>NZ_RBXE01000001.1:0-5316867 GCF_003635085.1 Streptomyces sp. 1114.5
AGCCTGTTATCCCCGGGGTACCTTTTATCCGTTGAGCGACGGCGCTTCCACAAGCCACCGCCGGATCACTAGTCCCTACTTTCGTACCTGCTCGACCCGTCAGTCTCACAGTCAAGCTCCCTTGTGCACTTACACTCAACACCTGATTGCCAACCAGGCTGAGGGAACCTTTGGGCGCCTCCGTTACCCTTTAGGAGGCAACCGCCCCAGTTAAACTACCCACCAGACACTGTCCCTGATCCGGATCACGGACCCAGGTTTAGACATCCAGCACGACCAGAGTGGTATTTCAACGACGACTCCACAACAACTGGCGTTGCCGCTTCAAAGTCTCCCACCTATCCTACACAAGCCGAACCGAACACCAATATCAAGCTATAGTAAAGGTCCCGGGGTCTTTCCGTCCTGCTGCGCGAAACGAGCATCTTTACTCGTAATGCAATTTCACCGGGCCTATGGTTGAGACAGTCGAGAAGTCGTTACGCCATTCGTGCAGGTCGGAACTTACCCGACAAGGAATTTCGCTACCTTAGGATGGTTATAGTTACCACCGCCGTTTACTGGCGCTTAAGTTCTCAGCTTCGCCCCACCGAAATGGAGCTAACCGGTCCCCTTAACGTTCCAGCACCGGGCAGGCGTCAGTCCGTATACATCGCCTTACGGCTTCGCACGGACCTGTGTTTTTAGTAAACAGTCGCTTCTCGCTGGTCTCTGCGGCCACCCCCAGCTCAAGGCGCAAGGCCCGTCACCAGGAATGGCCCCCCTTCTCCGAAGTTACGGGGGCATTTTGCCGAGTTCCTTAACCATAGTTCACCCGAACGCCTCGGTATTCTCTACCTGACCACCTGAGTCGGTTTGGGGTACGGGCCGCCATGAAACTCGCTAGAGGCTTTTCTCGACAGCATAGGATCATCCACTTCACCACAATCGGCTCGGCATCAGGTCTCAGCCTTAACGTGAGGCGGATTTGCCTACCTCACGGCCTACACCCTTACCCCGGGACAACCACCGCCCGGGCTGGACTACCTTCCTGCGTCACCCCATCGCTCACCTACTACCCCGTTGGGTCACCGGCTTCCACCACGTCCCATTGTCCGAAGACTCCGGGCCGGCTTCACGGGCTTAGCATCAAGAGGTTCAGCGTTGGCGCTTCAAAGCGGGTACGGGAATATCAACCCGTTGTCCATCGACTACGCCTGTCGGCCTCGCCTTAGGTCCCGACTTACCCTGGGCAGATCAGCTTGACCCAGGAACCCTTGGTCAATCGGCGCAAGAGTTTCCCACTCTTGTATCGCTACTCATGCCTGCATTCTCACTCGTATACCGTCCACGACTGGTTTCCACCGCCGCTTCACCCGGCACACGACGCTCCCCTACCCATCACAGCAGGCGTTGGCCCTCAATGCTGCAATGACACGACTTCGGTGATGTGCTTGAGCCCCGCTACATTGTCGGCGCGGAATCACTTGACCAGTGAGCTATTACGCACTCTTTCAAGGGTGGCTGCTTCTAAGCCAACCTCCTGGTTGTCTCTGCGACTCCACATCCTTTCCCACTTAGCACACGCTTAGGGACCTTAGTCGGTGTTCTGGGCTGTTTCCCTCTCGACCATGGAGCTTATCCCCCACAGTCTCACTGCCACGCTCTCACTTACCGGCATTCGGAGTTTGGCTAAGGTCAGTAACCCGGTAAGGCCCATCGCCTATCCAGTGCTCTACCTCCGGCAAGAAACACGTGACGCTGCACCTAAATGCATTTCGGGGAGAACCAGCTATCACGGAGTTTGATTGGCCTTTCACCCCTAACCACAGGTCATCCCCCAGGTTTTCAACCCTGGTGGGTTCGGTCCTCCACACGGTCTTACCCGCGCTTCAACCTGCCCATGGCTAGATCACTCCGCTTCGGGTCTTGGGCATGCAACTGAGTCGCCCTATTCGGACTCGCTTTCGCTACGGCTACCCCACACGGGTTAACCTCGCTACACACCGCAAACTCGCAGGCTCATTCTTCAAAAGGCACGCAGTCACGGCCGTGATCCGAAGACCACGACGACGCTCCCACGGCTTGTAGGCACACGGTTTCAGGTACTATTTCACTCCGCTCCCGCGGTACTTTTCACCATTCCCTCACGGTACTATCCGCTATCGGTCACCAGGGAATATTTAGGCTTAGCGGGTGGTCCCGCCAGATTCACACGGGATTTCTCGGGCCCCGTGCTACTTGGGAGATGAGCAAGCAAGCCGTACAGATTTCGTCTACGGGGGTCTTACCCTCTACGCCGGACCTTTCGCATGTCCTTCGACTACCCATACGGTTTCTGACTCGCCCAGCCGCCGGCAGACGACTGAAGCTCATTCCCACAACCCCGCAATGGCAACCCCTGCCGGGTCTCACACCAAAACGGTTTAGCCTCATCCAGTTTCGCTCGCCACTACTCCCGGAATCACGGTTGTTTTCTCTTCCTGCGGGTACTGAGATGTTTCACTTCCCCGCGTTCCCTCCACACTGCCTATGTGTTCAGCAGCGGGTGACAGCCCATGACGACTGCCGGGTTTCCCCATTCGGAAACCCCCGGATCAAAGCCTGGTTGACGGCTCCCCGGGGACTATCGTGGCCTCCCACGTCCTTCATCGGTTCCTGGTGCCAAGGCATCCACCGTGCGCCCTTAAAAACTTGGCCACAGATGCTCGCGTCCACTGTGCAGTTCTCAAACAACGACCAGTCACACACCCTCAACAACCCGAACCGGGCTGCCTCAAGTGAGGCCGGCAACCACTGAGACAACGGTTACCCGTTCCCTCAGGACCCAACAACGTGCCCGACACAGTCAATCCCGGAAGCGTTCCACGCCGAAGCAGTACTAGCAGTCCGATCTCTTCCTGTGCCGAATAGTCAACGTTCCACCCATGAGCGAGCACTCCGGGACATTCGCCCGAAGCTGCTATGTGCTCCTTAGAAAGGAGGTGATCCAGCCGCACCTTCCGGTACGGCTACCTTGTTACGACTTCGTCCCAATCGCTGGTCCCACCTTCGACGGCTCCTCCCCTTACGGGTTAGGCCACCGGCTTCGGGTGTTACCGACTTTCGTGACGTGACGGGCGGTGTGTACAAGGCCCGGGAACGTATTCACCGCAGCATGCTGATCTGCGATTACTAGCAACTCCAACTTCATGGGGTCGAGTTGCAGACCCCAATCCGAACTGAGGCCGGCTTTTTGGGATTCGCTCCGCCTCACGGCATCGCAGCCCTTTGTACCGACCATTGTAGCACGTGTGCAGCCCAAGACATAAGGGGCATGATGATTTGACGTCGTCCCCACCTTCCTCCGAGTTGACCCCGGCAGTCTCCTGTGAGTCCCCATCACCCCGAAAGGCATGCTGGCAACACAGAACAAGGGTTGCGCTCGTTGCGGGACTTAACCCAACATCTCACGACACGAGCTGACGACAACCATGCACCACCTGTATACCGACCACAAGGGGGCACCTGTCTCCAGGTGTTTCCGGCATATGTCAAGCCTTGGTAAGGTTCTTCGCGTTGCGTCGAATTAAGCCACATGCTCCGCTGCTTGTGCGGGCCCCCGTCAATTCCTTTGAGTTTTAGCCTTGCGGCCGTACTCCCCAGGCGGGGAACTTAATGCGTTAGCTGCGGCACCGACGACGTGGAATGTCGCCAACACCTAGTTCCCAACGTTTACGGCGTGGACTACCAGGGTATCTAATCCTGTTCGCTCCCCACGCTTTCGCTCCTCAGCGTCAGTAATGGCCCAGAGATCCGCCTTCGCCACCGGTGTTCCTCCTGATATCTGCGCATTTCACCGCTACACCAGGAATTCCGATCTCCCCTACCACACTCTAGCCTGCCCGTATCGAATGCAGACCCGGGGTTAAGCCCCGGGCTTTCACATCCGACGCGACAGGCCGCCTACGAGCTCTTTACGCCCAATAATTCCGGACAACGCTCGCACCCTACGTATTACCGCGGCTGCTGGCACGTAGTTAGCCGGTGCTTCTTCTGCAGGTACCGTCACTTGCGCTTCTTCCCTGCTGAAAGAGGTTTACAACCCGAAGGCCGTCATCCCTCACGCGGCGTCGCTGCATCAGGCTTGCGCCCATTGTGCAATATTCCCCACTGCTGCCTCCCGTAGGAGTCTGGGCCGTGTCTCAGTCCCAGTGTGGCCGGTCGCCCTCTCAGGCCGGCTACCCGTCGTCGCCTTGGTAGGCCATTACCCCACCAACAAGCTGATAGGCCGCGGGCTCATCCTGCACCGCCGGAGCTTTCCACCCGAGAGCATGCGCTCCCGGGTCATATCCGGTATTAGACCCCGTTTCCAGGGCTTGTCCCAGAGTGCAGGGCAGATTGCCCACGTGTTACTCACCCGTTCGCCACTGATCCACCCCGAAGGGCTTCACCGTTCGACTTGCATGTGTTAAGCACGCCGCCAGCGTTCGTCCTGAGCCAGGATCAAACTCTCCGTGAATGTCTACCCGTAATCGGGCGGCACTCGCGTTGAGCGGCACGGCAACCACCGGAATAGGGTGATCCCGCGCACTGCGTCCTCGCTAGTGTTATTTCAAAAGGAATCTCCAACCCCAGGAAACCTGAGGCCGGGGATGTCAACATATCTGGCGTTGACTTTTGGCACGCTGTTGAGTTCTCAAGGAACGGACGCTTCCTTCGGACCGCCTTCCAGCGGACCCTCCGGGCTTCGTTCATTCGTGTTCCCAGCTTATCAGATGATTTCCGCTCCGTTTCCGGGGCTTCGTTCATCCAACTCGCCGGAGTCTTCCGGGGTTTGACGCCCCGTCCGACGTTCCAAACTCTAGCCGATCCCCGCTCCGAGAAGCGAATCCAGCCGCAATCCGATAAAACGAACACGCCGAATAGCGCCGAGCCGCTGAGCGTAAAAACGCATAAACGACCCAGCCCGAGCCGGGAAGTGGTGTTTCAAGGGATTGGCTGCCCCGGGACCGTCCGCGCCGATGCGTGTCCGGTGCTCCCTGCCAGGCAGCTCGAAGAACTCTACGCGATACGACGGCCGGATGCAAACGATGTGCAAAGCGGCCGGCCGCGGCCCCGGGGAGAGGGACCCGGCCGGCACGCGGGCGGGGCTGCGGGGTCAGCTGTTGGTCGGGAAGCCCAGGTTGATGCCGCCGTGCGACGGGTCCAGCCAGCGCTGGGTCACGGCCTTGCCGCGGGTGAAGAACTGCACGCCGTCCGGGCCGTACGCGTGGGCGTCGCCGAACAGCGAGGCCTTCCAGCCGCCGAAGGAGTAGTAGGCGACCGGCACCGGGATCGGCACGTTGATGCCGACCATGCCGACCTCCACCTCGAACTGGAAGCGCCGGGCGGCGCCGCCGTCGTTGGTGAAGAGGGCGGTGCCGTTGCCGTACGGGTTGGCGTTGATGAGCGCCAGGCCCTCGTCGTAGGAGGAGACGCGCACCACGGAAAGGACCGGGCCGAAGATCTCGTCGTTGTAGACGGACATGCCGGGCTTGACGTGGTCGAACAGCGTGGGGCCGAGCCAGAAGCCGTCGGCGGTCGGGGTGCCGTCCCTGTCCTCGGCGGTGATCGGGTGCTTGCGGCCGTCCACGGCGAGCTCGGCGCCGTCGGCGACACCGGACTCCACGTAGGAGGTGACCTTGTCGCGGTGCTGGCCGGTGACCAGCGGACCCATCTCGGAGTCGCCGTTGCAGCCGGGGCCGACCTTCAGGGTGGCGATCCGCTGCTTGATCTTCTCGACCAGCTCGTCGCCGATCGGGTCGACCGCGACCAGGACGGACACCGCCATGCAGCGCTCGCCGGCCGCGCCGAAGCCGGCGTTGACGGCGGCGTCGGCGGCCAGGTCGAGGTCGGCGTCGGGCAGGACCAGCATGTGGTTCTTGGCGCCGCCGAGGGCCTGCACGCGCTTGCCGTAGCGGGTGCCGGTCTCGTAGACGTAGCGGGCGATCGGGGTGGAGCCGACGAAGCTGACGGACTTGATGTCCGGGTGCTCCAGCAGGCGGTCGACGGCGACCTTGTCGCCGTGGACGACGTTGAAGACGCCGTCCGGCAGGCCGGCCTCCTTCCACAGCTCGGCGAGGAAGTTGGCGGCGGACGGGTCCTTCTCCGAGGGCTTCACCACGACGGTGTTGCCGGCCGCGATGGCGATCGGGAAGAACCACATCGGCACCATGGCCGGGAAGTTGAACGGCGAGATGATCGCGACCGGGCCGAGCGGCTGGCGGATCGAGTAGACGTCGATGCCGGTGGAGGCCTGCTCGGTGAAGCCGCCCTTGATGAGCTGCGGGATGCCGCAGGCGTACTCCACGACCTCCAGGCCGCGGGCGATCTCGCCGAGGGCGTCGGAGTGCACCTTGCCGTGCTCCGCCACGATGATCGAGGCCAGCTCCTCACGGCGGGCGTTCAGCAGCTCGCGGAAGGCGAAGAGCACCGTCGACCGCTTGGCGACCGAGGCGGTGCGCCACTCGGTGAACGCCGAGGCGGCGGCGGCGACGGCCTGGTCGACCTCGGCGATCCCGGCGAAGTCGACCTGACCGGCGACCTGGCCGGTGGCCGGGTCGAAGACGTCGCCGCGGCGGGGCGCCGCACCGGCGGTGGCGACCGGCTTGCCGGCGATCCAGTGAATGATGTGCTTGCTCAAGTCCGTCTGCCTCCGAAGTCCCGGGCGGCGTCCTGCCACCGGTCCGGTCTGGCGCCGCCCGCGAGTGGGCCGGGCGACGGGAATTCACGGGGCTACCGCGCTCTCGTCTCCAGTCTGGTGGCCGACCGAGCCGGGCTCAACGAACAGGCTGACGGGGATCCTGGATTCAGCCTTACAGGTCGTCCGGTCACTACTCCGAACGGGTGCGCGCCAGGCGGGATCAAGGCCGTCGAGGCACCGAGGCCGTCGAGGCACCGAGGCCGTCGAGGCACCGAGGCCATCGAAGCACCGAGGCCATCGAAGCACCGAGGCCGCCGGGGCACCGAGGCCGCTCAGGCCTCCTCGTCCTCCAGGTACGGATCGTGCAGCCCGTCCGCCGCCTCCTGGGTCTCCAGCAGGTCCAGCCTCAGGTCCTGCGCCCACGCCAGCGCCCACCGCTTCAGCCCGTCCACCGCCCCGGCCGGGACGCCCCGGGCACGGAACCGTCCGTCTGCCGCCTCGGCGAGCGTCTCCAGCCGGTCGGCGAGCGCCGCGGGCTGGAAGTCCTGGTCCAACTCCCCTGCCAGGGCGAGCAGTTCGCCCTCCCGGTAGCAGCGGGTGAGGGCGTGCACGTCGATCAGGTCGCGCGGCATGCCGCGGTCCACGAGCAGCGTGGTGGCCAGCGCCGCCGCGTCCTCCAGGGCGACGACCGGCAGCACCACCGGCGGCCCGTCCGGCCCGTCCGGCCCGGGCGTGCCGAGGTCGAGCCGGACCGGCCGGTGCCCCAGCGGCTCCTTGCGCAGTTCCACCGAGTGCGACCGCCCGCCCAGTGCCAGCCGGACGACCAGCTGTTCCAGCCGCGGCGTGCCCGGCCGCTCGGCGACCCCGCCGCCCGCCGCCCGGTAGGCCTCGCCCAGTGCCTCGGCCACCTCCGGCAGGTCGGCCCCGCCGGTCGCCAGGGTGAGCCCGTCCTGGGCGCAGGCCGCGACGCCGTGGGCGCGCAGCGCGTGCCCGCCGGCCAGGGCGAGGCCGTACCGGTCGCAGACCGGCGCGGCCACGGCGGCGAGGCGCAGCTGCGCGCGGCCCGGTCGCAGGGACGCGTCGACGGTGTGCGGGGCGGTGGTCACACCTCCAGTCTGACGCGACCGCCCGCTCCGCGCGCCACCGCCGGCCCCTCAGGGACGAGTCGCCCGCCTCACCACCCGCTGAGCTCCGCCGCGGCCTCGTGCAGGGCGAGCTCCAGCAGCACCGGGTCGTTGAGCCGCCCGGAGCCGTCGGGCGGGACCAGCCAGCGCACCCCCCGACTGCTGCGCTCGGGGTGCGGGACGACGATCCAGGTGCCCTCCCCCGCGCCGCGCACGCCGGTGCCGACCCAGCGCGCGGCGGTGCCGACCGGCACCAGGAAGTTGACGTGCTCCTCGCCGAAGTCGGTGAGCGCCGGGCCGCGGGAGCCGGTGTCCAGGATCTCCAGCGCCGGGCGCCCGAGCCGTCCGGGGACGGAGAGGACGTCCCAGCGGCGGCCGGCCGGTAGCAGCATCAGGCCCAGCGGGGTGCGCTCCCACTGTTCCCGGAAGGATTCCGGGTCCGGTGCCACCTGGGCGAGCCAGTGCAGTCCGGTGCTCTCCATGTCTGTCCCCGCTTCTTGCCGTTCGTCCTGTTGGGGCGCGGCGGGAAAGGCGAGACCCGCCGTCACCAAGGAGAGGCGGACGGCGGGTCCCTCTTACACGGGTCGCGGACGCGGGAACGAACGGATCGGCGGTCGAAAGCTGCTGCGAGCTGCCCGGAGCTGCGCCGGCCGGGGTCAGCTGCCGCCGGCCGAGGTCAGCTGTCGAAGCCCAGACCCAGCCGGTCGAGCGTGCGCAGCCACAGGTTGCGGTGGCCCCCGTTGCGGTCGGCCCGCTCCAGCGACCGGGTGGTGATCTCGATCCCGGCCCACCGCACCGGCTCGGGCGGGAACGGCAGCGGCTTGCTGCGCACCATCTCCAGCGAGGTGCGCTCGGTGCGCTCGCCCGCGAGCAGGTCGAGCATCACTTCGGCGCCGAAGCGGGTGGCGCCGACGCCGAGCCCGGTGAAGCCGACCGCGTACGCGACCTTGCCCCGGTACGCGGTGTCGAAGAACGCCGAGAACCGGCTGCAGGTGTCGATCGCCCCGCCCCAGGCGTTGGTGAAGCGCAGCCCCTCCAGCTGCGGGAAGCAGCGGAAGAAGTTGCCGGCGAGGGTGCGGAAGGTCTCCGGCCGCTGGTCGTACTCGTGCCGGACTTGGCCGCCGTAGTGGTAGACCGCGTCGTAGCCGCCCCACAGGATCCGGTTGTCGGCGGAGAGCCGGAAGTAGTGGAACTTGTTGGCGCTGTCGCCGAGCCCCTGCCGCCCGCGCCAGCCGATCGAGGCCAGCTGCTCCGCGTTGAGCGGTTCGGTCATCAGCGCGTAGTCGTACACCGGCACGATGTACGGACGGACGCGCTTGAGCAGGGACGGGAACACGTTGGTGCCGAGCGCGACCCGCCGGGCGAAGACCCGCCCGTACGGGGTGCGGGCGGCCATGCCGCTGCCGTGCTCCCGCAGGTCGGTGGCCCGGGTGTGCTCGAAGATCCGCACGCCCAGCCGCACGCAGGCGTCCTTGAGGCCCCAGGCGAGTTTGGCGGGGTGGACCATGGCCACGCCCTCCTTGTCCCAGAGGCCGCCGAGGAAGGTCGGCGAGTTCACCTCGGCGCGCAGCTGGTCGGCGTCCAGGACGGTGATGTCGAGGCCGTACCGGGCGACGGCTTCGGCGACCTCGTGCAGTTCCTCCACCTGGTGCGGCTGGGTGGCGACGTCGATCTCCCCGGTGCGCTCCCATTCGGCGTCGATGCCGTGGCGCTTCAGGGTCTCCTCGATGGCGTCGAGGTTGGCCGCGCCGAGGCGTTCCAGCTGGGCGAGTTCGGAGGGCCAGCGTTCCAGGCCGTTGCCGAAGCCGTGGGTGAGGCTGGCCGCGCAGAATCCGCCGTTGCGCCCGGAGGCGGCCCACCCGACCTCGTTGCCCTCGACCAGCACGACGTCCAGGGCGGGGTCGCGTTCCTTGGCGATGAGGGCGGTCCACAGGCCGGAGTAGCCGCCGCCGACGACCAGCAGGTCGCAGGTGGTGTCGCCCACCAGGGCGGGGAGTGCCGCCGGCCGGCCCGGGTCCTCCAGCCAGAAGGGGGTGGGCCTGGCGTCACTGAGTGCGCGCGCGGAGTCCATGCATTATCAGCCACTTTCCACGGATAGATGACGTTACGAGCCACCGCTGACCGACCGTACGTCAGACGGTGGCCTTCCTGCGGTTGCCGAGCCACTGGCCGGCGACGGTCAGTGCGACGGCGGCGAGGAACATCGCGGTGCCGATGACGTTCACCTGCACCGGGATGCCGCGTTGCGAGGCGCCCCAGACGAACATCGGGAAGGTGACGGTGGTCGGGCCCGAGTTGAACTGGGTGATGATGAAGTCGTCGAAGGAGAGCGCGAAGCTGAGCAGTGCGCCCGCCGCGATGCCGGGGGCGGCCAGCGGCAGGGTGACCTTGAGGAAGGTCTGGGTGGGGGTCGCGTACAGGTCCTGGGCGGCCTGTTCGAGCCTCGGGTCCATGCTCGTCACGCGCGCCTTGACGGCCGTCACCACGAAGCTGAGGCAGAACATGATGTGCGCGATCAGGATGGTGGTGAAGCCGAACGGGATGCGCATGTTGAGGAAGAGCGTCCCGAGCGAGGCTGCCATGACCACCTCGGGCATGGCCATCGGCAGGAAGATCATCGCGGTGGTGGCCGAGCGGCCGCGGAAGCGGTGGCGGGCCAGTGCGAAGGCGACCATGGTGCCGAGCACGGTGGCGCCGATGGTGGCGAACACCGCGATCTGCAGGCTGAGCGAGAGCGACTGACACATGTCGGCCACGCCGCAGGGGTTGGTCCAGGCGTCGGTGGAGAACTCGTTCCACTCGTAGTTGAACTTGCCCACCGGCTTGTTGAACGAGAAGGCGAGCACGACCAGGTTGGGCAGCACCAGGTAGGCGAGGGCCAGCAGGCCGGCCAGCACCACGAGGTGGGCGCGGATCCACTTGACGATGCGGGACATCAGACCAGTTCCTCCGTCCCGGCCTTGCGCATGTAGACCGTCACCATGGCCAGGATCAGGGCCATCAGGATGAAGCTCAGCGCAGCTGCCGTGGGGTAGTCGAGCACGTTCAGGAACTGCTTCTGGATGCCGTTGCCGACCATCTGCTCGCTCGGCGAGCCCAGCAGCTGGGCGTTGATGTAGTCGCCGGAGGCCGGGATGAAGGTCAGCAGGGTGCCCGCGACCACGCCCGGCAGCGAGATCGGGAAGGTGACCTTGCGGAAGGTGGTGAACGGGCGGGCGTAGAGGTCGCCGGCCGCCTCGTGCAGGCGGGGGTCGATCCGCTCCAGCGAGGTGTACAGCGGCAGGATCATGAACGGCAGGAAGTTGTACGTCAGTCCGCAGACCACCGCGAGCGGGGTGGCCAGCACCCGGTCGCCGTCGGTGAGGCCGACCAGGTTGGTGAGGTCCAGGACGTGCAGCGCGTTCAGCGCGCCGACCACCGGTCCGCCGTCGGACAGGATGGTCTTCCAGGCCAGCGTGCGGATCAGGAAGCTGGTGAAGAACGGCGCGATGACCAGGATCAGGATGACGTTGCGCCAGCGCTTGTTCGCCTTGAAGGCGATCGTGTACGCGAGCGGGTAACCGACGGCCAGGCAGAGCACGGTGGCAACGGCGGCGTAGGAGAACGAGCGGACGAAGTGCCACTTGTACTCGACCAGGGCGTCCCAGTAGGTCGAGAGGTGCCAGGTGACCTTGAAGCCCTCTTCGAGCGAACCGGTCTGCAGCGAGGTGGACGCCTGGTAGATCATCGGGACGGCGAAGAAGACGACCAGCCAGGCGATGCCGGGCAGCAGCAGCCAGTACGGAGTGCGCTTGCGCTTCGGCTTCCGCTCCGCCGGTGCCAACGGGATGACCTGCGGCGGCGCGGCCGGGGTGGCGGCGGTCATGCGGCCTCCTCCGCGGTGCCCGCGTCGATCGCCTGCGAGGCGTCGAGGGCGAAGGAGTGCGCCGGGTTCCAGTGCAGCCGGACGGCGGCGCCGGGGACGATCCGGGCGTCGCGTTCCATGTTCTGCTCGAAGACGCTGACTTCCTGGCCGCCCTCGGTGCGCACCACGTACTGGGTGGAGACGCCGATGAAGCTGGAGTCGAGGACGGTGCCGGCGAGTTGGTTGCGGCCGTCGGCGACCTCCTCGGAGGCGTGCGTGATGGTGATCTTCTCCGGGCGCACGCCCAGGTGGACGCGCTTGGCGTCGGTGGCGCAGCGGGCCTTCGGCACGGTGAGCCGGGCGCCGGCCGCGCTGAGCAGCAGGTCGCCGCCCGCGGTGCCGGTGACCTCGGCGGGCAGCAGGTTGGACTGGCCGAGGAAGTTGGCCACGAAGGTGGTGGCGGGGTTCTCGTACAGCTCGGCGGGGGCGCCCAGTTGCTCGACCCGGCCGCCGTTCATCACCGCGATGGTGTCGGCCATGGTCATGGCCTCCTCCTGGTCGTGGGTGACGTGCACGAAGGTGATGCCGACCTCGGTCTGGATCCGCTTGAGCTCCAACTGCATCTGGCGGCGGAGCTTGAGGTCGAGCGCGCCGAGCGGCTCGTCCAGGAGCAGCACCTGCGGGTGGTTGATCAGCGCGCGGGCGACGGCGACGCGCTGCTGCTGGCCGCCGGAGAGCTGGTGGGGCTTGCGCCGGGCGTACTGGCCGAGTTCGACCAGTTCCAGCATGTCGTCGACCTGCTTCTTGACGTCCTTCTTGCCGCGCCGGCGCAGCCCGAAGGCGACGTTCTCGAAGATGTCGAGGTGCGGGAAGAGCGCGTAGCTCTGGAAGACGGTGTTCACCGGCCGCTTGTACGGGGGCAGGGCGGTGACGTCCTGGCCGCCGATCAGGACGGTGCCGCTGGTGGGCTCCTCCAGGCCGGCGATCATGCGCAGGGTGGTGGTCTTGCCGCAGCCGGAGGCGCCGAGCAGGGCGAAGAAGGAGCCCTGGGGGACGGTCAGGTCGAGCGGGTGGACGGCGGTGAAGGAGCCGTAGGTCTTGCCTATGCCGGTGAGCCGGACGTCGCCGCCGGCGGCCGCGTCTCGCTGCTGGTCTGTCATGGGGTGGTGTCTTCCTGGGTCTCTGCGGTTCTGCCGGGACGGGGGGGTCAGGCGCCGATGAGCTTGGAGAACTTCTGCTCGAAGTCGCTCTCCTCGCTCTCGGTGAGGGTGCGGAACACGTGCGCCTTGGCCGCCATCTCGGGGGTGGGTACGACCAGCGGGTTGGCCGCGGTGTCCGGGGCGAGGGCGGCGAGCTCGTCCTTCATCCCCGTGACGGCGGAGACGTAGCCGATGCCCGCGACCAGCTGCGCCGCGATCTTCGGCTGATAGTAGAAGTCGATCAGCTTTTCCGCGTTCGTCTTGTGCTGCGCCTTGGCCGGAACCAGCAGGTTGTCGGTCGAGGCGATGAACCCCTGCTCCGGGACGACGAACTCGATGTCCGGGTTGTCGGCGCGCAGTTGGATCAGGTCGCCACCCCAGGC
This sequence comes from Streptomyces sp. 1114.5, assembly GCF_003635085.1. Lineage (NCBI taxonomy): Bacteria > Bacillati > Actinomycetota > Actinomycetes > Kitasatosporales > Streptomycetaceae > Streptomyces > Streptomyces sp. 1114.5. The sequence goes on from NZ_RBXE01000001.1 coordinate 13,194, forward strand.
GACGCAGGCCGCGATGTCGCCGGAGGACAGCTCCTGGCCGTAGTCGTTGCCGGTGAAGCGGCGGATCTGCTTGCTGTCGACGGCCTTCTGCACCCGGGCGATCGCGGCGTCGAAGTCGTCGGCGGTGAACTTCGCCGGGTCCTTGCCCATGTCCAGCAGGACCATCCCGATGCTGTCGCGCATCTCGGAGAGGAAGGTGACCCGGCCCTTGAGCTCGGGGTCGTCCAGCAGCTGGGAGACGCTGGTGACCTCCCTCCCCTTGGTCGCCTTCTTGTTGTACGCGACGACGACCTGGATGCCGGCCCACGGGTAGGAGTAGAGCCGGCCCGGATCCCAGTCGGGGGCGCGGAAGCGGGCCTCGACGTTGGTGATCGCGGTGGTGACGTTCGCCGGGTTGAGCTTCTGCACCCAGCCGAGCCGGATCAGCCGGGCGGCCATCCAGTCGGTGAGCACCATCAGGTCGCGGCCGGTGTCCTCGCCGGAGGCGAGCTGCGGCTTGATCTTGCCGAAGAACTCGACGTTGTCGTTGACGTCCTCGGTGTACTTGACCTTGATCCCGGTGGCCTGGGTGAAGGCGTCCAGGGTGCCGTGCTTCTCCTTGTCCTTCTCGTCGGTGTCCACGTACAGCGGCCAGTTGGAGAAGCTGACTTCCTTCTCCGTGCCCGAGAGGTCCTTGGCGGCGTTCGCGGTGGAGTCGCCGGTCGCCCGGGGCGCCGCCGGGATGCCGCAGGCGGCCAGGGTGCCCGCTCCGGCGGTCAGCGCGGCGGCGCGCAGCAGGGTGCGGCGCCCGAGTGCGGCCCGGCCGCTGGTCAGGCTGCGTTCCCAGGCCCTGCGGACCGGTTCGGGCAGACCGTCGGTGAGCTCGTTGAACGCCTTGAACGTCATGGAACGGGCCTCCTGGGGAGGGAGAGGGGGCGCGTGGGGGGGGGCGCCCCGGTCCGGGGGGTTATCTGTCTCCGAAGACGGTGCGGTGCCAGTCCTTGCGGGCCACCGCGGTGGTGTCGAACATGACGTGTTTGACCTGGGTGTACTCGTCCAGCGAGTACTGGGACATGTCCTTGCCGTAGCCGGACGCCTTGTAGCCGCCGTGCGGCATCTCGCTGATGATCGGGATGTGGTCGTTGACCCAGACGCACCCGGCGGCGAGCTCCCGGGTGGCGCGCAGCGAGCGGTGCACGTTGCCCGTCCAGGCGGAGGCGGCCAGGCCGTACGGGGTGTCGTTGGCCAGCCGCAGGCCCTCGTCGTCGCCGTCGAAGGGCAGCACGACCAGCACCGGGCCGAAGATCTCGCCCTGGACGACCTCGCTGTCCTGGGCCGCGCCGGTGATCAGGGTCGGCGGGTAGTACGCGCCCCGGGTGAGGTCGGTGCCGTCGTGGCCCTTCGCCGGCGCGCGGCCGCCGGTGACCACGGTGGCGTACGAGCGGGCGCGCTCCACGAAGCCGGCCACCCGGTCCCGGTGGGTGTACGAGACCAGCGGGCCGAGGTCGGTGTGCGGGTTCAGCGGGTCGCCGATCCGGATCGCCGCGAACAGCTCGGCCACCCCGGCCACGAACGCGTCGTACAGCGGGCGCTGGACGTACGCGCGGGTCGCGGCCGTGCAGTCCTGGCCGCCGTTGATCAGCGAGGCGGCGACCGCGCCGTGCACGGCGGCGTCCAGGTCGGCGTCGTCGAAGACCACGAACGGGGCCTTGCCGCCGAGCTCCAGGTGGGTGCGCTTGACGCTCGCGGTGGCGAGTTCGGCGACCCGCCTGCCGACCGCGGTGGAGCCGGTGAAGGACACCATCGCGACGTCCGGGTGGCCGACCAGGTGCTCGCCGGCGGTGCGCCCGGCGCCGGTGACCACGTTGACCACACCGTCCGGGATGCCCGCCGCGGTGCACGCCGAAGCGAACATCAGCGAGGTCAGCGGAGTCAGCTCGGCCGGCTTGAGCACGATGGTGTTGCCCGCCGCGATCGCCGGGAGGATCTTCCAGGCGGCCATCTGCAGCGGGTAGTTCCACGGCGAGATCGAGCCGACCACGCCGATCGCCTCGCGCCGGACGTAGGAGGTGTGGTCGCCGGAGTACTCGCCGGCCGCCTTGCCCTCCAGGTTGCGGGCGGCGCCGGCGAAGAACGCGGCGTTGTCGATGGTGCCGGGCACGTCGAACTCGGTGGCGAGCTTGACCGGCTTGCCGGTCTGCGCGGTCTCCACCCGGGCGAGCTCCCCGGAGGCCTCGGTCAGCACCGCGGCCAGCCGGGTCAGCGCCTCGGAACGCGCACCGGGGGTGGCCGAGGACCAGCCCGGCAGGGCGGCTCTTGCCGCTGCGACGGCCGCGTCGACGTCCTCGGTGGTGGCCAGGGAGACCTGCTCGACCACGCTGCCGTCGGCGGGGTTGACGACCTGGAAGGCCTCGCCGCCGCCCCGGGTCCGGCGGCCCGCGATGTACTGCGCGCCTGCGCCGAAGTCGGTCAGGTCCATCTGGTTCCTCCAAGTGCCGGTGGTACGACTGCGCAGGGCCGTAGCGCGCTTCCGCGGTAGCGGAGTCCGCCGTGTCGATCACTGGGGGTTGCGCGATCCTGACAGCCCGGCGGGGTTCCTAGCAAGGGATTCCGCGGTTGCTTTCCGGTCACGCGACGGATTCCTGTGCAGGATCGGTTTTCCGCCACGGCTGACCCGCTGACCATGCCCGTTGCCGCCGGGGCGTGACAAGGGTCACTGCGGCAATCTCGGTACGAAGCGCCTTACAGGGTGCAAGGGTGCGGGCAGGGCAACAGGTCGTCGCGGCGATGGATGATTCACCTGACACCCTGAATAGCCCGAACCCTGGATAGCCCGAACCCACACGGTCCTGGAGGCCCGCGATGCTCCCCACCGTCGCCCGCGTACTCGACCTGGAGGTGATGCGGCGCGGCCTGCCCCAGGTCGTGGCCGGCGCCGACCACCTGGAGCGCCCGGTCCGCTGGGTCCACGTCAGCGAGCTGCCCGACGTCGCCGGAATGCTCCGCGGCGGCGAGCTGGTGCTGACCACCGGCATCGCGCTGCCCGAGGACCGCGAGGGCCTGGCCCGCTACGTCCGCGAGCTGGACGAGGTCGGGGTCGCCGGCCTGGTCGTCGAGTTCGGGCGGCGCTACTTCGACGCGCTCCCCCGCGCCCTGGTCAACGCCGCCGAGCAACGCGGGCTGCCGCTGATCACGCTCCGCCGCGAACTGCGCTTCGTCGCCGTCACCGAGGCCGTGCACGCCCTGGTGGTCAACGCCCAGCTGGAGCAGCTGCGCATCTCCGAGTCCGTGCACCAGGTGTTCAACGAGCTGGTGGTGGAGGGCGCCGAGCCGCCCGAGGTGATCCGGCAGGTCGCCCGGATGGCGGGCGCGCCGGTCGTCCTGGAGAACCTGGCGCACCAGGTGCTGGCCCACGACACCGCCGGACGCCCGGAGGCCGAGGTACTGGAGGACTGGGAGCGCCGCTCGCGCGGGGTGCGCCCGTCCGGCCGCACCGGGCACGACCCGCGCAGCGGCTGGCTGGTCACCACCGTCGGCGCCCGCGGCCAGGACTGGGGCCGGCTGGTGCTGGTCCAGGAGCCCGGCCCGCTGCCCGAGGGCGAGACCCACCCGCACGCCATGCTCCTGGAACGCGGCGCCTCCGCGCTGGCGCTCAACCGGCTGGTGGTCCGCGACCGGGAGTCCCTGGAGCGGCAGACCCACCGCACCCTGCTCTCCGGCATCCTCACCCACGCCCTGACCGTCTCCGAGGCGGCGCTGCGCGCCCAGGCGCTCGGCGTCCCGCTGGAGGGCCGACGGCTGGTCGGCGTGGTGCTGCGCCAGCGGCGCGGGCCGATCCCGGCCGCGCTGGAGGCACAGGCCCGGCTGCGCGACTTCACCGAGCTGGCCGCGGGCGCGGCCCGGGCCGCCCGGCTCTCCGCCCTGGTCGGCGCGCTGGACGACGAGGCCGTCGGCCTGCTGATCTCGCTCGGCGCCCAGCAGGAGGAGCACGCCTCGCTGGACGCCTTCTCGGCCACCCTGCGCCGGATGTCGGCCGAGGCCGGCCGGGAGGGCGGCGACCCGGCCGCCCCGGTGGTCGCGGTCGGCTCCTCGGTCGGATCGGTCCGCGACGCCCGGCGCACCCTGCTGGAGGCCACCCAGGTCGCCGACGCCGCGCTGCACGACGTGCCCGGCGGCGGCCGCACCTCCTCCTACTACCGGCTGCCGGACGTCCGGCTGCGCGGCCTGCTCCACCTGCTGCGCGACGACGCCCGGCTGCAGACCTACGTGGAGCGGGAGCTGGGCCCGCTGCTGGCCCACGACGCCGAGCACAACGGCCAGTTGGTGCAGATGCTGCGGATCTACCTGGAGCAGGGCCGGAACAAGTCGGCCGCGGCGGACGCCGCCCACCTGTCCCGGCCGTCCTTCTACGACCGGCTGCACAAGGTCGAGCGGATCCTCGGCGTGGACCTGGACCAGGTGGAGTCCTGCCTGTCCTTGCACGTGGCGCTGCTCGCCCTGGACGCCGTCCGCCGCTGAGCCCAGGGGGCCGCGCTCCGGTTGCCGTCGCACCCCGGCGGATCACACCCCGCGGATCACAACCCGGCGGATCACACCCCGGTGATGCGCCCCCAGACCTTGTGCAGCTGCGGCCGCTCGGCCGAGGTGACGTCGCGCATGGTGTGCAGCCGGGCTCGCATCTCCTCGGTCGGGAACACCAGCGGGTTCTCGGCGAGTTCGGCCTTCTCCTTGTCGCCGCTGGCCGCCAGCACCTCGCGGGCGGCCGGCACCGGGCAGATGTACTGGACGAACGCGGCGAGTTCGGCGGCCACTTCGGGCTGGTAGTAGTAGTCGATCAGCGCCTCGGCGTTGCGCTTGTGGACGGCCCGGTTGGGGATCATCAGGCTCTCCGCCCACAGTTCGCCGCCCTCCTCGGGCACCACGAACTCGATGTCCGGGTTCTCGGCGGTGAGTTGGACGGCGTCGCCGGAGTAGGCCTGGCAGGCGAGGGCCGCCCCGGAGGCGAGGTCGCTGGTGTAGTCGTTGCCGGTGAAGCGGCGGACGTGGCCGGTGTCGACCATCTTCTGCACCAGGTCCATCGCCTTGTCCGCGTCGTCCCCGGTGAACCTGGCGAGGTCCGCGCCCTGGGAGAGCATCAGCAGCCCGAGCGCCTCGTCCAGCCCGGCGAACAGCGTGACCCGGCCCTTGAGTTCGGGCGCCCACAGGTCGGCGGTGGACTTGATCTCCCGGCCGAGCGCCTTGCGGTTGTAGGCGATGCCGGTGATCCCGGACTGCCAGGGCACGCTGCGCCGGCGCCCGCGGTCGAAGGCCGGATCGGCGAGCTGCGGGTCCAGGTTGGCGGTCACGTGGGGCAGGTTGGCCCGGTCCATGGCCTGCACCCAGCCGAGCGAGACGTACCGCCCGGCCATCCAGTCGCTGACCACCATCAGGTCCCGGCCGGGGTCGGCGCCCTGGGTGAGCACCGGGCTGATCTTGCCGAAGAACTCGTCGTTGTCGTTGATGTCCTCGGTGTAGGTGACCGCGATCCCGGTGCTGGCGCTGAAGGCGTCCAGGGTCGGTCGGCCGCCCTGGTCGTCGGTGTCGATGTACTGCGTCCAGTTGGAGAAGGCGAGCCTCCGGTCGCTCTCCGAACGGTCCGGTGCCGAGCGGCGGTCCTCGGGGACGTACGCGGACGGGATCCCGCAGCCGGTCAGTGCGCCGGCACCGAGCAGCGCCGCCCCGCCGAGCACGGAACGTCGGCGCACAGTACGGGAGTCGGACGAACGGCGGGTCAGGGTGGAGCTGGACATGGGGAGCCTTCCGGAGCGTGGGACGGCCCCGGCACGCGCGGGCGCCGGGGCCGTCCTGGGAGGTACGTCAGACAGTGTGCGCGTCGGTGAGCGACAGCACCTCGTCCAGCACCGCGAGGCCGGTCTTGGCCTCCTCCTCGGTGACGGTGCACGGCGGGACGACGTGGAAGCGGTTCATATTGACGAACGGCCAGAGCCCGCGCTGCTTGCAGGCCGCGGCCAGCTCGGCCATCGGCGCGTTGGCGGCGCCGGCGGCGTTGTACGGCACCAGCGGCTCGCGGGTCTCCCGGTCCTTCACCAGGTCGAGCGCCCAGAACACGCCGAGGCCGCGGACCTCTCCGATCGAGGGGTGCCGCTCGGCCAGCTCGCGCAGCCCGGGGCCGAGCACCGTCTCGCCGATGTGCTTGGCGTTCTCGACGATGCCCTCCTCCGCCATGGCGTTGATGGTGGCCACCGCCGAGGCACAGGCCAGCGGGTGGCCGGAGTAGGTGAGCCCGCCGGGGAACGGCCGCTCGGCGAAGGTGGCCGCGATCTCGGCGCTGATCGCCACGCCGCCCAGCGGCACGTAACCGGAGTTGACGCCCTTGGCGAAGGTGAGCAGGTCCGGGGTGACGCCCCAGTGGTCGGCGGCGAACCACTCGCCGGTGCGGCCGAAGCCCGCCATCACCTCGTCGAGGATGAACACGATGCCGTACCGGTCGCAGATCTCCCGCACCCCCGCCAAGTAGCCCGGCGGCGGGACCAGGATGCCCGCGGTGCCGACCACGGTCTCCAGGATGACCGCCGCGACGGTGCCCGGCCCCTCGAACGCGATCACCTCCTCCAGGTGCCGCAGCGCGCGCTCGCACTCCTGCGCCTCGTTCTCGGCGTGGAAGTTGGAGCGGTAGGCGTACGGGCCCCAGAAGTGCACCACGCCGGAGACGCCGATCTCGTTGGCCCAGCGCCGCGGGTCGCCGGTCAGGGCGATCGCGTTGGCGGTGGCGCCGTGGTACGAGCGGTAGGTGGACAGGACCTTCTGGCGGCCGGTGTTCAGCCGGGCCAGCCGGATGGCGTTCTCGTTGGCCTCGGCGCCGCCGTTGGTGAAGAAGATCTTGTCCAGGTCGCCCGGGGTGCGCTCGGCGACCAGCCGGGCGGCCTCGCTGCGCGCCTCGACCGCGAAGCCGGGGGCGATGGTGCAGAGCTTCGCCGCCTGCTCCTGGATCGCGGCGACCACCTTCGGGTGCTGGTGGCCGATGTTGGTGTTGACCAGCTGCGAGGAGAAGTCGAGGTAGCGGTTGCCGTCGTAGTCCCAGAAGTACGAGCCCTCGGCGCCGGCCACCGCGAGGGGGTCGATCAGCGCCTGGGCGGACCACGAGTGGAAGACGTGCGCGCGGTCGGCGGCCTTGACCGCCTGGCCGGTGGCTGAGTCAGCGGTGGGGATGCTCATGCCGGTAAGGCTAGGGCCGGTCGTCCCCGAAGGGCAGTTTCATCTTGTCAGCCGGTCACCCGATCCGTCGACAGGATGCAAAGACACAGGGCCCGGGGCGAAAAGCCCCGGGCCCATGGTCAGTTCATACCAGCACTCAGATCGCGGTCATACCCCGCTCGACGGTCATGACCCGCTAGATCGCGGTCATACCCCGCTCGACGGTCACGACCCGCTAGATCGCGGTCACGACCCGCTAGATCGCGGTCATGACGTGCTTCACGCGGGTGTAGTCCTCGAAGCCGTACGACGACAGGTCCTTGCCGTAGCCGGACTTCTTGAAGCCGCCGTGCGGCATCTCGGCGACCAGCGGGATGTGGGTGTTGATCCAGACGCAGCCGAAGTCCAGGCGGCGCGACATCCGCATGGCGCGGGCGTGGTCCTTGGTCCACACCGAGGAGGCCAGCGCGAACTCGACGCCGTTGGCGTACTCGACGGCCTGGTCCTCGTCGGTGAACTTCTGCACGGTGATGACCGGGCCGAAGACCTCGTTCTGGATGATCTCGTCGTCCTGGTTCAGGCCGGAGACGACGGTCGGGGCGTAGAAGTAGCCCTTGTCGCCGACCTGGTGGCCACCGGCCTCGACCTTGGCGTGGGCGGGCAGCCGCTCGATGAAGCCGGCCACCTGCTTCAGCTGGTTGGCGTTGTTCAGCGGGCCGTACAGCACGTCCTCGTCGTCCACGCCGCCGGTCTTGGTCTCGGCCGCGGCCTTGGCCAGCGCCTCGACGAAGGCGTCGTGGATCGACTCGTGCACCAGCACGCGGGTGGCGGCCGTACAGTCCTGGCCGGCGTTGAAGTAGCCCGCCACCGAGATGCCCTCGACGGCCTCGGCGATGTCGGCGTCCTCGAAGACCACGACCGGGGCCTTGCCGCCCAGCTCCAGGTGGACGCGCTTGACGTCCTTGGAGGCCGACTCGGCGACCTGGATGCCGGCCCGGACCGAACCGGTGATGGAGGCCATCGCCGGCGTCCGGTGCTCGACCATCAGCTTGCCGCTCTCGCGGTCGCCGCAGATGACGTTGAAGATGCCGGCCGGCAGCTCCAGCTCCTTGAGGACGCCGCCGATGATCTCGGCCAGCAGCACGGTGGAGGCCGGGGTGGTGTCCGAGGGCTTCAGCACGACGGTGTTGCCCGCGGCGATGGCCGGGGCGAACTTCCAGACGGCCATCATCATCGGGTAGTTCCACGGGGCGACCTGGGCGCAGACGCCGACCGGCTCGCGGCGGATGATCGAGGTCATCCCGTCCATGTACTCACCGGCGGCCTTGCCCTCCAGCAGGCGGGCGGCACCGGCGAAGAACCGGATCTGGTCCACCATCGGGCCGATCTCCTCGGAGAGGGTCAGCCCGCGGGGCTTGCCGGTGTTGCGCACCTCGGCGTCGACGATCTCGTCGGCCCGGGCCTCGACCGCGTCGGCGATCTTGAGCAGCAGCTTCTGCCGGGTGCTCGGGGTGGCGTCGCGCCAGATCGGGAACGCGGCGGCGGCGGAGGCCATGGCGGCGTCCACGTCCGCGGCACCGGACAGCGGCGACGTCGCGTACACCTCGCCGGTGGTCGGGTCCACGATGTCGAGCGTGCGGCCGTCAGCCGCGTCGACGAACTCACCATTGATGTAGTTGCGCAGCGTACGAAGGTCGCTCACGGGGTCTCTCCTCGGTCTGGGCCTGCGGCATTGCAGATTCCGGCGCCATGGTACGTCGGCGGATCCGGCGTACGAAGGGTGCCGAGTGGCCGGGCCCGAAACGGCGCGGTCCACTGGTGGCGGTACGCGCCGCATCCCGCGGGGCCGCGCGCGTACCGTGCCAGGGTAGCCGCACCACTGCCGTAATCGACAGGCCAAGTGGATGTACGCGATGAAATCCGTACGCGTTTTCCAAGATCGCGACGAAATCAGCAGCTTCCAAGCTTGCGAACGCCGAATCGATCAGGCACAGTGGCCGCGTGGCCAACCGCGACCGGAACGCCAGCGTTCCCCTCGACGCCGCCTCCAAGGCGATCATCGAGCAGCTCCAGGAGGACGGGCGCCGCCCGTACGCCGCCATCGGCAAGGCCGTCGGCCTGTCCGAGGCAGCCGTACGGCAGCGCGTCCAGAAGCTGCTCGACCAAGGCGTGATGCAGATCGTCGCCGTCACGGACCCGCTCACCGTCGGCTTCACCCGCCAGGCGATGGTCGGCATCCGGGTCGAGGGCGACATCGAGCCCGTCGCCGACGCGCTGGCCGCCCTCGACGAGGTCGACTACGTCGTCTGCACCGCAGGCTCGTTCGACCTCCTGGCCGAACTGGTCTGCGAGGACGACGAGCACCTGCTCGAACTGATCAACAAGCGCATCCGCGCCCTTCCCGGCGTGCGGAGCACCGAGAGCTTCGTTTACCTGAAGCTCCGGAAACAGACCTACACCTGGGGCACCCGATGACAGCCGACCCGGCGCAGAAGGACCTTTCCAAGACCGCCTACGACCACCTGTGGATGCACTTCACCCGCATGTCGTCGTACGAGAACTCCCCCGTGCCGACGATCGTCAAGGGCGAGGGCACCTACATCTGGGACGACAAGGGCCGGAAGTACATCGACGGCCTGGCCGGCCTGTTCGTCGTGCAGGCCGGTCACGGCCGCACCGAGCTCGCCGAGGTCGCCGCCAAGCAGGCCAAGGAACTCGCGTTCTTCCCGATCTGGAGCTACGCGCACCCCAAGGCCGTCGAGCTGGCCGAGCGCCTGGCCAACTACGCCCCGGGCGACCTGAACAAGGTCTTCTTCTCCACCGGTGGCGGCGAGGCCGTCGAGACCGCCTGGAAGCTCGCCAAGCAGTACTTCAAGCTGATCGGCAAGCCGACCAAGTACAAGGTCATCTCCCGCGCCATCGCCTACCACGGCACCCCGCAGGGCGCGCTGTCCATCACCGGCCTGCCGGGCCTGAAGGCCCCGTTCGAGCCGCTGGTGCCGGGCACCCACAAGGCCCCGAACACCAACATCTACCGCGCCCCGCACTACCTTGAGGGCCCCGACGGCACCGTCGACCCCGAGGCGTACGGCCGCTGGTGCGCCGACCAGGTCGAGGAGGCGATCCTCTTCGAGGGCCCCGAGACCGTCGCCGCCGTCTTCGTCGAGCCGGTGCAGAACGCCGGTGGCTGCTTCCCGCCGCCGCCCGGCTACTTCCAGCGCCTGCGCGAGATCTGTGACCGCCACGACGTGCTGATGGTCTCGGACGAGGTCATCTGCGCCTTCGGCCGCCTCGGCACCATGTTCGGCGCCGACAAGTTCGGCTACGTGCCGGACATGATCACCTGCGCCAAGGGCATGACCTCGGGCTACTCCCCGATCGGCGCCACGATCATCTCGGACCGCATCGCCGAGCCGTTCTACAAGGGTGACAACACCTTCCTGCACGGCTACACCTTCGCCGGCCACCCGGTCTCCTCGGCCGTGGCGCTCGCCAACCTCGACATCTTCGAGCGCGAGGGCCTCAACCAGCACGTGCTCGACAACGAGTCGCGCTTCCTGGGCACCCTGAGCAAGCTGCGCGACCTGCCGATCGTCGGCGACGTCCGCGGCAACGGCTACTTCTACGGCATCGAGCTCGTGAAGGACAAGGTCACCAAGGAGTCCTTCAACGACGAGGAGACCGAGCGCGTGCTCTACGGCTTCCTCTCGAAGGCGCTCTTCGACAACGGCCTGTACTGCCGCGCCGACGACCGTGGCGACCCGGTCGTCCAGCTGGCCCCGCCGCTGATCTCCGACCAGTCGACCTTCGACGAGATCGAGCAGATCCTGCGGACCAGCCTCACCGACGCGTGGGCGAAGCTCTGATCCCCTGAGCCCTCTTCCCCACCCTCCGCCGAAGGGCGGTCCCGCTCCCGCGGGGCCGCCCTTCGGCGTTCACACCACCGTCACCGAACATCACAGTCGTACGACCAAACATGCCTGAATGCGGGTGATTTGCCCGTGATGGACCAGTGCGCCGCAACCGCGACCCGCCACGGTCGTTCTAATCTGACGACTGTCATATCCCTGCGGCCACCCAGGATGGAACCTCATGTCAGCGGCACCGCCTGACAACGACGTGCTGTGGGCCCGGGGGATCGTCAAGTCCCATCACGGCACCCCCGCCCTGCGCGGCATCTCGCTCGGCGTCCGCGAGGGCGAGGTACTCGCCGTCACCGGCCCGCGCGGCTCCGGCAAGAGCACCCTGCTCGGCTGCCTCTCCGCCCGGCTCCCGGTCGACGAGGGCGAGGTCTGGTTCAACAGCGCCCCCGTGCACACCCTCAACCGGGCCGGCCGCGAACGGCTGCGCCGCGACCGCTTCGGCTTCGTCGGCTCCGAGCCGCAGCTCGTCCCCGAACTGACGGCCCGGGAGAACGTCGCCCTGCCCCTGCTGCTCGCCGGGGCCGGCAACAAGGCCGCGTACACCGCCGCCGACGAGTGGCTGGAGCGCCTGGACGTCGGCGACTTCGCCAGGCACCGCCCCGACCGGCTGGTCCAGAGCCAGCGCCAGCGGGTCGCCGTCGCCCGCGCCCTCGCCCCGCAGCCGCCCGTCGTCTTCGCCGACGACCCCACCGCCCCGCTGCACCGCGAGGCCGCCGACCAGGTCCTGCGGATACTGACCAGCGCCGCCCGCTCGCACCAGCTCACCCTCGTCCTGGCCACCCACGACCCCGAACTCGTCCGGTTCGCGGACCGCGCCGTCGCCCTCGTCGACGGCCGGCTCACCGCCCCCGCCGCCCCCGTCCCGCGCGGGACCACCGGAGCACCCGCCGTCACGGCCACCCGCCTCTGACGACGGACGACACCGAGCCGTTGACGACACCGTGCCGCTGACGACGCCGAGCCGCTGAAAGAGTCGCCGTGTTCTATCTCCGTCTGGCCCGGGGCTACCGGGCGCCCGACCTCGGCCGCTGGCTGCTCACCACACTGGCCGCCGCCGTGGTGGCCGCCTTCCTGCTGCGCTCCCTCGGCCGGGCCATGAGCGACCCGCTCGGCGGTGCCGACCCGCTGGTCCGGCTGCTCTGGTGCCTGCCCCCGCTCGCCGCCGTCGCCTGGTTCGCCGCCGTCGCCGCCCGCTCGGTCCCCGCCCGGCGGCCCGAGCGGATCGCCGGCCTCACCGCCGCCGGGGCCGGCTCCCGCCGGATCCGGGCCCTGATCGCCGGCGAGGTCGCCCTCGCCTGCACCCTCGGCAGCGTGCTCACCCTGCTGGTCTTCCTGGTACTGCGCAACGACATCGCCGGGCCCTCACTGGCCCCCGACCTCGGCATGGGCGTCCCGCTGCCGGCCGCCGCACCGGTCACCCTGCTCGCCCTGGTCCCGCTCACCGCCGGCATCGCCGCCGCCTGCGCAGTGCCCGTCACCGAGGACCTGCCCGGCGGCCGCACCCACCACCGCACCGGCTTCGGCGTCTGGCGGATCGCGCTGCCGATCGGAGTGAGCGTGATCGGCGCGGCCCTCGAACTCATCGCGCTGCGGCCCGGAGCCCCCGCCGACGGCCGCCCGATCCACCTGCCCGCCGGGCTCGGCACCACCAGCACCGCCGCCCTCGGCGGCTGGGCGGCCGGCGCACTGGGCCTCGCCCTGCTCACCGGCCCGCTGCTGGCCTGGGCCGGACGGCTGCTCGCCCTCGGCCGGCCCACCCCGCTGCGGCTGCTGGCCGGCCGCGGGCTCACCGCCCAGGCCCCCCGCCTCGGCGCGCCGCTGGCCGTCCTCACCCTGGCCGTCGCGCTGGTGCTCACCACCATCCGCTACTGGATCGGCACCCCCGGCAGCGCCGACGCCCTGCCCGCCGTCGAGGCCTGCCTGGTGCTCGGCTGCGCGGCCGCCGCGGTGATCGCCCGGCTGGCCGAGGTCCGCACCGACCGCCGGGACGTCACCGAGGTGCTGCTGCGCCTCGGCACCTCGCCCCGGCTGCTGTTCGGCGCGGTCGCACTGCGCACCCTGGCCGTCGGCACGACGCTGCTGCTGACCGGCGGGGCGACCGCCGCGCTGGCGGCCGCCGGTCTGCGCTGACCGCTCCGGTCAGCCGGCCGCGGCGAGCTGGCCGCAGGCGCCGTCGATCTCCTGGCCGCGGGTGTCGCGGACGGTCGTCGGCACGCCGTGGGCCCGGAGCCGGCGGACGAACTCGCGCTCGTCCTCGGGCCGGGAGGCCGTCCACTTGGAACCCGGCGTCGGGTTCAGCGGGATCAGGTTGACGTGCACCCGGTGGTTCTTGATCAACCGGCCGAGCAGGTCGGCCCGCCAGGCCTGGTCGTTGATGTCCTTGATCAGCGCGTACTCGATGGAGATCCGGCGGCCGGACTTCTCCGCGTAGTTCCAGGCCGCGTCCAGCACCTCGGCGACCTTCCACCGGGTGTTCACCGGCACCAGCTCGTCGCGCAGCTCGTCGTCCGGGGCGTGCAGCGACAGCGCCAGGCGGCAGCTCAGGCCCTCGTCGGCGAAGCGGTGCATCGCCGGGACGAGGCCGACGGTGGAGACCGTGATGCCGCGCTGGGACAGCCCGAAGCCGTCCGGCGCCGGGTCGGTCAGCCGGCGGATCGCGGCCAGCACCCGGTTGTAATTGGCCAGCGGCTCGCCCATGCCCATGAAGACCACGTTGGACAGCCGCGCCTCGCCGGCCGGACCGCTGCCGTCCTCGACGGACGACGTCCCGCGCGCCCCGAACTCCCCGACCTTGAGCGCGCGCATCCCGGCGGCGATCTGCTCGACGATCTCGGCGGTGGAGAGGTTGCGGGTCAGCCCGGCCTGACCGGTGGCGCAGAACGGGCAGTTCATCCCGCAGCCCGCCTGCGAGCTGATGCACATGGTGACCCGGTCCGGGTAGCGCATCAGCACGGACTCCACGAGCGTGCCGTCGAAGAGCTTCCACAGCGTCTTGCGGGTGGCGTCGTCGTCGCAGGACACGTGCCGCACCACCGACATCAGCTCGGGCAGCAGGCTCCCGGTGAGCTTCTCCCGGCTGGCGGCGGGGATGTCCGTCCAGCCCGCCGGGTCGTTCGACATCCGGCCGAAGTAGTGGTTGGAGAGCTGCTTGGCGCGGAACGGCTGCTCGCCCAGCTCGGCGACGGCCTCCTTGCGCTCGGCGGGGCTCAGGTCGGCGAGGTGTCGCGGGGGCTTGGCGCCGCGCGGCGCGACAAAGGTGAGTTCTCCGGGCTTAGGCATGGTTGTTCCAGTGTCGCAGACGCGCGAGGGCCCCGGACGCCAGGCGTCCGGGGCCCTCCGTCGTACGCGCGGATCAGCTGCCGACGAAGGCCACCAGCAGCAGCCAGACCACCGGGGCGGTCGGCAGGAGCGAGTCCAACCGGTCCATGATGCCGCCGTGGCCGGGCAGCAGCGTGCCCATGTCCTTGATCCCCAGGTCGCGCTTGATCATCGACTCGCCCAGGTCGCCCAGGGTCGCGGTGACCGCCGCGCAGCCGCCCAGGATCAGGCCCTGCCACCAGCTGCCGTCGTCGATGATCAGCTGCATCAGCACGGCGCCGGCCAGCATCGACAGGGCGATGCCGCCGGCCAGGCCCTCGCGGGTCTTGCCGGGGCTGATCGTCGGGGCCAGCTTGGTCCGGCCGAACTTGTAGCCCACGGCGTAGGCGCCGGTGTCGCTGCAGATCGTGACGATCAGGAAGAGCACGATCCGCTGGGGGCCGTCGTCGGCCGCCAGCATCATCGCCACGAAGGTGGCCAGGAAGGGCACGTAGAAGGCGGTGAACACGCCCGCCGTTATGTCCCGCAGGTAGTTCTCCGGCGGCTCGGCCATCCTCCAGACCATCACCGCCAGGCCGGTCAGTGCGAGTGAGGCTGCGGCCCACTCGACCCCGGACCAGTAACCGGTGGCGACCATCGCGATGCCGCCGACGACCAGCGGGACCAGCGGCGCCTTGATCTCCTTGCGCTCGGAGAGCCGGCTGGTCAGCTCCCAGACGCCGACCGCGACCGCGGCCATCACGACGACCAGGAACAGCGCCTTCACCACGAACAGCGAGGCGATGATCACCACGCCGAGGCCGACCCCCACGCCTATGGCGGCCTGGAGGTTACGGCCACCGCGCTGCTTGCGCGGCTGCGGTTGCGGGTCGGGCTGGGCGGCCACGGGTGTCTCCTGCCCTGGGTGGGACGACGGCACGAAGCGGGGCTGTCCGGCCGCCGGGTGGCTGGGCGGCGGCGCGGGATGCACCGGTGCCCCCGGGTGCGGCGGGGTGCCGTGACCGGGGGCGGGGGCGGGGGCGACGTCGGGCGATATCGCGCGCAGCACGACCGTCTCCGTCACGGCGGGCGGCGCCGGCTCGGACGGCTCGTCGCGGAACAGCGGACCGCTCAGTCGGCCGGCCTCCCGGGCCGGCTCCGCCGCGGAGGCGCCGGAGGCGGCCGGTCGGCCGCGGCCCGGCACACCGGGGGGCGGGCCGGGGTCGGCCGGGACGGGGGGCATGACCTGAGTCTCCTCCGCGTCGCCGCCCCAGTACACCGGGGGCTGCCGCAAGTGATCCGAACGGAGACCCTGGTCCCCCGGGACGGCACCCGGCACGCCCGGGGGCACGGCCGGGCCGCCCGGGTGGCCGGGACGTCCCTGGACCGGCGCCGGCTGCTCGCCGTACCCCGGCGCCGGTCCGACCGGGTCGCGGAGTGGCTGCGGCTGCGGCGCCGGGCGGTAGGGCTGGAACTGCTGGTCGGACGGGCCCCAGTAGCCAGGGGCGTCAGGGGCGTCGTTCATCAGACCTCGAGCAGCTCGGCTTCCTTGTGCTTCAGCAGCTCGTCGACGGCGGCCACGTACTTGGCCGTGGTGTCGTCGAGCTCCTTCTCGGCGCGGCGGCCCTCGTCCTCGCCGACCTCGCCGTCCTTGACCAGCTTGTCGATCGCGTCCTTGGCCTTGCGGCGCACCGAACGGATGGAGACCTTGGCGTCCTCGCCCTTGCCGCGGGCGACCTTGATGAACTCCCGGCGGCGCTCCTCGGTCAGCTCGGGCAGCACGACGCGGATGATGTTGCCGTCGTTGGACGGGTTGACGCCCAGGTCGGAGTCGCGGATCGCCTGCTCGATGGCCTTCAGCGCGGTCTTGTCGAACGGCGAGACGACCGCCATCCGGGGCTCCGGCACCGAGAACGAGGCCAGCTGGTTGATCGGCGTCACGGCGCCGTAGTACTCCGCGACGATCTTGGCGAACATCGCCGGGTGCGCGCGGCCGGTGCGGATGGCGGCGAAGTCGTCCTTGGCGACGGCGACGGCCTTCTCCATCTTCTCCTCGGCTTCGAGGAGGGTCTCTTCGATCACTGTGGTCTCCCTGTCCGGTTCATCTGCTGTTGTTCCGACCGGTGACGGCTCGGAGGCCGGTCGCGGCGCCCGCGCCGTCCCGTACGGCTGGTTGCTGCTCAGGCCCGGACAGAATCCTGGCTGATGAGTGTGCCGATCTTCTCACTCTTCACCGCACGCGCGATATTGCCCTCCGCCAGCAGTTCGAAGACCAGCATCGGAAGGTTGTTGTCCTTGCACAGCGTGATCGCGGTGAGGTCGGCGACCTTGAGGTCGCGCGCGATGACCTCGGAGTACTCCAGCGCGTCGAACTTGACCGCGTCCGGGTTGGTCCGCGGGTCGGAGTCGTAGACGCCGTCCACGCCGTTCTTGCCCATCAGCAGGACGTCGGCGTGGATCTCCAGCGCCCGCTGGACGGCCGTGGTGTCGGTGGAGAAGTACGGCATGCCCATACCGGCGCCGAAGATCACGACGCGGCCCTTCTCCAGGTGCCGGACGGCGCGCAGCGGCAGGTACGGCTCGGCGACCTGGCCCATGGTGATGGCGGTCTGGACCCGGGTCTCGATGCCCTCCTTGACCAGGAAGTCCTGCAGCGCAAGGCAGTTCATGACGGTGCCGAGCATGCCCATGTAGTCGGAGCGGGCCCGGTCCATGCCGCGGACCTGCAGCTCGGCGCCCCGGAAGAAGTTGCCGCCGCCGATGACCACCGCGACCTCGGTACCGGCGCGGACGACGGTGGCGATCTCCCGGGCGATCGCGTGCACGACGTCCGGGTCGACGCCGAGCCCGCCGCCACCGGCGAAGGCTTCACCGGACAGCTTGAGCAGCACCCGGCGGCGCGAGCCGGCCTTGGGGTCCTGCGCGGTCTCCTGCGTCTCCTGCATGGACTTCTCCTTTTTGCACCTACTGGTCACAGGCGCGGGTGTGCGGATGCCCCGCCTGCGCGTACACGCGAGGAGGCCACTGCCGCGGGAACCGGTTCGGTGTCCTGCACGGCAATGGCCTCCTCGTCGTTCATGGTGCCGACGCGAGCCCGCCCGTGGGCGGTAGGCGCTGGGTGAGCCCGTTCGGCGTTCCTCCCGCCCCGGTCAGCGGGCGGGGGCGGTTCCCAGCCTAAGGGGGCCGGGGACCAGGTGGAACGTGGCTCAGGCGCCGACGCGGAAGCGGGCGAAGCGCTTGAGGGCGACGCCGTTCTCCTCAAGGACCTTGGCGACGGTCTTCTTGTTGTCCTTCGCGAAGGCCTGCTCCAGAACGGAGTTCTCCTTCACGAAGCCGGTGACGCGGCCCTCGACGATCTTCGGCAGGGCGGCCTCCGGCTTGCCCTCCTCGCGAGCGGTGGCCTCGGCGACGCGGCGCTCGTTCTCAAGCTCCTCGGCCGGGATCTCCTCGCGGGACAGGTACTTCGGCGCGAAGGCGGCGATGTGCTGCGCGACGTCCTTGGCGACCTCGGCGTTCTCCTTGTCCAGCTCGACCAGGACGCCGACGGCCGGCGGCAGGTCGGGGCTGGTCTTGTGCAGGTAGACCGCGACGAAGCCGTCACCGTCGAACTGGGCGAAGCGACGGAAGACGATCTTCTCGCCCAGGGTCGCGTTGGCCTCGTCCACGAACTGCTGAACGGTCTTGCCGGCCTCGATCTCGGAGGCCAGGGCGGCGTCCAGGTCGGCCGGGGCGGACTTGGCGACGTGGGCCGCGATGGCGTCGGCGACCTTGACGAAGTTGTCACCCTTGGCGACGAAGTCGGTCTCGCAGTTCAGCTCGACCAGGACGCCGGACTTCTTGTCCTCGGCGATCAGCGCGGAAACGGCGCCGTTGGAGGCGTCGCGGCCCTCGCGCTTGGCAACGCCCTTCTGGCCCTTGATGCGCAGGAGCTCGACGGCCTTCTCGACGTTGCCCTCGGCCTCGTCCAGGGCCTTCTTGCAGTCCATCATGCCGGCGCCGGTGAGCTCACGGAGCTTCTTGACGTCCGCGGCGGTGAAGTTCGCCATGGTGTGAATCTCTTCTCGCGTCTCGCGTGTCTGCGTGGGGTGGCGCCGGGACCGGTGGTTCGGTCCCGGCGCGGGAGAGAGGGGCACCTGCCGGTTTCGTACCGGCGGGTGCCCCTCACCCTTGGTACGTCAGGCCTGCTCGGCCGGAGCCTCGGCAGCCGGGGCCTCGGCAGCCGGGGCCTCGGCGGCCGGAGCCTCGGCGGCGGGGGCCTCCTCGGCCTTCTTCTCGCCCTCGATGAGGTCCTTCTCCCAGTCGGCCAGCGGCTGGTCGGCGCCCGGCTCGGCCTTGGCGTCGCCCTTGGCGACACCGGCGCGGGCCTTCAGGCCCTCGGCGACGGCGTCGGCGATCACGCGGGTCAGCAGGGTGACGGAGCGGATCGCGTCGTCGTTGCCCGGGATCTTGTAGTCGACCTCGTCGGGGTCACAGTTGGTGTCGAGGATGGCGACGACCGGGATGTTGAGCTTCCGGGCCTCGCCGACCGCGATGTGCTCCTTCTTGGTGTCCACGATCCAGACAGCGCTGGGAACGCGCTGCATGTCGCGGATACCACCGAGGGTCTTCTCCAGCTTGTCGTGCTCGCGCTGGAGGACCAGGAGCTCCTTCTTGGTGAGGCCGGAGCCGGCCACGTCCGAGAAGTCCAGCTCGCCGAGCTCCTTCAGGCGCTGCAGGCGCTTGTAGACGGTCGAGAAGTTGGTCAGCATGCCGCCGAGCCAGCGCTGGTTCACGTAGGGCATGCCCACGCGGGTGGCCTGCTCGGCGATGGCCTCCTGGGCCTGCTTCTTCGTGCCGACGAAGAGGACGCTGCCGCCGTGGGCAACGGTCTCCTTGATGAACTCGAAGGCGCGGTCGATGTAGTTCAGCGACTGCAGGAGGTCGATGATGTAGATGCCGTTGCGCTCGGTGATGATGAAGCGCTTCATCTTCGGGTTCCAGCGGCGGGTCTGGTGACCGAAGTGGACGCCGCTCTCCAGCAGCTCCCGCATCGTGACGACGGCCATTGCCGTACTCCTTGGTGTTGCGGCCCGGCGGCGGCACTGCGTCGCAGCGATCGCCCACAGCCGGGTCAGTCTCGGTTTGTCCGTGGCGGCCAGGTGACAGCCACGCCTGACGCCCCGAACGTGCCGAGCCGCTTGCGCCCGCTCGGCCTGGGGCCGGTCGGGCTCGGCGGACCGAGCGGCACTCGCACCTGGCGGGGCCGCGGATGTACCGCGTCCGACCACCGGTGGCGGGGCGTGCGAAGTCGACCCGGCGGACCGGGTCGCGTGTGAAGTGTACGGGAAGCGCCGAGCGGCGGGCGACTTCGCGAGCGGCCGGGGGGCCGCCGGGGACCTGGGAAGAGCCCGGGAAACGGCCGGAGCGGGCGGGTCGGCGGGGGAACTGCGGGAGGAACTTCGGGGGGACTGCCGGGGTCTGCGGCAGGTGGGGGCCGAGCCGTGCCCGGCGTGGCCGCCTGCCCCTCGTGGGCCGTCGGTATGCCTCTTGTACACCGGATGGCGGCGTCCGTACACCCGTCGGAGGGATGGCGGCCTGGGGTGGAGGCGGTTTGTCCACAGGAATCCGGATGTGGGTGGTGCGGCGGCGGCGCGACCGCGAGCCTTCGTGCATGACAGCTCGTGCGTGGTTCGTCGGGGTTCGGGGAGCGCTCTCCGTGGTGCTGGGGGTGGTGCTCGTACTGTCGGGCGCCGCGACGGCCGAGGGCCGGACCGGGGGCTCCCGAGGCTCCGTGGGTGGCGTGGATGGCGTGGATGGCGGTGGCGGTGGCGGTGGCGGTGGCGGCCGGAGCGGCGCACGGGCCTGGCCGGTGGGCGGGCCCGGAGGGGTGCTGGGGCGGTTCGAGCCGCCGGCGAAGCCCTGGGCCGCCGGACACCGCGGGGTGGATCTCGCGGCCGCGCCCGGGGCGGAGGTGCGGGCGGCGGCCGCCGGGGTGGTCACGTTCTCCGGCCTGGTGGCGGGCCGCCCGGTGGTGACCGTCGCGCACCCGGGCTCGGGCTCTCCCCCGCTCCGGACCACCTACCTGCCCGTCACCGGCACCGTCCCGGTCGGCACCGCGGTGACCGCCGGGCAGGTGATCGGGCAGCTCGCCACGGACGGTCGGCACTGCCCCGCTCAGGACTGCCTGCACTGGGGGCTGCTACGCGGAGGCCGCTACCTGGACCCGCTGGCCCTGTTCGGCGCGGGCACGGCCCGACTGCTGCCCTTCAACGGCGGGAGCGGATAACAGGGAGTGGATAGCTGGGGGGGTTCCCACCGGAGGAGTTCACGTCCGACGGGGAGACTGCAGCGGATCAGGCCCGGCCGAGGCCGTGCAGCGCCAGGGCGACGGCGGCGTCGGCGATCTGCTCGCTGCTCTCGGTCGCGCAGCCGGCGCGATTCCCGGCCGCCGCCTGCTCGGCCCTGCGGACGGCCGCCTCCACGACCCCCTGCAGCAGTGCCGCGGCCAGCCGGGTCTGCTCGTGGCCCAGCTCCTCCAGCGCCTGGACGAGCAGTCCGGCCAGCCTGCCGTGCGCCGCCCGGATCCGCTCGCGCGCGGCCTCGTCCAGCTCCAGCGCCGAGATCGCCACGACCGCACGGTGGCGCGGGTCCGCGGCCAGCGCCAGCTGGCCCCGGACGTACGCCTCGATCCGCTCGGCGGCGGTGTCGCAGCTCTCCATCCCGGCCTCGATCTCGGCCGCCCAGAGCGGGAAGTCCACCTCGCAGAGCGCCTCGACCACGGCGGCGCGGGAGCGGAAGTACTCGTAGACCGAGGAACGCGCCAGCCCGGTGCGCGTCGCGAGCGCGGGGAAGGTCAGGGCCTCCATACCGCCCTCGGTGAGCAGGGTGCGGGCAGCGTCGAGGAGGGCTGCCCGCTGCAGCTGGCGATGCTCGGCCACCGTGGCCGCTCGGATCTTCGGCACGCTCCCACTGTACGGAGCCCTACCCGCGGCCGATACGGCGCCGCGCATCCGGAGCCGGCGCGGACCCGCCTGACCCGTTCCCTCCAGGCCGGACTCCTGCCCCACCGGACCGG
The DNA here is from genome assembly GCF_003635085.1 of Streptomyces sp. 1114.5. Lineage (NCBI taxonomy): Bacteria > Bacillati > Actinomycetota > Actinomycetes > Kitasatosporales > Streptomycetaceae > Streptomyces > Streptomyces sp. 1114.5. The sequence goes on from NZ_RBXE01000001.1 coordinate 34,641, forward strand.
CGGGCTACCGGACGTCCGACAGCTTGGCGCGCAGTTGGAGGACGGACTTGGTGTGGATCTGGCTCACCCGACTCTCCGTCACTCCCAGCACCTGTCCGATCTCGGCGAGGGTGAGCCCCTCGTAGTAGTAGAGCGTCACCACCGTCTTCTCCCGCTCGGGGAGGGTGTTGACCGCCTGGGCCAGCAGTCTGCGCAGCTCGCGGTCCTCGGCCACCTCGACCGGGTTGTCCGCGCCGTGGTCCTCCAGGGTGTCCATCAGGCTCAGCCGGTCGCCGCTCTCCCCCACCGGGTGGAGCAGTTCGTCCAGCGCCACGACATTGGCGAGCGACAGCTGACTGAAGATCGCGTGCAGGTCCTCGATCGCGATGCCCATCTCGGCCGCGACCTCGGGCTCGTGCGGCGTCCGACGCAGCCGGGCCTCCAGCGTCGCGTACGTCCGCTCGACCGCCTTGGCCTTCTGCCGCACCGAGCGGGGGATCCAGTCCAGGGCGCGCAGCTCGTCGATGATCGCGCCGCGGATGCGGCTGATCGCGTAGGTCTCGAACTTGATGGCGCGATCGATGTCGAACTTCTCGATCGCGTCGATCAGCCCGAAGACGCCGGAGGAGACGAAGTCCGCCTGCTCGACATTGGAGGGCAGACCGACCCCGACCCGACCCGCGACGTACTTGACGAGCGGTGAGTAGTGCAGGATCAGCTGCTCCCGCAGCCGTTGGTCCCCGGTCTCCTTGTAGGAGCGCCAGAGCTCTTCGAGCGCGCTGCGGCCCCGGGCCGCGGCGTCCTGGCTGCCCTGGCCCGGAGCTGCCTGCCGCGGACCGCCCGCCGGCTGCTCCCGGCGGGACTGCGAGAGGGGCGAGGGCAGTGGCGGGCGGGCCGCGTCCGGCTGCTGGTCGGTGCCGGGCGGACCGGCCGCACCCGGTGGGCGGGCCACTCCGAGCGGCCGGGCCGCACCGTCGGCCTCGGGGCCGACGGAGGTGTCGGCGGACGCGTCGGCGGTGCGGGCCGCCTCGCCGTCGCGCGTCGCCTCGGTGTCCCGGGCCGCGTCCGCGGGCTGGCCTGGAACCGCCGCCGGCCGGCCGCCCTGGCGCGACAGGCCTCCCATCGTCCCCGCCGACTTGGACGGGAACTCGGTCGCGGAGCGCCGCTCCGTCCTCGGCCCTCCCGAGGACCGGGTGCCGCCACCGGTCACTCTGTGTCCGGGAATGTGTGTGGGCATGCGTTGGTCTGCGCCGTTCTGCCGAGTCATGTGCTGATAGGGAAGGCATGTGGAGCGTAGCGTGACCGACTCACTGCAAAGCGCTACCGCCACTCGGTCGTCCCCCGATCCGGTGGCGTTCACTCATCGGATCCGGCCACCCGAGCGGAGACCGGATCAGCAGGTCAGTCGGGCCGTCCCACCGGGCCGCCCCCGTCGCAGGGCCCCTCGGCGTACCGGTGTTCTCTGCTCCGACGCTCACCTCCTCCGTACCATGCGCCAGTGCGCGCCGTGTCGCTCGACGTAGCCGAGCGAGACCAACTCGTAGAGCCGTTGCAGGACTTCGTCCGGCGGGAGCCCGCACTGGCGGGCCAGTCGCTCGACCGGCGCGCCCTCGGCCGTCGCCGGTACGGCCTCCAGCACCCGGGCCACCGGGGGCTCCAGCAGATCGCGCGGCAGCACCGGTCCGCTGCGCTGCGGAGCCAGGTCGTCCCCGATCGCCCCGACCAACTCGCTGATCTCGGCCGCGTCGGTGACCAACGTGGCGCCGCCGCTGCGGATCAGGGCGTGCACCCCGGCCGAGAGCTCCGAGGTCACCGGGCCGGCCACGCCCATGGTGTGGCGGTTGAGGTCCCGAGCCCGTCGGGCCGTGCTCAGGGCACCGCTGCGCACGGCGGCCTCGACCACCACGGTGCCCCGGGTGAGCGCCGCGATGACCCGGTTGCGCAGGACGAAGCGGAAGCGGTTCGGGTGCTCCCCGGGCGGGAGTTCACTGACCAACAGGCCCTGGACACCGATCCGCCGGATCAGTTCGGCGTTCCCCTTCGGGTAGGCCACGTCGACCCCGCAGGCGAGCACTCCGATGGTCATCCCGCCGACGGCGAGTGCCCCTCGGTGCGCGGCCGCGTCGATCCCGTAGGCGGCCCCGGAGACCACCACCCAGCCGCGCTCGGCAAGTTGGGCCGACAGCTCGCCGGCGACGTGGGCGCCGTAGGCCGTGCAGGCGCGGGAGCCCACGACGGCGACCGAGCGGAGCGCCAGGAGCCGCAGCGAGCCGGTGCCGGTCGTCCAGAGCCCGATCGGGCGTCCGTCGCCCAGATCGTCGAGTTGACTCGGCCATTCCGTGTCCCCCGGAATGATGAACCGTCCACCGGCGTGCCGTACCCGTTTCAGGTCCGTTTCCGGATCCGGCCCCGGGAGTCTCGCCTGGTACCCGGCCAGCCGCTCGGCGTCCAGCCCCGGATGGTCGGGCACCGTCCCGGTCCGGATCGCCTCGACCACGTCGACGGCGGGGAGGCGGCCGAGCCAGCGGCCGAGCACCGCGTCGCCCGGCTCGCTGAGCCGGCTGAGCCGGACACGGGCGAGGCGCTCGGGTTCGGAGGCCGCGGTGGGGCGGGGCGCCGGGCCGGCCGCGGCGTCACCCGCCGCTCCGGTCTCGCCGTGTGCCTGGGGGTGCCTGGACAGCTGCTTCATGCCTCGCCCTTCTCGCTCTCCGAACGTTCGATGCCCGGGCCGGGCCGGCCTTCGCCCGGCGGGCCGGTGCACTGGGCCGGGATACCGCCGAGGCGGCCCAGGGCCCGTTCCTGCGAGGGCAGTCCGTGTTCCACCCCGGTGCGCAGGACCAGGGCGGTGCGCACGTCCCGCTGGTCGGGCCGGTCGCGGCCGGCCAGGTCCGCCACCGTCCAGGCGACCCTGAGCACCCGGTCCAGGCCGCGGGCGGTCAGCAGCCCCCGCTCCAACTGGCGTGCGACGTCGTTCAGCGCACCGGGCGCGAGCTGCCAGCGCGTGCGCAGCTCATGGCCCGGCACCTCGGCGTTGGTCCGCCACGGGGTGTCCGCCAGCCGGGCTGCCGCCCGCTCCCGGGCCGCCAGCACCCGGGCCGCGACGGTCGCGGTGTTCTCCGCCGTGGCGTCCCGCTCCATGAGTTCGACCCTGGTCACCGGGGCGACCTGGACCTGGAGGTCGACCCGGTCCAGCAGCGGCCCGGAGAGCCGCCCCTGGTAGCGGCTGACCATCGTCGGGGTGCATTCGCACCCCTCGCCGCGCCGTGAGAACCGTCCGCATGGGCAGGGGTTGGCGGCCAGGCAGAGGAGGAAGCGGGCCGGGAGCCGCATCGAGCCGGCCGAGCGGGCGATCAGCACCTCGCCGGACTCCAACGGCTGGCGCAGCGCGTCGAGCACCCGGACCGGGAACTCCGGGGCCTCGTCCAGGAACAGCACGCCCCGGTGGGCCAGCGAGACGGCGCCCGGTCTCGGCAGGCCGCTGCCGCCGCCGACGATCGCGGGCATCGTGGTGGAGTGGTGCGGGGCGCAGTAGGGCGCGGTGTCGATCAGCGGGCGCCCGGCCGGGAGCAGGCCCGCCACCGAGTGCACGGCGGTGACCTCCAGTGCCTCCTTCTGGGTCAGCGGTGGGAGCAGCGCGGGCAGCCGCTCGGCCAGCATGGTCTTGCCCGCGCCCGGCGGCCCCTTCAGGTAGAGGTGGTGCCCGCCGGCGGCGGCGATCTCCAGGGCGCGCCGGGCCTCGTACTGGCCTGCCACGTCGGCCATGTCGAGGTGGGCGGCCTTGTCGTCGGACAGGCCCCGCACGCTCGCGCTGGGCAGCATCAGCCCGGCCATCAGCGGATCCGGTCGGCCGCCGATCGGGTCGGGCGGCTCCTCCGGTGCCGCCGCCCCGGTCAGGATGGCGAGCAGTTGGCGCAGGCTGCGGACGCCGATCACCGTCACCCCGGGGACGAGCGAGGCCTCGGGCGCGGTCTGCTCGGCGACCACGACCCGTTCGTACCCGGCGTCCGCGGCGGCCAGCACCGACGGCAGGATCCCGCGGACCGGCCGCACCCGGCCGTCCAGCCCCAGCTCGCCGATGATCAGCAGGTCGGCGATGGAGGAGGGGTCGAGCCGCTCGGCGGCGGCCAGCACGGCGCAGGCCACTGCGAGGTCGAAGCCGCTGCCGCTCTTGGGGACCGAGGCGGGGCTGAGGCCGACCGTCAGCTTGCGCTGCGGCCAGGCCTCGCCGCTGTTCACGACCGCTGCGCGGACCCGGTCGCGGGCCTCGGTGAGTGCCTTGTCGGGCAGGCCGACCAGGGTGAACGCGGCCACCCCGGGCTCCAGATCGGCCTGGACCTCGACGATCACGCCGTCGACGCCGACCAGCGCGACGGAACAGGTGCGGGCGAAGGCCATCTCAGACCACCCCCCGCAGGTGGTCGACCAGGGCCGCACCCCGCGCCCGGTTGACCACGGCGACCAGGTCGATCCGCACTCCGCCCGGCGGGGCGGGGGGCCAGTGCGGGTCCGTCGGGCCGGCGTCGTAGTCGGGCCCGGCCAGCCGGGCGAAGTGGCCGGGCCAGCGCTCGGCCATCCACCGCTCGGCCAGGCGCTGCAGCCGGGCGGCCTTGGCCCGGTCGATGGCCTCGCTGGGTTGCTGGAAGCCTCGCTCGGAGCGGGTCTTCACCTCGCAGACCGCCACCGTGTCGCCGTCGAGGGCGACGATGTCCAGCTCGCCCTCGACGCAGCGCCAGTTGCGGTCCAGGATGCGGAGCCCGGCTTCCGCGAGGCGGCGGGCGGCGACCCGCTCCCCGTAGCGGCCGAGCCCGTTCTTGCTGGAGCGGCCCGGGACGGCCCGCTCCCTCTCCCCGGGCGCGGCCGTGGCGGGCGCGGCTGCGACGGGTACGACCGTCTCCGGCGCTTCCGCGTCCGGTACGGCCTGGTCCTGCACGACGGTGTGCTGCATGGTGACCACCTCCGCCGAGGAGGCTGCCCCACCGCGCACCGAGAGGCGCGGAAATTCTCAGACCCTGTGGATAACCCGGGGCCTGTGGATAACTTTGTCACCCGCAGGGGTGAGAAGCTCCGATCCCGCGAAATTCGGCTGGACAACGCGGGACGGAATCGTCCAACGTCAGTTCCCGAAGCCGGACTCGTCCGAGGGCAGCTCCAGATCGCTCTTCGCGAGTTCCTCGATGTTCACGTCCTTGAAGGTCAGCACCCGGACCTTGCGGACGAACCGGGCCGGCCGGTACATGTCCCAGACCCACGCATCCGCCATCGACACCTCGAAGAACACCTCGCCCTGGACCGAGTGCACCTGCAGCTCGTAGTCGTTGGTGAGGTAGAACCGTCGCTCGGTTTCGATCACGTACTTGAACAGGCCGACGACGTCCCGGTACTCCCGGTAGAGCTTGAGCTCCATCTCGGTCTCGTACTTCTCGAGATCTTCGGCACTCATCCAGGCGTCCCCTCAACTTGTCACGTCCACCCATTGTGGACCACCGCACCCACGGTCAGAGCCGTACCGGATCCTCCGGCGGGCCCTCGGCCAGCAGCACTTCCAGGAAGTCCGCCAGGCCGGCCGGATAGACCGTCTCGGCGGTCCCCCTCAGTTCCTCGACCGTCCACCAGCGCGCGGCGAGCAGCTGGGCGTGCTCCTCCGCGCCCATCCCCGAGTGGTCCAGCCCGGTCTCCGTGGTCCGGGCCAGGTGGAACCACTGCTCCTGCTCGTAGCGCTGTCCCCGAAAGGAGAACGACACCGTGCCGTACGCCACCAAGGGCCCCAGGTCCACGCCCCGCAAGCCGGTCTCCTCCGCTAGCTCCCGCTCGGCGGCCTCGCGCACGTCCTCCCCCGGCTCCAAGCCGCCCCCGGGCGTGAACCACCACGTCTCCCCGGGGACCGCCGGATCGGCGCCCAGGAAGAGGAGGATGCGGTCCAGCCCGTCCAGCAGCAGGATCCGCGCCGCGCGGCGGCGCTGTGCGGTCATGGCGGCCCTCCACGCTCCTTCCGTCCGTCTCGGTGGCGCTACCGATCCTGCCACCCGGCGCGGCCGTCCGGGGCGATGTTCGGCAGAGCGGCCCGCGCCGCGACGGCCCCGGTCAGGAGCTGCGCCCCCGGCGGAGCCGGCGGGCCAGGCTCGCCACCCCTCCCACCGCCGAGGTCACCAGGATCAGCGCCGCACCCGCGACGGTGGCGTAGGCGGCCGGCTCCAGGGGGCCGGGCTGCGACGCCCGCGGGCCCGCGAAACCGTCGAAGGCGGCGGTGCGGCCGAGCAGGCCCATCCGACCGAAGGGCATCACGGTGGCCTCGACCCTGGCCTCGATGGCCGCGACCGGGACGGTCCCGCCGTCGACCTCCAGGTGGCTGCGGGAGTCGAGCGAGCCCACCCGGTTGTCGCCGAGCACGAACAGCCTGCCCTGCGGCACGGTCACGCTGAACGACTCGCCCTGGCGGCCCTGAGCCGCGAGGTACGGCTCGTCCACCGGCTGTCCGTCGACCGTCAGCCGGCGGTTGTCCCCGCTGGTGGCGACGGTGTCGCCGCCGACCGCGACCACCCGCTTGACCATGAGCTCGCCGCCCCAGGCCTGGTCCCGGAAGACCACCACGTCGCCCCGGCCGATGGCGCCGCCACCGACCTTCCGCGCCAGCACGGTGTCCCCGGCCTGCAGGGTCGGGTGCATCGAGGGGCTGGGGATGTTGTACGGCCGGTAGTCGATCGCGATGAGGGCGAAGCCGCCGACCATCAGCAGCAGCCCGAGCGCCAGTGCGATGCCCTGCAGCACCGTGCCGGGCCGGCGGCGCCCGTCGGCGGGCGCGACCGGGCGGTCCGCCGTCTGCTCCACGACACTGCTCATCGACACCGTCCACCTCTGGCCGACCGGAGAACTCCACTGGCACGCCGGGGGCACCGGCGGGAAAGCCGACGGGCCGTGGCACGTCCGAGCAGATTACTCGTCGGTACCACGGCCCGCGCAAGAGTCGGGGACGACCCCGTGGAGCTCAGGACTCCTTCCGGCGCTCCTCCCGGCCCCGCACCCGACGCACAAGCGGGAGCAGCGCGACGGCCCCGACCGCACCGGCCACGGGCGGCGCCGGCGGCGCGGCCGCCGCCAGGCCCTTCTGGTCGAAGGTGTCCGGCACCGGCAGCGTCGACCAGTGGTCGATCGGCCAGGCCACCACGAAGGCCCGCCCGATCACGTTGTCCACCGGGACGGTGCCACCGCCCGGCTGGTCCATGTGGAAGCGGGAGTCCAGCGAGTTGGCGCGGTGGTCGCCCATCACCCAGATCCGGCCCTTGGGCACCTTCACCGGCCCGAAGGGGTGGTCACCGCAGGGGGTGTTGCCCTGGTAGACGTACGGCTCGTTGAGCGCGACGCCGTTGACCTTGACCGGTCCCTCGCCCTCGCACTCGACGGTGTCCCCGCCGACCGCGATGACCCGCTTGATCAGGTCCTTCTCGTTGGCGGAGGGCATCAGCCCGACGAAGCTGAGCACGTCCTGCAGGCCGCGGACGAAGGAGTTGCTGCTCTGTGGGGTCGGCTCGTCGTTCAGCCAGCCGCCCGGGTCGTGGAACACCACGACCTCACCGCGCTCGGGTTCCGCCCCGAACCACGGGGTCAGCTTGTCCACCAGGACGCGGTCACCCACCTGCAGCGTGTTCTGCATCGACTCCGACGGAATGGAGAACGCCTGGACGAAGAAGGTCTTGATAACGAGCGCGAGGATCAGCGCGATCCCGATCAGGATCGGCAGTTCCTTCCAGAAGGAACGCTGCTTGCGCGGCTTGGCCGGAGACTCCGACCCGTCCGCCGGCTCGGTCTCCGCATGCGAAGGTCCCGGATGCGAGGGCTGCGAGTGCGAGCGTTCCGGGGAGTCCTCCGCTCCGGCGCCGTGCTCGTCGGCGGTCTGGGCCGCCGCGTCCTCGACCGCGGCCGAGGGCGCCGCGGAGTCGGCGGACCGGGCCACCCGGCGGCCTGGGCCCTCGGGTTCTCCGGCGCCTGAGCGGGCACCGATCACCAAATCCCCCACAACGTCTCCTCCCTGCTGTGCGGACGCCCGCGCGCCCGCGCTCAGAGTGCCGCACAGCGGGCACCACGCTCGCCATGACCATGAACGCCTCAGGGCTGCCCACCGCGGGCTCCCCTGACACCGGCACAGCCTCGGCCGTACGACCGGGACCACTCCCGGCCGCACCTGCACTTCTCTATCACTCCAAGGCACCCGGCTCGCGGTTCCACACGCGAGGCCCGGCCGGTCGGCGGTCGGCGCGGCTCACTCCGGAGGCCGGCCCCGCCGACGAACGACGAGCGGAAGGATGCCCAACACACCCATAACGAGCGGAGGTTCCATAGGAACCGGCCCAACACCCACGGATTCCGCGGCAGTTCCGGCGGCCTGCGGCGCCGTGGGGAGAGAGGAGAGTGACGTAGGCACGTCGAGTTGCCGGAACCGGTCCAGCGGCCAGGCGATCACGAAGGCGCGACCGACCACGCCGCTCAGCGGGATCGTGCCCTGGCCCGGATTGCCCATGTGGAAACGGGAGTCGGCGGAGACGTCCCGGTGGTCGCCCATGACCCACAACCGGCCTTCCGGCACCTTCACCTTGAAGGGCTGCCGGGACGGCGGATTGTCGGGCGCGAGGTAGGGCTCGTCCACCGGGTGGCCGTTGACGCTGAGCCGCCCCTGCGCGTCACAGCACTCGACGGTGTCCCCACCGACCCCGATCACCCGCTTGATCAGGTCCTGTTCGTCGTCGGACGGCAGCAGCCCGACGAAGGTCAGCACCCGCTTGCCCGCGCCCAGCGCCGCACCGTCGCCGGAGGGCTTGCGGTCGTGCTCCAGCCAACCCCCCGGGTCCTTGAACACCACCACGTCGCCGCGCTGCGGCTCACTGCCGAACCAGGGGGTCAACTTGTCCACCAGCACCCGGTCACCGACCCGGATGGTCTGTTCCATCGAGCCCGAGGGGATCACGAACACCTGGATCAGGAAGGTCTTCATCACCAGCGCCACCAGCAGGGCCACCAGGATGATCATCGGAATCTCGCGCACCAGCGACCGCTTGCGCCGACGGGCCACGCGTCGGGCACTGCGGCGGCGCTCGGCCCGACCGCGAACCGCCCGACCTCCGGCAGCCCCGGTGTCCCCCGGTCGCACACTGCCCGCTCCCGCACTGCCCGGTTCGGTACCACCCGTTCCCACACCGCCCGGTCGCACACCGGCTGACCGCGCCTCGCCCGGCTCCCGGGCCGGACGGTCGGCGACCCTACCCCTACCTCTGGTCCCCATGACCACCCGTCCCCGCAGTCGCGGCGAAGGCCGCGGGCCGGTCCAGGCCGGTCCACCGCGAGAACGGGTACACCACCCAGTCCGCCCGGCCGATCACCTTCTCCTCCGGCACGAAGCCGCCGCCGGGCTCACCGAGGTGGTCGCGGGAGTCCCGGGAGGCACTGCGGTGGTCACCCATCACCCACAGCTCGCCGGCCGGCACCACCACGTCGAAGGCCACGCTCGACGGGTCGTCCCCCGGGGCCAGGTAGGAGGTCTCGTCCACCGCTACGCCGTTGACGGTGATCGGCGCACCCGGGCCGGTGCTGGTCACCCGGTCGCCGCCGACGCCGATCACGCGCTTGACGTAGACCGTGTCACCGGCCGGGGCCAGCCCGAGGTCCTGGGCGAACGCCCGCAGGCCGTCCCAGAAGCCCGACGGCTTCGCCGACTCCCTCAGGAAGGAGCCCGTTCCGTCGAAGACCACGACGTCGCCCCGCTGCGGGTGGCCGCCGAAGGCGTAGGCGAGCTGGTTCGCGACCAGCCGGTCCCCCGGCCGCAGGGTGTCCTCCATCGACCCGGAGGGCACCGCGAACGGACGCGCGACGAAGGCGTTCACCACGAGCAGGGCCGCCAGGCAGATCCCCACCAGCAGCAGCAGGTCGCGCGAGCGCGAGTGGCCGGGCTCCGCCCCCTGCTCCGAGTCCTCGGCAGTCTCCTCCGCCATGTCGTCGGCAGCAGCCGTACTGGTCACCGCTTCCCCGGAAACGACCGCGGACCGCGACAGCGAGCCCGCACCGGTGGGTGCGGGACTGCCGTCGCGGTCCGCGGGTGGTTCGTGCGTGCTCATCGGGGGGTGAGCTTACCTTGCGGCCGTTCGGCCCCCCGGAGCGCTCCGATCCCCCGGCCAGGCCGGGGGCCGGTGGATCAGCGGTCGCGCTTCTCCTTGATCTTCGCGGCCTTGCCGCGGAGGTCACGCAGGTAGTACAGCTTGGCGCGGCGAACCGCACCGCGGGTCACGACCTCGATCTTCTCGACGACCGGGGTGTGCACCGGGAAGGTGCGCTCCACGCCGACGTTGAAGCTGACCTTGCGAACGGTGAAGGTCTCACCGATGCCGGCGCCGTGGCGACGGATGACGACGCCCTGGAAGACCTGGACACGGGAGCGGTTGCCCTCGATGACCCGGACGTGGACCTTCAGGGTGTCACCGGCGCGGAAGGCCGGGATGTCGGTACGCAGCGAGGCCGCGTCGACAGCAGCGAGCTTGTTGCTCATGTTGCTCTCCATCGCAGGCGCCACGGGCCGCCCACGGAAAATCGTCACAATGGGGTTTGCTGCGGGCCGCATCGGCTGACGGCGAGCCCCCCGTGGCGGGGGCGCCGGTCCACGTGCCCCCTACGGGAGGGAGCCAGCGACAGACAACAGCGGCCTATTCTTCCACACCACCGGCCGCCGACCGAAATCGGCCGAGCTTCTCGTCCCAGGCCAGGCCCAGGATGCTGAGCGCTTCCCGGTCCTTCTTGTCGAAGGCGCCGTACTGCCAGCGCTCGACCAGGTCCGGCCGGTTGGCCAAGGTGCGGGCGAAGGCCTGCTCGCGCCGCCAGCGGGCGATACGGCCGTGGTTGCCGCTGAGGAGTACGTCCGGCACCGCCCGGCCTCGCCACTCGGCGGGCTTGGTGTAGACCGGGCCCTCCAGCAGGTCCGCCATCGCGCCCGGCGCGAAGGAGTCGTCGCGGTGGGACTCGGCGTTGCCGAGCACCCCGGGCAGCAGCCGGGCGATCGCCTCGACCATCACCAGCACCGCGACCTCACCGCCGGCCAGCACGTAGTCGCCGATCGAGGCCTCGACCACCGGCATGCGGGTGGCGGCCTCCTCGATCACCCGGCGGTCGATGCCCTCGTAGCGCGCGGGGGTGAAGGCCAGCCAGGGGCGGCCGGCCAGCTCCTGCGCGAGCTCCTGGGTGAACGGGCGTCCGCTCGGGGTGGGCACCACCAGGGTGGGCAGTTCGCCCTCGGGCCCGCCGGCGACCACCGCGTCCAGCGCCTCGCCCCACGGCTCGGGCTTCATCACCATGCCGGGGCCGCCGCCGTACGGGCTGTCGTCCACCGTGCGGTGCACGTCGTGCGTCCACTCGCGCAGGTCGTGGACGTGCACGTCCAGCTGGCCGCGGGCGCGGGCCTTGCCGACCAGCGAGATGTTCAGCGGCTCCAGGTACTCGGGGAAGATCGTGACGACGTCTATCCGCATGCCGCTCTGCACGCCGCCGCCCTGCACGCCGCCGCTGTGCGCACCGCTGACCTGCACGCCGCCGGTCTCCTCGACGGTCACTCCGACTCCCCCGGACCCTCGGTCCCCTCCGAGCTCTCGGGCTCGCCCGAGGCCTCCGACCCCTCCGAGTCCTCGGCGCGCTCGGCGCTCTCGACGCGCTCGGCCGACGACGTACCGGCGACCTCGGCCTGGTCCGGATCGATCAGCCCGGCCGGCGGGGTGATCACCGCGCGCTGGTTCTCCAGGTCGATGGTCGGCACGATCTGGCTGACGAAGGGCACCAGCACCTCCGTCCCGTCGGCCTTCTTCACCGTGAGCAGGTCCTGGTACGGCAGGTGGACCACCTCGGTCAGCTCGCCGACCAGGGTGCCGTCGAGCAGCACCACGTCCAGGCCGATGAGCTGGTGGTCGTAGTACTCCTCCGGGTCGTCGGGACGCTCCTCCGGGTCGACCTCGGAGATGAGCAGGGTCCCCCGCAGGGCCTCGGCCGCGTTGCGGTCCTTGACGCCGGCGAAGCGCAGCAGCAACCGGCCGCTGTGGACCTTGCCGGACTCGACGGTCAGCGGCCCGGCCGACGCGGGGTCGGTGAACAGGACGGCACCGGGGCCGAGCCGGAGTTCCGGCTCGTCGGTGCGGACCTCGACGCTGACGTCCCCCCTGATGCCGTGGGCACGGCCGATCCTGCCGACGACGAGCTGCACGGTGATCGTTCTCCTGGAGTTCCTGGATCGAAGTGGGTCGAAGTGGGTCGAAATGAGTCGAAATGGGTTGCGCGGACCGAGTCGGTCAAGCCGACCGAGTGGGCCGAGCGGACCGGAGCCGAAGCGCGACGGAGTCCGAAGCAGCGGGGCGAAGGAGCAGCAGGGCGAAGGAACGAGAAAAGGCCGACCGGGACGACATGCGTCCCGGTCGGCCCCAAGCCCTGACGGCTGAACGAGCAGCTGCGTCAGCGAATGTTGTCCACGTCGACCAGGTCGACCCGGACGTTGCGACCGCCGAGGGCGCCGACCACGGTGCGCAGAGCGCGCGCCGTACGGCCGCCCCGGCCGATCACCTTGCCGAGGTCATCGGGGTGCACCCGCACCTCGATGGTGTTACCCCGACGCAGGTTGCGCGAGCGCACCTGCACCTCGTCGGGGTGCTCGACGATGCCCTTCACCAGGTGGTCGAGGGCGTCCTCGATCACGATCAGGCCTCGGCGGCGGCGTCGGCCTCAGCCTCGGCCTTGTCCGACTTCTTGGCCTTCGGGGTGATGGCGACGCCGGTCGTGGCGTCCTCGAAGCCGGCGACGGCCTTGGCGAACAGGTGCGAGAAGTCCTCGACCTTCGGCTCCGCGACCTTCAGCGGGGCCGGAGCCGGCAGGCCCTTGAACTTCTGCCAGTCGCCGGTCAGCTTCAGGATGGCGAGCACCGGCTCGGTCGGCTGGGCGCCGACGGACAGCCAGTACTGGGCGCGGTCGCTGTCGACCTCGATCTTCGAGGGGTTGTAGGTCGGCTGGTAGATGCCGATCTCCTCGATCGCGCGGCCGTCACGCTTGGTGCGCGAGTCGGCGACGACGATGCGGTAGTGCGGGGAGCGAATCTTGCCGAGACGCTTGAGCTTGATCTTGACTGCCACGGGAGTGGATTCTCCTGGTGTTGACGTGGGTGAGCGGGATCGCCACCGCGTGGGGTTGCGGGGCGGACCGTTCAAGGGACACGCCAGCCGTAGGAGAGAGGGGTCCTGCTCGGCTGCCGAGTACTCAGCTGTCCATTCTGCCATACCGGCGCGAACCGCCTGCACACGGGCCCAGGGACCGATCAGGGTTCGACCGGGAGCCCCCGCCCCCGGTCCAACCCACGTATTCACCGCTGTCGTGCCGCACGACCGTCCCGTCACACAGCACACGCTCTTTCGCCCGCCGGCCCGCTGCCCGCACAGCAGTCCGCCCGGCCACGAACCGGCCGCGGACCGATCACGCGATCGATCACCCGCTCCGATCACGCGATCCGATCACCCGATCCGACTGCGCGATCCCGAGCACGCAGTCCCGATGGCGCGATCCGACTACGCGATCTTGAACGGCTGCTGGCACGCGCCGCAGACGATGGACGCCTGTGCGAGCACCGACGGTACGACCCGGACGTTGCGTCCGCAGCCGCAGACCGCCTTGACCCGGACGCCGCCCCCGGAGGAGCCGTGCCGGGCGGCCGGGCCGCGGAAGGCGCGCGTCGCGCCGTCACCGGCCACCGCTTCCTGGTGCGCGCCGAGGGCGCGGTCCAGGCGCTCGATGGTCTCGGCGTAGCGCTCCTGCGTCTCCTTGAGCATGGTCACCTGGGAGAAACCGCTGCTCGCGTGCGGCTCGACGGGGTGCGCCAGGCCCAGCTCGGAGGCCAGCATCAGGAAGCGCCGGTTGTGGTAGCGGCCGGCCCGCGAGGTGTCCCGGATGTCCCGGGCCGCGGCCAGACCGTGGGCAGCCTCGTGGAGGAGCCGCTCGAAACCGAGCCGCGTCCCACAGGCCGAGGAGGATTCGCCGATCAGGGCCTCGGGCGAGGCCAGGTCGGGGAGATCCTGATGGTAGGCCTGGATGTCACTCCAGGCGGCGGCCAGTTCGGCCGCGAGAACGAGGGGCTGTGTCGTGCTCACGCTAGACCAACGATGGAGTGCGAGCCGATGTTCCGCATGTTCCCGTTCTCCGGGAATTCACAGGGAACTCCCAGGAATGCAAGGCCGCGCGCGAATTGCGCGCTCCGGATCTGACGCAAGACCAACCCCCTGCCGGTTTCGGCCCGCCGCAGAGTCGGCGCGCCTGAGGAATTCCATCCGGGAGCGGGCTGTCGCCCCCAGGACGTACGGCCCGTGGTCCCGTCCGATTGACAGGACCACGGGCCGTACACCGTACCGCTATTCCGTTAATACCGGGAGTTGACCGGCCAGTAGGGATGTCCGCCATCCGGACCCGCTCGGAAGAGTTACCGGATTCTTACTCATCCGCATTCCGGGCAAATGTCTCCGTCGACGGCCATTACCCACAGGTAACGGATCTCGAACGTGGTCCGAACGGATCCCGAACGGATGTCAGTACGCGCGGGCGACGATCGCGATATTGCCGTCCTGGTCGTCCGCCTGCGGCACCGAACCGTCGGCCGCGACGATGCAGCGCACCGTGACGCCCTGCTCGGCCAGCTTGGCCTCGCCCTCCGCGCCGAGGTCGGCCCAGGAGATCCGGCCCCAGCCGGTCGCGGCGGCCTCGACGGCCTCGTCGATGGTCTTGACGTCGACCGTACGGGCCTCGCGGCGCTCGCGGGACTGGCGCAGCAGCAGCGCCTGGTCCTCCTCCAGGACGCCCGGGAGCAGCGTCGCCAGGGCGTCGATGGAGACCGGCTCCTTGCCGCCCGGGATGCGGCGGGCCAGCATCGCGGTGCCGTTCTCCAGGTCGCGCGGGCCGACCTCGATGCGCAGCGGGACGCCCTTGAGCTCCCAGTCGACGGCGCGGCGGCCGAACGGGGTGTCGGTGCGGTCGTCGACCGCGACCCGGATGCCGACGGCCTCCAGCTGGGCGCCGATCTCGCGGACCTTGGCGATGACCGCGTCGTCGCCCTTGATCGCCAGCACGACGGCCTGGACGGCGGCCAGACGCGGGGGCACCCGCAGGCCGTTGTCGTCGCCGTGGGACATGATCAGGCCGCCGACCATGCGGGTCGAGACGCCCCAGGAGGTCTGCCAGACGTGCTCGCGCTCGGCGCCCTGCAGCTGGTAGGTGGTGTTGAACGCCTTGGCGAAGTTCTGGCCCAGCTCGTGGCTGGTGCCCATCTGCAGCGCCTTGCCGTCGCCCATCATGCCTTCGAGCGTGAGGGTGTTGATGGCGCCGGCGAAGCGCTCCTTGGCGGTCTTGCGGCCGAGCACGACGTCGATGGCGAGCACGTTGGTCATGAAGTCGCCGTAGACCTGGGTGTGGATCATCGACGCGTACGCGCGGGCGTCCTCGTAGGTGGCGTGGGCGGTGTGGCCCTCCTGCCAGAGGAACTCGGTGGTGCGCAGGAAGACGCGCGGGCGCAGCTCCCAACGGACCACGTTGGCCCACTGGTTGATCAGCAGGGGCAGGTCGCGGTGGCTCTGCACCCACTTCGAGAAGTACTCGTTGATGATCGTCTCGGAGGTCGGCCGGACGACGACCGGCTCCTCCAGCTGCTTGCCGCCGCCGTGGGTGACCACCGCGAGCTCGGGGGCGAAGCCCTCGACGTGCTCCGCTTCCTTGGTCAGGTAGGACTGCGGGATGAACATCGGGAAGTAGGCGTTCTGCGCGCCGGCCTTCTTGATCCGCGCGTCCATCTCCTGCTGCATCCGCTCCCACAGGCCGTAGCCGTACGGTCGGATGACCATGGTGCCGCGCACCGGACCGTTGTCGGCCAGCTCGGCCTTGTTGATGAGGTCCTGGTACCAGCGCGGGAAGTCTTCCGCCTGAGGGGTGAGAACGGGTGCCTTAGCCATGGGCGAATGGTACGGGGAGCGGCCCCCTGACTTCGAATCGGTATCGCACCCGCGGAGGGCCCCCGGGACCGCAACCCCGCTACTCCACCCTCGCCGCCACCGCCGCCACCGCACCCACGGACGGCGGCGCCCGGGGTCGCCCGGCGGGGGGCGCACCACCGCGACACGGGCGCACCACCCTGCACCCCTCTGGACGCCGGGCCCTACCCGCTGTTCGCTGGAGTGGGGCGGGACTTTGGGGGAGCCGTAGCAGCACACCGAAGGACCGGATGGGAGGCCGCGATGGCTTCAGCTCGGACGACCGGCACAGCCGTACGACCAACGGGCGCACAGGCGCACCACCCGCAGCCCGGGGCCACCGCGCCCGCGCGGGCGCGCGACTGGGCGGAGATCCAGGAACGCATGCTGGTGCCGCTCTACGAGGCGGTCTACGACCGGCTGGAGGTCGGCCCGGCGAGCAGTGTGCTGGGCCTGGGCTGCCGGTCCGGGCTGGCGCTGCTGCTCGCCGCGGGACGGGGCGCCCAGGTCGCCGGGCAGGAGCCGCGGGAGGAGCTGCGCGAGCTGGCGCACGGCCGCCGACTACGGGTGTGCGCCGGGTTCCGGCCGACGGCCGCCGTCCCCCGCTCGGCCCATTCACTGGTGACCGTTTTCGACCAGCTGCCCGGCGCCGCCGCGCCCGGCCCGGTGGTGGCCGAGGCCGCCCGGCTCGCGCTGCCGGGCGGGCACGTGGTGCTCGCCGTGTGGGGCCCGCCGGAGCGCTGCGCGAGCGCCCCGGTGCTGGACGTGGCCCGGCGGATGGCGGGCCGGACCACCGCGCGCGACCCCTTCGAGCTGAGCGCGCCGGGAGCGCTGGAGGACCTGCTCGCCCCGGCGGGCCTGCGGCCGGCCGGCGGCGGGCGGGTGGCCTGCCCGTTCGCCTACGCGGACATCGACAGCGCGGTGCGGGGCCTGCTCTCCACCGGCCTGTTCGACTCGGCCGAGGAGTTCTCCGGCGCCTCGCTGGTGGCCAAGGAGCTGGAGGAGGCGCTGCAGCCGTACCTGCGCCCGGACGGCTCGGTCCGGATGGAGAACGTGTTCCGCTACCTGGTTGCCGAGCGGCCGCGCAGGTAGACGCGAACCGGGGGCGCCCGCCATCTCGGAGAGCGCCCCCGGCCGTCGATTCACGCCTGGCCGAGCGACTTCCCGCCGGGAGCGTCGCCGGAACCACCAGCCCCTCCGGAACCCTCCACGCCCCCTTCGGAGCCCCCCGCGTGCCCCGAGGGGCCTCCCACGTGCCCCGAGGAGCCTCCCACGTGCCCCGGGGAGCCCTGCGAACCCGCCTCGGAGCCTTCCAAGCCTCCCTGGGAGCCCTCCGGGCCCCCCTCGGCCCCCTCCCGCGCCACCCCCGCCGCCCGGTACGCCTCCTCCTCGTCCAGCGTCTCCGCCTCCAGCAGCGCCGCCGCCAGCGCGTCCAGCCGGGGCCGCTGCTCGGTCAGCAGCCGTACCGCGTCGTCGTAGCACTCGGCGACGATCCGCCGGGCCTCCTCGTCCACCGCGTCCAGCGTGGTCGGCGCCGCGGAGAGCCCGTACGCACCGGCGCCCTGCACGTCCGCGGGCACGGCGGTGAGCCGGCCGACCCGCTCGCTCATCCCCCAGCGCCCGGCCATGCCGCGGGCGATGCTGGTGACCTGTTCCAGGTCGCTCTCCGCGCCGGTGGTGATGACCCCGTAGACCACCTGCTCGGCCGCCATGCCGCCGAGCGCGCCGATGATCCGGCCGCGCAGGTAGGGCTCGGTGTAGGAGTAGCGGTCGTTCTCCGGGGTGGAGAGGGTGACGCCGAGGGCCCGGCCGCGCGGCACGATGGTGATCTTGCGGACCGGGTCCGCGCCGGGCTGGAGCATGCCCAGCAGCGCGTGCCCGCTCTCGTGGTACGCCGTCCGCTCGCGCTCCTCCTGCGGCATCACCAGCGGCCGTACGGCGCCGAGTTGGACCTTCTCCAGGGCGTCCGAGAGGTCCCGTTCGTTGACCGCGTCCTGCCGGCGCTTGACGGCCAGCAGGGCCGCCTCGTTGACCAGGTTGGCGAGTTCGGCGCCGGTCATCCCGGGGGTGACCTTGGCGAGTTGGGTGAGGTCGGTGTCGCCGGCCAGCGGGACGGTCCGGGTGTGGATGCGCAGGATGGCGGCGCGGCCCTCCCGGTCGGGCGGGCTGACGGTGATCCGCCGGTCGAAGCGGCCGGGGCGCAGCAGCGCCGGGTCGAGCACGTCCGCCCGGTTGGTCGCGGCGATGACGATGACGCCCTCGGAGCCGGAGAAGCCGTCCATCTCGGTGAGGATCTGGTTGAGCGTCTGCTCGCGCTCGTCGTGCCCGCCCATGCCGCCGCCCGCGCCGCGCTGGCGTCCGATGGTGTCGATCTCGTCGATGAAGATGATCGCCGGGGCGACCTTGCGGGCCTCGGCGAACAGTTCGCGGACCCGGCTGGCGCCGACACCGACGATCATCTCGATGAACTCGGAGGCCGAAGCGGAGAAGAACGGCACGTCCGCCTCGCCGGCCACGGCCCGGGCCAGCAGGGTCTTGCCCGTCCCGGGCGGCCCGCTCAGCAGGACGCCGCGGGGCATCTTGGCGCCGAGCCTGCGGTAGCGGTCGGGGTTCTTCAAGTAGTCGACGACCTCGGTGAGTTCGGCCTCGACCTCGTCGATGCCGGCCACGTCGGCGAAGGTGGTGCGCTTGCCCTTTTCGGCGGTGACGGGCTTGGGCGGGGCCTTGCGCCCGAGCGGTCCGCCGCCGAGGCCCCCGGCCATCCGGCGGGCGAGCAGCACCCAGATGAAGATCAGCAGCAGCATCGGTGCGAGCGAGAGCAGCAGGTTGGTGAGGAAACTGCGCTGCTGCACCGGTGAGGTGGCGGTGACCTCGACGCCCTGCTGCTGCAGGGTGGCCCAGAGGTTGTCGCCCGCGAAGGAGGGGCGCTGGGTGTCGAACTCGGTGTAGTCGCCCTTGCCGCCGTCCGGCTTGGGCTGGGCGCTCTTGAGGGTGCCCTCGATCGAGTCGCCCTTGGAGTAGATCTTGGTGATGTTGCCCTTGTTCAGCTGGCTGTTGAACTCGGTGTACGAGATCGTCGTGGCGCCCTCGTTGCCGAAGAACGAGAGCAGCACGTCCGAGATCAGGAACACCACGAGGGCGGTGAGGACCAGGCCGGCCCAACCGCCGGGCATCCGACGGCGCGGCGGTGGCGGGGGCGGGGCGCCCTCGGAACGCCAGGGCTGGTCGGGGGTCTGACGCGGTGGCACGGGTTCGGTCACCCATCGGACGATACGGACAGGCGCTCGGGCCGGCCAACCGCAACGCCGCGCCCGAGCACCCGTACGGCCGTGCCGGAGCGTGCCGCCGAGGACCGCGCACGGCCTCCCGCCGGCGGCCGGGTCGAGGCCTCTGACCAGCGGCTATGCCGAGGCGCCCGGCCACTCCTCCGCGGTCAGCGCGAACCGCTCGTGGTCGCGCCAGTCGCCCTGCAGGAACAGCATCCGCGGGGAGAAGCCCTCGTGCCGGAAGCCCAGCCGCTTGGCCATCGCGATCGAGCGCTCGTTCTCCGGCTGCACGTTGATCTCCAGCCGGTGCAGCCCCAGCCCGTCGGCCGACTGCGGGGCGAAGCAGCGGTCCAGGACCAGCCGCATGCCCTCGGTCATCCGCCCGGTGCCGGCGAACGGCAGGTACGCGTCGTAGCCCAGCGCGGCGTTGCAGAAGCGGCTCATCACGATGTTGGCGACGTTCACCTTGCCGACCAGCCCGCCGGTGTCCCGGTCGAGGATCAGGAAGGTGCGCAGGCCCGCCCCCTGGCGCTGCAGCAGCTCCGGCAGCCCGTCCGGCTCGACCGGGTTCCACCGGCCGATGTGTTCGGCGGACCGCCGGACCGCTTCGGCGTACGCAACCGCGTCCTCGGCCCTCGGGGCCCTGATCATCACTCGCATGCCCCCATCATCGGACACGCGATCGGCCCGCCGCCCGGAAACACCGGACGACGGGCCGAACGGAATCGATCAAGGCCGATCCACAGGGAGTCCGAGCCGATCAAGGCCTACAGCAGGTCCTTGAACTCCTTGGGCAGCTCGAAGTCGGCCGGACCCTTGCCCGCGCCGAGGCCGAACGCACCGCCGTCCGCCGGGGCCTGGCCGGCACCCGGGCCGAGCGCGCGGCGCTCGGCGGCCGCGGCCTCCTCCTGCGCCCGCTTCAGCGGGTTGCCGCTCTTGCGCTTGCCCTTGGCCTGCGGGGCCTTCTTGCCGGACTTCTTCGCGCCGCCACCCATGCCCGGGATCCCCGGCATGCCGGGCATGCCCTTGCCGGAGGCCATCGCGGACATCATCTTGCGGGCCTCGAAGAACCGCTCGACCAGGTTCTTCACCTCGCCGACCTGCACGCCCGAGCCCTTGGCGATGCGGGCCCGGCGGGAGCCGTTGATCAGCTCCGGCTCGGCCCGCTCGGTCGGGGTCATCGACTTGATGATCGCGCCGACCCGGTTGACGTCCTTGTCGTCGATGTTGTTGATCTGGTCCCGGATCTGGCCCATGCCGGGCAGCATGCCGAGCAGCTTGGAGATCGAGCCCATCTTCTGGACCTGCTCCAGCTGGGACAGGAAGTCGTCCAGCGTGAACTGCTTCGGGCCGCCGCGCAGCTTGGCGGCGATCTTCTCCGCCTCGGCCTGCGAGAAGGTCTGCTCGGCCTTCTCGATCAGCGAGAGGACGTCACCCATGCCGAGGATGCGCGAGGCCATCCGGTCCGGGTGGAAGGCGTCGAAGTCGTCGACCTTCTCGCCGTTGGAGGCGAACATGATCTGCCGGCCGGTGACGTGCGCGACCGACAGGGCGGCACCACCGCGGGCGTCGCCGTCGAGCTTGGAGAGCACGACACCGGTGAAGTCGACGCCGTCGAGGAAGGCCTGCGCGGTGGTGACCGCGTCCTGGCCGATCATCGCGTCGACGACGAACAGGACCTCGTCCGGGTCGACCGCGGCGCGGATGTCCGCGGCCTGCTGCATCAGCTCGGCGTCGATGCCCAGGCGGCCGGCGGTGTCGACGACGACGACGTCGTACTGCTTCTGCTTGGCGTACTCGATCGAGTCCTTCGCCACCTGCACCGGGTCGCCGACGCCGTTGCCCGGCTGCGGGCCGTAGAAGGCCACACCGGCGCGCTCGGCGACCACCTGGAGCTGGTTGACCGCGTTGGGGCGCTGGAGGTCGCAGGCGACCAGCAGCGGGGTGTGCTTCTGCTTCTTCAGCCAGTGGCCGAGCTTGCCCGCGAGGGTGGTCTTACCGGCACCCTGCAGACCGGCGAGCATGATGACCGTCGGGCCGTTCTTGGCGAACCGCACCCGGCGGGTCTCGCCACCGAGGATCGCGATGAGCTCCTCGTTGACGATCTTGATGATCTGCTGCGCCGGGTTCAGCGCCCCGGAGACCTCGGCACCGAGCGCCCGCTCCTTGACCTGCTTGATGAAGGCCCGGACGACCGGCAGCGCGACGTCCGCCTCCAGCAGCGCGATGCGGATCTCGCGGGCGGTGGCGTCGATGTCCGCCTCGCTCAGGCGGCCCTTGCCCCGGAGGTTCTTGAACGTCGCTGCGAGGCGATCGGAAAGGGTGTCGAACACGTCGTCGCGGGTCCTCTACGGCATCGGTATCGGTACGGTCGTCGTCCCCCAGGGTATCCGGCCGCCCCGGGTACGGTCTCCACCCCTGTCCCCGCGGGCTCTCAGCCCAGCGCCGCCCGGACCGTGGCCGCCACCTCACCGGCCCGTTGCGCGGCGAGCGGACGGCCCGCCTCGTCGGTCAGGTAGAACGAGTCCACCGCCTCCGCGCCCAGCGTGGAGACGTGCGCGGTGCGCACCCGTACGCCCGACTCGTCCAGCGCCCGGCCGATCCGGTGCAGCAGTCCTGGGGCGTCGTGGGCGCGGACCTCCAGCACGGTCGCGGTCGCCGAGGCCACCGCGGGCGCCACCGCGACCAGCGGCGGCGGGGTGGGGATGCCCCGGCGGCGCGGGGCGGCGGCGTCCCGCTCGGCGAGGCGCCGGGCGACGTCCAGCGAGCCGTCCAGCGCCCGGCGCAGGTCGGCCCGCAGCCGGGCCGCCTCCGGCAGCTCGCCGAACTCGGCGGCCACCCGCCAGGACAGCAGCAGCACCGGCCCGGCGCCGATCGGGTCCAGCTCGCGCAGCCCGGCCGAGCGGACGGTCAGGCGGTGCAGCGCGAGCACCCCGGCGGCGGTGCCGAGCAGCCCCGGACGGTCCGGAACGGCCAGGTTCAGCTCGACGCCCATCGGCCCGGTGCCCATGCGCTCGGTGCCCATCGGCGCGGCCGCCGTCCCGGCACCGGCCGTCCCGGCACCCGTCGGCCCGGCACCCGGGTCCGTCCCCTCGGCCTGGGCCCGCAGCGACAGCGCGGGCTCGCCGGTGCGGGCGGCCTCGACCGCGAGCCGCTCCTGCTCGGCGCTGGGCGCCGCCTCCACAGGCGCCGTGACCGCCCCGGCCAGCCGGTCGGCGGCCCGCGCCACCAGCCCGTCCACCAGGGAGGCCCGCCAGCTGCTCCACGCGGCCGGACCGGTGGCCAGCGCGTCCGCCTCGGTGAGCGCGTGCAGCAGCTCCAGCTCCGGCAGGGTGGTCACCACCTTGGTGATCGCCTCGACGGTGGCCGGGTCGTCCGGGTCACGCCGGGTCGCGGTGTCGACCAAGGTCAGGTGCTGGCGGACCAGCACCGCCAAGGTCTCGGTGTCCTCCGCGCCGAAGCCCATCCGGGGGGCGAGGTCGCGGACGATCACCTCGCCGGCCTCGCTGTGGTCCCCGGGCCAGCCCTTGCCGATGTCGTGCAGCAGCGCCGCGACCAGCAGCAGGTCCGGCCTGGCCACCCGGCGGGTCATCGCGGCGGCCCGCACCGCCGTCTCCACCAGGTGCCGGTCCACCGTCCAGCGGTGCACGGCGTTGCGCTGCGGACGGCAGCGCACCCGCTCCCAGTCCGGCAGCAGCCGGGTGACCAGCCCCTCCGCCTCCAGCGCCTCCCACACCGGGACGGCCGCCTCCCCCGCGCCCAGCAGCGTGACCAGCTGCTCGCGCGCCTCGTCCGGCCAGGGCACCGGCAGCGGGCGGCACTCGGCGGCCAGCCGGCGCACCGTCGCGTACGAGACGGTCAGACCGTTCTGCGCGGCGGCGGCCGCGGCGCGCAGCGGCAGCACCGGGTCGGCGGCCGGGCGGGCGCCCTGGGCCAGCACCGCCTCGCCGTCCTGCTCGACCACCCCCTCGGCGAGCGGGCGGCGCTCCACCGCACCGCGGGCCACCGCCCCCGCTCCCCGGCTGACCCCGGTGAACGGGATGGCCAGCCGGCCCACCCGGCGGCCCCGGCCGGTCCGGGCGGCGAGCACCCGCTCCACCGCCCGCCAGGTGACGTCGCTCGCGTAGGCGATGGTGCGGGCGGCCTCGTAGACCTGGCGCAGCAGGGTGTCCGCGTCCAGCACGCCGAGCCGTTCGGCGACCTGGTCCTGGTCCTGCAGGCTGAGCCGCTCGGTGGCCCGGCCGGTGACCAGGTGCAGCGCGTCGCGCACGTCGGCCAGCCGCAGCGCGGCGGCGTCCAGGCCGTCCCGGGGCGCGTCGGCCAGCCAGGTGGCGGCGACGGCGTTGAGCGCGACCACGTCGCGCAGGCCGCCGCGGGCCTCCTTGAGGTCGGGCTCCAGCAGGAAGGACAGCTCGCCGTGCCGTTCGGCCCGCTCGCGGCCCAGCTCGCGGAGCTCGGGCAGGCGCGCGGGGGCGCTCGCGCGCCAGTCGGTGAAGACGGCGGAGCGCAGCGCGGCGGTGAGTGCCGGGTCGCCGGCCAGGTGGCGGGCGTCCAGCAGGCCGAGCTGCGCCTTGAGGTCGGCGGCGGCGACCGCCCGGGCCTCGGCGACGGTGCGCACCGAGTGGTCGAGCTTGGCGCCCGCGTCCCAGACCGGGTACCAGATCCGCTCGGGCAGCTCCCGGGCGATCGGCCCGTCGTGCAGCAGCAGGACGTCCAGGTCGCTGCGCGGGGACAGCTCGCCGCGCCCGTACCCGCCGACGGCGACCAGTGCCACGCCCGGCGGGGCGCCGGCGGCCGTGAGCAGGCCGGCCAGCCAGTCGTCGGTGGCCGCGGCCAGCGCCTCGCGGCGCGGGCGGCCCACCGGGCCGGGGTCGGCGAGCAGCGCGGCCCGGGCGGCGGCGTGGTCGGCGGGGTCGGAAGGCCTGGTCTCGGTGGTCATGCGCGTGCGTCCCGTCCGTGGTGCGGGTGAGCCGTGGTGCGAGTGAGCCGTGGTGCGAGTGAGCCGTGGTGCGGGTGAGCCGTGGTGCGGGTGAGCCGTGACAGCTGAGCCGTCATGCGGTTGCGCCGTCGTACAGGTGGGTCGTCGTACAGGTGGGTCGTGGCGGCCGAGCGCCGGCCGCCGGTACGCCGTCGGCGGGCCCGCGCCCCCACCCCGGGGGATCACGGGCCCGCCGCAGGTGGGGGCCGGGGAGTGCCGTTCACGCCCTACAGGGCGTCGGGGCCCCGCTCGCCGGTACGGACCCGTACGGCGGTGTCGACCGGGATGCTCCAGACCTTGCCGTCGCCGATCTTGCCGGTCCGGGCGGCCTTCACCAGGACCTCGATCAGGTCGTCGGCGTCCTCGTCCTCGACCAGGACCTCGATTCTGACCTTCGGCACCAGGTCCACGGTGTACTCCGCGCCCCGGTACACCTCGGTGTGGCCGCGCTGGCGGCCGTAGCCGCTGGCCTCGGTGACGGTCAGGCCGTGGACCCCGAAGGCCTGCAGCGCGGCCTTCACCTCGTCCAGGCGGTACGGCTTGATCACGGCGGTGATGAGCTTCATCAGGCGTCGACCTCGGTCTTCTCGGCGGCCTTGCCGGCGGCCTTCTCGGTGGGCTTCTCGCTGGTCTTCTCCGCGGACGTCGCGACGGCCGTCCCTGCGGAGGGGCCCGCCGACGCGGCGGCGGCCAGGCCGGGCAGGGCCCGGGCCAGTCCCGCTCCGACCGCGCTGAAATCGTAGGCGGATTCGGCGTGTTCGGCCTGGTCGATGCCGGCCACCTCGACCTCCTCGGCGACCCGGAAGCCGACCAGCTTGTCGACCGCCTTGGCCAGCAGCCACGACAGGACGAACGAGTACGCCGCGACCACGGCCACGCCCATCGCCTGCTTGCCGAGCTGCCCCAGCCCGCCGCCGTAGAACAGGCCCTTGGCGGTCTGGCCGACCCCGCCGGTGGCGAACAGGCCGATCAGCAGCGAGCCGATCGCCCCGCCCACCGCGTGCACGCCCACCACGTCCAGCGAGTCGTCGAAGCCCCAGCGGTACTTGAGCGAGACGGCCGCGGCGCAGACCGCTCCCGCGACCAGGCCGATCGCCACCGCGCCGAGCGGGCTGACCGAGCCGCAGGCCGGGGTGATCGCGACCAGTCCGGCCACCGCGCCGGAGGCGGCGCCCAGCGTGGTGAAGGCGCCGTGCTTGAGCTTCTCGTAGATCAGCCAGCCGACCAGCGCCGCGCCGGTGGCGACCTGGGTGTTGACCATGGCCATCGCGGCGACCCCGTTGGCGGCCAGCGCCGAGCCCGCGTTGAAGCCGAACCAGCCGAACCACAGCAGCCCGGAGCCGAGCATCACCAGCGGGAGGCTGTGCGGGCGCATCGGGTCCTTCTTGAAGCCGACCCGCTTGCCCAGCACCAGGCAGAGCGCGAGGCCGGCGACCCCGGCGTTGATGTGCACGGCCGTCCCACCGGCGAAGTCGATCACGCCGTTGCGGTCGCCCAGCCAGCCGCCGTTGCCGCCGTCGAAGAAGAACACCCAGTGCGCGACCGGGAAGTAGACGATCGTCACCCAGAGCGCGATGAACAGGCCCCAGGCGGCGAACTTGGCTCTGTCCGCGATGGCGCCGCTGATCAGCGCCGGGGTGATGATCGCGAACATCAGCTGGAAGATCGAGAAGGCGGTGACCGGGATGGTCCCGGCCAGCTCGTTCAGGCCGATGCCGCGCATCCCGAGGAAGTCCAGGTTGCCGATCAGTCCGGCGAACGCGTCGGGCCCGAAGCTGAGCGAGTAGCCGTAGAGGACCCACAGCACACTGACGATGCCGAGCGAGAGGAAGCTCATCGCCAGCATGTTCAGTGTGCTCTTGGCCCTGACCATGCCCCCGTAGAAGAAGGCCAGGCCCGGGGTCATGAGCATGACCAGGGCCGCACTGATGAGCACGAAGGCGGTGTCGCCCGCGCTGAAGCCGTCCGGCATCGGCGTCTCCTCTGCGTCCAAGCCGATCCGCTCCCGGGTACCTGTCCCGTGCCACCCGGGGTGTCGGCGATGAAGAGGAGCGTGCCGAAGGCGGGTTTCGGCCAGTGCGGCCGGTTGTTTCGCGACCGTGACGCGTGCGACGCGCGGGTTACGGCTGCGTGAACCGCACCCCCGGGTACGCCCGGACGGGCTACCGTTCCGCCACCCGCCCGGCCCCTGCCCCGCCCCCTGCCCCGGTCCCGGACGGAAAACACCCCGACCCGCGCAGGCCACCGGCCGTGGCGGCGGCGGCCACCACGGCCGGTGGAGTCACGGGGAGGGGCCCCGGGCGGCTCAGACCACCGAGACGAACTCCGGGATGTCCTGGACGACCCGCTCCTTGAGCCGGCTCACCGCGTCCACGCCCTTGAACCGGGCCGCCGCGGCCTCCGTGGTCTTGCGCACCCGGGAGTTCAGCCGCTCCGAGCGCACCTTGGTGGCGATGTCCACCGCCTGCTCGGCCATCACCGCCGCCTGCTCCGCCTCCTTCTGCAGCAGGTGCACGCTGGCCATGCCGATCAGGTTGAAGGCGTAGCTGCGCACGTGGTCGCCGTCCTGGCGGAACAGGTCGACCGCACGCTCCATCACCGGCGCGGACATCGAGGCGTACAGCTGGGCGTTGTCGGAGTGGTACGCGAGGTCGCGGAAGGAGTGCGCGTTCTCGGCGTTCAGCTCGGCCGGGGAGAAGAACTTCAGCCAGTCCGGCTCCTCGTCCCCCTCCCGGATGTCCGTGAAGGTGTCCTCGGCCAGCCGGATCGCCCGGGCGCAACGGTTGACCTCGCCGATGGTGGCGTAGGCGCGCGCCTCCATCGCGTACAGCAGCGACTGCTGGCGCGGGGTGGCGGTGTCCCGACTGCCGTACTGCGCCAGGTGGATCAGCTCCAGGGCGTCCTCGCCCCGGTTGAGGTGGATCATCTGGCGGCTCATGTCGGTGAGGATCAACGCGCCGAACGGGCGGTCGCCGGCCTCCTTGGCCGCGTGCAGGGCCAGCACGTAGTACTTCTGCGCGCTCGGGTGCATCCCCACGTCGTAGGACATCCACCCGGCCAGGTGGGCGAGTTCGGCGGTGAGCCGGAACAGCCGCTTGGTGGTGTCCTCGCTGTACGTCTCCTGGAGCAGGTCGGTGACCTCGTGCAGCTGGCCGACGACGGCCTTGCGGCGCAGCCCGCCGCCGTTCTGCGCGTCCCACTGACGGAACATGACCGTGGTCTGCTCCAGCAGTTCCAGCTCGGGCTCGGAGAGCCGGCCGGTGAACGCCTCGCCGCCGTTGGCCGCGGTGAGGATCGGGGTGGGGATGCCGGTCGGGCCGGGGGCCAGCCAGCGCTGCATCGGCTCGATCAGCGCGGCGCCGGCGGTCAGCGCCAGCGAGGTGCCGAGGAAACCCCGACGGTTGAGCATGAGGTCGCTGCGGGAGTAGTCACTGATCAGCTGGACGGTCTGCGGGCCGCTCCACGGGAGGTCCACCCCGCCGCCCACGGTGGAGACCGGGATCGCGGCGCGCAGGCCGAGGTCCTCGATCGACACCACCGAGCCGAAGCGCTCGGAGAAGAGCTCCGACATGATCTTGGGGATGGGTTCGCGCGGCTGCTCGCCGTCCAGCCAGCGGCGCACCCGTGAGGTGTCGGTGGACACGTGGTGGGCGCCGATCTGGCGGGCCCGGCGGTTGACCTGACGCGCCAACTCGCCCTTGGACCAGCCGCTGCGGGCGAACCACGTGGTCAGCTTCTCATTGGGTTGCTTCTCTGCCATGGGAACGTCCCATCCCGCCCGGCCCCTCACGGGGCCCCCGATCGTGACCGCCCGACGGTTGCGGGCTCTTGCCAGACGTGCCGTGCCTGAGGTGCCGCCGTGCCGCGTCGTCGTACTGGTGTGCCATCGTCGCGGACGATCCGTCAGGCCCCAACTCCCGCTCCCCGAAAGCCCGGAGCGGGATCCTCGACGACATCCGCGTGCTGAACGTAATGCCCCACGAGGGGCCCGTGGGAGCGGCCCTGGCGAAACGCCACCTTTCGCCACCCCCAGGAGTGAACCGAAGCCTCGGGGCACGCGCTTCACTAGGTAGTCCCGACGGTCCGGCATATGCGGGCCGCCCAGTCCACCGGCTCACCCCGGAAGACCCGGCAGGCCCCACAACCCACCGCAGCCACAAGCGAGTTCACCACCCACTCCGGGCGGCAACAGCCTCGCGTACACGACGATCCGGCATCCGCGCCGCCCCCACAAGGCGGCGCCCGAGGCACACCACGGGAACAGGCGCACGCCACGCGCTGCGCGCCGCCACCGCACAACACACCACGCAACCGACAATCGACACACAGTCACCGTCCCGTAACCATCGGCAACGAGAACCTGTTGGGGGAGGCATGGACAACCTGTTCGGCGAACTTCGACTGGGGCACCTGCGGCTGGCACCGCTGGGCGCGCGCCGCCGCACCAAGGTCACCGCGTCCCAGGCCGCCGCGGAGTACACCGGCCGCTGGGGCTGGGCGGTCGCCACCGGCGACCCGGCCACCGACACTCCGGCCACCGGCGCCACCGCCCCGACCCGCTGTCCCTGCGGCTCCGCCCGCTGCGCCGCGCCCGGCCTGCACCCCGTGCCGGGCACCGAGGGCCGCGGCCGCGCCGCCCGCGCCGAGAGCTCGGTGCTCTTCCCCACCGGCCGCGCCTTCGACGTCCTGGACGTCCCCGAGCAGGCCGGCCTGCAGGCGCTGGTCCGGCTGGAGCGGATGGGCACCCAGGTCGGTCCGGTGCTCGCCGCCCCCACCGGCCGGCTGCAGTTCCTGGTCGCCGCCGGCACCGCCCGCCGACTGCCCGACCTGCTCTACCGGATGGGCTGGGACGACGCCGCGCTCGACCTCATCTGCCACGGCGAGGGCAGCTACGTCGCCGCCCCGCCCACCGTCCTCGGCGGCCTCGGCCCGGTCCGCTGGCTGCGCCGCCCCACCCGCGACAACGCCGGCTGCCCGCCCGAGGCCCGGCTGCTGCTCGGCACCCTCGCCTACGCCTGCCACCGCGGCCGCGAGCGCACCGCCGAGCCGGCCTGGATCGCCTCGTAAGAGCAGAGCCGGGCACGTGAAAGGGCCCGCCCCGAGCGGAGCGGACCCTTCCGGCAGCAGGCGGGGGAACCCGGTCAGTCCCCGATCAGCGCGTCCACGAACGCACCCGGCTCGAACGGCGCCAGGTCGTCCGCACCCTCGCCCAGACCGATCAGCTTGACCGGCACGCCCAACTCGCGCTGGACCGCGACCACGATGCCGCCCTTGGCGGTGCCGTCCAGCTTGGTCAGCACGATGCCGGTGATGTCGACCACCTCGGCGAACACCCGGGCCTGGATCAGGCCGTTCTGACCGGTGGTGGCGTCCAGCACCAGCAGCACCTCGTCCACCGGGCCGTGCTTCTCGACGACCCGCTTGACCTTGCCCAGCTCGTCCATCAGGCCGGTCTTGGTGTGCAGCCGGCCGGCGGTGTCGACCAGGACGGTGTCCACGCCCTCGGCGATGCCCTCCTTGACCGCGTCGAAGGCGACCGAAGCCGGGTCACCGCCCTCCGGGCCGCGCACGGTGCGCGCACCGACCCGCTCGCCCCAGGTCTGCAGCTGGTCCGCGGCGGCGGCCCGGAAGGTGTCGGCGGCGCCGAGCACCACCGTACGGCCGTCGGCGACCAGGACCCGGGCCAGCTTGCCGGTGGTGGTGGTCTTGCCGACGCCGTTGACGCCGACGACCAGGACCACGGCCGGGCCCTCCTCGTGCTTGGTGGAGCGCACGGTGCGGTCGGCGTCCTTGCCGACCAGCTCGACCAGCTCCTCGCGCAGCAGCGCGCGCAGCTCCGCGGGCGTACGGGTGCCGAGCACCTTCACCCGGGTGCGCAGCCGCTCGACCAGCTCCTGGGTGGGGGCGACGCCGACGTCGGCGGTGAGCAGGGTGTCCTCGATCTCCTCCCAGGTGTCCTCGTCCAGGTGCTCCCTGGAGAGCAGCGAGAGCAGGCCCTTGCCGAGCGAGTTCTGCGAGCGGGAGAGCCGCGAGCGCAGCCGGACCAGCCGGCCGGCGGTGGGCTCGGGCACCTCGATCGCCGGGGCCGCCTCGGCCTCGGCCGGCTCGACCTCGGGGGCCTCGACGACCTCGACGGCCTCGGGCTCCGCCGGGAGTTCCACCTCCTCGACGGTGCGGCGCGGCTCCTCGCGGGGCGGGGCGGCCTCCTCGCCGACCTGGGGTTCCTGCGGGGTGGGCTTCGGCGCCGTGATGACCGGCGCCTGCGACTTCGGGGGCAGCTGCTGGCGTCGTCTGCCGGAAACGACGAGGCCGGCGATCGCGCCGACGGCGACCACGGCGATGACTACGGCAAGGATCACGTATTCCATAACCCGTCCAGTATCCGTGACCGGCGCCCGGATGGACCGCACCGCGACTACACGGATACCGCCGGGCGTCGTTCCCGGTGCTCTCCCGCAGCCTGGCGGCCGGGAGGTGCCTCCACGCGCAGCCGCTGGCTGATCACCTGCGAGATGCCGTCGCCCTTCATCGTCACGCCGTAGAGCGCGTCGGCGGACTCCATCGTGAGCTTCTGGTGCGTGATCACGATCAGCTGGGAGCTCTCCCGCAGCTCCTCCATGATCCCGATCAGCCGGCGCAGGTTGGTCTCGTCCAGCGCCGCCTCCACCTCGTCCATCACGTAGAACGGGCTGGGCCTGGCCTTGAAGATCGCCACCAGCAGCGCCACCGCGGTCAGCGAGCGCTCGCCGCCGGACAGCAGCGACAGCCGCTTGACCTTCTTGCCCGGCGGGCGCGCCTCCACCTCGACCCCGGTGGCGAGCATGTTCTCCGGGTCGGTCAGCACCAGCCGCCCCTCGCCGCCCGGGAAGAGCCGGGCGAAGACGCCCTCGAACTGGGCGGCGGTGTCGTGGTACGCCGCGGTGAACAGCTGCTCCACCCGCTGGTCCACGTCCCGGACGATGTCCAGCAGGTCCCGCCGGCTGCGCTTGAGGTCGTCCAGCTGCTCACCGAGGAAGGTGTGCCGCTCCTCCAGCGCGGTGAACTCCTCCAGCGCCAGCGGGTTGACCTTGCCGAGCTGCTGGTAGGCCTTCTCGGCGGCCTTCAGTCGCTTCTCCTGCTCGGCCCGCACGTACGGGTACGGCTCCCCCGGCTCCCCGCCCTCCTCCGGGGCGTCCGGCGGGACGGGCCGGTCCGGGCCGTACGAGGCGAGCAGTTCGCCGCCGTCGATGCCGAACTCCTCCAGCGCCCGGGCCTCCAGCTGTTCGATCCGCAGCCGCTTCTCGGCCCGCAGCACCTCGTCCCGGTGGCCGGCGTCGACCAGCTTGTCCAGCTCCTCCTTGAGCCCGCGGCCGTGCTCGCGGTGCTCGCGCAGCTCCTCCTCGCGCTCGGCGCGCGCCCGTTCGACGGCCGCCCGCCCGGCGTCCGCGCGGGCCAGCGACACCTCCAGGCAGGCCAGCAGCCCGCGGGCGCCCGCCGCGACGGCGTTCGCCACCTCGGCGTCGTGCTCGGCGCGCCGGCGGCGCTCGGCGGCACGAGCGCGTGCCTCGCGCTCGGCCCGGGCGGCCCGGTCCAGCTGGTCCGCCCGGCCGGCCAGCGCGCGGACCCGCTCCTCGTGGGTGCGCACCGCGAGCCGGGCCTCCAGCTCGGCCTGCCGGGCGGCGCTCGCCGCCCCGGCCAGCCGCTGCTGCTCTCCGCTGTCCGGCTCGTCCGCTCCTGCCTCCGCCGACTCCTCGGCCGCGGCCAGGCGTTCCGCCAGCTCCTCGGCGGTGGCCAGCAGCTCGGCCAGGCCCTGTTCGGCCCGGTCGGCCGCGGCCGACAGCCGTTCGGCCTCCCCGGCGGCGGCCCGGGCCTGGCCGCCGAGTCGGCCGAGTGCGCCCGCGACCTGGGCCCGCTCCTGCTCCGCCTGCCGCCGCCGTTCGGCGAGCCGCTCCACTTCGGCGGCCGACTCCCGGCGCAGTTCGGTGAGTTCGGCCAGCCGCTCGGCCGACTCGGCGCAGCGGAGGGTGAGTTCACCGATCGCCCGGGCCGTCTCGTCCACCGCGGCCTGGGTCTCCAGCAGGCTGGGTGCGCCGCCGGAGCCGCCGTGGGCGAAGCCGGCACCCAGCCGGTCCCCGTCGGCGGTGACGGCGCACCACCCGGGGTGTCCGTCGACCAGCCGCAGCGCCGCGTCCAGGTCCGCCACCACGGCCACCCCGGACAGCAGTTGCCGGGCGGCGGCCAGCAACTCGGCCGGGCCGTCGACCAGTTCGGCGGCCCAGCGGGCACCGTGCGGCAACTCACCGTCCGGGCACGGCACTTCGGCCACGCCACTGGCGATCAGCAGCGCGGCCCGGCCGGCTTCGTCCGCCCGCAGCAGCCGCAGCGCCTCGGCGGCGGCGGACGGCGAGTCCACCGCGACGGCGTCGGCCGCCGCGCCGAGCGCCGCCGCCACCGGCACCTCGTACCCGGTCTCGATCCGCAGCAGCGCGGCTGCCGGGCCGAGCAGCCCGCCCAGCCGCCCGCCCGCGTCCAGCAGCGCGCCGGTGCCGTCCTTGCGGCGCAGTCCGAGGGAGAGCGCCTCGTGCCGTGCGGTGAGTGCGGCCCGTTCGCGCTCGGCGGCGCCGGCCGTGTCGCGGGCGGCGGCGAGGTCGCGTTCGACGGCGGCCAGCCGCTCGCGGGCCTCCTGGTGGCCGGCCTCGAACTGTTCGTCGTCCCCGGCCCGGCCGTCCACCTGCTGCCGGAGTTCGTCCAGCTCGCCCTGTGCGGCCTCGGCGCGCAGCAGGGCCTCGTCCCTGGCCTCGGCGAGCCGGCCGATCTCGGCCTGCGCCGAGGCGGCCCGGGACCGGGCGGCGGCGGCCTGCCCCTGGAGGCGGGCCAGGCCCTCCCGGCGGTCGGCGATGGCCCGGGCGGCGTCGCGCAGCCGGCGCTCCTCGGCGGCCAGCTCCCGTTCCAGCTCGCCCTTGCGCTCGACGGCCTCGGCGAGGGCGTACTGCGTCTCCTCCAGCGCCTCGGCGAGGGCGGCCTCCTCCTCGCGGACCCGTTCGGCCTCCCGTTCCAGCTCCTCCGGGTCGCGACCGCGCCGCTCCTCGGTCTGTCCGCCGGCGGCGGCGTGCCGGGCCCGGGCCTCGGCCAGCCCGATCGTGCCGCGGGTGCGCTCGGCGAGCGCGGAGAGCCGGTACCAGGTCTGCCGGGCGGTCTCCAGGCTCGGCCCGAGCTGCCCGACCTGTGCCTCCAGGAGCCGTTCGCGCTGCACCGCGCGGGCCAGCTCCTGTTCGACGGTGGTCCGGCGCAGCCGCAGCGCCAGCTCGTCCGCGACCTCGGCCTCGACGGCCCGGCGGAGCGTGTCGAGGTCGTCGGCGAGGATCCGCAGCCGGGCGTCGCGCAGTGCGGCCTGGATGCCGGCGGCCCGGCGGGCGATCCGGGCCTGTCGGCCGAGCGGGCCGAGTTGGCGGCGCAGCTCGGCCACCAGGTCCTGGACCCGGTTGAGGTTGGCCTGCATGGCGTCCAGCTTCCGCAGCGCCTTCTCCTTGCGCTTGCGGTGCTTGAGGACGCCGGCCGCCTCCTCGATGAAGGCGCGCCGGCCCATCGGATCGGCGTGCAGCACGGAGTCCAGCTGCCCCTGCCCGACGATGACGTGCATCTCGCGGCCGATGCCGGAGTCGGAGAGCAGTTCCTGGATGTCCAGCAGGCGGCAGGTCTCGCCGTTGAGCGCGTACTCGCTGCCGCCGTTGCGGAACATGGTCCGGGTGATGGTCACCTCGGCGTAGTCGATCGGCAGGGCGCCGTCGGCGTTGTCGATGGTGAGGCTGACCTCCGCGCGGCCGAGCGGGGCGCGCCCGCTGGTCCCGGCGAAGATGACGTCCTCCATCTTGCCGCCGCGCAGCGTCTTGGCCCCCTGCTCGCCCATCACCCAGGACAGCGCGTCCACCACGTTCGACTTGCCGGAGCCGTTCGGGCCGACGACGCAGGTGATGCCGGGCTCGAAGCGCAGGGTGGTGCTGGAGGCGAAGGACTTGAACCCGCGCAGCGTCAGACTCTTCAGGTGCACGCGCCGGTCTCCTCATCGCTCGCCAGGGGCCCCAGCGTGCGACTGTAGCCGGACTCGGACACGACGAAGGGACGCCACATCAGGGCGTCCCTTGCAAGCTGCGTCCCTTTCGGGGCGGCTCAGTGCACAGCGGCGTCGATCTGCGAGGACCGGGCGGGACTCAGGTGAGAGCCGGCTCCCGCTGATCCAGATCGATGCTGTTGAGCAGCGAGTGCTCGTCAGCGACAGCGGTGAGCGCGTCGTTCTCAGCCTGCATCCGAAGGAGCTCGGCTTCAAGCTCGTGGACGCGCTGCTGGAGCCGTCGCATCTCGGAGAGCATTCGCGGGTCGGGGCCGCCGACGTACCCGAGAAGCGCCTTTGCCATGATGAATGGTCCTCCACGCTGAGTGACAGAACCGGAATGGTTCGTGTCTAGGGGGAAGGGGGACGCACGCGCGGCGCGTCACCGGAAGTGCTGGCTGGGCACTACGGCACATCCACCGTGAGCTGGGCTCACGAGGGCATGCGCCTGCCGGGCGAACGCGGTCGTGTGCGCGGGCTTCCAGCGTCTCACCAAAGACGGAAAGGGTCAACACGATCACCGCACGCTACCGCGGCCCTGTCACCTGCCTGGCGGTGTCGTCACGCCGGGGGCTCTTTGGGCGGGTCCACCACATGCTCGTGGATCATCGTTCGATGCGGAGTCAACCACGAGTCTGCCCGGATGGCAACCTCGTGACACCGACCGTTCCGGATCTTTTCGCGACGGGTCCGGCGAGGGGGCGGTCGGTGTGCCCGGGGGCGGCGGCTCAGCGGATCTCGAAACCCTCGTAACCAGGGCCGACGGCCGTCCAGATCTCGGTCACGCCGGTGACGTTCCCGGGGGTGTCCGGGCCGCGCAGCAGGGCCAGCAGCTGCTCGCAGTCGGCCGCGAGCCCCTCGGCCACCACCTGCACCCGCCCGTCGCCGAGGTTGCTCGCGTAGCCGGTCAGGCCGGTCTCCAGCGCCCGTGCCCTGGTCCACCAGCGGAACCCGACCTGCTGGACCTTCCCCCGGACCCAGGCGGTGACCCGGACCGGTTCCTCACTGTGGGCGTCGCGACCGTGCATGCCCCGACCCTAGCCGCCCGCCCGCCCGCACGCCCGCACGGGAGCGGCCCCGCCGGAAGGACCGGCGGGGCCGCGTGGAGTCGTGCCCGGGTCTGCGGGTCGGTCGGTTACCAGTCCCCGCCGCCGAAGTCCCCGCCGCCACCGAAGTCGCCGCCGGAGTCGCCGCTGCCGAAGCCGCCGAAGTCGCCGGCGTTGAAGTCGGCGCCGGTGTAGTCGCCGCCCTCGTACTGGTCCTGGTAGCCGTGGTGGCCGCCGTCCGTCATGGGCGCCGCGGCGTAGGCCGGGGTGCTCATCATCGAGCCGAGCATGGTGCCGACCAGCAGGCCCGGCAGCAGACCGCCGCCGAAGCCGCCGTAGTAGCCGCCCGCGTACGGGGCGTACGCCGGGCCGGCGTTCCAGTACGGCTGCGGGCCGTGGTCGGTGTCGACGGTACGGACGGCCGGGTCGAGGCCGGCCGCCACCCGGTCCGCGTCGGCCTGGCAGACCGGGACGGAGCGGGCCGAGCCGCCGGCCGGGGCCCAGTCGACGTCCTTGACGGACGGGCCGTGGCGCGGGTCCATGAAGCACGGGGGACGCCGCTCGGGCAGCGGGCGCTTGTCCCGCCGGGCAGCCAGGGTGGCCAGCGCGAACCGGCCGTCCTCGATCGCCTCGGTGACCTGCTTGACGTCCTCGGGCCGCTTGGCCTCCTCCATGAGGCGCTTGGACTTCTCGTACGAGTCCAGGCCGTGGGTGTAGTCGGCGCGCTGGGCGTCGTCGGCGTCCGCGGCGCGCGGGTCGAAGTCGAGCCGGTCCAGCTCCTCGCCGAAGGCGGTGATGTCCTCGTCCACGACGCGGCGCAGCTGCTCCAGCTCGGCCCGGGCCTGCTCCTCCTTGCGCTTCTTGGCGCGGCGGAAGAGGAAGAAGACGCCGGCGCCGGCCAGGACCACCAGGACGACCGGGATGACCACCCAGGCGATCGAGGTGCTGTGGTTGACGCCCTGGCCCTTGGCCTGCGGGGCGGCCTGGTCGACGAAGTCGTTCAGGGTGGCGTCGATGTCGCCGTTGTGGGCCCGGAGGACGGCGCCGGAGATCCGGGTGGCGGCACCGGCCGCCATCGCGCCCCGGTCCGCGTCGGCCCGGAACGCGTTGCCGCGCCAGACCGCGTAGACCCCGTCGACGCCGACCAGGGTCCGCAGGTCCTTGAAGACGGTGTCCTTGTTGTAGGCCGGCGAGTCCGGGACGACCGCGATGAAGATCGGCTTGTCGGCCTTGTCGATCTTCTTGGTCAGGGCGTCGGCCTGGGCCTGGCTGAAGCGGTCGGTCATCGCCGGGTCGACGTAGACCTTGCCCTTCTTCAGGGTGGCGGCGGCGTCGCTCAGACCGCCGGCGGCCGAGGCCGCCGGTGCCAGCAGGAGCAGCAGCCCGAGCAGCGCCGCCACCAGGGCAAGTGGCCCGGCGCCCCGGGAACGTCGTGCAAGGGTTCTCATGCCCCCGACGCTACCGCGAGCGGCGTCGGAGCACGCCATACCCTTCGCATACTGGTGGTGGCAAGACTCCCCGCCGTCCGCCGGGGCCGCTCCCCTTCTCGGGGATGATGTTTCCCCCAGCCGCCCCCGAATCGGGTCGGGCAGGGGAACCGCGGGGTCTGCCCGGACGTACGTCCCGGCGGGCCCGGCCCGATTCCCGGAGCACCCCCGGGCGCTCCCGGGCGCTCTCGGGCGCTCTCGGGCGCTGCGGGGGACGTCCCGACCGTACCGCGCGAACGGGCACCGCAGTCCTGGACCGCCGGTCCCCTTACCCTTTCTTGACCCAACTCCCGATCGGAGCTCCCCGGTGATCATCGGCCTCGTCACGGCCGTGGCGGCATCCGCCTGCTACGGCACCGGATCGGTCCTGCAGGCCGTCGGATCCCGCCGTTCCGCCCGGGAGGAGGCCGCCAAGGGCGCCACCACCTCGACCACCGAGCACGGCGGGCCCAGCCTCTCCTCGACCGCGAAGGCCGCCGTCACCTGGGAGTTCATCCTGGGCACGGTGCTCGACCTGATCGGCTTCGGGCTCGGCGCACTGGCCGCCCGGCTGCTGCCGCTGTTCCTCTCCCAGACCATCATCAGCGCCAACCTGGTGATCACCGCGCTGCTCAGCATCAAGCTGCTGGGCATCCGGCTCAAGCAGCTGGAGTGGGCCTCGATCGGCGTGCTCTGCTCGGCCCTGGTGATGCTGGCCGTCTCGGCCGGCCCGGAGGGCGGCCACCACGCGGACATGTCCTTCCACTGGTGGCTGCTGATCGTCAGCACCGTGCTGCTGGTCGGCGGCAGCCTGCTGGTGCGGCGGATGGGCGCCGGCGGCGCGATCGTCGCCGGTCTGCTCTCCGGCCTCGGCTTCGGCGCGCTGGGCGTCGGCGTGCGCATCCTCAACGGCGTCGAGCCGTTCGCGCTCGGCCCGCTGCTCTCCGATCCGGCGCTGTACGCGATCCTGGTCGGCGGCCTCGGCGGGATGTACATCCACACCGTGGCGCTGCAGATCGGCTCGGTGAACGGCGCGACGGCCGCCCTGGTGGTCGGCGAGACGGTGCTGCCCGGCGCGGTCGGCGTGCTCTGGCTCGGCGACTCCTCCAAGCCCGGCCTGGGCTGGCTCGGGGTGCTCGGCTTCCTGCTCGCGGTGGTCTCCGCGGTCGGGGTCGCCTACTTCGGCCAGGACACCCACGGCACACCCGGCGACACCTCGGCCGAGCACCCCGAACTCGCCCACAAGTAGCGGCCGGCTCAGCCCCCGCTGCGGGCCCGCGGCACGCGCTGGCAGCGGGGGCAGAAGTAGCTGGAGCGGTTCATCCAGGCCGCCCGCCGGATCGCGCTGCCGCAGCGGCGGCAGGGCTCGTGCTCGCGGCCGTAGGCGTCGAGGTCACGGGAGAAGTAGCCGCTCTCGCCGTTCACGTTGACGTAGAGGCTGTCGAAGCTGGTGCCGCCGACGGCGAGCGCCGCGGTCATGACGTCCCGGGCGTTGGCCAGCAGCAGCGCGGCCTGCGGGCGGGTCAGCGTCGCGGTCGGCCGGTCGTAGTGCAGCCTGGAGCGCCACAGCGCCTCGTCGGCGTAGATGTTGCCGACGCCGCTGATCAGGGTCTGGTCGAGCAGCGCGCGCTTCACGGTGGTGCGCTTGGCGCGCAGCGCGGCCGCGAACGCCGCGTCGTCGAAGCGCGGGTCGAGCGGGTCGCGGGCGATGTGCGCGATGGAGACGGGCGTGCCCTCCGGGTCGCCCTCCTCGGCCTCCTCGACGGCCAGGCCGCCGAAGGTCCGCTGGTCGACGAAGCGCAGTTCGCGCCCGCCGTCGGCGAAGCGCAGCCGTACCCGCAGGTGCGTCTCGTCCGGCACCGACGGGTCCTGGACGAGGAGTTGGCCGCTCATCCCGAGGTGGCCGATCAGCGAGAACCCGGCGCCGGCACCGGCCAGCGGCACCCACAGGTACTTGCCGCGCCGCTGCGCGCTGCCGAGGGTGGCGCCGGTCAGCCGGGCGGTGAAGTCGGCCGCGCCGGCCGGCTGGCGGCGCACCGCGCGCGGGTGCAGCACCTGGACGTCGGCGACGGTACGCCCGGCGACCCAGTTGGCCAGACCGCGGCGGACGACCTCGACTTCGGGAAGTTCGGGCACGGGAAGGAACCTCCTGCTTCGGTACCGATCAGCAGGGACAGGCTACTTCGCGGTCCACCCGCCTCGCTGTGCCCGGTGGGGCTCCGCGCGACGGGCACCTTCTCGTGGTCGCTCGCCGCGCTCGCGCTACGCCCCGGCGGGCAGCCGGTCGGCGTACTTCTCCTTGATCGCGCGCCAGGCGCTCTCGGCGGCCTTCTGCTCGGCTTCCTTCTTCGAGCGGCCCACGCCGCTGCCGAAGTCCTCGCCGGCCACCCGGGCCGCCGCGGTGAAGGTCTTCTCGTGGTCCGGACCGGACTCCATGACCACGTACTCGGGAACGCCGATGCCCACCGAGGCGGTGAGCTCCTGGAGGCTGGTCTTCCAGTCCAGGCCGGCACCCAGTTGAGAGGACTCCTCGATCAGCGGGTCGAACAGCCGGTGGACGAACTCGGTTGCCGCGTCCAGGCCCTGGTCCAGGTAGACGGCCCCGATCACGGCCTCGACGGTGTCGGCGAGGATCGACGACTTGTCGCGGCCGCCGGTTCCCTCCTCGCCCTTGCCGAGCCGGATGAACGCGCCGAGGTCCAGGCCCCGGCCGACGTCCGCGAGCGCACGGGAGTTGACCACCGCGGCGCGCAGCTTGGCGAGCGTGCCCTCCGGGACGTCCGGGTGGACGCGGTAGAGGGTGTCGGTCACCACCAGGCCCAGCACCGAGTCGCCGAGGAACTCCAGGCGCTCGTTGGTGGGCAGCCCCCCGTTCTCGTACGCGTACGAGCGGTGGGTCAGGGCACGCACCAGAAGGGCGCGCTCGAGCGTGTACCCGAGGCGCCCTTCCAGGACGTCGTATTCGGTCGAAGCCGGCCCGCCGGCCTTGCCGCCGCCCGAAGAACCCTTCGGGGCGGTGGACGCCTTGCGGGTGGAGTTACCGTCCGACATCGATCCGTGCACCCCGCCGATCAGACCGAGAGGACCTGGCGACGGTTGTACGTGCCGCAGCTCGGGCACGCGATGTGCGAGAGCTTCGGCTCGTGGCAGCGGTCGCACGCCACGAGGGCCGGGGCAACGGCCTTCCAGTTGGACCGACGGTGGCGCGTGTTGCTGCGCGACATCTTCCGCTTCGGAACAGCCACGGCTACTTCTCCTGGTTCTCGGCGAGACCCTCACGGGTGTCGCTGGTCTTGGTTCCCCGCCGCCCGTTAGCGGCTTCGCCGCGGGCCTCGTCGCCGGGGGTGGCGGAGAGTCCCTGCAGTGCCGCCCACCGGGGGTCGACGGCGTCGTGGTGGTGCGCCGGGTCGTCGCTCAGGCGCGCTCCGCATTCGGAGCACAGGCCCAGGCAGTCTTCCTGGCACACCGGCTGCAGCGGCAGTGCGAGCACCACCGCGTCACGCAGCACCGGCTGGAGGTCGAAGAAGTCGCCCTCCAGGCGGTAAGTCTCTTCCTCCGAGTCCTCGTCGAGGTCCTCGGCCCCGGAGGTCCGGGCGCGGTGGCGCTCGTCGGACTCCGGGTAGTAGTACAGCTCCTGGAAGTCCACGTCGATGTCGAACTCGACGGGCTCCAGGCACCGGACGCACTCGCCCTCGACGTGGGCGTCGGCGGTGCCGGTGACCAGCACGCCCTCGACCACGGACTCCAGGCGGAGTTCCAGCTCGATCGGGCTCTTCTCCGGGACGCCGATGACGTCGACGATCCCGAAGCCCTCGGGGGCCTCCAGGGTCCGGGTCACCTTGCGCATCGAACCCGGACGACGGCCCAGCTCGTGCGTGTCGAACACGAGGGGGTCGCGGTGGTCGAGGCGGTTCACGGTGGTCCTGACTTCCATGGGGAATCTTCGATGTGTCCCCATACAAGTCGACGTTGCGAGGGCAAGCCGAGAGGCGGGCATGGGGATGCCGGAGTGGTCAGACTACCGGAGTCTCCCGTCAGGCCCAACTTCGGTCCTGTCGGGAGGCCCCTCGGCGGCCCGCTCAGCGGCCGCCGAGCTCCCGCAGCCTGGTCATGTCGATCATGCTGGTGTCGAAGAAGCTGGTCTCGTCCAGGCCCTGCTGCTGGTGCGGCACGGCCGGCGGGGCGGCGGGCGGCTGCGGGTAGGCGTAGCCGTCGTACCCCTGCGCACCGTAGCCCTGCTGCTGCTGCTGGTGCTGGTGCTGGTGCTGCTCGTAGCCGTAGCCGGCCTGCTGCTGGTCCGGGTAGCCCTGCTGCGGGTAACCGCCCTGCTGCTGGCCCCACTGGGTGTTGTACGGGTCGCCCTGGCCGGCCGGGTCGAAGCCCCCGCCGTACACCTCGGCGTACTGCCCGCCCGGCTGCTGGGCGGCGGCGTACTGGTCGGCCCCGGGGCCCTGCCAGCCGGCCGCGGCCGGGGTCTGCTCCGGCCAGCTCTGCTGCTGCGGGACGTCCTCGCGGTACCAGGCGATGTCCGCGCCGTCGGCGTCGTCGGCGAAGCCCGCCGCCACCGCCTCGGCCCGCTCCTTGGCCTGCTGCGCCTCGTCGGCGGCGGCCAGGTAGGCGCCCAGCTCGTCGATGGGGCGCTTGCCGAGCAGCTTGTCGCGGCCCTTGCCGACGGCGTCCAGGGTGGCGCTCAGCACGTTCTCCAGCGTGGCGAGCTTCACATCGACGTACTCGTCCACCTCGGGGCTCGGGCTGATCCGCTGCGGGCGGAACTCCTCGCCGTCGCCCTCGCCCGCGGGCTCGCTCTCGAAGACGCCGGCGTCGCCGCGCAGCTTGGAGCGGCCGCGGCCGACCGCGCCGAGCGTCTTGGTCAGCACCACCTCGAAGTTGGCGAGCTTGCTGTCCACGTAGTCGTCGGCCTCGGCCCGCTTGGTCTCGACCTCGGCGCGCGCCTCGGCGAGGATCCGGTCGGCCTGGGACTGCGCCTGGCGGACGACCTCGGTGTCCGAGATCAGCGAGCCGCGTTCGGCGTGCGCCCCCTGGATGATCCGCTCGGCCTCCTCCTGCGCACCGGCCACCACCTGCTCGTGGTCGGCCATCACCGACTGCGCCTGGGCCAGTTCGGCGGGCAGCGCCGCCTTGAGGTCGTTGAGCAGGCCGATCAGCTCGGCCCGGTTCACCACGCAGGAGGCCGACATCGGCATCGAGCGGGCGTTCTCGACCGCCGCCACGATCTCGTCGACCTTGTTCTGCACGTCCACGGGGCTTCGTCTTTCCGTGTGCCGCCGACGGTCCGGCGGAGGCAGGCCCGGCGCGGTGGACCTCACCGCAGGGCAGGAATACAGACTGTACGGCCACCGCGGGGCAGGGTCACAACGCCTGCGTCGAACCCGCCTCCCGCCCTTCGGACAATCCGTGACGAACCGGCAGAAAGGGGCAGGCAGCCGACTACTGCTCGGCCCTGCGCTCCGCGATCCGCTCGACCAGCCGGCGGTGCACCGTCTCCGGCAGCAGGTGCGAGACGTCGCCGCCGTACGAGGCGACCTCCTTGACCAGCGTCGAGGAGAGGAAGCTGTACGTCGGCGAGGTCGGCAGGAACAGCGTCTCCACGCCGGACAGGCCGTGGTTCATCTGGGCCATCTGCAGCTCGTAGTCGAAGTCGCTGACCGCCCGCAGGCCCTTGATGATCGCGGGGATGCCGCGCTCCCGGCAGTAGTCCACCAGCAGGCCGTGGTGCGACTCGACCACCACGTTCCCGAACGGGGCGGTGACCTCCTCGATCAGGCCGATCCGCTCCTCGACGGTGAACATGCCCTGCTTGTTCCGGTTGATCAGGACCGCGACATGCACCACGTCGTAGAGCTTCGAGGCCCGCTCGATGATCTCCAGGTGGCCCTTGTGGATCGGGTCGAACGAACCGGGGCAGACGGCTCGGCGCATGGCGTGTGTGCTCCCTCGTGGGGTGACGGCTGCTGCGGGCCGCGGCCCGCTACTCGTGATCGCTGGCCTCGGCGGCGGCGCGACCGTACCAGAGCGTGCCCTCGCCGTAGCGGCGGGAGCGCAGCACCTCGAAGCCCTCGGGCCAGCCGAACTCGCCGCCACGGGTGCTGCGCTCCACGGTGACGAGTGCGTCCTCCGCGAGCCAGCCCCCAGCCGACAGTGTGATCAGCATCTCGCGCAGTTCCTCGTCCGTCACGGCGTACGGCGGATCGAGGAACACCAGGTCGTAAGGGGACTGCGGAGGTGGCCCGGCGATCACCTTCTCCGCCTTGGCGGCCCGCACCTCGGCGCCCGGCAGGCCGATCGTGCGGACGTTCTCCCGGATCACCCGGGCCGCCTGGCTGTCCGCCTCGACCAGCAGGACGTGCTCGGCGCCGCGCGACAGCGCCTCCAGGCCGACCGCGCCCGATCCGCCGAACAGGTCCAGCATCCGCGCCCCGTGCAGGGTGCCGCGGAACGCCTCCAGGGTGGAGAACATCGCCTCCCGGGCCTTGTCGGAGGTCGGACGGGTGCCCCGGCCGGGCGGTACGGCCAGCCGGCGGCCGCCGGCCGACCCGGCGATCACGCGGGTCATGGTGGTGGAAGGTCCTTTCGTCGCTGCCCGACCACGCTATCCCGCGCCGAGCCCGCGAGTGACCTTCGCAGGCCCCGCCGATCGGACCGGCGGGGCCTGCGGAGTCGGGCGGTCAGCTCGCCTCGGAGCCCGTCTGCTGGGCCGGGACGGCCGCGCCGAGCAGGGCCGGCGACGCGTAGCGGGACCAGGACAGGCAGCCGTCGGGCGGGCAGAACTCGGGGCGGCGCGGGTCGTGCCCGAGCTCGCGCAGCTTGGTCCGGACGGAGTCGGGCGTGCGGCCGAAGCGGGCGGCGATCCGGGCGATGGTCTCGCTGTCGTGGAAGCGCCGGACCAGCTCCTCCTCGTGCTGCGGCACCCAGGGGGCGCCGTGGCCGGGGTACAGCTCGCGCAGCACGTCGCGGTCGGGGATGGGCTCGGAGACGTCGGCGACGATCGCCAGCGCCCGCAGCGCGCGGTTGAGCGCGATCCGCAGCGAGGCGACGTCCTCGACCGGCAGGCGGAGCTTGCCCGAGGCGAGCGGCGCGGCGGCCGCCCCCTCGCGCCAGCCGGTCAGGGTGAGGGTGACCTCGCGGTCGT
Source organism: Streptomyces sp. 1114.5 (assembly GCF_003635085.1). Taxonomy (NCBI): domain Bacteria; kingdom Bacillati; phylum Actinomycetota; class Actinomycetes; order Kitasatosporales; family Streptomycetaceae; genus Streptomyces; species Streptomyces sp. 1114.5. The sequence goes on from NZ_RBXE01000001.1 coordinate 78,623, forward strand.
CGTCGCTGGCGAGTTCGATCCGGAAGACCTTGTCGCCCAGCGGGAGCTCGTTGAGATGACGGAATGCCATGGCAGGACCCCCAAGTGTCGCGCCAGGTACGCACCTTGAGGGTGCGTCCTGAACACCTTCATTCTCTCCCGGGGGTCTGACAATCGGGCCTCCCCTGCGACCCGCTCAGCCCTTCTCCATGTAGGCCGCGCGGTCCTCGTCGAGCAGGCTCTCCAGCGCGGTGCGCAGCTCCGGGTGGGCAGCCAGCTCCGGGTCCTCGGCGACCAGCCGGGTGGCCTCGGTCCGGGCGGTGAGGATGACCTCCTCGTCCTCCAGCACCGAGAGCACCTTGAGCGAGGACTTCACCCCGGACTGCGCCTGGCCCAGCACATCGCCCTCGCGGCGCTGTTCGAGGTCGATCCGGGACAGCTCGAAACCGTCCAGGGTGCCCGCCACCGCGTCCAGCCGGGCCCGCGCGGCGCTGCCCCCGGGCATGTCGCTGACCAGCAGGCACAGGCCGGCCGCACTGCCGCGGCCGACCCGGCCGCGCAGCTGGTGGAGCTGGGAGACGCCGAAGCGGTCGGCGTCCATGATGACCATCACGGTCGAGTTGGGGACGTTGACGCCGACCTCGATGACCGTGGTGGCGACCAGCACGTCCACCTCGCCGGCCGTGAACCGCCGCATCACCTCGTCCTTGGCCTCCGGGGCGAGCCGCCCGTGCAGGATCTCCACCCGCAGCCCGGCGAGCGGGCCCTTCAGCAGCTGCTCGGCGGTCTCCACCACCGAGAGCGGGGGCCGTCGTTCGTCGCTCGCGGCGCCGATGTCGGCGACCTCCTCGAAGTCCTCCTCGGCGGCCCGGCGCCGCTTCTTCGGCTCGGCCGCGGGCTCCTCGTCCCCGATCCGGGGGCAGACCACGTACGCCTGGTGGCCCTTGGCGACCTCCTCGCGGACCCGCTCCCAGGCCCGGGCCAGGAAGTTGGGCTTCTCCAGCGCCGGGACGACGTGGGTGGAGATCGGCGAGCGGCCGGCCGGCAGCTGGTCCAGGACGGAGGTCTCCAGGTCCCCGAAGACGGTCATCGCGACGGTGCGCGGGATCGGGGTGGCGGTCATCACCAGCAGGTGCGGCGGCTGGTCCCCCTTGGCCCGCAGCGCGTCCCGCTGCTCGACGCCGAACCGGTGCTGCTCGTCCACCACGACCAGGCCGAGGTCCTGGAACTGCACCTTGTCCTCGATCAGCGCGTGGGTGCCGATGGCGATTCCGGCGTCCCCGCAGGCCATGTCCAGCAGCGCCTGGCGGCGGGCCGGGACGCCCATCGAGCCGGTCAGCAGCACCACCCGGGTGCCGAGGTCGGAGCCGCCGAGCATGCCGCCCTCGGCGAGGTCCCCCATCATCTCGACGATCGAGCGGTGGTGCTGCTGGGCCAGCACCTCGGTGGGCGCCAGCAGCACGGCCTGGCCGCCCGCGTCGACCACGGCCAGCATGGCCCGCAGCGCGACCAAGGTCTTGCCTGAGCCGACCTCGCCCTGGAGGAGGCGGTGCATCGGGTGGTCGGTGGCGAGGTCGGCGGCGATCTCCGCGGACACCTTCTGCTGGCCCTCGGTGAGGGTGAACGGCAGCCGGGCGTCGAAGGCGTCCAGCAGTCCGCCCGCACGGGCCTCGCGCGGCTTGGCGGGCAGCGCGGAGTCGGCGGCCCGGCGCCGGGCCAGGGCGACCTGGAGCACGAAGGCCTCGTCCCAGCGCAGCCGGCTCTGGGCGCGCTCGCGGTCGGCCTGGCTGCGCGGGCGGTGGATCAGCTCCAGCGCCTCGGGCAGCGGGATCAGCTCGTGCCGCTCGCGCAGCTCTGCGGGCAGCGGCTCACCGACGTCGCCGAGGTGCTTGGTGAGCGCGGTCTCGATGCAGATCGACAGCTTCCAGCTGGGCATCTGCGCGCTGGCGCCGTACACCGGGATGAGCCGGCCGGCGAACTGCTTCGCGGCGTCGCCAGCTCCGGTCGATGCAGTGGCGTCCTCGTCGAGCAGCTGGTAGTCGGGCGAGACCAGTTGGCGGCTGCGGTTGAAGACGCCGACCTTGCCCGCGAACAGGCCCTGGGCGCCGGCCTTGAGCTCCTTCTGCCGCCAGCCCTGGTTGAAGAAGACCAGCGAGAGCCGGCTGCGGCCGTCGGTGACGACGACCTCCAGGCGGTCGCCCTTGCGGCCGCGGAACGGGATCAGGGTGACCTTCTCGATCCGGGCCAGCACGGTGACGTGCTCGTCGACCTCCAGCTCGTCCAGGCTGGTGAGCTGGCCGCGTTCGACGTAGCGCCGCGGGTAGTGGTGCAGCAGGTCCCCGACCGTGCGCAGCTTGAGGCTGTCGGCGAGCACCTTCGCGGTGCGGTCGCCGACGAGCTTGGTCAGTGGTTCATCGAGAGCGCCCATCAGCGCCCTGTTTACACCACACCACCGACAAAAACCGCGCCCTACTCCACGCCGATCAGCAGCGGTGCCGGTTCCTGCCCGCCGTGGAAGACCACCGCGTCCACCTCGGGCCGCCGGTGCCGCACGTGCGCGACCAGCCGTTCGGCCAGCGCCTCCTCGGTGCCCTCGCCGAGGACCAGGGTGACGAGTTCGCCGCCCGCGCCGAGCATCCGGTCGAGCACGCTCTCGCCGACCTCGGCCAGCCCGGTGCCGATCACCGCGACGTCGCCGTCGATCAGGCCGAGCACGTCACCGGCCTGGCAGACCCCGGCCATCGTCCAGGACTCCCCCTCGGCGACGGCGAGTTCGGCGTACCGGGTGGCCCCGGCGGCGGAGGTCATGGCGACGACGTCCTCGTCGAAGCGGCGGCCGCCCTCGTGCACCGCGAGCGCCGCCAGCCCCTGCACCGGCGAGCGGGTGGGCAGGACGGCGATCCGGACCCCCTCCTCGCGCAGCTGGTCGGCGGCGGCCCCGGCGGCGGCGCGCAGCTCGGGGTCGTTGAGCAGCAGGACGACCTCGCGGGCGGCCGAGCGGCGCACGGCGGCGGCGAGTTCGGTGCTGGACGGCGGCCGGTCCGGGTCGGCGTGCAGGACGACGGCGCCGGCCTGCTCGCAGAGTTCGGCCAGGCCCCCGCCGGAGACGACGGAGAGCACCGCGCGGGCCCGCTCCTCGCGCTCGCCGCCTTCGGCGGCGGTGCCGGAGCGGGCGGCGGCCTCGGCGAAGTGGGTGATCCGGATCTGGTGCGGGCGCCCGGCCTCGACGCCCGCCTCCACGGCGGCGCCCGCGTCGTCCACGTGGACGTGCACGTTCCACAGGCCGTCGCCGCCGCCGATCACCAGCGAGTCGCCGAGCCCGCCGAGCCGCTCGCGCAGCGCGGGCAGCGCCTCGTCGGGGGCGTCCAGCAGGTAGATGACCTCGAAGGCGGGGTGGCCGGGGCCCGGCGGCCGCAGGTGCACCTCGCAGCTCTCCATGGCCCGGACGTCCCCGCGCAGCGCGACCGGCCCCATCGGCTGCTGCCCGGCGACGGCGTCGGCGAGCGCCCCGAGGACGGTGACCAGGCCGCGCCCGCCGGCGTCCACGACCCCGTTCTCGGCCAGGACGGCGAGCTGCTCGGGGGTGTGCCGCAGCGCGTCCCGGGCGGCCCGGTACGCGGTGTCGGCGACCTGGGCGAGCCCGTCCCCGGCCTGCACCGCCTCCCGGGCGGCAACCCTGGCGACGGTCAGCAGCGTGCCCTCGACGGGCTCCGCGACGGCCTGGTAGGCGGAGTCGGCGGCCCGTTGCAGGGCGGCCCGCAGCTGTTCGGCGCCGCCGCCCTCGGCCAGCGTCTCGGCGGTTCCGCGCAGCCACTGGGCGAGGATCACCCCGGAGTTGCCGCGGGCGCCGACCAGCGCACCGCGGGCCATCGCCCGGACGGCGTCGGCCAGTCCGGGGGCCGGGTCGGCGGCGGGGTCGGCGAAGCGGCTCTCCACCTCGGCGGCGGCGGACTCGACGGTCAGGTAGAGGTTGGTGCCGGTGTCGCCGTCCGGGACCGGGTAGACGTTGAGCGCGTCGATCTCCTCGCGCGCCTGGCCGAGCGCGCGCAGGGCGAGCTGGCACCAGGTGCGCACGGCCGGGGCGTCGAGCGTGTGCAGCACCAGGTCTCCTCCGGATGGGACGCCGCGATGGCCTGTGGGGCAGCAGCACGTGCAGAGCTGCGGCGAGGGGTGGTACCGGCAGGTTATCGGGGGCCGGGGAGGGCCGTCCGGACCGGCGACCGCAGCGATCACTCGGCCGGTCATGGTAGTTTCGTGGGACGGAAGCAAGCGTTGTATGCTCTTCCGGTTGCCTGGAACCGTCCAGGCTCACCCCCTTGTCCGGTCTGGTTCACGCGAGTGCTCCGGTGGGTGGGCGGGGTTTTCGAAAGTAACTGATCTGAAGTCTTGGAGTGACTCCTGTGGCTGCCAACTGCGACGTCTGCGGCAAGGGGCCGGGCTTCGGCAACAGCATCTCCCACTCTCACCGCCGTACCCCCCGTCGTTGGAACCCCAACATCCAGACGGTGCGCGCTGTGATTGGGCGGACGCCGAAGCGGCTCAACGTCTGCACCTCGTGCATCAAGGCCGGTAAGGTCTCGCGCTGACGCGCAGACCGGCATGCCGGTCCTCCAGTGAGCCGGTTCATCCTCGGATGGACCGGCTTCGCTGTTCTTCGGACCGGTCACGCCGTTTTCCGGACTCACCAGTGGTGGGCGGGCTCTCCCGGGAGCCCGCCCACCACTGTTTCCGGAGCCGTTTCCCGGCTCCCCCGGGCTTCCCCGGCTCCCTCAGCGCCAGCGCCAGGCGTGGTCGACCGGCCCGATGCCCGCACCCAGGGCGAACCCCCCGGCGATCGCACCGGTGATGTACTCCTTGGCCGAGCCCACCGCCTCCGGCAGCGACTCGCCCTTGGCCAGGCCGGCCGCGATCGAGCTGGCCAGGGTGCAACCGGTGCCGTGGGTGTGCCGGTTGTCGTAGCGCGGCGCCCGGTACCAGTGCTCCTCTCCCGGCCCGCCGTACAGCAGGTCGGCGGCCTCGCCCTCCAGGTGGCCGCCCTTGACCAGCACCCAGCGCGGCCCGAGGTCGAGCAGCGCCTTCGCGGCGTCCAGCATCTGCGCCTCGGCCTCGACGGTCCGGCCGGTGAGCTGCGTCACCTCGTGCAGGTTGGGGGTGGCCAGGGTGGCGACCGGCAGCAGCTTCTCGCGGACGGTGGCGACGGCCTCCGCGGCCAGCAGCGCGTCCCCGTGCTTGGAGACGCCGACCGGGTCGACCACCACCGGGGCGCCCACCCCGGCCAGCAGCTCCGCGACGGTCTCGACCAGCTCGATCGAGGCGAGCATGCCGGTCTTCACGGCCTGCACGCCGATGTCGTCCACCACGCTGCGGAACTGCGCCCGGACGGCCTCGGCGGGCAGTTCCCAGTAGCCCTGGACGCCGAGGGAGTTCTGCGCGGTGACGGCGGTGATCACGCTCATGCCGTGGACACCGAGGGCGAGCATCGCCTTGAGGTCGGCCTGGATGCCGGCGCCGCCGCCGGAGTCCGAGCCGGCGACGGTGAGCACGCGCGGGGGCGCCACGTGCGGGCGTGCCACCTGGGGAGGTGCAGTCGAAACCATGCCCCCAACCTACCCGCGCGGCCTCACAGCACGGCTTCGGACTCCACCCAGCGGTCCTCCGGCACCGTCTTCAGCCGGGTCACCGCCTCGCCGATCGGCAGCAGCTCGATCCCGGTCCGGCGCAGCGCGGTGAAGTGCCCGAACGCGCCCTGGTGCACGGCCTCCACCGCGTGCCAGCCGAAGCGGGTGGCGAGCACCCGGTCCCGGGCGGTCGGGGTGCCGCCGCGCTGGACGTGGCCGAGGATGACCGGACGGGCCTCCTTGCCGAGCAGGTCCTCCAGCTCGTGGGCGAGCCGGTTGCCGATCCCGCCGAAGGTCCGGTGGCCGTACTGGTCGACCTCGCCGTGGTCGAAGCGCATGGTGCCGGGCACCGGGGCCGCGCCCTCGGCCACGGCGATGATGGCGAACTTCTTGCCCCGGGCGAAGCGGTCCTCGATTATCCGGGCCACCGCCTCGATGTCGAAGGGCTTCTCCGGGATCAGGATGCCGTGCGCACCGCCGGCCATGCCCGCGGTGAGGGTGATCCAGCCGGTGTGCCGGCCCATCAACTCGACGACCATGACGCGCTGGTGGGACTCGGCGGTGGTCTTCAGCCGGTCGATCGCCTCGGTCGCGACGTGCACCGCGGTGTCGAAGCCGAAGGTGACGTCGGTGGCCTCGATGTCGTTGTCGATGGTCTTCGGCACCCCGACCACCGGCAGCCCGGCCTCGCTGAACAGCTTGGCGGCGGTCAGCGTCCCCTCGCCGCCGATCGCGATCAGCGCGTCGATGCCGATGTCCCGGGCCAGCACCTTGGCGTTCTCCACCGCCCAGGCGATCCGGTCGCGCCGCACCCGGGCCGAGCCGAGGACGGTGCCGCCGAGGGTGAGCAGACCGGTGACGTCGTCGTGCGAGACCGTCCGGGTACGGCCCTCGATCAGGCCGAGGAAACCGTCCAGGATGCCGACGATCTCGTCGCCGTGGACGTCCGTCCCCCGGTGCACCACCGAGCGGATCACCGCGTTGAGGCCGGGGCAGTCGCCGCCGCTGGTCAGTACACCGATGCGCATGTCAGGTGTGCTCCCGCTCGCCGTGGTTCGGCCCGCCCGCGCCGGACGGGCCGGCGGGCGGGCTCGGATGGCGCAAGCCTACGCACAACGCACCCGCGAAGCCCGTCCCTCGCCCGCGCGGAGCGTCATGTCCCGCTCCCCGCGAGGAGAACAGCACCCGCGACTGCGCGATCGGCAGCCTCTCACTCGGCGAAGTGGTCCCAGCCGCCGACCCGGTCCCAGGGCGCGCCGTCCACCGTGACCCGGCCGCTGCGGCTGCCCGTCGGCCGGCCGGTCACCTCGCCCACCACCCGCCAGCGGGCCGGGAGTTGGACCCCGCGCGGGAAGGTCGCCACGATCGCGTGGTCCTCGCCGCCGGAGAGCACCCAGACCAACGGGTCCACCCCGACCGCCTGGCCGATGTCCGCCATCTGCGCCGGGACGTCGAAGTCGGCGGCCTTCAGGTCGATGTCCACCTCGCTGGCCCGGGCCACGTGGCCGAGGTCGGCGACCAGCCCGTCGCTCACGTCGATCATCGAGGTGGCGCCCAACTCGGCCCCCGCCGGGCCCGCGTGGTACGGCGGTTCGGGCCTGCGGTGCGCCTCGACGAAGGCGCGCGGGGAGCGGAAGCCGCGCTGCAGCACGGTCAGTCCGGCGGCCGACCAGCCGAGCCAGCCGGTCACCGCGACCACGTCGCCGACCTGCGCGCCGGAGCGGGTCACCGCCGCGCGCCCCTGGAGGTCCCCGAGCGCCGTGATGGCCAGCGTGACGGTGTCGCCGCGCACCACGTCGCCGCCGACCACCGTCGCCCCGGCCACCTGGCACTCGTCGCGCAGCCCGTCCATCAACTCGGTTGCCCAGGTGGTCGGCAGGTCGGCGGGGGCGACCAGGCCGAGCAGTATCGCGGTCGGCACCGCCCCCATCGCGGCCACGTCGGCGAGGTTCTGGGCGGCGGCCTTGCGGCCCACGTCGTAGGCGGTGGACCAGTCCCGGCGGAAGTGCCGGTTCTCGATCAGGACGTCCGTGGTCGCCACGACCCGGCCGTCCGGAGCCCGCACCACCGCGGCGTCGTCCCCCGGGCCGAGGTCGACCGCATCGGTGAGCGGTACCCGGGCGGTCAGCTCCCTGATGAGGCCGAACTCGCCGAGCTCGCCCACGGTCCCCTGCATCTGCGTCCTCTCGCCTTTCTTCCGGATGGCACTGCCATCCGTTCCGGTCCCCGTCGCGCTCCCCCGCGCGCAGCGTACGCCCTTCGGAGGTGCGGAAGTCTCCCCTCCCCGGCCCGCTGCGCGGTAGCGTGGTGATCAGACTGCCGGTGAGCCCACCCCACCCTCGAATCCTGACCGGGTGATCACGGCGGCGATCCCCGTAACCGGCCGCCGGGAGGTCCCCGTGGTACAGGCATACATCCTGATCCAGACCGAGGTAGGAAAGGCCACCGCGGTGGCCCGTACGATCGCCGGGATCCCCGGCGTGCTCACCGCCGAGGACGTCACCGGCCCCTACGACGTGATCGTCAAGGCCGAGGCCGAGACCATGGACGACCTGGGCCGCCTGGTGGTGGCCGAGGTGCAGAAGGTCGAGGGCATCACCCGCACCCTCACCTGTCCCGTGGTCCACCTGTAACCCCGGCTACCATCGGCGGGTGGCCAGAGAACTCCGTGTCCCCCGGGCGCTGACCGCCCTGCCGGCGCCGATCCGCTGGCTTGCCCTGCCCGTCGCGCTGACCTGCGCGGTCGTCGCACTGGTCGGCAGTTGGGGCCCGGCCGATCCGAAGGTCGAGGCCCCGACGCCGGGCGGCAAGGCGGCCGGCTACTGCAGGGCGCTGGCCGCCGCGCTGCCACCGGAGTTGCTCGGGCACGCCCGCAAGGACCCGTCGCCCGCCTCCCCGTACGTGGCCGCCTGGGACAGTTCGCCCCGGACGGTGCTGCGTTGCGGCATCGACCGCCCGGAGGAGCTGGACGGCGAGCACGCCAAGGACTGGTCCCCGACCGTCGACGACGTCACCTGGTGGTCGCAGAAGCTCGGCGACGGCGGCTACCGCTTCGTGACGACCATGCGCGCCGCCTACGTCGAGGTGACCGTCCCGGCCGGGGCCGCACGGAACCCCTTCGACCCGGCGGCCGCGCTCACCCCGCTGGTCAAGGCCAACGTCCCCGGCTGAGCCGGACGGCACCACACGGCGCACGACGTACGGAGGGCGGGCCGGGAGCTCCCGGCCCGCCCTCCGCCGTACGAAGACCTGCGCCGTACGAAGACCTCCGCCGTACGGACCGCTAGCGCAGACCGGTCGAGCGCCGCAGCGCCGTCTGCAGCAGCCGGTCGATCAGCTCCGGGTAGGGGACCCCGCTGGCCTCCCACATCTTCGGGTAGGCCGAGATCGGGGTGAAGCCGGGCATGGTGTTGATCTCGTTGATCATCCAGGTGCCGTCCTCCAGCAGGAAGAAGTCCACCCGGGCCAGGCCCTCGCAGCCGAGCGCCTCGAAGGCCACGACGGCCTGGCGCCGGATCTCGGCGAGCTCCTCGGGGGTGAGGTTCGCCGGGATCTGCACGTCGGAGGAGTCGATGTACTTGGCCTCGAAGTCGTAGAAGTCGTAGCCCTCGCCGACCAGGACCTCGCCGGCCACGCTGGCCCGCGGGCCGTCCTCGAACTCCAGCACGCCGCACTCGATCTCGCGGCCGGTCACGCCCGCCTCGATGATCAGCTTGGGGTCGTGCCGGCGGGCCTCCTCGATCGCGGCGTCGAGGTCGGCCAGGTCCTTGACCTTGGTGATGCCGATGCTGGAGCCGGCCCGGCAGGGCTTCACGAACAGCGGCAGACCGAGCTCGCCGGCCCGCTCGCGCACCTCCGCGCGGCCCTCCTCGGTCTCCCAGTCGCGCGGCCGGACGATGGTGTAGCGGCCGACGTCCAGGCCGTGCGAGGCCAGGATCCGCTTGGAGAACTCCTTGTCCATGCCGGCCGCGCTGGCCAGCACGCCGTTGCCCACGTACGGGACGCCGGAGAGCTCCAGCAGGCCCTGCAGGGTGCCGTCCTCGCCCCAGGGGCCGTGCAGCAGCGGGAACACCACGTCGACCTCGCCGAGGGCCTTGGGGGCGCTGCCCGGCTCGTTGAGCAGCACCTCCCGGCTGCCCGGGGCGACCGGCAGCGCGACCTGCCCGTCGACGGCCTCGGCGACGTGGGCCACGTCCGGCAGCCTGCCGTCGGTGATGGCCATCCGGGCCGGCTCGTCGCTGGTCAGCGCCCAGCGGCCCTCGTGCGTGATGCCGATCGGCAGCACGTCGTACTTGTCGCGGTCGATCGACCTGAGCACGCTGCCCGCGGTGGAGACCGAGATGGCGTGCTCGGAGCTGCGTCCGCCGAAGACCAGCGCGACGCGCGGCTTCGGGGCGGACGGGTTCGGGGAGGACTGTTCGATGCTCATATCGGGTTTGAGACTACCGTGCGACGTGTTTCCGGGACGTCAACCGCCCCGGCGGGCACGTCCCCCCGGAGTGTCAGCGCCGCCGCTCGGCCTTCGCCGAGCGCGACATCAGCGCCTGCAGCGCCTCCTGGGTCGGCCGCCCGTTGTGCACCACGTCCACCACGGCCTCGACGATCGGCATGTCGACCCCGTTGCGCCGGGCCAGGTCGAGCACCGACTCGCAGGACTTGACGCCCTCCGCGGTCTGCCGGGTGGCCGCGATGGTCTCCTCCAGCGACATGCCCCGGCCCAGGTTCATGCCGAAGGTGTTGTTGCGGGACAGCGGCGAGGAGCAGGTGGCGACGAGGTCGCCCATCCCGGCCAGCCCCGCGAAGGTGTGCGGGTCGGCGCCCAGCACCTCGCCGAGCCGGGTGGTCTCGGCCAGCCCGCGGGTGATCAGCGTCGCCTTGGTGTTGTCACCGAGCCCCATGCCGGCCGCCATGCCGACGGCCAGGCCGATCACGTTCTTGACGGCGCCGCCGAGTTCGCAGCCCACCACGTCGGTGTTGGTGTACGGCCGGAAGTACGGCGTGTGGCAGGCCGCCTGGAGCCGCTTGGCGACGGCCTCGTCGGCGCAGGCGACGACACTGGCCGCGGGCTGCCGGTTGGCGATCTCCTTGGCCAGGTTGGGCCCACTGACCACCGCGACGCGCTCCGGGCCGACCTTGGTGACCTCGTCGATCACCTCGCTCATCCGCTTGGCGGTGCCGAGTTCGATGCCCTTCATCAGGCTGACCAGCACGGTCTGCGGCTCGATCAGCGGCGTCCAGGCGGCGAGGTTGTCGCGCAGCGTCTGCGAGGGCACCACCAGCACCGCGAAATCGGCACCGGCCAGCGCCTCGGCGGCGTCGGTGGTGGCCCGGACGGTGTCGGGCAGCCGGACGCCCGGCAGGTAGTCCGGGTTCTCGTGCGTGGAGTTGACGGCGTCCACCAGTTCCCGGCGGCGGGCCCAGAGCACGACCTCGCAGCCGGCGTCGGCGAGCACCATCGCGAACGCGGTGCCCCAGGAGCCGGTCCCCATCACTGCGCAGCGGGTCACTTGCCGGCCTCCTCGACGCCCTTGTCGGGCTCACCCTTGGCGCGCCGGCGCTCGGCCAGGGCCGCCGCGGCGCGCTGCCGCGCGGCCTTGCGCATGTCGTAGCGCTCGGCGGGCGGTTCCTCGCCGCGGACCTCGGCCAGCACGGCGGTGATCGCCGTCATGATGTCCTCGGTCGCGTCGGCGAGCACCTGGGTGGTGAGCTCCAGGCCCTGGTATTTGCTCAGGTCCACCGGCGGCCCGGCCGCGACGGTCACCTTGTGGCGCGGGAAGAGGTTGAACTTGCCCTTCCCGTAGCCGGGCCGGCCGTACGGCGGGATGATCTCGTGCGCGCCCCAGTGCGCGACCGGGATGACCGGCGCGCCGGTCATCAGCGCGACCCGGGCGACCCCGCTCTTCCCGGTCATCGGCCACAGGTCCGGATCCCGGGTGAGCGTTCCCTCCGGGTAGAACTGCACGCACTGACCGCTGTTGACGGCGGCGATCGCGGCCCGGAACGCCTGTGCGGCATCGGTGGAATCACGGAAAACCGGAATCTGACCGGTCTTGCGGAGCATGAATCCGATGAAGGGAATCGAGAACAGCGAGGACTTGCCGAGAATGCGCGGCGGGCGGCCGCTGTTGTACTGCCAGTGCGCGTAGATCACCGGGTCGATGATCGAATTGTGGTTCACCGCGGCGATGAAGCCGCCTTCCTTCGGAAGGTGCTCCCAGCCCCGCCAGTCGGGCTTCACCAGGGCGGTCGTCACCGGCTTCACCAGCACGGCCGCGAAGCGGTACCAGATGCCGTAGTCGGCGTTGCCGAACTTGGCGTACGAGCGGCGGGCCACCCCAGCTCCTTCTCATCCGATGCGGCACGTGGGGTGCCGCGGTCATGTCCTCCCGGTGCCGTGCACCGGAACGAGCGGTGACCGGGCCACGGACGCGGACCAGTCTCGCCCGCCCGCTCACCGGCTGTCGAGCGACCGCGCCAACCCGCCCCGCGGGCGTGATCAAACGCACGTCCGCACAGTTCGGACGGCCTGGCGAGGGCTCCGGGACCAGCGTCACAATGACGCCGATGACCCAGGACACCGTACGCCCCAGCGAGCCCGTCGCGCCCGCCGCACCCACCGCCGGATGGTCGTTGGTGCTCCCGCTCAAGCCGCTCGCCCTGGCGAAGAGCAGACTCGCCCCGTACGCCGGGCCGCACCGGGCCGACCTGGCGCTGTCGTTCGCGCTGGACACGGTCACCGCCGCGCTGGCCACCCCGGGCGTCGCCCGGGTCCTGGTGGTCACCCGCGACGCCGCCGCCGGCGCCCGGCTGTCCGCGCTCGGCGCGCGGGTGGTCGCCGACGAGCCCGGCGGCGGCCTCAACCGGGCGCTGGCGCACGGGGCCTCGGCCGCCCTGGCGCTCGCCCCGCGGGCTCCGCTGGCCGCCCTCTCCGCGGACCTTCCGGCCCTGCGCCCGGCCGAACTGGCCCGGGTGCTGGGCGCCGTGCCGCCGGACGGCCGGGCGTTCCTGCCGGACTCCCCGGGCCTGGGCACCACCCTGCTCGCCTGCGCCCCGGGGCGCCCGCTCTTCCCCGCCTTCGGGGACGGCTCGCGGGCCCGGCACGCGGCCGGCGGGGCGCTCGAACTGCGGCTCGCGGAGGTGGAGTCGGTGTGCCGGGACGTCGACACCGGAGCGGACCTCGGCGAGGCGGCGGCGCTCGGCCTCGGCCCGTACACCAGCGCGCTGTTCGCCCGCCTGAACCTGTCCTGAACCGGTCCCGGCTCTGCCCTGAGCCCGTCCCGGGCCTGCCACAGGGCCGAGCCCGGTCAGAGCCCGCCCGACCGACGTACGGCCCCGACCCGCCCCCGGCCCGCTCGCTATGCTGCTGGCATGCAGGCCACCGCGTTCACCTTCGACCCCGCCACCCGGGCCGGCTCCGTGCTGCTCGACGACGGGACCCCGGTGCCGTTCGACGCGGCCGCCTTCGACGCCGGCGGCCTGCGGCTGCTGCGCCCCGGCCAGCGGGTGCGGATCCGCACCGAGGGCACCGGCGAGGCCCGCCGGGTGGTCTTCGTGACCCTGCAGACCTTCCCCGACCCCGCCGAGGGCTGAACCTCCGCACCGCGGCCGCCCGACAGGACGCCCCTCCAGGGCCCCCACCGGGCAGTTCACCGTCGACGCCCCCGGCCCGCCGCACGCCGTCGAATCCTGACCGAGCGCCCGGAAACCGAAAGAGCCGCGGCCACCGGTCTCCGCGATGCGCGGGAGGGGTGCCGCGGCTCTAGGCCGAAGGCCGTCCGAGGACGGTCGCGCGGGACTTACTTGGCGGTGGTCTTGCGCGCGGTGGTCTTGCGGGTGGCGGTCTTCTTCGCCGGAGCCGTCTTCTTGGCCGTGGCGGTCGCCTTCTTGGCGGTGGCCGTGGTCTTCTTGGCGGCGGCGGTGGTGGTCGCCTTCTTGGCGGCGGCGGCCGTCTTCTTGGTCGCGGTCGCCGTGGTCTTCTTGGCGGCAGCGGTGGTCTTCGCAGCGGTCTTCTTGGCGGTGGTCGCCTTCTTCGCGGCGGTGGCCGTGGTCTTCTTGGCGGCAGCCGTGGTGGTCGCCTTCTTGGCAGCGGCCTTCTTGGTGACCGGAGCGGCGGCGGCAGCGGTGGCGGAACGCTTGGTGGCGGCGCGCTTGGCGGCCGGGGTGGCGGCCACACCGGTCTTGCCCGGGGTGAGGGAGCCCTTGGGCGCCTTCTTCACCGAGGGGCCCTCCTTCGGCAGCTTCTTGCTGCCGCTGACCAGGTCCTTGAAGCCCTGGCCCGGGCGGAAGCGGGGCACCGAGGTCTTCTTGACCTTGACGCGCTCGCCGGTCTGCGGGTTGCGGGCGAAGCGCGCGGAGCGCTCCACCTTCTCGAAGGTGCCGAACCCGGTGACCGAGACCCGGTCACCGGCCACGACGGCACGGACCATGGTGTCGAGCACTGCGTCGACGGCCTCTGCGGCAGCCTTGCGACCGCCCAGCTGCTCGGCCACCGCTTCGACAAGCTGAGCCTTGTTCACGTCTTCCCCTTCGGAAACGGGCGCCGGATGATTCCATCCGTTCTTTTCGCACGTTAGGTATGTATCTGCGGACTTTCAATTACCAAACGCGCGAATCACCCTAGTGTCGCAATGGATTTGCGCGTCGGCGACCTCAGCCGAGCGGCGGGCGCCCCTCGTCGAGGTCATGTACAAAGCGACTCAACCGCCTTGCCGCCTCCGGAAGATCGCGCTTGGCGGTCTCGGTGACGATGAGGAGTTGACGGGTGAGAGCGGTCTTTGCATCGGCAGACACGTTCAGCGCATGCACGCGGTCGTGAGCTTGCTTCAACCGCTCGGCCACGAGCGCGTAGAGCGCTGCGACTTCCTGGTCGTCCGGCCCCTCAGCTGGCGCGGAGGTGACGTCCGGCCGATCGTCAATTCGGCGTTCGGATGGCCGGCCCATGGAGTCCTCAGCCGCGGGTTCGCCGCCCGCGTACGGAGGTTCATGGTGCCGGTGCATGTACTGATTGTGCCATCTACCCGCAGTTGTACTTGCGCGGGGCCCTCTTCCGCAAAGCCAAATGGGCAATCCGGGGCGGCCCCCGGCGCTAACTCGTGCTCCGGAACGCCGGATGGCCCGGCCCCCCCGAGGGGGGCGCGGGCCATCCGGCGGATCGTCAGAATGCTTGTTCTGAAGGGAACTCAGGCGACCGGCAGGGTACGGGGCTTGAACGCCGGGCGGGTCGCCTCGAAGGCCGCGATGTCGGCCTCGTTCTGCAGCGTGATGCTGATGTCGTCCAGGCCGTTGAGCAGCCGCCACCGGACGTTGTCGTCCAGTTCGAAGGCCGCCGTGACGCCTTCGGCCCGCACTTCGCGTGCCTCCAGGTCAACGGTGATCTCGGCCGAAGGGTCACTCTCGGTGAGCACCCAGAGCTGCTCCACGGTCTCCTGCGGCAGGACGACCGTGAGCAGGCCGTTCTTCAGCGAGTTGCCCCGGAAGATGTCGGCGAAGCGGGACGAGATGACCGCGTGGAAGCCGTAGTTCTGCAGGGCCCAGACGGCGTGCTCGCGGGAGGAGCCGGTGCCGAACTCGGGGCCGGCCACCAGGACCGTGGCGCCCTGCCGCTCGGGCCGGTTGAGGACGAACGACTCGTCCTTGCGCCAGGCCTCGAACAGCCCGTCCTCGAAACCGGATCGGGTGACCTTCTTGAGCCAGTGGGCCGGGATGATCTGGTCGGTGTCCACGTTGCTGCGGCGCAGCGGGACGGCCCGGCCGGTGTGGGTGGTGAACTTCTCCATGGCTCAGGCCTCCACGGTGACGTCGGTGTCCGCCAGGTCGGCGGCGGTCAGGTCGGCGGGCGAGGCCAGTCGGCCCAGCACCGCGGTCGCGGCGGCGACCTGCGGGGAGACCAGGTGGGTGCGGCCGCCCTTGCCCTGCCGGCCCTCGAAGTTGCGGTTCGAGGTGGAGGCGCAGCGCTCCCCCGGGGCGAGCTGGTCGGGGTTCATGCCCAGGCACATCGAGCAGCCCGCGTGGCGCCACTCGGCGCCGGCCGCGGTGAACACCTTGTCCAGGCCCTCCTCGACGGCCTGCAGCGCGACCCGGACCGACCCGGGAACCACCAGCATCCTTACCCCGTCGGCGATCCGGCGGCCCTCCACGACGGCGGCCGCCGCCCGCAGGTCCTCGATCCGGCCGTTGGTGCAGGAGCCGACGAAGACGGCGTCGACCTTCACCTCGCGCAGCGGGGTGCCGGCCTCCAGGCCCATGTACGCCAGGGCGTTCTCGGCGGCCTGGCGCTCCTGCGGGTCGGCGAAGGAGGCCGGGTCCGGCACGTTCGAGCCCAGCGGGGCGCCCTGGCCGGGGTTGGTGCCCCAGGTGACGAAGGGGCTCAGCTCGTTCGCGTCGATGAAGATCTCGTGGTCGAAGACCGCGTCCTCGTCGGTAACCAGGGTCTTCCAGTACGCCACGGCGGCGTCCCAGTCCTCGCCCTGCGGGGCGTGCGGGCGGCCCTGGAGGTAGTCGAAGGTGGTCTCGTCCGGGGCGATCATGCCGGCCCGGGCGCCGGCCTCGATCGACATGTTGCAGATGGTCATCCGGGCCTCCATGGACAGGCTCCGGATCGCCGAACCGCGGTACTCCAGGACGTAGCCCTGGCCGCCCCCGGTGCCGATCTTCGCGATGACGGCCAGGATCAGGTCCTTGGCGGTGACGCCCTCGGGCAGGTCGCCCTCGACGGTGATCGCCATGGTGCGGAACGGTGCCAGCGGCAGCGTCTGGGTGGCCAGCACGTGCTCGACCTGGCTGGTGCCGATGCCGAACGCCAGCGCGCCGAAGGCGCCGTGGGTGGAGGTGTGGGAGTCACCGCACACCACGGTCATGCCGGGCTGGGTCAGGCCCAGCTGCGGGCCGACGACGTGCACGACGCCCTGCTCGACGTCGCCGAGGGAGTGGATCCGGACGCCGAACTCGGCAGCGTTCCGACGCAGGGTCTCCAGCTGCACCTTGGAGACCGGGTCCGCGATCGGCTTGTCGATGTCCAGGGTGGGGGTGTTGTGGTCCTCGGTGGCGATCGTCAGGTCGGTGCGGCGGACCCGGCGGCCGGCCAGCCGCAGCCCGTCGAAGGCCTGCGGGCTGGTGACCTCGTGGAGCAGGTGCAGGTCGATGAAGAGGAGGTCGGGTTCGCCCTCCGCACGCCGCACGACGTGGTCGTCCCAGACCTTCTCTGCGAGTGTCCGTCCCATCGGATTCCCTCCAGCCGGCCGCGGTGCCGGCCTTCTCGTGTCGTCGAGGTCGAAGCGTGCGCCGCCCAGTGCGGGGGCACCTTCGCACGACCTGCACGCCGGATCGCTGTCCACGATGCGGACACTCGGACGAGGCCGCATCCTGGTTGTCTCCCGGGCTGCTGCTATCCAGAGTGGCGCTTTTCCGGCGAGATTGAACTTGCGTCTCGCGGACTGAGACTGCAGTCTTAGGGCATGGACAACACTAGCGGCGTCGGCGTTCTCGACAAGGCCGCTCTGGTGCTGAGCGCACTGGAGTCGGGCCCCGCCACGTTGGCGGGGCTGGTCGCCGCCACCGGTCTGGCGCGCCCCACGGCCCACAGACTCGCCGTCGCACTCGAACACCACCGTCTGGTCACCAGGGACATGCAGGGGCGTTTCATCCTCGGCCCCCGCCTGTCCGAACTCTCCGCCGCGGCGGGCGAGGACCGGCTGCTCGCCACCGCGGGCCCGGTCCTGACCCACCTGCGCGACGTCACCGGCGAGAGCGCACAGCTCTACCGCCGCCAGGGCGAGATGCGGATCTGCGTCGCCGCCGCCGAGCGGCTCTCCGGCCTGCGGGACACCGTCCCGGTCGGCAGCACCCTGCCGATGAAGGCCGGCTCGGCCGCCCAGGTCCTGTTGGCCTGGGAGGAGCCCGAGCGGCTCCACCGCGGCCTCCAGGGCGCCCGCTTCACCGCCACCGCGCTGAGCGGCGTCCGGCGGCGCGGCTGGGCCCAGTCGATCGGCGAGCGGGAGCCGGGCGTCGCGTCCGTCTCCGCGCCCGTCCGCGGCCCCTCCAACCGCGTGGTGGCCGCCGTCTCCGTCTCCGGCCCGATCGAGCGGCTGACCCGCCACCCGGGCCGCCTGCACGCCCAGGCCATCATCGAGGCCGCGAACCGGCTCACCGAGGCCCTCCGCCGCAGCTGACCCCCGCTGCCCGGGGCGGATCCCCCACCCACCCCTTTCCCCCACCCACTCCCCCCACCGAAAACGCAGAAGGACCCCGCTCGGAATCGAGCGGGGCCCTTCTGGGCATTCACGGCACAAAGCAAAAAAGGCCCCGGGAACCGGGGCCTTCAATTTCTGGCTGGGGTACCAGGACTCGAACCTAGACTAAATGAACCAGAATCACTCGTGCTGCCAATTACACCATACCCCAACACAAAGCAAGGGCCGATGGGCACATCCTTGAAAAGGACACAGCCACCGGCTTCCTGCTCTGAAGTACCCCCGACCGGATTCGAACCGGCGCTACTGCCGTGAGAGGGCAGCGTGCTAGGCCGCTACACAACGGGGGCTTCCTGGCGATCCCTTGCGGGATCCGTACCCCCGACCGGATTCGAACCGGCGCTACTGCCGTGAGAGGGCAGCGTGCTAGGCCGCTACACAACGGGGGCTTTCCAGGTGATCCCTTGCGGGATCCGTACCCCCGACCGGATTCGAACCGGCGCTACTGCCGTGAGAGGGCAGCGTGCTAGGCCGCTACACAACGGGGGCTTGATCTTCGTTTGTACTGCGATGCCGCGGATCTTGCGAACTGCGGTACTGCGCTGGGGTACCAGGACTCGAACCTAGACTAAATGAACCAGAATCACTCGTGCTGCCAATTACACCATACCCCACCAGAGTTGACCCCTCGTCGGGATCTTCCCAGGCGCTGCGCCTCTCGTTCGGTCCTGGCGGGGGGCTTTCGCTCCCTCGTCCGTTCCCTCCCGGGCGGCGCAGAAAGAACATTACCCGACGTCGGCCCTGGCTCCAAAATCGATAACCCCAGGCAGCGGCCGGGAGACCGGCAGATGGCCTCCGGGTACGCCGCGGGCCCGGCACGAAGCCGGGCCCGCGGCCTGCTCAGCGGCCCGCTCAGGCGGCCGGCAGGGCGTCCAGGGCGGAGCGCAGGCGGCGCAGCGTCTCGGGGCGGCCCAGCAGCTCCATGGACTCGAACAGCGGCGGCGAGACCCGGCGGCCGGTGACGGCCACCCGCAGCGGCGTGAAGGCGAACTTGGGCTTGATGCCCAGGCCCTCCACCAGCGCCGCCCGCAGCGCGGCCTGGATCGGCTCCGGGGTGAAGTCCGCGAGCTCCTCCAGCGCCTTGATGCTGGCCTCCAGCACCGGGCGGGCGTCCGCGGTCAGCACCTTGGCGGCGTCGTCCGGGTCGAGGGCGAAGTCCTCCGGCGCCACGAACAGGAAGCCGGCCATGTTCACGATCTCGCTCAGCACGACCATCCGCTCCTGGGTGAGCGGCGCGACCTTGGCGAGCACGTCCAGCTGCTCGGCGGTCGGCTCGGCCGGCAGCAGCCCGGCGTTCTGCAGGAAGGGCACCAGGCGCGCGGCGAAGTCCTCCGGGGCCAGCCGGCGGACGTGCTCGGCGTTGATCGCCTCGCACTTCTTCAGGTCGAAGCGGGCCGGGTTGGCGTTCACCTTGGCGACGTCGAAGGCGGCGACCATCTCGTCCATGTCGAACAGGTCGCGGTCCTCGGCCAGCGACCAGCCCAGCAGGGACAGGTAGTTGAGCAGGCCCTCACGGATGAAGCCGCGCTCGCGGTACATGTTGAGCGAGGACTGCGGGTCGCGCTTGGAGAGCTTCTTGTTGCCCTCGCCCATCACGTACGGCAGGTGGCCGAAGCGCGGGGTGAGGCCCGCGCCGACGCCGATCTCGGCGAGCGCGGCGTACAGCGCGATCTGCCGCGGGGTGGAGGAGAGCAGGTCCTCGCCGCGCAGCACGTGGGTGATGCCCATCAGGGCGTCGTCCACCGGGTTGACCAGGGTGTACAGCGGGGCGCCGTTGGCCCGGACGATGCCGTAGTCCGGCACGTTCTCCGGCTCGAAGGTGAGCGTGCCGCGCACCAGGTCGTCGAAGCTGATGGTCTTGTCGGGCATCCGGAAGCGCAGGATCGGCTCGCGCTTCTCCAGCTTGTAGACGGCGACCTGGTCGTCCGTCAGGTCCCGGCAGTGGCCGTCGTAGCCGGAGGGCTTGCCGGCCGCGCGGGCGGCCTCGCGGCGGGCGTCCAGCTCCTCGGTGCTGCAGTAGCAGTGGTAGGCGTGGCCGGCCTCGTGCAGGCGGCGGGCGACGTCGGCGTAGATGTCCATCCGCTGCGACTGCCGGTACGGCGCGTGCGGGCCGCCGACCTCCGGGCCCTCGTCCCAGTCGAGGCCGAGCCAGCGCATGGCCTCCAGCAGCTGCTCGTACGACTCCTCGGAGTCGCGGGCGGAGTCGGTGTCCTCGATCCGGAAGACCATGGTGCCGCCGGTGTGGCGGGCGTAGGCCCAGTTGAAGAGGGCCGTACGGACCATGCCCACGTGGGGGTTGCCGGTCGGGGACGGACAGAAGCGAACCCGGACGGCCGGGTCAGTGTTAGCCACGCTTGATCACCTTGTTGGTGAGAGTGCCGATGCCTTCGATGGAGACGGCGACCTCGTCGCCGACGTTGAGGGGGCCCACCCCTGCGGGCGTGCCGGTGAGGATGACGTCGCCGGGCAGCAGCGTCATGGCCTCGGAGATGTGGACGATCAGCTCGGCGACCGAGCGGAGCATCAGGGAGGTGCGGCCGGTCTGCCGCAGCTCGCCGTTGACCGTGCAGGTGACGGCGAGGTCGCTCGGGTCCAGGTCGGTCTCGATCCACGGGCCCAGCGGGCAGGAGGTGTCGAAGCCCTTGGCCCGGGCCCACTGGCCCTCGCGCTGCTGGACGTCCCGGGCGGTGACGTCGTTGGCACAGGTGTAGCCGAGGATCACCTCGGGCACCCGGTCCAGCGGCACCTCGCGGCACATCCGGCCGATCACCACGGCGAGTTCGGCCTCGTGCTGGACGTCCGAGGAGAACGGCGGGTACGCGATGCTCTCGGTCGGGCCGACGACCGCGGTGGACGGCTTGAAGAAGGTGAGCGGGACGTCCGGGACCTCGTTGCCCAGCTCGGCGGCGTGCGCCGCGTAGTTGCGGCCGACCGCCACGATCTTGTTCGGGAGCATCGGGCTCAGCAGCCGGACGTCCTGGAGGCGGTAGCTCTCGCCGGTGGGCTGGGGCTGGCCGAACGGGTGGCCGGCCAGCGCGTGGACGACCATCGACTCGGGCTGGGAAGGATCGCCCTCCACCACGCCGAAGGAGACGCTGCCGGCGGCAGGACTCCCTTCCCGGACGGAAAACCTGGCAATGCGCACGGCTGGGCTACCCCTCGCTTCGTCGGCCGCCCGGGGCGCGCCCGGGCGCTGGTCGGGCCCCCCGCCCGCAGTGGGCGCGGCCCCGTCAATCGGCCTCCAGGCTATCGCGTGGGGCCCTGGCTGACCGCTTGCTCCCGTTTGGCCCAGTTTGATCCGCTCCGAGCCGAAGGGGAGCGCCGGTGCCGAAAGGGAGAAGCGAGGGAGCGACGCAGGAGCGAGGGAGCGCCGACCGTCGGCGCCGGGTCAGAGCACCCCGGAGGCGAGCGGGCGAGAACACCGAAAGCGCCGCCGTCACGTTGGTGACGGCGGCGCTCTCGGGGAACGCGCTGGGGGGTCAGTCCGCCAGGACGACGACCGGGGCGACCATCAGCTGGGTGCGTCGCGGGTTGGCCGTGACGGCCGGCAGCTCGGTGCCGTAGGTCACGACGTCCTCGGGCTTGCGGGCGCCCGGGATCTTGCTGAAGTCCTCGACCGAGGCCAGCGTCGTCCGGCGCGGGTTCGCCGTGGAGCGGCAGGACAGCGTGGACTTGGTGGCGTTCTTCGCCTGGGACATCGAGAGCACCTCGTGGTCGCGGCCGGGCGGGATCCCGAGGGACCGGCACCGACGTGATGGATTCCGATTGATTCGGAGGGGTTCTGGGCAGGCTGATCGGGGCCGTGCTCCGGAGACAGCCAGGTTACGAGATCTCTTTCCACAGAGGCCGTGACCAAAGCTACACATTAGTCTGTGATTTTGCTCACAAAATACCGAGCGAAACTCAGATATCCGACATATCGCCGCATCGGAATTTTCCGACATATCGGTGGTAACGGGCATTCCGGAAGGTCTGTGACTCTTTTCGATCTAGGGTCCGCTTGGCATGTATCCGGCGAGTGTCCGAAAAAGGCGGTATTCCGGTCCGGTTACCGCACAGTCAGTGAGGTCGCACAAGCGGTCGGTAGCGCCGGGCGCCGGGTTCCGGCGGCCCTTGTTGGGATTCCCCGGCTGTGCTGGAATGCGACGGACCGTGGGTAGGGAGTGGTCCACCCCGGTGACCCGCTCTCCCGGACCGGCCGGGGGGCGGATGGAAACTCGACACCGTCCAGGCCGTGGCGACGCGGCGGGACGCCCGGTCCAGAGGTTGCGACGCCAGTGCAGGGACGTTTCAAAAGGGGTAGCGGCGCCGCGGGCAACCCGGAGTCGCGCGAGCCCGCGGCAGCCGCCCAGCAGGCGGCGCCGCCCGGCGGCCCGGCCGAGCCGGTGACCCCCGAGGCCGTCGGCCGCCCGGAGGACGACGGTCAGGAGCGGAAGTCCGCCCGGGACAAGTTCCGGACCTCCCTGACCCGACGCCGGGCCACCGGTCTGAACCGGCTCGCGATGCGCAACTGGCGCATCCGCACCCGTCTGATCGCCCTGCTCGCCCTCCCCGTCATGGTCTCGCTGGTCCTCGGTGGCCTGCGCATCCAGACCTCGATGGAGAACTCGCAGCAACTCGCCCAGATGGCCAACCTGTCCGATCTGGCCAAGAAGGCGACGAACCTCGCGGACGCGCTGCAGACCGAGCGCGACATCAGCGCCGGCCCGATCACCCACGAGCCGAACGCCCAGCTGGACGACGACATCGTCGCCGCCCGCAAGGCCACCGACGACCTGAGCCGCACCTTCACCGCCTCCTCCGACAAGTTCGAGAACCTCGAACTGTCCGGCGGTAAGGCGCTGCTGCTGCAGATCCGCAAGGACCTGAACTCGATCGCGGACACCCGCAGCCTGCCGTACCAGAACAACCAGAACATCCAGTCGACGATCACCGCCTACGACGTGATCATCCGCGACCTGCTGTCCATCACCCAGGACATCGCACTCGCCTCGAACAACAAGGACCTGGTCGTCTCCACCCGCGCGCTGCAGCAGTTCTCGCTCGCCAAGAACGCGACCTCGCAGCAGCGGGCCCTGATCAGCGCCGCGCTCGCCAACCCCAAGGGCCCCGACCTCAGCCCGAGCGACGAGTCCTTCGGTATCCGCCTGCGCCTGTCGTACGACAACGCGATCGCCAGCTTCAACAACATCTACACCGCGCACGACCTGGACAACCTGCGCAGCCAGCTGAGCTACAACGGCGTCGTCGCCGACGCCGACCGCTACGCCCAGACGATCCTCACTCAGGGCGGCATCCACCAGACCGAGCCGGTCACCTACAAGGACTGGTTCGAGAAGTCCAGCGCCAAGATCAGCGCCGAGCGCCGGATCGAGTCCAAGCTCATCGAGAACCTCGACGGCAAGGCCCAGGACCTGCAGTCCCAGGCCGACACGGACGCCCTGATCATCGGTGTCGCGGTCGCCCTGGTGCTGCTCGTCGCCCTCGGTGGCGCCGGTCTGATCGCCCGCTCGATGGTGCGCTCGCTGACCCGACTGCAGGCCGCGGCCGAGGACGTCGCCGAGCGCCGCCTGCCCGAACTGGTCAAGACGCTCTCCGAGAGCGACCCGCACGACGTCGACACCACCGTCGAACCGGTCGCCGTCGACTCCGCCGACGAGATCGGCCACGTGGCGCACGCCTTCGACATGGTGCACAGCGAGGCCGTCCGCCTCGCCGCCGAGCAGGCCCTCCTGCGCGGAAACATCAACGCGATGTTCACCAACCTCTCGCGCCGCAGCCAGGGCCTCATCCAGCGCCAGCTGTCGCTCATCTCCGAACTGGAGAGCCGCGAGGCGGACCCGGACCAGCTGGCCAACCTCTTCAAGCTCGACCACCTCGCGACCCGCATGCGCCGCAACGGCGAAAACCTCCTCGTCCTCGCCGGTGAGGACCCGGGCCGCCGCTGGACCCGCCCCGTCCCGCTGGTCGACGTGCTCCGCGCCGCCGCCTCCGAGGTGGAGCAGTACGAGCGCATCGAACTCGCCGCCGTGCCGTCGGCCGAGGTCGCCGGCCGCGTCGTCAACGACCTCGTCCACCTGCTCGCCGAGCTGCTGGAGAACGCCACCTCGTTCTCCAGCCCGCAGACCCGCGTCCGGGTCACCGGCCACGCGCTGCCCGACGGCCGCGTGCTGGTCGAGATCCACGACACCGGCATCGGCCTGAGCCCCGACGACCTCGCCGAGATCAACGAGCGCCTGGCCAACCCGCCGACGGTGGACGTCTCGGTCTCCCGCCGCATGGGCCTCTTCGTGGTCGGTCGACTGTCGCTGCGCCACGGCATCCGGATCCAGCTGCGCCCCAGCGACTCCGGCGGCACCACCGCGCTGGTCATGCTGCCGGTGGACGTCACCAACTCCGGCGACCGCCGCGGCGCAGGCCGGGCCGGCGCCGCGCCGGGCAAGCAGCAGCGCGGGGTCGCCCCGACGCCGCGTCAGCAGCGCCAGGTGCCGCCCGGCCGCCAGAACGGCCCGGCCGCGCTCGGCCAGGGCCCGGCCGGCGGTGCCCCGCAGGGCAGCCGTCCGCAGCTCGGCCAGGGTGGCCCCGGCCCGCAGGGCGGTCCGGCGGCTCCGGCCGGCCCGGGCGCGCCGGGCGGTCCCGGTGCGGCCGGCGGCCGCCCCGGCGGTCTGCCGACCCGCCAGATCGGCCAGTCGCTGCGCGAGAACCCCGCACCGCAGGGCCCGGGTCAGCAGGGCCCGGGTCAGCAGGGCCGGAACCAGGGCCGGCCGGGCCGGCCCCAGCAGCCCGCGCAGGCGCAGCAGACCCAGCAGCAGGCCCAGCAGGCCCAGCAGCCGCAGCAGTCGCCGCAGGGCGGCCTGCCGCAGCGCGCCCCCGGCCGCCAGGGTCCGCCGCAGGGCGGCCCGAACGGCCTGCCCCGCCGCGGCGGCCGTCAGCAGCAGCCCGGTCAGCCCCAGCCCGGTCAGCCGCAGCCCGGCCAGGAACGGCAGCGCCCCGGTGCCGGGTTCGACGGTGGTCCGGGTGCCCGGGCCGGCGAGCAGCCCCAGCACGGCCGCCCCGGCGGTCCCGGTGCGCCCCAGCAGGGTGCCCGTCCGGGCAACCGTCCGCAGGACGGCCTGCCGCAGCGCGCCCCCGGCCGCCAGGGCCCCGGTGCCCCCGAGGCCGCCGGCCGGCCCGGTGCCCAGGGTCCGCGTCGTCCGCAGCGCCCCGGCCCGGACGCGCCGCAGCGCGACCGTCAGCCGCAGCTGCCGCCGCAGGCCCAGCCCCAGCAGCCCCAGCAGGTCCAGCCCCAGCCGCTGCCGTCGGCCGAGCCGGCGCCGGTGGAGAGCACCCAGCAGTTCGCTCGCCCGCGCTTCGAGGCCAGCCAGATCGACCCGCGCGACCCGCTGGGCCTCGGCCTGGTCGAGCCGGTGCTGCCGAACGTGCCGAACCCGGCGCGGCCGGAGCCGGTCCGCCCGGAGCAGGCCCTCCAGCAGCCGCCGCAGCCGCTGCCGCTGCCGCACCAGGAGCCGATGGCGCTGCCGACCGGCCCGTCCGAGGCGGCCGGCCAGCAGCCCTGGTACCCGCAGGCCGAGACCCAGCCGCAGGGCCCGGAGCAGGCGCGGCAGCGCCAGTACCAGCCGCGCCGCCCCGGCACCTCCGCGCCGGAGCTCCAGGAGCAGGCCCAGGCCCCGCAGCAACCGCAGCAGGTCCAGGCCCAGCAGCCGCAGCAGCCCCAGCAGCAGCCGCAGCCGGGCGCCGGCGAGGCTCCCTGGCGGCCGTCCGCGAACGACGAGCGCTGGCGCCGCGCCGAGCAGATCCGCGAGCCCTCGACCAACGGCGTCACGATGTCGGGCCTGCCCCGGCGGACCCCGCAGGCCAACCTGGTCTCCGGCACCGCCGAGGCGGCGCCGCTGACCGGCCCGCAGGTCTCCCGGGCCCCCGAGGAGGTCCGCGGCCGGCTGACCAACCTGCGCCGCGGCATCCAGCAGGGCCGCCGGGCCGGCGCCGAACAGGCTGCCAATCAGCCGGGCTTCCAGCATGGTGCTCAGCAGCCCGGATTCGATAGTTTCGGTGGCCGGAGCGACGGCAACGGCGCAGATCACCAGGAGCGTTGAGTTGAACCAGATGAGCCAGGCCGCACAGAACCTGAACTGGCTGATCACCAATTTCGTGGACAACACCCCCGGGGTGTCCCACACCGTGGTGGTCTCCGCGGACGGCCTCCTCCTGTGCATGTCCGAGGGCTTCCCGCGCGACCGCGCCGACCAGCTCGCCGCCGTCGCCTCCGGCCTCACCTCCCTCACCTCCGGCGCCAGCCGGATCTTCGAGGGCGGCGAGGTCAACCAGACCGTCGTCGAGATGGAACGGGGCTTCCTGTTCCTCATGGCCATCAGCGACGGCTCCGCCCTCGCCGTCCTGGCCAGCCCCGACTCGGACATCGGCCTCGTCGGCTACGAGATGGCCCTGCTCGTCGACCGCGCAGGCGCCGTCCTCACCCCCGCACTCCGCGCGGAACTCCAGGGCAGTCTCCTGCACTGACCGGAGCCCGCACGGATCCACCCACCCGTCCCACCCCGCCGCCGGGTCCGACCCGACCGGACCCGGCGACTCACCCTCAGCTACCCTCTGGCAGCTGATCCCGCCTCAGCTGGCACCGCCCCAGCTGGAACCGGCTGCTCAAGGCTGCAGCACAAGGAGGACCCATGACCCCGCCCTCGACACCCGCCGGCGCGTACGGCAACGGGTACGGCAGCGGCTACGGCGGGCAGCAGTCCGACGGCTACGAGCAGCAGCCGCTGGTCCGCCCGTACGCGATGACCGGCGGTCGGACCCGTCCGCGGTACCAGCTCGCCATCGAGGCCCTGATCTCCACGACCGGTTCCGCCGAGCGGACCGGCGGTCTCCTGCCGGAGCACGCGCGGATCGTCAACCTCTGCCGTGAGGTCAAGTCCATCGCGGAGATCTCCGCACTGGCCGGTGTGCCGCTGGGTGTCGCCCGCATCCTCGTGGCCGACCTCGCCGAAGCCGGTCTCGTCGCCATCCACCAGCCCGCCGCCGCGGGCGAGTCGGGCGGAACGCCCGATGTCACGCTGCTCGAAAGGGTCCTCAGTGGACTTCGCAAGCTCTAACGGATCCGCCCGGGCCACGACGTCGGCCAAGATCGTCGTTGCGGGCGGCTTCGGTGTCGGCAAGACCACGCTCGTCGGCGCCGTCTCCGAGATCAACCCCCTGCGCACCGAAGCCGTCATGACCTCGGCCTCCGCCGGCATCGACGACCTCAGCCACGTCTCCGGCAAGACGACCACCACCGTCGCCATGGACTTCGGCCGCATCACCCTCGACGAAGACCTCATCCTCTACCTCTTCGGCACCCCCGGACAGGACCGCTTCTGGTTCATGTGGGACGACCTCGTCCGCGGCGCCATCGGCGCCGTCGTCCTCGTCGACACCCGCCGCCTCGCCGACTGCTTCCCCGCCCTCGACTACTTCGAGAACAGCGGACTCCCCTTCGTCGTCGCCCTCAACGGCTTCGACGGACACCAGCCCCACACCCCCGACGAAGTCCGCGAAGCACTCCAACTCGGCACCGACACCCCCGTCATCACCCTCGACGCCCGCCGCCGGGACAGCGCCAAAAGCGCCCTCATCACCCTCGTCGAACACGCCCTCCTCGCCCGACTCCGCTGAACAGGGCGACCAAGACCGGACGAGTGCGCGGCCCGCGCCGAGCCGAAGGGGCGCGCCGGTGCCGAAAGGGAGAAGCGAGGAGGCCCCGAGGTACGAGGGGCATCGGAGCGACGACCGTCGGCACCGGGTCCCAGCGCCCCGGAGGCGAGTGCGCGAAACAACTGCAACCGTCAGGCCCCGGCGGCCCGTCCACCCAACGGGCCGCCGGGGCCTCGATGCTTACCGGCCGGTGCCCTCCGGGGGCACCGCGCAAGACCCGTGTATAAGCAGCGGATAACAGTTCGGTAGGCATTTTGTGATCAACAATGACGCAGCGTGGCGAAACAGCGTCACTCAGCGCCAGATGACCACGGTTTTGCTCCGTCATGTCGGTGAATGTCCAGATTGTGCCGACGCGGGTGCCCTCCGGCGGCTGTTTGTCCCCCATCCCTGCACGTGCTGAAATTCCAGCTACCCCTGAATCTCCCGCGCCGGCCGTCCGGCAGCGGGTCAGGGCCCGGGGGTAGCGCTGGATTGATCCATGGCCGGCTGTCGGCCGAGAGGTAGTTGTCGAGTGAGGCGTAAGCAGCAACCCGCCCCGCAGCGGCGCTCCGAGCCCCGCCAGAGCGAGCCGAACCGTACCCCCGGGGAGCAGGCCGGATTCTCCGCGTTCACTCCCACCGAGGAACGCCCCCAGGCCACCCCCGCCGCGAGCCCCCCGAGCCTCTCCACGGCGCCCCGCAGCGGCGGCTCCCAGGGCGGCGACGGCGGCTCCGGACGGTACGACTTCCTCCGCCCGCGCAACTGGCGCGTGCCGACCCGCCTGATCGCGATCCTGCTGATCCCCGTGATCATCAGTCTCGTCTTCGGTGGTCTGCGAGTGAACACCTCGGTCGACGGCTACATCAAGGCGTCCCGCGCCGAGAAGACCGCCGAGCTGGCCAAGGCCGCGACCGAACTCGCCGAGGCCCTGGAGAACGAGCGCGACAAGACGCTCATACCCCTGCTCACCAAGCAGGACCCGAACAACGAGGTCGCCAAGCGCCGCGCCGACACCGACGCCGCGCTGAAGGCCTACAACGCCGCCTACGAGGCCTCCGACAAGTCCGGCGAGCTGCCGCGCCGCCACGACGCCTTCCAGATCCTGGTCGCCGACCTGCCGCACCTGCGGGCCAACGCGTACGGCCCCGAGCTGTTCCTCAGCGCGACCGCGAGCGCCTACTCGACGATGTTCGCGCCGCTGCTGGCCTACGACAACTCGGTCGGCATGGGCTCCTCCAACGCCACCAGCAAGGGCCGCGCGATCTACGCGATGTCGCTGGCCAAGGCCTCCGCCTCGACCCAGCGTGCGCTGATGCTGCACCTGCTGGTCGGCATCGCCCAGAACGGCACCACCCGGTACGAGAACGCCGACGCGACCCAGCAGATCGTGGTCGCGGAGAAGCTGGAGCAGGTCTCCCTCAACGAGTTCAACACCGGTAGCGCCCCCGAGGACGCCAGGAAGTACTCGGACGCGCAGGTCGCCCTGGCCACCGCCCAGGACCGCTCGGCGTACAAGATGCCGAACGGCTCCGCGCCGACCATGCAGGGCCTGCTGGCCCTGGCCGCCGCGTACAGCCAGTCCGCCGCCGAGGGCCAGCTGAAGGGCAAGGCCGCCGCCGACGCGTCGTTCGCCGAGGCGAAGGCCTCCGGCCTGACCCCGGACAACTGGAACCAGGCCGCCAACACCCACATCCAGGCCCTGCGGAACACCGAAGTCACGCTGCTGGACGACGTCCTCACCGACTCCCGCAGCCTGAAGGACAACGCGCTCTACGACGCCATCCTCAACACGGTCATCGTCGTCGCCTCGCTGATCCTGGCCGGCCTGCTCACCGGCTACGTGGCCCGCTCGATGATCCTCGGCATGCGCACCCTGCGCAGCGCCGCCCTGGAGATCGCCGACCACCGCCTGCCGGACCTGGTCGAGAAGCTCTCCAAGACCGACCCCGACCGGGTCGACACCTCGGTGACCGCGATCCCGCTGCACGGCAAGGACGAGATCGGCGAAGTCGCCCGGGCGTTCGACCAGGTCCACCAGCAGGCCGTGGCGCTCGCCGCCGAGCAGGCCCTGCTCCGAGGGAACGTCAACGCGATCTTCACCAACCTGTCTCGTCGCAGCCAGGGCCTGATCCAGCGCCAGCTGGCGCTGATCACCGACCTGGAGAACAACGAGGCCGACCCGGACCAGCTGGAGAACCTCTTCAAGCTGGACCACCTGGCGACCCGTATGCGCCGCAACGGTGAGAACCTGCTCGTCCTCGCGGGCGAGGAGGCCGGCCGCCGCTGGAACACCCCGGTCCCGCTGGTCGACGTGCTCCGCGCCGCCGCCTCCGAGGTGGAGCAGTACGAGCGCGTCGAGCTCTCCGGCATCCCGGAGGTCGACGTCGTCGGCGCCGCCGTGACCGACCTCGTCCACCTGCTCGCCGAGCTGCTGGAGAACGCCACCTCGTTCTCCAGCCCGCAGACCCGGGTGCTGGTCAACGCGACCCGCCTGCCGGACGGCCGCGTGCTGGTCGAGATCCACGACAAGGGCATCGGCCTCACCGCCGAGGACTTCGCCGAGATCAACGAGAAGCTGGCCGAGCCGCCCACGGTCGACGCCACCATCTCCCGCCGCATGGGCCTGTTCGTGGTCGGCCGGCTCTCCCAGCGGCACGACATCCGCGTCCAGCTCCGCCCGTCCGGCGAGTCGGCCGGCACCACCTCGCTGGTCATGCTCCCGCCGTTCGTCACCCAGGGCGGGGCCGCGCCGGAGCCGGAGGAGCAGTTCACCGTCTCCCGGATCTTCGCGGACCAGCAGCCGACCTCCGAGTGGGCGCCCGACGACCGCAACCGCAGCGCCGCCGAACTCGGCTTCGACGACCACCTCACCGGTGTCGGCAACGCCGGCTCCTCCGGCTTCAGCCCGGCCCTGGAGGCCGTCCAGCGCTCGCAGCGCCTCGACCAGGTCCGCCGCGCGGCCCTGGAGAGCGGCCAGGAGCCGCCGGTCGTGGACGCCGAGGTCGAGGAGGACTACCAGCAGGGCTACGACCAGTACGCCCCGCAGGGCTACGACCAGCAGCAGCCCTACGCCGACGACCAGTACGGCTACGAGCAGCAGGGCTACCGGCAGGACGGGTACGGCCCGGACGCCTACGGCCGGTACCCGCAGCAGCAGCAGGGCTACGACCAGCAGCCCTACGCCGACGAGCAGTACGCCGACGACCAGTACGGCTACGACGGCGGCGGCTACCAGCAGGACGACTACGCCGACCAGTACGGCCGCCAGGCCCAGGAGGCCCCGGCCGGCCACCCGTACGCCCCCGAGCCGCCCGCGCTGCCCGCCGCCGAGGAGCCCCGCTCCACCCTGGCGTCCGGGCTGCCGCAGCGCCGCCCCGGCGAGCAGCTGGCCGGCGGCGGCCTCGGCAGCGCGCCGGTCAACTCCGGCTCGTCCGGTGAGACCCCGAACTGGTTCGCGGGCGCCAAGGACACCTCCGCCACCCCCGAGCCGCGCGGCCACGACGTGTCCTCGCTCGGCGGTTACGGCCCGACCGGCCCGACCGCCAGCACCGCCTGGCAGTCGCCGAACGACGGCGACTGGCAGCGGGCCGAGCAGTTGCGCGAGCCTTCCTCCGCCGGAACCACCGGGGCCGGTCTGCCGCGGCGCGTGCCCAAGCAGAACCTGGTGCCCGGCAACGCCCAGTCCGCCCCGCCCGCCCCGCAGGAAGGGCCGCAGGTCTCCCGCAGCCCCGAGGAGGTCCGTGGCCGCCTCACCAACCTGCGCCGCGGTGTGGAGCAGGGCCGCAGCGCCGGCAACACCGGAAGCTTCCGGATCGACCCCGATCAGGTAGACCAGTCCGGCAACGGACAGAACCGCAGCACCGATCTCTTCGGCGGCTCGAACCACCAGGAGCGTTGAGTTGACTCAGATGAGCCAGGCCGCACAGAACCTGAACTGGCTGATCACCAATTTCGTGGACAACACCCCCGGGGTGTCCCACACCGTGGTGGTCTCCGCGGACGGCCTCCTCCTGTGCATGTCCGAGGGCTTCCCGCGCGACCGCGCCGACCAG
Source organism: Streptomyces sp. 1114.5 (assembly GCF_003635085.1). Classification (NCBI taxonomy): domain Bacteria; kingdom Bacillati; phylum Actinomycetota; class Actinomycetes; order Kitasatosporales; family Streptomycetaceae; genus Streptomyces; species Streptomyces sp. 1114.5. The sequence continues at coordinate 110,207 of NZ_RBXE01000001.1, forward strand.
CTCGCCGCCGTCGCCTCCGGCCTCACCTCCCTCACCTCCGGCGCCAGCCGGATCTTCGAGGGCGGCGAGGTCAACCAGACCGTCGTCGAGATGGAACGGGGCTTCCTGTTCCTCATGGCCATCAGCGACGGCTCCGCCCTCGCCGTCCTGGCCAGCCCCGACTCGGACATCGGCCTCGTCGGCTACGAGATGGCCCTGCTCGTCGACCGCGCAGGCGCCGTCCTCACCCCCGCACTCCGCGCGGAACTCCAGGGCAGTCTCCTGCACTGACGGTTCGTCGGATACCGTCCAGGTATTCGAAGTACCTCCGCGTCCTTCCCGGGCCCGCTTCGGCGGGCTCGGGTTCGGACGTTGTACGGCCTTCGCACCACCGGCTCCGGACCTGCGCCGAAGCTCGCACCGCACCGCCGCACCTTGTGAGGAGAGGAACCGTGACACCGCCCGACGACCGCAGCGGCCAGTACGGTCTTCCGTACCCTGGCACAGGCCATGACGCCTTCGGAGCACCCGGCGTCGGCCACGGTCAGCAGTACGGTCGGCACCAGTACGGGCAGCCCCAGCACCCGTACTCCCGGCCCGACGAGCAGTACGGCCAGCACGACCAGCACGGCGGACAGGGTCAGTACGACCCGCAGCAGGGCCAGCAGGGCCACCAGAGCCAGTACGACCAGTACGGCCGGCCGCAGCCCTCGTACGGCGCCCCGGCGCCCGGCCCGCAGTCGAACGGCTGGCCGACTCCGGCCCCGACGCCCGACCCGGCCCCCGGCTACCAGCCGGCCCAGGAGCCCGGCCACGTCGAGGAGTTCGAGGACGAACCCGACTCCGGCCCGCTGATCCGCCCGTTCGCGATGACCGGCGGTCGCACCCGGCCGCGCTACGAACTCGCGCTGGAGGCACTGGTCTCCGCCGACGTCGATCCGCAGCGCCTGGCCACCCTCCTCCCCGAGCACCAGCGGATCTGCACGCTGTGCACGGAGGTCAAGTCCGTCGCAGAGGTTTCGGCGCTGCTCTCCCTTCCCCTGGGAGTGGCCCGCATCCTCGTGGCCGACCTCGCCGAAGCCGGCCTGGTCGCCATCCACCAGCCCGCTTCCGGCGGCGAATCCGGAAACCAGCCCGACGTCACGCTGCTCGAAAGGGTCCTCAGTGGACTTCGCAAGCTCTAACGCGGCCGCCCCCACCCGCGCCACCACCTCCGCGAAGATCGTCGTTGCGGGCGGCTTCGGTGTCGGCAAGACCACGCTCGTCGGCGCCGTCTCCGAGATCAACCCCCTGCGCACCGAAGCCGTCATGACCTCGGCCTCCGCCGGCATCGACGACCTCAGCCACGTCTCCGGCAAGACGACCACCACCGTCGCCATGGACTTCGGCCGCATCACCCTCGACGAAGACCTCATCCTCTACCTCTTCGGCACCCCCGGACAGGACCGCTTCTGGTTCATGTGGGACGACCTCGTCCGCGGCGCCATCGGCGCCGTCGTCCTCGTCGACACCCGCCGCCTCGCCGACTGCTTCCCCGCCCTCGACTACTTCGAGAACAGCGGACTCCCCTTCGTCGTCGCCCTCAACGGCTTCGACGGACACCAGCCCCACACCCCCGACGAAGTCCGCGAAGCACTCCAACTCGGCACCGACACCCCCGTCATCACCCTCGACGCCCGCCGCCGGGACAGCGCCAAAAGCGCCCTCATCACCCTCGTCGAACACGCCCTCCTCGCCCGACTCCGCTGAACCCCCGCTCCGCGGAACCCGACTCCGCTGAGCAGTACGCGTGAGGCCTATGGACCTTCGGGTCCATAGGCCTCACCTCGCGCCGGGGAGCGCCTACTCGGTCGGCTCCAGCCCGGCCCGGATCAGGCCGTAGGTGTACGCGTCCTCCAGCGCCAGCCAGGAGGCGGCGACCACGTTGTCGGCCACGCCCACGGTGGACCAGGTGACGGTGCCGTCGGTGGACTCGATCAGCACCCGGGTCTTGGAGCCGGTGCCGTGCTGGCCCTCCAGGATGCGGACCTTGTAGTCCACCAACTCGAAGGTGGCCAGCGGCGGGTAGATCCCCTCCAGCGCGGTGCGCAGCGCCTGGTCCAGCGCGTTGACCGGGCCGTTGCCCTCGCCCACCGCGATCCGGCGCTCGCCCTTGGCCCACAGCTTGACGGTCGCCTCGTTGCCGGAGAGCCCTTTCGGGCCCTGCTCGCTGATGGTCCGCCAGGACTCCAGCGTGTAGAAGCGGTCCCGGCTGCCCCGCACCTCGTCGCGCAGCAGCAGTTCGAAGGAGGCGTCGGCGGACTCGTAGGTGTAGCCGAGGTTCTCCTGCTCCTTCACCTTGGCCACCACCCGCCCGGCGAGGTCGCGGTCGGCCGAGAGGTCGTAGCCGAGCTCCTTGCCCTTGAGCTCGACGGAGGCCCGGCCGGCCATGTCGGAGACCAGCATCCGCATGGTGTTGCCGACCCGCTCGGGGTCGATGTGCTGGTACAGGTCCGGGTCGATCTTGATCGCGGAGGCGTGCAGGCCCGCCTTGTGGGCGAAGGCCGAGTAACCGACGTACGGCTGGTGGGTGGAGGGGGCCAGGTTGACCAGCTCGGCGATCGCGTGCGAGATCCGGGTCATCTCGGCCAGCCGGCCCTCGGGCAGCACCCGGCGGTCGTACTTGATCTCCAGCGCGCCGACCACCGGGAACAGGTTGGCGTTGCCGACCCGCTCGCCGTAGCCGTTGGCGGTGCACTGGACGTGGGTCGCGCCGGCGTCCACCGCGGCCAGCGTGTTGGCCACCGCGCAGCCGGTGTCGTCCTGGGCGTGGATGCCGAGCCGGGCGCCGGTGCGGGCCAGTACCTCGGCGACGATCTCCCGGACGTCGGCCGGCAGCATCCCGCCGTTGGTGTCGCAGAGCACCACCACGTCGGCCCCGGCCTCGTGCGCGGCGCGCACCACCGACAGGGCGTACTCGCGGTTCGCCCGGTAGCCGTCGAAGAAGTGCTCGCAGTCGATGAACACCCGGCGGCCCTGGGAGCGCAGGAACTCGACGCTGTCCCGGACCATCTCCAGGTTCTCGTCCAGCGTGGTGCGCAGCGCCAGCTCCACGTGCCGGTCGTGGGACTTGGCGACCAGGGTGACGACCGGGGCGCCGGAGTTGACCAGCGCCGCGAGCTGCGGGTCGTCCGCGGCCCGGCCGCCGGCCCGGCGGGTGGCGCCGAAGGCGACCAGCTGGGCGTGCCGCAGTTCCAGCTCGGCGGCGGCGCGGGCGAAGAACTCGGTGTCACGCGGGTTGGCGCCGGGCCAGCCGCCCTCGATGAAGCCGACCCCGAACTCGTCCAGGTGCCGGGCGATGGCCAGCTTGTCCGCCACCGTCAGGTTGATGCCCTCGCGCTGGGCGCCGTCGCGCAGCGTGGTGTCGAACACGTGGAAACTGTCGTCGGTACGGCTGACCTCGGTCATGACCTCTGGTGCTCCGTTTCGGGGAGTCGTACTGCTCTGCCGGATTTTCACGTCCCGGCTCCACTGTCCAGCATCCCGCGGCGCGCCCCGGTGTCCCTGAGCCCCTTGTGGAGGCTCCCGGCCGGTCCGGGGAAACAAAAAAACCCCTCGCGGGTGCGAGAGGTCTGCGCGCGGGTCTGGACGCTGGTGGTCGCTCCGCATCGGGTCCTGCGGAAGCGGTCACTGCGGACCGGCGCGCCTGCTGCCGATAATCAGCGAAAGCGAGGACACGCTCGCAGTCTGGCACAGCTCCCCGGGGTCCGGCCTGCCCGTCTCGCGATGCGGAACGGGCAGGCCGGGGGCGGTGCGGACCGCCCGTGGGACGAGACGACCGGGATCAGACGATCTTGTGCAGCCAGCCGTGGGTGTCGGGGGCCTGGCCGCCCTGGATCGCCAGCAGCGCCTTGCGCAGCTCCATGGTGACCGGGCCGGGCTCGCCGGTGCCGACGGTCCAGTCGGCGGCCGCGGACTTGACCGAGCCGACCGGGGTGATGACGGCGGCGGTGCCGCAGGCGAAGACCTCGGTGAGGGTGCCGTCGGCGTTGGCCTGCTGCCACTCGTCGGTGGAGATCTTCCGCTCCTCGACGGCGTAGCCGAGGTCGGCGGCGAGCCGGAGCAGCGAGTCGCGGGTGATGCCGGGCAGCAGGGCGCCGGACAGCTCCGGGGTGACGATCTTCGCGTCCTTGCCCTCGCCGAAGACGAAGTACAGGTTCATGCCGCCCATCTCCTCGACCCACCGGTGCTCGGCGGCGTCGAGCCAGACGACCTGGTCGCAGCCCTTCTCGGCGGCCTGGGCCTGGGCGACCAGCGAGGCGGCGTAGTTGCCCGCGCACTTGGCGGCACCGGTGCCGCCGGGCGCCGCCCGGACGTACTCCTTGGACAGCCAGACCGAGACCGGCTTGATGCCGCCCTGGAAGTAGGCGCCGGCCGGCGAGGCGATGATCATGAAGAGGTAGGAGTTGGCCGGGCGGACACCCAGGCCGACCTCGGTGGCGAACATGAACGGACGCAGGTAGAGGCTCTGCTCCGGCTCGTTCGGGACCCACTCCTGCTCCTGCTGCACCAGCAGCTCGACGGCCTCGACGAAGGTCTCGACCGGCAGCTCCGGCATGGCCAGGCGGCGGGCCGAGGCCTGGAAGCGGGCGGCGTTGGCCTCCGGACGGAAGGTGGCGATGGAGCCGTCGGCCTGGCGGTAGGCCTTCAGGCCCTCGAAGATCGCCTGGCCGTAGTGCAGGGTCATGTTCGCCGGGTCGATCTCCAGCGGCGCGTACGGCGCCAGCTGGGCGTCGTGCCAGCCCACGCCCTCGGTCCAGCGGATGGTGACCATGTGGTCGGTGAAGACCCGGCCGAAACCGGGGTTGGTCAGCCGAGCCTGTCGCTCCGCTGCGGGCAGCGGGTGGGCGGAGGGCTTGAGGTCGAACGTGATGGGCGCCTGGGTGGGCGTGCTCATGGCTGTTTCCTTCACCGTGGGGTTGGTCGGGGCCGCCACCACCGCAGAGACGTTTCGGCGTTCTGACGCCGGAATGAACGCACAGCAGCACGGCCCACTGTCGATACTCGCATCCAGAGGGCCGTGCCGAACAGTTGCCCGCTCCTTTGAGAGCTGCAAGCTGCGGTTATGCGGTCCGGCCCACCTGGCCGGAAACCTTGTCGGTCCGGCCCGCCGGCCGGAACTCCGCTTTCGGATCCGGCCCGCTACCCGGATACTCGGGCGGCGAGCGCGTCGCCGACCTGGGCGGTGCTGCGGGTGCCGGAGCGCTCGGCCAGATCCGCCGCGACGGCGGCCTCGATCTTGGCGGCCTCGGCGTCGAAGCCGAGGTGCTCCAGCAGCATGGCGACCGACAGCACGGTGGCGGTCGGGTCGGCCTTGCCCTGGCCGGCGATGTCCGGCGCCGAACCGTGCACCGGCTCGAACATGGACGGGAACTCGCCGCTCGGGTTGATGTTGCCGCTCGCGGCCAGGCCGATCCCGCCGGTGACGGCGGCGGCCAGGTCGGTCAGGATGTCGCCGAACAGGTTGTCGGTGACGATGACGTCGAAGCGCTCGGGCTGGGTGACGAAGAAGATCGTCGCCGCGTCGACGTGCAGGTAGTCGGTGGTGACCTCGGGGAACTCCGCGCCGACCTCGGCGAAGATCCGCGACCACAGGTGCCCGGCGTGCACCAGCACGTTGTTCTTGTGCACCAGGGTGAGCTTCTTGCGCGGCCGCGCCTGGGCCCGGCGGTAGGCGTCGCGCACCACGCGCTCGATGCCGTACGCGGTGTTCAGGCTGACCTCGGTGGCCACCTCCTGCGGCGTCCCGGCGCGCAGCGTGCCGCCGTTGCCGACGTACAGGCCCTCGGTGCCCTCGCGGACGACCACGAAGTCGATCTCGCGTGGTGTCGGAGACGCACCGTCGGACTCGGTGCCGGCCAGCGGGGACGACACCCCGGGGAACAGCCGGCCGGGGCGCAGGTTGATGTGGTGGTCGAAGGCGAACCGCAGCTTCAGCAGCAGCCCGCGCTCCAGCACCCCCGACGGCACACTCGGGTCACCGATGGCGCCCAGCAGGATCGCGTCGAACGACTTCAGTTCCGCCAGCACGTCGTCCGGCAGCGTCTCCCCCGTCCGGTGGTAGCGCCGGGCCCCGAGGTCGTACTCGGTGGTCTCCAGCTTCACATCGGCGGGAAGCACGGCACCCAGGACCTTGAGGCCTTCGGCCACCACTTCCTGACCGATGCCGTCACCCGGGACAACTGCGAGACGAATGGTGCGAGACATGCTCGGACCCTACTCCGCCGTCCCAGGTGCTGACACCTCGCGTCCATCATGCGGACATGCCGCGCCGTCAGGTGAGGTCGATGTCAACCGGGAACGGGCGTTCCAGCTTGAGCTGCTTGTGGTGGATCCCGGTCAGGCCATAGCTGCCGGTGGCCGGATCCAGCTCGTACACGTGAACGATGGGGCGTCCCTCGTCGTCGCTCTCGATGCGCCAGAAGTGCGCGATGCCGGCAGCCGCGTACTTTGGCGGCTTTACCTGGCGGTCACGGTCCTGGGACTCCTCGGACACGACCTCGACGGCCAGCAGCACGTCCTCCACGACGGAAAAGGTCTGCCTCGGGCCGGTGTCTCCCCGCTCGTCCACGACCACCAGATCGGGCTCGGGCCTGTTGCGCTGGTTGAGCTTGACCCCCATCTCCCGGCAGACCTCCCATCCGTCCGGCACGGCGGCCTCCAGCGCCTGCTCCAGCCTGCGGAGGGTGCGCATGTGAAATCGCGTCTGCGGACTCACGAAGATCAGGCTCCCGTCAAGCAACTCGGTGTGCGGCGGGAGATCCGGCAGCCGGTCCAGGTCTTCGGCGGTGTATCCGCCGACCGGCGGGCGAAGCCAGTCGGGGTACGGCTCGATGCTCATGGTTCCTCCCATACGGGCATCCTGGCGGCGCTCTCAGGCTACTCGGCAAAGCCTCCTCGGGCGCCACCTCTTCGAGGGAGCGCGGGTGACCGAATCCGCGCCGGGGGCGCGCTTAGGGTGGCGGGATCCGGGGTCACTGGCAGAACGGGGCGCGTGGGTGAGGGCCGAGCGACGGCGGGAGGTGCTGGTCTGCGGGGGTGCGGCGGGGCTGGCGATGGGCGGGTACGCGCTGGCGGCGGGCCTGCGGGGGCGGTGGCCGGCCGGGGTGGAGGCGGTCGCCGTGCCGTACCACGCCCACCTGTGGGACCTGCTGCACGGGGAGGCCGCCGGGGACCTGCTCTTCAACTGGAACAGCGGGTACGGCGTCCCGTTCCTGGCGGACTTCTTCGCCTACCTGATGAACCCGTTCTCCTGGCCCACCGCGCTCCTCCCCCGCGACCAGGGCCCGCTCGCCGTCTTCCTGGTCACCCTGGCCACCATCGGCCTCGGCACCGCCCTGATGGCCCACCTGCTCGGCCGCGTCCACCCCGGCCCGCGCCGGCTGCGGGTCTTCGCCGCCCTCGGCTACGGGCTGTGCGCCTGGGTGCTGGACGTCGGCGGCGCCGCGCCGATGTGGCTCTGGGGCCTGGTCTCGCTGCCGCTGCTCGGCCTGGCCGCCGACTGGTGCCTGCACGAGCGCCGCTGGGTGGCCGGCACGCTGTGCGTCGCCCTCGCCTGGGCCGGCAACCTCTACACCGCCGCCCTGGCCACCCTGGTCGCCGGACTGCTCCTCGCCCTCCGGCTGTTCGCCACCGCGCGGCCGTTCCGGCACCGGGTCCGGACCACCGGCCGAGCCGTCACCATGGCCACCGCCGGGGTGCTGCTCGCCTCCCCGGTGCTGTTCGTCGCGATCCGGGCCGCGCAGGGCGCGCAGCCCGAGTCCCCGGTGCAGCCGCTCGGCCCGTCCGGGATCGGCGGCCACCTCGCCCAGCTGCTGCCCGCCACCCACGGCGGGCGCCCGCTGCCGGACGTGGCGATCGGCCTGTTCGGGCTGCTGCTGGTGTGCGGGCTGCCGTTCAACCGGCGGGTGCGGATCCGCGAGCGGGCGGTCTGGTGCGCGGCCCTGGTGCTGGTGGTGCTCAGCTTCGTGTGGACCCCGACCGTCCTGGTCTGGCACGGCCTGGCGATCCCGGCCGGCGGGCCGTACCGGGTCGCCTTCGTGCTCAGCGGGCTGCTGGTGCTGGCCGGCTGGGTGTCGCTGGCGCACCGGCCGGACGCACCGACCCTGCTGGGCGGCGCCGCCGTGGTCGCGGTGATCGCCGGGCTGGCGGCGAGCCGGCACTCCGTGCGCCCCGCCACCTGGGTGCTGCTGACCGTCGGCGGCGCCGTCCTGCTCACCGCGCTGTGGATCCTGGACCGCCACCACCCCGACCGCCGGGCGAACGCCGCCGCCACCTGGGTGATCGGCGCCGCGGTGGCCGGCAACGCGGTCTGGTCCGGGTACGCGGCGCTCGGCGGGGCGCCCCCGGACGGCGTCTCCGCGACGGCCGTCCGGGCCGGGCACGCAGCCGTCCACGCGGCCGACGACTGGCCGCGCGGCCGCAGCGACCCGGGCCCGCACGCCTTCACCGCCAACGACCCGCTGCTGCTGAACGGCCAGGGCGGCGGCTACTTCAGCGGCTACCTGCCGACCGTCACCGCCCTGCTGCTGCACGACCTCGGCGCGGGCTGGACGGCCGGCGGGCGGCAGACCGCGAGCGTCACCGACCCGGTCGGCCGGGCGCTGTTCGGTGTCCGCGCGCACCTGGACGACGGGCCGCCGCCGTACGGCTTCGCCCCGGGCCGCGCACCCGCGCCACCGCTGATCACGGTGCTGCCGCCGGGCGCCCGCCCGGACACCTCCTCGGTCTGGTCCCGGCAGGAGTCGCTGCTGGGCAGCCAGGTGTACGACGCCCCGCTGCCCGTCCCGGCCGGCGGGCCCGCGCCCACCCTGCACGGCACCAGCGGCTGGTCGGTGCCGCCCGGCACGGAGGGCACCGTCTTCACCGCCGCCTGCACGCCCGGTTCGACGGCGTACTTCCACGGCGTCTGGTACCGCGGCACGGTCAGCGGCCTGGGCACCGAGTACCGCAGTGACGGCGAGCAGCCCACCACGGCGGTGGCCGTGCACCGGCTGGGGACCGTCCCGGCGGACGGGGTGGTCCGGGTGACGCTGCGCTCCGACACCGTGAGCCAGGTCCCGGCCCGCCCGATCGGCTGCCTGCGGACGGACGCCCTGGACGCCGCCGTCGCCCGCCTCACCGCCACCGGCGCGACCCGCGTCGAGGCCGGCGGGCACACCCTCGCGGCCACCCTCCCGGCGGGCTCCACCGGCACCGCGCTGCTCTCGGTGCCCGCCACCGAGGGCTGGAGCTGCGCCGTCGACGGCGGCCGGCCCGCCGCCCCCACCAAGGTGCTGGGCATGCTCGGCGTCCCGCTCGGCCCGGGGGGCGCCTCCCGGCTCGCCTGCACCTTCCGCCCGCCCGGCCTCTCGGAGGGCCTGGTCGTCACCTCCGCCACCGCCGCCGTCCTCGCCCTGGTCGCGGTCTTCACCCGGCTCGCCCGCCGCCGCCCCGCCCACGTCCCGCGCCGCGAGCGCCGCCGGATCGCCGCCACCGGCGGGGCGTGACCGGAGACCGAAGGCCGAGGGCGGCCCGCCGATCGCCGTCGGCGGGCCGCCCTCCTCCAGGACGTGGTCAGGGCAGCGTGACCACCTGCCCCCGCCGGTCGCCCGGGTTGAGGTGGTGCAGCAGCAGGAGCCCCGGGTCGGCGCCCGCCGCGCGGTGCACGTCGAGGACGGTGCCCGGGCCGACGGCGGCCAGCACCGCCGGTGGGCCGGTGAGACCGGCCCGGACGGTGAGGGCCGGGTGCAGGACGTCCAGCGGGACGGCCGGACGGGTGCCGCGCAGGCCGACGGCCGAGAAGGCCTCGGCCGGGTCCGGGAGGCCGGGGGCGGCGACGCCCGTCCAGACGCCGTAGTGGACGGTGCTGTGCCCCGGCCGGACGCCGGGCAGCGCGCTCAGCCGGACCGGCAGCACGAGCACGTCGCTGTCCAGCAGGGCGGTGTCGGCGTCGCCCCAGTGCGCGTTGAGCGGCTGGACGTCCAGTTCGGCCCCGGTCCGGGCGTCCAGGGCGCGGGAGACCAGGACGTCGCTGCCGCGCAGCCGGTCGGCCTTGAGGACGACGTCGGTGGTGCCGTCCCCGTCGGTGTCCAGCGAGACCCGGACGCCGTACAGCCCGACCGGGGTCGCCGCCGGGGCCCAGAGCTGCGCGCCCACGTACAGCAGGTCGGGGTCGACGGCCGCACCCACGGCCCGCAGGTCGGCGGCCCGCTCGCCGGGGTGGTCGACGCAGACCTCCTGGGCCGGGTCCGGCCCGTCCGCGGCGTCCTCCGGCCGGATGCCCGCGCCCGGGCCGACGGCGGCGCCGCTGCCGGCCGGGCAGTCGGCCCAGCGGGCGCCCCGGCCGCCGAGAGCGAGGGCGGTGACCAGGCCGGGGGTCGCGCCGGGGGCGGCGCGACCGCCGAGGGTGACGAGGGTGCCGTCGCGCGCGGTACGGGCGGTGGCGGTCGCGGTGAGGTCGCTCGCGGGCCGCGGGGCGGCGAACACCGGGACGCGCAGCTGCGGCAGGGTGCCGCCGGCGAGCGGGGTCAGCAGCACCCGGCCGGAGAGTTCGCCCCGGTAGCTGCGGGCCTTTCCGCCCTGCACGCGGTCGATGGTCGGGTCGGGGGTGCGCCCCAACTCCCCCGGTACGGACAGCGTCACCCGCACCCGCGCGGTGCCGCCCGGCGGGACGTCGACCTGCGCCGGGGTCACCGTGAAGGCGGCGCCCGGCAGTTCGGTGGCCGCCGCGTAGCCGGTTCGGTAACTCAGCGGCGCGGAGGAGAGGTTGCGGACCTCGATGTCCCGTCCGAGCTCCGTCGGCCCGCCGATCGCGACCGGCCCGAAGGAGACCCCGACGCCGCCCTGCTCGGCGCCCTCCCCCGCCGCGTAGGCGACGACGGGCGTGCGCACGGCGAGGTCGACCCTGGCCCGGCCGGCCCCGGTGCGCTCGGGCCCGTAGACCGGCCCGGTGCGGTCGTCGCCGACGTAGGTGTCGGCGCCGGTGTTCATCAGCGCGGCCTTGAGCTGTTCGACCGACCAGTCCGGGTGTGCGGCGCGCACCAGCGCGGCGAGCCCGGCGACGTGCGGGGTGGCCATCGAGGTGCCGCTCTCGCGCTGGCCGCCGGCCCCGCTGCCGACCAGGGCGGACCAGATGCTCTCGCCGGGGGCCGCGAGGTCGGGCTTGACCACTCCGGGCACGCCGATGCCGCGCGAGGTGAAGTCGGTGAGGGTGTCGAGGCGGGCCGGCTGGTCCTGGGCGACCGAACCGTGCAGCGGGTTGCCGGGGGCGGCGAGCCGGACCCGTACCGGCCCGGCGGCCGCGGCCTGCCGCAGCCGTTCGCCGTCGGCGTGGGCGAGCAGGGCGGCGGGGATGCGGTCGTTGCCGGCGATCTCGGCGAGGTGGTCGGTGTCGGCGGCGTACAGCACGCCGATCGCGCCCGCGTCGGCGGCGTGGTCGGCGCGCGGGCCGGAGTTGCAGGCCCGCTCGGCCTCGGCGGTCTTCCAGGCGAGGACGGCGATCCGGCCGTCCAGCCGCTGCCGGTCGGCCTCGTCGAAGGCGGTGCAGCCGTCCGACTGGTCGGCGGGCAGGGCGAGTTCGCCGCTGACGTCGGCGCTCGCCCAGCCCTGGTAGCGCGCGCTCCAGTGCGCCGGGACGACGCCGGCCAGGGCGGCGGGGGCGAGCACGGTGAGGCCGTCCACGTCGGCGTGCCCGTGCACGGAGGCGGCGACGGTGATCGCCCGGGCGGCGGTGCCGGGGCTGCCCCCGATGCCGTACGCGTCGCCGTCGTTGCCCGCGGCCGCGACCACGACGGTGCCCAGCGCGGCGAGCCGGTCGACGGCCAGGGCGTCGGTGTCGTCGGTGCTGCCGAAGCGGCTGCCGAGCGAGAGGTTGACGACGTCGAGCCGGTCGGCGAGGTCGCCGTCGCCGTTCGGGTCGGCGGCGAGGTCGAGGGCCTGGGCGAGTCGGTCGGTGGAGCCGTCGCAGCCGAACACCCGGATCGCGTACAGCTGGGCGCCGGGGGCCGCGCCGGGGCCGACCCTGAACCCGGCCGGGTCCAGCCCGGGCCCGTACGGCCCGGGGTACGGGCGGCCGTCGGCGGTGACGCCGTACCCGGCCGCGGTGCCGGCGACGTGGGTGCCGTGGCCGTTGCGCGCGCAGTCGATCGGGTTGTCGCTGGGGTGCGGCACCGGCTGGTGGGTCGGGGAGGCCGGGTCCGGGTCGTAGTCGTCGCCGACCAGGTCCTTGCCGCCGACGACCTTGGCGGTGGGGAACAGTGCGGGCGGCGCGGGCTTGCCGCGTTCGACCGAGCGGAAGGCCTCCTCGGTGCCGGGACCGCCGAAGTCGGCGTGGGTGTAGTCGATCCCGCTGTCGATGATCCCGATCCGCACCCCCGTGCCGGTGTTGCCGCCGGCCGCGGATCCACCGAGCGCGGATCCACCGGGCACGGCCCCGCCGGCCCAGACCTGCGGGGCGCCGGTCAGCGGGACGGAGTGGGCGTTGTCGCGCCGCTTGTTGACGATCGGGTGGACGGCCCGGACGCCGGGCAGCGCCCGCAGGGCGGTCAGCCGGTCGGCGGGCGCACTGACGGCGAGGCCGGTGAGCAGCGTGCGGGTGCGGTAGAGCTCGCGGGCGGCGGGCGCCGCCCGGTGGACGGCCCCGGCGAGCCGGTCCAGCGCCTCCCCGGCCCGGGACCGCTGGTCGGCACCGGCCCGCGCGGCCTCCCGGCGGACGGCCTCGGGGGAGCGCCGCTCCCGCCGGGCTCCGTCGGCGGCCCGCTGCCAGGCGGGGCCGGCCGCCTCGGTGGCGAGTTCGAGCAGGACGGAGGCCGTCCGGCCTGCGGGCGGGCTGCCGCCCGGCGGTCCCGCGGACGGTGGGCCGCCCGCCGCCGGGGCGGCGGCGAGGGCGACGCTCCCGGCCAGCAGGGCCAGGGTGAGGCCGATCCGGGCGACAGGTCGGCGAAGGGGTGGCAGACGCACTGGGCCCTCTCCCCCGGCAGGGGGGACTGATCCGCACGCCGTGTCGCTGACGCCCGCCCGCGCGGACGCCGATCACCCTTCCGGGGGCCCCAAATTAGGATGATCGCGTCGGCGGGGGCGAGCAACTTCCCTCGGATGGACCCGGGTTGCACTCTACGGAGTGACGGACGGTCAGCCCGGTCGGAGCAGTAGCCCGATGAACGCCACCCGGAGCGCCGGTCAGTGGTGGCCGGTCACGCCGCCGTTGTCCCGGCGGTCCAGCGAGCGCTGCAGGGCGGCGGCCGCGAAGGGGTTCCGCTCGGCGGCCCGGCGGCGGCGCGGGGCGCGGACGGGGGTGGCGGCAGGGGCGGCAGTGGCGTGGCGGTCGGCGGTGGAGGGCATACCGGGCTCCTTGGAAGCGGCACGCGGGAGGGCGTGGCGGAAGAACGGGGAGACGGAGGTGCCGCGCGCAGCGCGCCCCGAAGAAGGGGGCGGTGGGCGACGGGAGGGAGCGCGGGGGCAGGGGTCGCCCGCCCGTGATGGCGCACGCTCACACGGGCCGAACGCCCTGGCTACAGGGGCGGCACACCGTATGGCTCTTCCACGGTACGGCCACGGCCCGGCGGTGTCTGCACGAATACTTGGATTTCCTAGTATCTGAGACGGCAGTGACCCCCGGGAACGCAGCGGGGCCCGGACCACCGTCGCAACGGCGGTCCGGGCCCCACGGGGCCGTCAGGCTCAACCCAGGTCGACGGAGCGCGCGAAACGGGCGCCGATCTCGGCGGCGATCGCCGACAGGACGTCCTGCGGGATCTCGCTGTCCACGGTGAGGGAGGCCAGCGCGCCGCCGCCGTCCCGGGCGACCTGCATGCCGGCGATGTTGATGCCCGCGTCGCCGAGGTGGCGGCCGAGCACGCCGACCACTCCGGGGCGGTCCTCGTACTTGAAGAAGGCCATGTGGTCGGTGAGCGCCACGTCCACGTCGAAGGCGTCCACGCCGACGATCTTCTGGATCTGCTTGGGGCCGGCCAGCGTGCCGGAGATGGCGATCTCCTCGCCGTCCGCCAGCGTGCCGCGCACGGTGATCACGTTGCGGTGCTCGGGGCTCTCGCTGGAGGTGGTCAGGCGGACCTCGACGCCGCGCTCCTGGGCGAACAGCGGGGCGTTGACGTAGGACACCGTCTCCGCCACCACATCCTCGAAGACGCCCTTCAGCGCGGACAGTTCGAGCACCTTGACGTCGTGCTGGGTGATCTCGCCGCGGACCTCCACGTCGAGCCGGACGGCGACCTCGCCGGCCAGCGCGGTGAAGATCCGGCCGAGCTTCTCGGCCAGCGGCAGGCCCGGGCGGACGTCCTCGGCGATCACGCCGCCCTGGACGTTGACGGCGTCCGGTACCAGCTCGCCGGCCAGCGCGAGGCGCACCGACCTGGCGACCGCGATGCCGGCCTTCTCCTGCGCCTCGTCGGTGGAGGCGCCCAGGTGCGGGGTGGCGACCACGTTGTCGAAGGCGAACAGCGGGGAGTCGGTGCACGGCTCCTTGGCGTACACGTCCAGGCCCGCGCCGGCCACCCGGCCCTCGCGCAGCGCGGCGGCCAGCGCCTCCTCGTCCACGATGCCGCCGCGGGCGGCGTTGACGATGCGTACGGTCGGCTTGACCTTGTGCAGCGCCTCGTCGCCGATCAGGCCGATGGTCTCGGGGGTCTTGGGGAGGTGGACGGTGATGAAGTCCGAGACCTCCAGCAGCTCCTCCAGAGTGACCAGCTTGACGCCCATCTGGGCGGCGCGGGCGGCCTGGATGTAGGGGTCGTACGCGACGATCTTCATGCCGAACGCGGACATCCGCTGGGCGACCAGCACGCCGATCCGGCCCAGGCCGACGACGCCGAGGGTCTTCTCGCTCAGCTCGACGCCGGTGTACTTGTTGCGCTTCCACTCGCCCTGCTTGAGCGCGGCGTTGGCCGGCGCGATGTTGCGGGCGACGGAGATCAGCAGGCCGCAGGCGAGTTCGGCGGCGGTGACGATGTTGGAGGTCGGCGCGTTGACCACCATCACGCCGGCCTTGGTGGCGGCGGCGACGTCCACGTTGTCCAGGCCGACGCCGGCCCGGGCGACCACCTTGAGCTTGCGGGCGACGGCCAGCGCCTCCGCGTCGACCTTGGTGGCGGAGCGGATCAGGATCGCGTCGACGTCGGCGATCGCGGTGAGCAGCTCGTTGCGGTCGGCACCGTTGCAGTGGCGGATCTCGAAGTCCGGACCGAGGGCGTCGACGGTGGCGGGCGACAGTTCTTCGGCGATCAGAACGACGGCGGTCTTGGATGTCACAGTGCTCACGACAGTGTGTCCTTAACTCTGCGGTCCCCCCGGCGCGCAGGTGGGCGTGAAAGGCCGGGGGAAGGTGGCATGCCGCGTAGGTAGACGCACGACGCTGTGGGCCTGACGCGCACTCGGAGTGTATCGACGGGCTGGATGCCAGGCTGCTCCCGTCCGGCGAAATCACCCGGACGAGAGCAGCCTACTTGTACAAGCCGGTTACGGAATCGGGCAGTCGGAGAAGCGTCAGGCCTTCTCGTTGACCCAGCTCATCAGCGAGCGCAGCTTCTTGCCGGTGGTCTCCAGCAGGTGGTCCTCGTCGGCCTTCTTGTACTCGTTGTACTTGGGCAGGCCGGCCTTGTACTCGGCGATCCAGGTGTTGGCGAAGGTGCCGTCCTGGATCTCCGCGAGGACCTTCTTCATCTCGGCCTTGGTGGCGTCGGTGATGATCCGCGGGCCGGTGACGTAGTCGCCCCACTCGGCGGTCTCGGAGACCGACCAGCGCATCTTCTCCAGGCCGCCCTCGTACATCAGGTCGACGATGAGCTTCAGCTCGTGCAGGCACTCGAAGTAGGCGATCTCCGGCTGGTAGCCGGCCTCGACCAGGGTCTCGAACCCGGCCTTGACCAGGGCGGCGGTGCCACCGCAGAGGACGGCCTGCTCGCCGAACAGGTCGGTCTCGGTCTCCTCGGTGAAGGTGGTCTTGATGACGCCGGCCTTGGTGGCGCCCAGGCCCTTGGCGTACGACAGCGCCAGGGCGAAGGCGTTGCCCGAGGCGTCCTGCTCGACCGCGACGATCGCCGGGACGCCGCGGCCCTCCTCGTACTGGCGGCGGACCAGGTGGCCCGGGCCCTTCGGGGCGACCATGCAGACGTCGACGTCCGCCGGGGGCTTGATGAAGCCGAAGCGGATGTTCAGGCCGTGGCCGAAGAACAGGGCGTCGCCGGCCTTCAGGTGCGGGGCGATGTCGGCCTCGTAGACGTCGGCCTGGATCGGGTCCGGGACCAGGATCATGATGACGTCGGCCTCGGCCGCAGCCTCGGCCGGGGTGACGACGCGCAGGCCGGCCTCCTCCGCCTTGGCACGGGACTTGGACTCCGGCTTCAGGCCGACCCGGACGTCGGCGCCGGAGTCGCGCAGGGACAGCGCGTGGGCGTGGCCCTGGCTGCCGTAGCCGATGACCGCGACCTTGCGGCCCTGGATGATGGACAGGTCGGCGTCGTCTTCGTAGAACAGCTCGGCCACGGGGGCACATCTCCTTGCATCATGGGTGCCGGGTACGCGGTGCCTACCGTATGCGCACCCGACGGGGTGTGGGGTCTTTGCTTCAGTGCTTGAGACGGGGGACGGGTCGCCGTCTCGCGCTGTTCACGCGCTGCGGTCGAGGGCGCGCAGCGACCGGTCCGTGATCGAACGGGCGCCGCGGCCGATGGCGACCAGGCCGGACTGGACCAACTCCTTGATGCCGTAAGGCTCCAGCATCCGGAGCATGGCCTCCAGCTTGTCCGAGCTGCCGGTGGCCTCGATGGTCACCGCTTCGGGCGACACGTCGACGGTCTTGGCGCGGAACAGCTGGACGATCTCGACGATCTGCGACCGGGTCTCGTTGTCGGCGCGGACCTTCACCAGGACCAGTTCCCGCTGGATCGCAGCGGCCTGGTCGAGTTCGACGATCTTTATCACGTTCACGAGCTTGTTGAGCTGCTTGGTGACCTGTTCCAGCGGGAGGTCCTCGACGTTGACCACGATCGTCATCCGGGAGACGTCCGGATGCTCGGTCGGGCCGACGGCGAGGGAGTCGATGTTGAAGCCCCGACGGGAGAACAGTGCGGCGATGCGGGCGAGCACGCCGGGCTTGTTCTCGACCAGGACGGAGAGGGTGTGCTTGGACATGTGGTTCCTCGGTCGTTCCTCAGTCGTTCCGGAAGGGGCTGTCAGTCGAGGTCGTCGCCGAAGTCGGGGCGAACGCCCTTGGCGAACTGGATCTCGTCGTTGCTGGTCCCGGCCGCGACCATCGGCCAGACCATCGCGTCCTGGTGGACGATGAAGTCGATGACGACCGGGCGGTCGTTGATCTCCATCGCCTGCTTGATGACCGCGTCCAGGTCCTCGGGCCGCTCGCAGCGCAGGCCGACGCAGCCCATCGCCTCGGACAGCAGGACGAAGTCGGGGATCCGGGTGCCCTGGGCCGGCGGCTCGATGCCGTCGTGGTCCGGGCCGGAGTGCAGCACGGTGTTGGAGTAGCGCTGGTTGTAGAACAGCGTCTGCCACTGCCGGACCATGCCCAGTGAGCCGTTGTTGATGACCGCGACCTTGATCGGGATGTCGTTCAGGGCGCAGGTGACCAGCTCCTGGTTGGTCATCTGGAAGCAGCCGTCGCCGTCGATGGCCCAGACCGTGCTCTCCGGGCGGCCGGCCTTGGCGCCCATCGCCGCGGGGACGGCGTAGCCCATGGTCCCGGCGCCGCCGGAGTTGAGCCAGGTGCCGGGCTTCTCGAAGCGGATGAACTGCGAGCTCCACATCTGGTGCTGGCCCACGCCCGCGGCGTAGATCGCCTCGGGGCCGACCAGCTTGCCGATCCGCTCGATGACCTGCTGCGGCGAGAGGCGGCCCTCGGGCGCCGGCTCGTAGCCGAGCGGGTAGGTCTTCTTCCACTCGTCGAGCTTCTCCCACCACTCGGCGTAGTCGCCCTTGTGGCCGGCGTCGAACTCGGCCTGGACGGCGACGATCAGGTCGGCGAGCACCTCGCGGGCGTCGCCGACGATCGGCACGTCCGCCGGGCGGTTCTTGCCGATCTCGGCCGGGTCGATGTCGGCGTGGACGACCTTGGCGTTGGGGGCGAAGCCGTCCAGCTTGCCGGTGACGCGGTCGTCGAAGCGGGCGCCGAGGGTGAACAGCAGGTCGGACTTCTGCAGGGCGGTGACGGCCGGGACGGAGCCGTGCATGCCGGGCATGCCCAGGTGCTGCGGGTGGCTGTCCGGGAAGGCGCCGAGCGCCATCAGGGTGGTGACCACGGGGGCGCCGGTCAGCTCGGCGAGGATCCGCAGCTCGGCGGTGGCCTGCGCCTTGATGACGCCGCCGCCGACGTACAGCACCGGGCGCTTCGCGCCGACCAGCATCTTCGCGGCCTCGCGGATCTGCTTGGCGTGCGGCTTGGTGACCGGACGGTAGCCGGGCAGCGAGGCCTCGACCGGCCACCGGAAGGTGGTGGTGGCCTGCAGCGCGTCCTTGGCGATGTCGACCAGCACCGGGCCGGGGCGGCCGGTGGAGGCGATGTGGAAGGCCTCGGCGATCACCCGAGGGATCTCGGCCGGGTCGGTGACCAGGTAGTTGTGCTTGGTGATCGGCATCGTGATGCCGCAGATGTCCGCCTCCTGGAAGGCGTCGGTGCCGATCGCCTTGGAGGCGACCTGGCCGGTGATCGCGACCATCGGCACGGAGTCCATGTAGGCGTCGGCGATCGGGGTGACCAGGTTGGTCGCGCCCGGGCCGGAGGTCGCCATGCAGACCCCGACCCGGCCGGTGGCCTGGGCGTAGCCGGTGGCGGCGTGGCCGGCGCCCTGCTCGTGCCGGACCAGGATGTGGCGCACCTTGGCGGAGTCCATCAGCGGGTCGTACGCGGGAAGGATGGCCCCGCCCGGGATGCCGAAGACGGTGTCCGCGCCTACGGCCTCCAGCGAGCGGATGAGCGACTGGGCGCCGGTCATGGTCTCGACGACGTGCTGGGGAGCGTTGGCGGCCGGGTTGTCCCCACGGCGGGGGGATGCGGCGTGCTCGGTCATCTGCCTGTCTCTTCTCGGGTTTTGCCGACCAGGTGCTGCGGGCCCCGGTGCTGCGAGGGAGGGGTCCCGGTCCGGGTCGATCGCCGGCTCTGCCTCAATCGTCCCGCCGAATCCGACAAGTCGGGAGTTCTCGGGCGGCCGAGGCCAGGGGTCTTGCAGGGTGGAACAGCGTCAGTGCAACAAAAAACCCCTCGTGCCCAAGGGCATGCGAGGGGTGGCGCGTCGGTCTGTCACGAGCAGGGCGTGCGAGCCCTGTCAGCCGACGCGCCCGCCAAGTACGAGAATTCGGGTGCGCATGGCAACGACCATCCTCCCGTCCGGGGTTGCGTGTCAAGCAGGTGGGATGACCGTCTCGCCATGCGGACCCCCGGCCGGACCGCTGACGGCCGGGTGTTCGGGCAGGTCAGCGCCGCCGTGGTGATGTACGCCACGTCCCGGGGCGGTGTCCGTGCGGCCACTCGTCCGGGTGTCGGCGGCCTGGTGGGACCGGCGGGCGGCGAGCGGGCCGAGCGGGGTCGGCAGCGGGTAGCCGCGGCGGGCCAGCGCACGGCGCAGCCTGGGCTCGTCCAGCGGCGGGGCGAAGGCGGAGCCCTGGGCCTGGCCGCAGCCGAGTTCGCCCAGGACGGAGACCTGCCGGGGCAGGTCCACCCCCTCGGCGGCGGTGGCCATCCCGAGGTCGCGGCCGAGCCGCAGGGCGTGCCCGGCGAGGGTACGGGCGAGCGAGGACTCGCCGAGGTCCTGGACCAGGGTGCGGTCCAGCTTGAGGCCGTCCAGGGGCAGCCGGGCGAGGGCGCCGAGCGAGCCGCTGCCGGCGCCGTAGCCGGCCAGCCAGGTGGAGACGCCGAGCCGGCGCAGCGCGGCCAGCCGGCGGCCGAGTTCGTCGGCGAGCGCGTCCGAGCCCATCCTGGCCACCTCGATCACCAATTCGCTGGCCGGCAGCCCGCTGTCGCGCAGTGCGGCCGCCACCGTCTCGTACAGCCCCGGTGAGCAGAGCCGCTCGGTGGAGAGCCGGACGGCCACCGGGACGGGCCCCGCCGGGCCGCGGCCCGCCCGGCCGAGGCCGCGCCGGGCGGCGGCCGCGACGACCGCCTCGTGGATCAGCCAGCGGGAGAACCGGGTGGCGGCGTCGCCGTGCTCGGCGGAGCGCAGGAACTCGGCCGGGGTGAGCAGCAGGCCGCCCGCCGAGCGCCAGCGGGCCTGTGCCTCGACGCCGCTCACCGTGCCGTCGGCAAGGTCCACCACGGGCTGGTGGAGCAGGGTGAAGCCGCCCTCCCGGACGGCGAGTCGCAGCCGTTCCTCCAGCTCGCTGCGGCGTTCCAGGTCGGCCCGCATCGCCGGGGCGTAGAGCACCACCCGACCCTTGCCCTCGGACTTGGCCCGGTACATCGCGAGGTCGGCGTTGCGCATCAGTTCGTCGGCGGCGGTTCTGGGGTCGGCGGCGGGGCCGCGTTCGGGGGTGCCGAAGGCGATGCCGATGCTGGCGGCGACGCCGAGCTCGGTGCCGCCGATCCAGTACGGCTCGGAGAGCGCGACGCGCAGCCGCTCGGCCAGTTCCTGGACCTGGAGGCGGCCGAGCGGGCCGCAGACCAGGGCGGCGAACTCGTCGCCGCCGAACCGGGCGACGGTGTCCCCGCAGCGGACGGCGCCCTGCAGCCGGCGGGCGGCCTGCACCAGCAGCTCGTCGCCGACCTGGTGCCCGGCGGTGTCGTTGACCGCCTTGAAGCCGTCCAGGTCGAGGAAGAGCACGGCGATCCCGGCTCCGGTCCCGTCCTGCTGGCCGCGGGTGCCGAGGGCGGCCCGCAGCCGCTGGGTGAACAGCGCCCGGTTGGGCAGGTCGGTGAGCGGGTCGTGGAAGGCGTTGTGCTGCAACTGGGCCTGGAGCATGACGCGTTCGGTGACGTCCCGGCTGTTGAGCAGCAGGCCGTCGCGGTGCCGGCTGACGGTGGACTCGACGTGCAGCCACTCCCCGCCACCGGAGCTGATCCGGCACTCCACCCGGGCCGAGGGCTCGGCGGTGCGCGGGTCGCGGTGGGCGGCGAGCCGGACCCTGGCGAGGTAGCGGCGGACCTCGGAGAGCACCCGGTCCACGTCCTCGGGGTGGACCAGGTCCAGCAGGTTGCCGCCGACGAGCTCCTCCGGGTCCCGCCCGTAGACGCCGAGCGCGGCCGGGGAGACGTAGGAGAGCACGCCGTTGCCACCGGCGATCATGATGACGTCGCTGGAGCCCTGCACCAGGGAACGGAAGTGCGCCTCCTTGTGGGCGAGTTCCTGGGCCAGCGACAGGTTGTCGAGCAGCATCACGCCTTGCCTGAGGATCAGTGCCAGCCCGACGGTGCAGGCGGCCGCGGCCACCACGCGGTCCAACTCGCGCCCGCCGAGGGCGTTGTAGAGGATGCCGGCGGTGCAGACCGCGGCGGCCGCGTACGGGGTGAGCGCGCTGAAGGTGGTGGCCACCCGGCGGCGTGGCAGGCCGCCGGCCGAGGGGTGCTCGCGCAGCGGGCGCCGCCAGCGCGGCGACCAGGGCGCCCAGGCCAGCAGCAGACTGCCGGAGAACCAGCCGGCGTCCAGCAGTTCGCCCGAGTGGTAGCTGCTGCGCAGCTCCGGGGAGGTGAACAGGGCGTCGCACATGACGGTGACGGCGAGCGCCAGCATCGCGGTGTGCACCGCCGCCCGGTTGCCGTCCCGGCCGCCGAAGCGCAGCCCGACCACCAGGCTGACCAGCAGGATGTCCAGCACCGGGTAGGCCAGGTTGAGGGCCAGGCGCAGCGGGGAGCCGCCCTCGCCGGCCGCGATCCGGCCGAGCGCCAGGCTCCAGCTGAGGGTGAACAGCGAGCCGGCGATCAGCCAGCCGTCGAGCAGCAGGCAGAGCCAGCCGGCCGCCGAGCGCGGGCGCTGGGCGAGCACCAGGACGCCGGTGATGGCGAGCGGGGCGAACAGCAGGAAGGCGTACTCGGCGAGCGAGTCCCGGGGCAGCGGGGTGCGGACGACCAGTTCGTACCAGCCCCAGGTGCCGTTGCCCATGGCGACCATGAGCGAGGAGAGGCCGAACAGCAGCCAGGCCGGGCGGGCGTGGCCGCCGACGGCGCAGCCGTACACCAGGCAGGACAGGGCAGCCGCTAGGGCGGCCGCAGCCAGGCCGAAGTCACCCATGAAGACGGCGAGTTGGCGGGACCCCCAGCCGGCCGCGGCGCCCAGGGCGTAGGCCAGGCAAAGCGCGCCCAGGGCGAGGCCGGGCAGCGTGCGGCTCTCCCGGATCCGACCCAGCGGGCCGCGCCGGGCGGGCGCGGTCATGTCGATGGCGGACGTGTCGGCGGGCGGTGCGCCCGGGCGTCCGGCTTCGGGCAACACCGTATCGGTGGAGCTCACTCGGCCTCTCCCCCTCCGGCCCGGGGCCTCGCGCCCCGGACACGGGCCACCGGCCGCGTACCTCTCGGCCGTACGCGGTGGCCTGGCGCCCCGTCATGACGGAGGCCCAGGGGGTGGGCGACCTTCCGGCCGCCGCACCGCACCGATGCTCCCAAAATGGACCCTACACCAATTCCGTCACTCAATGACACGCACACTCAACTTAGAGTAATGGCGAGGGGGTGGGGAAATGCCCCCGATTCCAACGGATCGGCCCGGTTGGCGGCGGCGCGCGGGCGGGGGCTCACGCGGCGCGCACGGGAGCACGCGGCGGCGCCCCGCTGCCGGACCGGACGCGTGAGGGCGGTCCGGGTCCGGCGGCGGGGCGCCGGGGTCAACGGCCGGACGGGGCCAGATCGTCGGGGAACAGCCGCAGCCGGTGGGCCAGCGCGGCCGCCTCGCCCCGGCCGCCGACCGCGAGCTTGCCCAGGATGTTGGACACGTGCACGCTCGCGGTCTTCGGAGAGATGTACAGTTCTTCGGCGATCTGCCGGTTGGTCCAGCCGCGCGCGAGCAGCCGGAGCACGTCCCGCTCACGGGGGGTGAGGTTGAAGGAGTCCCCGGCGAGCGGCGCCGGCGCCTCCTTGGCGGCCGTCCGATCACCGGGAGCGAGGTTCAGCCCGGCCCGCTCGGCCAGGCTCGCGATCTGCGCCGCCAGCATCCGGTCACCCCGTACGGTCGCCAGTTCGGCTGCCTCGCGCAGGAGTTCGGCCGCGGCCTCGCGCCGACCGGCCTGCACCTCGGCCTCGCCGGCCCGCAGCAGGGCGAGCGCCAGCGGGTACGGCAGGCCGGTCGGCCGCAGTGCCTCGATCACGGCGGCCCACTTCCCGGGGGTGTCGGCGCCCTCGGCGCGGGCCAGTTCGGCCTCCAGCAGCCGGGCCCAGCCGTGGTGCAGCGGCGCCCGGGGCCGCAGCTCGGCGGCGGCCGCGGCGACCGCGGCCAGCACCGCCGCCCGGCCCTCCTCGGCCTCCGGCAGGCCCCGGCTGTCCGCCTCCACGCCGACGGCCTCGGCCAGCAGCGGGTAGACGTCGGACTCGTACCCGAGCCGGCCGTCCTCGGCCAGCGCGGCGAGCAGTTCGGCCCGGGCCTCCAGCGGCCGGCCGCCGAGCGCTGCGAGCCGCACCGCGAGCCGGCTGATCGGCACGCTGTGCTGGACCTGGCCGACCCGGTTGGCCGCACGGGCCTGCGCCAGCATGGTCGCCGCGGTGGCCAGGTCCCCCTCCAGCAGGGCGAGTTCGCCGCGCATCCGGTCCAGGAACTCGGCGTGGCTGCCGCTCAGGCTGCCCAGCTCGAAGGCGTCGAGCACCTCGGCGGCCTCCCGGACCCGCCCGAGGTCGATCAGCGCCTCGACCAGGTTGCCGGTCAGGATGGCGCCGATGTTGCGCAGCAGGCCGTTGCCGTCGGCGAACTCCAGGCCCTCGCGGGCCAGTCGGACGGCGTCCTCGGACCGGCCCAGCCCGCGCTGCATGCTGGCCAGGTTGTTGATGCCGCGCAGCAGCACGTCGGGCACGCCCAGCCGGCGGGCCCGCTCGACCGCCCCGGCGAGCTCGGCCAGCCCGCCCTCGGCGTCCCCGTGGACGTCGTAACGCAGCCCGCCGAGGGTCATCCGGGCGTGCACCTCGACCGCGTGCGCGCCGACCTGCTCGGCGATCCTGATCGCCCGCTCGGCGAGTTCGAGGTGCTCGGGCCCGGGCTTCTTGAGCATCGCCGAGCCGGCGCCGAGCCCGAGCACCTCGGCCTGCACGGCGGACGGCGGCAGGTGCTCCACCAGCCGCAGCGCGTGCGCGATCTCCTCCTCGTCCCCGGAGCGGCGCAGACTGCCCAGGATCCGGGCCCGGTTGATCCGGAACCAGGCCGCGCGCACCGGGTGCACCGTCTCGTCGACCAGCCGCAGCCCGCGCTTGGCCAGGCTCAGGCCGCGCTCGCGGTCCCCGCAGCGGCGGGCCGCGACCACCGCCTCGGCCAGCACGTCCTCCAGCTGGATCCGGTCGCACTCCTCGTCGGCGGCGCTGTGGTCGCAGGAGCCCGGCGGGTAGGTCTCGGCCCAGTCGTACGGGCGCAGGGTGTGCGCCAGCACCTCCTCGGTGACCATGTCCCACAGCTCCAGGGCGCGCTCCAGCATGCCCAGCTGCTCGGCGAAGGCGTTGCGCCGGCGGGCCGCGCGGGCGGCGTCCAGGGCGGTCGGCAGGGCGCGGGCCGGATCGTGCGCGTGGTACCAGTAGTTGGCCAGCCGGGCGGGCAGCGCGTCGGCGGGCACGAGCTGCGGCCGGGCCTCCACGGCGAGCGCGAACTTGCGGTTGATCCGGTGCCGTTCGCCGGGCAACAGGTCGTCCGAGACCGCCTCGCGGACCAGCGCGTGCCGGAACCGGTAGCCCTCGCCCTCGGTGTCCGGGCGCAGGATGTTGGCGCCGACGGCCGAGCGCAGCGCCTCGATCAGCGCCTCCTCGTCGTCGGCCAGGACGGCGGCCAGCAGGGCGTGTTCGACGTGCGAGCCGCCCTCGGCGGCAATCCGCACCACCCGCTGGGCGTCCTCGTCCAGACCCTCGACCCGCACCAGCAGGATGTCCCGCAGCGAGTCGGTCAGCCCGGCGCCGCAGCCGTCGTCGAAGGCGGTGGCCAGCTCCTCGACGAAGAAGGGGTTGCCCTCCGAGCGGCGGTGGATCCGGTCCACCAGCTGGCGGTCGGGGGTGGCGGTGCCCAGGATGCCGGCCAGCTGGGCGGCCACCTCGCGGCGGTCGAACCGCTCCAGCTCCAACCGCTGGACGGTGCGCAGCCGTTCGAGCTCGGCGAGGAAGGGGCGCAGCGGGTGGCGACGGTGCAGGTCGTCGCTGCGGTAGGTGGCGACCAGCAGCACCCGGGAGCGGTGCAGGGTGCGCACCAGGAAGGCGAGCAGTTCGCGGGTGGAGCGGTCGGACCAGTGCAGGTCCTCGACGGCGAGGACGAGGGTACGCTCCGCGCCGAGCCGTTCGAACAGCCTCGCGGTGTGCTCGAACAGCTGGGCCCGGCTGTACTCGTCGTTCGGTTCGCCGTCGGCCTCGCCCAACTCGGAGAGCAGTCGGGAGAGATGGCCCTCGCTGCCGGCCGCGGCGGCCTCCAGCTCGGCGCCCAGCGAGCGGTGCAGCCGGCGCAGCGCGGCGGCCAGCGGCGCGTACGGCAGGCCCTCGGCGCCGACCTCCAGACAGCTGCCGAGCGAGATGACCGCTCCCCCGTCGGCGGCGCGCTGCAGGAACTCCTCCAGCAGCCGGGTCTTGCCGACGCCGGCCTCGCCGCCGATCAGGACGGCCTGCGGGCTGCCGGCGCCCGCCCGGCGCAGCGCGTCGGTCAGTTCGGTGATCTCGCTGCCACGGCCGACGAAGACGGGGCTGACCGATATCTGCTGCATGGAGGCGAGCATGCCATAGCCGGTGGGGCCCGGAGGAGGGGTTATCTCCCCAGGCGAACGCCCGGAGGGGGAGACGCTCACTCGCAGCGTCTCCCCCTCCTCGGCTCCTTCGGCACCGTCCCGGTGCCGTGCCGTCAGCATTCGGTCTGACGCACGGGGCGCCGCTGGAAGCGGGCGGCCACCGGACGGCGCCGCAGGCGGCGCGCTTCCTTGGCCTCGCGCACCAGGCGCTCGTGCTCGGCGCGGGCCACGAGCTCGTGGGCCTGTTGCTGGAAGGTCTGGTACTCGATCACTTCGGTTCCCCTTGTGGGTTTCACTGCGTTTCGCTGACAGGTAAGACTTTCCTCTCCCAGTGGGGGGTGCCACATCGGCAGCGTGCCCGATCTTCCGGGGCCCAGGAGCCTTAGATCGGACCCCGGAAAAGGTTTGAGGCCCGGTCTCACCCCCTTCCGGAGGTGAGACCGGGCCTTAGGCCTTACTTAGAGGGCCTTAGATGCCTTAGATGCCTTAGGAAACCAGGGCCTAGGGGCCTAGGTGTGGTGAAGGCTGAGGCGGAGACGCCCAGCTTCTCGAAGCTGGGCCTACTGTCCTTCCGGGACGAGCCGCTCCAGGATCAGGTCCTTCACCCGGGCCGCGTCGGCCTGGCCGCGGGTGACCTTCATGACCGCGCCGACCAGCGCGCCCACGGCCTGGACCTTGCCGTCGCGGATCTTGGCGGCGATCGCCTCGTTCTCGGCGATGGCCTGGTCCACGGCGGCACCGAGCGCGGAGTCGTCCGAGACCACGGCCAGGCCGCGCTTGGCGACGACCTCGTCCGGCTCGCCCTCGCCGGACAGCACGCCCTCGATGACCTGACGGGCCAGCTTGTCGTTCAGCTTGCCCTCGGCGACCAGCGCGGCGACCCGGGCGACCTGCGCCGGGGTGATCGGCTGCTCGCTCAGCTCGGTGCCGGTCTCGTTGGCACGGCGCGCCAGCTCGCCCATCCACCACTTGCGGGCCTGGTCGGCCGGGGCACCGGCCGCGATGGTCTCCTGGATCGGCTCCACCGCACCGGCGTTGAGGACGGACTGCATGTCCTTGTCGGACAGGCCCCACTCGGACTGCAGCCGGGCGCGGCGCACCCGCGGCAGCTCGGGCAGCGCGGCACGCAGCTCCTCCACCCAGGCGCGGGCGGGGGCCACCGGCACCAGGTCCGGCTCGGGGAAGTAGCGGTAGTCCTCGGCGTTGTCCTTGATCCGGCCCGAGGTGGTGGTGCCGTCGTCCTCGTGGAAGTGGCGGGTCTCCTGGACGATGGTGCCGCCGTCGGTCAGCACGGTGGCGTGGCGCTGGATCTCGAACCGGGCGGCCCGCTCCACGCTGCGCAGCGAGTTGACGTTCTTGGTCTCCGAGCGGGTGCCGAAGGTCTCGGTGCCGTTCGGGCGCAGCGACAGGTTGACGTCGCAGCGCATCTGGCCCTTGTCCATCCGGGCCTCGGAGACGCCCAGCGAGCGGATCACCTCGCGCAGCTCGGCGACGTACGCCTTGGCGACCTCGGGGGCGCGCTCGCCGGCGCCGACGATCGGCTTGGTGACGATCTCGATCAGCGGGATGCCGGCCCGGTTGTAGTCGAGCAGCGAGTGGGTGGCGCCGTGGATGCGACCGGTGGCGCCGCCGACGTGGCTGGACTTGCCGGTGTCCTCCTCCATGTGGGCGCGCTCGATCTCCACGCGGAAGATCGAGCCGTCCTCCAGCTGCACGTCGAGGTAGCCGTTGAAGGCGATCGGCTCGTCGTACTGCGAGGTCTGGAAGTTCTTGGGCATGTCCGGGTAGAAGTAGTTCTTCCGAGCGAACCGGCACCACTCGGCGATCTCGCAGTTCAGCGCCAGGCCGATCTTGACGGCCGACTCCACGCCGACCGCGTTGACCACCGGCAGCGAGCCCGGCAGGCCCAGACAGGTCGGGCAGGTCTGGCTGTTCGGCTCGGCGCCCAGCTCGGTCGAGCAACCGCAGAACATCTTGGTCTTGGTGCCCAGCTCGACGTGGACCTCAAGGCCCATCACCGGGTCGTACGACGCGAGAGCGTCCTCGTAGGAGACCAGGTTCATGACGCTCACAGCGTCCCTTCTCACTTGAAGCTTGGGGAGGTACGGGCCCGGCCGCCCACGCGATGCGGATGGCCGGGCCTGGGCGCTCGGTGCGGCTCAGCCCAGCAGCACGTCGTCGGAGCCCAGCCGGCGCAGCTCGCGCACCAGCAGGGCGGTGCCGGTGATCAGCGCGGCGGCGCCGACCAGGGCGTTGACGAGCTTGAGGGTGTCGCTCTCCTCGCGGGCCTTGCGGACGTCCTTGACGACCGAGACCGCGCCGAAGGCGCTGGTGCCGATGGACAGCAAGAGACCGGGCTTCGAGTGCTTCCACCCCTTGATGGAGCTCTGGGCCTTGGCCTTCTCGATCTTGCTCACAGTGCCGGTGCCTCCTCCAGCAGGGTGTGCCCCCACTTGTCGTTGAGCGCGGCCTCGACGGCGCCGCCCACGCGGTACAGGCGGTCGTCCGCCATCGCGGGTGCGATGATCTGCAGGCCGACCGGGAGATTGTCCTCCGGAGCCAGGCCGACCGGCAGCGACATGGCCGCGTTGCCCGACAGGTTCGACGGGATCGTGCACAGGTCGGCCAGGTACATCGCCATCGGGTCGTCGGCGCGCTCGCCGATCGGGAAGGCGGTGGTCGGCGTGGTCGGCGAGACTAGGACGTCCACGCCGGCGAAGGCCGCGTCGAAGTCCCGCGAGATGAGCGTGCGAACCTTCTGGGCCGAGCCGTAGTAGGCGTCGTAGTAGCCCGAGGACAGGGCGTAGGTGCCCAGGATGATGCGCCGCTTGACCTCGTCGCCGAAGCCGGCCTCGCGGGTCAGCGCGGTGACCTCCTCGGCCGAGCGGGAGCCGTCGTCCCCGACCCGCAGGCCGTAGCGCATCGCGTCGAAGCGGGCCAGGTTGGAGGAGCACTCCGAGGGGGCGATCAGGTAGTACGCCGGCAGCGCCAGGGTGAACGACGGGCAGGAGACCTCGACGACCTCGGCGCCCAGCTCGCGCAGCAGCTCCACCGACTCGTTGAAGCGCTGCATCACGCCGGCCTGGTAGCCCTCGCCGGCGAACTCCTTGACCACGCCGATCCGCATGCCGCGGATGTCGCGCATCTTCGCGGCCTCGACCACGGCCGGCACCGGCGCGTCGATCGAGGTGGAGTCCAGCGGGTCGTGCCCGGCGATGGCCTCGTGCAGCAGCGCCGCGTCCAGCACCGTACGGGCGCACGGGCCGCCCTGGTCCAGGCTGCTGGAGAACGCCACCAGGCCGTAGCGGGACACCGAGCCGTAGGTCGGCTTGACGCCGACGGTGCCGGTCACGGCGCCGGGCTGGCGGATCGAGCCGCCGGTGTCGGTGCCGATCGCCAGCGGGGCCTCGAAGGCGGCCAGCGCGGCGGCCGAACCGCCGCCGGAGCCGCCGGGGATGCGGGTGAGGTCCCACGGGTTGCCGGTCGGGCCGTACGCCGAGTTCTCGGTGGAGGAGCCCATCGCGAACTCGTCCATGTTGGTCTTGCCGAGGATGACCACGTCCGCGTTCTTGAGACGGGTGGTCAGGGTGGCGTCGTAGGGCGGGATCCAGCCTTCGAGCATCTTGGACCCGCAGGTGGTCGGGATGCCCTTGGTGGTGAAGACGTCCTTCAGCGCGAGCGGGACGCCGGCCAGCGGGCCCAGCTCCTCGCCCTTGGCGCGCTTGGCGTCGACGGCCTTCGCGGCGGCCAGCGCACCCTCGGTGTCGACGTGCAGGAAGGCGTTGACCTTCTTGTCGACGGCCTCGATGCGGTCCAGGTGCGCCTGCGCGACCTCGACGGCGGACACCTCACCCTTGGCGATGGCGCTCGCGGTCTCGGCGGCGGTGTAGCGAATCAGCTCGGTCATCTCGGTCAGTCCTCCCCGAGGATCTGCGGCACACGGAAACGCTGCTCCTCGGCGGCGGGGGCGCCGGACAGCGCCTGCTCCGGGGTGAGCGAGGGCCGCACCTCGTCCGCGCGCATGACGTTGGTCAGCGGCAGCGGGTGGGAGGTCGGCGGGACGTCCTGTCCGGCGACCTCGGAAACGCGGGCGACCGCGCCGATGATCACGTCGAGCTGCTCGGCGAAGTGGTCCAGCTCTTCGGGCTTCAGCTCAAGACGCGACAGCCGGGCGAGGTGGGCGACCTCCTCGCGCGTGATGCCAGGCATGCAGCGATCCTCAGGGTGAGTTCTGGTGAGACCCGGCGTCGCCTTGCGGGCGGTGCCGGGCCCGGGCAGGAGCAGCCGGGTTCCGGCGCTCCGTCCTCGTGGTCTTTGGACCCCATCCTATGGGGCCCGGCCGATCCACCGGCCAACGAGTGACCGGCGGTGCCCGTCACCCCCGGGTCACCGCCCGGGTCACCGCCGCACCGGCGCTCCCGTCACTGCGGCCGGGTGCGGGCCCAACTCTGCGTCCCCGGCGCGTTGATCTCCAGCTGAGCGGCCTGCACCGCCTGGGCGACGGGTGGCAGCACGGGTGGCAGGACCGGGGGCAGGACGGGCGGGAGCGTCGGCGGCAGCACCGGCGGGATGGCGGGCTGCACGATCGGCTTGACTGCCTGGACCGGGACCGGTTTGCCGCCCGGGACCGCCTGGCCGCCCTTGATCGACGTGAGGGTGGCCCGCTGCTGCGGCGGAGCGCCCAGCCGCTCCACCGGCGGGGCGCCGGTGCGGTGCACCCGCAGCCAGGCGGTGGCCTGCTCGGCCGGCAGCGCGGCGGACACCAGCCAGCCCTGGACGGCGTCCACGCCCATGCAGTGCAGCCGCTCCCAGGTCTCGTCGTCCTCGACGCCCTCGGCGACCACGGTCAGGCCCAGCGAGTGGGCCAGCTCCACCGAGCAGCGGACCACCGCCGCGTCGTGGTCGTCGGCGACCATCCGGGAGACGAAGGAGCGGTCGATCTTCAGCTCGCCGACCGGCAGGCTGCGCAGCCGCACCAGCGAGGAGTGCCCGGTGCCGAAATCGTCCAGGGACATCCCGACGCCGTAGCCGCGCAGTTCGGCGAGGGTGTCGGCGGCCCGCCGGGAGTCGTCCAGCAGCAGCCGCTCGGTGATCTCCAGCTGGAGCGCGTGGGCCGGCACCTGGTGGCGCACGAGGTGGCCGGCGACGCGCTGGGCGAAGCCCGGGTTGAGCACGTCGCGCGGCGAGACGTTGACCGCGACCTGCACCTGCAGCCCCTGCTCGCGCCAGTACGCGAGCTGGCCGACGGCCGCCTCCAGCACGTAGTCGGTGAGCCGGGGCATCAGGCCGCTGGACTCGGCCAGCCCGACGAACTCGTCCGGGGAGACCTTCCCCTGCCCGGGCCGCTCCCAGCGCAGCAGCGCCTCCAGGCCGACCACCCGGCCGTCGAAGGCCACCTTGGGCTGGTAGTGCAGCTGGACCTCGCCGGTCTCCAGGGCCCGCCGCAGGTCCCCGAGCAGCCCGATCCGGTACGGGGTGTCGGCGTCCTGGGACTCGTCGTACTGGGAGACGCCACTGCAGCCGCGCTGGGCGTGGCCCATCGCGACGTCGGCCCGGCGCAGCAGCGACTCGGCGTCCTGGGCGTGCTGCGGGTAGACGCAGACGCCGCCGCTGGCCTCCAGGACGAGCAGCAGCCCGTCCAGCCGGATCGGGGCGGCCAGTTCGGCGATCAGCGCCTTGGCGACCCGTTCCAGGCTGTCCGGGCAGTTGATGCCGGGCAGCAGGACGGCGAACTCGTCGCCGCCCATCCGGGCCACCATCGGGCGGCCGCGCCGGTAGTGCCGGGGCAGGCCGGCGAAGACGTCGTCGATGGACTCCCGGGTGGCGCTGCCGGCCGGGCCGCCGGAGCGCAGGGCGCGGTGCAGCCGGCGGGCGATGTGAACCAGCAGCCGGTCACCGGCCGTATGACCGAGTGTGTCGTTGAGTGTTCGGAAGCGGTCGAGGTCAAGCAGTATGAGACCGACGCTGTAGCCGTGGTCGCACTCGGCGATCGCCTCCTGGGCAGCCAGCAGTAAGGCCTGACGGTTGGGCAGGTCCGTCAGCGGGTCGGTCAGTTGGTCGCGGGCGCGGTCCCGGGCGATCCGCCAGGCCGCCACCAGCACGGCCAGGGGCACCGCGAACAGCGGCAGCAGCTCGGGTTCGTACCGGTAGACCAGGACGGCCAGCGGGATGAGCGGCGCGGCACCGGCCAGCAGCACGCCGAGCAGCAGGACCGCACCCGCCACCCCCTGCGGCGGGCGTGTGGGCGCACCGCCGGTCGTACGATCCATAAGCCCTGTCCTCCGTCGGGCCCGCCCCGTCAGGCCGCCTTACGGTGAGGCACCGTGCCGGTACCGACAGCTGCCGGGCATGGAGCGACCCCGAGGAGCCCCGGCACAGCCGGTGCCCCCACCCCTGCTGACACTCTGTTGCGCTCCAGGGTATGCCGGGGTCCACCCGGTGGGCAGACTTTCGGACAACCGGAAACGCGCCACCGCGCCCGGGTGTCGCACAGTGACACAATGCCCGCTTTCACTGCACGGCACCCGGTGACGTTGCATCAGGACGATAACAACCCGGATCCGGCCACCCGGCGCTCGGGTCGGCTCCGGGTCAGTCCCCGGCGGGGGCCTGCGCCGGCTCGGCGGCCTCCTCGGGCTCCGGAAGCCCCAGGTGGGCACGGGCGGCGGCCGGGCCGTCGGCGAGCAGCACGGCGAAGCCCGCGTCGTCCAGGATCGGCAGGCCGAGCTGAACGGCCTTGTCGTACTTGGACCCTGGGTTGTCACCGGCGACCACAAAATCGGTCTTCTTCGAAACCGAACCGGTCACCTTCGCTCCGCGCGAGGTCAGCGCCTCCTTGGCGCCGTCCCGGGTGTGGCCGGAGAGCGTCCCGGTGACCACCACCGTCAGGCCCTCCAGCGGGCGCTCCGCCGCCTCCTCGTCCGCGAACTCCTCGGTGAAGCGGACGCCGGCGGCACGCCACTTCTCCAGGATCTCCCGGTGCCACTCCTCCTGGTACCACTCGACCACCGACCGGGCGATGATCGGCCCGACCCCCTCGACGGCGGCCAACTCCTCCTCGGTGGCCGAGAAGATCCGGTCCAGGTCCCGGAACTCCCGGGCCAGCTCCTGGGCCGCGACCGGCCCCACGTGCCGGATCGACAGACCGTTGAGGAAGCGCCAGAGCGGACGCTCCTTCGCCTTCTCCAGGTTCTCCAGCAGAACACCGAGGGTCTTCTTCGGCTCGCCCTTCTGGTTGGCGAAGAAGGCGACCTTCTTCTCCTCGCCGGTGCGGTCGTCCAGCTTGGGCATGCCCGTCTTCTGGTCCCGCACCAGCACCTTGATCGGCAGCAGCTGCTCCGCCGTCAGCCCGAAGATGTCCCCCTCGTCCTTCACCGGGGCCTCGGCCGGCTCCAGCGGCTGGGTCAGCGCGGTGGCCGCGACGTAGCCCAGGCCCTCCACGTCCAGCGAGGAGCGGCCGCCCAGGAAGGCGATCCGCTCGCGGATCTGGGCCGGGCAGAACCGCGCGTTGGGGCAGCGCAGATCGATGTCCCCCTCCGACATCGGGCGCAGCTCGGCCCCGCACTCGTGGCAGTGCGAGGGCATCACGAACTCCCGCTCGGTGCCGTCCCGCAGGCCCTCCACCGGGCCCAGGATCTCCGGGATGACGTCACCGGCCTTGCGCAGCACGATGGTGTCGCCCAGCAGCACGCCCTTGGCCTTGACGACCTCCTGGTTGTGCAGCGTCGCGTACTGCACCATCGAGCCGGCCACCTTCACCGGCTCCGCCAGCACCGCGTACGGGGTGGCCCGGCCGGTGCGGCCGATCCCGATCCTGATCTCGGCGAGCTTGCCGGTGACCTCCTCCGGCGGGTACTTCCAGGCGATCGCCCAGCGCGGCGACTTGGAGGTGGCGCCGAGCCGGCCCTGCAGGGCGATCTCGTCCACCTTGACGACCACGCCGTCGATCTCGTGCTCGACCGAGTGCCGCTGCTCGCCGAAGTGCGCGATGAACTCCCGCACCTCCTCCAGCGTCCCGACCACCTTGTTGTGCCGGGCGGTGGGCAGGCCCCAGCCGCGCAGCAGCTCGTAGGCGTGCGACTGGTTGTCGATGTCGAAGCCGACCCGGGCGCCGATGCCGTGCACCACCATGTGCAGCGGGCGGGAGGCGGTGACGTGCGGGTCCTTCTGGCGCAGCGAACCGGCGGCGGCGTTGCGGGGGTTCATGAACAGCCGGATCATCGCCCGGGGCCGCTTGCCCTCCTTGGCGCGCTCCTCGTTCTCCTGCCGGCGGCGCTCGTTCTCCGCCACGAAGGAGGCGTTCAGCGCCTCGAAGGCCTCGGTCGGGAAGTAGACCTCGCCGCGGATCTCCACCAGCTCGGGGACGTCCTCGCCGTGCAGCCGGTGCGGGATCTCCTTGATGGTGCGGACGTTGGCGGTGATGTCCTCGCCGACCCGGCCGTCGCCGCGCGTCGCCGCCTGCACCAACTGGCCGTTCTCGTAGGTGAGGTTGACGGCCAGGCCGTCCACCTTGAGCTCGCACAGGTAGTGGTAGTCGATGCCGTGCAGTTCGGTGGCGACGCGCTCGGCCCAGGCGGCGAGCTCCGCGTCGTCCATCGCGTTGTCGAGACTGAGTAGGCGCTCGCGGTGCTCGACCTCGGCGAACAGCGCGGTCGGGGCGCCGCCGACCTTCTGCGTCGGCGAGTCCGGGGTGACCAGGGCCGGGTGCGCGGCCTCCAGCGACTCCAGTTCGCGCATCAGGGCGTCGAACTCGGAGTCGCTGACGACCGGCGCGTCCTGCTCGTAGTACCGGGCGCGGTGGTCGGTGATCTCCTGCGCCAGCTCGGCGTGCCGCCGGCGCACCTCCGCCGGGACGTCCTCCCAGCCCTCGACAGCCACCACCGCAAGCCCTCCTACGTCGTCATTCCGGGTTGTCCACCAGGCTCTGCGCCGCCCGAACGCTCAGGGACAGCGCCTTGCGCGCGTACGCCGGGGAGGCCCCGGCCAGCCCGCAGGTCGGCGTCACGAGCACGCGGCGGCCCAGCAGCTCCGGGGCGAACCCGAGCCTGCGCCACAAGGTCCTGACACCCTGGACACTACCGGCCGGGTCGGACGCTGCCTGGTCGGTGGAGGGGACGACACCGGCGAGGATCGCGGTGCCCGCCTCCACCGCCTCGCCGAGGTCGTCGTCCGAGCGCTCGGTCAGGAGCGAGAAGTCCAGCGAGATCCCCGCCACCCCGGCCCGGCGCAGCAGCGGGATCGGGACGTCCGGCGCGCAGCTGTGCACGACCACGGGGGCGTCCAGGCCGCGGATCGTCTCGCGCAGCACCTCCTCGGCGACCTGCCGGTCGACGGCGCGCAGCCGCTGGAAGCCGCTCGCGGTCTTCACCGAGCCGGCCAGCACGGCGGGCAGCGAGGGCTCGTCGAGCTGCAGGACCACGTCCGCGCCGGGGACGCGCCTGCGGACGTCGGCGAGGTGGCGGCGCAGGCCCTCGGTGAGCGAGCCGGCGATGTCCCGGCAGGCGCCGTGGTCGGAGAGCGCCTTCTCGCCGTGCTTCAGCTCGATGCTCGCCGCCAGCGTCCACGGGCCGACGGCCTGGACCTTGAGCGCGCCGTGGTAGCCCTGGGTGAACTCCTCCAGGGCGTCCAGGTCCTCGCCGAGCCAGGAGTGGGCGCGCCGGGTGTCCCGGCCGGGGCGGTCGGTGAACCGCCAGCCGCTCGGCTCGGTCTGCGCGAACAGCTCGACCAGCAGGCCGGCGCCGCGGCCGATCATGTCGGCGCCCGGTCCGCGCGCGGGCAGCTCGGGCAGGAACGGCAGGTGCTCCAACGCCCCGGTGGCGGTCTTGGCCGCCTCGCGGGCGTCGGTACCGGGCAGCGAGCCGACGCCGGAGGCGGCGCCGTGCAGGTCGGGGAAGGGGTGTGGGGTGCTCACCCGTCCGAGCCTACTCACGGCCCGCCCACGACGGCGGCCCCGGTGCCAAGCGCGGGGCTCGGCACCGGGGCCGTCGGTCGGTACTGCCGGTCGGTGCTGCCGGTACGGTCAGTACGCCTGGTAGCCGAACTCGTCGACGATCAGGTGGATCGGGGCGCCGCTCGCGTTGTAGAACGAGACCGTTCCGTCCTTGACCGGGACGACCACCTGGTTGGGGATGGTCTCGCCGGGCAGGAAGTTGAGGTTCGAGGCGTTGGGCGCCGCGTCACCGTGCGGGTAGACGGTGAGGTGGCCCTCGGCGCCCGGCTCGGTGACGGTGACGTTGAGCGTCACCGCGGCGACGTTCGGGATGTCGCCGACCGAGACGTCCAGCGTGCCCCAGGCCGGGACGGTGCCCGCCGGGCGCATGCCCGACTCCGAGTAGATGTCCTGGCGGGTGTCCATCAGCCGGTACGGCCCGGCAGGACGGTAGCTGACCTTGCCGTCGGTGGCGTAGTAGCCGGCCAGGTCGGCGATCAGGTGCACGGTGCCGCCGGAGGCGTTGAAGAAGGACACCTTGCCGTCCTTCACCGGGACGGTCACCAGGTTGGGGATCGTGCGCCCGGCCACCCAGTTGAGGTTCGACGAGTTGGGCGCCTCGTCACCGTGCGGGTAGACGGTCAGGTGGCCTTCCTGCTGCGGGTCGGTCACCGTCACGTTCATCGTCACGGCCGTCACGCCGGAAGCCGGAACCCCGGCCACGCCGGTGACCGGCAGGTCCACGGTGCCGTACGGGGCCACCGCCTGCGCCACCGGGACGCCGATCGGCGCACGGGTGTCCAGCAGACGGGTCGGGCCCTGGGCGTGGAACAGCGAGCCCTTCGGGCTGTAGTAGCCCTCCAGGTCGGCGATCAGGTGCACGGTGCCGCCGGAGGCGTTGAAGAACGAGACCTTGCCGTCCTTCACCGGGACGGTCACCAGGTTGGGGATCGTGCGCCCGGCCACCCAGTTGAGGTTCGACGAGTTCGGGGCCTCGTCACCGTGCGGGTAGACGGTCAGGTGCCCGTCCTGCTGCGGGTCGGTCACCGTCACGTTCATCGTCACGGCCGTCACGCCGGAAGCCGGAACCCCGGCCACGCCGGTGACCGGCAGGTCCACGGTGCCGTACGGGGCCACCGCCTGCGCCACCGGGACGCCGATCGGTGCACGGGTGTCCAGCAGACGGGTCGGGCCCGCCGGGGTGAACGCGCTGCCGACGTCGAGGTCCTCGTACGCGCCGCGGTCGCGGGTGCCGCTGCCCGTACCGGTGTTGGTGACGGTCGGGCTGTCCACGGGGGCCGCGCCCCAGAGGTCGGTCGGGAGCATGCCCGGGGCGGTCTCGTCCGCCGAGTCGATCCGGTGGTCGACCGGGGCGTTCGGGCCCTTGGCCACGTACGTCAGGTCGACGAAGTCGTGCCCGCCCTGGCCGGTGTTGGCGGTGAGCTGGCTCTGGGTGGCGAAGGCGGTGCCGGCCCAGCTGTAGGGCGCTCCGCCGCTGAGCGGGTCGATCAGGTTGTAGTCGATCTTGGTGCCCGCGGTGGCGTTCGCGCCGACGGAGATCCCGGTCGCACCGGCCGGGTTGTCGCAGGCGGCGTTCATGTTCTTCGCGGTGTTCACCACGTTGTTCTCGATCACCGCGCCGGCCGAGGCGCCGTCCAGCACGATCCCGCCGAAGCAGGAGGAGTAGACGGTGTTCGCCACCACGACCGTGTTGGGGGCGTCCTTGAGCAGGATGCCGGTCATCTCGGGCACGTAGTTGGCCTGGACCTGGTTGGTGGTCAGCACCGTGTTGGTGGAGCCGCCGTCCACGGTCACCGCCGGCCCCTGGACGTAGCCGAACCGGCCGCGGCCGTAGACGACCTTGTCGGAGGCGTTGGTGATCCGGATCCCGTTGCCGCCGGAGACGGTGGTGTTGTCGAACGCCACGTCGTGGGCGCCGTCCACCAGGACGGTCGGCTTCTGGAAGCCCGTGGAGATGTTCAGGTTCTCGAACCGGAGATGATCGGCGCCCTTGACGACGAACCCGTCGACGGTGTGGCTCCAGTCGCCGATGCGGGTGCCGGAGCCCCCGGGGTTGGAGCCGTCGTTCTTCGTGCCGCGGAAGGTGATCGGCGCGGCGGCCGTGCCGGACCGGGTGATGGTCAGGCTCTCGGCGTAGACGCCGTCGCCGATCGCGACGGTCTGGCCCGGCTGGACGACCGCGGCGGCCGCCGCGATGGTGCAGAACGGGGCGGCCTGGGTGCCGCTGCCGCTGTCGGTGCAGTTCGCACCCGCGGCGTTGTTGACGTAGAGCGTGCCGCCCGCTGCGGCTGCGCTACCCGCACCGACGGCCGGCAGACCGACCGTCCCGAGCAGCGTCGCACCGACGGCCAGCGCTGTACGGATTCTGGAAATGTGGAGCCCCCCTGGGACTTGGCGCGCAAATGACGCTTTTCGACCCTCCTTTGTCCGGAAACGATCGGCCGGAGGGCGGAGCGGATCATTGCACAGCCGAAGGGGCCCCGCCAACGTGAATTCCGGCCCTCTTCGGGCTGCATGCGAACGGCCCTCGGGGCCGGGCGCGGGGCTCGGTTCCGAGGGCCGGGTGTACCGGGGGAGGCAGGCGTACGGGGGGCAGCCCTACCGGCCCGGGCGGACGGTGATGTCCGTCAGCTCCGCGTCCCGGGAGGCGTCGAGGGCGGCCAGGATCGCCCCGGCGACCGACTCGGGGGCGATCCAGCGGTCGGCGTCGTACTCCTTGCCCTCCTGCTGGTGCACCTTCGCCTGCATCGCGGTCGCGGTGCGGCCGGGGTAGACGGAGGTGACGCGGACGCCGTTCCCGTGCTCCTCGTGGCGCAGCGAGTCGGCCAGCGCCTTCAGGCCGTGCTTGCTGGCCGCGTACGCCGACCAGTCGGCGTGCGCGTTGAGGCCGGCGCCGGAGTTGACGAAGAGCACGTGGCCCTTGGTGAGGCGCAGCGACGGCAGCAGCAGACGGGTCAGCTCGGCGGGGCCGACCAGGTTGACGTTGAGCGTCTCCTGCCAGGCCTTCACCGGCAGCTCGCCGACCGGGCCCAGCTCCACCACGCCCGCGACGTGCAGGAGGGAGTCCAGGGTGACGGGCAGCGTCTGGTGGCCGAAGGCCCAGGACAGCTTGGCCGGGTCCGCGAGGTCCCCGACCAGGGTCTTCGCCCCGGGGACGCGCTCGCGCAGTTCGGCGGCCCGACGGGCGTCGCGGGCCAGCAGCCAGAGTTCGTCCCCGCGCTCGGCGAGGCGTCCGGCCAGGACGGCGCCGATGCCGGAGCCCGCGCCGGTGATCAGATGTGCAGCCATGGTGCCGATCCTCTCAGGCCTTGAGCTGGGCGAACACCTCGGCGGGCGTGTCCGCGAAGGTGATCAGCTCGGTCAGCGGGCGGGGCAGGAAACCCTCCGCGTCCATCCGCTCCAGCTGGGTGCGCAGGCCCGAGTAGAACCCCTCGGTGTCCAGGACCACCACCGGCTTGTCGAACATCCCGTGCTTCTTGAGCTCCAGCACCTCGGTGACCTCGTCCAGCGTCCCCAGCCCGCCCACCAGGACGACGATCGCGTCCGCCCGGGAGGCCAGCTCCGCCTTCCGCTCGGCCAGGTCGGCGGTCATCACCAGCTCGTCCGCGCCGACGTACCCCTTGTGCCTCAGCATCTCGACCAGCACGCCGACCAGCCGCCCGCCCGCCGCCTTCACCTCGTCGGCCAGCAGCCCCATCAACCCGGCGTTCGACCCGCCCCACACCAGGGTGTGCCCGCCCTCCCCCAGGAGCCGGGCGAACTCGGCGGCGGGGCCGGTGTAACGGTCATCGAGCGAGTACGCGGAGCAGAAGACGCAGATATTCATAGTGCCCACTGGTCTATCACGGCCCACGGCCCCGCTCACCGGGATATCGCGCCCGGCCGACGACAGGCCCCGGGACAGGCCCTAAGGTGCTGCGCGTGCGCCATCTCGAAATATCCGACCTCATCACGGCCGTCGACCTGCGCGACGGCAGCCGGCTCCCGGTCCGGCGCGACGAGGTCGTCCGGCAGCTGCGCGACGGCGGGGACGAGCGCGCCGCCCGGATCGTCGCCGGACTGCCCACCGACCGGGACGGCACGCTCGACCCCGACGCCGTCGACCGCCTCCTCATCAGCGTGCACACCGAACTCCAGCGGCTGAGCGAGGAACTGCGCATCGGCAACCGGCTGGTCCACCTGCTCGGCCCGCTCTTCACCGCGATCCGGGCGGACGGCGCACACCCCGGGCCGTACCGGCTGGTCGACATCGGCTGTGGCCTGGGCTACCTGGTCCGCTGGCTCGCCGCCACCGACGCCCTCGGCCCCGACGTCGAACTGATCGGCGTCGACCTCAACGCCGCGCTCGTCGGCGAGGCCGACCGCCTCGCCCGCGCGGAAGGCCTCGACTGCCGCTTCGTCCACGGCAACGCCTTCGAACTGCCGGAAGCCGCGACCGTCTACGTCTCCACCGGCGTCCTGCACCACTTCAGCGCCGCCGCCCTGACCGGCTTCTTCCAGGCCCAGGCCGCCTCACCCGCACTCGCCTTCTGCCACTTCGACATCGCCGCGACCAGCCTCGCCCCCCTCGGCGCCCGGGTCTTCCACCGCGCCCGGATGCGCCACCCGCTCGGCCGCCACGACGGCGTCGTCTCCGCCGAACGCGCCCACGACGACGCAACGCTCCTGCGGACCGCCGCCGTACCCGGCCTGCGCGCCCTGCTGTACGAGCCCCGCGGCCTGTCCAACCCGTTCTGCACCACCCTGCGCCCGGTCCTCGGGGTGCGTCCGCACCTGGAGGCGCCGCTGCGGCAGGCCCTCGGCGGCCGGGCGTCGCGCCGCCTGGTCGGCCCCGAACACCTGGGCGAGGCCGCGCGGCCGGGCGGGGAGGCCGCCCGATGACACCCGCCGTGCCCCTCCTCCTGCTCGGCCTCGTCGACTCGGCGTTCAGCGGCTTCCGCGCCTACGCCGGCCGCGACGCCCGCATCCGCAAGCACCGGAGCACCCTCCGGGCCGCCGGACGCGGACTGGCCGTCGGCGCGGTCCTCCTGCTCGCCCCCGCCCTGACCGCCGCCCTCCTGCTGCTGACCGCCGCCGACCGGGCCCGCACGTACGACACCCTGGCCGCCGGTGCCCTCGGCTACGCCGTCCCCCTGGCCGGCTACGCGGCCGCCGTCCTGCTCTCCCTCGCCGCCTACTTCACCCTGCCGTTCCGCGCCGCCACCCTGGCCATGGTCATCGGCCTCGGCCCGCTGACCCTGCTGCGCCCGCTCGCCGTCGCCACCGCCTGCCTCGGCACCCTCCGCACCGGCGGCGGCCCGGCCGCCCTGCTGGTCGGCGCCGTCGCGGGCGCGGCCGTCCTGTGCGTCGAGCCGCTGGTGCACCGGCGCTGGTACCGCGAGGTGCGGTGACCGGGCCCCGGAGGTCAGCTCATGCCGTCCTCTCCGGAGGGTGTGCACCGGGCGTTGCCGCCGAACTCACCACGCGGGTGAACGCCCGGCGGTAGGAGCGCGGCGGCACGCCCCGGCGGCGGACGAACTGTTCGCGTAGGACGGCCGCACTGCCGTAGCCCACCCGGCGGGCGACCTCCTCGACCGGCAGGTCCGTCGTCTCCAGCAGCTCCTCGGCGGCGCTCAGCCGCAGCTCCCGCAGCCAGGCGTGGGGGGTGGTGCCCGTCGCGGCGGCGAACCGGCGGGCGAAGGAGCGCTTGCTCATCACCGCCCGCCGGGCCAACTCCGCCACCGGCAGCGGCTCGTGGAGGTGCTCCCGGGCCCAGGCCAGCACCCCGGCCAGGCGTTCGTCCTCGCCGTCCTCCGGGACGGGCGCCGCCAGGTACTGGGCCTGCCCGCCGTCCCGGTGCGACGGCAGCACCATGTCCCGGGCGATGTGATTGGCCAGCGCCGTCCCGTGCTCGCGCCGGATCAGGTGCAGGCACAGGTCGAAACCGGCGGCGGCGCCGGCACCCGTGGTGATCCGCCCCTCGTCCAGGTACAGCGCGTCCGGCTCGACCATCACCTCCGGGTAGGTGCGGGCCAGCAGGGCGGCGAACCGCCAGTGGGTGGTCGCCCGGCGGCCGTCGAGCAGTCCGGCGGCGGCCAGCGCGAACGCGCCGACGCAGTGGGCGGCCACCCTCGCGCCCCGCTCGTGGGCCGCGGCGAGCGCGTCCAGCACGGCGGGCGGGGGCGGCGTGCGGAACTGCGCCCCCGGCAGGGCGAGCACCAGATCGGCGGCGGCCAGCCGGTCGAGGTCGTGCTCGACCGTCAGCGGCACCCCGAGGTCGGTCGGGACGCTGCCCGGCCGGTCCGAACAGAGCGCGAAGTCGAAGCCGGGCGCCGCCTGCCCGTGCGGGCCGAACGTCTCGGCGACGATGCCCACGGCCAGCATGCCGACACCGGGCGGGACGTACGCGGCGACGGTGGTGAAAGGTGCCATGGGGGATGTTGGCACATTTCCTGCGATCAGTGGCATCCGTGCCACTCGTCGGGGATCGAGCGGTTCGACAAGATCGAGACATGAACGACGCACCCCACGGCCGCAGCGCCCAGTACCAGGTCCTGACCACCGGCTACGTCGGCTCCACCGGCCCCGGAGTCGCCGCCACCGTCTCCTACGTCGCCGACGCCGGGCGCCACGTGATCTTCGACCCGGGCATGGTCGCCGGCCACGACGACATCCTCGGCCCGCTCGCCGAACTCGGCCTCGGCCCCGACGACATCACCGACGTCGTGCTCAGCCACCACCACCCCGACAACACCATGAACGTCGGCCTCTTCGGCAAGGCCCGGGTCCACGACCACAAGGTCGAGTACCAGGGCCACCACTGGACCAACCGGGACGCCGAGGGCTACCAGCTCACCCCCTCGCTGAAGCTGATCCGCACCCCCGGCCACAGCCACGAGGACATCACCCTGCTGGCGGGAACGGAGTCGGGCGTGGTCGCCTTCGCCGGCGACCTGTGGTGGCACCAGCACGGCCCCGCCGACGACCCGGTCGCCCCCGACCGGGAGGTGCTGCGCGCCTCCCGCCGCCGGGTCCTGGAGGCGGCCGACATCATCGTCCCCGGCCACGGCGCCCCGTTCGCCCCCGGCGACAACCCGCCGCTCTAGCCGTGCCGGTCAGCCAGGCAGGCAGGCAGGCAGGCCGCTGATCGAGCCGCCCTCGAAAGCGAGAGCTAGGCCGTGACGGCCGGGCGTTCCGTCGTGGCGATGGTGGCGGAGCCGACGACGCGGGTGCCGTCGTAGAGGACGACGGCCTGACCGGGGGCGATGCCGCGGACCGGGGTGTCGAGCCGGACCCGCAGTTCGCCGTCGACCACCGAGGCGGTGACCGGAACCTCCTCGCCGTGGGCGCGGAGCTGGGCGGTGTAGCGGCCGTCGGCCAGGGGCTCGCTGCCGCACCAGCGGGGGCGGATGGCGGTCAGGCCGGTGACGTCGAGGCCTTCGACCGGGCCGACGGTCACGGTGTTGTTCACCGGGGAGATGTCCAGCACGTAGCGCGGCTTGCCGTCGGCCGCCGGGCGGCCGATCCGCAGGCCCTTGCGCTGGCCGATGGTGAAGCCGTACGCGCCGTCGTGCTCGCCGAGCTTGGTGCCGTCGACGTCGAGGATGTCGCCGGTGGCGGTGCCGAGGTGCCGGGCGAGGAAGCCCTGGGTGTCGCCGTCGGCGATGAAGCAGATGTCGTGGCTGTCGGGCTTCTTCGCGACCGCGAGGCCCCGGCGCTCGGCCTCCGCCCGGATCTCCTCCTTGGTGGTGTCACCGAGCGGGAAGAGCGAGTGGGCGAGCTGGTCGGCGTCGAGCACCCCGAGGACGTAGGACTGGTCCTTGGCGCCGTCGACCGCCCGGTGCAGTTCGCGGGCGCCGTCGGGCAGGTCGACGATCCGGGCGTAGTGGCCGGTGCAGACGGCGTCGAAGCCGAGCGCGATCGCCTTGTCCAGCAGCGCGGCGAACTTGATCTTCTCGTTGCAGCGCAGGCACGGGTTCGGGGTCCGCCCGGCGGCGTACTCGGCGACGAAGTCGTCGATGACGTCCTCGCGGAAGCGCTCCGCGAGGTCCCAGACGTAGAAGGGGATGCCGATGACGTCGGCAGCCCGCCAGGCGTCCCGGGAGTCCTCGATGGTGCAGCAGCCGCGGGCGCCGGTGCGGAAGGACTGCGGGTTGGCGGAGAGCGCCAGGTGGACGCCGGTCACCTCGTGGCCCGCTTCGACGGCGCGGGCGGCGGCGACGGCGGAGTCGACTCCGCCGGACATCGCCGCGAGCACGCGCAGTCGGCCGGTGGACGGTGTGGTCGGGGCACCCGGGAAGTCAGTCATGGTGACTACAAGAGTACGGGGCCGCCGGACATGCCCGGCCGGGGATTCCGGCTCGGAGGGGGCTACCGCCGTACCGATGCCAGCCCGGCGTTGCGGGCCCGCTGGACGACCGGCCCGATGGCGGCCGCGAGCGCCGTGACGTCCTCCGGCACCGAGGTG
Organism: Streptomyces sp. 1114.5; assembly: GCF_003635085.1. Taxonomy (NCBI): domain Bacteria; kingdom Bacillati; phylum Actinomycetota; class Actinomycetes; order Kitasatosporales; family Streptomycetaceae; genus Streptomyces; species Streptomyces sp. 1114.5. Next base: position 154,444 of record NZ_RBXE01000001.1, read on the forward strand.
TGACCGAGTGAGAACCGCAGCGAGGCGCGCGCCAGCAGCGGGTCGACGCCCATCGCGAGCAGCACGTGGCTGGGCTGCGGCACCCCGGCGGTGCAGGCCGAACCGGTCGAGCACTCGATGCCGGCGGCGTCGAGCAGCATCAGCAGGGCGTCGCCCTCGCAGCCGGGGAAGGAGAAGTGCGCGTTGGCGGGGAGCCGGCCGTCCGCGGACGGGTCGCCGTTGAGCACCGCGTCCGGCACCTCGGCGAGGACCGCGGAGACCAGGTCGTCGCGCAGCGCGCCGAGGGTCACCGCCTGCTCGGCCTGGTGCCCGACGGCCCAGGCGGCGGCAGCAGCGAAGCCGGCGGCGCCGGGGGCGTCCAGGGTGCCGGAGCGTACGTCGCGTTCCTGGCCGCCGCCGTGGAGCAGCGGGACGGGCGCGGCGCCCCGGGAGAGCAGCAGCGCGCCGATGCCGAAGGGGCCGCCGATCTTGTGTCCGGTGACGGTGAGTGCGGTGAGCCCCGACTCGGCGAAGGAGACCGGGACCTGACCGAGTGCCTGCACCGCGTCGGCGTGCATCGGGATGCCGTACTCGGCTGCGACGGCGGCGAGTTCGCGCACCGGCTGGAGCGTGCCGACCTCGTTGTTGGCCCACATCACGGTGACCAGCGCGACGGACGCGGGGTCGCGTTCGATGGCCGCGCGCAACGCCTCGGGGTGGACCCGGCCCAGCGGATCGACCGGCAGGTACTCGACGGTGGCGCCCTCGTGCTCGGAGAGCCAGTGCACCGCGTCGAGGACGGCGTGGTGTTCGACGGGGCTGCTGAGCACCCGGGTGCGGGCCGGGTCGGCGTCCCGGCGGGCCCAGTACAGGCCCTTGACCGCGAGGTTGTCGGACTCGGTGCCACCGCCGGTGAACACGATCTCGCTCGGGCGGGCGCCCAGCGATTCGGCCAGCGACTCGCGGGCCTCCTCGACCACCCGGCGGGCGCGGCGGCCGGCCGCGTGCAGGGCCGAGGCGTTGCCGACCACCCCCAGGTGCGCCGTCATCGCGGCGATCGCCTCGGGCAGCATCGGCGTGGTCGCCGCATGGTCCAGGTATGGCATAACCCTCCGATTGTAGAGGGCTGGAGGGTGCGGGGCCCCGGCCCGGGGGCATCGATCCTCGGCGTCCGGAGCCGGTTTGTACCGGTACGCCACCCAACGGTTAGCCTGACGCACGCTTCTCCAGCACGTCACCACCCAGCACGTCACCACCCAGCACCACACCACCCAGCACCACACCACCAGCCGGATCCAACGGGAGCGCCATGTCGCAGTCGGTCGACCGCGCGCTGACCCTGCTCGGCGCGCTGGGTGACGCGCCGCTCTCGCTGGAGCAGGCCGCGAGCAGCCTCGGGGTGCACAAGTCCACCGCGCTGCGGCTCCTGCGCACCCTGGAGGAGCACGGCTTCGCCCGCCGTCAGCCCGACCTGCGCTACCGGATCGGCGGCCGGGTGCTCTCGCTGGCCCACCGCGCGCTGGAGGACTTCGACGTCCGGCAGGTCGCCGCGCCCTACCTGGCCGCGCTCAACGCCCGCTGCGGCTACACCGTCCGGCTCGCGGTGCTGCACGACGGCGAGGTGCTGTACCTGGACGAGGTGGCCGGACACCCGGCGGCCGGGCCGTCCCGGATCGGGCGCCGCGCCCCGGTGACGGACACCGCGGTGGGGCGGGTGCTGCTCGCCGGGCTGCCCGCGGACGGGCCGTGCGAGGAGGCCGAGCTGGCGGCGGTGCGCCGCCGAGGTTGGGCGGCCGAGCCGGCCGAGCACCGCGAGCCGGTCGCCTGCGTGGCCGCCCCCGTGGCGGGCAGCGGCGGGCGGACGGTCGCGGCCTGCGCGCTGAGCGCCCCGGCCGGCGAGGTGCCGCCGGCCGAACTGGTCCGGATGGTGCCGGAGCTGCTCTGCACGGCCGAGGCGATCTCGCTCGCGTACGGCGGTTCGCCTACTCCTCGCTGGTGCGAGAACCGTTGCGGTGCCAAGCCCGCGGGGCACGCCAGCCGTACTTCAGGGCGAGCATCCGCAGCCCGAAGGCGGTGAGCGCGGCGGCGGTGCCGGTCAGGCCGGTGAGCCGGTCGGCGCCGATCAGTACCGCGACCAGCGCGGCGCCGACCAGGGCCGGGACGGCGTAGATCTCCCGGTCCCAGCGCAGCAGTGAGGGGATCTCCCCGGCCAGCACGTCGCGGATCACCCCGCCGCCGGCCGCGGTCACCATGCCGAGCGCGATGGCCGCGACGGCGCCGAGCCCGTAGTCGTGCGCCTTGGCGGTGCCGGTGACGCAGAACAGGCCGAGCCCGAGGGCGTCCAGGGTCTGCACCGCCCGGTTGATCCGCTCGACCTCCGGGTGCAGGAAGAACACCACCAGGGCGGCGACCAGCGGGGTCAGGAAGTAGCCGAGGTTGGTGAAGGCGGCGACCGGGGTCGCACCGATGACCAGGTCGCGCATCACCCCGCCGCCGAGCGCGGTGACCTCCGCCAGCACACAGATCCCGAAGATGTCCATGTTCTTGCGGACGGCGAGCAGGGCCCCGGAGAGGGCGAAGACGAAGATGCCGACGAGGTCCAGCGACTGCTGCACGTCGGACGGGAAGATCTGCGAGGTCACCGTCCATGTGTACCCGATGTGTCCGAATGTTCCGGTCCCGGGCCCCTGCTCCGGACGCCGCGGCCCGCCCGGACGCCGCGCGGCCGCCGGCCGGTCCGCTCCGCCCGTACGGACCGGGGGATTCCGCTAGCCTCCCGCCTGTGACGCTGAACTCCCCCGCCCCGTCCAGGCTCGGCTGGCTGGATGCGTTGCGCGGACTGGCCGCCCTGGCCGTCGCGATGCACCACTTCGGGCTCCTCGACAAGCTCCCGCACGGCGCGCGGGTGCCGCAGTACCTGGATCTCGGATTCTTCGGCGTGATGCTGTTCTTCCTGGTCAGCGGCTACATCATCCCGGCTTCGCTGGAGCGGCACGGCAACGTGCGGGCGTTCTGGACCGGACGGATCTTCCGCATCCACCCCGCGGTGATCGTGACCGTGGTCGGCTGCCTGCTGGTGCTGCCCCGCGACGCCACCAGCGTCCAGGGCTTCGCCTTCGCCCACCCGCTGCTGTCCGCCACGGCCAACGCGCTGATGCTGCAGGACCTGATGGGGGTGCCCAGCACCCTCGGCGTGCTGTGGTCGCTCAGCTACGAGATGGTCTTCTACTACTTCGTGACCGCCCTGTTCGTCCTCGGGTGGCACCGGCGCAGCGCCCCGATCGCGTTCGGCTTCGCGGCCGTCGCCCTGGTGCTCGGCGCCTGGCTGCCGATCGGGGCCGTCACCGTGGACCTCGCCTCGACCAGGCACCTGGTGGTCTCCGGCGCGGTCCTCGTGGTGACGGCGATGGCCTGCCTGGCCACCGCCCGCCCGGACCTGACCCGCTGGGGCGCCCTGCTGCTCGGGGGCCTGGGCCTGGCCCTGATCACCCTGAACGGCCGGGCCGCCGGGTTCGAGACCATGCTGATCTTCGCGACCATGTTCGCCGGGACGGTGCTGCACCGGCTGGAGCACGGGCAGATCGACCGGCTCCCGGCCCTGCTCTGCTGCGCCTTCGTCATCGTCTGCGGCGTCACCGCCGGCTACCTGTACGACCACGGCACGGCGCTGTGGCACACCTGGACCGCGTCCTGGACGGCCTTCTCCACCGCCTACCTGGCCGCCTGGGGCGTCTTCGTCACCGGCCTGCTGCTGCGCCGCCGGCACGTCCCCCGCTGGCTCAGCGGCCTCGGCACCATCAGCTTCTCGGTCTACCTCCTGCACGGCCCGCTGATGGTCTTCCTCGCCTGGAAGCTGCGCGGCCACCCGCTCACCGGCTGGCAGGGCCAGACCGCGCTCACCCTCGGCTACCTGGCCGCACTCGTCACCCTCGGCCACCTGAGCCACTGCCTGGTGGAGCTCCCCTGCCAGGCCCTCGGCCGCAAGGCAGCCCGAGCCCTGGACCGCCACTTCCCCCCGCCCGCCCAGGCCCACGCGGACCGGCTTCCGGCGGAGGCCGTCCCGGCCGCCCGCACCTGACAGCCCCGCGAAGTCAACGACGGAAGGCCGCCCTCCCCCGATCAGGGGGCGGGCGGCCTTCAGGCCGAGCCGGAAACGTCAGGCAGCCGAAACGGCAGGCGTGTTCTCCGTGCTGTGCTGGTTGTTCCCCTTGCTCCGCTCGGGACTGTGCTGGTCGTTCCCCGCGCTCCGCTCGGGACTGTGCTGGCTGTTCCCCTCGCTCCGCTCGGGCTGTGCTAGTCGTTCCCCTCGCTCCGCTCAGGGAAGTGACACGCCACCTGGTGCCCCGTCTTCAGCGCCGTCAGCGGCGGCTCCTGGCTGGCGCAGACGTCCTGCGCCTTCCAGCAGCGGGTGCGGAAGCGGCAGCCGCTGGGCGGGTTGATCGGGGAGGGGACGTCGCCGGTGAGCAGGATCCGTTCGCGGCCGGCGCGCTGGCGGCGGCGCGGGTCGGGGACGGGCACGGCGGACATCAGCGCGTTGGTGTACGGGTGCATGGGGCTGCGGTACAGCGAGTCCCGGTCGGCGATCTCCACGACCTTGCCGAGGTACATCACCGCGACCCGGTCCGAGACGTGGCGGACCACCGAGAGGTCGTGGGCGATGATCAGGTAGGTCAGCCCGAGTTCCTGCTGGAGGTCGTCCAGCAGGTTGACGACCTGGGCCTGGATCGAGACGTCCAGGGCCGAGACCGGCTCGTCCGCGACGATCATCTTCGGCTTGAGCGCGAGCGCGCGGGCGATGCCGATGCGCTGGCGCTGGCCGCCGGAGAACTCGTGCGGGTAGCGGTTGTAGTGCTCGGGGCTGAGCCCGCACAGCTCCAGCAGTTCCTGGACGGCCTTCTTGACCCCGCCTTCGGGCTCTACGCCCTGGAGCTTGAACGGCGCGCTGACGATGGTGCCGACGGTGTGCCGGGGGTTCAGCGAGGAGTACGGGTCCTGGAAGATCATCTGGATGTCGCGGCGCATCGGCCGCATCGCCCCGACGCCGAGGTGGGTGATGTCGGTGCCCTCGAACTCGATCGTCCCGCCGGTCGGTTCGTCGAGCCGGGTGACCAGTCGGCCCATGGTCGACTTGCCGCAGCCGGACTCGCCGACGACGCCCAGCGTCTCGCCGGCGTTGACCGTGAAGTCGATGCCGTCGACGGCCCGCACCGCGCCCGTCTGGCGACGCATCAGCCCGCTGCGGATCGGGAAGTGCCGGGTCAGGCCGGTCACCTTCAGCAGCGGCTCGCGCTCGGGGGCGGGCGCCGGCCCGGGGATCGCGGCTGTCTGAGTGTCCGTCATCGGTTCTCTCCAGAAAGGTGGTACGAGGCCGGGCTCACAGCCGGGGCGCGATCTCTTCGGCGAAGATGCGGTGCCGCTCGCCGGCCGGAATGTGGCAGGCCGCGTGGTGCCCGGGCGCGGCTTCGGCCAGCACCGGTACCTCGCTGTCGGAGCGTCCGCCGGTCAGGGCGGCGTACGGGCAGCGCGGGTGGAACGCGCAGCCCGTCGGCACGTTGATCAGGCTGGGCGGGGTGCCCTTGACCGGGACGAGCCGGTCCTGCAGTTCCCGGTCCAGTCGCGGCATCGAGCCCAACAGCCCCCAGGTGTAGGGGTGTTCGGGGGCGTCGAAGAGGGTTTCGGCCGGGCCGCGCTCGACGCACTTCCCGCCGTACATGACCAGGATGTCGTCGGCCAGCTCGGCGACGACCCCGAGGTCGTGGGTGATGATGATGACGGCGGAGCCGAACTCCTCCTGGAGGTCGCGGATGAGGTCCAGGATCTGCGCCTGGACGGTGACGTCCAGGGCGGTGGTGGGCTCGTCCGCGATCAGCAGGGAGGGGTCGTTGACCAGGGCCATGGCGATCATGGCGCGCTGGCGCATGCCGCCGGAGAACTGGTGCGGGTAGTCGTCCGCCCGGCGGTCGGGCTGCGGGATGCCGACCCGGTCGAGCATCTCGATCGCGCGGGTGCGGGCCTGCTTCTTGGTGGCCTGCGGGTGGTGCACCCGGTAGGCCTCGACGATCTGCTGCCCCACCGTGTAGTAGGGGTGCATGGCGGTCAGCGGGTCCTGGAAGATCATCGCCAGTTCCCGGCCGCGCAGTTGGCGCACCCGGTCGGGGCCGGCCGCGATCAGGTCCTCGCCGTCGAGCCGGATCTCGCCGGAGATCCGGGCCCGCTTGGAGCGGTGCAGGCCCATGATGCCGAGCGAGGTGACGGACTTGCCGGAGCCGGACTCGCCGACGATGCCGAGGGTGCGCCCCTTGTGCAGGTCGAAGCTGACCCCGTCGACCGAGCGGACCAGGCCGTCGTCGGTGTCGAAGTGGATCCGCAGGTCGCGCACGGACAGGAACGGATCCCCGGACGGAGCGGGAACGGAGGCCTGAGCGGGAGCGGCCTCGGGGGCCGACACGGAAGCGGCCTCGGGGGCCGACTCGGGAGCGGCGGCCGCCGTGTTCTTCTGGAGCTCGGTCACGAGAGCCTCACCCGGGGGTCGACGAGGGCGTACAGGAGGTCGACCACGAGGTTGCAGGCGACGATGAAGAAGGCGGCGAGGAGGGTGACGCCGAGGATCTTCGGCAGGTCGTTGTCGGAGATCGCCTGGACGGCGAACTGGCCGACGCCCTGGAGCGAGAAGACCTGCTCGGTGATCAGCGCACCGCCGAGCAGCAGCCCGAGGTCCATGCCGAAGATGGTGACGATCGGGGTGAGCGCGGCGCGCAGACCGTGCCGGGCGACGACCTTGCGCTCGGCCAGGCCCTTGGCCCGGGCGGTGCGGATGTAGTCCTCGCTCATCGTCTCCAGCATCCCGGCGCGGGTGAGCCGGGCGTACAGCGCGGAGTACAGGAAGGCCAGCGAGATCCACGGCAGGATCAGGTTGCGGGCCCACATGATCGGGTTGTCGGTGAAGTCGACGTACTGGAGGTTGTCCAGGATCGGCCACTCGTAGCTGAACAGCGTGAGCAGCAGCGCGCCGGTGAAGAAGACCGGCAGCGAGACGCCGGCGAGGGCGATGCCCATCGAGAGCCGGTCGAAGATCGACCGCGGCTTGAGCGCGGAGACGACGCCGGTGGCGACACCGGAGACCAGCCAGAGCACCGCCGCGCCGATGGCCAGCGAGATGGTGATCGGGATCCGCTTGGACAGCTCGGGCCAGACCTCCAGGTGGTTCTTGAAGGAGTAGCCGAAGCAGGGCACGTGGCAGGTGGCCGGTTCCGGCCCGAACTTGTACTCGGCGCCGCTGACCAGCCCCTTGAGGAAGTTCCAGTACTGGGCGTACAGCGGCTGGTCGAGGCCGAGGTTCTGCTTGACCGCCGCGATCGCCTCGGGTGAGGGGTTCTTCCCGATGTACTGGGCGGCCAGTTGGTCGGCCGTCTCGCCGGCGACGCGCGGGAGCAGGAAGAAGATCGCGAAGGTGACCGCGCTGACGACCAGCAGCAGAATCACCGCCGCGAAGATCCTGCGGATGATGTAGGCAAACACAGTTGGGCGGCTCCGGCGGCCCGCCGCCGTCCGGGATCCTCCGGACGGCGGCGGGCGCCGCTGCCTTCACCTGCCTTCAGGGATGCGGAGCCAGGCTCTTACTTGGTGGTGCCGATGTTCAGGGAGTCGTACTCGCCCGAGAACGCCGGGTTGGAGGCGATGTTGGTGGCGTTGTCCGGGCGGTACAGGAAGACCTTGAAGTAGGTCAGCGGGACGATGACCGCCTGCTCCATGACCTTCTTGTCGATGTCGGCGTAGATCTTCTCGCGGGCGGCCTTGTCCGGGTTGACGGCGGCGTCGTCGATCAGCTTGTTGACCGCGGGGTCGTTCAGCTGGGACAGGTTGCTGTTGCCGGAGGCCTTGATCGCGCGGCCGTCGACGACCTGCTGCAGGAAGCCGTAGCCGGTCGGCCAGTCGGCGCCCCACTGCATCATCATCAGGCCGATGTTGTGGTCCTGGGTGAACTGCGGGGCACCGGCGCTGTCGGTCAGGTACTTGCCCTGCGGGTACTGCTGGATCTCGGCGTTGATGCCGACCTTCTTCAGCGCGGCCTGGATCGAGGTGGCCGCGGCGACCTCGGTGGCGCGCTCGGTGCGGGCCGAGATGACGGTGTTGATGCTGTCCTTGCCGCAGGCCTTCAGGGCGTCCTTGGCCTTGGCCTCGTCACCCTTGTTGTCCTTGGTCTCGAACAGGTTGAAGTCCTGGTGGCCCGGGATGTCCGGCGGGAGCACCGTGTTGGCGATCTGGCCGCGGATCGGGCCGCCCTCGGCGGTCTGCACCGAGACCTTGTCGATCGCGAACTGGACGGCCTTGCGGCAGTCGACGTTGTCGAACGGCGCGACCTTGGAGTTGATCGCCAGGTAGACCAGGCGGCCGCCGTAGGCGTTGTCGGTGTTGGCCTTGAGCTTCGGGTTCTGCAGGATCTGCGCCTGGGTCTGCGGGTCGACGCCGCCGCCCACCAGGTCGACCTGGGCGTTGCCGGCCAGCAGGTCCTTGTCGATGGTGGCCTGGTCGATGTTCATCTTGAGCAGGATCTTGTCCGGCAGCTGCTTCCGGATCGGGTCCGTGCTCTTGTCCCAGTTGGTGTTCGGCACCAGGACGGCCTGCTTGCCGTCCTCGTAGGACTCGAACTTGAAGGCGCCCGAGGAGACGATGTGCTTGACGTAGTCGGCGCCGGTGTCCTTGGCCTGCGGGACCGGCGCGGTCTGCGGGGCGCTCACCAGGTAGTCGAAGTCCGCGAACGGGTGCTTCAGGTGGAAGACGATCGTGGTGTCGTCCGGCGTCTCGATCGAGTTCAGGCCGCCGGCCTTGTCCTTGTACGGGCCCGCGTACGGCGTGTCGTTGTCGACCAGCAGGTCGTGGAAGTAGGTCGGGCCGTTGGAGTTCACGTCCGGCGCGAAGTTGGAGCGCTCGACGGCGTACTTGACGTCCTTCGAGGTGATCGGGGTGCCGTCGTCGTACTTCAGGCCCGCACGCAGCTTGTACGTCCAGGTCAGGCCGTCCGCGCTGGGCTGGCCCATGGACTCGGCGAGGTCCGGGACGAGCTTGTTGCCGTCCTCGCCGGCGGCCGGGTTGAAGGTCGTCAGCGGACGGGCGTACAGGCGCGAGAAGTTGTAGATGTACGCGTAGTACGTGTTGCCCGGGTCGAGCGAGTCCGGGGTGCCCTTCATCTCGAAGGTGACCGTCCCGCCCTTCTTGTCCGAGGCGTTGACGATGTTCTTGGTGGCCGCGTTGGCTCCGCCGCCGCCCGAGGCGGAGGACGAGGAGGACGTGTCGGCGTTCTTCGTCGAGCTGTTGCAACCGGTGACGACCAGGACGGCGGCGGCGGCCATCGCGGTCAGGGCGACGGTACGGGACCTACGCATGGGTGAGATCAACCCCTTGAGGAGTGGAGGCGGTGGAGGGGGTGCTGACGCTGGGTCAGTTGCTCTTGGGATCGAGGGCGTCGCGCAGCCCGTCGCCGAGCAGGTTGAAGGCGAGCACGGTGATGAAGATCGCCAGACCGGGGACCACCATGTACTGGGGGTCCACCTGGTAGTACCGGATCGCGTCCTGGAGCATTCCGCCCCAGGAGGCCTGCGGGGGCTGGATGCCCACACCGAGGAAGCTCAGCCCGGCCTCGAAGAGGATGTTGGTCGGGATCAGCAGGGTCGAGTAGACCAGGATCGGACCGACCAGGTTGGGCAGCAGTTCCTTGAACAGGATGAACGGGCCGCGGGCGCCGAGGCTGCGGGCCGCGTGGACGAACTCGCGCTCGCGCAGCGAGAGCGTCTGTCCGCGCACGATCCGGCCCATGTAGGGCCAGTTGAAGAAGCCGATCACGAAGATCAGCACCAGGATGTGCAGCGGGAGTCCGTGCAGGCCGAACGCACCGCCCTGCAGCGAGGTCGAGATCGCGATCGCGAACAGCAGCAGCGGGAAGGCCAGGAACACGTCCATGACGCGGCTGATCAGCGTGTCCACCCAGCCGCCGTAGTAGCCGGCCATGATGCCGAGCACGGTGCCGATGGTGTTGGACAGCACGGTCGCGCCGAAGGCGACCAGCAGGGAGACCCAGGAGCCCTCGATGACGCGGGTGAGCAGGTCGCGGCCCTGCAGCGGGTCGACGCCGAGCAGGTGGTCCCCGCTCATGCCGCCCCAGTCGCCGAGCGGCAGCCCGCCGAGGTCGGCGTCCAGCAGGTCCTGGTGGAGGGCGTCCGGGTCGAGCCCGAACATCGACTCGATCGGCTTGGCCAGCACGGCCAGCAGGATCAGCAGGATCACCACGACGCCGCCGGCGACGGCGGCCTTGTCGCGCTTGAAGCGGGTCCAGGCGATCTGGCCGAGGGAGCGTCCCTCGATCTTCTTGGCCGGGCTCGCGGTGGCGGGTGCCTGCGGTTCGTTCCCGGCGGTGGTGGCGGATGCGGTCATGGTCAGTTGGTCCCCTCGCCGACGGTGGCCGGCCCACGGGTGCCGGTCGCCGGCTTCGGCGGTGCGGCTGCGGACGTGCGAAAGGTTCTTAGGAGGAGCGGGTGTTCACGGCAGTGCGGCGTGCACAGGCACTGCCACCACGCGGGATGGGCGTCGCGTGGACAGGCTGTCGGCGTGCGCGTTCACCTTTGTGGGGCGTCAGAACGTGCGGTGCGTTGCGCAGAACTCTCTGCCATGCGAACTGGCTTGCGCCAGCCCTGACAACCGACAGATGCCCAACTGTGATCTGCAGGCATGCATCTCGCGACCCTCCGGCATATCCCTCTTCACGCAGCTGTAACAGCCATGTCAAGATGCTGGGGTACGCGAACCGGATATTCGTCCGGAAAAGCACCGAAGCCGACTTGACGGGAGATCAAGTCGGCTTCTCGGCAAAGATTTCGGCAAGAAGTGGCATTGGCGGGGCCGGCGCCCCGGGAAACGGGGTCAGCGCCCCGGGTAACCGGGCCACGGCGCCTGCGGCTGCTGCTGCCAGCCCTGCGCCGGCGGCTGCGTCCCGTACGGGTACCCCGGCGCGGGCTGCCCCGGCATCGACTGGCCCGGGTACGGGGGCGGCGGCACCGGCGGGTACGGGCCGGTCGCCGGGCGGCCCGCCTCCCGGTCGAAGAACGGGCGCGAGTTGGCGCGCATCCACAGCGCCACCGGGTCGTACTCGTCCGACATCGCCACCGTGGACACCGCCAGGCCCTCCGGGGCCACCGCGATCGCCCGCTGCATCAGGGCCCGCACCGCCTCCACCGCAGGCGGCGAGCTCTCGTACAGGTCCAGGCCGATCGCCAGGTACGGCTCCCCCACCGCCGGCTGCACCCAGGCCCGGCGCAGCGCCCGCACCGCGCGCACCTCACCGGCCTGTCGCTCCAGCAGCGTGAAGAACTGCTGGGCGTCGAGCTGCGGTTCGCTCAGCTTCAGCGGGCCGGCCGGCAGCCGGTCCAGGCCCGCGGCGATCCGCCGCAGGTCCGCCCAGGGCACGCCGACGCCGCCGCCGGGCGCGTGCGGGTTGAGCCACAGGCCCCAGCGGGTGCGGTACAGCGACGCGGCGACCTCCCGGCCGGAGATGACCTCGTGGGCCCGGGCCCAGCCGGAGGCGGTCAGCTGCTCGGGCGAGGTGACGGCCGGCGCGTAGCCGTGGCCGCTGATCTCCATGTTCCCGTACTGCGCGTCCGGGCTGCCCGGGGTGCCGTGCCAGAGCAGCATCCAGACCCGGCCGTCCGCCAGCGCGTGCAGCAGCCGCTCGTACGCGTCCCAGCGCTCCGGCGCGACCTCGCGCAGGGCCTGCTCCAACACGCCCGGATCCGCTGCCGGGCGCCCGGCCGGTGCCTGGCCCCAGGGCCCCGGCGCCCCGCCCGCTCCCGTTCCCGCACTCATGCGCCCACCTCGCCGCGCCTCTTTCCTCGAACCCGCCCGGCCCGTCGGCCGTCTGCACGCACCCTATGGCGCGGCACCGGCCGCCGCCACGGCGACGTGCCTGTGATACGTACCCCGCTCACACCCGCGAGTAGAACGGCATGACCTGGGTGAGCAGCCACTCGACCACCGGGTCCTCTGCGAGGTCGAGCAGTACGAGGTGGACGCCGCCCGGCAGCGGCGCGGTTCCCAGCGCCCGGCCGAGGGCTTCGTTCACCGCGCCCGGGTCGGCCGGGGCCGCCGGGTCCAGTTGGACGCCCACGAACATCACCGTCGGCTCGCCCTCGATGCTGGCCAGCGCCCGACGGGCGGTCAACACTCCGGGCAGGGACGACAGTTCGGCCCGGCAGGCGGCCAGGAAGTGCTCCGGGTCCTCGCCCGGCACCGGCTCGCGCAGCGCCACCCGGCCGCCGCTGGGCGCCGCCGGGTCCTCCGCGCCCTCCCAGCGGTCCCCGCGCGGCCCGCGGCGCAGCTCGGCCACGCCCTGCGGCGGCACCGGGATGCCCACCGCCGCCTCCGGGTTCACCGCGATGCCCACGCCCAGCGGCAGCCCGCGGGCGAACTCCCAGGCCGGCGCGATCGCGAAGGCCATCCCCGGCGCCTGCTGCAGGAACACCTCCTGCGAGGAGAACACCGGTACGTACGGGTCGCCGGCCAGCTCGATGGTCGGCAGGTCCAGCGACTGCCCCTGCGGGTCGGCCCCGGCCGGCAGCGGCACCCACACCTGGCTGCGGGCCAGCACCTCGATCACGCGCGGTGTCGCGCCCGGGTCGCCCAGGGCCGCGGTCAGCACCTGCTCCAGCTCGTTGGCCGGCCACGTGCCGCCCGCCGGCGCCGCCTCCGGACCGCCCCACCCCTGCTGCTGCTCCACCGGGTACCCCATGCGCCGCGATTCCGCCCTCTGCCGGTCGGCCGCCCTCTGCGCCGACGCGCAGCAGTCTAGGGCCCGTCTTCAAACCCCCGTCGTTCGCCCGGAGGGCGGGCGGGGCGGCGTTGGGGTGCGTGCATCGCAAGGCGGAGGAGGGAGCCCAATGCAGCGCATTGGCGACCGACGACAACGCGGCGAGGTGCGTGCCCCGGGGCCGGCCCGCAGGCGGGGGTTTGAAGACGGGCCCTAGGGGTTTCGGGGGCTCCCCCTTGGGGCTGCTGTTCGGTACCGCGCCGTGTGACCGGGTGTGACCGGGGCCCCTCTCCCCTCCTCGCCACGGACGTGCCATGATGTCCGCGTCCGACGGCATGCGCCGCGGGCCCCACAACTCCATACCGGCCGCTCGAACCCGCGCGGGAGAGCTCGGAGTGCCGCCCAGGCGGCACAGCCGGCGCCGAAGGAGCAAGTCCTCCCCGGAATCTCTCAGGCCCCCTTACCGCACGGGTTAGGCACATCTGGAAAGCGGCGCACGACCGTGTCGCGCGCCCACCCACGGTGCAAGCCGCCCTGCCGTCCCCGATGCTGGAAGCAGCTGCGGGCCGCTGGGCGGTGAAGCTCTCAGGTTCGACGACAGATGGGGAGACCCACGCCGCCGCATGCCCGCGCGCAGGGTCGGCCCCCGAGCGGGTCCGGTCCGGCGCGTGCACCCCTGAGTGCCCCGACCGAGGAGTTCCTGGCCATGTCGTCCCTCCGCCTGACCGCGCTCGACGCGCTGCACCGCGCCCTCGGCGCGACCATGACCGACTTCGCCGGCTGGGACATGCCGCTGCGCTACGGGAGCGAGCGCGAGGAGCACCTCGCCGTCCGTACCAAGGCCGGTCTGTTCGACCTCTCCCACATGGGCGAGATCACCGTCACCGGCCCGCAGGCCGGCGAGATGCTGGACCACGCGCTGGTGGGCTTCGTCTCCGCGCTGGGCGTGCTGCGCGCCCGCTACACCATGATCTGCGCCGAGGACGGCGGCATCCTGGACGACCTGATCGTCTACCGCCTGCGCGAGGACGCCTTCCTGGTGGTCGCCAACGCCTCCAACGCCCAGCTGGTCCTCGACGAGCTGATCGCCCGCGCCAAGGGCTTCGACGCCGTCGTCACCGACGACCGCGACACCTACGCGCTGATCGCCGTCCAGGGCCCGGAGTCCACCGCGATCCTGGCCGGGACCACCGACGCCGACCTGCCCGGCCTGAAGTACTACGCGATCCTCCCGGCCCAGGTGGCCGGCCGCGAGGTGCTGCTCGCCCGTACCGGCTACACCGGCGAGGACGGCTTCGAGATCTTCTGCCACCCGGTCGACGCCGAGGCGATCTGGCAGGCGCTGACCGCCGAGGGCGAGGGCCGCGGCCTGATCCCGTGCGGCCTGTCCTGCCGCGACACGCTGCGCCTGGAGGCGGGCATGCCGCTGTACGGCCACGAGCTGTCCACCGACCTCACCCCGTTCGACGCGGGCCTGGGCCGGGTCGTCCGTTTCGACAAGACCACCAACGACGGCGCCTTCGTCGGCCGCAAGGCGCTGGAGCAGGCCGCCGCCGCGGCCGAGACCAACCCTCCGCGGGTGCTGGTCGGCCTGGTGTCCGAGGGCAAGCGCGTCCCGCGCGCCGAGTACACCGTGGTCTCCACCGACGGTGCCCCGATCGGCCGGATCACCTCGGGCGCGCCCTCCCCGACGCTGGGCAAGCCGATCGCGATGGCGTACGTGGACGCGGCGCACGCGGCCCCCGGCACCACCGTCGCAGTGGACGTGCGCGGCAAGCACGAGCCGGTCGAGGTCGTGGCGCTGCCGTTCTACAAGCGCGCCCGCTGACCGCCCTCCGGCACCCGATTCCCCCCATACCCGCACGTCGAAGCCGTCCTCGCGGCGGCCCGCTTCGCCGTACCCGCTTCCCATCCTGGAGAATGACGCCATGAGCAACCCCCAGCACCTGCAGTACACCAAGGAGCACGAGTGGCTGACGGCCGCCGAGGGCGGTGTCTCCACGGTCGGCATCACCAAGCACGCCGCCGACGCGCTCGGTGACATCGTCTACGTGCAGCTGCCCGAGGTCGGCGAGACCGTGACGGCCGGCGAGACCTGTGGCGAGCTGGAGTCCACCAAGTCGGTCAGCGACCTGTACTCCCCGGTGACCGGCGAGGTCACCGAGGTCAACCAGGACGTCCTGGACGACAACGGCCTGGTCAACAGCGCCCCCTTCGAGGGCGGCTGGCTGTTCAAGGTGCGCGTGGAGTCCACCGACGAGCTGCTCAGCGCGGACGAGTACACCGCCTTCATCGGCGGCTGAGACCCTGGCCGGGGCGGCCGTCGCGCGGCGGTCGCCCCTCCCCCCAGCCGCGGCCCCCTTTCCTCCTCCACCGGGAAGAACACACCATGACGGTTCTCAACCAGTCCCTGCACGCCCTCGACCCGGAGATCGCCGCCGCGGTCGACGCCGAGCTGCACCGCCAGCAGACCACCCTGGAGATGATCGCCTCCGAGAACTTCGCCCCGGTGGCGGTCATGGAGGCCCAGGGCTCGGTGCTCACCAACAAGTACGCGGAGGGCTACCCCGGCCGCCGCTACTACGGCGGCTGCGAGCACGTCGACGTGGTCGAGCAGATCGCGATCGACCGCATCAAGGCCCTGTTCGGCGCCGAGCACGCCAACGTCCAGCCGCACTCGGGTGCGCAGGCCAACGCCGCCGCGATGTTCGCGCTGATCCAGCCGGGCGACACCATCCTGGGCCTGAGCCTGGCCCACGGCGGTCACCTGACCCACGGCATGAAGATCAACTTCTCCGGCAAGCTCTACAACGTGGCCGCGTACCACGTGGACGAGAAGACCGGCCTGGTCGACATGGCCGAGGTCGAGCGCCTGGCCAAGGAGCACCAGCCGAAGCTGATCATCGCCGGCTGGTCCGCCTACCCGCGCCAGCTGGACTTCGCCGAGTTCCGCCGGATCGCCGACGAGGTCGGCGCGCTGCTCATGGTGGACATGGCGCACTTCGCCGGCCTGGTGGCCGCCGGGCTGCACCCGAACCCGGTGCCGTACGCGGACGTGGTCACCACCACCACCCACAAGACCCTGGGCGGCCCGCGCGGCGGCGTCATCCTGTCCAAGGCCGAGTGGGCCAAGAAGATCAACTCCGCGGTCTTCCCCGGCCAGCAGGGCGGCCCGCTGGAGCACGTGATCGCCGGCAAGGCGGTCGCCTTCAAGGTCGCCGCGTCCGAGGAGTTCAAGGAGCGCCAGCAGCGCACCCTGGACGGCGCCCGGATCCTCGCCGAGCGCCTGCTGCAGGCCGACGTCGCCGAGGCCGGCGCGTCCGTGCTCTCCGGCGGCACCGACGTCCACCTGGTCCTGGTCGACCTGCGCAACAGCCAGCTCGACGGCCAGCAGGCCGAGGACCGGCTGCACGAGGTCGGCATCACCGTCAACCGCAACGCCATCCCGAACGACCCGCGCCCGCCGATGGTCACCTCCGGCCTGCGCATCGGCACCCCGGCCCTGGCCACCCGCGGCTTCCAGGCCGAGGACTTCCGCGAGGTCGCCGACATCATCGCCGAGGCGCTCAAGCCCGCCTTCGACGAGACCGTCGCCACCGCGCTGAAGGCCCGCGTCACCGCGCTGGCCGAGAAGTACCCGCTGTACCCGAACCTCTAGTACGGCCACGGGTGACCGGCCTCACTCCGGCCGGGCGCCTGTCACTCCGGGGCACCGCGCACACTGGACAGTGCGCGCGGTGCCCCGTTCCGTGCACCGCCCTGTCCTTCCACGAGACCAGACAAGGACGTCCTCCGTGGCCATCAGTGTCTTCGACCTCTTCTCCATCGGCATCGGCCCGTCGAGCTCCCACACCGTGGGCCCGATGCGCGCCGCCCGGATGTTCGCCCGCCGACTGCGGTCCGAAGGCCTGCTGGCCCAGGTCACCGGTGTGCGCGCCGAGCTGTACGGCTCGCTGGGCGCCACCGGCCACGGCCACGGCACCCCGAAGGCCGTCCTGCTGGGCCTGGAGAACAACTCGCCCCGCACCGTCGACGTCGACCAGGCCGACAAGGACGTCGAGCGGATCACCGCCGAGAAGCGGCTCCACCTGCTCGGCGAGCACACCATCGCCTTCGACCCCGACACCGAGCTGATCCTGCACCGCCGTCGCTCGCTGCCCTACCACGCCAACGGCATGACCCTCTGGGCGTACGCGGCGGACGGCTCGACCCTGCTGGAGAAGACCTACTACTCGGTCGGCGGCGGCTTCGTCGTCGACGAGGACGCGATCGGCGCGGACCGGGTCAAGCCCGACGACACCGTGCTGAAGTACCCCTTCCGCACCGGTGACGAGCTGCTGCGGCTCAGCCGGGAGACCGGTCTTTCGATCTCCGGCCTGATGCTGGAGAACGAGAAGGCCTGGCGCAGCGAGGAGGAGATCCGCACCGGGCTGCTGGAGATCTGGTCCGTGATGCAGGAGTGCGTGCGGGCCGGCATGACCCGCGAGGGCATCCTGCCGGGCGGCCTCAAGGTCCGCCGCCGGGCAGCCGCGGCCGCGCGGACGCTGCGCGCCGAGGGCATCGGCCCGGCCAACGCGATGGAGTGGGTGACCCTCTACGCGATGGCCGTCAACGAGGAGAACGCCTCCGGCCGCCGGGTGGTCACCGCGCCGACCAACGGCGCGGCGGGGATCATCCCGGCCGTGCTGCACTACTACCTGAACTTCATCCCGGGTGCCGACGACGAGGGCATCGTCCGCTTCCTGCTCGCGGCCGGCGCCATCGGCATGCTCTTCAAGGAGAACGCCTCCATCTCCGGCGCCGAGGTCGGCTGCCAGGGCGAGGTCGGCTCCGCCTGCTCGATGGCCGCGGGCGGCCTCGCCGAGGTCCTGGGCGGCACCCCCGAGCAGGTCGAGAACGCTGCCGAGATCGGCATCGAGCACAACCTCGGCCTCACTTGCGACCCGGTCGGCGGCCTGGTCCAGATCCCCTGCATCGAGCGCAACGGCATGGCCTCGGTCAAGGCCGTCACCGCGGCCCGGATGGCGCTGCGCGGCGACGGCCGGCACCACGTCTCGCTGGACAAGGCGATCAAGACGATGAAGGAGACCGGGGCCGACATGAAGATCAAGTACAAGGAGACCTCGCGCGGCGGCCTCGCCGTGAACGTCATCGAGTGCTGACCGACGACTGACCGGCGGCTGACCACGAGCCGGTCTCGACTCCCCGGCCCCCGGGTGGACCTCCCTCCGCCCGGGGGCTTTCGCATTTCCACTGGCCGACGGTCCGTCAACCACGCCATAATCTCGGCGAGTTGGTTCGCGCCAGAGGGGGAGGCGGATGACCGTCCAGCCGTCGGAACCGCATCGTCCGCCGACGGACCCATCGCCGGACCCGCCGCCGGACCCGCCGCCGGTGTCGCCGTACGCGCACTCCGAGGCCACCCGGCTGCTCTGCGCCGCCGTCCACCTCGACCCGGACTACCGCCGGCGCGTCATCGCCGAACTGGTCGAGCACGACGAGCGCACCGTCCCGCCGTCGCTCGGCTTCGACCTGGTCACCGTCCTGGCGCACGCCCTGCGAGCCCGGGCGCTGGAGCTCCGCACCGGCGCGGTGCTCGTCGCGATCTGGGCGGCCTTCTTCTGCACCGTCTGCTGGCCGCTGTTCCAGCACCCGCCCAGCGGCAGCTACTGGAGGTCCTACGGGGACGGGATATCCGGCGGGTACGGCGGCTACTACGGCGCCTCGTACGGCCAGGGGTCGGCCTCCGACGCCGCGCTCGGCACGCTCTCCCGCTACCTGACGCCGTACCTCGCGAACTTCGCCGTCCTGTACGCCCTGGTCACCCTGCTGTCCTGGTTCGCCAAGCCCGCCGAGGTCCGGGCCCGCGCGCTGGCCGGCCCGGCCGGCTCCCAGGCTGCCGCCCGGCGGGCCGTCGGCGGCCTGCGCGCGGCCGTCCCCGTGATCGCCCAGATCCTGTACTGGACACTGGCGTTGGCCACCCTCCAGGACTCGGCCCCGTACGGCGTGCTGTTCCCGCTGCTGCTCGCCGCCACGGTGGGCGGGCACCGCCTGCTGATCGCCCAGACCGTCCGCCGGGAACTGGCCCGCGACGCGTTCCGGCGCCAGCCGCCCCGCTCCTTGCCCGACCGGCCGCGCTACCGGGCGCTGCACGCGGCCATCGCCGCCGAGCAGTACTCGCAGCTCGTCGTCTACGACCCGGCCGACCCCTTCCTCGGCTCCGGAGTCCCGCACCGCCCCTGGTCGTTCGCCCTGGAGCTGAAGCGCCGCAAGACCGGGCCGGTGGCCCCCGGCGGGACCCTCACCGCCCGCGCCGTCCTCGAACGGGTCCTCCCGCTGGTGGGCGACCTGCGTCAGGCCGCCGCCGACACCAGCCTCGACCGGCTGCGGGACCTGGAGATCGACCACCTCGTCTACCTGCCGTACGGGCCGACGCGCGGCGACGTCCCGCGCGAGCCGGCCGAGGTCGCCCGGCACGTCGCCGAGGCGGTGGACGAGGGCGGCGAGCAGCGCCGGTACTTCCTGCGAGTGCGGGTCGGCGCCTGGGACGAGCAGGTGGTGCTGACCGTCCAGCTGCGCGTGCACACCCAGGGGAACCTGCTGGTCCTGGAGGTCGTCCCGCACGTCCTCGGGCCGGTCCGGCGCGACTACGAACTGCGCACCGAAGCGGTGGCCCAGTGGGGCACCCGGCTGTGGCTCGGCCGCCCCGCGGTGTCCGCGTTCACCGCCGGGCCCGCCGCGATGCGCTCGCTGCTGCACCCGGGCGGCCCGGCGGGCGCGGCGACGGAGAGCACCCTGGTGGCGGCCGCGCGCCCGGTCGTCTCGCTGCGCGAACTGGTCGCCTCCTCGACCGTCTCGCTCTTCCAGGAACTGGACGCCAGCCGGTACCTGAAGACGATCGAGGAGCGGATCATCGACGGCGTGCGCGTGGCACTGGAGCAGATGGGGTACGAGACCGGCCGCTTCGAGCAGACCGTGGTGCAGGTGATGGAGGGCGGGATCCACATCGGCTCGATGAGCGGCGGGGCCGTCGCCACCAACGGCGGCACCGCACAGGCGGGGGTCACGCCGCCGGCCGGCGGGCAGCCTACGTAGCGTCGCCGATTCACCGGCATGTCCCGGGAGTTGGGATCAGGGATGAGCGAGGAGCAGAACGTGCAGCACGACGAGGAGAACACTCCGCCGACCCCCGCCAGCGGCGGGGTGTCGATCGGCGCGATGACCGGCGGGGCCGTCGCCTCGGGCCGCGGCGCCCGCGCGGAGGACCGCTCGCAGCGGGCCGGTGCGGCCGACCCGCTGCCGGACACCAGCGGGCTGACGATGCCGGCCCCGGCGCCCGGCGGGGTCTCGATCGGCACGATGACCGGCGGCGCCGTCGCCTCCGGGGAGGACGCGACGGCCGTCGACGCCTCGACCCGCCTCACCCCCTCGGCCCGCGAACTGCTCGCGGCCATGGGCGAGTTGCGGAGCCAGCTGCCGATGTTCACCCGGGCCGAGGGCAACGGCGTGGCCGAGGTGGAGCAGGAGCTGGACGCCGTCGGCACCGCCCTCGAACAGACCGGCACCGCCCCGCGCACCCGCCTGGAGCGGCTGCGCGACCTCCTCCGACGCTCGACCACGGTGGTCTCCGGGCTGGCCTCGGCGCTGGCGGTGGTGCAGGCGATCGAGCAGTTCCTGGGCTGAGCGGGAGCGGGTAGCGGTAGCGGGTAGCGGGAACGACGGGGAGCGGGAGTGGCAGGCACGTACTGGGACAAGAACAGCCAGCAGTGGGTGGCCCGTCCACCGACGGACGAGGCGGCCCCGCCGCCTCCGGTGAATCCTCCCTCCACACCCCCTGCCACACCCCCGCGCCCGACCTCGCCCCCGCCTCCGCCCGTCGAACCCCCGCCGGACTACCCGAGCCCGCCGCCCGCCGGGAAGCGCCCGCCCCGGCGGCTACTGGTGGCCGCCCTCGCCGGCGCGCTCATCGGGGCGCTCGCGGGCGGCGGCGGCTACCTGCTGACCCGGCACGACGGCGGGGCCGCGCCGACGGGCACGACGACCCTCACCGCCACACCCCCGGTCACGGCCTCCGGCTCCCCCTCCGCCACCGCCTCGCCCACCATCCCGACGTCCGCCCCGACCCCGACCCCGACGCCCACTCCGAGCCCAACCCCGACCGGGCCGCACCTCACCCCGTTCCAGGACCCGAACGGCTTCACCGTCCTCGTCCCGGACGGCTGGCAGCGGCGGGACGACGGCCACTCCGTCTTCTACGAGTCCCCGGACAAGCTCAGCCTGGTCCAGGTGTACGCGATGGGCACCGACCCCCCGTACGACCAGGCCCTCGCCACCGACGCCGCCCTCTCCGCCGACGCGACGAGGTTCCCGGGCTACCACCGCATCCGCCTGGAGCGGACGGCCGGCGGCACCGCGGAGCTGGAGTACGCCTACAACCACTCCTCCGGCACCGTCCGGCACGCCGTCGACCACATCACCAACGGCCCGAACGGCACCGCCTACGCCCTCATCGTGGCCGGCCCCGAGGGCGACTGGCCCACCGGACTCCAGGACCTCCGCGCGGCGGAGCTCACCGGCTTCTGCTTCGCCGCCCAGTGCCCGTCCCCCGCCGGCTGACCCGAGCCCCCTGCGCAGGAAGTCGGCCCACCCGACTTCCTGCGCAGCCGCCCCCCAGGGCCCTTCACCGCGTCGGTTGATCCGGTTCGGGCGGCATCTCCGTCGAGCCCGAGACGACCATCAGCAGGACCTCCTGGGCCCACTCCACCCAACGGAGCTCCGCATCGATGTGCTTCGTGATCGTGGTCGGCTTGAACGTCTCACGTGCCGGGTCGTCCCTCTCGCCTGCCGTCTCCCAGCAGAGGGCGACCATCCGCTGCGCGCGGAGTGCTCGTAGCTCGTCTTCCACAACGAGCCGTTCGTCCCGTTCGCTCTGCAGGGTTTGCCGCAGCTCCAGGATCTGCTCACGTGCTTCGGCGAGTTCCGGAGACTGGGCCGCAATCGAGTCACGGCCCCTCGCCGCGTAGATCAAAGCGCGGGTTCTCGCGACCTCTTCGACTCCGACTGTGCCCCCCTCACACTCTGCGACAAGCCCGTGGAGCAAGGGCGCAAGCTCCACGGGTGGGATTTCGCGTCCGTTCAGGAATTTCGAGAACCGTGTGTGGTCGACCCGCCGGCCGCTGCTGCTCAGCCTGGCGGCGCATTCCCCGGAGGAGAGGCCGGCGCGAGTGCGCAGGACCCTCAGATGCTCCGCCAATTCACGCTGTGCGGCATTCAGTTCCGGCCCCAGAGGTGCCAGACGGCGCTGTCTTCCAGGCTCCGTGTACTCCAATGTCGCCTTCAAGATTCGTTCTTGCCGCCGCGCGCAACGTGCGGCCCTCCCGCGCAGGCTTCCGCTGCGACCTGGCGCAACCGCCTGCGTGCTTGCTGTGATCGGACCCTACCGAAACAGCACTGCACCGGGAGACCCACTTGCCCCGATCACGCACCGGCCGCCCGTTCATCGACATCCGAATCGGCGGTCTGCGGCTGACTGCCCAGCGCAGCCCGATTCGCGCCATCGTCGTGCTCTGCTCACTGACCTGCTCCCTCGCGGGTCTGCTCGCCTTGCGCAGGTAGGCCGCCCCTGCGCAGGAAGTCGGCCCACCCGACTTCCTGCGCAGCCATGCTCCTACCGCCGAGCGGGAAGCGCCAGGAACGCCAGCCCGCCGGCCAGCACCGCCAGCCCGCCCCACGAGATCACCGGCAGCCGCTCCCCCAGCGCCGCGACGCCCAGCACGGCAGCGACGGCCGGCTCGGCGAGCGTCAGCGTCGTGGCCGTCTGAGCAGTGGCGTGCCGCAGGCCGTGGCCGAACAGCCGGTAGGCGAGGAAGGTGGTGATCACCGCGAGGTGCAGCACAACGGCCGTGCCCCGCACCGAGGCCAGCCACTCCAGGTCACCCGCGAGCAGCACCGGCAGGACGATCAGCGCCCCGCCGCCGAACATCGCCCCCATCACCCCGGCCGACGGACGCCCCGCCGCGATCAGCCGCCCGCCGATCAGCGAGTACACGGCGTACGAGAGCCCCGAGAGCGCCGCCAGCAGCACCCCGAGCGGGTCCACCGCCGCGCCGCCACCGGCGAGTTCGGGCCCCAGCACCAGCACCCCGCAGCCCAGCACGGCCAGCGCCGTGGCCCCGGCCCAGCGCCCGCTCGGCCGCCCCTGCCGGGCGAGCCACCCGAGCAGCCCGGTGAACACGGGTGCGCTGCCCAGCGCGATCACCGTCGCCACCGCAACTCCGGTCCTGGTGACCGCCGGGTAGAAGGTGAGCGGGTACCCGGTCACCGCCACCGCACCGGCCGCCAGCAGCCACCGCTCCCGCACCCCGCACCGCCGGGGCAGAGCCCACGCGCTGCGGTCGGTGAGGAACAACAACAGCCCGCCGAGCACCAGCCCGGCAGCCCCGATCCCCGCCGCCGGGGCACCCGCGGGAGCCAGCGAACTGGCCGTCCCGGTGGTGCCCCAGAGGACGGCGGCGGTCAGGATCGGCAGGACGCTACCGCGCGAGCGGGCGCGGCCGGGAGCCGTGGAAACGGAACGGGCAGGCGTGGACAAACGATTCGGCACAGTCGTGTACTTCCGTCGTCGAAGACCATCAGAGGAGGTTTCGAGAACGGGCGCACGCCATCAGCCCACGGCGGCCTCACAACGGCCGAGCCGGGACGAAGAAGCGGATCAAACCACCGTCGCGCGCGCCCGATCAGGCGCTGAGCGGCGGCAGCACGGCGTGCCAGTACAGGTTCACGCCCCCGATGCTACCCGGGCCGGGAGGTTCGCTGCGTGGGAAGTCGGTCCGGCCGACTTCCCACGCAGCCCCTCAGCTCTGCTGCAGTCATCAGCCTCATGGCACCAGATTGTCTGAGACCGCCCCCGCCGGCGAGGGGAGGGCGAGTTCGCACCAGGTGGTCTTGCCGATGAAGCCCTCGCCGCGCGGGTGGGCGCCCCAGGAGGTGGCGAGGGCGGCGACGAGTTCGAGGCCCCGGCCGGACTCGTCCTCGGGGGCGGCCTGGCGCAGGGTCGGGAGCTCGGAGTTCGCGTCCGAGACCTCGATCCGGAGCAGGGAGGGGGTGGGGAGGAGCACGCGGACACCGATCATCCGGTCACGCGGGGAGCGGGCGTGCCGGCAGGCGTTGGTGACGAGTTCGCTGAGGAGGATCAGGCCGGTCTCGGCGGAGTCGATGGGCAGCTCCCACTGGAAGGCCTGCCGGATGAAGCGGATCCGGGCGCGGCCGGCGCTGCGGGGGAGGCGGGGGAACATCCACTCGACGACATCGACGGGCTGAGTGAGCATCAGAGTCCTTGGAGGGTGTACGGACGGCGTCACTCACAAGGGCTGAGTTCGGCCAATTCACCCTTCAAGAGTCGGCGTACCGGCATAGCCTCAGCAGTTACACCGCTGGTACAGCGCGAGCTTGAACCGCCCTGTGACCAGGGCAGGGAGGGGCCAGGGCCGATGGGCACGCCGAAGCAGAACCCGATGGCGTGGAAGTACTGCGGCGATCAGATCAAGCGGTGGCGCGCGAAGGCAGGCGTGACCCGGGAGCAGCTGGCCCAGGCGGCCTGCTACGACGTCGAGAGCGTGCGGTCGATGGAGGCGGGGAGGCGGAGGCCGTCGCTCAAGTTGCTACAGGCGGCCGATGAGTTGTGCGACGCCAAGGGGATGCTGGTTGCGGCTCACCCATACCTCGCTCCAGAGCCCATGCCTACACGCACCGATGCTTTATTCGACGTCGAGAAGGAGGCAGTTGCCTACTACTTCTATGAACCCCTCTACATCCCAGGATTGCTGCAGACCGAGGCCTACGCCCGGGCAATTCTCAGCAACCCCATGCCGCCCGTGAAGAACGCCGTCATCGAAGAACGCCTGGCGATCCGCCTCAAGCGGCAGGAGCGGCTGGCGCAGCCTGAGGTGCTGTTCAGCTTCACCATCTACGAAGCGGCCTTCCACACCTCCATCGGCGGTAGGGAGGTCATGAAGGAGCAGCTCCACCGGCTGCTTGAGGTCGAGCACTCACGCAATATCCAAATCCAGGTCGTACCCACGGGGCGCATCTCCCCCTCCGGCCTCGGGGGCTCGCTGATGATCCTCGAAACGATCGACAACGAGCAGTATGCGTACGTCGAGACACACAAAACGAATGCGCTGCACTCAGAACCGCGCCTCGTAGGCGAGCTCAGCCGATGCCACGCGATGATCCGCGCGCTAGCTCTGACTGTTCCGGAGTCGGCACAGCTCATCAGGAAGACACTGGAGCTGCTGTGACAACCCCAAGGCCATGAATCCGGTCCAGCTACAGCGACTACCAGAGCGGCGCATGCGTCGAGGTCTCCTCCTCCCCCTCCGCTGTCCACGTCCGGGACTCCAAGGACAAGGCCGGCCCGACCCTCACTTTCTCCCCCTCCGCCTGGGCCTCCTTCGTCGCCTTCGCCACCGAAGCTCAAGCCGCCGAGTCCGAGTGATCCCTTAGTGGAACGGGTGGGTAACCACCTTCCAACCACCCCTGCACGCAGCAGATATGACTAATCGTCACGAGTTCACCACGGCCCGTCGCGCCGTGTAGCGTGCCACTAACGAATCAACCCCCGGCCGGTGCGGCAACACCGAGCGGGGGTCTGACCATCACGATCGAACGGAAGTCGATCCTGTGGCTACCCACGACTCTACCGTCCCCATGGCCTCGCCCGGCTACGGCAAGCGGACCGCCCCTGGGGAACTCCCCCCGGCTGCCGACGACTTCACGCACCTCCCGGTCCGTGAGGCGTACCTGGCCAGCCTGATCAACAACCTCCCCGACGGCGCCGCGATGGACGTCAAGACCCTCGCCGCCTACAACCCGCTCTTCGGGCAGATGGCCGTCCGTACGGCCCTGAACAGGCTCTCCACCGCCGGCCACCTGCGCCGCGTCCGCGAGCGCGTCAACGCCGAGCGCCCCCAGTGGGTATTCCGCACCTACTTCTCCCGGACGCCTCGCAGCGACGCCTGGTGGAACCACTTCATCGCCACCGGCGAGAGCCCGGGCGAGTCAACGGAGAGCGCACCCGATCCCCCGGAGGAGCGACGCGCCACCGCCCCGGTGTCCCCCGCCTACGCCGCCCTCGCCGGCCTCGGCGCCGCGGACAGCCGACTCGCCCTCTCCGCGGCCGACTGCGCCGCCCTCGAACCGCTCGCCGCCGAGTGGCTGGCCCGGGGCACCACTCCCGCCCTCTTCACGGCGGCCCTCACCGCGGGCCTACCGCCAACGGTCCACAGCCCGGCGGCCTTCACCCGCCGCCGCCTGATCGACAAGCTGCCGCCGGAACGTCCCCACCCACAGCCCGCCCGCATCGCCGAGTGCACCGACTGCCGCACCCCCTGCCGTCCCCAGGCGCTCCACGGCGGCCTCTGCCGCGCCTGCCACTCCCCGGGCGGCATCAACCGGGCTGCACCACCCTCGTCCCGCCTCTCCCCGGCCGCCGTCCACCGCCATGCCGCGCGCGTCCGCCAGGCCATGGCAGCGGCAGCACCAGCCCGGCGATCATGAATATTCACAGGTAACGACGTGAACCTATGCAAAATCTAAAGGTGAACTAAGTTACAAACCTTTGATTCCCAGCCGCCCGGTTTGCCCGCATGCTGAGATTCATGCGATAGTCAAGACATCGAACTTCGGCGGGCCCGACCTGGCACTGCCGACGCCCATCGCGCGGCACGCACCCCCTTGGCCGGCGCGATGACTTGCAGGGGCCCCCACCCGCCGGACCACGGCGACACCGGGGGCCCTGCGTGTTTTCCCGAGCCCCTGGCCAGGCCTCAGTGCCGCTCGCGCACCTTGAGCTCGAACCAGACGCCCTTGCCCCGCGGCAGCAGGTCCGCACCCCAGCGGTCGGCGAGGTCGTCGACGACCTTCAACCCCCGCCCCTGCTCGTTCACCGGCTTCGCCTCCGCGAGGATCATGCAGGGCAACGACCGCGACGAGTCCCGCACTTCGACCCGCAGCCACCCGGGCTTGCGGCTCACCTGCAGCCCGATGGTGCGCCCGGCGGCGTGCCGCACCGCGTTGGCCACCAGCTCACTGGTCAGCAACTCCCCGGCCTCCAGGTACTGATGGAGGTCCCAGGACTCCAACACCGACAGCACCAGCCGCCGCGCCACCGGGCCCGACTCCGGCCGGGAGGGCAGCCGCACCTCGTTCGGCTCGGACTGATCGCACAGCCTGCCGGAATACATCTCCTCCAGCTCCTCGGAGCTGAGCCGCTCCAGAGCCGAGAGGTCGACCTGGGCGTCGACCCAGGTCGCCGCGGCGACCGTGCCGGCCCCGGGAACTGATGACTGATCTGTTTCGCCCCAACCCGCCATGCGGACCATCATTGCGGAACGCAAGCAGCCGCGTACGGACAATGAACAAACGATCTCGCCCGAGTCGGCATATGCCGCGTGCATGAAGGGGGCCACCCGGGCCGACGTACGTCAAGCCCGAGTTGACCCCCACCCCCTCCTACCAGGAGCCCCAGGGCACGTTCCAGCCACTCAGCCCGTTCGAGGGGTCGAGCGTCTCCTTCTTGACGGAGTTCTTGACGATCACCACGTCCCCGACCATCGAGCTGTCGTAGAACTTGCCCATCGAGGTCGAGTCGCCGCCGCCCTCGACGTCCTTGAGGCCGACGCAGCCGTGGCTGACGTTGTCGCCGCCGAAGGTGCTGTTCCTGGCCCACCAGTTGCCGTGCACGTACGTCCCGCTGGTGGTGAGCCGCATCGAGTGCGGCACCTGCAGGTCGTAGGGCGCGCCGGTCATGCCGGGCAGGGTGCTGGACTGCATCCGCACCGTGCCCTCCTTGGACATGACGACCATGGTGCCGTTCCAGGTCGGGTGCTCCTCCGAGCCGGAGGTGATGTCGATCTCGGAGTTCTGGCCGTCCCCGCGCGCGACGTTCATCGTGTGCGCGGCGGCGTCAACCGTCGAAATCTGGGATCGCCCGATCGTGAAGGGCTCGTCCCGGTCTCCGCCGTACACCCCGGGGGCGATCTCCACGCTCTTGAGGCGGTAGTGCACGACCACCTTGGTGCCGGGCGCCCAGTACTGCTCCGGACGGAAGTCCAGCCGGCGGGAGCCGAACCAGTGGCCCTTGACCACGGTGCCGTTGCTGGTCTCGAAGGTGATCCCCTTCAGGACGTCGTCCTTGTTCTTGACGTCCTTGCTGAAGTCCACCGAGACGATCATGCCGACGCCGTACGTGGCGTCGTTGTCCACGTTGTCGGAGGCCTTGGCGAGCGCCGTCGGCGTCAGCGTGGTGAAGTTGCTGTCCGCCGTGGCGACCGCGCCGTCGGCGTCCGCGGCCATCGCGCTGACCTGGTAGGCGGTGCCCACCGCCAGGGCGGCCGAGGGCGTCCAGGAGGAGCCGTCGGCGGAGATCGTGCCGGGCACCTCCTTGCCGGCCTTGTCGCTCACCTTCACGGTGGTGAGCTTGCCGCCGGTCGCGCCGACCTTGATCGCGTTCGGCGCCACGTCCACCGAGCCGGCCTTGGGCTCGATGCTCACCGCGGCCTTCGAGACCTTCGGCACCGCACTCGCGGAGGCCGCCGCGCTGCTCGGCGCCGCCGCGGGCTGGGAGGCGGCCGCACCGGCCCCCAGATCGGCCTTGGCCGCGCTACCGCCCCCGCCGCCCCCGCCGCCACAGGCGGCCGTCAGCGTCATCGCCCCGCCGACCAGACCGGCGGCCACCACCCTGCGTATCGACCTCAACGTCGATTCCCTTCCTCTGAACTGCCCGAACTCCCCGTGGACCGACCACCGGAAAGGTTGCGACATGCACGGGGCTGCGCGCCCCGGAACCGGAGCGGCCCGACCCCAACGGGTGAGATCGGACCGCTCCGTGAGAACTCACCGGAGTGCCCGGAGTACCGGGGCCAACCTCCGGGTAGGGCCTACCAGTTGGCCCAGGCCACGTTCCAGCCGCCCAGCCCGTTGGAGGGCGAGACGGTCTTCTCCTTGCTGTTCACGACCTTGATGACGTCACCGACCATCGAGTCGTTGAAGAACTTGCCCGCGACCGAGGTGTCGCTGCCGCCCTTCACGTCCTGCATCGAGACGCAGCCGTGGCTGGCGTTGGTCTTGCCGAAGGGGCTGGCCCAGTAGTTGCCGTGCACGAAGGTGCCGGAGGTGGTCAGCCGCATCGCGTGCGGCACGTCCTGGATGTCGTACTCGCCGCCGAGACCGACGGTCTGCGAGTTCATCCGGGTGACCTTCTCCTTGGACATGACCACCATGGTCCCGCCCCAGGACGGCGTGGCGTCCGCGCCCAGGGTGACCGGCACCGTGGTGCTCTGGCCGCCCCGCTCGATGGTCATCTGGTGCGTCTTCGCGTCCGCGGTGGAGATCTGCGAGCGGCCGATGGTGAACGGCTCGTCCTTGTCCACGTCACCGTAGATGCCGGGAGCGACCTCGACGTTCTTCAGCCGGTAGTGGATGGTCACCTTGGTGTCCGGCGCCCAGTACTGCTCCGGACGGAAGTCCACCCGGGTGTCGCCGAACCAGTGGCCCTTGACCACGGTGCCGTTGCTGCTCTCGAACGTGATCCCCTTCAGGACCTCGTCCTTGTTCTTGACCGCCTTGTTGAACTCCACCGAGACGATCATGCCGACGCCGTAGGTGGCACCGTCGCTGATGTTGTCGTTGGTGGAGATCTTCTTGTCCGGCGTCAGGGTGGTGAACGTCGTGGTGGACGCGGCCACCAGGCCCTCGGCGTCCTTGGCCTGCGCGTTCACCTTGTACGCCATGCCGACGGTGAGCGCCGCCGCGGGCTTCCAGGCGGCGCCGTCCGGGGTGATCGCCCCCTGGACCGGCTTGCCGTCCTTGTCGGTCACCTCGACCGTGCTGAGCTTCCCGTTGGAGACGGACACCTGCAGCCCGGTCGGCTGGACGTTCTGGGCCCCGTCCTTCGGCTCCACGGAGATCACCGCGGCCGAGGTCTTCGGCGTCCCCGAGCCCCCCGCGTCCGCCGGAGCCGACGCACCCGCCGAAGCCGCCGCACCGGCCGAACCCGACCCGTCGGAACCACTGCCCTTGTCGTCGTTGCACGCCGCCGTGAGCAGCAGCACCCCGCCCATCACCGCCGCCACCGCGGCCCTGCGCCCGTAGCGGTTGCTGGTGCGTATCGCGGCGCCGGCCGTCTTACCCGTCTTCACGGTTTCTCCCCTCCCGGTATTCACTCTCTTGACGCGTTGAGTGCCCCCATGAGTTGCACCGGACGCCGATCTTTCGCGCCCGGCTGCCGGACGCGCCGGAGCAGGATAACCGGGCCCCCTGAGCGGATCTTCAGGGGTGCCCGGACGGAAACCGTTCGAAGCCGGGGTGAACCGGACGCAGGCCGCGTGGTCAGCGCAGGGCGCTCCCCGCCAGCCACTGCTCCCAGGGCAGATTCCACCCGTTGAGCCCGTTCTGCGGCGGCACGAAGTCCCCCGCCGAGGCCTTCACCTCCACCACGTCCCCCGGCACGGTGTGCTCGAACAGCCAGCCCGCCGGGGAGTCCTTGCTCGCCCCGCCCTTGGCGTCGGCCAGCCCGATGCAGCCGTGACTGGTGTTGGCCCGGCCGAACACCTCCGGATCCGCCCAGTAGTTCCCGTGCAGGAAGGTGCCGGAGTCGGTCAGCCGCATCGCGTGCGGCACGTCCTTGATGTCGTACTCGTCCCCCATGCCCACGGTCTGCGAGTTCATCCGGGTCACCTTGTACCGCTCCGACACCACCATCACCCCCCGGTACGTGGAGTGCTCCGGGCTGCCGCCGGAGACCTTCAGCACCCGCACCACCCTGCCGCCCTGACCGGCCCGGACCGTCAAGGTGTGCGCATCCAGGTCCACCGTCGACACCTGCGCCCGGCCCACGGTGAACCGCAGGTCCCGGCTCTGCGTACCGAACTCCCCCGGAGCCCCCTGGACGTCCTTCAACCGCAGCGCCACCGTGACCTTCGTCCCCGCCGCCCAGTACTGCTGCGGCCGGAAGTCCAACCGCCGGTTGCCGAACCAGTGCGCCGCCACCGCCACCGGCGGATCCGCCGACACCTGCACGGCCCGCTCCACCGCCGCCCGATCCGCGATCGGCCGGCTGAACCGTAGGGACACCGGCATGCCCACTCCCACCGTGGACCCGTCCTCCGGAGTGAAGAACGCGGCGAAGGTGTGCGCCCTGGCCGCCGTGGAGAACGCCGCATGCTGCACCGCCCGCTGCCCCTGCTCGTCCTCCGCCACGGCATCCAGCGTGAACGCGGTCCCCCACGGCAACGCCCCGTCCGGCACCCACCCGGCCCCGTCCGCCCCGATCGTCCCCGCCACCTCGCCCCCCTTGGCATCAGCCAGCCGGACCGAGACCAACCGCCCCTGCGAAGCCGTCACCCGAACCGCACCCTCCGGCTGCACATCCACCGCACCATCAGCCGGCACCACACTCACCACCGCCCGAGACCCCACCACCGGCACAGCCGGCGCCACCGCATCCCCGCCCGACTCCGCCGCCCCACCCCCACACCCCGCAAGAACCGCCAGACAGCACACCACCCCCACCACACCCCGCGCCCACACCCATCCACGGCGCCGCATCCCGGGGCCTCCCACTGTTCACGACCGACGCCCGGAACAACGAAAACCCCCAGCCAGGAGACACGCCCCCACCAACCCGCACCACCCCACCTCCGGAGCCGCCCCCGACCCCCACCCTCCCGAAAGCCACCCCCCGAACACCAACCCCCCACCCCGCCATCCGCCGGTAAGCCCCCGTTAAGCCGCTTCCACCCTCCCCATTCCGGGAAAGAGACCCTCCACGGGGTCCGGGACACCCCGCCCAGGGAGGGTACGGCCATGGCGTCAGGGCAGGAGCTGGAAGCCGCGGTACGGCCGGGCAGCTGGCAGCCCCTGGGCGCCCGCTTCCACACCGCTCGCCCCGATCAACCCGGTCGACCCGGTCGAGCCGGCACCAACTTCGCCCTCTGGGCCCCCGGCGCCGAAGCCGTCGACCTCTGCCTCTTCGACGAGGACGGCCAGGAGACCCGCCACCGCCTCACCGAACAGGACGTCCAGATCTGGCACGGCTTCGTCCCCGGTGTCCACCCCGGCACCCGCTACGGCTTCCGCGTCCACGGCCGCTGGGATCCCTGGACCGGCGCCAGATGGAATCCCGCCAAGCTGCTGCTCGACCCGTACGCCCGCGCCATCGACGGCTGTTACACCTCCCACGACGCAGCCTGCGCCGCCGTCCGCAACTGGCCGGAGGCCGACGTCGCCGACACCGTCCGGGACAACCGCGACTCCGCCCCCTACGTCCCGAGATCCGTGGTCGTCCACGACGAGGACGACTGGTACGACGACCACCGCCCGAAGACCCCCTGGCCCGAGACGGTGCTCTACGAGCTCCACGTCCGCGGCTTCACCATGCGCCACCCCGACATCCCCCCGCACCTGCGCGGCACCTACGCCGGCCTCGCGCACCCCGCCGCCATCTCCCACCTCACCCGTCTCGGCGTGACCGCCGTCGAGCTCCTCCCCGTCCACCAGTTCGCCAGCGAGGACCACCTGCAGGCCCGCGGCCTGGTCAACTACTGGGGCTACAACACGATCGGCTACTTCGCCCCGCACGCCGGCTACTCCTCCTCCGGTTCGCGCGGCGGCCAGGTCGGCGAGTTCAAGCGGATGGTCCGCGCCCTGCACGCCGCCGGGATCGAGGTGATCCTGGACGTGGTGTTCAACCACACCGCCGAGGGCGGCGAGCTCGGCCCGATGCTCTCCCTCCGCGGCATCGACAACGCCGCCTACTACCGCCTCCCCCCGAACCGCCCGCGCGGCTATGCCGACTACACCGGCTGCGGCAACACCCTGGACACCCGCCGCCCGCAGGTGGTCCGGCTGGTGACCGACTCGTTGCGCTACTGGGTCGCCGAGATGGGCGTGGACGGCTTCCGCTTCGACCTCGCCGCCGCCCTGGCCCGCGGCGGTCCGGGCGGCGGCAACGGCGGTGACGGCGTGGACATGGACCACCCCTTCCTGGCCGCCGTCGCCCAGGACCCGCTGCTCAGCCGGGTGAAGCTGATCGCCGAGCCCTGGGACGTCGGCCCGGGCGGCTACCAGGTGGGCGGCTTCCCCCCTCCGTGGGCGGAGTGGAACGACAAGTACCGGGACGCCGTACGGGACTTCTGGCGCGGCGCCCGCGCGGACGTCCGCGAGCTCGGCTACCGCCTCTCCGGCTCCTCCGACCTCTACCAGCGCTCCGGCCGCCGCCCGTACGCCTCCGTCAACTTCGTGACCGCGCACGACGGTTTCACCCTGCGCGACCTGGTCTCGTACGACCGCAAGCACAACGAGGCCAACGGCGAGGCCAACCGGGACGGCACCGACGACAACCGCTCCTGGAACCACGGCGCCGAGGGCGAGACCACCGACCCGGCCGTCCGGGCCCTGCGGCTGCGCCAACTGCGCAACCTGATCGCCACCCTGCTGCTCTCCGCGGGTGTCCCGATGCTCACCGCCGGGGACGAGCTGGGCCGCACCCAGGGCGGCAACAACAACGCCTACTGCCAGGACAACGAGGCCAGTTGGCTGGACTGGTCGCTGCTGGCGGAGCCCGGCTGGCAGGAGCTGTGCGAGCTGACCGCCCGGCTGGTCCGGCTGCGCCGGGCCCACCCGGTGCTGCGCCGCCGGGCGTTCTTCTCCGGCCGGGCCGCCACCCCGGGCGGCCGGCCAGACCTGGCCTGGTTCACCCCGCTGGGCAAGGAGATGACCGAGGCCGACTGGTTCGCCCCGACGGCCTGCCTCGGCATGCTGCTGTGCGGCACCGCGATGTCCGAGCGGGACGACAGCGGCGAGCCGCTGCAGGACGACAGCTTCCTGCTGCTGCTCAACGCGGACCACCGGGAGACGGTGTTCACCCTGCCCGGGGAGCCCTGGGCGGAGCCCGAAGCCGCGTACGAGACGCTGATCGACACAGCCGCCGGAGGGACCGGCGACCGCGAACCGTACCCGCGCGGCGCCGTCCTCCTCGCCCCCCGCTCCCTGCACCTCCTCCGCATCCCCACGCGGTAGCTGCCGGCACCCCCACCCCAGCCGACATCTCCACCCCCGCCGACATCTCCACCCCGAACACCCCATAACGACCGGAGCAATGGCCGGTTCTCGCCCCACCCCCCCTGACAGGCGCGAAAAACCGGATGAGAAGTGACGGCCTCTCTGCCTACCCTCACCGCGATGGCCGAGAACATTCAAAACGACGACCCCGCGACCGTGCGCCCCCGCTCCACGGTCCGCTCCCTGCTACGCCTGCGGCCGTACGCCCGCGCCGTCCGCGGCCGGATCGCCGTCTCGGTGGCGGCCGCCACCCTCGGCATGCTCAGCACGCTCACCGTCCCGGTGATCCTCGGCCGGATCGTGGACGGCCCGCTCGCCGAGCACGACGTGACGGCCCTCTGGCCGCCGGTCGGCCTGCTGCTGCTCGTGGGCCTCTTGGAGGCCGGGCTGTTCTACACCCGCCGGGTGGTGCTGGCCCGCCCGCTGGCCGGGCTGGAGACGGCGATGCGCAGCGACCTCTTCGCCAAGCTCCAACGGCTGCCGGTCTCCTTCCACGACCGCTGGGGATCCGGCCAGTTGCTCTCCCGGGCCACCGCCGACATGTACACCATGCGGCTGTTCCTGGCCTTCCCGCTGGTCTTCCTGATCGTCAACACGGTGATGTTCCTGGCCGGGACGGTGGTGATGTTCACCCAGGACTGGCGGCTGGCACTGATCGCCCTGCTCCCCGTCGTCCCGCTGTTCCTGCTCACCCGGCGCTTCGAGGCCGGCTACTCGGGCGCCTCCCGCCGCGCCCAGGACCAGAACGGCGACCTCGCCACCGTGGTCGAGGAGTCCGTCCTCGGCATCCGGATCCTCAAGGCCTTCGGCCGCCACCGCTCGATGGCCGAGCGCTTCCGTGCCCAGTCGCAGGAGCTGCGCCGCACCGAGCTGGGGAAGGCGCACCTGCTCGCCAACGTCTGGGCCGTCATCGTCGGCCTGCCGGAGCTCGCCCTCGGCTGCGCCCTGGCCGTCGGCGCCTACCTGGTCGCCCACGACGAGCTGAGCGCCGGCACCCTGGTCGCCTTCCTCTCCACCGCGCTCGCCCTGCGCTGGCCGATCGAATCGCTCGGCTGGCTGCTCGCCTACGCCAACGAGGCCGCCACCGCCACCGACCGATTCTTCGAGGTCCTGGACGAGCCCGACACCCCGGACCCGGGCACCGAAACGACCCTGGCCGCCCCGGACGGCATCCGCTTCACCGGCGTCCGCTTCCGCTACCCCGACGCCCCCGCGGACAGCCCCGACCTGCTGACCGGCATCGACCTGCACATCCGCAGCGGCGAGACGATGGCCCTGGTCGGCGCCACCGGCAGCGGCAAGACCACGCTCACCGCCCTGCTCCCCCGGCTCTACGAGGCCACCGCCGGCACCATCACCCTGGACGGCCGGGACATCCGCGACCTGCCCCGGGAGCGGCTGCGCGAACTCGTCGCGGTCGCCTTCGAGGAGCCCACCCTCTTCTCGGCGACCGTCCGGGAGAACGTCCTGATGGGCGCCCCGGGCGCGAGCACGGAGCAGCTGCGCTCCGCCCTGGCCACCGCCCAGGCCGGCTTCGTCGACACGCTCCCCGAGGGCGTGGACACCGAGGTCGGCGAGCAGGGCCTGAGCCTGTCCGGCGGCCAGCGCCAGCGCCTCGCGCTGGCCCGCGCGGTGGTCGGCGACCCGGCTTTCCTGGTGCTGGACGACCCGCTCTCCGCCCTGGACGTGCACACCGAGGCGCTGGTCGAGCGCGCGCTGCGCGAGGTCCTCGGCACCACCACCGCCCTGGTGGTCGCCCACCGGCCCAGCACGGTGCTGCTCGCCGACCGGGTCGCCGTGCTGGCGGACGGCCGGATCACGGCCGTCGGCACCCACCAGGAGCTGCTGCGCGACTGCGCGCACTACCGCGAACTGATGTCCGGCGAGGCCGCCCTCGTGCCCGAAGGAAGTGCAGCCCCGTGACCACCACCGCCGACCCCACCACCGGCCCCACCGACGCCGACCCCGCCAAGGCATCCGCCCCGCCCGTCGCGGAGACGCCGCCCGTCGCGGAGGCCCCGCCCCCGCCGCCCGCCGACGAGGACGACATTCCCGTCCCGCCCGGCGCGCCCCGGGCGCTGCTGCGCTCGCTGCTCGGCCCGCACCGGGCCCGGATCGCCGTCGCGCTGGTGGTGATCCTGGTCCAGCAGGCCGCCCTGCAGTCCGGTCCGCTGCTGGTCGCGGTGGCGATGGACCGCGCCATCCCGGCGCTGCGCGCGCACGACTCCGGCCCACTGATCGCGGTGGTCGCCGCCTACCTGTTCTGCGCGCTGCTCAGCCCGGTCCTGCAGTGGCTGTTCATCAAGATCAGCGCCCGGGTGAACCAGGACATCCTGCTGGAGCTGCGCGGCCGGATCTTCCGGCACGCCCAGCGGCTCAGCCTGGACTTCCACGAGCGCTACACCTCGGGCCGGATCATCTCCCGGGCCACCAGCGACATCGACGCGCTGCGCGAACTGCTCTCCGAAGGGCTCCAGGAGCTGCTGACCGTCTTCCTGTCGGTCTGCTACATCTCGGTGCTGCTGCTGGTGCTGGACTGGCGGCTCGGCCTGGTCTCGCTGGCCTCCGGCGTGCCGCTGGCGCTGATCGCCCGTTCCTTCCGCCGCCGCTCGCGCCGGGTGTACCGGCGCTCGCGGACCTCGGCCGCCTCGCTGATCGTCCGCTTCACCGAGACCATGAACGGCATCCGCCCGGTGCAGGCCTTCCGCCGCGAGCGGGCCAACGACGCCGCCTTCGCCGTGCTCAACCGGCAGGCGGCCACCGCCACCGCGGACGGCTTCCTGGAGCTGGCCCGCTACGTCGGCCTCTCCCGCGCCACCGCCAACCTGTGGATCACCGGCGTGGTGCTGTTCGGCTCCTACCTGGTCGTCGACGACTCGCTGGAGCTGGGCGTGCTCACCGCCTTCGCGCTCTACCTGCGCCGGCTCTTCGACCCGATCGACCAGCTGGCGATGTTCCTGAACAGCTACCAGTCGGCCGCCGCCGCCCTGGAGAAGATCGCCGGCCTGCTCGCCCACGAGCCGACGGTCGCCGAGCCCGCCGAGCCGCGCGACCTGCCGCAGGCCGCCGGCAAGGGCCGTGAGGTGCGGTTCGAACAGACCCGCTTCGCCTACCGCACCGGCAAGGAGGTGCTGCCGCCCTTCGACCTGCAGATCCCCGCCGGGCAGACGGTGGCGGTGGTCGGCGCGACCGGCGCGGGCAAGTCGACGGTCGCCAAGCTGCTGGCCCGCTTCTACGACCCGACCGACGGCCGGATCCGGCTGGACGGCGTGGACCTGCGCGAGCTGGCCACCCCGGAACTGCGGCGCGGGGTGGTGATGGTGACCCAGGAGTCCTTCCTGTTCTCCGGCACCGTCGCCGAGAACATCGCGATCGGCCGCCCCGGCGCGACCCGCGAGGAGGTCGAGCAGGCTGCCCGCGACATCGGCGCGTACGGGTTCATCGCCGCGCTGCCGGACGGCTTCGACACCGACGTGCGCAAGCGCGGCGGCCGGATCTCGGCCGGTCAGCGCCAGCTGGTGGCCTTCGCTCGCGCCCTGCTGGCCGACCCTGCGGTGCTGATCCTGGACGAGGCGACCAGTTCCCTGGACGTCCCCGGCGAGCAGGCCGTCCAGCGGGCGATGCGCACGGTGCTGGCGGGCCGGACGGCGGTGATCATCGCGCACCGGCTCTCCACCGTGGAGATCGCCGACCGCGTCCTGGTGATGGACCGGGGCCGGATCGTGGAGGACGGCTCCCCGCAGGAGCTGATCGACGGCTCCGGCCGCTTCGCCACCCTGCACCGGGCCTGGCGGGACAGCCTGGTCTGAGGCCGGCCCGTTCCCACCCATGAATGTGCCCGGTCCGGGTGCGCCGTCACGCACCCGGGCCGGGCCTGTCCGTATCTGCCGCTCGGCCCGCTCAGTTCACGGTCACCACGAAGTCGGTGTGCCAGTCGGGCGAGGGGCAGTCCTCGGACGCGGCCACCACGTCCAGCGTCCCGCCGGGCAGTACCTGCCCCGCGACGGTCGCCGGGTCGATCACCACCGCCGGGTCGAGGTAGACCGCGTCGTGGTAGCGCGGCCCGGTCGGCAGGTGGCAGGAGAGCGTCCGCTCCCCGGTCGCCGTGCAGTCGTACGGCGGGGCGCCGGTCAGCGTGGTGTGCTCCGGCGTGGTGATCCGGATGTCGACCGGGTGGGTCGAGTACGAGGGGCCCGCGTTGTACACCCAGAGCGGCAGGCTGACGGTCGCGCCGGGCTTTCCGGTGAGGTCGCCCGGCTGCGGCACCGGGTGGCCACCCTCCCAGGCGGAGGAGGCGCCGACCATGAAGTGCGCCCGGGTGTCGGCGGTGGTGAGGCTGTACGGGGTGGTGTGGCCGGACTGGTCCGGGTCACCCGGGTAGAAGGCCTGGACGTCGCCGCTGATGGTGGTGAACGGCGAGGTGACCGGCGCGACGTACAGCGCCAGCTTCTCCACCGAGCTCGCCCCCGGCGCCAGCCCGGCCGGGATCCGGTAGGAGCTGCCGGTGCCGAAGTAGGTGAGGGTGACGGGCGGTTCGGCCGACTGCACCACACCCGGCGACGGGATGTGCACGACGACCAGGGTCGCGTCGCTGGTGGTCTCCGGGCCCCGGTTGGTGACCCGGACCTCCAGGATCCCGGTCTCCCCCGGCACCACCGGGCCCTGCGGCGGACAGAGTTCGACGGACAGCTGCGCGGTCGCGGGTGGCGCGGCGAGCGGGGTGGTGCCGGCCTGGGCCGGCCACGCGAGGAGCACTACGGAGAGCGCGGCGAGGGCGGCCGCGCGCACGGTTCGCATCATGACCTTCACGCTGCCCCCGCCCGACACGCGGGGCAACCGGATGACTGCCGTCCGTGGCGATCCGAACGACAGTCATCCTCCGCGGCGTCAGCAGCCGCGTTGCCGTCCCCGCGGCGGCACACCCCGCGGGGACGACGGCGCGGCGGATCAGCGCAGCAGCCCCGCGTCCATTCCGGCCGACTCGGCGGGCAGCGCGACCAGCCCCAGCTCGGCCGGCGAGGCCAGCCGCGGGTGGGCGGGCAGCACCCGGACGGTGTAGCCGAACGGGCCGGTGCGGCAGAGCTCCAGCGAGCCCTCGTAGCGGGTGCGGCCGTCCAGGTCGGGCCCGCCGACCGGTTTGAGGGCGAGCAGGCAGGCGTCCGAGATGCCGTCCGACTCGTCCACCCGGCCGGAGACCACCTGGACCTCGACGTCGCCCGGCCCGAGCGTCCCGAGCGCGACCTGCACCCGCAGCTCCAGCGAGCTGCCCAGCTCCTGGGCCTCGGCCGGGCAGTCCGCTTCGACGTGCTCGACCCGGACGGCCGGCCAGGCCTCCCGGACCTTCGCCTTCCACACCGCCAGCTCCCGGGCGCAGCGGTTGCGGTCGGCCGCCAGCTCCCGCTGGGCCAGCGCGGCCGGCGTGTACAGCCGTTCGACGTACTCCCGGACCATCCGCCCGGCCAGCACCTTGGGCCCGAGGGTGACCAGGGTGTGCCGGACCATGGCGATCCAGTGGTGCGGCAGCCCGTCCGCGTCCCGGTCGTAGAAGCGGGCGGCGACCTGGTGCTCGATCAGGTCGTAGAGGGCGGCCGCCTCGATGTCGTCGCGCCGCTCGGCCTCGCCGCTGTCCGGGTCGAGCACCCCGCCGCTCTCGTCGGCGGTGGGGATCGCCCAGCCGTTGCGGCCGTCGTACCACTCGTCCCACCAACCGTCCAGGACGGACAGGTTGAGGCAGCCGTTGAGCGCGGCCTTCATCCCGGAGGTGCCGCAGGCCTCCAGTGGGCGCAGCGGGTTGTTCAGCCAGACGTCGCAGCCCGGGTAGAGGTGCCGGGCCATCGCCATGTCGTAGTCCGGCAGGAAGACGATCCGGTGCCGGACGGCCGGGTCGTCGGCGAAGGCGACCATCTGCTGGATGAGCCGCTTGCCGCCGTCGTCGGCCGGGTGGGCCTTGCCGGCCACCACGATCTGCACCGGCCGGGTCGGGTGCAGCAGCAGGGCGCGCAGCCGCTCCGTGTCGCGCAGCATCAGGGTGAGCCGCTTGTACGAGGGCACCCGGCGGGCGAAGCCGATGGTGAGTACGTCGGGGTCGAGCACCGAGGAGACCCAGCCGAGCTCGGCCTCGCCGGCTCCGCGCTGGCGCCAGGAGGCGTGCAGCCGGCGGCGGGCCTCGTCCACCAGCTGGGCGCGCAGGGTGCGGCGCAGTTCCCAGATCTCGGGGTTGCCGATCGCTTCCAGGCCGGTCCAGCGGGTGGCCTCGCCGGTGGTCATGGCCTCCTCGGCGCGTTCGGCGCCGATCTCGGCGGCGCCGAGCCGGACGACGGCCGGGTCGATCCAGGTGGCGGCGTGCACGCCGTTGGTGACCGAGGTGATCGGCACCTCGTCGGCGTCGAAACCGGGCCAGAGGCCGTTGAACATCGAGCGGCTGACCTCGCCGTGCAGGGTGGAGACCCCGTTGGCGCGCTGGGCGAGCCGCAGGCCCATGGCGGCCATGTTGAACAGCTTCGGGTCGCCGCCGCGCCAGGTCTCGGCGCCGAGTGCGAGCACCTGGTCGACCGGGACGCCGGGCAGGGCGGCGTCCCCGCCGAAGTGGCGGGCGACCAGCTCGCGGTCGAAGCGGTCGATGCCGGCCGGCACGGGTGTGTGGGTGGTGAACAGGGTGCCGGCCCGGACGGACTCCAGGGCGGCGGCGAAGTCGGGGCCGGCGGTGTCGGGCCCGGCCGGGTCGGCGCCGGCCGCGTCCTCGGCGACGAGTTCGCGGATCCGTTCGACGCCGAGGAAGCCGGCGTGGCCCTCGTTGGTGTGGAAGACCTCGGGGGCGGGGTGCCCGGTGAGCCGGCAGTAGGCGCGCACCGCCCGTACGCCGCCGATGCCGAGCAGCATCTCCTGCAGCAGCCGGTGTTCACTGCCGCCGCCGTACAGCCGGTCGGTGACGTCGCGTTCGGCGGGCGAGTTGGCCTCGATGTCGGAGTCGAGCAGCAGCAGCGGCACCCGGCCGACCTGGGCCTTCCAGATCCGGGCGGCGAGGGTGCGGCCGCCGGGCAGGGCGAGGTCGACCCGGCTGGGGGTGCCGTCGGCCTCCCGCAGCGGGCTGACCGCGAGCTCGTCCGGGTCGAGCAGTGGGTAGCGCTCCTGCTGCCAGCCGTCCCGGCTCAGGGACTGCCGGAAGTAGCCGTGCCGGTAGAACAGGCCGACGCCGATGACGGGGACGCCGAGGTCGCTGGCGGCCTTGAGGTGGTCGCCGGCGAGGATGCCGAGTCCGCCGGAGTACTGGGGCAGTGCGGCGGCGATGCCGTACTCGGGCGAGAAGTAGGCGATGGCGGCGGGCAGCGGGGCGGCACCGGTCTCCTGCTGCCGGGTCTGGTACCAGCGCGGGCCGGTCAGGTAGTCGCGCAGGTCGTCGGCGAGGTCGCCGAGTCTGCGCAGGAACCGCCGGTCGGCGGCGAGCGCGGCGAGCCTGGTGGCCGGGACCTCCCCGAGCAGCCGCACCGGGTCCTCGCCGGTCGCGGCCCAGACCTCCGGGTCCACGGACCGGAACAGGTCCCTGGTCTCGGGGTGCCAGGACCAGCGCAGGTTGAGGGCCAGCTCGTGCAGCGGCTGGAGTTGTTCGGGCAGGACGGTGCGGACGGTGAATCTGCGGATTGCCTTCACGGCGTGAAGCGTAGCCGCGGCGGTCGGCCCGGCAGTGCGTCAAGTGGGCTATTGGGCATCCGTTCGGGCTATTGATGAGATCGCATTCGGCGCATTGGTCTGCACGGGGGGCGCGCGAGGCGCACATTTCGGGGGCCCGCGCTACCAATACGTGAACTCTGCGGTACGGCTTCATTTCCGAGGGTGCATCCGCCCGGGAGAAGACCCGAAACTACTGTCGTACCGGTGCAAAAACCCGGTCACCGATGCGAGGATGACCGAAGGTCGTTGATGCTCCGGGGAGTCCGGCGACGGGTGGCGTCCCCCTTGAAGCAGCACGTCCGAATCCTTTTCGCGTTCGCTGTCCCCGTTCTCCGTAACCCATTCGGCGCTCACCGCACACTGACGCGTGTCCTCGGTACCGGCCTGCTCGTTCACGGGTGGACCGGGTCGCCCAGGGGCGTGACCCAGGAGGCGTGCGCCGGGACGCGCACGGGCTCGGGGGCGTCCCGCCACCGGCTCGGCGGGCGCCGGGCAGGTTGCCGGGGACAGCGGCGCGGGCAGGCTCCGGTCGCGCACGTCCTCCCCACCCAGCAGTCCTCCCGGTACTCCCCTGGCCCGCCCCCCGGCCCGCGGGAGCTGCCGCCGATCTCGGGCAGGAGCTTGGCATGCACGGCGACACGCGGGACCAGTCCACACCTGTGGCCGAAACCCTCGACGCAGCGGTCGCGGAATCCGCCGGACGGATGGATTCTGACACTCGGACAGATCCGGCGATGCCGTCGCCCAGGGTGTCCGGGGCGGTCCCTACCGGATCCTCCGAATCCCATCCCGCGGCAGCACAGCCCCCCGCGGCACCTCCCTCCGCGGCGGCCCCACAACCCGGGGCCGAGGAGGACCGGGCCGCGGCACCCCGCAGGCGCACCACCACGCGCCGCACCACCGCCACCGCGTCGGCCGCCACCCCGAAGGCCGGCGCCGGGACCGGTACCGCGCCGCGCCGTACGACCGCCGCGAAGGCCACCGCGAAGGCCCCCACCGCAGGGGCCGCGAGCGCGCCGGGCACGCCCGCGCGCAAGCCGGCGGCCAAGAGCGCCGCCAAACGCCCCACGAAGACCGCCGCCCGCAAGACAGAGAGCGACACCGTGATCGGCCGCATCCCCGTCCTGGACGTCAGCCCCCTCGTCGACTCCGGCCGCCGCCCTGCCAAGGCCGTCGTCGGCGAGACCTTCCTGGTCACCGCGACCGTCTTCCGCGAGGGCCACGACGCCGTCAACGCCAACGTGGTGCTGCGCGACCCGCGCGGCCGCAGCGGCCCGCGGACACCGATGCGCGAGCTGGCCGAGGGCACCGACCGCTGGGGCGCGTACGTCACCCCGACCGCGCCCGGCCGCTGGTCGTACCTGGTGGAGGCGTGGAGCGACCCGATCGCCACCTGGCGCAGGGCCGCCGCGATCAAGCTGCCCGCCGGGATCGACACCGCGCTGGTCCTGGAGGAGGGCGCCCGGCTGCTGGACCAGGCCGCCGCCGGGGTGCCGAAGAAGGAGGGCCGCGCACACGTGCTGGCCGCCGCCGACGCGCTGCGCGACCCGGGGCTGCCGCCGCTGTCCCGGCTGGCCGCCGCACTGGCCCCCGAGGTGCTGGACCTGCTGACCCGCTACCCGCTGCGCGAACTGCTCAGCGCCTCCCGCCCGCTGCCGCTGCAGGTGGACCGCGAGCGTGCGCTGTTCGGCTCCTGGTACGAGTTCTTCCCCCGCTCGGAGGGGGCCGTGGTGGACCCGAGCGGCGTCGAACCGCCGCGCTCGGGCACCCTGCGCACCGCCGCCGAGCGGCTGCCGGCCATCGCCGCGATGGGCTTCGACGTGGTCTACCTGCCGCCGGTGCACCCGATCGGCCGAGCCTTCCGCAAGGGCCCGGACAACACCCTGACGGCCGGTCCGCACGACGTCGGCTCGCCCTGGGCGATCGGCTCCCCCGAGGGCGGCCACGACGCGGTCCACCCCGACCTCGGCACCATCGAGGACTTCGACCACTTCGTCACCGAGGCCCGGGCGCTGAACCTGGAGGTGGCGCTGGACTTCGCCCTCCAGTGCTCCCCGGACCACCCCTGGGTGAACAAGCATCCGGAATGGTTCCACCACCGCGCGGACGGCACCATCGCGTACGCCGAGAACCCGCCGAAGAAGTACCAGGACATCTATCCGGTCAACTTCGATCAGGACATGGACGGAATCGTCAAGGAAACCGTCCGGCTCCTGCGCTTCTGGATGTCCCACGGTGTTCGGATCTTCCGGGTCGACAACCCGCACACCAAGCCGGTGGTGTTCTGGGAGACGGTGCTCGCCGACATCGCCCGCACCGACCCCGATGTCGTGTTCCTGGCGGAGGCATTCACCCGCCCCGCGATGATGCACACCCTGGCGAAGATCGGATTCCACCAGTCGTACACGTACTTCACCTGGCGCACCACCAAGCCGGAACTCACCGAGTACCTCACCGAACTCACCGGTGACGCAGCGGCCTACATGCGCCCCAACTTCTTCGCCAACACCCCCGACATCCTGCACGAGTACCTCCAGCACGGCGGCCGCGCCGCCTTCGCGATCCGCGCCGTGCTCGCCGCCACCCTCTCCCCCAGCTACGGCATCTACGCCGGCTACGAGCTGTACGAGAACGAGCCGGCCCACCCGGGCTCCGAGGAGTACCTGCACTCGGAGAAGTACGAGCTGCGCCCGCGCGACTGGAACCGCACCGACACCCTCGCCCCGCTGCTCACCGTGCTCAACCGGCTGCGCCGGCGCCACCCCGCCCTGCAGCAGCTGCGCGACCTGCGCTTCCACCCCACCGACAACGACCGGGTGATCGCCTACTCCAAGACCGCG
Source organism: Streptomyces sp. 1114.5 (assembly GCF_003635085.1). NCBI lineage: Bacteria > Bacillati > Actinomycetota > Actinomycetes > Kitasatosporales > Streptomycetaceae > Streptomyces > Streptomyces sp. 1114.5. Next base: position 198,844 of record NZ_RBXE01000001.1, read on the forward strand.
ACCACCCCCGAGGGCCTCACCGACCAGGTCATCACCGTGGTCAACCTCGACCCGCACCACGTCCAGGAGGCCACCGTCACGCTCGACGGCGACGGCCCGTACGCGGTGCACGACGAGCTCACCGGCGCCGTCTACACCTGGGGCCGGCACAACTACGTCCGGCTCGATCCCTCAGCCGAGCCGGCCCACCTCCTCACGGTTCGGAGGAACCCAGCGTGACAGTGAACGAGCCCGTCCCCGACACCTTCCCGGAGACCTCGAAGAAGAACCTGGACCCCGAGTGGTTCAAGCGTGCGGTGTTCTACGAGGTGCTGGTGCGGTCCTTCCAGGACAGCAACGGCGACGGGGTCGGGGACCTCAAGGGGCTCACGGCCAAGCTCGACTACCTCCAGTGGCTCGGGATCGACTGCCTCTGGCTCCCCCCGTTCTTCGCCTCGCCGCTGCGCGACGGCGGGTACGACGTGTCCGACTACACCTCGGTGCTGCCGGAGTTCGGCGACCTCGCCGACTTCATGGAGTTCGTCGACGCCGCGCACGCCCGCGGCATGCGCGTGATCATCGACTTCGTCATGAACCACACCAGCGACCAGCACCCGTGGTTCCAGGCCTCCCGGACGGACCCGGACGGGCCGTACGGCGACTTCTACATGTGGGCCGACGACGACAAGCAGTACCCGGACGCCCGGATCATCTTCGTCGACACCGAGACCTCCAACTGGACCTACGACCCGGTCCGCAAGCAGTACTACTGGCACCGCTTCTTCTCGCACCAGCCGGACCTCAACTACGACAACCCCCGGGTCCAGGCCGAGATGATCGCGGGCCTGCGGTTCTGGCTCGACCTCGGCATCGACGGCTTCCGGCTCGACGCGGTGCCCTACCTGTTCGCCCGCGAGGGCACCAACTGCGAGAACCTGCCCGAGACCCACGAGTTCCTCCAGCGGGTCCGCAAGGAGATCGACGCCGACTACCCCGACACCGTGCTGCTCGCCGAGGCCAACCAGTGGCCGGAGGACGTCGTCGACTACTTCGGCGACTTCACCTCCGGCGGCGACGAGTGCCACATGGCGTTCCACTTCCCGGTGATGCCGCGGATCTTCATGGCGGTGCGCCGCGAATCCCGCTACCCGGTCTCGGAGATCCTCGCCAAGACCCCGCAGATCCCCAACGGCTGCCAGTGGGGCATCTTCCTGCGCAACCACGACGAGCTGACCCTGGAGATGGTCACCGACGAGGAGCGCGACTACATGTACGCGGAGTACGCCAAGGACCCGCGGATGCGCGCCAACGTGGGCATCCGCCGCCGGCTCGCCCCGCTGCTGGAGAACGACCGCAACCAGATCGAGCTCTTCACCGCCCTGCTGCTCTCCCTGCCCGGCTCCCCGGTCCTCTACTACGGGGACGAGATCGGCATGGGCGACAACATCTGGCTCGGCGACCGGGACGGCGTGCGCACGCCGATGCAGTGGACCCCGGACCGCAACGCGGGTTTCTCCTCCGCCGACCCGGGCAGGCTCAGTCTGCCGCCCATCATGGACCCGGTGTACGGCTATCAGGTGACCAACGTCGAAGCGCAGCAGAGCAGTTCGAGTTCGCTGCTGCACTGGACGCGTCGCATGATCGAGATCCGCAAGCTCAATCCGGCGTTCGGGCTCGGCAGCTACGCCGAACTGCCGTCCAGCAACCCCGCCGTGCTGGCCTTCGTGCGCGAGTACGAGGGGGACCTGGTCATGTGCGTGAACAACTTCTCGCGGTTCGCGCAGCCGACCGAGCTGGACCTGCGGCAGTACGGCGGGCGGTACCCGGTCGAGCTGATCGGCGGGGTGCGCTTCCCGTCGATCGGCGAGTGGCCCTACCTGCTCACCCTGGCCGGGCACGGCTTCTACTGGTTCCAGCTCCGGCAGCCCCCGCGCCTGAGCGGGACCAGGCGGTCGAAGTAACGATCCGCCGCACCCCGGCGAACCCGCCCCGACAGCACCACCAGACCCTCCGGGGGCGCCAGTTGGACCCGAGCGCCCCCGGAGTTCTCTGCACCACCGCGTACGGAGAACAGCCCAACGGCCACCCACACGAAGGCGTGACACCCGAGCCACGCTCGCGTGCCGCAACCGCCGCGCCGCCGAAATCCGGAAGACTGACGGACCCGGCCACGACCCGTCGGGCAGTCCGCGTGCTTCCGGGGAAAGGGAGTCATGTCCGAAACCTCCCGTTCTCAAGCCCATGTGCAGCACGACGCCCCGGCCGGCTCCCCCGCGCCGGCGGGCGCGCGGGGCACCGGGGCCCGGAGAACCGCCCTGGGAGTCAGCGAACTCGTCCAGGCGGCGCTGCCGCTGATCTCCGCGTGGCTGCCCACCCAGCGCTGGTACGCCGGCAAGGGGCGGCCCATCACCGGCCTCACCCCCGTGGTCGGCACCCCGCTGCAGGTCGGTGACCCGGCACTGCTGCACCTGCTGCTCCGGGTCGAGCACGCCACCACGGCCGGCGCCCCGCACGGGGACATCTACCAACTGCTGCTCGGGATCCGCTCCAACGGACTCGGCGACATCGGCCCCGGCGCCGTCCTCGGCCGGCTCAGCCAGGGCCCGTACGACGGCGCGACCCTCTACGACGCGGTGCACGACCCCGAACTCACCGGACGGCTGCTGGAACACCTCGCCACCGGCGACCGGTTCGGCTCGCTGTCCTTCCGCCGCACCCCCGGCTCCGGACTGCCCGCCAACCTCCCCGGCCGCGCCTCCACCGCCGAACAGTCCAACAGCTCCGTCATCTACGGCACCTCGTACATCCTCAAGCTGTTCCGCCGCATCCACCCCGGCACCAACCCCGACCTCGAACTCTCGCTCGCCCTCTCCCGGGCCGGCTCCACCCGGATCCCCCGGGTCGCCGCCTGGTTCGAGAGCCGGATGGAACGCGCCGAACCCGCCACCCTCGGACTCCTCCAGCGCTACCTGCCGGACGCCGAGGACGGCTGGGAACTCGCCCTCGACCAGGTCGGCCGGCTCAAGGGCGACCGCTCCCCCGGCAACTTCGCCATCGAGGCGCACCGGCTCGGCCGGGCCACCGCCGAAGTGCACCGGGTGCTCGCCCGCTCCATGCCCGTCGCCCGGCTCGACCGCACCCAGACCGGACGGTTGGCCACCGCGATGGCCGACCGGCTCGACAGCGCCGTCGCCGCCGTCCCCGGACTGCTGCGCTTCCGCGCCGCGCTGCGCACCGCCTTCCAGCAACTCGCCGACGCCCACCCCGACGGCCTGCCCGTCCAGCGCATCCACGGCGACCTGCACCTCGGACAGGCGATGCGCACCCCGCACGGCTGGGTGCTGCTGGACTTCGAGGGCGAGCCGGCCAAGTCGGTCAACGAGCGCCGCGAACCGCAACCCGCCCTGCGCGACGTCGCCGCGATGCTCCGCTCCTTCGACTACGCCGCAGCCCACCTGCTGGCCGGCGGCCCGGTCGACCCGGAACTGGCCCATCTCGCCGCCGCCTGGGCCCAGCGCAACCGCACCGCCTTCTGCGCCGGCTACACCGCCGGGGGCGGCGCCGACCCGGCGGCCTCGCCGGAGCTGATGCGGGCGCTGGAGATCGACAAGGCGGTGTACGAGGTGGTGTACGAGGCCCGGCACCGGCCGAGCTGGCTGCCGATCCCGCTGGCCGCGATCAACCGGCTCGCCCTGTCCGTCTGATCCCGCCGACCCCGCTGTTCCCGCGCTCTCAGTCCGCCCGCCCGCCACGAGTTCGCACACCCCTGCCGCAGGAGGACCACGCCGTGACGCCGCTCGACCCGACCGGCCCCAACCACCCCGTTCCGGCCACCTTCCTGGCCGGGGCCGCCGCCTCCGCCCGGGCCGAGGAACCTGCGGCCGCCCTTCCGGCGGATCCTCCGACGGTCCCTTCCTCGGACGCCCCGGTCGGAGCTCTGCGCCTGCCGGAGGCGCCGCTGCCGCCGGCCGAGGTGGACCGGCTGGTGAACGGGCAGCACCACGACCCGCACGCACTGCTCGGCGCCCACCCGGTGCACGGCGGCACGGCGATCCGGGTGCTGCGCCCCTTCGCCGAGCGGGTCGTCGTCGAGACGCCGCAGGGCCCGGCCGAACTCACCCACCAGCAGGGCGGGTTGTTCACCGGACTGGTGGCCGGCGACGAACTGCCGGACTACTCCCTGCTGGTGACCTACCCCGGCGGCGAGCCGATGCGCCAGGACGACGGCTACCGCACCCGCCCCACCCTCGGCGAACTCGACCTGCACCTGATCTCCGAGGGCCGGCACGAGCAGCTGTGGCGGGCACTCGGCTCGCACGTGCGCACCGTCGAGGGCGTGCCCGGCACCGCCTTCGCGGTCTGGGCGCCGAACGCCGTCGGGGTGCGGCTGATCGGCGACTTCAACCACTGGAACGGCACCGGGCACCCGATGCGCTCGCTCGGCTCCTCCGGGATCTGGGAGCTGTTCGTCCCGGGCCTGGCCGAGGGCGCCACCTACAAGTACGAGGTGCACACCCGGCAGGGCTGGGTGCTCGACAAGGCCGACCCGCTGGCCCGGGCCGCCCAGTGCCCACCCGGCACCGCCTCGGTGGTCACCTCCTCCTCGTACGCCTGGCAGGACGACGAGTGGATGGCCCGCCGCGCCCGCGCCACCCACCACCGGGCACCGATGTCGGTGTACGAGCTGCACCTGCCGTCCTGGCGCCCCGACCTCACCACCTACCGCGCGATCGCCGACGAACTCCCGCGCTACCTCAAGGAGTTGAACTTCACCCACGTGGAGTTCATGCCGGTGATGGAGCACCCCTTCGGCGGCTCCTGGGGCTACCAGGTGTCCGGCTACTACGCCCCCACCGCCCGGCTCGGCAGCCCCGACGACTTCCGCCACCTGGTGGACACCCTGCACCGGCACGGCATCGGCGTGATCGTCGACTGGGTGCCCGCGCACTTCCCCAAGGACGACTTCGCCCTCGCCCGCTTCGACGGCGAGCCGCTGTACGAGCCCGCCGACCCGCTGCGCGCCGAACACCCGGACTGGGGCACCCTGGAGTTCGACTACGGCCGCAAGGAGGTGCGCAACTTCCTGGTCGCCAACGCGGTCTACTGGTGCGAGGAGTTCCACATCGACGGCCTGCGGGTGGACGCCGTCGCCTCCATGCTCTACCTCGACTACTCCCGCGAGGGCGGCGCCTGGACGCCCAACCGGCACGGTGGCCGGGAGAACCTGGACGCGGCCTCCTTCCTGCAGGAGATGAACGCCACCGTCTACCGGCGCTGCCCCGGCGTGATCACCATCGCCGAGGAGTCCACCGCCTGGGACGGCGTCACCCGGCCCACCGACGCCGGCGGCCTCGGCTTCGGGCTGAAGTGGAACATGGGCTGGATGCACGACTCGCTGGTCTACATGTCCAAGGAGCCGGTGCACCGCAAGTACCACCACAACGAGATCACCTTCTCGATGGTGTACGCCTACTCCGAGAACTACATCCTGCCGATCTCGCACGACGAGGTCGTGCACGGCAAGCAGTCCCTGGTCTCCAAGATGCCCGGCGACTGGTGGCAGCAGCGCGCCAACCACCGCGCCTACCTGGGCTTCATGTGGTCCCACCCGGGCAAGCAACTGCTCTACATGGGGCAGGAGTTCGCCCAGGGCGCGGAGTGGGACCACGAGCAGGGCCCGCAGTGGTGGGTGCTCGACGAGCAGTGGCCGGCCCACCGGGACCACCTCGGGATGCGCCGCCTGGTCCGCGACCTCAACCGCAGCTACCTGGACACCCCCGCCCTGTGGGAGCTGGACACCACCCCGGACGGCTTCCGCTGGCTCGACGGCGGTGCCGCCGACGACAACCTGCTCTCCTTCGTCCGCTACGCCGCCGACGGCTCGCCGCTGGTCGCGGTCTGCAACTTCTCCCCGGTCGTCCGGCACGGCCGCCGGGTCGGCCTGCCCGGCCTGGACGGCCGCGACCAGCTGTGGGAGGAAGTGCTGAACACCGACGCCGAGGCCTACGGCGGCAGCGGCATCGGCAACTCCCACCCGGTCAAGGCCGAGCCGGTCGCATGGGACGGCCAGCCCCGTTCCGCCGAACTGATCCTCCCCCCACTCGCCACCATCTGGCTCCGCCCGTCCCGCTGACCACCGAGTGCCCGCCCGTCGCAACGGGCGGGCACTCACCTCGGAGCAGTGACCGGAAACCCGAGCTCCTCGGCTGCCCGGCCGAGCTCGCGGTCGTAGGTGACGAAGTCGGTGAGTTCGGCCCGGAACGGCTCGGCGCTGGCCAGATGGAGCGCGTCCAGCGATCCCAACCGTGGGGTGCGGTAGGCGAGCGCCCTGGCGAGCACCGCGCTGCTGAGGTCGACCCGGTAGGCGCCCCGGAGCGCTTGGTCGACGTGGTACGGGACCAGCTGGTGCGAGATGCCCGCTCGGAGCAGCGTGCGGGTGATCTCCAGTCGGGCCAGCTCGCTGGTGATCAATTCGGTGCCGTCGGGGAGCGCCTGCCGCCAAGCGCGCAGCGCGGCCGTCTCGGGCTCCGGCTTGATGAACTTGAGCAGCGCACACGAGTCGAGGTAGATCAACGGTTGCGCTCCCGGTCTCGGTCTTCGATCAGCAGGTCCGACAGGCTGCCGACGTCCGGCAGCAGATCGAGGGCCAGTTCGGGCATGCCCTGGTCGGCGGGCGGCGTGACCTCGCCCGCCGCGACCATCCGTTCGAGGGTCGTCTCCGGAGCCGTTTCCGGCACCAGTCTCAGCACGGGCCGCCCGCGGTCGGTCACGACGATCGTCGCGCCGGCCCGGACCCGCGCGACTGCCTTCGACGGGTTCTGGTTCAGCTCACGCAGTCCCATGGTCTCCATACCAGCCAATGTAACTACATCATGTAGGTACATCAAGGGTGAAGGGCCGCGCAAATCCCGAGCTCAGGCCGTTCGCCCCTTGCCCTACGGGGGCAGCTCTGCTCGCGGACGGGTGTTCGGGGTGCGAAGGTAGGGTCGATGTGACCACCTTCCGAGACGACGGGACGGAGACATCCACGTGGCGCGCAGCGTGTACGTGACCGGGATCGACCGGGGGGACGGCCGGCAGGCGGTCGAACTCGGGGTCATGGAACTGCTCACCCGCCAGGTGGACCGGGTCGGGGTCTTCCGCCCGCTGGTGCACGCCGCCGCGCCCGGGCAGCCGGGCTCGGACCACGTGGTCGAGCTGCTGCACGGCCGCTACCGGATCGACCTGCCGAGCTCCGAGCTGTACGGCCTCACCTACGAGGAGGCCGCGGCGTTGCAGGCCGCGCAGGGGCAGGACGAGCTCGTCTCCGTCCTGGTCGACCGCTTCCGCGCGCTGGAGCGGCGCTGCCAGGCCGTCCTGGTGCTCGGCACCGACTTCGCCGACACCAACATCCCGGACGAACTGGCCTTCAACGCCCGCCTGGCCAACGAGTTCGGCGCCGCGGTGCTGCCGGTGGTCGGCGGGCACAGCGAGGACCCGGAGGCCGTGATCGCCGAGGTCCGCAACGCCCACCGGGCGTACACCGACCTCGGCTGCGAGACCCTGGCGATGATCGCCAACCGGGTCGCCCCGGGCGCCAAGCAGCGGATCCAGCGGGCGCTCACCGAGAAGCTGCCGATCCCCGCCTACGTCATCCCGGAGGAGCCTGCCCTGGCCGCGCCGACCGTGGCGCAGCTGGTCGAGGCGACCGGCGCCGAGGTGCTGCTCGGCGACGCCGCCGGCCTGGCCCGCGACGTGCGCGGCTACGTCTTCGGCGGCGCCATGCTGCCGACCTTCCTCGACGCGCTGACCGAGGGCGCGCTGGTCGTCACACCCGGGGACCGCGCGGACCTGGTGGTCGGCTCGCTGGCCGCGCACGCCGCCGGCGCCCCGCCGATCGCCGGCGTGCTGCTGACGCTGGGCCAGCACCCGGGCCCGAACGTGATGGCCCTGGCCGCCCGGCTCGCCCCCGGCACCCCGGTCGCAGTCGTCCCGGAGGGCAGCTGGCCGACCGCCGCCACCCTGACCCACCTGGAGGGCAAGCTCACCGCGGCCAGCCCGCGGAAGGCCGAGATCGCCCTCGGCCTGTTCGAACTGCACGTCGACACCGCCGAGTTGACCAACCGGATCGAGGTCGGCCGGTCCGAGCGGGTCACCCCGATGATGTTCGAGCACGAGCTGCTGGAGCGCGCCCGGGCCGCCCGCCGGCACGTCGTGCTGCCCGAGGGCACCGAGGAGCGGGTGCTGCGCGCGGCCGAGATCCTGCTGCGCCGCAACATCTGCGACCTCACCCTGCTCGGCGAGCCGGACGCGGTGCGCCGCAAGGCCGCGGGCCTGGGCATCGAGCTGCCGCAGCCGGAGGCGGGCGCCGACCGCGCCCAGGTCCGGATCGTCGACCCGACCACCAGCCCATTGCGCCGCCAGTTCGCCGAGCTGTACGCCCGGCTGCGGGCGCACAAGGGGATGACCGTCGAACTGGCCCTGGACGTGGTCACCGACGTCTCCTACTTCGGCACCCTGATGGTCCAGGAGGGCATCGCCGACGGCATGGTGTCCGGCGCGGTGCACTCCACCGCGGCCACCATCCGGCCCGCCTTCGAGGTGATCAAGACCTCGCTGGGCGCCTCGATCGTCTCCTCCGTCTTCTTCATGTGCCTGGCCGACAAGGTGCTGGTGTACGGCGACTGCGCGGTCAACCCCGACCCGGACGCCCAGCAGCTGGCCGACATCGCGATCCAGGCCGCCGCCACCGCCGCCCAGTTCGGGGTGGAGCCGAGGGTCGCGATGCTCTCCTACTCGACCGGGACCTCCGGCTCCGGCGCGGACGTCGACAAGGTGCGCAAGGCCACCGAGCTGGTCCGTGAGCTGCGGCCGGACATCCTGGTCGAGGGCCCGATCCAGTACGACGCGGCGGTGGACGAGCACGTCGCCGCCACCAAGCTGCCGGGCTCGCCGGTGGCCGGGCGGGCGAGCGTGCTGATCTTCCCTGACCTCAACACCGGCAACAACACCTACAAGGCCGTCCAGCGCTCGGCCGGGGCCGTCGCGGTCGGCCCGGTGCTGCAGGGGCTGCGCAAGCCCGTCAACGACCTCTCGCGCGGGGCGCTGGTGCAGGACATCGTCAACACCGTCGCGATCACCGCCATCCAGTCGCAGGACCGCAAGGAGCCGCAGGCATGAGTGAAGGAACGCGCGTTCTCGTGCTGAACGCCGGCTCCTCGTCGGTGAAGTACCAGCTGATCGACATGCTGGACGGCGCCCGGCTGGCCTCCGGGCTGGTCGAGCGGATCGGGGAGGCCGGCGGCCGCCTGGTGCACACCCCGCGCGCGGGCGAGCGGCGCGAGGCCTCGCAGGTCTTCCCGGACCACTCCGCCGCGCTCAAGGCCGTCGCCGAGGAGTTGGCCGCCGACGGCCTCGGGCTGGACTCCCCCGAGCTGGCCGCGATCGGCCACCGGGTGGTGCACGGCGGCATGCGGTTCACCGAGCCGACCGTGATCACCGACGAGGTGCTGCGGGAGATCCGCCGGCTGATCCCGGTCGCCCCGCTGCACAACCCGGCCAACATCACCGGCATCGAGGTGGCCCGGGCGCTGCGCCCCGACCTCCCCCAGGTGGCCGTCTTCGACACCGCCTTCCACGCCTCGATGCCCGAGTACGCGGCCCGGTACGCCATCGACCGGGCCGTCGCCGACGAGCACCGGGTGCGCCGCTACGGCTTCCACGGCACCTCGCACCAGTACGTCTCGCGGGCCACCGCGCGGCTGCTCGGCAAGGACCCGGCCGAGGTCAACGTGATCGTGCTGCACCTGGGCAACGGCGCCTCCGCCTCGGCGGTCAGCGGCGGTCGCTGCGTGGACACCTCGATGGGCCTGACCCCGCTGGAGGGCCTGGTCATGGGCACCCGCTCGGGCGACATCGACGCCGGCGTGGTGTTCCACCTGCACCGGGTCGGCGGGCTGTCGATCGACGAGATCGACGACCTGCTCAACCGCCGCAGCGGCCTGCGCGGCCTGTGCGGCGAGAACGACATGCGCGAGATCATGCGGCGGGCGGACGAGGGGGACGCGGACGCCCGGCTCGCCTTCGACGCGTACGTCCACCGGCTGCGCAAGTACATCGGCGGCTACTACGCGGTGCTCGGCCGGGTGGACGCGATCGCGTTCACCGCGGGGGTCGGCGAGAACGCGGCGCCGGTGCGGGCGGCGGCCACCGCGGGGCTGGACGAGCTGGGCATCGCCGTGGACCCGGAGCTGAACTCGGTGCGCTCGGGCGAGGCCCGGATCATCTCGCCCGAGTACGCCCGGGTGGCGGTCGCGGTGGTGCCCACCGACGAGGAGCTGGAGATCGCCCGGCAGGCCTTCGCGCTGGTGCACCGGGAGAGCCAGGAGTCCGCGGACTGACACGGAATCGTCTCACTCCGCGGAATTATTCGTCGGCGATTCCTACCGATACATGCCGAATGCGCCCATAACCCGAACAGATAGACTGATCGATATGCGCCGAGCGAAAATTGTCTGCACCCTGGGTCCGGCGACGGACTCCTACGAACAGCTGAAGGCCATCGTCGAGGCGGGCATGAACGTCGCCCGACTGAACATGAGCCACGGCAACCACGCTGACCACGAGGAGCGGTACCGCAAGGTCCGCCAGGTCTCGGAGGACACCGGCAAGGCCATCGGCGTCCTGGCCGACCTCCAGGGTCCGAAGATCCGTCTGGCGACCTTCGCCAACGGCCCGGTGACCGTCGACAACGGCGACGAGTTCACCATCACCACCGAGGACGTCCCCGGTGACCAGCACATCTGCGGCACCACCTACAAGGGCCTGCCCGGCGACGTGAAGCCCGGCGACCCGATCCTGATCAACGACGGCGTCATCGCCCTGGAGGTCGTCAGCGTCGACGGCCCGCGGGTGAAGACCGTGGTCGTCGAGGGCGGCGTGCTCTCGAACAACAAGGGCATCAACCTGCCCGGCGCGGCCGTGAACGTGCCCGCCCTGTCCGAGAAGGACAAGGACGACCTGCGCTTCGCGCTGCGCCTGGGCGTCGACATGGTCGCCCTGTCCTTCGTCCGCAACGCGGAGGACATCAAGGACGTCCACGAGGTCATGGACGAGGTCGGCATCCGCGTGCCGGTCATCGCCAAGATCGAGAAGCCGCAGGCCGTCGAGGCCATGGAGGAGATCGTCCTCGCCTTCGACGCCATCATGGTCGCCCGCGGCGACCTCGCCGTGGAGTATCCGCTGGAGCGGGTGCCGCTGGTCCAGAAGCAGCTGGTCACCCTGGCCCGCCGCAACGCCAAGCCGGTCATCGTCGCCACCCAGATGATGGAGTCGATGATCCACGCCTCGCGCCCGACCCGCGCCGAGGTCTCCGACGTCGCCAACGCCATCCTGGACGGTGCCGACGCGGTCATGCTCTCCGCCGAGTCCAGCGTCGGCAAGTACCCGGTCGAGACCGTCCGCACCATGAGCCGGATCTGCGAGAAGGCCGAGGAGGAGCTGGTCTCCCAGGGCCTGCAGCCGCTCAACCCGGGCCGCAAGCCGCGCACCCAGGGCGGCTCGGTCGCCCGCGCCGCGTGCGAGCTGGGCGACTTCCTCGACGGCAAGGCGCTGGTCGCGTTCACCAAGTCCGGTGACACCGCCCGCCGGCTGTCGCGCTACCGCTCGCCGATCCCGGTGATCGCCTTCACCCCGGACACCGCGACCCGCAACCAGCTCTCGCTGAGCTGGGGCGTCGAGGCGTACGTGACCGAGCAGGTCGCCACCACCGACGCGATGGTCGCGCAGGTCGACCGCGAGCTGCTGAAGATGCGCCGGCTCGACGAGGGCGACACCGTCATCGTCACCGCCGGTGTGCCGGTCGGCATCCCCGGCACCACCAACATGGTGCAGGTTCACCACCTGGGCACCCGGGGCGAGTGAGCACCCGTCACACCCGAACGCCCGTGGGGCGGTCCTCCTCGGAGGGCCGCCCCACGGGCGTTGTGCGTCGACTGCCGCTGCTCGCGGGCTGGTTGTCGCTACGTGTTGCTACTTGTCGCTGTAGGGCGCGTTGTCGTTGAACAGGTGCATCCCGGGGATGTGCAGGGTGCCGCCGAACTGGCCGGCCTGCTTGGCGGTGACGCCGGTCAGCTCCAGCTCCAGCGGGATCGGGATGGCGCCGATCAGGTCGTACAGCCAGCGCGGCAGGGTGTCCGGCGTCAGGGTGATCTCGCCCAGGTCGACCGGGAGCGGCAGGCCGAGCACCTTGGAGAGGTGGCCGGTCAGCCGTTCCACGTACATGGTGACCTGGCCGTTGCGCATGGTCGAGGTGGAACCCGGGGCGCCCTGGACGTGGAAGGTCACGCCGTTGCCCTCCAGGGTCGACATGTCGAGGTTGTCGATGTCCACGCTGTCGACCACGAACTTCAGCACCCGCTTGGTGCCGGTCGGGGTCTTCACGTCGTAGACGCCGTGGAACGCTGCGCCGTGCAGGGCGAGCCGGCTGGTGTTCAGCGTCCAGTTCTGCTCCGGGACGACCTGGCCGGAGGCGGCCGCACCGGCGGTCAGGCTCCGGGTGTCCACAGCGCAGTTGGGGTTGTCGGTGGGCGTCCCGGTGGGAGTGGGCGTCGCGGTGGGCGAGGCGGTGCCGGAGGCGCCCGCGGTGGGCGTCGCCTTGGGGCTCGCCTTGCCGGTCGGCGTCGCGGCGGCGGAGGGCGCGCCCCCGGACGGCTGGGCCGCGGTGGGCGCGGCGCCCTGGCCGGCGGCGGCCGGGGCCGGCTGGGCCGGGGTGCCCGCACGCGGAGCCGGGGCGGCCGGGGTGGGCGCGGGCGCCGGGGTCGTGCCCTGCGTGGCGGTGGCGCCGGCGGTCGGGCTGGCGCTCGGGCTGGGCGAGGCGTTCGGGTTCAGCAGGTGGTTGATGCCGCCGACGATGTCGTCGATCAGGCCCGTCCGGGCCACCGTGCCGGTGCCGGTGCTGCTGTCCGGGTAGACCGCGCTGCTCGCCACCGAGCCGCCGTTGGTGGCCGAGCGGGCGGCGGGCGGCTGGGTGGTCGGCGTCGAGGCGGACGGCGGCTTGACCGGCGAGGTGGGCTGCTGGACGGGGGCGCCGGTCGGCGCCTGGGTCGGCACCTGGGTGGGCGTGTGGGTCGGTGCTTGGGTCGGCGTCTGGGTGGGCGCCGTGCTCGGCACGGTGGACGGGCCCGGCGGCTCGGGCAGCTCGCTCTTGGGGACGGGCGTCTCGATCGGCGCGACGTCCGGCACGGCCACCGGCGCGTTCCCGCACGGCTTGCCCGCCGCGGACTCGGCGAGCGCCGGGTTGGGCGTGTAGGCGGCGGCCATCAGCAGCGCGGTCGGCACCGCGGCCATGGCCAGCGCACGGCCTCTCAGCCGGGCCCGTACGGGCGTGCGCGGGGCCGCGTGCCGGCCGGAGCGCTGCGCGGGGACGGCTGTGCCGTCGGCTTGCTCGGCCGGCCCGGTCACCGTGCCCCCTCCGGGTCAGCGGCGCCGGCCTGCTTCGGGAGGGTGGCACCGGCGGCCGGTTCGGCGGCGGCACCGGCGCCCGGCTCCTGCGGCGCGCCCTGGGCGGGCAGCTGGGCGGTGGGCGTCTCGGCGGCGGTGTCTGCGGCGGTGGGTGCCTCAGCCGGCTCGGCGGCGACGCTCTCCGCCACCGCGTTCCCGGCCTCGGCCGCCTTGCCCTTGCGGCGGCGCCGGTGCGCCGACTCGGCCTTGGGCTCCGGCAGCGGCGCCCAGGAGACCATCAGGCCGCCGCCGATCAGGCCCGGCAGCAGCGCCAGTCCGAAGCCCGCCAGGTTGGAGACCGGTATGGAGATCAGCGTGAGCAGGATGGTCGCGATGCCCGCGAAGACCCGGACGGCGGGCTGGAACCACCCGGTGAGCCCGAGGATGATCATCAGCACCCCGATGATCATCGACCCGGCGCCGGCCGTGGTGGACATCGCGATGGTCAGGCCGCCGAGCGACAGGTGCGCGTACGGGAAGTAGAGGATCGGGCCGCCGGCGATCATGGCCAGCAGGCCGCCCCAGAAGGGCCTGGTGCGGCGGAATTCACGGAAGTGCCGCCAGAGCCACCCGATCGGATTCTGGTGGCCGGTCCGGGGTTCGACCGTTGCGCTGGACATGGTGCAGCTCCTCGACATCGCTACGAGGGAAGAACGATTGGCATGAGGCCGGGAACGGCGGTGATGACCCCGCCGCCCCCGGCCCGCGAAGACCCGTCAGTCGGGCGCGCCCGTGGGCGCACCGTCAGGAAGGGCTCAGAAGCACTCGATGCCCGGGCCGTCGCCCTTCTTGAGCGACAGGTTCAGGCCGCTCAGGACGAAGTTGCCGGCCGAGGTGGCGCGGGCGGTCTGCTGGACGTTGTCCAGGATGGCCGAGTCCGCGGCCTGGGCGAAGCCGGTGGCACCGGTCGGCAGGCCCTTGCCGCCACCCGCGTCGGTGACCTTCTGGTGAGGCTTCCAGCCCTGGGTCGCCGCACCGGAAAGCGTGGAGGCGTCCTGGCCGATGTTGATGTTCTTGAAGGTCGCGTCGGCCTTCAGCTGCTCCAGGTCGATGAGCAGGTTGTCGGCGTGCACCGGCTTGCTGCCCGGGCCACCGGCGTTCAGCTGGAGGGTGATCTTCCCGAGGCCGAAGCCGGACAGGTCGGTCACCACGGACTGGCACAGGTTGGTGATGTCGGCCGAGTCGAAGGCCGAGACGGCGACCGGGTGCGGCTGGCCGCTGGCCTCGATGTCGACGGTGCCGAACTGCGCGAAGTGACTGCCCTCAAGGTGCGTGGTGCTCACCTTGAACTGCTGGCCGGAAATGCTGAACGAGGCGGCGAGCGCACTGTTGGCGATCGACACGCCGACCATCGCGGTGGCCGCGACGCTCGGCACCATCACCAGGGCGAAGCGCTTCCAGCGGGTCTTGCCGTAGGTCTGGGACATGCGAGTCCTCCTTCTAGGACGTACATCTCCGGCTCCCCGGCGGCGCGTCCAGCGCCGGTGGGGGCCTGGGATGGGAGAGAGCTACGTCCTCGGTAGCGGAGAGCGCCTTGGGCGTCGTCGGACGCGGGAGCGGCCTGCGTACAGCGGCCCTCCCGGCCGAGCACCGACCGTCCTTGCGGGGCGGCGGGCAGGACCGACGACATCGGCGATCACCCCCGAGCGACAACCAGCGACCGCGCAGGGCCGCGCGGCCGTAAAAGGACAGGAACCGCCGTGGGACCGCGGATACCCCCCTGCCCTCCCTACCGCCGGCCGGGGCCGGCGGATCGCCCGGTGGGGATCCCGCGCTCCGCGTGCCGACCGGCTGTCGGAGGGTGTGGAGTCTGGGACCGGGCGTCGCCGATCGTGCTTGAATCCCGGGCGAAGCACAAGGGGTGCCTTACTGACGGGTAATGCAACATCCGGCGACGTCGATCATGAAATGCGCGCGATTTATACCGTGCGTGACGACTTGGCGGAAACTGGACGGCGAAATCTGCCGGAAACACGAGCGAAACACCCGTGGGTGATCACGTAGCGTGACCACCCACGGGTGAAATCAAGATTTGGTAAACGTCCGCCCGGTTGACCGGATTGTCGCCAAATCACCTGGCGACACCGCAGGTCATCCGCTGTGCCAGACCATGCGCCCGGACCGGACGCGGACCGCACCCGAGCCGGGCCCGCGGCAGCCTCAGAACAGCACGCGCGCCAGCGCCGCACGGGCCGTGACGACCCGCGGGTCCTCCGGGCCGATCACCTCGAACAGCTCCAGCAGGCGCAGCCGGGCGGTGTCCCGGTCCTCGCCGGCCGTCCGCCCGACGGTGTCCACCAGGCGCCCGAAGGCATCCTCGAC
This sequence comes from Streptomyces sp. 1114.5, assembly GCF_003635085.1. NCBI lineage: Bacteria > Bacillati > Actinomycetota > Actinomycetes > Kitasatosporales > Streptomycetaceae > Streptomyces > Streptomyces sp. 1114.5. The sequence continues at coordinate 214,624 of NZ_RBXE01000001.1, forward strand.
GTGGCCGCCGACCAGGTCCAGGTCGGCCGCCTGGAGCTGGACCCCGACGTCCTTCGGGTCGGCCGCGGCCGCCGCCCGGACGGTCTGCAGGTCCAGGCCCTCGATCCGCTGCAGCAGTTCGGCCTGGGCCAGGCCCAACTTCGCCTCGGTGTTGCCGGGTTCGCCGGCCAGCACGTTCTTGTACGCCTGGATGGCACCGCCCAGGTCGCCGGCGTCCAGCGCGTCGTGCGCGGCGGACAGCGCCGGGTCCTCGGGGCGCTGCGGGGCGGCGGCCGGGGCCTCGCCCGGGGCGACCGCGCCGCCGCCGGCCAGGCCCCCCACGCCGAAGCGCTGCTCGGCGACCAGGATCAGCTGGTCCAGCACCTTGCGGACGTTGGCGGCGCTCTCCGCGCCCTGGAACAGCGGCACCAGCTGGCCGGCCACCACGGCCATCACGGCCGGGATGCCCTGGATGCCGAACTGCTGGGCGAGCAGCTGGTTGGCGTCCACGTCGATCTTGGCGAGCACGAAGCGGCCGGCGTACTCCTCGGCCAGGCCCTCCAGGATCGGGCTGAGCTGCTTGCAGGGGCCGCACCACTCGGCCCAGAAGTCGATGACGACCGGCACCTCGGTGGAGCGCTGGACGACCTCCGCCTCGAAGGTGTCCTCGGTGACGTCGATGACGAGCTGGTGGACGGGCTGGGCGACGGCGGAGCCGTCCGCTTCGGCGGCGGCGGCCTGACGGGCCCGCTCGGCCCGGGCCTGCTCGGCCTTCTGGGCGGCCTCGCCGGCCGCCTTCACTGCGGCGAGGTCGACCGCACCGCGCAGGGCGGAGCTGTTGAGACGCGAATTCCGTGGCTGCATGAGACCATCCTCCCCCGTCCGCGCTGCTCGCGGGCGCCAACCTCGGGAAAGTCGCCCCGCGCGGGCCGCGCGGTGCGGGTTCCCGGCCGTCGTGCCCGTCCCCCGGTAGCCTGAACCGTTCGGCGCGGATCCCCACCCGCACCTTCGCCGCCCCCGTCCCACGGGGTGCGGCGCCTGGTTGCCACTGCTTTCGCTACGAGTCGTAGCGTAACTGGAGCCGGTGCCCCGCCCGCAAGCCCCACCGGCGGTTCGGGGACGTGACCTGCCCCACTTTCCCGGGCGGCCCGACTGCCCGAATCGGCCGACAGTCGCTACCGTTACCAGCCCCACCCAAGTTACTTACCAGTACAGCGCAAGGAGGCCCGGTGCCGGCCGCCCAGCCCCCCGCCAGCCCGGAGAGCCCGCACCTGGCGTCCCCCGCCCGGGCGAGCACCGCCCCGGACGCCGCGCAACCGGCCCCCGAGGCCGCCAACGCCGCCCGTGCCAAGGGCCGTCCGCGCAGCGCCGCCGCCGACCGCGCGATCCTCGACGCCACCCGCGAAGCCCTCGCCGAACACGGCTGGGGTGGACTCACCATGGGCCACGTGGCGAGCCGCGCCGGCGTCGCCAAGACCACCCTCTACCGCCGCTGGCCGTCCAAGAACGAACTGGTGGTCGACGCCGTCGCCACCCTCTTCGACGAGCTGGTGATGCCCGACCTCGGCAGCCTGCGGGCCGACATCGAGGCCGTGGTCGCCCAGTTCGCCGACCTGCTGGCCCGGCCGGAGACTCAGGCCGCCCTGCTCGCCCTGTTCGCCGAGGGCATCCGGGACCGCCAGCTGCACCGCCGCATCCGCGAGGCGATCGTCGACCCGCAGAAGCGGCTGGTCCGCCAGGGCCGGGCGGCCGCCCAGGCCCGCGGCGAACTGGAGGCCGACACCGACGCCGCAGCGGCCCGCGAGGAGGTCGACATCATCTTCGACACCATCGCCGGCACCGTCGAACACCGCGTCCTGGTCAGCGGCGAACCCATCACCCCGGCCTGGACCCGCCGCTTCACCGACCTCCTCCTCGGCGCCCTCGCCACCACCGCCTGACCCCACCCGCCCGGGAACGGCGAAGCCGCCCGTACGGAATCCCCGTACGGGCGGCAGTCACGCGCTCGCTCAGAACAGCGTGATCAGAACATCGCGTTCTCCTGGTAGGTGCCCCACTCCTGGCGGAGTGCGTTGCAGATCTCGCCGAGCGTCGCCTCGGCACGCACCGCGTCCAGCATCGGCGGGATCATCGACTCGCCCGAGCGCGCAGCCGCCAGCATGGCGTCCAGCCCGGCCCGGACGGCCGCCTCGTCCCGCGCCGCCTTGCGCGCGCGCAGCACCCGCACCTGCTCGCGCTCGACCTCGTGGCTGACCCGCAGGATCTCCAACTCGGGGGTGACGCTGCGCGGGTGGCAGTTGACGCCGACCACGCGCTTCTCGCCCTTCTCCACGCCCTGCTGGTACTGGAAGGCCGCCTCGGCGATCTCCCCGGTGAACCAGCCCTCCTCGATGCCGCGCAGGATGCCGGAGGTGATCGGGCCGATCTCGTGGCCCTCGCGGCCCTTGTCCAGACGTGCCTTGTTCAAGATCTGCTGGAAGATCGCCTCGGCCTGCTGCTCGATCCGGTCGGTCAGCGCCTCGACGTACCAGGAACCGCCCAGCGGGTCGGCCACGTTGGCGACGCCGGTCTCCTCCATCAGCACCTGCTGGGTGCGCAGGGCGATCTCGGCGGCCTGCTCGGAGGGCAGCGCCAGGGTCTCGTCCAGGGCGTTGGTGTGCAGCGAGTTGGTGCCGCCGAGCACCGCGGCCAGCGCCTCGACGGCGGTGCGGACCACGTTGTTGTACGGCTGCTGCGCGGTGAGCGAGACACCCGCGGTCTGGGTGTGGAAGCGCAGCCACTGCGCCTTGTCGGTCTTGGCGCCGAAGCGGTCGCGCATCCAGCGGGCCCAGATCCGGCGCGCGGCGCGGAACTTGGCGATCTCCTCGAAGAAGTCCAGGTGCGCGTCGAAGAAGAAGGACAGGCCGGGCGCGAAGACGTCCACGTCCAGGCCGCGGGACAGGCCCAGCTCGACGTAGGCGAAGCCGTCCGCGAGGGTGTACGCCAGCTCCTGCGCGGCCGTCGCCCCGGCCTCGCGGATGTGGTAGCCGGAGACGGACAGCGGCTTGTACGCGGGGATGCCCTCCGCGCAGTACGCCATCAGGTCGCCGATCAGGCGCAGGTGCGGCTCGGGGGCGAAGAGCCACTCCTTCTGCGCGATGTACTCCTTGAAGATGTCCGTCTGCAGGGTGCCGTTGAGCACCGCCGGGTCCACGCCCTGGCGCTCGGCGGCGACCAGGTACATGCAGAAGATCGGGACGGCCGGGCCGCTGATCGTCATCGAGGTGGTGACCTCGCCGAGCGGGATGCCCTGGAACAGCACCTCCATGTCGGCCGCCGAGTCGATGGCCACGCCGCAGTGGCCGACCTCGCCGAGCGACTTGGGGTCGTCGGAGTCGTAGCCCATCAGGGTGGGCATGTCGAAGGCGACCGAGAGGCCGCCGCCGCCCGCGTCCAGGATCATCCGGTAGCGCTCGTTGGTCTGCTGCGCGTTGCCGAAGCCGGCGAACTGGCGGATGGTCCAGGTGCGGCCCCGGTAGCCGGTGGGGTGCAGACCGCGGGTGTACGGGTACTCGCCCGGCCAGCCGATCCGCTCGAAGCCCTCGTAGGGCTGCCCGGCCGGCGGGCCGTAGACCGGCTCGACCTCGTCACCGGAGAGGGTGGTGAAGTCCGCGTCCCGCTTCCGGGCCTTGTCGTACCGCTGCTGCCAGCGCTGCCGGCCGCGCTCGATCTCCTCGGCGTCCATGACCCCGAACTCCGCTCAGTACGGCCGCCACGGGCGATGGCGGCACAGCTATTAGGACGTCCTACTAATTTACTCGGACGTCCTAGTACTTGTCGATGGCAGCAGGCCGGACGGGGGACGCCTGCGGCGGGCAGCGGGGGAAGGGGTGGGGGGCGCGGACGGATGGCAGCAGGCCGGACGGGGGACGCCTGCGGCGGGGACTGCCTCCGCGACGAGGCCTCCTTGCCCGGAACGCCGAGAGGGCCCCTTCCCCACCCGGGGAAGGGGCCCTCTCGTGGCCGGTCGGCTCAGACGCCGGCCGGCTGGCGGGCGCCGGCACCCGCCGTCAGCTGTTCGGCGGCCTCGCCGGCCACCTTGCGCTCGAAGACGAAGGAGAGGAACGGGATGCAGCCCGCCGCCAGGGTCAGCACCAGTCGGCCGAGCGGCCACTTCAGCTTCTGCCCGAGCAGGAAGGTCACCACGAAGTACCCGATGTACAGGTACCCGTGCAGCATCGCGACGTAGGTAGTCACTTCCTCGGCCTTGCCGAAGCCGTACTTGGCGACCATGAAGCCGCAGAACACCAGCAGCGCCACACCGGTCGCAATGGCCAGGGCCCGGTACCAGCCCAGCAGGGGGGTCGCCTTCATAGTCTTCCTCGCGTCGCTCGGCAGTTTCGGCCGGTACGCCCGGATCCGCGCACCGCTCCCACGAGGGTAGCCGCCCTCACAGCGTCCCCTCCGCAGCCCCCTCCGCGGTCCCGGCCACAGCCCCGGCCGCAGCTCGCGCCGCCGCCTCCTCGCCCGACTCGTCGAAGTCGCCGGCCGCGACCCGCAGCGGCCTGAGCAGCTCGAACACCTGACGGCACTGCTCGGGCCCGTACTCCTCCAGCCCGAACTCCATCGCCATCAGCTCCCGGGTGGCCTCCTCGACCACCTCGCGGCCGCGCCCGGTGATCGTGGCCAGCACGCCGCGGCCGTCCAGCGGGTTGGGGCGGCGGGCGACCAGGCCGGCCCGCTCCAGGCGGTCGACGGTGTTGGTCACGCTGGTCGGGTGGACCATGAGCCGCTCGCCGATCTTGGAGAGCGAGAGCTCCCCGGTCCGGCTGAAGGTGAGCAGCACCAGTGCCTCGTAGCGGGCGAAGGTCAGCCCGTACGGCTTGAGCACCGCGTCCACCCGGGAGAGCAGGATCTGGTGGGCGCGCATGATCGAGGTGATCGCCGCCATCGAGGGGACTCCGCCCCATCGGCGGGTCCACAGCTCGTCGGCGCGGGCGATCGGGTCGAAGTCGAGAGCGAGGGGCTTGGCCACCTCCCAACCGTACCGGCGGACCGAACGGGTGATACCAGCTGTCCTGATGGTGGACAAGCGGGACGGGTGGCGAGATCCCGCCAATCGGACGGCCAGGTCCATACCAGGACATTGCACGGGCATGAACGCTCCGCAACGTGCATGCGGCGCAACGGGGTTGGCCGTCGATCGCGCCAATGCCGCTTCGGCAGGCCTCGGTTCGGATGGCAACCCGCTGCAAGGCGGGGCGATTCGTCCGGTTTGTCGTCCCGTTCACATTCCTTCTCCCTGGCGGGACTTGGCCAATTCATGAGCAAGACCTGTCATTTGTTTTGCTCGATTGTCATGCTTTCCGCCAACCCCGTCCGGTAGCCACCACCCCCACCCCCGGTGGCCAGCCGCTCGACCGCTCGGGGTCCTGCACGTCAGCGCCCGTCCCGCCCCAAAGGAGCCGACCCCGGCCCCCGGGACGAGGTGCGACCGCGCCCACACGCGGTTTCCCGGAAGGACTCGTCCGTGAAGCGAAAGCTCGCCGCAGTCGCCGTACTCTCCGCCACCGCCCTGCTCACCGGTGTCGTCCAGGTGAGCACCGCTGCCCAGGCCGCCCCCTCCCCGGTCTCCCCGGCCGCCCAGGCCGCGCAGCAGCGCGCCGACCTGATCGCGCTGGCGAACGGCCAGGCCGGCAAGGTCGCGCACGCCCTGGCCCTCGGCGGCCAGGAGCAGCTGGTGGCCAAGGACGCCCTGGTGGACGCCGACGGCACCCGCCACCTGCGCTACGAGCGCACCTTCGCCGGGCTCCCGGTCCTGGGCGGCGACCTGGTGGTGCACCAGAAGGCCGACGGCTCGGTGATATCCGTGGACAAGGCCACCGGCGCGCAGCTCGCACTTCCGAGCCTCACCCCGCAGATCCCCGCCGACAAGGCCGCCGCCCAGGCGACCGGCGCCGTGCAGTCCACCATCGGCATCGCCGCCGACGAGGACGAGTCGCCGCTGACCGAGGTCCACCAGACCGGTGCCGCCAAGCTGGTCGTCTGGGCCACCGACGGCGCCCCGCGCCTGGCGTACCAGACCACCGTCGAGGGCCTGCGCGCCGACGGCACCCCGAGCAGCCAGCTGCTGGTCACCGATGCCGCGAGCGGCCAGGTGCTCTCCACCCACGAGCAGGTGCGGACCGCCTCCGGCACCGGCAAGGGCGTCTTCGTCGGCACCGTCCCGCTGACCACCACCCAGGTCAGCAGCGGCTTCTCGCTCAAGGACGCCTCCCGCGGCGGCCAGTCCACCAGCGACCTCAAGGGCCGCACCTCCGGCTCGGGCACGCTGTACACCGACGCGGACAACGCCTGGGGCGACGGCACCGCCTCCAACGGCCAGTCGGCCGCCGTGGACGCCCAGTTCGGCGCCGCCGCCACCTGGGACTTCTACAAGAACACCTTCGGCCGCAGCGGCATCCGCAACGACGGCGTCGGCGCCGCCAGCCGGGTCCACTACGGCAAGAACTACGTGAACGCGTTCTGGTCCGACACCTGCTTCTGCATGTCGTACGGCGACGGCGCCGGCAACACCCACCCGCTGACCGAGATCGACGTGGCCGGCCACGAGATGACCCACGGCGTCACCGCCGCCACCGCCAACCTGAACTACTCGGGTGAGTCCGGCGGCCTGAACGAGGGCACCTCGGACATCTTCGGCACCATGGTCGAGTGGTACGCCAACCTGGCCACCGACAAGCCGGACTACCTCATCGGCGAGCAGATCGACCTGAACGGCAACGGCACCCCGCTGCGCTACATGGACCAGCCCTCCAAGGACGGCCGCTCGGCCGACTACTGGTCCTCCTCGGTCGGCAGCCTGGACGTGCACTACTCCTCCGGCGTGGCGAACCACTTCTTCTACCTGCTCGCCGAGGGCAGCGGCGCCAAGACCATCAACGGCGTCAACTACAACAGCCCGACCTACAACGGCTCGACCCTCGCCGGCATCGGCCGGGACAAGGCCGCGCAGATCTGGTACAAGGCGCTGACCACCTACTTCACCTCCACCACCAACTACGCCGCCGCCCGTACCGGCACCCTGAAGGCCGCCACCGACCTGTACGGCGCCGGCAGCGCCGAGTACAACGCGGTCGCCGCGACCTGGGCCGCCGTCAACGTCAACTGACGTACGACGCACGGCGCACAACGCAGCCGACCCACCCACGCGTGACGTACGGGACCAACTACCGTACGGCGCAAGCGGATCCGGACGCCCGGGGCCCTGTCGCAGGACGGGCCCCGGGCGTCCGGCCGCGCCGGGGCTGTCAAGGCCGCCCGGCTGGCGGAGTCCCGCCAGGAGGGACGAACCGGAAATACCGGGCAATGAGCAGCAATCGAACCGTCCTTACCGCGACTTGGCGATTCCTTGCCAATCCCGGGAGGCGGTCTGTCCATTCCTGCCAACGATTGTCATGCTTCTGACCAAAGCCCCGTCCGACCTCCGCCGCCCCCACCCATCCGGCGGAGCGTCAGGCACCGCACGGGAGCAGCACGTCCGCGCCCTACCGCCCCACGGCGTCAAACCCGGCGCCCCGGTACGCGGCGCACCCGCACGCACCCGCGGGTCTCGTGGAAGGAACCCCCGTACGTGAAGCGAAAGCTGACTGTCGGAGCCGTACTCTCCGCCACCGCCCTGCTCGCCGGCGTCATCCAGATCGCCGCCGTCCCCGCCGCCCAGGCCGCCGCCCCCGCGCCGGAGCAGCAGCAGTCCGCGCTGCTCGCGCTGGCCGCCGGGCAGAGCGCCCCGGTCGCACAGGCCCTGGCCCTGGGCGGCCAGGAGAAGCTGGTGCCCAAGGACGTCGTGGTGGACCGGGACGGCACCCGCCACCTCCGGTACGAGCGGACCTACGCCGGCCTGCCGGTGATCGGCGGCGACCTGGTCGTCCACCAGAAGGCCGACGGCTCGGTGGCCTCGGTCGACCGCGCCTTCGCCGGCCGGCTGTCCGTGCCCAGCCTGACCCCGGGCCTCGCCGCGCCCCAGGCCGCCGAGCGGGCCACCGCCGCGGTGCGGGCCACCGTCGGCCTCGCCGCCGACGAGGACGAGGCGGCGCTCAGCCGGGTCGACGGCGCCGACGCCGCCGAGCTGGTCGTCTGGGCCGCCGACGGCGCCCCGCGGCTGGCCCACCGCACGGTGGTCACCGGCGAGCGGGCGGACGGCACCCCGAGCCGCCAGGAGGTCGTCACCGACGCCTCCACCGGCCAGGTGCTCGCCAGCCAGGAGCACGTGCAGACCGCCACCGGCACCGGCAAGGGCGTCAACGTCGGCACCGTCACCCTGACCACCACCCAGAGCGGTTCCAGCTACCAGCTCAAGGACGCCTCCCGCGGCAACCAGTCCACCACCGACCTCAAGGGCGGCACCTCGGGCAGCGGCACGCTGTTCAGCAACACCACCAACTCCTGGGGCAACGGCCTGGCGTCCAACCGCGAGTCCGCCGCCGTGGACGCCCAGTTCGGCGCCGCCGCCACCTGGGACTTCTACAAGAACACCTTCGGCCGCAGCGGCATCAAGAACAACGGCGTCGGCGCCGCCAGCCGCGTCCACTACAGCACCGGCTACGTGAACGCCTTCTGGGACGACTCCTGCTTCTGCATGACGTACGGCGACGGCTCCGGCAACACCCACCCGCTGACCGCCATCGACGTCTCCGGCCACGAGATGAGCCACGGCGTCACCTCCGCCACCGCCGGCCTGATCTACTCGGGCGAGTCCGGCGGCCTCAACGAGGCCACCTCGGACATCTTCGGCACCATGGTCGAGTGGTCGGCCAACCTGCCCGCCGACCCGCCGGACTACCTGATCGGCGAGAAGCTCAACATCAACGGCAACGGCACCCCGCTGCGCTACATGGACAAGCCCTCCAAGGACGGCGCCTCGGCCGACTACTGGTCTTCCACGGTCGGCAACAAGGACGTCCACTACTCCTCCGGCGTCGCCAACCACTTCTTCTACCTGCTCTCCGAGGGCAGCGGCGCCAAGGTCATCAACGGGGTCAGCTACAACAGCCCGACCTCCAACGGCTCGACGGTGACCGGCATCGGCCGCACCAAGGCCGCGGCGATCTGGTACCGCGCGCTGACCGTCTACATGACCTCCACCACCAACTACAAGGCCGCCCGCACGGCGACCCTGAAGGCCGCCACCGACCTGTACGGCTCCACCAGCACCGAGTACAAGACGGTGGCGGCGGCCTGGAGCGCGGTGAACGTCAACTAGCCGAGGAGCCCGGGCAGGAGCACCCCGGTAGGAGCACCCCCGCCAGGAGCCACCCCCGGTAAGAAACGGCGACAGGCTGCCGCGGCCCTTTGGGAGAGGAGGCCGCGGCAGCCTGTCGACCGTCCGCGAAGCGGGATTCAGGCGGTGGCGGGGGCGGCCTTGAGCTCGCCGCGCTCCTCGCGGGCCAGCATCCGCTCGGCGAAGAAGCCGCCGGTGGGCAGCACCGAGAGGACGAACAGCAGGACGCCGCGCTTGGCGTCCCACTTCTGCGTCTGCCAGGCCAGGATCCAGAAGATCACGTACAGGATGAACAGGATCCCGTGGACCATGCCCATCACCGGGACGGCGTCGAAGGAGGTCGTCCGCTTCAGCACCGAGCAGATCAGCAGCAGGATGAAGGAGACCCCTTCGGGGCCGGAGACCAGGCGCAGACGGTGGACGGCGCTGCTGTTCACGTGGGGTACCTCAATACGGGGGTCGGAGGCGCGGGCGCGCTTGTGAAGCGACTCACAAGCCTTCGGGCCATTATCACCGAGCACATGTCCGAGCCCCCGGCCGGGGGTGGGCACCGTGCCCGATCTCACAGCGCCCGCCCGGGCCCACGCCGTACGGCACCCCGCCCGGCTTGTCACAGCTGTGCGCCAGAACGCGACCGAGCGCGACCGCCCGTCACCGGGAACCCCTATCCTGCTGCCCGCGCGCCCACCGATCCGGGCGCCGACGCACCGCACACGGGGGTAGCCACATGTTGAAGCGGGACTGGGACCGAAGGACCTGCGCCAAGCGCGGCCACACCACCTACGCGCCGACCGAGCCCGAGCTCGCCGCCCGGCTGCACACCGCCACCGCCGTCGGCGAGGCCTGGCGCTGCCTGCGCTGCGGCGACTTCGCGCTGGGCGCCCCGCACGGCTCCGGGCCCGCCGCGGACGCCCCGCTGGTGCCGCGCGGCAAGGCGCTGCGCGACCTGTTCATCCTGCGGTTCCTGGCCGTCGAGCGGGTGCTGCGCGGGCTGCTGATCCTCGTCGTGGCGTGGGCCGTCTGGAAGTTCTCCAACAGCCAGGACGCCGTGCACCGGATCTTCGACGACAACCTGACCGTCTTCAAGCCGGTCACCGACCACTTCCACTGGGACCTGGAGCACTCCCCGATCGTCGACACCATCCGCAAGACCTTCGACTACAAGAAGAGCACCCTGCTGATCGTCGCCGGCGCGCTGATCGCCTACGCGCTGATCGAGATCGTCGAGGCGGTCGGCCTCTGGCTGGGCAAGCGCTGGGCGGAGTACCTGACGGTGGTCGCCACCGCGGCCTTCCTGCCGCTGGAGGGCTACGAGCTGAGCGAGCACGTCAGCGCGGTGAAGATCTGCACCCTGCTGCTGAACATCGCGGCCGTCCTCTGGATCCTGCTCTCCAAGCGCCTGTTCGGGCTCCGCGGCGGCGTGGTGGCCTTCGAGGCGGAGCGCCACTCGGCGTCCCTGCTGGAGGTCGAGCAGGCGGCCGGCACGGTTCCGCGCCCCGAGCACGGAGCGCACGCCCGCGCCTGACCGGCGCGTTTTGTCCCGACCCCGTACCAGTTCGGCCCCGCACCCTCCCCGGGCCACGGCCGCAACAGCTAGATTGCGGCCGTGGCTCAGTTCAGACTCCAGGGATCGCGGGTGCTCGCCGTCGACTTGACCGGCGACGCCGTCAAGGCCCGACACGGCTCCATGGTCGCCTACACCGGGCAGATGACCTTCAAGAAGCTGACCGGCGGCGGGGACGGCCTGCGCGGCATGGTCGCCCGCCGGCTGACCGGCGAGAAGATGACCGTCATGGAGGTGAAGGGCCAGGGCACCTGCTACTTCGCCGACAAGGCTACCGAGATCAACCTGGTCAGACTCAACGGCGAGACGCTGTACGTCGAGGCGGACAACCTGCTCTGCACCGAGGCGGGCCTGCACACCGGCACCAGCTTCACCGGCCTGAACGGCATGTCCTCCGGCAACGGCCTCTTCACCACCAAGGTGGAGGGCCACGGCTGGGCCGCCGTCACCTCCAACGGGCCCGCCGTCATCCTGCGGGTCGACAAGAGCATGCCGCTGCGCGTGGACCCGGGGGCCTACGTGGCGCACACCGGCAACCTGCACCGCAGCCTGAAGTCCGGCGCCGGCTGGACCACCGTGATCGGCGAGGGCGGCGGCGAGGCCGTCCAGGTCGAGTTCACCGGCGAGGGCCTGGTGTACGTGCAGCCCTCCGAGAAGGTCACCATCGGAGGTGACGTCTGATGGGCTTCACGAAGATCAACGGCAAGATGGTCGAGGCCCAGGTGGTGCCCGGGCAGCGGCTGTTCAGCCAGCGCGGCGCGATGCTCGCCTACAGCGGCGACGTCCGCTTCACGCCGAACATCACCGGCGGGCAGGGCGGCGTGATGTCGATGATCGGCCGGCGGGTCGCCAACGAGGACACCCCGCTGATGACCGTCGAGGGCCAGGGCCGGGTCATGTTCGGCCACGGCGGCCACCACATCCACGTGATCGACCTGCTCGGCGACACCCTGTACGTCGAGGCGGACCGGCTGCTCGCCTTCGAGGGCACGCTGCGGCAGTCCACCATGTTCATGGGCTCGCAGGGCGGGGTGATGGGCATGGTCCGCGGCCAGGTCACCGGCCAGGGCCTGTTCACCACCAAGCTGGAGGGCCACGGCTCGGTCGCCGTGATGGCCCACGGCGGCGTCTTCGAGCTGCCGATCGTCCCCGGCCAGGAGGTGCACGTCGACCCGCAGGCGTACGTGGCGCACCGCGGCGACGTCCGCAACAAGCTGTCCACCGCGGTCGGTTGGCGCGACATGATCGGCCGCGGCTCGGGCGAGGCGTTCCAGCTGGAACTGTCCGGTCAGGGCGCGGTGTACGTCCAGGCGAGTGAGGAGAAGCTCTGATGTCCTACCCGCCGCAGCCCCCGTACGGCTCGCCGCACGACCAGCCGACCCAGCCCGGCTTCGCCGTCCCGCAGGGCGGGTACCCGCCGCCCCCGCCGGCGTACCCGCAGCAGCCGCCCCAGCAGCCGTACGGCCAACCGTCGTACGCCCAGCAGCCTCCCCAACAGCCGTACGCCCAGGAGCAGTTCGGCGGCCCGATCGCCCCGCTGCCGACCGCGCAGGGCGGCGCCGGCCCGGTGGTGCACGACGTGCACAGCCTGCCGGTCAACGACAACGTCAACCCGTACGCCTTCTCGGTTGAGCTGAACGGGTCCTACTTCCTGCAGAAGGGCAAGATGGTCGCCTACTACGGCGACATCACCTTCAGGGGCGTCGGCGCCGGCGCGATCGACCGGATGCTCGGGCAGCACTTCAACTCGCCGATGCACGCGGCGGACTGGGTGGTCGCCGAGGGGCGCGGCAAGCTGCTGCTGGCCGACCGGGCCTTCGACCTCAACTCCTACGACCTGGAGGACGGCAACCTGACCGTCCGCTCCGGCAACCTGCTCGCCTTCGACCCGACGCTGCGGCTCAAGCAGTCGATCATCCCGGGCTTCCTGACCCTGATCGGCACCGGCCGCTTCGTCGCCGCCTCCAACGGGCCGGTGCACTTCGTCGAGCCGCCGATCCGGGTGGACCCACAGGCGCTGGTGGGCTGGGCGGACTGCCCGGCGCCGTGCCACCACTACGACCACGACTACATGCACGGGCTGATCGGCGGCATCCGGCGGCTGACCGGCATCGGCGGCGCCTCCGGCGAGGAGCACCAGTTCGAGTTCATCGGCGCGGGCCAGGTGCTGCTGCAGTCCAGCGAGAAGCTGATGGCCGAGCGGTCGGTGGGCGTGGTCGGCGCCGAGGCGGGTATCCCGGTCGGCGGGGTGCCGCCCCAGCCGGGTACGGCCGGGCACGGCGGCGGCAACCCCAACGTTCCGGGCCTGGGTAACCTGGGCGATCTCGGCCGACGTTTCGGTCTGTAAACTTGTACAAGATTGAACTAAATCGGCTATGCTGGACCCCATGGATACGCACACGATCGACACTGCGGACAACCCTCCGCCGCAGCCCGGGGAGGAGACTCCCTGGCTGACCGCCAGGGAGCAGCGGATGTGGCGCGCCCATCTGGAGGTGGCCAAGCTGTTGGAGTACCAGCTCAGCCGCGAACTCCAGCCCCACAACCTGGCGATCAACGACTACGAGATCCTGGTCGTCCTCTCCGAAGCCCCCGACCACCGGATGCGGATGACCGACCTGGCCACCGCCACCCTGCAGTCGAAGAGCCGGCTCTCGCACCAGATCACCCGGATGGAGAACGCCGGCCTGGTGCTGCGCCAGGAGTGCCCCGGCGACCGCCGCGGCCTCTACGCCCACCTCACCGAACAGGGCTGGGAGACCATGCAGCGGGTCGCCCCGGACCACGTGCGCAGCGTCCGGGCGCACTTCATCGACCGCTTCACCCCGGAGCAGCTGGACGCCATGTTCGAGGCCCTCTCCCCCATTGCCGACCACCTCCGCGGCCTCCGCGGCAAGCCGTAGCCGCCACGGCGCTTTCATCGGGGAGCACCTGAGAACGACGGCGGCCCCGCCGAGAGGGTGGGGCCGCCGGAAGCGGTGTGCAGGACCGGTCAGCGGTCGAGGTCGATCGTGAAGCGCCTCGTGCCCGGACCGATCGTGTCGGCGTGGACCTCGCCACGGGCCCGGTCGTACTCTCCGGTGCCGCCGGTGATCGCGTTGTCGAAGGACGGCGGCGGGCCCGGGTTGAGGTTGCCGAAGACCATCCCCTGCACGGTGATCTGGCCGCTCGCGAGGGTGTAGGTCACCTCGCACTCCTCCGCTCCGCCGTTGTCGGCGGTGGTGGTGGTGCAGGTGCCGTCGGTCTCGCCGACCTGGTTGATGCCGTCCTTGTCGAAGAGGATCGAGCGGAAGACGGTCCGATCGCCCTGAGCCGGGGCGCCGCCGGGGTTGACCGGGAAGTGCGACTGCTGCGCGAGCCGGCCGATGAGGGTGATGACCCGGTCCCTGCCCCTGGCCTGGGCGGAATCGACGGTGTCCGCCGCGGCGGCCGCGACGGGGGTGCAGACGAGGAGGGTGACCAGCGCTGTGGCCGTGCCGAGACGGGCTGTTCTGGTGGGGCGCATCGGGTGACTCCTGAGGTTGATGCTCACGGGTGGTCCGGTGAGCATTCATAACCTCGGTTCTGCCGCCGCCGGATCGTCCCGGCACGACCCACCGGAAGGTCCGACCGGTCGGAGCAACCGGGACGGGCACCGGCTCACCCGCCCGGGCCATCCGGGCGGGTGCCCAGGCCTGGCGCAGGAAGTCGGCCGGTCCGACTTCCTGCGCAAGCTCCGGGCCAGGGCCTGTCCGGCCGCTCAGCCGGCGGTGAGACCGGCGACCAGTTCGTCGGCCGCGCCGTACGGGTCGAGCTCGCCGGCGGCCACGCGCTCGGCGAGGGCGGCCAGGTGCCGGTCGCCGCGCAGGTCGCCGATCCGGGCGCGCAGCTCGGCCAGGGCGATCGCCTCGATCTCCTCGGCGGCCCGGCGGCGGCGCCGCGCCGCGAGTTCGCCGTGCTCCTCCAGCCAGGCGCGGTGCTTCTCCAGCGCCTCGACCACCTCGTCCACGCCCTCGCCGCGGGCCGCGACGGTCTTCACGATCGGCGGGCGCCAGTCCCCCGCCTCGCGGGCCTCGCCCAGGCCCAGCATGTGGTTGAGCTCCCGCGCGGTGGCGTCGGCGCCGTCCCGGTCGGCCTTGTTGACCACGAAGACGTCGCCGATCTCCAGGATCCCGGCCTTGGCGGCCTGGATCCCGTCGCCCATCCCGGGGGCCAGCAGCACCACGGTGGTGTCCGCCTGGGCGGCGACCTCGACCTCGGACTGCCCGACGCCGACGGTCTCGACCAGGATCACCTCGCAGCCGGCCGCGTCCAGCACCCGCAGGGCCTGCGGCGCGGCCCAGGAGAGCCCGCCGAGGTGGCCGCGGGTGGCCATCGAGCGGATGAACACCTCGGGGTCGGTCGCGTGGTCCTGCATCCGGACCCGGTCGCCCAGCAGGGCGCCGCCGGAGAACGGCGAGGACGGGTCGACGGCCAGGACGCCGACCCGCTTGCCGAGCCGCCGGTAGGCGGAGACCAGCGCCGAGGTGGAGGTGGACTTGCCGACCCCGGGCGAGCCGGTCAGACCGACCGTGTAGGCCTGGCCGGTGTACGGCGCGAGCGCGGCCATCGCCTCCCGCAGCTGCGGAGCGGCGTTCTCGACCAGCGTGATCAGCCGGGCGACGGCCCGCGGCCGGCCCTCCCTGGCCTGCTCGACCAGCGTGGCGACATCGATCATCGGAAACTCCTCGCAATGCGTACGCCGAAGGGCTGCGGACCGCCCTGGAAGCGGTCCGCAGCCCGGAGGGTCAGGTCAGCGATCAGGCCTTCGGGACGCGCACGATGAGCGCGTCGCCCTGACCGCCGCCGCCGCACAGCGCGGCCGCGCCGACGCCGCCGCCGCGGCGCTGCAGCTCCAGCGCCAGGCTCAGCACCAGGCGGGCGCCGGACATGCCGATCGGGTGGCCGAGCGCGATCGCGCCGCCGTTGACGTTGACGATGTCCGAGGAGACGCCCAGGTCCTTGATCGACTGGTAGGCGACCGCGGCGAAGGCCTCGTTGATCTCGATCAGGTCGAGATCGGCGACCTCCAGGCCCTCCTTGCCCAGCGCGTGCTTGATCGCGTTGGACGGCTGCGACTGCAGCGAGTTGTCCGGGCCGGCCACGTTGCCGTGCGCGCCGATCTCGGCGATCCAGGTCAGGCCCAGCTCCTCGGCCTTGGCCTTGCTCATCACGACCACGGCGGCGGCGCCGTCGGAGATCTGCGAGGAGGTGCCGGCGGTGATCGTGCCGTCCTTGGTGAAGGCCGGGCGCAGCTTGGCCAGGCCCTCGACGGTGGTGTCCGCGCGGATGCCCTCGTCCTGGCTGAACAGGACCGGCTCGCCCTTGCGCTGCGGGATGGCGACCGGGACGATCTCGGCCTCGAAGACGCCGTCGGCCTGCGCCTTGGCGGCCCGCTGGTGGGAGATGGCGGCGATCTCGTCCTGCGCCTCGCGCGGGATGCCCAGGCGGATGTTGTGCTTGTCCGTGGACTCGCCCATCGGGATGTTCTCGTAGGCGTCGGTGAGGCCGTCGTACGCCATCGCGTCCAGCATCCCGACCGCGCCGTACTTGAAGCCCTCGCGGGACTTGGGCAGCAGGTGCGGGGCGTTGGTCATCGACTCCTGGCCGCCGGCCACCACGATGTCGAACTCGCCGGCGCGGATCAGCTGGTCGGCGAGCGCGATGGCGTCGAGGCCGGAGAGGCAGACCTTGTTGACGGTCAGCGCCGGCACGTTCATCGGGATGCCGGCCTTGACGGCCGCCTGGCGGGCCGGGATCTGGCCGGCGCCGGCCTGCAGCACCTGGCCCATGATCACGTACTGGACCTGCTCCCCGGTGATTCCGGCCCGCTCCAGGGCGGCCTTGATGGCGACGCCGCCGAGCTCCGCACCGGAGAAGCCCTTGAGGGAACCGAGCAGGCGACCCATCGGGGTCCGCGCACCGGCGACGATCACAGAGGTGGTGTTGGTCATGGGACGGGCCCCTTCGCACGTCGTGGCCAGGTGAGGATGCCGCTCAATGTACTGACCTGTTACCCGCCCGTCACCGGAGCGACGGTGTGATCGAGCGCACTGGCACCATCCAGTCAACACCGCGCCGACGCGGTCCGGGTGAACCCCGTCCGTGTGAGCAGGCTCGCACGTCCGGCACTGGCGTGGGCCGCGGGCCATGCGCTGCACTGGGTGCCACCTGCTCCCGACTCCCGGAGGTCGCCGTGCTGACCCGTATCGACCACATCGGCATCGCCTGTCGAGACCTCGACAAGACGGTCGAGTTCTACCGCGCCACCTACGGCTTCGAGGTCTTCCACTCCGAGGTCAACGAGGAGCAGGGCATCCGCGAGGCCATGCTCAGGATCAACGGGACGGACGACGGCGGCGCCTCGTACCTCCAGCTGCTGGAGCCGACCCGGCCGGACTCCACCGTCGCCAAGTGGCTGGAGAAGAACGGCGAGGGCGTGCACCACATCGCCTTCGGCACCGCGGACGTGGACGGCGACGCCGAGGCCATCCGCGGCAAGGGCATCCGGGTCCTCTACGACGAGCCGCGGATCGGCTCGATGGGTTCGCGGATCACCTTCCTGCACCCGAAGGACTGCGGCGGCGTGCTGACCGAGCTGGTCACCTCCGCGCAGAACGCCCACGACGCCGGGCACGGCACCGACGACTCCGCGCAGAGCACCGGCGAGGAGCACTGATCGTCCCCGAACCGGCCCCCCGGGTGCCGCCCGCCCCGGCGGCGCCCGACGGCCCGTCGGTCATGACCCGTCAGTAACCTGGCCGGGACAGCCGGAAAACCCCCCTGCGGCCATTCCCCCGCAGTGCGCTCCCACTACAATGCCCAAGTGCGCGAAGACTCCGGGGGACGGAGGCGACGGGCACGGCCGAAGACTGGCCTGTCCGCCCGCCGGCGGTCGGCCCGTCGCAAGGGGAGTCCATTACGCGGGCACGGCTGAACAGTCGCTAGACGGATCTGTCACCATTCTCCACAAGGCAAGAGTTCGCCCAGGAGTCCACCCGGACGGGGGAACGCGGTACCCCCGCGCTTCCGCGCCCCGGACTCCGACGACCGCGACGGGTGGCCCCGGCTTGGCAGGGGCCGTCCGGCAGCCGCGGATGCAAGGACCAGTCGGACCGGCCCCCGGAAGATCGGGAGCCCGGGACCGGCCGGGTCGAGGACGCGACCAGGAGATGGATGGGACCGCGGAGTGCGGGGCAACGACCGCTACGAGGCTGACGATCACCTCTCCCAGTTCGAGGCCGAGATGGGTCGGACTCGGAAGGAGCGGGACAAGGCAGTCGAGCATGCCGAGGACCTCGCCTACCAGGTGGAGGTGCTGCGGGCGAAGCTGCACGAGTCCCGCCGGATGCTCGCCCAGCCGCGCGCCTTCGACGCCGTCTCCGGCCAGGCCGAGCAGATGCTCCGCACCGCCGAGATGCAGGCCCAGCAGCTGCGCGCCGACGCCGAGCGCCAGCTGCGCGACTCCCAGGCCGCCACCCAGCGGATCATGGCCGAGGCCGCCGAGCGCACCGCCCGTCTGGAGGCCGAGCTCAGCGCCCGCCGCCGCCAGCTGGAGGACGAGCTCGCCGAGCTGCGCCGCACCGCCGAACAGCACGTCAACGGCTGGGCCGAACAGACCCGGGCCGGCAGCGAGCAGGAGGCCCAGCGCCTGCTGCAGGACGCCCGCGCCGAGGCCGAGCGGATGGTCGCCGCCGCCCGCGCCGAGGCCGTCGCCCTCGCCGACCAGGCCCGCGCCCAGACCGCCGCCGACGTGGACGCCGCCCGCGGCGAGGCCCAGGCCGCCGCCGAGGCCGCCCTCCAGCGGGCCCAGAACGACGCCGAGCGCCTGCTGCGCGCCGCCTCCGAGCAGGCCCAGCAGGCCGGTGCCCAGGCCGCCGCGGACGTGGACGCCGCCCGCGGCCAGGCCCAGCAGGAGCTGGCCGCCGCGCACGTCGCCGCCGAGCAGCAGCTGACCGTCGCGCACGCCGAGATCAGTCGGCTCAAGGAGCAGGCCGCCGCCGAGCAGGCCAGGGCCGAGCAGCAGCTCGCCGCCGCCAAGGCCGAGATAGAGCGGCTGCGCGCCGAGGCGATCGCCGAGGCCGAGCGCACCCGCCACGAGGCGGCCGCCCTGCGCGCACAGGCCGAGCAGGCCGCCGAACAGCTCCAGGCCGACGCCGAGGCCGCCGCCGAGCGCAAGGTCGCCGACGGCGAGGCCGCCAACGAGCAGCGTTCCCAGACCGCCCGGGCCGAGGTCGCCCGGATGGTGGCCCAGGCCACCAAGGAGGCCGACGCGATCCGCGCCGAGGCCGAGGCCGTACGCACCATGGCGGCCACCAAGCAGGCCGAGGCGGACGCCGCCAAGGCCGCCGCCGCCGAGGAGAGCGAGCGGCTGCGGGCCACCGCCGAGTCGGTCGCCACCGAGCTGCGCGCCGAGGCCGAGGCCGCGATCGCCGAACTTCGCGCCCAGGCCGAGCGGGACATCGCCGCGCTGCGCGCGCAGGCCGAGGCCGAGGCGCAGCAGCTGCGCGGCGAGGCCGAGGAGCAGGGCCGGGCAGCCGGCGCCAAGGACGCCACCGTCCACCTCGCCAAGGCCGCCAAGACCGCCGAGGAGGTGCTCGGCCGGGCCAACCAGGACGCCGAGACCACCCGCAGCGAGGCCGCCGCCGAGGCCGAGCGGATCCGCGCCGAGGCCGCCGCCGAGGCGCAGCGGCTGCGCGAGCAGGCCCAGGCCGCGGTCGAGCAGGCCCAGAACGCCGCGCTGGACGACGCCGCCGCGATCCGCGAGCGGATCGAGCAGATGCAGGACGAGGCGGCCCGGCTGCGGGCCGAGGCCGAGGAGCTGCGCGCCCAGTCCGCCGCCGAGGCCGACCGGGTCCGCAGTGACGCCCGCCGCCAGGCCGTGCTGCAGATCGAGGAGTCGGCGAAGAACGCCGAGGAACTGCTCACCAAGGCCAAGGCCGACGCGGACGAGCTGCGCGCGGGCGCGGCCGGCGAGATCGAGCGGCTGCGCGAGCAGGCCCAGGAGCAGGCTGCCGAGACCCAGGGCCGGGCCGAGCAGACCCTGGCCCGGGCCCGTACCGAGGCCGCGAAGATCACCGCCGCCGCCGAGCAGCAGAGCCAGGACGCGCTCTCCGCCGCCAAGGCCGCGGCCGCCGAGAACCGCACCGCCGCCGAGCGCGAGACCGCCGAACTGCGGCGCGAGGCAACGGAGTTCGACCAGCGGGTCCGCGCCGAGGCAACCGCCGCGGCGGAGGCCCTGACCGCCGACGCACAGGCCGAGGCGACCGCCGTCCGGGACGCCGCGGTGGCGGACGCCGAGCGGGTGCGCACCGGGGCCGACACCGAGGCCGCCCGGACCCGGGCCGAGGCCGAGGCGATCGCGGAGGCGCTGCGCGAGGAGAGCCGCCGCGAACGCGAGGAGGCGTCCGCCGGGCTGGACCGGGAGCGCGCGGAGACCGCCGAGCAGCTGGCCGCCGCCCGGGCCGCCCGCGAGCAGGCCGAGCAGGCCGCCGCCGAGCTGACCGAGCGTACGGCCGTTGAGACCGCCGAACTGCGGGCCCTGACCCAGCGCGAGACCACCCAGCAGCGCGAGAACGCCGAGGCCTACGCCGACCGCGTCCGCACCGAGGCCGAACAGGCCGCCGCCGAGCTCACCGAACGCACCGCCACCGAGACCACCCAGCAGCGCGAAGCCGCCGAGGCCTACGCGGACCGCGTCCGCACCGAGGCCGAACAGGCCGCCGCCGAGCTGACCGAGCGTACGGCCACCGAGACCGCCGAGCTGCGGGCCCTGGCCGAGCGCGAGACCACCGAGCAGCGCGAAGCCGCCGAACGGCACGCCGCCGAGGTCCGCCAGGCCGCCGACGCCTACGCCACCGAGCAGCACGAGGCCGCCGACCGGCTGCTGGAGCGCGCCGAGGCCACCGCCGAGCAGCGCCGGGCCGAGGCCGCCAAGGACGCCAAGGCCGTCCGCGAGAAGGCCGCCGCCGAGCTGGCGCTGGCCAACGAGCAGGCCGAGACCGTCCGGGCCGAGGCCGGCCGCGAGCTGTCCGAGGCCCGCGCCACCGCCGACGACATCCGCGCCGAGGCCGGCGCCGAGCTGGAGCAGGCCCAGGCCGACCGCGCGGAGCTGATCGCCGCCGCCAAGGCCGAGGGTGCCGAGCTGATCGCCGTCGCCGAGGAGGAGGCCGCCGAGGTCCGCCAGTCGGTGGCCGGCATGCACGAGGCCGCCGCCGAGCAGATCGCCGGGCTCAAGGCCGCCGCCGAGCAGCAGGCCGACGAGCTCCGCGAGGCCGCCGAGCAGGCCGCTGCCGACCTGCGCGAGCTGGCCGAGCGCGAGACCGCCGAGCAGCGCGCGGCTGCCGAGGCCTACGCCACCGACCTGCGCGAGCTGGCCGAGCGCGAGACCACCGAGCAGCGCGAGCTCGCCGACCGCGAGACCGCCGAACAGCGCGCCGCCGCCGACGCCTACAGCGCCGACCTGCGCGCCCGCACCGAGGCGGAGACCGCCGCCCTGCGCGAGCAGACCGAGCTGGAGCTGGCCGCCGACCGCGAGGCCGCCGAGGCCGAGCTCGACCGCCGGCGCACCGAGGCCCTGGCCTACGACGAGCAGCTGCGCGCGGACGCCGAGACCGAGCTGCGCACCGCTCGGGAGGCCGCCGAGCAGCTGCGCGCCGAGGCCGAGGCGCAGGCCGCCCGTACGGTGGCCGACGCCGAGGCCCAGGCCGCCCGTACGGTCGCCGAGGCCGAGGAGCTGGCCGCCGGCCTGCGCGCCGAGGCCGAGGAGTACGCGCTCGCCACCCGCACCCTGGCCGACGAGTACGACAGCGCCACCCACGCCCGCGCCGACGCCTTCGACGCGGAGATCAGGGAGGCCGCCGAGCAGTTCGACCGGGCCACCCGCGAGCAGGCCAACTCCGTTCTGGAGAAGGCCTTCGCGGACGCCGAGGCGCTCGGCGAGGACGCCCAGACCACCGCGCTGGCCACCACCGCCGCCGCCGAGGAACAGGCCGACGCGATGGTCGCCGCCGCCCGCAAGGAGGCCGACCGGCTGGTCGCCGCCGGCGAGGCGGCCGGCCAGGCCGAGGTGGAGAAGGGCCGCTCCGACGCCGACGCCCTGCTCGCCGAGGCCCGCCGGGACGCCACCGCGATCCGCGAGCGCGCCGAGGAGCTGCGCGAGCGCACCGACGCCGAGGTGGAGGCGCTGCACGAGCGCGCCCGCAAGGAGAACGCGGCGGCCATGAAGTCGGCCGGCGAGCGGGTGGACGCGCTGGTGACGGCCGCCCAGGAGCAGCTGACCGAGGCCGAGGAGCAGGCGGTGGCCACCGTCGCCGAGGCCGAGGAGCGCGCCGCCGCCCTGGTCGCCGCCGCCGAGGACCGCGCGAACGAGCTCACCTCGGAGGCGTCCGCGGAGGCCAGCAAGGTCCGGCTCTCGGCCGTCCGCAAGGCGGAGGGCCTGCTGAAGGAGGCGGAGACCAAGCTCGCCAACTCCACCGACCGCGCCGAGGCGCTCATCGAGAAGGCCGAGGCGAAGCTGCGGTCCTCCGAGGCCGAGGCGGAGGAGCGGCTGGAGAAGGCGTCCGCCGAGGCGGAGAAGCGGCTGCTGGACGCGGACCGGGCCGCGGACGAACAGGTCGAGCTGGCGAAGGCGGAGGCGGAGCGGCTGCTCGCCGAGGCGAAGGCGGAGGCGAAGCGGGTCACCGACGAGGGCCGGCGCGAGCTGGACGAGCTGGTGCGCCGCCGCAAGGACATCAACACCGAGATCTCCAGGGTCCAGGACGTGCTGTCCGCGCTGGAGGCATTCGAGGCACCGTCACCGGTCACTCAGGCCAACGGGGGAAGCAACACCAAGAAGGACGGGGGTGCCAAGGCCGGTGCCGGAGTTGGCTCCCCCCGATCGGGTGGCAATCGCTCCAAGAGCTCACCACCCGATTGAGCGGACATTGTCCGCGGGACAACGGCATTTCGCCGTCGACACTCCGGTACCGTGTCAGGATTCCCTCAACCACCTCAGCGGTTTGACGACAGGAAGCCCAGAACCCCATGAGCGACAGTCACTCCCCTCACGGCTTCGACCTGGTGCGCCGTGGGTACGAGCGTGCCCAGGTCGACGAGCGGATCACCAAGCTGGTGGCCGACCGTGACAGTGCCCTGACCCGGATCAGCGCGCTGGAGAAGCGCATCGAGGAGCTCCACCTGGAGACCCAGACCGCCCAGGCGGCCGTGGTCGAGCAGGAGCCCTCGTACGCCGGCCTCGGTGCCCGGGTCGAGAAGATCCTGCGACTGGCCGAGGAGGAGGCCAAGGACCTGCGCGACGAGGCGCACCGCGCCGCCGAGCAGCACCGCGAGCTCGCCGAGGCCGCCGCCCAGCAGGTCCGCACCGAGGCCGAGAACTACGCCAAGGACCGCAAGGCCAAGGCGGAGGACGAGGGCCTGCGGATCGTCGACAAGGCCAAGAGCGACGCCGCCCAGCTGCGCGCCGAGGCCAACAAGGACGCCCAGAACAAGCGCGAGGAGGCGGACGCCCTCTTCGAGGAGACCCGCACCAAGGCCGCCCAGGCCGCGCTGGAGTTCGAGACCAACCTGGCCAAGCGCCGCGAGCAGTCCGAGCGGGACCTGGCCGCCCGTCAGGCCAAGGCCGAGAAGCGCCTGGCCGAGATCGAGCACCGGGCCGAGCAGCTGCGCCTGGAGGCCGAGAAGCTGCGCACCGACGCCGAGCGCCGTGCCCGCCAGACCGTCGAGACGGCCCAGCGCCAGTCCGAGGACATCGTGGCGGACGCCAACGCCAAGGCGGACCGCATCCGCAGCGAATCCGAGCGCGAGCTGGCGGCGCTCACCAACCGCCGCGACAGCATCAACGCCCAGCTGACCAACGTCCGCGAGATGCTGGCGACGCTGACCGGCGCGGCCGTGGCCGCCGCCTCGCTGCCGAACGACGACACCATGGGCGTGCCCGCCCAGCAGTCGCGCTGACGTCCCGGCCGCACGTGCCCCTGTCTCGTGCGCAGTGACCCCGCAGCACCGCAGTACCGCAGGCCCTCACCCTCCCGGGTGAGGGCCTGCGGGCTTATCGCCCGTCACTACCTCGGGTAGGCCCCGTCCGGCCGCTGGTGCCCGCTGCTGAGCTGGTTGCCCTCGTCGTCCGAGACGGTGCCGAACCAGGAGGTGCACCAGACCGACACCGAGTCGGGCCAGTACTGCACCTCGAAGGGGTGCCCGGATCCGTGGTCGCCGTACGAGGTGACGGTGAAGGTCTCCCCCGGGCGCATCCAGTAGTCCTCGCCGAGCGGTTCGAGGGTCAGTTCGAGCAGCCCCTCGCCCCGGTTGGTCACCGGCATCCGGCCGGTCACCTCCAGTGCCGAGAAGTCCCAGGCGGCCGCGTCCTGGCTCTCCTGGCTCATCCGGCCGCCACCCGGTCCAGCAGGGCGCGGACGGCCGTGTCGAAGGCCTCGGGCGCCTCCAGGGCGCTCAGATGGCCCACTCCGGGGATGACGGTCAGTTCGGCGTCCGGGCGGGCCCGCAGCATCCGTTCGGCCTCCTCCGGCGCCACCAGGGAGTCCTCGGCGCCCGTCACCACCGCGACCGGCACCCGGAGCCCGGCCAGCACGTCCAGCGAGTCCGGGCGGGCCGCCATGGCCCGCTGGGCCCAGGCCACGGCGGCCGGCGAGGCGGCGGCGACCATCGTCTGCACCCGCTCCACGAGGTGCTGCGAGTCGGGCCCGAGCTGCCCGGCCGCGACCCGCTCGTCCAGCAGCAGCTGCACACTGTCCCGCGCGGTGACGGCGGCCGCGATCCGCTCCCGGTTGGCCCGGACGGTGTCCGGGTCGGCGGTGGCGCGGGTGTTGGCCAGCAGCAGGCCGGACAGCCGCCCGGGGTGGCGGCGGGCGAGGGCCAGCGCCGCGTAGCCGCCCATGGAGAGCCCGACGACCACGGCGCGCTCGATCCCGGCGGCGTCCAGCAGCAGTGCGAGGTCGTCCGCGACGTGGTCCAGCGAGGGCTCGTCGGAGCCCAGCTCGGTGCCGCCGAACCCTCGCTGGTCGGGGGCGAGCACCCGGGCCCCGGCCCCGGTCGGACCGGGCAGCGTGTCCAGCTGGGACGACCACATGGAGGCGTTCAACGGGTAGGCGTGCAGCAGCACTAGGGGTGTTCCGGTACCGCTCTCGCGGACGGACACTGCGGAGGGGAGCTCGGTCATGCGCCCACCGTATTCCGGCACGCCCGGCGGGCCCACTCAGCGGGCCGCGATATCCGCTTTGTCCTAACCTGCCAAGGAGCAAGGGAGCGCGAATGATCGAGTTGCACGACCTGACGAAACGTTACGGCAAGACGCTCGCGGTGGACCGGCTCAGCTTCACCGTGCCCCGGGGCGTGGTGACCGGCTTCCTCGGTCCCAACGGCGCCGGCAAGTCCACCACCATGCGCATGATCCTCGACCTCGACCGCCCCACCGGCGGCCGGGTCACCATCGACGGCAGGCGCTACGGGCAGCTCAGCGAGCCGCTCAAGTACATCGGCGCACTGCTGGAGGCCAAGGCCGTCCACCCCGGCCGCACCGCCCGCGACCACCTGCTCTGGCTCGCCCAGAGCAACCGCATCCCGGAGCGCCGGGTGGACGAGGTGCTCGCCCTGGTCGGCCTCACCCCGGTCGCCCGCAAGCGGGCCCGCGGCTTCTCGCTCGGCATGGGCCAGCGCCTGGGCATCGCCTCGGCCCTGCTCGGCGACCCGGAGATCGTCATGTTCGACGAGCCCGTCAACGGCCTGGACCCGGAGGGCATCCTCTGGATCCGCAACCTGATGAAGCGCCTCGCCGGCGAGGGCCGGACGGTCTTCGTCTCCTCCCACCTGATGAGCGAGATGGCCGTCACCGCCGACCACCTGGTGGTCATCGGCCGGGGCCGGCTGCTCGCCGACCTGCCGATGCCGGAGTTCATCCGGCGCAACTCCCGCTCCGCCGTACGGCTGCGCAGCCCCGAGCCGGAACGGCTCCTCGACGTCCTGGCCGCCGCAGGCCTGCGGTACGAAGCGGGCCCGGACGGCTCCTGGGAGGTGGTCGACGGCGACCTCGCCCGGCTCGGCGAACTGGCCGCGGCCAACGGCGTGGTGCTGCACGAACTCAGCCCGCAACAGGCCTCGTTGGAGGAGGCGTTCATGCAGATGACGGCCGACTCGGTGGAGTACCACGCGGGCGACGGACCGGGCCGGGACGCGGCCGGCGCGGCCGGCGTCTGGGGCGCCGGCTGGAAGGCGGACGGCGCCCGGCAGACCGCCGCGGCACGGCAGGAGGAGAACTGAGATGGCGTCCTTCCCGGCGATCCTGCGCTCCGAGTGGACGAAGATCCGCAGCGTCCGCTCGACGGTCTGGACGCTCGCGCTGACCTTCGTCGTCACCGTCGGCATCGGCGCGCTGCTGTCCCTGCTCACCAACAACAACTTCACCGAGTTCCGCCGCAACGAGCAGACCCCGTTCGACGCCACCGGCACGGCCTTCGCCGGCATCATGCTCGGCGAGCTCGCCATCATCGTCTTCGGCGTGCTGGCGATCGGCAACGAGTACAGCAGCGGCATGATCCGGGTCACCCTGGCCGCCGTCCCCCAGCGCGCGACCCTGCTCGGCGGCAAGGCCGCGGTGCTCGGCGCGCTCGCCCTGGTGGTCTCGCTGGTGACGGCCTTCGTCACCTTCTTCGTCGGCCAGGCGCTGCTCGGCTCGCACTCCACCACCCTCGGCGAACCGCACGTGCTGCGCGCGGTCTTCGGCGCCGCGCTGTACCTGACGATGCTCTGCCTGTTCTCGGCGGGCGTCACCACCATGCTGCACAACCAGACGCTGGCACTCGGCGTGCTGGTGCCGTTCTTCTTCCTGCTCTCGCCGATCCTCTCGGCGGTGCCGAAGGTCAAGACCCTGGCCCACTACTTCCCCGACTACGCGGGCTCGCGGATGCTGCTGGTGTACGAGCAGCACGGCCAGCCCTACGGGCCGTGGCCCGGCTTCCTGATCTGCCTCGCCTGGACGGCCGCAGCCCTGGCCGGCGGCGCGCTGGTGCTCAAGAAGCGGGACGCGTAAGGGAGTCGGTAACAGGCCGTCAGTACCGCGGAGCGCCGCGGCCTCGCAGCACGTTGGAGGCCCGGCGCTCCCGCGCTCCCCAGCAGGCCCGGTGCCAGTGCCGCCGGTCGTCCACCCCCGCGCCGTGCATCGGCCAGGCCACCACGTGGCCCATGCCCGGCGGGATCTCCTGGTCGCAGCCCGGGCAGCGGTAGGACCGTCCGGACGTCCCGGCGACCGTCTGGACCACCCAGTCGTCGCCCTGATAGCTCTCCGTGCGGCGCAGCGAACCGCCGAGCGGGGCGGTCGGCTCGACGCTCTCCTGGGGGGCGGCGCTCTTGATCCGGTTACGGCGCGGCGACACGGCGGACTGCCTCTCTTCCGGGGGCTCTCGGTCGTTCCAGCCTACGGCCGCACGGCCTCCCGTTCGGCCACTATCACGGCTCCGTCGGACGCTCCGGTGTTTTTGCCGAGATCCACCCGATCATCGGGGAAATTCGGGTCTCCGCGTGCCATTGGCACATGACATCGGATACCCACAGGGGGAGAGGCGGGGCCCGCAGACCCTGCGCGCACCCGAGGAGGCCCAAGGATGACCAAGACCAGTGCCCGTGCCGAGACCCGTCGACCCGTCGGGGTCCGGCCGCCCGCGTCCGGGCCGTCGCTGACCTCCGTCCCTCCGGTGACGGCCGTCGCGGGCGAGCCACTGCCCACGGCCCAGCGCGCCGGGGCGCGGCCGGCCGACACCGCGCCGGTGCGGGTCGGCCTGTTCCTGCTGTCCGCGCAGTTCCCCGGGCAGAGCCACGGCGAGGCGCTGGAGCGCACCGTCCACTCCGCCGTCGAGGCCGAACGCGCAGGCCTGGACAGCGTCTGGCTGGCCGAGCACCACTTCGTGCCGTACGGGGTCTGCCCGGACGCCGCCACGCTGGCCGGGCTGCTGCTCGGCCGTACCCGCAGGATCGGCGTCGGCACCGCGGTCAGCGTGCTCTCCACCCGCCACCCGGTGGCCCTCGGCGAGCAGGCCGCGCTGCTGCACCTCACCTCCGGTGGCCGCTTCACGCTCGGGGTCGGCCGCGGCGGGCCGTGGATCGACCTGGACGTGTTCGGCGACGGTGTGGACGCCTTCGAGCACGGCTTCCCGGAGCGGCTGGACCTGCTGCTGCGCTGGCTGCGCGGCTCCCGGGTGGGCGCGGACGGCCCCCAGTTCTCCTTCCCCGAGGTGGCGGTGGTCCCACGGGCCACCGAACCGGTGCGGCGGCCCGCCCTGAGCAGCTGGCTCGGCCTCGGCGAGCGTCCCGGCACGGTGCGCTTCCCGCGCCAGCGCCAGGACGAGGACGGCCTCGGCGAGGAGCTCACCGTCACCGGACGGCCGGTGGCCGGTCCGCCCGTGGTGGTCGCCTGCACCTCCCCCGGCGGGGTCAGGCTGGCCGCCGAGCGCGGCCTGCCGATGCTGCTCGGCATGCACTCCGGGGACGAGGACAAGCTGCGGATGCTGGAGCTGTACCGCACCGCCTGGCTGGCCGCCGGGCGCAGCGAGGAACAGCTGCGCCGGGTGAGCCGGCGGCACGTCGCCGCCGGGGTGGCGCAGGTCGACGACCGCGCCGCGGCGGCCCGCTCCACCCTGCTGAACGCGATGCCCGGCTGGTTCGACCTCGGGCTGGGCGCGCACCGCACCGTGGACGGCCGCGAGCGCAAGATGCGTGACGCGCGCCAGTACACCGAACTCCTCTGCGACCTGCACGCGGTGGGCACCCCGCGGCAGTGCGCCGACCGGCTGCTGGCCACCGCCGAGCGGACCGGTATCCGCCGCTTCACGCTGCTCGCCGAGGGCAGCGGCGACCAGGACGCGACCCTGCACAACATCGCCCGGCTCGGCTCCGAGGTGCTGCCGCAACTGGCGTGACCGCGACCGGGGCGATGGCGACCGGGGCGACCGCAACGCCGCCGCCCCCTCCCCCGCAACCGGGGGACGGGGGCGGCCGGCGCCGTGGCGGTGGTACCGCCGTTCAGCAGTCCCGCAGTTCCTCGGACTGGTTGAGCAGCTGCTCCCGGACGGAGGTGAAGCGCGTGTACCGCGCTTCGTTGGCCTCCGACGGCAGGAACACCGCCACCCGGTGACAGTTCTGGAAGGCCAGCTGCACCCCGAAGTGGCGCTGCAGGGCGCCCCGGATGGCGTCGCTGGCCAGGGCGCGCAGCAGCTGGCCACGGGCCTGCTCGCTGGGCGGCGGCACGTGGTTGTCGGCGAAGTCGGTGCCGTCGACCTTCGCCTGGGCGACCAGCGAGCTGATCAGGTCCCAGGCGTAGGGCAGGGAGACGCGGACGCAGTCGACGAATTCCCGCTCGTCGACCTCGCCCCGCTCAGCCTTCTCCAGCAGGGCCGGTGAGACGTCGAGCGACATGGATTCTCCTCTCGCGGTCCACCCGCGCGGCGCCCGGGTGGTCGTGCGTAGTCCAAGCTCAGGTGAGGGTGGGCGACATCGTGTGGGGTGTCCGGAACGCCGTGGGACAGGCGTTTCCGGCACCTTCGCGACCAGCCGCTGCGGCACGGGACGTGACGTCCCGAACACCGACAGCGCTCAGAACAGCGTGGCAGTCAACGGCGGAACAGGCCGGTCGTTCCTGTGGATTGCTTCGGAATTACGCCGTGGTGAACCAGATTGGCCGGATCCTGTCGGATCGTTCATCTGAAGTCTCCGTCCCCGTTGACAACGATCCCGCAAGCGTGCCGTCACACACCGTAGCGACCCGAGGGGATGGGCGCCAGACCCCGACGGAGGGAGCGGAACCGCTGAACCTCCATGTTCGCGGGGTTCGCGCTTTCTTCACCCCGTCGTCGCGGAATCGCATCAACTGGCCCCGGTGGGCTAGCGTGGTCGACCGTGCGTCTCGTAATTGCCCGCTGCTCAGTCGACTATGCCGGTCGGCTCTCCGCCCATCTGCCCTCCGCCACCAGGCTCATCCTGGTCAAGGCCGACGGCAGCGTCAGCATCCACGCCGACGACCGCGCCTACAAGCCGCTCAACTGGATGTCCCCGCCGTGCGCCCTGAAGGAGGCCGACGGGGTCTGGACGGTGGAGAACAAGGCCGGCGAGAAGCTCATCATCACGCTGGAGGAGGTGCTGCACGACTCCTCCCACGAACTCGGGGTGGACCCGGGCCTGATCAAGGACGGCGTCGAGGCGCACCTGCAGGAGCTGCTCGCGGACCGGATGGAGGTGCTCGGCGCCGGCTGGTCGCTCATCCGCCGCGAGTACCCGACCGCGATCGGCCCGGTCGACATCCTCTGCCGCGACTCCGACGGCGCCACGGTGGCCGTCGAGATCAAGCGCCGCGGTGAGATCGACGGCGTCGAGCAGCTCACCCGCTACCTCGAACTCCTCAACCGGGACCCGCTGTTGGCCCCGGTCAAGGGCGTCTTCGCCGCGCAGGAGATCAAGCCCCAGGCCCGCGTGCTGGCCACCGACCGGGGCATCGGCTGCGTGGTCCTGGACTACGACGAGCTGCGCGGCATCGACGACGACAAGCTCAAGCTGTTCTGACCGGTCAGGTCCCGGAGGTCGGGGTGGCCGTCCCGCTCGGGGTCGTCGGCGTCGCGGAGGGCGACGTCGTCGGGTTGCTCGGGGTCGGCACCGGACTCGTGGACTGGCTCGGCGCCGTCTTCGTCGGCTGCGGCCAGGTCGGCTGAGGCTGCCCCGGCTGCGGCGCCGGCGGCTGCGGCTGGCCCGGTGCGGGCGGCTGCGGCTGCTGCGGGGCCTGCGACTCGGTCGCCCCCGGCGAGGAGCTCGGCTTCTTCGACGCCGTGGCGCTCGGCGAACGCGACGCGCTGCCGCTCGCCGAGGGCTCCGCGCTGCCGCTCTGCGCCGCCGGGCTGCCCGGCACCGTGCCGGGCGCAGCCGGGCCGGTGCCGCTGCCGGAGGGCTGCGGGAACGGCGCGTCCTGGGCGCTGCCGTCGTCCAGCCGGCCACTGTGCGGGTCCTTGTCGGTACGGTCCTGCGGCCCGCTGAAGCTCATCGCCACCGCCGTCCCGAGCACCCCGAGGGTCAGGACGGCCGTGGAGACCACGACCACCCGGCGCCGCCGGCTGGACTTCAGCCGGGCCGGCACCCGGGCCGCGATCTTGCGGATGACCGGCCGGCTGGGCGCCGCGGCGGGCGCGGCGGGCGGCAGCTGCCGTCCGTCGGCGCGCAGCAGGTCGAGCATCCGGCGCGCGGAGGCGACCCCGCGCTGCTCCCCCACGGTCGCCCGCAGAGTCAGTGCCGTCTCCAGCTCCGCGACGGCCCGGGACGGCTGCTGGACACAGAACGCGTGCACGGCCGCCTCGTGATGGAACCAGGCCTGGTCGATCGGCGAGCCGGCCCGGCGGGCCGCCTCCAGGCCGAGCTGCAGCACCCGCTCCCAGGCGCCCCAGCGCAGCGCCAGCGCCAGTGCCGGCGCCGCCGCGCGGGCGAGCTTGACCACCGCCTCGTGGCGTCCGGCGTCCCGGTCGGCGAGCAGGACGCCGATCAGTACCTCGGCCTCGGCGGCGATCTGCTCCAGCGTCACCGAGCTGTGCCCGACCCACCAGGCGAAATGCTGGGCGGCGCCGTCGACGCAGCCGAGCGGCGGCCAGTGCGGGGCGAGCAGTTCGAGCGCGCCGGCGGTCAGCCGGTGGTGCCCGCCGATGGACACCGCCAGCCCGGCGTCGGCGAGTTCGGCGAGGGCGGCCTCGCCCTGGCCGACGTCGATCAGCGCGGGCAGGTGCGGCGCGGTGGGGCACTCGCCGCCGAGCGCGACGGCGAGCCGCAGCACGGCCCGCGCGGGCTCGCTCAGCCCCTCGGCGAGGCGGACGGCGGGCGAGGCGGTCTCGGCGACGGAGGGCAGCGGGACGGTGCGGCGCAACGCGTCCTCGCGGATCGCCGGGTCGGCGTCGCGGACGGGCTCCTCGACCGCGCCGAAGACGTCCATCCGGTCGTCCTCGGCGGCGACCAGCGCGTCCACCGAGACGTCCCGCTGGCGCAGCAGGGCGGCGGCCTGGACGAAGCGCAGCGGCAGGCCCTCGGACTCGAACCAGAGGTCCACCGCCCAGGCCTTCTCGGCGACGTCCAGCGGCCGTCCGGCCAGCCGGCCGGTGAGGGCGAGGCAGGCGGAGCGGGAGAGCCCGGCGACGAGGTGGTCCTGCATCCGGGAGCCGGCCGCCGGCGGCGGGCTGCCCGGGGCGACGGACACCAGGAAGGCGGAGCCGGGGGCGGTGGCGAGCAGGTGCTCCAGTTCGGCGCCGGAGGGCTCGGCCTCGTCGATCACGACGACCGCGGCGACCTCGGCGAGGTGGGCGGCCAGCTGCGCCGGGTCGGGCCGGAAGCCGGGGGCGTGGTGGGTGGCGGCGAAGAGGTCCTGGAGCAGGTCGGCGGCGGTGCGGCGGTGGCCGCAGAGCTGGACGACTCCGCCGGGGGCGAGGTCGGCGGCGGCCTCGGCGACGGCCGACAGCAGCGCGCTGCGGCCCGAGCCGGCCTGGCCGACCAGGCGTATCGAGCGGCCCTCGGCGAGCAGGCCGAGCAGTTCGGCGATGTCGGCCTCGCGGTCCAGCAGCGGCAGGTCGGCGGGTCCGGCGCCGAGCGCGAGCGGGCCGACGGCCCGGCCGACGCCGCCGACCGGGCCGCGGGCGGGCTCGCTGCGTCCGATCCGGCGCGGGCGGGGCCGCCACTCCTCGGGGCAGGGCCGGGCCTCCGAGCCCTCCGGGGCGCCGACCCCCACCAGCAGGGCGCCGGAGACCAGTTCACCGCCGCGGGTGCGGACCGCCTCCTGCCGGAACTCCCCGGATGGCTGTGCCACGTTCTGCTCCGCATCGTGCTCGGCCGCCGGCGCTCCGCACCGACCGGCTGACGTCCCGGTCGCGGCCGCGGGCGGTCTCGGGGCCTGTCGCCGTCTTCTGACGGGCAGACTCTCGCACATCCGGGCCCGCCCGTGCAGGGCGGATCGGGGCCGGAGGCCGGTGGGCGGCGCTGACCAGGAACGTTACAGCGCGACTCCGTGCGCCTCGGCGATGCCGCCGTCCACGGCGAGGATGCGGTGCAGCTTGGTGGCGACCAGCAGCCGCTGGAGCTGGGCCGGGACTGAGCGCAGCACCAGGCGCCGGCCGATCCGGCCGGCCCGCCGGTGGGTGCCCATGATCACGCCGAGGCCGGTGGCGTCCCAGAACTCCAGCCGGGCGAGGTCGAGTACGAGGTCGCCGAAGCCGCCGTCCACGGCCTGGTGCAGTCGGGCCCGCGCGTCGGCAGCGGTGCGCACGTCGAGGCGGCCTTCGATGGCCAGCGCCCTGTGGTCGCCGGTGATGCGCATGCTCTCCTCCTTCGCCTGGACGGCCTGTGCGGGGCGGGTCCGCCCCGGCCGTACCGGGTGCGGGAGCGGGGGCGTTCCGGGCGGGCCGTGGCCCTGACACCCGGACCCGGTCGGAATGCCGGGTTCCCTCATCTGACGGTGTACCGGCTCCGCAGGTTGCTGGTTCCGGCCGGATCTGAAGCAACTTCACTCGTCCGAGGGAATATACGCAGGAAGCCTCCACACCTACGCTCGATTACCGCCCAAATCACCCGTCTGCGGCACCCGGCGTGAGGAAACTCACCCGCCCTCGGTGGAGCGGGCCGCACGATGCTCCGATCGCACGGCCCGCCCGGTCGTTCGCCCCCGTCGGCTACTTGCCCTCGTACGGGTAGAAGCCGCGGCCGCTCTTGCGGCCCAGGTCGCCGGCGGTGACCATGCGGGCCATGAGCTCCGGGGCGGCGAACTTCTCGTCCTGGGTCTCGGTGTAGATGTTGCGGGCGGCGTGCAGCAGGATGTCCACGCCGGTCAGGTCGGCGGTCTCCAGCGGGCCCATCGCGTGGCCGAAGCCGAGGCGGCAGGCGGTGTCGATGTCCTCGGCGGTGGCGACGCCCGACTCGTACAGCTTGGCGGCCTCGACGACCAGCGCGGTGATCAGGCGGGTGGTGACGAAGCCGGCGACGTCGCGGTTGACCACCACGACCTCCTTGCCGATGCCCTCGGCGTAGGCGCGGACGGTGGCCAGCGTCTCGTCGCTGGTCTTGTAGCCGCGGACCAGCTCGACCAGCTTCATCATCGGGACCGGCGAGAAGAAGTGGACGCCGACGACCGACTCCGGGCGCCGGGTGGCGGCGGCGATCCGGGTGATCGGGATGGCGGAGGTGTTGGAAGCCAGCACCGCGCCGTCCTTGGCGAGCTTGTCGAGCTCGCGGAAGACGGCCTCCTTGACCTCCAGCTGCTCGAACACGGCCTCGACCACGATGTCGGCCTCGGCGACGGCGCCCAGGTCGGTGGTGGTGGTGATCCGGCCCAGCGCGGCCTCGGCGTCCTCGGCGCTCAGCCTGCCCTTGGCGACGAACTTCTCGTAGGAGGCGCGGATACCCGCGAGGCCGCGCTGCAGCGCCTCCTCGGTGACGTCCCGCAGCACCACCGGGTGGCCGGCCTGGGCGGAGACCTGGGCGATGCCGGCACCCATCAGGCCGGCACCGATCACGGCGATCTGCTTGCTGGACGCGTTGCTCATGGCTGGGTCTCCCGATGCCGTCGCCGCCTCGCGGGCGGGCCCTGAAGGCGGCTCAGGGCAGGGGTGACCGCCGGAGAGCCGCATCGCTCGTCCCCGGGACTCTAGTGCCCGGATCCCGCCCGCAATAGCAATCGAGAGTGTGATCTGCAACCGACCTGGTCAGCCGCCCAAGTAGCCGATCGGAGGGTCGGACGGTCGGACGGTCAGATGGTCAGTCCGAGGTCCTGGGCGAGGATCGCCGCCTGCACCCGGCTGCGCAGCCGCAGCTTCGCCAGGATCCGGCTGACATGCGTCTTGGTGGTCGCCTCGGCCATCTCCAGCCGGGCCGCGATCTCCCCGTTGGACATCCCCGTCCCGAGGCAGGCCAGCACCTCCCGCTCGCGGCCGGTCAGCCCGGCCACCGCCTCCCGGGCCTCCGGCCCGACCTGCCGCTCCGGGCGGGCGAAGGCCCCGATCAGCCGCCTGGTCACCGAGGGCGCCAGCATGCCGTCCCCGCGCGCCACCGTCCGGATGCCCTCGACCAGGGTGTCCGCCTCCAGGTCCTTGAGCAGGAACCCGGCCGCACCCGCGCGCAACGCCCCGTAGACGTACTCGTCCAGATCGAAGGTGGTCAGCACGAGCACCTGGGCGGCCCCGGCGGCGACCACCTCGCGGGTCGCCGAGACGCCGTCCAGCCGGGGCATCTGCACGTCCATCAGCACCACGTCCGGCCGCAGCTCCAGCGCGAGCCGGACGGCCTCCTCGCCGTCGGCGGCCTGCCCGACCACCTCGAACTCCGGCTCGGCGCGCAGGATCATCACCAGCGCCGCCCGTACCGCCGCCTGGTCCTCGGCCACCAGCACCCGGATCGTCATGCCCGCCCCTCGCTCTCCTGCGCCCGCGGCAGCACCGCGCGCACGCTCCAGTACCCGTCCTTCGGCCCGGCCTCGAAGCTGCCGCCGAGCAGTCCGGCCCGCTCCGCCATGCCCACCAATCCGGCCCGGGCGCCGGGCAGTCCGCGGCCGGGCTCGTCCCGGTACGGGCTGTCGACGGCGATCCGCAGGTCCTCGGGCCCGAACTCCAGCCGCAGCCGGACCAGTCCGGGCGCGGCGTGCTTGAGCGCATTGGTCAGCGACTCCTGGACGATCCGGTACGCGGCCAGCCCGACCGGCACCGGCAGCTGCCCGCGCTCACCGTGCTCGGCCAGCTCGAAGTCCAGCCCGACGTCCCGGCCGGCCGCCCGGGCCTTGGCCAGCAGGGCGTCCACCGCGGCCAGGTCGGGCGCCGCGTAAGACTCGTCGACCTCTCCCCCGCCACTGTCCCGGAGCAGTCCGATCATGCGACGCATTTCGGCCAATCCCTGGACGCTGTTCTCCCGGATCACCGCCAGCACCTCCACCAGCGGGTCGTCCTCGGGCAGGCTCCGCCGCCGGGCGACGGACTGCGCGCCGGTGGCGTGGATCGCGATCGCCGACAGGTGGTTGGCCACCACGTCGTGCAACTCCCGTGCCATCCGCGCCCGTTCGGCGCCCACCGCCTCCCGGCGGTCGAGCTCCGAGAGCAGCGCGGTCTGTTCGGCCCGCAGCCGCTCGGTCTCCGCCTCCTGCCGGTGCTTGCGCACCAGGTCGCCGGTCCACACCGGGGCCAGGAACACCAGCGAGCCGACCACCACGATCAGCAGTCCGGCCGCGGTGCCGCCCGCGTACCAGGCCAGGCCGGAGAGCACCAGCACGGTCGCGCCGCCGGTCAGGTGCAGCACCCGCGACATCCGCCGGGTGCCGTAGAGCACCGCCGCGTACAGCAGATCGGTGTACATGATCATCGTCGCCAGCAGGCTGCCGGAGAACACGCTGGCCGCGAAGGCCAGCCCGCCCACCGTCACCGCGAGCACCGGCCGGGTCCGCCGGACCAGTTCCAGCCCCGCCATCACCAGCATCGGCAGCGCCACCGCCCACAGCGGCAGGCGGTCGGCCCGGTCGTACACCTTGAAGGCGATCAGCACGGCGCCGCCGAGCAGCCCGGCCAGGGCGATCAGCCGGTCGAGCCGGCGCGGGGGGACGGACGGTAGGAGCACGTCCCCATCCCACCATTCCCGGCGGCCCACCCGGCTCGGGTCCACGGAGGAGGCCGCTACATCGAAAGGTGCAGGCCCGGACAGCACTGCACGACGACGACACGGGCGCACCCGCGCACGAGGCTGGAGGCACCGCCGAACGCCCTGGAGCAGAACGTGATCGTCACCCTCATCGTCGCGGCCGAGATCTCCTGGTGGATCGTGCTCGGCCTCGCCCTCTCCGCCCGCTACCTGCTGCGGTGGCAGCGCACCAGCACCGTGCTGCTGCTCGGCCTCCCCGCCGTCGACCTCGCCCTGTACGCGCTCACCGTGCTCAACCTGCGCGGCGGCGCCGAGGCGAGCTGGGTGCACGCGCTCGCCGCGAGCTACGCCGGCTTCTCGGTCGGCTACGGCCCCTCGCTGGTCCGCTGGGCCGACCGGCACTTCCCGCACCGCTTCGCCGGCGGCCCCAAGCCGCTGCCCTCGCCGAAGTACGGCCCGGAGCGGACCAGGTACGAGTGGCAGGTCGCCGGCCGCACCGTCGTCTCCGCCGCGATCACGCTGAGCCTGATCACCCTGCTCGTCCCGCTCTCCGCGGGCTCGGCCCACTACGCCACCTTCGCCCAGTGGTACTGGAAGCTCGGCATCGCGGCCGTGGTCAACCTGGTCGTGGCCGGCTGCTTCTCGCTCTGGCCCAAGGAGGCGCCGGAGGGCGTCCGGGTCGAGAACGGCCGCGTGGTGGCCGAGGAGAAGGCCCCGGCCGACCGGCTCTAGCGGTTCTCGCCCGGCACCCAGAGCACGTCCCCGCGCTCCTTGTTGGCCACCCGGGCCAGGATGAACAGCAGGTCGGAGAGCCGGTTGAGGTACTTCGCGGTCAGCGGGTTGACGGTGTCGCCGTGCTCCGCGATCGCCGCCCAGGTGGAGCGCTCGGCCCGCCGCACCACCGTGCAGGCCAGGTGCAGGTGGGCCGCGCCGGCCGTGCCGCCGGGCAGGATGAAGCTGCGCAGCTTCTCCACCTGCTCCAGGTAGTGGTCGCAGTCCCCCTCCAGCCGGTCGACGTAGGACTGCAGCACCCGCAGCGGCGGGTACTTCGGGTCCTCGACCACCGGGGTGGACAGGTCGGCGCCGACGTCGAACAGGTCGTTCTGGACCCGGACCAGCACCGCCGCCACGTCCTCCGGCAGCGCCCCGACCGCGAGGGCCACCCCGATCGCCGCGTTCGCCTCGTTGGCGTCGGCGTACGCGATCAGCCGCGGATCGGTCTTGGTGGTCCGGCTCATGTCGCCGAGCGCGGTGGTGCCGTCGTCGCCGGTACGGGTGTAGATGCGCGTCAGATTGACCATGCGGCCACCCTAGCCCGGCGGGTTAGGCGACGTTAACCCTCTGCCCGGGCGGGGCCGCCTCCAGCCAGGCGAGGAAGCCGGTCAGTGCGTCCTCGCTCATCGCCAGCTCCAGCGGCGCCCCGTTGTGCAGGCAGCGCAGCACCACCGAGCCGGAGAGCAGCGCCAGCTCCTCCTGGCCCTCCGGGTAGCGCCGGCCGAGCACCTCGATCTCCCGGCGCGGCAGCACCTTGCGCGGGCGCGGGGCGTACGAGAAGACCCGGAACCACTCGATCGAGTCGCCGCTGTACCGGCCGATACCGAAAACCCACCCCTTGCCGTCGGTCGGGGGGACCGGGGCGGAGGTGGGTTTGCCGTTCTCGTCGAGGTCGGGCTGCGTCGAGGCGTCCGCGGGCATTTTGAGCCGGTAACTGCAGTCGAACGTGCCGCCCACCCGCTGGATCAGGCGGCGGCGCACGGCGAAGGCCATCAGGCCGATCACACCCAGGGCCACGACCGCCGCACACACCACAAGCGCGAGGACCATGCTCACCTACCTCCTCGCTACCCGCGTTCCCCGTAGCGGTCGTATCAAGCGACCGCGCTGACCTACCAACTACGACGACAGTCCCGGGGTCACGCTCGCGCGTCCCCGGGACCGTCGGTCGACCCCGCCAAGCCGGGGTCCGGCACACTCAGACGTGGGCCTTGAGGCCGCGCGCCGCGAACAGCCGGACCTCGGCACGCCGCTCGGCGTGCGCGTCCAGGTCCGACTGGGCCTTCTCCAGTGCGCGCTCGGCACGCGCGACGTCGATCTCGTCCGCCAGCTCGGCGATCTCCGCGAGCAGAGACAGCTTGTTGTCGGCGAAGGAGATGAAGCCGCCGTGCACCGCGGCGATCACGGTGCCGCCGTCCACCGTGCGGATGGTGACCGGACCGGTCTCCAGCACGCTCAGCACCGGGGTGTGGCCCGGCATGATGCCGGTGTCACCGGAGGCCGTACGGGCGACGACGATGGTGGCCGCGCCGGACCACACCTTGCGGTCGGCTGCGACCAGCTCGACGTGCAGCTCAGCCAACGTGGGCTCCTAGGCTCATGCAACGCCCGATTACTCGGGAGTTTCGGTAAGAATAACGGCCCCGCGCCTCCGGCATGAAACCGGCGGCACGGATTTGACCGGAATCACAGCCGATGCGACGCGAGGGGTGGGTCCCAGGGCTGGGGCCCACCCCTCACGGTCACTCAGCTGCTACCGGCCGCGACTACTTCTTCGCCAGCTCGGCGGCGTTCTTCTCCAGGTCCTCGATGCCACCGCACATGAAGAAGGCCTGCTCCGGGACGGAGTCGTACTTGCCGTCCGCGATCGCGTTGAAGGCCTCGATGGTCTCCGACAGCGGCACGGTCGAACCCTCGACACCGGTGAACTGCTTCGCCACGTAGGTGTTCTGCGAAAGGAAGCGCTCGATGCGACGGGCACGGTGAACCGTGATCTTGTCCTCTTCGGACAGCTCGTCGATACCGAGGATCGCGATGATGTCCTGGAGGTCCTTGTACTTCTGCAGGATCCCCTTGATACGGATGGCCGTGTCGTAGTGGGTCTGCGCGATGTACCGCGGGTCGAGGATGCGGGACGTGGAGTCCAGCGGGTCGACGGCCGGGTAGATGCCCTTCTCCGAGATCGGGCGCGACAGAACGGTGGTCGCGTCCAGGTGGGCGAAGGTGGTGGCCGGCGCCGGGTCGGTCAGGTCGTCCGCGGGGACGTAGATCGCCTGCATCGAGGTGATCGAGTGACCGCGGGTCGAGGTGATGCGCTCCTGCAGGAGGCCCATCTCGTCGGCCAGGTTCGGCTGGTAGCCCACTGCGGAGGGCATGCGGCCGAGCAGGGTCGACACCTCGGAACCGGCCTGGGTGAACCGGAAGATGTTGTCGATGAAGAGGAGCACGTCCTGCTTCTCGACGTCACGGAAGTACTCCGCCATGGTCAGCGCGGAGAGCGCGACGCGCAGACGGGTGCCCGGCGGCTCGTCCATCTGGCCGAAGACCAGCGCGGTCTTGTCCAGAACGCCCGAGTCGACCATCTCGTCGATGAGGTCGTTGCCCTCACGGGTGCGCTCGCCGACACCGGCGAACACCGACACACCACCGAAGTTCTCGGCGACGCGGTAGATCATTTCCTGGATCAGAACGGTCTTGCCGACACCGGCACCACCGAACAGACCGATCTTGCCACCCTGGACGTACGGGGTGAGCAGGTCGATGACCTTGATGCCGGTCTCGAACATCTCGGTCTTGGACTCAAGGTCCTTGAACTCGGGGGCCTTGCGGTGGATCGGCCAGCGGACCTCGACCTGCTGGTCGAACTCCTTCTGGTCGACGTTCAGCACGTCACCGAGGGCGTTGAACACCTTGCCCTTGGTGATCTGGCCGACCGGCACGGAGATCGCGGCACCGGTGTCGGTGACCTGCGAACCGCGGACCAGGCCGTCGGTCGGCTGCATCGAGATGCCGCGGACCATGCCGTCGCCGAGGTGCTGGGCGACCTCAAGGGTCAGGGTCTTCTTGCCCGAGCCGTCGGGGTTGTCCACCTCGACGTGAAGGGCGTTGAACATCTCCGGAATCGCGTCGACGGGGAACTCCACGTCGACGACCGGGCCGATGACCCGCGCGACGCGGCCCGTCGCCGTGGTCGGCTCAACAGTGGTGGTCATAC
The DNA here is from genome assembly GCF_003635085.1 of Streptomyces sp. 1114.5. Classification (NCBI taxonomy): domain Bacteria; kingdom Bacillati; phylum Actinomycetota; class Actinomycetes; order Kitasatosporales; family Streptomycetaceae; genus Streptomyces; species Streptomyces sp. 1114.5. Next base: position 255,064 of record NZ_RBXE01000001.1, read on the forward strand.
TCATTCGCTCCCGCGGCTAGCGTCGGCGAGGGCGTTGGCGCCGCCGACGATCTCGCTGATTTCCTGGGTGATCTCGGCCTGACGGGCCGAGTTGGCAAGCCGCGTGAGCGACTTGATGAGCTCGCCGGCGTTGTCCGTCGCGCTCTTCATCGCGCGGCGGCGGGCGGCGTGCTCGGAAGCGGCCGACTGCAGCAGCGCGTTGTAGATCCGGCTCTCGACGTACCGCGGCAGCAGCGCGTCCAGGACGCCCTCCGCCGACGGCTCGAAGTCGTAGAGCGGGAAGATCTCCGCCTTGGCCGGCGTCTGGTCGCTGAGCTGGACCTCGTCCAGCGTCAGCGGCAGCAGCCGGGCCTCCACCGCGTTCTGCGTCAGCATCGACACGAACTCGGTCGAGATCAGGTGGAGCTCGTCCACACCGCCGGTCTCGGCCGTGAAGGCCTCGATCAGGTCGGCCGCCACGGTCTTCGCGTCGCCGTAGGTGGGCTTGTCCGAGAAGCCCGTCCACGACGCGGTGATCGCGAGGTTGCGGAAGGTGTAGTACGAGACACCCTTGCGGCCGATGATGTACGTCACCACGTCCTTGCCCTCGGCGCGCAGGCGCTCGGTGAGCGTCAGCGCGGCCTTGATGGCGTTGGTCGAGTAGCCGCCCGCCAGGCCGCGGTCCGCCGTGATCAGAAGCACGGCGGCGCGCGAGGCGTTCGGGTTCTCGGTGGTGAGCGGGTGCTTGGCGTTGGACCGGGTGGCCACCGCCGTCACCGCCCGGGTGAGCTCATCGGCGTACGGAGTGGAGGCGGCCACCGCGCGCTGCGCCTTGACGATGCGCGACGCGGAGATCATCTCCATCGCCTTGGTGATCTTCTTCGTCGCGGTGACAGAGCGGATCCGGCGCTTGTAGACCCGAAGCTGTGCTCCCATGGGTCGTTACGTCCTTTCCCTCGCTACCGGACTCAGGCCTGCTCGGAGAGCAGCTTGCCGTCAGCGGTCTGGTAACCCTGCTTGAAGGCCTCGATCGCGGTGGTCAGCGCGTCGACGGTGCCGTCGGCCAGCAGACCGGTCTCGACGATGCCGGCCAGCAGGTCCTTGTGCTGCAGGCGGACGTGGTCCAGGAACTCGCGCTCGAAGCGGCGGATCTCGGCGACCGGGACGTCGTCCATCTTGCCGGTGGTGCCGGCCCAGATGGAGACGACCTGCTCCTCGACCGGGAACGGCTGGTACTGGCCCTGCTTCAGCAGCTCGACCATGCGCGCACCGCGCTCCAGCTGGGCCTTGGAGGCCGCGTCCAGGTCGGAACCGAAGGCGGCGAAGGCCTCCAGCTCACGGTACTGGGCGAGGTCCAGGCGCAGACGGCCGGCGACCGAGCGCATGGCCTTGATCTGGGCGGAGCCACCGACGCGGGAGACCGAGATACCGACGTTCACGGCCGGGCGGATGCCGGCGTTGAACAGGTCGGACTCCAGGAAGCACTGGCCGTCGGTGATGGAGATGACGTTGGTCGGGATGTACGCCGAGACGTCGTTGGCCTTGGTCTCGATGATCGGCAGACCGGTCATCGAGCCGCCGCCCAGGGCGTCGTTCAGCTTGGCGCAGCGCTCCAGCAGACGGGAGTGCAGGTAGAAGACGTCACCCGGGTACGCCTCGCGGCCCGGCGGGCGGCGCAGCAGCAGGGAGACGGAGCGGTAGGCCTCGGCCTGCTTCGACAGGTCGTCGAAGATGATCAGGACGTGCTTGCCGTCGTACATCCACTCCTGGCCGATGGCCGAACCGGTGTACGGGGCGAGGTACTTGAAGCCGGCCGGGTCGGAGGCGGGAGCGGCCACGATGGTGGTGTACTCCAGCGCGCCGGCCTCCTCCAGGGCGCCGCGGACGGACGCGATGGTGGAGCCCTTCTGGCCCACGGCGACGTAGATGCAGCGGACCTGCTTCTCCGGGTCGCCCGAGCGCCAGTTGTCGCGCTGGTTGATGATCGTGTCGACGGCCACCGCGGTCTTACCGGTCTGGCGGTCACCGATGATCAGCTGGCGCTGGCCGCGGCCGATCGGGGTCATCGCGTCGATGGCCTTGATGCCGGTCTGCAGCGGCTGCTTGACCGACTTGCGGGCCATGACGCCGGGGGCCTGCAGCTCCAGGGCGCGACGGCCGGTGGCCGCGATCTCGCCGAGGCCGTCGATCGGGTTGCCCAGCGGGTCCACGACGCGGCCGAGGTAGCCGTCGCCGACCGGAACCGAGAGGACCTCGCCGGTGCGGCGCACGGTCTGGCCCTCTTCGATGCCGCCGAACTCACCCAGGACGACGACACCGATCTCGCGGGTGTCGAGGTTCAGCGCGAGGCCGAGCGTCCCGTCCTCGAACTTCAGCAGCTCGTTCGCCATGACCGAGGGCAGGCCCTCGACATGCGCGATACCGTCCGCCGCGTCAGTGACCGTGCCGACCTCTTCCACAGAAGCGGCGTCCGGCTGGTACGACTGGACAAAGTCGGCCAGCGCGTCCCGGATCTCCTCCGGACGGATCGTAAGCTCCGCCATCAGGCTTCCCTGCTCTCCTAGTTTGCGATCCTCGGCCCGCCATTGAGGGCCGCAAGTACTCGACTCTCGGCCGGGTCGTATGAACCGGCCGTACGTTTTGCCGGCTCCTTGGGGAGCCGGTTTCCCGACCGAGGGTCGGATGTGCTGCTCGGTTGCTCAGCCTTCGAGCGACTGGCGAGCGCCTTCGAGGCGGCTCGACACGGTGCCGTCGATGATCTCGTCGCCGATCTGCACCCGCACGCCGCCGACGACCTCGGGGTCGACGTCGATGTTCAGGTGGACCTGGCGGCCGTACATCCGGCCCAGAGCACCGGTCAGGCGCTCCTTCTGGGTGTCCGACAGCGGAACCGCGGTGGTGACCAGGGCCACCACCCGGCCGCGGCGCGCGGCGGCGAGCTTGGAGTAGGACTCCAGGCCCTGCTCAAGGCTACGGCCACGCGGCGCATTCACGAGGGCGGTGACCAGCCGGACGGTGCCCGCGTTGGCGCGGCCGCCGAGCAGCTTCTTGATCAGCTCCGCCTTGGCGACGGCGCCGGCCTTCGGCTCGGTCAGCGCGGAGCGCAGCTCGTGCGAGCCGCTCACCACCCGGCCGAAGCGGAACAGCTCGTCCTCGACGTCGTCGAGGGCGCCGGCCTTGTCCGCGGCGATGATCTCGGCGTACGCGGCGAGCTCCTCGGTCGCGTCCACCAGGTCGCGCGAGCCCGACCAGCGGGAGCGGACCAGCCCGGAGACCAGGTCGACGGCCTCGCCGGAGACCTGACCGGTCAGCAGCGAGGTGACCAGCTGGGCCTTGTCCTGGCCCGACCGCGAGGGGTCGGTCAGGACGCGGCGCAGCGACACCTCACGGTCCAGGACGGCCGTGACGGCGGTGAGCTCCTCGGCGAGCTTGGCCGCGTCCACCGAGGTGGAGTCGGTCAGGCTCTCCAGGTTCTGCCGGCCGGCGGCGAGCGCTTCGCGGCTGGCGCCGATCACTTGGCCGCACCCTGAGCAACGGCGGCCTTGGCCTCCAGCTCGTCCAGGAAGCGGTCGACGACGCCGCTCTGGCGGGTGTGCTCCTCAAGGGACTCACCCACGATGCGGGACGCCAGCTGGGTGGCCAGCGAGCCCACGTCCTGGCGCAGGGCGGCAGTCGCCTGCTTCTTGTCCGCCTCGATCTGGGCGTGACCGGCCGCGACGATGGCCTCGCGCTGACGCTGGCCCTCCTCGCGCATCTCGGCGAGCTGGGCGGCACCCTGCTCGCGAGCCTGCTCGACGATGCGGGCAGCCTCGTGGCGCGCCTCGGCGAGCTCGGCGCGGTACTGCTCAAGCAGGGCCTGGGCCTCGGCCTGAGCGGCCTCGGCGCGCTCCATGCCGCCCTCGATGGCGTCCCGGCGCTCCGACAGCACCTTCTCGATGCTGGGGAGGAGCTTCTTGCCGAGCAGCCCGAAGACGATGAAGAAGCAGAGCAGGCCGATGATGATCTCGGGCCACGCGGGGAGGAGCGGGTTCATCTGCTCCTCGGCCGCGAGCGAAGCCGCGATGGTCATATCTGGACCTTCCTCAGAAAGGGGCTACGCCGGAATTACTTGCCGGTGCCGAACACGAACGGCATGACGATGCCGATGAGCGCGAGCGCCTCGGTCAGCGCGAAGCCGATGAACATGTTCGAGCGGATCAGGCCGGCAGCCTCGGGCTGACGGGCCATGGCCTGGACACCGTTACCGAAGATCAGACCGACGCCGATGCCGGGGCCGATGGCGGCAAGGCCGTAACCGACGGAAGCGATGGAACCGACGACGCCCTCAGCGATCATGGTCATTGCAGTTGTGTCCTTTGCAAGGGGTGGTGAACCGGTGGTGATTGGCCACCGGGCGATCCGGATGGTGGTTCACGGGAGGCCAGGGCCTCGGGGCTCAGTGCGCCTCTTCCAGGGCACCGGCGATGTAGCTGCTGGCCAGCATCACGAAGATGTAGGCCTGCAGGAACTGGACCAGCAGCTCGAAGGCGGTCAGGCCGACGGCGACGACGAACGAGGCCGAGCCGTAGAGCGCGCCCAGGGTCGGGCTGAGCAGGTACCAGGAGGCGATGGAGAACATCACGATCAGCAGGTGGCCGGCGAACATGTTCGCGAAGGCTCGGACCGCGAGCGTGAAGGGGCGCACGAAGATGTTCGAGAAGAACTCGATCGGCACCAGGATGAACATGACCCAGCCGGGGATGCCCGACGGCCAGCAGAGGTTCTTCAGACCGCCGACGAAGCCGTGCTTCTTGAAGGTCAGCGTCATGTAGGTGATCCACACGACGCCGGCGAGGCCGGCCGGGAACGCGATCGCCGCCGTCACGGGGAACTGTGCGAACGGGATGATCGACATGATGTTCATCAACCAGATGAAGAAGAACATCGAGACCAGCATCGGGACGTACTTCTCGCCCTTCTTGCCGATCGTCTCCAGCACGATGGAGCGCTTGACGAAGTCGTAGCCGATCTCGCCGACCAGCTGGAGCTTGCCGGGGACCAGGCGGGGCTTGGCGAACGAGGCCCAGAAGAAGACGACCACCAGCACTGCGACGATCATCGACAGCAGCATCGGCTTGTTGAAGTAGAAGCTGCCGATCTGGAAGATCGGCTTGAAGTCGAACTCGTTCAGACCCGGGGCCGGGAAGCCGCAGCCAGCATCCCCGAAGTGGCAACTGCCTGAGGCGAGGGACGTGAGGTCAGAACTCACCACGGACTCCTTCGTCGTGACGCATGGATACGGCAACCTCGGTGTGTCGGCGTGGCCTGAGGCCACGGAGCGGCACTGGAACTTGATGGGTTTCTCGCCGACCCCGCGCGGCAGTGGACTGCACCACAGCGGGATCATCGAAGACTGCGCGGATCCGGGGGGCGATCCGTCCGCTACTCGGACAGACCAGGCCTCTTCCCGTACTCCGTTGTTGCGACGGACGATAGCAGCCCGTCAGTGCGGCATAAACACCGCCCCCCTCGTTGGGGGGACAGTGAGGCCTCGTCACTGTTGACGCCCCTTGTCGGAGGGCTTGTCGTCCTTGTTTTCCGAGGCGTCGGTGTCGACGTAGAAGGTCTTGGCCTTGAGCGCGCCGCGCACCTGGAAGCCCGTCCAGATCAGGGCGCAGCCGAGCAGCGTGAAGGCGAACGCCTGTCGGTTGAACAGTTCGGTGTTCTTGAACACCGCGAGCACGATGCCGACCAGCAGGATCTGCGTGGTGTAGACGAGCAGCCCCGCGGCCATCATCATCTGCGGGTTCGACCTGGTCAGCCGGTCGAGCGCGACCTGGCCGAAGCTGAAGAAGGCCATCACGAGCACCGCGCCGAACAGGGCGCCGAGCAGCCCCTTCCCCTGGGCGACGGCATAGGAGATCGCCATGGCGATGATCCCGGCGACCGCAGTGGGAATCGCGGCGCCTCGGAGGATCCGGGCGTCGTTGGACGGCATGTCGGCAGCTCCGGCGGCATGTCGATGTGGCGGGGGACGGGCACGGGCGGTGGCGGGTGACACCGGACCGAGGCATCGCCGTTGGGGCCGTCCGCAGGAGCGACGAGCCCGTCGAGGGAGACCGACAGGGACGGAAGTCATCCACCTGTCAGGTTCTTTCGGCGTGTTCTCGGTACTCGTGAACGGTATCACAAACTATTTGATGAGAGCTTTACCATGAATGTGTGGCACCTGTCACACCGACGGCGCAGCGGATCCGCCGTACGGGTGAAGCCATCTGACGGATCGTCAACTCACCCGTCAGCGACGGCCGCCGGTCGGTCCGTGGTCGGCCCGCTCGGTGGAACCCTCCCGGCTGGCTTCACCCAGGAGTTGCTTGTCCTTCGCCGAGAGTTCAGCCATCGGGCCGGAGGACTGACGGCGGTAGCGCGGCGGGACGAAGGACTGCACCGCCCGCGGGGCGCGCGGCCGGAACCGCGGGGTGAGCAGCACCACCAGGCCGACCAGGCAGAGCCCGGCGAGCGTCAGGACCACGGTGCGGCCGGTGTTGGTCACCGAGAAGGCCACCGTGCCGAAGGCGATCAGCGCGGCCCAGAAGTACATGATCAGCACGGCCCGGCTGTGCGAGTGCCCGACCTGCAGCAGCCGGTGGTGCAGGTGCCGCTTGTCGGCGGCGAACGGCGACTGGCCGGCCCAGGTGCGGCGCACCACCGCGAGCAGCAGGTCGGCCAGCGGCAGCGCGATGACCGTCAGCGGCAGCAGCAGCGGGATGTAGATCGGCACCAGGGCGTGCACGGTGGCGGTCTGCGAACCGGTCTCGTTGTTGATCAGGTCCGGGTCGACGCGGCCGGTGATGGAGATCGCGGCCACGGCCAGCATCAGGCCCAGCATCATCGAGCCGGAGTCGCCCATGAAGATCCGCGCGGGGTGCATGTTGTGCGCCAGGAAGCCCAGGCACATGCCGATCAGTAGCACGCTGAACAGCACGGCGGGGGCCGCGTCGGTGATCGCGTAGCCGTACCAGAGCCGGTAGCTGTACAGGAAGAACGCCATCGCGGCGATGCAGACCATGCCGCCGGCCAGGCCGTCCAGACCGTCGATGAAGTTCACCGCGTTGACCATGACGACGACCAGGGTGACCGAGATGACCATGCCCTGGGTCGGGCTCACCGCGACCGCGCCGACGCCGGGCACCGGGAGGGTGATCACCGTGACGCCCTGCCAGACCATCACACCGGCGGCGATCATCTGGCCGCCGAGCTTCACCAGCGCGTCCACGCCCCACTTGTCGTCGAGCACCCCCAGCAGGAACATGATCCCGGCGCCGGACAGCAGCGCGCGGATGTCGGTGCCCTGGGTGAACACCTTGCTCAGGTTGTCGAGTTGCGAGGCGACCAGGATGCCCGCGCACAGTCCGCCGAACATCGCGATGCCGCCGAGCCGCGGCGTGGGCTCGCGGTGCACGTCGCGGGCGCGCACCGGCGGCATGGCGCCGGCCGCGATGGCGAACTTCCGGACCGGGCCGGTCAGCAGGTAGGTGACCGCGGCGGTGCAGAACAGCACCAGCAGATACTCACGCACCACTGGCCTCCTGCATCACTGTCGAACGGGGAAGTACCGAAGGTACTCCCCTGCCTTCCCGGGGTTCGAGGTGCGTCGCCACGGCACACACCTTATTGAGTCGGACGCCGGGGACGTGCATCGCGGTTCGCACTCCCGGGTAGGAGATCGGGATGGCCGTGGACGGGCGCCGCTCAGGCCCGGTCGGCGAAGGCCTGCGCCAGCTCCCGCACCCGCGCCGCCGCCGGGGCCACGGCGCCGCCGTCGAGCACCCGCGCGATCAGTCCGGCGATCTCGGACAGCTCCGCCGCGCCCATCCCCTGGCTGGTCACCGTGCCCGTGCCCAGCCGGATCCCGGAGGCCTCGGAGGGCGGCGCCGGGTCGTACGGCAGCGCGCACTTGCCGAGCAGCAGCCCCGCCGCCGCGCAGCGCCGCTCGGCCTCCGCGCCGCTGACGCCCAGCGGGCTCACGTCGGCCGTCACCAGGTGGGTGTCGGTACCACCCGTCAGGGGGCGCATTCCGGCCTCTGCAAGCCCCTCGGCCAGTACCTGCGCCCCGGACACCGTCCGCTGCGCGTACGCCCGGTAGGCGGGCGTCGAGGCCTCCGCGAGGGCGACCGCCTTGCCGGCCACCTCGTTCATCGCCGCGCCGCCCTGGCTGAACGGGAACACCGCCCGGTCGATCCGCTCGGCCAGCTCCGCGGTGCACAGCAGCAGACCGCCGCGCGGCCCGCGCAGCAGCTTGTGGGTGGCCGCCACCGTCACGTCCGCGTACGGCACCGGCGAGGGCGCCACACCGGCCGCGACCAGGCCGGTGGTCTGCGCGGCGGAGGCGATCAGATAGGCGTCCACCTCGTCGGCGATCTCCCGGAAGGCCGCCCAGTCCGGGTGCCGGGGGTAGGAGATCGAGCCCGCCACGATGGCCTTCGGCCGGTGCAGCCGGGCCAGTTCGCGCACCTGGTCCAGGTCGATCAGCCCGTCGGCCTCGCGCACGCCGTAACCGGTGAAGGCGAACCAGCGGCCGGAGAAGTTGGCACGCGAGCCACAGCTGAGGTGGCCGCCGTGCTCCAGCGACATCGCCAGCACCCCGTCGCCGGGCCGCAGCACCGCCGCGTACGCCGCCAGCATCGCCGAAGTCACCGACCGGGGCTGGACGTTGGCGTGCGGGGCGGCGAACAGCTCGCGGGCCCGGTCGATCGCCAGCAGCTCGGCGGCGTCCGCCAGCGAGCAGCCGGTGTGGTGCCGGCGGCCCGGGTAGCCCTCGGCGTACTTGTCGATCAGCGGGCCGGTGAGGGCCGCCAGCACGGCGGGGGTGGTGAGGTTCTCCCCCGCCAGCAGCTGGATCGTCTCGGCCCGCCGCTCGGCCTCCGCGGCCAGCAGGTCGGCGAGCTGCGGATCGGCCCGGTGCAGGGCCTCGGACGCCCAGGGGCGCCCCCTGGTCGCGGTCGGGCCGGTCGCGGCATCGGTGACGGTCATGGCGGGACTCCCGGGCGCTGCGGGTGGGGTGGATCCAGCCTAGGACCGCCACCGCCGCCCGGCCCGCCGAACAGGCCGTTCGCGTGCGTCAGCGGTGGGCGGGGACGCCCGTGAGCGCGGTGACCACCGGGTCGACCGCGTGGAATATCTCCTCGCCGCAGTTGCGGAACATGCCGATCGGGGCCCCGTACGGGTCGTCCACCTCGTCCGACTCCGGGGTGGCCGCCAGCAGCCAGCCGCGCAGCGCGGCGGCCGCCCGGACCAGGGCGCGGGCCCGCTCGGTGACGTCGGCGCCGCGCCGGGGGTCGGGCAGCGTGCCCGGGTCTATCGTCCGCACCAGCCGGGTGAACTCCTTCAGCGTGAAGGTGCGCAGCCCCGCCTCGTGGCCCATCGAGATCACCTGGGCGCGGTGGTCCAGCGTCGCGGTGAGCACCAGGTCGGCCTCGACCACGTGCTCGTCCAGCAGCTCGCGGCCGGTGAAGCCGCCGCTGTCGGCGCCGTACTCGTCGAGCACGGTCGCCGCGTGGTCCTCCATCGGCGCGCCGACGTGGCCCCAGGTGCCGGCGCTCTCCACCAGGATCCGCCCGGCCACCCGGGGGCTCAGCCGGGTGTCCAGCTCACGCCGGGTGAGCCGCTCGGCGATCGGCGAGCGGCAGATGTTCCCGGTGCAGACGAACAGGATCCGGAAGTGGTCCAGCGGCCTGGGGCCCACGCTCAGGTACGGCGCTATGCCGGGCCCGGCATGGAGCGAGGCGGTGGGCGTCAACTGCCGGCCTCCAGGTCGGGTACGACCTCCCTCAGCTGCTCGACGCTGATCGCGCCGGCCCGCAGCAGGATCGGGACCTTGCCGGTGACGTCGACGATGGACGAGGCCGCGCTGTGGTCGGCCGCCCCGCCGTCCAGGTAGACCGAGACCGCGTCGCCGAGCTGGTTCTGCGCCTCGTCGCAGGTCAGCGGGGACGCCCCGCCGATCCGGTTGGCGCTGGAGACGGCCATCGGGCCGGTGGCGTTCAGCAACTCGATGGCGACCGGGTGCAGCGGCATCCGGACGGCGACGGTGCCGCGGGTCTCGCCGAGGTCCCAGCGCAGCGAGGGCTGGTGCCGGGCGACCAGGGTGAGCCCGCCGGGCCAGAAGGCGTCGACCAGCTCCCAGGCCTGCTCGGAGAAGTCGGTGACCAGGCCGTGCAGGGTGGTCGGCGAGCCGACCAGGACGGGCGAGGGCGTGTTGCGGCCGCGCCCGCGGGCGCCCATCAGCTCGCCGACGGCCTCCGGGGAGAAGGCGTCCGCGCCGACCCCGTACAGGGTGTCGGTGGGCAGCACGACGAGTTCGCCGCGGCGGACGGCCGAGGCGGCCTCGCGCAGGCCGGTGGCGCGGTCCCCGGAATCGGCACAGTCGTAGCGGCGGCTCATCGGTTCGGTCCCCTTCCGAAGTGGCTCACGGCGGTCACGACGGTCTTCACGACCCGACCCTGCGGGCCGTGGTGAAGCGCGGCCGGTTGTTCAGGTCGCGGTGGTCGGCGGTGTCCGTCCAGCCGCGTTCCTCGTTGAAGATCCACGGCACCTGGCCGCCCTGCTGGTCGGCGTGCTCGATGACCACCGCGCCGCCCGGGCGCAGCAGCCGCGCGGCGACCCGCTCGATGCCGCGGATGGTGTCCAGGCCGTCCTCGCCGGAGAACAGCGACATCTGCGGGTCGTGGTCGCGGGCCTCCGGCGCGACGTACTCCCACTCGGTGAGCGGGATGTACGGCGGGTTGGAGATGACCAGGTCGAAGCGGCCGTCCCAGGAGCGGTCGTCCTCGAAGGCCTTGGTGGCGTCGCCGGCGTGCAGGGTGACGCGGGCGCGGTCCGGGCTGGCCTCGATGTTGCGCCGGGTGTACTGCAGCGCGCCCTCGTCCAGTTCGAAGGCGTGCACGGTGGAGCGCGGCAGCTCCTGCGCCAGGGCGAGGGCGATGGCGCCGGAGCCGGAGCACAGGTCCACCACCAGCGGCTCGGCCACGTCCATGTCGCGCACCGCGTCTATGGCCCACTCGACGACCGTCTCGGTCTCCGGCCGGGGCACGAACACCCCGGGGCCGACCGCCAGTTCGAGGTAGCGGAAGAACGCCCGCCCGGTGATGTGCTGGAGCGGTTCGCGCGCCTCGCGGCGGGAGACGGCCTCCCAGTAGCGGGCGTCGAAGTCGGCGTCCTTCACCGTGTGCAGCTGGCTGCGCTTGACGTTGTGGACGTAGGCGGCGAGTTCCTCCGCGTCGAAGCGCGGCGACGGCACGCCGGCCGCGGCCAACCGCTGGGTGGCCTGGGCCACCTCGGCGAGCAGCAGGTTCATCCGTACGACCTCGTTTTCTGCGCTCCGGCTCGGGACTGCCCGTGGGCTGGTGCGCGCCGGTCTCAGTTCTCTTGGGCCGCGGCGAGCTTGGCCGCCGCGTCCTTGTCGACGCAGGACTGGATCACCGCGTTCAGGTCGCCGTCCAGGACCTGGTCCAGGTTGTACGCCTTGAAGCCCGTGCGGTGGTCCGAGATGCGGTTCTCGGGGTAGTTGTACGTCCGGATCCGCTCGGAGCGGTCCACCGTGCGGACCTGGCTGCGGCGCGCGTCCGAGGCCTCGCGCTCGGCCTCCTCCTGCGCGGCGGCCAGCAGCCGCGAACGCAGGATGCGCATCGCCTGCTCCTTGTTCTGCAGCTGGCTCTTCTCGTTCTGGCAGGACGCCACGATACCGGTCGGCAGGTGGGTGATCCGGACCGCGGAGTCGGTGGTGTTGACCGACTGGCCGCCGGGGCCGGAGGAGCGGTAGACGTCGATCCGCAGGTCGTTGGCCAGGATCTCGACCTCGACCTCCTCCGCCTCGGGGGTGACCAGCACGCCCGCCGCGGAGGTGTGGATGCGGCCCTGGGACTCGGTGGCGGGGACGCGCTGCACGCGGTGCACGCCGCCCTCGTACTTCAGCCGGGCCCAGACGCCCTGGCCGGGCTCGGCGTTGCCCTTGGTCTTGACCGCGACCGAGACGTCCTTGTAGCCGCCGAGGTCGGACTCGTTGGAGTCGATCAGCTCGGTCTTCCAGCCGATCCGCTCCGCGAAGCGCAGGTACATCCGGAGCAGGTCGCCGGCGAACAGCGCGGACTCCTCGCCGCCCTCACCCGCCTTGATCTCCAGGATGACGTCCTTGTCGTCGCTCGGGTCGCGCGGGACCAGCAGCAGCCGCAGCTGCTCGGTGAGCTCGTCCCGGCGCGCCTCGGAGTCCTTCACCTCGGCGAGGAACTCCGGGTCCTCGGCGGCGAGTTCGCGCGCGGCCTCGATGTCCTCGCCGGCCTGCCGCCACTGCCGGTAGACCCGGGTGATCGGGGTCAGCTCGGCGTAGCGCTTGGCCAGCTTGCGGGCGTTGTTCTGGTCGGCGTGGACGGACGGGTCGGCCAGCCTCGTTTCGAGGTCGGCGTGCTCGACGAGGAGCTCTTCGACTGCCTCGAACATGGGGTGGCCTTCTTCCCGGGGGCTCGGATCGTGCGGAGGAGGGGACGTACGGGGCTGGGAGGCGTACGGCGCGGGACCGTGCGGGGGGACGCGAACGGCGCCGGCCCCCGAGCGCCCCCGACAACGAGTACGGGGGCACCGGGAACCGGCGCCGAGTGAGCGCTAGGCCTTCGCGCTGTGCTGCTTGCCGAAGCGGGCCTCGAAGCGGGCCACGCGGCCACCGGTGTCGAGGATCTTCTGCTTGCCGGTGTAGAACGGGTGGCACTGCGAGCAGACCTCGGCGCGGATCTCGCCGCTGGTCTCGGTGGACCGGGTGGTGAACTCGGCGCCGCAGGTGCAGGTCACGCGGGTGACCACGTACTCGGGGTGAACGTTGGGCTTCAAGGGGTTCTCCTAGGTTTCGGGAGGGCACCGGGTCGGCGGCTGGAGTGCCGCACGTGAACCGGGACCGACGTACCAGTCTGCCAGGACCGGCCGCATCTTCCCAAACCGGGTCCCGTTCCGGGATATTCCGGGCCCGCTCAGCGCACGGCGCCGGCGCTCGGGGTGGCCTTGGGAGTGGCCTTCGGGGTGGGCTTGCTCGCGGTCTTCCCGGAAGTCGCCGCGGAGGTCGCCCCGGAGGCCCCCGGCGCGGCCGCAGGGGAGGCCGTGGGGGCGGCCTGGGCGGGATTCTCCGGCTGCGCCGAGACGACCGTCTGCGGGAAGGCCTGGTCGGCCTTGAGCGCGGCCCAGACCTGGTCGGCCTGCGGCTGCTGCGCGACGACCCGGTTCGGGTCGCTGGGGGCCGTCTCCACGGGCAGGGTGACCATGCTCAGCTGGTCCGGCCCGATCCCCCTGAGCTCCTGGACGAGCCCCACCAGCGCGTTCACCGAGCCGAGCGCGGAGTCGGTGGTGACGCTCTTGGTCATGGTGTCGCCGATCGACCACAGCTCGACCGGGTCGGTGAGCAGTCCCGCCCCGCCGGCCTGCTGGAGCAGCGACTTCACCATCTGCTTCTGCAGCTCGATCCGGCCCAGGTCGCTGCCGTCGCCGACGCCGTGCCGGGTGCGGACGAAGGCCAGCGCCTGCTGCCCGTCCAGGTGGTGCTGCCCGGCCGGCAGGTCGAGCCCGCTGTCCTTGTCGTGGATGGCCACCGTGGTGGTCACGGTGGCCCCGCCTATCGCGTCCACGACCCGGGCGAAGCCGGCGAAGTCGATCTGCAGGTAGTGGTCCATCCGCAGCCCGGTGAGCTGTTCGGTGGTCTTGACCGCGCAGGCCGCGCCGCCGCTCTCGAAGGCGCTGTTGTACATCGCGCGCTTGGCACCGGGCACGGTCTTGCCGCTCGCGTCGGTGCAGTCGGGGCGGGTGACCAGGGTGTCGCGCGGTATCGAGACGATCTGCGCGCGCGAGTGGTCCTGGTTGACGTGCACCACCATCGCGGTGTCCGAGCGGGCGGTGTCGCCGGTGTTCCCGCCGGCCAGGTCGCCGTTCTCGCCGTTCCGCGAGTCGGAGCCCAGCACCAGGAGGTTGAAGGACCCGTCGGTGGCGGCCGGCGGCCGGGCGTCGCCGAGGCGGTTGTCGATGTCGACGCTCTTGATGTTGCCGTTGAGCCTGACGTACGCGTAGACGGCTGCGCCGGCGCCGAGGACGACGAGCGCGACGAACGCGCAGGCGGCCGTCCACAGGACCCTGCGGCGGCGACTCGGAACCCTCTTGTGCTCGGCCATACGGTCCAGAGTAAATCGGACAAGATGATCCAAACGCCCGCAAGATGTCCCGACTCTGGAACAAAGCCGCCCGGACGCACGGAACCCCGGACCGCTCGCGCGATCCGGGGTTCCGTGCTTCGACAGCCGTCCGGCTACGGTCAGTCGCCGGAGCCGGGGGTGGTCTTGGCGATCTGCATCAGGAACTCGGCGTTGCTCTTGGTCTGCTTCATCTTGTCCAGCAGCAGCTCGATCGCCTGCTGCGAGTCGAGCGCGTGCAGCACCCGGCGCAGCTTCCAGACGATGGCCAACTCCTCGCTGCCGAGCAGGATCTCCTCCTTGCGGGTGCTGGAGGCGTCCACGTCGACGGCCGGGAAGATGCGCTTGTCCGAGAGCTTCCGGTCGAGCTTGAGCTCCATGTTGCCGGTGCCCTTGAACTCCTCGAAGATCACCTCGTCCATGCGCGAGCCGGTCTCGACCAGCGCGGTGGCCAGGATGGTCAGCGAGCCGCCGTTCTCGATGTTGCGCGCGGCACCGAAGAACTTCTTCGGCGGGTACAGCGCGGTCGAGTCGACACCACCGGACAGGATGCGGCCGGAGGCCGGCGCCGCCAGGTTGTAGGCGCGGCCCAGGCGGGTGATCGAGTCCAGCAGGATGACCACGTCGTGGCCCAGCTCCACCAGGCGCTTGGCGCGCTCGATGGCCAGCTCGGCGACGGTGGTGTGGTCCTCGGCCGGGCGGTCGAAGGTCGAGGAGATGACCTCGCCCTTCACCGACCGCTGCATGTCGGTGACCTCTTCCGGACGCTCGTCGACCAGGACGACCATCAGGTGGCACTCGGGGTTGTTGTGGGTGATCGCGTTGGCGACCGCCTGCAGCACCATCGTCTTGCCGGTCTTCGGCGGCGCGACGATCAGACCGCGCTGGCCCTTGCCGATCGGCGACACCAGGTCGATGATCCGGGTGGTCAGCACGCCCGGGTCGGTCTCCAGGCGCAGCCGCTCCTGCGGGTAGAGCGGGGTGAGCTTGTTGAACTCGGGGCGGCCGCGGCCGCTCTCCGGGTCCATGCCGTTGACGGAGTCCAGCCGCACCATGGCGTTGAACTTCTCGCGGCGCTCGCCCTCGCGCGGCTGGCGCACCGCACCGGTGATGGCGTCACCCTTGCGCAGGCCGTTCTTGCGGACCTGGGCGAGCGAGACGTAGACGTCGTTCTGGCCCGGCAGGTAGCCGGAGGTGCGCACGAACGCGTAGTTGTCGAGGATGTCGAGGATGCCCGCGACCGGGATCAGGACGTCGTCCTCGCCGATCTGCGGCTCGGCGGCACCGGGCGCGGCCTCGAAACCGTCACGGCCGCGACGGCCCCGGCGGTCGCGGTAGCGGCCGCGACGGCCCCGACGGCCCTCGCCGAACTCGTCGTCGTCGTAGCCGCCCTGCTGCGCCTGCGGCTGCTGGGCCTGCGGGGCCTGGCGGCCCTGCTGGTCGCCCTGGCCGCCCTGCTGCTGGCCCTGCTGGGTCTGGCGCTCGGTGCGCTCGCGACGGTTGCGGCGGTCACGGCGCGACTCGCGGCTCTCGCCGTCCTGGCCCTCGCCGCCCTCCGGGCGCTCGGTGCGCTCGGTGCGCTCGCCGCCGTCGCGGCGCTCGCGACGGTCACGGCGGTCGCGGCGCGACTCGCGGCCGTCCTCGCGGCCCTCGAAGCCGCGGGTCTCGGCCGGGCGGGCCTCGGCCTGCTTCGGCTCGGCGACGGTCACGGTGGCGGCCTCGGCCACGGCCTCGGCGGCGGCCGGGGCGGTGGGGGCGCCGGCCGCCGAGGTGGCCCGGCGGCGGGTGCGCTCGGCACGGGCGGGCGCGGCGGTCTCGGCGGCGGCCTGGACCGGGATCTCGATCTGGGCCTGCGGCTCGGCGGCGGCCGGGGCCTGCGCGGCAGCGGCGGCGGCCTTGGTGCGGCGGGCCGGCTTCTCGGCCGGGGCCTCGGCGTCCGCCTTGGCGGCGGTGCGCTTGGCGGCCGGGGCGCCACCGGCGGCGAGCAGCGGGTCCCCGCCGCTCTTCTCCTTGATGGTCTCGATCAGCTGGCTCTTGCGCATGCGTCCGGTACCGGTGATGCCAAGGTCCGCGGCGAGCTTCTGCAGCTCGGCCAGGACCATGCCGTCCAGGCCCGCGGCGGCGCTGCGGCGGCGCCGCGCCGGGGCAGCGGGGGCGGCGGCTGCGTCCGACGCTTCGGCGTCCGGGCGCGCGCCCATCAGATCGGTGGAGTCGCTCACTAAGGGTCCTTCCCTGGAGCGGACGTCGGCCTGTCTGGCTCGGCGACCGGTTGTGCTGTCCTGACCAACGCTCGACTGCGTCGGCCCGAGGCGGTGATCCCTCGAATGGCGGGAGCCCGTCGAGGGAGAGCTGCGAGGTGCGGTGCTTGACGCACGGTGGTGCTGAGTTGGCGCGTGGGCCGGTCGTGTGTCGACCTCCCCTGAGGGCGTAACCCCCACGCTGCCTGCGAATCCCGGGCCCCCGTCGCGTGACGGTGGCCCGCGCTCCGCCCGTCCTGGCCTCAAGGTGGGAGGCCGCGGGTGGGAGTCAGGTGCCGTCACGGCTTCGGGATGCGGCCGCATGTCGCGCAGGCAGGCTGCGTACGCGCTGCGGTGGGCTCCCGGAGAATCGTCGCCCCGTGCATCGCCGGGACTCCACGACAGTGAAGTGCTGGGATCGGGACGCGGCGCACCGAGCCCCGGAGGGCACCTGGTGCAGCAATGAGATTAACACTACCGACCCCCTGAGACATTCCCCAGCCTTGTGCTTGCCAATCGTGTCCGGCGGGCCCGGGTCGGCGTGGTGCCGGCGCCGGGCCCGGACGGGCGGCCCGTACGGGCTGGTCAGGCGTCCAGCGGGAGCACGACGGCCCCGGTGCGGTCGACGTCCAGCCGGTGCGCGGCGAACGCCGGGTCGCCGCCGTGGCCGTGGTGCCCGGCGAAGGAGAGCACCTTGTCGGCGCCCGCCTCGTCGGTGAGGGCCAGGACGGTCGGGCCGGCCCCGGAGATGACCGCGGGGATGCCCTCCGCACGCAGCGCGCCGACCAAGCCGGCGCTCTCCGGCATCGCGGCGGCGCGGTAGTCCTGGTGCAGGCGGTCCTCGGTGGCGGCGAAGAGCAGTTCGGGCCGCCGGGTCAGCGCCTCGACCAGCAGCGCGGAGCGGCCGGCGTTGACGGCGGCGTCGGCCAGCGGGACGGTCTTGGGCAGCAGGCCGCGGGCGGTCTCGGTGAGCACCTCGCCGGCCGGGACGAACACCACCGGGACGACCTGCTCGGAGGGCTCCAGGGCGACCGCCTTGGCCGACTCCTCGTCGGTCCACGCGATGGTGAAGTTGCCGCGCAGGCAGGCCGCGACGTTGTCCGGGTGGCCCTCCAGCTCGGAGGCGAGGGCCAGCAGTGCGTCGTCGTCCAGCGCCGACGGGCCGCCGATGGTGACCGCGCGGGCGGCCACGATGCCGGCGCAGATGGCGGCGGAGGAGGAGCCGAGGCCGCGGCCGTGCGGTATCCGGTTGGCGCAGACCACTTCGAGGCCGCGGGGCTGGCCGCCGAGCCGGTCGAAGGCGGCGCGCATCGAGCGGACCAGCAGGTGGCGCTCGTCACGCGGCAGCGTCTCGGCGCCCTCGCCGGCGATGTCGACGGTCAGGCCCGCGTCGGCGACCCGGACGACCACGTCGTCGTACAGACCGAGCGCCAGGCCGAAGGCGTCGAAACCGGGGCCGAGGTTGGCGCTGGTCGCGGGAACCCGCACGCGGACGGCGGCGGCACGGAACGCAGGACCGGCCATGCGGTGGACTCTCCTGGGGAAATCGGGCGGCGCGGAGCGCGTCGTCGGTGCGAGGGTGGGGGAAAGGGCCGCAGGCCCCGTCGGGGGCGGGCTGCCACGATCGTCGGCGCGGCCCGGATGGTCCCGGGCCCGGGGCATGTGCCACACGGCCGGAGCCAGAGTATCGAAGAGAGGTTCCCGAGCGGTACACCCCGCGGGCCTTCGATCTGGTGTGTTGCCGGTTCTGGCCGGAATGCACACCCCGCTCTGTCAAAGGACGGGGTGAAAGCGGATCGGAATGCACAGCGGAATTGACACAAAAGTGTCACCGGAGAACTTCGACGGGCCGACCCCCGAAAGGGTCGGCCCGTCGGTGCGTCAGGCCCCGTCGTCAGTCGAGCAGTCCGAGGCTGCGGGCCGCCGCCTGGGGGTCGATCGGGACGATCTGCGGCTGCGGCGCACCGGCCACCGCCCAGTCCGGGTCCTTGAGGCCGTTGCCGGTCACGGTGCAGACGATCCGCTGGCCCGGGTCGACCAGTCCGGCCTCCGCCTTGGCCAGCAGACCGGCCACCGAGGCGGCCGAGGCGGGCTCCACGAAGACGCCCTCCTGTGAGGCCAACAGCCGGTAGGCGGCGAGGATCTGACGGTCCGTCACCTTGTCGATGAGGCCGCCTGACTCGTCCCGCGCGGCGAGCGCGAAGTCCCAGGAGGCCGGGTTGCCGATCCGGATCGCGGTGGCGATGGTCTGCGGCTTGAGCACCGGGGCGCCGTCCACGATCGGGGCCGAACCGGACGCCTGGAAGCCCCACATCCGCGGGGTACGGGTGGCGAGGCCGTCCGCGGCATACTCGCGGTAGCCCTTCCAGTACGCGGTGATGTTGCCCGCGTTGCCCACCGGCAGGACGTGGATGTCCGGGGCGTCGCCGAGCATGTCGACGATCTCGAAGGCGGCGGTCTTCTGGCCCTCGATGCGCACCGGGTTCACCGAGTTGACCAGGGCCACCGGGTACTTCTCGGACAGTTCACGCGCAAGGGTGAGGCAGTCGTCGAAGTTCCCGTCGACCTGCAGGATCCGGGCGCCGTGCACCAGCGCCTGGCCCATCTTGCCGAGGGCGATCTTGCCCTGCGGGACGAGCACCGCGGAGACCATCCCGGCCCGCACCGCGTACGCCGCGGCGGAGGCCGAAGTGTTGCCGGTGGACGCGCAGATGACCGCCTGGGCGCCCTCCTCCTTGGCCTTGGAAATGGCCATCGTCATCCCGCGGTCCTTGAAGGAACCGGTCGGGTTGGCGCCCTCGACCTTGAGGTAGACCTCGCAGCCGGTGCGCTCGGAGAGCACCTGGGCGGGGACCAGCGGCGTGCCGCCCTCCAGCAGGGTGACCACCGGGGTGGCCGCGGTGACCGGCAGGCGGTCCCGGTACTCCTCGATCAGGCCGCGCCACTGGTGGGTGTGCGCGCCTCGGACGACGTTCTCGGCAACGGCGTTCATGGCAGTTCCTTATTCCCCTTCGACCCGCATGATGCTGGCCACGTCCCGCACGCTGTCCAGCGCGCGGAGCTTGTCGACCGTCGCCGACAGCGCGGCGTCGGTGGCACGGTGGGTGACCACGACGAGCGAGGCGTCGCCGTCGCGGCCCTGCTGGCGCACGGTGTCGATGGAGACGCCGTGCTCGGCGAAGACGGACGCGACCTGGGCGAGCACACCTGCGCGGTCGTCCACGTCGAGGCTGACGTGGTAGCGGGTGACCACCTCGTCCATCGGCTTGGCGGGCAGCTGCGTGTAGACCGAGTCGCCGGGGCCGGTGGCGCCGGCCAGTTTGTTGCGGCAGACCGCGACCAGGTCGCCGAGCACCGCGGAGGCGGTCGGCGAGCCGCCCGCGCCCGGGCCGTAGAACATCAGCCGGCCGGCCGCCTCGGCCTCGACGAACACCGCGTTGTACGCCTCGCGGACGGAGGCCAGCGGGTGCGAGAGCGGGATCATCGCCGGGTGGACCCGCGCGGTGACGGACTCGCCGTCGGCCGCCCGCTCGCAGATCGCGAGCAGCTTGACCACGCAGCCCATCTCCTTGGCGGAGGCGATGTCGGCCGCCGTCACCTCGGTGATGCCCTCGCGGTAGACGTCCGCCGCGGTCACCTCGGTGTGGAAGGCGATGCCGGCCAGGATCGCGGCCTTGGCGGCGGCGTCGAAGCCCTCGACGTCGGCCGTCGGGTCGGCCTCGGCGTAGCCCAGCGCGGTGGCCTCCTCCAGCGCCTCCGAGTAGCCGGCGCCGGTGGTGTCCATCTTGTCGAGGATGAAGTTGGTGGTGCCGTTGACGATGCCCAGCACCCGGTTGACCTTGTCGCCGGCCAGCGACTCGCGCAGCGGGCGCAGCAGCGGGATGGCGCCCGCCACCGCGGCCTCGTAGTACAGGTCCACCCCGGCCTCGGCGGCCGCCGCGTGCAGCTCGGTGCCGTCCTTGGCGAGCAGCGCCTTGTTGGCGCTGACCACCGAGGCGCCCTGCTTGAAGGCCGACAGGAGCAGGGACTTGGACGGCTCGATGCCGCCCACGACCTCGACCACCACGTCGATGTCGCCCCGGGTGACCAGGGCCTCGGCGTCGGTGGTGATCAGGTGCTCGGGCACGCCCGGGCGCACCCGCCCGGCCCGGCGTACCGCGATCCCGGCCAGCTCCACCGGGGCACCGATGCGCGCGGCGAGGTCGTCGGCCGTCGTCGTCATGATGCGCGCCACCTCGGAGCCCACCACACCACAGCCCAGCAACGCCACCTTCAGCGGGCGCGTACGCATCATCCGACTCCGCTCTGCATTCATCGTGATTCGTTGTTTCCGGCGGGTTTTTCCGGGTCCGCCGGGAACTTCGGTCCGTACCAGTCTCCGGGACTTTCCGTACGGATCTCCGGTCGTTCCATGATCTGAGACAAGAATTTCGTCATCCGATATCGAGACGCAGGAGATCCTCCTCCGTCTCGCGCCGGACGATCACCCGCGCGGCACCGTCCTTGACGGCGACCACCGGGGGCTTGAGGGCGTGGTTGTAGTTGCTCGCCATCGAGCGGCAGTAGGCGCCGGTGGCAGGCACCGCGACCAGGTCGCCGGGGGCCAGGTCGGCCGGCAGGAAGGCGTCCCGGACGACGATGTCGCCGGACTCGCAGTGCTTGCCGACCACCCTGACCAGCATCGGCTCGGCCTCGCTGGTGCGCGACACCAGGGCCACCGAGTACTCGGCGTCGTACAGCGCGGTGCGGATGTTGTCGGACATCCCGCCGTCCACGCTGACGTAGGTGCGCAGACCCTCCAGCGGCTTGACGGTGCCGACCTCGTACAGGGTGAACGCCGTCGGGCCGACGATCGCCCGGCCCGGCTCCACGCTCAGCCGGGGGGCGTTCAGGTTCGCGGCGGCGCACTCGCGGCGGACGATGTCGGCCAGCGCGGCCGAGATCTCGGCCGGCTCGCGCGGGTCGTCCTCGCTGGTGTACGCGATGCCGAGGCCGCCGCCGAGGTCGATCTCGGGCAGCTCGACGCCGTACTCGTCCCGAATCTGCGCCAGCAGGCCGACCACCCGGCGGGCGGCCACCTCGAAGCCGGCGGTGTCGAAGATCTGCGAGCCGATGTGCGAGTGGATGCCGCGCAGCTCCAGGCTGCCGTGGCCGAGCACCCGGCGCACCGCCTCGGCGGCCGCGCCGCCGGTCAGCGACAGGCCGAACTTCTGGTCCTCGTGCGCGGTGGCGATGAACTCGTGGGTGTGCGCCTCGACGCCGACGGTGATCCGGATCAGCACCTGCTGGCGGACGCCCTGACGGGCGGCGATCGCCGCCAGGCGCTCGATCTCCTCGTACGAGTCGACCACGATGCGCCCGACGCCGGTCTTCACGGCGTGCTCCAGCTCGTCCACCGACTTGTTGTTGCCGTGCAGCGCGATCCGCTCCGGCGGCATCCCGGCGGCCAGCGCCACCGCCAACTCGCCGGTGCTGCACACGTCGAGGTTCAGGCCCTCCTCGTGCAGCCAGCGCACGACCGCCTTGGAGAGGAACGCCTTGCCGGCGTAGTAGACGTCCGCCTCGGTGCCGAAGGCGTCCCGCCAGGCGCGCGCCCGGGCCCGGAAGTCCTCCTCGTCCAGCAGGTACGCCGGGGTGCCGAACTCGGCCGCCAGGCGCTTGACGTCGATCCCGCCGACGGTGGCCACACCCTCGGCGTCGCGGGTGACGGTACGGGACCAGACCTTGGGGTCGAGCGCGTTCAGGTCGGCGGGCGGGGCCTGGTAGTGGCCCTCGGGCAGGACGTCCCCGTGCCGGGGACCTGCGGGGTGTGCGGAACGACTCATGTCCGGTTCGTCCTTCGAGACCTATGGCGAGGGGCGGCGACGGTCACCGTTGACCGTCAGCCGCCCCCTGCTGGTGCGCTTGGGGGTGGTACCTACATCCGCTCGGGCGCCGTCACGCCCAGGAGCGTCAGGCCGTTGGCCATGACCGTGCGCGTGGCCTCGACCAGCCACAGCCGGGCACGGTGCGTGTCCGTCATCTCCTCGTCGCCCTTGGGCAGGAACATGCAGTTCTCGTACAGGCGGTGGTACTTGCCCGCGAGGTCCTCCAGGTAGCGCGCGACCCGGTGCGGCTCGCGCAGCTCGCCGGCCGTGGCCAGGATGCGCGGGAACTCGCCGAGGGCGCCGAGGATGTCGTTCTCCCACTCGGTGGCGAGCAGCTCGGGTTTGAACTGCTCGGCCGTGCCCTTGTCCACGCCCAGCTCGGCGGCCTTGCGCGCCACGCCGCACATCCGGGTGTGCGCGTACTGCACGTAGAACACCGGGTTCTCGTTGCTCTGGCTGGTCAGCAGGTTGATGTCCAGCGTGATCGTCGAGTCCGTGGAGGAGCGCGCCAGGGTGTAGCGGGCCGCGTCCACGCCGATCCACTCGACCACGTCGTCGATCGTGATGATGTTGCCGGCCCGCTTGGACATGCGGACCTCTTCGCCGTCGCGAAGCATCTTCACGAACTGGCCGATCTTGACCTCGATGTTGTGGTCCAGGTCGTCGCCCGCGCAGGCCGCGATGGCCTTGAGGCGGTTGACGTAGCCGTGGTGGTCGGCGCCCAGCATGTACAGCGCGACCTCGGCGCCGCGGTCCCGCTTGGACAGGTAGTACGCGGCGTCGGCGGCGAAGTAGGTCTTGTCGCCGTCGGCCTTGATCAGGACGCGGTCCTTGTCGTCGCCGAAGTCGGTGGTGCGCAGGAAGACCGCGCCGTCGTCCTCGAAGACGTGGCCCTGCTCGCGCAGCCGGTCGATGGCGTTCTCGACCGCGCCGGAGTCGTGCAGCGACTTCTCCGAGAACCACACGTCGAAGTGGGTGCCGAACTCGTCCATCGAGCGCTGGATCTCGCCGACCATGAGCTTGAGGCCCTCGGTGCGGAAGACCTGCAGCTGCTCCTCCTCGGGCAGGTCGAGCACGCCCGGGACCGCGTCGGTGAGCGCCTTGGCGATGTCGACGATGTACTCGCCGACGTAGCCGCCCTCGGGCACCTCGCGGCCGTTCGCGGCGGCCTGCAGCGAGGCGGCGAACTTGGTGATCTGCACGCCGGCGTCGTTGAGGTAGTACTCGGTGGTGACGTCGGCGCCGGAGGCCCGCAGCACGCGCGCCAGCGAGTCGCCGACGGCCGCCCAGCGGACGCCGCCGATGTGGATCGGGCCGGTCGGGTTGGCGGAGACGAACTCCAGGTTGATCTTCAGGCCCTTGAGCGCCTCGTTGCGGCCGTAGGCCTCGCCCGCCTCGACGATGGTGCGCGCCAGCGCGCCGGCAGTGGCGGTGTCCAGGGTGATGTTCAGGAAGCCCGGGCCGGCGATGTCGACCTTGGCGACACCGGTGATCCCTCGCAGGCGCTCCGTCAGGACCTCGGCAACGGCTCGCGGCGGCTTGCCGGCCGCCTTGGCGAGCTGGAGGGCCACGTTGGTCGCGTAGTCGCCGTGGTCCCTGTTCTTGGGCCGCTCGACCGTCACGTGCTCGGGCACGGCGACGGCCAGCTCGCCCGCCTCGACGGCGGAGCTCACTGCGGCCTGGATTGCCTGGGAAAGGTCTGCGGGGGTCACGACGCCAAGCGTAGGCGAGACGGGGTGCCCGCCCGCCACCCGGTTTACCGGTTGAGACGCCCGCGGGGGCCGCCACGCCGTGCTCGGCGGGGGTCTCAGCCGCGATCGGACCGGTCTGTTCGCTCAGGGCGAAATCCCGCGGACGGTCCGCCGAGCAGCATCAGCCGGCGGACCAGGGCCACCAGGTCCGCCGGATCGAAGGGCTTGCCGAGGTAGCCGTCCACCCCCACGGTGTCCCCCAGGTCGAGGTCGGCCGGGGTGCAGGCACTCACGATCGCGATCGGCAGCCGGCTGGTGTCCGGGGTCGCGCGCAGCCGGGCCGCCGTCCGCAGGCCGTCCAGCCGCGGCATCACCACGTCCAGCGTCACCACGTCGGGCTTCACCCGGCGGATGACCTCCAGGCACTCGGCGCCGTCGGCGGCGGTCACCACCTCGAAGCCTTCGAGCTCCAGGTTGACCCTGATCAGCTGGCGGATCACCTCGCTGTCGTCCACCACGAGGACCCGCCCGGACACTCCCGACACCTCACCGAGGGTATCCGCGGCCCCGCCACCCCGTCCGGCCTTTGGGCACTTCCGCTCCCCCGCCCGACACGGCGCCCCGACGCCCCTGCGCGAAACCCGTGCACGGACCATGGCCGAAGCCTGATAGTGTTCTCACGTCGGAAGCGCGAGCGACCGACAGGCCGACAGGCCCCCGTAGCTCAGGGGATAGAGCACCGCCCTCCGGAGGCGGGTGCGTAGGTTCGAATCCTACCGGGGGCACTCACGCAGTGATTGCGAGAGTGTAACCAGGGCCCAGATCAGTGGAGTTGATCCACGGATCTGGGCCTTCGTCATGTCCGGGGGCGGGTTCGGGGCCGGCCCCGGAGGTTCCGGCCCCCGCGGGTTCAGGAGGCGGACGCCTCGGCCTGGATGTAGAGCGTCGCGATGGTGTGGTCGAAGTAGGCGCTGTAGGAGACGTCGTCGGTGTCCCCGCCCTGCTGGTAGCCGCCGATGGCGCCGACCACGTCGCCGGTGGCGGTGCTGATCCAGGGGCCGCCGCTGGTCCCGCCCGGGTACGAGGGGCACTCGATGACCCGCTGGTACGAGCCCTGCCTGCCGGTGGTGTTGGTGCAGAGGTTGGGCGTCTCGGAGTCGGCGGGGTAGCCGTAGAGGCGCACGGTGGCGTCGAAGGGCTCGTCGGCGCCCAGCCGGTTGCCGCCGACCACGTCCTCGACCTTGCGGCCGTTGTTGGGGGCGGTCTCCAGGATCGCGAAGTCCTCGTCCACGTCGCCCTTCTGGGACCAGCCGGCGGTGGTGTGGATCGCGGTCACCTGCCAGGTGCCGTACGGGGCGGAGCCGTCCCGGTAGCCGGGGGCGAAGGTGACGCCGTCGGTGCTGTTGAGGCAGTGCGCGGCGGTCAACAGCAGGTTGCCGGTGGCGCTGTGCAGCACGCTGGCGGTGCAGAAGTGGTTGCCCGCCCCCACCGAGCCGGTGAACAGCGCGCCGACGGTGGCGGTTTCGGGATCGCCGGCCGGAGCGGGCGCGGTGGTGCCGAGGGCCGCGCGGCGGGTGTCGGGGGCCGCGGAGGCTGTCGGCGCCGGGCTGTCGGTCGGAGTGTCCGCCGCGGTCGGGATCTCGCTCGGCGTGGGGGCCACCACCGGGGCGGGCGAGGCCGGTTCCGCCGTGGTCGGGCCCGAGCCGGGGGCGACGGCGGCCCGGGTGCTGCGGGCGGCCTTCCCGGCGGCCGTCGCATCGCTCAGGTCCAGCCCGTGCGTTCCGGTGACCACGGCGGCCACGACGACGGCGGACAGCGCGGTGAACAGTGACGGGGCCAGCAGCCGGCGGGGGCCGGACTTCTTGCGGCGGTGCTGACCCATGCCTGTCTCTCCTGCCGGGGTTCGGTGGCGGTGTCCGGTCAACGACTATGCCGCCTCCGCCTGGAAAGGTCGTTACCGAAGGCTTGGAGGTCGATGAGAAATCCGTCACCCGGGTGTGTCCGGACAGCACGGCGGCGCCCGCCCGGTCCCTGGTAGCCAGGGGTCGAGCGGGCGCCGGAGTCGACTGCGGGACCTCGGGACGGATGTCAGTCGGCCGGTGGCCGGCGGCCCTCCGTCCCCGCTTCCGTACGGACTTCGCCGCCCGCCCGGACGTTGGCCTTGACGTCGGCCATGGCGGCCGCGCGCGGGCTCGGCCGGCCGTCCACGGCCCGTACCGCGGCCGCCTCGGCGCCACCCTCGACGGCGGTGGCCTCACCGGGCGCCGGACGGTGGTCGATCATCACGAAGGCGACCAGTGCGGCGACGATCAGCACGCCCATCGCGACCCAGGTGGCGACCGCGTAGCCGTGCACCGCGCCCTGGGCCTGTACCCCCGGATCGGAGGCGAGCCGGGTGGACAGGTAGGTCGCGGTGGCGCTGGCCGCGATGGTGTTCAGCAGCGCCGTACCGAAGGAACCGCCCACCTGCTGGGCCGAGTTGATGGTGGCGGACGCGGCCCCCGCCTCGTTCGGGGCGACCCCCAGGGTGGCCAGGCTCATCGACGGCATGAACACCAGGCCCATGCCGAAGCCGAGCAGCAGCTGGGCCGGCAGCACCATGGCGGCCCACGGGCTGTCCACCTTCATCTGGGTCAGCCAGGCCATGCCGCCCGCGGCGAGCAGCAGGCCCGGGGTGATCAGGTTGCGGGAGGGCACCCGGTTCATCAGCCGGGCCGCGAAGCCCGTCGAACTGGTGATGATCGCGGCGGTCATCGGCAGGAACGAGACGCCGGACATCACCGGCGAGAAGTGCTTGATCACCTGGAGGTAGTAGGTCAGGAACAGGAACAGGCCGAACATGCCGACCATGGCCAGGCCGACCGAGAGCGCGGCGCCGCCGCGGTTGCGCTCGCCGACGATGTGCAGCGGCAGCAGCGCGTGGTCGGTGTGCTTCTCGACCAGGACGAAGCAGGCCAGCAGCGCGACGCCGAGCGCCAGTGATCCCAGCACCAGCCAGTCGCCCCAGCCCCTGGTCACGGCCTCGGAGGTGCCGAAGACGATGGCGAGCAGACCGGAGCAGCCGAGCACCGCGCCCGGCAGGTCGAGTTTGATCCGCCGGCCCTTGGCGACGTGGTCGCGGGCCAGCACCCAGCGGGCGGCGAAGGCGGTGGCGATCGCGATCGGGGTGTTGACGAACAGGCACCAGCGCCAGTTCAGGTACTCGGTCAGCACGCCGCCGGTGATGAAGCCGATCGCGGCGCCGCTGCCGGCGATCGCGCCGAAGATGCCGAAGGCCGTGCTGCGTTCCCTGGGGTTGGAGAAGGTCGTGGAGAGCAGCCCCAGCGCGGAGGGGGCGAGCAGTGCGCCGAACGCGCCCTGCAGGGCTCGGGCGCCGAACAGCATGGCCGGGGTGACGGCCGCGCCGCCGACGGCGGAGGCCAGGGCGAAGCCCAGGAGGCCGATGGTGAAGACGCGCTTTCGGCCGAAGAGGTCGCCCAGACGGCCGCCGAGCAGCAGCAGGCCGCCGAAGGCGAGCGTGTAGGCGGTGATCATCCACTGCCGGTCGGCGTCGGAGATCCCCAGGTCCTTCTGGGCCGACGGCAGAGCGATGTTCACGATGGTGATGTCGAGGACGATCATGAGCTGGGCGATGGCGATGACCGCCAGGGCCCACCAGCGGCGGCGGTCGGCGCCCTCATGACCGGTGGCGGGTTGCGAGGTCACTGGTCGAGCCTTCCGGAGTGGTACGGAGAGGTCACGCAGTCGCATTCCAGCCAATACCCGGGCCCGATCGCATGGCAAGGAAAAACCTCACCAAATCGAACTATCGGGACAAAAGAACCGGGGTTCTGGGACTTCGGGACGAGCCCCCCAGGACCCCGGTCTGGTACCCGCGGATCAGAGCGCCGACAGCTCCTCGACCAGGTCGTCCAGGCCCAGCGAGCCCTGCGAGAGCGCCGCCATGTGCCAGGCCTTGAGGTCGAACTCCTCGCCGCGCGCCTCGTGCGCCGCCTTCGCCGCCGCCCGGCCGCGCAGCCAGGCGCGTTCGCCGAGCTTGTAGCCGATCGCCTGGCCGGGCATGCCCAGGTAGCGGACCAGCTCGCTGTCCAGGAAGTCGTCGGTCAGACCGCAGTACTGCCCGAAGAACTCGCGGGCGTGCTCCGGGCTGACCGGCTCGCCCGGCTTGTACGGGGAGTCCGCCGGGAAGTCCAGGCCGGCGTGCATGCCGATGTCGACGATGACCCGCAGCGCCCGCATCATCTGCGCGTTGAGGTAGCCGAGGCGGTGGCCCGGGTCGGTGAGGTAACCCAGCTCGTCCATCAGGCGCTCCGCGTACAGCGCCCAGCCCTCCAGGTTGGCGCTGACCCCGCCGAGGCTCACCTGGTAGGTGGAGAGCCGGTCGGCGACGTAGTTCCACTGCGCGAGCTGGAGGTGGTGGCCCGGGACGCCCTCGTGGTACCAGATCGAGACCAGGTCCCAGAGCGGGAAGCGCTCCCGGCCCAGCAGCGGCAGCCAGGTCCGCCCGGGACGGTTGAAGTCCAGCGACGGCGGGGTGTAGTACGGCGCGGCGGCGCTGCCGGCCGGGGCGATCTTCGACTCGACCCGGGTGACCGGCTCGGCCAGGTCGAAGTGGGTGCCCTGGAGGTCGCGGATCGCCTGGTCCATCAGGCCCTGCAGGTGCTCCCGGATGCCCTCGGCGCCCTCGACGGCGGGGCCGTCGGTCCCCAGCCAGGCCATCGCCGCCATCGGGTCGGCGCCCGGGCGGACCTTCTCGGCCTCGGCCCTCATCTGGGCGAGCAGGTCGTGGAACTCGGCCCAGCCCCAGGCGTACGCCTCGTCCAGGTCCAGGTCGGCGCCGGACCAGTAGCGCACCCAGCGGCGGTAGCGCTCACGGCCCACCGCGTCGGGGGTGTCGGCCGCGGCCGGGCCGTACACGTCGCGCAGCCACTCGCGCAGCTCGGCCAGCGCCGCGGTGGCCGCGACCGCGTGCCCGGACAGCTCGGCGCGCAGGGCCTCCGGCGCGTCCTGGACGAACTGCCCGAACCAGCCGCCCGGCACCTCGCCTTCCAGCCACTCGGCGATCTGCCCGACCATCGTGGTCACCTGGCGCGGGCCGGCCAGCAGGCCGCGCTCGATGCCCTCGGCCAGGGTCTGCCGGTACTGCTCCAGCGCGACCGGGACCTTCGCCAGGCGGCGGCCGACGATCTGCCACTCGGCCCCGGTGCCGGTGGCCATCAAGGTGAAGGACTCCCGCAGGTCGTGCACCGGGGAGGCCAGGTTGCGCACCGCGCGCAGGTGCTCCCCCGCGTCGTGGACGGCGAGCTCGGCGGTCAGCCGCTCGCGCAGCAGCCGGGCGCAGCGGCGCTCGGCCTCGTCGTCGGCGGCGCCGGCCCGCTCGGCCTCGTCGAGCTGTGCCAGGGTGCGGCGGCCGAGCTCGGCGATCGCCCGGGCACCGGCCGGGGAGAGGTCGGGCAGTCGGTCGTCCTCGGGGTTCAGGCCGAGGTAGACCGCGGTCAGCGGGTCGAGTTCGGCGAGCGCGCGGACGTAGCCGTCGGCGATGCGGCGCGGGGTGGTGCCATCGGTGGTGATCAGTTCTTCAACCATCCGGACATCATGGCGTGGTGCGGCCGGTTTGCAACCCCCTTGCCGACCCGGTCCGTGCCCGCTGCGGCCGCCGCTCCGTGCCCGCACACCTGCGCACCGACCCGCGGAAATCCGTTCGGACGCGACAGGATCCGATCCGTCCGACGCCCATTACGCTGACCGCCATGGAAGACCGCCCCACCCCGGCAGCCGACCAGGTGCCCGCCCCGGCCGTACCGGACCTGCGCCCGCGCCGCACCGGCTACCGGCGGCTGCCGGTCCAGCAGCGGCGCGAGCAGCTGATCGCGGTCGCCCTGGAGCTGTTCGCCTCCCGGCCGCCCGAGGAGGTGAGCCTGGACGACGTCGCCGAGGCCGCCGGGGCCTCCCGCCCGCTGGTCTACCGCTACTTCGCGGGCGGCAAGCAGCAGTTGTACGAGGCCGCGCTGCGCACCGCGGCCGAGGAGCTGACCGGCCGCTTCGCCGTCCCGCTGACCGGGACGCCGTCCGAGCAGCTGGCGGCCGTGCTGGACGGCTACTTCGCGTTCGTGGCCGAGCACGACGCGGGCTACTCGGCGCTGCTGCGCGGCGGTTCGGTGGTGGAGACGGCCCGCACCTCGGCGATCGTGGACGACGTCCGGCGGGCGGCGCTGCGCCGGACCCTGCGGCACCTGGGCGTGCGGGAGGCCGGGCCGCGGCTGACGCTGCTGGTGCGCTCGTGGATCGCGGTGGTCGAGGGCGCCTCGCTGAGCTGGCTGGACGAGGGGCGCGCGCTGCCCGTGAGCGAGCTGCGCGACTGGCTGGTGGACCAGTTCACCGCGATGGCGGCGGCGACGGCGCTGCACGATCCGCAGACGGCGCAGGTGCTGGCCGGGCTGCTCGCGCTGGAGGGCCCGGACGCGCCGCGGGCCGCGCGGCTGCGGGAGGTCCTGGAGCCGCGGTGAGGCTCCCGACGAGCGGTGGTGAGGCTCCCGACCCCCGTGCCAAGGGTCGGGGCTCAGCCGGTCACGCCTTGCCGAGCACCTGGCGCTGGCGGCCGAGGCCGTCGATCTCGATCTCGACCACGTCGCCCGGGGCGAGGTACGGCGTGCCGGGGCGGCCCAGGGTGACCCCGGCCGGGGTGCCGGTGACGATCACGTCGCCGGGCTCCAGCACCATGAACTGGCTGGCGTAGCGGACCAGTTCGAACACCGGGAAGATCATCTCCGCGGTGCTGCCGTGCTGCCGCTGCTCGCCGTTGACCCAGAGCCGCAGCGCCAGGGCCTGCGGGTCCGCCACCTCGTCGGCGGTGACCAGCCAGGGCCCGAGCGGGGTGAAGGTCTCCGCCGACTTGCCCTTGTCCCACTGGCCGCCGCGCTCGAACTGGAAGGCCCGCTCGGTGACGTCGTTGGCGATCGTGTAGCCGGCGATCACCGCGGCGGCCTGCTCCGGCCCCTCCAGGTAGCGGGCCGTCCGGCCGATCACCACGCCCAGCTCGGCCTCGTAGTCGGTCTTCTCGCCGCCGCGCGGCACCAGCACCTCGTCGTACGGGCCGACCACGGTGCTGCTCGGCTTGAGGAAGATCACCGGCTCGTCCGGGATCGCCGCCCCGGCCTCGGCCGCGTGGTCGCGGTAGTTGAGCCCGATGCCGACCACCTTGCCCGGGCGGGCCACCGGCGCGCCCACCCGCTGCCCGGCCAGGTCCACCACCGGCAGGACGCCGGCGGCCACGTCCCGGGCCAGCGCGACCGGGTCCAGCCCGGCCAGGAACTCCCCGTCGAGGTCGCGGGCCCGCCCGGAGAGGTCGTACGCGGTGCCGTCCTCGCCCAGGACGACCGGGCGTTCGGCGCCCTCGGGTCCGACGCGCAGGAGCTTCATCGATCCTTCACCAGCCTTTCGTCGCAGCTCACGGGGGGCGGTACGCGACCGCTCCCGGGTCCGGCAACGAGGTATACCAACGCCCCGGGTGGGCCGACCAGACCGTCCCGATGGGCGAAATCCTCCCGATTCCCACCAGGGGCCGGGCCCCGGCTCGGGTGGCTGCACGGTTGACAAGCGTTCCGGCGCGGCCGCTCAGCCGGCCTGCGCGCCGACGTCGAGCAGCGCCGCCAGGCTCAGGGCACGCGGCCGGCCCGGGCCGAGCCGGGCTACCTCCCGCTGCCAGTGCCCGAGGTCGCGCCGCGCGTCCGCCCGGGCCTGCCGGTCGGCGCCCGGCGCCTGCGTCAGCTCGTCCAGCAGGGCGACGGCCGCGCCCGGGCTGCCGTCCCGGGCCAGCCAGAGCGCCAGGTCGTGGCAGGTGCGCAGGGTGCGAGGGTCGGCCGGGCCGCAGATCCGGGCGAATTCGGGGACGAGCGCGGCGAGGATCTCCACCGCCTGCGCCGGTTCGCCCGCCGCGCCGTACTGCCAGGCCCGGTCGGCCCGCCGGCGCAGCTGCTCCGCGGTCGGGTCGCCGGGGCCGAGCATCCCCGGCCGGACGGCGCGCAGCCGCTCCAGCACCTCGGCGGCGTCGGCCGGGCGGTCCCCGGGCTCCTTGGCGAGCAGCGCGGCGACCAGGTCGGCCAGTGCCGGGTCCTTGCTGCGCACCCGGGCCGGGACCTCGTCCAGGTGCTTGTGGATGTACTCGGCGACCGAGGCGGCGCGGAACGGGCGCCCGCCGGTGCAGACCTCGTACAGCATGACGCCGAGCGCGTAGAGGTCGGCCCGGCCGTCCACCGTGCCGCCGGACCAGCACTCGGGCGCCAGGTAGGGGACGGTGCCGACCACGTTGCCGGTGGAGGTGAGCCGGACGGTCTGGGTGACCAGTCGGGCGATGCCGAAGTCCAGGACCTTGGCCCGCTCCCCCTCGTCCGCGATCATCACGTTCTCGGGCTTGATGTCCCGGTGGACGATGCCCGAGCGGTGCGCAGCGTCCAGCGCCTTGCACACGTGGCGCATCCAGCGCAGCGCCTTGGCGTGGTCCGGCGGCCCGCCCCTGAGCACCTCGGACAGCGCCCGGCCCCGGACCAGCTCCATCACCAGGTACGGGATCTCCCCGGAGCCGGCGGCCGTCCGCCCGTAGTCGTACACCGTCACGATGTGCGGGTTGCTGAGGCCGCCGGCCGTCCGGGCCTCGCGGACGAACCGGGCGACGGCCTCCCGGTCGGTGGCGTGCTCGGCGAGCAGGACCTTCACGGCGACCTGCCGGCGCATCTCCTGGTCGGTCGCCCGCCAGACCACGCCGAAGCCACCCCGGCCCAGTCGCTCCTCCAGTCGGAAGCGACCGCCGAGCACGTCGCCCTCTTCCATGCCGTCCCCCAACTCGACCGCGCCCGCCCGGCGTTCGCCGTCGGAGGGGTCACCTTAGCGGCGGTCGGGGACGAACGGGTGAACGGGCCCGGGCCGGGGCTGGCGGACTTCGCCACGGCCACGGGCAACCGCGGCTGCGACTACGGCTTGGGCTTGGGCAGGCCGGGCGGGTTGATCTCGGAGGACTGCACGGCCTCGCCCTCCAGGCCCCAGCGCTTGAGCACCTGCGCGTACGTGCCGTTCCTGATCGTCTCCTCGACCGCCGCGTTGAGCGCCTTGACCAGCCCGTTGTCCTTCCTGGTGGTCGCCGCGATCTTGCCGAGGACGTCGGCCCCGCCGCCCGAGTAGGTGCCCGCGATCTCGGTCTCGCCGCTCTGCACGACGTGGAAGGCGAGGCTCGGGTTGGGGCCGACGTAGACGTCGATCCGGCCGGAGGAGAGCGCCAGGTAGAACTCGGGGCCCTGGAAGTACTTGATGTCGATCGGCTTGAGGCCGTTGCGGACGTTCTCCTCGCTCCAGGAGATCAGCAGCTTCTCCTGGTTGGTGCCGCTGGCGACGCCGACGCTCCGGCCCGCGAGGTCCTTGGCGCCGGCGACCTTGAGGCCGCTGCCCTTCTTCGCCTCGAAGCCGAGGATGTCCAGCCGGTAGGTGGCGAAGTCGTACTTCTCCTTGCGCGCCTCGGTGACGGTGATGTTGGACAGGCCCACGTCGTACTTGCCGCTGTCCAGGCCGACGAAGATGTTCTCCCAGGAGACCGGGTTGAACTCGACCTTGAGGCCGAGCACGTTGCCGATCAGCGTGGCGATGTCCGGCTCGACGCCGATGATGGTCTTGTCGTCGTTGGCGTAGAAGTCCAGCGGCGGGGTGGTGCCGAGGGAGTCGACGACGGTCAGCGTCCCCTTCTTTCTGATCTCCTCCGGGACGAGCGCCGCGATCGCGTCGACTTTGGGCGTGCTGACCCGGTTCTGGTTCGGCGACAGGTTCACCACCGTGCCGTTCGGCGCGGTGCTGCCCTTGGCCGGGGCGAGTTCCGCCGCGGCGCCCGTGGTGCCGCTGCCGCAGCCGGCCAGGGTGAGGGCGGCGGCGAACGCGGCGGCGGCGGTCACGAAGGCGCGACGGGGTAGGGACATGGCGGAACTCCTGCTCGGTGAACGGGACTTGAAGGGGGCTGGGGCTGGGGCTGGGGGGACGGGACTCAGAGGACCTTGGCCAGGAAGGCCCGGGTGCGCTCCTGCTGCGGACGGTCCAGGACCTCGACCGGCGGGCCCTGCTCGACCACCACGCCGCCGTCCATGAAGACCACGGTGTCGGCGACCTCGCGGGCGAAGCCGATCTCGTGGGTGACGACGATCATCGTGGTGCCGCTGCGGGCCAGGTCCTTGATGACGTCCAGCACCTCGCCGACCAGCTCCGGGTCGAGCGCCGAGGTGGGCTCGTCGAACAGCAGCACCTTGGGCTCCAGCGCCAGCGCCCGGGCGATCGCCACCCGCTGCTGCTGCCCGCCGGACAGCTGCCGGGGGTAGGCGTCCGCCTTGTCGGCCAGCCCGACCCGCTCCAGCAGCGCCAGCGCCGTCGCCCTGGCCTCGGCCCGGGACCGGCGCAGCGCGGAGACCGGCGCCTCGACCAGGTTCTCCAGCACGGTGAGGTGCGGGAACAGGTTGAAGTTCTGGAACACGAAGCCGATGTGGGTGCGCTGGCGCAGCACCTCGCGCTCCGTGAGCTCGTACAGCCGGTCCCCGGAGCGCCGGTAGCCGATCAGCTCGCCGTCGATGGCGACGTGGCCGCGGTCCAGCTTCTCCAGGTGGTTGATGGCACGCAGCAGGGTGGACTTGCCGGAGCCGGACGGGCCGAGCACCACGGTCACCGAGCCGGCCGGCACGTCGAGGTCGACCCCGCGCAGCACCTCCAGCCGGCCGAAGCTCTTGTGCAGGCCGCGGACCTGCACCATCGGGGCGGCCTCGGTCAGGGTCGTGGTCACGGTTGTCCTCCGGTGGTGCGGGCGGCGGCGGTACGGGCGAAGGCCCGCAGCCGCTGCAGCGGGGTGGGCGGCGGGGTGTGCTGCGCGCCGCGGGCGAAGTAGCGCTCGACGTAGTACTGACCGATCGACAGCACGGTGGTCAGCACCACGTACCAGACGGTGGCGACCATCAGCAGCGGCACCACCCGGCCGGTCCGGCCGTAGATGACCTGGGCCTGGTAGAAGAGCTCGCCGATGGCCATCACGTAGACCACCGAGGTGCCCTTGAGCAGCGAGATCACCTCGTTGGCGGCGGCCGGCAGGATGCCCCGCATGGCCTGCGGCAGCACGATCCGCCAGGCCTGCCGCCACCGCGGGATGCCGAGCGCGGCGGCGGCCTCGCGCTGGCCGGCGTCCACCGCGATGATCCCGCCGCGGATGATCTCGGCGGCGAACGCGGCCTGGTGCAGCCCGAGGCCGAGCACCGCGGCGCCGAGTGCGCTGAGCACGCCGACGGTCTCGACGTCGCCGAAGGTCGGGCCGAACGGGATGCCGATCCCGAACCGCTTGTACAGGTAGGAGAGGTTGAACCAGAACACCAGCTGGACGATCAGCGGGATCGAGCGGAACACCCAGACGTACGCCCAGGCGATGGCGCGCAGGATCGCACTGCGGGACAGCCGCATCGCGGCCACCCCGGCGCCGAGCAGGAAGCCCAGCACCGTGCCGTAGGCGGTGAGTTCGAGGGTCCGGCCGATCGCCCGGAGGATCGTCTCGGCGGTGAAGTAGACCCGGAAGGTGGCCCAGTCCCAGCCGGGGTTGGTGGCCAGGCCGTGGGCGAACTGGGCGAGGACGACCAGGGCGGCGGCCCCGGCCGCCCAGCGCCAGGGGTGCCGGGCGGGGACGGTCCGCAGGCCGTCCAGGGCGTCGAGGTCGACGGCGGCCGCGCCGTCGGCCGTGGCCTCGGGTCTCGGACGGGCAGGGGCGGACGGTACGTGGGTGCTGACGGTCATCGGAACTCCTTCACGCGTGCTCGGGCGGGCTGATCTGCGACTCCTTGATCGCCGAGTCGGCGACCCCCCACTTGCGCAGGATCCGCTCGTACGTCCCGTCCTTGATCAGCTGGTTGACCGCCGCCTGGAAGGCCGGGGTGAGCTTCGAGCCCTTCTTGAAGGCGAAGCCGACGTCCAGGCGGTGGAACTCGCCGAGGAAGCGGGTGCCGGAGGCCTCCTGCGCGGCCTGGTGGCGCAGGCCGTTGATGGTGGACATCTCGATGTCCACCCGCCCCTGCTGGAGGCCGGTCAGCAGCGCGCCGCTCTCACTGAACGCCTTGACCTCGTACGGCTTCTTCCCCGCGTCGGTGCAGACGTTCCGGCGGCTGTTGAGGGTGGTCTCGAAGGTGGTGCCGGCCCCGGTGCCGACCGTCAGGCCGCACAGCTGGACCAGGTCGGTGATCGGCTGGATCGCGGTGTTGTCCTTCTTCACCGCGAAGCCCTGGCCGTCGTCGATGTAGGTGACGAAGTCGATGGTCTTCAGCCGGGCCGTGGTGACCCCGAAGTTGCCGGTGCCGACGTCGAACTTCCCGCTGTCCAGGGCCGGGAGGATGGTCTCGAACGCGGCCTCCTGGCGCTGCACGGTCAGGCCGAGCACCTTGGCCACCGCGTCGGAGAAGTCCACGTCGATCCCGGCGGGCTTCTTGCTGACCTGGTCGGCGTAGAACGCGCTGGGCGGCGCGCCGAAGGACGAACCGAACGTGAGCGTGCCGGCCTTGCGGACCTCCTCCGGCAGCAGGGCGGCGGCGGTCTCCGACTTCGCCAGGCCGGAGACGACGTCCTCGGTGGCGGTGGCGGCCGGGCCGCCCGCCCCCGCCGCACCCGCGATCTTCGGGTCCGAGCCGCAGGCGGCCAGCGCCAGGACCGGCAGCAGGGCGGTGGCCGCGAGCAGGCGGCGGCGGACGGTGGTGGCTCTCACGGGGTGCCTTTCGGACGGCTTTCAGGGAGCGGGACTTCAGGGAGCAGGACTTCAGGGAGCTTCAGGGGACGAGGGCGGGCAGTCGCTTCTCGAAGGGCAGCGAGCCGATGGTCAGGGGGTCGGCGGTGAGATCGAACAGCGGCGTGTAGCCGGCCGCCAGGTAGAGGCCCCTGGCCTCGGGCTGGCGCGGGCCGGTGGTGAGGTGGAAGCGGGTGTAGCCGGCCGCGGCCGCCGTCCGCTCCAGCTCGGCCAGCACCCGGCGGGCCAGGCCGCGGCGGCGGTGGGCCGAGTGCGTCCAGACCCGCTTCACCTCGGCGGTGCGCTCGTCGTACCGCTTGTACGCACCGCCGGCCACCGGCTCGCCGTCCTCCAGCAGGAGCAGCAGCACGCCGTGCGGCTCGGCGAAGGCCTCGGCCGGGTAGCGGGTCATCTCCCGGTACCCCTTCGGGCCGTACCGGGTGACGTACTCGTGGGTGAGCTCGCGCAGCAGCGGTTCGACCAGCGGGTCGTCGATGGCCACCCGGCGGAACCCGGTCAGCGGTGCTGCGCTCACGCCTGCACCGCGATCAGCTGGTGGCGGTCGCGCTCGGCCCGCTCCTCCCGGGCCGCGCGCTCGGCCTCGGCCTTGGCGGCGTCCCGCTTGGCGACCTCCTCGCGGACGATCGGGATGACGTACCGGCCGAAGTCGATGGCGTCGTCCAGCAGGTGGTAGCCGCGCGCCGAGAGGATGTCCACGCCCAGGTCGTAGTAGTCGAGCAGTGCCTGGGCGACCGTCTCCGGGGTGCCGACCAGGGCGTTGGAGTTGCCCGCCCCGCCGGTGGCCGCGGCGGTCGGGGTCCACAGCGCGCGGTCGTAGCGCTCGCCGGCCTCGGCGATCTCGATCAGCCGCCGGGAGCCGGTGTTTTCGGGTGTCACAGTCTCGGGGGTGGTCTCCGGGCGGTCGGCGCCCCGGCGGGCCCGGATCGCGGCCACCGTCCGGTGCGCCTTCTCCCAGGCCAGCTCCTCGGTCGGCGCGATGATCGGCCGGAACGCCACCTGGATCCGCGGCACGTCGGTCCGTCCGGCGGCCCGCGCCGCCTCTTTCACCCGCTCGATCTGCTCGGCGGTGCGGGCCAGCGGCTCGCCCCAGAGGCAGTAGATGTCCGCCTCGGCGCCGCCGGCCGCGTAGGCCGCGTCCGAGGAGCCGCCGAAGGAGACCGCCGGGCGCGGCTGCTGCACCGGGAAGACGTCCGAGACGAAGTCGTTGAAGCGGTAGTGCGGGCCCTCGTGGTCGAAGGGCTCGTGGCTGGTCCAGGCCCGCTTCACGATGCCGATGTACTCGCGGGTGCGCTCGTAGCGCTGGTCCTTGGTGAGGAAGTCGCCCTCGCGCTGCTGCTCGTGGTCGTTGCCGCCGGTGATGAAGTGCACGGTCAGCCGGCCGTCGCTGATCCGGTCCAGGGTCGCGAAGGTCTTGGCCGCGAAGGTCGGGTAGGAGACGTTGGGCCGGTGCGCCAGCAGGATCTGCAGCCGGTCGAGGTGCGAGGCGAGGAAGGACGCCGCGGCCGCCGGCTCCGGGGCGCCGGCGCCGTACGCGAAGAGCACCCGGTCCCAGCCGTGGTCCTCGTGCGCCCTGGCCAGCCGCAGGGTGTAGTCGCGGTCGAAGGCGGCGGTGGTGCGGGCGGTGGTCTCCGAGCCATCGCCGGTGGCGGCGATGCCGAGGAATTCGACGGGCATGGCGGGACCTTTCGGGTGAGCGGGATCCGGCGGGCTGCGGGCGGGCAGACCGGGGCGGCGGCCGCGGTGGGGCGCGGCCGCCGGGCATGAGGGTGACGCGGAGCGGGTGCAGGGCGGGCGGGAGCTGCTGGAGCGCAGTTGCGGAGCAGTGCGGAGCCGGCGATGACAGCGAAGCCTGACGTGCCGTCGGGTACGGACGGCGGATCCCGGCCCGCGGCGGGGCAAACCGAGGGAGGACTCCCCGAAGGGCGAAGGGCCGAGGAAGGTCAGGGCCGGACGGACGGCCGCTGTCGGGTCAGCCGCGACACGCCGCGGACCACACC
This sequence comes from Streptomyces sp. 1114.5, assembly GCF_003635085.1. NCBI lineage: Bacteria > Bacillati > Actinomycetota > Actinomycetes > Kitasatosporales > Streptomycetaceae > Streptomyces > Streptomyces sp. 1114.5. The sequence continues at coordinate 293,826 of NZ_RBXE01000001.1, forward strand.
CGACCGAAGTCGATGTGGTCGCGGGTGACCAGGGGCTGCTCGGCGTACATGGCCTCAAGTTGAGCAGCCGCCCGAGCCGTCCGTCAACCACCCCTCATTGCCGCACTGTTGCGATCTCCTGTCACTTTTCCGACAGCCGTCGAACGAACGCTTCCGCCCCTCGGGCCACCCTTGACAGCCATTGATCGTGCATGCGTACGATCGCCGCGGAGTGCAGTGCAACCGTGCCGGACGCGTTGAGGGACGCGGCCCGGCCCCCTCGTACGTGACCACCGCCGTACCCGCCCGCCGCACTCCCGTCCGCACTTCCGCCAGGAGCCTCCGCCATGGCCACCCCGCAGGACGTCCTGCCCTCCCCCTCCACTCCCGACCCGTCCGCCCCCGATCCCTCCGCTCCCGATCCCTCCGCTGCCGACCCCTCCGCCCTCGACCGCTCCGCCCCGCCGCCCGGCCCCGAGGCCCGGATCGTCGCCCGCCGCAAGCCCGGCCAGTGGATCGCCGCCGCCGCCGCGCTGCTGCTGGCGGCGATGGCGGTCAACTCGCTGATCCGCAACCGGGCCTTCCAGTGGAACGTGGTCGCCGACTGGTTCACCGCCCGGTCCGTGCTGAACGGCCTCACCCTGACCCTGTGGCTGACGGCCGTCACCCTCGCGCTCGGCTTCCTGCTCGGCACCGTCCTCGCCACCATGCGGCTGTCCACCAACCCCGTTCTGCGCACGCTCAGTTGGGGCTACATCTGGATCTTCCGCTCCACCCCGCCGCTGGTGCAGCTGCTGTTCTTCTTCAACATCGGCGCGCTCTACCCGACACTCGGCCTCGGCATCCCCTTCGGCCCCGAGTTCGTCACGGTCCGGACGGTCAACCTGATCGGCCCCACGCTGACCGCCGTCATCGGCCTCACCCTGCTGGAGACCGCGTACGCCGCCGAGGTGATCCGCGGCGGCATCCTGTCCGTGGACCGCGGCCAGCTGGAGGCGGCGGCCGCGCTCGGGATCGGGCGGTGGCGGGTGCTGCGCCGGATCATCGTGCCGCAGGCGATGCGCGCCATCGTGCCGAGCGCCGGGAACATGCTGATCGGCGCACTCAAGGGCACCAGCATCGTCAGCGTGCTGGCCGTCTCCGACCTGCTCTACTCGGTGCAGCTGGTCTACCTGCAGTCGTACCGGGTGATCCCGATGCTGATGGTCGCCACCCTCTGGTACCTGGTGGTCACCACCCTGCTGTCCATCGGCCAGTACTACGTGGAACGGCACTTCGCCAAGGGCGCCACCCGCGACGGCCTGCCGCCCACCCCGCTGCAACGCGCCCGCGCGGCCTACCGCCGGGTGGTGGGAGCATGACGACGACCCTCGTGATCGTCGGCGCCGGCCCCCGCGCGACCGGACTGCTGGAGCGGATCGCCGCCAACGCCGCCGAACTCCTGCCCGCCGAACGCCCCTTGGCGATCCACCTGGTCGACCCGTACCCGCCGGGCGCGGGCCGGATCTGGCGCCACGACCAGCCCCCGCTGCTGCGGATGAACTCGATGGCCGAGGACGTCACCATGTTCACCGACGAGCGCTCCACCCTCGACGGGCCGGTCCGCCCCGGCCCCTCGCTCGCCGAATGGGCCGTCCGGCAGGAGGAGTTCGCGCCCTACCGGGAGGTCGCCGACCCGGCCGTCCGGGCCGAACTGCGCACCCTCGCTCCCACCGACTTCCCCACCCGCCGGGCCCAGAACGCCTACCTGGACTGGGTGTTCCGCCGCGCCGTCGCCGACCTGCCGCCCCATGTCGAGGTCACCGTCCACCGGGACACCGTCCGGCGGATCGACGGCCCCGCCGACGGCCCGCAGACCGTCCACCTCGGCAACCGGACCCTCACCGCCGACCACGTCACCCTCGCCCTCGGCCACCTCGACTCCGCCCCGCACCCCCGGCACGCCGCCGACGCCGACTTCGCCGCCCGGCACGGCCGCTTCCACCTCCCGCCCGCCTACTCCGCCGACGTGGCCGCCGAACTGGCGCGCATCGCCCCCGGCGAGCACGTGGTGCTGCGCGGCCTGGGCCTCGCCTCGGTCGACCTGGTCGCCCTGCTCACCGAGGGCCGCGGCGGCCGCTTCGAACCCGCCGGCGCGGGCGACGCCCTGCGTTACCACCCCTCCGGCCGGGAGCCCGTGCTCCACCTCGGCTCCCGGCGCGGCGTCCCGTACCACTCCAAGACCGGCTACCGGCTCCAGGGGCCGCCACCCCCGCTCCCCCGGTACTTCGACGCCGCCGCCGTGGACGCCGTGCTCGCCACCGAAGGACCACTGCAACTGCGCCGCGACTTCTGGCCGTTGATGGCCAAGGAGATCGCCTACGGGCACTACCACGAGCTGTTCCACGCCCACCCGGGGCGCACCACCCTGCCCTGGCCCGCGTTCCTGGCCCGCTACGACCGACACGACTGGTACAGCCCCGAACTGGCCGCCCTGGTCGCCGAAGCCGTCCCCGACCCGGCCGACCGGATCGACTTCGAACGCCTCGACCACCCGCTGGCCGGCCTCGAACTCGACTCCGCCGAGGAGCTCCAGGCCCACCTGCGCGCCTACGTCACCGCCGACGCCGACCGCCGCGCCGACCCCGCGCACAGCGCCGACCTCGGCGCCTTCCTCGCCCTGCTCTCACTGTTCGGCCAGCTCCCCCGGGTGGCGGCGAGCGGCCGGCTCACCGCCCGCTCGACCGCCGAGGAGCTGGACCAGTGGTTCTTCGGCTACTTCAGCTTCCTCGCCTCCGGCCCGCCCGGCTTCCGGCTGCGCCAGCTGCTGGCGCTCTCCGAGGCCGGGGTGGTGCGCTTCCTCGGCGCCGGGGTCCGGGTCGACCGGGACGAGGCTACCGGCACCTGGCGTGCCTCCGGCACCACCGTGCCCGGCCACACCGTCACCGCGACGGCGCTGGTCGAGGCGTACCTGCCCAAGCACGCGCTGGCCCGCACCCTCGACCCCGTCCTGCGCGAACTGCACCGCACCGGGCGGATCGTGGAGGAGGTCGTGGACGACCCGGACTACACCCACCGCTCCGGCCTGGTCACCACCGCCCCGGCCGACGGCCGGCTGCTGGACCCGGCGCTCGGCGGCACCCCGCACCCGCGGCGCACCGCGCTCGGCCCGCACACCAGCGTGCGCACGGCCGCCGCCTTCGCCCGCCCGCGCACCAACGCCCCGGTCTTCCGGCAGAACGACGCGGTCGCCCGGGCCCTGCTGCGGGCGCTGGCCGCGCTGCCGACGGCACCGGCGCTGGCGGCGTGAGCGTGGTGGCCGCGTTCAGGGCTGCGTTCAGGGCTGCGGCCACGGCTACGGCCACGGCCACGGGTACGGCTACGGCTACGGCTACGGCTACGGGCCGAAGATCTCCGCCACCAGGTCCTCGTCCGAGACGTGGTCCGGCGCCTCGAACACGAGGTCCGCGACGCCCTTGAGGCCGACCCCCCGGTCCAGCGCGTCCATGCAGGCCCGCGCCTCCTGCTCGTTGGCGAAGTCCCAGACCCGCAGCCGCCGGACCAGCACCAGCGCCTGGATCGGGTTCATCCGCGGCGAGCGGCCCCGGCGCGCGCCGCCCGACCCCTTGCGGCCGGCCTGCGCGAGCTGCTGCTGGTAGCCGGTCAGGTCCTGCCAGGCCTGGACGGTGCTGGGGTGGCGGTCCCCGAGCGCCCGGGCGAGGTCCGGCAGCAGCCCGTGCAGCTGGACCACGGCGCCCTGCAGGTCGCCCCGGTTGGCGTGGTGCAGGGCGAGGTCGTGCCGGGCCTTCAGGACGCGGGCGTCGTACGGGCCCCAGGCGGCGTGCAGATCGGGCAGCAGCTCGGTCATCAGCCGGATCGCGGTGACCGCCGAACCGCTCTCGCCGATGCACCACACCAGGTGGTACCGGGCGCCGAGGGTGTCCTCGTCCGCCGGGCCGAGCGCCGAGCGCATGTCCTCCACCACGGTGGACAGCAGCCGGATCGCGCCGTCCAGGTCCCCGGCCCGGCTGAGGTACCACGTGAAGTCCCGCCAGGTGCACAGGGTGTCCCGGTCGGTGGCGCCGAGCACGGTGACGCACTCCTGGGCGATCGCCTGGAGCCGGATCGCCGACTCGCCCGCGGTCGCCGCCCGGTAGGCGGCCGAGCGGCGCTCGCGCAGCGCGGCCCGGCCGGCGTCGGCGGGCGCCGTGGCGACCACCGGCGGCGTGGTCAGCGGCGACAACACCGCCGCGGCGGCCGGCGGGGCAGCCGGCAGAGCGGGCGGAACGGTCGGCGGAGCGGTCGGCGGAGCGGGCGGAGCGACGGGCGGAACGGTCGGCGGAGCGGGCGGCACCGGCGGTACCACCGGCGCGGCCTGCTCCACCACCGTCGGCGCCGCCACGACCCCCGCCCCGCCCGCGGGCCACCCCGCCAGCTCCCCGAGCCGGCGCTCGACCGTACGGGCGTCCACCGGCCGGTTCGCCGGGTCCTTCGCCAGCAGCTCCGCCACCAGCCCGGCCACCTGCGGCGGCAGCCCGAACTGCGCCGGATCCAGCGCCGGGGGCGGCTCGTTGAGGTGCTGGTACATCAGCACCGGGGTCGAGTCCCCGCCGAACGGCCGTGCCCCGGTGAAGAGTTCGACCAGCACGCAGCCGAGCGCGTAGAGGTCCGCCCGGCCGTCCACCCGGCCGCCGGTCCACCGCTCGGGCGCCATGTACGCCGGGCTGCCGACGATCGTGCCGGTGGTGGTCAGCCCGCCCACGCCGGTGTCCAGCTGGGCGATGCCGAAGTCCAGCACCTTCAGGTGCCCGGCGTCGGTGATCATCACGTTGTCCGGCTTGATGTCCCGGTGCACCATGCCCGCGTCGTGCGCGGCGGCCAGCGCGCCGCTGATCTGCCGCCCCCAGCGCAGGCTGAGCGCGGGCCCGGGCAGCCCCTCGCGCAGCACCTCGGTCAGGGTGCGTCCGGTGAGCAGTTCCATCACCAGGAAGGTGACCTCGCGGTCGGCCACCTCGCACTGGCCGAGGTCGTGCACGGTGACGATGTGCGGGTGCGACAGGTTGCCGGCCGCGCAGGCCTCCCGGACGAACCGCAGGGCCGCCTTCGCCTGGTCGCCGCCGTGGTGCCCGATGACCTTGACCGCCACCGGCCGGCGCATCCGGGTGTCCTGGGCCCGCCACACCACTCCGAAGCCGCCCTGGCCGAGCTTCTCCACCAGCTCGTACCGGCCGTCCAGGACGTCACCGACTCGCACGCGCCCTCCCCTCCCCTGATGAACGCCCAGACTCTACCGACGACCCCACCTCCCCCTCCCCCCGCCTGCCGCCCCGCCGCCCCCGCACAGCGGCCCCCTCCGCCCCTCCCCGCCCCGCGCTCCTCTCGTCACCTCTCACCGCCCCCGCGCAGCGGCCCCCTCCGCCCCTCCCCCCGCCTGCGGCCAGGTGGAAGGATGGGCACCGGGCCCCGCGACGGTGCGGGCAGCCCGCAAAGGCAGAGCCCGAGGAGCGCAGTCATGGCCAAGCAGGCCCCGCAGAGCGATCCGGCGCAGGACGCCCCCGAGGTGTCCGCGCCCCAGCACGCTGCCGCCGGGCTGCCCGCCGTCGGCCACAGCCTGCGGATGGCCGCCGAGCAGATGGGCCCCCGCCGTACCCTCGCCACCCTGCTCAAGGTCAACCAGCCGAACGGCTTCGACTGCCCGGGCTGCGCCTGGCCGGAGCCGGACAAGACGCACACCGCCGAGTTCTGCGAGAACGGCGCCAAGGCCGTCGCCGAGGAGGCCACCGAGCGCCGGATCCGCGCCGAGTTCTTCGCCGCCCACCCGGTCGCCGAGCTGGCCGAGCGCTCGGGCTACTGGCTCGGCCAGCAGGGCCGGCTCACCCAGCCGATGCTCCTCGACGAGGGCGCCACCCACTACGCCCCGGTCTCCTGGGACGACGCCTTCGCGCTGATCGCCGAGGAGCTGCGCGCCCTGGACACCCCGGACGCCGCCGCCTTCTACACCTCGGGCCGCACCAGCAACGAGGCCGCCTTCGCCTACCAGCTGTTCGCCCGCCGGCTCGGCACCAACAACCTGCCGGACTGCTCCAACATGTGCCACGAGTCCTCCGGCTCGGCCCTCACCGAGACGCTGGGCGTCGGCAAGGGCAGTGTCAGCCTCAAGGACCTCTACCAGGCCGACCTGATCATCGTGGCCGGCCAGAACCCGGGCACCAACCACCCCCGGATGCTCTCCGCCCTGGAGCGCGCCAAGCGGGCCGGCGCCACCATCGTCAGCGTCAACCCGCTGCCGGAGGCGGGCCTGGAGCGGTTCAAGAACCCGCAGAACGCCCGCGGCCTCGTCGGCCACGGCACCAAGCTGACCGACCTGTTCCTGCAGATCCGCCTGGGTGGCGACCTCGCGCTGTTCCGTGCGCTCAACCGGATCGTCCTGGAGCAGGACGGCGTCGACCACGACTTCGTCGCCGCACACTGTCACGGCTTCGAGGAGTTCGAGGCGCAGGCCCGCAAGACCGAGCGGGACGAGGTGCTCGCCGCGACCGGCCTGCCCTGGGAGCAGATCGAGGAGCTCGGCCGGCTGGTGCTGGCCTCGAAGAAGATCATCGTGTGCTGGGCGATGGGCCTCACCCAGCACAAGCACGCCGTCCCGACCATCCGCGAGGTGGTCAACTTCCTGCTGCTGCGCGGCAACGTCGGCCGCCCGGGCGCCGGGGTCTGCCCGGTTCGCGGACACAGCAACGTCCAGGGCGACCGGACGATGGGCATCTTCGAGCGCCCCGCCAAGGCCTTCCTCGACGCGCTGGAGAACGAGTTCGGCTTCGAGCCGCCGCGCGAGCACGGCCTGGACTCGGTGGACACCATCCGCGCGATGCGCGACGGCAAGGTCAGGGTGTTCTTCGCGATGGGCGGCAACTTCGTCGCGGCCACCCCGGACACCGAGGTCACCGAGGCCGCGATGCGGCGCTGCCGGCTGACCGTGCACGTCTCCACCAAGCTCAACCGCTCGCACGTGGTCACCGGTGCCCGCGCCCTGATCCTGCCCACCCTCGGCCGCACCGACCGGGACGTCACCGGCGCCGGCGCCCAGTTCGTCAGCGTCGAGGACTCGATGGGCCAGGTCCACGCCTCCCGCGGCGGCCTGCGCCCGCCCGCGCCCGGCCTGCTCTCCGAGACCGCGATCGTCTGCCGCCTCGCCCGCGCCGTCCTCGGCCCCCGGGACACCATCCCGTGGGAGGACTTCGCCACCGACTACGACACCCTGCGCGACCGGATCTCCCGGGTCGTCCCGGGCTTCGCCGACTTCAACGAGAAGGTCCGCCGCCCCGGCGGCTTCACCCTCCCGCACGGCCCCCGCGACTCGCGCACCTTCCCCACCGCGACCGGCAAGGCGAACTTCACCGTCAACCCGCTGACCGCCCCCGAGGTCCCGCCGGGCCGCCTCCTGCTGCAGACGCTGCGCTCCCACGACCAGTACAACACCACCATCTACGGCCTCGACGACCGCTACCGCGGCATCAAGGGCGGCCGACGCGTCGTCCTGGTCAACCCGGCCGACGCCGCCGAACTGGGCCTGGCCGAGGGCCAGTACGTGGACCTGGTCGGCGAGTGGAAGGACGGCGTCGAACGCCGCGCCCCGCACTTCCGGGTCGTCCACTACCCGGTGGCCCGCGGCGGGGCGGCGGCCTACTACCCCGAGACCAACGTCCTGGTCCCGCTGGACTCCACCGCCGACATCAGCAACACGCCCACCTCCAAGGCGGTCGTCATCCGCTTCGCCCCCGACAGCGGCGAGTAGGCACCCCGGCTCGGAACGCACGAAGGCCGCCCCACGTCCGAGGACGTCGGGCGGCCTTCGTCGCGTACCGCGCCAGAGGCGTCAGTGCAGCAGCGAACCCAGCGGCAGCGTCGCGGTGGCGCTGCCCGGGGCCGTGGCGCCGGTCGAGCGGGTCCCGCTCGGGGTGCCGGCCGGGCTCCCGGTACCGGTGCCGGTCGGAGTCCCGGCAGGGGTGCCGGTCGGCGTGCCGGTCGGGGTCCCGGTGGGCGTGCCGGTCGGGGTCTGCGTCGGCGTCTGCGTCGGCGTGCCGGTGCCCGAGGGAGTGCCCGTCGGCGTGCCCGGGTCGGTCGGGGTGCCGGTGCCGCCGGGCGTGCTGGGCGTGCCGGTCGGCGTGCCCGGGTCGGGCGTCGGCGTCGCCGGGGTGCCGGCGGCCGGCGGGGCCGGCACCTGGCCGGCCGGGCTCGGGGCGATCGGCGTGACGGTGTCCCAGCCGGACGGCAGGTCGGGCACCTTCCAGGCGCCGCCCGCGTCGTCGGCCGTGCCGGACGGGTCGGGCCGGACGGCGCCGAGGATCGCCATCGAGCCGATCGGCGACACCTTGATGAACGCCCCGGGACGCGGCGCCTGCACGATCAGCCCGCCGCCGATGTACATCCCGACGTGCGAGGCGTCCTGGAAGTAGATGACCAGGTCGCCGGGCCGCAGCTGGTTCAGCGGGACGTGCGGCAGCTGCGCCCACTGCTCCTGACTGGTGCGCGGGATCGGCTTCCCGGCGTGCAGCCAGGCCTGCGAGGTGAGGCCGGAGCAGTCGTAGGAGTCCGGCCCGATGCCGCCCCACAGGTACGGCTTGCCCAGCTGGGCCAGCGCGAAGGCGACCGCCGCGCGCCCCTGCAGCGAGGGGGTGCGCTCGCCCTTGCCCAGCGCACCGGAGGCGAGGAAGGCGAGCTGGGCCTCGTCGGCCTTGGCCTTCTCCAGCTGCTCCAGTTCGGTGCGCTGGGCGCCGGTCAGCGAGGCCACCATCTGTTCGACGGAAGCGAGGTCGGCGGCGGCCTTGGCCTTGGCCGCGTCCTGCTGGGCGACCAGGGTCTGGGTGGTCTTCAGCACTTCCTCGGTCTGCTTCTTCAGCCCGTCGAGCGCGTCCCGGTCGGCCTTCAGCTTGTCCAGGAACTCCGACTGCGAGCGGCTGGCCGCGGCGAGCAGTTCGGCGATGGTGACCGCCTCGTACGGGTCCTTGGAGAGCAGCAGCTCGGCGTAGGCGGAGGCGGCGCCGTTGCGGTACTGGGCGGCGGCGAGCTGCGAGGCGATGTCGGTGCCGGCGTCGACCTGCTTCTGCTGGCGTTCCAGCCGGCCCTGCAGGTCGGTGAGCGCGGTCTGCTGCTCGGCGACCTTGGCCACCGTCCCGTTGTACTGCTCGGTGGCGGCCTCGGCGCCCTGGTAGAGCGCGTGCAGCTGGTCGAGGAGCGGGCCGAGGGTGGCCTTGGCGGCGGCGAGCGGGTCCGAGCCGGCGACGGCCGTGCCGGTGCCCGGGTCGGGTGCCGCCCAGGCGGCCTGGGCCGCGGCCGGCAGGGCGAGTGCGGCGGCCGCCAGGACGGCTCCGCAGCGCAGGGCCGCCCGTACCCAGGGGCGTACGCCTGCCGTCTCCGCTCGCTGTGCAGCCCCGCCCATGGGTTGGTCCTCCCCGCCCGTGCCCTGTCCCGGTCTCCCGGATCCCGCAGATCCTCCCACGGGTTACTCGGCGGAAACAGAGCGCGTGCGGACCGGGAGGTTAATTCTCGATTGATCTGTGAGACAGGTCTCAGCAAACCGGGCCGAAGCGGGGCGTTCTTCGCCAATGCCCAGCTCAGCGCGATCAAGGTCACCCTGAGGAAAGCTCATGGTCACCGCCAGTCAACCATCGGAACCACGATTCCCGGCTCAGTTCACCTTCCGTTTACCAAGCAGACCTACGGTCGCGAACGACACCAACGTCCGTGCGACAACTACGACGATTGTTTGGGTATGGAACACATCTCGTTCCTGGTAGCCGTTGTGATCATCACGGCGCTCGCCTTCGACTTCACCAACGGGTTCCACGACACCGCCAACGCGGCCGCCACCGCGATCGCGACCGGGGCCCTTCGTCCGAAGGTCGCGGTCACCATCGCGGCCGTCCTCAACTTCGCGGGCGCGTTCCTCTCCGTGAAGGTCGCCACCACCATCTCCGGCGGCATCGTCAACGAGAAGGCCGGAGTCCATCCCGAGATCATCTTCGCCGCCCTGGCGGGCGCGATCCTCTGGAACCTGCTGACCTGGCTGCGCGGCCTGCCGTCCAGCTCCTCGCACGCCCTGTACGGCGGCCTGATCGGCGCCACGATCGTCGGTGTCGGCATGAACGGCGTCAACTTCGACACCGTGGTCACCAAGATCATCATCCCGGCGGTCGCCTCCCCGCTCGTGGCCGGCCTGGCCTCCTGGGGCGCCACCAAGCTGGCCTACGCGATCACCCGCAAGGGCCGCGAGGCGAGCACCGAGAAGGGCTTCAAGACCGGCCAGATCTTCTCCTCCTCGCTGATCTCGCTGGCGCACGGCACCAACGACGCCCAGAAGACGATGGGCATCATCACCCTGACCCTGGTCTCGGTCGGCGCCCTGCCGCACGGCGCGCTGCCCCCCACCTGGGTCATCGTCTCCGCGGGCGGCGCGATCGCGCTCGGCACCTACATGGGCGGTTGGCGGATCATCCGCTCGATGGGCAAGGGCCTGGCGGACATCGGTCCGCGCCAGGGCTTCGCCTCCGAGTCGGCCGCCGCGACCGTCATCCTGACCTCCTCGCACATGGGCTTCGGCCTCTCCACCACCCAGGTCTGTTCCGGCGGCATCATGGGCGCCGGCCTCGGCGGCCCGAAGGGCGAGCTGCGCTGGAGCCTGGTCCGCCGCATGGTCTACACCTGGGGCCTGACCCTGCCGGCCGCCGCCCTGGTCTCCGGCGGTGCGGCCCTGCTGGCCGAGCAGGGCACCTGGGGCATCGTCCTGGTCGGTGCCGTGCTGGTCGCCGGCTCCGGCGCGATGTGGCTGATGTCCCGCCGCCAGCCGGTCGGTGCGGACAACGTCAACGACATCCACGACGTCACCCCGGTCGAGGTCGCTCCGGCCGCCGCCGTGAACGCCCCCACCCCCGCCTCGACCACGGTCGCGGCCTGAGCGCCGCCGACTGAGGAGCACTCACCATGCACATCAAGTGGAACGCCCTGGCCCAGACCGCCGGTGTCAGCTTCGGCGTCACCGTCGCCGTGGTCGCCGTCTTCGCACTCGGCATCCTGGCGCTGTCCCGCCGCGAGGCCGCGCTGACCGCCCGTGAGGGCGAGGGCGCCCAGCCCTCGGCCGGCGGGAAGCTGGCCCTGGCCGGCGCGTACACCTGCTTCGCGCTCTGCGCCGCGGCCGTCGTCTACGGCCTGTCGCTGATCGCCGGCAAGTAGGGCCTGTCCGGCTCTGCCGCCCGCACCGCCCGCATACGACGCAACGGGCCGGGGAGTGTCTGCACACTCCCCGGCCCGTTCGCGTATCCCGTCGCCGGTCGCGACGTCCCGGCGGTCAGTTCTCCTGGGTGGTCTTCAGCGCGGTCTCCCGGATGAACAGCACGGTGACGAAGGCCAGCGCCGCGAACGGGGCGGCCCAGAGGAAGACGGTGCCCACGCCGTGGCCGAAGGCGTCCGTCACCAGCGGCACGATCGGGGCGGGCAGCTTGTGCAGGTCCGGGATGCCGCCGCCGGCCGCCGCGTGTCCGGCGGGAATGTGCGCGGCGGTCAGGTTCTCCGCCAGGTAGTGGCCGACCTTGTTGGTCATCAGTGCGCCGAGCGCGGAGACGCCCATCGCGCCGCCCATCGTGCGGAAGAAGGTGACCACCGAGCTGGCCGCGCCGAGCTCGTGCCGGGGCACCGTGTTCTGCACCGCGAGCACCAGGTTCTGGCTGGTCAGGCCGAGGCCGACGCCGGTGATCGCCATGTAGACGGAGAGCAGCACGTAGTCGGTGTCGGCCCGGGCGGTGCCGAGCAGGCCGAAGCCGACCGCGAGCAGCGCGGTGCCGGCGACCAGGTAGGCCTTCCACTTGCCGTACTTGGTGATCAGCCGGCCGGCCACCGCGGAGGAGACGGCCAGGCCGAGGATCATCGGCAGGGTCATCAGGCCGGCCATGGTCGGGGACTTGGCGCGGGCCAGCTGGAAGTACTGACTGAGGAAGGTGGTCGCGCCGTACATCCCGACGCCGACCAGCACGCTGGCGATGGCGGCCAGGGTGACGGTGCGGTACCTGAAGAGGTCCGGCGGGATGATCGGCTCGGCGGCGCGGCGCTCGACCACGACGGCCAGCGCACCCAGCAGCAGGCCGCCGCCGACCATGGCCGTGGTCTGCCAGGACAGCCAGGCGTAGTTCTTGCCGGCCAGCGTGATCCAGATCATCAGCAGGCTGACCGCGGCGGTGATGACCAGCGCGCCCAGGTAGTCGATCTTCGCCTTGCGCTTGACCACCGGCAGCTTGAGGGTGCGCTGCACCACGACGATCGCGGCCAGCGCGAACGGGATGCCGACGTAGAAGCACCAGCGCCAGCCCAGCCAGGAGGTGTCCACGATGACGCCGCCGATCAGCGGGCCGCCGATGGTGGCGAGCGCGAAGACCGCGCCGAAGTAGCCGCTGTACCGGCCGCGCTCGCGCGGCGGGACCATCGCGGCCAGGCAGATCTGGCCGAGCGCGACGACACCGCCGGCGCCGACGCCCTGGAGCGCGCGGCAGGCGATGAGCTCACCGGTGTTCTGCGAGAGGCCGGCCAGTGCGGAGGTGGCGATGTAGATCAGCAGGGCTATCTGCAGCAGCAGCTTCTTGCTGGCGAGGTCGGAGAGCTTGCCCCAGATCGGGGTGGAGGCGGTCAGGGTGAGCAGGGCCGCGGTGATCACCCAGGTGTAGGCGGACTGGCCGCCGTGCAGGTCGGCCAGGATGTGCGGTAGGGCGTTGGAGACGACGGTCGAGGAGAGCACGGCCACGAACAGGCCGAGCAGCAGGCCGGAGAGCGCCTCCATCACCTGCCGGTGGGTCATCTGCCGGGTGTCGTCGGCGGCGGCGGAGGTGCCGCTCGCAGTCTCTGTGGTCACGGTCATCTGGGTCCTTCGGCGCCGGCGTGCGGGATACGCGCATCATGAAATTTCGTTGCCTTAAGCAACCATAAGACGGGATGGTTGAATAACGCAACTTCCCTCAAGGACAAGTAAAGGGCCCGCACCGCGGACCCGGTCACCGCACCGAAGACGCCCTGCTCACCGCCGAGGCCGCCCGGCTCACTCGGCCGGCGCCTCCCCCAGGACGTCGTTGAAGCGGCGCAGCAGTTCCCCGAAGCGGACCACGTCCTCCGCCGCCCAGCCGCCGATCATCTCCCGCACCCGCCCCATCCGGACGTCCCGGGCGGCCAGGTAGCGCCGCCGCCCCTCCTCGGTCAGCGAGACCAGCGCGGCCCGCCGGTCCAGCGGGTCCGTCTCCCGGGCGACCAGGCCCAGCTCCTCCAGCGCCCGGATCTGCCGGCTCACCGTCGCCTTGCCCACCGCGAAGTGCACGCCGACGTCCGTCACCCGGACCCGCCCGGCCTGCTCGATGTAGCCGAGCATGCTGTACGCCATGCCCTCCAGGCCGGGGTGCACCCGGCGTGAGAGTTCCGCCACTCTGGCCCGGCCCCGCCGGAACATCAGCGCGACCTCGCGCTCCACCGCCACCAGGGCTTCCTCGTCACTCACCGCGCCAGTATCGCGCAGCGGCACCGGCCCGCCCGCGGTGCGGAGGGTGCGACAAGCCAACTACTTCATGGTATGAAGTATCGGCTCCTGATGATCCGGTTTCCCCCCATACGCAAGGAGATGTGGATGGCAGCGCCTGGGCAGGGTTTCATCGCCGAACTGAAGAGCGCGGTCACCCCGCGCGCGGCACTGCTCGTGATCGGAGTGCTGCTGCTCCAACTCGGCTTCATCACCTCCTACGTCGGGGCGCTGCACAAGCCCGCCCCGCACAACCTCTCCATCGCGGTGGTCGCCCCGCCGCAGGTCGCGCCCAAGCTGGTCGGGGCGCTGGAGGCGGTCCCGAACGACGCCGTCAGGGCCGTCACCGCGCCGGACGCCGAGACCGCGACCGCGCAGATCAAGGACCAGAAGATCTACGCCGCCTGGGTCGTGAACCCGTCCGGCACCGAGGACACCCTGCTGGTCGGCGGCGCCCGCGGCCCATCCGCCGCCAAGGCCGCCGAGACGATCACCACCGCGATCGACAAGAACCAGGGCCGTACGGTCAAGGTCGAGGACGTCGTGCCGCTCGCCAAGGGCGACACCAACGGCCTCTCCGCCTTCTACCTGGTGATCGGCTGGTGCGTCGGCGGCTACCTGGTCGCCTCGATCCTCGGCATCAGCGCCGGCTCCAAGCCGGCCAACGCCCACCGCCTGCTGATCCGGCTGGGCGCCCTGGCGCTCTATTCGGTCGTGGCCGGCATCGGCGGCGCGGTCATCGCCGGGCCGGTACTGGACGCGCTGCCCGGCTCGGTCCTCGGCCAGTCCGCCCTCGGCGCGCTGGTGGTCTTCTCGGTCGGCGCCTTCACCATGGCGCTGCAGTGTCTGTTCGGGATCATCGGCATCGGCCTCGCGGTGCTGGTCTTCGTCGTCCTGGGCAACCCCAGCGCGGGCGGGGTCTACCCGGCGCCGATGATGCCGCCGTTCTGGCGGGCCATCGGCTCGGTCATCCCGAACGGCGCCGGCACCAGCGCGAGCAAGTCGATCGCCTACTTCGGCTCGACCAACCTGGGGATGCCGATCCTGGTCCTGGTGATCTGGGCGCTGGTCGGCATCGGCATCGCCTTCCTCGCCGTCCTGCGCGGCCCCCGCGCCGAGCAGCGCGAGCCCGCCGCCGTCGAGGCTCAGGGCGTGTCTGACAGGTCCTGAGCCCGACCACCTGAGCTCCCGGCCCCACCGGCCGGGGGCTCGGTGCGTTCCGGGCCGTACAAGACGTCGGACAGCTCAGCCGCCCGCGATCGAGCCCGGGTCGGCGACCACGGCGCGCACGACGCCCACCGCCGCACCCAGCAGCGGGCCGCGGCGGCCCAGCCGGGAGACGGTCAGCCGGTCGTCGGCCCACGGCCGGACGGTCACCCGGGCGGCCAGCTCGGCCCGCATGGCGGGCAGCAGCCAGGGCGCCAGCCGGGCGAAGCCGCCGCCCAGCACCACCTCGGCCGGGTCCAGCAGGTTGACCGCGCCGCTCGCCGCGATGCCGAGGGCGGTGCCGGCCCCGGCCAGGGCCGCGCGGGCCGGTTCGTCGCCGGCCGCGGCGCGGTCGGCGAGCAGTGCCACCCAGTCGCCCCGGGCACCGGTCAGTCCGGCCGCCCGCAACACGGCCGCCTCGCCCGCGTACTGCTCCAGGCAGCCGTGCGCCCCGCAGGCGCAGCGCGGCCCGTCGGGGTGGACCGGCACGTGGCCGAACTCGCCCGCGTAACCGCGCGCCCCGCGCAGCAGCCGGCCGCCGACCACGATCGCCGCGCCGACCCCGGCCTCGGCGGAGACGTACAGGAAGTCCTCGGCGCCGTCGCCCAGCCAGCGTTCGGCCAGGCCGCCCAGGTTGGCCTCGTTGTCGGCCTCGACCGGCAGCTCGGCCAGGCCGTCCGCGGCCGGCCGCAGCGCCGCACGCATTTCGGCGGCCAGCGGGACGTCCCGCCAGCCCAGGTTGGCGGCCCGCTGCAGCACCGCGCCGGAGGAACCGACCAGTCCGGGGACGGCCAGGGCCAGCCCGGCCGGGCGCAGGCCGGCTTCGGCGACGGCCGAGCGCAGCAGCCGGGCGAGGTCGGCCATGACGGCGGCGGGCTCCCGGCCGTGGTTGGCGCTCTCCTCGCGCCGCCAGGCGCGGACCTCGCCGCGCAGGTCGACCACGCAGGCGCCCAGGTGCCGGACGCCGATCTCGGCGCCGAGGCCGCCGGGCCCGAGCGGGTTGAGGCCGAGCGCGGTACCGGGGCGGCCGACCTTGCCGCTGGGTGCGGCGGGGCCCTCCTCGACCAGCAGGCCGCCGGCGATCAGCTGTTCGGCGAGGGAGGAGACCGCGGCCCTGGTCAGCCCGGTCTCGGCGGCCACCTCGGCGCGCGAGCGCGGGCCGCTCGCGATCACCCCGAGCACCAGGGCCAGATTGGCCCGGCGCATCCCCTGCTGGCTGGCAGGCCCGGTCCGGACGGCGTCCGGCTCGCGCATCAGGCTCACCTCGCCCCTTACGGCACGTCCCGTGGCATCTCGGGTGCAGCGTAACCGGGTTCCGGGGGCGCCGTCGCGACCAGGGCGGGCCGGGTGGACGCGGGCTCGGCGAGCCGGGTGAAGACCCACCGCTGCATCGCCCAGAAACGGAACAGCATCGCGACGAAGGTGCCGACGACCATGCCGCTGAGGAAGTCCGCGGCTTCCTGGGCGAAGGAGCTGATGTACGGCTCGCGCAGGTCCAGGACGTACCGGGAGATCACCAGCGGTACGACGTTGACCCCGACCGCCACCGCGCTGACCACGAAGAACAGCAGGGCCTCGCGCTGCCGGCCGCCGGCCCGGAAGGCCCAGCGGCGGTTCAGCACGTACGAGACGACGGTGGCGATCACCGTGGCGACGGTCAGTGCGACCACCGGCTTGTGCTGCAGCACGGTGAACTTGAGTTGGAGGTTGATCACCATGGTGAGCGCGAAGCAGGTGCCGCCGACCAGCAGGAACTTCACCAGTCGGCGGTGCCGCAGCAGGAAGGGGCGCAGCCGGTCCGGCACCCGGGCCAGCGCGCGCTGCGTGGGGGACGGCATCTCCGCAGTCTGGCACGCGGAGATGCCGTCGGCCCCTCGGACGGGTCCCGGCCGGACCGGCTCCCGGTCAGGCGGCGACCAGCACCTCGGCCGGCTCCAGGGCCAGCGTCAGCACCTCCCGCACGTCCGCCACCGGGTGGACGGTGAGCCGCTCCAGCACCTCGGCCGGGACGTCGTCCAGGTCGGCCTCGTTGCGCTTGGGGATGATCACCGTGGTGACCCCGGCCCGGTCGGCGGCGAGCAGCTTCTGCTTCACCCCGCCGATCGGCAGCACCCGCCCGGTCAGCGACACCTCGCCGGTCATCGCCACGTCGGTGCGCACCTTGCGGCCGGAGAGCAGCGAGGCCAGCGCCGTGGTCATGGTGATGCCGGCGCTCGGGCCGTCCTTGGGGACGGCCCCGGCCGGGACGTGCAGGTGCACGCCGCGGTCGCGCAGCGAGGTGACCGGCAGCTCCAGCTCGGCACCGCGCGAACGCAGGTAGGAGAGCGCGATGTGCGCGGACTCCTTCATCACGTCACCCAGCTGGCCGGTGAGGGTCAGCCCGGTGCCGCCGGTCTCGGCGTCGGCCAGCGAGGCCTCGATGTAGAGGACGTCGCCGCCGGCGCCTGTCACCGCGAGGCCGGTGGCCACGCCGGGGACGGCGGTGCGGCGCTCGGCCGGCTCCTGGGCGGACTCCGGCACGTGGTGCGGCCGGCCGATCAGGGCGCGCAGGTCCGCCGCGCCGACCGCGGCGGGCAGCTCGCGCTCGCCCAGCTCGGCCTGTGCGGCGATCTTGCGCAGCACCCGGGCGATCGAGCGCTCCAGGTTCCGTACGCCCGCCTCCCGGGTGTACTCCCCCGCGAGCCTGCGCAGCGCCTCCTCGTCCACGCTGACCTGCTCGCCGCCGAGGCCGGCCTTCTCCAGCTGGCGCGGGAGCAGGTGGTCGCGGGCGATGACGACCTTCTCGTCCTCGGTGTAGCCGTCGAGCCTGACCAGCTCCATTCGGTCGAGCAGCGGCTCGGGGATGGCCTCCAGCACGTTGGCGGTGGCGAGGAAGACGACGTCGGAGAGGTCGAGCTCGACCTCCAGGTAGTGGTCCCGGAAGGTGTGGTTCTGCGCCGGGTCCAGCACCTCCAGCAGGGCGGCGGCCGGGTCTCCCCGGTAGTCGGAGCCGACCTTGTCGATCTCGTCGAGCAGGACGACCGGGTTCATCGAGCCGGCCTCCTTGATCGCCCGCACCAGCCGGCCGGGCTGCGCGCCGACGTAGGTGCGCCGGTGGCCGCGGATCTCGGCCTCGTCCCGGACGCCGCCGAGCGCGACCCGGACGAAGCTGCGACCCATGGCGCGGGCCACCGACTCGCCGAGCGAGGTCTTGCCGACGCCGGGCGGGCCGACCAGGGCCAGCACCGCGCCGCCCCGGCGCCCGCCGACCAGCCCGAGCCCCTGGTCGGCCCGGCGCTTGCGCACCGCGAGGTACTCGACGATGCGGTCCTTCACGTCGGCCAGGCCGGCGTGGTCGGCGTCCAGCACCGCGCGGGCGCCGGCGATGTCGTACGCGTCCTCGCTGCGCTCGTTCCAGGGCAGCTCCAGGACGGTGTCCAGCCAGGTGCGGATCCAGGAGCCCTCGGGGGACTGGTCGGAGCTGCGCTCCAGCTTGTCGACCTCCTTGAGCGCGGCCTCGCGGACCTTCTCGGGCAGGTCGGCGGACTCGACCCGGGCGCGGTAGTCGCCCTCCTCGTCGGCCGGGTCGCCGTTCAGCTCGGCCAGTTCCTTGCGGACGGCCTCCAGCTGGCGGCGGAGCAGGAACTCCTTCTGCTGCTTGGCCACGCCCTCCTCGACGTCCTTGCGGATGGTGTCGTTGACCTCCTCCTCGGCGAGGTGGTCGCGCAGCAGGGTCAGCGCGTACTCCAGGCGGGCGACCTGGTCGGCCTCCAGCAGCACCTTGAGCTTCTGCTCGGCGGTGGCGAAGGGCGCGTAGCCGATGTTGTCGGCGAGCTCGCCGACGCCCTCGATCTGCGCCACCCGGTCGACGATCTGCCAGGCGCCGCGCTTGCGCAGCCACTGGGTGGACAGCGCCTTGTACTCCTTGACCAGCTCGGCGGCCCGGCCGGCCACCGGCATGCCGACCGAGGATTCCTTGAACGGCGTGGTCTCCACCCAGAGGGCGGCGCCGGGGCCGGTGGTGCCGACCCCGATGCGGACCCGGCGCACGGCGCGCACCAGCGCCGCCGGATCGCCATCGGCCAGCCGTCCGACCTGCTCCACGGTGGCCAGCGTGCCGACCGCCGCGTACGAGCCGTCCACCCGCGGGACCAGCAGGACCTGCGGCTTGCCGGGGCCGCCGGCCGCGGAGCGGGCGGCCTCGACGGCGGCGCGCACCTCGGTGTCCTTCAGGTCCAGCGGAACGACCATGCCCGGCAGCACGACCTCGTCGTCGAGCGGCAGGACGGGCAGGGTGAGCGGTGTGGACGTCGATGCCATGATCTCTCCCCAGTCAGTGAACTTGAGTCGACCTGACTAAGGCTTGGCGGGCGCCGGATGTTCCCCGCCGCTTGTTCGCTGCGAGCGAACACGATCCGGCCGGGGAGGCCCGGCGGAGGCGGCCGTCAAAAGCACCCACGGGGGCGTCCCGGGAGAACCCCGGGAAGTTCTCAAGAAATCCTCAGGATGTCGGGAACGTCCGCAAAGGGAACGCCGTGCGCCACTTCGGCCCGCGGCCGGGGCGGGCGCCGCTCGGCCCGGCGCAGCCAGCGCCAGAGCGCCACTCCGGCGAGCACCGCCGCCGGGTGCCCCACCGCGGTGACCACGTCCCGGTCGGAGGCGATCTGCTCGGCGATCATCAGTCCGGCGCCGCCCAGGGCCAGCAGCCGTCCGCGCCAGGAGAGCAGTCCGGCCACCGCGCCCAGGCAGGCGAGCACGCCGTAGCTGACCCCGATGTCCAGGTGGTCCAGCACCTCGGGCGCCATCCGCCCGGCCCCGACCGCGGTGATCACCACGCCCTGGGAGAGCAGCGTCGCCGCGACGTGCCCGATCCCGAAGACGGCGGCCGCCCGGGCGGATCCGACCCTGCGCTCCAGCGGGGCGAGGGTGAAGGCGAATCCCCACAGGTAGGGCATCCAGACCTCGCCGGCCACCCAGAAACCGCTCAGCACCAGGGCCCGCAGCGGGTGCTGCAGCAGGTTGTGCCCGTCCGAGCTGGAGGCTTCCTGCAGCCGCTGGACGAGGTCCGGATCGGCGAGCCGGGCGAAGGTCGTGGTGGCGCCGACGACGGCGAGGTACCCGAGGGTGAAGGGGGTGCGTCGGGGCGTCGGAACGCGGTCCAGCACCCATGGCGCGACGCCGGCGCGCAGCCCGAGCCGGAGCATTCCGTACGGCGCTCCCGTGGGCGCGTTCCCGCCGGGCCCGGTCCGCACTACCGCCATGCCGCCTCCGCCCGACGTCCGTGGCCACCGGCTCCCGCCCGGTGTCCAACGCACCGGCGCGCGCCGCGGATTCCGCCCGGACGGGTGTTGTCGTGGCCACGGTACGTCGAGGTTCTGGGAGGCACCTGGGAAAACCCGGTGAAGACCGTCGCCGTAACGGACTCCCGGATTCCTGGTATTGGTCCAGACCTTCTTTCGATTGACGCGTCAGTAGGGCCTCTGACCGGGGACTTGGCGTCAACTCGGCTGCATACGTACCGTTACGCAGTGAAAAATCGCCGGGTAAGGTATCGGCCCGTGCCCACTCGTGCAGTGGGTCCGAGGGCGGCCCGAACAGCCGGCCCACGGGCCGGAAACGTCCGGTCCACCTGCCGGGAAGCACCCGCTGTCCGTACGCTGCGATGTGCGCGGAAACGCGGACGGGCGACAATCCGTCCTCGTTCCCGATCGCGACGGGACGGCGGACCCGGCACAGTCCACGACGGAACAAGACTACGAGCGGAGCCCCGCCATCCCCACAGGTGGCCGGCCCGCAGCCCTGGGGGCGGTGGCGTGACCGTGACAGAAATTCAGCAGGACAACCACAACACCGGCGGCACAGTGAGCAGCCAGCGCAGAGTGCTGGTGGTGGAGGACGAGCCCACGATCGCCGAGTCGATCGCGGCCCGGCTGGGCGCGGAGGGCTTCAAGGTCGCCGTGGCCCACGACGGGCCGGGCGCGGTCGACGGCTTCCACACCTGGCAGCCCGACCTGGTCGTCCTCGACATCATGCTGCCCGGCTTCGACGGCCTGGAGGTGTGCCGCCGGATCCAGGCCCAACGCCCGGTGCCGGTACTGATGCTGACCGCGCGCGACGACGAGACGGACCTGCTGGTCGGCCTCGGCGTGGGCGCGGACGACTACATGACCAAGCCGTTCTCGATGCGCGAACTGGCCGCCCGGGTCAACGTGCTGCTGCGCCGCGTCGAGCGCGCCCAGCAGGCCGCCCGGACGCCCGCGCTCGGCTCGCTGCGCTTCGGCGAGCTGGAGATCGACCACGTGCAGCGCCGGGTCCGGCTGGCCTCGGGCGACGTCCACCTGACGCCGACCGAGTTCGACCTGCTCGCCTGCCTGGCCGCCCAGCCGCGCGCCGTGCTCACCCGCGAGCAGCTGCTGGCCGAGGTCTGGGACTGGACCGACGCGTCCGGCACCCGCACCGTGGACAGCCACGTCAAGGCACTGCGCCGCAAGATCGGCGCCAGCTGGATCCGCACCGTGCACGGTGTCGGGTACGCACTGGAGGCCCCGCTCTCCTAGGACTCGTCACCGACGAGTCCCGCGGCGAGCCGCGGGCGACGGGCCACCGGGGGGCCCGTGTCCGCAGGGACGCCGCACCACCACGCGGGGGGACACACGCGGGGACCACAGGGGACCAATGACCTTTCCACAGCAACGCAACGGGGACTCCGAGGGCGCACGGCCGCAGACGCTGGCCGCCCGTGCAGCCCACCGGGTCTGGACCGACATCCGGCCGCTCGACCCGGTGCGCTCGATCAAGGGCAAGCTCGCCCTGCTCGTGATCGTCTCCGTGTTCCTGGCCACCGGGATGGTGGTCGTGGCGATCCGGTCCGAGACCCAGATCCGGATCATCATGGTCTTCTCCATGATCGCCTCGCTGCTCTTCATGCAGTTCCTCGCGCACGGGCTGACCGCCCCCCTGCGCGAGATGACGGCCGCCGCCCGCGCGATGGCCTCCGGCGACTACAGCCGCCGGGTCGAGGTGAACTCGCGCGACGAGATCGGCGAGCTGGCGGCTGCCTTCAACGCCATGGCCGCCGACCTGGAAGCCGCCGACCAGCACCGGCGCGAGCTGGTCGCCAACGTCTCGCACGAGCTGCGCACGCCGATCGCCGCGCTGCGCGCCGTGCTGGAGAACGTGGTGGACGGGGTCGTCCAGCCCAATCCGGCGACGCTGGGGGCGGCGCTGGAGCAGACCGAGCGGCTCGGCCGCCTGGTCACCCACCTGCTCGACCTCTCCAAGATCGACGACGGCGTGGTCGACCTGGACGCCCGCCCCTTCGAGGTGCGCGAGTTCCTGGACGGTGTGCTGCGCGGGGTCACCGTGGACGGCGCGACGGCCGGCGGGGCCTTCTCCCGCCGCGGCGACGTCCGGCTGGCCCTGGAGGTCAGCCCGGCCGGCCTGACCGGCGTCGCGGACCCGGAACGGCTCCACCAGGTGGTCGCCAACCTGGTCGACAACGCCTGCAAGCACTCCCCGCCCGGCGGCACCGTGACGGTGCGCGCCCGTCCCGACTGCGAGGACGGCGCCCTCCTGCTGGAGGTCGAGGACGAGGGCCCCGGCATCCCGCCGGCCGACCGCACCCGGGTCTTCGAGCGGTTCAGCCGCAGCGGCACCGCGACCGCCGCCGGGGCGGGCGCGGACGGCGGCACCGGCCTGGGCCTGGCCATCGCCCGCTGGGCGGTGGACCTGCACGGCGGTCGGATCGCGGTGGCCGAGTCCCCGCGCGGCTGCCGGATCGTGGTCCGCCTGCCCGGGCAGCGGCAGGACGAGGGCCAGGACGGGAGCCGGGACGAGAGCCGGGGCATTTGTCACAGATCCGACACAGACGCATACGAAGATCGTTAGAGGATTTCCGTAGGGGTTTGTCCGGTTTCCTCCGGATATCAGGCCTGTTCGAGCCCGATCGCTTCCCCTCAGATACGGCTTTCTAACGCAGTTTTTCGGCCAAACTGCAGGTCAGGACTGTGATCTGGACGACGCCTGGCCCCCGGGGACTGCGCGATCACTGGTCAGGGGCGTAGCCTTAATCCCCGCTGTCCAAACATCCCAAAAGGAAGCGGAAGAGGGCGGTTGCCGCCGTGTCGCCACAGTCCCCTGAAACCCCCAACAGCTCGGCAAGCTCCACTGGCTTCGGCCCCAATGAGTGGCTCGTCGACGAGATCTACCAGCAGTACCTCCAGGACCCGAACTCGGTCGACCGAGCCTGGTGGGACTTTTTCGCCGACTACAAGCCCGGTACCGAGGTGACCCCAGTGACCCAGGCCGCGACCCAGGCCGGCCCCACGCCGACCCCTGCCGCTGCCCCCGCGCCCGCCGCTGCTGCTCCGGCCGCGCCCGCCCCCGCCGCACCGGCCGCCCCGGCCGCTCCGGCTCCGGCTGCCGCTCCGCTCGCCGCCGCGCCCGCCGCACCCCCGGCCCCGAAGGCCGCCGCCGCGGCCCCGGCCGCGCCCGCCGCCGCTGCCGGCCCCGAGCTGGTCCAGCTGCGCGGCCCGGCGAAGGCCGTCGCCACCAACATGGACGCCTCGCTGGAGGTGCCGACCGCAACCTCGGTCCGCGCCGTCCCGGCGAAGCTGTTGATCGACAACCGCATCGTCATCAACAACCACCTGCAGCGCGCCCGCGGCGGCAAGGTCTCCTTCACCCACCTCATCGGTTACGCCCTGGTCCAGGCCATCAAGGCCTCCCCGGGCATGAACCACAGCTACAAGGTGGAGGACGGCAAGGCCTTCCTGGTCAAGCCCGAGCACGTCAACCTCGGCCTGGCCATCGACCTGGTCAAGCCGAACGGCGACCGCCAGCTGGTCGTCGCGGCCATCAAGAAGGCCGAGACGCTCGACTTCTTCGGCTTCTGGCAGGCCTACGAGGACATCGTCCGCCGGGCCCGCGCCAACAAGCTGACCATGGACGACTTCACCGGCGTCACGGTCTCGCTGACCAACCCCGGCGGCATCGGCACCGTGCACTCCGTGCCGCGCCTGATGCAGAACCAGGGCACCATCGTCGGCGTCGGCGCCATGGAGTACCCGGCCGAGTTCCAGGGCTCCGCCCCGGAGACCCTGGCCCGCCTCGGCGTCTCCAAGATCATGACGCTGACCTCGACCTACGACCACCGCGTCATCCAGGGCGCGGCGTCCGGCGAGTTCCTGCGCGAGATCCACCGCCTGCTGCTCGGCGAGAACGGCTTCTACGACGAGATCTTCGAGTCGCTGCGGATCCCGTACGAGCCGGTCCGCTGGGCCACCGACGTCGCCACCACCCACGACGACGAGGTCAACAAGACCGCGCGCGTCATGGAGCTCATCCACTCCTACCGGGTCCGCGGCCACCTGATGGCCGACACCGACCCGCTGGAGTACAAGCAGCGCAAGCACCCCGACCTGGACGTCGTCCAGCACGGCCTCACCCTGTGGGACCTGGAGCGCGAGTTCGCGGTCGGCGGCTTCGGCGGCCAGAAGATGATGAAGCTCCGCGACATCCTCGGCCTGCTGCGCAACACGTACTGCCGCACCGTCGGCATCGAGTACATGCACATCCAGGACCCGAAGCAGCGCAAGTGGCTGCAGGAGCGCCTGGAGAAGCCGTACGCGAAGCCCGAGCGCGAGGAGCAGCTGCGGATCCTCCGCCGCCTGAACTCCGCCGAGGCCTTCGAGACCTTCCTGCAGACCAAGTACGTCGGCCAGAAGCGCTTCTCGCTGGAGGGCGGTGAGTCGCTGATCGCGCTGCTGGACGCGACCATCGACGCCGCCGCCGAGCACCGCCTCGACGAGGCCGTCATCGGCATGGCCCACCGCGGCCGCCTGAACGTGCTGGCCAACATCGTCGGCAAGCCGTACGGCAAGATCTTCGGCGAGTTCGAGGGCAACCTCGACCCGAAGTCGATGCACGGCTCCGGCGACGTCAAGTACCACCTGGGCGCCGAGGGCACCTTCACCGGCCTGGACGGCGAGACCATCAAGGTCTCGCTCGCCGCGAACCCCTCCCACCTGGAGGCCGTGGACCCGGTCGTCGAGGGCATCGCCCGCGCCAAGCAGGACATCCTGGACCAGGGCGGCACCACCTTCCCGGTGCTGCCGATCCAGATCCACGGCGACGCGGCCTTCGCCGGCCAGGGCGTCGTCGCGGAGACCCTGAACATGTCGCAGCTGCGCGGCTACCGCACCGGCGGCACCGTGCACGTCGTGGTGAACAACCAGGTCGGCTTCACCGCCGCCCCGGCCTCCTCGCGCTCCTCGATGTACTGCACCGACGTGGCCCGCATGATCGAGGCCCCGATCTTCCACGTGAACGGCGACGACCCGGAGGCCGTGGTCCGCGTCGCGCGGCTCGCCTTCGAGTTCCGCCAGGAGTTCCACAAGGACGTGGTGATCGACCTCATCTGCTACCGCCGCCGCGGTCACAACGAGGCCGACAACCCGTCGTTCACCCAGCCGCTGATGTACGACCTGATCGACAAGAAGCGCTCGGTGCGCAAGCTGTACACCGAGGGCCTGATCGGTCGCGGCGACATCACCATGGAAGAGGCGGAGCAGGCGCTCCAGGACTTCCAGGGCCAGCTGGAGAAGGTCTTCGCCGAGGTCCGCGACGCGGCCCAGGCGCCGGCCGTCGGCACCAACGGCAAGCCGGTCGCCGACTTCCCGGTCTCCATCCAGACCGGCATCTCCCAGGAGATGGTCAAGCGGATCGCCGCCTCCCAGGTCAACCACCCGGACTGGCTGACCGTCCACCCGCGCCTGCTGCCGCAGCTGCAGCGCCGCGCCGCCTCGGTCGAGGACAACACCATCGACTGGGCGATGGGCGAGACCCTCGCCATCGGCTCGCTGCTGATGGAGGGCCACCCGGTCCGCCTGGCCGGCCAGGACAGCCGCCGCGGCACCTTCGGCCAGCGGCACGCCGTCCTGATCGACCGCAAGACCGGCGAGGACTACACCCCGCTGCAGTACCTCACCGAGGACCAGGCCCGCTACACCGTCTACGACAGCCTGCTGTCGGAGTACGCGGCCATGGGCTTCGAGTACGGCTACTCGCTGACCCGCCCGAACGCGCTGGTCATGTGGGAGGCGCAGTTCGGCGACTTCGTCAACGGCGCGCAGACCATGGTGGACGAGTACATCGCCTCCGCCGAGCAGAAGTGGGGCCAGCACTCCGGCGTCACCCTGCTGCTGCCGCACGGCTACGAGGGCCAGGGCCCGGACCACTCGTCCGCCCGCCCGGAGCGCTTCCTCCAGCTGTGCGCGCAGAACAACATGACGGTCGCGATGCCGACCCTGCCGTCGAACTACTTCCACCTGCTGCGCTGGCAGGCGCACAACCCGCACCACAAGCCGCTGGTCGTCTTCACCCCGAAGTCGATGCTGCGTCTGAAGGCCGCGGCGAGTGCGACCGAGGAGTTCCTGTCCGGCTCGTTCCGCCCGGTCATCGGCGACACCACCGTCGACCCGGCGCAGGTCCGCAAGGTGGTCATCACCGCCGGCAAGTTCTACTACGACCTGGAGGCCGCCCGCACCGAGCGCGGCGTCACCGACACCGCGATCGTCCGGGTCGAGCGGCTCTACCCGCTGCCGGTGGCCGAGCTCCAGGAGGAGCTGGCCCGCTACGGCGACAACGTCCAGTTCATCTGGGCGCAGGAGGAGCCGGACAACCAGGGTGCCTGGCCGTTCATCGCGATGAACCTGGTCGACCACCTGCAGGTCGTCATCGGCCGCAGCGCCGCCGGCGACTCCCGCCTGCGTCGCGTCGCCCGCACGACGGCCTCGTCCCCGGCGGTCGGCTCGGCCAAGCGGCACGCCGCCGAGCAGCAGGCGCTGATCGAAGAGGTCTACTCGCTCTGACGCGCGACGGCCTGAGCGTGTGAGGCTCATCGGCCCCCGTCCTCCCATCCGGGAGGGCGGGGGCCGCGTCGTTTCCCGGAGAACCGTTTCACCGCCGAGCCATGTCAAGGTCGCAGCTCTGCAACCAATCCGGGGCCGCGGTGCACGAGCTCCTGACGGATCGATAGGTTATGGCTCGCCAGTCGGACGCCGGCGCCCGTCACCGCGCCCGCCGCCTCGGCCGTACGCCTCACCGCACTCCCAGGGGGATCACCACATGACCGCCGACACGCCTCGCGACGCCGGCCAGCTCCCGCCGGTCTTCCAGCCGCTGCTCCCGGACGACCCCCGGGAGGTCGGCGGCTACCGGCTGTTCGCCCGGCTAGGCGCCGGCGGCATGGGCCGGGTCTACCTGTCGTACACCCCGGGCGGGCGCCCGGTCGCGCTGAAGGTGGTGCGCCCGGAGTTCGCCGAGGACGGCGAGTTCCGCCGCCGCTTCGCCCAGGAGGTCAGCAACGCCCAGCGCATCCACGGGCTCTACACCGCGCAGGTGATCGACTCCGGCGGCCTGGACGGCGACGCCCCCTGGCTGGTCACCGCGTACGTCCCGGGCCCGTCCCTGCAGCAGGTGGTGCGCGAGAACGGCGCGCTGCCGGTGCGCACCGTACTGCTGCTGATGGGCGGCATCGCCGAGGCGCTGCAGGCGATCCACAGCGTCGAGGTGGTCCACCGCGACCTCAAGCCCGCCAACGTGCTGGTCGCCGGGGACGGCCCGCGGGTGATCGACTTCGGCATCGCCCGGGCCGCCGACGCCACCGCCCTGACCGGCACCGGCTACCGGATCGGCTCCCCCGCCTTCATGTCCCCCGAGCAGGCCCAGGGCCGCCCGGTCACCCCGGCCACCGACGTCTTCGCGCTCGGCGCCCTGGCCGCGTACGTGGCCGGCGGCACCCCGCCGTTCGGCGACGGCCCGGACACCGCGGTGCTCTACCGGGTGGTGCACGAGGAGCCGGACCTGTCCGGCCTGCCCGCGGACCTGCGCGAGCTGGTCCAGCGCTGCCTGGCGAAGAGCCCGGAGGACCGCCCGACGCCCGCCGAGATCATCCAGGTCGCCCGCAACCACCCGGAGGTCGGCGGCCAGCTGCGGTTCGGCGACGACTGGCTGCCGCGCGAGATCAACACCGAGATCACCCGGCGCTCCGACCTGCCCAAGACGCCCCCCACCCCGCTGCCGGCCGCCCCCGCCACCCCGCCGACCCAGGCCCCGGCGTTCCCGGCCGCCCCGGCCACTCCCCCGCCGCCGGCCGGCGCGCCCACCCACCCGGTCGCCGCGCCGACCCACCCGGCCACCGTCGCGCACCCGCAGCAGCCCGCCACGCCCCCGCCCGGCTTCGCCCCGCCGCCGCTCGGCGCGTACGGCGCCCCGCAGCCGCCCACCGAGTCGCCGACCGCCCCGGTGCTGCCCTCGCCGCCCACCGTCATGCTCCAGCCGGAGCCGCCGTCCTTCGACACCCCGCCGCCCGGCCCGGTGGTGCCCGCCACCCCGGAGCCCCAGCCGGAGCCCAAGCGCAAGGGCGGGGTGTCCTGGAAGGTGCTGCTCACCGTCGCCCTGGTGATGGCCGTCGGCGGCACCGCGGGCGGCGTGGCGCTGATGAAGAAGCTCGACGACGGCAAGACGAAGGACTCCAAGGCGGCCGGCCCCGTCACCACGGCCCAGAGCCCGAGCCCGACCCCGACCTCGCAGAAGACGGCCTCCGCCGGCTCCGGCCCGACCGGCTCCTCCGGCGACTCGGTGACGGCCGCACCCTCCAAGTCCGGCCAGAGCGCCGTCTCGGCCCCCGCCCGGCCGACCGGCTACACCCCGATCCTGGACAAGAAGTCGCTCTCGATCCCGGGCGCCGAGTACACCAGCGACACCTACCGGATCGACCTGAACGCGGGCACCGTGGTCCCGCACTCCGGCGAGCTCAAGTGGGGCCTCGGGGTGTCCAACAACGGCAGCGGCAGCAAGGCCAACGCCTTCGACAGCTACGGCGACGACAAGTCGGACTTCGCGGTGATCACCGAGCCGACCGTCACCGCCGAGCAGTGCGCCGCCGCGATCGACTCCCGGCCGGACACCGACCTCTCGTACAACCGGGTCGCCCCCGGCCGGCTGCTCTGCATCCGCGACCGGGTCACCCGCAACATCGCCGTCGCGGTGATCGAGCAGGCCGACCCGACCACCGGGGCCGCCAAGGTCACCGTCAGCACCTGGCGGGCCAGCTGACCGGTCTATCCTGACCAGGTCAATTCCCATCCGACCGGAGCGAACCGTGTACTTCACCGACCGAGGCATCGAGGAGCTGGAGAACCGGCGCGGCGACGAGGAGGTCACCTTCGAGTGGCTGGCCGAGCGCCTGCGCGAGTTCGTCGACCTCAACCCGGACTTCGAGATCCCGGTCGAGCGGCTGGCCACCTGGCTGGCCCGGCTCGACGACGAGGACGACGAGTGACCCGGTGACGGTCCGACGAGGGGCCCGGGAGGCAACCGCCTCCCGGGCCCCTCGCATGTCCGCACCGCTCCCTAGGTGTTCTGTCCCGTGAGGTTGGGGATGCGGCTGGCGGGTGGCTTGCCTGCGAGTGCGGTGTGTCCGCGGTGGTGATTGTAGGTGTGGAGCCAGGCCAGGTAGGCGTCGCGGCGTTCCTGTTCGGTGCGGTAGGGCCTGGCGTAGGCCCATTCGTCGAGCAGGGTGCGGTTGAAGCGTTCGACCTTGCCGTTGGTCTGCGGCCGGTAGGGCCGGGTTCGCTTGTGGGTGATGCCCTCGGCGGCGAGGGCATCGCGCCAGGCGTGTGACTTGTAGCAGGCGCCGTTGTCGGTCATCACCCGCTGGACGGTGATCCCGGCCCGGGCGAAGAAGGCGTTCGCCCGGGCCCAGAATGCGGCGGCGGTCTCCTTGCGTTCGTCGGGCAGGATCTCGCTGTAGGCCAGGCGGGAGTGGTCGTCGACGGCGTTGTGCAGGTAGCTGTAACCGGCCCCGGAGCGAGTCCTGCGGCCGGCCTGGCGGCCCAGGGACCTGTGGCCGCCGCCGTCTGGGATGTTGCCGAGCTTCTTGATGTCGACGTGGACCAGCTCGCCCGGTGCGGCGCGTTCGTAGCGCCGCACCGGGCGAGCGGTGGCGCGGTCGAGGTGCGCGAGTCGGGCGAGCCGGTAGCGAGTCAGGACCCGGTGCACGGTGGCCGGGTTGAGCCGCAGCAGGTAGGCGATGCGGGCCGGTCCCCAGCGGCGCAGGACGCGGACCTTGACGATCCGCCGCTCGGTGCGGGACGGCAACCGGCGGGGGCTGCGGTGCGGGCGGCTGGAGCGGTCGGTCATGCCCGCCTGCCCGAGCGCTCGGTAGCGGTCGGCCCAGCGCTTCGCGGTGGTCGGCGAGACCTGGAAGCGCTCGGCCGCCCGCCGCAGTGGCCAGCCGTCCTCGACGACGCAGCGGGCCAGGCGCAGGCGTCCGGTCTCGGTCAGCGGTGCGTTACGGTGTGGCATGAGGGCCTTTCTGGGAGCCGGTGCAGATGTCGCAATCCACACCGAGCCAGAAGGCCCTCACTCATTTCAAGATCACCACGCCGTGAGCCCCGTCACCAACCTCCGTGGTCAATACACCTAGGGCCTGTCCGGCGGATCTTGCCGGACAGGCCCTAGGGGAATCCGCGAGGGGCGGGTCGGGGTCGGGTCGGGGACGGGCCGGGGTCGGGTCGGGGTCGGGTCGGGGTCCGGTTCCGGGTCCGGGACGCTTGACTCTCCCGGCACGCGATATATCGTCTTTGGAAGGGAACGCGATACATCGCGATCGACAACGGGAGGCGGCAGAGATGAGCCAGTGGACGGTCGACGGCCCCGAGCGGATCACCATCGACGAGGAGGTCCGCGCGCTGCACGTGCGGATCATCGACGGCACCGTGAACGTCGTCGCGGCGGAGGGCCCGGCCCGCCTGGAGATCACCGAGCTCCAGGGCGAGCCGCTGCACGTGACGCTGGTGGACGGCGTCCTGACGGTCACCTACAAGGACATCAACAGCTGGGGCGAGTTCGGCGACTGGCTCAAGTCGGTCGGCTCGGTCAAGAGCTTCTTCGGCACCCTCAAGCGCAAGCGGGTCGCCGGTGTGACCCTGACCGTCCCGGCCGCCGCCGAGGTCAAGGTCGGCACCGTCTCGGCCCAGGCCACCGTCTCCGGCGTCGCCGGGAACGTCTCGGTGCAGAGCGCCAACGGCGACACCACCCTGGTCGCGCTCAGCGGCCGCACCGACGCCAACACCGTCACCGGCGACGTGGACGCCGAGGCGGTCGGCGGCCGGCTGCGGGTGAACACCGTCTCCGGCCGACTCACCGTCCTCGCCGGCACCGCCGAGCGGGTCCAGGCCAACGCCGTCACCGGCGCCGTCACCCTGGACCTGGACGTCGACGGCGAGACCGACGTCAAGGTCACCACCGTCAGCGGCCCGGTCGCGATCCGGATCCCGTCCCGCACCGACGCCAAGGTCGAGGCCGGCTCCACCAGCGGCGACATCTCCAGCAGCTTCGAGCAGCTGAAGCTGAGCGGCACCTGGGGGGCCAAGAAGCTGTCCGGCCAGCTCGGCGAGGGCCGCGGCAGCCTCAACGTGACCACCGTCTCCGGCGCGGTCACCGTCCTGAGCCGCCCCGAGCCCGAGGAGGACGGCCCGGCCAAGGAGCTCCCGGCCGCCCCCGGCAAGCCCGACCTCACCAAGGAGGCCTGAGATGACCCCCGTGTTCGGCCACGGCCGGCTCCGGCTCTACCTGCTGAAGCTGCTGGACGAGGCCCCGCGGCACGGCTACGAGGTGATCCGCCTGCTGGAGGAGCGCTTCCAGGGCCTGTACGCCCCCTCCGCCGGCACGGTCTACCCGCGGCTGGCCAAGCTGGAGCAGGAGGGCCTGGTCGCCCACAGCACCGAGGGCGGCCGCAAGGTCTACCGGCTGACCGACGCCGGACGGGCCGAACTCGAAGCCCGGCATGGCGAGTTGGACGAGCTGGAGGTGGAGATCCGGGACTCCGTGGCGCAGCTCGCCGGGGCGATCCGCGAGGACGTCCGGGACAGCGCCAAGGACCTGCGCGAGGAGCTGTGGAAGGCCGCGAAGCAGGCTCCCCGCCCGGACCGTGCCCCGGACGGGGACCCGTGGGCCGGCCCCTGGGGCGACAACGAGGCCTGGCAGCGCGCCAAGGAGGAGTTCGCCCAGTTCAAGCAGCAGGCCAAGGAGCAGGCCAAGCGCGCCCGGGAGCAGGAGAAGGCCGCCAAGGCCAAGGCGAAGGCCGCCGAGGAGGAGGCCCGCCGGCTGCGCGAGCAGGCCAAGGCCTCGCGCACGGCCGCCCAGCAGGAGGCGCTGCGGATCAAGCGCCGGGTCGAGCAGCAGGTGCGCGAGCACGCCGCCAAGGGCGACTGGCCGACCGGTCTGGCCGAGGGCCTGGCCGAGCTCACCAAGGGCCTGTCCGGCCTCGCCGACGCGGCCCGCTGGGGCCAGCCGGCGGACCAGCCCGCCGACGCCGGCGAGCGGATCACCGTGACCCGGATCGACCTGGACGAGGACGCGCCCGCCGCCCCGGCCGACCTGCCCTCCTGGGCGCGCACCGACCCGGCCGAGGACCCGTCCCGCGAGCTGGAGCGGCTGCTCGACCGCTTCCGCGACCAGGTCCGCGACGCGGCCCGGGACGGCGGGGTGAGCCCGGACAAGCTCGCCGAGGCGCGCTCGGTGCTGGGCGCCGCGGGCGAACGCCTGAAGCGGCTGCTCGGCTGACGGCTGCTCGACTGCTCAGCCGCCGGCTGGAGGACCCGGCCCGGTGCTCCCGCGCGGAGCACCGGGCCCCCTCGCGTCAGGGGTTGAGCACGATCTTGCCGAAGACCTCGCCCTTGGCGAGCCGGGCGAAGCCGTCCCTGGCCTCGCTCAGCGGCAGCACCGAATCGATCACCGGGCGGACGCCGGTGTTGGCGCAGAACGCGAGCAGCCCGGCCAGCTCCTCCTTGGTGCCCATGGTCGAGCCGACCACCTTGAGCTCCAGGAAGAAGATCCGGTTCAGCTCGGTGGCGCTCGGGTTGGGCCCGGAGGTGGCACCCGAGATGACGATGGTGCCG
Source organism: Streptomyces sp. 1114.5 (assembly GCF_003635085.1). Taxonomy (NCBI): domain Bacteria; kingdom Bacillati; phylum Actinomycetota; class Actinomycetes; order Kitasatosporales; family Streptomycetaceae; genus Streptomyces; species Streptomyces sp. 1114.5. Next base: position 326,478 of record NZ_RBXE01000001.1, read on the forward strand.
CCCGGGCGCAGCGACTTCACCGAGTGCGACCAGGTCGCCGCGCCGACCGTCTCCATCACCGCGTCCACCCGCGCGGGCAGCCGGGCGCCGCTCTCGAAGGCCGCGTCGGCGCCGAGCTCCACCGCCCGGCGGCGCTTGGCCTCGTCCCGTCCGGTGACCCAGACCCGCAGGCCGGCCGCCTTGCCGAGGACGATCAGCGCGGTCGCCACGCCGCCGCCCGCACCCTGCACCAGGACGGTGTCACCGGGCTTGACCCCGGCGTTGGTGAACAGCATCCGGTAGGCCGTCAGCCAGGCGGTGGGCAGGCAGGCCGCCTGTTCGAAACTCAGCTCGGCGGGCTTGGGCAGCAGGTTCCAGGTGGGGACGGCCACCTGCTGGGCGAAGGTGCCCTGGTAGCGCTCGGTCAGGATGGAGCGCGGCTCGTTCGGGCCCACCCCGTGGCCGCTCTGGCCGATCACCGAGTGGATGACCACCTCGTTGCCGTCCTCGTCGACACCGGCGGCGTCGCAGCCGAGGATCATCGGCAGCTTCTCGGCGGGCAGGCCGACCCCGCGCAGCGACCACAGGTCGTGGTGGTTCAGGCTGGCGGCCCTGACCGTGACCAGGCTCCACCCGGGCCGGACCTGCGGCTCGGGGAGCTCGCCCAACTCCAGCGCGGCGAGCGGGTCGTCGGCGTCGATACGTGCGGCGTAGGCAGCAAACATGCCCCGGACGATAGCCGGGACGGCCGAGGCCGGGAACCACGCGTGAGTGTGACGCGTGTCCCGGCCTCGGACCGTGGCCCCGTCCGGGGCAGATCTCGGCAGATCGTCAGATCCGGGCCACGCCCTCCGCGCGGGCGGCCTCGGCGACGGCCTTGGTGACCGCCGGGGCGACCCGCTCGTCGAACGGCGAGGGGATGACCTTCTGCGGCGTCAGCTCGTCGGCCACCACGCCGGCCAGCGCCTTGGCGGCGGCCAGCTTCATGCCCTCGGTGATCCGGGAGGCCCGGACCTGCAGGGCGCCGGCGAAGATGCCCGGGAAGGCCAGCACGTTGTTGATCTGGTTCGGGAAGTCGCTGCGCCCGGTGGCCACGACCGCCGCGTACTTGTGCGCGACCTCGGGGTGGATCTCCGGGGTGGGGTTGGCCATCGCGAAGATGAAGGCGCCGTCGGCCATGGTCGCGACGACCTCCTCCGGCACGGTGCCGCCGGAGACGCCGATGAACACGTCGGCGCCGGCCAGCGCGTCGGCCAGCGAGCCCTTGACGCCGGTGCGGTTGGTCAGCGCGGCGATCTCGGCCTTGACGTCGGTGAGGTCGCCGCGGCCCTCGTACACCACGCCCTTGCGGTCGCAGACCGCCACGTCGCCGATGCCGGCCGCGACCAGCATCTTGGCGATGGCGATGCCGGCCGCGCCGGCGCCGGAGATGACGGCGCGCAGCGAGCCGATCTCGCGGCCGGTCACCTTCGCCGCGTTCCACAGGGCGGCGGTGGTGACGATCGCGGTGCCGTGCTGGTCGTCGTGGAAGACCGGGATGTCGAGGGCGTCCTGGAGCCGGCGCTCGATCTCGAAGCAGCGCGGGGCGGAGATGTCCTCCAGGTTGACGCCGCCGAAGGAGGGCGCCAGCCGGACGACGGTCTCGACGATCTCGTCGACCTCGGTGCAGTCGAGCGCGATCGGCACCGCGTCCACGCCGCCGAACTGCTTGAACAGGATGGCCTTGCCCTCCATCACGGGCAGCGAGGCCTGCGGGCCGATGTCGCCGAGGCCCAGCACCGCGGTGCCGTCGGTGACCACGGCGACGGTGTTGGCCTTCCAGGTGTAGTCGTTGACCAGCTCCGGCTGCTCGGCGATGGCCGTGCAGACGCGGGCGACACCGGGGGTGTAGGCGAGGGACAGGTCGTCCGCGTCGCGCACCGGGACGGTCGCCCGGATCTCCATCTTGCCGCCGCGGTGGAGCGCGAAAACCGCGTCGACCGGATCGTCGGTGTCCTGGGTGCTGCTGATGATCTCCGCTGCCACGATGACCTCTTCGTCATTGTTCTGGCGAGGTGCGCGGCCGACAGGTACGACCCGTCCGGAAGCCGGAAACCGGGTACGCCGAAGCGGACCCGGGGTCGGGGTCGGGGCGCCCGTCGGGTGGCGCCCTCGGATGAGGGTTTTATGGGGTCTTCTGTTGTCCGCGTTGTGCTACCGGGCCGAGCCTAGGTCGGACAAAGGCATCGCACCTATGCCTTTTCGTCCTCGTCACGTGCGGTTCATCGCCGTGCTGTCGCGTCACAGGGGCCCGGCGTCGGAAGCGCCGGGCTCCGGCGGCGGCAACGGCTTGAGCGCACGCGCACCCGCAGGTGTGAACGCAGACCCGAAGGGGATTCGGCACTCCGGATACGGAGCCGCGTGAGGACTTCCGTTCCCGAGAACCCGAGCCTGTCGGGGCTCGTCGGTCTGGTTCGAGCGTTCGGGGGTCACCCGGTACCGAATTCTGACACACCCGCCGCCGGGCCCGGCAGGGCGGGATGGCAGGATCGCTTGTCCGCCATGTGGCGTACACCCGCACGACACGTGGCGACCGCACGTCCCTCCCCAACAGGAGCAGCCCTCATGCCTCACCCCCTCCCCGCCCGCCGTCCGGCCCTGGCCGGAGCCGTCCTGGCCACCGCCGGAGCCCTGCTGCTGACCGGCTGCAGCGGTGGCGGGCAGGCCGCCCCGACCGACCCGGTCAAGGACGTCCGCGACAAGCTGCCGAAGGCCCAGCGCACGGCCGGGGTGCTGCGGATCGGGATGGACGTCAACTACGCCCCGGTGGAGTTCCGCGGCCCGGACGGCAAGCCGACCGGCCTCGACCCGGACCTCGCCACCGCCCTGGGCAAGATCCTCGACGTGCGGGTGGAGTTCGTCGACACGCCGTTCGACAAGCTGATACCGAACCTGCAGGGCAAGCAGTACGACGTGGCCATGTCGGCGATCAGCGACATCCGCCAGCGCCGCGAGGGCACCCCGGCGGCGGACGGCAACCCGGCCGTCCCCGGCGTGGACTTCGTGGACTACTTCATCGCCGGCACCTCGATCGTCGTCCCGAAGGGCAACCCCAAGGGGATCAAGACCCTGGACGACCTGTGCGGCAAGACCATCGCGTTCCAGCAGGGCACCAACCAGGACGAGATCGCCACCCGCCAGGTGGCGGTCTGCGCCCGCACCGGCCGCCAGTTGACCACGCACAAGCTGGACAGCGACGCCAAGGCGCTGGCCGAGGTCGCCTCCGGCGTCGCCGCGGCCGGCCTGAACGACTTCCCGGTGGCCGCCTTCGCGGCGAAGAGCACCGACGGCGGCACCCGCTTCGAGGTGACCGGCGGGCAGTCCACCTCCAACCCGTACGGGATCGCGGTGCGCAAGAGCGACACCGAGCTGCGGGACGCCCTGGCCAAGGCGGTCGACCAGCTGATCCGCAGCGGCGAGTACGACAAGGTCCTCGCCAAGTGGAACGTGAGCGCCGGTGCGGCGCAGAACGCGGTGGTCAACGGGGGCATCTGAGCGGGCGGGCGGCGGGCCTCCGGGCGGAGCACAGAGGGATCTGGATACTTATGCGGAGGGTGACAGGGAGCCGGAATCAGTCCGAATAGCGGACAGTGTGACCCCTTGTTATCCGATTTTGATCTGGATGAGGGTCACCTGACCGTCCTCAGATGGCAGGATTCCCCCCATCTCGGATCGAGCCGGCCACTGGTCGAGGCGGTTCGACCACGTCCACCTCGGCGGAGGGTGGCGAACGCGGTACTCGTAAGACCCTGGGCGTTCCCGGCGTCCAGGCACTGCAGAGCCCGGCCTTTCTCTCCCAGGAGGAGATCCCCCTCATGACCGCCCGTACCAAGCGCAACCGGCTCTTCGCGGCCGGTGTGGTCGCCGCCTCCGTGTCCCTCGTACTGACCGGTTGCAGCAGCAGCAAGAGCGAGGGTGGCGGCGCCCCGAACGCCTCCGCGACCGTCAACGAGGTCAAGGCCGACCCCAAGCTGACCGCACTCGTCCCGGACGACATCAAGTCGGCCGGCAAGCTCGTGGTCGGCGCGGACGCCTCGTACGCGCCGGACGAGTTCAAGGACGACAGCGGCAAGATCATCGGCATGGACGTCGACCTGGCCGCCGCCATCGCCAAGAAGCTCGGCCTCACCGCCGAGGTCCAGGACTCCGGCTTCACCGCGATCATCCCGGGCATCCAGTCGAACAAGTTCCAGCTCGGCATGTCGTCCTTCACGGACAACAAGGAGCGCGAGCAGATCGTCGACATGGTGACCTACTTCAACTCCGGCAGCGCCATCGCCGTGAAGAAGGGCAACCCGGAGAAGATCGACCCGAAGGACCTCTGCGGCAAGAAGGTCGCCGTCCAGACCGGCACCACCCAGGCCGACGAGATCAAGGACACCCGCAACCCGGACTGCACCAAGGCCGGCAAGCCGGGCGTCCAGAACGACGGCGACAAGTTCGACCTGCAGACCGACGTCACCAACGCCGTCGTCTCCGGCCGCGACCAGGCCATGATGGCCGACTCCCAGGTCGTCGACTACGCGATCAAGCAGTCCGGCGGCCAGCTGGAGAAGGTCGGCGACACCTACGGCGTGGCCCCCTACGGCATCGCCCTGGCGAAGGGCTCCAAGCTCACCCCGGCCGTCCAGGCCGCCGTCCAGTCGCTGATCGACGACGGCACCTACAAGCAGATCCTCACCAAGTGGGGCGTCGAGGCCGGAGCCATCGACAAGTCGACCGTCAACGGCGCCGTCAGCTGACCCCTCGTCTGCTTCATCTCTCCCCCGAGGCCACACCGTGAACTCTTTGGACAAGGGGACGCCGGAGAAGGGACGGCCTGAGACCATCAAGGCCGTCCCGGTCCGCCACCCCGGACGCTGGGTGGGCGCCGTCGTCATCGCCCTGCTCGCAGCCATGCTGTTGAGCGCCCTCTTCACCAACCCCGCTTTCAAGTGGGACATCGTCGGGCAGTACCTGTTCCACGACAGCATCGTGCACGGCATGGTCGTGACGCTGGAGCTGACCGCGCTCTCCATGCTCATGGGTGTGGTCGGCGGCATCATCCTCGCGGTGATGCGGCTCTCCCCGAACCCGCTGCTCTCCGGCACCGCCTGGGTCTACATCTGGGTCTTCCGCGGCACCCCGGTGCTGGTGCAGCTGGTGTTCTGGAACTTCCTCGGCCTGATCTGGGCCAAGCTCTCGATCGGCGTCCCCTGGGGCCCCGAGTTCTGGTCCGAGTCCACCAACGTCCTGATCCCGACCTTCGTCGCCGCGCTGCTGGGCCTGGGCCTCAACGAGGCCGCCTACATGGCGGAGATCGTCCGCGGCGGCATCCAGTCGGTGGACGAGGGCCAGACCGAGGCCGCCCACGCGCTCGGCATGAGCCGGTTCCAGACCATGCGGCGGATCGTCCTGCCGCAGGCCATGCGGGTGATCATCCCGCCGACCGGCAACGAGACCATCTCGATGCTGAAGACCACCTCGCTGGTCTCGGTCATCTCCCTGGAGGAGATCTTCCGGGCCGGCCAGGTCATCTACTCTCGGAACTACCAGAACATCCCGCTGCTGATCGTGGTCAGCCTCTGGTACCTGTTCTTCACCTCGGTACTGACCATCGGCCAGTACTACATCGAGCGCCACTACGCCCGAGGCTCCAACCGCACCCTCCCGCCCACCCCGCTGCAGCGGCTGCGGGGCCTGTTCGCCGGGAAGCCCGCCCCGAAGACCGAGCACGACGTGGTCCCGGGGCTTGAGGGAGGTGGTCACGTATGACCGATCTGACCAAGGACCCCGCCGGCTCCGCCGCCTCCGCCGAGCCGATGGTCCGCGCCGAGAACGTGCACAAGTCCTACGGCCTGGTCGAGGTGCTCAAGGGCATCGACCTGGAGGTCAGGCAGGGCGAGGTGTTCTGCCTGATCGGCCCGTCCGGCTCCGGCAAGTCGACCTTCCTGCGGTGCATCAACCACCTGGAGAAGATCAACGGCGGCCGCCTCTGGGTGGACGGCGAGCTGGTCGGCTACCGCCAGAAGGGCGACAAGCTCCACGAGCTCAAGGACCGCGAGGTCGCCCTGAAGCGGCGCGACATCGGCATGGTGTTCCAGCGCTTCAACCTGTTCCCGCACATGACGGCCATGGAGAACGTCATCGAGGCGCCGGTCCAGGTCAAGGGCGAGAGCAAGGCCGACGCCCGCGAGCGCGCGATGGCCCTGCTGGAGCGGGTCGGCCTCGCCGACAAGGCGAAGAACTACCCCTCCCAGCTCTCCGGCGGCCAGCAGCAGCGCGTCGCGATCGCCCGCGCCCTGGCCATGAAGCCCAAGCTGATGCTCTTCGACGAGCCCACCTCGGCGCTCGACCCGGAGCTGGTCGGCGACGTCCTCGACGTCATGCGCGGCCTCGCCGAGGAGGGCATGACCATGGTGGTCGTCACCCACGAGATGGGCTTCGCCCGCGAGGTCGGCGACGCGCTGGTGTTCATGGACGGCGGTGTGGTCGTCGAGTCGGGCAACCCCCGCGAGGTGCTCACCGACCCCCAGCACGAGCGCACCAAGGCCTTCCTCTCCAAGGTGCTCTGACCCCGTACCGTCGGCGCCCGGCAGGTTCTGCCTGCCGGGCGCCGCCGTTTGCCCCGTCCGGGTAATAGGCTGGAAGCAGTCAGCCCGTTACCGATCTTCTGGAAGGACCGCCGTGGAGCTCGCCTCGTACGCCGACCTCGCCGTTCGGCTGGTCAACACCGAGGAGCCCGAGCGCGGCACCGACACGCTGACCTCCGTGGACGCGGTGCGCGCCCTGTTCTCCGACTCCGCGCGGGCCGCCGCGCTCGCCGACGAGTCCGACCTGCCCCGGCTGCGGGCCGTGCGGACCAGGCTGCGCGGGGTCTTCGAGGCCGCCGCCGAGGGGGACGAGGTCCGGGGCGTCGACCTGCTGAACAGCCTGCTGATGGAGTTCCCCGTCAGCCCGCTGGTCTCCGGGCACGACTACCTGGACGCCGCCGGGCGGCCGCGCTGGCACCTGCACCTGGCCGACAACTCGGCCACCGCCACCGCGCACTTCAGCGCCGTCGCCTGCATGGGCCTGGCCGTCCACCTGACCGAGCTGGGCGCCGACCGGCTCGGCATCTGCCAGGCCGCGCCCTGCCGCAACGCCTACCTGGACACCTCGACCAACCGCTCCCGCCGCTACTGCTCGGACCGCTGCGCGACCCGGGCCAACGTGGCCGCCTACCGGGCCCGCAAGCGCCAGGAGGCGGAGGCCGCGCTGGGCGGCGGGGCCGGGGCGTAGCGGCTAGACCTCCTCGACCCAGGCGCCGAGGCGGCGGGCCAGGCCCGGCATCCGGGCCAGCCGGGGGGTGAGCAGCAGCCGCTCCAGCCGGCGGCCCGGCGCCAGCCAGGCCGGGCGCGGACGCAGCCGCAGCAGCACCCGGCCGAGCACCAGCTCGTCCGGGACCGCGCCGAAGCTGCGGCTGTCGCTGTCCACCGGGCGGTTGTCGGAGAGCATCCACCAGCCGCCGGCCCGGCGTTCGGCGGCCCGCTTCACCACCAGCAGGTCCTGCTGGAAGGGGTGACGGAAGAGCACCACCGCGCCCCGCCGGATCGGCGCGCCGTAGCGGACCAGCAGCTGGTCGCCCTCGCGCAGGGTCGGGACCATCGACCGGCCCGCCACGTCGACCAGCCCGAACGGCAGCGTGCCGCCCCGGCCCGCTTGTTCCGCGCCCCCGGGTTCCGTGCTCCGCGCCACGACTCCTCCTCCGCACCGGTCCGCACCCAGTCTGCCGTACGGGCCGTCACCTGTTCGATGTCCGGATTCGGCCGGTTCACGGTCCGTCTTTCGCCCTAGGCCCACCGCCCGATCGCGAAACCGTGGGGGTGGAAGGGTAATCTCGGGCGCGGGAAGACGATCTAAGGAAGGACTCCCATGTTCTCTCGTCTGTTTGCACCGCGTGCCACCGCTCACGCCCACTGCGACCTGCCCTGCGGCGTCTACGACCCCGCGCAGGCCAAGCTGGAGGCCGAGTCGGTCAAGGCCACCCAGGAGAAGTACCAGGCCAACGAGGACCCGCACTTCCGCGCCCGCGCCATCATCATCAAGGAGCAGCGCGCCGAGGCCGTCAAGCACCACATCTCGGTGCTGTGGAGCGACTACTTCAAGGCCCCGCACTTCGAGAAGTACCCGCAGCTGCACCAGCTGATCAACGACACCCTGAAGGCCGCCTCGGCCGCCAAGGCGTCCACCGACCCGGCCACCGGCCAGGCCCTGCTGGACCTGATCGCCGAGGTCGACAAGATCTTCTGGGAGACCAAGCAGGCCTGAGCCTGACGCGTCGCCACCCGACCGCCCCCGTCCGCACCGCCGGACGGGGGCGGTCGTGCGTTCACGTCCGGTCGCGTCCGCCCCGACCACGGTAAGGGTTGCCAGGCCTGAGTGCCTGTTATGCTGCCAGGGCGTCCGAGGGGGAAGTCCGGTGGGAATCCGGCGCTGACCCGCAACGGTGAGCGGGGCCCGTACCAGCCGTACGGTCCCGTCAGCCCGATCGCCCTCGGCCGCCTGAATCCCGACGACTCGCCGCGGACTGCGAGGGGAACGGCGCCCCGGCACGCCCGCGGCCGGCGCCCGCCCCGGCGCACCCCGGCCCGAGGCAAGGCGCGACCCGCAGTGAACGACCCGCTTGTTCGCCGAACACCCACGCTCCCGCTGGCCGTCGGCCTCGCCGCCGCCCTGCTGCTCTCGCTGGTCTGCGGGGTCGCCTTCGGCTCCTCCGGGATCGGGCTCCCCCGCGTCCTGCGGCTGCTCGGCGCCGGGCTGACGGGCGGTCGGCTGGAGGCCGAGGAGGCGGCCGCGTACGCCATCGTCTGGGAGATCCGGCTGCCGCGCACCGTGCTGGCCGCCGTGGTCGGCGCCGGGCTGGCCGCCTGCGGCGTCGCCGTCCAGGCGCTGGTGCGCAACGCGCTCGCCGACCCGTTCGTGCTCGGCATCTCCTCCGGCGCGGCCGTCGGCGCCAACGCCGTCCTGCTGTTCGGCGCCTTCGCCTCGCTCGGCGTGTGGGCGGTCTCCGTCTCCGCCTTCGGCTCGGCGCTGGCCGCCATGGCCCTGGTCTACCTCGCCGCCCGCACCGCGTTCGGGCTCACCCCGCTGCGCCTGGTGCTCACCGGCACCGCCCTGTCCTACGGCTTCTCCGCCGCCACCACCCTGATGGTCTTCGCCGCCGACCGCGGCGAGGCCGCCCGGGACGCCATGATGTGGCTGCTCGGCAGCCTCGGCGGCGCCACCTGGGGCTCGGTGCCGATCGCCGCCCTCACCGTACTGGCCGGTCTCGCCCATCTGGCGTGCGCCGCCGGGCGGTTGGACGCGCTCGCGATGGGCGACGAGACCTCCGCCTCGCTCGGCGTGGACCCGGACCGGCTGCGCCGCGAGCTGTTCGTGGTGACCGCCGCCGTCACCGGCACGGTGGTCGCGGTCAGCGGGGCGATCGGCTTCGTCGGGCTGCTGGTGCCGCACCTGGCCCGGATGCTGGTCGGCGCCGGGCACCGCCGGGTGCTGCTGGTCGCGCCGCTCGCCGGGGCGCTGCTGCTGGTCTGGGTTGACATCGCCTCCCGCACCCTGCTGGCACCCGCCGAACTGCCCGTCGGGGTGTTCACCGCCGTGCTCGGCGTGCCCGTCTTCCTGCTGATGATGCGCCGCCGCGGCCAGGCCTTCGGAGCCGGACGATGACCGGGCCGGTCCCCGCGGACGACCCGACCCGCCCGACGCCGGCCCAGGAGCTCGCCGTCGACGCCGTCTCGGTGCAGCTGGCCGGCGCCCGGCTGGTCCACGAGGTGAGCCTGCGGGCCGCCGCCGGCCGGGTGGTCGGGCTGATCGGGCCGAACGGCAGCGGCAAGTCGACCCTGCTGCGCTGCGTCTACCGGGTGCTGCGGCCGGCCGGCGGCACCGTCCGGCTGGACGGCGACGACCTGCACGCCCTCACCGCCCGCGAGACGGCCCGGCGGGTGGCCGCACTGACCCAGGAGCACTCCGCCGAGTTCGACTTCACGGTGGCCGAGGTGGTCGCCATGGGCCGGCTGCCGCACCGGCGCGGGTTCGGCGCCCCCACCGACCGGGACCGGGAGCGCTGCGCCGAGGCCCTGCGCAAGGTCCGGGCCGGCCACCTCGCCGACCGGGGCTTCCTGAGCCTGTCCGGGGGCGAGAAGCAGCGGGTGCTGTTCGCCCGTGCCCTCGTCCAGGAGCCGCGCCTGCTGGTGCTCGACGAACCCACCAACCACCTCGACATCGCCCACCAGTTGGAGGTGCTGGCGCTGGCCCGCGAGGCCGGCCCGACGGTGCTCACTGCGCTGCACGACCTCAACCTGGCGGCCGGCCACTGCGACCTGCTGTACGTGCTGCGGGCCGGCCGGCTCGTCGCCTCGGGCCCGCCCGCGGAGGTGCTGCAACCCGCCCTGCTGGCCGAGGTGTTCGGCGTCCGCGCCACCCCGGTCCGGCACCCGGGGACCGGCGCCCTCCAGCTGCTGTTCGACCGCCTCACCTGACCCCGGAAGGAACCCACGTGCGCACCAAGGCCGTTGCCACCGCCGCCCTGCTCACCCTCGGACTGACCGCCTGCGGCGCCGAGATCGCCCCGAAGGAGGCCGCCGCCGGCTCCGCCCACTACCCGGTGACCGTGCGGAACTGCGGCGAGCAGCTGACCTTCCCGCAGAAGCCCGCCCGGGTGGTCACCAACGACGTCAACATCACCGAGCTGATGCTCTCCCTCGGCCTCGCCGACCGGATGGCCGGGTACGTCATGCCCGACGACAAGGGCAAGATCGACCGGGTGCCCTGGAAGGACGGCTACCAGCAGACGGCCTGGCTCTCCAAGCAGCGGCTCACCAAGGAGATCGCGCTGGACGCCAAGGCCGACCTGGTCTTCGCCGGCTGGCACTACGGCTTCGACGAGGGCAGCGGCGTCACCCCGCAGGCGTTCCGGGCGCTCGGCATCGACTCGTACGTGCTGAGCGAGTCCTGCCGCAGCGGCAAGGGCACCGAGCGCGGTGTGATGGACCCGCTGGAGGCGCTCTACACCGACCTCGCCAACCTCGGCGAGATCTTCGACGTCCGGGACCGCGCCGACCGGCTGATCGCCGACTCCAGGGCCCGGATCGCCGCCGTCCCGCAGCCCGAGCAGCGCCCGTCCGTCTTCCTGTACGACAGCGGGCAGGACAAGCCGTACACCGCCGGGAAGTTCGCCGCCGCGAACCAGATCATCGCCAAGGCCGGCGGGACCAACATCATGGGCGAGCTGGCCGACACCTGGGTGACGGCCGGCTGGGAGAGCGTGGTGCAGAGCGACCCCGAGGTGATCGTGATCAACGACTACGCGACCCCGGGCGCCGAGGAGAAGCGGAAGTTCCTCAGGTCCTTCCCGCCGCTGGCGAACGTCTCCGCGATCAGGAACGACCGGATCTTCGTCCTGGACTACGTCGACCTGGTGGAGAGCCCGCGCAACCCCGCCGCGATCGGCGCCCTGGCCGACTACCTGCGCACCGTCCCGGCCCGCTGACCGGCCCGGATCGGGCTCGGACAGGCCCCGGACAGGCCCCTCCTCCGGTCGGCGGCGCCGGGCGTACGCTCAAGGTACGAGCCGACGGAACCCGACCGGAGGAGCGAATCATGACCACCATGGCGGCCCCCGTCGCCTTCGACACCCGCGCGCTGCGCGAGGGCATCGAGCGCTGCGACGCCGAGGTCCTGCTGGCGCTCTACGCGGAGGACGCGGAACTGCGCGTGGTCGACCGCAAGACCCAGCCCAGCCACCCCCTGGTGATGCACGGGCTGGAGGAGATCGGCGCCATGCTCGACGACGTCTACGGCCGCGAGATGACCCACAAGCTGGAACAGGTGGTCGTCCAGGGCGAGCACGTGGCCTTCCTGGAGTCCTGTCGCTACCCGGACGGCGTCCGGGTGCTGACGGCCTCGATGGCCGACCTGCGGGACGGGCGGATCGTCGACCAGACTTCCGTCCAGGCCTGGGACGAGCCCGGGCCCGAGCAGTAGGCTCGCAGGCATGATCCGCACCGCCGTCGCCACCGACGTCCCCGTCATCCACGCCATGATCCGCGAGCTCGCGGAGTACGAGCGGGCCCCGCACGAGGCGGTGGCCACGGAGGAGCAGCTGCACGAGGCGCTGTTCGGCGCCGCCCCGGCGGTGTTCGGCCTGATCGCCGAGGACGACGCCACCGGCGAGCCGGTCGGCTTCGCGGTCTGGTTCCTCAACTTCTCGACCTGGCGCGGCTCCCACGGGGTCTACCTGGAGGACCTGTACGTCCGCCCGGAGGCGCGCGGCGGCGGCCACGGCAAGGCCCTGCTGCTGGAGCTCGCCCGGATCGCCGTCGAGCGCGGCTACTCCCGGGTGGAGTGGTCGGTCCTGGACTGGAACCAGCCCTCGATCGACTTCTACAAGTCCCTCGGTGCGGTGCCGATGGACGAGTGGACCGTCTACCGTCTCACCGGCGACGCGCTCACCGCCGCCGGCAGCTGAACCGACCGCCGGTGGCGACGCGACCACGTGGGCGACCCGACCGCCGGTGGCAATCCGACCGGCGGGCCGGAACGGACCGACGGAGTCCGCAAAAGGGTCTGCCACCCTGCGTCGCAATGCCTTACCATGAGTAACCCCGAACCGGGGGCAGCAAGAGCGGTAACCAGCGGGGTACCAAGCAAGCACAGCGCGCCACCCAGGAGGCAAGGGTGTCCCAGATCGACGGCGATCTCGGTGTTCAGGATTTCGTGGAGGTCCGGCTCCCTGCAGCGGGGGCCTACCTCTCCGTCCTGCGAACAGCGACGGCCGGGTTGGCGGCCCGGTTGGACTTCACCCTCGACGAGATCGAGGACCTGCGGATCGCGGTCGACGAGGCCTGCGCCATCCTGCTCCAGCAGGCGGTTCCGGGCTCCGTACTGTCCTGCGAATTCCGGCTGGTGGGCGACTCCTTGAAGGTCACCGTCGCCGCCCCGACCACCGACGGCAAGGCTCCCGAACGGGACACCTTCGCCTGGACGGTGCTCTCCGCGCTGGCGGGGGAGGTCGACTCCTCGGTCGGCGACGACAAGACCGTGTCGATCAGCCTGCACAAGAAGCGCGGTGGGTCCGCCGCCCACTAGGGCGCCGCACCCCACCGCACGGACCGCGCAGCACCGAGCAGCACCCGCGCAAGGGCCGTCCGCCGCTCCCCGTCCGGGGCCCGGCGGACGGCTCCCGGTACCGCCCCGCGCGGTACGACCAACGAGACGATTCCGGGGCCACCGGCCCCGGTGCTCCCGGAACGGAACGGGGGAATGGCCGTGAGTGATCTGGACCGTACCGGCCTCGCGACGGCGGGACCTGCCGTACCGACCCAGGCGAGCGTTCCCGGCCTCGCCGCCAACGACGAAGCGCACCCGAAGGACGCCCACCGGATGAGCCACCCGACCGAGCCGACGTCCGAGCCGACGCCCGACTCCGCGCCCCCGCCGGAGCCGGCGAACGAGGCGGCCGGGCCCGGCGACACGGAACCGCACGGCGCCGTGCCCGCCCAGGTCTCGCACCGCACCGGCGCCCCGGACCGGGAGGCCGCCCGCGCGCTGTTCGTCCGGCTGTCCGCGCTGCCCGAGGGCTCCCCGGAGCGGGTCGAGCTGCGCAACCAGCTGGTGCGGATGCACATCCCGCTGGTCGAGCACCTGGCCCGGCGCTTCCGCAACCGGGGCGAGCCGCTGGACGACCTGACCCAGGTCGCCACCATCGGCCTGATCAAGTCGGTGGACCGCTTCGACCACGAGCGCGGGGTCGAGTTCTCCACCTACGCGACGCCGACCATCGTCGGGGAGATCAAGCGGCACTTCCGCGACAAGGGCTGGGCGGTGCGCGTGCCGCGCCGGCTGCAGGAGCTGCGGCTGTCACTCACCACGGCGACCAGCGAGCTCTCCCAGCGGCACGGCCGCTCCCCCACGGTGCACGAGCTGGCCGAGCACCTGGGGATCTCCGAGGAGGACGTCCTGGAGGGCCTGGAGTCCGCCAACGCGTACTCCACGCTGTCCCTGGACGTGCCGGACAGCGACGACGAGTCGCCGGCCGTCGCGGACACCCTGGGCGCCACCGACGAGGCGCTGGAGGGCGTCGAGTACCGCGAGTCGCTCAAGCCGCTGCTGGCCCAACTGCCGCCCCGGGAGCAGAAGATCCTGGTGCTGCGGTTCTTCCGCAACATGACCCAGTCGCAGATCGCCGCCGAGGTGGGGATCTCCCAGATGCACGTGTCCCGGCTGCTCGCCCGGACCTTGGCCCAGCTGCGGGAGAAGCTCCTGGTGGAGGAGTGAGCGAGGAGTGAGCACTGACGGCCGCTCAGCTTCCCGCTGGGCGGCCGTTCCGTGTGCTCGGTCCGTTCGGTGTGCTCAGTCCCCGGCGGGCGCGTACAGGGCCGCCGTCGACCTCGGGTTCAGCAGGGCGCCGATGCCCACCAGCCCGAGCACGCCGACCAGCACGCCGACGGCGATCATCGGGCCGCCGTTCTCGACCATGTAGTACGCGACCGGCAGGCAGATCGAGTTGGTCAGCACCGCCGGGCTGCGGCCCCAGCGCCGCTCCTTCAGCAGGGCACGGGCGGCCAGCACCGGCAGCACGCCGAGCAGCACGATGACCAGGCCGCCGAACTCGTTCAGAGCCAGCTGCTTGGACTGGCCGGACAGCGCGGCCACCATGTCCCAGACGCCGACGACGGCCAGCGCGGCGCCCTCCAGGGCGGTGATGGCGGCGCCCAGGGTCAGGGACGCCGGACGGCCGGAGCCGGCCGCGGGTACGGGTGCGGAGGTTTCTGCGGTCACTCCAGCAGGGTAGCCGCCGGTTGGTCCGTACCGCCCCGTAGGCTTTCCCCATGCGCGCTCTCCTGGTCGTGAACCACAAGGCCACCACCACCAGTGGCCGGACCAGGGACGTCCTGATCCACGCCCTGCGCAGCGACCTCAAGCTGGACGTCGCCGAGACGCAGTACCGGGGCCACGCGCGCGACCTGGCCCGCCAGGCGGCGGAGGACGGCACGGTCGACCTGGTGGTGGCACTGGGCGGCGACGGCACCGTCAACGAGGTGGTGAACGGGCTGCTGGCGCACGGCCCGGGCGAGAAGGTCCCGCGACTGGCCGTGGTGCCGGGCGGTTCGACCAATGTGTTCGCCCGCGCGCTGGGCCTGCCCAACGACCCGGTGGAGGCCACCGGCGCCCTGCTGGACGCACTGGACCACGGCCGGGAGCGCCCGATCGGGCTGGGCAAGGCGATGACCGACGGGCTACCGGACCGCTGGTTCACCTTCACCGCCGGCCTGGGCTTCGACGCCGGAGTGGTGGGCCGGGTCGAGGCGCAGCGCCGGGCCGGGCGCAAGTCCACCCACGCCCTCTACGTCCAGCAGGCGGTCCGGCACTACCTCACCCAGCGTGAGCAGCGCCGCTCCGGCCCGGTCTCCCTTGAGCTGCCGGGCCACGGGGCCGTTCCGGGGCTGGTCCTGTCGATAGTCAGCAACACCTCGCCGTGGACGTTCCTCGGCAACCGTCCGGTCTACCCCTCACCGCTCGCCTCCTTCGACACGGACCTCGATGTCTTCGGCATCACCCGGATGACGGCGTTCGGTACGGCTCGAACGATCCGTCAGATCCTGCGGTCGCACACGCCTTCGGGCGATGGCGCCCCGCCCGCCGGGCCCTCCGGGAAGCACGTCGTCTCCTATCACGACGTCAGACACTTCACCTTGGTTTCAGAGGAACCCACCCCGTTCCAGGTGGACGGGGACCACCTTGGAGACAGGAGTCGCGTCAGTTTCACAGGCGTACGGCGGGCACTGCGTGTGATTGTGTGACCGGAAGTGGGGTTCGCCCTTCTTCTCGAACGCACAAGCCCCCTTCACTCCATAGAAGTACTGGCTGTGAGCTAGGCGACACCGAAGAATCAAAAATTCCTCCCCGAAGGGGGTTGTATCCGAGCCCGAGGTTTGCGAACCTCTACATGGCGATCGGGACACATCGCAGCGACGGCGACTCCGGAACCACAGGAGCACCGACCGCGGGGTGTCCCTCGAATCGCCGAATCCCCCCTAGCACAGACCACCCGGGCCCGGTAGGCCTTTGGTCTCTTTTGCTGTTGCGGGATTCGTGAAAGCGTTCACATTCACAAGCCATCGATTGTGCCGCCGGGCCACCCCCGTCGGCAGGAGGAGTTGGACGACCATGGACTGGCGCCACCGCGCTGTCTGCCGCGAAGAGGACCCGGAGCTGTTCTTCCCGATCGGGAACACCGGTCCTGCTCTGCTGCAGATCGAGGAAGCCAAGGCCGTGTGCCGCCGTTGTCCGGTCATGGAGCAGTGCCTCCAGTGGGCTCTGGAGACCGGCCAGGACGCCGGCGTCTGGGGCGGCATGAGCGAGGACGAGCGTCGCGCGATGAAGCGCCGTGCCGCCCGCAACCGCGCCCGCACCGCCTGAGCACGCTGATCACACGGCGTAGCACCAGTAGTGAACCAGCAGTGATCGCAGTACCGATCGACACATGATCAAAGGCTTCCCTGCATCTCCTGGTGAAGCCTTCCGCACAAAGGACCTTGCCCAGGCAGGTCCCGCGACACCGGACCCGTCCAGCCACTTGATACTGTTCACTTAGAGCAATATCGTGGAGCTGTGGCGCTCACCGTGTGCAACGCACCGGCGAGGTGTCGCACCACCCAGAGCCCCCGTTCCGGCCGACTCCCCCCGACGGCCGGAACGGGTTGAGAGGCCCTGTCGACCCACCCCCCCCGGTCGACAGGGCCTCGTTTCTGTTTCTGCACCCTCCCCGCACCCCTGGGCGCGCGAGCGCGCGCAGTGCGGACCCGGCGCGTCGGCCGGGTGCGCGCCCCCACCGCGCGCCGGAACGCAACGAATTCTCAGCGGAATCTCATCGGGCTCGGCCGGCCGGACCCGGCGGCCCCCGGACTCAGCGGACCGGGATCTCCAGAACGACCTTCGTGCCGCCGTTCGGGCCGGCCACCATGTCGAAGGTGCCGCCCAGCTCACCGGTGGCCAGCGTCCGGACGATCTGGAGTCCGAGGTTCCCCGCCGTCTGCGGGTCGAACCCCTCCGGCATGCCGCGGCCGTCGTCCTGCACCGTGATCAGCAGGTACTCCTCCGGCTTGGCGCCGCCGTTCCAGCTGTCCGACCAGCCCATGCCGGTCGCCGGGGCCCGGCCGCGCAGCGCGCTGACCTCAAGGTTCCCGGAGGCGGTCGGGCCGAAGGCGTGCTCCAGCGCGTTCTGCAGCAGCTCGGTCAGCACCATCGACAGCGGGGTGGCCACCTCGGCGGACAGGATGCCGAAGCTGCCGCTGCGGCGGGTCGCCACCCGGCCGTCCTGGGACAGCTCCATCACCATCGCCAGCACCCGGTCGGCGATCTCGTCGAAGGCCACCTGCTCGTCCAGCGCCTGGGAGAGCGTCTCGTGCACGATGGCGATCGAGCCGACCCGGCGCACCGCCTCGTCCAGCGCGGCCCGCCCGGACTCCGACTCCATCCGGCGGGACTGCAGCCGCAGCAGGGCCGCGACGGTCTGCAGGTTGTTCTTCACCCGGTGGTGGATCTCCCGGATGGTCGCGTCCTTGGTCATCAGCTCGCGGTCGCGGCGGCGCAGCTCGGTGACGTCGCGGCAGAGCACCAGCGAACCGGTCAGGGTGCCCTTGGGCTTGAGCGGGATCGCCCGCAGGGTCACCACTCCCCCCTGCGCCTCCACCTCGGTCTGCCGCGGCGCCCAGCCGCTGGCCAGCTTCACCAGCGCCTCGTGGACGGCGGCCCGGGAGGGCGGGGCGAGGTCGGCGGTGGCGCGGCCGAGGTGGCTGCCGACCAGGTCGGAGGTGAAGCCGAGGCGGTGGTAGGCGGAGAGGGCGTTGGGGCTGGCGTAGGTGACGATGCCGTCCGCGTCCACCCGGATCAGGCCGTCGCCGACCCGGGGGGCGGCGTCCATGTCGATCTGCTCGTGCCCGGGGAAGGGGAAGCTGCCGGCGGCGATCATCTGGGCCAGGTCGGAGGCGCTCTGCAGGTAGGTGAGCTCCAGCCGGCTGGGGGTGCGGACGGTCAGCAGGTTGGTGTTGCGGGCGATCACCCCGAGCACCTTGCCCTCGCGGCGGACCGGGATCGACTCGACCCGGACCGGGACCTCCTCGCGCCACTCCGGGTCGCCCTCGCGCACGATCCGACCCTCGTCGAAGGCGGCGTCCAGCAGCGGGCGGCGGCCGCGCGGGACGAGGTGGCCGACCATGTCGTCCTGGTAGGAGGTGGGCCCGGTGTTGGGCCGCATCTGCGCCACCGAGACGTAGCGGATGCCGTCCCAGGTGGGGATCCACAGCACCAGGTCGGCGAAGGAGAGGTCGGAGAGCAGCTGCCACTCCGAGACCAGCATGTGGAGCCATTCCACGTCGGCCCCGGTGAGGGTGGTGTGGCGGCGGACGAGTTCGTTCAGCGAGGGCACATGGCGAGAGTAGCGCCGCCGGTCCGGGCGGGGCGCGGCGGACCGGTGGGCGGACCGGGCGTGCAGGGCTCGCGACGCGGAGGAGTTGTTTAGACCAATGTGCCGAGCGGCCTGGACAACCCAGATTGGTCTAGTCCACAATGAAAGAGCACCAAGGAGAGGCCCCCGCGCAACTGCCCTGACCGCGCGCGGCCTTTCCTCGGTCGGACGCCGACGAGCGAGGACCCCGCACAGTCCTCGATCGACTCCGGCGCCCGACGACAGCTCCGGGCTGCGGTGCCGCATGGGTTGAGGGTCCCGTGTCGGCGCCGTGGCCCGTAGTGCTTTCCGGCCCCGGTCCGGTGGCCCCCGAACCATGTTCCGCCGCTCAGCGGACCGGCCCCGTCCACAGGCTGTGGACGGGGCCGGTCCGAATCCCGGTCGGCTGTCACGGGCGACTCCCGCCCCGAGCGCCCCGGAGGCGTGCGGGCGACTAACGTGTCTCGGTCACCTTGGCCAGGGCGCGCGGGGCGTCCGGGTCCTGGCCGCGGGCGATGGTGACCTCGTACGCCAGCAGCTGCAGCGGCAGGATCTCCAGGATCGGCTGCACCTCCTCGGGTACGCCCTCCGGGAGCGCGAAGCCCGCCGAGGCGGCGTCCACCTGCGCCTGCTGGCCGACCACCACCAGGTCCGCGCCGCGCCCGCGCAGTCGGTCCAGCACGGGCTGCAGGGCCTCGCCGCCCTTGCCGTCCGGGACGATCGCGATCACCGGCGAGACGTTGTCCACCATCGCCAGCGGGCCGTGCAGCAGGTCCGCGCCGGAGAACGGGCTGGCCGGGATGTAGGTGGTCTCCATCAGCTTCAGCGCGGCCTCCCGGGCGGTCGGGTAGCCGTAGCCGCGCGAGGTGATGACCAGGCGCTGGGCGAAGCGGTAGCGCTCGGCCAGCGCCTTCACCTCGGCCTGCCGGGCCAGTACGCCGGCGGCCAGGCCCGGCAGCCCCTTGGCGGCCGAGCCGTCCCCACCGCGCAGGCCCTCGACCAGCAGGTAGAGCGCCAGCAGCTCGGCGGTGTAGGTCTTGGTGGCGGGCAGCGCCTTCTCCGGGCCGGCCAGCACGTCGATGTGGAACTCGGAGACCTCGGCCAGCGGCGAGTCGGCGTTGTTGGTGACCGCGAGGGTGATGGCGCCGGCCTCGCGGGCGGCCTTGGTGGAGGCCACCAGGTCCGGCGAGCCGCCGGACTGGCTGACGGTGATCACCAGGACGTCGGTGAGGTCCGGCTTGGCCCCGTACGCGGTGGTGGTGGACATCGAGGTCAGGCCGGCCGGCTTGCCGAGCAGGATCTCGACCAGGTACTTGGCGTACAGCGCGGCGTTGTCGGACGTGCCGCGCCCGGTGAGCAGGACGAAGCGCGGGTTGCGGGCGGCGATCTCGGCCGCGATGTCACGGATCTTCGGGGCACCCTCGTCGAGGATGCGCTGGAGGACGGCCGGCTGCTCGGCCATCTCCGCCGCCATGATCCGGCCGGGGACGGAAGCGGTCTGCGGGTCGGACATACGGGTCTGCCTCCGATGAGATGGGTCGACCCCGCCCGGGCGGCTGCCCGGCGGGGGATCTCCACGGCGGCGAGTCCGCACACTCGCTGCGGTTCTTCGTCCGGCAATCCTACGGTGACGCCCGCCTCCGGGCACCTGCGCCCGTCACCGCCCGCCGCGGCCTCCCGGAGGTGGCGGCGGGCGGTGACGGGCGCCGACTGGCGGGTCAGGACGCCTTGTTGATCAGCTGGTCGATCGCGGCGTCGGCCTCCTTGGTGGCCTGGTCCACCGACTTGCCCTTGAGGATCGCGGTCAGCATGTCCGGGATGATCTTCTGCTTCTCGACCGCGCCCCAGCCGGGGGCCAGCGGGGTGAACCAGGCGTCCGGGACGGCGTTGGCCGCCGCGGCGGTGGTCGGCTTGCTCTTCAGCGGGTTCAGCTGGGTGAGGTTGTTCGGCAGGATGTCCTTGTCGGCCAGCGCCTGCTCGGACTTGGTGCCGGTGAACATCCGGACCCAGTCGATCGCGAGCGCCACCGACGGGGACTTGGCGGTGACGGCGAGGTCGGAGCCGCCGATGAAGGTCGGCAGCGGCTTGCCGTCCGGGCCGGGCATGGTGGCCACCTTGACGGCGTCCTTGAGGCTCGCGTCACCGGTGACCGGCGCGGTCACGCTGGCCGCCTCGTAGCCGTTGCCGTAGAAGGACGCGGCGTGCCCGCGGGCCATCGACTCGAACTGGTTCTGCTCGTTCACCGCCAGGTCGCCCTTGTTGTACTTGCGCACCAGGTCGGCGAAGTGGCCGATGCCCTCCTGGGACTTGGGGTCGTGCAGGGTGCCGTGCCAGTTGCCGGCGCTGTCGAACTTGGCGATGCTGCCGCCGTACGCGGCCACGTAGCTCATCGCGGCGTACCAGTACGGACCGGGCAGGTAGAGCGGCGAGTAGGTCCGGTCCGCCTTGTTCCTGTCCGCGATCTTGTCCAGGGCGGCCAGCAGGTCGTTCTCGGTCTTGGGGAACTCGGCGCTGCCGGTGGCCTGTTGGAAGGCCGAGGAGTTGTAGATCGCGACCCGGGCGCCGGCGTAGTAGGGCACGCACCAGAGCTTGTCCTGGTACGTACAGGTGTTGGCGAGCGCCTTGATCCAGCTGTCGGAGTTGTCGAAGGTGGTGCGGTCCACCGGGGCGAGCGCGCCGGAGAGCACGTACTTCATGGTCTCGGTGTTGCCCAGTTCGACCACGTCGGGGGCGGTGCCGTCGGCGATCGCCTTGTCCAGCCTGCCGACCTTGTCGGCCCAACCCTGGTAGGAGAGCTTGAGGGTGACGTTCGGGTACTTCGCCGCGAACTCGTCGTTGACCCGCTGGACCAGGTCGGGCCAGTTCTTCTGGGCGTCGTCCATGAGCCAGACGGTGACGGTGCCGCGGGCCGCCTTCGGATCAGCGGCGGCGCTCTTGTCGTCGGCCGAGGGCGAGCCGGTCGAGGAGCAGGCGGTGAGGCCGACCGCCAGGGCGGTGATACCGAACGCGGACATGAGCTGACGCTTCATCACGTCATTCTCCGGGGTGCTAGAGCCAAGGGTGGTGCTGCAGGGATGGAGTGGACTTTGGCCTAGACCAAATGTGATGTCAACGGCCAACACCCCTTGTCAGCACGGCCGTTGCAGAGCCGTTGTCACCGCATGGCGATCCGTCGCCGGGCCATCACCCTGGGTGGGAATTCGGGCGGATTCCGGGTTGGTTTGATGGAGCACGGTCATTCCGGAAATCCGCCGGGCAAATTCCGGGAAATGGCGGGGAAAAGCAAACGGGCCCGTCATGCGCGTGGCGCACGACGGGCCCGGAGCCCGGTTCTCAGGCGATCGCCCCGTACTGCCCGGTCAGCACCTCCACGGCCGCCAGCCCGCAGACCCGGGCGGCGCCGTGGGTGGCGATGTGGAGCGCGCCGACCGGCTCGGACTGGGGCAGCCCCATCTCCACCACCGCGGCGTCCGGCCGGGCCGCCACCAGGCGGCTCAGCACGGCGGACATCCACGCGTACCGGTGCGCGTCCCGCACCACCAGCACCAGGCGACGGCCCTCGGCCTCCGCCACCAGCTCGCCGACCAGGGCGTCCAGCAGCTCGGGGGTCGCCTCGGCCGCCGACACCTCGCGGGTGCGGGTGCCGGGGAAGCGGTCCGCCAGCATGCCCGCCACGCCCCACGGGGTGACGTCGCCGACGGCGATGTTCGGCTCGTCCGAGAAGGAGGCCACGTACGGGCGCTCGCTCACCGGGGGCGCCACCCGGCCCGGCGCCCGAACCACCCGCAACGCCCGGCGCGCGGCCCGCAGGCCGACCGCCAGGTCCGGCTCCGGGCGCTCGCCCTGGGCCGAGATCCGGCCCCAGCTGCCCAGCGTCCGCACCCGGGCGGCAGCGTCCGCCAGCCGCTCCTCGTCCAGCCGGCCGGCCCGCACGCCCGCGACGATGGCGTCGCGCAGCATCAGCACCGTCTCCTCGTCGGCCAGCCCGCCGCCGACGCAGATCGCGTCCGCACCGGCCGCCAGGGCCAGCACGGTGCCCTCGCCCATCCCGAAGGTGTCGGCGATGGCGCCCATCTCGATCGCGTCGCTGACGATCAGGCCCTGGTAGCCGAGGCCGCCGTCGGCGGGGGCGGCGCGCAGCAGGTCGCGCAGCACGGTCGGGCTCAGGGTGGCCGGCAGCTTCGGGTCCAGCGCCGGGATCATGATGTGGGCGGTCATCACGGCCTTGGTGCCGGCCGCGATCGCCGCCTGGAACGGGATCAGGTCGCGGGCCCGCAGCACGTCCAGGTCGACGTCGATGACCGGCAGGCCGTGGTGCGAGTCCACCGCGGTGTCACCGTGGCCGGGGAAGTGCTTGGAGCAGGCGGCCACGCCGGCCGACTGCAGGCCCTCGACCCAGGCGGCGGTGTGCCGGGCGCACAGCTCGGGGTCGGCGCCGAAGGAGCGGACGCCGATGACCGGGTTGCGCGGGTTGGAGTTGACGTCCGCGGTGGGCGCCCAGTTGTAGTTGACGCCGGCCGCGGCCAGCGCCCGGCCCAGCTCGCGGGCGACGTCCCGGGTCAGCGCCGGGTCGTCGATCGCGCCGAGGGCGAGGTTCCCGGGCCAGGAGGAGCCGGAGCCCGCCTCCAGCCGGGTGACGTCGCCGCTCTCCTCGTCGATGGCGATCAGGAGGTCGGGGTTCTCGGCGCGCAGCGCCCGGGTGAGCGCGGAGAGCTGGTCGAGGTCGACCACGTTGCGGTCGAACAGCGCGACGGAGCCGAGCCCGGCGGCGAGGTGGCGCAGCACCCACGGCGGCGGCTCGGTGCCGACGAAGCCGGGCTGCAGGACGGTCAGGGCATCGCGGTGCAGCTGGTCGCTGTCCGGAACGGTGGGAACGAGGATGCTCACGATGGCTCAGCCCTTCACGGCGCCGTCGGTCAGACCGCCGACCGCCTTGCGCTGCAGGAAGAGGAACAGGATCAGGATCGGCACCGCGAAGAGGGTCGACGCGGCCATGGTCGCGCCCCAGTCGGTGCCGAAGTTGGTCTGGAACGAGGACAGCCACAGCGGCAGGGTCTGGCTGTCGGGCTTCTTGTTCAGCCACAGGACGAGCGGGAACTCGTTCCACGCGGTGACGAAGCCGAACAGCGAGGTCGACATCAGGCCGGGGGCCAGCAGCGGGAAGATCACCTTCAGGAAGGCCTGGCTGCGCGTGCAGCCGTCCACCATGGCCGACTCCTCCAGCTCCTTGGGCACCGCGGCGATGAATCCGCGCAGCGTCCAGATGGTGAAGGGCAGCACCATCATCATGTAGAAGGCGGTGAGCGGGAGCAGGCTGTTCAGCAGGTCGTTGTCGCGGGAGAGCATGTAGACGCCGATGGTCATGACCTCCCAC
The DNA here is from genome assembly GCF_003635085.1 of Streptomyces sp. 1114.5. Classification (NCBI taxonomy): domain Bacteria; kingdom Bacillati; phylum Actinomycetota; class Actinomycetes; order Kitasatosporales; family Streptomycetaceae; genus Streptomyces; species Streptomyces sp. 1114.5. The sequence goes on from NZ_RBXE01000001.1 coordinate 350,336, forward strand.
GGCGCCATCTGGGCCACCATGATGACCAGTACGAAGGACTTGCGGCCGCGGAACTTCATCCGGGCGACGGCGAAGGACGCCAGGGTCGCGATCACCAGCGAGATGACCACCGCGCCGACGGTCACCGTGAGGCTGTTGGCGACGTACGTCCAGAAGTTGTCGGCGTGGACGGCCCGGTCGAAGTGGTCGAGGGTCGCGTCCAGCGGGAGGAAGACCGGGGTCCTGCTGATGATGTCCTTGTCCTGCTTGAAGGACGTGGAGATCATCCAGTAGACGGGGAAGATGAAGAAGACGAAGAGGACGACCGCGATCACGTTCGGCCAGGTACGTCCGATGAGCGAGCGCCTCACAGCTCGTCCTCCTGCTTCAGGATGATGCGGAAGTAGTACGACATCAGCGCGGCCAGCATCAGGATGGTGAGCACCGCGATCGCGGAGCCCGCCCCGAAGCGCTGGGCGCCGATGCCCTCCAGGAAGGCGTGCACCGGCAGCGTGCGGGTGAGCCCGTCCGGCCCGCCGTGGTTGATCAGGTAGACCTGGGTGAAGGCCTTGAAGACCCAGATGATCTCCAGGAAGGTCGTGGCCAGGAAGAACGGCTTCAGGCTGGGGAAGACCACCGCGGTGAAGATCTTGACCGGGCCGGCGCCGTCCATCCGGGCCGCCTCGTAGAGCTCCCTGGGGATCGTGGTCAGCGCGGCGTACATGTTGAACGCCACGAACGGGATCGACATCCACACGATCAGCAGCACGACCACGAAGAAGGTCGAGTACTCGCCGCTGTACCAGTTGAAGTGGGCCATCGAGTGCCAGCCCAGCTGGTCCAGGAACCAGTTGACGACGCCGAAGTTCTGGTCGAAGAGCCAGGTGTAGACGGTGGTCGCGGCGACCACCGGCATCGCCCAGGCGAGGACCAGCGCCACCGACAGCAGCAGCCGCATCACCTTGCCGAGGCGGTTGAGCAGCAGGCCGACCAGGGTGCCGCCGACCATGATCAGCACCACGTTGACCGCGGTGAAGCCGATCGTCCGGCCGGTGACCGTCCAGAACTGCGAGTCGGTCAGCTGCTCCTTGTAGTTGTCGAAGCCGTTCCACTCGGTCAGGTGCTGGATGAACTGCCGCTTGTTGAGGTTCTGGAACGACAGCAGGACCGTCTTCAGCAGCGGCCAGCCGAGCAGGCCGACGGTGGCCACGGTGGCCGGCAGCAGCAGCAGGTACGGCGCGAGACGGGCGCCGAGGCCCGGTTCGCCGGCGGTTCTGCCGGTCCTCTTCGGAGTGCTTCCGGCGCCGCCGGCCGTCACGTCAGTGCCGACCGCGACGGCCTTGCCTGTCTCCGGGGACTGTGTCCGCACCCGGTCCGAATGCACAGCCATCGTTCCCTCTTCCTCACAACCCGACCACGACGGACGGGCGCCGCCCACCGGCCCCCCGCCGGGAGCCGGTGAGCGACGCCGCTCGACTGCTTACTGCTTGGTGTTGAGACGCTTCGCGATCTCGTCGTCGGCCTTCTTGGCCGCGGCGGCGTAGTCGCCGGTCAGCGCCGAGGTCAGGAAGTCCTTGATCGGGTTCGGCTCGTTCTCGACGTTGGTCCAGGTCGCGACGTTCGGGGTGACCGCGCCGTTGGCGGAGGCCGGCAGGGCGGCCTTGGCGAAGTCGCCGGCGACCTTGCTGTTGAGGGCGGTCTTGTTCGGGATGGAGCCGGAGGCGGCGAACAGGCCCTCGTTCTTGTCGTTGAGGGCGATCTTCAGGAAGCCCTTGGCGAGCTCGGGGTTCTTGGTCTGCTGGGCGATCGCCAGGTTCGAGCCGCCGAGGAAGACGCTGGACGGCTTGTCCGCGGTCTTGCCGGGGAGCGGGAAGTAGCCGATCTTGTCGGCGGCCAGCTCCTCGGGCTTCGGGACCTCCCAGCCGAGACCGATGATGGTGCCGATGTCGCCCTTGGCGAAGACGTCCTTCTGCTGCGGGGTGGCCTCGTCCTTGTCCTTCGGGGCGGTGGAGGAGTAGCTCTGCAGCTTCTTGAAGGTCTCGAAGGCCTTCTGGCCCTCGGGGGTCGACAGGCCGCCGACCCACTTGTCGCCGTCCTTCTTGGCGAGCTTGCCGCCCTCGCTGGTCAGCAGGCCGAAGTAGACGTACCACTCCTGGCCGGGCATGTAGAGCGGGTCGGTGACGCCCTGGACGGTCTTGACCTTGTCCAGGTCGGCGTAGAACTCGTCCAGGGTCTTCGGCGCGGCGGTGATGCCGGCCTTGGTCCAGATGTCCTTGTTATAGGTCACCACGCGGTTGGTGAAGTACCACGGGGCGGCGTACTGCTTGCCGTCGAGGATCGAGGACTCGTTCAGGTTGGCGGCCCAGTCGGCGCCGCCCAGGTCGTTCTTGTCCTTGGTGATGTCGAGCAGACCGCCGGTGGCCGCGTAGCCCGCCGTCTGGGTGTTGCCGATCTCCAGGACGTCGACCGAGCCCTCGGAGAGCGCGGCGGTGACCTTCTGGCCGATGCCGTTCCACTTCTGGGTCTGGACGTCGAGCTTGGCACCCGGGTAGGCGGCGGCGAAGTCGGCCTTGACGCTGTCCTCCCAGCCCTTGGGGGCGGAGCCGTCCATCAGCCACACGGTGAGGGTCTTGCCGTCGTAGTTCTTGGCCGCCGAGGACGAACCGTTCTTGCTGTCGTCGCTCTTGCCGTCCGAGCCACAGGCCGCCAGGCCGACGACCATTGCTGCGACGCCGACCGCCGCGATGAGCTGACGCTTCACGCCATCCTCCTGAGGGATGCCTGGGTTACCCCCGTCGGGCGGCTGCGGCAGACCCACACAAAGCGGGGGAAATGGCGCCGCGGACCCCTTCGAACGGGTGGGGGATTCGTAGTGACCGGCCTAGTGGTGTAGACCAGATGCCTGGAGCTTGGCCTAGACCAATGGGCCTGTCAACGGCTGCTCGACCGATCTCGACCACCCGTTATCAAGCCGACACCGCACATCGTTCATCGCGTGATGAGGTATTCGTTCCGTAGCCATACATGCAACGATGTGACCCGTTAACGATGTGGCGGGGCTTGTGAAGGCCCCGCGAGAAGCGGGAGAACAGGTCCGATGAGCAGCGACGGGGGAACCACCGCCCAGGCCGACGACCCCGAGGTGAAGAACCTCCCGACGCAGACCGGCGCCGACCCGACCGCGCGCGTCCCCAAGTACTACGGCCTCAAGCGCCACCTGCTGCAGCTCACCGAGACCCAGCCCGCCGGCACCCCGGTCCCGCCCGAGCGCGCGCTGGCCGCCCAGTTCGACACCTCGCGCACCACCGTCCGTCAGGCCCTGCAGGAGCTGGTCGTCGAGGGCCGGCTGGAGCGCATCCAGGGCAAGGGCACCTTCGTCGCCAAGCCCAAGGTCGCCCAGGCCCTGCAGCTCACCTCCTACACCGAGGACATGCGGGCCCAGGGCCTGGAGCCCACCTCCCGGCTGATCGAGATCGGCTACATCACCGCCGACGACCGGCTCGCCCCGCTCCTCGACATCAAGCCGGGCGGCCGCGTGCTGCGGATCGAGCGGCTGCGCCTGGCCAACGGCGACCCGATGGCCATCGAGGTCGCCCACCTGTCCGCCAAGCGCTTCCCCGCCCTGCGCCGCAACCTGGCCAAGCACAACTCGCTGTACGCGGCGCTGCGCGAGGTGTACGGGGTCACCGTGGCCGAGGCCGAGGAGACCATCGAGACCACCCTGGCCAACCCGCGCGAGGCCGGCCTGCTCGGCTCCGACCTCGGCCTGCCGATGCTCCAGCTGTCCCGGCACTCCTTCGACGCCGAGGGCGACCCGGTCGAGTGGGTCCGCTCCATCTACCGGGGCGACCGCTACAAGTTCATCACCCGGCTGAAGCGCCCCGAGTAACCGGAGAGTTCGCACTCCCCCACCGCACCCCTGGGCACCGGCGCACGCGACCCGCGCGCCGGTGCCTTTTCGCGCCTCCGCCTCCGAAATCCGCCCGGTGGCGTCCGGATGACGGGAAGTTCCGTCATTTCCGGTGACATGGATCACCCCATGCTCTAGATTGCGCACCCATACTGACTGCCGATCACCGATGGTGCTGCTCGGCGGGCTCACGGGGGCGCGCCACGCCGCCGGGGCTGCGGCGCCGACGGGGAACCCTCCGGAGCGGAGCCGCAATGCCGTCTGATCCCGATGCCCTGGAAAATGTCATGCCCGAGCCACCGGGGACGCCCGTCCCGGCGGTGACGCCCGAGCGCGTGCTGGCCGCTCTCGCCCTGCTCGTGCCGATCGTCGCGATGCTCTGGGTGCCCTCGTACGACAAGACGGACCCGGCCGTGGGCGGGATGCCGTTCTTCTACTGGTACCAGCTGCTCTGGGTGCCGGCCTCGGCGGTCTTCACCGTCGCCGCCTACCTGTTGATCAACCGGGACGAGAAGGCCCGCAAGGCGGCCCGGAAGGGCGGTGCGCGATGAAGGACGTCAACGTGCCGGCCCTCGTGGTCTTCGTGCTGTTCTTCGCCCTGGTCACCGTGATGGGCTTCCTCGCCTCGCGCTGGCGCCGCGCCGGCGACGCGGCGCACCTGGACGAGTGGGGCCTGGGCGGGCGCAGCTTCGGGACCTGGGTGACCTGGTTCCTGCTCGGCGGCGACCTCTACACCGCGTACACCTTCGTCGCCGTCCCGGCGGCGGTGTACGCGAGCGGCGCGGCGGGCTTCTTCGCGGTGCCGTACACGATCATCGCCTACCCGCTGGTCTTCCTCTTCCTGCCCCGGCTCTGGTCGGTCTCCCGGGTGCACGGCTACGTGACCCCGGCCGACTTCGTGCGCGGCCGGTACGGCTCGCGGCCGCTGTCCCTGGTGGTGGCGCTGACCGGGATCCTGGCCACCATGCCGTACATCGCCCTGCAGCTCGTCGGCATCCAGGCGGTGCTGGACGTGCTGGGGCTCGGCGGCGGGGAGAACGCCAACTGGTTCGTCAAGGACCTGCCGCTGTTCATCGCCTTCGGCGTGCTGGCCGCCTACACCTACTCCTCCGGCCTGCGCGCCCCGGCGCTGATCGCCTTCGTCAAGGACGCCCTGGTCTACATCGTGATCATCGTCGCGGTGATCTACATCCCGATCCGTCTCGGCGGCTACGGGCACATCTTCGACTCGGCCGCCCAGCACTTCAAGGAGGCCAAGGCCGGATCGCTGACCCTCCCGGACAACAAGCAGTGGACGTACGCCACGCTCGGCCTCGGCTCGGCGATGGCGCTGTTCATGTACCCGCACTCGGTCACCGGCGTGCTGGCCTCCAAGTCCCGCAACACCGTGCGCCGCAACATGGCGATCATGCCCGCGTACTCGCTGATGCTGGGCCTGCTGGCCCTGCTCGGCTTCATGGCGGTGGCGGCGGGCATCGGCAACGGCGTCAAGGGCTACAACTCCCAGCTCTCGGTGCCGCAGCTGTTCGCGAGCATGTTCCCGGACTGGTTCACCGGCGTGGCCTTCGCCGCGATCGGGATCGGCGCGCTGGTGCCGGCCGCCATCATGTCCATCGCCGCGGCCAACCTCTTCACCCGCAACGTCTACAAGGAGTGGCTCAAGCCCGCCGCCACCCCCGCCGACGAGACCCGGATCGCCAAGCTGGTTTCGCTGCTGGTGAAGGTCGGCGCGCTGGTCTTCGTGCTCGGCATGGACAAGCAGGCCGCGATCAACCTCCAGCTGCTGGGCGGCCTGTGGATCCTGCAGACCTTCGTGGCGATCGTCGGCGGCCTGTTCACCCGCTGGTTCCACCACTGGGCGCTGTTCGCCGGCTGGGCGGCCGGCATGGTCTACGGAACCTGGACGGCGTACGGGATCTCCAGCAAGGCGACCAAGCACTTCGGCGGCAACGCGGCCGAGATCCCCGGCATCGGCGAGATCGGCTACATCGGCCTGACCGCCTTCGCGCTGAACCTGATCATCGCGGTGGCGCTCACCCTGGTGCTGCGGGCGGTCAAGGCGCCCGACCTCCCGGACGAGACCAAGCCCTCCGACTACAGCGCCGACGCCGGCGACGACGAGCCGGAGAACGCGCCGGAGCCCGTAGCGGCGCACTGATTCGCGCCGTACGCGCCCTGTGATCGCGCCGCCTTCTCCGTGAACACTGGAGGAGGCGGCGCGATCATATGTATGAACAGGCGTGCACGCCGGGCAGCACCAGACCGGACCGGCAACCGGCCGGAACCTGATCGACCACGGGGAGCTCGCGGCCATGGCAGAACTCGGCACCACCCTCAACGGCAAGCACCAGTCCACCCTGAACCCGCTCGGCGCCAACGGCTCGGCGGCGGCCACCAGGCTGCCCTCGCTGCTGATCGCGACCCGGCACGGCGAGTCCACCGCCAACGTCGAGTTCCAGCTCGCCGAGGCCACCGGCGCGCTCAGCGTCCCGATCAGCTGCCGCGACGCCGACATCCCGCTGTCGCGGCGCGGCCGCCGGCAGGCCCGGGCGCTCGGCCGCTGGTGGGCCGAACTGCCCGGTGTCGACCGCCCGCGCAGCGTCTGGTGCTCGCCGTACCTGCGCACCGCCGAGACCGCCAGAGTCGCGATCGCCCGGGCCGCCGGGCTCGGCGCCGTCCCCGCCTCGCTGCCCGTCCGCTACGACGAGCGGCTGCGCGACCGCGAGCTCGGCATCCTGGAGATGCTGCCCAGGGCCGCCATCGAGGCCAAGTACCCGGAGGAAGCAGCCAGGCGGCGCAAGATGGGCGAGCTCTACTACCGCCCGCCCGGCGGCGAGTCCTGGGCCGACGTCGCGCTGCGGGTGCGCAGCCTGCTGCGGGACGTCTGCGAGGAAGACGCCGGACGGCCCGTCCTGCTGGTCGCGCACGACTGCACGGTGCTCATGCTCCGCTACGCGCTGGACCGGCTCGACGAGGCGGAGCTCACCGCGCTCGGGCCGGTGCACAACTGTTCCACCAGCCTCTGGCGGGCCCGGGACGGGCGGCTGCGCCCGGACGGCTGGAACGGCGTCGACCACCTGACGGCCGAAGTGGCCTGACGGTCCGCCACATGTGCGGTGCCGGTCAGCTCAGGCACCGGTCAGCTCAGGCACCGGTCAGCCCGGGCGCCGGTCAGCTCAGGCCCGGGTCGGCGAAGCAGCGCCGGTACGCCAGCGGCGTGGTGCCCAGCCGCCGGCCGAAGTGGTGCCGCAGCGCGGCGGCGTTGCCGAAGCCGCAGCGGGCGGCGATCGCGTCCACCGACTCGGTGGTGGACTCCAGCAGCCGCTGGGCGAGCAGCACCCGCTGCCCGGTCAGCCAGCGGTGCGGGGTGGTGCCGGTCTCCTGCTGGAAGCGGCGGGCGAAGGTGCGCGGCGACATCAGCGCCCGGGCGGCCAGCTGCTCGACGGTGGCCTCCTCGTCCAGGTGGTGGCGCATCCAGTCGAGCAGCGGGGCCAGCGAGTCGCCGTCGCCCTCGGGCAGCGGCCGGTTCACGAACTGGGCCTGCCCGCCCTCCCGGTGCGGCGCGACCACCATCCGCCGGGCGATCTCCCGGGCCACCTCGGCGCCCTGGACCTTGCGGACCAGGTGCAGGCAGGCGTCGATGCCGGCCGCCGTCCCGGCCGAGGTGATCACCGGGTCGTCGTCCACGTACAGCACGTCCTGCTCGACCGTGGTCAGCGGGAAGCGCGCCGCCAGCTGCTCGCTGTGCCGCCAGTGGGTCGCCGAGCGGCGGCCGTCCAGCAGCCCGGCGGCGCCCAGGACGAAGGCGCCGCTGCAGATGGACAGCACCCGGCCGCCGGCCGCCACCACCCCGCGCAGCGCCGCCAGCAGCGGCTCGGGGTACTCGCGCCGGATCGCCGCCGCGGTGACCACCGCGAGGTCGGCCCCGGCCAGCCGCTCGGGGCCGTACGGGACGTCGACGGCGAAGCCGGCGTGGGTGGCGTGCGGGCCCGGACGGGCGCCGGCGATCGCGAAGTCGTAGCCGGGCAGCCCTTCGGCGGTGCGGTCGAGGCCGAACACCTCGCAGGCCACGCCCAGTTCGAAGGGGTGGATCTCCTCCAGCACCACCGCGACCACGTTCTTCAGCACGCCGTCCAGGATGCCCCGGGCGCCCGCTCCGGCGGAAGACGCCCGGTGGCAGGATTTCGAGGCAATCGGTCATTCCTGCCACTCGTGGGCGCCGGCCCGCCCGGCCAGAGTGGACGCCATGGACAGCGACATCCTTTCCGGCGCACTCGCCCTGGCCGGAGCCGTCGGCGGCTTCGGCCTGCTCGGCGTGCTGATCGGCCGCGAGGTCTCCCGCGGCCCGGCGGCCGGGCGCGACAACTACCACCGCCCGGGCGGCTACCCGGCCGACCCCGGCCGACCCGAGCGGCTGCACGGCACCGTGCCCGCCGCACCGGCCGCACCGGCCGCACCGGCCGCGCCCGCCGCACCGGCCGCCCCCGCGGCCCGTTCGACCCCGGATCTTCCCGCCGCGCCCGGCTCCGGCACACTGACCGCATGGACTACCTCATCCGCCAGGCCCTTCCGGAGGACCTCGAAGACGCCGGCCGCATCACCGTCGAGGCCTTCGTCGGCGGCGGCTTCACCTCGCCCGGGAGCAGCTACGTCGAGCACCTGCGCGACGCCGCCCGCCGGGCCCGGGAGGCCGAACTCCTGGTCGCGGTCGACCCGGTCACCGGGCGGGTCCTCGGCTGCGTGACCTTCGCCGTCGGCGGCACCGAGTGGGCGGACATCGCCACCCCGCGCGAGGGCGAGATCCGCATGCTCGCCACCGCCGGGGCCTCCCGCGGCCGGGGCGTCGGCGAGGCGCTGGTGCGCGCCTCGCTCGCCCGCAGCCGCGAACTCGGCCTGGACGGCATGGCGTTCTCCACCCGCCCGGAGATGAAGGCCGCCCACCGGATCTACGAGCGGGTCGGCTTCCGGCGCACCCCCGAGCGGGACTGGGCGCCCTACCCGGGGATGGACCTGATGGTCTACACCCTGGCGTTCTGAGGACCCGTCACCACCGGGCGCCCGTCACGGCTTCCTGTCGTACCCCGGCGCCACGTAGACGGTGTACCGGCCGTGCTCGCCGCTCTTCACCACGGTCGCCACCCGGTACCCGGCCGCCTTCAGCGTCGGCTGGATCGCCTTGTCGATGGCCGCGGTCTGGGTGAAGTCCAGCACCACGACCTTCCACTCGTGCGCCTGGATCCCGGCCTGGATCGCGGGCACCCCGTTCTGCATCTGGCCGGTGGCCGGGTCGCGGCGGAAGACCGCCACCAGGTCGTGCCACTGCTGCCAGTTGCTCTGCTTGCGCAGGTAGTACGCGGGCACGTTGTAGTTCTCGACCAGGTACCGGTCCTCGCCCTTGACGACGTACGGCTCCAGCGCGGCGACGAACTCCTCCGAGTTCGACCACTCGCCGTACATCTCCCGGCCCTGCGCCGCGCCCACCCAGGCCAGCGGCCCGACCACCAGGGCCGCGGCCGCCACCCCGGCCACCAGGTGCAACCGCCCCTTCAGCCACAGCACCACCCGGGCCAGCACCAGGCCCACCACCATGCAGGAGAACCAGGCACCGAAGTCGACGTGCTTCTGCAGCGACAGCCAGGTGTGGATGCGGATCTGGTTCACCGGAGCGAGCAGACCGGCCGCCAGCAGCAGCAGCGCCAGCCAGAACTCGGGCCAGGCCGCCCCGCCGCGCCGGCGCGCCCGCACCAGCTGCGCCACCACCCCGACCAGCGCCACCACCAGCAGCGGGCCGACCCAGCGGGCCGCCTCCGAGGCCACGTACGAGTAAGCGTCATGGCCGGGGGCGCGCTTGAGCGTGGTGTGGTTGAAGCCGTTGACGTAGCGCTCGCCGGCCGCCAGCGCCGCCGCGCCGACCGCCACCACGAAGGTGAGCAGCACCAGCAGCCCGCGCCGCCAGGCCTCCCAGCTGCGCAGCGAGCCGCGCGGCCCGGCCAGCACCGCGATGCCCGCGACCACCGGCACCCAGAGCAGCGCGGCGTACTTGGTGGCGCCGGCCAGAGCCAGCAGCAGCCCGGAGGCGACCAGGCTCGGGTAGCCGCCGCCGGTGGTCAGCCGCACCGCGAAGTACCCGGCCCAGGCGAGGATCGCCAGCGCCATCGCGTCGTAGGTGGCCAGGCCGCCCAGGAACTGGGTGGGGCCGAGCGCCACGAAGGCCGCCGCCGCGCCGAACGCCGCGAGCGAGCCGTACAGCCGCCGGGTCGCCAGGTGGACGGCCACGGTGGCGGAGAGCATGAACGCCAGGCTCAGCAGCCGGGCGCCGTTCAGCCCGCCGACGAAGTCCGCGACGGCCACCACCACCGGGTAGATCAGCGGGGAGCCGGAGAAGAAGGTCTCGTACGTGGACACCGGGGTGCCGTGCCGCAGGTGCGCGATCTCCTGGTAGCCGGCGTAGATGTAGGTGCCCTCGTCGATGAAGGCGGTGTTGCTGAGGATCAGGTGGTACGAGAGCGCGCCCTGCACCAGCAGCACGGCCAGCAACGGCAGCCAGTCCGCGCGCAGCGCCGGGCGGGCCGGGTGCGGCACCGGCAGCGGGCCGGGCCGGCGGCGGCGCCGGTCGGCCTGGTAGGGCTGTGCGGGCACCGCGGCCGTGCGGTCGCGCTCACCGAGACCCACCCCGCCCCGCCGGGCCCCGCCCAGGACGGGCTTGCGGGTGGAGTGGGGCCGGATCCAGCGGCCGTCCGCGCTCATCAGTACTGCTCCTCATCTGGGACTTCACGTCCGGACGCGTCCTGGCGGACGCACGCTCCGGGGCGTGCTTCGGCCGCCGCCCCACACTGCCGGGGGCGGCGGCCGGAGGTTCGGGAGGGCCGGCCCCGGCCCCCGCACGGCTCAGTTCGACCGGGACCGGCCGGGCTCAGCCGCGTTCGGGCCGGCTCAGCCGCTGAGCCAGGCGCCCGTCGGCGGGACGGACGGCGGCGAGCTCGGGCCGGCCACGATCTTGACGATGTCGGCCTCGGGCAGCACCTGGCCCCAGGCCTGGATGTCGGCGACCGCGCCGTGCCAGGGGTCGGCCCACTGCGAGTTGGAGCTCAGCCGCCCCACCTGCAGGGAGTTGGTGCCGCTGGGCTGCACCCCGGCCGACTTCGCCGAGGACTGCGGGGCGCCGTTGACGTACAGGGTGAGCTGGCCCGACGGGTCGTCGTACACGCCGGTCAGCAGCACCCACTGGTTGACCGTCGCGTCGCCCTTGGACCAGGCGATCGCCGAACCGCCGCCCGGCACCTGGACCTTGAAGTACCACTGGTCGTGCCCGTTGTTGTTGGCCCGGCCCAGCGACCACGCGTAGTACGGGCCGTCGCCCTGGCTGACCGCGCTGCGGTTGCCGTTGGGCAGGTCGACCAGCACCCGCGCGGAGACGGTGAAGCTCTTGCTGACGTCGACGACCTGGGTGGTCGTCGAGGCGAAGGAGTCCTGGCCGCTGGGCAGCTTGAGGACCTGTCCGGAGAACCCGGCCATCGTCCCCGGCTTGGCGTCGGCGCCCAGGTTGAGCGCCGCCGGGCCGGTCTTGGCCGGCACGCTGCCGACGGTCGGCGGGCTGTCGATGCCCTTGACCGGCGGGGCGCTCGACGGGCTCGACGGGCCGGGCGAGCCTGGGGTCGTCGGGCTCGACGGGCCGCTGCTCTGGGTCGTCTTCTTGTCGTTCTTGGAGTGCTGGTAGAACCAGAAGCCCCCGCCGGCCGCGGCCAGCAGGACGACGGCGGTCGCCGCGCCGATCAGCTTGTTCCGGCGGCCGCGCTTGGCGGCCTTCTCGTTCTGCTCGGCCAGCGCCTCCCAGTCCGGCGTGCCGGCCGGAGCGGTCGGGCCTGCCGGGCCGGTCGGGCCGGCGGGCGGCGGGAAGCCGCCCTGCTGCGGCCACGGCGGCGCGGGCTGCGCGGCCTGGGCCGGCTGCGCCGACTGCGGCACCGGCGGGAAGGCCTGCGGGCCGGCCGGCGGCTGCGGCACGAGCGGCTGCGGGCCGGGCTGCGGCTGCGCGGGCTGCTGGCCGGGCAGCGGCTGTATGCCCTGCGGCTGCGGGGCCACCGGCCCCGGCGGCACCGGCCCGGGCACCGGCGGCACCGGCTGCGGCGCCGGATACGGCGTCATCTGCTGGGGCTGCGCAGGCGCACCGGGCGGCGGCCCGTAGCCGGAGGCGGGGCCGAAGGCGCCGCTAGGGGACTGCGGAGGCACACCGGTGGCCGGAGCGGTCCCCCCGGCCGGTGCCTGCTGCGGTGGCGTGGGGGGCTGGCCCGGCTCGCCACTCGGTACCGGTCGATCGCTCATGGCCGGAATGCTAGGGCATCCGCCCCGGCACGCCCATGGGGGGTGCGCAGAGGAAACCGGGGCACGGCCGCCTGCCGCGCGGCCCGGTGCGCCGCCCGGCTCGGCGGCATGCGGCCCGCCGCACCACCACGCACACCACCCGTCCCGCAACCCGTCACGCGCCCCGTCACGCAACCCCGTTGTACGGCAGCTTCCAGCGCTGCGCGACCGTGTCCGCGCACGGCCGCAAGGTCACCGCCGTCCCGTCCGCGAGGGCGCCGCCCGCGGTGCCCAGGCACAGGCCCGAGTCCGGGTGCTTCAGCCGCTGCCCGGCGACCGGCGTCCAGCGCTGCGCGGAGCCGCCGGTGCACTCGGCCAGGGTCACCGCGCTGCGGTCGGCGGTCGGCGCCAGGCAGGCCGCGCCGCCGCGCAGCGAGCCGTCGTTGCCGACCGTCCAGCCGGTGGAGACGCCCGGGTCGCCGCAGGAGCCGACGGTCACCGGGGTGCCGGCGAGCCCGCCGCCGCCGTGCCGCAGGCAGATCCCGGGCGCCCCGGCCGGGACCTCGCCGGCCGGCAGGCCGATCCGGTTGTGGAAGGCGAAGGACTCGCTGCGCAGACCGGTGCCGCCGCTCCACACCTCGAAGCCCGCCTGCACCCGGCACAGGTAGGAGCCCTTGGGGACGTAGCCGCGGGCCATCGCGTCGGCGGTGAACAGCCGCAGGTCGAGGCCGCGGGTGGTGTGGGTCGGCGCGGTGCGGACGTAGCTGATCACGCTGTGCGGGCCGGTGATCGGCGCCTGGTAGACGTCGTAGTCGGCGTCGCCGAACTGCTGGGCGCCCGCCACCTTGTCGCCGGCCGGGCGCACGTTGTCGGTGGCGTCCAGCCAGACCATCAGTTCGGCGCTGTCCCCCGGCAGACAGTTGTCGGGGGTGGAGCCGTACCAGAGGTCGAAGGAGAGGTTGAAGGAGCCGCTCACCCTGCCGTTGGCGTCCCAGTCGGCGGTCGCGTCGCCGAGGGCGCTGACCGGTACGGGCAGTCCGCTCGCGCCGGGGGCGGTGGAGACGTTGGGGTAGGCGCCCGGGGCGAGCGGGTTCTTCGGGACGAAGTCGCGGATCCGGGACACCGTGAACCCGTTGTCCCCGACCGGGTCCACGCAGACCGTGCCCGCGGTGTTCCACGGGTTCGGTTCGAGGACCTTCGACCCGCCGTCCATGGCCAGCTTGGGGAACGGCTCCTGCACGGTCGAACACAGGCCCGGCACGGCCGCCGCCGTCGCCGTGGCGGCCGGCGGCTGCTCCACCGCCCCGACCTCGCCGCTGCAGCCGGCCAGCAGCGCTGCGACCGCGCCGAACGCGGCCGCCGCCCGGAAGCCGCGCAGGCCCCGCCGGCCCTGCCGGTCCCTCAGGCCCCGTGCCGCGCGCCCGGCCGGCCCGTCCTCGATGATCATCACTTTTCCCCGAACCGTCCTCAGCTGCTGGGCGGAAACCGTACACAAGTGCGCCACCAGCACCCCCGTTCACATCACGATCGGAAATCGATATCGGTTCCGAAGAGCCGACGGAGGAGGGGGGAAGGGAACTCGATGTGACCGGTCCCGTACGATCCTGGCGTCCCCCCGCTGCCCGGCCGACAACGGCCACCGGGCGGGGACGGTTCAGACCCAATACGGTTTCGGGGGAGTAGAGCACGTGACTGTCACCGAGAGCACGCGACTCGCGGGCAGCGGTCAACCGCCCGTCTCACGACGCCGCAGCCGGCGCGACCCGGCCGCCCGAAACCAGTGGGGCCTGCTCCCCCAACCGCCGGACAACACCGAGAAGTACCTGTACGCGCGCACCAACCTCTGGGTGCTGACCTGCTTCTCCGTCATCAGCTTCGCCTGCATGGTGGCCAGCGAGATCGGCCTGCTGAGCGCGACGCCGTGGTTCTTCGTGTTCCTCCCGCCGCTCGCCTTCACCATCGGCTACTACCTGATATCCCGGTGGGTGCACGGCTTCAACCAGACCTTCGACCTCGCCGCGCACCGCGCCCTGGTCAAGTCCTGGCAGCCGGAGCAGTACCCGACCGTCGACATCTTCCTGCCCGTCGCCGGCGAGCCCATCGAGGTGCTGCACAACACCTGGACGCACGTCGCCCGGCTGCGCGACCAGTACCCGGGCGAGGTCACCCCGTACGTCCTCGACGACAGCAACAGCCCGCAACTCGCGCAGATGGCCGTCGACTTCGAGTTCGTCTACGGCACCCGCGACAAGCTCGGCTGGTTCAAGAAGGCCGGCAACCTGCAGTTCGGCTTCCGCAACTCCGACAGCGACTACATCCTCATCCTGGACGCCGACTTCGCGCCCAGGCCGGACCTGCTGAACGAGATGCTCCCCTACCTGGAGGCCGACCCCCGCCTCGGCATCGTCCAGTCCCCGCAGTTCTTCCGCATCCTGGACTCGCAGAACTGGATCGAGCGCGGCGCCGGCGCCGTCCAGGAGCTGTTCTACCGGACGGTCCAGGTCTCCCGGCAGCGCAACGACGGCGCCATCTGCGTCGGCAGCTGCGCGATCTACCGGCGCGCCGCGCTGGAGGAGAACGGCGGCACCACGCTGATCGGCCACTCCGAGGACGTGCACACCGGCTTCGACCTGCGCCGCCTCGGCTGGGACCTGCAGTACATACCCATCGCGCTGGCCACCGGCGTCTGCCCGGACAACGTCGGCGGCTTCTTCAACCAGCAGTACCGCTGGTGCACCGGCTCGATGAGCCTGCTCGGCAGCAAGAAGTTCTGGCAGACCAAACTGCGGCCGGTCACCCGGGCCTGCTACCTCTCCGGGTTCTTCTACTACATCCACACGGCGCTGTTCACCGTCGTCTCGCCTCTCATCCCGATCGTCCTGCTGCTCGCCCGGCCCGACCTGATCCGCTGGCAGAACACCGCGCTCGTGCTGCCCGGCCTGCTCTACGCGACGGTCGTCTTCCCGCTCTGGCACCGCAACCCGTACCGCCTGGAGGCCTGGGCCGCCCGCATGATGTACGGCTGGGCGCACGTCTTCGCCATCTGGGACATCGTGCGCCGCAACCGGATGGCCTGGCAGCCGACCGGCTCCAGCGGCGCCAAGAAGAACAAGACCCGCCGGTTCTGGCTCGGGGTCATCGTCTGGGGCGGTGGCACGGCCCTGCTCTGGGTGCTGCTGAGCATCTGGCGGATGCTCACCATGGGCCCGCTGAACTTCGCCCTCGTCCTCGCCTCCGGCCTGTTCTACGCGACCATCGTGGGCCGGGTCCTCGTCCAGCCGCGGCCCACGGAAGCAGTGTGATCGCCATGACCGCCCACCCCCGACGGGCCGGCCGGCTCCGTCGCCGGCTGGCGCTCCCGCTGCTGACCGCCGGACTGCTCCTGCTCACCGGCTGCGGCCCGGAGGACCCGGGCTTCGCGATGCAGCAGGACCTCGCCGCGCCGGCCCCGGCCGGCGCGCCCGCGACCCCGGGCACGGCCCCTTCTGCGAGCACCGCCACCGCGGTGCCGACCCAGGCCGCCGCCAAGCCCAAGGCCCTGCCCGCCGGCGTCCCGTACGACGTCACCCCGCTGCTCAAGCCGACGAACAAGTACCTCGGCGCCGCCCTGCCCGGCGTCCCCGCCACCATGGACGCGCTGCCCGTCTACGGCAGCACGATCGGCAAGCAGCCCAACGTCCTGGAGTTCTACGCCCACTGGAAGGGCGGCTTCGACACCGCCGGCGTGCGCCGGATCCACGACGCCGGCGCCCTGCCCTTCATGGCCTGGGAGCCGCACGAGCCCTCGCTCGCCGCGATCGCGGCCGGCGACACCGACGACTACGTGCGCGGCGTCGCCAAGGCCGTCGCCAAGCTCAACCTGCCGATCGCCATCAGCATCGCGCACGAGATGAACGGCGACTGGTACCCCTGGGGGCGCCAAGCCGCCAGCCCCGAGGACTTCGTCGCCGCCTGGCGCCACGTCCACGACCTCTTCGACCAGGCCGGCGCCACCAACGTGATCTGGGTCTGGAGCCCCAACATCACCGTCCCCGCGCCCAACACCCGCCTGGCGCCGTACTACCCCGGCGACACCTACGTCGACTGGGCCGGCATGACCGGCTACTTCACCAACGACGGCCCCAAGACCTTCGAGGCCCTGTACGGCCCGACCATGGCCGAGATCCGCACCTTCTCCCAGAAGCCGTTCTTCATCAGCGAGACCGCCGCCGAGCAGGGCAGGCACCAACAGGCCTTCGTCGACCAGCTGTTCTCCGGGATGGAGGCGCACGACGACATCGTCGGCTTCATCTGGTTCAACATGATCAAGCGGGCGGACTGGCGGGTCGAGACCGTTCCGGACACCCTCGCCGCCTTCAAGAAGCGGGTGGCCGCCCCCCGTTACGGCTTCGACCTCCGGAACCCATGATGAACAGCGACCTCTCCCCCAGCCCGAAGCACCCCGCCGGCCCGCAGCACCCCGTCGGCCCGCAGCACCCCGCCGACGAAGAAGCGGCCACGGCTGCGGACACCGACACCGCCGTCGCCGTCGACAACCCCGACGGCGTCGAGCTGGCCCCGTACACCATCCCCCCGGTCCCCGCGATCGGCTGGGACCCGGGCACCAGCCCCCGCCGCCGCTGGATCGCCCGCGGCCTGCTCGGCGCCGTCCTGGCCGTCCAGGCCGCGCTCTCGCTGCGCCTGCTCGCCGCCGCGCACCCCGACGAGGCCGCCGCCATGGTCGCCGGCCGCCAGCAGCTCGCCCACCTGCTGCACGGCACCCCGGTCACTACCGACCTGGTCGACCGGATCAACGGCTCGCCCTGGCTCTACCCGCCGCTGGCCGGTGCCGCCGCCGACGCCAACGGCATCTGGGGCACCCGGCTGCTCAGCCTCGGCTTCGCCCTGATCACCACGGTGCTGCTCTACTCGCTGACCCGCCGGCTGTTCAACGAGCGGGTCGCGATCTGCGCGATAGCCGTCTACGCCGTGCTGCAGTCCACCGTCGTGGTCGGCTTCTACGCCGCCCCCGAGTCCGCGGCCGTCCTGCTGGTCGCCCTCGCCGCCTGGGCCGTGGTGTTCACCTCCCGGCGCCATCCGGCCCTGGTCCTGACCGCCGCCCCGCCCCTCGCGCTGGCCTGCGCCGTCGCCTACTCCGCCGCCTTCGCCGTCCCCGCGGTGGTCGCCCTCGCCGTGGCCACCGCCCGGCCGGGCGGCCGGCTCGGCCGGGCCGCCCTGCGCGCACTGCCGCTCGCCGCCGCCACCCTCGTCCTGCTGCTGCCGTACGGCACGCTCGGCCGGGTCGCCGGCTGGTCGCCCTCGCACGGCAACGCCCCCGGCTCGGCCGGGTCCATCCTGCTCTCCACCCTCCAGTGGAGCGGCCTGTTCACCGTCCTCGCGGTCGCCGGCACCATCGCCTACGCCCGCAAGGAGCAGATGAACGAGCACGACGCTTCCGAGAAGGACGCCGCGCCCACCTCCCGGGGCCGGCGCGCCCTGCTCGGCACCGTGCTCACCGCCACCGCCCTGCTCGTCCCGGCCGCCCACCTGTGGACCGGCACCTCGGGCGCGCTGTTCCGCCACCTCGGCTACGGCATGCTGCTCGCCGCCCCGCTGGCCGGGGTCGGCCTGACCCGGCTGGTCGGCGCCCACTTCCGCCACCCCCAGCTCGGCATCCTGGTCTGGGTCGCGCTGCTCGCCCTCGGCCTGGAGCAGTCCGCCCTGCGCTACCAGAACGGTCCCGACTCCGGCCGCCTGCTGGCCGTCCTGCGGGTCCACACGGCGCCGCAGGCCCACTACCTCACCGAGGTCGACGGACTCGCCGAGTACTACCTCGGCGCGGTCAGCAAGCCCGAGCAGTGGGTCTCGGCCCGCGCCGGGACGGACTACCGCGACGGCGCCGGCGTGCAGCACCACGGCGACGACGGCAGCACCGCCGCGATCCGGGACGGGTGGTTCACCATGGTCGTCCTCGACAGCACCGCGCCGCGGGCCACCGACCGGGCCCTGAGCGACGCCCTGGCGGGCAGCGGGCACTACCGGCTGGTCGCCCAGTTCACCTCGCCGACCGGCGATTCGAGCACGTACAAGGTCTATCTCAAGCACTGACGGGCCACCGGGCCCGCCCGCACAGCCGACACGACAGGCACAACATATGGTGCCGCCGCAGTCCGGTGGCACTACATGTATGCTCACTCCTGCTGTCGATGCAGGGGAACCCGGTGCGAATCCGGGACTGCCCCGCAGCGGTGAGCGGGCGGTTCCAGCAGCCGTGCCCGCGAGTCCGAGTACCTGCCGCCAGCGTGCGCCACGGCCCTCCCGCAAGAGGCCGCGCCAGCACCAGCAGTACCCCTCCGGGCCTCGCGGGCGGGCCGGGGAGACACCGTCGCGCGACGCCGCCTTGCGTTCGTGCCGTGCTCCCCTGCCCCGATCGGCCCGGTGGCCCCGATCACCGCCGCCGATCGCCGCCAGGAGAGAGCGCCTTGACCACCGCTGCCTCAGCCACCCTGCCCGCCCAGGGCTCCGGTACCGCCTTCACCGACCCGACGGTCACCGACCCCGGCGGCGCCCTGCTGCGGCTTCTCACCGACCGCAGTGCCGACCTCCCCGAGGTCGACCCCGGCCACGTCGCCGCTGCCGCGCTGCGCGGCCGCCACGCCGGCTCGGACTTCGCCGAGCTGCGCGGGCTGGCCGTGGACGCCGCCGCGTCGATGATCGCCGAGGACCCCCAGTACTCGAAGCTGGCCGCCCGCCTGCTCGCCCTGGAGATCGTCGACGAGGCGAACAGCCAGGGCTCCACGTCCTTCTCCGCCTCGATCGCCGTCGGCCACACCGAGGGCCTGATCGGCGACACCACCGCGGAGTTCGTCGCCAAGCACGCCGCCGCCCTGGACGCGCTGATCGACACCGCCGGCGACGACCGCTTCGAGTACTTCGGCCTGCGCACCGTGCAGTCCCGCTACCTGCTGCGCCACCCGATCACCCGCAAGGTGATCGAGACCCCGCAGCACTTCCTGCTCCGCGTCGCCTGTGGCCTGGCGGTCGGCGACAACGAGCAGTCGGTGCGCGAGGTGGCCGAGCTGTACGGCCTGATGAGCCGCCTGGAGTACCTGACCTCCTCGCCGACGCTCTTCAACTCCGGCACCCGGCACCCGCAGATGTCGAGCTGCTACCTGCTCGACTCCCCGCTGGACAACCTGGACTCGATCTACAACCGCTACGCGCAGATCGCCCGCCTGTCCAAGCACGCCGGCGGCATCGGCCTGTCCTACTCGCGCATCCGCTCGCGCGGCAGCCTGATCCGCGGCACCAACGGCAAGTCCAACGGCATCGTGCCGTTCCTGCGCACCCTCGACTCCTCCGTCGCCGCCGTCAACCAGGGCGGCCGGCGCAAGGGCGCGGCCTGCGTCTACCTGGAGACCTGGCACGCCGACATCGAGGAGTTCCTGGAGCTCCGCGACAACACCGGCGAAGAGGCCCGCCGCACCCACAACCTCAACCTGGCGCACTGGATCCCGGACGAGTTCATGCGCCGGGTCAACGCCAACGAGGACTGGTCGCTGTTCTCCCCGGCCGACGTGCCCGAGCTCGTCGACCTGTGGGGCGCCGAGTTCGACGAGGCCTACCGCAAGGCCGAGCTGGCCGGCAAGGCCGTGCGCACCATCCCCGCGCAGACCCTGTACGCCCGCATGATGCGCACCCTGGCGCAGACCGGCAACGGCTGGATGACCTTCAAGGACGCCTCCAACCGCGCCGCCAACCAGACCGCTCTGCCCGGCCGCACGGTGCACTCCTCCAACCTGTGCACCGAGATCCTGGAGGTCACGGACGACTCCGAGACCGCCGTCTGCAACCTGGGGTCGGTCAACCTCGGTGCGCACGTGGCTCTTGATGCCCGCGCCGACGACCTGATCAACGCCATGGACTGGGAGCGCCTGGACGCCACCGTCCGCACCGCCGTCACCTTCCTCGACCGCGTGGTGGACATCAACTTCTACCCGACGACCGAGGCCGGCACCTCCAACTCCCGCTGGCGCCCGGTCGGCCTCGGCGTGATGGGCCTGCAGGACGTCTTCTTCAAGCTGCGGATCGACTTCGACTCGGCCGAGGCCAAGCAGCTCTCCACGCTGATCGCCGAGCGCATCATGCTCACCGCCTACGAGCGCTCCGCGGACCTCGCCGAGCAGCTGGGCCGCCACGAGGCGTACGGCGAGACCCGCGCCGCCCGCGGCGAACTGCACATCGACCACTTCCCGACGGCCGCCCCGCAGTGGGCCGACCGCTGGACGGCGCTGCGCGCCCGCATCGCCGAGACCGGCCTGCGCAACTCGCTGCTGCTCGCGATCGCCCCGACCGCGACCATCGCCTCCATCGCCGGCGTGTACGAGTGCATCGAGCCGCAGGTGTCCAACCTGTTCAAGCGCGAGACGCTGAGCGGCGAGTTCCTGCAGGTCAACCCGTACCTGGTGCGCGAACTCAAGGAGCTCGGCGTCTGGGACCAGCAGACCCGCGACTCGCTGCGCGACGCCAACGGCTCGGTGCAGGACCTGGGTTGGCTGCCCGCCGAGGTCCGTTCGCTGTACCGCACGGCGTGGGAGCTGCCGCAGCGCGCCCTGATCGACCTGGCCGCGGCCCGCATGCCGTACCTCGACCAGAGCCAGTCGCTGAACCTGTTCATGGCGGCGCCGACCATCGGCAAGCTCAGCTCGATGTACGCCTACGCGTGGAAGGTCGGTCTCAAGACCACCTACTACCTGCGTTCGCGCCCGGCCACCCGCATCGCCCAGGCCGCCCCCGGCGCCGCCCGCGCCGCCGCGCCCGTGCCGGTCAACACCCCGACCCTCACCCCGGAGCAGGAAGCCGCCCTCGCCTGCTCCCTGGAGAACCCCGAGTCCTGCGAGGCCTGCCAGTAATGTCTCAGTCCGAAGACCGCAAGATGCTGCTCGACCCCGGCTTCGAGCTGACCCTGCGCCCGATGCGCTACCCGTCGTTCTACGACCGGTACCGGGACGCCATCAAGAACACCTGGACCGTGGAAGAGGTGGACCTGCACTCGGACGTCGCCGACCTGGCGAAGCTGAGCGAGGGCGAGCGGCACATGATCGGCCGGCTGGTCGCGTTCTTCGCGACCGGTGACTCGATCGTCGCGAACAACGTGGTGCTGAGCCTCTACAAGCACATCAACTCCCCGGAGGCGCGGCTGTACCTGTCGCGCCAGCTGTTCGAGGAGGCCGTGCATGTGCAGTTCTACCTGACGCTGCTCGACACGTACCTGCCCGACCCGGAGGACCGCGCGGCGGCCTTCGCGGCGGTCGAGAACATTCCGTCGATCGCGCAGAAGGCCAAGTTCTGCTTCAAGTACATGAACGCGGTCGACCACATCGACTCGCTGCAGACGAAGGAGGACAGGCGGGCGTTCCTGCTCAACCTGATCTGCTTCGCGGCGTGTGTGGAGGGGCTGTTCTTCTACGGCGCGTTCGCGTACGTGTACTGGTTCCGGTCGCGTGGTCTGCTGCACGGGCTGGCGACGGGCACCAACTGGGTGTTCCGCGACGAGTCCATGCACATGGACTTCGCGTTCTCCGTGGTGGACACGGTGCGCGAGGAGGAGCCCGACCTCTTCGACGAGGAGATGGGCAAGCAGGTCACGGAGATGCTGGAGGAGGCCGTCGAGGCCGAGCTCCAGTTCGCCCAGGACCTGTGCGGTGAGGGCCTGCCCGGCATGAACACGGCGTCGATGCGGGAGTACCTGCAGGCGGTGGCGGACCAGCGCCTGGCGCGTCTGGGTCTGCCGATCCGGTACGGCTCGGCGAACCCGTTCGGCTTCATGGAGCTGCAGAACGTGCAGGAGCTGACCAACTTCTTCGAGCGCCGGGTGTCGGCGTACCAGGTCGCGGTCGAGGGGTCCGTCGCCTTCGACGACGACTTCTAAGTCCATATCGTTCAGCAAACAGCGGAGCTGCCGTCACGGCAGCTCCGCTGTTTGATACCCGGTGTTCAGGAGTAGCCCAGGCATGTCCAAGCTCCAACAGCGTGTGATCGAAGGCCCCTTCGGGCCGATACAGGTCAGCCATGACCGCTGGCCGTCCGTCGTGGCACATGTGCAGGGGGCAGGAATGCCCACTGTGACGGTGGTGCCCAACCGCGACCACGGCGCCATGAACATCAACGGCCAGAACATCCCGGTGAGCCGGTCTCGCAACCGCACCCGGACGGCCGTTGTCGGTGATCGCAGCTACGAGCTGCGGCCCACCAGCCTCCGCCGGGCAGAGTTGCGGCGCAACGGTGTGCTCATCGCCAACGCAAGCGGCACGCTCAGGTCGTACGGCCCGGGCAGGGGAATCCCCGGTATGGACGCGCAGGTCAAGTGGACCCAGGCCATCGACCCGACGGATGTGGCGATCGGCCAAGCCATGGTCCTGGCCTTCGGCGCCGGCGCCCCGGGCATCGTCCTGCGGACCGTGTTCTTCTGGGTCGACAACTTCAGCTGAGCAATAGTGGTGCCCCGCACGGCCACAGCCCGCGCGGGGCACCACTGTCAGGCCGAAAACTCCCCGCCCTTGACCCCAGCGAGGAAAGACGACCAAGCCTCAACCGGGAAGAGCAACGCCGGCCCCTCCGGGTCCTTCGAGTCGCGGACCGGTACTACATCCGTCACGCCCCCGGCCACCTCAACACACTCGCTCTGCGCGCCTGAGAACGACGATGTGCGCCAGTTGAGCCCAGCGGCAGGTATTGGCAAGGGGTCGGCCACCTCGACGCAGTTGCTCTGTGCGCCCGAGTGAAAGGACTTGCGCCAGTTCCCAAAGGCGGGCACCGACACGAGGCCAGCTACCTCCACGCAATCACCGCCTTGGCCGCTGTAACTACTCTTCTGCCAGAGGACGTTTCCCAGATCCGCTGCGCGCATGTGCCACTTCTCCACGGCTCAGTGGTGCAGCTCCTGCCGCACCAACGCGACCAGTCGAGAGATACCTACCCGCCCTGAAACTGGCCAGCTCTCACAGCACGGAGAAAATCAGCCCAGGCATCCACGGTGAACGACAGCGCTGGCCCACTCGGGTCCTTCGAATCGCGGACGGCCACTGCCGCCAACCTGGCTTGGGTCTCGACGCAGTTCCCGCCCTGCCCGCTGTATGTGCTCTTGTGCCACTCGGTGTTTTCGGTCATGACTCACCCATCCCTTGCCCGGAGCAGAACTCCCGCCGTACCCGAGCGATCATGTCGAGACTGTCAGCCGGACTCAAGGCAATCGAGCGGAGAGAGTCGAAGATCAAGGTGTACTCGTCGATCTCGGCTGCCGTCTCCATGTAGAGCGTCCCGGTCCGGTGTTCCACACAGACAACGTCGGAGTAGTCCGGTGACGGGAAGCTGAACATCACGAACGACCCCATCAGGCCAGCATGTGCGCCAGCGCGGTCCGGCAAGACCTGGAGCTCCACATAGGGATGCTCAGCCATTGCGACCAGCTTGTCGAGCTGCCCAGCCATCACCTTCGCTCCACCGACTTGGACGCGCAACGCCGATTCGCCTTCGATCACGCACAAGCGCGGCGGGTTCGGCCGGTTGAGTACCTCCTGCCGCTCCATTCGAGCGGTCACCAAGGCATCCACCTGTTCGGCAGTCAGCCCGGAAGGCTTGGCCTGCATGACTGCGCGAGCGTAGTCGGGAGTCTGCAACAGGCCCGAGATCAGCATGTTCTCGAACGACTTGATGTAGTCAGCCGTCTCCTCGTAGTCAATGAAGTCCGAGTAGGACGGCCGAGCCAAGCTTGCCCGTTGCACCCATCCAGGCTCACGGCCACGACGGGCAAGTGCAACCAACTCATCAACACGGCCTTGGTCTTCCACGCCGTAGAACGTCAGCAGATCCCGCAGTTCGCCGAGCGAGATGCCCAGCCTGGCATTCTCTATCCGGCTGATCTTCGAACGATGACAGCCGATACGCTCTGCCGCTCCTTCCGGAGACTTGCCGGCTTCCTCTCGCAGTCTGACCAGAGCGGCCGCCAACCGCCTGCGGCGCACTGTAGGTCGCGCTTGGCTCATCTGATGCTCCATCACGCCGTTTTAGCCCCAGATCATACGCCTCAAAAAATGATCTTGGAAAATTTCCATTGGGCAAGTTGCGCCTGGACTCATTTCCGGAGCATGCTACTTGGCGTAGTCCGCGATGCAACACAGAGTGATCATGGCGGGCTCATCACCCGGGCATTCCCATGCCTTCTTCAGCCGCTGTCACCCGCACACTCCAGAGGTGGCCCCGCCATGCCTGAAACCGTCTCCCCCTCCCCCAGCCCTGCCGATCACTCCTGCTGGCTGCCCCGGCACGACAAGTCCCCCCGTGCCGCCCGCCGGGAGCTCCGCTCCTTCCTCCGCCCCCACCCCTGCGCCGAACTCCTGCTCCCCACCGCCGAGTTGCTGGTCAGCGAGCTGGTCACCAACGCGCTGCAGCACGCCCGGACGCCGCGCGACCGCCTGATCTTCGTCCGCTTCCAGCTCTCCCCGGACGACACCCTCCGCATCGAGGTCCACGACGCCGACAGCGAGAAGCCCACCCTCCGCGACTCCCCCGCCTCCGCCGAGACCGGCCGAGGCCTGCTCCTCGTCCACGAGTTGGCCCACAGCTGGGGCTGCGACCCGCGCACCGGTGGCGTCGGCAAGCTGGTCTGGTGCCACGTCTCCCCCGAGGGGGTCGCCGCGTGAGCATCGTCCGGGCCGGGATCACCGGCATCATGGAACCGACCCTCTTCGCGAGCCTCGACCACGCCCTGCCCGTCCTCTGGGAGCGCGTCCGCGACCTCCCGATCCGCGAGGCCCACCGGGACTTCATCCGGATCTGCATCGGCCCGGGCGGCGGTGAGGGCGTCGCCCGCTGCCTCTCCCGGGGCGACGACTGGAGCTTCACCCTCTACGTCGGCGGGATGACCGACTGGACCGCCCACCCGATCACCATCACCACCCGCCCCCACGCCTGAACTCCCCCGCCCCTGCCCGTCGTTTACGCCGGGCAGGGGCCGGTCAGCCGAGGACCCCCGTGACCATCTCCCGTGACACCTTCGGCGCCCTCTTCGACGGCTTCCAACACGAGGCCTTCCGCCTGGCGACGCTGGCCGACTACGGCACCTCCGACGCCTACCAGGCATTCCTCGCCGGGGAGCCCAAACCCTCCCACCACAACGCCGCCTGGCGAGCAAAGGTCCAGCGGCACACCGCCGCCGGCCACCGCGTCTACCGGGTCCACATCCTGACCCGCCCCCTCACCCCGTACCTCCACTACGAGCTGAGCTGGGGGTACCGGACCAACACCACCGCCGGCGAAGAGTTCTTCATCCTCGACATCACCGAGAAGCCCAACCCCCTCGAAGACGTCCCGGACTTCTGGCTGTTCGACGAGTCGACCGCCGTCTCACTCGCCTACGGCACCACCGGAAGCTTCCTCTGCGCCGAACAACAGCCCGAACCCCACACCTGGATCCACCACCGGGACACCGCCCTGCACCACGCCGAGCCGTTCACCGACTGGCAGCAACGCCACCGAATCCGTTTCTGACTCCCCGCGACGCGTGGCAGCATGCGGCCATGGAGACGAACCCAGCACCCGAGGCCGTACGGGAACTCCGGGAGATCGCCCACAGCTGGGTCGACGGCCGGCGCACCGCCCCGGAGCTCCTGATCGAAGCGGCGCTCCGCGCCCTGACCGCCGGCGGCTACTCACCCTCACTGCTGCACCTCGCCGCACTGAGCAGCCTCGAACACGAGCAGGCCCCGGAGCTGTTCGACCGAGTGATGGAAGAACTCGGCTTCGGCTTCCACCCGCCCGAGGACTACTGGGAGGGACGACTCGCACTCGCCCGCTGGTGGGCCACCGAGATCGTCGGCGGCTGGCTCGACCCCTTCGAAGGCGCCTCACTCATCCTCTACGAGGTCGCCGAGCCCTACGGCCGCTGCGAGGAACTGAGCCCCCTCATCGACGCCATGCTGGGCCCCGCGGAGCACAGCGGCTCCCCGCACAGGATCACCGCAGACCTGACCCAGGTGGCCCAGGAGCTCCTGGCCCGCATCCCACCGCCCGCCGGGCCGGTCACCCGAACGGGAGAACAGCGGTGCTCCGCTGGGCCAGAACGCGCGAGTAGTCGGCAGCCTCCCCGGTCAGCGCACGGTAGTTGAGCACCGGATCACCCGCCCTGACCAGCGCGCTCGCGCAACCCCGCACCACGGTCGGGGCGGGTGCACGTCCAGGTCTTCGATAGCCGCCTCAGCAGTGCGGCACTCCGCGCAGATCGGCATGCTGCCGGCCTCCTCGCTCTCTCAGGCCCAGGTGGAGCCGCACGAGGTGCAGCACCAACGGCCGTCCAGTAAGTGGCACTCGACCCGCAGACCGGGCACACACGGGCTGCGGCGTCCGGGTCGCTGCTCGGCAGGCTACCGGGCGACGGGCTGGTGCAGGGGGGGGATCATGGCGGCGGGCCGACTGACCGCCGATCTGCTCTACGCGCCGACGACCGTAGCCGGCGTGCGAGAGTTCGCCAACCGCACAGGCGTGTCATAAGCGCCTTCTACGATGCTCGGCCTCGGCTGCAGCACGCCTGGTCCGGGCCACATCACGGGCCCACCTACATGCGCAGGAAGTCGGCCCCGTCGACTTCCTGCGCTTCGGCCCACCGCGGCAGACGGTCCAACTGTCAAGCCAGGTACGGAGAGACAGCTCCTTCGCGTGAAGGTGTGCGTACCGATTCCGGGAGCGGGCAGGTTCAGTCGCGATCCGGCGACGCCTCCTGGTCAATCCGCTCCCGCTGGAAGGAAGTTGCGATGACGACGTCAACAGAGGGCACGGTCTCCTCGGGCTGTCAGTGCGGCCCCGGCTGCTCCTGCGGGTGCCAGAACGGTGGCTCCTGCCAGTGCGGCGGCGGCTGCTCGTAAGGGCACCCCACCTCCGACGCCCGCTCCGCCCGGCGCAGATGCCGGGCGGGGTGGCCACCCACTCACGCCGCCCGTCCGGCTGAACTCCCGGGCCGCACCGGCCCGGTACGCATGCGCACGGCCGGCCCCCGATTACCGTCCGGCGCACAGCCGAACGAAAAGGGGCCCAGCGTGACGACGACCGGAATCCTGGACTACGAGAGCGACGCGATCGTCCAGCTCATGAGCATCCCCGAGGAGGACTGGACCGAGCAGGAGCTCAAGGACGCGCTCCAGCGGGCGATCATGCTGGAGCTCTCCACCATCCCGCCCTACGCCACCGCCCTCTGGTCGATCATCGACCCGAACAAGGACGAGCCCGTCGCCCACACCATCCGCGAGATCGTCTTCGACGAGATGTCGCACTTCGGCCTGGTCTGCAACATGCTCACCAGCATCGGCGGCACGGTCCAGCTCATCGACCCGCTCACCGTCCCCAAGTACCCGAGCGAGCTGCCCGGTGGCGTCAACCCGGGGCTGGAGGTGTTCCTCAGCGGGCTGACCCGCGAGTCGGCCGCCCTCTTCGCCGCCATCGAGAAGCCCGAGAACCCGCTGGCCTTCGCCGCCGACGGCAACACGATCGGCGCCTTCTACCAGCGCATCGCCAACGTCTTCCCGAACTTCGCACACCTGCTGACCGGGAACAACCAGGTGACCTTCCCCCTCGGGGCGATCGGCCACGGCGCCGGCAACGACATCGTGGCGATGAACACCATCGGCGACGTCCTGAAGGCGATCAACATCATCCAGACCCAGGGCGAGGGCACCACGACCTCACCGGACAACCCCTTCTTCGGCGCCCCGGGCGAACTCGCCCACTACTACTCCTTCAAGGAGATCGCCGTCGGCAAGAAGCTGGTGAAGAACCCGGCGACGGGCAGGTTCGAGTTCACCGGCGCCGACGTCCCGCTCCCGCCCACCGCGCCGGTCCCCCGCGTCCCCTCCGGCGGCTGGGCCAACGACCCCGCCAACGCGCCCGACCTGTCCACCGCCGCCGCGCTGCACGACTTCAACACCACCTACAGCGACATGCTGAGGGCCCTCCAGGACGCCTGGGGCGGCCAGCCGGACCGGCTGTTCGACGCGACCAGCAGCATGAGCGATCTGGCCGTCACCGCACGGAGGTTGAACGCCATCAAGCTCCCCTCCGACCCGAACTCCTTCTACGGCCCGGAGTGGCTCTTCATCCCCTAGCCCGGTCCGGGGGCCGGTGCGGGGCGCTCCCCGCACCGGCCCCGTCCTCACCGCCCGCCGGTCCGCAGCAGTCCCTCGGCGAACGCACCCGCCGCCGCCAGGTCGCCGCCGTCGGGCCGCGCCTTGTTGATGCCGCCGACGAGCCTGAACGGGAGCCAGGTGTCGAAGCCCCGGCACGCGAAGGTGTCGGCCACCTCGAACCCCTTCCGTTCGAGCTCCCGCACGAGCGGCCGGCTGAACGGTCGAACCCGCAGCTCCGGCAGCCCGCTGGTGGCGAACACGAACGCCCTGCCGCACTGCCCTTCGGGGACCGACCGGACGAACCCGCGCAACAGCGGATGGAACCGCCCCGAGAAGATCCCCGAGCCGAATCCCACCAGGTCGTACGCGGCGAGCCCCGCCGGATCGAGCCGTTCCGGCTCGACCACCGGCGCCGACAGCACCCGGCCCATGGCCTCGGCGATCCTCCTCGTGTTGCCGTGGGACACGGAGGCGCAGACGATGACGGCCCTCATGACGGTTCTCCTCCCGCTCGCGGTCACACCCGACAGATGGACCGGACACCCCGGAAGAACGTGACATCACCCCGGCCCCGGAAAGCCCGAAGGCCGGCGCGGACAACTCCGCACCGGCCTTCGACGACAACCGGCGGCCGACCACCGCCCCGCCGTCAGGCGTTCGGCACCGTCGCGTACTTCGCCGTGCCCTCGGCCATCTGCTTCAGCGCGTCCTTGCGGTCGCGCTTCGACAGCTTGTCGATGTAGAGGGTGCCGTACAGGTGGTCCGTCTCGTGCTGCAGGCAGCGGGCGAAGAAGCCGGTGCCCTCGACGCGGATCGCCTTGCCGTCCTTGTCGACGCCGGTCACGGCGGCGTAGTCCGGGCGCGGCAGCTCGGCGTAGGCGGTGGGGACGGACAGGCAGCCCTCGTTGCCGTCGTCCAGCACCCGCCGGCGGTCCGCCGGGTACTCCTCCAGCTTGGGGTTGATCACGTGGCCGATGTGGCGCACGCCCTCGTCGTCCGGGCAGTCGTAGACGAAGACCTTGAGGTCGACGCCGATCTGGTTGGCGGCGAGGCCCACGCCCTCGGCGGCGTACATCGACTGGAACATGTCGTCGATCAGCGCGGAGAGTTCGCCGTCGAAGGCGGTGACGTCCTTGACCTCGCGGTGCAGGACGGGGTTGCCGACGACGGTGATCGGACGGGCGGTGCCCTTGGTGAGGTCGGGCTCCTCGCCGATCACCTTCACGGGGGTCTCGGGCGCCGCCCCCTCCACGTCGTGCTCGTGCTCGTGCGAGTGGTCGTGCTGCTCGGCCTGCTCCGCCATGTCTCCGTCTTCCGCTTTCCCTAGGTCTACCGCGTACCTCACCAGGGTACTCAGCGGCACTCGGCGGGCTCAGCAGACCTCTTCGAGGTCCCGGTACGCCCGGGTGGCGGGGGCTGCCGCGACCCAGCGGTCCAGCAGGGTGCGCACCAGGTGGGCGGGGGCGGCGATCCCGCACTCCCGCTCGACCAGCCAGGACATCCCGGCGGCGCCGCCCTGGCTGAGGTGGCTGAGGTGGCCGGGGTGCGAGGCGTCGCCGTCGTCGTGCGGGTCGTGATGGGCGGCGATGCCGTCGTCGGAGGCCATCCGGCTCTCCGAGCAGGCGCGGCAGAGCAGCCGCACCGAGGAGGTCCAGTCCTCGGCCGCGTACCCGGCGTCGGCGACGAGCCGTTCCAGCGCGTCCCGGTCCCCGGCGGTGGCGGCCTGCAGCAGCACCACGTACGTCGGCACCGGGGACGGCGCCCACAGCTCGATCTCGTCGAACACGGGGTAGGCGACGCCGTCGGTGACGCGTTCGCCGTGCGGGGCGCCGTCGTGCAGGACGACCTCGCCCCAGCGGCGGCCGGAGGAGGGCAGCGGGATGGACAGCACTTCGATCCGGGCCGGGTCCAGCCGTCTGCCCCAGACGACCTCGGACTCGCCGTCCGGGGAGAGCCGTACCGGGGTGGTGCCGAGGTCGAGGCTGACCGGGCCGTCGGGCAGCCCGCCGGGGCCGCCGGGCAGCTTGAGCCCGTAGGCCTGCCAGGCCCGGCGGGCGAGCGGCCAGTCCTGCAGGGCGGTGGCGGTGATGCCGAGGTTCCACCAGTCGGGGGCGCCGTGCTCGCGGTCGAGCAGGGCTACGGCGCGCAGGCCGGCCGAGCGGGCCTGTTCCCAGTCGCGGCGGAACTTGTGCAGGAGGGCGAGGTTGAACCAGGAGTCGGAGAGC
Organism: Streptomyces sp. 1114.5; assembly: GCF_003635085.1. Taxonomy (NCBI): domain Bacteria; kingdom Bacillati; phylum Actinomycetota; class Actinomycetes; order Kitasatosporales; family Streptomycetaceae; genus Streptomyces; species Streptomyces sp. 1114.5. The sequence goes on from NZ_RBXE01000001.1 coordinate 380,899, forward strand.
CACGGCTCCAGGTCGGCGGCCATCACCAGCAGCGCGCCGGCGTCCTCGTAGCGGCCGTCGCCGATCAGCGTGAAGGCCCGGTCGGTCGTCTGCCGCCAGGTGGCGGACGGCCGGTGCCGTGCCCGGTGGAAGATCCTCACGTTCGTCCCTGCCGTCGTCGTCCGCTCAAGTCCCGTGCCACCGTGCCCGTACCGCCTCGGCGGGGGTACGAGGCCCGCTGCCCCGGGTCGGTGTTCCACGCTACGACCGCATCCAACCACGCCCGCCCCCGCCCGCGCTCCCCACCGCCGAGGTTGGGGCCCGCCCTCCCCAGCCTGCCCGCCCGATGGCAGCCTCTCAACCCCTGGCGGAGCCGCAGCCGCGCTCCGGCACCGCACGAGCACCGCACGAGCACCCCACGAGCACCGCACGGCCAGCGCACGAGCGCCGCACGGGGACCGTCAGCCCCGGGCCTGCCCGCCCACCCTGGCCAGGGCGTCCACCACCCGCGCGTCGTAGACCCGCCCGCGCCCCAGCCGCAGCACCTCCAGCGCCTGCAGCCGCCCCACCGCCTCGCCGACGCCCCGGCCGCGGGCGGCCGTGAGCAGGTCGTCGTGGGCGTTGGCGACCCGGATGATCCGGGCCGCGAGCGGCACCGGGCCCTCGCCGGCGACCGGACCGGGGCAGGGGTCGGCCAGCCGGGCGACCTGCTCGGCGACCTGCCGGGGCACTCCGGTGCGGCTGATCACCTCGCTGCCGAGGCGGGCGATCCGCTGCTGCTCGGCGCAGGGCAGCAGCGCGGTGGCGCCGTCCGGCACCGGTTCGACCAGGGACAGCTGGCCGACGTCGTGCATCAGTGCGGCGTACTCCAGCAGGGCGAGCTCGCGGGTGCCCAGGCCGAGCTCGCGCCCGAGCGCGCACGCCGTGTCCGCGACCCTGCGCGCGTGCCCGTGCGGGGTGTAGCCGGCCACCTCGGTGGCGCGAGCGAGGCTCGCGATGGTCTGCCCGGTGGTGGCGCGTACGGCGGCGGCCCGCCGGAACGACACCTGGGCGAGCAGCAGCGGGGTGCAGAACAGCGGCAGCGCCCACAGCCCGACCTCGCCGGCCGCGAGGCTGACCAGCATGCCGGTGGCGACGATCGCCGAGCCGATGCCGAACAGCGAGCGCAGCTCGTCCTCCAGCGCCGCCGGGAACCGCGGCCCGCCCTCCACGCCGGGAGAGCCCGCAGGCCCCGGCAGCCCCGCCTCCGGCCGGCCGACCCAGTCGCAGCGCAGCAGCGCCGCCAGGGTCGCGTCGCAGAGCGCGGCCAGCGCGGCGACGGCGGTCAGGAACGCCCCGTACGCCGGACCTTCGGGCGAGAACCGGTCGACCAGGCCGCCGTTGTAGAGCGGCTGGAAGACGGCGGCGGCGAAGCCGACGGCGAGCAGCCGGCGGGCGGCGCTGTCCCGGCGGGCCGGGTCGGCCCAGGGCGGCCGGCGGTGCGGGCGGCCGGGGTGGTGCGGCAGGGCGAGCCCGGGCAGCCAGGCCAGCAGCAGTCCCGCCCCGGTCACCGCCACGACCTGCAGCGTGCCGTGCGCGGTCGGCACTCCGCGCAGCGGCCCGAGCAGGGCGTACGCCAGCGCGCCGGCCGCGCCGATGGGCGCCTGCTCGCGATCGCCCGGAAGGGTGATCCGGACGCATTCGCCGAGCGCGATCAGCACCGTGAACGCCAGCGCGACCCTGGGCTCGGCGACCCCGCGCAGCGCGGCCGTGCCCAGCGCGAGCGCCAGCAGCGCGGCCGCCCCCACGTGCACCGCCCGGGCGGTGCGCCCGCACGCCGCCCGCCCGTACTCGGCACGGCCGTGCCCGGCACGCCCGCACCCGGTACGGCCCGACCCCGTACGCCCGTGCCCCGTACGGCCCGCCCCCGTACCGTCGCGCCGCGTACGGCCCGACCTGCTGCGCCCGTGCCCCGTCACGACGGCCCGGCCGTGGGGATGCTCCCGCCGCCGGCGGGCACCCGGCCGGGCGCCGCCCGGGCCGGCTCGGGCACCCCGAGCGGGATGTCCGGCACGGCCTGGATGCAGTCCTCGGAGTGCACGACCGGCTGCCAGTCGTGCACGGCCAGCGCGTCGATCAGGGCCCGGACCATCGCCGGGTCGAACTGGCTGCCCGAGCAGCGTTCCAGCTCGGCCACGGCCTCGGCGACGGGGCGCCCGCGCCGGTAGGAGCGGGTGGAGGTCATCGAGTCGAAGGCGTCGGCGACGGAGATGATCCGGGCGAACTCGGGGATCTGCTCGCCGGCCAGCCCGCTCGGGTAGCCGCGGCCGTCCATCCGCTCGTGGTGGTGCAGGATCCCGGCGTGCGCGTCGCCGAGGAAGTCGATCCCGCGCACCAGCTCGTACCCGTAGACCGGGTGGACCTCCACGGCCCGGCGCTCCGCCTCGGTGAGGGGACCGTTTCTGCGCAGCAGCTCGGTGGCCACGCCGAGCTTGCCGACGTCGTGCAGGATGCCCGCGAAGCGCAGGGTGCGCAGCCGGTCGGCCTCCATGCCGAGCTGAGTGGCGATCAGTACCGAGGCCCGGCCGACCCGTTCGCTGTGCCCGCGGGTGTACGCGTCCTTGATCTCCACTGCCTGCACCAGGGACTGGACGGTGGCCTGGTGGGCGTCCCGCTCGCGCTGCCCCTGGGCGAACACCCAGGCGGAGATGGACAGCGGCAGCAGCGCCAGCAGCGCCGCGAACGCGCCGTACGGGCCCTGCCAGAGCACCGCGACCATCAGCCCGCCGGCCGCGTGCACCAGCACCGGCAGCCCGCACACCGCGCAGGCCCCGCGCAGCAGCACCCCGGCGCGGCGATCCTCGCTGAGCATCAACATGACGCCCACCACCACCCCGTTGACCAGGCAGAACGCGGCGACGGCGGCGAATCCGGGCAGCAGTGCGGCCGGGAAGCGGGAGCCCAGCAGCAGTTGCGGGCCGCGCAGCAGGTGGAAGGCGGCCGAGGAGGCGAAGGCGCACAGCGCGAGCTGGGCGCCGTTGAACAGCTGGCGCCGGCGGCAGCCGGGCCCGTTCGGGCCGCCGAGCACCGCGGCGGGGACGGCGACCAGGGCGGCGGCGGCCGGCGGGAGCATCAGCACTCCGGCGAACAGCACCGGGAAGAAGGCGTTCGCCCCGGACCGGGCGGGCATCCGCTCGGGCAGTGCCGGGCGGCGCAGCAGTCGGCGCACCAGTACCAGGCAGGGCGTGGGCTGGCCCTGGGCCAGCGACTCCCAGCAGCCGTGCAGGAAGGCCAGCAGCCCGACCTTGGGCCAGTCCACCGGTGCGCCGAGCCAGCGCGGCAGCCCGGGGGCGATGGCCGCGGGCAGCAGCGGAACCAGGCAGCACAGCGCCGCCACCGGAACGGCCACCAGGTAGCGCGCCGCGCCCGGCGGCAGGGTCGCGCCTCCACTGTCGGTAGCGATCTCGACCTCCCCGCCGTCCGGACCCCGTGTTGCCTCAGCACGCCGGGGAGACCGGCGGTGAGTGCCCGTCAGGAGGATAGGCCGCCGTCCGGGCGCGGGGACGCATGATGGCCCAATGGCGCAGTTGGCGCACCGCCAACTCACCCGAACGAGTGAGGGCGCATGCGAGCAGAACGGGAGCGGCCCCGGGGGCGCACGCTCCCGGGGCCGCTTGGCTCCTCACAAGTGACCGGTCGACACGCGACCGGCCGACAGCTCACTCCGCCGGGGCGCCGGCCTCCACCGGCGCACCGGGGCGCTGGGCCGACTCCCGCTGGGCCGATTCCCGCTGGGGCTCCTGCGCCGCCTCGGCCTTCGCCGGCCGCGGCGCCGGCCGGGCGGACTCGGCGTGCAGCTCGACGGTGGGCTCCACCGCGACGACCACCTGCTCGCCCGAACGCTGCCCGGACCGGATCGAGTCGATCCTGGCCAGCACCTTGCTGCGCAGGTCGGCCGGGGTGTCGTCGCACCCGCAGGAGCGCTTGATCAGCGCCTTGATCGCCTGCTCCAGCCCGTACTGCTTCAGGCAGGGCGAGCACTCCTCGAAGTGCACGCGCAGCTTGGCGCAGTCGCCCTCGGCCATCTCGTTGTCGAGGAATTCATAGAGGTGGTCGAGGACCTCGCCACACTCGGTGTCGTGCGGATCGCCGCAGCTCATGAGCCCGAGCCCTTCGCTTCCTGCCCTGCCCCGCTGCCGGCCGGGACCAGCCCGCGCTCGCGGGCGTAATCCTCCAGCATGCCGCGCAGTTGACGGCGGCCACGGTGCAGCCGGGACATCACCGTACCGATGGGAGTACCCATGATGTCCGCGATCTCCTTGTACGCAAAGCCTTCTACGTCCGCGAGATAGACGGCGATCCGGAATTCCTCCGGGATGGCCTGGAGCGCGTCCTTCACATCGCTGTCGGGGAGGTGGTCGAGCGCCTGGGTCTCGGCCGAGCGCAGGCCGGTCGACATGTGCGACTCGGCCCTGGCGAGCTGCCAGTCCTCGATCTCCTCCGCCGCGGTGCGCTGGGGCTCCCGCTGCTTCTTGCGGTACGAGTTGATGAACGTGTTGGTGAGGATGCGGTACAGCCAGGCCTTGAGGTTCGTGCCCTCACGGAACTGGTGGAAGGACGCGTACGCCTTGGCGAACGCCTCCTGGAGCAGGTCCTCCGCGTCGGCCGGGTTGCGCGTCATGCGCAGCGCGGCCGAGTACATCGGATCCAGGTAGCCCAGGGCGTCGCGCTCGAAGCGCTCCCGCCGGGCCTCCTCGCTCTCCTCCGACGACACCCGGTAGGTGTCCTCACCGATCGCGTCGGCCAGCTCCTCACCGGTGAGCGCCTCGCCCGCAGGCCGGACCTCGTCCGGGCCACGGCCGGACTCGGCCTCGTGCTCGGTCCCGACGACCGTACCCACCTCCTCGGCATGACGGGCACGGCCCACGGCGGGCCGCCCAGAAATGGAGGATATCGGGCTGACGGGCTTCTCGCCCGCGTCGAACCACTCCGGCCAGGAGGGGGCGAACGCCGTGGTGGCCTCGCGCTCCTCAGGCCGTTCGGGGCACGCGATCGAACCCATCTGCCCTGCCTCTCACCGGTGACTCGTGCTGACGGACACGACAACCACCCCGGCCCCGCCCGCATTCCCGCCCACGACTGCCGCGCACGACCCTGCGGACAGCAGCCGCTCACACCAGCCGCAGCACCCAGTCCCCCACCGCCGCGCAGATCAGCTCCAGCACCTCGTCCTGCCCCACCGGCGCCCGCTTGGGCACCGCGAAGCCGTGACTGCCGTACGGCACCCCCACCAGCTCGTGCCCGGCCGGCAGCTCCGGGAACTCCTCCGGCCCGCCGAACGGGTCCTGCGCACTCTGCACCACCAGGGTCGGCAGCCCCGAGCCCAGCAGCTCCTCCGCCCGGCTCTTCTCCGGCTTGCCCGGCGGATGCAGCGGGAACGCCAGCGCCACCACCCCCACCGCCCCGGTCTGCGCCCCCGTCCGGCAGGCCACCCGCGCCCCGGCGCTGCGCCCGCCCACCACCAGCGGCAGCCCCTGCCCGGCCAGGTGCTCGGCCACCGGCCGCCAGCCGAGGTCCAGCGTCTTCGGCGCCGGGCCCAGCTTCTTCCCCGCCACCCGCCAGGGCTGCTCGACCAGCGCCACGCTGATCCCACGCGCCGGCAGCCGCGCGGCCAGCGCCACCAGATCCCGGGCCTCGATCCCGCCGCCCGCGCCGTGCCCCAGCGCCAGGACGGCCTTCGGCGCCGCCGCCCGGTGGTGGGTGATCCGGGCCTCCCCGGCCTCGGTGGGCACGAGTTCGGTGGCGACGGGTTCGGTGGCGACGGGTCCGGTGGCGACGGGTTCGGTGGTCATCTCCGCTACTCCAATGCTGCGAGGCACGTCAGAACAGGGTGGTCTCGTACTCGACCTCGGCCCACGGCTCCTTGAGCTCCGGGCCGTTGTTGCGGATGCTGCCGACCGCCGGCGACACCGGGGTGGCCAGCAGCGCGCCGGGCGGCGGCGGTATCAGCAGCCGGCGCAGTTCGTCCGGGTCGGTCAGCCGCGGGTCCAGCCACTCGTCCCAGGACTGCGGGTCGAGGAACAGCGGCATCCGCTCGTGGATCGGCGCCAGCGACTCCTCCGCGTCCGTGGTGACGATCGTGAAGGTCACCAGCCACGCCTCCGGGTGCCCGGCCGGCACCGCCCGGTTGCGCCAGAACTCGTACAGCCCGGCCAGCGCCAGCGGGGCGCCGTCCGCCCGGGAGACGAAGAACGGCTTCTTGCGCGCCTTGCCCCGCTCGCCCGGCAGCGTCTGCCACTCGTAGTAGCCGTCCACCGGCAGGACGCACCGGCGCGCGGCGAAGGCCTGCCGGTACGAGGGCTTCTCGTGCACCGTGTCCGACCGGGCGTTGATCATCTTCACCGCCGTCTCCGCGGAGTTCGACCACTGCGGCACCAGCCCCCAGCGCAGCACCCGCAGCTGCCGCACCGCCCGGGGCTGCTCCCTGCTCATCCGCTCCAGCACCACGAAGGCACTGTTGGTCGGCGCGACGTTCCAGTTCGGGTCCAGGGTCTCCTCGGGATCCCACTGCTCGACGTCGAACAGCTCGACGATGGACTCGGGCTTGCTGCTGGCTGCGAACCGACCGCACATGCGGGCCAGCTTGCCACGCCGCCGGCGCCGCCACCGGCCCGTCCTCATCACGAGACCAGGTCCTCACGTTGCGCCCGTCCCCGCCACGCGACCGTTCTCACCGCTTCCTCACGCCCGCACCAGAACCACCGGCTGCCGCCCGCCCGTCCCCGCATGGGAGGCTGCCCCGAACGGCCCAACGCAGCGAACGGAGGCGGGGACGACCGCATGAGCACCGACGATCAGACCCTGAGCGCCCTGTGGGACCAGGTCACCGGCACCCAGACCGCCCCGCCCGGCTGGCTGGTGCTGGCCACCGGCGCCGCCGCCCTGCTCACCGTCCTCGCCCGCCCGCTGTGGCACGTCGCCCGCAACGCCGTGACCATCGCCCACGAGGGCGGCCACGGCCTGGTCGCCCTGGCCACCCGCCGCAAGCTCGCCGGCATCCGGCTGCACTCCGACACCTCCGGCCTCACCCTCTCCTACGGCCGCCCCACCGGCCCCGGCATGATCCTCACCGCCGCCGCCGGCTACACCGCCCCCGCCCTGCTCGGCCTCGGCTGCGCCGCCCTGCTCGCCGCCGACCGGATCACCCTGCTGCTGTGGCTGGCGATCGTCCTGCTGCTCGCCCTGCTCCTGCGCATCCGCAACGCCTTCGGCCTGTTCGTCGTCCTGGTCGCCGGCGGCGCCTTCTTCCTGGTCTCCTGGTTCGGCAGCGCCCAGGTCCAGGCCGGCTTCGCCTACCTCGGCTGCTGGTTCCTGCTGTTCGGCGCCGTACGGCCCGTCCTGGAACTGCAGCACCAGCGCCGGATCGGCTGGGCCCGCGACTCCGACGCCGACCAGCTCGCCCGGCTCACCCACGTCCCCGCCCTCGCCTGGGTCACCGTCTTCCTGCTCGTCGCCCTCGGCTGCCTCGCCCTCGGCGCCGACTGGCTCCTCCAGCCCCTGCACTGACTCCAGCCCCTGCACCGAACCGCGCCGAACCGTCCACGACCCCCGCACCGAACCGCCCCGGGCCCGCCGCCCAACCGGCGCGGGAACCGTTCCGGTACGGCCCCTAGACTTGCCACATGACCGAGACCCTGTGGCCCGCCCCCGTCGCGACCAGCCCCGTCGACGCCACCGTCACCATCCCCGGCTCCAAGTCGGTCACCAACCGGGCCCTGCTGCTGGCGGCACTGGCCGAGAAGCCCGGCTGGGTGCGCCGCCCCCTGCGCAGCCGCGACTCCCAGCTGATGGCCGACGGCCTGCGCGCCCTCGGGGTCACCATCGAGGAGAAGGTCAACAACGACGCCGGCGGCACCGGCGGCGGCGAGGCCTGGCGGGTCATCCCCGCCCCCGCGCTGCGCGGCCCCGCCTCGGTCGACGTCGGCAACGCCGGCACGGTCATGCGCTTCCTGCCCCCGCTCGCCGTCCTCGCCGACGGCCCGGTCCACTTCGACGGCGACCCGCGCTGCTACGAGCGCCCCCAGCACGGCGTGATCAACGCCCTGCGCGCGCTCGGCGCCCGCATCGACGACGGCGGCCGCGGCGCCTTCCCGCTCACCGTCCACGGCACCGGGTCCCTCGACGGCGGCCCGGTGGAGCTGGACGCCTCCTCCTCGTCCCAGTTCGTCTCCGCGCTGCTGCTCTCCGGCGCCCGCTACAACCACGGCATCGAGGTCCGGCACGTGGGCGGCCCGGTGCCGTCGCTGCCGCACATCCGGATGACCGTCGAGATGCTGCGCCTGGCCGGGGCCCAGGTCGACGCCCCCGAGGACGGCGGCGAGAAGGACGTCTGGCGGGTCACCCCCGGCGCCCTGATCGGCCGCGACCTGGTGGTCGAGCCGGACCTGTCCAACGCCGCGCCGTTCTTCGCCGCCGCCCTGGTCACCGGCGGCCGGGTCACCGTCCGCGACTGGCCCAAGCACACCACCCAGCCCGGCGACCAGCTGCGCGAGATCTACACCCGGATGGGCGGCGCCTACGAGTTCACCGACGAGGGCCTGCAGTTCACCGGCACCGGCCGGATCCACGGCATCGAGGCCGACCTGCACGACGTCGGCGAGCTCACCCCGGTGATCGCCGCCGTCGCCGCGCTCGCCGACTCCGAGTCCCACCTGTACGGCATCGCCCACCTGCGCCTGCACGAGACCGACCGGCTCGCCGCGCTCGCCAAGGAGATCAACGACCTGGGCGGCGACGTCACCGAGACCGAGGACGGCCTGCGGATCCGCCCGCGCCCGCTGCACGGGGGCGTCTTCCACACCTACGAGGACCACCGCCTGGCCACCGCCGCCGCCGTGCTCGGCCTCGCCGTACCCGGCGTCGAGGTGGAGAACGTCGCCACCACCGCCAAGACCCTGCCCGACTTCCCCGGGATGTGGACCGAACTGCTCGGCGAAGCGGCGGCGGACGCCTGAGCGGAGACTGAAGCCATGCGCCGCTACGGCAAGGACGCCGACGAGGACGACATCCGCAACCGCCCCGCCCGCCGGGGCTCCCGGCCGCGGACCCGGATCAGGCCCAAACACGAGGACGCCGCCGAGGCGATGGTGCTCACCATCGACCGCGGCCGGCTCACCTGCCTGGTCGACCCGGGCACCAAGCAGGAGCGCCAGGTCGTCGCCATGAAGGCCCGCGAGCTGGGCCGCAAGGGCGTCGTCGTCGGCGACGTCGTCAACATCGTCGGCGACCTCTCCGGGGACACCGACACCCTCGCCCGGATCGTCCGGGTCGAGGAGCGCGGCTCGGTGCTGCGGCGCACCGCGGACGACGACGACCCGTACGAGCGGATCGTCGTCGCCAACGCCCAGCAGCTGGCCATCGTCACCGCCCTCGCCGACCCGGAGCCACGCCCCCGCCTGATCGACCGCTGCCTGGTGGCCGCCTACGACGCGGGCATGGAGCCGCTGCTGGTGCTCACCAAGTCCGACCTCGCACCGGCCGCCTCCCTGCTGGAGTCGTACGCGCCGCTGGGCATCGACTACGTGGTCACCCGCCGCGACGAGCTGGAGACCACCGGCGCCGAGGCCGTCCGCGAGCACCTGCGCGGGCTGTCGACGGTGTTCATCGGCCACTCCGGCGTCGGCAAGACCACCCTGGTCAACGCCCTCGTCCCGGACCGCCAGCGGCAGACCGGCCACGTCAACGCGGTCACCGGCCGCGGCCGACACACCACCGTCTCCGCGCTCGCGCTGCGCCTGCCCCCGCCGCCCGGCGCCAAGCCGGGCTCCAAGAAGGCGCTGAACCCCGGCTGGGTCATCGACACCCCGGGCTTCCGCTCCTTCGGCCTCTCGCACATCGACCCGTCCCGGGTCATCCACGCCTTCCCCGACCTGGAGCCCGGCACCGCCGACTGCCCGCGCGCCTGCAGCCACGACGAGCCGGACTGCGCGCTGGACGCCTGGGTCGCCGACGGCCACGCCGAGGCCGCCCGGCTCTACTCGCTGCGCCGCCTGCTGGCCAGCAAGGAGGCCCGCGAGGGCGACTGAGCCGGCCCCGCCGCACCGCTCCCCCGGGTCCGCGGCCCGTTCGAGGTGTCGGACCGCGCCCGCCTGGCGATCATAGGAAAGTCGGGCCACAGCGCGGCCCGACCCGTCGATCGACAGAGAGGGCACGCGATGGCATGGGCCCTGGTGGTCCTGGCCGGCCTGCTGGAGACCGGCTTCGCGATCAACCTCAAGCTCAGCGAGGGCTTCACCAAGCTCTGGCCCACCGTCAGCTTCTGCGTGTTCGCCCTCGGCAGCTTCGGTCTGCTCACCCTCTCCCTGAGGAGCCTGCCGGTCGGTCCCGCCTACGCGGTGTGGACCGGCATCGGCGCGGCCGGCACCGCCATCTACGGCATGGTCTTCCTGGACGAGACCACCTCGGTGCTCAAGCTGGTCTCGATCTCCCTGGTGATCGCCGGCGTCATCGGCCTCCAGCTCAGCGGCACGGCGCACTGAAATCTCGCCCGCTCGCCTCCGGGACGCTCCGACCCGGCGCCGACGGCCGGCGCTCCCTCGCTCCTGCGTCGCTCCCTCGCGTTCTCCCTTTCGGCACCGGCGCGCCCCTTCGGCTCGGGGCGGCGTTCTCGCCCACTCGCCCTCGGGGTGGCTCGCGGCGGGGCCCACGCGCCCTCAGCCCCCGTCCCGCTCCGCGAGCCCGGCTGTCCCGATCCGGGTGGGCTCGCTAGGGTTTCGGACATGGCCGACTACCACGACGATCTCCGACTCGCCCACGTCCTCGCCGACTCGGCCGACTCGGTCACCCTGGAGCGCTTCCGCGCCCTCGACCTCAAGATCGAGACCAAGCCGGACCTCACCCCGGTGAGCGACGCCGACAAGGCCGCCGAGGAGCTCGTGCGCAGCGTGCTCCAGCGCGCCCGCCCGCGCGACGCCGTCCTGGGCGAGGAGTTCGGCCTGCAGGGCTCCGGCCCGCGCCGCTGGGTGATCGACCCGATCGACGGCACCAAGAACTACATCCGCGGCGTCCCGGTCTGGGCCACCCTGATCGCCCTGCTGGAGGACGGCCCGGACGGCGTGGAGCGCCCGGTGGTCGGCATCGTCTCCGCCCCCGCCCTGCAGCGACGCTGGTGGGCGGCCAAGGACCTGGGCGCCTTCGCCGGCCGCAGCCTGGCCAAGGCCTCCCGGATCCACGTCTCCGGCGTCTCCCGGATCGAGGACGCCTCCTTCTCGTACTCCTCGCTCAGCGGCTGGGAGGAGCGCGGCCGCCTCGACCCGTTCCTGGACCTCACCCGCGCCTGCTGGCGCACCCGCGCCTACGGCGACTTCTGGTCCTACATGATGGTCGCCGAGGGCGCCGTCGACATCGCCGCCGAGCCCGAGCTGTCGCTGTGGGACATGGCCGCCAACTGCGTCATCGTCGAGGAGGCCGGCGGCCGCTTCACCGGCCTGGACGGCGTCCCCGGCCCCGGCGGCGCCGACGCCGTCGCCTCCAACGGCCTGCTGCACGAGGAAGCGCTGCGCCGCCTCTCGGTCTGAGCCCCGCCCCGATCGGGCGAGTCCCCGCCCCGAGCCGAAGGCGAGCGGGCGAGTAACAGTGCGGGCGAATAACAGTGCAGGCCCTGTGACCAGTGGGAGCTGGTCACAGGGCCTGCTGCTTTCTCGGCCCGGCTGCGGCTACTGCTTGCGCAGCTCCCGGACCGCCGCGTCCAGCCGCTGCCCGTAGTCGGCGTCGGCCTTGCGGAAGTTGTCGATCGCCCGCTCCACGATGTCCTCGCGGTCGGCCGAGACCTTGGCGATGAAGCCGGCCAGGTTGGCGATCAGCCGCTGCTTCTCGTCCTCCGAGAACAGCCGGTACAGGGTGCCCGCCTGCACGAAGTCGTCGTCCTCGGCGTGCGAGGGCGCGGCGTGGTTGCCGGTGCTGCCGTCGACGGCGGTGGCGGCCCACAGCGGGCGGCCGGTCTGCACGGGGCCGCCGAAGCTGTTCGGCTCGTAGTTCTTCTGCCGCCCGTGCCGCCCGTCGTAGAGGTGGCCGTCGCGGCCGTTGGTGCGGGCCTCGGTGGCGTGCGGGCGGTTCACCGGCAGGTGGTCGGCGTTGATGCCGACCCGGTAGCGGTGGGCGTCGGCGTAGGCGAACAGCCGGCCCTGCAGCATCTTGTCCGGGGACGGGCCGATGCCGGGCACGAAGTGGGCCGGGGAGAAGACCGACTGCTCGACCTCGGCGAAGACGTTGTCGGGGTTGCGGTTGAGCTCCAGGCGGCCGATCTCGATCGGCGGGTAGTCGGCGTGCGGCCAGACCTTGGTCAGGTCGAAGGGGTTGAAGCGGTAGGTCGCCGCGTCGGCCGCCGGCATGATCTGCACCTGCACCGTCCAGCTGGGGAACTCGCCGCGCTCGATCGCCTCGCGCAGGTCCCGCTGGTGGCTGTCCGGGTCCTCGCCGGCGAGGGCGTTGGCCTCGGCCTGGGTGAGGTTGCGGATGCCCTGGTCGGTCTTGAAGTGGTACTTGACCCAGAAGTGCTCGCCGGCCTCGTTCTGCCACTGGAAGGTGTGCGAGCCGTAGCCGTTCAGGTGCCGGTACGAGGCAGGGATGCCGCGGTCGCCGAACAGCCAGGTGACCTGGTGGGTGGCTTCGGGCGACAGGCCCCAGAAGTCCCAGACGTTGTCGGCTTCCTGCGAGCCGGTGTACGGGTCGCGCTTCTGGGTGTGGATGAAGTCGGGGAACTTGATGGCGTCCTTGATGAAGAACACCGGGGTGTTGTTGCCGACGAGGTCGTAGTTGCCCTCCTCGGTGTAGAACTTCAGCGCGAAACCGCGCGGGTCGCGCACCGCGTCGGCCGCGCCGAGGTTGCCCGCGACGGTGGAGAAGCGCAGGAAGACCTCGGTCTGCTTGCCGATCTCGGACAGGAAGGCCGCCCGGGTCCAGGGCGTGACGTCCGCGGTGACCGTGAAGGTGCCGTACGCCCCGGCGCCGCGGGCGTGCACCACGCGCTCCGGGATCCGCTCGCGGTTGAAGTGCGCGAGCTTCTCGAACAGCAGCTGGTCCTGGATCAGCGCCGGGCCGCCGATGCCCGCGGTCTCGGTGTTCTGGTTGTCGGCGACGGGGGCACCCGCCTCCGTGGTGAGGATCGGGCGCAGCTCGTCCTGGGTGGTCATGCGGGTGCCTCCACGGGGGTCCGGTCGTAATGACACGATCCTAACTTGGACTTTGTCCAAGTCAACACTGGAACCAATCCGAGACCTGGCTTACCCTGAATCCCATGAGCGACCTGCTGGAGAGACTGCGCGGACGCGGCTGGCGGCTGACCTCGCAGCGCCGGGTCGTGGCCGAGGTCCTGGACGGCGACCACGTGCACCTGACCGCCGACGAGGTGCACGCCCGCGCGGCGGCCCGGCTGCCCGAGATCAGCCGCGCCACCGTCTACAACACGCTCGGCGAACTCGTCGCCCTCGGTGAGGTCCTGGAGGTCGCCACCGACGGCCGCGCACGGCGCTACGACCCCAACGCGCACCGCGCCCACCAGCACCTGGTCTGCTCGGGCTGCGGCGCGATCCGCGACGTCCACCCGCACGGCGACCCGCTCGCCGCACTGCCGGCCACCGAGCGCTTCGGCTTCGCCGTCACCGCCGCCGAGGTCACCTACCGCGGCCTGTGCCCGAACTGCCGCCCATAGCGGGGTAGTTCCGGCACAGGCCGGCCTACGCGCTCAGTTCGGCGTGCAGCGCGCCCAGCAGCCGCCCGGCCCGCTCCGCGACCTCGGCCGGCCCGTAGTCGATCGCCCGCCGGCACCAGTTCTCCGCCTGCACCGGTTCACCCCGGCGCAGCGCCAGCAGCGCCAGACGCAGTGCGGCCCGCCCGTGCCCGGCGTCGGCGGCCCGGGTGTACCAGAGCATCGCCTCGGCCTCGCTGTCCTGCCGGGCCAGCAGCAGCCCCAGGTTGAACGCCGCGCTGCGGCTGCCGGCCTCGGCCGCCCGCCGGTACCAGCTCTCGGCGATCTCCAGCGCCCCGCGCTCGGCCGCCCGTACGCCCATCCGCACCTGGGCCCGCCGGTGCCCGGCGTCGGCGGCCAGCGCGTACCAGTGCTCGGCCTCCTCGTCCGCGTCCCCGCGCCGGTCCAGCAGCGAGGCCAGCCGGAACGCCCCCTCCGCCGAACCGCCGGCCGCCGCCTGCCGGTAGCGCTCCAGTGCCCCGGACAGGTTGCCGCGCTGCTCCTGGGCGACGGCGAGCTGCAGCGCCGCCTCGCCGTGCCCCTCGGCAGCAGCCCGCGCGTACCACTCCTGGGCCTGCTGCTGCTCACCGCGCCCGGCGTGCAGCACGCCGAGGTTGAAGGCGCCGTCCACGCTGCCGGCCTCGGCCGCCTTGGAGAACCACGGCTCGGCGCCGGACTCGTCACCGCGCTGCAGCAGCACCACGGCCAGCGCGTTGCAGGCCTCCCGGTGCCCGGCGTACGCGGCCCGGCGGTACCACTGCTCGGCCTGCTGCTCGCGGCCCTCGCCGGCGCAGAGCAGGCCCAGGTTGAAGGCGCCGTTCTGGTCGCCCGCGTCCAGTGCCGCGCGGTACCAGTGCTCGGCCTCCTTGACCTCGCCGCGGCTCGCGTGCAGGGCGCCGAGCGCGTTGGCCGCGTTGCCGTCGCCGGCCTCGGCGGCCTCCTGCCACCAGTCGGCGGCGGCGGCCGTGTCCCCGGAGTCGCGCAGCAGGAAGCCCAGCGCGCAGGCCGCGCGCGGCTCCCCGTTCTGCGCGGCCTGCCGGTACCAGCGGGCCGCCTCCTCCAGCAGCGGCTGGTCGGTGCGGGAGCGTTCCTCCAGCAGCACGCCCAGGCGCAGGGCGGCGCGGGCGTGGCTGCGGGCGGCGGCGGTGCGGTACCAGGCCTCGGCGGTGTCCTTGTCCCCGGCGGCCTCGCGCATCCGGGCCAGCCGGTAGGCGGCCTCGCGGTGCCCGGCGTCGGCGGAGACCTTGAACCAGCGTTCGGCCCGGACGTCCCGCCGGTGCTCCATCAGGTCGCCCAGTGCGTAGGCGCCCAGCGGGTGCCCGTGGTCGGCGGCGAAGTGCAGCCAGTACTCGGCAGCCTCCTCCTCGCCCTGGTCGCGCAGCTGCAGCCCGAGCGCGTGCGCGGCCGGCGCGCTGCCCGCGACGGCGGCCTGGCGCCACCACTGGGCGGCCTCGCCCCGGTGGCCCTGCTGGTGCAGCAGCACCCCGAGGTTGTTGGCGGCGGCGCGCACCCCGGCGGCCGCGGCGGCGCGCAGGTACGGTTCGGCGTCCTCCAGGTCGCCGCGGCGCAGCAGCAGGGTGCCCAGCCGGCCGGCGGCGTCCGCGTCCCCGCCGTCGGCGGCCTGCCGGTGCCGGGCCTCCAGGGCGGCGGACTCCCGGGCGGCGAGCGCGGTCTCGAAGCTGGTCGGGTCCAGGCCCGCCGGGTCGAGTGCGGCGCCGGGCGCGCTCTCCCCGCCGGCCGGCTCGCCGTACGCGCCGACGGCGGCGGCGAACTGACGGGTGGACACGTGGACCAGGCTGTCGGGGCCGCAGCCCGGTGCGGGGCGCTCGGACAGTCCGCTGGTGCGCTGGGCGGGCAGGGTTCCGGGACGGTTCTCGGGGCTCTCGGCGCTCTCCGCCCACGCGTCGGTGTCCGCCTCGACGGCCGCCGAGGGCTTGCCTCCTGACTTGCCGATCAGCCTCATGCCGACTCCCGCTCCCCCAGAGTGTCGCGGCATCGTGCCCCGGCGTGCGGCCGGGGGGACTCCCAGGAGAGGCGCCGGACCCGACGGCCGATCAGCGGCCGTGCACCGTCCCCCATGTGTCCCATCGTCGCATCACCCGCTACCCGCGTACACCTGCCCCGGCCGAATTCGGGCGGGGCTGACCCGAAGCCGACGACATTGCTTCGGCGCTTTGTCGATTTCCCGACACGTCAACCTCACAAACCCCGCTGCCGTCCTCCTTGGCGACGGTCGATAGTACCGGAGCGGTTCCCACCGCTTATGGGCGGAAACTCTCCCCGGGAAACACCTGAGGCCCGGAGGAAGGATCCTCCGGGCCTCAGGCCTTTGTAGCGGGGACAGGATTTGAACCTGCGACCTCTGGGTTATGAGCCCAGCGAGCTACCGAGCTGCTCCACCCCGCGTCGGTGGTTGAACCATAGCACGGACGCGGGGTGGATCGGAAAACGGTTGCCGCAGCTCAGCGGCCACGGCCGGAAGCCGCGGCCGCCGGACCGCAGCCGCGGTCACGGCTGGGGCTACGGCTGGGGGCTCGGCGATCCGCTGCCCCCGGCCCCCGGGGCGGGGGTGGCGCCCGGGGTCGCGGGCGCGGTCGGGGCCTGGGCCGGGCCGGCGCCGCGGGCCGCGTCGGCCGCCTTCAGCGCGTCGCCGAGCGCCTTCTGGGCGTTGCCGTACGCCACCCAGTCGCCGTTCTTGAACGCGGTCTGGCTGTCGCTGTACGCCTTCGCCGCGTCCGAGAGCGCCTTCTGCAGCTCGGGCGAGATCGTCCCGCCCGGCGCCGGCGTGGCCGAAGCGGTGGGCGCGGGCGTCGCCGGGGCCGTCGGGCTGGTCGGCGTCGTCGGGGAGGCCGGGGCCGTCCCGTTGCCCGGGTTGGACGGCGCCACCGGCGTGGCCGGCGGGGCCTGCCCGGCGAACAGCTTGGTCAGCGCCTTCTCCAGGGTGTCCTCGAACGCCACGTTGTCGTCCCCGTACACCGCCAGGACCTTCGACAGCGTCGGGTACTTGGCGCCGCGCCCGCGCACGTACACCGGCTCGACGTTGAGCAGCCCGCCGCCGACCGGCAGGGTCAGCAGGTTGCCGTACTCCAGCTCGGTGTCCCCGCCGCTCTTCAGCGCGAAGATCTGGTTGGCCACCTCCTGGCGGGAGTTGAACTTCGACTGCACCAGCCCGGGGCCGGGGGCTCCGGACTCGCCGGTCATCTTCAGCAGGCGGATCTTCCCGTAGTCGTCGCCCGGATCCGCGTTGACGGCCAGGAACGCCGCCAGGTTCGGGCGGCCGTTGGGCACGAAGGTGCTGGTCAGCGAGAAGCTCGCGGCGGCGGCGTCCGGCATCCGCAGCGTCACGTAGTACGGCGGCTGGACCTGCTTGGTGTCACTGGTCGGGTCCACCGGGACCTGCCAGATGTCGCTGCCGTTGAAGAAGGAGTTGGCGTCGGTCACGTGGTACTGGCCGAGCAGGTCGCGCTGCACCTTGAACATGTCCTGCGGGTAGCGCAGGTGCGGCAGCAGCGACTGCGGGATGTCCGCCTTCGGCTCGACGGTGCCCGGGAAGGCCTTCATCCAGGTCTTCAGGACCGGGTCCTTCTCGTCCCACTGGTAGAGCTTCACCTCGCCGGTGTAGGCGTCCACCGTGGCCTTCACCGAGTTGCGGATGTAGTTGACCTGGTTGGCCACCGTCAGCAGCTCACCGCGCTGGTTGGTCAACGAGTCCTTGGTCGCCGCACCCAGCGTCGTCTTCGACGAGAACGGGAAGCCGTCCGAGGTGGTGTAGCCGTCCACGACCCACACCAGGTGCCCGCCCTGCACCACCGGGTACGGGTCGGCGTCGATCGACAGCCACGGCGCGACCTTCTCCACCCGCTCCTTCGGCGTCCGGTTGTAGATCACCTTGGCGCCGTCGGTGATCGCCCCCGCGTACAGGATCTGCGGCTCGGCGAAGCGCACCGCGTACGCGGCCCGGGTGAGCGGGTTGTCCAGCGAGACGCCACTGGCACCGCCGTACGTGTACTCCACGTTCTGGCCGGTCTTGGTGTCGGTGTAGTCGATCTCCTTGTTCGAGCCGCCGACGATCGAGTACGTCGTCGTCTTCTCGCCGTAGTAGATCCGCTGCTCGTAGTCGCCCAGCGCACCGGTGGCGGGCAGGCCGGACTCGGTGAACACCGGCCCGCCCTTGTCGTCGACCTGGTTGCCCTTGGCGACGGCCGCACCGTAGCCGTGGGTGTACTTGAAGTGGTCGTTGATCCAGTTGCGCTGCACGCCGTTGAGGTCGAGCTCGCGCAGGCCGATCACGGTGTCCTGCTTGTCCGCGCCCTTGCCGTAGCGGTCCACGTCCAGCGTGCTCGGGAAGGCGTAGTAGTTGCGCTGCTGCTCCAGCGACTGGAACGTCTGCGACACGATGTTCGGGTCCAGCAGCCGCACGTCCGCGATGGTCTGCGCGTCCGGCTTGAGCGCGTCACCGGTGGTCGAGCCCTGCGGGGTGTACGGAGTGGGCTGCGCGTCCGCGATCCCGTACGCCTGCCGCGTCGCGTCGATGTTCTTCTGGATGTACGGCGTCTCCTTGGCCTGCTCGTTCGGCTTGACCTGGAACTGCTGCACGATCGCCGGGTACAGGCCGCCGATCAGCACCGCCGACAGCACCATCAGCCCCAGCCCGATCAGGGCCGGCGCCCAGGTGCGGCGCACCGGGGTCAGGAAGAACAGCACCGCGCAGATGATCGCGACGAAGAACAGGATGGTCTTGGCCGGAAGGAACGCGTTCGCGTCCACGTAACGCAGGCCCGTCCAGCCCGAAACACCCTTGTACGAACCGGTCTTGACCGCCAGCGCGTACCGGTCCAGCCAGTACGCCACGGCCTTCAGCAGCACGAACACGCCCAGCAGCACCGCCAGGTGCCCCTGCGCGCCCGCGCTCGCCCGCCGGCCCGGGCCCTGCAGCCGCAACCCGCCGTACAGGTAGTGCACCAGCGCCGAGGTCAGCAGGGAGACGATCACCGCGCTGAACGCGAAGCCCAGCACGAACTCGTAGAACGGCAGGTCGAAGGCGTAGAAGGAGACGTCCATCCCGAACTGGGCGTCCTTCTCCCCGAAGGACGTGGAGTTCGTCCACATCAGCCAGGTCCGCCACTGGCCCGACGCCGCGGCGCCCGCCACCAGCCCGATCACCAGCGAGACTCCGATCAGCGCCCAGCGCTTGAACGGCGCCAGGCCGGCCCGGTAGCGGTCCAGGCTCTGCTGCTCCACCGACATCGCCGACAGCGGCGGCCGCAGCCGGTGCGCCAGCCAGATGTTGAAGCCGACGATCACCGCCATCAGCAGGCCGAACACCGCGAACAGCCCGATCTTGGTCCACAGCTGGGTGGTGAACACCGAGGAGTAGTGGACCGACCTGAACCACAGCCAGTCCGTCCAGAAGCCCGCGAACATGACGAACAGCAGGAACAGCACCGCGAGCACGCCCAGGGTCAGCAGGGCCACCCGCGCCCGCCGCGAGGGCGGACCCACCCTTCGCCGGAAACCCGGCCCTGAGCGTTCCGGCATCTGGAATACCACGGTGGCACCTCAGCTGTGTCGTCTGGGATCGATCGGTCGTCAGAGCAACTTAACCAGGCTTTGGCCGAGTTCCCACCGTTAGCAGACGGTTACGGTTGCCCGCCCGCTCGCCTCCGGGGCGCTCTTGATCCGGCACCGACGGTCGACCCCCGGGCCGGCCGCCCGGGCCGCCCGGCGAGCGCGCCCCGCCCGACGTGTGAGGATTGAGGCATGTCCGACGCGTCTGCATTCACCAACTCCCCCGACGACGTCTCCAAGCTCCCGGCCGCGTCCCCGCTCACCCGGGCCGCGCTGGAGATCGACGAGTACGCCGCCACCCTCGGCTGGGACCTCCCGGCCCGCCTGTTCGCCCTGGTGGACAGCGCCGCCCTGCGCAAGGCCGACCCCCGGGTCGCCAAGCAGCTCGGCCTCGCCGACAGCGACGAGCCCGGCCTCACCCCCGTCGAGCAGGACGAGCTGCCGGCCGGCATGGAGCTCGACAAGTTCCTCGGCACCATCGCCTGGCCCGACGCGGTGGCCGGCTGCGCCCTGGTCGTCGAGCGCCTGATGCTGCCCCCGGGCGCCGAGCAGTCCCGCCCGCGCGGCGCCTCCGACGCCCAGCTCGCCGACTGGGTGGCCAATCACCCCCAGCGCGAGGAGGTGCGGATCACCGCCGCGGTGCTGCGCGACGGCAAGAAGGAGATCGCCCTGCGGCTGCGCTCCAAGGACGTCGCCCGCGAGGTGCTGACCGGCCCGGACCTGGTGCCCGGCCTGACCGACGCCCTGCTGGCGACCTTCGCGTAGGACGCCCCCGAGGACGAGCCCGGGCCCTACCCGAGGACTACTTGGGGCAGGACGGCAGCGCGGGGGTCTGCCCGGAGCGGAGCTGCTCCAGCGACTTCAGCGCGCCGTCCAGGGTGTCCGTCTTGATCAGGGTCAGCCCGGACGGGGTGTTCTTGGTGGCCTCGGCGCAGTTCGAGGACGGGGTGAAGAAGTACTCGGCCCCGGCGTCCCGGGCGGCGATCAGCTTCATCGATATCCCGCCGATCGGGCCGACCTTGCCGTCGTCGTCGATGGTGCCGGTGCCCGCGACGAACTTCCCGCCGGTGAGGTCGCCGCCCGGGGTCAGCTTGTCGATGATGCCGAGCGAGAACATCAGGCCGGCGCTCGGGCCGCCGACGTCCTGCAGCCCGATGTCGATCTGGAACGGGTAGGTGTGCCGGATCCCGGTGCCGATGCCGATCACCGCGAGCTCGGCCCGCTCGGCCGGGGCCTTCGGGTCGAGGTCCTTGGCCCGTACGGTCGGGACGCTGACGTCCGTCTTGGCCCCCGGCGCCGCGGCGGCGTTGCCGGCCGCGTCCTTGACCCGCGGCACGACGGTGAAGACCACCGACTCGCCCGGCTTGTGCTTGGTGACGGCGGCGACGACCTGGTCGACCGAGGAGACCGGCGCGCCGTCGACGGCGACGATCTGGTCGCCCGCGTGCAGCCTGCCCTCCGCCGGGGCGCCCGCGGTGACCGACTTGACGATCAACTCGTTGCCGACCGGGATGTTCAGCTGCTTGAGCGCCGCGGTGCGGGCGCTGTCCTCGGAGGAGGCGAACTCCTCGGCGTTCTGCTTCTTGGCGTCGGCGTCCGACTGCCCCTTCGGGTACACGTTGTCGTGCGGCACCACCAGCACGTCGCCGCGCAGCCAGCCGACCACCGCGTTGACCAGGCTGGGCTCGTACTTGGCCCCGGTGACCTGGACGGTCGTCATGTTGAGGTGCCCGCTGGTCGGGTACGAGTCGTGCCCGGCGATGCTGATCACCGGCTTGCCGCCCTGGTTGCCGAGCGTGTTGTACGTCGGCCCCGGGCTCATCTCCGTGTACGGCACCTTCATCAGCACCGAGACGCAGAGCAGCGCTATGAGCAGCAGGGTGGCAGCGAGCATCGTCGCGGAGCGGCGTGGCATGCCTCGACAGTACGGGACGCGGGTGACGCGATGCCCGCCGGGCTACCGGCCGACACCCTCGCCGGGGGCCGAGGTCCCGGCCGTGGTGCGTTCCATCGCGGCCATGAAGCGCCGGTGCTCGGCGAGCGAGGCCGGATCCCCCGTGGCCCGTGGGGCCCGCTGGGCCCAGACCGCCCAGAGTGCGGCGAGCAGGACGGCGACAACCGGAATGATCAACCAGGCGAGCGCACCCATATCAGTACTCCCAGCTCGTCGTGTCTATGAGCAGACTAACCACTCCGGCGGACAACGCAGCCGGCGCCATCCGGGTTACGGGACGGCCGATCGGCTCACTTCCAGGGAGTATTCGGGGCGCCGCTCCGGACCCGTTCGAGTGAGGCCCCGGCGCGCCTGACCCGACAGACGCGCGGGCCGTGCCCGCGGTTCCGACCTTCCGGTGTTCCTACGGCTCGGCTCAGCAGCCGCCGGCGCCGACCCACTCCTCCTCGCCGTCGGCGAAGACCTGGTGCTTCCAGATCGGCACCTCGTGCTTGAGGTCGTCGATCAGCCGGCGGGCGGCCGCGAAGGCCTCCCCGCGGTGGGCGCAGGAGACGGCGACGATGACGGCCTTGTCGGTGATCTCCAGCCGGCCGATCCGGTGGACCGCCGCGAGCGCCCGGACCGGGAAGTCGGCGACGACCTTCTCGGCGATCCGGCGCATCTCCTGCTCGGCGCTCGGGTGGCAGCTGTACTCCAGCGCGGCGACCGACTTGCCGCCGTCGTGGTCACGGACCGTCCCGACGAAGACGGTGGTGCCGCCGGCCGCGTCGTCGCCGACCGCCTCGTACACCTCGTCCAGTGAGAGCGGGGTGTCGCGGACGGCGAGCAGCCGGATGGGGTCGTGGTTCTCGGACATGACCCCATGATTCCTCATCCGGGCCCGGAGGAGGCAAGGGTCTTCCGCATCACGATCTCGAAATTTCGCATCGTGAGAAGTGGCACCGATCTGTGGGCGACCAGCGGCTGACCGGCGCCCCGTCAGAGCGCCGGGTCAGAACCGGCGCCGCTTGCGGGCCCGGCGCACCAGCGCCGCCGTACCGACCAGCGCCACCGTCGCCCCCGCCGCCCCCAGGCTGGTCGCGGCCTCCTTGCCGCCCAGCCGGCGCCCCGCCACCGCGTGCTTGCCCGACACCTGCGCCAGCAGCTCGGCCAGCACCTGCTCGTTGGTGTGCGCCGGCCGCCACCCCGCCTCGTGCAGCCGGCTCCCGGACACCACCCACGGGTACATCGTGTAGGCCAGGTCCCCCGCCGGGGCCGGCGTCAGCCCCAGCCGGTGCAGCCGGGCCGCCGTCCCCAGCGCCAGCGCGGCCGGCAGCTCCATCCGCCGGATCCCCGACAGCCGCTCCACGTCCTCCTGCTCCAGCCAGCCGTCGCAGCCGACCGTCACCTCGCCCTCGACCAGGCCCAGCGCCGCGTACTCCAGCGCCGCCGCCAGGTCGTCCACGTGGCAGAACTGCCAGCACGGGCGCGAACCGGCCACCACCAGCAGCCGGGGCGCCTCGAAGTGCCGGGTCAGCACGGTGTCCACACCCGGGCCCACCACCACCGCCGGGCGCAGCACCGTCACCTGCAGCCCCGGGTGGGCGCGCGGCGCGCGGCGGGCCAGCCGCTCGATCTCCAGCAGGTCCCCGACCAGCGAGGCCTCCTCGGTCGCCCGCAGCTCGGAGTCCTCCGCCAGCGGCACCTCGTTGTCGGCCAGCGCGCCGTAGACCATCGCCGAGGTGCAGAGCACCACCCGGTGCACCCCGGCGGCCGCGGCCGCGGTCAGCACCGTCTGCGCACCGCGCACGTTGTAGGCGCTGCGGGCCCGCGGGTCGGACTCCATGCCGAAGTCCATCGCCAGGTGCACCACCACGTCGACCCCGGCCAGCCGCTCGGCCACCGCCGGGTCCCGCACGTCCAGCACCCGCCACTGCACGCCCGGCACGTCGCCGCGCCGGTCGTCCACCGCCAGGACCCTGCGCACGTGCGGGGAGGCCACCAGCCGCGCCGCGACCCGCTCTCCCAGCACGCCTGCGGCACCGGTCACCGCCACGGTCAGCGGCCGTCCGCCGTAGGCTGGAGGCGGCGACGCCGTGGTGTCCGACGCATCCTCTCCTCCGGTCAGCCCAGAGCGAACGTCCGAAGGCGGGGAACTCACCGGCCATCCTCCACGGTTAGCTTATGTGCGTACGGACGTGTGTCACGTACGACCATCCTGCCCGAGGCGAAGGCCCGGCGGTGCACCCGGCGCGGGCCTGCCGCGCGGGAGCCGCCCCCGAGTACCCCACTCCGCCGCCGCCCCGGGCGCAGACTTTTCCGCCACACCCGTATGACGGCCGACCGGATCGAGGACCCCGTGAGCGACCTTCCCTTCGGATTCGGCGTTCCGCCCGAGGAGCCCGAGGACGGCAAGGCCAAGCCCGACGACGCCCAGAAGAAGAAGGACCAGGAGCAGTCCGGCTCCGGAAACGACCCGCAGCCCTTCGGCTTCGGCGCCGGCAACCCCTTCGGCGCGATCTTCGGCATGCCGGGCGCCCCCGGCGGCGCCGGCGGCGACAACCCCTTCGCCGCGATGTTCGGCGGCATGAACCCCGGTGACCTCGGCGCCGCGTTCCAGCAGCTCGGACAGATGCTCTCGTTCGAGGGCGGCCCGGTGAACTGGGACCTCGCCACCAACATCGCCCGCCAGACCGTGGTCGCCGAGCCCGCCGAGGGCAAGAGCAAGGACCGCTCGGTCAGCGCCGCGGAGCGCTCCGCCGTCGCCGAGGCCGTCCGCCTGGCCGACCTCTGGCTCGACGGCGCCACCGAGTTCCCCTCCGGCGCCGGCACCGCCGTCGCCTGGAGCCGCGCCGAGTGGATCGAGGCCACCCTCCCGGTCTGGAAGGACCTGGTCGACCCGGTCGCCGAGCGCGTCGGCAACGCCATGGGCGGCGTCCTGCCCGAGGAGATGCAGGCCATGGCCGGCCCGCTGATGGGCATGATGCGCTCCATGGGCGGCGCCATGTTCGGCACCCAGATCGGCCAGGCGCTCGGCGCGCTCGCCGGCGAGGTGGTCGGCTCCGCCGACGTCGGCCTGCCGCTCGCCCCGGCCGGCAAGGCCGCGCTGCTGCCGCAGAACGTCGCCGAGTTCGGCGAGGGCCTGAGCGTGCCCGCCGACGAGGTCCGCCTCTACCTCGCCCTGCGCGAGGCCGCCCACCAGCGCCTCTTCGCCCACGTGCCGTGGCTGCGCGCCCACCTGCTGGGCGCCGTCGAGGCCTACGCCCGCGGCATCAAGGTCGACACCTCCCGCATGGAGGAGCTCGTCGGCCAGCTCGACCCGACCAACCCCGAAGCGCTCCAGGAGGCTCTGGCCGGCGGCCTGCTCCAGCCCGAGGACACCCCGGAGCAGAAGGCCGCGCTCGCCCGCCTGGAGACGGCGCTCGCCCTGGTCGAGGGCTGGGTCGACGCCGTCGTGCACGCCGCCGCCGAACCGCACCTGCCGCAGGCCGGCGCGCTGCGCGAGACCGTCCGCCGCCGCCGCGCGGCCGGCGGGCCCGCCGAGCAGACCTTCGCCACCCTGGTCGGCCTGGAACTGCGCCCGCGCCGCCTGCGCGACGCCTCCCGGCTGTGGGCGCTGCTCGCCGACGCCCGCGGCGTCGAGGGCCGCGACGCCCTCTGGGAGCACCCGGACATGCTGCCCACCGCCGCCGACCTGGACGACCCGGACGCCTTCGTGCACCGCGGCTCCGGGGACGAGCTGGAGGGCGGCCTCGACTTCGACGCCATCGACAAGCTGCTCGGCGAGGCCGCGGCCGGCAAGCCCGACCTCACCAAGGGCACCGAGCAGCCGAAGGCCGACGACACCGACACCGACACCGACGGGAAGGGCGAGCCCACCGCATGACGGACACCGGGACGTCCGCGTCCACCCTGCACGCGGACGCCGTCCGCACCCTGTCCGCCTGGCAGCCCGCCGACGAGGACCAGGAACGGCTGCGGCTCGACTACCTGGAGCACCTGGCCGCGCAACCGCAGGGCCTGTACCGGTCCTGCCTGCCCGCGCACATCACCGCGAGCGCGGCCGTCGTCGACCCGGCGGCCGGGCGGGTGCTGCTCACCCTGCACCCCAAGGTCGGCATGTGGTTGCAGATGGGCGGGCACTGCGAGCCCGGCGACCGCGACCTCGCCGCGGCCGCGCTGCGCGAGGCCGTCGAGGAGTCCGGCATCCCCGACCTCGTCCTGCTGGAGTCGGACGGTGCCCCCGTACCGGTCAAGCTGGACCGCCACCTGGTCCGCTGCGCCGGCAAGGACCGGCCGGAGAACACCCACCTGGACGTCCAGTACATCGCGCTGGCCCCGGCCGGCGCCCAGGCGCTGATCAGCGAGGAGTCGCTGGACCTGCGCTGGTTCGACTACGACCGGCTGCCGGAGCTCACCGACCACTCGGTGCGCGACCTGGTGACCCGGGCCCGCCGGCTGACCGGCTGAGGTGAAGCAACCAGGAGGGGGCGCGGGCCGATACGGCCCGCGCCCCCTCCTTTCGTACCGACTCGTCCCGGCCCTCAGCCGCAGGAGGCCGCCGGATCCGGCCCCGGGTCCGCGTGCCGGGCACCGGGGATGTGCGGCAGGCGGCCGGCGGAGACCACGCCCTCCAGGTAGCCGCGGGCCCGCTCCGTCCGCGGGTACGCCTCCAACAGCGCCCAGAACGCCGGGCCGTGGTCCGGCACCAGCAGGTGCGCCAGCTCGTGCAGCAGCACGTAGTCCAGCACGTACTCCGGCATGCCCTGGAGCCGGTGCGAGAGGCGGATCGTGCCCTCGCTCGGGGTGCAGGAACCCCAGCGCGAGTTTTGGTTGGTGACCCAGCGGACCTGACTGGGGTGGGCGCGGTCGTCCAGGTAGGCCGCCGACAGCTCGCGGGCCCGCGCCATCAGGGCCTCGTCCCCGGGGATCCGCCGGGACTCCTGGGCGGCGAGCTTCTCCAGCATCTGCGCGACCCAGCGCTGCTCCTCGGCGTGCGACATCCGGGCCGGGATCAGCACGACGGTGCGGTCGCCCTCGCGGTAGGCGGAGACGGTGCGACTGCGACGGGCGCTGCGCCGCACCTCGACCCGGCTGCGGTCGTGCGGCTCCGGGGAGACGACCCCGGCGGGCGGGTGCTGCGACGGCGCCGGCCTCGGCTGCTGGTTCTGGTCCGGGCGCCCGCGCGTGCTCGGCGTCGCCATCTGTGACCCGGATGCTGCACGGGCACGCCGACGCGACGCCGGTGGATGGGAGTCCCGCTCGGCTGCCATGGCACACGACGTTACCCGGTACCACGGACAGAAGTCCGCTGCCGTGGCCGGAATCTTTCATGGAGTGATCGCGAACGAAAAGTCGACGGAGGGTGTCCGGAAACCGACGCCGGAGAGGATGGGCAGTTATCCACAGGGCCTGCGAACAGATGATGCGATCATGCGTACGGACCTGTGGATAACTTTCAGCACGAGGTCGGCCCGATGGGGCAAGCTGCGGTCAGCCGTCCGGAAACGATCGGAAGGGAGACCACCGTGCGCCTCGTCCTGAAGCCCGCCCTGTCCCGCAGCTGGCGGGACAAAGAAACCCTGCAGTTCGGGACCGTCACCCGGTACGCGGGGGTGCTCGACCACGCCGACAAGGCCCTGTGCGACTTCCTCGGGCTCGTCGACGGGACACGTGACCGCCCGGCGCTCCTGGAGGCCGGCGAACGCGTCGGCCTCGGCCGCGAACCGGCCGACACCCTGCTGACCGAACTGGAGGAGATCGGGCTGCTGGACGACGCGGAGGCGACCGACAGGGCGCTGGCCCGCTTCCCCCAGCAGCACCGGGAACTGCTCGGGCCCGACCTCGCCTCACTGTCCCTCGTCCACTCCGCCCCGCGCGCCGCACCCGCCGTCCTGGCCCGCCGGGCCGACGCACGGATCGAGGTCCGCGGCGCGGGCCGGGTCGGCGCGGCCGTGGCCGCGGTGCTCGCCGCGGGCGGAGCGGGCACGGTCACGGTCGCCGACGGCGGGCGGGTACGCCCCGGCGACTGCTCCCCGGCGGGGCTGTCACCGGGGGACGTCGGGCGGCTGCGCTCGACGGCCGCGCGGGAGGCGGTACAACGGGCCTCGGCCCGGCCGCTGCTGCCCGGTCCCCGGCGAAAGCCCGACGGGCCACCGCCCGACTTCGTGGTCCTCGCACCGCGGGACGGCAGCGCGGCCTTCGCCGGCGGGACGTACGAGGCCCGGTTACTGCTCCGGGCCGGCGTGCCGCACCTGTACGTGGGCGTGGTCGAGGAGTTCGGCGTCATCGGGCCGCTGGTGATCCCCGGGATGTCGGCGTGCGGGCACTGCCTGGTGCTGCGACGGGAGGACGAGGACGCGGCCTGGCCGCGGGTGCTGGCCCAGCTGGCGCACGGAGGCAGCGGGCAGGCGCGCACCCCGGCCTGCGACACGGCCCTGGCGACGGCGATCGCGGGGCTGGCCGCGCTGCAGGTGCAGGTGTACCTGGACGGCGGCCGGCCGCCGAGCGTGGACGGGTGGTGCGAGGTGTCGGCACGCGACGGGATGCCCCGGCGACTGCGACTGCGCGGGCACCCGGACTGCGGATGCCTGTGGCAGCCGCTGCCGCCGGGCTGAGGAGGAGTGCGGAGAGACCGAAGACCGAGGCGTGAACGGAAGCGGGC
This sequence comes from Streptomyces sp. 1114.5, assembly GCF_003635085.1. Classification (NCBI taxonomy): domain Bacteria; kingdom Bacillati; phylum Actinomycetota; class Actinomycetes; order Kitasatosporales; family Streptomycetaceae; genus Streptomyces; species Streptomyces sp. 1114.5. The sequence continues at coordinate 408,766 of NZ_RBXE01000001.1, forward strand.
GGGCGGCTGCGAGGCTCGGCAGCCGCCCGGCCCGACACCGAAGCGACACGGGCGAGCACCCGGCCATGTGAGCCCATGGCCAGGAGCCCCCGTGGCGAGGCGAGCCCGAAGCGAGGCGAGCCCGAAGCGAGGCGAGCCCGAAGCGAGGCGAGCCCGAAGCGAGGCGAGCCCGAAGCGAGGCGAGCCCGAAGCCCGCGCCCTGCCCGGGGCAGGGCGCGGGCCGGCCGAAGCAGGCAGCCCCTGCTCCGGGCTGCGAGGCGCGGTGCGGGAGGCGGGCGGTGAGGCGGGTGGGTGGGCGGCGAGGCGGTGGGTGGGCGGAGGGTGGGGGGGTGGGGGGTGGGGGGGGAGGGGGCCCCAAGGAGAGGAACAGCGAATCCGATCACCCCGCGGCCCGGCCCTCCGCCGAAGCGGAGGGCCGGGCCGAAACCCCCACACCCCTCCCCGCCCAGATCCCAACAACCCGGAAATGCCACACAGGAAGTCGGCCCATCCGACTTCCTGTGCAGCACTTCAGATCTCAGAGAGCCACCGCCACCGGCTTCAGGCCGCGAGCCCGGCCCCCTCGGCGGCCTCCGCAGCAGCCCCTTCAGCGGACTGCGGATCGGCAGCCGTCCCGGCCTTCCGGTCCCGCATCAGCAGCACGGCCAGCAGGGCCGCCGACAGGACACCGATCGCGCTGACCGTGAAGGTCGTCGACATCGCCGAGGTGAACGCCTCCCGAGCGGTCCGGACGAGCCCGGTGTCACCACCGGCGACCGCCAGCGCCCCGGCGATGGAACCTTTCGCCTGCTCCGGCATCGCGGCCGGCATCTCGCTCGCGAAGCCGCTCGACAGCAGCGAGCCCAGGATCGCGATGCCGAGCGCGGTGCCGGCCTGCTGGATGGTGTCGTTCAGCGCCGAGCCGACGCCCGCCTGCTCCGGCGGAATGGTGGCCATCAGCGCACCCACCGCGGCGGGCATGGCCAGGCCCGCGCCGAGGCCGAGCAGGCCGAGCGCAGTCGCCGGGACGGCGAAGCCGGTGTCGGCCGAGACGGTGGTCAGCAGGGCGAACGACGCGGCCATGACGAGCATCCCGGCGAGGATCAGCGGGCGGTTGCCGGCCTTCGCCGCGAACTTGGCCCCGGCCCCGTTGCCGATCAGCGCGGCGAGGGCCAGCGGCAGGAACGCGAGGCCCGCCTTGACCGGCGAGTACCCGAGCACGAACTGGAGGTACTGGGTGAGCACCAGCAGCAGGCCGCCGTTGCCGATCTGCACCAGGGTCAGCGACAGCGAGCCCCCGCTGAAGTTGCGGTTGCGGAAGAGCACCAGCGGCACCATCGGCGCGGAGCTGAGGTTCTCCCACACCACGAAGCCGACCAGCGAGACCACCGCGATGATCAGGGTGACCAGCGAGCGGGTGCCGAAGGCGCCGTGCTGCGGGATCTCGATGATCCACCAGATCAGGGCGGTCATGCCGACCGCGGACAGCACCGCGCCGAGCGGGTCGGGCTTCTGCCACGGGCCCTTGGACTCCGGCATCAGCAGCAGGCCCGCCAGGATCGCCAGCGCGACGACCGGAACGTTGATGAAGAAGATCGAGTGCCACGAGAAGTGGTTGATCAGCACACCGCCGAGCACCGGGCTTCCGACCAGTCCCAGCATCGACACCGAGCCCCAGGCGGCCATCGCCTTGTTGCGCTCCTCCTCGTCGAAGACGGTGATGAGGATCGACAGGGTCGAGGGCATGATCAGCGCGCCGCCGACGCCCATCGCGATGCGCGCCGCGATCACCTCGCCGGGGTTGGTGCAGACGGTCGCCGCCAGGGAGGCCGCACCGAAGAGCAGCAAGCCGATGATCATAATCTTTCGGCGGCCGAACCGGTCACCGAGGCTGCCGGACGTGAGCAGCAGCCCGGCGAAGACCAGCACGTAGGAGTCGAGGATCCACTGGGTGTCCTGAGCACTGGCGCCGAGGTCGGCGGTCATCGAGGGCACCGCGACCGTCAGGGCCATGCTGTCGACGACCAGCACGAGCGAGCTCAGGCAGAGCACGAGCAGGATCCACCAGCGGTGCGGGTTGCGCCCTTCGGCGCCGGTCACGTGGTCGGCCGACATCAGCCATCCCTCCCCATCTGCGCACACCGTTCCCCGAGTGCGCACTGCGTTCCTTCGATGCGAACACTGTACGCACAGCGGAACGGTGTGCGCAACTCCCGACTGCTGTACGCTCAATGCGAACGGTGTACGCACTACAGGAGGAGGAGTCGCCATGGCCGCCCGAACGAACCCGATCCCGTCCGTATGGGCCCGCCGGCCGAGCGAGCCGGAGCAGCCCGCCCTCAGCCGGGCGACGATCGTCCGCGAGGCGGTCGCCCTGCTGGACGCCGACGGCGTCGAGGCGCTGAGCATGCGCAAGCTCGCCGCCCGGCTGAACGCGGGCGCGACCTCCCTCTACCGCCACGTCGCGACGAAGGACGAGCTGATGGAGCTCGCGGTGGACGAGGTGTTCGGCGAGATCGCCCTTCCGCCCGCCGACAGCCCCGACTGGCGTGCCGCCGCCGTCGAGGCCGCCGAGGCGTTCCGGGCGACGGCCCTGCGCCACCCCTGGCTCTCCTCCGTGCTGGGCCAGGCCGGCCTCGCCTACCTCGGCCCCAATCTGATGTCCTTCTCGGAGCGGCTGTCCGCGCTCTTCGTCGCGGCCGACTTCCCCGATCCGGCCCGGGCGATCGACGCCCTGATCGCCTACGTCGTCGGGATGAGCACCACCGAGGCGGCCTGGCTCAGTGCCGTGGCCCGCTCCGGCGAGGACGAGGCCGAGTTCGTCGCCCGGCTGCTGCCGGCCGCCCAGGAGGCCACGGCCGGCTACCAGCACCTCACCAACGGGCACGCGGCCACCGCCCTGCTCGACCCGGCCGCCGAGCGCGACGCCAAGTTCGCCTACGGGCTGGCGGTCGTCCTGGACGGCCTCGCCCTGCGCATGTCCCGCTGACCTCTGGCCGCCGCCCACCGGTTACGACTCACCGGTTACGACCCACCGCCCCCGGCCCCCAGGCCCCGCCACCGACCGGACCAAGCCGCCCAACTCCCCGCAAAGGGAGGGCACTCCCCGCCCCACCTCGCAGAATTCCGGCGGGCCCGGGCCGGGGAGCGGGCACAATGGCGTAGTGATGGTCGGCCGTCCGGTGTCGGGGGGCCAGGGATTGGAGGCCCGGGTGAGCGATCTTCCGCGCAAGGCAGTGACCCGCACGGCACGGCTCGCCGCCCTGCCGCTGGGGATAGCCGGTCGCGCCACGCTCGGTCTGGGCAGGCGGATCGGCGGCCGGTCCGCCGAGGTGGTCACCGCCGAGCTGCAACAGGCCACCGCCGACCAGCTGTTCAAGGTGCTCGGCGAGCTCAAGGGCGGGGCGATGAAGTTCGGGCAGGTGCTGTCCGTCTTCGAGGCCGCACTGCCCGAGGAGGTCGCCGGCCCGTACCGGGCGGCGCTCACCAAGCTGCAGGACGCCGCGCCCCCGATGCCCGCGGCCAAGGTGCACACCGCCCTCGCCCAGCGGCTCGGGGACGGCTGGCGCGAGCTGTTCCTGGAGTTCGACGACCGGCCCGCGGCGGCGGCCTCGATCGGCCAGGTGCACAAGGCGGTCTGGCACGACGGCCGCGCGGTCGCGGTCAAGGTGCAGTACCCGGGTGCGGGCGACGCCCTGCTCGCGGACCTCTCGCAGCTGAGCCGGGTGGCCTGGCTGCTCGGGCCGCTGATCCCCGGGCTGGACATCAAGCCGCTGATCGCCGAGCTGCGCGAGCGCGTCTCGGAGGAGCTGGACTACGAGCTGGAGGCGCAGGCGCAGCGCCGGCACGCCGAGGAGTTCGCGGGGGATCCGGACATCGCGGTGCCGGGCGTGGTGGCGCAGGCCGACCAGGTGCTGGTCACCGAGTGGATGGACGGCACCCCGCTGGCCGAGGTGATCGCGCGCGGCTCCCAGGAGGAGCGTGACCGCGCCGGGCAGTTGCTGGCCCGGTTCCTGTTCGCCGGCCCGTCGCGGACGGGGCTGCTGCACGCGGATCCGCACCCGGGCAACTTCCGGCTGTTGAAGGACGACGGTCCGGCGGAGGGCTGGCGGCTCGGTGTGCTGGACTTCGGCACGGTGGACCGTCTTCCGGGCGGGCTGCCCGCGCCGATCGGGGCCTCGTTGCGGATGGCGCTGGACGGGGACGCGGCGGGCGTGCTGAAGATGCTGCGCGAGGAGGGCTTCGTGAAGCCCTCGATCCAGCTCGATCCGGATGCGGTGCTGGACTACCTGCTGCCGATCATCGAGCCGGCCGCGGTGGACGTCTTCCACTTCACGCGGGCGTGGATGCGCGCCCAGGCGGCCCGGATCGCCGACCCGCGCTCTCCGGCGTACAACCTGGGCAAGCAGCTCAACCTGCCGCCCGCGTACCTGCTGATCCACCGGGTGACGCTGAGCACCATCGGGGTGCTCTGCCAGTTGGGCGCGAAGGCGCCGTTCCGCGCCGAGATGCTGGAGTGGCTGCCCGAGTTCTCCGACGGGCACCGGGCCGCCCCCGCCAAGGCCGCGGCGAAGCGCCGGCCGCGCAAGGGCTGACCCCGGCCACAGCCCAGAACAACCGCACCGCAGAACGGCCGCAGGCCGCTCCCCGACGAGGGGGAGCGGCCTGCGGCACGACGGAGGTCCTGCGGTGGACGGGTCTTACATCAGCGCCACGGCGATCGCCTTTCGGGCGCGCAGCGAGGCCCGCTCGGCCCGCTGCTTGAGCTTGCGGGCCCGGACGACCCGGCTGACGAGCCGTTGGTTCTCGGCCTCCTGGAGCCTGTCTTGCATATGGGCCCGGGCCAGGGATTCGTGGAGGAGTTGCATTTCGAGGATCCTGTTCTGGGTCTGACGTTCGGTGGCCTGCTCGGCGCGGGCGGTGGGATCGAAAGCGGCGGGGGTCATGTCGTGGTCCTGCTCGTGGTGCGTGCTCGGGAATGGGCGGTGGGCTGCGGCGTCGGCCTTGGCGGCGGCGATCCGCACGGATCGGCGGAGGGCGCTGTCCAGCGGGGGCTGCTCTCCCCTGCGGACGGACCCGACGTGGTCGGCGGGGTTCACGCCATGACCTCGGTCTTGCGCGGACGGCCACGCGGCCGCTTGCGGGCCACGACGACGCCCTGGACGAACAGCTCGCCGCCCCAGACGCCCCACGGCTCGCGCCGCTCCAGCGCGCCGGCGAGGCAGGCGTCCTTCACCGGGCAGGTGCCACAGAGGGACTTCGCGTACTCGACGTCGGCGGGCGTCTCGGCGAAGAAGACCTCGGGGTCGAAGGCGCGGCAGGGGATGGGGAGACCGAGCGCTTCGGCCTGCTCGATCGAGGTGATCTGCATGGAAAGAACCTCCGGGGGGTCGGCCTGGTCGGCCTTGGTGATCTGGCTTGTCGGCGGTACGGACGGGGTGGGCGGTGTGATGACCGTGGACACTGTGGCGTCTTCCTCGTCTTCTCAGTGGTTCCGGCCCAGGTGACTGGTGGTGCTGGGCCGGAGGCCCCGGAGGGCCTGGGTGGTCTTGCGTACCGGACAAAACAGAAGGGCCGCGGATCCCGGTGTGACGGGTTCCGCGGCCCTGGAGGTGCCGACCTGAGGCTTCCTCAGGTTCGTTCTCTCCAGGGTTCAGGGCCGCGGAAGGCCTGCATCCGGATGGCCTCGGCGCCGATGAAGGCGGCCTTGGCCTGGTTGATCAGCTGCTCGTTCTGCTTCTGGGCGTTTCCGGCACCGATGACCTGCGCATAGCCGCCATGAACAGCGGCGGCTACGGCTGCCTTCGGTGCCTGGGTCGGTCGCTCATCACGCGGGGAGCGCGACATGCCGACCGGCGCCCAGTCACGGGACAGACCGGTCTCGACAGCGGTGCCTTCGATGCTCCTGCCGGCCGTGAGGCACAGCTCAGTGTGTCCAGGACCACTGACAACGGGGGCGACGGAGACACCGGTGGTGTCGAGACCCAGACCGGTTCCACCGAGCTCGGCGAGCGCCCGCAGACGGGCGGCACGCAGGGAGGCAGCGACAACGGTCTGGCCAGTCATTTTGGTGATCATGATGTTTCCCACTGTCTTCGCCTCCTCTCGGCGTCTCGCGGAGCCAGGTTCCCCCGGCGCCGAATGTTCGGATGTCTGTCTCGGTGAAGCAGGTGAATCGATGAAGCAGATGAAGCTGTCAGCCCAGGGGGGAATCGGCACAGGTGTGACCCCGTGCGACCGCGTCCCCTTGACCGCCCCGGCAGGCTATTGCGCTCCCGGTACGCCGCGCAAACTATTTTTCGCGGCGAGTTGCGCGGTGTGTCCCGCAGCCGGCTTCGAAGTCCCCCGAGCAGTCCCCTGGACCGCGCCCGCGCCGACTCACGCCGGATCGACCGGACCGTCGTCCTCGACGCCGTCCGGATCCTCCTCGGGCTCCTCCCCCGCACACAACGAGAGCACGGCGGCCCCGTACTTGTCCAGCTTCATCGCGCCGACCCCCGAGATGGAGGCCAGCTCCTGGCGGCTGGCGGGCACGTCCTCGGCGATCGCCATCAGCGTCGCGTCGGTGAACACCACGTAGGCCGGGGCGCCCTGCTTCTTGGCCTGCCGGGCCCGCCACTCGCGCAGCCGCTCGTAGAGTGCCTCGTCCATCGTGGAGGGGCAGCTCTCGCAGCGGCGCAGCTTGCGTTCGACGGCCTCGGTGAGCGCCTTGTCGCAGACCCGGCACTTGACCGGTCCGCGGACCCGGCGGGCGGCGGAGCGCTCGCCGGGCTCGACGCTCCCCCGACCGCCGCGCGCGCCGGTCCGTGCGCCGGGTGCGGAGGAGCCGGGGCGCAGCCCGTCGAGGAAGCGGCTGGGTTTGCGGCTCGCGCGGCCGCCGGGCGAGCGGGAGAGGGCCCAGGAGAGGGTCAGGTGCTTGCGGGCGCGGGTGACGCCGACGTAGAGGAGGCGGCGTTCCTCCTCGATCTGTTCGTCGGTCTTGGCGTAGATGATCGGCAGGGTGCCCTCGGTGAGGCCGACGAGGAAGACGGCGTCCCATTCGAGGCCCTTGGCGGCGTGCAGGGAGGCGAGGGTGACGCCTTCGACGGCGGGGGCGTGCTGGGCGGCGGCGCGGGCGTCGAGTTCGGCGACGTAGGCGGCGAGGTCGGTGCCCTGGCCGGCGGCGGTGCGGGTGCGCTCGAACTCCTCGGCGAGCCGGACGAGGGCGGCGAGGGATTCCCAGCGGTCGCGGACGGCGCCGGAGCCGGCGGGGGGTTCGGCGGTGAAGCCGCGGGTGGCGAGGACGGCGCGGACCTGGCCGGCGAGGTCGGGGGCGCCGTCGGTGAGGGGGTCGGAGGCGGCGCGGGCGGCGCCGCGCAGCAGGACTCCGGCGTCGCGGACCTCGGGGCGTTCGAAGAACCGTTCGGCGCCCTTGAGCTGGTAGGGGACGCCGAGGTCGGCGAGGGCCTGTTCGTAGACCTCGGACTGGCCGTTGGTGCGGAAGAGGACGGCGATCTCGCTGGCGCGGACGCCGGCGGCGAGCAGGTCCTTGATCCGGCGGCCGGTGGTCTCGGCCTCGGTCGGTTCGTCCTCGTACTCGGTGTAGAGGGGGTCGGGGCCTGCTTCGCGCTGGGAGACGAGTTCGAGCCGGTGGCGGGCGGCCTCGCCGCGGGCCTGGGCGAGCAGTCCGTTGGCGAGGTGGACGACCTGGGGGGTGGAGCGGTAGTCGCGGACGAGTTTGACGACGGTGGCGCCGGGGTGGCGGCCGCGGAAGTTCAGCAGGTAGTCGGGGGTGGCGCCGGTGAAGGAGTAGATGGTCTGGCTGGCGTCGCCGACGACGCAGAGGCTGGCGCCGCCGTCGGGGCCGGTCCACTGGTCGAGCAGGCGCTGCTGGAGCGGGGAGACGTCCTGGTACTCGTCGACGGTGAAGTGCCGGTACTGGGAGCGGACCTGGTCGGCGATGTCGGGGCGGTCCTCCAGGATGGCGGCGGTGAGCAGCAGGACGTCCTCGAAGTCGATGTTGCCGCGGCGGGTCTTGGTCTCCTCGTAGACGCGGTAGACCTGGGCGGTCTCGGCCGGGTCGCGGGGGGCTTCGCGGCCGGACTTGGCGACGGCGGCGGGGTAGTCCTCGGGGGCGGTCTGGGTGACCTTGGCCCATTCGATCTCGGCGGTGAGGTCGCGCAGTTCGGTGCGCTGGACGCGCAGTCCGCAGCGGCCGGCGGCTTCGGCGACGAGCTGGACCTTGCGTTCGAGGAGCTGGGGGACGGGGCCGCCGACGGCGCGGGGCCAGAAGTACTGGAGCTGGCGCAGGGCGGCGGCGTGGAAGGTGCGGGCCTGGACGCCGTCGGCGCCGAGCTGGCGCAGGCGGCCGCGCATCTCGCCGGCGGCGCGGGCGGTGAAGGTGACGGCGAGGACCTGCTGGGGGTGGTAGACGCCGCTGCGCACGCCGTAGGCGATGCGGTGGGTGATGGCGCGGGTCTTGCCGGTGCCGGCGCCGGCGAGGACGCAGACGGGGCCGTGCAGGGCGGTGGCGACGGCGCGCTGTTCGGGGTCGAGCCCGGCGAGCACGGCGTCGGGCCCCGTGGCGGCGCCGGGGTCGGCCCAGGGGGAGCCGTGGGGGGCGTCGTGGGGGCTGCCGCTCAAGAGGTCTTCCTGCATGCGTTCCATCCTCTCAGCCCGGTGGGACAACGGGGGCGGGGTTGTCCACAGGCCCGGTGTGATCGCAGGATGATCGCTCCGCAGGACGGTCGACGGGCTGCCGGAATGCCCGCCGCCCGGCGGACGTTGCGTCCGGAGACCGTACGCATCCCTCTTCCGAAGGAGCCCCCTCGATGTCCGGCACCGTGACGATGTACAGCACGACCTGGTGTGGGTACTGCAACCGACTCAAGAGCCAGCTGGAGCGCGAAGGCATCGGCTACACCGAGATCAACATCGAGGAGGACCCGGCGTCGGCGTCCTTCGTCGAGTCGGTGAACAACGGCAACCAGACGGTGCCGACGGTGCTGGTGACGCCGGTGGGCGGCGGCGAGCAGGTCGTGATGACCAACCCGAGCCTGCTGCAGGTCAAGAAGGCCCTGGCGGCCTGATCCGGCCGGGCCGTCCGGGGCCGGCGCGGGTCACGTCGCGTCGGCCCGGGCGGGGTCGACGGGTGCGGCGGGCGCGGGCAGGGTGGTGCGCGCGCCGAGGTCGCCGACGCCGTAGACGAGCCGGCTGCGGTCGGCCGAGTAGCGGGTCTCGATGACCCGGACGGGCCCGCGCCGGTCGTAGGTGACGCGGGTCTGCACCATGAGCGGCACGCCGGGGCCGCCCTGGAACCACTGGGCCTCCTCGGGCCCGGGCATCCGGGCGACGAGGTGGTCGACGGCGCCGATCTCGGTGCGTCCGAGGGCGGCGAGCACGGCCTCGTCGCCGCCTTCGACGGGGTCGGGTTCCATCAGCGGGGTGCCGGCGGCGAGGCCGGCCCGGTAGTGGCTCTCCTCGATGGAGTACGGCTCGCGGTCGAGCAGCCGCAGCTGGCGGCGGACCACGATGGCCTCGCCGGGGCGCAGTCCGAGCCGTTCGGCGATGTCCACCCGGGCCCTGACGATCATCATCTCGAAGTCGGTGCCGAGTTCGCGCCCGGCTTCGGCGGCCTCGCCGAGGTAGACCTCGGAGGGCGCGGCGAGGCAGTCGCGCGGCGCGGGGGCCGAGGTCGGTCCGTAGGCGCGGTGGTCCAGGACGGGGTGTTCGCGCAGGTAGGTGCCCTTGCCCTGGAGGCGGACCAGGCGGCCCTCGTTGACCAGGACGTCGACGGCGAGGCGGACGGTGTTGCGGGCGACGCCGTACTGGCGTTCCAGTTCGCTCTCGACCGGCAGGGCGGCGTCGGCGGTGAACTCGCCCTCGGCGATCCGACGGCGCAGGTCGGCGGCGAGGCGCTGGTATTTGGGGGATTGGGCGGTGCCCCGGGGGATTGTCACCCGAGTGAATGTAGCGAGCGCGGTGACGCGGTTTCTGCCGTTTCCGGCAATGTCGTCCGCGCGGGTTGACGACGGGGGCCTGGAGGTGCTTTACGGTAGCAGAACTGGCCCGTCCGGATACGAACATCCGGTGGTGCGGAATTCGGAAAGGGATCGGAAGGAAAATAGGGGGCGCGCAGCGTCAGCTGCACGCCCCCTATTCCGCGGAATGTTCGTACCGGATTACCAGCGCGCCGCCGCGGGCAGCGGCTCGCCGTACCAGAGCTCCACCAGGTGCCGGGCGATCGAGATCCCGGACGGCGGCAGGATCTCGCCGGCCTCCATCCCGGCCCGCAGCTCCTCGCGGGAGAACCAGCGCGCCTCGGCCAGCTCCTCGCCGTCCACGGTGATCTCGGTGCCGCCGGGCAGTGCCCGGCCCGTGAAGCCGAGCATCAGGCTGGACGGGAACGGCCAGGGCTGGCTGGCCACGTACTGCACCTCGCCGACCTGCACGCCCGCCTCCTCGTGCACCTCGCGGGCCACCGCCTGCTCGATCGACTCCCCCGGCTCGACGAAGCCGGCCAGCGTCGACCAGCGGCCCTCCGGCCACAGCGCCTGACGGCCGAGCAGGCAGCGGTCCTGCTCGTCGGTGATCACCATGATCACCGCCGGGTCGGTGCGCGGGTAGTGCTCGGCCGCGCAGGAGGTGCAGCGCCGCACGTGGCCGGCGCCGGCCTTCTCGGTCGGGTGCCCGCAGCGCGAGCAGAAGCTGTGCAGCCGGTGCCAGTGCTCCAGCGCGACGGCGTGCACCAGCAGTCCGGCGTCCCGGTCCGACAGCATCGCGCCGACCTCCCGCAGCCCGGCCGGGCGGGCATCGCCGTCCAGGCGCCCGGGCAGGCTCTCGCCGGCCAGCGCGAAGTACGAGACGCCGTCCTGGTCGGTGCCGAGGAAGTACCGGTCGCCGGTCTGCGGTGCCTCGAACGAGGGCAGCAGCACGAGTTCGGTGCCCTGCGGGGTGTCGACCACGAAGGCCTCGCCGCCGGCGATCGGCAGCACCCGGGTGGCCGGGTGGCTCCAGGCCGCCGCCAGCCAGGGCTCGTCGAAGCGGTGCTCGGCCGCCCGGTCCACCCCGGACCGGGCCAGTGCCAGGTACAGCGGGCGCTCGGTCTCAGGCACGGTGCTCACAGGTTCCATCCCCACGTGGTGAATCATCCGGATGAGTGATCTGACAGGCCAAGGTGTGCAGGGAGCAGTTCACGCACCGGGCCGGAAGTTCTCGGCCAGGTCGCCCCACAGGTACGCGGCGGTCTCCACGCCCTTGGCCAGCAGGTCCAGTTCGACCTTCTCGTTGACCGAGTGCCAGCCGTCCGAGGGCACCGAGATGCCGAGGAACAGCACCGGCGCGCCCAGCACGTCCTGCAGGTCCGCGGCCGGGCCGGAGCCGCCCTCCCGGGTGAACAGGATCTTCTGCCCGAAGGCCCGCCCCATCGCGCGGACGGTGGACTGCAGCGCCGGGTGGTCCAGCGGGGTCAGGCAGGGCCGGGTCGCGCCCGGGAAGACCAGCTCGTAGCGGATGCCCTCGGGCACCCGCTCGGCCACCCAGGCCCGCACCGCCTCACGGACCTTCTCCACCTCCTGCCCGGCGACCAGCCGGAAGGACAGCTTGAGGTGCGCCGAGGTCGGCACGATGGTCTTGCCGCCCGGGCCGGTGTAGCCGCCCCAGATGCCGTTGACCTCGGCGGTCGGCCGGGCCCAGATCCGCTCCAGGGTGGTGTACCCGGCCTCGCCGCGGGTGCCGTACGACTTGGCGACCCGCAGCCACTGCTCCTCGTCGAAGGGCAGCTCGGCGAAGAGCTCGCGCTCGCGCTCGGTCAGCTCGACCACGCCGTCGTAGAAGCCCGGGACGGCGACCCTGCGGTCCGCGTCGTGCAGGGCGGCGGCCAGCTCGGCCGCGACCTGGGCCGGGTTGGGGACGGCGCCGCCGAAGGAGCCGGAGTGGATGTCGGTGTCCGGCCCGTACAGGTCGATCTGGGCGTCGGCGAGCCCGCGCATGCCGGTGCAGACGGTCGGCGTCTCGGCGGACCACATGCCGGTGTCCGAGATGACCACGACGTCGGCGGCCAGCCGCTCGGCCTCCCGCCGGACCAGGGCGGCGAAGTTCGGCGAGCCGGACTCCTCCTCGCCCTCGATCAGCAGCTTGAGGTTGACGGCCGGGGCGGTGCGGCCGGTGGCGGCCAGGTGGGCGCGCACACCCAGGGTGTGGAAGAACACCTGCCCCTTGTCGTCGGCGGCGCCGCGCGCGTACAGCCGGCCGCCGACCACGGTCGGGGTGAACGGCTCGGTCTCCCAGCCGTCCTCCTTGGCGGCGGGCTGCACGTCGTGGTGCCCGTACACCAGGACGGTCGGCGCGGACGCGTCCCCGGAGGGCCACTCGGCGAACACCGCCGGCAGGCCGTCCGTCTCCCACACCTCGGCCACCGGGAAGCCGGTCTCGCGCAACTTGGCCGCCAGCCACTCGGCGGAGCGCCGCACCTCGCCGGCGCGCTCCGGGTCGGCGGAGACCGAGGGGATGGCCAGCCACTCCGAGAGGTCGGCGAGGAAGGCGGCCTGGTGCGAGTCGATGTAGGAGCGGACGGCGCTGTCCGGGGTTCTCGTCATACCGACGACTGTAGTTCGCCCGTGTGGGTGCCCGCCCCGGCCGTCCGGCTGCCGGGCCCTCCCGGGGCTGTAACCTCCGTCACCCCCGTCGCGCACGGGCGCAGACGGGGGTGACGGAGGCCGACGTCCGGGTGTCAGCCGGAGCGGCGCAGCAGCGTGATCCGCGAGCGGGTCAGCACCGCCGCGAGGGCGGCCGCGAGCACCGGGAGCACCACGACGGCGCCGGCGATGGTGGGCCACGGGAGGACCACGATCGCCTGGTTGGCGAGCTCCTCCGGACTGATGCCGGGGTAACTTCCCCCCGCGCTCTCGACCTTGCGCAGTGCCACGCCCGGCACGATGCCGCAGACCACGCCGAGCACGGCGCCCATCGCGGCGATCACGCCGCACTGGAAGCCGGACAGCGAGCGCCGGATGCGGGGCTCGGCGCCGACCGCCGCGAGGGTGGTCAGGTCGCGCTGGGAGTCGGCGGCGGCCAGGCCGGTGGCGATGCCGGCCGCGCCGAGGGCGACCAGGCCGGCGAACACGGTCAGGCCGAGGGTGACGAGATCGGCCTGGGACCGGTAGCCGCGCTCGACGGTGAGGAGGCTGCGGTCGGTGATCCTGGCGAGCGCGCCGTCGGCCTTCTGCTGGGAGCCGTCCGAGGGCGCCGCGCCGGGCAGCCAGACCGAGCCGACCGACGTGGTGGTGAACCCCAGTCCGGCCGCGGTGGCCGGGCTGATCACGGCCTGCCCGGGCGAGGGAACCGAGGTGTCCGCGAGCACCGCGTCGACGGCGATCTCGTGGCTGACCTGCTTCCGGTCGGCGGGGCCGGTGCTGAGGTCGGCCGGCTCTCTGAACTGCACCGCGACCTTGCCGTCCTTGAGGTACCGGGGGTCGAAGACCACGGCCTTGCCGGCGGCGAGGGCCTGCCCGGCGGCCGGGTCGGTGACGCCGTACAGGTTGTGCAGCAGGGTGGCGTCACCGGCCGTCAGCGCGCCGTACGGGTTGCCCCGGCGGTTGTCGGTCTGGCAGCGCGTGTCGGTGGACAGGATCCGCTCGGCCTCACCGGGCGCGAACTCGCGGCCCGGGTCGAGGACGGGGCAGCGGATCTCCTTGGGCAGGTCCACGCTGATGTAGCCGCAGGACGAGTTCTCGGAACAGTCCCCCTTGTAGTACACGTTCTGCACGTCGGCGCGCGGGCCGAGGTCGGGGATGCTGCGCTCGACGGCCTCCCGCATCTGCGGCAGCAGCTTGGCGTCGGTACCGGACAGCCAGCCCCGGCCGAGCAGGACGGAACCGGAGGGACCGTGCGCGACGTACTCGCGCCGGTTCTGCTCCGCAACGCTGGTGGTGTAGACGCCGACCGCGACGGCGCCGGCCACCGCGGCCATGACGGCGGCGACGGCGGGCGCGGTGCGGCCCCGATGGCGCACCGAGTCGCGCAGGGCGAGCCGGGGGCCGAGCGAGAGCCAGCGGCCGAGCCGGCCGAACAGGCCGACCAGGTAGGGCGTGAGGGCGACCATCCCGAGTTCGGCGACGACCGAGCCGCCGAGCACGGCGAGGCTGCGGCTGCCGACGCCGCTGGTGGCGCCGAGCAGGGCCAGGGCGGCGCCTCCGCCCAGCATCAGCAGGCCGAGCACGGCGAGCTTGCGGTTCGGCGGCTTGAGCGAGTCCCGGCCGGTGAGCGCGGCGACGACGTCCTGGCGGGAGGCCTGGACGGCGGGGACGACCGCGGCGAGCAGACCGGTGACCAGGCCCACCACGAGCACGCCGATCAGATCGAGCGGCTGGAGGGCGAAGTGGCCGAAGCGCCGGCCGGAGTACTCCTCGGCCTGGGTCCGCAGCAGCGCGACCAGGCTGACGCCGAGGCCGAGGCCGACGACGGCACCGGTCACGCCGAGGACGATGCCCCCGCCGAGCACGACGGCGCGGACGTTGGCACGGTCACCGCCGGCGGCGGCGAGCAGACCGAGCTGCCGCCGGGAGCGCCGGGCTCCGACGGCGAAGGCGGGGCCCGCGAGGAGGACGATCTCCAGCAGTGCCATGCCGACCACGGTGGCCAGGATGACCACGCTGGTCCGGTCGAAGTAGGAGGTCTGGTTCTGCGACCGCTCGTCCGCCTTGACGTAGAAGGGGACGTCGGCGCGGGCCGGGGGGTCGATCAGGACGGCGCGCGAGGTGGCGCTGAAGCCGTACCGGTTGAGTTCGACGACCTTGCGCCAGTCGAGGTCGGCGCCGGCCGGGAGCTTGACCAGCCAACGGACGGGCTCGTCGGTGCCGGTGGCCGGGCCGCGGGAGGCGCCGGGGGGCGTGGCGAGCCGGTCGATCAGGGTGCCGGGCGGCGCGAAGAGTTCGCTGGCGGTGAGCTCGCCGGGGTACTCGTAGACGCCGGTGATGGTGAACGGGTCGGCCTCCAGGCCGCGGACGGCGGTCCGTTCGCCGATCTTGAGGCCGGACCGCTTGAGGAAGGCCGGGGTGACGGCGACCTCGTGACCGTTCGCGGGGGCCCGGCCCTTGACCAGGTCGACGCGGCCCTGCCAGACCGGGTCGTTCAGGTCCATCTCGTTGACGCGGGTGGACAGCAGGCCCATGACGCTGCTCGCCGCGGTGTTCGGGCCCTCGCGTTCGGGCACCAGGACGGCACCGGCCGGGAGCAGCTGCTTGACCAGGTCGCCGGGCGCGGTGTCCAGGGCGCGCTGCTGCTCGGGGGTGTGCCGGGGGACGTCGCCGGGCTTGAGGTCGTCCGTGGGGTTCTCGACGCTGAGCCCGTCGGACGGGTCGGGCGCCTGCAGGACGGCGGAGCCGCGCTCGACCATCTCCAGTTCGGCGGCCGCCTGGCCCATGATCCGCACGGCCTTCTCGGCGGGCGAGAGGTCGGCACTGCGGAAGACCACGTCCGCCCCGGTGACACCGAGTACGGGCAGCGCGACCATCGCGATGACGAGGGCGCTGCGGCCCTTGGCCCGCAGGGCGTCACGGCGGGCGATGCGCAGGGCGACCCGCCAGGCGCTGAGCTTCACTCGTCCACCTTCCTGCTGTTGGTGGCGACGCTGACGAGCAGGCTGGCGGCGTCCTGGCTGACGGACTCGTCGACCATGCGGCCGTCGCGCAGGAAGACGACGCGGTCGGCCCAGGCGGCGTGCCGCGCCTCGTGGGTGACCATCATGGCGGCGGCGCCGGCGTCGCAGCGGGCGCGCAGGACGGCGAGGACGGCTTCGCCGGTGGTGGAGTCGAGGGCGCCGGTGGGTTCGTCGGCGAGGACGAGGCGGCGGTCGCCGATCAGGGCGCGGGCGATGGCGACGCGCTGCTGCTGGCCGCCGGACATGTCGTCGGGGAAGCGGTCGGCGAGTTCGGGGATGCCGAGTTCCTCCAGTGCGGCCAGTGCCTCGCGGCGGGCGGCCCGGGCGGAGAGGCCGTCGAGTTCTCGGGGCAGCGAGATGTTCTCGGCGGCGGTGAGGGCCGGGATCAGGTTGTAGTCCTGGAAGACGTAGCCGACGGAGCGGCGGCGCACCTGGGCGAGCTTCTTGCGGTTGAGCTCGCCGAGGGAGGTGCCTTCGATCAGGACCCGGCCGTCGGTCGGGGTGTCGAGGCCGCCGGCGAGGGTGAGCAGGGTCGACTTGCCGGAGCCGGAGGGGCCCATGACGGCGACGAACTCGCCGGGGTGGACCTTGAGGTCGACACCGCGCAGGGCCTGGACCTCGGCGGCGCCGTGGCCGTGGACCCGGGTGACGTTCTCCAGGTGCAGCACCGGCGCGGGCCGGCCTTCTTGGGTGTGGGACACGATTCCCCCCTTGTACTGGGTGTGGGCTCGGGGTCGGGGTCCGAGCCGGTGGTTCGGTGCCGGGGCACCCGAAGCGCAGGCGTTCAAGTCCGCGGGCGCTCGGGCGCTCGGGCGTTCAGGCGCTCGGGCGTTCAGGCACGCAGTCGGCGGCCGCGCTTGGCGGGCGCGGGCGCGGTGCCCCTGCCGCCGCCGGCCTCGGCGGCCCGGGCCTCGGCCTGCAGGGCTTCGGCCTGCTGGGCGAGCCGGGTCTCGCAGTGGTCGAGCCAGCGGATCTCGGCTTCGGTCTGGAAGATCAGCTGGTCGAGGACGAGCAGCCAGGCGAGGTCGTTGCTCGCGGAGGGCACCACGCCGGGGCGTGACTCCCCCGCCAGGGCGCGGCCCTTGAGCCGGGTGTAGTCCTGCAGCGCCTTGATGCTGTGTCGGCGCTGGCCCTGGACGACCGCGGAGACGTCCACGCCGGGGACGGTGACGGCCATGGCGAGCTTGATGGCCAGTTCGTCGCGCGGCGGGTTGGTCCGGGGCACCGGGGTGTCGAACCAGGCCCGCAGCTCGGTGCGGCCGGCGTCGGTGACGGCGTAGAACTGGTGGCCGTCCTCGTCCTCCCCCGCGGGCTCGACCAGGCCGTCGCGCTCCAGCCGGGACAGCGTGGTGTAGACCTGCCCGACGTTGAGGGGCCAGGTGGCGCCGGTGCGCGCCTCGAACTCGGTGCGCAGCTGGTAGCCGTAGCGCGGGCCCTGGTCGAGCAGGGCGAGCAGACCGTGACGGATGGACATACCGAGTATGTATACCCGGTATGCCCCACCGCCTCAAGCCGCGCCTCTCCAGCCGCACGCCGCAAGCCGCGCCCTTTCCAGTCGCCCCCGTCAAGCCGGCACCCCCTCAGCCGCGCCCCCTCCCCCCCGGCGACCGGGTACCGTCGTGCGGTGTGAGCCAGTTGCGCATCGCCACCTTCAACCTCCTGCACGGTCAGCCGCTCGCCCCGGACGGCGCGCCACGGCCCTACCCGCCCGACCCCGGCGCCCCGCTGGCCCGGGCGGTGGCCGAGCTGGACGCGGACGTGCTGGCGCTCCAGGAGGTCGACCGGGGCCAGGCCCGCTCCGGCGGCACCGACCAGGCCGCGGTGGCCGCCGCGGCGATGGGCGCCAAGGACTGGCGCTTCGCCGCCGCCCTGCACGGGCGCCCGGCCCCGGTGGCCGGCTGGCTGCAGGAGCCGGACGGGCCGAACGGCCTGCGGGTGTACGGGCCCGGCGAGGTGGACGACGACGCCCCGCCCTCGTACGGGACGGCCCTGCTGACCAGGCTTCCGGTACGGCACTGGCGGGCCCGACGGTTCGCCCCGGCACCGTTCGGCCTGCCCCTGCGGGTGGCCGGTCGACGCGGACTGACCCCGGTGCCGGACGAGCCACGGGCGGCGCTGGCGGCGGTGCTGGAGGGCGATCGCGGGCCGTTCACCGTGGTGGCGGCGCACCTGTCCTTCGTGCCGGGCTGGAACATGGCGCAGCTCGCGGGCATCCGGCGGTGGATCGCCGACCTGCCGCAGCCGTACCTGGTGCTGGGCGACTTCAACCTGGTCGGCGCGGTGCCGCGCACGGTGCTCGGCGGGGCGACGGTGCTGGAGCGCACCGCGCCGCGGGCCCGGGTGCGGGAGCTGCGGGCGGCCCGGCGGGCACGGCCGCAGCTGACCGAGCCGCGCCGGCGGCGGGTGCGCGAGCCCCGGGCGCGGCTGCAGGGCTGGTACGACCTGGCGCGCACGCCGACCTACCCCTCGCACCGGCCGGCGGTGCAGTTCGACCACGTGCTGGCGATCGGTGTGCCGCGCACGGCGGTCGGCCCGGCGGCGGCGCCGCGCACGGAGGTCTCGGACCACCGGCCGCTGCTGGTCGAGGTCTCGCTCTAGAAGGTCAGTGGCGGGTCAGGACCCCGGCCTGCTGCGGGAGTTGGAGGATGCTGGCGGGTGGGGGGTCGTACTGCAGGAGCAGCATCGCCGCGTCGTCGCCGAGCTGGCGTCCGACGTGGCGCACCACGTCCTCGTGCAGACGCTGCAGGACGTCGGCGGGGTGGCCGTCGGCACAGCGCGGGAAGCGTTCGGCGAGCGGGTAGAAGGTGCCGGCGCGGTCGCGGGCCTCGATCACTCCGTCGGTGAAGAGCAGCACGCGGTCGCCGCCGAGCAGCGGCACCCGGTGCACCGGCGGGCGGACGTCGGCCGGGTCGAGGACGCCCAACGGCGGTACGGTCTCGGCGAGTTCGAGCGCCGCGACCTGGCTTCCGCGCAGCAGCAGCGGGGCGGGGTGGCCGCAGTTGACGATCTCGGCGGAACCGTCGGGCCGGACGCCGATCAGCACCAGGGTGACGAACTCCTCCTCCACGCCGGGGTGGTCGTTCTCGTGCAGGGCGCGGTCCAGGCTGACGGCCAGCCAGCCGGCCACCCGGTCCAGTGCGGGCTCCTGGTGGGCGGCCTCGCGGAATGCGCCGAGCACGGCGGCGGCCGTCTCGACCGCGCCGAGGCCCTTGCCGCGCACGTCCCCGACCACGGCCCGCACGCCGTGCCGGGTGTTGACCACCTCGTAGAGGTCGCCGCCGATCCGGGCGTGCGCGGCGGCGGCCTCGTAGTGGACGGCGGCCCGGACGGTGCCGACCCGTTCGGGGACGGGGCGCAGCAGCACCCGGCGGGCGATCGAGGCGACCAGCTGGGCGTCGGCCAGCGCCCGTTCCTGGCGCAGCCTCAGGGTGGCGCTGACCCAGCCGATGGTGGCGACCAGCAGGATCGCGATGACGCTGGCGGCGTGCACGGACTCGTGGAGCGCGTCGCTGCGGAAGGCCATCAGGAAGGCCGCCGCCTCGGTGCACAGGCCGATGACGAACGGGTACCAGGTGCGGCGGCTGACCACGGCGGCCAGCGCGGGTACGGCGGTGAGGGCGGGTTCGACCGTCACCTCGGTGCCGCTGAGGTAGTCGAGGACGACGATCAGCGCCATGCCGAGGAAGGGCAGCGCGAGCGCCGTCCTCGGCCAGGTGCCGGTCGCGCCGGAAGCGGGCGCCGGGGCCGGCCCGGTGAACCGCTCTCTGATCCATCCGGTCGCGCTCAACTTCGGACTCTCCAGCAGAAGACGCCGATGCCCGGGGGCACCTGCGGTGATGACTGAGGGTTAGGGAATGCGGGCCTCGCTGGCGGCCGGAGTACGGGAGTTGACCGGTTACCGACCCCACAATAGGCGCGAAACGTGCGTGACACACAGGTTTCGGGCACTGGCGTGACGACTTGGATGCACTGCGTGACTCATTAGTCACTGTTCCCGATCAGGAGCCGTTCCAACTCTTTTCGGTCGGGAAGTCCTGCCGGACGCTCGATCCGCCCGCTGCGGACGTACAGGAACGAAGCCGTGACCAGCTCGGGGTCGACCTCCATCTGCTCGGCCCAGGCCAGTCGGTAGACCGCGAGCTGCAGCGGATCCGCGGTCTCCTCGCGGTGGGTCTTCCAGTCCACCACTTCGTAGCGTGACGCACCACCGGATCCCGACAACCGGTCACCGTCCCGGTAGACCGCGTCGATCCGCCCGCGCACCACCCGCCCCGCCAGCACCAGCTGGAACGGCGCCTCGACCCGGTAGGGCTTGCGCTGCGCGTACGGGGTGCGCAGGAACGCCTCCTTGAGCCGCTCCAGGTCCTGCTCGTCCTCGATGC
The DNA here is from genome assembly GCF_003635085.1 of Streptomyces sp. 1114.5. Taxonomy (NCBI): domain Bacteria; kingdom Bacillati; phylum Actinomycetota; class Actinomycetes; order Kitasatosporales; family Streptomycetaceae; genus Streptomyces; species Streptomyces sp. 1114.5. The sequence continues at coordinate 428,764 of NZ_RBXE01000001.1, forward strand.
CGTCGTCGTCGGCACCGGGCAGCGCACCGGGCTCGACCAGCAGCAGCGGCTCGATCCGGGACTGCACCCAGGCGTGGAAGCGGGTGCCGCGCCGGGCGGCGGGCTGCGGGGGCCGCGGCATCGGACGGGCCAGGTCGTGCGCGAAGCCGTCCGGGTCGGCGGCCAGCCGCAGCAGCTGGGTCGCGGACAGCGCCGCGGGCAGCGGCACCTCCCGCACGGTGCGCCGGGACCGCTCCAACTCGCCCAGCAGCGCGGTCAGGTCACGGTCCCAGGAGGCCACCTGCCGCTGGTCCTCGGGGGCCATCTCCTCGGGGTCGGGAGCAGCAGCACCCGCGATCCTCGCGTTCACCACCTCGGCGACCCGGCGGCGGGCGTGCTGCGCGGCCGGATCCAGCGGCAGCGGCCAGGGGTGCTCGACGGGCGCGGCCAGTGCCGGGTTCTCGGCGCCCTTCTCGGGCTGCGCGGCCCAGTGCTCGACCTCGCCGGCCCCGGGCTCCTCGCAGTGCTCGCGCAGCGCCTCCAGGAAGGCGGACGGCCCGCGGACGGTCTTCTGGCTCGGCCCCCACCAGTGCCCGGAGGCCAGCAGCAGCGAACGCGGGCGGGTGAACGCCACGTAGCCCAGGCGCAGTTCCTCGGTGCCGGAGTGCTCGGCCAGCTCCTTCTTGAAGGCCGTCATCGTCTTGCTGTTCCACCCGCCGCGCACGTCGGGCAGGGTCGCCGCGTCGCCGCGCAGGGCGTGCGGAAGCACGCGCTTGGCGCTGGTCCAGCGTTCGCGCGGGGTGGCGGAGGGGAACGCGCCCCGCACCAGGCCGGGGACGGCCACCACGTCCCACTCCAGGCCCTTGGACTTGTGAGCGGTGAGGACCTTCACGGTGTCCTCGCCTCCGGGCAGGCTGCTGTCCAGGCCGCGCTCGTACTCCTGGGCGGCGCGCAGGAAGCCGAGGAAGGCGGCGAGGCCCGGATCGCCGTCGAGGTCGGCGAAGGAGGCGGCGACGTCCAGGAAGGCGTGCAGGGTCTCCCGGCGGCGGGCGGCCAGCGCCTGCGGGGAGGCGGCGAGTTCGACCTCCAGGCCGGTGGCGGTCAGCACCCGGTGCAGCACGTCCATCAGCGGGTCGGCGAGCGAGCGGCGCAGCTCGCGCAGCTCCTGGGCCAGGCGGGCGAAGCGCACCCGGGCCTCGGCGGAGAACGGCAGCTCGTCCGGCTGGTCGCTGTCCAGGAAGGTCTCCACCGCGTCGGCCAGCGAGACCACCTCGGTCGGGTCGGCCTCGGCGACGGCCGCGGCCAGCGCCTCGACGCCCTCGGGCCGCTCGGTGCGGACGAGTTCGGCGGCCCGCCGGCCGAGCAGGGCGAGGTCGCGCGGGCCGATCCGCCAGCGCGGGCCGATCAGCAGGCGCACCAGCGCGGCGTTGGCCGTCGGGTCCTGCAGCACCTCGCAGACCGCCACCAGGTCGGCCACCTCGGGCAACTGCAGCAGCCCGCCCAGGCCCACCACCTCGACCGGCACCTCGCGGGCGACCAGCGCCGCATGGATGTCCGGGAAGGCGGCGCCGCCGCGGCACAGCACGGCGATCCGGCCGGGCGCGGTGCCGGTGCGCACCAGGTGGGCGATCGAGTCGGCGAGCCAGTCGACCTCCTCGGCGTGGGTGGGCAGCAGGGCGGTGCGCACGAAGCCGTCCTGCTCGGCGCCGGGGGCCGGGCGCAGCGCCTCGACGCCCTCGTGCATCGCGCGCAGCGGCGCGGCGAGGGTGTTGGCGAAGGCGAGCAGGCGCCCGCCGCTGCGGCGGTTCTCGCTGAGCGCGTAGCGGTCGGCGGGGCGGCCGTCGGCCTTGGGGAAGTGCCGGGGGAACTCGTCGAGGTTGGCGACGGAGGCGCCGCGCCAGCCGTAGATCGCCTGGCAGGGGTCGCCGACGGCGGTCACCGGGTGGCCGCTCCCCCGGCCGTCCGGGCCCCCGCCGTCCGGACCGGCGCCGAACAGGCCGGCCAGCATCAGCCGCTGGGCGACGGAAGTGTCCTGGTACTCGTCCAGCAGGACGACCCGGAACTGGCAGCGCAGCAGTTCGCCGACCTCGGGGCGCTGCTGGGCGAGGCGGGCGGCGGCGGCTATCTGGTCGCCGAAGTCCATCAGCCCGGCGGACTGCTTGCGGCGGCGGTAGTCCTCGACCAGGCGCAGCAGCTCCTGCCGGGCGCGGGCGGTGGCCGGGACGGCCCGCAGGTCGTCGTTGGTCAGCTTGACGGTGGCGAGGGTGTCCAGCAGCTGCTCGTCGAAGTCGCGCAGGGCCTGCGGCTCGACCAGGTGCTCGGCGAGTTCGCCGTCCAGGGCGGTGAGGTCGGCGACCAGGTTGGCGAAGGTGCCGGTGAGCGCGGGAAACGGTCCGCGGGCGGTGCGCAGCACCTTGGCGGCGAGCTGGAAGCGGGTGGCGTCGGCGAGCAGCCGGACGTCCGGTTCGATGCCGATCCGCAGGCCGTGTTCCTTGAGGAGGCGGCCGGCGAAGGCGTGGTAGGTGGAGATCTCCGGGTCGCCGAGCGGTTCGACGGCGTCCCGGTCGGCGACGCCGGCCCGGAGCAGGGCGGTGCGGACGCGTTCGGAGAGCTCGGCGGCGGCCTTGTTGGTGAAGGTGAGGCCCAGCACCTCCTCGGGCCGTACCGCGCCGGAGCCGACCAGCCAGACCACCCGGGCGGCCATCACGGTGGTCTTGCCGGAGCCGGCGCCGGCCACGATCACGGCCGGTTCCAGCGGGGCTCCGATGGCCGCCATCTGCTCCCGGTTGAACGGGATCCCCAGCAGCTCCTTGAGCTGGTCGGGATGGCTGAGCACGGCGGTCACCCCGCAACCGTAACGGTCGCAGCCGACACTCCGGACGCCCGGCCGGGGTGACCCTGGCTACTCGGCAGCTACTCCGCCGGCTGCGCCCCGAGCCGAAGGGGCGCGCCATCAAAGCAGCTGCGCCCCGTCCCGCTGCGCCGAACAGCTGCGGCGGAAGGTGCAGCGGTCGCAGCCGCCGCCGGTCTGCGGGACGAAGCGTTCGGCGAGGACCTTCCCGGCGGCCTCGGCGAGCAGGTTCTCGATCCAGGGCTCGCCCTCCGGCGGCTCCTGCCGCTGGATCTTGGGGGCGTCCTGGGCGGCCTTGGCGGAGGGCTCGCGCAGGTGGACGAGTTCGGCGCCGCCGGTGTCCGGGGGGTGCTCGGTGAAGCCGGGCAGCTGGTTGAGGGCGCCGGCCCGGACGGCGAGCTGGTAGACGGCGAGCTGTTTGTGCTCGGGCAGCGACTTGTCGGTGGGGATCTGCTTGCCGGTCTTGAAGTCGACCACGTAGGCGCGCCCGGCGGCGTCCTTCTCGACCCGGTCCATCGAGCCGCGGATGCGCACCGAGACGCCGCCGACGTCGAGGGTGACGTCGAAGCCGTGCTCGGTGGCGACGACGTCCCGGCCGCGTTCGAGGACGTGCCAGTTGAGGAAGCGTTCCAGGGCGGCGCGGGCCTCGGTCTTCTCCTGGTGGGACTTCCAGGGCGCGTCGAAGGCGAGCGCGTCCCAGACGGTGTCCAGGCGTTCCATGAGGACGGCGAGGTCGGCGGGGGTGCGGCCGGAGCCGACCTCGTCGGCGAGGGCGTGCACCACGTTGCCGAAGCCCTGGGCGGCGGAGCCGGCGCCGCGCGCCTTGACCTCCTTGTCCAGGAACCACTGCAGCGAGCAGTTCTCCAGCTGTTCCAGGCCGCTGCCGGACAGCCGCACCGGCAGCTCGGCGTCGCGCAGCGGTTCGGGGGCGGCGGTCGGGTCGTCCAGGCCCCACCAGCGGGCGGGGTGGGCGGCGGGCACCAGCGGCAGCCCTTCCTCGTCGGTGGCGGCGGCGAGGGTGGCGAGCCGTTCGGCCGCGGCGCGGCGCAGTTCGGGCGAGCGGGCGGGGTCGACGGTGACGGCCCGCAGTTCGGCGACGAGCGCGGCGACGGACAGCGGGCGGCGCGGGCGGTGGGTGACGTCCTCGACGGTGACCGGCGGGGTGCGGCGCACCACCTTGCCGGTGCGCGGGTCGACGTCCTCGCGGTAGAGCTCGCGCAGGAAGCGGGAGGGTTCGTCGCCGTCGTCGGCGGGGGCCTTGACGGCGGTGACGACCAGCCGTTCCCTGGCACGGGTCGCGGCGACGTAGAAGAGGCGGCGTTCCTCGCCGAGCAGGGCGGCCGGGGAGAGCGGTTCGGCGAGGCCGTCGCGGCCTATCCGGTCGGCTTCCAGCAGGGAGCCGCGGCGGCGCAGGTCGGGCCAGAGGCCGTCCTGGACGCCGGCGACGACGACCAGGCGCCATTCCAGGCCCTTGGAGCGGTGGGCGGTCATCAGCCGGACGGCTTCGGGGCGTACGGCCCGGACGGTGAGGGTGTCGGCGGCGATGTCCTGGGCTTCGAGTTCTGCGAGCAGGTCGAGGGCGCTGCGGTGGCCGGTGACCTGCTCCTCGGCGCGGGCGGCGGTCTCGAACAGGGCGCACAGCGCGTCCAGGTCGCGGTCGGCGTTGCGGCCGGCGGCGCCGCCGCGCAGGGCGGCCCGCTCCAGGCGCTCGCGCCAGCGGCGGCTGCCGTCCCACAGTTCCCAGAGCGCGTCCTCGGCGGTGCAGCCGCCGGCCAGCATCTCGCGGACCTTGCGCAGCAGGGTGCCGAGGTCGCGGGCGCGGCGGGCGTGTGCGGGGTCGAGGGCGACGAGGCGTTCGGGTTCGGCGAGGGCTTCGCGGATCAGCTCGCCGGCCGGGCGCGGGGCGGCGGCGGGACGGCCGTCGGCGCGCAGGGCGGCGCGTTCCTCCTCGCGCAGGGCGCGGCCCAGGCGTCGCAGGTCGGAGCCGTCGAGGCCGCCGAGCGGGCCGGTGAGCAGGGCGTGCGCCCGTTCGGTGGTGAGCGGGTCCGGGGTGTCGGCGCCGGCCATCGAGGCGGTGTCCTCGTCGCCGGGGTCGCCCTGCCGGTCGAGGGCGTTCTGCCGGGCGGCCTGCTCGGCGCAGACCCGCAGGGCGAGCAGCAGGTGGGCGACGGCCGGCTCCTCGCGCAGCGGCAGGTCGTCGCCGTCGATCTCCAGGGGGACGCCGGCGGCGCCGAGCGCCCGCCGGACGCCGGGGATGGAGCGGGCGCCGGCCCGGACGAGGACGGCCATCTCGCCCCAGGGCACGCCGTCCTCCAGGTGGGCGCGGCGCAGCAGGTCGGCGATCGAGTCGAGTTCGGCGCCGGGCGTCGGGTAGGTGTACACCTCGACCCGGCCGCCCTCGCGGGAGGGCAGCAGGGCGCGGTGCTGGGCGAGTTTGTCGGCGGGCAGGCGGCCCATCGGCATCCGCCGGGCGATCTCCCGGGAGGCGGCGAGCAGGAGGGCGCCGGAGCGGCGGGAGACGCGCAGCACCTTGACCTCGGCGGGGCTGCCGTCGGCCCGGCGGAAGGTCTGCGGGAAGTCGAGGATGCCGTTGATGTCGGCGCCGCGGAAGGCGTAGATCGACTGGTCGGGGTCGCCGACCGCGACGAGGTCGCGTCCGCCGCCGGCGAGCCGGCGCAGCAGCCGGACCTGGGAGGGGTCGGTGTCCTGGTACTCGTCGACGAAGACGACGTCGTAGCGCCCGCGCAGTTCCTCCTCGACGTCGGGGCGCTCGGCGAGCAGGACGGCGCGGTGGACGAGTTCGGCGTAGTCGAGGACGCCACGCAGGTCGAGCACGTCGAGGTAGTCGGCCAGGAAGTGCGCGGCGGCGGCCCAGTCGGGGCGCTGGACGCCCTGGGCGAAGCGTTCCAGTTCGGCCTCGCCGAGGCCGAGCTCGCGGCTGCGGGCGAGGACGGCGCGGACCTCGTCGGCGAAGCCGCGGGTGGTGAGGCAGGCCCGCAGGTCCAGCGGCCAGGGGATCCGGGAGCTGCCGAGGCGGGCGTCCTCGGCGCCGCCGGCGAGCAGTTCGCGGACCATGACGTCCTGCTCGGGGCCGGAGAGCAGTCGCAGCGGCTCGGCGTAGTCCTGCGGGTCCTGGTGGGCGCGAAGCAGGGCGTAGCAGAAGGAGTGGAAGGTGGTGGCCTGCGGGGCGGCGGCGGTGCTGCGGAGCCGGCCGGCCATCCGGTCGCGCAGTTCCGTCGCGGCCTTGCGGCTGAAGGTGAGGACGAGGATCCGCTCGGGGTCGGTGCCGTCGGCGATGCGCCGGGCGACGGCCTCGACCAGGGTGGTGGTCTTTCCGGTGCCCGGCCCGGCGAGGACCAGCAGCGGGCCTCCGGTGTGCTCGACCACGGCGCGCTGATAGGCGTCCAGCACCGGTGGATCGGGCTGGACGAGCGGGTTGCGCACGAGCCGGTAGGGGGAACTCACGGACGGTCCTGGGGTCGAACGGTGGAACGGGGGGCACGGCGGGGGCGGGCCCGCCGGGGCCCGCCCCCATCGAGCCTACGATCCTCCCCTGTCAATCCCGTCCGTGCGGACCTTTCTCGGGAATCGGCTCCCTCAGGAATCAGCGACCTCAGGAATCAGCGACCTCAGGAATCGGCGGCCTCAGGGACCGGCTCCCCGTCCCAGCGGGCCCGCCTGAGGTCGACCCGGGGCGGGTCGGCGAGTTCGCGCAGCGGGGTGCCCTCCTCGCCGTAGTGGGCGAGGGCGCGCTGTTCGTGGCCCGGCAGGAAGCGGCCGTCCGCGCGGATGACCCGCCACCAGGGCACCGAGCCGCCGTACAGTGCCATCACCCGGCCGACCTGCCGGGGCCCGCCCTGGCCGAGGTACTCGGCGACGTCGCCGTAGGTCATCACCCGGCCGGGTGGAATCCGCTCGGTCAGGTCGAGCACCAGTTCGGCGAAGGGCGGTAGGGCGTCCGGGAGGCCGTCGTCTGTTACGTCCGTCACCTGCGGCATTCTTCCCTACAGGGGCGCACCCGCGGCTCCGGGCGAACGAACCGCCGCGCCCGATCCGCCCCCTGTCCAGCACGGGGGGTCGGGGCATGCCACCATCTTCGGGGCGGTGAGTGGTGATACGAGGACAAGACCAGATGACCGGGACGGCTGACGTGGGCGTGGACAAGGACTCCGACGAGTCCGCTGCCGCCGTGCCCCCGGCGCCGGACGGCGGAGCCGAAGGCCGGCCCGAACCGGCGCCGGCGCCGGAAGTCTCCCTGATCAAGGACCGGACGATCAAGACCCCCGCGCCCGCGCAGCCCGAACGGCCCACCCGGCCCGAGCCCCCGGCCGAGCCGCCGAAGGCCGCCGTCCCGGCACCGGCCGGCGCCCCGGAGCCACCGCCCGACCACCTGGACCCGCTGGACGACGCCCCGCACCTGGACGTCGACGAGCCGCTGCTCGCCGCCCGCGCGCACCGCCCGTCCGACCTGATCCGCTTCCTGGCCGGCGTCTTCGGGATCGTCGCCGTCTTCGTCCTGGCCGGCATCGCCACCTCGACCACCACCGGCATCGAGCAGGACATCGCCACCAACGCGCCGCACTTCTCCGCGGTGCTCTCCACCATCACCGGCCTGGTCTCCAGCGTCGCGGTGCTCGCCGTGCCGCTGGCCTTCGCCGTCGAGCGGCTGATCAAACGCGACGGCCTGCGGGTCGCCGACGGCGTGCTCGCCTCGGTGCTCGCGTACGGCGTCTCGCTCGGCATCGACTGGTGGGTGGCCGAAGGCGCCTCCGAACACATCCGGGACGCGCTGACCAGACTGCCGCTGGACAGCAACGGCACCCTCACCGACCCGGTGCACGGCTACCTCGCGCCGGTGATCGCCTACATGACCGCCGTCGGCATGTCGAGCAGACCGCGCTGGCGGGTCGCCCTGTGGGTGGTGGTGGTCTTCAGCGGGGTCACCGAGCTGCTCGGCGGCTACACCACCCCGCTGTCGCTGATGCTCACCGTGCTGATCGGCTGGTCCGTCGCCTACGGCACGCTGTACGCGATCGGCTCCCCGAACATCCGGCCCACCGGCAAGCACCTGATGATCGGCCTGCGCAAGGTCGGCTTCACCCCGGACGGCGCCCACCGCGCCCCCGACGCCCCCGGCGGCACCCGCCGCTACTACGTCACCCAGCAGGCCGGCCCGCCGCTGGACGTCCACATCATCGACCGCGAGCAGCAGGCCTCCGGCTTCTTCTACCGGGCCTGGCGGCGGCTGCGGCTGCGCTCGGTCGCGGTGCGCCGCAGCCCGCAGTCGCTGCGCCAGGCGCTGGAGCAGGAGGCCCTGATCGCGTACGCGGCGGCCGCCTCGGGCGCCCACGCGCCGCAGCTGGTCGCCACCTCCGAGCTCGGCCCGGACGCCGCGATCCTGGTGTACGAGAACGTCGAGGGCCGCACCCTGGACGAGCTCGCCGACGAGGAGGTCACCGACCAGGTGATGGCCTCGCTCTGGCAGTCGGTGGCCGCCCTGCACGAGCGCCGGATCGCCCACCGGCGGCTGACCGGCGAGTCGCTGCTGGTGGTGGACGCGAAGAGCGGCTGCCTGGTCAACCTCTCCGGCGGCGACATCGCCGCCACCGACCTCACCCTGCGCATCGACGTCGCCCAGCTGCTCACCACCTTCGCGCTGCGGATCGGCCCGGAGCGGGCCGTCGCCGCCGCCAACGCGGTGCTCGGCGCCGACCGGGTGGCGCAGGCCTTGCCGCTGCTCCAGCCGGTCGGGATGAGCCGCTCCACCAGGATCGACCTCGCCAAGCTCGCCAAGGAGCGCAAGGCCGCCGCCCGGGCCAGGGCGCTGGCGCAGGTCGCGGCCGGCGAGCGCACCCAGCAGCAGGCCGAGGAGGACATCGCGGCGGCCGGCGAGGACCTGCTGAGCCGCATCCGCGGCCAGATCCTGCAGATCGCCCCCGAGGCGCCGATGGAGCCCGCCAAGCTGGAACGGCTGAAGCCGAAGACGCTGATCATGGTGATCGCGCTCACCTTCGCCGCCTACCTGGCCCTGACCACCATCAAGCCGGCCCAGCTCAAGCTCTCCCAGATGAACTGGGCCTGGGCGGCGGCCGCCCTGCTGGCGGCCGCGTTCAGCTACGTCGCCGCCGCGATGAGCCTGACCGGCTTCGTGCCCGAGCGGCTGCCGTTCCGGCGCACCGTCGCCGCCCAGCTGGCCGGGTCCTTCGTCAAGCTGGTCGCCCCCGCCGCGATCGGCGGCATCGCACTCAACACCCGCTACCTGCAGAAGGCCGGCATCCGCTCCGGGCAGGCGGTGGCCTCGGTGGGCGCCTCGCAGCTGGCCGGCCTGGCCGGGCACCTGCTGCTGCTGTTCAGCTTCGGCCTGATCACCGGCAGCCAGACCAACGGCGACCTCTCCGCCTCCCGCGCGGTGATCATCGGGGTGCTGACGGCGGCCGTGCTCGCCCTGGTGGTGGCGGCCGTCGCACCGCTGCGCCGGTTCGTGCTGGGCCGGCTGCGCTCGCTGTTCTTCGGCGTGGTGCCGCGGATGCTCGACCTGATGCAGACGCCCAGCAAGCTGGTCACCGGCTTCGGCGGCATCCTGCTGCTGACCCTGTCCTTCACCGCGTGCCTGGACTTCTCGGTGCAGGCCTTCGGCGGCGACGTCAGCTTCTCGGCGGTCGCGGTGGTCTTCCTGACCGCCAACGCGGCCGGCTCGGCGATCCCCACCCCGGGCGGCATCGGCCCGGTCGAGGTCGCCCTGATCGGCGCCCTGACCGTCGCGGACGTGTCCCCGGCGGTGGCCACCCCGGCGGTGTTCCTCTACCGGGCGCTCACCTTCTGGCTGCCCGTCCTGCCGGGCTGGATCGCCTACAACGTGCTGCAGCGCAGGCACGCGCTCTGACCGGACGGACGCGCGCCGACCGCATGACGAAGGGCCCGCCGGACAGGCGGGCCCTTCGACGTGGACGCGTCGGTCAGTAGACCGGCTTGTGCGGCTCGATCTGGTTGACCCAGCCGAGCACGCCGCCACCCAGATGGACGGCGTTGGCGAAGCCCGCGGCCTTGACCACGGCCAGCACCTCGGCCGAGCGCACGCCCGACTTGCAGTGCAGCACGATCTTCCGGTCCTGCGGCAGCTTCTCCAGCGCGTCGCCCATCAGGAACTCGTTCTTCGGGATCAGCACCGCGTCGGGGATGTTGACGATCTCGTACTCGCCGGGCTCGCGGACGTCGATGAGGTAGATGTCCTCCTTGTCGTCCTGCCACTGCTTGAGCTGCGCCGAGGTGATGGTCGAACCGGCGGCGGCGGCCTGCGCCTCCTCCGACACGACGCCGCAGAAGGCCTCGTAGTCGATCAGCTCGGTGACCGTCGGGTTCTCGCCGCAGACCGCGCAGTTCGGGTCCTTGCGGACCTTCACCTGGCGGTAGTTCATCTCCAGGGCGTCGTAGATCATCAGCCGGCCGACCAGCGGATCGCCGATGCCGGCCAGCAGCTTGATCGCCTCGTTGACCTGGATCGAGCCGATGGACGCGCACAGCACGCCCAGCACGCCGCCCTCGGCGCAGGAGGGGACCATGCCCGGCGGCGGGGCCTCCGGGTACAGGCAGCGGTAGCAGGGGCCGTGCTCGGCCCAGAAGACGCTGGCCTGGCCGTCGAAGCGGTAGATCGAGCCCCACACGTACGGCTTGCCGAGCAGCACGGCGGCGTCGTTCACCAGGTAGCGGGTGGCGAAGTTGTCGGTGCCGTCCACGATCAGGTCGTAGCCGGAGAAGATCTCCATGACGTTGGAGTTGTCGAGGCGCTCCTCGTGCAGGATCACGTCGACGTAGGGGTTGATCTCCTTGACCGAGTCGCGCGCCGACTCCGCCTTGGACCGGCCGATGTCGGCCTGGCCGTGGATGATCTGGCGCTGCAGGTTGGACTCGTCGACCACGTCGAACTCGACGATGCCCAGCGTGCCGACCCCGGCCGCCGCCAGGTACATCAGCGCGGGCGAACCGAGGCCGCCGGCGCCGACGCACAGCACCTTGGCGTTCTTCAGCCGCTTCTGCCCGGCCATGCCCACGTCGGGGATGATCAGGTGGCGGGAGTACCGGCGGACCTCGTCGACGGTGAGCTCGTCGGCCGGCTCGACCAGGGGTGGCAACGACACGGGGACTCCGATGGATGTCTTGTTCGGATGGCCAGGGCCAGCCTCGCTGTGGGGTTGTTGCTCCGCCACTCGGGTGGCTCTCTAGGCCAACAGTGTCACGTCCCACCGCTATTCCGAGACAGCCCGTCCGATGGGCGAGACGGGCGACGCCGGATCGTGGGACCGCCCAGCGGGCCCCGAAAGGCGCCGCGGGCCGCTGCTCCACGGGCCCGCGACACCCCCGGAGCGCGCTCAGACCCGGCAGGCCGTCTCCAGCCAGACGTCCCCCAGCGACTCCTCCAGCGGCACCTGTGTCCGCCATCCGAGACGGTCCCGGGCGGTGCGCACGTCCGCCTGCCGCCACGGCACCGGCTCGCCCGACACCACCCGGCCCTCCGGCCGCAGGCCCTCCGCGCGGTGGCCGTCCCCGCGGTGGCCCTCCGCCCGGTGACCGGGCAGGTACGGGCCGGGCTGGTGGTGGTGCCCCGGCCCGTGGTCGCCGCCCGCCCCGCCGACCTGCGCCGGAAGCAGGACCTGCCGGTTCTCCTCGACGATCGACCCCTCGAAGCCCGAGGCCCGCACCAGCAGCTGGGCCGCGTCCCGGGCCCGGACGGCGTGCCCGCTGCCGATGTTGATCACCCCGGTGGCGGCCGACACCGCGGCCGCCTGGATGGCCCGTGCGACGTCCCGCACGTCCACGAAATCCCGGTATCCGGACAGGTCCGGCATCCGCACCTGGCCCTCGTCCCGCTCCAGCGCCCGCCGCAGCCCCTCGGCCAGCCGGCCGAACAGCGAGGCGGTCGGCGACCCCGGCCCCACCACGTCGAACACCCGCAGCACCGCCGCGTCCAGGCCGGAGGCCAGCACCAGCTCCGTCCCCGCCAGCTTGGACACCCCGTACGGGCCGACCGGCCGCGGCTCGGCCTGCTCGGACACCGGCACCCCGCCGGGCACCGGCCCGTACTCGGCGGCCGAGCCGACGTGCACCAGCCGGGCCGGCTCCCGGCTGCGCCGGATCGCCTCGCAGACCGTCGCGACGGCCAGCGTGTTCGACCGGATCAGGGTGCGCGAGCTGCCGTAGGTGGCGCCCGCACAGTTGATCACCACCTGCGGCGCGACCGCGTCCAGGAACCGGGCCAGCGCACCCGGGCTCCCGGTGGTCAGGTCGAAGCGGATGTCGGCCGAGTCGCGCCGGCCGAGCACCGTCACCTGCAACTCCTGGTCCATCAGCAGACGGTCGGTGACCCGGCGGCCGATGAAGCCGTCGGCGCCCAGCAGCAGCACCCTCATCGGGGGCGTCCTTCCACGAAGCGAGGTCGGGGACGACCTGGCGGACTGAAAATCAACGAACGGACGGAACGGGGAACGCGGATCACGAGCGGTCACGAGCGGTCACGAGGGGTCAGCGGTGCGAGCCGGCCCGGCCGAGCACCGCCCAGGCGTACGCCGCCAGCAGCACCGCGACGGCGCCGCCGCCGAGCAGCAGGGCCGACGGCAGGGAGCGGCCCAGGGCGAGCAGCCCGAGCGTCGCGGCGGCCCCGGCCACCGCGCCCAGCGCGGCGGCCGTCCTCCGGCCGCAGTGCGCCAGCACCGCGGGCAGCACCAGCAGCAGGCCCAGCACGCCCTGCGCCGCCCACCGCCCGGGGCCGGCCCGCTCGGCCGCCAGCTGCAGCAGCCCGCCGCCGTGGCCCGGCCCGGGGCCCGGGGCCAGCATCGCCGTCACGGCCAGCGCGGCGTAGCTCAGCACCGCGAGCACCGCCAGGTGCAGGGCGAGCGCCACCGGCAGCACCGGCCGCATCCGGGCCCGGAACTCGGCCAGGGTGCCCGCCGCGTCGAGGTGGCCGCAGCCGATCCGCCGGTACCAGCGGGCCACCAGCTCGGCCGAGCCGACCGACAGCGCCGCCGCCGGCACCAGCGCGGCCCCCGGCGCCCGGTCCCCGGCCGGCACCACCGCGGGGACCAGCAGCAGCCCGGCCAGCCCCAGCCCGTACCCGAGCGCGGCGGGCCCGTACCGCGGGCCGGCCCGCCCGCCGGGCTCGGCCGGGGGCGGCGCGGTCAGCGCGGGCAGCAACACCAGCAGGACGGCGGCGGCCGCCACCACCGGCCGGCGGGCGCCGAGCGCGACCACCCCCGCGCAGGGCAGCACGGCCAGCGCGGCCGCGCCCAGGGCCTGCCGGGCATCGGCCCCGCGTCGCTGCGGCCGTACCGGCCCGGGATTCGGCGGGCGACGGGGCACCCGGGCGTACAGCTCCTCGGCGAGCGAGAACAGGTCGGCGTGCCGACAGCGGGCGGCGGCGTCCGGGCCGAGCCCGGCCTCCTCCAGCCCGGCGGCGATCTCCAGCGGGTCGACGGCGCGCTCGCACAGTTTCCGGTGCTGCGCCATGACCTCCCGCACCGGGTCCGCGCTGCTGCCGAGCGCCGGTCCGCCGGACATCAGACGGCCTCGGCGAGCGCGGCCGGCTCCCGGGCGCCGTCGCCGCCGTCCGCGTCCTCCGCGGCGCCGCCCGCGTCCTGCGGGGTGGCGCCCCGGCGCTCCCGCGGGCCGTCGGTGAGCCAGTACTCGGCGGGCCGGGCGAACGGGCGCGGCACCGGCCCGCCCCCGGCTCCCGGGAAGGCGGGGTACTGGGAGACCAGTTCCAGGTAGATCTCCCGGAAGGCGGCGACCAGCGGTTCGATGGCGAAGCGTTCCTGCGCCCGCAGCCGTCCGGCCAGCCCGAGCCGGGCGCGCCGCTCCTCGTCGCGCAGCAGCGCCAGGCAAGCGCCGGCCAGGGCGCGCGGGTCGCGGGCGGGCACCAGCAGCCCGGTCGGCCCGACCACCTCGCGGGCCACCCCGACGTCGGTGGACACCACCGCCCGGCCGCTGAGCATCGCGTCCGCGAGCAGTCGGGGGCCGCGCTGGGAGAGCGCCGAGAAGACGGCCACCGTGCCCGCCTCCCAGACCGCGGCGAGCTCGCCGGGCCGGCCGGCGAAGTGCACCGCCGGGGCCACCCCCAGCCGCTCGGCCACCGCCGCGCAGTGCGACCGGTGGCCGGGCGCCGTCTCCTCGCCGTACACCAGCAGGCGGGCTCCGGGCAGCTCGGCGCGGACCCGGGCGAAGGCGTGCAGCGCCGACTCCGGGTCACGGCCAGGCTCCAGGGCGCCCGCCCACACCAGGGTCGGCGTGGCCGGCTCCGGACCGGCGGCCGGGCGGTCCACCGCGGGCGTCCCCTCGTACACCACCCGGGTGCGCGCCGGGTCGGCCCCGCAGCGCAGCTGCCACTGCTGGTCGTGGGCGCTGCCGGGGGTCAGCACGGCGGCCTGCCGGTAGGTCTCCTCGGTGAGCGCCCGGAAGAAGGACAGCAGCAGCGCCCGTACCGGCCACCGGTACGGCGCGTGACTCCCGGCCCAGCCACCGAGGTACTGCTCGCGCAGGTGCAGGCGGTGCTCGGTGACCACGAACGGCACCCCGTGCAGGTGCCGGGCCACCAGGGCGGGCAGCGCGGCGAGACCGCCGCCGACCACGTGGCACAGGTCGGCCGCGCCGAGCCCGCCGGGCCCGGTGCCGTACCAGGGCGCGGCCAGCGGCCGCAGGCACTGCTCCAGCAGCTCGGCCGCGACCAGCACGTCGCGCACCAGCGGCTGCCCGGCCGAGGTGTCCGCGCCGGGCAGCCGCCAGGCCCGCTCCAGGATCCGGCGGGCGTGCCCGGAGGCCAGGAAGGCGGGCAGCCTGCCGTCCTCCCGGGCGAGCAGCGCCAGCCGGTACAGCCCGGGCCCGAAGCCGGCCCGCTCCGCGGGCAGCACCAGCGCCCGCACCAGGTGTTCGTACGCCGCGGCGTACTGGCGTCTGCGCAGCGCTCCCGGCGCCCGCCCGCCCGGCCGGCGCCCCCACGGCGCCAGGGCCTGTCCGGCGGCGCCGGGGCCCTGCGGGCCGGTCAGCGGGTACCGCTCGAACTCGTGCTCCGGCAGGCCCGCGGCCAGCCGGTCGCACCAGCCTCCGGTGCCACGCTGGGGATGCGCAGGGGCACCCTCGGTGAGCAGGGCAACGCGCACGGGAGACCTCCAGGGCAGAGCGGATTCGCGGGCGGATCACGGGACGGATCGACGGACGGGCCGGGCGGCCCGGGCAGCGGCCGGGGGAGCCCCCGCACGACGGCGGGGACGGCCGGACGGCCGGGGCCGCGCCACCGGACCACCGCCCGGGCGCCCGCCCGCTCCGGCGGTCGGGCCCGATCCGCCGGGACCTCCGGCCGCGGCCGTCCTCCGGTTCCTCCGGCGGCCGCGTCGCCCCCACACCTGTTCGGTCCGACAGCAGAAAGGTAGGACCGGCCCCGGGCAATCCATCGGTCACATGCCTGGCTGCCACCTGAACGAGTGAAACCCCGTGACCTCGGCCCGAACCGGGCCGTTACCGGGCGGTATACGGGGCCGCCCGCGGTATGCGCCTCCGGTACGCCTCCGGGTACGCCTCCTGATGCTCCTCCGGTGCGTGATCAGCCCGCCGTGTGCGCGATCAGCTCCCGGACGGCCCGGGCGACCTCGTCGGGGTGCTCCATCATCGCCACGTGCCCCGACTCCGGCAGCACCAGCAGCCGGGCGTCCGCGAAGGCGGCGCAGGCCCGGCGGGCCGAGCGGTAGCCGACCAGCTTGTCGCGCAGCCCGTACACCAGCAGCACCGGCGCCGTCACCGCCTCGGCCTGCCGCCACAGCGCCTGGTCGCCGCGCTCGGTGTACGCCGAGACGATGCCGCGGGCCGATCCGACCAGCGCCTGCATCGCGTGCGGCACCTCCAGCCGGCGCCGGTACTCGGCGACGGCCTCGGCCCGGGCGGTCGGGGTCAGGCTGCCCGGGTCGCCGTAGACCAGCCGCAGCAGGTCCTCGGTGGCCGCCTCGGCGTCGCGCCCGTTCGCGGACAGCCGGCGCAGCAGCGCGGGCACCCCGGGCACCGCGAGCAGTCCGGTCGGCCAGGCGGAGCGCTGCGGGGGCAGCTCGGGCAGGGCGGGCGAGACCAGGGTGAGGCTGCGCACCAGGTCCGGGCGGAGCGCGGCCAGCCGGACGGCGACCGCGCCGCCGAGGGAGTTGCCGAACAGGTGGACCGGGCCGCGGCCGGAGGCCTCCAGGTAGCCGATCACGGCCCGGACGTGGCCGGAGACGGTGAGGTTGCCGTCGGTGGGCGGGTGCGAGCGTCCGAAGCCGGGCAGGTCCACGGCCTCGCCGTCGACGAGTCCGGAGAGCCGGTCCATCAGGGCCGTCCAGTTGGCCGCCGAGCCGCCGAGGCCGTGCACGAAGAGGCCCGGCTCGCGGCCGTCCGCGGGGCCCTCCGGGGCCGGCCGGTGCACCGCGAGGACCGCCCCGGGGACCTCGACCGTACGTACCTGCTGCTCAGCGCTGCTCATGGTGGACGATGGTAGTGAGCCCGGCCCAGGGAGGCCCGGGGAGGTCCGCTCGTCCCGTCCCTCGTCACACCACTGCCGAGGCCGAGGTCAGCGCCGTATTGTGGGCTCCTGACAACCAGGCCGACCAGCTTTACTCGCCTTCGCCGAACGCGGGCGTGGTTACCGAAAAGTAGAATCGGCCATCTTGCCAGCCCCGAACAGACCCGAAGTGAGGAGCGCCGTGACGGCCATCCAGGAGGCGCAGGAGCGCCCGCGCGGTGCCCGCCTGCCGCGAAGCGCCCGCCGTGAACAACTGCTCGGTGCCGCCCAGGAGGTGTTCGTCGCGCACGGCTACCACGCGGCCGCCATGGACGACATCGCCGACCGTGCCGGGGTGAGCAAGCCGGTGCTCTACCAGCACTTCCCCGGGAAGCTGGAGCTCTACCTGGCGCTGCTGGACAAGCACTGCGACGCCCTGGTCGAGTCGACCCGCGAGGCGCTGTCGACGACCAGCGACAACAAGCAGCGGGTGGCCAACACCATGGAGGCGTACTTCAACTACGTCTCCAGCGAGTCGGGCGCCTTCCGGCTGGTCTTCGAGTCGGACCTGACCAACGAGCCCGCCGTGCGCGAGCGGGTCGAGCGGGCCTCCGAGGCGAGCGCGACGCTGGTCAGCAAGGTGATCCAGGAGGACACCGACCTGCCCGAGGCGGAGTCCAAGCTGCTCGCCGCCGGGGTCTGCGGCCTGGCCCAGATCACCGCCCGGTACTGGCTCTCGCAGGGTCTGGAGATCCCGCGCGACGAGGCGGTGCGGCTGGTCGCCAGCCTGTCCTGGCGCGGTCTGAAGGGCTTCCCGATGCACCCGGGCGAGCACCCCGGTGAGGCCGCCCACCAGGGGTGATCCCCCGATCTTCGCCTGGCCGGTGATCCGGTGCTCTATGGTGAAGCCGTACGGCGCGGTCGCCGCGAACGCTTGTCCCAGGCGGTTCGGTGCCCGTGCGTGGAGGCTGCAACCCCGGAGGGACGGAAGCCGTGGAGGTCAAGATCGGCGTGCAGAACGCGCCGCGCGAGATCGTGATCGAGAGCTCGCAGACTGCCGATGAGGTCCAGAGCGCGGTCGCGAAGGCGGTGGAGGGCTCGGAGAAGCTCTTCACGCTGACCGACGAGCACGGCCGCCGCGTCATCGTCCCGGCCGAGCGCCTGGCGTACGTGGAGATCGGCGAGCCGGCCGTTCGCAAGGTCGGCTTCGGCACCCTCTGAGGCGCCCGGTCGTTCCGGTGCCCCGTTCCCGTCAGGGAGCGGGGCACCGCTGCGTGTACGGCCGGGTCGGCCGGGGTACGGCGAGGGGTGCGGCGCCGGTGCCGCAAGCCCGTCCCCGGGAGGCACTCTTGCTGGTCGAGTCGATCGCCTTCGCCCTCGTCGGCCTGGTCACGGCCGGGGCCGCACTGCTGGCCCTGCCCTCGTACTTCCGGGCGGCCCGCGCGCTGACCGTGGGCACCGCGCTCGGGGCGGCACTGGCGGGCGGGGTGATCGCGCACTTCTGCCTGGACGGGCGGTACCCGGCGGTGTCGGTCGCGGCCGCGGCGCTGGCCTCGGGCGTGCTCACCTCGCTGCTGGCCCGGCCGGACCTCGCGGCCGGCCGCGCCCCGGCGCACCGGCACCACCCGCACCGGGCCGGCGCCCACCGCGCACCGCGGCGGCACCGGCCGGCGTAGGGCCTCAGCTGGCCAGGCCCAGGGCGGCCATCCGCTTGGTGTGCGCCTCGGTGATGCGGTTGAACATCTTGCCGACCTCGACCAGGTCGAAGCCCTGCACCTGCACGCCGCCGACCAGCATGTTCGACAGCGCGTCCCGCTCGGCGACGACCCGCTGGGCCTGGCTGAGCGCCTCGCCCATCAGCCGCCGGCCCCACAGCGCGAGCCGGCCGCCGGCCCGCGGGTCGGCCTCGATCGCCTCGCGCACCTTGTCGACGGCGAACTGGGCGTGGCCGGTGTCGGACATGACGCCGAGGACCAGGTCGCGGGTGTCGTCGTCCAGCCGGACGGCCACCTCGCGGTAGAAGTCGGTCGCGATGGCGTCGCCGACGTAGGCCTTGACCAAGCCCTCCAGCCAGTCCGAGGGCGCCGTCATCCGGTGGAACAGCTCCAGCGGCTCGACGAAGGGGCGCATCGCCTCCTGCGGGTCGGCGCCGATCTCGGCGAGCCGGTCGTGCAGCCGCTGGTAGTGCTGGAACTCGGCGGAGGCCATCCGGGCCAGGGCCGCCTTGTCGGCGAGGTCGGGCGCCAGCTTGGCGTCCTCGGCGAGCCGCTCGAAGGCGCTCAGCTCGCCGTACGCGAGCGCACCGAGCAGATCCAGCACCGCCGCCCGGTAACCGGGGTCGGCCGAGCACGCGGCCCAGTCGCCGATCGAGCCGGCCGCGTCCTGCGTCTCACCATGGGTCTCCATGGCCCGCCAGCTTAGTCCCGTACACCCCGCTCCCCCACCACCTGCCGCACCCGGGTGACCTGCCGAATCGCCTGCTCGGGCACCCGTCGCCAGGGGCGATGTCAGACGCGTCACGTGTTCGAGTCGTCGCCTGACTGTATGGTGGTACGGAGCCCCGTCGTGCTTGCACGGTGTCACCGCCGTCTCGGTACCCCGCGCAAGCCCGCTCCCAAGCGGCACCGTCCAGCCGGACGACTCCGCACCGGAGGCACGGGGACTCACGTACGCGGATGCCCGGTCGGAGAGCCGATCGGCTCCGACCATGGCTTGGACTTCAAGCCTTGGCACCGCATCAGTGGCCGAGCGAGGGCCGCCGAGACCACGCCCCATGGCGGAGGTCCCGCGCAGGTCCCTCAAGGGAATCCTCCCCGACGCCGCCGGCGACGCGCCCCGCATCAGGGCAGCGCGCACCGGCCGGCCGCAGGGACCGGCGCGGTTGTGCGTCCGCGCAGCTGTCATCAGGGCCGCCCAGGCCCGTACGCAGCCGCGCGGCTGCCCGCCCGCCGCTCGCTCTCGGCCCCTCCACACGGAAGAGGCAGCACCCTGTCCACCACCGCTGAACCCATCAAGACGACCTTCCGGGACCTCGGGATCCTCCCGGAGACCGCCGAGGCCCTGGAGGCCGTCGGCATCGTCCATCCCTTCCCCATCCAGGAGATGACCCTCCCGGTCGCGCTGACCGGCCACGACGTCATCGGCCAGGCCAAGACCGGCACCGGCAAGACCCTCGGCTTCGGCCTCCCGCTGATCGAGCGGGCCATCGTGCGCGCCGACGTGGACGCCGGCCGGGCCACCGAGGAGCAGCTCTCCGACTTCCCGCAGGCGCTGATCGTCGTCCCGACCCGCGAGCTCTGCACCCAGGTCACCAACGACCTGCAGACCGCCGGCAAGGTGCGCAACGTGCGCGTCCTCGCCGTCTACGGCGGCCGGGCGTACGAGCCGCAGGTCGAGGCGCTCACCAAGGGCGTCGACATCGTGGTCGGCACCCCGGGCCGACTGCTCGACCTGGCCGGGCAGAAGAAGCTGAACCTGTCCAAGGTCCGCGCGCTGGTCCTGGACGAGGCCGACGAGATGCTCGACCTGGGCTTCCTGCCCGACGTCGAGAAGATCATCACCATGCTGCCGGTCAAGCGGCAGACCCTGCTGTTCTCGGCCACCATGCCGGGCCAGGTGATCAGCCTCGCCCGCCGGTACATGAGCCAGCCGACCCACATCCGGGCCACCGCCCCGGACGACACCGGCGCCACCGTCGCCAACACCGAGCAGCACATCTTCCGCGCCCACTCGCTCGACAAGGTCGAGATGGTCTCGCGCATCCTGCAGGCCGAGGGCCGTGGGCTGGCGATGATCTTCTGCCGCACCAAGCGCACCGCCGCCGACGTCTCCGACCAGCTGACCCAGCGCGGCTTCGCGGCCGGCGCCGTCCACGGCGACCTCGGCCAGGGCGCCCGCGAGCAGGCCCTGCGGGCCTTCCGCAACGGCAAGGTCGACGTGCTGGTCTGCACCGACGTGGCCGCCCGCGGCATCGACGTCGAGGGCGTCACGCACGTCATCAACTACCAGTGCCCCGAGGACGAGAAGACCTACCTGCACCGGATCGGCCGCACCGGCCGGGCCGGCGCCTCCGGCACCGCCGTCACCCTGGTCGACTGGGACGACATCCCGCGCTGGCAGCTGATCAACAAGGCGCTGGACCTGTCGTTCAACGACCCGGAGGAGACCTACTCCACCTCGCCGCACCTGTACGAGCTGCTGAAGATCGCGCCGGGCACCAAGGGTGTCCTGCCGCGCTCGGAGCGGACCCGGGCGGGCCTCGGCGCGGAGGAGGTCGAGGACCTCGGCGAGACCGGCGGCCGCGGTGGCCGTGCCGGTCGCGGTCGCGGCCCGAAGGACGGCTCCGGCCGCCCGGGTGCCGCCGCCCCGGCCGAGACCGAGGAGCAGAAGCCGCGCCGCACCCGTGAGCGTCGCCGCACCCGTGGGGGCGCGTCGGTCGGCGAGGGCGAGGCCGCTGCCGTGACAGGGGCCGCCGTGGCGGCTCCGGCCGTCGAGGGCACCGAGGGCGAGGCCGCGCCGCGCCGTCGCCGTCGCCGCTCGCGCGGCGGCGCTGCGGGCGAGACCGCGGCCGCGGTCGAGGCTGCTCCGGTCGTCGAGGCCGCCGAGGCGATCGTCGCGGCGGCTGTCGTCGCCGAGGCCGTCGTCGCGCAGGCTCCGGCGGAGGAGAAGCCGGCCGCCCGGACCCGCACCCGGACGCGCAAGCCGAAGGCGGAGGCCGTGGAGACGGTCGAGGCCGTCGAGGCTGTCGCGGCCGTCGAGGTCGCCGCCACCGAGGCGCCGGCCAAGAAGCGCGCCACCCGGGCCCGCAAGCCGAAGGCCGAGGCCGAGGCCGTGGCCGTGGAGACGGTCGAGGCCGTCGAGGCCGCCGCCACCGAGGCGCCGGCCAAGAAGCGCGCCACCCGGGCCCGCAAGCCGAAGGCCGAGGCCGTCGAGACGGTCGAGGCCGCGGCCGCCGACGCCCCGGCCGAGAAGAAGCCGGCCACCCGGACCCGCACCCGCAAGGCCGCCGCCACCGCGGAGACCGCCCCGGAGGCCCCGGCTGCCGAGGCCGCCGCGGAGGTGCCGGCCCCGCGCAAGCGCACCCGGGCCCGCAAGGCCGCCGCCACTCCGGAGGCCACCCCGGAGAGCTGACCCTTCCGGTCTCCCCCGAGGGGGCGAGCCAGGCCACCCGGCCCGGCCCGCCCCCTCGGGCGTTCCCGCCACCGCCACCAGGGACGACAGGCCCTAGGCTCGGAGGCGTCCGACGAGTCGCGGGTCGCAGCAGAGCAGGGAGAAAAGCCCATGAGCACGCCGCCGTTTGTGAGGTTGCCCGGGTGTGCGCGGGCCGAGCGGGTGGTGACCGGGCGCGGGGAGTTCGCGGCGCTGCGGGCGGAGCCGGACGGGCCGGTGCGCGGGTCGGCGCTGCTGGTGCCGGGGTTCACGGGCAGCAAGGAGGACTTCATCGGACTGCTGGAGCCGCTGGCGACGGCCGGGTACCGGGTGACGGCCGTGGACCAGCGCGGCCAGTACGAGACCGGCGGGCCGGACGATCCGGAGGCCTACACCGTCGGGGCGCTGGGTGCGGACGTCCGGGCGCTCACCGAGGTGCTGGCGGCGGACGGCGGGCCGCTGCACCTGCTGGGGCACTCCTTCGGCGGCCAGGTGGTGCGCGAGGCGGTGATCGCCGCCGCCGCGCAGGGCCCGTTGCCGTGGCGGTCGCTGACCCTGGTGTCCACCGGGCCGGGAGCCATCGACCCGGCCGAGGCGGCCCGCACCAAGCTGCTGCTGGACGCCCTGCAGGTGCTGGGCCTGGAGGAGATCTGGCAGGTCATGCGGCAGATGGAGGCGGAAAGCGGGCAGCCGCGGCCGCACCTGGACCCGGCCGTCGCCGCGTTCCTGCACCGCCGCTGGGTGGCCGGGGTGCCGCGGGCGCTGTCGGTCACCGGCGGCCACCTGATCGCGGCGCCGGACCGCGTGGACGAGCTGGCCGCCGCCACTGCCGGGCTGCCGGTGCTGGTGCTGTCCGGGGTGCGGGACTACGCCTGGCCCGTCCCGGAGCAGACCGCGATGGCCGAGCGGCTGGGCGCCCGCCGGGTGGTGGTCGCGGACGCCGGCCACTCCCCCAACGCCGAGAAGCCGGCCGAGACCGCCGAGGCGCTGGCCGCGTTCTGGGCCTGATCGGCCCCCGCCGCACGCCCTCCCGGGAGTGGTCTGCACCACTTCTCGAACCTCGACCGGCTTCAACGCAGGACAAAATTCGTTAGTTACGGTAATCTTTGATTCTGTCCGGGAATCATCGCCGGCCGCTGCGCCGACGCGCACCACCCGAAACCTGACCTTCACGGACGGGCAACGGCCCGGTAGCACCGCCACGACACCGTGGTTCACGAGGCACTGGACGCACCAGGCAAGCAGGGGGAGCCCTTGCCGCAGCAGAGCGCCGCACGTACGCCCCGCCCGGCCCGGCCGATCCGCCGGACCCGCAAGAACCCGAAAGGGCTGATACCGACTCAGCCGCAATCGCCCCGCCCCGCGGGGACAGGAAGGGAGACGCCCATGACGAAGACCATGCGCTTCGAGATCGTCCGACTGGACGACGTCAACGGCTCCGCCACCGACCGCGTGATCGCGGACGCCGCCACCGTGCGCGAGCACGTCCAGGCCGCCGCCCGCACCGGCGAACGCCTGCTCATCCGCCCGTGCCCGACCGTCTGACCCCGCGCGGCCGCTCCGACCGGGAGCCCTCACCCGCCGCCGACGAGCCGGGATCGTCCGATCCGGACGTTCCGATACCAGACTGACGCCCCGTCACCGCGATCGCCGATGACGGGGCGTCAGTGCGTCCGCCCCCGGGCGGCCGCGTCCGGCCCCGGGCCCCGGACGTTTGCCGCCGCCCGCCACGGGACATCCCCCAACGGGAAACGTCCGCGCCGCGCCCACCCAACACCGGCCGGGCGTCCGCCACCGACAGGTGCCGCCGAGCCCTCCGTACGGGTGATCGTCCTTGACGCGGCGGTCCGGAGGGAGGAGCGTTGTCGGCTATGAGGGGCGAGCCCAGCTGCCCGAGGTGCGCCGGTCGGGTCCGCGCCCCCGGTCTGTTCTCAGACACCTGGCAGTGCGACCGGCACGGAGCAGTGCACCCGATGCAGCCCGTCCTGCCCCCGAGTGTCGAGGCCCTGGGTGTCGCCGTCGCCCGCTCGCAGGTCCCCGTCTGGATGCCCTGGCCGCTCCCGGTCGGCTGGCTCTACACCGGCATCGCCCACGTCGGCGACGACGTCTCCGGCGCCCGGGCCACCGCCGTCGCCTGCTCCGGCCCGGCGCCGCTCGGCGGCTTCGGCGAGCTGGTGCTCGTCGCCGAGGAGCTGGGCGTCGGGCTCGGTGCCCGCTACGCCGGCCTCCCCGGGCCCGACCCGGGCGACTCCGTCGGCCTCTACAAGCCCGCCGACGCCAAGCTGATGGCCGCCGGGCGGCCCACCCCGATGTTCCACGTGCCGGACGCCCCCGCCGATCGCGCGGTGTTCGCCGGAGAGGCCCGCGGGCTGTGGCTCTGGGCGATCGCCTGGCCCGAGCAGTCCGCCCTGGTGATGTACGACGAGCTGGTGCTCACCGACCTGCGCGAGGCCGGCGCCGAACTGGACCTGCTGCCCTGCGGGGCCCTCTCCCCCCGCCTGCTCGGCTGACTCCCGGCGCTCCCCGGCCGCCCGGCGCCCTGCGCGGCCTCCGCGGGCTCGCCCGGACGGCCTATCCTGGCGGCACCCACGAGCCTCCAGGAGCCCGATCCGTGCGCATCGACCTGCACGCCCACAGCAACGCGTCCGACGGCACCGACAGCCCCGCCGAGCTGGTCGCGGCGGCCGTCGCCGCAGGCCTCGACGTGGTGGCGCTCACCGACCACGACACCGTGGCCGGGCACGCCGAGGCCGCCGAGGCGGTGCACGCGCTGCCCGCCGGCACCCGGCTGACCGTCGTCCCGGGCGCGGAGCTGTCCTGCGTCGTGGACGGCGTCAGCATGCACCTGCTGGCGTACCTGTTCGACCCCGAGGAGCCGGAGTTCGCGCGCGAGCGGGAGTTGGTGCGCACCGACCGGTTCCGCCGCGGGCGGGCGATCGTCGAGCGCTGCCGGGAGCTCGGCGCGGACATCGACTGGGAGCAGGTGCAGCGGATCGCCGGCAACGGTTCGGTCGGGCGCCCGCACATCGCCAGCGCGCTGGTCGAGGCGGGCGTGGTGGCCACCGTCTCGGACGCCTTCACCCGCGAGTGGCTGGCCAACGGCGGCCGGGCGGACGTCCGCAAGCACGAGACCGACCCCTTCGAGGCGGTCCGGCTGGTCCGGGCGGCCGGCGGGGTGCCGGTCTTCGCCCACCCGGGCGCGGTCAAGCGCGGGCGGACCGTGCCGGAGCAGGTGATCGCCGAGCTCGCGGCGGCCGGGCTGGGCGGGCTGGAGGTCGACCACACCGACCACGACGAGGAGACCAGGGACCGGCTGCGCGGCCTGGCCGGGGAGCTCGGCCTGCTGGTCACCGGCTCCAGCGACTACCACGGCACCCGCAAGACCGTGCGGCTCGGCGAGCACACCACCGACCCGGAGGTGTACGAGGCGCTGCTGGCGCAGGCGACCGGCGGCAAGCCGATCGCCCGCTGAGCGGGCGTCAGTCCAGCCGGACGCCGCGCCGGTCCGGGTCGCGCAGATCGGTGCCCTGGTTCAGCCAGCGCTCCTGGAGCGCGGCGGCGCCGTGCACCCGCTTCCAGCCGGCCTCGTTGGGCGTCATCGGCAGCAGCGGCAGGAAGCGGACCGCTTCGGCCGGCTCGGCCAGCTCCAGGTCCTCGACCAGGCCGCCCGGCTCGGCGGCCAGCACCGAGGTGAACGGCGCGCCCTCCCAGAGCGGGGCGCCGAGGTCCAGCGAGCCGCCGGGGGCCACCACCAGGCCCTCGACCTGCGGTGTCGCGGCGAAGGTGGCCAGGCTGCGCAGCACGCTGTCGCGTCCGCCGCGGACGGTCAGCACCAGTTCGACACGCGGGCCGCGCAGTTGGTCGGCGACCGGCGAGGTGGGGTCGGCCATCGGGGCGGCGGCCATGCCGAGCGTGGCGTAGCGCACCAGGCCCTCGGTGTCGGGGCCGAAGCGCAGCACCTCGATCCGGTCGGTGCCGAGGAAGGTGACCGCGGCCCGGCCGCTCGGCTCGCCGAAGGTGGAGATCAGCCGGGCCTCGACGGCGGCCAGCACCGCCTCCCGGGAGAGCTCCGGGGAGCTGCCGCCGTGGGGGTCGCCGAAGAGCGGGAAGTCGTGGGCCATGCCGGTGAGCGTAACCCGCGGGTACGGCCCGGTTGCGGTCGGGCCGAGCCGCTCCGGGCGCGCTGTCCGTAAAGCCTTCGGAAACCCCTGGGGGCTCCCGGTCGCCGACGGGCGGTCAGATGTTAGGGTGAGCGACTGGCCACCGGGATGCTTCCGTCTCGGGGCGGCGGCGCGAAGGAGGTGGTTGCGGTGGATACCGGCCGACCATGCAGTACCGGCAGCTCTGCCCGGCCCCGACTCCTCCGTACCCCGCGCCCCGCAGGCCCGACCGGCTGATTCAGCCGTAGTAGCCCCGAGCGCAGGCCCCACGGCGGACGGACCGGCCGGGAGAGCACCTTCATCCCCCCTTCACCGGTGTTCTTCGCCGTCGTACCGCGGCCGAACGTTTCCTCTTCACGCCGCCGTGTGACGGCTCCTGCCTCTGGGAGCCCGCCATGTCGATGATCAACAGCCTGCGCGCCGCCGTCCGCACCAACCGCCGCCGCGGCGCGGCCGGGGTGTACGACGCCGCCACCGACGACGCCGGCTCGGCCATCGTGGACTGCGCGGTCTACCGGCACGGCAAGCGCCGGGGCGAGACCTGCAGCCCGCGCGAGGCCGCCCGCCGGGTCAAGGCCGAGCAGCAACTGCCGGACGGCGCCGGTTCGTTCAGCTGGATCGGGCTGCACGAGCCGACCGAGGCCGAGTTCGAGGGGATCGCCCAGCGCTTCGGCCTGCACCCGCTCGCGGTGGAGGACGCGGTGCACGCGCACCAGCGGCCCAAGGTCGAGCGCTACGACGACGTGCTGTTCGCCGTCTTCAAGACCATCCGCTACGTGGAGCACGACCAGCTCACGCCCACCAGCGAGGTGGTGGACACCGGTGAGCTGATGGTGTTCGCCGGGCGGGACTTCGTGATCACCGTGCGGCACGGCGGCCACGGCTCGCTGCAGGAGCTGCGCCACCGCCTGGAGGCCGACGCGGACGAGTCCGGGCTGCTCGCCAAGGGCCCCGCGGCCGTGCTGCACGCCATCGCCGACCACGTCGTGGACAACTACCTGCTGGTCGCCGAGCGGCTGCAGAACGACGTGGACGAGATCGAGTACGGCGTCTTCTCGGCCAAGGGCGGCCGCAGCGCCGACGTCGGCCGGGTCTACCAACTCAAGCGCGAGGTCCTGGAGTTCAAGCGCGCCGTGGTGCCGCTGCTGCGCCCGATGCAGCAGCTGTCCGAGCCGCTGCAGCGCCTGGTGGACCAGGACATCCAGAAGTACTTCCGGGACGTCGCCGACCACCTGGCCCGGGTGGCCGAGCAGGTGCACGGCTTCGACGAACTGCTGAACTCGCTGCTGCAGGCCAACCTGGCGCAGGTCTCGGTGGCGCAGAACGAGGACATGCGCAAGATCACCGCCTGGGCGGCGATCTTCGCCGTGCCCACCATGATCACCGGCGTGTACGGCATGAACTTCGACTACATGCCCGAGCTGCACCACGAGTACGGCTACCCGATGGTGCTCGGTGCGATCGCGCTGATCTGCGTCGGGATGTACCGGGGCTTCCGCCGCAACGGCTGGCTCTGACCGCCCGCGCCGGTCAGCGCCGCCCGCCGCGGGCGACCAGGACCAGCCCGAGCAGGATCAGCACCACCGCCGGGTAGGCGGCCGCCGGCGGCCACTGGCCCAGCCAGAGGGCCGCGATCAGCGCCGCGCCCGGGGTCTCCAGCAGGATCGCGGTGGAGGTGATCGACGGGCCGAGGTTGCGCACCACGCGGCTGCTCAGCGAGTGGCCGAGCAGCTGGGCGGTGACCATCAGGAGCGCGATCTGCCACCACGCCCCGGCCGGCCACCCGGCCAGCGGAGTCCCGGCGACCAGGCAGATGACCAGCAGGCCCAGGGCCGTGGTGGCGTAGCAGACCAGGGTGTACGCGGTGGTGCTGACGGTCTTGCGGACCTCGGCGCCCAGCAGCATGTAGCCGGCCGCGGCCAGGCCGGCGGCGAGGGCGAGGGCGTCGCCGAGCAGCGCCCGCGGGGAGAGCGAGAGGTCGACCCCGGTCAGTACCAGCACGCCGGCGAAGGCGACGATCGTGCCCAGCCAGACCAGGCGCGGCGCCCGGACGCCCATCAGCCGCATCAGCAGGATGGTCCACAGCGGGGTGGTGGTGACCAGGGCGGTGGCGGAGGCCACCGAGGTCATCCGCAGGCTGGGCATCCAGAGCGCGAAGTGGACGGCGAGCAGCGCCCCGGCCGCGATCGCCAGCAGCAGCGCCCGTCGGCCGATCCCGCGCAGCTCGGCCCGGTGGCGCAGCAGCGCGTACGGGCCGAGGACGCCGACCGACATGACGTTGCGCCAGAAGGCGATCGCCAGTGCGGGCGCGGCGGTGGCGCTGATCAGCGGGCCGGAGAGCGAGATGCCACCGATCGAGACGGCGAGCAGCAGCAGGTCGAGGGTGGGGAGCGGCGTCCGCCTCGGGTCGGCGGTGCGGGCGGGGTCGGCGGTGACGGCGGGGGCGGTCGCGGGCCGGGCGGCGGGCACGGCGCTCCTCTGCTGGTCGCGATGGGCGGGGCGATCATACGGTAAGGCCCATGGCGCCGTAATGGAACTGTCGCCCGGAGGCTGAGACATTCGGCGGACGGAAGGGGAGGGGAAACCCGTACGCTGTCCGCCATGGACCGTACGCCCGCCGCCGCGACCGCCGACGCCTTCCTCGACCAGGCCCTGCTGGAGGAGGCCGCGAAGAAGTCCGGCCTGCTCTGGGTGCGCGCCGACGGGCAGGACCAGGCCCGGGCGCTGTGGCACGCCTGGCACGACGGCGCGGTCGTGGTGGTCGGCGAGGGCGGCGAGCAGCCGCTGCACGGCCTGGCCCCCGGCGCCGGGGCCGTGGTGACCGTCCGCAGCAAGGACAAGGGCGGCCGGCTCACCGGCTGGAACGCCCGGGTGGTCGAGCTGGCGCCGGAGAGCGAGGCCTGGCGGGGCGCCGTCGAGGAGCTCAAGGGCAAGCGGCTGAACGCACCCGACACCGACGCGATCACCGAGCGCTGGGCCCGCGAGTGCCGGGTGCTGCGGCTGGAGCCCACCGGCGCGCTCACCGAGCACCCGGGCGCGATGCCGGACGGCTCGCACGCGGCCGAATCGATGCCCACCCCGGCCACCACCCGCCGCCCGATCCCGGCCGGCCTGCCCAAACTGCTGTTCAAGCGCCGTTAAAGGTTCACGCCGAGGACTCCTGTGACCGCTACCGTGCCTCGTCGGGCCGGGCCCCGCGCTCGCGGGTAGCCTTGGCCGCGAGTGCCCGGTGCACCACGCACGGCGTCGAACGAGTCGAGGGAGTCCATGGCAGGGCCAGGCACCCGGGTCTTCATCTCCCACCTCTCCGCCCTCGCGGTCTTCGACCCGAACGGCGACCAGGTCGGTCGGGTCCGGGACGTCGTCGTCTCGCTGCGGCTCGGCGGCCGTCCGCCGCGCGTGCTCGGCCTGGTGGTCGAGGTGGTCGGCCGGCGCCGGATCTTCCTGCCGATGACCCGCGTCACCAGCCTGGAGTCCGGCCAGGTGCTCACCACCGGCGTGATCAACCTGCGCCGCTTCGAGCAGCGCCCGTCCGAGACCCTGGTGCTCGCCGAGCTGCTGGACCGCACCGTCACCTGGTCCAAGACCGCTGAGGACGTCACCGTGCTGGACGTCGGCATGGTGCAGACCCGGCTGCGCGAGTGGGAGATCAGCAAGGTCTTCGTCCAGCTCGGCCGGGCCGGCCGGCTGCGCAAGGGCAAGGGCGAGCGGCTGACCCTGGACTGGCAGGACGTCACCGGCTTCGCGCTGCCCGAGCAGGACCAGGGCGCCGCCAACCTGCTCGCCACCTTCGAGCAGCTGCGCCCCGCCGACCTCGCCAGCGTGATGCACCACCTGTCCGCCAAGCGCCGCGCCGAGGTCGCCGCCGCCCTGGACGACGAGCGGCTGGCCGACGTCCTGGAGGAGCTGCCCGAGGACGACCAGGTCGAGATCATCGGCAAGCTCCAGGAGGAGCGCGCCGCCGACGTCCTGGAGGCGATGGACCCGGACGACGCCGCCGACCTGCTCTCCGAACTGCCCGGCGACGAGGCGGAGCGGCTGCTCCAGCTGATGGAGCCGGACGAGGCCGCGCCGGTGCGCCGCCTGCTCACGTACGAGGAGGACACCGCCGGCGGTCTGATGACCACCGAGCCCGTCGTCCTGGAGCCGGACGCGACGGTCGCCGAGGCGCTGGCCCGGATCCGGGTCCGCGACCACAAGCCCGCCCTCGCCGCCCAGGTCTTCGTCTGCCGCCCGCCGAACGAGACCCCCACCGGCCGCTACCTGGGCACCGTGCACTTCCAGCGGCTGCTGCGCGAACCCCCGTACGTGCTGGTCGGCTCGCTGGTGGACGACGACCTGGACCCGCTGCCGCCGGACACCCCGCTGTCGCTGATCACCAGCTACCTGGCGACCTACAACCTGGTCGCCGCGCCGGTCGTGGACGAGATGGACCACCTGCTCGGCGCGGTGACCGTCGACGACGTGCTCGACCACCTGCTGCCGGAGGACTGGCGCGACGTCGCGCTGCACGCCGACGACGACACCCGGCACGACGAGAGGGAAGGGGTGACCGGTGGACGGTGACCGCAACGGCAGGCCGGACGACTCCGCGCGCCGGCGCCTCCAGGGCGAACTGCGGCAGCTGCGCCAGCTCCGCGAGCTGCGCACCCGCGCGGGCAGCCGGGAGCGGCGCACGGACACCGCCCCGATCACCGGCACCGGCCGCACCCGGCTCGACCAGCCGCGCACCGAGCGGCCCGGCCTGCTCTCGCTGCCCTCCTACGACCCGGAGGCCTTCGGCGTCCTGTCCGAGCGGATCGCCCGCTTCCTCGGAACCGGGCGGTTCATCGTCTGGATGACGGTGGTGGTCGTCATCTGGATAGCGTGGAACACGCTGCTGCCGGCGCCCGTGCGCTTCGACGAGTACCCGTTCATCTTCCTGACCCTGGCGCTGTCGCTGCAGGCCTCGTACGCGGCGCCGCTGATCCTGCTGGCGCAGAACCGCCAGGACAACCGGGACCGGGTCAACATGGAGCAGGACCGGGCCCGCAGCGACCGCAACATCGCGGACACCGAGTACCTGACCCGCGAGGTCGCGGCCCTGCGGCACGGGCTGGGCGAGGTCGCCACCCGTGACTTCATCCGTTCCGAACTGCAGTCCCTGCTCAGGGAGATCGAGGAGCGCCGGGAGGCCCCCGAGCCGCTGTGATCCGCGGCACGCTACCGACGGGTCAACCGGTTGGCCCGGCGCCGTACCATCAAGGCATGGCCAACGAGACAGAGGTCGCGGCCGGCGTCACGGAGGAGTCCGTACGCCAGGCGCTGGCGACCGTCAACGACCCGGAGATCAACCGCCCGATCACCGAGATCGGCATGGTGAAATCGGTCGAGATCGCCGAGGGCGGCGCGGTGCGCGTCGCGGTCTACCTGACGGTCTCCGGCTGCCCGATGCGCGACACCATCGTCACCCGGGTCCGCGAGGCGGTCGGCAGGATCCCCGGCGTGACCGGTGTCGAGGTCGAGCTCGACGTGATGAGCGACGAGCAGCGCAAGGAGCTCTCCCAGCTGCTGCGCGGCGGCGCCCCCGAGCGGGAGATCCCGTTCGCCAAGCCGGGCACGCTGACCCGGGTCTACGCCGTCGCCTCCGGCAAGGGCGGCGTCGGCAAGTCCTCGGTGACGGTCAACCTGGCGGCCGCGATGGCCGCGGACGGCCTGAAGGTCGCCGTGGTGGACGCCGACATCTACGGCCACAGCGTGCCGCGCATGCTGGGCGTCGAGGGCCGGCCGACCCAGGTCCAGGACATGATCATGCCGCCGCAGGCGAACGGCGTGAAGGTCATCTCGATCGGCATGTTCACCCCGGGCAACGCCCCGGTGGTCTGGCGCGGCCCGATGCTGCACCGCGCGCTCCAGCAGTTCCTGGCCGACGTGTACTGGGGCGACCTGGACGTGCTGCTGCTGGACCTGCCGCCCGGCACCGGCGACATCGCGATCTCGGTGGCCCAGCTGGTGCCCAACGCGGAGATCCTGATCGTCACCACCCCGCAGATGGCCGCCGCCGAGGTGGCCGAGCGGGCCGGCACCATCGCCGTGCAGACCCACCAGAAGATCGTCGGCGTCATCGAGAACATGTCCGGCATGCCGTGCCCGCACTGCGACGAGATGATCGACGTCTTCGGCACCGGCGGCGGCCAGACCGTCGCGGACGCGCTGACCCGCACGGTCGGCGCGACCGTCCCGGTGCTCGGCTCGATCCCGATCGACGTCCGGCTGCGCGAGGGCGGCGACGACGGCCGCCCGGTCGTGCTCTCCGCCCCCGACTCCCCGGCCGGCGCCGCCCTGCGCGCGGTGGCCGGCAAGCTCGGCGGCCGCCAGCGCGGGCTGTCCGGGATGTCGCTCGGACTGACGCCCAAGAACAAGTTCTGATCCGGTGATCGGCTCGGCCCCCAGGGCTGAGGCGAGCAGCGGCAGGGGCCGGTGATCCACGGATCACCGGCCCCTGCGTTTCGGCTGCAGGTCCTACGGCCGGGTGTAGGCGGCCAGGTCGGGGACGGTGCAGAAGCCGATGCCGTAGGCACTGACACCGCGGCCGTAGGCGCCGAGCAGGACGCCGGGGGCCTCGCCGGCCAGCACCCAGCCGTACTCGGACTCTCGGTAGCGGAAGGGCTGCGGCAGGCCGTTGACCGGCAGGCTGAGGGTGGACCAGCCGGGGCCGGCCAGGTCGTCGGCGAGGTCCCAGGCGAGGCTGCTCTGCTGGTCCAGCCAGTCCTGGCGCAGCGTACGGTCCAGCTGGCCGGGCCAGGTCGCGGCGAGCAGGCCGGAGCCGGCCAGCCAGGCGGCGGAGGACGCGGAGGTCGCCTCCAGGGTGCCGGTGTTGTCGGCGCTGCGGCGGCTGTCCCGGCGGGCCATGGTGACCACGGCCGCGAACTTGCGCATGTCGCGCGGCTCGTACTGCTTGGCCGGCTCGTCGCCGTGGCCGAGCGAGCCGTAGTCGACGCTGCCCGTGGCCCGGCCGCCGGCGCCGGCCTGCATCAGGTAGCGGCGGCCGGTCCAGCCCTCGTCCAGCCCGTACCAGGGGAAGTCCGCGGACAGGTAGGGCACCAGCGGGTCCGCCGGGCCGGCCTGTCCGCCGACCACCGGGCCGCCGGCCGTGACCGTCGCCCCTCCCGCCTGACTCGTCGCGTCCATCCCCGGGCCTCCTCAAACGCACGTCGCCTGCCGTGGCGCGCTCCCATGGTGGCGTACCGCGGCGTTCCCGGGGGCCGGTCCCGGGCCATGACGGCGCGGAATGTGACGGACGGCTCAGCGGGAACAATCAGCACAATAGCGGCGCACACGCCACCGCCCCGCTCAGCCGGGCGGCCGGGCGGGGCGGTGGCGTGCTGCCGGGGCGTCGTACCGGAGCCCCCGTCAGGTGCCGCTCAGGCGGCGGTCAGGGGCCGGTCAGGTCGCGTCGGGGTCGAACGGGGGGCGCTCGCCGGCCGTTAGCGGGGCCCCGGCGGAGGCGGGCGCCGGGCCGGACTTCTCGAAGCTGACGCTGCCGCTGCGGCCGTTCACCGGCGCCGCCGGCTTGTCGTCCAGGACGGAGCGGATGTCCAGCGAGTCCTTCATGTCCTTGAGGCCCAGTGGGTCCTCGTCGCCGCCCATGAGCTGCTTGCGGACGAAGGTCTTGGGGTTGAGGTCCTCGAACTCGAAGTCCTTGAACTCGGGGCCGAGCTCGCTGCGGATGTCCTCCTTCGCGTTGTCGGCGAAGGAGCGGACCTTCCGGATGAAGCCCATGGTGTCCTGGATCAGCTTCGGCAGCTTGTCCGGACCGAAGATGATGATCGCCATCACGATCAGGGTCAGGATCTCCAGCCCACCTACGTCGCTGAACACCTTTGCTCCCTAGCTCGTCGGACGACGGTTCCTATCAGGGTAATGGCCACCGGCGAGTCCCTGGTCCACGCTGCGATGAAGCCGTGGTAAAGACCTGCCGGTGGCCGGGTGCGTCGAGCCAGGGGAGGCTGCCTGTCCGGAGGCGCTCCGGGACGGGCGCTAGCGGATCTGCTGGCGCTGGGCGGCGACGCCGCCGGGGCGCTCCGGGGACGACGGCGGGGATGCCTCGCGGGTCGCGGCGATCGGGCGGCCGGGGAAGTCCACCGGGACCTGCGCGTTCATCGGGACGAGGCCGCCCCGGCCGGTACCGGCGTTGCCGCCGGCCGGGCTGACGGTCGTACCGTGCCGGTCCTCGCCCTGCGGGCTGAGCCCGCCGACGCTGCCGAGCGTGACCGCGGCGACGGAGAAGGCGCCCGCCGCGGCGAAGACCAGGCGACGCCCCCGCGCGGGGGTGCGGACGGCGGTGGCGGCCGGCTGCGGCCGGGCGGCCCGGTCCGGTCCGGCGGTGGGCTCGGGGCGGGCGGAGCGCCGGCCCATCAGCGGCCGCAGCCCGGTGCCGCGCCCGAAGGCGCGCGGGTCGACCCCGGGCACCGGGGTGTCCGCGCCGAGCGCGCCCGCGCCGAAGGAGGCCCCGGCGCCGCGGCCGAAGGAGCCGCCGGTGAGCCGGCTGCCGCCGAGCGTGCCGGTGGCGGCGACCCCGCCGCCGGGCAGGTCGTCGTCGTCATCGCGGCGCCCGTGCCCGGGCGGCCAGCCGCCGTCCGCCGGGCCGTCCTCGGGGAGGTTGCCGACGGCCATCAGCCGGGCCATCAGCGAGGAGGACGGGCCGGGCGTGCCGGTGCCGGTCAGCAGGTGCTTGACGGCGCGGCCCTCGTCGGCCTCGGCGAGGCACTGCGGGCAGGTCGCCAGGTGGGCCTGGACCCGCTCGCGCGAGTCGTGGCCGAGTTCGCCGTCCAGGAAGGCGGACAGCCGCTCGCCGAGGTGGTGCTCCTCTGCGGCGGGCTCGGCGGGCCGTACGGGCAGCGCGTGCAGGGCCGTGTCGGCGGGCAGCGCCAGCGCGGGCAGCACGGGCTCACCGGGTTCGTCGGTACCGCGACGACCCGGCAGGGCCCAGCCCCGCCGGTTCAGGGACCGGCCGGACGAGTCCGACCGGTCCGAGCCGGACCGGCTGGTTCCGCTCACGATCGCCTCCGTCCGCGCCCACCGGGCGCGACCGCGACCTCCACCGCGCCGACGCCGACCGGCACCGGCTCCTCCGAGCCGCCGCGGCGCTCACGGCCGGGGGCCGAGCCGGGGGCACGGTGCTTGAGTGCGGCGCGCAGGTGCGAGCGGCCGCGGTGGATGCGGCTGCGGACGGTGCCGAGCTTGACGCCCAGCGTGGCGGCGATCTCCTCGTACGACAGGCCCTCGATGTCGCAGAGCACCACGGCGGCGCGGAACTCCGGGGCGAGGGTGTCCAGGGCCTGCTGGACGTCGGCGTCGAAGTGGGTGTCGCTGAAGTGCTGCGCCGGGCTGGGCTCGCGGGAGGCGAGCCGCTCGGCCGCGTCCTCGCCGAGCGCGTCGAAGCGGATGCGCTGGCGGCGGCGGACCATGTCCAGGAACAGGTTGGTGGTGATCCGGTGCAGCCAGCCCTCGAACGTGCCGGGGGTGTAGGTGGACAGCGAACGGAAGACCCGGACGAAGACCTCCTGGGTGAGGTCCTCGGCGTCGTGCTGGTTGCCCGTCAGACGGTAGGCGAGCCGGTACACGCGGGCGCTGTGCGCCTCGACGATCTCCTCCCAGCTGGGCGGAGTCCAGGTCTGCGCGTCGGGGCCCTCGGCGAAGGTCGCGAGGGCGGGGGCCTCGGTGGTACCGGCAGCCGGCGTCTCGGCGGCGGGCTGGTCCAGATCGGAGTGCGCAGGCTGGTTCATCACGGGCTTCGGCGTACGGGCCGACGCGGTGCCGCGGGAGTGCCGCCGCACGGGGACGTCGCCCTCGGCCACACCTCCTCGGTCGGCTCTTCTGCCCAGCAGGGCCACCACCATATCCACCTCACCCGTCAAGCCCGGATAAAAGTGCCCGGGAGGTCTCCCGTACCCGGTCCGAGATGACAACGGCCCGCCGCCGTACGCGGTTCCCGCCCGGCCAGTAATCTGTGGCAGGAAATATCGACATCCCCCGGCACCGGGCCGCCACCCGGGGCTCCGAAAGAGGCAGCCATCAGCGAGTTCGGGCCCGCGCGCGCGGCCCTCGCCGACACCTACGTGGGCGAGGACGCCGTGCTCACCTACGCCCGGGCGCAGTCCGCGCGGACCGGCATACGGGCGATCGGGCCGAGCGGCGGGGCCTGCCTGCGGCTGCTGGCGGCCGCCCTGGACGCCAAGGCGGTGGCCGAGATCGGCACCGGCACCGGGGTGTCCGGGGTCTACCTGCTGCGCGGGATGCGGCCGGACGGCGTCCTGACCACGGTCGACTCCGAGCCGGTGCGCCAGCAGCTGGCCCGCGAGGCGTACCACGCGGCCGGGTTCGCGGCCAACCGCTCCCGGTTCATACCGGGCCGGGCCCTGGACGTGCTGCCCCGGCTCGCCGACGGGCAGTACGACCTGGTGTTCTGCGACGGCGACCCGGCCGAGTCCCGCGAGTACCTACTGGAGTCGCTGCGACTGCTGCGGCCGGGCGGGATGGTCTGCTTCGAGGGCGTCTTCCAGGAGGGCCGGCTGGCCGAGCCGGAACTGCAGGACCCGCAGACCGGCGCGGTCCGGGACCTGGTCCGGGACGTCCGGGAGAGCGAGGCCCTGCTGCCGGCGCTGCTGCCGGTCTCGGACGGGCTGCTCTGCGCGGTCAAGCGTTAGGACGTGCCCGTCGGGCCTTCCCGACGTGCCCGGCGGGCCTTCCCGGGGCCTCGGAAAACGCGCGGACCCGGGCCGACATGACGTCGTACCCGGGCCCGGCAGCGCATCTCCAGGAGATGGTGAGCACCCGCTGCGGTCAGCCGCAGGCCTTCTTCAGGGCCTCGCCGAGGGCGTCGGCCTCGTCAGGCGTGAGCTCCACCACGAGGCGTCCGCCGCCTTCGAGCGGAACGCGCATGATGATGCCCCGCCCCTCTTTGGTGACTTCGAGCGGGCCGTCACCCGTCCGCGGCTTCATGGCCGCCATGCTCGTTCCCCTTCCTGCAACCGCTCAGCTACGCACCGGCAGTCCGTCCACCGCCGGTATCGAACGCATTGATCGGAAGCCATTATCCCGCATGCCACGGGCTGATGACCAACATCACTCTCGGTGCAACCTCGGCCGGACCGCCCCCAACCGTGGCAATTCGCGTCATAAGCCCCGGCGTGGCGGCGGTACGGGCCGTACGGGAAGGTGCGATACCTCACACTCCCCAGGCCACCGCGTGCTCCGGCATCCTGGCACACGACACCGACACCACGACGACCACCGGGGAGCCCTCGCCCATGTCCGATTCCGTGCTGTACGAGCTGGACGGCGGCCTGGCCGTCATCACCATCAACCGCCCCGAGGCGATGAACGCCCTCGACGTGGCCACCAAGGTCGCGCTGCGCGACACCGTGACCGCCGCGGCCGAGGACCCGGAGGTCCGGGCCGTCCTGCTGACCGGGGCGGGCGAGCGCGCGTTCTGCGTCGGGCAGGACCTGAACGAGCACCTGGCGATGCTGAAGCAGGCCGAGGAGACCGGCGAAGGTGCGCTGCGGACCGTCGCCGAGCACTACAACCCGCTGACCAGGGCGCTGGCCGGGATGCGCAAGCCGACCGTGGCCGCGGTCGGCGGGGTGGCGGCCGGCGCGGGCGCCTCGCTCGCCTTCGCCTGCGACTTCCGGATCCTGTCCGACCGGGCCGGCTTCAACACCGCCTTCGCCGGGATCGGCCTGACTGCCGACTCGGGCGCCTCCTGGACGCTCCCCCGGCTCGTCGGGCACGCCAAGGCCACCGAGCTGCTGATGCTGCCCCGGACGGTCAAGGCCGCCGAGGCGATGGAGCTGGGCCTGGCCACCAAGGTGGTCCCGGCCGAGGAACTCGCCGCCACCGCACGGGTCTTCGCCCGCGAGCTGGCCGAGGGCCCGACCGTCGCGTACGGCGCCATCAAGGCCTCGCTGGCGTACGGCGCCTCGCACTCGCTGGACGAACTCCTGGACAAGGAGGACGAGTTGCAGACCCTGGCCGGGGAGAGCGAGGACCACCGGATCGCGGTGCGCGCCTTCATCGCCAAGGAGAAGCCCAAGTACGTGGGCCGCTAGGACGGTTGACGGCCTAGGCCCGGCCCCGGCTCTGCACCTGACCCTGGCCCTGCATGCCGGTGCGGACGTGGCAGTCCGCGAGGTGGTCGTCCACCAGGCCGCAGGCCTGCATCAGGGCGTAGGCGGTGGTCGGGCCGACGAAGCGGAAGCCCGCCTTCTTCAGCGCTTTCGCCAGTGCCGTCGACTCGGGCGTGACGGCCGGCACCTCGCTCAGCGCGCGGGGGGCCGGCCGGCCCGGCTCCGGGGCGAACCCCCAGATCAGCGCATCCAGTCCGCCCTCCAGCTCGCGGGCGACCCGCGCGTTGGCGATCGCCGCGTCGATCTTCGCCCGGTTGCGGATGATCCCGGCGTCGGCGAGCAGCCGCTCCCGGTCGGTCTCGCCGAACTCGGCGACCTCGGCGATCCGGAAGCCGGCGAACGCGGCCCGGAAGCCCTCGCGGCGGCGCAGGATGGTCAGCCAGGACAGCCCGGACTGGAAGGCCTCCAGGCAGACCCGCTCGAACAGCGCGTCGTCGCCGTGCACCGGGCGGCCCCACTCGGTGTCGTGGTAGATCCGGTAGTCGTCGGTGGAGTCGCCCCAGGCGCAGCGGAGCAGGCCGTCCGCGCCGAGCACCGCACCGGCGACGGCGGGCTCGGTCACTGGTCCTTCACCGGCTTCGCGTCCTCGGGCGCGGGGGCCGGCGGCTCGGCCGAGGGCGTGGTGAGTGCGACGGCCGGTTCGACCACCTTGGCGAACTGCTCCAGGCCGGGCAGCGGTTCGGCCGCCGGGTCGGGGCCGTTGGTCGCCTCGACCGCGCCGCGCAGGTGGGCGGCGGCCTCCAGTTCGGCGATCCGCGCGTCCCGGTAGGCGAGCTCGGCGCCGAGGCGGTCCAGGACGTCGTCCACCTCGTCCATCCGGTAGCCGCGCAGGGCCATCGGCAGGCGCAGCTCGTCCACGTCCGCCTTGCCCAGCGGGCGGTCCTGCGGCAGCCGCGCGGCGATGCGGTCGGGTACCGCCTCCGGCATCGAGCCGCCCCCGCCGAGCGCCACCAGGGCGGCGCCGCCGACCACCACGGCCATGGCGACCACGATCACCCAGAACACGAGCTGTCCTCCCGAACTCCCGGCCGGTCCTCGTCCACGTGCCGGGGAACCAGACTGATCATGACAGCATGGTCCCCTAGTGAGGCCGGGGGCCATCATCGCACCCGCAGGAGCTCTGGAGGAGACATCGGTGGCACTGCGCCTGGGACCGCGGGAATTCGGTGACGACGAGCTGGTGATCATGGCGATCGTCAACCGGACCCCGGACTCCTTCTTCGACAAGGGCGCCACCTTCGCCGACGAGGCCGCCTTCGCCGCCGCCGACCGCGCGATGGCCGAGGGCGCGGCGATCCTGGACATCGGCGGGGTGAAGGCCGGGCCGGGCGACGAGGTCACGGTCGAGGAGGAGCTGCGGCGCACCGTCCCGTTCGTGGCCGAGCTGCGCAAGCGCCACCCCGACGCCGTGATCAGCGTGGACACCTGGCGGCACGAGGTCGGCGAGGCGGTCTGCGAGGCGGGCGCGGACCTGCTGAACGACGCCTGGGGCGGGGTCGACCCGAAGCTCGCCGAGGTCGCCGCCCGGCACGACGTCGGGCTGGTCTGCACCCACGCGGGCGGCGTCGAGCCGCGGACCCGCCCGCACCGGACCGGGTACGAGGACGTGATGGCGGACATCCTGCGGGTGACCGTCGGCCTGGCCGAGCGCGCGGTGCAGCTGGGCGTGCGGCGGGACGCGGTGATCATCGACCCGGGGCACGACTTCGGCAAGAACACCCGGCACTCGCTGGAGGCCACCCGGCGGCTGCCGGAGATGACCGCGACCGGCTTCCCCGTGCTGGTCTCGCTCTCCAACAAGGACTTCGTCGGCGAGACCCTGGACAAGCCGGTGGACGAGCGGCTGCTCGGCACCCTGGCGACCACGGCGGTCTCGGCCTGGCTGGGCGCGCAGGTCTACCGGGTGCACCAGGTCGCGGAGACCCGGCAGGTGCTGGACATGGTCGCCTCGATCCGGGGCACCCGCCCCCCGGCGGTCGCCCGCCGGGGGCTGGCGTGAGCTGCCCTCCTGACGTTCGGCTCGCGCCGAGCGTGGGAGGCCGCCAGGGCCTGGGAGGCCGCTAGATCTCGTTCACCGGCCGGCGGGCGTCGGCGAGGATCTTCATGACCTCGTCGACCTCGTCGGTGATGTGGAAAAGCTCCAGGTCGTGCGGAGCCGCCTTGCCCTGCGCGACCAGGGTGTTCTTCAGCCACTCGAAGAGGCCGCCCCAGTACGCGGTGCCGTAGAGGATCACCGGGAAGCGGGTGACCTTCTTCGTCTGCACCAGGGTGAGCGCCTCGAACAGCTCGTCCAGGGTGCCGAGGCCGCCGGGCAGGACCACGAAGCCCTGCGCGTACTTCACGAACATCGTCTTGCGGACGAAGAAGTAACGGAAGTTCAGCCCGAGGTCGACGAACTCGTTGAGACCCTGCTCGAAGGGCAGCTCGATGCCGAGCCCGACGCTGAGGCCGCCGGCCTCGGAGGCGCCGCGGTTGGCGGCCTCCATGGCGCCCGGGCCGCCGCCGGTGATCACCGCGTAGCCGGCCTCGGCGAGGGCCCGGCCGATGGCCACGCCGGCCTCGTACTCGGGCGAGTCGGCCGGGGTCCGGGCGGAGCCGAACACGCTGACCGCGGGCGGGAGTTCGGCGAGGGCGCCGAAGCCCTCGACGAATTCGGAGGTGATCCGCAGCACCCGCCACGGATCGGTGTGCAGCCAGTCGGTGGGGCCCGTGGTGTCCAGCAGGCGCTGGTCCGTGGTGCTCGTGCCGACCTGGTCCCGGCGCACCAGCACCGGGCCCTTCTGCTTCTCGGGCCAGGCCTTCTTCTTCCGCGGCTCGCCGACCTGCTCGGGGCCGTGTCCGTAGTGCTTCTCGTCTCCTGTGCCTGTCATGACGAAACCCTACGCCCGCCTTCCCACGTTTTCAGGAAACGGGGGAAGGTCGCTTGGGCAACCGGAAGATGGCGTTCGACCGTTGATCGGATCAGCCTCCCGGGGTGGGGACTCAGCTGGTCAGCCAGGCGCGCAGCCGCTCCTCGGCTTCCGCGATGGCGCTCAGCGAGCAGTGCTCCTCGCGCTTGTGCGCCAGGTTCGGGTCGCCGGGGCCGTAGTTGACCGCCGGGACGCCCAGCGCGCTGAACCGGGCGACGTCCGTCCAGCCGAACTTGGCCCGGGCCTGGCCGCCGGTGGCCGTCAGGAAGGCCTTCGCGGCCGGCTGGGACAGGCCGGGCAGAGCGCCCGCGGCGAAGTCCGTCACGGTCAGCTCGAAGCCGTCGAAGACCTCACGCACGTGCTTCTCCGCCTCCGCCTCGCTGCGGTCCGGCGCGTAGCGGAAGTTGACCGTGACGACGCACTCGTCCGGGATCACGTTGCCGGCCACGCCGCCGTCGATCCGCACCGCGTTCAGGCCCTCGCGGTACTCCAGGCCGTCGATCTCCACCCGGCGCGGCTGGTAGTTCGCCAGCCGGGTCAGCACCTCGGCGGCGTGGTGGATGGCGTTGTCGCCGAGCCAGCTGCGGGCCGCGTGGGCGCGCACGCCGGTGAGCCGGACCTGCGCCCGCAGGGTGCCCTGGCAGCCGCCCTCGACCATGCCGCCGCTGGGCTCCATGAGCACCGCGAAGTCGGCGGCCAGCCACTCCGGGTGCTCCTTGACCAGGTGGCCGAGGCCGTTGCGGTGGGCCTCCACCTCCTCGCAGTCGTAGAACACGAAGGTGAGGTCGCGGTTGGGCTCGGGCAGGGTGGCGGCGAGCCGCAGCTGGACGGCCACGCCGGCCTTCATGTCCGAGGTGCCGCAGCCGTAGAGCAGGTCGCCGTCGACGTACGAGGGCAGGTTGTCGGCGATCGGCACGGTGTCCAGGTGGCCGGCGAGCACGACCCGCTCGTCGCGGCCGAGGTTCGTGCGGGCGACCACGTTGTTGCCGTACCGGTCCACGGTGAGGTGCGGGTAGGCGCGCAGGGCGGCCTCCACGGCGTCGGCGAGCGCCTGCTCGTCGCCGCTCACCGAGGGGAAGTCGACGAGCCGGGCGGTCAGCGTGCCGCCGTCGAGAGTGAGGTCCAGGGGCGTCGGATTCGGGCTGCTCATGGCGCCAGCCTAGTCCGCGGGCCGTACACCCCGGGGGGCCAGCAGGCGGCCCCGCCCCGAGCCGCGTCACAGAGCGAGCGGCGCGAATCCCGCCCCGAGCAGGATCACAGAGCGAGCGGCGCGAATCCCGCCCCGAGCAGAATCACAGGGCGAGCGGCGCGAATCCCGCCCCGAGCCGAAGGGGCGCGCCGGTGCCGAAAGGGAGAAGCGAGGAGGCCCGAGGAACGAGGGCCTTGGCGCGCCGACCGTCGGCGCCGGATCGGAGCGCCCCGGAGGCGAGCGGCGCGAATAGCAGCAACCGGGGGGCGCCGCACATCCGTCCGAGTGGGTACGGTGTCGGATCAAGGAGCAGGTGCGAGAGGGGCGACGGTGGCCAGGAGAAGGAGCAGCGAGGAGCTGGGCGACGAGACGGAGCCCGCCCGTCGCCGCGGGCCGCTGCGCGCCCTGCTGTTGGTGATCGTCGGGCTGCTGGGCCTCGCGCTGGTCGCGGGTCTGGCCGTCGTGGGGATCTGGTGGTTCGGCTTCAAGCCGGGCGAGTCCGAGGGCTGCACGGTGAA
The DNA here is from genome assembly GCF_003635085.1 of Streptomyces sp. 1114.5. Taxonomy (NCBI): domain Bacteria; kingdom Bacillati; phylum Actinomycetota; class Actinomycetes; order Kitasatosporales; family Streptomycetaceae; genus Streptomyces; species Streptomyces sp. 1114.5. The sequence goes on from NZ_RBXE01000001.1 coordinate 471,192, forward strand.
GACCGCGGCCGGCAACGGCACCCTGGAGCTGCCGCAGGCCGCCAACGCGGCGACGATCGCCGCGGTGGCGCGCTCGCGCGGCCTGCCGGACCGGGCGACCGCGATCTCGCTGGCGACCGCGATGCAGGAGTCCAAGCTGCGCAACCTCGCGGGCGGTGACCGGGACTCGATCGGCCTGTTCCAGCAGCGGCCCTCGATGGGCTGGGGCACCCCGGCGCAGATCTCGGACCCGGTGTACGCGACCAACAAGTTCCTGGACGGCCTGGTCAAGGTCCCCGGCTACACCCGGCTGCCGCTGACCGACGCCGCCCAGGCGGTGCAGAAGAGCGGCTACCCGCAGGCCTACGCCAAGCACGAGACCAAGGCGACCCTGCTGACGTCGGCACTGGCCGGCCGTGAGCCCGCCTCGTTCTCCTGCATCGTGCACGACTACGCCAAGCCGGATCCGGCGGACTCCGCCTCCCCGACGGCGGGCGCCCCCGCCGCGGGCGCCTCGGCCACCCCGGCCGCGGTGCCGGACCGGGCCCAGGTGCTGGCCGACCGGGTGCGCCGGGAGTTCGGCCGTACGGTCACGCCGGCCACCGGGTACGCCTCGACGATCAAGGGGGCCGAGAACGCGGTCTCGCTGACCCCGGACCCGGCGACCGCCGCGCTGACCTCCTCGTCGGACTCCGGCGCGGACGGCGGGGTGAGCGCCGAGCGGGCCAGCGGTTGGGAGGTCGCGCACTGGGCGGTGGCCCAGGCCCAGCAGTTGGGCATCGCGACGGTGGCCTACGACGGGAAGATCTGGCGCAAGAGCACGTCCGGGGACGGCTGGCAGTCGCAGACCTCGGGCACCTCGACCAAGCTCGTCCAGGTCACCCTGGCACCGTCCGACAAGAGCTGACGCACAGACGTTCGGGTTGCCGCCGGACGGGTGATTCCGGTCAACCCCGGTGGACCCGACCCCCATTCCGGCGACCCGCGGTGGAGAACCGTCACTTCCCTTGGCCGCGACCGGTTCGGCGCCGCCCCGCGGGGCTCGGCAGGCGCCCTCGCGGCAGTCATACGATCCGATCGTCGGTCAGACACTTTCCTTGCACCGGCCGAAACCTTCTGGCTTCTCAAGCGGTAACAACCTCGTCCGCCCGGTCGTCCGCACCCGGTCGCTCGCGGGCGGACGGGACGGACCCAGACCCCCTTCGAGGAGCCCCATGTCTCACCCCCTCACGCGCCGGATCGCCCAGGCCGCGCTCGTCGTGGCCGCCGGAGCGACCCCGCTGGTCGCGGCCGGCTCCGCGTCCGCACTGGGCGGGGACGCCCTGCTGCCCAAGAGCGACCTCGCGGCGCCGCTGGGCCAGCTGACCAACACCGACACCGGTTCCACCCTGCAGCACACCACCCACCAGCTCGGCCAGGCCGCCGGCACCACCGGTGCGGCCACCGTCGCCGCGGGCGTACCGGCCTCCGCCGACGCGGCCGGCAACATCATCGCCCACCAGCTCCCGGAGGCGAACGAGAAGGCCAGCTCGCTGACCGCGCCGGTCGACCAGACCGCCGCCACCACCGGCCAGCTCTCCGCCGTCACCCCGAAGGTCGCCTCGGCGCTGGCCGGCAAGCTCGGCGAGGCCGTCACCGGCAAGGGCGCGGAGAACCGCAGCGCCAACGCCGGCAGCAGCCCGGTCGGCGGGCTCGCCCAGGCGGGCTCCGTCGCCCAGGCCCTGCCGGGCGCCGACAAGCTCTCCGGTGCCGTCCCCGGCACCAACGCCGTCACCGACGCCCTGCCGCTGGGCTCGGTGGAGCGTGCGCTGCCGCTCGGCTCGGTCGAGCACACGCTGGCCGGCGCGCCCGGCACCGACGTCCTGGGCCTGGCCGAGCACGGCTCGGCCAACCGCCTCGGCGGCGCCGACCTCGGCCCGAACAACCCGCTGTCCGGCCTGACCGGCGCGCTCGGCCCGGTCGGCGGGCTGCTGAACGGCGTCAACGGCGGCAGCATCAGCGGCCTCCCGCTCTAGGCCGTGCTCTAGGCCCTCGCCGGGGGCGGCCCGCGCGGCCGTCCTCATGCCGAAGGGGCTGGTGTTCCTCCGCGGAACACCAGCCCCTTCGGCGTGCGGTCGCCGTACGCCGGTCAGCGTGCCCCGTTCAGCCGCTCCACCGCCGCCGCGACCCGCTCGTCGGTCGCGGTGAACGCGACCCGGACGAAGCGCTCGCCGGCCGGCCCGTAGAAGTCGCCGGGCGCCACCAGGATGCCCAGCCCGGCCAGTTCGGCCACGGTCTCCCAGCACGGGCGGTCCTGGGTCGCCCACAGGTAGAGGCTCGCCTCCGAGTGCTCGATCCGGAAGCCGTACGCCTCCAGCGCGCTCCGCAGCGCCGAGCGCCGGGCTGCGTACCGCTCGCGCTGCTCGGCCACGTGCGCGTCGTCCGCGAGCGCGGCGACGGTCGCCGCCTGCACGGGGGCGGGCACGATCATTCCGCCGTGCTTGCGCACCTCCAGCAGCTCCTTGACCACCACCGGGTCGCCCGCGACGAAGGAGGCGCGGTAGCCGGCCAGGTTCGAGCGCTTGGAGAGCGAGTGGACGGCCAGCAGGCCCTCGTGGCCGCCGCCGCACACCTCCGGGTGGAGGACGGAGACCGGGTCGGCCTCCCAGCCCAGCTCCAGGTAGCACTCGTCGCTGACCAGCAGCGCCCCGTGCTCCCGGGCCCACTCGACGGCGCGGCGCAGCTCGTCCGCGGCCAGCACCCGGCCGGTCGGGTTGGACGGCGAGTTCACCCAGAGCAGGCGTACCCGGGAGCCGTCCAGCTCGTCCACCGAGTCGTACTCGACCGGCTCGGCGCCGCACAGGCGCGCGCCCACCTCGTAGGTCGGGTAGGCCAGGCGCGGGTAGGCGACCTGGTCGCCGGGGCCGAGGCCGAGCTGGGTCGGCAGCCAGGCCACCAGCTCCTTGGAGCCGACGGTCGGCAGGACCGCCTGCGGGCCGATCCCGGCGCCGACGCGGCGGTGCAGCCAGCCGGCGATCGCCTCGCGCAGCTCCAGCGGGCCCCAGACGGTCGGGTAGCCGGGCGTGTCGGTGTGCGCGGCCAGCGCCTTCTGGATCACCTCGGGGACCGGGTCCACCGGGGTGCCGACGGAGAAGTCGCAGAGGCCACCCGGGTGGGCCAGCGCGGTCTTCTTGTACGGCTCCAACTTGTCCCAGGGGAAGACGGGGAGCCGGTCGGAAACGCGGCGCGCCGCCCCCGGGTGGCCCGGGAACGGCGCGCGCGTGCTGTTGGTGCTCACAGCTTGGTAGCCACCGATCGTCAGTGGTCGGCGTTCTGCGGCGGCAGAGCGGCGATGAACGGGTGGTCACGCTCGATCAGGCCCAGCTTCGAGGCACCACCGGGCGAACCCAGGTCGTCGAAGAACTCGACGTTCGCCTTGTAGTAGTCCTTCCACTCCTCCGGAGTGTCGTCCTCGTAGAAGATCGCCTCGACCGGGCAGACCGGCTCGCATGCGCCACAGTCGACACACTCATCCGGGTGGATGTAGAGCGATCGCTCGCCCTCGTAGATGCAGTCAACCGGGCACTCTTCGATGCACGCCTTGTCCTTCACGTCGACACAAGGCTGCGCGATGACGTAGGTCACGCTGTCGTTCCTCCTCGGAAGGGCCTGGCGGCCCGTTCTGTTCTGCTCGCGTGCGCGGTGAGCGCGGCGTCGTCGATGCCCGCCCCTAGTATCGCGGGTCGGAGACCGCAAATGCACAGGAGGTGGTCAAGTGACGACCGGGAACCCCGCGGGCGACCGTCCGGAGGTCCGGATAGATCGCTCTGACGTGGGACGACGCGTGTCCGTCAGGCGCCTGTCGGAGTTCGTGGACGACCGTCCGGTCTTCCGCGATTCGATCGGCGTGCTCACATCGTGGGACGAACACGGGTTGACGATCGTGCCCCGCTCCGGCGAACCGGTCTCCTTCCCGGAGAAGCTGCTGGTCGCGGGCAAGGTCGTGCCGCCGTTCCCGGCCCGGCGCGCTCCGCTGCCGGTCGCCACGCCGCTCGAACTGCAGCGGATCGCCGGGCGCGGCTGGCCGGCCGTGGAGCAGGAGCCGCTCGGCGAGTGGACGCTGCGCGCCGCGGCCGGGTTCACCCGGCGGGCCAACTCCGTCCAGGCCCTCGGCGACCCGGGCGCGCCGCTGCCGCAGGCGCTGGCGGCCGTCCGCGACTGGTACGCGCAGCGCGGGCTGCCCGCGTACGTCGAGGTGGTCACCCCCGGGTCGCCGGACGCGCTGCGGTCCGAACTCGACCGGCTCGGCGCCGGGTACGCGCCCACCCTGGTCCGCACCGTCCCGCTGGCCGGGCTCGCCCGGGCCGGCTCCGGGCACGACCGGGTCCGGCTGGCGCGGACGGCCGACGCGGCCTGGCTGTCGGCGTACCGGCGGGTGAGCGGCGACCCGGCGGTGGAGGCGGCGGCCCGGCAGGTGCTGCACGGCGGTCCGTCGGTCTGGTTCGCCTCCGTGCCGGGCGCACCCGGGCAGCCGCCGCTGGCGATCGGACGCTGTGTCATCGACGGGCCCTGGGCCTGCTTCGGTGCGGTCGAGGTCCAGCCGTACGCCCGGCGGGCCGGGCTGGGGACGGCGGTCATGGCGGTGCTCGCCTCGCGCGCGGCGGAGGAGGGGGCGAGCGGCGGATACCTGCAGGTCGAGGCGGAGAACGCGGGGGCGATCGCGCTCTATGACGGACTCGGCTTCACGACCAGTCACACTTACCACTACGCCCTCCTTCCCCAGGGGTAGCGGTCGGGTCGTTTCCGCCCTTCCTGTCCGTCTTGTCCGTTCGTCCTTTCCGTTCGCCGTACGAAAGCCGTCGCCGTCACCGTGACCGAGCAGAGCAGAGACCGCTTCCGGACCGCCGCCCGCGCCGAGCAGCCCGACCCGGTGCTGCTCTGCCTGCTCGCCGCCGCCGAACACGGCCCGGCGCTCGACCCGGGCGACCCCGGCGAACCGCCGGGCGTGGACGCCCTGCTCGCTGCCTGCGAGGCCGCGCTGGACCGGCACGCGGCGGCCGTACGGCAGGCCGTCGCGGAGCGCGCGCCCGCCGGGCCCGAGGAGACCGCCGCCCTGCTCGCCGCCGTCCTGGGCGGGCGGGAGCGCTTCCACGGGCGGCAGGCGGACTACCGGCGGCTGGAGTCCTCGCTGCTGCCGGAGGTGCTGCGGCGGCGGCGCGGACTGCCGATCATGCTCTCGCTGGTGTGGACGGCGGTCGGGCGGCGCGCCGGGCTCAGCATCCACGGCATCGCGCTGCCCGGCCACTTCATCGTCGCCGTCGGCGGCCCGGCCGGCGGCGACGAGTACGTCCTGGCCGACCCGTTCCACGGCGGGCGGCTGCTCGACCAGGAGGACGTCCAGGGCCTGGTCGCCGCCGCCGGCGTCGAGTTCACGCCCGACCTGCTCACCCCGGCCCAACCGCTGGACATCGTGCTGCGGGTGCTCGGCAACATCCGCGCCTGGGCCGCCGATCGCCCCGAGCACGCCCGCACCCAGCTCTGGGCCACCGAACTCGCCCTGCTGCTCCCCCGGCACCCGGCCCAGCTCCGCCTGGAACGGGCCGAGCTCCTCGTCCGCACCGGGGACTTCCTCGGCGGCTCGGCCGAGATGGACGCGTACGCGCAGATCCTGGACGCCTTCGACCCGGACGGTGCCGCCAAGGTCCGCCAGGAGGCGCGGGCGGCGCGGCACCGGCTCAACTGACGGCCGTCCGCAGCGTTACAGCCAGCCCTTCTCGCGGGCGATCCGCACCGCCTCGGTCCGGTTGCGGGCCTCGGTCTTCTGGATCGCCATCGACAGGTAGTTGCGGACCGTCCCCTCGGACAGGTGCAGCCGCTTGGCGATGTCCGCGTTGACCGCGCCGTCGGCCGCCGCACCCAGGACGTCCCGCTCGCGCGGGGTCAGCGGGTTGGCGCCCTCGGCCAGCGCGGCCGCCGCCAGCGCCGGGTCGATGACCCGCTCGCCGCGCAGCACCCGGCGGATCGCCTCGGCCAGCTCGGAGGCGGGCGCGTCCTTCACCAGGAACGCGTCCGCCCCGGACTCCATCGCCCGGCGCAGGTAGCCCGGGCGGCCGAAGGTCGTCGCGATGACGACCTTGGTGCCCGGCGCCCGCCGGCGCAGCTCGGCGGCCGCCTCGATGCCCGTGATCCCCGGCATCTCGATGTCCAGCACGGCGACCTGCACGTCGTTCGCCAGCACCGCCGCCACCACCTCGTCCCCGCGCCCGACCTGCGCGACGACGTCGATGTCCCCCTCCAGCCCGAGCAGCGCGGCCAGCGCCTCCCGGACCATCCCCTGATCCTCGGCGAGCAGCACGCGGATCGAGGCCCCGTTCTGAATGTCACTCATGCCACGACCTTAGGGCGTGTCCGCGGCGGGGTATTTCGGTGGTCCGCGACTGCTCCCCGCGCCAGACTGGCCGGATGTCGACGCTGGAACTCCTCCGCCCCGACCACGCCGAGGCCGTGCTGGCCTTCGAACGGGCCAACCGCGCCTACTTCGCGCGCAGCATCCCGGACCGCGGCGACGCCTACTTCGCCGAGTTCGCCGCCCGCCACGCCGCCCTCCTCGCCGAACAGGCCGAGGGCGTCTGCCGGTTCCACGTCATCCGCGGCGCGGACGGGGAGGTCGTCGGCCGGGTCAACCTGATCGACCTCGTCGACGGCAGCGCCGAACTCGGCTACCGCATCGCCGAATCCGCGGCCGGCCGCGGCCTGGCGCGGGCCGCCGTCGCCGAGGTCTGCCGGCTCGCCGCCGCGGCGTACGGTCTGACCGCGCTGACCGCCGCCACCACTGTCGACAACGCCGCCTCCCGGGCCGTCCTCGCCCACAACGGCTTCCGGGTCAGGCACGAGTGCCGCCTTGGCGGCCGGCCCGGCCTCGCCTACCGCCGCGACCTCACCGACCTCCGCCCCTCGGCATAGCCGGACCAGCCGGGCTTACTCCAGCCAGCGCCGGGCGGCTTCGACGCTGTCGGCGCCGCTGGTGTTGAAGGCGATGGCGGCCCCGGGGGCGTGGCGCCGGACGAGGTTGACGACGAGTTCGAAGAACGGCAGCGCCGGTTCGGGCTTGCGGATGCCGCCGCCGATGACGACGACGTCCCAGGCGCGCCCCGCGAGCGCAGCGATGATCGCGGGCTCGGCGGTGGCGTCGGGGGCGACCAAGGTCATGGCGGCGTCGATGCCGTGCTCGGCGAAGCGGGCGAGTTCGGCGTCGAGGACGGCCCGCAGGCCGTCGCCGTCCATGCCTGGGACGGCGTGCGGGTCGAAGCCGAGGACGAGAACAGTGGTCATGGTCGGACGAACGATCAGCTCGGCCCGGCAGGTTCCCCGCGCAGGAAGCGGGCGACGTCGGCGAGGGTGAGCTTGGGGTCGGTCCAGGAGCACACCTCCAGCCAGGAGAGCCGGCCCTCGTCGGCGAACAGCAGGACCTCGCCGTCGGAGCCGATGGCCGCCTCGGCCACCACCTCCGAGCGCGCGCCGTCCGCCACCCCGGCGAACAGGGCCGTGCTGCAGCCGCAGCGGCAGCGGGACTCCACCCGCAGGTGCGGGACCTGGGCGCGCAGGGGGTGGCCCTCCGGGAGGAGGACGTCGAGGGTACGGGCGATGTCATCGGGCAGCTGAGTCATGAGCGGCGCAATCGTGTGGTGAGGGCGGACAGTTCGTCGATGCGGAGGAGCCGGGCGAGGAGCAGGTAGCAGGCCGCCAGCACGGCGCCGGCGGGGAGCAGGCCGTAGCGGGCGGTCCACCAGGCGGCGCCCGCGGCCGGCAGGGCGGCGGCGAGCGGCCTGGCGTGGACGGCCAGGACGCGCAGTGGGCCGAGTCGGCGGCGCAGCAGCAGTCCGGCGGTCGTGCAGCTGAGCAGGAAGGAGGCGCCGTAGCAGCCGGCCATCCCGGTGACGGCCCAGCGCAGCGGCAGCAGCCGGTGGCAGAGCAGGGCGCCGAGCGCGGTGGCGGCGACGGGCAGCAGGTTGAGCAGGAAGGGCGTCCGGCTGTCGCCGAGCGCGTAGAAGGCGCGGGTCAGGGCGTACGAGGCCGAGTAGAGGACGAGGCCGGGCGCGAAGGCGGTCAGCATGCCGGCGATCGCCCGGACGTCGGCGGGGTCGGTCCGGCCGTGGCCGAAGGCGAGGTCGCACAGCTGCGGCGCGAGGACGGCGAGCGCGCAGGCCGCCGGGACGGTGGCCACCCCGACGGTGCGGACGGTCCGGGTCAGCAGCGAGCGGACGGCGCGCGGGCTGTCGGCCGCCGCGCTCAGCGCGGGGACGACGGCGGTGACCACGGACACCGTGACCACGCCGTGCGGCACGATCCACAGCAGGTACGCGCTGCTGTACGCGGTGTACCCGACACCTGGCAGCCCCGCCGCCGCGGCCTGCTCGCCGGCGAGCGTGGACAGCCGGGTCACCACCCAGTAGCTCACCTGGTCGCTCAGCACCAGCAGCAGCGTCCACCCGGCGGCCCGCAGGGGTTCGCCGAGCCCGGCCTGCCGCCAGTCCCAGCGCGGCCGCAGCCGCACCCCGGCCGCCCGCAGGCAGGGCAGCAGCACCAGGCTCTGCGCGACGACACCGGCCGTCGTTCCGGCCCCGAGGACGGTCAGGTCCGCGGCGGACAGCGCCGGTCGGCCGACGTAGCCGCCGAACACCCCGATCACGACCAGGTTGTTGAGCACCGGCGCCCACGCCATCGGCGCGAACCTCCGCCGGGCGTTGAGGAGTTGGCCCAGTACCGTGAACAGGCCGTAGAAGAACACCTGCGGCAAGCACAGGTACGCCAGCAGCACGGTGTGCTCCAACTGCGCGCCCCCGTACGAGGTGTAGGCCCGGACGACGAGCGGCGCGGCCGGCACCACCAACGCCGTCAGCGCCAGCAGGGCGGCGACCAGCACCGTCACCAGCCGGTCGAGGTGCGCCGCGCCACCGTCCGCCGACTCCTTCGCGGCGCGCACCAGGTGGGGCACCAGCGCGGTGTTCAGCGCGCCGCCGATCAGCAGCACGAACAGGATGTTGGGCACGGTGTTGGCCACGGTGTAGCCGTCCGCGAGCACCCCCGAGCCGAGGACGGCCACGAGGACCGCCGAGCGGACGAAGCCGGTGGCCCGCGAGACGACCGTGCCCGCCGCCATCACCAGGCCGGGCGGGGCGGGCCGCCGCGGCCTCCGGTGCCGGGCGGCCGCGCCGGGAGAGGCCGACGGAACGGGAGGGACGGGCCGCACCGGCACCGGCCGCACTTCCTGGAGAACGGTCATCCGCCAGCTCCTCCCGCTCCGGGCGCCGGCCCGAACAGGCCGGCGAGATCGGCGAGAGCATGCGTCAGCACCCCTGAAGCGAGGCTGAGAAAGCTGAAGCCCGTTTAAGGAACGGATCCGGCCCCGGTGGCATGCTGATCCGCATGGAGATTCTGGTGGTGGAGGACGACGCCCAGGTCGCCGCGGCCGTACGGCGCGGCCTGGACGCCGAGGGCTACACCGTCGACCTCGCCCCGGACGGCCTGACCGGCCTGCGGCTGGCCCGCCGGCACGCCTACCAGGCGATCGTGCTCGACATCATGCTGCCCGGCCTGAACGGCTACAAGGTGTGCGAGGCGCTGCGCGCCGACGGCGTGACCACCCCGATCCTGATGCTGACCGCCAAGGACGGCGAGTACGACGAGGCCGAGGGCCTGGACACGGGCGCCGACGACTACCTCACCAAGCCGTTCTCCTACCTGGTCTTCCTGGCCCGCCTGCGCGCCCTGATCCGCCGCAGCCAGACGCCGGGCCCGCTGCTGCGGGTGGGCGACCTCTGGCTGGACCCGGCGGCCCGCCGCTGCGGCCGGGGCAGCGCCGAAGTCACACTCACCGAACGCGAGTTCGCCGTCCTGCGCTGCCTGGCCGAGCACCCCGGCGAGGTGCTGTCCAAGCGCCGGATCGTCGACGAGGTGTGGGACATCGCCTTCGACGGCGAGGAGTCCATCGTCGAGGTGTACGTGAGCATGCTGCGCCGCAAGGTGGACACCCCGTTCGGCGTCCGCTCGATCACCACCGTGCGCGGCGCCGGCTACCGGCTGGAGGCCGGGTCGTGCTGAGCCGCCTCTCCACCCGGCTGCGCACCTCGCTGGCGGCCGGCCTGGCCGCACTGCTGTTGCTCGGCGGCGGCGCCTGGTGGCTGCGCGGCCACCTCTACGACGCGCAGCTGGCGGCCGCCGAGTCCGAAGCGAGGACGCAGGCCCGGGAGATCAGCACCGGCTACAAGTTCGGTCAACAGCTCGCGGACAAAGGGCAGTTGCCGTACCTGGTACTGGGCAGCGACGGCCAGGTGGTGATCATGAGCGGTCCGCTGACCACCCAGCACCTGGCCGGGCCGCTGCCGCCCGCCGTACCGAACCTGGCGCCGGACGACTGGCAGTCGGTGCAGCGGATCACCGTCGGCCCCGCGGGGGGCGCCGCCGCCAACCGCTACTCGGGCCGCACCTTCACCGCGATGGGCAGCTGGAGCCCGCTGCTGCGCAAGGACGGCTACCAGGTGAAGCCGCAGGTCGGCCCGTTCACGGTGTACGTGCTGGCCACCCCGTTCGCCGCCGAGGCCTCGCTGCGCACCATCGACCCGGTGCTGCAGGCGGGCGTACCGGCCGCCGCGCTGCTGGTCGCACTGATGTCCTGGCTGGCGACCAGCCGGGCGCTGCGCCCGGTGGAGGCGATCCGCGCCGAGCTCGCCGAGATCGGCGAGCACCGGCTGGACCGTCGCGTCCCGGTGCCGCCCTCCGGCGACGAGATCACCCGGATGGCGCGGACCACCAACGCCACGCTGGACCGCCTGGAGCGCTCGGCCGCCCAGCAGCAGCGCTTCGTCGCGGACGCCTCGCACGAGCTGCGCAGCCCGATCGCGGCACTGCGCACCAACCTGGAGGTCTCGCTGGCCCACCCCGAGCGCACCGACTGGCCGGCCGCCACCCAGGAGGCACTCACCTCGGTCGAGCGGCTGCAACAGCTCACCGAGGACCTGCTGTTCCTGGCCAGGGGCACCCGTCCGGAGACGGCCGGCCGGCCCGCCACCGTCGACCTGTCCACCGTCCTGCGCGAACTCGCCGACCAGTACCGCCCGGCCTTCGGCCCCAGGCTCGCCCTGCGGGTGGACGCGCCCGACGAGGTGCTGGTGCGCGGCAGCCGGATCCGGCTGCACCGCCTGGTGCGCAACCTGCTGGACAACGCCCGGCGGCACGCGGCCACCGAGGTCGCGATGTCCGTACGGCAGACCGCGCGCGGCTGCGTCCTGGAGGTCCGGGACGACGGCCCGGGCGTGCCGCCGGAGGACCGCGAGCGGATCTTCGAGCCGTTCACCCGGCTCGACGAGGCCCGCAGCCGGGACGCGGGCGGCAGCGGCCTGGGCCTGGCCATCGCGGCCGACGTCGCCACCCGGCACGGCGGCACCCTGCGGGTCGCCCACGCGCCGCGCGGCGCCCGCTTCGTGCTGGAACTCCCGTCCGCCTGAAGCCCCGCAGGCGGGGGTCTGAAGACAGGCCCCCGGACAGGCCCTAACCCGCCGTCGAGGGCTCGGACGGCGCCGACACCGTCCGCAACGGCACCGAGGCCCGCAGCCGGAAGCCCTTCCCGCGCTCCCCCGGCCCGGTCTCCAGCCGCCCGCCGACCAGCGCCAGCCGCTCCTCCAGCCCGGAGAGCCCGTTCCCCGGCTGGGACTTGCCCGGCCCGCGCCCGTTGTCGGCGATCTCCAGGACGGCGTAGCGCTCGCCGCCCGACTCCCAGCTCTCGTCCGCCGTGACCGTGCAGACCGTGGCGCCCTCGCCGTGCCGGACGATGTTGGTGACGGCCTCGCGCAGCGCCCAGGCCAGCGCGCCCGCCTCCTCGTTGGCCAGCCCCGGCCAGCGGTCCACCAGCTCGGGCGCGGCCTCCAGCCGGACCTGGGCGGCGGCCAGCGCCGTACGGGCGGCGGCGAGTTCGACCGGCAGGGTGGGCCGGCGGAAGCCGGTCACCGCCTCCCGGACGTCGATCAGCGACTGCCGGGCGACCTGCTCGATGTCGGCGACCTGGGCCCGCGCCGCCTCGTCCTTGCCGGCGTCCATGAACCGCCCGGCCAGCTCGCTCTTCAGGGTGATCAGCGACAGCGAGTGCCCGAGCAGGTCGTGCAGGTCGCGGGCGAGCCGCAGCCGTTCCTCGGAGGCGGCCAGGTGCGCGACGGCGGCCCGGGCCTCGCGCAGTTCCTTCATGGTGGCGACCAGCCGCTGCAGGCCGGTCATCGCGACGCCGGAGAGGAAGGCGCTGAGCGCGAAGGTGGTGATGTTGTCGTTGCCGGCGCCGATGCCCAGCCCGACCGCCGCGGTGAGCACGGCCAGGGCGAGCAGGGCCCGCAGCGCGTACTGCGCCGGGATGATGATCGCCAGGCACACCGAGGCGTAGATGAACAGCGTCAGGAACGCGCCGCCGAGCACCACCGAGGCGGCGGTCGCCAGCCCGATCATCGTCGCCACGATCGCCACGCAGGCGCGCGGCCGCATCCCCGCCTGCGAGCGGAAGATCACCAGCAGGACGTAGGCGGCCACGAACCCGGCCAGGCAGCACCACCCGAACACGTTCCCGGCCGTGCTGTGGTTCCCGCTCAGCAGGTCGCCCGCCGGGTAGGCCAGGTAGAGCATCCACAGCAGCATCCAGGCGACCTTGACCAGCATCTGCCGCCGGGTCTCCACCGGGGCGCCGGGGACGTTCATGAACGACGCACGCGCCACACCCACCTCCGGATGCTCGTCGGGGCGGTGGGTCTGACGCGCGTCGCTCATGTGGATCATCATGCCTGGCGGGTGTCGCGGCGGTACAGGGCCGCCGCGGCGACGACGAACACCGCGAGGAAGCCGGCCAGACCGGCGACCGCGACGAGGTCCAGGGAGTTCCCGGGCCGGGTGAAGGTGGCCAGGTGGTTGTACAGGTACACCGGGTTGAACCGGGCGAACTTCTCCAGCGTGCCGGTCACCGGGAACCAGGTGCCGCCGAACAGCGACATCAGCATGTACGTGATCATCACGATGGTCTGCACCGAGTCCGGCGCCGCCGCGTACCCGAGCGCCACGCCGAGCGCCGCGAACACGAAGCTGCCCAGCCACAGCGCCACCGCCAGCCCGGCCCACTGCGCCGCGGTGAGCGAGACGCCCTGGCTCGCGCCGACCGCGAAGACCACCAGGATCGACGGCAGGGTGGTGACCGCGCTCGCCGCGATCTTGCCGACGGTGTACGCCCGGCCGGGCAGTGCGGTCAGCCGCAGCTGGCGCACCCAGCCGCTCTTGCGCTCCAACGAGATCCGCTGCGCACTGCCGGTGAGCACCGCGCCGACGGCTCCGAAGGTGGCCATCGAGACCATGAAGTAGGTCTTCACCGGCAGTCCGCCGGCCAGCTTGGTGGTGCCGTAGGCGTGGATGAAGAAGAAGTACATCAGCGCCGGGTAGGCGATGGTGAAGAGCAGGTAGCGCCGGTTACGGAGGGTCCGCAGGATCTCCAGCCTGATCAGGGTGGTCATCGCGCACTCTCCATGGCTGCCTCGTACTGGTCCAGTTCGCCGGTGATGGTCAGGAAGGCCTGCTCCAGGCCCACGCCGGTGACCTCCAGCCCGCGCGGGTACAGGCCCGCCCGGTAGAGCCCGGCCACGCTCGCGTCGGAGTCCGCGGTCCGGATCCGCACCGTCCGCACCCCGGGGACCCGGGCGGTGACGTCCAGCGACTGCACGCCCGGCAGGGCGCGCAGCACGCTCTCCGCGAACTGCCCGTCCGCGTCGTGGAGTTCGAAGGCGATCCGGCGGGCGCCGGCCCGCGCCTTGATCTCGGCGGAGCTGCCATCGGCGATCAGCCGGCCCCGGTGCAGGACCAGGACACGGTCGGCGATCGAGTCGGCCTCCTCCAGGTAGTGGGTGGCGAACAGCACCGTGCGCCCGGCGTCGGCCTGCGCCCGCATGCTCGCCCAGAACGCCTGCCGGACGCTGACGTCCATGCCGGTGGTGGGTTCGTCCAGCACGATCAGGTCGTTGTCGCCGGCGATCGCCAGCGCGAAGCGGACCCTCTGCTCCTGGCCCCCGGACAGCTTGTCGACCCGGCGCTCCGCCAGTTCCGTGATCCCCGCGTCGGCCAGCACCCCCGTGACCGACCGCCCGCGCGGATGCACGTCGCAGGCGAGCTGGACCAGCTCGCGCACCTTGACGTCGGACATCAGCCCGCCGCTCTGCAGCATCGCCCCGACCCGGCCGGCCGCGATCGCCGCCCGCGGGGTGCCGCCGAACAGCGTCACGCTGCCCCGGTCGGGCTCCCGCAGGCCGAGCAGCAGGTCCAGGCTGGTGGACTTGCCGGCGCCGTTCGGGCCGAGCAGGGCGACGGTCTCGCCCGGCCGCAGCACGAGGTCCAGTCCGTCCACGGCGTGTACCCGCCCGTAGCTCTTGCCCACGCCGCGGAAGGCGGCCACCTCGGTGTCCATCGCCCGGCTCCTCTTCCCTGATGGTGTCACGCTCGTGATGTCACGGTCGGTGCTGTTCGCACCACCTCAGAGTCCCGCGCGGGCCGGGCCCGGCGGCAGTGTCCGCCGTCGTGCCTTCGGTATGACGGATGTCATGCCGGCGGCCGGTACCCCGGTCAGGGGGCACCGGCCGCGAAGGGGCCGGTCAGGGGCGGCCTGCCGCCCCCGGCTCGCTCACAGTCCCAGCGAGCGCTTCACGAAGTCGACCTGGACCAGCAGCAGGTTCTCCGCGACCTCCTCCTGCGGCGTGATGTGGGTGACGCCGGACAGCGGCAGCACGGTGTGCGGGCGCCCGGCGGCGAGCAGCGCCGAGGAGAGCCGCAGGGTGTGCGCGGCCAGCACGTTGTCGTCGGCCAGCCCGTGGATGATCATCAGCGGGCGCTCCAGCCCGGCCGCGTACCCGCCCAGCGAGTTGGCGGCGTACACCTCGGGCCGCTCGGCCGGGTCGCCCAGGTAGCGCTCGGTGTAGTGGGTGTCGTACAGGGCCCAGTCGGTCACCGGCGCGCCGGCGACGGCCGCGTGGAAGACGTCCGGGCGGCGCAGCACGGCCAGCGCGGCGAGGTAGCCGCCGTACGACCAGCCGCGGATCGCCACCCGGCCGAGGTCCAGCGGGAACTCCTCGGCGAGCGCCTGCAGCGCGTCCGCCTGGTCGTCCAGGGTGGCCCCGGCGAAGTCGAAGGCGATCGACTTCTCCCAGGCCGGCCCGCGCCCGGGGGTGCCGCGCCCGTCGGCGACGACCACCGCGAAGCCCTGGTCGGCGAACCACTGCGAGTTGAGGTGCGGGTTGTGCGCCTGGACGACGCGCTGGCCGTGCGGGCCGCCGTACGGGTCCATCAGGACGGGCAGCAGGCCGTCGCGCTCGCGGTCGTAGCCGGTGGGCAGGAAGACGGCGGTCGGGATGCGGCGCTCGCCGGCGAAGCGGAAGACCGGGCGGGCGGTGATGACCGGGGTCTCGGCGTACGAGGCGATGGTGGCGACGTCGTCGACGACCACGCCCTCCGGCAGGTCCCGGGCGACCTGGACGAGGGCGCCGGGCAGGTCGGGCTCGGCGGTGGCGCGCACGGTGATCCCGCCGCCGTGCACCGCGCTGGTGACGGAGGTGAACGGCCGCCCGTTGGAGGACTCCCAGCCGAGCCGCTTGCCGTCGTGGCTGATCCGGCCGACGGCGATCCAGCCGGGCTCCGGGTCGGTCTCGGCCTCACCGCCGGAGGCGGTGAAGAACACCTCGTCCGCGGTGACCGCGACGACCGACCGCAGGTGCAGGTCGGCCCCGGTGACGACCCGGTCGCCGACCACCAGCGCGCGCACCCCGCCCTCGTCAGAGATCCGCACCAGCTTGCCGTCCGGGGTCCACGCCGGGACGCCCGGGAACAGCTCCAGCCAGGTGCCGTCCTTCTCCTCGTGCAGCACCTCGGTGGCGCCGGTGGCCACGTCCAGGCCGAGGATCCGCTGGCTGCGCTGGTCGCGGGACTGCACCTGCAGCAGCGGCACGCTGCCCTCCGACCAGTGCACCCGGCCGAGGTACGGGAAGGCCGTACGGTCCCAGACCACCTCGGTGCGCCCGCCGTCCAGGTCGAGCACCCAGAGCCCGACCTCGGCGTTGGCGGTGCCGGCCGCCGGGTAGGCGATCTCGGCGGGCTCGCGGTCCGGGTTGGCCGGGTCGGCGATCCACCAGCGGCCCACCGGGCTGTCGTCGGCCCGCTCGACCAGCAGCCGGTCGCCCGCCGGGGACCACCAGAAGCCGCGGGCGCGGTCCATCTCCTCCTGGGCGATGAACTCGGCCTGCCCCCAGGTGACGTTCGGGCCGTCCGGCTCGGCGAGCACCTTGTCGCCACTGCCGTCGGTCCGGGTCAGCCGCAGCTCTCCGGCGGTGTTGGCGTAGGCGACGTACCCGCCGTCCGGCGACATCCGCGGGTCCAACAGCGGCCCCTGGGCGGGCAGTTCGGCGGTGGAGCCGGTGACCAGGTCGGCCGTGAACAGCCGGCCGGACAGCGCGAAGGCGGCCCGCGCGCCGGCCGCGTCCAGGGAGTAGCCGACGATGCCGGCCGAGCCCTCGCGGCTGCGCTCGCGGCGGGCCTTCTCGGCCGGCGACAGGTCCTCCTCGCCGCCGCCGAGCAGCGCGGCCGGGTCGGCGGCGATCCGCTCCTCGCCGGTGGCGGTGTCCAGGCTCCAGAGCAGGTTGGCCCGGTCGCTGCCCGAGCGCGAGCGGAGGAAGACGACCCGCGAGCCGTCCGGTGCGACGGAGAACGAACGGGGGGCGCCGACGGTGTAGCGCAGGGTCCGCGCGTACTGCCGGGGGAAGGTGTCCGCAGGGGTGTGGGAGGTCATGGCACCAGACCCTACGACGCCGAACTGCCGCTACCGGGAGGCTGGTGATCACTCGTTCGGAGCATCGTCGCCAAGTACGCCCCAAAGAGGTCCAAACCGCCTCCGACCGGCCCATGCGCCCCGCGAGTGCCGCGACGCCCCGGCACGCCGGGGCTCACCGAAGGTAATGCGTCCCTTACCCATCGGGTATGACTTGTCAGGCGAGTGATCGTCGCCCCGTCCCGGGCCCCGACCGCCCGCAGCCTCAGTCCCGCACCGTCCCACCGCCGCCCCTCCCCAGGGGGTGGCGCGCCCGAGAAGGGGTGTGAGCCGACATGGCCATGAACGTCTCCGCAGTCGTGCTGATGCTGGTCATCGTGGTGGTGCTGATCCGCCGCTCCGGCCTGAAGCTGGCGCACGCGATCGTCTGCGCACTGCTCGGCTTCTACCTGGCCTCCAGCTCGATCGCCCCGTCGATCAGCCAGGTCACCAGCAACCTCGCCGGAATGATCAATGGCCTGAAGCTCTGACCCCGAGCGACCAGACCCGTACCGCCCGGTCGTTAGGCTTCCTCCCATGACCGCGACTACCGGCCGCCGACTCCTCCTCGTGCACGCGCACCCCGACGACGAGTCGATCGGCAACGGCGCCACCATGGCCCGGTACGCCGCCGAGGGCGCCCGGGTCACGCTGGTGACCTGCACCCTCGGCGAGGGCGGCGAGGTGATCCCCCCGGAGCTGGCCCACCTGACGGCCGATCGGGACGACACCCTCGGCGCGTACCGCATCGGCGAGCTGACCGAGGCGATGCACGCCCTCGGCGTCACCGACGTCCGCTTCCTCGGCGGCCCCGGGCGCTACCGCGACTCCGGGATGATGGGCGTGCCCGAGAACGACGCGCCCGGCTGCTTCTGGCAGGCGGACGTGGACGAGGCGGCCGGCCACCTGGTCGCGGTGATCCGCGAGGTGCGGCCGCAGGTGCTGGTCACGTACGACGAGAACGGCGGCTACGGGCACCCGGACCACATCCAGGCCCACCGGGTCGCGATGCGCGCGTACGACCTGGCCGCCGATCCGGCGCACCGCCCGGAGGCGGGCCCGGCCTGGCGGATCGCCAAGGTGTACTGGAACCGGATGCCCCGCTCGGTGATCGAGGCCGGGCTCGCCGAGACCGCCGCCGCGGCCCGCTTCCCGGGCGTCGCGCAGCCGTCCGACGTCCCCGGCGTGGTCGCCGACGAGGTGGTCACCACGGCGCTGGACGGCGCCGCGTACGCCGGGGCCAAGGCCGCCGCGATGGCCGCGCACGCCACCCAGATCACCGTGGACGGCGCCTTCTTCGCGCTCTCCAACGACCTCGGCCAGCCGCTGCTCGCCACCGAGTACTACCAGTTGGTGCGCGGCCAGGCCGGGCCGGGCGAGCCGGAGGACGACCTGTTCGCGGGCCTCGACCCCACCGCCCCCGTCGAGGCGGAACTCGACGACGCCACCGCGAGCGCCGGGGAGGGCGTCCGATGAGCAAGCCCGCCGCCCCGCCGCCGCGCCGCTCGATCCCGGCGGCCGTCCTCGGCACCCGCGAGGAGCGGCTGGCCGAGCCCCAACCCCCGCGCGCCGCCCGGATCGCGGCCTATGTCCTGTTCTGCCTGCTGGGTTTCGCGGTGTCGGTCTGCGGATCCTTTGTGCAGGCCCTGTGGCCGCCCGTGGGAGTCCTGCTGGCGCTCGCCGCGACCGCCGCCACCTTCTACGCCGGGCTGCGGGTCACCGGCACCCGGCTCGGCGCGGCCGCCCCGGTGGCCGGCTGGTTCGTGGCGATGCTGCTGATGATCGTGCCCCGACCCGAGGGCGACAACGTGCTGTGGTCCAACGCGACCTCGCTGGCCTGGCTGTTCGCCGGCTCGGTCCTCGGCGTGATCTGCGCCACCCTGCCCACCCGCACCAGCTGGTTCCCCGGGGTACCCGGCCCTCCGCGCTGACCCCGGCCGCGCACGCCGTACGGCACCGCGTACGACGCGCAGTCAGGAACACACGGCCTTACTCTCATACCGGAGGAACCGGACGTATCAGGATCTGTCCGAAGCCGTTCACCGCTCAGTTCTTCCCAGTATGGTGGTCCCGCAGAACGCCGTACCCGACCGCCGCCCGCCCCAGCCGGGCCCGGCGCCCACGAACCGCGGTCGCGCCGCACGGCCCGCCCGCGAACCCGGAGCAGAGCAGCATTGAGCAGCCGCGAATCTGACAACGCCCACCCGACGCCCCGGCGCACGGGCCCGGACGCCTACCCGTCGGGCACCCCGCCCTACGGCACACCGGGGCTGCCCGGCGGCGACCGGGCCGCGGCCGGCGCCGGCCAGGGTGCCGCGTCGGGCGGCGAGGACGACGGCCCGAAGACCGAGACCACCCTGACCACCCGGGTCCGGATCAACATCCCCGGCTCGCGCCCGATCCCGCCGGTCGTCGTCCGCAGCACCGTCAAGAACGAGGACGCCCCGGCCGAGGAGGCCCAGGCCGCCGCCGAGCAGGGCGGGCCGCGGCACCGCTCCGCGCCGGCCTCGCCGGTCCTCGGCGTGATGGAGGGCGGCGACCGCTCGGCCACCCCGCCGAACCTGCCGCCGGAGTGGGAGATCCCGGCGATCCCGGCGGCGACCTCCGAGTCCGAGTCCACCGGCGCCTGGTTCCGGCCGCGGCAGAAGAAGGCCCAGCCCACCGAGCCCGCCCCCGCCGCCGTGCCGTCCGGCGCCCCGAGCGCACCGGAGGGCCCGGCCGCGTCCGGCACCGCCGCCGCGCCCCGGCCGCAGGCTGCCCGTCAGGGCGCGAGCGGCGCCGCCCGTACCGACGGCGCGCCCAACGGCCGTCCGGTGCCCGCGCAGGGCAAGTCGCCGAACCGGACCGCCCCGACGCCCGCCGAGCCGCGCCGCGCCGACGCCCCGGCCGAGGAACCGGGCGTCTACGAGGCCGCCGCCCCGTTCGCGCCCGCCGCCGACCCCTTCGCCCCGGTCGCCGACCCGTTCGCCCCGACCCCCGGCCCCGACGCCGGCACCCGCGGCCCGCGCGGCGGCCGCCCCCAGCAGAGCCGGCAGCTGCCGAACCGCCCGCGGCCGAACGGCGCCCGGCCCAACGGCTCCCCGCAGGGCGGCCCGCAGCAGGGCGGCCCGCAGAACGGCTTCCAGCCGAACGGCCCGCGCCCGCAGGGCGGCCCGGGCCCCGAGCCCGGCCCGGAGGACACCTCGGTCGACGGCTTCAAGCCGATCCGCGAGGACGCCCCGCCGCCCGCCGGGATATCCGGCCCTCCGCGCAACGGCGCCCCGAACGGTGCCGACGGCCGTCAGCAGCCGGGCCTGTTCACCTCGGCCCCGACCGGCGCCGACCCGTTCGCCACCCAGCGCCCGGCCGGCCCCGGCCAGGACGGCCCGGCCGGCCCGGCGGGACCCGGCGCGCTCTTCCCGGGCGCGCCCGGCACCGCCCCGCAGCCCGGCCGCCCCCCGCAGCCCGGCCGCGACCCGGAGGCCACCGAGGTCACCCCGCTGCCCGCCCCGGGCACCGGGCCCCGGCCCGAGCCCGCCCACGGCGGTCCGTCCGCCGCCTCGCCCGTACCCGCCCCGGCGCCCGCCAAGGCCGAGCCCGCGCCCGCGCCCGCCAAGGGCAAGGGCAAGGCCAAGCGCGGCGGCGGCAAGAAGCTGGTCAAGCTGGGCGTCTACGGCATCGGCGCCGTGCTGTTCCTCGGCGCCGCCGCGTACGGCACCGGCCTGATGCTCAACCAGTCCGACGTCCCCAAGGGCACCGTGGTGCTCGGCACCGACATCGGCGGCAACAGCCGTGACCAGGCGATCCACACCCTGGACGAGTCGGTCGGCAAGGCCGGCCAGCAGCCGCTCAAGCTGAAGATCGGCGACCAGACCGTGGACCTCGACCCGACCGTGGCCGGGCTGGGCTTCGACACCACCGGCACCGTGGACGGCCTGGCCCAGCACAGCTACAACCCGGTCGACGTGTTCAAGTCGCTCAAGGGCGGCAGCAAGGCCGTCGCGCCGGACGTCAAGGTCGACCGGGCCAAGCTCAAGGCCGCCCTGGACACGCTGGCCGCCGGCTCCGGCCAGGGCCTGCAGGAGGGTTACGTCAGGTTCGGCGACCCCAACGGCGAGCCGATCGTCGTCCCCGGCCGGGCCGGCCAGGCGGTGGACTCGGCGAGCGCCCTGGACGTGATCGAGCAGGCCTACCGCGACCGCGCGGCCGGCAAGCCCGACCAGCCGATCGCCCTCGCCGTCACGGCCGCCCAGCCGAAGGTCTCCACCCAGGCCCTCCAGGCCGCCGCCGACAGCCTCGGCAAGCAGGTGGCCGCCGGCAAGGTGCACGTCGTGGCCGGCACCAAGTCCTGGGACTTCGGCCCGAAGACCGCCGCCAAGGTGCTCACGCTCGTCCCGGACGCCTCCGGCAAGATCGTGCCCAAGTGGGACCTCGACGCGCTCGCCTCCCAGCTGGGCAACGTGTTCGACAAGGTGAAGGTCAAGAAGAACGGCCAGCTCGTCCCGATCGCTCCGCAGGACGTCGCGGACGGCATCACCTCCGTCCTCGACAAGACCGGCGACAAGGACCGCACCTTCAAGTTCACGGTCTGACGCACCGGAGCCCCCGTCATCGGGGGCCCTCGTCACGGGGGCGGGTCCGCATCCGGGCCCGCCCCTCGACAACTGCCCTGCCGGTCAGCAAGATGTGACGCCACACCTTCCGCCACATCCACCTCGGGGAGCACGTCGATGGGCCGCCGCCTCCAGCACCACGGGACGGCCCTGCTCGCCGGCCTCACCGCGCTCACCCTCTCGCTGGCGCTCTGCTCCTGCGCAGCCGGCCAGGGCGGCGGCAGCGACGCACT
Organism: Streptomyces sp. 1114.5; assembly: GCF_003635085.1. NCBI lineage: Bacteria > Bacillati > Actinomycetota > Actinomycetes > Kitasatosporales > Streptomycetaceae > Streptomyces > Streptomyces sp. 1114.5. The sequence continues at coordinate 492,839 of NZ_RBXE01000001.1, forward strand.
GCCGTCCGCGCCCGCGTCGCCCAAGCTCACCTCGATCGACATCAACCCCCACGACCGCGCCCAGCTGCGCCAGGGCGGCACCCTCAATCTGGCGATCACCCAGTTCTCCCGCCAGTGGTCGCCGATCCACACCGACGGCAGCGAGTCCTCGACCATCGCCGTCACCAAGCCGCTGCTGCCGACCTTCTTCCGCTCGGACGCGGCCGGCACCCAGACCGTCAACCCCGCCTACCTACAGGAGGCCCACTCCGAGCTCAGGGACGGCCGGCAGGTGGTCACCTGGACGCTCAACCCGAAGGCCCACTGGTCCGACGGCACCCCGATCACCTGGCGCGACATCGAGGCCAACTGGCGCGCCCTGAACGGCAAGGACCCGGCCTACAAGCCTTCCAGCAGCACCGGCTTCGAGCTGGTCTCGGCGGTCGAGCGCGGCAAGGACGACTTCCAGGCCGTGATGACCTTCGACCGGCCGTTCTCCGAGTGGCAGTCGATGTTCAACGGCGCCGGCAACGCCCCGCTGCTGCCGGCCTCCCGGATCTCCACCCCGGAGCTGTTCAACTCCTCCTACCTGGACGCGATCCCGGTCACCGCAGGCCCGTTCAAGGTCGAACAGCTGGACCGTGCCGCACAGACCGTCACCCTGGTCGCCGACCCCGCCTGGTGGGGCGACAAGCCCGTGCTGGACAGGATCGTCTTCCACGCGATGCTCCCCGACGCGATGCCCGCCGCCTTCGCCAAGGGACAGCTCGACCTCGTCAACAACGGCCCCGACGTGGCCGGTTACCAGACCATCCGGAACGTCAAGGGCGCCGTCGTGCGCCGCGCCGGCGGCCCGGACTTCCGGCAGCTCACCCTGAACGCCCGCACCCCCGCGTTGAGCGACGCGACCGTACGCCAGGCCGTCTTCCAGGCCATCAACCGGGACGCCCTCATCCGCGCCGACCTCAACGGCCTGGACTGGCCCGTCGTCCCGCTCAACAACCACCTGCTGGTCACCAACCAGAACGGCTACCGCGACAACTCCCTGGGCCTGGCCCGCTACGACCCCGCCGAGGCCGCCCGCAAGCTGGACGCGGCCGGCTGGAAGACGGACGGCGGCGACGTACGGAAGAAGGACGGCCGCGAGCTGAACCTGCGGATGATCATCCCGGCCGGCGTCACCCAGGCCCAGAACGAGGCCGCCGACACCACCCGGATGCTCAAGGACGTCGGGATCAAGGTCACCACGGCGAGCGCCCCCGCCAACGAGTTCTTCGACAAGTACGTCAACCGCGGCGACTTCGACCTCACCGCCTACTCGCTGATCGGCACCCCCTTCCCGGCCAGCGGCAGCCGCGCCAACTTCGTCCAGAACGGCGGCACCAACCACGTCGGCGCGGGCAGCCCGGCGGCCGACGCCGCACTCGACCGGGCCGCCGCCGCGACCGACGCGGCCACCGTCTCCGAGGCGGTCAACCAGGCCGACGGCGAGCTCTGGAAGGTGGCCGGCGTCCTGCCGCTCTACCAGCGCCCGCAGCTTTACGGCGCCCGCGCCGACCTCGCCAACATCGGCGCGCAGGGCCTGTCCGACATCGTCTGGGAGAACGTCGGCTTCGTGAAGTAGGCCGCCGGCCCGGCTCAGCCGTGCAGCGTCTCGCGCCAGTAGTGGCAGGCACTGCGCCGGCCCGCCAGCTCCTCCCCGTGCTCCCCCGTCACCGGGACCAGCGGTGGGAGTTCGGCACGGCAGCGGTCCTGCGCCCGGTCGCAGCGGGGGTTGAAGGCGCAGCCCTCCGGGATCCGCAGCAGGCTCGGCGGCAGGCCCTGGATGGCGTGCAGGTTCCGGCCCTTCTGGTCCAGCCGCGGGATGGAGTCCAGCAAGCCCCTGGTGTACGGGTGCGCGGGCCGCGCGTACAGCTCGTGCACGGGCGCGGTCTCCACGATCCGGCCCGCGTACATCACCGCGATCCTGTCGGCGACGTCCGCGACCACGCCCAGGTCGTGGGTGATCAGGATGAGGCCCATGTTGAACTCGGACTGCAGGTCGGCCAGCAGGTCCATCACCTGGGCCTGCACCGTCACGTCCAGCGCGGTGGTCGGCTCGTCCGCGATGATCAGGTCCGGCTCCAGCGCCAATGCCATCGCGATCATGATGCGCTGACGCATGCCGCCCGAGAACTGGTGCGGGTAGTCGTGCACCCGCCGCCGGGCGGCCGGGATGCGCACCCGGTCCATCAGCTCGACGGCCTTCTCCTTCGCCTCCGCGCGGGAGACGCCGTGGTGCACCCGGAACATCTCGCCCAGCTGGAAGCCGACGCTGAGCACCGGGTTGAGCGCGGACAGCGCGTCCTGGAAGATCATCGCGATCCGCCGGCCCCGGACGGCCCGCCGGGCGCCGGCGCCCATGGTCAGCAGGTCCTCGCCGCGGAACAGGATCCGCCCCGAGGTGATCCGCCCCGGCGGCATGTCCAGGATGCCCATGATCGCCTGCGCCGTCACCGACTTGCCCGACCCCGACTCCCCCAGCACCGCCAACGTCTCGCCGGCCGACACCGCGTAGCTCACCCCGTTGACGGCCTTGGCGACGCCGTCCCGGGTATGGAACTCCACGTGCAGATCCTCGACCTCCAGCAACGGGGCCCCGGGCGCCAGGCTCCCCCGTCCGCCGCCGATCACCTCCACCGCGTCCATGTGAGCAGCCCTCCTCATCGCAGCAGCGACCACCGATAGGCGCAGAGCAACTATCAAGGACCGGGCCGCACTTGGCGAGCCTGCGGCAGATCTCTTTTCCATCACGGGCCCGACGGGCCGACCGAACGCCGAGGGCGCGTCCACCGGACAGTGGACGCGCCCTCGAAGCGGAACCCTCAGTCCGCGCCCTGCCCGTTCCCGCGCTCCGCCGCGCTGTGCCCGTTCTCGCGCTCCGCCGCGCTGTGCCCATTCTCGCGCTCCGCCGCGAAGTGACACGCCGAGTCATGGAACGCCGCCCCGCGAAGCCAGGACGGCGAGGCGAGCAGCGGCACCTCGTCCTCGCACCGCTGCTGCGCCTTCCAGCAGCGGGTGCGGAAGCGGCAGCCGGACGGCGGGTTGGCCGGCGAGGGCACGTCCCCGGTGAGCACGATCCGGTCCCGCGACTCGCGCGCCGTCGGGTCCGGCACCGGCACCGCCGAGAGCAGCGCCTGGGTGTACGGGTGCGTCGCGTGGTCGTAGATCTCCGCGTCGCTGCCGATCTCGACCATCCTGCCCAGGTACATCACACCGACCCGGTCCGAGATGTGCCGGACGATCGAGAGGTCGTGCGCGATGAACATGTACGACAGGTTGAAGTCGCCCTGCAGCTGCTCCAGCAGGTTGATCACCTGCGCCTGCACCGACACGTCCAGCGCCGAGACCGGCTCGTCGCAGATGATGATCTCCGGCTTGAGCGTCAACCCCCGTGCGATGCCGATGCGCTGGCGCTGGCCACCGGAGAACTGGTGCGGGTACCGGTTGATGTACTCCGGGTTGAGCCCGACCACGTCCAGCAGGTCCTGGACGGCCTTGCGGCGGTCGCCCTTCGGCGCCACCTCCGGGTGGATCTCGAACGGCTCACCGATGATGTCGCCGACGGTCATCCGCGGATTCAGCGAGGTGTACGGGTCCTGGAACACCATCTGGATGTTCCGGCGGACGGCCTTCAGCGCCGCTCCCGAGAGCCGGGAGATCTCCTCCCCCTTGTACCGGACGGATCCCCCGGTGGCCGGCTCCAGGTTCATCAGGACCTTGGCCAGCGTGGACTTCCCGCAGCCGGACTCGCCGACGATGCCGAGCGTCTCGCCCTGCATCAGGTCGAAGCTGACGCCGTCGACCGCCTTGACCGCGCCGACCTGCTTCTTCAACAGGACGCCCTGGGTCAGCGGGAAGTGCTTGACCAGGTCGCGGACCTCCAGGATCGGCTCGCCGCGCGGCACCTCCTGCGCGAAGGCGGCCTCCTCCGGCGCCGGCGCCGCCCCGTCCGGTCCCCTCTCGCCCGGCACCCCCGCCCCCGGCGTACTGGCCCCGTCAGCGGTCATGGAGGGTCTCCTTCCAGAAGAAGCAGGCACTGCCGCGCCCCTCCACCGGTGTCCCGTCGTCCTCGCTGACCGGGAACAGCTCCGGCACATCGGTCCGGCAGATGTCCTGCGCCCGCGGGCAGCGCGGGTTGAAGGCGCAGCCCGCGGGGATCCGCAGCAGGTTGGGCGGCAGGCCCTTGATCGCGTAGAGCTCCTGGCCCTTCTGGTCCAGCCGCGGGATGGAGTCCAGCAAGCCCCTGGTGTACGGGTGCGCGGGCCGCGCGTACAGCTCGTGCACGGGCGCGGTCTCCACGATCCGGCCGGCGTACATCACCGCGATCTTGTCCGCGACGTCCGCGACCACGCCCAGGTCGTGGGTGATCAGGATCAGGCCCATGTTGAACTCGGACTGCAGGTCGGCCAGCAGGTCCATCACCTGGGCCTGCACCGTCACGTCCAGCGCGGTGGTCGGCTCGTCCGCGATGATCAGGTCCGGCTCCAGCGCCAATGCCATCGCGATCATGATGCGCTGGCGCATGCCGCCGGAGAACTGGTGCGGATAGTCGTCCACCCGCTGCTTGGCGGCCGGGATGCGCACCCGGTCCATCAGCTCGACGGCCTTCTCCTTCGCCTCCGCGCGGGAGACGCCGTGGTGGGCCCGGAACATCTCGCCCAGCTGGAAGCCGACGCTGAGCACCGGGTTGAGCGCGGACAGCGCGTCCTGGAAGATCATCGCGATCTTCTGGCCGCGGATCTTCCGCCGCTCGTCCTTGCTCATCCTGAGCATGTCCCGGCCCCGGAAGCGGATCTCGCCGCCCGGGATCCGGGCCGGCGGCATGTCGAGGATGCCCATGATCGCCTGCGCCGTCACCGACTTGCCGGAGCCGGACTCGCCCAGCACCGCCAGGGTCTCGCCCGCCCGGACGCTGTAGTCGACGCCGTTGACGGCCTTCGCGACGCCGTCCCGGGTGACGAACTCGACGTGCAGGTCCCGTACGTCGAGCAGCGGCCCCTGGTAGGGCGCCTCTCGTTCGCTCCCGGTGGTGTCCATCGCTGTACTCACGATGCGCTCCCCTCGCTCAGCGAAGCTTCGGATCGAGGGCGTCGCGCACCGCGTCGCCCAGCATGATGAAGGCCAGCACGGTGACGGACAGCGCCGCCGCCGGGAAGAACAGCACGTAGGGCGCCGTCCGGATGACCTTCTGGGCGGAGGAGATGTCGATGCCCCAGGAGATGGTCGGGTCCTGCAGACCGATGCCGAGGAAGCTCAGCGTCGCCTCGGTGGCGATGTAGCCGCCGAGCGCGATGGTGGCGACGACGATCACCGGGGCGATCGCGTTCGGCAGGATGTGCCGGAACATCAGTCGGCCCGTCCCGGCGCCGAGCGCCCGCCCGGCCACCACGTAGTCGGCCTGTTTGACGGTCAGCACCGCGCCGCGCATCACCCGGGCGATCTGGGTCCAGCCGAGCACGCCCAGGGCGATGACCACGCTCCACACCGTGCGGGTGGAGAAGGCGTTCAGCATCACCAGCGCGCCGAGCAGCAGCGGGATGCCGAAGAAGATGTCGATGATCCGGGAGATCACCGCGTCGACGGCGCCGCCGAAGTAGCCGGCGACCATCCCGGTCAGCCCGCCGAGCACGGTGACGGCGGCGGTCACGAAGATGCCGACGGTGATCGAGGCGCGGGCGCCGTAGATAACCCGAGCGTAGATGGACCGGCCCTGCGCGTCGTAGCCGAACCAGCCGGCCCCGAAGACGTCGCCCCAGTCCGGCCGCTTCAGGTAGTCGTTGACCAGGTCGGCCTTGCGCGGGTCGGCGTCGGTGAACGCCCAGGGGAAGATCGCCATCAGCACCAGCAGCAGGATCAGCACCGCGGAGATCAGGAAGATGGGCCGCCGGCGCAGGTCCCGCCAGGCGTCGCCCCAGAGGCTGCGGGCCTCCTCCCGCTTCACCGCGTCGCGTTCGACCAGGGTCTCCTGCTCGACCGCCATGCCCTGCTCCCCTGCGTAGTCGAGGCGGGAGACGCCGGGCTTGGGGTGCGGTTCGTACGAGTCCTCGTCGTGGATGTCAGGCATAGCGGATCCTCGGGTCCAGGACCGCGTAGAGCAGGTCGACGAGCAGGCTGGCGACCAGGTAGACGATCACCAGCACGGTCACGATGCCGACCACGGTGGGGCCTTCCTTGTGGTTGATCGCCCGGTACAGGACGTTGCCGATGCCCTGCACGTTGAAGATGCCCTCGGTGACGATCGCCCCGCCCATCAGCGCACCGAGGTCGGTGCCGAGGAAGGTGACCACCGGGATCAGCGAGTTGCGCAGCAGGTGGCGGGTGATGATGGTCCGTCGGGGCAGGCCCTTGGCGACGGCGGTGCGGATGTAGTCGGCCCGCAGGTTCTCGCCGATGGACGTCCGGGTGAGCCGGGCGACGTACGCCAGCGAGAGCGAGCCCAGGACGACGGCCGGCAGCACGAGCTGGGAGAGGTCGTAGCTGTCCTGGACGGTCGGCGTGACCCAGCCCAGGTTGGTGGCGAACACCGTCTGTGCGATGTAGGCCAGCACGAAGACCGGGATCGAGATCACCACCAGGGTCAGGATCAGCACCAGGGTGTCCGGGATGCTGCCGCGCCGCAGCCCGGAGACCACGCCGAGGGCGAGGCCCAGGACCATCTCGAAGACGAAGGCCATCAGCGCCAGCCGGATGGTGACCGGGAAGGCGTCCGCCATGATCTCGGAGACCGGACGGCCCGTGAAGCTGGTTCCGAAATCCCCCTGGAAGAGGTTCCCCATGTAGTGCAGGTACTGCTTCCAGATCGGCTGGTCCAGGTAGTACGTGTGCTTGATGCTGGCCACCACGGCCGGGTCGGCGGCCTTCTCGCCGAACAGCGCCGCGACCGGGTCGCCGGGCAGCGAGTAGACCATCAGGAAGATCAGCAGCGTGGTGCCGAAGAACACCGGGATCATCTGCAGCACCCGCCGCAGCACGTAACTGCCCATCCGAGCCTCCTTCCTAGGGGGTCGACCGGCCGGGCCGGTCGGCCGGGAGACCGCGCCCCGCCCTCCGTGCGGGGAGGGCGGGGCCGGCGCGAGGGGATCAGGGCCTGGGCCCGGGGATCAGCCCTTGACCTCGACCTGGGTCCAGGCCGGGTTTCCGAAGGAGTCGAACTTCACGTTCTGCACCTTGGTCGAGTAGCCCGAGTTGGTCCGGTAGTACCAGAGCGGGATGGCCGGCATCCCGCTCGGCAGCACGGCCTCGGCCTGCTGGTAGCCGGTCACGGTGTCGGCGACGCTGGGCGCCTCGTCGGCCTTGGTGGCGGCGTCGTCGAACTGCGGGTTGCTGTACCCGAAGTCGTTGGAGGCGGCGCCGGTGCGGTACACGTCGGCCAGGAAGTTGGCGTTCAGCGGGTAGTCCTGCACCCAGCCGGTGCGGAAGGCGCCGTTGAGCTGGTGCCCGGTGATCGCTGCCCGCGCGGTCTTGAAGTCGGGCTTGGGGTCGCCCAGGCAGTCGACCCCGGTGCTCTGCCGGATCGAGTTGCAGACCGCGTCGACCCACTCCTTGTGGCCGCCGTCCGCGTTGTAGGTGATCAGCAGCTTGTTGCCGGGGACGCCGCCGCCCTCCTGGATCAGCTGCTTGGCCTTGGCCGCGTCGAACGTGCAGAAGTCCCCGCAGGCGCCGTCCTTGTAGCCCTCGACGCCCTCGGCCACCCAGGCGGTGGCCGGCTTGCGGGAGCCCTGCAGCACCGTCTTGGAGATGGTGTTGCGGTCGATCGCCATCGACAGGCCCTGGCGCACCTTGGCCTTGTCCGGGGAGGACCAGTCGGCCTGGTAGAGCGTGAAGCCGATGTTCTGGATGGCACCCTGCGGGGCGTCCACCGCCCGATCGCCGAGGTCGTTCTTGTACGTCGCCAGCGCGGAGGGCGGCACCTGGTCCATCACGTCCAGGTTGTTGGACTGCAGGTCGGCGTAGGCGGCCTCGGACGTGGTGTACATCTTGAAGACGATGCCGCCGTTCTTCGGCTTGTCCACGCCCTGGTAGTCCGGGAAGGCCTTGGTGACCACCTGGCTGTTGTGCGACCAACTGACGAACTGGTACGGGCCGTTGCCCACCGGCTTCTGCCCGTACCCGTTCGGGTCGTTGAAGAAGCCGTCCGGCAGCGGCGAGAAGGCGATGTAGCCGAGCTTGTACTCGAAGTACGAGACCTTGTGGCTCAGCTTGATCGTGAAGTGCAGGTCGTCGGTGACGGTCAGGCCGGACATCTTGTCCGTGGTGGGCTTGCCGGAGGTCGGGTGGATGTCCTGGTAGCCCTCGATGTCCGAGAACCAGGAGCTGTTGATCTGGCTGTTGGCGGGGTTGGCGCCCCAGTTCCAGGCGTTGACGAAGTTCTTGGCGTGCACCGGGGTGCCGTCGTGGAACTTCCAGCCGTCCTTCAGCGTGACGGTGAAGGTCTGCGAGTCAGTGGTGTCGATCTTGTCCGCGACCTGCATCCGGATCTTGGCGTTGCTCGGGTCGTAGTCGACCAGCCCCTTGAAGAGGTTCTGGATGATGCGACCGCCGCCGACCTCGTTCGCGTTGGCGGGCTGCAGCGGGTTCTGCGGCTCGTTGCTCTGGTAGCTGAAGCTCTTGGTGGCGTCCGACGAGCCACCGCCCCCTCCACCGCCGCTGCTGCTGCACCCGGTGGCCACCAGGACCACGGACGTCGCAGCGGCGAGGACCAGGCGAGCGCGGGCAGCTACGGGCATGGAGGTCCCTCCTCAAGGTGTGTGTCGCATCACACCCCATGAGAAGCGCGCCCCGGCGACGGCGCGAGTCGGGTGCACCCGGATGGGTGCGGTGACCTGCTGCGGAGTTGACGCAGCGCCCGACCGCCCGAACGACGGAAGGGCCCGTGGCGGCGAAGCCACGGGCCCTTCCGGGGAGTGCGGGGATCAGGCGGCAGCCTGCTCCCGGACCTCGGGGAAGTGGCAGGCCGAGTCGTGCGCGGCCGGGCCCTCCAGCACCGAGGGGACCGCGAGCAGCGGGATCTCCTCGGCGCAGCGGTCCTGCGCCTTCCAGCAGCGGGTGCGGAAGCGGCAGCCGGACGGCGGGTTGGCCGGCGACGGGATGTCCCCGGTGAGCACGATCCGGTCCCGCGACTCGCGCGCCGTCGGGTCCGGCACCGGCACCGCGGAGAGCAGCGCCTGGGTGTACGGGTGGGTGGCGTTCTCGTAGATCTCCTCGTCGGAGCCGATCTCGACCATCTTGCCCAGGTACATCACGCCGACGCGGTCGGAGATGTGCCGGACGATGGAGAGGTCGTGCGCGATGAACATGTAGGAGAGCCCGAAGTCGCCCTGCAGCTGCTCCAGCAGGTTGATCACCTGCGCCTGGACGGACACGTCCAGGGCGGAGACCGGCTCGTCGCAGATGATGATCTCGGGCTTGAGCGCGAGACCGCGGGCGATGCCGATGCGCTGGCGCTGGCCGCCGGAGAACTGGTGCGGGTACCGGTTGATGTACTCCGGGTTCAGACCCACGACGTCCAGCAGGTCCTGGACGGCCTTGCGGCGGTCGCCCTTCGGCGCCACCTCCGGGTGGATCTCGAACGGCTCACCGATGATGTCGCCGACCGTCATGCGCGGGTTGAGCGAGGTGTACGGGTCCTGGAACACCATCTGGATGTTCCGGCGGACGGCCTTGAGGGCCGCACCGGACAGCTGGGAGATGTCCTCGCCCTTGAACAGCACCTGGCCGGAGGTGGGCCGCTCCAGGTTCATCAGCACCTTGGCCAGCGTGGACTTGCCACAGCCGGACTCGCCGACGATGCCGAGCGTCTCGCCCTTCTTCAGGTCGAACGAGATGCCGTCAACCGCCTTGACCGCGCCGACCTGCTTCTTGAAGAGGATGCCCTGGGTCAGCGGGTAGTGCTTGACCAGGTCCTTGACCTCCAGGATGTTCTCAGCCATGGAGGGTCTCCTTCCAGAGGTGGCACGCGCTGCGGCGGCCGGTGAGCTCCTTGCCGTCCTTGTCCGTCACGTGGTGCAGCACCGGGATCTCGGTGCGGCACAGGTCGGTGGCGACGTCGCAGCGGGGGTTGAACGCGCAGCCGGCCGGAACCTTCAGCAGGTTCGGGGGCAGGCCCTTGATCGCGTACAGCTCCTGGCCCTTCTGGTCCAGGCGCGGGATGGAGCGGAGCAGGCCCTTGGTGTACGGGTGCGCGGGGTTCGCGTACAGGTCGTGCACCGGGGCCGTCTCGACGATCCGGCCGGCGTACATCACGGCGATCTTGTCCGCGACGTCGGCGACCACGCCGAGGTCGTGGGTGATCAGGATCAGGCCCATGTTGTACTCGGCCTGCAGCTCGGCGAGCAGGTCCATCACCTGGGCCTGGACGGTCACGTCCAGGGCGGTGGTGGGCTCGTCCGCGATGATCAGGTCGGGCTGCAGGGACAGCGCCATGGCGATCATGATGCGCTGGCGCATGCCGCCGGAGAACTGGTGCGGGTAGTCGTTCACGCGCTGCTTGGCAGCGGGGATGCGCACCCGGTCCATCAGCTCGATGGCCTTGGCCTTGGCCACGGCCTTGGAGGCACCCTCGTGCACCCGGTACATCTCGCCGAGCTGGTGGCCGACGCTGAGCACGGGGTTGAGCGCGGACAGCGCGTCCTGGAAGATCATCGCGATCTTCCGGCCGCGGATCTTGCGCCGGTCCTCGTTGCTCATCGTGAGCATGTCCTGGCCGCGGTACAGGATCTGGCCCTGGGTCACCTTGCCCGGGGGCATGTCCAGGATGCCCATGATGGTCTGTGCCGTCACGGACTTGCCGGAGCCGGACTCGCCGAGCACGGCGAGGGTCTCGCCGGCCGCGACGGAGTAGTTGACGCCGTTCACGGCCTTGGCGATCCCGTCCCGGGTGTGGAACTCCACGTGGAGGTCCTTCACCTCCAGGAGAGGGGTGCCAACTTCGAGACGGTCGTTTTTCTGGTCGTTCTCGATCACGGTGGTCATCGGGTCGTCACCTCTTCTCTCAGCGGAGCTTCGGGTCGAGGGCGTCGCGCACCGCGTCGCCGAGCATGATGAAGGCCAGCACGGTCAGGCTCAGCATGCCGGCGGGGAAGAACAGGGCGAACGGCGCCGTACGGATCACCTTCTGGGCCGAGTTGATGTCGATGCCCCAGGAGATGGTCGGGTCCTGCAGACCGATGCCGAGGAAGCTCAGCGTCGCCTCGGTGGCGATGTAGCCGCCGAGCGCGATGGTGGCGACGACGATCACCGGAGCGATCGCGTTCGGCAGGATGTGACGGAACATGATCCGGCCGGTGCCGGCGCCCAGCGCCTTGGCGGCCGTCACGAAGTCCGCCTGCTTGACCGTGATCACCGAGCCGCGCATGACACGGGTCATCTGGGTCCAGCCCAGGGCGACGAGCGCGAAGACCACGCTCCAGATGGTGCGCGAGGTGAAGGCGTTCAGGATCACCAGCGAGCCGAGCAGCAGCGGGATGCCGAAGAAGATGTCGGTGACGCGGGAGATGATCGTGTCGACCCAGCCGCCGAAGTAACCGGCGACCATGCCGGCGATGCCACCGAGGATGGTCACACCGAGGGTCACGCAGATGCCGACCACCACCGACGCGCGGGCGCCGTACAGGACGCGGGCGTAGATGCTGCGCCCCTGGAGGTCGTAGCCGAACCAGTCCGGCTGGAAGAAGTGGCTGTAGTTCGGCTTCGTCAGGTAGTGGTTGCGCAGGTCACCGGCGCGCGGGTCCACCGAGGTGAACAGGCCCGGCGCGATCGCGATGACCACCAGCAGCAGGATCAGCAGCGCGGAGATCACGAAGATCGGCTTGCGGCGCAGGTCGTGCCAGGCGTCGGAGCCGAGGCTGCGGGCCTTCTCCGGCTTCTGCACCGCGCTCGTCCCGGTGCGCTGCGCCGGGATGTCCCCGGCGGTCTTCTTCTCGGTCAGGTCAGGCATAACGGATCCTCGGGTCCAGGACCGCGTAAAGCAGGTCGACGATCAGGCCGGCGGCCAGGTACACGATCACCAGGAAGGCCACGAAGCCGGAGACCGTCGAGCCCTCCTTCAGGTTGATCGCGTGGTAGAGCGCGTTGCCGACGCCCTTGACGTTGAAGATGCCCTCGGTCACGATCGCGCCGCCCATGAGGGCGCCGAGGTCGGTGCCCAGGAAGGTGACGACCGGGATCAGCGAGTTGCGCAGCAGGTGAGTGGTGATCACCTTGCGGCGCGGCAGGCCCTTGGCCACCGCGGTGCGCACGTAGTCGGCCTTGATGTTCTCGGCTATGGAGGTACGGGTGAGACGCGCGACGTAGGCCAGCGACAGCGAGCCGAGCACGAAGGCCGGCAGCACCAGCTGCGTGATGTCGTCGGAGTTCTGGACGGTCGGCGTGACCCACTTCAGATCGTCCGCGAAGATCGTCTGGAAGATGAAGCCCAGCACCGGGACCGGGATCGAGATCAGCAGCAGGGTGATGACCAGGGCGCCCTTGTCGAACGCCTTGCCGCGGCGCAGACCGGCGAACAGGCCGACGCCGACACCCAGCACGATCTCGATGGCGAACGCGAACAGCGCCAGCCGGATGGTGACCGGCAGTGCTTCGGTGATCACGTCGAGCACGGGCCGCCCGGACAGGGTCTTGCCGAAGTCCCCGGTGAACATGCCGCTCATGTAGTCGAAGTACTGCTGGAGCATGGGTTTGTCCAAGCCCAGCTGGTGCCTCCGGGCGGCGAGCTGGGCCGGGTCCGGCGCCTTCTCGCCCCACAACGCTGCCACCGGGTCGCCCGGCAGCGCGTGCACCATCACAAAGATGAGCAAGGTCGTTCCGAGGAAGACCGGGATCATCTGGAGCAGTCGCCTCGCGACAAAGCGCCCCATCGTGCCTCCATGTATGGCTCTGCCGGGCCCGTCAACCCGGCAAGAGATAAGTCGGCGTGCCAACGGCCGGTACCGGTCCCCGCCCTTGTGGGGATGGGACAGGCACCGGCCGTTGGCACTGGGTCAGGCGGTGCCGACCGATTACTTCTTGACCTCGACGTCGGTGAAGACCGGGTCGCCGAAGGAGTCGAACTTCACGTTCTGGACCTTGTTGGAGTAGCCCGAGCTGGTCTTGTAGTACCAGAGCGGGATGGACGGCATGTCCTTGGCCAGAACGGCCTCAGCCTGCTGGTACAGCTCGGCGGTCTTCTCGACCGTGGTCGCGGCGTCGGCCTGCTGCGCCAGCTTGTCGAACTCCGGGCTGGAGTAGTGCGAGTCGTTGGAGGACGCACCGGTGCCGTAGACGTCACGCAGGAAGTTGGCGTTCAGCGGGTAGTCCTGCTGCCAGCCGGTCCGCATCATGCTCGGGACCTGCTGCTTGGTGACCAGGTTGCGGACGGTCTTGAAGTCCGGCTTCGGGTCACCGAGGCACTCGACGCCGGTGCTCTGCCGGATCGAGTTGCAGACCGCGTCCACCCACTCCTTGTGGCTGCCGTCGGAGTTGTACATGATGCTGAGCTTGCCGCCGGGGACGCCGCCGCCCTCCTGGATCAGCTGCTTGGCCTTGGCCGGGTCGAACTTGCAGGCGTCGCCGCAGGTGCCGGCCTTGTAGCCCATGACGCCGGGCGCCACGAACGCGTCGGCGGGCTGGCGGTTGCCGTTCAGGACGGTCTTGGTGATGGTGTCGCGGTCGATCGCCATCGAGATGCCCTGGCGGATCTTGGCGGCCTTGTCCTTGTCCAGGGAGGACCAGTCCGCGTTGTACAGCGCGAACGAGATGTTCTGGATGGCGCCCTGCGGCTGGTCGACGGCGCGCTTGCCCAGGTCGTCCTTGAACTTCGGCAGGTCGGTCGAGTCGACCTGGTCCAGGACGTCCACGGTGTCGGACATCAGGTCCTTGTACGCAGCCTCGCCGGTGGCGTAGTTGCGGAAGACGATGCCACCGTTCTTCGGCTTGTCGGTGCCCGCGTACTTGTCGAACGCCTGGACCGTGATGGCCTTGTTGTGCTCCCACGAGACGAACTTGTAGGGGCCGTTGCCGACCGGCTTCTCGCCGTAGCCCTTCGGGTCCGCGAAGAAGCCCTCGGGCAGCGGGGAGAACGCCGAGTAGCCGAGCTTGTACGTGAAGTACGAGACCGGGCTGGTCAGCTCGATGGTGAAGTGGGTGTCGTCGACGACCTTCAGACCGGTCATCTCGGTGGCGGTCGGGTCGCCCTTCTCCGGGTGGACGGCGTCGTAGCCGACGATGTCGGAGAACCAGGAGGAGTTGATCTGGTTGTTCTTGACGTTGGCCGACCAGTTCCACGCCTTCACGAAGGAGTTGGAGGTGACCGGGGTTCCGTCGTGGAAGGTCCAGCCGGACTTCAGCGTGACGGTGAAGTGCTGGGCATCGGTGGTCTCGATCTTCTCGGCCACCTGGTTGCGCAGCGCACCGGTCGCGGGATCGTAGTCGACAAGGCCCCGGAAGAGGTTCTTGATGACACGGCCACCGATGGTCTCGTTGGCGTTGGCCGGCTGGAGCGGGTTCTGCGGCTCCCCGCTCTGGTAGCTGAAGATGCCCTGGGCGTTGACGGCACCATCGGAGCTGCCCCCGCTGGAGGTGTCGCTGCTGCTGCTACAAGCAGTCGCGGCAAGGGCGACCGCAACAGCTGCGACAACCCACTTGGCCTGGCTCCCACCACGCATCGGTGTGCCTCCTGAATTCGACGTTGCAACGAGGAGAGCACCGCGGAACGGTTTGTCACCGGGCCCGCTGTGCCGTCCGCGCTCGTGGTTTCGGCGCGCACCCCTGCGCGTTAACCCTTGACCCGAGCCTGACTGCACCCACTATCCGTCACGCACGGACACGAAAGTGACCAGTGACGATCTCAATTAGGTCACATGAACAGTCGGTAAGTTTCGAAAACCGGACATTTGAGACATAGCCAGACAGGCACCAAACGGACAGTCGTCACGGATGACGAACTGTCACGTCCGCTCAGCGGACACTCGGGTGTGATGAGCGCTATTCCGTTAATAGCGGCCCCGACAACTTGGAGTAGTTGAAAAAGTTCGCCCCCCTCTCCATCGGAAAGGGGGGCGAATCATTCCGGCCAAAGGCCGTTCAGTGCGTCCGGATCATGCCTTCTTGGCACGCGAGGCAGTACGTCCGCGGTCCTTCTGGTCCAGCACGACCTTACGGATGCGAACCGTCTCCGGGGTCACCTCGATGCACTCGTCCTCGCGGCAGAACTCCAGCGACTGCTCCAGCGAGAGCTTGCGCGGCGGGACGATCGACTCGGCCACGTCGGCGTTCGAGGACCGCATGTTGGTGAGCTTCTTCTCCTTGGTGATGTTCACGTCCATGTCGTCGGAGCGCGAGTTCTCGCCGACGATCATGCCCTCGTACACCTCGGTGCCCGGCTCGCAGAAGAGCACGCCGCGCTCCTGCAGGTTGGTCATCGCGAAGGCGGTCACCACGCCGGCGCGGTCGGCGACCAGCGAGCCGTTGTTGCGGGTGGTCAGGGTGCCGAACCACGGCTCGTGGCCCTCGTGGATCGAGTGCGCGATGCCGGTGCCGCGGGTGTTGGTGAGGAACTCGGTCCGGAAGCCGATCAGACCGCGGGACGGCACGACGAACTCCATCCGGACCCAGCCCGAGCCGTGGTTGGACATGTTGTCCATCCGGCCCTTGCGGATGCCCATGAGCTGCGTGACGGCGCCCATGTGCTCCTCCGGCACGTCGACCGTGAGGCGCTCGACCGGCTCGTGGGTCTTGCCGTTGACCTCCTTGGTGACGACCTGCGGCTTGCCGACGGTCAGCTCGAAGCCTTCGCGGCGCATGGTCTCGATCAGGATGGCCAGCGCCAGCTCACCGCGGCCCTGCACCTCCCAGGCGTCCGGACGCTCGGTGTCCAGCACGCGCAGCGAGACGTTACCGATCAGCTCGCGGTCCAGGCGGTCCTTCACCTGGCGGGCGGTGACCTTGCGGTCGACCTTGGCACCGGACTTGGCGTCCGCGCCCTTGCCGGAGCCGCCACGGCCGACCAGCGGCGAGGTGTTGGTGCCGATGGTCATCGAGATGGCCGGCTCGTCCACCGTGATCAGCGGCAGCGCGATCGGGTTCTCCGGGTCGGCCAGGGTCTCGCCGATCATGATGTCGGAGATGCCGGCGACGGCGCAGATGTCACCGGGGCCCGCCACCTCGGCCGGCTTGCGGGTGAGCGCCTCGGTCATCAGCAGCTCGGAGATGCGGACGTTCTGGATCGAGCCGTCGCGCTTGATCCAGGCCACGGTCTGGCCCTTGCGCAGCTCGCCCTGCTCGACGCGCAGCAGCGCGATGCGGCCGAGGAAGTTGTCGGCGTCCAGGTTGGTGACGTGCGCCTGCAGCGGGGCGTCCTCGTCGTAGCTGGGGGCCGGGACGTGCTCCAGCAGGGTGGAGAAGAACGGCTCCAGGTTGGTGCTGTCCGCGGGAACGGTGCCGTTCTCCGGCTTGGTCAGCGAGGCGACGCCGTCACGGGCGCAGGCGTAGACGATCGGGAACTCGATCTGGTCCTCGTCCGCGTCCAGGTCCAGGAACAGGTCGTAGGTCTCGTTGATGACCTCGTCGATCCGGGAGTCCGGGCGGTCCGTCTTGTTGATGCAGAGGATGACGGGCAGCCGCGCGCTCAGCGCCTTGCGCAGCACGAAGCGGGTCTGCGGCAGCGGGCCCTCGGAGGCGTCGACCAGCAGGACGACCGCGTCCACCATCGACAGACCGCGCTCGACCTCACCACCGAAGTCGGCGTGGCCCGGGGTGTCGATGATGTTGATGGTGATCGGCGCGCCACCATCCTTCGGGTGGTACTTGACCGCGGTGTTCTTCGCGAGAATGGTGATGCCCTTCTCGCGCTCCAGGTCGTTCGAGTCCATCATGCGGTCGTCGAGCTGCTGGTGGGCGGCGAAGGCGCCGGCCTGCTTGAGCATGGCGTCGACCAGCGTGGTCTTGCCGTGGTCGACGTGGGCGACGATGGCGACGTTACGGATGTCGTTGCGCGTGGGCATGCCTTGCGGATTCTCCCGGAATCGTGGGTTGCGGCGCCCGGCTGCGTGACGCGCACTTGCGATCCCTGTGATCGCCGCCGCCCGTTCCGCCTGCTACTACCGGTCCACCCGCCGGGCATATGGACATGCCGCGGCTTCCTCCTATCGTACGGGGAACCGCCCAGGTGGGCTGAAACCAGCAGGTCGGGCGGGATCAAGATCACAGCTGGGTCACACCCCCTTCACCCACCGGCCCCGCACCGGCACCCTCCCGTTCGTGATCCGACGCGGTTCCCCGGACCCGCCCTCAGCGACGGCGGCCGATGTCCTGGAAGTGCGGCCAGCCGTAGCCGAAGGCTCCGGCGCCGTCGATGCCGGTGCGGACTCCGACCAGGTCGGGGCGCTGGTAGAGCGGGACGGAGTGGCCGAGCTGCCAGATCCGGACGTCCGCCTCCTGCAGCAGGTCCAGCCGGGCGGCCGGGTCCAGTTCGGCGGCGGCGCGGTCGAACAGGCGGTCGATCTCCTCGGTGCCGCTGCGGCCGTAGTTGGTGCCGGGGTCGAGTGCGCCGTCCGGGTCGGGTCGGGGCTTGGCGTAGGCGGGGCGCTGTTCGCTCGCCGGGCTGGGGCCGGCGGGCCAGGAGAAGAGGGCGAGATCGTAGTCGCCGGCGGCGAGGTGGTCCCGGACGAAGGTCTCGGCGGGCGCGGCCACCGGCTTCACGGCGATCCCGGAGTCCGCGAGGACGGCGGTGAGGGCGTCGGCGGTGCGTTTGGCGGTGGCCGAGCCGGCCGGGACGAGGAGGGTGAGGGCGAGTGGCTTCCCGTCCTTGGTACGGGTGCCCCCGCCCGGGGGCCGCTTCCAGCCCGCCTCGTCGAGCATTCGGGCGGCGTCCGCCGGGCCGGCCGCCTCGCTGTTGTCCCGGTAGCCGTCCTGGTCCCCGGCGAACAGGTGGCTGCCCAGCGGCGCGGCGGGCAGGCCGAGCGGGGTGAGTGCGGCGTCGGCGATCCGCCGCCGGTCGACGGCCCGGGCGAGGGCGCGCCGCAGCGCCGGGTCGGTGAGCGGGGCGTGGGCGGCGTTGACGGTGAGCTGGGTGAGCGAGGCGGCGGCGGCCCGGTGCACGGTGACGCCGGGCAGCGAGTCGGCCCGCCGCAGCGCCGTCGCCGCCGCCTCGGGCGCGGCCGCGGGCGGAGCTGCCGCGGGCGGAACCGATGGGAGCGGAGTACCCGCCGCGGCGGGCGCCGGCACCGCCCGGTCGACGGCGGCGGTGAGCGGGGCGATGTCCAGCCGGTCCTGGTCGAGCGCGTCCAGCCGCCGCTCGGCCGGGGTGGCGAGGAAGTCGATCCGGTCGGCCTTGGGCAGGTCGCCCCACCAGAGCGGGTTGCGCACCACGGTGACCCGCCCGCCCTCGGCGTCGTACCGGGAGAGGATGTACGGCCCGGCGCTCGGGTGGCCGACACCGGTCAGCGCCCGGTTGAAGGCGCCCGGCGTGGCGGTCTCGGCAGCCGGGTAGAGCGGCCCGAACAGCGAGCGCCATTCGGCGTACGGCCGCCGGAAGGTGACCCGCACCTGGTGCGGGTCGGCGCCCTGGGCGACGGAGTCGATGGTGTCGTACCCGGCCGGATGCCCGCCCCGGTAGGCCGGGTCGAGGCCGGAGAGGGCAGCCCGCTGGGCGGCGAAGTCGGCGGCCGACAGCGGGGTGCCGTCGCTCCAGACGGCGTGCGGGTTGAGCCGGTAGGTGACCACCTGCGGCTGCTGCCCGGGCGGGGTGGATTCGGCGCCGGCCAGGTAGTCCGGGTCGGGGACGAGCCGGCCGTGCTCGTCGGGCCGGAACAGCGAGGGGTACAGCGCGTGGGCGATCAGCGCCGAGTCGGCGGTCGCCGCGTCCTGGTGGACGTTGAGGGTGGCCGGGACGCCGTCCACCGCCCAGCGCAGCGTGCCGCCGTCCGCGACGGCGGCACGTTCGGCGGGCCGGACGTCCCCGGTGCTGACGGTGGGGTCGGCCCGGACCGGCGCGGGGGCGGGGGTCCGGGCGGGGGCCGGGTCCTCGGAGCAGCCGCCGAGGCCGGCGGCGAGCAGCAGCGCGGCGGCTGCGGTGGTGAGCTGGCGGACGCGCATGGCGGCCATCGAACGCCGCCCGTACGGCCCCGCCCGCGCCGACACGGCGGGCCGGAGGCGACTGCACCCGTCCGGCCCAATCCGCGCGACCCGGTCCGGCCGAAACCGCTACAGCGCCAGCTCGAACCAGACGATCTTGCCCTTCGGGGTGCGCCGGCTGCCCCAGCGCTCGGCCAGCAGGCTGACCAGCTGCAGGCCGCGTCCGCCCTCGTCGGTCTCCTGGGCCCGCCGCTGCCGGGGCTGCGCGTAACCGTCGTCCCAGACCTCGCAGACCAGGCCGCGCTCACGCAGCAGCCGCAGCCGGATCTCACCCCGCCCGTGCTTGAGCGCGTTGGTGACCAGTTCGCTGACCAGCAGCTCGGTGGTGTCGACCAGCTCGTCCAGCCCCCGGGACAGCAGCCAGCTGCAGGCCAGCTCACGCGCCTTGGCGACGGAGGTGGGCTCGGGCGGCAGGTGCCAGTTGCCGACGGCGTCCTCGGGGAAGGCGTGCACCTTGGCCATCAGCAGGGCGATGTCGTCCTCGCCGTGGTGCGGGTTGAGCTCCCCGAGCACGTGGTCGCAGAGGTCCTCCAGGCCCTTGCCCTCGACGGAGAGCGCCGTGCGGAAGGCCCGCAGGCCCTCGTCCAGCTGGTGCTTGCGGCTCTCCACCAGCCCGTCGGTGTAGAGGCCGAGGACGGCGCCGTCGGGGAGTTCGACCTCGACCTCCTCGAAGGGCTCGCCGCCGACGCCGAGCGGCAGCCCGGGCGGCACGTCGAGCATCCGGGCGCCGTCGCCGGGGCTGAGCAGGACGGGCGGCAGGTGTCCGGCGTTGGCGATCCAGCAGCGCCGGCTGACGGCGTCGTAGACCGCGTAGACGCAGGTCGCCAGGTAGACCTCGCGGGCCTCCTCGTCGGCGGTCGAGGTGAGCCGCCCGTACGGGGTGGGCGGGCCGACCGGTACGGAGTCGTCGCCGAGGCCTCGGGCGATCTCGTCGAGCGCGGTGAGCACCTCGCCCGGTTCGAGGTCGAGCATGGCCAGGGTGCGGACGGCGGTGCGCAGTTGGCCCATCGCGACGGCGGCGCGCAGGCCGCGGCCCATCACGTCGCCGATGACCAGCGCGGTGCGGTTGCCGGGCAGCGGGATGACGTCGAACCAGTCGCCGCCGACCTCGGTGTTGTTGTTGCTGGGCAGGTAGCGGCAGGCGATCTCCAGGCCGCTGGCGGCCGGGTTGCCCGGGGGCAGCAGGCTGCGCTGGAGGATCAGCGCGCGCTCGTGCTCGCGGCGGTAGAGCCGGGCGTTGTCGATGCAGACGGCGGCGCGGGCGACGAGTTCCTCGGCGATCGCGACGTCGCGGGCGTCGAAGGGCTCGCTGCCGATGGCGCGGGAGAGCTGGACGAGGCCGAGCACCTGGTCGCGGGCGACCAGCGGGACGATCAGGGTGGAGCGCAGCAGCGGGTCGCGCCCGGGCTCGGGGACGACGCTGCGACCGGTGCGCAGGGCCCGGGCGTGCGGGGAGCGGCGCGGGTAACAGAGGGTGCCGCCGGCCTCGGCGATGGGCAGGCCGGTGACGGAGCCGAGCACCGAGGAGGCGCCGCCGAGCACGCTGGAGACGGCGACCCGGCGCAGTTCGCCGCTGCCGTCGGTGAGCACGGTGTCGCCGAGCCGGCCGGCGCTGGGGACGGTCTCGCCGGAGAGCAGCGCGGTGTAGAGGTCGACGGTGGCGAGGTCGCAGAACGGCGGGACGACGACGTCCAGCAGTTCCTTGGCGGTGGTCTCCAGGTCGAGCGTGGAGCCGATGTGCGCGCTGGCCTCGTTGAGCAGGGCGAGGTTGCGGCGCACGCCGTCGGCCTCGCGCTCGGCGACGTGCCGGCTGGTGACGTCGGAGACCTGTCCGGCCACGCCGGTCGGCTGTCCGGCGGCGCCGTTGAGGCGGTACAGCGAGACGGCCCAGAGCCGGTTGCCCTCGCGGGTGGGGACGGCGCCGTGGAAGCGCAGGTCGAAGACGGGCTCGCCGGTGGCGAGGACCTTGCGCAGGGCGGCGGTGAGCCGGTCGGCCTCGGACGGCGGGAAGAGGTCGTGCGCGGTGAGGCCTTCCAGGTCGGTGGGGACCAGGCCCATCCCGGAGGCGAAGGCGTCGTTGACCCGCTGCAGCCGCAGCCGGTCGTCGAAGAGCACGAAGCCGGTGGGCGTCTGCCCGAAGACGGCCTCGGAGGCGGCGAGGTCGGTCTCGATCCGGCGCAGCCGTCCGAGGTCGACGGCCAGGCAGGTGGCGCCGGCGGTGGGCAGGGCGCTGTCGGGCATCAGGTAGAGCTCGGCGAGACCTTCGCTGCCGTCGGCGTCCCGGTAGGGGGTGGTGCCGACCCATTCCTCGCCGGCCAGGGTGCGTTCCAGCCGGGCCCGGCCGCGCTGCCAGAGCTCGCGGGGGACGAAGGTGGCGATCGGGTCGGCGCCGACGGCCTCCGCGGCGGGGACGCCGAAGAAGTCGGCGGCGCGCTCGCTCCACTGGCTGATCCGGCCGTCGGGGCCGATCGCGAAGGTGGCGACCCGGATGTAGTCGTAGATCGAGCCCGGGTCTCCGGCGCCCCAGGACCGGGCCTCGGCGGCGGGGTGGCCGCCGCGGCGCGCGGTGGCGCCGTCCGATGGTGCCGCCGGTACGGGCAGGTGCAGGGAACCGGCCTGCCCCGGTACGGCGGCATGACCGCTGCTGCTCGGCGCGTTCCGCGCCGGAGTGCTGTTCAACGGACCGACCCCTCCAACCCGCGACCGTCCGGATGTCGAGAAGACCGAGTATTCATCATCGAGGGGTCCGTTCACACGCCCTCAACATCACAACATCAGATCGGGCGAAGGTTTTTGTCCTACCGCCCGCGCAACCACAATGCCACGCTCGCGCCCCCTGCCGGAGCGCGCGCTCCCCCCTGGCCCCCGATGGCATATGCGGCACCGCTCTCCTGCTGTTTCGTCCGGTCCTCTTCGCCTCACGGCTCGTCGGGCTCATTACCCGGCAGCGCCTGCTCGAACCAGACCACCTTGCCGATCCCCTCGGCCCGGGCGCCCCAGCGCAGGGCCAGCCGGCGGACCAGTTCCAGGCCCCGGCCGCCCTCGTCCGCCTCGGCCGCGTGCCGCTCCCGGGGCGGGTCGGGCAACGGGTCGGAGATCTCGACCAGCAGCGTCTCACCGAGCGTCAGCCGTACCCCGATCGGGGCGCTGGCGTACCGGACGGCGTTCGTGACCAGCTCGCTGACCAGCAGTTCGGCGGTGTCGGTGAGTGCCTCGACGCCCCACTCGGCGAGCGTGGCGCGGACCAGCCGGCGGGCCCGGGAGACGGCGGTGGGCTCGGCCGGCAGGGTCCAGCCGGCCGTCGGGGTGCCGGCCTGGCCGTGGCCGAGCCGGGCCAGCAGCAGCGCGACGTCGTCCGGCTCGCGGCCCTGTTCCATGGTGTCGAGCACCGCCTCGCAGGCGGCCTGGATCGAGGCGTGCGGCCCCTGGAGGACGGTGATCAGCCGGCCGAGGCCGACGTCCAGGTCCTTGTCGCGGGACTCGACCAGGCCGTCGGTGCACAGGACGAGCAGACTGCCCTCGGGGATCTTCAGTTCGACCGATTCGAACGGGACGCCGCCCACGCCGAGCGGGGCGCCGGAGGGCAGGTCGAGGATCCGGCCGGCGCCGCCGGGCAGGGGGCCACCGGTGCGGGTCGGCTCCTGGACCTCCTCGCCCGGCACCACCAGCACCGGCGGGATGTGCCCGGCCTTGGCGACGGTCAGCCGGGCCGTCGCCGGGTCGAAGACCGCGTAGACGCAGGTCGCGAGCAGTGCCTCGTCCGGGCCCTGGGCGAGGTCGTCGGCCAGCTCGTGGACGTGTCGCAACAGGACGTCCGGCGGCAGGTCGAGGGCGGCGAGCACCCGGACCGCGGTGCGCAGCCGGCCCATGGTGGCGGCGGCCCGCAGGCCGTGGCCCATGACGTCGCCGACCACCAGGGCGGTGCGGTCGCCGGGCAGCGGGATGACGTCGAACCAGTCGCCGCCGACCTCGGTGCCGCTGCTGCCGGGCACGTACCGGTAGGCGACCTCGACGCCGGTGGGCTGCGGGACCTGCTGCGGGAGCAGGGTGCGCTGGAGGGTGAGCGCGGCGGTGCGCTCGCGGGCGTAGAGGCGGGCGTTGTCCAGCGAGCTGCCGGCCCGGTCGGCCAGTTCGACGGTGAAGGCCAGGTCGTCCCGGTCGAAGCCCTCCCGGTAGCCGGCCCGGCTGACCAGCAGCAGGCCGATCACGATGCCGCGGGCGCGCAGCGGGACGACCAGCATCGAGTGCACGCCGAGGTCGTGGGCGGCCTGCATCTTGGGGTCGCCGGGGTAGGTGACGTCGTCCAGCTGGTCGGCGCCGGAGAGCAGTTCGGGCACGCCGGTGCGCAGGACCCGGCCGCAGGCGGAGTCCTCGGCGAAGGTGATCCGGGCGCCGCGGCGCAGCATCACGTCGACCTCGGGGCCGTCCTGGACGGAGGCGGTGCCGAGCTGGAGCAGCGAGGTGCGCCGGTCGTGGCCGTGTCGGGGGAGGTCGTCACCGTGCGCGACGGCCTGGAGCAGGATCACCGCCGAGTGGTCGGTGAGCCGGGGGACCACCGAGCTGGCGAGCTCCTGGGCGATCCGGGAGGCGTCCAGCAGGTCGCCGACCCGGGAGCCGAACTCGTTGAGCAGCGAGAGCCGGCGCCGGGCGTGCTCGACCTTGGCGACGGCCCGGTAACGCTCGGTCACGTCCATCACGGTGCCGGAGATGCCCAGCACCCGGCCGGAGCGGTCGGTCATCCGGCTGTAGGAGATCGACCGGTAGCCGGCCCGGGTGGTGACCGGCGAGGCCAGGGTGACGTCGATGACCGGCTCGCCGGTGGCCAGCACCTGGCGCTGGATGGCGGTGATCTCGTCGGCGGCCCGCTCCGGCAGCGTCTCGCCGGTGGTGCGGCCGACGTGGTCGTCCGGGGCGACGCCGTTCATCTCGGCGAGGGTCTGGTTGACGGCGGTGTAGCGCAGATCGGTGTCCAGGATGGCGATGCCCAGCGGGGACTGCTCGAACAGCGCGTCGCGCACCGCCAGATCGCGCTCGACGGCCCGTACCGCGGCCGCCTCGGCCATGTTGACCTGCAGGAACGGGGTGCCGTCGCCGTCCACCAGGAGGGAGATCCGGGTGTCCACCGCGACCGGCACGCCGTCCCGGTCGCGCAGTTCGGCGGAGCCGGCCCAGCGGCCGTGCCGCAGGGCGTCCTGGATCGCGGCGCGGATCCGGGCGACCTGCTCGCGGTCGGGGATCAGCTCGTCGATCCGGCGGCCGACCAGTAGCTCGTTCGGCCAGCCGAGCAGTTCCTCGGCGGCCGGGCTCCAGAGCACCACCCGGCCCGCGGTGTCCAGGATCGCGATGGCGACCTTGAGCATGTCGAGCAGGCTGCCCTCGGGCGGGGCGCCGAGGTCGTTCGGGGCGTCGCCGGGCCCGCCGGGGAACGGCCGGCCGGGGCGGCTGCGCAGGCCGCTGCCGCTCTGCGCGCCCGGCTCGGGCAGGGCGAGGGTCGGCGCCGGCTGGGCGGGACGGGTGGCCTCGGGGGCGGAGACGGTGCTCCGGCGGCGGCCGGACGGCGGAAGGGGGGCGGCCGGACGGGCGGCGCGGCGCAGCCGGGCGCGGGCGGCGGCGCTCCCCGCGGTGCCTGCCCGCCGCTCTCCCCCGCCGCCGTTCCCGGTACTCGACACCGACGGGG
Source organism: Streptomyces sp. 1114.5 (assembly GCF_003635085.1). Taxonomy (NCBI): domain Bacteria; kingdom Bacillati; phylum Actinomycetota; class Actinomycetes; order Kitasatosporales; family Streptomycetaceae; genus Streptomyces; species Streptomyces sp. 1114.5. The sequence goes on from NZ_RBXE01000001.1 coordinate 517,644, forward strand.
CCTCCGGCTCTGGTCGGGATCGGCTTCGCCGGCTGGGGAGCGGCTCACCGATGGTGACGAATAGTGCCGAAAAGTGACATACCCAGCAGAACCCAGGCTATCCCGGTCGCCGGGTCGTCTTGTCCGATTGACCTACCCGGCGGACTGCGCGTCGCCGGCCGTGGACGGCCCGGCGGCCGCTTCGTCGCCGACCGTGAGCAGCCGGGCCACGTGCGGCAGCACGTCCCGGTCGTGGTCGATCCAGTCGACGGCGTCCAGCTCGTCCGGGCCCAGCCAGCGCAGCGCATCGTGGTCCTCCAGCGCGCGCGGCTCGCCGGCCAGCAGTTCGGCGGCCCAGAAGCGCAGCTCCAAGCCGGGGCGCACGGCCCACGCGCCGGGCAGCCGGGACAGCGCCCGCGCCCGTACGCCCAGCTCCTCCAGCAGTTCGCGCTCCAGCGCCTGCGCCTCGGTCTCGCCGGGCTCGGCCTTCCCGCCCGGGAACTCCCACCGCCCGGCCACCGCCTCCGGGGAGCTGCGCCGGGCGGCGAGTACCCGGCCGTCCCGGACCAGCGCACCGCCGACCACGATCCGGGGCGCGGCGTGGCTGCCGGCGGCCGGCGGCCGGCGCTGCAGCCTGCTCGGCGGCCTGCCCGGTGGAGTGCGCGGCGGGGGTGGCGGGGGTGGCGTCCATGGCCCCGACCCTATGGCCTCAGGCGTTCCGGGGTGCGCCGTCCCCGGTTCCGGCCGACTCGGCGGCCCGGGCCGGGCCGTCCTCCTCGACCCAGTACAGCTGCTTGTGGCCGCGGGCCTCGAACTCGGCGGCCAGCCGCTGCGCCTCGGCCCGGTCCAGGCCCTTGGCGACCAGGAAGAGGTTTCCGTTGTCGTCCTGTCGCATCACCCGATAGGTGCCCATGGCGGGAGGGTACCCGGCGCTCCCCGGGGCACCGACGACCGTCGTGGTGCCCCCGGCTCGCGTGGGGGTCGAGCCGGGGGGCACGCCCGCGAGGCTATGCGCGGCGCGCTACCGGCAGGTACGGGCGCGGTTAACGGCTGGTAACCGCGGCCGCGGCGGCTCAGACCCGCAGGTCGGGTGCCTGCTCTCCGGTGGACAGGCCCAGTGCGCGGCGGATCTCCACGTTCATCGGCACCGTCTTGGCCACCAGCGCCTTGGCCCGGCGGACGTCGCCCGCCAGATCGCCACCGGAGGCCGCGGCGTCCCAGGCGACGGCCGCCTGCGACTGCGCCTCGACCAGCTTGGAGATCTTCGGCTGGACGTCGACCGGCCAGCCCGCCGTCGGCGAACCGAGCAGGGCGGCCTCGGTGCGGGAGGCGGTGGCCATCCGGCGGGCCCAGTCCCGGTACTCGGTCTCCGCGACGGAGACGTCCTTCTTCGGCTGGCCCAGGTAGACGTCGTCGAAGCCCCGGACCGCCTCCAGGTAGGCCAGCTGGGGCGCGGTCAGGCCGGACCTGTCGGTGTGCACCGACCCCCGGTGCTGGTCGTCGCTGTCCTCGAAGGCGCAGGTGACGTACCGTTCGCCGGCCGCCCAGTTGCGCGCGGTCGGGTAGAGGTAGACGTCGTCCATGCCGTCCGGGACGGCCCACTGGTCCAGCGCGTAGTCGTCCAGCACCTTGCGGCAGAGCCGGCCGGCCGACTCGCGGACCTCGTCCTCGCCCGGGTAGGGGCCGCTGCTCCCGGGGAGCTTGACGGTGCCGGCCACCTCGCCGTGGTGCGGGTCGGCGCAGGGCACCCGGCGCACCCAGTACACCGTCTCGTCGCCGCCGTCCCCGGTCACCGAGCCGCCCTCGGGGGAGCTGTAGCAGTCGCCGGCCTTGAGGGCCGACCAGTGCACGGAGCCGGCCGGCTGCTTCGGGGGCTGGCCGAACCGCCCCGGGTGTGCGGAGCTGAAGTCCCCCGCGCCCAGGAGCAGGGCGAGCAGTACCGTGCCGATGGTGCCGAGCACCACGCCGGTCACCGCCATCCCGAAGCCGCGCTCCCGGCGACGGTTGATCTGGACCAGCGCCACGATGCCGAACAGCAGGGCCAGTGGTGCCACCAGGACCAGACCGGTCACCAGGGAGCCGACCGCGAAGCCGTTGGTGGGGGCCGGCGCCGGGGCGAGGGGCGGGGCGTACGGGTGGCCGGGCTGGGGGCCGGGCTGGAAGCCGGAGTGCGCGGAGGGCGGGACGGAGGCCCAACCGCCGGCCGGCAGCGGGTGCGGCGGCTGGGGCGGGGCGGCCGACGGAGGGACGGCGTGCGGGGGCACGGCCTGCGGGTTCGCGCGGGTGGGCCCGGCGGGGGCGGCCCAGGGGTCGGCGGGCAGGGCGGGCTCGGGCTCGGCGGGCCCGGCGGACTGCGCGGGCTCGTCGTGCTCCTTGCGGAAGTCCACCCGGGGGTCCAGCTCCGCGGCCGGAACCGCCACCCCGGTGCCTCCGGAGGTGTCCGCACCGGCGTCCGCACCCGTCCGCGCGGGCTCGGCTCCCACCGGGGCGGGCAGCTCGGACTGAGGCTCGGACACGTGGACTCCCCCAACCCGCCGGACGGGTATCGGCTCGGCGTTCGGCACCATGGCTCGGACCCGAACGGGCCCGGTGTGAACGGTCGCGCGACTTTACCCGATCTTTTCGAACGCCTGCCCGCCGCCGTCCGGGCCCCCTTCAACCGCCCCTGCGCCCGCTCAGCCGCGGGCCAGGATCTCGCCGTGCAGCATCGAGAACCAGCCGTCCCCCGCGGTGCTCCACTCCCGCCAGCCGGCCGCGATCCGCTCCGGCCCCTCCGGCTCCGCGTACCCCCGCTCGACCACCGCGCGGCCCAGCGCGGTGCCGGTCACCCGGTCCGCCCACATCCCGCCCCACCAGGCGCGCTGCTCGGGCGTCGCGTACGTCCAGGTGGTGGCGCTCGCGGTGACCTCGGCGAAGCCGGCCGCCCGGGCCCAGGACAGCAGCCGTCGGCCGGCGTCCGGCTCGCCGCCGTTGGCGCGGGCGGTCCGCCGGTACAGCTCCAACCAGCGCTCCAGCGCGGGCACTTCCGGGAACCAGGTCATCGAGGCGTAGTCGACGTCGCGCGCCGCGACCACGCCGCCGGGGGCCGTCACCCGCCGCATCTCGCGCAGCGCGGTCACCGGATCGGCCACGTGCTGCAGAACTTGGTGGGCGTGCACGACGTCGAACTCGCCGTCCCGGTACGGCAGTCGGTGGACGTCCGCCTGCTCGAACACGACCTCGGCGGCCGGCCCGGGCCGCCCGGCGACGTACTCCGCGGCCTGCTGCAGCACCTCGGCAGAGGTGTCCACGGCCACCACCCGCCCCTCGGGGCCGACCAGCTCGGCCAGGTCGGCGGTGATCGTGCCGGGCCCGCAGCCGATGTCCAACACGGTCTGCCCGGGCCGCAGTTCGGGCAGCAGGTAGGCGGCCGAGTCGGCGGCGGTCCGGGAGCGGTGCGAGCGCAGGACGGCCTCCTGGTGGCCGTGGGTGTAGACGGCGGCGGGCTGCGGTGCGGACATGGGATCCCCCCTGGCGCGTGGTCGGCTTTCCGTGCTCCTCGACGCCGCCGACGCTACTCTTCGTCCCGCATCCCGAGAAGTTCTGTCTCACATCGTGATCGACCGGGGGTCGGGCGGCACCCGGCCGCCGTACCGTGGAGGCGCCCCCGACAGAACGGTCCCCGCCCATGCCCGGCCAGCGCCCCTTCGTCCTGCTGAGCGCCGCGGTGTCGCTCGACGGCCACCTCGACGACGCCTCCCCCGACCGGCTGCTGCTCTCCAACGCCGCCGACTTCGACCGGGTGGACGAGGAGCGCGCGGCCGCCGACGCGGTCCTGGTCGGCGGCAACACCCTGCGCGCCGACAACCCGCGCCTGCTGGTGAACGACCCCGCGCGCCGGGCCGCCCGGCTGGCGGCCGGCCGGGCCGAGTACCCGCTGAAGGTGACGCTCAGTGCGAGCGGCGACCTCGACGCCGGGCTGCGCTTCTGGCACACCGGCGGCGCCAGACTCGCCTACACCACGGACGCCGGGGCGGCGGTGCTGCGCCCCCGGCTGGGCGGGCTGGCCGAGGTGGTCGCGCTCGGTGACGCGGTGGACCTCGGCGCGGTGCTGGACGACCTGGGCGCGCGCGGTGTGCGCCGGCTGATGGTCGAGGGCGGCGGGGGCGTGCACACCCAGTTCCTGGCCCGGGGCCTGGCGGACGAGCTGCAGCTGGCCGTCGCCCCGCTGCTGGTCGGCCAGGCCGAGGCGCCCCGGTTCGTCCGCCCGGCCGCGTTCCCGGGCGGGCCGGCCCGGCGGATGCGGCTGCTGGAGGCACGTACCGTGGGCGACGTCGTCCTGCTCAGGTACGCCCCGAAGGAGTCCGCGCCGTGAACCGCCCCGCCGCCACCGACCTCGACCACCTGCGCCGGGCCGTCGAGCTCTCCCGCCGCTGCCCGCCGTCCAGGACGGCCTTCTCGGTCGGCGCGGTGATCGTCGGCGCCGACGGCGAGGTGCTGGCCGAGGGGTACAGCCGGGAGACGGACGCGCACGACCACGCCGAGGAGGCGGCCCTGGCCAAGCTCCCGGCCGGCGACCCCCGGCTGCACGGGGCGACCGTCTACAGCTCGCTGGAGCCCTGCGGACAGCGCGCCTCGCGGCCGGTGCCGTGCGCCCGCCTGCTCATCGCCGCGGGGGTGCCGCGCGTGGTGGTCGCCTGGCGCGAGCCGGACCTCTTCGTCACCGACTGCCAGGGCACGGCCCTGCTGGAGGCGGCCGGCGTCGAGGTCGTGGAGCTGCCCGAACTCGCCGACGAGGCCCGCGCGGTCAACGCCCACCTGCTCGGCTGAGCTCGACCCCTCCGGCACCGCCGCCGGAAACGGGGAACCGCCCGGCCCGCTCGGTGCGGGGCGGACGGTTCTCCGTGGGGCCGGCTCACACGTTGAAGCGGAACTCCACCACGTCGCCGTCGTGCATGACGTAGTCCTTGCCCTCGATGCGGGCCTTGCCCTTGCTGCGGGCCTCGGCGATGGAGCCGGTCTCGACCAGGTCGTCGAAGGAGATCACCTCGGCCTTGATGAAGCCCTTCTGGAAGTCGGTGTGGATGACTCCGGCGGCCTCGGGGGCGGTGGCGCCCTTCTTGATGGTCCAGGCCCGGGTCTCCTTGGGGCCGGCCGTCAGGTAGGTCTGCAGGCCGAGGGTGTCGAAACCGACACGGGCGAGGGTGGCGAGGCCGGGCTCCTCCTGGCCCATGGACTGGAGGAGCTCCAGGGCCTCGGCGTCGTCCAGCTCGATGAGCTCGGACTCGATCTTGGCGTTGAGGAAGATCGCCTCGGCCGGGGCGACCAGCTCGCGCTGGGCGTTCTTGAAGTCCTCGTCGGCCAGCTCGGCCTCGTCCACGTTGAAGACGTAGAGGAAGGGCTTGGCGGTCAGCAGGTGGAGGTCGCGGATCGGGGAGGTGTCGAAGCCCGCCTCGAAGAGGGTCTTGCCGGTCTCCAGGATCGCCTGGGCGGCCTCGGCGGCGGCCAGCACGGGCGCGGTGTCCTTCTTGAGGCGCGCCTCCTTCTGGAGCCGCGGCAGGACCTTCTCGATGGTCTGGAGGTCGGCGAGGATCAGCTCGGTGTGGATGGTCTCGATGTCGTCCTTGGGCGACACCTTGCCGTCCACGTGCACCACGTCCGGGTCGGTGAAGGCGCGCACGACCTGGCAGATCGCGTCCGACTCGCGGATGTTGGCGAGGAACTTGTTGCCCAGGCCCTCGCCCTCGCTGGCGCCGCGCACGATGCCGGCGATGTCGACGAAGTCGACGGTGGCCGGGAGGATGCGCTGGGAGCCGAAGATCTCGGCGAGCTTGGCCAGCCGCGCGTCCGGGACGCCGACCACACCGACGTTCGGCTCGATGGTGGCGAACGGGTAGTTGGCCGCCAGCACGTCGTTCTTGGTCAGGGCGTTGAACAGGGTCGACTTGCCGACGTTCGGCAGGCCGACGATTCCGATCGTGAGCGACATGAAGCGCAGTCCCGGGGCTTGGAGGAGTTGGGTCGGCACCGTGCGGGCCGACCCCCAAGTCTACGGGCAGCGTCCGCGGAGCCTCACGCCTCGGTCGACGAGCAGGTCAGCCCACCCGAGCGACGATCACATGAGTACGCCGCCCGGAGACACGGGACAAGACCTGAACGGTCCATTACACAGTGTGGCGATGATCGGACCGTACGTTGGGCGGGTGGAGCAGAGCATCCGTACCCAGCCGCCAGGGCCCAGACGCCGTCCGCCGAACGGCGCGGCCGCAGCCGCCGTCCCCGGTCCAGGCCGGGCTCCCGGGGCCGACGGAGCCCCCGCCTCCCGGCTGCGCCCGGTGGCCGGGCCGCCCCCCGCCCGACCGGCCGCCCCCCGGTTGCGCCTGCCGCTGCGCGGGCGCGGCGACGCACAGCTGTACGGGCGGCGACGGACCGGCCGGCCGACCCGGCTGACGGCCGTCGGCACCGGCGTCGTCGCCGTCCTGGCCACGCTCGCGGTGGCGGGCGTGGACCGGCTGCTCTTCGACGGCCTGGGCTGGCTGTTCGGCCTCGGCTACCTGGTGGTCTGCTTCCAGCTGGCCGTCCGGGTCCGCTACGTCGACCTGCTGGCCGCGCCGATCAGCGGGCCGATCGCCTTCGCCCTGGCGCTGGTGCTGCTCGCCCCGGTCGGCTCCTCGGGCGTCACCGCCCAGGTGGTCTCGCTGGCGACCGGGCTGGCGCTGCGGGCCGGCTGGCTGTTCACCGGCACCGGGCTCGCCGCGCTGATCGTGCTCGCCCGCTTCATCGCCCAGCGCCGGATCCAGCGCTCCCGCTGACTGACGCGGCCACCGGGAGCGCAGGACACCGGGAGCACCGGGGCCGGGACCCGCAGGTCAGCCCGCCGCCCGGGCCGCCGCCATGGCGGCACCGACGATGCCCGCGTCGTTGCGCAGCTCCGCCGGCACCACCTGCGCGTCGCGGTCCTTCAGCAGCGGCAGGAACTTCTCGTGCTTGCGGCTCACCCCGCCGCCGATCACGATCAGCTGCGGAGAGAAGAGCATCTCCACCAGGTCCAGGTACTCGTCGACCCGTCCGGCCCACTGCTCCCAGTCCAGCCCGTGCCGCTCCTTGGCGGCCGAGGAGGCCCGGCGCTCGGCGTCCTTGCCGCGCAGCTCCAGGTGGCCCAGCTCGGTGTTGGGCACCAGCGCACCGTCGGTGAAGAGCGCGCTGCCGATGCCGGTGCCGAAGGTGAGCACCAGGACGACGCCCCGCCGGCCCCGCCCGGCGCCGTGGGTCATCTCGGCGAGCCCGGCGGCGTCCGCGTCGTTCAGGACGGTCGCGGGCAGGTCCAGTGCCTCGCGGAACAGGCCCTCGGCGTCCAGGCCGATCCAGCCCTTGTCCACATTGGCCGCGGTCCTGGTCCGGCCGCCGACCACCACGCCGGGGAAGGTCAGCCCGACCGGCCCGCGGTGGTCGAAGTGGCGGACCACCTCGCGGACGGCGGCGACCACGGCCTCGGGGGCGGACGGCTGCGGGGTGAGCACCTTGTGGCGCTCCTCGGTGAGCGCGCCCCGGGCGAGGTCGACCGGCGCGCCCTTGATCCCCGAGCCGCCGATGTCCACGCCGAATACCGCCGTCATCACGTCCGCCCTCCGCCGTCCGCCCGCGGACCCGCTTGTCCACAGCCTGTGCACAAAACTACGAGAGGGCGCACGGGCCCGCACAGCGGAAAGCGAAACGCCGGCCGGCGGCGAGCAGGGCGGTGAAACGCCGGAGAGCCCGGCACCCCGCGGGGGGCACCGGGCTCTCCGGAGGTGTCAGAGCTTGCCGGCCGCCTCGGCGCGCAGGTCACGGCGCAGTTCCTTGGGCAGCGAGAAGATCAGGTGCTCCTCGGCGGTCTTGACGGTCTCGACCGTGTCGTAGCCGCGCGCGGCCAGGAATTCGAGCACGCCGTCGACCAGGATCTCCGGCACCGAGGCGCCGCTGGTCAGGCCGACGGTGGTGACGCCCTCCAGCCACTCCTCGCGGATCTCCTCGGCGAAGTCCACCAGGTGGGCGGCCTTGGCGCCGTACTCCAGGCCGACCTCGACCAGGCGGACCGAGTTGGAGGAGTTCTTGGAGCCGACCACGATCAGCAGGTCGGTCTCGGGGGCCAGCTGCTTGACCGCGACCTGGCGGTTCTGGGTCGCGTAGCAGATGTCGTCGCTGGGCGGGCTGACCAGCGCCGGGAAGCGGTTCTTCAGCTCGCCGACGGTGGCCATGGTCTCGTCCACCGACAGCGTGGTCTGGGACAGCCAGACGACCTTGGACTCGTCCCGGACCTTCACGTTGGCGACGTCCTCGGCACCGTCCACCAGGTGGATCCGGTCCGGGGCCTCGCCCATGGTGCCGATGACCTCCTCGTGGCCCTCGTGGCCCACCAGCAGGATGTCGAAGCCCTCGTCGGCGAAGCGCACGGCCTCCTTGTGCACCTTGGTGACCAGCGGGCAGGTGGCGTCGATGGTGGCGAGCTTGCCGGCCCGCGCCTCGTCGTGGACGGACGGGGCGACGCCGTGCGCGGAGAAGACCACGATCGAGCCCTCGGGCACCTCCTCCGTCTCGTCGACGAAGATCGCGCCCTTCTTCTCCAGGGTCTGCACCACGTACTTGTTGTGGACGATCTGCTTGCGGACGTAGACGGGGGCCCCGTACTGCTCCAGGGCCTTCTCCACGGCGATCACGGCGCGGTCGACTCCCGCGCAGTAGCCCCGGGGGGCGGCGAGCAGGACACGGCGCTGCGCGGTGTTGGACATGGCTCCATCGTACGGGCGATGGGGAACCGCGCCGCCCGCGGAGGGGAGCCGCGCCGACGGCGGGCATGTTCCGTGCAGACCCGGTCGCGAGTGCTCAAATGTGGTGCCTATGAGCCCTGTGAACGAGCAGGCGACGCCGAGCGGCCTGCGCCGCAGCCTGGGCGTCCGCGATCTGATGGTCTACGGACTGCTGTTCATCGCCCCGATGGCCCCGGTCGGCGTGTTCGGCGTGCTGGACGCCAAGAGCCACGGCGCGGTCGCCACCGTCTACCTGGCGGCCACGGTGGCGATGGGCCTGACCGCCTTCTCGTACGCCCAGATGGTGCGCGCGGTGCCGCAGACCGGATCGGTGTTCGCCTACGCACGGGCCGGGCTGGGCGAGGGCCCCGGGTTCATCGCCGGCTGGATGGCGATGCTGGACTACCTGCTGATCCCGGCGGTGGCCTACCTGTTCTCCGGGATCGCGCTGCACTCCCTGGTGCCGGGCGTCTCGCGCTGGCTGTGGACGGCGATCGCGGTCGTGGTGACCACCGCGCTCAACCTGGTCGGGGTGCGGACGGCGGCGGTGGTCGGCTTCGCGGTGCTCGCGATGGAGATCGCGGTGCTGCTGGCGTTCATGGCGGCGGCCGTGGTGGCGCTCGCCCAGGACGGCGCCCGGCGCGGCTGGGACACCCCGTTCACCGCCGTCGGCGACTTCTCGCTGACCGCGGTGGTCTCGGCGGTGTCCGTCGCGGTGCTCTCCTACCTGGGCTTCGACGCGATCGCCACCTTCGTGGAGGAGGCGGTCGGCGCCTCGGCGGCGGTGGCCCGGGCGGTGCTCTGGTGCCTGGCCCTGGCCGGGGTGCTGTTCGTCGCCCAGACCTACCTGGCGGCGGTGCTGGAACCGATGAGCCCGCAGCAGTTGGCCGCCGACCCGGCGGCGCAGGGCTCGGCCTTCTACGACACCGTGGAGAGCGGGGTCGGGCACTGGCTGCACGTGCTGGTCGCGGCCGGCAAGGCGATCGGCGCGGCCTTCGCGGCCCTGGCCGGGCAGGCGGCGGCCGGGCGGCTGGTCTTCGCGATGAGCCGGGACGGGCGGCTGCCGCGCGTCCTCGGCACGGTCGACCCGGCCAGCGCGGTGCCGCGCCGGGCGCTGCTGGCGGCCGCGGTGATCACCATGGCGGCGGCGGTCTGGGCGGCGAACCGGGACGACGGTCTCGACCAGCTGACCTCGGTGGTGAACGTGGGCGCGCTGACCGCCTTCGCGCTGCTGCACGCCTCGGTGATCGGCTGGTACACGGTGCGGCACGGCTCGCGGGACCGCCTGCGGCACCTGGTCGTCCCGGCGCTGGGGATCGCGGTGATCGGTGCGGTGGTCTACGAGGCCTCGACCACCGCTCAGCTCGTCGGGCTCACCTGGCTGGCGGTCGGCCTGGTGGTGCTCGGCGTCCAGGGCTCCACCGGTTCGACCGGCCCGGGCGGCTCGCACGGTTCGGGCGCCGGCGGTGTCGGCCCGCGCCGCTAGCCTCGTACGCATGGCCAACACCAGCTCCCCCGAAGCACCGCTCCCGGTCGGCAAGGTCTCCGCGCTGATCGGCGGCTGGATCGACCGGCTCGGCGCGGTGTGGGTGGAGGGACAGATCACCCAGCTCAGCCGTCGCCCCGGGGCGGGCGTGGTGTTCCTGACCCTGCGCGACCCGCAGGCCGACGTGTCACTCACGGTGACCTGCTTCCGCTCGGTGTTCGACCAGGTCGCGGAGGTGGTGCAGGAGGGCGCACGGGTCGTCGTGCACGCCAAGCCGGAGTGGTACGCGGCGCGCGGGCAGCTGTCGATGCGCGCCTCCGAGATCCGGCCGGTCGGGCTGGGCGAGCTGCTGGCCCGGCTGGAGCAGCTGAAGCGGCGGCTCGCCGGGGAGGGCCTGTTCGCGGCCGAGCGCAAGAAGCCGCTGCCGTTCCTGCCGCAGTGCGTCGGGCTGGTCACCGGGCGCGGCTCGGCGGCCGAGCGGGACGTGCTGGAGAACGCCCGGCGGCGCTGGCCGGCCGTCCGCTTCGAGGTGCGCAACGTCCCGGTGCAGGGGGTCAGCGCGGTGGAGCGGGTGAGCGCGGCCGTGCGGGAGCTGGACGAGCATCCCGAGGTGGACGTGATCATCGTGGCCCGCGGCGGCGGCAGCGTGGAGGACCTGCTGCCGTTCTCGGACGAGGGGCTGGTGCGGCTGGTCGCGGCCGCCCGTACGCCGGTGGTCAGCGCGATCGGGCACGAGCCGGACCAGCCGCTGCTGGACTTCGTCGCCGACCTTCGCGCCTCCACCCCGACCGATGCCGCCAAACGGGTGGTTCCGGACGTCGGCGAGGAGCTGGCCAAGGTCCACCAGCTGCGCGACCGCGCCCGCCGGCACGTGCTGGCCCGGGTCGAGCGCGAGCAGCACGGGCTGGACGGGCTGCGCAGCCGCCCCTCGCTGGCCGCCCCGCACCGGATGCTGGACGGCCGCGGGCAGGAGGTGGAGGGCCTGCTGGAGCGGGCCCGGCGCACCCTGCGGCACCGGCTGGACCACGCGCAGAGCGACCTCGGGCACACCCTGGCCCGGGTGGTCGCGCTCTCCCCGGCGGCCACCCTGGAACGCGGCTACGCGGTGCTCCAGCGGGCGGACGGCACGGTGGTGACCGACCCGGCGCAGGCCGCGTCCGGCGAGGGGCTGCACGCCATGGTGGCGGGCGGCGGCTTCGACGTCACCGTCGACTAGGGCAGGCCCTGGGCTGTCCGGCGGACGGCCGGGCCGGCTGTCGGTCCCACCCCCTACGCTGGCACGCATGGCAGAGCAGCAGGAGCAGCAGGACGCGGCGGCACCGGGCCCGGACGACGCACTGGGCTACGAGCACGCCCGGGACGCGCTGCTGGACGTCGTCCGGCAGCTGGAGAACGGCGGGACGTCGCTGGAGGAGTCGCTGGCCCTGTGGGAGCGCGGCGAGCAGCTGGCGAAGGTGTGCCAGCGCTGGCTGGACGGCGCCCGGGCCCGGCTGGACGCCGCGCTGGCCGCCGAGGAGGGCGGGGTGCCCGGCGGCGAGTGAGGCCGATGGGGCAAGTGATGCGGGTCACATTCCCTTGGGGAATCGTTGAATATTCACCTATGTTGGAGCAGGTGATCGGCCACGGCCGGTCACACCGACGAACCCCCTCCCGCATGAGGTGCAGAAGCATGACCACCGACGCCCTGGCTCTCGACGCCGCCGCCCAGGACCTGCTGTTCCGCGAGGCCCGCACCGCGAACACCTTCACCGACGAGCCGGTCAGCGAGGAGCAGGTCCAGGCCATCTACGACCTGGTCAAGTACGGCCCGACCGCCTTCAACGCGCAGCCGCTGCGCGTCGTGCTGGTCCGCTCGGCCGAGGGCCGCGAGCGCCTCGTCCAGCACCTGGCGGACGGCAACAAGGCGAAGACCGCCGCCGCCCCGCTGGTCGCCATCCTGGCCGCGGACAACGAGTTCCACGAGGAGCTGCCGACCCAGTTCCCGCACTTCCCGCAGGCCAAGGACGTGTTCTTCTCGGAGCGCCCGGTCCGCGAGCAGTCGGCCGCGCTGAACGGCGCCCTGCAGGCCGCCTACTTCCTCATCGGCGTGCGCGCCGCCGGCCTGGCCGCCGGCCCGATGACCGGCTTCGACGCCGAGGGCATCAACAAGGAGTTCTTCGCCGACGGCGACCACTCGGTGCTGGCCGTGGTCAACATCGGCAAGCCGGGCGAGGACGCCTGGTTCCCGCGTTCGCCGCGCCTGGCGTACGACGAGGTCGTCACCACGGTCTGACGCCCCCGCGCCACAGCCCGCAGCAGAGGGCCCCGCACCGGTTCGTCCGGTGCGGGGCCCTCTGGCGTTCGCGTTCCCCGGGCCTGGTGCCACTTGAGCGCCCGGGCCTGGCGCTACTTGAGCGCCCGGGCCTGGCGCTACTTGAGCGCCTGGGCCAGCTCGGCCAGCTCCTCGTAGGAGGCGGTGCCGGTGAGCAGGGTGGTCCCGGAGCCGGTCGGCGCGGTCAGCGCGCGGGCCTTCTCGCCCTGCACCCGCTCCCAGGTGCGGCCGGCCACCTCGGAGGTGCCGTCCGGCTGCCCGCCCGCGACCTTGTCGGACAGCAGCGAGTCGCGCGGCGCGTCGCTCTGCTCGACCGCCGCGTACTGGCCCGACGGCGTCACGAAGCCCAGGTGCCAGGCGTTGCCCTTGCCGTTGTTCTGGTCGGCCGGCCGGTAGCTGACGGAGGTGGCCCGCCACTTGTCGGGCAGCCCCTCCGGAGCGAGCAGCGGGTACGGCGCGGCGCGCTTGGCGGTGGCCGCCGCCACCTTGTACTCGACCACGTGCACCGGGTCGCTGTCGGCGTCGTGCGGGAGGAACAGGTACCCGACCCAGACGACGAAACCGACCGCCAGCATCGACAGGACCATGTCCCGTACGGTCTGGCGGCCCCTCATGCCCTTGCTCTCTGCAGCCACCCCCACATGGTGACTCATCCACATCCCGGCCCGGCCACCCGGGGTGTCCACGGACGGGTGAACCGGGCGAAACGATGCTTATCGCACCGCTGGGGCGACCCGCGCCACAGACAGTCATCTCGTGGGCAGATACGATCGCAGAACCCTCACCACGGCGTTCGACCTGGCAGTAGTCGGGCGCTCACTGGCCGTCGCGTACAGAGAGGTAACGACGATGACCACGCAGTACCCGCACCACCTTCCCAGTGCCCTGGAGGTCGCGCCCGAGGCTCCGGACCGGAACCTCGCGCTCGAACTCGTCCGGGTCACCGAGGCGGCCGCGATGGCCGCCGGCCGGTGGGTCGGACGTGGCGACAAGAACGGCGCAGACGGCGCAGCCGTGAAGGCGATGCGCACCCTCGTCTCGACCGTGTCGATGAACGGCGTGGTCGTCATCGGCGAGGGCGAGAAGGACGAAGCCCCGATGCTCTACAACGGCGAGCGGGTCGGCGACGGCACCGGCGCCGAGTGCGACGTCGCGGTGGACCCGGTGGACGGCACCACCCTCACGGCCAAGGGCATGAACAACGCCGTGGCCGTGCTCGCCGTCGCCGACCGCGGCACCATGTTCGACCCCAGCGCCGTGTTCTACATGGACAAGCTGGTGGCCGGCCCCGAGGCCGCCGAGTTCGTCGACATCACCGCCCCGGCGGCCGTCAACATCCGCCGGGTCGCCAAGGCCAAGGGCAGCGCCGTCGAGGACGTCACCGTCGTCGTGCTCGACCGCCCGCGCCACGACGGCCTGGTCCGGGAGATCCGCGAGGCGGGCGCCCGGATCAAGTTCATCTCCGACGGCGACGTGGCCGGCGCGATCATGGCCGCCCGCGAGGGCACCGGCGTCGACCTGCTGATGGGCATCGGCGGCACCCCGGAGGGCATCATCGCGGCCTGCGCGATGAAGTGCATGGGCGGCGTGATCCAGGGCCGGCTGTGGCCCAAGGACGACGCCGAGCGGCAGAAGGCCCTCGACGCCGGCCACGACCTGGACCGGGTGCTCACCACCGACGACCTGGTCAGCGGCGAGAACGTGTTCTTCGTCGCCACCGGCATCACCGACGGCGAGCTGCTGCGCGGGGTGCACTACCGCTCGGAGACCGCCACCACCAGCTCGCTGGTGATGCGCTCCAAGAGCGGCACGATCCGCGAGATCAACTCCACCCACAAGCTCTCGAAGCTGCGGGCGTACAGCGCGATCGACTTCGACCGCGCCAACTGACGCACCCGGCCAGGGCGTTCTCGGAGAACACGCCCCACGGAACAGCGCGCGGCGGCCCCGGCGGAATCCCCCTCCGCCGGGGCCGCCGCGCGTCCGGACCCGGACCTTCGGGCGCCCGGTCCGCGGCGCCGGGGTCTTCGGCCGGCCGTCACCCGGCTATCCGGGCCCGCGCGGCCGCCGGCACCCGGGCCGCCTCGCGCAGCTCCCCGTCCCGGCGGCGGCGCCGGGCCAGCACCACCCGCCGCTCGGCGGCCGTCAGCCCGCCCCAGACCCCGTACGGCTCCGGCTGCGCCAGCGCATGCTCGCGGCACTCCAGCAGCACCGGGCAGCGCGCACAGACCCGCTTGGCCTGCTCCTCGCGGGACAGCCGGGCCGCGGTCGGTTCCTTGGAGGGCGCGAAGAACAAACCCACCTCGTCCCGTCGGCAGGCCGCACCGGTGTGCCAGGGGTTGTCCTCGCCCGCGGCGGCACCCGCCGGGCCGCCGGGGGGCTGCGGCTGCGGACTGACGCCGGTGCGGCGCTCCAGCAACTGCGCGGCAGCGACGGGCGAAGTGGTGCGGGACTCGATCGGATGCAGCACGGCCGTACTCCTGACGAGGCTCTCGGACACGGGGGAACCTCGCTCCCCTGCCCGGCTGCGAGCCCCCGCTGTCGAACCCTCCGGAACGGCCGTTGGGCCGCCTCCGGTGCGCAGCCGCACAAGAAGCGATGTGCGGAAGGAACTACCCCGTCCGGCCGCGATTCATGCACACTGCACGCAATCGACTACGGAGTGCACCGGGCACAACGCCGAGCGCCCGACCGGGAGTTGATCCACGGCCGGGCGCTGGGCAGGTCAACGGCTGCTACTCGGTGCCGAGTTGGCGCCGCACCCACTCCTTGATCTTCTTGCCCTGGCGCGGCTTGGCGGTGCAACCACCGAACAGCGCAAGGCCCTTGACCCGGACAACCGGAGCGTACGGGTCCGCCGCGGTCTGCTCCCGAACGTCGAAACCGCCGAACAGGCCGAGCCCGCCGCCGTGCAGGCTGACGTTCTCCGGCACCCGGACCTCGACCCCGCCGAACATCGCCACGACCACGATCTCCACCTCGGGAGACTCGAACACGGCGTCGCTCAGGTCGATCTCCACCCCGCCGAACGCGGCGAAGGCCTTCAGGTGCGAACCCACCCGCCAGCGGCCCTTGCGGGACGCACCGCCGAAGATCGCCACCACCGAGGGCGACTCCTGGCGCGCGGGCGGCTGCGGCGGCGCAGCGGGGGCCGCCGCGCCCAGCGGCTGCTTCTCGAAGGAGAGCGGGCGGGCCGGCAGGTCCCTGGTCAGCGGCGCCAGTTCGCCGAAGGTCTTGGCGGCGTACGCGGCCTCGATCCGCTCCGCGTGCTCGTCCGCGTCCAGCCGGCCCTCGGCGTAGGCGTCCCGCAGCAGTTCCGCGACCCGCTCGCGATCGGCGTCCGAGACCCGCATCTCCGCCTGCGCCACCGGGGCGTGCGACGACGCGGCCCCGGGCGCGGGGTCCGGCTTGGGTTCGGGCGTGAGGTGGGGCTTGGGCTCGGCCTCGGATTTGGTCATCGGTACGGGCGCCGGCACCGGCGGCTGCCCCGGATCGTCGTGCGACGGCGAGTTGTCCACGGGGCCCAGCCTAGCCGCTCGCACTCCTGCCCGAGTGAGCCCCGTCACGCAAGGCTGCCCTGTCCGCATGCCGCCTGCGCCCGGGTCCTACCCTGGATGGTGCTTCGCCGACGCAGCCGGACCACTGGACACCTAAGGACCGCCCCGATGGCTCCCACGCCAGACTTCGAGTACAGCGACCTGCTCCCCCTGGGCGCTGACCCGACCCCGTACCGCAAGCTGACCTCCGAGGGTGTCTCCACCTTCGAGGCCGGCGGCCGGACCTTCCTCCAGGTCGAGCCCGAGGCGCTGCGGCTGCTCACGGCCGAGGCGATGCACGACATCTCGCACTACCTGCGCCCCGCCCACCTCGCCCAGCTGCGCCGCATCCTGGACGACCCGGAGGCCAGCCCCAACGACCGCTTCGTCGCGCTCGACCTGCTGAAGAACGTCAACATCTCGGCCGGCGGCATCCTCCCGATGTGCCAGGACACCGGCACCGCGATCGTCATGGGCAAGCGCGGCCAGAACGTGCTCACCCAGGGCGGCGACGAGTCCGCCATCGCGCGCGGCGTGTACGACGCGTACACCAAGCTCAACCTGCGCTACTCCCAGATGGCCCCGGTGACCACCTGGGACGAGAAGAACACCGGCAACAACCTGCCGGCCCAGATCGAGCTGTACGCCACCGACGGCGACGCGTACAAGTTCCTCTTCATGGCCAAGGGCGGCGGCTCCGCCAACAAGTCGTACCTGTACCAGGAGACCAAGGCCATCCTGAACGAGGCGAGCATGCTCTCGTTCCTGGAGCAGAAGATCCGCTCGCTCGGCACCGCGGCCTGCCCGCCGTACCACCTGGCCATCGTGATCGGCGGCACCAGCGCCGAGTTCGCGCTCAAGACCGCCAAGTACGCCTCGGCGCACTACCTGGACAACCTGCCGACCTCCGGCAACGCCAAGACCGGCCACGGCTTCCGCGACCTGGAGCTGGAGGCCAAGGTCACCGAGCTGACCCAGAAGATCGGCATCGGCGCCCAGTTCGGCGGCAAGTACTTCTGCCACGACGTGCGCGTGGTGCGCCTGCCGCGGCACGGCGCCTCGCTGCCGGTCGCCATGGCCGTCTCCTGCTCCGCCGACCGCCAGGCGCTCGGCAAGATCACCGCCGAGGGCGTCTTCCTGGAGCAGCTGGAGACCGACCCGGCCAAGTACCTGCCGGAGACCACCGACGAGCACCTGGACGACGACGTGGTGCGGGTCGACCTCGACCAGCCGATGTCCGCGATCCGCGCCGAACTCTCCAAGTACCCGGTGAAGACCCGCCTCTCCCTCACCGGCACCCTGGTCGTCGCCCGCGACATCGCCCACGCCAAGATCAAGGAGCGCCTGGACGCCGGCGAGGGCATGCCCAAGTACCTCCAGGACCACCCGGTCTACTACGCGGGCCCGGCCAAGACCCCCGAGGGCTACGCCTCCGGCTCCTTCGGCCCGACCACGGCCGGCCGGATGGACTCCTACGTCGACCAGTTCCAGGCGGCCGGCGGCTCGATGGTCATGCTCGCCAAGGGCAACCGCAGCAAGCAGGTCACCGACGCCTGCGCCCAGCACGGCGGCTTCTACCTCGGCTCCATCGGCGGCCCGGCGGCCCGCCTCGCCCAGGACTGCATCAAGAAGGTCGAGGTCCTGGAGTACGCCGAACTCGGCATGGAGGCCGTCTGGCGCATCGAGGTCGAGGACTTCCCGGCGTTCATCGTGGTGGACGACAAGGGCAACGACTTCTTCCGCGAGACCACCGAGGGCCCGCTGATCACCAACCTCCGCGTCCGCTCCAAGGAGTAGCCCGAAGGCGTGCACCTCCGCGCGCCCCTGAACCGCCCCGGTCGCCCCTGCGGCCGGGGCGGTTTCGTGCCGGTGTGGCCTCTGACACCGGAGATTCGGTACCGATCCTCCGAATGATCGACGGGTCAGCGCGACTCAGGCGTCGAAGTCGTACTCCAGGACGTAGGAGGCGGCGTCCAGGATCATCTCGTTGAGTTCCACGACCTGGCCCTCGTCGGCGAAGGCGGTGCGGCAGATCAGGATCACCGGGGTGCCGGCGGACAGCTCCAGGCGGGTGGACTCCTCCGTGCTGGGCATCCGGGAGCGGACCTCCTCGCGGAAGTGGACGGGCTTGGCGCCGATCTCGGCCAGCCGGGCGTAGGTGCCGCCGGGGCCGGTGTCCTCGCGGGTGATGGCGGTGCCGGCCACCAGGCCCGCGGGCAGGTACGAGGTCGAGAGCAGCACCGGCTTGCCGTCCAGGACGAAGCGGCGGTGCCGTACGCACATCGGGGCGCCGGGGTCCACCCCGAGCACCCGGGACACGTGGTCGGGCGCGGCCCGCTCGGCGACGGAGACCTGGTCGACCACCAGGGTGCGGTTGTCGATGTCCGCCGACCATATCGACCGACCGGAGCCCCACTGGCCCTGCGCCAGCCGCTGGATGCCGCGACGGCGCAGCGGCCGGAAGTCCCGCACGAACACCCCGGCGCCGCGGCGCGCCTCGGCGATGCCCTCGCTCTGCAGCACGCCCAGCGCCTGGCGGGCGGTCATCCGGGCGACGCCGTACTCGTCCATGAGGTCGTTCTCGCCGGGCAGGCGGTCACCCGCGCGGTACCGGCCGGTGTCGATGGCCGCCTTCAGCGCGTCGGCGATCCGCTGGTACTTGGGCTGTTTGTCGCCACTGCTGCCGGTCATCGCCGCTCCCTCTCCCTCGGACAAATCGTAGGCGTGCCTCCGGCCGCCGGTAAGCAGATACGACCGTTGACATCTCTAGAGATTTTAGCTTCTCTAGAGATGCTGGCCAGTCGCCTACCGGAGCGAGGAGCACAGCGGTGACCATCCGACAGCGCAACACCCCGGCCTACCGGCCGCACGTGGGTGAACTCGTCCTCGACCGGAGGACCGGACGCACCGGCATCTACATGGACACGATCGGCGGCGAGCTCTACCTCCGCCCCGAGGGGGGCGGCCGCGAATGGGCCGTCGAACCGCACGACGTCTCGCCCGTTCCGCGGCCACGCGAATCAGCCGAATACGATCTTCCGCGCTAATCGCGGCAAAAAGCACGCAAACTGCAGCATTCCGACCCCGTCAATCCGACCGGTGAATCCGGAATTCCGGAACGCCCCGCACCCGCCGCCGGGCACGTTACGGATATCGCCGGTCACCATGAGTGCACTGCGCGCGCGTTTCGGCCACCCGGCTTCCACTGACGGGGAATTGGCGTGCCCACAACCGACGGCGCCCCCGCGCCCGGACGGGGGCGCGGGGGCACTCGGCCACAACGGCTTACGGGTTGCCGCCGATCGCGTTCTCCGGCCGGTACGGGCCGCCATGCGTGCCGGTGGCCGGCTCGTCGGGCTCCTCGATGTGCCGGCCCTCGTCACCGAACGGGCCGTTCTCGAAAGCGTCCTTCTCCGCGTCGGTCGGCGCGGTGTACTCGGTCGGGTTCGGGGACGCGGTCACCGCGCCCTCCACCGCCTTGCCCGCCTCCACAGCGGCGGCCGGGGTGCCGGTCTGCGCCGCGTTCTCGGGCGCCGACTGCACCGGGGTCTCGCTCTGGTCGTTGGCCATTGGGCGGCCGCCTTTCGGTCATCAATTGTGTCCAGCCCGGCCTCTGTGGCGCGGGCGCGGGGACAGTATCGTAGGGTTGATTAAATGTCCGATAAACATCGTGCGGCTTGCGGCGCCGTCCGGCAGAGTCGGGCGTCCGCCTAAGCTGAACCACCACGGCGGACCGCCGAGCGCCCTTTCACGGAATCGACACCACAGGCCATCGGGGGACTTCATGCAGTTTCGGGAGACGCCGCAGACCCCTGCGCTGCGCTTCCAAGTCCTCGGTCCGGTCCAGGCCTGGCTCGACGGCAGGCCGCTCTCCCTCGGTTCCCCTCAGCAACAGGCCGTTCTGACCACCCTCCTGCTGCACTCCGGACGCCCGGTCACCACCCAGGACCTCGTCGACGCACTCTGGGGCGAGCGGCCCCCGGCCCAGGCCGTGGCCGCACTCCGCACCTACGTCTCCCGCCTGCGCTCCGTCATCGAGCCCCGCCGCGAGGTCCGCAGACCCGCCGAGCTGCTGGTCTCGGTGGCCGACGGGTACGCGCTGCGCATCCCGGGCGAGGCCCTCGACCTGTCGGTCTTCGAACGGCTCTCCACCGAGGCCGCGGCCGCCCGCACCGCGGGCGACAAGCACGAGGCGCACCGGCTGCTGGTACAGGCGCTGGACCTGTTCAGCGGCCGCCCGCTCACCGGCATCCCCGGACCTTACGCCGACGCCCAGCGGCTGCGACTGGCCGAGCGACAGGCGGCCGCCGCCGAGGAGCGGTGCGCCGCCGCGCTCGACATCGGCCTGCACGCCGAGATCGTCGGCGAGCTCAACAACCTGACGACCGAATACCCGCTGCGCGAGCGCCTGCGCGAACTGCTGATGCTGGCGCTGTACCGCTGCGGACGCCAGGCCGAGGCACTCGGCGTCTACACCGACACCCGCAAGCTGCTGATCGAGGAGCTCGGGGTCGAACCGGGCGCGGGCCTGTCCGCGATGCACACCCGCATCCTCGCGGCCGACCCGGCGCTCGCCGTCCCGGTCGTCCCCGCCCCCGCCGTCCGCGAGGACGGCCCGGCCGCACCTCACGCTCCGGCCCAACTCCCCGCCGATGTGTCCGACTTCAGCGGGCGCTCGGAACTGGCGAGCGACCTCTCGGCGGTTCTGATGAACGCCACCGGTCAGGCCGTGGTCGTGACCTCGCTGGCCGGCATCGGCGGGGTCGGCAAGACCACCCTCGCGGTGCACGTCGCCCACCGCGTCCGCGCCGAGTTCCCGGACGGCCAGCTGTACGTCGACCTGCGCGGAGCCGGCACCTCGCCCGCCGACCCGGTGGTCGTCCTGGGCGATTTCCTGCACGCGCTCGGAGTCACCGAGACCCCCGACTCGCTGGAACAGCGCGCCGCCCTCTACCGCTCGCTGCTCGCCAGCCGCCGCATGCTGATCCTGCTCGACAACGCGCGTGACGCCGACCAGATCCGGCCGCTCATCCCCGGCGTCTCCGGCTGCGCCGTTCTCGCCACCAGCCGCTCCCGGCTGGCCGGTATCCCCGGTGCCCAGCTGTTCGACGTCGAGGAGCTGACCCCGGACGAGGCGCTCGCGCTGTTCTCGGCCATCGTCGGCGAGCAGCGGGTCGCCGCCGAGCCCGAGGCCGCCATGAAGGTGGTCACCGCCTGCGGTTTCCTCCCGCTCGCCGTCCGCATCGCCGCCGCCCGGCTGGCCAGCCGCCCGCGCTGGAGCGTCTCCGACCTGGCCAGTCGGTTAGCAGACCAGCGCCGGCGGCTGGACGAACTCCAGCTCGGCAACCTCGCCGTGGAGACCACCATCGGCCTCGGCTACGGACAGCTGTCCGAGCCCGAGGCCCGCGCCTTTCGATTCCTCGCCCTGATCGACTCCCCCGACATCCCGCTGGCGGCCGCCGCGGCGCTGCTCGGCGTGGACGAGTACACCGCCGAGGACCTCGCCGAGGCCCTGGTCGAGGCGAACATGCTGGAGTGCTTCGCCCCGGGCCGTTACCGCTACCACGACCTGCTCCGCCTCTACGCCCAGCGGCAGAACGAGCGGATGGGAGACACCGGTGAGCAGGAGCAGGCGGTGCTCCGGCTCCTCGAACTGCTGATCCCGACCGTGCGAAACGCGGCCCAGGTGATCGAGCCGGACGAACCCGTACTCGAACAGCTGACCGCACTCGCGTCGCCGGGACTCGGCCTGCCCACGAGTCACGCCGCACAGGACTGGCTGCGCACCGAGGGCGGCCTGTTGCTCAGCACCGTCGAGGCCGCCGCGAGCGGCCCCGGCACCCTGCAGCGCGCAGCTGTCGACCTGTTGAACTACCTGATCAGCATCGACCCGGACCCGACCCGCGGCCCCCGAGCGCTCCGGACCCTGGAGGCCATCGGTGCGGACGCGCATCGTCGTGACGACTCGGCCGCGCTCGCCCGAGTGCACTTCGCCCGCGGCACCCTGCAGTCCGTCACCAGCGACTTCCAGGGCGCCGAACAGTCCTTCCGTCGGAGCCTGGGCCACCAGGCGCCGGACGACCCGACCGTCCTGCTCGTGGCCACGGCCAACATGCTGGGCGTGATGCTGAACGTCGGCAACCGTCCGGCCGAGGCCCTGTCGTTCTACGAACAGGCCCGTGCCACCAGCCAGGCCGTCGGCTCACCGACGGCCGAGGCACGGGTGGTCAGCAACATGGCCCGGGCGCAGCACCGGCTCGGCATGACGGAGACGGCGATCAAGTCGGCCGGCGACGGCGTGGCCGCCGCGCGCGAGTCCAAGAACGGCCCGCTGCTCGCGCAGACGCTCTACCAGCTCGGCGTGGTGCTCTCCGGCGCCGAGGCCGTCCCGCACCTGCGGGAGGCGCACGGGCTGTACCAGTCGCAGCGGAACCTCCTGTGGGAGGGCTACACCCTGGCCCGGCTCGCCTCCGCCCTGCTGGTCGCCGGGCAGCCTGCCGAGGCCGCCGAGGCGGCGGGCGCGTCGCTGGCGATCGCCCAGGAGCTGGACTCCGCCTACTGCCAGGGCCTTGCCAACGCCGCGCTGGGCGAGGTGTTGCTCGCCCTGGCGCAGCCGGCTCGCGGGCTCGCCTGTCTCCAGGAGGCGCACGCGATCTTCACGCGGCTCGGTGTGCCAGAGGCCTCCCCCGTGGCGGACCTCATCTCCCGACAGCAGCACACCGAGCCCTTCTCTCCCCCCGCGCCGTAAGGCCTCCGTCGTTCCCCCCTCGGAGGGCCTCCCCCGATCCGCGTCGGCGCTCCCGCAGCCCCCCGGCTGCGGGAGCGCCCTCAACGCTTCCCCGGCGCTGGACTCCACTGTGCACCGGGCCGATTGACGTTTGATAAACGTCGGATAGTCAGCCTGCAGAGTGGGAAAACCGCAGGTCAGCGGCGCCACCCCGGCGCGCCGTGCGGCGTGCGGGGCCCGCCGCACCACCCCGGCCCGCACCGTCGTGCTTCCGCAACCCCGGCCACAATGCCCCAAGCACGACGAGTTGGCCGGAAAGGGACCCCACGACGCAGTGATCACGCATATTCTCAGATGCCAGTACGCACACGAGTGTCTGCCGGAAACGCGTCGGGTGCGGTCCGTCGGTGTGATGCGGGGAGCGTGACGCACCGCCACCGGCTGCGGCCCAGGGGCCGCCGCGGAGCCGACCGGAGGCCACGGGTGGAAGGGTGCCCTCAACGTGACGACCGGACGGATATCCGATGCGTTCCCCGTCGGCGAGGACGCCGGGGACGACGAGCCCGAGGTACGCCGGCGCCGCGCGGCCCGGGCCCTGCAGGCGGTCGCCTTCGACACCATCGGGGCCGGGTACGGCGAGGCCTTCCCCGCCAAGGACGGGCAGCTGGCCTGCGGTCGGCGGCTGCTCGCCGGGCTCGAACCCGGCGCCCGGGTGCTGGACGTGGGCTGCGGCACGGGCGAGCCGACCGTCCGCCAGCTCGTCCGGGGCGGGTTGCGGGTGACCGCCGTGGACCTCTCCGACGTGATGCTCGGCCTGGCCCGTGAGACCTCCGTCCCCGGCGACTTTCCGCCGGTGTTCCATCGGATCGACCTGTACGATCTGGCCACCTCGCGCGCCGATCGGGTCTGGAACGCCCCCGCGCTCGGGCCCGAGGGCCACGGCACCTTCGCCGCCGTCACCGCGTTCTTCTCGTTGATCCTGCTGCCGCAGGACGAGGTCCCGACCGTCCTCGGGCGGCTGCGCGAACTCCTGCGGCCGGGCGGCCTGCTGGCGCTCGGCATGGTCGAGGCGGACCTGGATCACGTTCCGCTTCCGTTCCTTGGCAGAGAGCTGCGGATCAGTGGGTATCTGAGGGAGGATCTGGAGCGGGTCCTGGTTGCGTCCGGTTTCGCCGTCGAGGAGTGCTCGGGGCATCCGTACGCGCCGGCCAGTACCACGCTGCCGCCGGAGGAACAGCTGTTCCTGTGCTGTCGACGCGTCGGCTGAAGGAGCACCGACAACCGGGCCGGAGCCACGGCCTCCGCAACGGGTCGTCCGCACGGCCCTCGCAACAGAACAGCTCACCGACCACAACAGCTCACCGACCACACCGAATCCAGGACAGGCAGCCGTGCGCGACCAGCTCAAGACCGAGGCGGAGCAGCCGCCCGCCGTCCCGGGCCAGCGCCGCCAGGTCCCGGCCCGGGCGCACGCACCGGCGAAGCCGCCGACCGTACGGCCGGAGCGCGTCGACGTGGCGGACCGGCTCGCCTACCTCGACTCGGCGACCAGGCGGATCAACAGCGCCCTCGACCTGGCCGCGACGCTGCGCAACATCGGCCGGGTGCTGGTCCCGGCGCTGGCCGACGCCGCCGTGATCCACCTGCGGGACCCGCTGCCCAACGTCGAACGCGAGCCCGGCTTCCCGGAGGAGCTGCGGATCCACCACAGCACCGGCACCCGGATCGGCCGCCGCGGCCGCCCGGGCGGCTTCGACGACCGGCGACGCTCCCGCTACGGCGCCCGCTCGACCGCCGACAGCGGCCCGGCCACCCCGGTGACCCGCGGCGGGGCGCTCGCGCACGCCCTGCTGAGCCGCCGCCCCGCCGAGGCGGCCGTCCTCGGCACCCCCGCCGCCGAGCGCACCGAGGTGCTGCTGCGCGAGCTGTACGGCACCCGCGGGGTGGCCCGGCTGGCCCCCGGCACCTCCGTCCTCGCCCTGCCGCTGCGCGGCCGCAAGGCCGTCCTCGGGCTGCTGGTGCTGATCCGCCGCCCTCCCGAACGCAGCGGCCGCCCGGTCTTCGACGCCGCGGACACCGCGACCGCCGCGCACCTCGCCACCCAGGCCGGGCTGGCCGTGGACACCGCCCTGCGGTACGCCCGCGAGTGGGAGATAGCCAACGAACTCCAGCGCAGCATGCTGCCGTTGCGCCTGCCCCAGCCGCACGGCGTCCGGCTCGCCCAGCGCTACCTGCCCGGTGAGCGCGGCGCCCAGGTCGGCGGCGACTGGTACGACGCCGTCCCGCTGCCCGGCAACCGGGTCGCCCTGATCGTCGGCGACGTGATGGGCCACTCGCTCACCTCGGCCGCCATCATGGGCCAACTGCGCACCAGCGCCCAGACCTTGGCCGCCCTCGACCTGCCGCCGCACGAGGTGCTCTACCACCTGGACGAGCAGGCCCAGCGGCTCGGGCGCGAACAGCACCTGGCCACCTGCGTGTACGCGGTCTACGACCCGATCGCCAACCGGGTGGTGCTGGCCAACGCCGGGCACGTCCCGCCGGTACTGGTCGGCCCGGACGGGACGGCCGAGCTGGTGGAGCTGGACTCCGGGGCGCCGATCGGGGTCGGCGGGGTGGACTTCAACTCGGTGGAGCTGCCGGCGCCGCCCGGCTCGGCGCTGCTGCTGTTCACCGACGGGCTGGTGGAGACCCGCAGCCGCCCGATCAGCGACGGACTGGAAGTGCTGCGCGCCCGGATCGCCGCCGCCCGCTGGCAGTCCCCCGAGCAGCTGTGCCAGGAGGCGCTGCGGATCCTGCCGCCCGGCGACCGCGGCGACGACATCGCCCTGCTCGGCGCCTGCTTCGACGGCATCCCGGCCGGGGACGTCGCGCACTGGTACCTGCAGCCGCGCAACGAGACGCCGGGCCGGGCCCGCCGGCTGGCCGCGCACACGCTGCGCCGCTGGGGGCTGGACGAACTCATCGAGTCCACCGAGCTGATGGTCAGCGAGCTGGTGACCAACGCCGTCCAGCACGCGACCCGGCCGATCACCCTCAGCCTGGTGCGCACGACCCGGCTGCGCTGCGAGGTCGGCGACGACAGCCCGCTGCTGCCGCGCCCGCGCCGTACCGGGCCGGAGGACGAACGCGGGCGCGGGCTGCAGATAGTGGCCCGGTGCGCGGAGCGCTGGGGAGCGACCCGACTGGGCACCGGCAAGGTGGTCTGGTTCGAGCAGCGGCTGCCCGTCGTCAGCTGAGGGGGAGCGCCCACCGACAGCCGGGCGGGCGCCCGGCGGAACGGGTGCCACCGGACGCCCCGCGCGCTGGGGGTCAGACCGCGACCGGCTCCTTGGCGGGTTCCTCCTCCAGCCGCGCGATCAGCTGCTCGCCCTCCATGTCCACCTTCGGCACGACCTTCTCCAGCGGCTTCGGGAACCACCAGGCCGCCTTGCCGAACAGCGCCATCGCGGCCGGCACCAGCGCCATCCGCACCACGAAGGCGTCCACCAGCACGCCCACCGCGAGGGCGAAGCCGATCGGCTGGACGATCGGGTCGTGGCCGAAGACGAAGGCGCCGAACACCGAGACCATGATCAGTGCGGCCGCCGTCACCACCCGGGCACCGCCCTTGACCCCGCCCACGACCGCCTCGCGCGGCGCCTTGCCGTGCACGTACTGCTCCTTCATCCCGGAGACCAGGAACAGCTCGTAGTCCATCGCCAGCCCGAACAGCACCCCGATCAGCAGGATCGGCACGAAGCTGACCACCGGGCCGACCTTCGGCACGTCGATCAGGCCGTCCAGCCAGCCCCACTGGTAGACCGCGACCACCGCGCCGAGCGAGGCCGCGATGCTTAGCAGGAAGCCCAGCACCGCCTTGAGCGGCACCAGCACCGAGCGGAACGCCAGCGCGAGCAGCACCAGCGCGATGCCGACGATCACCGCGACGAACGGCGGCAGGGCCTGGCCGAGCTTGGCGGAGACGTCGATGTTGGCGGCTGTGGTGCCGGTGACGGCGATGTCGGCGCCGGTCGCCGCCTTCAACTCCGCGCGCTGGTCGCGGATCTCGTCGACCAGCGCCCTGGTGTCCGGGTGGTCCGGGCCGGTCTGCGGGATGACCGGCACCAGGGCGGTCCGGCCGGCCTCGTCGACCTGCGGCGGCAGCAGCGTCCTGACGCCCTTCAGGGTCTGCAGCTTGCCGGCCACGCCCTGCACCGCCTGCGCGGGCAGCGGCGCGCCGTGGGCGTCCACGACGACCACCAGCGGCGCGTTGAAGCCCGGCCCGAAACCGTCGCTGACCAGGTCGTACGCCGTGCGCGCGTCCGTCCCGACGGCCTGCGAGCCGCCGCCCGGCAGGCCGAGGTCCAGGCTCGCCGCGGGCACCGCCAGGGTGCCGAGGCCGGCCAGGCCGACGAGCAGGACGGGCAGCGGGCGGCGGACCACGAAGCGCGCCCAGCGCTCACCCATGGTGGTCCTGCCGCTGGTGCGCAGCGCCCGCTTCCAGACCGGCAGCCGGTCGATGGCGCGGCCGACGAAGCCCAGCACCGCGGGCAGCAGCGTGATCGCGACCAGGACGGCCACCACGACGGCGCCGGAGGCGGCCAGGCCCATCACGGTGAGGAACGGGACGCCCGCGACGGCGAGCCCGGCGAGGGCGACGACCACGGTCAGGCCGGCGAAGACGACGGCGCTGCCGGCGGTGGCGGTGGCCCGGGCGGCCGCCTCCTCCGGCTCCAGGCCCTCGTCCAGGTGGCGACGGTGGCGGAACAGGATGAACAGCGCGTAGTCGATGCCGACGGCGAGGCCGACCATCAGGGCCAGCACCGGCGCGGTGGTGATGATCTGGAACGAGCCGGTGAGCGCCAGCAGTCCGGCCATCGACACGCCGATGCCGACCAGTGCGGTCAGCAGCGGCAGCCCGGCCGCGACCAGCGTGCCCAGGGTGATCACCAGCACCACCCCGGCCACCAGCAGGCCGATCGACTCGGAGCCGCCTTCGATCTGGGCGAACCTGTTGTAGGCGTCGCCGCCGAAGGCCACGTCCACCCCGGCCGCCCGAGCCGGTTCGGCGGCCGCCTTGACCGCCTCGCGCTGCTGGTCGGTGACGTCGGCGAGCTTGTGGTCGAAGGAGACCAGGGCGATCGCGACCCGCTGGTCCGGCGAGACCGCGCCGGTGGCGTACGGGTCGGGCACCGCGGCCACGCCGGGGACGTGGGCGATCCGGCCGACGGCCTCGCCGACCGCCTTGGCCGCCTCGGGTGAGGCGATTCCGCCGGGGCCGCCGGCGGCGAAGACGACCTGGGCGGAGCCGTGGCCCTGCGCCGGGAAGGTGTCCTTGATCCGGTCCAGGGTCGCCTGCGCCTCGGTACCGGGCACCTTGAACTCGTCGCTGGTCTTGCCGGCGAAGGCGCCCGCGGCCCCGCCGATCGCGATCAGCACGGCGATCCAGACGGCCAGGACGGCACGCCGCCGGCGGAAGCAGTAGCGGCCCAGTCGGTACAGGTACGTGGCCATGGGGCGGTCCTCGGGGTCGGTCAGGGATGCGGTCGTGGAGTCGGTCGGCTGTCGATCGGATGTCGGCCGACTGTCGGTCGGGGCGGGTCGCGTTCCACCGTACGCTCAAGTTTGTCGGGTGACAAAGTTGGGCGACCGAATCACTCGACAAGATCGACCGACCGGATCGCTCGACACGGTTCCCCGACCGTGGCGATACCCTGGCTGGATGGCTCATGTCCCCGCCTCCGAACGCCGCCCGCAACTGGTCCAGGCCGCACTCGACCTGATGGCCAGGGAGGGGGTCGCGGCCGGCAGCACCCGCGCGATCGCGGCCGAGCTGGGCGTGGCCCAGGCGACGGTGCACTACACCTTCGGCACCAAGAAGGACCTCTACCGGGCCGTGGTGGAGCAGCTGACCGCCGAGGCCATCGGCCAGGTGCGCGCCGCCTCCCCCGGCGACGGCCCCTTCGGGGAACAGGTCCGCACCCTGGTGCATGCGCTCTGGGACGCCACCACCGGCGAGGAGGGGCGCTGCGTGCTGCTCAGCGAGTTCGGGGTGCTGGCGATGCGCGACCCGGACGTGCAGGAGATCATGCTCGGGCTCCAGCGCGAGATCGAGGGCACCGCCGCCGAGATGCTCACCGCCCTCGCGGCCACCCACGGACTGGCCCTGGCCCTGCCCGCCCGCGAGATCGCCGTCCACTTCCTCAGCGGCTTCGACGGACTGACGGTCCGCCACCTCTCCCTACGCGGCACCGGCGACCGGCCCGAGGCGGACACCCTGCGGGCGCTGGACCTGCTGGTCGCGACGACGGTCGGGCTCTGTCTGGGCGCCCCGGCCACCCGCCCCGGGGCGGGCTGGCACGGGGAGCCGGCCCGGGCCTGAGCCCTGCCGGGCCCGAGTCCCAACCCCGTCCGGTCAGGACCCCACGATCCGGACCGGCAGCTCCGCCAGCACCTCGCGCAGCGCGCCCGCGAAGCGCTCGTACTCGGCGCCGCGGGCCGAGCCCGGGCGGACGGCCAGTCCGATCCGACGGCCGGGCGCCGGATCGGCGAAGCGGACGGCGGCCAGCCGGTCGGCGCGCCCGGCCTCGACGTCCAGCGCGGTGGCGGGCAGCAGGGTCACCCCCAGCCCGCCGGCGACCAGCTGGACCAGGGTGGACAGTCCGGCCGCCCGGGTGGTCGAGCCCGCCGGGTCGGTGCCGACCTCGCGGCAGATGTCCAGCGCCTGGTCGCGCAGGCAGTGGCCCTCCTCCAGCAGCAGCACGTCCAGGTCGAGCAGCACGTCGCGCGGCACGTCGATCCGCCCGGCGAGCGGATGGTCGGGCGGCGTGACCAGCACGAAGTCCTCGTCGAACAGCGGGATGTCCACGGTCGGCGCGGACCCGCCGGCCGGCAGCGCCAGCAGCAGGACGTCCAGGCGCCCGGCGGCCAGCCCCTCCAGCAGCGAGGGGGTGCGCTCCTCGTGGACGTGCAGCTCCAGCTCCGGGAAGCGGTCGCGGACCAGCCGCAACACGGTGGGCAGCAGGTAGGGCGCGACGGTCGGGATGACGCCGAGGTGCAGCGGCCCGGTGAACGGGCGGCGGGCGGCCTCGACCTCCTCGGTCAGGGCCTGCAGGGAGGCGAGCACCCGGCGGGCGTGCTGGTGCACGCGCTCCCCCAGAGGGGTGACAATCACCTTGCGCGTCGTACGCTCGACCAGCTGTGCGCCCAGCGAGTCCTCCAGCGCCGCGACGGCTCCGGAGAGCGCCGGCTGGCTGGTCCCGCTGGCGGCGGCGGCCTCCCGAAAGTGCCGGTGTTCGGCCACCGCGACGAAGGCCCGCAGCTGGGCGACGGTCGGGGTGCGCGGACTGCGTGTGGCACTCGGCGTGGAACTCGTCGTGGAACCCGGTGTGGCACTCGCCACAGTCAGGTCGTTCCTGGCGGCGGCGGCCTTGCGGGAGCGCGGCCGCGACGTGGGGAATTCAGTACTGATAGCCATCTCCGATCAGATACATCCAGTCTAGCTATTTCTCCGATCAGTCCACGATGTGGAATTGTGCTGGGTGTCCGGAATCCGGACAAAGCTCCCCTCATCTCACTTCAGGAGAAGCGCACGTGCTCACGATCGGTGACAAGTTCCCCGAGTTCGACCTCAAGGCCTGTGTCGACCTGGAGGCGGCGAGCGCCTTCGCTGACATCAACCACAAGTCCTACGAGGGCAAGTGGAAGATCGTCTTCTTCTGGCCGATGGACTTCACCTTCGTCTGCCCGACCGAGATCGCCGCGTTCGGCAAGCTGAACGACGAGTTCGCCGACCGCGACGCCCAGATCCTCGGCGTCTCCGGCGACTCCGAGTTCGTGCACCACGCCTGGCGCAAGGACCACAAGGACCTGCGCGACCTGCCCTTCCCGATGCTGGCCGACGTCAAGCACGACCTGATGCGCGCCTGCGGCGTCGAGGCCGAGGACGGCACCGCCCAGCGCGCCGTCTTCATCGTCGACCCGAACAACGAGATCCAGTTCGTCATGGTCACCGCCGGCTCCGTCGGCCGTAACCCCAAGGAGGTCCTGCGGGTGCTGGACGCCCTGCAGACCGACGAGCTGTGCCCGTGCAACTGGACCAAGGGCGAGGACACCCTCGACGCCCAGGCCCTGCTGGCGGGCTGACCCATGGCCCTCGACGACCTGAAGGCCGCCCTCCCGGACTACGCCAAGGACCTCAAGCTCAACCTGGGCTCGGTCATCGGCAACTCCGACCTCCCCGCCCAGCAGCTCTGGGGCACCGTGCTGTCCTGCGCGATGGCCACCCGCAGCCCCGGTCTGCTGCGCGAGCTGGAGCCCGAGGCCAAGGCCAACCTCTCCCCCGAGGCGTACACCGCCGCCAAGGGCGCGGCCGCGATCATGGGGATGAACAACGTCTACTACCGGACGCTGCACCTGCTCTCCGACAAGGAGTACAGCACGATGCGGGCCGGTCTGCGGATGAACATCATCGGCACCCCGGGCGTCGAGAAGGTCGACTTCGAGCTCTGGTGCTTCGCGGTCTCGGCCATCAACGGCTGCGGCCAGTGCCTCGACTCGCACGAGGCCGTCCTGCGCAAGGCCGGCGTCGAGCGCGAGGTCGTGCAGGCCTCGATGAAGATCGCCGCCGTCCTGCAGGCCGTGGCCGGCGTCCTCGACTCCGAGGCCGCCCTGGCCGCCGTCACCGCCTGACGCACCCGGCACCACCCCCGACGGTCCCCCTCCAGCCCAGGAGGGGGACCGTCGGCGTTTTCCCGCCCCCGGCGCGCTCAACTCCGCTACTGTGCAAGGCGATCCGTGCACGATGCAGGTCCGGAGGAGAACCCGGATGTCCGACCACCCGGAGAACGGCGGAGGCTTCCAGGTCGCCCCGAACGAACTCCAGCAGACCGGGAGCACCGCCATCGAGACGGCGGGCGAGCTCCCCGGAGACCTCAAGGCGCTGGCCGAGACCACGCACCAGTCCACGGCCGGACTCACCGGACTCCGCTGCGGCGCCGCCCTCGACGCCTGTACCGGCGCCTGGCACACCCTGCTGACCGACCTGCACACCACCCTGGCGCGGCAGGGCCAGGGCCTCGTCGACAGCGGCCTCGGCTACGCGAGCGCCGACCAGCGGATCGACTCGGCGTTCGGACCGGACACCCGCACCGACGCCCCGACCGCACAGCAGCAGCAGAACTTCGTCCTGCACTTCGGTTAGGGGCCGACCGGATGGACCTCGCCACCCTGCGCGACACCGACCTCACCCACCTGTACGCCGCGGCCGACGCCTACGACACGGCCCACCGCGCGGTGGGCCGGCTCCAGGAGCGTTGGCGCGACGGCGTCGACGGCCGCATCGCCGGCTCCGGCTGGTCGGGGCCCTCCGCCGACCTGGCCCGCCCGGCGCTGCACCGCAGCACCGGCGAACTGAAGGCCGCCCGGAGCGAGCTCCGGCAGATCGGACGGTCGATCCGGGTCGGCGCCGACGCGTTGGTCCTCGCCCAGTCCGCGCTGCGCAAGGCGCTGGCCGACGTCCGAACCGAAGGGATGTCCGTCGACGAGCGCGGCTCCGTCTCCTGGCCGGCCGGCAGCCACGCCGACCGGGACGACCCCGAGTACGAGCGGAGCTGCGAGCGCACCGCCCGGCAGTTGGCCGGCCGCATCGCGACCGCGCTGACCGAGGCCGAGGCCGTCGACCAGGCCCTCTCCGCCCGGCTCCGGCACTACACCGGACGGGCCCGCGACGGCAGCGGGCTCGACCCGGTCACGGCCACCACCGACCGGCTCGACCCCGGCCTCCTCCCGGAGAACCTGCTGCTCGGCGGCGTGCCCGGGGAGGACGCCGCACCCGCCGAGGTCAACGCCTGGTGGACCGCACTACCCGCCGACAGACAGCAGTGGCTGATCGAGGAACACCCCGACCTGGTCGGCAACCGCGACGGCATCCCCGCCCTCGCCCGGGACCGGGCCAACCGGATCCTCCTGCCGAGGCTCATCGCCGCGTACGAGAAGGGCGGCCCCGACCCGTACGGCGACCTCAAGCTCGCCGGGTTCCGGAGCATCGCCCGGCGCCTGCGGGACACGGACGGAACGGAGCCACCCGTCCTCCTGCTCGGCATCGGAGCGAAGGGGCAGGGCCGCGGCATCCTCTCCTTCGGCGATCCCGACACGGCCGACGACGTCACCTCGCTGGTCGGCGGCCTGGACACCAGGCTGCAACGCATCGGCGGCGGTGACGCGGACCGGGCGAAGGCCGTGTACGACGCGGCCAGGCGCGCCGACCCCACGCGCAGCACGGCGTCCATCGCCTGGCTGGGCTACGACGCGCCGCTCGCCTTCGTGGAAGCCGGCGATCCGAGCCGCGCCCGGGGCGGCGTCGACGCCTACCGCAGGTTCCTCGAAGGGCAGCGCGTCACCCACCAGGGCACGCCGGCCCACGTCACGGCCCAGGGGCACAGCTTCGGCTCCCTCCTGGTCGGCCTCGCCGCGCAGAAGCCGGCCGGAATCGCGGCCGACGACGTCATCCTCGTCGGCAGCCCCGGTACCGGGGCCTCCCACGCCTCGGAGTTCTCGGTCGGGGCCGACCACACCTATGTCGGCGCCGCCTCCTGGGACCACATCTCCCACCTCGGCTGGTACACCGCGGACCCGGCCGGGGCCGACTTCGGCGCCCGCCGCTTCGCCGTGGACGGCGGGTCTCCCGACTTCACCGCGCACTCGGCCTACTGGGACGACGGCCCGCACGACGACCACACCTCGGTCGACAACATCGGACGGATCGTCAGCGGCCAGGGCAGCCGGATCACCGGGGCGGCCGGGCGCCGCGACTGACACCGGCCCCGGTCGACGCGGCGGCCCACCCGCGCCGTCCGCCCTCCGCTACTCCGCGGCCGAGGAGGCCTGAGCGGCCGGAGCGCCCTGAGCGGCCTGAGCGGCCTGAGCCGACGGATCAACCTGGCCCGCCGAGTGGCCGGCCGCCGTGCGCTCGGCCGCTTCGCGGGCGGCCTCCAGCGCTGTGAAGACGGCCTGGCCGGCCTCGTTGCGGCGGCGCAGGTGGGTGATCACGGTGTTGGTGACGGCGATCAGCGGGACGGCGACGACCGCACCGCCGATGCCGCCGATGATGCCGCCGGCCGCGACGCCGAGGACCACGCCCAGCGGGTGCACCCGGACGGCCCGGCCGAGGATCAGCGGCTGCAGGATGTGGCTCTCGACCTGCATCACCGCGACCAGCACCACCAGCACCATCAGCGCCGTCCACGGCCCCTGGGTGACCAGCGCGATCAGCACCGCGACGGTGCCGGTGACCAGCGCGCCGACCAGCGGGACGAAGGCGCCCAGGAAGATGATCACGGCCAGCGGCATCGCCAGCGGCACCCCGAGCAGGTCGATGCCGATCCCGATGCAGACCGCGTCGATGAAGGCCACGCAGACGGTGCCGCGCACGTACGCGGTGAGCGTGGCCCAGGCCTTCGGGCCGGCGCCGGCCATCGCGAAGCGGGAGTGCCGGGGCAGCCCGCGCAGCGCCCAGTTCCAGATCCGCTCGCCGTCGTAGAGGAAGAAGAAGGTGGTGAAGAAGGTCATCAGCACCGCGGTCAGGATCTCGACGGCGATCTGCGCGCCGGTGATCGAGGCCGAGGTCAGCTGGTCGGTGTTGGTGGTGATCGCCTTGGTGATCTGGTTGGCGAAGTCGGTGATCTGCTGCTGGGTCAGGTGCAGCGGCCCGGTGACCAGCCAGTCCTTCAGCTGGTTCACACCGGTCTTGACCTGGTTGGTGACGTCGGTCAGGTTGGTGGTCACCTGCCAGACCACGAACCAGCCGACCAGCCCGATTCCGGCCAGGCCGCTCAGGAACACCCCGCCCGCCGCCAGCGAGCGCGGCGCCCGGTGCCGGCGCAGCCAGGACACCGAGGGCTCCAGCAGCGCGGTGATCAGCAGCGAGGCCAGCACCGAGAAGGCGACCAACCGCAGCATGTCGACCACGTAGAAGACGACGTAGAGCGCGGCGCCGAGCAGCAGCAGCCGCCAGGTCGACTCGGCGGCCACCCGAAGCCCCCACGGCACCGCCTCGGCGGGGGTGGCGGGCCGTCCGGGGTGGTACTCCCGCCCGAGCCCCGGGTGCGCGGCGGGCACCGCGGGTACGGCCGGGGCGTGCGCGGCGGGCGCGGGGGCCCCGGCGGAGACGGGAGCCGCGGCCGCCGGGGAGCCGGTCGGTGCCACCGGCGCCGGACCCGGGTCGGTCCGCGGGACCGGGACCGGGCCGGGTGTCTCGGCGAGTGCCGGCACGTGCCCGTCGGCGAGCAGGGGGACGGCGAGTTCGTGCGGGTCGGCCGCCATCGCGGCACGCCGGCGCCGTTCGATCACGGCGGCCGCGCTCGCCACCACGGCCATGCCCTTGGCCACGGCCTTGAAGGCCTTTCCGCCCCGCGCCATCCTCGCTACCACCGCTCCCCGGCCCGACCCGCCGTGCCCGGCGGTACGCCGCGGGCTCCTGCCGCGGCCGTCAGGGATGACGCTACCCGGCGGGGGTGCGGGGAGTCCGACCGCCGGTGGGTTCGGCTCGAACAACCCACCTCGGGAAATGGGACAAATAGCAATGATCCCTATGGTTTCGGACGTACCTCGCAGGGGAGGACTCGGGACGAGACCCCGAGCCCTCTCCGGAGTCGCCGCCCGAGTCGCCTCCGGAGTCACCCCCAGAGCCATCCGCCGGCGGACCGGCCGGTGCGGGAAGCATCCAGGACCCCTTCCTGCGCCCCGCGTCCGCAACCGGGACCGCACCGCCCGAGAGCGCACTGGTCAGCGCAGCCCGGGCGGCGCGGGCCCACCCCGCCGAACGTCGGCCCGAACGAAGCCGAGCGACGCCCCGTGCGACACCCCGAACGGCGGCCGAAGCGGCGCCCCGAGCACCCCGGGCACCCCGAGCGCCCCGGGAAGCACGACGGCCCCCGACCCACCCGCCCGAGAGGGGCGAGCGGCCGGAGGCCGTGCGCGGAGTGCGCCGCCGGAGCGGCAGCCGCTCCTAGTACCAGTTGTGGGCCTGCCAGAACGACCACGCGCCACAGGGGCTGCCGTAGCGGCTGTTCATGTAGCTGAGGCCCCACTTGATCTGGGTGGCCGGGTTGGTGCGCCAGTCGGCGCCCGCGGAGGCCATCTTGCTTCCGGGCAGCGCCTGGACCAGGCCGTACGCGCCGGAGCTCTTGTTGGTCGCCGTGTAGTCCCAGCCGCTCTCGCGCTTCACGATCTGGCTGAAGCACTGGAACTGGGCGTCGCTGCCGACGATCTGCCGGGCGAGGTCCTGGACGGAACCGGGGCTGACCGAGACGGGCGGGGTGCTGTCGTCGACCGCGGTCATCGCCGAACGGGCCTTGGACCGGTTGGCGGCCTCGGTGGCCTTGCGCGCGTCATCGGCAGCCTTGGCGTCGGCGTCGGCCTTGGCCTGGGCGTCGGCCTTCGCCTGGGCGTCCGCGGCGGCCTTCTGGCGCGCGGCCTCCTCGGCGGCCTTCTGCTCGGCGGCGGCCTTGGCGGCAGCGTCGGCCGAGGCCTGCTGCGCGGTCGCCTGCTGACCGATGTTGTCGCTGACGATCTGCGCCTGGGCGCCGGAGGGGACTTCTGCAAGCAGGGTCGCGCCGGCGACGTCGACCGTCTGCGTCGTCTTGCCCTCGCTGCCCGAGGCCATGCCCACGACGGCACCGACAGCGGTGACGGCGGTGGCGGAGGCCACGGCGACTCCCCGGACCGAGATCCGAGTCACATGGATTCCTTCCAGCATCGCCCACGCGTGACCGTGCGGGCGCAACATGCCCCTTGGCACGGACCTCCGCACGGTGCTCTGGTCACGGGAGGTGCTGGCCCGGCGTCCGGCCGAGGTGAGGCGACCGGGCGTTGGAATCGGGCGGCGTACGGCTCATCGGTTTTCAATTGTGCGTCCACCGACGGGAGTTGGCGGACCTTCCGGGCCTGACTTCCGGGGTCCGGAAGCCCTGCCGCGCCGTACGCGGGGCCTGACAGAACCCTCACCATGCCGCACCGGGCACTGTCGACGCAATTCCCGCCCGCGTGGCGCATGTCACATTCACCGCACGGGAGTTCTCCGGACAGAAAGCACTCGATGTGATGAAACGGGTGGGGCCCGCTCCGTCAGGAACGGGCCCCAGGTCACGAGTTGACCGCATTGTCCGACTATGTCCCGATCAGGGACGAATCACGGGTGGATGTCCTCCAGCATCTCCGTGACCAGCGCCGCGATCGGCGAACGCTCCGAGCGCGTGAGCGTGATGTGCGCGAACAGCGGATGCCCCTTCAGCTTCTCCACCACCGCCACCACACCGTCGTAGCGGCCCACCCGGAGGTTGTCCCGCTGCGCCACGTCGTGGGTGAGCACCACCCGCGAGCCCTGGCCGATCCGGGAGAGCACCGTCAGCAGGACGTTCCGCTCCAGCGACTGCGCCTCGTCCACGATCACGAAGGCGTCGTGCAGCGAGCGCCCCCGGATGTGGGTCAGCGGCAGCACCTCCAGCATCCCCCGGGAGATGACCTCCTCGATCACGTCCGGCGTGGTGACGGCCGAGAGGGTGTCGAAGACCGCCTGCGCCCAGGGGCCCATCTTCTCCGCCTCGGAGCCCGGCAGGTAGCCGAGCTCCTGTCCGCCGACCGCGTACAGCGGCCGGAAGACCATCACCTTGCGGTGCTGCCTCCGCTCCAGCACCGCCTCCAGACCCGCGCACAGCGCCAGCGCCGACTTGCCCGTACCGGCCCGGCCGCCCATCGAGACGATGCCGATGTCCGGGTCGAGCAGCAGGTCCAGCGCCACCCGCTGCTCGGCGCTGCGCCCGCGCAGGCCGAACGCCTCGCGCTCGCCGCGCACCAGCCGGACCCGCCCGTCGCCGGTGACCCGCCCGAGTGCCCGGCCGCGCTCCGAGCTGAGCACCAGTCCGGTGTGGACCGGCAGCTCGTCCGCCCCCTCGACCTCCACCGCGGCCTCGTGGCCGGCCGCGAACAGCGCGTCCACCCGGTCGGCGGCGACGTGCAGTTCGGACATGCCCGTCCAGCCGGAGGTGATCGCGAGCTCCGCCCGGTACTCCTCGGCGAGCAGGCCCACCGAGCTGGCCTTGATCCGCAGCGGGAGGTCCTTGGACACGACGGTGACGTCGTACCCCTCGGCCTGCAGGTTGCGGGCGACCGCCAGGATCCGGGTGTCCGCCTCGCCACCGGCGCGGTAGCCGGCCGGCAGTATCGACACGTCGGAGTGGTTGAGCTCGACCCGGATGGTGCCGCCGAGCTCGCCGACCGGGATCGGCTCGTCGAGCCGGCCGTACCGGATGCGGTAGTCGTCGAGCAGGCGCAGCGCCTGGCGGGCGAAGTAGCCCAGCTCCGGGTGGTGCCGCTTGGCCTCCAGCTCGGTGACCACCACCACCGGGAGGACGACCTCGTGCTCCTCGAATCGGGTCATGGCGAGCGGGTCCGCCAGGAGCACGCTGGTGTCGAGAACGTACGTGCGCCGGTCTGGTGTCCGGCGGCTCTTGGAACTGACCACTAGGCCTCCAGAGCGGATGACCCTGCGTCATCCGCGGCAAGCCGGCCCCCGCTGCCCCGGTGGCCTCGGGGCCGGTCTGATCGGAGTATTCCCAGGCGGGGGGCGGTGCATTCGCGCTCCCGGAGAACTGACGGATCATTGCCGGTGAACGTTTGGCCTCGCGGGGGCTCCGGGTACTCCAGCCCTACGGCGGTCACTTCACCGGCTCGGCCGGTCCCGGGGTCCGCGGAAGGCAGGGTCCTACAGGCCCAGGCGCCGGTTCCGCTGCTCGAAGGCGCGCAGGGCGCGCAGGAAGTCGACCTTGCGGAAGGCCGGCCAGTACGCCTCGCAGAAGTAGAACTCGCTGTGCGCGCTCTGCCAGAGCAGGAAGCCGGAGAGCCGCTGCTCGCCCGAGGTGCGGATGATCAGGTCCGGGTCGGGCTGGTTGCGGGTGTAGAGGTGCTCGGCGATGTGCTCGACGGTGAGGATCTCGGCCAGCTCCTCGATCGAGGTGCCGCGGCCGGCCTGCTCCTGGAGCAGCGAACGGACGGCGTCGGCGATCTCGTGCCGGCCGCCGTAGCCGACGGCGACGTTGACGGTGATGCCGTCGATGTCGGCGGTCTCCTCGGCCGCGCGCTTGAGCACGTCGGCGGTGTGCTGCGGGAGCAGGTCCAGCGCGCCGACCGGGTGGACCTTCCAGCGGCGGGCGGCGGCCAGGCCGGTGACGGCGTCCTCGATGATGCCGAGCAGCGGGACGAGCTCGTCGGCCGGGCGGTCCAGGTTGTCGGTGGAGAGCATCCAGAGGGTGACGACCTTGACGTGGGTCTCGTCGCACCAGCCGAGGAACTCGCTGATCTTGTCGGCGCCGCGCTGGTGTCCGTACGCGGTGGAGCCGCCGGCGGCCTTGGCCCAGCGGCGGTTGCCGTCCAGGATCACGCCGATGTGGTGCGGGGTGCGGGCGAGGTGGACCTCGACCCGGCGGCCGTAGAGCCCGTACATCCCGCCCAGCAGGGTGCGCAGCCCCGGCGTCCGTTCGGCGACATCGCGCAGACCCATGGTTCCCGGACCCCTCCGTGCTCGTTCAGCTGGTGCGTCACCACCCCGGCGCAGCCTACTCCGGCGCGCAGGCGCACGGTAAAGCAGCAGGTAGCGGTCTGGTCACGGTCCTGTACGAAGTCTGTCGCGACGGGCGTGTCGGGGGTCGCAGGGGCGCCGCCCGGCGGCCGTACGGGGAGTCGGCGGGCGGACACGGGAGTCGGCGGTGCGGACACGGAACGGTCTCCGAATCCTTAACGGAACCGTAAGCCGTTCGTCCGATGCTTGACGACCAGCAATGGTCTAGTCCAGCTTTTGATCCGGGACGGAACGATTCTCTCCGGTCCCACCCCCACCGGCTTCTCACGGACCTCCCCTCCCCCACACGCGGCCGCCGCGCCCCCCACCGCGGCGGCCGCTCCTTCCCCAGGAGCGTCGCCCCATGGCCCGTACGCTGAACCAGCCCTCCCACAAGCGCCGGCGCAGCCCCCTCCCGGCCGTCGCGGCCGGGGCCACCGCCCTCGCCCTGGCCGGCACCGGCCTCGCCCTCTTCGCCGGCGGCGCCGACGCGGCGGTCGGCAACCTCGTCACCAACGGCGGCTTCGACGGCGGGCTGGGCGGCTGGAGCTGTACCGGCGCCGCGGCCGCCGTCTCCTCGCCGGTCCACTCCGGCACCGGCGCGCTGCAGGCCACCCCGGGCGCCGGCGACACCGCCGAGTGCTCCCAGACCATCAGCGTGCTGCCCAACACCAGCTACACGCTGAGCGCGTGGGTCCAGGGCCCGTACGTCTACCTCGGTGCGCGCGGCACCGGCGGCACCGACCCGTCCACCTGGTCGAACCAGACCGGCTGGAACCAGCTGTCCACCACCTTCACCACCGGGGCGAACGCCACCAGCGTCACCGTCTACCTGCACGGCTGGTACGGCCAGGGCGCCTACCTCGCCGACGACGTCGCACTGATCGGGCCCGGCGGCACCGGCACCCCGTCGCCCACCGCGACCCCCACCCCCACGCCGACCGCGACGGCCACCGCGACCCCGACGGCGACGCCCACCACGACGCCCACCCAGACCGCGACGCCGACCCCCACGGCCACCCCGACCTCCACCACCCCGCCGGCCACCGGCCTGCCCGCGCACGTGGTCACCGGCTACTGGCAGAACTTCGACAACGGCTCGACCCCGCAGCGGCTGAGCGACGTCCAGAGCGCGTACGACATCATCGCGGTCTCCTTCGCCGACGCCGTGCCGACCCAGACCGGCGCAATCAGCTTCACGCTGGACCCGGGCCTGTCCAAGGCCCTCGGCGGCTACACCGACGCCCAGTTCCGCGCCGACATCAAGGCCAAGCAGGCGGCCGGCAAGAAGGTCGTCCTCTCCATCGGCGGCCAGAACGGCGCGATCACCGTCGGGGACGCCACGGCCGGTGCCAACTTCGCCAACAGCGCCTACGCGATCATCAAGGACTACGGCTTCGACGGCGTCGACGTCGACCTGGAGAACGGCGTCCAGGCCGGTCCGCTCGGCGACGCGCTGCACGCCCTGCAGGCCAAGGTCGGCTCCGGCTTCGTGCTGACCATGGCGCCCGAGACCATCGGGATGTACAGCACCGCCGGCGCCTACTTCCAACTGGCGCTGAAGACCAAGGACATCCTGACCGTCGTCAACACCCAGTTCTACAACTCGGGCGGAATGAACGGCTGCGACGGCAAGGTCTACAACCAAGGCACCGTCGACTTCATCACCTCGCAGGTCTGCACCCACATCCAGGGCGGTCTGCGGCCCGACCAGGTCGGCATCGGCGTGCCGGCCTCGGCCAAGGCGGCGGGAGGCGGTTACGTCTCGCCGACCGTGGTGAACAACGCGCTGGACTGCCTGGCCACCGGCACCAACTGCGGCAGCTTCGTCCCGCCGGCCAAGTGGCCCACCATCCGCGGCGCGATGACCTGGTCGACCAACTGGGACGCCAACAACGGCAACGCGTTCTCCAACGCGGTCGGCCCGTTCGTCCACAAGATGCCCTGAGGCCTCAACCCCCTTCGGCGCGCCGCTCCTTGAGGGTGGGGCCCGCGCGCCGACGGCGGGGCCCGTCGTACCGCCTCCGGTACGACGGGCCCCGTCCGCCGTTGCCTGCGTCCGCCGCTGCGACTGCCCGCCGTTGCGCCCGCCCGCTACCTCGCCAGCACCGCGGTGAGCGCCCCGAGCAGCAGGAACGGGCCCACCGGGACGTCGAGTCCGCGCACCGGGCGCCGGCGGAGCAGGGCGGCGGCGGCCCGCAGCACCGCCCACAGCCCGGCGAGCACCACCGCAGCGAACAGCCCGCCGAGCACCACCGACCAGCCGTACCAGCCCAACAGTCCGCCCAGCGCGCCCCCGAGCGGGGAGTCCCCGGGCCCCAACGCCCGGGCCCAGACGGCAAGTTCGAGCACCGCCCCGATCGCCAGCGCGGCCAGCAGGCAGCGCAGCAGCACCCCGGGGCGCCCCTCGGCCAGCGCCGCCACCGCCAGCAGTGCGGCCACCCCGGCGAGCAGCGAGAGGTTCAGCCGGTGCGGCAGCCGGCGCACCCGCCCGTCCACGAAGCCGAGCGCCACCCCGAGCGCGCCCGCCCAGCCCAGCGCCCCGGCAACCGGCCCGTCCGCCGCGTACGCCACCCCGGCCGCGACCGCCGCCGCGACCGCCTCCACCGTCCCGGCGCCCGCGCCCAGCCGCCCCCGGCAGCCCGGACAGCGCCCGCTCGGCGGCAGCAGCCGCACCGCACGCCCGCACAACGGGCAGGCCCCGCACCAGGGTTCGCCCTCGGGCACGGCGAAGTAGGCGATCAGCCCGCGCAGCGGCGGAGCCGCCAGGAGACCGACCAGCACCGCCGCGGCCACGACCGGTACCACCGGCACACCCCCTCCTCGATCCGACGCACCGGCCACATCCTCCCGCGCCCGGACCGCCCGCCGGTGTGCCGTCCGTCTCGTTCCGCACACCATCGAGCCCGCATTCCTCGTGTACAGGAGCATTCCGGACATCCGGCCGCCGGTTTGAAAGGCAGCCGAATGCCCCCGCCTGCCGATCGAAGGGGGCTGCTCCGGGCGCTTTCACCCGCGCCGCAGGACACCCGACGCGGGGCCCGTCGTACCCCTAAAGTAGGCAGGCATGCAGGTCATCCAGTCCAGCAAGCTCGCCAACGTCTGCTACGACATCCGCGGCCCGGTGTTGGAGGAGGCGATGCGGCTGGAGGAACAGGGCCACCGCATCCTCAAGCTCAACACCGGCAACCCGGCCACCTTCGGCTTCGA
The DNA here is from genome assembly GCF_003635085.1 of Streptomyces sp. 1114.5. Taxonomy (NCBI): domain Bacteria; kingdom Bacillati; phylum Actinomycetota; class Actinomycetes; order Kitasatosporales; family Streptomycetaceae; genus Streptomyces; species Streptomyces sp. 1114.5. Next base: position 560,252 of record NZ_RBXE01000001.1, read on the forward strand.
CGCGCCCCCGGAGATCCTCCAGGACATCCTGCGCAACCTCGCGAGCGCGCACGGGTACGGCGACTCCAAGGGCCTGCTCTCCGCCCGCCGCGCGGTGGTCATGCACTACGAGGACCGCGGGCTGCACGGCCTCTCCGTCGACGACGTCTTCCTCGGCAACGGCGTCTCCGAACTGATCCAGCTGGCGATGACCGCCCTGCTGGACGACGGCGACGAGGTGCTCGTCCCGGCCCCGGACTACCCGCTGTGGACCGCCTCGGTCTCGCTGGCCGGCGGCACCGCGGTGCACTACCGCTGCGACGAGCAGTCCGAGTGGTACCCGGACCTCGCCGACATCGAGGCCAAGGTCACCGACCGGACCAGGGCCATCGTGGTGATCAACCCGAACAACCCGACCGGCGCGGTCTACCCGCGCCCGGTGCTGGAGGGCATCGTCGAGATCGCCCGCCGGAACAAGCTGGTGATCTACGCCGACGAGATCTACGACAAGATCCTCTACGACGACGCCGAGCACGTCCCGCTGGCCACCCTCGCCCCGGACCTCTTCTGCGTCACCTTCAACGGACTGTCCAAGGCGTACCGCGTCGCGGGCTTCCGCTCCGGCTGGATGGTGCTGTCCGGCGACCGGCAGCGGGCCCGCAGCTACATCGAGGGCCTGACCGTGCTCGCCTCGATGCGGCTGTGCGCCAACATGCCCGCCCAGCACGCGGTGGCCGCGGCGCTCGGCGGCCGGCAGTCGATCCGCGACCTGGTGCTGCCCGGCGGCCGGCTGCTCGCCTCCCGCGACGCCGCGTACGAGCTGCTGAACCAGATCCCGGGCGTCAGCTGCGTCAAGCCCAAGGGCGCGCTGTACGCGTTCCCGCGGCTGGACCCCAAGGTCCACAAGATCAAGGACGACGCGCAGATGGTCCTCGACCTGCTGCGCTCCCAGCGCATCCTGTTGGTCCAGGGCACCGGCTTCAACTGGCCCGAGCCGGACCACTTCCGGCTGGTCACCCTGCCGCGCGCCGAGGAGATCACCGACGCCGTGACCCGCATCGGCGAGTTCCTGGGGGGCTACGCGCAGCCGTGACCCCTCCCCGGGGTGCAGCACGACGGCATTCCACGGGGTGAAGCACTACGGCCGGAGTCCCGGTCCGGACGATCTCCTTGGTCGGGGAAAGATCGTCCGGCGGAACTCCGGCCGTCCTGTCGCTCGGCGGGGCGCTCGGTTCGTGCCGCGCGACCGCCTCTCGCTCGCTGAGGCTCAGGCTCAGCCGAGGCGCGCGACCAGGCTCCGGTACTCGTCCCACAGCTCCTTCGGGGTGTGGTCCCCGAAGGTCTCCAGGTGGGCCGGCACGAGGGCGGCCTCCTGGCGCCAGATGTCGGCGTCCACGGTGAAGAGCAGGTCGAGGTCCTCCTGGGACAGCTTCAGGTCGCCGAGGTCGAAGCCGTCGACGGTCGGCAGCACGCCGATCGGGGTCTCGACGCCCTCGCCGGTGCCCTCCAGGCGCTCGACGATCCACTTGAGCACGCGGCTGTTCTCGCCGTAGCCGGGCCAGACGAACTTGCCCTCGGCGTTCTTGCGGAACCAGTTGACGTAGTAGATCTTCGGCAGCTTGGCGGCGTCCGCCTGGGCGCCGACCTTCAGCCAGTGGGCGAAGTAGTCGCCCATGTTGTAGCCGCAGAACGGCAGCATCGCGAACGGGTCGCGGCGCAGCTCGCCGACGGTGCCCTCGGCGGCGGCGGTCTTCTCGGAGGCGATGTTGGCGCCGAGGAAGACACCGTGCTGCCAGTCGAAGGACTCGGTCACCAGCGGGACGGCGGTGGCGCGGCGGCCGCCGAACAGGATCGCCGAGATCGGCACGCCCGCCGGGTCCTCCCACTCGGGGGCGATGGTCGGGCACTGCGCGGCCGGGACGGCGAAGCGGGCGTTCGGGTGGGCGGCGGGGGTGCCGGACTCGGGGGTCCAGTCGTTGCCGCGCCAGTCGGTCAGGTGCGCCGGGGGCTCCTCGGTGAGGCCCTCCCACCACACGTCGCCGTCGTCGGTGAGGGCGACGTTGGTGAAGACCGTGTTGCCCCAGAGGGTTTCGATGGCGTTGGCGTTGGTGTCCACGCCGGTGCCGGGCGCGACGCCGAAGAAGCCGGCCTCAGGGTTGATGGCGTACAGGCGGCCGTCGGCGCCGAAGCGCATCCAGGCGATGTCGTCGCCGATCGTCTCGACCTTCCAGCCCGGGACGGTCGGCTGGAGCATGGCCAGGTTGGTCTTGCCGCAGGCCGACGGGAAGGCGGCCGCGACGTACTTGGCCTCGCCGGACGGCGGGGTGAGCTTCAGGATGAGCATGTGCTCGGCCAGCCAGCCCTCGTCGCGGGCCATGGTCGAGGCGATGCGCAGCGCGTAGCACTTCTTGCCGAGCAGGGCGTTGCCGCCGTAGCCCGAGCCGAAGGACCAGATCTCCTTGGTCTCCGGGAAGTGCGAGATGTACTTGGTGCTGTTGCACGGCCACGGCACGTCCGCCTCGCCCTCGGCGAGCGGGGCGCCGACGGTGTGGACGGCCTTGACGAAGTCGCCGTCCTCGCCGAGCTGGTCGAGCACGGCCTGGCCCATGCGGGTCATCACGCGCATCGACACGGCGACGTAGGCGGAGTCGGTGATCTCGACGCCGTATGCGGCCAGCGGGGAGCCGACCGGGCCCATCGAGAAGGGCACGACGTACATCGTGCGGCCCTTCATCGCGCCGCGGAACAGGCCCTGCTCGCCCTGGAAGACCTCGCGCATCTCGGCGGGGGCCTTCCAGTTGTTGGTCGGGCCGGCGTCCTTCTCCTGCTCGGAGCAGATGTAGGTGCGGTCCTCCACGCGTGCCACGTCCGTCGGGTCCGAGGCGGCGTAGTAGGAGTTGGGGCGCTTCTCCTCGTTGAGCTTCTTGAAGGTGCCCTGATCCACCAGCAGGTCCGCGAGGCGCTGGTACTCCTCGTCGGAACCGTCGCACCACTCGATGCGGTCCGGCTGGGTGAGCTCGGCGATCTCGCTCACCCAAGCGAGCAGCTGCTTGTGGCGGGTGGGCGCGGATGCGCTGAGAGCAGAGATCTCGTACGACACGATCGCTCCGTTTCACACCATCTCGGCGAGGAGATGGCGTCGCGGGGGTCTGAGGGTGCTTGCAGCGTAGCCCCGGGCTCAAGCCCGGAACGCGGCGAAGCGTCGAAATTGACGCATCTTTTACGACAGTAAGTATGATTACTGGCGGGTAATAGGCCGCCGACATCCGGGCCGGAGTGCGCGGCGCCACACTTCAAATGCTCCAAAACGTCCAAGAGTGATGAGCGCCACTTCCATACGCACCGGTAACCTACGGACCCGTAGGTAGCCGGTAGCATGCTGCGCATGACTGCTGCTGCGCTCGCCGAGAGCCTCGCGGACGGCCCCGCCGAGAACGACGGCCCTGCCGAGAACAGGGAGAGCAAGCCGAAGTGGCGCGGGTGGCTGCACGCCGCGATGTTCCCCGCCACGGTGGCCGCCGGGATCGTGCTGATCTGCCTGGCCGACTCCACGCCCGCCAAGATCGCCTGCGCGATCTACTCGGTCAGCGCCTGGCTGCTGTTCGGGGTCAGCGCGGTGTACCACCGCTTCACCTGGGGCCCGCGCGGCGACGCCGTGCTGCGCCGGCTGGACCACGCGAACATCTTCCTGATCATCGCGGGCACCTACACGCCGTTCACGTTGCTACTGCTCAAGGGCGCGAACCAGCAGCTGCTGCTCTGGGCGGTCTGGGGCGGCGCGCTCGCCGGGATAGCGTTCCGGGTCTTCTGGGTCGGCGCGCCGCGCTGGCTGTACACACCGGTGTACCTCGCCCTGGGCTGGGCCGCCGCGTTCTTCCTGCCGGACTTCCTGCGCACCGGCGGCGTCGCCGTCCTGGTGCTGATGATCGTCGGCGGAGTGCTCTACAGCATCGGCGGCGTGGTGTACGGGCTCAAGCGACCCAACCCCTCACCGCGCTGGTTCGGCTTCCACGAGGTGTTCCACGCCTTCACCCTCGGGGCGTTCATCGTCCAGTACGTCGGCGTCTCACTGGTGGCGTACAGCACGGCCGGCTGAACCCGGCGCACCACGACGGGCGGTCGAACGGTCCACGGACCGGGCGGCCGCCCGTTCGGCCGTCCAGGGACGCTCGTACGGCGCCCGGACCTGCGGGCGGCGCGGGTACGGCGAGCGGTCGCCCGCGCCGGGCTCCGACTGCGGGGCGGAGTCGGGGCGCGCCTGCCGGGCGTCCAGCGCCTCGCGGGCCCGGCGGCAGCGCTCGCAGTGCGCGGCGTCCGGGATGCCCCGGCGCGGACGGTGCCCGGACCGGGTCGGACGGCCGTGCTGCGCACGCCAGCGGCGGCCGACGTACACCATCAGCAGCACGGTCTGGACTCCGGCGACCACCAGGACCAGCGGGGCGCCATTGATCAGATAGGCCGCGACCACGGCCAGCGCGGAGGCCACCACCACCGCCGCGCCCCACACCTGGGCCTTCGCCTTGCTGTCGTGCGTGTCGTCCGTGTCGGCCACTTCGGCTCCCCTTTCCCGGTGCCGGGCTCGTGGTCGGCTCCTGCCGCCCCACCCCTTCTCCGCTCTCGGCACGCGTCGGCCAGCACTGACCGATTGCCACATGGTATCTACCGACAGTCACTCCCCGCCGCCTCCGGGCGGCGAACGACAGATCAACGTTGCGTCAATTCCTCGTGCGCAAACAGCACTTCCAGGACACATCACGGAGCGTAACAACTCGGGAGCAGTCCAGCGTATTGACGGCATCCATCTTTTGATAGTTACTCTCATTTGAGAGAGACTTTCGCTGGAGCCCTCCTGGAGGCCAACCATGCCCATCACCGGCACCGCCACCCGAGCCGCAACCCGGGCCGCCGACCGGCGCCGCTGGCTCGCCCTGGTCGCCGTCGCGCTGAGCGTCCTGGTGATCAGCTTCGACATGACGATCCTCAACGTCGCCCTGCCCACCCTGGCCGCGCAGTTACCGGCCGACACCGGCCAACAGCAGTGGATCGTCGACGCCTACACCGTGGTCTTCGCCGCCGCGATGCTCCCCGCCGGACTGTTCGGCGACCGTTTCGGCCGCCGCCACACCCTCACCGTCGGCCTCGCCCTGTTCGGCCTCGCGTCCGCCGTCGGCATGCTCACCGGCTCCCCCACCACCCTGATCGCCGCCCGCGCCGGAATGGGCCTGGCCGGCGCACTGGTGATGCCGATGTCCCTGGCGGTGATCCCCGGCCTCTTCCCGCCCGCCGAACAGCGCCGCGCCACCGCCGTCCTGGCCGCCGCGCTCTCCGTCGGCGCCCCACTCGGGCCACTGATCGGCGGCCTCCTGCTCCGGCACTTCTGGTGGGGTTCGATCTTCGCGATCAACATCCCGCTCACCGCGATCGGCATCGTCGCCTGCGTCCTGCTGCTGCCGGAGAGCCGCAACCCGGCCGCGCCCCGGATCGACCTGCTCGCCACCGCCCTCGCCGCCACCGGACTGAGCGCGCTCACCTACGGCATCATCGAGGGCGCCGACCGGGGCTGGACCGACCCGCTGGTGCTCACCACCCTGGCCGGCTCGTTGCTCGCACTCACCGTCCTGGTGCTGCGCAGCCGACGACGGCGCGATCCGATGCTCGACCTCGCCCTGCTCGCCGACCCGACCTTCCGCTGGGCCTCCGTCGCGGCGACGCTGATCTCCTTCGTCATGTTCGGCGCCTTCTTCGTCCTGCCGCCCTACTTCCAGAGCGTGCTCGGCGCCGACGCGCTCGGCAGCGGGCTGCGGCTGATGCCGATGATGCTCGGGCTGATCGTCGCCGCCAGGCTCACCGACCCGCTGGTCGGTCGGCTCGGCGCCCGTACGGTGATCGCCCTCGGCCTCACCCTGCTCGCCGCCGCCCTGCTGTTCGGCAGCCGCACCGGCGTCGGCGACGGCTACGGGCGGGCCGCGGTCTGGCTCACCGTGCTCGGCGGCGGCATGGGGCTGGCGCTGATCACCGCCCAGGCCTGCGCGCTGGCCACCCTGCCCCAGGCCCGGGCCGGGGTCGGCTCCGGACTGCTGCAGACCTTGCGGCAGGTCGGCGGCGCGCTCGGCATCGCCGCCTTCGGCAGCCTGCTGTCCGGCGCGTACCGCGGCGCGCTGGACACCGGCGGGCTGCCGGCCGGGGCCGCGCAGCGGGCCGGGGAGTCGGTGATCGCCGCCGACGCCGTCGCCCGGGCCGGAAGCGGGGACGCGGCCGGGGGCGGAGCCGGGGACGCGACCGCCCTCAGCGCCTCCGCGCACGCCGCGTACACGCACGGCATGGGGCTGGTCCTGCTGGTCGCCGGCCTGGTCGCGGTGGTCTCGGCGGTGCTGGTCGCGGCCCGGATGCCGGGCGATCCCCAAACCGCCACCGGGGATCGCGGATAATCGGACGCATGACTCCCCAGCAGCCGACCGCGGCCCTCCCGGACGCCTCGACCAACCCGGTCCAGGCGAAACTGGAGGCGCCGCTGTCGCTGCGCGAGCGCAAGAAGCTGAAGACCCGCCAGAGCATCCGCCGCGAGGCGTACCGGCTGTTCTCCGAGCAGGGCTACGAGAACACCACCGTGGAGCAGATCGCCGCCGCCGCCGAGGTCTCCCCCTCCACCTTCTTCCGCTACTTCGCGACCAAGGAGGACCTGGTCCTCTCCGACGAGTACGATCCGGCGATGGTCGCCGCCCTGCTGGAGCGGCCCGCCGACGAACCCTTCCTGACCTCCTGCCGGGAGGCCATGACCAGCCTGGTCCGCGAACTGCTCCAGCACGAGCGCGAGGAGCTGTTCACCCGGATGCGGCTGGTCACCGAGGTCCCCGCGCTGCGCGCCGGACTCCATCGCGCCGGCAACAACCCGCAGGAGCTGTTCCTCGCCGTGCTCACCCGGCGGGCCGGCGTCGAGGAGCCCACGTACGACATGCGGGTCACCTCCGCCGTCATCGCCGCGGCCACCGCCGAAGCCCTCCTGCAGTGGGCTGCCGCCGGGGGGCGGGAGTCCATCGCGGACCTGGTCGACCACACCTTCGGCCTGCTGGAGAGCGGCTTCGCCGGGATCTGAGACCGGCGTCTGAGACTTGAGTCTGAGACCGGGCTCTGAGACCGGGGTCTGCGCCCCGGCCCCGACGGACAGGCAGCGGGGTCCGGCCGACCGGCCGGACCCCGCTCCCCCTTCACCCGCGGCGGACGCCCGTCCTCCGCCGCAGGACGGCGCCCGCGCCCACCAGCGCGGTGGCCCCCAGGGCCGCGGCCGCCGTCACGGCCGGCAGCACCGATCCGCCGCCCGCCGCCGGTTCCGCTGCGGCCACCGGCTGCGCGGCGGCGTCCACCTGGGCGGCGTCCACCTGGTAGCCGCCGCCCTTGCCCGCCCGGTCGTACGCCGACCCGGGCAGCTTGTCCCCGTACCGCTGGTGCACCAGCTGCTGGTACGCGGCCAGCGACACCCCGCCCGCGCCCACCGAACGCCGGGCCTCGTCGTCCAGCGGCAGCACCCGGCCGTCGCGCAGCACGTACCAGGCGTTGACCTGCGGCTCGCGGAAGGCGGTGCCGCCGCCGCTGTCCGCCGCCTTCGCCGCGTAGTCGCTCTCGTCGCCGCCCGAGGCGATGTTGACCACCCGCCAGGCCTCGCCCTGCCGGACCGTCCAGACCGAGGCGGTCTGCCCGTCCGCCGCTACCACCTTGCTGGCGGTGAACTCGGCCTTCGCCACCGGGGCGCCCGGCGTCCCGGCCACGAAGCCCGCGTCCAGCACGTACACCGGCACCGTGTCACCGGCCAGCCGCGGCGCCGACGCGCTCGCCGCCCGCGCCTCCTCGGCGGCACCGATGGTCAGTTGCTGGGTCGGTGGGACGCCCTTGCGGGCGAAGAAGTGACCGACCTTGTCGAGGACGGCCGGATCCCGGACCGCGCTGCGAGCCTGGTCCAGTTCGGCGGCGGGCAGCGGGGCCGGGGCGGCGGCCGCCGGAGCCTGGGCGTCGGGCTGCGCGGCCGGAGCGTCGGCGTGCGCGGCCGGGGCGAGCACCAGCGCGAGGCCGGCGGTGAGCAGGGCGCCGGCGGCGGCCCGACGGAGACTACTGAGCTCGGTCATGGTCGCCCCTCACGCGCCGATCCGGTACAGGGAGTGGGTCCACGAGAACGTGTCGTTGTTCACGTAGTACCAGTAATCCGCCCAGTTGTAGCGGTAGTTGGACGGCCACGGGTCACCCCAGTAGACCCAGTTGTTGCCGGTGTCGTAGCCGTAGAGGACGTGCATGTGCCCGCCGCCGGAGCTCCACTGGATGCGGGTCTCCATCGGCCGGTTGGCGTCCACCTCGGTCTGAACGGTGGTGTAGCGCAGATAACCCGTGACGTAGGAGCCCGGGTTGATACCGACCCAGCTCAGCCCGTTCTGCACATCGGCCAGCGTGGCCTGGCTGTTGGGGCAGCTGGAGTTGGTCGAGCGGCCGAACGCCGCGTTGCAGAACTGGTTCTGGCTGTAGCTGTAGCCGAACCAGGTCGCGATGGTGTTCCCGCTCGCCGCCCAGCACCAGTTCGTCTGCTGTTGCTGCTGCATGGTGATGTTGAGCTTCTTGAAGGTGCCGGCCAGATCGGCCGTGCTCCCGGGAGCGGCGGCCTGGCGGACCTGGTGGGGGGCCCGGTCCTGCGTGGGGGTGGCAACCGCGGGCGCCGCCACCGCGGCGGTGAGCGCCGGGCCCAGCACGCCGAGGGCGAGCACCGAGACCGCACGGCGCAGCCGTATCCGTGGAACTTGCATGGGGGAATTGCCTCCTTGCACAAGTGCAGTGAGTGCTGTGTGGGGGTGCGGTCCGGATCGCGCCCCGAGCATCGCGCCTCACCCGAGACCGGTCAACGGGCTTGGCGGAAGCCCGGGTTCAGGTGTGAACGGTCGCGATCCGGTGTGAACGAGGCCCCGGAAACCCCCGCGCACCACGGCCCGGACGGTGACAAACCGCCACTCTGATGTGAATATTCACGGTCAAAAGCCGGTCAGCCCGCTTCCCCCTCCGAGGAGGCCGCCATCCAACGCAGCGACCACCCCGACCTCGCCGCCGCCCTGCGCACCGGCCCGTTCCACCTCGCCCTGCGCACCGCCATCAGCGCCCGCGGCCTCGCGCTGCACCGGATCCGCCGCCACCTCGCCCTGCGCGGCGTCAACGTCGGCCTCACCAGCCTCAGTTACTGGCAGCAGGGCCGCCGCCGCCCCGAACGCCCCGAATCCCTGCGCGCCGTCGCCGCCCTCGAAGACGTCCTCGACCTGCCCGAGCACTCCCTCACCCGGCTGCTCGGCCCCCGCCGCGCCGCCGACACCACCCCGGCCGGCCCGCCCGTACGCCCCTACCGCGACCTCATCTCACCGGCCACCGCCGTCGACGACCTGCTCACCGCCCTCGCCGGCCCACGGGACACCGGCCTGCACACCGTCACCCACATCGAACGCATCCGCATCGGCCCCGACCGCCAACTCACCCGCCGCGACTCCCAACACGCCCTGCGCGCCCACCGCGACGGCATCGACCGCTACCTCGCCCTCTACCAGGGCGACCCGGGCAGCGACATCACCACGGTCGGCGTCCGCGCCGAGGAGAACTGCCGCCCCGGCCGCATCCGCCGCGACCAGGCTCACCACCTGCTCGCCGCCGAACTCCTCCTCGACCGCCGCCTCCGCGCCGGCGACACCCACCTGCTCGGCTACGGCTTCGACGACGCCCCCTCCCCCGACCCCAGCTGCGAGTACGTCCGCGGGTTCCACTCCGGCGCCGGCCAGTACGTCCTCCAGGTCACCTTCCACCCCGCCGCCCTCCCCGTCCGCTGCCACCGCTTCGCCCTCCACTCACCGGGCGAAGAACCGTACGAAACCGAGGAGTTGACCCTGGACGGCCACCACTGCGTCCACCTGGTCGCCACAGCGCTGCAGCCGTGCATCCTGGGGATCCGGTGGGACTGGGAGTGAGGGGGTCAGTGCGACCAGTACGGATCGGTCACCGGGTCGGTGATCACGTAGCCCCTGGCGTCGCGCGGTGTCCTGGCGAGCGGGGACACGGGCTCGTACTCGTGGGCCGGCTGGTACAGCACATTGGAGGCTTCTGCCCTGATGTTCACCAGGTAGGTCGAATCCGCCTGCGCTTTCGCGTAGAGCGTCAGGAGCGTCTCCCCGCCATCCTCGCCGATCCCCCTCAACTCTTGGATCTCATCGGAGGGATCGTTCGGTGGCGGGGGCATGCTGTTCCCGAGCGTCTTCCAGGTCCGAGCCACCTGATCCATGAGGGTCGGCAGTTTCGCCCGCGACACCACGGTCCGCGCGGTGACGATCTCGGTGACGTCCGATCGCATGCTCGGCTCGCCGTCCCAGAGATCGTGCTTCCTCATCACCTCGAAGTCGGCCCCCGCATAGGCGAGTGAAGGTGAGATCCCGTCCATGGTGGCGCGCAGGACTCGGTCGATCCGGCTCTTCGCCTCGCTCGTGCCCAATCGGCCCGGTCGGTCGGCCAGTGCCAACGGCCCGTATCCGTTGGAGAACAACACCGCACCGACGGACACCAGGACGACGAGCGACAGCACGATCGAACCGATCACCTTCCAGCGGGCCGTCATCGGCCCTCCGTCACGTGGACGTCGTCGGGCCTGCCCGAGATGATGGCGGCGATGTTGCCCAGCGAGGGGCCGCCGGTCTCCGGAGCCAGGTACTTGGTGTGCATCCCGAAGTCCACCCAGCTCCCCGACTTGCTCCAGCCGTCGACGGTGAAGCGCGTCGCCCCGAAGGAGTCGCTCGCCGGATCCCTCCCGTACCAGAGGTCGTGCGGGTCGGCTCCGATCAGCCCGCCGAAGGGCCAGGGCGCCAACTGGGTCTTCGGCGAGGGGAGCTGGGTGACCGGGTCGTTGGCGGCCGCGCCCGCCCACACATGGCCGGCGGGCATGCCCAGGTCCGCGGCGTGCTTCACGCCCACACCGGGACTGCCGATGATCACCACGTCGTCCGGCAGCGTGTAGTTCCCCTGGTGGGCGGCCATCTTCGTGGCCTGTCCGACGAGGAGCGAGCCGTAGCTGTGCCCGATCGAGGTGATGTGCGGGCACTGGCCGCTCGTGTTGGTCGCCCGGAGCCCGGTGACGAACCTCGCGTAGTCGGGTGCTCCCTTGAGCGCCCGCTCGGGCGTCGTCGCCGTGACGTCGATGTCCGGCGGGTCGTAACCGAGCCAGATGATGGACGCCACCGATCCGCCGGGTTTGACCTTCTTGTTGGCCTCCCGCCAGACGTTCAACGCGTTCTCCGCCTCGTTGGTCCCGGGCGTGGTTCCCGGCTTCGCCATACCGAGCGAGTCGGGGGTCGTGGTGATTCCGGGCACGTAGGACGAAATGTCGGTGGCGGTGTCAGGGTTGCCGAAGGACAGGATCGCGCGGCCCTGGCCCTCGGCGCCGATACCGATCAGGTAGGTGTGCGGCCGACCGTCCTTCGCCTTGGAGTCCTGATCCAGGCGGTCCCGGATGGGCTTGAGCTTTTGGAACTCCTCCTCTTCCTCCTTCGTCCGGTTCTTGCCGTCGAGTTCCTTCATCCGCTTCTCCAGGTACGCCCGGTTGACCTGGTCCCGCACCTCCGCCGGGATGCCGTCCAGGTTCCCGACCTTCTCCGGGTGGTGGTCGATGAACCACTGCCGGCCCGCCGGGTCGAGGCCGTTCCACCAGCGGTTGACCTCCGTCGGCGGCGCCCCCGCCGCCGGCATGTCCCTCAGGTACGGCGAGTTCGGCCCGTTCGCCGCCTTCTGGTCGGCCTCGGCGACCGCGAGGGTCAGGCCCGACTTTCCGGTGGCGTGCTGGGCGAAGCCCCTGAGCAGCGCGGCCAGTGCCTGGTCGGCCGTCCCCGCCTCGGTGAGGGCGGCGCCGATCCGCGTGGCGATGTCCTCGGCCGCCGTCTTCTGCTTCGCCTCCCAGCTCGCGTCCACCGGGCCGGTCGGCGCGGGCCAGCTCACCGCGCCGGTATCGCTGACGGTCAGGCCCTTCGCCGCTGCGTCGGTGAGGGCCTGCCGGAGCTTCGACTGGGCGAGGCCGAAGAGGTCGGCGTAGTCCCGCAGGGTCTGGCCGACGGTGGCCAGTTCGATGTCGGCGGCGTGCAGTTGGGTGGTCGTCGCGTCCAGCGAGGGAATGGCGGCGTCGGCGGCCGGTCCGCTCCAACCGGAGGCGTGGACCCGGTCGGTGGTTCCGCTCTTCCAGTCGGCGGTGTGCTGCGCGTACGCCTTGTGCAGCGCGTCGTAGGCGTCGCCCGCCGCGTGCAGGTCCTCCGGTTTGGCGTTCTTCAGGCTCGCCAGGGCGAGACGGTTCCCCGCTAACTTCTGATCCGGATCAGCCATGAGTGCTCCCCCCAGTACTCACCGCTACCATAGCCCACGACTGCCACAGCGACTCCGGGGGGACACAATGGCGGACGGCAACGGATTCACCGTCAAACCGGGCGAGTTGACGGCCGCCGGGAACAACGCGCTGACGGTGGCCGGGAAAGTCCCGGACGAGACCGCCAAGTTGGCGGAGCCCAGCGACAAGGCGGCCGGGAGCCTGGCGGGTTGGCAGAGCGGGGTGGCGCTGCAGGGGTGCAGCACCGCCTGGAAGACGCTGCTGGACGGGCTCTCCGGCGACATGAAGACCGCCGGCGGCAACCTGATCACCTGCGCCCAGACCTACGTGAACGCCGACCACCTGCCTGGGGCGCCCACCGCGACGGGCGTCAGCGACCCGTTCCGGACGAAGGTGATCGGCGTCCACCCCACCAAGGACGCGTAACTCCCCTACCGCGCCCGGAAGTCCACGATCAGGCAGTCCTCCACCGGCAGGTACCCGATCTGCTGGTAGATCGAGTTGCTGGTCGGGTTGGAGAGGTCGGTGTACAGCAGCACCTCCTCTGCTCCCTGGGTGAGGACGTAGGCGGAGGCGGCGGCCGTGACGGCGCTGCCGTAGCCGCGACCCCGGCGGTCGGTGGGCGTGTAGACCAGGCCGATGCGGGACATCCCGGCGAGCACCGGGGTGCTGGCGGCGAGGGCGACCGGGCGGCCCTCGTCCTCCCACAGGTGGAGTCCGCCGGCGGCGATCCGGTCGTCCACCGCCCTTGGCACGTTCGGCAGTTCGACCTTCGCCTCGGCGCCGAACTCCTGGTACCAGCGGATCGCCAGGTCACGGTCGGCCGGTCCGGCCAGTCGGTGACGGCCCGCGGGCGGCCGCGGCGGGTCGGTCAACTCGCCGAGTCGGTACAGCCGTTCGTCGACCCGCACGGACTGCTTGGTGCCGGTGGCGGCCGTCCAGGCCGCGGCGAAGGCGCGGACCGTGTCCGCCGCGCCGCCGACCCCGGTCACGGTGGTGAACCCGGGCCCGGCGGCGGCCAGTTCGACCGCCAGCTCGGCAGCCGCGGCCTCCGGCATGAAGGAGAGCCGGGGGTCGAACGGGGGCGTCTGCAGGAAGGCGCCGCCGACCGGGCCACCGTCCCGGAAATCGTCGAGGGAGGTGCTGAAAGTCCAGGTCATGGCCCATGTTCGCCCCGGCCGGCCCACACCCGCCAACGATTGTTCGCACCCCTTCCGGCTCCCCGCTCCCGCTCCCCGGTCGCTCGGCCCCCCGCTACTCGACCGCCACGCCCAGCCGCTCCGCCAACGCCGCCGCGTCGGTGGTCGGCGCGTCGCAGGCGAAGTGCCGGCACACGTACGCCGCCGGCGCCCCGCCGACCAGCGGCCGGTCCGCCAGCAGCGGCACCTCGGCGTCCGTCCCGGAGCCCGGCTCGCCCACCGCGATGACCGCCCCCGGCGCCGTCCCGAGCAGCGCGGCCCGCCGCAGCGCCGCGGTGGCCGGGTCGTCGGCCGGGCCGACCACGGCGACCTCGCGCGGCCCGTCGAGCAGCGCCTCGGCGACGGCGAGGCCCCAGCCGATGAACCGCGGCGCCCGCCCGGCGAGCGCGCCGACCACGCCGAGGGCCCGTTCGGCGGCCGTCCGGTGCCGGTCGGAGCCGGTGTACGCGGCATACGTGAGCAGCGCGCCGGCGGCGGCCGTCCAACCGGACGGGGTGGCGTTGTCGGTCGGGTCCTGCGGGCGGCGGATCAGTTTCTCGGCGTCGTCGGCGGTGTCGTAGAGCGCGCCGGAGGCCTCGTCGGTGAAGTGCTTGAGGACGGTGTCGAGCAGGCCGCCGGCGAGCTGCAGCCACTCCGCGGCGCCGGTGACGGCGTACAGCGCGAGGAAGCCCTCAGCGGTGTCCGCGTAGTCCTCCAGGACGCCCGCGTTGGCACCGGCCCGGCCGTCCCGGGAGGTGCGCAGCAGCCGGCCGTCGGGGGTGAGGTGGACGGCGAGCAGCAGGTCGGCGGCGCGTTCGGCGGCCTCGACCAGGTCGGGGCGCTCCAGCAGGGCGCCGGTCTCGGCGAGCGCGGCGATGGCGAGGCCGTTCCAGGCGGCGACGACCTTGTCGTCCCGCGCGGGCGCGGGCCGGGCCGCCCGGGCGTCGAGCATCCGGGCCCGGATCGCCTCGTACTCCGCGAATGCCTCTGCGAAGGCTCCGGTGGACTCTCCCGGCTCGGCCAGGAGTTGGAGGACGGAGGTGCCGTGCTCGAACGTCCCGTCCGCCGTCACCGAGAACAGTCGGGCGGCGGTGGCCGCGTCGGCGGGGCCGAGCAGGTCGACCAACTGCCCGGGCTCCCAGACGTAGTACGCCCCCTCGACGGAGGTTCCGGTCTCCTCGTCCAGGCTGTCGGCGTCCAGCGCGGAGGCGAACGCGCCTTCGGGGGTGCGGAGTTCGCGCAGCAGGAAGTCCGCCGTCGACAGCGCGACCCGCCGCGCGAGCTGATCGCCGGTGGCCCGCCACAGGTGCAGGTAGGCGCGCAGCAGCAGGGCGTTGTCGTACAGCATCTTCTCGAAGTGCGGCACGACCCAGCCGGCGTCCACCGAGTACCGGGCGAAGCCGCCGCCGAGCTGGTCGTGGATGCCGCCGCGGGCCATCGCCTCGCCGGTGCGGACGGCCATCTCCAGCGCCGCCTGCGAGCCGGTGCGCGCGTGGTGGCGCAGCAGGAACTCGATCACCATGGCCGGCGGGAACTTGGGCGCGCCGCCGAAGCCGCCGCGGGCCTGGTCGAACTCCCGGGTGAGCGTCACCAGCGCCTGGTGCAGGTCGGCCTCGCCGGGCGGGTTGTGGGCGCCGGCGGAGTAGACCGCGGCCCGTTCGGCGAGGTCGGCGCGGATCCGCCCGGCGACCTCCGCGACCTCCTGCCGTCGGTCCCGCCACGCCGCGTCCACGCCCTCCAGCACCTGGCGGAAGGACGGCATGCCGTGCCGGGGCACCGGCGGGAAGTAAGTCCCGAAGTAGAACGGCTCCTTGTCGGGCGTGAGGAACACCGTCATCGGCCATCCGCCCTGCCCGGTGGCGGCCTGCACGGCCTCCATGTACACGGCGTCGACGTCCGGCCGCTCCTCCCGGTCGACCTTCACCGCGACGAACCGCTCGTTCAGGTATCCGGCGAGCCCGGCGTCCTCGAAGCTCTCGTGCGCCATCACGTGGCACCAGTGAATTAGCAGAAGCATAAGTGGCAGGACGCATAGCCCACACTCAAGAGAATGGGCACGTCCCGCCGCTTGGCTTCATTGATCGCCTCCTCTCCCCATGGCCACCAATCCACCGGATTGGAGGCGTGCTGGAGCAGGTATGGCGACGTCGCGTCAGCGAGTCGGTTCATGTCGCTATCGTCCCACGACCGGAAGCATCCACCTATGCCATCCGCGCGGTAGCTCCGAGCGTCTGAAAGCCGCGAGCTCGGCCGCCCTCGCGGCCGAATGTCCGCAGCAACTCACGACGTCAGGCACGCCCGCGCAGTGGCCGTCCTCGTCGCGGACCAGAAGTCGCCTGCTACCCGGCGAGCGTGGGGCGCCCGGGGGTGCGGCGGCGGTCAGCAGAGCTCCGGTCGTCACGACCGGCGGCAGCGCGGGTACCGGCGGTGCGGGCCGGGCGGCCGTAGCGGCTCCGGCCGGCGGAGGGGTTGCGCCGTGGCCGTTCGACGACGGGGTCGGCGATCACAGTGGGGATGCCGGTGGGGGTGCGGGCGCCGGTGATGCGAGCCAGCTCCTCGCCGCCCGCACTGACCTTGGTGGTCACGGGGGTGATGGCCGCCTTGGCCATCAGGCGGGCCATCTCGCGGCGCTGGGCGGGCAGCACCAGGGTCACGACGGTCCCGGACTCGCCGGCGCGGGCGGTCCGGCCGCCCCGGTGGAGGTAGTCCTTGTGGTCGCTCGGCGGGTCCAGGTTGACGACGAGGTCCAGCCCGTCGACGTGGATTCCGCGGGCGGCGACGTTGGTCGCGATCAGCGCCGTCACCTCGCCGGAGCGAAACTGCTCCAGGGTGCGGGTGCGCTGGGGCTGGGACTTGCCGCCGTGCAGGGCCGCGGCCTTCACACCGTTCGTGAGCAGGTACTCCACCAGGCGGTCCGCACCGTGCTTGGTGTCGATGAACATGATCACCCCGCCCTCGCGGGAGGCGATGTGGGCGATCGTGGCGTCCTTGTCGAAGGACTGCACCCCCAGCACGTGGTGCTCCATCGTGCTGACAGCCGCGGTCGACGGGTCCACCGAGTGCGTGACCGGGTCATCGAGGAACCGCCGCACCAGCCGGTCCACGTTGCGGTCCAGGGTGGCGGAGAACAGCATCGTCTGACCGTCTTCGGCGACCTGCTCAAGAAGCTCGGTGACCTGGGGAAGGAAGCCCATGTCGGCCATCTGGTCGGCCTCGTCCAGCACCGTGACTCTGACCTGGTGCAGTTCGCAGTCGCCTCGCTGGATCAGGTCCTTCAACCGCCCCGGGGTGGCCACAACGACCTCCGCCCCGCGGTTCAGCAGCCGTGCCTGCCCGCCGATCGACATCCCGCCCACCACACTCGCCATCCGCAGCCGGAGAGCACGGGCAAAGGGAGTGAGCGCCTCGGTGACCTGCTGCGCCAACTCACGGGTCGGCACCAGCACCAACGCCAGCGGGCGGCGCGGCTCGGCCTTGCGCCCGGCGGTGCGGGCCAGCACCGCGAGCCCGAACGCGAGGGTCTTGCCCGAACCGGTCTGCCCGCGCCCCAGCACGTCGCGGCCTGCGAGCGAGTTCGGCAGCGTCGCCGCCTGGATCGGGAAGGGCACGGTGACGCCCTGGCGGACCAGGACCGACAGCAGCGCGTCGGGCAGGTCCAACCCCTCGAAGGACGTGACGGCCGGCAGCGCCGGGGAGGTGCTCGCCGGCATCGTGAACTCATCCCGACCGGTGGACCCTTGACGGTCGTTCATGCCAGAGGAGCGGCGGTGGGCGTTCTGATACGGGGAACGGCTGGAGCGGTTCATGCGGGAGACCTTCCTCGGAGCGGCGCGTCACGAGGAGGACTCGGCCGGCGCAGGGCGACGGCGGAAGACCGCGAGGGAACGGGCCGGGAGATGCGATGGGTGGAGCGTGGACGGGAGAACCGTGCGGCACATCACCCACCGCGTGGGGTTCGCCGCGCAAGGCGGGAGCGGAGAACCACGGAATGCGCGGCGTCACGTGGTCAGGACGCGGCGCCAGGAGCGGCGCCGTGCGTCTCGCGTGAGTGGTCGGCGGTGACGGAACCGACAGGTTCCGGACGGCCGGGTGCGTTGTCGTGCGACGTGTTGTCGTGCGATGCCGAAGGGCCCGCACTGGCATGTAAGCAGTGCGGGCCCCTCGCTGCCAGGCGGGTGCCGTGGCGGTACTACAGCGGGCGAATGTTCTCGGCCTGCGGGCCCTTCTGGCCCTGCGTGACGTCGAACTCGACCTTCTGGCCCTCGAGCAGCTCACGGAAGCCGTTGGCCTGGATGTTCGAGAAGTGGGCGAAGACGTCGGGGCCGCCACCCTCCTGCTCGATGAAGCCGAAGCCCTTCTCCGAGTTGAACCACTTCACAGTGCCATTAGCCATAAAAAATCTCCTTCAAGGGGCAGTCCGAAGCGCGCGGACCGCGGACTTCGAGTACGCCGCATGGAGAACCCGCCCGGGGAAGAGCCGGGGGAACAAAAATGCGCCCGCAACACAGGCAGGCGCACACAAAGTTCATGGGAACCACTACTGCAACTGGTACGACTCTAGCAGGCCGGGGCCCGAAACGGGGGGATATTTCACCTCCGGTCCTGCGGGAGCCCGACCTCCGAGGGTATCCATTTCGAGTTTTCCGGCGCACACTGGCCGGAATGACAAATTACGCAGCACCTCGCCGCCCCTTGCCCACCAGCCCCTTCAAGCGCCAGGCGGAGGCAGCGCCGCGCAAGCACTTCGCCGTCGGCGACCGTGTCACCCACGACGGGTTCGGCCTCGGCCGGGTCATCGGTGTCGAGGGCGGTAGCGACATCGCCGTCCTCGTCGACTTCGGATCGCGGCAGGAACGCCTCACGCAGCCGTACACCGCGATGCACAGGCTCTGACCCCGGCCGTGCCGGCACCGGATTGCCGCAGGACCCGTGCGCCTTGGCGCTTCGGCGCCGGGACCCGATCTTCGCGCTCCTGAAGAGGTCGCGTGGGCGCGGCGCTACCTGGGGTGGTCGCGCCGGAGTTCGGCGTTGATGCGCAGGGCCTCTTCGAGCTGGTCTTCGAGGATGATGATGCGGCACGCCGCGTCGAGGGGAGTGCCCTGGTCGACGATCTCGCGGGCGCGGGCGGCGATGCGCAACTGGTAGCGGGAGTAGCGGCGGTGACCGCCGGCGGAGCGCTGCGGGGCGATGAGTTTGGCCTCGTCGAGGCTGCGGAGGAAGCCCGGCGTGGTGCCCAGGATCTCTGCGGCCCGGCCCATGGTGTAGGCGGGGTAGTCGTCGTCGTCGAACTTGCTCTCTGCGCTCACTGGGTCCTTTTTCGGGTCTGTGGCGTGGGTGGCCTGTTCCACCGGCACCTTCCTTCCTGGGAAACGGGTCGAGGGCCCCGGCGCGCTGTGCGCCGGGGCCCAGGGGTGTAGGGCTTCACTTCACCATCTACTGCACTACTGCTGCCGACCGTCGGGTCGGCCCGTAGTGTCCGCACCGCCCAGGGGATGGACGGGATGCGGGGATCGCGTATGCGTGACCGAGAACCACCTCTTCCATGACGTTCCATGACGATGGGTACTGCGGTGACCGCCCGGCAGTGAATGTGCGCCGGGGCGGGCGATCCGGCTGGGTGAACCCTTCCCTTCTCCTCTGTTGTACATCGTGCGAACTGCTGGGTACTGCGAACTGCTGGCGGCACCCGTCCTGCTGATACTGCGCGGTGCGAACCTCCGGTACTGCTGGAGGCCCGGCTCCCCGGGTGCTGCCGGTACTGCGTTCCTGCACGTGCGCGACCGCCACCGCCTCGGACCCCACGCACAACCGGGCCCGACGCGCCTGGCAGGTCACCCGCCCCCGCCGGACCCCTGCCATGACCGGGCCCCGCGGACTGACGACCTGCACGCCTCATGCATCACTGCTGTACCACCCGGGCAGTTCGTGTCTGCCCGTCCTGCTGTCCTGCTCTTCCAACACCAGGAACACTACACAGAGCACCGAGCAATGTCTACTCTCGCCGGAGCAGGTTTTCGCGCGGAGGCGGAGCACTAACGGTCGGAGCAGTCCAGGCCGGCGGCCTGCGGATGCCGCGAGAGGGCATCACGCAGGGCATGAGGTCGACGACGATGGCCTGTTCGGCCAGGCGCGCCAGCAGCCGGCGCAGGACCCTGTCGTCTCCGTCGCCGACGGCCGGCGGGGCGCACGTCGGCGGCGGCCGCACCGGGCCGCCAGATATCTCTCTCGGCCGCATCACATTTTCCCGCGCCCGATCACCGCTACGGGATCGGCACGGCCCGCCGGTGTCGGCGCGCGACGAGCCACAGCCGGAGTCCGTTCGGGGGCGGTCGTGCGCGTGTGCTGCGGCTGGAACTATCCTCTGGGGGCATGTCGAACCCTGATGCGCTGCTCGTCGAGATCGCCGCGATGGTGGAGTCCGAGCACAGCAACCAGATGCCCCTGACCGTGGTCGTTCCGGGCGCGGTCATCACCGGGCGCCTGGCGCCGGAGAGCCTGTGGCACGAGCGGGTCGCCGAAGTCCTGTCGGCCTCGGACCACTTGAAGCCGTTCGCCGCACTGTTCTCGAACCCCGCAGGCCGCGGCACCGGCGATATCGGTGATGGCACCTCACACCCAGCTCGGCCGACGCACCTGCACCTGCACGTCGCCCGAATCCTGCAAGGCAGCTACGGGCTGCCGCACACCGGAGGCATGTACCGCATCTCCATCGCCGACATCAGCAGCTGGACCGTGGGGGACCTCAGCTACACCGACCAATGACGCGCCCTCCCGGGATCGTCGGCGCCCGGGCCTGATCGTCGCCGCCTGCGCCGAGTGGGGGCACAGCACGCGGAGTGCCCCCGTCCTCGCGCACCGGCACGAGGCGGGGGCCGGGGACTCACTCCTTCGGAGCCTCCGGCTCCTCCACGAAGTCGACCTTCTTGAACTGCCGGTTCATCGACTTGGCCAGGAACCAGGTCGCCACGCCGAGGGCGGCGAAGACGACGAAGCCGAGGAGACCGGGGGTGACCTTGGCGTCGTCGACGGCGAGGTCGGCGGCGAGGCTGATGAGGTTCACGGGGGCGCTCATATCTCTATGGTGGCCCGGCTCACGGGGAGCCGGGCCATCGGGGGGTGGTTCAGTCGCGCGTGTCGGCGGCCTCGGCCGCCACGGTGGGGGTGCGCAGGCCGGCGAACAGGTCGTCCTCCGGCAGGTCCACGTCGACCAGGGTACGGGCGAGCTCGTAGTCCTCGGTGGGCCACACCTCGCGCTGGACCTCCAGCGGGACGCGGAACCACGGGCCGTCCGGGTCGATCTGGGTGGCGTGGGCGATCAGCGCGCGGTCGCGGGTCTCGAACCAGTCGTCGCAGCGGACCCGAGTGGTGATCTCCCGCTCCTTGCGGCCGCTCTTCTCCCAGCCCTCGATCCACTCGCCGTACGGCGACTCGTGGCCGTGCTCGGTGAGGTACTGGTGCAGGGCGCGGATGCGGCCCATCGGGAAGCCGTGGTTGTAGTAGACCTTGAGCGGCTGCCAGGGCTCGCCGGCCTCGGGGTAGGCGTCCGGGTCGCCCGCGGCGTCGAAGGCCAGCATGGTGATCTTGTGGGTCATGATGTGGTCCGGGTGCGGGTAGCCGCCGTTCTCGTCGTAGGTCGTGATGACCTGCGGCTTGAACTCGCGGATCAGCCGGACCAGCGGCTCGGCCGCCTCCTTCACGTCCTGCAGGGCGAAGCAGCCCTCCGGCAGCGGGGGCAGCGGGTCACCCTCGGGCAGCCCGGAGTCCACGAAGCCCAGCCAGGCCTGCTTGACGCCGAGGATGGCGCGCGCCTCGTCCATCTCCTTGCGCCGGACCTCGTGGATGTTCTCCTCGATGTACGGGTCCCCCTGGAGCTTGGGGTTGAGGACCGACCCGCGCTCGCCCCCCGTGCAGGTGGCCACCAGCACGTCCACACCCTGTTCGACGTACATGGCCATGGTGGCCGCGCCCTTGCTGGACTCGTCGTCCGGGTGGGCGTGCACCGCCATCAGTCGCAACTGCTCAGTCAACGCCTTGCGTTCCTTCCACATCCTCGGGCGTTCCGCGAAGTCCGGGTCGCCCACCACCGTACGAACCGCTCACTTCGGGGCCGCGTCGCCGCGGGGCCGACCCGCGCGAACCGCCGACCGGACCGGGCCCTGCCCCCGCCGGACCGGCCGCGGGCGTGCCCCTCCTATAGTGACGGACTGGAGGAGCGTCGCATTCCCCCGCACCACCCGCGCGGCCCCTCCCCAGGAGAGGACAGAGTCCGATGACTGCAGAGACCACCGCCACCCCGCTTCCCGAGGGGCGCTACGGCCGCGGCGGCGACCGCGACTCGGACCGCCGCCTGAAGGTGGTCGGCGCGGTCTGCGGCGTGCTGGGCCTGGGCCTGATCGCCTGGCTGGGCACCTCGTACCTGCTGCGCGAGACGAAGATCAACGGCTCGGTGCCGACCTTCCAGGTGCTCTCCGACTCCGAGGTCCAGCTGCACCTCACCGTGCGCAAGGGGGACGGGCAGGCGGGCACCTGTACGGTCCGTTCGCAGGGCGACGACCACGCGGTGGTCGGGGTGGCCGACTTCCCCGTCCCGGCGGCGGGCGACAGCTACGACGCCGTGGTCACCCTGCGCACCACGGCCCGCGGTACCACCGCCGAACTGCTGGGCTGCACGCCCGCGAAGTAGGGCGCATATTCGATCCGGGAGCGGGCATCCGTAGGAGGTCCCCGCACCGTCCTGTACGCGTCCCGTACGCGTTCTGTACACCGGGGCGTGACGCCGCCGTCAATGGCGCGCCAACGCCCCTCCCGCTTGTCGGCAGGACTTGTTAGTCTCGTGGTTTCGCCCCTTCCGCACCGGATGGTACGGGAGCGGGCGTTGCTTTGTAGTTGAGACCGATATCACCACCCACCGACCCTGCTGACGACTCACACCCTCAGCACAGCCCCAGCACCTACGAGGAGCACCCGTGACCCAGACCAGTGAGAACGTGACCTGGCTCACTCAGGCCGGCTACGACCAGCTCAAGGCCGAGCTGGATCACCTGACCGGGCCCTGGCGCATCGAGATCGCCCAGAAGATCGAGGCGGCGCGCGAGGAGGGCGACCTCAAGGAGAACGCCGGTTACCACGCGGCGAAGGAGGAGCAGGGCAAGTACGAGCTGCGCATCCGCCAGCTGACCCAGCTGCTGGAGCGCGCCAAGGTCGGCGAGGCCCCGGCCGACTCGGGCATGGTGGCCCCGGGCATGGTCGTCACGGTCGCCTTCGACGGCGACGAGGACGACCTGATGGAGTTCCTGCTGGCCTCCCGCGAGGTCGCGGGCGCCGACGACCTGGACGTCTACTCGCCGCAGTCGCCGCTGGGTCGCGCGATCGACGGCAAGCGGATCGGCGACGAGGCCACCTACGACCTGCCGAACGGCAAGCCGGCCATGGTGAAGATCGTCAAGGTCGTGCCGCACGCCGGCTGAGCCGGCCCCGCACGGTCGAGGGCGGCCGCGGAGTCAGTGACTCCGCGGCCGCCCTCCCGCGTAGGCGGCGGTACCGCCTCAGGCCGTGGACGAGCGGTACTTGCGCACCGACAGCCACGAGAACACCGCCGTGATGACCACGGACCAGAGCACCGACACCAGCGCCGCGTGCTGCATCGGCCAGGCCGGGTCCACCGGCCCGACCTGGTTGCCGAACAGCACCCGGCAGGCCTGCACGGTGGCACTGAACGGGTTCCAGTACGCGACCTGCTGCAGCCAGCCCGGCATCGAGCTGACCGGCACGAAGGCGTTGGACACGAAGGTCAGCGGGAACAGCCAGATCAGCCCGGCCGAGGTGGCCGCCTCGGGGCTGCGCACCGACAGCCCGATCAGCGCTCCGATCCAGGAGAAGGCGTAGCCGAGCAGGAGCAGCAGGCCGAACGCGCCGAGCGCCTTGAGCAGCCCCTCGTGGATCCGCCAGCCGACCAGCAGCGCGACCAGCGCCAGCACGACCAGGGTGAACGCGGTCTGGCACAGGTCGGCGAGGGTGCGGCCGACCAGCACCGCCGAGCGGGCCATCGGCAGCGAGCGGAAGCGGTCCACCAGGCCCTTGGTCATGTCCTCCGCGATGCCGGCCGAGGCGCCGGCGACGGCGAAGGTGACGGTCTGGGCGAAGATGCCGGCCATCAGGAACTGGATGTACGTGTGGGAGCTGGAGTTCGCCCCGGGGATCCGGATCGCCCCGCCCATGACGTACGAGAACAGCAGCACGAACATGACCGGCTGCATGAGCCCGAAGACCACGATCTCGGGGATCCGGGACATCCGGCGCAGGTTGCGCTTGGCGACCACCCAGGAGTCGTGCAGGGTCGCGGACAGGCCCCGGCGGGGCGTCGGCATCGCGGCGCCGATGGCGTGCTCGGTGGCGGTGCTCATCTCAGCGCTCCGTTCCGGCCGTGACGGCCTGCTGCTCGGGGCCCTGTCCGCCGCCGCTGTCGTCCGCGTCGCCGCCGCCCGGCTTTCCGCGGCCCCGGCCGCCCCGGCCGCGGTCCTTGGCGCCGGTGCCGCCCTCCTCCTCGGCCGCCTCGGCGACGTGGCCGGTGAGGGTGAGGAAGACGTCGTCCAGGGTCGGACGGCGCAGCCCGATGTCGTCGATCTCGATCCCGCGGGCGTCGAGTTCGCGGATCGCGTCGGCGAGCACCCGGGCGCCGCCGCTGATCGGCAGGGTGATCTTCCGGGTGTTCTTCTCCACCGCGGGCTCGCTCAGCGCGTAGCCGGACAGCGCGGCGACCGCGTCGGCAACCAGGCCGGGCTCGTGCACCACGACCTCGATCCGCTCGCCGCCGATCTGCGCCTTGAGCTGGTCGGCGGTGCCGCGCGCGATGACCCGGCCTTGGTCGACCACGGCGATGTCGTGGGCGAGCCGGTCGGCCTCCTCCAGGTACTGGGTGGTGAGCAGCAGCGTGGTGCCCTGCTCCACGAGGGTCTCGATGACCTCCCAGAGCGCGAGCCGGTTGCGCGGGTCGAGGCCCGTGGTCGGCTCGTCCAGGAACATCACCGGCGGCCGGACGACCAGCGCCGCGGCGAGGTCCAGGCGGCGGCGCATGCCGCCGGAGTAGGTCTTGGCGGTGCGGTCCTTGGCGTCGCTGAGGTTGAACCACTCCAGCAGTTCCAGCGCGCGCGCCTTCGCGTCGCGGCTGCTCATCTGGTAGAGCTCGCCGACCATCGTGAGGTTCTCGAAGCCGGTCAGGTACTCGTCGACCGCCGCGTACTGGCCGGACAGGCCGATCAGGCTGCGGACCTGGTTGGGGTTCTTGAGCACGTCGACCCCGGCGACCACCGCGTGGCCGGAGTCGGGTCGGAGCAGGGTGGTGAGGACCCGCACGGTGGTGGTCTTCCCCGCGCCGTTCGGGCCGAGCAGCCCGAGCACCGTGCCCTCGGGGACGTCGAGGCTGACGCCGTCCAGGGCTCGTACGTCGCCGAAGGTCTTCACCAGGTTCTCGGCTTGGATGGCTGGCGCCATGGCCTGCCTCATCTCCTCGGACGTGTGGAGCGATCTGTCCCACTCTGCCCCGGTTTCGGGCGCACGGGCGACTCGATTCTCGACCCGCGGGACTCGAACGCGATGTATCGCGAGTCTCCCAGCACGCGATATATCGCGTCAAGGGCTGCAGGCCCACTCCCCAAGGACTGATCCACTCCCCCGACGCCTACTCGGAGACCACGTACCCCGCGTCCCGCAGCTCCCCGACCACCGCCGCGCAGTGCTCCGGCCCCTTGGTCTCCAGGTGCAGGTCCACCTCGACCTCGGTCAGCCCCAACCGCGGATCGATCCGCACGTGCGCCACGTCCAGCACGTTGGCGTCCAGCCTGGTCAGCACGCCCAGCAGGTCCGCCAGCGAGCCCGGCTTGTCCGCCAGCCGCACCCGCAGCGACAGGTAGCGCCCGGCCGCCGCCAGCCCGTGCCGCAGCACCCGCTGCATCAGCTGCGGGTCGATGTTCCCGCCGGACAGCACCGCCACCACCGGGCCCTCGAAGGAGTCCGGCTGCTCCAGCAGCGCCGCGATCGGGGCCGCCCCGGCCGGCTCCACCACCAGCTTCAGCCGCTCCAGGCCGAGCAGCAGCGCCCGCGACAGCGCGTCCTCGGAGACCGTACGGATGCCGTCCGCCAGCGTGTTGACCACCTCGAAGGGGATGTCCCCCGGGCGCCCGACCATGATCCCGTCGGCCATGGTCGCGAAGTGCTCCAGCGACACCGGCCGCCCGGCCGCCAGCGAGGGCGGGTACGCGGCCGCCGAGGCCGCCTGCACCCCGATCACCCGTACGTCCGGCCGCAGCGGCTTCACCGCCGCCGCGATCCCGGCCAGCAGCCCGCCGCCGCCCACCCCGACCAGGATGGTGCGCACCTCGGGGCACTGCTCCAGGATCTCCAGCCCGACGGTCGCCTGCCCGGTGACCACGTCCCAGTGGTCGAAGGGGTGGATGAACACCGCGCCGGTCGCGTCCGAGTAGCGCTGCGCGGCCTGCAGCGCCTCGTCCACGGTGGCGCCGTGCAGCCGTACGTCGGCGCCGTACTCGCGGGTGGCCGCGACCTTCGGCAGCGGCGCGGCGACCGGCATGAACACGGTCGAGCGCACCCCCAGCAGTGAGGCCGCCAGCGCCACGCCCTGGGCGTGGTTCCCGGCGCTCGCCGCCACCACCCCGCCGGCCCGTTGCACCGGCGAGAGTCCCGCGATCCGCACGTACGCCCCGCGCAGTTTGAAGGAGCCGGTGCGCTGCAGGTTCTCGCACTTCAGGTGCACCGGCGCGCCGATCAGCCCGGAGAGGTGCCGACTGCCCTCCATCGGGGTCACCCGGGCGATCCCGGCGAGCATCTTCTGGGCGCCGCGGACGTCGTCGAGGGTGATCGGCCAGTTGTGCATGCCGCCAGGGTAGAGGGCCCGTCCCCGGGCCGCAGGCCGACAATCCGGGACGCCGGGCCTGTTCCCGGGTCCGCCGTGCCCGCGTACGCTGCTGCTTCTGAGCCTCCCTCACCGCACGACGATCGTGAGCCGCGATGACGACGACCTCGCCCCAGGCCACCGACCGCACCGACCCCGTGCACACCCAACTCCAGTACCAGCTCGCGGTGTTCGCCCGCCGCATGGAACAGGTCCGGACCTCCGGCGGTGGGGTCGGGGCGCTGGACCGGGCCGCCTACCTGCTGCTCGACCGGCTGGAGCGGCACGGGCCCGCCAACGTCAAGGCACTGGCCGAGTCCCTGGGGGTGGACTCCTCCACGGTGACCCGCCAGGTCGCGCCGCTGGTCGCGGCCGGGCTGGTCGGCCGGGTGCAGGACCCGGCCGACCGGCGCGCCGTACGGCTCGCCCTCACCTCGCGCGGGGCCGGCCGGCTGGACGAAGTCCGCGACGGCCGGGCCGAGTTGACCCGCCGCCTGGTCGCCGACTGGCCCCCGGAGGAGCAGCGCGCGTTCTGCGCCCTGCTGGCCCGCTTCAACCACGCGATGGAGTCGTACACCGCGGACCAGCAGGGGCAGTGAACAGCCTCAGGGTCTGACGGACCCTAGCCCAGCGCCTGCTTGAGGTCGGCCAGCAGGTCGTCGATCGACTCGATGCCGACCGAGACGCGCACCAGGTCGGCCGGCACCTCCAGCGGGGAGCCCGCCGCCGAGGCGTGGGTCATCCGGCCCGGGTGCTCGATCAGCGACTCGACGCCGCCGAGCGACTCACCGAGGGTGAACAGCTGCGTGCGGTTGCAGACCTCGACGGCCGCCTCCTCGCCGCCCGCGACCCGGAAGGAGACCATGCCGCCGAAGGCCTTCATCTGCTTGGCGGCGATGTCGTGGCCGGGGTGCTCGGGCAGGCCCGGGTAGAGCACCTCGCTGACCTTGGGGTGGCTCGCCAGCAGCTCGGCGATCTTCTCCGCGTTGGCGCTGTGCCGGTCCATCCGGACGCCCAGCGTCTTGATGCCGCGCAGCACCAGCCAGGCGTCGAACGGGCCGGAGACGGCGCCCATCGCGTTCTGGTGGTACGTGACCTCCTCGCCGAGGGCCGCGTCGGCCAGCACCAGCGCACCGCCGACCACGTCCGAGTGGCCGCCCATGTACTTGGTGGTGGAGTGCACGACCGCGTCCGCGCCGAGCGCGATCGGCTGCTGCAGGTACGGGCTGGCGAAGGTGTTGTCGACCACCAACAGCGCGCCGGCGCCGTGCGCGATCTCGGCCAGCGCGGCGAGGTCGGTGATGCCCAGCAGCGGGTTGGACGGCGTCTCCACCCACACCGCGCGGGTGTTGGGGCGCAGCGCCGCGCGGACGGTGGCCAGGTCCTGGGTGTTGGCCACGGAGAACTCGACGCCCCAGCGGGTCAGCACCTTGGCGAAGAGCCGGAAGGTGCCGCCGTAGGCGTCGTTGGGGATCACGATGTGGTCGCCCGGCTTGAGGATGGTGCGCAGCAGGGTGTCCTCGGCCGCCAGGCCGGAGGCGAAGGCGAGGCCGCGGGCACCGCCTTCGAGCGCCGCGAGGCACTCCTCCAGCGCGGTGCGGGTCGGGTTGGCGCTGCGGCTGTACTCGTAGCCGCCCCGCAGGCCGCCCACCCCGTCCTGCTTGTAGGTGGACACCTGGTAGATCGGCGTGACGACGGCCCCGGTCTGGGGGTCTGCTTCCTGACCCGCGTGGATGGCGAGGG
Organism: Streptomyces sp. 1114.5; assembly: GCF_003635085.1. Classification (NCBI taxonomy): domain Bacteria; kingdom Bacillati; phylum Actinomycetota; class Actinomycetes; order Kitasatosporales; family Streptomycetaceae; genus Streptomyces; species Streptomyces sp. 1114.5. The sequence continues at coordinate 588,429 of NZ_RBXE01000001.1, forward strand.
TCTCGAAGCCCTGGGGAAGCTGGTGCTCGGTCATGGGTCCGAGCCTAGTGGCCGAACGCCGGGTAGCCCTCCCGAATCGGAACTCACGACGAACCCGCAGGTGGGAGCGGGGGTGCGGGCGCACGGAGACCGGTGCGCCGTACCCCTCCCCAAGGGGACGGGCGGCGCCGGAATCCGCGGGCGGCCGTTCGCGTTGCACACTGCGCCACGTTTCCCGACCAGCTGGAGCAGGCCGTGCTGTTCAACCGCCACAAGACCTCGCTCGTTCCCGCCGACCAGGCGCTGCCCGGCCGGGAGGCCGCCGGCTTCGACCTGCGTGCGCCGCACACCGTCCTCGGGCACCCGCTGCTCGGCCCCTACCCGGAGGGCCTGGAGGTGGCCGACTTCGGGCTGGGCTGTTTCTGGGGCGCCGAGCGGACGTTCTGGCGCCTGTCCGGCGTCTGGACGACGCTGGTCGGCTACCAGGGCGGCTACACCCCGAACCCGACGTACGAGGAGGTGTGCAGCGGGCTGACCGGGCACACCGAGGCGGTCCGGGTGGTGTACGACCCGGCGGTGGTCTCCTACGAGCGCCTGCTGAAGACGTTCTGGGAGGCGCACGACCCGACCCAGGGCAACCGCCAGGGCAACGACGTGGGCACCCAGTACCGCTCCGCCGTCTACACCCACTCCGCCGCCCAGGCGGAGGCGGCGGCGGTCTCCCGGGAGGCCTTCCAGCCGGCCCTGACCGCGCTCGGTTACGGCCCGATCACCACTGAGATCGCCCCGGCCGGCCCGTTCTACCCGGCCGAGCCGTACCACCAGCAGTACCTGTCGGAGGCCAAGAACCCCAACGGCTACTGCGGTCTCGGTGGGACGGGCGCCTCCTGCCCGATCGGCGTCGCCCGCACCCAGGGCTGACGCGGGCGCCGGCGCCCCGAGCCGCCCGCCCAGCCGGCGCCCCGAGCCGCCCGCCCGGGCCGGCGACCCGAGGTGACCGCTCCCGGGCCCGGGCGCAGACTGGAAGGGCCAGCAGGGGCGGCCCGGCCCCTACCGGCGGCCGGGCCGCCCTCCCTCCGGGGAGAGGAGAGAGCGCCATGACCGGTCTCGTCCGCAAGAGCTTCGACGATCCCGAGGAAGTCCGCCCGTTCGAGGAGGGCAAGGGAGAACTGCGCCTGGTCGACGTGGACTCCGGCCCGGTCGGCAGGGCGGTGTTCGAGCCGGGCTGGCAGTGGTCCAAGCACGTGAAGCCGATCGCCAAGACCGACAGCTGCCAGGCCGCCCACCGGGGGTACGTGGTCTCCGGGCGGATGAAGATCGTCATGGACGACGGCCAGGAGTCCGAGTTCGGCCCCGGCGACTACATGGTCTGCCCGCCCGGGCACGACGCCTGGATCCTCGGCGACGAGCGCTGCGTCGTCATCGACTGGCAGGGCTTCGCGGACTACGCGAAGCGCTGAGCCGCGGCCTCGGGGCCGGCCGGGCGGCGCGGCCCTACCGCCCGCCCGGCCCCGGACGGTCAGACGGCGCTGCCGGCCTTCCAGTCGGCCCAGCTCATGTTCCAGCCGTTCAGGCCGTTGTCCGGGGCGACCGTCTTGTCACCGGAGTTCACGACCTCGACGACGTCGCCGACCATCGAGGACTTGTAGAACTTGTAGCCGTCCGTGCTGCTGTCCTGCGCCCCCTTGGCGTCCTGCAGGCCGACGCAGCCGTGGCTGGTGTTCTGGCCGCCGAAGATCGACGCCGAGGACCAGTAGTTGCCGTGGATGAAGGTGCCCGAGGTGGTGAGGCGCTGGGCGTGCGGCACGTCGGCGATGTCGTACTCGCTGCCCAGGTTGACGGTCTGCGAGTTCATCCGGGTCTGCGTGTACTGCTCGGAGATGACCATCTTGCCGCCCCAGGTGGTGTGCTCGGGGGAGCCGCCGGAGATCTTGTAGACCGCGCTGACCTGGCCGTCGGTGGTGACGGTGAGCTTCTTGGTGGCGAGGTCGGCGACGCTGGTCTGGGCCCGGCCGACGGTGAACCGGACGTCCTTGGACTGGGTGCCGTACACGCCCTTGGCGCCCTCGACGTCCTTGAGCCGGAGCTTGAGGGTGACGACGGTGCCCTTGGCCCAGTACTCCTGCGGCCGGAAGTCGAGGCGGGTGCTGGAGAACCAGTGCCCGACGATCTCGACGCCCGGCTCGGCTATCACGGTGATCGCCTGCTGGACGGCCTTCTTGTCGGTGATCGGCTTGCTGAAGTTGATCGAGACGGGCATGCCGACGCCGACCGTCGAGCCGTCCTCGGGGGTGAAGTAGCCGACGAAGGTGTTGGCCGGGGTCGCCGTGGTGAAGACGGCGTTGGAGTCCGCCTCCAGCTTGTCCTTGTCGACGGCGACGGCGGTGACGGTGTACTTGGTACCGCTGGCCGGCGCGGCGGCCGAGGTCCAGCCGGTGTTGTCGGCGGAGAGCTGGCCGGCCAGTTCCTTGCCGGTGGAGTCGACGACCTTGACGCTGCTCAGGGTGCCGTTGCTGACGGTGACCTTGACCGGGTCGCTGAAGCTGGCGGCGGCGGCCCCGTCGGCGGGGGTGACGGTGATGACGGCGGCCGAGGTCCTGGGGGCGCTGCTGCCGCCGGAGCCGGGAGCGCCGCTCGCGCTGCCGCCGGATCCGCCGCCGTTCCCGCCGCCGCTGTCGCTGTTGTCGTTGCAGGCCGCCAGCAGCAGGACCGGGGCCCCGATCAGTCCTGCGAGGACACCGCGTCGGCTCCAACTTCCCCCGGCCGCTCGCCCCTGACCGTCCCGTGCCGTCACGTCGCGTCTCCCTGCTGATCATCCCGGGCATTTACGGATACAGAAACGCAATCCGCCCGTTCACGGTTCCACCACCGAAGGGTAGGCGATCGTATGAGATGACCCAACTTCCTGCCGAACAGGGACAAAACGCCCGGCCTGCCGCTGGCAGACCGGGCGTTCACGAGCCCTGGCGGCACACTGCCGTCACTCGGCGGACTCCTCCACCGCGTACTCGTCCCACTCCTCGCTCTCGGGGTCGAACTCGGTCTGCGCCGACTCCCAGGTCGCCGAGGCGAGCTCCACACCGGGCACGTCACCGAGCAGCGCGACGGGGTCGATGAAGTGGGCGAGCGAACCCGACGGGTCCACCTCGATGGCCTCGACGGACTGGGCGCGCTCCTCGTCGTCGAGGTACTCGTCGTCGGACACCGCCTGCAGGGCGGCCGCCTTCAGCGCCCCCTCGTCGGTGATCTCCGCGATGAGCTCGATCTTGACCCGGACGTAGCGCGGGGCGTCCTGTTCGGTCGTTTCAATGCTGGTCATGCGTGCGAGCGTACGGGAAACGCGCGGGCCGCGAACGAACGGACGGGCGGACGCACCGGTGGGGCCGGCCCCTCGGAGAAGGACCGGCCCCACCGTTTCCCCGCCTGGGCTCCCCCACCCGGGAGCCGCGGGGACGCGCCGTACGGCGCAGTGCGGCCGCGGGAGCCGCCGCACCCTGTCGACCGGCCGGAGCCGGACAGGGGCGGGACGACGGCGCCTCCCGCGGAGGGAGGACACAGCGGCCGGGTCAGGGCCGCCCGATGTGTCCCGAGCCGACTGCGCTCGCCCGGGGAGCCGCTCCCGGACGGTTGCCGTCGCCTCGTTCGGCGTCCTGCCGTTGACCACAACCATGCCGGAGCCGTGTTAAGCCCGTGCTGCGGGCAGGTGACGCCGGTGTACCACTTCGCCCGTGGACGAATCCTCCGGATCCGACCACGGGCGACTGAAGGTGACCGTGCGTCAGTGCGCGGCGCGACCGGTCAGGTAGCCCAGCAGGTCCTGGCGGGTGACGATGCCCTGCGGCTTGCCCTCGACCAGCACGACGGCCGCGTCGGCCTTCTCCAGCACGGTCATCAGGTTGGTCACGGTCTCGCCCGAGCCGACCACCGGCAGCGGCTTGGACATCACCTTGTCCAGCGTGTCGGTCAGCTCGATCTCCTTGGCGAAGATGCCCTCCAGCAGCAGCTTCTCCACCACCGAGCCGATCACCTCGCCGGCCATGATGTCCGGGTGCCCGGCGCCGGGGGAGACCACCGGCATCTGCGAGACGCCGTACTCGCGCAGCACCCGGACCGCCTCGGCGACCGTCTCGTTCGGGTGCATGTGGACGAACTGCGGGACGCCGCCCTGCTCGATGGACTCCTTGCGGGCCAGCACCTCGCCGATGTGCGCCTCGTCGGTGGCCGAGGGCAGGAAGCCGTAGTCGGCCATCCAGTCGTCGTTGAAGATCTTCGACAGGTAGCCGCGGCCGCCGTCCGGCAGCAGCACGACCACGACGTCGTCCGGCCCGAGCTCCTTGGCGACCTCCAGCGCGGCCACCACGGCCATGCCGCAGGAACCGCCGACCAGCAGGCCCTCCTCCTTGGCCAGGCGGCGGGTCATCTGGAACGAGTCCTTGTCGGAGACGGCGACGATCCCGTCCGCGACGCCACGGTCGTAAGCGGTCGGCCAGAAGTCCTCGCCGACGCCCTCGACCAGGTACGGCCGGCCGGTGCCGCCCGAGTAGACCGAGCCCTCCGGGTCGGCGCCGATCACCTTGACCTTGCCGCCGGAGACCTCCTTCAGGTAGTTGCCGGTGCCGGAGATGGTGCCGCCGGTGCCGACGCCCGCCACGAAGTGGGTGATCTTGCCGTCGGTCTGCTCCCACAGCTCCGGGCCGGTGGAGTAGTAGTGCGAGGCCGGGTTGTCCGGGTTGGAGTACTGGTCCGGCTTCCAGGCGTTCGGGGTCTCCCGGACGAGGCGGTCGGAGACGTTGTAGTACGAGTCCGGGTGCTCCGGGGCGACGGCGGTCGGGCAGACGACCACCTCGGCGCCGTACGCGCGCAGGGTGTTGATCTTGTCGGTCGAGACCTTGTCAGGACAGACGAAGATGCACTTGTAGCCCTTCTGCTGGGCCACGATCGCCAGGCCGACACCGGTGTTGCCGGAGGTCGGCTCGACGATGGTGCCGCCCGGCTTGAGGGCGCCCGAGGCCTCGGCGGCCTCGATCATGCGCATCGCGATGCGGTCCTTCACCGAGCCGCCGGGGTTGAAGTACTCGACCTTCGCCAGCACTGTCGCGCTGATGCCCTCGGTGACCTTGTTCAGCTTGACGAGCGGCGTATTGCCGACCAGGTCGATGATCGAGTTGTGGTACCGCACGGGGGTCCTCCCGGTCTATGGGCATGCGAGTGCTTTCGGTACTGCAAAGCCTAGGCCGTGCCACGCACCCCAGCGCTCCCGCTGTCCGTCTCCGCCAACAACCCACCTCAGCCCCGTGCCACGGCCCGCCCCCGCCCCCAATGGCCCACTCCCGCAGGTACTCCCGCCCTCCGCGCGGGTAGGAGGGGTGTACGCCCCCGGGAGGGGCAGCAGGAGGACGGGAAGGGGGTGCCGGATGCCAGGCGCACAGACCTCGCGGGCCCGGGTGGCCCGGCGGATCGCCACCGCGGCGGCGTACGGCGGCGGCGGGCTCGGCCTCCTCGGCGTGGGCCTGGTGGGCCTGCTGCTGACCGAGAGCAAGCTCGCCATCCAGGCCATCGGCGCCCTGGAGACGGTCCCGCCCAAGGCCGACGGCACCTACGGCGAGGCCTTCGCCGACCGCGCCGCGGACCCGCCGCCGCTCGTCCTGGCCGTCCTCGGCGACTCCACCGGCGCCGGGCTGGGCGTGGCGCGGGCGCGCGAAACCCCGGGCGCCCTGCTCGCCGCCGGCCTGGCCTCGGTGGCCGAGCGCCCCGTCCGGCTGGTCAACGTGGCCCGCTCCGGCGGCCGCTCCGCCGATCTCTCCGGCCAGCTGGAGCAGGCGCTGCCGCACCACCCGGACATCGCCGTGATCATGATCGGGGCCAATGACGTGACCCGGCACAGCCCGGCCCAGCTGGCCGTCCGCCAGCTCGGCGAGGCCGTTGCCGCGCTGCGCGCCAACGGCTGCCAGGTGGTCGTCGGCACCTGCCCGGACCTCGGCACGATCAAGCCGGTGCGCCCGCCGCTGCGCTGGGTGGCCCGCCGGCTGAGCCGGCAGCTGGCCGCCGCGCAGACCATCGCCGTGGTGGAGGCGGGCGGCCGGACGGTCTCGCTCGGCTCGCTGCTGGGCCCGGAGTTCGCCGCCCGCCCGGAGATGTTCGCCGCCGACCGCTACCACCCCTCCGCCCAGGGCTACGCGACCGCCTCGATGGCGGTGCTGCCCTCGGTCTGTGCCGCGCTCGGCCTGTGGCCCGAGGAGGAGCGTCCGAGCGCCCCCGTCCCGGGCGAGACGGTGCTGCCGGTCGCGGTGGCCGCCGCGGCGGCGGCCGGCCGGGAGGGCACCGAGGTCGCGGCGGTGGAGGCGGAGGGCGCGGGCCACCGCTGGGCGCTGCTGCGCCGGCGCCTGCGGATCGGTCTGCCCGGCTCGGGCGGGGCCGCCGGGGCCCGGCTGCACCCCGTCCAGGAGGCCCCGCCGACCCCCGGGAATACGTCGGCCAGCTCACACGCTGGTGCGGGTGACGCCTGACCTACCAGGCGGTAACTTTCCTCCCGGACGTCAGGTCCGCCGTCACCCAGCGAGGAGCCCGTCATGCCCGAAGCCGTCATCGTCAGCGCCGCCCGTTCGCCGATCGGCCGGGCCTTCAAGGGCTCGCTCAAGGACGTCCGCCCGGACGACCTGACCGCCCACATCATCCAGGCCGCCCTAGCCAAGGTGCCGCAGCTCGACCCGCGCGAGATCGACGACCTGATGCTGGGCTGCGGCCTGCCTGGCGGCGAGCAGGGCCACAACCTCGCCCGCATCGTGGCCGTCCAGATGGGCATGGACTACCTGCCCGGCGCCACCATCACCCGCTACTGCTCCTCCTCGCTGCAGACCACGCGGATGGCGCTGCACGCGATCAAGGCCGGCGAGGGCGACGTCTTCATCTCGGCCGGTGTGGAGACCGTCTCGCGCAGCATCCACAGCACCTCGGACGGCATGCCGGGCACCATGAACCCGCTCTTCGACGAGGCCCAGGCCCGCACCGCCAAGCGCGCCGAAGAGGGTGGCGGCGAGTGGCACGACCCGCGCGAGGACGGGCTGGTCCCGGACGCCTACATCGCGATGGGCCAGACCGCCGAGAACCTGGCCGCGCTCAAGGGCATCACCCGCGCCGAGCAGGACGAGTTCGGCGTCCGCTCGCAGAACCTCGCCGAGGCTGCCATCAAGGCCGGCTTCTGGGAGCGCGAGATCACCCCGGTGACGCTCCCGGACGGCACCGTGGTCAGCAAGGACGACGGCCCGCGCGCAGGCGTCACCGTGGAGGGCGTCTCGGGCCTGAAGCCGGTGTTCCGCCCGGACGGCACGGTGACCGCCGGTAACTGCTGCCCGCTGAACGACGGTGCGGCCGCGCTGGTCATCATGTCGGACACCAAGGCCCGCGAGCTCGGCATCACCCCGCTCGCCCGGGTGGTCTCCACCGGCGTCAGCGCGCTCTCCCCCGAGATCATGGGCTACGGCCCGGTCGAGGCCTCCAAGCAGGCGCTCAAGCGGGCCGGCCTGACCATCGACGACATCGACCTGGTCGAGATCAACGAGGCCTTCGCGGCCCAGGTGATCCCCTCCTACCGCGACCTCGGCATCGACCTGGACAAGCTGAACGTCAACGGCGGCGCCATCGCGGTCGGCCACCCCTTCGGCATGACCGGCGCGCGGATCACCACCACGCTGATCAACTCCCTGCAGTGGCACGACAAGCAGTTCGGTCTGGAGACCATGTGCGTCGGCGGCGGCCAGGGCATGGCGATGGTCATCGAGCGCCTCAGCTGATCCGCCCGTCTGCTCGACCGCTCGCCCCCGCAGCCTCCGAAGGGTCTGGACCACCCATTTGGAGTGACACTGCGTGATTGAGGGCCGGATCACACCGCGAGGTCGATCCGGCCCTCTTTTCGTTCGTTTCCGGCTCGGAAATCGACACTGCGGAGCGGATCAACTCCACTGCGTAGAACGGTGTTACCTAACAATTTGGGGACAAGAGCGAAAGTCCGGGATGAATTGGACATTCGCCACTGCGGCAACACCCCCGCATGCGGCAGTGTGGAGAGGTAACCCCGTTCCGCTCCTCGCTAGGAGTACGTTCCGTGAGCGCCGTCTACACCATCCTGCTACTGATCCTGATCGCCGTGTCGGCCGCCGTGCTGCTCCGCCTGCGGGGCATCTCCCGTCGGCTGGACGCCCAGGCTGCCGCCAGGGCCGTGCCCACGTCCGTGGACGAGGCCGCGATACGCCGGGCCGTCACCGAGGCGCTCGCCGCCGACCGCGAGCGGGAGATCACCGAGGCCCGGGCGTTCTGGGCCGAGCAGGAGGCCCGCGCGGCCGAGGACGCGCCGCTGTTCGACTCCCCCTACACCGGGGCGTTCTCCGGCACCGACGAGTGGCCGCTCTTCTTCCCCCGCCCCACCGGCCCGCAGGACGCCGCCGACAACGCCGGGACGATGGACCCGGAGTTCGGCGAGGCGCTGCGCTCCGCGCTGGAGGACCTGATCAACGAGGACGGCGCCGGCCCGGCCGAGCCCGGCACCGACGGCGGCGCGCCGCTGCGTCCCGGCCACCCGGTGGGCGAGACCACGAAGGACGCCCGCGCCCGCCGCGAGGCCGACCTGCTGGCCACCGGCCTGGAGGCCGGACTGCTGGACGCCGAGGCGGCCGTCGAGGAGGCCCCGGTCGTCGCGCCCGACCCGCGCCGCCACCCCTCGCACCCCGACTTCGTGCCCAGCCAGGCGCCGTCCCGCGAGTGGACCGACACCCGGCTGGCCACGCTCGCCGAGGAGGCCGTCGCCCTGATCGACGTCCGCCCGGGCCCGCTGGGCACCCTGGACGTGTACGCCTTCGCCGACGGCACCACGCTCTGCGTGGCCCCGGGCGACCGGGAGGCCGCCTACCGGCTGATCGACGCGGTCCGTGCCGGTGAGCACGTCCGACTGCTCGGCGGCTCGCGCTTCTCCGGCTCGTACTCGCTGACCTTCTCCACCGACGAGGACGCCGTCTACGTGCTCGCCGACCGGGTCGTCGCCAGCATCTGACGCCGACTCACCACCGCTCCACCGAAGGCCGACCGGGTCAAGGGGTTACCGACCCGGCCGGCCTTCGGCGCGTCCGGCCCCAGGGCGCCTCAGGCGCAGAGCGCCGCCGTCTCCCGCACCGCCGCCACCGCGCCCGCCAGCACCTCGGCGACACCCGCGGGCCCGCCCGGCAGCGCCACCTGCGCACCCTCGGGCAGCGCCGCGAGCCCGGCCGCCAGCTCGTGCCCGGCGACGGCCAGTTGGTCCCCCACCGCGAAGGCCCCGGCGTCCGGGAACTCCCGCGCCGGCCCGCCCTCCGCCGCCAGCGCCAGCGCGGCCAGCCGCCGGGCCAGCTCCAGCGCGGCCGCCGCCCGCGACCCGTACCCGGGCACGGAGCCCAGCAACTTGCTCTGCGGCAGCGAGCGGAAACGATCCGCCAGGGCGTCGACGGCTTCGATCAGGGGCTGTACGTCATGCATGGCAGCGAGCCTAGGCGAAAAGCCGCCGGGCCCCGGAGCAGGTCGCTCCGGGGCCCGGCGGCAGTGCTCACGGCGGGACGTCGGATCAGTCGTCGCCGCGCAGGCTCGCGATCAGGCGCAGCATCTCCCAGTAGATCCAGACCAGCGAGAAGGTGAGCCCGAAGGCGGCCCGCCAGGCCTCCTGCTGGGCGGCGCCCCCGGCGATGGCCTGCTCGATCTCGTTGAAGTCCAGCGTGAGGTAGAACGCGCCGATGGCGATGCCGATCAGGCCGACGCCGATGCCCACCGGGCCGGACCAGGTGTTGACGCCCCCGCCGAACCACCAGGCGATCGAGTTGACCAGCAGCAGGACGGCGAAGCCGAGGCCGATCGCGGAGCCGATCCGCGTGAACCGGGGAGTGACCCGGAGCCGACCGCTCTTGTAGACGAACAGCGTCGCACCGAAGACCGCCGCCGTGCCGAGCACGGCCTGGATCGCGATGCCCGGGAAGACGGTGTTGAGGTAGTGCGACCAGGCGCCGAGGACGACGCCCTCCAGGGCCGCGTAGACCAGGATCAGCGCCGGGCTGACCTTCACCCTGAACTGGATGACCAGGCCGACGACCAGGGCGATCAGTGAGGCGGCGATCGCGAAGCCGAAGTTCTTGAACGGCAGCGTGAACCAGGCCACCGCGCCTGCGGCGACGAGGGTCAGCAGCGTCATGGCGGTGCGGGCGACCACGTCGTCGAGCGTCATCCGCCCGGTGGCCCCGGGGCCGGCCGACGGCCCGTTGTACAGCTCGTACAGCTGCTCGTCGCTCAGCGGGCCCTGCGCGGAAGGCTGCTGGGCGTACTGCGTCCCCGCGTAGGGGTTGGCGCCGTACGGGTTGGCGCCGTACGGGCTCCCGGCCTGCGCGTTGTTGCCGAACCCCGCGTAGCCGGAGTCGCGGGTGAAGGACCCCTCCCGCGAGAAGACCGGGTTGCTGCTTCTCATTGCACATTCCCTCCGTGGCGGCACTGCACCGCCCAACGCACAAGGGTAATGGCTTGGCAAAAATTCCGGGATACGCCGCGAGGAGGATCCGGTGAACGACACCCGGCGGGGACGCCCGTCGGCGCCCCCGCCGGTCCAACCGGTGCCCGGAGCCGGACTCGAACCGGCACGGCCTCGCGGCCAAGCAGTTTTAAGCTGCCCGTGTCTGCGTTCCACCATCCGGGCCTCTCGCGAAACCACCCTGAGCCTAGTCGCCAGGATCACCCTTTCGCATGTTCCCAGCCCCGGAAGTTGTCATGTTTCCTTGCTATCTGACGAACTGTTCGGGATTCGGCCACGAAGCATAGTGGTTCAGGCCATCGACCGGAAACCGGTCGCCCCTCGGGGTTCCCGTCATACCGCAGGAGGAGGGCCCGCCCGGCTCCTACACCCAGCGGTGGTCCGACAACCGTCCGGCGGAGCGACGCCGGAGCATGATCACGTCGCGGAGCATGGAGGTACCCCGATCACCAGCACAAGGAGCTCCCCGTGACCACGTCGACCGCAACCGCCGTCCGCACCGGCCGGGCGGCCGCCCGCGCCACCGGCCTGAACAAGGTCTACGGGGAGGGGGAGACCCGCGTCGTCGCCCTCGACAACGTCAGCGTGGCCTTCCCCCAGGGCGAGTTCACCGCCATCATGGGCCCCTCCGGCTCCGGCAAGTCCACCCTCATGCACTGCATGGCCGGCCTCGACACCGTCAGCTCCGGCTCCTCCACCATCGGCGACACCGAACTCGTCGGCCTCAAGGACAAGCAACTCACCCAACTGCGCCGCGACCACATCGGCTTCGTCTTCCAGGCCTTCAACCTGCTCCCCACCCTGACCGCCCTGGAGAACATCACCCTCCCCATGGACATCGCCGGCCGCAAGGTCGACCAGGCCTGGCTCGACCGCGTCGTCGACACCGTCGGCCTCTCCGGCCGCCTCAGCCACCGCCCCTCCCAGCTCTCCGGCGGCCAGCAGCAACGCGTCGCCTGCGCCCGCGCCCTCGCCGGCAAGCCCGACATCGTCTTCGCCGACGAACCCACCGGCAACCTCGACTCCCGCTCCGGCGCCGAGATCCTCTCCTTCCTGCGCAACTCCGTGCGCGAACTCGGCCAGACCGTCGTCATGGTCACCCACGACCCCGTCGCCGCCTCCTACGCCGACCGCGTCGTCTTCCTCGCCGACGGCCGCATCGTCGACGAACTCCACACCCCCACCGCCGACACCGTCCTGGACCGCATGCGCCGCTTCGACGCCAAGGGCCGCACCAGCTGACCCGGCGACAGCACCCAGCCGCCCCTCCGCGAACCACAGGACACCCCATGTACCGCACCGCACTGCGCAACGTGCTGGCCCACAAGGGCCGACTGCTGATGACGGCGCTCGCCGTCATGCTCGGCACCGCCTTCGTGGCGGGCACCATGGTCTTCTCCGACACCTTCGGCAAGGCCATGCGGGACAGCAACTCCAAGAGCTACTCGGACGTCTCGGTCCAGGTGGTCGACCGCGCGGCCGGCTCCGGCGCCAGCGCCAAGCAGAAGAGCGAGAGCGGCTCCGCCGCGCTCACCGACGCCACCGTCCAGCAGCTGGCCGCCCTCCCGGGCACCGCCAACGCGCGCGGCGTGGTCGGCGGCTTCACCGGTGTCGCCGACCGGGGCGGCAACCTGATAGGCGAGTTCTGGGCCGCGAAGGGGGCCAACTTCGCCCCGGGCCAGGACGGCAAGGACCCGCGCTACCCGATGGCCGAGGGCCAGGGCCCGACGAACGCCAAGGAGATCGCCCTCGACCGCAGGACCGCCGACAAGGCGGGCTACAAGGTCGGCGACACCGTCCGGGTCGCCGCCAACGGCCCGGTGGTCGAGGCGAAGCTCACCGGCATCTTCACCACCGACGACCCGGTGGTGAGCACCGGCGGCACGCTCACCCTGTTCGACAAGGCAACCGCCCAGCAGCTGCTGCTGGAACCGGGCCGCTACAGCAGCATCGTGCTCACCGCCAAGCCCGGCACCACCGACGACGCGCTGCTCGCCCAGGCCGAGCCCAAGGTGCCGTCGGGCCACCAGTTCGACGTCGAGACCGGCACCAAGCTGAAGGCCGACGAGCAGGACATGATCGCCAAGGGCACCGACACCCTGCGCACCGTGCTGCTCGCGTTCGCCGGCATCTCGCTCTTCGTCGGCATCTTCATCATCGCCAACACCTTCACCATGCTGGTCGCCCAGCGCACCAAGGAACTCGCGCTGCTGCGGGCGATCGGGGCCAGCCGCAAGCAGGTCACCCGTTCCGTCCTGGTCGAGGCGCTGGCGATCGGCGCCGTCTCCGCGGTGGCCGGCCTGCTCGCCGGCATCGGGATCGGCGCCGGGATGCAGTCCCTCATGCGCACGCTGAACGAGAACATGCCGCAGAGCTCGCTGGTGATCGAGCCGACCACCGTCGTCGTGACCCTCACGGTCGGTGTCCTGGTGACGGTGCTGTCGGCCCTGCTGCCGGCCATGCGCGCCTCGCGGATCGCCCCGGTGGCCGCGATGAGCAGCGGTGACCAGCCGACCAGCCAGAAGAGCCTGGTGGTCCGCAACACGATCGGTTCGCTGCTCGCCGCCGGCGGTCTGGCGCTGATCGGCTTCGGCGCCTCCACCGGCGACGGCAGCGGCCGGATGCCGGTCGCGCTCGGGGCCTTCCTGACCCTGATCGGCGTGTTCGTCCTGCTGCCGCTGCTCTCCCGCCCGGTCATCGCCCTGGTGGGCCCGGTGCTGCGCAAGCTGGCCGGCACCCCGGGCAAGCTCGCCCAGCAGAACGCCGTCCGCAACCCGCGCCGCACCGCTTCCACCGCCGCCGCGCTCACCATCGGCCTGACCCTGGTCAGCGGCCTGACCGTGCTGGGCGCCTCGGTCGGCGGCGCGATCGACAAGGCCGTCACCAGCTCGATGAAGGCCGACTACATCGTGTCGGCCGCCAACAGCATGAACCTGTCCGACCAGGTGGCCGCGCAGATCGCCAAGGCCCCCGGGGTGGTCGCCTCCTCGCCGCTGACCTCCGCCTACTGGGAGCTCAACGGCACCAGCAAGGCGATCAGCGGTCTGAACGCGGACTCCTTCGACCAGCTCGCCGAGGTCAAGCTGACCAGCGGCTCCACCTCCGCACTCGGCAAGGGCCAGCTGCTGGTGGACCAGGACGTCGCCAAGAAGTTCAACGTCACCACCGGCTCGACGATGACCGTGTCCTTCCCGGACGAGTCCACCGGTCAGCTGACCGTCGGCGGCGTGTACGAGAAGGGCGGCATGCTCGGCCCGGTCGTCCTGGCCAACTCCGAGATCGCCAAGCACGACCCCAAGCCGTACGTCTCCGACGTCCTGGTCAAGGGCAAGGACGGCGCCACCGGCGCGCTCAAGCAGTCGCTCAAGGACGCCACCGGCGCCAACCCGGTGATCGAGGTCAAGTCCAAGCAGGAAGTCCGCGACGACTTCAGCCAGTCCATCACCTTCATCCTGAACCTGATGTACGGCCTGCTGGCGATGTCCGTGCTGGTCGCGATCCTCGGCGTGATCAACACGCTGGCGATGTCGGTCTTCGAGCGCAAGCGCGAGATCGGGATGCTGCGGGCGATCGGCCTGGACCGCCGGGGCATCAAGCGGATGGTCCGTCTGGAGTCCGTGGTGATCTCGCTGTTCGGCGCCGGCATCGGCCTGCTGCTGGGCTGCTTCATCGCCTGGGCGATCAACGGCACCCTGAAGTCCAGCCTGGCCGGTCTGACCACCGTGGTGCCGTACGGCCAGCTGGCGCTGTTCCTGGCCCTGGCCGGGGTGGTCGGCCTGGTGGCCGCGCTCTGGCCGGCCCGCCGGGCGTCCAGGCTGGACATCCTTTCGAGCATCAAGACCGACTGAGCCCCGGGCACAGAGAGAGCCCCTGCCGGAGTTCCGGCAGGGGCTCTTCTACTGCTGTACTCCGCCCGGTCGCACGGCCGGCTGAGCACCACGGAGGTCGTGGTCCGGCAACGCTGCCGGGCGGAGGGCCTCCGACTCATACCCCGGCGCTCCCACACCGGGGTCTCAGTCGCTTACTTGCTCGCGAGTTCCTTGTCGGCGGCCGGCTTGACGGCCTCGACGGGCTTGGTGGGCGGAGTGACCTCCTGGATCGGCAGCTGCGGCTTCTCCATCTGGGCGAGGCCGACCATCTCGCGCTTGAGGAACATCGCGAGCGTCCAGTCGGTGAAGACCCGGACCTTGCGGTTGAAGGTCGGGACCATCGCGCCGTGGTACAGGCGGTGGAACCACCAGGCCGGACGGCCCTTCAGCTTGTACTTGCCGAAGAGGATCGCGACGCCCTTGTGCAGGCCGAGACCGGCCACCGCACCGAGGTTCTTGTGCTTGTACTCCTTCTGCGGGAAGCCCCGCATGCCGGAGATCACGTTGTCGCCGAGGACGACGGCCTGACGGCAGGCGTGCTGCGCGTTCGGCGGGCACCAGGCGCCCTCGCCGGCGGCGAGGTCCGGGACCTGGGCGTTGTCGCCGGCGGCCCAGACGTAGTCGAAGCCCTGGACCTGGAGGGTCGGCGCGGTGTCGACGTGGCCGCGCGGGCCCAGCGGCAGACCGAACTCGGACAGCACCGGGTTCGGCTTCACGCCGGCCGTCCACACGATGGTGGAGGCGTCCATCTCCAGGCCGTTCTTCAGCATGACGTGGCCGTCGACGCAGGAGTCCATGGAGGTCTCGATGTAGACCTCGATGTTGCGCTCCTCCAGCTTCTCCTTGGTCCACAGACCGAGGTCCGGGCCCATCTCGGGGAGGATGCGGTTGGCGGCCTCGACCACGACGAAGCGCATGTCGTCGCGGCTGACGGTCTTGTACAGCTTGGCCGCGTCGCGGGCCATGTCCTCGATCTCGGCGATCGTCTCGATGCCGGCGAAGCCACCGCCGATGACGACGAAGGTCAGGGCCTTGCGGCGGACCTCCTCGTCCGCGGTGGACTCGGCCTTGTCGAGCTGGGCCATGACGTGGTTGCGGAGGCCGATGGCCTCCTCGACCGTCTTCATGCCGATGCCGTTCTCCGCCAGACCCGGGATCGGGAAGGTGCGGGAGACCGAGCCGGTCGCGACGACCAGGTACTCGAAGGGCAGCTCGTAGCTGTCGCCGGCCGCCGGCTGGATGGTGGCGACCTTGCGGGCGTGGTCGATGCCGGTGACGGACCCGGTCAGCACCTCCGCCTGCTTGAGGGCGCTGCGCAGCGGCGCGACGAGGTTGCGGGGCGCGACGTTGCCGCCGGCCGCCTCGGGGAGGAAGGGCAGGTACGTCATGTACGACCGCGGGTCGACGACCGTGACGGTCGCTTCGCCGTAACGCATCTTCTTGAGGATGCGCATCGCGGCATACAGGCCGACGTAACCACCGCCGACAATGAGGATGCGAGGACGCTCCGTGGTGCTCATATCGGAAAGTATCCAGCACCGTCCGGAGCAGCCTTCGTGAGCCCGGTCACAAGCTCATGGACACCCCGTGCTACACTGCGCGGCCACAAATCCGGCCCCCGGGTGCCTGCTCACACCCCTGTGCACCCCCTTGCGAACGTGCGCCGGAGCACCACCCTGCTGAGCAGCAACGATCCGTACAGGGCCCGGGTTCCCGCAGATGATTTCGATTTTCAAACCTCAGGCGAGCCCTGACCTGCGATCCAGTGGGCCCCGTCAGGGGAGGGCCTTCGGTCCCACAATTCGGACGTAGCGGGCGGGCCGGTGCGGCGAATGGCTCGATCGCCATGTGAAGAAATTCACGAACTTTTCCGCACGCGCCCGGGCGCGCCCCGGCCCCGGCTCCCCGGAAGGGGTGCCGGGGCCGGTCCGGTAAGCCGTGCGGAGCGTCAGGGGGCAATACCCCAGGCGATCCCGTCCAAGATGTCGTGCTCGCTCACGACCACCTCGGCGGCGCCCGTCCGCTCCATGATCTCCAGCAGCTCCAGCGCGCCGGCCGCGATCACGTCCACCCGGCCGGGGTGCATCGAGGGGATGGCTGCGCGCTCGGCGTGGGTCGCGGCCAGCAGCTCGGCGGCGATCCCGGCGACCTGCTCCCGGCTGAGCCGCGAGTGGTGGATCGCCGCCGAGTCGTAGCCCGGCAGGCCCTGGGCGATCGCGGACACCGTGGTGACCGTCCCGGCCAGGCCCACCAGGGTGGCCGCGCCGGTCAGCGGCACGACCTCCTCGGCCTTGTCCAGCTCGGCCCGCACGTGCGCCCGCGCCTCGGCGATCTGCTCCGCGGACGGCAGTTCGGCACCGCCGAAGTGCCGCTCGGTCAGCCGCACGCAGCCGATGTCCACCGAGCGCGCCGCCTCCACGTCGACCGTCCCGCGGACGAACTCGGTCGAGCCGCCGCCCAGGTCGAACACCAGGTACGGGCCCGGGAACGGGCCGCCGGTCAGCTCCTTGGTGGCGCCCAGGAAGGACAGCCGCGCCTCCTCCTCGCCGCTCACCACCTCGGGCTCGACGCCCAGGATGTCGCGCACGCCCTTGACGTACTCGTCGCTGTTCTCGGCGTCCCGGGAGGCACTGGTGGCGACGAAGCGGACCCGCTCGGGGCCGACGCCGAAGCCGGAGACGATCTCCTGGTACTCCCGGCAGGCCGCGAAGGTGCGGGCCAGCGCGTCCGGGTGCAGCCGGCCGGTCCGGTCCACGCCCTGGCCCAGCCGGTTGACGATCATCCGGCGGTCGAGGTCGGTGATCTCCCCGGTCTCCGGGTCCAGGTCGGCGACCAGCAGCCGGATCGAGTTGGTGCCGCAGTCGATCGCGGCGACGCGGGTCATGGTCACTGCGGCTCCTGCTGCCCGTCGGCGTCCTGCGCCGCCTCGTCCGCCGCGGCGCGCTTCTTGGCGGCGCGCTCGGCGGCCTTCTGCTGCTTGGCGGCGATCACGGCCTCGTGGTCCTGGTCCTTGGCGCGGTTGCGGGCGACCCGCTCACCGGCGGCCTGGACCTCGGCCGGGGAGACGCACGGGCCCTTGGCCCACCAGTCCTCCAGCATGCCGATCGCCTCGTCGCCGAGCGGGTTGACGCCCTCGCCGGCCGCCAGCGAGTGGCCGACCAGCACGTGCAGGCACTTCACCCGGTCCGGCATGCCGCCGGCGCTCGGGAAGCCCTCCAGCACCTCGATCGCGTCGCGCCGGGCGATGTAGTCCTCGTGCGCCTTCTGGTAGGCGGCGGCCAGCTCCGGGTCCTCGGCGAGCCGGGCGCTCTGCTCCTTCATCACGCCGTCGGCCTCCAGGGTGCCGATCAGCGAGGCGGCCTTGGGGCAGGTCAGGTAGTACAGCGTCGGGAACGGGGTGCCGTCCGGCAGCCGGGGGGCCGTCTCCACGACGTCGGGGTTGCCGCAGGGACAGCGGTGCGCCACGCCGCGCAGGCCGCGCGGCACCCGGCCGAGCTGGGCGGCGATGGCCGCGACGTCGGCGTCGGAGACGGTGGGGTGGTTCTCAGTGGTCATGGGGGGAGGTGTCTCCAACGGGGGACGGTGGGAGCGGAAGGGGGGTGGCGGGGGCGGCCGCGGCGGTGTCGGCGGCGTCCACCGAGTCCCAGATGCTGGCGTACCAGGGCGCGGCGGCTCTCGCCTGGGCGGCGGCCGTACCGCCGGACGCGGCGGCGCCGGCCGCGGACGAGGAGGGCTTGGCGGAGGCCTGGCCGGCCGGGTCCACCGCGATGTACGGGGTCTCCCCCGGCACCGCGTAGTGCAGCCGGGCGCGGGCCTGCGCCTTGACGAACTCCGGGTCCTGCCAGCGGGCCTTGTCCCGGCGCAGCTGTTCGACCTGCTGGCGCGCGTGGTCGGCCTTCGCCCGCTGGGCCGAGATCTCGGCGCGCTGGGAGATGAACTGCCGCGTCGGGTAGGCGAGGATCGCCACCAGCGAGCAGAGCACCAGGACGAGGACGGTCGCCCGGCTCGTGAACCGAGGCCGGGCCGCCAAGCCCGGGATCCTCCAGCCTGCCATCTCCGGTGTCCCCTCCTGGTCGCGACGGTGCCCCGCCGTCCACCCTACGGGGTGAACGGCGGGGCACCGGTCAGGCGTGCGCTACCGGGTGGCCGCTCAGCCCTCGTGCTTGAAGCGAGGGAAGGCGCCGCGGCCGGCGTACTCGGCGGCGTCGTCGAGGATCTCCTCGATGCGCAGCAGCTGGTTGTACTTGGCGACGCGCTCGGAGCGGGCCGGGGCGCCGGTCTTGATCTGGCCGCAGTTGGTGGCGACGGCCAGGTCGGCGATGGTGACGTCCTCGGTCTCGCCGGAGCGGTGCGACATCATGCAGCGGTAGCCGTTGCGCTGGGCCAGCTCGACGGCGTCCAGGGTCTCGGTGAGCGAGCCGATCTGGTTCACCTTCACCAGCAGCGCGTTGGCGGTGCCGGTCTCGATGCCCTTGGCCAGGCGCTGCGGGTTGGTGACGAACAGGTCGTCGCCGACCAGCTGGACCTTGTCGCCCAGCTTGACGGTCATGGCCTTCCAGCCGTCCCAGTCCGACTCGTCCAGCGGGTCCTCGATGGAGACCAGCGGGTAGGAGGCGACCAGCTCGGCGTAGTACTCGATGAGCTCGGCGGAGGTCAGCCCCTTGCCCTCGAACTGGTAGGCGCCGTCCTCGTAGAACTCGGAGGCGGCGACGTCCAGGGCGAGCGCGATGTCGCGGCCGGGCACGTAGCCGGCCTTCTGGATGGCCTCGGTGATGAGGTCCAGGGCCTCGCGGTTGCTGTCCAGGTTCGGCGCGAAGCCGCCCTCGTCGCCGAGGCCGGTGGACAGGCCGCGCTCCTTCAGCACGCCCTTGAGGGTGTGGTAGACCTCGACGCCCCAGCGGACGGCCTCGGAGAAGGACTCCGCGCCGATCGGGGCGATCATGAACTCCTGGATGTCGACGTTGGAGTCCGCGTGCGAGCCGCCGTTGAGGATGTTCATCATCGGGACCGGCAGGACGTGCGCGTTCGGGCCGCCCAGGTAGCGGAACAGCGGCAGGTCGCTGGCCTCGGAGGCGGCGTGCGCGACGGCCAGCGAGACGCCCAGGATGGCGTTGGCGCCGAGCGAGGACTTGTCCGGGGTGGCGTCCAGGTCGAGCATGGCCTGGTCGATCAGGCGCTGCTCGGTGGCGTCGTAGCCGACCAGCTCCGGGCCGATCTGCTCGATGACGGCCAGGACGGCCTTCTCGACGCCCTTGCCGAAGTAGCGGTTCTTGTCACCGTCGCGCAGCTCCAGCGCCTCGAAGGCACCGGTGGAGGCACCCGACGGGACAGCGGCACGACCCGTGCTGCCGTCGTCGAGGCCGACCTCGACCTCGACCGTGGGGTTGCCGCGCGAGTCGAGGATCTCACGGGCTACGACGACATCGATGGACGGCACGAGGCATCTCCTTGCGGAAGCAGGTCCGGCTGACGCTGGTGCTGTCGGCGGGACGATTGCGGAGTCGTTACGGACCAGAGCCTAGCCGCCCGGGCTCCCGGGGCCACGTCGGCCTCGGTTCCGTCTCAGCGTGTGGCCCCGCTACGCACCGGTAGTTCACCTGCTTGTCCCAGCTTCGTCGCCCCGGGGCGGACGAGCGCGGACGAGGCCGACGAACGCGGACGGAGGGGGCCGGACGTACCGGCTCCCTCCGCGCGTCGCGCCGGGGACGGCCCGGGCGGGTCGGCCCGGGCGGCTCGGCTCAGCCGAGGTGCAGCACCTGGCCGGGCAGGATCAGGTCCGGGTCGCCACCGACGGTGGCGTGGTTCTGTGCGTACAGCTCCTGCCAGCCGCCGGACACGCCCTGGGCGGCGGCGATCGTCGACAGCGTGTCGCCGGAGCGGACGGTGTAGTCGTGGCCGGACGCCGGCGCGGCCTGCTGGGGAGCGGCGTGCTTCGGCGTGTACTGCGGCGCCGACTGCTCGACGGGCTTCTCGGCCTGCTGGGGGGCGGCGTGCTTCGGCGTGTACTGCTGCACCGGCTGCTGGGCCGACTTGGCGGCGGGCTTCGCGGCCTGCGGTTTGGCGGTCTGCTGGGGGGTCTGCTGCTTGGCGGCGGACTGCGGCTTGGCGTCCGCGGAGGTGTCCACCGAGGCCGGGGCGCCGCCCTTGGTCAGACCGGCCTTCTGCGAGCAGACCGGCCAGGCGCCCGGGCCCTGCGAGGCGAGCACCTTCTCGGCGACGGCGATCTGCTGACCCTTGCTGGCCTGGTTGGCCTGCGGCGCGTACGCGGTGCCGCCGTACGCCTTCCAGGTGCCGGAGGTGAACTGCAGGCCGCCGTAGAAGCCGTTGCCGGTGTTGATGCTCCAGTTGCCGCCGCTCTCGCACTGGGCGACGGAGTCCCAGGTGGAGGCCGGGGCGGCGGAGGCGCCGGTGGCGGTGAGGAGCGGCAGTGCGAGTCCGACGCCGGCCACACCGGCGACGGCGATGGCCTTCTCGGCCTGGGTGCGACGACGGTGACGGCCAGTTCCAACGAGCAGCATGAAGAGGTCCCTCTCCGCACGCCTGCGAGGTGAGCTGTCGGGTTCGGACCGGGAGGTGGCCCGGCCGCCGTGTGCGGAAAAGATTCCGCTCGGGCGGCTTCACCCCAAGCCGTGGGAGGACGGCAACAAACCTGGTTCCCCCGCCCCTGCCCAGGGTTCTGGTCGGTTTCCCGTGACGCGGCGGGCAGGATTCGGCGTTCCGCGCACGAGGTCCGCAGCTGCGAACTCCAGGGAGAGTAGACAGAACATCAGACCGATCACAAGCTCATATCGCAGATATCACACAGAAATTACGGCGCGTGGCCGATCGCCTACCAACGGCGTCGCTATGTCCGGTTTGATGGGCGTTCATACCGCCGCCAAGGGCCAGTCGGCGACACCGCGTCAGCGTGTCGAGGCCGCCGGCGGCGCGTGCGGGGACCGGCTCTCCGGCGTGAATTCGACCGGAAGTTCCCGCAGCCCACGCATGATCAGACCACCCCGCCAGCGCAGATTCTCCGGACTCTCCGCGAGCCGCAGATCGGGCAACCGGGAAAGCAGCGTGGCCAGCGCGGCACGCCCCTCCAAACGGGCCAGCGGGGCGCCGATGCAGTAGTGGATGCCGTGCCCGAACCCCAGATGGGGATTGTCCGTTCGGGCCAGGTCCAGGGTGTTCTCGTCCGCGAACCGGGCCGGATCGCGGTCCGCCGCCGCCAACACCACCAGCACCGGATCGCCCACCGGGATGTCCACCCCGCCGATGGCCAACGGCCGCGTCGCGAACCGCCAGGTCGCCAGCTCCACCGGCCCGTCGTAGCGCAGGAGTTCCTCGATCCCGGTGTCCAGCAGCCCCCGCTCGCCGCGCGCCATCGACTCCTGCAGCAGGCGGCGCTGCTCCGGGTTGCGCAGCAGCGCGTACGTCCCGTTCCCGATCAGGTTCACCGTCGTCTCGAAGCCGGCGAAGAGCAGGATGAAGGCCATCGCCGCGGCCTCGTTCTCCGTCAGGTGCTCGCCGTGGTCGCTCGCCCGGATCAGGCCCGAGATCAGGTCGTCCCCGAGGTCCGCGCGCTTGCGGTGGATCAGCTCCAGCAGGTACGCCCGCATCCGCTTCACCGCCCGCCCCACGCCACCGCGTTGACCGCCGCCGTGCCGGATCATCATCCCGGCCCAGTCGCGGAAGTCGTCCTGGTCCTCCGCCGGCACGCCCAACATGTCGCAGATCGCGTAGATGGGGAGCGGGAACGCGAACTCGTGGATCAGGTCCGCCGAACCGCGCTGCGCGAAGCCGTCGATCAGCCGGTCCGTGAGCTGCTGCACCCGCGGCTCGAACTCGGCCACCCGGCGCGGGGTGAACGCCTTCGACACCAGCCGGCGCAGCCGGGTGTGGTCCGGCGGGTCGATGTTCAACAGGTGGGTCATCAGGTCCGCCTGCCGCTCCCCCGGGATGCCCACCCGGCCGGTGCGGTGCGCCTGCTCGCTGTGGTGCGCCGGGTTCTTCGACAGCCGGCCGTCCGCGAGCGCCTGCCGGGCATCCGCGTACCTGGTCACCAGCCAGGCCTCCACCCCGCTCGGCAGCGTCGTCCGGTGCACCGGGGCGTGCTCGCGCAGCCAGGCGTAGGCGGGGTACGGATCGGCGGCGAACTCCCAGGTGAACAGCTGCGGCGCGGAGGCGTCGAGCGGGGCGGCGGCGGGCCGGGCGGAGTCGGGCTGAGCAGGCATGGGTCGACCGTATCCGGTGCGTCCCCGGCGGGCCGGGCGCGCCCTTCCGGCGACGGCCGCGCCAACGCTCCGTGGACGACCCGCAGACGGTACGTGGACGGTCCGTGGACAGCTCTTGGACAGCTCTTGGCCGGGCGGGCGGCGTGAGCCTGGTCACCTGCGGGGTAATCCCTGTTGCGGAGGGTCAGGAACTGCCTACGATCCTCCGCAGTACGCGTGGGCGCCGGTGCGGTGCCGCCCACAGGGAGGAGCAGACCATGCGGGTCAGCGGGTCAGTCGTCGTCATCGCGGTACTCGACGGCGGGTCGGGCGCCGACCTCGCCCGCCGGTTCTCCGCGGCCGGCGCCGCCGGAATGCTGATCGCCGACCAGCACGTCGGCATCGCCGAGGACCTTGCCGCCGAACTCGACCGGCCGGGCTGCCCCGTCGTGGGCGTCTCCGGCGACATCCGCCGCCCCAGCGACGTCGCCGCCCTCGTCGACACCGCGGAGAAGCACCTCGGACCGATCGACCTGTTCGCCGTCGCCGGACCGGACGGCGAGCGCATCATCTCCCTCGCCGACCTGCCCGCCCACCTCGACCTGGAACGCCTCGCCGAACTCGTCGTCCTCGTCGGCGAGGCCATCGGGGAACTCGTCCCGCCGCAGCGCCGCCCGGCCGAGAACACCGCCACGGCGGCCTGAGGCCCGCTACTCCGATTCGAGGCCCTCGGCCGCGCGCACCGCGTCCCGGTAACCGCGCGCGGCCGCCCGCAGCGCCGCGTCCACGTCCACCCCGGCGTCGTGCGCCCGCTGCGCCACCGCCAGCAGCAGCCGGCCCACCGACTCGGCGGTCAGCTCCGCCGGCAGCACGTACGGCTCGTCCGGCACCGCCGTGAAGCCCGCCCGGCGCACCCTCGACACCAGCTTCGCCGCGTACGCCAGCGCGGGCAGCCCGGCCGGCACGCCGTCCAGCACCGACTCCCGGTCCGCCTTCTCCGCGGCCTTCAGCTGCTCCCAGTTCGCCTCCACCTCGGCGGCGCCCCCGGCCTCGACGTCCCCGAACACGTGCGGGTGCCGGTACATCAGCTTCTCGACGATGTCGCCGGCCACGTCGTCCACCGTGAACGGCTCCGTCGGGTGCTCCTCGGCGATCCGGGAGTGGAAGAACACCTGGAGCAGCACGTCGCCCAGCTCCTCGCGCAGCGTCTCCCGGTCCCCCTCCTCGATCGCCTCGACCAGCTCGTACGCCTCCTCGACCAGGTACTTCACCAGGCTCTCGTGCGTCTGCTCGGCGTCCCAGGGGCAGCCACCGGGCGAGCGGAGCCGGTCCATCACCGTCACCAGGTCCAGCAGCCGCGACCCCGGCAGGTCGTACGAGCCCGGCAGCACCTCGATCTCCGGCACCTCACCGGCCCGCTCCACCGCCAGCCGCGCCAGCGCGTCCGTCAGCCCCGGATCCCCGTCCGGGCCGCCCAGCCACACTGTCGGCCCGCCCCCGGCCGGCTGCTCGGTCAGCAACCGCGCCAGCGCGGGCACCGACCCGGCCGCCACCACCTCCACCGCCACCCCGGCCTGCCGCACCGCCGGCACCTGCGGATGCCCCTCGTCCCCCACCAGCACCCGCCCCGCCGACCGCAACGCCTCCCACGCGGGCCACGCCAACAGCCCGGGAGCCACCCGGTGCGTGGTGGTCAGCAGAATCAACTTGGCACCCGGCACATTCGTCATCACACCCCGAACCTACTCCCCCACCCACCCCACCGACCCCCGCTCCCCGACCGCAGAACGGCGGCCCCGGACCGAAGCCCGAGACCGCCGTGCACCACCGCCCGCCAGGGCTACTTCTTCGCCCCCGCCAGGTCGTCGAACATGGTCGACAGGAACTCGCTGCACCAGCCCAGCAGTTCCCGGCCGACCAGCGGCTTGCCGCCGATCCGCCCGGTGCTCGGGCGCGGCACCAGCAGCTGCCGGGCCGCCGCCTTGACCTGGCTGCGCGGGTAGAGCCGGTTCAGCCGCAGCTGCTGGGACTCGCGCAGCTCCACCGGCCCGAAGCGGACGTTGGTGCCCTGGAGGGTGATGTCCGAGATGCCGCACCGCCGGGCGTACAGCCGCAGCGCCGCGACGAGCAGCAGGTTCTCCACCGGCTCGGGCAGCTTGCCGTAGCGGTCGACGAGTTCGTCCCGGACCTGCGTGATGTCCGCCTCCGAGTTGACCGCCGCGATCGAGCGGTACGCCTGCAGCCGCAGCCGCTCGCCGGGCGCGTAGTCGTGCGGCACGTGGGCGTCGACGGGCAGCTCGATCTTCACCTCCAGCGGCTCCTCCTCCGGCTCCCCGCCGCCCGCCAGCGACTCGCGGAACTCGGCCACCGCCTCGCCGACCATCCGCATGTAGAGGTCGAAGCCGACGCCCGCGATGTGCCCGGACTGCTCGCCGCCGAGCAGGTTGCCGGCGCCGCGGATCTCCAGGTCCTTCATCGCGACGTACATGCCGGCGCCCATCTCGGTGTGCTGGGCGATGGTGGCCAGGCGCTCGTGCGCGGTCTCGGTGAGCGGCTTCTCCGGCGGGTACAGCATGTACGCGTAGCCGCGTTCGCGCCCGCGCCCGACCCGGCCGCGCAGCTGGTGCAGCTGGGAGAGGCCGAAGGTGTCGCCGCGCTCGACGATCAGGGTGTTGGCGTTGGAGATGTCGATGCCGGACTCCACGATCGTGGTCGACACCAGGACGTCGAACTCCTTCTCCCAGAAGTCGACGACGACCTTCTCCAGCTGGGTCTCCCCCATCTGCCCGTGCGCGGTGGCGATCCGCGCCTCGGGCACCAGGTCCTTGAGCCGGGCGGCCGCCTTGTCGATCGACTCCACCCGGTTGTGGATGTAGAACACCTGGCCCTCGCGCAGGAGTTCACGCCGGATCGCGGCCGAGATCTGCTTCTCGTCGTACGGCCCGACGAAGGTCAGCACCGGGTGCCGCTCCTCCGGCGGGGTGGTGATGGTGGACATCTCGCGGATGCCGGTGACCGCCATCTCCAGGGTGCGCGGGATCGGGGTCGCGGACATGGTCAGCACGTCCACGTTGGCCCGCAGCTTCTTCAGCTGCTCCTTGTGCTCGACGCCGAACCGCTGCTCCTCGTCGACGATGACCAGGCCGAGGTCCTTGAACCTGGTCTCGGAGGAGAACAGCCGGTGGGTGCCGATGACGACGTCCACCGAGCCCTCGAACAGCCCCTCCAGGACGGCCTTGGCCTCGCTGTCGCTCTGGAAGCGGGACAGCGCCTTCACCGTCACCGGGAAGTTGGCGTACCGCTCGGCGAAGGTCGAGAAGTGCTGCTGCACCAGCAGCGTGGTCGGCACCAGCACCGCCACCTGCTTGCCGTCCTGCACGGCCTTGAAAGCGGCCCGGACGGCGATCTCGGTCTTGCCGTAGCCGACGTCGCCGCAGATCAGCCGGTCCATCGGGACGGACTTCTCCATGTCGGACTTGACCTCGGCGATGGTGGTCAGCTGGTCCGGGGTCTCCGCGTACGGGAAGGCGTCCTCCAGCTCGCGCTGCCACGGGGTGTCCGGGCCGAAGGTGTGGCCGGGAGCGGCCATCCGCGCCGAGTACAGCTTGATCAGGTCGGCGGCGATCTCCTTGACGGCCTTCTTGGCCCGCTGCTTGGTCTTCGCCCAGTCCGCGCCGCCGAGCCGGTGCAGCGTCGGGGCCTCGCCGCCGACGTACTTCGTGACCTGGTCGAGCTGGTCGGTCGGCACGAACAGCCGGTCGCCGGGGTGGCCGCGCTTGGCCGGGGCGTACTCCAGCACCAGGTACTCACGGGTGGCGCCCTGGACGGTGCGCTGCACCATCTCGACGTACTTGCCGACGCCGTGCGCCTCGTGGACGACGTAGTCGCCGGGGACGAGCGCCAGCGGGTCGATCGCGTTGCGGCGGCGCGAGGGCATCCGGCGCATGTCCTTGGTGGAGGACCTCTGGCCGGACAGGTCGGTCTCGGTGATGACGGTGAGCTTGAGCGCCTCGTCGACGAAGCCGTGCTCGATCGAGCCGCAGGAGACGTACACGACGTCCCGGGTGGGCGCCTCGGCGAGGTCGGCGACCAGCCGGGCCGGGATGCCCTCGTTGCCCAGTACCTCGGCGAGCCGGGAGGCCGGCCCGTGGCCCTCGGTCACCATGACGACCCGCCAGTCGGCGGCCAGCCGCTCCTTGGCGTCGGCGATCGCCCGGGCGGTGTCGCCGCGGTAGGCCTCGACGGCGTGCATGCCGAGGGTCAGCGTGTTGGCGTCGAACTCCAGCACCTCGCTCACCGTCGACTCGCTGGTCGCGAACGGGCTGACGGACCACCAGGGCAGCCCGATCTCGTCGGCGTGCTCGCGCACCTCGGCGAGCGAGCGCAGCGAGGCGGCGGAGACGTCGATGGTCTCCAGGTCGATCGGCCGGTCCCCGCCCGTCGCGGCCGCGACCCAGGAGGCGTGCAGGAACTCCTGGCTGGTCGCCACCAGGTCGGCGGCGCGGGTGCGGACCCGCTCGGGGTCGCAGACCACGGTGACCGAGCCGAGCGGCAGGACGTCGAGCAGCAGCTCCATGTCGTCGACCAGGACGGGCGCCAGCGACTCCATGCCCTCGACCGCGATGCCCTCGGCGATCTTGTCCAGGATCTCGGCCAGCCCGGGGTGTTCGGCGGACAGCTCGGCGGCCCGCGCCCGCACCTCGTCGGTGAGCAGCAGCTCGCGGCAGGGCGGCGCCCACAGCCCGTGCTCGGCGATCTCCAGCGAGCGCTGGTCGGCGACCTTGAAGTACCGGATCTCCTCGACCTCGTCGCCCCAGAACTCCACCCGCAGCGGGTGCTCCTCGGTCGGCGGGAAGACGTCCAGGATGCCGCCGCGGACGGCGAACTCGCCGCGCTTCTCGACCAGTTCGACACGCGCGTAGGCAGCCGCGGCGAGCCGGCGGGCGACCTCCTCCAGGTCGTGCGACTCGCCCCGCTGGACGGCCACCGGCTCCAGCTCGGCCAGCCCCTTGACCTGCGGCTGCAGCACCGAGCGGACCGGGGCGACGATCACCTGCACCGGCCCGGCCGCCGGGTCGTCCGCCCGCGGGTGCACGATCCGGCGCAGGACGGCCAGCCGGCGCCCGACGGTGTCCGAGCGGGGCGACAGCCGCTCGTGCGGCAGGGTCTCCCAGGCCGGGAACTCGGCGACCGCGTCGGCGGGCAGCAGCGAGCGCAGCGAGGCGGCCAGGTCCTCGGCCTCCCGGCCGGTCGCGGTGACCGCGAGCACCGGGCGGCCGCGCTCCCCGGCGGCCTGCCCGGCGAGCGCCCGGGCCAGCGCGGCGATCGCGAACGGCCGGGCGGCGGGCGGTCCGACGAGGTCCAGGTGGCGGCGGCCGCCGGCCGCGGCTCCGGTGGCGGTGGCCGCCTCGATCGCCTCGGCGAGCGCCGCGTCCCGGGCGACGACATCGAGCAGTCCGGTCAGACTCATCTGGGGTCTCTTCTTCGTCCCGTGGCTGGTGCTGCCCCCGGGCGGCGAAGGCCCGCCAGGGCAACGCGAACGGCCCGGCGCGCCGAGCGGCCGGGGGTCTCCAGCCTACGCCGCGCCAGGGACACGCACGCGGCGTACGGCCACGGCGGGGCCGGGCGGGGACGAACCGCCTCCCGCACCCCATCCCTGACGGGGACATGACCGGGAACGAACCACTGGACGGAACACCGGACCGCCGGTGGACGAACCGGCCCGGCGCCGCCCCCGCCACGGGCACAGCCACCCGCCACGAACTGGACATACTCCTGTCACTGGCCGTCCATGGAGATCGCGCACCATGGTGAACGTGCCCGCCGCACCCAACCGTGGGGGATGGCTGTGGCGGCACTGTCGCACCCCCGATGGGGGTCGGAGGTGCGAGGCCGGGCGACCCTGGGTGGGGGCGCCCGCCCAAGCGCCGGGAACCGTGGCGCCCTTTCCTGGAGGGCGCCACGGGTCTCGGCCTACTGCGTTTCCCGGGCCCCGCCCCGGACAGGCCCTAGCGGCGGCGGTAGCTCACGGTGTTGGGCGTCGCGTAGTCGGCGCCGTCGTCCACGATGATGATCTTCGGGATGATCCGGGTCTCCTCCGCCGGCGCCCCCGCCTTCCCGTCGCCCGCTGCCTCGTCACCCGCCGCCCCGGTCACGGCCTCGGGCGGGGAGGCCGGCTTCGGCGGGACCACGGCCGGGGCGACCGGGCCGGTCACCACGGGCCCGGCGGCCGCCTTCGCCGCGCCACCGCCGACCACCGGCGTCCGCGGCACCGAAGCGCCACCCGAAGCCCCGGCCGAAGCCGGAGCCTTCCGCAGCGTCGGCAGCGGGATCTCCCCCGTGTCCGCCTCCGAGTCCACCGGCACCGCGTCGACGACCGCGTCCGCCGGGCCCGCATCCACCGAGGCCGGAGCCTCGTCCACGGGGGCCGGGGCCGGAGCCGCGTCCCCCCGCCGCGCGGCCGCGGCAGCCGCCAGCCCGGGCTCGATCTGGCCGACCGCCGCCCCGGTGAGGGAGGCCAGCGTGGCCTTGATGTGGTCCAGGTGCTGCTGCACCGTCTCCAGCCGGATGTCGAACTCGGCCTGCTCGCGCTCGCTCGCCGCGTTGATCTTCTCGGCCTCCCGGCGGGCCTGCTCGACCAGCTGGTCCGCCTTGGCCTGGGCGTCCGTCTCCAGCTGCTTGATCCGGTTCAGCACGGTCTCCCGGTGCTGCTCGGCCTCCTTGACCCGGCGCTCGGCGGTCGCCGAGACCTCGGCGTCCTCGGCGTCGGCGGCGGCCTGGGCCGCGGCGAAGTCCTCGTCGGCCCGGCGGCGCCGGGTGGCCAGCTCGGCCTCGGCCTGCTCGCCGGCCTCGGCGGCGGCCACCCGCACCTTGGCGGCGTAGGCGGTGGCGGCGTCCCGGACGGCGCGGCTCTCCCGGTCGGCTTCGGCGCGGATGCCCTCGGCCTCGGCGCGGGTGCGCTCGTCGGTGCGCCGGGCGGCCGCGTCGGCCTCGGTCCGGGTGGTGGTGCTGTACTCCTTGGCGGCCCGGTCGAGCGCCTGGCCGGCCTCGTAGACCTCGTCCCGCAGGTCCTCGGAGAAGCGCTCGGCCTTCTCCCGGACGGCGCGCGCCTCGTTCTGGGCCATCGCGGCCAGTCCTGCGGCCTGTTCGCTGAGCACCTCGTAGTCGGGCTCCGGGGCCTCCTCGGCGGCCCGGCGGATGTCGGCCAGCCGGGCCTCCATCTGCCGGATGCCGGCGCCGAGGACGCTCAACCGTTCCCACGCCTCGTCGCGCTGCGCGGTGAGCGCGGCAAGGGCCCGCTCGACCTGATCGGGCGCGTAACCGCGCCGGGCCTGGGTGAAGCCGTGCTGGGGGACGGCGTCGCTCATGGGCTCTTCCCCTCGTTGTCGCGGGCTGCGGAGCCCATGATCGGACGGAACGGCCGGATCCGGAACCGCTTCGGAGCCGGGGGCCGGATTCGGTCGTCGTACGGACCTGAATACGTCGAGGACGGGACGAATAGACCCATCCTCTTGACCTATTTTGCGCAGATCCGGGCGAAACCCCAACGAGGCAGAGCCGCCGCGGCACGCCGGAGGGGCCGTCCCGAACACCGGAACGACCCCTCCCCACCTGCGAGGATCCACGACGGTCCGCTACAGCAGACCGTCCCAGAACTGCTCCAGCAGCACGGCCCACCAGGTGTCCGCGTTCTGCAGGGCCGCCGGGTCGATCGCGGCGAGCTGGGCCTGGAAGTCGGTCGTCCAGCGACCGGCCTGATCCGGCGTCAGCCCGTACCGCAGCCGCCACATCCGGCCCAGCAGGGCCAGCGCGCGGACGAACTCCGGTACACCGCTGTTGACGAACCGGGGCGGCTGGGCGGTTCCATCGATGTCCACGGCGACCACGTGCGCGGTGCCGTACTGGACGCACAGCTGCCGGCCGTAGTCGTTGCCGAGGACCAGGTAGCCGCCGAAGTCCGGGCCGCCGGCCAGGCCGCGCTCGGCGGCCAGCTCGGCGAGCGTCGGGATCGGCCGGCCCTCCTGCGCCTGCGCCCAGAAGAACGGCCCGAAGTCCCGCGGCAGCCCGGCCCACATCAGGGTCTGGGACACCGGCTCGGGCACGCCCTGGCGGGAGACCGCGCGCTGCTCGTAGCGGAACAGGTTCTGCCCGAAGGCGGCGCCGACCTCCTGGGCGAGCTGCTGCGGCGGGAGCGGCGGCAGCGGCTGGACCGTCCCGGGCGCCGGCGGCGGCACCCGGAACGGGCGGACCCGCTGGGCACCGGAGGCCAACTGGTGCAGCTCGTCCAGGTGGTCCAGCAGCTCGGCCATCCCGGCCTGCCGGGAGGCGTGGTCACGGCCGTACGGGGCGGTGTGGGTGAGCCGCACGTTCGGCCAGGACGCGGCGATCATGCGGTTGCAGTAGCCGCCGGGCAGGTCGCACGACTCCAGCTCGGTGTAGAGCTCCAGCACCTGCTCCGGCGGCACGTTGAGCCGGCGCAGGTCCTGCAGGATCTTCCACTCCGGGTGCGGGGTGCCGGGCTCGCTGCGGTGCAGCAGCTTCTGCTCCGAACCGTCCGGCCCCCGGTAGCTGAGCGCGGCGAAGTAGCCCGGGCCGACCGCGGGCACGCCGGGGGGCACCGGCGCGGGCTGCGGCGCACCGGTCACCGCCGCCGGGGGGACGACCCCGGCAGCGCCGCCCGCGTTCGGGTAGCCGTAGCCGGCCACCGGCGCGGCGGGGGCCACCGGACCGCCGGGCGGCGGCGGAACGGCCGGGCCGCCGGACGGCGGGGTGCCGGGGTCCGCCGGACCGCCCAGTAGCGCCGGGTCGATCGCGCTCGCCAGCTGGGTCGCCTCGTACGCCGCCGCGGCCGCGGGCGTGCCGCCGGCCGGCGTGCCCTGGGGGGCGGGCGCCTCGGCGCCACGCAGGCCCGCCGGGGGCGGGGGCGGCGGGGCCGAGCCGGCTCCGCGGCCACCGGGGGCGGCGGCGGGCGCGCCGGGGCCCGGGGTGTGCTTCAGGCCGGCAGGCGGGGGCGGCGGCGGGGCGGAACCGGAGTTGCGGCCCAACCCGCCCGGAGCGGCGCCCGCGCCGGGCGAACCGGCTGCACCGCCGCGCAGCGCGGCCGGCGGGGGCGGCGGCGGAGCCGAGCCCGGCGCACGGCCGAGCCCGCCCTGCGGCGCAGCGGCGGCCGGCGGCTCCGCGGCCGGGGTGCCGGGGGCACCGGGCAGGCCGGCGAGGCCCGGCATTCCGCCGGGCGGGGCGAGCATCGTCGGGGCGTGCTCCACCGGCGCACCGGGCGGCGTCGCCGGGGCACCGGGCAGGCCGGCGAGACCGGGCACCCCGCCGGGCGGGGCGAGCATCGTCGGCGCGTGCTCCACCGGCGTACCGGGCGGCGTCGCCGGGGCACCGGGCAGGCCCATCAGCCCGGGCACGGCGTCCGGCGGCGCGAGCAGCGTCGGCGCCGGCTCGGCCACCGGGGCGGGTGCGGGGGCCTGGGCCGGCGGCGCGAACGGCGGTGCGGCCGGCGGCGCAGTCGGCGGTACGGCCGGGGGCTGGGCCGGCGCGGCCTGCGCGGCGGACGGCGGGACCGGCGGCATGCCGTACCCGCCGCTGCCCGGCGGCATCAGCATGGTCGCGGCCTCGGCACCGGCCGGCGCGGCCGTGTCGGGCCGGTCCGCGCCGGTGGTCCGCAGGCCCTCGGGCATCAGGACGGTCGCGGCCTCGGCACCGACCGGCGGAGCGGTCGGCGCGACGGGCGCCACGGGCGCAACCGGGGCCGGCGGCGCAAGCGGCACGCCGGCCTGCGGCTGCGGCAGCGGAGGCGCGACGAACTGCTCGTCCGGCCCGGGCGGCGGGGCGAGCATCGTCGGCGCGTCCCCGGCGGGCCGGTCGGACACCGGCGGCTCGGTCAGCACCGCGGCCGCGGGCGCCGAAGCCGAAGCCGAAGCCGAAGCCGGGCCGGGCAGCTCCTCGGTGGCCGCCAGTGCCGAAGCCGGACCGGGCAGCTCCTCGGTGGCCGCCAGCGCCGAAGCCGGACCGGGCAACTCCTCCGTCGCCGCCAGCGGCGAACCCGGGGCAGCAGCCTGCGAACCGGCCGGACCGGCCGAACCGCCCCCCAGCCGCTCCGCCTCCGCCGCGATCGCCGCGGCCCCCGCCTCCTGCAGCCACTGCGGCGGGCTGAGCAGGAAGGAGGTCGCCTCCACCGGCCCCGGTGCGGGCTTGGCCGCCCCGGCCGGGTTGGCCGCGACCGGCCGCCCGTACACCTCCTCGTACTGCCGGACCACCTCGTTGACGGGCAGCGCCGGCCAGAGCGTGCTGGCACCCGAGTCCCGGGCGATCACCAGCCGCGCCTCACCCGAGCCGCTCGCACCCTCGGTACCGCCGCCGGCCGCCGCGTCCCCGGGCGCCACCGCCCAGCAGACGAAGCCCAGGTCGAACTCCCGGACCCGCACCTCGCGCTGCTGCGCGCGCGGCACCCCGCCGTTGATCCACTCCTCGGCGAGCTCCTGCGCCTGCGCGTACGTCACCACGCCCGGTTCACCCCTGTCCGCATCCTCGTCGTCCCCCGTTCCACCAGCACCGGAACTGCCGGCACCGCCACCACGGCCACCGCCGCAGCCGTGCGCATCAGCCCACCGGGACGGCCCGGGCGAACCCGCCGTCCACCATCAGCTCCGCGACCGTCTCCAGCTCCGGCGGGCTGCCCGCCAGTCGCAGCAGGAAGGCGTCGAAGTCCTCGCCACAGGGCAGCAGCAGCCGGGCGAGGCGGTCCTCCGGGGCCTCCGGGCCTCCGGAGTCGCGGGCGTCGTCGTACAGGTGGAACCAGACCGAGCCGGTCCGGTCGCCGCGCACCTTGAGCGCGACGATGCCGCCCTGCGCGTAGGCGATGCCCAGGTAGTCCTTGGTGAGGTGGTCGCGCAGGCACTTGTTGGCGTACACGACGTCCTCGGTGCCGTACTCCTCGCTGAGGGTCAGGAACGGTTGGTCGAGCAGCAGGCCGAGTTCGGTGTCCAGGGCCACCCCGACCGGGCCGCGGCCGCCGCCCAGCTTGAGGAAGGTGCGGTAGGCGCCGGGCAGCCGGTAGCCGAGGCGTTCCTCGGCGCGCTGCACCAGGTCCTCGGGGACGCCGATCGGGTCGCCGCCGTCCCTGGCCAGGGAGAAGTGGACGGGCCGGCGCTCCTGCAGCGGGCGGGTGCCGCGCCGGGTGTGGTCGGCGGCGGAGGTGGCCAGGCCGCCGTGGTGCCGCAGCAGGGCCTTGACCTCGACCGGGACGAGCTCCATCCGCCGCCAGCCGGGGGCGGCCCGGCCCACTGCGTGGTGCCAGGTCCAGCCGGGCGGGGTGGCGACCGCGGTCTCCAGGTCGGCCCAGAGCGGGTGGCCCTGGGTGTAGAGCGCGGCGTTGGCCGAGACGTAGTCGGTCAGCCGCAGTTCGTCCACGCCGAAGCCCTCCGGCGGGTCGGCGACCTCGGCCGCGGCCGCGGCGTACGGGCCGAAGTCCGGGTAGCCGTACTCGTCCACCCTGACCCCGGCGGGGTGCCGCTCCGCGCGGACCGGATCCGGGAACTGCACCACCTGACCTGCGTACGCCGCGTTCGGTGCGGCGGCGACGCCGGGCCGACCTGTCGTCATCTGGGAGCCCCCACTGGCTGCTGCAAATACTCGGTGCTTGCTGGGCACCAGCCTAGGGCCTGCCTTCAACCCCCGGTCCTGGGGAGAGCCCCCCGCCCGGAACCTTCCCGGAACCCACGCGCCGGCCCCGCGCGGAACCCCCGCACCGGGCCGCACCTCACCCGTCCCGGCGGCCGGCTGCATCCCCCGGCTCGCCGCCGGGACGGTACCGCCGCGGCCGCGGCCCCGGGGACGGTTTCGGCACATCAGGGGACAAGTCATGACGCGGGGGTGCGGATTCGGCCAGTATCGGGTGATGCCCCGTCGGACATCCGGCCGCTCTGCCCGGTATCCGCCACGCCCGCACCCCGGTTGTACGGATGTCGGTGTCGTTTGACAGGCTTGCCCAGGACCGGCCGGGCCGCTGCGGCCGCCGCCGGATGACGAGGAGGAGGACGACGGATGACCACCGGTGAGCCGGCGGGCCCACCAGTGCTGCGCCACCACCGCGACAGCCTGCTGCCCGCCGTCGCCGCCGCGCTGTCGCTCAAGGGCGGCGAGGTGCACACCCTGGCGGGCGACAAGGACGCCCGTCGCCCGGTGCTGCACGGCCTGGTCACGGAGTTCCTGGACGCCCTGCCGCTGGACGCCCGCGAGCGGTTCACCGGCCGCTGCCCGGAGGCCGTCCTGCTCTCCCAGTACCTGACGACGGTCGACGGCCGGCGCTCCAAGCGCGCCGCCCGCAAGCCGATGACCCTGCACGAGGCCCGCAAGGCGCTCAAGGGCTCCCGGATGACGACCGTTCGGATCCGCGAGGAGGGCGATCCGGCGCACGGCACCCACGCCCCGCCGTGCCGTTCCTGCGCCCCGCTGCTGGAGCACTTCACCGTGCAGGTCGTCGCCGTCGGACCGCCCGCGCACTGACCGGCCGAGCACCGGCCCGGCCCCGGCCGGCCCCGGCCCACCCGCCCCCGGTCCGTCCCCCCGTCCCCGAGCCCTGGAGCAAGCCCTGAACCCGCCCAGCCCTCCCCCGCCCCCGCCGGCCACCCTGTCCACCGCCGGCGGTGCCACCGGCACCCGGACCCGCCCGCGCTTCCCCGCCGACGTGGCCGCCGAACTCAAGGCCGCCGGCTGGCACCCCGGCCGCTGGCAGATCCGGCAGGCCGAGGAGTGGGCCGACACCCTCGTCGGCTTCGGCGCACCCACCGGCGTGGGGCACGCGGTGTTCCCGGCGGCCGTGGAGGCCTGGGCCGAGTTCGGCGGCCTCGCCTTCGACCTGTCAGGCCCGGGCCGCCAGTTGGCCCGCACCCCGTTCCTGATCGACCCGCTGTGCGGCCTGCACCAGCCGCGCACCCTGCACGACCTCGGCCGGGCACTGGGCACCAAGCTGTCCCCGCTCGGCGAGGAGGCGTACGGGCAGGCGCTGCTGGCCGTCGACGAGGAGGGCCGGGTCTACAGCCTGGACCACACCGGCGAGTGGTTCCTCGGCCACGGCGTCGACCAGGCGATCACCGCCCTGGTGCTGGGCACCGCCCCGGGGCGGCTGCGCACCGCGGACGAGCACTGACGGGTACGGCGAAGAAGCAGGGCCGACGGCTACCGCAGCCGCTCGGCCCGTACCGCCAGCCGGGACGGCAGCACCGCCTCGACCCGGAACCCGCCGTCCGCCTCCGGCCCGGACGAGAAGGTGCCGCCCAGCGCGATCACCCGCTCGCGCATCCCGACCAGCCCGTTGCCCCCGCTGGGCAGCTGGGCCGCACCGCGCTCCCCGCCCGGGCAGGCGTTCACCACGCTCACCCGCACCCCGTTCGGCGCGTACGCCAGCAGCACGGACACCTGTGCGCCGCCCGCGTGCTTGTGCGCGTTGGTGAGCCCCTCCTGGACGACCCGGTAGGCGGTCTGCTCCGCCTCGCCGGTGAACTCCTGCCGGCTGCCGCTGACCGTCAGCGTCACCGCCATGCCGGCCGCCCGGGACTGGTCCACCAGCCGGGGCAGCGCGGCCAGCGAGTCCGGTTCCTGCGGCCGTTCGTCGTCCATCCGCAGCACGCCGAGGATCTCGCGCAGCTCGTTCAGCGCCTGCCGGCCCACCTCGCCCATCAGCTTGGCGCTCTGCGCGGCCTTCTCCGGGTCCTTGGCGGCGATCCGCTCCAGCGCGCCGGCGTGCACCACCATCAGCGAGACCCGGTGCGCCACCACGTCGTGCATCTCCCGGGCGATCCGGGTGCGTTCCTCCAGCCGGGCCCGCCGGGCGCGCTCCTGGGCCTGCTCGGCCAGCAGGTCCAGTTCGGTCTCCAGGCCGTGCGCACGGTCCTTGAGCGATTCGATCAGCCGCCGCCGCGCACCCACGTACAGGCCGGTCACCACCGGCGGGACGGTCAGCCCGACCGCGACCAGCACGGCTATCAGGACCTGGCCCCACAGCGGCGGCTGCTCCACCCCCGAGTCGCCGGGGGTCAGCATCGAGACCATCATCACGGCGACCGCCTCGGCGAAGGCCAGCCCGGACAGCGCCACCACCCGCCAGCGCCGCGTGGGCCACTCCCAGGTCTCGGCCAGTGTGTACAGCGCCACCACGAGCAGCAGCACCCCGAGCATCCCGGGCATGGCGACCAGGGTGACCAGCACGGGGACGGCCGGCCAGCGCCGGCGCAGCACCAGCGAGCCGCCGGCCAGCGCGCCGAGCAGCGCGATCCCGACCTTCCCCGCGGTGGTCAGATCGACCCGTGCGGACAGGAATCCGATCGTGCTGGCCGCGCACTCCAGCGCGGCGAGCAGGGCCAGCCCGATGTCCAGGAAGGCGCTGCGCGGCCGCTTCCACCACCAGAACGATCGTTCCTGCGCGCGCTCCCCAGGCGACTTGCTCATGTCCGACAGCCTATGCGGCAACCCCCACCCCTCCCCACCGGGATTGTCCGGCACACCTCCCGGGCACGCCAAGTGGTCCAGACCACAGCTGTATCCCGGCAGCTCTGTCCGCCATCCGGCCACCTCTCGGACAGCGCACGCCCCGACACCTATGCTGGTCGCGTCGGACAGCGCGGTCCGCACGCGTCACAACCGCCACACGCGGGCGGACCTGTGACGATGAGCCGTTGCCGAACCCCACCACCACAGGGAGCCAGCCGTGACCGCTCCGGTCCCCACCCCGGCGGACAGCCCCACCGTCATCGCCGACAACGCCGCCCTGCGTGCGGACATCCGCCGCCTCGGCGACCTGCTCGGCGAGACGCTGGTCCGCCAGGAGGGCCCCCAGCTGCTGGGCCTGGTCGAACAGGTCCGCCTGCTCAGCCGCACCGACGGCGAGGCCACCGCCGAACTCCTCTCCGACATCGACCTGGACACCGCCGCCAAGCTGGTCCGCGCGTTCTCCACCTACTTCCACCTCGCCAACGTCACCGAGCAGGTGCACCGCGGCCGCGAGTTCGCCACCCGCCGCGCCCGGGAGGGCTCGCTGCTCGCGCAGACCGCCGACCAGCTCGCCGAGGCCGACCCCAAGCACCTCCAGGACACCCTGGCCCACCTCGCGGTCCGTCCGGTCTTCACCGCGCACCCCACCGAGGCAGCCCGCCGCAGCGTCCTCAACAAGCTGCGCAGGATCGGCGAACTCCTCGACCGCATCCACCGCGAGGAGCTCAGCTCCGGCCTCGCCGCCGCCGGCCCCGCGCGCACCAGCAGCGCCCGGCGCTCCGCCGACCGCCGCCTCGCCGAGGTCATCGACCTGCTCTGGCAGACCGACGAGCTGCGCATCGCCCGCCCCGAGCCCACCGACGAGGCCCGCAATGCCGTCTACTACCTGGACGAGCTCTACCGCGAGGCCGTCCCCGAGGTCCTGGAGGAGCTGCACGAGGAGCTGGCCCGGGTCGGCCTGGGCCTGCCCGAGGGCGTGCGCCCGCTCACCTTCGGGACCTGGATCGGCGGCGACCGCGACGGCAACCCCAACGTCACCCCGCAGGTCACCTGGGACGTCCTCAACCTCCAGCACGAGTACGGCATCAAGGACGCGCTGGCCGCCATCGACGACCTGCGCAACACCCTCTCCACCTCCGAGCGGCTGGCCGGCGCCTCCGTCGAACTGCTCGCCTCGCTCAACACCGACCTGCACCTGCTCCCCGAACTCAGCCCGCGCTACCGGCGGATGAACGCCGAGGAGCCCTACCGCCTCAAGGCCACCTGCATCCGGCTCAAGCTGGAGAACACCCGCGAGCGCCTGGCCGGCGGCACCCCGCACGTCGAGGGCCGCGACTACCTCGGCACCCGCGAACTCCTCGCCGACCTGCGGCTGATCCAGGAGTCCCTGCGCGCCCACCGCGGCGAGCTGATCGCCGACGGCCGCCTCGCCCGCGCCATCCGCACCATCGAGGCCTTCGGCCTCCAACTCGCCACCATGGACGTGCGCGAGCACGCCGAGGCCCACCACCACGCCCTCGGCCAGCTCTTCGACCGCCTCGGCGAGGAGGCCTGGCGCTACGCCGACATGCCGCGCGAGTACCGGCAGAAGCTGCTCGCCAAGGAGCTCCGCTCGCGCCGCCCGCTCGCCCCCACCCCGGCCCCGCTGGACGAGGCCGGCACCAAGACCCTCGGCGTCTTCAACACCATCCGCGAGGGCTTCGAGCGCTTCGGCGACGAGATCGTCGAGAGCTACATCATCTCGATGTGCCAGGGCGCCGACGACGTCTTCGCCGCCACCGTGCTGGCCCGCGAGGCCGGCCTGATCGACCTGCACACCGGGATCGCCAAGATCGGCATCGTGCCGCTGCTGGAGACCACCGACGAGCTCCAGCAGGCCGACCGCATCCTGGACGAGATGCTCTCCGACCCCTCCTACCGGCTGCTCGTCTCGCTGCGCGGCGACATCCAGGAGGTCATGCTCGGCTACTCCGACTCCTCCAAGTTCGGCGGCATCACCACCTCCCAGTGGGAGATCCACCGCGCCCAGCGCCGGCTGCGCGACGTCGCCCACCGCTACGGCATCCGGCTGCGCCTCTTCCACGGCCGCGGCGGCACCGTCGGCCGCGGCGGCGGCCCCTCGCACGAGGCCATCCTGGCCCAGCCCTGGGGCACCCTGGAGGGCGAGATCAAGGTCACCGAGCAGGGCGAGGTCATCTCCGACAAGTACCTGCTCCCCTCCCTCGCCCGGGAGAACCTGGAACTGACCATCTCCGCCACCCTGTCCGCCTCCGCGCTGCACACCGCCCCGCGCCAGGCCCCCGAGTCGCTGGCCCGCTGGGACGCCGCGATGGACCAGGTCTCCGAGGCCGCCCACACCGCCTACCGCGGCCTGGTCGAGCAGGAGGACCTGCCGAAGTACTTCTTCGCCTCCACCCCGGTCGACCAGCTCGCCTCGCTGCACCTGGGCTCCCGCCCGTCCCGCCGCCCCGACTCCGGCGCCGGCCTGGACGGCCTGCGGGCCATCCCGTGGGTCTTCGGCTGGACCCAGTCCCGCCAGATCGTCCCCGGCTGGTACGGCGTCGGCTCCGGCCTCGCCGCCGCCCGCGCCGCGGGCCTGGGCGGCGTGCTGGACGAGATGTACGGCGAGTGGCACTTCTTCCGCAACTTCCTGTCCAACGTCGCCATGACGCTGGCCAAGACCGACCTGCGGATCGCCCGCCACTACGTCGAGCAGCTGGTGCCCGGCGAGCTGCGGCACGTCTTCGACCAGATCAAGGACGAGCACGCGCTCACCCTGCGCGAGGTGCTCCGGCTCACCGGCGAGGGCGAACTGCTGGAGCACAACCCGGTGCTGAAGCAGACCTTCGCCGTCCGCGACGCCTACCTCGACCCGATCTCCTACCTCCAGGTCGCGCTGCTGCGCCGCCAGCGCGAGGAGGTCTCGGCCGGCCGCCGCGACGACCCGCTGCGCGCCCGCGCGCTGCTGCTGACCGTCAACGGCATCGCCGCCGGCCTGCGCAACACCGGCTGACGCCGGGCCCGCAACGGCCGAGGGGCCGGTGTCCCGCCCCCGGGACACCGGCCCCTCGCCGTACGGGGGTTGCTACTCCGCGGGCTCGCCCGCGCGCCTGCGCTTCAGCCACAGCGCCGCGCCGCCGGCCGCCACGACCAGGCCGCCGCCGACCGCCAGCAGCCCCGCGTCGGGGCCCATCGACTCGCCCAGCACCGGGCTGAACTGCGCCGCGGCCGGCTCCGGGGGGAGCGCCGGATCGGACTCCGCCACCGGGTCCGCGTGCGCCACCGCACCGCTGGACAGCAGCATCCCGGCCGCCCCCAGCGCACCGGCCGTACCGACACGCCGTCCGAGCCGCCTCAGCCGAACCACCCGGGTCCGCCGCAGTCGGCGGACCGGACCCAATCCCCGCATCGAGAACTCCCCAAACTCCCCAGGACTCGTTCGCGTACCGCGGCCGACGCTATCCGATCCCGTCCGGGCTTCTCACACGGATTCAGCTCCGGCCCGCCAAGCGTTGTACGACTGTTGCGTACCCGGCGCCCGGCGCGCCGTCTTGACGGAGGCTCAGGAGTTGTACGTCCCCTGCGCCCGCTCCAGCCCTTCGGACAGCAGCGCCTCCACCGCGTCCGCCGAGCGGTCCACGAACCACTCCAGCTCCTTGCGCTCGGTCGAGGAGAAGTCCTTCAGCACGAAGTCCGCGACCTCCATCCGGCCCGGCGGACGGCCGATCCCGCAGCGCACCCGGTGGTAGTCCGGGCCCAGCGACTTGGTGATCGACTTCAGCCCGTTGTGGCCGTTGTCGCCGCCGCCCAGCTTCAGCCGCAGCGCCGCGTAGTCGATGTCCAGCTCGTCGTGGACCGCGATCAGCGCGGCGGCCGGCACCTTGTAGAAGTCTCGCAGCGCCGTCACCGGCCCGCCGGAGAGGTTCATGAAGGACATCGGCTTGGCCAGCACCACCCGCTTGCCCGCCAGCCGTCCCTCGGCCACCTGCGCCCTGCTCTTGTGCGCCTTGAA
The DNA here is from genome assembly GCF_003635085.1 of Streptomyces sp. 1114.5. Classification (NCBI taxonomy): domain Bacteria; kingdom Bacillati; phylum Actinomycetota; class Actinomycetes; order Kitasatosporales; family Streptomycetaceae; genus Streptomyces; species Streptomyces sp. 1114.5. Next base: position 629,511 of record NZ_RBXE01000001.1, read on the forward strand.
CTTGGCGCCCATCCGCTGCGCCAGCAGGTCCACCACCATGAACCCGATGTTGTGCCGGTTGCGGGCGTACTGCTCGCCCGGGTTGCCCAGCCCCACCACCAGCCAGGGGCCCTCGTACTCGTCCGCCATCGCGCTCTCACTCCTCGCCTTCGCGCTCGTCGTCATCATCCCGGACACACCGCTGCCCCGGCCGCTCCAGCGGGAGCGACCGGGGCAGCGGTCCGTGCTAGCAGGGCGAGGCTCAGGCCTCGGTGCCCTCGGCCTCGGCGGCCTCCTCGTCGGCCGGAGCGGCCTGGGCGCCGATGACCTGCAGGACGACGGCGTCGGCCTCGACGGCCAGGGTGACGCCGGCCGGCAGGGTGATGTCCTTGGCGTGGATGGAGGCACCGGCCTCCAGGCCCTCGACCGAGACGGTGACGGACTCGGGCAGGTGGGTGGCCTCGGCCTCGATCGGCAGCGCGTTGAGGACGTGCTCCAGCAGGTTGCCGCCCGGGGCCAGCTCGCCCTCGGTGTGGACCGGGATCTCGACGGTGACCTTCTCGCCACGCTTGACCAGCAGCAGGTCGACGTGCTCGATGGTGCGCTTGATGGCCTCGCGCTGGACGGCCTTGGGCAGCACGTACTCGTCCTTGCCCTCGATCGGGACGACCAGCAGGGCGTTCGGGGTCTTGAGGGCCATCATCAGGTCGTGGCCGGGCAGGTTCAGGTGAACCGGGGCGTGGCCGTGGCCGTAGACGACACCGGGGACGAAGCCGGCACGGCGGGCGCGACGGGCGGCACCCTTGCCGAACTCGGAACGGGTCTCAGCGGCAAGGCGGATCTCGGACACGACTGCACTCCTCGTGGAAGATGGCGCGGGGGTGCAGGCAACGCGAAAAACCGCCGGGACCACACCCTCAGTACGTTCGGGGGTCACTCGGCGGCAACGGCCTGCCGGCGGACGGGAATCCGGCACCGGCAGCGCGTCGATCACGGAGCGGGCGCCCGTCGAGCAGGCACACGGCATCCCTCGCCGAGCAGTCTCACGAGTCTAACCGCACCGGTGCCCTGCCGCGAAATCGGCGGCGGCCCCGGTCCGTTCGGACCGGGGCCGCCTGCGCGGGCCTTCGTCAGTGCACGCCCTCGAAGAGGCTCGTGACCGAACCCTCCTCGAACACCTCGCGGATCGCGGCGGCGATCGACGGGGCGATGGACAGCGTGGTGATCTTGTCCAGCTGGAGCTGGGCCGGGGTGGGCAGCGTGTTGGTGAACACGAACTCGCTGACCCGGGAGTTCTTCAGCCGGTCCGCGGCCGGGCCGGAGAGCACCCCGTGGGTGGCCGCGACCAGGACGTCCGCGGCGCCGTTCTCGAACAGCGCGTCGGCGGCGGCGCAGATCGTGCCGGCCGTGTCGATCATGTCGTCGACCAGGACGCAGACCCGGCCCTCGACGTCACCGACGACGTCGGCCGACAGGATGGTGTTGGCCTGGGTGATGTCGCGGCGCTTGTGGATGATCGCCAGCGGGGCGGCCAGGCGGTCGCACCACTGGTCGGCGACCTTCACCCGGCCGGCGTCCGGGGAGACGACGGTCAGCTTGGAGCGGTCGACCTTCTCGCCGATGTAGTCGGCCAGCAGCGGCAGCGCGAACAGGTGGTCCACCGGGCCGTCGAAGAAGCCCTGGATCTGCGCGGTGTGCAGGTCCACGGCCATCAGACGGTCGGCCCCGGCCTGGCGCAGCAGGTCGGCGACCAGGCGGGCCGAGATGGGCTCGCGGCCGAGGTGCTTCTTGTCCTGGCGGGCGTAGCCGTAGAACGGCAGGATCGCGGTGATGCTCTTGGCGGAGGCCCGCTTCAGAGCATCGATCATGATCAGCTGCTCCATGATCCACTGGTTGATGGGAGCCGTGTGGCTCTGCATCACGAAGCAGTCCGCACCACGGGCGGACTCCAGGAAGCGGACGTAGATCTCGCCGTTGGCGAAGTCCAGGGCCTTGGTGGGGACCAGTTCGGTCCCGAGCGCCTCGGCCACCTCCTTCGCCAGCTCCGGGTGGGCACGGCCGGAGAAGAGTTTGAGCTTCTTCTCACCCGACGTCGTGATCCCGCTCACTGCACCGTCTCCTCGCGTTGCGGACGCTGAACCCTCGACCCGGTGCGGGCAGGCGGGGCCCACGCGCGGTACGGGGTCGGGGGGAATGTCGGTACGCCTGGACACGGGCGGTAAGCCCAGTGGCGCACGTATGTCCCCAAGGTTACGCGCCCGCGCAGAAACCGTCCGCCCCGGGATCGCCCCTGGGTCGGCCCGCGGTGCCCCGCCCGCCCCGTCAGGCCTGCCCGGCCCCGTCCGTCGCCGCCTTCGCGGCCTGCGCGGAGACGGTTCCGGGGCGCTTGCGCTCGACCCACCCCTCGATGTTGCGCTGCTGCGCGCGGTTCACGCCGAGTGCGCCGGCCGGGACGTCGGAGGTGATGACCGAGCCCGCACCGGTGTAGGCACCGTCACCGACGGTGACCGGGGCGATGAACATGTTGTCCGAACCGGTGCGGCAGTGCGCGCCGATGACGGTGCGGTGCTTGTTCACGCCGTCGTAGTTCACGGTGACCGAGGCCGCGCCGATGTTGGTGCCCTCGCCGATCGTGGCGTCGCCGATGTACGACAGGTGCGGCACCTTGGCACCCTCGCCGAGCTCGGAGTTCTTCACCTCGACGTAGGTGCCGACCTTCGCCTTGCGGGCCAGCTTCGCGCCCGGCCGCAGGTAGGCGTAGGGGCCGGCGGTGGCCAGCTCGCCCACCTCGGCACGGTCGGCCGTGGTGTTGCTCACCCGGGCGCCGGCGCCGATCAGGGTGTCCTTGAGGGTCGAGTTCGGACCGACCTCGCAGCCCTCGGCCAGGTGGGTGGCGCCCTGCAGCTGGGTGTTGGGCAGCACCACCGCGTCCGGCTCGTAGGTCACCTGGACGTCGAACCAGGTGGTCGCCGGGTCCACCACGGTGACGCCCGCGCGCATCGCCCGCTCCAGCAGACGGTCGTTCAGCAGCCGGCGGGCCTGCGCCAGCTGGACCCGGTCGTTGATGCCCAGGATGTCCCGGTGGTCCTCGGCGACCACGGCACCGACCCGGTGGCCGGCCTTGCGCAGGATCTCCAGGGTGTCGGTCAGGTACTCCTCGCCCTGCGAGTTGTCCGTGGTGAGCTCGGCCAGCGCCTCGACCAGCAGCTTGGCGTCGAAGGCGAAGACGCCCGAGTTGATCTCGGCGATCGCCCGCTGGGTGTCGGTGGCGTCCCGCTCCTCGACGATCGAGGCGACGGTGCCGTCCTCGTCCCGCAGGATCCGGCCGTAGCCGAAGGGCTCGGGGACGACGGCGGTCAGCACGGTGACGCCGTTCTGCTGGGCCGCATGAGCGTCCGCCAGCCGGCGCAGGGTCGCCCCGGTCAGCAGCGGCGAATCGCCGGCGGTGACGATCACGGTGCCGTCCAGCACCACGCCGTCCGCGCCCAGCGCCTCCAGCGCGGTGCGCACCGCGTGCCCGGTGCCGTTCTGCTCCTCCTGGACGGCCGTACGCACCGCCGGGTAGTGCGCCGCCAGGTGCTCCTGCACCTGCTCGCGCTGGTGCCCGACGACCACGACCAGCTGCTCCGGAGCCAGCTCCCCGGCCGCCGAGACCGCGTGCCCCACCAGCGACCGTCCGCACACCTCGTGCAGCACCTTGGGCAGCTTGTTCGACTTCATCCGGGTCCCGCCACCGGCGGCGAGCACGACAACGGCGGCAAGCGAATTGGCACCCATGCGGGGAGGCTCCTCGGTAGGTTCACGGAGAGGGCAGAGCAGGCCCGGCCCGGACCCACGCCGGTCGCCGGTCGCACAGTCCGCCGAGCGGCACCGACAATACCGGCGCGATGGAAGACGCCCGAACCAGAGGCGTGCAGAGGCTCCGCCGCTAGGATTCGAACCCAGACAAAGGCCTCCAAAGGGCCCTGTGCTGCCATTACACCACGGCGGACAGTCGTGTCAGACCCTACCCGAGTCGACCCTGCCGTGGGTATCGCCTTGCACCGATCCGCAACCGCCGGCCCACGCTCGGTTCCCGCCGCGGTCCGCGCTCCGATCCACGCCCCGATCCGCCGGCGTCTCCGCCGCCGAACCCCGTGGGGTCGGGGTTCATCCATCCAGTCGGGTGAATTCACTCAAGAGCCGCGCGGCGGAGTGTTCCCTTGGACACGGAGCGCAACCTACGATGCCGTAGGTTACGCCGACGTAGGCTCCGCTTCTCTCCCGTACCGGGACGCCGCAAAGGGACGCCCATGACCATCCAGGCAGGAGAGGCGCGCGCGGGGACCGCCGCCTCCCGTACTCCGTCCTCCGACCCCCAGACCCTCGACCCGCAGACCGCCGCCACCCAGCTGTCCGCCACCCGCGGCGGGGAGAAGCAGGGTCTGCCCGAGCGGATCGCGCTCGGACTGTTCATCCTCGTGCCCTTCACCGCGCTGCTGGCCGCCGTCCCGGTGGCCTGGGGCTGGGGGCTGGGGTGGACGGACCTCGCGATCGCCGTCGCCATGTACTTCCTCACCTGCCACGGCGTCACCGTCGGCTACCACCGCTACTTCACCCACGGCTCGTTCAAGGCCAACCGCCCGGTGCGCCTCGCGCTGGCGATCGCCGGCAGCCTCGCGGTCGAGGGCCCGCTGGTGCGCTGGGTGGCCGACCACCGCAAGCACCACCGGTTCAGCGACAAGGACGGCGACCCGCACTCGCCCTGGCGCTACGGGGAGAGCGTCCCCGCGCTGCTGAAGGGCCTGTTCTGGGCGCACCTGGGCTGGCTCTTCGACGAGGAGCAGACCCCGCAGCTCACCTACGCCCCGGACCTCGTCCGCGACCCGGCCATAAGGCGGATCTCCCGGCTGTTCTGGCTCTGGACCGCCATCTCGCTGCTGCTGCCCGCGCTGGTCGGCGGCCTGGTGACGCTCTCCTGGGCGGGCGCGCTCTCCGCCTTCTTCTGGGGTTCGCTGGTCCGAGTGGCCCTGCTGCACCACGTCACCTGGTCGATCAACTCGATCTGCCACGCCGTCGGCCGCCGCCCGTTCCGCTCCCGGGACCGCTCCGGCAACGTCTGGTGGCTCGCGGTGCTCTCCTGCGGGGAGTCCTGGCACAACCTGCACCACGCCGACCCGACCTCGGCCCGGCACGGCGTGCTCCGCGGACAGATCGACTCCTCGGCCCGGCTGATCCGCTGGTTCGAGCTGGCCGGCTGGGCCCGGGACGTCCGCTGGCCGGACGCGCAGCGGATCGCCGCCCGCCGCGCCGCATGAGGCGGCGCTTCCAGCATGATGTAGGGGTGAACGGGAGCAGCGCAGACAGCACAGGCGGGCAACACAGCACGCGGACGGACGCGGCGCCCGCTACGGCGCCGGCCCGTCCGCGGGCCGCTGCACCGGCGGGCGCGGCCGCCGAGGGGGGTGCGGACCGGGGCGCCGCCCCGGCCCCGCGCCGCCGGGGCGGCCGGGTCCGGATGACCGGCAAGCAGCGGCGCGAACAGCTGCTGGAGATCGGCCGGACGGTCTTCGCGGAGCGCGGCTACGACGGAACCTCGGTGGAGGAGATCGCCGAGCGCGCCGGGGTGTCGAAGCCCGTCGTCTACGAGCACTTCGGCGGCAAGGAGGGGCTGTACGCGGTGGTGGTGGACCGCGAGATGCAGCTGCTGCTGGACATGGTGACCGGGGCGCTGACCGGCGGACACTCGCGCGAGCTGCTGGAGCAGGCCGCCTTCGCGCTGATGGACTACATCGACACCTCGACGGACGGCTTCCGGATCCTGGTCCGGGACTCGCCGGTGGCCCAGTCGACCGGCACCTTCGCCTCGCTGATCAGCGACATCGCCACGCAGGTGGAGGACATCCTGGGCCTGGAGTTCAAGTCCCGGGGCTTCGACGCCCGGCTGGCCCCGATGTACTCGCAGATGCTGGTCGGCATGGTCGCACTGACCGGGCAGTGGTGGCTGGAGGTGCGCAAGCCGGACAAGGCGACGGTGGCGGCGCACCTGGTGAACCTCGCCTGGCACGGGCTGGAGGGCCTGGAGCGCCACCCCCGGCTGGTCGGCGACCGCACGGGCTGACCGCGACCGACCGGGGGCCGGCCGGCCGCCGTGCTGCCGGGCCCGGTCGCCGATCGCCCCCCGGCCGGCTACCGCCTGATCCCCACCGCGAAGATCCGCCGGAACGGGAACACCGTCCCGTACGGCCCGGCCGGGTACGCCTCGCGCAGCAGCCGCCCGTACTCGGCGAGGAAGGCGGCCCGCTCGGCCGGGTCGGCGAGCAGGCCCAGGACCGGGCGCAGCGCGCTGCCCTTGACCCACTCCAGGACCGGGTCCGGCCCCGGGAGCAGGGTGGAATAGGTGGTCTCCCAGACGTCCGGGAGGCAGTCGGCGCCGGCCAGGGCGTCGAGGTAGCGCTCGGGCGGGTGGACGCCGGCGCGGACGGCGTCCTCGCCGAGCAGGTCGCGCCAGCGGGGGCTGCGGCGCAGCTCGGCGAGCAGGGTGTGGCTTGGGGCCTCGAAGTTGCCGGGGACCTGGAAGGCGACGACTCCGCCGGGACGCAGGGCGCCGGCCCAGCGCGGGACGAGGTCGAGGTGGCCGTCGATCCATTGCAGGGTGGCGTTGGAGACGATCAGGTCCGGCCGGGCCGGGGCCGGGTCGTAGTCGCGGGCGTCGGCGAGCAGGTAGTCGGCGCTCGGTTCGCCCTCGGCGCGGGCGGTGGCGAGCATCGGGGCGGAGTTGTCGACGCCGGTGATGCGGGCGCCCGGCCAGCGCTCGCGCAGGACGGCGGTGGAGTTGCCGGGCCCGCAGCCGATGTCGAGGATCCGCTCGTCGCCCCGGGTCGGCAGATCGGGGACGCGGGCGAGCAGGTCGCGCAGCGGGCGGGTGCGTTCGTCGGCGAAGCGCAGGTACTGCGCCGGGTCCCAGACGGTGGTGGTCATGGTCTACCTCGCAAGTATCTCGATATCAAGATATCTGCTCGTAGCCTTGCCCGCACATTTCTCGATGTCAAGAGACTTCACATCGACACATCCACCGATACACTGATCGTCATGGAGGACGAGGTCGACAGGCTGGTCGCAGCGTGGCGCCGAGAGCGCCCCGACCTCGACGTGGAGCCGCTGGAGGTGCTCAGCCGGGTCAGCCGGCTCGCCCGGCACCTGGACCGCGCCCGCCGCACCGCCTTCGCCGAGCACGGCTTGGAGCCCTGGGAGTTCGACGTCCTGACCGCCCTGCGGCGGGCCGGCACCCCCTACCAGCTCTCCCCCGGCCAACTGCTCACCCAGACCCTGGTCACCTCCGGCACCATGACCAACCGGATCGACCGGCTCACCGGCAAGGGCCTGGTCAAGCGCCTGCCCGACCCGGACGACCGACGCGGCGTCCTGGTCCGCCTCACCGACGACGGCCGCGACCGCGCCGACCAGGCACTCGCCGGGCTCCTCGCGCACGAGCGCGAACTCCTCGCCCAGCTCAGCTCCGGCCAGCAGACCGAACTCGCGGCACTGCTGCGGCAGCTGGTCGCCCCCTTCGACAACATCCCCGGCTAGGGCCTGTCCGGCTGGTCCCTAGGACCTGTCGGCGCCCGTGGCGACGGACGGCGGCGCCACGGGTACGGCCGGCTCCGCGGGGCTGACCCCGGCCCGGCGGGCGACCGCGACGGCGGCCAGCGTGGAGTGCACCCCCAGCTTGCCGAGCACGTTCTGCATGTGCGTCCGGACGGTGTGCGGGGACAGGTAGAGCCGCTCCGCGACGGCCTGCCGGCCCAGGCCCGCGACCATGCAGCGCAGGATCTGCTTCTCCCGCGGCGTGAGGGTGTCCACCAGCCGCTCGCTCTCGGTGCGGTCCCGCCGGGCGGTGGTGAGCTCGCGGATCACCCCGGTGAGCAGCGCGGGCGGCAGGTGCGTCTCGTCGCGCAGCACCCCGCGGACCACCGCGAGCAGCCGGGCCAGCGAACTCTCCTTGGCCACCCAGCCGGTGGCGCCGGCGTGCAGGGCGCGGGCGGCGCGGTGCGGGTCGTCGGCGGTGGCCAGGACGACGGCGCGCAGCCCAGGGTGGGCGCGGCGGAGCCGGGCCAGCAGGGTGATGCCGTCGGGCGACGGCGTCGGTCTGAGCTGATCGGGCCGCACCTGGTCGGGCCTGAGCTGGTCGACCCGGACCTGGTCGGCCCGGAGCTGGTCGGCCCGGAGCTGGTCGCCCGCCGGGCGGGCGCCGGCCACCCCGGCCGACAGCGTGGGCGGTGCCCCGAGCGGAACGGCCGCCCGGCGCGCCGGCGGTACGGGCGGGGCCGCCCGGCGCCGCACCTCCTCGGCGGCATCCGGACCGGGCCGCCTGCGGACGGCCGTCGCCGCCGACCCGCCCGCTCCGCCGACCCCGGCCGCGCCGACCGTCGTCTCGGCTCCGAGGTCGGCGTCGATCAGCGCCACGTCGTAGGCCCGGCCCTCGACGGCGGCACGCTCCAGCGCCCGCTCGGCGGCCGCCGCGCTGCCCGCCGCGCCCACCTCCACGTCCGGCTCGGCGGCGAGCGCCGCGGCCAGTGCCTCGGCGAAGATCCGGTGACCGTCGACCACCAGGACGCGAATCCGCCCCATCGTCCCTCCCCTGCTCAGACCGCCCGAGCCCGGGAACGGGGAGACCGGCCCGGCATCCGCGATCCGGACCCGCCGCTCCGCCCGCCCACCGGTGGTCGGTAAGACCGAAGGGCGCCGGCCCCCACCGGTACCGCACTCAGCGTACGGGTCGGGAATCGCCCTCGTGGTGATTCGGTGAAGTTTCGTCAGAAGGGGCGTGCGTGACAGGACTTGCGTCACCGGACGGCGCCCGGCCACCGCGGACGGCGGCGGCCGGGGCGCACAGGTCTAGCGGGCGTTCTTCTCCAGGGTGAACTTCCAGGCGTCGGCGACGATGTCGTCCAGGCTCGGGCGGCGCGGGGTCCAGCCCAGCGCCTCGTGGGCGCGGGCGGCCGAGGCCACCAGCACCGCCGGGTCTCCCGCCCGGCGGCCCGCGATCTGCACCGGGATCTCCCGGCCGGTGACGCGCTTGACCGACTCGATCACCTCGCGCACCGAGAAGCCGCTGCCGTTGCCCAGGTTGCAGATCAGGTGCTCGCCCGGCTTGGCGGCGTCCAGGGCCAGCAGGTGGGCCTCGGCCAGGTCCGCGACGTGGATGTAGTCGCGGATGCAGGTGCCGTCCGGGGTCGGGTAGTCGTCGCCGTACACCGCGATGTGCGGGCGCTGGCCGAGCGCGGCCTGGAAGACCAGCGGAATCAGGTGCGACTCGGGGTCGTGCCGCTCCCCGAAAGTGACATCGAAAGAACTGCCGTACGCGCCGGCCACGTTGAAGTAGCGCAGCGAGACGGCGGCCAGGCCGTGCGCGACGGCCTCGCTGGTGATCAGGTGGTCCACGGCGAGCTTGGTGGCGCCGTAGGTGTTGGTCGGCGCGGTGCGGGCGGTCTCGGCGATCGGCACGGCCTCCGGCTCGCCGTAGGTGGCGGCGGTGGAGGAGAACACCAGCTTGCGCACGCCCGCCGCGCGCATCGCGCTGATCAGCTCCAGCGAGCCGGCCACGTTGTTGCGCCAGTACTTCTCCGGGTCCGCGACCGACTCGCCGACCTGGGAGGAGGCGGCGAAGTGCAGCACGCCGTCGAAGGAGCCGTCCAGCACCTTGTCGGCCTCCTGGATCCGGCCCTCGACGAACTCGGCGCCGGCCGGCACACCCTCGCGGAAGCCGGTCGAGAGATCGTCCAGGACCGTCACCTGGTGCCCCGCCTCCAGCAGGTGGGCGGCCACCACGCTGCCCACGTAGCCGGCGCCACCCGTGACCAGGTACTTACTCATGTTGGGACCTCCAGCGGGCGATGGTCGCGCGGACGGCGGGGCCATCGACGGAATGCGTACGACTCAGGCCATTCTCCCAATCCACCGGGGTGCTCCGGACCACGGAGGCGGTCGCGCGCAGGCTTTTCACCAAGTCCTCAGCCGCCGGACATCCCGCCCCTCGCGGGCGGCGGCCACCGGGCCCTGCGCCACGGCCTCAGCCGCCGGACATCCGCTCCAACAGGCCGGTGCGCGCCGCCACCGCGGCCGCCTCCAGGCGGGTCCGCGCGCCCAGTTTCATCAGCACCCGCTGGACGTGCGTCCGGGCCGTACTGGCCGCGATCCGCATCCCGGCGGCGATCGCCGCGGTGTCCTCGCCGTCCGCGATCCGGCCGAGCACCTGCACCTCACGGCGGGTCAGCAGCCGCAGCAGCCGGACCGCCTCGTCGTCGGGTTCGGCCTCCGGGCGCAGCAGTTGGTCGAAGGCCCCGCGCAGGATGTCCACCGCGACGGCGGCCTCGCCCGCCCTGGCCCGGCCGATGGCCCGCTCGACCACCTCGATCCGCTCGTCGCTGGGCACGTAGCCCGCCGCGCCGGCCGCGAACGCCGCGGCCACACCGCGCAGTTCACCCACCGGCCCGAGCACGATCACGGCCACCTCGGGGCGTTCCCGGCGGATCCGGCGCAGCCCGTCGAAGGCGCCCGCCTCGGCGGGCGCGGCTACGCCGAGCAGGCACACCTCGGGCCGGCGCCCGGCCACCAGATCGGCGGCGACCGCGGCCGGGCAACCGACCGCGAGCACCCGGTGACCGCGCAGCTGGAGCGCGGTGGCCAGGGCCTCGGCCAGCAACCGGTGGTCGTCCACCACCACGAGTCGAACGCCCATGACGCCCTCCCGGTCGGGGTCCGGCTCCCGCCCACACCCCACGGGCGGGCGGCCGATGACGCCCCATCACAGCGCATTCCGCACCCGACCCGCTAGGCCGTGACGCATCGACTGTCGATGGAAACGCGAAAGACCCCCGCCCTGAGGCGGGGGTCTTCCAGTTGAGCCCCCATGCGGAATCGAACCGCAGACCTTCTCCTTACCATGGAGACGCTCTACCGACTGAGCTATAGGGGCTTGCCGGGTTTTCACCGGGCCGGTCGAACAAGGAAGACATTACACGGCCGTGGGGCCGGAAGGGAAATCGGCCCCTCCTGCCCGCCGCTCCGGCCTCAGCCCTCGGCGTGCGCCGCGTCGAACTCCTCGCGGGCCGCCATCAGCCGGCCGGCGTGGCGCTCGGTCCACCGGCCGAGCGGCGCGACCAGCTCGGCCAGTTCGCGGCCCAGCGGCAGCAGGTCGTAGACCACCCGCGGCGGCGTCTCCGGGAAGACCGTACGGCGCACCAGGCCGTTGCGCTCCAGGTTGCGCAGGGACTGGGTGAGCATCTTGCGGCTGACCCCGCCGACCCCGCGCTGGAGTTCGGAGAAGCGCCGCGGGCCGCAGGCGGAGAGGCTCATCAGGATCAGCATCGACCACTTGTCGGCAAGCTCCGCGAACACCTCGCGACTGGGACAGAGCTGGGCGAACACGTCGTGCTCTGGCCGTTCCTGCGTCGTCATGCCATCCAGGGTAGCCCTTCGGTCTCCAATCCACCCTTGGTAACCAATAGAGACTTGGTCTATATTAGAGACCGCCGGACGGGCCTGGAGCAGGTTCGGTCCGCCGCAGTTCTCGCTGCGCCCGTGCCGCCCCGTCCTGTCCCTGCCCGCCCGCCCGCCCGTCCCCATGGAGTGCCGCATGACCGCCATCCGTCCGACCGTCGCCCTCGCCTACCACTCCGGCTACGGCCACACCGCCGTGATCGCCGAGGCCGTCGCCCGCGGCGCCGCCGACGCGGGCGCCGAGGTCGTCACGATCGCCGTCGACACCATCACCGAGGAGCAGTGGGCCCAGCTGGACGCCGCCGACGCGATCGTCTTCGGCTCCCCCACCTACATGGGCACCGCCTCCGGCGCCTTCCACGTCTTCGCCGAGGCCAGCAGCAAGCGCTGGTTCGCCGACGCCTGGAAGGACAAGGTCGCCGCCGGCTTCACCAACTCCGCCTCCAAGTACGGCGACAAGGCCGGCACCCTCGGCTTCTTCCAGACCCTCGCCGCCCAGCACGGCATGTCCTGGGTCAACCTCGGCCTCAAGCCCGGCTGGAACGCCACCACCGCCTCCGAGAACGACCTCAACCGCCTCGGCTTCTCCAGCGGCGCCGCTGCCTCCACCCCGGCCGACGCCGGCCCCGAGGCCGTCCACAAGGCCGACATCGCGACCGCCGAGCACCTGGGCGCCCGCGTCGCCGCGCACACCGCCATCGTCCTCGCCGGCCGCGCCGCCCTGGCCGGCTGACCCGGTCGGTCGACCCGCCCGCGCCGCCGCGCCCTGCGCCTACGCCGCCGGATCCGCCCCCCACAGGGGCGCCCGGCGGCGTCCGCCGTCCACCGCCCCCAACTCGGCACCCGTGGTCTCCGGCAGCAGCCGCAGACACCCCAGGGCCAGCACCCCCAGCCCGGCCAGGTACCAGCCCACCGGCTGCGCCGTCCCGTACGCCGCCATCAGCCGCGTCGCCACCAGCGGCGTCAACGCACCGCCGACCACACCGCCCAGGTTGTACGTCAGCGCCGCACCCGTGTAGCGCACCCGGGTCGGGAACAGTTCCGGCAGGAACGCCGCCACCGGCCCGAACATGCAGCCCAGCACCACCATCGCCCCCGCCAGCGCCACGAACATCAGCGGGCGGCTCACCGACTCCAGCAGCGGGAACAGCACCAGCGCCCAGCCGGCGGCCAGCCCCGTCGCCCACCGCAACGTCCGCCGCCGCCCCCACCGGTCACTGCGCTCGGCGCTCAGCCACACCGTCCCGGCCATCCCCACCGCGCCCACCAGCAGCATCGCCAGCACCAGCGTGCTCGCCACCCCGAGCCCCGAGGTCGCGTACGCCAGCGAGTACGTCGTGGTCAGGTAGAACAGCGCGTACCCCACGGGTGATCGCGCCCCCACCCGCCACCACCGGACGCCAGTGCTCCCGCACCACCTCCAGCACCGGCAGCCGCTCCCCGTGCGCCCCTTCTCCCCGCGCTCCTCCGTACGCTCCATCGCCCGGAACAGCGGCGACTCCTCGATCCGCAGCCGTACGAACAACCCCACCGCGACCAGCGCGAACGAGGCCAGGAACGGCACCCGCCAACCCCACGCACGGAACGCCCGCTCGCCCAAACCGAGTTGGAGCGCCAAGAACACCCCGTTCGCCAACACGAACCCGATCGTCGGCCCCAACTGCAGGAAGCCCCCGTACCGCCCCCGCCGGGCGGCCGGCGCGTTCTCCGCGATCAGCAGCGCCGCCCCGCCCCACTCCCCGCCCAACCCGACGCCCTGGCACACCCGCAACACCACCAGGACCGCCGGCGCCCACCACCCCCACGCCGCGAACCCCGGCAACAACCCCACCGCCGCCGTCGCCAACCCCATCAACAGCAGCGACACCACCAAGGTCGCCTTCCGCCCCACCCGGTCCCCGAAGTGCCCGAACACCACCGCCCCCAACGGCCGGGCCAGGAACGCCACCGCATACACCGAGAACGCCGCCAACAGCGCCCCCACCGCACCCAACCCGGGGAAGAACACCACCCCGAACACGAGCGCCGCCGCCGTGCCGTAAATGAAGAAGTCGTAGAACTCGATCGCCGTCCCGATCAGCGCCGCAGCCGCCGCCCGCCGCAACTGCCCTACCCGCCAAGCACCCTCCGCATCCATACCACCACCCTCACCACCAACCCCCTCCCCCACCAGCCCCCACCCGAGTGACCCCGGCGCACCCCCACCCACCCGGCGCCCCCTACCGCCGCCGCACCACCACGACCACCGGTACCGAGCCACCCGCCCCCGCTCGGCCACACCAGCCGGGGCGCCGTTACCGCCATGGAACGCTCGAACTACCTCGCGTACGGATTGTCCTCCGGCGGCACCAGCGGCTGGTACGGCGGCGGCACCGGCGGAACGGCGACCTCAGGCTGCACGGCCGACTTCCGCCGCCGCACCACCACGAACACCACACCGGCCACCAATACCAACCCGGCCACCACACCTGCCACGATCGGCAGCGAACTGCCCGACCCGGACGACGAATCAGCCTTCGGCTGCACCGGCGGCGCACCCACCGCGACATCGGTCGGACTCCCGGCCGCACTCGGCGCCGACGACACTGGCGCCGGTGCACTCGCCGATGCAGACGGAGCCGCCGACGGCGAAACCGCATCGGCCGGCAGCGGCGACACACCCGCCGGACCGGGATCGCCGGGATCCGTCAGCGCGACCCGAGGCCGAACCGCCCCCCACCCCGCATCATCCGTACGCTTGTCCCCACCGTTCGGCCTGCCCGCGGTGTTGATGAGCACCCGCAGAACCTGATTCGCTGTCCAGTCCTTGTGAACCGCCCAAACCAGCGCAGCCGAAGCGGAAACCAAAGCCGCCGCGTCCGACGTTCCATGGCTCTTGCAGTATTCCGTTTCCGAGGTGCAACCCGCGAGAATTTCATCGCCCGGAGCAGCCAGGGCAACGTGAGGTCCGGTTTCCGATTCAGCCGTAACGGTTCCCTGTCGGTCGATGGCCCCCACTCCGACTACGTTGGGCAGCCCACCCGGGTACGACATCAGGTTTCCGGACTGCGCCTTATTTCCGACGCTGGATACGACCAGGACACCCTTGGATCGCGCAGCAGCAAGAATTCTGTCCAGTTTATCCACATCACTCGGCATGGCCGTCACTGCAGCAATGCCCTGCGAGATGTTGATGACCTTCGCCCCTTGGTCTACGGCATAGTTGACAGCCTGTCCGATCTGGTCCAGGAAGTCGGCCGAAACGAGGGCACCGACAGACCCATTGTTGATCTTGAGTGGGAGGATCTTGGCTCCGGGCGCCAGACCGTAGGCGCCTGTTCCGCCCACGCCTTTGCCAGTACCCGCAATCAAGCTGGACATCTCCGTACCGTGTCCGTCGCCGAAGGTCCCCACCCCGCCGGGACTACCGCTGAAATCCTTGCCTGGCAGGAACTGTCCGACCAGGTCAGGATGGTCCAGTCGAAAGCCTCCGTCGATCACCGCGACAGTGACGCCCTGCCCTGTCGAGGTCTTCCACATCTCGGGAGCATGCATGGCGTCCAGGTGCCATTGCCGTGCGCGAACCGTCTCGTCCGCAGCCGCCGGCCCCGCCAATGCCCCCGCCACCCACAGACTCGCCACCCCAACGGCCACAAACCGCCGAGTCCAACGATTCCCCACCCGATCCCCCACCACAGAAGCGCCCCTACTACCTCGCGTACGGATTGTCCTCCGGCGGCACCGGCGGCTGGTACGACGGCGGCATCGGCTGATGCGGCGGCACCAGCGGAACAGCGGCCTCAGGCTGCACGGCCGACTTCCGCCGCCGCACCAGCACGAACACCACGCCGGCCACCAGCACCAACCCGGCAAGGACGCCCGCCACGATCGGCGCCGAACTACTCGACCCTGCCTTGGGCTCCACGGGCGGCGCACCCACCGCGACATCGGTCGGGCTCCCGGCCGCACTCGGCGCCGACGACACGGGCGCGGACGCACTCGCCGAAGCAGACGGAGCCGCCGACGGCGAAACCGCATCGGCCGGCAGCGGCGACACACCCGCCGGACCGGGATCGCCGGGATCCGTCAGCGCGACCCGAGGCCGAACCGCCCCCCACCCCGCACCGTCCGTGCGGCCGTCCCCACCATTCGACCGGCCAGCGGTGTTGATGAGCACCCGCAGCACCTGATTCGCTGTCCAGTCCTTGTGAACCGCCCAAACCAGCGCCGCCGAAGCGGAGACCAGGGCAGTCGCATCGGAGGTGCCATGGCTCTTGCAATAGCCGGTGGACGCCGTACAAGCAGCAATCACATCCATGCCAGGGGCCACGAGAGCGACCTGCGGCCCACGCTCGGACTCATCCGTCACGGTTCCGTTCCGGTCAACAGCCCCGACGCCGACCACATTCGGCAGACCACCCGGATACTCGACAATATTGCCCTGCTGCGCAGAATTCCCGACACTGGCGACCACGAGGACGCCCTTCGCGCGCGCATTTTCAAGGATTCGATTTATCTTGGCCACATCGTCTGACGTGGCGGTAACCGCAGATGTACCCTGCGAAATGCTGATGACCTTCGCACCCTGGTCGACCGCATAGCTGATCGCCTGGCCGATCTGATCGAGGAATTCGGCCGTGATGACAGTACCCTCAGATCCACTATTGATCTTCAGAGGTAGAATCTTCACACCAGGCGCAAGGCCGTAGGCGCCGTTCCCGGCTCGGTTCCTGCCCGTGCCCGCGATGAGGCTAGCCATTTCGGTGCCATGGCCGTTGCGGTCTACGCCCAAGCCACTGGAGCCACCGCTGAAATCCTTTCCCGGAAGAAACTGCCCGACCAGGTCCGGATGATCCAGTTTGAATCCTCCGTCGATGACCGCGACAGTGATTCCCTCGCCCTTCGAGACCTTCCACATCTCAGGGGCGTGCATGGCATCCAGGTGCCATTGATCAGCGCGGATCGAATCATCGGCAACCGCAGGCCCAGCAACCGGACCAGCAAGAATTCCTGCAGCCAGGAGCGCGGCTGAAAGCATCCGCCACCGACCTTGCTTCCGCCCCATCACAACTCCTCGTCAATCTGTCCACCCGACCGGGAAGCGTGCCCCGAACAAGCCTGCCCGGCCACTGGGAGAGCCCAGTGGCCGGGCAGTCGTTGCCGTCCTACTCAACCACGTCCGGGTTGCTCTGCGGCGTACCGCTGGTCCAGGTCTCCTCGTCCTCGTGGAGGTAGTCGGCCCGCTTGCGGCGGTCGCGTTCGTTGCGGCCTCCGTGGCCCGCCGCTCCGGGGGCCATCATGCCGTTCTGCCTGGACTGGGAACCGCCCTCCGCAGCTCCTGCCGCGGCCGCGCGGTTGCGCAGGCCCGTGCCGCCGGGCGTGAACTCCCCGCCGACGGCCGGTCCCTTGCGGCCGCCGACCGTGCCGCCTCTGGTCGAGGACAGACCCCGGCCACGCCCACCACCGCCGGAACCGACGGCTCCACCGCCATGCCCACCCATGCCGGGCTGCATGCCCATGCCGTTGGGCCCGCCGGCCCGGCCACCGCCCGGCCCCGCTTCGCGTCCGCCGAAGACCGTCCCGCTGGGCAAACCCGGGGTGCCGTTCTTCCCGGGGATCTGGCCGCCGCCGAAGGGAGCCGGACGGGGGGTGAAGCTACCGCCCTTGCCGGGCTGGTATCCGCCGCCACCGCCCTTGGCCTGCACCGAACCACCGCCGGGCCCGACCGGGAATCCGGGGACCGGGCCACCACCGGGGACACCAGGACCGCCGCCGGGCCCGTTGGGGCCGCTCGGGTAGACGGGTGTGGCGGTCGGACCACCGGTCGGCAGCGGGCCGCCTCCGGGACCGTACGGACCGGTCTGGGTCGGGAGGGTCGGCACGCTGTCCAGCCCCGTGCCGGGACGATTGACCGGGTCCGAGGGGTGGGACGGCGGGACGGAACCCGGATCCTGCGGGTTGGGGGGAACCTGGCCACCACCGTGCGGAGGAATGGGGGTGGTGTGCCCCGGACCGGACGGCCCGGTGGAACCCGACCCCGGGTTCTGCGGCGCGACCGACCCGCCGCCGTAGCTGCCTCCACCGGACGGGCTGTAGCTGCCTCCGACGCTACCGCCGCCCGTGCGAGGGCTACGGACGGAGCCGCTGTAGCCGCCGCCTCCGGAGCCTCCGTACTCCGTACTGGATGCCCTTGCCTTGTCATCCCCAGGCGTCCCCGGCAACGTCACGTCCTCGGGAATCCCGTTCAGCGTCGTCGTCGCCGCACTGTAAGCCTGGGCCAGGTTCACCACCTGATGGCTGGCTTCCTGGTGCTCCTTCTCGACCGTCGCCTTGGCCTGGTCGTACTCCGCCTTGCTCACCCAGCCGGAGCCCGGAACGGTCTTCATGTAATCGTCGACCGACTGACCGACGGCGAGCTTGGCCTGCACTCCGGCGGGAGTGGCCTGCCCCTCGTACTTGGCGACCACCTTCATCGCTTCCGTGGGAACCGGGGGCATCGCGACCTTGGCCGTGCTGAGTGCTTCACCGGCCTGGGTCATCGCACCGCCGGCGGTCGCCGAGTGCTGACCGATGATCGCCGCGGACTTGTACAGGTTTCCGACCCAGGCCTTGAAGTTCTCGGCCGCCGGGCCTTCCCAGTGGACCTGGCCGAGGTGCCCCTGCAGTGCCGTGCTGAGCTCGGTCAGAACACGACCGGCGTCCTGGAGCTGACCGGCTCGCTTCAACACCAAGTCCGGCTGCGTCGACACGACGAACTCCCTGAGTTCGGCGTGCTCCATGTCGTGGTACTTCGATTCTCCTGCCATGACCTGCTTCCCCGTCTCCCCGTGAGTCTCTCCCCGCAACGCCGTCAGAGGGTCGTCTTTTCCTTCGTCGTCGTCGGGCTGACCCCCGCGTTCTTCGCGACCGCGTTCTGATCGGCCGTCGTGTTGTCCTCGTTGGTCGAGTAGGTGCCCGCGGTCTTCGTGACCGCGTTCTGCATCGCCTCGATTTGGGCCTTGAAGTCCTTGTGGAACTTCACGAGCTGCGAGTGGACCTTGCCGTAGGCAGTGGTCAGAGCCACCGCCTCGGTGAACGATCCGGGATTGCCCCCGCTGACGAAGCTCGTCTGGGTCAGCTTCTGCTCTTCGAGCTTGTACGGCGCGGCCGCCGAGCCCTCCATCGCGGCGAGCAGCGCCTCGACCTTGGCAGCGAAGGCGGAGAGCGTCTGCAGCTCCACCTTGACGTCCTGCTTGCCGAAGGCCGCCACCAGGTCGTTGGCGCTGACGTTCGTCTGCGCGGTGCTGACGACGGGGGCGATGTTGATCGCGCCCCACGGCAACGGGATCTTCTTGTCCAGCATGAACGGCGTCGCGTCACCCGTCAGCCCCTGGGCGTTCGTGCCGTCCCCCGAGGAGCTGGGCGCGGGGCTGGAGGAGGGGGCCGGGCTCGCCGACGGGCTCGGCGTGGCGCTCGCCGACGGGCTGGGGGCGGGGCTCGGTGAAGGGCTCGGGGACGCGCTGGGCGTGGGTGTCCCCGACGAGCTCGGCGATGGGCTCGGGGACGGACTCGCCGAAGGACTTGCCGAAGGGGTCGGCGTCCCCGAACCCGATGCGCTATTTCCTGCCATAGCAGTTCACCTCTCCCCCGTTCGGCCGGCCGCCGCCCCGGGGTGTCCCCGGGTGGTGCCGTGCCGCAACACACCGTCAACTTCTGGGTCGTGCCGTCGTCGTACCGTCTTGGTCGGCGAACCGTCCGTCCTGAGGGCGGTTTTCGCCTCCGTCATCGTAGCCACCGCCTCTGTCGGCCGGGCAGGGCCCTTGGTCTGCCCGTACGCGATCGGTACGAACCCGACACGTACAACTCCCTACCCGCCCCTGGGTAGACTGCCCGGGTACGCCCCATCTGCCGCGCAATGTCGCACAGCAGCGACCCAAGGCCGCAGAACGGACGTGACCGCATGCCTTCCTCCGACGCCGCCTCCTGGTGGGCCCGCGCCGTACGGCCCGAGCGGCCGCCGTTGCCGTTGGCGCTGATGGTCCGGGCCGCGGTGGGGATGGCGGTGCCGCTGGCGGCGGGCCTGCTGCTGCACCGGCTGGATCTGGGGGTGTTCGCGGGCCTGGGTGCGATGCACGCGACGATGAACGACCGGGCCGAGCCGTCACGGTTGCGGGCGGCCCGGATCGGGACGGCCGTGCTCGCCTCCGCGCTCGGCATGCTGGTCGGTACGGCCCTGCAGCGCGCCGACGCGAACGGCCTGGCCCTCGGTGCGGCGTTGACGTCCACCGCCTTCGTCTCCGGCGCCTTGAGTGCGACGGGTCCGCGGGGTTCGGCGGCCGGGATGCTGCTGCTGGTGTCGGCGGCGCTGGGCAGTGGGATGCCGCTGCCGCACCCGTGGTGGGCGGCGGCGCCGATGATGCTCGTGGGCGCGGCGTTCGTGGTGCTGCTCGGGCTGCCGGCGGGTGTGCCGAGCCGGCCCGCCGCCGATCCGCGGGTCCGGGCGCTCGCGGCCGCGTACGACGCGCTCGGCCGTACGCTCGCCGATCTGGGCACCTCACGGGCGGCCGGCTCGCGCCAGGTGCTGACGGCCCGTCTGAACCAGCTCCAGGACCTCCTCCCGAACCGAACCGGAACCCGAACTCGGAGCCGGAACCGGAACCAGCACCAGACGCGGAGCCAGGACCAGTACGAAGCCGCCCTTGCCGCCACCGAGGCGGCGACCGGCCTGCTGTGGGCCCGTCGTGCCGTCCCGTCCGAGGTGGCCGCGGTGCCGCACCGCCTCGCGGCCGCCGTACGGCAGGGCGGCGGCGAGGTCGCCGTGCCGGACTGGCAGCCGGACACGCCCTCGCGGCAGGCCCTGGACGTGGCGCTGCGCGCCGCCGCCGACACGGTGGCGGGCCGGGAGGCGCGGCTCGGCACGGCGCCCGTGCCCCCGCCCGACCCCTGGCGGCTGCGGGTGCGGCTGCTGTCCCGGGGCTCGGTGCGGTACGGGCTGCGCGTGGCGTTGTGCATCGCGGTCGGCTCGGCGGTCACCGCCAACTTCCCGCTCAGCAAGAGCTACTGGGTGCCGATGACGATCGCCTTCGTGCTCAAGCCGGACCTCGGCTCGGTGTTCCTGCGCGCGGTGAGCCGTTCGCTCGGCACGGTGCTCGGGGTGGCGGTCACGGCGGCGCTGCTCGTGCTGACCACCGAGGAGTGGGCGCTGACCGCGATCGCCGCGCTGTGCGTGGCCCTGCTCCCGTACGCGACGGCGGCACACTACGGGTTGAACACCGTCGCGATGACGCCGATGGCGCTGGTCCTGCTCCAGTTGGGCGGCCAGAGCAGCGCGGCGGAGTTCTGGCCACGGGTCCTGGACACCGTCCTGGCCAGCGCGATCGTGCTGCTCTTCGGCTATCTGCTGTGGCCCGAGCGGCCGCGCCACCGGATCGAGCCCCGGCTGGTGGACGCGACGGGGGCGCTACGGGCCTACCTGGACGCCGTCACCGCCACGCGCACGCGCCCCGGAGACAACCTGAGCCCCGGAAACGACCGGAGCCCCGAAAACAGCCGGAGCCCCGAAATCAGCCAGAGCCCCGACAGCAGCACAGGCCGCACCGACCGCGTCGAGGTGTGGCTGCGCCGCACCGCCTACCGCTCGCTGGCGGAGGCCCGCCAGGAGGTGCGGCAGGGCCTGGCCGAGCCGCCGCCGACAGGGCGACTCGCGGAGCAGTGGCTGCCGGCGACGGCGGCGCTGGAGCGGCTGGGCGGCGCGGTGGCGGCGTTCGCGGCGCAGATCCGGTACGGCGGCCGGGTGCCGGACCCGGACGAGGTCGACCGGGTCCGCCGCGCGCTGGCCGAACTGACCGTCGCCGCCCGCGCCCACCGCCCACCGAGTGCTCCGACGGGCAGCACGACCGTCTCGGTCGACCGTCCGACCGAGCCGCACGACCCCACGCGCAGCGCGCTGGGCCGTGCGGCGGACGAACTCGAAGCGCTCCTCACCAACGGCTAGCGAACCAGCCGACCCGACTCGCTTCGACTCACACCTGCTCCGCCAGCTCCAACCAGCTCATCTCCAGCTCCTCCTTCTCCTCCCGGACCGCGCGCAGCTGCCCGTCCAGCTCCGCGACCTTGGAGAAGTCGGCGGCGTGCTCGGCGAGTTGGGTGTGCAGCTTGGACTCCTTCTCGTCCAGCTTGGCGATCTGCCGCTCCAGCTTCTGCATCTCCTTCTTCGCCGCCCGCAGGTCCCCGCCGGTCAGCCCCGACCCGGCCGCGCCGGCCGCCGCCGCCGAGGCGGCAGCGGCACCGGAAGCAGCGGCGGCGGCGGAAGCCGCCTCCGCAGCCATCCGGGCCCGCCGCTCCAGGTACTCGTCGACGCCGTTCGGCAGCATCCGCATCTTCTTGTCGCCGAGCAGCGCGTGGACGACGTCCGTGGTGCGCTCGATGAAGAAGCGGTCGTGGCTGATGACGATCATCGAGCCGGGCCAGCCGTCGAGCAGGTCCTCCAGCTGGTTCAGCGTCTCGATGTCCAGGTCGTTCGTCGGCTCGTCCAGGAACAGGACGTTGGGCTCGTCCATGAGCAGCCGCAGCAGCTGGAGGCGGCGGCGCTCGCCACCGGAGAGGTCACCGACCGGCGTCCACTGCTTGTCCTTGCCGAAGCCGAACTGCTCGCACAGCTGGCCGGCGCTCATCTCGCGGCCCTTGCCGAGGTCGACTCGCGAGCGGACCTGCTCGACGGCCTGCAGCACCCGGATCTCCGGGTCCAGTTCGGCGATCTCCTGCGACAGGTAGGCGAGCCGTACGGTCTTGCCGACCTTGATGATCCCGGAGGCGGGCTGCACGTCGCCCTCGCTGGTGTACGCGTCGCGCAGGGCGCGCAGCAGCGAGGTCTTGCCGGCGCCGTTGACGCCGAGCAGGCCGATCCGGTCGCCGGGGCCGAGCTGCCAGGTGAGGTTCTCCAGGAGCAGCTTGGGGCCGGCCTTGACGGTCACGCCCTCCAGGTCGAAGACGGTCTTGCCGAGCCGGGCGTTGGCGAACTTCATCAGTTCGGACTTGTCGCGCGGTTCCGGCACGTCGGCGATCAGCGCGTTGGCGGCCTCGATGCGGTAGCGCGGCTTGGAGGTGCGGGCGGGGGCGCCGCGGCGCAGCCAGGCGAGTTCCTTGCGGGCGAGGTTCTGGCGCTTCTGCTCCTCGACGGCTTCGACCCGGGTGCGCTCGGCGCGGGCGAAGACGTAGTCGGAGTAGCCGCCCTCGTACTCGTGGACGGTGCCGTGCTGGACGTCCCACATCCGGGTGCAGACCTGGTCGAGGAACCAGCGGTCGTGGGTGACGCAGACCAGCGCGGAGCGGCGCTTCTGGAGGTGCTGGGCGAGCCAGTTGATGCCCTCGACGTCGAGGTGGTTGGTGGGCTCGTCCAGGATGATGAGGTCGGGCGAGCCGAGCAGCAGCTTGGCGAGGGCGATCCGGCGGCGTTCGCCACCGGAGAGCGGGCCGATGACGGTGTCCAGGCCGTCGGCGAAGCCGGGGAGGTCGAGGCCGCCGAAGAGGCCTTCGATGATGTCGCGGATGCGGGCGTCGCCGAGCCATTCGTGGTCGGCCCGGTCGGCGATGACCTCGTGCCGGATGGTGGCTTTCGGGTCGAGCGAGTCGTGCTGGGTGAGGACGGCCGGCTGCAGGTTGCCGCTCCAGGTGATCCGGCCGCCGTCGGGCTCCTCCAGCTTGGCGAGCATCCGGATCAGGGTGGTCTTGCCGTCGCCGTTGCGTCCGACGACTCCGATCCGGTCGCCTTCGCTGACGCCGAGGCTGACCGCGTCCAGCAGGGTGCGGGTGCCGTAGACCTTCGTGACGGACTCGATGGTGGCGAGGTTGACGGCCACGTGTGCTGCGCTCCTGGGATCGGCGGTCGCGGGGCGGACGACCGGCCCCGTCTCGGGGACACCCCGATCTCCCCAGCCTAATGGGCTCGCGGCGACGGCCTCACCGCGCTCCCGGGGAGCGCGCCGGGCCACCACGGGAGCGAGCCGGGCCACCACGGGGAGCCCGGCCACCAGGTGAAGCCCGGGACGCCGCAGCAGGCCGAGGGACGCCGAGGGACGCCCCGCCTACGCCACGACCGAAGCCCCCGGCACCGGCCCGTACGTGACGTGCGCCGTCCGGCAGGTTCCTGAGGCCCGCAGCGCCTCGGCGACGGCAGCGGCCGCGTCGGCGTCCTTGGCGAGGAAGGCGCAGGTCGGCCCGGAGCCGGAGACGAGTGCCCCGAGCGCGCCGGCCTCGGTGCCGGCCCGCAGGGTGTCCGCGAGCGCGGGGCGCAGCGAGAGGGCGGCGGACTGGAGGTCGTTGGCGAGCGCGGCGGCCAGGGCGACGGCATCGCCCTCGGCGAGTGCCGCGAGCAGCGCCGGGTCGGCGTCGGGGGTGGGGACGTCGGTGTCGCTGGAGCCGGTGCCGGCTTCCTCGCGCAGCCGGTCGCACTCGCGGAAGACGGCAGGGGTGGACAGGCCGCCGTCGGCGACCGCGAAGACCCAGTGGAAGGTGCCCTCGACGGCCAGCGGGTCCAGGATCTCGCCCCGGCCGCGGCCCAGCGCGACGCCGCCGAGCAGGGCGAACGGCACATCCGACCCGAGCTCGGCGGCCAGCTCCAACAGGGTCTCGACCGGGGTGTCGAGCTGCCACAGCGCGTCGCAGGCGACCAGGGCCGCCGCGCCGTCGGCGCTGCCGCCGGCCATGCCGCCGGCCACCGGGATGGCCTTGGCGATGTGCAGGTGCACGCCGGGGTCGGCGATGCCGTGGTGGGCGGCGAGCAGCCGGGCGGCGCGGGCGGCGAGGTTGCTGTCGTCGAGCGGGACGACGGCGGCGTCCGGTCCGGTGCAGGAGAGCGTGACGCCCTCCCCTGCCGTCGCGGTGACCTCGTCACCGAGGGCGACGGCGAAGAAGACGTTGGCCAGGTCGTGGAAACCGTCGGCGCGCAGTCCGCCGACGCCGAGCTGGACGTTGACCTTGGCCGGGACCCGTACGGTGATCACTCACTGTCCTTCGCGGGCTTGCGCTCGGGCTTGTGCTCGGGCTTGTGCTCGGGCTTGTGCTCGGCGATCGCGGCGAACTGCTCCACCGTCAGCATCTCGCCGCGCAGCTTGTGGTCGATCCCGGCAGCGGCGAGGGCCTGCTCGGCGCCGGCGGGGGAGCCGGCCCAGCCGGCCAGGGCGGCACGCAGGGTCTTGCGCCGCTGGGCGAACGCAGCGTCGACCACCGCGAACACCTCCTCGCGGCTGGCGGTGGTCTTCGGGGGCTCGCGGCGGATCAGCGAGACCAGCCCGGAGTCGACGTTGGGGGCGGGCCAGAACACGTTCCGCCCGATGGCACCGGCCCGCTTCACCTCGGCGTACCAGTTGGCCTTGACCGACGGGACGCCGTACACCTTGTTGCCGGGCTTGGCGGCGAGCCGGTCGGCGACCTCGCTCTGCACCATCACCAGGGTCCGCTCGATGCTGGGGAAGGTCGCCAGCATGTGCAGCAGGACGGGCACGGCCACGTTGTACGGGAGGTTGGCGACCAGCGCGGTGGGGGCCGGCCCGGGCAGCTCGGTGACCTCCATGGCGTCACTGAACACCAGGTCGAAGCTGTCCGCCTTGCCGGGCATCCGGGCCGCGACGGTGTCCGGCAGGTGCTGTGCGAGCACCGGGTCGATCTCGACGGCGGTGACGTGCTTCGCCACCTCAAGCAGCGCGAGCGTCAGCGACCCGAGCCCGGGCCCGACCTCGACGACCGCGTCCTCCCCGGTCACCCCGCCCGCCCGGACGATCCGCCGCACGGTGTTGCCGTCGATGACGAAGTTCTGCCCGCGCTGCTTGGTCGGCTTCACGCCGAACGCGGCCGCCAGCTCGCGGATGTCGGCGGCGCCCAGCAGGTGGCTGTCAGGGGTGGGGTCGGTGGTGCTCACGCGCCAAGGATACGGGCGCGGGCGGGGCTCAGAGTTCGACCAGGGCCGCCAGGTCGATCTCCACCGGGTACGGCACCGAAGTGCGGAGCACTCCCTCGTGCTGCGCGACGGGCAGGCCCTGGGTGCCGGGTAGATCAGTACCCGAAGGCCCGCGCTGTGTTCTCGGCGATGGCCGTCGACAGCTCGTCCTCGTGCAGCCCCAGGGTGGCGGCCATCGAGCGCACCGTGACCGGGATCAGGTACGGGGCGTTGGGCCGGCCGCGGTAGGGGTGCGGGGTGAGGAAGGGGGCGTCGGTCTCGACCAGGATGCGGTCGAGCGGGGTGGCGAGCAGGGCGTCCCGCAGCGGCTGGTTGGCCTTGAAGGTGACCGGGCCTGCGAAGGAGAGGTACCAGCCGTGCTCGGCGCAGGTCTTGGCCATCGTGGCGTCGCCGGAGTAGCAGTGGAAGACGGTCCGCTCGGGGGCGCCCTCCTCCAGCAGGACGGCGATGACGTCCTCGTGGGCGTCCCGGTCGTGGATGACCAGGGCCTTGCCGTGCCGCTTGGCCATCTCGATGTGGCGGCGGAACGACTCCTTCTGGATCTCCACGCCCTCGGGCCCGGTCCGGAAGTAGTCCAGTCCGGTCTCGCCGACGGCCCGGACCTGCGGCAGGGCGGCGAGCCGGTCGATCTCGGCGAGGGCTTCGTCGAGTGCGGCGGCGCCGCCGGCCTTGCGCTGCTGTCCGGACCAGCCGTCCGCGTCGCCGAGGAAGATCCGCGGCGCCTCGTTGGGGTGCAGGGCGACGGCCGCGTGCACCTGCTCGTACTGGGCCGCCAGGTCGGCGGCCCAGCGCGAGCCGGGCACGTCGCAGCCCACCTGGACGACCGTGGTGACGCCGACCGAGGCGGCCCGGGCCAGGCCCTCGGCCGGGGTACCGGACTGCATGTCGAGGTGGGTGTGCGAGTCGGCCACCGCCACTGCCAGGGGTTCCGGCAGCGGCGGCGGGGTCGACCGGTCGTCGTCCTTGGCGGCCATCAGGCGGCGGGCTTCTCTTCGAGGCGCGGGAAGAGGATCTCGCCCTTGGTGACGGTGACGCCGGCGGGCAGCCGGCCCCAGTCGGCGACGGTGGCGACGGTCTGCGCGGACAGCGCACCCAGCTCGGCCTCGGCGCCCAGGGAGGCCCACAGCTTCTCGGCGGTGGACGGCATCACCGGGTTGAGCAGGACGGCGGTGGCGCGCAGCGACTCGGCGGCGGCGTAGAGGATGGTCGCGAGGCGCGCCCGGCCCTCCTCCGACTCGTCCTTGGCGACCTTCCAGGGCTCCTGCTCGGTGATGTAGCCGTTGACCTGCTTGACGAACTCGAAGATCGCCGCGAGGCCGCCGGCGAAGTCCAGCTCCTCGCCGATCTTCCAGTCGGCCGCCTCGACGGCCTTGGCCAGCCCGTCCTTCAGGGCCTGCTCGGCCTCGCCGTCGGCCGTGGCGGCCGGCAGCACGCCGCCGAAGTACTTGCCGACCATCGCGGCGGCCCGGGAGGCGAGGTTGCCGAAGTCGTTGGCGAGCTCGGAGGTGTAGCGGGCGCTGAAGTCCTCCCAGGAGAACGAGCCGTCCGTGCCGAACGGGATCGCCCGCAGGAAGTAGTAGCGGTAGGCGTCCACGCCGAAGTGCGAGGTCAGGTCGGTGGGCGCGATGCCGGTCAGGTTCGACTTGGACATCTTCTCGCCGCCGACCATCAGCCAGCCGTTGGCGACGACCCGCTTGGGCAGCGGCAGCCCGGCGGCCATCAGCATGGCGGGCCAGATGACGGCGTGGAAGCGCAGGATGTCCTTGCCGACCAGGTGCACGGAGGCGGGCCACAGCTCGGCGAAGCGCTCCGGGTCGCTGCCGTAGCCGGCCGCGGTGATGTAGTTCTGCAGCGCGTCCACCCACACGTAGAGGACGTGCTTCTCGTCCCAGGGCAGCGGCACGCCCCAGTTGAAGGTGGAGCGGGAGATCGAGAGGTCCTTCAGGTCCTGCTCGACGAAGCGCAGCACCTCGTTGCGGGCCGAGGCCGGCTGGATGAAGTCGGGGTTCGCGGCGTAGAACTCCAGCAGCTTGGGGCCGTACGCGGAGAGGCGGAAGAAGTAGTTCTCCTCCTCCAGCCACTCGACGGGCTTCTTGTGGACGGAGCAGAGCTTCTCGTCCGCGGTGGCGCCGTCGAGCAGTTCGGCCGGGAGCTTGAACTCCTCGCAGCCGACGCAGTAGGGGCCGGAGTAGCCGCCCTTGTAGATCTCGCCCTTGTCGTACAGGTCCTGGACGAACTCCTGCACCCGGTCGGTGTGGCGCTGCTGGGTGGTGCGGATGAAGTCGTCGTTGGCGATCTCCAGGTGCTCCCAGAGCGGCTTCCAGGCCTCTTCGACCAGCTTGTCGCACCACTCCTGCGGGGTGACGCCGTTCGCCTCGGCGGTCCGCATGATCTTCTGACCGTGCTCGTCGGTGCCGGTCAGGTACCACACCTTCTCGCCGCGCTGGCGGTGCCAGCGGGTGAGGACGTCGCCCGCCACGGTGGTGTACGCGTGGCCCAGGTGCGGGCGATCGTTGACGTAGTAGATCGGGGTGGAAACGTAGTACGCCGGGGCGTTCGCCCCGGTGGTGCTGTGGTCTGCAGTGGCCGCCATGGTCGGAAAGCTTAGTCGGGCCCGCGGACCGCCCTCGACCGAGTTGTTTCCCGGCCGGGGGACGGTCCGTCCGGTCTCCTGCGGTCCGCCCGCGTCCTGCGGTGCGGGCCGGGTAACCGGGGCCCGCACCGGCAGCTGCGACCGTCAGCCCAGCAGCCGCGCCCAGAACCGGGCCCAGCGGCCGCGCGGCTCGGCGGGCGCGGGGGCCGGGACCGGCTCGGCCGGCTCCGCGTGCGCCGGGTAGCCGGGGGCGTGCTGCCAGGGCTGGTCGGCGGAGGCGACCCGGCCCTCGCGCATGATCCGGACGGTGTGGCCACCGCACCCCGGGCAGGTCGGCTTGAGCAGCGGGGACGGCACCCGGACGCCGTTGGCGTGGTACTCGAACACGACGTGCCCGTCGTTGGCCACGTGGTGCTCGATGTCGTACGCCTGCTCCCACCCGTACCCGCAGCGCAGGCAGGCGAAGGAGTAGGCCTCCCGTACGGTCTCGACGGGAGTGTGCGCCCGCCCGGCCAGGCCGGCGGTGCTCAGTGCGCTGCCATTGCGGGGGCTACCGATCGTCTCGCTCATAGCCGTCTCCCAGCGCCCGCCGGGCGCTCGCCCGGCTGGGTCTTTCCCTTTCAGGAAATGCCCGGACCGCCTCGGCCGACGCCCCACTTGTGAAGACTTGGATGCGGGTTGGGAAGTCCTATACGAAGGGCCTCCCGGGAGCCGAAAACCGCGACCGAAACTTCAGCTCAGCGGGCGTTTACCGGGGCCTTCCCTCAAAGGTACGACGCCCCGTGCGCGACGCAACCCCCCGAATTCACCGCTCCTTCGGCCCCCGTCCAGGCCTTCCCCCAAGCGTCCCCCAGGCCTCCGTCCAGGCTTCCCGCGGGCCTTCCCGCACGTGTCCCCTCAGGCCTTCCCCAGGCCTTCCTTCTTCGCTGCCACCACCGCGTCGAAGACCTCCCGCTTGGGCAGCGAGAGTTCGACCGCGACGGCCGCGATGGCCTCCTTGCGCCGTTCCCCGGCCTCCTCCCGCAGGGCGACCAGCCGGGCCAGCTCGGCCGGGGTCAGCTCCTGCGGCGCGGCCGGCGGGGCGCCCGCGACCACGACGGTGATCTCGCCCTTGACGCCCTCCGCCGCCCAGGCGGCCAGCTCGCCGATCGGCCCGCGCTTGACCTCCTCGTAGGTCTTGGTGAGCTCGCGGCAGACGGCGGCCGGGCGCTCCGGCCCGAAGGCCTCGGCCATCGCGGCCAGGGCCTCGGCGATCCGGTGCGGCGCCTCGAAGAAGACCATGGTGCGCGGCTCGGCGGCGATGGAGGCGAGCTGCCGGGCGCGGTCGCCGGTCTTGCGCGGCAGGAAGCCCTCGAAGGTGAAGCGGTCGACGGGCAGGCCGGATAGGGCGAGCGCGGTGAGCACCGCGGACGGCCCGGGCACCGCGGTGACCTTGACCTCGGCCTCGACGGCCGCGGCGACCAGCCGGTAGCCGGGGTCGGACACCGAGGGCATGCCCGCGTCGGTGACCAGCAGCACCCGGGCGCCGCCGAGCAGCGCCTCGACCAGTTCGGGGGTGCGGCCCACCTCGTTGCCCTCGAAGTACGAGACGACGCGTCCGGCCGGGGTCACCCCGAGGGCCTGGGTGAGCCGGCGCAGCCGCCGGGTGTCCTCGGCCGCGATCACGTCGGCCGTGGCCAGTTCGTGGACCAGCCGGGGCGGGGCGTCCGAGACGTCGCCGATGGGGGTGCCTGCGAGAACGAGTACTCCTGTCACGGGCCCCATCCTTCCAGCTACCGGCGGTGCGGGGCGTTTGGTGACGATTCGGTCAGCTTCCGAGGGAGCGGACACGTGTGCGAAGAGCGCCCCTACGATGTGGCGGATGAACGGCGACAAGGCGGCGCAGACGCCCACTGGTACGGACCACTCCGCGCGGGGCGGCGCCGGCCTGCCGTCTCCCCGCCCACCGGAGCCCGCCGTCGCCACCGTCCCCGCACCCCCGGCAGCCCCGCCGGCCCCGGCGGTTCCCCCGGCCCCTCCGACCCCTCCGGCCCCCGGCTGGCGCGAGCGCCTGGCCCGCCACGGCTACCTCGCCCGCCCGACGGCGCCGCTGGCCGAGCGCCTGGTGCCGCCGATGCCGGACGGCCCGCGGGTGACGCCGCGCGACGTGCCGCAGTCCCCGCTGCTGCTGCGCCTGGGCATCTCGCTGCCGCAGGACCTCTGGTACTTCCTGTGCCGCTGGTCCGGCTGGCTGGGCCCGATCGCGGTGGCGCTGTTCGCCGGGGCCCTGCGGTTCACCGACCTCGGTCAGCCGCACGCGATCATCTTCGACGAGACGTACTACGCCAAGGACGCCTACGCGCTCTGGCACGGCGGCTACGAGATCAGCTGGCCGGAGGACGCCAACACGACGATCATGACGCCGGGCGCGGCCGTCCCGTACCGGTCGACGCCCTCGTACGTGGTGCATCCACCGGTCGGCAAGTGGATCATCGGCGTGGGCGAGCAGCTGTTCGGGATGAACCCCTTCGGCTGGCGCTTCGCGGTGGCCCTGCTCGGCACCCTGTCGGTGCTGATGCTGGCCCGGATCGCCCGCCGGATGTTCCGCTCGACCCTGCTGGGCTGCGTGGCGGGCCTGCTGCTCTCGGTGGACGGCCTGCACCTGGTGCTGAGCCGGGCCGCCCTGCTGGACCTGGTGGTGATGTTCTGGATCGTCGCCGCCTTCGGCTTCCTGCTGCTGGACCGCGACCGCACCCGGGCCCTGCTGGCCTCGCGGCTCGGCGGGGTGGAGAACGCGGAGCTCGCCCAGCGGCTGAACCTGGGCTGGCGCCCGTACCGGATCGCGGCCGGCGTCTGCGTCGGGCTGACCTGCGCCACCAAGTGGAGCGGCCTGTACGTGGCGGCCGCCTTCGGCGTGCTGACCGTGCTCTGGGACGTCGGCGCCCGCCGGCTGGCCGGGGCCCCGCGGCCGTACCTGGCGGTGCTCGCCCGGGACGTCGTGCCGGCCTTCGTCTCGGTCGTCGTGGTCTCGGTGGTCGTCTACGTCGCGTCCTGGTGGGGCTGGTTCGCCAGCAGCACCGCCCCCGGGAAGGGCGGCTGGGGCCGTGACTGGGCGGTCGGCCGCTCCACCGACTACCCGTGGATACCCGAGGGCCTGCGCGCCCTGTGGCACTACCACTCGACGGTCTACGAGTTCCACACCCACCTGAGCGACCCGCACACCTACCAGTCCAACCCGTGGTCCTGGCTGGTGCTGGGCCGGCCGGTCTCCTTCTACTACGAGTCCCCCAAGCTGGGCCAGGCCGGCTGCACCGCCGCCGACTGCGCCCGCGAGGTGCTGGGCATCGGCACCCCGCTGCTCTGGTGGACGGCCGTGGTGGCCCTGGTCTACTGCCTGTGGCGCTGGGCGTTCCGGCGGGACTGGCGGGCCGGCGCACTGCTGTGCGGCCTGGCCGCGGGCTACCTGCCCTGGTTCGCCTACCAGCAGCGGACGATCTTCCTGTTCTACGCGGTGGTCTTCGTCCCGTTCCTGGTGCTCGCGGTGACGATGCTGGTCGGCGCCCTGATCGGCCCGCCCGGCGCCTCCCGGGACCGCCGGATCATCGGCGCCACGGCGGCCGGCCTGCTGGTGCTGCTGATCGTCTGGAACTTCCTGTTCTTCTTCCCGCTGTTCACCGGGCAGACGATCCCGCTGGAGGACTGGCGCCGCCGGATGTGGTTCAACAGCTGGATCTGACGGCGGGAGCCGAGGCCGGCCCGGCGCTCGAAAGTGGTCCGGCCCACACCGCGTCCCCCCGATTCGTCCGTATGCGGTGCACGACACGTACCAGATCCGTCACAAGTGACGGGCGATTCGTCAGCGCACCGATCCGCGCTGCCTAGGGTGGGGTCGTACCGCGTTTCCGGCTCCGGCCGGTTGCGCCCGGCCGCGAGACCCCTGGGGGACCTGCACCATGCGCAGTGGCGCGAAGATCGGCATCATCACCGGCGTGTCCATCGTCGTCCTCGCGGGCGGCGGCTACGGCGCGTACAGCCTGATGGGCTCGAACGACTCCGGGTCCGGCGGCAAGAAGGCCCGTACGGTGGTCGCCGAGCCGCCCACCGCCGAGCAGGCGGCGGCCGGCGCCAAGGACTTCCTGGCGGCCTGGGCCTCCGGCGACATCGCCAAGGCGGCCTCGCTGACCGACGACCCGGCCGCGGCCACCACCGCGCTGACCGCCTTCCGGGACCAGGTGAAGCCGAGCGCGCTGACCCTCACCCCGACCGGTCCGACCACCCAGCAGGTCTTCTCCGCCGCCACCGGCACCCCGGCCCCCGCCAAGCCCGCCGCCGGGGCCTCCGCGACGCCCCCGGCGGCCGGCACCCCGGGCGCCACCGACTCGCCGTCCGCGACCGCCACGCCCGGGCCCACCGGCACGCTGATGAGCTTCAAGGCCCGTGCCGAGTTCGAGGGCACCAACCGGGCCTGGGACTACCAGGGCTTCCTGGGCGTCGTGAAGATGAGCGACAACACCCCGGCCGTGCACTGGGCGCCCTCGGTGATCCACCCGCACCTGTCCGGCAACGAGACCATCGCCACTCAGCAGGTCTTCGCCCCGCCGTCCACCGTGGTGGACCGCAACGGCAAGGTGCTGCAGGGCGCCTCGCTCACTCCGGCGCTGATGGCCACCCTGCAGGACAACGCCCAGAAGCTGCTCCCGCCGGACCCGAACAAGGACGCGGACTCGGGCAAGGCCGTGGTGATCAGCGACCCGGCCGGCAAGGCCGCCGCCGACAAGCTGTTCACCATCGTCGAGCCGAAGCCCGGCAAGCCGTTCAAGGTGACGATCGACAACACCATCCAGGCCGCCGCCGAGAAGGCGATGACCGACCTGGGCGGCAAGTCCGGCTCCATCGTCGCGATCGAGCCGAGCACCGGCCAGGTGCTGGCCTTCGCCAACGCCCCCGCCAGCGGTCAGAACCGGGCCTTCACCGGGCTGCTCGCGCCGGGCTCGACGATGAAGATCGTCACCTCGACGGCCCTGCTGGAGGCCGGCCTCAACCCGGACAGCACGGTGGCCTGTCCGGAGAAGAGCAGCAACGCGGTCGCGATCCCGAACGACTTCCCCGGCGCCTTCCCGAACAACACGCTCCAGCAGG
The DNA here is from genome assembly GCF_003635085.1 of Streptomyces sp. 1114.5. NCBI lineage: Bacteria > Bacillati > Actinomycetota > Actinomycetes > Kitasatosporales > Streptomycetaceae > Streptomyces > Streptomyces sp. 1114.5. The sequence goes on from NZ_RBXE01000001.1 coordinate 662,594, forward strand.
ACTTCATGGTGTCCTGCAACACGGCCTTCATCAACCAGGGCCTGACCAGCCTCAAGCCCGAGACGCTCTCCGCCACGGCCAAGGACGTCTTCGGCATCGGCCTGGAGTGGAAGACCGGCCTGCCGAACGCCGACGGCAAGGTGCCGCCGACCCCGGGCAGCAAGGACGAGCAGGCCATGAACTACATCGGCCAGGGCAAGGTCCAGATGAACCCGCTGGCCATCGCCTCGATCACCGCGACCGTCCAGAGCGGCGCCTTCAAGCAGCCGATCCTGGTCGCCGGCCTGCCGCAGCAGACCGCGGCCCGCCAGATCTCGCCGGACGTCGCCGCCAAGCTGCGCGCGATGATGAACGCCACCGCCACCGGTGGCACCGCCCAGGCCGTGATGGCCGGGATCACCGACAACGCGGGCGCCAAGACCGGCTCCGCCGAGGTCCAGGGCGCGTCCACCACCAACAGCTGGTTCACCGCCTTCCGCGGCAACCTCGCGGTCGCCGCCGAGGTCCAGGGCGGCGGCCACGGCGTGGACGCGGCCGGCCCGGCGGTCGCCTCCCTCCTGAAGGCCGCCGCGGGCCGCTAGCGGCACCGTCGTACGGAGCCCGCCCTCAGCCTCTCGGCAGGGCGGGCTCCGGCTCGTCCGGCACCCGCCCGAGCGGAGGCACCGGCAGGCGGCTGCTCCAGCGCCGGGCCGCCAGCCGGGGCCAGATCACCAGGACGGCCGGCAGCGCCAGGTACCCGAACCGCCCGGCCGGGGCGAGCATGAAGGCGATCGCCAGCCCCGCGGCCAGCAGGTCGGCGGCGGCGATCGCGGACACCGGCGGGCGGGCCAGCAGCCAGATCGCCACCCCGATCAGGGCCACGGTCATCAGCGCCATCGAGATGCTGTGCCCGGTCGGCCCGAAGCCGGCCAGCACCTTGCCGGGCAGCGGGCTGCCCGCCGGGGTGCGGATCGCGGTCATCCCGAGCGGGAAGCGCACCACCTGCTCGATCAGCGCGTCCGCCTGGGTCAGGACGGACGGCACGATCACCGCCGCACTCACCCCGACCCCGATCAGCGCGGTCCGGGCGGCGGGCCGGCGCCCGTACAGCCGCCACAGGAGCAGGACGGCCACCGGCAGGGCGGGCCAGGCGGTCCACTTGAGGCTGCAGGCGAGGGCGAGCACCAGCCCGGCGCCGACGGTGCGGTCGCGCTCGGCGAGCGCCATGGCCAGGCAGCAGACCCCGATCAGGGGCAGGTCGACCCCGCCGACCGCCAGGGCGAGCGCTATCAGCGGCGACGCGGTGAGGACGGCCAGCGGCAGCAGCGGTGCGCGGTCCCTGGACGGGCGCAGCAGCCGCCAAGCGGCCAGCAGGCAGGCGAAGAAGGTCAGGGCGAACCAGATCCGGGCGTCCCCGGCGACCCTGGCGAAGGCGGTGGAGTCGCCGAGCAGCTGGCGCGGCAGGCCGAACAGGGCCATCGCGGGCAGGTAGGGGTTGTAGTCGGTGACCACCGCCGGGTGCGGCAGGTAGGCGTCACCGGTGGTGAGCAGCAGGTGGGCCGAGCGTTCGACCACCATGACCTCGGACTGGTGGCGGCCGTGCAGGGCGAGCAGTCCGAGCGGGGCGAGGACGGCGCCGACGAGGGCGACGGCGGCTGCGGCGTGGGCCGCGAAGCGGCGCGGCAGGGTCAGGCAGAGCAGTCCGGCGAGGAGGTAGGCGGGGGCGGCGATCAGGCCCCAGACCCGCTGGTTGTCCAGGTCGGAGACGAGCGGGAAGGCGCCGGCCCAGCCGGCCGCGATGAGGCAGCCGAACAGTTGGACGCTCCGCATCGAGGCGAGCTTGGCGGGATTCAGCCGATCGTGCGTGGGCGGGAAGGTGCTCTCGCCACGCTGACGGGGGAACGGGCGGACGGAGAAGCCTCTCGGCGGTCGTCCGGGTCTGGACGACGTCTCGGTCGCGATGGTCTGGGCCGGCGTTCTGCTGCGGCCGGTGAAGCGGCCGCGCGGGCGGGTCAAGCCGGGCGTGCGGGTGCTCACCATGGTGGAAGGTTAGGGGTGCGGGCCCGGCCCTGTCGCCATGGCGTGGGGCACTGGGCGGGGGATGGCACGAAAAGGGCCGCCGAATGGCGTTGCGGTCGGCGGCCCTTCACGTCTGGTTCGTCTTCCGGTCAGCCGGCGGTGCGGTCGGTGCGGTCGGCGTGCTCCGCCGACTCCGCCGACTCCGCCGACTCCGCCGAGTCCACCGGCTCTGCCGCCTGCGCGGCCCGCTCCAGCTTGGAGTGCTTGATGCTGTAGCCGAAGTAGACGACCACGGCGACGGCGAGGGCGATCGCCCCGGCCCGGAAGGTGTCGGCGTGCAGGCCGGTGATCAGGTAGATGCAGAAGGCGACGCTGACCAGCGGGACGACCGGGTAGCCGGGCACCTTGAAGCCGCGCGGCAGGTCGGGCTGGGTGCGGCGCAGGACGATCACGCCGAGCGAGACGACCGAGAAGGCGATGAGCGTGCCGAGGCTGGTGATGTCGGCCAGGACGTTCAGCGGGACGAAGGCGGCCAGCGCGCCCACGCCGAGGCCCACCACGATGGTGTTCCAGACCGGGGTGCCGGTGCGCGGGGAGAGCTCGGCGAAGCGCTTGGGCAGCATGCCGTCGCGGCCCATCGAGTACAGGATGCGGGTCTGACCGTAGATCACCACGAGGGTGATGCTGAAGATCGAGAGGATCGCGCCGATCGCGAAGACCATCGCGGGCCAGCTCTGGCCGGTGATGTCCTGGAGGATCTGGGCGAGGCCGGCCTCCTGGCCGTCGAACTTGTCCCAGGGCTGGGCGCCGATGCCGGCCAGGGCGACCAGGATGTAGAGCAGGGTCACCACGACCAGCGAGATGATGATCGCCATCGGCAGGGTGCGGCGCGGGTTCTTGACCTCCTCACCGGCGGTGGACACGGCGTCCAGGCCGATGAAGGAGAAGAAGATGCTGGACGCGGCGACCTGCACGCCGCCGATGCCGAGCGGCATGAACGGGGTCAGGTTGCCGGAGTGGAAGCCGGTGAACGCGACGCCGATGAACAGCAGCAGGATGACGATCTTGATCGCGACCATCGCCGCGTTGACCTTCACCGACTCGCTGACGCCGCGGATCAGCAGGAAGCAGACCATCGCGACCAGCAGCAGCGCCGGCAGGTTGAACCAGTGGGTGCTGTCCGGCGCGCCGGACAGCTGCTCGGGGATCTTGAACCCGAAGGCCAGGTCGAGGAACTTGTTCAGGTACTCGGCCCAGCTGACGGCGATCGCGGAGGCGGAGACGCCGTACTCCATCAGCAGGCAGATGCCGACGCCGAAGGCCACGCCCTCGCCGAGGGTGGCGTAGGCGTAGGAGTACGAGGAGCCGGAGACCGGGATCGCGGAGGCCATCTCGGCGTAGCAGAGCGCGGTGAGTCCGGCGGTGACCGCGGCGATCACGAAGGACAGGATGACGGCCGGGCCCGCGGAGGGCACCGCGGTGTTCAGCACGAAGAAGATCCCGGTGCCGATGGTGGCGCCGATGCCGATCGCGGACAGCTGCCAGAGCCCGATGGAGCGGCGCAGGTGGATGCCGGAGCGTCCGCCCTCCTCGGGCGCGCCGGCCGGGAGGGCGTCCTTGCCCTCGCTCTCCGCGATCAGTGACGAGACGGGCTTGCGTCGCAGCAGACGCGCACCAAGGGTGTTGCTGGCCAAAACTGCGGTCCTTCTAGGCGGGGGAGGGTGTCCTAGCGGCTGGCCGCCCGACACTCGGTGGGGTGTCATCAGGGACCAACCGAACAAACATGGGACAGTACCCGGCGAAAGCACCAGTGTCGCAAACGAACAGTCCGGATCGGCGCATTGTCCGAATTGGCGCATATCGCTGTACAAACCGGACACTTCGCAAACGGCGCATCTGCCACCGAGCAGCTAAAGCAGCAGCTCAGCACCCCTGCGACGGTCAGAGGCCGAGCACCGCCCGCATCACCGAGCGGGCGATGGGCGCGGCCAGGGCGCCACCCGTGACATCCGTGGCGTCACTGTCCGCGACCACCACGGCCACCGCGACCGGCGGCACCCCGGTCGAGCCGGCCGGCCTGGCCCAGGAGACGAACCAGGCGTACGGCGTCCCGCTGTTCTCCACCCCGTGCTGGGCCGTCCCGGTCTTGCCGCCGACCACGGCCCCGGCGATCCGGGCGTTGCCGCCGGTCCCGTTCTCCACCACGTCGGTCATCAGCTTCTGCAGCTGCGCGGCCACCGCCGGCGTCATCGCCTGCCGGTACGTCACCGGCGCCGTCTGCCGCACCACGGTCCCGTCGCTCCTGGTGAGCCTGTCCACAAGCTGTGGACGCATGACCGTCCCGTTGTCGGCGACCCCCGCCGCCACCATCGCCATCACCAGCGGGGTGGCCGCCGTGTCGAACTGCCCGATCGAGGAGAGCGCCAGCTGCGACTCGTCCATCCGGGTGTCGAAGGCCGAGCGGGCCGCGCGCACCGGGACGTCCAGCCTGGCGTCGTCGAAGCCGAAGTTCCCGGCCATCGCCGCCATCCGGTCCAGCCCGGTCCGCACCCCGAGCCAGCCGAGCACGCTGTTGCAACTGGCGGTCATCGCGGCGTCCAGCGACAGGCCGGGCCGGTCGCAGGCCGGGGTGTCGTTGACCAGCGGCGTGGTCGTCCCGGGCAGGACGTACGGGGAGGGCGCCCCGGTCGGCGCGTCGATGTCGGTGACCACCCCGTTCGCGAGCGCGGCCGCGGCGGTGACCACCTTGAAGGTCGAGCCCGGCGGGTAGGTCTGGCGCAGCGCCCGGTTGAGCATCGGCTGGTCGGGGTCGGCCTGCAGCCGGTTCCAGGCCTCCTGGTCGTCGGCGGCGTGGCCGGCGAAGCTGCCCGGGTCGTAGGAGGGCGTGCTGGCCAGCGCCAGGATCCGCCCGGTGGCCGGCTCGATCGCGGCGACCGCGCCCTTCTGCTCGCCGAGTCCGCGCATCGCGGCCTCCTGGGCGGCCCGGTTCAGCGTGGTGTGCACGTCCCCGCCGGGGTTCTGCCGACGGGCCACGGCGTCCCGGAGCGACCAGCCCGCCAGCCGGCCGTCGGTGCCGGTCAGCAGCTCGTCCTCGGTGCCCTCCAGCTGGGTGGTGCCGTACGCCTGCGAGGCGTAGCCGGTGACGGCCGCGTAGGTCGGGCCCTCGGGGTAGCTGCGCTTGTAGGCGTACCGGCCGCTGGTGGGTACCGAGCCGGTGACCGGCTCGGTACCCACCAGGATGTCGCCGCGCGGCCGGGCGTACCGCTCGATGGTGAGCCGCTGGTTGGCGCTGTTGCGGTCGAGCTCCCTGGCCTGGAACACCTGCACCCGGGTGGCCTGGACGCACAGCGCCACGACCAGCAGCAGGCAGAAGGTGCCCGCCCGGCGCCCGGTGACCGAGATGCCGGGCAGCCCCTGGGGGCCGTTGCCGCGCGGCCGCACCCGCGCCATCACTCCGCCTCCGGCGCCGGCTGCCGCGCGACGGAACTCATCCGCACCAGCAGCGCGACGATGATCCAGTTGGTGACCACCGAGGAGCCTCCCTGGGCGATGAACGGCATGGTCATCCCGGTCAGCGGGATCAGCGCGAGCACCCCGCCCGCCACCACGAACACCTGCAGGGCGACGATCGAGGCCAGCCCGATCGCCAGCAGCCGCCCGAACGGGTCGCGCAGCGCGAGGCCGGTCCGGAAGCCCCGGGAGACCAACGCCGCGTACAGCAGGAACACCGCGATCAGCCCGGTCAGGCCCAGCTCCTCCCCGATGGTGGCGAGGATGAAGTCCGACTTGGCAGCGAAGCCGATCAGCACCGAGTGCCCGCTGCCGAGCCCGGTGCCCAGCTCGCCGCCCCAGGCGAAGGCGAACAGCGACTGGGCGATCTGGTTGGCGCCCCGGCCCGCCGCGATCGAGCCCAGCGGGTCCAGCCAGTCCGCGACCCGGCTGTGCACGTGCGGTGAGAGCCAGCCCACCGTCACCGCCCCCACCGCGGCCAGGCCGAGCCCGATCGCGATCCACCCGGTGCGCGCGGTGGCCACGTAGAGCATCACCACGAACAGGCCGAAGAACAGCAGCGAGGTGCCGAGGTCGGTCTCCAGCACCAGCACGCCGACGAAGGCCGCCCAGATCAGCAGGACCGGACCGAGCACCCGCCCGCGCGGCAGCTGCCGACGCCAGACCCGCCGGCCGGTGAGCGCCAGCGCGTCCCGGTGCACGGCCAGGTAGGCGGCGAAGAAGACGGCCAGCAGGACCTTGGCGAACTCGCCGGGCTGGAAGGAGAGCGGCCCGATCACGATCCAGATCCGCGAGCCGTACACCGGCGGGAAGAAGATCGGCAGCACCAGCAGGACCAGCGCCGCGAGCGCCCCGAGGTAGGCGTAGCGCTGCAGCCGCCGGTGGTCGCGCACCAGCAGCACCACCGCGATGAACAGCGCCACCCCGAGCGCCGACCAGAGCAGCTGGGTGGAGGCGGCGCCGCGGCCCGGGGTGGCCCGGTCGAGCCGGTAGATCACCACCAGGCCGATCCCGTTGAGCAGCACCGCGATCGGCAGCAGCAGCGGGTCCGCGCACCGGGCCCGCCACCGCACCACGGCGTGCGCCGCCAGGGCGAGCACCCCGAGCGCGCCGCCGTACTCGGCGGCGTCGGCCGGGACCTCGCCGTCCAGGTTGACGCCGACCTCGACGTAACCGAACACGGCGGTCAGGACGGCAGCGAGCAGCAGGACGAGCTCGGTGGTGCGTCCGGTCGCCACCGGCCGGCTCGGCCCGGCGGCGGATCGCGTCACGGCGGAGGGTGTCGCCACGGACCGTCCTGGAAATCGCGGGGAGCCCGATGCCGCCGTCCGGGCGATGCCGATCAGGGGATACCGCTCGGGGCGGACCGGCAGCGGCGCCCGATGCCCTGGTTCCGCACCCTAACGAGTGCTATCCGCCAGGATTCGCTCTTCGTCGTGGTGTGTCGTCCATTGCCCCGATTGCCCCGGTGCTCGCCCGCACCAGCCTCCGGTGCCCACCCGGACCGACCCGGCTGCTCACTCGGGCCGACGCCCGGCCAGCGCCGCCGCACCCGCGCAGCCCGCGGCCAGCAGCACGACGGCGAGCAGCAGCTCCGGCCACGGCACGGCGACCCGGCCGGTCCGCCCGGCGCTCACCAGGGCGCGCAGGGCCGCGTTGGCCGGCGAGACCGGCACCACCAGCAGCAGCGTGGCCAGCGCCAACGCCGCCGGGATGCCGTACGGCCCGCGGGCCGCCAGCGGACGGTTGGTCAGCGCCCCGGCCAGCACCCCGAGCAGCGCGCAGACCACCGAGGTCAGCAGCCCGGCCAGCAGCGCCGTCCCCACCCCGGGCGTCGCCCCCGCTCCCGGGTCGGCCACCGCACCACCGGCCCACCACAGCGCCGCCACCTGACCCGCCGCCAGCAGCAGCGAGACCGTCAGCGCCGCCAGCAGCGCACCCAGGTGCACCCGGGCCGGTCCGGCCACCGCGACCAGGCAGGCCCGCGAGGCCGGCGGCTCCGCGGCCAGCACGCTGCGCACGTACCAGGCGCTCACCGGCAGCAGCACCCCGGCGCCGAAGCCGAGGGCGCCCAGCAGCGGGTCGCCCGCCGTCACCCCGATCACCAGCAGCAGCACGTACGCCAGGAACGGCGGCAGCCAGGCGTGCGAGCGCACCAGCAGCTCCAGGTGGTACCGCGTCAGCGAGCCGAGCTGCCTCACCGCTCCCCCTCCGCTTCCCCCGGCCCGGGTCGTCCCACCGAGGCCTCCCCCGCCGAGGTCCCCTCCAAGGACTTCCCGGACGACGGCTCCCCCGCCACGGCCTCCCCGCGCGCCCGCACCGCCAGCACCCGCACGGCCGGGCGCCCCAGCAGCAGCCGACGCAGCAGCGCGTCCGAGTGCGCGGCCGGCACGGCCAGCCGCACCGCCGTCCCGGCCAGCGAGGTGCGCTCCGGCGCGCCGGGCAGCCGCTCCGGCAGCGGCGCGCCGTCCGGGACGTCCACCTCCACCTCCATCACCGGGCCGCGCTCCTCCGACACCGCAGCCACGTCCTCGACGGGCCGCAGCCCGCCGTCCGCCCCCACCCGGTACGCGGCGCTGGTCAGCCCGGCCGGCCGGGCCGGGTCGTGGTCGACGAACAGCACCGTGCCGCCCGCCGCCGCCCGCTCGGCGGCGGCCTCGTCCAGCACCGCCCGGGCCTCCGGGTCCAGCCCGGTCCACGCCTCGTCCAGCAGCAGCACCCGCGCCTCGGCGAGCAGCGCCTGGGCGACCGCGACTTTCTGGCAGGTGCCCTTCGACAGCCGGCTCAGCGGGGTGCCCGCCCGGTCCGCGATGCCGAACCGGTCCAGCCACTCCCCCGCCCGCCGCTGCGCCGTCCGCGCCGACAGCCCGTGCACCCGGCCCACCCGCAGCAGGTACGAGGCCGCGTCGAACGGCAGCGCCGGCGGGAAGCGTTCGGGCACGTACGCGGTCGCACCGGGCCGCGCCACTCGACCCGTACTCGGCCGTTCGATCCCGGCGGCCAGCCGCAGCAGCGTCGACTTGCCGCTCCCGTTCGCCCCGGCGATCCGCACCAACTCCCCCGGCCCGACGGCCAGGTCGACCCCGTGCAGCACCCACCTCCCGCCCCGCCCGTACCGCTTGCCGACCGCCGCCAGCTCCATCGCGCCCCCGTCTCCGCCCACCGGATACGAAGGCTATCCAGCCCGCGTAAGGCCGCCGTGAGTCCCGGATTCCGGTCCCGCGCGCCGGAGTTCACGCCGGGGCTGGTCGGTGCACGATCCGGACTCGTTTCGCCACGACGAACTGATGATCCCTAGGATCGGCCGGGTGACTACCGGACGACGACCACAGACCAGGCTCGGCAGCCTGCTGGCCGCCCTGGCGATAACGGGCGCCTCGCTGCTCCTCGGCCTGCCCGCCCACGCCGACGAACCATCAGCCGGTGCCGCCCCCGGGCCCAAGGAGGCCCCCCGGGTCGACCTGGTCCTGGACGTCAGCGGCTCCATGACCGCCACCGACATCCAGGGCAAGAGCCGCATCTCGGTGGCCCAGCAGTCGCTGAACGAGGTGATCGACGCCCTGCCCGCGGAGACCGAGTTCGGCATCCGCACCCTGGGCGCGAACTACCCCGGCAACGACAAGAACCAGGGCTGCCAGGACACCAAGCAGCTGTTCCCGGTCGGAAAGACCAACAAGGTCGAGGCCAAGACCGCCGTCGCCACCCTGCGCCCGACCGGCTGGACCCCGATCGGCCTGGCCCTGCGCGGCGCCGCCCAGGACCTCGGCAAGGGAGAGACCACCCGCCGCGTGGTGCTGATCACCGACGGCGAGGACACCTGCACCCCGCCCGACCCGTGCGACGTCGCCCGCGAGCTCGCCTCCCAGGGCATCCACCTGGTGGTCGACACCCTGGGCCTGGCCCACGACGACAAGACCCGCCAGCAGCTGCTCTGCATCGCCAACGCGACCGGCGGCACCTACACCGACGTCCGCACCCAGGAGCAGCTCACCGACAAGGTGAAGCAGCTGGTCGACCGCTCCAACGACACCTACACGGTGACCCCGGTCAAGACCGCCGGCACCGACAAGTGCGAGAGCGCCCCGGTCCTCGCCCCGGGCGTCTACACCGACCGCGAGAAGTTCTCCGAGCACCGCGTCTACAAGGTCCCGGTCAAGGCCGGCCAGGAGCTGCGCGCCTCGGTCAGCGTCGGCCTCGACCGCCCGGTGGCCCGGGACTACGGCGTCCTGCTGCAGGCCACCAGCGCGACCGGCCAGGAACTGGTCCGCGGCACCGACGCCGGCAGCAGCCGCACCGACCTGGTCTCCACCGGCCTGCGCTGGTCCACCGCCGACTCCACGGGCTACGTCACCGCGAGCCCGACCGCCTCCTCGGGCTCCGCGAAGGACTCGAAGGACTCGAAGGACAAGCCGGAGACGACCGTCTGCCTGGTCGTCAGCAACTCGCTGGCCCCGCAGGCCGGCGTCCAGGCCGACCCCGGCCTGCCGCTGGAGCTGACCGTGGACCTGGCCTCCTCCTCGCCCGCCCCCGAGGGCGCCGCGATGGGCCTCGGCCGCGGCTGGATCCTGCTGCTCACCCTCACCCTGGCCGGCCTGGTCTTCGGCCTGCTGTTCGGCTGGATCGCACGTTGGCGGATCGCCGTCTGGCGGGAGAACTGACCATGCGTACGACGATTCGCGGCGCCCTCGCCACCCTCGCCCTGCTGCCCGCCCTCGCCGTGGGGGCGCTCGGTGCCCCGGCCGCCTCGGCCGCGCCCTCGCCCTCGCCCAGCGCGAGCGGCACCCCGGCCCCGGCCACCAAGGCCGGCACCTCCTTCCTGACCGCGGTCAACCTCTCCCCCGGCCAGGACGCCAAGGTCTCCGTCTCCACCGGCGACTACCTGTACTGGGCCTTCGGCGCCTCCGAGGGCCAGACCCCGACGGTCGGCCTGACCGTCGACCTGGCCCCGGCGACCGACCGGCACGGCCCGCAGACCTGGTCCGTCGAGGTCTTCGACGGGCTGCGCCGCCGCCAGTCCTGCACGGCCGGCACCCAGAACGCCACCGGTGACCAGAACACCACCGCCCTGACGCTCGACTGCACCCTGCGCGAGGTCCGCACCTGGGCCGAGCCGTGGTCCGGCGACCCGCTGCCCGGCACCTACTACGTCCGGCTGTCGGTCACCGACGTCCCGCAGCCGGACCTCGGCCTGGCCTCCGCCGTCCGGCTGCACGTCGCCGCCAAGGGCAACGCCGACAACGCCCAGCCGGAGGGCGGGGAGCTGAAGGCCCCGCTGGTCCCGCCGGTCGGCGGCGGTGCGAGCACGGCCAAGGCGGCCGCCCCGGTGGCGGAGGAGGAGCACTGGTACACCGGCTGGTTCTCCGGCTGGAACAGCCGCTGGTACTGGACGATCGGCGGCGGCTTCCTGGCCGCGCTGGCGGGCGTCCTCGGCTACAACCTGACCCGGCACCCGCACGGCCGGCGCCCCGGCCACCACGGCTCCGTGCCGCCGCAGGGCAGCCACCACAGCGGCTCCTACGCCGACCGTCCCTGACCGTCGGCACGACCCGAGGGCCGGCCGGAGCAGCGTCTCCGGTCGGCCCTCGGCCGTCCCGGGCCGTGCGGCTCAGCCGCGGAAGAGGTCGTGCCCCACGTCGGACGGGACCTTGTCCTGGACGGGCTTGCTGCCCGGCCCCGGCACCTGTTCGCCGGGGACGGGCTCGCTGCTCTCCCGGTGCAGCAGCACCACGCCGTCCTCGGCCCACAGCTGCCGGTACCCGTGCGCCAGCAGCAGTCGGATCCGCGCGGCCTGCTCGGTGTCCGCGGCGAACGGGAAGGACCGCTTGTCCGCCCGGGTGAGCACGTACGCGCGCCCGCGCGGCGTGCCGTCCACCAGCACCACGTCCGTCCGGGCGGTCAGCCGCGGCGCGATCTGGTTGTCCGCCTCCACCGAGGCGCCGTCCGGGATGAGCGCGGCCGCCCGCACCAGCGCGGCCTCGCTCGGCTTGGCCTCCCACGAGGAGGGCATGGCCAGGTGCAGCAGCCCGATCGGTACGGCGGCCACCAGCGCGATCCCGGCCGTGCCGAGGCCCAGCAGGCGGGCCCGCCGGACGGTCCGCGCGGGCCGTTCGGCGCTGCTCAGCCGGCCCAGCACCTCGACGGCGGCGGTGAGCAGGATCGGCCAGAGCATCGAGTCGTAGTGCCGGGCGATCGACCAGTGGTTGGGGTTGCTGGAGAGGATCCGCTCGGCCAGCAGCGGCACCGCGCACAGCACGGTGGCCGAGCGCAGCGGCAGCAGGAGCGTGGTGCCGAACAGCCAGAGCAGCAGCAGCGGCTTGAGCGGCTGGTCGAAGGCGGCCTGCACCAGCAGGAACGGGTTGTGCAGCAGGTTGCTCAGCGCGTCCCCGCCGTCCGTGCCGAGGGAGCCGTAGTTCCAGTAGTAGCCCGGTTCCCCGCCCATCGCCGGGATCAGCCACGTGATCGCCACCGCCGAGGCGATCGGCCCGCCCAGCAGCAGGCCGAGGCCGGTGTACCGGCCCGCCCGGTCCCGGGTGCGGCGGGTGCGCAGTAGCAGCACCAGCCCGTACGCCCCGACCATCAGGCCGAGGTCCTCCTTGGTGCAGCACAGCAGCACGGCGGCGAGCACCACCGTGCCGTACCGGCGGACCAGTCCGCGCTCCAGCATCAGCAGGGTCAGCGGTACGGCGAAGGCGACTTCGTGGAACCCGACCCGGGCGGCGACCAGCAGCGGCCAGCCGAGCGCGTAGACCAGGCCGGCCAGGTCGGCGGCCCGCCGGGCGGTGCGCGGTTGGGCCCCGGCGAAGCTGTGCACGGCGATCCGCCGGATCAGCGGCACCCCGGCCGCGAAGAGCAGCGACTGGCCGACGATCAGCGAGCGCGGGTCGTCCCAGATCCAGTACAGCGGCGCCAGCAGCGCCAGGACGGGCGAGAAGTGGTCGCCCAGCAGGGAGAAGCCGGGCGGGAACTCGTGGTGGAAGCTCTTCAGGGTGGAGACGGGCAGCCCGAAGTGGGCGTAGCCGCGCACGCCCTGGTCGAAGATGCCGAGGTCGAAACCGCCGAGCGACACGGACGTCCAGCCCTGCAGGCCGATGGCACAGGTCACCGCGAAGCAGAGCGCGGTGAGCAGCACGGTGCGCCGGCCCGGGCCGATCAGCAGGGCCGCGGCCGACGTCCGGGCGGCGGGCCCGGCAGCGGGAGGCGACGGGGGTGCGGTCTGGGTGGTCACGTGAGCTCTGGTCCGTCCGGTCGGGGTCGGTCGGGTCCGGTCCGGGGCCGTCGGGTCCTGGGCCGTCGGGTCCGTTCCGTCAGGTGCGGTTGGTCAGTGCGGGATCGCGGTCGAGCTTGGCGGCGAGGAGCGCCCAGGCTCCGCCACCGCTGTCGTCCACGGCCTGCCGCCGGGCGCGGTACAGCCGCACCCCCAGGACGACCAGGACGGCGATGCCCAGCGGTGCGTAGAGCGCGCCGGGCAGCTGCCAGTACCAGGCGACCCCGCGTCCCCACCGGTGCGGCACGGTCCACATGACGTGGGAGAAGAACACCACCACGGTCACGCCGAGCAGCACCCGGCGCGCCCTGGTCCTGGCCTCCACCACCAGCAGGGCGATCAGCGGGATGCACCAGACCCAGTGGTGGGTCCAGCTGATCGGCGAGACCAGCAGCGCGGTGAACGCGGTGCAGACCCCGCCCCAGGCGTCGGCCCGGCGCAGCACCCGCGCGGAGCGCCCGGCCAGCACGGCCACCCCGAGCCCGAAGGCGCCGACCAGCGCGGAGGCGATCAGCCCGACCAGCCCCGGGTCGTTGACGTCGAGCACCCGGCAGACGGCTCCGCGCAGCGACTGGTTGTCCACCAGGACGGTCACCCCGACCCGGCTCGGGTCCCAGAGGTACTTGGTCCAGAACCCGTACGAGGCGTCCGGAAGCGCGGCCCAGCCGATCAGGCCCGCCGCCAGGAACGTGCCGCCCGAGACCAGCGCGGCCCGGATCCTTCCGGTCAGCAGCAGGTAGACGGCGAACAGCCCTGGGGTGATCTTGATGGCGATGGCCAGGCCGATCCCCACGCCCTTGAACCGGTTGCGGTCCGAGCGGGTCAGGTCCCACAGGACCAGGCAGAGGATGCCGAGGTTGACCTGGCCGTACTGGAAGGTGGTGAAGACCGGCTCCAGCCAGATCCCCAGGCCGGCCGCCAGGATCACGACGGCCGTGCGGTGCTGCTTGCCCCACCCGGCCAGCTTGAGCGACAGGTGGACGGCCAGGGCGAGCAGCGCGTAGTTGAGGAGCATCACCAGGACGCGCAGGGTGCTCACGTCGAACCAGGTGCTCGGCACGAAGAGCATCGCCGCGAACGGCGGGTAGGTGGCCGGCAGGTCCCAGCCGGGCAGGCGCATCGCGTACAGGTCCTCGCCCCGGACGACGGCCTGGCCCTCGGCCCGGTAGACCAGCATGTCGACCATGGTGGCCGCGTGGCCGTGCCGGAAGACGGTGAACACCGCCAGCGAGACCGCCGCCGCACAGGTCGCCGCGATGGTCCAGGAGTTCGATCTACCGGGTGCCGGGCCGTCGCCGGATCCCTCCGGGCCGGACTGCCGCGCCCACCGTGTCAGACCGAACTCGCGCACCTCGATGGCACCCCGTTGAGATAGACCAGATCGTTCCGTCGTCAGCGTCTGGGCCCACCCACCATAACCGACCCCCCTGAGGCTCAAACCGCGTCAGAAACCGCCCCCGGAAGGGGTTGTGATCCCAGCCACAGTGCGCCCCGGAGCGGGCCCGGTGCCACAAAACGCGAAATCCCGCCGGGAGTTGCCTCCCGGCGGGATTCGGTGAACCGGCCGGAGCCGATCCGTTGGGTGGAGCTGAGGGGATTCGAACCCCTGACCCCCTCGATGCGAACGAGGTGCGCTACCGGACTGCGCCACAGCCCCAACGAGAAGAAACTCTAGCACCTTTCGGAGGGGGTCCGTGACCACCCCCCGGGATGCGGTGCTGGTCGGGGGGCGGCCCGGGTCATTCGTTGGCCGCGCGCGGGCGGGTCTCGGGGCCCTGCGGTTCGGCGTACTGGTCGAAGAGCGGGGTCGTGCGGGGCTCGGCGGGGCGGCCCGCGGTCCAGGTGCCGGGGGCCGACAGGTCGAGCCCGCGGGAGACCCGGGGGGCGACCGGCGCGGTCACGTAGGTCGGCAGCGGGACGGGCACCGGCTCCCACGAGTCCGGGCCGGCCGCACCGCGCTCGCGCATGCCGTCGACCCACTCCTCGTGCTCGGTCGCCTCGGCCACCGCGGAGGCGGAGGGCACCGAGACGGTCGCCTCCTCGGGATCCGCGGCCAGTCGCAGGTGCGGGCGACGTCCGGTCCACTCCTCGGCGGGCGCGGCCGGGGCCGGCTGCGCGGCCGCGGCGGTCTCGGCCGGGCCGCCGCCGTCGGCCGGGGCCTGGGCGCGCTGCTGCTCGCGCTTGCGCAGCCGCTCGGCCGCCTGGGCGGCCCGGACGCGGTCGAGCTTCACCTCGTACCGCTGCCGCTCCAGCTTGCGCAGGTGCCCGATGTACAGGGTGAGGAGGGTCGCCGGGACGGCCGGGACCCAGAGGAAGGCCAGTCCGGCGACCGCCGCGACGACCGCGCCGAGCGCGAAGGCGAGGAAGAGGGCGGTGACCATCCGGCGCCGGCGGGCCAGCAGCCGCGCCCGGCGCTCGCCCCCGGCTCCCGGCGCGGACACCGGCACCGGCCGCTCGGCCGGGCGTTCCACCGGGGGTTCGGGCTCCCGCGCGACGGGGTCGCCGGAGGCGGCCTCGTCCCGTCCGGGAGGGCCGTCGTTGCTCTGCTCGTCGTCACGCGGTTCGTCGCCCAGGGCCCGGGCTGCCCGTCGCTCCAGCGCCGAACGTCCCGCCAGCAGGCGGATGGCGGTGCTGAAGCGTTCCGTCGGGCGCGCCTCGTTGAGTTCGTCCTGCCTGCGGAGCCACATCGGCACCAGATAGGCGGCCCAGGCCCCTACGATGACGGCGTAGATAAGGCCGCTACTGCTCACGATTCACACCGTACGGGCGCCGGGGAAGGCCTGGCAGCAATTTGGCGCGGCGTGTCGTGTGATCAAGCTGATTCTCCGACTATTTTGCCGGCATTTGTGACGGTCCGCCATCGCGGCGATGCCATATCGATATTTCTTTCGAACATATATTCAATTTCCCGGCTCGCGGCCCGAGCTGAGTGCCCGCCAGCGCTCCAGCATCCCCTCCGGGACCTCCTCGTCGGTCAGCGCGTACACCAGGTGGTCGCGCCAGTCGCCGTCGATGTGGAGATAGCGCGGGCGGATTCCCTCCGAGCGGAAGCCGAGCTTTTCCACCACCCGTCGGCTCGGGAGGTTCTCCGGGCGGATGCAGACCTCGATCCGGTGCAGTCCGAGCGTGCGGAAGCAGTAGTTCACCGAAAGCGCCACGGCGGTCGGGATGATGCCCCGGCCGGCCACCGCCTCGTCCACCCAGTACCCGACGTTCGCCGAGCACATCGAGCCCCAGGTGATCCCGCCGACGGTCAACTGGCCGACCAGCTGGCCCTTGTGGAGCACCACGAAGGGCAGCATCCGGCCGGCCGCGGCCTCGCCGCGCAGGAAGCGGACCATCTGCCGGTACGTCGGGCGGGGACCGGCGACCTGACCGGCCGGGCCGGGCGGCACGGTGGCCTCCCAGCGCCGCAGCCAGTCGCGGTTGCGCCGGCTCACCTCCTGCCACTCGCGCTGGTCACGGGCCCGGATCGGGCGCAGCGTGACCTCCCCCTCGTGGAGTTCTACCGGCCAGCCGGCGTTCAGTGCCCTCTCCCGGATGCTGGAGCCCCGGAGGCCGGGGCGTCGGGCCGGGGGTGGTCCCCACCGCCGAGCTGGTCGACGGCGTGGGCGAGCAGCGGTTCCAGCACGGCCAGGCCGTCCTTGACGCCGCCGGTCGAGCCCGGCAGGTTGACGATCAGGGTACGTCCGGCGAGCCCGGCGAGCCCGCGGGAGAGCGCCGAGGTGGGCACCTTCTCCCGGCCGTACGCGCGGATGGCCTCGGCGATGCCGGGGACCGGCCGGTCGATCACCCGGGCGGTCATCTCGGGGGTGAGGTCCATCGGCGAGATGCCGGTGCCGCCGGTGGTCAGCACCACGTCGTAACCGGCCGCCACGGCCTCGCGCAGCACTGCCTCCACCGGCTCCCCGTCCGGGACGACGCGGGGGCCGTCGGCGGTGAAGCCCATCGCGGTCAGGCCGGCCACCAGCAGCGGGCCGCCCTTGTCCGCGTAGACCCCGGCCGAGGCGCGGTTGGAGACCGTCACTGCGAGCGCCCTCATGCGCCCGCCCCGTTTCGCTCGGCAGGCGCTTCGCGCAACCCGCACCTCTCGATGGTGAGCTCGCTTCGCCCGCTCACGCGCCCACCTCCGGCGCGAACCAGTCGCCGCTCTTGCCGCCGGTCTTGCTGAGCACCCGGACGGACTCGATGGCGGCGCCCTTGTCCACGGCCTTGACCATGTCGATCACGGTCAGCCCGGCGACCGCGACGGCCGTCAGCGCCTCCATCTCGACGCCGGTGCGGTCGGCGGTCTTCACGGTGGCGGTGATCTCGACCGCGTCGTCCACGACCGCGAGGTCGACCTTGACGCCGGAGACGGCGATCGGGTGGCAGAGCGGGACCAGGTCCGGGGTCTTCTTGGCGCCCATGATGCCGGCGATCCGCGCCACCGCGAGGGCGTCCCCCTTGGGCACGCCCTCGCCGCGCAGCAGCTCGACCACCTTCGGGGAGACCGTCACCCGCCCGGCCGCGACGGCGGTGCGCGCGGTGGTGGCCTTCTCGGAGACGTCGACCATCCGGGCCGCGCCCTGGTCGTCGACGTGGGTGAGGCGGTCGCCGGGGGGTGTCGTCACGGGTAACTCCAGGGGCGCGCAGGTCGAATACCGCGCTACCGTACCGCTGCTGTTCGCCCGCCCGCCTCCGGGGCACTCCTGACCCGGCGCGCTCAGGAGTCCAGCAGCACCACGTCCACCGCGCTGCCGGCGGGCAGGTCGGTGACGTCCTCGGGGACGGTGATCAGGCAGTCGGCCCGGGCCAGTGCGCCGACCAGGTGCGACTCGGCGCCGCCGACCGGCTCGACGGTGCCGTCGGCCGCCGAGTAGCGGCCGCGCAGGAACTGCCGGCGGCCGGCCGGGGAGCGCAGCGCCGTCGGGCAGAGGGCGCGGACGACCGGGCGGTGCACGTCGGCGGCGCCGAGCATGGTGCGGATGACCGGGCGGACGAAGAGTTCGAAGGAGATGTAGGCGCTCACCGGGTTGCCCGGCAGGGCGAGCAGCGGCACCCCGCTCGCGCCGCCGATCCGGCCGAAGCCCTGCGGCTTGCCGGGCTGCATCCGCAGCTTCCGGAAGTCCATCCCGCCGTAGGTCTCGAAGACCTCCTTGACCACGTCGTACGCGCCGACGCTGACCCCGCCGCTGGTGACGATCAGGTCGGCGCGGCCGAGCTGGTCCTCCAGCACGGCGCGCAGCCGGTCGGCGTCGTCCGGGACGGCGCCGACCCGGTAGGCGATGGCGCCGGCCTCCTGGGCGGCGGCGGTGAGGGTGAAGCTGTTGGAGTCGGCGATCTGCCCGGGCCCGACCGGCTCGCCGGGCTGGACCAGCTCGCTGCCGGTGGACAGCACCACGACCCGCGGGCGCGGGCGGACCTTCACGGTGGCCCGGCCGATCGCGGCGAGCAGGCCGAGCTGGGTGGGGCCGAGCCGGGTGCCGGCCTCCAGGACCTTCGTGCCGGCCGCGACGTCGCTGCCGCGGCGGCGGATGTGTGCGCCGTCGGCGACCGGGCGCAGGACGCGGACCTCCTCGTCCGGGACGGGCGCGGTCATCGCGGCGGCGGCCACCCCGGTGCCGGTGCCGCCGTCGGTCCACTCGACCGGGGCGACGGCCCGGGCCCCGGGCGGCAGGGGGGCGCCGGTCATGATCCGGGCGGCCTGGCCGGGGCCGACCCTGGGCAGCTCGCCCGCGCCGGCGGCGATGTCGCCGACCACGGAGAGGACCGAGGGGTAGGCGTCGGTGGCGCCCGTGGTGTCGGCGGTGCGGAGCGCGTAGCCGTCCATCGAGCTGTTGTCGAAGGGCGGCAGGTCGCCGTCGGCGACGACGTCCTCGTCGAGCCGGCAGCCCTGGGCGTCGAGCAGCTGGAGCTCGATCGCGGGCAGCGGGCCGACCGCGGAGAGCACGTCGGCGAGGTGCTCGTCCACGGTCCAGAGGCGGGGCGCCGCCGGTGCCGGGTCCGCTCCTGCGTCGCAGCAGGCTGCGGGCGTGGTGCTGTGCTCGGTGGACCCGGTCATCGGCGGCTCGCTCTCTGTCGTGCGGTCAGTCCTGCATCTCGGAGCCGACGAACTCCCGCAGCCAGGAGCGGAACTCCGGGCCCAGGTCCTCGCGCTCGGCGGCCAGACGGACGATAGCGCGCAGGTAGTCGGCGCGGTCACCGGTGTCGTAGCGGCGGCCCGTGAAGAGCACGCCGTGGACCTGGCCGCCGTCCTCCGGCTCACGGGCGGTGAGCTCGCGCAGGGCGTCGGTGAGCTGGATCTCGCCGCCGCGGCCGGGCGGGGTCTCGCGCAGCACGTCGAAGACCAGCGGGTCGAGGACGTAGCGGCCGATGACGGCGTAGTTCGAGGGGGCCTCGCCGGGCTCGGGCTTCTCGATCAGGTCGGTCACCTGGAAGACGTCCTCGCCGAAGCCGTTCGCCTTGACGGCGGCGCAGCCGTAGAGGTGGATCTGGGAGGGCTCGACCTCCATGAGGGCGACGACCGAGCCGCCGAGCTCCTGCTGCACCTCGATCATCCGGGAGAGCAGCGGGTCGCGCGGGTCGATCAGGTCGTCGCCGAGCAGGACGGCGAAGGGCTGGCCGGCGACGTGCTGCTCGGCGACCGAGACGGCGTGGCCGAGGCCCTTGGGGTCGCCCTGGCGGACGTAGTGCATGTTGGCCAGCTCGACGGACTCCCGGACCCGGGCGAGGCGCTGCTCGTCGCCCTTGCGGGCCAGCAGCTCCTCCAGCTCGTAGGCGCGGTCGAAGTGGTCCTCCAGCGCGCGCTTGTTGCGGCCGGTGACCATCAGTATGTCCGACAGGCCCGCGGCCGAGGCCTCCTCGACGACGTACTGGATGGCCGGCTTGTCGACGACGGGCAGCATCTCCTTCGGGGTGGCCTTGGTCGCCGGGAGGAAGCGGGTGCCCAGTCCGGCCGCGGGTACCACGGCCTTGGTTACCGGAACTCGGGAGTTGGTCGTCGTCATGCGTTTACCTTACTCAGGCACGTTTTCGCCCGGCCGCACGCGCGGGGACGGCTAGGACAGCACGTCGCGGGGCACGGCCACACTGGCTGGCGTATGGGACGTGACCGGCTGGGCGAGGGGGTCCCCGCCGGCACAGGCCGACAGACTACCCGGCTTTTCCGAACGGTTACGTTCGGCAGTCGGCCCCTGTCCGGCGCCCGAAGCGACCGGTGCGGGGCGCCCGGCGGCGGCCCGCTCGGGGGCCCCCGCGGTGCTCCGCCAGCAGTCGCCGCCGGCCGCCCGGGCCTCGGCGAGCGCGGCGTCGGCGGCGCGCAGCAGGACGGCGGCGTGGGTGCCGTCCTCGGGCAGGACGGCGATGCCGACGGCGGCGGTGAGGCCGTTCCCGTGCGCCGGGCGGGGCGCGCGGGTGCCGGAGGACCAGTCGAGCAGCAGGTGCCGGCGGACCGACCAGACCAGCCGCTCGGCGACCTGTGCGGCGCCCTCGGCGCCGGTGTCGGGCAGCACCACCAGGAACTCCTCGCCGCTGTAGCGGCCGAGGGTGTCGGCCCGGCGGATCTCCATCGCGAGGCGCTGGGCGAGGTCCCGCAGGACGGCACCGGCACGGCCGCGGCCGTGCTCGGCGACGACCGCGTCGAAGCCGGCGATGGCCAGCATCAGCACGGCGAGCGGGCGGGGGCCGTCGGCCTGGTCGGTCTGCTCCGCGCGGCGGGCCCGTTCGATCTCCCGGTCGAGGGTGAGCTGCAGGTGGCGGTAGTTCCACACGCCGGTGAGCGGATCGCAGGAGGCGGTGCGTTCCAGCTCGGCGCAGCGCTCCTCCAGTTCGGCGATCCGGGCCTTCAGCCGCTCGGCGCCGGCGGCGGCCGAGGCCCGGGCCCGGCGGCCCCGCAGTCCGAGGACGGTGGCGCCGGCCACCGCGGGGGCGCTCAGCGCGGCCAGGGCCTGGACCAGCAGCGGGGTGGACAATCGGGGCGCCCTTTCGCGTGGCAGGCTCTGCGCGTCGACGGTCTGGACACGTGGAGGATCCGATGCACAACGAGAAGAGCGACCTGAGGACACGGCTGTTGACGGAACGGCGCGCACTCTCCGCTGAGGGGCGCGTGGCGGCGGCCCGCGCGCTGGCCGGGCACGCCGGGGAGCTGGCTGGTCCGGGCGCCACCGTGGCCGCGTACGTCTCGGTGGGCACCGAGCCGGGGACGCGGCCGCTGCTGGACGCGCTGCGGGCCGGCGGGGTGCGGGTGCTGCTGCCGGTGCTGCTGGCCGACAACGACCTGGACTGGGCCGAGTACGCAGGGCCCGGGGAACTGGCCCCGGCCGGGCGCGGGTTGCTGGAGCCGGTGGGCCCGCGGCTCGGGCCGGAGGCGGTGACGGAGGCCTCCGTGGTGCTGCTGCCGGGCCTGGCGGTGGACCGCGACGGGTTGCGGCTGGGCCGGGGCGGCGGCAGCTACGACCGGGTACTGGCCCGGCTGGGGCGGGCGGGCGTACGGCCGGTGCTGGCGGTGCTGCTGTACGAGCACGAGCTGCTGGACCGGGTGCCGGCCGAGCCGCACGACCGGCCGGTGGACCTGGCGGTCACGCCCTCGGGCGTCCGGCGGCTGGGCCCGGAGGGGTGAACGGCCCCGCGCCGAGCCGAAGGGGCGCGCCGGTGCCGAAAGCGAGAGCGCGAGGGAGCGACGCAGGAGCGAGGGAGCGCCGACCGTCGGCACCGGGCCGGAGCGCCCCGGAGGCGAGCGGGCGAGGACACAGCGGCCCCGCTCCCTGAGGGGAACGGGGCCGCCGGCGAGTACCGGCGTCAGCCGGTGGTGAGCACCAGCTTGTGCGTGGTGGCCTTCTCGACCGCATCCGGACCGAAGGCCCAGGTCAGCAGCTTGCCCTTGAGCCAGAGGTCGGTCTGGTCGTTGTAGTTGGCGTGGAAGGCGTGGCCGGAGGCGCCGCCGACGTTGATCCAGCGCGAGGAGTCCAGGTCGTTCAGGTCGACCACCATCCGCATCGACGGGATCCAGTCCACCTGGTAGCCGGCCGCCGCGTTCCAGCCCGCCGCGTCGACCGCCGCCGAGCCGCCGGAGAGGCGGTACGGGCCGCGGTTGAGCAGCTTGTGGAGCACCGGGGAGGCGATCGAGGAGTCGTCGGTGCCGAGCGTCTGCTCCCGCAGCTCCAGCTTGTGCAGCCGGCCCCAGCTCCAGGTGGAGATGTCCTTGCTGAGCAGCGAGGTCAGCTCCTGGCGGGCATTCTTCATCGCCTCCTTGAGGAGGTTGTCCAGGCCCTTCTGCACGGTGTGCTGGGAGTCGATGTACGTCCACCACGAGCTGTCGGGCTTGTCCAGCTGCGCACGCACCACCTCGGTCCAGCGGTCGCCGCCGTCCGGCTGGGCCTTGCCCGGGTCGCGGGTGCCGCACTCGGTGACGATCCTGGTGGTGCTGTCCGGCTTGGTCGGGTCGTCCTGCTGGCGCACCAGCAGGCAGTTGTCCTTGGCCCGGAGGTCGGCCGGGAACTTCTGGCCGAAGGCGAGGGTGAGCAGCTGGCGCCAGACGCCGTTGTAGTAGGCGGCGGCGGCCGAGTCGGCGTCCTGGTGGTAGTTCCAGTCCTTCAGCAGGTCCTGCGCCTGGCGCACGTACGGGTCGTCGATCTGCTGCTTGAGCAGCAGCGGGACCAGCGTCTTGGCCATCACGTTGGTGTTGTCCAGCTGCAGGGTCTGCATGTCGTCCGGCGAGATCTTGCCGTTGTTCTTGAGCAGGCCCTCGATCTGGTCGGTGATCTCCTTGGCGCGGGTGCCGTACTCCCAGTCCTTGGTCAGGCTGTACTTGTAACTCGGGTCGACCACGGCCTGGTTGGCGGTGACGATGTAGCCGGAGGACGGGTTGAGGCTCCACGGCAGCGCGGTGAAGGGGATCGAGCTCTTCCACTGGTAGCCGGAGTCCCAGCCGAGGGCCGGGTAGGTGCCGTCGCCCTTGCCGCGGACCGGGACGTCCCCCGGGGCCTGGTAGCCGATGTTCTTGGCGTCGGCGTAGATCAGGTTCTGCGCGGGGACGGCGAAGTCCTTGGCGGCTGCGCGGAAGTCGTCCCAGTTCTTCGCCTTGTCGAGCTCGAAGACGGCGTCCATGGTCTTGCCGGGGTTGAGCGCCGTCCACTGCAGGGCGACGCCGTAGCCGCCGGTGCCGCGGTCGGGGGCGGAGGTTCCGTTGGGGGCGTACTTGCCGACGTTCTGCTGCTCGTTGCTCTGGTCGGAGATGAGCGGGGCGCCGGTCTGGGTGGTGCGGACGGTGATGGTGCGGTCGTCCCCGCCGGCGACCTTGATGGTCTCCTTGCGCAGGTCGAACTTCACGTCCTTGCCGTCCACCTGGTAGGTGTCCGGGCCGGTGACCTTCTCCAGGAAGAGGTCGGTGACGTCGGCGCCGAGGTTGGTGAAGCCCCAGGCGACGTCCTTGTTGTGGCCGATCACCACGCCGGGCATGCCCGCGAAGGTGAAGCCGGAGACGTCGAACTGGCAGGCCGGGGAGGCGGTCCGGCAGTGCAGGCCCATCTGGTACCAGACCGAGGGCAGGCCGGGGCCGAGGTGCGGGTCGTTGGCCAGCAGCGGCTTGCCGGTGGTGGTGTGGCTGCCGGCGACCACCCAGGAGTTGGAACCGATGCCCTGGCCGGGGCGGCCGAGCAGCTGCGGCATCCCGTCGATCCGGTCGGTGAGGCCCTGCAGCAGCGCCTTGGTGGTGGCCGCGCCCTGGGCGGTGGCGGTGCCGTTGCCCGCGCCGGGCTGCGGGGAGCCGTCGGCGGGGCGGTAGTTGTCGCCGTTGACGGTGCCGGTCTTCACGATGGTGCCGTTGCGGGCGTACGGGTAGTCCGGGTACAGCTCGGCGATCTTGTCCGGGCCGAAGTCCTGGGTCAGCAGCGAGCGGTCGATCTCCTCCTGGAGGTTCCCGGAGAGGTTCCAGGCCATCGCCTTGAGCCAGGCCACCGAGTCCACCGGGCTCCACTGCTCGGGCGTGTAGCCGCTGTTGACGGCGCCGAGCAGGGCGTACTCCAGCGAGGCCTTCTCACCGCCGGGGTGCTCGGCGAGCCAGGCGTTGACGCCGTCCGAGTAGGCCTGCAGGTACTTCTTGGTCTCCGGCGACAGCTTGGTGTCGTACTCCTTCTGCGCCACCTGCCGCCAGCCCATGGTGCGGATGAAGGTGTCGGTGTCGACCTGGCCGTCGCCGAACATCTCGGAGAGCCGGCCGGCGGTGATGTGCCGACGGACGTCCATCTCCCAGAAACGGTCCTGCGCCTGGACGTAGCCCTGGGCGCGGAACAGGTCCTCGGAGGTGTCGGCGTACAGCTGCGGGATGCCGTTGGCGTCCCGCTTCACGTCGACCGGCGCGCTCAGGCCCGCCACCTTGACGCTGCCGTCCACTTCCGGGAAGGAGGCGCGGACCGCGGTGACCCCGCGGTAGCCGCCGTAGCCGACGCCGGCCACCAGCAGCACGACCAGCACGATCACGAACAGACGGGCGCGCCGGAACTTCTTCGAGCGGGGCATCTGGGTCCTTGCGGTCCTGACTTCGGGGCGGGCGGGCGTGTCCAGGGCCTGCGGCCGTGACAGGGCACCACATTAGGCCGAGTCGGCCGGGAGCCGTGAACGGGGGACCAAGCTAAAGATATGGCAAAATGTTAGACTGAGTAACGATCCGCAAGAGGAGCATTGACGCCTCCTTAACGGGTCGGCCCCCAGCACCACCAGACACCCCGTCCGCCCCTGCCTGCCCGAGGTGCCCCTGCGTGAACGTCTCCCATCTGAACCAGCTCCTCCTCGAAGCCTCCGTGATCCTGCTCTTCGCGGTGGTCGCCGTACGGATCTCCACCCGGTCAGGGCTGCCCAGCCTGCTGATCTACCTGGGGATCGGCGTGGCGCTGGGGCAGAACGGGATCGGCGTCACCTTCAACAACGCCGAGCTGACCCAGGTGATCGGCTACGCGGCGCTCGTGGTGATCCTGGCCGAGGGCGGCCTCAAGACCAGCTGGCGGGAGATCAAGCCGGTGATGCCGGCGGCCACCGTGCTCGCCACCGTCGGCGTCGGAGTCAGCGTGTTCGCCACCGCGGCCGGCGCGCACTGGCTGGTCGGCCTGGACTGGCGCACCTCACTGCTGCTCGGCGCGATAGTTTCCTCGACCGACGCGGCGGCCGTCTTCTCGGTGCTGCGGATGGTCCCGCTGCCCCACCGGCTGACCGGCCTGCTGGAGGCCGAGTCCGGCTTCAACGACGCGCCCGTCGTCATCCTGGTCGTCGCCTTCGCCACCGCCGGCGAGCTGGACCCCTGGTACGTCATGATCGGCACGATCCTCGCCGAACTGGCGATCGGCGCCGCGGTCGGCTTCGCCGTCGGCAAGCTCGGTGCCTTCGGGATCAAGCACGTCGCACTGCCCTCCTCGGGCCTCTACCCGATCGCCGTGATGGCGCTCACCGTGCTCGCGTACGCGGGCGGCGCGCTGCTGCACGGCTCCGGCTTCCTCGCCGTCTACATCAGCGCGGTGATCCTCGGGAACTCCAAGCTGCCGCACGGGCCCGCCGTCCGCGGCTTCGCCGACGGGCTGGCGTGGATCGGCCAGATCGGTATGTTCGTCCTGCTCGGCCTGCTCTGCACGCCCGCGACCATGGGCTCCTCGGTGGTGCCCGCGCTGGTGATCGGCGGCGTGCTGGTCTTCCTGGCCCGGCCGCTGTCGGTGGTGCTCTCGCTGACCCCGTTCAAGGTGCCCGCCCGCGAACAGGCCCTGCTGAGCTGGGCCGGGCTGCGCGGGGCGGTGCCCATCGTGCTGGCCACCATCCCGGTGGTGTCCGGCGCCCACGAGGCCGAGGACGTCTTCAACATCGTCTTCATCCTGGTCGTCGTCTTCACCCTGCTCCAGGGGCCGACCCTGCCGTGGGTGGCCAAGCGGCTGCGGATCGGCGAGGGCGCGATGGGCCAGGACCTCGGCATCGAGTCCGCCCCGCTGGAGAAGCTGCACGGACACCTGCTCTCGGTCGCGCTCTCCCCCACCTCCCGGATGTCCGGCGTGGAGATCAGCGAGCTGCGGCTGCCCAAGGGCGCGGCCGTCACCCTGGTCGTGCGCGAGGGCAACTCCTTCGTGCCGGACAAGGCGACGGTGCTGCGGGCCGGGGACGAGCTGCTGGTGGTCACCACGGACGAGGTCGGCGAGGCGGCGGAGCGGCGGCTGCGGGCCGTGGACCGGGGCGGCAAGCTCGCGGGGTGGCTCGACGGGCGGTGAGGCGGGGGGCCTGTGGGGCCGTGGGGCTCGCGAGCTCTGTAAAGGCTCGTGGGGCCTGCGAGGCTCGTGGGGCTTGCGAGGCTAGTAGGGCCTGCGAACAAGGGGTGGGTTGGCGGGATCTACGCGCGTAACTGTATGCTGATAGGACCACGCCGCATAACCATCGCTAGACCACCCCAGCATCTGCCTGACGCAGAGTTGGCGCGACCGCTCGGCGGCCGCGGTCCGGCCCCCGGCAACCACGCCGGGCCGACCCGGTATCTACCCCGGTCGACGCGCGAGAGGACGACTCTCGGCGCCGTCGGGGCCACCCCATGCCCTGCCGCGCTACCAGGCAGCAGGAAGGACCGACCGTGACGGCCCGCCGAACGGTCGCTACCTCCGCGGACACCGCGGACACCACCGCAGCCCAGGCCCCCGCCCGCGTCGGGTACGGCGAACTGCTGCGCACCCCCGGGGCCTGGACCTTCCTGTCCCCCGCGCTCGTCGCCCGACTGCCGTACGCGATGCTCAGCATGGGCATCCTGCTGCTCGTCACCCAGACCCACGGCTCGTACGGCACCGCCGGTACGGTCACCGCCGTCGCCGCCGTCTCCCAGGCCCTGATCGGGCCGCAGACCGGACGGCTCGCCGACCGCTACGGTCAGGCCGCGGTGCTCGTCCCGACCGTCCTGGTGCACGCCGCCTCGGTCGGCGCGCTGATCGTGCTGGCGCTCGGCCACGCGCCGGCCTGGAGCCTGTTCCTGGCCGCCGTCCCGGCCGGTGCGAGCGTGCCGCAGATCGGCGCGATGGTCCGGGCCCGTTGGGTGGCCCGGTTCACCGCGGACGGCCCGACCGAGAGCTCCGCGGCCCGGGTGAGCACCGCCTTCGCCTTCGAGTCCGTGACGGACGAGTTCACCTTCGTGATCGGCCCGATCCTGGCCTCCGGCATCGCCGCCCTCGCCAACCCGGCGGCCGCCCTGGTCGCCGAGGCCGCGCTGACCCTCGTCGGCGGCCTGGCCTTCGCCGCCCAGCGGCGCACCGCCCCCGCCCGGATCCTGCCGCAGCCCGGCACCAAGCGCGCCTCGGCGCTCGCCTCCCCCGGCGTCCGGCTGCTGGCCGGGACCTTCCTCGGCGTCGGCGCGGTCTTCGGCGGCATGCAGGTCTCGGTGAACGCCTTCGCCGACTCGGTCGGACAGCACGACGCGGGCGGCACCGTGTACGGGATCTTCGCGGGCGGCTCGATGCTGGCCGGCGTGCTGTACGGCGTGATCGCCTGGCGGCGGCCCGTGCAGCAGCGGATGCTGATGAGCTACACGCTGCTGGTGCTCGGCTGCTCGACGTTGTGGGCGATGCCCAACCTGGTCGCGCTCACCGTCGCCGGCCTGGTCTGCGGCCTGGCCATCGCGCCGACCCTGATCAGCGGCTACACCCTGGTCGAGACGCTGGTCGCGGACGGCGCCAAGACCGAGGCCTTCACCTGGCTGACCGGCGCCATCGGGCTGGGGCTGGCGGTCGGCTCGATGGCGGCGGGCAAGCTCATCGACGGGCACGGGCCGTCGACCGGGTTCCTGGTACCGCTGATCGGCGCCGGCCTGGGGCTGGTCGTGCTGGCCTCGCTGCGGCACCTGCTGGTGGCCCGGGGAGCGGCCAAGGATTCCGTCCCGGACTCCGCCGCCGGCGCTGCCGACGGTTTCGTGGAGCGCGAGCTGGTGGGCGCGGCCAAGGGCTGAGCGGGCGGCGTTCCGACGGGCGGGCCCGGGCCGGGCTCGGGCCGGGCTTGGGCCGAAGCGGGGCCGATGTCACACCGGAGTCGCTGGACTGATCCAGCGGAATGCCGCATCATTG
The DNA here is from genome assembly GCF_003635085.1 of Streptomyces sp. 1114.5. NCBI lineage: Bacteria > Bacillati > Actinomycetota > Actinomycetes > Kitasatosporales > Streptomycetaceae > Streptomyces > Streptomyces sp. 1114.5. The sequence continues at coordinate 690,413 of NZ_RBXE01000001.1, forward strand.
ACCATCGTTAGCACTCATCAGGCGAGAGTGCCAGGAGGAAGACAAGTGCCCACGTACCAGTACCAGTGCACCGAGTGCGGCAACGGCCTGGAGGCGGTGCAGAAGTTCACCGACGAGGCGCTGACCACGTGCCCCGACTGCCAGGGACGGCTTCGCAAGGTCTTCTCGGCCGTGGGTGTCGTGTTCAAGGGCTCCGGCTTCTACCGGACCGACAGCCGCTCCTCCTCCAGCAGCTCGGTGAGCTCCGGCTCGTCGTCGACCACCTCGACGTCGTCCGGCACGCCCGCCGCGTCCGGCTCCGCCGGCTCCGGCTCCTCGGCACCGTCCAGCCCGGCTCCGGCCGCGAGCTGACCCGGGCGCCGGATCCTCCCGGACGCCCGGCACGCAGACCTCGGCAAGGCCCGTCGGCCCCGCATCACGCGGGGCCGGCGGGCCTTTCCGCGTGCTCCAGGCCCGTTTCGGCGTCGTTGTCAGCTCGGGCAGGGTCGACTCACTCGTGTGAGTGTACGAATTTGTCCACAGGGGCGGAGTTATCCACAGGCTGGGGAAAGAGGCTTTCCGGCGTCGGCCGGAGCGTGCACGGTGGGGCCCAGCCGGTCCACCGGGGCCGGCCCGCCGACCGATCCGGAGGTGCGTCCATGACCACCGTGAGCTTCTCCGTCCCGCTGCCCGCCCCCACCGTGCCGCCCCGGCAGGAGGTGCCCAGCTTCCCGCCGATCCGGCGCGGCTGCGGCGGGTGGCACCGCTGGCGCAGCGCCGTCCGACGGCGTGCCGGGGTGCCCGTCCTGGTCCTGCTGGCGGTGGCGGCGGCGCTGGCGCTCGGGCCCGCGCGGGCCGGACTGCCGCCGCCCGTCGGGGGCGCGCTGGGCCGGACGGGTTGTCAATCCGGGACTGCGGAAGATCACCCGTAACCCGGTGGCGACTTCGTCGTTCGAGGCGGCATGAAGGGCTTCAAGGAATTCCTGCTGCGTGGAAATGTCGTCGAACTCGCCGTCGCCGTGGTCATCGGCGCGGCATTCACCAACCTCGTCAACACCTTCGTCAAGGGCGTGATCAATCCGATCGTCGGCGCCTTCGGGACGAAGGACCTGGCTTCCTACACTTCCTGCCTCAAGGGGCCCTGCGAGACGGGTCCGGCCGGTGAGGTCACGTCCGGAGTCCTCATCCTGTGGGGATCGGTGCTCAGCGCCGCCCTGCAGTTCCTGATCACCGCGCTGGTCGTCTACTTCGTTCTGATCGTGCCCATGAACAGGATGGCGGCCCGCCGCAAGTCCCTCGCTGAGGAGGCGGTGGAGGCCGAGGCCAAGGAGGTCAAACTGCTCACCGAGATCCGCGACGCACTGGTCGCGCCGCTGCGCTGACTGTCGCGGTCCGACTCCTGCCCCCGTTCGCTTCTCACTCCCGGTTCTCCCTCAGCCCCCGTGGTGCGGCGGGCGCTGGCTCAGGTACCAGTCCAGCCCCCGCCCACCGCCCGCCCCGGGGCCGTCGCCCCAGCCGGCGTCGGTGTCGTCCCCGGACTGCTGGTCCAGCGGATCCCGGAAGACCAGCCGGGCCTTGGCCGCGGGCTTCTTCTCCGAGGCCTGGTCCTGTTCCTGCCCCGGCTCGTCCTGCCCCTGCTCGCTCACCTTGTCCACTCCGTCCACTCCGTCCACTCCGTCCACTCGGTCTCGGTCCCGGTCCCGGTCCCGGTCCACCTCGTCCCGCCCCTCCAGCCTAAGAGTCCCGTGGCACGCCTCGGGCCCTGCTGCGGAGCGCTCCGCACCAGGGCCCGGGTGGGGCTCTGCAGCCAGTTCCGGTTCGCCGGAAGTTCGCCGACGGGCCGGTCAGGCGGCTTCGAAGCCCGCGTGGTCGGCGATCTTCTTCAGCTCGGCCAGCGCGTGCTTCTCGATCTGGCGGATCCGCTCGCGGGTGAGGCCGTGCTGCTTGCCCACCTCGGTGAGGGTGCGCTCGCGGCCGTCCTCCATGCCGTACCGGGAGCGGATGATCGAGGCCGTGCGGTCGTCCAACCGCCCGATCAGGTCGTCCAGTTCCTCACGGCGGAGCATCACCATCACGGCGTCCTCGGGGGACGTCGCCCCGGTGTCCTCGACCAGGTCCCCGAACTGCGTCTCGCCCTCGTCGTCCACCGACATGTTGAGGCTGACCGGATCCCGCGCCCAGTCCAGCACGTCCTTGATCCGGGCCTCGGTGGTGTCCAACTCGGCCGCGATCTCGGCCGGCTCGGCCTCGCGGCCCAGCTCCTTGGACTTCTCCCGCTGCACCCGCCGGATCCGCCCCAGCTCCTCCACCAGGTGCACGGGCAGCCGGATGGTGCGGGACTGGTCGGCGATGGACCGGGTGATCGCCTGCCGGATCCACCACGTCGCGTACGTGGAGAACTTGAAACCCTTGGCGTAGTCGAACTTCTCGACGGCGCGCACCAGGCCCGCGTTGCCCTCCTGGATGAGGTCCAGCAGTGGAAGGCCGCTGCGCGGGTAGCGGCGGGCGACGGCGACGACGAGACGGAGGTTGGAACGGATGAACACGTCCTTGGCGCGCTCGGCGTCGGCGGCTATCGCCTCCAGCTCCTCGCGCGTGCTGCCGTCGGGGAGTTCGCCCTCGTCCAGCAGGTGCTGGGCGTACACGCCGGCCTCGATCCGCAGCGAGAGCTCGACCTCCTCGGCGGCATCGAGCAGGGGCGTCCTGGCGATCTCGTCGAGGTACATGCCGACCAGGTCGCGGTCGGCCTCAAGGTTGGTCGGGCGGGCCGCGCGAGTCCGGTCGGCCCTGTCGCGAACGACGGCACGGGTGGCCATGCTTGCTCCCTTTGCTGGTGTTGCCGAGGTCTGCCTGCCTGCCATGAGGGCAAGAAGTGCGGGCCCTTGGGGCTCACACGTAACAATCCAACGAACAGAATCCGGACAACATTCCCAAGTCACTCCGATTCTTCCGCGCGATGCAGTATCCTGCCGGTTTTCACACCGACTTTGGACGCTCGGTGACCGCCCGGGCACGGTCCGCTTCCCGACACGACCGTTCGGGGAACGATTTCTTCACTCGACCCTCACGCGGAGGTCGCCCTTCCGTTGAACCCGCGAACGGCCGCACACGTTCCCGCACGCCCCCGCTTTCCGCCCGCGCAAACGCCCCGGCGCACGCAGGACCTCCCCACAAAAGATGCCAAATCGCTATCGGCCCAGCTCCTGATCGGTGCGGGACACTGGGAAGGTGTCAGCCATGCACCTGACCAACAGCACGACCTCCGTCACTGCGCGTTACCGCAGTCTCCTTCGGGACGCAGCGCTCGCGTTGGGCTGTGCCGCGCTGTTCGGCCTCCTGGCGGCCCTGGTGACGAGCCACTGGCAACCACTGGACCGCTTCGACCAGGAGTGGATCGGCGAACTGCACGACTACGCCCGGGAGCACCGGGCGTGGACCGCCGCCGTGCAGACGCTCTCCGACATCGGCGGCACCGTCACGATGCGTGCACTCCTGGGCGTCGCGGCCGTCTGGCTCTGGTTGATCGGCGCCCGCGTGCTGGCCGGCTGGGTGGCCGCCCAGACCCTGGTCGGCTGGGGCGCCCTGTGGGCACTGAAGGCGGCCTTCGACCGCGGACGGCCCGCCTTCACCGACCCGGTCTCGCACGCCGGCGGCCCGGCCTTTCCCTCCGGGCACGCCATGGCCTCGGCGATCACCTGCGCCGTCCTGGTCGGCCTGCTCTGGTACCGGGTCCACCGGCGCGGCCGGACCGCCGCCTGCGCGGTGGCGGCGGCGAGCGTGCTGACCATCGGCTGGACCCGGATCGCCCTCGGCGTGCACTGGCCCAGCGACGTGCTGGCCGGCTGGCTGGCCGCCGGATTCGTGCTGGGCACCGTCACCGCCGTGATCGAGCTCTGGCGCCCCGGCGCGCTGGCCCGGGACGTACGGCGGGTCAACTGGCGCACCAGACCGAGGGTTCAGCGGGTCATCGTGTCCTCCGCGCGGCCGCCCGTCCCCGCCGGCCTGCTGGACGAGGCCGATCTGGACGAGGCCGATCTTGACTACGCCACTCCGGACGAGGCAGCCGACCGGCCCGACGAGACCGTCCGCTGACCCCCCGGCCCTCCGCTGACCTCCGCTGGCGCCCGGTCACCGCTTCGGGGCCGTCCGCTAGCGTGACGGCCGTGTCCACTGACCCCGTTCTCGCCGCCGCCCCTGCCGGATACCCCGAGCGCCCGCTGCGGATCGCCACCGTCCAGGCCCAGGCCGTCGCCGGCGACATACCCGCCAACGCCGCCCAGGCCGCCGAGTTGATCCGCGAGGCGGCCGCGGCCGGCGCCCGCCTGGTGCTCTTCACGGAGAAGTTCCTCTCCGGCTACGAGCCCGAGCTGATCCGCACCGACCCGCTCAAGTACGCCGTCCAGCCCGGCGATCCGCGCCTCGCCCCGATCGCCGACGCCTGCCGTGAGACCGGCACCGCCGCCGTGGTCGGCGCCGCCGTCCAGGACGGTGCGGACCTGCGGGTCTCCGCGCTCGTCCTCGGCCCGGACGGCGGCTTCGTCGCCCGCTACGACAAGCAGCACCTCTTCAAGAGCGAACGCGACTACTACCGCCCCGGGACGGCCGGTTGCACCGTGGAGCTGGACGGCTGGCGGCTCGGCCTCGGCGTCTGCTACGACTCCGGCTTCCCCGAGCACGCCCGCGCCGCCGCCCTCGACGGCTGCCACGCCTACCTGGTCGGCGCCCTGTTCAGCGTGGGCCACGGCCACCACGAGTCCCGGACCTGGTTCCCCGCCCGCGCGCTCGACAACACCCTCTACACGGTGCTCGCCAACCACATCGGCCACACCGGCGGTTGGCACACCTGCGGCGGTAGCGCGGTCTGGGGCCCGGACGGCCGCCTGATCGCCGAGGCGAGCGAGGACCGGCGCGAGGTGATCGTCGTCGACCTCGACCCGACCGTCCTGCGCACCGCCCGCGAGACCGAGACCCTGCTCGCCGACCTCGCCCTTGCCGCCGCCCGCCCGGCCGAGCCGCGCGCGCAAGTCAAACTGGCCTGAACCCGGCCCGTACGGCCCGTACCGCCGCCACGGCCCGTCAGGTGGCCCGCATGGCCGCAACCGCGGTCATCCTGCCGACCCGGCGGGCCGGCAGGACGGCGGCGGCCAGGCCGGTCAGCACGGTCAGGGCCAGCGCCGCCAGCACCGGCAGGACCGGCGGGCCGCCCACCGTGCCGACCGTGGAGGTGACGGAGCGGGCGGCGGCCCAGCCGTAGCCGATGCCGAGGGCGGTGCCGACCAGGGCGGCGGCCAGCGAGAGCAGGACGGCCTCCAGGGTGAGCATCCGGCGCAGTTGGCGGCGTGACATCCCGATGGCGCGCAGCATGCCGATCTCGCGGGAGCGTTCGCTGATGCTGAGCATCAGGGTGGCCGCGACGCCGAGGCCGGCGATGGCGACGGAGAAGGACAGCAGGGCCATGCTGACGGTGGTCAGCCGGTCCAGCAGGGAGCGCAGGGTGTCGGCCTGCGCGGCGGTGTCGGTGACGGTCACCTGGGGGTGGTCGGCGAGGGCCCGGTCCAGGGCCCGGCGGGCGGTCGGGCGGTCCTCGCCGTCGGCCGGGGTGATCCACGCCGTGGTGACGGGCGCGCCGGGGGCGAGGCGGTCCAGGGTCGCGGGGGTCACCAGCAGGGTTGCGCCGCTCTGCAGGGTGAACGGCAGGCTGCTGTGCCCTGGTTCGAGCCGCAGCTCGATGCCGCCGGCGCTGCTGCCGGAGCCGCCGCTGCCGCCGACGCGGCGCGACCCTGACTCGCCGAGCCCGCTCAGCGCGGCGCCGTCGGCGAGGGTCCGGGCCCGGTCCAGGTCGTCCGTCGAGGGGTTGAGCCGGGCGGGGTCGGCGGCCGCGACCAGGGTGGGCCGGCCGTCCAGGTCGACGGTGGCGGACCGGACCGGGGTGACGGTCAGGCCGCGTTCGGCCGCGAGCGAGCCGATCGCCCCGGCGGGCAGTGCGCCGCCGCTGCCGGCGGCCGCCGAGAACACGCCGGGCTGACGCGCGGACACCGCCGGGACCAGCGAGCCGGAGGTGACCTCCAGCGCGGTGACCGCGCCGACCATGACGGTCACGCCGAGCAGCAGCGCCGCGCCGGTCGCCCCGGTGCGGCCGGGGTTGAGCCGCAGCTGCTGGGCGGCGAGTCGTGCGGCGGTGCCGCCGAGCCGCCGGGCGGGCCGGCCCAGCAGGCCGACGACCGCAGGCAGCACCCGGTCGGCGAGTCGCAGCACGCCGAAGAAGCTGGCGATCGCCCCGAGCGTGACCGCGAGCAGCGAGAGCGGCGGCGGCGCCAGGGCACCGGTCACCAGCAGTGTCGTCCCGGCGAGCAGCAGCCCGGAGATCCAGACCGCGGCCCGCACCCGGGCCGCACCGCCGGTCGGCGCGGGCGTGCCGCCGAGCGCGGCGACCGGCGGCACGGCAGCCGCGGCCTTCGCCGGTCCGCGGACGGCGAGCAGGGTGAGCAGGATGCCGAACAGCCCGGCCAGCGCGCAGGTGAGCGGCGCGGGCAGCAGGGAGAGGTGCACCGGCCCGAGGTCGAGCGTGCCGGCCACCGCCGTCCCGACCGCGCAGAGCAGGACCCCCAGCAGCACGCCCGCCGCCGAGGCGCCCGCTCCGAGCAGCAGCCCCTGGCGGCGGATCAGCCGCCGCAGCTGCTGCCGGTCGGCGCCCACGCAGCGCAGCAGGGCGAGCTGGCGGGTCCGCTGGGCCAGCATCACCGAGAAGGTGTTGCCGACGACCATCCGCGCCACGGCGAGCGCGATCAGTACGAAGGAGAGCGAGGCGATCAGCACGACCCCGTAGAGGGTGCCGCTCTGCCGGGTCGCCTCGCGGACCGAGGCCTCGCGGGTGTGCACCTCGGCGCCGCTGCCGAGCGCGGCCCGCAGGGCCTCGACGGCGCCGGTGCGAGAGGCGTCCGGGCCGAGCCGGACGTCGAGCCTGGCGGCGGTGACGCCGGTGGCGTACTGGGCGAGCGCGCCCGCCGGGACGCCGATGACCGGACGTCCGGCGAAGCTCGGCGCGCCCCGCCCGTCCAAGGTGCCGACCAGACGGGCGGTGCTCGCGGAGCCGTCGGCCCGGGCCAGCTGCACCTCGGTGCCGGGGGCGGCGTCGAGCCGGTGCGCGGTGTCGGTGTCCAGCAGCACCTCGCCGGGTCCGGCCGGCCAGCGGCCGTCCCGCAGCAGCTGCCAGCGCAGCGCCGGGTCCTCGGCGACGGCGCTGACCACGGCCGTCCGGTCGAGCGGACGGCCGTCGGCGGCCAGGACCGCACCAGTGCCGGTCAGCCGCGGCGCCACCGCCGCCACCCCGGCGGTCCCCCGCGCCCGCTCGACGGCGGCCGCATCCGGCGCACCGGCCGCGGCCGTTCCGGTCACCTGGATGTCGCCGGGGCCGACCTCGGCCGCCGCGGTCTGGCTGAAGGAGTCCACCAGCGCCCCGCTGCCGCTGACGGAGGCGATCAGGAAGGCCACCCCCAGTGCGATCGCGGCGCCGCTCAGGAGCAGTTGGCGCAGCTGCCCGCGCAGCTCGGCCACGGTGTATCGGTAGGTCGTCATCGTTCCCCGGCTCGTCCGCCCTGGTCGGGCACGACGCTCCGGCAGGGACTGCTCCGAGCCTAGGAACCACGGCCGTCCCGGCCGTCGGCACCAGGTCGCTTCCATGATCACTCCGTGGACGGACCACCGCCCCCGCCGCCTCCTCCCGGAGGGGTACGCCACCCCTGAGCACGCCCGCCCCGACTTTCCGCGGAGGCCGGCCCCGGAAACGGCCGCAGGCCCCCGCCCGGGTGGGGCGGGGGCCTGCGACCTGCGTGTTCTCGTGCCCCAGACAGGAATCGAACCTGCGACACCGGCTTTAGGAGAGCCGTGCTCTATCCCCTGAGCTACTGAGGCGTGGCCGGGCTGTGCCGAGGCCGTTCACAGCGTACCGGATCGGGCGTGGAGAGGGGGCTGGCGGACGGGGGTGCGGGTGCCGACGGGGTGTCAGGGCGGGTCAAGTAGCCTGCCGGGAAGTGCTCGGCCGTGTTCGGCCGCGCTCGCCCCGCCCTGGCCCGCCCCGGACCACCCTGGCACGCCGTGTGAAGGAGACGAAGGACCCGATGAGACCTGCGATACGCCCGGTCGTCCGGCTGTCGGGGCAGGTGTGGTGGTGGCCGGCGGTGGTGATGCTCGCGGTGGGCGGGTACCGGCTGGGGACACCGGACCTGTGGCGGGACGAGATAGCGACCTCGACGGTGGCCACCCGCTCGCTGGGCGACCTGCTGCGGCTGCTCCAGCACATCGACGCCAGCAACGGCGCCTACTACCTGCTGATGCACGCCTGGACGGCGGTGTTCGGCGACTCGACGGTGGCCCTGCGCGTCCCCTCCGTGCTGGCCATGGCGGGGGCCGCCGCGTTCGTGGCGCTGACCGCCCGGCGGCTGTTCGGCAGCCGGGTGGCGGCGGTCGGCGCGGGCCTGCTGTTCGCGGTGCCGCCGGAGGTCTCCCGGTACGCCCAGGAGGCCCGCTCGTACGCGCTGGTGACCTGCGCGATCGCGGGCGCCGGGTACTTCCTGCTGCGGGCGCTGGAGCGGCCGACCTGGCGCCGCTGGGCGCCGTACTGCGTGGCGATGACGCTGGCCGGCGCGGGGCACCTGATCTCCTTCAGCACGGTGGCCGGGCAGGTCGCCCTGGTGGCGCTGCACCTGTGGCGCACCCGGTCGGCGGCGGATCGGCGGCTGCTGTGGCAGTACCCGCTGGCGGTCGCGGTGGCGGCCCTGCCGGTGCTGCCGGTGATGCTGCTCGGCAGCCGGCAGTCGGACCGGCAGCTGGGCTGGATCCCCACCCCGTCCTTCCGCGGCCTCGTCTGGTTCGGCGAGCACCTGCTCGGCTCGGACCGGGTGTTCCACGCCTTCCTCCTGCTGGCGCTCCCGGCCCTGGTGCTGCCCGGCCGGCGGTTGCAGGCCTGGCAGGTGCTGCTGCTCGCCGAGCTGCCGGTGGTGGGCGTCTGGCTGGTGTCGCGGCTGACCGACACCTCGTACTTCATCGACCGGTACCTGCTGTTCACGGTACCGGCCTGGGCGGTGCTGGCCGGGGGCGGGGTCGGGGCGGCGTACGGCGCGGCCGCGACCTTGGCACGACGCGGCCTGGCGCCCCGCCGGGCCGGCGCGCTGGCCGGGCTGCTGGCGGCGGGCCTGCTCGCGGTGCCGGCCGTGGCGGCGCTGCCCAAGCAGCCCGCGGTGCGGTACGTCGGCTCGCACAACGGTTCGGAGGAGCCGTTCAAGGCGGCGGCCCGGACGATAGCGTCCGGCTACCGCTCCGGGGACGGCCTGGCGGCGCCGCTGGGCGACCAGTCCTGGGCGATGGCCTGGCCCGGCGTCAGCCACTACCTGCCGTCGGGCGTGCACCCGTACCCGGTGTTCGTCGCGCAGAGCGCCGACGACGCGGAGGACCTGTCGCCGACGCCCTGCCCGAAGCCGGAGGACTGCCTGGGCTCCGTGTCGCGGATCTGGCTGGTGGTCCTCGGGGACACCACCGACCCGCTGGCCGCCGTGCCCTCGGACCAGGCCCAGGTGCTCCGCACCCAGTACGGCGACCCGGACCAGGTGACGCCGCTCGGCGGGTTCACGGTCGCGCTGCTCGACCGCGATATGTAGGGGGGGCGTGGCGGCCTGGAGGGGCCGAACGCCGAAGGGGAGCCGGTGCGGACCGGCTCCCCTTCGGCGTTCGGCAATGGATCGGTTCAGCGGCTCGGCGGTGCACCGGGTCAGCTGCTCACCGGCTCACAGCATGCGCAGCAGCCGGGACTGGATGGACGCCGGCTTGAGGTCGGACTGGAGCGCCACCTTGACCTCCGACGTGTTCTCGCCGGTGCCGACGCGCAACACGCCGACCTCCTTGCCGGCCGGCTCGTCGTGGCCGATCTTCGCCGCGTCCAGGGTGATCGTGCCGGAGATGCCGGGGAAGCCCGCCACCACCAGGTCCTTGGTCGCGACGAGCGGGACCTTGGCTCCCAGCCCGTCGTCCACCGAGCCGACGACATCGCCCTTCTTGACCACGGTCTGACCGGTCACGCCGCTCTGCGCGGCCTGGATCTGCTTGCCGCTGACCCTCAGCACGGTCGCCAGGATGTCGTCGCCCTTGTTGGGCGACGCGGCCGGCTGGCCGAGGGTGACGCCGAGGATCAGCCGCCGCACACCGTCGATCTCCTTGTACGCGGCCCACATCAGGCAGCCGCCGGCCGGGGTGCTGGAGCCGGTCTTGACGCCGATGACGCCGGTCTTCGGGTTGATCAGGTTGTTGGTGTTGGAGATCTTCACGTTGTTGAAGTTGGTCTCCGGGGTGGAGACGATCTGCCGGAAGATCTCGTCCTGCATGACCTGCTCGGCCAGCTTCAGCTGGTCCTTGGCGGTGGACTTGGTGTCCGCGTTGTAGCCCGCCGGGTCGGCGTAGATGGTGTTGGTCATGCCGAACTTGGCCGCGGTGTCGTTCATCTGCTTGACGAACGCGTCCTCGGAGCCGGAGTGGAACCGGGCGAGCAGCCGGGCCACGTTGTTGGCCGAGGGCAGCATCAGCAGTTCCAGCGCCTGGTACTCGGTGATGACCTGACCCTCGGTGAGCGTCACCCGGGACTCGTCGAGGTTGCCGGACTCCTGGGCGGCCTGCTTGTCGACGGTGATCTTGGGGCCGCTCTCTCCCTTCTTCAGCGGGAACTTCTGCAGGATCAGGTAGGCGTTCATCACCTTGGTGACGCTGGCGATCGAGGCCGGCGCCTCCTGGCCCGAGCTGCCGAGGCTGCCGATGCCGACCACCTCGGCGGCGGACTGGCCCTTGGCCGGCCAGGCGAGGTCGAGCTGATCGCCGCCGAAGCTGTAGCTGGCCGTGGCGGTCATCTTCACCCTGGCGTCCGGCAGCGGGCGCAGCAGCTGGGCCACCACGACCGCACCGAGCACCAGGGCGAGGAAGACCGTCCAGATGGTCGCCCGCTTGAGGGCGCGGCGCAGCGGCGAGACCGGGCGGGAGTTGAGGGAGGCCAGGACCTCCATCGCCTCGGCCGTGTTCTCGGGCGAGGGCAACGGCTCCGGCGCCGGCTCCGGCATCGGCTCTGGCCGGGGCAGCGGCGGGGCCGGCGGCACCGGCCGCGGGTCCGGCTCGGGCAGCGGCTTCGGGCCGGGCGTCGGCGTGGGGAGGGGGCGGGGCTTCGGACGCGGTTCGGGCTCGGGCTCGGGGTCCGGGACGGGCTCGGGCTCGGGCAGCGGGCGCGGCGCTGGGGGCTCGGGCACCGAGCCGGCCGCCGGGGCGGCGGACTCGACGGCGTCGGCAGCGTCGGCGTCGGCCTCGGAGGCCTCGGAGGAGTCCTCGGCAGCGGCCTCGGCGGCCTTGCCGTCCTTACTGTTCTTCTTGTCCGCGCCGTCCCCGGCCTTTTCGGCCCTCTCGGCCTTCTCGGCCTTCTCCGGGGCGGTCTTCTCGGCCGGGGCGGTCTTCCCGGCGCGTTCGGTCTTCCCGGCGCCTTCGGGCTCTTCGACAGCCTTCGCCACCGCCGTCCGAATCGCGAGACGGGGGTCGGCGCCGGACGGGCGCTCGGCGGGCTCCTTCACCCCGTCGGTCACCGACGAGGCCTCCGCCTTCTTCCCCTCACCACCGGAACTCCCGTTACCGGCAGCCTTCAGCAGCTCCTCGGGCAGCCGCAGTGCGGTGGTCTTGTTGTCCACCGGGAGCCGCAGCATCGTCGTCTTGCTGTCCACATCCTGGACACGGAGCTGTACGGTCGAGCCGCCCTTGGCCGCCGCCGTCGGGGCGTCGGCGGACGCCTTCGCGGGCTTCTCGTCGGTGGTCTCCGCGGAGTCGTCCCGGGGGGTCTCGTCAGCCCTCTCGGCCTCAGCCCCGGTCTCGGCCGCGGTCTCGGCGTCGGCCGTCCCGGTGGCGGACGCGGCGGACGTGGCCGACTCGGCCGCAGCGGCGTCCGTGCCGGTCCGTTCGCGTTCCCGGTCCTGCTCCCGCTCGCCGTCCCTCAGCACCCTGTCGGGGGACTCGCCCACGTATCCCAGCCTCCTCAACGCCCGGCGGGGCACCGGCGAACCCGATTTCGGGAAGCCGACGCCCCGCCCCGTGTATCTGTACAGTTTCCGCCACCGACGGCCGATCCCATCGCGCACACCCCGCCCGACCGGCGCTTATTGCCGTCGCACGGACGCACTGCGGCCTGTTCACCGGTCAGACGCCGGGCCTGCGGCCGCCGGTTCCGCGCCTCCAGCGCAAGGTCACGATTCGGAGGCGTACTCGACAAGCCCGTGTGAGAGGCGTCACCCTGTCTCTCATCCACGCGGGGAGGCTTGGATGGGCAAGAGCCGCAGAACTGTTCCCGAGGAACTCTTGCTGCTCGCCTTGGACCCGACCACGGGTACCACGGCGCAGCCGCAGACCCTCGACCTCGGACTCGCCGGGGCGCAGCTCGTCGAGCTGTCCCTGGCCGGACGGATCGTACCGGAGGGAGACCGGATCGCCGTCGTACTGGCACGACCGACCGGTGACCCGACCCTCGACCACGCACTGGAACTGCTGCGCCGACGCGGCAGTCCGGTCCGCGCGGCGCACTGGATCGGCGGGCCCCGGCTGGGGCTGCGGCAGACGTACCTGGCGCACCTGGAGCGCTGCGGCATGGTCACGGCCGTGCCGGGCCAGGTGTGCGGGGTGCTGCCGACGATCCGGTACCAGGCGTCCGACGACTGCACCAACGCCGCGATCAAGCAACGGCTGGACGCCGCGATCCGCACCGGCGTGCCGCCGGACCCGCGGACGGCCGCGCTGGCGGCGCTCGCCCACTCGGTGGGGCTGGGCAAGCACCTGTACCCGGGCAACGAGGGCCGGTCCTCGCGGTCCCGGCTGCGCGACCTGATCCGGTACGACCCGCTCGGTGGGATGGTCGCGCACGCCGTGATGGATGTGCAGAACGGCCTGCCGGCACAGCAGAACCGTTCCGCCCAGGGCTCCGGGACCGCCACCGGCCGCTCCGGCAGCCGTACGGCGGGGCGCGGTTCGGGCGGGCGGGTCGCCGCCTCCCGGGTCGGCGTCCGATGACCGGAGCGGGCCCGACCGGAGCAGGCCCGACCGGAGGGGTCGGGGAGGGTCCGGCGCGGGGGCCGGGGCACGATACACCGCCCGACGCCCCTGACGGCCCGCCCGACGGCGCACACCGCCCCGCCCACGCCCCACGGGGGCGCTGAGCAACCCGACGCACCACCGGAGAGCACCGCCGGAAAGCACCACCCCGAACCGCCGGAACCACCCGAACCGCCAGAGGCACCAAGAGCACCGAGGGGCGGTCGCCCCGCGACGCAAGTCGCCCGGCGACCGCCCCTCTGCCGTCCCCGAAGCCCGCAGCAGCCCGCCCCCGCACATGCCAGGGGCAGCTGCGCGGGACTCTCGGGTACACCCGTCGCACTGTCAGTCCGAGTCACTGATCCAGTCACTGATCGAGTCACCGAGCCGCATTACCACCTGGGGTCTTTCGCTGTCTCGCGGAAGCACTTTTCCGATGATCTGTTCTACCGCGCTGCTGTGATTCCCCGGCGCCGACCTGGCCCAAGGTGACATGCTGCTCCGAGTCAGGGGGGTTGGTCCCAATGTCCGAAGTGTTCCGAGGGCTGCCGCTCCAACGAACACCAGAGGTCCGGCCGGAGGTCGAAGTGTCCGCCAACGTCAATCCCACCGTGCGTCGCCGACGCCTCGGGTCCGAGCTCCGCAAGCTCCGCGAGGGGCTCGGCATGACGGCGGAGGAGGTCGCCGGCCGGCTGATGGTCTCCCAGTCGAAGATCAGCCGGCTGGAGAACGGCCGCCGCAGCATCAGCCAGCGGGACGTGCGCGACCTCTGCGACGTGTACAACGTGGCCGACGACCAGATGCGCTCCAGCCTCATGGAGATGGCCAAGGAGTCGCGCCAGCGCGGCTGGTGGCACGACTTCAACGACATGCCGACCCCGTACAGCGTCTACATCGGGCTGGAGGCCGAGGCCTCCTCGATCCGCGCGTACGAGTCCTCCTTCGTCCCCGGCCTGCTGCAGACCGAGCAGTACGCCCAGGCCGTGGTCGAGGGCACCCAGCCGGACACCGACGCGGTCGCCGTTCAGCGCCGGGTGCAGGTCCGGATGAAGCGCCAGGAGCGCGTCCACGGCGAGAACCAGCTGGGCAGCCTGTGGACCGTCATAGACGAGGCGGTGCTGCGCCGCGAGGTCGGCAGCAAGGAGGTGATGGCCCGGCAGCTGCGGCAGATGCTGGAGCTGAGCCAGCGCCCCAACATCACCATCCAGGTGATCCCGTTCGCGCACGGCGCCCACCCCGGCATGACCGGGACATTCTCCCTGCTGGAGTTCCCGGAGTCAGCCGATTCCACGGTTGTCTACTTCGAAGGTGTGACGAGCGATCTCTACCTGGAGAAGGAGGCCGATGTGCGCCGCTATACCGGTCTCTACGACTACCTGAGAGCGGCCGCACTCGGTGTCGCGGAGAGCCGGTCGCTGATAGCCGACATCGAAAAGGAACTGCACGAAAAATGATCACCCCACCCGAGTACGGAACCCGTTGGCGGAAGAGCAGTCACAGCGGCGGCCAGGGCGCCTGTGTGGAGGTCGCCGTCCCCGGCACGGGGGTGGTGGCCGTCCGGGACTCCAAGGACCCTCACGGCCCACAGCTGTCCTTCTCGACCGAGGCCTGGAACGCCTTCGCCGCCGCCGCGGCCTCGGGCGCCTTCGGCAGCCCCTGAACCGACGCGAAGGTACCGTACTCGGGCCAGTTGCCCGTAGCGGTGCCCGTCGCCACCCCCGGCGACGGTCGACGCTACGGGCAACTGCCCTGTCGGGGGCCTGCTTCGGGGCCTGCTTCGGGGCCCTGCCTCAGCCGGTCACCGGGTAGCGGGCGGCCCAGGTGGCGCCCTCCGGGGTCCGCCGGTCGTGCAGCTCGCTGCCGTGCATCAGCTCCAGCACGAAGTCGTCGGCGAGTTCGAGGATCGCGGCGCGCCCCTCGACCCCGGCCACCAGGCCCGGCGGCAGCGCGGTGTCCCCGTGCAGCACCCCGAGCAGGTTGCCGCAGATCGCGCCGGTGGAGTCGCTGTCCCCGGAGTGGTTGACGGCGAGCAGCAGGCCCGAGCGGACGTCGTGGGCGACCAGCGCGCAGTAGACCGCGATCGCCAGCGCCTCCTCGGCGACCCAGCCCTCCCCCAGCGCCTCGACCCGGTCCGCGGACGGCTCACCGGCCCGAACGGCGTCCAGCGCGGCCCGCAGCGCGGCCGTGGTCTCCTCGTGCGCGTGCCGCTCGGAGAGCAGGGCGAGCGCCAGGTGGACGCCCTCCTCCAGGGTGCCGCCGCGGGCGACCGACTGGACGATCACCGCGAAGGCGCCCGCCGCCAGGTAGCCGGTGGGGTGGCCGTGGGTGAGCACCGAGCACTCCACCGCGAGCTGGAACACCAGGCCCGGCTCCCAGGTGGTGAGCAGCCCGAACGGGGCCGAGCGCACCACCGTGCCGCAGGCCTTGGAGTGCGGGTTCTTGGGCCGCTCCAGCGTGCCGAGCCGATCCGCGTCGGGCCCGGTGAGGCCGGACAGGCTGCCCTGGCCGGGGGCGCGCTGGGCGTACAGCCACTCCTCGCGGCCGAGCCAGCCGAGGTCCGGGCGGCGCTCGTCCGGGCCCCAGTCGCGCTGGGTGGCGGCCCAGCGCAGGTAGGCCAGGTGCAGGTCGGTGGGCGGGTGCCAGCTGCCGGTGTCGCGCCGGATGTGGGCGCGGATGAGCCCGTCGACGGTGAACAGGCTGAGCTGGGTGTCGTCGGTGACGGCGCCGGTACGCCCGTACGCAGGGACGTAGCCGGTGACGCCCTGCGGGCCGTGCTGCGCCCGGATCTTCTCCAGCGCCTCGAACTCGACGCCGGCGCCGAGCGCGTCGCCGATGGCCCCGCCGAGCAGGCAGCCCCGCACCCGGCTGCGGTAGTCCTGCTGCTGGGCGCGTGACCACAGTGGCATCACGACGGGGCGCCTTTCGTCGGGGTAGGGGGGCCGCGCGGCCCTCGGCCGGCGCGCGCCCTCGCACTGTATTCGAAGGTGTGAACGCGTCAACGCGCTCCCTTGAACTTCAGTGCCCCCTGCCCCTCCTTCTCCGTGCCCCTCCGTGCCCGTGGCCCCTCGGCCCTGGCGTCCTCAGTCCAGTACGGGCAGCAGCTCCGGCAGGTGTCCGTCCGAGGCCCGGGCGGCGGCCTGGCGCTCGGCCGGCACCTCGCCGTAGGTGGTGGTGCGCTGGCGGTGCGGGCGGCCCGCCAGCTCGGCGATCGCCTGCAGGTCGCGCACCGACTTGTAACTCCCGTACGCCGAACCGGCCATCCGCGAGATGGTCTCCTCCATCAGCGTGCCGCCCAGGTCGTTGGCGCCGGAGCGGAGCATCTCGGCCGCGCCCTCGGCGCCCAGCTTGACCCAGCTGGTCTGGATGTTGGGGATGTGCGGGTGCAGCAGCAGCCGGGCCATCGCCACCACCGCGCGGTTGTCCCGGGCGGTCGGGCCGGGCCGGGCGATGCCGGCCAGGTAGACCGGGGCGTTGGTGTGGACGAACGGCAGGGTCACGAACTCGGTGAAGCCGCCACTGCTGTCGGATCCGAGCGAGCGTTGCTGGATCTCCGCGAGCAACCGCAGGTGGCCGAGCCAGTGCTGCGGGGTGTCCACGTGCCCGTACATCATCGTGGACGAGGAGCGGATGCCCAGCTCGTGCGCGGTGCTGACCACCTCGACCCAGGTGGCGGCCGGTAGCTTGCCCTTGGTGAGCACCCATCGGACGTCGTCGTCCAGGATCTCGGCGGCGGTGCCCGGGATGGTGTCCAGGCCCGACTCCTTGGCCCGCTGCAGCCAGTCACGGATCGAGAGCCCGGTGCGGGTCGCGCCGTTGACCACCTCCATCGGCGAGAAGGCGTGCACGTGGATGCCGGGCACCCGCTCCTTCACCGCGCGGGCGATGTCGAAGTAGGCGGTGCCGGGCAGGTCCGGGTGGATGCCGCCCTGCATGCAGACCTCGGTGGCGCCCACCTCCCAGGCCTGCGCGGCCCGGTCGGCGACCTGCTCCAGCGACAGGGTGTAGGCGTCCGCGTCGGTGCGCCGCTGGGCGAAGGCGCAGAACCGGCAGCCGGTGTAGCAGACGTTGGTGAAGTTGATGTTCCGGGTGACGCAGTAGGTGACCTCGTCCCCGACGGCGTCGCGGCGCACCTCGTCGGCGATCCGGCAGAGCGCGTCCAGGGCCGGGCCGTCGGCGTGGAACAGGGCCAGTGCCTGGTCGTCGGTCAGCTGCGTCGGGTCGTCGGCGGCCACCGCCAGGGCTCCGCGCAGGTCCCCGGCAAGGCGCTCGGGGGCACCCTTGGCGAGCACCTGCTCGCGCAGCACCTCCCAGTCGCCGTACACGTCCTCGAAGTCGGCGCGGCGGTCGCCGGTACGGCCCTCGGTGTCGATGGTGGCGTGCAGGTCGGTGCGCCCGTACGACTCCGGCAGGTCCTCGGGCTCCTGCCAGGGCAGGCCCACGACCGGCGCGTCCGGATCGGCGAGCCCGGTGGCCGGGTCGGCCAGGGCGCGGACGTGCGGCAGCACCCGCGGGTCCAGCCAGGGCTCGCCGTGGCGCACGTACTCGGGGTAGACGGCCAGCCGCTCGCGCAGCTCGAAGCCGGCCGCCGCCGATTCCTCGGCCAGCCGGTCGAGCTGCGGCCAGGGGCGTTCCGGGTTGACGTGGTCCGGGGTGACCGGGGAGACGCCGCCCCAGTCGTCGATGCCGGCCGCGATCAGCCGTCCGTACTCGCCGTCCACCAGGTTCGGCGGGGCCTGCAGGCAGGCGGTCGGGCCCATCAGGTGCCGGGCCACCGCCACCGTGGCCACCAGCTCGTCCAGTTCGGCGTCCGGCATGCCGCGCATCGCCGTGTCCGGCTTGGCGCGGAAGTTCTGCAGGATCAGCTCCTGGATGCCGTGGTAGGCGCGGGAGACCTTGCGCAGCGCGAACAGCGACTCGGCGCGCTCCCGGTACGTCTCGCCGATGCCGATCAGCAGGCCGCTGGTGAAGGGGACGGAGCTGCGGCCCGCGTCCTCCAGCACCCGCAGCCGGACGGCCGGTTCCTTGTCCGGGGAGCCGTGGTGCGGGCCGCCGGGCTCGCTCCACAGCCGGGTGGCGGTGGTCTCCAGCATCATGCCCATCGAGGCGGAGACCGGCTTGAGCCGCTGGAAGTCCGTCCAGCTCAGCACCCCGGGGTTGAGGTGCGGCAGCAGGCCGGTCTCCTCCAGGATGCGGATGGACATCGCCCGGACGTAGGCGATGGTGTCGTCGTAGCCGTGTGCGTCCAGCCACTCGCGGGCCTCGGGCCACCGGTCCTCGGGCTTGTCCCCGAGCGTGATCAGGGCTTCCTTGCAGCCGAGTTCGGCCCCGCGCCGGGCGACCTCCAGCACCTCGTCCGGGGACATGTACAGCCCGTGGCCCGCGCGGCGCAGCTTGCCGGGGACGGTGGCGAAGGTGCAGTAGTGGCACTTGTCGCGGCACAGCCGGGTGAGCGGGATGAAGACGCTCTTGGAGTAGGTGATGACGCCGGGGCGGCCGGCCGCTTCGAGGCCGGCGTCGCGCAACCGGGCGGCGCTCGAACAGAGCTCGCGCAGGTCCTCGCCTCGGGCTTGCAGCAGTACGGCGGCCTCGGTCAGGTCGAGGGCGACGCCGTCCCGGGCGCGGCGCAGGGCGCGGCGCATCGCGTTCGCGGTCGGGGGGTTGCTTGCGTCCATGGCGGTTCCGTCCATGGCGCGACCCTACGCCAGCGGTCGTACGCCGGGAGGAGCAACCCTGAGGCCGTCTCAGGGTCGATGTACCCGAGAAGGCCAACCCGATCTGGCCCCACAGGGCGATGCCGGCGCGGGCATGACGGCCTCTAATGGAGGGGCAGGCGCAACCGCACGTGTTCGCAGAGGAGTTGAGGACGCCATGACCAATGAGACGGTGACGGGTGACGGCCCGGACGGCGGGGTGCCGTACCGCTCGCGCCGGCGCGTACTGATGCGCGCCGGCGTGCCGCTGGCGGTGGGCGCGGTGATCGCCGCGGGGGTCGGGCTGGTGCCCGCGCTGGCCGCCGACTCCGCCCCCGACCTGCCGTCGCTGACGGCGGAGCAGGTGGTCGCCAGGGCGCTCGGCTCCCAGGCCCAGGCCCTGTCCGGGACGGTCTCGATCAGCACCGACCTCGGCCTGCCCACCCAGCTGCTGAGCGGGGTCGGCGGGATCACCGCGGCGGCCGGGCAGGGCGGGCAGAGCGCCGGCTCCTCGGCGGATCCGCAGACCAAGCTGCTCGGCCTGCTGGGCGGCGACCGGACCCTGCGGGTCGCGGTGGACGGCCCGGAGCGCCAGCGGGTCGACGTCATGGAGAACATGGCCGGCTACACCGTGGTCCGCAACGGCGACCAGTCCTGGGCCTGGGACAGCTCCACCAACAGCGCCGTGCACCTGAGCGGAGCGGCGGCCCAGCTCGCCCGCAAGCACGCCGACCAGCACCCCGGCGCGCCGCTGACCGAGCTGCCCACCACCCCGCAGGAGGCCGCCCGGCAGTTCCTGGCCGCGAGCGCCGGCACCACCTCGGTCACCGTCACCGGGACGGCGAGCGTGGCCGGGCAGAAGGCCTACCAGCTGAGCGTCAAGCCGACCCAGTCCGGTTCGACCGTCGCCGAGGTCCGGATCGCGGTGGCCGCCGACAACGGCGTGCCGCTCGCGGTGGCGGTGAAGTCCACCGACGGCAGCACCGTCTTGGACGTCCGCTTCACCGACGTCTCCTTCGCCGAGCCGGCCGCCAAGACCTTCGACTTCACCGTGCCCAAGGGCGCCAAGGTGACGGAGAAGAAGGCGGAGGACGCGATCAAGGAAGGCACGGCGGCGGGCTCCGAGGCCAAGGCGCACGGCAACGGGAGCGGCAACGGGGACGCGAACGTGATCGGCGAGGGCTGGACGACCGTGGTCTCCGCCCGACTGCCCGGCAGCGTCGAGGCGCCGAAGGGCGACGGCAAGCACGGCGGCCGCGGGTCGGTGAACCCGCAGGGGCTGATCAAGTCGCTCGGCAAGCCGGTCGACGGCGGCACCCTGATCGGCACCAAGGTCGTCAACGTCCTGCTCACCGACGACGGCCGGGTCTTCGCCGGCGCGGTGACCCTGCCGGTCCTGCAGCACGCCGCCGGGGTGAACTGACGGATGACCAAGGCTCCCGTAACGGGGGACGTTACGGAGTCGGCCGGGGGTCCGGGCGCCGAGCCGCGCCCGGCCCCCGTTCCCGTTCCTCCCGCCTCTCCCGCCGCCTCTCCCGCCGCTTCCACCGCCGATGACGTGATCAGGACCCGCGGCCTGACCAAGCGCTTCCGGGGCGGCCAGCTCGCCGTGGACGGCCTGGACCTGTCCGTGCCGCGCGGCTCCGTCTTCGGCTTCCTGGGCCCCAACGGCTCCGGCAAGACCACCACCATCCGGATGCTGATGGGCCTGATCGCCCCCACCTCGGGCACGGCCACCGTCCTCGGCGAGTCGATGCCGCAGTCCGTCGCCACCGTGCTGCCCCGGGTCGGCGCGCTGATCGAGGGCCCGGCGCTGTACGGCTTCCTCTCCGGCCGGGACAACCTGGCCCGCTTCGACGCCGCCGACCCGACCGCCGATCCGCGCACAAGGCGCCGGCGGGTCGACGCGGCGCTGGAGCGAGTCGGCCTGGCCGCGGCGGCGGGCAAGAAGGCCCGCGCGTACTCGCTGGGCATGAAGCAACGCCTGGGCCTCGCCTCCGCACTGCTGCAGCCGCGCGAGCTGCTGGTGCTGGACGAGCCCACCAACGGGCTGGACCCGCAGGGCATGCGGGAGATCCGGGCGCTGGTCCGGGAGGTCGCGGCGGAGGGCACCACGGTGTTCCTCTCCTCGCACCTGCTGGACGAGATCGAGCAGGTCTGCACCCACGCGGCGGTCATGTCCCGGGGCCGGCTGGTGGTACAGGGCACCGTCGCCGAGCTGGCCGCCCGGGCGCAGGGCCGGCTGGTGGTCCGCACCCCGGACGTGGCCCGGGCCGCCGAGGTGCTGGCGGCCCACCAGGTCACCGGCCTGGTGCCCGGCGAGGAGCGGGTGGACGGCGAGGTGGGCGAGCGCGGCGACGAGGCGCTGCCCAGGCTGTGCGCGGCGCTGGTCGAGGCCGGGGTACGGGTGCACGGCTTCGGGCTGGAGCGGGGCACGTTGGAGGACGCCTTCGTGGCGCTGACCGGGGAGGGTTTCGATGTCGCAGGCTGAGGCGCTTCCCTTGCGCACGGGCCGGCGGCCGCAGACCGCGGCCGGGTTCCTGGCGCTGTTCCGCAACGAGCTGCACCTGACCTTCCGCCGGCTGCGCACCAAGGTGCTGCTGGGGATCCTGGCGGTGCTGCCGGTCCTGATCGGGGTGGTCGTCAAGCTCAACACCGACAGCCCGCACGAGGGCGGCGGTGGCCCGAGCTTCATCGCGCAGACCACCCAGAACGGGCTGTTCCTGGTGTTCACGGCGCTGGCCGTGGCGCTGCCGGTCTTCCTGCCGATGACGGTCGGCGTGGTCGCCGGGGACTCGGTGGCGGGCGAGGCGGCCACCGGGACGCTGCGCTACCTGCTGGTCGCCCCGGCCGGGCGGACCCGGCTGCTGGCCGCCAAGTTCACCGCCGGGCTGGTGTTCTGCCTGGCCGCGACGGCGGCGGTCGCGCTGGCGGCCCTGGCCACCGGCGCCGCGCTCTTCCCGCTCGGCGAGGTCACGCTGCTCTCCGGGGACACCATCGGCCTCGCCGACGCGCTGCTGCGCGCGTTGCTGGTCGCCGGGGTGGTCGCGCTCTCGCTGGCCGGACTGGTGGCGATCGGGCTGTTCGTCTCCACCCTCACCGGCAGCGGGATCGCGGCGATGGCGGCCACCGTCGGGCTGGTGATCACCGTCCAGATCCTCGACGCCTTCCCGCAGCTGGACGCGGTCAGGCCGTTCCTGTTCACGCACTACTGGCTCAGCTTCTCGGACCTCCTGCGGGAGCCGATGTACTGGGACGGCGTGCTGAAGGACCTCGGCCTGCAGGCCGCCTACGTCGCCGTGTTCGGCTCGGCGGCCTGGGCGCGCTTCACCAGCCGGGACATCAGCGCGTGAGGGCCGTCAGCGCGTGACGGCTGCCTGGGCCGTCTCCGCCGGTACGGGCTGCGGCAGCGCCGCGGCCCGCGCCGCGCGGTCGGTCCGCACCTGGCGCAGCGCGTCCCAGGTGAGCACCGCGAGCGCGGCCCAGACCAGGCCGAACCCGGCCCAGCGGGCGGGCGGCATCGACTCGTGGAAGACGGCGACCCCGATCAGGAACTGGAACACCGGCGCCAGGTACTGCAGCAGCCCGAGCACGGTCAGCGGCACCCGGACGGCCGAGGCGCCGAAGAGCAGCAGCGGGATCGCGGTGACCACCCCGCTGAGCATCAGCAGCCCGGAGTGCCCCCAGCCGTACGAGCCGGCCACCGTGTGCCCGAAGGTGCCGCGCCCGCTGACCTCCAGGTAGACCAGGTAGCCGAGGGCGAACGGGAACATGAAGGCGCTCTCCGCCGCCAGGCTCTCCAGCCCGCTCAGCCCGACCTTCTTCTTCAGCAGGCCGTAGGTGGCGAAGGAGAACGCGAGGATCAGCGCGATCCACGGCAGCCGCCCGTAGGCGACGCTCAGCACGGCGACGGCGAGGGCGCCGACGCCCACCGCCGTCCACTGCGCGACGCGCAGCCGCTCCTTGAGCACCAGGACGCCGAAGGCGATGGTGACCAGGGGGTTGATGAAGTAGCCGAGGCTGGTCTCGACGACGTGGCCGGCGTTGACGGCCCAGATGTAGACGCCCCAGTTGACCGAGATGACGGCGGCCGCGCAGGCCAGCATGGCGATCCGGCGGGGCTGGCGCAGCAGCGGGCGTATCCAGCCCCAGTGCCGCTGCGCGACGAGCAGCAGGACCACCGCGACGAGGGACCAGACCATCCGGTTGGCCAGGATGTCGTCGGCGGCGCCGGGCTCCAGCAGCGGCCAGAAGAGGGGGAAGAGCCCCCAGATGCCGTAGGCCGCGAAGCCGTACCAGAGGCCTCGGCCGCTGTCCTGCTGGTCTGTCTGTGGCATGGCCGAGTGCCCTCCCGCGCGCGCGTGTCGTCAGGTGACGGTAACCGGCGGGAGGGCAGGCTGTCATATCCGTTTCCGTATTTTGGTCATGACATTGCCCGAAGGCTGGACTCCGGACGGTCCGGGCCGGGCGCTTTCCGGGCGCCTTTCCGGGCGCCCTACCGGGTGTCCTGCCGGGTGTTTCAGGAGCTCAGCGCCGTGCGGACGGACTCGGCCAGCGGCACGGTCGGGCGGCCGATCAGCCGGGCCAGGTCGCCCGGGGTGGCGGCCAGCTCGCCGCGCGCGATGCCGGCGTCCACGTCCACGACCACGTCGGCGAAGCCCTCGGGCACCCCCGCGCCCACCAGCACCGCACGGTGCTCGGCCGGGGTGACGTCCCGGTGCACGACCGGCTTGCCCGAGGCCTGCGCCAGCTCGGCCGCCAGCTCGGACAGGCTCCAGGCGGCGTCGCCGCTCAGCTCGTACACCGCGTTCTCGTGGCCGTCGCCCGCGCCGGTCAGGACCGCGACGGCCGCGTCCGCGTAGTCCCGGCGCGGGGCGGTCGCCACCCGGCCGTCCCCCGCGCTGCCGAGCACCACGCCCCGCTCCAGCGTGCCGGACACGTCGCCCAGGTAGTTCTCGGTGTACCAGCCGTTGCGCAGCAGCGCGTACGGCAGGCCGGAGGCGAGCAGCAGGTCCTCGGTCGCCTTGTGCTCGTCGCCCAGCCGGAAGGTCGCCGTGCCCAGGATGCTGGTGTACGCGAGCAGCGCGACCCCGGCGGCCTTCGCCGCGTCGATCACCGCGCCGTGCTGGGACACCCGGCTGCCGAGCTCGTTCCCGGAGATCAGCAGCACCCGGTCGCCGGCCGCGAAGGCCCCGGCAAGCGTCTCGGGCCGGTTGTAGTCCGCCTCGTGGACCCGCACCCCCTGCTTCGCCCACTCCTCGGCCTTGGCGGCGGAGCGGACCAGGACGGCGATCTCGCTCGCCGGGACGGTGGCCAGCAGGCCCTCCACGACCAGTCGGCCGAGCTGTCCGGTGGCTCCGGTGACGACGTACATGCTGCTGCTCCCTGCGGGGTTGTCGATCTGCTTCGACACTCACCCTAGGAACGGCACCTACTTCTGGATAGTACGCACTTTGAGGTACGGTACTGGCATGGAGGTAATGGAAGAGGTCATCGCCGAGGCCGTCGAGGAGGAGCGGCCCCTGCTGGACCGGGTACCCGACGTCTACGACCGCGACTGCCCCTCGCGCGGGGTGCTGGAGCACGTCACCAGCCGGTGGGGGGTGCTGGTGCTGGTGGCCCTGCGCGAGCGCGGGTACCGCTTCAGCGAACTGCGCCGCCGGGTGTCGGGCGTCAGCGAGAAGATGCTCGCGCAGACCCTGCAGAACCTGGAGCGGGACGGCTTGGTGCTGCGCGTGGCCCACCCCGTGATCCCGCCCAGGGTCGACTACAGCCTCACCCCGCTCGGGCAGGAGGCCGCCGAGCACGTCTCGGCGCTCGCGCACTGGGTGGAGGCGCGGATGTGCGCCGTCGCCGAGGCCCGCGAGGAGTACGACGGGCGGCCTACCGCTCCTTGACCAGGGCCGCCAGGCCGTCCAGGACGCGGGCCAGGCCGAAGGCGTACGCGTGGTCCGGGCTGTACGCGCCGCCGTGCGCCGCGCCGGCGGCGGCTCCGACGCGGGCGGCCACCGGGTAGCGCTCGGGGTCGAAGACCCGGGCGAGCAGGTCGGCGTTGGCGGCCCACCACTGCTCGTCGGTCATCGCGCTGTCCTGCCGGGCGCCGCGCTCGTCGGCGGCCATCCGGGCGCAGGTCTGCACGAAGCCGAGCAGGTGGGTGAGCGCGGCGTCGAGTTCGACGTCGGGCAGGCCGGTGCCCTCGAAGGCGCGCAGCTCGTACTCGTACTTGGCCATCAGGCCGGGGCCCAGCGGCGGCCGGCTGGTGGAGACGGCGGCGACCCACGGGTGGGCGGCGTGGAGCGCGCGGTTGTCGTCCGCGACGGCGGTGACCCGGGCCCGCCAGCCCTGGTCGGCGGGGGTGCTGCGGGGCATCGTGGCGTAGACGGTGTCCAGCATCAGGTCGAGCAGTTCGGCCTTGCCGGGCACGTAGGTGTAGAGCGCCATCGGGGAGAGACCGAGCTCCTGCGCGACCCGGCGCATGGTGACGGCGTCCACGCCCTCGGCGTCCGCGAGGGCGATGGCGACGGCGGCGATCTCACCGGTCGAACGCGCCTGCCGGGGCCCGCGCCGACCGGGCTTCTCCTCGGCGGTGAGCCCCCAGAGCAGGGCGAGGGTGCGCGCCGGATCTCCTGCGCTGCTGCGGTCGGTGGCCATGGGGCCATGGTTTCACGCAGCCGCCGGCCTACCGGCCCGGGGCCTGCACGGCGCAGGGCCGTCACCGTCCCCGGTGTGCCCCGTTACCGTCTCCGGTATGACGAGCCCCGACCCGGCCCCTCTTCCGGCCCCGCTCCCCGGCACGGACACCGCGCGGACCCTCCGGACCCGGGTGACCTGCCGCCGCTGCCACCGGCCGCTGCACGACCCGGAGTCGCGGATGCTGCGGTTGGGGCCGGAGTGCCGCGACCCGGCGGAGCGGGTCGCCCGGTTCGACGTCGACCAGGACCCGCTGCCGGGCGTCGGGTAGCGCGGGGGCGCCGGGCTCCCCGGTGGGGTGTCAGCCGCGGCCGAGGAGCCGGCCGAGGAAGCCGGGGCGCTGCGGCGCCCGGGCCGGTTCCGGCTCGGGCGCCGCAGCCGGCTTGGGTTCGGGCTCGGGCTCGGGAGCGGCCGTATCGGCCTCCTCGGTCTCGTCTGCCGCTCGGTCGTCGACGGCGTCCTCGGCGCGGATGGCCGCCCGGGCGAGGTCGAGGTCGGCGAGCGGCAGCCAGGGCGCGGCGAGCACCAGCCGGCAGACCGAGCGCAGGACCGTCACCACCCGGGTGTGCCGGGCGTCGACGCAGTGGTTCAGCAGGGTCCGGAGCTGGGCGGCGATGTCGCCGCGGGTCTCCGGGTGCGTCCAGCCGATCGCGACGAGCGCGAAGCCGGCCGCCTCGGCGACCCAGTCCTCGGGCCCGAGCAACAGGTCGCGCAGCACGCGGCGGCGGTCGGAGCCCCGCCAGGGCTGGTCGGTGCGGTGGTGGGCGATGCCCAGGCAGGTGAAGGCCTGGACGGCGCGCACCCAGAGTTCGGGCTGGTGGGCGAGCAGGGCCCGGCCGAGCTCGTCCTCGCGCGGCTGCGGCGGGTGGGCGAGGACGCCGAGCAGGTCGGCGAGCGGCAGCCCCGCGAGGCGGACGGCCTCGTCGTAGGCCGCGGGGATGCTCGGCCAGACGATCCCGGTGATGGCGCGGACGAGTTCGGCGCTCTCGGGTGCGGGCGGGGCGACGGCGGGCCGCGGGTCGGTGCCGTCCCAGGTCCAGATCCGGGTGGCGGTCTCGGTCAGCGGCTGCCGGGGGTCGGGCGTGCCGACGGACTGGTAGACCACGGTGCAGCGCGGCAGGGCGAGCTGCAGGGCCAGCTGTGAGCTGGGCGGTTCGAGGGTGGAGACGGTGCAGTCGATCTCGGTGTCACGGTCGGTGTCGGCCGCTGCGAGCACCTGGTGCAGCAGGTTGACGGTGGCTTCCGAGGTGCCGGGGACCATGCCGAGCCACGGCTCCTGGTGGCTCAGCCGGGCCAGCAGGTCCTGGGCGTACTGGTGGTCGGGGTGGGCGCGGTGGTGGTCGGCCAGGCCGAGCAGGTGGGCCGGGTCGCCGTCGAGCGCGTGGCGCAGCCCGTACCGGGCCGGGGCGGCCTTGGGGTGGTCGGGCTCGGTGGCGAGCACCCGGTCCAGCCAGGGCAGGCCTTCGGCGGCGCGGCCGAGGGCGCCGTACAGTTCGGCGACGTCGACGGCGAGGTAGCTGCCGGAGTCGTCCATCTCGCGCCCGGAGCGCGCCAGTTCGGCCTCCCAGACGGCGAGCGCCCGTTCCGGCCGACCGTCCGCGCGCAGGGCGTTGCCGAGCATCACGGCGGGCAGGTAGCCGGGGGCCAACCGGTGGGACCGTTCGGCGAGTTCGACGGCCCGGGCGGTGGCACCGAGGCGGCGGGTCAGACCGGAGGCCATCGCCGGGAGCATCGCGTGGTCGCCGTGGCGGGCCAGGACGGCCTGCACGAAGGTGTCGAAGGGCCGTACCGCGTCCGCCAGTTCGTCGGGGAGCGGGTCGGGCAGTGCGCCGGCCGCGCGGGCCACCGCCTGGGCGATCGCGTCCGGGTCGACCAGGCCGGGCAGGTCCTCGCGGGCGAGCCAGACGGTGTGCGCCCAGGGGCGGGCCGGCTCGTACTGGATGGCGGAGGCGAGCAGGCCGACCGCCGCGTCCCAGTCCCCGGCAGCGGCCTCCACATGGGCCCGGCAGGCGACCGTGCCGAGGTACACCTCGCCGTCCAGCGGGAACAGGTCGCGCGCGGCCGCGGGGCCGCCGGCGGCGGCGCACAACTCGGCCAGTGCCTCGTGCAGTTCGGGCAGTTGCGGGTCGTTGAGGATCGCGTCGGCGAGGTGGTCGGCGGCGTGCGCGAGGTCCCCGGAGTCGATCGCCAGCCGGGCGACCGCGACCTCCCCCTCGGCCGCCAGCCGCTCGTCGTCCCCGTCCGTGTGACTGACGTTCATGTCCCCGTTCCCCCCGGTCGCGTCCCCCCGCTCCGAAGGAGGCTATCCGGTGCGGGCCGATGTCCCGCGTTCACCCCGACGGCGGGTCGCCGCCAACTTCCGGATCGGATACGACTCTTAGGGGTGGCTCCGGCCTCCGAAGGACGCGGATCGCGGCTCTCCTGCCGCCCACCTCCGTCGAGCGCCGGAGCAGGAAGCCGGGCGAGCCGACTTCCTGCTCCGCAGACCCGGCCGTACGGAGGAGTCGGGCAGCGTCTGCGCAGGTCACGGACATGGGGGGCGCGGATTCGCTGCCGCCGGGCCGACGCTACGATCAGCCCCGCTCACGGGGCCCTCGGATGGTCGGGGGCGAGCGTCTCGAACGGGGAACCACGGTGGAAAGCGACACGGCCGGCGCGGCCGACAACGTCGACCAGGTCACGGCGGACACGGAAGGCACGGAGCCCACGCAAGGCACCGGCCAGGTCGCCGACGACGTCGACGACGCCGGCCGGGACGGCGCCCGGCGCAAGGACCGGGCCGGCCTGCAGCTGGCGGCCGCGGTGGTGCTGGTCGCCGGTGTGATGGCCGGCCTGTGGGGGATGGGCCTCCTCGGCACTCCCCCGGCGGAGGACGAGAAGCCGGTCGCCTGTGACGCCGCCCGGCCGACGGACCGGCCCGGGTACCCGGCGCTGTGCGCCGCGCTCAACCGCCCCGACCTGCCCGCTCTGCTGGGCACTCCGGAGGACCGCGTCACCACCGCGCACCCGGCGCCCATCGTCTTCGGCAACGACGTCATGGTGGAGGTGCGCCTCAAGTCCACCGTCGCCACCCTGATGGACAGCAACACCTCGGTCGAGGACATGCTCGGCATGCCGCAGTTCTTCGCCAAGCCGGCCACCGTCCTCGGCCACCCCGCCGCGACCTACTGGTCCAACGCGATGCCACTCATCCCCGGCCCCGACGCGAAGGCCGGCCCCGCGACGCGGAACCTGGTCGTCGCGCAGGATCCCAAGGCTCCCGGCGGCCGGGCCTACGAGTTCGTCGTCTTCCGCCAGGACGGCCGCTCTCCCGACGAAGCGGCCCTCAACCGGCTCGCCGAAACGATCCTGCCCACCCTCCCCGGCTGGATCCCGGCACCGTAGGACGAGCCCGCAGGACAGCGCTCCGGAGCAGGAAGTCGGGTGGGCCGACTTCCTGCTCGGGATCGGCCACGGCGGGGGACCTGGCGGCGGGGCCCACACCTGAACATTTCATGACGAGAAATATTCAGGTTCCGGAGCGTGTTGTTCCGGCCGTCGACGCGGGAAGGACCCGCGCGACGGAAGGAGCCCTGCACCGTGCGCGTCGAAGTGTGGAGTGACATCAACTGCCCGTGGTGCTACATCGGCAAGGCCCGGTTCGAGCAGGCACTGGAGGCGTTCCCGCACCGCGAGGAGGTCGAGGTCGTCCACCGCTCCTTCGAGCTGGACCCGCGCGCCCCGCGCCAGGCCCGTCCGGTCATCCCGCTGCTCGCCGCCAAGTACGGGATGAGCCTGGAGCAGGCCGAGGCGGCGGAGGCGCGGATCGCCGAGAACGCCCGCGGCGAGGGCCTGCCGTACCTGAGCGGCGGGCGCGACGCGGCGAACTCCTTCGACATGCACCGCCTGCTGCACTTCGCCAAGGAGCACGGCCGGCAGGCGCAGCTGCTGGACGCCCTGTACCGGGCGAACTTCGCCGAGGAGCGCTCGGCGTTCGAGGAGGGGCGGCTGGTCGAGCTGGCCGTCGAGGCGGGCCTGGACGGCGAGGCGGCGGCCGCCGTCCTGGCCGATCCGGAGGCCTACGCGGAGGCGGTGCGCGAGGACGAGACCACGGCGAGCGCGATGGGGGCGACGGGCGTGCCGTTCTTCGTCCTGGACCGGCGGCTCGGCGTCTCGGGCGCCCAGCCTGCGGAAACGTTCACCCGGGCCCTGGAGCAGGCCTGGGAGAGCCGCGTCACGGCGCCGCTGACGCCCCTCACGCCGAAGCAGTGACGACGGGCTCGGAGCAGGAAGTCGGCCCGTCCGACTTCCTGCTCCGGGGCTGATCCCGGCTGACAGAATTCCGCCCCATGACACCTGCCTCGCCGATGACACCTGCCGTGCCCGCGACACCAGCCGTGCCCGCGACACCCGCCGTGCCCGCAACACCCGCCGTGCCCGCACCGAGCCCGCGCCTGTCCGACCCCCAGGACCTCCTGCTCGGCTACCTCGACCACCTCCGCGCGATGATCGCCGCCAAGATCGCGGCCATGCCCGAGGCCGACCTGCGCACCAGCCTCCTGCCCTCGGGCTGGAGCCCGCTCGAACTGCTCAAGCACCTGGTCCACATGGAACGGCGATGGCTGCGCTGGGGCTTCCTCGGCGAGCCCGTACCGGCACCGCACGGCGACAAGGACGCCTCCGGGCGGTGGCACGTCGGCCCGGACGAGACCGCGGCCGAGCTGATCGCGGCCCTGCACGCCGGAGGCCAGCAGACCCGCGCCATCGTCACCGGAACGCCCCTCGCCACCGACAGCGCCACCGGGGGCCGCTTCCCCGCCGACGGCCAGGCGCAGCCGCCGACGCTCGGCTGGATCCTCTTCCACGTCCTGCAGGAGTACGCACGCCACTCGGGCCATCTCGACATCGTGCACGAGCTCGGTTCGGGGGCGCCCCACCCCGCCGGGTAGCCGGAGCCGCGGAACCTCGCCACGCCGCGGCCGCCCGTGAACAGGAAGTCGGCCGGTCCGACTTCCTGCTCCGGGCCGCCCCCGGGGCCGGCGTCGGCGCGGGAAGTCCTCCGGTCTTCTGCCGGTCTGCTAGTCGTAGAAGAACTGCCGCAGGTCCTCCGCCGAGCCGGGTCCGCTGAGGAAGGCCTCGACCTTGACGACCTCCCGGGCGGGCGGCGGGCCGTCCACGGGCAGTCGCCGCAGCCAGGCCTCCGCCTGCTCGCCGACCGCGTGGATGGCGCAGAGCAGTTCGGCCATGCCCGCCGGCCGGGGCGGGGTCACGCCGTCGACGGGCCGGAGCTGCCAGCCCCCGGCCCGGGCCGCGCGCCGGATCGTGCCCGCCCAGGACGCCAGCCGGTCGAGCCGGGCGGGCCAGGGGATGTCGGCGGAGGGATCCAGGTACGCCGGAACCGCGGCGGCGATCTCGTCCGTCGCCCGGCGTTCGAGGGGCGTCCGGGTCCACCGGCCCTCCTGGGCGTCCTCGATGGCGGCGTCCCACCACTCCCAGGCGCTGTGCAGACGGGTCTCGAAGGCGTCCATGCGGGTCAGGCTATTGCCACCGGGAGCGGGCCCAGCGCGGTGGGCCGTACGGCACCCGCGGCGGCCGAGCCGCTGAGCAGTTCGGCCAGGTCGTGGGGCTGCGCCCGTTCGCCGGTCGGGGCCGCGGCCGTGATCCGGTCCAGCCGGAAGCCGCGGCCGGCCCGGCGGGTGCGGCACCAGGCGATGAGGTACCAGCGGCCGTCGGCGGCGAGCAGCCCGGCCGGTTCGACGGCCCGGTCGCTCTCGTGCCCGGCCGCGTCGCGGTAGGACAGCAGCAGCACCGTGCCCTCGGCGAGGGCCCGTTCCACGGCCGTACGGATCGCGGAGTCGCCCGGCCTGGGCAGTGTGACGATCCGCCGGGCGAGTTCCCGGGCCGCCGCTGCCGCGGGGCCGGCCATGGCGGCCTCGATCTTCTGGGCCGCGCTGCGGGCCGCGTCGGCGTACGGGGTGGCGGCGTCGACGGCGGCGAGTGCGGTGGTCAGGGCCGAGGCCTCGCCGGCGGTGAGGTGGATCGGGGGCAGGGTCATCCCCGGGTCGATCGACCAGCCGCCGCCCCGCCCGGGTACCGCACGGACCGGGATCCGGGCCGCCATCAGTGCCTGGAGGTCGCGTTGGACGGTCCTGGTGCTGACCTCGAACCGCGCGGCGAGCGCCGCGACCGTCACCGGCCGTGGCGCCGCCGCCCGCAGCTCCTCCACCAACGCGTACAGCCGAGCGGTTCGGTTCATGCCGCGGACGCTACCGTCCTGCGAAGGCCAGGAAGTCCCGCTCCCGCCGCAGTTCCCGCTCGGTGACGGCCAGCGGGAACAGGGTGAAGCCGTGCATCGCGCCCGCGACGACGCCGAGTTGCACGGGCGCGCCGGCCGCCTCCCACCGGGCGGCCAGGAACAGCGAGTCGTCCAGCAGCGGGTCCTCGGTGCCGACGACGATCCTGGCGGGCGGCAGCCCCGTCAGGTCGGCGAACAGCGGCGAGACCTCCGGGCTGCGGCGCTCCTCCTCCCCCATCCCGGGCGTGAACAGGGCGTAACTGCCGTGGAGGGCATCGGTGTTGCTCAGCAGCGGGCGCGGTCCGAAGGCGCGCTGGCTCGGCGTCATCGACAGGTCGTAGGGGCCGAACAGCAGCTGGGCGGCCCGGAACGCGCCGGTGATGCCGTGCCGGTCGCGCAGCCGCAGCAGCGTCACGACACTGAGGTGGGCGCCGGCCGACTCCCCGCCGATCAGCAGCCGTTCGGTGCCGAACTCGGCTGCCGCGTGCTGCACCAGCCACCGGGCGGCGGCCTCGCAGTCGTCGGGCCCGGCGGGGAACGGGTGCTCCGGAGCGAGGCGGTAGTCGACGCTCACCACGGCCAGCCGCGCCTGCTCGGCGAGGTGCCACAGTCGCTCGTCCTGCCCGTCCGCGGACCCGAACGCCCAACCGCCGCCGTGGATGTGGAGGTACGCGCCCTCGACGCGCTCCGGCACGAAGACCCGCACCTTCACTCCGCCCCCGACCGTGCGGTCCCGGCCCTGCGGCAGCCGCAGCGGCGGCGCGTCCCCGGCGAGCCGGTTGCGCCGCAGGAGCGCCAGGGTGGCCGGGTCGAGCCCCCGTCCGCGAGCCGGGCGGCTCGCGGCGGCGGCCTCGAACTGCGCGTTGAAGGCGAGGGTTTCGGGCAGGCAGTCCTCATCGGTGATCGTCATGCGGTCGAGCGTCGCAGCCGTCCGCGACAGCGTGCTGTCACCCTTTTGCCGTGACCCGCGTCACACCTGTCCGTCGATATCAGGCCAGCGGAGATCATCCCCAACTCGCCTACACCACACCTGAGTTGTTTCCTCCTCACGCAAACTGCTTCCCGCAGCCCGTACGTCCTGTCAGGGTCGATCGGCGCAAGGTTCATTCCTTACGACGAAGGGCAGACCCCTTGTTCAAGCGACGAAGCGCCTCCGTGCTCGCGGCTGCGGCGATCACGACGGCACTCGGCCTCGTCCCGGTCGGCACCGCCCAGGCGGCGCCCCAGGCGGCCTGCGCGTGGCAGAAGACGGCGTGGGAACTGCCGGCCGGCACCAACGACGGCTTCATGTACGGCACCGACGGCGCCCGGTACGGAGTCGGCCTCACCGGGACGATGAACATCCGCTTCCCGTACGACATCAAGAACGGGCTGGCGACGCTGTGGGACAACGGGAAGGTCGTGCTGCGACTCCCCGCGGGCACCCACGTGACGGATGTCAACTCCTCCGGCCTGATGGCGGGCTACACCGGCAGGCAGGCCGTGACGGTGAGCCCGACCGGGAAGACGACTCCACTGCCGACCGACCCGACGTGGAGCGACGCCACCGCCAAGGTGATCAACAACGCCGGTGACATCGCCGGGATCGCCTCGACCGGCACGAAGAGCATCCTGGTGGTGTGGCCGGCCGGCGCCCCCGGAACGTACCGCGAACTGCCCCTGCCCACGACCGGCTACCTCACCGTCACCGACATCGACGAGCAGGGCCGCGTCATCGGGGAGGTCGGCTCCGTCGGCTACGTCGCGGACCTCAACGGCCAGTCGCACGCGCTCGCCACGAAGGGCACCAACCCCCGCAGCACCCCGAGGGCGATCCGGGACGGCCGCATCGTCGGCGACATCACCAGCGACACGGCCAACACCGAGGCCGAGTGGGACGCCCAGGGCGCCCTGGTGCGGACCATCGGCGGTGGCGCCCGATCGGGCACGGCCATCGGCGGCAACGGAACCGTCGGCGGCCAGGCGTACGTCGCGTCGGCCACCCGGGCCGTCCTGTGGAGCAACGGCGTGGTCTCGGACTCGCTGCCCACGGTCGGGCAGTTCTTCAGCATCAGCGCGATCAGCACCGACGAGAAGAAGCTCATCGGCAACGAGGCCGGTTACCCCAGCAGCTACACCTGCTCCTGAGCTCCAGGTTCATTCCTCCAAGAAGGGCGGACCCCTTGTTCAACCGACGAAGCGCCTCCGTGCTCGCGGCTGCGGCGATCACGACGGCACTCGGCCTCGTCCCGGTCGGCACCGCCCAGGCGGCGCCCCAGGCGGCCTGCGTGTGGCAGAAGACGGCGTGGGAACTGCCGACCGGCACCAACGACGCCGTCCTGTACGGAAGCGACGGGAACCGGTACGGAGTCGGCATCGCCGGCACGATGTCCACCACCTTCCCCTACGGCATCAAGAACGGGCTCGGGACGCTGTGGGACAACGGGAAGCCGGTCCTGCGGCTCTCCTCGTCCACCACCGTGGCGGACGTCAACTCGTCAGGCCTGATCGTGGGCACGGACTACGTCAACGGCACGTACACGGCCGTGAAGGTGAGTTCCACCGGGACGAAGACGGCACTGCCGTCCAACCCCGCCTGGAACGGATCGAACGCAAAGGTGATCAACAACGCCGGTGACATCGCCGGGGTCGCCTCGATCGGCACGAAGAACGTCGTGGTGGTCTGGCCGGCCAGCGCGCCGGGCACGTACCGCGAGCTGCCCGTCCCCTCGAACTACATACCCGCCGTCGACGACATCGACGAGCAGGGCCGGATCGTCGGGATCACCAACGCGGGCGGCTTCGTCATCGACCTCAACAGCCAGTGGCACACGCTCGCCGCGCAGGGCACCAACGGCACGGGCTCGCCGAACGCGATCCGGGACGGGCGCATCGTCGGCAGCATCCACAGCGACACGGCGTACTCCGAGGCCGAATGGGACTCCCAGGGCAGGCTGGTCAGGACCATCACCAACGGCGCCATCGAGGCGCGGGCCATCGGCGGCAACGGCACCGTGGGCGGCCTCGCCTTCGTCAACTCGTCTCCCCGCTCGGTCCTGTGGAGCAACGGCGTGGTCTCGGACTCGCTGTCCGCAACCTCGCAGTTCTTCCAGATCACGGCGATCAGCACCGACGAGAAGAAGCTCATCGGCAACGACGCCGGCTACCCCAGCAGCTACACCTGCTCCTGAGCTCCAGGTTCATTCCCCACCAAGAAGGGCGGATCCCTTGTTCAAGCGACGAAGCGCCTCCGTGCTCGCGGCAGCGGCGATCACGACGGCACTCGGCCTCGTCCCGGTCGGCACCGCCCAGGCGGCGACCCAGGCGGCCTGCGTGTGGCAGAAGACGGCATGGGAACTGCCGACCGGCACCAACGACGGCATCCTGTACGGAAGCGACGGCAGCCGCTACGGAGTCGGCCTCACCGGCACGATGTCCACCACCTTCCCGTACGGCATCAAGAACGGGCTCGCGACGCTGTGGGACAACGGGAAGGTCGTCCTGCGGCTTCCCTCGGGCACCAACGCGTCGGACGTCAACGCGTCCGGCCTGATGGCGGGCAGCAGCATCGTCAACAACAAGTTCACGGCCGTCAAGGTAAGCCCGACCGGGACGAAGACGGCACTGCCGTCCAACCCGACCTGGAGCGGCGCGGAGGCCAAGGTGATCAACAATGCCGGTGACATCGCCGGGGTCGCCTCGATCGGCACGAAGAGCTTCGTGGTGGTGTGGCCGGCCAGCGCGCCGGGCACGTACCGCGAACTGCCCACCCCCTCCACCAGCACCCTCATCCTCACCGACATCGACGAGCAGGGCAGGACCGTCGGGTACACCGACGCGGGCGGCTTCGTCACGGACCTCAACGGCCAGTGGCACACGCTCGCCGCGAAGGGCACCAACGCCACGGGGGAGCCGACGGCGATCCGGGACGGCCGCATCGTCGGCAGCATCAACAGCGACACGTCCTACTCCGAGGCCGAGTGGGACGCCCAGGGCACGCTGGTCAGGACCATCACCAACGGCGCCATCGAGGCGCGGGCCATCGGCGGCAGCGGCACCGTGGGCGGCCTCGCCTTCGTCAACTCGGTCTCCCGGTCGGTCCTGTGGAGCAACGGCGTGGTCTCGGACTCGCTGTCCTCGGTTTCGCAGAACTTCCAGATCACGGCGATCAGCACCGACGAGAAGAAGCTCATCGGGAACGACGCCGGCTACCCCAGCAGCTACACCTGCTCCTGAGCCATCGCGTGATCGGTACGCAGCCCCGGGCTTCCCGCCCGGGGCTGCGTTTCCGTTGTGCAGGCCTACCGGGGGCGGGGGTTGAGGCGCGCGGGTTCCAGGGGGAGTTACGGCCGGCGGCCTCACGGTAGGCGATGCGCTGGACGGCGAAGAGCAGGCGGTAGAGGTTGAGGGCGGTCTCGGAGTCGTCGGCGGCGAAGCCCAGGTGGTGGATGAAGGTTTCGAGGTCGGACCAGTCGAAGTCGTCGGGGACGGGCGGGGTGACCGGGGCGGACCCTGCCGATCGGGCCTCCTGCCGCGAATTGCCATCGAACCGGCCCTACTCACATAGGGTCCGGAAACGCGAAGAACCCCCATCCGGGATCCGGATGGGGGTTCTTCAGAAGAATTGTTCGGCGGCGTCCTACTCTCCCACAGGGTCCCCCCTGCAGTACCATCGGCGCTGTGAGGCTTAGCTTCCGGGTTCGGAATGTAACCGGGCGTTTCCCTCACGCTATGACCACCGAAACACTATGAAACTATCGACCCGCCGACAGGGCGGTCGTTGTTTCAGAACAACACAGTGGACGCGAGCAACTGAGGACAAGCCCTCGGCCTATTAGTACCGGTCAACTCCACCCCTCACAGGGCTTCCATATCCGGCCTATCAACCCAGTCGTCTACTGGGAGCCTTACCCTCTCAAGGAGGTGGGAGTGCTCATCTCGAAGCAGGCTTCCCGCTTAGATGCTTTCAGCGGTTATCCCTCCCGAACGTAGCCAACCAGCCATGCCCTTGGCAGGACAACTGGCACACCAGAGGTTCGTCCGTCCCGGTCCTCTCGTACTAGGGACAGCCCTTCTCAACACTCCTACGCGCACAGCGGATAGGGACCGAACTGTCTCACGACGTTCTAAACCCAGCTCGCGTACCGCTTTAATGGGCGAACAGCCCAACCCTTGGGACCTACTCCAGCCCCAGGATGCGACGAGCCGACATCGAGGTGCCAAACCATCCCGTCGATATGGACTCTTGGGGAAGATCAGCCTGTTATCCCCGGGGTACCTTTTATCCGTTGAGCGACGGCGCTTCCACAAGCCACCGCCGGATCACTAGTCCCTACTTTCGTACCTGCTCGACCCGTCAGTCTCACAGTCAAGCTCCCTTGTGCACTTACACTCAACACCTGATTGCCAACCAGGCTGAGGGAACCTTTGGGCGCCTCCGTTACCCTTTAGGAGGCAACCGCCCCAGTTAAACTACCCACCAGACACTGTCCCTGATCCGGATCACGGACCCAGGTTAGACATCCAGCACGACCAGAGTGGTATTTCAACGACGACTCCACAACAACTGGCGTTGCCGCTTCAAAGTCTCCCACCTATCCTACACAAGCCGAACCGAACACCAATATCAAGCTATAGTAAAGGTCCCGGGGTCTTTCCGTCCTGCTGCGCGAAACGAGCATCTTTACTCGTAATGCAATTTCACCGGGCCTATGGTTGAGACAGTCGAGAAGTCGTTACGCCATTCGTGCAGGTCGGAACTTACCCGACAAGGAATTTCGCTACCTTAGGATGGTTATAGTTACCACCGCCGTTTACTGGCGCTTAAGTTCTCAGCTTCGCCCCACCGAAATGGAGCTAACCGGTCCCCTTAACGTTCCAGCACCGGGCAGGCGTCAGTCCGTATACATCGCCTTACGGCTTCGCACGGACCTGTGTTTTTAGTAAACAGTCGCTTCTCGCTGGTCTCTGCGGCCACCCCCAGCTCAAGGCGCAAGGCCCGTCACCAGGAATGGCCCCCCTTCTCCCGAAGTTACGGGGGCATTTTGCCGAGTTCCTTAACCATAGTTCACCCGAACGCCTCGGTATTCTCTACCTGACCACCTGAGTCGGTTTGGGGTACGGGCCGCCATGAAACTCGCTAGAGGCTTTTCTCGACAGCATAGGATCATCCACTTCACCACAATCGGCTCGGCATCAGGTCTCAGCCTTAATGTGAGGCGGATTTGCCTACCTCACGGCCTACACCCTTACCCCGGGACAACCACCGCCCGGGCTGGACTACCTTCCTGCGTCACCCCATCGCTCACCTACTACCCCGTTGGGTCACCGGCTCCACCACGTCCCATTGTCCGAAGACTCCGGGCCGGCTTCACGGGCTTAGCATCAAGAGGTTCAGCGTTGGCGCTTCAAAGCGGGTACGGGAATATCAACCCGTTGTCCATCGACTACGCCTGTCGGCCTCGCCTTAGGTCCCGACTTACCCTGGGCAGATCAGCTTGACCCAGGAACCCTTGGTCAATCGGCGCAAGAGTTTCCCACTCTTGTATCGCTACTCATGCCT
The DNA here is from genome assembly GCF_003635085.1 of Streptomyces sp. 1114.5. Classification (NCBI taxonomy): domain Bacteria; kingdom Bacillati; phylum Actinomycetota; class Actinomycetes; order Kitasatosporales; family Streptomycetaceae; genus Streptomyces; species Streptomyces sp. 1114.5. The sequence continues at coordinate 728,682 of NZ_RBXE01000001.1, forward strand.
GCATTCTCACTCGTATACCGTCCACGACTGGTTTCCACCGCCGCTTCACCCGGCACACGACGCTCCCCTACCCATCACAGCCTCCGTTGGGAGTATTGCTGCAATGACACGACTTCGGTGATGTGCTTGAGCCCCGCTACATTGTCGGCGCGGAATCACTTGACCAGTGAGCTATTACGCACTCTTTCAAGGGTGGCTGCTTCTAAGCCAACCTCCTGGTTGTCTCTGCGACTCCACATCCTTTCCCACTTAGCACACGCTTAGGGACCTTAGTCGGTGTTCTGGGCTGTTTCCCTCTCGACCATGGAGCTTATCCCCCACAGTCTCACTGCCACGCTCTCACTTACCGGCATTCGGAGTTTGGCTAAGGTCAGTAACCCGGTAAGGCCCATCGCCTATCCAGTGCTCTACCTCCGGCAAGAAACACGTGACGCTGCACCTAAATGCATTTCGGGGAGAACCAGCTATCACGGAGTTTGATTGGCCTTTCACCCCTAACCACAGGTCATCCCCCAGGTTTTCAACCCTGGTGGGTTCGGTCCTCCACACGGTCTTACCCGCGCTTCAACCTGCCCATGGCTAGATCACTCCGCTTCGGGTCTTGGGCATGCAACTCAGACGCCCTATTCGGACTCGCTTTCGCTACGGCTACCCCACACGGGTTAACCTCGCTACACACCGCAAACTCGCAGGCTCATTCTTCAAAAGGCACGCAGTCACGGCCCACCAGCAAGCTGATGAACGACGCTCCCACGGCTTGTAGGCACACGGTTTCAGGTACTATTTCACTCCGCTCCCGCGGTACTTTTCACCATTCCCTCACGGTACTATCCGCTATCGGTCACCAGGGAATATTTAGGCTTAGCGGGTGGTCCCGCCAGATTCACACGGGATTTCTCGGGCCCCGTGCTACTTGGGAGATGAGCAAGCAAGCCGTACAGATTTCGTCTACGGGGGTCTTACCCTCTACGCCGGACCTTTCGCATGTCCTTCGACTACCCATACGGTTTCTGACTCGCCCAGCCGCCGGCAGACGACTGAAGCTCATTCCCACAACCCCGCAATGGCAACCCCTGCCGGGTCTCACACCAAAACGGTTTAGCCTCATCCAGTTTCGCTCGCCACTACTCCCGGAATCACGGTTGTTTTCTCTTCCTGCGGGTACTGAGATGTTTCACTTCCCCGCGTTCCCTCCACACTGCCTATGTGTTCAGCAGCGGGTGACAGCCCATGACGACTGCCGGGTTTCCCCATTCGGAAACCCCCGGATCAAAGCCTGGTTGACGGCTCCCCGGGGACTATCGTGGCCTCCCACGTCCTTCATCGGTTCCTGGTGCCAAGGCATCCACCGTGCGCCCTTAAAAACTTGGCCACAGATGCTCGCGTCCACTGTGCAGTTCTCAAACAACGACCAGTCACACACCCTCAATGATCCAAAGACCACCTCAAGTGAGGCCGGCAACCACTGAGACAACGGTTACCCGTTCCCTCAGGACCCAACAACGTGCCCGACACACCCAGACCATGAATCTCTTCCACGCCGAAGCAGTACTAGGAAACACCGTCTGAACTGTGCCGAATAGTCAACGTTCCACCCATGAGCGAGCACTCCGGGACATTCGCCCGAAGCTGCTATGTGCTCCTTAGAAAGGAGGTGATCCAGCCGCACCTTCCGGTACGGCTACCTTGTTACGACTTCGTCCCAATCGCTGGTCCCACCTTCGACGGCTCCTCCCCTTACGGGTTAGGCCACCGGCTTCGGGTGTTACCGACTTTCGTGACGTGACGGGCGGTGTGTACAAGGCCCGGGAACGTATTCACCGCAGCATGCTGATCTGCGATTACTAGCAACTCCAACTTCATGGGGTCGAGTTGCAGACCCCAATCCGAACTGAGGCCGGCTTTTTGGGATTCGCTCCGCCTCACGGCATCGCAGCCCTTTGTACCGACCATTGTAGCACGTGTGCAGCCCAAGACATAAGGGGCATGATGATTTGACGTCGTCCCCACCTTCCTCCGAGTTGACCCCGGCAGTCTCCTGTGAGTCCCCATCACCCCGAAAGGCATGCTGGCAACACAGAACAAGGGTTGCGCTCGTTGCGGGACTTAACCCAACATCTCACGACACGAGCTGACGACAACCATGCACCACCTGTATACCGACCACAAGGGGGCGACTATCTCTAGCCGTTTCCGATATATGTCAAGCCTTGGTAAGGTTCTTCGCGTTGCGTCGAATTAAGCCACATGCTCCGCTGCTTGTGCGGGCCCCCGTCAATTCCTTTGAGTTTTAGCCTTGCGGCCGTACTCCCCAGGCGGGGAACTTAATGCGTTAGCTGCGGCACCGACGACGTGGAATGTCGCCAACACCTAGTTCCCAACGTTTACGGCGTGGACTACCAGGGTATCTAATCCTGTTCGCTCCCCACGCTTTCGCTCCTCAGCGTCAGTAATGGCCCAGAGATCCGCCTTCGCCACCGGTGTTCCTCCTGATATCTGCGCATTTCACCGCTACACCAGGAATTCCGATCTCCCCTACCACACTCTAGCCTGCCCGTATCGAATGCAGACCCGGGGTTAAGCCCCGGGCTTTCACATCCGACGCGACAGGCCGCCTACGAGCTCTTTACGCCCAATAATTCCGGACAACGCTCGCACCCTACGTATTACCGCGGCTGCTGGCACGTAGTTAGCCGGTGCTTCTTCTGCAGGTACCGTCACTTGCGCTTCTTCCCTGCTGAAAGAGGTTTACAACCCGAAGGCCGTCATCCCTCACGCGGCGTCGCTGCATCAGGCTTTCGCCCATTGTGCAATATTCCCCACTGCTGCCTCCCGTAGGAGTCTGGGCCGTGTCTCAGTCCCAGTGTGGCCGGTCGCCCTCTCAGGCCGGCTACCCGTCGTCGCCTTGGTAGGCCATTACCCCACCAACAAGCTGATAGGCCGCGGGCTCATCCTGCACCGCCGGAGCTTTCCACCCGAGAGCATGCGCTCCCGGGTCATATCCGGTATTAGACCCCGTTTCCAGGGCTTGTCCCAGAGTGCAGGGCAGATTGCCCACGTGTTACTCACCCGTTCGCCACTGATCCACCCCGAAGGGCTTCACCGTTCGACTTGCATGTGTTAAGCACGCCGCCAGCGTTCGTCCTGAGCCAGGATCAAACTCTCCGTGAATGTCTACCCGTAATCGGGCGGCACTCGCGTTGAGCGGCACGGCAACCACCGGAATAGGGTGATCCCGCGCACTGCGTCCTCGCTAGTGTTATTTCAAAAGGAATCTCCAACCCCAGGAAACCTGAGGCCGGGGATGTCAACATATCTGGCGTTGACTTTTGGCACGCTGTTGAGTTCTCAAGGAACGGACGCTTCCTTCGGACCGCCTTCCAGCGGACCCTCCGGGCTTCGTTCTTTCGTGTTCCCAGCTTATCAGATGATTTCCGCTCCGTTTTCGGGGCTTCGTTCATCCAACTCGCTGGTGCCTTCCGGGGTTTGACGCCCCGTCCGACGTTTCAAACTCTAGCCGATCCCCGCTTCGAAAAGCGAATCCAGCCGCAATCCGATAAAACGCAGACACGACCCAGCTCTAGCCGGGAAGTGGTGTTTCAAGGGATTGGCCGCTCCGGGACCGTCCGCGCCGATGCGTGTCCGGTGCTCCCTGTCGAGCGACTAGAGAACACTACTCCCACTTCGCCTCCACGCCAAACGCCCCTGTCGGCCTCACCGCCAGGCCTCACCGCCAGACCTCGCCCGGCCTCGCCCCTCAACGCGGCGTTTATCGTCTGTCTACCGACGCCAGCCATGATCGTTCCCACGGCGCCCCGGACACCTCGTGGGCGTCAACGCACGAGAGAGGCGACACGGGGACATGAAGACGACGAAGACGCTGCGACGCATGGCGGTCGGAACGGCGGCCGGCGTGCTGGCACTGGTCGGGACGATGGTGTCGGCGGGGACCGCGCAGGCCGACTACTCGGCCGGATCGACGCTGAACGAGCCCGGGATCCTCTACCAGGGCGGCTACCTCAGCTACAACGACACCAAGCTGATCCTCCAGGGCGACGGCAACCTCGTCATTTACAAGGGCTACTCGTACCCGACGGCGGTGTGGGCCGCCCCCGGCACCTGGGGCTGCGGCCAGAAGGCGATCATGCAGGGCGACGGCAACTTCGTCGTCTACGGCGCCAACAACCGCGTCTGCTGGGCCAGCAACAGCTTCAAGTCCAGCTCCACCGAGCGGGCCTCCGTGTCGCTCTCCGACCACGGCGGAGTCGACATCGTCTTCGAGGACACCCGTTTCGAGAGCTTCGGCCGGTTCACGATCCGCAGCTCGGACCCGTACTAAAGAACCCGTACTGAAGAACCCGTACGGAAGAGCCCGTACCGACAGACTCCGCGCCCCGCCCCTCACCCCCGTTCGGTGAACCACCTGACCAGGTCCGCCACCGACCACCAGGGCCGGGCCGCGAGCCGGGTCGCCGCCGTCCGCAGCAGCACGGGCAGGTAGCCGCACAGGCCCGCCAGCTCGGCCGCCGCGGCCGGCTCCCGGCTGATCCGTTCGACGCCCACGATCCGCGCCAGCAGCTCGTGGGCGTCGTGCGGTTCCAGCGGTCCGACCGCCAGCCGGACCGCGTCGACGGGCAGCACCCCGGGGTCCGCCCCGGTCACCACGGCCGCGCAGCCCGCGGCCAGGGGCAGCAGCGGGGTCGGGTCGGCCACCCCGTCCAGCACCACCAGGACGCGCCGCCCGGCCAGCGCCGCCCGGTAGTGGGCGCTCAGCTCGTCGGCCGGGGCACCGTCGGCGGGTCGCTCGCCCAGGGCCCGCAGGAAGGCCGCCAGCGCGGCGCCCGGCTCCCCGCCCTTTGTGTACAGCTGGCCGTCCGGGAAGCCGTCCTGGACGGCGTGGGCGACGTGCACCGCCAACGCCGAAGTGCCGCTGCCCGCCGGGCCCGACAGCCCCACCACCGGCGAACCCACCGCCGGCGCACCTCCGGCCGTCCGCAGCACCCGTTCCGCCTGCCGGGCCAGCGCGGCCCGGCCGACCAGGTCGGGGATGTCCGGCGGGAGCTGGCCGGGCCTGGGCAGCCGCCGCAGCGGCACCGGCGGCTGTCCCCGCCGGATCCGATCGGCCAGCTCGACCACCGCGGCCGCCGGCTCCAGCCCCAGTTCGCGGTCCAGCCGCTCCCGCAGCTCCTCGTACACCGCCAGTGCCTCGGCCGTCCGGCCGCACCGGTGCAGCGCCAGCAGACGCAGCCGGTGCACCTCCTCGTCCTGCGGGTGCGAGGCGGCCAGGGCGGCCAGCGGCTCCACCGCGTCGGTGTGCCGGCCGAGCACCACGTCCAGGTCGAGCAGCGCCTTCACCGCCGCGAACCGGCCGGCCGCCAGCCGCTCCCGCGCCCGTTCGGCGAACGCGCCCGGCACGCCGTCCAGCGCGCGGTCGCCCTCCCACGCCCCGAGCGCGGCCACCAGCAACTCCCGAGCCCGGACCGGATCCTGGTGACGCAGCGCGACGGCCTCGGCCACCGCGGCCTCGTAACGGAACAGGTCCACCGACTCGCGCGGCACCGCCAACCGGTACCCGCCGGCCGCCGCCACGAGCAGCCCGGGGGCGCCCAGCGCCCGCCGCAAACGGTGCGCATGGGTGCCGATCTGGCCGACCGGATCCTTCGGCCAACGCGTATCGTCCTCGCCCCACAAGCCCTCGACCAGCCGCTCCGTCGGCACCAGCTGCCCCGGAGAAAGCAGCAGCGCGGCCAGCACGGCCCGCTGCTGCGGCCGGCCGAGTTCTACCTCACGGTCGTCGCACCGGGCGCGCAACGGCCCCAGCACGCGGAATTCGAGCCGCACAGCCCCCCTCTCGAAACCCCCGTTCCGGTGCACAATCAGTGACAGAGCATAGGCCGCCGGCGCACGGGGGCGCCGCTGTCCGGACGGAAGTGGCGGGGAAGTGGCGGGATACCGGCGCAGAACGACTTTCGGGACGGGACATGGGTGACATGGGGGGAGCCGGGCTTCGGTTCGGACTGCTGGGGCCGCTGCGGGCCTGGTACGGGGAGCAGGAGCTGGAGTTGGGCAGGCCGCAGCAGCGGGCCGTGCTCGCCGTCCTGCTGCAGGCCACCGGACGGACGGTGGCCGTCCCGGTCCTGGTCGAGGGCGTGTGGGGCGGGGCCGAGCCCGCCGACCCGCGCAAGGCCGTCCAGCTGGCCGTCTCCCGGCTGCGCAGTGCGTTCCGGCCGTACACCGGCGGCGACCCGGACCGGATGCCGCTGGTGCGGGTCGGCGACGGCTACGCGTTCCGGGCGCCGCACGCCGAGGTGGACGCCGCCGCCTGGGAGGAGCTGCTGGCCGAGGCCGCGCGGCTGCGCGAGGCGGACGCACCGCCCCGGGACGTCCGGGAGGTGCTGCGCAGCGCCCAGCGGCTCTGGGTCGGCGAACCGCTCGCCGGCTTGCCCGGGCCGCACGCCGAGGCCGTCCGGGCCCGCCTCGCCGAGCAGCGGATCTCGGCCAAGGAGACCGAGCTGGAGCTGGACGCCGAACTCGGCGACCGCACCGACCTGACCGCGGAGGCCGAAGCACTCGCCCTGGAACACCCCGGGCGGCCCCGGCTCACCAGCGTCCTGATGCGCGCCCTCTACCAGGCGGGCCGCAAGGCCGAAGCGCTCGCCGTGTACGAGGACGCCCGGCCGTCGCTGCCGCCGGACGACCGCGGCCCGGCCGAACTCCAGCTGCGCATCCTGCGCGAGGACGCCTCGCTGCTGCCCACCGCCACCCCCGCCGCCCCGGCCGAGGCCGGCACCGACACCTGGCAGGCCCCCGACCAACTCCCCTCCGGCCTGCCCGACTTCACCGGCCGCACCGAGGAGGTCGAAACCCTCCTGGACCGCCTCGCCGCGGCCGGCGGGCGCGCCGTCGTGGTCTCCGCGGTGGACGGCATGGGCGGCGTCGGCAAGACCACCCTCGCCGTGCACGTCGCCCGGCACGTCCGCGAACGCTTCCCCGACGGGCAACTCTTCGCCGACCTGCGCGGCGCCGACCACACCCCGCCCGACCCAGGCACCGTCCTCGTCGGCTTCCTGCGCGCCCTCGGCGTCGACCCCACCGAGATCCCGACCGACACCGGCGAACGCAGCGCCCTCTACCGCTCGGCGCTCGCCGGCCGGCGCGTCCTCGTCGTCCTCGACAACGCCGCCACACCCGGCCACGTCGAACCGCTGCTGCCCGGCTCGGCCGGCTGCGCCGTCCTCATCACCAGCCGCCACCGGCTGGCCGGCCTCGCCGGCGCCCACCAGCTGCGCCTGGACACCCTGCCGACCGAGCAGGCGCTGGAACTGCTCACCCGCATCGTCGGCGCCGAACGCGTCGCCGCCGAAGCCGACGCCGCCGAGGAGGTCGTCCGGGCCTGCGGGCTGCTGCCGCTCGCCGTCCGCATCGCCGCCTCCCGGCTCGCCGCCGACCCCGCGCTCACCCTCGCCGCGCTCGCCGAAGGGCTGCGCCACGAACACCGGCTGGCCGAACTCAGCGACGGCGAAAGGACGGTGGAAGCCACCTTCGCGCTCTCCTACCGCCGCCTCGACCCCGAACTCGCCCGGGCCTTCCGCCTGCTGTCGCTGCCCGATGCCCCCGACCTGCCGCTGCCCTGCGCCGCCGCCCTGCTCGGGCGCACCGAGGACGAGGCCGACGAACTGCTCGAAACCCTCGTCGACCTCAACCTGCTGCACTCCCCCCGGTTCGGCCGCTACGGCTTCCACGACCTCGTCCGCGCCTACGCCCGCGGCCGGCTCGCCGCCGAGGACGACGCCGCCGAACGCACCGCCGCCACCGACCGGCTGCTCGACTTCTGCCTCGCCACCGCCCGCAACGCCGACCTCGCCGCCCGCAAGGCCGAACCGGCCGAACTCTGCCTGCTCGGCGCCACCGTGGCCTCCCCCGGCCGGGCCATCGCCGACGGCGCGGAAGCCGTGCGCTGGATGCGCGACCAGGCCGAGGTGCACGCCGCCGCCATCGCGCTCGGCTGCGACGACCCGGCGCTGCCGCTCGACCGCGCCGCCGAACTCGCCGACCGGATGGGCGCCGTGCTCCCGGAACGCACCCAGACCGGCGTCATCGTCGACCTCGCCGAACGCATCGGCCGGGAGGCCGCCGCCCGCGGCGAGCACGGGCCGCTCGCCCTCGCCCACTACCTGCGCGGCAGCATGCTCTGGCACATCAACCGCTACGCCGAGTCCGAGGAGGAGATCCGCCGGGCCGTCGCCCTGTCGGACGGGGAGGACGCGGACGAGTCGGGCACCCAGGGGTCGGAGGGCCGGCCACGAGCCGAACGCGTCCTCGCCAAGGCCCTGATCACCCTCGGCAGCAACGCCCGCACCCACAGCCGCTACGCCGAGGCCGCCGAACACGCCGGCCGCGCCGCCGCCCTCTTCCACCGCCTCGGCGCCCAGCGCGCCGAGGGCAGCGCGCTCGGCGAGTTCGCCTTCAGCGCCGCCCAGACCGGCCGGGTCGACGAGGCCCGGGAGGCCGCCGAGCGCAGCGCCCGCCTGATGAGCGCCTCGGGGCCGGTCTCGGCCGCGATCGGCCGCTACTACCTGGCCCGGGTGCTGCGGCTGTGCGGCGACCCGGAGGCGGCGCTCGACCACGCGGTCGGCGCTCGCGAGGAGTTCGTCGCCCTCCAGGTCACCGTCTTCGCCGCCGCGTCCGGTGACCTCGCCGCCCGCATCCACGCCGAGGCCGGCCGCTGGCTGCTCGCCGTCGACGCCGCCGAAGCCGTCCTCCCGCTCGCCCGCCGAACCAGCGCCGCCCTGGAGGCCGGCCTGCTGCGCACCCTCGGCACGGCGCTCGACGGCCTCGGCCGGCCGCGCCAGGCCCGGGCCTGTCTGGCGGACGCCCTGGAGCTGTACGAGCGGCTGGGGATCGCCGAGGAATCGGCGCAGGTCAGGGGGTTGCTGAACCGGTAGGCAGGGTCTCCCCGGACCGGTAGACGGCACGTCAACGGGCCGACTCGCTACGCGCGTTGACCGGCCGTCTACCGCATTGAAGGAACGTCTTCCTCGTCAGGCCCCGGGTCGCCATGTGTCCCCGGCCCGGGGCACCTTCAGACGAGAGGCGCACCCCATGCCCACGCTCCCGCAGCACGGCCAGACCTGGACCCTCAAGTCCGCCAACGGAACGGTCGCCGACGTCCGCTCCAGCCAGACCGCCGTCGGCACCGCCATCCAGTCCTGGGGCTCCAACGGCACCACCGCCCAGGGCTGGACCTTCTGGGCCAAGGAGAACGGCAGCTTCCTTCTGGAGACCCAGCTGACCACCGGCAAGCACCCCGGCGGCCAGGCCATGGTCATGGACTACAACTACTCGATCGGCCAGGCCTGGCTGTTCAACGAGCACAACCAGCCCAACCAGCACTGGTGCTTCGAGCCCGTCGACAACGACTGGATCCGCATCCGCACCACCCGCGGCGACGAGGGCACCCTCTTCCTCACCGCCTCCGCCCCCGGCTCCCCGCTCACCCTCACCCGGCAGGACGACGGCAACCCGGCGCAGCGCTGGCAGCTCGTCCCGGCCGGCGGCATCAGCGGCGGCGGCCAGCAGCAGCAGCCCCAGCCGCAGCCGCAGCCGCAGCCCGGCGGCGCTGACTTCCGCACCGAGATGCTGAACGCCGTCAACGCCGAGCGCGGCCGCGTCGGCGCCCCGGCGCTGCGCCTGGACGACCGCCTCAGCGCGGCCGCCCAGCGCCACGCCAACGACATGGCCTCGCACGACCTGACCCAGCACGACGGCACCGACGGCAGCTCCCCCTGGGACCGCATCCGTGACGCCGGCTTCGTCTCCCGCGCCTCCGCCGAGAACGTCACCCCGGGCAACAGCGTCGCCGAGGCCATGCAGATGTGGATGAACAGCCCGCACCACCGGGACAACATCCTGGGCACCGCCTACAACGCCATCGGCATCGGCTACGCGCCGCGCCAGCGCGGCAACTGGGGCCGCTACGTGCAGACCTTCGGCCAGGGCTGAGCCCCCGCCCGGCGCCTTTCGGCGCCATTCGGCACCCTTCCAGCCTTCCAGCAGCAAGGAGTCCACACCCATGTCCTCGAACGCGGCGGACCTGATCAACGTCGCCCGTGACCAGGTCGGTTACCACGAGGGTCGCGAAGGCGGGCACTGGAACAACATCCAGAAGTTCTCACCCGCCGTCCCCGGCCTGGAGTGGTCCCAGGGCGAGGCCTGGTGCGCCACCTTCGTCGCCTGGTGCGCCCAGGAGTCCGGCAACGCCGGCCGCTTCCCGGTGACCGCCTCCTGCGCGGAGGGCGTCGCCTGGTTCAAGGAGCGCGACCGCTTCACCGAGTACCCGGTGATCGGCGGCCAGGTCTTCTTCGGCCCGGGCGGCGGCAGCCACACCGGCATCTGCGTGGCCTACACCGCCTCCACCATCACCACCGTCGAGGCGAACACCAACGACGGCGGCAGCTCCGAGGGCGACGGCGTCTACATGAAGACCCGTGAGCGCCGCTCGGACTGGGTCTACGGCTACGGCATCCCGGAGTTCTCCGAGGGCGTCGTCCTCGCCGACCCGGAGTGGAAGGACCGGGCCGGGGCGCTCTACTTCGGGCAGGAGGCCTCCCCGACCGACAGCCCCAGCGACGGCGCGGCCGGCGGCAGCGCTCCGGCGGCCGACGGCGGCAGTGGCGGCGGCGACGCCGGTGACGGCTACGAGCCCTTCCCCGGCGCCGAGTTCTTCCACGACGGCCAGAACAGCGACGTGATCACCCGGATGGGAGAGCGGCTGGTCGCCGAAGGCTGCTCCGCCTACGCCGAGGGCCCCGGCCCCGAGTGGTCCGACGCCGACTGCGAGTCCTTCCGCAACTGGCAGCACAAGCTCGGGGACTCCGGCTCGGACGCCGACGGCATTCCCGGCCCCAAGCAGTGGGCCGCGCTCCAGGTCCCGCGCGGCTGACGCCGACCCCCGTCCCGCGCGGCTGACGCGGGACCGTCCACCCACCCCACCAGAAGGAGAACCACGATGAGAACCGCGCAGAACACCACCACCCGTACCCGCAGGCTCCTCGCCTCGCTGGGCGCCGTCGCGGCCGTCGCGGGGGCGGCCGTCGTCGGTGCACCGGCGGCGCAGGCGGCACAGGCCGCCGCGTGCGACCTGGCGCCCGGGCTGCAGACGCCCCAGAAGGTCTACAACGGCTCCGCCGGTGTGCTGGACCTGCCGAGCAACAACGAGGCCAACGGCCAGCGGATCGGCGTCTACACGGCGAACGACCAGTCCACCGCCCAGACCTGGTCGTTCTGGGCCTACTGTGACGGCACCACGGCCATCTCGCACGGCGGCAACGGCAAGGTCGTCGACCTCGACACCCGCTCCGGCGCCGTCCAGCTGTGGGACACCCCCGGCGGCTGGGACGGTCTCAACCGCCCGGCCGGGGACTGGATGCAGGCCAACCAGAAGTGGCGGCTGACCGACGAGGACCGCGGCTGGTACCTGATCCGCAACGCGGCCACCGGGCAGTGCCTCACCTCCGCCGGGGTCGCCCAGTACACCACGACGGCCGGCTGCAACACCGCCGACCCGGCCCAGCGCTGGCTGCTGGGCTGAGCCACCATCGGGCCCGTCCGCTCGTCGGCGCCGACGAGCGGACGGGCCGCTCCGTATCCTCGACCGGGTGCCCCTCATCAGCCTGCACGACCGCGCCGCACTCGCCGCCCGGTTCCGCACCGATCCGGCGCTGCACCTCTTCGAGCTCGGCGACCTGGACGACACCCACTGGCCCAACACCGCGTGGTACACCGCCTCCGCCGACCACGGTCCGGTCGCCCTGCTCTACAGCGGCGGCGACACCCCCGTCCTGCTCGCCTTCGCCCGGCCCGCCGACGTACCGCCGCTGGAGGCCCTGCTCGGCGACCTGCGGCCGTTCCTGCCGCGCCGCTTCACCGCCGGACTGCCGGACGGCGCCGAACGGGCCCTCGCACCGGACTACGCGGTCGAACGCCGCACCCCGCTGCTCCGGATGCTCCTCCCGGACCGGGCCGCAGCCGACCTTGTGCGCGACGTCCCGTACGAGGCACAGCCGTTGACGACGGCCGACCTCGCCGACCTGCGGACCCTGCTGGCCGCGGCCTACCCCGAGGCCTGGTTCGACCCGCGGATGCTGTCCGGCGGCGGCTACGTCGGCGTCCGCGAGAACGGCCGGCTGCTGGCGGCCGCCGGGGTGCACGTCCACTCCCCCGCCCAGCGGGTCGCCGTCCTCGGCAACGTGGCCACCCACCCCGAGGCCCGCGGCCGCGGCCTCGCCCGGGCCTGCGTCACCGCCCTGTGCCACCGGCTCGCCGCCGACACCGACCACCTGGGCCTCAACGTCCGCACCGACAACGCCCCGGCGATCCGGCTCTACCGGCGACTCGGTTTCACCACCGTCGCCACCTACAACGAGTTGGTACTGAGCGCCCGCGCGTCCGGAACGGCGTAGGGCCGGCCGGGCCCAGGGGGCCTGTCCGGGATCACGGCTCGATATCCCTTGTCACGGACCCGCGCGGAACTCGTCACGGTGGAGTCAAGACGGCGCCAAAGCGATGGCACCCGACCTCCGGACTGCGCTATGAACATCCTTCGGTAGGACCGCCGGACGGTGGTCCGCGAACACGGGGGACGTCTCATGAAGCTCATCCGCACCCATCGCCATGCCCTGGCGCTGGCCTCGCTGGCCGCGGTCGGCACGCTCACCCTGACCGCCTGCAACGACGACGCCTCGTCCTCGGACACCGCGACGACCCCGTCGACCGCGCCGTCCGCGCCCGCCACCGGCGCCGCGTCGCCGAGCAGCGGCGCCATCACCCCGGCCGCCCCGACCTCCGCCCCGGCGGGCGGCGCGGCCTCCGGCTCGGCCGCCGCACCCGCGCCGGCCGGCCCCACCGCGGCGCCCGGCACCACGGTCAAGGTCGGCGACGCCGTGACCATCCCGTTCAGCTCGGGCAGCACCAAGGGCACCATCGCGCTCTCGGTCACCTCGATCGAGAAGGGCGACCCGGCCGACCTCGCCTCGCTCAACCTGGGCGACAAGGCCAAGGGCCTGGTGCCGTACTACATCCACTACAAGGTCACCAACGCCGGCAGCACCGACCTGTCCTTCACCAGCGTCGACCACATGAAGGGCCTGCTGGCGGACGGCACCGAGGCGCAGGACCTGCTGATCATCGGCTCCTTCCCCAAGTGCAAGAGCGACTCGCTGCCCAAGGGCTTCACCAACGGCCAGTCGGCCACCTCCTGCGCGGTGGCGATGTCCCCGGAGGCGTCGAAGGTCGCGGGCGCCGAGTACTGGGGCGACCCGTACACCCTCGGCAAGGGCGTCAACTGGAAGTGACCCGGCCGGGCCCCGGGCGGGGGCGGCGCGCTGCCGTTCCCGCCCGGGGCCCGGCCGGCCTTCCCGGCTTTCCCGGCCGTCGGGCCCGTCCAGCCGCTCCCTGCCGTCAGGCCCGGGCCTGCGCCGGGGCGCCGTAGATCCGCAGGAAGGCGTCGACGCCGACCGCCGCGATCCGCTCCACCTCCTCGTCCGCCACCGGGACGGCGCCCCAGAAGGAGCGCTCGGCAATGCCGTGGAAGGTCAGCAGCGTGTACTGCTCGGCGGCCAGCGCCGGGTCCTCGACCACCAGCAGCCCCCGGCCGGCCAGTGCCTCGAAGTGCGCCGCGAGGTCGCGCAGCGAGGCGATCGGACCGGCCTCCAGCCACGCCTCCAGGACGTCCGCCGGAATGTTGGCCACCTCGGCGCGGATCGCCCGGCCGAGCGCGCCGTGCTCCCCGGCGGACAGCACCGCGCGGGCCCGCTCGACGGCGAGGTCGGTCAGGTCCCGGCGCAGGTCCACCACCCGGTCGAGGTACTTCGCCATCAACGCCCGGACGGTCTCGGTCAGTTCCGCCGAGTTCTGCAGGGCCACCGACAGGAAGAGGGTCTCCTTGTCGGCGAAGTGGTTGTAGACCGTGCGCTTGGACACCCCGGCCTCGGCCGCGATCGCGTCCATGCTGGCCCGTACGTAGCCCTCGCGCCCGAACACCGTCATCGCGGCCTGCGTGATCGCGTTGCGCTTCTCCGGCCGCCCCGTTCCGCCCGTCGCCGCCACGGCCCACTCCTCATCCGCCGGCCCACCGGCCGACTCTCAGAAACTACCCGGTGTAGTTTATCCTGGCCCCACTACGAACGGACTTGCGACCGGACGCACGTGATCTATGCTGCCTACGATCTCTACACCGGTGTAGAGGCAAAACGGAAGCGCCGGCCCCGATTCACGGGCCGCCCGGGCCACCACGGGAACCAGCCGAGCGGCACCGGCGTCCAGAACTGGCAGCGCCACGACCGAACTTACGGACGGGCAACCGGCGCGGGCGCCACCGTGGCGCCCGGGAACACGGGAACACCGGGGGTGAGTGCGTGGCGGGGCAACGAGGACGGTCACCCGACCGTGGACGACAGTCCGACCAGCGGCAGCAGCCGGACCACGGACGGCAGCCCGACCAGCGGCGGCAGCCCGACCAGCGGAGGCAGCCCGACCAGGGCTCACGGCGACGGGCCGCAGCGAACCGACCGGCGGCCCGCTCGGCAGCCCGCCCGACGACCCGCCCGAAACGCCCCTTCTCCGGCGGGCCCGCCCTCCCGGCGTTGGCCGCCGTCGGCCTGCCGGTCGTGGGCGCGGCGATCAGCGAACTCTCCGGCCCGGGCATGGGCCTGGCGTTCACGGTGGGCGCGGTGCTCGGCACCGGCCTGGCCGCCGCGCTGAGTACCCGCAACGGCTGGTGGTGGGTGCTCGCCGCCTCCCCGCTGGTCGTCCTGGGCGTGACGGCCGCCGCCGAGCTGCTGGCCAACCGCGAGCTGTACCAGGGCAAGGGCCTGGCCACCGGCGGCGCGAAATGGGTGGTGCACGGCTTTCCCGTGATGGCGGAGGCCGCGGTGGCGGCCCTCCTGGTGATCGTGGTCCGGGTCGTCCGGGACCGGAGGAGGCACCGTGGCTGACAACGCCGAGCACACCCCCGGCCAGAACCCCGGCCCCGGCCAGGGCCCCGGCCCCCAGGGCACGCCGCCCGACGGCCGCGCCGCCCGCCGCACTCCCGCGCCCCCGGCCCGCACCCGGTCCCCGCTGCTGGTCGCGGGCCGGGTGGTGGCCTGCACGGCCGGGTTCGCGGTGTTCGCGGCGAGCGGCGTGGTCTGGTACGAGTACAAGCAGCTCACCGACGGGATGACCACCTCCAACGTCATCGCCCAGACGAAGAAGGACGCCCCCAAGCACCTCGACAACTCGGTGAACCTGCTGCTGATCGGCCTGGACAGCCGCAAGAACATGGACGGCTCGGACCTGCCGCCGCAGTTCATCCAGGACCAGCTGCACGCCGGCTACAGCTCCGACGTCGGCGGCTACAACACCAACTCCCTGATCCTGCTGCACATACCGGCGGGCGGCGGCAAGGTGCAGGCGGTGTCCGTCCCGCGCGACGACTACGTCATGACCTACAACGCCGACGGCTCCCAGATGGGCATGGGCAAGATCAAGGAGGCCTACGGCAACGCCAAGGACAAGGCCGACGCCGGCCTGCGGGCCAAGGGCCTCAAGGGCGCGGACCTGGAGAAGGCCGGACGCGACATCGGCCGCGCGGCCACCATCCGCACCGTGCAGAAGTTCCTGGACCAGCCCATCGACCACATCGCCGAGGTCAACCTGATGGGCTTCTACGACATCGCCAAGGCGGTCGAGCCGATCCAGGTCTGCCTCACCCACGACACCAAGGACCCGGCCATGGAGGGCCAGGGCTCGGGAGCCGACTTCAAGAAGGGCATCAACACCCTCAACGCCTCCCAGGCCCTCTCCTTCGTCCGCCAGCGCCACAACCTCGACGGCCCCGACGGCAACTCCGGCGACTTCGCCCGCACCCACCGCCAGCAGGCGTTCATCTCCGCCGTGGTGCACAACCTGAAGCAGAAGGGCATCGTCGGCGACCTCGGCAAGATGCAGGAACTGATGAGCGTCATACAGAAGGACCTCGTCATCGACAACGAGTGGAACATCCTCGACTTCGCCCAGCAGGCCCCGGCGCTGACCGGCGGCAACGTCGAGTTCAACACCCTGACCTTCGACGGCTTCGCCACCCGCAACGGCCAGGACGTCAACCTGGTCACCCCGGCGAAGATCCAGAAGGTGGTCAAGCAGCTGTTCGGCTACGCCGACGCCGCCGCCCCCTCCGCCCCGGCCGACGACACGACCGACGCCGCCACCCCGCCGCCCGCACCCGCCACGCCCACCCCGACATCGACGTCGACGCCGACCGCCGCCAAGGCCGTCACCGTGGACGTCTTCAACGCCTCCTCGGCCGCCGGGGTCACCTCCACCGCCGAAGCCAAGGCGCTGACCGGCCTGGGCTTCAAGGAGGGTCGGACCGGCTCCGCGGCCACCAGGCCCAAGACCACCACCGTCACCTACGGCAAGGGCGCCAAGGAGGCCGCCGACCAGATCGCCGCCCGCTACGGCGTCACCGCCACCGAGTCCGCCTCCACCCCGGCCGACCACGTCGTCGTCACCCTCGGCACCACCTTCACCGGCGTGGCCGGCGACAAGCCCACCACCCCCACCGGCCCGGCCTCCGCCGACCCCGCCGCCAACCTCCCCATGCAGGGCCCCGGCGTCGACGCCCAGTCCGACGGCGGCATTCCCTGCGTCTACTGACCCACCCCGTGCCGCGCCCGCTGCCCCGCCGACCCCGGCGGGGCGGCGCTCGGGACCACCCGAACGCTCAGGACCGCCCGAACGCTCAGGACCACTCGAAGTAGAGCGCCGGCCGCACCGGCCGCGGGCCTCCCGGCGCGAAGAGGAACACCAGGTTCACCGTCGGCCCGAACGGCTCCTCCAGCCGCGGACCGCGGATGCTCAACCCGAACTCGTTGATCCGCCGCCCCGCCGCCAGCCCCGCCCGGACCTCGCGGTACCAGGCCGCCAGCGGCTCGGCCGGCAGCTCCCAGTACGCAGCCAGCTCTCCCGACAACCGGTAGGCGTCCTCCACCGTGGCGGCCGGGAAGATGGCGCTGACCAGGTCGATCGCCTCCCCCTCGGCCGCGACCGACAGCTCCACCCGCCCGGTGAACCAGCGCCCGCCCGGCAACGCGATCGTCGCGGCGACTGCAGGGAAGCGCCAGTGCCGGCGGACACCCTCCGGCCAGCCGACATCGCTGCGGGCGTGGCTGCTGCGGAGGTTCCAGGTGACGGCCGTCGGCTGGACGGGCTGCTCGTACGACAACGGGGCCTCCGGATCAGGGGGCGGTCGGGGTGGCGGACGCGGTGGCCTGGTCCTGCAGGGTGAGCCTGAGGTTGTCGCCCCAGGCGATGTTGACCTTCAGAGTCACAGGCTGTCCGCTGTTGACGGTCGCGTACTTGAGGCCGACCCCGAAGAGCGGTCCGGCCGGGGTCAGCAAAGGAAAGTCCGAGCCGCCGTCCTGCCCGTCGAGATGCTGCCGGTTGCCCTTCGCCAGGTCATCGAGGACGGTCTGCCGGAAGTCGACGATTCCGTCGGACTTCAGACCGAACTGCCGGGTGAGTTCCATGGCTTTCCGATACGCCTCGTCGAGCGACATCTCGGGGTACCAACAGATGAGTTCGTCGATGTTCTCGGCGTCATCGTGGGTGGCCGCCACGACGAGGCTCATCTTGTCTGCGTGGAATCGCTGACCACCGGGCAGGTCGATGTCCAGGGGGCCCAGGTCCTCGAAGTCGTGACCACTGTGCGGATTCAGCTTGACCCCGAGATCGGCGCCCCGGTGCGAGTTCCGGAGGTCCCAGTGGACGGCACGCGTCCTCCCGCCCACCAGGTAGCACCCGGCCGCCACCAGAACCAGGCTGAGCAGAGCCCCGAGGATCCGGATCCGCCAGGACCGCGTCACGGCACGACCTCGTACTCGTCGGCCCGATCGAGCAGTGGAGTGTCGATGAGCGCCTTCGCCTGCACCGGATTCGCCAGGAGCTGCTGGTACTTGGGCAGCATGTCCTTGCGGATCCAGTCCATCCGGTCGTTCGTGTCGGTCACGTAGCGGTCGTCCCACCAGGTGGACCACTCACCGCCGTAGTAGCCGTTGAAGGACTTGCCGCCCGGGATCGGTGACTCGGTCATGGCCGACAACACCTGGGCGAACGTGTCCCCGACCGGGCCGTGGTACTTCTCCACCTCCCGGTAGGAGCCCGGCAGCACCTTGGTCTGCTCCCGCTCCAGCAGAGCGGCATTGCCGGCTGCCACCCGCTTCGGGTCGCCCGAGTCGATGTCCCGCCAGGCATCTGTCAGTTCCTTCGGGTAATTGTCCGGGTTCTGCTTCTGCAACGCCTCGATTCCGGCGATGCCGTACTGCTGGTACGCGGCGTGCATGGCACCGACATCATCGAAGATGTCCTTCTGCATGTGCAGGAACTTGTTCTGGAACCACTGCACCTCGTCCGTGCTGAGGCTGCTCAGCAGCCCGCCGGGGATGGGTACGGCCAACCCGGCGATGTCCGCACCCTTGATCACCTCGTTGAGGTCGTGGAGCCCCCCGTACACCGGTGCGCCGGCCAGCTTGGCCATTCCGGCCCACTGGAAGTCCCGGTTCTCGTCCCACAGCTTCTGGTACCAGGCGTAGACCTTCTGCACGGTCTCGTCGTTGAAGTCCAGGCCCTTCTCCGGGTCCCACTTCGACGGGTCGATCCCGGCCTTCTTCAGGGCGAGTTGCTTGTAGTAGTCCTGCAGTTTCGGCACGCCGGGCAGACCCTGGACCTTCCACGGCGCCGCGTCCAGGAACTGGTTCCGCTGGTCCGGGGTCAGGGCTCCCCACCAGGCCGCCCGGGCGGCCGGGTCGGTGGGGATGGTGTCGCCTTCGACCGTCCCGGCGAGCCGGGTGGCCTCGCCGAGGTCCTTGGCGGCGAGTTGGAGCGCGCCCGCCAGGCCCGTACGCCCGGATCCGTCGAGGAGTTTGGACTCCTCGGCCAGCTTGCCGAGTTCGGCCGCGCACGTGGCGTCGGCCTGGGTGGCGGCCTGGACGGCGGCGGCGATGTCGGCGGTGAGGGTCGCGGCGTAGGCGGCCTCGGCTCGGTAGGAGTCCGCGGCCTCCTGGCGCAGGGCCGCGTTCTTGGGCAGTTGGTCGACCGGCGTCGGCGTCGCGGTGACCGTGCCGTTCGCGTCGACCGTGAGACCGTGCCTGCTCGCCTCCGTCAGCGCGTACTGCAGCTCCTGTTGGGCGGTGGTCACCGCCAGGACGAAGCCGGCCAACACCTGCTCGACCGCCTGGAGTTCCAGTGCGGCGACCTGCAGCTGCAGTTCCTGCTGACCGAAGGAGTGCCGGGCGCCGGTCGCGGCGGGGCCGGTCCAGGTGCCGAGCGGTTTCAGCACCGACTCCTCGATGTGCTGCCGCGCTTGGTCGAGCGCTTTGGCGACGGCCTGCCAGTCCTTGCCGGCCTCCGTCACCGACTCCAGTTTCACGTCGCGCAGGCGCGCGAAGTCCACCACGGGAGCCCCCTTCCCCTGTTGCGCTACTGGAGGGCCCCGGCGTTCCCGCTCTCGGTCCTGCCGTAGTTCTCGGCGGCCTTGCGGAGCGACTCCTCGTCCGTTCCGAGGGCGGTGCGGATCTTCTCCACCCCTTGTGTCCACGCCGTCACCACGGCGGCCAGCTGCCCGGCCACCTGCCAGCCCCCCAGGGCCGTCCCGGCGGTCCCCGAGGCGGTACCGGCGGTCTGGACGGGCGCGGCCAGACCGGTGGCGATAGACGAGGCGTTTGCCGCCGAGGCCCTCAACTGCTCGGGCGAGACCTCGAATCCGGCGTCCGACATCGGATCGACCCCCCAATGCTCGATGCGATGCCCCGACCCTAGCCGCGCCGTGCGGTTCGCCGCCGGACTTTCTCGAACACGGGCGCGATCGGCCGCCGGATTCCCCTGGCAAGATTCTCCGTACTATGTATAGTGTACTGCGTACGGGATAACCACCCGGCTGTCCCGGCTGCCGACGAGAGGGCTCTCACCTTGCAGATCACCAAGACCACCGTCGCCCTGACCGTCGAGGACGTCACCGCCTCCGCCGCCTTCCTCAAGCGGCACTTCGGCTACCGCGAGGAGATGTCGGCCGACGGCTTCGTCTCGCTCGGGCACCCGGGCGGCGGGGTGAACGTCGTCTACCTGCGGCGCGGGCTGGAGGTGCTGCCCGAGGAGCAGCGGCACCGCACCGCGGACGGGGTGCTGCTGGCGTTCGTCGTGGCGGACATCGCCGCCGAGGAGCGACGGCTGCGCGGCGAGGGGGTGGCCGTCACCCTGCCACTGCGCGAGGAGCCCTGGGGCGAGAAGCTGTTCCAGGTCGCCGACCCGAACGGGGTCGTGATCGAACTGGTCGAGTGGGTCGAGCAGTGACACCAGTCGACGGGCCGTAGCCTCGACGACGAGCAGTAGCTGCAAGGACGGACAGCAGCCGCAACGGCCGAGCGCCCCTCGTCCGGACCTGGACGAGGGGCGCTCCGCCGTGTGCCGACCCGGCGGTCAGTCGACCGTCCAGGTGTCGTTGCCGGCGAGCAGCGTGGCCAGGTCGCCCGGGCCGCGGTGGGCGGTGGCGGTGGCCAGCTGGCTCGCCATCAGCTCGTCGTAGACGGGCCGCTCCACGCTGCGCAGCACGCCGATCGGCGTGTGGTGCAGGGTGTCCGCGTCGGCGATCCGGGTGAGCGCGAAGGCGGCGGCCGGGCCGGCCGCATGGGCGTCGTGGACGAGCAGGTCCGCCTCGTTCTCCGGGGTGACCGGTGCGGTGAACAGTTCGCCGTCCGGGCCGCGGAAGACGCCGCCGGAGCCGTCCGCGCCGTAGCGGATCGGCTGCCCGTGCTCCAGCCGGATCAGCGCCTCGTCGCGGGTGCCGGGCTCCTTCAGCACCTCGAAGGCGCCGTCGTTGAAGATGTTGCAGTTCTGGTAGATCTCCACCAGCGCCGTGCCCTGGTGCTCGGCCGCCGCCCGCAGCACCGACTGCAGGTGCTGGCGGTCGGAGTCGATGGTGCGCGCGACGAAGGTGGCCTCGGCGCCGATCGCCAGTGAGAGCGGGTTGAACGGCGCGTCCAGCGAGCCCATCGGCGTGGACTTGGTGATCTTGCCGAGTTCACTGGTCGGTGAGTACTGGCCCTTGGTGAGGCCGTAGATACGGTTGTTGAACAACAGGATCTTGAGATTGACGTTCCGCCGCAGGGCGTGGATCAGATGGTTGCCGCCGATCGACAGTGCGTCGCCGTCACCGGTCACCACCCACACGCTGAGGTCCTGGCGCGAACTCGCCAGCCCGGTCGCGATCGCCGGCGCCCGCCCGTGGATCGAGTGCACTCCATAGGTGTTCATGTAGTACGGGAAGCGCGAGGAACAGCCGATGCCCGAGACGAACACCGTGTTCTCGCGCTTGATGCCCAGCTCCGGCATGAAGGACTGCACCGCCGCCAGGATCGCGTAGTCCCCGCAGCCGGGGCACCAGCGCACCTCCTGGTCGGTCTTGAAATCCCGTGCGCTCTGCGGCGCTTCGGCCTTCGGCACCAGCCGCAGGGACGGGAAGCCGTTCTCACTCATCGGTGGTCCTCCTCGTCCAGGGTGCCGATCGCGGCCCACAGCACGTCCGCCAACTGCGCCGCCTTGAACGGCAGTCCGCGCACCTGGTTGTAGGACTCGGCGTCCACCAGGTACTTCGCCCGGAGCAGCAGGGCGAGCTGCCCCAGGTTCATCTCGGGCACGATGACCTTCTCGTAACTCCTCAGCACCGCACCCAGGTTGGCCGGGAAGGGGTTGAGGTTGCGCAGGTGCGCCTGGGCGACCTCGCCGCCGTCCGCGCGCACCCGGCGCACCGCCGCGGTGATCGGCCCGTACGTCGAGCCCCAGCCGAGGACCAGCACGCGGGCGTCCCCGGTCGGGTCGTCCACCTCGACCGGCTTCACGGTGATGCCGTCGACCTTGGCCTGCCGGGTGCGGACCATGAAGTCGTGGTTGGCCGGGTCGTAGGAGATGTTCCCGGTGCCGTCCTGCTTCTCGATGCCGCCGATCCGGTGTTCCAGACCGGGCGTGCCGGGCAGCGCCCAGGGCCTGGCCAGCGTCCGCGGATCCCGCAGGTACGGCCAGAAGGCGCCGTCCTCGCGGTTCGGTCCGGTGGCGAACTGCGGGTCGATCTCGGGGAGTTCGTCGACGCCGGGGATCCGCCAGGGCTCCGAGCCGTTGGCCAGGTACCCGTCGGAGAGCAGGAAGACCGGGGTGCGGTAGGTAACCGCGATCCGGGCCGCCTCCAGTGCCGCGTCGAAGCACTCCGCGGGCGTGGCCGGGGCGACGATCGGCACCGGCGCCTCGCCGTTGCGGCCGAACATCGCCTGCAGCAGGTCCGCCTGCTCGGTCTTGGTCGGCAGGCCGGTGGAGGGGCCGCCGCGCTGGATGTCCACGACCAGCAGCGGCAGTTCGAGCGAGACCGCCAGGCCGATCGTCTCGCTCTTGAGCGCGACGCCGGGCCCGGAGGTGGTGGTGACGCCGAGCGCCCCGCCGAAGGCCGCGCCGAGCGCCGCGCCGATGCCGGCGATCTCGTCCTCGGCCTGGAAGGTGCGCACGCCGAAGTTCTTGTGCTTGCTCAGCTCGTGCAGGATGTCCGAGGCCGGGGTGATCGGGTACGAGCCCAGGTACAACGGCAGTCCGGAGCGCTGCGCGGCGGCGATCAGCCCGTAGGAGAGGGCGAGGTTGCCGGAGATGTTGCGGTAGCGGCCGGCCGGGAGCTTGGCCGGCGGCACCTCGTAGGAGACCGCGAAGGACTCGGTGGTCTCGCCGAAGTTCCAGCCCGCCCGGAACGCCTGGATGTTCGCCTCGGCGATCTGCGGCTTCTTCGCGAACTTGCTGCGCAGGAACGACTCCGTTCCGTGCGTGGGCCGGTGGTACATCCAGGACAGCAGGCCCAGGGCGAACATGTTCTTCGCCCGCTCCGCGTCCTTGCGCGCCAGGCCGCTGTCCTTGAGCGCCTCCAGGGTCAGCGTGGTCAGCGGCACCTTGTGCAGGTGGAAGCCGTCCAGCGAGCCGTCGCCCAGCGGGTCCGCCGGGTAGCCGACCTTGGCCAGCGCGCGCTTGGTGAACTCGTCGGTGTTGACGATGATCTCGGCGCCGCGCGGCAGGTCCGGCACGTTCGCCTTCAGTGCGGCCGGGTTCATCGCGACCAGCACGTTCGGCGCGTCACCCGGGGTCAGGATGTCATGGTCGGCGAAGTGCAGCTGGAAGGACGACACGCCCGGCAGGGTGCCGGCGGGGGCCCGGATCTCGGCGGGGAAGTTCGGCAGCGTGGACAGGTCGTTGCCGAAGGACGCCGTCTCCGAGGTGAACCGGTCACCGGTGAGCTGCATGCCGTCACCGGAGTCCCCGGCGAAACGGATGATGACCCGGTCGAGTCTGCGGATCGGCTTGGCGCGCCCGGGTGGCGCGCCGCCCGGGGCGGGCGGGTCGGCGGGTGTGGTCGGACCGGGGCGCGGTTCGCCGCCCCCGGCCCGGACCTGGGCGCCGTCCTGGCCGTCCGAGCCGTCCACTGCCTCTGACTGATCGACCTGACTGGTCACTGCCGCGGACCTCCTCGACGGCACACCACCGCGGGCGCGGCCCCGTGCCCCGTCCGCCTGGTGCACCTCCCGCATCCTATGCGGGTGGAGTCGGCCTGGGACGGAACTCCCGCATGCGGCGGGAAATCACCGGCCTGCGTCCGTACCGCACGTGAGGGAGAACGTCCGTCCGCCGGAGATCATTCCGCGGCCGGGGGCCGGGTGGGACGGCTGGGACAGGTGCTAGGAGTTGAGGTAGGTCAGCACGGCCAGCACCCGCCGGTGGTCCTCCGGGCTCTGGGCCAGGCCCAACTTGAGGAAGATGTTGCTGACGTGCTTCTCCACCGCGCCGTCGGAGACCACCAGCTGCTTGGCCACCGCGGCGTTGGTGCGGCCCTCGGCCATCAGCCCGAGCACCTCGCGCTCCCGCGGCGTGAGATTGGCCAGAACATCACCCTTGCGGCTGCGGCTGAGCAACTGCTGCACCACCTCCGGGTCCAGCGCCGTACCGCCGTCGGCGACCCGGACGACCGCGTCGGCGAACTCGCGCACCTCGGCGACCCGGTCCTTGAGCAGGTAGCCGACGCCCCGGGTGGATCCGGCCAGCAGCTCCGAGGCGTAACGTTCCTCCACGAACTGCGACAGCACCAACACGTTCAGCTGCGGGTAGCGGCCGCGCAGCTCGACGCAGGCGCGCAGGCCCTCGTCGGTGTGGGTCGGCGGCATCCGCACGTCGGAGACCACGACGTCGGGCAGCGCGTCGGCCGCGGCCAGGTCGTGGATGGTCTTCACCAGGGCCTCGCCGTCCCCGACGCCCGCGACGACCTCCAGGCCGCGATCGGTGAGCAGCCGGGTCAGTCCCTCCCGCAGCAGTACGGAGTCCTCGGCGATGACGACGCGACGCATGGCGACCTTCCGGCTGTGGCGAGCTCGGGTGAGCTCCGGCGAGCTGACGGGAGCCAGTCTCCCCCATCCGAACCGGCCGGACGCCCGCCGCGGCACCCGCGGCGGGCGGCCCGGCCGTCAGACGGTGCGGATCGCCACCGCGTCGCAGAGCCCTTCCAGGGCGGCCTTCGCCGGGCAGTCCGGCAGCGGGGCGAGCAGCGCCCGGGCCTCCTCGGCCCGGCGCAGGGTCTCGGCGCGGGCGCGCTCCAGCGCCGGGTGGGCGCGCATCAGGCGCAGCGCCTCGGCGTGCAGCGCATCGTCCGAGAGGTCCTGGGAGAGCAGTTCGCGCAGGCGGGCGTCGTCCGGGTCCGCCGGGTCGGCCGGCATCTGCTGCAGCAGCAGGGTCGGCAGGGTCGGCACGCCCTCGCGCAGGTCGGTGCCGGGGGTCTTGCCGGACTCGTGGCCGTCGCTGGAGATGTCGAGCACGTCGTCGGCCAGCTGGAAGGCGATGCCGATCCGCTCGCCGAACTCGCCGAGGGTGTCCACCAGCTCGGGCCCGGCGCCGGCCGTCAGCGCTCCCATCCGGCAGGAGACGGCGATCAGCGAGCCGGTCTTGCCCTCCAGGACGTCCAGGTAGTGCAGGAGCGGGTCCATCTCCGGGCCGGGGCCGCGGGTCTCCAGGATCTGGCCGGTGACCAGCCGCTCGAAGGCCTCGGCCTGCATCCGCACGGCCTCCGGGCCGAGGTCGGCCAGCACCTGGGAGGCGCGGGAGAACAGGAAGTCGCCGGTGAGGATGGCGACCGAGTTGTCCCAGCGGGAGTTGGCGCTCGGGGTTCCGCGGCGCACCGGGGCCTCGTCCATGACGTCGTCGTGGTACAGCGTGGCCAGGTGGGTCAGCTCGACGACCACCGCGGCCGGCACCACGCCGGGCGCCCCCGGGTCGCCGAACTGGGCGGCGAGCAGCAGGAGCAGCGGACGGAAGCGCTTGCCGCCGGCTTCGAGGAGGTGACTGGCGGTGACGGTGATGAACGGGACGTCGCTCTTGACGGCCTCGCCGAGCGCCGCCTCCACCGCTTCAAGTCCGGCCTGGACGTCCCGGGTCAGGTCGCGGTCCTGCACGCTGAGCCCGAAGGGTTCCACGACGGTCACGAAGACCACTCCTCTGTCCCTGGTCGATCTAGCGGCCTGGTCCCTGAGTGCCGCCGCTGGCCATACAGGCAGGGTATCCGGTCGCGAGTGGATCACTGCACGGGCGTGCGGATCCTGTCATGATCGGGCCGGACGCCCTGGTCAGGGCAGCTGCGCGGGTCGTCCGGCGGTGCGGGCCGATCCGGACGGATATAAGGGCGGGGGAGCCTTCCGAACTCCCCCGCCCCGGCTCCTCGGAAAGGGTCAGCGCACGAACAGCGAGGCCTTGGAGGCCAGGTCGAGGAAGTACTGCGGCAGCAGACCGAGACCGAGCGTCACCAGCACCCCGACCCCGATCGCGGTCGCCGTGAAGGCGCTCGGGATCGCCACCGTCGGCCCGCCCGGCTGCGGGTCCGAGAAGAACATCAGCACGATGACCCGGATGTAGAAGAACGCGGCCACCGCCGAACTGAGCACACCGACGATCACCAGCGGGATCGCCCCGCCGCTCGCCGCCGCCTGGAAGACCGCGAACTTCCCGGTGAAGCCTGAGGTCAGCGGGATCCCGGCGAAGGCCAGCAGGAAGAGTGCGAACACCGCCGCCACCAGCGGCGAGCGCCGCCCGAGCCCGGCCCAGCTGGACAAGTGGGTGGCCTCGCCCTTGGAGTCGCGCACCAGGGTGACCACGGCGAACGCGCCGAGCGTCACGAAGGAGTACGCCAGCAGGTAGAACAACACCGAGGAGATGCCCTGCTTGTTGACGGCGATCACGCCGGTCAGGATGAACCCGGCGTGCGCGATCGACGAGTAGGCCAGCAGCCGCTTCACGTCCTGCTGCGTCACCGCCAGCACCGCGCCCACCACCATGGTGAGGATCGCAACCCCCCACATCACCGGCCGCCAGTCCAGCCGCAGGCCGGGGAAGGCCACGTAGAACAGCCGCAGGAAGGCGCCGAAGGCCGCGACCTTGGTGGCCGCCGCCATGAAACCGGTCACCGGGGTGGGCGCGCCCTGGTAGACGTCCGGGGTCCAGGAGTGGAAGGGCACCGCGGCGACCTTGAACAGCAGGCCGACCGCCAGCATCGCCAGGCCGGTCAGCACCAGCACGTCGCTCTGGGTGGTGCTCAGCTGCGCGGGGGTGGTCATCGCCTTGCCGGAGATGACGTCCCCGATGTCGCCGAGCTTCACGCTGCCCGCGTAGCCGTACAGCAGCGCGGTGCCGAACAGGAAGAACGCCGAGGCGAAGGCACCGAGCAGGAAGTACTTGACGGCCGCCTCCTGGGAGAGCAGCCGGCGGCGCCGGGCCAGCGCGCACAGCAGGTACAGCGGCAGCGAGAAGACCTCCAGCGCCACGAACATCGTCAGCAGGTCGTTGGCGGCGGGGAACAGCAGCATCCCGCCGACCGCGAACATGGTGAGCGGGAAGACCTCGCTGGTGGCGAAGCCGGCCCGGAGCGCGGCCCGCTCCTGCTCGCCGCCGGGGGTGGCGGCGGCCTGGGCGGCGAAGGCGTCGGCCGGCCGTCCACCGGCCCTGGGCTCCAGCTTCCGCTCGGCGTAGGTGAGCACCGCGACCACCGCGGCCAGCAGGATCACGCCCTGCAGGAACAGCGCCGGGCCGTCCAGCGCCACCGACTCCATGGCCAGCAGGTCGATCCTGGTGAAGCCGTGGCTCTGCACGGCCAGCACCACCACCGCCGCGAAGGCGCCGACCAGCCCGGCCAGGGCGAGCGTCACCTGTGTCCAGTGCCGGAACCGGCGGGGCACGAAGGCCTCCACCAGGATGCCGGCCACGGCGGCGCCGAACACCACGAGCATCGGGGAGAGTTGGCCGTACTCGATGTGCGGCGCCGGGATGCTGGGGGTGTTGCCGCCGGCGGCGGCGAGCACTGCGGTCGCGCTCACTTCTGCTCACCTCCTGAGGTGGCGGCGACCGGGTGGGCCGGCGCCGGGTCGGTCTCGTGGACCTGCGACAGCGTCGCGTTCACCGAGGGGTTGACCAGGTCGGTGAGCGGCTTGGGGTAGACGCCGAGCAGGATGGTCAGCGCCACCAGCGGGGCGACCACGGCGAGTTCGCGGGCCTTGAGGTCGGGCATCGTCCGGACCCCGTCCTTCACCGGGCCGGTCATGGTGCGCTGGTACAGCAGCAGGGCGTACAGCGCGGCCAGCACGATGCCGAAGGTCGCCACGATCCCGATCGCCGGGTAGCGGGTGAAGGTGCCCACCAGCACCAGGAACTCGCTGACGAAGGGGGCGAGGCCGGGCAGCGACAGGGTCGCCAGGCTGCCGATCAGGAACGTCCCGGCGAGCACCGGGGCGACCTTCTGCACGCCGCCGTAGTCGGCGATCAGCCGCGAACCGCGGCGGGAGATCAGGAAGCCGGCCACCAGCATCCACGCGGCGGTGGAGAGGCCGTGGTTGACCATGTAGAGGGTCGCGCCGCTCTGCCCCTGGCTGGTCAGGGCGAAGATGCCCATGATGATGAAGCCGAAGTGCGAGATCGAGGCGTAGGCGACCAGCCGCTTGATGTCCTTCTGGCCGATCGCCAGCAGCGCGCCGTAGACGATCCCGATCAGCGCCAGGACCAGGATCGCCGGGGCGAAGGTCTTCGAGGCGTGCGGGAACAGTCCGAGGCAGAAGCGCAGCATCGCGAAGGTGCCGACCTTGTCCACCACGGCGGTGATCAGCACCGCGGTGCCGGCGGTGGCCTCGCCCATCGCGTTCGGCAGCCAGGTGTGCAGCGGCCACAGCGGGGCCTTGACCGCGAAGGCGAAGAAGAAGCCGAGGAACAGCGCCTTCTCGGCGGTGCCGCTCAGCTGCAGCTTCCCGTCGGCGACGGCCGAGGCCAGGGTCGGCAGGTCGAAGGTGCCGAGGCCCTGGTCCTGCGCAAGCACGTACAGGCCGATCACGGCGGCCAGCATCACCAGGCCGCCGAGCAGGTTGTAGAGCAGGAACTTCACGGCCGCGTAGGAACGTTGCCGCGCCGACTCGGGGCCGCCGGCCCGGTCCCCGAAGCCGCCGATCAGGAAGTACATCGGGATCAGCATGGCTTCGAAGAACACGTAGAACAGGAAGACGTCGGTGGCGTAGAAGGAGACGATCACCATCGCCTCCACCGCCAGGATCAGGGCGAAGAAGCCCTGGGTGCGCCGGCGCCGCTCGAAGGTGTCAGCGGCGAGGGTGCCGTCCGGGTCGGCCGGGCCCGGGTCGGCCGGACTCGGGTCGGCGTCGTGCCAGGAGGCGAGCATCACCATCGGCACCAGGACGGCGGTGAGCAGGGCGAGGACGGCGCCGATGCCGTCCACGCCGAGCGAGAAGGTGATCCCGAAGGAGCGGATCCAGCTGTACGACTCGGTCAGCTGGTAGCGGGCGCCGTGCGGGTCGAACCGCGCCGCCACCACGGCGGCCAGCACCAGCGTGACGGCCGAGACGCCCAGGGCGACGGCCTTGGTGGTGCGGCGCCGGGACTCGGACGACCCGGCCGGCAGGGCGGCGGTCAGCACCGCACCGGCCGCCGGGACGGCACAGGTGACGCTCAGCAGGGCGCTCATGGCCTTCCTCCCCTGCCGGTCGTGGATTCCCCGCGACGAGGGCGAACAACAGTCATCACACGGACCTCATCAGGAGAGTCGTGGCGACCAGCACCAGCGTGCCGCCGAACATGGAGAGCGCGTACGAGCGGACGAAGCCGTTCTGGACCCGTCGCAGCCGGCCGGACAGGCCCCCGATCGCGGCGGCCAGTCCGTTGACGAAGCCGTCCAGGCCGCGGCTGTCGAAGAAGACCAGCGTCGCGGTGAGCGCCGAGCCCGGCCGGACCAGCACGGCGTGGTTGAAGTCGTCCTGCAGCAGGTCGCGGCGGGCGGCCCGGGTGAGCGGGGAGCCGACCGGCGGCACCACCGGGACGGGCGAGCGCCCGTACATCAGGTACGCCAGGGCGACGCCGGCCAGCATGCAGGCCGTGGTCAGCAGGGTGACGGTCAGCGGGGCGAGCGGTGAACTGCCCTCCTCGTGCCCGGTGACCGGCTCCAGCCACTTCAGGAAGGAGTCGTTGAAGGCGAACAGCCCGCCGGCGAAGACCGAGCCGAAGGCCAGCAGGACCATCGGGACGGTCATCGTCTTCGGCGACTCGTGCGGGTGCGGGGCGTTCCCCTCCTCGTCCGGCCTCCAGCGCTTCTCGCCGAAGAAGGTCAGCACCATCACCCGCGTCATGTAGAACGCGGTGACGGCGGCGCCGACCAGCGCGCACAGGCCGAGGATCCAGCCCTCGGTGCCGCCCTTGGCGAAGGCCGCCTCGATGATCTTGTCCTTGGAGAAGAAGCCGGACAGGCCGGGGAAGCCGATGATCGCCAGGTAGCCGAGGCCGAAGGTGGCGAAGGTGACCGGCATGTACCTGCGCAGGCCGCCGTAGTGACGCATGTTCACCTCGTCGTTCATGCCGTGCATGACCGACCCGGCACCGAGGAACAGCCCGGCCTTGAAGAAGCCGTGGGTCACCAGGTGCATGATCGCGAAGGCGTAGCCGATCGGGCCGAGCCCGGCCGCCAGCACCATGTAGCCGATCTGCGACATGGTCGAGCCGGCCAGCGCCTTCTTGATGTCGTCCTTGGCGCAACCGACGATCGCACCGAACAGCAGCGTGACCGTACCGACCACCACCACGGCGGTCTGCGCGTCCGGCGCCAGATCGAAGATCGCCGCGGAGCGGGTGATCAGGTAGACGCCGGCGGTCACCATGGTGGCGGCGTGGATCAGCGCCGACACCGGGGTCGGGCCCTCCATGGCGTCCCCGAGCCAGGACTGCAGCGGCACCTGCGCCGACTTGCCGCAGGCCGCCAGCAGCAGCATCAGGCCGATCGCCGTCA
This sequence comes from Streptomyces sp. 1114.5, assembly GCF_003635085.1. Lineage (NCBI taxonomy): Bacteria > Bacillati > Actinomycetota > Actinomycetes > Kitasatosporales > Streptomycetaceae > Streptomyces > Streptomyces sp. 1114.5. Next base: position 759,103 of record NZ_RBXE01000001.1, read on the forward strand.
GCTTGCCCTCGCTCGCCTGGTGGGCGCCGCCGAAGACCGGGTCGAAGGCGAAGGAGCCGAACTCGGCGAACATCAGCATGATCGCGATCGACAGGCCCATGTCGCCGACCCGGTTGACGATGAACGCCTTCTTCGCCGCCGTCGCCGCACTCGGCTTGTGCTGCCAGAAGCCGATCAGGAGGTACGAGGCCAGGCCCACGCCCTCCCAACCGAAGTACAGCAGCAGGTAGTTGTCGGCGATCACCAGCAGCAGCATGGCGGCCAGGAACAGGTTCAGGTACGCGAAGAAGCGGCGGCGGCGCTCGTCGTGCGCCATGTAGCCGACCGAGTAGAGGTGGATCAGCGTGCCGACGCCGGTGATCAGCAGGACGAAGGTCATCGACAGCTGATCGAGCCGGAAGGTGAAGTCGGCCTGGAAGCCGTTCACCGGGATCCAGCTGAACAGGTGCTCGGTGGCCGCCCGGTGCTCGGCGTCGCGGCCGAGCATGTCCGAGAACAGCGCCAGGCCGAAGCCGAACGAGAGCGCAGCGAGCGCGGTGGCCAGCCAGTGGCCGTACCGGTCCAGCGCCCGGCCGCCGAGCAGGAGCAGGGCGGCGCCGGCCAGTGGAGCCGCCACCAGCAGCGGAATGAGAGAGTTCACCGAAGGCCCTCCGCCTACAGCTTCATCAGGTTGCTGTCGTCGACCGAAGCGGAGTGCCTGGTCCGGAAGATCGAGACGATGATGGCGAGGCCGACCACGACCTCGGCCGCCGCGACCACCATCGTGAAGAACGCGATGATCTGGCCGTCCAGCGTCCCGTGCAGCCGCGAGAAGGTCACCAGCGCCAGGTTCGAGGCGTTGAGCATCAGCTCCACGCACATGAACAGAACGATCGCGTTGCGCCGGATCAGCACCCCGGCCGCCCCGATGGTGAACAACAGGGCTGCGAGATAGAGGTAGTTGACCGGATTCACTGCTCGCCCTCCTCGGCCTCGTGGTTCGGGACCGGCTCCAGCGACTTGCGCGGACCGGTCACCGCCGGCCGCTCCGAGGACGGACGGCCCAGCCAGTCCGCGGTGCTGTTCTCCAGCTCCGCCATCCGTTGCAGCATCGCCTGGCTGACGTCCCGGATCTGGCCGCGCTCGCGCAGCGTCGCCATCACCGAGTCCTCGGCGACGGTGCCGTCCGGCAGCAGCGCCGGCACGTCCACCGCGTTGTGCCGCGCGTACACGCCCGGCGCCGGCAGCGGCGGCAGCTGGATGTTGTCCTTGACCCGCTGGGCGGCCAGCTCGCGCTGGGTCTTCGGCGGCTTCACGTGCTCGCGGTGGGTCAGCACCATCGCGCCGATCGCCGCGGTGATCAGCAGCGCGCCGGTGACCTCGAAGGCCCACACGTAGCGGGTGAAGATCAGCCTGGCCAGGCCCGGCACGTTGCCCTCGGCGTTCGCCTCGGACAGCCCGGTGAAGTGGTTGAGCTTCGCGTTGGCGATCCCGGCGATCAGCAGCACGCCGAAGCCCAGCCCGCACAGGGCCGCAGCGACCCGCTGGCCCTTCAACTGCTCCTTGAGGGAATCCTCGCTGGTGACGCCGACCAGCATCACCACGAACAGGAAGAGCATCATGATCGCGCCGGTGTAGACCACGATCTGCACCACGCCCAGGAACACCGCACCCTGCGCCATGTAACAGACCGCCAGCGCCAGCATGGTGGCCGCCAGGCAGAGCGCGCTGTGCACGGCCCGGCGCATCAGCACCATGCCGAGCGCGCCGCCGACCGCGATCACCGCGAGCACCCAGAACTGGACGGCCTCACCCGTGGAGGTCGTCCCGGTCGCTTCCGCCAGGTACGAGGTCACGGTCGCGCCTCCTTCTCCCGGTCGGTGCGCTCCTGCTGGACCGTCCCCGGCTCCGCCGCGGTGATCTCGCCCCGGTAGTACGCGCCCTCGTCCGCACCCGGGAAGATCGCGTGCGGGGTGTCGACCATGCCCTCGGACAGGCCCACCAGCAGCTGCTCCTTGGTGAAGATGAGGTCCCGCCGGGAGGAGTCGGCCAGCTCGTACTCGTTGGTCATGGTCAGCGCGCGGGTCGGGCAGGCCTCGATGCACAGCCCGCACAGGATGCAGCGGGCGTAGTTGATCTGGTACACCGCGCCGTAGCGCTCGCCGGGCGAGTAACGCTCGTCGTCCCGGTTGTCCGCGCCCTCCACGTAGATGGCGTCGGCCGGGCACGCCCAGGCGCACAGCTCGCAGCCGACGCACTTCTCCAGGCCGTCCGGGTGCCGGTTCAGCTGGTGGCGGCCGTGGAAGCGCGGAGCGGTGGGCTTCTTCTGCTCCGGGTACTGCTCGGTGAGCCGCTTCTTGAACATGGCCTTGAAGGTCACGCCGAAGCCGGCGGCCGGGCCGAGCACCGACGGCCGGTCGGCCCGCTCGGGCCGCTCGGGCCGGTCCGTGCGGTCGGTACGGCCGGTGCGGCCGCCACGGCCGGTGAGGCTCGTGCGGTCGGACTGGTCGGACTGGTCGGACTGGTCGGACGACATCTCGGTTCAGCTCCCTTCGGAATGGTCGGCCCCGTTGAGGGCGTCCTGGAGTTGCTTCGGGGCGCGGCTGCGCCGGCGGGGCACCGGCGGGAGCTCCTGGCCGGGCAGCGGCGGGACCGGGTAGCCGCCGGCCATCGGGTCGAACTCGCCCTGCGGGGGCGCCTCCTCGACCTCGGGCTGCTTGCGCAGGAAGTCCCGCAGCAGCACCAGCAGCAGCACCACCCCGACCGGGGCGCCCACGTACAGCACCACCTCGCCGAAGCCGTAGCCCTCGTTGCGCAGCGCCCGCACGCTCGCGATCAGCACCAGCCACACCAGCGAGACCGGGATCAGCACCTTCCAGCCCAGCTTCATGAACTGGTCGTAGCGGAACCGGGGCAGCGTGCCGCGCAGCCAGATGAAGAAGAACAGCAGCAGCTGGATCTTCAGCGTGATCCACAGCAGCGGCCACCAGCCGTGGTTGGCGCCCTCCCAGAAGGTCGACACCGGCCACGGCGCCCGCCAGCCGCCCAGGAAGAGGGTCGAGGCCACCGCCGAGACCGTCACCATGTTCACGTACTCGGCCAGCATGAACATCGCGAACTTCAGCGAGGAGTACTCGGTGTTGAAGCCGCCGACCAGCTCGCCCTCGGCCTCGGGCAGGTCGAACGGCGCCCGGTTTGTCTCGCCGACCATCGCGATGACGTACACGATGAAGGACACCGGCAGCAGCGCCGCGAACCAGGTCGGCTGCTGGTGCGCCACGATCTCCGAGGTCGACATCGACCCCGAGTAGATGAACACCGCCGCGAAGGACAGGCCCATCGCGATCTCGTAGCTGATCATCTGCGCGGCCGACCGCAGCCCGCCCAGCAGCGGGTACGTCGACCCGGAGGACCAGCCCGCCAGCACGATGCCGTAGATGCCGATCGAGGCGGTGGCCAGGATGTACAGCAGCGCGACCGGGAAGTCGGTCAACTGCATCGCCGTCCGGGTGCCGAAGATCGACACCTCGTTGCCGGCCGGACCGAAGGGGATCACCGCGAAGGCCATGAACGCGGGGATGGCGCAGACGATCGGGGCCAGGATGTAGACCACCTTGTCCGCGCCCTTGACCACCAGGTCTTCCTTCAGCGCCAGCTTCACGCCGTCCGCCAGCGACTGCAGCATGCCCCACGGGCCGTGCCGGTTCGGCCCGATGCGCAGCTGCATCCAGGCCACCACCTTGCGCTCCCAGACGATCGCCACCAGCACCGTCAGGACCAGGAAGGCGAAGCAGAAGACCGCCTTCAACAGGACCAGCCACCAAGGGTCCTGGCCGAAGAAGTGGAGCGTCTCGTACGGCTGCGGAGTTGTCATCGGTCCTCCCCTTCACCCGCGGTCGACCCGGCCGGGGCCTGCGCCGCCGAGGCCTGTGCCGCCGAGGCCTGTGCCGTCGGAGTTTGTGCCGCCGGGGCCTGCCCTGTCGGCTCGACGGCTGCCTCGACCTCGGCCGCGGCGATCGTCACCAGGTGGCCGACGGTGGTGCCGAGCGTGCGGTGGGCGCCGCCCGGCGTGGAGTTGAGCGGGATCCAGACCGTGCGGTCCGGGATCGAGCCGGTGACCTCCAGCGGCAGGGTCAGCGAGCCGGCCGGGCCGGTCACCCGCAGCGCGGTGGCCGCCTCGGCGCCGATCTCCTTGGCCGTCTCGGCCGAGATCCGCGCCACCGCCCGGTGCCGGGTGCCCGCCAGGTGCGGATCGCCCTGCTGCAGCACGCCGTTGTCCAGCAGCTGACGCCAACCCGCCAGCACCGCCTGGCCTGTGGCCGGACGGGCCAGCACGCCCGGGTGCGCCGCCGGGTCGGCCGCGCGGTCCCCCTCCCAGGGGGTGAAGGCGTCCAGCTCCAGCCGGGCCGCCCGGACGTCCGGCAGGCCCAGCCGGTGCCCCAGCGCGTCCGCCAGCATGGTCAGCACCCGCAGGTCCGACTGCACGTGACGGCCCATCTGCTGGTCCGGCTTGAGCGCCGACTCGAACATCCGCACCCGGCCCTCCCAGTCCAGGAAGGTGCCGGCCTTCTCCGCCACCGCCGCCACCGGCAGCACCACGTCCGCGCGCGCCGTCACCGCGGAGGGCCGCAGCTCCAGCGAGACCACGAACGGCACTGCGGCCAGCGCCTCGTCGGCCAGCGCAGGGTCCGGCAGGTCGTCGAGGTCCACGCCGCCGACCAGCAGCGCGTCCAGCTCGCCGCTCGCCGCGGCCGCCAGGATCCGGTCGGTGTCCCGGCCCGGCCGGGACGGCAGCTCCGCCACGCCCCACGCCGCTGCCGCCTCCGCCCGCGCCGCCGGAGCGGCCACCGGACGGCCGCCGGGCAGCAGGCCCGGCAGCGCGCCGGCCTCCACGGCACCGCGCTCACCCGCCCGGCGCGGCACCCACGCCAGCCGGGCACCGGTCGCGTGCGCCAGCCGCAGCACCGCCGTCAGCGCGCCCGGCACCGCGGCCAGCCGCTCGCCCACCAGGATCACCGCGCCCGGCGTGCGCAGCAGCTCCGCCGCCCGACCCGCGTCGTCGTTCAGCGGCTCGTCCGCCGCCAGCGCCCCGAACCACTCCGGCTCGGTGCCCGGCGCGGCCGGCAACAGCGCTCCGCGCAGCTTGGCCAGGCCCCGGGAACCGAACGCCGCCACCGAGAACACCCGCTGACCGCGGCCGCGGACCGCCTTGCGCAGCCGCAGGAAGACGATCGGCGATTCCTCCTCCGGCTCGAAGCCCGCCAGCAGCACCGCCGGCGCCTGCTCCAGCAGCTCGTACGTCAGGCCGTCGCCGTCCACGTCGACGCCCCGCCCGGCCACGGCCGCGGCCAGGAAGTCCGCCTCCTCGCCACTGTGCGGGCGGGCCCGGAAGTCCACGTCGTTGGTGCCCAGCACCACCCGGGCGAACTTGGCGTACGCGTACGCGTCCTCGACCGTCACCCGGCCGCCCGCCAGCACGCCCGTCCGAGCGCCGCGCAGGCCCTCGGCGGCCCGGGCCAGCGCCTCCGGCCAGGAGGCCGGGACCAGTTCGCCGTCCACCCGCACCAGCGGGGTGGTCAGCCGGTCCCGCTGCTGGGCGTAGCGGAAGGCGAAGCGGCCCTTGTCGCAGTTCCACTCCTCGTTCACCGCCGGGTCCTCGCCCGCCAGCCGGCGCAGCACCTTGCCGCGCCGGTGGTCGGTGCGTTGGGCGCAGCCCGCCGAGCAGTGCTCGCACACGCTGGGCGAGGAGACCAGGTCGAAGGGGCGCGAGCGGAACCGGTAGGCCGCCGAGGTCAGCGCGCCCACCGGGCAGATCTGGATGGTGTTCCCGGAGAAGTAGGACTCGAAGTCGTCCCCCTCGCCGGTGCCGACCTGCTGCAGCGCCCCGCGCTCCACCAGGTCGATGAACGGGTCGCCGGCGATCTGCTGCGAGAAGCGGGTGCAGCGCGCGCACAGCACGCAGCGCTCGCGGTCCAGCAGCACCTGGCTGCTGATCGGCAGCGGCTTCTCGAAGGTGCGCTTCATGCCCTCGAAGCGGGAGTCGGCGGCGCCGCTGGACATCGCCTGGTTCTGCAGCGGGCACTCGCCGCCCTTGTCGCAGACCGGGCAGTCCAGCGGGTGGTTGATCAGCAGCAGCTCCATCACGCCGCGCTGGGCCTTCTCGGCCACCGGCGAGCTGAGCTGGGTGCGCACCACCATGCCCTCGGCGACCGGGATGGTGCAGGAGGCGACCGGCTTGCGCTGGCCCTCGATCTCCACGATGCACTGGCGGCAGGCGCCGGCCGGGTCGAGCAGCGGGTGGTCGCAGAAGCGCGGGATCTGGGTGCCGATGGTCTCGGCCGCCCGGATCACCAACGTCCCCTTGGGGACCTGCACTTCGACGCCGTCGATGGTGAGCGTGACCAGTTCGACCGCGGGCTTGTCTCCCGTGGAGGCGGTGGGCTCTGTGATCGTCACGCGTGCACCTCCCTTTCGGTGGCGGACTGGTGACCGGGGCGGGGGCCGTCGGCCCAGACGGTGGAGGCGGCCGGGTCGAACGGGCAGCGGCGCTCGGCCAGGTGCTGCTCGTACTCGGCCCGGAAGTGCTGGAGCGAGGAGACGATCGGGCTCGCCGCGCCGTCGCCCAGCGCGCAGAAGGACTTGCCGTTGATGTTGTCGGCGATGTCAAGGAGCTTCTCCAGGTCCCCCTCGACGCCGCCGCCCGCCTCGATCCGCTTGAGCAGCTGGACCAGCCAGTAGGTGCCCTCCCGGCAGGGGGTGCACTTGCCGCAGGACTCGTGGGCGTAGAACTCCGTCCAGCGGGTGACGGCCCGCACCACGCAGGTGGTCTCGTCGAAGACCTGCAGAGCCTTGGTGCCGAGCATCGAGCCGGCCGCGCCGACGCCCTCGTAGTCCAGCGGGACGTCGAGGTGCTCCTCGGTGAACATCGGGGTGGAGGAGCCGCCCGGGGTCCAGAACTTCAGCCGGTGCCCGGGGCGGATGCCGCCGCTGAGGTCGAGCAGCTGGCGCAGGGTGATGCCCAGCGGGGCCTCGTACTGGCCGGGGTTGGTGACGTGGCCGGAGAGCGAGTAGAGCGTGAAGCCGGGCGACTTCTCGGTGCCCAGGCCCTTGAACCACTCCTTGCCACGGGCCAGGATCGGCGGCACCGAGGCGATCGACTCGACGTTGTTGACCACCGTCGGGCAGGCGTAGAGGCCGGCGATCGCCGGGAACGGCGGCCGCAGCCTGGGCTGGCCCCGGCGGCCCTCCAGCGAATCCAGCAGCGCCGTCTCCTCGCCGCAGATGTACGCGCCGGCGCCGGCGTGCACGGTGATGTCGAGGTCGATGCCGGAGCCGAGGATGTTCCGGCCGAGCAGGCCCGCCCGGTACGCCTCGGCGACGGCCTCGTGCAGCCGCCGCAGCACCGGGACGACCTCGCCCCGCAGGTAGATGAACGCGTGGTCGCAGCGGATCGCGTAGGAGGCGATGACCATGCCCTCGATGAGCGAGTGCGGGTTGGCGAACAGCAGCGGGATGTCCTTGCAGGTGCCCGGCTCGGACTCGTCCGCGTTCACCACCAGGTAGTGCGGCTTGCCGTCGTTCTGCGGGATGAACTGCCACTTCATCCCGGTGGGGAAGCCGGCGCCGCCGCGGCCGCGCAGGCCGGCGTCCTTGACCAGGGCGATCACGTCGTCCGGGGGCATGGCCAGGGCCGCCTTGAGGCCCTCGTAGCCGTGGTGGCGGCGGTAGGTGTCCAGCGTCCAGGGGCGGCTGTCGTCCCAGGAGTCGGACAGGACGGGGGTGAGCAGCTTCTCGGCCGGCTCGGCGGCGGTCATCACGCCTCGCTCCCTTCCTGGCCGGTGCCCGTGCCCTCGGGGCGGGGCTGATCGTTGCGGGGCTGGTCGCTGCGGGGCGGCTCGTTGCGGGGTGAGACAACCCTGGCTGTGCCGGGCAGCGCCTCGCCGCGGGCCAGCCGCAGGCCGGCCAGGGAGGGCGCGCCGCCGGCGCCGGACTCGTCGTTGGCGCCGGGGCGTTCGTCGGGGAAGCCGGCCAGGATCCGGGCGGTCTCCTTGAAGCCGCACAGCCGGGCGCCGCGGGTGGGCCTGACCTCCCGGCCGGCCCGCAGGTCGTCGACCAGCTGCCGGGCGCTCTCCGGGGTCTGGTTGTCGAAGAACTCCCAGTTGACCATCACCACGGGCGCGTAGTCGCAGGCCGCGTTGCACTCGATGTGCTCGATCGAGATCGCACCGTCCTCGGTGGTCTCGTTGTTGCGGACGCCCAGGTGCTCCTGGAGCTCGTCGAAGATCTGGTCGCCGCCGAGCACCGCGCACAGGGTGTTGGTGCAGACCCCGACGTGGTACTTCCCGGCCGGGCGGCGCCGGTACATGGTGTAGAAGGTCGCGACGGCGGTGACCTCGGCGGTGGTGAGGTCCAACTGCCCGGCGCAGAACCGGATCCCGGTCGGGCTGACGAAGCCCTCCTCGGCCTGCACCAGGTGCAGCAGCGGCAGCAGCGCCGAACGGGCCTGGGGGTAGCGGGCGATCAGCTCGGCGGCGTCGGCGGCCAGCCGGGCGTGCACCTCCTCGGGGTAGGGTGCGGCCGGCAGCGCCGGCAGTCCGAGTTCGACGTTGGTCACCGGTCCACGCCTCCCATCACCGGGTCGATCCCGGCCACCGCGACGATCACGTCGGCGACCTGGCCGCCCTCGCACATCGCCGCCATCGTCTGCAGATTGGTGAACGACGGATCCCGGAAGTGGACCCGGTACGGGCGCGTCCCGCCGTCGCTGACCACGTGCACGCCCAGTTCGCCCTTGGGCGACTCGACCGCCGCGTACGCCTGGCCGACCGGGACCCGGAAGCCCTCGGTGACCAGCTTGAAGTGGTGGATCAGGGCCTCCATCGAGGTGCCCATGATCTTGCGGATGTGGTCGAGCGAGTTGCCCATCCCGTCCGGGCCGACGGCAAGTTGGGCGGGCCAGGCGATCTTCTTGTCCGCCACCATGACCGGGCCCGGGCGCAGCCGGTCCAGGCACTGCTCGACGATCCGCAGGGACTGCTTCATCTCCTCCAGGCGGATCAGGAAGCGGCCGTAGGAGTCGGCGCTGTCGGCGATCGCGACCTCGAAGTCGTAGTCCTCGTACCCGCAGTACGGGTCGGTCTTGCGCAGGTCGTGCGGCAGGCCGGTGGCGCGCAGGATCGGGCCGGTGGCGCCGAGGGCCAGGCAGCCGGGCAGGTCCAGGAAGCCGACGTCGACCAGGCGGGCCTTGAACACCGGGTTGCCGGTGGCGAGTTTGTCGTACTCGTGCATCCGGGAGCGGAAGACCTTGACCGCCTCGCGGATCTGGTCGACGGCGCCGGGCGGCAGGTCCTGGGCGAGGCCGCCGGGGCGCACGTACGCGTGGTTCATGCGCAGGCCGGTGACCAACTCGAAGACGTCCAGGATCAGTTCGCGGTCCCGGAAACCGTAGATCATCAGCGTGGTGGAGCCGATCTCCATGCCGCCGGTGGCCAGGCAGACCAGGTGCGAGGAGATCCGGTTGAGCTCCATCATCATGACGCGGATGACGTTGGCCCGGTCCGGGACGTCGTCGGTGATGCCGAGCAGCTTCTCGACCGCCAGGCAGTAGGCGGTCTCGTTGAACAGCGGGGTCAGGTAGTCCATGCGGGTCACGAAGGTGGTGCCCTGGACCCAGCTGCGGAACTCCATGTTCTTCTCGATGCCGGTGTGGAGGTAGCCGATGCCGCAGCGGGCCTCCTTCACCGTCTCGCCGTCGATCTCCAGGATCAGCCGCAGCACGCCGTGGGTGGACGGGTGCTGGGGGCCCATGTTGACGATGATGCGCTCGTCGTCGGCCCGGCCGACCGCCTCGACCACCTCTCCCCAGTCGCCACCGGTGACGGTGAAGACCCGGCCCTCGGTGGTCTCGCGGGCGTCCGCTTCCTCAGCCTGTTCGTAGTGCCGGGTGTTCATCAGCTGTACGACCTCCGCTGGTCGGGAGCCGGGATCTGGGCGCCCTTGTACTCGACGGGGATGCCGCCGAGCGGGTAGTCCTTGCGCTGTGGGTGGCCCAGCCAGTCGTCCGGCATCATGATCCGGGTGAGCGCCGGGTGGCCGTCGAAGACCAGGCCGAAGAAGTCGTAGACCTCGCGCTCGTGCCAGTCGTTGGTCGGGTAGACGCTCACCACGGAGGGGACGCGCGGATCGGCGTCGGGCGCGGTGACCTCCAGCCGGACCAGCCGGCCGTGGGTGATCGAGCGCAGGTGGTAGACCGCGTGCAGCTCACGGCCCTTGTCGCCGGGGTAGTGCACGCCGCTCACGCCCAGGCAGAGTTCGAAGCGCAGCGCCGGGTCGTCACGAAGGACGCGGACGGTCTGCAGGAGGTGGGCGCGGTCGACGTGGAAGGTGAGCTCGCCCCGGTCGACCACGGTCTTCTCGATCACCTCGGCCGGGTCCAGCCCCTGCTCCTCCAGGGCGCCCTCCAGCTCGTCGGCGACCTCGTCGAACCAACCGCCGTACGGGCGTTCGCTCGCGCCGGGCAGCACGATCGGGGCGGCCAGGCCGCCGAACCCGGAGGTGTCGCCGCTGCCCTGGGCGCCGAACATGCCCTGGCGGCGGCCGACCACCTCGACCGGGATCTCGCGGACCGGCCGCTCGCGGCGGGTCTCGGGCACCTGCTCGTTCATCGCAGCTGCCCCCGCATCTCGCTGATCGGGGTGGCCTGGAGGGCCAGCGCCTCGCCGAGTTCCTCGGCCCGGCGCCGGTTCGCTCCCAGCGGCTCGTGCCGGATCTTGTCGTGCAGCTTCAGGATGGCGTCCATCAGCATCTCCGGACGGGGCGGACAACCGGGCAGGTAGATGTCCACCGGGACGATGTGGTCGACGCCCTGCACGATCGCGTAGTTGTTGAACATCCCGCCGGAGGAGGCGCAGACGCCCATCGAGATGACCCACTTGGGATTGGGCATCTGGTCGTACACCTGGCGCAGCACCGGGGCCATCTTCTGGCTCACCCGACCCGCCACGATCATCAGATCGGCCTGCCGGGGTGAGCCCCGGAAGACCTCCATACCGAACCGGGCCAGGTCGTAGCGGCCGGCACCGGTGGTCATCATCTCGATCGCGCAGCAGGCCAGACCGAAGGTGGCCGGGAAGAGTGACGCCTTGCGCACCCAGCCGGCGGCCGTCTCCACGGTCGTGAGCAGAAAGCCGCTCGGCAGCTTCTCCTCGATTCCCATCAGATCCCTCTCAATGCCCTCAAGTCCTCTGGTACGTCCGACCCGTCCGGGGCTTCGTTCGCTTGTCCGCTCGTTCACAAGGCCGACGGCGGTCACCCCGCGTCCGGGCTCAGCCCCACCCCGGGGTCAGTCCCACTCCAAGCCGCCGCGGCGCCACACGTACGCGTACGCGACGAAGACGGTGGCGATGAAGAGCAGCATCTCGACGAGCCCGAAGATCCCCAGGGCGTCGAAGGTCACCGCCCAGGGGTAGAGGAAGACGATCTCGATGTCGAAGACGATGAAGAGCATCGCCGTCAGGTAGTACTTGATCGGGAACCGACCGCCGCCCACGGGCTGCGGGGTCGGCTCGATGCCGCACTCGTACGCCTCCAACTTGGCCCGGTTGTAGCGTTTGGGGCCGGTCAGTGAGGCCATCACGACGGAGCCGACCGCGAACGCCGCCGCGATGGCACCGAGTACGAGGATCGGCGCGTAGGCATTCATAGCCCCCGCTCCCTCCGTCCAGTCGTCCTTGACTGCAGATCGGAACCGGCGGGTCACGCTGAGGTGAACCCGCGTCCCAGTTCCCGAGATCCACCTCATGTGAGGCAGTTCACAAACCCTGGAACGAGCGCATCCTATGCCTGTCGGCTTGTGATCTGCGACACGCAGTTCACCGCGATCTTTGTGATCTACGACACCATGTGAATGGTGGCGAATGTGAACATGCCCAGATATGTCGACGCAAAGGAGTCAAATGATCACAAGTAGTCGCATTCACTTGTGAAGCGGCTGGTCAGGGGCGCATTCCTATATCAACTATGCGTCGCCGGAGGCAAATTTAGCGGCGTCATGTTGACGTGTTATAGCGGCTCACTCGCAGGGGTGGCGGGGGCCCGAACGCTCGCTTGACCCTTCGTTCACAAGCGCACCGGCAACCGCTCGCCGCTCGAACCTCCGCCCTCGGAAACCGCCCTGCGGACCAGCGTCGGTTACCGCTTGCCGGCCGCCTGCTCCCACACCCAGGCCGCGATGCCCACCCGGTTACGGGCGCCGAGCTTGCGCTGGATGCTGGCGAGGTGGTTCTTCACCGTCCCCGGCGAGATGAACAGCCCCGCACCGATCTCGGCGTTGGTCGCCCCGTCCGCCACCTGCTCGGCGATCTCCCGTTCCCGTGCGGTCAGTTCCTCCACCGGCCCGGCTATCAGCGGGCCCGCCGCCGACGCACCGGAGCCCGCGCGGGGGCCCGCACCGCTGCCCGGTCCCGGCTTCGGCCCGTGCTTCGGCTCCGCTCCCGGGAGGGTCGCTCCGGGAAGGGCCATGTGTCGCAGCAGCCGCACGGTCACCTGCGGACTGATCAACGCGTCCCCGGCCATCGCCGCCCGGATCGCCTCGATCAGCAGCACCGGCCCCGAGCGCTTCAGCAGGAACCCGGCCGCACCGTGCCGCAGCGCCGTGTGCACGTACTCGTCCAGGTCGAAGGTGGTCACCACGATCACCTTGTACGCGTCGGCCAGTTGCCGGGTGACCTCCAGGCCGTCGAGCTTCGGCATCCGGATGTCCGCCAGCACCACGTCCGGCCGCAGCCTCCTCGCCTCCGCCACCGCCGCGGCGCCGTCCGCCGCCTCCGCGACCACGACCATGTCCGGCTGGGCGTCCAGGATCATCCGGAACGCACTGCGGACGTCCGCCTGGTCGTCCGCGATCAGGATCCGAACCGGCCCCGTGCCACTGCCCATGCCCTGCACCTCCCCGTCACCGACCCGCGTCGGTCGCTACGATCACGCCGGCTCCGCGCCGGACTCCTCCAACGGCAGCACCGCCGTCAACCGCCAGGCCTCACGCTCGTACGGGCCCGCCTCCAGCGAACCACCGAGGGCCTCCACCCGGGCCGCCAGCCCCGGCAGTCCGCTGCCGCCACCCCGGCGCGGCCGCCCCGCCGGCCCCTGCGCCCGACCGTCGTTGGTCACCGTCAGCTCCAACCGCCCTCCACTGCGACGGGCTCGGACCTCGACCGCCCGCGCGGCCGGAGCGTGCCTCCGGACATTGGTCAGGGACTCCACCACGATCCGGTGGACGGTGCCCTCCACCTCGCGCGGCACCGGCCCCTGCGGCAGCTCCAACCGGACCTCGGCGCCGCCGGTGGCAGTGAACTGCCGGGCCACTTCGGCGAGTTCAGCCAGCCCGGGCTGCGGATCCCGACTGCCGCCCTCCTCGCTTCGCAGCAGCTGTACCGTCCGGTCCAGCGAGGCCAGCGCTCGCTGCCCGGCCTGCTCTATTCGCTGGAACATCTCGGCCGCCCGAGCCGGATCGATCCCGGCCAGGTACGCCCCTGCCTGGGCCTGGGCGACCATGCCGCTCACATCGTGTGCCACGAAGTCGTGCAGGTCATGGGCCAGTTCGAGCCGCTGTGCGCGCCTGGCCTCGACCACCGCCTTGTGGCGCCCCTCGTCCAGGCCCCGCAGGTAGAGCCCTATCAGCACCGTCGGCAGGGACAGCATCGAGCCGAACCCGAAGAGCGTGAGCACGTCCGCGGGCCCGTCGAACCGGGACGGCCAGAGCGCGACCGCTCCGCACGCCGTCCAGGCCGCCACCGCGGTTCGCGGGCCGTCCCCGGCGCGCAGGGTGAGGACCACCGCCAGGAGCAGGGCGGCCAGTTCGACCAGACCGACCAGCCCCGTCCAGCGGGCCGACTCCGTCCAGGGGCCGGCGAACCAGACGGCAGCCGAGACCGCCACCGACACCGCGCCGAGCGCGGTCGTCATGGCAGCCGCCCCGTGGCGCCCGCGGAACTTCCAGGCCGGCAGCAGCAGGACCGGAACGACCAGCGACAGGATCCGAGTCATCGTCACCGCCTCTCCTCGACTCTTCGACTGCCGTCACATTACGACGCCGCCCAGGCCACCCGCCTGTGCCGATCGGCATATTTCAAAGGCCGGTTGAGCAGGAGGAACAGCCCGATCGGCACTGCCGCGACCCCCTGGCGGACCTCCAGTCTTGAGTCACCGCACCGGCCACGGAGGCCGGAGCCGAAGGGAGCCCACCACCATGTCGAAGCTCGTGATCAACGCCCGCAGCACCACCCGCCGCGCGGAGGCGGCGCCCCCGGCCGTCCTGTCGGCCCCGGCCGTCCCGCCCGCCCCGCGCTGGGCGCGGCTCGCCGCCAAGGCCGCCGTCCTCACCACCGTCCCCTCGGGGCTGTGGCGGATCGCCTTCGGTTTCGGCATCCCGATGGGCTTCACCGGAGCGACGGCCGCGGCGTACGCCGAGCACCAGCCGGGCTGGGGCACTGTCTACTGCGTGGTGCTGAGCCTGCTGGCCGAGGCCCTGGCCTTCCTGACCCTCGGCCTGGTCCGCCCCTGGGGGCTGGTGGTGCCCCAGTGGATCCCGCTGATAGGTGGCCGCCGGGTCCGGCCGCTCGCCGCGATCGTCCCGGCGCTGCTGGGCTCGGTGGTGCTCACCGTCCTCGGCATGGAAGGCCTGTTCGGCCGCTGGGCCGACAACCTGGCCGAGCCGGATTCGCCGCACGGCCTCGCCGCCGTCGTGATGACGCTGGCCTACCTGCCCCTGGTCGCCTGGGGCCCGCTGCTCGGCGCGGTCACCGTCGACTACGCCCGCCGGACCTTGCGGCGGCGCCGGTCATGAGGGCGGCGGTCACACCGAGGCCGGCTCCGGGCTCGGCCCCACCGCGTCGGACACACCGCCGCCGTCGTCCTCGGCCGGGCATGGCGCGGGAGCGGGAGCCGGTGCGGGCGCGGGCGCGGGCGCGGGCGCGGGCGCGGTACGGCGGCCCCACTCGGTCGCCACCAGCACCAGGGCTCCGCCGAGCAGGGCGAGCGGGCCCATCCGGTTCCCGGCCACCGTGATGCCGAAGACGGCGGCCCACAGCGGCTCGGTGCCGAGCAGCAGGCTCACCCGGGAGGGCGAGGTGGCCCGCACCGCCCACATCTGGACGAAGAAGGCGAACAGCGTGCAGAACAAGGACAGATGCAGCAGCCAGGCCCACTGGCCGGCCCCGTACGAGCGGGCGACGGTCCACGGCGACGGCCCCACGGCCGGCGCGACGACGGCGAATACGCCGGTGGCCACCGCGAGTTGGACCCAGGTCACGGCGAGCATGTCGGTGTCGCGCAGCGCCCGGGTGCGGGCCATGGCGAGGACGTACCCGGAGCGGACGAGGGCGGCGCCCAGCACCAGCAGGTCGCCGAGCGAGGGAGCGCGCAGCCCTCCGTCGCCGGTGAGCAGGGCGACGCCGAGGACGGCCAGCCCCGCGGCCGCCAGGAAGGCCCGCGGCGGTGCGGCCCGGCCGAGGGCGCTCTCGCCGAGCGGGGTGAGCACCATCGCGAGGCTGATGATCAGCCCGGCATTGGTCGCAGAGGTGTGCACGGCGCCGTAGGTCTCCAGCAGGAAGATCCCGCTGAGCACCGCTCCGAGTGCGGCGCCGCCTATCCACTCGGCGCGGCTCAGCCTCCGCAGGGCCCGCCAGGCGACCGCCCCGAGCAGCGGCAGCACCAGCCCGAACCGCAACACCAGCATCGCCACGACCGTCCCCGGCTCCGCCACCCGCTGGACGGCGAGGAAGCTCGACCCCCACACCACGGCCACGAGCAGCACCGGAAGATCGCGAAGGATTGACGAGGAGGGGCCCTTGGACCACGAGGCAGGCATGAGGAGGATCCCTCCGAGCGAACGGAACCGACGGGCACGAGGACCGTACGGCGTCGGACGGACCCGGAGCCGGACGGAAGGCCCGGCGGCGAACGGGGCGAAGCATGGAGCGGGGCGCAGCGTGGAGCGGAGCGCGGGGTGCGCCATCTTCGCAAACCGGCGCGCTGATGATCAATGCCCGTCCGAACACCGGATGGCCTGGCCGCGGATGATCAGGTCGCGAACGGCCAGCCGGCGAACGCCCAGGTGGCGAACGCTCAGGTGGCGATCAGGCCGTTCGCCGCCGCGATCGCCTCGATGTCGGCCGGAGTTCCGGACATGACGGCGCGGACGTGCTCGGTCACCAGCTCGACCGGCCAGTCCCACCAGGCGGCGCGCAGCAGGCGCTCGATGTCGGCCTCGTCGAAGCGTCGGCGGATCGGACGGCCGGGGTTGCCCCCGACGATGGTGTAGGGCTCGACATCGGAGGTGACCACCGCGCCGGCCGCGATGATCGCACCGTCTCCGATCCTGACCCCGGGCAGGACGGTGGCCCCGAAGCCGAACCAGACGTCGTTGCCGATCACGGTGTCGCCCCGGCTGGGCAGGCCTGTGACGATGTCGAGGGTCCGCTCGGTCCAGCTGCCGCCGAACATCGTGAAGGGGAAGGTGGAGACGCCGATGGCCGGGTGGGCGGCGCCGGCCATCAGGAAGCGGGTTCCCGTGGCGATCGCGCAGTACTTCCCGATCACCAGCCGCTCGGGGCCGTACGCGTAGAGGACGTTGCGCTCCTCGAAGCGGGTGGCGCCGTCGGGATCGTCGAAATAGGTGTACTCGCCGACCTCGATCCGCGGATCGGTGACGAGCGGTCGCAGCAGGACGACCCGGTCGTGGCCCGCGAGCGGGTGGAGCAGGGTGGGGTCGGGGATGGCAGTGGTGGTCACACAGGCTCCTCTCGTAATGCGACTCAAGTCGCATTACGATGAGCATGGCATGATCGCCACCTCACGGCAAGCCTTAATGCGACTGGAGTCGACTTTGACCGGAGCCAGCCCTGCGTCCGGAGCCGCCCGCCCGGAGCAGCCACCCCGCACGCCCACCCCTCGGCCGGGCGGCCGCAGCGCCCGGGTGCGGGCGAACGTGGTCGCCGCCACGCTCGCCGAGGTCACCGAAAAGGGGTACGACCGCCTCACCGTCGAAGCGGTCGCCACCCGCTCCGGCGTCCACAAGGCAACGCTCTACCGGCGGTGGAGCGGGGTGGACGGTCTGATCGCCGACGCCCTGACCGCCTCCGCCGACCAGCCCTGGCCGCTGCCCGACACCGGCGACCTCCAGCAGGACCTCCGCCGGATCACCCAGGAGGTGTTCGACGTCTTCACCGACCCCGACCTCGGCCTCACGCCCATCGCGCTGATCTCCGCCGCCCAGCGCTCCGACATCGGCGCGGCCGCCCTGCGCGCCTTCTTCTCGGCCCGCCACCGGCAGGCCGCCGAGGTTGCCGAACGAGCCGCCGCCCGCGGTGAGTTGCCGACCGGAACGGACGGGGCCGAGGTGGTCCGGGCCGCCACCGCTCCGCTCTACTACCGCCTGTTCGTCTCCGGTGAGCCGCTGGATGCCCGCACCGCCGAGCGGGCCGCCGACGCCGCCACCCTGGCCGCCCGCGCCGGACTCTTCGCCCCCGCCCCGGAAACCCCGACCAGCCCGACCAGCCCGGAAGCCCCGACCAGCCCGACCAGCCCGACCAGCCCGGAAGCTCCGGCCGCCCCCGAGACCCCCGCCTGACCGAGCACCAGCACCATCCGTCACAAGGGAGGCACCGTCCCGCCCTGCCCGCCCTGCCCGCCCTGCCCGCCCCCTACCGCATCCCCACCCGGCCGTGGATGATGCCTCCATGACAATCCAGCCGTCCACCACCCCCCGGAAGGCCCGTCACGTGAAGCGCACCCACTGGGCGTTGGTCACCGCCGCCACCGTTCTCCCGCTCGTGGCGAGCACCGGCACCGCCGTCGCGGACACCTCCGCCCCTGCAGCGGCCACCCCCGCCGCCGGCTGCACCTACACACCGGCCGTACCGGCCGACAACTTCAAGGGCATCCCGGTCTTCGACGCCAAGAAGGCGGCCCAGCCCTACCGCGCGACGCTGCGCACCAGTCAGGGCCAGATCACCTTCGAGGCGCTGACCGACAAGGCGCCCTGCACCACCTTCTCGTTCCGCTTCCTCGCCGAGCACGACTACTTCGACCGCAGCCACTGCCACCGCCTCACCACCCAGCGGATCTACGTCCTGCAGTGCGGCGACCCGACCGGTACGGGCAGCGGCGGGCCCGGTTACTCCTTCCCGGACGAGAACCTGACCGGCGCCACCTACCCGGCCGGCACGGTGGCCATGGCCAACGCCGGCCCGAACACCAACGGCAGCCAGTTCTTCTTCGTCTGGAAGGACACCAAGCTCTCCCCCGCCTACACCCCGTTCGGCCGGATCACGGCCGGCCTGGACGTGCTGCAGAAGATCGCCGCCGGCGGCGAGGACGACCAGAACAACCCCGGCGACGGATTCCCCACGCTCCCCGTGAACATCCGCCACGTGAAGATCAGCACCCACTGACCGAACCCCTCCCCGACCCCGGTCCCAACCCGAGCCCCCCTCCCCGACCCCGACCCCAACCCGAGCCCCCTCCCCGACCCCGACCCCAACCCGAGCCCCCTCCCCGTCCCCGGCCCGATCGCACCGACCGGGCCCCTCCCCGCTCCCGTACGGTGGCAGCACCAACGACACGCAGGGGAGCAGCACCGCATGGACAGCCGGATCTGGGAGAGCGTCGACCACCTGGTCGCATGGCTGGACGAGCAGAGCACGCAGTCTCCCCGGGAGGAGCGGCTACTGCGGCTGCTCAAGCTGTCCGAGGAGGTCGGCGAGGTCGGCGCGGCCGTGATCGGTGCCACCGGCCAGAACCCGCGCAAGGGGGTCACCCACACCTGGGAGGACGTCCAGCACGAGCTCTGCGACGTGGTCTTCTCCGCGCTCGTCGCCCTGCGGACGCTCACCCCCGACGCGGCCCGGGTCTTCGCCGACCGCCTCGCCTACGTCGAACAGCGCTCCGCCGCCTCCCGGCGCCCGATCGACGGACCCCGGGAGACGGCGGCGAAGAGCCCGGAGGAGGCTCCGGACCGGGCCCCCGACAAGAGCCCGGAAGAGGCCTAGGCGTTCGGCGCGACCCTGGCGAGGCCGTTGATGACGCGGTCCATCGCGTCACCGCCCTGCGGGTCGGTCAGGTTGGCGAGCAGCTTGAGGGTGAAGCGCATCAGCATCGGGTGGGTGAGGCCGCGCTGGGTGGCGATCTGCATCACCTTCGGGTTGCCGATGAGCTTCACGAAGGCGCGGCCCAGGGTGTAGTAGCCGCCGTACACGTCCTTGAGGACGCGCGGGTAGGCCTGCAGGGCGCGCTCCCGCCCGCCGTCGGTGACCCGCGCGAGGGCCTGCACGATGACGCCTGCGGCGATCTGGCCGGATTCCATCGCGTAGGCGATGCCCTCGCCGTTGAACGGGTTGACCATTCCGCCCGCGTCGCCGACGAGCAGCAGACCGCGGGTGTAGTGCGGCTGCCGGTTGAAGGCCATCGGCAGCGCGGCGCCGCGGATCGGCTCGGTCATGTTCTCGGGGGTGTAGCCCCACTCCTCCGGCATGCCGGCGCACCAGGCCTTGAGCACCTCGCGCCAGTCCAGCTCGCCGAAGGCCGGCGAGGAGTTGAGGATGCCGAGGCCGACGTTGGAGGTGCCGTCGCCCATGCCGAAGACCCAGCCGTAGCCGGGCAGCAGCTTGCGCTGGCTGCCACGGGTGTCCCACAGCTCCAGCCAGGACTCCAGGTAGTCGTCGTCGTGGCGCGGCGAGGTGAAGTAGGTGCGGTAGGCGACGCCCATCGGGCGGTCCTCGCGCCGGTGCAGGCCCATGGCGAGCGAGAGCCGGGTCGAGTTGCCGTCGGCGGCGACCACCAGCGGGGCCCGGAAGGTGACCGGCCGCTTCTCGTCGCCCAGCTTGGCGGTGACGCCGACGATCCGGCCGGTGCGGTCGTCCAGGACGGGCCCGCTGACGTTGCAGCGCTCGTAGAGCCGCGCACCGGCCTTCTCGGCCTGACGGGCCAGCAGCTCGTCGAAGTCGGCGCGCTTGCGGACCAGGCCGTAGTCGGGGAAGGAGGACAGCTCGGGCCAGTCCAGCTCCAGCCGGACGCCGCCGCCGATGATGCGCAGGCCCTTGTTGTGCAGCCAGCCGTTCTCGGTGGAGACGTCGATGCCCATGTCCACCAGCTGCTTGGTGGCGCGCGGGGTCAGGCCGTCGCCGCAGACCTTCTCGCGCGGGAAGGCGGTCTTCTCCAGCAGCAGCACGTCCAGCCCGGCCCGGGCCAGGTAGTACGCGGTGGTGGAGCCGGCCGGGCCCGCACCGACCACGATGACGTCGGCCGTGCTCTCCACCGGGCTGTCCGGCTTCGTCAGATCGGCTGCGGTCTCGGACACGTGGACACACTCCTGGAGCTGCGGCGGGGGACGGCGGCTTTTGTCTCCGGCAGTCTAGTTCCGCTCACGCCACCGCAGGCGCCCGCGCCCCACCCCACGCACAGCCGGCCCGGCCACGCGGCTACGCGACCTTGTACGCCCGGTGCAGCGCGACGATCCCGCCCGTGAGGTTCCGCCAGGCGGCCTTCGACCAGCCGTTCTCCTGCAGCTTGGCGGCCAGCCCGGGCTGGTCCGGCCAGGCGCGGATGGACTCGGCGAGGTAGACGTACGCGTCCGGGTTGCTGCTGACGGCGGTGGCGACGGGCGGCAGCGCACGCATCAGGTACTCGGTGTAGACCGTCCGGAACGGCGTCCAGGTCGGCGTGGAGAACTCGCAGATCACCAGCTTGCCGCCGGGCTTGGTGACCCGCAGCATCTCGCGCAGCGCCGCGTCGGTGTCCTGGACGTTGCGCAGCGCGAAGGAGATCGTCACCGAGTCGAAGGTGTCGTCCGCGAACGGGAGCCTGGTGGCGTCCCCGGCGGTGAGCGCCAGCTCGGGGTGTCGGCGCTTGCCCTCGGCGAGCATGCCGACCGAGAAGTCGCACGGGACGACCTGGGCCCCGGCCTCGACGAAGGGCAGCGAGGAGGTGCCGGTGCCGGCCCCGAGGTCGAGCACGAGGTCCCCCGGTCCGGCGGACACCGCCTCGGCCACCGCCCGGCGCCAGGCGCGGGCCTGGCCGAGGGAGAGCACGTCGTTGGTGCGGTCGTACTTGGCCGCGACGTCGTCGAACATGGCGGCGACTTCGTGTGGCTGCTTGTCCAGAGAGGCTCGGGTCACGCACCCATTGTTCACCCTCGCACGGACACCCCGACCAACGGGGCACACCGGGCCGGCCCCGGACCGGAGGACCACGGCGGAGCACGCCATCGTCGGTGCTGCCCTCAGCGCCCCCGTCACCGCTGCGCTCAGTGCTGCCCGCGCCGCCCGCCCGCGCGCCGCTTGCGGCGGGAGCGCTTGCCGTGCGTTATCGCGGGCATCCCGTCCGCCAGGGCCTCGGTGGCCAGCGCGAGGTTGGCGGCCAGCCGCCCCTGCCCGTCGCGGATCGCGACGGCCTTGCGGTACTGCCGGATGCGCAGCAGGCAGATCACGAAGAGCACCACGGCGACCGGCACGCTGAACCGGGCCAGGCCCACGCCGACCGGCTGCGGGTAGGTGTCGCCGCAGATCCGAACCGCTCCCGCGTCGTCGGCGGCGTGCTCCAGGCAGACCTTGTCGCCGACCTTGGCGCTGTCCGAGAGCGGCAGCGCGGCCGCGGTGTGCGCCTGTCCGTCGGCCCGGTAGCTGACGGCGCTGTAGGTGCCGCCGCCGGTCGGGAGCTGGGTGACGACTCCCTCGACTCTCACCGGGTGCGCCTCGATCCGGTCGGCCTGGTCGGCCTGGCGCCAACCGAGCAGGCACATGCCGACGGCCAGCACGGCGCTGAGCACGGCGGCGAGGTACCAACCACGGCCCATCCGCGGGGTGCGCGGTGGGGGAACGGTCGCGGTTCGCATGGTTCCTGTCCTGGCTTGCCGTCGGGGCCCGGTTGCCGGCCCCGCCGCCCGCGGGCACGGACGGTGGTGTGGTGAGGGTACGGAGTGAGCTGTCCGGGATCGTATCCGCTGGCGGGCCCTCAGGTCACGGCGAAGGGACAATCACCCCCCGTCATCGGAACCGGAGTTCGGGTGCACACGAAGGAAGTCCCGTGCGCCGCAAGGAATTCCGGCTACTGACGAGTACGTCACACTCAGCGCCGCCGGTACACCAACCGTCCGCCCAGCACGGTGGCCAGGCACCCGCCCGCCGCCGGCTCGGCGCTCCCCTCCCCCGCGGCCCCGAACACCGCGAAGTCCGCCCGACCCCCGACCGTCAGCCGCCCGTACACGGCCTCCGCGAACGGCAGCACGGCCAGCGGGTCCAACGCCCCGCCACCCTCCCCGTCCGACCCCGCACCCGCACCCGCACCCGCCGACGCCACCAGCCCCGACCGCGCCACCGCCGTCCGCACCGAGGCCCGCTCGAACGGCCCGGCCACCGCCGTCACCCCGAACCCGAGCATCCGCTGCAGCCCCCGCCGCGCACTCGCCCCGCACCGCGCCTCGTCCGTCGACCCGACCAGCCCGTCCACGACCGGCTCGACGCCGATCTCCTCCCGCGGATCCGGGTGGTAGGCACGTTCCAACAGCCAGTGCCCGTACGGATTGCGCAGCCCGGGCGCCAGCACGGCGGTCGAGCCCCAGTCCCGCACCCGCGCGCCCGGGTGTGCCGCCGCCAGCGCGCCGTACGGCCCGACCGCCTCGACGCGTTCGCCACGCACCACCACCGCCCCGTCCGGGTGGGACGGGGCGGTGGGATCGGCCGGGTCGGGCAGCACGAAAGCCGCCCGGTGCAGGGTCAGCACGAAAGCGCCTTCACGAAGAGCGACGACAGAACGAAGAAGGACGGCAGAACGGCCGGCCTCAGTTGTCCAGGATCTTCAGCTCGGGGTGCGCCGTGCCGCCCTCGATCGCCGTGGAGGCGATGTGCGAGGCGACCCGCGGGTCGACCGGGTCGTTGGCCGGGTCGTCCAGCACCCGCAGGTGCTCGTACGTGGTCGAGCGCTGGGCCGGGACGCGGTCGGCGGCCCGGATCAGGTGGATCAGCTCGGTGAGGTTGGAGCGGTGCTTGGCACCGGCGGCCGAGACGACGTTCTCCTCCAGCATGACCGAGCCGAGGTCGTCCGCGCCGTAGTGCAGCGACAGCTGGCCCGCCTCCTTGCCGGTGGTGAGCCAGGAGCCCTGGATGTGGGCGACGTTGTCGAGGAACAGGCGGGCGATCGCGATCATCCGCAGGTACTCGAAGACGGTGGCCTGGGTCGAGCCCTTCAGGTGGTTGTTCTGCGGCTGGTAGGTGTAGGGGATGAAGGCCCGGAAGCCGCCGGTGCGGTCCTGCACCTCGCGGATCATCCGCAGGTGCTCGATCCGCTCGGCGTTGGTCTCGCCGGTGCCCATCAGCATGGTGGAGGTGGACTCCACGCCGAGGCCGTGCGCGGCCTCCATGATCTCCAGCCAGCGCTCGCCGGACTCCTTCAGCGGGGCGATCGCCTTGCGCGGGCGCTCCGGCAGCAGTTCGGCGCCGGCGCCGGCGAAGGAGTCCAGGCCCGCCTTGTGGATCCGGGTGATCGCCTCCTCGATGGAGACGCCGGAGATCCGGGCCATGTGCTCGACCTCGGAGGCGCCCAGCGAGTGGATCACCAGCTGCGGGAAGTCGGCCTTGATCGCCGAGAACGCGCGCTCGTAGTACTCCACGCCGTAGTCCGGGTGGTGGCCGCCCTGGAACATGATCTGGGTGCCGCCCAGTTCGACGGTCTCGGCGCAGCGGCGCAGGATCTCGTCGAGCTCGCGGGACCAGCCCTTGTCGCTCTTCGGCGGCACGTAGAAGGCGCAGAACTTGCACGCCGTCACGCAGACGTTGGTGTAGTTGATGTTGCGCTCGATGATGTACGTCGCGATGTGCTCGGTACCGGCGTAACGGCGGCGGCGCACCGCGTCGGCGGCGGAGCCGAGCGCGTGCAGCGGCGCCGAGCGGTAGAGCTCCAGCGCCTCCTCCGGAGTGATCCGGCCGCCGGTGGCGGCCCGGTCGAGCACGGCCTGCAGATCGGTGCTGGACGCATCGAGGGTGGTCGCTGCGAGCTCGGTCACCTGGCGGCCTTCTCTCTCTCGGGTGTTGCTGCTGTCTGCGCCGCCGGCCCGGACAACGGGGCGTCCGGGTACGGCCGAACCAGCCTACGCCAGCACATTCCGCCGCCCGCGGCAGGCCGCGTCCCACCGCACCCGGCCACCGCTGCCCACGGCCCCGGCCCCTGCCGCGACCGCCCCGCCCCGCCCCGCCCCGCCCCGGTCCGGTCCGCCCCGGTCCCCGCCCCGCTCAGCCGAGCGTCGACTCCGCCGACACCAGCGGCGAGTCCGCCGGAAGCAACGGCAGCTCCGCCGGCTCCAGCAGCCGCACCGCCACGTCCGACGCGAAGCCGCTGTCGTGCGCGACCCGCCGGGCGAACTCGGCGACGCCGGCCAACTGCCGCTCGCCGAGCGAGAAGTCGAGCGCCTCGCTGAAGTACCGCTCCAGCACGTCCGCGCCGAAGGCCTCCCAGCGGGCGGCCTGCTCGGCGACCTTGGCGGCCTCCACCAGCGACAGGTCGCGGGACTCCAGGAAGGCCCGGTGCACGGCCGCGGTCAGCTCGGGGCAGCGCTCGGCGAACTCGCGGCGCACCGCCCAGACCGCGAAGACGAACGGCAGGCCGGTCCACTCCTTCCACATCTCGCCGAGGTCGTGGACGGTCAGCCCGAGTTCGGCGGCCTGTCCGAGGTAGGCGCGCAGCGCGGGGTCGCCGATCAGCACGGCGGCGTCGGCCTCGGCGAGCATCGCGCTGAGGTCCGGCGGGCAGCTGAAGTACTCCGGGTGCACGCCCTCGCGCTCCTCCAGGAGCAGCCGGGCGAGCCGGACCGAGGTGCGGCTGGTGGAGCCGAGGGCGACCCGGCGGCCGTCGAGGTCGGCGAGCGGCACCTTGCTCACGATCAGGCAGGACATCACCGGGCCGTCGCTGCCGACCGCGATGTCGGGCAGGACCAGCAGGTCGTCGGCGTTGCGCAGGTACTCCACGCAGGTGATCGGGCCGATGTCCAGGGCGCCGCCGACGAGCTGGTCGCTCAGCTTCTCGGGGGTGTCCTTGGTGAGGTCCAGATCGAGCAGATTGCCGGTCCTGGCGAGTCCCCAGTAGAGGGGGACGCAGTTCAGGAACTGAATATGGCCGACCCTCGGCCTGACCGGCGGGTTCTCTGCGGCCGGGGCGTTCCGGGGCTCCCGCGTTCGCGCGTCCGGTGTTTGTGCGTCCGGTGCTGCCACTGCGCCGCTCCCTTGCTGTTCGTGCGCTTCCTCCGCAGGGTATGCCCGCTGGTCACGACGGCTCGCACCGGCCACCCGACACGCCCTCACGCGCCCCCAACACGCCTTTCCACGCCCGCTCCCGCGCTTACGACACGCGCCTTGGGAGCCGCAAGTGACCTCTGGTCGTCACAGCTGCCGCATGCTAGCGTTGCCCTCAGTTGCAGTTTGATTCCCCTTGCAGTACTTGAAGCCTGCGGAGCATGTAACCGCAGGCTTTTTGTAGTTTTTCAGCAATATCGAAAAACTTCGGACTCGTCCGGAGGCAGGGCGATCAGCGCAGCGGACTGGGAGCCACACGGTGTGGTCCCCGACACGCATCGCAAGGAGAACGGCATGGCCACGGGAACCGTCAAGTGGTTCAACGCTGAGAAGGGCTTCGGCTTCATCGCCCAGGAGGGCGGCGGCCCGGACGTCTTCGTTCACTACTCCGCCATCAATGCGAACGGTTTCCGTTCGCTGGAGGAGAACCAGACGGTCACCTTCGACGTCACCCAGGGCCCGAAGGGCCCGCAGGCGGAGAACGTCACCGCTGTCTGACCATCCTCTGATGATCTGATCGCTCGGGACCCCGACGGGTCCACCGGCGGCTCCCGACAGCCGTCACCATGAGCACAAGAGCAGTACCCAAGGGGGCCCGCCCGTGTGGTGGGCCCCCTGCCTTTTCTCCTCCCGGCCGAGCCCTGCCCCGAGCCCGGCGCAGATTCGGACGGAGAACACGGAAGGGCCCTTCCCCGGTGCCGGGGAAGGGCCCTTCCGTCGTCCTCGGGCGGCGATCAGGCCGCGGCCGGCTCCCGGACGGCAGCCGACGGGACGTCCGCGTCGTACAGGTCGCCCGAGGGGTTGTCGTACGCGGCGCGGTCGAGGATCCTCTCCCGCGCGGCGACCACGACCGGCACCAGCACCTGCCCGGCGACGTTGGTCGCGGTGCGCATCATGTCCAGGATCGGGTCGATGGCGAGCAGCAGGCCGACGCCCTCCAGCGGCAGGCCAAGGGTGGACAGGGTCAGCGTCAGCATGACGATCGCACCGGTGAGGCCCGCGGTGGCGGCCGAGCCGACCACCGAGACGAAGGCGATCAGGATGTAGTCCTTGATGCCGAGCTCGATGTTGTAGACCTGGGCGACGAAGATCGCGGCGATCGCCGGGTAGATCGCGGCGCAGCCGTCCATCTTGGTGGTGGCGCCGAAGGGCACCGAGAAGGACGCGTACTCGCTGGGGACGCCGAGCTTCTCGGTGACACGGCGGGTGACCGGCAGGGTGCCGACCGAGGAGCGCGAGACGAAGGCCAGCTGGATCGCGGGCCAGGCGCCCTTGAAGAAGTGCAGCGGGTTGAGGCCGGCGGCGAAGCGCAGCAGCAGCGAGTAGACGACGAAGAGGACCAGCGCGCAGCCGACGTAGATGTCGAGGGTCAGCGTGGCGAAGGGCTTGAGCAGGTCCCAGCCGTACTTGGCGACGGACTTGCCGATCAGGCCGAGGGTGCCGAGCGGGGAGAGCCGGATGACCCACCACAGCACGGTCTGGGTCAGCTCCAGCACGGACTCGCTGAGCTTGAGGACCGGCTCGGCCTTGGCGCCGAGCTTGATGATGGCCGCGCCGACCACGACCGCCATGAAGACGATCTGCAGCACGTTCACCTTGGCGAAGGCGTCGACGATGTTGGTCGGGAAGATCCCGGTCAGGAAGTCGATCCAGGTGCCCTTGGAGTCGAGCGCCTTGAGGCCGTCGGTCTTGAGGTTGGTGCCCTGGCCGGGATTGGTCAGCAGGCCCAGGCCCAGGCCGATGGCGACCGCGATCAGCGAGGTGATCATGAACCAGAGCAGCGTCCGGGTGGCCAGGCGGGCCGCGTTGGTGACGTTGCGCAGGTTGGCGACGCTCACCACGATCGCGGTGAACACCAGCGGCGGGACGGCCAGCTTCAGCAGCTGGACGAAGATCTTGCCGATGGTCTCCAGGGTGGTGGCCAGCCAGGAGATGTCGGCGGTCCGGGCCAGGTAGCCGAGGCCGACGCCGAGCACGAGGCCGGCGACGATCTGCACCCAGAACGGCGTCTTGCGGATACGGGCGAGCACGGAGGGCGACGAGGTCGCCTCGGGCGCTGTGGACATGGGGGTGCGGCTCCCGGGGAGGGCGTTGCTGACGGTGGGGCGAGCGGGGCGGAGAAGGCGGCACGGCGCGCGGGCCGGACAGGAGAGGTCGGCCCCCGGTCAGGGGCGTGCCGCCGCAATACAGCTCGGGGCAGTACAGCGCAGGGCGCGACAACGGCGCGGGCTGTCCACAGCACCGGTCAGAGCGCACGGGCGGGCGGCGCCGGGCAGCTGGCCCGGGCCGTGCATCCGCAGTGCGTCTGAGGTGGTCATGGCCGACACGTTAGCAGTAAAGGTTTGAGATGTTCAAAGTACTTGTTTGAGGTCAAGGCGAGATCCGGACACGAACCAGGCTGACGCCCCATCAGTTCGCACCGACCGGTCCGATTGACCGGCGAGCAGTTATACGTATAACTTTGACGACGTCCCCGCCCCCGCCTGCCCAGACCGGAGAAGACGCCGATGGGCTACCTCGCCCTGCTCCGCGCCCCGCACGTCACCCGCCTGCTCCTCGGCACCCTGCTCGGCCGCCTGCCCGCCGGCATGACCGCCCTGGTGATCGCCCTCGCCCTGCGCGAGGCCGGCACGCCGTACGGACGGATCGGGCTGGCCACCGCCGCGTACGCGATCTCGGCGGCCGTCGGCGGCCCGGTGCTCGGGCGGATCGTGGACCGCACCGGGCAGCCCCGCGTCCTGCTCGCCTCGGCCGTGGTGGCCGGCGGCGGGTACGCGCTGCTCGCCCTCGCCCCCGGCTCCCCGCTCGCCGCCCCGGTCGGCGCCGCGATCGCCGGCCTGGCGATGCCGCCCCTGGAGCCCTGCCTGCGCTCGCTCTGGCCGGACGTCGTCGAGGAGGAGCAGCTCGACACCGCGTACGCCTTCGACTCCGCCTCCCAGCAGATCCTCTACGTCGCCGGGCCGCTGGCCGTCGCCGGGATCGCCGGCCTCTTCAGCCCGGTCGCCGCGCTCTGGGTGGCCGCCGGACTCGGCCTGGCCGGGGCACTGATCGTGGCCACCGCCGCACCGGCCCAGGCCTGGCGCGCCCCGGTCCGCGCGGAGTCCGCCGGACTGCTCGGGCCGCTGCGCTCCCCCGGCCTGGTGCTGCTGCTGGTCGGGCTGGCCGGGGCCGGCTGGGCGGTCGGCGCGCAGAACGTGCTGTTCATCGCCTACGCGGAGCACCACACCGGTGCGCTCCCGGGCGGCGCGGGCACCCTGCTGGCGCTGGCGGCGCTCGGCGGCCTGCTCGGCGCACTCGCCTACGGGGCGGTCAAGTGGCGGCAGACCACCGCCACCCGCACCTGGGTGATGGCGCTTGCGATGGCCGCCTCCTACCTGCCGCTGGTCACTCTGCCCGGGCCGTACCCGATGGCCGCACTGGCCTTCCTGTCCGGCGTCATGCTGGCTCCACTGCTGGCGGCGGCCTTCGTGCTGGTCGCCGAACTGGCGCCGACCGGGACGGTCACCGAAGCATTCGCCTGGCTGGTGACCCTGTTCGCCACCGGCAACTCGCTCGGCTACGCCGTCTCCGGCAACCTCGCCGAGGGCTCGCTGCGCGCGGTCGCGCTGTGCGCGGCCGGCGGGATCGCGCTCGGCGGGCTGCTGCTCTTCGGCGCCCGGCGCTGGTTCCGCGCGGCGCCCGTCGCGCCCCGCCTGGCCCAGCCCGTCCCGGTGGGCTGAGCCCGGCCCCACAGACGACTGCGCCCGCCGGGGGTCTGGCCGGCGGGCGCAGTCATTCCTTCCTACGGGTGATCAGCTGTGGCGGCCCCGGCAGCCCCAGGCGATCACGGTCAACAGCACGCCGCAGCCGAGGACGGCGATGCCGAGCGCGGCCGGCAGCACGCCCCCGCCGGAATCGTGGGCAGGTCGAAGCGCACCGCGTACTCCGGCGATGGTGGTCTTGGCGGCGTCGAACGCGCTACGCCGACGCGGTGGAGGAGCGCAGCACCAGCGAAGTGGCCAGCGGCGCCACCGGCTCCACCCGCTCCCCGCGCAGCAGGCCCGCCAGCGCGGCCGCGCCCGCCCGGCCCAGCTCCTCGCCCGGCAGGTCGACGGTGGTCAGCGGCGGAGCGAGCAGCGCGGCCACCGCCACGTTGTCCATGCCGACCACGGACAGGTCCTCCGGCACCCGCAACCCCCGCTCGGCGGCGGCCTGGTAGACCCCGGAGGCGACCACGTCGTCGTCGCAGATCACCGCACGCGGCCGGTCCGCCCGGGACAGCAGCCGGTCCGCGACGGCTCGTGCGGCCCGGTGACCGTCGTTCAGGCTCACGCCCAACTCCACGACTTCCAGGCCGAGTTCCCGGACGACCCGCTCGAAGGCGGCCTGCCGCACCCGGAACGTGTACGCGGCGTGGCTGGAGCGCAGCCGCCCGATCCGGCGGTGGCCGAGGGCGGCCAGGTGCTCGACGGCGGCGCGCATCCCGCCGGCCACGTCGAGCTCCACGGTCGGGCGGGTGCGGTCGGTGCCCGGGTCGGCGTCGAGGAAGACGGCGGGGGTGTCGGCGGGCAGTTCGCCGAGCTGGCTGTCGTCCGGGGAGCAGATCAGCAGGCCGTCGAAGCGGCCGGCGGTGGCGGCCTCGGCGAGGGTGGCGCTGCCCCAGCCGGAGCTGACCACGACCGCCAGGCCGTGCCGGCCGGCCTCCTCGTGGACGCCCTCCAGCACCCGGCCGAAGAACGGGCCCTGGAGATTGGGCACGGCGAGCAGGATCATCCCGCTGCGGCCGAGCCGCAGCTGTCGGCCGGCCGCCTGCGGGCGGTATCCCAGGCTGCGGGCGGCCTCCCGGACCCGCTGGCGGGTGGCCTCGGAGACCCGGCGGCCGGCCTCGGCACCGGAGAAGACCAGGGAGACGGTGGCCTGGGAGACCCCGGCGAGCCGGGCCACGTCCCGCCCGGTGGGCCGGCGCACGGGGGCCGGCCAGGTGCCGAGCGCACTCTCGGCGGGCGGCGGCTCGGGCAACAGCTCGGGCGTCTGCTCACGAGGCGCCTCGGGCGGCGGCACGGAGTCTCGGGTGGCGGGCACGGCGGCTGCGGCGGGGACTCGGCGGGCGGGGGGTGGGGCCGGGATCAGTTCTGCCCGGCGGCCGCCGCGCGGGCGGCGTCGTCGGCGGCGTCCTCCTCGGCGTTCTGCGCGGCGATCCGCTCGGCGGTACGGCTGCGCAGCCCGGAGACCTTGCCGCTGATCTGGGCCGACATCTCGTCGCGCTGCCTGCCCAGCAAGGCGTAGCTGATCGGCGCGGAGGCGACCGCGGCCAGCAGGAAGAGGAAGATCACGCCGGCCTCGCCGCTGACCGGGATGACCTGGAAGTGCCCGAGCAGCAGGGCCACCAGCAGGCAGCCGAGGAAGATGCTGACCCGCAGGGAGGTGTAGCGGAGCGTGGCGTGCGACTTATCCGGGCCGTTGCTGCTCACTGGAACACATCCTTCTCGTTGCGCGGGGCGGGTCCTGGCGCGGGGGTGGGTGCTCCAGTCAAGCATGCCTGACGGGCGGCGCGGACCGTCCCCCCTCCTGCCCGAAGTCGGGCAAGGGGGACGGGTCGCCCGCCCCGGCCGCTCCCGCCCGGTCACCCGTCCGCCCCGTCCGGGGTCAGCGCAGGTCGAGCCACATGGTGATGTCGTCGCGGTCGTCCCCGGGGGCGACCCGTATCGCGGCCGGCACCCGGCCGACCTCGCGGTAGCCGCTGCGGGCGTAGAAGTGCTCCAGCCCCAGGCCGCCGCGCGCGGTGAGCCGCAGCGCCTCCAGCCCCCACTCCCGGGCCACCCGCTCGGCCTCGGCGAGCAGCCGGGCGCCGTGGCCGAAGCCCTGGAAGTCCGGATGCACCATGACCCGCTTGAGCATCCGCCAGTGCTCCATGGGTTCGAACCGCATGGACTCGAAGAACAGCACGCCGACCAGCCGGCCGGTGTCGTCGTGGGCGGTCAGCAGCCGGTTCGGGCCGTCCGGCCCGACCCCGGCGAACTGACGGTCGGCGGTGTCCCACACCTCGTCCTCGGTGACCGGCGCCACGAAGCCGACCGCCCCGCCGGCATTGGTGACGTCAGCCCAGAGCCGGACGATCTCCGTCCGCAGGTCGGGGTCGAGCTTCGGGTCCAGGGTGAAGGTGAGCACCATGGGGTGGAGCCTAGGGCCTGTCCGGCGGATCTTGCCGGGCGCACGACGCCGGATCATCCCGCCTGGACGCACGCCCGAATCGTCCAAGTACACCCAGTACGAGGGCGATTCGGGCGCACGCCCAGACGGGCGCCCGACGCCGCGCGCTGATCCGACAAGATCCGCCGGACAGGCCCTAGGCCTCCGCACCGACAGCCTTCACCGCGGTACCGGCGCCACCCGGCCGGTCGCTGCGCAGCGCCAGGCAGAGCCCGACCGCGACCACGCAGAGCGCGCCGGCGCCGTACCAGGTCAGGTCGTAGTTCCCGAGCGCGTCGCGGGCCAGGCCCGCCAGCCCGGCGACGACGGCCGCGCCGATCTGGTGGCTGGCCAGCACCCAGCCGAAGACGATCGGGGCGTCCTCGCCGAAGTGCCGGCGGCACAGCGCGACGGTCGGCGGCACGGTGGCCACCCAGTCCAGGCCGTAGAAGATCACGAAGGCGAGGATCGGCGGCTGCAGCGAGCCGGCCAGCAGCTGCGGCAGCAGGAGCAGGGACAGGCCGCGCAGTCCGTAGTAGACGGTCAGCAGCAGCCGGGAGTCGACCCGGTCGGTGAGCCAACCGCTGAAGATGGTGCCGAGCACGTCGAAGACGCCGATCAGGGCGAGCAGGCTCGCGGCGGTGGTGACCGGCATGCCGTGGTCGTGCGCGGCCGGGATGAAGTGGGTGCCGACGAGGCCGGCGGTGGTGGCGCCGCAGATCGCGAAGGAGCCTGCCAGTAGCCAGAACGCCCGGCTGCGGGCGGCGTCGCGCAGCACCCGCAGCGAGCGGGCCAGGGCGCGGCCGTCGGCGGCGGGGGCGGGAGGCTCCTCGGTCGCACCGTACGGGAGCAGGCCGATGTCGGCGGGCCGCTCGCGCATCAGCAGCAGGACGGGGACGGCGACGGCGCTGGCGGCGAGCGAGACCACGACCACGGCCGAGCGCCAGCCGTGCTGCTCCACCAGCCAGGCGCCGACCGGGAGGAAGACCAGGTTGCCCGCCGCGCCGGCGGCGGTGAGCACCCCGGTGACCAGGCCCTGGCGGGCCCGGAACCAGCGCCCGGTGATGGTGGTGGCGAACGCGCCGGCCATCGAGCCGCTGCCGAGGCCGACCAACACGCCCCAGCAGAGCACCAGTTGCCAGGGCTCGCGCATCAGCATGGTGAGCCCGGAGCCGACCGAGATGGTCAGCAGCGCGCAGACCACCACCAGGCGCACCCCGAACCTGTCCATCAGGGCGGCGGCGAAGGGGGCGGTGAGGCCGTAGAGGGTCAGGTTGACGGAGGTGGCGCTGGAGATCGTCCCGAGCGACCAGCCGAACTCGTTGTGCAGGGCGTCCATCATCAGGCTCGGCGTGGAGCGGAAGCCGGCCGAGCCGAGCAGGACGAGCAGGGAGACCCCGGCCACCACCCAGGCGTAGTGCACCCGGGCACGCCCGGCCGCGGCGGGCCGCTCGGAGTCGGTCGGGGCCGAGCCGTTCGAGTCGGAGCCGTTCTGGTCGGGGCCGGTCGGATCGGGGACGGGTGTGGGGGTGAGGGCGCTGCGTTCGGTCACGCGAACGAGTGTTCCGGGCGACCGGGGCCCCGACGAGTGGCCTGAATGACAGCTTTCGCAAGATTCGGGCCACAACCGGGCGTACGCTGGCCCGGACCCACCGACACCCGAGGGGAGCCCATGGCACACCTGGTCGCGGTACTCGCCCTGGACGGCGTGATCGCCTTCGAACTCGGCATCCCCGCCCGCATCTTCGGCGGCGCCAAGGGCCCGGCCGGGCAACCCCTCTACGAGGTGGCCACCTGCACTCTGGACGGCCAACCGGTCGCCACCAGCGCCGACTTCAGGGTCATGGTCGACCACGGGCCCGAACTGCTGGAACGGGCCGACACGGTGGTGATCCCGGCCTCCGCCGACTCCGGCCCGGCCGTCGCCGACGCCTGCTTCACCCCGGAGCTGGCCGCCGCGCTGGCCCGGATCCGGCCCGGCACCCGGCTGCTGTCGATCTGCACCGGCTCCTTCATCCTGGCCGCCGCCGGCCTGCTGGACGGCCGCCCGGCCACCACCCACTGGCGCTACACCGAGCGCTTCGCCCGGCTGTTCCCCCGGGTGCTGCTCGACCCCGACGTGCTCTACACCGACGACGGCGACATCCTCACCTCCGGCGGGGTGGCCGCCGGGGTGGACCTCTGCCTGCACGTGGTACGGCGCGACCACGGCAGCGCGGTGGCCAACGCGGTGGCCCGCAACTGCCTGGTGCCGCCGTGGCGCGAGGGCGGCCAGAAGCAGTACGTGGAGGCCCCGAGCCCGGTGGACGCCGAAGGCACCGGCACCGCCGCGGTGCGCGCCTGGGCGGTGGAGCACCTGGACCAGCCGCTCGCGCTGCGCCGGCTCGCCGACCGGGCCGGCATGAGCGTACGGACCTTCACCCGGCGCTTCCGCGAGGAGACCGGCGCCAGCCCGGGCCAGTGGATCACCACCCAGCGCACCGAACGGGCCCGCCAGCTGCTGGAACGGACCGATCTGACGATCGACCAGGTCGCCCGGGAGTCCGGCTTCGGCACCGCCGCCTCACTGCGGCTGCAGCTGCGCGGCCGGCTCGACGTGGCGCCGAGCGCCTACCGGCGCACCTTCCGCACCGTCCCGCAGTAGGTCCGTACCTGCTCAGCGGCGCCGAACGCCGAAACGCCGGCCACCGGTGGCCGGATATCGCCGTGGCCCGGCGGCGCGCCGGGCGGCGCAGTGGATGGCGGCACACCGTGTGCACCCCGAGCACGGCACGGCAGGCCGCCATCCAACCGCGACGCGCGGGCCCTGACCCCGCGCCGCGGCCTCCGCACTCGCCGAGGAGCGGTCCGCGACCGACCGTCCGCGGCCCCTTCGCTGACACGATCCCCCTGGACAGCGGCACCGCGGCGGTGGACGGACGTCCCCTCGGCGTCCCCTCGCGACGGAGAGCCGCACCCAAGCGTGATCAGTCGGATACGTCACGTCAATGGGTAGTCCGAAATTCGGAATGGTTGCGTCACCTTTCGGCCGGTGATCGCCAGGGGCCACCGGCCGCCGCGGAAGCCGCTATTGCGCCAAAGCCGCCCAGTCCACGTCTGCCAGCGGGTCGGCCGGGCGGGCGTCCGCGCCGATCTCGCACCAGACCCGCTTGCCCGAGCCGTCCGGGTACCAGCCCCAGCGCTCGCAGAGCAGTTCGACCAGCTCCAGGCCGCGCCCGTTGGTCGCCTCCTGGTCCGCCCCGGCGTGCCGCGGGGCCGGGGCCGTCTCGCTCGCGTCGGCGACCTCCACCCGCAGCGGGACGGCCGGGCAGCCCTGCGGCGCGTCCTCGGCCATCGGTAGGCAGAGCCGCAGCACGGCCGGACAGCCGGTGTGCACCACGGCGTTGGTCACCAGCTCCGACACCACCAGCACCACCGTCTCGGCCATCGGCGCATCCGGGTCCACCCCGTGGTTCAACAGCCGCGAGCGCACCCACCGACGGGCCCGGCCGACCTCGGCGGGGTCCGCCTGCACCGCCAGCTGTACCTGAAGAACCTGCACCGCTCCACCACCTGCACTCGCAGTTCGGCCTAAGTCCCGATCGTGCCGGATCGACCGGCCGGCGGGCCCTCGCACTCCGCCCGGCGCCACCCGAGCCGCACCCGGGCGTCCGCCCGGTCCGTCCACCCGCGCCCACTCGTCCGCGCCCACTCGTCCGCGCCGACTCGTCGGTCGCGCACCGGCCGCGACACGAATACGCCTCAGGATGGGCGGGCCGGCGGACCGCAGCAAGCGCTTCGGGCATATTCCGGCGATCGGGGGACAGCGCAGTGCATACTGTCCCGCTCACTCTCGCGAGCCTCGCACCGGCGCTCGTCCGACCCGGGACGACCCGGAACGACCCGGAACGACCCGGCCGGCCTGGGGCGACCGGCGACGGCCCGCCGCGGTTCCGCAGTCGGGAACCTACCGCCGGACACCCCGGGAGCCCCGCCCGCCACTCACGAACCACCCGTGCGACATATGTCCAGCGGCGCTCGAACAGCGGCTGCCTGACGGCCCGTTGCCGCACCGGCGAATCCGTGCGGAAGGATTCCGTTCTTGCCCGAATCCCTCCGCCGCGCGCCGACCGCAAGATACCGTTGGGTAAGCCAGCGAACCCGGGCAGGAGGGTGGTTCCCGATGGCCACCCCGGAGCGGACCCCGCGCTGGGACGAGCAGTTGCAGCGCCGCCTCGCCCGCGGCGAGGAGACCGCGCTCGGCGAACTCTACGACCAGCTCGCACCGATGGTGCACGGCCTGGCCGGGCGGATACTCGCCGACCAGGCCGCCGCCGCGCAGCTCACCCGGGAGATCTTCGCCCACGCCTGGGAGCACCCCGAGGACTTCGACCCCGCCCGCGGCACGCTGCGCTCCTGGCTGGGCACGCTCACCCACCGCCGCGCCGTCGAGCGGCTGCGGGCGCGGCGTGCCGCCGAACGACCGCCGGGCGGTGACCTCCTGGGCGCCGAGGCGGAGATCCGCGCCGTGGCCACCGCCGCGCGCATGCAGTACGTGGTCGACTCCCTGCCCCGATCCCTGCGTGAGACCATCGCGGTGACGTACTACGACGGCCGCACCTACCGGGAGACGGCCCGGCTGCTCGGCATCAGCGAGCAGGCCGCCAAGCAGCGGATGCGGCTCGGCCTGGCCCTGCTGGCGACCGAGTTGGCCGACGAACCGGTCCAGCAGCCGGTCAACGGGCCGCTCGACGGGCCGCTCGACGAACCAACGGGTGACGACGCCGGGGACGGGGAGACGTGAGCAGCACGGAGGAGCAGCACGACGCCCTGCGCTCACTGCTCGGCGCCTGGGCCCTCGGCGCCTGCCCGACCCGCGAGGCCGCCGAGTTGGAGCTGCACATGCGCGGCTGCCCGGAGTGCGCCGAGGAGGCGGCCCGGCTGCACGAGGCGGCCGGCTGGCTCTCCCTGGACGAACCGCTGGACCAGCCCGGCTCGCTGCGCCAGCAGGTGCTCGACTGGTGCCTGGCCCGCCGCCCGGCGGAACTGCCCGTCCCCGCCTGGGGCATGCCGTACACGGCGGAGACCGCCAAGCTCGACGCGCTGCTGCGCGACCTCGGCCCGGAGGAGTGGCAGGAGGTGGCCGAACTGCCGTGGCACGGCGGCTCCGGCCGGCTGCGCCCGGCCGAGGTGCTCGGTCACCTGACCGCCGTGGACGGCTTCCTGGCGCTCGCCCTCGGTCTGCCCGACCCGGTGCCGGCCG
This sequence comes from Streptomyces sp. 1114.5, assembly GCF_003635085.1. Taxonomy (NCBI): domain Bacteria; kingdom Bacillati; phylum Actinomycetota; class Actinomycetes; order Kitasatosporales; family Streptomycetaceae; genus Streptomyces; species Streptomyces sp. 1114.5. The sequence continues at coordinate 795,826 of NZ_RBXE01000001.1, forward strand.
CTCCGGGTGCACCGGGCACACCGGTCGCCTCGCGCACTCCGGGCGCACCCGCCGTGCCGGCCGAACGCCGGGTGCCGCCGCAGGGCGGCCCGTACGCCGCGATCTCCGACCGCACCGCCCGGATGATCGCCGGGCAGAGCGCCCTGCCGCCGCAGTCGGTGCGCGCCCGGTGGCGGCAGCAGAGCCACGACCTGGTGCGCAGCGCCGCGCTCGCCCCGCAGGGCAACACCCCGGTCGACTACGGCTTCACCGTGCTGCCGTTGCGCGACGCCTTCGTGGACCGCGCCTTCGAGTGCTACGTGCACGGCGAGGACGTGGCCCGGGCGGTCGCCTACCCGTACGACCCGCCGGCGCCGCAACACCTGCGGCAGATGGTGGAGCTGGTGGTCCGGCTGCTGCCCCGGGCGCTGGCCGGCCTGCGCGCGGCGCAGCCCCAACCGGTGGGGGCACCGGCCGGGAACGGTCCGACCGCCCGGCGGCTGCGGCTGGTGGTCGACGGCCCGGGCGGCGGCGAGTGGCTGGTCCCGCTGGACGGCGGGGACGTCACGGCCGGCCCGGGCGGCACGGTCGGCACAGTGGGCCCGGAGTCGGGCCCGCCCGGCGGGGAGCCGGTGGCCTCGATGGCGGTGGACGGCCTGGAGCTCTGCCAGTTGGCCGCCGCGCACCGCGACCCGGACCGGCTGCCGGTCGGCGAGCACGGTGACCGGGCCGCGATCCGCGAGGTGCTGCACGCGCTCCCGCTGCTGTCGCGGCCGTGAGGCCGGCAGCGGCTGTCAGCGCCCGCTCGCCCCGCTCAGGCGAAGACGACCGTACGGGTGCCGTCGAGCAGCACCCGGTGCTCGCTGTGCCACTTCACCGCGCGGGCCAGCGCCTGGCACTCGACGTCCCGGCCGAGCGCGACCAGCTGGTCGGGGCTGACGTCGTGGGTGACCCGGGCCACCTCCTGCTCGATGATCGGGCCCTCGTCCAGGTCGGCGGTGACGTAGTGCGCGGTGGCCCCGATCAGCTTCACACCCCGGGCGTGCGCCTGGTGGTACGGCTTGGCGCCCTTGAAGCTCGGCAGGAAGGAGTGGTGGATGTTGATCACCCGGCCGGACAGCTCGGTGCACAGCTGGTCGGAGAGGACCTGCATGTAGCGGGCCAGCACGACCAGTTCGACCTGCTCCTTGGCGACCAGGTCCAGCAGCTGCTGCTCGGCCTCCGCCTTGGTGTCCCTGGTGACCGGGATGTGGTGGAAGGGGATCCCGTAGCTCTCGGTCAGGTCCTGCAGGTCGGTGTGGTTGGAGACCACCGCGGCGATCTCCACCGGCAGGGCGCCGATCCGGGTGCGGTAGAGCAGGTCGTTCAGGCAGTGCCCGAACTTGCTGACCATGAGGATGATCCGCATCCGCTGCTCGGTCGGGTGGATCTGCCAGTCCATCGCGAAGGAGGCGCCGATCGCGGCGAAGCTGGCCCGCAGCTTGTCGGCGGTGACCGGCTCGGGGGCGGAGAAGTGCACCCGCATGAAGAAGAGTCCGCTGTCGCCGTCCCCGAACTGCTGGCTGTCGATGATGTTGCAGCCGGTCATGAAGAGGTAGCTGGAGACCGCGTGGACGATGCCCTGCTTGTCGGGGCAGGACAGCGTGAGGACGTACTGGGCGCCGGCCGACTGCTGTTCCACTGGGGGTATCCCGTTCTGAGCTCGTGACGTGCGTGGACGGTCCAGCGTGTCACATCCTGGACATCCGCCGCCCCGCTGCCCGTACTGCGGGACGGCACCGTCCGGACCCGCGTGCGTCAGACCTGGGTGAGGATGCGCAGCACGTCCAGCGACTTGGGGGCCGCGTCCGGGTCGTCCCCGTCGCCCGTGGCCAGCGCGACGTGCGCCTCGCGGGCGGCCCGGACGGTCTCCGGCCAGCCGGGGTGGCCGAGGTAGGCGGAGGCCGGGGCGTCCGCGCCCACCTCGTGCAGCATCTGCACGGCCCGCAGCACCGCGACGTCGACCAGCGCGGCCTCGGCGGAGTCCCGGAGGATCGTGCCCACGTACTTCTCGGCCGACCAGCGGTCCAGCCAGGTGTCCTCGACCAGCCGGTAGACGGCGTCGGTCACGTCCCCGTACCCCTCCCGGCCGGTCAGCCAGGCCTCCTGCTGGAAGGCGGGGTCGGACAGCATGTGCAGCGCCGAGCGCAGTCGGGCTCGCCAGCGCCACCAGGGCAGGTCGTTGAGCGGCATGCCGCCCATCGTGCTGGAGCGGTGGCCCGGACGAGAAGGGTTTCGGGCGGACCGGTGCGAAGAATCTGTGCTGACGGACATGGTGAACGATCGTACGTTCCCCTTCTGTTCGTACTCCACTCGCGATCTACACGCGTCCCCCGCCGGATTTCAGCTGCCGTTTGCCGACCGTTCGCATTTCTGCCCTCTCGGCTTGTGGCGCCGGGGCTTGGCTGGTTCCGGTGCGCCGGAGTGCGCCCCAGAGAGGGAAGACCGATGACCAGCCGAAGGGACTCGTTCCAGGGCCGTCCCCCCGTCGCGCGGCGCCGCCGCCGACGCCCCGTCGCCGCCGCCGTCACCGCCGCGGCGCTGCTCCCCACCCTCTTCTCGGCGTCCGCGTGCGGCGGAGCTGCCGACGCCTCCGGCGGCAACGACCTGACCGTGATGACCTGGGCGCCGTCCGGCACCGGCTCCGCCGACCGGCCGGGCATGACCGCGCTCGCCTCCGCCATCGGCCAGGACGTCAACATCAAGGGCGGACTGAACGGCCGCCGGCTGCGGGTGATCACCTGCAACGAGCACAACTCCGCCGACGGCGCCCGCGCCTGCGCCCAGCAGGCCGTGGACGCCGGGGCCGCCGCCGTGATCGGCTCCTACAGCCAGTGGGGCGAGGCCTTCATGCCCGTCCTGGAACGCGCCGGGATCCCGCTGATCGGCGGCTACGGCCTCTCCCAGCCCGAGTTCTCCAGCCCGCTGTCCTACCCGGTGGACGGCGGCCTGCCCGCCCTGATCGCGGGCAACGGACGGCAGCTGGTGGACGCCGGCTGCAAGACCGTGTCGCTGGTCCGCCCGGACACCCCGGCCGGCGACAACCTGATCGGCTACCTGGGCACCGCGCTGCGCCCCGCCGGGATCAGGCTGCAGGACGTCAAGGCGCCCGAGCAGTCCTCCGACTACGCCCCGGTGGCCCGCAAGGCGATCGGCAAGGACGAGCCGGGCAACTGCGTCACCAGCGCGCTGGCCGCCGAGCCCACCGGCAACCTGCTGGACTCCTACCGGCGGCTGACCCCGAAGAACACCCGGATCGCCTCGGTGATCGGCAGCGTGCAGCAGTCGGTGGTCGACTCCACCGGCGGCGACTCCGGCCCGCTCAACGGCGCCTACGTCACCAGCTGGTACCCGCCGGAGTCGGCGAAGATCTGGGACGGGCTGCGCGGGGTGGTCCGCGCCGACACCACCGGCGGGAGCACCATCGACGTCTCCGACCCCGGGGTGCAGACCACCTGGGTCGCGTACGAGGTGTTCAAGATGGTGACGCAGAAGCTGTCGGAGGCCGGCAAGCCGGTCACCGCGAAGTCGATCGCCGGGCTGCTGGACAGCGGCGAGGGCATCGACGTCGGCCTCACCCCGCCGCTGAACTGGGGCGCCACCAACATGTTGCCCAGCACCGCCTCACCCCGGCTGGTGAACACCTGGGTCACCTACCAGGTGGTCAAGAACGGGCGGATGACCCTGCAGCAGCCGGGCTTCGTGGACGTCCGCTGGGTGCTCACCGGGGGCCGCCCGCCGGCGTGACGCGGTGGGGTGGCGCCGCCTCGGCGCCGCCCCACCGCTACAGGTCGCCGTCGCTGCGGCTGGGCAGGCCGGTCTGGACGGCGATCGCGTTCCACAGCGTGGAGGCCTGCTTCTTCGCGGTGGTCGCGGTGCCGCTGGCCTGGACCGCGTTCTTGTAGTGCTGGTTGTCCTGCTTCTTCGGGTCGCAGGAGCCCTGCGCGTCCTGCGCCCAGGCCGCGTACTCGTCGTCGGCCTGGGCCGAGGCCGTCCAGGCCGCGTTCAGCTGCTCGACCAGCTGCTGGCCGCCCGGCAGCTTGTCGGTCTTCAGCTGGCCGAGCTTGGTCTGCAGCTCGCGCCGCTTGCCGGCCGCGGCCGTGAGGGCCTGCTGGGAGTCGGGGAGCTTGTCGCACTTCTGCACCGAGGCGACCGCGGAGACCACCGAATTGCGGCTGTCGCTCGCGGTGCCCAGCAGGTCCGACAGCGGCTGCGCCTGCGCCTTGACCTCCGGGTCGACGGCGGCGCCGGAGCCGCTGGTGCCCCCCGCGCCGGGGACGGAGCTGCTGCCGGTGGCGGCCACCGGGGTGGTCTTCCTGTCGTCCTTGGGGGTGCCCCCGCCGCTCATCAGGACGGCGACCAGGATGCCGGCCGCCGCACAGCCCGCCACCACCCCGCCGATGATCAGCTTGCTGGAGGGGCGGCCGCGCCGGGCGGAGCCACCGGCCTGGGTCGCGTCGAAGCCCTGCCCGTGGTCCGGGGCGTAGCCCTGGCCGTGGTCCGGGGCGTAGCCCTGGCCGTAGTCCTGCGCCGGGTAGGCCGGCTGGGGCTGCGCGGCCGGCGGGTACGCCTGGTACCCGGGCGCGACCTGCTGCTGCGGGTAGCCGCCGGACTGCGGGTCGGCGACCGGGTAGGGCGGCAGGTGCTGGGTCTCCGGAGCGGGCTGCTCCGCCTGCGGGCCGCCGTACCCCTGCTGCGGCCCGCCCCACGGGGCACCGTGCGCGGGCATCGGCTGGCCCGGCATCGGCTGCGCGGGCATCGCCTGGGTCGGCAGCGCGTGCCCGCCCTCCCCGAGGTACTCCGGCTGACCGGACGGCTGCCCCACCGGCGGCACGGCCGAGTGGCCCTGCGGCTGGCCCGGCTGGCCCGGCTGCCCCTGGTACGGCGGCTGGCCCGGGAACTGCGGCTGGCCCGGCTGGCCCTGCGGCTGACCGGGCTCGGGGCGGAACAGGTCGTCCAGGTTGAAGTCACCCGAGTTGGGGTACGAGCGGCGCTGACTCAACGCGATTCCTCACCTGTGCAGGACCGCGCGCTGACGGCGGACCACATCTCGTCGGTTCTTGGGAGCATCACAGTTCCTTGGACGTCGCGCCCACGCTACCGGTTCGCCTCACCGGGTGACCACGTGGGCGGGACATCCGTCACGCTCCCTGTCCGGACGGTCACGGGCCGCTCCCGGTCAGGCCGCTCCCGGGTCAGGCCGCTCCCGTGGTCAGGCCGCCTCCGCGTCCGCCCGCGCGTGGAACTCGCGGACCACCCGCTGCTCCCGGTAGGGCTCCAGCCGGCGCCGGAACTCGTCCAGGTACTCCACGCCCCGGTTGGAGCGCAGCCCGCTCAGCAGCCGGACGGCCTGGGTGCCCGTCTCGCAGGCCCGTTCCAGGTCCCGCTGCTGCAACTGCGCGGTGGCCAGCAGCACGAGGTCGACCGCGCGGCGCCGTACCCGGGTCGGCGGGTGCAGGTCGAGGGCCCGGCGGGCGTAGTGCTCGGCCTGGCCGGCCTGTTCCAGGTCCCGGTGGCAGTGGGCCAGTTCGTCGGCGAGGTAGGCGTCGTCGAAGTGGGCGATCCAGTCCGGGTCGTCCTCCGGGCGGCGTTTCTCCATCATCTCCAGTGCCTTGGCCGAAACCGCCTCGCAGGAGCGGGCGTCGCCGAGCAGGGCGTGGCCGCGGGCCTCGGCGGCGTAGAACATCGCCATCGCCGTCGGGGTGGCCACGGAGCGGGCGCCCTCCTGGGCGGCGCGGGCGAGTTGGGCGATCTCCCTCGGGTTGCCCAGGGTGGCCGCCAGGTGGCTCATCGAGGCGGCCAGCACGTAGCCGCCGTAGCCGCGGTCGTCGGCCGCCTGGGCGAGCCGCAGCGCCTGGATGTAGTAGCGCTGGGCGAGCCCGGGCTGGCCGGTGTCCACCGCCATGTAGCCGGCCAGTTCGGTCAACCGGGCCACGGCGGCGAAGAGTTGGCGCCCGGTCTCCTCCCGGTACGCTCCGCCGAGCAGGCCGGAGACCACCGAGTTGAGGTAGTGCACGACGACCGGGCGGACGTGGCCGCTGCCGAAGCGGTGGTCCAGGTCGACCAGCATCACGGTGGTCGCCTTGATCGCGGCCACGTCGGTCGGACCGACCCGCGGGCCGCCGGCGCGCGCCACCACCGGGTCCGGCGGGGTGATCAGCCAGTCCCGGCTGGGCTCCACCAGCGCGGAGGCGGCGACCGTCGCCCCGGTCAGGAAGTCCCGCCTGCCGACGTCGCTGCGCCACAGCTCGCAGACCTGCTCCAGGGCCGCGTTGATGGTGGGCGCGAACTGCAGCCCGATGCCGGAGCTGAGGTTCTTGCCGTCCGCCATGCCGATCTCCTCGACCGACACGCTGCGGCCGAGCTTGCGCCCCAGGGCCTCGGCGATCACGGCCGGCGCCTGCCCGCGCGGCTGCTGCCCGCGCAGCCAGCGGGCGACGGAGGTCTTGTCGTACCGAAGGTCCAGACCGTGCTCGGCGCCGCAGAGGTTGACCCTCCGGGCCAGGCCGGCGTTGGAGCAGCTGGCCTCCTGGATCAGTTGCTGCAGACGCTCGTTGGGCTGTCGTGCGACGAGTGGTCTCGCGGCCATTGGGCTTCGCCTCCCCACACCCTCCGGTCCCGGCCGGCGGGCGACGATTCTGCTGATCTGTTGCCGACTGTCCGACCGTCCAAGGAATCTGACACCAGGTTAGCGATCAGCGACGCCAGCGGGATACCCACGGTGACGATCCGCACCCCCCCTGCGCCCTGGGAAATGCTCCCGTGCGCCCCCGCTGCGCCCGCTCCCGACCGCACCAACACGGATGAGTAACCGGAACGGGTGACATTGCCGGGATGCGCCCAACCGGGCACCGTCGAGCCGTAACCCGCCTCACGCACGGTAGTTGAGCAGCGCGTGGAAGACATCCCCGACGCCTCCGGCCAGGACAAGAACGCCGGTCTGCCCCCGCTGCTCATCGAAGCCGTCGGCTACGCCGAGAACCGCCACTGGGAGGTGGCCCCGGGCGCCTGGCTGGTCGACGGCGACGGGCCCGCGCACTGCTCCTGCGGCGACCCGCGCTGCGCGCTCCCGGGCGCCCACCCGCTCGACGCGGACTGGGCCCGCAAGGCGAGCGCCGGGCCGGGCGCGGTGCGGCGCTGGTGGACCGAACGCCCGCAGGCCTCGATCCTGCTGCCCACCGGCCGGTCCTTCGACGTCCTGGACGTGCCGGAGACGGCCGGCTGCCTGGCGCTGGCCCGGATGGAGCGGATGGACCTCCAGCTCGGCCCGGTGGCGGTGCTGCCCGCCGCGCCGGGGCGGGTCGGCCGGCGGCTGCACTTCCTGGTGCTGCCCGGGGTCGCGGCCAAGCTCCCGGAGATGCTGCGCAAGCTCGGCTGGCCGCCCGGGCGGCTGGACCTGGTCGCCCGCGGCGAGGGGGACTGGACGGTCGCCCCGCCGTCCCGGATCGGCTCCACCGGCTACGCCCAGTGGGCCCGCTCCCCCTCCGCGCTCAACCGCTGGCTGCCCGACGCCGCCGAGCTGATCAGCCCGCTCGCCTACGCCTGCGGCCGCGAGGCGCCCGCCCACCACACCGCCCAGGCCGCCCAGCCGGCGCCGGTGGGCTGACCGGGGCCGCCCGGCGGGTTCACCCTCCCCCGAACGGCCGCCCTACGCCTATCGGGCGAGGGCGCGCACCGCGCGACACAACGCGCACGAGTGACGGGCCTTGTCTCCCACCGGAGACGGGGCCCGTCATACGCATGTCCGGATAAGGCTTCCATGTACCCGCTGGTCAACCGGAAAAGCCCCCCGTACGGGTGACAGCACTCAAGGATTGCCATGATCGGCCGAGGGGAGGAATTGCGGTGCGAGGGGGCGCCGCAAGGGGAGCTCGGACGGGGAAGCCGGGCGAGGCGCCGGAGGGGAGCAGGGAGGGACGGAGGGGACGGAGGGGACGGGAGGGAAAAGGAGGGGAGCAGGGAGGGACGGGGAGGACGAGCGGGGCCCGCTGCACGGGAAGCAGCGGGCCCCACTCCGACGTCTGCGGTGCCGGTCAGGCCTGGGCGACGAAGACGTGCTGGGCGATGTCCTTGCCCAGCTCCGCCGCGTTGTCCCCGGTGCCGACCAGCACGCCGCCGACGCCTGCGGTCACCTTGACCGTCGAGCCCGGCCGGACGCCGGCCCGGCGCAGGGTGCTCATCAGCACGCTGTCGGTCTGGATCGGCTCGCCGATCCGGCGGACCACCACGTCGGCCCCGGCCTCGCCCGGCTTGACGGTGTCCAGCGGGACGAGCCCGGCGTCGAAGCCCTCACCCTCGGCCTTGGTGTCCCCCAGCTCGTCCAGGCCCGGGATCGGGTTGCCGTACGGGGACTGCGTGGGGTGGCCGAGCATGGCGAGCACCTTGCGCTCGACCGTCTCGCTCATCACGTGCTCCCAGCGACAGGCCTCCTCGTGCACCTGGTCCCACTCCAGGCCGATCACGTCGACCAGCAGGCACTCGGCGATGCGGTGCTTGCGCATGACGCGCACCGCGAGCCGACGGCCGTCCTCGGTGAGTTCGAGGTGCCGGTCCCCGGCGACCTGGAGCAGCCCGTCGCGCTCCATCCGGCCGACAGTCTGGCTGACCGTGGGACCGCTCTGTTCCAGGCGCTCGGCGATGCGGGCACGCATCGGGACGATGCCCTCCTCCTCCAGCTCCAGGATGGTGCGAAGGTACATCTCAGTGGTGTCGATCAGCCCAGACATCGCCGCTGGCTCCGTTCTTCGGTGTCCTCACCGCCAATTCTGACGTACCCGGGCCGCAACCGGGCCCGCCCAGGGGCGTCGGATGCCGGTTTTCGTCGCTGTTGACAGCGGTGGCACCGGGACGCGACGGTGCTCGCCGTAGCTTTCTCCACCGGCGGTCCGGACCACTGCGACCGCCCCGCCCGGCCGGCTCCCCCACCGGCAGAGAGTAAGGCACCGGATGAACGACCTGGTCGGCAGCTACTTCGATGCTGCGATCGCCCACCTCCGGCGGGTCCGCGAGGAGGAGGCCGAGACCATCGAGGCCGCCGCCGCGCTGCTGGCGGAGGCGGTCACCGAAGGTCGCCGGGTGTTCACCTTCGGTGCCGGACACTCCGCACTGCCGGCCCAGGACGTGGTCTACCGGGCCGGCGGGCTGGTCCCGGTGAACCTGCTGAACGTGCCGGGGACGACCGGGGTGACGGTGATGCCCGCGCCGCTGTCGAGCGCACTGGAGCGGGTCTCCGGGCTGGCCACCGCGACCCTGGACCTGACCCCCGCGACCACCGGCGACCTGCTGTTCGTGATCTCGCTCTCCGGCCGCCAGACCATGCCGGTCGAACTCGCCCGGCACGCCCGGGACCGCGGGCTGAAGGTGATCGGGGTGACCTCGCTGGCCTATCCGGAGGAGGTGCCCTCGGCGCACCCGTCCGGCACCTACCTGAAGGACCACTGCGACGTGGTGCTGGACAGCAAGATCGCGGTCGGCGACGGGGAGCTGACCCACCCGGGCGCCGAGACCACCTTCGGCCCCGTCTCCACCGTCGTGACCAGTGCACTGATGCAGGCCGTGGTCGCCTCCGCGGTCGGCCGGCTCGCCGACCGGGCGGCCGCCGGGGACGCCCCCGCCCCGCCGCTGTTCCGCTCCGGCAACGTCCCCGGCGGCACCGAGTGGAACGCCAAGCAGATGGCCGACAACGCCGACCGGGTCTTCTACACCTACTGACCCGCCCGCCGCCGCCCACTGCTCCCCCGGAGCCGGACACGCTCGGTGCCGGATCGAACACGGGGCGTACCGGACAATCCACCGCGCCTTCCCGGCCATTGCGGGCCGCCCCGGCCGTCCCCAGGCGTACCGGGAAGGCCCCCGGGGCAGGAGAGCGGTGCGACCGGAGCGACAGGTGGGGGCCGAACATGGCGTCTGGTGCGGGACGGACCGGGTGGGTGCGCGAGCGGGACCTGCTGCCCGAGTTCTTCTGGGCCGCCGACGCGGCCTCGCTGCGCGGGCAGCAGCGCTCGGTGCTGCTCTGCGCCTGGGAGCTGGTCCTGCTGGTGCTGGCCGCCGCGACCGGCTCGGCCGACGGCGAGCCCTGGGCCTGGCCCGCGGCCGGCGCCTACCTCGGCGCGATCGCGCTGGCCGTGGTGATCAGCCGGCAGAACCCGCAGGGCCTCTGGTACGAGGGGCGGGCCGCCGCCGAGTCGGTCAAGACCCTGGCCTGGAAGTACGCCGTCCGGGCCGACGCCTACCAGCCGCCGCCGCGCGCCCTGCCGGACGCCGAGGGCCTGTACCGCTTCCAGCTCGGTCGGGTGCTCGGCGCCTTCCGGGACGGCCCGGCCGCCGTCCCCGGCAGCGGGGTCGAGGTCACCGCGGCGATGCACGACCTGCGCGAGCAGCCGCTGGCGGTGCGCCGCGAGGTGTACCTGGGCGAGCGGATCCAGGTGCAGCACGACTGGTACCGCGCCAAGGCCCGCTACTGCGCCCGGGCCGGGTACTGGGCCGGGGTGCTGGGCGTGCTGCTGCCCGCACTCGGGCTGGTGCTGGCGGTGCTGCGGGCGCTCGGCGCGTTCACCTACGACGCGCTGGGCACCGTCTCGGCGGTGGCCGCCTCGGTCACCGCCTGGGCGCAGCTGCGCCAGTACCGCCCGCTGGCCGCCGCGTACGGGCTGGCCGCCGTGGAGCTGGGGCAGATCCAGCGCCAACTCGCCCGGCTGGACCTGGACTCGCCGGACGCCGAGGAGGTCTGGGCCAGGCTGGCCCGGGACGCCGAGGACGCGATCTCCCGCGAGCACACCACCTGGCAGGCCCGCCGGGAGGTCCGCACCACCACCGACCGGGAGCACGACACGGGCCCGGAGCACGGAACCCACCCGGAGCACTGAGGAGGCCGCAGGTGTCGTTACGGATGGTCAAGACGGCGGACGACCGCGCGCTCGCGGTGGAGTCCCTCGGCGACCCGCGCGGCCGTCCGGTGTTCCTGCTGCACGGGATGCCCGGCAGCCGGGTCGGCCCGCACCCGCGCAGCACCGTGCTGTACCGGCTCGGCGTGCGGCTGATCTCGTACGACCGGCCCGGCTACGGCGACTCGACCCGGCTGTTCGGCCGCCGGGTGAGCGCGGCGGCGGCCGACGTGCGGACCATCGCCGACGAGTTCGGACTGGACAGCTTCGCGGTGCTCGGCCGCTCCGGCGGCGGCCCGCACGCGCTGGCCTGCGCCGCGCTGCTGCCCGAGCGGGTCAGCCGGGTGGCCGTGCTGGTGGGCCTCGCGCCGCGCACCGCGACCGGCCTGGACTGGTACGCGGGGATGACCCCGTCCAACGTCCGCGCCTACAAGGAGGCCGAGCGCGGGCACGGCCGGATCGCCGACGCGATGGAGTTCCGCTCCCGGCAGATCAAGGACGACCCGGTCCGGCTGCTGAACGGGCTGCGCACCGAACTCTCCCCCGCCGACCGGGAGGTGGTGGCCGACAGCGGGCTGCGGCGGATGCTGCAGAGCAACTACCGGGAGGCGTTCCGGCACGGCGCGGACGGCTGGATCGACGACGTGCTGGCCTTCACCGCCGACTGGGGCTTCGAGGTCGGGACGATCCGGGTGCCGACCTGGCTCTGGCACGGCGCGGACGACCAGTTCTCACCGGTCGACCACTCCCGCTGGCTGGCCGACCACATCCCGGGCGCCGAACTGTTCCTGGAGCCCGGCGCCGCGCACTTCGGGGCGTTCCGGGTGATGACCACCGCCCTGGCCTGGGCCGCGGGGTAGTCCGTCCGGGGTCGGGCCCGCCCCGGGCCGGCCGGCTCAGGCCCGGACCGGCGTCACCGGCTCGCCCCCGCCGAGCACCGCCAGGACGTTGTCCACCGCCAGGCCGCCCATCGCCTGCCGGGTGGCGACGGTGGCGCTGCCCAGGTGCGGGGCCAGCACCGCGCGTTCCTGGGCGAGCAGCGCGGACGGGACGGCCGGCTCGTGCTCGAAGTTGTCCACGGCCGCGGCGAACAACGCCCCGGACTCCAGCGCGGCGGCCAGCGCCTCCTCGTCCACCACCCCGGCGGTCATGCTGACCACCACCGCGCCGCGCGGCAGCAGCGCCAGCCGGCGGGCGTCCAGCAGGTGCCGGGTGGCGTCGCTGAGCGGGCAGGTGACGACCAGCACGGTGGAGGTGGCGAGCAGTTCCTCCAGCGGCTTCCACTCGGCGCCCTCGGCCTGCTCGGGCGGCAGGGCGCGGCGGTTGTGGTAGCCGACGGGCATCTCGAAGGCGCGGGCCCGGCGGGCCACCGCCTGCCCGATCCGGCCCATGCCGAGCACGCCCAGCGGGGTGCCGGACAGCTCCAGGCCGAGCAGGAAGTTCGGCGCCCAGGTCCAGGGCGTTCCGGAGCGCAGCAGCCGCTCGCCCTCGCCGAGCCGGCGGGTGGCCGCCAGCAGCAGTGCCCAGGCCATGTCGGCGGTGGCGGTGGTGAGCACTCCGGGGGTGTGGGAGACCAGCACGCCGCGCTCGGCGCAGGCGGCGAGGTCGACGTTGTGGTAGCCGACCGCGTGGTTGGCAACGATCCGCAGCCCGGGGCCGGCCGCGTCCAGGAACTCGGCGTCCACCCGGTCGTCCAGGGTGGTGAGCACGGCCCGCCGGCCGCGGACGGCGGCGAGCAGTTCGGCCCGGTCCATCGCCAGGTCGGAGTCGTGGCAGGTGACGGCGTGCCGGGCGGTGAGCCGTTCGATGACGCCGGGCGCGAGGCGCCGGGTGACCAGGACCGGGGGCGGGGTGCGCCCGTGGATCGTTCGCTCGCTGCGCTCGCTCATGGTGCCGCAGCGTACCCCCCGCCCCCTGGCGGCCGGACCGACGGCTCACACCGGCTGCGGCTCCAGGTCGCGGTTGATCCGCTTCCAGCCGCGCGCCGAGACCGTGTTGGGGTGTTCCTCGCCGAACTGCCGGATCAGCTCGGCGATGGCCCGCGCGCGCAGTTCGGCGGCCTGGGTGTGCCGGTTGGCCGTCCGCAGGGTGACCGCCAGGTTGGCCTCGCAGGCGACCGCGTCCGGGTGCTGCGGCGAGTAGCGCGCGCACAGGCCCTGGTAGGCGGCCCGGCCGAGCTGTTCGGCGAGGGCAAGCTGCCCGTCGTCCCCGTAGGCGTTGGCCAGGTTGATCATCGCGTTGAGGGTGTACGGGTGCTCCGGGCCGACCGAGCTGGTCAGCCCCTCGACGGTGAGCCGGCCGCGCTCGATGGCGCCCGGGACGTCGCCGCTGCCGCGCAGGTAGATGCCGAGGTTGTTGGCGCAGGCCAGGGTGAACGGGTGCTCGTCGCCGAACAGCCGCCGGTGGCCCTCGAAGACGGTGGCACAGAGGTCGCGGGCGGCCTCCTTGTCGCCGGAGGCGCTGTGGTCGGCGGCCAGGTTGAGCGCGCAGGCGAGCGCGTCGGGGGCGTCGGCGCCGTAGCGCTCCAGGTAGCGCTCGTAGGTCTCCTTGGTGATCCGGCGGGCCTCGGCGAGCTGGCCGATCCGGCGCAGCGAGACGGCCAGCGACTTGGCGTTGCGCAGGTTCTCCGGCAGGTCGGGGTCGAGCACGTCGCCGAGGTCGGAGGTGACCTCCTGGAGCAGGTCCACCGAGCCGCGGTAGTCGCCGAGTTCGCGCAGGTCGCGGGCCAGGTTGGACTTGGTGGACAGGGTGTAGGGGTGCTTGGGGCCGAGCACCGCGGTGCGCCGGTCGAGGGTCTCCTGGTCGAGTTCGCGGGCGGCCTCGCTGTCGCCGACCAGCCGGTAGTCGATCGCCAGGTTGTTCGCCATGGAGAGCGTGCGCGGGTTGTCGTCGCCGAACAACTCACGGAACTGGTCGAGGATTTCGCGGTCCAGGTCGAGTGCGGCCTGGAACCGGCCGAGCGCCCTGCGATCGGCGCCGAGCGAGCCGGCCGTCATCAGGGTGTACGGGTGGTGCTCGCCGAGCAGCGCCCGCTGGCGCTCCAGGGTGGCCTCGTCCAGGGCCAGTGCCTCGGCGTAATTGCCCTGGGAGCGCAGCACGTTGGCGAGCTGGAAGCGCAGCAGCAGGGTCTGCCGGTCGTCCTCGCCGAGCTTGCTGGTCCACTCCGCGTCGAGCGCGTGGCCGAGGTCGCGGGCGCGGTCGAGCTCGCCGCGCTTCCACAGGTAGCGGACCCGGTCGATGAGCAGCTGGCGGGTGTCGGCCTCGTCGCAGTTGTGCGCCTTGGACGGCGACAGGTGCGGCCAGATCTCGTCGAAGGCCGGCCAGTTGGCCGGGTCGTCGGTGTCGCCGAGGACGGGCCGGGCGCCGGTGAGGATGCGGTGCACCTCGTGGACGGCGATCTCCTGCTCGTCGGCGGTCATCCCGGCCCGGATCACCGCCTGGACGAGGCGGTGCACCTGGAAGCTGTTGCTGCCGGCGTCGACCTTGGCCAGCGCGTACCGGCCGATCGCCTGGATCACCTTGCCCAGCATGAACTTGTCGCTGAGGTCGGCGTCGAACCGCACCAGCGCCCGGATCATCTGGTCGCTGTAGAAGAGGTTCATCGAGATCGGCTCGGGCGCGAAGAACGCGCACAGCTGCAGCAGCCGCACCGCCGCCGGGGACTGCTGGCGCAGCCGTCCGATGGAGACGTTCCAGGTCGCCGCGACCGGGGTCGGGTAGTCCGCCGGCCGGCCGACGGCCAGTGCGCGGGCCGCCTCGGCGTGCAGTTGGGCGACGTAGGTCTCCACCGGGGTGCCGGTGGTGTCCAGCCAGGCGGCAGCCACCTCGACGGCCAGCGGCAGGTCACCGACCGCCTCGGCGACCCGGTCGGCGTCCGGCCGGGAGAGGCTGCGGGCGCGCCGGCACAGGTGCTCGACGCTCTCGCCTCGGGTGAAGACGTCGACCTCCAGCGCCTCCGCGTGCCCGGTCCAGGCCTGGTTGCGGGAGGTGACCAGGATGTGGCCCGAGCCGCCGGGGAAGAAGCGGCGGATCTCGGCGGGCTCGTCGGCGTTGTCGAAGATCAGCAGCCAGCGCGGGGTCGGCACGCCGCGGCGCAGCGCCTCCCGGGCGGCCTCGGCGGCCTCGGTCACCGAGTCGCCGACCCGCAGGCCCAGCCGGCGGGCGAGTTCGGCGAGCGCCGGGGCGACCAGCTCGGTCTGCTCGGCGTCGATCCACCAGACCAGGTCGTAGTCGGACATGAAGCGGTGGGCGTACTCCAGCGCCACCTGGGTCTTGCCGACGCCGCCGAGCCCGTACAGGGTCTGCGGGGTCGGCAGGACGGCCGCCATGCCGCCGCGCAGCTGGTTGCGCAGCTGCTCCAGGACGGCGGCGCGGCCGGTGAAGGAGGGGTTGCGCGGCGGGACGTCCCACACCGAGGGCTTGCTGCCGGGGAAGCGCGGCCCGCCGCTGGGCGCGTCGTCGAGCGCCACGTCGCCGCGGCCGAGCGCGCGCAGCAGGCTCTGGATCGACTGGGTCTCGTCGCGGCCGACCAGGTCGACCGGGTTGCGGTTGCTGAACGGCGCGGTGAGGCGCACGTCGCCGACCCGGACGGGCAGCAGCTGGCGCCGGGTGCCGGACGGGTCGGAGCTGACCACCGACTCCCACAGCGCCCGGGCCTGCGGGGAGCGCTGGTAGGCGGGCGAGAGCACGGCGACCGTCCGGTAGGCGGAATCGATGCCGCGCTCGGTCTCCTCGCGCGGGTCGGTGCCGGCGCTGAGGTCGCGGGGCAGCACCCGGAACCCGGCCCGGGTGAGGACGGACTCTATCCAGTCCGCCCACATCCGGTCCTCGGGGACGTAGGAGAGGTAGAGGTCGGCGGGGACGGACGGGCGGCGTCGGGTGAACGCGTCCACGTAGCGCAGCCGTACCTCCTCGTCCACCGTCGGCAGGCCGGAGACCCGGCCCTCGGTGATCATCGAGGTCAGCCGCTCGCAGGCGGCCAGCATCGAGGTGGGGCTGCCGGTCTGGTCGCCGAAGGTGGCCAGGATCTCCTCGTAGGCGTAGAACGGCCGGTACGGGATCTCCACCGAGCCCCAGTACTGGGCGAGTTCCTCGCTGCCCAGGCCGGCGGGCAGGCCGTCGAAGCGGACCCGGGCCAGGGCGCGGCCGGCGTCCGCCTTCTCCTTCTCGCCCTCGTCGATGCGCATCGGGACGGGCAGGATGCGGATGCCGCGGTCGCGGTAGCGGTCGTGGATGTGCTGGGCGATCCGGGAGGCGCCGTCGATGGACTGGTCGCTCAGGGTGAAGCAGACCACCAGGTCGTCGGGCATCTGGACGGTGCAGATCTCGGCGATGTCGGACAGACCGGTGCGGGAGTCGATCAGCACGTAGTCGTAGCGCTTGGCCATGTCGGCCTTGAGGGCGTCGAAGAACTGCCCGCCGTCGAAGCGGTCGTAGAAGATGTCCCAGTCGAGGTGGGTGACGGCCTCGGAGTAGTCCCGGTTGAACTGGCCCGCGGAGAGGAAGTCCAGGCTGCCGCCGGCCGGGAAGTGCGGCCAGGCGAGCGAGATCGCGTGCGGGGACACCCGGGCGAAGTCCAGGTGCCAGCCCTCGGCGTGCTCGACCGGGCGCAGCGCCTCCTCCCGGTACTCGGCGATCAGGTCCATCATCCCGGTGGTGCCGGCCAGGGAGGCCGGGTCGAGGAAGGGGTGGAAGAACTTGGCGAGGCCCGGCGCCTCCAGGTCCCAGTCCACGGTGAGCACCCGGAAGCCGTTGGCGGCCAGGATCCAGGCCGTGTTGGCGAGGGCCATGGTGCGGCCGGTGCCGCCCTTGTAGGAGTAGAAGGTGATGATCCGGCCGTCGCGGTCCTGATCCGCGGCCTGCCGCTCGGCCTCCCGCTGGGCGACCAGCTCGGCGGCGGTGAGGCCGCCGAGGCGGAGGTTCCTGGTGCGGTTCTCGCTCATCGGTTTCCTCGTCCTCCCAGGGGCGCCATCCCGTCATCGGGGTCATCGCCGTCGTCGCGGTACGGGTCGTGCTCGCGGTACGGGTCGTGGTGGGTGCCGTCGTCGTGGCCGCTGCCGTTGCCGTGGCTGTTGGCGTTGCCGTTGCCGTTGCCGTTGCCATGGACGTTGCCGTTGCCAGGGGCGTCGCCGTTGCCAGGGGCGTCGCCGTGGCCGTCGCCGTTGCCCGCGGGCGTTCCGCCGCCCGGGCGGCGGAACGCGTCCCGCAGGCTCGGCCGGGGCGGCGGTGGTTCCTCCGGCTCGGCCCTGGCGCGGCCCTCGAAGGCGTACTTGGCCTTCATCGCCGCCCGGGGCAGCGCGTCGTCGAAGTCCTCCAGGGTGTGCAGCCCGGTCGGGCCGGTCGCACCGAGGAAGCTCGGACGGCCCGCGCGCCGGGTGGTGCGCAGCGCTTCGTCGCTCAACTCCCCCATCTCACCGGCGCGTTCCTCGCACTCCGGGTCGTCGGCGTTCCACGGCTCCAGGACGCTGACCCAGGTGGTGTCCGAGCGGTCGAAGCGCCGGACCAGCTCGCGGCGGTGCGGGTCGCGCAGCGCCCAGCGGTCGAGCAGCAGCAGGCCGGGGGCCTCGGCGGTGCCCTCGATGATCGACTCGGCCTCGTCGTCGAACTCGTGCACGGTCGGCTGGAACCCCAACTGCCGGGCCAGCCGGACCGCGTGTTGCGCGATGGGCGAGCCGACCGGCCGGTACGGGTGCCAGTCGGTGCGCCGCTCGCCGTAGTAGTCGGGGTTGCGGTCGGCGGGCAACTCCCCCTGGTGGTAGGCGAGGACGGAGATCCGCAGCTGCTTGGTCGGGGCGGTGACGTTGAACGCGCTGGGGAGCCCGTTGAACTCCAGGCGCCGCCCGACCGGGATCACCGTCTCCTCGGCGACCTGCACGATCCGCGCCGCAAGCCGGTGCACGGCCAGCTCGTACGCGGAACGGAAGTAGCTGAGCTTCATCAGCGCGTACAGGCCCTCGGTGGCGTAGTCGGGCCCGAAACTCGCGTGGTTGAACTGGAGTTCGCTGGCCACCTTCGGCAGCCGGTAGCGGCTCATCGGCGCCCACAGCACCGGGACGATGCCGCTGGTGCGCTCGGAGTCGAGGTTCGCCGGGTACACCGGGCGGCGGGTGAAGGCGTGCCACTCCTGGCCGCACGGCACGCTGTTGAAGTACCGCGGGGAGTACAGCGGGACGAACACCCGGCAGGAGGCCAGCTCGTCGGACAGCCGATCGGCCCACAACTCGCCCTGGTGCATGGACTCGTCCATGAAGCCCACCGGCACCCCGTCGGGGACGGTGGTGATCTGCAGCACCGCCTCGCAGAGGTCCCGGTACAACTGCCGGACCCAGTGGTTGGGGTCGCCGGCGCCCCGCGCACCGGCTTTCGGGGTGTGCGCGTAGGAGAGGAAGAAGTACGGCCGGGTGTCGTCCTCGTCCCAGCCCCGGTCAGTCACACGTGCCTCCCCCGGGCCCGTCGGCAACCTGCCTCCCGCAGCCCCCGTGCGGCGGGGCTTCAGTGTAGGAACGACTGACACCCCAATGGAATAGCACAACGACTCGCACGAATTGACATGACCGAAACGATGCCGCCGCCTCTTTCGCGGGAGCAGTACCCTCGATCCGGCCGCCGCACACGATCAGAAGGGGCACCGCCCGTGGAACACCTCAAGTGGCAGAAGTCCAGCCTCAGCGGGGACAAGGCGGAGTACATCGAGATCGCCTCCGACGGCGACCTCGTGTACATCCGCCAGTCCGACGACCCCACCCACATCGTCACCACCACCCGCATCAAGTTCAACGCCTGGGTCCGCGGCGCCAAGGCCGGCGAGTTCGACCACTTCGTCGCCTGACCCTCGCCCAACCCTCGCCCGCCCCCTCGCCCAGTAGCGTTCACCCCCACTCCATTGCAACACCGGGAGTGGGGGTTGTTGCGTTAAGGCTGCGCCCACCGCAACGATTTCCCAGCTTTCACCTGCAGGGATGGCGACTTGAAGCAACAAGCTCGTTGCCGCATCCATGAATGCAACGTAGCTTTTCCATCGTCAGAAACGACGAGCGCGCACCACGGACGCGCACCTCACCGATGGAGAGCACCATGCAGCAGTTCGCCACCCCCGCCCCGATCACCGCCGTCCTGGACGTCCCGGCCGGCAACGTCCGGTTCATCGCCGCCGACCGCGTCGACACCACCGTCGAGATCCGCCCCGCCGACCCGGGCAAGAACCGCGACGTGCGCACCGCCGAGCAGACCACCGCCGACTACACCGACGGCCTGCTGACCATCCGCACCGCCAAGGCCGGCAGCAGCCCCCTCTTCGGCGCCGGCTGCCTGGAGATCACCGTCCAGCTCCCGGCCGGCTCCGCCGTCGAAGCCACCGCCGAAGCCTGCGAACTGCGCGTCGTCGGCCGCCTCGGCGACCTCGCCTTCACCGGCGCCCACCGCCACACCAAGATCGACGAAGCCGCGAACGTCCGCCTGACCGCCGTCGACGGCGACATCGAGATCGGCCGCCTCACCGGCCCCGCCACCCTCACCACCGCCCGCGGCGACATCCGCATCACCCAGGCGGACCGCGGCACCCTCGCCCTCACCACCCAGTCCGGCAACATCACCGTCGGCGCCGCCCCCGGTACCTCCGCCGCCCTCGACGCCGCCACCGGCCACGGCCGCATCAGCAACGCCCTGCGCAACGACGGCACCACCACCCTCCACATCCGCGCCACCACCCACCAGGGCGACATCACCGCCCGAAGCCTCTGAGCCCCCTCACCCAGCCGCCACGGAAAGGCACCCAATGAACACCCCGACGTGGACCGGCCGGGTCCCGGTCGACGACACCACCCTGGCCGTCACCGACACCGGCGGCCCCGGCCGGCCCGTCGTCTACCTCAACGGCTCCTACGCCGACCAGTCCCACTGGAAGCGCGTCATCGCCGAACTCGGCGACGGCTACCGGCACATCAGCTACGACGAGCGCGCCCGCGGCAAGTCCGGGACCTCCGCCGACTACTCCTTCGAGTCCTCCGTCCGCAGCCTCGACGCCGTCCTCACCGCACGAGGAGTCGAACGGCCGATCCTGGTCGGCTGGTCCTACGGCGCCATGCTCGCCATCCACTGGGCCGCCCGGAACCCGGACCGCGTGCTGGGGGCGGTCTCCGTGGACGGCGCGATGTCCCACGAATGGCTGAACGACGCCACCAAGGACCGGATCCGCACGCTCTTCCGCCGCCTGAGCCCACTCTTCCCCCTCTGCCGCCGCCTGGGCCTGGCCGCCCGGATGAGTGCCACCCAGCACGCGGAGATCAACATCGAGCTCAACGAGCTCTGCGCACCCGCCGCCCTCGACCCGGTCTTCGACCGCGTCACCGTCCCGACCCGGTACGTCCTCGCCACCGGCGGAAACCTGGGCGGCGACCCCAAGGTGATGGAACAGATCCGCGCCGGCCTCGCCCCCGTACTCGCCCGCAACCCCAACATCAAGCTCAGCGCGAAGGTCCCGAGCAACCACTCCAAGATCCTGCGCAAGGACTACGCCGCCGTCGCCGCCGCCGTCCGCGAGCTCGGCTGACCCGCAGGCGCACCTGACGTTCACGCCAGGCCGTCCGACTCCAACCGTGCCCGCTCCGGGGGAAGCCCGGGTCTCAGGTGCGGAAGCGGGACTTCCGCAGGAACTGCTCCGCCAGGTCGACCGCCTCGCGAACCGGCACGAGGCGGCAGTCCGCGCCGCCGATGCGGCCGGTGGTGATCCCCCGGGCCGCCCGCAGGACCTCCTCTCCGAGGGCGCCGAAGTGGAGGTCGTCCAGGTCGGGTGCTCGGAAGGAGGTCCAGCCGTGCTCCCCGACGCAGCGGTATTCGCGTAGCCGCACGTCGGGCATCCGCAGGTCGGCGAGGTGGAAGGCGGTGAAGCGGTCCATCGGAACGCCGATCATCAGGACTCGGGCATCCAGGTCGTAGAGCCGGCCCAGCGGGGAGTCGGCGCCCAGGTGGGAGTCGTCGGGGTGGCGGCGGGTGATCTCCCCGGCGAGCCGGCCCACCGCCGCCCAGGAGGTCTGCGGGTGGCGGCTGCGGTGAGCGCCGGGGAGGGTGCGGATGGCCTCCGACAGGGCCCCCATGGTGGGGGAGGCCGGGGTGGTGGCCGGGTCGAAGGGGGGCATTCGGGCCTGGTAGTCGGCTGCTTCCGCCGGGGAGAGACCGGCGGTCGCGGCTTGGTGGATGCGCGAGGTCGCGGAGTTCTCGGGGGTGGCCGTGTAGGCGACGAGGGTGCCGTCGGGGCCGAGGGTGTCGAGCAGGGCGTCGATCACACCGGCGGCCCCGCCCGGCACCGGGCCGAGGGCGTGCAGGGACGCCTGGACGTGCAGCACCGTGCCGGCGCGGACGCCGAGGTCGGCGAGCTCACGGCGGAGCGGACGGACGAGGGGGCGGGCAGGAGAGCGGTCGGGGGAGCGCTCGGGGGAGCGCTCGGGAGAGCGGACGTCGTCAGCGACGGCGACGCGGCCGGCGCGGGATTCGATGAGGATGACGGCTCCCCGGGGGTGGAGGGCCCCGGGCGAGGGAGCTCCCGGAGCGGGGCGGGTGAGGGGCAGGCCCTGGGTGTCAGGCCCTGGGTGGGAGGTCAGGCCCTGGCCCGTTCCCGCCGTGCCCGGTCGGCTGCCTGTTCGGCGGCGGCGGGCAGCGGTTGGGCGAGCCAGGGTGCCACGGTGGTGCGCATGCCGTCGGTGAAGCGCAGCCCGGTGCCGGTCAGGGCCCCGGATTCGGCCAGCCGTTCGACGGCTTCGGCGGTGTACCGCCGCCAGAGCGCGAACTGTGCGCGCGCCCGGTCGGCGGCTTCGCCCGGCAGTCCGTCGTACGTCAGGGTGCGGGTGCCCCAGTACTCGGTGACGGCCAGGTGGGCGTACGTGCCTTGGAGGAGCCCTTCGAGCGGCCGGGGGTCGGGCCGCCAGGGCGCGAAGTACAGGGCGGAATCGGTGCGGTCGTACAGGTCGGTCAGGTCGAGCACGGCGCCGAGTTTGACGTGCTGGAACTCGTGCGCGAGCAGCAGGGCGAGGGTCGGCGCGGTGGCGGGGCGGGCGATGCCGACGGCGCCGTACGCCTGGCGGGCCGCCGAGCTGACGTCCCGGCCGGCCGGGCCGGGCCGCAGCGGGGTGATCGTCGTCAGGCCGGCCCGGATGCCCTCCGCGTAGCCGGGCAGGTCCCGGCCGAGGAGTTCCCAGGCTTCGCGCAACGCGCCCGTCCAGTCGAGCAGTTCGCCGTCGCCGAGCCGGTCCGCGACGGGGTGGTCGTGGCAGCCGCGCAGCGGGTCGACGTCCTCCAGGGCGACCGTCCAGCCGCCGCCCGGCCGCACCCGCCGCAGCGGCTCGTCCAGCGCCGTGCGGACCGAGCCGTCGGCGGCCCGCACCTCGAAGCCGTCCGGCCGTCCGGTGACCACCGCTTCCCCGTCGGGTACGGCGAGGCTCCCGAGCGTCGGCAGGTACAGCCGGCGGCCCCGTACGGGTACGGCCACCGCATCGCCCCGGCCGGCCCGGACCGCCGCGGCGGCGGCCAGCGCGGCCAGCGGGCCGAGGCCGACGGAGAGGTCGCCGGCGAGCCGGCGGGCCGCCCAGGCACGGGCGTACGGGTGGGCGAGGACGGCGTCGACGGCGGCGGGGGCGGCGAGGTCGAGCGCCGACAGCAGCGCCCACGCCTCGGCCCGGCCCTGTCCGGAGGCGTCCCAGGCGGCGGCCAACATGGCTCGGGTGAGGGCGAGTTGGGAGCGTCCGAGGGCGGCGACGGTGTCGGCGCTCCCGTATCCCCGGGCGAGTTCGTCGAGCTGCGCCGGGGTGAGCGCGCCGGGCAGCAGCGGTTCCGCGCCCTCCGTGGGGACGGGCTCCCCCGCCGGAGACGGCACGGCGGCGGCAGCGGCAGAACTCCCGCTCCCCGCAACATCCTTGATGAAGGTCATGAGATCACCGCAGTAGACGGACGGATGGTCGAAGCTGCCTCCTCCATCGTCGCTCCGATAACGGTGGGCGTACAGCCCGCCACCACAGGAGCGGACCACGGAGCAGGCGCGGCAGGCCTCGCACAGTCCGGCCAGGCCGGACTGGCGGGCGGCGATGCCGGGGTGGCGGGCGAGGTCGTCGAGGCTGTGCGCGAAGACGTTCATCCCGGTGGCGGGAGCGCCGTCGTACGCGGTCTTCAGGCTGTCGGCCTGCTCGAAGGTGCCGTCCGTCTCCAGGACCGCCAGGTCGGAGGGTTCCAGGCCGAGCGATTCGGTGAGGCTGGAGAATCCGCGCAGGGTCCGGTGAACGGATTCGAAGGTCCGTACGGCGAACGGGCGCCCGTCCGCCTCCCACAGCCCGTGGACGGTCAGGAGCCAGTCGGCGTACGGGGTGGTGCCGAGGGCGGCGGGGCGCTTGGGCGGCTCGTCCCAGGTGGCGTGCGGGAGCAGGAAGTCGACTGCGGGGGGCTGGAGTTCGGCCAGTGCCCGGTACACGGCGACCGGGTCGTTCTCGACGTCCATCGTGCAGAGCAGCCCGGCGAAGAGGTGCCGGAACTCGGGCTCGTCGAGCAGGGCGACCGCCCGCAGCACCTGGGGGTGGCTGCTGCGTCCGTCGGCGTAGCGCCGGTGGCGGTCGTTGGCGGCCTTGTCGCCGTCCAGCGAGATGCCGACCTTGACGTCCAGCTCCGCGAACAGCGTGCAGAAGGCGCGACTGAGCAGCACCCCGTTGGTGTGGATGCGCAGGTCGAGCGCGCAGCCGGGCGGGAGCGCCGAGCGGAGCGCTTCGGCGGCGCGGCGCAAGCGGTCCGGGCCGGCGAGCAGGGGTTCTCCCCCGTGCAGGACGACCCGGACGGCGGGCAGCCGGTGGGCGGCCGCGTGCTCGCCGATGCGTTCGGCGGCCTTGGCCAGGATCCCGTCCGAGATCACCTTCGGCCGGGAGCTCCAGCTGCTGTCCGCGTGCTCGTAGACGTAGCAGTGGTCGCAGGCCAGGTCGCACCTGCTGTGCATCTTGACCACGAACTGCGTCAACGGCACCGGGATCGACGTCGTCATGGAACTGTTCGGAGATCCGTTCGGATCGGCTCGGCCTGGGACCTGCCCGGTGTACCGGGCCGGTCAGATCGAGGAGTTGAAGGCCGCCACCGGCACGAGGCCGGATTCCGCGCCGGGGAGCGCGCGCTGGAGTCGGGCGGCGATTTCCTCCGCACCCAGTGCGGCGAGATCGGCGAGGGACGGGCGTTCCGGCGTCTCCTGAGTGTCAGTGAGCTCGCCGGCCGGCCTGATGCTGGTTACCGGTGTCATATTCGTGTCCTTAGACGCGGTTAGGACCATCCGCGGAGGGGTAGGCCCACCTGGTTGAGACCAGATCGTAGTGCCAGCGACGACTTCACGCGGCACCTTGCGGACTCACGTTGGGCTCACCGAGCGGCCGACGTCGTACGACGGCGCCCAGAACCCGTGGAATTCACCCGTTCAGCGGTCGCGCACTTCGCCCTGGCGCACGCCGAAGCGCGTTGCCAGGCCCGACACCTGGCTAAGCGTACGAATCCGCCGGTTGATTCCCGCCGTCCGCACCCACCCCCGGAGCACGCCGCCCCCACCGGCCGCGCCCCACCCCGCCGACCGCTCAGGCCCGCCCGGCCGGTACCCGCAGGCCCCGCACGGCGGCCACCAACTCCTCGGTGAACTCCAGCCCGTAAGGCGTCAGTTCACCGCACTCCAGCAAAGTCCGGCCCGCCGTCAGGGTGTTCGTCCGCCAGTGCACGAATTCCCGCTCCGCCCGCGCCCGTTCACCAGAACCGGCGGCCACCTCCCCACCCCAGAAGTCCGCGACGCCCAGGTGGGCGTACGCCCCCTGCAGCAGCGCACCGGCCGGACGCAGATCGGGCCGCCAGGGCGCGTGGTAGACGGCTGGCCCGTTGGGGCGGTGCAGGGGCACCAGGTCGAGCAGGGCGCCGAGCTGGACGTGCAGGAACTCGTGCACCAACGCCAGCGCCAACAGCACCGGATCGGCCGGCAGCGAGGCCGCCACCGCACCGTAGGCCCGCCGCGCGGCGGCACTGACCGCCTCCCCGCCGGGGGCGGGGTGCAACGGGACGATCGTGGCGACGCAGGCCGCGACCGCCTCCGCATGGTGGCGATGGCGGCGCACCAGAACCCGCCAGGCCTCCGCCAAGCGCTGCTCCCAGGCGGCGAGTTCGGCGTCGCCGAGCGGCCCGGCCGGAGGGCGGCCGTAGTCCACCCGGCGTGGCCCGGCATGGTCGATCGACGGCGCCCAGCGCAGCCCGTCGCACTCCAGCTCCACCACCCGGCCCGCCCGAACGCGCACCCCTGCCCCTTCGGGGATGAACTCGCTCAGCCCGCCCAGCCGAACGTCCTCACCTCCGGCGACGGCGCGCAGAGAGTCCGCCGCCCAGGCGTCCAGCTCCGGCCGCAGCAGTACCTCCTCCCATCGCGCCCGGTCGTCCCGCTGCAGCGTCCGCACCCGCGCGTACGCCTCTCGGTAGCCCTCGTGCCCGGGTGCCGCCCTGCGCAACGCGAGCAGCAGCAGGGCGCGTTTGCTCAACTGCCCTGCGCGCAGCAGCCGAACGGCCTCCGGCCCGCCGCGCGCCGCCGCGATCGCCCGGAACGTCGCCCGGTCCATACCGTGCCGGGGCAGCCCGTCCGCCACGGCCTCGCCCGAATCCGCCACCGCTCCTCCTCCTGCCGGTACGGCCGACCGCACTGGCGTACCGGCCGCATCCGCCGCACCGACCGCATCCGCCGCCGCACCTTCCCCGAGCCGGTACGGGTCAGCCGCGCCGGGCCCGGGCATGACCCGGACGAGTGAGCCGAACGCCGTCACCTCACACGCCCGACCCCGACCAGACCCGCAAGCCCCGCCGCCTCGACCGGCACCCCGCCCGCCGCACCGACCCCCAGCCCGGCCACCCCCGCCCGCAGCCGCTCCGCGATGTGCCGGATCAGCCGGTCCAGGTCCGCGCAGTACACCGACGGGTACCCGAACCCGTCCCCCGCCCACCGGTGCGCGTAGAGGCCGCCCCCGCAGACCGGGGCCAGCGGGCAGGCGGCACAGACCGGCCCCAGCCCGGCGAGGCCGCGCTGGCGGGCCCGGAAGGCCGGGTGCGCGGCGGCGGCCGCGAAGTCGTGCCGCCACACGTCCAGGCCCGTCCCGGGGGCGCCGTCGTACGCCACCTTGAGGCTGTCCGCCTGCTCGATGGTGCCGTCCGCCTCGACCACCACCAGGTCGACCGGCGCCAGCCCCACCGCCTCGCTGGCCGCTCGTCCGCCGAGCAGCAGCACGGCCAGCTCCTCGAACAGCCGCACCCCGGTCTCCCGCCGCGGCGCGTCGAACCAGCGGTCGAAGGCGGCGATCAGCCACTCCCCGTACGGCGCGGGCTCTCCACCCGAAGCCGAACCGGGCCCGGAGCCGACCGGCGACGCCACGGGGAGCACCCGATGGACGCCCGCCGGCTGGGCCAGCCAGGTGGCGTGCGGCAGCAGCAGGTCGATCCGGGGCGGCGCGAACTCCAGCAGCGCCTCGTACGTCCCCACCGGGTCGGCCGCGAGGTCGACCACGCACAGCAGGCCGGCGAACAGCTCCCGGTGCCGCTGCGAGCCGAGCAGCCCCACCGCCTCCGCCGTGCGCGCCCAACTCCCCGCACCGGAGGGCAACCTGCGGTGCCGGTCGTGGTCGGCCCGGGTGCCGTCCAGCGAGACCCCGACCGCGACCCGGTACCGGTGCAGCACGTCGAGCAGCGCCGACTCCTCCAGCAGCCGCAGCCCGTTGGTCTGCAGCCCGAACCGCACCCGCGGCCCGCCCGCCTCCGACACTCCGGCCAACTCGCCGAGCAGCGCCTCCAGATGAGCCGCCCCGACCAGCAACGGCTCCCCGCCGTGCAACACCACCGACACCTCGTCCAGCCCGTGCTCGGCCGCGTGCGCAGCGATCCGCCGAGCCGTACGGCGGACGGTCGCGAGCTCCATCCGCCGCGGCCGCCCACGCCAACTCCGGTCCGCACCCTCGTACACGTAGCAGTAGTCGCAAGCCAGATTGCACCGACTGTGGATCTTCAGCAGGAACTGCCGGAACGCCACCATGCGGCCGAACCTAGCACCGCCGCCCCCGGCCCATCGCCGCTCCGAGCCGAGGCGTTTCCTGAGCCGCCGTCACCCGCCCTCACACGTGCGGCGGCTCCACGTCCGAGTCCAGCCGCGTTCCCGCCCGCACCGCCTTCGTTGTCGGGTGTTCCTCCCCCAGGGTGACCCGCGCCCGCCGGATGCAGTCCGCCCGCAGCTCGGCGGCCCGTTCGGCCTGCCCGGCGGTGGCCAGCGAGAGCGAGAGGTTGGAGTTGATGCCGATGGAGTCGTAGTGGTCCGGGCCGAGGGCCTCGGTCATCAGCGGCGCGGCCTCCTCCTCCAGGTCGAGCGCGGCCTGTGTCTGCCCGGACAGCGCGAGGTCGTTGGCGTGGTTCATCATCGCGATCGGGATGTACAGGTGGTGGGCGCCGAGGACGGTCCGGAACTGCGACAGCGTGCGCCCGGACAGCTCCAGCGCCTCCGTGGTGCGCCCCGCCAGCCGCAGGTAGACGGACAGGTTGTTGGCCCCGGCCAGCGTCACCGGGTGGTTCTCGCCCAGGTAGTCGCGGTACCGCGCCAACGCCCGTTCGGCCAGCGGGATCGCCCGGCCGGTGTCGCCCAGGGCGCTGAGGTCGCTGGCCAGGTTGGTGGCGGCGGCCAGGGTGTCGGGGTGTTCGGGGCCGATGATGTCGAGGTAGCGCTGGTAGATGTCCTCGTCGATCTCCAGGGCCTCGTGGTAGCGGCCGGCCCGGCGCAGCGCCACGGCGAGGTTCTTGCGGGCGCGCAGGGTGTCGGTGTGGCTGTCGCCGATGGTCTGCTGGTAGATCCGGACGGTGTCCTCCAGCAGGTCCAGGGCCTCCCGCAGCCGCCCGGTCTCGCGCAGGTCGCGGGCGTAGTTGGAGGCGGAGGACAGCGCGTAGAGGCTGTGCGCGCCGAGCGCGTCGCGCTGCTGGAGGTAGTTGCTGCGGTGCCGTTCCAGGGCGGCCCTGCGGTCGCCGGCCAGGTAGTCGGAGACGGCCAGGTTGTTGGTGATCATCAGGGTGCGCGGGTGGTCCGGGCCGAGGGTGCGCCGGGCCGCGTCCAGGGTGCGGCGGTCGAGCGCCCGGGCCTCGTCGTAGCGGCCGAGGAAGCGCAGGTCGGCGCCGAGGCTGTTGGCGACGGCGAGGGTGTGCGAGTGCTCGGGGCCCAAGGTCGCGGTGAAGCGCTCCAGGATGTCCCGGTCCATCTCGTACGCCTCCTGGAGGGCGCCCTGGGACCGCCGGATGTTGCTCAGCTGGGTGCGCAGCATGAGCGTCTGGGCGTCGTTGTCGGCGTCGAAGCCGGGCCCGCCGTAGCCGTCCTGGCGCCAGTGCTCCAGGGTCCGCTCGGCCAGTTCCCGGCCGGATTCGTGCAGGCTGCGCTTCCACTGGTAACGGACCGAGTCGATGATCCACTGGCGGACGTCCTCGTCGGCGCTGTCGACGGCCCCGGACGGCCAGAGGTGGGGCAGGAGTTCGGCGTACTCGGCCCAGTTGGCGGGCACGTCCGGGTCGCCGGGGTTGGCAGTGGCGAGGGCGGCGTGGACGACACCGCGCAGCTCGGCCCGCCGTTCCTCCTCGACCTGGTCCCGCAGCACGGCCTGGACCAGCCGGTGCACGGTGATGGTCTCGCTGCCCTGGTCGGTGCGGGCGAGCCCGAACCGGTTGATGGCGCGCAGGAATTCGCCGATCGCAAGTTTGTCACGGGGGGCGCGCGGAGGCAGCCGCAGGGCGCGGGTGACGGCGCGGCTGTAGAGCAGCCGCATCGGGATGGCGTCGGGGCCGAAGAAGGCGCAGATCTCCAGGATCTGCGCGGCCGGGGCGTTCATCCGGCGCAGTTCCTCGACCGAGATGCGCCAGGTCGCGGCGGCCGAGTGCGGGTAGTCGGCCGTGCGCAGCCGGGTGCGTTCCAGCATCTCGGTGAGCTCTTCGTCGAGCAGTTCGAGGTAGGTGGCGATCGGCATCGACGTCTCCTGGAGCCAGACGGCGGCCTGGCCGACGGCGAGCGGCAGGTCGCCGAGGCGGTGGGCGACCTGTTCGGCGTCCTCCGGCGAGAGGCCGCTGTTGAAGCGGCGCAGCAGCCGGATGCTCTCCTCCCGGAGGAAGACGTCGACCTCCACCAGGCCGGCGTGCCGGGCCCAGCCCTGGTTGCGGGAGGTGATCAGCACGTGCCCGCCGGAGGAACCGGCCGGCTGCCAGGGGGCGAGTTCCTCGGGGGTGCCGGCGTTGTCGAAGACCAGCAGCCAGCGGCGGTACGGCTGGCCGCGGCGCAGTGCGTCGAGCACGGCGGCGGCGGTGTGCGCGACGTCGTCGCTGGTGGGCACGCCGAGCCGGGGGGCGAGTTCGGCGAGCTTCTGCGGGATGTTGGCGGGCTCCTCGGCGGGCACCCACCAGACCACGTCGTACGCGGCCTTGAATCGGTGCGCGTACTCGGCGGCGATCTGGGACTTGCCGGCGCCGCCGAAGCCGTAGAGCACCTGGCTGAGCACAGCGGCGGGGCCGCCGGTGAAGCGGTTGCGGAGCAGTTCGAGCAGCTTGCCGCGGCCGATGAAGGCGGCGTTGCGCGAGGGCGCCTCCTGGACCTGCGGGGCCGTTCCGGGGAAGCGCGCGGGTGCGGCGAACTCGCCGCTGTCGTTGTCGAGTTGGCGGTTGCTGCCGGGCGGCGGGCCGAGTTCGCCGTAGAGCTGGGCCTCGGCACCGACCGCGGAGGAGCGGACCAGGTCGGGGGCGGCCTGTCCGGCGAACGGGCGGGGCACGGGCTCGTCCGAGTCCTGGAGCCGCAGGGCGACCAACGCCGGTGAGCCCGAGCTGAGTTCGCGGCCCTGCAGGAGCTGCCAGACCTCGGCGGCGCGGGGCAGTGCGGTGTACTCGGGCGAGAGCAGCGCGAGCAGCCGGCCCTGACCGTCGAGCGGCCCGGCGACCTCCACCGGCCGCGGACCGGCGTACGGCTCGGCCGCGTTGTGCAGGGAGGTCTGGTAGCCGAAGCGGGTGAGCGTCCCCGCGGCCCACTCGGCCCACATCCGGTCCTCCGGCGCGTAGCTGACGAAGACCTGGCGCGGCACCGCGCGGGCCGAGCGCAGGTAGGCGCCGTAGAGCCGGCGGCGGGTGTCCGCGGTGAGCGGGCGCAGAGTGCGGACCCGGCCGTCGGTGATCCACCCGGCGAGCCGTTCGAAGGCATTGAGCAGGCTGCGGGCCTCCTGCGGCCGGTCTGCGACGGTGGCCGGCACCTCCTCGTACGCGTAGAACGGCTTGTACGGCACCTCGACGTCGGCCCAGTAGCCGGCCCTGCGGTCGCCGGCCAGCCAGCGGCCGAGGTAGGGGGCGAAGGCCTCGCGGGCGTAGTCCCGGCCGGCTTCCAGGCGTTCCTGTTCGGCGTCCTCGACCCGCATCGGCACCGGCAGGACGCGGATCGCCCGCTCCTCGGCCTCGGCGATGGCGCGGGCGGCGTCGACGCCGCCACGGATGTTCTGGGCACTGAAGGTGAAGCAGTCGACGACGGTGTCGGGCATCAGGACGGTGCAGATCCCCGAGGTGTCGCTGACGCCGGTACGGCTGTCGATGAGCACGTAGTCGTACCGGTCGGCCCAGCGTTCGCGCAGCTCGCGCAGGAACTCGCCGCCGCGGATGTCCCGTCCGTGGTAGAAGCTGCGCCAGTTGAAGCTGGTGACGGCGGCGGCGTAGGCGGCGTTCTGGCGGCCGGCGGGCAGGAAGTCGAGCCGGCCGCCGGGCGGCAGGTCGAGGGCGAGGCCGCAGACGTAGCCGTCGAGACGTCCGGGTTCGTCCAGCCAGGCCGCCGGGGAGAGACCGACCGGCCCGGTGGCGGAGGGCAGTGCCTGTTTGACGTAGGAGCGCAGCAGGTCGATCAGGCCCTCGGTGGAGTGGAGTTCGGGGTCGACCAGGAGCGGGTGGTAGTAGCGGTGGAGGCCCGGGGCTTCGAGGTCCCAGTCGACGACCAGGACGCGCAGGCCCCGACTGGCGAGGATCCAGCCGACGTTGGCGAGGGCCATGGTCCGGCCGGTGCCGCCCTTGAAGGAGTAGAACGTGACGACCGAGCCCGGTCCCCCGCGCTCCGGCTCCGTGCCGGGTTCAGTGGTCATCGTCCGTGTCTCCCCTCAGCGGGACAGCGTTGTCCTTGCCACGACTCTGGTGCGGGAGGTGCGTACGGCCCCGGCCCGGATCGAGGCGCGCGGGCGGGCCCTGGCGGGGTCCCGGCGGGCCGGCCGGGATGGACAGCCCGGGCATGGCCGGGGCTCCCCCGGGGCCGAGTCCGAAGGCGTCGCCGCCATCGTCCCCCCAATCCAGGTTGTCGTCCATGAGCTTGTTCTGGGCGACCGTCACCATGATGGTGAGTTCGTTGTCGAAGCTCTCCCGGCTCACTTTGACCCGGAACAAGTGCTCCATGTCGCTCCGGCGCAGCCAGTTGCGCCGGAACACATCGCGCACGCCGGCCCACAGCGCGTCGCGCCCCGGTCCGTCGGGCGGGTCGGCGCTGCCGCTGGGCACCATCACGCCGGTGACCGGGTGGTTCTGGTCGTCGTACTCGCGCAGCGCGGAGCTGTAGCGCTCGGCCCCGGCCACCCACGGGTCCACCAGCAGGACGCTGACCTGGCTGTCCTCGCGGGCCTGGTCGAGCTTGCCGCCGAGCCCGCTGTCGACCTCCTCCAGCGTGGTGGTGTGCCCGGCCGCGGTGATCACCTGCTGGGCGCGCGCCGCCAACGACGGCTGGATGGGCGGGTGGTAGGGCGCCCAGTGCCAGGGCTTGGCGCCGTACCAGCCGCCGGTCTGCGAGCCGCCCTCGGCGGCGGCCTCCGAGGCGCGTCCTGCTGCGATGAACAGCCGCACCATCCCGGGTGCGGAGACGGCCTCCGGGGCCGCCGGGGGCGGGAAGTAGCCGCGCACCGCACCGAGGTCGAACTCGGGCAGCTCGCCGAGCCGCCGCGCGGCCGCCTCCCGGACGCGCTCGGCGACGACCCGGACGACCTGTTCGTACGCCTCGCCCTGCGCGGTGCGCAGCAGGGCACGCAGGCCGTACCGGGCGTAGGCCTCGCCCATGTCCGGCTGGGCCCACTGGATCTTGCTGACCTCGTCGGCCAGTTCGCCGGGCACGACGGGCTCCCAGAGCACCGGGACCAGTGCCGAGATGAGCTCCCCGGTGTGCTCGTGGTGGCGCCGGACCCGGCCGCGGAAGGCGGTCCACTCCTTGCCGCAGTACAGGCTGGCGAAGTAGGCCGGGGAGTAGAGCGCGACCATCGTCCGGCTGCGGGCCAGCATCGCCGCCAGCTTCTCGGCCCAGTCGTCGCCGAGCCGCAGCTGCTCGGTGTCGCGGTAGGCGAGCTCCTCGACGCGCACGCCCATCCCGACGAGCCGGCCGAGTTCGTCCCGCAGGTCGTTGAAGAACTGGTTGACGAAGGCGTCCTCGGCCTCGTAGTCACGACGCGCGTAGCTGAAGAAGAAGTACGGACGTTGGTGTTCCTGATCCATCACCTGTTCCCCCCGTGCCCGACGGTACCGCGACGCGATGGTGTCATACCCCGGCGCGTCGTGAACTCCACCGACAGGGAAGGCGAGTTGGCGGTTTCGGTCGCCTCGGGAGGTTTAGCCGGTGGTGGGCGCACGCCCGCGACCGGGGGCGCTCCGGCGCCCGGGAGCGCCCCAGCGGGAGCGCGGGAGCACTGAAGAGGTGCGGAAGCGCAGGAGCGCGGCGGCGCAGGAGCGCGGAAGCGCTACCGGTCGAGCGACGACTGGAAGGCCGCGAGCGGCTCCGCGCCGGGGGTCAGGGCGTCCGCGACCACCCGGCGCAGCAGGTCGCCGAGAACGGTGTCGGGCAGGGCGTCGAGTTCGTCGAGCGGCAGGGCGGCGACGTCGACCAGGTCAGAGCCGAGTCCAGTGGCGGTTTCCGCACCGGTGACGCCCATCAGTCCCTCACTCGATCGTGCCGGCACAGCGCGTTGCTGGCCGTCAAGTGCATCGACCCAGGTCCGCGACGGGCATCCTACACCCGAGGCATGACGGCCCATCAGTTCGGCGTGGACGCCGCGACCGGGTCGACCCGGTCGGCCCACGGCCCCCGGCGGCCTCCCCAACCCCACCGGTACCACCGACGCCACCCCCCGGTCACGGGCAGAGCCGCTCCACCCGCCACCCCGTCGGGCTCGCCGGGTCGGCGAGGTAGCGGAGGCGGTCGTGGAGCCGGTTCTCGCGCCCCTGCCAGAACTCGACGCTCTCCGGGATCACCCGGTAGCCGCCCCAGAACGGCGGGACGGGGACGCCCTCGCCCTCCGGGTAGCGGCGTTCCAGTTCGGCGTAGCGCTGTTCGAGGACCTCGCGCCCGTCGACGGGGCTGGACTGTTCGCTGGCCCAGGCGCCGAGCTGGGAGCCGTGCGGGCGGGTGCGGAAGTACGCGGCGGTCTCGTCGCGGCCGACCTTCTCCACCCGGCCCTGGACGATGACCTGGCGGGCCAGGGCGATCCACGGGAACAGCAGGGCGGCGTGCGGGTTGGCGGCGAGCTCGGCGCCCTTGCGGGAGCCGTAGTTGGTGAAGAAGACGAAGCCGCGCGCGTCGAAGCCCTTGAGCAGGACGGTGCGCGAGCTGGGCCGCCCCTCGGCGTCAGCGGTGGAGAGCACCATCGCGTTGGGTTCCACCACCCCGGCGTCGTCCGCCTCGTGGAACCAGCGGGCGAACTGGCCGACGGGCTCGGGCGCGAGCTGCTCCTCGACCAGGCCCTCGTGGGTGTAGTGCTTGCGCATCACGGTGAGGTCCGGGCCGGGGCGGGCCTCCTCGGCCAGGGCCCGGGTGGCGGGGCTCGGGGGTGTCGACTGGGCGCGTTCCGGGGTCTGCACGCCAACATCATCCCGTACGACAAGCAACCGGCACCGCTACCTCCGGACAAACCCCGGCTACCTCCGGACAAACCCCGGTGGGAGATAAGGTGACTCGCCACCGCTTGGCCGCCCGTCGTACGGGGAATCGTCCGGAACCGGGTGTTCGGTTCCGTGGATTTTCCCGGGCACGACCGACCCTCGACGGAAAAATCAAGCGGGCCCACGGCAAACATCACCACGGCGGTGTATGGCGCAATGCACCCCGTGCCTGTCACCCTGGCACCGAGTGCCAACCACGATTCGGTCACTGGCGCGCCGCCCCACCACGGCGGAGCGCCGATCAAAGAACTGAAGGAGCCGTCGCATGTCCGATTTCGTACCCGGGCTTGAGGGAGTCGTCGCGTTCGAGAGCGAGATCGCCGAGCCCGACCGTGAAGGCGGCGCCCTGCGGTACCGCGGTGTCGACATCGACGACCTGGTCGGCAACGTCTCCTTCGGCCACGTCTGGGGCCTGCTGGTGGACGGCAAGTTCAACCCGGGCCTGCCGGCCGCCGAGCCGTTCCCGATCCCGGTGCACTCCGGCGACATCCGCGTCGACGTGCAGTCCGCGCTAGCCATGCTCGCCCCGGTCTGGGGCCTCAAGCCGCTGCTGGACATCTCCGCCGAGCAGGCCCGCGACGACCTCGCGCGCGCCGCCGTGATGGCGCTGTCCTACGTCGCCCAGTCCGCCCGCGGCCAGGGCCTGCCGATGGTCCCGCAGAGCGAGATCGACAAGGCCGAGACGGTCGTCGAGCGCTTCATGATCCGCTGGCGGGGCGAGCCGGACCCGAAGCACGTCAAGGCCATCGACGCCTACTGGACCTCGGCCGCCGAGCACGGCATGAACGCCTCCACCTTCACCGCCCGCGTCATCGCCTCCACCGGCGCCGACGTCGCGGCCGCCCTGTCCGGCGCGGTCGGCGCGATGTCCGGCCCGCTGCACGGCGGCGCCCCCTCCCGCGTGCTCGGCATGATCGAGGAGATCGAGCGCACCGGCGACGCGACGGCCTGGGTCAAGAACGCCCTGGACAAGGGCGAGCGCCTGATGGGCTTCGGCCACCGCGTCTACCGCGCCGAGGACCCGCGCGCCCGCGTGCTGCGCCGCACCGCCAAGGAGCTCGGCGCGCCGCGCTTCGAGGTCGCCGAGGCGCTGGAGAAGGCCGCGCTGGAGGAGCTGCACAACCGCCGCCCCGACCGCGTGCTGGCCACCAACGTCGAGTTCTGGGCCGCCATCATGCTGGACTTCGCCGAGGTCCCGGCCCACATGTTCACCTCGATGTTCACCTGCGCCCGTACCGCCGGCTGGTCGGCGCACATCCTGGAGCAGAAGCGCACGGGCCGGCTCGTGCGCCCCGCCGCGCGCTACATCGGCCCCGGCCCGCGCCGCCCCGAGGAGATCGAGGGCTGGGACGCCATCGCCCGCTGACCGACCCCGGACGGTCGTCCGCCACACCGCCCCTGACCAGCGGGTCCGGCTCCGAGCCGGGCCCGCTGTCGGCGTTCCGGCAAGGGGGATCGCCATGCGAACCGGCAATGAAGATCACAGTCTCAGCGGGCGGACGACCGTACCCCGGCGCAGCCCTGCGCCGGTAGGCTGCGCGGGTGGCTCAGATCCAGATCCCCGCTGACATCAAGCCCGCAGACGGCCGTTTCGGCTGCGGACCGTCCAAGGTGCGCCCCGAGGCCCTGAGTGCCCTCGCCGCCACCCAGACCTCCCTGCTCGGCACC
Organism: Streptomyces sp. 1114.5; assembly: GCF_003635085.1. Classification (NCBI taxonomy): domain Bacteria; kingdom Bacillati; phylum Actinomycetota; class Actinomycetes; order Kitasatosporales; family Streptomycetaceae; genus Streptomyces; species Streptomyces sp. 1114.5. Next base: position 831,369 of record NZ_RBXE01000001.1, read on the forward strand.
TCGCACCGCCAGGCCCCGGTCAAGAACGTGGTCAAGCGCGTGCGCGAGGGCGTGAGCAGCCTGTTCTCGCTGCCGGAGGGCTACGAAGTCGTCCTCGGCAACGGCGGCTCCACCGCCTTCTGGGACATCGCCGCCTTCGGCCTGGTGCGGGAGAAGTCCCAGCACCTGGACTTCGGCGAGTTCTCCTCGAAGTTCGCCTCCTCGGTCAAGGCCGCCCCGTGGCTGGCCGAGCCGAGCGTGATCAAGACCGCCCCGGGCACCCACCCGCTGCCGGTCGCCGAGGCCGGTGTGGACGTCTACGGGCTGACCCACAACGAGACCTCGACCGGCGTCGCGATGCCGATCCGTCGCCCGGCCGGCGCGGACGAGGGCTCGCTGGTCCTGGTGGACGCCACCTCGGGCGCCGGCGGCCTGCCGGTGGACATCACCGAGACGGACGTCTACTACTTCGCCCCGCAGAAGTCCTTCGCCTCCGAGGGCGGCCTCTGGCTGGCCACGTTCTCCCCGGCCGCCCTGGAGCGCGCCGCCGAGATCGCCGGCTCCGGCCGCTACATCCCGCCGTTCTTCTCGCTGCCGACGGCCATCGACAACTCGTCGAAGGACCAGACGTACAACACCCCGTCGATCGCCACCCTCTTCCTGCTGGCCGACCAGCTGGAGTGGCTGAACGGCAACGGCGGGCTGGACTGGGCGGTCGCCCGTACGGCCGACTCCTCGTCCCGGCTGTACTCCTGGGCCGAGAAGTCCGCCTTCGCCACCCCCTTCGTGGCGAACCCGGCGGAGCGCTCCCAGGTGGTCGGCACCATCGACTTCGACGAGTCGGTGGACGCCGCGGCCGTCGCCAAGGCACTGCGTGCCAACGGCATCGTGGACACCGAGCCGTACCGCAAGCTGGGCCGCAACCAGCTGCGGATCGCGATGTTCCCGGCGATCGACCCGGCGGACGTCGAGGCGCTCACCCACTGCATCGACTACGTGGTCGAGCAGCTCTGAGTACTCTCCGAGGCATGTGTGAGGGCCACCACCCGCCGGGTGGTGGCCCTCCCGCCGTTCAGGGGCTACCGGCCGTTCAGGGCGTACCGGCCGTTCACGGGCTACCGGCCGGCCAATGAGCTGATCAGCACGACGACCAGCAGCAGCACCAGGGTGCCGGAGACGATGCGCATTCGAGTCTTGGGATCCACAGTCAACGAGCGTACCTGCGGCTCACCCCCGGCCGGTCGGCGAGGCCGCCCCGCAGCGGCGGACGGGGACGGCGGCGAGCGCCTCGTCCGCACCCGAACCAGCAACGGCCGCACGGTAGTTATCCCGTTGACCGGCGCTCCGAGGGCCACCGCTACCATGACCCCCATCACCATCATGTGATCTTCACAAAATCAGGGGGAAACTCTCATGCGCGCATCCCGTGCGGCCGCCCTGGCGGCCCTCGTCCTCGCCGCGGGCACCGTCCTGCCCTCGGCCGCCACCGCCTCTGCCGCCGAAGGCCCCCAGGTCGGCGTCGACAGCACCTGGTTCCCGGTGTCGAACTACCGCATCCTGGACACCCGCGTCGGCAACGGCGCCCCGAGCGGCAAGGTCGGCCCCGACGGCGTCGTCAAGCTCGACATCCGGAAGATCCTCGGGCTCACCAGCGGCGCCACGCCCACCGCCGTCGTCATGAACGTGACGGCCGTCGGCGCGACCGACGAGAGCTTCGTCACCGCCTACCCCGACGGCGGCGCCCTCCCGACGGTGTCCAACCTGAACGTCTCCCCGGCGCACCAGGTCACCACCAACCGCGTGACCGTCCAGGTCGGCACCGACGGCTTCGTCGACCTCTACAACCACGTCGGCAACGTGCACCTGGTCGTCGACCTCCAGGGCTTCTACACCGCCAAGGGCGCCAACGGCTACCCGGGCGCGACCTTCACCCTGGGCACCCCCGCCCGCCTGCTGGACACCCGCACCGAGGTCGGCGGCCACCCGGGCAAGCTCACCGGCGGCGAGGACGGCGTCTTCCAGATGGACGTCTCCTCCGTCGCGCCCGGCGGCGGCGACCTGGTCGTCCAGGCCACCGTCACCGAGCCGACCCAGTCGGCCCACCTCACCATGTACCCGGCGCTCCAGGCCCCGTGGAGGACCTCCGACGTCAACTTCGACGCCGGGCAGACGGTCACCAACCTCTCCTACGTCTACGCCGGGCGGGACGGCCTCGCGCTCTACACCAACTCCGGTGCGACGCACGTGGTGATCGACTACATCGGCCAGTTCCAGAACCACGGCCTCAGCGGCGACGCCGGCACCCACGGCCTGTTCGTCCCGGCCAACCCGACCCGGGTGCTCGACACCCGCAAGGGCCTCGGCGCCCCGCAGGCCAAGCCCGGCCCCGGCTCCACCACCCGGGTGAAGGTCACCGGCCTCAACGGCGTGCCCGAGGGCGTCGCCGCCGTGGTGATCAACCTGACCGGTACCAACGCCGACCAGGACGGCCACATCACCGCCCTCAAGGCCGGCGACCCCGTCCCGGGGACGTCCAACCTCAACTACGCCGCCCGGCAGGACACCGCCGCCATGACCATCGTCCCGGTCAGCGCCGACGGCTTCATCGAGCTGTACAACCCGCACGGCACCGTGGACCTGGTGGCCGACGTCCAGGGTTACTACACCAACTGACCCGCCCGGCCCCGCCCGGGGAGCGGCGAGCACCCGCTCCCCGGGCTCCGCGTGTCAGCTCCAGTCCGCGAGCGCCCAGGAGCGCACCGACGCGTAGTGCGGGTGCCCGCCGCCCGGGTCGCTCCTCATCAGGTGCAGCTCGGCGGCGTCCCACTCCGGCCCCCGGTAGTCCGCCAGCGCCGCTGCCAGGCCCTCCAACTCGGCCGCGGCGACCCGCTGGACGGCCCGTCGGTGGCCGCGCGAGGAGCCGGCCCGGGCCAGCGTGAGGTGCGCGTGGAAGGCGAAGGTGTCGGCGGTCTCCGCGGTCACCTCGGCGGTGGCCTCGGTGACGGCCTCGGCCAGCCGGCGCAGCGCCCAGGACTGGCCCTCGACGCCGGCCCAGAGCACCCGGTCGCCGAACCGCCCGGCACCCGCGATCCGCAGCCGGTGCACCGGGTGGACCTCGGCGACGTCGGCCAGGCCCGCCTCCAGGTCCGGTAGCCGCTCGGCGGGCACCTCGCCGAGGAAGGCCAGGGTCAGGTGCCAGCCCTCGACGGTGGTCCAGCGCAGCCGGTCCGCCCCGGGCAGCCTGCGCACCGGCGCGACCGCGTCGGAGAGCCCCTGCAACGCCACGACCGGCGGAATCACCGCGACGAAAAGCCTCATGGCCCCATTTTCCGCTCTTCCCGCACGACCCGGATCGGGATAGAACAAGGTCCATGATCGATTCCAAGGCCTCGTCCAGCACGCCGCCCGGCACCCCGTCCGGCACCCCGTCCGGCACCCTGCGGATCCGCACCGGAGGCCCCGAGTCCGTCCCCGACCTCCTCGCCCTGCTCGACGGCGCCGTGGCCTGGTTGGTCGGCCGGGGCCGCACCGGCCAGTGGGGCGACCAGCCGTTCAGCACCACGCCCGCCCGGGTCGAGCAGATCGAAGGGTACGGCCGCGAGCCGTTCCTGGTCCGCCTCGCCGTGGACGACGAGGGCCGTACGGTCGGCGCCTGCGTGCTGTCCGAGCAGCGCGGGAAGTACATCCCGGCGGTGGACGAGCCCGAGCTGTTCGTCCGCCTCCTGGTCACCGACCGCACCCGCAAGGGCGCGGGCATCGGCGCCGCGCTGATCGCCGACGCCGTCGAGGAGACCCGCCGCCGCGGCATCGGCCTGCTGCGGGTGGACTGCTACGCCGGCGGCGACCGCGAGCTGGTCGCGCAGTACCGGGCGCTGGGCTTCACCGAGACCGAGAGCTTCGAGGTCGAGCAGCCGAACGGCGTCTGGCCCGGCCAGGTCCTCGCGATCCGGCTCTGAGCCCCGTTCCGGGTTCCCCGGAGGTCCCGTCGACCTCCGGGGAAACCCGACGAGCCATCAGCAGGCAGGCGCCAGTTCGGACTTGACGGCCGTACGCGTCCGCGGCACGAAGGCCACCACCCGGCCGCCGCGGCCCGGGTGCAGGTCGAAGCGCACCCGCAGGTCCGCGCTGCGGGCCAGCACCAGGCCGACCGCTCCGGCCGCCAGCGCGGACACCAGCCCGCAGGCCAGCAGGCCGAGCCGGGGCCCGTACGAGGCGGTCACCCAGCCGACGATCGGGGCGCCGATCGGCGTGCCGCCGGTGAAGACCAGCACCAGCAGGCCCATCACCCGGCCGCGCATCTCGGGGTCGGTGGCCAGCTGCAGCATGGAGTTGACCGAGGTGTTGAAGGTCAGCCCGAACACCCCGATCAGCATCAGCAGCAGCGCGAAGGTCCAGTAGTCGGGCGCGAACGCCGCGACCACCTCCAGCGCGCCGAAGGCCAGCGCCGCGCCGACCAGCCGGCGCAGCCTCGGCGCGCCCCGGCGGGCGGCGAGCAGCGCACCGGCCAGCGAGCCGACCGCCATCGCGGTGTTCAGCAGGCCGTACTGGCCGGCGCCGACCTTGAAGGTGTCGTACGCGAAGCCGGAGAGCAGCGTCGGGAAGTTGAACCCGAAGGTCCCGATGAACCCGGCCAGCACCATCGGCCAGAGCAGTTCGGGCCGTTCCCTGACGTAGCGCAGGCCCTCCCGCAGCTGGCCCTTCTCGCGGGCGATCGGCTCGGTCGGGCGCAGCTCGCTCTCCCGCATTGCCAGCAGGCCGCCGATCACGGCGGCGAAGGACAGCGCGTTGACGGCGAAGGCCCAGCCGCTGCCGACCGCGGCGATCAGCAGGCCGGCGACGGCGGGGCCGACCAGCCGGGCGGTCTGGAAGTTGGCGGCGTTCAGGCTGACCGCGTTGGCGAGGTCCTTGGGCCCGACCATCTCGGAGACGAAGGCCTGCCGGGTCGGGTTGTCCACCACGGTGACCAGACCGAGCAGCAGCGCGAAGGCGTACACGTAGTACGGCGTCACCACGTCGCCGATGGTCAGCACGGCCAGGCCCGCGGCGAGCAGGCCCATCGCGCCCTGGGTGTAAATCAGCAGCCGGCGCTTGGGCATCCGGTCGGCGAGCACGCCGCCGAAGAGACCGAGCAGCAGCATCGGCAGGAACTGCATGGCGGTGGTGATGCCGACCGCGAGCGGGCTGCCGGTGAGGCTCAGCACCAGCCAGTCCTGGGCGATCCGCTGCATCCAGGTCCCGGTGTTGGACACCACCTGGCCGGCGAAGTAGTAGCGGTAGTTGCGAACGCGCAGGGAGGAGAACATCCCCCCGGGCCTGGTGAAACGGGCGCCTGTGGGAGACGGGAGGGGTCGAGCGATGGGGGTCCCCCCGGCCGGAGACTGGGGGATCGTCGCCAGACGGGTGGTGGCGGGCGACGGGCGGGACGCGTTGGTGCGGCCCTGAGCGGCGGAGTCCGCCGCGGTGCGTTCGTCGGGGTCGTCGTCGCCGCTGCCGGGCAGCCCCGTGGGGGCGGGTGCCTGGGCGTCGGCGGCCGCGGTGCTCGCCGCGGCGGGGTCGGTGGTCGGATCGTCGGTACGGATGGCGGCGGCGCTGGCTGCGGCCGGCGGTGTCACGGTGGTCTCCCCTCGTGGCGCGACGGCCATGGCGGTGGCCGTCGCGCTCCTGGTGTCGGTGGTCGGTCCTGCGGTGATGCTGGCTCCTTCTCCTCCCGGCGGCCGGCCGGGTTCGGTGTGCCCCTGAGGTGTACGAGCTGCAGGTGTACGAGCTACAGGTGTGCGAGCTTGTAGAGCACGGGCGCGGCCTCCCGGAGGACGGCCCATTCCTCCTCGTCGAGCCCTTGGGCGAGCTCGGCGAGCCAGACGTTCCGGCGTCGACGACTCTCCGCGAGGATCGTCTCGGCCTGCTCGGTGCTGCTGACGACCACCTGTCGGCGGTCCTCGGGATGCGGCTCGCGCCGCACCAGCCCCTTCTCCTCCAGCATCGCGACGATCCTGGTCATCGAAGGAGGCTGCACGTGCTCCTTCCGGGCGAGCTCACCCGGCGTCGCCTTCCCGCACCGGGCGAGGGTGCCCAGCACTCCCATCTCGGTGGGACTGAGCGACTCCTCCACCCGCTGGTGTTTGAGTCGTCGGGAGAGGCGCATCGTGGACGACCGCAGCTGACTGATCGCTGCGAGGTCCTGCTCGGACATCTCGGGCATCTCTTTAGCCTACGTCATTACTCTCGCTAAGGAAAATGGGATCCCGCCGCGCCGGAGCATCGACCCGGTGCCATATTGGTCATGGGACTCAGGTCTCGACTCCCGGCCTCAGGTCTCGACTCCCAGAAGGGCCGACCAGCCATGTCCGACCTCGCCTCCGAGCAGTCCGCGCCGTCCTCGCAGGCCACGCCGTCCGCATCGGCCGACCGGGACGCACAGGGCGACACCGGCTTCGCCCGGCTCGCCATGGTCACCATCGACTGCGCCGACCCGGTCGCGCTGGCCGCGTTCTACGGCGAGCTGCTGGGGTGGGAGACCCGGCACACGGACGAGAACTTCGCGATCCTCGACAACCCGGAGGGCGGCAGCCCGCTGGGCTTCGGGCGGGTGAACGGGTACCGGCCGGAGCCGTGGACGCAGCCGGACGGCAGCAAGCACTTCCACCTGGACTTCTACGTGGACGACCTGGAGGAGTCCACCGCGAAGGCGCTCGCGCTCGGCGCGACCGAGCCCGCCTACCAGCACGGCCGCACGCTCAGGGTGCTGATCGACCCGGCCGGCCACCCGTTCGGGCTGGCTCCGTTGGAGTAAGGCACAAAGGGACCGGTGGGGCATGCGCAGGCGATGTCAGGGCTTGGTGCCAAGATCATGCAGACCCCGTAAAGGCCCTCCCTGACCTGGGAGTTCACCAAAACCACGAACATTGTGCGAGCGCCGGGTTGTGGCTACTCTCCCCCGTTGTCAGGGGCACCACACGCCAGGCTCCCCTCGGCGGACCGCGCCCCCGTTCCGTGCCCGTTGCCGCACGCCCTTCCCCGGCCGCTCTCGGCCGACCGCGTCCGTCCCAGCCCTGGCGCCCTCAACCCCCCGTCCAGGGAGTTCCATTGGGTGCGATCCACCATGCCGACCACGGCTGGGTGACACCGGCGGTCTCGTACTTCGTCGCCTGCCTCGGCTCCTTCGTGGCCCTGCGCAGCGCCCGCTGGGCGCTCATCTCCACGGGCCGCACCCGGGCCGTCTGGCTGCTCTTCGCGTCGACCTCGCTCGGCGCCGGGATCTGGTCCATGCACTTCATCGCGATGCTCGGCTTCTCGGTGACCGGCGTCGAGATCAGCTACCAGCCCGGGCTGACCGTGCTCAGCCTGCTGGTCGCCGTCGCCGTGGTCGGCGTCGGGCTCTTCACCGTCGGGTACTGGCGCCGGCGGCCCGTCCTGGCGCTGCTGGCCGGCGGGCTGACCACCGGCCTCGGGGTCGCCGCGATGCACTACCTGGGCATGGCCGCGATGGTCCTGCCCGGGCACCTCGGCTACGACCACGTCACGGTGGCCCTCTCGGTCGGCATCGCCGTGTTCGCGGCGACGGCCGCGCTCTGGGCCGCGCTGAACATCCGCGGCACGCTCGCCGTGCTGGCGGCGGCGCCGGTGATGGGCGTGGCGGTCTGCGCGATGCACTACACGGGCATGGCGGCGCTCTCCGTCCGGCTCGACCTCTCGCACTCCACCGCGGGCGGTGTGATGGCGCTGCAGTTCATCTTCCCGCTCGGGGTCGGGCTCGGCTGCTACGTCTTCTTCGGCTCGCTGGCCTTCGCCGTCTCCCCGAGCCGCCCCGACTCGCAGCCCCTGCTGGCCGGTCCGGCCGCCCCGCTGCCCCCGCGGGCGCCCCGCGTCCCGGAGCAGCGGCAGCGGCGGCAGGGACAGGCGCAGCGGCGGCCGCGGCTGGACGAGGCCGGCGCCCGGCGCTGAGCATCGGAGCGGGGGAACACGGGAGCACCCGAGCGGGGGAGCGCGGGTGCAAGCGGGGGCGGGGACGGAACGACCGTCCCCGCCCCCGTTCCGTCACTCGGGCCGCCCCAGCAACCCGGTCAGGTGCTCCGGCGTGGCCACCGGGCAGACCTTGTGCACGAAGTCCCGCCGCAGCGCGTGGTACGGCTCGTCCGCCCGGTAGAAGTTGGCGTGCATCCGCCGCAGCTCCGCCTCCCGGTAGGCGGCCAGCGGCTTCTCCTCCTCGTCGGCGGCCCGGCTCCGCTTCTTGTCCACCAGCCGCCCGGTGAGCTCCGGCGAGGCGGCGATCCGGGCCGCCTCGCGGGCCACCCAGCGACGGAACTCCGCCGCGTCGCCGCCGGCCGTACGGTCCACCAGGCCGATCCGGCGGGCGTGTTCGGCGCCGATCGGCAGCGCCTCGGTGGTGAGCCGCTCGGCCTGCTCCGCGCCGACCCGGCGCGGCAGGGTGTACGTCCAGTACTCGGAGCCGTACAGGCCCATCAGGCGGTAGTGCGGGTTGAGCACCGCCGAGTCGCGGCACCACACCTCGTCGGCGGCGAGCGCCGCCATCAGCCCGCCGGCCGCCGCGTTCCCGGCCAGGGCGGCGACGGTGACCTTGTCCGTGGTGGTCAGGACGGCCTCGACGAAGTCGTCCATCGCGTTGATGTTCTCCCAGGACTCCAGCGCCGGGAAGGCCGCGCCCTCGATGACGTTGAGCTGGATCCCGTTGGAGTAGAAGTCCCGGGGCGCTCCGAGCACCAGCACCGAGGTCGGCCGGTCGGCCGCCTCGCGGTAGGCGGCGAGCAGCCGACGGCACTGCTCGGTGCTCACCGCCCCGCCCGCGTGGGCGAATTCGAGGTAGCCGACGTCGCCCTCCTCGCGGTAGCGCAGCTCCGACCAGGTGTCGCGGCGGGCGGCCGCCTCCGCGGTCACCGGCACCTCGCGGACCCGGTACAGCTCCTCGGCGAGGACCGTCGCCGCCGGCAGCTTGAAGGTGGCGGGCCCGCCGGGGATGCGGCGCGGGCGCAGCTGCGGGATCCACACCGCGCCGTCCACGGTGGCCCGGCAGATCGCGCCGTCCCGGGTGGCCAGCACGGCGCCGGGCACCGGGCCGCGCAGCCGGTCCTCGGGGTGGCCGCCGTGCAGGAAGAACTCCCGCCCGTACAGCTCGTCCAGCACGCCGGGCTGGGAGTCGGCGGCGCGCAGCTTGCGCAGCACGGTGGCGGTGTCGTCCTGCTCCCAGTCGATCCGCCGGACCTCCTGGCGCAGGAAGGGCCGCAGTTCGCCGTGCACGTCGGGCCGGTCGTAGTCCAGCGGCTCGGGGGTGAACAGTCCGCCCTCGAAGCGCTGGACGGCCAGCAGGACGGCCTCCACGGCGGCGTCGGCGACCTCGCCGCGGTACAGCTCGCTCTTGCCGCAGTCGGGGACGGGGAACTCGACGGACGCCCAGATGTCGCCGGCGTCCATCTCCTCGACGGCCTGCAGCACGGTCACGCCCCAGCGCTCCGCCCCCTCGGTGATCGCCCAGTCGAGCGAGGAGGGGCCGCGGTCGCCCTTGGGGCCCGGGTGCACGATCAGGACGGTACGGGTGGACCAGATGTCCCGCGGCACGGCCTTGGTGAGCATCGGGCAGACGATCAGTTCGGGGTCGGTGCGTTCCACCGCCGCCCTCATCTGTTCGTCGCCGAGGGCGAGTTGGACGGCGACCTGGTGGCCGCGCTCGCGCAGCTCGGTGTGGACGCGCTGGGTCAGGCTGTTGAACGCACTGGCGATCAGGAGAATGCGCAAGGGGGGCCTCCGGCGGTACAGGGGTCGCGCGGAGGCGATGAAACCAGGGCATGGACACGTAACGATTACGGTCCGTACCTCGGCGCTCTACCCTCACGCACCCCGCACACCTGTGATGCCGGCGTGGTCCGCGCTTCGCGGTATCTCCCCAGCCTCTTCCCCGAGTTGGACTGGCGCCGGACACACCGACGCGCACCGCGCGGGCCTCCCGGCACCCGCCCGACCCGCGCCGGGCTGCTCGGCGACCTACTTGGGGAACGCCCGGCGGGCCCGCCAGGTGGTGTGCTCGCGGGAGACGGCGTCCTCCGCCTCCGCGGCCAGCCGGGCCCAGCGCGCCTCGGCGTCGGGCGCCCGGACGTCCAGGTCGGAGAGCTGGTTGCCGACGTTCTCCAGCTCGCGCGCGGCCAGCTGGTAGGCGGTGGCCAGCGGACGGAGCTGCTTGAGCTGCGTCCAGGCGATGATCGAGGCCGCCGCGGCGGAGCTGACCCCGAAGACGTGCACCTGCAGCGCGCCGGTGGCCTGGGCGACGGCCGCCGCCGCGCCGATGATGATCAGCGCCGCGATGCCGAGCCCCCAGGAGACCGCCTGCGAGTCGCAGGCCTCGGCCCGGGAGCGGTACCAGGTGCGCTGGCCCTCGACCCGGGTGCGCAGGTAGAGGGTGCGCCGGGCGGTCAGGCCCTCGGCGCGCAGGCGCCGCATCTCCGGGGTGATCTCGGCGACGGTCTCGGGCGGCACGATCTCCGGGTCCTCGAAGGCCCGCAGCACGTCCTCGACCTGGAGCAGGTAGCCGCGGTCCACGTCCGCGGACTCGGCCTCGCCGTCGAACGGCCGGGCCCGGACGGTGTACTTCCAGGCCAGCGTCTTGACCGACTCGGCCGCCGCCCGGGCCTCGTACCAGCGCCCCTGCGGGTTGCTGCGGCGCAGCCGGGACCAGAAGTAGCCGGCCACCAGGAAGGCGGCCACCGAGAACAGCGGCCAGACGTCGGGGTCGCCGTCGTGCTCCGGGCCGGGGAACGACCCGATCAGCGCGGCGATCACCAGCATCGCGATCAGTCCGCGGTACCAGCGCAGCGTCTCGCGCTGACCGTCCAGCGAGGCCTTGTCCGCCGTCCGGAACAGCTCCGGCAGCAGCTGCGCCTCGACTCCCCCGGGCGGATCCTGTTGCACCATCGGTCGAGTCCCTCCCCCTTCTCCGTCCAGCCAGTATTCCCTCCGCCAACTGGCCTACACAGGCGCCTTTTTGACACCTTCCCGGCGGCGCGCCCCTTGCCTTGCCGATCTTGTAACCGATATAAACGGTTACATGCCGCTGCACTGGAAGCTCGTCATCGACTGCACCGACCCGCACCGCCAGGCCGCCTTCTGGGCCGCCGCCCTGGAGTACATGCTGGAGGACCACGGCCCGCTGGTCACCCGCCTGCTCGCGGCCGGCGCCGTCGGCCCGGACGCCACCACCGAGGTGGACGGCCGCCCCGCCTGGCGCACCCTCGCCGCCGTCCGCCACCCCGAGGACCCCTTCGACCCCGCCTCGGACACCGGCCTGGGCCGGCGCATCCTCTTCCAGGCCGTCCCCGAGCCCAAGCAGGCCAAGAACCGCCTGCACCTCGACGTCCACCCCGGCCCCGGCGAGCGCACGGCGACCGTCACCCGCCTCGAAGCCCTCGGCGCCACCGTCCTGCACCACGTCGACCAGCCCGGCGGCGCCTGGACCGTCATGCAGGACCCCGAGGGCAACGAGTTCTGCGTCCACTGACCGGCCGAAAACCACCCCGCCCCGCCCCCGAAAACCACCCCGGCCCCGCACCCGAACGGGTGCGGGGCCGGGTCGGGCCGGGTGCGGGTCAGAGCAGGCCGAAGGCCGGCATCAGGTAGTAGAAGGCGAACACCCCGGCCACCACGTACAGCGGGACCGGCACGGTGCGGCCGCGGCCGACGGCCAGGCGCAGGACGCAGAAGGCGATGAAGCCGAAGCCGATGCCGTTGGTGATGCTGTAGGTGAACGGCATCATCACGATGGTCAGGAAGGCCGGGATCGCGATCGTGTAGTCGGCCCAGTCGATCTCCTTGACCGAGTTGGCCAGGATCAGGAAGCCGACGGTGACCAGGGCCGGGGTGGCGGCCTGGGCGGGGACCATGGTGGCGAGCGGGGTCAGGAAGAGCGCCACCACGAAGAGCAGGCCGGTGACGATCGAGGCGAAGCCCGTCCGGGCGCCCTCGCCGACGCCCGCGGTCGACTCCACGAAGCAGGTGTTGGCGGAGGAGGAGGTGGCGCCGCCGGCCGCGGTGGCGATGCCGTCGACCATCAGGATCCGGTTGATGCCGGGCAGGTCGCCCTTCTCGTCCAGCAGGTGGGCCTCGTCGGCCACGCCGAGGATGGTGCCCATCGCGTCGAAGAAGCACGACATCAGCACGGTGAAGACGAAGAGGCAGCCGGTCAGCACGCCGACCTTCTCGAAGCCGCCGAACAGGCTGACCTTGCCGACCAGTCCGAAGTCCGGCGCGGCGACCGGGTTGCCCGGCCAGGTCGGGACGGTCAGGCCCCACTTGAGCGCCGGGATGTCGACCAGCTTGTCGATCACCACGGCGAGCGCGGTGGAGACCGCGATGCTGATCAGGATCGCGCCGGGCACCTTGCGGATCACCAGGATCAGGGTGAGCAGCAGGCCGACGACGAAGACCAGGACGGGGAAGCCGAGCAGGTGCCCGTTGCCGCCGAGCTGCAGCGGGACGGTGGTGTGCGCGGCGTCCGGGATGCGGCTGACGAAGCCGGAGTCGACCAGGCCGACCAGGGTGATGAACAGGCCGATGCCGATCGCGATGGCCTTGCGCAGTCCGAGCGGGACGGCGTTCATGACCCGCTCGCGCAGCCCGGTGGCGACCAGCAGCATGATCGCGAAGCCGGCCAGGACGACCATGCCCATGGCGTCCGGCCAGGTCATCTTGGGGGCGAGCTGGAGCGCCACGATGGTGTTGACGCCGAGTCCGGCGGCCAGGCCGATCGGGACGTTGCCGATGACTCCCATCAGCAGGGTGGTGAGCCCGGCGGTGAGAGCGGTGGCGGTGACCAGCTGGGCGCTGTCCAGGTGGGCCCCGGTCATGTCCGTGGCGCTGGCCAGGATGATCGGGTTCAGTACCAGGATGTACGCCATGGTGAAGAAGGTGGCGATGCCGCCGCGGATCTCACGCGGCAGCGTGGAGCCGCGCTCGCTGATCCGGAAGTAGCGGTCGACGGCGCCGGTGGGGGGCTGGGGCGCGGCGTCGGCGGGTTCGGGCGACTCGGTGGTCGGCTGGACCACAGGCATGCGTGCGTCCTCTGTGGGGGAGCTGAGGAGAGGGTGGTGAACGCCCGGGGCGACGGTGGCCGGGCTCAGAGCATTCAGTATGGTTTCCCGGTCGCACACGCGCTATCTTCGCGCGTAGAGCCAGGCAGGGCCCGGGAAAGTCCGCGGCCGGGCCGGGAAAGCTCCGGCGAGGCCTGCCAAAGTCCGGCAGGCCTCGGGAAAATCCGACAGGCCCCCCGCCGCCCCGTACGCTAGGCCCCATGCCCAAGACGCCGCTGCACCCCTCGCCCCCTCCGCTGGAGGCCAACGACGTCGCCATCGTCGGCGGCGGCACGGTGGTGTGGTTCGTCGCCTTCCTCGCCCTGCTCCCCTTCCAGGGCACCCTCTCCGAGCACGGTCACGGCACCTGGCCGTGGATCTGCCTCTCCGGCGGCCTGCTCGGTCTGATCGGCCTCTGGTACTGCCGCGCCCGCCGGGACGCGATCGCTCGCAGCCGCGCCGCCGAGGCGGCCCGGACGGCCGGGAGCGCGGCGGAGGGCAACGGTCAGGACCCGGCCACCCAGTCGGACTGAATAGTCCTTTAGTAGCACGCATCGGACAAAAGGCGCCCGTAGAGTCGGTGCCATGACGCAGCCTGCCCAGCCAGCGGAAGAGCGGCCGACGGACGGCGAGCACCCCGACGGAGCCCACCCCCTCGGGCTGCTGCCCGGCCGGCGCGGCGGCCTGACCACCGCCGAGGTGGCCGAGCGGGTCACGAAGGGGCAGGTCAACGACGTCCCGGTACGGTCCAGCCGCTCCACCAAGGAGATCGTCCGGGCCAACGTCTTCACCCGCTTCAACGCGATCATCGGCGTGATGTTCGGGATCATCCTGGTCGTCGGACCGATCCAGGACGGCCTGTTCGGCCTGGTCATCGTCGCCAACACGGCGATCGGCATCATCCAGGAGCTGCGCGCCAAGAAGACCCTGGACAGCCTGGCCCTGATCGGCGAGGCCCGCCCGCAGGTCCGCCGGGACGGCACCGTCCAGCAGATCGGCGTCTCCGAGATCGTCCTCGACGACACCGTGCTGCTCGGCATCGGCGACAAGGTGATCGTGGACGGCGAGGTCACCGAGGCGGAGGGCCTGGAGATCGACGAGTCGCTGCTCACCGGCGAACCCGACCCGGTCCTCAAGCAGCCCGGCGCCCAGGTGATGTCCGGCAGCTTCGTGGTGGCCGGCGCGGGCGCGTTCACCGCGACCAGGGTCGGCCGCGAGGCCTACGCGGCGCAGCTCGCCGAGGAGGCCAGCAAGTTCACCCTGGTGAAGTCGGAGCTGCGCAGCGGCATCGACAGCATCCTGCGGTTCATCACCTACCTGCTGATCCCCACCGCGATCGGTCTGATCATCAGCCAGCTGGCCGTCGAGGGCCGGGACTGGCGCGAGGCCGTGCGCCGCATGGTGGCCGGCATCGTCCCGATGGTCCCCGAGGGCCTGGTGCTGCTGACCTCGGTGGCCTTCGCGATCGGCGTGATCCGGCTCGGCCGCAAGCAGTGCCTGGTCCAGGAGCTGCCGGCGATCGAGGGCCTGGCCCGGGTGGACACCGTCTGCCTGGACAAGACCGGCACCCTCACCGAGGGCGGCATGGACGTGATCGACCTGCGGGTGCTCTCGAACGGGGAGCCCGCCGTCCTCGACCCGGACACCATCAAGCACGCGCTCGCCGTGATGGCCGGCGCCGACGCCCGCCCCAACCCGTCCATGCAGGCGGTCATCGACGCGTACGGGCGCGGCGACGGCGACGACGCGCGCGGCCGCAACGGCTGGCGGGTGATCGAGGCGATGCCCTTCTCCTCCGCCCGCAAGTGGAGCGGCGTGCAGCTGCTGGAGCCGCAGGGCGGCGAGGCCAGCTGGCTGCTCGGCGCCCCCGACGTGCTGCTACCCGCCGGGCACCCGGCGCTGGCCGAGGTGGACGAACTGGGCGCCAAGGGCCTGCGGGTGCTGCTGCTGGGCCGTACGCCCGACCCGCTGGACTCCCCCGACCCGGCCGCCGGCCTCACCCCGCTCGCGCTGGTGGTGCTGCAGCAGCGGCTGCGCGGCGACGCCGCCGACACCCTGCGGTACTTCGAGGGGCAGCGGGTCCGGGCCAAGGTCATCTCCGGCGACGCGGCGGTCTCGGTCGGCGCGGTCGCCTCCCACCTGGGCCTGCCCGGCGCCGACCGGCCGCTGGACGCCCGCACCCTGCCCACCGACCCCGAGGAGCTGGCCGAGACCGCCGACCGGACCAGCGTCTTCGGCCGGGTCACCCCACAGCAGAAGCGCCAACTGGTCGGGGCGCTGCAGTCCCGCGGCCACACCGTGGCGATGACCGGCGACGGCGTCAACGACGTGCTCGCGCTCAAGGACGCCGACATCGGCGTGGCGATGGGCACCGGCTCCGACGCGACCAAGGCGGTCGCCCAGATCGTGCTGCTGAACGACTCCTTCGCGACGCTGCCCTCGGTGGTCGCCGAGGGCCGCCGGGTGATCGGCAACATCGAGCGGGTCGCGTCGCTGTTCCTGGTGAAGACGGTCTACTCGGTGCTCCTGGCGCTGCTGGTGATCTTCACCCACTCCCCGTACCCGTTCCTGCCCCGGCACTCCACCGTGCTGTCCTCGCTCACCATCGGCGTGCCGGCTTTCTTCCTGGCCCTCGCGCCCAACAACGAGCGGGCCCGCACCGGCTTCGTGAAGCGGGTGCTGCGCCTGGCGATCCCCGGCGGCGCCATCGCCGGGACGGGCACCTTCGTCGCCTACGCGCTCGCCCGCGCCAACCACACGACCGACCTCAAGGCCGACACCAGCGTGGCCACCCTGACGCTCTTCCTGATCGCCATCTGGGTCCTGGCCATCGTCGCCCGCCCGTACAGCTGGTGGCGGCTGCTGCTGATCGGCGCCATGGGCGGAGCGTTCTCGCTGGTCCTGCTGGTGCCCGCGCTGTCCGACTTCTTCCAGCTCTCCCTGGTCGGCACCCGCGACCCCTGGGTGGGCGTCTGCATCGCGGTGGTCTGCGGCATCGCCCTGGAGGTCACCTGGCTCGTCCTGAAGCGCCGCGGCCTGGAGTGAGCGGCCCGGCGCGAGCGGCCCGGGTGCGGGCCCGAGTACGGGTAGCGTGGCCACGGAGGGGGTGCCACACATGGCGGACACACACGAAGATTCCGAGCGCGAGACCGGGCAGGTGGAGGCCTTCGCCGCCTTCCTGGCCGGCCTGCTGGCGGCCGGGCTGACGGTGCTGGTGCTGCTGGGCGGCAGCTGGCTGATGAACGCCGGCGAGCTGACCGCGCCCTCGCGGCCGTGGATCCCGACGGCCCTGAAGGCCCTGGTGGCGGCCGTCTGGCCGGCCACCACCGTCCTCGTCTACCTCCGGCTCAAGCGTCGTCGGCGGGGGCCGGCCTGAGGGTCAGCCCTCGAAGTCCCGGGCCGCCGACAGCTCGTACGCCCGGTCCGGCTCGCTGAGCGCGGCCAGCACCTCGAAACGCCGGTGCCACTGCCCGACCGACCAGGCGAGCCCGGCCGCCAGGCCCTCCGGGGTGGCCGCGTGCAGCAGCCCGGGCACCGGCGGGACCTCGAACTCGTCGTCCTCGTCGTCGGCCTCGGCCAGCTCCGGGTCGTACGGCGGCTCCGGGGCGTCCGCCCCGGGGTCCCACCGCCAGTCGACCGCCGCCTCGGCGCCGTCCGGCCCGACGACCAGCAGCTCCTCGTGCTCCTCGTAGGCGACCGGGCAGCCGGGCAGCAGCTCCCGCACCACGGCCGGGACGCGGTGCAGCACGCCCTCGGAGAGCACCCGGCCGCCGGCCACCTCGCTGGCCAGCGACACGTGCAGCCGCTCGGCGAGGTCGGCCGCGAGCGCCGGGGCGACCGGCAACAGCGGGTACAGGTGCAGCAGTTGGACCAGGTCGGGGGCGTCCGCGACGACCGCCTCGGTGGCGTCCACCACCACGGTGTGGTCCGGCCGGCGCCCGGTGTCCGGGTCCAGCGGCGGCAACGCCCGTACCACGTCCAGCGGTTCGATCCGCTCGCGGTCCACCCGGGCCAACGCGCTGTGGATGCCGTGCAGTTGGCGGTGGCCGACCTCGGCGGCCGGGTCGGTCAGCCGGTCCAGCAGCTCGTCCGGGCCGTGCAGCTCGGCGAGCAGCGCGGCCAGCGTGGTGCGCACCCCGAGGGCGTGCAGGAACTGCTCGTCCAGGGTGGTGCGCGCCTCGTCGTAGAGGCCGCGCAGCAGCGGGTCGGCGCCGGCGGCCCGCAGACCGGCGGGCTCGCGGCCGTCCAGCACCGGGTGGTCGCGCAGCCACCACGCGGTGTACGGCGGCAGGTCGGCGTACGTGCCGTCCGGCAGCAGCGTGCGCACCGGGGCGACCACGGCGTCCCGGTACGGCGGGCGGGCCAGCGCGGCCAGCGCCTCGGGCCAGGCGTCGTCGTCCACCAGGTCGAGGTCGCGCACCGCCAGTAGTTCGGCGGCCACCGGCGGGACGCCGACCGCCTCGTCCGCCTGCAGCGCCTCCAGGGCGTCCTCGGCCCAGTCGGCGAGCCCGTCCGGCGCCTCGTCCAGCAGGCCGGTGGGGTGGCCGCCGGCCGCCCGGTCGGCCGGGACGGTGGGGTCCAGCCGCTCCAGGTCGTCCGGGTCGAGCACCACGTCCTCGGCGCGCACCAGCACGAAGTCGGCCAGCACGCCGACGGCCGCCAGCACCTCGGGGCCCCAGCGCTCCAGCAGCTCGTCGTCCACCCAGCCGGCGTCCTCCTCGCGCGCGAGCGCGGCGAACGGGCTTCCGGGCAACACCAGTTCGCCCGCGCGGGCCGGCTCGCCCTCGTCGTCGAGCAGCGCCAGCCGGGCCAGCCAGGGGTGCTCGCCCGGCTCCGGGGCGGCGGCCTTCACCAGGGCCAGGACGGCGTCGGCGAGTTCGAGCGCGGCGTCCAGGTCGTCCTCGGCCAACTCGAACGAACGGGCGACGGCGGCCCGCACCTCGGGGGTGTCCAGCACCCCGGCCGGGGTGGCGGTGCCGGCGCCGAGCTTGGCCAGCAGCGGGTGGGCGGCCTCGGGGTGGGCCAGCCGCAGGTCGAGCGCGGCGAGCGCGCCGGCCAGCGACTCGGGGTAGCCCGGGAAGGCCGCCCAGTCGGCGTCCTCGGAGGGCAGCAGGACGCGCCGCGGCCCGGTCACCGTCCGGCCGTCGGCCAGCGGTACGGGCAGCGCGCCCAGCGCCTCCGGGTCGGCCCCGCCGAGCGCCGCGTACAGGTTGCGCCACCAGGCGGGCTCACGGTCCAGGCCGCCGAGCTGGTCGACCACGTCCGCCAGCGGCACCCGGCGCACGTTCAGCACCCGCAGCTCGGAGCGGCGCTCCAGGCCGGCCGGCAGCAGCCCGGGGAAGATCGGCGCCAGCGCCTCGACCACCGAGCCGTCGGCGCCCTCCAGCAGCGTCGCGTCCCGGGGCCGCAGCGCGGGCGTGCCCTCCTCGACCGGCGCCGGGTGCGGCAGGAACGGCGTGCCGGGCAGCCGGGACAGCACGGCCGCGCGCAGCGCGTTGTCCAGCGCGCCCTGGCCGAGCGGACCGGGGACGAGCCCCAGCGAGCCGAGGTCGGCGCCGCGGGCGCGCAGCAGATCGGCGTAGCTGTCGGCGGCGCGCTCGGTGAGGAAGTCGGCCAGCGGGCCGGGCGCGACGTGCCGGCGGGTGGAGTCCAGCGGGTAGGAGGCGATCAGCAGCGCGGGCAGGCCGATCGGCTCGTCGCTGGGGGTGGGCGCGTGCAGCACGGAGGCGATGCCGGGCTGCTGCGGGGTGCCGTCCGCGGCGACCGGGACGGCCCAGGTCACCGTCCAGTACGGGCGGGCGCGCTCCTCGGTGGGCCGGTCGGCGAGCAGGTCGGCGGCCAGGGCGCCGGAGGCGCCGGCGGTCTGCCAGAGCGTCCGCCGCAGCCGTCCGCCCGCGTCGTCGGTGACGGTGACCTCGGTGACGCCGTCCGGGCGGGGCTCGGCGGCGGCCCGGGTGAGCGTCCGGGTGCCCTCCGGGGTCTCCACCACGACCTCGGCGAGGCCGGGCAGGGTGAGCAGCAGCGCGTCGTCGATCCCGGCCAACAGGCGGCGGGTCAGGTCCTCGGCGGCGGCGTCCCGCAGCGGCAGCACCACCACCGTGTCGTAGCCCTCGGGGGCCGGGCCCTCGGCGGCGAACGGCAGCCGCAGCAGCGGCACGTGGCCGTCCCGGCGGCGCAGCTCGTCAGCCAGTGCGGGCTGCGCCTCGGCCAGCGCCCGGGCCTCGCCGAGCGACCAGCGCACCCCGCCGGCGGCGCTGAGCACGGCCGGCTCGTCGGTGACCGCGAGGACGGCGGCGAACCCGACCCCGAAACGGCCGACGACGGGCTCCTCGCCGCGCTTGGAGGAGGCCCGCAGGGTGGACAGCGACTCGACGGCGGTCGCGTCCAGCGCGGCGCCGGTGTTGGCGGCGGCCAGCACGCCGTCGGCGAGGGTCAGCCGCAGCCGCCCGGGGCCGTGCCCGGCGCGGACCGCCGCGTCGGCCGCGTTCTGCGCCAACTCGACCACCAGGCGGTCCCGGTAGCCGCCGAGCGCCAGCTCCTCCTCGGCGTTGGCGTCCTCCCGGAACCGGGCCGGCGAGGCGGCCCAGGCGTCCAGCACCCGCCGGCGCAGCGCGGCGCTCCCGAAGGGGTCCGCGAGGTGCTCGTCCGTGCTGCTGCCGATGATCCGAGGTTCCACTGGACCTGCCACCTTCCGCCGCCCTGTACGTCGTAGGGCATTCTTCCCTGCCCCACCGACTGCTCCCGACCACGGCCCGGGATCACCGCCGCCCCGCCCGGGAAACGCCGACGGCCCGCACCACTCGGCGAGTGGGCGGGCCGCCGGACGTGCCTGCTCAGGAGTGGCCGAGCTCCTCGGCCGGGGCGTCCGGCTCGACCGAGCCGGAGGCGCGGTCCGGGTGGAGCTGCAGGGGCTCGACCACCAGCTCGTCCAGGATCAGCTCGGACGGCGCCGGCGGAGCCGGGATGACGGCCGCCTCGGAGTGCCCGCCGCAGCCGTACGTGAAGGAGACGATCTGGCCGTCGGCCGGCCCGAACTCGTTGCCGCACACGCCGAAGGCCTGGCCCAGCGAGCCGCCGATCGGGATCAGGAAGCCGCAGCTCCCGCAGGAGGCCGGGGCGGCCTGCGCCATCGCGGTCTGCGCGCCGTGCACCTTCTCCCAGCGCTCGGCGGCCAGGTGCAGGCCGAGCCGGGAGAGCACCCGGCTGCGGCCCAGGCCGAGCTCCTCGGCCACGGCGTTGATCCGGGCGCGGGCCGGCGCGGGCTGGACGTGCGGGTCGGTGACGACCAGGTCCTCGGCCTCCGCGAGGGCGACGGCGGAGTTCGGCGCCGGCTCGTCCTCGCCGGTCCAGCCGGGCTCCAGCCGCGGGTCGTCGGCGCCGGTGGGCAGCAGGTCGCCGGGGCCCATGTCGCCGGGCCGCAGCCGCTCGCTCCACGGCACCCACTCGGGGGCGAGGATGGCGTCGGCGCCGGGCAGCAGGACGACCTCGTCCAGGGTGACGTTCTTGGCGCGCGGGGCGCGGGCGACGGTGACCGCCCAGTGCCAGCCGCGGTAGGCGGCGTCCAGGCACTCGAAGGTGTGGGTGACGACGCGGTCGGCATCCGCCTGGGCGCCGATGTGCGGCCCGACGGCCTCCGCTCCGACGGCCTCCTCCGCTGCCTGGCGGGCGAGTTCGACGGCCTCGGCACAGAGCCGGTCGGGGGTACGGCTTCGCATCGCAGCACTCACGGCGTCGATTCTCTCCCAGTTCTTCTGTCGCCCACGGCGTGTTGCCCATTCCGTCGCGGCTCGGTAGTCCCTCATCCATTCTGCGCGACCGGCGGCCGCCTCGGGTACCGACCGCGCCGCTCGACCGGCCTGCCGGCGCCCGGGCGCCCAGCGGGCGGACCCTGGGGCAGGCTACCCGCCGGTCGGCGCCCCGGCACAGTCCGGGGCGGACCCGACGGTTCCGGAGGCCGCGCCGAGTGGGGTGCAATCCCGCGTCGGCGCGGCAAATCTGGGGCAGGATGGGCTTGTGGCGGACCACAACCCGTCGCAGCACGCACTGCGCTCCCCGCAGGCCGGCGGCCCCGACCAGGCGGAGTCCGTGCCGCGACTGCAGTCCTCGGTCCCCGGCGCGGGAGAACCGCCGCCGGCGGACCGTCCCGAGACGCCCACCGCCCGCGTCAGCCTCGTCAAGCACGCCTCCCCCGAGCCCGGCGACGCCCACACCCGCCACCTCGCCGCCCTCGACGAGGACCTGGCCGACGACCCGACCGACGACCTCGCCGGGGACCTCACGGACGAGATCCCCGAGCCCCGCCGCCCCTTCCTGATCCGCACCGCCTCCGCCGCCGGCGCCCGCACCGGCAAGGTGGTGCACGGCACCGGCCGCCGGATCCGCCGGGCCACCTCCGCCGAGGGCGCGGGCGAGTCCGGCCTCGCCAAGCTGATCGAGCTGCACGCGCTCAACTCCTTCGGCGACATGCTGATCACCATCGCGCTGGCCTCCACCATCTTCTTCTCGGTGCCCACCGGCGAGGCCCGCGGCCGGGTCGCGCTCTACCTGCTGATCACGATGGCCCCGTTCGCCGTCCTGGCCCCGGTGATCGGCCCGCTGCTGGACCGCCTGCCGCACGGCCGCCGGGCGGCCATGGCGATGGCGATGCTGGCCCGGGCGGTGCTCGCCTGGACGATGGCCGGGGTGATCTCCGGCGGCGGCCTGGCGCTCTACCCGGCGGCGCTCGGCGTGCTGGTCGCGTCCAAGGCGTACGGGGTGGTGCGCAGCGTCGTGGTGCCCCGGCTGCTGCCGAGCCGGCTGTCCCTGGTGAAGGCGAACTCCCGGGTCACCCTGGCCGGGCTGCTGGCCACCGGCGTGGCGGCCGCGGTGGGCGGGCTGCTGCACCTGATCGGCCCGGGCTGGCCGCTGCGCGGCGCCTTCCTGGTGTTCGTGATCGGCACCCTGATGGCCTTCCACCTGCCGCACACCGTGGACTCCGCCAAGGGCGAGCAACGCGCCGTCCTGCACGCCGAGGTGCACGGCGAGGGCTCGCACCTGATCCACCACAGGCCGCCGCCGGTCAAGGCCTCGCTGCGCACCGTCGGCCCGTCGGTGATCCTGGCGCTGCGGGCGATGTCGGCGATGAAGTGGCTGGTCGGCTTCCTGGTGATGTTCCTGGCCTTCCTGCTGCGGGAGGAGCCGATCGGCGGCCTGCGGCCGACGCTGGCGCTGGGCCTGGTGGCGCTGGCGGCGGGGACGGGCAATGCGCTCGGCTCGGTGTTCGGCTCCTGGCTGCGCACCCGGGGCCCGGAGGCCACGGTCACCGCGATGCTGCTGCTGGCGACCTGCGTGACGGCGGCGGCCGCGCTCTGGTACGGCGTGGTGACGGTGATTCTGGTGGCCGGCATCGCCGGGATGGCAGCCTCGCTGGGCAAGCTGGCGCTGGACGCGCTGATCCAGCGGGACGTCCCGGAGGCGGTGCGGACCTCGGCCTTCGCCCGTTCGGAGACGCTGATGCAACTGTCCTGGGTGGCCGGCGGCGCGGTGGGCATCGTGCTGCCGCTGAACGGGAAGCTGGGCCTGTCGGTCGCCGCCGCGGTGGTCGGCCTGGTGCTGCTGTGGACCTTCCACTCGCTCTTCCGGGTGGGCCTGCGGCGGCACCCGGCGGCGCCCCGGGTGGCCTGAGAAGCGGTACGGCAACACGCGGTGGCCGACCCCCGCGTAGCGTGATCGGCCAGGCCCGGTAGATTCTGACGCATGAGCCTCAATTCCCGTGCCATCGCCGCCCTCGGCGCCGTCGTCGTGGTCGGCGCCGCCACGGTGGGCACCTCCGTCGCCATCGCCTCCGGCCAGACCGAGCACATCTCGCACCAGGCCACGCTCAAGGTCGGCAACTCCTCGATCGTCGCCCAGCCGCTGTGCTGGAACAACGGGAGCCCGATCACCGAGGACCTCCAGCAGCAGTGCCAGGACAAGGCCACCAAGGCCCTGGCGGACGGCTCCCTGCCGACCAAGGACGTGGTGTCGAGCGACAGCGTGGGCGTCGGCGTCTCCCCGAACGTCGCCGAGTCGGGCTGGTGGGCCTTCACCAACGGCGGCTCCACCAGCGGTGGCGGGCGCTTCAGCCTGGCCTCGTACGCCAAGGGCCCGACCTGGTCCGGCGCCCAGCAGGCGAACAAGCTGCTGAACGCCAGCGGCAAGACGCTGATCACCGTGGTCGAGGGCGACAAGAACTCGGACAACCCGATCGCCGTCTGGTACTTCCAGCTGAACACCCAGGACAGCTGACGGTCCTGCGATGACCGCGCACGCCGTCACCGACGGCTCCGGCGAGCAGTCGGGCCCCGCACGGGCCCGGCTGCTCGTCGTCGTCGCGGTGGCCGCCGAGGCCGAGGCCGTCCTGCGCGGCCTGCCCGGCGGGGCCACCGCCCTGCCCCTGCCCGGTGGCACCCTGCACCGCGCCGAGGGCGCTCCGGTGGACGTGCTGGCCGCCGGGGTCGGCCCGGCCGCCGCCGCGGCCGGCGCCTCCGCCGCGCTGGCCGCCCACCCGTACGCCCTGGCCGTCTCGGCCGGGATCGCCGGCGGCTTCGCCCCGCACGCCCCGGTCGGCGCCACGGTGGTGGCCGACGCGATCGTGGTCGCGGACCTCGGCGCGCAGACCCCCGAGGGCTTCGCCGACGTCACCGAACTGGGCTTCGGCAGCGTCCGGCACACCCCGCCCCCGGCCTGCGTCGCGCTGCTCGCGAAGGCCCTGGGCGGGCCCGCCGGCCCGGATGACCGGGGCGCCGTCACCGGCCCGGTGCTGACCGTCTCCACCGTCACCGGCAGCGCCGAGCGGGCCGCCGAGCTGGCCGCCCGCCACCCGGGCGCCGCCGCCGAGGCGATGGAGGGCTTCGGCGTGGCCGAGGCCGCCGCCCGGTACGGCGTGCCGGCCCTCGAACTGCGCACCGTCTCCAACCCGGTGGGCCCGCGCGACCGCGCCGCCTGGCGGATCGGCGAGGCGCTGGCCGCCCTGGAGCGGGCCTTCGCGGCCCTGCCCGTCCACGAACTGATCGAGGAGGCCGGCCGTGGCTGAACGGCTGAGCATCGCGTACTCGCCCTGCCCGAACGACACCTTCGTCTTCCACGCCTGGGCGCACGGCCTGGTGCCCGGCGCGGACGCGCCCGAGGTGACCTTCGCCGACATCGACATCACCAACGGCCTGGCCGAGCGCGGCGAGCTGGACGTCCTGAAGATCAGCTACGGCGCGCTGCCGTGGGTCCTGGACGAGTACACCCTGCTGCCCTGCGGCGGCGCGCTCGGGCGCGGCTGCGGCCCGCTGGTGCTCACCCTGCCCGGAGTGGCGTCCCCCGCGGACCTCGCCGGGAAGACCGTCGCGGTGCCCTCCGAGCGCTCCACCGCCTACCTGCTGTTCCGGCTCTGGGCGGCGAAGGCGGTGCCCGGCGGCTTCGGCGAGATCGTCGTCCTGCCGTTCCACGAGATCATGCCCGCCGTCCGGGACGGCCGGGTGGACGCCGGCCTGGTGATCCACGAGGCCCGCTTCACGTACGGGAAGTACGGGCTGCACAGCCTGGCCGACATGGGCGAGGCCTGGGAGCAGGAGACCGGCCTGCCGATCCCGCTGGGCGCGATCGTCGCCAAGCGCTCGCTCGGCGCCGAGCGGCTGCGGGCGATCACCGACGCGGTCCGGGCCTCCGTCCGGCAGGCCTGGGCGAGCCCGGAGGCGAGCCGCGCGTACGTGCTGGAGCACGCCCAGGAGATGGACCTGGACGTCGCGAACCAGCACATCGGGCTGTACGTCACCGAGTTCACCGACGACCTCGGTGAGGAGGGCTACGCAGCCGTCCGCGCGCTGCTCACCCGGGCCGCCGCGGAGGGGCTGGTGCCCCCGCTCGACCCGGGTGCGCTCGCGTTCGGGTAGTCCCTGCCCGGACCACCCCGGACGGGACCTACACGTCGAACTGGTCGGCCACCGCGCGCAGCAGGCCGGCCAGCTTCTGGCCGGTCGGCTTGGCCGGGTAGCGACCGCGCTGGAGGCCCGGCAGCACCGCGTCCAGGGTGGTGATCAGGTCCTGGACGATCGGCGCCATGTCGTCCGCGCTCCGGCGCTGGGCGGCGGCCACCGAGGGCAGCGCGTCCAGCAGCTGCACGCCCA
The DNA here is from genome assembly GCF_003635085.1 of Streptomyces sp. 1114.5. NCBI lineage: Bacteria > Bacillati > Actinomycetota > Actinomycetes > Kitasatosporales > Streptomycetaceae > Streptomyces > Streptomyces sp. 1114.5. The sequence continues at coordinate 856,549 of NZ_RBXE01000001.1, forward strand.
TCGCCTGGTCCCCCCGGTGGCCGGCGACCACGCCGAACTCGACCCGCTGGCCCGGCTTCAGCACGGTGACACCGGCGGGCAGCGCCTTGGTGTGGACGAAGACGTCGCCGCCGTCGTCGCGCGACAGGAAGCCGAAGCCCTTCGTCTCGTTGAACCACTTGACCTGGCCGGTGGGCATCTCGAACAGTCCTCGAATGGGTGTGAGGGACCCCGGCCCTGGCCGGGGATCGCTGGGTGGTGGAGAACGCTGCCGACCTCGGCTCGGCGCCCGCGGGCGCTCATGGTCAGCACGTTGCCAGGAGCAGACTAACGGTCCGTGACTGCCTCATCCGCGCTCCGCGAAGGATCCGCGGTCCACTGCCCGTTCCGGGCGGTGGAGCGAGGGGATCTCGCGGCCACGGGCGACCCGGTACTGGCACGGCCGGGTCGAGTCCCTGCGCTGTCCATCGGCTCACACCCCCGGGTCTGCGGACACGGGACGCACCTGTAGCGCCCCTCGGCACCCCCTGCATACCCCCGCCCAGCAGGGATCAAAACGTTGAGCTGCCGGGAAACTGCGCAACGTGACCGGCCTGCTCCGGTGGGCGGCCTCAGGGGGCGCTCTGCCAGACTGGGGGCGGCCCGACCCCGCCCCGAGGAGTGAGCAGACGTGAGCAGCCAGAGCGCCGATCCCGGCGACGTGTACGTCAAGGCCGGGGCGATCGTCTTCGGCCTCGGTGCGCTCGCCACGCTGGCCACCTTCGTCCCGCTGTTCCTGCACCTGACGCCGCTGCCGACGGCCGCGTACTGGCTGAGCATGCTGATGCCGGCCGGTTTCCTGGCCGCGCTGACCGGGCTGCTGCTGAACGCCCGGGCCCAGCGCCGCCGCAGCGCGGCTTAGGACCGGCCCTACGGCCGGTCAGCCGGCCTGACCGGCCAGGTGGCCGGCGAGCCAGGCCGGGAAGGCGGTGAGGTCCGCCAGGACCACGTCCGCGCCGGCCTCGCGCAGCTCGTCCGCGTCGTACGGGCCGGTGGCCACGGCGACCGCGACGGCGTCGGCGTGCCGGGCGCCCCGGATGTCGCCGAGGTGGTCGCCGACGTAGATGCTCGCGCCGTGCGCGCGCAGCGCCTCGCCCTTGGTCTCCGCCCAGAGGTCGCCGATCACGGTGTCCGCCGTCATCCCGGCGTGCTCCAGGTGCAGGACGGCGTTCGGCTCGTACTTGCCGGTGATCACGGCGACCCGGCCGCCGTGGGCGCGGACCGCCGCGACGGCGTCGTGCGCGCCCGGCAGGGCCACGGTCGGGGCGAAGGCGAGCTCGCGGTACAGCTCGCGGTAGCGCGTGACGGCCCGCTCGGCCTCCTCCGCCGGGAACCAGTTGCTGATCTCGTCCAGCAGCGGCGGGCCGAGCCGAGTGACGACCAGGTCGGCGTCGATGCGGACGCCGGTCTCGGCGGAGAGCGCCAGGAAGGTGGCGTGGATACCCGGCCGGGTGTCCAGCAGCGTCATGTCGAGGTCGAAGCCGACGGTGAGCGGGGCGGGTGAGGTCACGGGCATGCCGCCAGGCTATCCAACGGGCGGCCCGGCCCACGAGGCGATTTGCCCCGGCTCCGCGGCGGAACTTAGGTTTACCTGAGTTGTCTGCGGAGAGGGCCCATGAGCGACGACACCACCGCCCCGCCCGGCACGCCGGACCGCACGCCGCGGCGCCGAATACCGTGGCTCGCCGCCGCGCTGGCCGTCCTGGCGGCCGCGGTGCTGCTGAGCCTGGCGGTCGGCAGCCGGACCATCCCGGTCGGTACCACCCTCGACGCCCTGCTGCACGGCGGCGACACCGCCGACGCCGTGGTGGTCCGCGAGCTGCGGGTGCCGCGCACGGTCGTCGGCCTGGCCGTGGGCGCGGCGCTCGGCCTGGCCGGGGCCGTCATGCAGGGCCTGACCCGCAACCCGATCGCCGACCCCGGCATCCTCGGCGTCTCCCAGGGCGCGGCGGCCGGTGTGGTGGTCGCCATCTCCGGCTTCGGCGTCTCCACCCTCACCGGGTACGTCTGGTTCGGCTTCGCGGGCGCGGTGATCGCCACCGTGCTGGTGTACGGGCTCGCCGGGCGCGGCCGGGGCGGGGCGACGCCGATCAAGCTGGCGCTGGCCGGCTCGGCGGCGTCCGCCTTCATCGCCTCGCTCAACACCCTGGTGCTGACCACGGACGCGGCCACCATGGACCGGTTCCGCTTCTGGCACGTCGGCTCGCTCTCCGGGCGGAACTCGGACGTGGCCTGGCAGCTGCTGCCGTTCCTGGCCGTCGGCACGGCGCTGGTCGTCGCGGTGGCGCGCGGGCTGGACGCGCTGGCCCTCGGCGAGGACACCGCGAAGGGGCTGGGTGCCAGGACCGGCCTGGTCCGGGCGGTCGGCGCGCTCGGCGCCACCGTGCTGACCGGGTCGGCGGTCGCGGCGGCCGGCCCGATCGCCTTCGTCGGCCTCGCCGTCCCGCACGCGGCCCGCGCCGTCGCGGGCGCCGACCACCGCTGGATCCTCGCCTTCTCGGCCGTCCTCGGCCCGGCGCTGCTGCTGCTCGCCGACACCCTCGGCCGGGTGCTGTTCCCGCCGTCCGAGGTGCCGGCGGGCGTGATGATCGCCCTGGTCGGCGTCCCGGTGCTGGTGGCGCTGGTCCGGCGTCGGAAGGTGGTCGCCGCATGAACCCGCTCTCCTCGGGCAGGAGCGGCCTCGCGCTTCCCGGGTACTCGGTGCTGCGGGCCGGGCCGTCCTCCTTCCTGCTGCACCGGCGGTCGGCGCTGGTCGCCCTCGGGCTGCTGGTGGCGCTCGCCGGGACGGTGGTGGCCTCGCTCTGCCTGGGCGAGTCCACCGTCTCGCCGGCCGAGGTGGTGAAGGTGGTGCTCGGGCAGCCGAGCCCGGACGAGCTGGTGGTCGGCGAGTTCCGGCTGCCCCGGGTGGTGGTCGGGCTGCTGGTCGGCGCCGCGCTCGGACTGGCCGGGGCGCTGATCCAGACCGTCGCCCGCAATCCGCTGGCCAGCCCCGACGTGGTCGGCGTGACCTGGGGCGCGACCGCGACCGTGGTCGGACTGACGGCGTACGGCGTGGTCGGCTCGACCGGCCAGGCGCCGTACGCGGCGGTGGCCGGCGGGCTGGTGGCCGGCCTGCTGGTGTACGCGCTGGCCTGGCGGCGCGGGCTGCACGCGCAGCGCTTCGTGCTGATCGGCATCGGGATCAGCGTCGCCCTGTCCTCCCTCACCTCCGTCTTCCTGACCAAGGGCGACGGCTTCCAGGCCCAGGCCGCCAAGGTCTGGATGACGGGCAGCCTGAACGGCGCCGGCTACGAGCAGGCCGGCCGGCTCGCCTGGGTGCTGCTGGCCGCGCTGCCGGTCGCGCTGTGGGCGGCCCGCGCCCAGCGGTCGATCTCCTTCGACGACGCGACCGCCGTGGGCCTGGGCCTGCGGCTGGACCGGATCCGGCTGGGCATGTCCCTGCTGGGCATCGTGCTGGCCTCCTGCGCGGCCGGGGCCGCCGGGCCGGTGGACTTCGTCGCGCTGATGGCCCCGCAGATCGCGCTGCGGCTGGCCCGCTCGGCGCAGGTCCCGCTGTTCTGCTCGGCGCTGACCGGCGCGCTGGTGGTGGTCCTCGCCGACCTGGTCGCCCGACGGCTGCTGGCACCGACCGAGCTGCCGGTGGGCGTGGTGACCGGCCTGGTCGGCGCGCCGTACCTGATGTGGCTGCTGATCCGATCCCGCCGTGGAGGCTCCCGATGACCGCACACCAGCACTCCGGACACCGTCTGGAGGCCCGGGGCCTCACCCTGGCCTACGAGGCGCGCACGGTCGTCGAGGGCCTGGACGTCGGCATCCCGGACGGGCGGGTGACGGTGATCGTCGGCCCGAACGCCTGCGGGAAGTCGACGCTGCTGCGGGCCCTCGGCCGGTTGCTCAAGCCCGTCCGGGGCGCGGTGCTGCTGGACGGCGAGGAGCTGGCGCGGATCCCCACCAAGCGGATCGCCCAGCGGCTCGGCCTGCTGCCGCAGTCGCCGACCGCCCCGGAGGGCATCTCGGTGGCCGACCTGGTCGCGCGCGGCCGCCAGCCGCACCAGAGCTGGTGGCAGCAGTGGTCGCCGCAGGACGAGACGGCGGTCGCGGAGGCGCTGGAGCGGACCTCGACGGCGGAGCTGGCCGAGCGGAGCATGGACGAGCTGTCGGGTGGCCAGCGCCAGCGCGCCTGGATCGCGATGGCGCTCGCCCAGGGCACCGACATCCTGCTGCTGGACGAGCCGACCACCTATCTGGACATCGCGCACCAGGTGGAGGTGCTGGACCTGGTCCGCCGGCTGAACGTCGAGCGCGGGCGGACGGTCGTCGCCGTGCTGCACGACCTCAACCAGGCGGCCCGGTACGCGGACCACCTGGTGGCGATGCGGGACGGCCGGGTCGTCGCGCAGGGCCCGCCCGGGGAGGTGGTGACGGCGGAGCTGGTGCGGGAGGTGTTCGGGCTGGACTCGGTGGTCGTGCCGGACCCGGTGACGGGCACCCCGCTGGTCGTGCCGGGCGCGCCCTGGGCGGCCGCGCCGGCGGCGGTGGACGCACTGGACGCCTGACGGCACGCAGGACGGAAGGCACGACGGCACGCAGGGCGGGCAGCCTCAACGGCACGCACGGCGGCCCGTTTGACGGCACTTCAGGCACTATTTCGGACATAATCGACGGCGCCCCGACCCCCGCCTCGCCTCCAGAGGACCGCCGATGCCCCGGATCGCCCGCCGTACCCTGCTCGCCGGCCTCGGCGGAGCCGCGCTCGTGGCGTGCACCGGCGGCGCCACGCCGCGTCCGGTCGAGGTGACCGGCGCGAACGGATCCCCGTCCGCCGTCCCGGTGCCCCCGGTGACCGTCACCGCCGCCACCGGGCCGGTGCTGGTGCCGGGCGAGCCGATGCGGGTGGTCGTGCTGGACACCGACGTGCTCGACTCCGCGCTCACCCTGGGCATCACCCCGGTCGGCGCCGCACTGCCGGCCCGCGACACCCGCTACCCCGACTACTGGCCGACCGGCCGCACCACCGGGATCCGGCTGGTCGGCCCGGCCGGCGCGCCGGACCTGCCGACCGTACGGGCGCTGCGGCCGGACCTGATCCTCTCCAACCAGGCCCGCGACGGCGACCGGTACGACCAGCTGCGGGAGCTCGCCCCGACCGTGCTCACCCAGACCACCGGGGCGCCGTGGAAGGCCAACTTCCAGCTGCACGCCCAGGCGTTGAACCGGGAGGCGGCCGCGGAGGCCTTCGTCGGCTCGTACCAGAAGCACGCCGGGCAGGTGGCGCAGGCGCTGTCCGCGGCGAAGCTGTCGGGGCGCAAGGTGAGCCTGGTGCGGTTCGTCGAGGGCGGCGGGATCCGGCTGTCCGGTCGGCAGAGCTTCCCCGGGACGGTGCTCTCCGACGCGGGGGTGGGGCGGCCGGACGCGCAGAGCGTCGACCAGTCGGACTTCGAGATCCCGCCGGACCAGCTCGGCAAGGCCGACGGCGATCTGCTGCTGTACGCGACGTACGGCGATCCCGGGCGGGCCGGCACCGAGGCGACGCTGGCGAGCCCGGGCTGGCAGGCGCTGGGGGCGGTCAGGGCGCACCGGGCGTTCCCGGTGGACGACCAGCTGTGGTTCCAGGGGATCGGCTACACGGGGGCCAACTACGTGCTGGCCGAACTGCAGCGCTTCCTCGGGGCGTGAGCCGGGTTCCCGGAGCGGGGGTGCAGGCGGGAGGGCCGGGGCCCGCTCGGGCACGATCGATCACGATTCGGTGCCGGCGTTAGGCGCTTGACCTGCTGGTCCGTCAGAATGAGCCGGCAAATCCAGCTCACTCGGGGGACAACACCGTGTCAACTTCCGCCGCTCCACAGGCTCCTGCCCGCAAGGGGAAGGCCGCCGCGCTCGGCTGGCTGATCAGCATCGGCTTCAACGTCGTCGCGCCGATCCTGATCTACAACCAGCTGCACGACCACGGCTACAGCGAATCCACCGCCATCCTGCTCTCCGGCCTGGGCCCGGTGGTCGACACCCTCATCTACCTGGTCTGGCACCGCCGGATCGACGAGTTCGCGGTGGTCTCCCTGGTCTTCGTCGCGCTGACCCTGGTCGTCGCGCTGATCGGGCCGCAGGACCCGAAGATGCTGCTGGCCAAGGACTCCTTCGTCTCGGGCCTGCTCGGCGTGTTCTACCTGGCGTCGCTCGCGGCGCCAAAGCCGATCATGTTCTACTTCGGGCGCAAGTTCGCCACGGACGGCACGCCGGAGATGGTCTCCTGGTGGAACTCCATGTGGCAGTACCCGGGCTTCCGCCGGGTGCAGCGCAACCTGACCATCGTCTGGGGCGCGGCGTTCGTCCTGGAGGCCGTGCTGCGGATCGTCCTGGTCTACACCCTGTCGCACGGGACGGTGGTGACGGTCAACAACGTCCTTCCGTACGCGGTGCTCGGCGGGCTGGTCTACTTCACCATCGCCTACGCCAAGCGGGCCGGTGCCCGGGGTAGGGCCGCTGCCGAAGCTGCTGCTCCTCAGCTCATCAGCGCGGGCGCGAAGTAGTCCCGCAGTCGGGCGATCTTCCCGTCGCGGACCCGGAAGATCTGCACCAGGGAGACCACCACGTCCTCGCCGCCGCTGTCCCCGTCCCCGTCGAAGACCGTGTCGATCTCGGCGATGAACACCTCGGGATCGGCGGTGGTGTGCAGCACGTACCCGGACTTCGCGATGTTGGGCCTGCGCCCGTCGCCCTTCGCCTGGCGCTCGTAGTACGCCGCCATGGCGGCACGGATCTCCTCGCGGCCCACCAGCCTCCTGGGGAAGGTGGCGTCGGCGGGCATGAGCGGCGCCTCGAAGACACCGTCCTCGGTGAAGTTCTCGGCGAGGGCGTCGGCGTTCCGGGTCATGGCGCCGGCGTGGACGTAGCTCTCGAAGATCTCCTGCGGCGTTCGGGACATGACGGCCTGACCTCCCTGGACTCGGAGTAGCGAGGGCCACCCAATCACAGCTCCGCGTGGCGCCGCATGACGATCAGTCGGATTGCATCGCGGCCCTGAGCTCGGCCCGCAGCAGGCGCACCGCCGGGGAGTGCTGGTCGGGCCGGGCGACCAGGCCGAGGCGGGCGTCCGTCGCGGCGTCGGCGAGCGGGACGGCCCGCAGGCCGGCGCCCTCGACGGAGGAGGCGCTGAGGACGGCGACCCCGGCGCCGCGTTCGGCGAGGCGGAGCACGGCGAGCGGGGAGCTGGCGGCAATGTCCACGCGCGGGTCGAGGCCGAGCCGGCGGCAGGAGTCCTCGTAGGCGGCCCGGAGGCCGGTGCCCGGGGAGAGGCAGAGGATCTTCTCGGTCCGCAGGTCGGCGAGGTTCAGCGTCTCGCGGTCGAGCGGGTGCCCGGCCGGGACGACGGCGACGATCCGCTCGTCCACGACGATGTCGACGTCCAGGCCGGGGACCGCCTCGCCGGCGAAGCCGATCAGGGCCAGGTCCAGGTCTCCGGAGAGGACCTGCGCCTGGAGGAGGTCGGAGTGGCCCTCGTGCAGGCTGAGTTCGATGCCGGGGTGGGTGCGGCCGAGGTCGGCGACGACGTCGAGGAAGGGCGGGATCGAGCAGCCCATGATCATGCCGAGCCGGACCCGGCCGCGGACCGCGTCGGCGAACTCGGCCGCGGTGTGCCGGATGGCGTCCAGGGTGGTCAGTGCGCTCTTCGCCAGCGGGAGGACGGCCTCGCCCGCCGGGGTGAGCCGCACCCGCCGGCCGGTACGGTCGAGCAGCTGCTGCCCCAACTCCCGCTCCAGCTTGGCGATCTGGGTGCTGATGCCGGACTGGCTGACGTGCAGGCGCCCGGCCGCGGCGGTGAAGGAGCCCTCGTCCACGACGGCCGCGAAGTAGCGCAGCTGATGCATCTCCATAACTCAGGATGATAACTGGAATCCGATCCATCTGTTGGACGTATGGAAAGCGCGCCGGGAGGATGGAGGCATGACGACGACGAAGACCGCACGTGAGCTTGCCGAGACCTACTTCACCGCCTGGGAGGCGGGCGACTTCGAAACCCTCCGGCGCCTGCTGGCCGACGACGTGGACTTCGTCGGCGCCCTGGGCACGGCCTCCGGGATCGACGAGGCCCTGGGCGGACTGCGGGGGCTCGGGCAGGTGCTGGAGAAGATCGACGTGAAGACCCGGGTCGCCGAGGGCGACGAGGTGATCACCTGGTTCGAGCTGCACACCAGCGTCGCCCCGCCCGCGCCCACGGCGAACTGGATGCACGTGGAGAACGGGAAGATCGCCCGGATCCGGGTCACCTTCGACCCGCGCGGCCTGCTGGCGGGGTTCGAGAAGAAGGCCTGACGCCCAGGAGACGACCTGACGCCGAGGAGACGGGCCGATCAGGGCGGAACGCGGGTGCCCGTGACCACAGGGGAGTCACGGGCACCCGCCTTCCGCCCTGATCAGCCGCCGGAGCGGATCGGCTCGCCCGTCCGGTGCAGGTGGGCCAGGATCTCGCGGTACGAGCGGAACAGGCCCGTCTCGTAGTACGGGATGCCCTTCTCCGCGCAGAACTCCCGGGTGATCCGGGCCGCCCGCCCGAGCGCGGGCGTCGGCATGCTGGGGAACAGGTAGTGCTCCACCTGGTAGTTGAGACCGCCCATCACCGCGTCGACGACCGGGCCGCCGCGGACGTTGCGCGAGGTGAGCACCTGCCGGCGCAGGAAGTCCAGCTTCATCTCCGGCGTCACCATCAGCATCCCCTTGTGGTTCGGGGCGAAGACGCAGCCCAGGTAGACCCCGAGCAGCGCCTGGTGCACGGCGAGGAAGGCGGCCGCCTTGCCCGGCGGAAGCGCGGCGAGGACGAGCCCGAGGTAGGCCGCGAAGTGGACGACCAGCAGGACGCCCTCCAGCAGCGGGCGCTTCATCATGGGGCTGCGCAGCGCACGGAAGCTGTTGAAGCTGAGGTTGAGGCCCTCCAGCAGGAGCAGCGGGAAGAACAGGTACGCCTGCCGGCGGCCGATGAACCGGGCGAGGCCGCTCGCCTGCCGGGCCTGCCGCTTCGACCAGACGACGAGGTCCGGGGAGACGTCCGGGTCGCGCTCCTCGTGGTTCGGGTTGGCGTGGTGGCGGGTGTGCTTGTTCATCCACCAGCCGTAGCTCATGCCCATCAGCAGGTTGGCGGCGATCCGGCCGCCGATCTCGCTCGGCAGGCGCCGGTCGAAGACCTGACGGTGCGCCAGATCGTGCGAGAGCAGACCGATCTGGGCGGAGACCACGGACATCGCCGCCGCCAGGCCGAGCTGCCACCAGGTGTCTCCGAGCGCGAACAGGGCCCACCAGCCGCCGAGGAACGCGGCGAGCACCAGGGCCGTACGGGCGGCGTAGTAGCCGGGGCGCCGGTCGAGCAGTCCCTCGGCGGCGATCCGGCGGCTCAACTGGGCGAAGTCGCTGCCGCCGCCGGCCGTCTTCGGGGCGGGGGGCGCGGTCATCGTCACGGGCTGTGTGGGCATGCCCCGAGTCTGCTGCGGCGGGGCGGCCCGAAGAACGGGGAAAGCACCCTTGCCGTACGGGTGTTATCCCCCGCACGGGCAGGGGGGCCGACCCCGCCGTGGTCACCCTCCGTGCAGAAATGCCGCTGCGGCGGCCCGGGGTCGGAACCCCGGGCCGCCGCAGCACTCCGGTCAGGCTTCGGCCGGCCGCACCACCCGGCGGCGGACCGCCCAGACCGCCGCGCCCAGCACGAAGCCGTACACCGAGACCAGGCCGTGGCCGTTCTCCTGGGCGATCCACATCGCCAGGCCCAGCGCCGGGACGCCGGCCGCCAGCGCGATCTCCTTGGGGAGGCGGGTGCGGGTGAGGAAGGCGAGCGCGAGGGTGGCGCCGAGGAAGTAGGTCGCGCCGGAGCTCCCGGCGAAGTTGCGCGGGTCGGTGCTGGGGCCGCCGCCGAAGCCGAGCAGGGTGTCGATCCGGCCGGGCAGGAGGATGCCGGCGAGGAAGAAGCCGAGGGTGAGCGGTCCGCCCCAGTACCACTGGGCGAGGGCCGCGACGGCGGCGAGGGTGACGAGGTTCCACAGGCCGCCGAAGAGGCCGCCGTTCTGCATGAACACCGAGGTGAACTCGCGCCACCAGCCGGACTTGGCGGGGTCCGCGTCGAGCGCGTCCATCGCGCCGGACCAGACGAGCTGGAGCAGCACACCGCCGACCGCGACCGCGGTGAGCGCGATCGCCGCCCACGGGAGCGGCCGGCTCCGCAGGGTGTCCCGGCCGACCACGCCGAGACCGGAGTTCACCATCATGACCATCAGTGCGGCCGTGGTCACGTTGAACAGGATCGCCCCCATCGCCCTCCCCCTTCGCTTTTCCAACACCGTTTGAAAACCGGACGAGAGAAAGCTAGCACAGTTTCGAACGGTGTTGGAAAAATCAGGTACGGTGAAACGCATGAAGCTCACCAAGGAGCGCATCGTCGACGCGGGCATGGCCGTCTTCGCCGAGGTCGGGTACCAGAACCTGTCCATGCGCCAGGTCGCCGACCGACTCGACGCCCATGCCGGCAGCCTCTACTACCACGTCCGCGGCAAGGACGAGTTGCTCGCCCTGATGGCCGACCGGGTCTGCCGCCAGGCCTACGCCGCGGGCACCGAGGCCCTGGCCGCCCTCCCGGCCGACGCCACCTGGCAGGACCGCGTCGACGCCCAGGCCGCCACCCTTCGCCTGAGCATCAAACAGCACCCCGGCGGCGCCCAGCTCCTCGCCGAGAGCCCCGGCGTGCTCAGCCCCGGCGGCCTCTCCCTGATGGAGCGACTCCTGCGCACCCTCCTCGACGCCGCCGTACCCGCCGAGTCCTGCGGGATCGCCGCCGACACCCTGCTCAGCCACGTCACCGGGTTCGTCCTCCAGGAGCAGAACCAGCCGGCCCCACCGCCGTCGCTCGGCCCGGAGCAGTACCACGCGCTGCGCGAGCGCTTCCCGCTGGTCATGGGCGAGCTGATCCCGCGGATCGGCCAGGACGAGAAGTTCCACCGGAGCGTCCGCCTGCTCTGCGCCGGCTTCGCCGCGTCCGGGGCCGCTGCCCCGCCGACCCGGGCCTGAGGGCTCGGGCCGGGCACCGGCCCGAAAGTGACGTCACGCACCATCCGCCCACCCCGTCCGGTACCCGCGTGACAGTTCGACAGCGGTCCGACAGGATTCCTCCCGCGCGACCTCGGCGGTCGCCCACGACGCCCGTCCCGGGCCGCTCCCCTCGGAGGAATCCACTCATGAACGGGCGACGGCTCCGGCACGGCAGCCTTCCGCCGCCCGGCTCAGCCCTGCTGAGGCGGGCGGCGGCGCAGGCCGATCAGCAGCAGTACGACCGCGGAGATCACCGCCGACACCCGCAGCACGTTCGGCGCCGAGGACCAGCTGATCTGGCCCAGCGGACTGCCGGACTGCAGACCGCCGCCGCCCCCGCCGCCGCCCTGGGCGGCGCCGCCCTGCTTGGCCTGCTGCATGGCGTACAGGGTGGTCGCGCTCATGGTGATCAGTGGGATCCCGAGGATCACGAACTTGCGCATCAGGTCGGAGAGTTGGCGGGAGAGGTAGCCGAGGCCCCAGCCCGCCAGCATGGCCGGGAAGAACCCCGTGACGGCGCCGCCGACCAGCAGCGTGCTGGAGAGCAGGATCAGCGGGGACGGTCTGCGGACGTCCCCTCCCGCGCCCTTGCCCTTGCCGCCCTTCCCTGCGGCGGCAGCCCTGCCCCCGGCCGGGGCGGCCGGGACCGGCGGGCCGGGCGGAGCCGCGGAGGCCGCCCCGCCCCCCGCCTGGTCCCCGGTCGCGCCCCCGGCCTTCCCCTTGGCCTTCCCCAGGATCGACCACATCGACGTCTTCGGCTTCGCCGTGTCCGCCCCGGGCTGCGCGGCCGCCTGAGCCGCAGCCTGTGCGGCCGCCCGGGCCGCCTCCTCCTCCACCGCCCGCTGCTCGGGGATCGACCCCGGCGCGGGCTCCGGCCCGTCGGAGAAGTCGAACACGGTCATGGTCCACGGCCCCGTGCTGCTCACCATCGGCGGCGGGATCACCGAGTCCCGCTCCCCCGCGGCGACGGCGTCCGGCGGGTCCAGCGGTACGGACGGGATCCCGGCCGCACCCGGCGCCGACGGGCCGTACACGCTGTCAGGGTCCACGGTGGGTACGGCCGGAGCGTCCGCCGCTCCCGGCCCCGGAGCCGATGCCGCAGCCCCTGCGGCGTCCCCCGGCGCAGCGCCGCCCTCCCGGGCGCCCGCCGAGCGCTCGCTCCACGGCCCGCTCTTGCGCCACCACTCGCCGTCCGTCATCACCGACACCCCGCCTCGCCCGCGCCGCCTGCTGAGAGTGCGACGGCCGCCCACCGAACCGCCCTCGGCGTGACGCTACCCACCCGGCCCCCGCGCACGCGAGTCCATCGGCCCGGGTCGGAGCAGCCCGAGGGACACCCCACCGTCGGCCCGCCCGACTAACCTAGGTCGAATGACCACACAGCAGGGCCCCCAACGCCGGGCCAGGTCCGCCACCGGCCCGCGCACGCTCGCCGAGGAGCTGCGCGCCCGTCCCGACGACGCGCTCGCCACCCTGCTCCGGTCCCGCCCCGACCTGCTGAACCCCGTGCCCGGGGACCTCACCCAGCTGTCCGCCCGGCTCTCCTCGCGGGCCTCCGCCCTGCGCGCACTGGAACGGCTCGACCGGTTCACCCTGCAGGTCGCCGAGGCCCTGGCCACCGCCCCGGACGGCACCTCCGCGGCCACCGTCCGCACCCTGCTGACCGGCCCGGCCAAGGTCAAGCCGCACCCCGGCGCCACCCCGCTGACCCCGGCCGACCGCTCCGCCGTCGCCTCCGCACTGCCCCGCGCGCTCGCCACCCTGCGTGACCGGGCGCTGCTCTGGGGCCCCGACAACGGCCTGCGGCTGGTCCTCGCGGTCCGCGAAGCACTCGCCCCGACCGCCGCCAACCCCGGCCGAACCGGTCTCGGCCCGACCCTCGCCGACGCCACCGTCGGCATGTCCCCGGCCCGGCTGCAGCAGCTGCTCGCCTCGGCCGGCCAGGCCGCCACCCCGGACCCGGTCACCGCCGTCGCCGCGCTCACCGACCTGCTCACCGACCGCGCCCGCTGCGCCGCGCTGCTCGACACCGCCCCCGAGCCGGCGCTGCGGCTGCTGGACCGGCTGGTCTGGGGCCCGCCCACCGGCACCGTCCCGGACGCCACCCGCCCGGTCACCGCCGAGGACGCGCAGAGCCCCGTCGAGTGGCTGCTCGCCCGCGGTCTGCTGCTGCCCACCAGCCCCGGCAGCGTCGTCCTGCCCCGCGAACTCGCCCTGCACCTGCGCGGCGGCCGCAGCCACCGCACCGTCGAACCGCTGCAGCCCGAGCCCGTACCCGCCACCGCCCCGCGCGATCCACAGGCTGTGGACGGCGCCGCGGCCGGCCAGGCCCACACCGCCGTCAAGACCGTCGAGGAGCTGCTGGACGGCTGGGGCCTCACCCCGCCGCTCACCCTGCGCGCCGGCGGCCTCGGCGTCCGCGACCTCAAGCGCGCCGCCCAGGCCCTGGAGACCACCGAGCAGCAGGCCGCCTTCTGGCTCGAACTCGCCTACACCGCCGGCCTGCTGGCCCCCGACGGCGAGGTGGACGAACGCTGGGCCCCCACCCCCGGGTACGACAGCTGGCTCCAGCTGGACACCGCCGAACGCTGGTCCGTGCTCGCCACCGCCTGGCTCGCCGCCACCCGCGTCCCCGCCCTCGCCGGCACCCCGGACGGCAAGGGCAAGCCGCGCGCCGCGCTCGGCCCCGAACTCGACCGCACCCTCGCCCCGTCCGTGCGCCGCGCCACCCTCGCCCTGCTCGCCGAACTGCCGCCCGGCACCCCGGCCACCGCCGAGGAACTGCTCCCCACCCTGCGCTGGCAGCGCCCGCTGCGCGGCGGCCCGACCGGCCCGGACGGCCGCGACCTGCGCGACGAGCTCACCACCTGGACCCTCCACGAGGCCGAACTCCTCGGCGTCACCGGCCGCGGCGCCCTCGCCTCCCACGCCCGCGCCCTGCTCACCGGCGAGGCCGACCCGGCCGAGGTGCTCGCCCCGCTGCTCCCCCGGCCGCTCGACCACGTGATCCTCCAGCCGGACCTCACCGCCGTCGCCCCCGGCCCGCTGCTCACCCCGCTCGCCCACGCCCTCGCGCTCTGCGCCGACATCGAGTCCAAGGGCGGCGCCACCGTCTACCGCTTCACCCCGGCCTCCGTCCGCCGCGCCCTCGACGCCGGACGCACCGCCGCCGACCTGCGGACCTTCCTGGAGCAGCACAGCCGTACGCCCGTCCCGCAGCCGCTCACCTACCTGATCGACGACGTCGCCCGCCGGCACGGCATCCTGCGGGTCGGCGCCGCCTCCTCCTACCTGCGCTGCGACGACCCGTCGCTGCTGAACGAGGTCCTGGCCGACCGCCGCTCCGCCGACCTGCGGCTGCGGCTGCTCGCCCCCACCGTCCTCGCCGCCCAGGCCGCCCCGGACGTCCTGCTCGCCACGCTGCGCACGATGGGCTACGCCCCGGCCGCCGAATCCGCCGAGGGCGACGTGCTGATCACCCGCCCGGACAGCCACCGCACCCCGCCCCGGACGGCCCCCACCCCCGTCCCCGACGGCCCGCCCACCCCCGACGACACCCTGCTCGCCGCCGCCATCAAGGCCATCCGGGCCGGCGACCGGGCCGCCACCGCCACCCGCCGCGAGCCCACCCCCGACCCGCGCCACCTGCCCCGCACCGCCGCCGCCGAGACCCTGGCCGCCCTCCAGACGGCCGTCCTCCTCGGCGAGCGGATGTGGATCGGCTACCTCAACGCCGAGGGCATCGCCAGCCAGCGCATCATCGACCCGGTCAAGGTCGAAGGCGGCTTCGTCACCGCCTTCGACCACCACGCCGACGAACTCCGGACCTTCGCCCTCCACCGCATCACCGGCGTCGCCGAGCTGGACGAATAACGCAGGCCGCAGGGCGTCAGTGCCCCTGCGACTCCTTCATCTTCTCCTTGACCGCCTTGTCCGCCAGGCTGCCGATCTCCCCCTGCCCGACCGGAAGTTCACCGCCGGTCACGGTGTCCGCGAGCAGGAATCCGGGCGCCGCCAGCAGGCCGCCCGGCCCCTCCCCGATGCCCGCCAGGGCGTGGGCGGAACCGGCCGAGGAGGCGGTGGCGGCGAAGGCCGTGCCCATCAGGGCGAGTGCGGTGAGAACGCGCTTCGACTTCTTCATGACCGGCTCAACGAGCCAGGCCCCCCGCCGGTCACCGGCATGCGGTTGCGCCGCCCCGGGACGCGGCGTAGTCCGGAAGGACAGGGGGTTCCGCAGAGGAGGCATCATGCTCGGTGAACTGATCGGTGAGGTCAACGGCAAGGACACCGGCCGACGGGTCATCGCGGCCGGTGACGGACACGCGGTCGTCGAGGTGTCGTTCGCGGGCACCGCCACCTACTTCGGCGTCGAGGTCTCCGGCTTCGGCACGTACGAGACCGAGCTCCGCGCCGACGGCACGCTGTTCGGCGAGGGCCAGGGTGTCGACATGACCGCCGACGGCCAGACCGTCACCTGGCACGGCAGCGGCATCGGCCACTTCGCCGAGGGAGGCGTCGTCAAGTACCGCGGTGCGATCTTCTTCTCCACCGCCGCCCCGCAGCTGGAACGGCTCGACTCCGCCGTCGGCGTCTTCGAGTTCGACGCCGCCCCGGACGGCACGTCCACCGGCAAGCTGTACGAGTGGAAGTAGCCCGTCCCGGTTCTCCGCGGAATGCGCGACACTGGAGGGTCTGCGTCAGACCACCCTGTCAGCCAGTGGAGGACTTCCCCGCGTGAACGACGGACCGCTCATCGTCCAGAGCGACAAAACTCTCCTCCTGGAGATCGACCACCCCAAGGCCGGCGACTGCCGCCGCGCCATCGCGCCGTTCGCCGAGCTGGAGCGGGCGCCCGAGCACGTGCACACGTACCGGGTGACCCCGCTCGGGCTGTGGAACGCGCGGGCGGCCGGGCACGACGCCGAGCAGGTGGTGGACGCCCTGGTGACGTACTCGCGCTACCCGGTGCCGCACGCGCTGCTGGTGGACGTGGCCGACACCATGGGCCGGTACGGCCGGCTCCAGCTGCTCAAGCACCCGACGCACGGGCTGGTGCTCACCACCACCGACCGGCCGGTGCTGGAGGAGGTGCTGCGCTCCAAGAAGATCGCCCCGCTGGTCGGCGCCCGGGTCGACCCGGACACCGTGGTGGTGCACCCCTCCGAGCGCGGGCAGATCAAGCAGGTGCTGCTCAAGCTCGGCTGGCCCGCCGAGGACTTCGCCGGGTACGTGGACGGCGAGGCGCACCCGATCGACCTGGACGAGGACGGCTGGCAGCTGCGCCCGTACCAGGCACAGGCCGTCGAGGGCTTCTGGCACGGCGGCTCGGGCGTCGTGGTGCTGCCCTGCGGCGCCGGCAAGACGCTGGTCGGCGCGGCCGCGATGGCGCACGCCAAGTCGACCACGCTGATCCTGGTCACCAACACCGTCTCGGCCCGCCAGTGGAAGCACGAGCTGGTCAAGCGCACCTCGCTCACCGAGGACGAGATCGGCGAGTACAGCGGCACCAGGAAGGAGATCCGCCCGGTCACCATCGCCACCTACCAGGTGATGACCACCAAGCGGAAGGGCGTCTACGCGCACCTGGAGCTGTTCGACGCCCGCAACTGGGGCCTGGTGGTCTACGACGAGGTGCACCTGCTGCCGGCCCCGGTGTTCAAGTTCACCGCCGACCTGCAGGCCCGCCGCCGGCTCGGCCTGACCGCCACGCTGGTGCGCGAGGACGGCCGCGAGGGCGACGTGTTCAGCCTGATCGGCCCCAAGCGCTTCGACGCGCCGTGGAAGGAGATCGAGGCGCAGGGCTACATCGCGCCCGCCGACTGCTGCGAGGTGCGGGTCACCCTGACCGACTCCGAGCGGCTCGCCTACGCGACCGCCGAGCCGGAGGAGCGCTACCGCTACTGCGCCACCACGGCGACCAAGCGGCGGGTGGTGGAGGCGCTGGTCAGGAAGCACGAGAAGGACCAGACGCTGATCATCGGCCAGTACATCGACCAGCTGGACGAGCTCGGGGAGGTCCTGGACGCCCCGGTGATCAAGGGCGAGACCAGCAACGCCCAGCGCGAGAAGCTCTTCGACGCGTTCCGCAACAAGGAGATCAGCGTCCTGGTGGTCTCCAAGGTCGCGAACTTCTCGATCGACCTGCCCGAGGCCACGGTGGCCATCCAGGTCTCCGGGACCTTCGGCTCCCGCCAGGAGGAGGCCCAGCGCCTCGGCCGCGTGCTGCGCCCCAAGGCGGACGGCCATGCGGCCCACTTCTACTCGGTGGTCGCCCGGGACACCGTGGACCAGGACTTCGCCGCCCACCGGCAGCGCTTCCTGGCCGAGCAGGGCTACGCGTACCGCATCATCGACGCCGACGACGTGCTCTAGCGGAGGTCAGTACCGGACACCGTCGCGCCCGAGGAAGATCACGCGCGCGGCGGTGTCCAGCACGATGCCGACGTTGCGCACCACGGTGCTCAGCGGGTTGCGGTGGCGGCCCTGGACGGCGGTCGCGCCGGCCGGGCCCGAACGGGGGGTGGGGGTTTCGGTGCTCATGTCTTCAACGGTAGGCACCCGGACGGCCGCGGGCATCACTCCGAAGGCCGCATCCAGCGAGGCACCCGTCCTCCTCCAGGTGTACGCACGCCCCTGAGACCTGCGGGGCTGGAACCCGGAGACGGACGGGTCTAAGATCGTCCGTCTGCCCCCTCCCGAACCGTGGTACCTGCTGAAGTCCCGCAGGCAGCCGGGGGAGGCGCCGACCGCACGGCAACCGGTCGGCTGTACCCCACCGTGAGCTCCATCGATCCGCTGCGCCCGCCACCGGGGCAGCCGGGAAGGTTCGCTGTGCCCGCCACCCCCACCACCGACCCCCTCCAGCGCGAACGCGAGCACCTGGCCGCGTCCCGGGCCGCGCTGCGAGCGATGCGCGAGGACGTCGAGTCGCTCGACCTGCGCGACGTGACCGGCACCTGGGTGTCCGCCGTCGTCCTGCAGAACCAGATCGAGGCCAGGATCGCCGCCCTGGCCGACCTCTCCCACACCCCGCTCTTCTTCGGCCGCCTCGACTACCTGCACGCGGTCAGCGAGGCGGGCCCCTCCAGCCCGAAGGCGGGCGAGGAGGGCCTGTCCGAGGGCGGAGGGGGAGAGAACTTCTACATCGGCCGCCGCCACGTCCACGACGCCGCCGGCGACCCGATGGTGATCGACTGGCGCGCGCCGGTCTCCCAGCCGTTCTACCGGGCCAGCCGCACCGAGCCGATGGACGTCGAGCGCCGCCGCCGCTTCGGCTACACCGGCGGCGAACTCACCGCCTACGAGGACGAGCACCTCACCGACCCGGCCGAGACGGACACCGCCTCCGCCCTGCTCGCCGCCGAGATCGAGAAGCCCCGCGTCGGCCCGATGCGCGACATCGTGGCCACCATCCAGCCCGAGCAGGACGAGATCGTCCGCTCCGACGTGACGGGCACCATCTGCGTCCAGGGGGCCCCGGGCACCGGGAAGACGGCCGTCGGCCTGCACCGCGTCGCGTACCTGCTGTACGCGCACCGCGACCGGCTGGCCCGCACCGGCACCCTGGTGATCGGGCCGAACAACGCCTTCCTCTCGTACATCGAGCAGGTGCTCCCGGCCCTCGGCGAGCTGGACGTCGCCCAGGCCACCGTGCAGCAGCTGGTCGGGCACGTCGAGGTCCGGGGCGAGGACGACCCGGAGGCGGCCCGGCTGAAGGGCGACGCCCGGATGGCCGAGGTGCTGCGCCGGGCCGTGCAGGCCGGCATCACGCTGCCCACCGAGCCCTGCGTGGTGATCCGCGGCTCCCGCCGCTGGCGCGTCCCGGTGTACGAACTGGTGGAGATCATCGAGGAGTTGAGGGGCCGCGAGATCCGCTACGGCGCCGCCAGGGACGCCCTGCCGCAGCGCATCGCGCACGCCGTGCTGCTGAAGATGGAGCAGGGCGGCGAGGCCCCGGACGACCGGGTGCAGGACGCAGTGGCCCGCAACAGCGCGGTCAAGGCGGTGGTCAAGGAGTGCTGGCCGGCCGTGGACCCGGCGAAGCTGGTCCTGCGGCTGCTCTCCGACCCCGGGTTCCTGGCCGAGTGCGCCGAGGGCGTGCTGACGCCCGAGGAGCAGGCAGCGGTGCTCTGGCCCAAGCCCGGCCGCTCGGTGAAGACCGCCCGCTGGACGCCGGCCGACGCCGTCCTGGTGGACGAGGCGACGGACCTGGTGCAGCGCACGCCCTCGCTCGGGCACGTGGTGCTGGACGAGGCGCAGGACCTCTCCCCGATGCAGTACCGGGCGGTCGGCCGCCGCTGCACCACCGGCTCGGCGACGGTCCTCGGCGACCTCGCCCAGGGCACCACCCCGTGGGCGACGGCGAGTTGGCCGGACGCGCTGCACCACCTGGGCAAGCCGGACGCGCACATCGAGGAGCTGACCAAGGGCTTCCGGGTGCCGGAGGAGGTCATCGCGTACGCCTCCCGGCTGCTCCCGGCGATCGCCCCCGGCCTGGCCCCGGCCGGCTCGGTCCGCGAGGCGCCCGGCTCGCTGACGATCCGCCACATCGCCGACGGCGGCCTGCCGGAGGCCGTGGTCGCCGCCTGCCGGGAGGCACTGGCGCGCGAGGGCTCGACCGGCCTGATCGCCGCCGACGCCCGGATCCCGCAGCTCGCCGAGGCGCTGGCCGCGGCCGGCCTGCCGCACCTCACCCCCGGCACCGAGACCACCGCCGAGGCCCGGCTCACCCTCGTCCCGGCCTCGCTGGCCAAGGGCCTGGAGTACGACTACGTGGTGCTGGACGAACCGGCCGCGGTGATCGCCGGCGAGCCGGACGAACGGACCGGCCTGCGGCGGCTGTACGTCGCACTGACCCGCGCCGTCTCCGGCCTGACCGTGCTGCACGAGGCTCCGCTGCCCGAGCAGCTGCGCTGACACGCTTCGAGGGGCCGGCCCGTGACGGCCGGCCCCTCGTGCAAACCCGCTCAGGCGTCGATCAGCGCCCGCCACTCGGCGACCTTGGCCGCGTCCACCGGCGTCTGCCAGCCGCCGGCCCGCACCGCACCGCCGACGTGGAAGGCGTCGAAGCCGTCCGCCCGCAGCTCCTTCAGGTGCTCGGCCCGCAGGCCGCCGCCGATCAGGATCCGCTGCCGGTAGCCGGGCTCCCCGGCGCGGGCGAGCTCGGCCGACAGCACCTCGCGGCCGGCGTCCACCCCGGCGGCCGCGCCGGAGGTGAGGAAGGTGTCCAGCCCGGGCAGGGCACCGACGGCGGCCCGCAGGGCGGCCCGGTCGGCGCTGTGGTCGATCGCCCGGTGGAAGGTCCAGCGGCAGCCGGCCACCGCCTCGGCGACGACCGTGGTGGCGGCCAGGTCGACGGCGCCGCCGGCGTCGAGGAAGCCGAGGACGAACTCCTCGGCGCCCTCGGCGCGCAGGGCGGCGGCCCGGGCGCACAGCTCGTCCAGGTCGCCGGGGGCGAAGCCGTCCCGGATCCGGAGCATGACGCGCAGCGGGATGCCGACGGCGGCCCGGATCCGGGCGAAGTCCTCGACGGACGGGGTGAGCCCGTCGGCGGCCATGTCGGTGACCAGTTCGAGCCGGTCGGCGCCGCCCGACTCGGCGGCCTGGGCGTCCTGGGGCGTCAGCGCGATGACTTCGAAAATTGGTCTAGACATATTCGACAGCCTGCCACATCCCGCCGAACCCGGCGAGACCACACCACCGTTCCGGCCACCCCGCCGTTCCGCGCCACCAGCCAGCCGTTCGGGGCCACCAGCCAGCCGTTCCGGGCACCCCGCGTCACACCGGACTGCGTCCCACCCCGGCGCGCGCCGCCCCGCCACGCCCGGCCCCACCCCGGCCGACCCGGTGCACCGCCACGGCCGTCACCGCCAGCAGCACCAGCACCGGCACCACCGTGGGCAGCAGGTGCGAGACCCCCCGGGACTCCCGCCAGATGTTGAACAGGCTGGCCGGCCCGGTCAGCGCCAGCACCACGATCCCCAGGGCGGCGGGCGCCACCCGGCTGCGCAGCGCGGTGAAGGCCAGCAGCGCCGGCACCACCAGCATCGCCACGAACCACCCCTGGTCCACCGGGAACGTCGTGTCGTCCCAGCGCTGCCCCGCCGCCAGCAGCCCGCCCGTCACCGCCGAGGCCAGGACCAGCCCCCGGGTCCGCCAGGTAGCCCGGGGCAGCAGGTCGGTCGGGGCGCCGGCCAGCACCAGCGCGCAGAGCGCCAGCGGCAGGGTCGCCATCCCGACGTACCCGGACCACCACACGGAGAAGTACGAGCGGTGGGCCTCCTGCCCCAGTTCGAGCAGGCCCATCGCGCCCAGGGCCAGCGACAGGCCCCGTCCCGCCGTCCACCGGCCGAGCAGCGCCGCCACCAGGAGCAGCATCGCCGTGACCGGCTCGGCCAGGATCCCGACGTAGGTGCGCAGCGAGTCGTCCCAGGTGAGCTTCCAGGCCACCCGGTCCGCGTCGGCGACCCAGGGCGCCAGCACGGCACCGATCACGGCGCCGACGGCCATCGGGGCGGCCATCGCCAGCACCCGGCCGGGCATCGAGGCGCCGGTCAGCCCGAGCCGCACCCGCAGCCCGTACAGCGCCAGGTCGAGGATCTCCCGGGCGACGGCGCAGCGGCCGGCCTGCGCCGTCGTCTCGGCGAAGACCTCCGCCAGCTCCTCGCCGCGCTCGCGGCGGTAGTGCGCCGGGTAGAGCTGGAGCGCGGCCCGCAGCGCGGGCGACAGCCAGGGCGCTCCGATCGTCGGCGTGGTCATGTGAGGCCTCCCCCCGTCGCGGGCCGCCTGTCCGGCCCCGCCTTCCCCGTCAGCATCGACCGGACTTTCGAGAGCCGGCGCTCCGCCTCGGTGGCGACGGCCAGCAGCCGCTCGGCCTCGGCGGCCAGCGCGCCCCGGCCGGCGTCGGTCAGCGCGTAGGTGCGCCGGGCGCGGCCGTCGACCACCTCCTCGGCGGCGACCTCGATCAGGCCCTGGCCGAGCAGCCGGTCGAGGGCGCCGTAGAGCGTGCCGGTGCGCATCCTGACCCGGCCGTCGGAGATCGCGGCGACCTCCTGGATGAGGGCGTAGCCGTGTCTCGGCGCGTCGGCCAGTGCGGTGAGCAGGAGCAGCGTGGGCTCCTGCATCGAGCGTTCCGTCATACGCCTACATATATCGTCAACCTACCTATAGGTCCAGCGCCCGGCCGAGCCGCCACAATGGCCCGCATGCCCGAGACGACGCCCGAGACCATGCCCGACACACCGCCCACCACGACCGACGACCTGCTCGCCGCCTGGACCGCCCTGCTGCACCGCTGCGGCGCCACCACCGACCCCGGGCCGTACGGCCGCGAGCTGCTGCGCCGCTGGTCCGAGCCGCAGCGCCGCTACCACACCCCCGAGCACCTGCGCGCGGTCCTGCGCCACGTCGACGACCTCGCCGGGCACGCCGCCGACCCGGACACCGTCCGCCTCGCCGCCTGGTTCCACGACGCCGTCTACCGCCCCGACCGCAGCGAGAACGAAGAACGCAGCGCCGCCCTGGCCGTCCGCGCCCTGACCGCCGCCGGCCTGCCCGCCGCCCGCACCGCCGAGGTCGAGCGGCTGGTGCTGCTCACCGTCGCCCACGACCCGGCGCCGGGCGACCGCGACGGCGAGGTGCTCTGCGACGCGGACCTCGCCGTCCTCGGCGGCACCCCCGGGGCGTACGCGGCGTACGCGGCCGCCGTCCGGGAGGAGTACGGCTTCGTCCCGGAGCCGGACTTCCGCGCGGGCCGGGCCGCCGTGCTGCGCCGGCTCCTGGCGCTCCCGGCGCTCTACCGCACCCCCGCCGCCCGCGAGCGCTTCACCGCCGCCGCCCGCACCAACCTGACGACCGAACTCGAAAGTCTCTAGCGCAGCTCGCCGACCGGCGCCACCACCGCGCCCTGCTTGCCGCACACCCAGTGCGGCTCCGGCCCCAGCTCCGGCTCCACGCCCAGCGCGTGCGGATCCCCGTCGGCCGCGCAGACGGTACACAGCGGCCAGCGCCCGTACGCCTCCAGCAGCGCGTCCTGGACGTCCTGCGCGACCAGTCCGAGCACGTACTCGGTGCCGTCCGGCCACTGCTCCAGCCACCACCGGCGGTGGGTGACGGCCTGCTCCACCAGCGAGACGACGGCGGCGTCGGCCACGTCCCGTGCGGTGAGGTCGGCCAGGATCAGGGCGCGCGCGTTGTGCAGGGCGGTCTCGATGTCGTCGGAAGCCATCCCCCCATTGTCCGGCACAACGCCGCGTGGGCGGCCCCCCGAAGGGAACCGCCCACACGGACGAGGATCAGCCGATCCGACCGGTAGACCGATCAGGATCAGAAGTCCATGTCACCGCCCGGCATGCCGCCGCCGGCGGCCGCGGCGGCCTTCTCCGGCTTGTCGGCGATGACGGCCTCGGTGGTGAGGAACAGCGCCGCGATGGAGGCGGCGTTCTGCAGCGCGGAGCGGGTGACCTTGGCCGGGTCGATGATGCCCTCGGCGACCAGGTCGACGTACTCGTTGGTGGCGGCGTTCAGGCCGTGACCGGCGGGGAGGTTGCGCACCTTCTCCACCACGACGCCACCCTCCAGGCCGGCGTTGGTCGCGATCTGCTTGATCGGGGCCTCCAGCGCGACCTTGACGATGTTGGCACCGGTGGCCTCGTCGCCCTCCAGCTCCAGCTTGTCGAAGGCGACACCGGCCTGCAGCAGCGCGACGCCACCACCGGCGACGATGCCCTCCTCGACGGCGGCCTTGGCGTTGCGGACGGCGTCCTCGATGCGGTGCTTGCGCTCCTTGAGCTCCACCTCGGTGGCCGCGCCGGCCTTGATGACGGCCACGCCGCCGGCCAGCTTGGCGAGGCGCTCCTGGAGCTTCTCGCGGTCGTAGTCCGAGTCGCTGTTCTCGATCTCGGCGCGGATCTGGTTCACGCGGCCCGCGACCTGCTCGCTGTCGCCGCCACCGTCGACGATGGTGGTCTCGTCCTTGGTGATGACCACCTTGCGGGCGGTGCCCAGCAGGTCGATGCCGGCGTTCTCCAGCTTGAGGCCGACCTCCTCGGAGATCACGGTGCCACCGGTGAGGATGGCGATGTCGCCGAGCATGGCCTTGCGGCGGTCGCCGAAGCCCGGGGCCTTGACGGCGACGGACTTGAAGGTGCCGCGGATCTTGTTCACGACCAGGGTCGACAGGGCCTCGCCCTCGACGTCCTCGGCGATGATGACGAGCGGCTTGCCGCTCTGCATGACCTTCTCCAGCAGCGGGAGCAGGTCCTTGACCGAGCCGATCTTGGAGTTGGCGATGAGGATGTACGGGTCCTCGAAGGTCGCCTCCATCCGCTCCAGGTCGGTGGCGAAGTAGGCCGAGATGTAGCCCTTGTCGAAGCGCATGCCCTCGGTGAGCTCCAGCTCCAGACCGAAGGTGTTGCTCTCCTCGACGGTGATGACGCCTTCCTTGCCGACCTTGTCCATGGCCTCGGCGATCAGCTCGCCGATCTGGGTGTCGGCGGCCGAGATGGAGGCGGTGGAGGCGATCTGCTCCTTGGTCTCCACGTCCTTGGCCTGGGCCAGCAGCTGGTCGGAGACGGCGGCGACGGCCTTCTCGATGCCGCGCTTCAGGGCCATCGGGTTGGCGCCGGCGGCGACGTTGCGCAGACCCTCGCGAACCAGGGCCTGGGCCAGCACGGTGGCGGTGGTGGTGCCGTCACCCGCGACGTCGTCGGTCTTCTTGGCGACCTCCTTGACGAGCTCCGCGCCGATCTTCTCGTAGGGGTCTTCGAGCTCGATCTCCTTGGCGATGGAGACACCGTCGTTGGTGATCGTGGGGGCGCCCCACTTCTTCTCCAGCACGACGTTGCGGCCCTTGGGGCCGAGCGTGACCTTCACTGCGTCGGCGAGCTGGTTCATGCCACGCTCAAGGCCGCGGCGAGCTTCCTCATCAAAGGCGATGATCTTGGCCATCAGAAGTGGTCCTCCGGGACACGGTCGACTGCTCGGACCAAGGGGTGCCCGCGACGGACGGCCCTGGTGTGCGGGGGTCTTTTCCCCTACCGCTCCCGGGGGCCTCACCGACCCGGTCCGCTGTCACTCTCACGCTGTGAGTGCTAACGCCAATGATTAGCACTCACGGTGGTCGAGTGCAAGCCCAATCACCGATCCGCGAGCCGCCGCGGAGCCCGCACCCGGCCCACCAGGCGGCCCGCCGACCACCCCGCCACACGGCCCCCGCCGGGGAACGCCGACGGGCCCGCACGACGCGTGTCGTACGGGCCCGCCGAGAAGCGAGAGGTCACCAGCCGTAGGGCCGCGCCGAGCTCCTGGGGTCGGAAGGCGTCAGCCCGCGGCGCGGACCATGTCCGCCTGCGGGCCCTTCTGTCCCTGGGAGATCTCGAACTCGACCCGCTGGCCCTCCTCGAGGGTGCGGTAGCCGTCCATCTGGATCGCGCTGTAGTGGACGAAGACGTCCGCACCACCGTCGACCGCGATGAAGCCGTAGCCCTTCTCCGCGTTGAACCACTTGACGGTGCCCTGAGCCATTCCGAACTCCCCTAGTGCTGTGCTGGCCCTTCACGCGCCCGCAGGTCACGGGCCCGGGTTGGTTGTGTAGGCCGGCCCGGGGAACCCCCCCTGAGCGCAGCCGTGCACGCCGCAATCCCCCGCACGGGATGCCGAACGGCTTCCGGTGGGCGGCTGATTGCGTCGACCGCCGCTGAATGTATCCGGACCGAAGCCCTCTGCAACAGGGTCAGCCGCCGGGAATTCCGCTGCACTGTCAAGGGACAGGACAGGGTGAACCGGGAAAATCTCCGCATTTCACGCCGGACATAGCGGACGAATTACTCAAATGCCCGCGCGAATTCTGACATCGGCCTGACATGTTTCCCGCGCCGGTCTCACCGGCCGGACGCCCTCCGGTGGAACACCGCGGAAGGCCGAAAGGGAGGCCCTGTTCCCAGCCGAGCCACACTCTACTCCGACTCGACCGGGAAATATTCCCGCCGAAATTCACGCGGCCGCCCGCCCGTACGGAGAGCGGAATTCCGTACGGGCGGGCGGCCGGAAACGGGGCCGCGGCGGGTCAGCAGCCGCCGGCCACCGCCGGGATGATCGAGACGCCGGCGCCGTCCTTGATCTCGGTCGCCAGGCCCTCGGCGAAGCGCACGTCGTCGTCGTTCACGTAGACGTTCACGAAGCGGCGCAGCTTGCCGGTGTCGTCCAGGATGCGGGCGGAGATGCCCGCGTGGTTCTTCTCCAGGTCGGCGATGACCTCGGCCAGGGTGGCGCCCTCGGCGGTGACCTCGGCGGCGCCGTCGGTGTAGGTGCGCAGGATGGTGGGGATGCGGACGGTGGCGCTCATGGCTCTCCTTGCGGGGTGGGGCCTTGCGGGGGGGCGGGGCCTTGCGGGGTGGAGGTGGTCAGGCGGACGCGAGGCCGGCGGCGCGGAAGGACTCCAGCGTCGGGCGGATGACGGCGGTCATGCCCGCGTCGGAGACGGCGTCCAGGGTCTTCAGGCCGTCGCCGGTGTTGATCGCGACGGTCTCCTTGGCCGGGTCCAGCTGCCCGGTCTCGACCAGCTTCTTCAGCACGCCGACGGTCACCCCGCCCGCGGTCTCGGCGAAGATGCCCTCGGTCCGCGCCAGCAGCCGGATCGCCGCCACGACCTCGGCGTCCGTCACATCCTCCACCGCACCACCGGTCCGCCGCGCGATGTCCAGCACGTACGGCCCGTCGGCCGGGTTGCCGATCGCCAGCGACTTGGCGATGGTGTTCGGCTTGACCGGCCTGATCACGTCCCGCCCGGCCTTGAAGGCGGCCGACACCGGCGAGCACCCCTCGGCCTGGGCGCCGAAGATCCGGTACGGCCGGTCCTCGACCAGGCCGAGCTTGATCAGCTCCTGCAGCCCCTTGTCGATCTTCGTCAGCTGCGAGCCCGAGGCGATCGGGATCACGATCTGCTCCGGCAGCCGCCAGCCGAGCTGCTCGCAGATCTCGTACGCCAGCGTCTTGGAGCCCTCGCCGTAGTAGGGGCGCAGGTTGACGTTGACGAAGCCCCAGCCCTCACCGGCCGCGTCGCCGATCAGCTCCGAGCAGAAGCGGTTCACGTCGTCGTAGTTGCCCTCGATGCCGACCAGCTCGCCGCCGTACACCCCGGCCATGACGACCTTGCCCTGCTCCAGGTCGTGCGGGATGAACACGCAGGAGCGGAACCCGGCGCGAGCGGCCGCCGCACCCACCGCACCGGCCAGGTTGCCGGTCGAGGAGCAGGACAGCGTGGTGTACCCGAACGCCCGGGCCGCCTCGATCGCGCAGGCCACCACCCGGTCCTTGAAGGAGTGCGTCGGGTTCCCGGAGTCGTCCTTGATGTGCAGCTGGGCGGTGAAGCCGAGCTCCCGGCCCAGGTTGTCCGCCTTCACCAGCGGGGTCCACCCCGGGTTCAGGTTGGGCTTGGACGCCACGTCGGCCGGCACCGGCAGCAGCGGGGCGTAACGCCAGACGGACGCCGGACCGGCCTCGATCCGCTTGCGCAGCTCCTCGGCGTCCTCGCCGCCGAACTCGTAGGCGATCTCCAGCGGGCCGAAGCACTCCAGGCACGCGAAGCTGGGGCCGAGGGGGAAACGCGTTCCGCACTCCCGACAGGACAGCGCGGTGGCCGGGCCCAGGTCGACGGAAACAGGTGCGGCAAGGTCGATAGCCATGATGGCGGAGGCCTCTCTCCTCATCTTCCCCGCGGCGCGGTCGCGCCACAGGCCGGAATTGGCACCTGTCCCGCCGGGGCCTGTCGACGACAGCCGAGCGAGAAGGTTGCCGGGACGTCAACGGGCCGTTCCCTCAGTCCCTCTGGATGAGCTTGTGAAATTGTGTTGCTGCTCAACGGCGACCCCGGCGTGCGAAGGTCCGACCGCTGTACGAAGACTGTATCCGAAGGCGTCAACCCTGAACGGGACCGTCCGCCACGCGAGATGGCCCGTCCCACCCGACCCCGCCGAGGAGACTTCCGTGCCCGCCGAACCGACTCCCGAGCTCCTCCCGCAGGCGGCGTCCTGGCTGCGCCGCCGCTCCTGGAGCGCGGCCGACCGGCCGGTCGACGCCCTCCTCGCGGCCAAGGAACGCACCGGCCGCACCGTCAGCGTGGTGCTCCCCGCCCTGGACGAGGAGGCCACCGTCGGCGACATCGTCCGCACCGTCCGCCGGGAGCTGATGGAACGCCTCCCGTTGGTCGACGAGCTCGTCGTGGTCGACTCCGGCTCCACCGACGCCACCGCCGCCGTCGCCGCCGAGGCCGGCGCCCGGGTGGAACACCGGGACGCCATCCTGCCCCGGCTGCCCGCCGCCCCCGGCAAGGGCGAGGTGCTCTGGCGCTCGCTGCTGGTCACCCACGGCGACATCGTCTGCTTCGTCGACGCCGACCTGCGCGAGTTCGACCCGGCCTTCGTCTCCGGCATCGTCGGCCCGCTGCTGACCGACGAGTCCATCCAGCTGGTCAAGGCCATGTACGACCGCCCGCTGGAGACCGAGAGCGGCGCCGTCGTCCCGGCCGGCGGCGGCCGCGTCACCGAACTCGTCGCCCGTCCCCTGCTCAACCTCCACTGGCCGGAACTCGCCGGTTTCGTCCAGCCCCTCGGCGGCGAGTACGCGGCCCGCCGCTCACTGCTCGAACGACTGCCCTTCCCCACCGGCTACGGCGTCGAACTCGGCCTGCTGGTCGATGCGTTGGAACTGGCCGGGCTGGACGCCCTGGCCCAGGTGGACGTCGGGGTCCGGCACCACCGCCACCAGGACGGTCAGGCCCTCGGCCGGATGGCCGCCACCATCTACCGCACCGCCCTCGAACGCCTGGCCCGCACCCACCGCCTGAAAGCCTCCGCCGACCTGGTCCACCCCTACCTCACCCAGTTCGCCCGCGACCCGGACACCCGCGCCTTCACCGCCCACACCCACCCGGTGACGGCCCTGGAACGCCCCCCGATGCACACCCTCCCCGAGTACGCGACCCGGCACTGAAGGGTTTGCCGTCCCGACCCCCCGGCAACATCCCCATCATGGGCGATCTCACGACCGAACGTTCGAGTGCGACCGGCACCGCCCCCATCCTGGTGGCCTCCAACCGGGGACCGGTGTCGTTCAGCACCGCCGCCGACGGCACGCTGACCCTCCGGCGCGGCGGCGGAGGCCTGGTCTCCGGCCTCTCCGCGATCGACGACCCGAACGCCGTCTGGGTCTGCGCGGGCCTGAACGACGCGGACCGCAGAGCCGCCCGGGAGGCCCCCGACGGCCGCCTCGACCTGGCCGGCCACGACGTCGGCGGACAGGCCGTCCGGATGCTGGACATCGACCCCGAGACCTTCGCCCGCGCCTACAACGGCGTCGCCAACTCCACCCTCTGGTTCGTCCACCACCTGCTCTACGCGACCCCCACCGCACCGTCCTTCGACGCCGGCTTCCGCACCGAATGGGCCGCCTACCAGGCCTACAACGCCGCCTTCGCGAACGCCCTGGCCGCCGAAGCCGCCCCGAACGCCGCCGTCCTGGTCCAGGACTACCACCTCTCCCTCGCCCCTGCCCTGCTCCGCGAAGCCCGCCCCGACCTGCGGATCGGCCACTTCTCCCACACCCCCTGGGCCCCGCCCGAGTACTACCGGCTGCTGCCCGACGACGTCGCCGCATCCGTCCTCACCGGCATCCTCGGCGCCGACCGGGCCGGCTTCCTCACCGAGCGCTGGGCGCGCGCCTTCGCCGCCTGCTGCGCGGACCTCCTCGGCGCCGCCGTCGACCACGACGCACTCACCGTCACCCACGAAGGCCGCACCACCCACCTCGGCGTGCACGCCCTCGGCGCCGACGCCGACTTCCTGCGCGAGCGCTCCCACCGCCCCGACGTGGACGAACGCCTCGCCGCCCTCCGGGCAGCCGTCGGCGACCGCCGCACCATCGTCCGGGTCGACCGCACCGAGCTGAGCAAGAACATCGTCCGCGGCCTCCAGGCCTACCGGCACCTGCTCCGCACCCGCCCCGAGTGGCACGACCGGGTGGTCCACATCGCCTTCGCCTACCCGTCCCGCACCGACCTGGCCGAGTACCGCGACTACACGGCCGCGGTCGAACACCTCGCCGCCGACATCAACGCCGAGTTCGCCACCCCCACCTGGCAGCCGCTGATCCTGCACGTCAACGACGACTTCCCGCGCTCCCTCGCCGCCTACCGCCTCGCCGACGTGGCCCTGGTCAACCCCATCCGGGACGGCATGAACCTGGTGGCCAAGGAAGTCCCCGTGGTCTCCGACCGCGGCTGCGCCCTGGTCCTCTCCCGGGAGGCCGGCGCCCACGCCGAGCTCGCCGGCGACGCCCTGACGGTCAACCCGTACGACGTCATCGCCACCGCCGACGCCCTCCACACCGCCCTCACCATGCCCGAGGCCGAGCGCACCGACCGCACCAAGCGCCTCGCCGCGGCGGCCACCGCCCTCCCCCCGCAGCAGTGGTTCCTCGACCAGCTCAACGCGCTGGCCCAGCTCAACGTGGAGTGAGTGCCTCCCCCAGCGCCCCCAACAGCTCCACCACCCCGGCCGGCCCCGCGACCACCAGGTCCGCGCGGTCGGCCAACTCCTTCACCGGCGCGTCCCCCACCGCCCCGCTGCACACCAACAACCCCGCCACGCCCTCGCCCCGCAGCTCCTCCACCGCCGCGAACGCCGCCACGTCCCCCAGGTCGTCCCCCGCATAGAGCACCGACCGCGCCCCCCGCTCCCGCAGGAACCCGGTCAGCGCCGCCCCCTTGTCCACCCCCGGCGGCCGCAACTCCAGCACCAACCGCCCGGGCTCCACCACCAGCCCGTACCCGGCCGCCAACTCCGCCACCGGCGCCCGCAACAGCTCCAGGGCCTCCTCCGGCGCCGCCGTCCGCCGCGTGTGCACCGCCACCGAGCGCCCCTTGTCCTCCACCCACACCCCCTCCGGCGCCCCCACCCGCGCCAACACCTCCGGCAGCGCCTCCCGCGCCCCCGCCACCCCCGGGTGCACCTCCGGCGCCGTCACCTCCCCGTCCTCCCACCGCTCGGCCCCGTAGTGCCCCAGCACCACGACCCCCGGCACCCCCGCCAGCCCCCCGTACTCCACCGCCACCGCCGCAGGCCGCCCGGTCACCACCACCACAGCCCCCACCACCGGCGCCAGCACCCGCAACGCCCCCACCACCCCCGGATGCGCCCTGGCCCGAGCCGGATCCGCCACGATCGGCGCCAACGTCCCGTCGAAGTCCAAGGCGATCACCGCCCCCCGGGGCGCCCCCAGAATCGCCCGCACCCCCTCCCGCCCGGCAACGGTCGTCGGCACCCACATCTCTTCGAATCCCATACCCGACCCCATACCCCCGGCCCCACCCGGGAACGCCCGGCTCAGCGAGCCTCCCGCCGAGCCTCCCGCACCCGCCGCAACCGGTTCACCAGCACCGGCGCGTGTGCCAACGCCTCCTCCCGGTCCAACAAGGCGTTCAGCAGCTGGTAGTACCGCGTCGAGGAGAGCCCCAGCTCCTCCCGGATCGCCCGTTCCTTGGCCCCCGCCGTACGCCACTGCCGCCCCTCCAACGCCAGCACCGCCCGGTCCCGCTCACTCAGCTCGCCCACCGAAGACACCCTCCGCCCGCCACTACGGAGTGTCATTCTCCCGCGCAACCCCGACACACACTGCTCGTCCCACCCCCGCCGCGCCCCCGCTAACGTCACCCCCATGACCGCGCGCACGCCCGAGCCCAGCTTCGCCCTGCACATCCCCGATGCCGAGCTCGAACCCGACCCGCTCGACCCGTCCCAGATCCGCTCCGGCACCCCCGAGGTCACCGGCAAGGTCCTCTCCGAGAGCCCCGACGGCCGCCACCTGCGCGGCATCTGGCAGATCACCCCGGGCGTGGTCACCGACGTGGAGGCCGACGAGATGTTCGTGGTCCTCAGCGGCCGGGCCACCATCGAGATCGAGGACGGCCCGACCCTGGAGGTCGGCCCCGGCGACTGCGCAGTCCTGCGCGAGGGCGACCGCACCACCTGGACGGTCCACGAAACCCTCCGCAAGGCCTACGCGATCACCCTCCCCTGAGCCGCGAAGAACCCGCGCGGCGCAGCCCTACTTACGGACCTGCGCCGCGTCCTTCACCGCACCGTCCTGCAACCCCCCGAGCACCTGCTTGGGATCCCCCGTCACCGCCTGCCCGATCCCCGCCTTGATCCGGCTGCTGACCTGCCCCCACGCCGGGTCCCCGAACGGGTAGAAGCTCGCGTTGGTCAGCCCGACCGCGAACTGCTTGAGGTCCGCGTGCTTCGGGTCCGTCGACATCTGGTCGAACGCGTCCTGGGTGACGGGCAGCAGGTTGTACTGCTCGTCGAACTTCAGCTGGTTGTCCTTGCCGTAGACGAACGCCAGGAACCTCTTGATCTCGTTCTTGTGCCCGTTCGCCTTGAACGCCATCATCCAGTCCGCGACCCCGAGGCTCCCGGTCCGCCCGACCCCGTCCTTCTTCGGGATCGGCGCCGTCCCGAAGTCGACGTTCCCCGCGGCAGCCATCCGCAGCAGTGTCGGGTGCCCGTTCAGCATCGCGACCTTCCCGGCCGCGAAGTCCTGGAACACCGGCGTGCGGTTCATCTTTCCGGGGTCCGGGTACGTCAGCCCGGTGCTCACCAGGTTGGCCTTGAGCCAGCCGAACGTGGCCTGGTTCTGGGCGCTGTCGATGGTGTAGTTGCCCACGTCGTCGGAGATGCTCCCGCCGCCGCTCAGCGTCCACAGCATGGATTCCGCCGGCGCCTCCTCCGGCCCCAGCGGGAGCCCGTACGGGGTCACTCCCGGCACCTTGGCCTTGATCTTCTCGGCGTCCTGCCGCAGCTCGCTCCAGGTGGCCGGCGGCTGGGCGATCCCCGCCTGCCGGAACATCGCCTTGTTGTAGAAGAGCACCCGCGACGAGGAGACGAACGGGATGCCGTACTGCTTCCCGAGCACCTGCCCGGCGTGTGCAAAGGTGTCCAGGAATTCGGCCTGGGTGTCCACCGAGAGGACGTCCGACGCGGGGTAGAGCCGGTCCGCGGCGACCTGGTCGGCGAAGCCGCCGGTCTGCAGCAGGTCGGGCGACTTCCCGGCCGCGATCATGTCCTCGACCTTCTTGCCGATCTCGGTCCAGCTGTCCACCTCGACGCTGACCTTGATCCCCGGGTTGGCGGCCTCGAAGGCCTTGGCGATGCCGTCCCAGTAGTGCCGGGAGTTGGTCTCCGGGCTCTCGCCGTAGTCCGCGGCGACCAGTCTCAGGGTGACGGTCCCGTCGCCCTGCCCGCTGCACGCGCCGACCGCGGTGAGTGCCAGTGCTCCGGCCAGCACACTGCCGAGCACACGGGTGGGAACGTGGACGCGCCTGTTCAACGCGGGTACCGCCTTAGGGGAAGAACTACCGCCGGAACGAGGGATACCGGCAGGGGAGAGGCGCCACACTGTCAAAAGCGCCGACCACTGGTCCACACCACTGGCCCACCCCGCCCCAGTAGTTATCGAAGTGCCCGAGGTCGTTGCACGATGCGCAACACCGGCATCCGCATCCGCCCCGGGACCCATCCACCCCGAAGCCCCCCGTCCGCACGGCTGCGACACAGCTCACCCCACGTGGACCAGACCAATCCGACAACTGGACTAGACCTCTTCCACCACCCAAGGGAAACTGTCCTCCGTGAAGCACGTCATCGCACTCGATGTAGGCGGCACCGGCATGAAGGCCGCGCTGCTCGCCCAGGACGGCTCCGTGCTGTTCGAGGCCCGCCGACCGACCGGGCGGGAGCACGGCACGGACGCCGTCGTCGCCGCCATCCTCGACTTCGCCACCGACCTGGCGGACGAGGGCCGCAGCCGCTTCGGCGTCGCCCCGCTCGCGGCCGGCGTCGCCGTCCCGGGGACGATCGACGAGAAGAACGGCATCGCGGTCTTCTCCGCCAACCTCGGCTGGCGGGACCTCCCCCTGCGCAAGCTCCTCGGCGAACGCCTGGCCGGGCCCGACGGCACCGCGATCCCGGTCGCCCTCGGCCACGACGTGCGCTCGGGCGGCCTGGCCGAGGGCCGGCTCGGCGCCGGCCGCGGTGTCGACCGCTTCCTGTTCGTCGCGCTCGGCACCGGCATCGCCGGCGCCATCGGCATCGACGGCCGGATCGAGGCCGGCGCGCACGGCTACGGCGGCGAGATCGGCCACGTCGTGGTCCGCCCGGGCGGCCCGCCGTGCGGCTGCGGCGCCCGCGGCTGCCTGGAGACGCTGGCCTCCGCCTCCGCCGTCTCCCGCGCCTGGGCCGAGGCCGGCGGTGACCCCGACGCCGACGCGGCATCCTGCGCCGCCGCGGTGGACGCCGGGGACGACCGCGCGATCGCCGTCTGGCAGCGGGCGGTCGACGCCCTGGCGGACGGCATCATCCTCGCCCAGAGCCTGCTCGACCCGTCCACGGTGATCGTCGGCGGCGGGCTGGCCGAGGCCGGCGACACGCTCTTCACCCCGCTGCGCACGGCGGTCACCGAGCGCTTGACCTTCCAGATGCCCCCGAAGGTCGTACCCGCCATGCTCAAAGACACCGCCGCATCCCTGGGCGCGGGCCTGCTCGCCTGGGACCTGCTCACCTTGGAGGTGACCGCGTGACCACCGCGGACCGTGACCGTACCGTCCTGGCCGGCGCCCGCCTGGTCCTGCCCGGCGGCGTCGTCGAGGGCGACCGGCTCGCGATCGAGGGCACCCGCATCGCGGCCCTCGGCGGCGACACCGAACCCGGCGACCTCGACCTCACCGGACACACCGTCGTCCCCGGCTTCGTCGACCTCCACGTCCACGGCGGCGGCGGCGCCTCCTACGCCTCCGGCCTCGCCGAAGAAGCCCTCCACGCCGCCCGCACCCACCTCCACCACGGCACCACCACCACCATCGCCTCCACCGTCACCGGCGAGATCGACGACATCGCCCGCCAAGCCGCCGTCCTCTCCGAACTCGTCGAGGACGGCACCCTCGCCGGCATCCACTTCGAGGGCCCCTTCATCTCCCACAACCGCTGCGGCGCCCACCGCCCCGACCTGCTGCGCGACCCCGACCCCGCCCTCGTCCGCAAACTCCTCGACGCCGCCCGCGGCCACGCCAAAATGGTCACCCTCGCCCCCGAACTCCCCGGCGGCCTCGACTCCGTCCGCATGCTCACCGACCTCGGCATCATCGCCGCCGTCGGCCACACCGACTCCGACTACACCACCACCCTCCAGGCCATCGACGCCGGCGCCACCGTCGCCACCCACCTCTTCAACGCCATGCCCGGCATCGCCCACCGCGCCCCCGGCCCCATCGTCGCCCTCCTCGAAGACGAACGCGTCACCGTCGAACTCATCAACGACGGCATCCACCTCCACCCCTCCGTCCTCGACCTCGCCTACAACACCGCCGGCCCCACCCGCGTCGCCCTCATCACCGACGCCATGGGCGCCGCCGGCATGGGCGACGGCCTCTACCCCCTCGGCCCCCTCCAAGTCCAGGTCAAGGACGGCGTGGCCCGGCTGGTCGAGGGCGGCGCGATCGCCGGTTCCACCCTCACCCTGGACGTGGCGTTCAAGCGCTCGGTGACCGTCAACGGGCTGAGCCTGAGCCAGGCCGTCGAGTCGCTCTCCGCCACCCCCGCGCGCCTGCTCGGCCTCGCCGACACCGTCGGCTCCCTGGAGACCGGCAAACTCGCCGACCTCGTCGTGCTCGACTCCACCGGCTACGACCTGGTCGCCGTCATGCGCCACGGCCGCTGGGTGCTCGGCGGCGACGTCTTCTCCACCGTCAAACCCGCCTGACCGAGCACCGGAGACGCCGACGGCCGCCCTCCCCCACGGGGACGGGCGGCCGCGGTTCGGCTCCGGGCGGCTCAGCCGCCGTACGGCTCGAAGGAGATCTGGTCGATCAGGACCGCCCCGGAGGGCACTGTGAGGGTCACCGAGTTCGACCCGGCCTGGAACTGCGGCAGTATCCAGGTGGTGTACCAGGCGGCGGTCTGGTCCTTGGGGGCGGGCCCGTAGATCTTGTAGGACACACCGCTCGGCCAGTCCTTGCCGTTCACCGCCACCGCGCCCGCGATCGCCGCGCTCCCCGCGTAGTTGTAGTGCACGTACATCTTGTACGTCCCGGCCGTGGCGATCTCGCCGGTCCAGGTCACCGAGCCGCCCGGCTGGAGGGTCAGGTAGCTGCCGTCCGCCGACTTGGCGCCCTTGACGCTGTTGCCGGAGGGCGCGTTCTGCCCCTGCAGCTGGCCCGCGTCCACGGTCGACGGGCCGGACACCGGGGTGGCGCTGGCCGACGGGGAGGCACCCGCGGCGGTGCCGGTCGGCCCCGGGGTGGCGGGCCCCGGCGCGGCGGTGGTCGCGGTACCGCCCTTGGCCTCCTTGCCACCGTCCGGATCGCCCTTGGAGAGCGCGATCCCGGCGCCGATCGCGATGGCCGCGACCACGGCGACCGCACCGATCACCGCGCCCTTGCTCCGGCCGCTGCTGCTCGGCTCCTCCCCCGGCTGCGGCCGGGAGTGCTCGGCGTAGCGGGCCTGCTGGGTGGGCGCGGCACCGTACTCGGCCTGCTGCGGCACGCCGACCGGCTGACCGTACGGGCCCTGCGGCTGGCCGCCCGGGTAACCCTGCGGCGCCGCCGGCTGACCGTACGGCTGCTGCGCCCGCGGCGGCCCCGCCTGCGGGTAGTGCTGGCCGTACTGCGCCCGCCCGACCTCCATGGGACGGCTGTACGGCGTGCGGGGGACCCCCTGCTGCGGCTCGGCCGGCTGCCCGGTGGAGCCGTCGGCCGGGCGGTAGAGGTAGCCGAACGGGTCGTCGTCCTGCGGGGCACCGCCCCCCTGGCCCTCGGGCACTCCGTTGCTGCCGTCGGTCGTCACGGTGGTCTGCTCCCCCATCCGTTGCGCGCCGCCGGACTGTGGGCTGCGCAGATCATGGACGCTGTCGTACCGGGCACCCTACCTGTCCCGTGTGACGGCTGGAAAAGAACCCTTGACAACTCACGGGTAACCTCGTCGGACCTCAGGCCACCGAGCCCCGCAGCGCCGAGCCCGGCATCGCCCCGGCCCGCCCGGCCTCAGCCCGCCCGCCGGTGCGAACGCTCGCCCCGCGCCCCGCGCACCGCCCCTCCCCGGGCCCGCTTCTCGTCGTACATCCGCTCGTCCGCGGTGTGCAGCACCTCCTCGATGCTCATCCCGCAGCCGGCCCAGCCGATCCCGAGGCTGACCCCCACCCGCATCGCCCGCCCGTCGATCCGCATCGGCGGGATGATCGCGTTGCGCAGCCGGTGGGCGAGGTCCTTCGCCTCCTCCCGGCCGATGCCGTCGGCCAGCACCACGAACTCGTCGCCGCCGAGCCGGGCCACCGTGTCGCCGTCCCGGACGGCCTGGCTCAGCCGCCGGGCGACCTCGACCAGCACCGCGTCACCCGCGTTGTGGCCGAAGCGGTCGTTGATCGACTTGAAGCCGTCCAGGTCGCAGAAGAGCACCGCGAGCCCCTTCTCCGCCGCGGCCGCGCCGCCGGAGCGGAACGGCGCGGACCAGGCCTCGCCGCCGGGCCCGTGGTCGGCCGGGACCACCGCGTGCACGTGCTCCCCGTAGCCCGGGCCGAGGCCGGGCGGCAGTCCGCCCTCGGGCAGCCCGTAGCCGTGCACCGGCCCGGCGTACGGGTCCGCGCCCTCCAGCGCGTCGTGGGCGGTGTGGGCGCTGTAGGAGTCGCCCGGGTAGCCGTACGGCGGCGGGTAGGCCGCCTCGGCCGGCACGGCGGCCGCGCCGACCGGCTGCGGCTGGGCGCAGAGCCGACGGGCCAGCCTGGCCTTCAGCTCGGCGCCGTTGGGCAGGCCGGTGAGGGCGTCGTGGCTGGCCCGGTGGGCGAGCTGGAACTCGTGCCGCTTGCGGTCCTCGATGTCCTCGACGTGGGTGAGCAGGAAGCTCGGCCCCTCGGCCGCGTCCGCCACGATCGAGTTGCGCAGACAGACCCACTGGTAGCCGCCGTCCCGCCGGGACAGCCGCAGTTCCGCCCGGCCGCTCTCGGCGCTGGTGCGCTCCAGCAGGGCACGGTCCTCGGGGTGGACGAGGTCGGCGAAGCTCTGCTGGCGCAGCACCGCCCGGGGGCGGCCGAGCAACCGACACAGCGCGTCGTTGACCCTGGTCAACTGGCCGCGCCCGGCGCCGTGCAGTTCGGTGATGGCCATCCCGCTGGGGGCGTACTCGAAGGCCTGGCGGAAGCTTTCCTCGCTGGCCCGCAGCGCCTGTTGCTCCTTCTCCAGGCGGGCCAGCGCGCGCTGCATCTCGGCCCGCAGCCGGGCGTTGCCGATCGCGATCGAGGCCTGCAGGGAGAACATCTCCAGCGCTTCGCGGGTCCAGGCCCCGGGTCGTTTGCCGCTGCGCGGGCGATCCACCGAGAGCACCCCGAGCAGGTCGCCGCCGGCGCTGTACATCGGCGCGAGCAGCCCGTCGGCGGGGTGCCAGTCGTTGGCGTACACGGGCAGCGCGCCGTCCCCGATCCAGCGCGGGATGTCGCTGGCGACGGCCCAGCCGCGGTCGTACGGCAGGAAGCGCAGGGTGCCCCAGTGGTCGCTGACGCCGAGCAGCCGGTCCCAGGACTCCCGGGAGCCGACCTGCCCGAGCAGGACGGAGGGCCCGCCCATCGGGCTCTCCTCCAGTTCCCAGACGGCCGCCACCACGAGGTCGCCGTCCGGCCGGACCAGGCTGACCGCGGCGGCGTCGAAGCCGAGCCCGTGCACCGCGCCCTCGACGACGGCCTGCAGCGTGCCCGCGAGGCTGCGGGCAGCGTTGAGGTCCGCCACGACCCGGTGCAAGGTGCGGAGGGTCGCGAGACGGACGTACGGCTCCGACTCGGCTTCCATGCGGGGGCTCCCCGGCTGCTTCGGATAGTTCTTGATTGGTTATCGTCCGATTGCCAGAAGAACTGAATCACAGGGAGCACAGCGTTCGGCACGCTCGGTCAGCAATAGGCCGCCACTTGTGACTTAAATCACACGACACTAATGCGCCCTTAATCAGTTCATCCGCCCCAAACGGGACATCAAGCGCTATCGGACCATTTCCCGTGGTCGACCACCCCGGCCACCAGCTGAAGCCGACTGCCTCCGCCCGTCCTCCCACTTCACTCCCGGGAGTGAGTCCGGCCGCCGGCCGCAACTCCCAGGCTGCGCCGCCGGTCCTACGACCAAGGCCCGATGCCGTTTCCCGCGGGTGACGACTACCGTGCGGTACGTGTACCCGTCACCGCAGCCCGAAGCTGCCTCCCAAGCCACGCCCGACGAGTTCCGGGCAGCACTCTCCCAGCTCGCCGCCGGCGTGAGCCTGGTGACCGTCCACGACCCGGAGGACGGCGAGGACATCGGCATGACCGCCACGTCCTTCCTCTCCGTGTCGCTGGAGCCGCCGCTGGTGCTGGTCTCGGTGCGCGAGGACTCCCGGATGGACGAGGCGCTCTCCCGGGTCGACACCTGGGCGGTCTCGGTGCTGACCGAGGGGCAGAAGACGATCGGCTCGCGGTTCGCCATGAAGGGCCGGCTCAGCGACCGGCTGCTGTTCGCCGACACCGCGCACCACCGCGGCCCGCGCACCGGCGCCCCGCTGATCGAGGGCGCCCTGGCCACCGTCGAGTGCCGCACCGAACAGCGGATACCCGCGGGCGACCACACCCTGCTGATCGGCCGCGTCCTGGAGGCCGCCGTACCCGACCCGGGCGGCCGCCCGCTGCTCTACTTCCGCGGCGGCTACCGCGCCCTGGGCTGAGCCGCCGGCGCGCCCTACTCGCCGCCCCGCGGCGCCTGGCGGCCCTGCTTCAGCTCGGAGCGGTGCCGCTTGTTGAACAGCCGGCGCTCGACCATCCCCCGGCTCGGCCGGGTCGCCCGCCGGGCCTTCGGCGGCGGCGCGCAGGCCTCGGTCAGCAGCGCCGACAGCCGGGCCGCGGCCGCCTCCCGGTTGCGCCACTGCGAGCGGAACTCCGAGGCGTGGACCACCAGCACCCGGCCGTCCGCCAGCCGCCCGGCCAGCCGCTCCAGGGCGCGCTCGCGCCACACCTCGGGCAGCGCCCTGGTGGCCGCCAGGTCGAACCGCAGCTCGACCTTGGAGTCCGAGGTGTTGACGTGCTGGCCACCGGGGCCGGAAGAACGGGAGAAGCGCCAGACGAGCTCGGCGTCGGGGACGACCACCGACCCCCGTACGCGGATGGGCTCAGGCATGCGCCCATCATCCCGCGCCCACCCCGCCCGGTCACCCGGTTATCGGGGACTCGCCCGACCCCCGACAATGGCCTACGTGATCGAGCTCGGCTACTCCCTCTCCAACCGCTTCCCCGACCCCCCGCAGACGGACTACCGCTCCGCGTCGGTGCACGCCCTGCGGTACGACCTGTTCTGCGGCGACGTCTACCTGGACGCCGAGGGCGCGGAGCTGTCCACCGCCTGGGGCTGGGTGCCGGTGCTCGACTTCGCCTGGGCCCTGTGCGACATCGCCGAGCAGCTCGACCGCGACCCGGACGGCAGCCGGGCCGCCCGGGTGCAGACCGCCGACCTCGACTTCACCCAGAACACCGAGCTGCTGCGCTTCGCCCGCCGCTTCAACTGGGTCGAGGTCACCGCGACCTGGCTGCCCGACGAGCCGCCGGCCGTGATCCGGCACAGCGACCTGCGCCGCGAGGCCCGGGACTTCCTCCAGGACACCCTCGCCGACCTCTTCGACATGCACCCCGATCTGGCCGACAACCCGAACATCTGGTCGCTGCAAGGCCGGTTCCGCCGAATCTGAGCCCCGTCTTTGCCCGGGCTTTGCCCTGCCATTTGGCCTGCGCGAAGAATTCACGGTCCCCGTGGAACCAAGCCGCCGGAGTATTGCGTTGTCCCGGGGAAAAGCGCACGAAGCGAACGAAGGGACTGCAATCGCCATGCCAGTGAGCCTCTCCAAGGGTGGCAACGTCTCGCTGACCAAGGAGGCCCCCGGCCTGTCCGCGGTCACCGTCGGCCTGGGCTGGGACGTCCGCACCACGACCGGCGCCGAGTTCGACCTCGACGCCAGCGCGATCGTGCTGAACGCGGACGGCAAGGTGCTGTCCAACGCCCACTTCGTCTTCTTCAACAACACCAGCACGCCGGACAACACCGTCGTGCACACCGGTGACAACCGCACCGGCGAGGGCGCGGGCGACGACGAGTCGATCAACATCAACCTGTCCGGCCTCCCGGCCGAGGCCGCCAAGATCACCTTCCCGGTCACCATCTACGACGGCATCGCCCGCGGCCAGAACTTCGGCCAGGTCCGCAACGCCTACATCCGCGTGGTGAACGCCGCCGGCGGCGCCGAGATCGCCCGCTACGACCTCTCCGAGGACGCCGCCACCGAGACCGCGATGATCTTCGGCGAGCTCTACCGCAACGGCGGCGAGTGGAAGTTCCGCGCCGTCGGCCAGGGCTACGCCTCCGGCCTGGCGGGCATCGCCCAGGACTTCGGCGTCCAGCTCTGAGGCACCGCCGCCCCCTCTGATGACGCCGCGGCGCGGGAAGCCGGTCCGTCCGGCTTCCCGCGCCGCGGCGTTCGTCCAGGTCCCTCAGCGCGAGGCGCGCAGCTCCGGCAGCTGGATCAGCTCGGTCTCGTCCTCCGGCGTCAGGTCCACCACGGTCGGCTCGCCCTGCTCCGGCAGCTCGGCCGGCAGCTCCGCCGACTCCACGGCCCGCGCGCCGTCCACCGGCGCGCCCGCCGCGGCGGCCCGGGCCTCGGCCTCGGCCTTGGCGGCCACCGCCTCGTCGCCCACCACGTCCGCCAGGTCGGCCCGCTCGCCCAGCTCGGCGACGCTGCCCACCGCCGGCGCCGGGGCCGCCGGACGCACCGCTGCGCCCTGGCCACGACCGAAGAAGCTGAAGCCCTGCCCGCGCACCTGCCCGGACTGCACCGGACGCGGCCGCTGCCGCTCCGTCGGCACCGGCGCCGCGGCCTGGACGGCCGGCGTCCCGCCCAGCTGACCGACCGTCGCGGTCAGCGCCGGACGCACCGGCGCGGGCTGTACGGACGTGGGCTGCACGGACGCGGACCGGATCCCGGGCTCGGCCACCGGCGCCTGCGCCGGCGTGGGCACCGCGGGCGCCACCGGAGCGGGCACGGCCACCGGGGCCGTCTGCACAGCCGGGGCAGCCACCGCGGCGACCGCCGGGGCCGCCGCCGAGCCCACCGGCGCAGCCGGCGCCGTACGCGCCCGCAGCGCGACCTCCGAGCCCGCCGTCAGCGCCCGCC
This sequence comes from Streptomyces sp. 1114.5, assembly GCF_003635085.1. Classification (NCBI taxonomy): domain Bacteria; kingdom Bacillati; phylum Actinomycetota; class Actinomycetes; order Kitasatosporales; family Streptomycetaceae; genus Streptomyces; species Streptomyces sp. 1114.5. The sequence goes on from NZ_RBXE01000001.1 coordinate 898,896, forward strand.
GCGCCTCCTGCTCCGCCGCCCGGCGCTCCAGCAGCCGCAGCACGGCCGCGGCGCGCACGTAGGCGGCCGGGCTGGCCGGGTACTTGGGGCGGCTCGCGGCGAGCGCCCGCTGGGCCGCCTCGGCCTCCTTGAGCGCCTGCTCGGCCACCGACACGGCCCGCTCCCGCAGCAGCCGGGCGATCTCGGTCTCGGCCTTCGCCAGCCGCGACTTCTCCGCCGTCAGCCGCCGGCCGAAGCGGGTGGCCCGCTCCTCGGCGACCTCCGCCGCGTACTCGGCCTCCGCCAGCTGCTCCTCGAACCGCTCCTCGGCCCGCAGCCGCTGCGCCGCGGACATCTCGGCGGCCGCCCGGGCCGCCTTGTCCCGCTGGCGCAGCAGCAGCGCGAAGCCGAGCGTCGCGATCACCGCCGCGATCCCCACCGAGCGCACCAGGATGGTGTCCTGACTGAAAAGCAGAGCGGCCAGTGCGGCTACCAGCAGTACGCCGGCGGCGGTGGGGGGAAACACCCGGCCGAGGACGGAGGAATGACGGTGGCGTCCGCGAGACATGCCAAGAAACTAGCGTGCGAATTGGGGCTCTGTCAGCCCAGGGTCCCGTTCCACCCTTGACAGGGTGCGGTTTTTACCGCACGTGCCCGGGTTTTCACTCAAGATCACCAAGAAAGCCCTGCTCAGCGGTGCGAGGCCGCCGGACCGCCCGAGCCGTTCGGGCCGTCGTGGTTCTCCGGCAGCTTGCAGACGTGCTGGACCCAGAGCGCCGCGGCGATCACCGCGGCCCCCGCCAGCACCGCGAACCCGGCCGTGACGGCCTGATCCTTGCGGGCCGACACGTCCAGCTCCCCCAGCAGGTAGATCCCCGCGCCCGCGTAGATGCCGGTGACCACGGCCGAGACCAGCGCACTGGCCTGCCCCAGCACCACCGCCCGGGCCGCGAGCAGCGGGTCGACCCCCTTGGCGCCGGGCTGGCGCTCGCGCACCGCCTTCAGCCGGGCCCGCAGCGACAGCCCGGTCGCCAGCAGGATCACCGCCACCACCCCCAGCACGATCGGCGCCGCGCCCGGCACGGCCGGCAGCGTGTCCAGGGAGGCCCAGAGCTTGGAGCCTGCCCAGGACAGCGCCGTCGTGGCGGCGGTGATGCCGATCAGCAGGCGGAGGCGAAGCAGCTTCACTCGGAGCAGGTCCTTCCCGGGGTACCAGAGCCGGCCGCCCGCCCGGTGGCCCGACGCGACGGCGCCAGGCCACCGTACCGGGCCCGGCCGGGCGGACACCCGCGCGTACGACGGTCACCTACTCGTACGGCCGGACCCCCAGCCGAGTTCCCCGGGACCCTTACTCGCCCACTCGCCCTCGAACCCGGCTCGGGGCGGGGCGGGGACTCGCCCGCTCGCCTGCGGGCCGCTCCGGCCCGGAGGGGTTCGGCAGACCGGTCCGCTACTCCGGCAGCGTCAGCCGGATGTCGTCGCGGCGTTTCACGCCCTGCGCGTCCGCCCCGCCGAGCGCGCCCAGCAGCGCGTCGACCCGCCCGTGCCCGGGCACCTCGGCCTCCGGCTGGGCGTCCAGCCACGGGGCGAGCACGAAGGCCCGCTCGTGCGAGCGCGGGTGCGGCAGCAGCAGCTGCGGGTCGTCGCTGAGCACGCCCTCGTAGGCCAGGATGTCGACGTCCAGGGTGCGCGGACCCCAGTGGACGGTCCGCACCCGCCCGAAGGCGTCCTCGATCGCGTTGCCGCGCTCCAGCAGGTCCCGCGGGGGCAGCGAGGTGCGCAGCACCACGACCGCGTTGTAGTAGTTCGGCTGTTCCTCGGGGCCGCCGACGGCCTCGGTCTCGTAGACCGCGGAGACGGCCTTGATCTTCAGCCCCGGGGTGTCGGCGAGCGCGTCGACGGCGCCCTGCAGGGTGTCCAGCCGGTTGCCCAGGTTGCTGCCGAGCGCGACGACCGCGCAGCGCTGGCTGTGCAGCGTGGTGTCGGCGGAGTCCACCCGGCTCTCCAGGTCGAACGCGTTCGGCGCGGCGGTCGGGTCGCTGGTACTCATCGCAAGTCCTCTGCATCGGATACCGGGCGCGCGGTGGCGGTCATGCGCGGCCCCGGTGGATGGTCACGGTCACGTCGTCGAACGGCACGGTGATCGGGGCGTCCGGCTTGTGCACGGTGACCTCGACCTCCTCGACCGCTTCGTGCTTGAGGCACTGGTCGGCGATGCGCTGGGCCAGGGTCTCGATCAGGTCGACCGGCTCCCCGGCGATGATCGCCGTGACCTCCTCGGCCACGATGCCGTAGTGCGCCGTGCGGGTGAGGTCGTCTCCGGACGCGGCGGGGCGGGTGTCCAGGTACAGCACGAGGTCGACCACGAAGGTCTGGCCCTCGACGCGCTCGCGCTCGAAGACGCCGTGGTGGCCCCGGGCTCGCAGCCCCCGCAGGGTGACGCGGTCCAGCAAACGAATCACTGCTCCCAGTCGGACGGGCCCCGCCCGGAGAAAAGGCATGGACGGGCAGGGCGAAGGCGGGCAGCACGCCCGCCACTCCGTTTCGAATCTACCCGCGAGCACGGACAACGCCTGACCGTCCTACCCGGCAGCAAACGACGCCACGCGCACCGGAATGGCGATTGACGTGAACGTTCGGTGACCACTCGGGAATTCCCGGGCGGCTTCCCGGCGCGGCATTTCCGCAGTCGCCGGAATCAGTCCTCGTCGTCCTCGTCACCGCTGGTCAGAACGGGTGAACCGTGGTGCGACCAGAGCTTCCACCCGGCCGGGGTACGGCGGAACAGATTCGTCGAGACCACCTTTCCGCCGACCAGCGGTCCGAGTTCGCCCTCTTCCTCCGCCTCACCGCCGGAGAGGATGTTCTCCGTGCACGTGACAAGGGCCACATCACCGTGGACCTCGGCCTCGACATCGGTCAGGAAGAACTGGATGTACTCCGTGTTCGCCATGATCAACATGTACGAACGGGTCACCTGCGCCCGCCCGCGCAGCACCGGCCAGCCGGGGTGCACGCACACCACGCCGCCCTTGTCGTCGGCGTCCGCGGCGCCGAGCCAGGCGTCCTCGACCGCCTCCAGGTCGCCCCGCTCCAACGCCTCGTAGAGTCCTCGGTTCGCCGCGAGCACGGCCTCCAGGTCCGCCTCGCGGGCCCGTCCGGCCGTACCGCCGCTCAACCTGCCGTCACCTGTCACAGACCCTCCCTCACCCCGCCGTCCTTGCCCGTCGTCGGGCAGGTGTGGCCCAGCCGCGCCGCGCGCTGCCAGGCCGCGACCACCCGGACGGCGTCCGCCGTGCCGGACACGTCGTGCACCCGCACCGCCCAGGCCCCGGCCCGGGCCGACAGCACCGACACCGCGGCCGTCGCGTCGTCGCGCTCCCGCGGCGGGCGCAGTTCCCCGGTTGCCGGGTCGGCGAGCAGCGTACCCAGGAACCGCTTGCGCGAAGCCGCCACGAGGACGGGACGGCCGAGCGCGGTGAGCGCGTCCAGCCGGCCGAGCAGCGCCCAGTTGTGCTCGGCGGTCTTGGCGAAACCGAGCCCCGGGTCGAGGATCAGCTGGTCCTCCTTGACGCCGGCCGCCAGCAGCGCGTCCACCCGGTCGGTCAGCTCGGCGACCACGTCGCGCACCACGTCGCCGTAGACGGCCAGCTTGTCCATGTCGGCGGACTGCCCGCGCCAGTGCATCACCACGAAGGGCGCGCCGGTCTCGGCGACCACCCGGGCCATCGCCGGGTCGGCGAGCCCGCCGGAGACGTCGTTGACGACCGCGGCACCGGCCTCGACGGCCCGCTCGGCGACCGAGGCGCGCATGGTGTCCACCGACACCGTCACCCCGGCGTCGGCGAGCTCGCGCACCACCGGGATCACCCGGCGCAGCTCCTCGTCCTCGGGCACCCGCTGCGAGCCCGGCCGGGTCGACTCGCCCCCGACGTCGACCAGGTCCGCGCCGCGGGCCCGCAGGGCCAGCCCGTGCGCGATCGCCTTGGCGGGGTCGTGCCAGAGCCCGCCGTCCGAGAAGGAGTCGGGCGTGACGTTGACCACGCCCATCACGGCACAGCGTTCGAGCCGCGGCAGACCGGCCGGCAACGAGAAGGACGGCATTTCGCTCATGCTCCCCATTATCGAACGGGGCCCCCGCCGAGGATCCTCGGCGGGGGCCCCGTTCACGGCGGCCGTTCACAGCAACCGGCCTCAGGCGGCCTCGGTGACCTCGCCGGAGGACGGGACCGGCATCAGCCCCTCGCGCTGGCGCTTGCGGCCGAAGCGCGGCATGCCGAGGGTGATGAAGGCCTCCGCCTGCATCGCGGCGAAGCCGATCCGCGGCAGGTCCCGGGTGTTCGGGAAGACCAGGAAGCGCGGCTCCCACTCCGGCTGGAACTTGGCGTTGAACTTGTACAGCGACTCGATCTGGAACCAGCGCGACAGGAACACCAGCAGCCCGCGCCAGGCGCGCAGCACCGGTCCGGCCCCGATCCGCTCGCCGCGGGCCAGCGCCGAGCGGAACATCGCGAAGTTGAGCGACACCCGGCGGATGCCCATCGCCGGCACCGCCTGCAGGGCGGCGACGATCAGCAGCTCGTTCAGGCCCGGGTCGGCGGCGCGGTCGCGGCGCATCAGCTCCAGCGAGATGCCGTCGGGCCCCCAGGGCACGAAGTGCAGCACGGCCTTCAGGTCGTCGCCGCTCTCGCCCTCCTCCGGGTCCTTGTGGGCGGTGACGACCACGCAGCCGTCGTCCAGCGGGTCGCCGAAGCGGCCCAGCGCCATCGAGAAGCCGCGCTCGGTGTCCGTGCCGCGCCAGCGGGCGGCGGCGTCGGCGATCCGGTACTTCTCCTCCGCGGTGAGCTCGGAGACCCGGCGCACCTTGCAGGAGTAGCCGTTGCGCTCGATCCGCTTGACCATCTGGCGGACGTTGCGCATGGCCCGGCCGGCGAGCGAGAAGGTGGCGGTGTCGACGATCGCCTCGTCGCCCAGCTCCAGCGCGTCCAGGCCCGCCTCGCGGGTCCAGACCTCGCCGCCGACCTCGCTGCAGCCCATCACGGCCGGCACCCAGGCGTGCTCGCGGGCCTCGGCCATGAACACCTTGATCGCGCCCGGCCAGGCCTCGACGTCGCCGACCGGGTCGCCGGAGGCCAGCATCACGCCGGAGACCACCCGGTAGGAGATCGCGGCCTTCCCGGTGGGCGAGAACAGCACGCTCTTGTCGCGGCGCAGCGCGAAGTAGCCGAGCGAGTCGCGCTCGCCGTGCTTGCTCAGCAGGGCGCGGACCTTCTCCTCGTCCTCCGCGGTGAGCTCGGGCTTGGGCTTGCCCGGGCGCAGCGCCAGGTAGGCGGTGGTGAAGGCGGTCAGCAGGCCCAGCCCGCCGAGCAGGTAGGCGACCAGGTCGGACATCCGCTCGTTGGTGTAGCGGATCGGGCCCTCGAAGCCGAACAGCCCGTACCCGACGTGCTGCAGGCGCTCGCCCAGGCCCGGGTGGCCGAACTCGTACTTGGTGCGGGTGCTCACGATCAGCAGGCCGAGCAGCACGCTGAGGACGCCCATGACGACCAGGTTGACCACCGCGCGCCAGCGGGTGCGCGGGTCGGCCTTGGCGTAGAACTCGCGCTGGTGCACCAGCATCACCGCGAACACGGCCAGCGAGACGACCGCCGGGCCGACCTGGTGCCAGCGCACGATGTGCAGCGCCGCACCGACCGGCAGCAGCACGCAGACGGCCCGCCAGGCCCGCCGCTTGCGCCGGCGCAGCGCGTGCGCGAGCGGCACCAGCAGGATCCCGACCATCAGCGTGCCGACCGCGGCCAGGCTGGTGGTGCCGCCGGGCAGCTGGCCGGCGAAGGTGTGCATCTTGGTGTGCCGGAGCTTGGGGAACACCGCGCTGGCGATGTCGACCAGCCCGATCAGGAGGCAGGTGTAGCCGACCGCGCCCGGGAGCCAGGCCCTCGGCACGGCGGCCGCCTGGGTACGCAGCGTCTGCAGGCCGCGACGACGGCGCGGCGGCTGCTCGGGGCTCGGCTCAACGGACACGGGAACGCTCATGGAAGCTCAGCGTAGAGGCTGCGGGGCGGTGTCCGGTCACTCCGGGGGAGGACGCGTGATGGACCTTCATGCCTATTCCTTCATCAGGCAATGCGCATACCAAGGACCCGGAAACGGTCGGTAAACCGGGGCCGTGGACGCGCTGCGGGTTGAGCCGGCGGTGGGAGCCGGAGGGCTGCCGCAGCGTGGCGCGACGGGACCCTCCGGGACGCGTTACGTACGGTGGACGCCGCATTCTAGGGCGCCGGTTGCCTGTGGGTTCCCCCGCCCCACCGCCCCCTCCCGGGCGCCCGGACAGCCTAGCCGCGGTGGCCCGGCCTGACGGACCGCCAGACGATGAAGCCTGCACCGACAGTCTCCCACCGGAAGGCCGACGGCATGGAACTGACCAGCGACGCGCTGGTGAACTCGCTGCTCGCGCTCGGCGCCGCGGCCCTGGTCACAACCCTGTGGATCTGGCCCCGGCTGGCCAGGCAGCGCCCGCTGCCGGTGCTCGGCCGGATCGGACTGCTGACAGTGGTTCAAGTCTCGGTCCTGGCCGTGCTCGCGCTGTCGGTGAACAACTCCTTCGGGTTCTACACGTCCTGGGACGACCTGCTCAGCCCCGGCGGCGCCAAGCTCGCGCTGACCAGCAACGAGAACCACAAGGGCGGCACCCCGGTCGCCGACGCGCTGGTCCAGCCCACCGGCGAGGGCGGCCTGGAGACCATCACCAACCTGCCGAAGGGCACCCCGGAGGAGGTCGGCAAGGTCGAGTCGGTCCGGGTCAGCGGCAAGGAGACGGGCTTCTCCGACCAGATGTTCGTCTACCTGCCGCCCGAGTACTTCGACCCGAAGTTCGCCCTGGTCCGCTTCCCCGTCCTGCTGGCCATCGCCGGCTACCCGGGCACCACGCTCAACCTGCTCCACGAGCTCCCCTTCGCCCAGACCGCGATCGAGCTGCAGCACACCGGCAAGATGCCGCCGACCGTCCTGGTGATGGCCCGCCCGGCGGTCGTCCCGTCCCGGGACACCGAGTGCGTGGACGTCCCCGGCGGCCCGCGGACCGAGGCCTGGTTCGTCAAGGACGTGCCCGAGGCCGTCCGCAGCACCTATCGGGTCGGCCGCACCGCAGGCTCCTGGGCCACCTTCGGCTACTCCACCGGCGGAAGCTGCGCGCTGCGCCTGGCGATGCGCTTCCCGACCGTCTTCGGCAGCGCGGCGAGCCTGCACGGCGACTTCACCGTGCGCCAGGACAACTACACCAACGGGGACCTCTTCAACGGCGACAAGGCACTCACCCAGCAGCACGACCTCGGCTGGCGGCTGCAGAACCTGCCGGTGCCCCCGCTCAACCTGCTGGTGGTCTCCACCCGCAAGGAGGGCGACTACCCGCAGACCGTCCAGTTCGTCGACCAGGCCACCCAGGCCATGGCGGCCAACCCGCAGTTCAAGGTCGAATCGCTCTACCTCGACGACGGCGGGCACAACTTCGACAGCTGGACCAAGGAGCTCCCGGCCTCGCTGGAGTGGCTGGGCTCCCACCTCGGCTAGCGCGTGTGAGTGATTACCCGCCGGTCGGTCCGCTCGGCCGGCGGCCCGGGGGGAACGTATCGCGGCCGTCCGCCCGCCGCCCCGGCGGGCGCCGCCCCGGATCCGCGCAGGAGGCGCCGTGCTGAGCACCCGATCGCTCTTCAACGAGATCTACCGGAACGACCAGGCCTACCAGCTGTTCTGCAGCATCGCGGCCGGCGGCGAGGACCAGGGCGGCTGGGAGAACGAGCGGATCACCACGCTCACCAGCGATCCGGTCCTCGCCCCGAAGATCGCCCGGCACGGCGCCGACGAACGCAAGCACGGCCGGATCTTCACCCAGCTGCTGAGCAAGCGCGGCCTGCCCAAGGTGCCGGTCCCGGCCGAGGCCGACTACTGCATGCTGCTGGAGCGCCAGGGCGTCGGCCTCTCCCACGAACGGCTGAACAGCGACGTCCCGCTGACCGAGCGCGAGATCATCACCTACCTCGCGCACAGCCGGGTCACCGAGCAGCGCGCCGCCGAGCAGGTGCGCCAGCTGGTCAAGGTGTACGGCGACAACCCCGAGCTCGGCCGGGCGATGCGGATGATCTCCGCCGACGAGGACAACCACCTCGCGTACTGCCACGAGGAGCTGCTGCGGCTGAAGGCCGAGGGCCACGGCCCGTACATCCGGCATGCCCTGGAGACGAGCGCCCGCGGCGAGATCCGCACCCACCGGGACGTCGGCCTCGCGGTGACCGCCCGGATGGCGCGGATCCTGCGCTGGCCACGCTGGCAGCTGGCCGTGGTCACCCTCGGGGTGCACGCGCTCTACCTGTACGACCTCGCCTACGGCTGGCGCCGGATGGTCACCCTGCGGATGCCGGAGCGCCGCAACGCCCTGGGCACCCCGGCCCCGCCGCACGCGGAGCACGAGCTGCTCTGAGCCGCCGCACGGCGCCAGTACGGCGCCCGGTGCCGTTACCGGCCGATGATGAGGCTCATCGCCTCGGCCCGGGTGGCCGCGTCGCGCAGCTGGCCGCGCACGCACGAGGTGATGGTCTTGGCGCCGGGCTTGCGGATGCCGCGCATCGACATGCACATGTGCTCGCACTCGACCACGACGATCGCCCCGCGCGGCTCCAGGATCCGCATCAGCGCGTCGGCCACCTGGCTGGTGAGCCGTTCCTGCACCTGCGGCCGGCGGGCGTAGACGTCGACCAGCCGGGCCAGCTTGGACAGGCCGGTGATCTTTCCGCTGGTGGACGGGATGTAGCCGACGTGCGCCACGCCGCGGAACGGCACCAGGTGGTGCTCGCAGACCGACGTCAGCTCGATGTCCTTGACCAGCACCATCTCGTCGTGGCCGAGGTCGAAGGTCGTGGTGAGGACGTCCTCCGGCTCCTGCCAGAGGCCCGCGAATATCTCCTTGTAGGCACGAGCCACCCGGGCCGGGGTCTCCAGCAGGCCCTCGCGGTCCGGGTCCTCCCCGACGGCGAGCAGCAGCTCGCGGATGGCGTTCTCGGCCCGCTTCTGGTCGAAGGCACCGACGGCGGGCGGACCGTCGAGCGTCACCGGGTCGATCATGCGGGCCTCGCTTACATGTGGGAAGACTCTGGCTGAACAGCACGGATGCCGCGCCTCCAGGGTACAAACCCTGGTGACGCGGCATCCATTCCCTACGGTCCGGGCGCTCAGCTCTCGGTCGGCGGCTCGGCGGCCGGCATCGGCGGGAGCTTCACGACGTCCACCGGAGCGGTGTCCCCCGCGGCGGCGGCGCCGTTGGTGAGCGCCAGCTCCTTCGGCGACTGAACCGGCGGCCGGGTGGACGGCGTACGGCGGGCGGAGCCCGTCCAGGCCGGCCGGGCCGGGCGCTTGACGATCGGGGCGAAGATCTCGGCGATCTGCTCCTTGTTCAGGGTCTCCTTCTCCAGGAGCTCCAGGACCAGGTTGTCGAGCACGTCGCGGTTCTCGACCAGGATCTCCCAGGCCTCGTTGTGCGCGCTCTCGATGAGCTTCTTGACCTCTTCGTCGACCAGCCCGGCGACCTCTTCCGAGTAGTCGCGCTGGTGGCCCATCTCGCGGCCGAGGAACGGCTCCGAGTTGTCGCTGCCGAACTTGATCGCACCCAGGCGCTCGGTCATGCCGTACTGGGTGACCATGGCCCGCGCCGTGGCGGTGGCCTTCTCGATGTCGTTCGAGGCACCGGTGGTCGGGTCGTGGAAGACCAGCTCCTCCGCCGCGCGCCCGCCCAGCATGTAGGCCAGCTGGTCGAGCATCTCGTTGCGGGTGGTGGAGTACTTGTCCTCGTCCGGCAGCACCATGGTGTAGCCGAGGGCCCGGCCGCGGGACAGGATGGTGATCTTGTGCACCGGGTCGCTGTACTGGCAGGCCGCCGCGACCAGGGCGTGGCCGCCCTCGTGGTACGCGGTGATCTTCTTCTCCTTGTCGGACATGATCCGCGTGCGCTTCTGCGGACCCGCCACGACGCGGTCGATCGCCTCGTCCAGGATGCCGTTGTCGATCAGCTTCTTGTCCGAGCGGGCGGTCAGCAGCGCCGCCTCGTTCAGGACGTTCGACAGGTCGGCACCGGTGAAGCCGGGGGTGCGCTTGGCGACGGCCGACAGGTCGACGTCGGGCGCGATCGGCTTGCCCTTCTGGTGCACCTTGAGGATGTCCAGGCGGCCCTGGAGGTCGGGGCGCTCAACCGCGATCTGGCGGTCGAAGCGGCCCGGGCGCAGCAGCGCCGGGTCCAGGATGTCGGGGCGGTTGGTCGCGGCGATCAGGATCACGCCGCCCTTGACGTCGAAGCCGTCCATCTCGACCAGCAGCTGGTTGAGGGTCTGCTCGCGCTCGTCGTGGCCGCCGCCGAGACCCGCACCGCGGTGCCGGCCGACGGCGTCGATCTCGTCGACGAAGATGATCGCCGGGGCGTTCGCCTTGGCCTGCTCGAAGAGGTCGCGGACGCGGCTGGCGCCGACACCGACGAACATCTCGACGAAGTCCGAGCCGGAGATCGAGTAGAACGGCACCCCGGCCTCGCCCGCGACGGCACGCGCCAGCAGGGTCTTGCCGGTTCCGGGCGGGCCGTAGAGCAGCACACCCTTGGGGATCTTGGCGCCGACGGCCTGGAACTTGGCCGGCTCCTGCAGGAACTCCTTGATCTCGTGGAGCTCCTCGACCGCCTCGTCGGCACCGGCGACGTCGGCGAAGGTGGTCTTCGGGGTGTCCTTGGTGAGCAGCTTGGCCTTGGACTTGCCGAACTGCATGACCCGGGAGCCGCCGCCCTGCATCTGGTTCATCAGGAACAGGAAGACCAGGACGATGATCACGATCGGGAGCATCGACAGCAGCAGGCTGACGAAGGTGCTCTGCTTCTCCGGGCTGACGGTGTAGCCCTCGGCGAGCGTGCTCGCGTCCTTGTCGTTGATCTGGGCCTGCAGCTTGTCGGCGATCGCGACGCCCTGGTCGCCGATGTACGAGGCCTGGAACTTGGTGCCGGACGGGACCTTGCCCGTACCGGCGTTGGGCAGCGTTGCGCCGTCCTTCAGCTGGATCTTGATCGTGTTCGAGTCACCGGTGGTGATCTGCGCCGACTTGACATTGTGCGCGTCGATCGCCGCGACCACCTGACCGGTGTCCACCGTCTTGTAGCCGTTCGAATCCGAAACGACCTGCATCAACACGATGACGGCGAGGACGGCCAGCACGATCCACATGATCGGCGCACGGAAGTATCGCTTGACGTCCATCCATGCGGGGCGTTGCCGCCCCGTCCCTCCTGCCACTCAACGGCGCCGTGTGGCTGTGGGCCGCGGCGCATCCGGTCGGTGCTCGTGTGAAGAGCGGTTTATTGGACCGTACCGCAGTCGGACCCACCGATGGCGGGAGCGCGGCGACACGGCTTGCTTCTTCGGTCCCCCGGTCCAACGGGCGGGAACGACCTACTGTTCCCGCCCCTAGCCCGAACGGACCCTCAGCCGCCGTAGACGTGCGGGGCGAGGGTGCCGATGAAGGGGAGGTTACGCAGCTTCTCCGCGTAGTCCAGGCCGTAGCCCACCACGAACTCGTTCGGGATGTCGAAACCGACGTACTTCACGTCGATCTCGACCTTGGCCGCGTCCGGCTTGCGCAGCAGGGTGCAGACCTCCAGCGAGGCCGGGCCGCGCGAACCCAGGTTGCCCAGCAGCCAGGACAGCGTCAGACCGGAGTCGATGATGTCCTCGACGATCAGGACGTCACGGCCGGCGATGTCGGTGTCCAGGTCCTTCAGGATCCGCACCACGCCGGAGGACTTGGTACCCATCCCGTACGAGGAGACGGCCATCCAGTCCATGGTGACCTGCGAGTGCAGGGCCCGGGCGAGGTCGGCCATGACCATCACGGCACCCTTGAGGACGCCGACGATCAGCAGGTCCTTGCCTGCGTAGTCCCGGTCGATGCGCTCGGCCAGCTCCAGGAGCTTGGCGTCGATCTCGTCCTTGCTGATGAGCACCTTCGCGAGGTCAGCGCCCATGTCGTTCTGGTCCACCGGGGATACGTCCTCAAACGTTCGGGGTCTGTGTGGCCGGCGGCCGGCTCCCCCGGGGCATGCCTCGCCCGTCAGTCGCCCTGCCGCCGAAAGACCAGCGTGCCACACCTGCGGGTGGCCTCGACTCCCCCGGGTAGGTGCAGCGGCCCCTGGCCGCGCCATCCGGTGACCAGCAGGTCGATCGTCTCCAGGTGCCGGGCGAACAGGTCCCCGGCCGGACAGCCCGCGCGCAGCGCGGCCCGGCGCAGCACCCGGCGGCGCACGGCCGGCGGCAGTTCGGCCAGTTTCACGGCGTCCAGGGCCCCTTCGCCGGTACGGAGGTCGCGTTCGGCCAGGGAGGCCCACTGGTCGAGGGCGTCGGCGTCGTCGCGGAACAGCCGGGCGGTACGGGCCAGGGCCTCGACCACGCCACCGCCCAGGTGCTTCTCCAGGACGGGCAGCACCTCGTGCCGGACCCGGGAGCGGGTGTAGGCGGGATCACAGTTGTGCGGGTCGTCCCAGACCGGGATCGACTGGGCGGAGCAGGCCTGCCGGGTGGCGGCCCGGTCCAGCTCCAGCAGCGGGCGGCGGTAGCGGCCCTTCTGGGCCGGCATCCCGGCCAGCGAGCGGGCGCCCGAACCGCGGGCCAGGCCCAGCAGTACGGTCTCGGCCTGGTCGTCCCGGGTGTGGCCGAGCAGGACGGCGATCGCGCCGTGGCGGTCGGCGGCCTCGTCCAGGGCCGCGTAGCGGGCGTCCCGGGCGGCGGCCTCCGGGCCGCCGGTGCGCCCGACGCGCACCGGGATCGCCTCGACCGGGTCGAGACCGAGCGAGCGCAGCCGCTCGGCCACCTGGGCGGCGCGCTCGGCGGAGCCGGCCTGCAGACCGTGGTCGACGGTGACCGCGCCGACCCGCAGGCCGATCTTGGGGGCCTCGAAGGCGGCGGCGATGGCCAGGGCCATCGAGTCCGCGCCGCCGCTGACGGCGACCAGGACCAGCGGCGAGCCGGGCGCGGCCGGGGTGCGGGGCAGCCCGGACGGATGGCGTGCGGCGTTGCCGATCAGGGTGGTGCCGACGGCGGCACCCACCAGCGGCGCCCCGGCCGGGCGCTCGCGGGGCTCGCGCACGGGCGCGGTGAAGGTGGAACCGGCCTCGGCGGCGAGGTCGGTGAGCGTGCGGCGAACGGCCAGGCGTATCGCGGCGACGGCGGGGTGAGGGCCCACGGCGGACGACTCCTCGACGGAGGGGACAGGGCTGCGGCTGACGCGGTGAGCCGCGCAGTCGCGTAGCGCGGCGTTACCGGGCGCTCACAGATGGTGGCAGAAAGGAGCGACCCGCTACGCCACCCGCGCCACCGGTACGACCACCGTCCCACGTTCGGGTGAATGAAGAAACGCTTCTTCACCCGTCATCTGCCCGATTGGACCACTCGTACGAGCGGGTTTGACCGGCCGGGCGCCGCTTGCCGCCCGGCTCACGGGCGCGGCGGCGGCCCGGTCGGCCCACCCGGGAGGCTCGGGGCGCTCAGCGGGCCACCCGGGCCACCCAGGCGGCCGGGTCGTGGATCTCGTCCTTGGTCGGCAGCGTGTTCGGGGAGGTCCACACCCGGTTGAACCCCTCCATGCCGACCCGCTCCACCACGCCGCGCACGAACACCGCGCCGTCCTGGTACTGGCGCAGCTTGGCGTCCATGCCCAGCAGCCGGCGCAGCAGCAGGTCCAGCCGGTTCGCGCCGCGGTCCCGGCGCTGCTGGAACTTCTCCCGGATCTCCGCGACGGTCGGCACGACGGCCGGGCCGACACCGTCCATCACCACGTCCGCGTGGCCCTCCAGCAGCGACATCACTGCCGTCAGCCGGCCGAGGATCTCGCGCTGGGCCGGCGACTGGACGATCTCCAGCAGGTTCGAGGAGGAGGCGCCCTCCCGGCCGCCGACGCCCGGCAGGCCGCCGAGCGAACCCGCCGCGTCCCGCAGGCGGTCCAGCAGGGCGCCCGGCTCGACGTCCGTCTCGGCGAGGAAGGACTGCACCTCGGACTGGATGTGGTCGCGCAGCCACGGCACCGCGGTGAACTGCGTCCGGTGCGTCTCCTCATGCAGGCAGACCCAGAGCCGGAAGTCGGACGGGTCGACGTCCAGCTCCCGCTCGACGTGCACGATGTTCGGCGCCACCAGCAGCAGCCGGCCGGGACCGGGGCCGTCCGGACCCAGCCGCGGCTTGTCGAACAGGGCCGCCGGGGAGTCCGGGGCCTCCAGCGGGGGCTCCGCCGGGGCGAAGGTCTCGTACTGGCCCAGCACCTTGGTCGCCAGGAAGGCCAGCAGCGCCCCGACCTCGATGCCGGTGGCCTTCTCCCCCACGGTGCCGAGCATCCCGGCCGTCGCGCTGTTCGCCCGCCGCGCCTGGAGCTTCTCCACCAGCGGCTGGACCACCGTACGGAAGCCCGCCACGTTGGCCCGCACCCACCCCGGGCGGTCCACCACCAGCACCGGCGTCGCCGTGGCCTGGGCCAGGCTCGACGACCGCATGCCGGTGAACGCCCGTACGTGCTCCTCCGCCTCCAGGGCGTGCCGGCGCAGCTCGGCGACCACCGCCGCCGCCTCCGCCCGGCTCACCTCGGGCCCCGGCCGAACCAGCCTGGTCGCAGTCGCGACCGCGAGGTTCCAGTCGACCATGTCAGCACCGCCACTCGCGCTCGTCATGCCCTCACCGTACGTGCTCCCCACCGCCTGCGGGAGCCACCCGCGGCGAACGCCTGCCGCGGGGATCCCCGGTGTCAGTGGCAGCCGCAGGCGGCGAGGTGGGCGGCGACGCGGTCCATGGCGGCGCGGGTGGCGTCGACGGAGGCCGTGGCCGGGGTGCGGGTCATGACGGCGAAGGCGAGCAGGCGGCCGTCGGCGTCGACGACGGTGCCGGCCAGGGTGTTGACGGCGCTGAGGGTGCCGGTCTTGGCGCGGATCAGGCCGGCCGCGTCGGCGGCGCCCGATCCGGAGCCGTACCGCTTGCCGAGGGTGCCGGTGAAGCCCGCGACCGGGAGGCCGGTGAGCACCGGGCGCAGGGCCGGGTGTTGCTCGGAGGCGGCCAGCGAGAGCAGCCGGACCAGGACCGCGGGCGGGATCGCGTTGTTCGGGTTCAGGCCGCTGCCGTCGTTGAGGGTCACGTTCGCCATCGGCACGCCCAGCCTGGTGAGCTCCTGGGTGACGGCGGTGACCGCCCCCTCGAAGCCGGCCGGCTGGTGGGCGGCGAGGGCGGCCTGACGGGCGATCGCCTCGGCGAGCTGGTTGTCGGAGGTGGTCAGCAGGCGCTCGACCAGCCGGTCGACGGTGGGCGACGCGACCCGGCCGAGGACTGGCGCGTCGGCCGCGGCCGGCACGACGGCGGGCTTGGCCCTGCCCTCCACGGTGATGCCGCGGAGCTTGAGCGCGGCGGCGAAGGCCTCGGCGGCCGCGCCGGCCGGGTCGGCGACCCGGGCCGGCGCGTCCTCCCGGCTCTTCGGGTCCGCCTTGGCCTCGTCCACCATCAGCGGGACGACCAGGGCGATGTTCTGCGCGTCGTGGTTCTTGTGCTGCGGGTTGCCGGAGTACAGGGACAGGTCGTAGTCCAGCCGGACCGTGCCGGTGCCGGCCGCGGTCAGCGCGGCGGCGGTCTGCCGGGCGAGCTCGTCCAGCGAGGCGGGGGCGGTGTCGGCGTCGACCGGCTGCCCGCCGATCTGCACCTGGTCGGCGGGCAGTGCGGTGAGCGTCGGGTCGCCGCCGCCGACCAGGGTGATCGTGCCCGGCTCCGCGCCGCGGACCACCCTGGTGGTCAACCGGGTGTCGCCGGGGATCAGGGACAGCGCCGCGATCGAGGTGGCCAGCTTGGTGGTGGAGGCGGGGGTGGCCGCGGTGTTCTCCGCGGAGCCGTAGAGGAGCCGGCCGTCCGCGGCGTCCGCGACGGCGAGGCCGACGTCGCCGAGGTTGCGGTCGGCGAGGGCGGCGGCGAGCGCCTGCTGGAGGCCCGGCGCGGTGGGCACGGCCGCCTCCGGGCCCGCCGCGGCCAGCACGACGGCCGGTGCGGGGGCCGGGCGGGCGGCGGACGGGTCGCCGCCGGTGGCCGGCGCGGAGGAGGACCCGGCGGGCGGCGCGGCCCGGCGGGTCGCGGTGGCGGCGCCGGTGGTGGCGCTCGGGCTCGGGCCGGCCGGGGGCTTGGCGCCGCCCTTGCCGTGGTCGCCCTTGCGGCCGTCGCGGTCGCCCTGGCCGTCGTGGCCCTCGTCCTCGCCGGGCCCGGCGCTGTGCCCGCCCGGCGGCGGGGAGGGCTGCGCGTACGCACCACCCGGGGTCAGGACCGTACTCGCGACGAGCAGCGCTGCCCCGACCAGGCCCGCGGCCGTCCCCCTGCGGCGGCGCGCCGTCCCTCCCCCTGCTCCCACCGACCGGCCCCTTTCCCGAGCACTCACTCCCGTAGGAGACACTTGGATTCTGTCAGTCCCTACCTTGGAGGAACCGTTGGAGTTCGACGTCCTTATCGAAATCCCGAAGGGCTCTCGTAACAAGTACGAGGTCGACCACGAGACCGGCCGCCTGCGGCTCGACCGGATGCTCTTCACCTCGACCCGCTACCCGGCCGACTACGGCTACGTCGAGGGCACGCTCGGCGAGGACGGCGACCCGCTGGACGCCCTGGTCATCCTGGACGAGCCGACCTTCCCGGGTTGCCTCATCAAGTGCCGCGCCATCGGCATGTTCCACATGACCGACGAGGCCGGCGGCGACGACAAGCTGCTCTGCGTCCCGGCGACGGACCCGCGCTGGGAGCACCTGCGCGACATCCACCACGTGTCGGAGTTCGACCGCCTGGAGATCCAGCACTTCTTCGAGGTCTACAAGGACCTGGAGCCGGGCAAGTCCGTCGAGGGCGCCAACTGGGTCGGCCGCGCCGAGGCCGAGGCCGAGGTCACCGCTTCGATCAAGCGTCTGGCGGAGCAGGGCGGCCACTGAGCCGTCGTTCCGATCTCGTTCGATCAGGTTGGTTCGAGGTAGGTCGGGACAGCCTGGGGCCGGGGTTCGCGGATTCGTCCGCGGGCCCCGGCCTTCGCCGTTCCCGGAGCGGATCGCGGGCCGGGTGTGGGACGGTTTACCGACAGCCTGTCGGCAAAAGGTGAACTCAGGTTAGGCTAACCAGAATTGCCGGTCCGGTTCCGATCCCTGGAGGCCGCATGCCCACGCCCGAGCCCGTCCCGTTCTCCACCGTGCTCCGCACCGCCAGCAGCGAGGAGCACGAGGCCGCCGAGCACTCCTCGTTCATGAGCCACCTGCTGAACGGACGGCTCGGCGTCGAGGCCTACGCCGACCTCACCGGCCAACTCTGGTTCGTCTACCGCGCCCTGGAGAGCCGGGCCGACCAGCTCGCCGAACACCCGCTGGCCGGCCCCTTCGTCGACCGGGCGCTGCTGCGCACCCCCGCCATCGAGCGCGACCTGGCCCATCTGTGCGGGCCCGACTGGCGCACCGGACTGACGCCGCTGCCCGCCACCGCCGCGTACGTCGCGCGGGTCCAGGAGCTGGCCGAGCGGTGGCCGGCCGGGTACATCGCCCACCACTACACCCGCTACCTGGGCGACCTGTCGGGCGGTCAGATCATCCGCGGCATCGCCGAGAGGACCTGGGGCTTCGAGCGCAAGGGCGACGGCGTGCGGTTCTACGTCTTCGAGGAGGTCGACAACCCGGCCGCCTTCAAGCGCGAGTACCGGGCCAAGCTGGACGCGGCCGGGGCGGCGATGGACGAGGTCGAGCGGCGCCGGGTGGTCGAGGAGTGCAAGCGGGCCTTCGTGCTCAACGGGGCGGTCTTCCGCGACCTGGACGCCCGGTACCCGCTGAGCGCGTAGCCGTGGCTTCACGGCGGCGGCACGGCGTCGGCCCCGGTGGGCGGTTGCCCGCCGGGGCCGCCCGGTGCTGCGGAGCGCGGTCAGTCCTCCAGCCGGAAGCCGACCTTGATGCAGACCTGGAAGTGCTTGATCCGGCCGTCCTCCAGATGGCCCCGGACCTGCGACACCTCGAACCAGTCGAGGTTGCGCAGCGTCCGGGCGGCCCGCTCCACCCCGTTGCGGATCGCGGCGTCGACGCTCTCGGTCGAGGACCCGACGATCTCGGTCACCCGGTACACATGGTCGGTCATGGCGGACTCCCTCAGCTCTGCGACGGCCCCCGGTCCACCGTGCACCGGCCCCGCGCCGCCCGCACCCCGACGGGCTCCTCCCGGGAGTCCGCACCGGCCCCGCGCCGCCCGCACCCCGACGGGCTCCTCCCGGGAGTCCGCACCGGCCTGGAGGCCCCTGGAGACCCGGGAGGCCCCCGGAAAGCCCTGGAGGCCCCCGACAGCCGCTAGAAGGCCGCCCGCACCTGCCCGACCGGCGCGCCGCCGCCGAGCAGCGGGGCCGCGCCGATCCGCTCGACGGTCTCGTCCGCCCCGGTCACCCCGAGCCGGCGCAGCGCGGCGGCCAGCACCGGGCCGCGCGCCCGCTCGCCACCGTCGTCGATCTTGAAGGCGAGCGCCCGGCCGTCCGGCAGCGCCACCACCTGGACGGCCTCGGCCCCCATCTTGGACAGCGCGCCGGGGACGGCCCGCATCAGCCAGGTGTCGGCCCGGCGGGTGCCGGCCACGAACTCGGGGTGGGTGCGCATCGCGTCGGCGACCAGGCGCGGCGCGGTGCCCTCGGCGGCCAGCACCAGGCTGCGGTAGCCGCGGGCCAGGCCGGTCAGCGTGACGGCCAGCAGCGGCGCGCCGCAGCCGTCCACCCCGGCGTGCCCGGGGGTCTCGCCGGTGCCCTCCTCCAGGGCCTCCCGGGCGAGCTGCTGGATCGGGTGGGCCGGGTCGAGGTAGCTCGCGGTGTCCCAGCCGTTGGCCACGCAGGCGGCCAGCCAGCCGGCGTGCTTGCCGGAGCAGTCCATCAGGATCGGGGCGCGGCGGCCGCCGGCGGAGAGCAGCAGCTCCGCCTCGGTCTCGTCCAGCGGCAGGTCGGCCGGGGTGCGCAGGGCCGTCTCGTCGAGCCCGGCGGAGCCGAGGATGCTCCGCACACCAGTGAGGTGAAACGATTCTGCGGAGTGGCTGGAGGCCGCCAGCGCCAGCAGCTCGCCCTCGATCGCCAGCCCGGCCCGCAGCGTGGCCACCGCCTGGAACGGCTTGGCCGTCGACCGCGGGAAGACCGGCGCGTCCGGGTCGCCGAGCGCGAACTCGACCGAGCCGTCGGCGGCGAGCAGCACCAGGGAGCCGTGGTGACGGCCCTCGACGAAGCCGGAGCGTATGACCTCGGCGAGAACGTGCGCGGTGGCGAGCTGGGACATCGGGGGAGAGCCTTCCGGGGCGAGGGTGGGCCGGGAGAGCACCGGGCCTCACCCGCCCGCAGCGACTCACCCGGTCAGAGCGGCCCCCCTGCGAGCAGGTCGTCGACCCGTGCTTCCCCATCACGGTACCTGCGGGTGATCTCGGCATTGCAACCGTCGGCCGTGCGAAGCAGCCGCTGGCGACGTCCGGACACCTCCCGCTCGTGCGCCCGCAGCCGCTCCAGGGCGGCCAGCAGCTCCTCGGCCGGGTGCGCGGCCAGGTCGGCGAGCTGAACGTCGCCCATCAGCGCGTCCGCCTCCAGCTGGGACTCCTGGGTGCGCGGCGGACGGAGAGTGACGTGCCGGGCCGAGCGCCGCACGGTGGAGGGCGCGTCGGTCAGGATGGCCGGCAGCCGGTCCAGCAGGTCGCCGGGGACCGGCTCGGGGCCGGGCGCACCGGCCGTACGGACCGGGCCCCCGCCGGGCCGCCGGTCGAGCTCGGCGCGCAGGATGTCCATCCGCCCGTGCAGCAGCCGCCGCAGGTACGACAGGTCGGCCTCCTGTTCCAGGGTCTCCCGGCGCAGCACCCGCAGCTGGTCCAGGCCCAGCCGCTCCAGATCGGGCTCGTCCGGCGCGCCGGCCGCCGGCCCGCTCGGGCCCCCGGGGGCCTGCGCCACCTGTCCGGACCGGTCCCGCGCCGCGCTGCTCGCGTCCATCACCCAACCACCTGCCGTCGTCCGATCCCGCCCGCTCGCGGCACCCCGTCCCTGCCGCCGGTCCGACCCGTCCCCCGACGGGTCCGGTGTCCCGTCCGTCGGCACGCCCGGGAGCCCCCCGGCGGTTCCCGCCCCCGGCCGCGACCACCCGCCGGGGCGACACCGCCAGAACGCCTGACCCACCGGCTCGACCGCCCGGCCGAACCCCGGGCCCGGCGCGGCGGACCTCATGGCGCCCCGGACCCTTCGTACGGTCCCCCAGCGTGCCACCCCGCCCGGCGCGCGCGCACTGCCCGTGCACCCGAACGGCCCCCTGGCGAACGGGGGTGGCTGATATGACCAGTGCTTTCTGCAGGAAGAGTGGCGCCCGAACCTGCGCAGGCGCGCACATCACGGCGTGCGCCACCGTTGTGCGCGCCCCGCGCGTGCGCCTGGGGACGACCCCTGTGACGCATGTGGGGGACGCGGCAGCACCGGCCGCCTCCTCCCCACCACGGCCCTCGGGGCCCCTCCGGCGGGCGTACGGAGCTCCGGCACAATGACGGCATGCGAGCAGTGGTGCAGCGAGTGACCGAGGCCCGGGTGACCGTGGCCGGTGAGACCGTCGGCGCGATCGAGGGGCCCGGACTCTGCGTCCTGGTCGGTGTCACCCACGACGACACCCCGGCCAAGGCCGCCCAACTGGCCTGCAAGCTCTGGACCTTGCGACTGCTGCCCGCGAACGCCGAAGGGGTCGAGCAGAGTTGCTCGGACCTCGGCGCCCCGCTGCTGGTGATCAGCCAGTTCACGCTCTACGGCGACGCCCGCAAGGGCCGTCGGCCCACCTGGAACGCCGCCGCCCCCGGGCCGGTCGCCGAGCCGCTGGTGGACGAGGTGGTCGCCCAGCTGCGCGCGCTGGGCGCCAAGGTGGAGACGGGCCGGTTCGGCGCCGACATGCAGGTGGCGCTGGTGAACGACGGCCCGTTCACCGTCCTCGTCGAGGTCTGAGCCGGGAGCTGCGGCCGGGACCGGACCGGCTGCGGCCGGACCGGCTACTGCGGGACGATCACGTCCTGGGTGCCCGGCACCGTCCCGGCCAGCAGCACCGCGTCCACCGGGACGTTCCGCTTGACGATCGCCAGCGCGATCGGCCCCAGCTCGTGGTGCCGGGCCGAGGAGGTCACGAAGCCCAGCGCCCGCCCGTCCGGGTCACCGGCCAGCCGTACCTCGGTGCCGTGCGGGGGCAGCGTCTCCTCGGTGCCGTCCAGGTGCAGGAAGACCAGCCGGCGCGGCGGCCGGCCCAGGTTGTGCACCCGGGCGACGGTCTCCTGCCCGCGGTAGCAGCCCTTCTGCAGGTGGACGGCGGTGCGCAGCCAGTCCACCTCGTGCGGGATGGTCCGGTGGTCGGTCTCGAAGCCGAGCCGGGGCCGGTGGTCCTCGATCCGCAGCGCCTCGTAGGCC
Organism: Streptomyces sp. 1114.5; assembly: GCF_003635085.1. Lineage (NCBI taxonomy): Bacteria > Bacillati > Actinomycetota > Actinomycetes > Kitasatosporales > Streptomycetaceae > Streptomyces > Streptomyces sp. 1114.5. Next base: position 920,361 of record NZ_RBXE01000001.1, read on the forward strand.
CAGATCCCGGCCGCCGGGCCGTACCCGGCGGTGAGCTTCTCCAGCTCACCGCGCGGCACGAACAGGTCGCGCCCGTAAGGGAGTTCGCGGACGGCGGCGGCGCCGTCGAGGGAGGCGGTGGAGCCGGCCGGCAGGTGCACCACGGCGTAGTCGGCGGTCGCGTCGGCGACCTCCACCCGGTAGAAGAACTTCATGCTCTCCAGGTAGGCCACCAGCGCGCCCTGGGTGCCCGGCTCGACGTGCGCCCAGGTGGTGGTGCCGTCGTCCACCAGGTAGAGCGCGTGCTCGACGTGCCCGTTCGGGGAGAGCACCAGCGCCTCGACGGCCTGCTGCGGCGGGAGTTCGCTGACGTGCTGGGTGACCAGCAGGTGCAGCCAGGAGAGCCGGTCCGGGCCGGTGACGGTGACCACCCCGCGGTGCGACTGGTCGACGAAGCCGGCGCCCTGCGAGAGGCGGCGTTGCTCGCGGAAGAGGTCGCCGTAGTGGGCGGCGACGCCCTCGTCGGCGCCCTCGGCGGGGACGGCTCCGGGCAGGGCAAGCAGCGGACTCTTCACACCGGTCATACCGGCCAGCTTACGGCCGGCCCCCGGCGAGCTTGGCGGTGCAGTCGGCGCAGCGGCCGAAGATGGCGAAATGCTTGAGGTCGGTGTCGAAGCCGTGCTGGGCGCGCAGGCTGTCGATCAGCGGCTGGGCGATCTCGGTGCCCGTCTCGGTGACCTTCTCGCAGTCCCGGCAGACCAGGTGCAGGTGGTGGTGGCGGCCGGCCAGGTGGTAGGTCGGGGCGCCGTGGCCGAGGTGGGCGTGCGAGACCAGGCCCAGCTCCTCCAGCAGCTCCAGGGTCCGGTAGACGGTGGAGATGTTGACGCCGCTGGCGGTCTGCCGGACGTGGCAGAGGATCTCGTCGGGGGTGGCGTGGTCGAGGACGTCGACGGCCTCCAGCACCAGCTGCCGCTGCGGGGTGAGGCGGTAGCCGCGCTCGCGCAGGTCGGCCTTCCAGTCGCCGGAGAGCTGCCAGTCGGTGGTGCCGGTGTCCGCCACGGTTGCTGTCCCTGCCAAGTCGGGGGTCCTGAGGCAAGTGTAGGGACCGGCCGGGGGCCGGTCCCTACCTCTGCACGAACCGTGCTGGTTACGTGCTGCGCCGGTTACTTGAAGAAGGCGATGCCGTCGTCCGGCAGGTCGTTGATGTCCTTGATCAGCTGGGCCGGGCTGAGCACCTTCTTCAGCTGCGCGGACATGTACGGGCGCAGCGGCACGTTCGGGGCGGCCTTCTCGCCGACCCAGAGCAGCTCGCTGTTGACGAAGCCGTACAGCCGCTTGCCGCCCGAGTACTCCGGGGAGCCCTCGATCCGGGCCACCGCGTCGGTGGAGACGTCGATCTGGGGCTTGCCGTCGGCCAGCTCGCCGTACCAGATCTCGACCGTGCCGTCGTCGCGGACGGAGGAGATCTCGATCCCCCGGGCGCCGGTGGTCCCGTCGTGGTTGCTCGTGATCCGCCAGAACGCGTGCTCGTTCTCCAGCGGGCGGATCTTCTCGCCCGCCTCGTCCAGCACCCAGGTGCGGGAGCGGAACTCCAGGAAGGGACGGCCGTCGTGGCGGATCACGATCTCCTGGCCGAAGTTGCACTTCTCCGCGCCGGGGAAGTCGTAGACGCCCGCGCCCTCCCAGGTGCCGAGGAGGAAGGCGAGGGGGACGACGTCCTTGTGGAGGTCAGAGGGGATCTCGATCATGTTCCTGGTCGCTGTCGTCGTCGGTTCGGGATGCCTCAACCGTACGGCAGGCTCAGCGCTGGCCCTGGTACAGCTTCATCACCGAGAAGATGGCGAACCAGGTGATCAGCACGGCCATCAGGGCCAGCAGACCATCGAAGAACCATTCGAGACCGGTCACGGGGGACTCCCAGGCGGAGAGAGAGTGGTGGATTTTGCTCGCGCTCACTCTATCCGGCGTGTTACCGCCGGTCGCGGTGAGCCCCACCACGTCGGGTTTCGCGCCGGAGTCGGGGCGCCGTCCAAGGTTTGCCCACGGGATTCAGTGATGACGGCGGACGGGGGTGGCGGGACCTCTAAGGTGGCGCCATGTCGAAGAAGCTCGTCATCAAGGTCACTGCCGGGGCGGACGCGCCGGAGCGGTGCTCGCAGGCGTTCACGGTGGCGGCGGTGGCCGTCGCCAGCGGGATCGAGGTCTCGCTCTGGCTGACCGGGGAGTCCTCCTGGTTCGCGCTGCCGGGCCGGGCGGCGGAGTTCGAACTGCCGCACGCGGCGCCGCTGCCGGACCTGCTGGAGTCGATCCTGGCGGCCGGCTCGGTGACGCTGTGCACCCAGTGCGCGGCCCGGCGCGGGATCGAGCAGAAGGACACCGTCGAGGGCGTCCGGATCGCGGGCGCCCAGGTCTTCGTCAGCGAGATCATGGCGGACGGCGTCCAGGCGCTCGTGTACTAGGTGCGCCCTAGCGGTCACGCTGCTCGTGGTCGGGGAGGTCCCGGTCGTGGCCGGGCTCGTCCCACTTCGGGTCGTCCCAGCGCGGGTCGTTCCACCAGTCGTCGTCCGGGTCCCGCTTGTTGGCGAACACCGCGGCGGCCGGCGGGATGACCATCGCGACCACGCACATGCCGATCGCCGCGCCGACCGAGAAGAACCGCACCACGCCCCAGGCCAGGACGAACAGGCCCAGGCACACGCCCATCATGGCGAAGTAGTAGCGCCGCCGCCGTCTTGCCTGCACCCCTCCACGGTACGGCCGAGGGCCCCTGCTCGGCAGGGGCCCTCGGCTCGTCGCGTCACCGCGTGGACGTCGTCGTGCCGCTCAGACCGCGATCGCGACCTCGACGGCGGTGCCCTGGGAGGCCACCACCTGGCGGTCCACGGTCTGGCCCGGCACCAGCGCGCGCAGGGTCCACTTGCCCGGGCGGGCGAAGAACCGGAACTGGCCGGTCGCCGAGGTGGGCACCTCGGCCGTGAACTCGCCGCCCTCGTCGAGCAGACGGACGTAGCCGTTGACCGGCTCACCGTCGCGGGTCACCGAACCCTGGATGATCGTCTCGTTCGCCACGTCAACTCCTGCCAGGTCCGGGCCGCCGGCCTTCGCACCGCACATGTCTGTACTTCCCTTCTGACTTACGGGTCGAGCCGGGGGCTCAGTTGCTGCCGAGCTCGATCGGCACGCCGACCAGGCTGCCGTACTCGGTCCACGAGCCGTCGTAGTTCTTGACGTTCTCCTGGCCGAGCAGCTCGTGCAGCACGAACCAGGTGAGCGCGGAGCGCTCGCCGATGCGGCAGTAGGCGATGGTGTCCTTCGCCAGGTCGATGCCCTCGGCCTCGTAGAGCGACTTGAGCTCGTCGTCGCTCTTGAAGGTGCCGTCGTCGTTGGCGTTCTTGGCCCACGGGATGTTGCGGGCGCTCGGCACGTGGCCGGGGCGCTGCGACTGCTCCTGCGGGAGGTGCGCCGGGGCGAGCAGCTTGCCCGAGAACTCGTCGGGCGAGCGGACGTCGACCAGGTTGAGGTTGCCGATGGCGGCGATCACGTCGTCGCGGAAGGCGCGGATCGAGGAGTCGGCGGCCTGCGCCTTGTACTCGGTGGCGGGGCGGGCCGGCACCTCGGCGACCAGGTCGCGGGAGTCCAGCTCCCACTTCTTGCGGCCGCCGTCCAGCAGGCGGACGTCGCCGTGGCCGTACAGCTTGAAGTACCAGTAGGCGTACGAGGCGAACCAGTTGTTGTTGCCGCCGTACAGGACGACGGTGTCGTCGTTGGCGATGCCCTTGGCGCTGAGCAGCGCCTCGAAGCCGGCCTGGTCGATGAAGTCACGGCGGACCGGGTCCTGGAGGTCCTGCTTCCAGTCGATCCGGACGGCGTTGCGGATGTGGTTCTTCTCGTACGCGGTGGTGTCCTCGTCGACCTCGACGATGACGACCTTCGGGTCGTCCAGGTGGGCCTGGACCCAGTCGGCGTCGACCAGGACGTCGCTGCGGCTCATGGTGGTGTTCTCCATCCGAGGGCGGTTTGCGGAAGGTGCTGCTCAGGAGGTGCTGCAGGGGTGCCGGGCGGGTGCGGTCCGAATGCCCGTCCGAATGATGGGACGGAGCGGGTGGACCGGTGCGGCCGGGCAGGGAACTGCGGAGTACGTCGGCGCCAACCCGCGAGTACTGCCGGGAACGGTCACCGGAGAGATCGGCGGCGGGTGTCAACTACCCCGCCGGAACGCCGAGTCAGCGCATTCGACACAGACAGGCGGCCACGCGGCACAGGTCTACCGCCCGCCGCTTCGTGAGGTCCGTCTGTCGCTTCATGCCGACGATGCTAGGGACACCGGCGGCCCGCTGTCATCAGCGTATCGAATAATGAGACCAAATCGACCGTATCGCGGGATTTGGCCTGAACCCGACCCGCCGGACCCGCCCGGGCGGCCGTCCGGTGCTGCGGCAGGGGCGGAAACGACACCGCTCCGCGGTCGGCGCTGGAACAGCGCGTCTCGCGGAGCGGAACGATTCGGCAGATGTCGGCGGCAGAGCCCGGCGGCGAGGCCCGGCGGCCGGGCCCGGTGGTCGGACCGGCAGTGCCCGGTGGCGGGGCTCAGCCCAGGAGCTTGACGCCCTTGCCGTCGAAGGTCAGCTGCAGCCCCTCCGGCAGCGGCGTCACCCCGTCCTTGTCGCCGTCCTTGGCGGCCAGCTTCAGCCCGGCCGGCAGCGTGTCGAGGGTGAAGCTCATCGGCTCGATCTGCTGGTTGGTGATCCCGGCGACCATCCCGGCCAGCGAGCTCAGCCGGAAGCCGTCCACGGTGACGGTGTTCCCGTCGTTGTGCACGGTGCCCTCGCCGATCGCGATCGGCCCCAGCGAGGCCTTGACCTTGCCCGGCCCGCCGTACGCCAGGTTCAGCCGGGTGCTGCTGCCCACCGGCAGCTTGGCCCCGTGCAGCAGCTGGGAGGCGGGCGGCAGCAGCTGCGCGAGGTCCGGGTAGGAGATCACCCCGCTGCCGGTGCCGCTGTCCACCGTGGCGCTGCTCATGCTGTCGCTCACCGCGACGCCGGAGAGCTTGGCCTTGAACGAGTGCAGCGCCACCTGGTGGCTGCTGTCACCGACGGTCAGGCCGTCGGCGGAGATCCGGACGTCGTCCAGCTTCATCGACAGCACCTGGGTGAGGAACGGGAAGCCCTCGATCGACACGTCCGGCCGCTGGCTCATCCGGCCGCTCTTCACGATCCGGTCGGCGGCCTCGTCCTCGGCCACGCCGACCGCGATCCGGTCGGCACCCACCAGGAGGCCGCCGAGCACCGCCAGGCTGATCGTGGCCTTCAGCCATCCGCGCATCGTGTCCCCCGTCGTCGCCGTTCGCCGTAGTCGGTCGGTCGCTGTGGTCGTCGGTCGCTGTAGTCGTCGGTCGCTGTGCTCGACCGTACGACGTCCCGCCCCGGAGCATGGTTCCGGGGCGGGACGTCGGCGGGAAGCGGCCCCGACGGGGGCGGGGGTCAGGCCAGCAGGTCGGTGGCCATCCAGATCAGCGGCGCGGCCACCGCGAGCGGAAGCGCCACGCCCGCCGTCATGTGCACGAACCGGGACGGGAAGTCGTACGCCGCGACCCTTCGGCCGACCAGCGCGCCCAGCCCGGCGAGCGCACCCAGCGCGAGCGGCGCGCCGACCAACAGCCCCAGCGCCACGGCCGCCGCCAGGCCCAGGACCGGGCCCAGCTGCTTCGGCCCGGGCAGCGGAGCCGCCGCCAGCACGGTGGCCAGCGCGACCGCGCCCACCCCGGCCGGCACCCACTCCGCCAGCAGCAGCGTGGTGCACAGCGCCGTCACCACGGTCGCCGAACCCAGCACGGTCAGCGCGTAGAACCGCTCCTTCGGATCCGACGGACGGAACGTCTGCAGCACCAGGACCAGCAGGAAGAACCCGCCCAGCGTCCCCACGACGGCGGCCACACCGCCGTCGGAGTCCGCCAGCAGCACCGCCGCGTCGGCGGTGAACCCGGACAGCGCGGCGAGCAGGATGCCCTGCCGGGCCGGCCACATGCCGTTCAGCCGGAACCACCCGGCCGCCGTCAGCAGCTGCAGCACCGCCACCACCAGGGCCAGCGCCACCTGCCCGAGCGCGGCGCCGCCGGCCAGCAGCGCGGCCGCGCCGGCCGTGATCAGGGCCGGCTGCAGGCCCGGGTCGATGATCGGTGAACCGGTCCGGCCGCGCGGACCGGCCGGCGGAACGGGCTGCGCCGGCGGTACGGGCTGCGCCGGGACCACCCCGAACGGCGGCACGCCGGGGGCGCCCACCGGGCCGGGGGCGGCCGGACGCTTGAGCGTCATGGTCGGCGAGTCGAAAGCCTCCGCCGACTGCGGCGCAGCGGCGGGCTGCGGCGCCGGGGCCGCGTGCCGGGCCCGCGGCTGCTGCGGGGCTTGCTGCGGCGCCTGCTGCTCGGACGGCCGCGGAGCCTGGGCCTGGTGCTGCTGGCGGTGCTGGTGCTGCTGCTGCACCGGAGCCGGAGCCGGCCCGGAGTGCCGCGGCGGCCCGGCGGGCGGCGCGACCGGCATCGCGCCGGAGACCACCACCGGCGGCAGCAGCGTGGTCGCGGGCCCGTCCTCGAACGCGGGCACCGGCGGCAGCAACGTCGTGGCGGGGCCGTCGTCGAACGCCGGCACCGGCGGCATCAGCGTGGTCGCCGCCGCGTCGTCCACCGGGTAGCCGTACGGCGCCGCCGGGTGCCCCGGCTGCTGCGGGTGCTGCGGGTACTGCGCGTGCTGCGGCGCCTGCGGCTGATGAGACTGCTGCGGCTGATGCGGTGCCTGTGGCTGCTGCGCCGGCCACTCGCCGTAGCCGCCGCCCTGGTTCGGGTTGTTCATGTCCGTCACGCCGCTCACCCTCCCGCGAACGGCGGGAGGACCTCGACCGTCCCGCCCTCGGTCAGGGCGACGGTCGCTTGGTCCCGGCCGCCCACCTGGGCGCCGTCGACCAGGTACGAGCAGTGCCCGAGCAACTGGACGAGCTTGGGCCGGTCGGCGTGCCGCTCCTTGGCCGCCGTCAGCGCCTCCGCCAGGGTCGCCGCCTCGTACGGCTCCTCGGCCAGCCCGGCCTCGGACTTCGCCGCCGCCCAGTAGCGGATCGTCCCGCGCACCCGGGCGCCGCTCGCGGGCTCGGTGGTCGCACCCATGGGGCCACCCCTTCTCGTCGTCCTCGCCCGGCCCCGGTGCCCCGGTCCGGCTCGCCGCCGACGGCCGCCCGACCACCCGAACGATGGACCCGCGCAACGCCGCCGACGTGCGTCCCATGATGGCGTGTCCGCCGCCACGACCGGCAATCGGCCCGGCCCGACCGGTGCGCGGCGGCGCCCGACGCTGTGTCCAGACTCACCCGGCGCACGCCCGAAATGGGGGAACCGCCTGATTCGGGCACTCCCGGTGCGCGAGGAGGTCGGCTATCCTCGACCACCAAGAGGGATCCGGGCAGAGTCGCCCCCGGGTCCTTTTGTGCTTTCAGGACGCCAGTACGGACGTTCGTGCGATTCGTCGGCCCACCCCCGGCGTACCGCGGGAACCGCCCCGCTCGACGCGGCACAACGACGTGCCCCGGCCGGCCGGGGTGTCGCCACCGGCACCGGGCCGCCACCCGGCATCGGGCCAGACCGGAGGGTTCACGGTGATGAACAGGGCAGAAACGGTGCGCCAGGGGTTGCGGGACCCCCGGCGGGTCCGCCGTCGCGCCCTGCGCGCCGTCCGCTCCCTCGGTACGCCCCGGGCGCCCGTCCGCCTCTCCTCCCCCTCAGCACGTGCGCCATCCGGCTGTGGCGGCAGCCGTAACGCGACCGCGACGACCCGGAAAGGGGACCACCGGGTATGAGTTCTCTCCTCCTGCTCACCAACGCGCTGCAACCGTCGGCCGAGGTACTGCCCGCCCTCGGACTGCTGCTGCACAACGTCCGGGTGGCCCCCGCCGAGGGCTCGGCCCTGGTGGACACCCCCAGCGCCGACGTCATCCTGGTCGACGGCCGGCGCGATCTGCCGCAGATCCGCAGCCTCTGCCAGCTGCTGCGCTCCACCGGCATCGGCTGCCCGCTGATCCTGGTGGTCACCGAGGGCGGCCTGGCCGCCGTCACCGCCGAGTGGGGCATCGACGACGTCCTGCTGGACACCGCCGGCCCGGCCGAGGTCGAGGCCCGGCTGCGGCTGGCGCTGGGCCGCCTCCAGGTCGTCACCGACGACAGCCCGATGGAGATCCGCAACGGCGACCTCTCCGTCGACGAGGCCACCTACTCCGCGAAGCTCAAGGGCCGGGCGCTCGACCTCACCTTCAAGGAGTTCGAGCTGCTCAAGTACCTCGCCCAGCACCCCGGCCGGGTCTTCACCCGGGCGCAGCTGCTGCAGGAGGTCTGGGGCTACGACTACTTCGGCGGCACCCGCACGGTGGACGTGCACGTCCGGCGGCTGCGCGCCAAGCTCGGCGTGGAGCACGAACAGCTGATCGGCACCGTGCGCAACGTCGGCTACCGCTTCGTCGTCCCGGAGAAGCCCGAGAAGGGCGAGCGCCCGGAGCTCGCCCAGCGGCCCGCCAGCCCCCTGGAAGCCTGACCGACGAGCCGGGCCGGCCGGGCGGGCCGTCCCCCGCCCGGCTTGTCCGGTTCATCCCGGAGTCACCCGCCGTCCACCGGGCCGCGGCCCCAGCTCCCACTGCCGCCCCGAAGGCCACACGCGTAGACTCCACCCGTGGCCAAAGTGACGCGCGACGATGTAGCCCGACTGGCTGGGACCTCGACCGCGGTCGTCAGCTATGTCATCAACAACGGGCCGCGCCCGGTCGCGCCCGCGACCAAGGAGAAGGTCCTCGCAGCGATCGAGCAGCTCGGCTACCGGCCGAACAGCGTCGCCCAGGCGATGGCCTCCCGCCGGACCAACCTGATCGGCATGGTCGTCCCGGACGCCCGCCAGCCCTTCTTCGCCGAGATGGCGCACGCCGTCGAACGAGCCGCCTCCGAGCGCGGAAAGCTCGTGCTGATCGGCAACTCCGACTACGTCGACGACCGCGAGGTCCACTACGTCCGCGCCTTCCTCGGGATGCGCGTCTCCGGCCTGATCCTGGTCAGCCAGGGCCCCTCACAGCGCGCCGCCGAGGAGTTCGCCGCGATGGAGGGGGCCAAGGTGGTGCTGCTGCACCGCCGTCCCGAGGCGATCGACGACGTCGCGGTGGTCACCGACGACGTGGGCGGCGCCGAGGCCGTCGTGCGCCACCTGCTGGAAGTGCACGGGCACCCGTACGTGGCCTGCTTCGGCGGCCCGGTCGAGTCCCCCGCCCCCGGCGACCCGGTCATCGACCACGTCGAGGGCTGGCAGCGCGCCATGGACGCGCACGGCGTCCCCACCGAGCCGCACCTGATCGACGCGCCCTTCCACCGCTACGGCGCGTACGAGGTCGCGCTCGGCGTGCTGCGCTCGCCGGACCGGCCGCGGGCGATCTTCTGCTCCACCGACGACCAGGCCATCGGCGTGCTGCGGGCCGCCCGCGAGGTCGGCCTGCGCGTCCCCGAGGACCTCGCGGTGGCCGGCTTCGACGACGTCCCGGAGGCCGCGCTCGCCGACCCGCCGCTGACCACCGTCGCCTCCGACCGCGACGCGATGGCCCGGGCCGCCGTGGACCTGGTCCTGGACGATTCCCTGATGGTGCCCGGCTCGGACACCGAGCGGGTCCGCAAGTTCCCGTCCCGCCTGGTCATCCGCCGCTCCTGCGGCTGCGACGGGCCGCCGCCGGGCCGCTCCGGGGCGGAGTAGCACCCGGCCGGCCGCGGGCGGAGCGGATCCGCGGGCGGAGCGGATCGGCGGACGGAGCGGATCCGGAATCCCCGAGTCCGCTCCACCGGCCGCCTGACCAGGCTTTATGAGAACCCAACGGGCTTCTCTCCCCCTTCTGAGCCGGTTCTCATCCACTCCTCATCCACCGGGCGGAGCTTGGTCGGCATGAGCGAACAGCAGCAGCACCCCAACCAGCACGGCGATCACTACGGCCCGTACGAGCCCCGGGTCATTGAGGGCACCGTGCTCGGCCGCGGCACCGACGCCACCACCGGCCCGGCCGGGTACGCCTACCGCGAGGACCACTCCGCCGGCGGCTTCGACGGACCGCCCCCTCCCCCGCCCATGCCGCCCGAGCCGCCCACCCTCATCGGCCCCGGCTCCCCCGAGGGCCACGGCGGCCACGGCGGCCGGGCCCGGCGCGGCCTGCTGCGCGGCCGGCTCGCCCTGGTGACCGCCGTCGCCGCGATCGCCGCCGTGATCGGCGGGGTCACCGGCGGAGTGGTCGCCGCCGACCGGCAGTCCGGCGACACCCGGGTCGCCGCCGTCGCCAGCCCGGTCTCCGCCCGCAGCGACGGCAGTGCGAACGTGCCCGCCATCGCTGCCGCCGTCTCGCCCAGCGTCGTCCAGATCACCGTCAAGAACGGCAACGGCACCGCCACCGGAACGGGCGTCGTCCTCGACAAGGACGGCCGGATCCTCACCAACTACCACGTGATCGACACCGCGACCAAGGGCGGCCGGATCACCGTCACCTTCAAGGACGGCTCCACCGCCCAGGCCACCGTCACCGGCACCGACAAGGCCCTCGACGTCGCCGTGATCACCGCGACCGGCGCCCGCGACCTCACCCCCGCCGTCCTCGGCGACTCCTCCGCCGTGGCCGTCGGCGACCCGGTCGTCGCCATCGGCAACCCCGACGGCCTCACCGGCACCGTCACCTCCGGCATCATCAGCGCCGAGAACCGCGACGTCACCGTCCAGCTCGACGAGGGCACCACCAGCGGCAACGGCGGCTTCGGCTTCCCCACCCTGCCCGGCATGCGCGGCAGCACGCCCCAGTCGAACAGCGGCAGCACCACCACCTACAAGGCCTTCCAGACCGACGCCGCCCTCAACCCCGGCAACTCCGGCGGCCCGCTGATCAACGCCAACGGCCAGGTCATCGGCATCAACTCGGCCATGTACGCCCCGAACGGCACCAGCTCCACCGCCGGCGGCGGCACCGCCGGAAGCGTCGGCCTCGGATTCGCCATCCCGATCAACGACATCAAGCAGGTCCTGCCGAAGCTCGAAGCCGGCCAGAACCTCTAGAGCCCGCCTTCCGGGCCAAACCGCCCGGGCCACCAGCCGCACGACGGACAATTGCTCCCAGCAGACCCAGCAGGCCCTCCACCCGACGAGAAAGGGCACCCGCCCATGACCCCGTCCGCCGACGACCGCACCCCCGCCGAGCCCGGCCACCCCGCCGCCCGGCTCCTCGTGGTCGACGACGAACCCGCCCTCCGGGACGCCCTGGAGAGCAGCCTCGCCTTCGAGGGCTACGAGGTCGCCACCGCCACGGACGGCTACGAAGCACTGGAGTCCGTCGAACGCGACCGGCCCGACCTCGTCCTGCTGGACATCATGATGCCCCGGATGGACGGCCTCACCGCCGTCCGCCGGATGCGCTCGCGCGGCGACACCGTCCCGGTGCTGATGCTCACCGCCCGCGACGCCGTCGGCGACCGCGTCACCGGCCTCGACGTCGGCGCCGACGACTACCTCGCCAAGCCCTTCGAACTCGACGAACTGCTCGCCCGCGTCCGCGCCCTGCTGCGCCGCAACGCCCTCGCCGCCGAGGCCGCCGCCCGCGCCGCCGCCGAGGACGAGAGCGAGGTCCTCGCCTTCGCCGACCTGCGGATGAACACCGCCACCCGCGAGGTCACCCGGGCCGGCAAGCCGATCGAACTCACCCGCACCGAGTTCATGCTGCTGGAGATGTTCCTCGCCCACCCCCGCCAGGTCCTCACCCGCGAACAGATCCTGAAGGCGGTCTGGGGCTTCGACTTCGAGCCCTCCTCCAACTCCCTGGACGTGTACGTGATGTACCTGCGCCGCAAGACCGAACAGGGCGGCATGCCCCGCCTGATCCAGACCGTACGCGGCGTCGGGTACGCCCTGCGCCCGGCCGCCGGCGCCGGCGCGTGACCAGCGTCCCGCCCCCGCCGCTGGCCCCGCCCCGCACCCCCGGCCGCCGTCGGCGCCTCGTCCACTGGTTCCGCTCCCGCTCCCTGCGCAGCCGCCTCACCTTCCTGAGCGCGGCGGCGGTGGCGGTGGCCATCGCACTGTCGGCGCTGGCGTGCTGGTTCATCGTGGAGAAGCAGCTCTACAACCAGGTCCGGACGGACCTGGCGAACGCACCGCTGCCTCCCAGAGTGACTCTCAACATTCCCTGCCCGGCCACCCCGGAGGCGGCCCTCGCCGAAGCGCCCAGCAGCCAGGAGGCCAACGGGCCCGTCTCCAGGGACACGCAGTACGTTCTGACCAATCCCGTCCAGGTCTGTCTGCCACCGAATGCCACAAGAGCCATCGTGCTCAAGTCCGGCGACACCGACGCATTCCGCCTGAAGCCCGGACAATCGATCATCCGGGACGGCCAGTACACCAACGGGGATCCCGCGATCGTCCGGATCTCCACCGCACGCAGCTTCAATTTCGGGCCCGTCCTCGTGATGGTCGCGACCCCCACCCAGCCCGTCGAGGACTCCCTCCAAGGCCTCGCCATCCTCCTCGGCTCGGTTTCCGTCGGCGGCATCCTGCTCGCCGCCGTCGCCGGCCGCCTGGTCGCCCACTCCTCCCTCAAACCGGTGGACCAACTCACCGACGCCGTCGAGCACATCGCCCGCACCGAGGAGGTCGGCACCACCATCCCCGTCCACGGGGACGACGAGATCGCCCGGCTCTCCACCTCGTTCAACTCCATGAGCACCGCCCTCGCCAACTCGCGCGAGCGCCAGACCCGGCTGATCGCCGACGCCGGCCACGAGCTCCGCACCCCGCTCACCTCGCTGCGCACCAACGTCGACCTGCTGATCCGCAGCAACGACACCGGCCGCCCGCTGCCCGCCGCCACCAAGACCAAGCTGCTGGGCAACATGAAGGCGCAGATGCAGGAGCTCACCGTCCTGATCGGCGACCTGCTGCAGCTCTCCCGCCCGGACTCCCCCAAGACCGGACCGAACCTCGCCGTGGTCGCCCTGCACGAGATCGCCGGGCGGGCCGTGGAACGGGCGAAGCTGCGCGGCCCGGGGCTGGTCTTCGAGACGAGCACCGAGCCCTGGTACGTGCACGGCGACGCGGCCGGGCTGGAGCGGGCGGTGATCAACCTGCTGGACAACGCGGTCAAGTACAGCCCGCCCGGCGGCACCATCGACATCCGGCTGCGACAGGGCGTGCTGACCGTCCGCGATCACGGCCCCGGCATCCCGCCGGACGAACTGCAGTACGTCTTCGACCGGTTCTGGCGCTCGCCGTCCTCGCGGCAGCTGCCCGGCTCCGGCCTCGGGCTGTCGATCGTCGCACAGAGCGTCCGGGACGCGGGCGGGGAGGTCACCCTCGGCCCGGCCACGGACGGCGGTCCCGGCGCGCTGGCCACCGTCCGGCTGCCCGGCGGGCCCGCCCCGGAGTAATCCGCCCAGGAGCAGCCGGGACAGGGCACCGGAAGAAACGGGACGGGCGGGGCGCCCCGACAGCGCCCCGCCCGTCCCCGGGGCCCAGGGCCCCGTCCGGCGCACGGTCAGTCGATGTCGCTGCCCGGGCCGATGACCTTGATCCGGTCCTGCGCCGGGGCCTGCAGCGGCGCGCCCGCCGAGCTGTGGGCACCCAGGTAGGCGGTGAAGACGTCCAGGTCGGAGCCGCCGACGAGCTTGTCGGTGCCGGCCGCGAAGGCCGGGAAGCCGTCGCCGCCGCCGGCCAGGAACTCGTTGGCCGCGACGCGGTACTTGGCGGCCGGGTCGAGCGCCGCGCCGTTCAGCCGGATCGAGTCCACGAGCACCCGGTCCGCGCCGGTCTTGCGCATGTCCAGGGTGTAGTGCAGGTTCGACGACACCTGGAGGATCTTCGGCGCGGCGCCGTTGGGGCCGCTGACCTGCTGCTGGAGCAGCTGGACCAGCTGGGCCCCGGTCAGCGTCTTGACCTGCATCATGTTGGTGAACGGCTGGACGGTGAACGCCTCGCCGTAGGTCACCACTCCGTCGCCCTCGCTGCCGGAGGCCTTGTAGACCAGGTCGGAGCGGATGCCGCCCGGGTTCATGAAGGCGAGCTGCGCCCCGCCCTTGTCCGCCGGGGCCAGCCCCGCGAGCTGCGCGTCGGCGATCACGTCACCGAGCGGCTTCTCCAGGTCGCTGCTGCCGCGGCCGTTGATGTCCGAACCGATGTAGCCGATCGGGCGGTTGGCGATCGGGGCGGCCAGCTTCTGGTAGTGGTCGACCAGCGCCGTCATGTCGGGCGCCTTCTCGACCGTACGGCGCACCACGTGGTTCTCGGCCTTGACCGAGGGGCGGACGATCTCGCCGGTGGTCTTGTCCAGCTTCATGTCGATCTCGGTGAAGAGCCGGCCGAAGGAGGCGGCACTGGTCACCGAGCGCGGGACGCCGTTGGGGTCGGGGATGCTGCAGGCGTACGCGTTGTGGGTGTGGCCGGTGACGATGGCACCGACCGCCGGGTCGATCTTCTTCGCGATGTCGACGATCGGGCCGGAGATGCCCTGGCCGGCCGCGCCGCAGTCGTAGTTGTAGACGCTGGAGGCCGGGTAGCCGCCCTCGTGGATCAGCGCGACGATCGAGTTGACGCCCTTCGCCTTGAGCTCGGCGGCGTACTTGTTGATCGTGGTGACCTCGTTGGCGAACTTCAGGCCCTTGACGCCCTCGGCGGTCACGATGTTGGGCGTGCCCTCCAGGGTGACGCCGATGAAGCCGATCTTCACGCCCTGGGACTTGGTCACCCAGTACGGCGGCAGCAGGTTCTTGCCGGTCTTCTCGTCGGTGACGTTCGCCGACAGGTAGTTGAAGTTGGCGCCCTTGAAGGTGCGGCCGGGCTCGTAGCAGCCGTCGGTCGGGTGGCAGCCGCCCTCCTGCATCCGCAGCAGCTCCTGCGCGCCCTCGTCGAACTCGTGGTTGCCCACGGAGGTGACGTCCAGGCCGAGCTTGTCCATCGCCTCGATGGTCGGCTCGTCGTGGAACAGCGCCGAGGTCAGCGGGCTGGCACCGACGATGTCGCCGGCCGCGACGGTGATCGAGTCGTCGGCCGGGATCCGGGCCTTGCGCAGCTCGGTGGCCAGGTACTCGATGCCGCCGGCCGGGGTGGAGACCTCCTTGCCGGTGGCCGGGTCGATCTCCTTGACCGTGCCGGAAGAGCCGGCCGGGGGCTCCAGGTTGCCGTGGAAGTCGTTGATCGCCAGCAGCTGGAGGTTGACGGTCTTGTGACGCTTGGCGTCGGCGGCCTGGGCGGCCGTCGGCACGGCCACCGTGCCGAGCAGACCGGCGGCGGCGACGACGGCGAGCGCCGTCCGTCGGGATCTGACGGTGAGCATGAGAGGGGTCCCCTGCACCTCGGAGGAGCACCGGGCTGCGGACAGCATCGGCGTACGGGCATGTGTTGCGCCTGTGAAGCCTAGGGTCAACGCGCGTAGCTGTCAGGACGTCGAACGTAACGAGAGCATTACCTCCTGACGAACCATCGCCGTCCGCGGGGTGCGCAGACTGCGCAGACCCCCGCCTCGGCCCTGGCTTGAACCCGGCTCAGACCCCCGGCTCGGCCGCCAACTGGCGCTCCGCCCGCACGCGTTCGGCCACCGCGTCCTCGGTCATCGCCCGGTCGGTGTACACCAGCGGCCGCTCGGCCTCGGTGATGATGTGCTTGACCACCTGGACGTTGCCGTTGACGTCCCAGACCGCGATGCCGGGCGACAGGGTCGGGATGATCTCCACCGCCCAGCGCGGCAGACCCAGCACCCGGCCGGTGGCCCGCGCCTCCTCGGCCTTCTGCATGTAGATCGTCCGGGTGGAGGCCATCTTCAGGATCGCCGACGCCTCCCGCGCCGCCGCGCCGTCCACCACGTCCGACAGGTGGTGCACCACCGCGACGAAGGAGAGCCCGAGCCGGCGGCCGAACTTCAGCAGCCGCTGGAACAGCTGCGCCACGAAGGGGCTGTTGATGATGTGCCAGGCCTCCTCGACCAGGAAGATCCGCTTCTTCCGGTCCGGCCGGATCCAGGTGTGCTCCAGCCACACCCCGACGATCGCCATCAGGATCGGCATCGCGATCGAGTTGCGGTCGATGTGCGACAGGTCGAAGACGATCAGCGGCGCGTCCAGGTCGATGCCCTCGGTGGTCGGCCCGTCGAACATCCCCCGCAGGTCACCGTCGACCAGCCGGTCCAGCACCAGCGCCACGTCCAGGCCCCAGGACTGCACCTCGTCCACCGCCACGCCCAGCGACTCCACCGAGGACAGCTCGGGGCTGCGCAGGGTGTCGATGATGTCGTTCAGCACCGGCTGGCGGTCCTGCACCGAGGCCACCACGTGGGCGTGCGCAGCCTTCAGCGCGAAGCCGGCCCGCTCCTCCAGGCCGCGCCCCATCGCCACCTCGATGATGGTGCGCAGTAGCGACAGCTGCCCCGTCTGGGTGATCGCCGGATCCAGCGGATTGAGCTTCACCCCGCCGTCCCGGGCCGCCATCGGGTCCAGCCGGATCGGCTTTATGCCCAGCGCGTCGGCGATCAGGTTCCACTCGCCGACGCCGTCCTCGCCCTGCGCGTCGAGCACCACGATCTGACGGTCACGGAACCTCAACTGCCGCAGCACGTACGTCTTCTCCAGCGCCGACTTGCCGTTGCCGGACTCGCCGAGCACCAGCCAGTGCGGAGCCGGCAGCTGCTGCCCGTACAGCTGGAAGGGGTCGTACACGTACCCCTTGCCGCTGTACACCTCCCGCCCGATGATCACGCCCGAATCGCCCAGCCCCGGCGCCGCGGTGGGCAGGTAGACCGCCTGCGCCTGGCCGGTGGAGGTGCGCACGGGCAGGCGGGTGGTCTCCACCTTGCCGAACATCAGGCTGGTGAAGGCGTCGGTGAGGTTGCCGAGCGCCATGTGCGGCCTCCCTGAGTCGGCGGAACGGTCGGACGGGGTGCGGGGATCCGCAGCGGTGTCAGCGGCGGATGCCGGTCGCGAACGGAAGGGTGTTGACGAAGGCCCGGTGGTGCTCGCGGTCGCACCACTCCAGCTTGAGGTAGCTCTTGCCGGCCGAGGCCCGGATGGTCCGCTTGTCGCGGGCCAGCGCGTCGGGGCTGCGCGAGGAGACCGTGATGTAGCCGACCAGGTTCACCCCGGCCGCGCCGGAGGCCAGGTCGTCACCGCGCTGGTCCACCCGGCCGGTGTGCGCCAGGTCGCGCGGGTCGACCGTGCGGTTCATCTTGGCCGCGCGGCTGGCCTCCGCCTCGTCGTTGGTCTTCTCGGTCAGCATCCGCTCGATCGCGACGTCGGTGGGCTCCAGGTCCATCGTCACCGCGACCGTCCGGATCACGTCCGGGGTGTGCACCAGCAGCGGCGCCAGGAAGTTGACGCCCACCGGGGTGAGCGGCCACTCCTTGATCCACGCGGTGGCGTGGCACCACGGCGCACGGGTCGCCGACTCGCGCGTCTTCGCCTGCAGGTACTGCGGGTGCGTGGCGTCCAGCTCGGCCGGCCAGGCGTTGCGCCGGGACATCGCCTGGATGTGGTCGATCGGGTGGTCCGGGTCGTACATCGAGTGCAGCAGCGAGGAGAGCCGGGCCTGGCCCAGAGGCTGGCGTACCCGGATGTCCGCCTCGGCCAGCCGGGCGCAGATGTCGGTCAGCTCGCGCGCCATCACGGCCGCCAGCCCCTCGTCGTCCCGCGCCCGTCGGCCGGTCGCACTCCGCCCATCGGCACTGCGACCCATCGCGTGCGCCTCGGCGGCCAGGTCACGGGTGTAGTGCATGCAGGCCACCAGGTACGCCCGGTGCTGCTCGGAGGAGGTCGACACCATCGACTGCAGCTGGTCGTACGAGTCCTGCAGCCAGCGCGGCGAGGCCGGGTCGCCGCGGCGCTCCACGTCCTTGGCGTGCGCATCGGGGTCGGCCGGCAGGGTGCGGGCCAGGATCTGCAGCCGGGTCACGAAGCCGTCCCCGTTGGCGACGTGCTTCAACAGCGTCCCGAAGCGGTCGACCAGCGCCTCCTGGTCCTCCGAGTCGCGCAGCCCGACACCCGGGCCCTCGATCTCGATCGCGGCCGTCACCGTCCGCCGCTCCAGGTGCATCAGCACCCCGACCTCGTCCGGTCCGAACGGCGCGGTCAGCCAGCGCAGCCGCCCCACCCCGGGCGGCGGGCCGACCTCCACCTCCCGGCCGTCCAGCCGCGTCCCGGCGTCCATCACGTCCGAACGCCACACCGCCCGCCCGCTGCGGACCGTCCGACGGTAGGTGCGGTTGATCTCCACCCACTTGTAGAACGTGCGCTTGCGGTACGGCACGTACACCGCCGCGATGGCGAGCGCCGGCAGACCGACCAGACCGCCGATCCGCAGCGGCAGGACGGGCATCAACAGGCCCCAGAGCATGCCGAGGAACGCCCCGAAGATGATCAGCACGATCTCGCCGGACTCCCGGTTCCGGCCGATCGGCGCGTTCGGGCGGGCCTTGCCGATCAGGTAGGTGCGGCGCTGGTGCACGTACGGCTGGGCGTACTGGGCGCCGTACTGGCCGAGCGGTTCGCTGCTCACTTACCCGTCACCCTCCCTTCGCTGGATTGCTGTCGCGGATCGGAACCGGGGCCGCCTGCGGCGGCCCGGCCTGCGGCGGCGGAGCCGGCGTCCGACCGGCATGAGCGGCGATGCCCGGCGCGACCGAGCCGCCCGCACCACCACCGCCACCCCCGCCCGCGCCCGCGCCGCGGTCGCCGTGGGTGGTGATGCCCTGCTTCATCAGGTTCGCGGTGCCGTTGATCATCGCCGAACCCGCCTGCACCGCGTTCGCCCGGGCCTGGCGCATGTTCAGGATCTCGTCGCCGAAGCCCGGCACGAAGCGGTAGATCGCGGCGCTGGCGAAGATCGACAGGAACAGGATCGCCAGCCCCGACAGCACCCGGGCGAAGTCGTCACTGGCCCCGGCCCCGGTCGCCACCGCGCCCGCCAGGCCGAGGATGACCACGATGATCGGCTTCGCCAGGTCCACCGCCAGCATCACCCCCGCCCACCGGCGCACGTGCTTCCACAGCTGCTTGTCCACCAGCCCCGCGTACACCGCCGTCCCCAGCAGCGCACCCACGTACAGCATCGCCGCCCGGATCAGCAGCTCGATCCAGAGCACCGCCGCCGCCAGCACCGCCACCAGCGACACCAGCACCAGGATCAACGGCCCGCCGCCGACGTTCCCCTTCTCCAAGGTGTCGGCGAACCCGCCCAGGTACGACCCGGTATCCGTCTTCGTCCCGACCGCGATCGCCTTGGTCAGCCCGTCCGTCACGCTCACCACGGTGTACAGGATCAACGGCGTGAACGCCGACGCCACCACCGTCAGCCACAGGAACCCGATCGCCTCCGAGAACGCCGACGTCAACGGCGCCCCCCGCACCGCCCGCTTCGTCACCGCCAGCAACCACAACACCAGCGTGATCACCGTCGACACCGCGAACACCACGGCGTACTGCTGCAGGAACGACGCATTGGTGAAGTCCACCTGCGTCGTCCCGTCGATCGCCCCCGACAGGTTCCGCACCACCCAAGCCGCCGCCTGCGCACAACTCTTCGCCAACGACCCGAGCGGATCGGTCACGTTGCTAACAGTGCCACCGCCGGGGACCGACCCTCCGGGCTTCGACGCGCAGTAGACGTCACTACCGGGCAGTGGAAGGACGTCGCAGTTGTTGCTCGCCGATGGGCTCGGACTCGGATCCGCGAAGGCCCGGGATGCCATGCTCACGGCTGCGGCCTGCGCGAGGACGAAAGCCGTGGCGACCCGACCGAATCGAGGAAGCCGTTTCCTGACCGCGCCGTCAACGCGCATAGCGGAACCCTCCGAACTGCTCTGCTGTTCCGACGATCTCATCCGCTGTGGCCGCTTGCTGATCACTCGGCATGGGAGCTGGTCCCGACTTGCGGGTGAAGTCGGTGAGCTTCCAGTCGCTGCCCGTCCAGTGCAGCGAGAGCGTGAGGGTGAACCAGTTCGCGGTCACCGGTTGGACGGAGTGCTCGCCGGCGAGGCCGGTGAGGCCGGTGCACCAGACCTCGACCTTGGTGTCGCTGTCGCTGTAGCCCGTCGATTTGGTGCCGACCGGGACGGTGCGGCTGACGAAGGTGAGGCCCTTGGGGGCGCGGCCCTGGGCGTCGAGGCCGTAGCGGGTGACGGTGTCGCCGCCGAACCCCTGGTCCAGTCGGCTCTGCAGCGCCGGGGCGGCGGCCGGGTCAGCGATGGTGGCGACGATGGTGTGCCGGTTGTCGGTGCGGAACATGTCCGCGGAGCCGATGGCGACCGCGTAGTTGGCCGCGGCGGACTGGGCGCCCGGGTCGGTGTGCGGGTAGCCGGTCGGGATGCCGTTGGCGGTGGTGCCGACGGGCTGGTCGCCGCTGGGGGCGGGGCCGGCGCCGGAGGTCGCGCCGGGGGCGGCGTGGTCGGCGGAGTTGCCGCTGCCGCTGCCGAGGGGTGGTTTGCCGCGGTTGGCGATGGCGATGGCGACGACGAGCAGGGTGACCACGAGGAGGACGGTCAGCAGGGTACGCAGGGGCCTCGACTGACGCAGGCTCGGCTGCGGGGAGGGCTGTTCGCCGACCGGTAGCCGCGTACGGGTGTGCGGCTGGTCGTCGGACAACGGCACGGCGGCCCTCCTGGTGCGGGGAGCCGGGGGCGGCTCCGGGGGCCCTCCGGCCGGTGGCGGGCGCGGACGGAGGGTGGGAACGGGGGTGGACTCCTGGCAGGCCGGCCGCTGGAGGGGGTCCGGACGGGGACCCGGTCTCGGACGAGCCGGACTACTGCTGTCCGATCGTCAGATCGCCATGCCGTAGACAATGGTGAACAGAGTGCCGAGTGATCCGATGATGAACACGCCGGTCAGCCCGGCGACGATCAGTCCCTTGCCCTGTTCGGCCCCGAAGCTGTCGCGCATCGCGGTCGCGCCGATCCGCTGCTTGGCCGCGCCCCAGACGGCGATGCCGAGGCAGACGAGGATGGCGACGGCCATGATGACCTCGACCATCACCCGGGCCTCCGACCCGAGACTCGCGAACGGGCCCCAGTCCGGGGCGATCCCGCCGATGATGGTGTCGATATTCGGCTTCTTTGGGGGGTCCTCGGCCAGGTGGCCGACCGCAAGGGTGTGCACGCTGCTCAGGTTCATTTCCATCTCACCGCCCGATCAGGCAAATTCAAGGGCCCGGACCCGGCCCGCGCGAAGGGTCGGTACCTATTCTTGGCCAGATCTGATGTCGACTTGGCTACTTCTCGCGGATTGGTCGTGAGGCTTCGGACACGTACGCGAGGATGTCCACCGTACGAAGGATAGCGCTCACTCTTTGTATCTCTGATGATTGCGGTGAGCAACGCCTTCCGGGACACTTCGACTGACGATTCGTCGGGATGGTGCTGATGGTACTCCGGAAGGCCGGGATGGCCGCCGCCACTGCGGGAGTTGTTGCGTTCGGGTTCATCGGGCTGGTGACGATGGGGACTTATGCGGCGAGTGGGACGCCGCAGCAGTCGGCGAATCGTTCCGCCCTCTCTCCGGGAACGGTCCCCGGGGCCTACCAGGACGCGGTCCAGAAGTGGGGATCGCTCTGCCAGGAGATCTCTCCCCCGATGCTCGCGGCGCAGCTGTACCAGGAAAGCGGTTTCGACCCCAAGGCCCGTTCCGGTGTCGGCGCGGAGGGAATGGCGCAGTTCATGCCGGGCACCTGGGCGACGTACGGGACGGACGGGAACGGGGACGGCCGCAAGGACCCCTGGGACCCGTTCGACGCGATCGCCTCGGCAGCGGTCTACGACTGCGCGCTCGCCAAGGACGTCTCGGGCGTGCCGGGCGATCCGCAGGCCAACATGCTGGCCGCCTACAACGCCGGCCCGTACGCGGTGACGAGCAACAGGGGCATCCCGCCGTACAAGGAGACCCAGGGCTACGTGCGGAACATCCAGGCGATGGCCCGCAGCTTCACCGCGCCGAGCACGCCGAACGCGCCGGTGGAGGTGTCCCCGCAGTCGGCGGGGGCGATCTACTTCGCGCAGACCAAGCTGGGCACCCCGTACCTGTGGGGCGGTGACGGGCTGCCCTCGCAGAACGGGCGGTTCGACTGCTCGGGGCTGACGGTGGCCGCGTTCGCGAGCGTGGGGATCAGCCTGCCCCGGGTGGCCAACGACCAGTGGTACGCCGGTCCGCACCCGTCGCGGGATCAGTTGCGGCCGGGGGACCTGGTGTTCTGGGCGACCGACCTGAGCGATCCGCGGAGCATCCACCACGTCGGGATCTACGTCGGCGGCGGGTACATGATCAACGCGCCGCACACCAACGCGGTGATCCGCTACGACAAGATCGACACCAAGGAGTACATCGGCGCGACCCGGGTCACCACGGACGGGGCCCAGGCGCTGCCGACCCGCAACAGCGCCGGCGCCGTCAACGCCCCCAGCCGGCCGGGCTCGGCGACCACGACGGCTCCGGCAGCCCCGGTGGACGCGACGGCGCAGGCCGCGGCGGCCAGGTAGGACGGGTCGGTCGGGACCTGTGTGCGCGGTGTGGACGCTGAGTCAAGTTTCCATAACTGCGCGTTTCCGTGGAACGCTGTGTCCCGGAAATGACGTTTCTTCCGGTGGCCCCTCGTCAGCCGTCCGCGCCGGGTGGGCCCCGGCGGTATCGAACAGGTGCAGCGGACCAGAAGGAGGTGCGGCGTGTCGACGCCGCTTGCCGACACGAGCAACCCCGACCTCGGCCTGCTCTACGCCGTCAACGGCCTGGCCAAACGCTCCCCGCAGTGGCTGGACCACCTGGTCTCGTGGATCGGCGAGTACGGCATCCTGATCGGCCTGGCCATGCTGGGGCTGGTGGCCTGGCTGCAGGCCAGACGCCGTCCGGACGCGCCGGTGGCCGTCGCCGGGCTGCTCTGGGTGCCGCTCTCGGTCGCCATCGCCGAGCTGGCCAACCTGCCGATCGCCGCGATCGTGGACCGTCCGCGCCCGTTCGTCGACCACCCGGGGCTGCTGGTGCTGGTGGACGGCAAGGCCGGCACGCACTCCTTCGTCAGTGACCACTCGACGATGACGATGGGCGTCGCGGTGGCACTGTTCCTGGTGAACCGGCGACTCGGCTGGATCGCCGGCGGGCTGGCCCTGCTGCAGGGCTTCTGCCGGATGTTCATGGGCGTGCACTACCCGACCGACGTGATCGGCGGCTTCGCGCTCGCCGTCGCTGTGGTGCTGCTGCTGGCGCCGATCGCGATGGCGGTGCTGGTCCCGTTCTGCCACGCGCTGAGCCGCACGGCCGTGGCCCCGCTGATCCGGGCGCCGGAGCGCGGCGGGGCGGCCCCGGCCGGGAACGGCCGGCGCAGCCGGCGGCGCGGGCGCGGGGCGGTGCGGGCCGAGGAGCAGCCGCCGGAGTCCGACCTCGCGGCCTGACCGGCCACCGCGCCGGTCGGCCGGTCAGTCCAGGCGGCGGCCGGTCAGTCCGGCTCGACGCTGTTCTCGGCGAGGTGGTCGGCCCCCTCGCGGCGGGCCAGGTCCCGGGAGCGGCGGGCCGGGGCGTACCAGCCGCAGCTGCAGGTCGCGTAGGCGAAGGAACCGCGCTCGCTGATCGAGAGGCGGTGCTCGGGCATCCGGGTGCCGGGCGCGGCCGGCAGCTCACTGTGCACGTGGTTCACCGTAACGCGCCGGGCGGCCGGGGCGCGACGCCGCCGGGGCGCCGGCACCCGTAACCCTTCTCCGCCCAACTCGTTTGCCCGGAAAGAGCTCTGCCCACCCGGCGGTGTCCGGCGGGGCAGTACGGGCCCGAGGGGGTTGTCGCGAGGATGAAGATGACCGACCAGCAGCGCACCGGGCGGCCAGCGTGCCGTCCGGGTCCGCACCTGCGCTCGGCGGCCGGAGCCGCCCTGCTCGCCGCCGCGCTGGCGGCCGGGGCAGCCGGCTGCTCGGGCGGCTCCGGCAGCGGCTCCTCCGACCAGCAGTCGAGCGCCCCCGACCAGCTCGCCGCGGACCCGTTGACGGCCGTGCGTAACGCAGCCGACATCACCGGGCGCACCGGCTCCGCACACACCGCCACCGAGCTGGTGACGGAGTCCGCCGAGAAGAAGGCCTCGTTCAGCGGCACCGGCGGCTACGACTACGTGAAGCGGATCGGCCGGTTGGAGGTCCAGGTGCCGCCGGGCGCGGCGACCACCGGGAAGATCGTCGAGGTGGTTCTGCCGGGCACCGTCTACCTGCAGAACAGCGGCGCCAAGGTGCCCGAGGGCAAGTGGGTCAAGCTGGACGTGCGGCAGCTGCCGGACGGCAACCTGGTCAGCAGCGGCGCGACCGACCCGGCCTCGGCGGCGGGGGCGCTGCGCGGGGCGCAGAAGGCGGAGGCGGTCGGCACCGAGACCGCCGACGGGGTCGCGCTGCACCACTACCGCGGCACCCTGGACCTGGCCAAGGCGGCCGACGCGACCGGCGGCCGGGGCGGGGACGGCCTGCGGATGGGTGCGCAGACCTTCACCGTCAAGGAGGTCCCGTACGACGCCTGGCTGGACGACCAGGGCCGGTTGCGCAAGGTGGTCGAGGTGTTCACCTTCGCCGGGGTGGCGGGCTCCAAGGAGCCCAAGGACCAGGTGAAGGTGACCTCGACCGTCTCGCTGACGGACTTCGGCAAGCCGGTCGAGGCGGCCGAGCCGGCGGCTGCGGACATCTACCAGATGAAGCCCACGGAGAGTCCCAAGTAGGCCGCCGGGGCAGCGCTCCGGCGCCGGGGAGAGACCGGGCGCAGCCGGAGCGGGTGGCCGTCCGGGGAGCGGCGGCCACCCGTTTCGGCGGCGCCGAGATGGCCCGTCCGTGCCATGTGGACGGGCCCCGGAGTGCCTAGGCTGGACGTCGGGTGGCTGCCGCCCGGGCTGGCGAGGCACTGAAGGGGTGGTGCAGGTGGTGTCGTCCACGGGCGGCCGCAGCGGCGGCCACGACGACGCGGCCCTCGACGAGATCGAGCTGGCCGGCGAGCTGATGATCGCCGCGACGGCCAGCTCCGGCGACCGGCTGCCGACCGAACGGATCGACGAGGTGCTGCTCGACCGGGCGGAGCCGGGGCAGGCCGACCGGGAGGGCGACGGCTGACCCGGCCGAAGGAGCCGACGGGCCGGGGGAGTCCGCGGGATCCGGATCAGCCGACGCGCCGGAGGGTCAGCTGCGCAGCAGCCGGCTGATCGCGGCGGTGGCCTCCGCCACCTTGGCGTCCAGCTCGGCGCCGCCCTGCTCGGCGGCCGCGGCGACGCAGTGCCGCAGGTGCTCCTCCAGCAGGGAGAGCGCGAAGGACTGCAGCGCCTTGGTGCTGGCCGAGACCTGGGTGAGCACGTCGATGCAGTAGACGTCCTCGTCGACCATCCGCTGGAGGCCGCGGATCTGGCCCTCGATCCGGCGCAGCCGCTTGAGGTGGGCGTCCTTCTGCGCGCTGTAGCCGTGCGGGCCGTGCCCGCCCTGGTGTCCGGCGGCGGCCGCGGGGTCGGCGGCGTGGCCGGCGTGCGGGTCGGCGCCCGGCACGTGGTCCGGCTCGGTGCGCGCTTGCGTCGTGGTCATCGGCCCGCCTTCGTCTGGATGCCTGGTGGCTGCGTCGGCCACCAGTGTCCAACACCCGGGCGCTACGTGGTGTTCCGACGGCCGACGCGGCATGTGCCGAAGCGTCCGGCCCGGGACGTCCGGCGGTTCACCCGTCTGAGCGGCGCCCCGGTCCCGCGCACGCACGACGAGGACAATCCGGGCGAGGTTCCGTCAGACTGGGGGCTCGCGTCGGCACGTGGCGGTGCGGTCGGAAATCGGCCGGTGCGGCAGCCGAACGGAAGGGGAGGTTCCGACTCCTTCCTCGGCCCCCCGTTTGCGTGATCGCGCTTGGTTGCACCTAGCATCGTTCAGTCCCTACCCCGCACATCGGAGATTTCCGTGCGTTTTAGCCTGACCCCGAAGGAGACGAGCTTCTACGACATGTTCGCCGCCGCGGCGGAGAACCTCGTCGTCGGATCGAAGCTCCTGCTGGAGCTGCTGGGATCAGACGTGTCGGCCCGTGCGGAGATCGTCGAGCGCATGCGCGCCGCCGAGCACGCCGGGGACGACACCACCCATGCCGTCTTCCACCAGCTGAACTCGTCCTTCATCACGCCCTTCGACCGCGAGGACATCTACAGCCTCGCCTCGTCGCTGGACGACATCATGGACTTCATGGAGGAGGCCGTCGACCTGGTCGTCCTCTACGACATCCAGACCCTCCCGAAGGGGATCGAGCAGCAGATCGAGGTCCTGGCGCGGGCCGCCGAGCTGACCGCCGAGGCGATGCCGAACCTGCGGAGCATGTCGAACCTCACCGAGTACTGGATCGAGGTCAACCGGCTGGAGAACCAGGCCGACCAGATCCACCGCAAGCTGCTCGCCCACCTGTTCTCCGGTCAGTACGACGCCATCGAGGTGCTCAAGCTGAAGCAGGTCGTGGACGTCCTTGAGGAGGCGGCGGACGCGTTCGAGCACGTCGCCAACACGGTGGAGACCATCGCCGTCAAGGAGTCCTGACCCCCGTGGACATGGCAGCACTCATCGTCGTCATCGGCGTTGCGTTCTTCTTCACCTACACCAACGGCTTCCACGACTCGGCGAACGCGATCGCCACCTCGGTGTCGACCCGGGCGCTCACCCCCCGGGCCGCGCTGGCGATGGCCGCGGTGATGAACCTGGCCGGCGCCTTCCTCGGCAGCGGTGTGGCGCACACCGTCTCCAAGGGGATCATCGAGACCCCCAAGGGGGACCAGGGGATGGCGATCCTGTTCGCCGCCCTGATCGGTGCGATCGTCTGGAACCTCGTCACCTGGTACTACGGCCTGCCGTCCTCCTCCTCGCACGCCCTGTTCGGCGGGCTGGTGGGCGCGGCGCTGGCCGGTGGCACCGAGGTGATCTGGGACGGTGTCGTCGACAAGATCGTCATCCCGATGGTCGTCTCGCCCGTGGTCGGCCTGGTGGGCGGCTTCCTGGTGATGCTGGCGATCCTCTGGATCTTCCGCCGGGCCAATCCGCACCGGGCCAAGCGCAGCTTCCGGGTCGCCCAGACCGCCTCGGCCGCCGCGATGGCCCTGGCGCACGGTCTGCAGGACGCCCAGAAGACCATGGGCATCGTGGTGATGGCGCTGGTCATCTCCGGCCAGCAGGCCACCTACGACATCCCGGTCTGGGTGAAGATCTCCTGCGCCGCGATGCTCTCGCTGGGCACCTACGCGGGCGGCTGGCGGATCATGCGGACCCTCGGCCGCAAGATCATCGAGTTGGACCCGCCGCAGGGCTTCGCGGCCGAGACGACCGCCTCGGCGGTCATGTACATCACCTCGTTCGTCTACAAGGCGCCGATCTCCACCACCCACGTGATCACCTCGGCGATCATGGGCGTGGGGGCCACCAAGCGGATCCGCGCGGTGCGCTGGGGCGTCGCCAAGAACATCGTGCTCGGCTGGTTCATCACGATGCCGGCGGCCGCGATCGTCGCCGCGCTGGTGTACTGGTTCGTCCACCTGTTCTGGGGCTGAGCCGCGGTGGTCCGGGGCTGAGCCCGGACGGTCCGGCACGCGACAGGGCCCGCCCCCACATCTCGGGGGCGGGCCCTTCTCATGCTCCCCGGCGGCACCGCCATGCAGCACCGTGGAGCAGCTCGGTGCCGGTCTAGCCGAAGCGGCCGGAGATGTAGTCCTCGGTCGCCTGGACCGACGGGTTGGAGAAGATCCGCTGGGTGTCGTCCAGCTCGACCAGCTTGCCCGGCTGGCCGACGCCGGCCAGGTTGAAGAAGGCGGTGCGGTCGCTGACGCGGGCCGCCTGCTGCATGTTGTGGGTCACGATGACGATGGTGAACTGCTCCTTGAGCTCACCGATCAGGTCCTCGATGGCGAGGGTGGAGATCGGGTCGAGCGCGGAGCAGGGCTCGTCCATCAGCAGGACCTGCGGTTCGACCGCGATGGCGCGGGCGATGCACAGGCGCTGCTGCTGACCGCCGGAGAGGCCGGCCCCCGGCTTGTTCAGCCGGTTGTGGACCTCCTTCCAGAGGTTGGCGCCCTTCAGCGAGCGCTCCACGACCTCGTCCAGCACGGACTTCTTCTTCACGCCCGCGAGCCGGAGGCCGGCGATCACGTTGTCGTAGATCGACATGGTCGGGAACGGGTTCGGGCGCTGGAAGACCATGCCGACCGAGCGGCGCACGGCGACCGGGTCGACGGTGGAGGCGTACAGGTTCTCGTCGTCCAGGAGGACCTTGCCCTCGACCCGGGCGCCGGGGATCACCTCGTGCATCCGGTTCAGGGTCCGCAGGAAGGTGGACTTGCCGCAGCCGGAGGGGCCGATGAAGGCGGTCACCGAGCGGGGCTCGATGCTCATCGAGATGTCCTCGATGGCCTTGGTGGTGCCGTAGTAGGCCGACAGTCCGCTGACGTCGATGCGCTTGGCCATGATCGTTGCTTCTCTCGTCTGTCTCGTACGTCAGTCGGTCGGTCAGCGTCCGCCCTTGGGCGAGCGCCAGCGGGCGATGCCCCGCGCGATGAGGTTGAGCCCCATCACGAAGGCGATCAGCACCAGCGCCGCGCCCCAGGCACGGGCGTAGCCGAAGTCGTTGTTGACCTGCGAGTACTGCGTCCAGATGTACATCGGCAGCGACTGCTGCGGTCCCTCGAAGGGGTTGTTGTTGATGTAGTCGGCGCCGAACACCAGCATCATCACCGGGGCGGTCTCGCCCGTGATGCGGGCGACCGCGAGCATCACGCCGGTGGTGATGCCGCCGATCGCGGTGGGCAGGACGATCCGCAGGATGGTCTTCCACTTCGGCACGCCGAGCGCGTACGACGCCTCGCGCAGCTCGTTCGGGACGAGCTTGAGCATCTCCTCGGTGGAGCGGACCACGACCGGCATCATCAGGATCGCCAGCGCGAGGCTGCCCGAGAAGCCGGAGTAGCCGAAGCCCAGCGCGAGGTTCCAGACCGAGAGGACGAACAGACCGGCGACGATCGACGGGATGCCCGTCATGACGTCGACGAAGAAGGTGACCGTCTTGGCGAGCTTGCCGCGGCCGTACTCGACCAGGTAGACGGCGGTCAGCAGACCGATCGGGGCGGCGATCGCGGTGGCCAGAGCGACCTGCTCCAGGGTGCCGATCAGCGCGTGGTAGATGCCACCACCGGGACCGGACTGGAGCACGCCCTTCATCGAGTGGCTCAGGAAGTTCCCGTCGACCACGGCGATGCCCTGCTGGACGGTGTAGACCGTCAGGGCGACCAGCGGGACGACGGCCAGGATGAAGGCGACCCAGACCACCGAGGTGGCGAACCGGTCCTTGGCCTGACGGCGGCCCTCGACCCGGGCCGAGAGGCCGTAGCTGATCAGCAGGAACAGCGCGGCCGAGATCAGGCCCCACTGGAGGTGGCTGGCGAGGCCGGCGACCGCGCCGATCCCGCAGCCGAGGGCGATCGAGCCGGCGGCCACGGCGGCCGGGGCCCACTTGGGCAGGCGGTTGGCGGTCAGCGGACGGCCCAGCGGGCGGGCGTCCTCGACGACGGCGGTGGTCATGCGTTGGCCCCCGAGTACTCCTTGCGGCGGGCGATGATCAGTCGCGCGGCACCGTTCACCAGCAGGGTGATGACGAACAGGACGAGGCCGGAGGCCATCAGCGCGTTGCGGCCGTTGTCGCCGGCCTCGGCGAACTTCAGCGCGATGTTCTGCGCGAAGGTGCCGCCGCCCGCGTCGAGGATGTGCAGCGACAGGATGTTGCTGGAGGAGAGCACCACCGCGACCGCGATGGTCTCGCCGAGCGCGCGGCCGAGGCCGAGCATCGAGGCCGAGATGATGCCGGGGCGGCCGAACGGCAGCACGGCGGTGCGGATCATCTCCCAGCGGGTCGCGCCGAGCGCGAGCGCCGCCTCCTCGTGCATCCGCGGCACCTGGCGGAACACCTCGCGGGAGACCGCGGTGATGATCGGCAGGACCATGATCGCCAGCAGGATGCCGGTGGTGAACAGGTTGCGCGGGGTGCCGGTCTTGGTCTGGTCGAAGATGTACGTCCAGCCCAGGTACTCGTTGAGCCAGCTGGTCAGGCCGTCCATGTGCGGCACCAGGAAGAGCGCGCCCCAGAGGCCGTAGACGATGCTGGGGACGGCCGCGAGCAGGTCCACCAGGTAGGCGAACGGCTGGGCGATCCGGCGCGGCGCGTAGTGCGAGATGAACAGCGCGATCCCGATGGCCACCGGGACGGCGATCGCCATGGCGATCACGGCGCTCACGATGGTGCCGAAGGCCAGCACCGCGATGCCGAAGACCGGCTTCGGGGCGTCCGGCGCCCACTCGAAGGAGGTCAGGAAGTTGCCCTCGTTCTTGCTGAGGGCCAGGCCCGAGCGCCAGGCCAGGAAGCCGGCGATCGCGGCCATGATGACCAGCAGCAGGATGCCCGAGCCACGGGCGAGGTTCATGAAGATCTTGTCGCCGACCCGGCTGTCGCGCCGTCGGCGTTCCCTGCCTCGCGGGGCGGCAGGGGAGGATGAAGTCATTGGTCTACTCCGGTCTGGTGGCGCCGCCCCGGAAGAGGGACGGCACCCTGGCGGCGGTGCCCCGGACGTGGTGCTGGGTTTCGGTGTGTTCCGGTGGGGCGGCCCCGGCCCCCCTCGCTCACGGGGCCGCTCCACCGGTGGTCCCGTCGGATCAGGCCAGGGTCGGGATGACGGCGTTGACCTTGCCGGTCAGCTCCTTCGGCAGCGGGACGTAGCCCTTGTCGCCGGCCGCCTTCTGACCCGCGTCGCTGGCGGTGTAGGTCAGGAAGGACTTCAGGGTGTCCAGGGTGTCGGCCTTGTTGCCCTTGTCGCAGACGATCTCGTAGGTGACCAGGACCAGCGGGTACGAGCCCTCGTCCTTGGTCGCGTAGTCGAGCTTCAGCGCCAGGTCGCTGCCGGTGCCGGCGACCTGCGCCTTGGCGAAGGTGTTGGCGGCGTTGGCGGCGGTGGCCTCGACCGGCTTGGCGGCACCGGTGTTGATGGCGGCGCTCTTCAGGCTGTTGGTCTGGGCGTAGGCCAGCTCGACGTAGCTGATCGAGTTCTTGACCTGCTTCACCTGGGCCGCGACACCGGCGCTGCCGTTGGCCGACTGGCCGCCCTTGGCCGCCCAGGTCTTGCTGGACGGGTAGGCCCAGGCGCCCTGGCCGGCGGCGGCGAAGTACTTGGTCAGGTTGTCGGTGGTGCCGGAGTCGTCCGAGCGGTGGAACGACTGGATGTCGGCGTCCGGCAGCTTGGCGCCCGGGTTGAGGGCGGCGATGGCCGGGTCGTTCCACTTGGTGATCTGCGAGTCGAAGATCTTGGCGGCGGTCGGGGCGTCCAGGACCAGGTTGTCGACGTTGTCCACGTTGTAGACCAGCGAGATCAGACCGCCGGCCATCGGCAGGTCGATGCCCTGGCCGCCGGTGCAGACCGCCTTGGTGGCGT
Organism: Streptomyces sp. 1114.5; assembly: GCF_003635085.1. Lineage (NCBI taxonomy): Bacteria > Bacillati > Actinomycetota > Actinomycetes > Kitasatosporales > Streptomycetaceae > Streptomyces > Streptomyces sp. 1114.5. The sequence goes on from NZ_RBXE01000001.1 coordinate 951,812, forward strand.
CGACCTCGGCCGGCTTGAGGGCCGAGTCGGAGCCGGCGAACTGGACCTTGCCCTGGGTGAACTGCTGGATGCCGGCGCCGGAGCCCACACCCTGGTAGTTGATGGTGGTGCCGGAGCAGGCGGCGCCGAAGTTGGTCTTCCAGACGTCGATCGCCGTGCCCTGGGCGGTCGAACCGGCGGCGATCAGCGAACCGGACTTGCCACAGTTGATCGCGGCACCGGCCGCGGCGGAGCCGCTGGAGCCGGACCCGGACGCGGTGGTGGTGTTGTTGTTGTCCGAGCCGCAGGCGGCGAGCGACAGCGAGCTGACGAGCGCCATGGCACCGATCGCGAGGGCCTTGGAGCGGCCGTTCCGCTGGAGCTTCACTGGGGTGTCCCTTTCTGTGGCATTGCCCGGTGCAGGGGCCGTACGAGGTACGGCGCAGAGCGGGTTTTGCTGTGGTCCGGGGCCCGTGCGGCCCTCCGGTGGTCCCGAAGTTAGGCCGAGTAAGTGACACGACAGCCGGTCGCAAGTGAACGGCGAGTGAACCTCGAAAGGATGACAGGAAACTACGTCAGGTAGTAACGGTTGCGTCACGGCGAGAGCGCGGCGGGATCACTTCCACCGTTCCTTCACCGGCGGAACCCCTCCGTCCGCACCGGCTTCGCCCCCAGCATCACCAGCAGGGCGTCGACCAGCAACCGGTCGTGGTCGTACGTGAGCCGCGCACGGGCCTTCCCGGCCGGCAGCCACTCCAGCCGGTCCACCTCGCGGTTGGGCCGGAAGGCGCCCGTCGACGGCACCGCCGCCCAGTACCGGACCTCCTTCGGACGGCCCTGCACCCGGTAGTGCTGGGCCGGCAGCTCGGGGCCGAGCAGGCAGCGGAACCCGGTCTCCTCCCACACCTCGCGCAGCGCCGCCTCGGCCACGCCCTCACCGGGGTCGAGCTTGCCCTTCGGCAGGCTCCAGTCGTCGTACTTCGGCCGGTGGATCAGCGCGATCCGGGGCCGCCCAAGCCGGCCGCTCTTCTTCAGCCGGCCCGGCACCCACAGCACCGCGCCCGCCGCCAGGATCACCGGGGCGCGGCCGGTCGGGGGCGTGGACGGGCTGGTGGTGGTGCTCGTGGGCGTGCTGCCCGTGGGCGTGGTGCCCGGGCGCTCGCCCACCTCAGACCGTCCTCGGGACGGCGGGGTGCCCCCAGCCCTCCGCCGCGGACAGGTCCGGCCAGCCGTCCGGGCCGGGCTGGAGGTCGGGCCACCGGCGGCCGAAGGCGTACCGTGCCGACTCCACCTCCAGCCGCTGGTCGGCGTGCACCACGCCCAGCACGTACGCCGTCGCCGGGGTGATCCGCGGGGTGCGCGCCGCGGTGGCGGCGGTGACCGCGGCGTCCGCCGCCTCCTGCTGCCGGGCCAGCACCGCGTCCAGCTCGTCCAGCTCGGACGCCGGACGGCCGCACACCTCCAGCGCGTACCGGGCGCGCTTGACCAGGATCCGCAGCCGCGACCAGGGCGCGTCGTCGGCCGCCAGCGCCGCATCCGCGTCCACTGCGCCGCGGGCCGCCGGCACCGCGCCCAGCCGGCGCAGCCCGTCCCCGCCGTACGGCGTCGCGGCCCGGTGCAGCGGCAGCTGCGCGGCGGTCGCGGACAGCGCCGCGAAGGCGGCGGCCGCCTGCGGCAGCAGCACCGCCGGCGCCCGGCCGCCCGCCGATTCCAGCAGCGGCGCCTCGCCGACGAGCAGCGTCATCCGGTCCGCCAGCGCGTGCAGCCGGGCCGAGCGGAGCTCCTGGAGCACCGTGGAGTGCGCCCGGGTCCTGGCCAGGGTGAGCTGGCGGTCCAGCAGCGCCCGCGCCTTGGGCGCGCCCGCGTGGCCGGCCAGCATGCCCGCCCCGTCCGGGTCGGTGCCGCTGAGCGAGTCCAGTGCGCCCAGCAACCGGGCCGAGCGGCGGACGTACCCGGGCTCCAGCGCCAGCAGGTTCAGCAGCCAGCGCAGCTCGGTGCGCGACTCCTGCGCCCAGACAGGCTCGAAGACCGCGCCGAAGGTGTGCAGCAGCCCACCGATCCGCCGGACGGCCCGCAGCAGGTCCGAGGTGCCCGCCGCCGGGACGACCGAGGCCGTCCCGGGTCTGGCGCCGACCTCCCCCACCGCCAGCGGCAGGGCGCGCAGGAAGGCGCCGGCCTGGGCGGTGAGGTGGCGGGAAAGGATGTCCCCGGCGGTCGCGGTGGAGGCCGCCTGGGCCGTCATCGGCGCATCGGTCATGGCGTGGTAGATCCCCGTTCCCCCGGGGCCGTCCCCCGGAGCTGGTGGCCGACCGCCGGAGTGGCTGCCCGTGAGAGTGTGGCAGGCGCGCCGCCCCGGCGGCTTCGCATCAGTGGACGCGTCAGCGCGAGGTGGCGGCCCGGCGGCGCTGGCGCGAGTCGATCAACAGATCTTGGACGTGCCGCAGCGGCCGGCCCTCGGCGTCCTGCGAGCGGCGGGTCCAGGCGCCGTCCGGCCCCAGGTGCCAGGACTGCGTCTCGTCCGACACCCCGAGGTCGATCAGCCCGGACAGCTCGGCGCGGTGGGCCGGATCGGTGATCCGCATCAGCGCCTCGATCCGGCGGTCCAGGTTGCGGTGCATCATGTCGGCGCTGCCGATCCAGACCTCCGGATCGCCGTTGTTGCCGAACACGAACACCCGGGAGTGCTCCAGGAAGCGGCCCAGGATGCTGCGGACCCGGATGTTCTCGCTCAGCCCCGGAACACCGGGACGGATCGCGCAGATCCCGCGCACCCAGACGTCCACCGGCACCCCGGCCTGCGAGGCCCGGTACAGCGCGTCGATCACGGCCTCGTCGACGATCGAGTTGACCTTGAGCTTCACGTAGGCCGGGCGGCCCGCCCGGTGGTGGGCGATCTCGTTGTGGATCCGCGAGACCAGCCCGTCGCGCAGTCCGCGCGGGGCGGTCAGCAGGCGGCGGTAGGACTCGCGGCGCGAGTAGCCGGAGAGCCGGTTGAAGAGGTCCGAGAGGTCGGCGCCGACCTGCGGGTCGGAGGTGAGCAGGCCCAGGTCCTCGTACAGCCGGGCCGTCTTCGGGTGGTAGTTGCCCGTCCCCACGTGCGAGTAGCGCCGCAGGGTGTCGCCCTCCTCGCGGACCACCAGCGACAGCTTGCAGTGCGTCTTCAGCCCGACCAGGCCGTAGACCACGTGGCAGCCGGCTTCCTCCAGCTTGCGGGCCCACTTGATGTTGGCCTGCTCGTCGAAGCGTGCCTTGATCTCGACCAGGACCAGCACCTGCTTGCCGGACTCGGCCGCGTCGATCAGCGCGTCCACGATCGGCGAGTCACCGGAGGTCCGGTACAGCGTCTGCTTGATCGCCAGGACGTCCGGGTCGGCGGCGGCCTGCTCCAGGAAGGCCTGCACCGAGGTGGAGAAGCTGTCGTACGGGTGGTGCAGCAGGACGTCGCGCTCGCGCATCGCCGCGAAGATGTCCGGCTGGGAGGCCGACTCGACGTCGGTCAGCCCGCGGGCCGTACCCGCCACGAACTTGGGGTACTTGAGCTCCGGACGGTCCAGCTCGGCGATCCCGAACAGCCCGGTCAGGTCCAGCGGCCCGGGCAGCGGGAAGACCTCCGCCTCGGTGATGTTCAGCTCCCGCACCAGCAGGTCCAGGATGTAGGGGTCGATCGACTCCTCGACCTCCAGCCGGACCGGCGGGCCGAAGCGCCGCCGCATCAGCTCCTTCTCCAGGGCCTTGAGGATGTTCTCGGTGTCGTCCTCCTCCACCTCCAGGTCCTCGTTGCGGGTGACGCGGAAGGCGTGGTGGGCCAGCACCTCCATCCCCGGGAACAGCTCCTCCAAGTGCGCGCCCATGACGTCCTCCAGCGGGACGTACCGCTGGGGCGAGGCCTCCAGGAAACGGGCCAGCGACTGCGGCACCTTCACCCGGGCGAAGTGCTTGTGCCCGGAGACCGGGTTTCGCACCACGACGGCCAGGTTGAGCGAGAGTCCCGATATGTACGGGAAGGGGTGCGCCGGGTCGACCGCCAGCGGGGTCAGGACCGGGAAGATCTTCTGCCGGAACAGCGTGTGCAGCCGGGCCTGCTCCTTCTCCGCCAGCTCCGGCCAGCGGACCACCTCGATGCCCTCGGTGGCGAGGTCCGGCAGCACCTCCTGCTGGAAGGCGGCGGCGTGCCGGGCCATCAGCTCGCGCGAGCGGGTCCAGATCAGGTCCAGCACCTCGCGCGGCTGAAGACCCGATGAGCTGCGCTGGGCGACGCCGGTGGCGATCCGGCGCTTCAGGCCGGCCACCCGGACCATGAAGAACTCGTCCAGGTTGCTCGCGAAGATCGCCAGGAACTTGGCCCGCTCCAGCAGCGGTATCCCCGGGTCCTCGGCGAGCTCCAGGACGCGCTCGTTGAACGCGAGCCAACTGCGCTCGCGGTCCAGGAAGCGGCCCTGCGGCAAGGCTTCGAACTCCTGCTCGTCCGCGGTCGGCAGCTCCGGCGGGACCCCCAGCGCACTGGACATCCTGGCCGGCGGCGACAGCGGGGCAGAGACGGGGCGGGGGATGCTCATGGGCTCCAGCTCCTCCAGCAGCAGGACGGTGTCCGGACGCGTGTGGCTCTGCGGGCCGTCGCCCTCGCCCCGGACCGACCCCGGGAACAGCGCCCATCCGCCGGGCGCGGTCCGTACAGGACCGGCCGGCGTGTGGCGGTCGACTCTGCACGAGCGAGACACTACGGACTTCATCCTGTGATCTTCGCGGCAGCAATTGAATCCACGGTAAACACCGCATGGCCAGGAGGAAAGCTGAGTCGGTCGGAGCAAGGGGTGCTGCCGTCCCGTCCCTCGCCCGCGTCCGCTCGGGGTTCCGTCGGGGGCTGTTTCAGAGCGCCCCGTTCGCGTGGTTGGCCTGATTGGTCTGGTTAGCCCGGTTGACCTAGTTGGTCTGGTTGCTCTGGTTGCTCTGGTACCGGGCGCGGTACATGAGGTCCACCTCGTGAATGGTGAATCCCAGTCGTTCATATACCCGCACAGCGGCCGGATTGTCGGCGTCGACGTAGAGGAGTACGGTGCCGAGCCCGCGCTCGCCCGGACCGGAGCCGGTCAGGTGGCGCAGGCCCGCGGCGGTCAGCGCGCGGCCGAGGCCGCTGCCCTGCTCGGCCGGGTCCACCCCGACCACGTACACCTCGCCGAGCTGCGGCTCGGTGGCGGTGGCCGGGTGCACCTTGGTCCAGTGGAATCCGACCACCTTGCCGCCGCGGGTGGCGAGGAAGAAGCCGGCCGGGTCGAACCAGGGCTCGGCGATCCGCTCGGCCATGTCCTGCTCGGTCCAGGCCCCCTGCTCCGGGTGGTGCGCGAAGGCCAGCGCGTTCAGCCGAAGCCACTCGGCATCGTCCTCCCCCGGACGGAAGGTGCGGAGCTCGATCCCCTCGGGGACCACCACCTCCTCGGTCTGCGGACCGGTGCGACGCATCTGCCGCAGCTCGCGGACCAGCTCGGCGCCGTACGACTCGGCCAGGTGCCGGGCCGCCGGGTGGCCGCCGTGCACCCAGAAGTCCACCGCGTCCCGGCCCGCGCCGTGGGCCGCCGCCAGGACGGCGTCCACCAGCAGACGGCCCAGGCCCCGGCCGCGGGCGGCCGGGTCGACCACCAGCTCGGCGGCGGGGTTGGCGGTCGGGGCCTGCGGGACTTCGAGCTGGCCGTAGCCGAGGACGGCGTCGGAATCGGTTGTGGAGTCGGTGGCGGGGCCGGACTCGGTCTCGACGAGGTGGATGACGCCCGGGCGCGGTGTCTCCGCGGTCCGCAGCCGGAGTCGGCCCTGCTCGGACACGGCGGCCCGGCCGTCCACCGCCTGCGCCTCCGCCAGAACACGCAGAGCACCGTCGCGCTGCTCGGGCCGGAGCACATCGTTCGCAATGACCGCTGTCTGATCGTCCATGCACTGACGATACGTCACCGGAAATGCAAAGAACCCCTGATCCGAATGGATCAGGGGTTCTTCAGAAGAATTGTTCGGCGGCGTCCTACTCTCCCACAGGGTCCCCCCTGCAGTACCATCGGCGCTGTGAGGCTTAGCTTCCGGGTTCGGAATGTAACCGGGCGTTTCCCTCACGCTATGACCACCGAAACACTATGAAACTATCGACCCGCCGGCAGGGCGGTCGTTGTTTCAGAACAACACAGTGGACGCGAGCAACTGAGGACAAGCCCTCGGCCTATTAGTACCGGTCAACTCCACCCCTCACAGGGCTTCCATATCCGGCCTATCAACCCAGTCGTCTACTGGGAGCCTTACCCTCTCAAGGAGGTGGGAGTGCTCATCTCGAAGCAGGCTTCCCGCTTAGATGCTTTCAGCGGTTATCCCTCCCGAACGTAGCCAACCAGCCATGCCCTTGGCAGGACAACTGGCACACCAGAGGTTCGTCCGTCCCGGTCCTCTCGTACTAGGGACAGCCCTTCTCAACACTCCTACGCGCACAGCGGATAGGGACCGAACTGTCTCACGACGTTCTAAACCCAGCTCGCGTACCGCTTTAATGGGCGAACAGCCCAACCCTTGGGACCTACTCCAGCCCCAGGATGCGACGAGCCGACATCGAGGTGCCAAACCATCCCGTCGATATGGACTCTTGGGGAAGATCAGCCTGTTATCCCCGGGGTACCTTTTATCCGTTGAGCGACGGCGCTTCCACAAGCCACCGCCGGATCACTAGTCCCTACTTTCGTACCTGCTCGACCCGTCAGTCTCACAGTCAAGCTCCCTTGTGCACTTACACTCAACACCTGATTGCCAACCAGGCTGAGGGAACCTTTGGGCGCCTCCGTTACCCTTTAGGAGGCAACCGCCCCAGTTAAACTACCCACCAGACACTGTCCCTGATCCGGATCACGGACCCAGGTTAGACATCCAGCACGACCAGAGTGGTATTTCAACGACGACTCCACAACAACTGGCGTTGCCGCTTCAAAGTCTCCCACCTATCCTACACAAGCCGAACCGAACACCAATATCAAGCTATAGTAAAGGTCCCGGGGTCTTTCCGTCCTGCTGCGCGAAACGAGCATCTTTACTCGTAATGCAATTTCACCGGGCCTATGGTTGAGACAGTCGAGAAGTCGTTACGCCATTCGTGCAGGTCGGAACTTACCCGACAAGGAATTTCGCTACCTTAGGATGGTTATAGTTACCACCGCCGTTTACTGGCGCTTAAGTTCTCAGCTTCGCCCCACCGAAATGGAGCTAACCGGTCCCCTTAACGTTCCAGCACCGGGCAGGCGTCAGTCCGTATACATCGCCTTACGGCTTCGCACGGACCTGTGTTTTTAGTAAACAGTCGCTTCTCGCTGGTCTCTGCGGCCACCCCCAGCTCAAGGCGCAAGGCCCGTCACCAGGAATGGCCCCCCTTCTCCCGAAGTTACGGGGGCATTTTGCCGAGTTCCTTAACCATAGTTCACCCGAACGCCTCGGTATTCTCTACCTGACCACCTGAGTCGGTTTGGGGTACGGGCCGCCATGAAACTCGCTAGAGGCTTTTCTCGACAGCATAGGATCATCCACTTCACCACAATCGGCTCGGCATCAGGTCTCAGACTATGTGAACGGCGGATTTGCCTACCGTTCGTCCTACACCTTTACCCCGGGACAACCACCGCCCGGGCTGGACTACCTTCCTGCGTCACCCCATCGCTCACCTACTACCCCGTTGGGTCACCGGCTCCACCACGTCCCTTTGTCCGAAGACTCCGGGCCGGCTTCACGGGCTTAGCATCAAGAGGTTCAGCGTTGGCGCTTCAAAGCGGGTACGGGAATATCAACCCGTTGTCCATCGACTACGCCTGTCGGCCTCGCCTTAGGTCCCGACTTACCCTGGGCAGATCAGCTTGACCCAGGAACCCTTGGTCAATCGGCGCAAGAGTTTCCCACTCTTGTATCGCTACTCATGCCTGCATTCTCACTCGTATACCGTCCACGACTGGTTTCCACCGCCGCTTCACCCGGCACACGACGCTCCCCTACCCATCACAGCAGGCGTTGGCCCTCAATGCTGCAATGACACGACTTCGGTGATGTGCTTGAGCCCCGCTACATTGTCGGCGCGGAATCACTTGACCAGTGAGCTATTACGCACTCTTTCAAGGGTGGCTGCTTCTAAGCCAACCTCCTGGTTGTCTCTGCGACTCCACATCCTTTCCCACTTAGCACACGCTTAGGGACCTTAGTCGGTGTTCTGGGCTGTTTCCCTCTCGACCATGGAGCTTATCCCCCACAGTCTCACTGCCACGCTCTCACTTACCGGCATTCGGAGTTTGGCTAAGGTCAGTAACCCGGTAAGGCCCATCGCCTATCCAGTGCTCTACCTCCGGCAAGAAACACGTGACGCTGCACCTAAATGCATTTCGGGGAGAACCAGCTATCACGGAGTTTGATTGGCCTTTCACCCCTAACCACAGGTCATCCCCCAGGTTTTCAACCCTGGTGGGTTCGGTCCTCCACACGGTCTTACCCGCGCTTCAACCTGCCCATGGCTAGATCACTCCGCTTCGGGTCTTGGGCATGCAACTGAGTCGCCCTATTCGGACTCGCTTTCGCTACGGCTACCCCACACGGGTTAACCTCGCTACACACCGCAAACTCGCAGGCTCATTCTTCAAAAGGCACGCAGTCACGGCCCACCAGCAAGCTGATGAACGACGCTCCCACGGCTTGTAGGCACACGGTTTCAGGTACTATTTCACTCCGCTCCCGCGGTACTTTTCACCATTCCCTCACGGTACTATCCGCTATCGGTCACCAGGGAATATTTAGGCTTAGCGGGTGGTCCCGCCAGATTCACACGGGATTTCTCGGGCCCCGTGCTACTTGGGAGATGAGCAAGCAAGCCGTACAGATTTCGTCTACGGGGGTCTTACCCTCTACGCCGGACCTTTCGCATGTCCTTCGACTACCCATACGGTTTCTGACTCGCCCAGCCGCCGGCAGACGACTGAAGCTCATTCCCACAACCCCGCAATGGCAACCCCTGCCGGGTCTCACACCAAAACGGTTTAGCCTCATCCAGTTTCGCTCGCCACTACTCCCGGAATCACGGTTGTTTTCTCTTCCTGCGGGTACTGAGATGTTTCACTTCCCCGCGTTCCCTCCACACTGCCTATGTGTTCAGCAGCGGGTGACAGCCCATGACGACTGCCGGGTTTCCCCATTCGGAAACCCCCGGATCAAAGCCTGGTTGACGGCTCCCCGGGGACTATCGTGGCCTCCCACGTCCTTCATCGGTTCCTGGTGCCAAGGCATCCACCGTGCGCCCTTAAAAACTTGGCCACAGATGCTCGCGTCCACTGTGCAGTTCTCAAACAACGACCAGTCACACACCCTCAACAACCCGAACCGGGCTGCCTCAAGTGAGGCCGGCAACCACTGAGACAACGGTTACCCGTTCCCTCAGGACCCAACAACGTGCCCGACACAGTCAATCCCGGAAGCGTTCCACGCCGAAGCAGTACTAGCAGTCCGATCTCTTCCTGTGCCGAATAGTCAACGTTCCACCCATGAGCGAGCACTCCGGGACATTCGCCCGAAGCTGCTATGTGCTCCTTAGAAAGGAGGTGATCCAGCCGCACCTTCCGGTACGGCTACCTTGTTACGACTTCGTCCCAATCGCTGGTCCCACCTTCGACGGCTCCTCCCCTTACGGGTTAGGCCACCGGCTTCGGGTGTTACCGACTTTCGTGACGTGACGGGCGGTGTGTACAAGGCCCGGGAACGTATTCACCGCAGCATGCTGATCTGCGATTACTAGCAACTCCAACTTCATGGGGTCGAGTTGCAGACCCCAATCCGAACTGAGGCCGGCTTTTTGGGATTCGCTCCGCCTCACGGCATCGCAGCCCTTTGTACCGACCATTGTAGCACGTGTGCAGCCCAAGACATAAGGGGCATGATGATTTGACGTCGTCCCCACCTTCCTCCGAGTTGACCCCGGCAGTCTCCTGTGAGTCCCCATCACCCCGAAAGGCATGCTGGCAACACAGAACAAGGGTTGCGCTCGTTGCGGGACTTAACCCAACATCTCACGACACGAGCTGACGACAACCATGCACCACCTGTATACCGACCACAAGGGGGCGACTATCTCTAGCCGTTTCCGATATATGTCAAGCCTTGGTAAGGTTCTTCGCGTTGCGTCGAATTAAGCCACATGCTCCGCTGCTTGTGCGGGCCCCCGTCAATTCCTTTGAGTTTTAGCCTTGCGGCCGTACTCCCCAGGCGGGGAACTTAATGCGTTAGCTGCGGCACCGACGACGTGGAATGTCGCCAACACCTAGTTCCCAACGTTTACGGCGTGGACTACCAGGGTATCTAATCCTGTTCGCTCCCCACGCTTTCGCTCCTCAGCGTCAGTAATGGCCCAGAGATCCGCCTTCGCCACCGGTGTTCCTCCTGATATCTGCGCATTTCACCGCTACACCAGGAATTCCGATCTCCCCTACCACACTCTAGCCTGCCCGTATCGAATGCAGACCCGGGGTTAAGCCCCGGGCTTTCACATCCGACGCGACAGGCCGCCTACGAGCTCTTTACGCCCAATAATTCCGGACAACGCTCGCACCCTACGTATTACCGCGGCTGCTGGCACGTAGTTAGCCGGTGCTTCTTCTGCAGGTACCGTCACTTGCGCTTCTTCCCTGCTGAAAGAGGTTTACAACCCGAAGGCCGTCATCCCTCACGCGGCGTCGCTGCATCAGGCTTTCGCCCATTGTGCAATATTCCCCACTGCTGCCTCCCGTAGGAGTCTGGGCCGTGTCTCAGTCCCAGTGTGGCCGGTCGCCCTCTCAGGCCGGCTACCCGTCGTCGCCTTGGTAGGCCATTACCCCACCAACAAGCTGATAGGCCGCGGGCTCATCCTGCACCGCCGGAGCTTTCCACCCGAGAGCATGCGCTCCCGGGTCATATCCGGTATTAGACCCCGTTTCCAGGGCTTGTCCCAGAGTGCAGGGCAGATTGCCCACGTGTTACTCACCCGTTCGCCACTGATCCACCCCGAAGGGCTTCACCGTTCGACTTGCATGTGTTAAGCACGCCGCCAGCGTTCGTCCTGAGCCAGGATCAAACTCTCCGTGAATGTCTACCCGTAATCGGGCGGCACTCGCGTTGAGCGGCACGGCAACCACCGGAATAGGGTGATCCCGCGCACTGCGTCCTCGCTAGTGTTATTTCAAAAGGAATCTCCAACCCCAGGAAACCTGAGGCCGGGGATGTCAACATATCTGGCGTTGACTTTTGGCACGCTGTTGAGTTCTCAAGGAACGGACGCTTCCTTCGGACCGCCTTCCAGCGGACCCTCCGGGCTTCGTTCTTTCGTGTTCCCAGCTTATCAGATGATTTCCGCTCCGTTTCCGGGGCTTCGTTCATCCAACTCGCCGGTGTCTTCCGGGGCTTGACGCCCCGTCCGACGTTTCAAACTCTAGCCGATCCCCGCTTCGAAAAGCGAATCCAGCCGCAACCCGATAAAACGAACACGCCGAATAGCGCCGAGCCGCTGAGCGTAAAAACGCATGAACGACCCAGCCCGAGCCGGGAAGTGGTGTTTCGAAGGATTGGCTGCCCCGGGACCGTCCGCGCCGATGCGTGTCCGGTGCTCCCTGCCAGGCAGCTCGAAGAACACTAGACCTCGGGGATGGCCGAGTCAAGTCCCGGGTCCGGGCTCTCCTCGGCCGGCAGGTGGAAGGCCAGGACGGCGACGTCGTCGTCGTGTTCCGAGGTCACCCCCATAGCCCGCAGCAGCCGGGCGCAGATCACCTCGGGGGCGCCGACGGCGCCGGTGAGGGTGCGGGCCAGGAGGTCGAGGCCCTGGTCGATGTCCTCGTCCCGGCGTTCGACCAGGCCGTCCGTATAGAGGACGCCGGTCGTGCCGGGGAGCAGGCGCAGGGTGTGGGAGACGTGCAGGCCGTCGCCGGTGCCGAGCGGGGGGCCGTTCTGCTCCTCGCTGCGCAGGATGGTTCCGTCGGGGCAGCGCAGCATCATCGGGAGGTGGCCGGCGGAGGCGTAGGAGAGGGTGCGGCGCTGCGGGTCCCAGACGGCGTAGGTGCAGGTGGCGATCTGGTTGGCGTCGATCTCCATGGCCAGGCCGTCGAGCAGGCGCATCACCTCGTGCGGGGGCAGGTCGAGGCGGGCGTAGGCGCGGACGGCGGTACGCAGCTGGCCCATCACGGCGGCGGCCCGCAGACCGCGGCCCATGACGTCGCCGATCACCAGGGCCGTCCGCCCGCCGTCGATGGCGATGACGTCGTACCAGTCGCCGCCGACGGCGGCCTCGGCACCGCCGGGCTGGTAGGTCGCGGCGACCCGCAGGTCCGCCGGCTGGTCGAGCTTCTGCGGGAGCAGGCTGCGCTGGAGGGTGACGGCGGCTTCGCGCTGGCGGCGTTCGGCTTCGCGCAGGCGCGCGGCGGCGAGGACCTGGTCGGTCACCTCGGCGGCGAAGATCAGGACGCCGGAGGGCGGGCCTTCGGCGGGGGTGTCGGTGGTGTCGCCGGGACCGAGCGGGACGCAGGAGACGTTGTAGTAGCGGTTGCCGGTGAGGCCGAGGATGCACCGGGCCTTGACGCTGCGCGGGCGGCCGCCGCGAATGACCTGGTCCATCAGGGGCAGGACGCCCATGGTGCCGAGTTCCGGCAGGGCCTCGCCGGCGGGCAGGCCGGTGGGGCGTTCGCCGAAGAGGTCGCGGTAGGCGCGGTTGGCGTAGCCGAGCTGGTGGAGCGGGCCGTAGGTGACGGCGACCGGGGCCGGGATGCGGTTCAGGACCTCGCGCAGGTTCTGCGGTCTGTGCGGGTCGAGGAGTTCGGCGGCGGGGGTGGTGGGGCTGATCGGGTCGCGGGGGCTGGGGACGACGACACCGTCGGCGGAGGGCGCGCCCTCGTCGGTGCCGGTCCCGTCGGGTGGGGCGGCACGCCAGGGGGCTCCGGTGAGCCGGGCGCTCCAGCGCATGAGGTTCAAACGACGGCTGCTTCCTCGTTTTCCAGGCATATCATCACTTTTTGTGTACGCACCGGCACACGGGGTAATGACAAGGTCGGGCTGATCCTGTCAGGCGGAGGCCCGATTCCGGAAGTCGCGCGCCCGGCGTGGCCGCCCGAGAGCTCTCCGGCGCGCCTCGGCCGGGGTGGTCAGCGCGGAGCATCCGGCGTCACCGCGGAGCATCCGGCCGGTCGTCGGACGGACGGCCGGGCTTCGGGTCGAACCCGCCCTCGAAGGCCGAACGCGGGTGCTCCATCGCACCCAGCGAGACCGCCTCGCGCGAGAACACCCCGCCCAGCACCCAGTCCATCAGCACCCGCACCCGCCGCTCGGTGCTCGGCAGCCGCCGCAGGTGCCGCGCCCGGTGCAGCCACCAGGCCCGCCGACCGGTGAGCGTGCCGCCGCTCCGGGTGTGGGCGACGGCGCGGCGCGGGCCGAGCGAGGTCGAACAGGCGGCCGGGCCGGGCCGGTACGGGGCCAGGCCCGGCGCGTGCGGCCCGCCGTCCAGGGCGACCGCGATGTTGCGGGCGAGCAGTTCGGCCTGGGCGAAGGCGTGCTGGGCGTTGGGGGCGCAGGGGGCGCCGTCCGCGTTCGGGTCGGGTACGCCGGCGCAGTCGCCGGCCGCCCAGACGCCGGGCAGGGCGCGCCCGTCCGGCCCGACTGCCTGCAGGGTGGCCAGACAGCGGACCCGGCCGACGGTGTCCAGCGGCAGGTCGGTGTCGCGCAGCAACGGGGAGGGCCGGATGCCCGCCGTCCAGACCAGGGTGCGGGCGCCGAAGCGGCTGCCGTCGGACAGTGCGACGACCCGGTCGACGGCGGACTCCAGGGTGGTGCCCAGTCGGATGTCGACGCCGCGTTCGCGCAGCTCGCCGAGGGTGTGCCGGGCGAGTTCGGGCGACTCCTCGGCGAGGATCCGGTCGGTCGCCTCGACCAGCACCCAGCGCAGGTCCTCGGCGCGGACGTTGTGGTAGCCCCGTACGGCGGTGCGGGCCATGTCCTCCAGTTCCGCGAGCGCGCCGACGCCCGCGTAGCCGGCGCCGACGAAGACGAAGGTGAGCGCGGACTGGCGCAGCGCGGGGTCGCGGGTGGCGGAGGCGAGGTCGAGCTGTTCCAGGACGTGGTTGCGCAGGCTCACCGCCTCGCCGACGGTGGAGAAGCCGAGGCCGTGCTCGGCGAGGCCGGGCACCGGGGTCGTGCGGGAGACCGAGCCGGGGGCCACCACCAGGATGTCGTAGGGGAGTTCGACCGGTGCGGGCGGTTCGCCGGGGCCGGCGGCGTCGGCCAGGGCGCGGCGGGCGGCGTGCTCGATCGCGGTGATCCGGGCGGTGAGCACCCGGCAGGCCGGCAGGACCCGGCGCAGCGGGACGACCACGTGCCTGGGGTCGATCGAGCCGGCCGCGACCTCGGCGAGCAGAGGATGGTAGGTGAAGTAGGCCTGGGGCTCGACGACGGTGATCTCCACCTCGCCGCGCCGCAGCCGCTCCCGCAGGCCCCGCTGGAGGTGGAGCGCGGTGGCCGTCCCGGCGCAGCCGCCGCCGACGATCAGGATCCTGATGGTGCACCTCCTGCCGGTGTGACGTTTCGTCCCGGCCCCGCGGCCGGGGGTGTCCCCCATCACGCCCCCCTATGAAGGACCGGCGGGGGTGGTCTTGTCCACAGTCCGTATGGTGCGGGTTGCGACGCGAGTGACCGTCGTGGCCAGTTGTGCTTGCCAGGCGACTTTCTGACGCACTTTCGGCCGCGAAGAGCCGTGAACTATGGTCGGATTGTGTACTGGAGCGGCCGTCGCCATGACAATCGGCGGCGACGCACCGTGGAGCGGCCACTACGGCCAGTTCCAGCGTTGGCGTGAGAACCCGACTGGGCGGCAGTCATCCGGGGAAGGGTAGTTCCCGGACAGGGCCCCGGACGGTGCCGACGCGCCGAGCCGGACGTGGACCCGGCCCGGCGGCACGAACCGTGGTCACCGGAACCGGACGGGCGGCACGAGCGATGGGGCATCAGGTCATTTCTGACGGGCTGAGCTGCACCGGGGGGTGCAGGGGCGGGCGACGACAGGGTCCGGATTCGGACGCCTGCGGGGGAGAGTTGGGATGATGGAACAGGACCAGGTGTTGGGGCGGGCGGGTGCACCGCAGGCCGGACCGGGCATGGTGCCCGAGCAGCGCGGCCCGGTGGACCTGCCGACGCAGGCAGGAACTGTGCCGGTGGGACTGGCGCCGGTGGGCACGGCACAGGCGGGAATGGCACAAGCCGGCCTGGCGCAGGCCGGGGTGGCGCGGGCCGCCGTCCCGTACCGGACCGAGCCCGCCCCGGGCGCCGTGCCGGTGCCCGGGGCCCGGCTGCGGGTGGACGCCCGGCGGAACCTGGAGAGCGTGCTGCGGGCGGCCCGCGAGGTGTTCGGCGAATTCGGTTACGGCGCACCGATGGAGGAGGTCGCGCGCCGGGCCGGGGTCGGGGTGGGCACGGTCTACCGGCGCTTCCCGAGCAAGGAGGTGCTGGTCCAGCGGATCGCTGCCGAGGAGGTGGCCTGGCTGACCGCGCAGGCGCGGGAGTCGCTGTACGGCGGCGACGGCGCCTGGGAGGCGCTGGCCGGGTACCTGGCCCGGGCGGTGAGCAGCGGCGCCGGGCGGCTGCTGCCCCCGGAGGCGTTCCGGTACGCGGAGGAGCTGGGCCGGGTGCCCGAACAGCGGGCACCGCAACCGCCCGCCGCCGTCCGCTTCGACCTGCGCGGCGAGGAGGCCCGCTCCGGCGCGACGGCCGAGCCGTCGGCCGCCGACGCCGATCCGCGGCTGCTGCTGCAGCTGCTGGCCGCCCTGGTGGCGCGGGCCGGGGCGGCGGGCGAACTGCGGCCGGGCGTCACGGTGTCGGACGTGGTGCTGGTGCTGACGGCTTCGGTGCCGGTGCACGCCAGCCGTCCGTCGGTCTCGACCCCCGCGGCGAGCGGCTTCTCGCCGGTCTCCCCGCAGTCGGACGGTCAGCCGGCCGACGGGCCGTCGGACCGGCTGCTGCAGATCCTGCTGGACGGTCTGCGGGCGCGCTGAGACCCCCGAGGGGTGCGGCCCGCCCGCCCGGCGGGCAACGGCGTTGGACGGATCACCGGCGCGCGAAACGGGCGCGCGCGCCGGGTGCGGGCGTCGCACGACCCTTCGCCGCACGCTGGGCGAACACATCCGCGACGACCCCTCGGAAGAGTGGGGAACGGCCGGTCCGGCTACCGCCCGTCCCTGCGCTATGCCATCCTTTGCCCGTGGTTGGAGCCAATGTCCCGATGCGCGCCCTTCGCGCGCCGTCGGCGCCGTTCGCCGGGGAACCGTGCGTCTACGCACTCCTGCGCGCCCTGCCACACTACGGGGGCTGTCGTGGAATCTGGGGTCCGTTGTGAGCGCCGAGGAACAGAACGACTACGGGTACGGCCTCGACTTCGGAGGCCTCTCCGGTAGTACCGCCGACGGGGCCGACCCCGCCCCCGGTGGTGTCGGCGGTGCCGGTGCTTCCGTCGGAGGCTCGGTCGGGGGTTCTCTCGGGGGCTCCGTCGGGCCGGCCCAAGTACCGGGTGCCGCACCGGGTTCGGCCGCCGGACACGTCCCCGACCAGGCCGGGATGCCCAGCCGCGAATCGCTCTCCGCCGCCGCCCCGCTGCCCCCGGGCCGGGTGCCCGGCCAGGCCCCGGCGGGCCGGGGCGGCGTCGCCCCCGAGGCGTTCGTCGGCGAGCCGTACACCGGCGACAGCCGGCCCGCCCGCCCCACCGTGCCCGCCCGCCCCACCGTGCCCGCCCCCGCCGACCCGGTGGACGGCGAGCGCCCCGCCTCCGACGCCGAGTTGACCGCCCGGGTGCGGGCCGGCGACGACACCGCGTACGAGGAGATCTACCGCCGGCACGCCGACTCGGTGCGCCGCTACGCGCGCACCTGCTGCCGGGACAGCTTCACCGCCGAGGACCTCGCCGGCGAGGTCTTCGCCCGCACCCTCCAGGCGCTCAGAGCGGGCAAGGGCCCCGAGTTCGCCGTCCGCGCGTACCTGCTGACCGCCGTGCGCAACGTCGCCGCTGCCTGGCACCGCAGCGAGCGGCGCGAACAACTCGTCGACGACTTCAGCGTGTTCGCCCAGACCTCGGCCGCCGTGGTCGACTTCGACCTCGCCGACCCGGGCGCCGACGCCTGGGCGATGGCGCTGGCCGACCAGCGGATGGTCATGCAGGCCTACGCCGAACTCCCCGAGGACGACCGGGTGGTGCTCTGGCACACCGAGGTCGAGCGGGAGTCGCCCAAGACCGTCGCGGTGATGCTCGGCAAGACCGCCAACGCCACCGCCGTCCAGGCCCACCGGGCCCGCGACCGGCTCGCCGCCGCGTTCCTGCAGGCGCACGTCTCCGGCAGCCAGGACAGCGCGTGCGAGGCGTACGCCAACCGGCTCGGGGCGTACGCGCGCGGCTCGCTGCGCAAGCGGGCCTCGGCCGAGGTCGGCCGCCACCTCAGGGAGTGCGACCGCTGCACGGCCGCCTGCCTGGAACTGACCGAGATCAACACCGGTCTGCGCGCGCTGCTGCCCGGCGGCGTGCTCGTCTGGATCGGGGTCGGCGGGTTCGGCGCAGCGGCGGCCGCCGTGGGCGGGGTCGCCGCGGTCGGCGGCGCGGCGGCGGGGACGGCGGCGGCGACCGCCGGGTCCTCGGGGGCTGCTGCCGGTGCGGCGGGCGGTACGGCTGCCGGTGCCTCCGGTGGGGGCGGGAGCGGGGCCGCTGCCGTGGCCGGCGAGGGCCTGGGCACCGCGGCCAAGGCCGGGATCGCCGCCGCCGTCGCGGTGGCCGCGGCCGCCGTCGCCGCGTACGCGCTCACCGGCTCGCCCGAGCCGCAGCCCCCGGTGGCCGCTCGCCCGGCCACCAGCGCACCGGCCGCCCCGGCGCCCCCGGCTCCGGCCCCGGTCGTCCCCGCGCCCGCACCCACCCCGGCGCCGAACAGCGCCGCGCCCCTCCCGGCGCAGCCGGCACCGAGCCCCAGCAGCACGCCGGCTCCCAAGGCCGTGCAGCCCCCGGCCGCCACCCGGGCGCCGAGGACCACGGCCCCCGTGCCGAGCAGCCCGCCGGCCCCGAAGCCCGTCCCCGCGGTGCCCGTCATCCCCACCCCCACCGTGCCGCCGGTGCCCACGCCCGAGGTACCCGTCGTCCCGACGCCCACCCTGCCGCCGGTGCCGACCCCGACCATCACCCCGCCCACGCCGCCCGCGCCCGCCGAGTTCTGGGGCGACTCGCTGCCCGTGGTCAAGCCCGGCCACCACCGGGTGCCGCCGCCCGGGCCGAGCATCCGGCAGAAGGGCAGCGACAACTTCTGGCAGCGCCCGGGCGGCTGGATCGGCGGCGACTACCACCCGCACGCCATCACCGTGCACGCCCCGGCGACCACCCTGATCGACCTCAACCGCAGCTGCACGTCCTTCGACGCGGTCGCCGGGGTGGACGACGCCACGCTCTCCCCGGGCGGGGTGGTCTTCACCGTCGAGGGCGGCGACGGCAGCACCCTGTGGCGCTCCCGCGCGCTCGCCGCCGGCGACGACGCGGTGCCGGTGCACGTGCCGCTGGCCGGGCAGAAGTCGATCCGGCTGGTGGTCACCCCGGTGCACGGGATCTGGTCGGCGCTGAACGTCGCGGACTGGGCCGAGGCCCGCTTCAGGTGCGACTGAAACGGGCCTCGGGGTTAGGGCTCGGGGTAGCGGGGTCCGGGCGGTGCTGCGTCAGATCGCGCAGGAGCCGTCCGCGCAGGCCTCGCCGGCCGGGGCCACCTGGAGCGGCACCGGCCGGCGCTCGCCGATCTCGGCGGCGACCTGGTCCAGCACCTTGCGGAAGGTCTCGGCCTCCTGGCCGCCCTGGACCGCCCACTTGCCCTCGAAGACGAAGGTCGGCACGGCGGTGATGCCCAGCTCGCGGCCCTCGGCCAGCTGGGCGTGGACCTCGGCGGCGCCCTCGTCGCCCGCCAGGTAGGCGGCCACCCGCTCCCGGTCCAGGCCGACCGACACGGCGACGTCGGTCAGCGCGGCGCGGTCGCCGACGTCGACGCCGTCGGTGAAGTGCGCCTTGAGCAACGCCTCCTTCAGCCGGCCCTGCACGGCCGGGCCGTACTCGGCCTCGGCGAGGTGCAGCAGGCGGTGGCCCAGGAAGGTGTTGGCGTGCAGCGCCGCGTCGAAGTCGTAGGTGATGCCCTCGGCGCGGCCCAGCTCCGCCACGTGCGCGTCCATCGCCACGGACTGCGGGCCGTAGCGCTCGGCCAGCCAGGCGCGGTGCGGGCTCGCCGTCTCGGGGGCGTCCGGGACCAGCTGGTACGGGCGGTAGACGACCTCGACCTGCTCCCTGCCCGGGAAGTCCGCCAGGGCCTGCTCGAAGCGGCGCTTGCCGATGTAGCACCAAGGGCAGGCGATGTCGGACCAGATCTCGACCTTCATGCGGGGGACTCCAGGGGGGCGTCTTGTCAGATGTGTACGAGATGGGTGAACGATGAACCATCTTGGGACATTCCCGGCAGCCCCCTGAGCTGCCGGTTCAGCCCGCGGGCGGCGCCGGGACCACCAGCACCGGGCACGCCGCATGGTGCACTACCGCAGAACTCACCGAGCCCAGCAGCAGCCGGGAGAAGCCCCCGTTGCCCCGGGTGCCGACCACCAGCGTGTGCTGCCGGTTCGACGCCTCCAGCAGCACCTCGATCACGTTGCCCAGCACCACGTGCAGCGAGAGCTCGCCCGCGTACGGCGTGGGGCGCTGCCGCTGCACGGCCGTCACCGAACGGCGCAGCCCGTCCGCCGTGCTCTCGACCAGCGTCTCCACGCTCTCCTGCACCAGCTCCGCCATCCCCGGCGGATAGCCGGCCGGAGCCGGGTTCACCACGGCCAGCACGTACAAGGGCAGGCCGAACAGCTCCGCCTCCGTCATCGCCCGGTCCAGCGCCCACAGCGACCCGTCCGACCCGTCGCACGCCGCCAGCACCCCTGCGGGCCGCCCCGTCGGCGGCCGCCCGAGCACCGACAGCACCACGGGCACGTCCCGCCCCGCGCTCCCACCGGCCACCGCACACCCTCCTCGCCCCGGATCCACAACCCCGCCATCATGGCCCGCCCGGGGGACCCCGCCCCCGCAACCGCGCCGGGGGGCAGCCGGGCGGCCAGGGGGCCGAGACGGGAGGACACCGGCCCCGCAAGCCGAGACGGCGGGGGCGGGGCCGCTGGGGGTCAGGGGGTCAGGGCGGGGGGTTGGCGGTGGGGGAGGCCGGTCCAGCAGGCGCCGTGGCGGCGAGCGCGGAGGCGGCGGAGCCAGAGTTCGGTGGAGACGAGGTCGGCGAGGCCGGCGAGGGCGGACGGGGAGAGGGGGGTGGCGGGGTCGGCGGAGTGGGCGAGGCCGGCGCGGACGGCGGGGAGGTCGATGAGGCCGGCTTCGGCGAGGAGGGGGGCGTCGAAGAGTTCGGCGAGGCCGTCGGCGGCGAGGCGCAGGCCGGCGCGGGCGGGGGCGGTGCGGTCGGGGCGGGGGCCGCGGCCCCAGTCGGGGGGCAGGTCGGTGCGGCCGGCACCGGTGAGGACGGCGTGCAGGAGGGCGTGTCGGGCGCCGGGCTGGAGCCGGACGTCGTCGGGGAGCAGCCGGGCGGCGCGGACCACCTGGTTGTCGAGGAAGGGGGCGTGCAGGCGCTGGCCGGGCTGTTCGGCGGCGTGCACGAGCGTGCGGAAGGAGCGTGCCTGCCGGTAGAGGGCGTGCCGGGCCCGGTGCGCGCCGGGGTGTTCCTCGGGCGCCGGTCTGCGCGCCGTCAGACGCAGCCGCAGGGCCACCGAGGAGAGCGCCTCGTCGGAGAGCCAGCGGGCGGCCGGGCCGGGCACGCACCAGGCGAGGTCGGCGGCCGAGCGGTCCCCCGCCGTGCCACCGCCGTCCGGGACGTGGCGGGCGGTCAGCTTGGCGGCGGCCTCGTCCAGCGCCTCGGCGTAGCGGACCCGGGAGAGCCGGTGGGCGGCCCGGACGACGGTGAGCGGGGTGCGCAGTGCGCCGGTCAGGACGCCCGCCACGGCCCGGTCGGCGCCGGCCAACGCAGCGACGGGGGGCAGGAGTTCGCGCGGACGGCCGGCCCGGATGAGGTCGGCGAGCCGGGCCGGGTGGCCGTCGAGGACCTGGCGGGCGCCGTAGCCGGTGAGGTGGTCGCTGCCGCCGGCGCCGAAGCGGGCCTCGGCGCGGGCCGCGGCGACGAGTTCGGGCCCGGGTTCGTCGGTGAGCCGGCCGGACTGCGGGTCGGCGCCCGGTCCGGCGTACGGGAGGGTGGCGGGGGCGGGGTCGAGCACGGTGTGCCGCAGTCGCGGGGTGTCGGGGGCGAGCACGAGGGTGGCCGGCGATTCGGTCTCGCCGAGCGTGACGGCGGCCAACTGTTCGGGGGCGGCGGGCTCCTGGGCGGCGGCCCGGGCCCAGGAGCCCCGCACTGCGCCGCTCCTGGCTGCGGCGGCCGCCCGGGCCGGGGCTGGCCCGGAGGGCACCGCGGGCAGCGGGACGGCGGCGGCGAGCAGGGCGACGGTGGCGGAGGCCGTGCCGTACGAGAGGTCGACGCCGAGCCGGGCCCGTACGGCTGAAACGGCTGAAACGGCCGGGGCGGCGGCCGGGGCGGTGGTGCGGACCCGGGAGCGGACGGATTCCAGCAGGGCGCGGGTGAGTTCGCGCACGGCGGGCGCCTCGTCCCGGGGCTGCTCGGTGCCGGCCGGTTCGTCGTAGCCGGACAGGTACGGGCGGCCGCTGCGGATGCCGAGCACGTGGCCGGGCGGCACCTGCTGGACGCCCAGGTACGGGGTGCCGGTGCCGAGCGCCTCGGGGGCCTCGGGGCAGGCGAGGCGGGCGGCGAGGTGGCCGGTGTCCAGCGGGGCGCCGACCAGGTCGGCCAGCGGGAGGGCGGCGGTGGCGTACGCGGTGCCGTCGCCCCAGGGGGTGTGGAAGACGGGCTGGGCGCCGGCGAGATCGGTGAGCAGCAGGGTGGAGCGGGTGCCGGTGCGCAGCACCACGGTGTAGCTGCCGGGCCAGGCGGTGAGGTGGCGGACGGCGCCGCCGCGGGCGGCGGCGAGGCCGGCGGCGAGTTCGGCGTCGGTGGCGCCGCAGTGGCCGAGGACGGCGAGCCGGGTGGTGGCGGGGGTGTCCTCGATCGGATCGGGGGCGGTGGGGCCGGTGGTGACCACGGCGGGGGCGCCGGGGCGGAGGGTGGCCAGGCGGATCTCCTCGGGGCGCCAGTCGCCCACGGCCCAGAGCGGGTTTGGGCCGGTCCACAGGGGACGCGCGGCGATCGGTGCCACCGTGCCCGGGGGTCCGTACGCCCCGTGCGTCCCGTGCGCCGGGGTGCCCGGTCGGGGCGCTCCCGTGCACCAGCCCGTCAGCCACCGCATCGCGCCTCCACCGTACGAGGACCTGCACCCGCGCGGCGCGTCCGCCGCCGGGCGGGCGGTCGGGTGGGGTGTGTCGTGGTGGCCCGTGCGCGCGTCCCGGCGTGCCCCCGTGGATCGGCGCGCCGTCAGGGGACATCGTGCCACCGCCGGGCGTCGACGTGGCCGGTGTTGCGGGATCCGCTTGCAGGAGCGGCCGGTTGGCGGGGGGCGCGGTCAACGCGGCGGCGGTGCCCGGTGGAGTCGGGCGGGCCGGGCCTCCCCCTCCGTGGCCCGGACCGCCCTCGGGCCGCCTTTGGCATGGGCATCGCGAGATGGCCGAAAGGTGTCGCCCGGCCCGGGAGGGCATCCGCATGCCCTCCCGGACTTCGCCGCCGCCCGCGGGGATTGAGGCGGCGGCATCCCCCGACCCGCCGGGTCCTCGACGGCGGGCCGACCCACGACCACCAGCGAATCGCCGACCAGCCGGTCGGGCCAGGGGGCACGGCCGGGCGCACGTGAACACGGGACCGGAGCACGACGCTCCGGCGCGCGGCGGGATCGGCCGGATCCGAGCGGTCCGGACCAACTGCCGTACGGCGCCGCCGAGTGCGCGATCCCGCCATCCGGAATGCGACCTCTTAACCGTCGGAACGCGTCCGACTACTCTAGGTGCAGCAGCTACGGCCCGGTGCCGCCCGGGCCCCGCGCACAAGGCCGCAGGAGGTGCAGCCGCCACCATGACCGTCAGCCCACGAGGACCGAACGAACGGCTCGGCACGCTCCTGACCCTCGCCCAGATCAGCAACGCCGGACTCGCCCGCAGGGTCAACGACCTCGGTGCGCAACGCGGGTTGACGCTGCGGTACGACAAGACCTCGGTGGCCCGCTGGGTCAGCAAGGGCATGGTCCCGCAGGGGCCCGTCCCGCACCTGATCGCCACCGCGATCGGCGGCAAGCTCGGCCGGCCCGTCCCGCTGGAGGAGATCGGCCTGGGCGACACCGACCCGGCGCCCGAACTCGGCCTGGCCTTCCCGCGCGACGTCTCCGAGGCCGTCCGCTCCGCCACCGACCTGTGGCGGGTCGACCTCGACCTGCGCCGGGGGCCCGGCGGCGGCCGGTGGAGCGACAGCCTGGCCGGCACCTTCTCGGTCTCCGCCTACGCGACGCCCGTCTCCCGCTGGCTGATCACCCCGGCGGACGGGTCGGTGGCCCGCGAGGTGCCGCGCTCCCCCAGCGACACCTCCTCCTACCGGGTCGGCCACTCGGACGCCGCCAAGCTCCGCGAGGCCGCCCAGGAGGCCCGCCGCTGGGACTCCAAGTACGGCGGCGGGGACTGGCGTTCCTCGATGGTGCCGGAGTGCCTGCGGGTGGAGGCGGCACCGCTTCTGCTGGCCTCGTACAGCGACGCGGTCGGCCGGGCGCTTTTCGGCGCGACCGCCGAACTGACCCGGCTGGCCGGGTGGATGGCCTTCGACACCGGGCAGCACGAGGCCGCGCAGCGGTACTACATCCAGGCCCTGCGGCTGGCCCGGGCCGCCGCCGACGTGCCGCTCGGCGGCTACGTGCTGGCCTCGATGAGCCTGCAGGCCGGCTACCGGGGCTTCGCCGAGGAGGCGGTCGACCTCGCGCAGGCCGCCCTGGAGCGCAACCGGAGCCTGGCCACCGCCCGCACCATGAGCTTCTTCCACCTGGTGGAGGCGCGGGCCCAGGCCAAGGCCCGCAACGCGGCGGCGTGCGCGACGGCGCTCGGTGCGGCGGAGAGCGCGCTCGAACGAGCACGCGCCGGGGATCCCGATCCGGCGTGGATCGACTTCTACGCCTACGACCGGCTCGCCGCCGACGCCGCCGAGTGCTTCCGCGACCTCGGAGTGCCCTCCAAGGTCCGGCAGTTCACCCGCGAGGCGCTGGCCACGCCCACCGAGGGCTTCGTCCGCTCGCACGGCCTGCGGCTGGTGGTCTCCGCGATGGCCGAGGCGGAGGCGGGCAATCTGGACGCCGCGGTCGCCGCCGGCGAACGCGCCGTCGAGGTGGCCGGCCGGATCTCCTCGCAGCGCAGCCGGGAGTACGTGGTGGAGATGCTGCGGCGCCTGGAGCCGTTCCAAGGCGAACGGCGGGTACGGGAGTTGGCCGAGCGGGCGCGGGCGGTGATCGTTGCTCCGGCGTGAGCGGCGTGAGCGGCGTGAACGGCGGGGCCCGACGTGAACACCGGACGGTAAATGAGGTGCGCCCGCCGGCGGGAGCTGGCTATGTTCTCTCCCGTCCGGGTGCGCAGGCAGAGGTTACTTCCACTCTCAATGGGCAGGTCGCGGGTTCGAATCCCGTCACCGGCTTCGTGCCGGTGTAGCTCAGTGGCCAGAGCAGCTTCGTCACCTCAGCCGTCCTCGAACTCCGGACACCCATACGTGAATAGTTTTTCCGCACCTCCCGGTGCGACGGCAGCGGTTACTTCGGTCGAGTGCCCCCGGTGGGGCGCGGTGAAGCTGAGCTCCAACGACCGCGGCCGGCTTCGATCTCGGGAGGCATCGCGCTTCGGAGTGCCCGGTGCGCAGGCGGGGGTTACTTCGGATCTTGCGGTTCCGGGTTCAAATCCCGGGCGTGCCGTGCGCGAGCGCGGCCGGTAGCTCAATCCGGTAGAGCACAAGGCATATACCTCCGCCGACGTCGGCCGTTCGACGACGGCCGGCTCGATCTCGGGCACCCCTCACCGCGGCATGCCTCCCTCCCGGTGACCAACAGGCACTGACACCAACAGGCCGAGGGGGGCTGTCGCATGTCCAGGTTCAACGTCCGCAGGGCCAAGCCGAGTCCGAGTTCGCCGGTGGCGACGACCGGGCAGCGCACCCGCAACCACAACGGCGGCACCGGCTTCGTCCGCGACGGCAAGTCGGAGCTTTTCCTGCTCGCGGTCGCCAACATGGTCGGCAAGGACACCTTCCACGAGCGCGGCGGCGACCGCGACGACCGCTACACCGCGCTGGTGCGCGAACTCGCCGTCGCCGACCCGGAGTGGACCCTCGGGCTGCTGCGCTGGCTGCGCTACGGCGCCCAGATGCGCACCGCCGCGCTGGTCGGTGCCGCCGAGTTCACCCGCGCCCGGCTCGACGCGGGCGCCCACGGGTACTCCCGGCAGGCCGTCGCAGCGGTGCTGCGGCGCGCCGACGAGCCCGGCGAACTGCTCGGGTACTGGACCTCGCGCTACGGCCGGGCGCTGCCCAAGCCGCTCAAGCGCGGCATCGCGGACGCCGTCCGCCGCCTCTACGACGCCCGCTCGCTGCTCAAGTACGACACCGCGGGCAAGGGCTACCGCTTCGGCGACGTCATCGAGCTGACCCACCCCTCGCCGGACCCGGACAAGCCGTGGCAGGGCCCGCTGTTCGCGTACGCGCTGGACCGCAGGCACCGGCCCGAGGAGGCCGTCCCGCCCGCCGGCGACCGGCTGCTGACCGCCAACCGCGAACTGCTCGCGCTGCCCGTCGAGGAGCGCCGCGCGGCGGTGACCGCCGAGGACGGCGCCGAGCGGCTGGCCGCCGCCGGGCTGACCTGGGAGGCACTGGCCGGCTGGCTGCAGGGGCCGCTGGACGCGGCCGCCTGGGAGGCGGTCATCCCGTCGATGGGGCCGATGGCGCTGGTGCGGAACCTGCGCAACTTCGACAAGGCCGGGGTGTCGGACGAGGTCGCGGCCGAGGTGGCCCGGCGGATCTGCGACAAGGGCGAGGTACGGCGCTCGCGCCAGTTCCCGTTCCGCTACCTGTCCGCGTACCGGCACGCGCCCTCGCTGCGCTGGGGGCACGCGCTGGAGACGGCGCTCGGCCACTCGCTGGCCAACGTGCCGGAGCTGCCGGGGCGGACGCTGGTCCTGGTGGACCGCTCGGGCTCGATGTTCGACCGGCCCGGCGGCCCGACCGAGCTCAACCGGGCCGACTCGGCGGCGATCTTCGGCACCGCGCTGAAGGTCCGCGCCGCCGAGGCGGACCTGGTCGAGTTCGGCACCACCAGCCGGGTGGTCGAGGTCGACCGGGGCGAGGCGGTGCTGCGGGTGCTGGGACGCTTCTCCAGCCTGGGCGGCACCAACACCGCCGACGCGGTCCGCACCCACTACCGCGGCCACGACCGGGTCGTCATCGTCACCGACGAGCAGACCGGCCCGAACCACTGGGGCGGCGACCCGCTCGCGGCCGTCCCCGCCCACGTGCCGGTCTACACCTGGAACCTGGCCGGCTACGCCCCCGGCCACGGCCCCAGCGGCGTCGCCCACCGCCACACCTTCGGCGGCCTGAGCGACGCGGCCTTCCGCCTGATCCCGCTCCTCGAAGCCGGGGCGGACACCGGCTGGCCCTGGGAGGAGCAGGACGTGGTCTGACACGCCCTGAGGCGCCGTGCTGTCGCCGTTCGCGGGTCCGGGGGCTCGCGAACGGCGGCCGTCGGCGTCGGCGTGCCCAGGCCGGGCCGGGCGGGTTCGCGGGCCGGAGCCTCACGGGGCCGACCGGCCCGCGAACTCGGCCCGGCCGGCCGTTGCGCGGTCTCGACCCGTGCGGGGCACCGTGGCAGCATCGGCGGCGGGACGGCCGGGCGACGCGAGGAGCGGACGGTGGCGGACGAGGTCGACGTGCTGGTGGTGGGCGGCGGGATCGTCGGCCTGGCCACGGCGTACGCACTGACCCGGGAGCGGCCGGGGCTGCGGCTGGCGCTGCTGGAGAAGGAGCCCGGCTTCGCGGCGCACCAGACCGGGCGCAACAGCGGGGTGATCCACAGCGGCGTCTACTACCGCCCCGGCTCGTACAAGGCCCGGTTCGCCGTCGCGGGCGCCGCCGAGCTGGTGGCGTTCTGCCGCGAGCACGGCGTCCCGCACGAGGTGACCGGCAAGCTGATCGTGGCCACCGACGCCGCCGAGCTGCCCCGGCTGGCGGCGCTGGCCGAGCGCGGGCGGGCGAACGGCATCCCGGTCACCGAGCTGGACCGGGCCGGGATCGCCCGCCACGAGCCGGAGGTGACCGGCCTGGCCGGGCTGCACGTCGGCACCACCGGCATCTGCGACTTCCCGGCCGTCGCCACCGTCTACGCCCGGCTGGCCCGGGAGGCCGGGGCCGAGCTGCGGCCGGGCACCGAGGTACGGGCGGTGGCCCGGCGCCGGGACGGCGTGACGGTGGGCACCACCGGCGGCGAACTGCGCTGCCGGGTGCTGGTGAACTGCGCCGGACTGCACAGCGACCGGAT
Organism: Streptomyces sp. 1114.5; assembly: GCF_003635085.1. Classification (NCBI taxonomy): domain Bacteria; kingdom Bacillati; phylum Actinomycetota; class Actinomycetes; order Kitasatosporales; family Streptomycetaceae; genus Streptomyces; species Streptomyces sp. 1114.5. The sequence goes on from NZ_RBXE01000001.1 coordinate 979,361, forward strand.
CGCCCGGCTGGCCGGGGACGACACCGGCGTGCGCATCGTGCCGTTCCGCGGCGAGTACTACGAACTGACCGAGCAGCGCCGGGGCCTGGTGCACGGCCTGGTCTACCCGGTGCCCGACCCGGCCTTCCCCTTCCTCGGCGTGCACCTCACCCGGGGCATCCACGGGGACGTCCACGTCGGCCCGAACGCGGTGCCCGCGCTGGCCCGCGAGGGGTACGACCGGCGCACCGTCCGCCCGCGCGACCTGGCCGACACCCTGGCCTTCCCCGGTGCCTGGCGGATCGCCCGCCGGCACTGGCGGTACGAGCTGGGCGAGTTGCACCGCTCGCTGTCCAAGCGGGCGTTCACCGCGGCCGTACGGCGGCTGCTGCCCGCCGTCCGCGCCGAGGACCTGGTGCCGGCCGCCGCCGGGGTACGGGCCCAGGCGGTGGCCCGGGACGGCTCGCTGCTGGACGACTTCGCCTTCGCCGGCTTCGATCCGGACGACCCGCGCTCCCCGCGCCGGGCAGTGCACGTGCTGAACGCCCCCTCCCCCGCCGCGACGGCCTCGCTGCCGATCGGCCGGGAGGTCGCCCGCCGGGCCCTGGCGGCGCTGGAGGCGGGCGGCTGAGCCGCGCCACGCACCCCGGAGCACCCCTGTGCACCCCGGATGAGCCGCGTCACACACCCCGACGGGCGCCCCGGGCGGCCCCGTAGACTCGGGTGATTGTGACTGCCACCGCCCCGATCCCCCAGTCCTCGCCGTCCGCCCGGCTGTCCGCCGCGCCGGCCGCCTACCCCGCGCCGATGTACCCGCACAAGGCCACCGAGGCCCAGCACCGCGAGCGTCGCATCCGCAGCTTCCAGCCGCGCCGGGGCCGGATGACCAACGCCCAGGCGAGCGCCCTGGACCGCAGCTGGGAGACGTACGGCATACCGATCGACGGCAGTCCGCTGGACCTGCCGGAGCTGTTCGGCGGGCTGCCGGTGACGCTGGAGATCGGCTTCGGCATGGGCGAGACCACCGCCGCGATGGCCGCCGCCGACCCGACCATGGGCATCCTCGCCGCCGACGTCCACACCCCCGGCCACGGCAACCTGCTCGGCCTGCTGGAGCGCGACGGCTCCACGAACGTCCGTACGGCCGCCGGGGACGCGGTGATCCTGCTGCGCGACATGCTCCGGGACGCCTCGCTGGCCGGACTGCGGGTCTACTTCGCCGACCCGTGGCCCAAGCCCAAGCACCACAAGCGCCGGCTGGTCCAGCCGTCCTTCCTCGACCTGGTGCTGCCCCGGCTCGCCCCCGGCGCGCTGGTGCACTGCGCCACCGACTGGGAGCCGTACGCGGAGCAGATGCTCGCCGTGCTGTCCGCCTCGCCGGAGCTGGAGAACCTGCACCCCGAGGGTGACGGGACGGGCTGGCTGGAGCCCGCGGACCACCCGGACGGCAGCATCCCCGGCTACGCGCCGCGACCGGACTGGCGGCCGGTCACCAAGTTCGAACGCGCCGGGATCGCCAAGGGCCACGTGGTCCACGACCTGCTGTTCCGCCGCCGCTGACCGACCGTCAGCCCTTCGAACGGGCGGGGGCGCGCTGACCGCACGGGCGGGGCCGGGACGGGCGATTCGTCCCGAGTCCTCCCGGCGGGCGGCCGCCGTGGCCTACCCTGTGCCGCATGGGCAGCCCGTCCGGCGGCGGGCCCCGGCCGACCGTTCGGGGGACCGTTCAGGCCGCCGCCGACGCACCGGAGACGGCCCCGCGCACGGGTGACACCCGGACCATCCCGGGGCCCCGGAGGCGCCGGGCCCACCGGCTGCTGTCCCGGCCGGGCCGCAGTACGCCGCCGGGCGCCGGGACGGCCGCGGCCTCCGCACCCTCGGCGCCGCCCGTACCCGCGCCGCTCGCACCCGCACCGGCGCCCGTACCCGTGCCGCCTTCGGGCCGCAGCCGCTCGGTGGCGCTCTCCTCGGTCACCGCGACCGCCGTCCTGACCCTGATCGGCTGTGGGGTGCTGATCCTGCACCTCATCCAGCGGCAGACCGGCACGGTCGGCCTGCTGGTCGGCCTGGGCCTGGCCATGGTGCCGCTCCCGTTCGTACTCGGCGGCCTGGCCTGGCTCAACCTCAGCGCCCGGGTGCCGCTGCGCCACACCCTGTTCTGCCTCGGCTGGGGCGCCTGCGCCGCGACCACCGTCGCCATCCTGGCCAACAACTGGACGGCCGGCTACCTGATCAGGCACCAGGGCCAGCTCGGCCGGCTGCTCGGCGCCGGCCTCGCCACCCCGGTGATCGAGGAGAGCGCCAAGGCCACCGCCCTGCTGGTGCTGCTGCTGCCGCTCGGCCAACGGCTGCGCTGCCACGGCCGCCGCACCGGGCGCCCCTGCGCGCCGCTGCTGCGCCGGTCGCCCGCGCCCCGGCGCCCTCGCCCCTACCAGCGCCGCCCCGCCGGACCGCACGCCCGGGGGCGGCTGCGGCTGCGCCCGTACCTGCGGCCGCTGCCCTACCTCTGCCCGGCCCCGCCGACCGGCGGCGGGCCGCACCGCCGCTCCCGGCCGCGCACCCTGGCCGCCGGAGTCGTCCTCGGCGGGATGGCCGCCTGCGGCTTCGCCTTCGTCGAGAACGCCCTCTACCTGGGCCGGGCCTTCACCAGCGACCAGCGGCAGCGGCTGGACAGCATCGGCCTCGGCGACCCGCCCAGCCTGCGCGACTTCGACAGCACCGTGCAGACCTTCGTGCTGCGCGCCCTGCTCTCCCCCTTCGCCCACCCGCTGTTCACCGCGCTCACCGGGATCGGCCTTGCCGTCACCCTCACCACCGGGCGGCGCTGGCTCGCCCGGCTGGCCGCCCCGACCGGGCTGCTGCTCGCGATGGTGCTGCACGGCACCTGGAACGCCGCCGCGGACCTCGGTACGCACGGCTTCCTGGTGGTGTACGGGGTGCTGATGGTGCCCTGCTTCGCCGCGCTGGTCTGCTTCGCGGCCTGGGCGAGGGCCCGCTCGGCCCGGCACGCGGCCCGGGGCCGGGGGTGCTGAGGGGGCTGCTGCGGGGGCCACCGAGAGGCTGCTGCGGGGGCTGCTGCAGAACCGATTTCCCATCTCGGTGACTTCCACGTATTGTTGTGTTCACCGACGCGGGGTGGAGCAGCTCGGTAGCTCGCTGGGCTCATAACCCAGAGGTCGCAGGTTCAAATCCTGTCCCCGCTACTCAGTAGCAACGAAAGGCCCGGAGGATCCGTCCTCCGGGCCTTTCGCGTTTTCCGGGTACGGGGAAACAACACGGTCCTGCCACGAAGCTGTAACAGCGACCGAATCCAAGATCCGCTGTCAGGCGCCTGAACCATACTGAGGAAAAATTCATCTCATTGGGGGGAGGCTCGGGCCGCCCCCGGACAGGAAGCACCACATGCTGTCGAAGCGCCTGGTCAGCACCGCCGCGATCTGCCTCGTCCTGGCAGCCGGCACCGCCGCTTGCGGCGACAACAAGGGCGGCGGCACGAGCGACGCGAAGACCGACGGCGGCAAGGCGGCCGCCCCGCAGAAGCTCGACACCGACAAGCTCAGCGCCCAGGACATCGAGAAGCAGGCCAAGGACGCCCTGGCGAGCGCCACCTCGCTCAAGATGTCCGGCACCATCGCCAGCGACGACGGCAAGATGCAGATGAACCTGACGCTGGACAACAAGAGCCAGTGCACCGGCACCATGACGATGCCGGGCATGGGCAGCTTCGAGATCATCAGCGACGGCAAGACCTCGTACGTCAAGCCGGACAAGGAGTTCTGGACCAACATGGGCGGCCCGAACGGTGCCAAGGCCGCCGAGCTGTTCAAGGGCCGCTACCTGACCGGCTTCGAGAGCGACCCGTCGATGAGCTCGCTCACCAGCGTCTGCAACCTCGCCGACTTCAGCAAGAAGATCACCGAGGACGACAACAAGAGCAGCAAGGTCGAGAAGGGCACCGCCGGCAACGTCAACGGCGTGAAGACCTTCAGCCTCAAGGCCACCGACGACAAGGGCGAGGTGTCGACCATCAGCGTCGCCACCGAGGGCAAGCCGTACCCGGTCCGGATCGAGCACACCGGCGCCAAGGACGGCAACGGCCAGATCGACTTCAGCGACTTCGACAAGCCGCTGACCATCCAGGCCCCGTCGGCCGACAACACGATCGACTTCACCAAGTTCAAGGACCAGATCAAGACCGCCTGAGCGGCGGCGCCGGCCGCCGACGGAGGCCGCGAATAAATCCGTTGCCCTCCCCGCGGTGGGCTGCCTACAGTGGCGGCACACTGAAAGGAGGTGATCCTGAATTGAGTTCCATCAGGATGCGTGAGGTGGCTGCTCGCTAGAGCCGCCCCTGCCTGCGCAGGGTGAGGCCCCTGGCCTCCGGCAGGCGAAATCCATAGCAGTCACCCGGCCCGCAGGCTCACCGGTACATCCCCGGTGCCTCGGCGCCTGGCCAGTGCACGGGCCGGCGCGGAGGAGCAGCCTGCGGGCCGTCTGCGTTTTTCCCCGTGAGGTGGGGCCTCCCCCGTGAGGTGCGGCCTCCCCGCCTCTGCCCGGAACCGGGCTCCCCGTGTCGTAGCCGGGGCGGTCCCAGGGCGTTTCCGTGGTGAGGGCCCGGCGCTAGAGTCGGCGCGGGGTTCCGGAGCGGAGCGGCGCGGGCACAGGGGGTAGGCGATGGCGAAGGTGCGACGGCCGGGCAGCGGGCCGACGGTGCGGACGGCGCAGTGGGGCGCCGCCGGGGTGGCAGCCGGGACGGGGCTGGTCGGGCTGCTGCTGTTCGCGCTCGGCCGGGACCAGGCCTGGCAGGCGCTGGGCGGCGGACTGGTGATCGCCGGGGCCTCGACAGTGCTCGGTGGCGGGCTGGGCTTCCTGTTCGGGGTGCCGCGGGTGCGCGGCGGCTCGGGCGAACCGCAGGGCTCGTACGCGCCGAACACCAATCTGGAGCAGGTCTCGGACTGGCTGACCAAGGTGCTGCTGGGCGTCGGGCTGACCCAGATCGGCTCGCTCGGCGAGCGGCTGCACGAGCTCGGGGCGGCGCTGGCGCCCGTGCTCGGCGGGGGCGAGGCCGCGGTGCCGTTCGCGGCGGCGCTGGTGCTGTACTTCCTGGTCTTCGGGTTCCTGGCGGGCTGGCTGGTGACCAGGCTCGCGCTGCCGCGGGTGCTCAACGACGCCGACCAGGCGCTGGACCTCTTCCTCGCTGGGCAGGACCGCGACCGGCACGGGGACCGGGTGGGCGCGGACGACCTGCGGGTCCGCGCCATGCAGCAGCTCGGGATACTGGGCGGCAGCGCGGACCACCCCGCCGAACTGGCCGCGCAGCTGCCGCCGTCCTCGGGTGCGCCGTCCGGGCCGGAGGGGGTGGTGGCCGAGGTCCGCTCGACCGCGAAGCGCTCGGCGCTGACCGCCGACCAGGTGCGGGCCCTGTTCGCGGACGGCTCGGAGGGGCGGCGGATCCAGGCGCTCGCCCTGATGCAGGGCGATCCGGCGCTGGCGGACCTGGAGAGCGTGCTGGACGCGATCCTGCACCCGCGCTCGGGCTTCGAGCAGTACCACGCCCTGTTGGCCGCCCGAGGGCTGCTCTCCCGGCTGCCGGCCGCCGAGGCGCAGCGGCTGCGGGACGCGGTGGCGGCGCAGTTGGTCGACCCGCAGGGCATTCCGTACGGGTCGGACCGCAGCTGGCTGGCGGAGAAGATCCTGTCCCGGCTGCAGGCGGTGGCCTTCCTCCCGGCGCAGCCCGGCACTCCCGGCACTCCCGCCGCTCCTGACGCGAACGGTTCGCCGGCTCCGTCGGCCGGGAGCGGTTCCTGAGTCAGACGGTGAAGTGCAGCTCGGGCTGTTCCCAGGGGGTCCTGGCCTGCGGCGGCCGGGTGCCGGTGCGGCGGGCGCCCATCCGCAGGTAGAAGTGTTCGGCGGGCGGGTGCGAGACGACCTTGACGGCGGCGATCCCGGCCTCCCGGGCGCGGTCGAGCATGTCCGTGATCAGCCGCCGTCCGAGGCCCAGGCCCTGGGCTTCGTCGGCGACGAACATCAGGTCCAGTTCGGCCGGTTCGCGGATCAGCGCGTAGAAGCCGAGCAGTCGGTCGTCGGCGCTCACGGCCAGCCGCACCTCGTGCCGTGCGAGGTAGTCGGGCGTCACCCGGTACCCGTCGATCATCGCGAAGTACGCGCCGCGGTAGGCGGCGGAGGCCTGGATCAGCTCGGTGAGCCGGTCGGCGTCGGCCGCGTCGGCACGCCGGATCGTCGTCTCGGTCATACGGGTGAGTATAGGAGTGAACTGGCTCAGTGACCATTACAGAATGGTGCCTGCCGAGCCTCCGCCCGACGGCGGTGGTCGGCGGCCCGCAGCACCAGGACGCGGTGGGTGCGGACGCCCTCGGCCATGGGGTAGCGGTGGACCTCGCTGGTGATCCGGCGCTCGCCGAGCGCGTACCGCAGCGGGTCGAGGTGGCCGCAGCGGCGGCCGTACCCGTCGCACAGCGGCTGGACGCGGACCTCGCCGTCCGGGGAGGTGACCCGGACCAGCTCGGCCAGGGCCGCCAACTGGCGCTCCGGGCCGAACAGTTCGGGGTAGGCGAAGACCAGGTGGCCGCTCAGGGTGAGGGCGAAGGTGCCGTCCGCGAAGGGCAGTCGGGGCAGCTCGGCGGCCACGTACCGCTGCGGGTGCGCGGCGGAGTCGGCGGCGAACAGCCGGTGGGCGCGGTCCCAGCTGCGCAGGTAGCGGTCGACGCGGTGCGGGCGGGGTGCCGGGTAGAGGTGCGGCCGGGCGGCCATCGCGGCGGCCATCGCCGCCCGGGCGGCCCGGGCGCGGGCCGCGACCACGGGCGGCGGCAGCGCGTACGCCGGGTCGACGGCGATCACCCGGCAGCCCAGTTCGCGCGCCTCGGCGGCCAGGCCGGCCGCGCCGCCGGGGCAGTCCAGCAGCGGCCCGGGCAGGGCGGCGAACCGGGCCCGGGTGAGGCCGAACAGCGCGCAGTACTCGTCGAGCGGGCGGGAGGTGACGAGGACCTCGGGGGGTGCGGGGGGAATGCCGGGGGCGGACACCCGGTCATCCGAACACGCGGCGGCCCCGCCCGCACCCGGAGCGCGAACGGGGGCGGACGGGGCCGGACTGGGGCGGGGCGGACGGGGCCGGGCGCGGACGGCGGGAGGTCCCGGTCAGCGGCCGAGCAGGCCCTGGGCGGCAGCCCGGTTGACGTTGGTCAGGCCGTGGACCAGCTGCGCGGTGAGGAACACCAGCAGCAGCCCGACCGCCGAGAACGCGGCGATCTGCCACGTCCCCTCGATGTAGTAGACGTGCCGGACGTGGTGGCTGTCGGTGAAGTCGAACACCCGGTACCCACGCCAGGAGGTGTAGGTCGGGAAGACCCAGTGGTAGACCGGGTAGAGCGCCATCGACCAGCCGAGCAGCAGGAACACCAGCGTCATGCCGAAGCTGAAGACCGCCCAGGGGAACATCACCACCTGGTACAGCGCGGCCTTCCAGCCCGAGCCGTCCGCCAGCCGCGCGGTGATCGCGCCCCAGGTGCCCTGCCGGGCCTGGCGCACCGGCTTCGGGCCCGGGATGTCCAGGGCCAGCATGCCGCGCACCCGGGCCCGCTCCAGCCGGCCGAGCCCGCGGGCCGCGGTGGTCAGACCGGCCAGCACGGGCAGGCCGAGGACGGTCACGAAGGTACCGAGGCCGAGGCAGAACAGGGTGATCGCGACGGTGAAGCCGGCGATCGCCACCGGCAGGCCGGTGAGCACGTAGCCGATCTCGCGGAAGTGGTGCCGGGAGAGCGGGGCGAGCCAGGACGGCGGCGGCTGCTCGGTCCGGCGGGCCCGGGCGGCGGCGCGGGGCTCGTCGCCGTAACCGCCCAGGACGTCCCACTCGTGGTCCTGCGTGCTTCGGCTGCTGCTCATGTCCCGGCCCCCGGTCCCTCGTCCTGACGGTCGTTCGCGTTCGTTGACGTCGTCCAGTCTGGTCGGGGAGCCGGTCCGGCGGGATCCGGAGGCCTGGCGGATCGGGGGTGGGGTTAACCCCCCTCGCCCGCTCGGCGGCGGTCGGCCGCCGCGCCCGGCCACTCGTCGGCGAGCAGCGAGTAGCGGTACGAGTCGGACCAGGCGCCCGCCTTGAACCGGTCGTGCCGCTCCCGCCCCTCCAGCCGGAACCCGAGCCGGGTCAGCACCCGGGCGGAGGCCGTGTTGTCCACGTCGACGCGGGCGGCCAGCCGGTGCAGGTCCAGGGTGCGGAAGGCGAAGTCGCAGAGCAGGCCGACGATCTCGCCCGCGTAGCCGCGGCCCCAGACGTCGCGGCGCAGGACGTAGCCGAGCGAGGCGGAGCGGAACTCGCCGAGGGTGAGCGAGGCGTGCGCGATCGGCGTCGCGTCCTGCGGGTCGTCGGCGCAGTCGTAGGGGTCGGGGCAGGTGTCGGCCTCGGCCTCGGCGTGGGCATCGGTGTCGGCGTCGGCGTCGGCGCGCCTGGTGACGGCGAGCCGGTAGGTGCCCCGCTGCTCGGCCATCGCCTCCTCCAGGTAGAGCTCGATCTGGTCGGCGCAGGTCTCGCGGTCGCTCGGCCCGAAGGGCAGGTAGCGGGTGACCTCGGGGTCGCCGAACAGCGCGTGCAGCGCGTCCACGTCGCCCTCGGTGTGGCGGTACTCGCGGATGGCCAGCCGGGGGCCGAGGAGTCGTACGGGGACCATGGCTGCCGACCCTACCCGCGCCCGGCGGCTACCGTTCGGACTATGAACGACGAAGACCTGCGGCTCGCCCCGCGCACCAGGGCCGCCGACCTGCTCGCGTGGGCGGCCGAGCAGGACCGCGCGCCGGTGGCCGAGGGCCCCCTGCGCACGGTGCTGGCGCTGCTGGAGCTGGGCGAGGGCAGGATGCACGACGGCTGGCCCGAACTGACCTCGAACGCGGTGGAGCACCTGCTGTACGAGCGGCTCCACCTGTACGTCCAACCGGCGCCCGGGGAGGACCCGCTCGCGTACGGCGACGCCGTCCGGCTGCTGATCGACCACCAGCGGGCCTCCCGGCGGCTCAACGCCAAGCGCCAGGAGCGGCTGCACGCGGAGGCCGAGTGGCAGGGCGAGGTCGCGGCCGGGCTGCTGCGCCGCGCCGACCTGGTGACCTGGCCCCGGCTGTACGCGCTGCTGCTGCACGCGTACGGGGTGGACGTCGCCGACGAGGAGGCGGTGCGGGCCTGGCTGGCCGGCTTCGGCGAGCTTGCGCCGGAGGAGCGGACGGCCGCGTACGAGGCGCTGGTGCCGGCCGGCTGGCTGGACGAGCCGGACGCCGAGGGCTGGGGGCCGGGCCGGCTGCTGTCGGTCGGCATGGCCACCGACGGCGCGCGGCGGCTGCTGGAGCAGGGCCTGATGCGGCGCAGCTACCGCAACCTGGCCGAGCTGACCGCGCAGGGGCGGCCGATGCCGGACGAACTGGCCGGGGACTTCGGGCAGTTCGAGGAGGCGGCGGCCGGGGCGGCGCTCGACCTGTTCGGCGAGTGGACGGTGCCGGGGCTGCCGCGGCTGCTGGTGGAGGAGTTCCCCGAGCTGGCGCCGGAGCCGGGCCGGGAGGAGATCGAGGCGTACCTGGCGCAGCTGCCCGCGGAGGAGTGAGGCGCCGAGGAGTGAGGCGCTGTGGAGTGAGGCGCTGAGGCGGGAGCCCCCGGCCGTACGGCGGTTGCCGGCGGTCGGGGGCTCCCGTGCGTCCCCGGTGTCAGGGGGTGAGGCCGCGCTGTTCGAGCCAGGGCTCGGGGTCGACCGGGGCGCCGCCGCCGGGGCGGACCTCCAGGTGCAGGTGCGGGCCGGTGACGTTGCCGGTCGCGCCGACCTTGCCGATCTGCTGGCCGGAGGCGACCTTGCCGGAGCCCTTGATGATCGAGGAGAGGTGGCAGTACCAGATCTCGGTGCCGTCGGGCAGCGTCTCGACGATCCGGTAGCCGTAGGAGCCGGACCAGCCGGCCGAGGTGATGGTGCCCTGGCCGAGCGCGTAGACCGGGGTGCCGGTGTCGGCGGCGAAGTCCAGGCCGGTGTGCAGGTTGGCCCAGTAGCGGGCGCTCTGGCCGTAGTGGGCGGAGAGCCGGTAGTCCTTCACCGGGAGGGTGAGGGCGGCGGCGGCCTTCGCCTCGGCCTCCTCGGCGGCGCGCTTGGCCTCGGCCTCCTTGGCGGCGGCCTTGGCCTCGGCCTCCTGCGCGGCCTGCACGCGGGCGCTCTCCTCGGCGGCGGTGCGCTGGCTGTCGGCCTGCTGCTGGATGCGGGCGGCGAGCGCGAGGCCGGGGTCGGCGGCGAGGACGACCGGCGCCTCGTCCGGGGCCTCGACGGCGGGGGCGGCGGCCGGGGTGGCGGAGGCGAAGCCGGTGGCGCCGAGGGTGGCCGCGACGGCGGTGACGCCGAGCAGCGGGGAGGCTCCGCGGGCCTGACGCGGCATCCGGTGGCGGTTGGTCTCGGCCTCCGGGCCGTAGGCCTCGGGGCCGTCCGCGCCGGGGTGGTCGAGGAGCTGGGTACCGGCTGCGGGGCCGGCCGGGTGTGCCGGGGTGTGCGTCGACGCCACGGAGGCGCGCTCCTTTCCTTCCTTCGCGCCTACCGGGTTAGCTGACGGGTTCGGAGCAGGAAGGTCTCCTACGGCCGGGCCGGGGCCCCGCCGATTCACCCCAAGGAACGTGGTTCCCCGGCTCCCTGGCCTGCCCGGAGGCCGGCCGGCGGGATTAGGCGACGGCGCACGGTGCCGTCTGGGTACGGCGTTGACAACCGCGCTGCGTTATCAAACGTTAATCCTAGGAGGCTCTGATTCCAAGCCATCCGTCCGGGACCGCTGGGGAGCAGGTGATCGGACGTCAACGAACGACCCCTCAATGCGAGCACTCCACCTGAGCACTCCAGCTGAGTACTCCTACTCATGTGCGACCCGATCCGGCAGCCGCATCCTGACGCCATGAGCCAACCGATGCAGCACCGCACGACGGCCGCGTACTACGTCCAGGCCCTCCTCTCCTTCGCCCTGTCGGGCACCGCCCTCGCCGTGGGGATCGCCTACCTGCCGGTCGGCGGCTGGACCCGGGCCTTCCTCGGGATCGGCCTCCTCTACACCGTGACCTCCGCGTTCACGCTGGCGAAGGTGATCCGGGACCGGCACGAGTCGAACGAGATCGTCAACCGGGTCGACCAGGCCCGGCTGGAGAAGTTGCTCAGCGAGCACGACCCGTTCCGGGTCGAGGGAGCCTGAGGCGGGCGAGGGTCCTGGGATTCCGGCTCCGGCGCGCTTGACGGCTAAGGCTATTAGCCTTAGCTTTATGGCTATCGGCAGTACTCGCCGATAGCTCGCAGCAGCGGCGGACCGAGGAGGGCCCACCATGAACGGCACCGGCACCCCGAACACCCAGTACCTCACCGTCCCCGGCGGGCGGATCGCCTTCGACGACACCCGGCAGGGCGACGGCACCCCCGTCGTCCTGCTCCCCGGCATGCTCGACAGCCGGGCCGCGTACCGGCACCTCCGCCCGCTGCTCGTCGCCGCCGGCCACCGGGTCCTCACCATGGACCTGCGCGGCTTCGGCGAGTCCTCCATCACCTGGGACGACTACGGCCCCGCCGCCCTCGCCGACGACGTCCTCGCCCTGCTCGACCACCTCGGCATCGACCGCGCCGTCCTCGTCGGCAGCTCGTACACCGGGGCCACCGTCGTCAAGGCCGCCGGCAACGCGCCCGAACGGGTCGCCGGGATCGCCCTCCTCGACGCCTTCGTCGAGAGCCCGCGGCCGAACGCCCTGATGCGCGGCGTCATGGGGCTGATGGGCGCGGCGATCGTCCACTGGCCGGCCGTCTGGGGCCTCTACCTGCGCCGGATGGCCTTCCCCGGTGCCAAGCCCGCCGACTTCGACGAGTACGTGAACGGGCTGGTCGCCGCACTGCGCACCCCCGGCCGCAAGACCGCCACCCGCGGGTACGTCACCGGAGACTCGGCACCGACCGGCTGGACCGCCGCCGTACGGTGCCCGGCGCTGGTCGTCATGGGCAGCAAGGACCCCGACTTCCCGAAGCCCGAACTCGTCGCCGACCGGCAGGCCGCGGCACTCGACGCGCGAAAGGCGATGATCGAAGGGTCCGGGCACTACCCGATGGCCGACAACCCGCAGGCCACCGCCGACGCCCTGCTGCCCTTCCTCGCCGAGATCGGCTGACCGCCGCGCTCCTGCCCGCCCGACGCCCCCACCTTCCCCACGGAGAACCCGAAGCCATGCCCCGCGTAGGACTGACCCCCGACCAGGTCGTCGACCACGCCCTCGCCCTCATCGACGAACAGGGGGCCGACGCCCTCACCCTGGCCGCCGTCGCCGCCCGGGCCGGGGTCGCCACCCCCTCCCTGTACAAGCACGTCAGCGGTGGGCTCGCCGAACTGCGGCGGCTGATAGCCGTCCGGGTCACCGACGAACTGGCCGGCCGGCTCGCCGACGCCGCGGTCGGCCGCAGCGGGGACGACGCCGTCGCCGCCGTCCTGCGGGCGTACCACGCGTACGCCACCGAACACCCGCACCGCTACAACGCCCTCCCCCAGGCCCCGCAGCCCGACGACGACCTGGCCCGGGCGGCCGGGCGACTCGTCGGCGTGATCATCGCCGTCCTGCGGGAGTACGGCCTCGACGGCTCCGAGGCGATCCACGCCGCCCGCACCGTCCGCTCCCTCGCCCACGGCTTCGCCTCCCTCACCACCGCCGGCGCCTTCCAACTCGCCGAAGACCTCACCACCACCCACGACCGCCTCATCACCACCCTCACCACCGGCCTCCGCACCTGGCCGGCCTAGAGGGCCGGCCGAGCCGGCACCTCACGGAGTGACCCTTCGCAGGAAGTCGGACCCGCCGACTTCTCGCGCAGCTTGAGTGGGAGGGACTGTCCACGCTGGCCGCCGGCACGAAGAAAGCGGCGAGCGAGCTGACGCGGGAGGCCCGCGCACAGGAAGTCGGGCCGGTCGACTTCTCGCGCGGGCAAGGGGCTGGAGGAGGGAAGCTCAGCCGGGAAGGACGGCGCGGGCGAGGCACGTGGGGCATGCGACGGAGAAAGCCGCGCCGGAAGTCGGATCTGCCGACTTCCGGCGTCCGCTGCAGCGGGGGGCGGGGACGCTCGGCGGCGAGCGGGGCTGACGCGGGAGGCCTGCGCACAGGAAGTCGGTCCGGCCGACTTCCTGTGCGGGCGAGGGGCCGGCGGGGTGGTGGAGGGGGAGGCGGTGCTGGTGAGGGGGGCGGGGTGGGGTGGGGGGTGAGGGGTTAGTGTGACCGGTCTGATTGGTGGTCATGACCGGGGACCGCCCCCCCTGGCCGGAGGTCGTAGGTGCCCGCACTGATAGCGAGGGTGCGGCGGTGGTACGGGCGGCTGCTGGACGGGGACGTGCGGGCCGGGCGGGTGGCGTTGGGGGTGCTGCTCGGGGGGACCGCCGGGCTGAGCGTGCTGCCGATCCTGATGCCGTACGGGTGGCCGCCGTCGGCGCTGGTGCTGCCGGTGGTGGGTGGCGGGCTGGTGCTGCGGCGCGGGCAGTTGCGGGTGCTGGTGGGCGCGGCAGTGGCGGGCAGCGTGCTGGGGGCGGTGGTGCAGGACCCGCGCGGGGTGCGGCTGGGGGTGACGGCGGTGCTGGCCGTTACGGGGGCGACGGTGCTGACGGCGAACCGGTTCCGGCACCGGCTGGGGCTGCGCGGCACGCAGGGCGACTCGATGCTGCTGGAGCTGGCCGAGCACAACCGGACGCTGGCCCGGCTGCCGGAGCGCCTGCTGGACTGGCACTTCGACAGCGCACTGGCCCCGGCCGGCGGTGCCTCGTTCTCCGGGGACTTCCTGCTGTGCGCCCACCGCCCCGAGGAGGACCTGCTGGAGCTGGTGCTGGTGGACGTGTCGGGCAAGGGCAGCCGGGCGGCGGCCCGTTCGACCCATCTGTCCGGTGCGTTCGCGATGCTGCTGGGCCGGGTGCCGCCGGAGGCGTTCCTGCCGGCCGCCAACGACCACCTGGTCCGGATGGGCTGGGAGGACCACTTCGCCACCGCCGTCCACCTGGCGCTGCATCCGGCGACCGGCCGCTACCGGCTGTTCAACGCGGGCCACCCGCCGCCGGTGCGGTACTGCCGCGGGGGCGGCTGGGAGGCGTCCGAGCACGGCGGCCCGGCGCTGGGCCTGGTGCCGGGGGCGCGGTACCCGGCGGTGGCCGGGCGGCTGGGGCGCGGGGACTCGCTGCTGCTGTTCAGCGACGGGCTGGTGGAGGTGCCCGGCCGGGACCTGGACGACGGGGTGGGCCGGCTGCTGGCCGCCGCCGAGCCGGTGGTGCGCGCGCACCGGACGCAGCAGCGGCCGGACCGGGGGGCGGCGCAGCGGCTGGTGCACGCGGTGGCGGGGCAGGTCGCGGACGACCGGACCCTGGTGCTGGTGCGGCGGCTGGGCGACCATCCGCCTTCTGGGGAGCCGGGGTTCTGAGTCGGCTGCCCCTGCACCGGACGGCGCCCCTTCCGCGACACCCTGCACACACGTCCCACACATCCCGGGACGTGTTTCGGCCACCAGGGGTGGCGGGGAAGTTCGACAACGGACCAAGCCGGACGACCCGGGGCCTCGTCAGGTGCGGCGATTGGGGTCGAACGAGGCGGGTTTGAGGCCGGATTGACTCGATATTGACGAGATCCGGTCACATGGCGAGATCCGTTCACACCTTCGTAGGATCATCACCCTAGAATTCGCCGCGTGACGATGACTCAGTGGTCCGTAACGGCAACCGGCGTGCTCGCCGTCCTCGCCCTCGTGGCCGCCGCGCGGTACCGCGCCGTGTCCGTCACCCACCGCGGCCGCGCCGACCGGATGCAGCAGGATCTCGCCCGGCTCCAGGAGCGGCTCGACGCCGAACTCTTCCGCCGCGGCGCCGAACTGGCCGTCGTCCAGCAGGAGCAGGAGCTCACCGCCTCCACCCAGCGGGCCTTCCTCAGCGTCGCCCGCCGGATCCTGGTGATGGCCCACGACCAGCAGGCGCTGCTGGACGAGATGGAACGCACCCACGACGACCCGGCGCTGCTGGAGGGCCTGCTCAAGGCCGACCACGCGGCCGCCCAACAGGCCCGACTGGCCCAGACCCTGGCCGTGCTGTGCGGCGCGCGGGCCGGCCGGCACTGGCCGGAACCGGTCACCCTGGAGGACGTCGTCCGCGGCGCGCAGTCCCGCATCCTGCCGTTCCAGCGCGTGGTCGTGCGCAGCCGGATCGAGACCGCGGTGGTCGGCGCCGCGGCCGAGGCCCTGATCCACGCCATCGCCGAGCTGCTGGACAACGCGACCCGCTACTCCCCGCCCAGCACCCAGGTGTTCGTCACCCTGATGCCGGTGCACAACGGCGCCGTCATCGAGATCGACGACGGCGGCGTCGGCATGCCCGAGCAGGCCATCGCCAAGGCGGCCGCCGCGCTGGCCGGCGGCAGCACCCTGGAGGTCTCCCGGCTGGGCGAGGTACCGCAGTTGGGCCTCGCCGCGGTCGGCCGGCTGGCCGAGCAGTACGGCTTCCGGGTCACCCTCAGCTCGGCCCCCTCACCGTACGGCGGCGTGCGCGTGGTCGTGCTGCTGCCGAACGCGCTGCTCACCGAGCCGCTGCCGCCCACCGTTCCCGGCCTCGGGCCGGACGACCGGGCGTTCACCCCCCACCCCCGACCGGCCGCTCCTGCCGAGCACCCGCTGCTGGAGACCCCGCCGCCCGGCCGGCCCCCCGTCACCGGCGACACCCCGCCGCCACTGCCCCGTCGGAGCCACCGGCGCGACCGCGCCCACCGCCCCGCCCAACACGCCGCTCCCCCAGCGCCTCCCGCGCCGCCGTACCGCTCGGCCCGGGACGCCCAGGCGTTCATGGCGATGTTCCAGGCCGGGACCGCCAGCGGTCGATCGGCCGCCCAGGCCCACGCCCAGGCCCACGCCCAGGCCCACGCCCAGGCCCAGGTCCAGGCCCAGGTCCAGGCCCAGGCCCAGGCCCAGCTTCAGGCTCACACCCAGCTCCAGGCCCAGGCCCGGTTCGACCCTTCCCTTCCCCCGTCCCCCCGACTTCCCCAGCGCTCCGGAGAGTTCCATGACCACCACCCCTGATCTCGGCTGGCTGCTCGCCGACATCATCGCCGTCCCGCAGGTCCAGCACGCCGTCGTCGTCTCCAACGACGGCCTGGAGATCGGCCGCAGCACCGGCATCGCGCGCGAGGACGCCGAACGGCTCGCCGCCGCCTGCTCCGGACTGCAGTCGCTGGCCCGCGGCGTCGCGACGGGCTTCGGCGGCCCCGGCAGCGCCACCCGGCAGATCATCATCGAGTACGGCGGCGGCTACCTCTTCATCGTCGCCGCCGGGGCCGGGGCGCACCTGGCCGTGGTGACCAGCGAGGCGGTGGACGCCGGCCTGGTCGCGTACCAGATGCAGGTCCTGGTCGAGCGGATCGGCAGCCACCTCACCAGCCCGCCGCGTGTCGACCACGCGGCGGGGGGCCACCGGTGAGCGGGCCGGTCCGCCCGTACGTCATCACCGGTGGGCGCAGCCGCTCCACCCGGGCCGAGCTGGCCGTGGAGAGCCTGGTCAGCGCCTTACCCGGACGACCGGAACTGCCCGAACCGCCGGTCCTGCCCGAGCACGCGCTGCTGAACCGGGAGCACCGGCGCATCCTCGCGCTCTGCCACAGCCTGCTGTCCATCGCCGAGGTGGCGGCCCACCTGGGGCTGCCGCTCGGCGTCGTCAAGGTGCTGGTCGGGGACCTCTGGGACCTCGGCGCCGTGCAGGTGCTCCCGCCCGTTCCGCAGGCCGAACGCCTGCCCGCAACCCTTCTGGAAGAGGTGCTCGTTGGCCTCCGCCAACTCCGCTGAAGCCACCCCCGGGGCCCCCGGGTCCGCCGCCGGATCCCCCGGGTCCGCCGGGTCCGCCGACGGGCCGCAGTACCTGCCGTCCTCGGTGCAGGGCGCGGTCAAGATCCTGGTCACCGGCCCGTTCGGGGTCGGCAAGACCACCCTGGTCGGCTCGCTCAGCGAGATCACCCCGCTGCGCACCGAGGAGACCATGACCGCCGCCAGCAGCGGCGTCGACGACCTCACCGGGCGCGGTGGCAAGACCACCACCACGGTCGCGCTGGACTTCGGCCGGATCACGCTCAACCCGCGGCTCGCGCTGTACCTGTTCGGCACGCCCGGACAACAGCGGTTCTGGCCGCTGTGGGACGACCTGTCGCGCGGCGCGCTCGGTGCGATCGCCATGGTCGACCTGCGCCGCCCGGACGAGAGCTTCGACGTCCTCGGCCGGCTGGAGGAGCAGCGCATCCCGTTCGCGGTGGCGGTCAACACCTTCCCGGACACGCCGAGTTACCCGGAGGAGGAGCTGCGCTCGGCGCTGGACCTGCTGCCGGACGTACCGATCCTGTTCTGCGACGCGCGCGACCGGCGACAGTCCTACGACCTGCTGATCGACTTCGTCGACCACCTGCACCGCAACTCGATCCTGGAGCTGCAGGGATGAGCGCCCCCGACCCCGGTGCCGTCGGCCCGGCCGGCCCCACCCTCCCGGCCGGCTGCCCCGTCGCGCACGGCGGCGGCCTGCCCGTCGGCGGGCCCGGCCACGGCCGCGGCCTGCCCGTCGGCGTCCCGCTGACCCCGCTGTACGGCCCGGCCGTCGCCGAGGACCCGCACGGCCTGTACGCCCGGCTGCGCGCGCACTACGGCCCGGTCGCCCCGATCGAGCTGGAGCCCGGCGTCGAGGCCTGGCTCGTCCTCGGCTACGCCGAACTGCTCGAACTCACCCGCAACGAGGCGCTGTTCTCCAAGGACTCGCGCCGCTGGCGGGTGCCCGCCGAGGGCCGGCTGTCGGCCGGCTCCCGGCTGCTGACGATGACCTCGTGGCGGCCCACCCTGCTCAACCTGGACGGCGCCGAGCACCAGCGGCTGCGCTCCGCCGTCTCGGACACCCTCGCCCAGATCGACCACCACCAGCTGCGCGGCACCACCGAGGCCGCCGCCAACGGCCTGATCGACAGCTGGGGGCCGGACGGCACCGCCGACCTGATCGCCCAGTACGCCCGGGCGCTGCCGCTGCTGGTCTTCACCCAGCTGGTCGG
The DNA here is from genome assembly GCF_003635085.1 of Streptomyces sp. 1114.5. Taxonomy (NCBI): domain Bacteria; kingdom Bacillati; phylum Actinomycetota; class Actinomycetes; order Kitasatosporales; family Streptomycetaceae; genus Streptomyces; species Streptomyces sp. 1114.5. Next base: position 997,407 of record NZ_RBXE01000001.1, read on the forward strand.
CCTGCCCGCCGAGGCCGGGCCCCGACTCGTCGAGCTGATCAGCCACTTCGTGGACAGCAGCGCGCAGTCCCAGCGCGCCGGCGCCGAGTTCCAGGCGATCCTGGTCGACCTCGTCCGGCGCCGCCGCGAAGCGCCGAGCGCCGACCTCACCTCCTGGCTGCTCGCCCACCCCGCCGGGCTGACCGACGAGGAGGCGGTGCACCACCTGGTGGTGCTGATGGTCGCGGGCAACGAGACCTCGATCAACTGGACCGGCAACAGCCTGCGGCTGCTGCTCACCGACCGGCGCTTCCGGGCCACCCTCACCGGCGGCCGGCTCACCGTCTCCGACGCGCTGGAGGAGGTGCTCTGGCGCGACCCGCCGACGCAGAACTTCCCCGGCCGCTGGGCCACCGGCGACACCGTGCTCGGCGGCCAGTACATCAGCGCCGGCGACATGCTCGTCCTCGGCCTGGCCGCGGCCAACGCCGACCCGGCCGCCCAGGGCGTCTCCGCCGCCGCCCAGGGCTCGCTCGGCGGCAACCGGGCGCACCTCGCCTGGGGCGCCGGGCGGCACGTCTGCCCGGCCCAGCACCCGGCCCGGATCATCGTCGAGACCGCCGTCGAGACCCTGCTGCACCGCCTGCCCGACCTCCAACTCGCCGTCCCCCCGGGCGAACTGGCCTGGCGCCCGTCCCCGTGGTCGCGGGCCCTGACCGCCCTGCCCGTGTTGTACAGCGCCTTCACCCCGCCCCGCCCGCCAGCCCCCGAGAGGCCCGCATGGACACCGCCGTCGACAGCCCCGGAGCCCGTCCCGAACCCGTCCGACTCGACCCCTTCGGACAGGACCAGCACGGAGAGAACGCCCGGCTCCGAGCAGCCGGCCCCGCGGTCCTGGTGGAGCTCCCTGGCGGGGTGGTGGTCTGGGCGATAACCCACCACGACGCCCTCCAGTCGGTGCTGGCCGACCCCCGGGTCGGCAAGGACGCCCGGCTGTGGACGACCTTCCGCGAGGGCCGGCTGCCGGAGGGCTGGCCGCTGCTCAACTTCATCGCCGTCCCCGGCATGGTCACCGCCGACGGCGAGGACCACCGGCGGCTGCGCGGACTGGTCTCCCAGGCCTTCACCCCGCGCCGGATCGCCGCCCTGGCCCCCGCCATCGAGGCCCGGGCGATCGCCCTGCTGGACGACGTCGCGAAGCTGGAGGGCGAGTTCGACCTGAAGCAGCACTTCGCCTACCCGCTGCCCATGCAGGTGATCGGCGAACTGCTCGGCCTCGCGCTGGAGCAGCAGGACGAGCTGCACGAGCTGTCCGACACCCTGGTCTCCAGCTCGGCCACCCCGCAGGCCGCGATGGCCGCCCAACGGGACCTGAACGCCCTGCTCGCCTCGGTGGTGGCGGCCAAGCGGGCCGAGCCCGGCGACGACCTGACCACCGACCTGATCGCCGCCCGCGAGGACGGCCACGGGCCCGGACAGCAGCGGCTCAGCGAGGCCGAACTCGTCGGCACCCTGCTGCTGATGCTGGTCGCCGGGCACGAGACCACGCTCAACCTGATCACCAACGCGGTGCGCGCCCTGCTCGCCCACCCCGACCAGCTGCGGCTCGTCCTGGACGGCGTCGTGCCGTGGTCGGCGGTGGTCGAGGAGACGCTGCGCTACGACGCGCCGGTCGGGCAGTTCCCGCTGCGCTACGCGATCGAGGACATCGAGGTCGGCGACGTCGTGATCCGGCGCGGCGAGGCGCTGCTCGCGTCGTACGCGGCGGCCGGGCGCGACGCGGGGCACCACCCCGACGCCGACCGCTTCGACCTCACCCGGCAGCCTGCCCGGCACCTCTCGCTCGGCCACGGCCCGCACTTCTGCCTGGGCTCCGGGCTGGCCCGGCTGGAGGCCGAGACGGCGCTGCGGCACCTGTTCGACCGCTTCCCCGGGCTGGCCGCGGCCGAGGGGCGGAGCAACGAGCCGATCGCCTCGTTCGTCAGCAACGGCGTGAAGACCCTGTGGGTGACGGTCGACGCCACCCGGTGACCTGAGGGCGGCCGGGTCGTTCGGCAGTGCATGACGAACCACGGCACGAACACCCACCGCGCGGACACCCCCGGCCTGCGCCGCCACGGGCGGAAGCTCGCCACCCTGGCCGCCCTCACCATGGCGGGCCTCGCCATGGCCGCCCCGGCGGCCTCCGCCACCAGCCAGGTCGCCTCCTCGCCGGACGCCACCGGCGGCCTGACCGACGGCCTCAACCTGTCCCCCGCCGACATCGCCCTGCAGACCGTGGGCAAGCTCCCGGTGGTCGGGCACACCGCCAACGAGGTGGAGGCCGTCGGCACCAACCAGATGAGCCACCCGGGGCTCAGCGGGCAGATCGGCTGACGGCGGGCGGGCGGCCGGCCGACCCCCGTCCGACCGGCCGCCCGGGCCTGAGCCCGGGCTCGGGCCTCGGGCCCCGGCCTCAGCCCGCGAAGAGCCCGTTGAGCTCCGGGTAGGTCAACCCGCCGTCGAGGGCGGCGTACGTGCCGCTCCCGTACACCTCCTCGGCGGCCCGGCGGACGGCCGCGTAGGCCACCTTGGCCAGGCCCGGGCCGAGGCTGATCCGGCCGACGCCCAGCTTCGCCAGCTCGGCGACCGACGGGGAGCCGGGCCCGGCCAGCACGTTCAGCGGCACCGGGACGGCCGCGACCAGCGCGGCGATGGTCTCCGGGTCCGCGACGCCGGGGACGAACACACCGTCCGCGCCCGCCTCGACGTACGCCCGCAGCCGGCGGACCGCCTCGTCCAGCCGCTCCTCCGGGGCGCCGAGCCCGTACAGGAACACGTCGGTACGCCCGTTGACGAACAGTGGGACGCCGGCCGCGTCCGCCGCCGCCCGGGCCGCCGCGATCCGCTCGGCGGCCTCCGCCACCGGGCGGCCCTCGTCCTCCAGGTTCACCCCGACCGCGCCGGTGGCGAGCAGCGCGGCGACCGTCTCGCCGACGCCGGCTGCGGTGTCCGCGTAACCGTGCTCCAGGTCCGCGGTGACCGGCAGGTCGACGGCGCGGACCACCTCGGCGGTCCGGGCCAGCACCTGCTCGCGGTCGGCGCCGCCGCCGTCCGGGCTGCCGAGCGACCAGCAGACGCTCGCGCTGGCCGTGGCCACCGCCCGCGCCCCGGCGACGGCCACCAGCCGGGCGGAGGCCGCGTCCCACACGTTGGCCAGCACCAGCGGATCGCCCGCGCGGTGCAGTTCCCGGAGCAGCCGGGCCTTCTCCTGCTGCGTCGTCATGTCTGCGGTCCTCACTTCGCGGCCGGCGACATGCGGGTGCTCACGCCGATCCGGTTCCAGGCGTTGATGGTGGCGGTCAGCGCGACCAGCTGGGCCAGCTCCGTCTCGTCGAACTGCTCGGCGGCCTCCGCCCACACCGCGTCCGGCACGTGGCCCTGGGTCAGCAGAGTGACCGACTCGGTGAGGGCCAGCGCGGCGCGCTCCCGGGCGGTGAACCACGGGGTCTCGCGCCAGGCCGGGAGGGAGAGCAGGCGGTGCTCCCGCTCGCCCAGCTCGCGGGCGTCGGTGGAGTGCTTGTCGATGCAGTAGGCGCAGCCGTTGATCACCGACGCGTGCAACTTGACCAGCTCGACGATCACCGGGTCGAGGCCCGTCCGGGCGGCCTCGTCCACGGCCACCATGGCCCGGTAGAAGGCGGGGGCCAGCTTCCCCAGCGGGAGGCGCAGGGCGGGGGCCGGCACATGGGCGTGGGGGTGGGCTCCCGTCCCGTCCGTCGTCGTCACGGTCTCGTTCGTCGTCGTCATGGCAGCCAGCCTAGGCAGCCGGTGGACCAGGGGTCTGGTGCATTCGGCACCCGGTTCCTTGGGCCACTTCCGGTGCACGAACAGCCGTGCGAGGATCGCAGGCAGGACGAGGTCAGGGGGAACAGGCTCGTGTGCACGGCATTCGTCAGCATCGAACCCGCAGCGGCGGTACCGGTGCTGCTGCTCTCCGTCCGGGACGAGTACCTGGGGCGCGCCTGGCTGCCGCCGGGCCGCCACTGGCCGGACCGGCCCGGACTGCTCGGCGGGCTCGACCTCGCGGCCGGCGGCACCTGGCTGGCCGTCGACCCCGCCCGGCGCACCGCCGCCTGCCTGCTCAACGGCTTCGGCCCGGCCGCCCCCGCCGACACCCGCCGCACCCGCGGCCACCTTCCGCTCACCGCCGTCACCGAGGGCGGCATCGGCCACCTCGACCTCACCCCGTACGACCCCTTCCACCTCCTGCTGGCCCGGCCGGACGGCGTCGCCGTCACCAGCTGGGACGGCGTGCGGGCGGAACGGCGCGAACTGCCCGCCGGGCTCAGCGTGGTGCTCAACGACGGGCTGGAGGGCCGGGCCGCCAACCGGGCCGATTCCGAGCGGATCAGCGCCCTGATGGCCTCGCGCGCCGACCACTTCCGGGCCCGCTTCGCCGCCGCACCCCGGCCCGAGCCGACCGGCGACGGGCCGGCCGAGCGGGCCTGGGGCGCCTGGCTGCCGATCGTCACCGGCGACGGGCTGGCGCTGGACGAGGACGCCGCGCTGGTCCAGCGGCGGGACTTCGGCAACGGGCGGATCTGGGGCTCCTCGTCGATCTCGCTGCTCGCGCTCGGGCCGGACGGGCTGCGCTACGACTTCGCGGCGGCGCCGGTGGGCGCGGACGGGGTGGGCTGGCGGCGGGTTGCGGACTGACCCCAGCGGGGGCGTCGGTCGCACAGCCGGGCCCCGGTGTCCCGCAGGCGTACGGTCGGTGAACTTCTGACAGCGGGCCTGCCGAACGTCTACATGCCCGTAGTAGCTTCGCGGAGGCCCCCGGAATCGGCCGGCCGCCGACCCCCGAGCGAAGGTGCGCGATGTCCACCCTGACCTACCCGGAAGCGATAGGCGTCGGCCTGCTGCAGGGTGTGACGGAACTCTTCCCGGTCTCCAGCCTCGGCCACAGCATCCTGCTGCCCGCCCTGATCGGCGGGAAGATCCAGCACGACCTGGACATGACCGCCGAGGGCTCCTCCTACCTCGCCGCGCTGGTCGCCCTGCACCTGGCCACCGCGCTCGCGCTGGTCGTGTACTTCTGGCAGGACTGGGTGCGCGTCATCGGGGGCCTGTTCAGCTCGATCCGCCACCGCCGGGTGGAGAGCCGCAACGAGAAGCTCGCCTGGCTGCTCATCCTCTCCACCATCCCGGTCGGGGTGGCCGGGCTCGTCCTGGAGAAGGCGCTGCGCAACGCCCTCGGCAAGCCCGTCCCCGCCGCCGTCTTCCTCGCCCTCAACGGGCTGGTGCTGCTCGGCGCCGAACGGCTCAAGCGCGGCGGCACCGGCCGCCGCCGGGCCGGGCACGCCGCCCCCGTCGACGAGCCCGGCACGGACCCGGCGGTCGCCTCCGACCACCGGCTGACCAGGCTCGGCTACGGGCAGGGCGCCTGGATCGGCGCCGCGCAGATCCTCGCGCTGTTCCCCGGCATCAGCCGCTCCGGCGTCACCATGAGCGCCGGCATCCTGCGCGGACTGCACCACGAGGACGCCGCCCGGTTCTCCTTCCTGCTCGCCACCCCGGTCATCCTGGCCGCCTCGGTGCTGAAGGTCCCCGAGTTGTTCAAGCCGGAGAACTCCGCCGTGCTCGGCCCGGTCGTCGCGGGCAGCGTCGCCGCCTTCGCCGCCGGGTACGTCTCGGTGCGCTTCCTCACCAAGTACTTCGAGACCCGCAGCCTGACGCCGTTCGCGGTCTACTGCTTCCTGGCCGGCCTCGGCAGCGCGGTCTACCTGTCGGTCTGAGCCTTTCGAGCCGACTCCAGCAGGATCCGCGCCAGTTCGGCCGGCTGGGAGAACATCGGCCAGTGCCCGGTGTCCAGCTCCACCAGCTGCCAGTGGCCCGCCGCGGCCAGAGCGGCGACCCCCGGCGGCGGCTCCGGCCAGTCCAGCAGGCACTTCACGTACACCGCCGGAAGGGCGCTCAACGGGCCCGCGGACACGGCCGGTTCGGTCAGCGAGGGGCCCGGGTGCGGGGTGGCGCCGGCGGTGATCCGGGCGATCTGCCCGGCCGTCAGCCCCTGACCGGCGAACTCGGCCGGCGGCAGCGGCGGCCACCAGCCCCCGTGGGCGACGAGCTCCGCCCGCAGCGCGGCCGGCTCCGGCATCTGGTCGGCGAAGGACTGCCCCACCACCGGCACGTTGGCGTCCACCAGGACCAGCCGGGCCAGCCGGTCGCCGATCCGCTCGGCGGCCTGGCCCACCGGGATGCCCGAGTAGCTGTGCCCGACCAGCACCACCTCCCGCAGGCCGAGCCGCTCCACCTCGGCCACGATGTCCGCCACGTGCACCTGCTGCCCGGCGGGCGCGCCCCGCTTCTCCGCGAGCCCGGAGAGCGTCAACGGGTGCACCCCGTGCCCGGCCGCGCGCAGCTGCGGCACGACCTCGCTCCACGCCCAGGAACCGAGCCACGCGCCCGCCACGAGTACGAAGTTCGCCATGCGGGGCACGGTAGCGCGAGGGTCCGACAACGCACCCGGCCGGCCGGCTCAGGACCCGACCGCGCCCGGGAGTCCGTCCGGCCGCTCGCCGGACGGACTCCCGGGGCACGGTGGGCACCCGGCGGGCAGCACCGGCGGGCGGTCAGGGCTTGAGCCCCAGGGCGGCCAGCCGGACCGGGTCGGTGAGGATGTCCAGCGCGGTGATCCGGCCGTCGTGGATGGTGAACGACATGACCGACAGCGGACGCCCCTCGGCGAAGGACACCACCCCGGGCGAGCCGTTGACCAGCACCAGGCGTCCGTCGGCGGCGAACGTGGCGAACGTGATCGCGTTCGTGGCCACCTCGGCCGCGCCGCGGCGCAGCGCGCTCGGCACCAGCGTGCCGCCGTCGGAGCGGGCCACCACCTCCGGGTCCAGCACCGTCAGCAGGGCGTCGAAGTCCCCGCCCCGGGCCGCGGACAGGAACGCCTCCACCACCTCGCGCTTGCGGGCGTTGTCGGCGTCCGCGGCCGGGGTCGCACCCTGGACCCGGCGGCGGGCCCGGCTGGCCAACTGCCGGGTGGAGGCGGAGGTACGGCCCAGCACCTCGGCGATCCCGTCGAAGGGCACCTCGAACATGTCGTGCAGCACGAAGGCCACCCGCTCCGCCGGGGAGAGCGTCTCCAGGATCACCATCAGCGCGATCCCGACCGAGTCGGCGACCAGGATCTCGTGCACCGGGTCCAGCGCCGCCAGCCCGCTCACCACCGGGTCCGGCAGCCGCACCTGGCCGTCCTGCTCGGGCAGCGGCTCCTCCCGGCGGGACGTACGGGAGCGCAACTGGTCCAGGCAGACCCGGCCGACGACCGTGGTGAGCCAGGCCCCGAGGTTGCGCACCTCGCCCACGTCGCTGCGGCTCAGCTTCAGCCAGGCCTCCTGGACGGCGTCCTCGGCCTCGGCGATCGACCCGAGCATCCGGTAGGCCACCGCACGCAGTTGGGGGCGTTCCGCCTCGAAGCGCTCGGCCAGAAGATTCTCTCCGGTCACCTGTCACATCCTCGCGTCGCGATCCGTCGGTTGGGTGAGGGACGCTAACCGACGATGAGGAGCCCGCGATGACCACCGCCCACACTACTGCCCGCATGAAGAACCCCGCCACGGTCCTGCCGGAGGCGACCAAGGGCATCCAGGCCATCTACCAGGCCGTCCACCGGGGCGGCGTCGCCCCGCAGCTCCTGGAGCTGGTCCACCTGCGGGTCAGCCAGATCAACGGCTGCAGCGCCTGCGTGTTCGCCGGCGTGAACGGAGCCAAGCGGCACGGCGAGACCGACGAACGGCTGCACGCGGTGGCCGCCTGGCGGGAGGCGCCGTTCTTCACCGAGGAGGAGCGCGCCGCCCTCGAACTGGCCGAGGCCGCCACCCGGATCGCCGACCGCTCCGGCAAGGCCGTCCCCGACCCGGTCTGGGACGCCGCCACCGACCACTTCACCGAGGAACAGCTCTCCGCGATCATCCTGATGATCGGACTCACCAACCTCTTCAACCGCATCAACACCACCATCGAGGAGCCCGCCGGCACCACCTGGTGACGCCCCCGCCGGCCCCCGCACGCGCGAGAATGGGGCACGTGACCAGCTCCTGGACCGCCTTCGGCGGCGACCTGCACCTGGACCTCACCGAACGGCGCGCCGCCGGCGCCGGACTGCGGGCCGCCCTGGAGGACGCCCTGCGCGAAGCCGTCCAGGACGGACGGCTCGCGCCCGGCACCCGGCTGCCCTCCTCCCGCGCCCTCGGCGAGGACCTCGGCATCGCCCGCAACACCGTGGTCGAGGCCTACGGCCAACTCACCGCCGAAGGCTGGCTCGACTCCCGCCAGGGCTCCGGCACCACCGTCGGCCGACGGGCCGTACCCGAGCCGCCCGCCCCCGGCCGGCGCCCCGGCGCCCGGACCACGCCCCAACGGCGCACCGCCCGGCACGACCTGACGTCCGGACGGCCGGACATCTCGCTCTTCCCCCGCACCGCCTGGCTCGCCGCCGCCCGCCGCGCCCTCGCCACCGCACCCCACGAAGCCCTCGACTACGGCAGCCCGCTCGGCCGGATCGAACTGCGGCAGGCCCTCACCCACTACCTCGCCCGGGTCCGCGGCGTCCGCACCGACCCCGACCACCTGCTCGTCTGCACCGGCGTCACCCAGGGCCTCGGCCTGCTCTGCGCCGCCCTCCGGGACCGCGGCGCCCGCACCCTCGCCGTCGAGGAGTACGGGCTGCCGCCGCAGCACGCCGTCATCCGCGCCGCCGGACTCACCACCACCCCGCTGCCGCTCGACGAGGACGGCGCCCTCCTCGACCGGCTCGACGCCCGCCCCGGCGCCGTCCTGCTCACCCCGGCCCACCAGTACCCCACCGGCGCCCCGCTCTCCGCCGACCGGCGAGCCGAGGCGGTGCGGTGGGCCCGCGAGCACGACCGGTACGTCATCGAGGACGACTACGACGGCGAGTTCCGCTACGACCGGCAGCCGCTCGGCGCCATGCAGGCCCTCGACCCGGAGCGGGTCGTCTACGCCGGGACCGCCGCCAAGAGCCTCGCCCCCGGCCTGCGACTGGCCTGGCTCGCCCTGCCGGACGCCCTGCTCGAACCGGTGGCCCGGCTGAAGGTGCTCGCCGACACCATGTCCCCGGTCCTGGACCAGCTCACCCTGGCCGAGCTGATCACCTCCGGGACGTACGACCGCCACGTGCGGCGCTGCCGCCTGCACTACCGGCGCCGCCGCGACCAGCTGATCGCCGCCCTCGCCGAACACGCCCCGCAGGTCCGGGTCACCGGCATCGCGGCCGGCCTGCACGCCCTCCTCCGACTGCCGCCCGGCTCCACCCCCGAACCCGAACTCCTCGCCCGCGCCCAGGCCGCCGGGCTCTCCCTCAACGGCCTGGCCTGGCACCTCGCCGCCCCGGGCAGCACCGACGCCCCGCCCGCCCTCGTGATCGGCTACGCCACCCCACCCGACCACGCCTTCCCGGCGGCCCTGCAGGCCCTCTGCGAGCTGCTGCGCAGGGCGTGAGCGGCGGCGGGCCGGGGGGGTGAACTACTTGTTGCGGCTGCCGAGTTCGAAGAGGAGCATGATGAAGCCCGCGAACGCGTGGATGCCGGCCGTGTAGATGACCAGGCGGAGGTAGACGCGCTTGTTGGCCCACTTGCCGGCGTCCATGGTCTTCGGGCCGGCGGCGGTGTCGGCGGTCGCAGCGGGGGTGGTGGTGGGATCGGCCATGGTGATCTCCTCCGAGGTGTTCTGACGATCGGTCAGTGGGTCGCGGCGGGGCCGCCGCCGAGGCAGAGTTCGCCGCCGGGGCTCTGCAGCAGGGTGTGGATGAAGAGCAGTTCGACGCCGTTCTCCGACTCGGCGGCGATGCAGTGCGGGGTGAGCGAGTCGTAGTGGGCGGAGTCGCCCTCGGCGAGGTGGTGGACGCGGTCGCCGAGGGTGAGGCGGAGCGCGCCCCGCAGGACGTACAGCCACTCCTCGCCCGGGTGGACCCGGACCACCGCGTCCTGCACGCCCGGCGGCACGTGGACCCGCAAGGCCTGCATGGCGCGGCCGGGGGCGCCGGCCCGGCGGTAGCCCCAGCCGCCGGCCCGCCCGGGCTCGATGGCGCCGCCGCGGACGACCGGGTCGGGCTCCGCCATGGTCTCGCCGAGCAGCCCGGACACCGAGGTGCCGTAGGCGCGGGCGAGGCCGAGCAGGACGGGCAGCGAGGGCTGCCGGCGGCCGGTCTCCAGCCGGGACAGATACGCTGGGGAGAGTCCGACCCGTGCGGCGGCGACCTCCAGGGTGAGGCGGCTGCCGAGCCGGTGCTCGCGGAGGCGGGCGGCGAGGCCGGCGACCTCCTGGTCGTCGAACCGGTCGCCGGCGGCGGGGGTGCCGGTGGAGCTGGTGGTCATGTGTCCAGTGGACACCCGGCCTGCCAAGTGGGCAAGAAAATTGCCTCAGAGGCAAGGCCCCGGAACCGGCTCACGGCCGCGGGATGTTCCGCAGGTTGCTCCGCGCCAGGTCGACCATCCGGCCGACGCCGCCCGAGAGCACCGTCTTCCCGGCGGCCAGCGCGAAGCCCTTCAGCTGGGCGGCGGTGATGCGCGGCGGGATGGACAGCGCGTTGGGGTCGGTGACCACGTCCACCAGGGCCGGGCCCGGCCGTTCCAGCGCCTCGGCCAGCACCTCCCGGACCCGGGCCGGCTCGGCGACCCGCTTGGCGGGGATCCCCATCGCCCGGGCGATCCCCGCGTAGTCCACGTCCCCGTTGTCGATCTCGGATTCCGGGTAGCCGGAGACCAGCATCTCCAGCTTGATCATGCCGAGCGCGCCGTTGTTGAAGACGACGGTCTTCACCGGCAGCCGGTACTTGGCGACGGTGAGCAGTTCGCCGAGCAGCATCCCGATCCCGCCGTCGCCCGCCATCGCGATCACCTGCCGGCCGGGGCAGGCGAGCTGGGCGCCGATCGCGTGCGGGAGGGCGTTGGCCATCGAGCCGTGCAGGAAGGAGCCGATCACCCGGCGGCGGCCGTTGGGCTGCAGGTAGCGGGCGGCCCACACGTTGTTCATGCCGGTGTCGACGGTGAACACCGCGTCCTGGGCGGCGACTTCGTCCAGCACCGAGGCGACGTACTCGGGGTGGATCGGCAGGTGCTGCTCGATGTCCCGGGTGTACGCGCCGATCACGCCCTCCAGCGCCCGGTAGTGCTTGCGCAGCATGCCGTCCAGGAAGGCGCGGTCCTCCTTCTCGTCCAGCAGCGGCAGCACGGCCCGCAGGGTGGCGGCCACGTCGCCGTGGACGGCCAGGTCGAGCGCGGTGCGGCGGCCGAGCCGGGTCGCGTCGTGGTCGACCTGCACGGTGTGCGCCTGCGGCAGGAAGGAGTCGTACGGGAAGTCGGTGCCGAGCAGCAGCACCAGGTCGGCGGAGTTCAGGGCCTCGTGGCAGGCGCCGTAGCCGAGCAGGCCGCTCATGCCGACGTCGTACGGGTTGTCGTACTGGATCCACTCCTTGCCGCGCAGCGAGTGCCCGACCGGGGCGTGAAGGGCCTGCGCGGCCTCCATCACCTCGGCGTGTGCCCCGCGCACCCCGGCGCCGCAGAACAGGGCGACCTTGCGGGCCGCGTTGAGCATCCGGGCGAGCTCCTGGACCTGCGACCAGGGCGGTGCGGCGACGGCCTGTTCGGTGAGGAAGTGGCTGGTGCCGGTGGGTCCGGCGGCGGGCAGGGCGGCGACGTCCCCGGGGAAGGCGAGCACCGAGACGCCGGGTGAGCCGAGCGCGTGCTGGATGGCGATCCGCAGCAGCCGGGGCAGTTGGGCGGGGGTGGAGAGCATCTCGCACCAGCTGCTGCAGTCGGTGAACACCCGCTCGGGGTGGGTCTCCTGGAAGAAGCCGGTGCCGATCTGGCCGGAGGGGATGTGCGAGGCGAGCGCGAGGACGGGCAGGCCGCTGCGCTGGGCGTCGTAGAGGCCCTGGACGAGGTGGGTGTTGCCGGGGCCGCAGGAGCCGGCGCAGACGGCGAGCCGGCCGCTGAGTTCGGCCTCGGCGGCGGCCGCGAAGGCGCCGGCCTCCTCGTTGCGCACGTGCACCCAGCCGATGCCCTCGGCCCGGCGGATCGCGTCCACGACGGGGTTGAGGCTGTCGCCGACGACGCCGTAGACCCGCTCCACCCCGGCCTGCCGGAGCACCTCCACCATCTGTTCGGCCACGCTCGCCACGGGTGTGCCTCCTTCGCCGGGTGCAGGTTGTCCCGGGCACCTGCACCCTCCGCCGGGGTGAGGGGGAGCGCAGCCGGGGTGGGCCGAACGGGCGACGGTGCCGCGGGCCCACCCCGGGAGCCCGGGGAAGGAGAACCGGCCGCTACTCGGCCGCGAGGTGGTCCTGTTGGCCGAGCTTGCCCGTGGCCAGGCCCGCCTGGGGCTGGCGGCGGGCGGGTTCGCGGCCGGGGGGCTGGGCGACGCGTTCCTGGGCGGGCGGGACGGTGGTGGGCAGGGTGACCGGCGCACCGGCCTTGACCTGCACCAGCTCGCCGTCGTGCCGCAGGTGGATGACCTCGCCGCGGCGCAGCGTGTACGTCGTCTCCGCGTGGCTGATCCGGACGCCGAGCAGCTGTCCGCGCACCAGCAGGGAGAAGCCGATCCGCATCAGCCCGGACGGCAGGCGGGGCCGGAAGAAGAGCGTCTCGCCGTGGTCGCGCAGCCCGCCGAAGCCGGCCACCAGGGCGATGCAGGCTCCGGCGAGCGAGGCCATGTGCAGGCCGTCGCGGGTGTTGCCGCCGAGGTCGTGCAGGTCCATCAGGGCCGCTTCGGCCGTGTAGTCGTACGCGAGGTCGAGCTGGCCGACCTCGGCGGCGATGACGGCCTGGGTGCAGGCGGAGAGCGAGGAGTCGCGGACGGTCAGGCGCTCGTAGTAGGCGAAGTTGCGGGCCTTCTGCTCGTCGGTGAAGGCGTCGCCGCGGACCTGCATGGCGAGCACCAGGTCGGCCTGTTTGACCACCTGCTTGCGGTACAGGTCGAAGTACGGGAAGTGCAGCAGCAGCGGGTACTTCTCGGGCGGGGTGTTCTCGAAGTCCCAGACCTGGTGGTCGGTGAAGCCGTCGGCCTGCGGGTGGACGCCGAGGTCCTGGTCGTACGGGATGTACATGGCGGCGGCCGCGTCCCGCCAGGCGGCGGTCTCCTCGGTGTCGACGCCGAGGGCGGCGGCCTCGCCCGGGTGGCGGACGGCGGCTTCGGCGGCGGCGCGCAGGTTGGTCTGCGCCATCAGGTTGGTGAAGACGTTGTTGTCGGCGACGGCGCTGTACTCGTCGGGGCCGGTGACGCCCTCGATGCGGAAGTTCCCGGCGGCGTCGTGGTGGCCGAGCGAGCGCCACATCCGGGCGGTCTCCACGAGGAGTTCGAGCCCGTACTCGCGCTCGAACTCGGCGTCCCCGGTGGCCCGGACGTAGCGGGCGACGGCGGCGGCGATGTCGGCGCCGATGTGGAAGGCGGCGGTGCCGGCCGGCCAGTACCCGGAGCATTCCTCGCCGCGGATCGTCCGCCACGGGAACACGGCGCCGGCCAGGCCGAGTTGGGCGGCTCGTTCGCGGGCCAGCGGGAGGGTGGTGTGCCGCCAGCGCAGGGCCTGGTTGACGGCGGCGGGCAGGCAGTACGTGAGCACCGGCAGGACGAAGGTCTCGGTGTCCCAGAAGCTGTGCCCGTCGTAGCCGGGGCCGGTCAGGCCCTTGGCGGGGATGGCCCGTTCCTCGCTGCGCACGCCGGCCTGCAGGACGTGGAAGACGGCGAACCGCAGGGCCTGCTGGAGTTCGACGTCGCCCTCGATCTCGATGTCGCTGGTCGCCCAGAACTCCTGCAGGAAGTCGGCCTGTTCGGCGATCAGGCCGTCCCAGCCGGTGTACCGGGCGGCGGTCAGCGCGGCCTCCACCTGGTCCCGGACGGCGGGCAGCGAGCGGGTGCCGGACCAGCCGTAGGCCATGAACTTGGTGAGCTGCAGGCGCTGTCCGGGTTCGAGGACGGTGGTGACGCTGATCCGGCACTGGTCGGCGTCGCCCTCGGCGACGGTGTCGGTCCTCTCCGGGCCTTCGATGACGTGGTCCATGCCGGCCGCGACCCGGATGCCGCTGTAGCGGGTGCGGTGCACCAGGACGGCCTTGGTGCCGCCGGCGTGGTGCGCCTCGGGCTGCAGCGGCGCCTCCAGGACGGCCGAGGCGCGCGGGTCGCCCTCGGGGCCGCCCGGCAGTTGCTCGTTGGCGACCAGCTCGGACTGGAGGACGATCCGCACCGGGGCGTCCACTGCTTCGACGCTGTACTCGATGGCGGCGATGGCGCGCTGGGTGAGCGAGACCAGCCGGGAGGAGCGCACCCGGATGGTCCGCCCGGCCGGGGAGGTCCACTCGGCCTCGCGGTGCAGCAGCCCCTCGCGGAAGTCCAACCAGCGCTTGTGGCTGACGAGTTCGCCGTAGCGCAGGTCGAAGGGCTCGTCGTCCACCAGCAGCCGGATGATCTTGCCGTTGGTCACGTTGATGACGCTCTGGCTGGACTCGGGGTAGCCGTAGCCGCCCTCGCCGTACGGCAGCGGGCGCAGTTCGAAGACGCCGTTGAGGTAGGTGCCGGGCAGGCCGTGCGGCTCGCCCTCGTCCAGGTTGGCGCGCAGGCCGATGTGGCCGTTGGAGAGCGCGAAGACGGATTCGGCGCGGGCCATCGCGGCCAGGTCCAGGCCCTGTTCGGTGATCTGCCAGGGGTCGATCGTGAAGTTGTCCGCGGGACTCATGCGCCCACCTCGCTGCGCTCGGCAGGGGCATTCCCCCACACGCACCCACTGATGGGTCTCCCCCGGCCTTCGGCCGGGGGGACCCCCGTGCTGCGCTCGCTCATGACTGCTCCCCCAGGAGCTCGGAAAGGTCGTCGACGACCACGGTGGCGCCGTCGCGCCGCAGTTCGGCGGCCTGGCCGGTGCGGTTGACGCCGACCACCGCGCCGAAGCCGCCGGCCCGGCCGGAGGAGACCCCGGCGAGCGCGTCCTCGAAGACCGCGGCGTGCGCGGGCTCGACGCCGAGCGCGCGGGCCGCGTACAGGTAGGTGTCGGGGGCGGGCTTGCCGGGCAGGCCCTCGGTCTTGGCGACGTTGCCGTCCACGATCACGTCGAACAGCTCCTCGATGCCCGCCGCCCGCAGCACGTCGCGGCAGTTGGCACTGGAGGAGACCACCGCGCTGGGCAGCCCGGCCGCGCGCAGCCGGTGCACGTAGTCGACCGAGCCCTGGTACGGCTGGACGCCCTGTTCGCGGATCATCCGCAGCACGGTGTCGTTCTTGGCCCGGCTGATCCCTTGCACGGTACGGGAGTTGGGCGGGTCGTCGGGGGTGCCCTCGGGCAGGTCGACGCCCCGGCTGTGCAGGAAGGCCCGGGTGCCGTCGAGGCGCGGGCGGCCGTCCACGTAGGTGTCGTAGTCGGTGACGGCGTCGAAGGGGACGAACGGCCCGCCGGTGCGGGCGGATTCGGCGCGCAGGAAGGTGTCGAAGGTGTCCTTCCAGGCCGCGGCGTGCACCTTCGCGGTCTGGGTGAGCACCCCGTCGAGGTCGAAGAGGAAAGCACGGATGTCGTCCGGTAGCCCCAGCATGGGTGCAGTCTTACCCGGGAACGGGGGGAAGCCGCCCATTTCCCGGCGGCGCGTCGCGGAAGCGGCTGCGGCACCGCTACCGCTACGGCTACGGAGAGTCGGGCAGTTGCGGCTCGGGGGCCTGGATGACCGCGAAGAGCGCGCCCTGCGGGTCGCGGACAACGGCCATCCGGCCGGACTGCAGGTCGAACGGCGGCTGGAGCACCGAACCGCCCGCCCTGACCAGGGCGTCCACCGTCGAGTCGGTGTCGTCCACCGAGAAGTAGGTCATCCAGTGCGAGGGCGTGCCGGGCGCCAGGTAGCCGGGGACCGCCTGCATGCCGCCCACCGTGCGGTCGCCGACGTTGAGCGAGAAGTACCCGTCCATGCCCTGGACGGTGGCCGGGCGCAGCCCGAGCGCGGGCTGGTAGAAGCGGCCGGCCGCGGCGGTGTCGGTGGTGTTGAGCTCGTTCCAGACCAGCGCGCCGGGCTCGTTGACCACGCCGGCGCCGATGAAGTCCATCGCCTGCCAGACGCCGAACACCGCGCCCGTCGGGTCGGCGGCGACCATCATCCGGCCGATCGTCCCGACGTCCATCGGCTCGTAGAGGATGGTGCCGCCGGCCGCGGCGATCGCCCGGTGGCTCGCCTCGGCGTCGTCCGAGGCGAGGTAGGTGGTCCAGGCGACGGGCGGTGCGGGCCGGTCCTCGGGCCCGGGCGCCGTCATGATCCCGGCGACCGGCCGGCCGTTGAGCATGCACACGGAGTAGCCGCCGAACTCGACCGGGCCGACCTGGCCCTGCCAGCCGAAGAGGTCGCGGTAGAAGTCGAGCGCGGCCTGCTGGTCACTGGCCAGCAGGTCGACCCAGCACGGGGTGCCGGGCGGGTACGGGTCGGTGACGACGGGCATCGCGGGGCCTCCCGGAGGCGGTGGTGGCCGGCCGGGGCGGTCGGCAGGGCTGCGGCGGTCGGGCGGGGCTGCGGCGGGCACCGGGACGGCGCCACACCGCCACCTTCGGCCCGGCACCGCGTTCCCGCCACCGGACGGCGTCCGACGGCATCGGCCCGGCGGGCCGGCTCAGGGGGCGTCGTGCCGCCGGGCGGTGACGAAGTACGGCTGCACCTTGCCGCTCTGCGCGTAGTCCTTGAACCGGACCAGCAGTTCGGCCCAGGTGCCGGCCACCGCCGGGACGCCCTCCTCGCTGCCCGGCTGCCAGCCGCCGTGCCGGAACAGCAGCCGGGTGCGGTCGGGTGCACCGGGCTGCTCGGCGAGGTCCCAGCTGATCCAGGTGCCGGCCCAGTGCGGCGGGAAGGCCCCGGCGTTGGCCCAGACCACCCGGTCCCGGTCGGCGCGCTCGACCCGGAGCCGGAAGGGCTCGGGGACGTCGGGGAAGTCGAAGAGCAGGACGTCGTCCTCCCGGTCCACGGCGGTGGTCCACCAGGCGGTGAGCCCGTCGTGGGTGGTGAGCGCGGCGAGGACGACGGCCCGGGGTGCGGCGATGTCGAGTTGCAGGGCGATCTCGGGCATGGCGTCCGCCTTTCGGTGCCCGCTGGGCCCCCTCCTGTGGCCCCTCCTCACGATGGCACGACCCCCGGGCCCGCGCGCCCCGGGGATGTCCGGGGCGCCGGTCCGGGGGTCGGTGCGCGGGTCGGTGCGGGGGTCGGGTCCGCGGCGGGTGGGGCGGTCAGCCGCCGCTGCCGTAGGTGGTGTTGGCGCAGATGTCGTCGTCCGCCGAGCGGGCGTCGTTGGTGACGGTGGTGGGCAGCGGCTGCGGGGGCGCCGGGACGCCCGGGGTGGCGGCCGGCGCCGCGCCGGTCGAGCCCGGCGCGAGGCCGACGGCCGCCGCGAAGTCCTGGCCGACGATCACCGAGATGCCGCGCGCGGTGCCGGATTCGAGCTCGGCGCCGGGGAACAGCGCGGCGATCTTCTCCGCGTTGGCCTTCTGCCCGGAGCCGTACTCGATCGTGGTGGTCTTGTACTTGGTGTTCGCGGCCTGGCCCGCCGTGGAGGCGGTGAACTTGGCGGCCTTCAGCTGCTCGGTGCCCTTGCCGGCCAGGCCGTTGACGAGCGTCCCGTTGTAGACCGCGACCTTGACCGCGGCGTTGCCGGCGTCCCCGGCCGGGGCCGGCGGGGTGGTGGCCGCGGGCGGCTGCGGGGCCGGGCTGGTGCCACTGGCGGGGGCGTCGGGCTGCTGGCCGGTGGCGTTCTGGCCGTCGATGGTCTGGTCGGCCTTGAGGGTGTCCCAGAGCTTGTTGGCGTCCGGCTGGATCAGGTCGATGTTGGAGTCCTGGGTGCGGAAACGCCAGGGCGCCGTCACGAACTTGAGGTTGCTCATGTCGATGTTCTTGAGCGACAGGCCGAAGGAGAGCAGCTTGTCCGCGGAGTCCAGGCCCGGGTCGACGGTCAGCGACTTGGTCGCGGCGTCGGCCAGCGGCAGGAGGGTGGTCGGGTTCATCCCCTCCTTCTTGATCTTGGAGGCGAGCGAGCCCAGGAAGGCCTGCTGGCGCTTCATCCGGCCGATGTCCGAGCCGTCGCCGATGCCGTGCCGCAGGCGGACGTAGTCCAGCGCCTTCTGGCCGTCCACGGTCTGCTTGCCCTGCGGGAGGACCAGCGCGCCCTTCTTGTGCAGGTTGGGGTTGATGTCCCCCTCGTAGATCGGCTGCGGCAGGCAGACGTCCACGCCGTTGACGGCCTTGGTCATCGAGGCGAAGCCGTTGAAGTCGACCACGAGGGTGTGGTCGACCCGGATGCCGGTGAGCTTCTCCACCGTGTTCTGGGCGCAGGCCGGGTTGCCGTCGTCGCTGCCGCCGGTCGAGAAGGCGGCGTTGAAGAGGTCGGTGTTGCCGCCCTTGGTCCACTTGCCGTTGGGGAGCTTGCAGGACGGTATCTGGACCATCGCGTTGCGCGGGATCGAGATGCCCACGGCGTGCTTGTGGTCGGCGTAGACGTGCAGCAGGATCGTGGTGTCCGAGCGGGCGCCGCCGTCCTCGCCGCCACCGAGGTCGGCGTTGTTCTTGCCGCGGCTGTCGGAGCCGATCAGCAGCACGTTGACCGGCTTGTTGCCGTCCGCGTCGGCCTTCGACTCCGGCGGACGGTCGGTGGCTATCGCGTCGCCGTCGAAGGACTTGATGTTGGCGTTCAGCTTGAAGTAGATCGCGCCGCCCACGCCGGCGATGACCACCAGCACGCCCGCCGTCGTCCAGGCGACGATCTTCTTCACGTTCTTCTTCGGCTTGGCGCTCTTGCGCGCCGCCGCCCGGCCACCGGCACCGCCCTCGGCCCGGCCGTCGCCACCGCGGCCGCCGTCGCCACCGCGGCCGCCCTTGCCCTGGGCCGCACGGCGGGCCTCCGCCCGGCCACCGGAGCGCGGCGACGGCACGGTGCCGCCGCTCTCCGTGCCCTCGGTCGTGAGCGCGCCGGACGCGTCCTCGCCCCGGGCCGGGCCCTCGCCCCACTGACCTGACATGCGCGTACCTTTCACCGACGGAAGCGACGCCCCGGACGATCTGGCGCACCGCACACAGAGAGACGGTCGGGACCGCCCCCGGGTTGCACATACGTACAGCACTGGCAACCGACGAACGTGGCTTCCGATCATATTTAGACCCGGCGCGATCACGGACCCCCGGTGGGCCGGTCACCCCACCGACACTCCGGCAACCACCAGGCAGAACACCCGAAACCGCCCGATTCCGACGTGACCCATGCCACGTCGGTGCCGCCCGGCCCTTGTCCTGGGCGGGAGGGGGCGGGGCCAGACACGCCCTAGGACGCGCTGCGGCGGCGGCCCGCCCGGGCCACCGCGGCGGCGAGGGCGACCACCGCGACCAGGGCGGCACTCGCCCCGGCCACCGTCGAGGCCCGGGCCGGGGCGGTCCGGTCGGCGGGCGGCGGGACGGTGACCGGCTCCACGACGGCCCAGGGGGCGGCGGTGGCCGGGGGCTGGGCGGTCACGGCGGCCACCACGTCCAGCGTGCCCCAGCCCACGGCCGGGTCCGGGAGCGACGAACCCGGGCGGTACGCCGTGGACTTGAGCCGCTCGGCGACCTGGGCCGGCGTCCACCCGGGCTCCCGGGAGAGCAGCAGGGCGGCCGTGCCGGCGACCAGGGCGGCGGCGCCGCTGGGCCCCGAGGCGGTGAAGTAGCCGCCGCCCGGCCCGGCGGCCTGCAGCCCCTCGCCGGGGGCCGCCAGGTCCACCCGGGCGCCCGGACCGGCGCCTGCTGCGCCGCCGGAGCCGCCGGAGCCGCCGGAGACCGCGCTGCCACCTGCCGCGCCGCCGGAACCCGGGTCGCCCGGGGAGGGTGCGCCGCCCGGACCGATCGAGGCCACCGCGAGCACGCCCGGGTAGCCGGCCGGGAAGACCGCGCCCCTGCCCGGCTGCCCGTCCGGCCCGGCCGGGGCGACCAGCAGCAGCCCCTTTGCCGTGGCGTACTCGACGGCGTCGGCGAGCGCCTGGCTCGGCGCCGGCACCGGCACCCCGACCACGGCCACCCGGGCGCCGCCGTCGGCCGCCGCCCGGATGCCCTGGGCGAGCAGGTCCGGCGTGGTCGTCCCGGCGTCGTCGGTGACCGCGACGGCCAGGACGGTCGCCTCGGGGGCGATCCCGGCCGGTCCGTTGTCGGGCGTACGGCGGCCGGCGACCAGGCCCGCCAGGAAGGTGCCGTGGCCCACGCAGTCCCGGCCGGCGTCGCCCTGCCCGTGCAGCCGGGGGCCCGTCCGGAGCCGGCCGGCCAGCACCCCGGCACCGGTGCCCGCCGAGGCGTCCACTCCGGAGCCGAGCACGGCGACGGTCACCCCGGCGCCCCGGCCGAGCGACCAGGCCGACTCGGGCCGCAGGTAGACCTGGGCCCACGGGGCGCGGTCGACGGTCGCCCGGACGGACGGCTTGCGGCAGCCGTTCTCCCGGACGTCCGGGAGCGTCTGGCTCATCGCCGGGAGCTCCCCGGCCGCAGGCGGGGCGGCCGCTGCTCCGGCCGGGGCCCCCGGCGCGTCGGCGACCGCCGGCGCGACGGGGCCCAGCAGGGCGGCGGCGGCCCACACCGCCGCCGCCCCGGCGACCCCCCGCCGCCCCCGGCGGACGGCCGCCCCCACCGGGCGGACCGCCTCCCGGGGAGTTCCTGGGGCCCGCCCCGCGAACGGTGCCGGATCGGGCCGCGGCGTCAGGGTGCGTGCACCGCCGGGCGCAGGCGGGGCAGGCCCTGGGCCCTGGGGGGTCATACCGAGCTGCCCAGGCGCTCCACCGCGATGTCCTCGGGCAGCAGCAGGCTGAGCTCGGAGAGGTCGGCGAAGTCGAGGCGGCCGAGCCGGCCGGCCTGGCGGGTGATCATGCCCTCCAGGGTCTGCCGGGCGAAGCGGCCGTTGCCGAAGGTGCGGTCGCGCGGGACGGCGGCGAACAGGCGGGCCAGTGCCTCCAGGGTCTCGGGCGCGCAGGTGTAGCCGGCGTTCTCGGCGAGCCGGCCCACGATGGTGACCAGTTCGTCGTCGGTGTAGTGGCCGAACTCGACCTGGCGGGAGAAGCGGGAGGCCAGGCCCGGGTTGGAGGCGAGGAAGTGCCGCATCTCGTCCTCGTAGCCGGCGACGATCACCACCACCTCGTCCCGGTGGTCCTCCATCAGCTTCATCAGGGTGTCCACCGCCTCCTGGCCGAAGTCGCTGCCGCCGCCGTGGCGCGGGGTGAGGGTGTACGCCTCGTCGATGAAGAGCACCCCGCCGCGGGCCCGGTCGAAGGCCTCCTTGGTGAGCTGGGCGGTGTGGCCGACGTACCGGCCGACCAGGTCGGCGCGGGCGGTCTCGACCAGCTGCCCACCCGGCAGCACCCCCAGCTCGGCGAGCAGCTGCCCGTAGAGCCGGGCGACGGTGGTCTTGCCGGTGCCGGGCGGGCCGGCGAAGACCAGGTGGTGGCTGATGGTGGCGGTGGGCAGCCCGGCCTCCTCCCGCCGACGCACCTGGCGGATCAGGTTGACCAGGTCCTCGACCTGCTCCTTGGCGGCCGGCAGGCCGACCATCGCACGCAGTTCGGCGAGCAGTTCGGTGCCGTCCCGGCGGACGGCCTGCGGGGCCTCCTCGGGGGCGACGTCCTCGGGGACCAGCAGGGCCAGGTCCTCGTCGGAGATGTCTGCCCGGGTGGCGAGCCTGGTGGCCTGGCGGTCGACCATGTCCTCGAACACCTTGCGGGCCGCCCGGCCGTTGCCGAAGTCCTCGCCCTTGGGCAGCCGCTCGAACAGCCCGGCCAGGGCCTCCCGGGTGCCGCCGGCCAGCTCGTAGCCGTGCCCGGCGGCCGCTCGCTCCACGATGGTGACCAGCTCCTCCACCGAGTAGTTGGCGAACTCCACGGTCCGGCTGAACCGGGAGGCCAGGCCCGGGTTGGAGGCCAGGAAGTCGGTCATCTCGGCCGAGTAGCCCGCCACGATCACCACGATGTCCTCGCGGTGGTCCTCCATCAGCTTGACCAGGGTGTCGATCGCCTCCCGCCCGAAGTCAGGGCCGCTGCCGCCGGAGCCCGCCGACAGCGTGTACGCCTCGTCCAGGAAGAGCACCCCGCCGAGCGCCGACTGGAACACCTCGGTGGTCTTGAGCGCCGTCCCGCCGATCACCGAGGCCACCAGGTCGGCCCTGGCCACCTCGGTCAGATGCCCGCTGCGCAGCACCCCCAGCTCGGCCAGGATGCTGCCGTACAGCCGGGCCACCGTGGTCTTGCCGGTGCCGGGCGGGCCCGCGAAGACCAGGTGGCGGCTCATCGGCAGCGCGGGCATGCCCGCCAGCTCCCGGCGCCGGGCCAGCTTGTTGAGGTTCACCAGGGTGGCGACCTGCTCCTTGACGCCCGCCAGGCCGACCAGTGACTCCAGCACCTCCAGCGGGCCCGGCCGGCCGTCCGGCACGGCCCCGCCCGCGGCGGCGGGCTCCCCCGCGGCGCCGCCCGGGGCGCCGGGGGCCGCCCCGGTCTGCGGTGCGGCCGCCGGGGCGGGCGCGGCGCCGGTGGTGGCGGTGCCGTGCGCGTCCGGCAGCTCGTTCTCCTCGCTGACCAGGTCCTCCACCGACAGCCGCTCGCTCGGCGCGCCCTGGCGCAGGCCGGAGCCACGGTTGCGGGAGAGGGTGCAGCCGGTCAGCCGGACGGCCTCGACGGAGTCGGTGCGCACCCCGTCCCCGGTGTTCTCGCTCGCCGTGAGCTGGGCCAGGGCGGCCCGGGCGCCGGCCCCGATCCGCACGCCGTGGCGGCGGTTGCCGGTCACCCGGACCCGGGTGCAGGTCAGTTCGGCGCCGTCCTCGGCGGTGACCCCGTCCTCGGCGGAGCCGGACACCTCGCAGTCGCGCAGCGTCGCCGTGCCGACCCGGCCGAGTAGCACCCCGGAGCCGCCCGCGCCGCGCACCACGGTGGAGCCGAGCCGGAGGTCGGCGCCCTCCGCGATCCGCACGCCCGCCCGGCCCGCGTCCAGGACCTCGCAGTTCTCCAGCTGCCCGCGGCCGTCCCGGAGTGCGGCCACGCCGTCGCCCTTCGCCCGGTGGACGGCGACCCGGCGCAGCCTCGGGTTGGCGCCGTCGGTGATCAGCACGCCGGTGCCGGTGACGTCCCGCACCTCCATCCGGTCGACGTCGGCCGCACTGGCACCGGTCAGCTCGACCCCGTCGGCGCAGTCGCGGACGACGGTGCGGGCCAGCGAGGGCCCGGCGGAGTCGCCGACCCAGAGGCCGGTGCCCTCGCCGCCGTCGATCTCGCAGTCCTCGAAGGTGCCGCGCGAGCGGGCCGTGACGTGGACGCCGTGGCCCGCCGTCCGGGAGGCGCGGCAGCGGCGCAGCAGCGGGTCGGTGCCCCCGGCGAGCACGAAGCCGTGGCCGGAGGTGCCGGTGACGGTGCAGTCCTCCAGGGAGACCCTGGCGGTGGAGGAGATGTAGACGCCGATCGTGGTGTCGCGCACGGTGGTGCGCAGCAGCCGGGTGGTGCTGTGCTCCTCCAGGGCGATGCCGGGCTTGTCGGTGACGGAGACCTCACAGCTCTCGAAGGTGCCCCGGGCCTCGCCGTTGGCGCAGATGCCGTTGCCCCGGGCGTCGCGCAGCACGCAGTTGCGCAGCAGCGGGTTGGCGCGTTCGCCGATCACGACGGCGGAGCTGCCGAGGTGTTCGATGACGCAGTCCTCGATGACGCTGCTGCCGGTGGAGGTCTCCACGATGCCCGCGCCGGCCGGGTTGGTGACCCGGCAGCCGCGCATCGCCAGGGTGCCGTCCCCGCGGGTGAGCAGGGCCGTCCAGGAGCTGCCGACGACCTCGCAGTCCTGGACGGCGGCCTGGCCGCGCGGCACGTCGATGGCGGGCAGTTCCTCGTCCTGCCCCTGGAGGATCAGGCCGGTCAGCTGCACCGCCTCGGCGGTGACCTGGACCACGCAGCCGCGCCGGGCGGTGATCCGGACCGTGCCCCGGGCCTCCGCGGCGGTGATGGTGACCAGCTTGTTGATCACCAGGTTCTCCTCGTAACGCCCGGGGCGTACCGAGATCACCGCCCCGCTGCGGGCCGCCGCGAGCGCGTCGCCGATGGTGCGGTAGCGGCCGTCCCGCTGTTCCGGGCATACCGTCAGCACGTGGCGCGACATGGCGTGGCCTTCCCTCTCAGTGACTCGCTCGGTGGACGGCCCGGTGGCCGACTCGGTGGCTCGCGGATGACCTGGCTACCCGTCAGCCGGTGCAGTCGGCGCGCACGGCGGCCGCTGCGTGGTGGGCCTTGTCGGCGCTGCCGCCCCAGTCGATGCCCCGGGAGTGCAGGGTGACGGAGATCCGTCCGCCGCTGACCGGGAAGGGGCCGGCGTCGTACCAGTTGCCGCGGTTCGCGGGCTGGTCGACGTTGAAGGCGCCGGCGCCGCCCGAGGCGTTCGCCACGGTGTAGTAGGAGGGCTTGCCGCCCACCGCCTTGAGGTCGCCGTTGTTCGGGACGTAGACGGAGATCCGGCAGCTGCCGCTGGTGACCGGCGCCGTGGAGAAGGTCCACACCGCCGAGTTGCCTTCCGGGTCGTCCTTGTTCGCCGCGCCGGACATCGGCAGCGAGACGTACGAGCCGTTGCAGCCCGAACCGGTGTACCCGCCCGCGGAGTTGGACAGCCAGCCGGCAGTGCCCTGGGTCCACCAGCCGTTCTTGGCGAAGCTGACGGCGGAGTTGCCGCAGCCGTTGCCACCGATGGCGCTGAAGCTGGGCGGGGCGGGCTTGCCGGCCGCGGGCGGCTGCTGGGGGGCGGGCGGCTGCCCGGGGGCCGGCGGCTGGGGCGCGGGGGCCGGGACCGTGCCGGAGCCGGAGCCGGTGCCCGGGGCGGGGCCGGAGCCACCGCCCGCACCGGTGCTGCTGCCGCCGCCGTTGCCGCCCGGCGCCGGGGCGCCCGGGTTGGGGCGGGTGAGCGGGCTGCTGCCGGTGCCCGGGGCCGTCCCGGCGCCGGGGACGGTTCCGGTGGTCGTCCCGGGCGGGCCGCCGGGGACGACCGGGGCCCCGGGGACGGCCGGATCCCCGCCGGGGGTGGCCGGCTGGCCCTGCGTCGGGTCGCCGGCCGGGGCGCCGGGGACGGGGACGACCGGGTCGGCGGGCGCCGGGGGCTGCGCGAGGTCGTCGAGCTCGGGGCCCTCGACGGGGGGCCGGTCCGCCGTGCTGTGACCGCCGTTGCCGGAGCCGCCGCGGCCGGACTTGCCGCCGTCGGTGACCAGGAACGGCAGGCCCATCAGCACCACGCCGACGGTCGCGGCGGCGATGATCACGGGCCGCTTCAGCCGGGCCCGGCGCCCGGACGGGGCGGGACCGGCGGGCTCGGCCTCGGCCTCCGCCGTGGCCTCCGGGTCGGGGTCGGGGCCCGGGTCGGGCAGCGAGGCGGGAACGGCGGCGACCTGGCCGTACTGCGGCACGGCCGGCGGCGCGGCCGGGGCCACCGGGCCCGCGCCGGCCGGCCCCTCCTCCATCTCCCAGGCCACCGAGGGCAGCTGAATGCCCGCCGCCGCCCCGTTCTGAGACCGGTTCCCAGCCGTGCTCGTGCCCACCGCAGCTCCTCGGCTCCACTTGCAGTCCCTGTCGGCGGGAGCGCCCGAGCGACAGGTCTGCGGACGTCCCACTCCGTACCCACGGCCCGGCCGGGCCTAGAGGTTCAGCGCCTTGACGATCTCCTCCTCCAGCGACAGCACGAACGCGTCCTTCGGCTGGGCCTGCCGGGCGAGCGGAGGGGCCGGCGGCTCCGACCGCTCCTGGGGCTCCGGGTGCTCCGGGTGCTCCGGAGCGAACAGCGGCGGCGCCGGGCGGCGGAGCGCGAACCAGTCCCGGAGGTCGGCGAGCGTGCACGGCTCCCCCCGCTCCCGGCGGCGCAGGACGAAGTCGGCCACCCGCCGCAGGCCGTCGGTCGTCGGCTCGGCGCCCTCCGGGGTCCCGAGCAGTTCCCGCACCAGGGCCACCGTGCCGGTCGAGGTGCCCCCGGCCAGCTCGACCAGCCGGTCGACGGCCCGGACGTGGGCCAGGCCCTCGGGGGTCGCGGTGGTGAACTCCCGGCCGTAGGCCGCCCTGCCCCACCGGACGGTGCTCTGCAGCCGCTCCTGCCCGACGCCGGGGGGGAGGCTTCCGTCCTGCTCCAGCGCCCGGCGGACGTCGTCGAGGAGCAGCGCGTCCCCGCCGAACCTCGGCTTCCCGTCCCCGGCGTCCTCGCTGAAAGTCAGGTAGTGGTCCGCGGGCACCTGCCGGTCCGTGGTCTCCGACAGCGGCAGGTCGACGGTGAACGGCACCAGCCCCCGCTCGGCGACGGACTCCCGGCCGCCGTCGAAGAAGGTCACCTCGATCTCCGCAGCACCCGCGTACCGGGCCATGGGCACCGACCCCTTGCCGTTGACGACCAGCGGGCCGGTCTCGCCGAGGGCGCCGCCGTCCCGCCAGAGCCGCTGGGCGCCGCCGGTGAGGCCCGGGGTGTGGGTGAGGTCGCCGGCGAGCTTGACGCCGACCTGGGCCTGCAGGCCCGCCTGCCGGGCGTTCAGCTCGGTCAGGACGGAACCGGAGGCGAGGCTGTTCGCCGGGCTCAGCTCGACCGCGGTGTCGTTGGTCCGGTGCACCAGCTCCAGGAGCTTCACCCGTACCTCGACGCCCTTGTCCTGGCCCAGCAGCCACCGCCCGGGCGAGGCCGTGGCGATCTCCGTGCCCCGGCTCGCGGTGCCGAACAGCGCCGACAGGTGGCTGTGCGAGGTGATGTTCTCCACCGCCGCGCCGAGCTGCCGCCACGCCCGCGCCCCGAAGTACTCCCGGCCGCGCAGCCGCACCAGGTCCTGCACGCCGCCGACGTCGCCGAGCCAGCGCAGCACGTCGGTGTCGCGCAGGCCCTGCCAGACCCGGGCGGGCGGGACGGGGACGGCGACCTGCTCCGGCTCCACCACGGGGACGGGCTGCGGCGGCGGTGCCTCCTGCGCCGTGGATTCGGTCGTGGATCCGGTCGTGGATCGGGCCTTCGGCTTCGACTCGGGGGCCGGCCTGGTCTCGCCGGTCTCGACGATGGCCTCGTAGCCGATCCGCGCGGTGCGCACCACCGTGGTGGCGGCCCCGGTCAACGGCCTGCGGGTGATCCGGAGGCGCAGCTGCGCGTCGCCGTCGTAGGCGCTGCCGGGCACCTTGGCCTTGCTGGCCATCCCGGCGCCGGTGCTCCGGCTCAGGATGTCCATGTGGTCCTTGCCCCAGCCGACGGTGCCCGTCAGCCCGACCGTCACCGGCACGGCTCCCGCCACCGGGATCGTCCCGTTCACCCCGACGGTCAGGTTGTTGCCGTGGCCCGCACCGAAGTTGGTGACGCCGTCGGAGCTGGCGAAGCTGTGGTTCACCTGGGTGGCGGCGTTGAACTCGGTCGTCCCGGTCCCGCCCAGGTGGTCGCTGCGGTCGAGCAGGACGGCGTCGATCCGCACGGTGGTGCGTCCGTGCCGCACGATGATCGCATCCCCGGCCGTCATGGCCTTGAGGCGTGCCTGCAGCCTGGTCGGGGTCAGTTCCTCCGTCAGCTTGCGGACGATGCCCTCGCGGTCGCTGCCGAAGGGGTTGCCCTCGGTCCGGTCCAGCTGGTGGAGGACCGATTCCGCGAGCGACCGGCCCTGGTGGAGCGGGTACACGTCGCCGACGACCGTCGAGGAGTCCAGCCGGCGGTGGTCCAGGTAGCCCGCCGGCTGACGGGTCGTGGCCGGGGCCGGCGGCGCGGCCCCGCCGTCCACGGGCAGGGCGTCGCGCCGCGGGACGGCCACCCGGGCGCTGCCGTCCACGTGGTCCCGGAAGGTGCCGTCGTGCAGGCCGAGCCGGGTGAACCTGACCTCGACCCGGTACCGGGTGGCGGTGTCGAAGAAGACGGCCGGCTCGGTGTGCTTGCCCCGGTTGGACACCGAGGCGATGGTGTCCGCGGCGCCGCCGTAGGTGCGGTCGATCCGGTGCGTGTACCCGGCCGTGACGTCGACGAACGTGGTCTTGAGCTTCCCCAGGACGCCGCCGGTGTAGCGGTTCAGCCGGTCCCGGGCGTAGCCCTGGCCGCTCGACGTCTGGGTGCCGGACTCGAACTCGTACTTCTCCGTGGTCGAGTGGTACGTCGATGCGCCCAGCTCGGCCGTGACGGTGATGTCGGCCCGCCAGGTCTTTCCGGAGACGGTCTCGGTGATCCGCCCGCCCCGGGTGAGCTGGGAGAGCTGCGTCTTGAACGCGACCCGGCCGAAGGTCTCCCCGATCCGGAACCGCACCTCGTCGGACAGGTCGCCGTACTTGGCCCACACCGCCTCGGTGACGGCCTCGCGCACCCGGGCGGCGCCGGTCAGGGTGTGCACCACGTAGGAGGCGTTCAGCTGGTGGCGCTCGGCCATCCGCTGCGGCGCCCGGTACGGCGCCTCTGCCACGTCCTGCGCCGGCTTCGGCGGCTTCGGCGTTTCCGGCGTGAACTCCGGCTCGCCGTCCGCGTTCCGGTGGACCGTGACGTCCGTCGTCTCCCGGCTGTCCAGGCCGAGCTCGACCCGAACGCGCTCGCTGACGGAGGTGCCGCCGGGCCTGCCGGCGGCCTCCCCGAAGCGGACCTCCAGCACCAGCTCGGCGCCGTAGATCGCCTGCGCGACCCCGTGCTTGCCGCTTGCGTACGAGCGGTCGGCGTCCCGGCCGCGCCAGGCGAACCGGTCCCGCTGCTGGCCGCTGCCGGTGGCGGAGAGCTCGATGCCCGGCGTCTCCTTGCGGACGACCCCGCCGAGTTGGCCCTGGGCGGCGAAGGTGCGGGTGAGCAGCCGGCGGTCGGCGGAGAACTCGCCGGTCTCGTTCACCTGGTTGAGCTCGGCCTTGGCGTCCTCCCGCCGGTAGGTCAGCTTGGCGAGCTCGGCGGTGGCGGTGACCACGACGCCGTCCTTGCCGTGCAGCTTCAGCTCCAGCGGCTCGCCCCGGGTCATCGCGGTGAGCCGGGACGCCAGCCTGGGCTGGCCGAAGGCGTGCATGACCTCTTCGCGCACCGAGCTCCAGCCGTCCCCGAACAGCTCCCGGCCCTTGGCGTCCACCGCCCGGCGCAGGACCGCGGTGCTCTCCAGGTCCCGCAGGACGACCGTCTCGTCCAGGCCCTCCGTCCAGACGTGCTCCGGCGGTGCCTTGGCCGCGACCGGGCCGGGCGGCTCCGAGGCGGGCTGCTCCGGTGCGGGCGGCTCCCCGGGCGCGTCCCCGGTGTCGGCGCGGTCGACCAGCAGCTTCACCCCGGCCTCGCCCGCCGGGTGCTTCTCGTCCCGGCCGTTGAAGGTCAGCTCGAACCGGACGGTGCCGTCGTAGACCACACCGGGCACCTTGGACTTGCTGGTCAGCTGGGAGAGCTGCGCATGCCCCGAGACCTCGACGTGCTCGCGCCCCAGCCGTCCGGTGGCCCCGGCGTTCACCAGCGCGCCGTCCGCCTTCGGCCCGAACGTGGGCACGACCGGGAGCTGGGTGGCGTGGGCGCGGTCCGTGACGCTGCTGTGCACCTGCTGGTGGACGGTGCCGATGGTGAACTCGGTCTCCTTGGTGGTGCCCACCTGGTGCGGGTCCACGACCCTGGCGGTGATCCCGACCGAGGCGAGCGTCCGGCCCCGCCGGTCGGTCAGCACCACGGTCACCGGCTCGTCCGCCGTCATGCTCTTCAGGTCCCGTTGCAGGCGGACGAAGTCGACCTCGGTGAGGAGCTTGCGGCGCAGCGCGGGCCAGTGCTCGCCCAGCTCCCGGACGGCCTTGGCCTCCACGCCGTGCAGCAGTGCCTCCACCGGCCGCAGTCCGTGCTGCTCGCCGCGCGGCGAGAGGTCCAGCACGATGTCCTGGCCGCCGATCCGGCCGTCGAGCAGCCGCTTCGGGGCCACCCGGGGCGTCTGGTCCGCCGGGTCGTGCACGGGGATGCCGACCGTCGTCCCGACCTCCACGGTCGCGGTCCGCCGGCCGTCCTCGGTGTGCACCAGGGCGCTCTCGTGCCGGAGGTCGCCGAAATCGAGCTCCAGTTTCAGCTCGGTGGCGTACACGTCGTTGAGCGTGGCGGTCTTCGAGCGCGCTACCTGCCCGCCGGCGTCCAGGCGCACCTCGCTGCTGCCCCGGTCGTGGAAGTAGCCGACCAGCTCGGCGAGGTCGCCGGTGCCGCTCGCGTGCTTGCCCTGGAAGCCGAGGTTGTACTGCGAGCGAAGGTCCCCGCGCGTCCCGGTGAGCACCGTCCGGTCGGCGCCGTTCTCGATCTCGATCTTCTCCTGGCGCAGGAAGGTGCGCTTCAGGACCTCCCCGCGCAGCGAGATGCTGCCGCTCCAGCCGCTGCCGTCGAACGGGGCCGTCCAGACCTCGCCCCGGGAGAGCGCGGCGAGCACGGGCCGCAGCGTGGCGGGGCCGAAGTAGGCGTCGGCGAAGGAGCGGATCGCGGCGCGGTCGCCCGGGGTGATCCTGGCGAGGACGTCGATGACCTTGTCGCGTACGGCCGCCTCGTGCTCGGTCAGGCCGATCACGAGGTCGGTGCCGGCGATCGCGGCGGGCCTGGCGGGCGGCTCGGGCTTCGGCTCCTCGAACAGCTCCCCGAGCAGCTGCCCGTCGGACTTCTCCTGCTCGGACCTCTCCTGCTCGGTGGCCTTCCCGGGCAGGACGTCCTCGTCGGCCCGCTCCTGGGCGTGCTCCCGGCCGCGTGCGTCGGCGTGCTCCTCGTGCCGCGGCCGGAGGACCGGCTCCACGGGCCTGCTGCCGTCGTAGTGGTCGACGCCGTTGTAGTACACCGTGACGGGCTGCCCGCCCTCCGGGCCGAGGACGCCCCGGTCGTGGATCCCGTCGTGGTGCATCAGTCGCAGCCGGATGCCCAGGGCGTGGGCCAGGGCCGCCGGAAGCATCTCCCCCGCGGCCGTCCCCCACTGGCTGCGCCAGTTCCGGACGGTCCGCAGCAGGGCCTCGCGCTCGTGCGGCAGCGCGGGGCTGTGCCCGTCGGTGATGTACTGCGCGACGATGCCCTCCAGCTCGCTCCGGCGCATCCCCGCGAAGCTCGGCCGGTCCGCCTCGGGGACGTACGCCAGCAGCTGCCGGTCACTCAACTCGCCGAGACGTCCGAGCAGTTGTCCGCGCAGACCGCGCAGCACCTCGGCCGGGAAGTCCTCCGGCGCCAGGTCGCGGTAGTGGTTCTCGACCGCGCGCCGGAGCGCGTGGATCCCGCCCCCGCTCCCGGATCCGGAGACCAGGTGGGGCGCGCTGACCGCGACCGCGTTCAGCAGGCAGAGGCCGTTGCCCGAGACCTTCACCCGGGCGCCGGGCAGGCCGAACTCCTCGACGCCGAGGGGCACCTCCAGCCCGTCGTGGCTCATGGCGTGCAGCGGGGCGGGGCGCACGCCACCCCCCGGGCCACTCGCGTCGGGCCGGGGGGTGGCCCAGAAGTCGGTGATCAGGCCGTTCTGCTGGCGGACCGTCACGCGATGGGTCGGGAAGTCCCGCACGATCTCGACGGGCAGCGCCGCGCCGGCGGCCCCGCCCAGGGCGAGCCGCCGCTGCGCGTCCTCCAGCAGGTGGTAGGCGAGGCTGCGGCGGTCGGCCGGCGCCCACGCGGCGGGCATGCCCCGGCCGGCGTCCGCCGCCAGGTTGGGCATGGCCCGGTCCACCCGCGGCCCGAACTCCGCCGCCATGTCCCCGGCCGGGGGACGGGCGCCGGTCCACGGTGCGTCCGGCGCCCGCAGCGGCCGGGCCTGCGGCACGGCGGCCACCTGGGTGAGGGGGGCCGGGTTGTGCGCCGCCAGGAAGCGGGCGAACGCCGGGAGGTCGCGCCCGGCGGTCTGGAGGACGTCGGGGATCAGGACGTCGAGCGCGCTCAGCAGGCCGTTGTCCCTGGTCGCGGCCGCCTGGCGGGGGTCGGTCCGCAGGCCGGCCTGGCGGTCCGCCTCCATGACCACGGCGACCGGGTCGAACCCGGGCCGGCGGCGCAGCGCCTGCCCCGGGTCCGCGGCGAAGTCCAGCCGGACCCGGACCAGGGGATCCCCACCGGCCCGGCCGAAGAACTCGTCGAGCCTGCGCTGCAGTTCGGCCCGGTTGTTCGGGGTGTCCGTCAGCCCGCCCAGGTGGACGTTGAGGGCGAGTTCGACGCCGTGCTGGCCGCTGTCGAAGCGCACGTGCCGGAAGGCCCCGGGGATGTACGCCGTCGTGCCGAGGCTGCCCACCCACACGGGGGACTGCGCGACGATGTCGGCGGCGCTCCACTGCCGGTGCGGCTGCACGGTGGCCGGGCGGTGCGTCAGGTGCCGGCCGTCCTCGGTGACGCCCTCGATCAGCACGCCGTCGGCCAGCCCGATCCAGTGCTCGGGCCGGGCCCCGGGCGGGCTCTGCGTCCGGCGGTCGGCGTACGCCTGCGCCACCGCCTGTTCGACCTTGGCTGGGGTCCAGGCGGCGGGGTACAGGGTGTGGGTGCGCCAGTCGTCGCGCCGGTGCCAGTTGCCGGGGAACCGGGCTTCCGGGGAGTCCGGGTG
The DNA here is from genome assembly GCF_003635085.1 of Streptomyces sp. 1114.5. NCBI lineage: Bacteria > Bacillati > Actinomycetota > Actinomycetes > Kitasatosporales > Streptomycetaceae > Streptomyces > Streptomyces sp. 1114.5. Next base: position 1,029,876 of record NZ_RBXE01000001.1, read on the forward strand.
GACCTTCGGGTCGAGGTACCAGACGGCGGCCCGGTAGGTGCCGTTGTCGTTGGTCTTCCACGGCTGGTCGACCCGGACGCCGCGGAACTGGTTGGCCACCGGGTTCGGCACGTGGTGGGCGCCGTCGAGGGTGCGGCGGTTGCCGTAGCGGACGTGGTCCTCGGTCGACTGGCCGAAGGCGCCGTCGACGGGGCGCCACGGCGCGTGCGCGGGGGTGTCCAGCCCGTCCTGCCACGCGGAGGGGCGGAAGGAGACGATCCGGCCGCCCCGGACCTCGCCCTCGATCCGCACTCCGTCGTACTCGCCCAGCCAGTGGTACGTGGCGTCCCCCGAGCGCTCGATGCCGAGCGTCCTGCGGGCCGTCAGCGGGTGCTCGCCGGGCCGCGGGCCGGCGGGCAGGCCCGTACCGGCCGGCGGCCGGCCGGGCTGCGGGGCGTCGCCGGCCCGGCGGGCGGCGAGGTGGGCCTGCTCGGCCGCGTACACGGCCTGTTCCGCCGTCCAGTGCCTGGGGAACATCGTCCGCGTGGCCAGCGGGCCGCGGGTCTGGTCGAAGTCGCCCGTGCGCCGGCCGGAGTGCATGACCCGCTCGGCGGCGGTGGCCGCCACCTCGAAGGTGCCGTTGCGCTTGAGCGAGCCGGCCACCTCGGCGGGCCGGGTCCGGCCCGAGCCCAGCGTCGGATAGAGGTGGCCGCCCCTGCCCTTGCGGTCGCCGTGCAGCGCGGTCTCGATGACGTCGCCGCCGAGCGAGACCCGCCGAGGCAGGCCGTCCGCCGTGAATCCGCCGTGCTGGACGGGCTTGCCGGTGCTGTCCGCCGCCGGCACGCGCGAGGGCGTGCCGAGGGCCAGGTCGATGGCCGAACCCAGCTGGCGCAGGTTGCGCGGCTGGAGCACCGTGTCGGGCAGCCGGCGTATCGGGCCGCCCGGTGGGTGGTCCGCGTCGTTGTGCAGGCGGCCGCCGGGGAGCAGGAGCCGGGAGCCCATCTGGCCGCCGTCCGGGTACATCGGGCGGCGCCGCTGGCCGTTGGCGGACTCCCGGTACTCATCGGGGAACCCGAGGTGATGGCCGATCTCGTGCCCGAGGGTCACGGCGGGGGTGCCGAAGTGCCAGGCCCGGTGGTGCACGCGCCCCGGCTCGGGGTGGATGGCCACGGTCTGGGCGGCCGGCCCGGGCGTGTCGAGGAGCACGACACGGACCCTCAGCAGGTCGCCGTCGGGCAGCCGCTGACCGAGGTTGTACGCCTGGTCGACGCCCTCGGCGACGCGCGACTTCAGGGCCTCCAGGGCCTCGCGGACGTCGGGGCGCTGGAGGTCCAGGCGGCGGGTGTCCAGGTGGAGCCTGACCGTCAGGACCTTCTCGTGGTCGACGACCCGGCCGGTGTCGTCGCGCAGTTCCACCCGGTGGACCTCGAAGCGCTGGCCGCCGCGCAACTGCAGCCCGCGGACGAAGTCGTTGCGCGGCGGCACCGCCGTGGTCAGGGGCTGCCCGAGGTCCTCCGCAGCGGACACCCTCCGGTGGTGGGGCTCGCCCCAGAAGTCGGTCACCAGGCCGCCCTCGACCTTGACGGCGACCCGGACCCCGCCGAAGTCGCCGCGATGGATCCGGGGCGCCGGGGGGCCACCGGGGGCGCTCTCGTGCGCGCTCCGCGGCTCGTTGTGCGTCACGACCCAGTGCGCGGCGTACCGCTTCATGTCGTCCGGCCAGGTCGCGGGCAGCCGGCGGCCCGCTCCGGGTTCGAGCACCGGGGCGAAGGCCTGCGCGATGGCCGGGCCCTGGCCGTGGACCCAGCCGGCGACCGGGTCCACGGGGTCCGGTGGCTGGTTCTCGGCCACCGCCAGCCGGCGCGCCTGGTGGTCCAACGGCGGGGATCCGTGGAGCAGTTCGCCGGTCAGGCCGGCCAGCCCGGTGGCGTCCAGGGCGTCCGAGAGGTCCTGGAAGAGCTCGGCCAAGGAGGTGACGGTGTCGTTGACGACGTCGAGCTGCGGCGCGTCCTCCGTCCCCTCGACGTAGTTCAGCCGCAGCCGGACCAGGCCGGCGCCGGGGAGGTTGCCGAAGTGCGCGTCGACCAGGTCCTGGAGGTGCCGTTGCGCAGCCTCGACGTCCGGGTGGTTCGGGCCTCCCGGGTGGACCAGTTCGAGGTCGGCGAGGATCTCCACGCCCTCCTGGCCGCTGTCGAACAGCACCCGCCGCACGCGCAGCGGCACGCCGTACTCGTCGCCCGCGTCGTGCAGGACGCCGTCGTGGACGATGTGGTCCTCGGCCCAGACGGTGTGCGCGGCGTGCGGCTGGTTCAGCGTCGGGCTGTGGGCGACCACCCGGCCGTCCACGGAGAGGCCCTCGATCCGCACCCCGCCCGCCTCGCCGATCCAGTACCGGACCTCACCGCCGGCCATCGGCACCAGGCCGTCGGCGCTCGTCGGTGACTCGGCCCAGTGCAGGGTGCCGTCGGGCATCCGCTCACTGTGGAACGCGTTGGCGAAGGCCTCCTCGACCCGCTGGCGGGTGGCCTGCCCGGTCCAGTCCAGCGGGTAGTACACCGCCTTGGCCGGGGCGTCGGCCGCCCGGCGCAGGTTCCACGGCAGCTGCGCCTCCGGCGACCCGGGCACGACCCCGGGGACCGGCGTCCAGTCGTGGACGCGCACGACGCCGTTGTGGCCCACCGAGTGGTCGGTGGCCGGCCAGCTGGGCGGCCGCACCGGCTCGGGCGGCGGGGCGCCGACGGCACCGACCCGGTGCCAGACCCCGCCGGGCGGCGGTCCGACCGGGGTGGGGGCGGTCCAGGCCGAGAAGGGGCCCCCGGCCCCGAGGATCGGCATCGTGTACAGGGGCTCGGACTGCTCGTCCGGCTGCGCCTCCCGGTGCGGCGCGGCCGGCGACTGCGCGTCGGCCGACGACTCGTGCGGTTCCGGGGCACGGTGCCGTACCGCGGTCGGCTGCGACACCACGGGCAGGCCCTGGAAGTCGACGATCATCCCGTTCTCGGTACGGATCTCCAGCGCGAAGGTGACGAGACCCCAGCGGAAGGTGTCCGCCGTGACGCCCTTCTCCCGCGCGGCCTCCAGGACGTTGTGGGCCACCGTCCTGCGCTGCTCGTCCGTCCAGGAGTCCGGCATGCCCCGGCCCGCGTCGGGGCGCAGGTTGGGCATGGCGGCCGCCACGGCGGCGGCCTGGTCGGTCGCCAGGTGGGTCAGCTCGTTCGCCGGCGGCCGGGTGCCGGTGCCGGGCGCACCGGGCGCCCGCAGCGGGGACGCGCCGACGGCCGGGTGCTGCTGGACCAAGTCCCGTACGTACGTGTGCAGTTCGGCCTGGGCGGCGTCCATCAGGTCGGGGACGAGGGCGAACAGGGCATCGCGGATCCCGTCCTCCGGGTCCACCTGCTGCTCGTCCAGGGCGCGCAGCAGGGCCGGCAGGTCCTCCGGGCCGCGGGGGTGGGCCGCGGCCGGGTCGGCGGTGATCGCCAGCCGCAGTCGCACCCGCGGCTCGCCCTCGGCCCCGCCCAGCAGCCGGTCCGCGTGACGCTGCAGCTCGGCCCGGAGGTTGCCCTGGTAGGCGGCCGCCTCCGCCGGGTCCACGTGGACCCGGACGGTCAGTTCGAGCTCGCGCGTGCCGTCGGCGGACACCAGCTCGCGCAGCGCTCCGTGCAGCCGGCCGGCCGGGCCGATCGGCACCTGTCGGGCGGGTGAGGCCGTGACGGTGGCCCCCGGCTCGTGCCGGGAGGGGGCGGGCTGCTCCGCGGTCGGGCGGTGGGTGAGGTGCACCCCGTCCCGGGTGATGCCCTCGATCCGCACGCCGTCGGCCTCGCCGACCCACTGCTCGGTCCGGCCGTCGGTGCTGACGGTCCGCCGGTTCCGGTGCGCCTCCTCGACGGCCCGCTCGATGCGGCTCTGCCGCCAGTCCCGGGGGTACATGGTGTGGGTCGGCGCGTCGTTGCGCCGGTACCAGTGGGAGGAGATCCAGGCCTCGGGCGAGTCCGGGCTCACCTTCGGGTCCAGGAACCACACCTTGGCCTGGTAGGTGCCGTTCGGGTTGGCGCTGCCGGCCAGCTCGCGCACCCGGACTCCGTGGAAGACCCCGCTGCCGAACCCCGCCGCGGTGTGGGCCCCGTCCAGCACGAGGCGGTCGCCGTAGCGGAGGTGGTCCTCGGCGGCCTGGGTGAAGGCGGGGTCCTTGCCGCGCCAGGGCAGGTGCGTCGGGACGTCCAGCCCGGCCTGGTCGTGGGACGGGCGGAACGACAGGATGCGGTCGCCGCGCACCTCGCCCTCGATCCGCACCCCGGCGTACTCGCCGGTCCAGCGGTACGTCACGTCCGCGGGGCCGTCGGAGGCCCCTCCGGCGGAGGCCGTCGACCGCCGGTCGACCGTGCCGGCCCGGCGTGCCGCCAGGTGCGCCTGCTCGACCGCGTACACGGTCTGCTCCAGCGTCCAGTGCCTCGGGAACATGACCCTGGTCCGGCGGCCCTCGACGTCACCCGCCGACCGGGAGGTCTCGGTCCGGTGCCGCAGGTCCTCGCGCACCAGGAAGGTGCCGTTGCGGTTCACCGCCCCCGGCAGCCGCTCCGGAGCCGGGCGGTCCGATCCCGGGTACGGCATCAGGTGGCCGCCGCGGCCGTCCGGCCCGCCGAACAGCGCCCGGTGGACGACGTCCCCGGCCAGCTTCACCTCGGCCGGCAGGCCGTCGGCCGCGTGCGGGAGGCCGGGTGCCGGGGCGTCGAGTCCGGCGGACTTGAGCGCACCGTCGACGACCGCCCCCAGCTGCCGCAGGTGGCGGGGCTGCAGGAGGGTGTCGGTGACGTGCGGCTCGCGGTCCCCGGTCGCGTTGTCGGCCGAGTCGATGGCGAAGCGGCCGCGCCGGTCAGTCAGGTGGGTGGCCATCAGGCTGCCGTCCGGGTACACCGGCCGGCGGCGGTGGCTCGCTTCCCGGTACTCGTCCCGCAGGCCGAGGTGGTGGCCCAGCTCGTGCCCGATGAAGTAGGAGGCCGAGCGCAGGTGCCACTCCTGGTGGCTCTCGCGCAGGTCCTTGGGTTCGACGACGACGGTCGACGCGCCGTCGCCCGGGCGGTCCACCAGCTGCGTGCGCACCCGCAGGAGGTCGCCGTTCGGCAGCCGCTGCCCCAGGTTGAAGGTCCGGTCGGCGCCCTCGGCGGTCCGCTTCCTCAGTTCGGCCAGCTCACGCCTGGTCCGGGCGTCGGTCAGGTCCAGCCGGTCGGTGTCGAGGTGCAGCCGGACCGTCAGCACGGTCTCGCGGTCCACGACCGCACCGGTGTCGTCCCGCCGCGCGATCCGCTGGACGGTGAATCCCTGGACCTCCCGGTCGTCGAGGCCGGCGAGGAACGGGTCCCGGGGCGGCCCGACCACCGCGAGCACGGGCCCCAGGTCCTCGTCGCCGGAGACCCTGCGGGCGGACGGCTCGGCCCAGTAATCGACGATCAGGCCGTTCTCGGTCAGGACGTTCAGCCGGACGTCACCGAAGCCGCCACGGTGGACGGTCGGCGCGGGCGGCCCGTCCGGGGCCTGCTCGTGCAGGGGCCGGCCGTCCTCGTGGGCGGCGACCCAGTGCGCGGCGTAGCGCTGCTGCTCCGGGGTCCAGGCCGAGGGCAGGCCGCGGCCCGCGGTGGCCGGGAGGTCGGCGGCGAACAGGCCGGTCAGGTCCTCGGCCTCGCCGTGGATCCAGGTGCCCGGCGCATGGGCGGGAGGCACCTCGGGCGCGTCGAGGAGCAGGCCGGCCGTCAGGTCGCCCAGGCCGGCGTTGTGTACCTCGGACACGAGGTCCGGCAGCAGCTCGGCCAGGTGCTGCGGCTCCGGGCCGCCGACCAGGACGCCGTCACCGGCGGGCGCCTCGACGAAGTCCAGCCGCAGCCGGAACGGCAGGTCCCCGGGCACCAGGCTCTGCGCCACGAACTCGTCGGCGAGCGCCTGCATCCGCAACTGCGCCTCGGCGAAAGCCTCGTCCCCGACCCCGGCGGCCCGGCCCACCCGGATCTCGGCGGACAGCTCCACCCCCTCCACGCCATCCTCGGACACCGTCCGCCGCACCCGCGACGGCACCCCGAACGGATCCCCGTCCAAGGGCACCTGCGAACCGAACCGCACCTGCGGCTGCACCAGCGTCGGGCTGTGCAGGGCCATCTCGCCGTTCAGGCGGATGCCCTCGATCCGCACCCCGTCGACCTCGCCGACCCAGTGCTCCGCGATGCCGTCGCCCTCTGCGGACGACAGCTGCGCCAGCTGGACGAACTGCGGCTCGCCGTCCGGTCCGGTGATCCAGACGTCCCGCTCGCCCGCTTCGAAGTGCTCCCGGTGGTGGGCGTTGTGGTAGGCCTGCCAGACCTTGACCAGGGTGTCCTCGGCCGTCCAGTGCTGCGGGTAGTACACGGCGGTGCCCGGGGAGTCCGCCGGCCGGCGCCGGTTCTGCGGGAACGCGGCCTCCGGCGACTCCGGGTCGACCCCGGGGACCGTCTGCCAGGCGTGCACCCGCACCACGCCGTTGTCGTCCACCGTGTGCGTGGTGGCGGGCCAGGCGGAGCCGGGCCGCAGCGGCTCGTACGGCCCGGCACCGCCCGGGTCCTCCGACCGCTGCCAGGGCCCGCCGGACTCGTGCACCACCGGGCGCGGCAGGCCGCCGGGCGCGGACCAGAAGTCGACGATCAGGCCGTTCTCGGTCAGGACGCTCAGCCGGACGCCGCCGAAGCTGCCGCGATGGACGGACGGCGGCGGTGTCCCGTCGGAGGCGGTCTCGCCGACGGGACGCCCGGGGTGGTGCGAGGCGACCCAGTCGGCGGCGTAGCGCCGCTGCTCCGGCGTCCAGTCGGACGGCAGGCCGCGGCCCGCGTGAGCCGGGAGGTCGGCGGCGAACATGGCGGTCAGGTCCTCCGCCTCGCCGTGGACCCAGGTGCCCGGCGCATGGGCGGGAGGCACCTCGGGCGCGTCGAGGAGCAGGCCGGCCGTCAGGTCGCCCAGGCCGGCGTTGTGCACCTCGTCCACGAGGTCCGGCAGCAGCTCGGCCAGGTGCTGCGGCTCCGGGCCGCCGACCAGGACGCCGTCACCGGCGGGCGCCTCGACGAAGTCCAGCCGCAGCCGGAACGGCAGGTCCCCGGGCACCAGGCTCTGCGCCACGAACTCGTCGGCGAGCGCCTGCATCCGCAACTGCGCCTCGGCGAAAGCCTCGTCCCCGACCCCGGCGGCCCGGCCCACCCGGATCTGCGCGGACAGTTCCACCCCCTCCACGCCGTCCTCGAACACCATCCGCCGCACCCGCGACGGCACCCCGAACGGATCCCCGTCCAAGCCCGCCTGCGAACCGAACCGTACCTGCGGCTGCACCAGCGTCGGGCTGTGCAGGTAGATCGCGCCCTGGTAGAAGACGCCCTCGATCCGCACGCCGCCGGACTCGCCCGCCCAGTGCCACGCGTCGCCGCCCGTCAGGTCCAGGAACTGCGGCCCGCCGTCGGCCCCGATGGTCCGGACCCGCCGCGCCTCCGGCGGGAGGAACGTCTCGGAGGTGCGGTTGGAGTAGGCCTCCTGGACGTGGTGCCAGGTCTCGTCGGCGGACCAGTGCTGCGGGTAGTACACCGCGCTGCCCCGGGAGTCCGCCGGCCGGCGCCAGTTCTGCGGGAAGTCCGCCTCCGGCGACTGCGGGTGGACCCCGTCGACCGTCTCCCAGGCGTGAACCCGGACCACGCCGTTGTCGTCCACCGTGTGCTCGGTGGCCGGCCACGGGGCGGACGGGCGGACCGGCTCGTACGGCGTGCCGTACCCGTCGTCGAGCCACTGCCAGATCCCGCCGGCCTCCAGGACGGGCGGCTCCGGCTGGTGGTGGATCGGCGCGCCTGCGTCCGCGTGCAGGGCCATCAGGTCGGGCTGGTGGCGCTCGGCGCGCGAGCGGTACTGGTCGGCGAAGGTCTGGCCCGGGGTGCCCTCGAAGCCGGTGATCCGCCCGCCCTCCAGCGTCACCCGGAGTTCGACGCCGGCGAACCGGCCGGTGACCGTACCCGTCTCGTCCGCCCCGAGCGAGGCCAGCTGCTGCTCCGCGACCCGGCGCGCCGCGTACCGGCCCTCGGCGGCCGTCCACTCGCGGGGCAGGCCCCGGCCCTCGTGGTCCGCGTGGGCGGGGGCGAAGGCCGGTGCGTCGAGGCCGGCGGCCTCCAGGTCCGCCAGCCGGGTGCGGGTGGGCGGGCGGTGGCCGGTGCCCGGGGTCACCGGGGCGGTCAGCGGCGGCTCCGGCGCGGGGGCCCGGTGCAGCCCGGCGACCAGCTCGCCGATGTTCCGCAGGCGCGAACGGAGTTGGGAGGCGAACGCCATCTCGTTCGAGGACACCGGCGGCATCGCGTCCGGGTCGGCGGGCCCGGCGACGAAGCGGAGCCTGACCCGGACCGGTCGGCCACCGGGCTGGTCCTCGGGCGGGAACAACTCCCGGGCCTGGGTGTCGGCGGTCTGCTGGAGCGCCTGCCGCCGCTCTCGGGTCAGCTCTGCGCCGTGGTCCCTCACCTGGACGACCAGTTCGGTGTCCGGCTGCCCCTCGCCCTCCGGCCGCACCCGGCGGTAGCCGATGGAGTAGTCGATGTCGCCCTCCACCACGGGCCGCTCCCACAGCGTGAGCCCCCCGTCCTCCCCGTCCCCGTGGCGGGCGGGCTGCCACTCGGTGGGGCGGTGCACCAGGTGCTGCCCGTCCCGGGTGATGCCCTCGATCCGCACGCCCTGGGACGTCCCGATCCACCGCAGGCTGCCGTCCGGCAACTCCTCTTCGAACACCCGGGCCCGGTACGCCCGGTCGACCCGCTCCAGGACGTCCTCGGACACCCAGGAGTCGGGGTAGAAGGTGCGGGCCGGTTGGCCGTCGGGGCGGTGCCAGCGGGACGGGAAGTCGCTCAGCGGCGAGTTCGGCGCGACCTGCGGGTCCAGGAAGTAGGCGGGCGCCCGGTAGGTGCCGTTGCGGTTGGTGCCCACGACCGTCCCGATGTGGACGCCGTGCACGGCCGCGTCGACGGGCCGGCGGCCGCTGTGGTGGTGGAAGCCCGTGAGGGCGTGCCGGTCCCCGTAGCGGGTGAGGTCCTCGACCCGGTGGCCGTAGGGGTGCGGGACGGGCCGGGGGACGAAGGCCTCCGCGGTGAGCCCGCTCTGGTCGGCGGCGGGGCGGAAGGAGGTGAACTCGCCCGCCCGGATCCCGCCCTCGATCCGCACGCCGGCGTACTCGCCGACCCAGTGCTGCGAGAGGCTTCCGTGCCCGGTGATCCCGCCGTTGCGGCGGGCGTGCAGGTAGGCCTGCTGCGCCGCGTACACCGCGTCCTCGGCCGTCCAGTGCGCGGGGAACATCGTCCGGAACCGGTCGCGCGCCGCTTCACCGGCGTCGGCGCGGTAGGTGCCGTTGGCGTTCTCCGCCCCGGGCAGCCGCGGGAGCCGGCGCCGGTCGGCGGCCGGCGGCGGGGCCAGGTGGCCGCCGAGGCGGTCCGGGCCGTCGAAGAGCGAGATCCGGCGGGCGTCCTCGCCGAACGTCGCCCGCAGCGGGAACTCGCCCGCGGGCACCGGCCGGGGGGCGGTGCCGAAGACCCGGTCGAGGACGGCGCCCAGCTCGTTCAGGTTGTGCGGCCGGAGCGACACCGGCGGGGACTGCCGCTCCGTCGCCACGGGGTGCTGCGCGTCGTACCAGACCCGGCCGAACTCGTCCCGGCCGGGCGCGGTCATCAGGCCGAACTCCGGGTGGACGGGCCGCGGGCCGACGTCCTGGCGCCGGTACTCGTCGACCAGGCCGAGCAGGTGGCCGACCTCGTGGCCGATCACCCGTGGCTCGGTGTCCACGCCCCAGTGCTGGGCGTGCTCCTGCGAGGTGTGGGGCTGCACCTCGACGACGTGGTGGGCGTCCTCCGGGTTGTCGACGAACCGGACGGCGACCTCCAACAGGTCGCCGTCGGGCAGCCGCTGGCCCTGGTTGAGGACGTCCCGGACGCCTGCCTCCGCGTTCAGCCGGACCAGGTCGAGCTGCTGCTCGACTTCGGCCGGGGATCCCTCCAGGCCTTCGGCCTCCAGGTGGATCCGTACGGTCAGGACGGTCCTGGTGTCGCCACCGGGCTCCTGCACCCGCCGGGCCTCGTAGGACTGGATGAACTGGGCCTGCTGGGAGCGCAGGAAGCGGTCGACGGGCGGGCGCACCTCCGCCGTCGCCAGCACCCGGCCGGACCCGGTGGACGCCGGATCGCCGGAGTGGCGGCCGCCGGGCGCCGCCCAGACGTCCACGACCCGCCCGTTGCGCACCCGCAGCCGGAGGCGGACGCCGCCGAACTCCCCGGTGAGGATCTCCTCCGGCCGGCCCCTGCTCGGGCCGTTGTGCTCCGTGAAGACCCGGTGGGCGGCGTAGCGGGCGTCGTCCAGCGTCCAGTCCGCGGGGAAACCGGGGCTGCGGCGCTGCCAGTCCCGGCGGTCGAACGCCGAGCGCAGCTCGCCCGACCCGTCTGGGTCGCCCGGGTCCTGCAGTCGGAACAGCGGGGCGTCGTACGCGTCGGCTCCGGCCCGCTCCTCCGCGGTGCTCTCGAACACGAGGTCGGCCACGTCCTCGGCGTTCTCACGACCGAACTCCTCCGGCAGGTGCTCGGCGAGCACCGGATCGGCGTCGGGCCGGACGGCGATGTCCACCACGCCAGGGCCCGGCCGGTCGGTGAACTCCAGGGTCAGCCGCAGGAGTCGGGTGCCGTCGAGCTCGCCGAAGTGGGCCGCGGCCTGGGCCTGCAGCCGCGCGGCCGCGGCGCGGACCTCCCCGGGCGACATCCCGGCCGCCGGGCGGAGGTGGACGGTGAGGGCGATGTCGTGCAGCTCGTGGCCGCTGTCGAGGAGCGCCCAGCTGATGCGGAGGTCCGGGGTGCCCTCGCCGCCGAGCTCCGCGGGGGCCGACACGTGGAGGACCCTGGTCCGCGAGGACAGCGGAGCGCCGTCGGGCCGGGTCTCGGCCGGGCCGTGCGCCACGACCCGTCCGTCCTGGGAGATCCCGGCGATCAGCACCCCGTCGTGGCGGCCGATCCAGCGGGAACGGCCGTCGCCCAGGTCGACCCACCGGTCCGGGTGGCCGGCCACCCGGGCGACAGCTGCCCGGACGTCCGCGGCGCTCCAGTGGCCGGGGTAGTGCAGATGGCCCCGGCCCGTCGGATCGAGGCCGTCCAGGCCCGTCCGGCGGACGCCCCCGGCTTCGAGGAGGACGCCCGGCTCCCGGACGGCGGGCGCCACGGTGCCGTCCTCGGTGTGGTGGCCGAGACTGCCCAGCGCCTCGTCCGCGACCGCGCCGAGGGAGCGCAGGACAGGTGGGGACAGCTCCGGGACGACCCGGTCCACGCCGTCGTGGGTGTGCTCGGCGGCGGGGACGGTGAGGGCCCGGCCGAGCTGGTGGACCAGCGCGTCCCGGGAGATGCCGAGGTGCCAGTTCGCGCCGTCCTGGCTGACGCTGCGCTCGTGCAGGCGCACCGTCCGGTGCGGGTCGCCGGTGCCGTCGACGAACTCCACCCGCACCCGCAGCAGGCTGCCGTCCGGGAGCCTGCTGCCGGTGTCGAACGCGGCGGCGGCCTCCCGGATCCGTGCCCGCAGCGCGGCCACGTCGGCCTGGGTGTCCGGCCCGGTGAGGCCGGAGGCGTCCAGGTGGGTGCGCAGGACGAGGACGGTGACGGGCTCGCCGTCCGGCGTGGTGGTGCCGCGCCGCAGCTCGAACCGCTGCGGCGGGGTGTCGCCCAGGGTGACCTCGGCCGACTGGTGGCCGGGCAGCAGCGCCGTCGCCAGGTCCTGGGCCAGGTGCGGGAACACCGCGGGGTGCACGACGGGCGCGGGCTGTGCGGACGAGGACGACGAGGACGAGGACGAGGACGAGGAGGACGAGGCTTCGGCGGTGGCCGGCAGCTCGTGCGCGCCGGCCGGCGGCTCGCCCGTCGTCCTGCGGGCCGGCTCGGGGACGGGGCTGTTGAACTGCGCCGGGAAGGCGGCCTTGTTGCCGACCCCGTAGAAGTCGAGGATCTGGTACTCCTGCCAGTCCCGCCTGACCTCGATCGTGACGCCGTTGTACTCCACCCGCGAGACCAGCACGAGGTTGTTGTCGGGGTCCCGCGTCTCCCGCCCGATCCGGGTGCCCTTCAGCGCCGCGTGCCGGGCCTCCGCCGCGGTCCATCCGTCCGGGAGGTTGCGGCCGGCGTCGGCGCGCAGGTTCGGGGAGAAGGCGTCCGAGGCCATCGGGTCGTAGTCGAACGGATGCTCCGTCGGCGGTCGCGTGCCCGTCCCCGGTGCGCCGGGCTCGACCAGCGCCGGCTCCACGGGCCGCCGCCCCCCGGGTGCCGTCCACGCCGAGGACGTGGCCGGGTCCGGGGCCGGACCGGCCGCCCGACGGGCCGTCTCCGTGAACCCGGGCGTCAGCGAGCGGGTGAGGCCGGGCAGGAGGGTGCGCAGGTCGGCGTCGCCGGTGAGCGAGTCCGCCCGGAGCACGGCGTCGGGGTGCGCGTCGGCCTCGTGGTCGGTGAACTCGACCGTCAGCCGGACCGGCGGATCGCCGTCCGACCGCTGGTTCCGGACGAACTCGTCGACGACCTTCCGCACCGCCGCGCGGGCGGCCGCGGTCTCCTCCGGCGACGCCCCGTCCGCGGGGCGCAGGTGTACCGCCGCCTTGAGCTCGATGCCCACCTGTCCGTCAGCGAGGCGGATGTGGCGGCCGGTCAGGGCGGGGCCGCCGGTTCCGTCCCCGGCCGGGGGCCTGGTCCAGGCGGTGAGCGGCTGCTCGGCGGTCGGGCGGTGCGTCAGGTGGCGGCCGTCCCGGACGATGCCCTCGATCCGTACGCCGTCCGCCTCGCCCACCCAGCGCACGGCGCCGGATCCCAGCGTCTCGGAGGTGTGCCGTGCCGCGTACGCCTTCTCGACCGCGGTCAGGACGTCGTGCGCCTTCCACGCCTTGGGGTAGAAGGTGTGGGTCTCCCAGTCCGCGCGCCGGTGCCAGCGGGAGTCGAACGTCGCCATCGGGGCGCCCACGACCACGGTCGGGTCGAGGAACCGGACGCCCGCCCGGTAGGTGCCGTTGTCGTTGACCAGGAGCGGCTTGTCGTCCACCTTGATGCCGTGGACGGTGGCGGCCGAGGCGGTCGGCTCGTGGTGGACCCCGGTGAGGGTCTGCCGGTCGCCGTACCGGACGTGGTCCTGGACCCGCAGGTCGAAGGCCCCGCCGGTCGAACGCCACGGCACGTACGCCGGGGTGTCCAGGCCGCCCTGGTCGTCGGAGGGGCGGAAGGAGGTGAACTCCCCCGCCTTGATCTCGCCCTCGATCCGCACGCCGCCGTACTCGCCGACCCAGTGGTAGGAGTACAGGCCGGTCTCGGTGACCCTGCCGGTGCGCCGGGCGTGGTGGTACGCCTGCTCGGCGGCGTAGGACGCGTCGTCCGCCGTCCAGTGCTCGGGGAACACCGTCCGGCTCCGCACCGCCCCGGGCCGGTGGTCGGCCAGCTCCCCGACGTGCATCCTCGGCGCGGCGGCGGGCCCGCCGACCACCTTGAACGTGCCGTTGGGCTGCTCCGACCCGGGCACCCGCTGCGGCCGGGGCCGCTCGGAGCCCCGCGGCGGCACCAGGTGGCCGTCCAGGCCGTCCGGCCCGCCGTACAGGGCGCGGCGCAGCACGTCCTCGCTGAACCGGGCCCGGGCCGGCCGGTCGCCGTCCGGCGCCGGGCCGCGGTCCCGGCCGAAGGCCGCGTCGACCACCCCGCCGAGCTGCCGCAGGTTCCGGACGGCCGGCGGGGTGTGGGGCAGTGCCCGGACCGGGCCGCCGTCGGGGTTGTCCATGTCCACCAGGGAACGGCCGAATCCGTCGGTGTAGCGGCCCGCCATGATCCCGAGGTCCGGGTGGACCGCCCGGCGCCTGGACTTCGCCTCCCGGTACTCGTCGGGCAGGCCGAGCGCATGGCCGATCTCGTGGGCGATCACCCGCGACTCGGTCGTCAGGCCCCACTCGCGCAGGTTCTCCCGGGCCGACTTCTCCACGACCGTGACCGTGTGGTGGGCCGTGCCCGCGTCGGGGACGAACTCGATCTCGACCCGCAGCAGATCACCGCTGGGCAGCCGCTGCCCGAGGTTGTAGACCTTCTCGACCCCTGCCCTGCCCCGCTGCCGAAGGGCCTCCAGGGAGTCGGCGGTCTGCGGATCCGCCGGATCCAGCGCCGGGTCGAGGTTCAGGTGGACCCGGACCGTCAGCACCGTCTCGGTGTCCCCGTCGGCCAGCCGGACCCGGCGGGCGTCGAAGGACTCCCACTTCCGGTCGGCCGTGGCGCGGGTGAACGCGTCCTGGGGCGGCCTGATCTCCTTCGTGGGGACCAGCACCACCTCCGGCTCGTGCACCGGGGCGGTCGTCTGCGGGCGCAGCTTCTGGTGCGGCTCGCCCCAGACGTCGGTGATGACGCCGTCCTCCACCCGGACGTTGAGCCGCACGCCGGCGAACTCGCCGCGGTGGACCCGGGGGGCGGAGCGGCCCCCGGTCGCCTCGCCCACGACCTCGGCCTCACCCGTCCGCAGCACGTGCCGGGCGGCGATCCGGGCTTCGGCGTCGTTCCATTCGGAGGGCAGGCCGCGGCGGGGGTGGTCCCAGGCCGCGTCCGTGAACGAGGACCGCGGGCCGCCCGAACCGGTCTCGGCGACGTGGACCTCGGTCACCCGCGGGGCCTTGCGGGTCTGCATGCCCATCACGAAGTCGAGGTCGTGCTTGCCCGCCGCCTCCCGGAACTGCTGCGGCAGCACCTCCCGCAGCGTCGGTTCCATCCCGGGCGTGACCGCGAGGGTGAGCGCGTCGTCGGCCGCCGCCTCGGCGAACTCCACGCGCACATTGAGCAGTTGCCCGTCGTCGGCACCCGCCTGCTGGTCGGCCGTGAACCGGGTCGCGAGCGTCCGCACCTGCTGCCGCACCGCCTCCAGCTCGGCGTGCGTCATGCCGGCGGACGGCTCCAGGTGCAGCCGGACGGTGAACTCGAAACCCTCCTGCCCGGTGTCGAACCGCACCCGCTGCAGGCTCACCTTGTCGTACCCGAGAAGCTCCGTCACGGCCCCGCGGCCGGCCACGGCCGTCTCGTGCCACGCCTCGTGGGGGGCGACAGGAGCAGGGGCGTCGGCCAGCGGGCGGTGGAACAGCAGCCGGTACTGCGGGTCGAGGACCGCCTCGATCCAGACGTCCCCGGCCCGGCCGACCACCCCGATCAGGCCGTCCGGCCGCGCATGGGCCTGGCCGTTGCTCACCGCCTCGTAAACATGCCGGGCGACCGTGTCGGCGCTCCAGCCCTCCGGGTAGTACACCCGTTCGGGCGCGCCCGGCGGACGCTGCCAGGCGCGCGGGAAGGCCGTGATCGGCGAACCCGGGACCACCCCGGGCTTCAACTGCCAGCCGTCGTGGTCGCGCACGACCCCGTTGGCGTCGGTCAGCGGCCCGGGGCCGGGGCGCGAGGCCGTGCGGTCGGGGCGCAACGGGGCGGCGGCCACGCCGTCGGCGTCCACGTAGGGCTGCCAGCCGGGGAAGTTGACCGGGTCCGCCGCCGGGAGGTGGTGCTGGACGGGCGGCTGCTGCTGGGTGTCGCCGTTCGGCTGGGTGTCCCCGACCGCCGTGCCGTCCGTTCCGTCCTGCGGCGTCCGGGGGAACCGGTCGTCCGACGACTCCCCGAGGACGGTGTCGTGGTTCGGCGGCGACATCGGCAGGTCGTCGTCGCGCTCCGCCGGCACGTACCGCAGGTAGCCGTCGTCGTCCTCCACCAGGTACTGCAGCTTCGGATCCCGCTCCTGCCGGACTCCGGTGCGGCGGTCCCGGGTCTGCTCCTGGCTGTGCTCCTGGCCCAGCAGGACGGATGCGACGTTCGGATCGGGCTGCTGCTCGGTGCGCGGTTCCCTCATCGGGGGGCGCGGAGTGGGCCGGTGGTCGGAGGAGGTGGGGACGTGGGCGGCGCCGGCGCTCGCGGTCGCCGTCGCGGTCTTCTCCTGAGGGGTCTCGCGCGGCTCCGGCTGCTGGGCCGTCGTCTGCTGCTCGCCGGCGGACCGGGTGCGGCGGGGGGCCGGCTTGCCGGGCTCGTCGTTCTTCGGCGCCTCCTGCTTCGGCGTTTCGGACTTGGCGGCGTCCGGCTTGGGCCCGGTCGGCTGGTCCGGGTCGGACTGCAGCCGGACCGGCGGGGTGGTGGCGGACGAACCCGCCTTCGCCGCCTTCTGGTTGGAGCGGCCGTGCGGCTCCGGCTCGGACTCGCCCGGGCTGGAGGTCTTCCGGTGCGGCGGCGCCGGCTCGACGTGGGTGTCGGCGTGGGTGTTCTGGTTCTCGCCGAGGAAGTGCAGCCCCGCCAGGCCGATCGTCCCGGAGTCGCCGTGCTCCCCGGACTCCAGGTCCATGTGCGGCAGCAGCTTCTGCATCAGCTCGGCGACCTCGGGGTCGGGCTTCGGCGTCTCGTGCTCCACGCCCGCGAACTTGTTGATGGTGTTGCCGATGTCGTCCAGCGAGGCGCCGTGCAGCTTGGCGACCTCGAAGGCGCCCGGGTGGCCCATCCGCGGCACCGGGAAGGGGACGACCTTGCCGGAGGCCAGGCAGGCCAGGGCGGCGAGGTTGATCGGGTGGTAGTACGGGAAGTACTTCGAGGCCCCCTCGCCGACCTGCTTGGCCTGCTGCTCCTGCACCCAGGTGTGGTACCTGGTCATCAGCGGGTGCGAGCCCAGGTGCATCAGGTGGCCCATCGCCCCGGTCATCATCCCGCCGACGAAGCTCCCCGCCGAGACGGAGAACTCGTGTCGGTCGTCGAAGATGAGGTTGTAGAACCCCTCGGTGAGCACGTTCTGCACGCCGCTGCGGAGGTAGTTGCCGAGCGCCATCCCGAGCTGGAACATCTTGTTCCCCTCGGTCAACTGCCCTGCGAGCTGCGGCAGGTGCTCGGTGAGCATGGTGACCTGGCGGGCCGACAGCTTCTCCCCGACCTCCTTGGAGAAGACCCCGGAGAGCGCGTCCTTCACTCCGGCCCGCGCGGCCTCGTTGGATCCCCAGTGGCCCGCGAAGGCCTCGCCGAACTCCCGCCCCAGCTTCCCGGCGATCTCCTTGCCGCCCAGGCTCTCGGCGAGGTGCTTGCCGAAGATCCGCTCCATGTCCTTGACGAAGATCTCGGAGAGCGTGCCCTTCCCGGTCTTACCGAAACCGTGCCGCAGCTGCTCCGAGCCCGCCTCCATCAGCCCGCCGAGCTCCCGGGCGAAGGCCTTGGCCTCCTTCTTGGTGAAGGGCAGCTTGGCGAGCTCCTGCTCGGACTTCTCCAGCAGCTCCTTGCTGACCTTGCCGAGCGAGCCCGCCTCCGCTTTCTCCGCCCCCTTGGCGGCGGCCTCCAGCAGGCCCTTGAGGCCTTCCAGGTCGCCGTGGACCAGGAAGTTGCTGAGCTTGTCCGCCAGCAGCCGGCCGCCGCTCTTGCCGAGGAGGCGGCCGAGGAGCTTGCCGAGGCCCATGCCGAGCAGGTCCAGCGGGCCGCCGAGGACACCGCCGATGAGGCCGAACAGCGCCGCCTGCTTGGTGAGTTCCTTGTCGAACTCCTTGCGGTTGCCCTGGTCCATCTGGATCTTCTGGAGGATCTGGTCCAGCACCACACCGCCGACCACGCCCGAGAAGGTGTGCATCAGGATGGTCTTCATCAGGTACAGCATCAGGGCCTTGAGCGCGGCCTTGGTGAGCAGCTTCTTGAGCACCAGCCCGGACAGGCTGGTGCCGAAGCTGAACGGCGACCAGAAGATCGCCAGGGCGATCTCGATCATCAGCTGGACCAGCTGGGCGATCGCCATCCACTTGGTGTACTCGACCGAGTTGGCCACGTCGCCGGCGCAGTCGGCGAGCTCCTTGGCGGACTTGGCCGCCGCGGAGACGTAGTCCTCGCCGCCGTCGGCCTCGCCGATGAACGACTTCATCTTCCAGGCGAAGGTCGTCGCGGCCTGGCCCTTGAACTGCCTCAGGCAGCTGATCGCCACGGTCTCGATCAGGTCCCGCATCGCGGGCAGTTCCTCGTGCAACTGCTCGTACGCGTCCCGGATGTCGCGCAGGTCGCCCTCCTTGATCTCCGGCCAGGGCATGCCGGTGATGATCGTGAAGAAGCGCGCTGTCGAGGGGCTGACCTCGATGGACGAGTGGGGCACGTGCTGCCTGCCGTTTCCGGTCGGTCCGGGAGAAGTGCTTCAGGGGCGATGGTTCGGAAGCGGTGGCTCAGAACTTGGCGATGTCGCCGGCCTGGTCGTTCGCGTTGTCGAGGGTGGCGGCCAACACCTCGCCGTTCTCGCCGACCGACAGCATGGTGGCGTGGATCGTGCGGAGCAGGTCCGTCAGGTTCTTGGTGCCCTCGTCCACCTGCTTGTGGTACTGCTTGCCGATCTCGTCGTTGCCGCCGACGGTCAGGTTCATGTCGTTGATGTGCTTGGCCTCCAGGCTGATCTTGTCGACCATGTCCCTCAGCTCGAAGAACTCGGCGAAGCTCCGCTTGAGCATCGAGGTCTTCGCGGTGACGCCCTGGTCAGCCACGGAACTCCTCCTGGCGGTCGGCCTTCTTCTTCTGGTCCTCGGGCTGGTAGTCGGGCTTCATCGCCCAGAGCGGGGCCAGGATCTCGTCCAGCTCGGTGCCGCCCGTCATGTTGAGCCGCAGCGTCTCGCCGAGGCCGTCGAAGCGGCCGATCCGCTCGGCGACGTCCTCGCCGACCTTCGCCCGGGCCTCGTTGAGGGTGTCGGTGAGCACCTTGGCGAGCTCGGCGGGCGCCATCTCGCGGTAGCCGTCGGTGTGGAAGGTCATCGAGACGACCTGGCCCTGCGAGCCGACCTTGACGGTCACCAGCCGGTCCTTGGAGGTGACCGAGGCGGTGAGCTCGAACATCTCCTTCTGCAGTTCCTCGGCCCTGGCCAGCTCGGTCTGCATCTCCGCCATCGCCTGGGCGATCTGGTCGGCGAAGGGGTTGCTCATCTGCGTTTCCTGTCTCTTCGTTCGCGTGGGTCGACGGCCCGGGCGCGGTCAGCGTCCGATGACGCCGTGCACGGCAGCGGTCTCGGTGCCCCAGACCTCTTCGTCCTCCGCCAGCCAGGTGGTGCGGCGGCGGTCCTTGTCGTTGGGGCCGCCCTGGCCGCCCATGCCGGCACCGCCGGGCGGCATCATCGGCGGCATGCCGCCGGAGCTGGTGGCCGTCTGGCGGCCGGTCAGCAGGGACTGCTCCTGGGCCGCGGCCCGGGCGGCCTTCTCGGCGGCGGCCCGCTCGGCGTTGGCCTGGTCGACGGCGGCCTTCATGGCGTTCGGGTCGCCGTTGGAGGTCAGCGCCCGGTTGCTGAGGCCACCGCCCATCCCGGTGATCATCGGGCCGCCGCCGGGGGCCAGCAGGCCCCCCGCGCCCTCGCCGGACGAGCCGCCGAGGCCCATCGTGTTGTAGGAGAAGCCGCCGGCACCGAAGTGACTCGGCGTCAGCAGGTCGTCCCCGCCACCGCTGTCGCCCCCGGTGAACCGGTCGGCCAGCAGCTGCCGGTACTGGGAGACGGTGTTGCCCTTCTCGTCGCGCAGGGTGCCGTCCGGACCGATGGTGTAGTTCGGACCGGCCACCATGGGGTTGCCGTTGGCGTCGAGGACGGGCTTGCCGTTCTCGTCGACGATCCGGCCGTCCTTGGTGATCACGGAGCCGGGCGGCACGGTGGTCGGGCGGCCGGAGCCGGTGCCCCCGGGGAAGAGGTCGTTCAGCCCGCCGCTGCCGAGGCCGGGGTTGCCGATCAGGTCGAGCCCGGTGTTCCCGGTGGTCCCGCTGTGGTTGCCGGAGCCGCCCGATCCGCTCCCGCCGCCGGTCAGGTCCAGCTTGCCCTTGCCGCCGGCGCCGTTCCCGTCCAGGCCGAGGTTCTTGAGGTCCGGGCCGCCGCCCAGGCTCTTGTTCTGGGGGCCGCCACCGCCGCCACCACCCATGCCCAGGTTGTCGATCTTCGGGTCCGGGACCTTCTCGTCCTTCTTGTTCGGGTCGTCCTTGCCGCCCGGCCCGTCCGTCGTGGGGTCCTTGGCCTTCGGCATGATCAGCGGGAAGGGATCCAGCGGGGTGGCCGCTCCCGCGGCGATCCCGTAGGCCGTCCCGACGGAGGTGAGCGCCGTCTCGGCGGCCTTGTCCAGGACGTCGGCGACGTGCTGGAGCCAGATCTCCCGCCCCCGCTTCTCCACCGCCTTCCAGAAGTCCGTCGTCTTCGGGTCTCCGAAGGTCGCGTTCTTCAGGGTGAACTTGAGGTCGTACGTGCCGGAGGTGGTGTCGCCGAGCGATCCGATCTTGTCGGGCCGCGACGTGTTGAACGAGACGTCCTTGGCCACCTCCTTCACGTCCAGCGTGGCGCCCTTGAGCCCCTCCATGAGCGCGGCGGTCACGCAGTTCGTCGGCCAGGCCAGCGTCGAGTTGAACCACGCCTCCCAGGCCGTGTTCAGCGTCTCGAAGGCCGTGTTGAGCGCGTCACGGCAGGACAGCAGGTACGAACCCACCCCGCCCTGGGTGATGTTGCGGTTGTCGGCGTCGAGTTCGTTGCGCAGCGCCATCAGCACTGCGCGGAAGGCCCCGGCCGCACTGCCCTGCCAGTCGCTGTCCTTCTTGGCGACCGTGTTCGCGAACCCCTCGACCTCCTTGATCCAGCCGTCGAGCAGGATCATGACGTCCAGGAGCAGGTTGGCCAGCTTCTCGAACTGGGGGACGTCGAGCCGGTCGTTGGTCCTCGGCGAGGCCTTGTACAGGCGTTTGAAGGGCTCCGTGCTCCCCGTGAACGCGGCGAGTTTGCCGCCCGCGCCGTCGAGGTTGGGGTAGAGGATGTGGCAACCGACCACGTAGCTGGCGTTGTAGACGGTCCCGGCCGGAACCTTGTACTGGAAGTACCAGGCGACCCAGGAGTCGAGGTGCACCCCGGTGTCCTTGCCGTCCGGCGTCTGCCAGCCGCTGACGTCGTCGGCGTACGTGTTGCTGGTGTCGATCCACGGCTTGTCGTCCTTGAACACGTCCTGCGCGCTGGTCGACTTGCCGTCGCTCGTCGAGCCGAGGAACGTGATCGCTTCATCCCATGTGTGCCCCATGACGGACCCTTCTTCGGCCGGGCGCGACCGGACGTGAGGCGGGGCCGGCCCGTGGCCGGACCGGCTCCGCGGTGGTGACGACGGCTCACCGGCGAACCGTCAGGGCTTGCTGCCGGCCCCCGGGTTCAGGGTCCGTTCGGCGAGCCGCATGAACTGCGCGTAGTCCAGGGCCTCGTCCTTCGCGTTGTTCAGGTAGAGGTCCGCCATGCGCAGGTCGGTGGTGAGCGTGTTCAGCTGCTTGACGAAGGTGCCCAGGAGGCCGTCGATCGACTTGCAGTAGGCCTTGATCGCATCGGCCAGGTCGCTGGGGCTGTTGAAGGTCCCGGCGTTGTTGCCCGCGAGGAAGGGGATCGCACCCGTACCGAGCGATCTGAACTGCGCCACCTTCTCGTTGGTCTTGATCTCGCTGACCAGGGCGTCGATCTTCGCGGTGAACTCGGTCAGGGAGTTGTCGGTGACCTTGAAGTCACCGCCGTTCCCGCCGTCGCCCTGGTTGCCGTCGCCGCCCTCGCCCGTCGTCCCCACGGCGGTCAGCCCTGCACGTGGTCGAAGTGGGTGCTGGCCCGCATGTCCGCGTCCTTGATGACGTTGCGGATCTCGGTGAGGGCCTGGTGGGCCGCCGTGATCTTCTGGGTCATCTGGCCGTCGGCGTTGTGGAGCGTGGTCGCGAGCTGGCCGGCGGCCACCGCGTAGTCACCCTGCAGCTCGTGGTTGATCTTGCTGTTGAGGTAGTCCTGCAGCGAGGTCATCGCCTCGTGCATCGTCTTGGAGTGCGCTTCGAGGTCGGTGATGGCACTGTCGATGCCCGCGTAGTGGAGCGACATGCTGCCCATGGTGCGTCCCTTCGGGTTCCGGGAGGAGTGTGTCGGTGCGGAGGCGGGGCGCCGGCCGCTACTTGGGGTTGAGGACGTCCTCGACGTGCTGGCCGGGGCCGCCGCCCAGGGCGCCCAGGGCGAGGTTGTTGGTGTGGTCGTCGGCCGAGTTGAAGATGGTGCCGCTGTCGCCGAGCTTCCCGTGGAAGGCCTCGTAGTCCCGCTTGACCAGCGCGTACTGCTCCAGCCAGTCGCGGATCTGGTTCTGGAAGGTGGTGCTGGCCGCGCCGGAGAAGCTGTCCCGGACGGCCGTGTTGATGTCCTCGATGTACGCCGCGGTCTGCGTCATCTGGGTGTACCGCGACTCGACCTGGGTCCTGATGTCGGCCAGGACCTTCTGGTCGATCGTCGTCTGCTGGGTCACCGTCAGTACCTCCTCCGGTAGCGCCGGCCGGGGCCCGGCCGGCGGGGTGTGCCGCGGGCCGACGGAGTCGGCCCCTCAGGTGGAACGGGCGTGCCCGGTGGGGCGGTTCAGCCCGCGGTGCCCAGCCCGGGCGGGTGCCGGGTCAGCGGGCGCAGCGGCCCTCGGCGGCGGCCTGCGGCTGGACGACGCCGCCCGCGAGCGGGGCCGGGTCGAGGCTGGGTCCGGTGGGCAGCAGCGAGAGCAACCGCCCGGGCACCGCGGCCGGGGCGGTCTTGCCGTAGCCCAGCCGGTCGGCGACCGCGGCGGAGGCCAGCGGGTACTTCACCCCGGTGTCGGTGACCAGGTAGAGGGTGGTGCCGAAGCCGCCGCCGGACAGCGCCCGCACCAGGGCGCCGCCGCCGGGGCGGACGGCGATCCGGTCCGCCGGGGTGCAGGCGGGGATGACGCCGGGCTGCAGGGTCGGCGGCAGGCCGAGCACGGAGGTGGTGTCCGGGACGACGACGTCGAGTTCGCCGCCGTCGGAGCCGGAGCGCAGCGCCGCGCAGAGCGCCTGCTCGCCCTTGGGCGCGAGCAGGGCCGGCACCCGGGCGGGCAGGCCGGCCTGGCTGAAGGCGGCCGCGGCTGCGGCGGGCGCGGAGTGCGCGGCGAGGTCGGCGGCGCCGACCGGGGCGGGCTCCACCCGGCCGCCCCCGTACGCCTCCTGCTGGGTGTGCGGATCCCCTTGGAGCAGCGCGAGTTGGGTGGCGGTGACGGGGACGAGGCCCGCGTCGGCGAGCAGGTAGCGCTCCTCGCCGGTGCCGGTGAACAGCTGGCCGATCCGGGTCGGGCTCCCGCTCAGCGTGGGCCCCGGCTGCCCGCGTCCGGGCACCTCGGGGCTGCGCAGGTCCGGTCCGGCGGGGAAGGCCGCGAGGAAGGCAGCGGGGACGGGCACGGGCGTGGCGGCGGTGTAGCCGAGGGCTCGCACGGCGCCGCCCGCGGTGTCCACCGCGAAGCGGCGGCCGTGCCAGAGCAGGCTGGTGGCGCCGTCGGGCGTGCCGACCAGGACGGCCTGGTCCCCGGCGGCGCGGCCGCCCGGGCGGGTGCCGACGGCGACCGACAGCTGCGGGGGCCTGCGGGCGGCGCCCGAACCGGCCGCCGCGCCCGAACCCGCTGCGGCCCCCGCCGTCTGGACGGTGCAGACCAGCCAGTCGGCGGCGCCGACGGCGGCCGGGCCGGGCAGCCCGTCCGGGGCGCCGACGATGCCGATCGGGGTGCCGCGCGCGGCGCCGTCCAGCGAGCGGGCGGAGACCTGGTCGACCTTCAGCTGGTCCCCGGCGAGCAGCTTGGCGCTGGCCTCGTTGAGCACCGGGTGGAGCAGGCCGTCGGCGAAGACGTACCGGGCGCCGCTCTCCTTGACCACGACCAGGGTGCCGGGCTTCTGCCAGCCCGTCGCGCCACCGGGCTTGATCAGGCCGTAGACGCCGGCGCCGGCGCCGATCAGCAGGGCGACGGCCAGGCCGAGCACGGCGCCCCGGTTGGTACGGCCGACGGGCGTGTCGGGGGCGTCCGGCTCGGCGCGCAGGATGCCCGCGGCGACCCGGCTCATCACGAACAGGTGGGCCTGGACCTGGTCGCGTCGGGACTGCATGGCGGTGGTCCTCCTCGGAGCGACGGGGACGGCGGAGCGGTCGGGCGGTTCAGCCCGCCAGGCCGCGCATCATCCGGTAGAAGCCGAGCACCTGGAGCGCGAACGGCAGCAGGGCGAGCGCGGCGAGCGAGTGCAGCAGGTCCCCGGCCCGGCCCCAGTACGGCAGCAGCCGGCGGCCCGGCACCGCCCAGGCGGCGACGGCCAGCCCGGCGGCGACGACCACCAGGACGGCGAACAGCGCGAAGCGGCCGGACGGTTCGGCGTCCTGCCCGGTGCGCCAGGCCAGCAGGGCGAGGCCCAGCGCGCCCGGCAGCAGCAGGGCCAGCCGCTGGCGGACGCCGCCGATGTCCCGGGCGTGCAGCAGGAGCAGCAGTGACAGGTCGGCGGACATCGCGGTGGCGCCCCAGCCGCCGTCCCGGGCGGTGGCCAGCAGGGCGAGGGCGCCCGCGCACACCGCGCCGACGGCGACGAAGAACCCGGCCAGGTAGCTGTCGGCGACGAGGCTGCGGGCGAACACGTCCTCGGCCGGGAACGGCTCGATCTCCTCCTGGAGTTCGTCCGCGTTGCGGGGCAGCGCGGGCAGCCGCAGCCCGCCCAGCTTGAAGGCCAGACCGGGCACGAAGGCGCCGAACAGCACGGCCGCGGCGGCGATCACCGCGGCCGAGTGGGTGGTCGGCACCCCGTACGCGGCGAGCGCGCCCGAGCCGAGGGCGAGGAC
The DNA here is from genome assembly GCF_003635085.1 of Streptomyces sp. 1114.5. Taxonomy (NCBI): domain Bacteria; kingdom Bacillati; phylum Actinomycetota; class Actinomycetes; order Kitasatosporales; family Streptomycetaceae; genus Streptomyces; species Streptomyces sp. 1114.5. The sequence goes on from NZ_RBXE01000001.1 coordinate 1,054,492, forward strand.
GGCCGCCACCGCCAGCCCGGCGAAGAACGGGCCGGCGCCGATCACGGCCAGCGCCAGCACGGTCGCCCCGACCGCCGCCGAACCGCCCGCCAGCAGCCGGGCCGGGCCGGTGACCCCGGGCAGCAGGGCGGCCGCCGCGGCCGCGTAGGCCACCCCTGCGGCGCCCAGCGCGATCCCGGCCGGCGGATCGGCGACCAGCCTGGTCACCGCGCCCCCGGCCCCGAGCAGCAGCACCGCGACCACGGCCGCGGCGGCGCAGCGCGGGCCGTCCGGCCCGGGCAGGGCGAGCAGCAGCAGGCCGCCGGCCAGCGCCACCAGGGCGAGGGCCAGGGCGAGGTGGTGGGTGACGGCGGGCCGCCAGGAGTCGCCGCGGGCGGTGGTGCCGGCCCGGACGCCGTCCACCAGGTCGTCGAAGTGGACCTCGGGCAGCGCCTCCTGCCCCGGCCGCAGGAACAGCTCCTCGCCGTCGCGCAGGCCCAGGCCCTCCAGGGTGCGTTCCTCGTCCAGGGGCGGGCCGCCGATCCGCTGGAGGACCCAGCCGGAGTGCTCGGTGCCGCTCTCCTCGACGGCGGCGCCGGCGTAGTCGAGGACGGCGCCCAGCAGGTCGGCCAGCACGACGTCGCCGGGGAGGGCGAGTTCGAACGCGGTCTCGGGGGCGCGGAACCGCAGCCGGACCAGCCCTGACGCCACCGTGGTACCGCTCACCTGTCGCGCCCCTCCGCTGCGGCCGGACTGCCCGGTCTCCCCTTCCAGCAACGGGCGCCCCCGGACGGGCGGTTCACCGGACCTGCCGGACACCGCCCGTACCGCCCCCGGTGAACCCGCGGGTCCCGCCCGTACCGCCCCCGCCTGCACCCGCCCCTGGTGAACCCGCGGACCCCCGCCGGCCGTACGTCCGGGTGCGACGCGGGCCCGGGCCGCCGGGCGCACCGCCTCCGGCAACCGGCCCGCACCGCCACCGGCGACCCCGCCGGCGCCGCGAGAGGAGAAGCCCGTTGAGCGTGGTCGTGGTCGACCGCCCGCCCCGGCGCCCGGGACCGGCGATGCCGGACGGCGAGCTCCAGCTCCAGGAGCCGCCGGTCCTGCCGGAGCAGCAGAGCGGCATGTCCAACATGATCGCCATGGCGCCGATGGCGCTGAGCTCGCTCTCGATGGTGATGATCTTCCTCAACCCGCAGTCCTCCGGCGGGCCGCTCACCTACGTGGCGATGGGCATGATGGGCCTGTCCGCCGTCGGCATGCTGGTGACCCAGCTGATCCGCGGCGCCAGCGACCGCAAGCGCCAACTGCGTGGCGAACGCCGGGACTACCTGCGCTACCTCTCCCAGATGCGCCGTCAGGTCCGCCGCCACATCGTCGACCAGCGGCTCGCCCTGGCCTGGCGCCACCCCGCGCCGGGCGCGCTCGGCTCGCTGGTGCGCACCTCGCGGCTGTGGGAGCGCCGCACCGCCCACCCGGACTTCGGCGACGTCCGGATCGCCACCGGCACCCAGCGGCTGGCCGTCAAGCTCGCGCCGCTGTCCACCCAGCCGGTGGAGGACCTGGAGCCGCTGTGCGCGCACGCGCTGCGCCGGTTCATCCACGCCTACGGCTCGATCGCCGACCAGCCGATCGCCTTCCACGTGCGCGGCTACGCCCATGTGCTGCTGCGCTGCGAGCACCCCGAGGACGAGGACCCCACCGCCGAGGGCCACACCGAGGGCCACGGCGAGGACGCCCCCGAGCCCGACCCGGAGCCGGCCCGCGCCCTGGCCCGCGCGATGCTCGCCCAGCTCGCGTTCTTCCACGCCCCCGACGAGCTGCGCATCGCCGCCGCCGTCGCCCCCGAGCGGCGCGCCGACTGGGCCTGGCTGAAGTGGCTGCCGCACGCCCTGCACCCCACCGAGACCGACGGCGCCGGACCGGTGCGCCTGGTCGCCGAGTCGATCCTGGAGCTGGAGCAGCTGCTGGGTCCGGAGTTCACCGACCGTCCGCCGTACGAGCCGGACGCGCAGCCGGGCCGCGACGAGCCGTACACGGTGATCGTCGTGGACGGGGTCAAGCTGCCGGCCGGCAGCCGGGCCCTGCTGGCCGGCTACCGCAACGCCGTCCTGCTGGACCTCTCCGGGGCCGTGGAGTGGCAGCACGCGCAGTTCCGGCTGCGGCTGCGGATCACCGGCGACCGGCTCGACCTCGTCGCCGCCGACCGCAACCGCCGCGACGAGGCCACCCCGCTCGGCCGCCCGGACGCCCTGTCCGTCCCGGCCGTCCGCCGCCTCGCCACCGTGCTGGCCCCGTACCGGCTGGGCGACTCGCTGGACGCCGCCGAGCCGCTGAGCACCGACTTCGACCTGACCGCCCTGCTGGGCGTCAACGACCTGTACCAGCACGACGTCGGCCGCAGCTGGACGGACCGCCCGCGCGGGCAGCGGCTGCGGGTGCCGATCGGGGTCGGCGCGGACGGCAACCCGGTGGAGCTGGACCTCAAGGAGTCCGCGCAGGGCGGCATGGGCCCGCACGGCATGCTGATCGGCGCGACCGGCTCTGGCAAGTCCGAGCTGCTGCGCACCCTGGTGCTGGCGCTGGCGCTCACCCACTCCTCCGAGACGCTGAACTTCGTCCTGGTCGACTTCAAGGGCGGCGCCACCTTCCTCGGCCTGGACGAACTCCCGCACACCTCCGCGGTGATCACCAACCTGGCCGACGAGGCCGCCCTGGTCGACCGGATGCGCGACGCCCTGCACGGCGAGCTGAACCGCCGCCAGGAACTGCTGCGCTCGGCCGGCAACTACAGCTCGCTGCTGGACTACGAGACCGCCCGGGCCGGCGGCGCCCAGCTCGACCCGCTGCCGACGCTCTTCATCGTGGTCGACGAGTTCAGCGAACTGCTGTCCGCGCACCGCGACTTCATGGAGCTGTTCATCATGATCGGCCGGCTCGGCCGCTCCCTCGGCGTGCACCTGCTGCTCGCCTCGCAGCGCCTCGACGAGGGCCGGATGCACGCCCTGGAGTCCCACCTGTCGTACCGGATCGGCCTGCGCACCTTCTCCGCCATGGAGAGCCGCGGCGTCCTCGGCGTCCCCGACGCCTACCAGCTGCCCTCCCAGCCCGGCAACGGCATCCTGCGCAGCGACATCGCCACGCTCACCCGCTTCAAGGCGGCGTACGTCTCCGGGCCGTACCGGCGCCGCCGCGGAGCCGCCCAGCAGGCCGCGGTGGCCGGGCAGATCGTCCGCTACGACACCGAGTACACCGCGCCGCGCCGGCCCGACCCGGAGGCGGTGGCCGCCGAGGAGGCCCGGCGCGCCGAGGAGGAGGAGAACACCGAGACCCTGCTGGAGCTGGCGGCCGCCCGGATGCTCGACGTGGGCCCGCCCGCCCACCGGGTCTGGCTGCCGCCGCTGGAGACCCCGCCCACCCTGGACGAGCTGCTGCCGCCGCTCGCCCCCGACCCGCGGTACGGCCTTGCCCCCGAGGACCGCGGCCCGGTCGGCACCCTGACCGTCCCGGTCGCCGTGGTGGACCGCCCCTTCCAGCAGCTGCGCGAACTCCTCACCGCCGACCTCTCGGCGGCGGGCGGCCACGTCGGCATCGCGGGCGGACCGCAGAGCGGCAAGAGCACCCTGGTGCGCACCCTCATCACCGGCCTCGCACTCACCCACACCCCGCGCGAAGTGCAGTTCTACTGCCTGGACTTCGGCGGCGGCACGCTCGCCGCGCTGCGCGGGCTGCCGCACCTGGGCGGCGTCACCGGCCGCCACGAGCCCGAGCGGGTCGGCCGGACCCTCGCCGAGATCAACGGCATCATCGCCCGCCGCGAGCAGAGCTTCGCCCAGCTCGGCATCGACTCCGTCGCCACCTTCCGCCGCCGCCGGGCCGCCGGGGACCCGGCGCTCGCCGACGAGCGCCACGGCGACGTCTTCCTGGTGATCGACGGCTGGGGCACCCTGCGCCAGGAGTTCATGGACCACCTGCCCGCCCTGACCCTGATCGCCGGACGCGGCCTCAACTACGGCGTCCACCTGGTGGTCACCGCCGCCCGCTGGGGCGAGCTCTCCAGCGGACTGCGCGACCAGCTCGGCACCAAGTTCGAGCTGCGGCTCGGCGACCCCATCGACTCCATGATCAACATGCGGGCCGCCGACACCGTCCCCCGCGTCCCCGGCCGCGGCCTCACCCAGGACCGGCTGCACTTCCTCACCGCCCTCCCCCGGATCGACGGCCAGGGCGACAGCGACAGCCTCGCCGACGGCGTCGCCGACCTCGTCGACGCCGTCAACGAGCACTGGACCGGCCCGCGCGCCCCCGAGGTGCGGATGCTGCCGCTGCAGCTCGACGCCGCCGCCCTGCCCGCCCCCGAAGGCCGGCTGCGGGTCGCCATCGGCCTGGAGGACGCCGCGATCTCCCCGCTCTGGCACGACTTCGAGGAGTCCCCGCACCTGCTCGTGGTCGGCGACAGCGAGAGCGGCAAGACCAACCTGCTGCGCCTGATGGTCGACGCCATCACCACCGCCTACACCCCGGCCGAGGCCCGGATCATGCTGGTCGACTTCCGGCGCGGCCTGTACGACAGCGTCCCGGAGGAGTACCGGCTCGGCTACGCCGTCGCCGTCGACGTGCTCCGGCAGGTCGTCACCGGCGCCGCCCGCGCCATGGAGGCCCGGCTCCCGGGCGAGGAGATCACCCCCGCCCGGCTCAGGCTGCGCGACTGGTGGACCGGGCCGGAGCTGTTCATCGTCGTCGACGACTACGACCTCATCCCCGGCCAGTCCGGCGCCAACGCGTTCGGCCCGATCCTCGACCACCTCGCCCAGGGCACCGAACTCGGCCTGCACCTGATCGTCGCCCGCTCCGCCAACGGCATCGGCCGCGCCTACTCCGACCAGCTGCTGCGCCGGCTCCAGGACGTCAACACCCCGGTCGCCCTGCTGTCCTGCCCGCCGAGCGAGGGCGCCCTGTTCGGCAGCGTCAAACCCCGCCAGCTGCCGCCCGGCCGCGCCCTGCACATCACCCGGCGCCGAACCGTCCAGGTGCAGACGGGCCTGATGCCGGACCCGGCGGAGCCGGACGGCTCGGACGGCGGCTCGGCGGGGTGACGGCGGGCGGTGAAGCCACCGTGCGGATGAACCCGCGGCCCGGCCGGGCCCGTTTACCCCGGCGATGAGTCCTTCCCGCAGCGGCCGCCCCGCCGACGACCCGGTGTCGCCCGACGCGCCCCGCCGCCGGTTCGCCCGGTGGCGCGGCGCGGCAGCCGAGCTGCCCCCCGGCACGGACGGCCCGGACGGTCCTCACGGGTCCGGTGCGCACGCCCGGGTGCCCGCGGTCGCCGGGCCGCAGGGCGGCGCCCCGACCGTCATCCGCTCCGAACTGCGGCCGGTCGGCCCGCACTTCGTCATCGCGCCGTCCACCGCCGGGCAGGACGAACTGTCCGCCGCCGTCGGGGCACTGCGCCCGGTGCCCGACAGCATCATCGTGGTCGCCGCCGCCCCCGACTCCGCCCCCGTGCTGCGCGACCGGATGGCCGACCTCGGCGTCATCGCCCGCTCCCGCGGCGCCACCAGCCTGGTGCTCGCCGCCTCCGGCCTCGCCGCGCTCGCCCCCAACGGCCGCCGCCCCGCCGAGGTCGTCGCCGACCGGGCGGGCCTGCCGGTGGTCGCACCGGACGGCCTGGTGGAGATCACCCAGGACGGCAACCTCAAGGTCATCGCCCCCGACGGCGCCCCCGAGGGGGCCACCTGGTGGCACTGCGCCCCCGGCGCCGCACCACGCCCGGTGCGCGAGACCATCGGCGCCACCGCCCCGATCGAGCCGCACCACGCCGCCGGCCCGCTCCTCCCCACGGTTCCGGCCGTCGTCCCCACGGCTGCTGCCGTCCCTGTGGTTCCTGCGGTTCCCGCCGTTCAGGCCGCCCCCGCCGGCTCCCGGGGCCCGGCCGTCCAGGTGCACCGGCTGCCCGTCGGCTACTGGCTCACCCACCCCGCCGTCCGGCCGTCCGCCCCGCGGCCCGACCTCACGCTGGCCGGCGCACCGCCCGGCACCGTCGTCCTGGTCGTCGGGACACCGGCCCTGCCGGTCCTGCTGCCCGAGGACTTCGCGGACACCGTGGCCGCCCTGCCCCTCGGCTCGGCCCGGCTGCTGGTCAGCGCCCCCTGGGCCGCCCCCGCCGAACTCGCCACCCTCACCGGCGCGCTGTCCGCCCGGCTGGCCCGGCCGGTGAACGCCGCGATCGGCCTGCCCGTCATCGGTCCGGGCGGCCCCACCTCGTACGTCCTCGACACCCACGGCCGCGCCTGCTGGGAGCCCTACCTGCTGCGCCTCGCCGCCGCCCCCGGCCTGGGCACCGTCCCCTCCGGTTGGCGCAGCGGCGGCGCGAGCTGGCACACCGCGGGCCCCGCCGTCTTCGACGCGTTCCCGTACTGGGCCCTGGAGGCCGTCCCGGCCGGCCTCTGGCTGCGCCCGGAGCCCCCGCACATCCTCACCCCCCGCTTCCGCCGGCCCGAGTCGGCCCGCCCGCTGCTGATCGTCGGCGAGCGGGACCGGCCGGTCGACGCCGAGGTCTTCGAGGAGCTGGGCAAGCTGCTCGACCGCCTCCCGGAGGCCGCAGCCCAGGGGTTCGGGCTGCTGGTCCACGGACTGCTGGAACCGGCCACCGAACGGATCGCCCGCTTCGTCGCCCGGATGCACGAACTGGACTGGCTCGGCCCCGAACAGCCCGTCGGAGCCGTCCCGGGCGTGGCGCCGGTGGCGTACGGGATCGGCCCGGCGGCCCGGCCGGAGGCGGTGCCGCAGGCGGCGCCCGTCGCCGCCCCGCGCCCGGCCGCCGTCACCGCCTCCGCCCCCGCCGCCGCGGCCATCGCGGGACCGGCGACCCAGGCGACCCCGGCGGCCCTGACCGCTGCTCCCGAGGAGCCCGTAGCCGAGCCCGAAGCCGAACCCGAGGTCGAGGTAGCCGCCCCGCTCCCCGACCCGACACCCCGGCCAGTGCCCGCCGCCGTGGGCCCGCCCATCCGGACCTCGACCAGCGGCGGACCGGACGAACCCGCCGCCGGCCCGCGCAGGCCGGTGGCCCCGGCCACGTACGGCTCGACGCCCGCCGTTCCGTCCTGCACGGCTGCGGCCGCGACCGAGGGCGGTCATCGGCCCGAACCGGCCACAGAACCGGCCACCGAACCGACCGCCCCACCCCCCGTCCCGGCACCGGAAGCCGACCCGACCCCCGTCCCGGACGAGGAGCCGACCGAAGCTCCCCCCGCCGCACCCGTCACCACACCTGTCCCCGCACCCGTCCCGGCGCCCGACGAGGACCCCGCCCCGGACGGCGAGGACCCCGCCCCGGACGGCGAGGACCCCGCCCCGGACGGCGAGGACCCCGCCCCGGACGGCGACGACCCTGACCCGACCCCGACCCCGGTCCCTCCGCCCGCCGCGCCGCAGACCCGCCTGCTCACCCCGGAGGCGTCCCCCGCCACCGGAACCGCCGCACCCGTCAGCAGCCCGCACGACCGCGACGCCGTCCGCACCCTGCTCGGCGAGCACTACCAGCGCTGCTCCGGCCGGGTCGACCAGGTCGCCACCCGGCTGCCCGGGCTGCGCTCCACGGCCAAGGACGACATCAAGCCCGACCTCGCCGCCGTCCTCCTCCACCACGGCGACACCGGAGTCCCGGTCCCCCGCGCCGAGTTGGTGGCAGCCGCGCGCTCCGGCGACCCGACGCTCGCCCCCTTCCTCCGCTGCCTGGGCTCCGGCCTGCGCCGCCTCCCCAGCCACCACGGCGCGGTCCTGCTCTGCGCCCCGCCCGGCCTCGACCCGGAGGCCCTGCTGGCCCACTACCGCGCCGGTCAGCGGCTGACCGAGCCCGCCCCGGTCACCGGCCTGTCCGCGCCCGCCGTCGAACTCCCCGGCGCCACCGTCGAGTTCTTCATCTGGTCGGCCACCGGCCGGCGCACTGCCGCCTTCGGCAGCGGCACCGAGCCGCAGGTCACCTTCACCCCCGGCACCACCTTCACCGTCCTCGCCACCACCCCGGCCGACCGGACCGACCCGGCGGGCCGCCCCGCCCGCGTCCTGCTGCGCGAGTCCGGCCCCGCCGACGCCGACCCCGCCGACCGTGACCGCAGCGCCCTGTCCCGCCTCACGGTCTGGCTGGACCGCCGCGACCAGCTCTCCCCCGCCGACCGCCGCCACGTCGAGGACACCGTTCCCTTCCACCTCACCCCCGGCGTGGAAGTCCTCCCGGCCGCCTCTTGACCCGCATCGACCGACCTTGCCACCATCGGTCGATCCGTCGAACTCCCGGAGGACGCATGGCACTCACCGACCGCGTCGCCGCCATGCTCGCCAACCGTTTCGGCCCGGAGGCCGGCGCCACCGCCGCCCTGCTGGAGGAGGCCGAGGCGCGGGTGCAGCACGGGCAGGACCGCGAACGGATCACCGCCGCCCTGGTGGTCCTGGCGGACGGCAGCCCGGACCGGCTGCACGAGGCGATCCAGCTCCTGGAGACCGACTGGCGGGACCTCCTGATGTCGGCCGAACTCGCCGACGGCGACTGGCCGTCGAGGCTGGACGCCCTCTTCGGCCCGCACCGGCCCGCCTGACGCCGGCGGCTCAGGCCGGCCCTTCCGCCTCCACCAGTTCGGCCGGGAGCACCACCGACGCGATGACCCCGCCGGTCTCGGCGGGCGTCAGCCAGACCCGGACACCGTGGCGGCCGGCGAGGCGGCCGACGACGAAGAGGCCCGTACGGCGGGAGACCGAGAGGTCCACCGGCGCCGGGTGGGCGAGGCGGTCGTTGAGGGCGACGACCTCGTCGAACGCGATGCCGATCCCCTCGTCGAGGACCCCGACCATCACCTGGCCGTCGGGCAGGGCGCGGGCCGTCACCTGAACCGTGGTGCCCGGGTGGGAGTACGAGGCGGCGTTCTCCAGCAGCTCGGCGAGCAGATGGACGAGGTCGGTGACAGCGGCGCCGACCACCTCGATCTCCGGTACGGCGGCGATGTCGATGCGCTGGTACTGGTCCACCTCGCCGGCGGCGGCCCGGAACACGTCGACCAGCGGGACGGGACGCTTCCAGCGGCGGCCCGACTCCTCGCCCGCGAGGATGAGCATGTTCTCGCAGTTCCGACGCATCCGCGTCGCCAGGTGGTCCAGCTCGAACAGGCCGTCCAGCTGCTCCTGTTCGGGCTCACTGCGCTCCAGTTCGTCGAGGAGCGACAGCTGGCGCTGGACCAGGCCGGCGGTGCGGCGCGACAGGGTGGTGAACACCGTGTTGGTGGTGTCGAACCGGAGGGCCTGCTCGGCGGCGAGGGTCGCCAGCCCGTGGTGGAGGGTGTCGAAGCAGCGGGCCAGCCGCCCCACGTCGTCCCGGCCGTGCAGGCCGACGGACGGCAGCGTCAAGCTGCCTCCCTGCTCCGGGAGTCGGTCGGTGGTGATCGTCCGGAGCAGTTCGGGGAGGTGCGTCCCGGTGATCCGCTCCGCAGCCTCCCGGAGTTCCCGCAGGGCCGCCGGCGTCCGCAGCCGGCTCACCCGCCGCCCCTCGTCCACGATCTCCTGCGCCTCGGTCTGCGCGGCCCGCCGTACGGCCTCGGCTTCCTCCCGCGCCGTGCGCAGCAGACGGTCCGCCTCGGCCGAGCGCGCCACCGCGACCCGGATGGCCTCGGCTCGGGCCCGCTCCGCCTCCGCCCGCACGCTCTCGGCGCGCGCCTCGGCCTCCTCCACCAGGTGCGCGGCCTGCCGTCGGGCCTCCTCCAGGACGGCCGCCGCCTCCGCCTCCGCGCGGGAGCGGATCTGCCGCGCCTGCTCCTCGGCCGCACCGGCCTTCTCCGCCGCCGCCCGCTCCGCCTCCTCGACCAGCTGCTTGCCGGCGTTCCGGAGGCGGCCCAACGGGGACTGGACCTGCCGGTTGAGCGCTTTGAGCTCCACCCACCGACGCCGCCAGTGCTCGATCAGCTCCGGGTGCGCCTTGTGGCCGCGCGGTGTGCGCCCGTCCACCGGCAGCGGGTTGCTGACCACCCGGACGAACTCCAGCAGGAAGCTCATCGAGGGCAGCCGCTTGCCGGTGAGGAGGTCGGTGATCCCCGCCTTGGGCAGCTTGAAGACCTGCGCCGCACCGCAGATCTCACCGTAGGAGGGGGCGCCGTACTCGATGTGCAGGCGGTTCAGCTCGGCCACGAAGGCGGCGAACCGCTCGTCGTACGCGGCGACGGCCGCGAGATCCCCCGGGTCGGTCTCCACCGGTCGGTCCGTCACGGCTCCCCCTGTCGACGCTGCCTCAGTTCCCTTCCACCACAGGCTACTTCGAACATCCTCGGACGGTCCTGAACGTTCTCGAACGCCTGCCGACGGGCCCGCCGTTCAGGAACGGCACCCCGGCGTCCGACCCCCCGGCACCCCCGTCCGGGATCCGGCGGGCCCGTACGGCTGCCTGGGCCCGACGGCGGGACTTCTGGTCGGCTCGGACCATGACGGACGAAGACTCCCGCCCCCTCCCCGACCGCCCCGACCTCCCCGACCTGCCCGACCGCGCCGACGCCCCCGCAGGCTCGACCCGGCAGCGGACGCTGGACCTGATCGCCCTCGTCACCCTCCTGGTGATCGCCACCGGGGTCTACCTGACGGCGGGCAGCGGCGGCTTCTCGGTGATCACCGGCGCCGGCGTCGGCCTCTACGGCCTCTGGCGCGCCCGCCGGTGAACGCCCCGACCGACCCGACCGACCGGCCCGACCGACCGCCCCGCGGGCCATGCCGCCCGGAAACGCAGCAGCACCCCGGCCGAAGACCCGGCCGGGGTGCTGCGCTGCAGGTCGGAACAGGCGTGACCGCCTCATCCCGGGTGGGGCACCAGGGGCTCGAACCCTGAACCTACGGATTAAAAGTCCGCAGCTCTGCCAATTGAGCTAGTGCCCCGCGGCCCCGTGGTCCCGGCGGTACCTGTCGGTACCTGCTGGGAGGGCCACGGTGATCCTACCCGGTAGGGCCCAGGGCTCCGCCAGTGGATTGCGCGGGCGCGCCGGGTGCGTGGAGCGGCCCCCGGGGCGGCCCGACGGGCGGGGTGTAGTGGGCGGCGCGGACGCGGCGGAGCCAGGCCTCGACGGGGCGCGGGTCGGGGGCGGCGGGCAGGACCCCGGGGCGGCCGAGGCGGTCGGCGGCGTCGGCGAGCAGCGCCTCGGCGACGGCGGGCCGGTCGGCGATGCGTTCGCCGAACTCGCGGACGTGTTCGGGGTCGGGCAGGCGGATCAGGCTGCGGCCGGTCTCGTGCAGCCGGACGGCCTGCTCGACCAGCCGGACCAGGTGCCGGGCGTGCTTGGCGGCCCGGCGGCGGGCGGCCGGTTCGGCGCGGTCGCGGGTGAGCAGTTTGCGGAACTGCTGGTCGGCGTAGCCGAGATAGGCCTTCCGTACCGCCGGCGCGCTGAGGAAGGCCTCGCGGATGCCGATCAGTTCGTCGCCGAGCGGGGTGCGGGTCTCGTACAGGTCGTCCGGCAGCCAGACGAGTTCGGACGCGGTCGGGTTGCAGCCCAGCGCCAGCCGGCACCACTTGGCGGCCTCGTGCAGGGTGAGGTCGGGCGCGGTGGTGACGTGCGACTCGGCCGGGCGGTGCAGGCCGTGCAACTCCTCGGTGGGGGTGGCGAACAGGCCCAGCCGGTCGACGTCGGAGCCGGCGTGCGCGAGGCCGTACGCGGTGGATCCGACGATCCCGGACAGCAGAACGGTGCCGGCGGGCACGGCGGCAGGTGCAGCGGCGGGCATGGGCGGTCTCCTCCCGGGAGCCGTACGGACGGGTACCGGGCATCCTCTCCGGAGCGGGCCGCGCCGGGCGAGCGATTTCCGGTCCGCCGCAGTCCCGGCCGCCGATACTGGCCGCATGGAGCACGATCCCCACCCGGACCCGGACCACCCGGCGCCCGTCGACGTCGAGAAGCTGCGCGCCTGGTGGTCGCACCGCCAGTGGCTGGACCGCCCGCACACCGGCGCGTCCGCCGCCGAGGTGCTGGCCGCCACCGGCTGGGCCCGCTCGGTGGGCGGCGCGGCGCCCTACCTGGGCCTGTTCGCTCGGGCCGGGCTGGGGCGGGCCGCGGTGGACGAGGCGGTGGCCCGGCTGGAGGTGCACGAGCTGCCGTCCGCGCGGGGCTGCACCTACCTGCTGCCGGCCGCCGACTTCGCGCTGGGCCTGGCCTCCGGCGCGGCCGCCCCGGAGGGCGAACTCGCCGCCGCGGAGAAGCACCTGGGGGTCGGCCGGGACGAGGTGGAGAAGCTCTGCCTGGCCATCGAGCGGGTACTGGCCGAGGGCGGCCCGCTGGATCCGACCACGATCCGGGAGGCGGTCGGCGACGCCGTCCGGCCGCTCGGCGAGGCGGGCAGGAAGCGCGGCCTGGCCACCACCCTGCCACTCGCCCTCGGGCTGCTGCAGTCGCGCGGCCGGGTCCGCCGGGTGCCCGTCAACGGCCGTCTGGACCAGCAGCGGTACGGCTACGCCGGCTGGGACCAGCCGGTCGCGGGGGCCGCGGTCGACCTCGCCCGCCACTACTTCTCCTGGGCCGGCCCGGCCACCCTGCGGCACTTCCGCTGGTTCTCCGGCTTCACCGCCGCGACCGCCCGCCGGGCCGTCGCCGAGGCGGGCCTGGTCCCGCTCGCGCCCGGCTCGGAGTTCCTCCTGCCACCCGAACTCGCCGAGGAATTCGCCGAGTTCACGGCACCGCGGCAACCCCACTACACCCTGCTGGCCGGCATCGACGGCATCCACCTGCTGCACCGCGACCTGCCCCGGCTGCTCGACCCCGCCGACGCCGCCCGCCCGTTGCCCGTCGGCCGGGCCGGGCGCACCTTCGGCGGCGAGGCCGACCCGCAGACCCACCTGGTGCTCGACCGCGGCCGGATCGTCGGGCTCTGGGAGTACGACCCCGAGCGGGCCGAGATCGTCCTGCTGCCCTTCGTCCCGCCGGACGACGCCCTGCGGGCGGCGGTGGCCCGCACCGAGGCCTTCGTCCGCGACGAGCTCGGCGACGCCCGCGGCTTCAGCCTCGACTCGCCCAAGAGCCGGGCGCCCAGGATCGCCGCGCTACGGGCGGCCGGCGCGGGCGGGCTCGGCCGAACGGCCGGGTAGCGTACGGGACATGTCGACCACCACGCCCGACGCGTCCGCCGCCACCCGGCCCGCCACCGCCCAGGCCGCCGGCTCCCCGGCCGTCACCGACGAGGTCCTGATCGTCACCGGCGCCGGCCGCGGCATCGGCGCCGCCACCGCCCTGCTGGCCGCCCGCCGCGGCTACCGGGTCTGCGTCAACTACCGTACGGACGAGGCCTCGGCGGCCGGTGTCGTGGACGCGATCCGGGCCGCGGGCGGCACCGCCCTCGCCGTGCGCGCGGACGTCAGCCGCACGGCCGAGGTGGAGCGGCTGTTCGCCACCGTGGACACCGAACTCGGCCCGCTCACCGGCCTGGTGAACAACGCGGGCACGCTGGAGCGGCAGTGCCGGCTGGAGGAGATCGACGAGGAGCGGCTGAACCGGATCTGGGCCGCCAACATCACCGGCCCGTTCCTCTGCGCGGCCCAGGCCGTCCGCCGGATGTCCACCCGGTACGGCGGGCGCGGCGGCGCCATCGTCAACGTCTCCTCGGCCGCCTCCCGGATCGGCTCGCCGAACGAGTACGTCGACTACGCGGCCGCCAAGGGCGCGGTGGACTCGATGACCCGCGGCCTCGCCCTGGAGGTCGCGGCCGAGGGGATCCGGGTCAACGCGGTGCGGCCGGGACTGATCCACACCGGCATCCACGCACTCGGCGGCGAGCCCGGCCGGGTCGACCGGGTCGCCCCCGGCCTGCCGATGCAGCGTGGCGGACAGCCGGAGGAGGTCGCCGAGGCGATCCTCTTCCTGCTCTCCCCGGCCGCCTCGTACACCACGGGCGCGTTCCTGGAGGTCTCCGGCGGCCGCTGAGAGCCGTCCCCGCCCTGCGGAGGGGCCGCTTTCGGACAGCGTTCGCCCGCCACCGAACGGCCCCCTCCGGTTTCCTTCCCCGCGCCCGCCCCCGCCCGTACGGTGGAGGTCATGACCGACGCCTTCATCGACATCCCCGGTGTGCGCAACTTCCGTGACGCGGGCGGGATCGGCGCCCTCCGCCGGGGCGTGCTGTACCGCTCCGGCTCCTTCCACACGCTCACCGAGGAGGGCGCCCGGCGACTCAAGGCGCTCGGCCTGCGCACGGTGTTCGACCTGCGCAGCCCGTTCGAGCTGGAGGTCTGGCCGGACCAGCGGCACGGCCTCGACCACGAGTCCCTCAGCCTGCCCACGCTGCCCGCCGACCGCGGCGACGTCGACCGGCCGTGGCCCGAGGACCAGGCCTCGCTCTACCCGTTCATGGCCGAGACGGCCGGCCCCTCGCTCGCCGCCGTCATCCGCCGCCTCGCCGCGCCGGAGTCCCTGGCCGCCGTCGTCCACTGCGCCGTCGGCAAGGACCGCACCGGCCTCACCATCGCCGTCCTGCAGTCCCTGCTGGGCGCTTCCGAAGCCGACATCACCGCCGACTTCCTGCTCTCCAACATCGGCCTCGGCCTGGACAAGGGCCCCGCCCCGTACATCGACGAGACCGGCACCGAGCGCGTCTCCCGCCCGATCAGCGCCGAACTCATCGCCTCCTCCCTCGCCTGGATCCACACCCACCACGGCACGATCCCGGCCTACCTCCGCCACCACGGCGCCACCGAAGCCGAACTGGCCGCCGTCCGCACCAACCTCTCGGCCTGACCGCCGGCTACCCCCGCCGCTCGAACCGCCACCACTGGGTCGGGGAGTCGGTGTCCTCCCACTGCCGGACGCCCTCCTCCGGGGGCTCCGGCGCCGTCAGGGGCTTGCCGCTGATGAAGCTGGTGACGGTGTAGGTGCCCGGGGCGTCCACGTGGCCCTCCAGCAGCCACTCCTGGGCGCCGAAGGCGTTGGCGCCCCACTGCTGGATCGGGACGCCGTCGTCCGGGGAGGCCCCGGTGACGTCGAGGCGCTTGCCGCTGGCGGCGTTCTCGATGTGGAAGAGCGCGCCGCCGGGGTGGACGGCGGTGAGGTGCCAGAGCTGGTTGTCGGTGCCGTCGTCCGGGCCCAGCACGATCCGGGCGCCGCTGCGCCGGGAGGCGCCGGCGACCTGCAGCAGCAGGCCGCTGCCGACGTTGCGGACGAGGAAGCTGCCGTCGGTGATCGCGGAGCCGGCGGAAGCGGCGGTGTCGGCGGAGCCGGCAGAGTCAGTCACGCTCGCAGTCTGCCACCGCCTACCGACAGGCCACCCGGCCGGGTCGCGGGGGCGTTTCGACCGGGCCCGCCCCGCCGCCTATGCTGCGGCGAATGTCCACCGAGCAGACCCCGCCGCACCGTCAGCCGACCCCGCCGCACCGTCAGCCGACCCCGTCGCACCGTCAGCAGCCCGCCCTCCTCGCAGCGGTGGCCGACCTGGAGGCGGTGGTCGCCGCCGGGGACGACGAGGACTTCGGCCCGGCCCTCGGCCGGGTCGGCGGGCTGTTCGGCCCGGCCACGCCGGAGGAGCGGGTGGCGGCCGGCCCCCGGCTGGCCGCGCTGCTGCCGGACGCCCCGCCGTTCCCCCGCTCGCACCTGGCCATGGTGGTGGGCGCCTGCGTCGAGCACGGCGCCGACCCGGTGGCCTGTGCCGGCCCGGTGCTGGCCGGCCTGCGCGGCGCGCTGACCGGGACGGAGCTGCTGCTGCGACGCTGGGCCGAGACCGGCGGCGGCCCGCTGCCGGACCCGGAGGAGGACGATCCGGCCGGGGCACACGCCCGGATCGCCGACCCGGCGGTCCTGGACGAGTGGCACGCGCACCTGGCCGTGGTCGGCTGGTGGACGCTGCACCTGTGGCAGCAGGCGTCCTGGGCGGTGTACGCGCACGCGCCGGTGCGGGCCGAGGCCCGCGCCTCGGGCGTGACCGGGGTGCTCGTGGAGCTGTTCGGCCGGTACGGCGGCGAGCGGCACGACTTCAAGGGCCTGGCCCACCTGGCGCTGATGCTGGACGACGAGCCGCTGCTGGTGCTCGACCGCCCCACCGGCACCGGCTACCTGCTGCGGATGAGCGGCCTGAGCGACACCTTCCAGCTGCACACCCTGCTCGCCGACGTGCTGATCGGCGGCGGCCACCTGCCCGGCGTCCCGCAGGACCCGGAGGTGGTGGCGCTGGCCCGCTCGGCGTTCCTGGACGGCCGCCGGGTGATCGCGACCGGCGCCTTCAACCTGGTCGCGCCGGACGGCTCCTGGCTCTGGAACGAGGGCACCCCGAGCGACGTCCCGCTGCTGGACGGCGTGCGCACCCTGGTCCTGGAGCCGCTGCCGTACGAGCGCAGCTGGGCGGCCGGGCGCTTCATCCAGGAGGTCCCGGGGGACCTGCGGCTGGAGCGGGTGCTGGCCCCGGCGGAGGCGGCGGAGCTGCTGGCCCGCACCGTCCCGGGCTACTCCGTCGAGCAGGCCTTCCGCTGAGCGGTGCCCGGCGGGCGGTGCCGTCCGGCGGGCGGCGGCCCCCGAAGACCGCCGACCCGGCCGGATCGGGGCCGGATTAGGGTCGGAAGCCGACGGGCCCGAAGACCGGCCCTGGCAGCCTCACCTGTGACGAGTGGAGTCGACGATGGCGAAGGTTCCGAACGTACTCGCGGCGGCCGCGCCCGCCGCGCTGACCGCGGCGAGCGGTCTGGTCGGCGGCTACGGCGTCGCCCGCTGGACCGGCCGGCGTCACCTGGGCGGCGCGGTGCTGGCGGTGGCCGGCGCCGGGGCGGCCGCGCAGTGGCGTCGCAGCTCGGGCCCGGGCACCGCGGCGGCACTGACCGGCCTGTACGTGGCGGCCTTCGGCGGCTCGCACCCGCTGGCGAAGCGGATCGGCGCCTGGCCGTCCGTCTTCGCCGTCACCGGCGTGGTCGCGGCCGCCTCCACGGCCGCAACGGTGCTCTCCGCCCGCAAGCGTTAGGGCCTGTCCGGCGGATCTTGTCGGATCAGCGCGCGGCGTCGGGCGCCCGTCTGGGCGTGCGCCCGAATCGCCCTCGTACTGGGTGTACTTGGACGATTCGGGCGTGCGTCCAGGCGGGATGATCCGGCGTCGTGCGCCCGGCAAGATCCGCCGGACAGGCCCTAGCCGCAACGCGGCAGCCGCACACCCCTCAGCGCCCCGCTCCCGCTCCCGTCCCGAACCGGGCCTCGAAGGCGGCCCGGTTCGGGGAGACCGGCGTGCGGTCCCAGACCGCGAACACCACCCGCTCGAAGGCCGCCCCGTACCGGGCCAGCGCGCCCTCGAAGGCCTCGGCGACCTGCGCCGGGTCGTTGCCGAACACCCCGCAGCCCCAGGCGCCGAGCACCAGCGTGCGCACCTCGTGCCGGGCGGCCGCCGCGAGCACCCGCACCGCCCGCTCGGCGAGCACGCCCCGGACGTCGGTGCCGGGCGAACGCCGTTCCAGCTGACCGGCGTTGGGGGCGGGCGAGGTCAGGAAGGTGACCGGGTACGGCTGCGCCAGCAGCTCGCCGCGCCCGTCCCGGATCACCGGCACGTCCGGCGAGACGATCACCCGGTGGCTGTACCGGAGGTCGGTGGAGGCCCGGTGCGCCTCGTAGTAGTCCGGGGCTTCCACCAGGCAGCTGTACAGCAGCGCGCTGCGGCACAGGTCCTCCTCCTGGGCGCGGGCGCCGCGCAGGTAGCCGCCGCCGGGGTTGCGGGCGGAGGCGAAGTTCAGCACCCCGACCGGGCCGGCCCCGGCCGCGACCAGCCGCCGGGCGGCCTCGATGCTCCCCTCGGCCGTCACCTCGACAACCCCGCTCGACCCGACCCCCGCCCCGGCCTCCGCCCCGGCCTTCGGCCCGGGCCCCGGCTCGCCCGCCGCCACCAGGGCGTCCAGCGCCTGCGGCGGGTAGGACACCGTCCCGGCCCTGGCCGCCGTCAACTGCTCCCCCACCTGCACGAGTTCGCCCCCGGCCGTCCGGTAGCTCCCCCGTCCGGCGATCTCCTCGTTCACCCGTGCCACGTCATGCAGTCTGCTGCTCATGCCCCGGAGGCTACGGGACTACCGCCGCCGGGCGCCACAGGTTATTCTCACTTCCAGAACAACACCTCGGGGGGAGCAGGACGAGGTGTCGGGGGGTACCCGGGGGGGTGCCGGGGGGAACGCGAAGGGCCCGCTCCGGGGGACGGAGCGGGCCCTTCGTTACGTTCAGCGCGGCCGGCGGTGGATCACCGCCGGTGCGGCGTCAGTTCTTCCAGCGCGGCTTGCGGTCGTCGCGGTTGAAGCCGCTGCCGCCGCGGTCGCGGTCGAAACCGCCGCGGTCACGGTTGAAGCCACCGCGGTCGGCCTGCGGACGGCCGCCGGAGCGGTGGTCGTCGCGGCGCGCGAACGGACGGCTGCTGCCGCCGCGCTCGTCGCGGTCCCGGCCGAAGGACGGGCGGTCACCGAAGGTGCGGGCCGGACGGTCACCGAAGGAACGGCCACCACGGTCGTCACGGTCACGGTTGAAGCCACCCGAGCGGCCGCCACGGTCGTCACGGTCGCGGTTGAAACCACCCGAGCGACGGTCGTCACGGTCACCGAAGGAACGGCCACCACGGTCGTCACGGTCACGGTTGAAGCCACCCGAGCGGCCGCCACGGTCGTCACGGTCGCGGTTGAAACCACCCGAGCGACGGTCGTCACGGTCACCGAAGGAACGGCCACCACGGTCGTCACGGTCACGGTTGAAGCCACCCGAGCGGCCGCCACGGTCGTCACGGTCGCGGTTGAAACCACCCGAGCGACGGTCGTCACGGTCACCGAAGGAACGGCCACCACGGTCGTCACGGTCACGGTTGAAGCCACCGGAACGGCCGCCACGGTCGTCGCGGTCGCGGTTGAACGCCGGACGCTCGCTGCGCGCCTCGCGGTACGACGGGGCGCGCTCCTCGGCCTGCGGCGCGGCAGGGGCCTCGGCGGCGGCCGGAGCGGCCTCCGCGGCGGCCTGCTCGCCGGTCTCCTCGGCGGCGGGCTCCTCGTCCTCGATGCCCAGCTCGGCCCGCTCGCGCGCCGCACGGGCGGCGAGGCGGTCGGCCTCCTCGCGCAGCTCGGCGGCGCGGCGCTGCGCGCGCTCCAGCTGGCGGGTCATCTCGGCGAGCTCGCGCTCGGCGGCACCGGCGATGTTGGCGGCGCTCTCCGCCTGGACCTCGGTGAGCGAGCGGGCGCCGGTGATCCGGGCGACCTCCGCGTCGAAGGCGTGGTCCAGGATGTGGCGGCTGGCGTCGACGCCCGCGTCCTCCATCAGGCGGAAGACGCCGCGGCGCTGGTGCGGCAGCACCAGGGTGACGACGGCGCCGGAGCGGCCGGCCCGGGCGGTGCGGCCGGAGCGGTGCAGGTAGTCCTTGTGGTCGCCGGCCGGGTCCACGTTGAGGACCAGGTCGATGCCGTCGACGTGGATGCCGCGGGCGGCGACGTCGGTGGCGACGACGACGTTGACGTAGCCGTCCTTGAAGTCGCCGAGGACGCGGGTGCGGGCGCCCTGGGTCATGCCGCCGTGCAGCGCGTCGGCCTTCACGCCGGCCTCGATCAGCTGCTCGGCGACGCGGTCGGCGCCCATCTGGGTGCGGACGAAGATGATCGTGCGGCCCTTGCGGGCGGCGATCGCGTTGGTGATCGGCGCCTTGTCCTTGGGCTTCACCACGAGGATGTGGTGGGTCATGGTGGTGACCGCGCCGGCCGACGGGTCGACCTCGTGGGTGACCGGGTTCTTCAGGTAGCGCTTGACCAGGGTGTCGATCTCGTTCTCCAGGGTGGCGGAGAACAGCAGGCGCTGGCCGCCGGCCGGCACCTGGTCGAGGATCTCGGTGACCTCGGGCAGGAAGCCCATGTCGGCCATCTGGTCGGCCTCGTCGAGGACGACGGTCCGGACGTCGGCGAGCTTGGCGGAGCCGCGGTTCAGCAGGTCGCGCAGTCGGCCGGGGGTGGCGACCAGGATGTCGACGCCGCGCTCCAGCGCGTAGATCTGGTTCGACATCGAGGTGCCGCCGCAGACGACCTTGAGCTTGAGGCCGAGCACCGAGCCGAACGGCTCCAGGGCGTCGGCGACCTGCATGGCCAGCTCGCGGGTCGGGACCAGGATCAGGCCGCGCGGGTGCTTGGGCTTGGTGCGCTCGCCGTCGGCGAGGCGGGTCAGCAGCGGCAGGCCGAAGCTGAGGGTCTTGCCGGAGCCGGTACGACCGCGGCCCAGCACGTCCTTGCCGGCCAGGGCGTCCGGGATGGTCGCGGCCTGGATCGGGAACGGGGTGGTGACGCCGCGCTTGGCGAGGGCACGCACGACGTCGTCGTGCAGGCCCAGGTCGCCGAAGGTGATCGTCGGCTCGGCGGCCGCCTCCTCGGTGGCCTCCACGGCCTCGGCGATCACCTCGTCGGCGGCGGTGTCGATGGTGTCGGTGGTGTCGGTGACATCGGCGGCGGCCTCGTTCGCGGGCATGGCGAAGCGGGCGTCGTCAACGAGAGACATGCAGAACCTTCCGGAAGTGGCACGCGCCAAAGTCCGGGGTTCTGTTTCACAACCGCCTCTATGCGGTCAGCCACGGATCGCCGGAACGCGCCAAGGGCGCCAGATGGGATTAGGGCGCCAGTCAAATGAATCAAACGAACGATCTACCACCATAGAGGACCCATGGGATCGGAGGCAAATGCCCTGCACAACGCCCTAGTGACCCCCCGCACGCGGGCTCGGGGCCGAGGAACCGGAACTGCCGGCGGTGGGCTCCGGGACGGGCGGGACGGTCGCGGGCGGTGAGCTGTGCTCCGGCTCCGGGGTGGCGGACGGGCGGCTGCTCGGGCTGGCCGAGGGCGTGCCGGCCGAGCCGCCCGAGCGGCCCTCACCGGTGCCGCCCGCCCCTCCCGTACCGCCGGAGCCCGCCGTTCCGCCGGCCCCGGAGGACGACCCGCCCGGGTGCGGCGCGGGACTGGTGTTCACCCCGCCCGCGGCACCGCCGCCCGGCGACCCTTCGGGCGCCCCCGGGCCCGGCACCGGGACCACGCCGGCCACCGCGCCGTTCGCACCGGGCAGCACCTCGCCCGATGCGGTGACGGTGGCCCCACCCGGCGCGTTCTCGGCCTGCAGGCCGCCCGGGCGCTCCGCGCGCCCCGACGCGCCCCCCGGGTGCCCGGCGCCCGGCGCGGCCGAGGGCCCGCCGGTGGCACCCGGCCGGCCCGCCGGACCGGCCTGCCCGACCGGCGCCACCCCGCCGTGCCTCTCCTCCGCCGCCGGACGGACCGACATGCACCCGGTCAGCCCCAGCCCGGCCACCGTCAGCACCGCCGCCGCCCGTACGGCACGCGAACGCACCGCCCGGGCGCCCTGGACCGCCCGCACCGCCCGCACGTCCCGAACCGCTCGTACCGCCCGCACCGAAGCCACCGAGGTCCCTCTCTACCGCCCCACCCGGTCCGCCCTCACGCGCGACCGCTTTCGGTGCCCAACGCGCGCCCGGCCCGGCGGGACACGGGCAGCCCGGCAGTTCCCCCGCCCCGTGGCGCGCCTCAGCCCCAGAGCGCCGAGGCCAGCTCCGCCCCCGCGTACACCGCGGCCAGCCCGGCCGCCACGCTGCCGGCCACGTTCGCCAGCGCGTACCGCCCGGCACCGGTCTCGGCCAGCCGCAGCGTCTCGTACGAGAAGGTCGAGTACGTCGTCAGCGCCCCGCAGAGCCCCGTCCCCAGCAGCAGCTGCACCTGCGAGGAGGCCGCACCCGCCGCCACCGCCCCGGTGACCAGCCCGAGGATCAGGCAGCCGACCACGTTCACCGCGAAGGTCCCCCAGGGGAACACCGAGTCGTGCCGGGACTGCACCGCCCGGTCGGTCAGGTACCGCAGCGGCGCGCCGACCACCGCGCCCGCCACCACCAGCAGCCAGTTCACCGCGGCTCCCCCGCCCCGCCGGGGCCGCGCCCCGCGTAGGTCACGACCTCGCACCGGTCCAGCAGCACCAGGCCCTCCGCCACCAGCCCGTCCAGCTGCGGCAGGAACGCCCGCACCCGCTCCTCCTCGTCCACGATCACCACCGCCACCGGCAGGTCCTCGCTCAGCGACAGCAGCCGCGTCGTGTGCACCAGCGACGACGCCCCGAACCCCTCGATCCCCCGGAACACGCTCGCCCCGGCCAGCCCGGCCGCCCGCGCCCGGTGCACCACCTCGCTGTACAGCGGGCGGTGGTGCCACCGGTCGCTCTCGCCGACCAGCACCGTCAGCCGCAGCGCCGGGCCGCTCAGTCGGCTCACCGCACGCCCCTGCCCGTCGCGGCGCCCGTCGCGGGCTCGCGGCGGGCCGCCCGGTGGACCAGACGGCGGGTCAGCCCGGCCGCCAGCCACACCGCGCCCAGCGCTCCCACCAGCGTCAGCCCCAGGTACGCCAGCCCCGGCCCGGGCCGGCCCTCCTCCAGCAGCCGCCGGACGTCCACCGCGTACGTCGAGAAGGTGGTGAACCCGCCCAGCACGCCGGTGCCGAAGAACGGCCGCACCAGCGGGTGCGCCTGCCGTCCCTCGGTGATCACCACCAGGAACATCCCGATCACCGCGCAGCCGACCACGTTGACCAGCAGCGTCGTCCACGGGAAGGCCGTCGGCCCGGTCTCCCAGCCGAGCCCGGCGGCGTACCGGGCGACCGCCCCGATCGCCCCGCCGACCGCGACCACCCCCACCGCCGGCCCCTGCCCGCGCAGCACCGGCGGCCGGTTCCGCACCGGTGCCGCGACCGCCGGCCGCGTCCCGGCGGAGCCGTCCACGGCGTCGTCCAACGCGCCCTCCGAGGTCGTCACAAACCCATCAAACACCGGCCTCCGCCACCTGGCACACCATCACCCCAGGCCCGACAATGATCCGGTGGAGATGACCCGGGAAGAGTTCGAGACGCTGGTCAGCGACGCACTCGACCAGATCCCGCCGCAGCTCGCGGCCATGATGGACAACGTCGCGATCTTCGTCGAGGACGAGCCCGACCCGAGCGACCCGGAACTCCTCGGCCTCTACGAGGGCACCCCGCTGACCGAACGCGGCGAGTGGTACGCAGGCGTCCTGCCCGACCGCATCCTGATCTACCGCGGCCCCACCCTGCGCCACTGCGAGAGCAGCGAGCAGGTGGTCGAGGAGGTCCGCACCACCGTGATCCACGAGGTCGCCCACCACTTCGGCTTCGACGACCACGAGCTGGACGAACTCGGCTGGTCCTGACCCCGCCCCGGAACCCCCTCCCCCCACCCGGCCGAAACCCGTTTTGGCGATCCGCCCGGCATCCCATATGCTTCTCGACGTCCCCGAACGCTGGAAACAGCGGGACAGGCCGCAAGCCCTCATCGTCTAGTGGCCCAGGACGCCGCCCTTTCAAGGCGGTAGCACGGGTTCGAATCCCGTTGGGGGCACGCAGTACCGTAGTACAGTGCAGTGCGCAAGACCGCGGGTGGTTCGCCACTCCGAGGTCCCGTGGAGCAGTTGGTTAGCTCGCCACCCTGTCAAGGTGGAGGTCGCGGGTTCAAGTCCCGTCGGGATCGCTCGTCTCGCAAGAGACGGTGCAGTACGGCCAGGTAGCTCAGTTGGTACGAGCGTCCGCCTGAAAAGCGGAAGGTCGCCGGTTCGACCCCGGCCCTGGCCACAGGCGCCTGAAAAGGCAAAACGGCCCCGGAGAGATCACTCTCCGGGGCTGTTTTCATGTCCCGTACGCCAACCGGTACGCCAACGGCTCAGCCGAGCTTGTCACTCAGCGACCCGAGGGCCTTCCGCTGCTCGTCCAGGGACGCGTGGGCGTAGACCTTCATCGTCACGCCGATGTCGCTGTGCCCGGCGATCTGCCGGACGATGTGCGGCGGGACGCCGAGGTCCAGCAGCAGGGTCACGCAGGTGTGGCGGAGGTCGTGGAATCGGAGCGAGAGCCCGAGCCGATCCCGGAGCGGGTACCAGCTCCGCCGGAGGTTGTCCGGCTCGATCGGCGTCCCGACCCGGCTCGTGAACACCAGCCCCGTCTCCGTCCACCGCTCGCCGGCCGCCACCCGCTCCTGAGCCTGCCGCTCCCGGTGGACCCGCAGAGCCTCCAGAACGAGCGGCGGGAGCGGCAGCGTCCGCAGCGAGGACGCCGTCTTGGTCGGGCCGAGCTGGAGGGCGCCGTCCACCCGCTGGAGGTTGCTGGACACGATGAGCGTCCCGCGCTCCAGGTCCACCGCCGCCCAGTGCAGGCCCAGCAGCTCCCCGCGCCGGAGCCCCATGGCGAGGGCGAGGACGTAGAGGGCGTGCAGGCGGTCCGTGCTGGCCGCCCTCAGGAGCAGGCGGGCCTGCGGGACGGTGAGGCCCTTCCCGGTGCCGTAATCGGGCGTGGGCACCTGCACCAGCTTGGCGACGTTCCTCAGGATCAGCTCCTCCCGGACGGCGTTCTCCAGGGCGTTCCGCAGGACGGCGTGGATCGACTGCACCATGCGACGGGACAGCTTGGTCTCGCAGCACTCCCCCGCCGCACAGCACTCCGGCTTCGGCCTGGCCGCGTCCCACCCGTTCTTGCAGCACTGGCAGGCGGTAGCAACACCGGCCAGCCACTTCCGGACGTCGGCGGCCCGGAGGGTCCGGAGCTTCTTGGTTCCGAGCCCGGGGACCAGGTGCACCCGGACCACGCTCTCGTACCCCTGGTAGGTCTTCGGCCGGCGGTTCACCCTCACCACGGCGGCCAGCCAGTACGTCAGGTACTCCTCCACCTTGGCGTTGGTGTCGGGCGTCGGGATTCCCTGGTTGTTCTGGGCCTGAAGCTCCGTCATCTTGTCCCGCACCTCGTCACGGGTCTTCCCGTACACGGAGATGCGCTTGACCTTCCCGGACGTCGTCGTCACGTAGACACGGCCGTGGTAGAGGTCGCGGTTCGTCATGCGGCTGATGCTGCCGTCGCCGTTGGCGCGCTTGGCCATTAGAGGCTGCTCCTGCTCTGGGTGCGGATGTAGGTGGTCAGGTCGTCGGCGGCCACGCGGCGTGCGCGGCCGATGGTGAAGCTCGGCAGGGCGCCGGAGCGGAAGAGGTCGTAGACCTTGCTGCGGCCGAGCCGGAGCGCGGCCATGACTTCGGGGACGGTGAGGGCTTCGGCGGGCGCGATGGTCACGGGTCCTCCCTCTGTTGGGCCTAGCGCTAGCGAGGGGTGGGGGTGTCGGGGGTGCGCTGGGAGCGGTTTTCGGGGTGTTGTGGCGGGGTGCCCTAGATCACTAGGCAGCTGGTCAGGGGCGGTTTTGCTCGCTAGCGGGCTCGCTAGGTCTAGCGAGGGGCGCCGCTAGGCCCACGGGCCGTTCGGGGGTCCTGTGGTGGTGCCGTGCGCGGTTCTGGGAGGGGCTGGAGATCGGCGGGCGGGTGGCTTGTCGGGGTGAAGGGGGCCCCCATGTACCGGGTCGGTGGTGTCTTCCGGTGGTGGCGGCAGGAAGTGGCCGGGGCTTCTGGCGGCGGGCGTGTTGTCCGAGGCGCGGATTTCTGCGTCACCGCGTCACCTGCGACACCCGAGCCCCTGACCTGGGGCTTTGGGTGACGCGGCTGCCGGGGGCTGCGTCACCGCTGCGTCACGGGCTGCGTCACCGCATGACGCAGGGCGGTTCCTCGTGGCGGGCGTGTTGTCCGAGGCGCGGATTTCTGCGTCATTGCGACATCAACGTCATGCGGGCCTGTGACCTGGGGCTTTGCATGACGCAGCGGTCGGGGGCTGCGTCATCGGTGTGTCATGAGCTGCGTCATGGCATGACGTACATGTCGCAGGATGACGCAGCAGCTGCCGTCTGCGTCATGGTCATTGGCGCAGGTCAGGGGCCGTTTTTCGGCTCGTATGACGCACATGTCGCAGCGTCTTCCTACTTAGGAAAAAGAGGGGCTGTTGTAGTTGGGGCGTGTCTTGCGGCGCGGGGCCAGGGGTGACGCAGGCTGGGTCTGCGGGTGACGCGGTGACGCAGCGGTGACGCAGAAGTTGCCGTCTGCGTCACCGCTGTTGTCGCAGGTCAGTGGCCGTTTTTTGGCCCTGGGTGACGCGGTGACGCAGAGCTTCCCTACTTAGGAAAAAGAAGGGGCTGTTCTTGTAGTGGGCGCTCGCCTCAGAGAGTGATGAAGGAGCCGCTGCGCGGCACGACCTTTGAGCGGCTTCGCCGAACAGCAAGAGGAGCACCCGGCGCCGGGCGAGCACGGTGCTCTTCTTGCTTGTCCAGCGGCCGGGCGTCCAGATTTCTGGGCACGACGGCCGCTCCTGACGGCGGCGGTGGGGCTGGTCAGTTGCGGGGTTTGGTCCAGGGCGAGCGCTCCCGGCTGCTGGACGGGGCTGCGGCGGCGACGGCGGACAGGCCGGCGGGCAGTCCGGTGGCGGCCAGGTAGGCGCGGAAGGCGTCGCGGGAGATGCGGACCTGGCCCCGGCCGTTGCCGACCCGGTAGGCGTCCAGGTGCCCGTTGCGGGCCATGCGCCAGACGGTCTCCTGCGACAGCCGCAGGGCGAAGGCCACCTGCGGCACCGTCAGGTAGTTCGTCGGGTCCGCGAGCGCGGCCGGGCCGGTGGTCGGGTCGGTGGTCGGCGGCGAGGTGTTCATGTGGGTCTCCTCAGTGGGGCGGCGGGACGGAACGGGGTCGGGTCGCATGCCCGCCGACGCTCACGGGCGCTCACGGGGCGCTCACGGGCAGGGCGGGCGGTGGTCAGGGGCGGGCCGGTCGGTCACCGCTGCTCCCACCCGGGTCGGGAAGCGCTTCCGCGAGCGCGGGAACGGTTGGCGGGAACGTGGCGGGCAAGTCGGGTGGCGGTCGGCCGACGATGCCTGCTCAGTGGGCGACCGACGCTTGGGGGTAAAGGGCGGGAAGCGCTTCCCGTGAGCGCGGGAACGATCGGCGGGCTGCACCGGGAACGGTCCCGTGAGCGGCGGTGAGCGGTCGGGTGTCCGCCGGGCCGGTCGGGTGCCCTGGCGTCGGCCGACCGGGGTTCCTCGGGGGTGAGTCGACCGGCCCGGGTGAGCGTCGGTGAGCGCTCACCCGGGGCAGGTGGTCAGTCGGTGAGCAGGGTGCTCACACCCGGCATCCGTCGGCGGGCAGGACACCGGCCGGGACGAGGCGGGCGGAGGTCTCGCGGGCGGCGAACGGCTCGTCCGACGCCACGCCGAACACCCGGGTGACGGCGTGCCCCAGGGCCCGCAGGTAGGACGGGGCCGCGTAGGGGCGGCGGCCGGTGTAGTAGGCCAGCGCCAATCCGGCGTTGTCCGTGATCACGCGGTAGCTGGAGCTGGCCAGCTCGAACCGCAGCGCATCCATGACGGCCGCGTCGTCGCCGAGGTCCTCCTCCGCCAGCTCGCAGACGTTGAAGGCCAGCAGGCCGAGGATCTCCCCGAACGACAGGTTCAGGGTGAACCGGACTGCCACGCGCGGCGCCGTCTCCTCCGGGTCCTTCTCCCCGAACATGTCCACGCCGGACCGGAGGGCGGCGGTGGAAACTCGCTGGTTGGTGAGCGTTGCAGGCATGATGGAACTCCCCTCAGTGGGGCCTGAAGCGGCGTACGGACTTGGCGGTTTGAGCGCCGCTTCAGGCATTTCCGCAGGTCAGAGCAGGCCGAAGAAGGCCCTTTGCCGTCTGCGACCTTCCGTCGCTTCCGACACCCACAACATAGACAACCTGCCTAGGCAGGTCAAGAGGGTTGGGTTTCTCGCGTCTGTTGGGCACCTGCCCTAGCATTGGCACATGGCCCTAGACCCGGATGACTCGCGCCCCCCGTATCAGCAGGTCAGCAGCTCTCTGCGGGCCTCGATCCTCACCAGGAAGCCGGGCTTCGAGACCGGCGACAAACTTCCGTCCGGCCCCGAGCTGGCCAAGCACTTCGGCGTGGCGCGCGGCACCGTCGACAAGGCGCTGGACCTGCTCCGGACCGAGGGGCTGATCGTGACCCGCCAGGGAAGCGGCTCGTTCGTCCGGGAGCGGACCTCTCGGCCGGTCGGACTCCGGCCCCACCTCGAAGCAGCCTTCGAGCAGCAGCAGGTGACTCTGGATTTCGCGGGCTTCTCCAGCGAGACGCTGCACAACGCACTGCAGGAGCCGCTGGACAAGGTCCGCTCCGGTCGGCTCACCCCGGAGTCCATCACCGTGCGCCTACTGCTGCCGGACACCACTGAGCCGATGGCAGTCCCCGTGCTGGTCGACGGGCTCAAGGACGAGGTGGCGCTTCGCGAGCGGGCCCGGAACATCGCGCTGACCAACGCCGGGGGCATCGCCCACTCGGTCGAGGTGCTGGCAGAGCTGGGGCTGGTCCAGAAGGCGAGCGTGCAGGTCAAGGTGCACCGGGCGTCCAGCCTGTTCAAGCTGTACATCCTGAACAGGTCGGAGGCATTCTTTGGCTTCTATCCGCTGCGTGAGCGGACCATCGCGGTGGACGGCATGGACCACACGTTCTACGACGTGACGGGTAAGGACACCACCCTGTTCCACCACGCCGCCGGCCCCGATGACGCCTCGCTCGGATCGCAGTACGTCCAGCAGGCCCAGATGTGGTTCGACAGCGTGTGGAGCACGATCGCCTACGAGCGGCAGCCATGACCACCGCCCCTCAGCAGCTCGCCAACGTGCTCCGGCCGGTGAAGCACGTGCTCCTCGACTTCGACGGCCCGGTGTGTTCGGTCTTCGCTGGTCTCCCCGCCCCCGAGATCGCGCGCCGACTCCGTGAGGGCCTACTCGCCAGCGGCGACCAGGCCCCGGCCGGGGCCGAAGAAGAGAGCGATCCCCTCGCCCTACTCCGGCTGGTCTCAGACGCTCGGCCCGACCTCACGGAGAGCACGGACGCCGCACTGGCCGCGCTGGAGACCGAGGCAGTCCAGAAGGGCCGGGCGACCCCGGGCGGAGAATCGGTTCTGCGGGCCTGTGCCCGGTCCGGTCGGCTGGTCTCGGTGGTCAGCAACAACGCGGGTGCGGCCATCGAGACCTACCTCACCGAGCACGGCCTCAGCGGCTACGTGGCGGGCGTCTTCGGACGCGCCCCAGGCGACCCCTCGTCCATGAAGCCGAATCCGCGCCTCCTACTCGAAGCCATGGAAGCCGCGGGCACCAAGCCGGAGCACTGCGTGTTCATCGGCGACGCGGCCCGCGACGTCGAGGCCGGGGAAGCCGCTGGTATCCCGACGATCGGCTACGCCAACAAGCCGGGAAAGGATGCCAAGCTCGCCACCGCCGGCGCCGTGGTGATCGTGGACTCCATGCAGCTCATCGCGGACGCCTTGACGTGAGGCTCGGACAGCGGCGCCGCCGAAGGCGTACTCCAACCCGTACGCCAACAGCAGCGCACAAGGGCGGACGACGCAGCACAACGGCGGACTCTACGCCCGGCCAGACCTAGGCAGCCAGAGGCCCTGATCCGGCCTGAAAAGCGGAAGGTCGCCGGTTCGACCCCGGCCCTGGCCACAACAGAGAAGCCCCCGTAGCGAATTCGCTACGGGGGCTTCTTCGTGCCGTTCGACGCCTCCGCGACGGACGGAAGGCGGTCACGGCGGAAAATCTCCGGCTCTTCGCGGCAACCTTTTCGGCCTCCGCGGCCACTCAGCGGTGTCCGGCCAAGTGGTTCGGTCAGATGCGACGGCTGAGAGAGAGCACAGACGTGTCCCTTGAACGAGAGCACAGCGACGTCCCTCGCCCACCCCACGTCGTCAGTGGCGCTACACGGGCGGGCGGCCACGGGCGCGGAGCCCGTCCGTCGCATCGCGCCCGCCGGCTGTACCGGCGCCGGGGTTTCTGGGCGGCTGTCGGCCTGGCGGTCGTGGGCGCCTCGGTGGCCGTGATCAACACGGCCTCGGCGGGCACCGTGGCCGTGGACACGAGCCCCTGGTACCTGCTGGTCAACCGCGGCACCGGCCAGGTGCTGGACGACTACGGCTACGGCGCGTACGACGGCGCTCCGGTGGTGCAGTGGAGCCGCACCGGCGACGCGAACCAGCAGTGGAAGTTCCTCGACGCGGGCGACGGGAACTACCGGCTGCAGAACCGGCACTCCGGCAAGGTGCTGGACGACTACGGCTGGTCGAAGGCCGAAGGCTCCCAGGTGCGGCAGTGGAGTGACCTGAACGGCGCCAACCAGCAGTTCCACCTGGAAAAGTCGTCGGACGGCTACGTACGTCTGATCAACCGCTTCAACGGCAAGGCCGTCGAGGTCCCGCTCGGCTCCAAGGCCGACGGGGGCCAGATCGCCCAGTACCACGACTGGAACGGCGCCAACCAGCAGTGGCAGCTCGTCCCGGTCGGCAGCACCGGCAGCACCGGCAGCACCGGGAGCACGGGGGGCACCGGGAGCACGGGGGGCTCCGGCAGCAGCGCCACGCCCACCACACCTGCCACCCCGGGCGGCAGCGCTCCCACGAGCCAGGCCCCGGGCGGTAACCACCCGACGCCGGCACCGCCGGCGGTGCCGGCCGGAGGCGGCAACAACCCGGCGAAGAGCTTCATGGGCAGCAACACGGTGCTCGTCGGCGGCTCGATGTCCGACGCCTCGGCGGGCGCCGCGCCGTTCGACGTGCAGTACGCCTACGTGCACAGCCAGCCCGCGCCCTCCTCGGACTACTACACGGCGGCCCGCTGCCAGGACGCGTGGACGGGCTGGTGGGGCTGCTGGAACGGCAGCACCACGGCGCCCGGCACGTACGTGACCTGGCGGGACGCCAAGGCGGCCCAGGAGACCTACCAGGGCAAGCCGCGCCCGCAGAAGTTCCTCTGGACCTGGTACTCCCTGCGCGACCTCGGCGACGCGGCGGGCCAGGGCGACGGTCCGGGCGAGGTCAAGGCCATCAACCGGGCCGACCTGCTCACCCGGTACCTGAACGACTACCGCTTCTTCCTCCAGAAGATCGGCACCTCGCACGACATGATCGACCTCGAACCCGACTTCTGGGGCTACGTCCGGTCGCTCGGCGACCCGCACCAGGTCGCCGCGCAGGTCACGGCCGCGGACCCGACGGACTGCGGATCGCAGGAGAACAGCGCCGCCGGACTCGCCCAGTGCCTGATCTCGATGGCGCACAAGTACGCTCCGAACACCGCCGCCGGCATGCACCTGTCCTGCTTCGACTGGGAGCAGAACACCGCGCAGTGCGTCAAGGACTACGCCCACCTCGGCGCACAGAACGCCGACTTCCTGGCCACCGACGTGTCGGACCGCGACGCGGGCTGGTACGCGCAGCCCGCCCACGGCGGCCTCGACAAGTTCTGGACCGACCAGAAGGCCGCCGCCCAGCTGTCGTTCTACAAGACGATGGCCGAGTCCGTGGGCAAGCCGGTGGTCCTGTGGCAGATCCCCGTGGGCAACATGGCGCAGAACAACACGCTCAACCACTACAAGGACGACAAGGTGGACTGGTTCTTCGCGCACATGGACCAGGTGGCGAACGCGCACATCGCCGGCCTGCTGTTCGGCTCGGGGCAGCAGGAACAGACCACGCCCGAGACCGACGGCGGAAACCTGATCAACAAGACGATCGCGTACCGCAACTCGGGCGGTTCAGCGCTCAAGTAGGCGAGAGGACGACCGTGGCCCCGCCCCCGGCGGGGCCACCCGTCGTTGCCGTCGCCCGTCGTTCGCGATTCGCCACCGGCGGCTGTGACACTGGAGGGGCTCGAAAACCTAGGTGCGCTCCGCCGTGCCTCCTTGCGAACCTAGAGGGATGCCCGCAGTGAGTTCTCCCGCAGTCCAGTCCGCCCCCGCGCCCGCGCCCGCCGAGGGGCCCGGCATCGGCGAGCTGGCCGCCCGTCTGCCCGAGCTGACCCTGCGCGACCAGGTGCGGATCGGGCGCCGGCTGGAGGGTGCCCGCCGGGTGCGCAAGCCCGAGGCCCGGCAGAAGATCGCCACCGAGATCGCCAAGGACATCGACCGCGCCGAGCTGCTGGTCGAGCAGCGCCGCAGCGCCGTCCCGCCGATCACGTATCCCGCCGAGCTGCCGGTCAGCCAGAAGAAGGACGAGATCCTGGCGGCGATCCGGGACCACCAGGTGGTGATCGTCGCGGGCGAGACCGGCTCCGGCAAGACCACCCAGATCCCGAAGATCTGTCTGGAGCTCGGCCGCGGCGTGCGCGGGCTGGTCGGCCACACCCAGCCGCGCCGGATCGCCGCCCGCACGGTGGCCGAGCGGGTCGCGGAGGAGCTGGACAGCCCGCTGGGCGAGGCGGTCGGCTGGAAGGTCCGGTTCACCGACCAGGTCGGCCAGGACACCCTGGTCAAGCTGATGACGGACGGCATCCTGCTCGCCGAGATCCAGACCGACCGCGATCTGCACCAGTACGACACGCTGATCATCGACGAGGCGCACGAGCGCAGCCTCAACATCGACTTCATCCTCGGCTACGTCAAGCAGCTGCTCCCCCGCCGCCCCGACCTCAAGGTCGTGATCACCTCCGCGACCATCGACCCGGAGCGCTTCGCCCGGCACTTCGGCGACGCCCCGATCGTCGAGGTCTCCGGCCGCACCTACCCGGTGGAGGTCAGGTACCGCCCGATCGTCGACGACGCCGAGGACGACGGGGACGAGGTCGACCGCGACCGGGACCAGGTCCAGGCGATCTGCGACGCCGCCCAGGAGCTGCAGGCCGAGGGCCCGGGCGACATCCTGGTCTTCCTCTCCGGCGAGCGCGAGATCCGCGACACCGCCGACGCCCTGAACCGGCTGAAGCTGCGCAACACCGAGGTCCTGCCGCTGTACGCCCGGCTCAGCTCGGCCGAGCAGCACCGGGTGTTCCAGCGCTCCAACAGCCGCCGGATCGTGCTGGCCACCAACGTGGCCGAGACCTCGCTCACCGTCCCCGGCATCAAGTACGTGATCGACCCGGGCACCGCCCGGATCTCCCGCTACAGCCACCGCACCAAGGTGCAGCGGCTGCCGATCGAGGCGATCAGCCAGGCCAGCGCCAACCAGCGCAAGGGCCGCTGCGGCCGTACCTCGGACGGCATCTGCATCCGGCTGTACTCGGAGGAGGACTTCCTCGCCCGCCCCGAGTTCACCGACGCCGAGATCCTGCGCACCAACCTGGCCTCGGTGATCCTGCAGATGACCGCGGCCGGCCTCGGCGACATCGCCGCCTTCCCGTTCCTGGACCCGCCGGACTCGCGCAACATCAAGGACGGCATCCACCTGCTGCACGAGCTGGGCGCGCTCGACCCGGACGAGAAGGACCCGCGCAAGCGCCTCACCCAGCTCGGCCGCAAGCTCGCCCAGCTCCCGGTGGACCCGCGGATGGCCCGGATGGTGCTGGAGGCGGACCGCAACGGCTGCGTCCGCGACGTCATGGTGATCGCCGCCGCGCTCTCCATCCAGGACCCGCGCGAGCGCCCCGCCGAGAAGCGCCAGGCCGCCGACGACCGGCACCGCCGGTTCACCTCGGAGACCTCGGACTTCCTCTCCTACCTGGCGATGTGGCGCTACGTCCGCGAGCAGCAGCGGGAGCTCTCCTCCTCGGCCTTCCGCCGGATGTGCAAGACGGAGTTCCTCAACTACCTGCGGATACGGGAGTGGCAGGACATCTACACCCAACTGCGCACCGTCGCCAAGCAGTTGGGCGTCACCATCGAGGAACCACACCCCGACGCCGAGCCGGACGCCGACCGGATCCACCAGTCCCTGCTGGCCGGACTGCTCTCCCACATCGGCCTGTTCGACGTGGAGAAGCGCGAGTACGGCGGTGCGCGCGGCGCCCGCTTCGCGGTCTTCCCGGGCTCCGGCCTGTTCAAGAAGCCGCCGCGCTGGGTGATGTCGGCCGAGCTGGTGGAGACCTCCCGGCTCTGGGCCCGGATCAACGCCAAGATCGAGCCGGAGTGGGTCGAGCCGCTGGCCGGCCACCTGATCAAGCGCAGCTACAGCGAGCCGCACTGGGAGAAGAAGGCCGGCGCGGTGCTGGCGTACGAGAAGGTCACCCTCTACGGGATGCCGGTCGTCGCCCAGCGCAAGGTCAACTACGGGAAGATCGACCCGGAGCTCTGCCGCGAGCTGTTCATCCGCAACGCGCTGGTCGAGGGCGACTGGGAGACCCACCACCGGTTCTTCGCCGAGAACCGCAAGCTGCTCGGCGAGGTCGAGGAGCTGGAGAACCGGGCCCGCCGCCGGGACATCCTGGTGGACGACCAGACCCTGTTCGAGTTCTACGACTCCCGGCTGCCCGAGGACGTCGTCTCCACCCGGCACTTCGACTCCTGGTGGAAGAAGGCCCGGCACGAGCAGCCGGACCTGCTGAACTTCGAGAAGTCGATGCTGATCAACGACGCCGCCGACGGCGTCACCGAGGCCGACTACCCGGACCACTGGCAGCAGGGCAAGCTGCGCTTCAAGCTGACCTACCAGTTCGAACCCGGCAGCGATGCGGACGGCGTGACCGTGCACATCCCGCTGCCGGTGCTCAACCAGGTCACCGCGGAGGGCTTCGACTGGCAGATCCCCGGTCTGCGGGAGGAACTGGTCACCGCGTACATCAAGTCGCTGCCGAAGGCGATCCGGCGCAACTTCGTGCCGGCGCCGGACTTCGCCAAGGCGGCGCTGCGCTCGCTGAAGGACCGCCAGGAGCCATTGCTGCCCTCGCTGGAGCGCGCCCTGAAGCGCCTGACGGCCGTCACCGTGCCGCCGGAGGCCTGGGACGACGAGCGGGTGCCGGACCACCTCAGGGTGACCTTCCGGGTGGTGGACGGGCGCCGCAAGCTCGCCGAGTCCAAGGACCTGGAGGAGCTGCGGCTGAAGCTCAAGCCGAAGCTCAAGGAGACGCTGTCCTCGGCCGCCTCCGGCCAGGGGATCGAGCAGAGCGGGCTGACCGCCTGGCCGGCCTCCCTGCCGGTCCTGCAGCGCACCTTCGAGCAGCGTTCGCGCGGCCACGCGCTGCGCGCCTACCCGGCCCTGGTGGACGAGGGCGCCACGGTCGGCGTGAAGCTGTTCGACACCCCGGAGGCCCAGGCGCAGGCGATGTGGGAGGGCACCCGGCGGTTGCTGATGCTGACCACCACCTCACCGGCCAAGTCGATCCAGGGCCGGCTGGGCAACCAGGCGAAGCTGGCGCTCTCGCACAGCCCGCACGGCTCGATCAACGCCCTGTTCGAGGACGTGGTGGCCGCGGCGACGGACCGCCTGATGGCCCTGGCCGGCGGCCCGGCCTGGGACGAGGCGGCCTTCGCCAAGCTGCACGACAAGGTCCGCGCGGACCTGTACGACCTGTCCGCGGACGCCACGCTGAAGACGGCCACCGCACTGATCGCCTTCCACAAGGCCTCGACCCGGCTGAAGTCGGTGAGCAGCCCGGTGCTGCTGAACGCGGTGAACGACGTCCGGCTGCACCTGGCCTCGCTGGTGCACCCGGGCTTCGTGACGGCCACCGGCTGGCAGCGTCTGCCGGACCTCAAGCGCTACCTGCTGGCGGTGGACCGCCGCCTGGAGGCGCTGCCCAACCACCCGCAGCGGGACGCCCAGCAGCTGCTGAAGGTGCAGCAGGTGCAGCAGGCGTACGGGGAGCTGCTGGCGGCGGTGCCGGCCGGGCGGCAGCCCTCGGAGGAGGTGCGGGCGATCCGCTGGATGATCGAGGAGCTGCGGGTCAGCTTCTTCGCCCAGTCGCTGGGCACGCCCAGCCCGGTGTCGGAGAAGCGGATCATGAAGGCGATGGAGGCGGCGCGGGCGACGCTCTGACCCGGACGCCGCTCTGAGCTGCGGGTGGGCCTTCGGGAGCCGGTCGGGAGCCGGTTCGACCTGGAGGCCCACCATGGGCTACAGTCTGTCTTGTTCGCAGCGCGGCAAGCGAGTGAACGAGATCAGAAAACTCTGGTCCCGTGGAGCAGTTGGTTAGCTCGCCACCCTGTCAAGGTGGAGGTCGCGGGTTCAAGTCCCGTCGGGATCGCCGCAGTGCGAGAGGCCCGGAACCGTCAGGTTCCGGGCCTCTCGCGTTTTCGCCGTCCGGCCCTTACCCCGGACTAGGTCTAGACCACAAGTGACAGAGCGCGTGACGGTCGTCACTCATGTTTCCCCGAACCCCGGCGCGCCCCACCCTGCCCAAGAGGCCACTAATTTAATATGTAAAATTGCACTGCTATTCACTGTAAATCCCCCCCGCCTCATGAGCATCAAATCGTTATCCGGAGTTCAACATTCCGACAGATCCGGGGGCGCCCGGAAGCACGACAAAGGGGCCGCTTACCGGACCCGGCGGAGTCCGGTAAGCGGCCCCTTTAAAGAGCCTTTGGCCTATCAGGCCTCAGTGCGCTGGGCGGGAATCCCGGCCAGCAGGGCGCGCACCTCCGCCTCACGGTAACGGCGGTGACCACCGAGCGTGCGGATCGACGTCAGCTTGCCCGCCTTGGCCCAGCGGGTGACCGTCTTCGGGTCCACGCGGAACATGGTGGCAACCTCTGCCGGCGTCAGCAGCGGCTCAGCATCAGGGGTACGAGCGGTCATGAGCGGCCTCCTCGGGAGAACCGAACCAGGGCGGTTCTATCCTTCAAATTCTGCACCTTGGCCCGCGATGCCCGAAATGGCATAGACGGGCCGAGTCGGTTATAGGACGAACGGCTTGTCCTGGTGTCTACAACTACACCATCCGTCCAGCCCTATCGACCAAACCGCCAAAATTGACCCCTCACGGGTTCAAGGCCGACGGATGGCGATGGACCACCCCATAACGGACAGTCACGCGACGATGACATCCGGTTACGAGGGGACCAGACCCTCCGTTTCCCCGCAAAGCACGCATCGACTCCAGAACCACCCAAAAGTGGGCACGCTCACGTGAAGTTGGGCTGGTTGTCCCATTTTTGCACATAGGGGTAAGTTCGCGTCAACGGTGAGTAGTGTCACGTTCGACAGCTATTGACCCGAACCGGGACCTTGGTCATCGCCGTTGCGGTCCCTAGGACTCTTACAGTCATACACGGGCGGTCGGACGTCAGTTCGCGTTCCGCAGCGCCAGCACCCGGCGCCAGCGCACCGTCAGCTCCCCGTACACCCGCAGCGCCTCCGCGGTGTCCCCCGCCCGCAGCGCCCGCAACCCCTCCTCCAGCTCCCGCGCCGAACGGTCCGCCAGCAGCCGCTCCGGCCCCAGCAGATGCACCAGCCCCCCGTAGTCCAGCTCCACCAGCGACCGCGGGTGGAACTCCTCCAGCCACCGCCCGACCTGCTCCGCCCCCCGCACCAACTCCCCCGCCGGCACCGCCTCGCGCAGCGCCCGGTAGGCCCTCGCCACCCGCCGGCGCGCCTGCGCCATCGGCAC
Organism: Streptomyces sp. 1114.5; assembly: GCF_003635085.1. Lineage (NCBI taxonomy): Bacteria > Bacillati > Actinomycetota > Actinomycetes > Kitasatosporales > Streptomycetaceae > Streptomyces > Streptomyces sp. 1114.5. Next base: position 1,091,645 of record NZ_RBXE01000001.1, read on the forward strand.
CAGGTAGAACAGCGCCGCCGGCCGGCCGCCCCGCTCCCCCTCCCCCTCCGCCGGCTCCCCGCCCGGCACGAAGCACCGGTCCTCGTCCCCGAACGGCAGGAACCAGCGCACCGGCACCTCCCACCGGCTGGTGAGGATCCACGGCCGGGCGTCCGGGTGCTCGGCCCGCCAGCGCTCCCGGTCCACCTCGGCGGCCTCCCGGGCCGCCGGCGGCAGCGCGGTGTCCAGCAGCGCCACCGGCGCCCCGGCCCGCAGCTCCTCCAGCGCCTGCCAGCTGCGCAGCCTCGTCGCCCACGGGCAGACGTACAGTACGCCGTCCACCAGCCGCAGGTACGCCCGCCCGCTCTCCCGCTCCGGCAGCGCCCGGGGCGTCCGCGAGGCCAGCCCCGCCAGCGCCTCCCGCTGCTCCTCCAGCACCGCCGCGGCGACCGGCTGCGCCGCCTCCCCGGCGTCCGGCCCGTGCTCCGCCGCGTAGCCCTGCCAGTGCGCCCGCTCCGGCTCCGGATAGGCCGCCAGCGGCTCGTACACCCGCAGGTGGGCGGCGTAGGGCGGGTGTACGGAAGTGCGTACGACGGTCACGTCCTGCATGGTCGCACGCGCCGTCCGGCCCCGGGAGGGCGCGCCCGCGAACCGTTCGCGCCCGCACCGCGCACCACCTCCCGTCTCACCCTTCGGACAACCGGCACAAGCTCGGACAAGAGGGCGGATCGGCGGCCCGCGCGCGACTACTCTCTGCCTTAGGCGCCCGCACCACAGCAGCGGGCCTTCCCTACTGGAGTCACCACAGTGACCGACGTACAGACCCCCGCCACGCACCCCGCACCCGGCGTGCTCAGCAGGATCTTCCGTACCGAGCAGGACGGCGCCCCCGGCGACGGCCACGAGCAGGTCGTCCTCTGCCACGACCGCAGCTCCGGCCTGAAGGCCATCATCGCCATCCACTCGACCGCCCTGGGCCCGGCCCTCGGCGGCACCCGCTTCTTCCCGTACGCCTCCGAGGAGGCGGCGCTGGAGGACGCGCTGAACCTGTCCCGCGGGATGTCCTACAAGAACGCGCTGGCCGGGCTGGACCTCGGTGGCGGCAAGGCCGTCATCATCGGCGACCCGAACAAGGACAAGAACGAGGCGATGCTCCGGGCTTACGGCCGCTTCGTGGAGTCCCTCCGCGGCCGCTACATCACCGCGTGCGACGTGGGCACCTACGTCCAGGACATGGACGTCGTCGCCCGCGAGACCTCGTTCGTGACCGGCCGCTCGCCCGAGCACGGCGGCGCCGGTGACTCGTCCATCCTGACCGCCTTCGGCGTCTTCCAGGGCATGCGCGCCAGCGCCCAGGCCCGCTGGGGCCAGCCGACCCTGCGCGGCAAGCGGGTCGGTGTCGCGGGCGTCGGCAAGGTCGGCCACTACCTGGTCGGCCACCTGGTCGCGGACGGCGCCGAGGTCGTCGTCACCGACCCGTTCGAGGCCGCCGTCAACCGCGTGCGTGCCGCCCACCCCGAGGTGGAGGTCGTCGCCGACACCGCCGCCCTGCTCCAGGCCAAGCTGGACGTCTACGCCCCCTGCGCCCTCGGCGGCGCGCTGACCGACGACGTGGTCGCCGCGCTGGGCGAGTTCGGCACCTCGATCGTCTGCGGCGCGGCCAACAACCAGCTGGCGCACGCGGGCGTCGAGAAGGACCTCGCCGACCGCGGCATCCTCTACGCGCCCGACTACCTGGTGAACTCCGGCGGCGTCATCCAGGTCGCCGACGAGATCGAGGGCTTCAACTTCGAGCGGGCCAAGAACAAGGCCACGAAGATCTTCGACACCACCCTGGAGATCTTCACCCGCGCCGCCGCCGACGGCATCCCGCCGGCGGTCGCCGCCGACCGCCTGGCCGAGAAGCGGATGCGGGAGATCAGCGCGCTGCGCACGGTGCTGCTGCCGGGCGCCCGCCGCGCCTGATCCGGCACCCTCCGGACCCGGTACGCGCGGGGGGCCGTCCCAGTGGCCCCCCGCGCATCACGATGTGGAACCGGATTCTCACTTCTGCGCCCGATCGGGTGATCCGACGCCCCCCTAGGGGGGATAATCAGTCCTGGAACGACGGACCGAAGACACCTCTGGACAGCGCGCAAAACGCCGCAAAACCTCCCCTGACCTGGGAAGACCTGGTCTCGGGTGCGGTCGGTGCGCGCCACGTCACACCGACGACGTACCGTCCAGCGGCGGAAACAGGTACCGTTAATGCTCCAAGGGACGGTCCTCCCATTCGGGCAGGCCGGTCCTGATCATGAACACGTGTCAGACTCGGGGCCGTGAGCCCCATCGTTGAGGGGGTCGACCCATGGGGCGCGGCCGGGCCAAGGCCAAGCAGACGAAGGTCGCCCGCGAGCTGAAGTACAACAGCGGCGGGTTCGACGCTAACCGTCTGTCCAACGAGCTGGGCGTATCGCCGTCCACCGCTTCGATCGACCCCGAGCCGATCGAGGAGGAAGAGGACGACGACCCGTACGCGGAGTACGCCGCCCGCTACGCCGACCTCGACGACGAGGACGACACCGAGCCGGGCGCCGGGGCTTCGCAGGCCTCCCGCCGCTCGTAACCAGCAGCTTCGCCGGACCGGTCCGGGCGCCCAGGCGCCGGGCCGGTCTTCGGCGTTCCCTGTGTTCGCCCGCTCGCCTCCGGGGCGGGCAGGCGGGCAGGCGGGCAGGCGGGTTGACCGTATGCGAGAGGGCCCCTCCGGTGCGTCGGAGGGGCCCTCTCGTCGTTCTCGGCCGGGGATGGCCGGGGTCAGGCCCGGAAGCCCTCGTAGGAGTTGTAGAGGGCCGCTCCGCCCTCGTGCTCGTCGGTGCGCTCGACGATGTCACCGAGCAGCCAGGACTCGACGCCGCGGTCCTCCAGGATCGACAGCACGACGTCCACCGAGTGCGGCGGGACGACCGCGACCATGCCGACGCCCATGTTGAGCGTCTTCTCGATCTCCAGGGTGGCCACCTTGCCGACCTCGGCGACGGTCCGGAAGACCGGCAGCGGGGTCCAGGTGCCGCGGTCCAGGCGGGCGTGCAGGCCGTCCGGGATGACCCGGGCCAGGTTGGCCGCCAGGCCGCCGCCGGTGACGTGCGAGAAGGCGTGGACCTCGGTGGCGCGGGCGAGCGCCAGGCAGTCCAGCGAGTAGATCCGGGTCGGCTCCAGCAGCTCCTCGCCGAGGGTGCGGCCGAACTCCTCGACCTTGCGGTCCAGCTTCCAGCCGGCCTCGTTCAGCAGCACGTGGCGGACCAGCGAGTAGCCGTTGGAGTGCAGGCCGGAGGCGGCCATCGCGATCACCACGTCGCCGGCCCGGACGCGGTCCGCGCCGAGCAGCGCGTCGGCCTCCACGACACCGGTGCCGGCGCCCGCGACGTCGTACTCGTCCGGGCCCAGCAGGCCCGGGTGCTCGGCGGTCTCACCGCCGACCAGGGCGCAGCCGGCCAGCGCGCAGCCCTCGGCGATGCCCTTGACGATCGCGGCGACCCGCTCCGGGACGACCTTGCCGACGCAGATGTAGTCGGTCATGAACAGCGGCTCGGCCCCGCACACCACCAGGTCGTCCACGACCATGCCGACCAGGTCGTGGCCGATGGTGTCGTGCTTGTCCATGGCGGCGGCGATGGCCACCTTGGTCCCCACGCCGTCGGTGGCCGACGCCAGCAGCGGCCGCTCGTAGTTCTTGAAGGCGGACGCGTCGAAGAGCCCGGCGAAGCCGCCGAGACCGCCGACCACCTCGGGGCGGTTGGCCTTCTTCACCCACTGCTTCATGAGCTCGACGGCGCGGTCGCCCGCCTCGATGTCGACACCGGCGGCGGCGTAGGTGGCGCCGTTCTGGTTGGAGCTGGTCACTGCGGCCCTCTCGGGTCAGGTGGGGGTGGTTCGGAAACAGCGGTGGGGCCCCGGTTCGCGGGACCCCACCACGGGTCGTTACGGGCGACGCAGCGCGTCGGCCGCGCCGGCCCCGCCGAGCAGCGACTGGACGCCGTCCAGGTCGCTGCCGCTGGTCGGCTTGCCGCGGACGGCCGGCTGCTGCTGGCCGCCCTTGATCTCGGCCTCCAGCAGGAGCTTGCCGAGCAGTGCCGGGTCCGGCAGCTCCATCGGGTACTCGCCGTCGAAGCAGGCCCGGCAGAGCCGGTCCTTGGGCTGCTTGGTGGCCTCGATCATGCCGTCGATCGAGATGTAGGCGAGCGAGTCGGCGCCGAGGGTGCGGCCGATCTCCTCGATGGTCATGCCGTTGGCGATCAGCTCCGCGCGGGTGGCGAAGTCGATGCCGAAGAAGCAGGGCCACTTCACCGGCGGCGAGGAGATCCGGATGTGCACCTCGGCGGCGCCCGCCTCGCGCAGCATCTTCACCAGCGCGCGCTGGGTGTTGCCGCGGACGATCGAGTCGTCCACGACCACCAGGCGCTTGCCGGCGATGACCTCGCGCAGCGGGTTGAGCTTGAGCCGGATGCCGAGCTGGCGGATGGTCTGGCTGGGCTGGATGAAGGTGCGGCCCACGTAGGCGTTCTTCACCAGGCCGGAGCCGTACGGGATGCCGCTGGCCTCGGCGTAGCCGATCGCGGCAGGGGTGCCGGACTCGGGCGTCGCTATCACCAGGTCGGCCTCGACCGGGGCCTCCTTCGCCAGGCGGCGGCCCATCTCCACGCGGGAGAGGTGCACGTTGCGGCCGGCGATGGAGGTGTCGGGGCGGGCCAGGTAGACGTACTCGAACACGCAGCCCTTGGGCTTCGCCTCGGCGAAGCGGGAGGTGCGCATGCCGTTCTCGTCGATGGCGATGAGCTCGCCGGGCTCGACCTCGCGGATGAAGGAGGCGCCGCAGATGTCCAGCGCCGCCGTCTCGGAGGCGACCACCCAGCCGCGCTCCAGCCGGCCGAGCACCAGCGGGCGGATGCCCTGCGGGTCGCGGGCGGCGTAGAGGGTGTGCTCGTCCATGAAGACGAGCGAGAACGCGCCCTTGACCTTGGGCAGCACGACCTTGGCCGTCTCCTCGATGGAGAGGTCCGGGTGGCCGGCGAGCAGGGCCGTCACCAGGTCGGTGTCGTTGGTCGCGGCGGTCCGGCCCGAGCGGGAGACGTGCTCCTCTCCGGGCAGTTCGGCGACCATGGCCGCCAGTTCGGCGGTGTTCACCAGGTTTCCGTTGTGCCCGAGGGCCAGCGAACCGTGCACGGTCGCCCGGAAAGTCGGTTGGGCGTTCTCCCAGACCGAGGAACCGGTGGTCGAGTAGCGGGCGTGTCCGACGGCGATATGCCCGTGCAAGGATCCCAGCGAGGCCTCGTCGAAGACCTGGGAGACGAGTCCCATGTCCTTGAAGACGAGAATCTGGGAGCCATTGCTCACTGCGATGCCCGCGGATTCCTGACCGCGGTGCTGCAGGGCGTAAAGGCCGAAGAACGTGAGCTTGGCGACCTCCTCGCCGGGAGCCCAGACACCGAAGACGCCGCAAGCGTCCTGGGGGCCTTTCTCGCCGGGAAGAAGATCGTGGTTGAGTCTTCCGTCACCACGTGGCACGCCTTCGAGTCTAGGGCAGTTGGCACAGGCTTCCGGAACCCGGGATGCCGGGATTGTTGGACGATCCGCGAGTAACGCGCGTAGACAAAACCCCTTACGGGGTGGGGATTTCGGGCCGTCGCAATTCCGGCGGGCGGCGGTTGGCCTTGTGGTTCGCGCCTGTTGGGGAGTTCCGTGTGCGGAGCGGCGGAGGGCGGGGCGGAGCCGAACGTGAGCCTGCTCACCCGGCGTTCACTCCGGCTTCACGCGGCCGGAAGCAGCAGTCCCCAGGCGCCCGGGTGCACCGTCCAGGTCCGGGCGCGGACCGGGCCGACGGGGTGGCCGTCCGCCTCGTAGCCGAAGCCGCGGCCGACCACCGAGACGCTCGCCGCCCGGGCGCGCACCAGGGCGCCGGAGGCGCGGACGACGACGTCCATCTCGCCCGTCCCGTCCGAGACCCCGGACGGGAGCGTGACCTGGACCAGCCGGACCGGCCGGTGGACGTCCGCGAGCAGCCGGCCGTCGGCCTCGACCCGGACCCGGGAGCTGTGGTCGACCGCCTCCGGAGTGAGTGCGTTCGCCTGCTCGGCCGCAGCCAGTTTCGCCCATAGCGAACGCCAGCCGCTCGAACGGCCCAGGCGGTGCGAGCCGCCACCGGTGATCCGCACCCCGCCCAGCGCCACCCCGCCGCCGTCGTCCACCAGCAGGTCCAGCCGGCGCGGCGCGCCCGACAGCACCGCCCGGGCGGCCCGGACCGGCTCCCCCGGGACGCCGAGCGCGCGGGCCGTCGCCAGCTCCGCCGCCCGACCGACCGGAACCATCCCCACCGGTTCCGTGCCCAGCTCACGCTGCCGGTGCAGCGCCTGCAGCACCCGCTGCAGGGCGAGGTCGGAACCGATCACCACCGGTCGCCGCCGGCCCCGGTGCGAAAGCACCCGGTCGAGCTCGGAAGGGCTCTCCGGGTAGGCCACCTTGACGTCCGCGCCCCCGCACAGCACGTCCTTCGCGATCCGCACCGACTCGCCGTCGGTCTGCCGGGCCACCGGGTCGAGGAGCAGCAGGAGCGGCTCGGGGCCGCCGGTTCCAGGCGTGGACAGGGACGACACGACCGGTCCTTCCTCAGGTAATCTCTCGGTGCAAGAGCCCCTTGCGCCATTGCGCCAGGGGCTTCGTCTATCTCGGGGCAGACTGCGGCCTACGCAGGATGCCCCAACCGGAAGGGGTGTACGCCTGTGCCGGCACTCGTGCTCGTTGGCGCTCAGTGGGGGGACGAGGGCAAGGGGAAGGCCACCGACCTCCTCGGCGGCTCCGTCGACTACGTCGTCCGCTACCAGGGCGGCAACAACGCCGGTCACACGGTGGTCATCGGCGACCAGAAGTACGCCCTGCACCTGCTCCCTTCCGGAATCCTCAGCCCGAACGTCACGCCGGTCATCGGCAACGGCGTCGTGATCGACCCGGCCGTGCTGCTCTCCGAGCTGGCCGGTCTCAACGACCGCGGCATCGACACCTCCAAGCTGCTGATCTCGGGCAACGCCCACCTGATCACGCCGTACCACCGCACCCTCGACAAGGTCACCGAGCGCTTCCTCGGCAAGCGCCGGATCGGCACCACCGGCCGCGGCATCGGCCCGACCTACGCGGACAAGATCAACCGCGTCGGCATCCGGGTCCAGGACCTGTTCGACGAGTCGATCCTGCGCCAGAAGATCGAGGCGGCGCTGCACGACAAGAACCAGGTCCTGGTCAAGCTCTACAACCGCCGCACCATCCCGGCCGACCTGGTGGTCGAGGAGTACCTGGGCTACGCGGAGAAGATCAAGCCCTTCCTCTCCGACACCACCCTCGTCCTGGACGAGGCGCTGAAGGCCAACAAGGTCGTCCTGCTGGAGGGCGGCCAGGGCACCCTGCTCGACGTCGACCACGGCACGTACCCCTTCGTGACCTCGTCGAACCCGACCGCGGGCGGCGCCTGCACCGGCGCCGGCATCGGCCCCACCAAGATCGACCGGGTCATCGGCATCCTCAAGGCCTACACCACCCGCGTCGGCTCCGGCCCGTTCCCGACCGAGCTGCTCGACGAGGACGGCGAGGCGCTGCGCCGGATCGGCGGCGAGCGCGGTGTCACCACCGGCCGTGACCGCCGCTGCGGCTGGTTCGACGCCGTGATCGCGCGCTACGCGACCCGGGTCAACGGCCTCACCGACTTCTTCCTCACCAAGCTCGACGTGCTGACCGGCTGGGAGCAGATCCCGGTCTGCGTCGCGTACGAGATCGACGGCCGGCGGGTCGAGGAACTCCCCTACAACCAGTCGGACTTCCACCACGCCAAGCCGATCTACGAGACGCTGCCGGGCTGGACCGAGGACATCAGCAAGGCCAAGACCTTCGCCGAGCTGCCCAAGAACGCCCAGGCGTACGTGAAGGCGCTGGAGGAGATGTCGGGCGCGCCGATCTCCGCCATCGGCGTCGGCCCGGGCCGGGACGAGACGATCCAGATCAACTCGTTCATCTGAGCCTGATCGCTGGTCGCCGATCGCCGATCGCTGATCACTGATCGCTTCGAGGGCCCCGCGGGATTCGTCCCGCGGGGCCCTTCGCTTCGCCGGCCTCCGAATTTTGCACTAGTGCAGATATCTCTTGCATCTAGTGCAACTCGCCAGTACGTTCGGACCATGACCGCGAAGCTGCCCTCGCCCCTCACCCTCACCGGCCGCCACATCCGCCTGGAGCCCCTGGAGCGGCGCCACCTGCCCGACCTCTGGGCCACCGTGGGCCCCGACCCCGAGGTCTGGCGCTGGATCCCCTTCCTCCCGCCCACCTCGGAGGAGGAGCTGGGCGCCATCCTCGACGTCCGCCTCGCGGAGGTCGCCAGCGGGACGGCGGTGAAGTTCGCCGTCATCGACCTGGCGAGCGGGCGGGCCGTCGGCATCACCGGCTACTACGACTTCAGCGCCGAGGACGAGCTGGTGGAGATCGGCGGCACCTGGTACGCCCGCTCGGTCTGGCGCACCGCCGTCAACACCGAGGCCAAGCTGCTGCTGCTCACCCACGCCTTCGAGGACCTGGGCATGGGCCGGGTGTTCTGGAAGACGGACGCGCTCAACGACCGCTCCCGCAATGCGATCCTGCGGCTCGGCGCCCGGTTCGAGGGCATCCACCGCCGCGACCGGCACCGCGCCAACGGCACCTGGCGGGACAGCGCCTACTTCTCGATGCTCGCCGACGAGTGGCCGGCCGCCAAGTCCCGTCTGGCGGAACGGCTTTCGCGGGGCTGAGGAGCGCTCGGGCCGCGGGGTCGGCGGGCGGGCGGGCCAATGGGCGGGCGGGGAACGCTATTCCCGCTCGCCGCCCGCGGAATGGCCGGCCGCGATCCCGCGCTTCGCCGAACGGGGCTGGCGGGGTTGGAGGTTGACCAACCAGACCAGCCAGCCGACGAATAGCACGGCGAGCAGGAGTGCGGACAATGCGGCGACGAGAAGCGCATTCACCGGAATACGGAAATGCGGCGGGGAGCGTGGGGGTGGCGGGGAAGACGGAGAGGCGGGGAAAGGGGCATGGCTGTCTCCGGTCGGTGATGTCGGGGCGCCGCGACCATGCATCTGGTGTGTAATGACGGCTGATTGAGGGCTGGTTGAGGCCTGATCGGGGACTGTTTAGACGGCAACAAGTCAGCGAGTGACACGGATGACCCTAGGGTCGGGGTGCCAGAGTTGCTACCGAGCAGGAGAACGTTCACTCCATCGTGGGGTATCCCCCATTTCAGTAGCTAGCGCCCGGTATGCACGGCACACTTCACCGGAAGCATCGACCGAAGCCGCGATCCGGAGAAGAGAGTCATGCCACCCCGCTTGTCGCCGACCGTGCGCCAGCAGCGCCTCGGGATCGAGTTGCGCAGGATGCGCGAACGCGTGGGCGTGACGCCCAAGAGCCTCGCCGTCACCATCGGCACCGACCTGCCCAAGATCTCCCAGATGGAGAACGGCAAGTCGGGCATCAGCGCCGAGCGGCTGCGGATCTGGGCCCGAACCTGCGGCTGCGAGGACGGCCCGTACCTGGACGCCCTGTTGGCGATGACGCAGGACCGGCGCAAGTACTGGTGGGACAGCTACCGCGGCCGGCTGCCGAACGCGATCATCGACATCGCGGAGATGGAGCACCACGCCACCTCGCTGTCCATCCTGAACAGCACCTTCATCCCCGGCCTGTTGCAGACCCCGGAGTACGCCGTCGCCGTGTTCGAGCGGCTGCCCCCGCAGTACCGGCAGGAGGCGGCGGACCGGAAGGCGTTCCGGATTCGGCGCCAGCAGATCTTCGTCGACCGCCCCAAGCCGTACAGCGCATTCCTGCACGAATCCGCGCTGCGCATGCAGTTCGGCGGCCCCGAAGTACTGCGCGAGCAGTTGCAGAGCCTGCTGGAGAATTCCGAACGGCCAGGGGTGGAGATCCGGGTGATCCCGTTCAGCGTGCCCACCTACACCGGCTCCGGGGAGAGCCTGTACCTCGCCCGCGGGCCGGTCCCCGAGCTCGACACCGTCCAGATCGACCTCTCCCACGGGCCGACATTCGTGCACACCCAGACCGAATTGGCCTCCTACCGCCGGATCAAGGAGGAGACCGCGGCGATCGCGCTCGGGTCGGACGAGTCCCGGGACTTCATCCGGGCCTTACTGAAAGACTTCACATGAGTCGCATGAGTACGTGGCGCAAGGCATCGGCCAGCGGCGAGAGCACCGACTGCGTCGAGGTCAGGGCGGCGGGCGGCCTGGTGGAGATCCGCGAGTCGGACCTGCCCGAGGTGGTCGTACGGACCACGCCGCGCAAGTGGGCCGCCTTCCTCCGCGGGGTGAAGGCCGGGGAGTTCGACCGGTACGCCGACTCCGCCCGGACGTGACGCCGGCCGTCGGGGCCCGTGGCGGCGGTAGGCTTGGCAGCCCACAGTGGACCCCTGCGCCTGGCACCGCACCCCGGGTGGGGAGCGTGTGCGGGAGAAATCGGAGCATCCGAGGATGGCTCGGCACCTGATCACCAGCGCCCTTCCCTACATCAACGGGATCAAGCACCTGGGCAACATGGTCGGGTCCATGCTCCCGGCGGACGTCTACTCCCGCTACCTGCGGCAGCGCGGCCACGAGGTGCTGTACATCTGCGCCACCGACGAGCACGGCACCCCCGCCGAGCTGGCCGCCCAGGAAGCCGGACTGCCGGTCGCCGAGTTCTGCGCCCGGGCGCACGAGGCGCAGAAGGCGGTGTACGACGGCTTCGGGCTCTCCTTCGACCACTTCGGCCGCAGCTCCTCGCCGCAGAACCGGGAGATCACCCAGGAGATCGCCCGCGAGCTGCAGCGCAACGGCTTCATCGAGGAGCGCGCGATCCGCCAGGTGTACTCCAACGCCGACGGCCGCTTCCTCCCGGACCGCTACATCGTCGGCACCTGCCCGCACTGCGGCTACGACAAGGCGCGCGGCGACCAGTGCGAGAACTGCACCCGGGTGCTGGACCCGACCGACCTGCTGGAGCCGCGCTCGGCGATCAGCGGCAGCTCCGACCTGGAGGTCCGGGAGACCAGGCACCTGTTCCTGCTGCAGTCGAAGCTCACCGAGGAGGTCGAGAACTGGATCGCCGCCCACGGCGACTCCTGGCCGGTGCTGGCCTCCTCCATCGCCCGCAAGTGGCTCACCGAGGGCCTGCAGGACCGATCGATCACCCGCGACCTGGAGTGGGGCGTCCCGGTGCCGGCCGACGTCTGGCCCGAACTGGCCGCCGAGGGCAAGGTGTTCTACGTCTGGTTCGACGCCCCGATCGAGTACATCGGCGCCACCAAGGAGTGGGCGGACGCGGCCCCGGCCGGGCAGCTGCGGGACTGGAAGTCCTGGTGGTACGAGGCCGACGAGACCGTCCGCTACACCGAGTTCATGGCCAAGGACAACGTCCCCTTCCACACCGTGATGTTCCCGGCGACGATCCTCGGCTCGCGCCGCCCGTGGAAGAAGGTCGACTACGTCAAGGCCTTCAACTGGCTGACGTACTACGGCGGGAAGTTCTCCACCAGCCAGAAGCGCGGCATCTTCACCGACGTCGCCCTGGAACTGCTGCCCGCCGACTACTGGCGCTACTTCCTGATGGCGCACGCCCCCGAGTCCGACGACTCCAGTTTCACCTGGGACCTCTTCGCCTCGGTCGTCAACAAGGACCTCGCCGACACCCTCGGCAACTTCGTCAACCGGGTGCTGTCCTTCAGCCGCAAGCGCTTCGGCGACGACGTCCCCGGCGGCCACGCGCCGGGCGAGGCCGAGCAGCGCCTCGGCGAGCAGATCGCCGAACTGCTCGCCGAGTACGAGGCCCAGCTGGACGCCCTCAACTTCCGCAAGGCGGCGCAGGCTCTGCGCGCCCTGTGGAGCGCGGGCAACGCCTACCTGGACGAGAAGGCGCCCTGGCTGCAGGTGAAGACCGACCCGGAGGCGGCGGCGCTCACCCTGCGCACGGCGATGAACCTGATCCACCTGTACGCGGTTGTCTCCGAGCCGTTCATCCCGACCGCGGCGGCGGCGATGCGCGGCGCCTTCGCGCTGCCCGCGGACGCCCCGGCGGCCACCCGCGACTGGGTGGGCCCGGAGGAGGCGCGGGCGCTGGACCTGGTGCCGGCCGGGACGGCGTTCACGGTGCCGCCCGTGCTGTTCGCCAAGATCACGGACGAGGACCTGGCGGCCTGGACGGCGCGCTTCGGCGGCTCGGAGGGCTGAGCACGTCGGAGGGCTGAGCACGTCGGAGGCCCAGCGCGGGAGACGGCGCCCCGAACCCCGGTTCGGGGCGCCGTCCCCGTCGATCAGGGCGCCGTCTCCGTCGCCACCCAGTCCAGGTAGCCGGGACTGCCGGCCACCACCGGCACGGCGATCACCTCGGGCGTCTCGTACGAGTGCCGCTCGGCGACGAACTCGCCCAGCCGATCGGCGAGTTCGGCCCGGGTCTTGAGGTCGATCCGCCACTCCTCGGCGTCCTGCACCTCGCCCTCCCACCAGTACACCGACCGTACCGGGTACACCTGGGCGCAGGCCGCCAGCCGCTCCCGCACCACGGCGGACGCCAGGGCCCGGGCCCGCTCCTCGCTCTCGTGGGTGGTGGTCACCACGACGAAGCGCTGCTCGCTCGCTGTCATGCGCCGACGGTACCGCCGGGGCGGGCAGCTCGGTCGGTCAGGGCTTGCGGGCGGTGTGGACGGTCATGGCGGAGAGGTAGAAGGCGTCGGGGCGGTGGAGGATGCCGGTGGGGGCGTCCTCGGCGAGGAGGGCTTCGAGGGTGACGCGGTCCTCGTCCGTGAGGACGTCGGCGAGCCGGTCGTGCAGGCGGCTGAGCTGGGTGTGCAGGTACGCGCGGGTGGGGCGGTCGAGCGGGGCGGGGTGGTCGACCAGGAAGGTGCGGGTGCCGCTCGGGACCAGTCCGGCCCGGGTCAGCATGGCCGGCCAGTCCTCGATCTCGTCGACGCTGCCGGGCAGGTCGGCCCGCATGGTGCTGAAGCCGTCCTCGTGGGCCGCGTCCAGCCGGGCCTGGAAGCCGGGACGGCCGAGGCCGAAGTCGCGGGGGAGGTAGCGCGGTGGCAGGCCGCGCTCGGCGACGGCGAGCAGCCCGCCGGGGCGCAGCAGCCCGGCGAGGGAGGTGAGCGCGGCCTGCTGGTCGCCCAGGTGGTGGATCGCGTTGCCGGACCAGATCAGGTCGGCCTCGCCGAGCTTGTCGAACTCGGCTGGCAGGTCGGCCTGTTGGGTGCCGAGGCGGCCGTTCGAGCGGGTCCTGGCGCGCTCCAGCAGGGCCGCCGACTGGTCGACGGCCACCACCTCGGCCGTCGGGAAGGCGTCCGCCAGCAGTCCGGCGATCACCCCCGGCCCGCTGCCGACGTCGAGGACCCGGCGGACCGTGCTGTACCCGCGTCCGTCCCCGGCCCAGGCCCCGGCCCCGTACAGGCCGGTCAGCCACTGCGCGGCCTCGGCGACGACGTCGGACCTCAGGTCGGCCTCGTGCTCCAGGTGCGCGGCGAGCGCGTCCCAGTCGAAGTCGGCGGAGGGGGCGTGGCCGTGACCGTGGTGGTGGCCGTTCTGGTGCCGGCTCTCGTGCTGATCTGCCGTCATGTCTCTGCACTCCGTTCGCGTTTGACGAAAAGCTTCCCGGCTCAGGCGGGCACGGCGGCGCCGGACGCGCGGTACCGGGCCACCGCCCGCCCGACCTCCTCCTCCGTGAGGTCGCGGTCGAGCGCGAAGGCGGCAGCCGTCGTCCTCGTCCCGCTCATCGCGCTCACCTCCACGGCCAGGCTGCGACCGGCCACCCACCCCCGGCAAGCTTTGTTGCCGCCTCAGCAAACCGCGCCGGTCACACCGCCGTCCGCCGCCAGTACGAGCGATGTCGAAGCCGGCGAGATCTACCACATCCCGCGTAACGGCGCCGAGATCGCCGAGGTTCGGCCGATCAGCAACCGCCGACGATGCGTCCCCGTGGACGAACTGCAGCCCAAGTGGCAGAGCGCTCCCGCAGTCGACGCGGCGCAGATGCGGGCCGAGGCCGACGCGTTCTACGGCGACGAGGACCGAGTAGGCGGCGACGACCCGTGGCCGCCCTCCCGTTCGACCGTGAGGCCGCCCGGCGGTTCGGAACACTCGTCGCACTCACCATTCAAGCCAAGCGCGACCCTCGACCTCGACGCATGGACTTGATGATCGCTGCCACGCCGCCGCCCACGGCCTGCCGCTCTACACCCGGAACGCGGCCGACTTCACCGGCCTGGAGCGCGGGATCGAGGTCATCCCGGTGTAACGCGCCCGCCCGCCCGCGGTGGTCGGGCGGGCGGGCGAGCTGGGGGCGGACCGGGGCCAGGGGCGGGGCTATCCCCTCGGGGCGGCGAAGCAGTGCACGGTGACGGTGCGGCCCGAGGCCCACTGCTGGTCGCCGCTGCCGAGGTGGGTCCAGCCGAGGTGGCGGTAGAGGGCGACGGCCGCGGTGTCGGTGGCGAGGACGTCCAGGACGGGGTGCAGGCCGAGCGCCCGCGCGTGGAGGACGGCGCGGGCGAGCAGCCGGGCGCCGATGTGTTGGCCGCGCGCCCCGGGGGCGACGTAGAGGCGGCCGATCACGGCGGAGAGCGCCGGCGGGCCTCCGGTGCGGTGGCTCCACAGGGCGGGGGCGAGGTCGCCCGGGGCGCTGCGGGCGAGGCCGACGTGGCCGGCGAGCCGGCCCTGCGATTCGGCGATCCAGGCGGCGAGCAGGCCGTCCGGGGTGAGCCAGGCGGCGGGGCGGTCGGGCCAGTCGGCGGGGTAGCCGTCGGCGGTGTGGACGTCGCCCAGCACCCGGACGCAGTCGGCGAGGTCGTCGCCGCGGCGAGGTCGGACCACCACCCCTGCCCCGGTCTGCCGTGAGCCGGACGCGACGTCATCGGCGCGTTCTTCAAGGTCTGCCATGCCGGTACGTTACCGGCCGGCCCTCACCGTCGCAGCAGGTCGACGACCCCGGCCAGGTCCTCCTCGCCGCTGCCGACCTCCAGCCTGCGCTCCATCAGCCGGAAGTACGGCTCCAGCAGTTCGGCGCTCACCCCCTGCTCCTCGGCGGTGCCCAGCAGGGTGCGCTTGCCGGCCACCTGCATCGCCAGGTTGGACACCACGCCCTTGGTGTAGTCGCCGCTCTCCAACTGCTCCGCGGTGACGGGGATGGTCTGACTCATCGCGGTGACGTAGTCGCTGAGCATCGGCGCGAGGTCGCCCGGGGCGACGGCCTCCCCGCGGACCAGCGCGAAGGCGTGCGCGACCCCGGCGAGCATGCCGTACATCGCGCTGAGCAGCGCCACGTCGTGCAGGGCCGCGTACCCGGCGTCCTCGCCGACGTACCGGGTGTCGGCCGGCGCGGCGAGCGCCGCCCGGTGCTCCTCGAACAGCTCGGTCGAACCGCTGTAGAAGACGTACGGCCCGGCCGCCGGGACGCCGATCATCGGCGGGACGGCCATGATCCCGCCGTCCAGGTAGCGGGCGCCGCACCGCTCGGCCCAGGCGGCGCGGGCGCGGGCCTGCCCGGGGGTGCTGGTGACCAGGTTGACCAGGTCCTTGCCGGTCAGGTCGACGCCGGCCAGCGCCTCCTCCACGGAGGCGTCGTCCAGCAGGCAGACGACGACCAGGCGGTTCGCCGCGACGGCCTCGGCCACGGTGGGGGCGACGACGGCGCCGCGGACGGCGAGCGCGTCGGCCCGGGCGGCGGTGCGGTTCCAGACGGTCAGCGGGTGGCCGGCGGTGAGCCAGGCCTCGGCGAGCGCGGTGCCCATCGCGCCGAGGCCGAGCAGGGTGAGCGGAGTGAGCGGGGTGAGCGGGGTCTTGGAGGCGCTCTCAACGAGCTTGTTCGTCATGGGAGTCAGCCTCCGCGCCGCACCCGGAAACGATCAAGTACGCACTTCGGAGTGGGTGGTTACCCTGGGGTCAGTATCCAGGTCGGAAGGGGTGGGCATGGCAACCGTGCCGAGGCCGGGGACGTACGTCTGCGGGATCGACGCCGCGATGGCCGTGATCGGCGGCAAGTGGAAGGTGCTGATCCTCTGGGCGCTGGACCACCACGGGAGCTGCCGCTTCGGCGAACTGCGCCGCCTGGTGCCGGGGATCACCGAGAAGGTGCTGGCCGCGCACCTGCGCGAACTGGAGGCGGACGGCATCGTGCGCCGGGAGGCGTACGACGAGGTGCCGCCCCGGGTCGAGTACGAGCTGACCGAGGTGGGGCGGCGCCTCAACACGGCGCTGCTGCCGCTGGGCGCGTGGGGCCGGGAGCACGTCCTGGACGATGCGCCCCACCGGGTGTGACGCGCCTGGAGTGACGTACCCGGAGTGACACGCCCGGAGTGACGCATCTGGCGTGAGACGCCGTCACCCCGACCCGCCGCTACGCGATCGCGGCCGACACCACCGCCGCCACCGCGAGGTTGCAGCTGGCCGACACCCACACCGCCGGGTGCGGCTCCGGCTCGACCAGGATCGCCCCGAGCCGCCCGGGCGTCAGCAGGTCCACCAGCCAGAACGCGACGGCCATCAGCACCAGCCCGAGCACGCCGTAACAGGCCGTCGAGACCAGGCCCTTGGCGAAGTCGGCGTAGGTGTACAGGATCGCGGTGAAGACGATGCCGCCGATGCCGAGCAACGCGGAGCTGAGCAGGACCGCGGCGTTGCGGTTGCGCTCGACCCAGATCTGGTGGCCGAGCCGGCCGGGCGTGAGCAGGTCCACCAGGCCGACGCCGAGGAGCAGCAGCACCACCCCGAGGACACCGTAGGCCGCCGCCGCGCCGAGCCCGTGCAGGATGTCGTTCATCGTGGTTCCAGCCCCCGGTCCGCTCTCGCCTACGCCCCGACCGACCTGGTCAAGGGTTGGCAAAAGATACCCCACGCAGATGAGGCTCGGACCGGGGATCCGGGAACCGGGGACGGCTCAGTCCTCCTCGTGCACCAGGTGGTCCACGCAGGCCGCGACGGCCAGCAGCAGGCCGGTGTCCGCGCCGTCGGCGATCTCCACCCCGTAGGTGTCGCGGATCCGGAACCACTTGCGGCT
This sequence comes from Streptomyces sp. 1114.5, assembly GCF_003635085.1. NCBI lineage: Bacteria > Bacillati > Actinomycetota > Actinomycetes > Kitasatosporales > Streptomycetaceae > Streptomyces > Streptomyces sp. 1114.5. Next base: position 1,108,697 of record NZ_RBXE01000001.1, read on the forward strand.
GATCCGGGCCAGCTCGTCGCCGTGCTGGTTCTCGATCCGGTAGTCCTTGTCGATCAGGTCGCCGTGGATCTTCAGCTCGCCCCCGGAGGCCAGCTCCACCAGGTACTTGTCGCGGAACGGGGTGAACAGCTTCTCCCGTACGGTCGCGATCACCTCGCCGTCGGCGTCCTCGATCTTCATCGCGTCGCGGACGGTCAGCATCTTCTCCTTCACCACCGCGACCACCCGGCCGTGCGCGTCCTTCAGCTCGAAGGTGTGCCGCAGCCGCAGCACCTTGCCGTCGACCAGGTACGCCTTGTGGCCCCGGTCATCCTCGATCCAGTAGTCGTCGCCGACCGCGAACAGCTTCTCCCTGACCAGGTACCGCACCGTGGGCCTCCTCCGTGTGGACGTCCCCGTGTGGACGTCGGCCCATTCGACCCCGAGCGCCACCCCGCCGAAAAGCACCGCCACGAAGCACCCGCGGGAAACCCCGTCGCACCGCGCGGCCCCGATCGCCTTCAATGGCGCCATGCGCCCCGACCTCACCGCCGTCCCGCTGCGCAGCGAGCGCCTCGACCTGCTGCCGATCGCCCCCGAGCACGCCGAGGAGCTGGCGGCAGCGCTCGCCGACCCGGCCCTGCACGCCTTCACCGGCGGCCGCCCCGCCACCGTCGAGGAGATGCGCGCCCGCTGCGCCCGGCTCGCCGCCGGCTCCCCCGACCCGGCCGAGGCCTGGGGCAACTGGGTCCTGCGGCTGCGCGCCGACGGCGCCCTCACCGGCTACGTCCAGGCCACGATCCGCCCCGCCCTGGCCGAACTCGCCTGGGTGGTCGGCACCCCCTGGCAGGGCCGCGGCCTGGCCACCGAGGCCGCCCGCACCCTCCTCGCCCACCTCACCGCCGCCGGCACCCCCACCGCCGTCGCCCACATCCACCCCGACCACCACGCCTCCGCCGCCATCGCCCGCGCCCTCGGCCTCCACCCCACCGCCGACCAGAACGACGGCGAAACCCGCTGGCAGGCTGACCTCAGCCGGTGAACCCGGGACGCCCGGAATGCGGACAGCGGGCGTGCGGTTTCATTGGGGCATGGCATCTCGTGCACGCGTACGCGCCCCCCAACTGGTCGGGGCTGGCGGTTGGCTGAACACCGGCGGCAAGGAGCTCACGCTCGCCGACTTCCGGGGCAAGATCACCATCCTGGACTTCTGGACCTTCTGCTGCATCAACTGTCTGCACGTCCTGGACGAGCTGCGGGAGCTGGAGGAGAAGCACCGCGACACCGTGGTGATCGTCGGGGTGCATTCGCCGAAGTTCGTGCACGAGGCCGACCACCAGGCCGTGGTGGACGCCGTCGACCGGTACGAGGTGCACCACCCGGTGCTGGACGACCCGGAGCTGGCCACCTGGAAGCAGTACGCCGTCCGGGCCTGGCCGACGCTGGTGGTGATCGACCCGGAGGGTTACGTCGTCGCCCAGCACGCCGGTGAGGGCCACGCCCATGCGATCGCCCGGCTGGTCGAGGAGCTGGAGGCCGAGCACGCCGCGAAGGGCACGCTGCGCCGCGGCGACGGCCCGTACGTGGCGCCCGAGCCGACCGCGGGGGACCTGAAGTTCCCCGGCAAGGCGGTCCGGCTGCCGAACGGCCACTTCCTGGTCGCGGACTCCGGTCACCACTCGCTGGTCGAGCTGGCCGAGGACGGCGAGACGGTGGTGCGCCGGATCGGTGACGGGCAGCGCGGCCTGGTGGACGGCACCAGCCCCCGGTTCAGTGAGCCGCAGGGCCTGGCGCTGCTGCCGGAGGGCTCGGCGTACGACGTGGTCGTCGCCGACACCGTCAACCACGCCCTGCGCGGCCTGCGGCTGGCCGACGGCAGCGTCACCACGCTGGCCGGCACGGGCCGCCAGTGGTGGCAGGGCTCGGCCACCGAGGGCCCGGCCCGCGAGGTGGACCTGTCCTCGCCGTGGGACGTCGCCTGGTTCGACGGCCGGGTGTGGATCGCGATGGCGGGCGTGCACCAGCTGTGGGCGTACGACCCGGCCACCGGCACGGTCGGCGTCGCGGCGGGCACCACCAACGAGGGCCTGGTGGACGGGCCCGCCGCCGAGGCCTGGTTCGCCCAGCCCTCCGGCCTCGCGGTCTCGGCGGACGGCGGGAAGCTCTGGGTCGCCGACTCCGAGACCTCCGCGCTGCGCCTGGTTTCACGTGAAACAGGGAGGGTCGAAACCGCCGTCGGCACCGGCCTGTTCGACTTCGGCCACCGCGACGGCGCCGCCGACCAGGCCCTGCTCCAGCACCCGCTGGGCGTCACCGTGCTGCCGGACGGCTCGGTGGCCGTCAGCGACACCTACAACCACGCGCTGCGCCGCTACGACCCGGCGACCGGCGAGGTCAGCACGCTGGCCACCGACCTGCGCGAGCCCTCCGGGGCGGTGCTGGTGGACGGCGACATCGTGGTGGTCGAGTCGGCCCGGCACCGGCTGACCAGGCTGCGGCTGCCGGAGGAGGCGGTGCGGGTCGACGCGGTGGCGCACCGCACCCAGCGCGCGGCCACCGAGGTCGCGCCGGGCGCCTTCCGGCTGGACGTGGTCTTCTCGGCGCCGAGCGGCCAGAAGCTGGACGAGCGCTACGGGCCGTCCACGCGGCTGCTGGTCAGCTCGACCCCGCCCGAGCTGTTGGTCTCCGGCGCGGGCGCGGACAGCGACCTCTCGCGCGAGCTGGTGCTCTCCGACGAGGTCACCGAGGGCGTGCTGCACGTCTCGGCGATGGCCGCCTCCTGCGACGACGCCCCGGAGATCGAGTTCCCGGCCTGCCACGTCCACCAGCAGGACTGGGGCGTGCCGGTGAAGCTGGTCGCCGACGGCGCCCGCCGCCTCCCGCTGGTGCTGGCCGGGATGGAGTAGCGAGCAGCCCGGGGAGTCCCCTCCCACAGACGCCGGGGCCCGGCGGACGACCGAATCGTCCGCCGGGCCCCGGCGCATGCGAGGGAGGGGGCTCAGCCCTCCAGGAAGGCCTTGATCGCGCTCGCCAGCAGGTACGGGTCCTCCGCGCCGCACAGCTCGCGCGCCGAGTGCATGGACAGCGCCGCGATGCCGCAGTCCACCGTCTTGATGCCCAGCCGCGCCGCCGTGATCGGGCCGATCGTCGTACCGCAGGGCATCGCGTTGTTGGAGACGAAGGACTGCCACGGCACCCCCGCCTTCTCGCAGGCGGCCGCGAACACCGCCCGGCCGACACCGTCGGTCGCGTAGCGGTTGTTGACGTTGACCTTGAGGATCGGCCCGCCGTTCGGCATCGGGTGGTGCCCCGGCTCGTGCCGCTCGCTGTAGTTCGGGTGGACGGCGTGGCCCATGTCCGAGGAGAGGCAGACGGTGCCGGCGAGCGCCCGGGCGCGGTCCTCCGGGGTGCCGCCGCGCGAGTGGATCGAACGGTCCAGGACGTTGCCGAGCAGCGGGCTCTGCGCGCCGGTGTCGGACTCGCTGCCGGTCTCCTCGTGGTCGAAGGCGGCCAGCACCGGGATGTACGGCAGCTCGGCGGCACCGTCGGCGGTGGCGACGGCGGCGAGCGCGGCGGTGGCCGCGTGCACCGAGAGCAGGTTGTCCAGGCGCGGGCCGGCCAGCAGCTCGCGGTCCCGGCCCAGGTAGGAGGCGGGCTGGACGTCGTGCGTCATGAGGTCCCAGCCGACCACGTCGGCGGCGGCCACCCCGGCCCGCTCGGCGACGTAGGAGATCAGCGCGCCCTCGTCGACCGGGCCGAGGCCCCAGATCGGGGTGAGGTGGCGCTGCTTGTCGAGCTTCATGCCCTCGTTGACCTGGCGGTCCAGGTGGATGGCGAGCTGCGGCACGCGCAGCAGCGGCTCGTCCAGCTGGACCAGGCGGACGGTGCCGTCCTTGAGCGCGAGTCTGCCGGAGATGCCGAGGTCGCGGTCCAGCCAGGTGTTCAGCGGGACGCCGCCGTAGATCTCCACCGCGACCTGCCGCCAGCCCGCCGAGCCGGTGTCCGGCAGCGGCTTGACGCGCAGGTTGGGCGAGTCGGTGTGGGTGCCGACGATCCGGAACGGGGTCTCCGGGCCCGCACCCTCCGGCAGGTACCAGGCGATCAGCGCACCGCCGCGGATCAGGTAGCGCCCGCCGGCGGAGCCGTCCCAGGCGTCCGTCTCGGCGACCTGCCGGAAGCCCGCCTTCTCCAGCCGCTCCGCGGCGCTCGCGACCGCGTGGTACGGGGACGGCGAGGTGCCGAGGAACGCGATCAGATCGTCGCTGTGCGTCCGGTCGAAGAATGCCTGGCGGGCGGCGGTCGACATACTGCTCCTGAGTCGAGGGAGGGCCGAAGCCGGAGGGGGAGTCGGCTTCGCACGTTGAGCATATGCCCGTACACGGACAGGGCATTCGGTACCGGCAAGGGCACGAAGCCGGGAACGCGCCGGGCACGGAGGCGGAAAAGCAGCGGGCACGGAGGCGGAAACACCGAAGGGCCCGGTGGCAGCCGGGCCCTTCGGTGTGAGGGTTTTCGTCAGGCGGTCAGAGAGGTGTCACCCGCCGCGTCCCAGGAAGGGTGGTGGCGGGTGACGGGTGGGAGGCGTGCCTTAGAAGGCCTCCTCCGCCAGCTCCATGATCTCGTTGTCGATGCCCTCGGCGATCACCCGCTGGGGGGCGACGGTCGGGAGGACGTTCTTGGCGAAGAAGCGGGCCGCCGCGACCTTGCCCTGGTAGAACGGGACGTCCTTCTCGGAGGCGCCGGCCTCCAGCTTGGCCAGGGCCACCGCGGCCTGGCGCAGCAGCAGCCAGCCGACGACGACGTCGCCGGAGACCATCAGCAGGCGGGTGGTGTTGAGGCCCACCTTGTACATGTTCTTGACGTCCTGCTCGACCGAGGAGAGGTCGGCCAGCAGCTTGCCGATGATGGCCTCCAGGTCGCCGGCGGCCTTGGCGAGCAGGTCGCGCTCGGCGGCCAGGGCGTCGCCGCCGGCGGCGGAGCCGATGAACTTCTGGATCTGCTCGGACAGCGCGGTGAGCGCCTGGCCGCCGTCCTTGACGATCTTGCGGAAGAAGAAGTCCTGGCCCTGGATGGCGGTGGTGCCCTCGTACAGGGTGTCGATCTTGGCGTCCCGGATGTACTGCTCGATCGGGTACTCCTGCAGGTAGCCGGAGCCACCGAAGGTCTGCAGGGACTGGGCGAGCTGCTCGTAGGACTTCTCCGAGCCGTAGCCCTTGACGATCGGCAGGAGCAGGTCGTTCAGGCGCTCGGCGGCCTCGTCGCGCTCGCCGCGCAGCTTGGCGGCCAGCATGTCGTCCTGGGTGGACGCGGTGAACAGGACCAGCGCGCGCATGCCCTCGGCGTAGGCCTTCTGGGTCAGCAGCGAGCGGCGCACGTCCGGGTGGTGGGTGATGGTGACGCGCGGGGCGGTCTTGTCCAGGAACTGCGAGATGTCGGCGCCCTGCACGCGCTCCTTGGCGTACTCCAGGGCGTTCAGGTAGCCGGTGGAGAGGGTGGCGATGGCCTTCGTGCCGACCATCATGCGGGCGAACTCGATGATCTTGAACATCTGGCGGATGCCGTCGACCTTCTCGCCCAGCAGCCAGCCCTTGGCCGGGTGCTTGGCACCGAAGGTCATCTCGCAGGTGTTCGAGGCCTTGAGGCCCATCTTGTGCTCGACGTTGGTGGCGTAGACGCCGTTGCGCTCGCCCAGCTCGCCGGTCTCCCAGTCGAAGTCGAACTTGGGGACGATGAACAGGCCCAGGCCCTTGGTGCCCGGCTTACCGCCCTCGGGGCGGGCCAGCACCATGTGGATGATGTTCTCGGACATGTCGTGCTCGCCCGAGGTGATGAAGCGCTTCACACCCTCGATGTGCCAGGAGCCGTCCTCCTGCTGGATCGCCTTGGTGCGGCCGGCGCCCACGTCGGAGCCCGCGTCGGGCTCGGTGAGGACCATGGTGGAGCCCCACAGGCGGTCGGTCATCCGCTTGGCGACCTCCAGCTGCTCCTCGGTGCCCTCCTCGGCGATGACGCCGGCGAAGGCCGGGCCGGAGGAGTACATCCAGATGGCCGGGTTGGAGCCCAGGATCTGCTCGGCGAAGGCCCAGATCAGCGAGTTCGGGGTGACCTGGCCACCGATCGACTCCGGGATGCCCAGGCGCCACCACTCGGCGTCCATGAAGGTCTGGTAGCTCTTCTTGAAGGACGCCGGGATCGGGGCGGTGTTGGTCTCCGGGTCGAAGACCGGCGGGTTGCGGTCGGCATCGACGAAGGACGCTGCGAGGTCGTTCTCGGCGAGGCGCGAGATCTCGCTGAGGATGTTCTTCGCGGTCTCGACGTCCATGTCCGCGAACGGTCCGGTGCCGTAGACCTGCTCGCGGCCGAACACCTCGAAGAGGTTGAACTCCACGTCACGCAGGTTGGACTTGTAGTGACCCATGGCCGTTATCTCCGGTTCGTCGCTTCCGGGAGACCGCCGCGTTCCGGCGTCCCGTACCCACCAGTAGGCGTAATGATGCTACCCAGCGGTAACTTGGGCAAGCCCCCGACGGTTAATCCGCTATGAACGTGGTCACGTCCCACAAGCCGGGACGGCCACTCCTTGTCAGGATCTGCGCCAGCGCGGGCGGGTGCGCTCCCGCTAGCCTGTCCGTGTGTACGGATATGACCAGAACGCATACCCGGGCGACCCCTACCAGCAGCAGGCGGGACCGCAGCCGGGCATGAACGGCATGCCCGGACCCGACGCCTACGGCGCGCAGCCGCAGGGCGACCAGCAGTCGCTCTACCCGGAGCCGTCCCCGCCCTCGCTGGCGGACGCCGTCCGCGCCTTCACCACCGGCTCGATGGCGGTCGAGGACTTCCAGGCGATCTTCATCACCTCGAAGGTGCACTGCCCGCGCGGCGACCGCCCCGGCTTCCTCGCGCTGCACAACACCCCGACGCCGGTGATCCCGATGTTCAGCTCCCTGAAGGAGCTGCGCCGCTACGCCGGCAAGGACTCCAAGCACTTCACCGTCACCGGCGCCGAGGTCCTGGACCTGCTGCCGACCGGCTACGGCTTCGCGCTGGACATGGAGGGCGAGCACCGGATGGTGTTCGACGCCAAGGCCGTCGAGCAGATGGTCGACTTCACCATGCGCCGGATGTATGGCTGACGACCGTTGCGCGGCCGTCGGCCATTGCTTCGCAGATGACTGACGAGCGGCCCACCGACGGCTGACCCATCCTGGACGAGGAGCCCCGCGCTCCTCCGTCCACACATAGTTCAATTTTCAACTTGCTTGTTGTTGAGGATTGAACTAACCTGAGGGACGTAGGCCGCAGAACCCCCCTCGAAGGAGGCCGACATGCCCGCCGTGACCGTCGACAACCCGCTGACCCTCCCCCGCGTCACCACCCCGGACGCCGCCGTCACGAACGCCCGGCCGGTCCTCACCGTGGTCACCGCCCCCGAGGGCTACGAGGGCGAGGGCTTCCCCGTCCGCCGCGCCTTCGCCAAGATCAACACCAAGCACCTCGACCCGTTCATCATGATGGACCAGATGGGCGAGGTGGACTACGCGGCCGGCGAGCCCAAGGGCACCCCCTGGCACCCGCACCGCGGCTTCGAGACCGTCACCTACATCATCGACGGCACCTTCGTGCACCAGGACTCGCACGGCGGCGGCGGCGTCATCACCGACGGCGACACCCAGTGGATGACGGCCGGCTCCGGCCTGCTGCACATCGAGACCCCGCCGGAGTCGCTGGTGATGTCCGGCGGCCTCTTCCACGGCCTCCAGCTCTGGGTGAACCTGCCCGCCTCGGACAAGATGATCGCCCCGAAGTACCAGGACATCCGCGGCGGCAGCGTCAAGCTCCTCAGCACCGAGGACGGCGGCGCCCTGCTCCGGGTGATCGCCGGCGAACTCGACGGCCACCAGGGCCCCGGGGCCACCCACACCCCGATCACCATGATCCACGCTTCGGTCAGCCCCGGGGCCCAGGTCACCCTGCCCTGGCGCTCCGACTTCAACGCCCTCGCCTACGGTCTCGCGGGCAAGGGCTCGGCCGGCCCCGAGCGCCGCCCGTTCGGCATGGGCCAGGCGGTCCTGTTCGGCGACGGCGACTCGATCACCATCCGCGCCGACGAGAACCAGGACTCCCGCAGCGCCAACTTCGAGGTCGTCCTGCTCGGCGGACAGCCGATCCGCGAGCCGGTCGCCTGGTACGGACCGTTCGTGATGAACAGCCACCGCGAACTCCAGCAGGCCATGGAGGACTTCCAGGCCGGCCGCCTCGGCACCGTCCCGACCGACGCCCACTGAGAACCGTCCCCCACCCGGCGGGGCGGCCGCAGGTTCCCACCTGCGGCCGCCCCGCCGTTTCCCGTCCCCGCGGCAGGCTTCAGACCAGCGCGTAGAGGGCCGAGGCGTCGTCGTGCGTCTTGCCCCGCGGCCAGCGCTCGCAGGTGGCGTCCGACCGCTCTACGGCCCGCACCTGGGCGATCAGTTCGGCCGGGCCCGACTCCGCCAGCAGTCGCAGCACGTCGCCCCAACTGCCAAGCCCGAAGCGCTCGGTGTAGCGCGAGGCGCCGTCGGTCAGGGCGGCCAGCGCGTGCAGCCGGTCCAGCCGGACGAAGCCGGTCTCGGCGTGCTCGGCGGCGCGCGGGCTGGCGGCGGCGATCCACGGCCCGGCGCCCCGGTTGCGGGCGGCGCGGACGGCCAGCGCGTACTCCAGGTGCAGCGCCGCCCGCTCGGCCGAACCGGGCACGGTCGCCCACACCTGGCGGCGCAGCTCCTCCCCGCCGGGGAAGCGCTGGTTGTCCCCGATGACCTTCGGCGGGCCGTCCTTGAACTCCAGCACCAGCAGCGAGTCGCCGAGCACCAGGTACTCCAGCGACTCGCCGTGCCGCCGGGCCGCGACCACCATCGCGGCGGGCGTGTTGGCGTGGGCCAGGTCGCAGCGGCCGCCGTGCAGCGCGGCCGTCTCCACGATGGCGTCGGCCAGGCACTCGGCGATCGAGCGATCCGACCGGTCGGTGAGCCGGGCGAGCAGGTGCACGCCCAACCGCCGTACGTACCAAGCCGTTCCGTGCCGGCACCCGGACTCCAGGCCGGCCGGCGAACTCGCGCCGTCCAGCAGGACCAGCGCCTCCGGCGAGGCCACCGCGAAGTCCTCGCTCTCGCGGTCGGGCCGCCGTGCTTCCCCTGCGAGCTGTAGCTGCATCCCGACAGTGTGGCCGCCGTCCCAGGCCCGCGCCCAGCCCCGTGCGCCGGTGTGGCGCGGGCCCGCTCCGCGGCGCCCGGTGGCAGCCGGGCCGATTCGGCCATACCGTCGGAAGGTGACCGGACAATTCGGCCAATCGGGGCGGGTCAGGTTTGGCAGCACCTTCGGGTGGCCCAGCGGCCCGCGACTGACGAGGAGCAGAAGATGTTCTGGCAGTTCATCGTGGTACTGGCCGCCTCACTCGGCTTTCCGACCGCCGCCCTGCTCTTCCTGATCGGCGGCCCGCGCTTCCCCGACGAGCAGCGCGACCGGACCTGACCTACGTCCAGGCCGGGTCGCGGCCGAGCAGCGCCAGGACGCGCGCGAACCGGCCCGCGCCGTCGTCCGACCGCACGCCCGGGCGGAAGGCCCTGCCGGGAGCCCGGGCCTCCGGCGTGTCCGGGACGGCCTCGGCCACCGCCACCAGCGTGGCGATCAGTGCCTCGTCGCGCTCCACGGCCGCGCCGATGCCCGCCGGGTCGCCGAGCGCGGCGGCGACGTCCCAGCCGTGCACCAGGGTGTCGAGCAGGTGGAAGCCGACCGCGCGGTCGAGCGGGAAGGGGCCGCCGTCGCGGATCTCCGGCAGCCACAGCGCCCGACCCGCCCCGGCCGCTTCCCGGAACGCGTCGGTGAGTTCGGCGCCGGCCCGGCCGAGGGCGCCGGCCGGGTCCGTGCCGAGCGGGGCAGGCGCGAACAGCGCGAGGTCCGGTCCGGCTCCGCGGGCGGCCGCCGCGAAGCCGTGACGTTGCCCGAGTTCGTGCTCCAGCAGCTGCCGCAGCGTCCAGTCCGCGCACGGGGTCGCCAGGTCCAGCTGCTCCGGCCGGACGGTGTCCACCACCTCGCCCGCCAACTTCAGTGAGCGTGCGTGCAGTTCGATGAGGTCCATCCGACCGACAGTACTCACCCGGCCGCGCCTTCCGGGCCCGCGCCGAGAAATTCGATCATCCGCTCTCGGCCGACGAGCGCCCCCCTAACGTCCGGTCAATACCCGCTCCAGCACAGCAGCCTGGGCCAGCAGGCGCTCGTCGCCGCCCGCCGCACCGACCACCTGGAGCCCCAACGGCAGCCCCTCCCGGGTACGCCCGGCCGGCAGGCTCAACGCCGGCCGCCCGAGGAAGCTCCACGGCAGCGACATCGCCCCGTCCCCGGTGCTGTGCAGGCCCTCTGGCGCCCCACCGGTCGCCGAGGGCGCCAGCCAGAGGTCCACCCCGGCCGCCGCGCCCGCCGCCGCGACGCGGTCGCGCAGCCGCTCCCGGAACCGCAGCGCCGCCGCCCGGTCCTCGGCCGCGACGGCCTGACCGACCCTGATGCCCGCCACCGTCTCCGGCCGGTAGAGGCCGCCGAAGCGGGCGAACCAGTCGGCGTGGCTGCGGGCCAGCTCGAAACGGTTGACGAACTGCAACTGCCGTACGAGCTCGGCGAAGTCGGGGAACAGCCCGACCCGGCGCACCGCCAGCCCGGCCGCCGCCAGCCGCTCCAGCTGCTCCTCGAAGGCGCGCAGCGCGGCCGGCTCCGCCCGCTCCAGGTACGGCCCGTCCGGCACGCCCAGCACCGGCTCCGGGCCCTCCGCCACCGGGCGCCAGTCGTCGCACAGCACCGAGGCCGCCAGGGCCGCGCCGGCCAGGTCGGCGGTGAACACCCCCAGGGTGTCGAGGCTCGGCGCGTTCGGGATCACCCCGTCCACCGGGATCCGCCCGTACGTCGGCCGGAAGCCCACCACCCCGCAGTACGCGGCCGGGCGGATCACCGAGCCGACGGTCTGGGTGCCGACGGCCAGCGGCACCAGCCCCGCGGCGACCGCCGCCGCGGAACCGCTGCTGGAGCCGCCCGGGGTGTGCCCCGGGTGGTGCGGATTGCGGGTCGGGCCGGGGGCGGTCGCCGCGAACTCGGCGGTCACCGTCTTGCCCGCGACCAGCGCCCCCGCCGCTCGCAGCCGGTCCACCACCGCGGCCTGCGGCCCGGCCAGCACGCCGGGCGGCAGCGCCGAACCGCCGTGCGTGGGCAGCCCGTCCACGCGCACGATGTCCTTGACCCCCACCGCCACCCCGTACAGCGGCGGCCGCCCGGCCGGCGCCGGGTACCGTGCGGCCAACTCCCGTGCCTGCGCCCGCAGTCGGCCGTGCCGCCCGGGCTCCGGAACGAACGCGTGGATCAGCGGGTCCACCCGCTCGACCAGCGCGCAGAGGCGGTCGACGTACTCGGGCAGCCCGGGCGTCCCGGCCCGCAGCCCGGCGGCCTCACGGGTCAACGACGTCGGTCGGACGAGAGGTTCCTCCATGCCGATCACGGTAGACCGGATCACGGTGGACCGGACTCACTGGTGCTCGGCCGCCAGGTACGGCGCCTCGCGCAGGAAGTACGCCCCGCAGGTGTGGCAGCACAGCTCCGGGGTCTTGCCCCAGTCCACCGCGGACCGCAGCTGCGCCTGCGGGTCGAGCTCCCGCCCGCACATCGCGGCGCTCTCCTCGCCCCGGACCACGTGCCACAGCCGCACCCCCTCGGCCGCACCGCCGGCGCCGTACTCGGCTCGCATCTGGTGCATCATCCCCCCATCGTCCGACCCCCTCGTCCCCCCGGCAACCGGACCCCGGCCCGCCCCCGCTCAAGACGCACCGACCCTCACGACGCCTGCAGCAGCGCCCCGTCCTGCCACTTGAGGATCTTGTCGAAGCTGACGATCGCCCCCCGCAGGGGGTGGTTGCGGAGCTGGACGTGGTCGGTGAGGGCGTGGATCAGGAAGAGGCCGCGGCCGGATTCGGCGGTGAGGTCGGGGAGGGTGTCGAGGTCGACCGGGCGCAGGGTGGGGGCGGTGGGGCGACAGGGGAGGACGTGGGTGTCGTACGGGTGGCCGTCGCGGCGGGGCCGGTGGGCGGTGAGGACGCGGGCCGGGACGGTGGCGCGGCCGCGGCGGGAGCGGCCGGGCCCGTGGCCGCTCGCGGCGGGGCGGGTGGGGGCCGCGGCGGCCGGGCGCCGGACCGGTGCGGCGGCGGGCAGGCCCGGGCCGGAGTCGGTGACCTCGATCCGCAGCCGGTCGCCGCTGATCGAGGCGGTGACCTGGAAGCCGTCGTCGGGCCGCCCGGTGGCGCCGTGCTCGACGGCGTTGGCGCAGGCCTCACTGAGGGCGACGCCGAGGTCGTCGGCGATCTGCGGGTCGACGCCCGCCGTCGCCATGGCACCGAGCAGGATGCGCCGGGCCAGCGGAACGCTGGCCGGGTCGCGCTTGAGGTGCAGAGTCCACCAGATGTCCACGGGAGGTCCCTCCTGGCTGCGGCTCCACATACAACTAGGTATCTCCGGGCGATTCGGTGGTGAACCGTGCGCGGGGGCCGGTACCGCCCGTTCGGCGGATGGACTGGGGGACGGGGTCTGTGCCGGGCAGCGCGCACCCGGACCCGCACGCCGCTGCCGAAAGGGGCATTCGTAGGGATTTCCCACCCTGCCCGTGTCCGCGGCGTACGCAATGAGAGGATGGCCCGGCCATGACTGCCCTCGCTGCCGCCCCGCTCCCGGGCGCCCCCGGACCGGCCCAGCCGGTGGGGGCCGCCGCCTGGGACCTGCGGCTTGCCCGGGCGGTCCCGTTCGCGCTGGTCTGCACGCTGATCGCGGCGGCCGGGCACGCCCTGGCCGGAGGCGGCGACGTGCCGCCGACCGCGCTGGCGGTGGGTTTCGTCGCGGTGCTGGGCCTCGCGGCGGCCTGCGGTGGACGGGAGCGTTCGCTGGCGGGCATCGCCGGGGCGCTGGGCGCGGGGCAGCTCGTGCTGCACTGCCTCTTCCACGGCTTCAACGGCCACGGCCTCGGCGGCTCCATGACCGGCATGGCCGGCATGGCCGGCATGCACGGCGGCTCCGGTCCGCTGACCCTGCCGCAGGTGGCCGGCCGGCTGATCTGCAACGAGGCCCACCCGGGGACGCTGGTCGGCCTGCCCGGCAGTCCGTCCGCGGAGCAGCTGGTCTCCTCCGCGGGTCTGGATCCGCACGCGTACGCCGCCGCGCCCTGGTGGCAGGGCGGCGTGTTGGGCATGACGCCGTCGATGCTGGCCGGGCACCTGGCCGCCGCGCTGGTGGCGGGCTGGTGGCTGCGGCGCGGCGAGGCGGCGTTGTGGCGGCTGCTGCGGGTGGCCGCGTCGGCGGCCCGGGAGCACTGGGCGGCGCCGCTGCGGTCGGCGTTCGCGCTGGTGGCCGCGCTGCTGCGCGGTCTGTTCGGCGTGGCCGGTCCGGCCCGCCGGTTCGGGGCGGGGGGCGGGGAGAGCCCGTTCCCGGCGGGTGCCGTGCTGCGGCACAGCGTGGTGCGGCGCGGGCCGCCGTGCGGGGCCTTCGCGCACTGATCCGCGTTCCCGGCGGCCTGCGGGCCGTACCCGGGCGCGGGTGTGCGCACCGTCCGGGCCGTTCCCCGACCACACCGGGGGCGTTCCCGAGGCTCTGCCCCCACATCCCCACGCGCGGCACCACCGGGGCACCGCCGAGGCGCGGCACCGTCCGTCGCCCGGTCCCTGCCTGCCGCCGAGCTCCGATCGGAGACCCGCATCATGCGTTCCCTTCCCACCCGCCGTCTCGCCGCCGTCGCCCTGACCGCCGCCGCCTCCGTGGTGGCGCTGGCCGGCCCCGCCTTCGCGCACGTCACCGTGAACCCGGGTGCGGCCCCGCAGGGCGGCTACACGGCCGTCGACTTCCGGGTGCCGAACGAGAGCGACACCGCGAGCACCGTGAAGCTGGAGGTCAACCTCCCGCTGGACCACCCGCTGGCCTCCGTCCGCACCCTGCCGATGCCGGGCTGGACCGCCGCGATCGAGAAGTCGAAGCTGGACAAGCCGATCAAGGTGCACGGCAGCGACGTCAACGAGGCCGTCTCCAAGATCACCTGGACCGCCGACGCGGGCACCAAGATCGCCCCCGGCCAGTTCCAAGAGTTCCGGGTCTCGCTCGGCCCGCTGCCGACCGACTCGGACAGCCTGGTCTTCAAGGCCCTGCAGACCTACGACAACGGTGACGTCGTCCGCTGGATCGACGAGTCCAAGAACGGCCAGCCCGAGCCGGCCAAGCCCGCGCCCGTCCTGAAGCTCACCAAGGCCGAGGGCGGCGACGGCCACGGCGACGGCGACGGCGACAGCCACGGCGTCACCGCCTCCCCCGCCGCGGGCGCCCACGGGGACAGCTCGGACCACGCCGCCGGCTCCGACGCCGACGGCAAGACCAGTGACTCCACCGCCCGCACCCTCGGCGTGATCGGCATCGTGGTCGGCGTGCTCGGCACCGCCGTCGGCGTGCTCGGCCTGCGCCGCAAGAACGGCGGCTCCGCCTCCTGACCCCCGCGCCGGCGGGGCCGCACCGAAGCCGACGGTGCGGCCCCGCCGGCGGTCCCACCGCGCACGATCGGAACTCCCCATGCCCCGCACCACCCGCACCACCCGGCTGGCCGGCGCCGCCGCCCTCGCGCTGGCCGCCGCCCTGACGCTGTCCGCCTGCGGCTCCTCCGGCGGCGGCTCCACCGCCGCGAAGGTCACCCAGCAGAAGGAGGACACCCCGTACCAGGGCACCAAGCTGGCCAAGAACTTCGAGAAGCCGGACCTCCAGCTGACCGACACCTCCGGCCAGCCCTTCGACCTGCGGCAGCAGACCAACGGCAAGGCCACCCTGCTGTTCTTCGGCTACACCAGCTGCCCGGACGTCTGCCCGACCACCATGGGCGACATCGGCGTCGCGATGAAGGCGCTCCCGGCGGAGGAGCGGCAGAAGATCAACGTCGTCTTCGTCTCCACCGACCCGCAGCGCGACACCCCGAAGGTGCTGCGCACCTGGCTGGACTCGATGGGCAGTGACTTCATAGGCCTCACCGGCGACCTGGCCAAGGTGAAGACCGCGGCCAAGTCGCTCGGCATCATGATCGAGGACCCGGTGGTCAACGCGGACGGGACGGTCACCTCCACCCACGGCGCGCAGGTGCTGGCCTTCCTCCCCTCGGACGACAAGGCGCACGTGCTCTACATGAGCGGCACCGAGGAGAAGACCTACGAGCACGACCTGCCGCTGCTCGCCAAGGGTGTCGCGGCATGAGCGAGCGGAGCGAGGTCAGCGACGGGAGCGTCGCGGTGCCGACCGGGACGCGCCGGTTCCGCCGCAGCGCGCTGCTGGGCGCCGTGGTCGCGACCGCCCTGGGCGGCGGCGCGATACTGGCCGCCTGCGGGACGGGCGGCCAGGGCGCAGCCGCCGCCGGCCCGGCCAGGCTCAGCGTCGCCGACTCCTACATCCCGCTGCCCCCGGCGGGCGGGATGGCGGCCGGCTACCTGACCGTCCGCAACGACGGCGGGCAGGACCAGCTGGTCAAGGTGACCAGCCCGGGCGCCGAGTCGGTCACCATGCACCGCTCGACCGCGTCCAGCATGGAGCAGGTCGCCAGCCTGGACGTGCCCGCACACGGGTCGCTGCAGTTCGCCCGCGGCGGCGCCCACCTGATGATCATGGGCTGGGAGAAGACCCCGGCGGTCGGCGACGAGCTGGAGCTCGACCTCACCTTCGCCAAGTCCGGCACCATCTCGGTCAAGGTGCCGGTCAAGGAGCTCACCTACCGCCCCGGCCAGAGTTAAGGGGACCGCCAGCATGCAGTCGGCCGGCCTGGAGAAGGCCTCCCACCGCCGGATCGCCGGGGTGCTCGGAATGCTCGGCGCGCTGCTCGCGCTGATGCTCGCGGGCGCCGGACCGGCCTCCGCGCACGCCACCCTGGACTCCACCGATCCCCGGCAGAACGCGGTGGTCGCCACCGCCCCGCAGGCCGTCACGCTGACCTTCAGCGAGGCCGTCTCGCTCTCCTCCGACTCCGTCCGGGTGCTCGACCCGGCCGGCCAGGCCGTGGACACCGGCAACCCGGCGCACGCCGACGGCCGGGGCAACACCGCCCGGGTCGGCCTGCGGAGCGGGCTCGCCAACGGCACCTACACGGTGGCCTGGCGGGCCGTCTCGGAGGACTCGCACCCGGTCGGCGGCGCGTTCACCTTCTCCGTCGGCGCGCCCTCGGACACCTCGGTGTCGGC
Source organism: Streptomyces sp. 1114.5 (assembly GCF_003635085.1). Classification (NCBI taxonomy): domain Bacteria; kingdom Bacillati; phylum Actinomycetota; class Actinomycetes; order Kitasatosporales; family Streptomycetaceae; genus Streptomyces; species Streptomyces sp. 1114.5. The sequence goes on from NZ_RBXE01000001.1 coordinate 1,124,929, forward strand.
CACCGCCCTGCAGGGCGCCAAGGCCGACGGCCTGGTCGCCGCCCTGTACGGCACCGGGCGCACCGTCGCCTACGCCGCGTTCGCGCTGCTGGCCGGCGTCGCCGCCTTCGTGCTGGTCTGCTGGCCGGCCGGGACCGCCCGGCGCCCGGTGCAGCGACTGCTGATGACCGGCTGGACGGCGCTGCTGGTCTCCACCATCGCGGTGCTGCTGCTGCGCGGCCCGTACGAGCGCGGCTCCGGGGTCGGGCAGGCCTTCGACCTGACGCTGGTGCGCGCCACGCTGGACGAGCGGATCGGCACCGCGCTGGCGGCCCGGCTGCTGCTGCTCGCGGCGGGCGGGGTGTTCCTGTCGCTGCTGGTCGGCCAGTTGGGGCAGCCGCCGCGGCCGGTTCCGGCGAAGCCCCTGGCGGCCGCGGGCGGCACCGCGGGTTCCGGCGCGGACGAGGGCGAGGACGAGGGCAAGGACGAGAGCGAGGACGCCGAGGCCGCCGAGCTGCGTGAGCTGGAGCGGCGGGCCGCCGAGCGGCCACAGCGGGAGACGAGGCTGGGGCTCGGTGTGGCCGGGCTGGTCCTGGCGGTCGCCCTCGCCGCGACCTGGGTCGGCGCCGACCACGCCTCGGTGGGCATCCAGGTCTGGCTGGCGCTGCCGTTCGGCATCCTGCACCTGATCGCGATGGCGCTCTGGCTGGGTGGCCTGGCCGCGCTGCTGGTCGCGCTGCGCGAGGGCGTCGGCGCCGAGGTGGTGGACCGCTTCTCCAGGATCGCCTTCGGCTCGGTGGCCGTGCTGGCCGGCACCGGGATCTACCAGTCCTGGCGGGGCCTGGGCAGCTGGGGCGCGCTGACCGGCACCGAGTACGGGCGGCTGCTGCTGGTGAAGAGCGGCTGCGTGGTCGTGATGCTCGGCGTCGCCTGGATGTCCCGGGCCTGGCTGGCCCGGCTGCGCTCGGCCCCGGCCGAGGCGGCGGAGGTCGAGCGGACCGAGGTGCCGGAGCCGGTCGCCGTCGCGGCGCACAGCGAGGACCCGGTCCGCCGGGCGCAGCTGGCCCGGCAGAAGGCCGCCCGGGAGAGCGCCGGGCGCGAGCGCGGGCTGACCCCGACCCGGGCCGGGCTGCGCCGCTCGGTGCTGGTGGAGGCACTGGTCGCGGTGGCGGTGCTGGTGGTCACCACGATGCTCACCAACTCGCCGCCCGGGCGGGTGGCGAGCGAGGTCTCGGCCGGTGCGGCGGCTGCCGCCCCCGGCGCGGCCGCGGCGGCCCCGCAGACCGAGCCGGGCCGTACCGTCGAGCTCAAGCTCCCGTACGACACCAAGGGCCGGACGCCGAACGCCAGGGGCACCGCGACCGTCACCCTCAACCCGGCCAGGACCGGCCCGAACGAGGTGAAGCTCGCGCTGGACGGCACGGACGGGCAGCCGGTGGACGTCCCCGAGGTGCAGCTCGCCTTCACCCTGCCGGACCGCGACCTCGGCCCGCTGCCGGTCGCGCTCACCCCGGAGGGCACCGGCCGCTGGAGCGGCACCGCGCAGCTGCCGCTGGCGGGCAACTGGGTGGTGTCGGTGCAGGTCCGCTCCTCGGACATCGACCAGACCACGCCGACCCAGCAGTTCAAGATCGGCTGACGGCGGTGGACGACGTGACGACCGAGGTGACGACGGTGGAGCAGGGGTCGGCGGACCGCACGGGCTTCACCCGGCGGGCGCTGCTCGGCACCGCCGGTGCCGGGCTGCTGGTCGGCGCCGGGGCGGTCGCCCTGGGCGGCTCCGACCGCCCCGACCGCTCCGCCGGGGCGGCGGGCGCGGCCGGCGCGCTCGGCGCGGCCCGGGTGCCGTTCCGCGGCGAGCACCAGGCCGGGATCCTCGAACCGCAGCAGGCCAGGGTCCAGCTGGCCGCCTTCGACCTGGCCGAGGGCGCCGGCCGGGACGGCCTGCGCGGCCTGCTGCAGCGCTGGACGAAGGCGGCCGAGCGGCTGACCGCCGGGGAGCCGGCCGAGGAGTTCGACAACCAGATCGCCCTGGACGCCGGGCCCTGCTCGCTCACCCTCACCGTCGGCTTCGGCGCCGCGCTCTTCGACAAGGCCGCCCTGGCCGACCACCGCCCGCCCGGGCTCGAACCGCTGCCCGCCTTCCCCGGTGACGCGCTCGACCCCGCCCGCGGCGACGGCGACCTGTTCGTCCAGATCGGCGCCGACGACGCGCTGGTGGCGGTGCACGCCCTGCGGGTGCTGCAGCGGCTGGCGGCCGGTACGGCGGCGCTGCGCTGGCAGTCGGCCGGCTTCGCCCGCACCCCCGGCGCCGCCGCGCAGCCGGTGACCGGCCGCAATCTGATGGGCCAGGTCGACGGCACCAACAACCCCAAGCCCGGCGAGGACGGCTTCGCCGCCAAGGTGTTCTGCGCGGCCGGCGGGGACCAGCCGGGCTGGCTGGCCGGCGGGTCCTACCTGGTGTTCCGGCGGATCCGGATGCTGCTGGACCACTGGGAGGCGCTGCCGGTGGACCGGCAGGAGCGGGTGATCGGGCGGCGCAAGTCGGACGGCGCCCCGCTCGGCGCGCCCGCCGGGGCCGGCGAGCACGCCCCCGTCGACCTCTCCGCGCAGGGCCCGGACGGCGCGCTGGCGGTCCCCGCCGACGCGCACATCCGGGTCGCCGCCCCGGCGGCCAACGGCGGGGCGGCGATGCTGCGGCGCGGCTTCTCGTACCACGACGGGCTGTTGCCGGACGGCTCGCCGGACGCCGGGCTGCTCTTCCTCGCCTTCCAGGCCGACCCGCGCCGGGGCTTCACCCCGGTGCAGCGCAAGCTCTCCCGGGGCGACGGCCTCTCCCGCTTCCTGCGGCACGAGGCGAGCGGGGTGTACGCGCTACCCCCGTCCGCGCCGGCCGGCGGCTACCTCGGGCAGCAGCTGCTGGAGGGGTAGTTCCCCGGCGCCTCCGGCGTGCGGGGCGTTTGCGGCGTTTGAAGACACGCCCTGGCACACACGGTCCCGGCCACTGGGACGCTTTCCTGCCGGGGCCGCGGAATCGTTAGGGTGGCTGTTTCGGCACCACCCGTTCGCGCGGAACCCGTCCGCGCGGCACCCTGTTCGTGCGGCACCGAGTACCCGGAGGCGTCATGTCGGCCACCCGCTACACCTATCTCGGCCCGGCCGGCACCTTCACCGAGGCGGCGCTGCACACCCTGCCCGAGGCGGCGACCCGGGAGCTGGTGCCGCTGTCCTCGGTGGCGCTGGCGCTGGACGCGGTGCGCGGCGGGGAGGCCGCCGGGGCGTTCGTGCCGATCGAGAACTCGGTGGAGGGCGCGGTCACCGCGACCAACGACGAACTGGCCGCCGGCACGCCGCTGATGATCTACCGCGAGGTGCTGCTGCCGATCTCCTTCGCGCTGCTGGTGCGCCCCGGCACCGAGCTTTCCGGGATCAAGACGGTGACCAGCCACCCGGTGGCCCAGCCGCAGGTGCGCCGCTGGCTGGCGGCCAACCTGCCGGACGCGACCTGGGAGTCGGCCGCCTCCAACGCCGACGGTGCCCGGCTGGTCGCCGAGGGCCGCTACGACGGGGCGTTCGCGGGCGAGTTCGCGGCGCCGATCTACGGGCTGGACCCGCTGGTCAAGGACATCGCGGACGCCAAGAGCGCGGCCACCCGGTTCGTCCTGGTGGGCCGCCCGGGCCGGGTCTCCTCGCCGACCGGCGCGGACAAGACCTCGATGGTGGTCTGGCTGCCGGACGACCACCCGGGTGCGCTGCTGGAGCTGCTGCAGGAGTTCGCGGTGCGCGGGATCAACCTGATGCGGATCGAGTCCCGCCCGACCGGTGAGGGCCTGGGGAGCTACTGCTTCCTGATCGACTGCGAGGGCCACCTGTCCGAGCGCCGGGTGGGCGAGGCGATGATGGGCCTGAAGCGGATCTGTCCGCAGGTGCGCTTCCTCGGCTCCTATCCGCGCGCCGACCGCCAGGTGTCCACCCACCGGCGGCCGGGGACCTCGGACGAGGATTTCTCCTCGGCGGCGGACTGGCTCTCGCGGGCGCTCGACGGTCGCGGGGAGATCTGAGCCGTACGCGCCTCCCTGCGGGACAACCTGACGACACCTGTTGTCTTTCTGACATTTTCCGACCGTTTCGGACCGGGCTGATCAGACGGGTGGGATGCCCGGTCGGGTGACCGCACCCGTCGTCCACAGGGCCGCCCGACGCCGGGGGCCGCTGTCCACAGGCCTCCCCGCTGTCCACAGCCGGAAGTTATCCACAGGCCTGGGGACGAGTCGACAAACCGGTATAGCCATTACCCAGAACCGGTCGGATCATCGGTTTGCGTCGCAGAGATGACTAATCGGATCAGAGTCACCCGGTTGCCAGCAAATCACCCGTGCGAGTGCTTCAATTCCCTCACTCGGGAAGGTCGAATGAGGTTTGAAACCTCAATTCCCTGGTTCGGTCACGCGGAGGGTGATCATCCCCTTCGATCCACAGCCCTGGCCCCGACCCTGTGGATAACCCGTGCCCGGCGGATTCCCCACAGGAGTTATCCACAGGGCGACGGGAGTTATCCCCAGGGAAAAACCGGTACCGGTGGAGGAACTCCCGCCCGGTACGCTTGGGCCTGTGATTGACCTTCGCCTGCTCCGTGAGGACCCTGACCGAGTGCGCGCCTCGCAGCGCGTCCGTGGCGAGGACGTCGACCTGGTCGACGCCCTCCTCTCCGCCGACGAGCGGCGCCGGTCCTCGGGCAGCCGCTTCGACGAACTGCGCAGCGAGCAGCGGGTGCTCGGCAAGCAGGTCGCCCAGGCCAAGGGCGACGAGAAGGCCGCCCTGCTGCAGCGCACCAAGGACCTGGCCGCCGAGGTCAAGGCCGCGGACGCCGAGCAGGGCGCCGCCAAGGAGGAGGCCGACCGCCTGCTCCGCTCGCTGGCGAACCTCATCGACCCGGCCGCCCCGGTCGGCGGCGAGGAGGACTTCGTCACCCTGGAGGAGATCGGCACCCCGCGCGACTTCGCCGCCGAGGGCTTCGAGCCGCGCGACCACGTCGAGCTGGGCCAGATCCTGGGCGCGATCGACACCGAGCGCGGCGCCAAGGTCGCCGGTGCCCGGTCCTACTACCTGACCGGCGTCGGCGCGCTGCTGGAGCTCGCCCTGGTCAACATGGCGATCGCCCAGGCCACCGCGGCCGGCTTCACCCCGATGATCACCCCGACCCTGGTCCGCCCGGCCGCCATGGACGGCACCGGGTTCCTCGGCCAGGCCGCCGAGAACGTGTACCACCTCGCCGAGGACGACCGTTACCTCGTCGGCACCAGCGAGGTCCCGCTCGCGGCGTACCACATGGACGAGATCATCGACGCCGAGAAGCTCCCGCTGCGCTACGCCGGCTACTCGTCCTGCTTCCGCCGCGAGGCCGGCACCTACGGCAAGGACACCCGCGGCATCATCCGCGTCCACCAGTTCGAGAAGGTGGAGATGTTCGTCTACACCACTCCCGAGGACGCCGAGAACGAGCACCGCCGCCTGCTCCAGTGGGAGAAGGACTTCCTCAACGCGCTGGAGCTGCCGTACCGGGTGATCGACGTCGCCTCCGGCGACCTCGGCGCCTCGGCCGCCCGCAAGTTCGACATCGAGGCCTGGATCCCCACCCAGGGCAAGTACCGCGAGGTCACCTCGACCTCCAACACCACCGAGTACCAGGCCCGCCGGCTGTCGATCCGGATGCGCGAGGAGGGCAAGACCCGCCCGCTCGCCACCCTGAACGGCACCCTGGTCGCGATCCCGCGCACCATCGTGGCGATCCTGGAGAACCACCAGCAGGCCGACGGCTCGGTCGTCGTGCCCGAGGCGCTGCGGCCGTTCCTCGGCGGACGGACCGTCCTGGAACCGGTCAAGTAACACCGGTTGCGGCCGTACGACCCGTACGGCCGCGCCACCTGTTCCACCGCACCACCCGCTCCACCCGCAACTCCCGGGAGACGACCGGCCCATGAGCACCACCAGCCCCAGCCCCGTCTCCCCGGACGACACCCGAAGCGGTGGCGGCCTGCCCTACCGGCTGGTCGCCACCGACCTCGACGGCACCCTGCTGACCAGCGAGGAGACCGTCTCCGAGCGCACCCGCGCCGCCCTGGCCGCAGCCACCGGCGCGGGCGCGCTGCACATCATCGTCACCGGCCGCTCGGCCGTCTGGGCCCGCCCGGTCTTCGACGAGATCGGCTACACCGGGATAGCCGTCTGCGGCCAGGGCGCCCAGGTCTACGACGCCGGCGCGCACAAGCTGCTCACCTCCCTCACCCTGGACCGCCGGCTCGCGGCGCTCGCCATCGAGAAGATCGAGGCCGAGACCGGCCCGCTCGCCGTCGCCGCCAACCAGGACGGCCTCGACGGCCAGGTGCTGGCCGGCCCCGGCTACGAACTGCTGATCGGCTCCGACCTGCCGGTCGTCCGGGTCGACCGCGGCGAGCTGTTCGCCTCCCCGCTCGGCAAGCTCTACATCCAGCACCACGCGCTGACCGACGACGCCCTCGCCGAAGCGGCCCGCCGCGCCGCCGGCGACCTGGTCGGCGTCGTGATGGCCGGCGCCGGCGTGGTCGAGCTGCTGCCGCTGGGCCTGTCCAAGGCCACCGGCCTGGCCGTCGCCGCCCGCCGCCTCGGGCTGCGCGCCGCCGACACCATCGCCTTCGGCGACATGCCCAACGACGTCCCGATGTTCGGCTGGGCCGCCCACGGCGTCGCCATGGCCAACGCCCACGAGGAACTCCTCGCCGTCGCCGACGCCGTCACCGCCAGCAACGACGAGGACGGCGTCGCAGCCGTCCTGGAACGCCTCTACCCCGCCCGCTGACCGGGCCCGACGGCCCTGGGCGACGCGCCGTACCGGATGTTCACGATCGGTTCGCATCCAGGGTTGTAGGATGACCGGGCAAGCGGTTGTAGGATGACCGATGACCGGTCGGTGAAGCGGTGTGCGGAGGGAGGCCCGGAATGAGCGGTGACGGCAGCAGCCTGCAGGCGGCCGGGCGGCGGTCCCTGGTGGACACCGCGATCGACCAGCTGCGCGAGCAGTTGGCCGACGGGGCCTGGCCGGTGGGATCGCAGATCCCGACCGAACACGAGCTGGCCGAACGGCTGCAGGTCGGGCGGAACACCGTGCGGGAGGCGATCCGGGTGCTGGTGCACGCCGGGATGCTGGTCTCCCGGCAGGGCGAGGGGACCTTCGTCCGCTCCACCAGCGACCCGGCGGCCGTACTGCGCGGCGTCCAGCGCTCGGGGATCCGGGACGTCCTGGAGGTCCGCGCGGCGCTGGAGACCGAGGGTGCCCGGCTGGCCGCGCTGCGGCACACCCCCGAGGACATCCGGCGGATGCGGGCCGCGCTGGCCCGCGAGGCCGAGGTGTTCGCTGCGCACCCCGAGCGGGCGAGCCGCGAGGCCACCGTCGAGCACGACCTGGAGTTCCACACCGCCGTCGTCGAGGCCGCGCACAACCCCGCACTGGCCGAGGTGTACCGCTACTTCGGCGCCTCCGTCCGCGAGTCGATGACGTCCGCGTTCGGCGACCACGAGATGCCCGAGGCGGTCGTCGCCACCCACGAGGCGCTGGTCGACGCGATCGAGAGCGGTGACCCGGAGCGGGCGGAGGCGGCGTGTCGTGCGCTGCTCGCCGGCCCGACCGCGGCCGTCGAGCAGCTGCTCGCGGCCATCGCGGCCCGGAAGTAGGACGGCGCGAGCCTCCGCCTTCCCGCCCGCATCCACGCACATCCAGGAAAGAACAGCACACCCATGGCCGTCACCCGTGCCCAGCAGCCGGTTGTCACCACGCCCGCCCCGCTCCCCGCCGCCGCCCGGCTGGCCCATCCGCTCCTGCTGCTGACCGGCATCGTGCTGGTCGCGCTGAACATGCGCGCCTGCCTGGCCGCGGTCTCCCCGATGGTCGGCGACATCCAGCGGACCTTCGGCCTCTCCGCCACCGCGAGCGGCCTGATCACCACCGTGCCGGTGCTGTTCCAGGGCGTCGGCGCCCCGCTCACCCCCCGGCTGACCCGCCGGTTCGGCGCCGAGCGGGTCGTCCTGGGCGCGGTGCTGGTGCTCGGCGCGGGCGTGCTGCTGCGGGTGCTGCCCTCGGCGGCGGCGCTGTACGCGGGCTGCGTGGTGATCGGCGTGGCCATCGCGGTGCTGAACGTGTCGATGCCGGGCCTGGTCAAGCGGGAGTTCCCGGACCGCGCGGCCACCATGACCGGCGTCTACTCGACCACCATGCTGGTCGGGGCCACCCTCGCGGCCGGCACCTCCGTCCCGCTGGAGCACGCGCTCGGCGGCGGCTGGCGGGCCTCGCTCGGCGCCTGGTCGCTGCTCGCCGTGGTCGCGGCGGTGGCCTGGCTGCCGCAGGTGCTGCGGGCGCGTCAGGAGCGGGGCGCGGTGACGGGCTCGGCGGGCGCGGTGACGGGCCCGGCGGGCGCGGTGACGGGCCCGGCGGGCGCGGTGACGGGCGCGGCGGGCCCGGTGACGGGCTCGGCAGCGGCGACGGCCGTGCCGGGCAAGCCGATCGAGGGCATCTGGAAGTCCCCGCTGGCCTGGCAGATCAGCCTCTTCATGGGGATCTCCTCGCTGCTGGTCTACATCCTGGTCGCCTGGATGCCGACCATCCTGGCGGACCACGGCATGGACCGCGGCCAGGCCGGACTGGTCTTCGCCTTCTCCAACCTGCTGCAGGTCGCCGGTGCCTTCCTGGTGCCGCTGATGGCGGGCCGGATGACCAGCCAGCGCGCCCTGGCCGTGACCATGGCCGTCCTGAACGGGCTCGGCATCGCGATGCTGCTGGTCGCGCCGGTCTCCGCCGCGTGGGCGTCGGCGGCCGTCCTCGGCCTGGCCCAGGGCGGTTCGCTGGGCCTGGGCCTGGCGTTCATCGTGCTGCGCACCGGCAGCGCGGCCGGCGCCGCCCAGCTGGGCGGGATGTCGCAGGCGATCGGCTACCTGGTCGCGGCGGCCGGCCCGGTCGGCGCCGGCGCGCTGCACCAGCTCACCGGCGGGTGGGAAGCCACCCTGGCGCTGATGCTGGTGCTGGTCCTGGTGGTCGGCGCGGCCGGCTGGGGCGCGGGGCGCAACCGTACGCTCTGAGCCCCCGCCGAGGGTTCACGGCTCACTCCTCGCCGGCCAGGGTCAGCCCGGCCAGCTTCACCGAGGCGAGCACCGTCGCCCCGACGGTGACCACCAGCAGCAGCGGGACGGCCGCCCCGAACGAGACGTCGGCGCCGATCGCGGTGTCCCCGGCGACCGCCTCGGCCACCGCCTTGCCCCACTGCTGGACGCTCAGCGTCCGGGCGCCCTCGACGAAGTTGCCGACCACCGACTCCCAGATCAGGGCGTAGGCCAGCCCGGCCACCACGGCGTGCCGGGTGACCACGCCGAGCAGCAGGAACAGCGCGCTGTACGCGGCCCCGGCGACCAGCACCGCCACGGTGTAGCCGAGCGCCACGCCGTCCCGGGTGCCGTACAGCAGCAGCCCGGACAGCAGCGTCGGGACGACCGAGAACAGCCAGGTGACACCGATCGCGACGGCCAGCTTGGTGGTGACGATCTGCCACCGCGGCAGCGGCTTGGCGAGCAGGTAGACGATCGAGCCGTCGTCGATCTCGGTGGCGATGGCCCCGGTGCCGACCACCAGGCCGAGCAGCGGGACCAGGGTGCCGAGGCCGAGCTGGCCGAGGATCTTGACGGTCAGGCCGTGCGCGTCGGCGCTCGACCCGCTTGCGATGGCGGAGACGAGCAGCAGCAGGGCGGGGACCACCAGCAGCAGCAGGCCGCGGCGGCGGCCGAGCAGCCCGCGCAGGGTCAGCCGGGCGACGGTGGGGTTCATGGACGGTCGGCCCCTTCCTGGGCACTGTCGGCCTGGGCACGGTCGGCCTGGGTCCGGGTGATCGGTGGCATCACGCGGAGACCAGGTACGAGAAGACGCTCTCCAGCGACTCGTCGGCCGGGGAGACGGTGTACAGCCGGATCCCGGCCTCCCGGGCGACCCTGGGCAGCAGGGTGGTGAAGCCCTGGAAGTTCACCGCCTCGATCCGCAGCGCCCGCTCCCGCTCGTCCACCTCGATGCCGGTGGTGGAACCGTCGGCGATCAGTGCGGCGGCGAGCCGGCGGTCGTCGCTGGAGCGGACCAGGTAGCGGTGCGGGCGGTCGGTCATCAGCCGGCGGATCCGGCGGAAGTCCCCGGAGGCCGCGTGCCGGCCGGCCACCACGACCTCGATGTGCCGGGCCAGTTGCTCGACCTCCTCCAGGATGTGCGAGGAGAACAGCACGGTGCGGCCGTCCGCGCCGAAGCGGCGCAGCAGCTCCATCAACTGGAGCCGCTGGCGCGGGTCCATGCCGTTGAAGGGCTCGTCCAGCAGCAGCACGGCCGGGTCGTGGACCAGCGCGGAGGCCATCTTGACCCGCTGCTTCATGCCCTTGGAGTACGTCCCGGTGCGGCGGTCCTTGGCGTGCGCCATCTCCACCAGGTCCAGGGCCCGGCGGGCGGCGGCGCCCGGCTGGGGCAGGCCGTGCAGTTCGGCGTTGGCGAGCACGAACTCCCAGCCCGTCAGGTGGTCGTACATCGACTCCCGTTCGGGGACCAGGCCGATCTGCCGGTACACCTGCTGGTTGCGCCAGATCGGCGTGCCGTCCAGGGTGACCGCGCCGCCGGACGGGGCGAGGAAGCCGCTCATCATGTGGATGAGGGTGGACTTGCCCGCGCCGTTGGGCCCGAGCAGACCAGTGACGCCGGGGCCGATGGCCATGGTGACGTCGTTGACCGCGACCACGTTCCCGAACCAGCGGGAGACCTTGTCGATGCTGATGGTGGCCATGCCGCCCTCTCTCAAACCTTCTTGTAGCGGCTCAGCAGCAGCCGGTACGAGCCGACCACCATGGCGACCGCGACCAGCGCGAACACCGCCAGGCCGAGGCCGCCCGGCGCGTGCCGGCGGTCGAGTCCGCCACCGAGGCCGAACAGCTCGTTGACCAGGGACTCCACCAGGTCGGTCGGCGAGATCAGCGAGGTCCACTGCGCGCTGTCGGAGCCGGTCGTGCCCGGGTTGCCGATGCCGACCGCGACGGTGGCCACCGCGGCGCTGACCGCCAGGTAGCCCATGATGGCGGCCACCCCGAAGCCCCGGCGCGGGGTGGCGGCCGCGATCACCAGGGCCACCGAGGTGGGCACCACGGCGTACAGTGCGGCCGCCGCCAGGCCGTACAGGAACTGCCCGGTGTTGTGCGCGAAATCCATCCCGCCGAGCAGCGCGCCCGCGTACAGCACCAGCAACGGGGCTGCCATCAGCAGCAGTTGGGCGCAGACCATGGCGGCGAACTTGGCCCGAACGTAGTCGGTGCGGGTGATCGGGCGGGAGAAGTAGAGCGGCACGGTCTGGTACCGCAGGTCCCGGGAGAGCAGCACCGGCGCCTGGGAGGCGAGGAACACCGAGACCACCAGGCTGAGGCTGGAGAGGTAGCCCGGGAACTCGACCGGCAGTTCGTCGCGCTTCATCGCGATCGCGATCGCCACGAAGAGCACGGCGGGCACGGTGACCGCGCCCAGCACCAGGAACGGCAGCACCTTGGACTTGCCGGAGCGGCCGAGGCCGTAGGCGGCGCGCAGGCTCTGGGTGAAGAGCGAGCGGGTCGCGTAGGCGCGGCCGAGCCGGGGGCCGGCGTAGCCGCGGTAGCCGATGTCGTGGATGACGCCGGTGTCGGCGGGCCCGGTCTCAGGAGGCAGCGACATCGTCAGTCCCTCCCCTGCTGCTGTGCTGGGCGTCGTGGGTGTCGTCGGTGTCACGGGTGTCGTCGCTGTCGTCGGTGAAGAGTTCGGCGACCCGGTGCCGGCGCTGTTCCAACCGGACCAGGCCGAGGCCCAGTTCGGCGACGGTGTCGCGGACGGTGTCGTACGTCGACTCGTCCGCGAGCCGGACCAGCAGCAGGTGGGAGCCCTCGGGCTGGGCCTCGACGCCGGCCGCGGCAAGGCGCTCCCGGACCGCCGCACCGGGCTCGCGGCCGATCGCGCCGGGCTGCTCGCGGCCGTGGTCCTCCGGGAAGTCGGTGACCTCGACCGCGAGGACGGCCGTCGCCTCGGTGAAGGAGGCGGTGGAGGAGGAGCGCAGCAGCTTGCCGCCGTCGATGACGACCAGGTGGTCGCAGGTGCGCTCCAGCTCACCGAGCAGGTGGGTGGTGACCAGCACCGAGATGCCGAAGTCGGAGTGGACCCGGCGGATCAGCGCCAGCATCTCGTCCCGGCCGGCCGGGTCGAGGCCGTTGGTCGGCTCGTCCAGCAGCACCAACTTCGGGTCGTGGACCAGTGCTTGGGCGAGCTTGACGCGCTGCTTCATGCCGGTCGAGTACCCGCCCATCGGCCGGTACCGCTCCTCGTAGAGGCCGACGTGCCGCAGGGTGTCCGCGGTGCGCTCGCGGGCCGCGGTGGCGGGCAGGCCCGCCATCCGGGCCATGTGCACCACGAACTCGGTGGCGGAGACGTCCGGCGGCAGGCAGTCGTGCTCGGGCATGTAGCCGACCCGCTCGCGGATCTCGGAGCCCCGGGTGGCGACGTCCAGGCCGAGCACCTCGCCGCGGCCGGAGGTCGCCGGGGCGAGCCCGAGCAGGATCTTGATCAGGGTGGACTTGCCCGCGCCGTTGGACCCGACCAGCCCGACCACCCCGGGCCGCACCTCGACGGTGAGCTGGTCGAGGGCGGTGACCCGGGGGAACCTCTTGGTGAGGCCGTCCGTCCTGATGACAGCTGTGGACACGCCCTCAACGTAACGGCCTTGCGCCGCACGGGGCATGAGCCGGGACGACGAGGGCCCGTGCTGCTGCGGTATGACGTCCGGGGCTGCGGCCCCTAGGGGCCGCAGCGCCCGGACGTGGTGAACCGCGCGGCGGATCAGCTGTGCGCGCGCTCCCACAGCTCGGTGACCTTGCCGGAGGCGTCGATCGCCACCTTGTAGTCACCGAGCGAGCACGGGTACGAGCCCTTCTCGTTGTGCGGCGTGGCGATGCACTCGTTGATGTGCTTCACCAGGTCGGTCACGTTGACGTCCTTCGGCGCGGCCAGCACCGAGCTCAGGTGGCCCTTGGCGGTGGGCGCGATGGGGGCGGTCTTGTCGGCGCCCACCGGGTCGAAGCCGACGTCGTCGACGCCGCAGACGTCCTTGGTGTCCTTGTACACCAGGGTCGTCGTGCTGGTGCCCTTCACCGGGTAGATCCACTTCTGCCCGGCGGGCAGCGGCCCGTGGGTGCAGAAGCCCTCGGGCTCGCCGGAGGCGGCCGGGGTGGCGCTGGGCGCGGTCCTGCCGGGCTGCACGGGCTTGCCGGTGCCGGCCGGGGCGGCGGTGGGCGCGGCGTCCGTCGGCGCGGCGGTGGCGGTGCTCGACCCGCTTCCCGCGCCCTGGTCCGACGAGTCGTCCGGGCCGCAGGCCGCGAGACCGAACGCGGCGGCGGCGACCAGGGCGGTGGCGAGCAGTCTCCTGGAAACAGGCATGACGAAGGAACCCCCGTTGTAACGCATGATCAGATTGGCGGTGCGGCGGACAGACTAGCGCCTCGCCCCGACGCCGCCGGAGCGCCCGGACCCCCGGGCACCCCGGCGGGAGGCGATCAGCCCAGCTGGGCCAGGCCCTCGGTGGCGATCCGCTCGAAGACCGCGAGGTCGTTCGCGAAGATCGAGTCGGGGACCGGCCAGTGGATCACCAACTCGGTGATGCCCAGCTCCCGGTAGGTGCCCGCCCAGTCCACGAAGGCGTCCAGCGACGCCAGCGGCTTCTCCGCGGTCGAGCCCTGGAGCAGCATCTTCTCCAGCGTGGCCACGTCCCGGCCCTTGACCTCGCAGGCCGCCGTCAGCTTCTCGATCTGCGCGGCGATCACCCCGGGCGCCTGCTCGGCCGGCACGTCCGCCGGACCCTTCGGGTCCCCGTACGTGACCCAGCCCTGGCCGTACTCGGCGGCCAGCCGCATCCCGCGCGGGCCCGCGGCGGCAACGTAGAACGGCACCCGCGGGGTCTGCACGCAGCCGGGGATGTTCCGGGCCTCGACCGCCGAGTAGTACGTGCCCTCGTGCGTCGTGGCGTTCTGGCGCAGCAGCTCGTCCAGCAGCGGCAGGAACTCCCCGAACCGGTCCGCCCGCTCCTTGGGCGACCACGCCTGCTGCCCCATCGCCGTCGCGTCGAAGCCGATCCCGCCGGCCCCGATCCCCAGGGTGAGCCGGCCGCCGGACACGTCGTCCAGCGTGATCAGCTCCTTCGCCAGCGTCACCGGGTGGCGGAAGTTCGGCGAGGTGACGAGCGTCCCCAGCCGCAGCCGCTCGGTGGCCGTCGCGGCGGCGGTCAGCGTGGGCACCGCCCCGAACCAGGGCTCGTCCCGGAACGACCGCCACGACAGGTGGTCGTAGGTGTACGCGGCGTGGAACCCGAGGTCCTCGGCCCGCCGCCAGATCTTCTGTCCCTCGCTCCACCGGTGGATGGGGAGGATCACCGTGCTCAGACGCATACCACCGACCCTACGGGAGGCGGCTCGCTGTCGGATTCAGCGCTGCAGCCAGCTCAGCAGGGTCGTCGCCGTGAACACCGTGCCCGCCGCCAGCCAGACCGCGCGCTGGGTCAGCCACCCGGGCCCTTCCCGGACCGGCCCCGGGGGCTGGGACTGCGGGACCGGGGCCAGCAGCGCGTCTGCGAAGGCCTGGGCGGTGGGCGGTCGGTCCGCCGGCTCGACGGACATCGCGGTCCGGAGCAGCAGGGCGAGGTTCGGTGGGAGCTCCGCTCCGGCCGGGAGCGCCGGCAGCGTCGAGGCGGTCGGCTGGCCGGTCATCAGGGCTGTGGCGCGTCCGCCCGAGCCGAACGGCTTCTGCCCGGTCAGCAGCTCGTAGGCCACGACGGCCAGCGCGTACACGTCGGCCCTCCCGTCGAACCCGCCGGTCTGGAAGGCCTGTTCCGGTGCCATGTACGCGGGTGTGCCCGTGGTCACCGTCAGCCCGGATGCGTCGGCCAGTTGCTTGGCGCTGCCCAGGTCCGCCACCAGCACCGCGGCGGGCGCGGAGCCGGTGGAGAGCAGCAGGTTGGACGGCTTGACGTCGCGGTGCACCACGCCCGCCTCGTGCAGGACCTGGACCGCGTAGCCCGCCTCCGCCGCCAGCCGCAGCGCCTCCTGCCGGTCCCACTGCCCGACCCGGTCGGCCAGGGTGCCGCCGCGGACGTAGTCCATGACGAAGTACGGCCGGTCCTCCTGCACGCCGACGTCGTGCACCCGGACCACCCGCGGGCTGGCGATCCGGCGCAGCAGCCTCGCCTCCGCCAGGAACCGCTCGCGCACATCGGCGTTGGCGGCCCAGTTCTCGGCCAGCACCTTCACCGCGACCTCGGTGTCGAGCTCCGGATCGTAGGCCTTCCAGACCGTCGCGAAGGAGCCGGCTCCGAGCCGCTCCAGGAGGAGGTAACGGCCGAGCTTGCGCATGTGGCAGCATTCTGCCGGAGTCGGCGGGAGTGTGGAACTCCCGTTCGGCGGGTGGGGTACCAGGCGGGACGAAACGGGGGAATCCGGGTGTTCGAGGAAGCCGAGCTGGAACGGCTCGTGGCGGCTGCTCAGGCGGGCGACCCGGGGGCGCTGGAGCACCTGCTGGCCAAGCTGCGGCCGGTGGTGCTGCGCCGCTGCTCCCGTTTCCTGCCCCACCACGCCGATGCGGAGGAGGCCGCGCAGGACGCGCTGCTGTCCATCAGCACGCACCTGGGCGGGTACGGCGGTCACGGCTCCTTCCTGGGCTGGGTGACGGTGATCGCCTCGAACGCCGCCCGGTCCACCTACCGCTCGATGCGCCGGCGCGCCGAGGACAGCCACGCCGACCTCCCCGAGTCCGTCGACCCGCGCACCACCAGCGTCATCGCCGGGACCAGGCTCGACCTGATGGAGGCGCTGGCCGCGCTGGAGCAGCAGCACCCCGCCCTGGTGGAGTCCTTCGTGCTGCGCGACCTGGGGGACCTGACCTACGTCCAGGTGGCCGAGCAGCTGGACGCCCCGCTGGGCACGGTCAAGGACCGTATCCACCAGGCCCGCCGATTCATGCGCGGGCGCCTGGTCACCGGCCTGTGAACCGCGGTCCCGCGGCGGGCGGCGGCCACACCGTCGTCCGGCTCCGGTCCGCCGTCGCCGCCCTGGTCGCGGCCGCCGCACTCGGGCTGGTGGCCGGCCGGTTCGTCCTGCCGGCGCCCACCGGCGCCACCGGGCAGGCGGCAGCGCAGTCGGGTGCCGCGGCCGGCGGGGCGTCCCAGGGCGCGTCCTCGGCCTCCGGCTCCGCCGCGCCGGCCGGTGCGACCGGTGCGACCGGGCCGGTGACGATCGCGAACCTTCTGGAACCCGCGGCGTTCAGCCCGGACGTCGGCACCGAGCGGATCCACGTCATCGACCGGTACGGCGACGGGGCTTACGCCAACGCGGCCTGCACCGGCGAGAAGACCCTCACTCAGACCCTGGGCGGGCCCGGTGCCCGCTTCCGCGGACTGATGACCAGCACCCGCGCCGACCCGGACGACCGCACGCTGGCCGCCGACAGCGTCGACCAGGTCGCCCGCGAGGTCGCCGCCGAGGCCCAGAGCCCGTCCCTGGCGCAGAACTTCGCCGAGCGCCTGCTGCTGGAGGCGGTGTCCTGCCAGGAGGAACCTCCAGGGCACTGGGTCTACGGAAGGACCATGACGCTGCAGCTCGCCCCGGACGTCACCGCGAGCTGGATGGGCTACTACCAGGGATCGCTCAACACCACCGGCAGAGCGCCCGAGGGCAAGGAGACCTGCGGCGGCATCGCCGTGCTGCGCAGCGGCAACCACTACGGGGTGCTGGAGGTCCACGCCTGCCTGGGCACGGCCGCGATGGACCGCGTCGTCAGGACCGCTCTGTCACAGCTGTGAAACACCGGGTCGGGGCTCCAACTTTCCCTCCGTGGGCGGCATCTCCCCGGTTGTACGAGGACGCAACAGGCGTCCCGACCAGCAGGGGGACCAGATGACCGAGAACCAGACCGTCCAGCAGAAGTCCGTTCGCCGCAACCGGCTCGCCGCCGCGGCCTGCTTCGCCGCCTCGCTGATCACGGTCAGCGTCGTCGGCGCCCAGTCGGCCACCGCCGACGGGGCCGCGCACACCGCCGCACACCGCCCCGCGGCCGCCGCCCAGTCGACCACCGCCGCCCACCCGGCCGCGGCCGCCGCGCCCGCACTCGGCTCCGCCCGCCTCGTCCAGAGCGAGGACTTCCGGCAGGGCCTGAACCCGGTCGGCGCGACCGTCGCGCTGACCGGAGGCCAGGCGCTGTCCGCGTGCTCCGGCGAGGAGACGATGCGCGACCTGACCAAGGGCCAGGCCACCGCGTACGCGTCCGTGAACTGGACCTTCGACACCAAGGGCATGCTGATGGAGTCGGCCGCGAGCGCCCCCACCGGGATCGCGGCCGACACCTGGGAGAAGCAGCTCGTCGAGCTCGTCCAGGACTGCCAGGACGAGCCCGCCGGCCACTGGCACTACGGCGCGGCCCACACCCTGACCGTCACCGGCGGCAATGCCCGCTGGTACCCGGCCTACAACGGCGACGGCACCGCCACCGGCGGGGTCGCGGTCCTGCGCAGCGGCACCAAGGTCGCCATCGTCGAGCTCAGCGGCCAGCCCACCGACGCCCCGACCTACG
Source organism: Streptomyces sp. 1114.5 (assembly GCF_003635085.1). Lineage (NCBI taxonomy): Bacteria > Bacillati > Actinomycetota > Actinomycetes > Kitasatosporales > Streptomycetaceae > Streptomyces > Streptomyces sp. 1114.5. Next base: position 1,142,576 of record NZ_RBXE01000001.1, read on the forward strand.
TCGAAGGCATCGCCACCGCAGCGCTGAACCGCCTCTCCTCCTGAACGGGCAGCCCCGCTCCGCCCGGCGGCACCGGGCGGAGCGGGGCTGAACGGGGCCGAACGCCGCCGAGGCGGTCGCGGCTCCCGGTGGTGGATCGGGGACTGCTCAGCGCTGGAGGGTGAGCAGGCCCGGGCGCCAGGGGAGTCGGTCGTAGGGGCCAGTGGCGGTGGGGGACTTGCCCTGGTAGAGGAGTTGGAGGTTGCAGGGGTCGATGGTCATGGTCTGGTCGGGGTTGTTGCGGACGAGGTCGCCGTGGCTGATGTCGTCGGTCCAGGTGGCGCCGCTGTTGGCCTTGCCGGCGAAGGGGTTGTTCTCGCTCGCGGCCTGCGGGGTCCAGGTGCCGCCCAGGCTGGTGGCGGTGAAGGAGCGGAAGTAGCGCTGCTCGTTGGCGCCGCGGGCCTCGACGATCATGAGGTACTGGTTCCGGTCCTTGACCTTGTAGACCTGCGGTGCCTCGAAGAGGTTCTTCGCGGTGTCGGTCATGACGGTGGTGTACGAGGAGCCGAAGTTGCCCGGGAAGTTCCCGATCGGCATGCTCGCCCGGTAGATGCTGCCGTTGTCACCGGCGAAGAACAGGTACATGTTCTGGTCGTCGCCGATCAGGGTCTGGTCGATCGGGCCGGTACCGGAGTTGGGGATGGAGCCGGTGAACAGCGACTGCGGCGCGGACCAGCCGTTGGGGTTCGTCGGGTCGCTCGACGTGCGGTAGACGAAGGGCGACTGGCCCCACTGGTAGGCGAGCACCCAGATGTTCTTGGGCGCGAAGTAGAACAGCGTGGGCGCCACCGCGGCCTGGTTCATCCCGGTCTGGGGGGCGGAGGCCATGTCCGACCAGTTGGTGAACGGGGCGAAGGCCATCGAGCCGTACGAGGAGCCGTTCACGTTCGAGGCGTAGACCAGGTGCTTGCCGTTGTACACCACGTCGGTGAAGTCCTTCACCGACGCCCACCCGTTGGCCGGCTGGGCCAGCGCGCCGGACGAGGACCAGTGGTACGTCGACGGCAGGGCGCAGGTGCTGCCGCCCGTCGGCGTGGACGGCTTGAAGCTCCAGTGCTGGTTGGCGGCGCCCCAGGAGTCCCAGATCTGGACGGCCGTGCCGTTGGCGGTCCGGTCGCCGGGGGTCTCCAGGACCCGGCCGCTGGCGACGTTGGTCAGGGTGTAGGTGCCGTCGCTGTTGCGGGCGGCCTTCCAGTGCTGGTTGGCGCCGCCGTTGGAGTCCCAGACCTGCATCTTCGTCCCGTTGCCGGTCCGGTTGCCCGGCTCGTCCAGGACCCGGCCGCTGGCGACGTTGGTCAGCGTGTAGGTGCCGTCACCGTTGCGGGCCGCCCGCCACTGCTGGTTGGCGGCGTCACCGTTGGCGTCCCAGACCTGGAGCGGGGTGCCGTTGCCGTTCTGGCCGGCGGGTTCGTCGAGGACGCGGCCGCTGGCGGTGCCGGTGAGCGTGTAGACCGCGCCGGAGGTGATGTCCCCGTTCGGGGTGCCGCCGCTGCTCGCGTTCAGGGTGGTGAGCACCGCGTTGTGGGCGGGCTTCCGGTTGCCGTTGTTGTCGAACAGCAGCGGGTTCTCGCCGGTGCGCCAGGAGTCGCTGTCGCGGATGCCCCACACGGTGATGCCGGTGCAGCGCGGGGTGTCGAGGCAGGCCCGGACGGTGTCGGCGTACGCGTCGGCGGACGCCTGGGCGATGTCGAGTTCGGTGAGCTGGACGTCCACGCCGAGCGCGGCGAACTCGGCCAGGGTGGTGCGGAAGCTCCCCGGGGCGCCGCCGGCGCCGAAGTGGCTCTGGAAGCCGACGCAGTCGATGGGCACGCCGCGGGACTTGAAGTCCTTGACCATGCGGTAGACGCCCTGGGTCTTGGCGTCGGACCAGTTCTCGATGTTGTAGTCGTTGTAGCAGAGCTTGGCACCGGGGTCGGCGGCGCGCGCGGTGCGGAACGCCTCCTCGATGAAGCCGTCGCCCAGGACGTCCTGGAAGACGGAGCTGCGGTGGCGGCCGCTGCCGTCGTCGGCGAAGGCCTCGTTGACCACGTCCCAGGCGTAGATCTTCCCCTTGTAGTGGGACGCTTCCTGGGTGATGTGGTTGTCCATCACGCCGCGCAGGGTGCCGGCGTCGTTGATGGACTTGACCCAGCCGGGCAGTTGGGAGTGCCAGACCAGGGTGTGGCCGCGCATCTTCTGGTTGTGCGCGGCGGCGTGGTTGACGATCGTGTCGCCGGGGCCGAAGTTGAACGACCCCCGGGACGGTTCGGTGCTGTCCCACTTCATCTCGTTCTCCGGGGTGATCGTGTTGAACTCCCGGTCGAGGATGGTGGAGTAGGTCGAGTCTCCGAGCCTGCCCGCGGCCACCGCGGTGCCGAAGTAGCGGCCGCTGCCGGCCGCCGCCGCGCCCAGCGTGGTCGGCGTGCCGGCGTTCGACGTGAACGCGGCCTGGGCGATCAGCGGTACGGCCGCGCCCACCGCGGCGAGGGCCACGGCGACGGCGATGACGCGGCGGGTGGGCGGACGGCGGCGATGAACACGGTTCCGGTCTGACAACGGCTTGTCCCTCCGACATGGTGGGCCTCGACATCGGCCTCGTTGCCCGTCAGTTGCCGCCGCGCGCAGGAAGGTTGCCGCGGTCTGGAAGAACGTCTCGTCGAGCCGACCCGGAAACGAAATGCCGGCTCGCGGCAACCTTTGCGGATCCGGTGACCACAAGGGGGTGGATCCGGCCGGTGCCGCCGGCCGGACCCGCACCTCTTCCGTGAACGGTTCGCAAGGAGAACGTCTACCCATGAGCACTCCTCCGAAGGGCAGCCGACGCGGGCGTCACCGCCGTCGTGCGGGCGCCACCGCTCTGCTGCTCGGTGTGCCCCTCGCCGCCGTGTCGTACTTCTTCGTGCACGAGGAGTCGCAGGCCGCGACGATCGACGACGGCGCCTACTACCGGCTGGTCTCCGTACGCAGCGGCCAGGTGCTGGACGTCAACGCCGGCGCCACCGCCGACGGCACCCGCATCCAGCAGTGGCCCGACCAGGACACCGCCAACCAGCAGTGGAAGCTCAAGGCCACCGGGGACGGCTACTACGAGCTGGTGAACCGCAACAGCGGCAAGGTGCTGGGCATCACCGGCGACTCGACCGGCCAGGGCGCTCCCGCCGAGCAGCAGACGGACCGCTCCTCGGGCTCCCAGCAGTGGCGGATCGACACCGTGAGCGGTTCCGACGCCGTCACCCTCACCTCCCGCCGGAGCGGACAGGTGCTGGACGTCTTCGGGTACTCCGCGGACCGGGGCACGCAGGTCATCCAGTGGCCCGGCAAGGGCAGCGCCAACCAGCAGTGGAAGCTGGTGAAGTCGGGCGGGGCCCAGACCTCCGGGAACGGCTCGTACGTGTGGCAGAACGCCCCGGTGGCGGGCGGTGGTTACGTCACCGGGCTGGTCTTCAACCAGAAGGAGAAGGGCCTGCTGTACGCGCGCACCGACATGGGTGGCGCCTACCGCTGGGACACCGGCGCCGAGCAGTGGATCCCGCTGACCGACTGGGTCGGCGGGAAGGACTGGAACCTGCTGGGCATCGAGTCGCTGGCCACCGACCCCGTCGACCCCGACCGGCTCTACCTCGCGGCGGGCACCTACACCAACGACTGGGCCGGGAACGGCTCGATCCTGCGCTCCACCGACCGCGGCCGCACCTTCCAGCGCACCGACCTGCCGTTCAAGCTGGGCGGCAACGAGGACGGCCGCGGGGCGGGCGAACGCCTGGTGATCGACCCCGCGAACCACGACACCCTGCTGCTGGGCACCCGCAAGAACGGTCTGTGGCGCAGCACCGACGCCGGTAAGACCTGGAACCAGGTCTCCTCGTTCCCCGTCAAGGACGGGGCGAGCTTCGGCACCGGCATCTCCTTCGTGACCTACGGCCCGGCCGGCAGCAACACGGTCTACGTCGGCGTCGCCGACAAGTCCACCAGCCTCTACCGCTCCACCGACGGCGGCGCCACCTGGCAGGCCGTCTCCGGGCAGCCCACCGGCTACGTGCCGCAGCACGGCGTGCTCTCCGCAGACGGCTCGCTGTACGTGACGTACACCAACAACCCCGGGCCCAACGGCGTGACGGCGGGAGCGGTCTGGAAGTACGCGACGAACGGCGGGACGTGGAAGAACGTCTCCCCGTCCCAGGGCAACTACGGGTTCGCCGGTCTGGCCGTCGACCCGCAGAAGCCGTCCACGGTGATGGTCACCACCCTCGACCGCTGGTGGCCCGCGGACGAGGTCTACCGCTCCACCGACGGCGGAGCGACCTGGAAGACCCAGGCCGACAAGTCGGTGCGGGACGCCTCCATCGCCCCGTACCTCGGTACCGGCATCGGGCACTGGATGACCGCCCTGAGCATCGACCCGTTCGACTCCGGGCACGTGCTGTACGGCACCGGCAACGGCATCTGGGCCAGCAAGGACGCCAACGCCACCGACAACGGCGGCACCAGCCACTGGACCGTCGGAGCCCGCGGACTGGAGGAGACCGCGCTGTACGACGCGGTCTCCCCGCCCGGCGCCACGGCCCTCATCACCTCGATGGGCGACCAGGGCGGATTCGTGTACGACGACCTGAAGAAGGAGCCGTCCGGGCGGCTGGTCAACCCGACGATCTACAACAGCACTTCCGTCGACTTCGCCCAGGCCAACCCCTCGCTGGTGGTCCGGGTCGGCAGGGGCGGCGAGCAGGACGGCGCCCTCTCCACCGACGGCGGCCACACCTGGAACGGCTTCAAGGCGGAGCCGGTCCCCAGCGCCGACAGCGGCCACATCGCCATCGCGGCGGACGGCTCCGGCATCGTCTGGACCGAGGCCGGCCAGGCCCCGTACCGCTCCACCGACCGGGGGGCGAGCTGGTCGAGGGTCAACGGTCTGGGCACCGACGCCGTGGTCGTCGCCGACCGGTCCTCCGCCGGCACCTTCTACTCGCTGGTCGGCGGCACGCTCTACGCCAGCACCGACGGCGGCGCGAACTTCGCCGCCCGCGCCGGCAACCTGCCCGCCGGCAAGCTCAGCGCCGTCCCCGGCGTCGCGGGTGACCTGTGGATCGCCGGCGGCGGCAAGGGGCTGCTCCACTCCACCGACGGCGGCCGCAGCTTCACCACCCTCGGGTCGGTGCAGTCCGCCTCCGCCGTCGGCTTCGGCAAGGCCGCGCCGGGCGCCTCCTACCAGGCCCTGTACCTGATCGGCACCGTCAAGGGCGTCGCCGGCGTCTTCCGCTCCACCGACGCGGGCGCCACCTGGCTGCGCATCAACGACGACGCCCACCAGTGGGGCAACTTCGCCGGTGCGGGCATCGTCACCGGCGATCCCGACACCTACGGCCGGGTCTACATCGGCACCAACGGGCGTGGTCTGCAGTACGGCGACCCTTCCTGATCCGGACTCCCGTGCGGGGCCGCAGGCACTCCTGCCTGCGGCCCCGCAGTGCTGTGCTGCCCGGGACTGCCGTGGTACCCCGGGCTTCCCGGGCTTCCCGGCATCCCGTGGCAGCGGTCACGCGGGTCCGTGACCCGGAGCGCGCCCCCGCGAAGACGTGACTGGGCCGCGGTCCGGCCGTTCGGCAGAGTTCCTGGTGTCGGCAGGAACGCTGCCGGCGAACGAACCGAGACCGAGGGAGAATGCCATGAGCGAGATCACCAACAACGAGCTGCTGCGCGTCGACGCGATCGTGCAGGACCTGGTGGAGCTCGACGCCACCGAGTACGGGACCGAGGCCCTGTCGATGACCCAGGCCACCTTCTCCGACTACATGTGATCGCGGCTCCGGGGGCGGCGCGGCCCGTGTCGCGCCGCCTCCGGGCTCCCGGCCGAGCCACGAACGCCGGGCGACCGGAGCCAAGTGATCGGCGCCAAGTGAACGGCGCCAAGTGATCGGCGTCAGGCGCCAGGTGACAGTCGATCAGAGAGAGGTGCGAACGATGCCGGTCCGGTCGGACCCCCATCCGGTGGTGGAGCGCTTCGCCCGGGTGCGCGAGACCGCCTCGGCCCGCTACGGGCCCGACTCGCAGGCCATCACCTTCCTGCTGTACGAGGAACTGGTCTCGATGCGGACCCTGCTCGCCCGGGACCTCGGCTGCGCCCCCGTGCGGAGCCGGATAGCCGAGCTGCTGCCCGCCATCCAGCGCCGCTTCGACGCGGCCGCGGCCCCCGCACCGCCGCAGCAGTGCCACCGGACGGTGTCCGTGGACCCCACGGTGATCGAGTTCGACCGCCGCTTCTTCGAGGCGCGGTACCGGCCCGCCCTGCAGGCCCTGGGCCGGCGCGCCGTTCGGCTCCGCGACCGGGACCAGGCGCTCGCGCTGCTCACCACCGGGGCCTCCTACCTCTATGCGGTCGACGACGAGGGTGCCCTGTGGGTGTGGCCGCAGCCCCACCGGCTGGCGGACGTGATGTTCGGCTGGGCGCCGGGCCGCCCGGTCGGGGAGCCCCGCGTCGTGCACCCCATGCTCGTCCCCGACCGGCTCAGGGTCAGGGCGGCCGGGGAACTGGTGGTGACGGGCTCGCCGGAGCAGGTCTTCGTCACCGCCAACCTGAAGTCCGGGCACTTCCGGCCGCCGCGCGCCTGCGCGGTGGAGGCCCGCCGGGCGGTGGTGAGCGCCCTGGAGCTGCCCAGCCCCGCCGACGTCGACGTGTTCACCATGCCGCCGCCGACGGCACCCCCGACCTGTTGAAAGGTGAGTCACCCGATGGAGACGGCAGCCGCGGCCACCGCCCCCTGCGACGACGACATCCGCATCGGCGGCATCCACAGCGACGACATCCACATCGGTGTGGAGCACGAGTGCAAGTGGCAGCTCCCGCCGGCCGCCGCCGCGGACCCGGCTGCCTTCGCCCGGACGGCGGTGTTCGCCGAGCTCGTCGCCGCGGCCGCCGAGCCGCAGGACTACCTGCAGTCGGTGCTGTACCTGGACGACGCCTCCGGCAGCCTCGCCCGCGCCGGCCACTCGCTGAGCATCGTCGTCAACAGTGGCGCCCCGTCCGATACTTGCGTCGTCGTGTGCAAGCAGACGATCCACCGCCGGGGTTGGCGCGACGGCCTCGAACTGCGCCAGCGGGTACCGCACCGGCAGGTCGGCGCCCGCCTCCACGACGGCTCGCTGCTGCCCGTCGCCCACGTGCGGAGGCTCGGCCTGGTCACCGGGGCGCTGCAACCGGCCGGCGTAGCCGTCCAGCGCAGGTACAAGTGGTACGGGCGGACCACCGACGGCACCGAGGTCTGCTGCAGCCTGGACCACGTCGAGTTCGGCGCCCCGACCACCCCCCGCGCCGAACGCCGCCGCTATGACTGCGTCGAGATCGAGGTCAACTCTTCGCTCCCGGCCGTGCTGGCCGGACTCGACCGGCTGGCACGGGAGTTGGACGTACGGCTCGGCGTGCCCCGGGACCGCAGCAGCAAGTCCCAGCTCGCTCGGGAAGCCGACCGGGACGGCCGCGAGGCCGACCGGGCCGACCGGGACGGCCGGGCCGATGGGTAGCGCCGCCGTCCCCGCGCGGCTGGGCGGCGCCTTCGCGCTGATCTGGACCGGGCGGTCGCTGTCCCTGCTGGGCGGCTACGTCCAGTACCTGGCGCTCCCGCTGTGGATCCGGCAGGTCTCCGGCTCGACCGTCGCCGGGCTCCTCGCCCTCGGAATGAACTTCGTGCCGCAAATCGTCTGCGCCCCCTTCGCGGGGGTGCTCGCCGACCGCTTCGACCGCCGCCGCCTGGTGATCGCCGTCGACCTCGCCGCCTTCGCGGTGGCCGCGTCGCTGGCGCTGGGCATCGACCCGCACCGGCTGGGCTGGGTCTACCCGCACCTCGTCCTGCTCCAGGTGCTCTCCGCACTGAGCGTCCCCGCATTCCTGGGCATGCTCCCCGACGTGGTGCCCGCCGGCCGGCTGCTCGCCGCGAATTCCCTGCTCAACGTCTCGGCCGGAGCGTCCGTGACCACCGGACCGCTGCTCGGCACCACGCTGCTGACGCACTCCTCGATCACCGTGGTCGTGTGGATCAACGCGCTCTCCTACCTGGTGGCGGCCGCGTGCATGCTGCCCAAGGCCCCCGGCAGCGCCGCCCACGCGGACGCACCCGGGCTCGGGCAGGTCCGCACCCAGCTGTGGCAGGGGCTGACCGCGGTCCGCACCGACCCGGTGCTGCGGGCAACCGTGGCCGCCGAGGCGCCCTGGAACCTGTGCTTCGGCGCAGCGAGCGAACTCGTCCTGATGCACTTCGGCGCGACCGCGCTCAAGCAGGCCCCCGGGCTGTTCGGGCTCGGCGCCGGCCTGGGCAGCCTCTCGGTGACCCTGGTGCTCGCCCGGATCCGCCGCGAGGTGCCGGCCGCAACCCTGTTCGTGGTCGCGGTCCTCGGCACCGCGCCGGTGGCCCTGGCGGTGGCCTGGCTCGCGGCCGACGGCGCCGTGTGGTGCGTGGTCCTCGCCGGACTGCTGCTGGGCGTGCACGCGTACCTGATCGTCATCGGCCCGACCCTGCACTGCCAGCAGCGCCCCGCGCGGCACTTGCGCGGGCGCGTCACCGCCGTCCGCCGTGCCTGGAAGGCGACGTGGCAGCTCGCCGGCATCGGGGCCGCGGCCCTGCTGACCCAGTGGCTGCCGGTGCTCGCGGTGGTCGCCGGTGGCGGTGTGCTGGCGACCGCGGCCGCGATCCCGTGGGCCTGGCGGGCACTGCGGGCCGACGGGCCGTCCCGGACGGCGGGCTCCCCCGGCCGGGTGGCGCTGCCGACCGGGGGAGGTGCCCGGTGAGTACGGCCCGGGCTCGTGCCGCGGCCGCCGTCCGTCCCGGTGGTGCGGTCATCGTGGACCTTCCGGCGGGGCATCTCGACGACCCGCCGGGCCGGGCCGGCCTGGCCGCACTGCTGGCCGCCGTGCTGAACGAACCGCGGTGCGGCGGTGCCGCGGCGCGCGCCGCCGCCGAAGGCTGGCGCACCCGGCACCACCTGGACGACCACAGCTCGTCCTTCGCGTACTGGTCACCCCGGCCCGCCGACCTGGCCTCGGTCGTCCACGACCTGCGCGGTACCCGGCTGCCCGCCGGTCCGGCCGGGGAGGACCTGCTCGCCCGCCTGCGGGCCCGGCTGGCGGCGGCCGACGCGGGACACGGTGCGCCCCTGCTGGCCCTGGTCAGGCGTCAGTTGGAACGGGCTTCCTGGGGGCCCGTCGGGGACGAGCGGGCCGGGGACGCCGGGGACGCCGGGGACGCCGGGGGCGCCACCACCCGCGGCACCGCGGCCGGCGTGACGCCCGCCGACCTGGCCCGGTCGGTCGACCTGCTGGTGTCCCGGGCGCAGGTGTACGACGCCACCACGGCCCCGGACGGCGGCCACCGGCCGTCGCCCGGGCCGGTGCGGCTCGCCGACGGCGACGCACCCCGGTGGCACGGCGGGCTCGACCTCGCCGTCCGTGCCGACAGCGATGCCCGGGTCGCGGTCCGCCTGCCCGTGCAGGCCCCGCCGCCCGGGGTCCTCGACCTCCTGGTGGAGGTGCTGGGCAACGGCACCGACGGGCGGCTCCACCGCGAGCTGCGCCACCGCCACCACCTGGCCTACGGATTCACCGCCGCCTGCGCCCGGCAGCACGGCCTGACCTCGATCAGCGCCACCGCCACGGTGGCGCCGCAGCACGCCGCGGCGGCGCTGCGCGTACTGACGGCGGCCCTCCGCCGGCTGGCGGACGGCGCCGGCTCCGAGGAGACCCGCTCGGCGCGGTGGCGGTGCCGGGCCGGGCTGCTCGCCGAACTCGACGGCCCGTACGGCCCCGCCGACGAACTCCGCCGACACGCGCTCGGACAGCGCGGCATCCGGGAGCGGCTGGCGGCGGTGGCGGACCTCGACGTCCTGCCGGGCCTGTCCTTCACCCCGCTGCCCCCAGCGGTCGCGGCGGTCGGCCCCTTCGAGGAGCACCACCGCCGGCAACTCGCCGCAGCCTACGAGGAGATCCGGTGAGCGGTACGGAAGCGGCCCCGGCGGTACCGGGGCCCGCGTCGGACTCCGTCGAGTCCTTCGACGCCGGCGGGCTCCGCGTCGAGTGGGAGGCCCTGCCGTGGGCCCGCTCGATCGGCGCCGCCCTCGTGGTGGGCTGCGGCTCCCGCGACGACCCGGCGGGCCGGGAGGGCACCGCCCACCTGGCCGAGCACCTCCAGGTGCTCGCCGACCCTTCGGCCGACGGCCCCGACGGCCCCGACGGCTCCGACGACCTCGGCGGCATCCCCCTGGACGCAGTGACCGGCATCGACCGGACCACCTTCCGCGGCACGGGCGACCCGGACGACCCGGGACGGCTGGTGCGCCGCCTCCTCGGCATCGCGTCCGGGCACCGCCCCCGCACCACCCCGGACGTCTTCGAGGGCGAACGGAACGCGGTGCTCCTGGAGACCCGCCGCATGGACCACCGGCCCGTCCTGCGGCTCGGGCCCGTGCTCGCCGCCGCCGCGGCCGACGAACCGGGGCTGGACGCCATCGGCCGCACCACCACGCGGTCCGTCGGCCGGATCACCCCGACGGACGTGCACGGGGTGGTCGAGCGGGGGTACTCGGGCGCCAACGCCCGGCTCTTCCTCGCCGGTCCGCCCGACGCGGCCGACGGCGTGCGGGCGGCCCTCGACCGCCACCGGCCGGCCGGCGGGCCGTCCCGGGCCTCCGGCGGTGCCGTCGCCGTGCCCGACGGGCTCCGCGAGCACGGCGACCTGGACGGCCTGCACGGACTGGACGGCCTGGTGGCGGTGACCCTGCTGCGCCCGCGCGGCACCCCGTCGCTCGCCCTCGACGCGCTGCTGGACGGCCGGGGTCCGATCGTGGGCCACCTGGCCGGCGACGGCCTGCGGCCGCTCGGCCGCACCACCGTCGAAGGCCGGGCCGAGCGCGTCGACATGGTCGTGTGGCGCGCCGCCGACCTCGCCGCCCCGCTCGAACGACACCTGGCCCAGCTGCTCGCGGGCGACTGGCGCACCTCTGTGGCGGCGCTCACCAGCCGACTGCGCAGCGCCCGCGAGGCCGCCCGGCAGTGGCAACTGGCCACCCCCCTCGGCCGGGTGGGCGACGCCGCCGACCGCTGCACCTTCCCCGGGCCCCCGTGCGGCGGGCAACGGATCGCGCTCTGGCGCGTCACCGACGGCACCCCCGAGTGCCTGGCCCGGCACCCCCTCTCCTAGCCGAACCCGAAGACGAAGACGAATCGGAGCAACCGTGGACTTCCCCAGCACCTTCGACGCCCGCGGGCTGCGTCTGCGTCCCTACCGGGACTCGGACGTGCCGGTCCTCGTGGCCAACGGCAACGACCCCGACACCGTGCGCTTCATGTCCGGCACCCCGGGCGTCGCCACCGCCGAGACCATGCGGGCCCTGCTGGCCTCGGCTGCGTCCCGGGCCCGGCAGAACCCCGACCGGCTCGGTTACGCCGTCGCCGACCCGGACGGCGACGAGTTGCTGGCCGGTGCCGTCGTCCACCTCACCCGCCGCCGCTCCAGCGCCGAACTGGGCTTCTGGGTCGCCCCGGCCGCCCGGGGCCGCGGCGTGGCGACGACGCTCGCCCGGGCCCTGACCGAGCTGTGCTTCGCCCGGGGCCTCCACCGGGTCGAGCTGTTCATCCGGGACGAGAACGTCCGCAGCCAGCGGGTGGCGCTGGCCGCCGGCTTCCGCCGGGAGGGGGAGCTCCGCGCCGTCCTGCCGGGAGCCGGCACCGAGCGGCACGCCGCCGCACTCTGGTCCCGGCTGCCTACCGACGACGCCCCCACCCCCCGACGGCTGCCGGACCTGCCGAACGGCGAACTGACCGACACGATGGTCACCCTGCGCCCGGTCGGCCCGGACGACGTCGCCGCCCTCGCCGCGCTGCACGGACACACCCCGGTCGGCGCACCGGGCGCGCTGCAGGACCGGGACGACCTCGCCCGGCACTGCGCCCGGGCACCGGCCCGCTGGCTGGCCGGCGAGCGCGCCGACGTGCTCGTGGTGGGCGCCGCGGGCCAGGTGGCGGCCGAACTGACCCTGGAGTACCAGGCCCCCGGGGCCGGTCGCGCCGAGCTGCGGGCCGTCCTCGCCCCGGGCGGGCCGGCTGCGGCGCTCGCGACGCGGGGCGTCGAACTGCTGGCGCGCTGGGCGTTCGGCATCGGCGTCGAGCTGCTGGTCGCCACCGAGGCGCCCCAGGACGCCCGGCTGCGCGGCGTCCTCACCCAGGCCCGGTTCGGCCGTCAGGAGCTGTTCGCCGCCCGGGACGACGGCCGCCGGCTCACCGGTGGGCTGCGGGCGGACCGAGCCTGGTCAGCGTCAGCCGTGCATGCGGGGTGAGGTGGGCGTGCCACCGCCAGCCGGGCGGCACGTACAGCACCTCGTCGGACCGCAGGCGGCAGCGGAAGCTGTCCTGTGCGGCCCTGCCGGTTCCGGTGAGCAGCGTCCAGGACCCGGCCCCGGCGGTGTGGCGCACCAGGAGACGGCCCGCGGACCCGGCCGACATCGGCCGGTTTCCCCCCTCGTCCGCGCGGTGGGTCTCGATGGTGACCGGTGTGCCGGTCAGCCGTTCGAGCGCGCGGGCCTCCGCCGTGAGGGCGGCGACGGCGTCCGGGCGGCCGTCGGCCGGGCGTTCCTCCTCGGGCCACAGGATGCCGGGGCCGTCACCGCGGCCCAGTACGTCGAGGAACCCGGCGAGTTCCCGCACGTGGGGCGGGATGTCGCCGGTCGCCGATGGCGCGGTGTTCATGGGCCCCCCGGTGCGTGTGGTGTCGGCGCGGCCCGGACCGTCCGGGGCTGCGTCGCGTCCGCCCCGAGCATTCCCGTTCCGGCCGGCCGGGGGCAGTCACGATTATCCGTTCCCGGACCTGGTCGGGTGGGGGTCTTCAGGGAGCGGCGGCCAGCTCGGTCGACGTCCCGCCCAACGGAGCCCCGTCCGGCGGCTCCCTGTCCAGCGGCCCCCGGGCTGCGGCCCGGAAACCGGCCTGGAACCGGCTCCCGGCGCCCAGTTCGTCCATGATGTCGGCGATGTGCCGACGGGCGGTGCGCAGCGACATGCCCAGGCGGCGGGCCACCGCCTCGTCCTTCAGGCCGGCGGCGAGCAGCCGGACGATCGTCTCGTCGATCTCCCGCGAGACCTCTTCGAGTTGGCGGCCGGCCGCGGTGGTGAACGGCGTGGCCCGGTCCCAGGTCTGCTCGAAGATCTCGCACAAGTAGGCCACGGTGGACGGCTCGCGGATCACCACCGCCCCCCAACTGTCGTCCTGGGCCGGGATGAACGCGATCTCGCGGTCGAAGACGATCAGCCGGCCGAACAGCTCGTGCGCCGTGCGGTACTCCCCGCCCAGGGCGGAGGCCGCGGCGACGTACGCCTGGCTGGGCCCGTTGAAGCGGGCGGTGTGGTGGTAGAGGGTGCGGAGCCGGATGCCGCGTTCCAGCATCGCCCGGTCGCGGCCCAGGGCCTCCTCCATCGCCTCGGGGGCCCGGGAGCCGCCGCCCGGCTGGCTGGTCAGGACCTCCTGGCGGCAGCGCTCCGACGCCCGGTTGAGGGCGCTGCGCACGAGGTGGACGTTGGCCAGGACTTCCACCGCCCCGAACCGGGAGCGGTGCCGGTCGTAGGACGGTGTGAAGCGGTTCAACTCCCTTTCGATGACGTCTAATTGCCGTCGGCAGTCGCGGATCCGCGCCTCCACGGGGGCGCTGAGCTGGGCCGCGGCGGTGTCGGGCGGCACCGCGGTGATCCCGTACGGGCCGTCCGGGCTGCCCTGGAGCAGCCGGACGCGCAGCAGGCGGCCGATGCCGGCGACGACGGCCTCCCGGCTGACCCCGGTGGCCGCGGCGATGGCGGCCGTGTCGGCGGTCTCGTGCTCCAGGACCCAGCCGTAGACGGCTATGTCGGAGTCCTGCAGTTCCTGGACGTCGTCCAGCGTCTCGTTCGGTCCCAATGGCCTTGCCCCCCACCGATCTGTCAGGCCCCTTGGAGAGCCGTCCGGTTCAGTCGATCAGCCTGCGGCACCGGGGGGCGCGCGGCACGGAGGCGCGCCGGGCGGTGCCCGTGGGGCAGGCCGCGCGCGGCGGTGCCTCCTCTGTCACGAAGCGCCCCTTATGCGGCCTGGCTTCTTGCTGTCAGGGGGTTTGCTGACGGGGAGCGTGGCGCCGTACGGGGCCGGGCCGGGGGCAGGCTGTTGTTCGTCCACAGCCGGCGACCCCCGGACGACAGGTCCGGGAGAGAACAGGAGAACCACCATGGCGCGACCGTCCCTTCCCGTCCGACTCGCAGTGGCCGCCGGGCTGCTCCTCCTCTGCCCGGCCGCCCCCGCTGCCGCGGCCGCGCCGGCTCCGGACGCGGGATCCACCGTCAACCGGGCGGCCGCGGCAGCGACCGCCACCACCGTCGCCGCCGAGCCCGCTCCCGACGGCCAGGACGGCCGGCACCGCCCCGAGCGCCCTCACCGCAAGGACACTTCCTGGGGCGGCTGACCCGGCCCGGCCCCGCCCGCCACGTCCGCACGACCCGACCCGGTCCTACCCGACCCCAGGAGTCCGCTCATGGCCCGCACCACCGAGGCGCCACACGCCTTCACCCCGAGGGAACAGCAGGTACTGGTCCTCCTGTCGGGAGGTGAGACCTACCGGGGCATCGCCCGCCGACTGGGCATAAGCCAGCACACCGTCGACACCTACCTGCGGCACCTGCGCACCAAGACCGGCACCGCCAACCGCACCCAACTCGCCGTCCTCGCCGCCCAACTGGGCTACCGCCCCACTCCGCCCACCACCGCTTCCGGCCACAGGCCGGCGTAGGGGCGTCACGGGTGGGGGCGGGTGCGTTGGGTGGGGAGGGCGGGGAGGGTCGGGGGGTCGGTGCGGCGGGCGAGGTCGGCGAGGGTGTGGAAGAGGACGTCGCCGAGCAGCACCGGGTCGCGGGAGGTGTCGGGGGCGGCCGGGGCCTGGGGGTCGGGGTGGGTGGTCGCGGGCGGCTGGTCGCGGAGCTGGCGTGTGGGCATGGCTCTTCCTGCCGACGGGGTTGCCGTGGGAATTCCTGCCCGGCGGGGTGGGGCCGGACACCCGGGGCGGGGGTCGATCGGCCGGAATGGGTGCAGGAAGGGCCGGATCGAGCCCCGGACGACCGACCGGTGACCCGGGGGCGGCGATGGGCGAAGATGGACCGGTGACCGAACCCCGTACCGCTCCCCGCCTGATCGCCACCGACCTGGACGGCACCCTGCTCTGCTCCGGCGGCACCGTGACCGACCGCACCGCCGCGGCCCTGGCGGCGGCCGAGGCGGCCGGGGTGCAGGTGGTGTTCGTGACCGGGCGGCCGCCGCGGTGGATGCAGCAGGTGAGCCCGCACATCGGCGGTCACGGGGTGGCGATCTGCTCGAACGGCGGCGCGGTGGTGGACGTGCGGCGCGGCGAGCTGCTGGAGTCCTTCCCGCTGCCGGCGGAGACCACCCTGGCGGTGGTCGAGGCGCTGCGGGCCAAGCTGCCCGGCACCGCGTTCGCCTTCGAGTACCCGGACGGCTGGGCCCGCGAGACCGGCTACGCGGTGCCGATGTGGGGCGACGACCTGGAGCACGCGGTCGGCTCGGCGGAGGAGCTGCTGGGGGCCGGCGGGCCGGTGCGGGGCCTGTTCAAGCTGCTGGCCAAGCACCCGGACCTGGACCCGGACAAGTTCCTCGTCGAGGCCCGGGAGGCGGCCGGGCACCTGGCCGAGATCACCCGCTCGGCGCCGATCCCGCTGCTGGAGATCAGCGCGCCCGGCGTCACCAAGGCCAGCACGCTGGCCCGCTGGTGCGCCGGGCACGGGATCGACCGCAGCGAGGTGGTGGCCTTCGGCGACATGCCGAACGACCTGGAGATGCTGGCCTGGGCCGGCACCGCGTACGCCGTCGCCAACGCGCACCCGCAGGTGCTGGCGGCGGTGTCGCTGCACACGGTGAGCAACGAGCAGGACGGCGTCGCGGCGGTGGTGGAGGACCTGCTCGGCCTGGCGTGACCGGGGAGACCCAAGCTCCCTAGCCGAAGCGGCCGTTGACGTAGTCGGAGGTCCGCTGGTCGTGCGGGCTGCCGAAGATCTGCCCGGTCGGCCCGGCCTCGACGATCCGGCCCGGGGTGTCGTGGGTGGCCAGGAAGAACGCGCAGCTCTGCGAGACCCGCTGGGCCTGCTGCATGTTGTGGGTGACGATCACGATGGTGAGCCGCCCGCGCAGTTCGGCGATGGTCTCCTCGACCCGCCGGGTGGAGGTCGGGTCGAGCGCGGAGCAGGGTTCGTCCATCAGCAGGATGTCCGGCGAGACGGCCAACGACCGTGCGATGCACAGGCG
This sequence comes from Streptomyces sp. 1114.5, assembly GCF_003635085.1. Classification (NCBI taxonomy): domain Bacteria; kingdom Bacillati; phylum Actinomycetota; class Actinomycetes; order Kitasatosporales; family Streptomycetaceae; genus Streptomyces; species Streptomyces sp. 1114.5. The sequence goes on from NZ_RBXE01000001.1 coordinate 1,158,895, forward strand.
TTGCTGCTGGCCGCCGGAGAGCGCGCCGCCCGGGGTGTGCAGCCGGGTGGACACCTCGTCCCAGAGGCCGGCCCGGCGCAGGCTGGTCTCCACCAGGTGCCGGCGCTCCTCCTTGGAGACCTTGATCCCGGCCAGCTTGAGCCCGCTGGAGACGTTGTCCTGGATGGACATCGTCGGGAAGGGGTTGGGCCGCTGGAACACCATGCCGATCCGGCGCCGCACCTCGGCGGGGCGCCGCCCGGGCCGGTAGACGTCGTCCCCGTCCAGCAGCACCTCGCCGGCGAGGGCGGCGCCGCGCACCATCTCGTGCATCCGGTTGAGGACCCGCAGGTAGGTGGACTTGCCGCAGCCGGACGGGCCGATCAGTGCGGTGACCTCGCCGGCCGGCATCGCCAGCGAGACCCGTTCCAGCACCTTGCGGCTGCCGAACCAGGCGGAGACGTCGCGGGTCTCCAGCCCGGCCAGCGGCCCGCCGTCGGGGTGCGCGTCGGGCTGCGGCCCACCCGGCTGGGGTCCACCGGGCTCGGAGGCGGTCGGGGCGACCGGGGGCAGGGTGAGGGTGTCGGCGGCCGGGTCGGCCAGGTCGGTCTGTGGTGCGTCGGTCATCGGTACGGTCCTCCGGGCGCGCGTCAGTAGAGGTTGGGCAGCAGGGCGGCGGCGTTCTCGTAGACCGCCCAGAGCAGCGCGCCGACCACCGGCGCGAGGCTCAGGTACGCGGCCGAGCGCCGCCAGTGGCGGGACAGCAGCAGCGCGCCGAGCACCGCGCCGAGCAGGGCGAGCGACCACAGCTGCAGCGTGGCCAGCGCGCCCTTGTCGGCGGCCAGCGCCTTGTCGTACGGGACGGTCGCGGGCCGGCCGCCGGGGTTCTGCTGGGGGTCGCCCTCCAGCCGGGCGCCGATCAGCACGGTGCTGCCGGGGATCCAGTCGGAGTCGCCGGTGACCAGGACCAGCCGGTTGCGGGCCGGGTCGCTGATCGGGTGGTCGCCGTCGCCGTACGCGTTGACGGTGTAGGTGAACCTGCCCTGCCCGGTGGTGGCTTCGATCCGGTCGCCGACCCGCAGCCGGGAGAGCTCGGCGAACGGGGCGCCGAAGGTGGCGCCGCGGCCGAAGACCACGGCGACGCCGCCCTGGCCGGGCAGCGCGGTGTCCCGGCGGTGGCCGGGGCCGCGCATCAGGTCCCGGCCGGTGGTGCCCTCGACGACCACGGCCTGGTGCAGGCCGATGGCCGGGATGTCCAGCAGGGCGACCGGGTCGCCGTCGGCGGCCGCGCCGGTCGGGGCGACGGCCCGGGCCAGCTGGTCGCGGAAGGTCTTGTACGCGGCCGACTGGTAGTGCCGCTGCTGGACGTGCGAGAGCGTGAACAGGTAGCCGACGAAGCCCAGGACGAGGGCGGCGGCCAGGCTGGCCGCCCAGGCGCCCTGGAGGAACCGCCGCCGCCCGGCCGGAACGGCGGCACGGGCCGGGGCCTCGGCAGCGCCCTCGACGGCAGCGACCTGCTGTGCAGCGGCCTGCGGAAGCTGCACGGCCGACTGTGGCGTCGGCTTCGCCAGCACCGGGGCGCTCACGAGGCGCCGCCCGAGCCGTTGCGGCGGCGCAGCAGGCGCCGGCCGAGCAGCGGGGGGACGAGCACCACGGCGAGCAGTTCCACCGCGGTGAGGGTGGCCAGCGTCCAGTCCTCGGGTTTGCCGCTGACCTCGACCACGGTGGCCGCGACCTCGGTGGCGCCGCCGCGGCCGCGGGCGACGACCTGGCCGGTCTGCGGGTCGATGACCTCCTCGGTGCCGTCCCCGGCGCCGCCGGGCGCGTTCGGGTCGCCGGCGGCCGCACCGCCGGTGGCGTTCGGGTCGCCGCCCGCTGCGCCCGCGGCGCCGCCCGTACCGGCGCCGCCGGTCGAGGATCCGTTGCCGCCGGAGCCACTGCCCCCGGCGCTGCCGCTGCTGCCCGCCGTACCTCCGCCACCGCCCGCGCCGCCGGAGCCGGCGCCATTGCCGGTGCCGGAGCCGCCCGAACCGGCCTGGGTGGCCTTGCCGCCCTGGACGACGCAGTTGAGCGGCGCGCCCTGCTTGTCGCACTCGCTGGGCATCGGGGCGTTCTTGAGGACGGTCAGTTCGCCGGCCGGGTTGAAGGTCGGGTTGGCGCAGTTGGAGAGGGTGTCCGGGTTGACCGGGCTGGCGTTGCCGGGGATGTTCCTGGTCTGCAGCAGGCCGCCCTTGACCAGGCCGCGCGGGATCGGCGAGTACCCGAGGTCGTCGGCCTTGCCCTGGCCCTCGCACAGCACGTAGGAGAGGAAGCGGCTGAGTGCGGAGCCCTTGTCGTTGTTGAAGCGCGGCGGCGGGGGCTGGGCGGCGCCGGCGCGCGGCACGATCAGGTAGCTGTAGCTGGAGATCGGGTAGGCGCGCGGGTCGTTCATGGTGTAGACGCCGTCGAGGTTCTGCTGCAGGTAGTTGGGGTCGTCGGGCGGGGTGCTGTCGTCCACGCCGCGGATCCGGGCGGCGGTGAGCGCGACGGCGACGTTGGAGGCGGTCGGCAGCGCGTAGTAGCCGGCCTGGTTGAGCACCTTCACGACCGGCCAGTTGCTGCGCTTGGCGAAGGCGTACTCGTCGTAGCCGATGGTGCCCAGGTTGCCCGGGGACTTGATGTACCCGGCGACGACGTCGGAGCCGTTCTGGGCGACCATCCGGCCGGACGGCGGGAAGAACTCGGTGTAGTCGCCGCAGCTCACGCCGTTGACCGAGGTGCAGTAGGCGTCCCACTGGTCCTTGTGGGTGTGCTCCATCCAGCGGGTGAACTGCGCGGTGGCGCCGGAGCCGTCGGAGCGGACGACCGGGGTGATCTGCAGATTGGGCAGGGCCCTGCCGTAGTCGGCGGTGACCTTCGGGTCGTTCCAGTTGGTGATCTTGCCGGTGAAGATGTCCACGATGGTCTGCGGGGAGAGCCGCAGGTCGCGGACCTGCTTGCCGCCGACGACCAGGTTGTACATGAAGGTGGTGCCGCCCGCGGTGATCGGGACGTAGGAGAAGCCGTAGACCGGGTTCTCCCGGTCGCCACCGCCGCTCGCGTGGCCGTTCTGGCCGAGGCCGGTGTCCGGCGTGGACCGGAACGGCACGTCGGAGGCGGTGAAGTCGTCCTGCCCGTTGGACCACTGGGTGCGGCCGGCCGCCGAGCCGACCGGGTTGAAGCTGATCTGGATGCCCTGCGGGGACACGTCCTGCCGCCACTGGTCGATGGCCGGGCCGGCCCAGCTGGAGCCGTCCGCGCTCAGCGACACGGAGGCCGCCTGGGCCGGGGCCTGCCCGAGCAGCAGGGAGGCCGTGGCGAGCGAGAGGGACAGCGCCCCTGCCAGCAGCCGGGCCATGGAGCGCCTTGCGGCCTCCCGGAACATGGGAACTCCTCTGGTACGGAGGGTGGTTGAGCGGGACATCAGTGCTGGGCCCGCGGTCGGAGGACGTACGGGCGGGTGGCCGCGTCGACGGCGGCCGCCTCCAGGCGGCGGGCGTCCCGGTCGATCCGGCGCTTCTGCGCCCGGGTCAGCTGCCCGGGCCGGCGGCCGCCGAGCAGCCGGGCGGTGACGAAGAGGACCAGCACGACGCCCATCAGGGTCAGGCCGGCCGCGAAGCCGCGCGCGATCATGCCCTCGTACGGCTGCTTGACGTAGTTCCAGATGTACAGCGGCAGCGACACCTGGTGCCCGTCGAAGGGGTTGCCGTTGAACTGCGGGGTGAAGCCGGCGGTGAGCAGCACCGGCGAGGTCTCGCCGACGCCGCGCGCCATGCCGAGCACCACCGCGGTCATCAGGCCGGGCCGGGCGGTCGGCAGCACCACGTTCCACACCGTGCGCCACTGGCTGCCGCCCAGGGCGTACGAGGCCTCCCGCAGGGTGCCGGGCACCAGCCGGATGACCACCTCGGCGGCCCGGGTGACGATCGGCATCATCATCACGGTGAGCGCGAGCGAGGCCGCGAAGCCGCTCTTCTCGAAGCCGAAGGTGATGATCACGATGCCGAAGACGAACAGGCCGGCCACGATGGACGGCAGCGCCGTCATCGCCTCGACCAGGGTGCGCACCGGGCGGGCCATCCGGCCGCCGACCTCGGACATGAAGACGGCCGCCGCGATGCCCAGCGGGACGGCGAACAGCGTGGCCAGGCCCAGCTGTTCGAGCGAGCCGACGGCGGCGTTGAGCGCGCCGCCGGAGGTGAGCGGGTCGAGCGGGCCGGTGTGCTCCATCGCCTCGGTGAAGAAATTGAGGTGCTGGGCCGCTTCCCAGCCCCGACCGGCGACGTAGCCGATCTGGTCGACGGTCAGTGCGACCACCAGCAGCCCGGCGCTCCAGGCGACCACGGCGATCAGCCGGTCCCGCACCATCATCGGGGTCCACTGGAGCCGGCCGAGCGCGTAGTAGCCGCCCAGGAAGAGCGGGTACCAGCAGAGCAGGAAGCCGAGGGCGCCGCTGAACGGGAGCACCCGCTCGTACAGCACCCAGTCCAGTGCGAGCGAGCCGGCCAGGGAGCCCGCCACGGTGAGGACGTCGTCGCGGGTGATGCCGCCGATCCGGAGCTTCTGCTCGGGGCGCGGGGCACCGGCGGCGGCAGCAACGGACGCGGCAGTGGCGCCGGATGCGGGCTGGTCGGCGGCCCCGGACTCCGCGACCGGCGGCAGGTCGAGCGTGGTCATCGGGCGACCCTTTCGCGATTCGTGAATCGGACCGCCTGACGCGGCGATTGACGGATGGTCATGGTTCAGTCCGCCGTGGCGGCGCCGGAGCGCGAGCGGCTGATGACGATCCCGGCCAGCACGTTGACCAGCAGGGTGAGCGCGAACAGCACCAGGCCGGCGGCCATCAGCGCGGAGAGCGACAGCGCGTCGGACTCGCCGAAGCGCAGCGCGATCAGCGCGGAGATCGAGTTGGCGCCGTTCTCCAGGATGTGCGTGATGGCCTTGAAGTTCGGCGAGATGATCAGCGCGACCGCGATGGTCTCGCCCATCGCCCGGCCGAAGCCCAGCATCACCGCGCCGATCACCCCGCCCTTGCCGAACGGCAGCACCACCGTGCGGACCATCCCCCAGCGGGTCGAGCCCAGCGCGTACGCACCCTCCCGCTCGCCCTGCGGGGCCTGGGAGAAGACCTCCCGACTGAGCGAGGTGATGATCGGGATGATCATCAGGGAGACCACCACGCCCGCGATGAAGGTCGACGAGGTGTACGAGGTGCCGATGTCGCCGATCCGCACCTTGAGGAAGGGGACGGTGTCGCCCAGGTGGTTGGCCAGCCAGCGGACGAAGCCGATGATCCGTGGCTGGAGGAAGAACAGGCCCCAGAGGCCGTACACGATGCTGGGGATCGCCGCCATCAGGTCGACGAGCGAGATCAGCGCGGCGCGCAGCCGCACCGGCGCGTACTCGGAGATGAAGATCGCGGTGCCGAGCGCCACCGGAACGGCGATGACCAGCGCGATCACGGCGATCAGCAGGCCGTTGGGCAGGACGGCGGCGATGCCGAAGTTGTGCGCGGCGGTCTGCCACTTCTGCTCGGTCAGGAAGGACCAGCCGACGGCGCGCAGCGCGTCGGTGCCGCGCAGGATCAGGAAGAAGGCGATCAGTCCCATGATCGCGAGGACCGAGAGGCCGGCCATCCTGAGCACGCCGCGGAAGACCCGGTCGCCGGGGGTCGCGGGGGCGGTGATGGTGCGCGGGACGTCCTGGTCGGGCCCGTGGTCGGGTGGGCGTGGCGCCCCCGCGTACGGTGCCGCGGGCTGGGCGGCGGATGTCATGGTGTGCTCTCCGTGCTCGGAACGGGCGTGTTCGGGAACGGGTCCTCGGGAAGGAACGGGTCCTCGGGAAGGAGCGGGGCCTCGGGAAGGAGCGGGCGCGGCCGGGCCGTGCTCGGCGGGGCCGGGAGGGAACGGCCCCACCGAGCACGGCCTGCTACCTGCGGCGCAGCCGCGACCAACGGGTGCGGGCACCGGCCAGCACCTTCGCCCCGGCCGGGGTGCCGCCGAGGAACAGCGCGGCCGGGCCGCCGACCAGCAGCACCAGGCCGGCGATCAGCGCGACGGGCAGCAGCAGCCGGGCGGTGCCGGGCCGGTCGGGCACCGGGGTGCCGACGGGGGCCGCGGCGAGCGGGGCGCCGGAGGGGACGGCGGTCGCGCCGGGCTTGGCGCCCCCGGCCGTCGCCGGACCGCCGGAGGCCGCACCGCCGGCCGTACCCGTTCCGGTGGAACCGGTGGAACCGGCGCCGGAGAGCCCGCTCCCGGAGAGCCCGCCGCCGGACAGCCCGTCGGCCGAACCGAGGCCGCTGCCGGCGGCGTTGCCGTCCACGCCGCTACCGCCGACACTGCCGCCCGTACCGCCCGAGCCCGAGGCACCGCCGTCCGTCCCGCCCGCCGTGCTGCCCGGGTCGGTGCCCGGGTTCGTCGGCGCGGTCTGGTTGCCGGGCAGCTTGCCGTCCTGCGCGGCGACGTGCTGCACGGCCTCCTGGGCCTGCTGCCGCTGGGCGCCGGTGAGGGCGAGATAGCCCTGGGCGAGCCGGCCGGGCGCGATGCCGTAGGTCTGGCCGTCGGTGGTCACCGTCTTGAGGAACTGCGCGATCGCGGCCGCCTTGGCGGCGGGCAGCCCGCCGGTGGGGACCATCGCGTACTGGACGACGCTCAGCGGGTAGGCGCGCGGGTCGCGCGAGAACGCGGTGTCGGGTGTGCCGTACGGCAGTTGCTGGACGCCGGTGGCCGGGTCGGTGGGCATGTCGGCGACGGCGGCCTGGAAGCCGGCCGTGGAGGGCGACACGTAGGAGCCGGCCGGGTTGAGCAGTGCCGCCTCGGGCAGCGAGAACGCCTTCGCCTGGGCGGTGTCCATGACGGCGAGCATCGCGCGCTGGCCGACGGCCTGCACGGCGCAGGGCTTGTGGCCGTTGCTGACCGGGTCGATGTTCGGGTCCTGGCAGTTGGGCTGGCTCTGCATCATGTTGCGCAGCACCCGGCCGATGCCGTCGAGGGACGGGTTCCACTCGTACTGCTTCCAGTGCCGCAGGTCGACGGTGGTGCTGTCCTGGTCGATGCCGGTGAAGTCCTGGGTCTGGAAGGCGTCCGTCGGGTAGCCGGCGAACTTCGGCTTCAGGTAGAGGCTGTCGATGTGCATGCCCCACGGGTCCGGCTCGCCGTCGAGGAAGCGGTACGCGTCCGGGTCCGCGGCCACCCACGAGGTCAGCAGGTAGGTGAGGTCGGTGGTGCCGCCGGGAACGCCGGGGTAGACGGTCAGGATCCCGCCGCAACTCGTCGGCCAGTGGATGCCGTTGGCGTCGGTCTCCGGGTTGAGCTGCCTGAACTCCGGGTCGGTGAAGAGGCAGACCGGGTTGCCGGCCACGGAGGGGATCGCCGCGCCCGGCGACGCGTAGGACTGGGTCAGCAGTTTCGCCACCAGCCGGGCGTTCAGCTTCATGTCGCGGATCTGCCGGCCGGTCTTCGGGTCGTCGACCAGGTAGGTGACCGAGATGCCGGTGGTGGCGAAGGGGGCGTAGACGTACGGGCGTGGCGGCGGTGAGCGGTCCGGGAGCGCCGTCAGCGCGACCTCGGTGGTGCTGCTGCCGCCGAGGAACGCCGCCCGGGCCTGCGGCTCGCCGCCGGCCGGGACGTAGCCGACGGTCATCGGCGAGCTGCCCAGGCAGAGTCCGGCCCGCCATTGCTGCACGGCCCGGTTGGCCATCTCCAGCCCGGCCGCGCCGAAGGCCTGGTCGGCCGCCGCACAGGCGTCCGCCGTGGGGGCGAAGCTGAGCGGCACCACGGTCCGGTGCTGCCAGGCGCACTGTTCGCTGGTGCGGTTGCCGGTCTTCCAGTTCTGGAAGGCGGTGCCGGGCTTCATGATGCCGTCGGCGGCGGTGTAGCCGTCCGGGTCGTCGTCCAGGTCGTGGAACTCGCAGTCGGCCCCGCCGTCGTGGGCCTGGAAGAGGTCCAGCGGGTCACCGCCGTAGTTCGGCTCGACCACCAGGGAACAGGGGTGGGTCGCATCGCAGCCGAGCGTGGCGCTCTCCTTGGCGCTCCACACCTCGATCGAGGCGCTGCCGGAGCCGTCCGGCCCGGTCGCGGCGATCACCTGGTTGGTGGGCCACTCGGGCGTCTCCAGGTGCGTGGGGCGGGGCGGCTGCTCGAAGCCCTTCGACCGCTCGCCGCCGTAGAGCGTGCTGCCGTAGCAGTCCGTGACCGCGGGGTCGGTGCCTCGGCACTGGTAGACCCGCACCGCGTAGAGGATGAAGTTCGACTCCTTGACCGCCACCGCGACCGGGGCCTTGGAGCCCAGCGCGACGGTCGGGGTGAAGCCGCTCCAGGAGACCTGCAGGACCTGGTTGGTGAGGTCGGCCGTCTGGGAGACGGTCACGCTGCCCGCCGGGCCGTACGACTTGGTGGCCGGAATCCAGACCTTCGGGCCCGGCACCGTCACGGCCGAGTCGGCCTGCGCCTGGGGCGCCGCACCCAGCCCGATCGGAACCACGGCGAGCGCCGCCACCACGGCCTTGACGAGTGCCAGGGCCGGTAGTCGACGGCGCCACCGCCCTCGCTCTCTCGGGTCGGGTACGCGGTTTCTCATGGCCTGGCCTCCGGGAGGTGCGGGCCGCCGAGGGAGGCGGCGCGAGGGCGTCGGGCGCGCGGGGGACGGACGATTCCGTGCGTACCATTCGGCCAGCCGGACATGGCGGGATCCGGTCGGCCAGGTGTACGAGACCACAACGCGGCGACTCCGTAGCGGAGTTGGGAACTCCGCAGGCGGCGGGGCGGACCCGCCGCCTGCGGTGAGCACGCCCGGGCTCAGTGCGCCGGGGTGTAGGACAGCGCGAGCGAGCCGATCTGCTGGCCGGTGGTGAAGTAGCCGGTGCCGAGCTTGGCGTCGAGGTACTTCGCGCCCTCCGCGTCCAGCTGGAAGCTGGAGGAGGTCAGGTTCTGGGTCAGGCCGTTGCGGTTGACCACGTTGTCGCCGGCCGGGTCCAGCAGCGGCACGGGCGTGCCGGAGCCGTTCGGCACGGCGGTGAACCAGCCGTCGGCGACGGAGAAGTCGAGCTGCTTGAAGGTCACGCTCCTGCCGGTGGTGAGGTTCAGGAAGAGCAGGCCGCCGCCGAACTGCACGTCGCCGTAGAAGGCCGGGATGTTCGCGGCGCCACCGCTCACCGGGAAGGTCACGGTGAGCCCGGCGGTCTGGTCGTACGACGGGCTGGCGGGCTGGAGCGGAATGACCACGATGCCGTTGAGCGCGGCGTTCGACAGGAAGTTCACGTCGGTGGTGATCACGGCCTGGCCGGCCGCCGGCGTGACGGGGGTGGTGTCGGCGGCGGCCGCACCGCCCGCGGCGGTCACGGCGAGGACGACGGCGGCACCGGACGAGGCCAGCCGGGCGCGCATTCTGGACATGCCGAACTCCTTGGGAGAGGTGGAGGGTTGGTAGAGGGACGGGGGTTCGCCGGTCGGGCGCCGGAGCCGGCCCGGCGGCCGCGGGGTGAGGCCCCGCGGCCGCCGGTGTGGTGCAGGTGGGGCTCAGGAGTGGGGCTCAGGAGTGGGTGACGCTGCCGCAGGCGAAGGAGGACAGCGGCAGGAAGCCGAAGCTCTTCAGGTCGGCGGCACCGTTGGTGCAGATCCAGCCGCCGCGGCCGAAGATGGCGCGCAGGGTGGTGCCGTGGGTGTCGGTGGCGGTCCACTCGGCGTCCCGGAAGACGTTGTAGACCACACGGGAGTACGGGGTGGCGGCGAAGGCGGAGCTGATGGTCTTGTTCACGGTGTCGACCGGCGCGACGCCGTCGACGGAGCGGATGGTCAGCGGGCCCTGGACGTCGGCGCCGCTGCCCTTGCCGAAGTAGACCTGGCCGATGTAGTGGGCCACGGAGTAGGGGACCAGCGCGTTGACGTCGGAGAGCTGGGTGTCGCTGCCCTCGTTCTCCTGGACGGTGCTGTTCACGCAGGCGCCCGGGTTGACGGCGGTGCCGCCACCGATGGTGGTCAGGAAGAACGAGCGGGTGCCGGAGCCGGTCTGCGGCAGGAAGGGCTTGATCGTGGCGTTGGGGAGCGACGCGTTGATCTGGTTCCAGTTGGTGACCGTGCAGGTGTAGATGTCCTTCAGGTTCTGCGTGGTCAGGTTCGCCGGGGCGTTGCCGGTGGACGGGGCGGCCCAGGCGACGGCGTCCTTGGCCAGCGCGACGAAGTCGTCGGTGGTCGGGTCGGTCGGCTGCGGGGCGCGCGAGGAGCGGGCGAAGTCCACGGTGGCGCTGGTGTTGGCGTTCAGCGCGGTGATGCCGGCGCCGGAGCCGTTCGGGCGGGTGATCGGGGTGGCGCCCGACTTGGTGGTGATGGTGCCGGCGGGGATGGCGTCCCAGCTGTACAGGTGCGGGGCGCTCGGGTTGGTCACGGTCGCGTTGTAGTCGGCGGCGAGCTTGTTCAGCACGGCCTGGGTGGTGTCGGAGCCCACGCCCACGATGTCCTGGGCGTTCGGCAGGCTCGCCGGGTCGGCGACGGCGGTGCCGGCGAAGACGGTGGCGACCGAGGTCGCCAGCGCGGCGGCGGCAATCAGGTTGGCAGCGGTCCTACGCATGTTTCTCTTCCTCCGGTGGGAGAGACGTCCATCGCGTGAAACCCGTACTCCGGTCGGGAGTTCGGGGCCGGTGGCCGCGTCCGCTGCGGCCCGTCCGGCAGTGCCGATCCTGTCCGGCGGGCCGGTTCCGCCGGAAGGGCGGTCGAGCCGGGCAGCGGAATGTCGACTCATCGGTTCAGCGAGGTTTAGGCACTGGTCAGCGTGGACGCGGCAGGGGCGGGAGCGGGTGTCCGAGCGGCGTCGACGTTCTTCTCCAGGAGGCTGCTCGGGGTGTTGCCGGAAACCTGCGCTTCACCGGAAACGCACGAACGGAGGGCCCGGCACGGCTCTCGGGAAACGGCTACAGCGGCCGGTGACCGTCGCGCCCGGACCGGCGCAACTCCTGCCCCACCCACTGCAGTCCGGCCAGGAAGCCCTCGATCCCGGCCTGGCACTGGTCCCGCCGCAGGTACCCGCGCGCGCTGCGGGCGACCGGAACGGCGGCGGTCGCCCCCGGCCGGGTGCTGCGCACCGGCAGGTGGGCGGCCCAGACCCACTGGCGCCCCTCGGACTGCCCGACCGAGCACCGCAGCGCGGCCCGCTCGATCAGCAACTCACGTACGGCCTCGGCGAGTTCTTCCTCGCTGCGGTACGTCCGTACGCCGACGCCGAGCGGTCGGCCGTTGGCGGCGCGCAGCGCCCAGCCGACGCAGCGGTCGCCCGCCGGCACGATCAGCAGCCGCGGACCGCGCCGCTCAGCGGCCATCGGTGCGTCTCAACGGCCCCGCGGGTTCGTGCAGTTCGCGCGGCGGCTGCTTGGACAGCAGCACCACGAAACGCCGGAAGGCGTTCTGGCAGGTCGCGTAGCGCTCGTACGCCCGGCTGGAGCGCACCTCGGGGAGGTTGCGCGAGCCGGGGATGACCCACACCCAGCCGATGCCGTCCCGGACGTGGGTGATGCGCGCGGTCAGCTCGTCCGCTCCGGCGCGCAGCCCGTCGAAGCCGCGCTCGGCCTCGCCGGCCGACTCGAACGCGGCCGGGGTGATCGCGACCACCCGGCCGTTGGGCGCCTTGAGCTGCCAGCGGTAGCGCCCGTCCGCGGCCCGTTCGGCGCGGAACCCCCCTCGACGTGCCCCTGCTGCGGTGTGACCGCGGCCGGAAGCGTCCACAGCCCCTCCGTCCGGTTACCTTGCGGTTTCCCCTCCGAGCGGAGCAAAGCTATGTGTGCACACAGAGCCGACGAAAGCCCAGAACGTTCACAACTTGCGCTGTTGGTCGGGAAGTTCTCTCTCGTTTAACTTTCACATGTCTTTGCCGAAGGCCCCTCCGAAGGCCCCTCCGACGAGCCCGGAACCGAGCCCGGAACCGAGCCCGGAACCGGGCTCAGAGACGGGCTCAGAGCCGGACTCAGAGCCGGGCCGTCCAGCGCACCAGCGCGCCCTTCCGGTACGGCCCCCGCTCGTGCCAGGCGTCCCCACCGAGCACCTCGGCGCGCCGGGTCAGGTTGAGCAGTCCGCTGCGCCGCCCGCCCTCCGGGATGCCCACCCCGTCGTCGGTCACGGTCAGCAGCACGCCCGGCCGGCCGTCGCGGTCCAGCGACTCCGGGTCGCCGCCCATCGGCCGGCCGTCGTCGTCCAGGTGGACGGTCGCGTCGATCTCCACGCCGACCCGGGAGGCCCGCGCGTGCCGCGCCGTGTTGGAGAGCATCTCCCGCAGTGCGGCGAGCAGTTGGCGTCCGGTCTGGTCGCCGACCAGGCTCTCCACCGGCCCGACGAAGCTCACCGAGGGCTTGAAGCCGAGTGCGGCCGCGGCCTGGCTGGCCTCCCGCAGCACCCGGGTGCGCAGGGTGTCCGGCGCGTCGCCGTGGTTGTCGTGCTGCAGGGCGTAGATGGTGGTGCGGACCTCCTGGATGGTGGCGTCCAGCTCGTCCACCGCCTTGCCGATGCCGGACCTGACCTCGGGGACGACCGCCCGCCGGGCCGCGCTCTCCAGCATCATCCCGGTGGCGAACAGCCGCTGGATCACCAGGTCGTGGAGGTCGCGGGCGATCCGGTCGCGGTCCTGGAAGACGGCCAGGCGCTGCTGGTCGCGCTGGCCCTCGGCCAGCCGCAGGGCGAGCGCGGCCTGCGAGGCGAAGGTCTCGGCGAGCTGCTTCTCGCTGTCGGTGAACGGCAGTGCCCCGCACGGGCGCCAGACGCAGAGCCCGCCGAGCACCCGCCCGGCGGCGACCATCGGCACGGCCATGGACGGGCCGAAGCGGCGGGCCAGGCGCATCACCACGGTCGGGTCGCTGGACATGTCGTCCAGGTAGACGCTCTCCCCCGCCAGCAGCCGGGACGCGAAGCTGTCCTTGGGCAGCAGTTCGCCGCGGACGAACTCGGCCACCTCACCGGAGGCGTGGGCGACCCGCATCTGGCCGTCGCCCTCCCCCTCCGGGCCGGTCGGCAGCAGGATCATGCCGAGCGCGGCGTCCGCCAACTCCCGTACCTGCTCGGCCGCGACGGTCAGGGCCGCCTCGGCCTGCTCGGCGGAGAGCAGCGCGGTGGTGACGGCGGCGGCGCCGGCGATCCAGCGCTCGCGGCGGCGGCCCTCCTCGTACAGCCGGGAGTTCTCGATCGCCACGCCGGCCGCGGCGGCGAGGGCGTGCACCACCTGCTCGTCCTCGGGGGTGAAGGCGCCGCCGCCCTTCTTCTCGGTGAGGTAGAGGTTGCCGAACACCTCCTCGCGAACCCGGATCGGCACGCCCAGGAAGGTCCTCATCTGCGGGTGGTGCGGCGGGAACCCGGAGGAACGCGGGTCGGCGCCCAGGTTGGTCAGCCGCAGCGGCTCAGGGCGGTCGATGAGCGCGCCGAGGATGCCGCGGCCGGCGGGGAGTTCGCCGATCGCGGCGGCGGTCTCGTCGTCCACGCCGACGTGGATGAAGTCGGCCAGGCCGGTGCCGCCGGGGGCGATCACGCCGAGCGCCGCGTACCGGGCGTCGACCAGTTCGGCGGCGCCGGTGGCGATCCGGTGGAGGGTGGCGTGCAGGTCCAGCCCGGCGCCGATGGAGACCACCGCCTCCAGCAGCCGCTGCATCCGGTCGGTGACGGCGGCGGCGGACTGCAGGCGCTCGGCGACCTCGGTGACCAGGGTGTCCAGCCCGAGCGAGGCGATCTCGGGCACCCGGTGGGGCGTCGGCTCGGGGGTGGTCTCGGGGAGGTCCGGCGTGGGGTCCATGGAGAAAGCCTAGTTTGTACGCTTTTCAGCCGAAGAGCGGCGCGACCGGCTCGGAGGGCGCGACCGGCGGCGGCCGCATGACGGCGGCTATGCCGGTACGGCCCCCAGCAGCCCGTCCGCCTCCCGCTCCCGCCGCCACATCGCGTGCAGCCGCCCGTCCGGGTCGGCGACCAGCTCCGACCAGCGGCCCCGCTCGGCCACCCGGCCGTCGTCCAGCACCAGCACCTCGTCCACGGTCGCGTCGTCCAGCCCGGCCAGCCGGTGGGTGATCAGCACGGTGGTGCGGCCCTCGGTGGCGGCCAGCAGGTCGGCGGTGAGCGCGTCGGCGGTGGGCAGGTCGAGGTGTTCGGCGGGCTCGTCCAGGACGAGCACCGGGAAGTCCGCGAGCAGCGCCCGGGCGAGCGCGAGGCGCTGCCGCTGGCCGCCGGAGAGCCGGGCGCCGTGCTCGCCGACCATGGTGTCCAGGCCGTCCGGCAGGCCCTCGGTCCAGTCGAGGAGCCGGGCGGCGGCGAGCGCGGCACGCAGCTCCTCCTCCGTCGCGCCCGGCCGGGCCAGCCGCAGGTTCTCCCGCAGCGAGCTGTCGAAGACGTGCGCGTCCTGCGCACAGAGCCCGATCACCCGGCGGACGGACTCGCCGTCGAGCGTGCGGCTGTCCACAGCCTGTGGACGACCGGCGGCGAAGGTGACGGCGCCGGAGGTGGGCTCCACGAAGCGCAGCAGCGCCTGGGCGAGGCTGGTCTTGCCGGAGCCGGACGGGCCGACCACGGCGATCCGACGCCCGGCGGCGAGGTCGAGGTCGACCCCGGCGAGCGCGTCCACCGCCTGCCCGGGGTGGCGTACGGTCAGCCCGCGCACCGCGACCGGCAGCGGCTGCTCGGGGAGGGCCGCCGGCTCCGACGGTTCGGTCACCGGCGAAGGTGCGTCAAGGACCTCGTCCAGCCGGGCCCGGGCGGCGCGGCTGCGCTGGCGGGCCTGGACGGCGAGCGGCATCCCGGTGACCGCCTCGAACGCGGCCAGCGGGGTCAGCACCACCAGGGCCAGGCAGACCGGCGCCAGCGCGCCGTCCCGCACGCCCTGGACGCCGACGGCCGCCGCGGCGGTCACGGTCAGCCCGGTGAGCAGCGCGATCAGCCCGGTTCCGAGCGCCGTGGTGGCGGCCGAGCGGGCGGCCAGCCGGGTCAGCGCGGTGTCGGCGGCGCGGACGGCGGCCAGCCGGCCGGGCAACGCGCCGGCCACGGTGAGTTCGGCGGTGCCGGTGAGGCTGTCCACCACGGCGGTGGCCAGCCGCCCGCGCGCCGGGGCCTGGCGCCGCTCGGCGCCGGCCGACCAGCGGGCGGCCAGGGCGGGCACCAGCACGCCGGCGAGCAGCAGCCCGAGGCCGAGCACCGCCCCGGCGGCGGGCAGGAAGGCGGCCAGCACCGCCGTGGAGGCCAGCGCGACCACGCCCGCCACGGCGGCGGGCAGCCGCCAGCGCAGGTAGTGGTCCTGGACCGCGTCCACGTCGGCGACCAGCCGGGAGAGCAGGTCGCCGCGCCGGAAGGCGGGCAGTCCGGCGGGGGCGAGCGCGCTCAGCCGCCGGTAGACGGCGGCCCGCAGGGGGCCGAGGGCGCGCAGCACCGCGTCGTGCGAGACCAGCCGCTCGGCGTAGCGGAAGACGCTGCGGCCGATCCCGAAGGCCCGCACCGAGGTGACGGCCATCATCAGGTAGAGCACCGGCGGCATCTCGGAGGCCCGGGAGATGAGGTAGCCGGAGGTGGCCATCAGCGCGACGGCGCAGCCCAGGGCGAGGGCGCCGAGCAGGACGGACAGCGCCAGCCGGGGCGCGGCGCCGGTCTCGGCCTCGGGCTCCTCGGGCACCACGGGCGCGGACGTCGGCCGTCCCGTGTGGGCGAGCGGAGCGACAGCCGGTGCGGGTTCCGTGACGACGGGCCCCGCCAGCCGTACCCGCTCGTCCGCGACGGCCAGCAGTGCGGGCCGGTGCGCCACGACCAGGACGGTGCGCGCCGGGTCCTCGGCGAGCGCCCGGACGGCGTCCACGACGGCCGCCTCGGAGGCGCCGTCCAGGTTGGCGGTGGGCTCGTCCAGCAGGACCAGCGGCCGGTCGTCGGCGAGCAGCACCCGGGCGAGGGCGAGGCGCTGGCGCTGCCCGGCGGAGAGCCCGCTGCCGTCCTCGCCGAGCTCGGCGGCCAGGTCGGTGACGAAGTCGAGTGCGTGCGCGGCCCGCAGCGCCGTCCACAGCTGCCGGTCGTCGGCCTCGGGCCGGTAGAGCCGCAGGTTCTCGGCGATGGTGCCGGCGAACAGGTGCGGGTGCTGCGGCAGCCAGGCGATCTGCCGGCGCCAGCTCTCCGGTTCGAGCTCGGCGAGGTCGTACGTCCGCCCGTCGGCGGCGGTGATCCGGACGGTGCCGGCCTCGGGGGCGGTGAGGCCGAGCAGCACGGCCAGCAGGGTGGACTTGCCGGCGCCGCTCGGGCCGGTGAGGGCCGTGGTGGAGCCCGGCTTCAGGGTCAGCGCGGCGCCGTCCGGCGCGGTGCCCTCCACGGTGGTGCAGTCCAGGGCCGGCTCGGTCCGCCCCGGGTGCCGGACGACCAACCCCTCGGCGCGGATCCCGGCCCCGGTCAGGGCCGGGGCGGGCACCGTCCCGGCGGCGGGCAGCGGGGTCTCCAGCACCCGGAACAGCTCGTCGGCGGCGGTCAGCCCCTCGACGCTGGAGTGGTAGAGCGCGCCGACCTGGCGGATCGGGACGTACACCTCGGGGGCCAGGACCAGGATCAGCAGCCCGGTCTCCAGGTCGAGGGTTCCGTCCACCAGACGGAAGCCGACGGTGACGGCGACCAGCGCGACGGAGAGGGTGGAGAGCAGTTCCAGGGTGAAGGAGGAGATGAAGGCGATCCGCAGGGTGCGCAGGGTGGCCCGGCGGTAGTCGGCGGTGATCCGGGCGATGGTGGCGGCCTGGGTGCGGGCCCGGTTGAACACCTTGAGGGTGGGGAGCCCGGCGACCACGTCGAGGAAGTGGTGCGAGAGCCGGGCCAGGGTGTCCCACTGCCGGTCCATCCGGGCCTGGGTGGCCATCCCGATCAGCACCATGAACAGCGGGATCAGCGGCAGCGTCCCGGCGATGATCGCGGCCGAGGTGAAGTCGGCGCCGACGATCCGCAGCAGCACGATGACCGGGACGACCACGGCCAGCGCCAACTGCGGCAGGTAGCGGGCGAAGTAGTCGTCCAGCGCGTCGATGCCGCGGGTGGCGAGGGTGGTGAGTTCGCCGGTGCGCCGGCCCGCCAGGTAGGACGGTCCGAGCGCGGTGGCGTGGTCGAGCAGCCGGCGCCGCAGGGTGGACTTCACCCGGGCGACGGAGCGGTGCGCGGTGAGTTCGGTGAGCCAGCCGACCAGTCCGCGCCCGACGGCCGTCAGGGCGAGCAGCAGCAGTGGCGTGGTCAGTTCTCCGAGGGTCGCGCCGCGCTGGAAGGCGCGGACGACGATCTCGGCGATGAGACTCGCCTGGGCGACCACCAGGGCCGCGCCCGCCGCGCCGAGCAGCACGGATCCGGCGAGGAAGGCCCTGGTGGCGCGGGCGTACCCGAGGAGTCGGGGGTCGACGGGCTGCACGGCGTCAGGCCTGGTCGAGCGGGGTGGCGGCGGAGCCGTGGGCGGCCGCCGGGATGTGCTGGACGCCGATCCGCTTGCGGAACACCCAGTACGTCCAGCCCTGGTAGAGCAGCACCAGCGGAGTGAACACCGCCGCCACGATGGTCATCAGCTTCAGCGTGTACGGCGAGGAGGCCGCGTTGCTGACGGTCAGGCTCCAGCCGTCGTTCAGGGTGGACGGCATGACATTCGGGAAGAGCGCCAGGAAGAGCATCGCGACGGCGGCCACGATGGTCGCCCCGGAGAGCACGAACGCCCAGCCCTCGCGGCCGCGTTGGTTGGCGACCAGGGCGCCGAGCAGGGCCAGGACGGCGGTCACCAGCGCGGCCAGGCTGCGGCCGTTGCCGCTGTCGGCCTGGGTCCAGACCAGGAAGGCTGCGGCCAGCACGGCGGCCGCCAGCCCGGCCCGCAGCGCGGCCCTGCGGGCCCGCTCGCGGATCTCGCCGACCGTCTTGAGCGCGGCGAACACCGCGCCGTGGAAGGTGAACAGGGCGAGCGTGACCAGGCCGCCGAGCAGCGCGTACGGGTTCAGCAGGTCCCCGAGGGTGCCGACGTAGTTCTTCTGCGCGTCGATGTCCACGCCGCGCACGATGTTGGCGAAGGCGACGCCCCAGAGGAAGGCCGGGAGGAGGGAGGTCCAGAAGATGGCCTCCTCCCAGTTCCGCTGCCAGCGGGCGCCGTCGCGCTTGGCCCGGTACTCGAAGGCCACGCCGCGGACGATCAGGCAGACCAGGATCACCAGCAGCGGGACGTAGAAGCCGCTGAAGAGCGTCGCGTACCAGTCCGGGAAGGCGGCGAAGGTGGCGCCGCCGGCGGTCAGCAGCCAGACCTCGTTGCCGTCCCAGACCGGGCCGATGGTGTTGATCAGCACCCGCCGCTCGGCGGTGTCGCGGGCCAGCGGCTTGGTCAGGATGCCGATCCCGAAGTCGAAGCCCTCCAGGAAGAAGTAGCCGATCCACAGGACCGCGATCAGCACGAACCAGACGTCGTGGAGTTGCATGTCAGATCCTCAGTTCCCCAGTGATCCCCGGTTCGGCGGTGGTCAGTACGCGAAGGCGAGCGGCTTGTCGGCGTCCTCGTCCGAGGACGGGCCGCGCAGTGAGGGGTCCTTGGCGGGCGGCTGCTCGGTCACCACCGGGCCGGCCTTGGCGTACTTGACCAGCAGTCGGACCTCGACGACCGCGAGGATCGCGTACAGCGTGGTGAAGGTGGCCAGCGCCCCGATCTGGGTGCCGACGCCGACGTTGGGGGAGACGGCATTGGCCGTGGTCATCAGGCCGAAGACGGCCCAGGGCTGGCGGCCCATCTCGGTGAAGATCCAGCCGAAGCTGTTGGCGATCAGCGGGAAGCCCATGGTCAGGATGCCGATCCGCCAGCTCCACTTGGTCAGCAGCGGGCCGAGTTCGCGCTTGGGGGTGAGCATCAGCCGGGGCACCTCGGTGTCGCCGGTGCGGAACTCGGGGCGCAGGAAGAGCTTCCTGCGGGTGGTCCAGAGCCCGATCAGGCCGGCCACGAAGGAGGTCATCCCGAAGCCGATCATGAGGCGGAAGCCCCAGTAGGTGACGAAGATGCTCGGGATGTAGTCCTTGGGGTTGCCGCCGTGCTGGGCGGCCTCGGCGGCCGCGGTGTCGTTGATGCCGGGGACGGAGGAGCTGAAGTCGCTGTGGGCGAGGAAGGAGAGTATCCCGGGGACCTCCAGCTCGACCGAGTTGTGGCCCTTGCTGACGTCGCCGACCGCGAAGATCGAGAACGGCGCGGGCGCCTGGGTGTCCCACAGGGCCTCGGCGGCGGCCATCTTCATCGGCTGCTGCTCGAACATGACCTTGCCGAGCTCGTCGCCGCTGAGCGCGGTGCCGGCGCCGAAGACGACGGCGAGCACCAGGCCGAGCCGCAGCGAGGTCCGCATCGAGGCGGTCTTCTTGGCGTCGGCGCCCTCCGGCTTGCGCTTGGCCTTCCAGAGGTGGAAGGAGGAGATGCCGACCATGAAGGCGGCGCCGGTGAGGAAGGCGGCGGTCAGGGTGTGGGCGACGACGGTGAGGGTGGTGTTCTGGAACAGCACCTTGGCGATGTCGGTCAGCTGGGCCTTGCCGGTGACCGGGTCGATCGAGTAGCCGACCGGGTGCTGCATCCAGGAGTTGGCGGCCAGGATGAAGTAGGCGGAGAGCACGGTGCCCAGCGCGACCATCCAGATGCAGGCGCAGTGGATCTTCCTCGGCAGCTTGTCCCAGCCGAAGATCCACAGGCCGATGAAGGTGGACTCGAAGAAGAAGGCGATCAGCGCCTCCATCGCGAGCGGCGCGCCGAAGACGTCGCCGACGAAGCGGGAGTAGTCGGACCAGTTCATGCCGAACTGGAATTCCTGGACGATTCCGGTGACGACGCCCATCGCGATGTTGATGAGGAAGAGCTTTCCCCAGAACTTCGTCGCGTGGAAGTACTTCTCCTTGTTCGTCCGCACCCAAGCGGTCTCCAGGCCGGCCACGACGGCGGCCAGGCTGATCGTGAGCGGAACGAAGAGGAAGTGATAGACGGTGGTGATGCCGAATTGCCATCGCGCGATGGTCTCGTGAGCGATTGCCAGTTCCACGTCGCCCTCTCTCCCAACCTGCCCGTGTGACGACGGGCACCTTCCGGACAAACTTCTTCTCTAGCCGTGGAGCGCCGCCAAGCCGCGCACGCTTGCCCGCTTGTGAACGTGAACACGTTCACAAGGGCCAGTATCCACCATCCTTACGGAGGAACAGCAGGTGGGGTGGGATGGAGAGCCCTGTGCGGTGCGTCACAGGATGCGGAGCGCTGCGTCACGGGGTGCGGGTGCGGCGCAGGTGCGGTGCGGTGCGGTGCGGTGCGCACAGTCTGCGGAACCCCCCGGCCGGGGCAACGAACGACCGGGCGGACGGGGCGCGCTTCTTGGCCGAACCGGCGCTTGACAGACCGACGCCCCGCTCGCATCGGCGAGCGGGACGTGCTGGGCGGGGGTGCTTCGGGGGCGTCCCGTGCCCGGCCGTGCTACGCGCGGCCGTCCTACGCGCGGCCGAGGAGCTGGGTGCCCGAGGCGGAGTCGGTGCGGGCGGTGAAGAACTCGGTGAAGCCGCACAGGAACTCCTCCCGGGTGATCCGCCCGTCCCCGTCGGTGTCCAACTGGCGGAAACCGTGCGAGAGCTCGACCGGGTGCACCCGCGGACCGCCGAACACCGTGCGGTACTCGTCGAACTCCAGGAACCCGCTGCCGTCGGCGTCGGCCGCGGTGAACACCGCGCCCAACGCCGGCAGCAGCCCCTGCTCCAGGTACGCCCCGTCCCGGTCGCACCCCGCCACGGTGGCCGCCACGAATTCCTCCCGGCTGACCTTCCCGTCCCCGTTGGCGTCCATCACCGTGCGCAGCTGCTCCCACCAGCCGTCGAAGGCGGCGTACACCCGGGCCTCGGCAGCCTCGTCCAGTTCCAGCTGCCAGCACACGTTGTGCGCCATCGCCCGCAGGTCGTGCACGGTGATGAAACCGTCGCCGGTCTGGTCCAGCACCTCACGGAAGAAGCGGTCCAGCCGGGAACCCCGGGTGTCGCGTCGGTGCGGACGGTGGCGGCCGGTCGGGCGCCGCTCCTCCGGGGAGCGGTAGCGCAGCCGGTCCGGCAGCAGCCGGACGAGCGCGCCCGCGCCGCGGTGCAGCAGGAAGGACAGCAGCGCGCCCCGCCGGGTCCGGACCAGCCCGAACCGCTCCCGCACCACCGCCGGCAGGTCCGCCACCGTCAGCTCGGTGACCACCCGGGCCGCGAGGGCCCGCACCACCCGCCACCCGGCGTCCCCGAGGAACCACAGCCGCCGCGGCCGGGGCGCCTCCCGCAGCAGGTCCCCCATCAGGTACCGCGCCGCCTCGGTGAACTCCAGCCGCTCGCGGGCATATCGGGCGAAGTAGGCCGGCAAGTCCTTGGCGGTGGGCGGCAGTTCGCCCTCCGGCAGGTCGAATGCGGCGACCGACTCCTTGAACTCCGCGTAGGCATCCTCCAGTTGGACAGCGTCATAGCCGTCGCCGCCCAGCCGGCGCATCGCCACCACGCACTCGAAGAGCGTCAGCAGCACCCACGCCCTGGTCCCGGCATCCCGCGCGTCGTACGGCCGCCCGTCCGGCGTCGTGCCCCGGATCCGCTTGTGCGCCCGCTCCAGCCGCGCGACCTCCCGCCGCAGCGTCTCCGCGTCCTGGTAGAACAGCCGCCGCCCGCTCCCCAACGTGTGCTCCACCCTCCGCCACGGATGCGCCCGGTACGTGGAGTGCTCCGCCATCCCGGCCCCCACCACCGGATCCGCCGCCTGCAGCGCCAACAACCGCCACGCCACCATGACGATCCGCCACTCGGACAGATCCCGTTTGAACGACACGGCGGGGTCAGCCACGACGCTCCCCGGTGATCTCCGGACCGATCACGAAGCCCTTGGCGGGGCCCTCGGGGATCGCCGGCACCCCTACGCCCTCGGGGTGCTCGATCTCATCGACATCGTTCGGCGCCACGAAGACATCCGGAATGAGCACCTTGAGACCGGCGATGACATTGCCGTCCTGCCCCGGCGCATAGCCAGTGCCCTTCAGATAGTCGTACAGATCCTGCCCCAGCCGCCTGTTGACAGTGAAGTGACGAACTCCGTCGGTGGGTGACAACGTGATCGCCCCCTCGATGATCTCCGCGCGGAAGCCCTCGGGCACATCCATGGACTTCCACGCCTGCCATGGCAACTGGTCCAGGTTCACGAAGGCCGCCTCAGCAACGACCGCGCTCATGGGGACACCCCTCTTCCCGTCCAGTGTGATCAGCCCGTGCGAGTCCGCACAAGCAATGGCTGCACGGTCGCACACGACCGAGGGGCCGACCGGGTGATCGGCAGTAGGTTCACTCGATCTGGGGGTTTCGGGGCCGGAAATGCCGAAACCGCAGGGCGGCCGGGAGTGCCTGCCCTGCGGTTCGGGTGCGGTGTGGGGGTTCGCGGCCTCCTCCCGAGCGGGCGCGAACCGGGGTGGGTCAGGAAGTGGAGCGGGTGGCCGGCTTGCGGCGGGAGACGTAGAGGGCGGCGGCGCCGAGGCTGAGGGCGAGGCCGGAGCCGAGGGCGAGGTACGGGGTGGCCGGGTTGGAGCCGGTCTCGGCGAGCTCGGTGGCCGAGCCGGTGGTGGCCGAGCCCGCGGCGGTGGCCTGCGTGGTGGTGGCCTGCGTGGTGGTGGCCTGCGTGGTGGTCGAGGTGGTCGACTTCTTCGCCGCGGTCGTCGCGGTGGTGGCAGTCGTCGCGGTGGTCGCGCCGGTGGCCTTGGTGGTGTCCGTGGCCGGGGTGACGGCGGCGGGCTGCTCCACCGACTGCTCGGCCGGCTTCTCCACCGGCTTCTCCACCGGCTTCGCGGCCTCGGCCCGGGCGTCGGCGAGCGCCTTGTCCGCGGCGGCCTTCTTGGCGGCCGCGGCGTCGGCGGCCTGGTGGGCCTGGGTGACCTTGAGGAGCGCGGCGATCCGGGCGTCGTCCAGGGCGCGTTCGGCTGCCTCGACCGCGGCCTTGGCCTGGGTCTCCGCGTCGTGGGAGGCGTTGGCGGCGTCGAACGCCTTGAGCATCTGCTGCCTGGCCTTCTCCAGGTCCTCGTCCTTGGCCCGGCCGTACGCCTCGGCGGCCTCCCCGGCGGCCTTGTCCAGGGCCGCCCTGGTCTCGGCGGCCTTCTTGGCGGCGGCCTGGGCCTGGGTGAACGCGGCACGCAGCGGCTGCGGGTCGGTGTAGTGGCTGAACGCGGTGTTGAGCTCGGCCGCGTGGGCCTTGGCGGTTTCGTAGGCCTTGACGGCGTCGGCGGCGGCCTGCTCCAGTTCGGCGATCGAGCCGCTGTCGTTGCGGGTCTGCGCCGTCGGGGCCGACTCCGCGAAGGCGGGTGCCGCGGAGAGTACGGCTGCGGGCGAGATCACGGCGGCGATGACGGCGGCCGAGACCAGCGAACGGCGGAATTTCACGATGACCCCTTTCGGGTCCGAAGAATGCAAAAGCCGCGGCTCGTAAGGATCTTGACGGCCGGGCACTGCCGATCATAGGCACACGCATTCTTGACGCTCCATGCCGGATTCCGGCAAAGTGCGAGCCCCGGAATTGCCGGGTCGGTCAGCAGAATTGACGAGTCGACAATTCCCCGGAAAACCTGCGAGCACCGGCCCTCAGGAGGCTCGTTCGCCGTGGTTGGGCAGTTCGACCCGGAAGGTCGCGCCCTCGCCCGGTGCGGTGTGCAGGGTGAGGGTGCCGCCGTGGGCGCGGGTGAGGGCGGTGGCGATGGCGAGGCCGAGGCCGGCGCCACCGCCGTTGTCGCGGCTGCGGGAGGCGTCGACGCGGTAGAAGCGGTCGAAGACCTGCTGGGCCTGTTCCTCGGTGAGGCCCGGGCCGGTGTCGGCGACCTCCAGCAGGCAGATGCCGTCGGCCCCGGCGCCGACCCCGATCCGCACCGGGGTGCCGGACGGGGTGTGCTTGACCGCGTTGCCGACCAGGTTGGTCACCACCTGCCGCAGCCGGGCCTCGTCGCCGAGGACGGGCGCCGCGCCGGGCGCGCCCGTGCCGGAGGGGCCGGTGAGCGCGACGGGGCGGCTCGGGTCGAGCGCGGTGAGGTCGTGCAGGGCGTCGGCGGCGAGGGTGCGCAGGTCCATGGGGGCGAGGTCGAGCGGGCGTTCCTCGTCGAGCCGGGCGAGCACCAGCAGGTCCTCGACCAGGGCGCCCATCCGGTCGGCCTCGCTCTCGATCCGGGTCATGGTCCGCTTGACGTCCGCCTCGGTGGGCAGCGCGCCCATCCGGTACAGCTCGGCGAAGCCGCGGATCCCGGCCAGCGGGGTGCGCAGTTCGTGCGAGGCGTCGGCGACGAAGCGCCGCATCCGGGCCTCGGACTCGGCGCGGGCCGCGAAGGCCGCCTCGATCTGGGTGAGCATCCCGTTGAGGGCGATGGACAGCCGCCCGACCTCGGTGCCCCGGGAGAGTTCCGGCATCCGGTGGGAGAGTTCACCGTCCGCGATCCGGGCGGCGCCCGCCTCGATCCGCCGCAGCGGCCGCAGCCCGGCCCGTACGGCGAAGAAGCCGAGGGCGGCGCTCAGCACCAGGACGGCGCCGCCGATGGCGAGGAAGGAGTTGTTCAGCTTGCCGAGGGTGGCGTCGATGTCCTCGCGGGACACGGCGACCATGACGTAGGCCGGGGTGATCGCGGGCGCGGCGTACGCGCTGGGGCCGGTGGCCTGTCCGCGGGGGGCCTGGAGCGGCAGGACGAGCACCCGCCAGCGGTGGTGGCCGCGCTGGTCGGGCAGGTCGAAGGGGACGTCGGGGGCGGTGCGGGTCGGGTCGAGGCCGGCCAGCTGGGGGGCCGGGTCGCTGTCGGAGACGGGCTGGCGCATGACGGTCTGCACCTTGCCGTCCGCGGACAGGTACTGCACCAGGTACTGGCTGGGCAGGCTGACCCGCCGGCCGGTGCTGACGGCGGGCTTGCCGGCGCTCGGCGGGGCGACCTGGACCGGGGGCTTGCGGGACAGCGGCAGCCCGTACCGCTGGAGCTGTTCGTCCAGCTGCTCGACCAGCTGGGCGCGGACGGTGCCGAGCACGAAGGTGTCGCTGACCACGAGTCCGGTGGTGACCAGCGCGAGCGCGAGCACCAGCAGCCGGGCGCGCAGGGAGAGCCGTGAGGTGAACCGGGCGAACACGTGCGGGACCGGTCAGCCCTGCGGGGGGCGGCGCAGCGCGTAGCCGATGCCGCGCACGGTGTGGATCAGCTTGGGGCCGTGCGCGGGGCCGGAGTCGAGCTTGCGGCGCAGGTAGGAGATGTACGACTCGACGATGGAGAGGTCGCCGCCGAAGTCGTAGGCCCAGACGTGATCGAGGATCTGCGCCTTGGAGACGACCCGGCCGACGTTGGCCATCAGGTAGTGCAGCAGCTTGAACTCGGTCGGGGAGAGCGCGACCGGGGTGCCGGCGCGGGTGACCTCGTGGGCGATCGGGTCCAGGCTGAGGTCGGCGACGACCAGTCGGCCGTCCTCGGCGGGGCCGCCGGCCCGGCGCAGGATGGCGCGGATCCGGGCGATGAGCTCTTCCAGGCTGAACGGCTTGGTGACGTAGTCGTCCGCGCCGGCGGCGAGGCCCTGCACCTTGTCGCCGACGCCGTCCTTGGCGGTGAGGAAGAGCACCGGCAGGTGGTCGCCGGGGTGCCCGTGGGCCGGCCCGGCTATCTGGCCGCGGTTGGTGCGCTCGCGCAGCTTCTCGACCACGGTGAAGCCGTCGAGGTCGGGGAGCATCACGTCGAGCACGACCAGGTCGGGGCGCTCGGCGGCGATCAGTTCCAGCGCCTCGGTGCCGCTGGCGGCGGAGGCGACGCGGAAGCCGGAGAAGCGCAGCGAGGCCGCGAGCAGTTCGCGGATGTTGGGCTCGTCGTCCACGACGAGCAGGAACGCCTCGCCCTGGCCCCCGGCCACCGTGGAGCCGCCTGGTGTGGTGACAGTGCCTTGCACGGGGCTTTCGCCTCCTGGTCGGACGGGGACGTTGAGCATGAGGCTAGCCCTCGGAGGCTATGCGGCATGGATGAATGTTGGATTAACACCTTATCGGTCGGTTTTGCCGCGACAAGCCCTTGGACGGGCGCTCGGTGGTGTGCGCACGGGCGTGAACACGCCCAACGCGCCCCCTGGAGACCTTGCCCGCCCTGCGCCGCGCCCGGTATGAGGTGCGTCACTGCCCGGGAATGCGAAGGCGCAGGAAGTCGGCCGGGCCGACTTCCTGCGCCTTGCTGGTGCTACGCGTCACTCACCCGCGGTTCGAAGTGATCACCACTGGGCCCAGGAGACCGTGGAGATGTCGCCGTGCAAGTCCTGGGCAACCGTGGAGAGCGGCTGGACGTAGCTGAAGGGCGAGGTGAGGCTGCCGCAGACCAGCGTGCCGACGGCCTTGGTCCCGTAGATGACCGCGCCCCCGCTGTCACCGGGGGCGGACCACATCCGGCCGAGCTTGATCAGGTGCTGCGTCTCCCCGACGTTGAAGGGCGGGGTCCAGTTGATCTGGACGTAGCCGCCGTTCTCGGACGCCCACGTTTCGGGCATGTCGGTGGACTGGACCGAGACCCTACGGCTCCAGCCGGTGCGGCCCCCGGAACAGGAACGTCGCCTCCCGGATCGACGGCAGGCCGAGCGCCAGCATCAGCAGCCGGCCGAGCCCGAGCCCGAGGCCGCCGTGCGGCGGGGTTCCGTAGCGGAAGCAGTCCAGGTAGCCGGAGAGCGGCCCGGTGTCCATGCCCTTCTCCCGGGCCTGGGCGACCAGCCGGTCGTGGCGGTGCTCGCGCTGGGCGCCGGTGGTGATCTCCACGCCCTTCCACAGCAGGTCGAAGGACTCGGTGACGGTCGGGTCGTCCTCCGGCCGCAGGTGGTAGAACGGCCGCACGGCGGCCGGGAAACGGGTGACGAACACGAACTCGTGCCCGGTCTCCGCGGCGATCAGCGCGCACAGCGTCCGCTCGCCCTCCGGGTCCAGGTCGTCCTTGACGCCCTCCCGGTCCCAGCCGGTGGCACGGAGCCGGGCCAGCGCGTCGGCCATGGTGATCCGCGGGAACGGCAGTTCCGGGACCACGACCCGGGTGCCGAAGTGCTCGGCGATCGCCTCCCCGTGCTGCTCAGCGACCGCGGTGAGGACGCGGTGCAGCATCCGCTCCTCGAAGGCCATCACGTCCTCGACGCCGTCGATCCAGGCGATCTCGACGTCGACGCCGGTGAACTCGGTGGCGTGCCGGGAGGTGAACGACGGCTCGGCCCGGAACACCGGCCCGATCTCGAAGACCCGGTCGATGCCGCCCGCGATGGCCATCTGCTTGTAGAACTGCGGCGACTGGGCGAGGTAGGCGGTGCGCCCGAAGTACCCGACCTCGAACACCTCCGCCCCGGACTCGGAGGCGGTGCCCATCAGCTTGGGCGTGTGCAGCTCGGTGAACCGCTCCTCGGCGGCGAGCTCCCGCATCGCCCGCTCGACGGTCGTCTGGACGTCGAAGACCAGGTGCTGGGAGGGGCGCCGGATGTCGAGGAACCGCCAGTCCAGGCGCTGGTCGATGCCGGTCTTCTCGTCGATCGGCAGCTTCGGCTCGGCGAGCGAGACGATCTCGACCCGGGACGGGACGATCTCCAGGCCGCCGAGCTTCACCTGCGGGCTGGCGACCACCTCACCGGTGATCTTCACGGCCGACTCGACCGTCACCCGCTCGAACGCCGCCTCGATGGGGTCCTGCTCTCCACCGCGCACGTGGGTGACCTGCACGATCCCGGTGTGGTCCCGGACCAGCACGAACTGGAGGCGACGCTGCCGCCGGAGCGTGTCCACCCAGCCGTAGACGGTGACCGTCTCGCCGACGCGTGCGTGGAGGTCTGCGACAAGGGTGCGCGTCATGGCGGCAACTCCCTGGGTTGCGGGCGCGTTGGTCGCGCCGACGACGAGCGGTAAACGGCCGCCCGGGGGACAGCGCCCACCCTAGGCGATCAAGCTCCACCCGGTCGTCCGGTTTTCCCCGCGCAGGAAGTCGGCCGGCCCGACTTCCTGCGCATACGGGTCTTCAGAGGACCCAGCGGGTGGTGGTGCCGTTGGGGGCGGTGTAGGCGGCGTACTGGGCTTCGGGGCCGGCTTCGACGGCGAACCACTCGGGGCGGGGGCGGTTGTGGGCGAGCCAGTTGCGGTGGGCGGCCTCGACGAGACACCAGACGTCGCGCGGGCCGCTGAGGGCGACGGCGGCGGGGCCGTCGGGGCGGGCGGTGGAGCCGCTCGTGGGGTCGTGGAGGGTGTGACCGCTGCGGGTGATCGTGGGGGCGAGGCGCAGGCCGGCCCAGAAGGCGAAGCCGGGGTGGTCCAGGGCGCGGGCGTCGAGTTCCGTGGTGCGGCGGCGGGCCTGCGGATCGGGGGCGGCGGGCGCGGGGGCCGGGTCCCGGTGCAGGGGCGGGAAGGCGGCCTGGTGGTGGAGGAAGCGGCCGGCGGCCCGGCCGTCGTGGCGCTTGGTCAGCCGGGCGACGGCGCCGCCGACCGGGGCGACGATGAGGCCGCCGGGGGCGCACTGGTCGAGCCAGGCCAGGGGGAGGCGGGGGACGGCGCAGGTGGCGATGATCCGGTCGTACGGCGCTCCGGCCGTGTGACCTTCGGCCGCGGACGGCCCGACGACGGTCGGTTCGCGGTCGGCGGCGTCGCGGAGCAGGGCGGTGAGGTCGCCGGGGCCGATCTCCAACACCCGGTCGCCGGGCCGGACGTCGAGCGCGTCGACCAGGTCGGACGGCAGGTCGGTCGGCAGGCCCGGCAGCGGGGCCGCGGGCGACCGTTCGGCGGTCGTGGCCAAATCGACTTCGGCACGCAGGAGTTGGTCGTCACTGTGGAGAACGGTCACCATGCCCGGTCGGTCCTTCCTGAGTGGTCGCAGCACGTCGAGGTGCGCAGCGGTCGGCTGCCGGCGAGCCGATCGTCGCCAAGACGGGAAGGGAGGGACAAGGCTTGTGAATCGAGAGGAAAATCGGGAGGCGGCAGGGAGGCGGGAGGGGGGCTGGAGGGGGGCGGAAGGGAAGCGGCCCCTGGGACGACGGGCCCCGCGCCTGCGAGACCATGGGGCATCGGCACAGGAGCAGGGGGACCGCATGGAGCTACGGCAGTTGCGCTGCTTCGTCGCCGTCGCCGAGGAGTTGCACTTCGGCCGGGCGGCCGAGCGGCTGCTGCTCGGCCAGCCCGCCGTCAGTCAGCAGGTCAAGTCCCTGGAACGGGAGTTGAAGGTCGAGCTGTTCGACCGGTCGCCGCGGTACGTCCGGCTGACCCCGGCCGGGGAGCGCTTCCTGCCCGCCGCCAGGAACGTCCTCACCGCCGAGGACGCCGCCCGCGCCCTGGCCGCCGATCTGGCCGCCCCCGCCGTGCTCCGGCTCGGCACCATCACCGGGCTCGGGGAACGGCTCGACCTGATCCTCGACACCTACCAGCGCCGGGCCCCCGGCGTGCACGTCGAACTGCACGCCGCCCCGGTGCGGGAGCGGCTGGCCCGGCTCGCGGACGGCCGTCTCGACGCCGCCTTCGTCCGCGGCGCCATCGCCGAGAGCAGCCCGGAGTTGCGCTTCCTGCCCATCTGGCAGGACGAGTTGTTGCTCGCCCTGCCCGCCCGGCACCCGCTCGCCGAGCGGCCGGAGGTCGATCTCGCGGAGCTCGCGGACCTCCCGCTGCGCTTGACCGAGCGCCGCAACCACCCCGCCCTGGTGGACCTGGTCACGGACGCCTGCCGGCAGGCCGGCTTCCGGCCGGTCCTCGGCCCGGCGCACAGCACCCTGCAGGACACCCTGGCCGCGATCGGCACCGGAACCCCGATGTGGACGGTGGTGTACGCCGCGAACGCCCGCATGATCAACGCCCGCCGGGTCGCCTTCCGCCCCTGCCGCACCCCGCTGGCCCTGCCGACCTCGCTCGCCGTCCGGCGCTCCGCCCCGCTCCCCCGGCTGCTGGTCGAGGCCTGCCGCCAAACATCCGGCCTGACCTGCGACGATCAGGATTCGTGATCGCTGTGAGAGCGAATCGGGTCTGGGTCGAAGGGCCCCGATCGAGTGGACTGGTCCCAGCCGGAAAACCGGCGGAACGACCAGAGGAACCGAGTCGAGGAGCCGAAGATGCCGATCGTCACCATCCAGCAGGGCCCGCGCAACGTCGAGCAGAAGCGCGAGCTGGTCAAGAAGGTCACCGACGCCTTCGTGGAGGCCTTGGAGGTCCCCGCCGAGAGCGTGTTCGTGTGGATCCAGGAGTACCAGCCGGAGAGCTGGGGCGCGGCCGGCAAGCTCACCGCCGACCGCTGACCGCCCGCAGTACCGCAGTAGCGCAGTACCGCACCGCCGCAGCGCGGGAAGTCGGCCGGTCCGACTTCCCGCGCGGGCCGGGGGCTCTCCTCAGGGCTGCCGGGGGAAGGCCGACGTCCGGGTGAGGACCGCGACCGCGACGAGGGCCAGGGCGGAGAGGCCCTGCAGGACCGCGTACCAGGGCGGGCAGAGGCCGGGGATCAGATCGACCCCGATGAGGGCGATCGGCATGATCGTGGAGACGGTCCGCAGCCGGTCGAAGTCCCGGTAGGAGCCCCCGGCAGCGCGGCCGGCCATCCGGTGGAGCAGCGGAGTCAGCGCGAGCAGGATCGCCCCGCGGAACCACATGAACGAGCTCGCCTCGTGCCCGGTGGCCGCCATCACGGCGACCGTGCCGAGGACGACGGCGCCGGCGGCGCCGAAGAGCAGGATGCACTTCTTCACCGTGGTGAAGCCGTCCCGGGTGGTCGTCGTGGTAGCCATGGTTCGCTTCCCTCCGTGTCGTTGTGGCTACGACGTTACGGAGCGCACGGCGCGCCCGGTACGGGTCCAGCCGTACGCGGGGGTGGGTCCAGGCACACTCGGCTAGCGAGCAGCTGCCGGGCGGCCGGACCACAGGACCGAGCCGAGCAGCAGCACCCCGGGAACGACCCCGGAGACCACGGCGATGACGGGCGCGGCGACGCCGCAGGCGGCCAGCACCAGGCCGGCCACGCCGCAGACCGCCATCGACGCGCCGAGGACGTGCAGCGCGGGCCGCTTCCAGACCGCAGCGAGGCCGAAGAAGTGCACGCCGACCACGAGGGCGATCCAGGCCACGCTCGCGGTCGGGGTGTGCAGCACCTTGCTGATCACGAACAGGCCGGCCCCGAGCGCGAGCGCTTCGACCGCCACCACGTACCAGTAGCCGCGCCCGAAGCCCGTGCCGCTCGGCGGTCTGTCGGCATCGGCCGCGGGTACGGCGGCCCGCCGGCCGGCGAACACGATCCGGAGGAACGCCAGGATGGCGAGCATGCGCAGCGGAACGGCGACGGCGGTCGGCAAGGTCGCTGCGTTCATCTGGATGAAGGCGAGGCCGAAGCCGCCGCCGATGAGCCTACTGACCTGATCTTTTGTCATGATCGTCAGATCTACAGCATGACGATCACCCAGCAAAACGGGTGTACTTGGCCACCCGACTGGCGTGCCTCGTGAAGCGGCCGAGCCCGTACAGGCTGAAGTGGGGGCACACCATCCCCACCCCCGCTGGAGAGAAGCCATGAGAACTGCCCGCACGCTGACCACCGCGGTCGCCGCCGTCGCCCTGATCGCCGCGGCCTGCGGTGGCTGCTCCAGCAGCAAGAAGACGACGGCCACGACGAGCCCGTCCCCCGCGGCCACCTCCGCCAGCCCGTCCGCCGCGGCGAGCCCGACGGAAAGCGCGAGCCCGACGGAAAGCGCGAGCCCGACCGAGAGCACCAGCCCGAGCCCGACCGCAGGGGCTCCCGGCGGAGGGGCCACCATCGGGGCGGCAACCGCCGGCAAGTTCCAGAACATCCTGGTCGACTCCCAGGGCAAGACGCTCTACCTGTTCGAGGCCGACACCTCGCCCACCTCCACCTGCTACGACGCCTGCGCCACCGCCTGGCCGCCGCTGCTGACCAACGGTACCCCCACCGCCGCCAACGGCGCCGACCAGACCAAGCTCTCCACCACGGCCCGCAAGGACGGCAAGTCCCAGGTCGTCTACAACGGCCACCCGCTCTACTACTTCGAGGGCGACACCGCGAAGGGCGACACCAACGGCGAGGAGTCCAGCGCCTTCGGTGCCAAGTGGTACGTGGTCAACGTCGCGGGCGACAAGGTCGAGGGCGACTGACCCCGATGCACGGTGTCGAACGGCCGCTCCGTTCCCGGCGACGGGCCCGCGGCGTCCTGTGGATGCTCCTGCCGGTGGCGGTGACGGCCGGTCTCTTCTGGTACGGCCGGGCGCACACCCCCGACTACACGAGCAGCCTCTTCGGCCGCCGCTTCGACGACGCCAACCTGCTCAAGGCCCAGCTCGGCACCGCCCTGCTGGGCCTCGCCCTGGTCCAACTCCTGCTGGGGCTCTGGATGTACGGCCGGCTGCCCGGCGTGCGCGCCGCACCCCGGCCGGTCCGGACCGGGCACCGGGTGGTCGGGGTGGTGGCGTTCCTGCTCTCCCTCCCGATCGCCTACCACTGCATCAACGCCTACGGCGTGCAGGTGACGGACAGCCGGATCGCCCTGCACTCGTTCGCCGGATGCTTCCTCTACGGCGCGTTCATCACCAAGGTCATCGTGGTCCGCCACCGCAGGCTCCCCGGCTGGGCCCTGCCCACGGCGGGCGGAGCGCTCATCGTGCTGATCGCCCTGCTCTGGTACAGCGCCGCCCTCTGGCGCCTCAACGGCTATGCCGTGCCCGGTCTTTGAGCGGCCCCGATGCCGGGAAAAGGCCCCCTTGCTCCTCGCAAGGGGGCCTTTCCGCGCCGGAAGATCGGCGTCTGCGCGGGCGTTGCTCCTGGCGTGAAGATCAGTGAAGCCTCCAGAGTCAGCGGCGTGAGCGCGAGGTCGTTACGGCACTACGAGGACGAGGGCCTGATCGTCCCCGGCCGTTTCGACAACGGGTTCCGCGACTACTGCCGGTCCACGATCGACCGGGTGCTCGTCATCCGCTCGCTGCTGGAGTCCGGACTGCCCGTGCGGTTGATCAGGGAGATCCTGCCCAGCCTCACCGACGGGTCAGAGACCGGCAGCGATGCGGTGTGCACGGAGTTCCTGCACGAGGTGGAGAGCTTCCGCGATCGGCTCGCCGCCCGCATCGCCGTCCTCAGCGACCAGCAGGCGGCCCTCGACGCCTACTTGCGAGCGGCCGCTTGCCCTTGACGCAAGTGTCAGGTTCGTACGTTCGGTCCATGGAGACCGACGAGCAGCAGCAGACCGTACGAGCAATGGTCCAGCGATCGCACGGGGGACCGCAGGACCTGGCCCTCTCCACCGATCACCCCCGCCCCGCTCCGGGGCCCGGCGAGTACCTGGTCCGGGTGGGCGCCGCCGGGGTCAACTTCGCGGACGTCATGCAGACCCGTGGCACGTACGGTGGCGGCCCGCAGGCGCCCTACGTGGCGGGCTTCGAGGCGGCCGGCGAGATCGTGGGGGTCGGCGCCGGGGTGGAGGTTCCGCTGCCGCTCGGCACCCGTGTGGTCGGAGCCGGCCCGGGGGCCTTCGCGCAGTACATGACGATGCCGGCGGCAGGC
This sequence comes from Streptomyces sp. 1114.5, assembly GCF_003635085.1. NCBI lineage: Bacteria > Bacillati > Actinomycetota > Actinomycetes > Kitasatosporales > Streptomycetaceae > Streptomyces > Streptomyces sp. 1114.5. Next base: position 1,192,361 of record NZ_RBXE01000001.1, read on the forward strand.
GTGCTGCCCGTGCCGTCCGGCTGGAGCGACGCCGAAGCCCTCGGCCTGGTGCTCAACTGGGCCACCGCGTTGGCGGCATTGAAGCCGCTGGGCGAGATCAAGGCCGGTGAGACCGTCCTGGTGCATGCGTCGGCCGGAGGTGTCGGGCAGGCCGCCGTCCGCCTCGCCCGCCACTACGGTGCCCGCGTGATCGCCACGGCCTCGCCGGCGAAGCACGACACCGTCAGGGCGCTCGGCGCCGACGAGGTCCTGGACAGCCGGCGACCCGATCTGGCAGCGGAGATCACCCGCCTGACCGGGGGCGTGGACCTCGTCCTGGAGTCGGTGGGGCGGGCCACGTTCACGACGAGCCTGTCGGTCACCAAGCCGATCATCGGCCGCATCGTCGTGTTCGGTGCCGCGTCCGGCGATGCCACCCTGACCACGCACGACCTGGTCTTCACCCACCCGGTCCAGGTCAAGGGCCTGCACATCGGAGCACTGGCGGTCGCAGCCCCGGCCGTGTACCGGTCGCTGATCGGAGAGATCGAAGCCCTCATCGCCCACGGCGTGTACCCACCCGGAACGCCCCGGGTGCACGCACTGGCCGAGGGCGCGAAGGTGCTGGAACAACTGGAAGCCGGCCGGACCCAGGGCAAGCTCGCCCTCGACCCCTGGCGTTGAGCACACGAGGGCGGCCCCTTGCGAAGGAGCAAGGGGCCGCCCTCGCGGTTCGTCCGTCAGCCGCCGTTCGGGTTCCGGTTGCCGCCGCCGAAGCCGCCGGCCGCGTTGCCTTCGACCAACTGGCTCGCGGTGTAGCCACCGTTGGCGTCGGGGGTGCCGACGACGGTCACGCTCTGGCCGGGCTGCAGGTCGGCGACCTTGCCCTCCTTGTTGAGCTGGACCTTCGTCGCGTCGCCGGTGGTGACCTTGACGGTGTTGCCGTTGGCGTCGGTCAGGTAGACGGTGTTCCCGTCGACGGCCTTGACCGTCCCCCGGGCGAACCCGGGCTGCCCGCCCTGGCCCGAGCCCTGGCCGCCCTGCCCGGCACCCTGGCCCCCACGGCGGCCGCCCTGCCCGCCCTGAGCACCCGCGCCCTGCCCGTACCCGCCGCCGCCCGCACCCTGCCGCTGGCCACCGGCCGCAGCAGCCGCCGGCCGGGAGGACTTCCCGCCCGACCCGTTGTTCTGCTCGTACCAGACCCCGCCCGCGAACGCCCCCGTGGCGATCACCCCGCCCGCCAGCACCAGGCTGATCCAGGGGAGCTTGCGCCGGGGCGGCGCGGCCAGTTCGGCGCTGACGTCGCGGGCGTCCGGCGGGGTGGCGAGCAGGGCGACCTGCTCGGCGTGAGTGCTGCTGACCGTGGCGATCTCGTTGCTGCTCATGGCGTGGTGTGTGTCCTACTCGTGCCGGAGGGCGTCGATCGGCCGCAGCGAGGCGGCCCGGTTGGCGGGGTAGCTGCCGAAGAAGAGCCCGATGGCGACGGCGATGCCGAACGCGCCGAGCACCGACTCGGGGATCACCACCGGCTTGATGCCGACGATGCTGAAGTGCGAGCCGATCATCCCGGCCGCGACTCCCAGCCCCGCGCCGATCACCGACAGCAGCGTCGACTCGGTGAGGAACTGCCCGAGGATCACCGCGCGCGGCGCGCCGAGCGCCTTGCGGATGCCGATCTCACGGGTCCGCTCGGTGACCGTCACCAGCATGATGTTGGTGATCCCGATCCCGCCGACCAGCAGCGAGATCGCGGCTACTGCGCCGAGCAGCACGGTGAAGGTCTTGGTGGTGCTCTCCCGCGCCGTGAGCAGGGAGGCCTGGTTGGTGATCCGGAAGTCGGCCTTGCTCGGGTCGGCGATCGCGTGGGTGCCGAGCAGCACCCGGGTGATCTCCGCCTGGGCGGCCGTGGTGGTGTCGGCGGAGGCCGCCTGCACCAGGATCTGGTTGACCGGGCCGAAGCCGGTGAAGGCGTTCTGCACCGTCGGCAGCGGGGCGATCACCACGTCGTCCGGGTCGGTGAAACCGCTGCCGCCCTTGGCCTGCAGCACGCCGACCACGGTGAACGGCGTGCCGCCGAGCACGACGGTCCTGCCGACCGGGTCCGCGGTGTCGAAGAGCTGCTTGGCCGTGGTGGCGCCGAGCACCGCGACCTTGCGCGAGCCGAGCACGTCGTCGTTGGTGAAGTACTCGCCGTGGGCGACCTTCTGGTTGGCGGTCTCGAAGTACGCCGGGTAGGTGCCGACGATCGAGCCGGGACTGTACGAGATGTTCCCGTACAGCGCCGTGCCGCTGGTGGTGACGACCGGCGCCACCGACTTGATCGCGGAGGCGGCCTCGGCGTCGTTCGCCAGCGCCTTGGCGTCCGCCACCGTGAGCTTCTTCACCGAGGAGGCCGCCCGGGAACCACCGGCCGCCGAACCGGCGCTGACGGTCAGCGAGTTGGTGCCGAGCGAGGTGATCGAGTCCTTGACCGCGACGGACGAGCCGTTGCCGACGGCCAGCAGCAGGATCACCGAGGCGACGCCGATCAGCACGCCGAGCATGGTGAGCGCGGAGCGCACCTTGTTGGCGGCCAGGCCGCCGACCGCGAAGCGGAGTGTCTGCCAGAGGATCACGCGGACACTCCCAGGTCACGAAGGGCGGGGGGCGGCCCCTCCACCGGGGCCTGCCGGACGTCGCTCACGATCTGCCCGTCGACCAGGCGCAGCACCCGCTTGGCGTGCCGGGCGACCTCGTCCTCGTGGGTGATCAGCACGACGGTGCGACCGGTGGTGTTGAGCCCGTCGATCAGGGCCAGCACCTCCTCCGTGGAGCGGCTGTCGAGGTTGCCGGTCGGCTCGTCGGCGAGCAGCATCGCGGGGGCGGTGACCAGGGCCCGCGCCACCGCGACGCGCTGCTGCTGGCCGCCGGAGAGCTGGTTGGGCTTGTGGCCCGAGCGCTCGCCGAGCCCGACCAGCGAGAGCGCGGCCAGCGCCCGGCGCCGCCGCTCGGCGGCCCGCACGCCCGCGTAGGCGAGCGGCAGCTCGACCTGGGCGAGGGCGGTGGTGCGCGGGATCAGGTTGAAGGACTGGAAGACGAAGCCGATCTTGCGGTTGCGGACCAGGGAGAGCTGCTGCTCGTCCAGGTGGCCGACGTCGACGCCGTCCAGCAGGTAGCGGCCGGAGGTCGGGACGTCCAGGCAGCCGAGGATGTTCATCAGGGTGGACTTGCCGGAGCCCGAACTGCCCATCACGGCGACGTAGTCGCCCTGTTCGATGTCCAGGCTGACACCCTGCGGTTCGCCGGTCTCCGGGTCGTCCGGGCCGCGCAGCGCGTGCACGGTGGCGTCGCCGTGCCCGTACGACTTGGTGAGCCGGCGGATCCGGATCACCGGCACGGGCGTCGCGGGGACGCGCTTGTCGATGACGTGACGCATGCTCAGCCCCGACCGCCCCGGCCGCCGCCGGCGCCACCCGCACCGCCACCGCCGCCACCGGTGCCGCCCGGGAAGACCCCGCCGCCCGCGCCGCCGCGGTTGCCGCCCGCGCCCGGGAAGGAGCCGTTCGGGAAGCCGTTGGTGCCACTGGTGGTGGGGAGTTCGACCTTGTCGCCCTCCTTCAGCCCGGAGACCACCTGCACCGTGCTGTCGCCCTCGACGCCGACGCCGACGGTGATCCGCTCGGAGCTGCCGTCCTCGTGCACCACGGTCGCGGTGCGGGAGGTACCGGTGCCGGACAGGGCGGCGGTGGGCAGCGAGAGCGCGTTGTCGGCCTCGCCGGTGATCACCTGGACGGTGGCACTGAGGCCGGTGCGCAGGGTGCTGGTGTCGCCGCTCAGCTGCAGCACGGCCGCGTACTGGACGGCGGAGGAGCCGACCGCGCCACCGGAGCCGCTGCTGCTGGGCAGCGAACTGACTGACAGGACGCTGGCGTTGAGCTTGGTGTCGGACTGCGCGTTCAGGGTGACGGTGGCCGCCTCGCCCTTCTTCAGCTTGAGCGAGTCGAGCTCGGAGAAGTTCGCGGTGACCTGCATCCCGGTCGGGTTGGTCAGCACGATGAAGCCGCTGGGGGCGCCCGAACCCGCGCTCGTGCCGCTCGACTTGCCCGCGGAGGACGAGGAGGACGAGGAGGACGAGGAGGAGCCCGAGGCGCCCGCCCCGACGGTGTCGCCGACCTTGCCGGAGACGGAGGCGACCGTGCCGTCCACCGAGGCGGTCAGGGTGGTCCCGGCCAGCGCCGCCTGGGCGTTGGAGAGGTTGGTCTGCGCGGTGGCGACCTGCTGCTGGGCCTGGGCCACGGCCGCGTCGTCGACCTTGGTGGTGGTGATGGTGGTGGTCTGCGGGGCGGGCGTACTGCTCCCGCCCGCCCCGCGTCCGCCACCGCCGGCGGACCCACCGCTGCCGGCCGCGCTGCTTCCGGAGCCGCTTCCGGAGCCGCTGCCGGCCGCGCCGCTGCTGCCGGTCCCGCCGGAGGCCGGGACGGGCAGCAGCTCGGTGGTCGTGGTGGTGACTCCGGCCTGCGCCTTGGCGAGGTTGGCGTTGGCCGTGGTGAGGGCCGCCTGGGCCGCGTCCACCTGCTGCTGGGCCGCCGTGGTGTCGACGGTGGCGAGCACCTGGCCCTTCTTGACGGCGTCCCCGACCGCGACCTTGACCGCGGTGAGCCTGCCACCCGTCGCGAAGTCCTGGGCCGCGTCGGTGGGCGACACCAGGGTGCCCGTCCCGGACACGGTGGCCAGGACCGTGCCCTTGGCGACCGTCGCGGTACGGGTCGTGGGCTTGGCCGACGCCGGACCGGAGCTTCCGCTGACCGTGGTGTACACCAGGGCCGCGCCGCCCAGCAGGGCCACACCGAGCGCGGAGTTGACGAGGACGGCACCGCGCCGCCGTGGGAGCACCTTCATGGCGGACAGCTTCGCGGGGAGCTCTTGCGGAGTCCTGGGCGCGGGCTGGGAGGAGACTGGACGGCCGGATCCGGGCATTCCGGGCAGAACAGCCGCCCTGCGCGGCCTGCTTGGCCGCTCCGTGGCCGGCCGTTGGCCGAACTCCCAGCGCACTCCCAGCGATCTACAGCCATCCGGGAGCTCCCGGGGAGCGCCCGGGGCCCGGGGAGCGCCCGCGCCTTCCCGACGAACGCCACAGGGGCGCACCGTCCGACGGCACGCCCCTGCAACCGACTGCGCGATGAACCTCAGAGCGCCTTGCGGAACGCCTCCGCCACCGACAGGAAGATCGAGTTGCCCTCGGCCTCCCCGATCGACACCCGCACGCCCTCCGGGAACGGCCGGACGATCACGCCCGCCTCGGCGCAGGCCGCCGCGAACTCCGCCGAACGCTCGCCGAGCCCCAGCCAGACGAAGTTGGCCTGCGAGTCCGGGATTTCCCAGCCCTGGGCGCGCAGCCCGGCGACGACCCGGTTGCGCTCCTCGACCAGCGCGTCCACCCGCTCCAGCAGCGCCTCCTCGGCGCGCAGCGAGGCGACGGCGGCGTTCTGGGCGAGCTGGTTGACGCCGAACGGGACGGCGGTCTTGCGCAGCGCGGACGCGACCGGCTCGTGCGCGATCGCGAAGCCGACCCGCAGGCCCGCCAGGCCGTACGCCTTGGAGAAGGTGCGCAGCACGCAGACGTTCGGGCGGTCGCGGTAGAGGTCGATGCCGTTGGGGACCTCGGGGTCGCGGATGAACTCGATGTAGGCCTCGTCGACGACCACCAGGATGTCGCCGGGGACGGCCGCCAGGAAGCGCTCCAGCTCGGCGCGGTGGATCACGTTGCCGGTGGGGTTGTTGGGGTTGCAGACGAAGATCAGCCGGGTGTTCGGGGTGATCGCGGCGAGCATCGCGTCCAGGTCGTGGTCGCCGGCCGGGGTGAGCGGGACCGGGACGGGCGTGGCGCCGGCGATCTGGGTGATGATCGGGTACGCCTCGAAGGAGCGCCAGGCGAAGATCACCTCGTCGCCCGGGCCGGCCGTGGCGAGGATCAGCGACTGGGCGACGCCGACCGAGCCGGTGCCGGTGGCGATGTGCTCGACGGGCACGCCGAAGCGCTCGGCCAGCACCTCGGTCAGCTCGCTGACGCCCATGTCGGGGTAGCGGTTGAACGAGCCGGCCGCCGCGACCGCCGCCTCCAGCACACCGGGCAGCGGGTCGTTCGGGTTCTCGTTCGAGGACAGCTTGTAGGCGTCGGCGCCGGCCGGCTTGCCGGGCTTGTAGGTGGGGATGCCGTCCAGGGTCGGCCGCAGCCGCGGTCCCTGCGCTGACGTACCACTGCTCACGGTCGTACTCCGTTTCCAGAAGTTGCACTGCTGTCCGGAGCGCTCGCCCGCCACGGACGGGTTCGCCCTCCGTGTCCGGGACCTCCTGACTCGCCCCGGACCACCCCGGTCGGGTGCCTTGCACGATACCGACCGCCCTCACCCGTAGGAGTGAGATGCCCGGTCGGGTTACAGGCGCAGATCAGCCATTCTGCCCGGTTCCTTTGGCACATGTCAGAGGTAAGAGGCCAGGTTTCGGACGGGTATCGAAGGGGCGCACCCCGGCTCACTCTTGGAGAAACGTATCTCCGAAGGCTCCCGATGCGCCGGTCACAGACCCTTGTCAGGAGCCATACGATCGGTCCGCCATGACAGCAGCAGCCAACCAGAGCGGTCGGCGACCCACCGCCTCACGGCGTCTGGAGCGGGCCGGCATCCGGGATGTGGCGGCAGCCGCCGGAGTGTCGATCACTACCGTCTCCGACGCGCTGAACGGTAAGGGCCGCCTGCCCGACGAGACCCGCAGCCGGGTGCGCGAGGTCGCCGAACGCCTCGGCTACCGCCCCTCCGCCGCGGCCCGCACCCTGCGCACCGGACGGTCCGGCCTGATCGGGCTGACCGTCACGACCTACGGCGAAGAGCCCTTCACCTTCACCGAGTTCGCGTACTTCGCCGAGATGGCCCGGGCCGCCACCAGCGCCGCCCTCGGCCGCGGCTACGCGCTGGTGGTGCTGCCCGCCTCCTCCCGCCACGACGTCTGGGGCAACATCGCCCTCGACGGCACCGTGGTCATCGACCCGCCCGACCAGGACCCGCTGGTCAGCGAGCTCTACCGGTCCGGCGTCCCGGTCGTCAGCGACGGCAAGCCCGGCAACTGCCCGGTCACCGCCTGGGTCGACAACGACCACGAGGCCGCCGTCCTCGGCATCCTCGACCACCTCTCCGAGGCCGGCGCCCGCCGGATCGGCCTGCTCACCGGCACCAGCACCGACACCTACACCCGGCTCTCCACCGAGGCCTACCTCGGCTGGTGCGCCAAGGTCGGCCAGGAGCCGGTCTACGAGGCCTACCCCGCGCACGACCCGGCCGCCGGCGCCGTCGCCGCCGACCGGCTGCTCGCCCGGCCCGACCGGCCCGACGCCGTCTACGGCCTCTTCGACCCCAACGGCACCGACCTGCTCGCCGCCGCCCGCCGGTACGGCCTGCGGGTGCCCGACGACCTGCTGCTGGTCTGCTGCAGCGAGAGCGACGTCTACGCGTCCACCGAACCGCCGATCACCACCCTCTCGCTCAAGCCGCGCAAGATCGGCACCACCGTGGTCAACCTGCTGATCGACGCGATCGAGGGCGTGGACTCCGGCACCGGCGTCGACATCGCCCGGCTCTTCCCGCCCCGCTTCCGCACCGCCGGCAACGGGCCTCCGCCGGGCACCCTGATGCCGACCGAGCTGATCGTCCGCGCCTCCTCCCAGCGCCGCAGCCCGCGCACCACCGTCAGCCCGCCCCGACCCCCGGGCGAGGTCTAGACCGCGCGGCCGCACCGCGGAGGCGGGCCGAGGACTGCTGAGGACCGACGACGCAGGCCGAGACCCGGCAAGACCTGCCGAGAACCTACCGAGCCGGGACAAAACGGACCTTGAGCGGACGCCCGGCTGACGCTCCGGAGGATTGGATGCCCACCAGGTGACGACGGCGGGAGAGTGGTCTTCCTATGATGGGCGAATGACACCCGAGGACCGCTTCCCCGGGCCCGAGCACCCCCACTCAGGCCCCCGCCACCAGCCGGACCTCGATGTGCTGCCGTACGGCACCTATTACGAACCCGAGCCCGCCGCGGGCTACCCCGGCCCCCCGTACGACCCCGACTCCTACGACGCCGAGACCTACAGCGGCTACGGCGGCGCCCGCTACCTCGAACAGCACTGGAGCGCCGACGGCCAGGGCCACACCGTCCACGCCCAGGGGATCAACGCCGACCACACCCCGGCCTTCTCGCACCAGGGGCAGGGCGGCTACGACGGGCAGGAACACCCCGGGTACGAGAACCGGGCCGGTTACGAAGGCCAGGAGCAGGGCGGGTACGAGAACCAGGAGCAGGGCGGGTACGAGAACCAGGAGCAGGGCGGGTACGAGAACCGGGGACAGGGCGGATACGAACCGACCCTGCCCGACCAGCCCTCCCCGGCCCTCCAGCTCGCCGACCTCGGCGACCCCGCGGACCTGGGCGACCACGCCGCGCACACCGCCCCCACCGACCGGGACGACCCGCCGACCATCGAACTCGGCCCGCCGCTGCCCGACCCCACCGCCCCGACCTACCCGTACCCGGCCCCCGGCCCCGGCGAGCCGCCCGGCCCGGTCTACGTCGTCGGCGACGTGCACGGCTACCTCGAAGAACTGCGCGCCGAACTGCACCACCAGGGCCTGATCGACGCCGACGGCCACTGGTCGGCCGGCCGCGCCCGGATCTGGTTCCTCGGCGACTTCACCGACCGCGGCCCCGACGGCATCGGCGTCATCGACCTGGTCATGCAGCTCGCCGCCGAGGCCGCCGCCGCCGGCGGCTACTGCCGCGCCCTGATGGGCAATCACGAACTGCTCTTCCTCGGCGCCGCCCGCTACGGCGACGAGCCGGTCCAGTCCACCGCCGGCACCGCCTCCTTCCTCGCCGCCTGGCGGCTCAACGGCGGCCAGCAGAACGACCTGGACCGTCTGGAGGCGCACCACATCAGCTGGCTCTCCCGCCTGCCCGCCATCGCGCTGGAGGACGGCCACCTGCTGCTGCACTCCGACACCACCGCCTACCTGGAGTACGGCGACTCCATCCCCGACGTCAACGACGCCGTGCACGGCCTGCTCGCCGACGGCACCGTCGACGAGTGGTGGGACTGCTTCCGCCGCTTCACCAAGCGCTTCGCCTTCCGCGGCGACGCCGGGCCGACGGCCGTCCACGAGCTGCTGGGCACCTACGGCGGCAGCCGCATCGTGCACGGCCACAGCCCCATCCCGTACCTCACCGGCGCGGTGCACGCCGACGACGGCCAGCCCCCGCACATCCCCGGACCGTACGTGTACGCGGACGACCTCGCGGTGGCCATGGACGGCGGCGTCACCATGGAGGGGCGGCTGCTGGTCGCCCGACTGCCCATCACCTGACGGACCTCCAACCAGTAGCCGTCACCGAACAGTTGTTCCCGGCGCCCGGGCCGTCGCACGCGCGCGGCCCGGGGCGCGAAATTCCGGAAACCGACTGTCAGCCCGGGTGCACCCGCCCCTACCATGAGGCACACCACACCCGGCCGCCCGTCCGGCGGCCCGCCTCCGCGCCCGTTTCGGCGCCCTGAGGGCCCGCGAGCCCCCGGGGCGGAGCGAACCGGAGTCCGCACGAACGGGGTCCCCATGTCCAACCCCCCGCCACTGCTCGCCGAGGACCGCCCGGAGTACGAGCGCCTCCTCGCCGAAGCCCTGCGCGACCGCACCGTCCTCACCGCCCTGCGCGCCCGCGGCGCGCTCACCACCGACCAGCTGCGCATCCGCGCCCTGCGCGAGGCCGACGGCATCAACGCCGCGGCCGCCACCGAGTACGCGCACTACACCCGGCTGCGCGACGCCCTGCGCACCACACCCCCGCCGCCGCCCGGCACCGAACCCACCGCCCCCGGGCTGCTCACCCAGCTGCGCTCCGCCAACGGCGGCGCCGGGCTGTTCCCCGTCCTCACCGTGCTCACCCCGATCCTGGCCTGGGCCGCCGCCCTGTTCCTGCTGCTCATCGGCTACCTGCTGCGCGCCGCCGCCCCGGACCTGGTCCTCGCCCGCTCCCTGGTCACCGCCGGCTGGGTCGCCCTCGCCGCCGGGGTCGCCGCCATGGCCATCGGCATCGTCGGGCTGCTCCTCACCGCCATACGCGACGGCACCGCCGCCGCCCCGGCCGGCACCGACCCGGAACTCGCCGCCGAACTCGCCGACGCCCGCAGCGAATGGCGCACCGCCCTGCGCGAACGCGGGCTGCTCCCGTACCTGCGCGACGCGCTGCCGCCGGTGGCCGAGCCCGCAGCCTCCCCCTCCGCGGGGAACGACACCGCCGAGGGGCCCGACTTCAGCAGCCCCGACTTCAGCAGCCCGGGCTACAGCTCCCCCTCCTTCACCAGCCCCGGCCCCGACGGCCTGACCGACCCCGAGGGCCGCACCCACCGCCCCGCCGCCTTCACCACCCCCGACTTCACCGGCCCCGGCTACACCCCGCCGGCGTTCACCAGCCCCGACGACGTCAACTGACCCGCCGCCGGCCGTCAGGTCGTCCCACCGATGAGCCGGATCAGCCGTCATACCCCGGTACTACGGCTCCGGCTCCTGCCCGCCCGGCAGGCCAGACCAGGCCGTGCCCAGGCTGGCCCCCACAGGGCCACCCTCCGCGCCGATACCAGTCGTACGCTCGTCATATGGGCACACCACTGGGGGACTTCATCCGCGCCAAGCGCGACAGCATCCAGCCCGAGACGCTCGGCCTGCCCACCCACGGGCGCCGCCGCTCACCCGGGCTGCGGCGCTCCGACCTCGCCGTCCGCGCCGGGATCAGCGTCGAGTACCTGACCCGGCTCGAACAGGGCCGCGACCGCAACCCCTCCATCGCCGTGGTCAACGCGCTCGCCGACGCCCTCAGCCTCGACCCCGCCGAACGCAACCACCTGCGCTACCTCACCAAGATCACCGGCGGCGCCTGCCCCAGCCACATCCGGCCGGCCCCGCCCTCCCGCGAGATCCGCCCCACCGTCCGCGAGACCCTGCGGATGCTCGAACCCGGCCTCGCTGCCGTCACCAACCGGCTCGGCGACATCCTCGCCCACACCAGCGGCTACGCCACCGTGCTCGGCGCCGCCGGCCTCCTCGACGACGCCGCCCCCAACCTCACCCGCTACGTCTTCACCGACCCGCGCGCCCGCGCCTTCCTCCCCGACTGGGACGACATCGCCGACGAACAGGCCTTCGACCTCTGGCTCGCCCCCTCCGCCGAGGCCTCCGAATGGTTCAGCACCGAACTCGCCCCGCTCGGCGGCCCCGACTTCACCCGCCGCCTCGGCAACCACCTCGTCCCGCGCCGCGGCCCGCTCCGGATCCACCACCCCGACGGCCCCGAACTCCGGCTCCACCGCGAGACGCTGGACCTCACCGACGACGCCCAGCAACTCCTCGTCCTGCTCCCCACCGACGAGGAGACCGCCTTCCACCTCGGCCGGCTCCTCGCCCCCTCCCGGCCCCGCCTCCGCGCCATCTCCTGACCGCCCTCCCGGCGGATCCGACCGCCCTCCGGCGGATCAGACCACCCCGTCCCCCGCCACGGCGCCCGCGGCATCCACCGCCGCCCGCACGAACTCCAGGACCCGCTCCGACCCGTCGCCCTCCCGCCAGATCGGGCCGCGCTCGATCGGCGGCGCGTCGTGGATCGGCACGTAGGCGACGTCCGGGCGGGGGTAGTAGCGGCGGGAGTGCTCCCCGACCGGCAGCACGCCGCGGCCCAGGGCGACCAGGCTCAGCATCTCGGAGAAGGTCCGGCCGGACGGCCCCTTCGGCACCGGACGGCCGGACGGGGTGCGGTCGGGGGTGCGGTCGCGCTTGAAGCCCACCGAGGTCTGCTCCGGGTACTGCACCACCGGATGGTCCCCGAGCACCTCCAGCGACACCGACCGCTCCGCGGCCAGCGGATGCCCGGCCGCCACCGCCAACACCCGCTGCTCGCGCGACAGGACCGGCCCACGGGACATCCCGTCGAACGGGTAGGAGGCGACCAGGACGTCGATCGAACCGTCCACCAGACTCGACCGGGAGTTGGACAACTGCACCTCCCGGACGTCGACCCGGCAGTCCGGGTGCCGCTCACCGAACAGCGCGACCGCCCGCAGCAGCACCGGGGCCGTCCACTCGCCGAGGAACGCCACCCGCAACTCCCCGGTGACACCCCGCACGGCGTCCTCCGCCCGCTGCAGGGCCGCCGCCATCGCCGCCACCACCGGGACCAGGTCCTCCGCCAACTGCCGCCCCACCGTGGTCAGTCGGACCGACCGGCTGGTCCGCTCGAACAGCGGGCCGCCGATCCGGCGCTCCAGCTTCCTCACTACCTGGCTGACCCGGCCGGTGGTCAGGTGCAGCCGCTCGGCGGTCCGGCCGAAGTGCAACTCCTCCGCCAGCGCGAGGAAGACCTCGACCTCAAGCCGCTCCAGCATCCCGCCCCACCCCTCGATCGTTGAATCCCGCTCAACGATCGTAGAGCGATCACCCGTTGATGGCAGCCGCCGCAGGGTGGATCGTTGATCCCGTCCCCAGCGGTCGCACCGGAGCGGAGCCGATCCCCATGCGCGTAGTAGCCTTCGACCACCTGGTCCTCAACGTCGCGGACGTCGAGCGTTCCCTGGCCTTCTACACCGGCCTGCTCGGCCTGGAGCCGGTCCGCGTCGACGAGTGGCGCGCCGGCAAGGTCTCCTTCCCCTCCGTCCGCGTCACCCCCGAGACCATCATCGACCTCACCCGCGGCCCCCGCCACGAGTCCAACGTCGACCACATCTGCCTCACCGTCGAACCCCTCGACTGGCAGGAGGTCATCGACGCCGGCACCTTCACCGTCCTCGAAGGCCCCGTCCCCCGCTACGGCGCCCGCGGCACCGCCACCTCCGTCTACGTCCGCGACCCGGACGGCAACACCGTCGAACTCCGCTGGTACCCCCAGGACGCCACCGCCTGACCCCCCACACCGCCGCCCCGGTCCCACAGGGGAGGACCGGGGCGGCACCCACGTCGAGCCGACGCCTAGCCGAAGTTCTGCAGGGATCGTGACCTGACCTTTGCTGTTGAGTCGCATCTCGGGGCTCCTCCTGTATCCCGTATTACCTCGGCAACGAAGCGCCGCCCCGAGAAGCGGAAGCTCTCGGGGCGGCGCTCAGGTGTCAGGCGTCCCGCGTCAGCCCGTCGGCGGGAAGTGGACCCGCTCCGGACGCTCGCCGCCCATCACGGCGAGGGCTAGTGCCGACGGCGAGCTGCGAGCCGTCCGCTGCGCCTCACGAGGATGAGGATCGAGCCTCCCAGGACGACGGCGGCCGCCGAGCCGACCGCCATGGCGATCGACTTGCCGGAGCCGGTGGCAGCGAGTGCTTGCCCCGACTCGTGCGGACGCACGGCCGACACACCCTGTTCGTGACCGCCCTTGCCGTTGCCGTGGTCGGCCGGAACGTTGCCGTGATCACCTTGTTCATGGCCGCCGTGACCCTGACCGCCGTGACCACCCGGAGACGGGGGCGGTCCGGCAGGACCGGCCGGACCGGCCGGACCGGCAGGCCCTGCTGGGCCGGCCGGACCAGCAGGCCCGGCAGGGCCGGGCGAACCGTTAGCACCCGGCGAACCGTTAGCACCCGGCGAACCGTTGGCACCGGGCGATCCATTGGCGCCGGGCGAACCGTTGGCACCGGGCGAACCGTTGGGGCCAGGAGCGCCCGGAGCACCGGGCGAACCGTTGGGGCCCGGAGCGCCGTTGGGGCCAGGAGCACCCGGAGCACCGGGCGAACCGTTGGGCCCGGGAGCGCCGTTGGGGCCGGGAGCACCGGGCGAACCGTTGGGCCCGGGAGCGCCGTTGGGGCCGGGAGCACCGGGCGAACCGTTGGGCCCGGGAGCGCCGTTGGGGCCGGGAGCACCGGGCGAACCGTTGGGCCCGGGAGCGCCATTGGGGCCGGGAGCACCAGGCGAACCGTTGGCACCGGGCGAACCGTTGGGGCCGGGAGCACCGTTGGGGCCAGGAGCACCCGGAGCACCGGGCGAACCGTTGGGGCCCGGAGCACCGTTGGGGCCAGGAGCACCCGGAGCACCGGGGGCACCGTTGGGGCCCGGAGCACCGTTGGGGCCAGGAGCACCCGGAGCACCGGGGGCACCGGGAGCACCATTGGGGCCAGGAGCACCCGGAGCACCGGGCGAACCGTTGGGACCCGGAGCGCCATTGGGGCCAGGAGCACCCGGAGCACCGGGCGAGCCGTTGGGGCCGGGAGCACCGTTAGGTCCAGGTGCACCCGGGGAACCGGCAGGCCCACTCGGACCGGGGGGGCCGCTCGGACCGGCAGGCCCACTCGGACCGGCAGGCCCACTCGGACCGGCAGGCCCACTCGGACCGGGGGGCCCACTCGGACCGGGGGGGCCGACGGTGCAGGCCGCCCTCGTGATGGTGTTGTCGTCCAGAGTGACGGCGCCGTTGCGCGCCAGGGCGCGGCCTTCGATCACCGAGGCGTGGTTCACGCTGATGGACGTGAGGGCCAGGATGTTGCCCTTGAAGAAGGAGTTGACGTCGATGGTGGCGGAGCTACCGACCTGCCAGAACACATTGCAGGGCTGTGCTCCGTTGACCAGGCTGACGACGCTCGACGGGGCCGTGATGAGGGTGGAGCCGATCTGGAAGATGAAGACGGCGTTCGGGTCGCCCATCGCGTCGAGGGTGACGGTCCCGGTGAGGTTCAGCGACGAACTCGCCTGGTAGACGCCGGGCGTCAGCGTCAGCCCTCCGATGTCGCCGGGCGACGTCAGGATGGCCGTGGGGGCCCGGCCGGCGGCGTCGTTGTAGGCGATGACGAGGTCGGACTGGGCCTGCGCCGCCTGCGCGTCGTTGACGTGCTGAACCCCGTTCACGATTCCAGGGGGGAAGCCCGTCACGCTGGTGCCCGGGAAGAGCCCCAGGTCGCCGTTGATGACGCTGGGGCCGGTGTTGGTGACGGTTGAGCCGGCCAGGATCGCATAGCTGGTGTCAGTCCCCAGCCCCACCGGTGCCGTTGCGGCGTGCGCGGGGCTGGGGACCAGGCCGGCCGACGCGAGCAACGTCAGTCCGGACAGCAGGACGGACGCCCCCGCGAGTCGAGCGCGTCTACGCCCTCGTCCCGGTGGAGCGGACAACATGGCATCGACTGCCATAGGACAGGACCTTTCTTGTCGCCGTTGAACTCCGTCACCCGAAGAGGGCATTCGGAGAGCTGCTGGTGGCTTCCCGTCAGGCCTCCGGCCCTCGCACTCGCGCCGGAGGGCTTTCGAGGAGCGAAAGCCGGCCGGGACAGGTGATGAAGAGTCACCAACTAGCTACACCGTGCAACAAGAACATGAAAGGAAGAGACTGATAAAGATGCAACGGAGTGACACACCAGCGCCGATCGGGGTGATCCCTCCCACCCCAGCCCGTCCCCGGCATGTCGTTCGCCTACGACCTAGCGGGGGCCATACTCCGGGTCCGCTGCCCAGGTCGCCACCGGCGCCATAGCAGTACCGTTTTTCCTCTTGGCCGCGTCCGGGCCGGTGAATCCCGCATCGCCCCGCGATCCCAATCGTTGGCCTGATTATGAACGACCTTACGAATCTGCAGGAAGAGGCGCTCACTGCCGCCGCCGGTGACGCCGACACGGTGGCCGAGCGCTGCCGCGCCGCAGGTGGCCTGCTCAGGGTCACCCTCGGCGAGCTGCGCGCGGAAGTCGGCTACCGAAGACTCGGCAAGTACGTCCTGGAGGAACTCGCCGAGCGACTCACGGAGGAGGGGCTCGGCTGGTTCCCGGCGTGGCGGCTCTCCCCGAGGGAGAACGGCGAGCCGCGGAAGGACCACGACCTGTGGGTGTTCATCCGGGACGACGGCTTGCGCTGCCAGGTCATCGATGCCGTCCAGGCTCCCGACGGCTCCGACGTCCCCACAGTCCTGAACGGCCTGCTCACCGGCCGTCCCCAGGATCTCTCCCCGGAGCGCAAGCTCGGCCTCATTCGCGAAATCGTCGGACTCTGAGCCACGCCCGAGAATCCGCCGACCTGATTCCGCCCGCGCACCCGAACGTTCGCGGCGCTGCGCCGGACACCCCTTCCGGGATCCCAGCGCAGCGCCTCGGCACCTGCGCTCAGTCCGCCATCGGCAGGTAGACCTTGTTGCCGTGGGCCTTGAACTCCTCGGACACGGCCTGCATGCCGGCCGGCGCCTCGGCGTCGAACCCGGTGCCGACGGCCGTGGAGCCGTCGCCGTGCTCGTCGCGAATCTTCTGCGAGATCTTCATCGAGCAGAAGGTCAACAAAGGCGCCACCGCACAGGGCTGTGTCAGTCAGGGGTGGATCGAGGCGAAGACCTCGATCTCACACTTCGCGGCACCGCTGCGTTTGATCCTCGCGTCACTGGTGATCAGCGGTACGCCCAGGGCTTCCGCCAGGGCGACGTACTGGGAGTCGTAGGCGCTGAGGTTGGCGTGCAGCTTCCTCACCCGCTCCCAGAAGGGCAGCGTCTCCCGTTTGGCGATGGGAAGCAGCCGGTATGCGGCGACCGCCCTCTCCACTTCCTTCTCGGTCAGCTTGCCGCCACGCTGCATGCCGAGGAGGGCCGACTGGATCTCGTAGTCGAGGAGGGTAGGAGCGTAGACGTCCCCACCCTCGGCTACGCGGTTGCGAATGAGCTCTCCGTCGGAGCCGTGGGCCGTGAGAACCAGGACGAGGGCGGAGCAGTCAATGACGATCAACGCCCGGCTCGCCCTTCGTCGATGGCAGCGAGAACGTCGGCGGCGCTGACGTCGGCAGTGGTTTCCCGGTTCAGCCTTTCCATCATCTCCGCC
This sequence comes from Streptomyces sp. 1114.5, assembly GCF_003635085.1. Classification (NCBI taxonomy): domain Bacteria; kingdom Bacillati; phylum Actinomycetota; class Actinomycetes; order Kitasatosporales; family Streptomycetaceae; genus Streptomyces; species Streptomyces sp. 1114.5. The sequence continues at coordinate 1,209,156 of NZ_RBXE01000001.1, forward strand.
ATCGTGGGCTTGGATGCCTCCCTGGCGATCAGGTCCTGCATGAACGCCTGCAGCGACTTGCCGGCCTGAGCTGCGCGGACCTTCAGGGTCTGGATCTGGTCGTCCGGGACGTCCCGGATCGTGAGGGCAGTCATGCCTGCATTCTAGCTCCAGTGTCTGCAAAATGCAGATACCGGAGCTCGTCCGGAGCGGGAACGACGAAGCTCCGCCCCGAGAAGCGGGAGCTCTCGGGGCGGCGCTTCGGGCGCGGGCGTCAGTCGGCCGGCGGCAGGCGCCCGAAACCGGCACACCCACCTCCGGGTGCGGTCGCGTGGTTCACGGCTGGTGGGTGAAGGCTCCGTCCGTGAGTACGGGCACGACCATGCCGGCATCGAGCTCCGTCGCGACGGCGACGTCCTCGGCGAACCCGCTGCGGACCAGTTCAAGGCCCGAGGAACAGGCGGCAACGACACCGGCGACGTCGGTGGTCGAAGTGGAGCACACCCGTGCGGCAACTGCCTCGGGGGACAGGGGGCCGGCGCCTTGCGACTCCAACTCGGCGATGATCGCACCGGCACCCAGCAGGTCCTCCAACGCCGGTCGCAGGCTCCCGTCCGGCCAGCGCTCACCGGCGGCGATCACCAGCACGGGGCGCTGCGCGGTCCCGTAACCACGCTCGGCCAGCCAACGCCCCACCGCAGTGGCATTGCGCAGACAGCCCGCCACCACCGTCGAATCGCCTGCCGCTGCGGCTATCGCAGATCCGTTGGGCGAGGGCAGGACGAGCCGCGGGACGAACGGGGCCTGCCGGAGGGCGGCCGGGGAGAGCGACCACGGTACGGCCGATGTCGCCGCACGCCGCCCCACTGCCAGCGCCGCCGCCTTCTCCCGGGCGAACGCGGCCGCCGTCCCATCACGCCAGGCGTAGGGAAAGACCTCGGTTCCCGCCTCGACGGCGACACTGACCGATGTCGTGAACGACAACACGTCGACCACCACCAGGCAGGCCACGTCCGGCGCCAACTGCTGCGCACCGGTGGGACCCCACTCGAACCGGACGCCGTGGTCCTGCTGCACAAACCAATCGCTCATGGTGATCGATACTGGCATCGCCGCGGATCACCGGGGAGGAACACCCGGTGTCGTGGGCCGGGTACTGGTGACAGCAGGACACGGCATCGCCGAGGCGCCGTGCTGGGAACGCCCTTCACAGCACGGCGCCTCGGACCGGACCCGCAGGTCAGTCGGCCAGCGGGAGGTAGACCCGGTTGCCCTGGGCGGCGAACTCGGCGGACTTCTCCGCCATGCCGGCCAGCGCCTCGGCGTCGAACTCGGTGTCCACCGCGGTCGAACCGTCGCCGTGCTCGTCGCGGATCTTCTGCGAGATCTTCATCGAGCAGAACTTGGGCCCGCACATGGAGCAGAAGTGCGCCGTCTTCGCGGGTTCGGCGGGGAGCGTCTCGTCGTGGAAGTCGCGGGCGGTCTCCGGGTCGAGGGCCAGGTTGAACTGGTCCTCCCAGCGGAACTCGAAGCGGGCGTCGGAGAGCGCGTCGTCCCATTCCTGGGCGCCGGGGTGGCCCTTGGCGAGGTCGGCGGCGTGGGCGGCGATCTTGTAGGTGATCACGCCGGTCTTGACGTCGTCGCGGTTGGGCAGGCCCAGGTGCTCCTTGGGCGTGACGTAGCAGAGCATCGCCGTGCCCCACCAGGCGATCATCGCGGCGCCGATGCCCGAGGTGATGTGGTCGTAGCCGGGGGCGACGTCGGTGGTGAGCGGGCCGAGGGTGTAGAACGGCGCCTCGTCGCAGATCTCCTTCTGGAGATCCATGTTCTCCTTGATCTTGTGCATCGGGACGTGGCCCGGGCCCTCGATCATCACCTGGACGTCGCGCTCACGGGCGATCCGGCCGAGTTCGCCGAGGGTCTGCAGCTCGGCGAACTGCGCCTCGTCGTTGGCGTCCGCGATCGAGCCCGGCCGCAGGCCGTCACCGAGGGAGAAGGTGACGTCGTAGGCGGCGAGGATGTCGCACAGCTCCTCGAAGTTGGTGTAGAGGAAGTTCTCCCGGTGGTGCGCGAGGCACCAGGCGGCCATGATCGAGCCGCCGCGGGACACGATGCCGGTCTTGCGGCGGGCGGTGAGCGGGACGTACCGCAGCAACACGCCGGCGTGGACGGTCATGTAGTCGACGCCCTGCTCGCACTGCTCGATGATGGTGTCCCGGTAGACCTCCCAGCTCAGCTCCTCCGCCTTGCCGTCGACCTTCTCCAGCGCCTGGTAGAGCGGCACGGTGCCGATCGGCACGGGGGAGTTGCGCAGGATCCACTCGCGGGTGGTGTGGATGTTGCGGCCGGTGGAGAGGTCCATGACGGTGTCGGCGCCCCAGCGGGTGGCCCAGGTCATCTTCTCCACCTCCTCCTCGATCGAGGAGGTGACGGCGGAGTTGCCGATGTTGGCGTTGATCTTCACCAGGAAGTTGGTGCCGATGATCGCCGGCTCCACCTCCGGGTGGTTCACGTTGACCGGGATCACGGCCCGGCCGCGGGCCACCTCGGCGCGCACGAACTCCGGCGCCAGGCCCTCGCGCAGGGCCACGTACTCCATCTCCGGCGTCACCACGCCCCGCTTGGCGTAGGCGAGTTGGGTGACTGCGGCACCACCGCGGCCACGCAGCGGGCGGCGCGGGCGGCCGGGGAAGACGGCGTCCAGGTTGCGCAGGTTGCCGCCGCGCGGCGAGGTGTGCTTGATCCCGTCGTCCTCGGGGCGCGGCTCACGGCCGTCGTACTCCTCGACGTCGCCGCGCTGCCGGATCCAGGAGTCGCGCAGCGGGGGCAGGCCGCGGCGCACGTCGGGCTCGTACGACGGGTCGGTGTACGGGCCGGAGGTGTCGTACAGCGGGACGGTCCTGCCGTTGGTGAGCTGCACCTCGCGGTACGGCACGCGCAGGTCGGGGCGGGATCCCTCGCGGTAGGCCTTGCGCCACGCCGGGGTCGGGTACCCGGTGCGCTCGCTGCTGGGGGCGCTCTGGGCAGACTGCGGCTGTGCTTCGAACGTGGTCATCTGACCTCTACTCCCTACGCCGGCATTACCCGGTCCAGGTTCCTGCGGTCGACGCAGCCGTCGGTCCGTCCGTCGACGTCCCGGTCAGCGCCCTCTCAGCCCGGTGCTCCGAGCTCCCGCGTCGCAGGCGGTGTTGCCTGCACATGACGCCCAACACCGTAGCGAGCCGATAGCCGCAGGTCCAGACCGTGTCCGGCACCGGACCATTGCCCACGGACCCCCGCCCACGGAGCCGCAGCCGGGAACGGCCGAGGCCCGGCTCCCCGTGGTGGGGGCCGGGCCTCAGGGCGGCGGTGCGGGGACGAGGGTCAGCTCCGGGCGGCCTTCTTCACCAGGATCACCACGGCGGCGGCGATGCCGACCACGACCAGGAGCTTGAGCACGATGCCCAGCAGCGCGCCGACGACGCCGAAGACGAAGGCGACGATGTTCCAGGCCAGTACCAGGACCAGCACCGGGATGACGATGTTGCGCACCCACGAGGGCAGCGACTTCCAGAGCTCAGCCATGTCCGTTCCTCTTCTCCCCAAGGGTCGGCCGCCGTCCGGTGCCGCATCCCGCTTGCTTTCGTACTTCGATCGTACGGTGGCGCGAGTGCCGGAACGAGGGCCGACGGCCCGGAGAGAACCCCGAGATCACCCGGAGCCGGCACCCCGGGGTGACCCCCGAGATTTCGTCCGGCGGGGTGCAACCCTCGGACCTCCCGGGAGTCCAACTACTGCCGGAGGAAAGTCCGTTCGGCACCACCGACCCCGGGGGAACGCGATCATGCGATCCGTGCGAGCCAGAACCGCCGTATCCCTAGCCGCCCTGGCGGCCCTCACCCTCACCGTCCCCGCCCTCGCCGCACCGGCGACCGCGGCCACCACCGCAACCACGACCGCGACCGCAACCGCGGCGACGAGCGCTGCCGCGGACCTCACCGCGCCGGCCGGCTTCGTCGGGATCTCCCCGCTCCGGGTCCTGGACACCCGGGACTACAACCAGGTGCCGGCGCACGACCAGTTCGGCCCGCTCACGGCCGGCGAGTACTACAGCACCCCGCTGGCGTCCCGCTGCGGCAACCACCCGCCGTCCTCCTGCGAGGCCGTGGTGCCGACCGACGTCACGGCGGTGGTGGTCAACGTCACCGTGACCGACCCGACCGCCGACGGCTACGTCTCGCTCGGTGCCGCCAACGGCACGCCCGGCACCGCACCCGCCACCTCCAGCATCAACTTCACGGCCGGCCAGACCGTCTCCAACCTGGTCACCGTCGCGGTCGGCCCGGTCGTGCGGGGCGCCCCGTGGATCAGCGTCTACAACAACTGGGGCACCACCCACGTCGTCCTCGACCTGGTCGGCTACTACCAGCCCACGGCGACCGACAAGTACGGCCCGCTGACCCCGACCCGGATCGCCGACAGCCGGGTCGACGGCACCGGCCGGCTCGGCGGCGACGCCGTGCGCTCGTACCAGGTCGCCCGCCCCGAGCTGGGGACCGCGGACGCCACCTCGGTCGTCCTCAACGTCACTGCCACCGAAGGAACTTGGGACAGCTTCCTGACGGCGTACCCGAGCGGGTCGCCGCTGCCCGCCGCCGGGTCGAACGTCAACTTCCCGGTGGGGTCGACCGTCGCGAACCAGGTCGTGGTGCCGGTCGGCGTCGACGGCCGGATCGACCTCTACAACCACGCCGGCTGGGTGCACGTCATCGTCGACGTCGTCGGCTCCTACGGCCCCTCCGGCAAGGGGCTGTTCAGCGCGCTCCGGACGCCCGTCCGCAACCTCGACACCCGGGTCACCGGCCCACAGCTCCAGCAGTGGGCGACCAGGCAGGTGGCGGTCGTCCCGCCGGACGGCTCGGTCCCGAACATCATGGGCGTCGAAGCCAACGTCACGGTCACCGACGTCACCGAGTACGGCCACCTCACGGCGTTCCCGGGCCCGGGCCTGCCGCCGAACACCTCCACCGTCAACGTGGCGCCCGGGCAGACCGTCGCCAACTCGGTGAGCACCGGGGTGGCCGGCGACGGCACCTACTCGGTCTACAACCACGGCGCCCCGGTGGACCTGATCGCCGACCTGACCGGCTACTTCACCACCGGCTGACCGGGCTGGGCCCCGCCGTCCGAACCTCCGGGACGGCGGGACCGGACGGCGGGACCGGCCGGCCGGCTCAGACCGGCCAGCGCTCGCCACGCCAGGCGGCGTCCCAGAACATCCACTCGTACCGCGAGGTGGTCACGAAGTGCTCGACCACCTTGCGGCGCTCGGCCGGGGAGATCTCCTCGCCGATCCGGTCGGTGAGCGCCAACACCCGGCGCACCACCGACTGGAAGGCCTCGTCGCCGTAGGTGGCGATCCACTTGGCGTACAGCGGGTCGGGCGAGCCCTGGGCGAGCAGCGCCTCGCCGACCCGGGCGTAGATCCAGTAGCAGGGAAGCACCGCGCCGACCGCCTCGGCGAAGGAACCGCCGTGGACGGTGGCCAGCAGGTAGCTGGTGTAGGCCCGGGTGGTGGGCAGCACCGGCTCGGCGGCGGCCTGCTCGGCGGTGCCGCCGAAGGCGGTCATGAACTCGGCGTGCATGCCCTGCTCGGCGGCCAGCGCGCCGATCGCGTCGTCGGCGAAGGCCCGGACGTCCGCCTCGGTGGGCGCCTTGGCGGCGCAGACGGCGAGGGCGCGGGCGTAGTCGCGCAGGTAGTGCGAGTCCTGGACGACGAAGTGGCGGAAGGCCTCGCGGGGCAGGGTGCCGTCGGTGAGGCCGTGGATGAACGGGTGGGCGAGGATCGCGGCGTGGATCGACTCGATCGAGGCCCAGAGTTCTTCGGTCAGGCTGGGAGTGGGGCTGGAGCCGGGGCTGCTGGTCATGCGGACGACCCTAAGCGAGCACCCCGGACGCCCGGGTCGGGCGACCGGTCCTCGGGCCGGATCCACCTCCGGGACCAGCGGCGTTCGCCACCAATCCGCCGTGGGGTGGTTCCCCTGGGCCGTGCCGCCTGCCAGGCTTGGGCGGCATGAAGGGTTTCGTCATCAAGACACTGATCAACGCGGCAGCCATCTGGGTCGCCGCCTGGATCGTCACCGGCATCCAACTCGCCCAGGGCAAGGCCGACTGGCAGCACAAGGCGCTGACCGTGCTCGGCGTCGCCGTCGTCTTCGGCCTCGTCAACTGGCTGATCAAGCCGGTGGTCAAGCTGTTCTCGTTCCCGCTGTTCATCCTCACACTGGGGCTGATCACCTTCGTGATCAACGCCCTGATGCTGCTGCTGACCTCGTGGGCGTCCGGGAGGCTGTCACTGGACTTCCACGTGACCAACTTCGGCGCCGCACTGGTCGGTTCGCTGATCATCAGCCTGGTGGCCTGGGGCCTGCACCTGGCCCTGGACGACGACTGACGGCCCTCGTGCCCGCCCGCACAAGGGGCCCGTACCCGCTGGAACAGCCGGGTACGGGCCCCTTCGTCGTCCGTGCGCGGGCCTCACCCCGCGTTCTCACGCCCCCGGAGGATCTCGGCGAGCCGGGCTTCCAGCTCCTGAGCTGCGAACTCCCGCGCCGGCCGCACCAGCCGGTCGGTGCGCGCCAGGAAGGCGGCCAGCGGCGCGGACGGCGCCCGCAGCAGGGCCTCGCCGGCGGGGGAGCGCAGCAGGATGCGGACCTCCTCCCGCTCCGACGGCTCCTCCCACTCCGACGCCCCCTCCCGCTCCCCCGCGTACGGGTGGATGTGCACGTCCCCGTCCCCGGCCGGCCCGCTGAGCCCGTCGAGCAGCAGCTCCCGCGCGAAGAACCAGGTGACGGGCGCGTCGCCGGGCAGGTGGAAGGTGAACCGGACGGCGTACGGGTCGGCGGTCTCGTACGCCAGGTCCGCCAGGATGCGGAAGGAGAGCTCGTGCGAGACCACGAGGCTCATCTCCAGGTGGCCCTGGACAGTGCTGTGCTGCATGGCGCCAGTCCCTCTCGTTCCGGGTCCGCGTTTCGGTGCATTCCCCGTGTTTCGACCCATTCCCCGCGCGGGAGACTCCCGCACAACGCTCCAGCCCCGGAGGTGTCCATGGGCCCCGAGAACCGAACCCCGCCCCCGCGTCCGGTGGTCAAGCGCACCGCGCGGGCGATCCTGCTGGAGCTGGACCCGGACGACCCGTACGGCCCGGCCTCGATCGTGCTGATCCGGCGGGTCCGCCCGGGCGCGCCGCACCCGTACTGGATCACGCCCGGCGGCGGCGTGGAGCGGAGCGACCGGACGGTGGTCGAGGCACTGCACCGCGAGGTGGACGAGGAGCTCGGCGCCAAGGTCGTGGACGTGGTGCCCGCCTTCGTCGACACCATCAGCCACACGCACCACGACGACGGAACGCTCCTGCACCCGCACGGGGTCAAGGTGCAGCACTTCTTCGTCTGCCGGCTGGCCTCGATGGACCTCAGCCGACGGCACGGGCCGGAGGTGACGGAGCCCAACGGCGAGTACGAGGTGGTGCGGCTGCCGTTCACCCGGGAGGGGGTCACCTCGGTCAACGTGGTGCCGCCCCGGCTGCGGGCGTACCTGGCGGCCAACATCGAGGGCATCCGCGCACTGCTCGCACCCGACCTCGGGTGACCGACCGCTCTCGGGTGACCGACCGGCCTCGCCCGGCCGACCGCCCCCGGGCGGCCCACCCCTCTCCTGTGACCACGTGGGACGGATCCCACGTGGTCACCCGGCTGCCAGGTCGCCGACCAGGTCGTGCCGGATCCGCTCGGCCGGCACCCCCGACCGCAGCAGCACCCCGACACCCCGGCGCACCATCGCGGGCGGCCCGCTGAGCACCGCCTCGCACCCCGACCAGGGGCCGAACCGGCTCACCACCTCGGGCAGTTCGCCGGTCAGCGCGTCCTCGACCGGGCCGCTGCCGGACAGCACCGGGCGCACCGTCAGCCAGGGGTGGGCCCGGGCCAGCTCGCGCAGCCCGTCCAGCTCGTACAGCTCGGCGGCGCGGCGGGCGCCGTAGAACACCTCGACCCGGCGGCCGGGCGTGCCGCACGCGGCGGCCTCCTCGACCAGCGCGCGGATCGGCGCGATGCCGGTGCCGCCGCCGAGGCAGAGCAGGTCCGGGCCGGCCGTGTGGTCGACGGTCATCGCGCCGGCCGCGGGCCCCAGCCGCAGCACGTCCCCGGGCGCGGCCCGGTGGACCAGCGCGTTGCTCACCCAGCCCGCCTGGACGGCCTTGACGTGGAAGGTCAGCAGCCCGTCGGGGCGGGGCGCGGAGGCGAAGGAGTAGTGCCGCCACACCCGCGGCCACCAGGGCGTTTCCAGGCTGGTGTACTGCCCGGCGCGGAACGGGTAGGCCTGGTCCGGCCGGACGGTGAGCACCGCGACGTCCCGGGTGCGGCGCTCGTGGCGGACGATCTCGCCCTGCCACCAGGGCGGCGAGGTGCGGGCGGCCTCCTCCGCGGCCTCGATCATGATCGAGGAGATCAGCCGGTAGGCGCGGCGCCAGGCCAGTTCGGTGTCGGCGTCCCAGCGGCTGCCCGCGTACCGGGCCAGCGCCTGCACCAGGCACTCCCCGACCGGGGCGTAGTGACCGGTCAGCGTGCCGTACCGGCGGTGACCGCAGCCGAGCGCGCTCAGCCCGGCGCGCAGGGCGACCGGGTCCTCGGCGCCGCGCGCGGCCCCCAGCAGGGCGCGGAACAGCCGGTCGCGCTGGACGTCCATGGCGGCCGGGAAGAGCGAACGGACCTCGGGGTGGTGCAGGAAGAGCAGGGCGTAGAAGTGGGCGGTGGCCCGGTCGGCGACCGGCTCGACGACGGCGAGGCTGGCCCGGATCAGATCGATGTCCCGTGCGGTGAGCGGCAGTTCGGCCTCGGGTACGGCGGCGGGGTCCTGCGCAGCGGCTGCCGCCAGGTGGTTCCCGGCCGATGGCTGCATCGCCCAGGCGTCGCTCCAACTGTCGCCGGGGCCGGCCCAGTTGAGGCCCGGAGCTTCGGTGAACAGCGGCCGGAAGGCGGGCGAGGTGCCGGTGCCGGAGGCCGGCTCGGGGTAGCTCGGCGCGGGCACGGCCGGCGGCTCGGACGGCATCGCCGGGACGACCGGCGGCAGCACCTGCGTCGGTGCCTCCGCCGCCACCGTCGGCGGAGCGATCGCCGCAGCCATCGGCGGCAGGTCCGGCGGGTCCAGGGGCATCGGCGGTCGCACTTCCGCCTCCGGCGCCGCCGCAGGCCCCGGTGCCGCCTCGGGCAGGAGCTCCGGCAGGCCCGGCACGGAGGCGGCGCCCGCCGAGCCGTGCCCGGTACGGACCAGAAGTGTTCGGCGGGACTTCACCGCCACGTTTCGAGTACCCAAGAGAATCGTTTCGCCTCCGGCCGGCCTGCGCCACCACCTGGCTTGTCTCTGCTGACGCCTAGGCAGCGTGGCACGCCCGAACTGCTCATCCGACAAATCGCGCGAAGCCCGGACAGCCGGGCCGGGAACGCGCTACTCTCACTCGACCGCGGTTGCCCTGAGTGGCCCCCCGTCCACCCAGGGCAACCGCGTCCTGCTCAGAGCTGCCGCAGCAGCATGCCCGGCTGCTCCACGCAGTCCGCGACGAAGCGCAGGAAGCCGCCCGCCGTCCCGCCGTCGCAGACCCGGTGGTCGAAGGTGAACGACAGCTGCGTCACCTCGCGCACCGCCAACTCCCCACCGTGCACCCACGGTTTGGCGACGATCCGGCCGACCCCGAGCATCGCCGCCTCGGGGTGGTTGAGGATCGGGGTGGAGCCGTCCACGCCGAACACGCCGTAGTTGTTCAACGTGAAGGTGCCGCCGGTCAGTTCGGCCGGGGTGAGCGAGCCGCTGCGTGCCGCCTCGGTCAACCGGACCAGCTCCTCGCCGAGTTGCTCGGTGCTGCGGGCCTGCGCGTCCCGCACCACCGGAACGACCAGGCCGCGCTCCCCCTGCGCGGCGAAGCCCAGGTGCACCGCCGAGTGCCGGAGGATGCCCGAACCGTCCTCGGTCACCGAGGAGTTGAGCTCGGGGAAGCGCGCCAGTGCGACCGTGCAGATCCGCGCCAGCAGCGCCAGCACGCTCACCTTCGGGCCCGGCGTGGCGTTCAACTGCCGCCGCAGCGCCATCAGTTCGGTGGCGTCGGCGTCCACCCAGCAGGTCGCGGCCGGGATCTCCCGATGGCTGCGGCTGAGCTTCTCGGCCACCGCCTTGCGCAGCCCGCGCAGCGGGACGACACCCTCCTGGACGGCCGCCGGAGCCGCCGCAGCGGGCACGGCGACCGGCGCCGAAACCTTGGCCGCGACCGCCCGCTCGACGTCCGCCCGCATGATCAGCCCGTCCGGCCCGCTCCCGGTCAGGGCGGTCAGGTCGACCCCCTGCTCCCGGGCCAGCCGCCGCACCAACGGCGAGATCACCGGCACCACGGCGGGCCCGGCGACAACCGCCGCCACCGCCACCGGAGCAGCCGGAGCAGCCACCGCAGCGGCCGCACCGACCCGGCGCCGCCGCCCACCCTTCCCCGGCTCCGCGACGCCGTACCCGACCAGCGGTCGCTCCACCTCGGCGGAGTGCTCCGCAGCCCGCAGGGCAGCCCGCTCGGCCGGCTCCTCGGGCGCAGCCCCTCCCCCCGAGGCCGAAGCCACCGCGACCGTCACCAGCGGGGCGCCCACGGCGATCTCCTCGCCCTCCTCCCCGTAACGCGCGGTGACCACCCCGCCGTACGGGCAGGGCACCTCCACCACGGCCTTGGCGGTCTCCACCTCCACCACCGGCTGGTCGACCGCGATGACCTCGCCGACCTCGACCATCCAGCGCACCACCTCGGCCCCGGTGAGTCCCTCACCGAGGTCGGGCAGCCGGAACTCCCGCACGACGGGCATCATCCTCAGTCCTCCCACTGCAGCCGGGCGACCGCGTCCAGGATCCGGTCCACCCCGGGCAGGTGGTGGTGCTCCAGCATCGGCGGCGGGTACGGGATGTCGAAGCCGGTCACCCGCAGCACGGGCGCGGCGAGGTGGTGGAAGCAGCGTTCGGTGACCCGTGCGGCGATCTCCGCGCCGGTGCCGCCGAAGCCGGTCGACTCGTGCACCACCACGGCCCGGCCGACGGAGCGCACCACCCGGGTGACGGTCTCGTCGTCGAAGGGCACCAGGGTGCGCAGGTCCAGCACCGCGAGGTCCCAGCCCTCGGCCTTCGCCGTCTCGGCCGCCTCCAGGCAGACCGGCAGCGAGGGGCCGTAGGTGATCAGCACGGCGGACGTCCCGGTGCGCCGCAGCACGGCCTTGCCGATCGGCTCGACCGGCGCCGCCGGGTCGAACCCGTCCTTGCCCCAGTAGAGCCGCTTGGGCTCCAGGAAGACCACCGGGTCGTCGGAGGCGATCGAGGCCCGCAGCAGCCCGTACGCGTCCCCGACCGTTCCCGGGGTGACCACGTGCAGGCCGGGGGTGCTGGTGTAGTACGCCTCGGAGGCGTCGCTGTGGTGCTCGACCCCGCCGATGCCGCCGCCGTACGGGACGCGGACGGTGATCGGCAGCGGGAGCCGTCCGGCGGTGCGGTTGCGCATCTTGGCGACGTGCGAGAACAGCTGCTCCAGCGCCGGGTAGGCGAACGCGTCGAACTGCATCTCGACCACCGGGCGCAGCCCGTACATGGCCATGCCGATGGCGGTGCCGAGGATGCCGGCCTCGGCCAGCGGGGTGTCCAGGCAGCGGTCCGGGCCGAACTCGGCGGTCAGCCCGTCGGTGATCCGGAAGACGCCGCCGAGCGCGCCGACGTCCTCGCCGAGCACGTGCACCGCCGGATCGTCGCGCATGGCGTCCCGCAGCGCGGAGTTGAGCGCCTGCGCCATCGAGGCGGTGCGGGCACCGGAGGTGTGTCGCGCAGCCGCTCCGCCAAGGGTGGGGGTGGGCGACGGGTGGGATGCTGTCGACATCAGTGCTGCACCTCGGCCTCGGCGGCCAGCTCGGCGGACAACTGGGCGGCCTGCTCCAGCAGTTGCGGGGTCGGCTCGGCGTAGACGTGGGCGAACAGCGACATCGGGTCGAGCTCCGGCTCGGCGTGGAACTCGGCCCGCATCCGGGCCGCCAGCGCCTCCGCCTCCTCCGCCGCCTCCTGCACCAACGCGTCGTCCAGGACGCCGAGTTCGCGCAGCGCGCGGTCCATCAGCAGGATCGGGTCGTGCTCCCGCCAGGCGGCCACCTCGGGCTCGGTGCGGTAGCGGGTGGCGTCGTCGGCGTTGGTGTGCGCCTCGATCCGGTAGGTCAGCGCCTCGACCAGGGTCGGGCCGCCGCCGCTGCGGGCCCGCTCGACCGCCTCGGCCAGCACCGAGTGCACGGCGGGCGCGTCGTTGCCGTCCACCAGCCGTCCCGGCATGCCGTAGCCGACGGCCTTGTGGGCCAGGCTGGGCGCGGCGGACTGAGCGCTGAGCGGGACGGAGATCGCGTAGCCGTTGTTCTGCACCAGGAAGACCACCGGCGCGTTGAGCACGGCCGCGAAGTTCAGTGCCTCGTGGAAGTCGCCCTCGCTGGTGCCGCCGTCGCCGAGCATCGCCAGCGCGACGGCGGGCTCGCCGCTCAGCCGGGCGGCGTGGGCCAGGCCGACGGCGTGCGGGGCCTGGGTGGCGAGCGGGGTGCAGAGCGGGGCGGTGCGGGTGGCGCGCGGGTCGTAGCCGGTGTGGGCGTTGCCGCGCAGCAGGGTCAGGGACTCCAGCGGGTCCACGCCCCGGGAGACCACGGCGAGGGTGTCGCGGTAGCTGGGGAAGAGCCAGTCGCGCTCGTCGAGCACCAGCGCGGCGGCGATCTGGCAGGCCTCCTGCCCGGTGGACGCCGGGTAGACGGCGAGGCGGCCCTGCTTGGTCAGGGTGGTGGCCTGCTGGTTGTACCGGCGGCCGACGACCAGGCGCCGGTAGAGCTCGCGCAGCAGCGCCGGGTCGTACTTCTCCAGCCCGGGGGTGCCGAGCACCCGGACGGGGGAGGGGTCCGGCAGGAGGGGCGCCGGATCGGTGCGCGGGGCGGTGGCCCCGGGCAGCCAACCGGGCACACCGGTGTGGTGTCTGTGGTCGAGAACGGTCATCTCGGGGCACCTCCAGGGGTCGCGGGGGCTCCCTACCGATTGTTCGGTCGTCTGTTCATCTTGACCAGAAGCGTGACAAGGTGGTGGACATTCGGCCTGATCGGCGGTCGACTGGTGGCAGTGCGTCCAATCGGTGAGGGTGGGGGGTCATGTCGGCTGAACAGATGTCCAGACTCGACCGGGTCGACCGGGCGATCCTGCGGCTGCTGCAGCAGGACGGTCGCGCCTCCATCCGCTCGGTGGCCGAGCGGGTGCACGTGTCCCGGGCCAACGCGTACGCCCGGATCTCCAGAATGGTCGAGGACGGCGTCATCCGCGGCTTCACCGCCAGGGTGGACCACGAACGGGCCGGTCAGGCCGCGTCCGCGTACATCACCCTGAAGATCGTCCAGAACTCCTGGCGCACGGTCCGCGAGCAACTTCTGGAGCTGCCGGGGGTCGCGCACATCGCACTGGTCGGCGGGGACTTCGACGTCCTGCTGCTGGTGCACACCGCCGACAACCGGACCCTGCGGGAGCTCGTGCTCAACCGCATCCAGTCCATCCCCCAGGTGCTCGGCACCCGCACCATGCTGGTCTTCGAGGAGACCGACCAAGTCCCCCCGGACCCACAGACTGGCTGATCGGCGCCCACTCGCCTCCGGGGCGCTCGGACCCCGTGCCGACGGTCGTCGCTCCAAGGCCCTCGTTCCTCGAGCCTCCTCGCTTCTCCCTTTCGGCACCGGCGCGCCCCTTCGGCTCGCGGGCCGACGCGGGGGGCGAGGCGGGGACGACGGACCTACCGCGCCCGCAGCCCGTCGAAGGCCAGGTGCACCACCGCGTCCGCGACCCCGTCGGCGCCCTTGAGCCCCGGCCGGTACCACTCCACGATCGAGTTGATCATCCCGAACAGCAGCCGGGTGGCCAGCCGCGGCTCCACGTCCGCGCGCAGCGCGCCGTCCGCGACCGCCGCCCGCACCAGCTCGGCGACCTGGTGGTCGAAGTCCCGGCGGCGCTCCAGCGCCCACAGCTCGGTGGCCGTGTTGCCGCGCACCCGCAGCAGCAGCGTCACGTACGGCAGCTCCGCCAGCAGCACCTCCGCGGTGCGCCGCACCACGTGCTCCAGCCGCTCCACCGCCGGGCCGTCGACCGCGGCCGGCTCGGCCAGGATCGCGAACAGCCCGTCCAGCGCCCGCCCCACGGCCAGCCGCAGCAGCTCCTCCTTGCCGCGGACGTGGTGGTAGATCGAGGACTTGGAGATCCCGGCGGCCCGGGACAGGTCCTCCATCGAGGTGCCGTCGTAACCGCGCTCGTTGAACACGTCGACGGTCACCGCGAGCAGTGACTCCACGGTGTAGGCGGTGCGCGTGGTGTGATCGGCCATCCTCCGAGTATCCCCGGCCGCCCCGTGCGGTACGCGATCGGGTCCGCTTGGTCCACACCCGCCGTGGAGGGGAAGCCCTAGAATCTGCGGACGATCCGTCCACGTCCAGCAGGCTGGGGTCCACGGCTGATGAACGCAATACCGGCAGTCGCCTCCGATGTGCCCGAGCAGCGCAGCGAGGAGCCGGGGGACGCCTCACGCGGTCGGCTGGACCGCGCCCGCGCGCTGGCGGTCCGCTTCGGCCCGGCCGTCTGGTGCTACGCCCTGCTCAAGCTGATCGGCTTCACGGTCTTCATGAAGCTGCTCTCCTTCGCCGGCGACTACGCCAGGAAGCCGGCCCGGTTCGGCGGCGGCGCCAACCCGTGGGACGTGCCGGCCAGCTGGGACGGCTGGTGGTACCAGCAGGTCGCCCAGTTCGGCTACCACCCGGCGCTGGTCCCGATCGCGGGGCCGGAGGGCTTCAACATCGAACAGAACTCGGCCGCCTTCTTCCCGCTGTACCCGGGCCTGATGCGGCTGACCTCGGACGTCACCGGCCTCGGTCTGTACGGCGCCGGGATGCTGGTGTCGGTGGTGGCCTCGCTGTTCGCCGCCGCCGGGATCTACGCCGTGGTGGAGAAGCTGTCCGGGGACGTCCGGGCCGGGGTGATCGCGGCCGGGATCTGGGCGATCGCCCCGGGCTCGGGCGCCGAGTGGGCGGTGTACTCGGACTCGACCTTCGTCGCGCTGGCCGCCTGGGCCTGCTACTGCGTGATGACCAGGCAGTGGGTCGCGGCCGGGGTGATCACCCTGGTCGCCGGGCTCAACCGGCCGACGGCGGCGGCGCTGATCGGCGCGGTGGGCCTGGCCGCGCTGGTCGAGCTGTACCGGCGGGAGAGCGGGGTGCTGCGCCCGCTGGCCGCGATCCTGCTGGCCCCGATCGGCCTGCTCGGCTACGTCGGCTGGGTGGGCTGGAAGACCGGCGAGTGGGGCGGCTACTTCCGGCTGCAGCACGACGCCTGGCTGCACTACTTCGACTGGGGGCAGGGCACCTGGCACGCGATCCGCGGGGTGCTGCTGGGCCGCAGCGACTACCCGTTCGCCTTCCCGGTACCGGACCTCCTGGCGACCCTGATCGTGTTCACCCTGCCGGTGCTGATCGTGCTGCTCGTACGGCTGCGCCCGCCGCTGGTGCTGACCGCCTACACGCTGGCCACGATCGTCTCGGTGCTCGGCAGCCTCGGCATCTTCGGCAACGTCTCGCGCTACCTGCTGCCGGCGTTCCCGCTGTTCATCGCGCTGGCGATCGGGATGCGCAAGCTGAGCTGGCCGGTGCTGGCCGCGGTGCTGGGCACCGGTGCGGTCGCCTCCGGCTGGTACGCCGGTTACGTGATCTTCGAACTGGGCGTGCCGTAGACCCCGCACAGCAGCAGCACCGGAGGGCGCGTCCGCCACGGACGCGCCCTCCGCGCGTTCCGGCGCGATCCCGCCACCGCACCCTCTTGAGCCGACCGATCGTTCGGTTACTCTGTGACGTGTCCCGTCCTCCCCCTTGAGGAGCGCACAGATGTCCGCAGCGGTCACCCACCCCCTCGTCAGCGAGCTGGTCGAGCGCCACCAGGCCACCCTGGACGCCGCGCTCGACGCCGCCGCCAAGCGCGACTACTGGTCGCCCTACCCCGAGTTCCCGAAGGCCTACGGCGAGAGCGGCCCGGCGGACGGCAAGGCCGCCTTCGACGCCCTGCTCGGCGCCCCCTTCGCTCTGGAGGGCCACCCCACCGACGGCGACCAGGTCGGCGGCGAGGCCTCCCCGTACGGCATCGAGCTGGGCATCACCTACCCGCACGCCGGCCCGGACGCGCTGATCGCCGCGCTCTCCGCCGCCCGCCCCGGCTGGGCCGCCGCCTCCCCGCTGGAGCGCGCCGCCGTCTGCCTGGAGATCCTGCACCGGATCAACGTCCGCTCCCACGAGTTCGCCCAGGCCGTCATGCACACCACCGGCCAGGCCTACGGCATGGCCTTCCAGGCCGGCGGCCCGCACGCCCAGGACCGCGGCCTGGAGGCCGTCGCCTACGCGTACGCCGAGCAGACCCGGCTGCCGAAGCAGGCCGGCTGGACGAAGCCCCAGGGCAAGCGCGAGCCGCTGGTGATGACCAAGGAGTTCACCGTCGTCCCGCGCGGCCTCGCGCTGCTGATCGGCTGCAACACCTTCCCCACCTGGAACGGCTACCCGGGCCTGTTCGCCTCGCTGGCCACCGGCAACCCGGTGCTGGTCAAGCCGCACCCGCGGGCCGTACTGCCGCTCGCACTGACCGTCCGGATCGCCCGCGAGGTGCTCGCCGAGGCCGGCTTCGACCCCAACCTGGTCTGCCTGGCCGCCGAGCACGAGGGCGGCACCGTCGCCGCGACCCTCGCCGTCCGCCCCGAGATCAAGATGATCGACTACACCGGCTCCACCTCCTTCGGCGACTGGCTGGAGGAGAACGCCAAGCAGGCGCAGGTGTACACCGAGAAGGCCGGCGTCAACGCGGTCGTCATCGACTCCACCGACGACTACAAGGGCATGCTGGGCAACCTGGCCTTCGCGCTCTCGCTCTACAGCGGCCAGATGTGCACCACCCCGCAGAACGTGCTGATCCCGCGCGGCGGCATCACCACCGACCAGGGCGACAAGTCCTTCGACCAGGTGGTCGCCGACCTCGCCGGCGCCATCGAGGGCCTGCTCTCCGACGACGCCCGCGCCGCCGCCATCCTCGGCGCCGTGGTCAACCCGGGCGTGCTGCAGCGCTCGGCCGCCGCGGCCGGCGGCGAGTACGGCGAACTCGTCCTCGCCCCGCGCACGGTGACCGCCCCCGACTTCCCCGGCGCGACCGTCCGCACCCCCGCCCTGGTCAAGCTGGACGCCGACAAGCCGGACGACCGCTCGGTCTTCCGCAGCGAGTGCTTCGGCCCGGTCTCCTTCGCCGTCGCCGTCGAATCCACCGCCGCCGGCGTCGAGTTGCTGCGCACCACGGTCCGCGAGAAGGGCGCCATGACGGCCTCCGGCTACACCACCTCGCCCGAGGTGGAGGCGCTGCTGGTCGAGGCCGCGCTGGACTCCGGCGTCTCGCTCTCGCTCAACCTCACCGGCGGCGTCTACCCCAACCAGACCGCCGCCTTCTCCGACCTGCACGGCACCGGCGCCAACCCGGCCGCCAACTCGGCCTACTGCGACGGCGCCTTCGTGGCCAACCGTTTCCGTACGGTGGAGATCCGCCGGCACAGCTGAGCACTGCGCACTTCCCGTTCCGGGCCCCGGCGGTCACCCACCGCCGGGGCCCGGCGGTTCGCGGCCGCCGCCCGCCGGGGATGATGGAGGCTGGGAGAACGCCGGGAACGGCGTCCAACCGACCTCAGAGCAACGGGAGCTGATACATGGCCGTGAAGCCGACGACCGAAACCGACGTCCTGATCGTCGGCGCCGGACCGACCGGACTGCTGCTGGCCGGCGACCTCGCCGCCGCCGGGGTCGGCGTCACCGTGCTGGAGAAGCGGGCCGCCGAGTCCAACCTCACCCGGGCCTTCGCCGTGCACGCCCGCAGCCTGGAGCTGCTGGACGCCCGGGGCCTGGCCGACGAGCTGATCGCCACCGGCCGGCCGCTCGGCGCGCTGAAGCTGTTCGACCGCCTCGGCATCGACCTCGGCTCGCTGCCCACCCGCTTCCCGTTCGTCCTGATCACCCCGCAGTACAACGTCGAACGGCTGCTGCTGGAGCGCGCCGAGAAGGCCGGCGCGACCCTCGTGCGCGGCGCCGAGGTGACCGGGCTGCGCCAGGACGCCGACGGCGTGACCCTGGAGACCGCCGACGGACGGGCCTTCCGCGCCGGCTACGCGGTGGGCACCGACGGCGTCCACTCCGCCGTCCGCGACCTGCTCGGCATCCCCTTCCCCGGCGAGTCCGTGGTCGACTCCGTGGTGCTGGCCGACGTCCGGCTGGAGCGCGAGCCCGCCGGGGCGATCACCGTCGGCGCCAACGAGGCCGGCTTCGCCTTCATCGCCCCGTTCGGCGACGGCTGGTACCGGGTGATCGCCTGGGACCGCAACGAGCGCTTCGAGGACGGCACCTCCCCCTCGCCGGAACAGCTCACCGCCCTCCTCGGCGGCATCCTCGACGAGGACTACGGCCTGCACGACGTGCGCTGGAGCTCCACCTTCCACAGCGACGAGCGCCAGGTCCCCAACTACCGCTCCGGCCGGGTCTTCCTGGCCGGCGACGCCGCCCACTGCCACTCCCCGGCCGGCGGCCAGGGCATGAACACCGGCATGCAGGACGCGGCCAACCTCTCCTGGAAGCTCGCCGCCGCCGTCCGGGGCCGGGCCACCGACGCCCTGCTGGACACCTACCAGACGGAGCGGCACCCGGTCGGGAAGACCGTCCTGCGCACCTCCGGCGCCCTGATCCGGCTCGCCCTCGCCGAGTCCGCCCCCACCCGCGCCCTGCGCGGGGCGCTCACCGCGCTGGGCGGCCACCTCGACCTGGTCACCGAGCGCGGCGCCCGGCTGGTCTCCGGCATCGAGTTCTCCTACCCGGCCCCCAAGGGCGCCCACCCGCAGGTCGGCAAGCGCGTCCCGGACCTGCGGCTGACCGCCCTCAGCAAGCCTGCCGAGGGCGCCCCGGCCGCCCCTGAGCGGCTCTACGAGGCGCTGCGCGCCGGCACCTTCGTCCTCGTCAGCAACGACGAGCTGGTCGCCGCCGAGCCGTGGGCGGACCGCATGGTCTCCGCCGCGCCGGCCGACCCGCACGGCAAGCTGCGCGACACCGTCCTGCTGATCCGCCCGGACGGCTACGTCGCCTGGGCCGGCGTCGACCCCGGCCAGGGCGAGCTGCGCACCGCCCTCACCAGCTGGCTCGGCGCGGTCTGACCGGCCGTCGGCGGGCGCGGCGACAACCCGCGCCCGCCGACCTTTCGTTCGGTCGTCCGTTAACCCCGGGCCTTCTCGTAGTGCCGCGCGGCCTTCGCCCGATTCCCGCAGACCGCCATCCGGCACCACCGTCGGCGCCCGTTCTGCGAGGTGTCGAAGAAATACAGGATGCAGGCCTCGTGCGCGCACTGCTTGATCCGCCGGCCGCCCTGCCCGAGCAGCGTGAGGAAGTCGTCCACGGCCAGCCAGGGCGCCAGCCACTCCGGCCGGTCGGCCTCGACCCGGTCCTCGGCGCCGCCCGGTCCGGCCGTCCGCCGGATCCGCCCGTGCGCCAGCACCGCGTCCAGTCCGTCCCGCGCCTGCGCGCTCAACTCCCCCTGATCGCCCGCGTCTTGGGAGGCAGCCCGGATCACCTCGCGGGCCTGCCGGATGGCCGCCAGCCCGGCGTCGTCGGCTTCGCAGCGGCCGGCCAGCCCGGCGGAGGAGAGCCAGATCCCGTACTCTTCGACCCCGGCGAGCAGGTCGTTGACGGGCGTCCCGGCCCACCGCGTGTTGAGCAGATCGAGCGCGAGCGGCTCGCCGATCAGCGGTCGCGGGTCCCTCGGGTCCGCCTTCACGTCAGTCATCGTTCTCCCTCGGCTCCAGCCGATTCTACGTCCGCGCCCGGCGGTGCGAATTGGTATGGACCGATTCCGGAATTCCGGTCATTCACTGTATGGAATCCGGGAGTTTCCCGCTCTCCACACTTGACTGTTTTTTAGCAACGAATTGCTTGATCATGAGCCAACTCGCACACGGGTTCTGTCATGTTCGAGCCAGCGTTCTCGACCCCGGAACGCCTGGCCCCTTGCCGGCCCCCCACAGCCGGCCAGAGGAGGATCCGTTGCGCCCCCGTTCCCTTGCTCTCGCCGCGGCGATAGCCGTGCTGCCGCTGACCGCCGTCTCGCTCGGCGTCTCCGCCGCGCAGGCCGCCACCCCGAACGCCGCACCGCGCGTCTCCCTCCCGAACACCGTGAACCCCGCGGTGGCCCACTCGGAGAAGAAGGGCGACGTCCCGTCCGAGCAGCAGATCTCGGTGGCCGTCAGCCTGAAGCTGCGCAACACCGACGCCCTGGACCGCTTCCTCACCGCGGTGGCCACCCCCGGCACGCCGGAGTTCGGCAAGTACCTGACGCCGGAGCAGTTCACTGCCCAGTTCGGCCCGACCCAGGCCGACGTCGAGCAGGTCAAGACCTACCTGGCCGCCCAGGGCCTGACCGTCACCGAGGTGAGTGCCAACCGCCAGGTGGTCAACGCCCACGGCACCTCCGCCCAGGTCTCGCAGGCCTTCGGCACCCACGAGAGCGCGTACGTCGACCCGCAGCTGCAGCGCGCGTTCTTCGCCAACGACGCCGCCGCCTCGATCCCGTCCGACCTGGCCTCCGTGGTCCAGGGCGTGAGCGGCCTGGACAACCACGCGGTGCGCAAGAACCGCCTGGCCACGCCGAACTCGATCACCCCGAACGCCGCCACCGCGAGCCCGAGCGGGACGACCCCGGCCCAGTACACCGGCGCCTACAACCTGAACAAGACCGGCGCGGACGGCACCGGCGTGACGGTCGCCCTCTGGGAGTTCGACGGCTACAAGTCCTCGAACCTGACCACCTACGACTCGCAGTTCGGCCTGACCGGCCCGGCCGTCTCCACCGTCTCGGTGGACGGCGCGAACTACGACTCCGCCCCCGGCCAGGGCCAGGGCGAGGTCGAGCTGGACAGCGAGATCGTCCGCGGCGCGGCGCCCAAGGCCACTCAGCTGGTCTACGAGGCCCCCAACAGCGACCAGGGCGAGATCGACATGGCCAACAAGATCGTGGCCGACAACCGGGCCTCGGTCATCTCGATCTCCTGGGGCTCCTGCGAGCCCGACACCACCGCCGCCTCGATGACCGCGGTCGACAACGCCTTCAAGCAGGCCGCCGCCCAGGGCATCTCGATCTTCTCCGCCTCCGGCGACGACGGCTCCCGCGACTGCACCCGCTCCACCAGCGGCTCCACCGTCAAGGCCGTCGACTTCCCGGCCTCCAGCCCGCACCAGACCGGCGTCGGCGGCACCAACCTCAAGGTGACCAGCAGCAACACCTACTCCTCGGAGAGCGCCTGGAGCACCGCCGGCGGCGGCGTCTCCACCGTGTTCGCCAAGCCGAGCTGGCAGACCGGCACCGGCGTCAGCGGCACCATGCGCACCGTCCCGGACGTCTCCTCCAACGCCGACCCGCAGAGCGGCTTCGCGATCTACACGGCCGGCGGCTGGCAGGTCTACGGCGGCACCAGCGCGGCCGCCCCGCTCTGGTCCGGCTACGCGGCCCAGTTCAACCAGAAGGCCAAGGCCGCCGGGCAGCCGGCCCTTGGTGAGGCCAGCCCGCGGCTGTACTCGGTCGCCAACAGCAGCAGCTACGGCAGCACCTTCCACGACGTGAGCACCGGCGCCAACCAGGACTTCTCCGCGAAGGCCGGCTACGACCAGGTCACCGGCTGGGGCTCCCCGGTCGCCGACGCGCTGAACACCGCCCTGCTCGGCGGCAGCACCACCCCGCCGTCCGGCGGCTGCACCGCCGCCCAGCTGGTCGGCAACGGCGGCTTCGAGACCGGCACCGCCGCCCCGTGGACCTCCTCCACCGGCGTCGTCGACAACAGCTCCTCCCAGGCCGCCCACTCGGGCAGCTGGAAGGCCTGGCTGAACGGCTACGGCTCGGCCCACACCGACACCCTGTCGCAGACCGTCTCCGTCCCGGCCGGCTGCGCCTCCGCCAAGCTGACCTTCTGGCTGCACATCGACACCGCGGAGACCGGCTCCACCGCGTACGACAAGCTGACCGTCCAGGCGAACAGCACCACGCTGGCGACCTACTCCAACGTGAACGCCGCCGCCGGCTACGTGCAGCGCACCCTGGACCTGACCTCCTTCGCCGGCCAGACCGTGACCATCAAGTTCACCGGCACCGAGGACTCGTCCCAGCAGACCAGCTTCGTGATCGACGACGTCGCGCTGAACGTCAGCTGATCACCGGCAGGTAGCTCCACCGATACCCCCGCCGGGGCGGCGCCGACAGGGCCCGCCCCGGCGGTGTCGCGTCCCGGTTGCGGGGCCCCGGGTAAGCCCCGTGTTTCCGGACTGTTTCAAGATCGATAACCATCCGGTAGACCTGCCGTGACCACTGTCATACGCACGACTGATGACGTAGCCTCTCGACCGTGCATAGGGTTCCCCAAAGCTCGGTGAAGCCGCTGGCGGCGCGCCCCGGCGTCGGCCCGGTCCCACCGAACTCACCTGGTGGGGAGGGTCACCGCATGGCCGCACAGCAACCTCAGGACGCCGCGCGGCTGCGGCTGGTCGGATCGCATACGGACCGACCCGCGCCGCCCGCGCCCGGCTCCGCCCCTGCGCCGGCGCCGGCGCCGCCCGCCACCCGGCTCGCTCCGGTCGGCGGCTTCGCGGACACCCTGCACCTGGCCATCGAGGCCAGCGGCCTCAGCCTGGACCGGATCCGCGCCGCCCTAGCCCAACGTGGCGTCAGGGTCAGTGTCACGACGCTGAGTTACTGGCGCCGCGGCCGCAGCCAGCCCGAACGGGCCAGCTCGCTGCGCGCCGTCCACCTGCTGGAGGAACTGCTCGGCCTGCCGCACAGCGCGCTCTCCTCGCTGCTCGGCCCGCCCCGCCCGCGCGGCCGCTGGGCCGCCGCCGCCAACACCCTGCACCTCGGCCTGGAGGACGTCTGGCCCGGCGAGCAGGAGATCGCCTCGATCTTCGCCGAGCTGGACGCCCCGCCGGCCGGCGAGCTGGAGCGCCTGAGCATCCACGACTCCTACTACGTGGACGACGAGCGGCGCGCCAACCTGCTGCGGATGCGCCAGGTGGTGCGCGCCACCGTCGGCGGCGTCGGCCGCTGCCTGGTCGTGCACAAGGCCGACGAGGAGGCCACCGGCTGCCCGGAGATCACCTCGGTGCGGCACGGCCGGCTGGGCCGGGTGCGCCGCCGCCCGGAGGTCGGCCTCACCGTCGCCGAGCTGATGCTGGACCGCCCGCTCGGCCTCGGCGACAGCACCGTCTTCGAGTACGAGGTGGAGATCCCGCCGGGCGGCCCGACCCTGGAGTACAGCCGCCGCTTCGCCACCCCGGTGCGCGAGTACGTGCTCCAGGTCCACTTCGACCCGGCCGCCGTCCCCGCGCACTGCGAGCGCTACGACCGCGAGCCGGGCGCCGACGTCGACCACCGCCGCGAGCAGCTGTGGATCGGCGCCTCGGCGAGCGCCCACGTCCTGGCCCCGGACCAGCAGCCCGGCCACATCGGCATCCGGTGGGAGTGGTCCTAGCCCCCACCCCCCACCCCACCCCCATGAGCCCCGTCAGACCCCAGGTCCGACGGGGCTCCTTCACGTCCGTCCCCGCACCTAACCCCTTCAACTCCCCATATCGGTTGACGCCACATCACCTAACTCCTACTCTCATGAGTACCGGTTAGGCGGCAGCCGCCGGAAGCCCAGCCCTCCGGGAGTGACCCATGTCCAGCACCACCCTGCTCCGCACCCTGCAGACCGGCCACGTCGGCCTCAACGTCACCGACCTGACCCGCTCGATCGACTTCTACCGCGCCGTCCTCGGCCTCCAGGTCACCCACGAGGGCACCGACCCCGAGCGCCGCTACGCCCTGCTCGGCCGCGACGGCCGCCTGGTGGTCACCCTCTGGCAGCAGAGCACCGGCACCTTCGCCACCGACCACCCCGGCCTGCACCACCTCTCCTTCGAGGTCGAGAGCCTCGACGAGGTCCGCGCCACCGAGCAGCTGCTGCGCGAGCTGGGCGCCGAGTTCGCCTACGACGGCGTCGTCCCGCACCGCGAGGGCTCCGCCTCCGGCGGCATCTTCTTCACCGACCCGGACGGCATCCGGCTGGAGATCTACACCCGCACCGGCGTGCACGAGACCGCGGCCACCGCCCCCACCACCGGCGCCCCGACCTGCGGCTTCTTCTAAATCCCAGCCGAGTCCGATCGACCACGGGGGAGCCGACCATGACCACCATCAGCACGCCGTACCACGCCGGCGAACGGACCGCCCAGGCCCGGGCCGGCCGCACCGAGCGCGCCGACCACGCCGGCCGGTCGATCCGCACCACCATTCCCGCCGTCGCCGCCCGCTTCCTGACCGAGCGCCGGATGCTGGTCGTCGGCGCCGCCGACCCGGACGGCCGGGTCTGGGCCACCCAGCTGGCCGGCCCGGCCGGCTTCCTCCAGGCGCCGGACGAGCGGACCATGGCGGTCGCCGCCCGCCCGATCGCCGCCGACCCGCTGGCCGAGGCGCTGGCCCGCCCGGCCCGGGTCGGCACCATCGCCCTGGACCCGGCCGGCCGGCGCCGGATGCGGCTCAACGGCAGCTCCGTCCCGGACGGCCGGGGCGGGCTGCTGATCGACGCCGCCGAAGTGGTCTCCAACTGCCCGAAGTACATCCAGCGCCGCACCCCGCTGGACCGACCGGCCGCCGGCCCGCCCCGCACCGTCACCGCCGGCTCGCAGCTGACCACCGCACAGCGCCTGGCCGCCGCCACCGCGGACACCTTCTTCATCGCCACCACCGGCCCGGACGGCAGCGTGGACGCCTCCCACCGCGGCGGCTTCCCCGGCTTCCTGGAGGCCGTCGCGCCCGACCGGCTGCGCTGGCCGGAGTACCCGGGCAACAGCATGTTCCTGACCCTCGGCAACCTGGAACTGGACCCGCGGGCCGGCCTGCTGCTGCCCGACTGGGAGACCGGCGGGGCCCTGCTGGTCACCGGCGAGGCCCGCACCGACTGGTCCGAGCAGGCCCGCCAGGCCGTCCCGGGCGCCGAACGGATGGTCGAACTGACCGTCACCGGCGTCCTCGAACTCGCCGACGCCACCCCGCTGACCTGGACCGACCCCGAGTACTCGCCCGCCATCCCGCACTGACCCGGCCTCAGCGCTTCCCGGACATCCAGTGGAAGAGCCCCATCGCCACACTCGTCGCCAGGTTGAAACTGGACACCCCCGGCTGCATCGGCACCGCGACCAACCGGTCGGCCCGCGCCTTGAGCTCCGCCGAGACCCCGTGCCGCTCGGTCCCGAAGGCGAGCAGCGCATCGTCCGGAAAAGCCAGGTCCCGGATGTCCGTACCCTCCGGGTCCAACACGTACAGCGGCCCGGAAGGCAGCTCCGACAGGCTCAACCGCTCCACCGCCGTGGCGAAGTGCAGACCCGCACTACCCCGCAGCACGTTCGGGTGCCACGGATCCAGATCGCCGGTGGTCACCACCCCGGTCGCACCGAACCCCGCCGCCAACCGGATCACCGCGCCGACATTCCCCAGATTCCGCGGATTCTCCAACACCACCACCGGCGCCCGCCGAGCCCGCCCACCCAGCACCGCCAGATTCGCCCCCACCGAAGGCCGCACCCCCAACGCCATCACCCCGGTCGGATGCAACCGGGGCACCAAGGTCCGCAGCACCG
Organism: Streptomyces sp. 1114.5; assembly: GCF_003635085.1. NCBI lineage: Bacteria > Bacillati > Actinomycetota > Actinomycetes > Kitasatosporales > Streptomycetaceae > Streptomyces > Streptomyces sp. 1114.5. Next base: position 1,234,943 of record NZ_RBXE01000001.1, read on the forward strand.
CCTCCGGCAGCTCCACCGCCAACCCCTCCAGAGCCGGCACCACGTCCCCCGCCAACTCCGCGGCCAACGCCAACAACGCACCCCGGTCCGAGGTCAACACCCACCGAACGTCCCCCTCGAACCGCAGCGCGTGCTTCACCGCATGAAACCCGTCCAGCAACACCGCCCCCGGCTCCCGCTCAGCCGCCCGCCACGCCCTCACCAGCTCCTCGTCACCCATACCGCTCACTCTCCCACCGAATCCCCGACCCCCTGCCCTCCCCCCGAACACCCCCGCCGTCCCGAGAACCACCCCCCGAAGACCCGCGCAAAGCCCGCTCCAGATCCCGCAAAGCCAGCCCCACCAACCGAGTCCCCGCCCTCACCACCTCCCCCTGCACCCCGGCCCCGGCCCCACCCCCAGCCGCCGCCAACCCCTCCTCCAACCGCGCCTGCGCCCCCCGCACAGCCCCGAACTCCACCCCCCGCCCCGTCAACAGAGCCCCCGCCGCCACCGCCGTCGCCAGCCGCAGCTCCTCCCCGTACTCCCGAGCCCCCGGCACGGGCTCCGCATCGCCCCCCGGCAGATGCGCCTCCAACAGCACCGCCGCCCGTCCAAGGGCCCCCACCGCCGCCCGAGCCCGGTCGATCTGCCGCCGGCTCACCCCCGCCAGCCCCGACTCGTGCCGCCCCGGCTCGGCGTCGGCCCGCTGCATCGCCTGCAGGAGCTCGGACCGCGCCTCCCGCGAGTCCAGCAGGGCGCTCCGTACCACCCGCCCCCGCGGCGCCCCCGGCTCCACGTAGCAGGCGACGACGGCCCCCGCGTACCGCCCGGCCGCCGCCAGCCATTCGGCGAGCCGTTCCCCGAGCCGGGCCGTCTGCCAGGTCGGGAACAGCGCGTACGTGACGAGCGCGACGGTCCCGCCGAGCAGCGTGAGCCCGACCCGTTCGAAGGCCGTCACCAGCGGGTTCCCCGCCTGCAGCCCGAGCAGGAACACCACGTACGTGGAGATCCCGACCGTGGTCAGCGCGTACCCGGTGCGGAACGCGAGGTACGCCCCGCCGATGCAGACCACCGCGAGCGCGGCCAGCACCCATTCCCCGGGGTGGGCGAGCTGCACCACCAGCGTGGAGACGGCGACCCCGACGACCGTCCCGGCCAGCCGGGCGACACCCCGGCTGTAGGTCTGGGCGAAGTCCGGCCGCATCACCATCGCGGCGGTCATCGGCGCCCAGTACCCGTGGTGGAAGCCGGCGAGCCGGGCCAGCAGGTAGGAGACGGTGACCACCGCGGCGAGCCGGACGGCGTGCTGGAAGATCGCCGACCGCGGCCGCAGCTGCCGCCGTACGGCCCGCAGCGCCACCGGCAGCATCCGGACGATCGACGGCTTGTGCAGTGCCCCGCCGACCCCGACGACGGGTGTGGTGATGGTCTCCTCGTCGTTGCGGTCCAGGGTGTCGGCGGCCTTGCGCAGCAGCCCGCCGAGCCGTCGGGCGGAGCGCCGGGCGGCGCCCTGCAACCGGGGTCCTTCGTCGTCGGGCCGTACCAGGGTGAGCGCGGGCGCGGACCGGGGGAACCGGAGGGGGTCGCCGGTGCTGACGGCCCGGGCGAGGGCGTCCATGACTTCGGCGGCTGCGGCCAGTACCTCCCGGGCCCGGTCCCGTTCCGGTCCTTCCTCGGGGGCGCCGATCCTGGGGTCGGCGAGCGCGGCGAGGGTGGGCCGGATCCGTTCGGCGATGCCGCGCAGGCCGCGCAGCTCGGGCGGCCGGTGCCGGTCCTGCCAGGGGGTGAGGGCGGCGGCGTGCCGGGCGGTCATGAACGGTGCCGGGTCCACGTGCGCGGTCGGGTCCTGGCGCAACCGGCGGGCGTAGTCGGCGAGTTCGGCGTAGGTGTCGGCGAGGGCGTCCCGCTGGGCGCTCCAGCTCCCGATCGGCCAGAGGGTGATGACGACGGCTTGGACGACTCCGCCGAGGGCGGCGACCAGCCCGTGACCGAGCGCGGCGGTGACGCTGACCGGCAGTTGGACGACGATCAGCATCACCGAGACGGTGTTGGTCGCGACGACCCCGGCGGTGGGCCCGATCGCCCAGGCGAGCCCGGCGCCGAAGGCCCACACCGCGAGCAGCACCGGGAACAGCCCGGGGACGCCGGCGGCCAGGTAGCCGAGGAAGGTGCTGATGCCGAGTCCGGCCCCGGCGGCGACGGCGAGGCTGGCCCGGGGCCGGAAGCTGCGCTGGAAGGTGGCCGAGCCGGCGATGAACGCCCCCATCGCGGCCGAGGTGGCGAGCGAGACCCCGCCGAGCGCGAGCGTCGGGAAGAGCACCAGGGCGACGGCGACCGCCCCGCGGACGGCCCGCTTGGGGTCGGTGAGGGCCCGGTCGAGGGTGAGTCCGGTCCGCGCGGTGTCACGAAGCGCAGCGAACCAGGACATACCGACATCCTAGGGCGTACCCCGAACCCCACCACCGCCCGGCCCGAACCGCCCGAGCCGCCCGCCCGGCCCGCCCCGGCCGAGCCGCCCCGCCAGCCACACCAGTGCCCCGGTCGGCAGGAACACCGCATCCGCCGCGATCATCGCGAGCGAGAACACCGGCAGCCCGAGCAACACCGCGATCCCCACGTGCTCCAGCATCATGACGGCCAGCAGTACGTTCTTGACCCGCCGGTTGAGCAGCGTGAACGGGAAGGCCACCTGCACGATCACCGTCCCGTAGGAGATCAGGAACACCGGCAGCAGCGCCGAGCCGACCAGTGCGGACAGCCCGGGCCAGGGCGTGAAGTAGTCCAGGTGCAGCGGGTAGTACAGCGCGGTGCCGTCCTGCCAGCGCGAGCCCTGCACCTTGTACCAGCCGGCCGTGGCGTAGATCAGCACCACCTCGACGGCGATCACCAGCATCGCGCAGTTGTGCACCATGATGGCCAGCGCGTCGAGCACCGCCCGCGCCTCGCCGTCCGGCCGCAGCCGGCCGAGCACCCACCAGAGCCCGGCCACGCCCCAGAGCCCCCAGAACAGCGGTGCCCAGCCGAGGTACGGGAAGGTCCGGCCGGTCCAGGTCAGGCTCTGCCCGGAGAAGTCCCCGAGCTGACAGACCGCCAGGGCAGCCCCGAGCAGGACCCAGAGCACCACCCCCGCCCACTCCGCCGCCCCGGACCGCCCGAACCCGGACCGCCCGAGCCGCCCCCGCCGGGCGTCCAGCGACCAGACCTCGGCGCAGCGGGTGAAGACCAGGTAGACCGCCATCAGGTGGACGACGTTGTCGCCGCCGTCCCCGAGGAAGACGTCGCGGTTCTGCAGCGACAGCACGGTGACCAGGAACAGCACCGTGCTCGCCCTGGTCCGCCAGCCCAGCAGCACGCCGAGGGCCGCCAGCACCGCCAGGTGGTAGACCAGTTCGAACCAGAGCCGCCCGCCGAACCAGGGCAGCACGGTGAACGCCCCGTCATCGCCGAGCAGCCGCTCGGCGAGGTCCAGCGACAGCGGGGAGCGGTCGCCGTACAGCACCCGCCGGTTGGGCCACTCGCGCAGCAGGTACACGCACCAGACCAGCCCGAACCCGATCCGCACCACGGCGGCCTGGTGCCGCCCGAGCACCCGCCCGGTGAACGCCGCCACGGCCCGCCCGACCGGCCCGGCCGGCCCGGCTGCCCGAGGCCCCGACGGCGCCGAAGCCTCCGCCCCCGCCCCCGCCTGCCGCGGAACGCCGCCCGCCGTCAGCTCCTCCGCCGACCGCGGGGTCTGCGCCGACACCTCGTTCATCCGCGCAGCCCCCGGTAGTCCTCGTCCGCGACCGGCCACCACGGCAGCTCCCGCACCTTGGGCTCGGGCGGCGCGGCCTCACCGTTCCAGGTCGGCGGCGGGACGGTGGCCGTGGTCACCCGGAAGTCGATCTCCAGGATCCGCCCGCCGTCCAGGTCCCGACCGATCCGCTGCAGCGCGATCCGTTTGAGGTACTGCTCGGCGAGCTTGCCGCGCGTCCCGGTGGACGTCTCGTCCTGCGGGTTGTGCGTGCCGTCGTAGAAGTCCCAGGCCCGGCGCAGCAGGTTCTGGTCGACGTGGCTGGGCGCCGGGTTGCCCCGTATCGCGGCGAGGTCCTGCGCGGTCAGGCCGATCCAGTCGTGGGTGCGGGTCGCCCCGCCGGGCGCGACGGTCCGCACCCGGGCGTCCACGCTGACGTTCTGCTGCAGCGGGTTGGGCGCGAACAGCTTCCAGTTCTGCTCGAACTCCGGGTAGACGATGCCGTCGACCTCGTCCCGGTACTGCCGGGACAGCGAGTTGGCGGGCGCGACGTGCAGGAACACCGCGGCAAGGAACAGTGCGGTGCCGCCGAGCAGCACCACCCCGGCGAGGCCCAGCACGGCCGTCGCCGGCCTCGACCAGGCCCGCCCGGGGCCCGGCCGCTCCGTCGTCTCCGCCATGGTCTCTCCAGCCCGGTACCGGCACGCTCGCGCGCCCATCCTGCCTCGGAGCGGCCCGGAGCAGAATCCCCGGGGCCCTAGAGGACGAAGGCCTCCTGGCCGGTGCTGCTCACCATCGGACGGCCGGCGTCCTGCCAGGCGTACATCCCGCCGTCGACGTTCACCGCGTCCCGGCCCTGCTGCACCAGGTACTGGACGACCTGCGCGGAGCGGCCGCCGACCCGGCAGAGCACGTACAGCTTCTCGTCGGGCAGCTCGCCGAGCCGGGCGATCACCTGGCCCAGCGGGATGTGCAGCGCGCCGTCCACGTGCCCGGCGTCCCACTCGTCCTGCTCGCGCACGTCCAGCAGGGCGGCATCGGCGGGTACGGCGGCGGCGTCGGCGGTGGGGATCTGCGCGAACATCGTGTGGCTCTCCTGGGGTCGGTTCGGGTCCGTGCCATTGTCGCCCACCGGGGCCTGCCCGTGGCCGTGATCGTGGCCATGCCCGCCCGCGGGCGGGTGGCCGTCCACGGGCCGGTGCCCGTCGAGCAGCCGCTCCAGCTCGGCCTGCCGGTCGGCGGCCTTGGCCAGCAGCTCCTCGGCCAGCTGCTCCAGCAGCCGGTCCGGGTCCTGCGGGGCGAGGGCGAGCAGTTCGCCCATCGGGGTCTGTTCCAGCCGGACCTGCTCCGCGGCGGTCTCGGCGATCTTGGCGGTCAGCCAGTCCAGCCGGCGGCGCAGCCAGTCCAGCCGGTCGGGGGAGTCGACGCCGGGTGCGGCCTCCGGCGCGGTGGACCACTCGGCGGCCAGGCCCTCCAGCGCGGCGGCGTCCCCGTACGCGTAGGCCTCGTTGACCCGGGCGAGGAAGTCGGCCCGGCGCTGTTGCTCGGCCGGGTCGGTGGTGAGGTCGGGGTGGGCACGGCGGACCAGCTCGCGGTAGATCCGCTGGGCCTCCTTGCCCGGCCGCACCCGGGCCGGCGCGGCGGGCACGGCGGGCGGCGGCGGGGCCGCCTCGGGCCCCTGCCCGGCCTCCTCCCGTCCCGACTGCTCCCGTTTCTCCTGCACCGAGTCGAACAGCGCGTCCAGGTCCGGCAGTTCCTCGACCTGCTGCCGCGCCTCCGCGGCCCGGCGCCGGTCCTCGGGCAGCCCCGTGCGGGCCGCGACGGCCTCGGCGACCAGGGCGTCCAGCTCGTCCAGCCGGGCGTAGAGCGGGCCGAGCAGCTGATGGTGGATCAGGGCGAAGTTGTCGATCTCGACCCGCAGCGTCTGCACGTCCACGTCCATGCTGAGCCAGGCGAGCTCGGCGGCGGCGACCCGCTCCTCCAGCTCCTGCTGCTCCGGGTCCGTCCAGCGGGCGGGGCTCTGCGCGCTCACTTCTCGCCTCTGTCTCGTCCGGCCGGCTGCGTCCTGCGGGCCGCCGTGCGGGCGGCCCGGCCTGCCACCCTACCGCCGTACGCCAAGGCCCCGTCCGGGTGAACCGGAGGTACCGGACGGCGCGCGCCGCGTGACACGCAACCGATCCTGATGAATCTCCCCGTTTCGGTATCAAGCCCGGCCCGGTCCGTGATTCGCTGGTATCCGCACAGCGCGCCTTCCTCCGGAGAGACGGCCGCCTCCAGGCGTGGCGGCCAGGCGGGAGCAGACCGAATCCATGGTGGCCGAGTCCAACTCCACACCGCGTCCGGCGGGCGACGGGACCGCACCGGGCGACCAGCCCACGGGCGTGGCCGCCCTGCTCCGGCTCGCCCCCGTCCTGGTGGACCGGTCCGGCCGGATCGCGCAGTGGAGCCGGGCCGCCGAGGAGCTGTTCGGACACCGCGCCGAGGTCGCCCACGACCGCCCCGCCTCCGGCCTGCTGCCCGCCCTGGAGTCCCGGGTGCTCGGCCGCTGCGCCGTCCGCCGCCCCTGCGACGCCTTCGACACCCTCGCCGAGCTGACCTCGGCCGGCCGCCCCTGGGCCGGGCGGCTGACCGTCATCGACCGCGAGGAGCACCAGCGCGACGTGCTCTGGTGGGCCTACCCGCTGGCCGGCCCGTCCGGCGGGCTGCTCACGCTGGCCGCCGACGCCCGCCCGCTGCGCACCACCGGTCCGCGGCTCGCGCTCGGCGAGCGGCTGCTGCCGTTCGCGGCCACCCCCGCCGCCCGCGGCGGCTTCCACGGGCTGACCGCGGCGCTCACCCGGCCCGCCGACCGGGTCCCCGAGCCGCTGGCCCGGCTGCTGCCCGCCGCGCTGCGCGCACCGCTGCTGGCGGCGGTCGAGCACGGCGGTCTGCCCGCCCTGCGGCTGGACGCGACGACCGTCCTGCCGGTGCTGCCCGCCGACGCCCAGGGCGGGACGGCGCACGCGGCCGCCGGCCTCGGCCGCCGCTATCCGACGGCCCAGCAGCGAGCAGCCCGGGTCGGCCCGCCGCCGCAGCCCGAGCCGGCCACCCCCGTCCGCCGCCCGGCCGTCCCCGTGCCCGTACCCGCCCAGCGCGACACCACCCCGCGCGAGGCGATCGACCGCCCGGCCGTCCAGCCCGTACCCCAACCCGTCGCCCAGTCCGTCGCCGCCGTCAGCGGCGCCACCGCGGGCGGCGGCCCGGCCGTCCCTCCCCCGGCCTCCGGCCGGGAGGTACCCGCACCCACCGGAGGAGGAACGGCCATCGACCGAGCCGCCGTCGAGTCGTCCGCCAACAGCCACCCGACGCCCCCCGCCGACCAGGCCCCGACCATCACCGGGCCCACCACCGGCCCGGCCCCGGCGCCCACCGCCCTGCCCGCCGCCGTGCCCGTCCCGGCCCCGGCGAACCCCGAGGCCCAGAACCAGGCCCAGCAGCAGGCCCAGAACCAGGCCCAGACCCGGACCCAGAGCCCGCCCCCGGCCTCCGGACGGCTCAGCCCGTTCCTCACCAACGGCCAGGCCGGCGAGCAGCTCGCCCTGCTGAACGAGGTCGGCGGCAAGGTCGGCACCACCCTGGACCTCGGCTTCACCGCGCGCGAGCTCTGCCAGGTGCTGGTCCCCCGGGTCGCCGACTTCGCCTGCGTGGACCTTGTGGACGGGCTGATCTCGGACTCCGAGCTGCCGGTCGCCCGCCCGGACGACGACACCATGCTGCGCCGGGTCGCCCTGGTCTACAACGAGACCGGCGGCGCCTGGGACCACGTGCTCTCCGAGGGCTCGCTGGTCTCCATGCCCCGCCGCACCCCGCCGGGGATGGCCCTGCAGCTGAACCAGCCGGTGCTGGTCCCGGTGGTCAGCGCGGACGTCGCGGTCGACTACGCGATCGCCCTCGGCGGCGCCCAGCTGGCCCCGGTGGTCTCCGGCCGCTCGATGCTGGTCGTCCCGCTCTCGGCCCGCGGCACCGTGCTGGGCATCCTCAAGCTGCTCCGGCTGCCCGACCGCGCCCCCTTCGACGAGAGCGACGCCGCCACCCTCAAGGAGCTGGCGGTCCGGGCCGCGCTGTCGCTGGACAACGCCCGGCTGCACCGCGCCGAGGCCAGGGTCGCCACCACCCTGCAGCGCTCGATGATCCCGACCCGCCCGCCGCAGATCCCCGGTGTCCAGATCGCCCACCGCTACCTGCCCGGCGATCCCAAGGCCGAGGTCGGCGGCGACTGGTTCGACGCCATCCAGCTGCCCGGCAGCCGGGTCGCCCTGGTGGTCGGGGACGTGATGGGCCACGGCATCCACTCCGCCGCCGCGATGGGCCGCTTCCGCACCGCGATGCAGACCCTCGCCGCCCTGGACCTCCCGCCCGGCCAGCTGCTGCGCCACCTGGACAACCTGGCCCACAAGCTCGGCGACGACCACCTCGCGACCTGCCTGTACGCGGTGTACGACCCGATCAACCGGACCTGCGAGCTGGCCAGCGCCGGCCACGTCCCGCCCGTCCTGGTGCACCCGGACGGCACCGGGGAGCTGCTGGAGATCCCGGCCGGCGCCCCGATCGGCGTCGGCGGGGTGCCCTTCGTCGCGAAGACCATCGACGTCTCGGACGGCTCGATGCTGGTGCTGTGCACCGACGGCCTGGTCGAGGTCCGGGGCGGGGACATAGGAGCGGGCCTGGCCGCGCTCTGCGGGAACCTGATCGACCCGCAGCAGAGCCCCGAGCAGGCCTGCGACGAGGTGCTGCGACGGCTGCACACGGACGACCGCAAGGACGACGTCGCCCTGCTGGTGGCCCGCTTCGACGGGGTCGCCCCGTCCGAGGTGGCCACCTGGGACCTCACCGTGGACCACCGCGAGGTCCGCCGGGCCCGTTCGCTGGTCCGCGAGCAGCTGGCCGGCTGGCACCTGGAGGCGCTCAGCGACACCACCGAGCTACTGGTGAGCGAGCTGGTGACGAACGCCGTCCGGGTCGCCCGGGATCAGGTCAAGCTCCAGCTGATCCGGGTGGACAAGCTGCTGGTCGAGGTCAGCGACGACAACCACAACCTGCCCTCGCTGGAGCCCGCCGAACAGCTCGGCGAGACCGGCCGCGGCCTCACGTTGGTCACCAAGCTCGCCGAACGCTGGGGCACCGCCCGCAAGGCGGTGGGGAAGGTCGTCTGGTTCGAGCTCCCCCTCCCGCGCCCCTGACGGCGGGGTGCGGGCAGCGGTCCCGGAGCCGGCCGCCACCCGGCCGGCAGGCGGCGGACAAGCTCCCTCAGGGGATGACGGCCCCCGCCGACCGGCGCCGCCGGGCCTCCACCGCGACCTCCCGGGAGGCGGCCGCGGCCACCGAGGTGGCGGCGCCGACCCCGGCCAGCACCCGCGGCCAGAAGTCCCCGAAGACCTCGACCGAGACGGCGATCAGCAGCGCGGTGATCACCGCGACCACGTGCTCCAGGCCGGCCAGGTTCGGCAGCACGACCGCCTCGCCGACCATCAGGGCCACCACCAGGCCGGCGGTGAACCAGGCCCGGCAGCGGAACGCGATGCAGATCGCCAGCGCCACCACCGCGGCCGACGGCCCGGTGTCCCGCACGTAGGCGACCCACTTCGGGAAGCCGAACAGGTGGCCCGGCCCGATCGCCACGCCGACCCGGGCGAACAGCGTGCCCGCCAGGGTGCAGGCGTAGGCCACCACCAGGGTCATCCGCCGGCCGAGCACGATCTCGGCGATCGCGAAGACCACGAACACCTGGGCCAGCGCCCCCCAGACCGGCAGGTCCAGCGCCGGAACGTACAGCGACAGCGGCGTCCGCAGCAGCGAGACGTCCAGCGGAAGCGCCGCCCGCACCACCCCGATGTGATTGACGAAACGCTCACCGCCCGGCAGGTGCTGGACGATGCTGAACAGCAGGATCAGAGACGTCGCCACCGTGGCCAGCGGAACGGCGGCGAACTTCTTCCGCACCACCGTGTCCCGGACCGTCGCGAACAACGTCCCCCACTCGGCGACAGCGGCCGTTCTGGCTAGCGCCAGCGGCCTCTTTCGCACGCCCCCCGCGTGGGTCCTGTGAATCACAACCGTTTCTCCCGAATCCCCGAACTCTCGACTACTTCAACATTAGAAGCCTCTTAACAAAGCCACATCGGCATGGATGGGGATAAGGGTCATCCTCAGGGGGGAGAGCGATCCCCCCGCCGGACCCCCCGTCCGGCCGATCGGCCCCCTCCGCCCCCCGGCGGAGGGCTACCCCTTCCCGTCCCGGGCCGCGACCGGCACCCGGGGCGCCACCACGGCGGCCCGCGCGTGCCGGCGGCGGAACAGGGCGGGCAGGCTCGGCGCGACGATGAAGCCCTCGGCGCGCGCGCTCGCGATGCCGATCCGCGGAATCTCGCTGCTCTTCTCGAAGAGCAGGTAGCGCGGCTCCCAAATCGGCCGGTACTTGGCATTCGCCCGGTACAGCGACTCGATCTGCCACCAGCGCGAGAAGAATCCGAGGACGGAACGCCACAGCCGCAGCACCGGTCCGGCACCCAGGCGCGAACCGCGCTCGAAAACGGAACGGAACATCGCGAAGTTCAACGAAACGCGCTTCAGCCCCACGTCCTCGGCGCGCTGCAGGAGCTCGATCACCATGAACTCCACCAGGCCGTTCTCGGTGTCCCGCGCCCGGCGCATCAGGTCCAGCGAGAGCCCGTCCGGACCCCAGGGGACGAAACTCAGCAGCGCCGCGAGCTCGCCGTCCCCGTCGTGGCACTCCAACATCACGCAGCGCCCGTCGCCCGGGTCCCCGAGCCGGCCCAGCGCCATCGAGAAGCCGCGCTCGGTCGCCCCGTCGCGCCACTCGTCGGCCTTGGCCACCAGCTCGGCCATCTCCGCCTCGGAGATCTCCTCGTGACGGCGGATCCGCACCGTGTACCCGGCCCGCTTGACCCGGTTGTAGGCCTGCCGGACCACCCGCATCGCGCGGCCGTCCAGCGAGAACTCGTCCAGCTCGACGATCGCCTCGTCGCCCAGCTCCAGCGCGTCCAGCCCGTGCCGGGCGTAGATCACCCCGGCCTCCTCGGAGGCTCCCATCACGGCCGGCGCCCAGGCGTGCTCGCGGGCCTCCGCCAGCCACGCGTCGATCGCGCCCGGCCACGCCTCCGGGTCGCCGATCGGGTCACCCGAGGCCAGCGAGACCCCGCCGATCACCCGGTAGGTGACCGCGGCCTTGCCGCTCGGCGAGAAGATCACCGCCTTGTCCCGGCGCAGCGCGAAGTAGCCCAGCGAGTCCCGCTCGCCCTGCTTGTCCAGCAGTACGCGCAGCTTCGCCTCGTCCTCGTCGCTCAGCAGCTCCTGACCGCGCGGGCTGCGGAAGGCCACGTACAGCACGAGCAGGAAGAGCACCGCGCCCGTCGCGTTGATCACGGCGTTCACCCAGGTCGGGGCCGCGATCACGGAGCGCAGGTGCTCGGACGGGGTGATGGTGATCATCCGGCCCACCGAGTACCAGAAGAGGTCCCAGAAGCCCGCGCCCTTCAGGTCGTTGGTCGCCCAGACCAGCAGCGCGCCGACCCCGCCGCCGAACACCAGCCCGCCGAAGAAGGTGGCCACGGCGGTCTTCGGGTTGGAGCGGTCGCCCTTGGACGTGAACTCCTTGCGCCCGACCAGCAGCGCCAGCACGAACAGGCAGGTCAGCACGGTGGAGACGTAGTTGAACCAGTGCTTGTTGAACCGCTCGTCCGGCAGCGCCATGGCCAGCAGGTAGAGCAGCGCGAAGAGGCCGCCGAGCGCCACGTTGAAGATCCACGCGGCCCGCTTGCGCCGCCGCATCGCGACCGCGAGGAACACCGAGAGCACCGCACTGGCCAGGCCCGAGGTCATCAGGTACGGGGTGAAGTACTCACCCTCGTTGTGCTCGCTGACCTGGTCGCGGAAGGGCACCAGCAGCACCGTGGTCACGTTCAGCAAGGCGATCAGCCGCAGGTACCAGACGGACGCCACGGCGGCCCTCGGGCGCCAGCGGTCGAGCACGCCGACGGGCCGGGGCCCTGAGGACGTGGCGGACGGCTCCGACTTCACAGTGGACGACACAGCTCAATTCCAAACGATCAGATGGTGGGGCGCATCCGTGAACGGCCCGGCGCCGGGCGCCCGCACGGGCCCGACGGACTGACCGGCGACACCCGCCGGGACGTCCGCCCTGGTGGCGAAGCGGGCCGGAAAGAGTCAGCCAACTCCATGGTTCCGCACCGAGCCTGAGAATTACGTGAACCGGGTAGCGGATTCCCACCCCCGCCGAACGGCGGGGGTGGGACCCCACCGGACGTTCGGCATGCCGACCCGGCTACCCCTACCCTCGAAACGACCCACGCGGACCGCCCCCACCCGGCCGCCAGAACCGAGGAGGCACCATCACCACGACCCGCGTGCTGATCGTCGACGACGAGATCCTGGTCCGCTCCGGCCTCGGTCTGATCGTCGGCTCCGCCCCCGACCTGGAAGTGGTCGGCGACTGCTCCGGCGGGCAGGCCGAGGAACACGTCCAGCGCCTGCGCCCGCACGTGGTGCTGCTCGACATCCGGATGCCGGACCTCGACGGCATCTCCGTGCTGCGCCGGCTGCGCGCGCTGCCCGACCCGCCCGCCGTGGCGATGCTCACCACCTTCGACACCGACGAGTACATCGGCACCGCGCTGCGCGCCGGGGCGACCGGCTTCCTGCTCAAGGACACCGCCCCCGAGCAGCTGGTGCACGCCGTCCGGGTGCTCGCGGCGGGCGGAAACATCCTCTCCCCGACCGTCACCCGCACCGTGATCGGCGGCTACGTGGACGGCGGCGGCCCGGACGCCGAGGCCACCGCGCTCGCCCGCACCCTCACCGGCCGGGAGCTGGACGTGCTCGCACTGCTCGGCGAGGGCCTGTCCAACGCGGAGATCGCCGACCGCCTCTTCCTCGGCACCGGCACCGTCAAGGACCACATCAGCGCGATCCTCGGCAAGCTCGGCGCCGCCAACCGGGTCCAGGCAGCCGTCCTCGCCCACCGGGCCGGCCTGGTCCGGCCCAAGCCCGGCGACGGGGCATGACGACCGCCGACCAGCTGCCGTCCGGACGGCTCCCGGCCTGGTGCACCGCCCCCTGGCTGATGCTGCTGCTGCCCGTCCTGTACTCCCTGCTGGACGCCGCCCTGGTGGCCCGGGATGCCGCCTGGTGGCAGGTGGCCCTCTCCACGCTGGCCGCCGTCGCCCTGTTCTGGCGCCGCCGCTTCCCGGTCGCGGTGCTGCTGCTCACCATGCCCGGCAGCTGGGTGGACGAGATCTGGCTGGCCCCGATAACGGCCGTCTACACGGTGGCCGCCGAACGCCCCAACCCGCGGATCGTGGTCCCCTGCGGCGTCCTCTTCACCCTGGTCGAGTTCTTCCACTGGCCACTGCCCCCGGACCTCCTCGACGTGAGCCGGGCCACCGCGCTGGACGCCATCCAGGCCATGATGCTGGCCGCCGGCCCGGCCGCCACCGGACTGCTCGCCCGCACCCGCCGGGAGCTGGCCGCCCGCCTGGACGAGCTGACCCGCGGCCAGGAGCGGGAGAGCCGGCTGCTGGCCGAGCGGGTGCTGATCAGCGAGCGCGGCCGACTGGCCCGGGAGATGCACGACGTGGTTTCGCACCAGGTCAGCCTGATCAGCATCCAGGCCGGTGCGCTCCAGGTCAGCAGCGCCGACCCGGGCGCGGTCGGCACCGCCCGCACCATCCGCGAGCTGGCCGTCCGGACCCTGGAGGAGCTGCGCCAGATGGTCGGGGTGCTGCGCGGCACCGGCGGGCTGCCGGACGCCCCGCTCGCCCCGCAGCCCCGGCTGGCCGACCTGCCCCGGCTGATCGAGGAGAGCGGGCTGGCCGCCGACGCCGAACTGCACCCCGGTGACCGCCCGTGGCCGGAGGCCGTGGAACGGGCCGCCTACCGCACCGTGCAGGAGGCGCTCACCAACATCACCAAGTACGCCCCGGAGGCGGCGGTGCACGTCCGGGTCCGGGCGAAGGGCCGCCGGCTGCGGGTCGAGGTGCGCAACGACGCCCCGCCGGTCCGCCCGGCCGAAACCCTCCCGGGCGGCGGCCACGGCCTGGTCGGCCTGCGCGAGCGCGCCCAGCTGCTCGGCGGCACCCTCACCGCCGGCCCGACCCAGGACGGCGGCTTCGAGGTCCGCGCCGACCTCCCGGCCCGGGCGACCTGAGCCGAAGGGGCCCTCGGAAGAACAACGGGGAACAAGAGGGAACAAAAAAGCCCCGCAGATCCGTAGATCTGCGGGGCTTCGCTGTGCGCGAGGGGGGAGTTGAACCCCCACGCCCTTTCGGGCACTGGAACCTGAATCCAGCGCGTCTGCCTATTCCGCCACCCGCGCATGGGTGTTGTCCTCGTTGCCGACCGATCTTCCGAACCGCTCGGTACCATGAGGACTTCGCGTTTCCTTGGACCGGCCTCCCTTCCGGGCGGCCCTTCCGACGTGGAAAACAGTAGCACGACCTGGGGGGCGGCTCCGAATCCGTTGTCCGACCGGACCGACCCCGCCCGAACTGCTGCTCGACGAACGCCTGCGCGAAGGGCCGGCGGGCGCTCCGACGGCCACACCTGGCGTGCCGTACCCGAAATGCGTCACCCTGTGTGTCCGAGCCCACCCCCGGGCACCACACGGTCCGGGAACCGTACGGAAGGGCCCGGCGTGGATACGATCAGTACGGAAGTACCGCAAGTAGGCGTGGCCGGTTCCCGGCAGGATCCGGCCGGCAGGCAGGCGAACGAACCCTGGAAGGGGGTGCCCCATGGGAGTGCTGAAGAAGTTCGAGCAGCGACTTGAGGGTCTCGTCAACGGCACCTTCGCCAAGGTGTTCAAGTCCGAGGTCCAGCCCGTGGAGATCGCCGGGGCGCTGCAGCGCGAGTGCGACAACAACGCGAGCATCTGGAACCGCGACCGCACCGTCGTGCCGAACGACTTCATCGTCGAGCTGAGCCCGCACGACCACGAGCGCCTCAGCCCCTACTCCGGGCAGCTCGGCACCGAGCTGGCCGGCATGGTCCGCGAGTACGCGGAGGCCCAGCGGTACACCTTCATGGGCCCGCTCCAGGTGAACCTGGAGAAGGCCGACGACCTGGACACCGGCCTGTACCGGGTGCGCAGCCGCACCCTCGCGGCCGAGGAGCCCCAGCCCCAGCCCCAGCAGTACGCCCCGCAGCAGCCCGGGTACGACCGCCCGCCGGCCGCTCCGGCCCCCGGCGCACCGTGGCAGCAGCCCGGCGCCGCCCAGTACAACGCGCCCCCGCCGCCGGCCGCGCCCCCCGCGGTGCCTCCCGGCCCGCCCGCGACCGCGACCGCCGCCGGCAACGTCCGCAACTTCCCCGGCGCCGGCCACGGCGGCGCCGCGGTCCGCCGCTGGGTCGAGGTGAACGGCGCCCGCCACCAGATCACCGGCTCGGCCTGCGTGCTCGGCCGCTCGACCGAGGCGGACGTGCGGATCGACGACCCCGGGGTCTCCCGCAAGCACGCGGAGATCCGGCCCGGTACCCCTTCGATGGTGCTCGACCTGGGCTCCACCAACGGCATCGTGGTGGACGGACAGCACACCCAGCGCGCTACGCTCCGCGACGGCTCGCGAATCGTCGTGGGCTCCACCACCATCGTCTACCGGCAGGTCGAAGGGTAGTGTCCGAATTGTTCGCGCGCCTCGCTCACCGACTGGCGGGACGGCCATGTCAGAACTGACCCTCACGGTCATGCGGCTGGGCTTCCTCGCCGTACTGTGGCTGTTCGTCATCGTCGCGATCCAGGTGATCCGCAGCGACCTCTTCGGCACCAAGGTGAACCCGCGGTCCTCCCGTCGCGGCGCGAGCGCCCCGGCCGCCGGCGGCGCCGCCCCCGCGGTCGCCGGTCGCGCCGCGCCCGCCCCGGCCCCCGCCACCGCGGCGGGCCAGACCCAGGGCGGCGGCGGGCGCCGTCGCGGCGCTCCGACCCAGCTCGTCGTGGTGCAGGGCTCGCTGGCCGGCACCACCGTGGCGCTGCAGGGGCAGACCATCACGCTGGGCCGCGCGCACGACTCCACCATCGTGCTGGACGACGACTACGCATCCTCCCGGCATGCCAGGATCTATCCGGATCAGACTGGGCAGTGGACGGTCGAGGATCTAGGCTCCACCAACGGCACCTATCTGGACCGGCAGCGCCTGACCGCGCCCACCCCGCTCCAGCCGGGCATGCCGATCCGTATCGGCAGGACCGTCATCGAACTGCGGAAGTAGTAGCGCATGAGGGACAGCATCCCGTCCATGACCCAGAGGGGGGCACAGGTCGCATGACCCTGGTGCTGCGCTTCGCCGCCGGCTCCCACAAGGGACTGATCCGGGAGGGGAACGAGGACTCCGGCTACGCCGGGCCGCGGCTGCTGGCCGTGGCCGACGGCATGGGCGGCGCCGCGGCCGGCGAGGTCGCTTCCTCCGAGGTGCTCGGCTCGATCGTCCGGCTGGACGAGGACGTGCCGGGCGCCGACCTGCTGACCCTGCTGGGCGACGCCGTCCAGGGCGCCAACGACCGGCTCCGGCAGATGGTCGAGGAGGACCCCCAGCTGGAGGGCATGGGCTGCACGCTCACCGCCATGCTGTGGACGGGTCAGCGGATGGGCATGGTGCACGTCGGCGACTCCCGCGCCTACCTGCTGCGGGACGGTTCGCTGGTGCAGATCACCCAGGACCACACCTGGGTGCAGCGCCTGGTCGACGAGGGCCGGATCACGCCCGAGGAGGCCGAGACCCACCCGCAGCGCTCGCTGCTGATGCGGGCGCTGGACGGCCGCGGCCAGGTCGAGCCCGACCTGTCGATCCGCGAGGTCCGGGCCGGCGACCGCTACCTGATCTGCTCCGACGGCCTCTCCGGCCCGGTCAGCCACCAGACCCTCCAGGACACCCTCGGCAGCTTCTACTCGCCCGAGCAGACCGTGCAGGAGCTGATCCAGCTCGCGCTGCGCGGCGGCGGTCCGGACAACATCACCTGCATCGTGGCGGACGTCATCGACGTCGGCGCCACGGACACCATGAGCGGCCAGTTCAACGACGTCCCGGTGGTGGTCGGCGCGGTGGCCGACGCCCCGCCGTCCTCGGCCGCCGCCGACCGCTCGATCGCGGACACCCCGGCCGGCCGCGCCGCCGGCCTCGGCCGCAGCCCGCAGGGCGCCTTCGGCCCGGCCGAGGGCTACGAGGGCGAGTACGGCGCCGCAGCCGGCGGCTTCGGCCCCGCCGAGGGCTACGAGGGCGAGTACGGCTACGGCTCCGCCGAGCCCTCGGTCTACGGCACCGAGGACTTCGACGAGGAGCAGCCCCCGAAGCGCAAGCGCAGGGGCCTGACGATCTCGGTGGCCGCCCTGGTCGCGCTCGGCCTGCTCGGCGGCGCCGGCTACTTCGGCTACCAGTGGACGCAGGACCAGTACTACATCGGCGAGGAGGGCGACCACGTCGCCGTCTACCAGGGCATCAACCAGAACCTGGCCGGTCTGAGCCTGTCCTCGGTGCACGACTCCTACAGCAAGATCCAGCTCAAGTGGCTGCCGCAGGACCAGCGCGCGCACGTGAACAAGACCATCTCGGTCGGCAGCATCGGCGACGCCAACTCGACCATCCAGGAGCTCGACGGCTGGGTCCAGCTCTGCCAGCGGGCCGCGAAGGCGACGGCCCCGGCGCAGGGCACCCAGGCGACGCAGGCCACCCACACCGCGTTCGTGACCTCCACGCCCACCCCGGGCGACAAGGAGAGGAACCGCCCGGCCGCGGCGGCCCCGACCGGCACGCCCAGCACCACGCCGACCCCGACCCCGACCCCGACCGCCCCGAGCACGTCCGTCCCGACGCCGAACGCCACCCCTCCGGCGGCCGGCGCGCAGGGTGACCAGCCCCCGCTGAGTGACGACGAGCTCAGCCGGGCCAACTCCTGCCCCAAGCAGCAGTGACGGCCGTGCCCCGACATGGGACCGCCCCGGGCGGTCTTGCCGGCCGTCAGGGAGCGGTCACCACGTGAGCAGCTACAACCTGAGCGAAGACACCGGCCGGTCCGCCCGGCGCCGGGCACCGGCCGGCCGCACCGTGCCGCGCCGCCGGGGGAACACCACGATCTCCCCGCAGGAGGCGCCCAACCGGCGCAACACCGAGTTGGCCCTGCTGGTCTTCGCGGTGCTGCTGCCGGTCCTCGCGTACGCCAACGTCGGGCTCGCGATGGACTCCAAGCTGCCCGCCGGGATGCTCGGCTACGGGCTCGGCATGGGCGCCCTGGCGCTGGTCGCGCACCTGCTGGTGCGCCGCTTCGCGCCGTACGCGGACCCGCTGATGCTGCCGATCGCCACCCTGCTGAACGGGCTCGGGGTGGTGATGATCTGGCGGCTGGACAAGGCGGGCAAGCTGCTCCGGGGCAACTACCCGGCGGCCGAGAACCAGCTGATGTGGTCGGCGCTCGGGATCGCCGGCTTCATCGCGGTGATGGTCCTCCTGAAGGACCACCGGGTGCTCCAGCGCTACACCTACATCTCGATGGTGGTGGCCCTGGTCCTGCTCGCCGCGCCGGCCTTCTTCCCGTCCCGGGAGGAGGACTTCGGCGCCAAGATCTGGATCCGGATGGGCAGCTTCTCCATCCAGCCCGGCGAGTTCGCCAAGATCGTCCTGACGGTGTTCTTCGCCGGCTACCTGATGGTCAAGCGGGACGCCCTGGCGCTGGCCAGCCGCCGGTTCATGGGCCTGTACCTGCCGCGCGGCCGTGACCTCGGCCCGATCGTCGTGATCTGGCTGCTCAGCCTGCTGATCCTGATCTTCGAGAACGACCTGGGCACGTCCTTCCTGTTCTTCGGCCTGTTCGTGGTGATGCTCTACGTCGCCACCGAGCGGACCAGCTGGATCCTGTTCGGCCTGCTGATGTCGGTCGGCGGCGCGGTCGCGGTCGCCTCGACCGCCAGCCACGTGAAGATCCGCATCAACGCCTGGCTCGACCCGATGGCCGCCTTCGGTCCGAACCCGCCGAAGGGCGCCACCGAGCAGATCGGCCAGTCGCTGATGGCGCTCGGCTCCGGCGGGGTCACCGGCTCCGGCCTGGGCCAGGGCCGGTCCTGGCTGATCGCCT
The DNA here is from genome assembly GCF_003635085.1 of Streptomyces sp. 1114.5. Classification (NCBI taxonomy): domain Bacteria; kingdom Bacillati; phylum Actinomycetota; class Actinomycetes; order Kitasatosporales; family Streptomycetaceae; genus Streptomyces; species Streptomyces sp. 1114.5. The sequence continues at coordinate 1,253,792 of NZ_RBXE01000001.1, forward strand.
TCGCCGCCAAGAGCGACTTCATCCTGGGCTCCTTCGGCGAGGAGCTCGGCCTGACCGGCATGATGGCGATCTTCCTGCTGTACGCGCTGCTGGTGCAGCGCGGCCTGCGCACCGCGATCGCCGCCCGTGACCCCTTCGGCAAGCTGTTCGCGGTCGGCCTCGCCTCGGCGATGGCGCTGCAGGTGTTCGTCGTCGCCGGCGGTGTGACCGGGCTGATCCCGCTGACCGGTATGACCATGCCGTTCCTGGCCCAGGGCGGTTCGTCCGTGGTCGCCAACTGGGCGCTGGTCGCGATCCTGCTGAAGATCAGCGACAGCGCCCGCCGCCCGGGGGTCGAACCGGCCCCAGCCACCGAGGGCCAGGGAGGACCCGCCCGATGAACAAGCCGATCCGCCGGGTCTCGATCTTCTGCCTCGTGCTGATACTCGCCCTGATGGTGCGCACCAACTGGGTGCAGGGCGTCCAGGCCGACTCCTGGGCGAGCAACAAGAACAACAAGCGCCAGCTGTACGACCGCTACGCCCACCCGCGCGGCAACATCGTCGTCGGCGGCCAGCCGGTCACGAAGTCCGACTTCGTCAACGGCCTGCGCTACAAGTACAAGCGCTCCTGGGTCGACGGCCCGATGTACGCCCCGGTCACCGGCTACTCCTCCCAGGTCTTCGGCTCCAGCCAGCTGGAGAACCTGGAGGACGGCATCCTCTCCGGCACGGACGACCGGCTGTTCTTCCGCAACACCCTGGACATGCTGACCGGCGAGCAGAAGCGCGGCGGCGACGTCCTCACCACCATCAACGCCAAGGTCCAGAAGGCCGCCTACGACGGCCTGGGCAACAAGAAGGGCGCGGTGGTCGCGCTCGACCCGAAGACCGGCGCGATCCTGGCGCTGGTCTCCACCCCGTCCTACGACCCGGGCACCTTCTCCGGCAGCGAGTCCGCCGACTCCAAGGCCTGGACGGACCTCAACGCGGACCCGAACAAGCCGATGCTCAACCGGGCGCTGAAGGAGACCTATCCGCCCGGCTCGACCTTCAAGCTGGTCACCGCGACCGCGGCGTTCGAGAACGGCCTGTACCAGGGCATCGACGACCCCACGACGACGCCCGAGCCGTACATCCTGCCGAACACCACCACGCAGCTGAAGAACGAGAGCCCCAACGAGCGCTGCGAGAACGCCACCGTCAAGTCCGGCATGGACCAGTCCTGCAACACGGTCTTCGCCAAGATGGGCGACGACCTCGGCAAGGAGAAGATGCGGGCGCAGGCCGAGAAGTTCGGTTTCAACAGCACGATCGACACCCCGGTCCGCTCCGAGAAGAGCATCTTCCCGGACAGCGTCAGCCGGGACGGCACCGCCCAGGACTCGATCGGCCAGCACGACACCCGCGCCACCCCGCTCCAGATGGCCATGGTCTCCGCCGCGATCGCCAACAACGGCAGCCTGATGCAGCCGTACCTGGTCGACCAGGAGCGCTCGGCCTCGCTGACCACCATCTCCAAGCACACCGAGAAGCAGTTCTCCCAGGCGATGAGCCCGGCCACCGCGCAGAAGATGCAGGACCTGATGGTCTCGGTGGTGGAGAACGGCACCGGCACCAACGCCAAGATCCCCGGCCTCCAGGTCGGTGGCAAGACCGGCACCGCCCAGCACGGCGAGGACAACGCCGGGCTGCCGTTCGCCTGGTTCACCTCCTGGGCCAAGACCTCGGACGGCCAGTCGGTCGCGGTCGCGGTGGTGGTCGAGGACGGCTCGCAGAACCGCGACGGCATCAGCGGCGGCCGGCTCGCAGCCCCGATCGCCAAGGCGGTGATGCAGGCCGCACTCGGCAAGTAGGGAGCGGAGTCCGGGTGAGGGGAATGTCACGATCGGCACCCCCCTCCGGATACCGGTCTGGTATCGGCCGACGGCTGACTCCGGTCCGATGCGGTACGACCGGTAGCGTATCCGCCAGCAGCGGGTGTGCCCGTTGCCGCCCGCGAGGCACCGCACGGCCCGGCCGGAGAACCGGTCGCGGACCGCACGGCGTCGTCCAGAGCGTGCGGGGACGCCTACGTCACAACCTCACCGGCGGGTGAGGGAGAGGGTCGGAACTATGGAAGAGCCTCGTCGCCTCGGCGGCAGGTACGAGCTCGGCGGCGTTCTCGGACGCGGCGGCATGGCCGAGGTGTACCTCGGTCATGACACCCGGCTCGGCCGTTCCGTCGCCGTGAAGACGCTCCGGGCCGACATGGCCCGGGATCCGTCGTTCCAGGCCCGGTTCCGCCGTGAGGCACAGTCGGCGGCATCCCTGAACCACCCCGCGATCGTCGCCGTGTACGACACCGGCGAGGACTACATCGACGGCATCTCCATCCCGTACATCGTGATGGAGTACGTCGAGGGGTCCACGCTGCGCGAGCTGCTGCACTCCGGCCGCCGGCTGCTGCCCGAGCGCGCGCTGGAGATGACCATCGGCATCCTGCAGGCCCTGGAGTACTCGCACCGGGCCGGGATCGTGCACCGCGACATCAAGCCGGCCAACGTGATGCTGACCCGGCAGGGCAACGTCAAGGTGATGGACTTCGGTATCGCCCGTGCGATGGGTGACGCCGGGATGACCATGACCCAGACCTCGGCCGTCATCGGCACCGCCCAGTACCTCTCCCCCGAGCAGGCCAAGGGCGAGCAGGTCGACGCCCGCTCCGACCTCTACTCCACCGGCTGCCTGCTCTACGAGCTGCTGACCGTCCGCCCGCCCTTCGTCGGCGACTCGCCGGTCGCGGTGGCCTACCAGCACGTCCGGGAGGAGCCGCAGCCGCCGTCCGTCTTCGATCCCGAGGTGCGCCCCGAGATCGACGCGATCGTGCTGAAGGCGCTCGCCAAGGAACGCGACTACCGCTACCAGAGCGCCGACGAGATGCGCGACGACATCGAGCGCTTCCTCGACGGCCTGCCGGTGGCCGCCGCCCAGCAGGCCGCCTACGGCATGGGCGCGGCCGGCTACGGCTACGACCAGAACGGCTACCCGCAGCAGCACGACCCGTACGGCCAGACCAACGTGCTGCCGCAGCAGCCCGGCGGCGGCCCGACCACCGTCCTGCCGCAGGCCTCCGCCCAGCCCGGCTACGGGCAGCAGGGCGGCTACCAGGACGACGGCTACGGGCAGACCTACGCCGGACCCGCGGACGGCGGCAGCGACGACGGCTACGGCCGTGGCGGCCGGCGCGGCGACGACCAGCCGAAGAAGAGCAACACCTCCTGGATCGTGCTGGCGGTGGCCGCCGTGCTGGTCCTGGTCGGCACCTTCTTCGTGGCCCAGGCGATGTTCAGCAACAACGACAAGAAGGACGCCGCCAAGATCGCGGCGCCCAACCTGGTCGGCAAGACCCTGGCCGACGCCAAGACGGCCGCCGCCGCGGCCGGGCCCAAGCTGGTGGTGACCGAGGGCGAGAAGCTCGCCTGCCCGGACACGAACATCAAGAAGGACCAGGTCTGCACCCAGACCCCGACGCCCGGCACCCAGGTCGCCGAGAACGGCACCATCACGGTGCAGGTCTCCTCCGGCCCGGCCAAGGCGCCGGTGCCGGGCGTGGTCGGCAAGCCGAAGGACCAGGCCACCAAGGCGCTCGCCGACGCCGGCTTCGGCAACGTCACCACCGAGTACAAGGACGACGACACCGCCGCGCAGGACACCGTCACCGCCCAGGACCCGGCGCCGAACACGCCCACCGACCCGACCGCCCCGATCAAGCTGACGGTCTCGCAGGGCAAGGCGAAGAAGGACGTCCCGAACGTGGTCGGCACCCAGAAGGACGACGCGCAGAACACGCTGCAGGGCCTCGGGTTCCAGGTCGACGCCTCGAAGACCACGCAGACCAACGACCCGACCAAGGTCAACACCGTCGCCCAGCAGTCCGTCCCGGCCGGCAGCAAGGCCCCGGTCAACAGCAAGATCACGCTGACGATCTACAAGGCGCCGGACAAGCCCGCGGTCCCGCCGCTGCAGAACGTCAAGCTCTCGGACGCCATCTCCCAGCTGACCAAGGCCGGCCTGGGCTACACCGTGGTCGGCCCGCAGGACCCGAACGCGATCGTCATGATGAGCAACCCCGGGGCCGGCACCCAGCTGGACCCGAACACCCAGGTCCAGCTCTTCACCAAGGCGGCCGAGCCGACCAAAGGGGGCGACCCCACCACCCCACCCGCCAAAGGGGACCACTAAGCCCCCGATATTCCCCTGGTTCAACTGAACCGGGGGCCGGGAGCCGGTCGTACCGGAGCACGTAGCCCGAGGGCCCGCCGCAGCGGATGCGGCGGGCCCTCGGGCAGTTCCGGCACCGAACCGGCCGGCGGCCTCAGGAGTGGCGCAGCTCCGGCGGCGGGGTGCGCTTGGCGTCCATGTCGTCCACCCGCACCAGGCTTCCCCAGACCGCCATCCGGTAGCGCGAGGTGTAGACCGGCGTGCAGGTGGTCAGGGTGATGTACCGGCCGGGGCCCGCGTACCCGGAGCGCGCCGGGACGGGCGCCACGATGCCGGTGTCGTACTTGGAGGTCTCCGCCAGGGTGCTGTCGACCTGGTAGACGTACCACTTGTCCTTGGTCTCGACGACGACCGCGTCGCCCTTGTGCACGGCGTCCAGGTCGTGGAACTTGGCGCCGTGGCCGTCCCGGTGGGCGGCCAGCGCGAAGTTCCCGGCCGCGTCCCAGGGCATCGCTGCCTTGTACGGCTGCTCGTAGACCCCCGCCACGCCCTCGTCCAGGACCTCGGTGGAGGTGCCCATCCGGATCAGCACCTGGTAGTCCCCGCCCATCGCCGGGACGTGCAGGAAGCCGACGTCGTCGCCGACGGCGAACTGCTTCGGCGCGGGCGGGGCACCGGGGGTGGCAGTGCCGCCGGGCGCGGCCGAGGGGGTGCTCGGGCCCGCCGCCCAGGTGCCGCGCAGCCGGTCGGCGGCGGCCGAGGCCGAGCGGTCGGCCTGCACGTTGGTCCACCACAGCGAGTAGGCCACGAACAGGCCGAGCACCAGGCCCAGGGTGATCAGCAGTTCGCCGAAGACGCCGAGCGCGGCCAGCGCCCGGCTCCGTCGACGACGGCCGCCGGCCTGCTCGGGCGGGGGGAAGGCCTCCTGCCCCGGTTCGGCCGGCTGCGCGGTCTCGTCGTCCTGCATCTGCGGTGCTCCCCCTCCGGGCCCGGCGTCCGGGCGGCTACCCGCCCGCGAGCGCGGCCGGCTTGCCTTGGCTGCGCGGCCGCTCCTCGATCATCTTGCCAAAGACGATGAGACGGAACTTCGACGTGAACTCCGGGGTGCAGGTGGTCAGCGTGATGTACCGGCCCGGCCCGGTGTACCCGGAGCCGTTCGGCACCGGCTTGATCACGCTCACGTTGGTGGGCGAGGTCTCCGGGATGCCCCCGGTGATCTCGTAGGTGTAGTAGCCGGCCGCGGTCTCCACCACGACCTTGTCGCCCTTGGAGAGCTGGTTGATGTACCGGAACGGCTCGCCGTGGGTGTTGCGGTGGGCGGCCAGCGCGAAGTTGCCGGTCTTGTCGCCCGGCATCGCGGTGCCGGTGTAGTGGCCGACCAGACCCTTGTCGAGCACAGCCGACTTGGAGGTGCCCTCGGCGATCGGGAACTTCAGGCCCAGCTTGGGCAGGTAGACGATGGCGAAGCCCTTGCCCGGCTCGAACACCTCGGGCTTGTTCGGGTCCGGGGCCGGCTGCCCGGGCTGGCCGGGCGGCGGGGCCGCGTCGAACTGCTGCTCCAGCCGGTTGCGGGCGCCGTCGGCGGCCGCGTCGGCCTGCACGTTGGTCCACCAGAGCTGGTACGCGACGAAGAGCAGCATCACCGCGCCGAGCGTGATGCACAGCTCGCCGACGAGCCGTGCGGCCACCACGGCCACGGACTCCTTGGGGCGCACCTGCCCGGCGGCCCGGCCGCTCGCCCGGCGCCGTCCGCTGCCCGAGCGGATCGCGGTACGGCCCTGGGCGGCCCGCCGGCGTTCGGCCCGGCCCCCGGTGGGCGGGACGGGCTCGGCGGCCTGCGCGCCGACGGCGGCGGGCAGCCGCAGCTGGAGGGTCTGGTCGGGCAGCCAGGGGTACTCGGGCCCGCCCGCCGGCGGCTCCTCGGCCTGCTCGTACACGCCCCAGGCGTCCTCGGGCACGCCCTGGCCCGGGTGCTCCGGACGGTACGGCGCACCGCCGTGGCCGCCGCCGCTCCCGTCGCCGTACGGCGCCCCGTGCCCGGGAGCGCCGTGCTGGAGGCCTTCGTAAGGCTCGACGCCCTGGTACTGCTGCGCGCTGCCGTACGGGGCCGCCTCCGGCTGGTAACGCCCCTCCGGACGCAGCGTGGTCACGCCGCTCAGCCCCGGCCGATCACCGGGGCGAGCCCGGCCGACCTGTCCACGGCCTGCGGGAAGCCGCACTCCGCGAGCCAGTTGGCGAGCATCCGGTGCCCGCCCTCGGTGAGCACCGACTCGGGGTGGAACTGCACGCCCTCGACCAGGAGTTCACGGTGCCTCAGGCCCATGATCACCCCGCTCTCGGTGCGCGCGGTGACCACCAACTCCTCGGGCACGGTGGACGGTTCGACCGCGAGCGAGTGGTAGCGGGTCGCCGTCAGCGGCGAGGGCAGCCCCTCGAACACCCCGCCGTCCTCGTGCTCGACCGGCGAGGTCTTGCCGTGCAGCAGCTCCGGCGCCCGGCCGACCACCGCGCCGTACGCGGCCGCGATCGACTGCAGGCCCAGGCAGACGCCGAACACCGGCAGCCCGATCCGCGCGCAGTGGTGCACCATCTCGATGCAGACCCCGGCCTCCTCCGGCGATCCCGGCCCGGGGGAGAGCAGCACTCCGTCGAAGCCCTCCTCCCCGGAGCGGCGGACGGCGTGTTCGACGGTCACCTCGTCGTTGCGCACCACCTCGCAGGTGGCACCGAGCTGGTACAGGTACTGGACCAGGTTGAAGACGAAGCTGTCGTAGTTGTCCACCACCAGGATGCGGGGCGGGGTCGGCTGCGTGGTCATGCGCGCGTGGTCTCCGTGGGGGGTGCGGTGCTGGATGGAAGTGACGGACCCGCCGGTTCAGCCGGCAGCGGCGCCGTCGCCGCCGTCCACTGTGACGTCACCGAAGGGGAGCAGCGGTTCCGCCCAAGGGAAGACGTAGGTGAAGAGGAGGTACACGATCCCCAGGATGAGGAGCACCGAGATGACGGCCTTCACCAGGAAGTTCCCCGGAAGGTGACGCCAGATGAACCCGTACATGGTGCTCCCTCGACGTAGCGGACTGGGGTCAAGAGTAGACCCGCCCTCCACGCGCGTGAGGCCGGTCCGCTACTGCTGCTGGCCCGCCGACCGCAGCTCGGTGGTGCCGGAGTAGCCGGGCAGGGTCAGGTCCCCGCTCTCCTGGACCTTCCAGCCCAGCCCGTACGCCTGGACGTACTTCAGGTAGGTGCGGATCGTCGGGTCCGACTCGACGGCCGAGCGCAGCGCGTCGGTCTTCCCGACCGCCTTGACCACGTACGGCGGGGAGTAGACCCGGCCCTGGAGCAGCAGGGTGTTGCCGACGCAGCGGACGGCGCTGGTGGAGATCAGCCGCTGGTCCATCACCTGCACGCCCTCGGCGCCGCCGCGCCACAGCGCGTTGACCACGGCCTGGATGTCCTGCTGGTGGATGACCAGGTCGTTGACGCCGGGCTCGGGGACGCCGGGGATGCGTGCGGTGGCGTTCGGCGGGGCGTCGTTGAGGGTGACGGACAGACCGCCGCCCTGCAGCGGCTCCAGGGCCGCGCCGAGCCGCAGGCCGTCCAGCCGTGCCACGTCGGCGGGGTTGCTGCCCTGCTGTTCGGTGAGGTCCTGGGCGCGGGCCTGGAGGTCGGCGAGCTGGGACTGTGCCTGCTGGTTCTGCGCGCTGCGCTGGCGGATCACGTCGCCGAGGCTCAGCAGCGAGTTGTCGGTCCGCAGGTCGGTGCCGCGGGCGGTCTGTGCGCTGATGTAGAACAGCAGACCGGCGAGGGCGAAGACGGCGCAGGTCAGGACACGTCCGACAATTCGGGTGCCGGACCGGCGGGTAGGGGTGGGCTCCGGGGGAATCGACAAATTAGTCACCGTACCCTTATCTCCTCAAGACCCGCCGAGCCACTACGCTAACGGACGCCGGTGGCGTGTGCGGAGCGGTCCCCCTGGGCGTTCTCCCACAGCAGCTGCCGGCCGACTTCACCCGCTGCACCTCTGCGCGGTCTCACAGCGCATCGACAGGAGAACCCCTCGTGCCGAAGTCTCGACTCCGCAAGAAGTCCGACTACACCCCGCCCACCACGGCCGCGGTGAAGATCAGCTCGGGCCGCGGCTGGGTCGCGCCGCTGATGCTGGCACTGTTCCTGATCGGCCTGGTGTGGATCGTCACCTATTACGTGACCAGCGGCTCCTACCCGGTCGAGGGCTGGCGGAACTGGAACATCCTGGTGGGCTTCGGCTTCATCGCCGCGGGGTTCGGCGTCTCCACCCAGTGGAAGTGACGCTCCGCTCGTCCTGAGGCCCGGTCCGGGCCGACCCCCGCCGCTTCGGACGGCTCGTCCCGGGGCGGCGGTCAGGCATGCCCGGAAACGGACGGACACGTGCGGACCCGCACGGGAACCGGTCGGTTATCCGCACCATCCGACGGTCACGCTTATCCACATGGTTATCCACACTGGGGAAAAGTCTCCCCAGCCTGTGGATAACCTTTCGAGCGAAGGCCGTCCCCAGCTGCGCACAGCTGTCCGACGGCAGGACGCTCGCACAGCAGGACGCGCGTAGAACAACAGTCCACAGCCGTGGCGGCGCACAGCCCGTGCACACCCCCGCACCCGCTGTGGACAAACGCCCGAGGCGTCACGCGCCGTAGAGGGACATCCCGATCAACAGCATCGCCGCCTCCAGGGCCACCGCCCCGCCCACCGCCAGCCCCTGGACCAGGCCGCGGCGCTCGCGCGGGGCGTACATCAGGCCGGCCGCGGTCAGCGCGCCCAGCACCAGGCCGCCGAGGTGCGCCCGCCAGTCGATGCCCGGGCGGGAGAACGTGACGATCAGGTTGAAGACCAGGAACGCCATCACCATGGCGAGCGGGCCCTTGTTCCGCAGCTGCATGACGATCGTGGCGCCGATCAGCCCGAAGATCGCCCCGGAGGCCCCCACCGAGTTCATCCAGTCCCCGGCCACCAGGAAGGCGAAGGTGCTGCCGCCCAGGGCGGACACCAGGTAGAGGGCCAGGAAGCGCAGCCGGCCGAGCGACTCCTCCAGCGCCGGGCCGAGCCGGAGCAGGACCAGCATGTTCAGCCCGATGTGCCACCACTCCAGGTGCAGGAACGCGCCGGTCAGCAGCCGGTACCACTGGTGCGGGCCGTCCGCGACGCCCGCCGGTCCGCCGAGGATGTCCCGCCCGGCGCTGAACAGCGACCAGGTCTGGCCCAGCCGCGGCGTGAGCACGTAGGCGGCCAGCAGCCAGACCACCACGTTGACCCCGATCAGCGCCCTGGTGACCAGCCCGCCGTCGGCGGTGGGCGTCCCGCCGAACCGGGTGGTCGCCCGCCGCGTCCCGGCGTGGCCGTTGCCGACGCACTCGGGGCACTGGAAGCCCACCGAGGCGGCCACCATGCACTGCGGGCAGATCGGCCGCTCGCACCGGGTGCAGGAGATCCCGGTGGGCGTCTGCGGGTGCCGGTAGCAGCCGGGCGCCCCGGCCTCCGGGAACCGCTCGGCCGACGGGCTCGGCTCGTCCGGGAGCATCAGTGCTGTCCCCTTCCCGTACGCGTCCTCCGGAACCGTCAGCCTACTGCCGCGCCCCCTCCGCACGGCCCGCTCTCCCGGATCCGCTCCCGCCCCACCCTCGCGCCTCTCCCCGCCGCGCCCCGCGTACGGCCCACCCCAGCGTGCCGCCGGACAAATCACCATGCATGATCAGCATTCAGGTGGATATGTGCATAAAGGACGGACGCCACCCAGGAGGAGAGACTCGTGAGCTTTTCGGACTCAGCCCGTGAGACGGCCACCAGGACCCGGGACACCGCCGCGCAGTTCGCGGACGGCGCCTTGCAGCGCCTCGGGCCCGCCTGGGACGCCGTCGGGCCGAAGGCCACCCAGGCCGCCCACAACCTCCGCGTCCAGTACGACAGGCATCTCGCCCCGCAGTTCGGCCACGCGTTCGCCAGCCTGCCCCCCGAGGCCCAGCAGAACACCCTGAAGGTCCTCCACCGGGCCCAGGAGGCCGCGCTGGCGGCCCGGCTCTCCGCGACCCGGGCCGCCGACCAGGCCCGCAGCACGGTCGGCCCCAGGGTCGCCCAGGCCGTCGGGGACGCCCGCGCCGTCGTCGGTCCGGTCGCCCACGAGGCCCAGTCCCGGGGCGCCGCCGCGCTGACCGCACTGCAGGGCAACGTCAGTTCGGCCGAGATCAGCGAGCTCGCCGCCCGCAACGCCCGGAAGCAGCGGTGCAACGGCTGGGCCACCGGCCTCGCCGTGGCCGGCCTGCTGGCCGTCGGCAGCGGCATCGTGGCCTGGCAGTGGTGGCGCCGGCACAGCAACCCGGAATGGCTGGTCGAGCCGCCGGCCGCGCAGGAGCCGCGTCCGTCCGGGGCCACCGCCGCCACCGCCCCGGTGAACGGCTCCGCCGAGGACGCCGCGGAGTCCCCGGGCGCCGAGCCCGGCAAGCCCGGCGACGGCGAGGGCCGCAGCGCGGACTGACCGTACGGAGGCACCGGAAGGGCCCGGAAACGCCGATCGGCCGCCGACCAGAACCCTGGTCAGCGGCCGATCGTCGACTGCTGCGAACTGTGGAGCATAGGAGACTCGAACTCCTGACATCTGCCTTGCAAAGGCAGCGCTCTACCAACTGAGCTAATGCCCCTCGACGGCACCGCGCGTGCCAACGGGCACTAGCGTACCGGGTTCCGGCGCCTTTCCCAGCGCCTCCCCCCGGGACAGTGCCATTCCCCGGAGGGAACCGGCCGGTCCGGTCGGTCGACCGGGCCGGCCGGCCCAGGAGGCGCGGGTCGGCGCCTCCGAAGATCGTCGATCGTCAGATCGCCCGGAGGCTCAGCGGCCGGCCGGAACCGGGTCGGTGGCCTCGGTCCACAGGTCCTGCTCGGCGCGGTCCGCCTGGACCTGACGGTAGACAAAGAAGCCGCCGAGGGCGACCAGGGCGACCAGGAGAAGCTTCTTCACCGCGGGACCTCGTCCTTCTTGCGTTGGTGGACTCAAGAGCCGGATCCGGCCGGACTGACCGGGCCGACGAGTCCAGTTGTGTTTCGAGCGCGAACGGGCGGCCGGGTGCCAGACTGCCCTTGCGGCCGATGATACACACCGGTATCCCAATCGTGACCAGCCACCGGTGCGGCCAACCCGGCGGTCCGGGCCGAGGATTGACGCCGCACCTCCTGCCGGATGGTCCGCCCGCACACGACCGGCCCCGGGAAACCCCCGCCGGGCCCCTCCTCCGGACCCGTCCGGCACCGGGAAACGTCGAAGGCCCCGGAGTGGATCACTCCGGGGCCTTCGGGGAGGTGGGCCTAACAGGACTTGAACCTGTGGCCTCTTCCTTATCAGGGAAGCGCTCTAACCGTCTGAGCTATAGGCCCTCGCCGAACAGAGAGCGTACCGGAATCCTGCCGATCCGCGAAAACGTCGAAGGCCCCGGAGTGGATCAATCCGGGGCCTTCGCGGTGGTGGGCCTAACAGGACTTGAACCTGTGGCCTCTTCCTTATCAGGGAAGCGCTCTAACCGTCTGAGCTATAGGCCCTTGCCGCACTGAAAGATTAGCGGACCGACGGCCGATCTCCCAAATCCGCGTCGGCCGGGGCGGCGGCAACGGCCCCGGTGACCGGCCGCGGCGTGCCGGTGGCGGGGCGCAGCAGCCACTCCGCCCGGGTCGGCGGGAGGCCCGCCGCGCCCTGCTCGGTGCTGCGCACGGCGAGGACCTGGTTGACCCCGATCCGGTTCTGCTCGAAGGCCAGCGCGGAGGCGGCCATGTACAGCCGCCAGACCCTGGCCCGGCCGCGGCCGACCAGCCGGACCGCCTCCGTCCAGTGCGCCTCCAGGTTGGCCACCCACTCGCGCAGGGTCAGCCCGTAGTGCTCCCGCAGCGACTCGACGTCACGGACCTCGAAGCCGGCCTCCTCCAACCGCGCCACGGTGGAACCGACCGGGGAGAGCTCGCCGTCGGGGAAGACGTAGCGGTCGATGAAGGGGCTGGTGCGGTGCGGCTCTCCGGGGTGGTCGGGGCGGCGGGCGATCTGGTGGTTGAGCAGCCGGCCGCCGGGCGCCAGCAGCCGGTACAGGCCCTCGGCGTAGACCCGGTACTGCTCGGAGCCGACGTGTTCGGCCATCCCGACGCTGGAGATCGCGTCGAACGGCCCGTCGGTGATCTCCCGGTAGTCCTGGAGCCGGACCTCGACCCGGTCGGCCAGGCCGGCCTCCTCCAGGCGGGCGCGGGCCAGCGCGACCTGCTCCGTGGAGATGGAGACGCCGACGGCGGTGACGCCGTAGTGCTCGGCCGCGTGCAGCAGCAGCGACCCCCAGCCGCAGCCGACGTCCAGCAGCCGCATTCCGGGCTGCAGGCCGAGCTTGCGGCAGATCAGGTCGAGCTTGGCCTCCTGGGCGGCCTCCAGGCTCTTCGCCTCCGGCGTCCAGTAGGCGCAGGAGTAGACCATCGAGGAGCCGAGCACGAGGCCGTAGAAGTCGTTCCCGACGTCGTAGTGGTGGCTGATCGCCGCGCGGTCCCGGCCGCGGCTGTGCAGTCGCCCCTTGGCCGGGCGGACCTCTTCCCGGGGCGGGGTCGGCTCGGGGCCGATCGCCCCGGCCCGCAGGGCGGCCGCGACGGCCCGGCGGCCCGGTGCGCCGAGGACGTCGCGCGGCCCGAGGTGCAGCGTGCGGATCTCCGGGAGCTCGGCGAACCGGCCGACCACCGAGAGCACCTCGTAGAGGTCGGTCCCGGGGGCGATCTCCAGGTCCCCCGCGACGTAGGCCCGGGCCAGGCCGAGCTCGCCCGGCTGCCAGAGCAGGCGGCGCAGTGCCCGGCGGTTGCGCAGGACCACGGTGGGCGCGCCCGGCGGCCCCGCGATGCTGCCGTCCCAGGCCTGCACCCGCAGCGGTACCGGGATCCCCAGCAGCCCGTCCAGGGCCTCGACCAGTTGACCTGCGAGCTTCGCCACCGCGCGCCTCCGTCCAGTCGTCCTGCCGAACTCACCTGACCCGGTCGCGGACCGGGGGCGGCCTGTGGCACTCCCAGGCGCGGAACGGGCGGCACCCAGCAAATCCCACGGCGGCCGGCCCGCTTCCGGACGGCACGCCGCGGGGTGCCGGCTGTCACCCGAAATGCCGACGGGCCCCACCGGCTGCAACAGCCTGCGGGGCCCGTGCATTCCGCCCGCGGAGGGCGAACTGAGGGAAGGTCAGGATCCGGCCGGGATCAGTCCTCCTCGGCCAGGGTCAGCTCGACCCCGCCGGTGAAGCCGGCCGCCGCGTTGTAGATGAACGCGGACAGGGTGGACAGCGCGGTCAGCAGCACGACGTCGACCACGGAGATCAGCGTGCTGAAGGTCATGACCTTGCCGAAGCCGATGTAGTCCATCAGGTTGACGCCGCCGGCGCTGTCCGAGCCGGTGACGTCCTTGAGGGTCTTGGTCAGCGAGTCGAAGACGCCGAGGGAGTCCAGCGTCATCCACAGCACCGCGGAGGCCACGATGAGGATGATGCCGACGGCCAGCGACAACAGGAAGCTGACCTTCATCACGGACCACGGGTCGATCTTGGTCACCCGCAGCCGGGCCTTGCGGGTCCGGCCGAGGCCGGGGCCCGCGGGTGCGGCCGCGGGCGCGGCGGGGCGGCGCGCCGCCCCGGGCACCGGGGTGCCGCCCGGCGGGGTGTTGCCGGAGGTCCGGGTGCCCCGGGCCGGGGTCGGCTGCCCCTTCGCGTACGTGGTCGGCTGCGAGAAGCCGCCCGAGCCGGACGCCGGGGCGCCCGGCGGCGGGGGCGTCTGGCCGCCGTAGGTCGCGCCGCTCTGGCCCGCGCCGCCGACCGACGGCATCAGCGAGGTGGACGCGGCCGAGTGCTCGGTCGGCGGCTGCGGCACGCCGTAGGAACCCCCGCCCTGCGCGCCCGGACGGCCGCCGGAGGTGCCTCCCGCAGCACCCGTGGCTCCACTCACCTGGTCCTCCCGCACTTCCCACCAGGACGGCGGCGCCGCCCTGCTTCGTCACTCGTCATCCAGCGCCCGGCGGGATTGCCCGGAACTGGTCGGCGTCCGGCTCCGCCGCGCCCACTCTGTGGACGCGGCGGAGACCGTCTGCGGTTCGGATCAGGCCCCGGCGTCTCCGCCGACCACCGTCTCCGTTCCTTCGGCCGTCTCGGTGGACTCGGTGCCCGCGACCTCGTCCTCCGCCGTCTCGTCGTCCTCGGCCTCCGCGTTGCGGGCCATGCCCACGACCGCGTCGCGCTTTCCGAGGTTGATCAGTTGGACGCCCATCGTGTCACGTCCGGTTTCACGAACCTCGGAAACCCTGGTGCGGATCACCCCACCCGAGAGGGTGATTGCCATGATTTCGTCGGTTTCGTCGACCACGAGCGCGCCGACGAGCGAGCCGCGGCCCTCGACGATCTTCGCCGCCTTGGTGCCGTAGCCGCCGCGTCCCTGGACACGGTACTCGTCCACACCCGTGCGCTTGGCGTAGCCGCCGTCCGTGGCGGTGAAGACGTACGTCCCCGGGCGGACGACGTTCATCGACAGCAGCTCGTCGTCCTCGCGGAAGGCCATGCCCTTGACGCCGGAGGTGGCGCGGCCGGTGGGCCGCAGGGCGTCGTCGGTCGCGGTGAAGCGGATCGACTGGGCCTTCTTCGAGACCAGCAGCAGGTCGTCCTCGGCGGAGACCAGCTCGGCGCCGATCAGCTCGTCGTCCCGGCCCGCCTCGTCCTGGCGCAGGTTGATCGCGATCAGGCCGCCGGAGCGCGGGGAGTCGTAGTCCTTGAGGGCGGACTTCTTCACCAGGCCGGCCCGGGTGGCGAGGACCAGGTACGGCTTGTCCTCGTAAGTGCGGACGGCCATCACCTGGGTGATGTGCTCCTCCGGCTGGAAGGCCAGCAGGTTGGCCACGTGCTGGCCGCGGGCGTCGCGGCCGGCGTCCGGCAGCTCGTAGCCCTTGGCACGGTAGACCCGGCCCTTGTTGGTGAAGAACAGGATCCAGTTGTGGGTGGTCGTCACGAAGAAGTGGTCGACGATGTCGTCCTGCTTCAGCTGGGCACCGCGGACGCCCTTGCCGCCGCGCTTCTGCGAGCGGTAGAGGTCGGAGCGGGTCCGCTTGACGTAGCCGCCGCGGGTGATCGTGACGACGATGTCCTCCTCGGCGATGAGGTCCTCGATGGAGAGGTCGCCGTCGGAGGGGATGAGGGTGGAGCGCCGCTCGTCGCCGTACTTCTCGACGATCGCGGCGAGCTCCTCGGAGATGATCTCCCGCTGGCGGGTCGGCGAGGCCAGGATCGCGTTGTACTCGTCGATCTTGCGCTGCAGCTCGTCGTGCTCGTCGGTGATCCGCTGGCGCTCCAGGGCGGCCAGCCGGCGCAGCTGCATCTCCAGGATCGCGTTGGCCTGGAGCTCGTCGATGTCGAGCAGGCCCATCAGGCCGGTGCGGGCGGCGTCGGCGCTGGCCGAGGCCCGGATCAGCGCGATGACCTCGTCGATCAGGTCCAGGGCCTTGAGCAGCGCGCGCAGGATGTGGGCGCGCTCCTCGGCCTTGCGCAGCCGGAAGCGGGTGCGCCGGACGATGACCTCGACCTGGTGGTTGACCCAGTGCCGGATGAAGGCGTCGAGCGACAGCGTGCGCGGCACGCCGTCGACCAGGGCCAGCATGTTGGCGCCGAAGTTGGTCTGCAGCTCGGTGTGCTTGTACAGGTTGTTGAGCACGACCTTGGCGACGGCGTCGCGCTTGAGCACGACCACCAGGCGCTGGCCGGTGCGGGACGAGGACTCGTCCCGGACGTCGGCGATGCCGGCGATCTTGCCGTCCTTGACCAGGTCGGCGATCTTCAGCGCGAGGTTGTCCGGGTTGACCTGGTACGGCAGCTCGGTGATCACCAGGCACTGACGGCCCTGGATCTCCTCGACCTCGACCACGGCCCGCATGGTGACCGAGCCGCGGCCGGTGCGGTAGTAGTCGTCGATCCCGCGGCGGCCGACGATCAGCGCGCCGGTGGGGAAGTCCGGGCCCTTGATCCGCTCGATCAGGGCCTCAAGCAGCTCCTCGGCGGAGGCCTCCGGGTTCTCCAGGTACCAGAGCGCCCCGGAGGCGACCTCGCGCAGGTTGTGCGGCGGGATGTTGGTGGCCATGCCGACCGCGATGCCGGTGGCACCGTTGACCAGCAGGTTGGGGATGCGCGCGGGCAGGACGGTGGGCTCCTGGGAGCGGCCGTCGTAGTTGGCGGCGAAGTCGACGGTCTCCTCGTCGATGTCGCGCATCATCTCCATGGCCAGCGGCATCATCTTGCACTCGGTGTAGCGCATGGCCGCGGCCGGGTCGTTGCCCGGGGAGCCGAAGTTGCCGTTGCCGTCCACCAGCGGCATCCGCATCGACCACGGCTGGGCCAGGCGGACCACGGTGTCGTAGATCGAGGTGTCACCGTGCGGGTGGTAGTTGCCCATGACGTCGCCGACGACGCGGGCGCACTTGTAGTAGCCCTTCTCGGGCCGGTACCCGCCGTCGTACATCGCGTAGAGCACGCGGCGGTGCACCGGCTTGAGGCCGTCGCGGACCTCGGGCAGCGCGCGGCTGACGATCACGCTCATCGCGTAGTCGAGGTACGAGCGCTGCATTTCGGTCTCGAGCTCGACGGGCTCGATCCGCATGGTCACCTGGGCGGTGGCCTCGGCGGCCTCGGGAGTCTCGGGCTGTTCGCCGTCGGGACGGTTGTCGTCGACCACTGGTGGTCAGTTTCCTTTCACGCGGACTGGTACGTGCGGGGCCTGGGCTGCAGGCGTCACACGTCCAGGAAGCGGACGTCCTTGGCGTTGCGCTGGATGAAGGAGCGGCGGGCCTCGACGTCCTCGCCCATCAGCACGGAGAACAGCTCGTCGGCGCGGGCGGCGTCCTCCAGGGTGACCTGGAGCAGCAGGCGGTGCTCGGCGTCCATGGTGGTGACCCGGAGCTCCTCGGCGTTCATCTCGCCGAGACCCTTGAACCGCTGGATCGCGTCGTCCTTGGGCAGCCGGCGGCCGGCCTCGACGCCGGCCGCGATCAGCGCGTCGCGCTCGCGGTCGGAGTAGGCGTACTCGAAGTCGTCCTTGCCCCACTTGATCTTGTACAGCGGCGGCATGGCGAGGTAGACGTACCCGGACTCGACCAGCGGCCGCATGAAGCGGAACAGCAGGGTGAGCAGCAGGGTGCGGATGTGCTGACCGTCGACGTCGGCGTCGGCCATCAGGACGATCTTGTGGTACCGCAGCTTGGACTCGTCGTAGTCCTCCTGGATGCCGCAGCCGAAGGCCGAGATCAACGCCTGGACCTCGGTGTTCTGCAGCACCTTGTCGATCCGGGCCTTCTCGACGTTCAGGATCTTGCCGCGGATCGGCAGGATGGCCTGGGTGCGCGGGTCGCGGCCCTGCTTGGCCGAGCCGCCGGCGGAGTCACCCTCGACGATGAAGATCTCGCACTCGGACGGGTCCTTGGACTGGCAGTCGGAGAGCTTGCCCGGCAGCGAGGCGGACTCCAGCAGGCCCTTGCGGCGGGTCAGGTCGCGGGCCTTGCGGGCGGCGACGCGCGCGGTGGCGGCCTGGATGGACTTGCGGATGATGTCCGAGGCTTCGTTGGGGTTGCGGTCCAGCCAGTCGTTGAGGTGCTCGTGGACGACCTTCTGGACGAAGGTCTTGGCCTCGGTGTTGCCGAGCTTGTCCTTGGTCTGGCCCTCGAACTGCGGCTCGCCGAGCTTGACCGAGATGATCGCGGTCAGACCCTCGCGGATGTCCTCGCCGGAGAGGTTGTCGTCCTTCTCGCGGAGCAGCTTCTTGTCCCGCGCGTAGCGGTTGACCAGGCCGGTCAGCGCGGCGCGGAAACCCTCCTCGTGGGTACCGCCGCCGTGGGTGTGGATGGTGTTGGCGAAGCTGTAGACCCCCTCGGTGTAGGAGGAGTTCCACTGCATCGCGATCTCCACCGAGATCGACTTGTCCTTGTCCTCCGCCTCGAAGTCGATGACCGAGGGGTGGATCACCTCGCCCTTGCGGGAGTTGAGGTGGGCGACGAAGTCGGCGATGCCGCCGTCGTACTTGTACGTGACGGTGAGCGGCTTGCCCTCCTCGTCCACGTGCTCGGGGCGCTCGTCGGTCAGCGAGATCGACAGGCCCTTGTTGAGGAAGGCCATCTCCTGGAAGCGCCGGGAGAGCGTCTCGAAGGAGTAGACGGTCGTCTCGAAGATGTCCGGGTCGGCCCAGAAGGTGACGGTGGTGCCGGTGCGCTCGGTCGGCTCGCCCTTGACCAGGGGGGCGGTCGGGGCACCCAGCTTGTAGTCCTGGGTCCAGATGTGGCCGTCCTTGTGGATCTCCACGGACAGTCTGGTGGACAGCGCGTTCACCACGGAGACGCCGACGCCGTGCAGACCGCCGGAGACGGCGTAGCCGCCGCCGCCGAACTTGCCGCCGGCGTGCAGGACGGTGAGCACGACCTCGACGGCCGGCTTGTCCTGGCCGGGGACGATGTCCACCGGGATGCCGCGGCCGTTGTCGACGACGCGGATCGCGCCGTCGGTCATGATCGTCACGTCGATGGTGTCGGCGTACCCGGCCATCGCCTCGTCGACGGAGTTGTCCACGACCTCCTGCACCAGGTGGTGCAGGCCGCGCTCGCCCGTGGAACCGATGTACATGCCGGGGCGCTTGCGGACGGCGTCGAGGCCTTCCAGCACCTGGATGTTGCTACCGGTGTAGGAAGCCTGGTCGGACTGGTCTGGGGTCTGGCTGGGGTTGCCGGAATCGGCCACGAAGCGCCCTCTCTGGCACAGCACGGGCCGCATTCCCGCCCCGTACGGGCGAGCGTGCGACCACGGCGTTACGACTCGGTTGCCACTAGCAACAGTGTTTGGCTTTCAGTCTACCGGTACGACTGACAGAGATGGGCGTTTGGCAGCCCTTGAAGGCAGATATGCCGCCCTGAATCCCCTCTGCACATGTCCCGATACTCGCCCGGGGCCCCGGGAGCGCCTGGGAGGGCTGCCAGGGGTTCCGGAAGATCGCCATCCGATCCGCGCCGGGCCGGCGGCCGTCACCCCCAGGTGTCGCCCGGCCCCTTGCTCCCCGGCGCACGCAGCCGGCCGTAGCCGCGGGCGGGCGCGGCCGGGCCCAGCACCTTGATGGTCTTGACCGTCCCGTGGCCCAGCTCGTGGTTCAGACGGGCCACCAACTGGCGTGCCAGCCAGCGGAGTTGCGTGGCCCACGCGGTGGAGTCGCACTGCACGGTGAGCACCGCGGCGGCCTCGTCGTAGGAAGAGGGGTGGCAGTGCGCGGCGATGTCCGGGCCGACGATCTGCGGCCAGCGGCCCATCACCCCGCCGACTGCGGCCGAGGACTCCCAGCCGCGCTCGGTCAGCAGCCGGTTCAGCGCGGTGCCCAGCGGGACCGGGTCGCGGCCGTCCGAGCGGGCGCCGCTGCGCAGGCCGTGCCGCTTCGCCTCGCGCTTCTGCTGGACCTGTTCGCCGCGCTGCTTCGCCTGGGCGCGGGCCGCGCGCAGTGCGGAGCGGGCGAGGTCGGCGCCGGTCGGCTCGGGGGCGCCGGACCGGGGAGAGGTCTCCGCCGGCTCGCTCACGGCGATCTCCTTTCCCCAGCCTGTGGACAACGCTGAGCGATCCAGCGTACGGGAGCGCACGCACGACGGGCCGCCGGGTGCGCCCGGCGGCGGAACGGTGGGGGTACGGGGGTGCGGTTCAGCCGTCGATCCGGCTGACGTCGCCGTCGCAGACCGCGAACCGGGCGCCGGCCAGCGCCTTCGGCACGTCCTCGGCGACCGCCGCGGTCACCAGTACCTGCTCACCGTCGGCCACCAGCTCGGCCAGCCGGTCCCGGCGGGCGGCGTCCAGCTCGGCGAACACGTCGTCCAGGATCAGCACCGGCTCGCCGCCGTCGGCGCGCAGCAGCTCGTACGAGGCCAGCCGCAGCGCGAGCGCGAACGACCAGGACTCGCCGTGGCTGGCGTAGCCCTTGGCGGGCAGCGGGCCGAGCTTGAGCACCAGCTCGTCGCGGTGCGGGCCGACCAGTGTGATCCCGCGGTCGACCTCCTGCTTGCGGACCGACTGCAGCGCGGTCAGCAGCTGCTCCTCGGCCTGCTCACGGCTGGTCGGCAGCTCGCCCTCGAAGGAGCTGCGGTACTCCAGCGCGGTCTCCCCGCCACCGGGGGCCAGCTGCCCGTACGCGGCCGTCACCAGCGGCTGCAGGGCGGCCACCAGCTGGATCCGGAAGGCCGTCAACTCGGCGCCGGCCCGGGCCAGATGGCCGTCCCAGACCTCCAGGGTGGACAGGTCGGCGCCCTTGCCGCCGCCGGCCCGGCGGGCCATCGCGGCGGTCTTCAGCAGGGCGTTGCGCTGCTTGAGCACCCGCTCGTAGTCCTGCCGCACGCCGGCCAGCCGGGGTGCGCGGGCGGTCAGCAGCTCGTCCAGGAAGCGCCGCCGCTCGCCCGGGTCGCCCTTGACCAGGCTGAGGTCCTCGGGGGCGAACAGCACGGTGCGCAGCAGGCCCAGGACGTCGCGCGGGCGGACGTTGTCGGAGCGGTTGATCCGGGCCCGGTTGGCCTTGCCCGGGGTGAGCTCCAGCTCGACCAGGGTGGAGCGGCCGCGGTCCACCACCGAGGTGCGGATCACCGCCCGCTCGGCGCCCAGCCGGATCAGCGGGGCGTCGGTGGCGACCCGGTGGCTGCCCAGGGTGGCGACGTAGCCGATCGCCTCGACCAGGTTGGTCTTGCCCTGGCCGTTGGGCCCGACGAAGGCCGTCACGCCCGGGTCGAGGGGAACCTCGGCCCGGGCGTACGACCGGAAGTCGGCGAGCGACAGATGCGCGACATGCATGGCTGTGGACTGCGCCCGCCTTCTGTGGAGAACCTGCGGTTACTTGGACTCGACCGCGTGGCCGCCGAACTGGTTGCGCAGCGCGGCGATCATCTTCATCTGCGGCGAGTCGTCCTGCCGGGAGGCGAAGCGGGCGAACAGCGAGGCGGTGATCGCCGGCAGCGGCACGGCGTGGTCGATCGCGGCCTCGACGGTCCAGCGGCCCTCGCCGGAGTCGGCGGCCCAGCCGCGCAGCTTGGCCAGGTGCTCGTCCTCGTCCAGGGCGCGGACGGCCAGGTCCAGCAGCCAGGAGCGGATGACCGTGCCCTCCTGCCAGCTGCGGAAGACCTCGCGCACGTCGGTGACCTCGGGGGCGGCCTCCAGCAGCTCCCAGCCCTCGGCGAAGGCCTGCATCATCGCGTACTCGATGCCGTTGTGGACCATCTTGGCGAAGTGGCCGGCGCCCACGGCGCCCGCGTGCACCGAGCCGAACTCGCCCTCGGGCTTGAGCGCGTCGAAGACCGGCTGGACGCGGGCGACGTGCTCGGCGTCGCCGCCGTACATCAGGGCGTAGCCGTTCTCCAGGCCCCAGACGCCGCCGGAGACGCCGCAGTCCACGAAGCCGATGCCCTTGGCGGCCAGCGCCTCGGCGTGCTTGATGTCGTCGGTCCAGCGGGAGTTGCCGCCGTCGACGACCACGTCGCCGGGGGAGAGCAGCTCGGCGAGCTCGTCGACGGTCGCCTGGGTGGCGGCGCCGGCCGGGACCATCACCCAGACCACGCGCGGGCCCTGCAGCTTGGTGACGAGTTCCTGCAGGCTCTCGACGTCGGAGATGTCCGGGTTGCGGTCGTAGCCGATGACGGTGTGGCCGGCGCGGCGGATCCGCTCGCGCATGTTGCCGCCCATCTTGCCGAGACCGATGAGGCCGAGCTCCATGACCAAGTCCTTACCTGTGGTGACGTGCCTGCCGGCGGCGCCGTTGCCGCACTCCCCGAGCCTACGCGGTGAAGCGGGGCGGGCCGGCTGCGGTCGGGCCGACCGGGGGAGACGTCCACAGGCTGTGCACAGCGGGTGTGCACAGCCTGTGGACGGTCACGCGCGGGTGTCCGCGCGGGGGCGGCTCAGCCGGAGAGGCGCACCGGCATGATCAGGTACTGGTAGGCCTCGTCCGCCTCGGTGTCCACCGCCGCCTTGCCGCTGAGCAGCGCGGGCTTGGTCGGGGTGGTGAAGCTCAGCTGGGCGTAGGCGGAGTCGATGGCCTTGAGGCCCTCCTCCAGGTAGCCCGGGTTGAAGGCGATCGAGATGGCGTCGCCCTCCAGGGAGGCGTCGATCCGCTCGGTGGCCTGGGCGTCGTCGCCGGAGCCGGCCTCCAGCGTCAGCACGCCCTCCTCGAAGTTCAGCCGGACCGGGGTGTTGCGCTCGGCGACCAGCGAGACGCGCTTGAGCGCCTCCAGGAAGGGCTGGGTCTGGATCGCCGCGATGGCGTTGAACTCCGTCGGGAACAGGCTGCGGAACTTGGGGAACTCGCCCTCCAGCAGCCGGGTGGTGGTGCGGCGGCCGGCGCCCTCGAAGCCGATCAGGCCCTCGCCCGCGCCGCCCGAGGAGAGCGCGATGGAGACGTTGTCGCCGCTGCCCAGGGACTTGGCGATGTCCTGCAGCGTCTTGGCCGGGACCAGGGCGACCGCGGAGATGTCCGACTGCTCGGGCTTCCACAGCAGCTCGCGGACGGCGAAGCGGTAGCGGTCGGTGGCGGCCAGGGTGATCCGGTCGCCCTCGATCTCGACCCGGACACCGGTGAGCACCGGGAGGGTGTCGTCGCGGCCGGCAGCGACCGCGGCCTGGCTGACGGCGGCGGCGAAGACGTCGCCCGGGACGGTGCCGGTGGCGGTCGGCATCTGGGGCAGGGACGGGTACTCGTCCACCGGGAGGGTGGGGAGGGTGAACCGGGAGCTGCCGCAGACCACGCTGACCCGCTGGCCGTCGGTGGAGATCTCCACAGGCCTGTTGGGGAGGTTGCGGGAGATGTCGTTCAGCAGCCGGCCGGAGACCAGCACGGTGCCGGCCTCCTCGACGTCCGCCTCCAGCTCGACCCGGGCCGAGACCTCGTAGTCGAAGCCGGACAGCGCCAGGCTGCCCTCCTGTGCCGTCAGCAGCAGGCCGGCCAGCACCGGCACCGGCGGCCGTGCCGGGAGGCTGCGGGCAGCCCAGGCCACCGCCTCCGCGAGGACGTCACGCTCCACCCGGAACTTCACCGGTAACCGCCTCCTGGATCGAGCGCTCCCGCTCGCACTCTGGTTCGTCTGATCTTGATCGTCGGTTCGGCTGTCCACCGAGCTCTGCCACTCCGCTTCCAGTCGCCAGGGACAGTCTGACGTACTCCGCCGACAGACGGGGCAGACGGGCGGAAGCAACCCGAACAGATGTCGGGGCACGGTTGTCCACAGATTCGGCGCCCACCTGCTTTGAAAGCAAGTCCACGGTCTAAATGTGTAGTGGTAGTAGTAGGGCCTGTGGAAACCGTGGATAACCCCGTTTCCGCAGGTCAGACCCCGAATTTTGTCCACAGTGGGTGTGGACGGCGGCTGTGGACGGACAGGCCCCGCTGTGGACAGCCGAGCGTTACCCACAGGCCACGCTGGGTATCCACAGGTTATCCCCAGCCCTGTCCCCAGATCCGGGCCGGGTTATCCACGGGGGCCGGTCAACTTTTCGTGACGGCTTTCACACCAGGGCATGAACAGCAGCTCACGGTTGTCGAACTGTGGACGCTGCTGTGGACAACCTGGGGATAACTCCCGCCGGCCTGGGGACAACCGGTGGATAACCCGAACGGCCCACTGGCGGGCCGTCAATTGTCCACACCCTGTGGATAACCGTTGTGCACAAGTCCCCAGGCACCTGACCTGCGCGGAAGAGCGTAGCGGTGACCGGCCTGTGGACGAATTCTGGATAACTCCGGGCTCCCCGGCCTGTGGACCGTGGGGAAGACGCCCGTCCTGTGGACAACTGCCGTGCGCGCCCCCGGTTTTCGAATCACCGGTCAGTTGTTCGGCGCGGGCTGTGGACTGGCGGAACGTCCGTCGACGCCAAACCTGCCCAGCCGGCCCGCGATGCACACCTGTGGACGTGCGGAATGTGGCTGCCGCCGAATGCGGTCCTGCCGGAAGCCGAAAAGGGCGTCAGGATCGCTCCTGACGCCCTCCGGACCGCACCCCGCGGCGGCCGTTAGCTCTTGATGCGGTTGGTGAGTTCGGTGACCTGGTTGTAGATCGAGCGGCGCTCGGCCATCAGCGAGCGGATCTTGCGGTCCGCGTGCATCACCGTGGTGTGGTCGCGGCCGCCGAACTGCGCGCCGATCTTCGGCAGCGAGAGGTCGGTGAGCTCCCGGCACAGGTACATCGCGATCTGGCGGGCCGTCACCAGCACGCGGCTGCGCGAGGATCCGCAGAGGTCGTCCACACCCAGGCCGAAGTACGCGGCGGTCTGCTGCATGATGACCTGCGCGGTGATCTCCGGGCCTGCGTCCTCGTCCCCGCCCGGGATCAGGTCCTTGAGGACGATGCCGGCCAACTCCAGGTCCACCGGTGCCCGGTTGAGGTTGGCGAAGGCGGTGACCCGGATCAGGGCGCCCTCCAACTCCCGGATGTTGCGGGTGATCCGGGACGCGATGAACTCCAACACGTCGGCGGGAGCGTTGAGTTGCTCCTGGATCGCCTTCTTGCGCAGGATCGCGATCCGGGTCTCCAGCTCCGGCGGGGTGACGTCGGTGATCAGGCCCCACTCGAAGCGGTTGCGCAGCCGGTCCTCCAGCGTGGTGAGCAGCTTGGGCGGCCGGTCCGACGAGAGGACGATCTGCTTGTTCGCGTTGTGCAGGGTGTTGAAGGTGTGGAAGAACTCCTCCTGCGTGGACTCCTTGCTCGCCAGGAACTGCACGTCGTCCACGAGCAGGATGTCCATGTCCCGGTAGCGGCGGCGGAAGGTGTCCGCCTTGCCGTCCCGGATCGAGTTGATGAACTCGTTGGTGAACTCCTCCGAGGACACGTAGCGCACCCGGGTGCCCGGGAAGAGACTGCGCGAGTAGTGCCCGATGGCGTGCAGCAGGTGGGTCTTGCCCAGCCCGGACTCGCCGTAGATGAAGAGCGGGTTGTACGCCTTGGCCGGGGCCTCGGCGACCGCCACCGCCGCCGCGTGCGCGAAGCGGTTGCTGGCGCCGATGACGAAGGTGTCGAAGAGGTACTTGGGGTTCAGCCGGGCGGCCGGCTCGTCCTTGCGCGAGCCGCCGGCCGGGGGAGCGCCGGGCGGGGCGGGCACCCCGGGGACGGCGGGGCGGTCGCCGGACCGCTCGGGGGCGGCCTTCTCCGCCGGACGGCCGCCGGAGGGCCGGGAGCCGGAGGAGCGGCGGCCCACGCCGGCGCGGGGCTGCTCGTTCGGGCCGGGGCCGTAGGCGCCGCCGAACAGGTCGCCCTGGGTGGTCGCGGGCGGGCCCGGGACGGGACGCGGCGCCGGGCGGGACGCGGGCTCCTCGGACTCGTGGTAGCCCGCCGGCTGCTCCTGGTACCCCTGCCAGCCCTGCGGGCCGGCGGCCGGTGCGCCGTACGGGGCCGGGCGCTGCTCGTAGCCGCCGGTGTCGTAGCGGGGGCGCTCGTAGTCCTGCTGCCCGTACGGCTGCTCCTGGCCGTAGGGCCGGCCCTGTTCGTACGGCTGGTCCTGCTCGTACGACTGCTGGTAGTCCTGGCCGCCGTAGCCGCCGGCCTCCTCGGCCGGGCCGGGGTACGGCTCGGCGGGGGCCTGGGGGGCGGGGGTGGTCGGCACGGCGTTGGCGTCGACCATCACGGCGATCCGGACCGGGCGGCTGAGCTCGCGGCTGAGCGCCTCGGTCAGCTGCGGCAGCAGCCGGCCCTCCAGCACCTGCTTGGCCCGCTCGTTCGGGGTCGCCAGCAGGGCGGTGTCGTGCATCATCCACATCGGCTGGGTGCGCTGCACCCACTGTTTGTCCATCTCCCCGACATCGGGGTCGCTGACCAGCCGCTCGACGACCCTGGCCCAGACCGGGACGAGGTCGCTGTTGACATCAGCCACTGGTGCACGCTTTCCAAGAACAAACCAGACAAGTTCTGCAACGGTAGTCAGCGAACAGGGCGGGATCAAGTCGTTGTCCACAGGCTGTGGGTAAACCGCTCCCGGGAGGCTGGTTTGACCCTCGCACCCCGTCCCGCGTACCGTAACCAGGTCGAGTTGTCGATGGCCGCTGCCGCATGTCCGCGGGTCCACCCGCTCCATAAGGCGCGCAGCACGGGCGCCGTGGATTGCCTCAAACCCCAGCCGAACTGGGGCGATGGGCCGGATTTCCGAATTCAGGGGAGATCACGCGGACGCACGGTGACGGCCAAGCGACCCCCCGTCATCCTACGATTCACCTCAGGAGCCCCCGAGTGAGCAAGCGCACCTTCCAGCCGAACAACCGTCGTCGCGCGAAGACCCACGGCTTCCGGCTGCGTATGCGTACCCGCGCCGGCCGCGCCATCCTGGCCGCCCGCCGTGGCAAGGGCCGCGCCAGCCTGTCCGCCTGATCCGCGCCAGAATCTGTTGTGCTGCCCTCCGAGAATCGGCTGCGGCGGCGCCAGGACTTCGCGACCGCGGTGAAACGCGGTCGCCGGGCAGGCCGGCCCCTTCTGGTCGTCCATCTCAGCAGAGATGGTGACCCCCAGGGGCAGACCGACCGGACCAGCGACTCCCGCCCGCACGTCGCCGAGGGGACTCCTTCGGCGCGTGCGGGTTTCGTCGTGAGCAAGGCCGTCGGCCCGGCGGTGGTCCGCAACCTCGTGAAGCGCCGACTGCGCCATCTCGTCCGTGATCGTCTGTCCAGGCTGCCCGCCGGTAGCCTGATAGTGGTGCGTGCGCTGCCCCAGGCCGCGTCCGCCTCGTACCAGGATCTCGAACGTGACCTGGACGCGGCGCTGAAGCGGTTGCTGAAGGCCGAGCCCGCCGCCACGGCGCCGACGGGAGCAGGGCGATGAAGTACCTGCTGATGGGTCTGATCAGGGTCTACCAGTGGACCATCAGCCCACTGCTCGGTCCGGTGTGCCGTTATTACCCCTCCTGCTCGCACTACGGCTACGAGGCCGTGAAGGTGCACGGGGCGGTCAAGGGCGGCGGGCTGACCGCGTGGCGCATCCTGCGTTGCAATCCGTGGACGCCCGGCGGAGTCGATCACGTCCCGCCGCGCAAGCATCCGGTGTGGCACCGGCGGTTGCGAGACTGGTTGAAGAGCCGGTCCGCCACCGCGGACCCGGTGACCGCCACCCCCGCCGGTCCGGACCCCGAGGGCCCGGCGACCATTGGCCACGTGCGGCCAATCCACCTGTCCAAGGAGTCTGACCGGTGACCTTCGGTTTTCTCAGCCCCCTCTACACGGCAGTGTCCTGGATCATCGTCCAGTTCCACTCGCTGTACAGCCACGTCTTCGATCCGGACGGCGGCTGGGCCTGGGGGCTCGCCATCGCCTCCATGGTCGTCGTCATCCGGATCTGCCTGATCCCGCTCTTCGTGAAGCAGATCAAGGCGACCCGGGCCATGCAGGCGATCCAGCCGAAGATGAAGGCCATCCAGGAGCGCTACAAGAACGACCGGCAGCGCCAGTCCGAAGAGATGATGAAGCTGTACAAGGAGGCGGGTACCAACCCGTTCTCCAGCTGCCTTCCCATCATCGTGCAGGCCCCGTTCTTCACCGCCCTCTACGGCGTGCTCGCCAAGGTGGCCAAGGGCCAGGACATCGGCGTCATCCACGGCGACCTGCTGGTCAGTGCCGGCAAGGCGCACATCTTCGGCGCCCCGCTCTCCGCCACCTTCCTGGGCAGCGACGAGACCAACGTCAAGATCGTCACCGCGGTGATGATCATCCTGATGTCGCTGTCGCAGTTCGTCACCCAGCGCCAGCTGATGACCAAGAACGTCGACCTCACCGTCAAGACGCCGTTCATGCAGCAGCAGAAGATGCTGATGTACGTCTTCCCGGTGATGTTCGCCGTCATGGGCATCAACTTCCCGGTCGGTGTCCTGGTCTACTGGCTGACCACCAACGTCTGGTCGATGGGCCAGCAGCTGATCGTCATCCACAACAACCCGACCCCGGGCAGCAAGGCCTTCCAGGAGCGCCAGGCACGGCTCAAGAAGGCCGGCCGGCTGCGTCCGGACGGTACGGAGATCAAGGGCGCGCTCTGGGGCATGCTGCCCCCGTCCAAGGACGCCCTCAGCGCCGCGACCGCCGCGTCGGCCGCGGTCGAGGAGTCGGTGCAGGCCCGCCGCCAGCAGCCCCGTCGGCAGAGCAAGTCGCAGCGCCAGCATGGCGTCGCCGGTCAGCCGACCGCCGACCTGAGCAAGGACGCCTCGGCCGAGGAGCCCGCGGACGCCGCCCCGGCCGATTCGGGCACCAAGCCGGCGGCTGCCAAGCAGGCCGCGGCGAAGCCCGCCGGCACCAAGCAGGGCACCCGGCAGCAGCCGAAGCGTGGTGGCCAACGGCCGAAGAAGAAGTCCTGACCGGCCCCGAGCCTGTTGTGACAGCCGCGAAGAGCGTCGTTCCCGGCCCGCCAGACGGGCCCATCTCCGAAGGAGTCCATCAGTGACGGAAGGCACCACCACCGCCGTCGAGGCCGAGGCCGCCGGCGCCGACGCCGACGAGAACGTCATCGCCCGCCTGGAGCAGGAGGGCGACATCGCGGCGGACTACCTGGAGGGTCTGCTCGACATCGCGGACCTCGACGGTGACATCGACATGGACGTCGAGGGCGACCGCGCCCTGGTCTCCATCGTCAGCGACGGCAACGACCGCGCGCTGCAGCGCCTGGTCGGCCAGGACGGCGAGGTGCTGGAGGCCCTGCAGGAGCTGACCCGGTTGGCTGTCCACCGGGAGACCGGCGAGCGCAGCCGCCTCATGCTGGACATTGCCGGCTTCCGGGCCCGCAAGCGCACCGAGCTGGCCACGCTCGGCGCCGAGGCCGCCGAGCAGGCGAAGAGCACCGGCGAGCAGGTCAAGCTGCGGCCGATGACGCCCTTCGAGCGCAAGGTCGTCCACGACGCGGTCGCCGCGGCCGGTCTGCGCAGCGAGTCCGAGGGCGAGGAGCCCCAGCGGTGCGTGGTCGTGCTGCCGGCCTGAGGCCGACAGATCGATGACCGGTCGCGCTGGCGGCCGGAGAGCTTCACCGGACGCGACCCCGTCCGCCTCGTGCGGGCGGGGTCGTCGTCCCTTCCGCGGGGAACGGCCCGGCGGAGACGTTTCACGTGAAACAGTGCGTTGAGCGGGTCGGTGGATCCGGGGAATCGGAGAGGTCGAGATGGACACGGAGAACGCGGCCGTCGGCCGGCCGGGGTCGGACGTGGATCCGGCCGCCGAGGGGCGGACCGCCGAGGCGGCTGCGCCGGGCGAGGCGGTCGGGCCGGGTGAGGCGCCGGCTGCCGCCCGGGAGGTGTTCGGCGACCGCTTCGACGCCGCGGTCCGGTACACCGAGCTGCTGGCCACCGCGGGCGTCCAGCGCGGGCTGATCGGGCCGCGTGAGGTGCCCCGGCTCTGGGACCGCCACGTCCTCAACTGCGCGGTGCTGGCCGAGCTGCTGCCGAGCGGCATCACCCTGTGCGACGTCGGCTCCGGCGCCGGCCTGCCCGGCATCCCGGTGGCGCTGGCCCGTCCGGACGTCTCGGTGACGCTGCTGGAGCCGCTGCTGCGCCGGACCACCTTCCTGGAGGAGGTCGTCCGGGAGCTGGGGCTGGAGAACGTCACCGTGCTGCGCGGCCGCGCCGAGGAGATGATCGGCAAGCTCGCGGTGGACGTGGTGACCGCCCGGGCGGTGGCGCCGCTGGACCGGCTGGCCGGCTGGGGCATGCCGCTGCTGCGGCCGCACGGCCAGATGCTGGCGCTCAAGGGCGACAGCGCCGAGCAGGAGCTCGCCGACTCGCGGGCCGGGCTGACCAAGCTGGGCGCGGTCGAGTGGAGCGTGATCTCGGTCGGCGAGGGCACCCTGGAGACCTCCACCCGGGTGGTCCAGGTCAAGGCGGGGGAGAGCCCCGGCGGGGTGAAGGCCGCGACCCGGCGCGCCAAGGCGGCCCGGGCGGGCCGCAACGCGACCGCCCGCAACGGCGGCGAGCGCGGTCGGGGCGGGCGGCGCCGCACCCGCTGAGCTCGGCCGAGGACCGACACGGGCGGACGGATCTCCTGAACGGGGGAACCGTCCGCCCGTCGTCGTCCGGGTGACGGGCAGCGCCCCCGGGAAGCCGGAGTGTCGCAACGTCAGATTTCCGGCAAAGCGGGCATGGTGTTTCACGTGAAACGTCGCTCCTTGCTCTCGGGCATCCTCCGCCGTGACCGGGCGGCGACTGTTGCCGCTCCGGTTTCACGTGAAACACTGACCCCCATGCAGGACTCGGAGACCATCGACCAGATCGATGACACGCCCATCGCACGGGCTGCCCAGGCTGCGGTTCAGGCGATCGGCCGAGCGGGGGAGGGGCTTCCCCGCCCCGCCACCACCCGGGTGATCGTGGTCGCCAACCAGAAGGGCGGGGTGGGCAAGACCACCACCACCGTGAACATGGCCGCCTCGCTGGCCATGCACGGTCTGCGGGTGCTGGTCGTCGACCTCGACCCGCAGGGCAACGCCTCCACCGCGCTGGGCATCGACCACCACGCCGAGGTGCCGTCCATCTACGACGTCCTGGTGGAGGGCAAGCCCCTGGCCGACGTGGTGCAGCCGGTGCACGACGTCGAGGGGCTGTTCTGCGTCCCCGCCACCATCGACCTGGCCGGCGCCGAGATCGAGCTGGTCTCGCTGGTGGCCCGGGAGAGCCGCCTCCAGCGCGCCATCGCGGCCTACGAGCAGCCGCTCGACTACATCCTGATCGACTGTCCGCCCTCGCTGGGCCTGCTGACGGTCAACGCCCTGGTCGCCGGCCGGGAGGTGCTGATCCCGATCCAGTGCGAGTACTACGCGCTGGAGGGCCTCGGTCAGCTGCTGCGCAACGTCGAGCTGGTCCGCGCGCACCTCAACCCCGAGCTGCACGTGTCGACCATCCTGCTCACCATGTACGACGCCCGGACCAGGCTGGCCGCCCAGGTCGCCGAAGAGGTCCGGACCCACTTCCAGCAAGAGGTGCTGAGCACGGCGATCCCTCGCTCGGTGCGCATCTCGGAGGCGCCCAGCTACGGGCAGACGGTGCTCACCTACGACCCGGGTTCGACCGGGGCGCTGTCGTACCTGGAGGCCGCCCGTGAGCTCGCGCTGCGCGCCGCCGGCCGGGGCGGTTCGCTGGTGGGGCAGCAGCGGGACGGCCAGCAGGGGCACGGCGCCCCGGTGGTACAGCACGGCACGACGGAGGGTCATCAGTGAGCGCTCGCAGGGTTGGTCTGGGGAGGGGGCTCGGGGCACTGCTCCCGTCGGCTCCGCCGGAGGTCGGCGGGGCGGCGGCGCAGCCCGGGACGGCCGCGCCCGCACCGGCCTCGACGGTGACGGCCGGGGCGGTCTCGCCGGCCGCCGTGCCGGTGCTGCCGTCCGGCCGGGGGACGGTGGCCGCCCGCGTCGGCGCGGGGAGCCTGCGGG
Source organism: Streptomyces sp. 1114.5 (assembly GCF_003635085.1). Lineage (NCBI taxonomy): Bacteria > Bacillati > Actinomycetota > Actinomycetes > Kitasatosporales > Streptomycetaceae > Streptomyces > Streptomyces sp. 1114.5. The sequence goes on from NZ_RBXE01000001.1 coordinate 1,285,391, forward strand.
AGAAGGCCGACCGCGCCTTCGAGCCGGCCGAGGTCGCCGGGGCGCGCTTCGCCGAGCTGCCGCTGGACGCGATCACCCCCAACCCGCGCCAGCCGCGTGAGGTCTTCGACGAGGACAAGCTGGTCGAGCTGGTCAACTCCATCAAGGAGGTGGGCCTGCTCCAGCCGATCGTGGTGCGCCAGACCGCGGCGGACGGCTATGAGCTGATCATGGGTGAGCGCCGTTGGCGCGCCTCCCGGGAGGCCGGGCTGGAGCGGATCCCGGCGATCGTCCGGGCCACCGAGGACGACAAGCTGCTGCTGGACGCCCTCCTGGAGAACCTGCACCGGGCCGAGCTGAACCCGCTGGAGGAGGCCGCCGCCTACGACCAGCTGCTGCGGGACTTCTCCTGCACCCACGAGGAGCTGGCCGAGCGGATCGGCCGCTCCCGCGAGCACGTCTCCAACACGCTGCGGCTGATGAAGCTCACGCCCTCCGTCCAGCGCCGGCTGGTGGCCGGAACGCTGATGGCCGGGCACGCCCGGGCCCTGCTCGGCGTGCCGGACGCCGAGGAGCAGGAGCGGCTGGCCAAGCGGATCATCGCGGAGGGTCTCACGGTGCGCAACATCGAGGAGATCGTGAAGGTGATGAAGCTGGAGCAGAAGCCCGCGCGCCAGGCGCCGAAGGCGGGCAAGCTGATCTCCCCGGCCTTCAACGACCTGGCGAGCCGGCTGTCGGACCGCTTCGACACCCGGGTCAAGGTCGAGGTGTCGCAGCGCGGCGGCAAGCTGGGCAAGGGCAAGGTGGTGCTGGAGTTCGGTTCGGTCGAGGACCTCAACCGGATCCTGGACAGCATGGCCCCGGGTGAGGACGGTCTGCGGTTGTCGCAGGGCTGACCCGGGCACCGACCGATGGGTGCATGCTTCACGTGAGCGCTGTTTCACGTGGAACATGCACCCATCGGTGTTCGTGGGGGAATGCTCGCCCGTGAGGTGGAGGAGGAGGTACGGGCATGGGACGCCGGATCGCTCCGCTGACGCTGGACAACCTCGGTGAGCTGCCGGACGGCTGCCGCTCCTGCGTGTTCTGGGAGCTGGACCCGGTCAGCGCCAAGGAGGCGGTGGAGGCCGGGAAGCCGGAGCTGGAGAAGGAGGGGTGGATCTCCACGGTGCTGCTGGAGTGGGGTTCCTGCGGCCGGATCGTCTACGTGGACGACCGGCCCGCCGGGTTCGTGCTCTACGCGCCGCCCGCGTACGTGCCCCGCTCGCAGTCCTTCCCGACCAGCCCGGTCTCGCCGGACGCCGTTCAGCTGATGGTCAGCCGGGTGCTGCCGGGCTACCAGCGGCAGGGGCTCGGCCGGGTGCTGGTGCAGACCGTGGCCAAGGACCTGATCGGGCGCGGGGTGCGGGCGATCGAGGCCTTCGGCTCGGTCGGGCGGCCGCCGACCAGCTGCGTGCTGCCGGCCGACCACCTGCTCGCGGTCGGCTTCAAGACCGTCCGGCCGCACCACCGCTACCCGCGGCTTCGGCTGGAGGCGCGGAGCACGCTCTCCTGGCGGGGGGACGTGGAGGGGGCGCTGGAGCGGCTGCTCGGCGGCGGGCGCAAGGAGCCGGCGCTGCGGCCGTTCTAGGAGGAGTCGGGAATCGGCCCGGGAAACGACGGAGGCGGGGCTGCCCACGAGGGGAGCCCCGCCTCCGTGCGGTCGGCGTCCTGACGACCTAGATGAAGCCGTCCAGCTCGCGCAGCAGCGCGGCCTTCGGACGGGCACCGGTGATGGACTTCACCGGCTCGCCGCCCTTGTAGAGGATCAGGGTCGGGATCGAGATGACGCCGTACTGGGCGGCAGTCGCCTGGTTGGCGTCCACGTCGAGCTTGGCGATGGTCAGCTTGTCGCCGTGCTCGGCCGCGATCTCGTCGAGGATCGGGGCGACCTGGCGGCACGGGCCGCACCAGGTGGCCCAGAAGTCGACCAGCACGGGCTTGTCGCTCTGCAGGACGTCGGTCTGGAAGGACGCGTCGGTGACGGTGGTGGTGGCGCCGGCCACGGGAACTCCTCGGGTTAGGACGGAGGGGGGCTGCTGCCAGGTGAACAACGGGCGGGCCCGTTCTGTTTCGGCCTGGCCGGGAAGGGGGTGTTTCACGTGAAACACCCCCGCGGGGGTGGGTCGGGTGGCCCTGGGGTCAGACCGCGACGGCGGCGGCCTTGGCCTCCAGGTCGTCCAGCGCGGCGAGGTAGCGCTCGGCGTCCAGGGCGGAGGAGCAGCCGGTGCCGGCGGCGGTGATGGCCTGACGGTAGGTGTGGTCCACGACGTCGCCGGCGCCGAAGACGCCGGGGATGTTGGTACGGGTGGAGGGGGCCTCGACCTTGAGGTAGCCCTCGGCGTCGAGGTCCAGCTGGCCCTTGAACAGCTCGGTGCGCGGGTCGTGGCCGATCGCGATGAACAGGCCGGTGACGGCCAGCTCGCGGGTCTCGCCGGTGGTGGTGTCGCGCAGGGTGACGCCGGTCAGCTTCGGGTCGCCGTGGATGGCCTCGACGGCGCTGTCCCACTCGAAGCGGATCTTCGGGTCGGCGAAGGCGCGCTCCTGCATGGCCTTGGAGGCGCGCAGGGTGTCGCGGCGGTGGATGATCGTGACGCTCTTGGCGAAGCGGGAGAGGAAGGTCGCCTCCTCCAGGGCGGTGTCGCCGCCGCCGACCACCGCGATGTCCTGGTCGCGGAAGAAGAAGCCGTCGCAGGTGGCGCACCAGGAGACACCGCGGCCGGAGAGCTTGTCCTCGTTGGGCAGGCCGAGCTTGCGGTGCTGGGAGCCGGTGGTGACGATCACGGCGCGGGCGCGGTGGACGTTGCCCTCGGAGTCGGTGACGGTCTTGATGTCGCCGGTGAGGTCGACCGCGACGATGTCGTCCGGGATCAGCTCGGCGCCGAAGCGCTCGGCCTGGGCGCGCATGTTGTCCATCAGCTCGGGGCCCATGATGCCGTCCCGGAAGCCGGGGAAGTTCTCGACCTCGGTGGTGTTCATGAGCGCGCCACCGGCGGTGACGGCACCCTCGAAGACCAGCGGCTTCAGGGAGGCCCGGGCCGTGTAGAGAGCGGCCGTGTACCCGGCCGGGCCGGAACCGATGATGATCACGTTACGGACGTCGCTCACTGCATCTCCTGGTTCGCATCGCGACCCGCGTTAGCTGCGGGGAGGGCGGTCCTGCTCCGCCGCCCGGGACAACGACTGCCCAGTGTCTCGCATTCCCAGGCGGATCCGTACCAGGTGCCCGGACTCCGGAAGCGGCGTGCCGTGCTGGTCGTGGATCGCATGGGAACCGTCGGTCAACGGCTCGGAACGGTCTGCTGCAGGACGATCGGGCCGCAGTCGGGGGAGCGCAGGTAGACCTCGACGAAGCCGGGCGTGCCGGGCGCCGGGTAGACCAGGACGTCGACCGGCGAGCCCCGGTAGGTGCCCCGGTCGGTGGCCAGCGGGACGCCGGAGGCGGGTGCCGGGCAGCTCGTGGAGGCGGACGGGGACGGGGCGGCGGAGGGCGAGGCGGAGGGGGAACCGGGGGAGGTGAGCTCCGGCCGGGCACCCTCGGCCGGGAGGGCGGCCTCGGACTTGGCGGGCCCGGTGGCCCGCAGCCCCGGAGCGGTCTCCGAGCGGGCCAGCAGCTGTTGCACCTGGGTGGCGAGCCGATCGGCCTCGTAGACCGTGCCGGGACTCGCCGCGTGCGGGGTACGGGCGCTCTGGTCGGCGGCGGCCGTGGTGCCGGCCGGGGCGGCTGCGGTGACCGCGGAGCCACCGGAGCGGTCGTCGGGGTGCAGCAGCAGCGCCCCACCGAGGCCGATGGCGGCCAGGGCGGCGGCGGTGCCGAGCAGCAGGGCGATCCGGCGCCGCTTGGGGCGGGGCCGGCCGGGTCCGGTGGCGGCGCCGGGCCGGGAGGGCGGCGCGGAGGGCCCCGTGGCGGTGCGGACGGTCGGGGCCGGGGTGGCGGCCCGGCGGGGAGCGGCGGGGGCCTCCTGGGGGCGGTCGGCGGGCTTGGGCGCGGCCTGGTCGGACTGCTCGGCGTCGCGCCCGGCGGCGGCCACGGCCAGGGCGGCGTCCAGCCGGGCGGCGACATCGGCGGGCATCGGCGGGGCCTCGACGGAGCCCAGCAGCTCCCGGACCCCGGCGAGCGCCTCGACGGTCTCCCGGCACTCGGCGCAGCCGGCCAGGTGCCGCCGCAGCGCCGCCACGGCGTCGGGGGAGTCGACCAGGTCCTCGGCGAGGTCGGCCAGCCGGTCGATCGACGGGTGGTCCCCGGCGTGGTCGGGGGAGGAGAGGTGGGCGCTCATCGTGTGCTCGCGTCTCCTTCCAGAATCGTCCGACCGGTGCTCGGGCCTGTTCCTGTGACGGTGCGGGGCGCCTTCGGGTTCCCCGGGGCGTCCGGTCGCGGCGGCGGGGCCGAGCCGGGGGCGCCCGTTGTTTCACGTGAAACGCCCGTCCCGCCGTCGCTCTCCCGCAGGTGCCGGACCAGCGGGAGCAGTCGGGCGCGGCCGCGCGCGCAGCGGCTCTTCACGGTGCCCACCGCGACGCCGAGCAGTTCGGCGGCCTCGGCGACCGGGTAGCCCTGCATGTCGACCAGGACCAGCGCGGCCCGCTGTTCGGCGGGCAGGGCGGCGAGCGCGGCGGTCACCTCGCGGTGCAGCTCGGCCCGGACCACCGGGGAGTCGGCCGGCTCGGCGGCGCCGACCAGGGTGTCGAGCCGCTGCGGGTCCTCGTCGAGCGGGGTGGTGCGGCGGGTGGCGGTGCGCCGGGCGCGGTCCAGGCAGGCGTTGACCACGATCCGGTGCAGCCAGGTGGTGACCGCCGAGCGGCCCTGGAACCCGGCGGCGGCGCGGAAGGCGGAGACCAGGGCGTCCTGGAGGGCGTCGGCGGCCTCCTCACGGTCGCCCAGGGTGCGCAGGGCGACCGCCCAGAGCCGGTCGCGGTGGCGGTTCACCAGCAGGCCGAAGGCCTCCCGGTCACCGGCGACGTGCCGGGCGAGCAGCGTCGCGTCGTCCGTCTGGTCCACGCCGTCCGTCACCGCCGCTCCTTGGTCCTCGTCCGTTCGCGCGTCGCTCGACGGATCGCAGCGGCCGTCCGGTCAGCCGGAGACCTTGACCTCGGCGACGCCGCCCTGGAAGTTGCCCTCGGAATTCTTGGGCAGGGCGGTCAGCCAGATCAAGAGGTAGCGGGTGGTGACCGGGTTGTCCAGGGCGTACTCGACCGTGGTGCCGCTCTTCTTGCCGATGACGGTGAAGTCCTCCGGCTTGGACTGCATCGGCCTGGCGGCGGCGCCCGTGCCGGGCACCCGCAGCTCCGCGGTGTGCTCGCCGGCGAACTGGACGGTCACCGAGGAGACCGTCTGCTGCGAGCCGAGGTCGATCATCAGACCGGTGCCCGCCCGGCGTGCGGGCGGCTTGGGGCCGAACTGGTCGACGTACCACTGGGTCTGCCAGACGGTGTTCGGATCGCCGTCGACGGCCTTGGCGGGGCTGTCCGACCCCTCGGAGGGGGTGCCCGGCGCGGTGTACGACTGCACGTCCTTGACGGCGATCGGCACCGGCGCGTGCGGCGTCGGGTGGGTGGCCGAGGGCGCGGCGCTGCTGACCGAGGGCAGCGGGGAGGCGACGGCGCCCCCGGTGTGGCGCAGGTTGTCGACGAACTGCCAGGAGGCGACGCCGATCGCGCCCAGGGCGACCGTCCAGGCGGTGGCCTTGACGACCCGGCGCAGCCGCCGCCGGGTGCGCCGGGCGGCGGCCGGGCGTGAGGAGGCCGGCAGCGGGGCGACCGTGGCGTCGGCCACCCGGGTCGGGTTGGGCGCGGTGGGCAGGGCGTGGGTGTTGTGCCGGGGCGGGGTGGGGAAGGCGGGCAGTTCCGGCTCGGGCTGGCGGATCCGGGGCAGCTGCGCGATCGCCCGGACCAGCTCCTCCGGGGTGGTGATCGGCTCGGCGTGGTGCGGCGGGTGGTCGAACAGGGCCCGCGCGGCGAGCTCGGACAGGCCCTTGTGGACCCCGGCGCGGACCTGGTCCGGGGAGGCGTTCTGGAGGCCCCTCGGCAGGCCCTGGAGGTCGTAGCGGTCCTCCGGGTACGGCCAGCGGTGGGTGAGTGCGGCGAACAGCAGGGCGCCGATCGCGCGGGTGTCGGAGCGCTGGGGGTCCTCGGCGCTGTCCTCGGCGGGCAGCCCGCGCAGGGCGGCGTCCACCGCGATGCCGTTGATCCGGTACTGGCCGCTGTCGGTGCGCAGCACGCAGCGCGGGGTGAGCCGCAGGTGGGCCTGGCCGCGGCGGTGGGCGGCCGCGACGGCGTCGGCGACCTGGCGGACCATCTGGTACGCCTCGTGCGGCTCCATCGGGCCGTTGGCGAGCAGCCTGGCCAGGTCGGAGGAGTGCGGCAGCCACTCCCGCACGACGTAGACCAGCTCGCCCTCCTGGACGGCGTCCAGGACCTGGACGAAGCGCGGGTCGCCGAGCAGGGCGGCGGACTTGGCCGCGGCCAGCACCTTGCGGGCCCGCTGGTGGCCGGAGGCCATCAGGTGGACGCCGACGGCCCGGCGCAGCTTCTCGTCGACGGCGCGCCAGCTGCTGAAGGTCTCGGACTCGGAGATGCACTCCTCCAGCCGGTACCGGTGGCCGATCTTGTCGCCGCTGCGGCGCTGCGGGGCGGGGAGGGTGCGCGGGAGCGTGGCGGTGTCGCGCGGGTCGAAGGTGGGCTGCGGGTCGGTGGGGAGGCGCTTGGCGGGCGCGGGCGCGGCGGTGGGGGCCGGCTTCTTCCGGGGGGCGTCAGCGGTCAGCTCGGCGCGGATCTCCTGGACCGAGAGCGGAGCGGTGATCTCCGAGGTCTCCTCGGCGACGGAGTCCTCCGGTGCGGCGGAGGACTCGCCGTCCTCGCCGTCCTCGCCGTCCTCGCTGTCCTCGCTGTCCTCGGGAGTGTCCCCGGAGACGGGGTCTTCGGAGGCGGGGTCCTCGGAGCCGGTGGCCCCGGCCTCGGCGTCCGCGCGGGCGCGCCCGGGGGCGTCCTTCGCGACAGCGAGCCGGTCGATCGCCGCGGCCAGCGCGGCCTCGTCCGCCGCCGCGTCAGCTGTTGACGTGTCGACGACCGCCTTGGTGCCATCAGCCACCGTGGTCCTGCCTCCCCTTGTGTCGCCCCGGCCTGAGAGAGTCGCTGGAGCCCTCGGGTTGGTGGCCCTGTGCTCCAGGACAATTGTGCCCACTCTTCTCCACCGGGTACGACCGCTGAAGGGTCCGCTCGGTTGCATCCGGGTGGAGAGATGTGGTGCAGAACCGACACCGGGTCGCCATCTCGCGGCCGGGCGTACCCGGACGGGCCGGTGGCCCAGCACTCGGCCGGACGAGCGGAGGAGCCGTGCGCTCCGGTTGACGCCCGGTCAGGGCGCCCGCTCGTCCGGCCGGTCGTCGGACGGTCAGCGGCCCAGTCGGCCGCGGACCATGCCCAGCATGGCGTTCAGTTCCTCGATCCGCAGGCGCTTCGCCATCAGCACGAAGACGGCCAGTTGCAGGCCGCCGGCCACCACCAGCGCGGCCACGCTGCCCGGCCAGCCGCCGAGCACCTGCTGGACGCCGAGGGCGGCACCGAAGCCGACCAGTGCGGCCGGGACGCAGGCGGCGGCCAGCCGGCTGTAGGTCCTGCCGATCCGCTTGGTGTCCAGGCCGCCGATCTTCTTCTTCAGCTTCGGCACGGCCACCGTCACTCCGACGGCGTACGCGAGGCCGTAGCCGAAGGCCATGCCGACCACCGTCCACTGGGCGGGCAGCAGCAGCCAGCACAGCAGCGAGAAGCCGGCCTGGCAGACCGCGACCCAGACGGTGTTCGAGAACGGCGTCCGGGTGTCCTCGTAGGCGTAGAAGCCGCGCAGCATCACGTACTGGGCCGAGTACGGGATCAGGCCCAGGGCGAAGGCGGAGAGCATCAGGCCGACGTTGGTGGCGTCGTTCAGGACGGTCTGGTTGCCGCCGACCGCGTAGATCGAGCGGCCGATCACCGGGCCGAGCGAGAGGAACAGGAACGCGCCCGGGACGACCGCCACCGCCGTGGTGCGCAGGCCGTAGGAGATGTCGTCTCGGACGGCTCCGGCGTCCTCGTCGGCGGCCGCCCGGGAGAGCCGGGGGAGCACCGCGCTCATGATCGAGACGGTGATCACGGCCTGCGGGAGCTGCCAGATCAGCAGGGCGTTGGAGAACGCGGCCAGGCCGACACCGTTGTGGCCGGCCGCCGCGGCGGCCTCACCGGCCTTGGTGGACAGCTGGGTGATCACCAGGTAGCCGGCCTGGTTGGCGAGCACGAAGAAGAACGTCCACTTGGCCAGCCGGGCGGCCTTGCCCAGGCCGTGGCCGCGCCAGTCGAAGCGGGGCCGGAAGCGGAACTCGGCCGCCCGCAGGTACGGGACCATCGCCAGCGACTGGACGACCAGGCCGACCAGGGTGCCCAGGCCGAGCAGCCGGACGCCCTCGGGCGAGATGGACTCCGGGGAGACGTGGGTGGTGCCGAAGCCGCCGTAGACCCAGATGTAGGCGGAGAAGGTGAAGATCACCACGATGTTGTTGAGGACCGGGGTCCACATCATCGCGCCGAAGCGGCCGCGGGCGTTGAGGATCTGGCCCATCACCACGTGGATGCCCATGAAGAAGATGGTGGGCAGGCAGTAGCGGGCCAGCGCGACCGTGGTGTCGGCGCGCTCCGGGTCCGTCATCATCGAGTGGGCGATCAGCTGGACCAGCACGGGTGCACCGAGCACCGCCAGGAACACCACGCCGCCGAGCCCGACCATCACCAGGGTGAGCAGCCGGTTGGCGTAGGCGGTCCCGCCGTCCTCGTCGTTCTTCATGCTGCGCACCAGCTGCGGCACGAAGACGGCGTTCAGCGCGCCGCCGCCGATCAGGATGTAGAGCAGGGTCGGCAGGGTGTTCGCCGCGTTGTACGAGTCACCCATCACGCCGACGCCGATGGCTGCGGTGATCACCATGGTCCGGACGAAGCCGGTGCCGCGGGAGACCAGCGTGCCGGCGGCCATGAGCGCGCTGGAGTTCAGCAGGTTGGCGACCTTGCCGCCACCACCGCCGCCGCCACCGGCTGCCGGGGCGGGCGCGGCCGCGGGCTGCTGCCGGGCCGCCTCCTCCTCGGCGAGGACGTCGGCCCGCGGCTCGACCGCCGGGGGCACCGCGACGGCGGCCACCTGCATGGTGGCCTCCTCCTCGGAGAGCGGCGGGTCGAACTCGATCGGCGGCACGAAGGGGCGCGGGGCGTCCGCGGCGAGGTGCTGCGGCTGCCCCGGGTAACCGCCCACCGGCGGGTACGGCGCGGGCGCGCCGGGCGGCACGGTGCCGGGGGCGCCGCCCTGGGCGGCCATCGGCGGGGCCGGGTGCTGGGTGGCGTGCGGGGCCGGGGCGGGCTGCGGCACCGGCTGCGGGGCCGCGGCCTCCGCCGGACGGTCGCCGAACAGCGCGTCCACGCCGACGTACTCGGTGGTCTCGCTGTCCCAGGCGGAGTGCGCCGGGCCGGGCTGCCACTGCTGCCGGGGCTGCTCGGCGCCGCCCCAGTGGTCGCCGGCCGGAGCCGGGGCCGGCTCCTGCTGCCAGCCGCCCTGCGCCGGGGCGTCCCAGCCGGACTGCACCGGCGGCACCGGGGGCGAGAACCGCTCCGCCGCCGGGTACGGGACCGGAGGCACCGGCGTCGGGTAGCCGCCGGCCTGCGGCGGCAGCTGCGGCGGCACGTCGTACGCGGCGGCCGGCGGCTGCGGGGCGGCCGGGCGACCGGCCTGCAGACCGTACGGGTCCTGGCCGTCCCGCTGGTTCCCGTAGGCGTCGGCCGCGTACGGGTCCTGGGCGTAGGTGTCGGCCACGTACCAGTCGCCGGACGGCGACTCGGCGCCCGGCCGGCTCTCACCGCGGCCCGGCGGCCGCTCCTCGCTGCGCCCGGTCATGTCACCTCTTCGCTGTCGTGGGGGGAGGCCGGCCCGGCGTTGCGGGGGGTCGGCGGTATCAAGGACCAACCTTCTCATCACTGGAGGCCCGATCCCGGCCATCAGGGCTGCTCCCGCGCGGTGTCTGCGCAGGACCGTCACCGGTCTCGCCGCCCGCCGGTCCGTCCCCGTCGGCCGTGCCGGCGGCCTGGTCCGTGCCGTCCCCGCCCTCGTCCGTGCCGTCCGCGGTCGGCACCCGGGCCGCGGCCCCGCCCGTCGCCGGGGCGTCCCCGACCGGCTGGTCGCCGTCCTCGTGCGGCTGACCGCCGCGCCGCTTGCGCTGGCGCATGAAGCGCAGCGCGGCCAGCAGCAGCAGGAGGCCGGCGCCCGCGAAGACGTACAGCACGCCGTTGGTCACCGAGGTGACCTCCACGGTGAACGGCTGGGGGGCGCTGTACGGCCGCGGGTTGGGGCCGGTGGTCCACAGCTGGGCGGTCATGTTGACCGGCCCGTTGTTGTGCGCCTCGGCCTGGAAGCGGAGGGTGGCGCTCTGCGAGGCCGGGAGGACCAGCTCCTCCTCCTTGCCCACCCGCAGTCTGTTCGGCTGGGTCGAGGTGAGCACCAGCTTCAGGTTGGTCACCGTCTGGGTGAGGTCGTTGCGGACGCTGACCTGGAGCAGGCCGGTGTTGCCGGCCAGGGTGACCACCTTCTTCGGCGGCACCTGGACGGCGTTGGTCAGCTCGGTCAGGTACTTGGTGACACCGGTGCGGTAGGCGGCGCCGGCCGGGGCCTGGGTGCGCCACTCGGTGGAGAGCGAGCGGACCATGGCGGCGCTGAACGGGCCGCGCACCCGCTGGGGCAGGGTGAGCACCCGCATCAGCGTGTCCAGGCCGAACTGGATGTCGGCGGTGCCGGTGAGGTCGGAGGCCGACAGCTCGGAGGCCCGGACCTGGTTCGGGTAGTCGGCGGCCGCCGGGACGCCGGTGTTGGCCTTCGGGTCGGGCGCGGACTGCGCCACGGCGTCCAGCTTGACCGGGCTGATCCACTTGTCGGAGGCCGTCTGCAGGGCGTTGGCCAGCACCTTGGCGGTGTTGACGGTCATGTCCCGCGGCGGCATGACCAGCAGGCTGCGCTGGTTCTGCGGCTGCTCGTGGGTGATCGCGTAGGTCTCGGCGAGGAAGCGCTGGGTCGCCTCGGTCTGGTCCTTCGGGGCGCCGAGGTCCCCGCGGAACAGCGCGGAGACGGTCTCGTCGGCGACCACGGCGCTCTGCCCGTTGCCGATCGGGCGGACCGCGGAGGGCGTGTAGTTGAGCGAGTCCGGCTCCGGCATGCTCGCCCCGTTGACCAGCAGCAGCCCGCTGCCCGCCTGCTGGGCGAGGCCGGCGATCTGCTGGTCGACGTAGCCCTGGTAAGGCCAGGCGACGTCGGAGCGGGTGTCCACCGAAAGCCGGCCCTCGACGGTCAGCCGCCCGGCCGTGGCCGCCTTGCCCAGGCCGGTGGTCACCGCGGTCAGGTCGGCGCCGTTGTGCGCGATCGAGGCGAGGTCGGGGTCGGCGTACGGCAGCGAGACCACCTGGCTGCCCGGCTTGGCGACGGCGGCCCGCAGCTTGTCCAGCCACGCGGTGGCGGCGGCCGAGCCGTTGACCAGGACGGTGTTGTCCTCCCGGGCCGGCTTGCCCGCGGACTCGGTGCCCGGGTTCTGCACCCGGTACGGCCTGGTCATCGCGAGTGCGGCGTCCAGCAGGTCCGGGTCGATCACCCAGGTCAGGCCGTTCAGTTTGGCGCCGGTGTCGACCAGCTCGTACAGCCGCCCGCCGGGGGCGAACTCGGTGGCGAGGCTGTCGTCGTGCAGCACCGGGACGGACTGGTCGTTGTCGGCGACGGTCTGCGCGGCCAGCACGGGCGCGTGCACCAGCGGCCAGATCGTGGCGACCTTGGTCGGCTGCGCCTCGGCGCCGCCGGGGTTGTACGGGAGGAAGGTCCGGGCGATGCCCAGCGGCCGGTCGTGCGCGTTGTCGGCGGTCGAGCCCCAGGCGTCCACCGCGAGCTCGTACACGCCGCTCGCGGACATCCCCAGGTCGTTCACCGCGACGCTCAGGGTGTACGGCAGGGTCTGGCCCGGGTTGAGCTCGGGCAGGGCGTACTGCGGGCTCTCCAGCTCCACGCCGTCCGCGGAGCTCGGCGTGGAGCGCCCGGCCACGCTGGTCAGGTCGCTGCGCCGGTCCAGCGGACGGCCGGGCTTGCGGACGGCCGCGTGGGCGCCCTTGAGCGCCGACTTGCCGGCGTTGGTGACGTGCCCGCTGATCGTCACGGTGCCGTTCGGGGCGGCGACCTGCGGGGCCAGCGTCTCGATGGTCAGGACCACCGGGAACTCGGCCGAGGCGGTGGAGTCGGCCGCCGACCGGACGTCGCCGCCGGCGGGCAGCGCACCGGCCGGGGCGGCCGCGAGGACGGTCAGGGCGGCCGCGCAGGCGGCGGCGAGGCGCAGGCCCGCACGACGGACGGGATGACGTCGTCCGGCGGGGCCGTCGGCCCGTCCAGGCTGTCGGTGCGCCCCCAGGCCCGAGTGCCGTGTCGGCTCACTCACTCGCTTCGCCCTCGCCGTTCTCGATCGCGTGCCGCTGATGCTGGTCGCCCGGCGCGGTGCGCCCGGCGTTCTTCGCTTGGAACCCTTGGAAAATCTGAAATGCCTGGAACTCTGCTGGAACTCTTCGCCCGACGCCGCCGCACCGCTGCCGCGGGGTCCCGCAGGCCGTGGCGGCGCGCGACACCGCATCCCCTGTCCGGTGCCCGAGACTCGTCCACCGGCATGGTAACGATGCAGCCCGGGATGCAGTGTTGCGGGCTGTGGGATAGGACGCCCGAAACGCGCGGGCGGTTGACCTTCCGGGGCACGTACCCTTGTGAGCCGTGTCCACTGCCAATGAGCCCACCGCGCGCACCGACCGTTCCAGCACCGCCGTCCAGGTCGTCCCAGGCCTGAGCGAGGCCCAGGCCCTGGGGCTGCAAGAGTTGCTGCGGGTGTCGCCGGTCGCCGACGAGATCGCCCGCCGTTTCCAGGCGGCCGGCCACCGGCTGGCGCTGGTCGGCGGCTCGGTGCGGGACGCGCTGCTCGGCCGGCTCGGCAACGACCTGGACTTCACCACCGACGCCCGCCCGCAGCAGGTGCTCAAGCTGGTCAAGGGCTGGGCGGACGCGGTCTGGGACGTCGGCATCGCCTTCGGCACGGTCGGCGCCCGCAAGGACACCGCCGAGGGCTCCTTCCTGATCGAGATCACCACCTACCGCTCCGAGGCGTACGACCGCACGTCCCGCAAGCCGGAGGTCACCTACGGCGACACCATCGAGCAGGACCTCGTCCGCCGGGACTTCACGGTCAACGCGATGGCCGTCGACCTGCCCGGCCGCGGCTTCGTCGACCCGCACCACGGCCTGGACGACCTGGAGGCCCGGGTGCTGCGCACCCCCGCCACCCCCGAGGAGTCCTTCTCCGACGACCCGCTGCGGATGATGCGGGCCGCCCGCTTCGCCGCCCAGCTCGACTTCGACCCGGCGCCCGAGGTGGTCGCCGCGATGACCGCGATGGCCGAGCGGATCACCATCGTCTCCGCCGAGCGGGTCCAGGCCGAGCTGAACAAGCTGCTGCTGGCCAAGCACCCGGTGAAGGGCCTGCGGCTGCTGGTCGACACGGGCCTGGCCGACCACGTGCTGCCCGAGCTGCCCGCGCTGCGGCTGGAGCGCGACGAGCACCACCGGCACAAGGACGTCTACGAGCACTCGCTGACCGTCCTGGAGCAGGCCATCGCGCTGGAGCAGGACGGCCCGGACCTCACCCTGCGGCTGGCCGCGCTGCTGCACGACATCGGCAAGCCGCGCACCCGCCGCTTCGAGTCGGACGGCCGGGTCTCCTTCCACCACCACGAGGTGGTCGGCGCCAAGATGACCCGCAAGCGGATGCGCGACCTCAAGTACTCCAAGGAGCTCATCGAGGACGTCTCGCGCCTGGTCGAGCTGCACCTGCGCTTCCACGGCTACGGCGGCGGCGAGTGGACCGACTCCGCGGTGCGCCGCTACGTCACCGACGCCGGGCCGCTGCTGGAGCGCCTGCACAAGCTGACCCGCTCCGACTGCACCACCCGCAACCGCAAGAAGGCGGCCACGCTCTCGCGCACCTACGACTCCCTGGAGATGCGGATCGCCGAGCTGAAGGAGCAGGAGGAGCTGGACGCCGTCCGCCCGGCGCTGGACGGCAACCAGATCATGGAGCTGCTCGACCTCAAGCCGGGTCCGCAGGTCGGCAAGGCGTACAAGCACATGCTCGAACTGCGGCTGGAGCACGGCCCGATGGAGCAGGACGAGGCGGTCGCGGCGCTGCGGGCCTGGTGGGCGGAGCAGCAGCAGGGCTGATCCCGGCCCCGGTCACGACGACGCGAGGGGTGGTCCCGGCACTCGGCCGGGGCCACCCCTCGCGCGTGGGCCGGGCTACTTGAGCCTCTTCAGGCAGAGCACGTAGTTCAGGGCCGGGAGGTTGGTGTAGGTGCGGGTGTACCAGCTGTCCGCCTTCGGCTGCTGCTCGCAGACCTTCTCGTCGGAGGTGGCCGGGTACTTGTAGACCACCTTGTACTGCGCCTTGGGGTCGGTGCAGGCCAGCACCGAGACCTTGGGGTGGGTGTCCGTGGTCGCGCCGGTGGTGCCGTTCTCGTTGCGCAGGCAGTCGCCGGCCTTGGCCGAGTCGACGCCGTCGGCCGGGTCGCTCGGGGTGGTGACCGGCGGCAGGGTGATGCTCGGCACCACCGGCAGCGTGAAGGTCGGCGAGGGGAAGGCCGGCGGGGGCGTGAAGGTGAAGGTGGAGGCCGCCGGCGAGGGTGCGGCGATGATCGGGTCGGAGGGGTTGTCGGTCTTCGTCGGGCCGAGCACCCCGGTGGCGGCCAGCACCACGGTGACCGCCAGCGAGGCCGGGACCACCAGCATGGCGATGTGCGGGCGGCGGGTCAGCGGCACGCCCGGGTCGAGCTGCGGGCCGTGGGTGCCCGGGACGGGCGGCGGCAGCTGCTTGAACTTGTTGTGCGGTATCAGGTTCAGCAGCAGGGTGATCGGGGTCAGCAGCCACGACACCAGGCTCCACCAGCCCTGGACCAGGGTCCGGGCGGACATGTCGCGGACGGTGGCCGTGCCGCAGGTGCGGCAGAACGGGCCGGACATCCGCAGCATCCGGTAGGCCACCAGCAGGCCCTGGTGGCCGCGGACGGTGGTCTGCACCGCCGGGTAGCCGCCGCAGAACCGGCAGGTCACGCCGTCCGTCGGGCCCGGCGGCGGGTACCCGTACCCGTAGCCGGGCGCGGCCTGCTGGTAGCCGTAGGCCTGCTCGGGCGGCGGCGGGGGGCTCGGGTAGCCGTAGCCGGGCGGCGGCGGGCCGGGCTGGCCGGGCGGCGGGGGCGGTGCGCCGTAGGCGCCGCCGGAGGAGTACGGGTTGCCGTCGCCGGGTGGCGGACCGTACGGCATCTGGGGCGGTGGCGGAACGGACAAGGTGGTCCCCCGGGAAGGAGTGGCGGAAGAGTTCAGGACTTCTTCACCGGCGGGACGCCGGTGGTGGTGGGCGTCATCGGACCGAGGCAGAGCACGTACCGCTTCTTGTTCCAGCGGCGGCCGCTCTTGCCGGAGACGGCACTCGTGGTCTGCGGGGTCTGCTTGCAGCGGTTCACGTCGGTGGTGCCTTCGAACTTCGACAGCACGCGGTAATTCGCCTTGGAATCAGTGCACTTGACGATCTCGACATCACGGGAGCCGCTCACCCGCACACAGTCGCCGGGCTTGGCGCTGCTGACGCTCGGCCCGGCGACGAAGTACCCGACCGCCAGGGCTATGCCGCCGCCGACCAGGCCGACGGCCTTCAGCTTGGACTTGGTGCCGAGCTTCTTCGCGGGTGCGGCCGGTGCCGGAGCGGCGGGCTGCGGGTGGCCGTAGGGCCCGGCGGGCGGCTGCTGGCCGTACGGTGCCTGCCCGTACGGCGACTGCCCGTGCGGCGGTTGGCCGTACGGCTGCTGCCCGTACGCCGGCGGTGGCCCGTAGCCGGGCGGGGCCGGCTGCGGGGGCTGCCCGTAGGACGGGGGAGGTCCGTAGGGCGCGGCCGGCGGGGGGACGGGCGCACCGTACGGCGATGCGCCGGGCGGCGGCCCGTACGGGTTGGGTGGTGTGCTCATCAGTTCGTCCCCCGAGACAGAGTGCTGTCGCTCCGACAGGTCTGACACCTTAGCGACTCGGTCCGACGCCATTCGTCCCGAGTCCCGGGGGATTTCCGGGATCGCTGGTCAGGGCAGCGGGCGGCGGCGGGCGGCGCGCAGGTAGAGGGCCGCGGTGAGGGCGTACACGGCGGCGACCCCGACGACCACCGTGACCGAGCGTCCGGACAGCGGCAGCACCAGCGCGGTGACCAGGGCGGCGGCGACGAAGGCGACGTTGAACAGCACGTCGTAGATGGCGAAGACCCGGCCGCGGAACTCGTCCTCGACCGTCTCCTGCACCACGGTATCGGCGCAGATCTTGGTGCCCTGGGTGACCACCCCGAGCAGCAGGGCGGCGATCAGGCAGGGCACCAGGGTGAAGCTCAGGCCGAGCGCCGGGACGAAGACCACCGGGGCGACCAGGCAGACCGTCATCCAGCCGGTCAGGCCGAGCCGGCGGGTGCACCAGGGGCTGACCACCGCGGCGACGAAGAACCCGGCGGCGGAGAGGCCGACCGCCTGGCCGAGGGTGACGAGACCGGCCGCGCTGTCGGCCGGGTCGTTGAAGGTGTACCGGGCGAGCATCACCACGACCACGATCAGCACGCCGTAGCAGAACCGGGCCGCGGTGACGGCGGCCAGCGCGTGCACGGCGGGCCGGCAGTCCCGCACCAGGTGGCGCACCGCAGCGCCCAGTTCGACTGCGGCCCGGACCAGTGCCTGGCCGAGCGCCGGGCGGTCGGCGTGCTGGTCCGGGCCGAGCAGGTCGCGGTCCATCCGCCGGGCGGCCAGCGCGGCCGACAGGTAGAGCAGCGAGGCGACCGTGACCAGCGCGGCGTCCGCCTTCGGCCCGGGGGCCATCACCTGGTGCAGCAGGAAGCCGATGCCGCCGCCCGAGGCGGCGGCGACCGTCCCGAGGGTGGGGGAGAGCGCGTTGGCGGTGACCAGCTGATCCTGCTCCACCACCCGGGGCAGCGCGGCGGACAGGCCGGCCAGGATGAACCGGTTGAGCGCGGTGACCAGCAGGGCGGAGGCGAAGAACAGCCAGGTCGGCGCCTCGGCCAGGAGCAGCGCTCCGGTGCCCAGGCCCAGCCCGAAGCGGGCCAGGTTGCCGACGTAGAGCACCTGCCGGCGGCGCCAGCGGTCCAGCAGCACCCCGGCGAACGGGCCGATCACCGAGAACGGCAGCAGCATCACGGCCAGCACCGAGGCGATGTCGGCGGGGGAGGACTGCTTCTCGGGGGAGAAGACCACGTACGCGGCGAGCGAGACCTGGAAGACGCCGTCCGAGAGTTGGGAGAGCACCCGGGCGGTCAGCAGCCGCCGGAAGTCGCGGCCCCGGAGCAGATCGAGGAGCGTGGCGCGGTGCGCGGACTGGTGGGTGCTGCCGTTCTCGGTGATCGCCACCCGCCCAGGGTGCCATGGAACCGGTCGATGTTTCACGTGAAACATTGGCCGAGAAACGGTGAAGTGCCCACGATCCGGGGATCGTGGGCACTTCCGGAGAGCTACGGGCGGTCAGTCGCCCGGGCGCTCAGCGCTCAGCGCTCGACCTCACCGCGGATGAACTTCTCGACGTTCTCCTTGGCCTCGTCGTCGAAGTACTGCACCGGCGGGGACTTCATGAAGTACGAGGAGGCCGACAGGATCGGGCCGCCGATGCCGCGGTCCTTGGCGATCTTCGCGGCGCGGACGGCGTCGATGATGACACCGGCGGAGTTCGGGGAGTCCCAGACCTCCAGCTTGTACTCCAGGTTCAGCGGGACGTCGCCGAACGCGCGACCCTCCAGGCGGACGTAGGCCCACTTGCGGTCGTCCAGCCAGGCCACGTAGTCCGAGGGGCCGATGTGGACGTTCTTGGCGCCCAGCTCGCGGTCGCGGATCTGCGAGGTGACGGCCTGGGTCTTGGAGATCTTCTTGGACTCCAGGCGCTCGCGCTCCAGCATGTTCTTGAAGTCCATGTTGCCGCCGACGTTCAGCTGCATGGTGCGCTCAAGGATGACACCGCGGTCCTCGAACAGCTTGGCCATCACGCGGTGCGTGATGGTGGCGCCGACCTGGGACTTGATGTCGTCACCGACGATCGGCACGCCGGCCTCGGTGAACTTGTCCGCCCACTCCTTGGTGCCCGCGATGAACACCGGCAGGGCGTTCACGAAGGCGACCTTGGCGTCGATGGCGCACTGGGCGTAGAACTTGGCGGCGTTCTCGGAGCCCACCGGCAGGTAGCAGACCAGGACGTCGACCTGCTGGTCCTTGAGGACCTGGACGACGTCGACCGGGGCCTCGTCCGACTCCTCGATAGTCTCCAGGTAGTACTTGCCCAGGCCGTCGAGGGTGTGGCCGCGCTGCACGGTGACGCCGGTCGGCGGCACGTCGCAGATCTTGATGGTGTTGTTCTCGCTGTTGCCGATGGCGTCGGCCAGGTCGAAACCGACCTTCTTGGCGTCGACGTCGAAGGCGGCGACGAACTCCACGTCACGGACGTGGTAGTCACCGAACTGGACGTGCATCAGCCCGGGGACCTTGCCGGCCGGGTCGGCGTCCTTGTAGTACTCGACACCCTGCACCAGCGACGCGGCGCAGTTGCCCACGCCCACGATGGCTACGCGAACCGAACCCATTTCCGGTTGCTCCCTGTGATCTCATGAGGGCCGCCGGGGGCGGCGGCACTCGTCCTGCTTCTTCGATGACTGTTTGCGGGGCGCGAGGCGCCCACTCCTTCCGCGCGGCACAGGGCTGGCGCGGTGTCAGCGCTCCTCGGCGGAGCGCCCCGGGCGGTCGTACGGTGGCCCGGACGGGTCCGAGGACCCGGTCTCCTGGCCACGGCCGTCCGAAGTCTTGTGGGGTACGGCGGTGCTGCCGGGGCCGCCGGCGGCGGCGGCGGGCCCGGTCCGGCCGGTGCGGTTGGACCGCTCGGTCTCGATCAGCTCGTTGAGCCAGCGGACCTCGCGCTCGACCGACTCCAGTCCGTGCCGCTGGAGTTCGACGGTGTAGTCGTCGAACCGTTCGCGGGCGCGGGCCAGCGAGTTGCGCATCCGCTCCAGGCGCTCCTCCAGCCGGCTGCGGCGGCCCTCCAGGACGCGCATCCGGACGGCCCGGTCGGTCTGACCGAAGAACGCGAAGTGGACGCCGAAGTGTTCGTCCTCCCAGGCGTCGGGGCCGGAGTCGGCGAGCAGCTCCTCGAAGCGCTGCTTCCCCTCGGCGGAGAGCCGGTAGACGATCTTGGACCGCTTGCCGTTGAGCGCGGTGGCCGGGACGTACTCGACGTCCGGGTTGTCCTCGACCAGGAAGCCCTGGGCGACCAGGCTCTTCAGGCAGGGGTAGAGCGTTCCGTAGGACAGTGCCCGGAACGTGCCGAGCAGGATGTTGAGCCGTTTGCGCAGCTCGTAGCCGTGCATCGGGGCGTCGTGGAGCAGGCCGAGAACGGCGAACTCCAGCACCCCTGAGCGCCTGCCCACTGTCGTCGTCCTCCTCCCTGTCGGCCTTCGTCCGGCCGCTGCATCCGGCGGTATTCCGCTTCGATGTATCGGCTCGATATATCGAGAACAGTAAACCCGACCCCGGGAACCGGCAAGGGGGGCACGCGTGAATGTGATCACAAGCCGACTCGCGGGTGGGCTTGGCAACGGGCGTGTAATGATCTGTCGCCGTTTTGCGGTTATTGGCGACTGATGCCCGATTAGTTGTATTTCAGTGCTGCGTACGCTGTCGCGTGTGCACGAGGACCACCTCCGGGGTTAGGGCGGTTTGCGGGCATCGGACGTGAACCCTGCCTTCAGGCCGGAAACGCCTGACGAGGAGTGCTGGAAGATGAGCGAGCGACGGCGAAGGACGCCCAACCCGGGCGGCGACGGGCAGCAGCCCCCGGGAGGCGGCGGCCGTCCAGGAGGGCCGGGGCCCGACGAGCTGCGCTCCGACGGGGTCGGCCGCCGGCGCCCGCCGGGCATGCGGGAGACCGCCCAGCAACCGCGGATGGGCCGGGCGGAGATGCGCAAGGCCGCCCAGAAGAAGGGCAAGGGCGGCCGGGGTGATGCCGCGGCCGCCGCGGCGACGGCCGGACCGGGCAAGAAGCGCTTCATCGACTACCCGCGGTTCGGCAAGACCGGGATCCGGCGCTGGCTGCCGTCCTGGAAGCAGTGGCTGAGCGGCTTCCTGCTGGTCTTCGGCTGCTTCGTCGGCCTGGTGTTCTACCTGTACCAGACCACCCAGGTCCCCTCGCTGAACTCGCTGGTCAAGGACCAGAACACGATCTACTACTGGGCCGACGGCTCCGAGATGACCCGCAAGGGCACGACCAACCGTCAGATCGTCGAGCTCCAGGACATCAGCCCCAACCTGCAGAACGCCGTCATCGCCGCGGAGAACCAGGACTTCCGCACCGACCACGGCATCGACCCCAAGGGCATGCTCCGCGCCGTCTACAACATGGCGAAGGGCGGTGAGACCCAGGGCGCCTCGACGATCACCCAGCAGTACGTGAAGAACGCCTACCTGAGCCAGGAGCAGACGATCAGCCGCAAGGTGAAGGAGTTCTTCATCACGCTGAAGATCGACCAGTCGCAGGGCAAGGACGAGATCCTCAAGGGCTACCTCAACACCAGCTGGTTCGGCCGCGGTGCCAACGGCGCCCAGGCCGCCGCGCAGGCGTACTACGGGGTGGACGCCAAGGACCTCAACGTCTGTCAGAGCGCCATGCTGGCCGGACTCCTGAAGGGCGCGGCGTACTACGACCCCACCAACCCGGCCAACAAGGAGCGGGCCCAGGGGCGTTGGTCGTGGATCCTCGACAACATGGTGAAGATCAAGGCCATCTCGCCGGAGGAGCGCGCCAAGTGCACCGCGTTCCCGGACCCGATCCCGCTGAAGCCCAGCTCCAACATGAACGGTGAGATCAGCTACCTGGTCGACACCGCCAACAAGTACGTCCTGAACAACGACAAGGCGATCACCCAGCAGGTGATCGACAAGGGCGGCCTGAAGATCTACACGACCTTCGAGAAGGACAAGGTCGACGCCCTGAAGAAGGCCGTGGACGACGTCAAGGCGGAGAACCTCAACCCGCAGAAGCGTCCGGACAACGACACCAACATCCAGTTCGGCTCCGCCAGCATCCGCCCCGGCGACGGCGCGATCATCGCCCTCTACGGCGGTGACGGCGTGGAGAACGGACACTTCGACAACAACGCCGACGCCTCCGGCGTCCAGGTCGGCTCGACCTTCAAGCCCTTCGTGCTGGCCACCGCCATGCAGACCGGCGTGCAGACCGCCAAGGGCGACGACGGCAAGCCGAAGCGGATCAACGCCGACAGCCGCTACCTGGCCGACGACCTGTCCGAGATCCGCAAGCCGGACGGCTCGCTGGTGATCGGCGACGACGGCAAGCCCTACCGGCAGAAGAACGAGGACTCCAGCAAGCACGGCTACGTCTCGCTGCGGCAGGCCATGCAGTACTCCTACAACGTGCCCTTCGTCCAGCTCAACCAGGACGTCGGCGGCCAGAACGTGGCCGACATGGCGGTCCAGATGGGCGTCAAGAAGGAGAGCCTGGCCGACCCGAAGACCGCGACCTTCCCGCTCGGCACCTCCACCATCAGCCCGATCCGGATGGCCACCGCCTACGGCACCCTGGCGGCCAGCGGCAAGGAGGCCGAGCCGTACTCGGTCACCAAGGTCGAGCTGAACGGCGTGGAGCGCCCGGGCTTCGGCAAGAAGGACCCCAAGGTCGCGCTGGAGCCGGCCGTCGCCGACAACGTCACCGACGTCCTGGTGAACGTGGTGAAGAACGGTACCGGTACCAAGGCCAAGGACCTGGGCCGACCGGTGGCCGGCAAGACCGGTACCACCGACCAGAACAAGTCGGCCTGGTGGGTCGGTTACACCCCGCAGCTGGTGACCAGCGTCGCGATGTGGCGCGAGGACCCGACCAAGCACGAGCGGCTGTCGCTCAACGGCACCGCCGGCCAGGAGTCCATCCACGGTGGTGCCCTCCCGACCGACGTCTTCACCCGGTACATGAAGGCCGCGCTGGCCAACGAGAAGAAGATGGACTTCCCGAGCCCGCAGCCGGTCGGCAGCGAGGTCGACTCCTCCGGTGCGCCGTCCACGGCCACGGCGGCGCCGACGCCGACCACGGCCGACACCCCGTCGGCCCCCGCGCAGACCCAGGCGCCGCAGCCCAACCAGCCGCAGCCGCCGCAACCCACCCAGAACTGCGTGCCCGGCGTGGACTGCCCCGGCGACCAGCCGACCCACTCGCCGACGAAGAACCCGAAACCGACCAGCAGCTGCATCCCGCTGATCAACTGCCCGACGCAGCCGACGCCCACCGACACCACCACACCGGGCGGCGGGGGCAAGCCGACCGGCGGCGGCAAGCCGACACCGAGCTCCACCGGCGGCGCGCAGGGCGCCGCGGCGGGGCAGTAGCGCCGGGCACGGCCCCGGCAGACCCGTGACGGCGGTGGCGGTCCTCCCCGGAGGACCGCCACCGCCGTTTTCGTCACGATTCGCGGACCCGGCCGCCGCACAGCTCCGCAGGCCGTCGCGGGGGCCTCCTCGTTCCGGCGCGGATGGTGCGGCAGGATGTCCGGCATGACGTCGAGCGATCGTGACGAAACCGCCGGCCCGGTCGGGTCCGGCGCCGCCGCAGGGCCCTCCCCGGCAGCCGTCGCCACGGCCGCGCCCGCGGCCGACACCGTGGTCGTCCCGGCCGACGAGGACCCGGTCGCGGCGGCCGGCAGCGAGGTGATCGGCGGGCCGCCCGGACGCCGGGCGCTGCTCGGCGTCTCCTGGTGGATCCCGGCGCGCTTCCTGGCGCTCGCGGTGATCGTGGTCTCGGTGCTCGGCATGGTGCAGAAGCTGCCCTGCTACGAGCAGGCCTGGTTCCAGCCGGGCTCGCCGCAGTACATCCACGCCTGCTACAGCGACATCCCGCACCTGTACTCCGGACGCGGTTTCGCCGCCGGGCTGCACCCCTACGTGGACCGGATCCCGGGCTCCTCGGGGGACCTGCAGTACCTGGAGTACCCGGTGCTGACCGGCCTGTTCATGCAGGTCGCGGCCTGGCTGACGCCCGGAGGGAACCAGCAGAGCCAGGAGCAGTGGTTCTGGGCGATCAACGCCGGGCTGCTGATGGCCTGCGCGGTGGTCGCCGCCGTGGCGCTCTCGCGCACCCACCGCCGCAGGCCCTGGGACGCGGTGCTGTTCGCGCTCTCGCCCGTCCTGCTGCTCAACGGCACGGTCAACTGGGACCTGCTCGCGGTCGCCCTGGCCGCCGTGGCGATGGCCTGGTGGGCCCGTTCCAGGCCGGGCTGGGCCGGCGTCTTCATCGGCCTGGCCACCGCCGCCAAGCTCTACCCGGTGCTGCTGATCGGCCCGCTGCTGGTGCTCTGCTGGCGGGCCGGCAAGTGGCGCGAGTTCCGGCTGATGCTGGGCGGCGCGGTGGGCTCCTGGCTGCTGGTCGACCTGCCGGTCATGCTGGCCAACTGGCAGGGCTGGTCGACGTTCTACGTGTTCAGCAAGCACCGCGGCGAGGACTACGGCTCGGTCTGGCTGATCCTGATGCAGACCCGCGGCGTCGGCCTGGCCGACCTCGACGTCTACATCGGCGTGCTGATGGTGCTGGGCTGCGCGGCCATAGCGTGGCTCGGCCTCTCGGCGCCCCGCCGCCCGCGCTTCGCGCAGCTGGCGTTCCTGGTGGTCGCCCTGTTCGTACTGGTCAACAAGGTGTACTCGCCGCAGTACGCGCTCTGGCTGCTGCCGCTGGCGGCGCTGGCCCGGCCGCGCTGGCGGGACGTCCTCATCTGGCAGGGCTGCGAGGTGCTGTACACCCTCGGCATCTGGTCCCACCTGGGCTTCGTCACCGGGCCCAAGCAGCACGGGATCGGCGAGGCCTGGTACCACTTCGCGATCGGGCTGCACCTGATCGGCACGCTCTACCTGGTCACCCTCGTCGTCCGCGACGTCCTGTACCCGGACCGCGACCCGGTCCGCTGGGACGGCAGCGACGACCCCTCCGGCGGGGTGCTGGACCGCGCCCCGGACGTGTTCGTGCTGGGCACCGCCCGACGGCTGCGCGAGGAGGAGACCTACGCCGCGTACGCGCCGGCCGGCCCCGAGCAGTGGCTGGACGAGCCCGAACTGCCGGAGCCGGCCGAGCGGCCGTAGCCCGTCCCCCGTGAGGGACGGGTCACGGTCGGGCCTTCCTCAGCGGTCCACCACGCGGTCGAAGTGCGTGGTGGTGTGCCGGACCTGGAGGCCGAGCTCCTCGCCGATCGCGGGGGGCGTGGTCTCGCCGTCCAGGAACAGCAGCGACACCTGCATGTGCGGGGGCTCGGCGAACCAGAGCTGCTTGCCGGACCAGTGGAACGGCGACTTGGTCTTGTTGACGGTCGCCAGACCGGCCCGGGCGATGCCCTTGGCCCGCGAGGCCATGCTCTGCACGTACTTGGGCGCCTCCAGGCCGATGCCGTGCGCGGTGCCGCCGGCGACCACCAGGATGTGGCCGTCGGTCGGCGCCGGGTGCTGGCGGTAGCCGTAGCGGTCGCCCTTCTTCACCGGGGTGACGTCCAGGACGGTGGCCCGGACCTCCAGCGCGGCGTGGTCGCCCAGCCAGAGCCGGGTGCCGATCCGGGCCCGGAAGACGGTCTCCGGGTAGCGCTGGGCCAGCTGCTCCATGCCGGCCGCGCCGAGGTGGCTGACGAACACGGTGTGCACCGGGATGCCGGCGGCCCGGGCGGTGTCCACCCAGTACGCGACCTCCTCGACCGGGCTGGAGCCGTCCGGCCGGTCCATCGGCAGGTGCAGTGCCAGGCCCTCGAAGCCGACGCCGTCCAGCTCGGCGGCGACGGTCCGCAGGTCATCGGCGCTCACGCCGTGCCGGCGCATGGTGGTCATGCACTCCAGCACCACCCGGGCGCCGCGCAGCGCCCGCAGCGCGTCCACGCTCGCCACCGTGCGGATCACCCGGGCGTGCGGCAGCGGCAGCACCTCCTCGCCGACCCGGTACGGGGTGAGCACCAGCAGCTCGCCGCCGTACCACTCGGCGGCGTCGGCCGCCTCGTAGGCGGTGCCGACGGCGAGCACCCCGGTGCCCAGCAGCGTCGCCTCCTCGGCCAGCCGGTGGTTGCCCAGGCCGTAGCCGTTCCCCTTGGCGACCGGCACCAGGCCGGGGAACTCGGCGAGGACGGAGCGCTGGTGGGTGCGCCAGCGTTCGGTGTCGAGGTAGAGCGACAGCGTCATCGGGTCAGCCTCCTCAGCGGCGGGACATGTAGAGGTCGAGGGCCTTGTGCAGCAGCTTGTTGAGCGGGAAGTCCCACTCGCCGAGGTACTCGGCCGCCTGGCCGCCGGTGCCGACCTTGAACTGGATCAGGCCGAACAGGTGGTCGTTCTCGTCCAGGGTGTCACTGATGCCGCGCAGGTCGTACACCCCGCCGCCGAGGGCGTAGGAGTCGCGCATCATCCGCCACTGGATGGCGTTGGACGGCTTGACCTCGCGCTTGTGGTTGGCCGAGGCGCCGTAGGAGTACCAGACGTGCTCGCCGACCACCAGCATCGTGGTCGCGGCCAGCGGCTCGCCCTCGTGGTAGGCGATGTAGAGCCGCATCCGGTTCGGGTCCTCGGCGGTGAGGGCCTTCCACATCCGCTGGAAGTAGGACAGCGGGCGCGGGGTGAACTTGTCGCGCTCGGCGGTGACCAGGTAGAGCTGGTGGAAGATCGGCAGCTCGTCGTAGCCGCCCTGGAACACCTCGACGCCGCTCTTCTCGGCCTTCTTGATGTTGCGGCGCCACAGCTGGTTGAAGTTCTTGTGGATGTCGTCCAGCGAGCGGTTGGCCAGCGGCACCTGGAAGACGTAGCGGGGCTGGACGTCGCCGAAGCCGGCGCCGCCGTCCTCGCCCTGCAGCCAGCCCGCCTTGCGCAGCCGGTCGGCCACCTCGAAGGCGCGCGCCTCGTACCAGTCGGCCTCGACGTCGCGCAGGCGCTTGGCCTGCTTCGCGGCGATGGCCTCCTTGATGGTGGGGGCGTTCCAGCGGCGGATGACCACCGGCGGGCCCATCTTCACCGAGAACGCGCCCTGCGACTTGAGGTGGGCGAGCATCGGGGAGAGCCAGCGGTCGAGGTCGCGGTCGAACCAGTCGATGACCGGGCCCTCGGGCAGGTAGGCGAGGTAGCGCTTGACCTTGGGCAGCTGGCGGTAGAGCACCAGGCCGGCGCCGACGAGCTGGTCGGCGTCGTCGAACCAGCCGATCGACTCGGACCGCCACTCGGCCTTGACGTCGCCCCACGACGGCACCTGCATGTGGCTGGCCGAGGCACGGCTCCTGATGAAGGCGAGGTGCTCCTCGCGGGTGATCGTCCTCAGGCGCAGGCTCATTGCTCGGTGCTCCTCGTCGGTCGGGCTGCGGTGGCCCCAGGTTTTCGGGCTCGACCCTATCGTCCGGGGCCCGGGCACCCGCCGTGGCGGGCACGACGACGCCCCCGTCGCGTACCTGTCTCCTCTGCAGATACGCGACGGGGGCGCCGAGGGTTCCTGGGTGGCCGCTTCCGGGGGCTCAGCCCCAGAGGCCGCCGCGGGCGATGCCGAGGTAGAAGCCGATCGCGGAGGCGCCGAGCGTGATCATCAGGACGAAGCGCTCGGCGGTGGTGACCGAGACGAACATGCCCCACAGGCCCGTGACGATGCCGGCCAAACCGGTCCACGAGGTCAGCAGGTGGAGGTTGTAGAAGAACGAGGTGGTGAAGGCGATCACGCCCAGGACGGCGGTGAGTGCCACCAGGGTGTTCTCGCGGGGGTGCGGGTGGCCGTCGGTGTTCAGCGTGAGCGCGGGCATGCGGTGGACGGACTGGGCCATGAGTCCCACCTCCTGGCGTGGAGACGAACGGGCAGGAATCCCGTTCCGTCCAGATTGCGGCGGTTGGGTCGGTCTCACAACCCCTATGCGTTTTGTTCGGCCGTCCGGGTGCGGGTAGGCTGTGCCGTCTGCACTGGTGTAGTTGTGCCCCCCTGCGCCCTCTTCCGGGTGACACCCCCTTCCGGGTGGTGCGGGGCCCGACTGTCCGACCCGGCCGCTACGGTGGGCCGGAGTCGTCACCGCACCGGTGCCGACGCTACGCACAACCCTCCTGCCACGGAGAGACCGTGGCCGTTGAGTCCAAAGGAGGTGGGTTACCCATGCGTCACTACGAGGTCATGGTGATCCTCGACCCGTCGGTCGAGGAGCGCGCTGTCTCCCCCCTGATCGAGAACTTCCTCACTGTCGTCCGCAACGGCGGCGGCAAGGTGGAGAAGGTCGACACCTGGGGTCGTCGCCGTCTGGCTTACGAGATCAACAAGCAGTCCGAGGGCATCTACTCGGTCATCGACCTGAAGGCCACGCCTGAGGTCGTCAAGGAGCTCGACCGCCAGATGGGCCTGAGCGAGTCGGTTCTGCGGACCAAGGTCCTGCGCCCGGACACCCACTGAGCCACCTCTGAGGCCTTCGGGTCTCGGGTAGCTCGCGTCCGCTGTTTCACGTGAAACAGCGGTGAACGGACATCTTCCCGAGAGGTCATCACCACCATGGCAGGCGAGACCGTCATCACCCTCGTCGGCAATCTCGTCGACGACCCCGAGCTGCGCTTCACCCCGTCGGGTGCGGCGGTCGCGAAGTTCCGTATCGCGTCCACCCCCCGCACCTTCGACCGTCAGACGAACGAGTGGAAGGACGGCGAGAGCCTCTTCCTCACGTGCAACGTCTGGCGGCAGCCGGCGGAGAACGTGGCCGAGTCGCTGCAGCGCGGCATGCGCGTCATCGTGCAGGGCCGACTGCGCCAGCGGTCTTACGAGACCAAGGAAGGCGAGAAGCGGACGGTCTTCGAGGTCGAGGTCGACGAGGTCGGCCCGAGCCTGCGCTCGGCGACCGCCAAGGTCACCCGGGCCAACCGGTCCGGCGGCCAGGGCGGCCCCGGCGGCGGCTTCGGCGGCCAGCAGGGTGGCGGCCAGGGCGGTTGGAGCGGCGGTGGCGGCCAGCAGGGCGGCGGCTGGGGTGGAAACTCCGGCGGCCAGTCCGGCCCCTCCGACGACCCGTGGGCGTCCAGCGCCCCGTCCGGCGGCAACCAGGGCGGTGGCGGCTGGGGTGCCGCGCCGTCGGGTGGCGGCTACTCGGAAGAGCCCCCGTTCTAAAGAGCTGACAGATTTCGTGCGGCCCGGCCGTGGGCGTCCCCGGACGCCCGCCGGGCCGTGAACCCCAAATGGAGCACACAATGGCGAAGCCGCCTGCTCGCAAGCCGAAGAAGAAGGTTTGCGTCTTCTGCAAGGACAAGGTCAACTACGTTGACTACAAGGACACGAACCTGCTGCGGAAGTACATCTCCGACCGCGGCAAGATCCGTGCCCGCCGGGTCACCGGCAACTGCACCCAGCACCAGCGTGACGTCGCCACGGCCGTGAAGAACAGCCGTGAGATGGCGCTGCTGCCCTACACCAGCACCGCGCGCTAAGAGAGGGTGACCAAGTAATGAAGATCATCCTCACGCACGAGGTGCCGGGTCTCGGCTCCGCCGGCGAGGTCGTCGAGGTCAAGGACGGCTACGCCCGCAACTACCTGGTTCCGCGTGGCTACGCCATCCGCTGGACCAAGGGTGGTCAGAAGGACGTCGACGCCATCCGTCGCGCCCGCAAGATCCACGAGATCCAGACCCTCGACGCCGCCAACGACGTCAAGGGCAAGCTGGAGGGCGTCCAGGTCAAGCTGGCCGTTCGCTCGGGTGAGGCCGGCCGTCTGTTCGGCTCGGTGACCCAGGCCGACGTCGTCGAGGCCATCAAGGCCGCCGGCGGCCCGGCGGTCGACAAGCGCGCCGTCGCGATCGCCTCGCCGATCAAGACCGTGGGCACCCACAAGGTCTCGGTCAAGCTGCACTCCGACGTCCAGGCCAACCTGGACATCGCGGTCGTCGCTGCCTGAGTTCCGTAGCAGTGGCCTGAGGGCCGGACTCCTCCGGGAGTCCGGCCCTCGGTCGTTCCCGGGGGCAGGCACGAGTGTCTACGCGCGCACGGCTCCGGTGACCAGCCACCGGCCGCCGCGGGCCCGCCGTACCAGGAAGGCGGCGCGGACCAGCATGAACAGGTTCATCGCCCACCAGAGCCCGGCCAGCCCGGCGCCGGTGGCCGGCACCGCGAGGGCCGCCGGGGCGAACACCGCCAGGGTCGCCAGCGCCGCCCAGGCCAGGTACGGGCCGTCCCCGGCGCCCATCAGCACCCCGTCCAGCACGAAGACCAGGCCGGCGACCGGCTGGCTGAGCGCGAGCAGCAGCAGCGCGGTGGACAACTGCGAGCGCACGGCCGGATCGGGCGTGAACAGCGGGACGTACAGCGGGCGGGCGACCACCACCAGCACGCCGAGCACCACTCCGGAGCCGATGCCCCACTCGACCATCCGCCGGGTGGCGGCCCTGGCCCCCGGGACGTCCGAGGCGCCCAGGTAGCGGCCGATGATGGCCTGGCCGGCGATCGCGATGGCGTCCAGCGCGAAGGCCAGGAAGCTGAACAGCGTCATGGTGATCTGGTGCGCAGCCACCTGGTCGTCGCCCAGCCGGGCGGCCACCGCGGTGGCGATCATCAGCACCGCGCGCAGGCTGATCGTCCGGACCAGCAGCGGGCCGCCGGCCCGGGCACTGGCCCGAATGCCGGTCGCGTCCGGCCGCAGCGAGGCGCGTTCCCGGCGGGCGCCGCGGACCACCACGACCAGGTAGACGGCGGCCATCCCGGTCTGCGCGATCACGGTGCCCCAGGCCGAGCCGGCCACCCCGAGCCCGGCGCCGTACACCAGTCCGGCGTTCAGGCCGATGTTGGCGGCGAAGCCCGCGACGGCCACCAGCAGGGGCGTCCGGGTGTCCTGGAGCCCGCGCAGCACACCGGTGGCAGCCAGCACCATGAGCATCGCCGGGATCCCCAGCGAGCTGATCCGCAGGTACGTCACGGCGTAGGGCGCCGCAGTCGGGGAGGCGCCCAGCACCTCGGCCACCCCGGGGGCGGCCAGCACGGTCAGCAGCACCACCGGGACGGCCAGGCCGAACGCGAGCCAGATGCCGTCGATGCCCTGCTGCACGGCGCCCCGGCGGTCCCCGGCGCCGATCCGGCGGGCGACCGCCGCGGTGGTGGCGTAGGCGAGGAAGACGAACACCCCGGTCGCGGTGGTGAGCGCGGCGGAGGCGACGCCGACCCCGGCCAGCTGCGGGGTGCCGAGGTGGCCGACGATCGCCGAGTCGGCCATCAGGAAGAGCGGCTCGGCGACCAGGGCGCCGAACGCCGGGACGGCCAGGGCGAGGATCTCCCGGTCGTGGCGGCGTCCGGCGGGGACGGGGGTCGGGGACGGGGCGGTCATGGGGTCCAGGCTACTCATCCACAGGTAATGGATGTAAGAGGGCTGAGACCATTACTCGAAATCCTGAGCGGTGTCGTTCGTCCGCTCTGCGCCCACAGCCGTTCGGAGGCGTGTGAAGAATTTCTCATGCACAGGCCTCGGAAGAGGTAATCCCAGGTCAGCAGGTTGACGGTGGAGCGATCGTCGGGTTATCCACAGGGACGTCCACAGGGGCGTCCACAGCTTTGCGGCAGTTCTCCACAGGACACGGGCGGTCATCCACACCCCCTGTGGATAACCGCCTTGGCGCAAGGGTGTCCGGCGCTTTAGCGTGGGCTCTCCGCCCGACACTCCCACCGCCCCCGGCGTCCGATTTGTCGGAGCCGTGGCGTACAAAGAGGAGCGGATCCGCTCCACCCAGCCACCGGCAAGGCCCGCTCCAACTCGCACCACTCGCTGATCGGGGAACACGCGTGACCGGCCCCCAGTACGACGACCACGACGCCCCGCCGCCGGAGGAGGACTGGCAGACCGCCGAGGATCCCTTCCCGGCCGGCGCCTTCGACGACGCACCCTTCCCGGACGGCCCCGGCGACCGGCTCCCGGTCCCCCGTGGCCGCGGCGGCCAGGGCGGTCAGGGGGGCGGCCAGGGCGGAAACCGCGACGGCAACCGCGACGGCTTCCAGAAGGGCGGCTTCCAGGGCGGCAAGGGCGGCCGCAACGGCTCCGGTCGTGAGGGCGGCCAGCGGGACGGCGGCTGGCAGCGCCGTGGCGAGGGCGACGGCGAGGGCGGCGCGGACGGCTTCGAGCGCGTCCCCCCGCAGGACCTCGCCGCCGAGCAGTCCGTCCTCGGCGGCATGCTGCTCTCCAAGGACGCCATCGCCGACGTGGTCGAGGTGCTCAAGCCCGCCGACTACTACCGGCCCGCGCACGAGCTGATCCACGGCGCGATCCTCGACCTCTACGCCCGCGGCGAGCCGGCCGACCCGATCACCGTGGCCGGCGAGCTGACCAAGCGCGGCGAACTGCAGCGGGTCGGCGGCGCCCCGTACCTGCACACCCTGGTCAACTCCGTCCCGACCGCGGCCAACGCCGAGTACTACGCCCAGATCGTCCACGAGCGCGCGGTGCTGCGCCGCCTCGTCGAGGCCGGCACCCGGATCGCCGGGATGGGCTACGCGGCCGAGGGCGACGTGGACGAGATCGTCAACGCCGCCCAGGCCGAGATCTACGCGGTCACCGAGCAGCGCACCAACGAGGACTACGCCCCGCTCGCCGACATCATGGAGGGCGCCCTCGACGAGATCGAGTCGATCGGCTCCCGCAACGGCCAGATGTCCGGCGTGCCGACCGGCTTCGCCGACTTCGACCAGCTCACCAACGGGCTGCACCCCGGCCAGATGATCGTCATCGCGGCCCGTCCCGCGATGGGCAAGTCCACGCTCGCGCTGGACTTCGCCCGGGCCTGCTCGATCCACCACAAGCTGCCGAGCGTGATCTTCTCGCTCGAAATGGGGCGCAACGAGATCGCCATGCGCCTGCTGTCCGCCGAGGCCCGGGTGGCGCTGCACCACATGCGCTCCGGCAGCATGACGGACGACGACTGGACCAGGGTCGCCCGCCGGATGCCGGACGTCAGCGAGGCACCGCTGTTCATCGACGACTCGCCCAACCTGTCGATGATGGAGATCCGCGCCAAGTGCCGCCGGCTCAAGCAGCGCAACGACATCAAGCTGATCGTCATCGACTACCTCCAGCTGATGCAGTCCGGCGGCTCCCGCCGGGCCGAGAACCGCCAGCAGGAGGTCTCGGACATGTCCCGAAACCTCAAGCTGCTGGCCAAGGAGCTGGAAGTCCCCGTCATCGCGCTCTCCCAGCTGAACCGTGGCCCCGAGCAGCGCACCGACAAGCGGCCGATGGTCTCCGACCTGCGCGAGTCCGGCTCGATCGAGCAGGACGCCGACATGGTCATCCTGCTGCACCGCGAGGACGCCTACGAGAAGGAGTCCCCGCGGGCGGGCGAGGCCGACCTGATCGTCGCCAAGCACCGTAACGGTCCCACCGCGACCATCACGGTGGCCTTCCAGGGCCACTACTCGCGCTTCGTCGACATGACCCGGGACTGACCCGGACCAGCGTTTCCGCAGGTCGGGCGGGCCCCGTCAGAACCAGTGCAGGCAGTGCGGGGGGCGTTCGGCGCGGAAGAGGGCGTCGGCGCGGGCGGCCGCGTCGGGGCGGTGGGCCCGGATGTGGCCGGCCCGCACGAGGGTGCTCGGGGCGGTGCCGCCGAGGTAGACCGTGCCCAGGTCGCGCACGTCCAGGGAGAGGTCGGGCTCCCGGTCCGTCGGGACGCAGTCGGCCTTGCCGTCCCGGACGGTCAGCAGGTGGCGGCCGTGCTCGCCGAGGAACGGGTCGTCGACGTCCAGGACCAGCTCGCCGTCGGTGAGCCAGCCGCGCGCGGTCAGTGCGCGCGGGACGTCCAGCAGCCGCACCCAGAGCCAGTCACGGTGGTCGCTCAGGGATCCGGCGCCGAAGTCCGCGAGCTGCCAGCGCAGCGGGTGCTCGGGCGGGACGTGCTTGAAGACGACCTGGGTGACCAGGTCGTGGCCGAGCGCGAACCGGGCCAGGGCGGTGTGGACCGTATCGTCGACGGCGATGATCTCGTCCACCGTCAGGGTGTCGCCGTCGCGCGAGTAGCAGGCGTAGCCGTCCGCAGCGCCGTCCGGGTCCCGGTGGACCGCGATGTAGCGCGGGGCCCGGGCGACCGGCGGCTGGCCCGCGCCCAGGGCCCACCAGCGGTGCGGCCGGGAGAGCGCACCGGGCTGGGCACGGCGGTAGCGGTCGTAGACCTGCTCCAGGACCTCGCCGCAGTCGGCCCGCTTCAGTACCTCGACCGAGCCGGCCGCCCCGGCGTCGTCCGCTCCGTGCGCCCGGGGCCGGTCGAAGGCCGCCCGGTGGCGCTGGACCGTCAGCCGCTGGGTGTAGGTCGCCGGTCCGTAGCCGAACCTGCCGTAGATCGTGGCCTCGGAGGCCAGCAGGACGGAGAGGAACTCGCCGCGGGCCCGCAGGTCGGTGAGCTGGTGCCGCTTCATCGCGGTGAGCGCGCCCTGGCGCCGGTGCGAGGGCAGCACGCCGACGTTGCTCACCCCGGCGACCGGGACGACGGCCTCGCCGGGCAGGGTGAGCTCGAAGGCGTGCGAGGTGGCGGTGCCGACGGGCCGTCCGTCCGCAGTGACGGCGAGCAGGCTGCGGTCCATCTCGGTCGCCGCCCACCAGACCCCGCCGCCGTCCTCGTTCGGGGTCTCCGGGACGAACCCGAACGCGGTGTGCAGGGTGTCGACGAAGACGCCGAGGTCCTGGTCGGTCGTGGGACGGATTTCCATTGCTGCCGCAGCCTCCCCTGGATCACGGCACCACGGACCCGCGGCGCCCGCCACAGTGCAGCGGCGAACCGGGGGAGGGGTCAACCGAATTACGGCCGGACCAGGGGAGGTTGACCGCCGGTCAGACGGTGACGGTGGCGCGGAAGAGCGTGGTGCCGCTGCCCGAGAGGCGGGTCGGGGCGCCGGTGGCGGGGAGGAAGGCGGACTGGCCGCGGGCGAGGTCCAGGACGGTGCCGTCGGCGGCGGTCAGCCGGGCGGCGCCCTCCGTGCAGAGCAGGATCTGCGGGGTACGGCCGTCGATCTCGCGCTCCACGCCGTCCAGCGCGAAGCGGGACAGCCGGAACTCGTCGATCGGGACGGGGTAGAGCTCCTCGCCCGGAGTGTCCTCGACCCCGACGGGGGCCACCGGCTCGGGGGCACCGGCCTCGAAGACCACGACCTTCAGCAGCTCCGGCAGGTCTATGTGCTTCGGGGTGAGGCCGGCCCGCAGCACGTTGTCGGAGTTGGCCTGCAGCTCGACGCAGACGCCGGACAGGTAGGCGTGCGGCACCCCGGCGCCCAGGTAGAGCGCCTCGCCGGCCCGCAGCCGGACGTGGTTGAGCAGCATGCCGGCGATCACGCCGCGGTCGTCCGGGAAGTCCTTGGCGATCCGGGCGTACGGGGCGTAGTCACTCTCCGGGAGGGCGCCGGCCAGCGCCTCGACGGTGTGCCGGACGGTGTCCCCGTCCAGGGCGAGGGCCGCGGCCAGGGCGCCGCGCAGCGCCTCCGACTCGTCCTCGACGGCCAGCAGGGCGATCAGCGGGTCGAGCCCGGGCACCGCGAGCCCGGCCAGCAGGGCGGCCGCCTCCGCGGGCCGGCGGAAGCCGCACAGGCCCTCGAACTCGCCCAGCGCGCAGACCATTTCGGGCTTGTGGTTGGCGTCCCGGTAGCTGCGCTCGGGGGCGTCCACGGGGATGCCGAGGGCGTTCTCGGCGGCGAAGCCGGCGCGGGCCTGGTCGAGCGTGGGGTGGGCCTGGATCGACAGCGGGATGCCCGCGGCGAGGACCTTGAAGAGGAACGGCAGGGTCGGGCCGAACCTGGCCACCGAGGCCGCGCCCAGTTCGCCCTCCGGGTCGGCCGCGATCAGGTCGTCCAGTCGGCGCGGGCCGTCCCCGCGGTCGGCGCGGGACGGGTCGCCCGGGTGGGCGCCCATCCACAGCTCGGCCTGCGGTTCACCGGTCGGCTGCTGCCCGAGCAGCTCGGGCAGGGCCGTGAGCGACCCCCAGGCGTACGGGCGGACGGTGTTGAGGAGCCTGTCCATGCGCGCGGTCCTACTCCTTCGCTGACGGGGCGGGTGTGCCGGATCGCCGGGGGCGGGCCCGGCGGTGCTGGCGGTCCGGGCACAGGCAAGGGCATCGACCCTAGCCGAACGGCGTCACCTACGGGGAAACGGTGGGCATCCGGTGGGAGTGCCATGGGCGGACCGGCGGGTCCCGGGCGCGGTAGTAGAATGCCAGGACGCAGAAGTGTCCGCCCTGTGCGCAGTTCTCCACCGTGGTCACCCCGTCGGAGGGCTGCCGGTGGAGCCGCGTTCCGGAGTGCGGGCGACGGTGTTCTGAGATTCCCCGCCATCGGCCGAGAGGTTTGTACGTGACCGTGAACCAGCAGAGTTTTGCTGATCTCGGCAGGGTCCTCGTGATCATCCCGACCTACAACGAGGCGGAGAACGTCGAGCGGATCGTCGGCCGGGTCCGCGCCGCGGTGCCCGAGGCCCACGTGCTGGTCGCCGACGACAACAGCCCCGACGGCACCGGCGAGCTGGCCGACAAGCTGGCCGCCGAGGACCCGAACGTGCACGTCATGCACCGCAAGGGCAAGGAAGGCCTGGGCGCGGCCTACCTCGCGGGCTTCCGCTGGGGCATCGACAACGGCTACGACGTCCTGGTCGAGATGGACGCGGACGGCTCGCACCAGCCCGAGGAGCTGGACCGGCTGCTCGGCGCGCTGCGCGGCGCCGACCTGGTCCTGGGCTCGCGCTGGGTACCCGGCGGCCGGGTCGTGAACTGGCCGAAGTCGCGGCTGCTGCTCTCCCGCGGCGGCTCGACCTACTCCCGGCTGATGCTGGGCGTGCCGATCAGGGACGTCACCGGCGGCTACCGCGCGTTCCGCAAGGAGACCCTGCTGGGCCTGGGCATGGACGAGGTCGCCTCCGCCGGGTACTGCTTCCAGGTCGACCTCGCCTGGCGCACCGTGAAGGCCGGGTTCAAGGTCGCCGAGGTGCCGATCACCTTCGTCGAGCGCGAGCTGGGCGCCTCCAAGATGAGCCGCAACATCGTGGTCGAGGCGCTGTGGCGGGTGACCTCCTGGGGTCTGGCCGACCGGCTGGCCCGGCTGCGCGGCGCGAAGCGCTGACCGCCGGCCGTCGGGCCGCGGTGTGACGTGAGCCGGAAGGCGTGCCCGCCGGGCGCGCCTTCCGTCGATTCGGGCACCGGTACTCCCATGCTGTAGGGCGCAGGAAATCCGACCGCCGAGCAGAGGGAGCAAGCCCGTGACGTCGTCCCCGCCCGAGGACAGCGCCGGTGCGGAGCGTGCGGACGCCTCACCCGCCGCGCCCCCGGACGCCGAGCGACCGGGCGCCGAGCACCAGGCCCGGCCGCTGGAGGTCGCCGTCTTCACCGGGCCCGAGTCGGCCTTCTTCGCCACCTCCACGCTGATCCTCGGCGAGCGGACCGCGATCCTGGTGGACGCCCAGCTGACCCGCAGCGCCGGGCGGGAACTCGCCGAGTGGGTCGCGGGCAAGGGCCGCCGGCTGCTCGCCATCGTGGTCACCCATCAGCACCCGGACCACTACTTCGGCGCCGAGGAGGTGCTGAAGCTCTTCCCCGACGCGCAGCTGCTGGCCGCCCCGGCGGTGGTCGAGGGCATCCTGCGCACCGCCGCCGCCAAGGTCGCCCAGTGGAAGCCGGTGTACGGCGACGACATCCCCGACCACCCGCTGGTCCCCGCCCCGCTGCTGCCGCAGCCGCTCATGCTGGACCGCCAGGTGATCCCCGTCCTGCTGCTCGGCCAGGGCGACTGCGGGAACTCCACCGTCGTCCACGTGCCGAGCATCCGGACCGTGATCGCCGGGGACTTCGCCTACAACGGCACCCACGTCTGGACCGCCGACACCACCCCGGCCCAGCGCACCACCTGGGGGCACAACCTCGGCCGGATCGCCGATCTCGGCGTGGACCGGGTGATCGCCGGTCACCGGGCCCCCGGCCAGGGCGACGACGCCGCCCGGGTGCTGGCTTTCACCGAGGAGTACCTCCGGGACTTCGACCGGCTGCTGGCCGTGCACCCGGACGACCCGGAAGCCCTGGCCACCGCGATGAACGAGCGGTACGGGGAGCTGACCCTGCCGGCCATCCTCGACCTCGGCGCGGAGGCCAACACCGCCCGCGCGGCGGTGCAGCACGAGACCGACGACGCGGAGATCGTGGACGCGGAGATCGTCGAGGACGACCCGGCCGACTGAGGGACGTCGGGACCGGCCCGGGTCCGCCCCGGCAGGGCCGATACTGGCCGCATGACGCCGTACGACGTGATCGTCCCGGCGGGCGGGGCCGCGCGGCGCCTCGGCGGGGCCGACAAGCCCGGGCTGACCGTCGGCGAGACCACCCTGCTCGACCGGGTGCTCGCCGCCTGCGCGGGCGCCCGCACCACCGTCGTGGTCGGACCGGCCCGGCCGACCGGGCGCACCGGCGTCCACTGGACCAGGGAGCAGCCGCCCGGCGGCGGGCCGGTGGCCGCCGTCGCCGCCGGGCTCGACCTGGTCACCGCGGACACCGTGCTGCTGCTCGCGGCCGACCTGCCGTTCCTGGACCGGCGGACGGTGGAACGGTTGGCCGCCGCCCTGGACGAGGCCGGGCCGGCCGTGGACGCCGCCGTGCTGGTCGACGCCGGCGGGCGCGACCAGCCGCTCGCCGCCGCCTACCGCACCGCGCCGCTGCGCGCCGCCCTGGCCGCCCTCGGCGACCCGGCGGGGCAGCCGCTGCGCCGGCTGGTCGGCGGGCTGCCCCGGCTGCTGGTCGCCGACACCGACAACGTCGCGTACGACTGCGACACCTGGGAGGACCTGGAGCAGGCCAGGGAGCGCGACCGGGGCTGACCCTCACCGCATCCCTCGCGGGTCTGTGAGCGAAACGACGCGCCCCGCACACGGGGTGAACACCTCCGGGTAACCGCCGATCAGGCAGCATGGGCGCATGGAGCGCACGCTGGATGACTGGATCGCCGAGGTCAAGGCCGACCTGGGCATCGACCTGGACGTGGACGTCCGAGGTCTGCTCGACACGGCCCGGGTGGTCGCGCACGGGGTGGCCCGGCCGGCCGCGCCGCTGACCGCCTTCCTGATCGGCTACGCGGCCGCCCAGCAGGGCGGCGGCGCCCAGGCCGTCGCCGAGGCCGCCCGCCGGACCGAGGCGCTGGCCGAAAGGTGGGGCGCCGGAGGCCCGGCCGCTGCGGACGCGCAGCAGCGGCCGGGCGAGCGGTGAGCGCGGTCGGGCAGACCACCGTGGCCGCCCCGACCACCGGCCCCGGCGTGCTGAGCTGGC
Organism: Streptomyces sp. 1114.5; assembly: GCF_003635085.1. NCBI lineage: Bacteria > Bacillati > Actinomycetota > Actinomycetes > Kitasatosporales > Streptomycetaceae > Streptomyces > Streptomyces sp. 1114.5. Next base: position 1,323,815 of record NZ_RBXE01000001.1, read on the forward strand.
CCCGGGCCCGGGAGGCCGCCCGCCGGGCCGGGCTGCGCCCGCTGCCCGCGGTCGCGCTGGCGCCGGCCGAGGCCCTGGGCCACACCCTCGCCGAGCCGCTGGGTGCGCTGATCGACCTGCCCGCCTTCGACACCTCCGCGATGGACGGCTGGGCGGTCGCCGGGCCCGGCCCGTGGCGGGTCACCGGGCGGCTGCTGGCCGGGCCGGCCGAGCCGGCGCCGCTGGCCGACGGCACCGCGGTGGAGATCGCCACCGGTGCCCAACTGCCGCCCGGTGCCACCGCCGTGCTGCGCCGCGAGCACGGGCGGGCGGACGGCACGCTGCTGCACGACCGCGGACCGTGCCCGTTGACCACCGGCCAGGACGTCCGTCCGCGCGGCCAGGAGTGCCGCCGGGGCGAGGAGTTGCTGCCGGCCGGCGTGCCGGTCGGGCCGGCCGTGCTCGGCCTGGCCGCCGCCTGCGGCCACGACCGGCTGCTGGTACACCGTCGCCCGGTCGTCCAACTGCTCGTCCTGGGAGATGAGTTGCTGGCCGCCGGGATCCCCGGGCCGGGCCTGGTGCGGGACGCGCTGGGGCCGCTGCTGCCGCCCTGGCTGCAGGCTGCCGGCGCCGAGGTGGCCGAAGTGCGGTACGTACGCGACGACTTCGGGCTGCTCCGGGACGCGCTGCGGCACTCCACCGCGGACGTCGTGGTCACCACCGGCGGAACGGCCGCCGGGCCGGTCGACTTCCTGCACCGGGCGCTCGCCGAGGCCGGTGCCCGGCTGGTGGTGGACGGTGTCGCCGTCCGGCCCGGGCACCCGATGCTGCTGGCCGAACTCCCCGGCGGGCGCCACCTGGTCGGCCTGCCGGGCAACCCGCTCGCCGCCGTCGCCGGGACGGTCACGCTCGCCCTTCCGCTGCTGCACGCCCGCAGCGGACGGGCCGTCGGCGCCCCCGCTCTCGCGCCCGCCGCGGCGGCGCTGCCCGGGCACCCGTCGGACACCCGGCTGCAGCCCGTCCGGCGGACGGCCGCGGGCGTCGTGCCGCTCGCCTTCGACGGGCCGGCGATGCTGCGCGGACTCGCCCGGGCCGAGGCGCTGGCCGTGGTCCCGCCCGGCGGGGTAGCGCCGGGGGAGACGGTCGAGCTGCTGGAGGTGCCGTGACCGAGCGCGGCCGGCTGCGGCGTGCCTCGGCGCCGGGGACCGAGCCGTGGGCGGACGCCGGGATCGTGCTGCCGGCCCGCCGGGCCGAGCCCGCGGTGCGGCAGGTCGGCTCGCGGCTGCTGCTGGCGCTCGCCGTCCTGGTCGCCACCACGCTGATCGTCTACGTCGACCGGGACGGCTACAACGACAACGCCGGGGGCGGGCTCAGCTTCCTGGACGCGGCGTACTACGCCACCGTGACGCTCTCCACCACCGGGTACGGGGACATCACCCCGTTCAGCGACAGTGCCCGGCTCGGCAACATCTTCCTGATCACCCCGCTGCGCGTGGTGTTCCTGATCATCCTGGTCGGTACCACCCTGGAGGTGCTCACCGAACGGACTCGCCTGCAATGGCGGTTGAACCGCTGGAGGTCCACCGTGCGCGAGCACACCGTCGTCATCGGGTACGGGACGAAGGGCCGCAGTGCCATCGACACCCTGCTCGGCCAGGGGGTGAAGAAGGAGGAGATCGTCGTCGTCGACCCGCAGCGCAAGGTGGTCGACCAGGCCGCGCAGCACGGCCTGGTCGGGGTGGTCGGCGACGCCACCCGCACCGACACGCTGATGCGGGCCGCCCTGCCCACGGCGGCCCGGGTGGTGGTCGCGCCGGAACGCGACGACACCGCCGTCCTGATCACGCTGACGGCACGCCAGTTGAACAAGGGCGCCACCGTGGTCGCCGCCGTGCGGGAGGACGAGAACGCGCCGCTGCTGCGGCAGAGCGGCGCCGACGTCGTGGTCACCAGCTCCAGTTCGGCCGGGCGGCTGCTCGGGCTGTCGATGCTCAGCCCGCACGCCGGGGCGGTGATGGAGAACCTGCTGACGTACGGCACCGGGCTGGACGTGGTGGAGCGCCCGGTCACCCGGGCCGAGGCCGGGCACGGTCCGCGCGAGTGCGAGGACCTGGTGGTCGCCGTGGTCCGGGGCCGACGGGTGATCAACTACGCCGAGCCGGAGGCCGCCGTGCTGCAGCTCACCGACCGGGTGATCGTCATCAAGTCGACCGGCTGATGCGGGCCCTGCCCCTCGCACGGCCCTGACGGGCAGTAGGTTCGGAGCCATGTATGCGATGACGATTCCCGTACCCGGCGGCCCCGAGGCCCTGGTCTGGGCCGAGGTTCCCGATCCGGTGCCCGGCGAGGGCGAGGTCCTGGTCGAGGTGGCGGCCACCGCCGTCAACCGTGCCGACCTGCTCCAGCGGCAGGGCTTCTACAACCCGCCGCTCGGCTCCTCGCCGTACCCGGGGCTGGAGTGCGCCGGGCGGATCGTCGCCCTCGGGCCGGGCGTGTCCGGCTGGGCGGTCGGCGACGAGGTGTGCGCCCTGCTGGCCGGCGGCGGCTACGCGCAGCGGGTCGCGGTACCGACCGGGCAGCTGCTGCCGGTGCCCGCGGGGCTGTCCGTCGAGCAGGCCGCGGCGCTGCCGGAGGTCGCCTGCACGGTGTGGTCCAACGTCTTCCTCACCGCGCACCTGCGGCCCGGCGAGACCGTCCTGCTGCACGGCGGCGCGAGCGGCATCGGGACCATGGCGATCCAGCTGGCCAAGGCGGTCGGGGCGCGGGTCGCGGTCACCGCGGGCAGCGCCGAGAAGCTCGCCCGGTGCACCGAGCTGGGCGCGGACATCGCGATCGACTACCGGAAGCAGGACTTCGTCGAGGCGATCGGGGAGGCCACCGGCGGGGCCGGGGCGGACGTGATCCTGGACATCATGGGGGCCAAGTACCTGCAGCGGAACGTGGACGCGCTGGCGGTCAACGGGCGGCTGGTGATCATCGGGCTGCAGGGCGGGGTGAAGGGCGAGCTCGACCTCAACGCGCTGCTGCGCAAGCGCGCCGCGGTGATCGCCACCAATCTGCGCGGGCGGCCGCTCGCCGAGAAGGCGGCGATCGTGGCGGCGGTGCGGGAGCACGTGTGGCCGCTGGTCGAGTCGGGGGTGGTGAAGCCGGTGGTGGACCGGGTGCTGCCGCTGACGGACGCGGGTGAGGGACACCGGGTGCTGGAGGCCGGGGAGCAGGTCGGGAAGGTCGTGCTGCGGGCCTGAGGCCGGACAGGCCGTGGTCGCGGCCGGTGAGGCGAGTGTCCGAAATGCCTGGATTGTCGGATCGTGCGAGGCTGGTCCGGAGCTGTCCCGCCGCCGACCCCGCCCCCGGGCGCGGCCGGCCGTCGGAAGGACTCCGACCGTGGCTGCATCACCGCACGCACTTCTCGGACCGCTGCCCGCGGCGCCGCAACGCCGTCGTACCCGATGCCTCCCGTCCGGGGGCCGTGCCCGGCGGCTGATCGCGGCGGCCGTGCTGGGACTCACGCTCCCGCTGGCCGCCGCCACGGCGGCGGTGGCACTGCCGGGGCCCTCGGCCGGGGTGTCGCCCCAGCCCTCCCCGTGGGCGGTCCCGTCCTCGGCCGCGTCGTCCTGGTTCCCGTCGCCGTCGCCCTCCTCCTCGGTCGGGACGGAGACGGAGGCGTCCGTCGCTCCGAGTGCCGAGGCGGGTGCGGAGCCGGCGGCCGCGGCCTCCACGGCGGCGCACCCGCCCGCGGCCGCGCCGCCGCAGCGCCCGGTGCCCCGCCCGTACGTGGACGGCGGCTTCCCGCCGGCGCACCGGCACCGCCCGGCCTCGCTGCCGGAGCGCCCCGACGCCGCCGTGGAACAGGCCCCGGACCAGGTTCCCGACCGGACCGTCGACCAGGCGCCCGAGCAGGCCGCCGACCAGAGCGTCGAGGCCGACCGGCCGCAGGTCGACCCGTCCGCCCCGGACCCGGCGGCCCCCGGAGACGCCGTCGCCGGTGCACCGGCCAGCGTCGCGGCGGGCGCCGCGCCCCTGGTCTTCCCGGCCCGCTGGCAGGACGCCTCCACGACCCAGCTGCCGCTGGGCGTCGGCCTGGGGCTGATCGGCTGCGGCCTGGGCCTGGTGGGCCTGCGGCTGCGGAAGGGCTGAGCCGGGACGGCAGGGCCGGGCACGGCAGAGAAGTGGAGGCCCGGTGCGGGTCGTGGGGCCGTACCGGCGAGGGACCGTGCGGGTTCCGGTGGCGGCGGTCGCTCGGCGGGGCGCGGGATCTGAGTACCCGTACGGATTCCCGCGCCGCGCCTGGAGGCGTACCTTCGTCACGGGTGGCGCAGGCCGGCGGGACGAACGGGGGTTCCGCCCGACCAACCCCAGTGAGAGAGAATGTTGTTCATGACGAATCCGATGAACGAGCGCTCGTCGCAGGAGCCGTACCAGGCCGCCGGCGGGCAGTCGCACGACGGCCAGAAGGTGCTGATCGTCGGACCGGACGGGCTGCCCGTGGGCCAGGGCTTCGCCGGTCCGATGGGTGAAGAGGACGACGAGGCCGATGCGCCGCGTGAGCTCCCGGTGACCGAGATGGTCGAGCAGCCCGCCAAGGTCATGCGCATCGGCAGCATGATCAAGCAGCTGCTGGAGGAGGTCCGGGCGGCGCCCCTCGACGAGGCGAGCCGGGTGCGGCTGAAGGACATCCACGCGAGCTCGATCAAGGAACTCGAACTCGGCCTGGCGCCGGAACTGGTCGCCGAACTGGAGCGGCTCTCGCTGCCGTTCACCGAGGACACCATTCCGACCGAGGCCGAGCTGCGGATCGCCCAGGCCCAGCTGGTGGGCTGGCTGGAGGGCCTGTTCCACGGCATCCAGACCGCGCTGTTCGCCCAGCAGATGGCGGCGCGGGCCCAGCTGGAGCAGATGCGGCGGGCGCTGCCGCCCGGTCTGCACGGCGGCGACCAGGACGAGGACGAGCCCGGCCAGGGCCGCGGAATCCGCTCCGGCCCGTACCTGTAGCCACACCGGGCGGCGGGGACGGGCGGCCGCCCGACCGGACGTACCACGACGATCCGCCCCGGGCCGCGCCGCCGCGATCCGGTGCCGGCGGCCCGGGGCCAGGATCGGCCCTGGGCCGATCACCGTCGGCGCGAGCCGATACCCTGACCCCTGTCGCAGGCCGGTCGAGCCGCCGCGACAGGGGTCCGCCAGGCCCGCGGGCCGGGCCCACCACGCACGGACGAGACCGAACGTCACGGCGGCGGCAGCACGGCCGCGCCGAGGGGGAGCAGAGGACCATGAGCGAGCACGGCAACGCGGCGGTCGAGGGCTTCTCCCTGGGCAACGGCCGCTATGTGCTGCAGCGGCTGCTGGGCGAGGGCGGCATGGCCTCCGTGCACCTCGCCTACGACAGCGTGCTGGACCGGCAGGTCGCGCTGAAGAGCATGCACAGCGAGCTGGGCCGGGACGACTCGTTCAAGGAGCGGTTCCGCCGCGAGGCCCAGGCGGTGGCCCGGCTGGAGCACCCGAACATCGTCACGGTGTACGACAGCGGCGAGGACATCGCCCCGGACGGCTCCAGCACGCCGTACATCGTCATGCAGCTGATCGACGGCCAGGGCCTGCGCGAGGCGATCAACGAGGCGATCGGCCAGTACGGCGCGATGCCGACCGAGGCGGCCCTGCGGGTCACCGTCGGCGTGCTGAACGCGCTGGAGGCCTCGCACGACATGGGCCTGGTGCACCGCGACATCAAGCCCGGCAACGTCATGTTCGACCGCAAGGGCAATGTCAAGGTCATGGACTTCGGCATCGCCCGGGCGCTGGAATCCGGCGTCACCTCGATGACGCAGACCGGCATGGTGGTCGGCACCCCGCAGTACCTCTCGCCCGAGCAGGCGCTCGGCAAGCCGGTCGACGCCCGCTCCGACCTCTACTCGGTCGGCGTGATGCTCTTCGAGATGCTCACCGGGCAGCTCGTCTTCGACGGCGACTCGGCGTTCTCGATCGCCTACAAGCACGTCCAGGAGGAGCCGCCGGCGCCCTCCACCGTCAACCGCTCGATCACCCCCGAGGTGGACGCCTTCGTCGCCCAGGCGCTGCGCAAGGACCCGGCGCACCGCTTCCAGAGCGCGGCGGCGATGCGGGACGAGGCGGAGCGGCTGATCGAGGCCGCCAAGGGCGGCGGCAGCGGGCACAAGCTCCAGGCCAGCACCCCGCTGGTGATCAACGAGGGCCCGCGCTCGGTGCACGCCGCCCCGCAGGCCCCGCAGACGCTGCAGCCGCAGTACCCCCAGCAGGGCGGGCAGCCGCAGCCGCAGTACCAGACCCCGCCGCCCGCGTACCGTACGCCGCCGCCGACCCCGCAGCCGCAGTACCTCCAGCAGGGCGGGCAGCCGCAGCCGCAGTACCAGACCCCGCCGCCCGCGTACCGTACGCCGCCGCCGGCCCCGCACACCCCGCACCCCTTCCCGCAGCAGCAGCCGATGCCGCAGCCGATGCCGCCGTACCAGCAGCCGAAGGCGCCCAGCGGCGGCGGCTGCTCGACCGCGGTGGTCGTGGTCGGGATCATCATCGGCGTGCTCGTGCTGGCCGGCATCATCATCGCGATCGTGGTCAACAACGCGGACAAGAAGACCAACGGCAAGTTCAGTCACGCCGGCGGCGAGCGCCCCGCCGACGTGCGCGTACTCGACCTCCCGGCCGACCGGAACGGCCTGGTCTGACGTCCTCCGGCCGGTTCGCGGGTGCCACGGTCGCGCCGGGAAGCGGTAGCGTTCGGGGATACGTAAGCGACAGGGCACCGCGATCCGAGCGAACGCCCGGGGCGAGGAGCGATGGCACAGACGCAGCAGCCGGACGATGACGCGGGTGCGCCGCCGTTCACCGGGGCCGGTGGCCCGCACACCCCCGGCCGCGGCACCGCCGCGCCGCTGGGCACCGTCGGGGACGGCCGCTACCGGCTGACCCACCGGCTCGGCCGCGGCGGCATGGCCGAGGTGTTCGCGGCCGAGGACGTGCGGCTGGGCCGCACCGTCGCGGTCAAGCTGCTGCGCGGCGAGCTCGCCCAGGACGACATCGCCCGGCTGCGGTTCACCCGCGAGGCACACGCCGTCGCGGCCCTCAACCACCACTCGATCGTCTCGGTGTACGACACCGGCGAGGAGTACGTCGGGGACGAGTCCACGCCGTACATCGTGATGGAGCTGGTCGAGGGCCGGACCGTCCGCGAGCTGCTGGCGGACGAGGAGGCGCCGCCGGTCGACCAGGCGCTGATCATCATCGCCGGGGTGCTGGAGGCGCTCGCCTACAGCCACCGCAACGGCATCGTCCACCGCGACATCAAGCCCGCCAACGTGATCATCACGAACGCCGGCGCGGTCAAGGTGATGGACTTCGGCATCGCCCGCGCGCTGACCGGCGGAGCCACCACGATGACCCAGACCGGCATGGTCATGGGCACCCCGCAGTACCTCTCGCCCGAGCAGGCGCTCGGCAAGCCGGTCGACCACCGCTCGGACCTGTACGCGGCCGGCTGCATGCTCTACGAACTGCTCACGCTGCGCCCGCCGTTCACCGGCGACACCCCGCTCTCGGTGGTCTACCAGCACGTCCAGGACATGCCGGTGCCGCCCTCGCAGACCAACAGCCGGGTGCCGGCCGGCCTCGACCCGCTGGTGCTGCGCTCGCTCGCCAAGAACCCGGACGACCGCTTCCAGGACGCCGACGAGTTCCGCGCCCACGTGCAGCACGCGCTGCGCGAGATGCACGGCGCGGGCGGGGCCGGCTGGGTCGGCGCGGCCGGCGCCCCGGGCGACACCGGGGCCACCCAGGTGCTCCGGCCGGACCAGGCGGCCGCCACGGCCGCCTTCGGGGCCGTCGGCGCGAGCGACCAGACCTCCGTGCTGCCCTACTCGACGGGCGGCCCGAGCACCCCCTACACGCCCTACCCGCCGCCCGGCGGACCGTACGGCGGCGGCGAGGACGACGGCGGCGACGGGGAGGACCACGGCCGGCGGCGCGGGCCGTGGGCCTGGGTGGCCGGCGGGATAGCGGTGCTGGTCGCGGCCGGTGCCGGGATCGGGTTCGCGTTGAGCGGCGGCGGCGGGAACAACGACCACGTGGTGCCCCCGACGCCCGCCCCGGTGGTCAGCACGACGGAGACGACGACACCCTCGCAGAGCGGCCTGCCCACCCCGCCGGCGTCCGTCTCCGGCAGCCGGAAGCCGCAGCAGCCGACCGACACCGGCAACAGCGGGAACAACAGCGGGAACAGCGGCAACAACATGTCGCCGTCGGCGAGTTCGGGCAAGCACACGCCGACCCCGACGCCGACTGCGAGCGCCAGCCACTCGGCGACGGCCTCGTCCTCGGCGACCTCGACCGGCGGGCCGACCTCCGGGACGTCGCCGACCTCGGGCAGCGGCGGCGGCACGCCCACCAACCCGCCGCCGAAGCCGGACCCGAAGCCGACGGGGACGCCGCAGGTCCCCTGACGCGGGCGGCCTGCCGCGGCCGGCCGGGCCCGCGACCGGCCGGCGGCGCGGTGCGTCGATGCGGTGGTCAGTTGGCGAAGGCGTCCAGGACCTGCTCGTACTCCTGGCACCACCACGCCAACTGGCCCGCCGAGGCGGGGTAGAGCGGGTCGGCCCGGTGGTCGCCCCGCTGGTAGCGCCACTGCAGCATCCAGAAGTCGTTCAGCCGCTCCCACCAGACCCGGTGGGCGGCGGCGGCCAGGTGCTCGGCGGTGGCGGCGCCGGAGGCCCGGTAGGCCTGCGAGTAGTGGCGCACCCGGACCAGGTCGAGGGCGCCGGAGTCCCGGTCGTTGAAGAGCAGCGTGGCGGCGCGGACGGCCTCCTCGGCGCGCGGCTGCGGGCCGAGCTTGTCCCAGTCCAGGACGGCGGTGAGCCGGCCGTCCTGCGGGCCCTCGCCGTACAGCAGGTTGAGGCCGTGGAAGTCGCCGTGGGTCCAGCCGGTGGGCGGGGCGGCCTGCGGGGCGGGGCGGCGGTGGGCGTGGTCGGCGAGCAGTTCCAGCCGTTCCGTGAGCCGTCGCTCGACGAGCGCGTCGAGTTCGCCGTACGGGCGGTGCTCGCGGGCGCTGCGCCGCAGGTCGCGGGCGAGGCCGGCGCTGTCGGCGGGGTCGGCGCTGCGGTAGCCGGCGGGCTGTTCGAAGGGGGCGCAGATGTCGTCGAGTGCGCCGTGCAGCCGGCCGAGCAGCGCGCCGAGGGCGTCGCACTGCGAGAGGTCGAGCTCGGTGCCGTGCCGGTGCCGGCCGTCGACCCAGGGGAAGAGGGCGAACATCCGGCCGCTCGCGGCGGCCACCGTGTTCGACCTTTCGGCGCAGGTCAGCGGTGGTACGACGGGCAGTCCGAGGGTGTTCAGCGCGGCCATCGCGCGGTGGTGGGCGAGGATCTTCGGACGGCTGGCGGTGGCGGTGTCGACGTAGCACTTCAGGAAGTACGGGCCGGCCTCGGTGGTGACCCGGTACCCCCGGTTCAGCAGGCCTTCGGCGACCGGTTCGGCGGTCAGCAGGCGCCCCACCGGGTAGCGGGCCAGGACCTCGGCGAGCGCGTGGTGCGGGACGGGCGGGCTGAGGGTCCCCATCGGCGGTGCGGAGAGATCGGGGCGGGCCGGGGCGCAGGCGAGGGTCTGGCTGAAAGTCACAGCCAGAGGTTATGGCCAACTGGCGGGGTCCCTTGACAAACCGTCAGGTCTGTGCAGTCTTCGGATCAGTACTGGTGGTCGGCCTGGTGCCGCGCCACGTAGGCGGCCGCTTGGGTGCGTCGCTCCATGCCCATCTTGGCGAGCAGACTGGAGACGTAGTTCTTCACCGTCTTCTCGGCCAGGTGCAACTCGTTGCCGATCTGACGATTGGTCATCCCCTCGCCGATCAGATCGAGGATCCGCCGCTCCTGCTTGGTGAGTTGGGCCAGCCGTTCGTCCTCCTTCTCGCCGCCGTCGCGCAGCCTGGCGAGCACCCGGCTGGTGGCGACCGGGTCGAGCAGCGAGCGACCGGCCGCGACGTCGCGGACGGCGGTGATCAGGTCGGTGCCGCGGATCGCCTTCAGGGCGTAGCCGGAGGCGCCCGCCATGATCGAGTCGAACAGCGCCTCGTCGTCCGAGAACGAGGTCAGCATCAGGCACTTGATCTCCGGCAGCCGGGAGCGGATCTCGCGGCAGACCTCGACCCCGTTGCCGTCCGGCAGCCGGACGTCGAGGACCGCGACGTCGGGGTGGACCGCCGGGATCCGGGTGAGCGCCTCGGCGGCGGTACCGGCCTCGCCGACCACGTCGATGTCGTCCTCGACCGACAGCAGGTCGTGCACGCCCCTCCGGACGACCTCGTGATCATCGAGCAGGAATACCCTGATTCGTCCGTTATCAGTCACGACCAAAGCCTCCCATAACACCGTAGGAAAGACCTATCGCTCGCATCGCCGTAAAGACGTGATCCGGCCAGGCCCAGCCCAAACCGATACCGGGAACCCCCTTACGTACGGGCGTCCGCCCGGATAACGTGCGCTGGTGTCCTGAAGGCGCTCGAATTGAGAGCTGCGTCACGCCGTCCGTCACCCCCACCCTTCCGACGACGACCCGAACGCGGCACCCTCGGGGTTGTAGGCCCTGAACAAGTAGGACGTCCTAGCGCAAGCGCGCCGAGGGCGGACGCTGGGTAACGTTCTCGTGAGGGACGCCGTCGGAACAGGATCACCACCTGCCCCGCAGTAGGTGCGCACACCCACGCGCGCCCCGCGAGGCGGTGACCGGACCGGTCACCGGCGACCCCGGGCGGCCGGACAGACCGAGGAGTGAACGTGACCGTCAAAAGCACGGCGAGGGCTCGCAAGAAGGCGGCCCCCGCTGTCCCTGACACCCTCCGCGCCGCGGGTACGGACGCCCAGCCGGAGCTCGTCCAACTGCTCACGCCGGAAGGCGAGCGGGTCGAGCACCCGGACTACCCCCTCACCACCACTCCGGAGGAGCTGCGCTCCCTCTACCGCGACCTGGTGCTGGTGCGCCGGTTCGACGGCGAGGCCACCGCGCTGCAGCGCCAGGGCGAGCTGGGCCTGTGGGCCTCGCTGCTCGGCCAGGAGGCCGCCCAGGTCGGCTCCGGCCGCGCCATGCGCACCGGCGACTACGCCTTCCCGACCTACCGCGAGCACGGCGTGGCCTGGTGCCGCGACGTCGACCCGCTGAACCTGCTCGGCATGTTCCGCGGCGTGAACCACGGCGGCTGGGACCCGAACGAGAAGAACTTCCACCTGTACACCATCGTGATCGGCGCGCAGACCCTGCACGCCACCGGATACGCGATGGGCATCAGCAAGGACGGCGCCGACGACGCGGTCATCGCGTACTTCGGCGACGGCGCCTCCAGCCAGGGCGACGTCAACGAGGCCTTCACCTTCGCCTCGGTCTACAACGCGCCGGTCGTGTTCTTCTGCCAGAACAACCAGTGGGCGATCTCCGAGCCCACCACCACCCAGACCAAGATCCCGCTGTACCGCCGCGCCTCCGGCTTCGGCTTCCCCGGCGTGCGGGTCGACGGCAACGACGTGCTGGCCTGCCTGGCGGTCACCCGCTGGGCGCTCGACCACGCCCGCAGCGGCAACGGCCCGGTGCTGATCGAGGCGTTCACCTACCGGATGGGCGCCCACACCACCTCCGACGACCCCACCCGCTACCGGCACAACGAGGAGACCGAGGCCTGGAAGGCCAAGGACCCGATCTCCCGGCTCCGCGCCCACCTGGAGAAGGAGGGCCTGGCCGACGAGGAGTTCTTCGCCGCCGTCGACGCCGAGAGCGAGAAGCTGGGGCTGCGGGTGCGCGAGGGCGTGCGCAGCATGCCGGACCCGGACCCGACGCTGATCTTCGACCACGTGTACAGCGAGCCGCACGCGTTGGTCGATGAGGAACGGGCCGAGTACGTCGAGTACGCGGCCTCCTTCGAGGCGGGGGAGAACCACTGATGGCCGGTCAGCTGAGCATCGCCAAGGCGCTGAACGGGGCGCTGCGCAAGTCGCTGGAGAACGACCCGAAGACCCTCCTCATGGGCGAGGACATCGGCAAGCTCGGTGGCGTCTTCCGGATCACCGACGGCCTGCAGAAGGACTTCGGCGAGGGCCGGGTGATCGACTCCCCACTGGCCGAGTCCGGCATCGTCGGCACCGCGATCGGCCTGGCGCTGCGCGGCTACCGCCCGGTGGTGGAGATCCAGTTCGACGGCTTCGTCTACCCGGCCTTCGACCAGATCGTCTCCCAGCTGGCGAAGATGCACGCCCGCGCCCTCGGCCACGTCAAGATGCCCGTCACCATCCGCATCCCGTACGCGGGCGGCATCGGCGCCGTCGAGCACCACAGCGAGTCGCACGAGGCGTACTTCGCGCACACCGCCGGTCTGCGCGTGGTCACTCCGTCCAGCGCGCACGACGCGCACTGGATGCTGCGGCAGGCGATCGAGTCGGACGACCCGGTCATCTTCCTGGAGCCCAAGCGCCGTTACTGGGACAAGGGCGAGGTCGGCGACGCCGCCGACCTGGGCCTGCACGACGCCCGGATCGTCCGGCCCGGCACCGACGCGACGCTGATCGCGTACGGCCCGATGGTCAAGGTCTGCCTTGAGGCCGCCGCGGCCGCCGAGGAGGACGGCCGCCGGCTGGAGGTCGTCGACCTGCGCTCGCTCTCCCCGGTGGACTTCACCACCCTGGAGGAGTCGGTCAAGCGCACCGGCCGCGCCGTCGTGGTGCACGAGGCACCGGTCTTCCTGGGCATGGGCGCCGAACTGGCCGCCCGGCTCACGGAGAAGTGCTTCTACCACTTGGAGGCACCCGTCCTCCGGGTCGGCGGCTACTACGCGCCGTACCCGCCGTCCCGCGTCGAGGAGGCCTTCCTCCCCGACCTGGACCGCGTGCTCGACGCCGTCGACCGCGCGCTCGCGTACTGATTCCGGGGAGCGAAGATGACCACCGAAGTTCGCTCGCTCCGCGAGTTCAAGATGCCCGATGTGGGCGAGGGCCTCACCGAGGCCGAGATCCTCAGCTGGTACGTCAAGCCCGGTGACACCGTCACCGACGGGCAGGTCGTCTGCGAGGTGGAGACCGCCAAGGCCGCCGTGGAGCTGCCCATCCCGTTCAACGGGGTGGTCGAGCAGCTGTTCTTCCCCGAGGGCGCGACGGTCGACGTCGGCACCGTGATCATCTCCGTTGCGGTCGCCGGGGAGGCGGGGGCTGCGGCTCCGGCCGCTTCGGCTGCTGCTCCGGCGCCGGTTGCTGCGGCTGCGGCTGCGGTCGCCGTCGCGGAGGAGGAGGTCGTGCCGGAGCGCCGCGAGGTGCTGGTCGGGTACGGCCCGCGCACCGGCGGCACCCAGCGCCGGGCGCGACGGACGACCACCACCAAGGTCGCCGCGACGGCGCCGGCTCCGGCTGCACCTGCTCCGGTCGCCCCGGCTGTTCCTGCTGCGCCGGTCGCTCCGGTCGCTGAAGTTCCCTCCGGGGAAAGGCCGTTGGCGAAGCCTCCGGTGCGCAAGCTGGCCAAGGACCTCGGCGTCGACCTGCGCGCGGTGACGCCGACCGGCCGCGACGGCGTGATCACCCGCGAGGACGTGCACGCGTACGCCGCCGCCCAGGCCGCTCCGGTGGCCCCGGCTGCGGCAGCCCCGGCGGCCCAGGCTGTCGCGGTCGAGGCGGTCGCGGGCGAGGCGGTCGTGGCGCCGGTGCCCGTGCCCACCGCGGGCGACGTCCGGGTGCCGGTCAAGGGCGTCCGCAAGGCGACCGCGCAGGCGATGGTGGCCTCGGCCTTCACCGCCCCGCACGTCACCGAGTTCGTCCAGGTCGACGTGACCCGCACGATGAAGTTCGTCCGCCGGCTCAAGGAGAGCGGCGAGCTGGGCCGGGACGTCCGGGTCAGCCCGCTGCTGATCGTCGCCAAGGCGCTGCTCACCGCGATCAAGCGGCACCCCGAGATCAACGCGCAGTGGGACGAGGCGGCCCAGGAGATCGTCATCAAGGGCCAGGTGAACCTCGGCATCGCCGCGGCCACCCCGCGCGGCCTGATCGTCCCGAACATCAAGGACGCCGGGTCCAAGACCCTGGCGGGGCTGGCCACTTCGCTCGGCGAGCTGGTCGAGACCGCCCGCCAGGGCAAGACCTCCCCGGCCGACATGCAGGGCGGGACGGTCACCATCACCAACGTCGGCGTCTTCGGCGTCGACACCGGCACCCCGATCCTCAACCCGGGTGAGGCCGCCATCCTGGCCTTCGGCGCGGTCCGGGAACTGCCGTGGGTGCACAAGGGCAAGGTCGTCCCGCGCCAGGTCACCACGCTGGCGCTCTCCTTCGACCACCGCCTGGTGGACGGGGAGTTGGGCTCCAAGGTGCTGGCCGACGTGGCCGCCCTGCTGGAGCAGCCGAAGCGCCTGATCACCTGGGGCTGACGTCCCGTCGTCCGGCTCGTCCGGCCTGAGACGGAAGAAGGGGCCCTCCACCGCACTCGCCGTGCGGGGGAGGGCCCCTCCTTCGTGTGCCGGCCCTACCGCCGGGGGCGGAGGCGACGGACGGCGATCAGGACGCCGGCCCCGAGGGCGAGCAGGGCGGCGGAGGAGACGGCGAGGAAGGTGTTGCGGGAGGAGGCGCCGGTGTGGGCCAGCTCGGGGGTGCCGGCGGGCGCGGTGGTGGCCGGCGCGGCGGTGGTCGGTGCGGCGGTCGGGGTCGACGGCTTGGGAGCCTCGGGGGCCGGGGCGGCGTCCTTGGTCCGGTCGGCGGCCGGCTCGGTGTCCTTGGAGGGTGCGGGCTTGGCCGTGGTGGTCGGCTTGGCGGGCGACGCCGGGTGCACGACCTTGACGTCGGTGCTCACGCCCCGGCCCTCGCTCGGCGTGACGGTGACCTGGAGCCCGTCGATGCCCTTGGCCACGTCGGCGGAGAGCCCGACCCGGAAGCGGTAGCGGACGGCGTGACCGTCGGCGAGGGGCCCGCCGGCGGACGGGACGGCGCCGCCGATCGCCGGGTCGCAGCCGTTGTGCAGCGTCACGCGCGTCCACGTGCCGTTCGCCATCACCTCGGCGGTGACCTGCGAGGGCTTCGGGGTGGCCCCCTTCGTGTTGAAGAACGAGATGCCCGGGAAGATCCGGTGGTAGTCGGCGCCGGTCCCGTTGAAGAACTGGACGTCGAACTCCACCTTGGGGCCGCCGGCGGTGATCGCGCCGGGGGCGGCGAGGAACGTGCTGGTGGCGCCCTGGCCGTGCAGTTCGACGGACTGGTCCTGCTCGTCGGCGGCGGAGGGCTTCGCCGGAGCGGTGACGGGGGCGTCGTCCGGGGCGCCGCAGGCCCAGGCGGTGTCGGTGGCGAGGAGCTGGAGGCCGCCGGCGAGGACGGTGGCGGCGGCGAGGGTGGCGATGCGGCGGCGGGCGGAGAAGGCGCGGTCGTTCTTCGCAAAACGGGTGATAACGGACGTACGCATGACGTGACTCCCCAAGGTCATGTGACTGACGGTGTGTTGGTGAAGACGACCGGCTCCGCTCCTCGTGAGCGGAAGCGCCCCCCGGCTCTGCCGGTCTCGCTCTCCGTGCCTTCATCTGTATGGACGCGCATCCCCCGCGGGGGTTGCAGGTGAGTTCAAAAGTTTTTTCGGGAGTCTTCCGGCGGGCTTCGGGATACTGCCGGAATGACGGATGAGCTGACAGTCCGACCGGAGACGGCGCCGGTCGGGAGCGGGGAACGCCGGTCGTTGCGGCGGGACGTGTCGGGGCCGGCGCTGCTGGCGGGGCTGGTGTGCGTCGCGGTGTCCTTCTCGGGGCCGCTGGTGGTGGTGCTCGCGGCGGCGGCCGCCGGACGGCTGGACGCGGCGCACACGGCGTCCTGGATCTGGGCGGTGGCGATCGGCAGCGGGGTGAGCGGCTTCGCGCTGAGCTGGTGGACCCGGACACCGGTGATCACCGCCTGGTCCACCCCGGGAGCCGCGCTGCTGGTGACCAGCCTGGGTGACTACCCGTACCGGGACGCCATCGGCGCGTTCCTGGTGAGCGCGGCGGTGGTGGCCCTGTTCGGGGTGACCGGCTGGTTCGGCCGGCTGATCGCGGCGGTGCCGGTGGGGATCGTGAACGCGATGCTGGCGGGCATCCTGTTCTCCTTCGGCGCCGGGATCTTCGGCGCCGTGCACAGCGCGCCGGTGCTGGTGGTCGGCAGCTTCGCGGCCTTCCTGCTGGCCAAGCGGTTCGCCCCGCGGTACGCCGTGCCGGTCGCGCTGGCGGTCGGCGGGGTGCTGGCGGCGCTCACCGTCGGACTGCCGCTGCACCTCGGCTCGGGCGGGCCGACCGTCCCGGTGCTGACGGTGCCGTCATTCTCCTGGGCCGCCCTGGTGGGGCTGGCGCTGCCGCTCACGATCGTCACGCTGGCCTCGCAGAACGCGCCGGGCCTCGGGGTGATGCGGGCCTTCGGCTACCGGGCGGACGACCGGCTGCTGATCGGCTCGACCGGCGCGGTGTCGATGCTGCTGGCACCGTTCGGCTCGCCCGGGGTGAACCTGGCGGCGATCACGGCGGCGATCTGCTCGGGCCCGGAGGCCCATCCGGACCCGCGCCGCCGGTACGTCGCGGGGATGTCCTCCGGGGTGCTCTACGTGCTGGTGGGCAGCTTCGGCGGGGTGCTGGTGAGCCTGTTCACCGGACTGCCGAAGGAACTGATCGCGGTGATCGCCGGGGTCGCGCTGCTCGCCTCGTTGCAGGGCAGCCTGGCGGCGGCGGTCGCGGCGGAGCGCGGGCGGGACGCGGCAGTGGTGACCTTCCTGGCCAGCGCCTCGGGGATGAGCCTGTTCGGGATCGGCTCGGCCTTCTGGGGGCTGCTCTTCGGGCTGGGCACCCATCTGCTGCTGGACTTCCGGAGGAGCTGAGGAGGAGTAGCCATTGGAGTAGTCATTGGTATGGCATGGATGATCCGCATGGTCCGGGTGGCTCGTATGGCTGGGAGGATGCGGATCGTTCGGCCAGGTCGGTGACATTTGCGGACGCCGGTGGGGGCGACACGCCGGTCCGGGTACGTCTCCGCTCCACCACCCGGGCGACGCCGGGTGACCGGAGCCCCGAGGACGCACCCGAATGCCACCTGGCAACCCTGGCCGTCTCGTTCGGAGTCTGGCCGCGCTCGTGCTGGTGTCCACCGCCGTACTCCCCGCCGCCCTGGAGCTGGTCGGCCCCTCGCCGTTCGGTGTGATCGGCCCCGGGGCCCCGGCCGACCGGGCGGTGCCGCCGCACACCGCCCTCCGCGCCGACCAGCGGATACCCGTCGCCGCCCCCACCGTCGACATACGCCGCACCGGCGACCCGGCCAACCGGATCACCCTGGTCCTGCTCGGCGACGGCTACACGGCCGGCGAACAGGACCTGTTCCGGCAGCAGGCCGACAAGGCCTGGCACGCACTGATGGACATCGAGCCCTTCCGCACCTACCAGGGCTTCTTCAACATAAGGCGGGTCGAGGTCGTCTCCCCGTCCTCCGGGATAGCCGAGACCGAGAGCCGCGGCCGCAACCCGGCCACCCCGCTCGGCATGCACTTCTGGTGCGAGGGCACCGCCCGGCTGCTCTGCGCCGACGAGGCCGCCACCGCCCGCTACGCGGGGGACGGCGCCGGGCCGCAGTACCTGATCGCGCTGGCCAACTCCACGGAGTACGGCGGCGCCGGCGGCACCGGGGTGACCACCCTGGCCGGCGGCAGCCCCGACGCCGGGCGGATCATCCAGCACGAGATCGGGCACACCGTCGGGGACCTCGGCGACGAGTACGACAGCGCCCCGGACGACGCCGACTACCCGAACCTCTCCACCCTCAACGCCGACGACATGCGCAAGAAGCAGACCAAGTGGTGGCGTTGGCTGGGCGCCGAGTCCCCGGACGGCGCCGGCAAGGTCGGGGCGTACCGCAGCGCCAACGGCCTCTACCGGCCCACGCCCGACTCCGTGATGCGCACCCTGGGCAGCGCGTACAACCTGCCCTCGCGCGAGGCGATCGTCGAGGAGCTGTACCGCAAGGTCCGCCCGACCGACCCCCCGCTGCCGTCGCCCGGTGAGGTCACCGGGCGGCCCCGGCTCGATGTCCGCCCGCTGCCGCTGACCGGTCCGCGGCAGCTGAAGGTGGAGTGGAAGGTGAACGGCGTCCCGGTCACGCCGCAGTCCGCCGACGGCTCCTGGCTGGACACCGCGCAGCTGGACCTCCCCGCCGGCCGGACGGCCACCGTGACGGCGACCGTCCGGGACACCACCGACTGGGTACGGGACGAGGGCTTCCGGGACCGCTACATGACCCGGTCGGTGTCCTGGACGCTGACCGGCTGAGGCCGGGGGAGGTCGGTTGCGGCTGGACGCTGACCGGCTGCGGCCCGGGGAGACCGTCACGGGCTCCGGGCGACCGAGCCCCGCCCAGACCATCCGATCATGGGATGACTAGTCTGGGTCGCACTATGCCCGTGGAGCCCGCCCGTTCAGTCCTGCCCCTGTCCGTCCCCGCTCCCCGCACCACTGCCGAGCCCGTTCCGGCCCTCCCGTCGCCGCCCGGTGGCCGCGCGGCCTGGCTGGCCTGGGCCATCGGCGCCAGCGTCTACATCCTGGCCGTCATCCACCGCACCAGCCTCGGGGTGGCCGGCCTGGACGCCGCGGACCGCTTCGGCATCGGCGCCTCGGCGCTCTCCACCTTCTCCATCCTCCAGGTGCTGGTCTACGCGGCCATGCAGATCCCGGTCGGCCTGCTGGTGGACCGCTTCGGGCCGCGCCGGGTGCTGCTGATCGGTATCGTGCTGCTCAGCACCGGCCAGCTGGCCTTCGCGTTCAGCTCCTCCTTCGCCCCCGCACTGGGCTCCCGGGCGGTGCTCGGCTGCGGCGACGCGATGACCTTCATCAGCGTGCTGCGGATCGCCGCCCGCTGGTTCCCGGCCGCGAAGAACCCGTTCGTGGCGCAGCTGACCGGCCTGGCCGGCATGGGCGGCAACCTGATCACCACCGTGGTGCTCGCCGAGGCGTTGCACAGCGAGGGCTGGACGCCCACCTTCACCGCGATCGCGGTGCTGGGCGTCGCGGTGTTCGCGCTGGTCGCCCTCTTCCTGAAGGAGGCGCCGGCGGCTGCCGTACGGCCGGTGGATCAGGTGGCGGCTGCGGCTGCGGCTGCGGCCGTGGCCCGGCCGAAGGTCGGGCGGCAGGTGCTCGCCTGCTGGCGGGAACCGGGTACCCGGCTCGGCCTCTGGGTGCACTTCACCACCCAGTTCCCCGGCAACGCCTTCGGCCTGCTCTGGGGACTGCCCTACCTCGTCGAGGCGCAGGGCATGTCCCGCGCCGGAGCCGGCGGGCTGCTGACCCTGCTGGTGCTCAGCAACATGACCTTCGGCTTCCTCTTCGGGCGACTGCTCTCCGCCTCGGCCCGCGCCCGGATGCCGATCGTGCTCACCACCATCGGGACCACCGCGCTCGGCTGGGCCCTGGTGCTGGCCTGGCCCGGCGGGCACCCGCCGATGTGGCTGCTCGTCGGGATCATCCTGGTCATGGGCAGCAACGGCCCGGCCTCCCTGGTCGGCCTGGACTACGCCCGCTCCCGCAACCCGGCGGAACGCCTCGGCACCGCCTCCGGCATCGTCAACATGGGCGGCTTCATCGGCACGATGATCACGCTCTTCGGCATCGGCGTCCTGCTCGACGCCCTCTCCCCGGCCGGCGCGGGCGCTTACTCGGCCGACGCCTTCCGCTGGGCCTTCTGCTGGCAGTACGTTCCGCTGGCAGTGGGGACGGCGATGATCCTGCGGCTGCGGCGGAAGGTTGCGGCGGCGGCGCCGTAGGGTTCCGGCCTGTGGAAATGCCGCAACCCTCACGTCAAGTGAGGGTTGGCGGTGGCATCAGCGGCCGTACTCCCGCATGAAGGCGGCCATCTGCAACGGTGTCCCGACGAGCCGGGCGCCGTGCAGTTCCGCGTACATCGGTCCGTGCTCCGGAATGGGCTCGGTACTGGGGGCGTGCTGCGCTTCGCGGCGCAGGCGCATCAGGTCCACCAGCTTCAGCTTCGGGCAGCCCGGGACGACCCGGCTGCCCCGGATGCCGACCCGCTCGTCGCTCGGGCAGGCGAAGTACGGGCCGAACGGTGGTCCGCTGTCCTCCTCCCGGCTCGGCAGGTGGAGGATCATTTCCCCGTGCCGGCAGTGGACCGTCCCATCCGAGTGGACGGTCAGGCCGGGCCAGTCCTCGTGGTCGATCTCCGCGACGATCTGCACCTGCTGCCCGATCGCCTCGGCCAGGGTCTCCGCCATCCGCCGCTGCTGGGTGGGGACGTCGGTGTCGCCGCGGCGGATGGAGGGGAGGAGGTCGCGCGCCACCCAGTCCTGGAAGGGCCGGGCATTGGGTTTCCTCGACCTCATGACGAGGAGGTAGAGCCCTGCCTCACTGACGAGGCTCAGCAACGGATTTCCACGGACGGATCCATTCCCACCTGCGGAAACGTCGTATGGGTGAGTTGAACTCACCCATACCGAGCGCATATCGATGGTCCGCTTGTCGTCCGGGCCGACCATCCTGCCGGCCCAACCCGGGCTGCCCCGGTCGAGTACGGCGCACACGTCCTTGATCGCGAACCACGGCACCCCGTCGATCATCACGACCCTGATCGGCTGACCCGTGACCGGGAAGCTCGACCGGACCAGCACCATCGATTTCTCTTCGTCGTCCATAGGGACGTCCTCCTCCTCTTCCGGGTGATGGCAGGACTGCCCGGAACAACGAGGCCGAACAGGTGAGGTGACTGGTGCTGGGTTGACGCATGGGTGCACGAGTGGTGCCGACCCGGCGCGCACTCGTTCGTGCACGCCGGGTGGTGCGCGCCCGGGGACGTCAGATGGTGACGGCGAAGTTGGCGAGCACCCGTTCGGCCAGTTCCTGGTCGCCCTCGGCGGTCACCGGGCCGGGACGGCCGCGGCCGCAGGCGAGCCGGAGGTACGTCTCCCAGTCCATGGTGAGCTGGACGTCGGGGGCCAGGCTGATCGACTCGTCCACGGTGCCGTGGCCGGTGGCGTCGACCCGGACGGTGCGCAGGAACTCGACCGGCCCGGTGACGTCCAGCACCAGGGTCGTCCCGGCCGGGGCGCCGGCCTTGTTGGCGACGGCCTTGGGCAGCAGCTCCAGCAGCAGGTCCCGGGCGATCAGGGCGGCCGGGGCGTCGAGGTTGCCGGGGATGCCCAGGGCGCGACGCAGGTCCTGCTCGTGCGCCCAGACGTCGAAGGCCCGCATCCGCAGCAGCTGGTGGTACGGGACGTCCCTGGCGAGCGGACCGCCCGGCCAGCGCACCGGCTCCTCGGGCGTCTGCTTGGCGTTCCGCAGCGCGCGGGAGCGGCGGATGATCGTGTACTCCAGCTCGCTGGTCATCTCCAGCGCGGTGTGGCAGCGGCGCTTGTCGACGGGCAGTTCGACGTAGCGGGCGAACTCGCTGGCCACGTGGCGCAGGTCACGCGGCAGCGAGTGGATCGGGCGGGGGTCGCCGAGCAGTTCGGACTCGACGGCGATGACGTGCGAGACGACGTCCCGGACGGACCAGCCGGGGCACTCGGTGGCCCGGTTCCAGGAGTCCTCGGGGAGGGGGGCGACCAGCTCCGATATGGACTCGATGCTCTGGGTCCACGCCTCGGTGTAAGCCTGCACGGTCTGGTTGTCCGTCACGGGAATTCTCCGGCCCTCCGTCAGCTTCCTTGCCCGTTCGCGCCCTGCCGTCACGGCCGGCCGGGATGGTCCGGCTTCCGGGCGCGCACGCTAACCGCACGTTACGCTGCCGGGAGACAGCTGGGCAGCGCTTTCGGGTGACGATCGTAGGACTCTTGCCGTGGACGGTGGTACTGTGCGCGCTTCATTGATCCAACTCGCGGTTTCCGACGCCGAGCCGCCCGCCGAACGGCGGGCCAGGGCGGCGGCGTTGGTACGGGCGCAGCAGGGCGCCGACCTGGTGGTGCTGCCGGAGCTGTGGCCGCTCGGCGGTTTCGCGTACGACCTCTGGTCGGACGGCGCGGAGACGCTGGACGGGCCCACCTCGGACGCGATGGCGGCCGCCGCCCGGGCCGCCGGGGTCTGGCTGCACGCGGGGTCGATCGTCGAGCGGGATCCGGACGGGCCGATCTACAACACGTCGATGCTGTTCGCCCCGGACGGCGAGCTGGTGCACACCTACCGCAAGATCCACCGCTTCGGCTTCGACAGCGGTGAGGCGGTGGTGATGGGCGCCGGCCAGGAGATCGTCACCGCGCCGACCGACTTCGCCACGCTGGGCCTGGCCACCTGCTACGACCTGCGCTTCCCGGAGCTGTTCCGGGCGCTGCTGGACGCCGGCGCGCAGCTGCTGGTGGTCCCGGCGGCCTGGCCGGCCAGGCGGCGGGAGCACTGGACGCTGCTGGCCCGGGCGCGGGCGGTGGAGGAGCAGGCGTTCGTGCTGGCCTGCAACACCGCCGGGACGCACGCCGGGGTGGAGCAGGCCGGGCACAGCGTCGTGGTGGACCCGTGGGGCAGGGTGCTGGCCGAGGCGGGGATGACGGAGGAGGTGCTGACGGTCGAGTTCGACCCGGCCGAGGTGGCCAGGGCACGCGAGGAATTCCCGGTGCTGCGGGACCGCCTGCTGGGGATTCCGGCACCGGTCCAGCGCTAGGGACAAGCCCTGGGTGCATCGACCACGGAGGGTTGGTTCGTACCTGGCGCGCACGGGTTTGAGAAGATGAGCACTCGTCGTGTTCCCGCCGGTCCGTGAGGACCGGCCCGGTCGGCCCGCCCGAGGAGGTCGCGCCCATGCCTGGCGACGGTGCAGGCCCCACCCCGCGCCCCGTCATCCACCGCAACAGCCTGCGCGAGCAGATCGCCGGCGCGCTGCGCGAGGAGATGATGGCCGGCCGACTCGAAGCCGGCCGCAACTTCACCGTCAAGGAGATCGCCGAGCTGTACGGCGTCTCCGCGACCCCGGCCCGGGAGGCGCTGGTCGACCTCGGCGCCCAGGGCCTGCTGCGGACCGAGCACCACCGCGGCTTCACCGTGCCCGAGCTGTGCTGGGACGACTTCCTGGAGATCTTCGAGTCCCGGGTGCTGCTCACGGACAGCTTCCACCGCCAGTTCACCACCCGCCGGGCGCTGCCCGACCTCAGCCGGCTGCCCTCGCTGCACCGCCGGGCCGACGCGGCGGTCCGGGCCGCCCGGGCCGGGAACCTGGACGTGATGGTGGGCTGCGACCGCCGCTTCTGGCAGGAGGTCGCCGGGCTGCTCGGCAACCGCCGGATCGCCGACTACCTGGACTGGCTGCGGGTGCAGTCCTGGATGTTCGCCGCCCCCTACCTGCGGGAGGTGTCCACCCTGGCCGGGGTCTGCTGGGACCGCCACCTGGACCTGGTCGGGGCGATCGAGGCGCACGACCTGGCCGGCGCGCACCGGATCATCTGCGAGTACAACCTGTACACGGCCCGGCTGTTGGCGGGGCTGGCCGGGCAGCCGCTGGAGTCGGTGACGGTCCTGGGCCTGCTCACCGAGACGACCGGGACGCCCGGAATGGCCGGGACGGCCGAGGCGACCGGGACGGCGGAGGCGACCGGGGCGCAACAGCCGCCGGCCGCCGAACCCGCCCCGGAGCCTTCGCCCGGGCCCGCGACGTCAGCCACGTCGGAGCCCGAGACCTCGTCCGGGCCGGAGCCCGTGCCCGGTGCGACCGGTGCCGGGCGGGCCCGGCGGGGCGACGAGGTCGGCCGTGAGCTGGGTCGTGAGCTGGGGCTGGGCCTCGGCCTGGTGCCGCAGCCCCGCTCGCTGTCGTACGGCCGGTTCGGCCGCCGGCTGCCCGAACCCGCCCCCGAGGCTCCGCGGGGACGGCCCGACCCGCACGCCGCCCCGGGCCGGTAGGGTGGCGGGCGTCGAACCGGGCGCCCGCGAAAGGGCCGTCCGGGTACCGACCCCCCGCCCCCTGTCGTCGCCCCGCCCCCCGGCGGGCGATCCCCGCCGCCCGGAGAGGAACTGCCGGCCATGGCCTGCGACCTCTGGCTCGTCCCGCTGGTGGACGTGCTGAGCCACAGTCCCGACAACCCCTTCCGGGACGACCTCGCGCTCTACAACGCGGTGTTGACCTCACACGGGCTGCCCCAGGTGCCGGTCTACGAGTACGTCCCGGGCATCAGCGGGGCGGTCGAGCCGATAGCCGCCTTCGACTACGACTCGCTGCACTTCCTGCGCCGCGCCTACCTGTTGGGCCTCACCGGCCTGGACATCACCCCGGTCGACGCGCTCGGCGGCGACTACGAGCAGTTGCTGGAGATGTTCGAGAGCAGCGCCGAACAGTCGCACCTGGTCTGGCACTTCGACCACGCCGGGGCGTACGTGCCGGTCGAGTTCCAGGTGCCGCTGGTGGACGACGCGCTGCTCGCCTCCGGCGGCCCGCTCGGCTCCAGCCACGGGCTGCTGCGCGAACTCCAGGCGGTGGCACCGGCCCTGGGCATCGACCCGCTCAACCCCCCGGACCCGACCCGGCCGCTCGGCCCGACCGGGCTGGAGCAGCCGTTCGGGCCGCCGATCGACGACGTGCACCCCTTCGCCCGCGAGCGGCACGCCTGGTCGGGCCTGTACGCGGCGGCCGCCAGGAGCGTCACCCAGGGGTCGATGATCGTCTTCGCCTGAGCCAGGACGGTCCCCACCGCGGCGCCCTACCGCAGCGGCCCCTCCGGCGGCCGCTGGCGCGGCATCGTGGGCCGGGTGCCCGGCGGCGGCAGCACCCGCACCTGGGCGCCCACCCCCGGTTCGGAGCGCCCGCCCCAGCTGCCGGGGGCCTGGGTGGGCAGCTGGGTCATCGAGGCGCGGAACTCCAGCATCCACTCCGCGGTCTCGGTGCGGACCATGTCCGAGATGTCCTCGCAGAACCGGCGCAGCACGCCCAGGCAGCGCTCGGCGGCCTCGCCCGCGGTGCCCTCGGTCGGGCCGAGCACCTCGCGCACGCACTCCGACGCCCAGTCGAACTGGAAGGCCTCCAGCCGGCGTTGCAGCGCCTGGCCGGTGGAGACGTCCCGCATCCAGCCGGAGGTCAGGCCGAAGGCCCGGTCGGCGCCGTGGCAGGCGGCGGCGAGGGCCAGGCCGACGTAGCCCCAGCCGGTGCCGTGCGCGAAGCTGCCGGCCAGGTCGACCAGCGGGGCGGTCACCCCGGCGACCGCGAAGCCGGCCGTGCCGAACCGCAGCAGGCGCGCCCAGCGGCGCTTCCAGACCCGGTCCCGGCGGTACCACTCGATGGCTTCGACCGCCCGCTCCTCGGACCAGCGGTAGAGCTCCTCCAGTCGCTCGGCGGGCTCGCCCCAGTCCCCGAGCGGGAACTGGCGGGTGCTCAGATCGTTCCGGCGGTGGGTGGCGGCCCGCCGGACGACGGCGGTGGCCGGCGGGTCCTCCTCGCCGATCTCCTTGCCCCAGGCACTCTCCTCGGGCTGCATTTCCGGCTGGCTCACCTGTGGGGCTCCCTGTGGCGGGCGGGCGGCTGGTTCTGGCGGCGCATCGACTGACGTGACGTCTGCCGGTGGTTGTCCAACAGCACTTCTTACCGCCAAATGGCTGACCATGGGGGAGCTTCCCGGTTGATCGTTACGGGTTCGGGCCCCTGGAACCCGAGGTGAGCGGGTTGCGGGGGTCGGCGGGATTTCACTCGTCCGAGCGAGGGCCCGGTGACCCGTGGTCGTGACTCGGGCACCCAGCGTCCACCGGACCCCTCCGGGCTTGGAGGATCCTCCGGCATCGTCGGCGTACGGAGCTGTTCTCCTGGAGGATCAGACGGGACCGGAGGGCGGCCCGAACCGGCCACCGACTACGCTGCCAGGCGTGAAGGTCCTCGTCATCGGCGGCGGCGCCCGCGAACACGCCCTGTGCCGCTCTCTGTCCCAAGATCCCGCCGTGACCGAGCTGCACTGTGCCCCGGGCAATGCCGGGATCGCACAGGTGGCGACGGTCCACCCGGTCGACCAGCTGGACGGTGCGCAGGTCACCGCGCTGGCCCGGCGCCTCGACGCCGCCCTGGTGGTGGTCGGCCCGGAGGCCCCGCTGGTGGCCGGCGTCGCCGACGCCGTGCGCGCGGCCGGCATCCCGGTGTTCGGCCCCTCCGCGGCCGCCGCACGGCTGGAGGGCTCCAAGGCCTTCGCCAAGGACGTGATGGCCGGGGCCGGCGTCCCCACCGCCCGCTCCTACGTCTGCACCACCGCCGCCGAGGCCGCCGAGGCGCTGGACGCCTTCGGCGCCCCGTACGTGGTCAAGGACGACGGGCTGGCCGCCGGCAAGGGCGTCGTGGTCACCTCCGACCGCGAGGCCGCGCTGGCCCACGCCGCCTCCTGCGAGCGCGTGGTCATCGAGGAGTACCTGGACGGCCCCGAGGTCTCGCTGTTCGCGATCACCGACGGCACCACGGTCGTCCCGCTGCAGCCCGCGCAGGACTTCAAGCGCGCGCTGGACGGCGACGAGGGCCCCAACACCGGCGGCATGGGTGCCTACTCGCCGCTGCCCTGGGCGCCCGCCGGGCTGGTCGAGGAGGTCCAGGAGACCGTTCTGCAGCCGACCGTGGACGAGCTGCGCCGCCGCGGCACCGAGTTCTCCGGCCTGCTCTACGCGGGCCTCGCGCTCACCTCGCGCGGCACCCGGGTGATCGAGTTCAACGCCCGCTTCGGCGACCCGGAGACCCAGGTCGTGCTGGCTCGGCTGCGCACCCCGCTGGCCGGCGTGCTGCTGGCCGCCGCCACCGGCACCCTGGGCCAGCTGGAGCCGCTGCGGTGGGACGAGGGCGCGGCCGTCACCGTGGTCGTCGCCTCCGAGGGCTACCCGGCCGCGCCGCGCACCGGTGACCCGATCGAGGGACTGGCCGAGGCCGAGGCGGACGGCACCGCGTTCGTGCTGCACGCCGGGACGAAGGCCGGCGCGGACGGCGAGGTGCTGAGCGCCGGCGGCCGCGTGCTGTCGGTCACCGCGACCGGCGCCGACCTGGCCGAGGCGCGCGAGCGTGCGTACGCCGCTGTGGACCGGATCAGCCTCAAGGGCGGTCAGCACCGCACCGACATCGCGCTGAAGGCGGCCACCGCGTAGGGAAGTTAGGCCGTACCGAGGCCGCTCGGAGGGCGCTGCGGACCGTGGGAACCAACCCCCATGGACGCAGCGCCCGCGGCGTTTCGGGGCTGGAGTGGCTCCGGGGACGGGCGAACCGTTCGGCCGTCGTATTCCAGCCCATCGGGTGACAGCACCCGCATCCGGCTGACGCAACCGGCCGCCCGGCCTTATGGTGCGCTGGATCGCAGCGCGCGGGGCCCGCGCGCCGGGGTCGCCGCCGGGTAGCGGCGCCTCCGCGGGGGGATGCTGGACGGCGTCCGGCCGGGTGGTCGCCCGGGTGCTTCGCACCGGACCGGTCGCGGGCGTCCGGAATCCGGGCGGCGTCACCGGGACGAGTGGAAACCGGGGCGATCCGGAACGACCACCCGGACCGGGGCGTCGAAAATGTCAGTAGCGCCACGCAGCATGCACTACCGGGTTCGGACGCCTCCGCTTCCCGGTCGGAACTGATCGTTTCGAGTCGGCTCAGGGCCCGTTTCCGGGCGCCCGAGGGCTCCGAAGGGGGTGCCGCACCGTATGGCCGCTGTCGACACCGCACGCGCTCATGCCCAGGCGGTCCTGCGGGTCCGGGGCCGCGCGCTGGCCGCCGCCGTCCTGCCCGCCGCCGTGGCGGTGGTCCTGCTCGCAGGCCGGTTCACCGGCCGGATCGGCGCGCCCGGCGCCGCCGACGCCGCCGGCTGGGACGCCGCCCGCTGGGCGGTCTGCGCGGTCGCCGCGCTGACCGTGCTGATCGCCGGAGTGACCGCCCGCGCCCTGCGGCGGGCCGAGCCGCCCAGGACCCCGGCCGTCCCGCTGGACCGCGCCGAGGCCCCCGAGCTGTACCGGCTGATCGACGAACTGGCCGACCGCCTGGACGTCCCCGCACCCTCCGCCGTCGCCCTCACCCCGGACTGCGACAGCTGGCTGGAGGACGTCCCGCCGACGCGCCGGCCGGGCCGGCTGCAGCCGCACTCCGAGCCGCCGGCTCCGGTACTGGTGATCGGCTCGCCCTTCCTCTGGTGGATGCGGTCCGGCGAGCTGCGGGCCCTGCTCGCCCCCGTGGTGGCCGGCACCGCGGCCTCCGCCGACCCGGAGATCGCCGCCGCCCGCCGCTTCCTGCGCAGCCTGGACGCCTGTCTGGACTCCGGCGCGGGCGCGGCCCCCGGCCTCGGCGGCGGCACCCTGGCAGCCCCGCCCCGGCCGCCCCGGCGCGGTCCGGCCGGCCTCGCCGACCGGGTCAGCCGCCGGATCACCCGCCGGCTGCTCGGCGCCTGCCGCGGCCACTCCGCCGAGCTGGAGCGCTCCGTCGCGGGCTGGGCCTCCGAGCAGGCCAGGACGGTCGACTACGGTCTGCGGATCGCCGCCCAGGAGCAAGTCGGCCTCGCCTACGCGGGCTGGGACCGGCTGCTCACCCGGGTCGCGCTGCCCGCCTGGCGGCTCGGCCGCCACCCCGTCCACCTCAACGCCGGCGTGGTCGCCGCGCTCACCGAGCTGTCCCGCCGTGACCGGCTGGCCGACGGCTACGGCACCCGGCTCGGCGACCGCCCCGCCTGCGACCTGCTGGAGGAGCCCGGCACCGTCGACCGGGCGGTCTCCCGGCTCGCCGCCGAGCTGTTCTTCGGCCGCCCGGCGGCCGGCTCCTGGCACGAGCTGGAGTGGGCCGACTACCCGGCCGAGGTGGTGGACGCCGGCTGGCGGGCGGGCGCCGCCACCCTGCAGTCCGCCCTGGACCGGCTCGCCCCGCAGTCCCGCCCCGGCTCCCCGACCCTCACCCGGCTGCTGGTCCGGCTCGCCGAGGGCGACGGCGAGCAGCTGGCCGCCACCCTCGCCGCCCAGCTGGCCCGCACCACCGCCCCGGCCCCGCTGCTCGAACCCGACCGCACCGGCCGCGACCTGCTGGTCGACCACGTCACCGCGATGGTCTGCTGCGCGGCCGTGGACAGTGCCGGCGGCGCCCCCGGCCTGGACTGGCTGGACGGCCCGGTGCTGCTGCTCGGCGGGGTCCGCCGCACCGACCTGGCCGGCCCGGTGGCCCAGGCCGTCGAGCAGGGCCAGGACGGCCCGCTGCGCGCCTGGCTGGACGCCGCCGACGTCCGTCTGGAGAAACCCGTCCGCCTGTGACCGGCGGGACGGCGCTCGACACCGGCGTACGCGCCCCCGGACGATTCGCCCGCCGGTCGTCGTCGCAGGCCGGAGGCCGTCCCCGGGAGGCACGCCAGATTCCCCGCACCAATTGCCACCGGAGGGTGACGGAGCACCAGCACTCTGTGGTGTATTGGACCGCACGCACATCCGGGGGGCACGTGCCAACCGGGCCTCGGGAGGCGGGCGAGGAGTCACGGAAGTGCACCTGGAGGGGCGCGTGGGCACCGAACTCAACCGCCGCTGGGAGTCCGGAACGCACGCCTACAGCGTCTCCGACCCCTTCGGCCAGGGCCCGCTGCCCTGGCTGCGCAGCCCGGACCAGTACCTGGCCGGCGCGGAGGGCGCCGTCCCCTGGTACGTCTCGGTGGACGCGCCCGGCCAGCAGCCGCTGACCGCCGGTGCCCGCCCCAAGCCGCCGGTCGGCACCCCGCAGAGCTCCAACGACGTGGACCAGCAGATCAAGGGCTTCGCCTCGGCCGGAGTGGTCCGCCCCGGCGGCTCGGTGGACTTCCGGGTCACCGTCAACCCGCCCCGCGAGTTCACCGTGGACGTCTACCGGATCGGCCACTACGGCGGCGACGGCGCCCACAAGATGACGTCCAGCCCGAGCATCGCCGGCCTCGCCCAGCCCGCCCCGTTGGTGGTCGACCGGACGGTCTCCTGCCACCACTGGTGGCACTCCTGGCGGCTGCAGGTCCCGGTGCACTGGAAGCCCGGCGCGTACGTCGCCGTGCTGACCACCGTGGACATGCTGCACCGCAGCCACATCCCGTTCACCGTCCGGGACTTCGACGACCAGGGGCACACCGCCGAGCTGCTCCTGGTGCTCCCGGACGTGACCTGGCAGGCGTACAACCTGTTCCCCGAGGACGGCCGCACCGGCGCCAGCCTCTACCACGCCTGGGACGGCCGGGGCGGCCTGGTCGGCGAACCGGAGGCGGCCGTCACCGTCTCCTTCGACCGCCCGCACGCCACCGCCGGGCTGCCGCTGCACGTCGGCCACGCGTACGACTTCATCCGCTGGGCCGAGCGCTACGGCTACGACCTCTCCTACGCCACCGCCACCGACCTGCACGCCGGCCTGGTCGATCCGTCCCGGCACCGGGCTCTGGTCTTCCCCGGCCACGACGAGTACTGGTCCGAGCCGATGCGCCGGGCCGCCGAGCGGGCCAGGGACGGCGGCACCTCGCTGGTGTTCCTCTCCGCCAACACCATGTACTGGCGGGTCGAGCTGACCGCCGCCGCCTCCGGCGAGCCCAACCGGCTGCTCAACTGCCGCAAGCGGCAGAAGGTGGGCCCCGGCAGCCCGGCCGCGGGCGCGGCCGGCGCGGCCAGCGCGCTGTGGCGGGACGCCGGCGAGCCCGAGCAGCACCTGCTCGGCGTGCAGTACTCGGGCCGGGTCGCCGCGCCCGTCCCGCTGGTCGCGCGGCACACCGCGCACTGGCTCTGGGACGGCACCGGCCTGCAGGAGGGCGACGAGCTGCCCGGCCTGGTCGCCGGCGAGGCCGACCGCTACTACCCCAAGGTCGCGCTGCCCGAGCACACCGAGCGGGTGCTGCTGGCGCACTCGCCGTACCGGGACCTGGCCGGGCGCACCCGCTACCAGGAGACCTCGCTGTACCGGGCGCCCAGCGGCGCGTACGTCTTCGCGGCCGGCACCTTCGCCTGGTCGCCCGCACTGGGCCGCCCCGGCCTGACCGACGAACGGATCCAGCGGGCCACCGCCAACCTCCTCGACCGGCTCTGCAAGAACTAGGGTTCGCGGGTCGTGAAAGACTGCGGGGGCAGTGACCTCCCCTTTCGCCGTGCCCCACGCCCGCGAACGACCCCTGAGGACTGAACACCTTGAGCGGATTTGTCACCAAGCCCGAGCCGGTCCAGGTACCCGGCCTGGTCCACCTGCACACCGGCAAGGTGCGCGACCTCTACCGCAACGAGTCGGGCGAGCTGGTCATGGTGGCCAGCGACCGGATGTCCGCCCACGACTGGGTGCTGCCGAACGAGATCCCCGACAAGGGCCGGGTCCTCACCCAGCTGTCGCTGTGGTGGTTCGAGCGGATCGCCGACATCGTCCCCAACCACGTGATCTCCACCGAGGTCCCGGCCGGCGCCCCCGCCGACTGGAAGGGCCGCACGCTGATCTGCAAGAGCCTGGACATGATCCCGGTCGAGGCGGTCGCCCGCGGCTACCTGGCCGGCTCCGGCCTGGCCGAGTACCAGGAGAGCCGCACGGTCTGCGGCATCGCCCTGCCCGAGGGCCTGGAGAACAGCTCCGAGCTGCCCGCCCCGATCTACACCCCGGCCCTCAAGGCCGAGGTCGGCGAGCACGACGAGAACGTCTCGTACGAGGAGACCGCCCGCCGGATCGGCGCCGAGCCGGCCGCCCGGCTGCGCCGCACCACGCTGGACGTGTACGCCCGCGCCCGGGACATCGCCCGCGAGCGCGGCATCATCCTGGCCGACACCAAGTTCGAGTTCGGCCTGCTGGACGGCGAGCTGGTGATCGGCGACGAGGTGCTCACCCCGGACTCCTCCCGCTACTGGCCGGCCGACCAGTGGCAGCCGGGCCGCTCGCAGCCGTCCTTCGACAAGCAGCTGATCCGCGACTGGCTGGTCTCCCCGGCCTCCGGCTGGGACCGCTACAGCGAGCAGCCGCCGCCGGAGCTGCCCGCCGAGCTGGTCGAGCAGACCCGGGCCAAGTACATCGAGGTCTACGAGCTGCTGACCGGCACCACCTGGCAGTGATCCCGCGTCGCCCGCGGGCAGGGCTCAGATCCAGCCGTGCTCGCGGGCGATCCGCACCGCCGCGTGCCGGTTCTCCGCGCCCAGCTTGGTGGCCGCCGAGGACAGGTAGTTGCGGACGGTGCCCTGGGAGAGCGAGGCCCGCTCGGCGATCTCGGCGATCGAGGTGCCGTCGGCGGCCAGCTCCAGGACGTCCGTCTCGCGCGGGGTCAGCGGGGTCTCCCCGGCGCTGATCGCGTCCGCCGCCAGCTCCGGGTCCACGTACCGGCCGCCGGACCGTACGGTGCGGATGATGCCGGCCAGGTCCGCCGCCGAGACGGTCTTGGGCAGGAAGCCGCGCACCCCGACCTCCAGCGCCCGCTTCAGGTAGCCGGGGCGGCCGTGGCCGGTGACGATCATGCAGCGGCAGTCCGGCAGCAGCAGCCGCAGCCCGGCGGCCACCTCGATGCCGTCCTTTCCGGGCATCTGCAGGTCCAGCACCGCGACGTCCGGCCGGTGCGACTGCGCCATCGCCAGCGCCTCCGGCCCGGAACCGGCCTGGGCGACCACCTCGATGTCGTCCTCCAGCGAGAGCAGCGCGGCCAGCGCGCCCCGGATCAGGTGCTCGTCGTCGGCGAGCAGGACGCGGACGGGCGCGGTCTCGGTCATCGCGGGGCCTCTCCGGGGTGCAGCGGGACGGTGGCGAGCATCCGGAAGGTGCCCGCCTCGGCGGCCGGGACGGTCAGCTCCCCGTCGTGGGCGGCGAGCCGTTCGCGCAGGCCGCGCAGCCCGGTGCCGCTGCCCTGGGAGGGGAGCGGTACGGCGGGCACCCCGTCATTCTCCAGCTCCAGCACCGCCCGTCCGCCCTCCTGCCGCAGCCGGATCAGGCAGCGGCCGGCCTCGCTGTGCCGCAGCACGTTGGTGGTGGCCTCGCGGATCACCCAGCCGAACACCGACTGCACCGGCGGCGGCAGTTCGTCGACGCGCTCGCCGAGGTCGATCTCGCAGACGACGTCGGCGGAGCGCAGCACCGCCCGGGCACCGATCGCCTCGGCGTGCAGGTCGGCGGTGCGGTAGCCGCGGATGACGTCCCGGACCTCGCGCTGCGACTCCTGGGCGATCCGCTGCACCTCGGCCATCTGCTCGGCGGCCTCCGGGCGCCCGCGGCGGGCGAGCTGTACGGCGAGTTCGCTCTTCAGCGCGATGGTGGTGAGGTTGCGGCCCATCACGTCGTGCAGGTCGCGGGAGAAGCGCAGCCGTTCCTCGGCGACGGCCAGCCGGGACTGCGCCTCGCGGGCGCCGTCGAGCTCCCAGATCACCGAGACCAGCCAGGCGAAGCTGCGGCAGCTCCCCCCGACGAAGGCCATGCTGACCGCCACGGCGATCAGGAAGCCGCAGGCCATGGCGAGGTCGAGCCCGGCTGCCAGGGCGGCGGCGCCGACCGCCAGCAGCATGCCCAGCCCGGTGAGGGCGGCTCGGCCGGGGGTCAGGCCCACGCAGGCCGGGCCGAAGGAGAAGACCAGCAGGTAACCGACGACCACCAGGGTGAAGGGCGGTCCGGCCGGGTTCTCCGCCCCGCCGGCGGACGGCCCGAGCAGCAGGACCGCCCAGGAGCCCGCCACCGTGAGGCCGGCGGCGGTCGCGATCCACCGGGTGCGGCCGACGGGCCGCTTCAGGTACCGGTCGAGGGCGGTGCGGTAGGCCCGCAGCAGCACCAGGGTCGAGGCGAGTCCGACGAGCAGGGAGACCCGGATCGCGGAGATGGTGTGCTCGTCGGCGTCCTTGGCGGCGCTCCCGGCCGCGACCAGGACGCCCGGCAGCTGGAACAGTGCCATCAGGTAGAGCGACCAGCGCAGGTAGAACTCGGTGCGCCGGGGTTTGCTGAGGCGCTTCCAGCTCCGCAGCGGTGACCGCATTTCCATCTGTTCCGCCCCCAGTTCGACCACGATCATGCTTTCGACCATGATCCGCTGCTGCCTTCATATCAGAGGTCGAACGGGGGGCGTTCCTTCGGATTACGGACAGCTGCTCAACGACGGGGCTCCCAGCGGAAGTAGCGCACCGCGCCCCACACCGCCAGGCCCAGCCAGATCGCAGCGGTGACGACGTGCGGGGCGGCGGTGCCCCAGCTGCCGGCGAAGCCGGTCGCGGCGGCCGAGCCGTCGGTGCCGAACCAGCCGATGCGGATCAGCTGGAAGGCCGGGGTGGTCGGCAGCAGGCGGCAGACGTCGGCCAGCCGGTCGGGCATGACCTCCAGCGGGATGAACAGGCCGGAGCCGAGCTGGAGGACCAGCATGACCGGCAGGGTGGTGATGCCGGCGCTCTCCACGGTCTTGGTGAAGGCGCTGGACAGCGCGGCCAGGGCGATCATGGTGGCCAGGATCAGCACCAGGCCGAGGAGCATCAGCACCGGGTTGACCGGCACGGACAGGTGAAGTCCGACGCTGCCGCCGATCCCGATCAGGGCCGCCATCAGCAGGCCGAGCGTGAGCGAGGGGACGGCCGTGCCCAGCAGGATCTCGATGTCCCGGGCCTCGCCGGTGCGCAGCCGCTTGAGGACCAGCTCGCCGCGCCGGGCGACGTAGGCGGCGGTCAGGTTGTAGTAGACGACGAAGGCCAGCATCATCCCGACCGAGCCGTAGACCAGCAGCGAGTCGACGTCCAGCCCGGGGTTGTCCTCGGCCTGCTTGGCGAGCGTGCCGTGCAGGCTGGCGACCAGGAACAGCGGCAGCAGCAGGGCGGTGAACAGCGCCGTGCGGTTGCGCAGCAGCAGGGTGGTCTCGGCGCGGCCGAGGGCGAGCAGCCGGCGGCCGGTGCTGCTCTGCGGGCCGGCGGCGGGGGCGGCGGTGCCGGGGGCGGCGGTGGTCATCGGGCGGATCCGATCAGGCGGCGGCGGGCGGGGCGGGTGGTGGGCGAGGGCGGGGTTTCCGCCGGCGGCGCCTGGTGGGCGGCCTCGGAGGCGATGGCGAGGAAGGCCTCCTCCAGCGAGGCGCTGCGGGCGTCCAGGGCGCCGAGCGCGACCTCGTGCCGGTGGGCCCAGTCGAGCAGTTCGTGGAGGGTCTGCTGGAGCGCGGTGGTCTGCACGGTGACCTTGCGGCCGTCGGCGGTGACCTCGGCCCGGGGCAGCAGCGGGAGCGGGGTCCCGGCGAAGGCGGGCAGCTCGAAGCTGATCCGGGACGGCCGTCCGGCGATCACCTCGGCGACGGTGCCGCTGGTGACGACCTGGCCGCCGTGCATGACGGCCAGCCGGTCGGCCAGTTCCTCGGCCTCCTCCAGGTAGTGCGTGGTGAGGAGGACGGTGGTGCCCTGGGCGCGCAGTTCGCGGACCAGCCGCCAGACGGCTGCGCGGGCCTCGGGGTCGAGGCCGGTGCTGGGCTCGTCCAGGAACAGCACCTCGGGACGGCCGAGCAGGGCCACCGCGAGGTCGAGCCGGCGCCGTTCGCCGCCGGAGAGCTGCTTGACCCGTACGTTGCGGCGGTGGGTGAGGCCGACCAGCTCCAGGGCCTCCTCGACCGGGCGGGCGCCGCTGGTCAGCCCGGCCCAGGCGCGGCCGGTCTCGGCGGCGGTGAGCTCACCGGGGAACCCGCCCTCCTGGAGCATGATGCCGATCCGCGGGCGGACGGCGTCGCGCTCCCGGTGGGGGTCGTGGCCGAACACCCGGACGGTGCCGCCGTCGGGGGCGGCCAGGCCCTCGATGAGTTCCATGGTGGAGGTCTTGCCGGCCCCGTTGGTGCCGAGCAGGGCGAACAGCTCACCGCGGCCGACGGTCAGGTCGACGCCGCGCACGGCGTGGTAGCCGGTAGCACCGCTGCCGTAGTGGCGGTGCAGGTCGGTGACCTCGATCACGGTGTCGCTGGGGCGGGAGGGCCGGCTCGTTTCCATGCCCCAAGCCTTTCGCCGCCCCGGCCGCGCGGGCAGTGCGCGCCGTCATGACCTCGCGGTGGGGATCCACGGGTCGGCGATGACAAATGTCATGGCTGCCGGGCTCCGGCCGAATTCGGAGGCCCCGGGCGGGAATGCCGAAGGGCCCCCTCGATCGAGGGAGCCCTTCGTTTCGGAGCGGACGACGAGATTCGAACTCGCGACCCTCACCTTGGCAAGGTGATGCTCTACCAACTGAGCCACGTCCGCAGGTCAAACTATTGAGTTGTGCTGTGCTCGCGCACTGCGAGCGGACGACGAGATTCGAACTCGCGACCCTCACCTTGGCAAGGTGATGCTCTACCAACTGAGCCACGTCCGCACGGTGCCTGGTGGGGCACCGGCCGCCTCTTCGGATCTCTCCGTTGCGGCGACGAGGAATACTCTACAGCATCGTTCGGGGTGGTCGCCCCACCCTTTCGTTCGGGCGGGCAGGGCGACCGGGGAGCGGGTGCTCCCGGGGGTCGAGGGTCAGTTCGCCTCGGCGAACGCCTCGTACACGTGCTTGGGGATGCGGCCGCGGGCCGGCAGTTCCATGCCGCGGGACAGGGCCCAGGCGCGGACGGCGGCCGGGTCCGGGGTGAGGGCGGTGCGGCGGAAGGACTTTCCGGTGCGGCTCTGGCGACGGCCGGCCGCGACGAACGGGGCGAGGGCCTCCCGCAGCTTTTCCGCGTTGTCCACGGACAGGTCGATCTCGTACGACTTCCCGTCGACGCCGAAGTGGACGGTTTCCGCGGCGGCGCCGCCGTCCAGGTCGTCGGAGAGCGTGACAACTACACGCTGAGCCATGGGTGTCAATCCTCTCGGGCAATTCGGCCGCCGGTCCGCGGGGTACGTCCGGGGCCTGCTGTGCACCAACTCGCGCAAGCGCATACGGGCAGGCCCGATGGCCCGCCTGATACGCAGCACTTGCCGCGACAGGTGGCCCTATTCTGCACCCGAAGGGGGTCGAAATCGAAGAGTCCCGCATTCTTTTCCGTATATTCACGTCTCTTCGTGGGGCCGCCGGATACCGGTGTGCGGGACGGGCGGATCTGTCCCCAAGTGCCGTATTCGGGTGTTCTTCGGGGGCAGCCGTTCCGGACGCCGAATCCGTGGAAACCGGACGGCCGCGGCGGGGGCGAGGGGGCCGGATCCCTTGCGGCGTAAGGGTCCTGAGTCTACGCGCGTCGCTATCCCCGGCCAGCAATGCAGCCCGAAACCACCGGTAGTCTGGAGTTCCCCCGCCTCACCGAAGACACCACCGGGAGTGCCAGTGGCACGCGTCGTAGTCGACGTCATGCTCAAGCCGGAGATCCTCGACCCCCAGGGACAGGCGGTGCAGCGTGCACTGCCCCGTCTCGGATTCACCGGGATCGCCGACGTCCGCCAGGGCAAGCGTTTCGAGCTGGATGTGGAGGGCCCGGTCGACGACGCGGCGCTCGCCCGTATCCGCGAAGCCGCCGAGACCTTTCTCGCCAACACCGTGATCGAGGACTTCACCGTCCGGGTCGAGGAGGAGGGCAAGTGACCACCCGCGTCGGCGTCGTCACTTTCCCCGGCTCCCTCGACGACCGCGACGCCCAGCGGGCGGTCCGTCTCGCCGGCGCCGAGCCGGTCGCCCTCTGGCACCGTGACAAGGATCTCCACCAGGTCGACGCCGTCGTCCTGCCGGGCGGATTCAGTTACGGCGACTATCTGCGCTGCGGTGCGATCTCGCGCTTCTCGCCGGTGATGGAGACCGTCATCGAGCAGGCGAAGCTCGGAATGCCCGTCCTCGGTATCTGCAACGGCTTCCAGGTGCTCTGCGAATCCCACCTGCTGCCCGGTGCGCTCACCCGCAACGACTCGCTGCACTTCATCTGCCGCGACCAGAAGCTGCGGATCGAGAACGCCGGCACCGCCTGGACCCGCGATTACTCGGCGGGCCAGGAAATCGTCGTGCCGCTGAAGAACGGCGAGGGCCGCTTCGTCGCGGACGAGCACGTCCTGGACGAGCTGGAGGCGGAGGGCCGGGTGGTCGCCCGTTACCTCGACGTCAACCCGAACGGTTCGTACCGCGACATCGCCGGCATCACCAACGCCGCCGGCAATGTCGTCGGCCTGATGCCGCACCCGGAGCACGCCGTGGAGTCGCTCACCGGCCCGACCACCGAGGGCCTGGGCTTCTTCACTTCCGTCCTGAAGCAGCTGGTGAACGCCTGATGAGCCTCGACACCGTCAAGAACGCCGAGCAGACCCCGGACGCCGCCCAGCCCTGGGCCGAACTCGGCCTCAAGGAGGACGAGTACGCGCGCATCCGCGAGATCCTCGGCCGCCGCCCCACCGGCGCCGAACTCGCGATGTACTCGGTCATGTGGTCGGAGCACTGTTCGTACAAGAGCAGCAAGGTCCACCTGAAGCAGTTCGGCGAGAAGAAGCCCGACTCGGACGCGATGCTCGTCGGCATCGGCGAGAACGCCGGTGTGGTCGACGTCGGCCAGGGCTACGCCGTCACCTTCAAGGTCGAGTCGCACAACCACCCGTCGTACATCGAGCCCTACCAGGGCGCGGCCACCGGCATCGGCGGCATCGTGCGCGACATCCTGGCGATGGGCGCCCGCCCGGTC
Organism: Streptomyces sp. 1114.5; assembly: GCF_003635085.1. Taxonomy (NCBI): domain Bacteria; kingdom Bacillati; phylum Actinomycetota; class Actinomycetes; order Kitasatosporales; family Streptomycetaceae; genus Streptomyces; species Streptomyces sp. 1114.5. The sequence continues at coordinate 1,362,209 of NZ_RBXE01000001.1, forward strand.
GCCGTGATGGACCCGCTGCGCTTCGGTGCGGCCGACCACCCGGACACCCGGCGCGTGCTGCCCGGGATCGTCGCGGGCATCGGCGGCTACGGCAACTGCCTGGGCCTGCCGAACATCGGCGGCGAGGTCGTCTTCGACTCCTGCTACCAGGGCAACCCGCTGGTCAACGCGCTGTGCGTGGGCGTCATGAAGCACGAGGACATCCACCTCGCGCAGGCCTCCGGCGCCGGCAACAAGGTCATCCTGTACGGCGCCCGCACCGGCGGCGACGGCATCGGCGGCGTCTCGGTGCTCGCCTCCGAGACCTTCGACGACACCAAGCCGGCCAAGCGCCCGGCGGTCCAGGTCGGCGACCCGTTCCAGGAGAAGCTCCTGATCGAGTGCACCCTGGAGATCTTCCGCGAGAAGCTCGTCAAGGGCATCCAGGACCTCGGCGGCGCCGGCCTGTCCTGCGCCACCAGCGAGCTGGCCTCGGCCGGCTCCGGCGGCATGCGGATCGAGCTCGACACCGTGCACCTGCGCGACCACACGCTCTCGCCGGAGGAGATCCTCATGAGCGAGTCGCAGGAGCGCATGTGCGCCATCGTGGAGCCCGACAAGGTCGACCGCTTCCTGGAGATCTGCGAGAAGTGGGACGTCATCGCCAACGTCATCGGTGAGGTGACCGACGGCGAGCGCCTGGAGATCTTCTGGCACGGCGAGCTCGTGGTGGACGTCCCGCCGCGCACCGTCGCCCACGAGGGCCCGACCTACCAGCGCCCGTACGCCCGCCCGAGCTGGCAGGACGCGCTGCAGGCCGACGCCCCCACCGCCGAGCGGCTGGCCCGCCCGACCACCGGCGAGGGCCTCAAGGCCGACCTGCTGAAGGTCGCGAGCCACCCGAACCAGGCCTCCAAGTCCTGGATCACCGACCAGTACGACCGCTACGTGCTGGGCAACACCGTGCTCGCCTCCGGCGAGGACTCGGGCATGATCCGGATCGACGACGAGACCAACCTCGGCGTCTCGGTCGCCACCGACGGCAACGGCCGCTTCGCCAAGCTGGACCCGTACACCGGCGCCCAGCTGGCCCTGGCCGAGGCGTACCGCAACGTCGCGGCCGGCGGCGCCAAGCCGCTCGCCGTCTCCGACTGCCTCAACTTCGGCTCCCCCGAGGACCCGGACGTGATGTGGCAGTTCGCCGAGGCCACCCGCGGCCTGGCCGACGCCTGCCTGGTGCTCGGCACCCCGGTCACCGGCGGCAACGTCTCGCTCTACAACCAGACCGGCGAGGTCGCCATCCACCCGACCCCGGTGGTCGCGGTGCTCGGCGTCATCGACGACGTCACCCGGCGCACCCCGGTCGCCTTCGCCGAGGAGGGGCAGCTGCTCTACCTGCTCGGCGACACGGCGGACGAGCTCGGCGGCTCGGCCTGGTCGCAGGCGGTCCACGACCACCTCGGCGGTCTGCCGCCCAAGGTCGACCTGGAGCGCGAGCGGCTGCTCGGCGAGATCCTGATCGCCGCCTCGCGCGACGGCATGATCGACGCCGCGCACGACCTCTCCGACGGTGGCCTCGGCCAGGCGCTCGTGGAGAGCTGCCTCAAGGGCGGTCACGGCGCGCGGATCATCGTGCCCGAGGGCATGGACCCGTTCGTCCTGCTGTTCTCGGAGTCGGCCGGCCGCGCCGTCGTGGCGGTGCCGCGCAGCGAGGAGCTCCGGTTCAACGACATGTGCACCGCGCGCGGCCTGCCGGCCACCCGGATCGGTGTCGTGGACGGCGAATCCCTGGACGTCCAGGGCCAGTTCAGCGTCTCGCTGGCCGAGCTGAAGGACGCCCACACCGGCGTCATCGAGGCCCTGCTGGCCTGACGGGCGACTGACGGGCGGCTCCCCGCGCCGAGCATTCTCGGAGGCGAGCGCGCGACTGACAGTGGGGCGGGCGGTTCTCTGGTGAACTGCCCGCCCCTGGGCGTATGTTGACGCCCATGCCTGCCAAGTCCCGTACGTATCAGCCGCACAAGGTGAGCGCCGCGTTGACGGCGCAGAGCGAGGCGGTGCGCGATGTCGTGCACCGGCTCACGGATTCCGATCTGGACCGGCCGACCCGGCTCGGCTCCTGGCGGGTGCGGGAGCTGGTGACCCACCTGAGCCTGGCGCTGAGCCAGTTGCTCGCCGTGCTGGACGCACCGGAGGTGGCCGGGCCCGTGCTTCCGCTGGCCGAGTACGCGGCGCTGGCCGGGACGATGGCCGAGTTCGTCGACACCGCGACCACGGAGCACGTGGCGAGCGGGTTCGCCGGCCCGGCCGAGGAGGTGGCCGCCGAGTTCGACCGGTCGCTCGACGCCGTGCAGATCGTGCTCGACAAGCTGGCCTCGGTGGAGCCGGAGCGGCGGGTGACCTTCCTGAGCGGCCATCCGATGCTCCTGGCCGACTACCTGGTGACCCGGCTGGTCGAGACCGTGGTGCACGCCGAGGACCTGGCCGAGGCGCTGGGCCTGGACGCCTTCCCGCACGACCGCCAGGCCCTCGCCGCGGTCTCCCGGATGCTGGCCGACGCCCTCGCGGGGCAGGTGCCCGGCGGCGCGGTCGAGCTGCGGATCCCGCCGTACGCGGTCGTCCAGGCGGTGCCGGGCCCGAAGCACACCCGGGGCACCCCGCCCAACGTGGTGGAGACCGATGCGCTGACCTGGATCCGGCTGGCCACCGGCCGGGCCGAGTGGGCGGCGGCGGTGGAGACGGCCGCGGTCTCCGCCTCGGGGGAGCGCAGCGACCTGCGGGCGTACCTGCCGGTGCTCCGCTAGGGCCTGCTAGGAGGGCTACGGGACGGAGGGCCCGCTGAGGTAGGTGCCCTCCGCCGTGTACGGCCAGGCGTTGGGCGTGCAGCCCTTGAGGCCGTAGATCTGCTGCATCATCGCGGGCGCGGGCTTGCCCTCGCCCGGGCAGGTCTCGTGCCCGTGGCCGATCCGGTGGCCGACCTCGTGGTTGACGATCAGCGCCCGGTACTCCTCGATCGGGCCGCTGAACTGTGGTGAACCGGTGTTCCAGCGCTTGGAGTTGACGAGCACCTGGTTGCCGACGTTGCAGTTGACCTCGCCGTGGGTGTCCAGGCCGGAGGCGCCGCAGATCCGGTCCACGGTGGCGGGCGAGGCGATCTTCACGGTGAAGTCGTACGAGCCGGTCGCGACCAGCTGGAAGCCGTTCTTGCGGTCGTTGGTCCAGCCGCGCGGGTCGCCGAGGATGCCGTGGATCTGCGCGGCGGCGGTGGGGGCGTCGATGCCGATGCCGTCCTCGACCTCGACCCGGTAGCGGCGCACGGTGCCGCGGCCGACGGCCTTGGCGCTGGCCGGGGCGATGGTGAAGGTGCCCGCGCCCTTGCCGGGGCCGGGATCCGGGCCGGCCGGGGCCGGGGGCGGCGTGGGCGGTGGAGGGGCGACCGGGGCCGGCGGAGGTGCCGTGGTCGGGCTGCCCTCGGCGGGCGGGAGGACCCGCGCTTGGGTGGTCGGGGCGGCGGCCGGGGCGTCCTCGGGGCGGTTGAGCACGACCGCCGTGACGCCCAGCACCAGGACGGCCACCACAAGTGCCGTGAGCATGCCAACTCCGACTCTCCGACGCGGCTTGCGGCGTCTGCGGCCCCCGTTGCGGTGCGGGGCGGCTCGCCTACCGGCGGGTCGGACTGCTGGCACGATCGTCACCCTGGCATGGCGAACGGGTGAATGTCCACGCGCCCGGTGGGCCGGTGCGACGGTTGACCCCTGCGTCTCGGGTGGCAGACTGCAAGGCATGGCGATTCACAGGAACCTTCTCGACGGTCCCGACCCGACGCTCCTGCCCGAGGAGGAGCGGCCCTACCGGATGCTGGCGGAGGAGTCGGCCTCACCGACCCAGGTGGCGGCCGAGTTCCCGACCTTCTGCCTGGCCTGGGCCATGCTCGCCGACGACGCCTACGCGGCCGGCCGCTACGTCGAGTCGTACGCCTACGCCCGCACCGGCTACCACCGCGGCCTGGACGCGCTGCGCCGCAACGGGTGGAAGGGCCACGGCCCGGTGCCGTGGGAGCACCGCGGCAACCGCGGCTTCCTGCGCTGCCTGGCGGCGCTCGCCCGGGCGGCCGGCGCGATCAAGGAGACCGCGGAGGAGGAGCGCTGCTGGCAGTTCCTGAAGGACAGCAGCGCGGAGGCGTACGCGGAGCTCAAGCAGTAGCAACCCCGAAGCACGGGTGCCCCCGGCGGAAGTCCGCCGGGGGCACCCGTGTTCCGTGCCGACCGCGCTCGGGTCAGGCGGTCACCGGCCTCACCGGCTTCACTTCAGGCGCTTGCCCGCGGAACGCAGCTGCTCGGCGGCCTCGACCACGCGGGCGGCCATGCCGGCCTCGGCGAGCTTGCCCCAGGTGCGCGGGTCGTAGGTGTTCTTCTTGCCGACCTCGCCGTCGACCTTCAGCACGCCGTCGTAGTTGGCGAACATGTGGCCGGCGACCGGGCGGGTGAAGGCGTACTGGGTGTCGGTGTCCAGGTTCATCTTCACGACGCCGTTCTCCAGCGCGGTGGCGATCTCCTCGGCGGTCGAGCCCGAGCCGCCGTGGAAGACGAAGTCGAACGGGTCGGTCTTGCCGTACTGCTTGCCGATCGCGTCCTGCAGCTCGCGCAGCAGCTCCGGCTTCAGCACGACGTTGCCCGGCTTGTACACGCCGTGCACGTTGCCGAACGAGGCGGCCAGCAGGTAGCGGCCCTTCTCGCCCAGGCCCAGCGCCTCGGCGGTGCGCACGGCGTCGTTGACGGTGGTGTACAGCTCGTCGTTGATCTCGTGGGTGACGCCGTCCTCCTCGCCGCCGGTCGGGGTGATCTCGACCTCAAGGATGATCCGGGCGGCGGCGGCCTGGGCCAGCAGCTCCTGGGCGATGGCCAGGTTGTCCGACAGGGTCTCGGCGGAGCCGTCCCACATGTGCGACTGGAAGAGCGGGTTCTGGCCCTTGGCCACGCGCTCGGCGGAGACCGCCAGCAGCGGGCGGACGTAGCCGTCCAGCTTGTCCTTCGGGCAGTGGTCGGTGTGCAGCGCGACGGTCACGTCGTACTTGGCGGCGACGATGTGGGCGAACTCGGCGAGCGCGACCGCGCCGGTCACCATGTCCTTGTTGTGCTGGCCGCCCAGGAACTCCGCGCCACCGGTCGAGATCTGGATGATGCCGTCGCTCTCGGCCTCGGCGAAACCACGCAGCGCGGCGTGCAGGGTCTGCGACGAGGTGACGTTGATGGCCGGGTAGGCGAACTTGCCCGCCTTGGCCCGGTCCAGCATCTCGTTGTAGACCTCGGGAGTTGCGATGGGCATGCGATCCGCTCCTGTCGGGTTGCGGCGTACGGACGGTGCTGTCCGACGCTGTGTACGCCTTCGTGACGACTCCGGGCCGGCCCGCCGACGCGCGGCGTTGCGGTGTGGCTCTCCGGCACCAAGGTTCGAGGCGACCTGCGCGGACGGCCATGAGGGTGGTGGGCCGCCGCGGACCGGACGCCGGTGTCATCTTCCCAGACTCGTGCCCGCGGGTCAGCAGGAGCCCGCCTGTCGGAACGCCGTACGCTGCGGCCCGTCGGCCGCCGCCGACGGGTTCCGGCCAGGGCCCGTCGACCCGGTGCGCCCGCCCGCCCGCACCGGCACGCCCGCGAGGCGAGCACGTCCGCCGGCCAGGCACGCACGCCCGTCCGCAAGGTACGCCCGCTATCCTGCGCCCGTGGACTACAACCAGCTGGCCGTCAACCTGCTCGACGCCAAATCCCTGATCTCGTCCCTCGGCGCCATCGGGCTGATCGCGATCATCTTCGCGGAGACCGGCCTGCTGGTCGGCTTCTTCTTCCCGGGCGACTCGCTGCTGATCATCGCGGGCGTCGCCGCCTCGAACGCCGCCTCGTCGGTGCTCGGCGACGGTGCCAGGCTGCCGATCGCGGTCCTGCTCGTCGGCTGCCCGGTCGCGGCGATCGCCGGTGCCCAGTTGGGGCACCTGATCGGTGCCAAGGTCGGACCGAAGATGTTCGACAAGCCCGACTCGAAGATCTTCCGTCGCGACTTCGTGGTGAAGGCGGAGGAGTACTTCAACAAGTTCGGCTCCGGCAAGGCCGTGGTGCTGGCCCGCTTCATGCCGGTCGTCCGCACCTTCCTGAACCCGGTGGCCGGCACCCTGGAGATGCCCGCCCGGACCTTCTTCGTGTGGAACGTCGTCGGCGGCGTGCTCTGGACCGAGTCCATGCTGCTGATCGGCTACTTCTTCGGCGAGGCGCTCGCCCCGGTGATCGACAAGTACCTGATCCCGGCGGCGCTGCTGATCGTGCTGCTGTCGATCTCGCCGATCCTGATCGAGGTCATGCGCGAGCGCAAGAAGAAGAAGGCGGGCGGCGCCGGGAGCGTCGAGGAGGCGCCGGCGCAGACCGGAAGCGGCCGGCACCGGCGGGGCTGAGCCCTGCCGACGCCGAAGGGCCGGGTCCGTGCCACGTGTTTCACGTGAAACGGACCCGGCCCTTCGGCGTTCGTTCTCGGCGTTCGTTCTCTCGGCGCCGTCGTCCGTGCGGTCAGAGGCCCAGGTCGTCCAGGGTGTACGCGGTCACGTATTCCAGGCCCTGCTCCTGCACGGCGGCCGCGCCGCCGCGCTCCACGATCACCGCGACGCCGACCACGTCGGCGCCCGCCTCGCGCAGCGCCTCGACGGCGGTCAGCACCGAACCGCCGGTGGTGGAGGTGTCCTCGACGGCCAGCACCCGGCGGCCCTTCACCTCCGGACCCTCGATCCGGCGCTGCAGGCCGTGCGCCTTGCCGGCCTTGCGGACCACGAAGGCGTCCAGCTTCTGTCCACGCGCGGCGGCGGCGTGCAGCATCGAGGCGGCCACCGGGTCGGCGCCCAGGGTCAGACCGCCGACGGCGTCGTACTCCAGGTGCGAGGTGGCGTCCAGCATCACCCGGCCCACCAGCGGGGCGGCCTCGCCGTCCAGGGTGATCCGGCGCAGGTCGACGTAGTAGTCGGCCTCCTTGCCGGAGGAGAGGGTGACCTTGCCGTGCACGACGGCCTTGTCCTTGATCTGTGCCAGCAGGGCGTCGCGGTCGTTGCTCATGAGCGTTCAGTCTAGGGCCTGCGCCCGCTCACGGCGCCCGGACCCTAACGGCGGCGCAGGGCCCTGACCAGGACGACGGCCCCGCCCAGCAGGGCCACCGAGCCACCGATCACCCACGGCACCGCGCTGCGGCCGCCGGTGCCCGGCACCACGATCCCGCCCGCCTCGCCGCCCCAGCGGGACGCCGCCCGGGCCCGCGCGCTTCGGGCCGGCAGCGCCGGGGCGTACGGGCCGCGCGGCGGGGCGTGGTCCACCTCCTCGGCGGACCGGCCGACGATGCTGCGGCGCACCGGGCCGGTGAGCACCGGCTCCTCCTCGTAGGTGAAGAAGGACTCGGTGGGGAGCTCCTCGGCGACGCCCTCCGGGTCGTCGGCCTTCGCGGCTGCGTCGTTCTCGGCCGCGTCCCCGTCTACGTCCCCGTCCTCGTCCTCGTCGTCGGCGGCGGAGCCGGTGGGCAGGCCGAAGCGTTCGGCGTCGGCGTCGGAGAAGGCGATCAGGTCGGAGAGGTCGTCGTCCAGGTCGTCGCCGGGCTGGTCCTGGCGGTCCTCGATGAAGATCACCCCGGCGTCCGTGCCGCTCTCCGCGGCGGCGTCCGACTCGGTCTCGGTGTCGGTCTCGGTCTCGGTGTCCTCGTCCTGCTCCGGCTCGCCCTCGGGGGCGGCCAGGGCGGCGGCGAACCGGTCCAGCAGACGGCGGCCGGTGGCGGCGAGGGTCTCTCCGTCGAACTCGGTCAGCCGGCCGGTCGCACTCAGGTCGCCGGTGAAGCGGATGACGGCGGTGCCGTCCTCGGTGCCGTCCGCGACGCTGACCCGGACGGTGGCGGTCGCCTCGCCGCTGCCCCGGGCCTCCTCGCCCTCGGCCAGCACGGTCAGCACGCCCTCCCGGCCCTCGATCAGCGACAGCACGCCCTTGTACGTGATCGTGGAGCCGCCGATCCGCAGCTTCAGTCGGCCGCCGATCTCCTCGGCGGGCCCGGCCCCGACCGCGGCCGGCTCGGTGCTCAGCCCCGGCACACTCCGCGCCAGCAGCGCCGGATCCTGCAAGGCCTGCCGCACCAGCTCGGCGGACATCGGGACGACAACCTCATGCTCCATGGCACGGAGCCTACCGATCCGATCCCGCCCGGTCCCTACCCACCACCACCCGACTTTCCCGCCCCGGCCACCCCGCCACCGCCGTGAGCTGAGCCCGGCTGCTCAAGGGCCTCTCTTCGGACCCCGTCTCCTCTTTCCGGGGGCCCACCCCACCCGGGTCCCCCGGGCGGTCCCCCACTCGCACCCGGTGACGGCCTCCACCAGCTTCCGCGTTCCTCCGGCGCTCAGCGCGGCCCGAGGAGGGTGAGGGCGGCCGGGGGCCGGGTGGGGCGAAGGGCGGTCAGGCGGGCGGCGGAGGCGCGGAGGGTGTCGGGGGTGAGGGCGCGGGGGGCCGGAGCGTCGGGGGCGAGGGTGAGCGGCGGGCTGGTGGCGGCGGCGAGGAGGAAGTTCTGGGCGGTGTCCGGCGGGCCGGGGCGGCAGGAGCCGGTGGCGCTGCCGGGGACGGCGTACGGGGTGGTCTGCAGCCCCGCCGTCCGCAGGCCGGACTCGATCTGCCAGAGGCCGTCCAGGTCACCCGGCCCACCCGGCCCACCCGTCTCGTCCGGGTCGCTCCCGGCCCGGACGGCGATCCGCCCGCCGGGGGAGAGCAGCCGGGCGGCGAGCCCGTAGAACTCCTGGGAGTGGAACGTGACCGGCCCGCCGTCGGCCGGTGCCGGGAGGTCGGCGAGCACCACGTCGTACGGCCCGTCGCCACCGTCGGAGACACCCGTGCTGCCGCCCGCGTTCGCGTCGCGCAGCCAGGCCAGCGGATCGGCGGCGGTGGTGCGTACCCGGGGGTCGTCGAGGGAGTGGCCGCCGAGGGCGGCGAGGCCGGGGTCGGTGCGGGCGAGGCGCGGGAGGGCGGCGTCGGCGTCGACCAGCCGGACGGAACGCACGCCCCGGTGCCGCAGTACCTCCCGCAGGGCGAGGCCGTCGCCGCCGCCGAGGAGCAGGACGCGGGCGTCGGGGCCGTCGGCCATGGCCGGGTGGACCAGTCCCTCGCTGCCCCGGTACTCGTCGGGCCCGCAGACCGCGAGCCGTCCGTCCAGGTAGAGCCGGAGCGGGCCCTCGGCGGGGCCGGTGAGCACGATCTCCTGGTGCCGGCTGCGGGTGGCGTAGCGGACCTGGTCGCCGTAGAGGGCGTGCCGGGCGGCGCGTTCGACCGCGTCGGAGCCGGCCGCGGCCGCGGCGAGCACGGCGAGGACGAGCAGGCAGCCGCCCCAGAGCAGCCGTCGTATCCGCGGGGCGGGCTCCTCCCGGAAGAGCCAGAGCACCACGGCGGCGCCGGCGACGGCGTTGACGGCGCCGGTGAGGAGCGCGCCGTCGCCGGGGCCGAGCGCGGGCAGGAGCAGGAACGGGAAGGCGAGGCCGCCGATCAGTGCGCCCACGTAGTCGGCGGCGAAGAGGTCGGCCGCGGCGCGTCCGGCGTCCTCGCGCCGGATCCGCTGGATGAGGGTCATCAGCAGGGGGATCTCGGCGCCGATGAGGATGCCGATCAGGCAGGTGAGGCCGACCATCGCGGGCTGGCAGCGGCCGAGCCAGGCCCAGCAGGAGTAGAGGGCGAGGACGGAGAGTCCACCGGTGAGCGCGAGTGCGCATTCGACCAGGGCGAAGGCGGTGGCGGGTCGGCGGGTGAGGCGCTTGGCGAGCAGTGAGCCGAGGCCCATCGCGAACACCATGACGGAGAGCACGACGGAGGTCTGGGTGACGGCGTCCCCGAGCAGGTAATCGCCGAGCGCGACGAGTTCGAGCTCGTAGACCAGTCCGCAGGCCGCGCAGACGAACGCGGCCAGCAGGACGGTCAGGCGGGCGAGCCGGGGGCGGGAGCGCAGCCGGGAGCGACGGCGGGCGGGCAGTGGGGTGAGGCCGTGCCCGGGCCTGGGTGGGGTGCCGTCGTCGAGGTCCACTCGCGGGCGTGCGGGCGGACCGGCCGGATGGTTGATCACGAACAAACGCTAGGGGACGTGCGGGAGGGATGGCTGCGCCCATCCGACGGACAGCGTGCGACGTCGGGTTGACGAACCGTTCCTGCGTGCGATTCTCCGGCCGATGCTTGGCAGCGTATGGACGGATCGGTGGTTTCGCCCGGGCCGTCGGGGGTCATGCCCCCGACGCCACGAGCGAGGAGCGGGTGCACACCAGCTGCCCCTCCTGGGGGTAGGCGTGCCAGGTCCGCCAGAGCAGCCGGTCCTGCCCGCCCTGGGTGACCAGCGCGGTGAAGGCGCTCGGGTCGCCCGGGAAGACTCCGGCGAGGCCCCGCGGGTGCCCTTCGACCAGGGCCAGCAGTTCCTGGGCGCGGGCCGCGAAGTCGTGCGGCGGCAGCGCCTCGATCCGGGCGGCGAACTCGTACTCCCAGCCGCCGACCTGTTTGGCCACCCGGGCCGGCAGCGGGGTGCGGCGACCGGGCAGGCAGGCGACGGTCTCCAGGCACCGGCCGGGGCCGGCGTCGATCACCACCTGGTGCGAGGCGCCCAGCAGCCGCAGCTGGAGGGTGCCGGGCGTGTCCGGACGGCCGCCTCCGTCGAGTCTCAGGTCGCGGACCGCGAGAGCGGGCAGGGGGTCGCCGCCGAGGCACCAGGCGAGGTCACCGGCGCGGGTGTCCGTGTAGGAGGTCTGCAGTGTGGTGAGCATGCTCGGCTCCGCGTTTCAGCTCCGTGCGCGCCCGCCGAGCAGCATCGAGTAGGCCTAGGCGATGGCGAGGCTGTTCGTGGCTGTGCGGCCCTGGGCGCGGCCGACCGTGGAAGGAAGGATTCCGGCTGGAGATTCAGCAGCAGAGAAGCACGAATGCGCCGGGTCCGCCGGTGATTTACCCATCTTTGTCAAGCATTCACCGTTTCGAGCACACCTGCTTCCCGGGTCTGATCGACCCGGTGTGCGACTCTGCACAGCGCGCGCCCCTACCACCGGGTCGCGCGCCGTGCGCGCCGGTCGTGCGCCCTCTGTGCGCATCACGCGCCGCCGCCCTCCGCACACGGGGTGCGGAGGGCAGTCGGGGAGTGCCGGACGGGCCGTCCGTCCTGCCTCGGGAGCAGCAAACCGGCAAGCGGGCCTGGTGAGTTGATGATCCGTCAGAACACGTGTCGGGCGGTTCATGCTGCCGTTCGAAGGGCGTGAAGGGGGGCGCGCGGCCCCTCAAAGGCGCTGCAACCGGTCCACGGCATCCTGGAGGACGTCGTCCCTTTTGCAGAAAGTGAAGCGGACCAGGCTACGGCCGGCGTCCGGGTCGTCGTAGAACACCGCGTTCGGGATGGCGACGACGCCGCAGCGCTCCGGCAGGGCGCGGCAGAACTCGATGCCGTCCTTCTCGCCGAGCGGGGTGATGTCGGTGGTGACGAAGTAGGTGCCCTGGGGGGTGAAGGCCCGGAATCCGGCTGCGGTGAGGCCGTCGACCAGCAGGTCGCGCTTGCGGTGAAGGTCCGCGCGGAAACCGTCGAAGTAGGCGTCGGGCAGCCGCAGCGCCTCGGCGACGGCGTACTGGAAGGGGCCGGCGCTGACGTAGGTGAGGTACTGCTTCGCGGTGCGGACGGCCGAGACCAGGGCCGGGGTCGCGGTGACCCAGCCGACCTTCCAGCCGGTGAAGGAGAAGGTCTTGCCGGCCGAGGAGATGGTGACGGTCCGCTCGCGCATGCCGGGCAGGGCGGCGATCGGGTGGTGGGTGGTGCCGAAGACCAGGTGCTCGTAGACCTCGTCGGTGACCACCAGCAGGTCGTGCTCGACGGCGAGGGCGGCGACGGCGGCCAGCTCCTCGGCGGTGAGGACGGTGCCGGTCGGGTTGTGCGGGGTGTTGAGCAGCAGGAGGCGGGTGCGCGGGGTGATCAGCGCACGCAGCTCGTCGAGGACGGGAAGGAAGGCCGGGGCCCGGAGGGTGAGCGGGACGCGGGTGGCGCCGGCCATCGCGATGCAGGCGGCGTAGGAGTCGTAGAAGGGCTCCAGGGCGATGACCTCGTCCCCGGGTTCCAGCAGGGCCAACAGGGTGGCGGCGATCGCCTCGGTGGCGCCGGCGGTGACCAGGACCTCGGCGTCCGGGTCGTAGCTCAGGCCGTGGAAGCGCTGCTGGTGCTCGGCGATCGCGGTGCGCAGCTCCGGGATGCCGGGGCCGGGCGGGTACTGGTTGCCGCGGCCCTCGCGCAGCGCCCGTACGGCGGCCTCGCGGACTTCCTCGGGTCCGTCGGTGTCCGGAAAGCCCTGGCCGAGGTTGATCGATCCGGTGGCCGTGGCCAGGGCGGACATCTCGGCGAAGATCGTCGTGCCCATCCCGGCCAGTCGGCGGTTCAACAGCGGCCTCGTACCCATTGCGGCTCCTCACGCGTCGTCGTCGCGCCCATCCTGGGACAGCCGGTGGCCGGGGACAAGAACGGCCCGCCACCCGCGGGTGCGGGGTGGCGGGCCGTTCCGGGAGGTGCCGGACGGTGCCGGGAGGCTCCGGGGGGTTCCGGGGCCGGATCAGGCCTCGTCGGTGCCCTCGGTGCTCTCGCCGTCCTCGCCCTCGATCTCGTCCTGCAGGCCCAGGCGCTCGACCATCCACTGCTCGAAGCCGACCGCGGCCTGGGTCCAGTTGGCGGTGGTGGTCACGAAGTAGTCCAGGTTGACGCCGGCGCCGACGATCATCTGGGCCTCGCCGATCAGGCGGACCACGCCGTCCTCGTGGGTGTGGGTGTAGACCTTGGGCCAAAGGGTCTCGCGGTTCCACTCGTCGATCAGGTCGAGGATCTCGCCCTTCTTCTCCAGCGGGTACGCGCGGTCGTAGAAGGCGCGCACCGCGAAGAGCTCCTTCTGCTCGCCGCGGAACATGTAGTAGACGCGGAAGCCCTCCCAAGGGGCGGTGAGGTCGCCCTCCTCGTCCACGACGTGCTTGAGCTGCATCTGGTCGAGCAGCTGGGTGACCAGGCCCTGGTCCGGGACGATGATCGGCGGCGGGCCGGCCGGTCGGCCACCCTGGCCGCCGGGCTGGCCGCCCTGGGGTACGCCGAAGGAGGGGATGGACGACGGGTCGATGCTCATGGGGGTCCTCATTCCTCAGTGCACGTGGTGGCCGGCAATGAGAGGCCGCCCTTTCCACCTCCCATCCTGCCTCATCCGGGGCCTCGCTCACAGGGGCACCCGGGAGTGCATCGATCTTCGCCAGGGCGTCGTCCGGGCGCTGTCCGGGCGTGGTCAGCGGGGTGCCGGGGGCGGGTCGGGGACGGTCCGGCGGGCGACCGTGGCGGGTGGTCGGGCGGGCGGTGGTCACGGAGGGTGCCCGAGGAGCGACGCGGGCGTTCCGGAGGGGCGCGCGTGAGCCACGTCACGCGCCCGGCGCGCGGGTTCGCCTGCCGTACGGGCCGGATGCGGTTAGCGTGCGACGGAACTCATTTCGCACAAAGCCCGTACTAAGCGGGCAAGTTGAGCTGTGCCGAGTCGAGGGGGGAACGGGAGTGGACGGAACGGTGACGGGGGAGGGCGCGACGCTCGGGGCGCTGCTGCGGAGCATCCGGCTCGAACGGGGGATGACGCAGGAGCAGCTGGGTGACGCGACGGGGCTGAGCGTGCGCTCGATCCGGGACCTGGAGCGGGGCGTGTCCTGCCCGAGGGTCTCCACACTGCGCCTGCTGACCCAGACCTGGAACCTGCCGGAGCCCCAGAGCGCCGAGCTGCACCGGCTGGCGCGCAGCCGGCGGGACCGCACGCGGCACCGGCTGCGGCGGGGCACCGCCGAGTGACGTGACCGTGGGCGAGTGACGCGGTGCGGGCCGGGAACGCGGGTGTCTGCCGCGCTCCCGGCCCGCGGCGGGCTACTTCTCCAGCGGCCCCCGGCCGCGCACGGTGAGCCCGTCGCCCTCCTCGTCCCGCTCGACCAGGACGGTGTCCCCGTCGTGCACCGCGCCGGACAGGATCGCCCGGGCCAGCTGGTCGCCGATCGCGGACTGCACCAGCCGGCGCAGCGGACGGGCGCCGTACGCCGGGTCGTAGCCGGCGAGCGCCAGCCAGTCGCGCGCCGCCTCGGAGACGTCCAGGGTGAGCCGCCGCTCGTTCAGCCGCTCGCCCAGGCGGGCCACCTGCAGGTCGACGATCCGGCTCAGCTCGGCGGTGCCCAGCGGCTCGAAGACCACGATGTCGTCCAGCCGGTTCAGGAACTCCGGCTTGAACGCGGCCCGGACGGCGGCCAGCACCAGCTCGCGCTTCTCCGCCTCCGGGGTGGTCGGGTCGACCAGGAACTGACTGCCCAGGTTGGAGGTGAGGATCAGGATCGCGTTGCGGAAGTCCACCGTGCGGCCCTGGCCGTCGGTGAGCCGGCCGTCGTCCAGCACCTGGAGCAGGACGTCGAAGACTTCCGGATGCGCCTTCTCCACCTCGTCCAGCAGGACCACGCTGTACGGGCGGCGGCGGACCGCCTCGGTGAGCTGGCCGCCCTCCTCGTAGCCGACGTACCCGGGCGGGGCGCCGACCAGGCGGGAGACGGAGTGCTTCTCGCCGTACTCGCTCATGTCGATCCGGACCATCGCCCGCTCGTCGTCGAAGAGGAAGTCGGCCAGGGCCTTGGCGAGTTCGGTCTTGCCGACGCCCGTCGGGCCGAGGAAGAGGAAGGAGCCGGTCGGGCGGTCCGGGTCGGCGATGCCGGAGCGGGTGCGGCGCACCGCGTCCGAGACGGCCTGCACGGCCTCCTGCTGGCCGATCAGGCGTCGGCCCAACTCCTCCTCCATGCGCAGGAGTTTCGCGCTCTCGCCCTCCAGCAGCCGGCCGGCCGGGATGCCCGTCCAGGAGGCGACCACGTCGGCCACGTCGTCCGGGCCGACCTCCTCCTTGACCATCGAGGCGGAGGCGGACCCGGCCTCGGTGTCCGCAGTCGCGGCGCGCTCCTGGGCCTCGGCGAGCTCCGCCTCGGCGGCCGGGATCTCGGCGTACATCAGCTTGGACGCCCGCTCGAAGTCCCCGTCGCGCTGGGCGCGTTCGAGCACACCGTGCAGGTCGTCCAGTCGCTCCTTCAGCTCGCCGACCCGGTTGAGGCTCTTCTTCTCCTGCTCCCAGCGCGCCGTGAGCACGCTCAACTGCTCGTTCTTGTCGGCGAGATCGCGCCGCAGCCGGGCCAGCCGGTCGACCGAGGCCGGGTCGGACTCCTTCTCCAGGGCCAGCTCCTCCATCCGCAACCGGTCGACGGAGCGCTGGAGTTCGTCGATCTCGACCGGGGAGGAGTCGATCTCCATCCGCAGCCGGGAGGCCGCCTCGTCGACCAGGTCGATCGCCTTGTCGGGCAGGAAGCGCGAGGTGATGTAGCGGTTGGACAGGGTGGCGGCGGCGACCAGGGCGGCGTCCGAGATCTGCACCTTGTGGTGCGCCTCGTACCGGCCCTTGAGGCCGCGCAGGATGGCGATCGAGTCCTCCACGCTGGGCTCGCCGACCAGCACCTGCTGGAAGCGCCGCTCCAGGGCCGGGTCCTTCTCGATCCGCTCGCGGTACTCGTCCAGCGTGGTGGCGCCGACCATCCGCAACTCGCCACGGGCCAGCATCGGCTTGAGCATGTTGCCCGCGTCCATCGCGGAGTCGCCGCCGGCGCCCGCGCCGACCACGGTGTGCAGCTCGTCGATGAAGGTGACGACCCGGCCGTCGGAGGCCTTGATGTCGTTGAGGACGGCCTTCAGCCGCTCCTCGAACTCGCCGCGGAACTTGGCGCCCGCGACCATCGCACCGAGGTCCAGCGCGACCAGCCGCTTGCCGCGCAGCGACTCCGGCACGTCGCCGGCCACGATCCGCTGGGCCAGGCCCTCGACCACGGCGGTCTTGCCGACGCCCGGCTCGCCGATCAGCACCGGGTTGTTCTTGGTCCGGCGGGAGAGCACCTGGACCACCCGGCGGATCTCCTGGTCCCGGCCGATCACCGGGTCGAGCTTGCCGTCGCGGGCGGCCTGGGTGAGGTCGGTGCCGAACTTCTCCAGCGCCTTGTAGGTGCCCTCCGGATCCGGCGAGGTGACCCGCCCGGTGCCGCGGACGTCCTTGAACGCGGCGAGCAGGGCCTTCGGCGTCGCGCCCTGCTGCACCAGCAGCTCGGCGACCGGCCCGCCCTCGGCGGCCAGGCCGACCATCAGGTGCTCGGTGGAGACGTACTGGTCGTCCAGGTCGTCGGCGCGCCGGCCGGCCTCGGTGAGCACCGCCAGGGTGTCCCGGGCGAGCTGCGGCGCGGCGACCGTCGAGCCCATCGCACTGGGCAGGGCGGCCGCCTGGCGGCGCGCCTCGGTGTCGAGCCGGGCGACGTCGGCCCCGACCGCCTCCAGCAGGGGCCGGGCGATGCCCTCGGGCTGCTCCAGCAGGGCGATCAGGATGTGCACCGGCTTGACGTCCGGGTTGCCGGCCGCGCCCGCCTGCCGGATCGCGGCGGACAGGGCGTCCTGCGTCTTGGTGGTGAACTTGCTGGCGTCCACTGCTGGGGAGTCCTCCCTGGTCGTCGTTCTGCTGCTACCTACAGCATGCACTAAGTTGAGTCTATTGCGCTCAACTTTCCACCTCAAGCTTTTCCGGGAGGGTCAATTCCCGGTCGAGCGCCTGGGGGAGCTCCGCCGGGTCAGCCCCAGCAGCTCCCGGGCCGGGCCGCCCGGCCGCTGCCCGGTCGGCCACACCGCCCGCAGCGGCCGCCGCAGGTCCAGCCCCTCCGCCAGCGGCACCTCGACCAGCCGCCGGGTCGCCAGCTCCTCCACCACCGCCAGCTCGCTCAGGCAGACCGGCCCCGCGCCGGTCATCGCGGCCGCCTTCAGCGCCGTGGACGAGGCCAGTTCCAGCCGGGGCTGCGTCGCGCCGCCGTACGGCCGCAGCGCCGCCTCCAGCACCTCCCGGGTGCCCGAGCCGGGCTCGCGCAGCACGAGCGGGGTGGCCGCCAGCTCGGCGCCGGTCAGTGGAGTGCGGCGGCGCGCCCACGGGTGGCCGGGCGCCACCACGACGACCAGCCGGTCCGCCGCCACCACCGCGCCGGCCAGTCCGGGCGGGGTGGCCGGGCCCTCGACGAAGCCGAGGTCGGCGTGCCCGGCCAGGACGTGCCCGGCGACCTCCGCCGAGTTCGCCGTCCGCAGCGTCACCGCCGTGCCCGGACTGGCCTCGGCCAGCCCCAGCAGCCAGCCCGGCATCAGGTACTCGGCGACGGTCAGGCTGGCCACCACCCGCAGCTTGGCGTCCCGGCGCTCGCGCAGCGCGTCGATCCCGGCGTCCAGTGCCTGCGCCGCCTCCACCACCTGCCGGGCCCACTCGACCACCAGCCGCCCCGCCTCGGTCGGCTTGCTGCCCCGGGGCGAGCGGTCCAGCAGCGGGACGCCGATCTGCCGCTCCATGCCCTTGATCCGGGCGCTGGCGGTCGGCTGGCTGACGCCCAGCTCGGCGGCCGCCCGTCCGACGCTGCCCAGTCGGGCCACCGCGAGCAGCAGTTCCAGGGCGCCGAGCTCGGGGACGTGTGGGGAGAGGGTCATAGCTCCAGGCTATGCCGCCATAGGATCTTCGGCGCTACCGGCGCCCGGCCTTCGGACCGATGGTGGGGAGCATGTCCACCTTGGCCGATATCCGCCCCCTCGCCCGCCCCGCCATTCGCCGCTCGCGGTACGACCTCTCCCAGCTCGGCCCCAACTGGTACGCCGCCGTGATGGGCACCGCGATCCTGGGCAACGGCGCCGCCGTCCTGCCGGTACGGCTGCCCGGGCTGATCGGCTTCGGCGAGGTGCTGTGGGCGCTCGGCCTGGCCGCTCTGCTGGTGCTGGTCCCGGCCCGGCTGGTCCACCTCACCCGGCACCGCGAGGCGGCCCGCGCCCAGCTGCTGGACAACCCGGCCACCGCCGTCTTCTACGGCTGCCCGCCGATGGCGCTGCTCGCGGTCGGCCTCGGCACCCTGCTGCTCGGCTCCCGGGTCATCGGCACCGGCCCGGCGGTCGCCCTGGACGCGGTGCTGTGGGGCGTGGGCACGCTGTACGCGCTGGCCGTCGCCGGCGGCATCCCCTACCTGATGATCACCCGGCACCCGGTCTCCGCCCTGGAGGCCAACCCGACCTGGCTGCTGCCGGTGGTCGCCCCGCTGGTCGCCTCCGCCTGCGGTCCGGCGCTGGTCCCGCACCTGCCGGCCGGGGCACCGCAGCAGGCCATGCTGTACGCCTGCTGCGGGCTGTTCGGGGTCGGGCTGCTGGCCACCCTGGTGCTGCTGCCGGTGGTGTTCACCGGGCTGCTGCACAGCAAGCTGCCCACCCTGGTGCTCACCCCCTCGCTGTTCCTGGTGCTCGGCCCGCTCGGCCAGTCCGTGACCGCCGTCCACCAGCTCGCCGACGCCGCCCGCCCGGTGCTGCCCGCGCTCGCCCCGGCCATGCGCGACCTCGCCGAGCTGTACGGCGTCGCGGTGATCGGCGTCGCGATGCTCTGGCTGGCCGTCGCCCTCGCCGCCAACCTGCGTGCCCGGCGGGCCGGGATGCCGTTCGCGATGACCTGGTGGGCGTACACCTTCCCGATCGGCACCTGCGTCACCGGCACCTCCGCGCTTGCCCGGCACACCGGCTTCGGGGGCTTCACCGGGCTGGCCGCGGGGCTGTTCCTGCTGCTGGCGCTCGCCTGGGTGCTCGCGGCGGGCGGGACCGCGGCCGGGCTGGCACGCGGGCGGCTGCTGGCGCGCTGAGGCGGCCCGATTGTCACCGCGCGTAGACATGCAGCTCAGGCGCCGCCCCCGTTGCAGGAACGCGCACAGGCACGATCACCGCCCCCGGCCGATCGGCGGAACCGCCGGTCCGCCCCCGCACCCCCCGCTGGCCTCGGCCTTTACCGGAATGCGGCCCACCGCCCCGACCCGTGCCCCCGCGCCGCCCTGCAGGTATCTGCATTTGCGCGAACATGCACTCGGGCGGCACTTGTTCACCGGCCGTCACGCTGTGAGGGTGGAGTCACGCCAAGTCGTCCGGGCAACCGCGGCCCGATGGAGGCGACTTGCTCTTCGAACGTGACTGCAGGAGCACCGACGTGCAGCTGTGGAACGGGGGGGAAGAGCGCCGGCCGGGACCATGTGTGGTGATGGCACCCGGAACCGGATCCGTCGAGGCGTTGCTGCTCCGCCTCGACGGAAGCGCCGTGGCATTGGCGTAAGGACGGCGGGCCCGCGGACGTCCCGGTGTGCGACGGCACCCGGGCCCGGGGCCCGCCGTCCCACCAGGTACCGTGACCGCCGATCCGCAATCCGGCAGGGGGAGTGCGAGCGACGTGACGGCGGAACCGGCGGTCGAACCGCACCACACCGGGCCCGTGGGCGAGCAGCCCGACGAAGCCGCCCGGCAGCTGTACCTGGCGATCATCGCCGAGGGCGGCCGCATCCCCTGCGGCGGAGTCACCGACACCGACCAGGCCGCGCTCCGACAGCTCATCGACATCGGCCTGCTGATGGTCAATGCGGTGGACCACTGCTACACCGCCGTCAGCCCCCGCTCGGTCAGCGACCGCCTCGGCGCCGAACTCCGCAGTGAGGCCACCCGGCTGCTGGTCCGCGCCGAGAGCCTCCCCGGCACCCTCGACGGCCTCACCCGCGCCTACGACGCGATGCCCCGCCCCTCGGGCCGGGCCGGCGGCGCCGTCCACGTCGAAGGACACGTCCACATCCGCCAGCGGATCTCCCAACTGGTCTCCGACTGCCGCTCCGAGGTCCTCACCGCCCAACCCGGCCACCGCCCCGCCGACACCCTGCAGGTCGCCCTCCTCCAGGACGTCCAACTCCTCCAGCGCGGCTGCTCCCTGCGCACCATCTACCAGCCGGTCGCCCTCGCCGACCCGCCCGCCCTCGCCTACGCCGAGGAGGTCACCCGGCACGGCTCCCTCATCCGCGTCCTCGACGAGCCCTTCCAACGGCTGATCGTCTTCGACCGCACCGTCGCCGTGATCTCCGCCAGCGAGGACAACAGCACCGCCGCCTTCATCAGCGACCCGGCCACCATCGCCTTCCTGGTCGGCACCTTCGAACGCGACTGGGCCCGCGCCGACACCGCCGCAGCCGCCACCGCCCTCGGCCAGGGCACCACCCGCACCATCCCCGACCGGGTCGGCCGCCTCCTCGCCCGCGGCCTCACCCAACGCGCCGTCGCCACCCGCCTGGGCCTCAGCGAACGCACCGTCGCCGCCCACATCTCCCGCCTCCGCGACCGCTACGGCGCTCAGACCCTCTTCCAGCTCGGCTGGCTGATGAGAGGCGCCCGCGATGACCGATGAGCCCGCGATGACCGATGAGCCTTCCGCCCCGTCCACCCTGCTCACCGCCGCCCGGGGGCTCACGCAGCGGGCGATCGCCGGCCGGACGGGGCTGAGCGAGCGGACGGTCGCCGGTCACATCGCCCGGCTGCGTGAGCTGTACGACGCGGAGACGCTGTTCCGACAGGGCCGGCAGATACGGGGGCCCGGACGGGGGAGTCCGGTGGGTGAGCGCTGCTCAGCCGGTGGCGGCGCCGGTCGGCCAGTAGCCGGGGACCGGGGGCTGCTGCCGGGGGACGTTGAACTGCTCGCCGGGGGCGGTCCAGAAGCCCTCGCGCAGGGAGAGCGCCATGCCGGCCCAGTCGAGGGCGGTCTCCACCGTGTGGTTGAGGGCCTCCTGCGACCAGGTGTCGTCGAAGACCAGCGGCAGGACGGGGGCGACCTGCTCGATGGTGGCGATCAGCGGGTTGTGGGTGATGGCCTCGTCGACGAGGAGGACGATCGGCTTCCGCAGCGCGGACGCCCAACCCAGTTCCAGGCTCACACCGGCCGAGAGCGGCGCTCCCACGTAGGCGAAGACCAGGTCCGCGGACTGCAGGGCGCGGAAGTCGGAGGGGACGCGGGGCTCCGGCGCCCGGCCGGAGATGGTCCAGGCATCGCTGTGGTGCGCGCTGTACACGGCGGCACCGCTGCGGAGCAGGGTGGTGCGGAGCGTCGTCAGCCGCGTCCGGCTGGCGAGCGTCACCACGCTGTCGGCCGGCCCGGTCAGCCGCATCAGCGGCGCGGCCAGGAACACGCGTGCACGCCGACCCTCAGGGGCCTGGCTGTCGTGGTGACGCAGGTAGGGCTCGGTCATGTCGACTCCGGGGAAAGGCCGACCGGGTTGGGAAGTGGCGCCGGTTGGCGTTGAGAGTGGCTGCTGCTTCAAGTGGTCCGGTGCCCTGATGTGGAACAAACTTTGACAGTACAGCAACAGAATTGCCCGCTGGTGCTGGACTATCGGGGGCGAACTGATCGTCTATCAGTGGGCTCGGCCGCGTCCAGGTTTTGCCCCTGTCATCTGGATGCCTGGCAGGGAGATGACGGACCTCGTGGTACCGGGCAGGTGACACCGCAACTCTCCGTGGGGCATCATGTGGACGCCAGTGCTATTAGCGTCGCTCGCTGAGCTTTCGGAAAGGAGAGGACAGTTGTCCCGTATGTCCAGGCTTGTGCGTAAGGTTGCATTTTCGGTAGCCATCGCGGCCGCGGCCTTGGTCGGCGCCTGTGTCATAGCGGGTGGTGCTCGACTGCAGCTGGACGGGGAAGCGGGAGACGGTCGCGCCATTTCGGCGGTCCAAGCGGTTGTCGACGACATCAACTGGGGCTGACGGTAGTCGAGTTCGACCGGGCGGACCCTATACTTCTGGTTGACCTCCGGTTGGCTGGTATTTGCCGGAATGCCCTATTCTGGTCTCTGCTGTGATGCGCGGCCCAGCATGTAGCCAAGCTGGAACAGGGAGTCGACGTTGTACTCCTCCCTCATCTCGGCGATGTGGCGTGCCAGAGTCCGCTCGCTGATCCCCAGCCGGCGGGCGATGACGCGGTGATTGGTGCCGGCGAGCAGTAGGTCGATGATGGTTTGCCGCAGCCTCGGAATGACTTCCTGCGGGATGGCGGCATTGCCGTCGAATTCCAGCGCCCGGGTCCAGTTCCGCTCGAAGACCTCCTCGATGAGGAAGTTGATGACGCCGGGATCGTGGATGAAGGCGGCCATCTCGTCGCCGCCCACCGGAATCACTGCCAGCCGCCTGTTGAGGATGATGAGGCGGGCGTAGGGCTCGTCCAGGGTACGGAACTGGTAGCCCTCCCTGGTCAGTCTGGAAACGTATTCACGGGTGGGCTGGTGGTAGCGCGTGCTCGCGTTGTAGATGCTTCGCATCGAGGCGCCCTGCTGCAGGATCTTCAGATCGCGTTCGATTCCGGAGGCCAGTAGCTCGGGAGGTCGAGGCCCTCCGGGTTGCATGGCCAGGCCCTCGGTGATTCCGGCGGCCGAGAACTGCTGAACGCGCTGATTGATGTGCGCCTTGCCTCGGACGTATTCGATGGGGCCGCCTTCCTGGTCCGAGCTGTGGAACGCCTCGGCCAGTTCGCTCAGGTCGGCGGGGAGTGCCACGGAACGTGACAGCAGATCCAGGGCCTGTCGCTGCCAGGATGAGCTCAGGGTGAAGGACAGCTGAGCCGGGTCCGCGGCGATGAGCAAATCCGGATCGTCGCTGTCCCGGATCAGGAGGCCGAGATCGATGAGTTCGCGCAGGGAATTATTCTTGTTTGATTCGTAATCATCTTTCGTGCTGCCGCTGTGGATGATTTTGAGATAGAGCTCCCGGGCTTCCGGCGACAGTATTCGTGATCCGCCAGTCATGAGAACTGGCTGTTCTCGCCCGCTCATTTCGGCTCCCTGTCATCCACTGAGCAACTAGTGACCACCATTGTCAGCTGTCCCGGCACCCCGGATTGCTCGTTGCTCACCCGTCCGTCGCCGACAGCGTCGAGCTTCGGGCAAGCACCCTCTCACATATCCACAAGCCGCCGGCACCCCCCGGACAGGAGGGGGCCGGCGGCAGGTGGCCGTGCGGGGTGGTCAGCGCTTGGGACGCCAGACGACGAGGGCGCTGGACTGGGGGGTGGGGGGCTGGTACGGGACCAGGTCGCGGCGGTAGGAGGCGTGGACGGCAGCCTCGCGCTGCTGGAGGGCGGCGGCGGCGCCTTCGAGGGAGTCGACCAGTTCGGTGACGCGGGACTGGAGGGCGGTGACCTGGTTCTCCAGCTCGATGATCCGCTTGATGCCCGCCAGGTTGATGCCCTCGTCCTGGGAGAGCCGCTGGACCTCGCGCAGCTGCTGGATGTCGCGCGCGGAGTAGCGGCGTCCGCGGCCGGCGGTGCGGTCGGGGCAGACGAGGCCGAGGCGGTCGTACTGGCGGAGGGTCTGCGGGTGCAGGCCGGACAGTTCGGCGGCCACGGAGATGACGTACACCGGGGTGTCCTCGGTGAGGACGTACGTCGGCGGGGCGGCGGCCCGGCGGGGCCGGCGGGCGCCGGCACCGGGCAGGCCTTCGCCGAGGCCGGGGCCGATCGAGCCGTCGGGGTTGGTCGGATTCATCGGGGACATCTGGTCGTCACGCTCCCTTCGCCGCCCGGAAGAGGGCTGCTCGCGGATCGTCGGAGGCGGTGGCCTCGCGGTACTGCTCCAGGGCGTCCAGCGCGTCGCCGCTGACGTGCTGGGGGACCACGACCTCGACGGTGACGAGGAGGTCGCCGCGGGTGCCGTCCTTGCGGGTGGCGCCCTTGCCGCGGGCGCGCATGGTGAGGCCGTTGGCGCTGCCCGGGGGCAGCTTGAGCTTCACGGCGGGGCCGTTGAGCGTGGGCACCTCGATGGTGGCGCCGAGCGCAGCCTCGGGGAAGGTGACCGGGACGGTGACGGTGAGGTTGTCGCCCTTGCGGCCGAAGACGGGGTGCGGGTCCACGTGCACGGTGACGTAGAGGTCGCCGGGCTGGCCGCCGCGCTCGCCCTGGGCGCCCTTGCCCTTGAGGCGGATGCGCTGGTCGGCCTGGACGCCGGCCGGGATGCGGACCTGCATGGTGCGGGCGGAGCTGGCGCGGCCGCTGCCGTGGCAGTCGGTGCACGGGTCGTCGACGATCATGCCCCGGCCGCGGCAGTCCTTGCAGGGCTCGGAGAGGGCGAAGGCGCCCTGGCCGCGGCTGACGGTGCCGGCGCCGACGCAGGTCGGGCAGACCCGCGGGGTGGTGCCGGACTTGGCGCCGGTGCCGTTGCAGGTGCGGCAGGGGGCCTGGCTGGTCATCCGCAGCGGGACGGTCGCGCCGTCGACGGCCTCCTCGAAGGAGAGCGTCACCTCGGTCTCGACGTCGGCGCCGCGCCGGGGCTGGGCCTGCCGGCTGCCGCCGCGGTTGAAGAGGCCGCCGAAGACGTCGCCGATCCCGCCGCTGCCGCCGCCCTGGCTGCCGCTGAAGAGGTCGCCGAAGTCGAAGCTGTAGCTGCCGGGGCCGCCGGGGCCGCCGCCGGCCCGGAAGCCGCCGTTGGCGAAGAGGCTGCGGGCCTCGTCGTACTCCTTGCGGCGCTTCTCGTCGGAGAGGACGTCGTACGCCTCGGAGATGTCCTTGAACCGCTCCTCGGCCTTGGCGTCACCCGTGTTGGCGTCGGGGTGGAACTCGCGGGCCAGCTTGCGGTAGGTCTTCTTGATCTCGGTGGCGGTGGCGTCCTTGGGCACGCCGAGGACCTTGTAGTAGTCCTTCTCGACAAAGTCCTTGCCGCTCATGGCTCCCGCCACCTCCCGAGTTCCATCGTCACTGTGCTGTCAACAGCAGGGGAAAGCAAGGCCGTTGACAGCGCGCTGCGGAGCCGGCCGCCGTGTTGGCCGGCGTACGACTCCGCAGCGCACTGGTTGTCAGCTGTCACTGGCTGTCAGTTGTCCGAGCCACCGTCGGACTTGTCCGCGTCGCCGGACTTGGTGTCGGCGTCCGGGGCGGCGGTCGTCTGGGTGCCCGGCTGGGGCTCCGCGACGGCGACCATCGCCGGGCGGATGATCCGCTCGCCGATCCGGTAGCCGGGCTGGAGGATCTGCACGCAGGTGTCCTCGGTGACGTCCGAGGAGTAGCTGTGCATCAGCGCCTCGTGCATGGTCGGGTCGAAGGGCTCGCCCTCCTTGCCGAACTGCTGCAGGCCCAGCTTGGCGACGACCGTCTCCAGGGACTCGGCGACGGACTTGAAGCCGCCCGTCACCTCGCCGTGCTCGCGGGCGCGGCCGATGTCGTCCAGGACGGGGATCAGGGACTCCAGGATGTTGGAGACCGCGATCTCGCGGACGGTCAGCCGGTCGCGCTCGACCCGCTTGCGGTAGTTCTGGTACTCGGCCTGCAGGCGCTGGAGGTCGGCCGTGCGCTCGGCCAGCTCGCGCTTGGCGGTGGCGAGTTCGTCCGTGGAGCCCTCGGCGGCACCGGCCGCCGCGGCCTCCTCGGCGGCCTTGATCACGGCCTCTTCGGCGGCGGAGTCGTCGCCGGGCTTGCCGCCCTGCGGCTTGTCCGTCATGCCGCACCGCCCTTGGGCTTCTCGTCGTCCACGATCTCGGCGTCGACGACGTCGTCCTCGGCCTTGGCCTGGGCGGAGTCGCCGGCGGCGGCACCGGCGGGGGCGTCGGCGTTGGCGTAGAGCGCCTGGCCGAGCTTCTGCGCGGTGGTGGAGACCTTCTCCGAGGCCTCGCGGATCTTCGCGATGTCCTCGCCCTTCAGGGCCTCCTTGAGCTCGCCGATGGCGGTCTCGACCTCGGTCTTGACGTCGGCCGGGAGCTTGTCGGAGTTGTCGGCGATGAACTTCTCGGTCGAGTAGACGAGCTGCTCGGCGGAGTTGCGGGTCTCGACGGCCTCGCGGCGCTTGTGGTCGTCCTCGGCGTACTGCTCGGCCTCGCGGCGCATGCGGTCGACCTCGTCCTTCGGCAGCGAGGAGCCGCCGGTGACGGTCATCTTCTGCTCCTTGCCGGTGCCGAGGTCCTTCGCGGCCACGTGCATGATGCCGTTGGCGTCGATGTCGAAGGTGACCTCGATCTGCGGCAGGCCGCGCGGCGCCGGCGGCAGGCCGGTCAGCTCGAACATGCCGAGCTTCTTGTTGTACGCCGCGATCTCGCGCTCGCCCTGGTAGACCTGGATCTGCACGGACGGCTGGTTGTCCTCGGCCGTGGTGAAGATCTCGGAGCGCTTGGTGGGGATCGTGGTGTTGCGCTCGATCAGCTTGGTCATGATGCCGCCCTTGGTCTCGATGCCGAGGGACAGCGGGGTGACGTCGAGCAGCAGGACGTCCTTGACCTCGCCCTTGAGGACACCGGCCTGGAGCGAGGCGCCGATGGCGACGACCTCGTCCGGGTTGACGCCCTTGTTGGCGTCCTTGCCGCCGGTCAGCTCGCGGACCAGCTCGGCGACGGCCGGCATGCGGGTCGAGCCGCCGACGAGGACGACGTGGTCGATCTCGGAGAGCGAGATGCCGGCGTCCTTGATCACGTTGTGGAACGGGATCTTGCAGCGCTCCAGCAGGTCGGAGGTGAGCTGCTGGAACTGGGCGCGGGTGAGCTTCTCGTCCAGGTGCAGCGGACCCTCGGCGGAGGCCGTGATGTAGGGCAGGTTGATCGAGGTCTCGGAGGACGAGGACAGCTCGATCTTGGCCTTCTCGGCGGCCTCGCGCAGACGCTGCAGGGCCATCTTGTCCTTGGACAGGTCGACGCCGTGGCCGCCCTGGAAGGTCTTGACCAGGTGGTCGACGATCTTCTGGTCCCAGTCGTCGCCGCCGAGGTGGTTGTCACCGTTGGTGGCCTTCACCTCGACGACCCCGTCGCCGATCTCCAGCAGGGAGACGTCGAAGGTGCCGCCGCCGAGGTCGAAGACCAGGATGGTCTGGTCGTCCTTGTCGAGGCCGTACGCGAGGGCGGCCGCGGTCGGCTCGTTGACGATGCGCAGGACGTTGAGGCCCGCGATCTCACCGGCCTCCTTGGTGGCCTGGCGCTCGGAGTCGGAGAAGTACGCCGGGACGGTGATGACGGCGTCGGTGACGGTCTCGCCCAGGTAGGCCTCGGCGTCCCGCTTCAGCTTCTGCAGGATGAAGGCGCTGATCTGCTGCGGGTTGAAGTCCTTGCCGTCCAGGTTGATCTTCCACCCGGTGCCCATGTGGCGCTTGACCGAGCGGATGGTGCGGTCGACGTTGGTGACCGCCTGGCGCTTGGCCACCTCGCCGACCAGGACCTCGCCGTTCTTCGCGAAAGCGACGACGGACGGCGTGGTCCGCGCGCCCTCGGCGTTCGTGATGACGGTGGGCTCGCCACCCTCCAGAACGCTGACGACCGAGTTCGTCGTACCGAGGTCGATGCCGACCGCGCGTGCCATCGTAGATACCTCCACGGAAGAGTTGAGCTTTACAGGCTCAAGGATGCATGACCCGGCGGACAGCGTCAACAGCCATGAGCGGGTACCGCTCAACTTTGCTGAGCCGTGCGACGTTCCGGGCCTTGTGGCGCCGTGCGGTGAGGGTGGCGTTACGTGACTGCCGCCATAGCCTGGGAATCTTCTGGTGACGTGTGGACGACCGGTAATGTCCGGGCCGTCGGCCCGGCAAGTTACCGACGAGTACACTTCCTTCAGATTCCAGAACACAGCCCAACAGGAAGCCGCAGGAGACGGAGAGCCGATGCAGCTAGCAGCGATCGTCATCTCGCTGGTCACCTTCGTGATCGGCACCGCGCTCGCCCTTCGTGCGGCGTGGCACATCTTCAAGGTGGTGCTGACCGGCGCGCCGGACTCCACCCGATTCGGCAAGCCCGCCCAGCGGGTGAAGACCCTCGCCGTCGAATTCGTCGGCCACACCAGGATGAACCGCTGGGGGATCGTCGGCATCGCCCACTGGTTCGTCGCCGTCGGCTTCTTCAGCCTGGTGCTGACCATCGTCAACGCGATGGGCCAGCTCTTCGACGCCGAGTGGGAACTGCCGATCATCGGCCACTGGATGGTCTGGCAGCTCTTCGTCGAGCTCGTCGGCACCCTGACCACGCTGGGCATCGCGACCCTGATGGTGATCCGGCTGATGAGCCTGCCGTCCAGGTCGGGCCGCAAGTCCCGGTTCGCCGGCTCGATCGCCTGGCAGGCCTTCTACGTCGAGTACACGATCCTCGGCATCGGTCTCTGCATCCTGATGCTCCGCGCGCTGGAGGGCGCCCTGGCCGGCGTCGACTCGTACGGCCCGGAGCACCTGGTCTCGTACCCGATCGTCTCCGCGCTCAGCGGCCTGTCGCACGGCACCCTGGAGAACCTGGTCTACCTGTTCGCGATGCTGAAGATCTGCATCTCGTTCGCGTGGGCGACCACCATCGGCCTCAACCCCTCGATGGGCGTGGCCTGGCACCGCTTCCTCGGCTTCTTCAACATCTACTTCAAGCGCGAGGAGGACGGCGGCACCGCGCTCGGTGCGCTCCGTCCGATGACCAGCAAGGGCCAGCCGATCGACTTCGAGGACCCGGCCGAGGACGCCGTCTTCGGCGTCTCCCAGGTCGAGCACTTCTCCTGGAAGGGCATCCTCGACTTCTCCACCTGCACCGAGTGCGGCCGCTGCCAGTCGCAGTGCCCCGCCTGGAACACCGGCAAGCCGCTCTCGCCGAAGCTGCTGATCATGAGCCTGCGCGAGCACGCCTACGGCAAGGCGCCGTACCTGCTGGCCGGTGGCGGCAAGGACATGGAGGGCACCGAGCAGGCCACCTCCGAGCAGCTCAAGGACGTCCCGGCGGCCGCCCTGGCCGAGGCCGAGCGCCCGCTGGTCGGCACCGCCGAGGAGAACGGCGTCATCGACCCGGACGTGCTGTGGTCCTGCACCACCTGCGGCGCCTGCGTCGAGCAGTGCCCGGTGGACATCGAGCACATCGACCACATCGTCGACATGCGCCGCTACCAGGTGATGATCGAGAGCAACTTCCCGACCGAGGCCGGGACGATGCTCAAGAACCTGGAGAACAAGGGCAACCCGTGGGGCATGGCCACCAAGGCCCGCCTGGACTGGGTCAAGGAGCTCAAGAAGGAGACCGGCATCGAGGTGCCGGTGATCGGCGAGGACATCGACCCCGCCGAGGTCGAGTACCTCTACTGGGTCGGCTGCGCCGGCGCCCTGGAGGACCGCGCCAAGAAGACCACCAAGGCCTTCGCCGAGCTGCTGCACACCGCGGGCGTGAAGTTCGCGATCCTCGGCAAGGAGGAGACCTGCACCGGTGACTCCCCGCGCCGCCTGGGCAACGAGTTCCTGTTCCAGATGCTCGGCGCGCAGAACGTCGAGACCCTGAACGCCGCGCTGGAGGACGCCCCGACCAAGCGGATCGTGGCCACCTGCCCGCACTGCTTCAACACCATCGCCAACGAGTACCCGCAGCTGGGCGGCCACTTCGAGGTCATCCACCACACCCAGCTGCTGCAGCACCTGATCGACGAGGGCAAGCTGCTGCCGGTCAACCCGGTCGAGGGCCTGATCACCTACCACGACCCCTGCTACCTGGGCCGCCACAACAAGGTCTACACGCCGCCGCGCGAGATCATGGACAAGGTCCCCGGCCTGCGCCAGCAGGAGATGCACCGCCACAAGGAGCGCGGCTTCTGCTGCGGCGCCGGTGGTGCCCGGATGTGGATGGAGGAGCGCATCGGCAAGCGGATCAACACCGAGCGCGTGGACGAGGCGCTGTCGCTCAACCCCGACATCGTCTCCACCGCCTGCCCGTTCTGCCTGGTGATGCTCTCCGACTCGGTCAACGGGAAGAAGAACGAGGGCGCGGCCAAGGAGCACCTGAAGGTGGTCGACGTCGCCCAGCTGCTGCTCGACTCGGTGAAGGCGACCCCGCCGGCCGAGGCCGAGGAGCGGACGGAGACGGTGGACGCGTAGCGGTCCGCCGCCGCCCGAAGGCCCACTGTTCGAGATCCTGCTGTTCGACAGTTCTGCTACAACCGCCCGGCCCGGTGGACGCCGTCAACGCGCCTGCCGGGCCGGGCTTTCGGCGTCGGAGCCGATCTCCGGCGGGACGGCCGGCGGGCGGCGGGTGACGCCAATCGCACAGGTGCCGGACGGGTATTCGGTCAGAAGGAAATACAGTAGGCGCCGGACCGGCCTCGTGCCATGGTCCACCCGTACCGGTCGCAGGGCCGGCCGGGAACCGACCCGACCGGCCGGCCGGGTCCAGACCACCGACGGAGGTATCGGCCCGCCGGGCCGGGCCGCAGAGACCACAAGGGGAACAGCGCAGACCATGACCGAGGCGATCATGCTGGTCGGTGGTAAGGGCACGCGACTGCGTCCGCTGACCACCCACACCCCCAAGCCCATGCTGCCGGTGGCAGGCGTCCCGTTCATCGCGCACCAGCTGGCCCGCGCGGCCGCCGCCGGCGTCACCCGCGTCGTGCTGGCCACCTCGTACCTGGCCGAGGTGTTCGAGGACCACTTCCAGGACGGCACCCCGTACGGCATCGAACTGGTCTACCTGACCGAGCGCGAGCCGCTGGGCACCGGCGGGGCCATCCGCAACGCCGCCTCCGGTCTGACCTGCGGCCCGGACGAGCCGGTCCTGGTCTTCAACGGCGACATCCTCTCCGGCGTCGACATCGCCGCCCTGCGCGACGGCCACGTGGCCGCCGGGGCCGACGTCACCCTGCACCTCACCCGGGTCGAGGACCCGCGCGCCTTCGGCCTCGTCCCGACCGACGGGAACGGGCGGGTGCTGGAGTTCCTGGAGAAGCCGGAGACCCCGGAGCAGATCGTCACCGACCAGATCAACGCCGGCTGCTACGTCTTCACCCGGTCCGTGATCGACCGCATCCCGGCCGGCCGGGAGGTCTCCGTCGAACGCGAGACCTTCCCCGAGCTGCTGGCCACCGGCGCGCTGCTGCGCGGCGTCGTGGACACCTCGTACTGGCTGGACCTCGGCACCCCGGCCGCCTTCGTCCGCGGCTCGGCCGACCTGGTGCTCGGCAAGGTCGACTCCCCGGCCGTCCCCGGGCCGACCGGCGACGCCCTGCTGCTGCCCGGCGCCACCGTCCACCCGGGCGCGGTGCTCAGCGGCGGCACCGTGGTCGCCGAGGATGCGGTGGTCGAGGCCGGCGCGATCGTCGAGGGCAGCGTGATCCTGCCGGGCGCGGTGATCGGCCCGGACACCCTGGTCAAGGACTCGATCGTGGGCGCCTACGCGACCATCGGCGACCGCTCGGCGCTGGACGGCGCCGTGATCGGCGACGGCGCGATCGTCGAGTCGGACAACGAGCTGCCGAACGGCATCCGGATCGCCTGCGGCACCCTGCTGCCGGTCGGCGCCGTCCGCACCTCGGCCGGCCCTGGCGGCTGCCCGGCCGGCACCAGCGCGGCGGCAGCGGTGCACGGGCGGTCGGTCAGCGCCCAGCGCTGACCGCGGCTCCCGCCCGGCCACCGGGCGGCTTTCGGCCCCGTTCGTCTCAGCCTCGCTGCAAACCGGCCCCGGCTTGGTCCGGGGCCGACGGGGACTGGGCCGGACGGGTACCTTCGGACCGTGGCTGGTAATCGATACGACAGCGGTCAGGGCGCCGACCGCCCGCACGGCGGGTGGTCGGCCCCTCCGCCACCGGCGGGGGCGCCCGGGGGGCACGGACAGGCGGACGGGCCGGAGTACTTCACGGCCCCGCACCCGGCAGGACCCGGGACCGGACCCGAGTACGACCCGTACGGGGCGGACCACCCCGGCAACACCAGGGCCTTCCCGGCCGGCGACCCGTACCCGGGCGGCGCCTACGGCTCCTACGGCCCCTACGACGAGGGCTACGGGCAGCAGCAGCCGCCGTACAGCCAGGACCAGGCCTACGGCTACGACCAGGCTTACGGCCAGGAGCCCCCGTACGGTCACGACCAGGCTTACGGCCAGGAGCAGCCGTACGGCCAGGACAATGTCGCCGTCTACCGCGCCGGCGGCCGGTCCGCCCCGCACGTGGCCGGCCCCCGCCCGCACTGGCGCGAGCTGTTTGTCGGCCTCTTCCGCACCCCGACCGCGATGTTCGACCGCACCCGCGACCACCAGGTCTGGCTGCCCGCCCTCACCGTCTCGCTGCTGTACGGCGCGCTCGCGGTGCTCGGCATCGGGCTGACCCACGACGACATCGTCAACTCGACCTTCACCGTGGCGCTGACCGGCATCCTCGCCGCCGCCGTCGGCTTCACCGTGGCCGGCGCGATCTTCGGCGGGGTCACCTACGCGCTGGCCCGCCAGCTGGGCGGCGACGGCCCGTGGAAGTCCACCGTCGGCCTGGCCGCGCTGATCGGCTGGCTGACCGACGCGCCCCGGCTGCTGCTCGACCTGGTGCTGCCCTCCGGCAGCGCGGTCGTCCAGGTCGTCGGCTGGGCGACCTGGATGCTCTGCGCCTTCCTGCTGACCGCCATGGTCCGGCGGCTGCACGACCTGCCCTGGGGCAAGGCCGCCGCCGCCTCGGCGCTGCAACTGCTCGCGCTGCTGGTGCTGATCAAGCTGCCGACCCTGGGCTGACGGGCGAAGGGCAGAATGGGGGCGGGCCGCAGCCGAGCGCCGCGGCCCGCCGACCCTCTTCGACCCGAGTGCACCGGAGCCAGGCATGACCCTCCCCACCACCCACGTCAGCTTCCCGGCCGGGGCGGTGACCGGCGAGTCCCCGGTGCTCGCGGTGCACCAGCTGGCCGACGGCCGCTACGCCGTCGTCACCGAGGCGACCCCGTTCCACCCGCTCGACCACACCTGGCCCGACCAGCCGGCCGACCACGGCACCCTCACCGTGGACGGCACCGAGCTGGCCGTGGTCGACTGCCTGACCGGCGCCGTCGGCCCGGAGGGCGACGCCCTGCTGGTCGGCGCCGACATCCCGGTGCGGCGCGGCGACGAGGAGTGGTCCTGGCTGGTCCTGCACGTCCTGGGCACCGACCCCGGCGACATCGTCGGCCGCACCGCCGCGCTCGCCGTCGACGCCGACCGCCGGGGCGCCCTCAGCGCCTCGCACAGCGGCTGCCACCTGCTCGCCCTCGCCCTCAACGCCGCGCTCGCCCCGCGCTGGCGCAAGGACCCGGGCCGCTCGGACGCCTTCGGCAACCCGGACTTCGACAGCCTCGCCATGGCCAGTTCGGTGATGGACACCGACGCCAGCACCGACACCTACCGGCTCGGCAAGTCGCTGAAGAAGAAGGGCTTCACGGTGGACGCCACCGAGGAGTTCCCGGCCCTGGCCGACGCGCTGCCGGCCCTCACCGAGGCCGTCAACGCCCGGCTCGCCGCCTGGGTCGCCGCCGACGCCCCGGTCCGCATCGAGGTGCCCGGCCCCGAGCTCACCGCCCGCCGGCAGTGGCACTGCGAGCTGCCCGAGGGCGGCGCGCAGATCTTCTGCGGCGGCACCCACCTGCACCACCTCGGCGAGCTGGCCGAACTCCGCACCGAGCTGCGGCTGTCCGAGGACGGCACCGAGCTGGTCGCCGTCACCAGCCCCAAGCGGGCCTGAGAAACGCCGCGGGCGGCCACCCCTCGCGGTGAGGGGTGGCCGCCCGTCTGCGTGCGCTCCGCGTGCCGCCGGCCCGTCCGGCCGTCGGCTTTCCGTCCCGGACCTCGGTTCTCGGACCTCGGTGCCCAGAGGGTCTCAGATCTCGGTGCGGTGGAAGTTCAGGTACGAGCGGGACGGCGTCGGGCCGCGCTGGCCCTGGTAGCGCGAACCGTAGCGCTCCGAGCCGTACGGGTGCTCCGACGGCGAGGAGAGCCGGAACAGGCAGAGCTGCCCGATCTTCATGCCCGGGTAGAGCTTGATCGGCAGCGTCGCCACGTTCGACAGCTCCAGCGTCACGTGGCCGCTGAACCCGGGGTCGATGAAGCCCGCGGTGGAGTGGGTGAGCAGGCCCAGCCGGCCCAGGCTCGACTTGCCCTCCAGCCGGGAGGCCACGTCCTCGGGCAGCGTGATGACCTCGTACGTCGAGGCCAGCACGAACTCGCCGGGGTGCAGGATGAACGCCTCGTCCCCGTCCGGCTCGACCAGCCGGGTCAGGTCCGGCTGCTCCTCGGAGGGGTCGATGTGCGGGTACTTGTGGTTCTCGAACACGCGGAAGAAGCGGTCGAGGCGCACGTCGATACTCGACGGCTGGATCATCGCCGGGTCGAACGGGTCGATGGAGACCCGGCCCAGGTCGATTTCGGTCCGGATGTCCTTGTCAGAGAGCAGCACGCTTCGAGGTTACGTGCAAGAAAGGGCCCCGGACGAATCCGCCCGGGGCCCACCTGCCCGTCCGCCGACCGCCGGTCGACCGTCCGCCGACCGTCAGGCCAGGAACTCCGCGGCCTCCAGCCGCATCGCCTGCGCCAGTTGCGGCTCCGACAGCTCCCGCACGTCGGCCAGCACCGAGCTCCGGAGCCGTCCGCACTGCGGACAGCGGATCAACCGTCCGGGCCCGAGGCGGCCGGGACCGAGGTTCTGCATCGGGAACGTGGTGGTGCTGAACAGGTGCCCCTCGGCACAACGAACGACGGCGCGCTGCTCCATCGATCCCCTTCCCATCCCTAACCCAGTACTCACCCGTACTCAGACGCCCCGGCGGCCTGGCCCCGGGACAGCGTCACATTAGGGGATGTTCCGGACATTCCTCACCATGGCTCGCCGCCCGGCCCCACCCGCCGGAGCACTCGCACGCGGCCCACACAGTACGCCCCGGACCCGCCTCCACCCCGCTCCGCCGCACCCTCGGACCCCTTGTGCAACCACAGTCCCGAATGGGGTACAGTGGCACTGGATCGAGCGGTCTCTGACGGCTCATCAGGCGGGCGTAGTTTAATGGTAGAACATGAGCTTCCCAAGCTTAGAGCGCGAGTTCGATTCTCGTCGCCCGCTCCAGCAGTAAAGGCCCAGGTCAGCGACCTGGGCCTTTCGTATTGTCTGGACCAATTCGGCCTCGCCGTGCCAGACCCGTGCCAGAACGCAGCCGCCCCCAGGCGAGGTGTGCTCGATGGGGGCGCCAGGAGCCGTCCTCAGCCGGCGGTGCCGAGGGCTTCGGCGAGGCGTGCGTCCTGGTCGGGGGAGAGGCCGAAGCGGACGCCGCGGGGGCTGTAGGAGCCGCCGCAGAGCAGCACGCGGCTGAGGTGGGTGGCGGTGCTGGCGCCGCTGAGAGGAGAGCTCCCTTCGAAGAACCACGTCTCGCCGTCCCAGAAGGGGTGGTCGAGCAGGGCGTCGGCGAGAGTGGCCGCGGCCTCGGGCGGAGTGCCGATGGCGGCAAGGATGCGGGCGACGGTCGCGGTGGCGTCGGCCGACAGGTCAACGTCGCCGAGGATGGGCAGCAGGAGGAGCAGGCGGGCGTCCGGGTCAGTGATCCCCGGCCCGTCACCGGGGCGCCGGGCGACGTGGACCAGCTCGGACCAGGCGAGCCCGGGGCCGCTGAAGTGGCCCTCGATGCTGGCCAGCGAGCGCGGCCGGTCCCAGTCGGGGTGGGCCACGTAGTAATCGATCCCTTCGTCCTCGGTGAAGTTGCGGTGGACGATCAGGATGGTGTGGCCGTGTTGTATGGGCAGCCGGATGACGGGCCAGGCGGCCGGGTCGGAGAGCCGCTCGTAGGCAGCGTCCAAGTCCGCGCCGTCGGCGCCGAACAGGGCGGGCTCGGGCTCGAAGTCCTCGCCTTCCGCGAGCCACAGTAGGTACGCGGCCCAGAACCCGGGCAGGGCGAGCAGTTCCTCGCCCGAGATCAGGGGGGCGTTCTCGTGTCCGGTGATCAGCACAAGAGCATGTTGCCAGCCGATGACGATGTCAGCGTGAGGTAGCCCAGGCAGGCCGAAGAACTGCTGGGTCCCGGTGGCGGTGCGTCGATGGGGCCTCCACCGGGATCCAAGGGACTGCTTCAGATCTTCTGAAGCCACCAGATGAGCCAGCTCATGACAGCGGCGCCGAGTGCCGAGGCAGCGCCTCGGAGCATGTGCCGGCCGAAACCGGCCCAGGCGCGGCTGGTGAGTCGACGCAGCCGTCCGGCGAAGGCCGTCCACGTCCGGGCCAGTGTCGCAGTCTTCCTAGTCGTCGCGAGCGCTTGCATCGTCCACCTCTTGTGTCAGTCGAGCGGTCAGGCTCTGACGATCCGACACCCAAGCGGTGTTGCGCCCGGCGCAACGGGTTGCCAGATCGCGGGCAACACGTATTCGTGTTGCGGAATCCCGCGCAACAGTCCGGGACAGAGCAACGACCAGGTAGTTTCGAGGCTGGGGTTCGAAGCCGCCCGGGCAACGCCACTGCGACCGTGGTGGCTCTCGACGTTGTTGTCTCGGGTGGCTTCACGCGCCGGAATGTCAGCAGCAGCAGGTAGGACAGCGGAGTGGTTCCAGACAACCGGGCAGGCAACATGCTGAAGAAGCCTCGCGCCGATCTGTCGCCCGTTGCCCTTGACCTCGTGGTGGCCCTACGGGCCGCGTTCCGTGTGATCGGCATGTCTATCAGGAACTTCGCCCGTTCGACCCCCTGGGACTACTCAACGGTCAGCCGCTACCTCAGCGGTGACCGCTTCCCAACCCGGGAGTTCATCAAATACCTCATAGAGCGTGCGCAGAAGAAGCAGTTCTCCGCGCACGACGCGGAGAACGTGGAGCGCCTGTACGAGAAGGCGCAGGAGGAGCGGGAAGCCCCAGAACACCAGATGCGGACGCTTGTCGCGCAGGTCCGTGTCAAGGAGGAGCGGGCCCAGGCCGCAGACCGTAGGAGCAAGGAGACA
This sequence comes from Streptomyces sp. 1114.5, assembly GCF_003635085.1. Lineage (NCBI taxonomy): Bacteria > Bacillati > Actinomycetota > Actinomycetes > Kitasatosporales > Streptomycetaceae > Streptomyces > Streptomyces sp. 1114.5. Next base: position 1,398,778 of record NZ_RBXE01000001.1, read on the forward strand.
TCGGCCGATCTGGATCGGGCGCGCAGGGTCAACCAGAGGCTCAAAACGCAAGTAAAAGTACTGAGTTGGGCACTAGACAATGGGCGTGGCCTGCTGCTGTCCGAGCATGATGACGTCCTGCTGGCCGAGCTCGAAGGCTTTTCGACTGCGCGCCAAGCCGGTGACCGAGGCGCCGCCGCGTGCGTGTCGAACGGCGTCCTGGCGACCTGGCGCAAGACCTTGGGTCGTGCCGACACCGCACCGTCTCTGGCATGGACACGCGCCAGACCTGGAACTCCGGAGCGCCGCCGTCACACGTACGACCGGTTGGGTCTCGAGCAGCGCCCACGGGAGGCGCTGGACGAGCTCGTTCCGCTGCCGCGCACCGTCTCCGAGCCCACCGACGAGGCCACGGTCAAGCTTTACGAGCAGGCGATCGGCATCCTGGCCAGTACCGGCCCGAGGCCGCTGGCCGAGGTGCTCGCGTTCGTAGCCGAGGGCCAGCCGACTATCCCAGTTTTCGAGCAGCACGTGATGTGCAGTCACCTGACCACAGCAGGTCGCGCCAGCACGTTGACTGACTCCTGGCGGGACCTCATCACCGCCTGGGATAACGCCATGCATCCCTGGTGGACCGAGACCCTGCCTCGGACGGCAGGACGACGGATCGCGGCCTATGAGGCGCTGGGTCTGGAACCGGATACTCGTCGGGGGTTCACTGAGCTGATTCCCATCCCGTTCGCCGACGGTCCGATCATCATCGGGGAAGCGCTCCGCCCCTGGTCCGCACCGGCCTACCAGTCCATCGGTCCCTGGTACTGGCCGGCCTGCGCACGCTATTTGGGAGTGTTCAAGGCATGGCCGGTGGAGACCGTGGCTGGTATCGACGACGCGGCCGAGGCTGTCGCCGACCGCCTTGCTGATCCCACGGACCCGGTTGCCTATCAGACCAAGGGGCTGGTGGTCGGTTACGTCCAATCCGGGAAGACCAGCAACATGGCCGCCGTCATCGCCAAGGCCATCGATCGTGGATACCGGCTGGTTATCCTGCTCAGCGGCTCCTACGACATTCTGCGTGAGCAGACGCAACGACGCCTCGACATGGAACTCGTGGGGCGGGAGAACATTCTGCGAGACGGTCCGGAGGAGGACTCGGACTACGTCGACGATCCCGCTTGGCAACAGGGCGAGTTCATCTCGCACGGTGATCGGCCCTCCCGACTCGGGGCGTTCGATATCGTTCGCCTCACCACGCGGCGCAGCGACTATCGGTCCCTGCGCCAGGGCATCGCTGCGCTCGAGTTTGAGAAGGCGGAACCGACCCTCCCGCTCTACCATCCCCGAAACCTCCACCGCAGTGCGGTGCGGCTGATGGTGGTGAAGAAGAACAAGGCGGTGCTGGCCAAGGTGGTGGCGGACCTGCGGCGGCTCGGACGTCAGCTGGGTGAGATCCCGGTGCTCATCGTGGACGACGAGTCCGACTACGGATCCGTCAACACTGCGTATCCCGCGACCAAGCGTGGCAACGCCACCCGCTCGGCGATCAATGCTCTCATCACAGGGCTGCTGGAGGCCCTGCCACGTGCGCAGTATGTGGCCTACACCGCCACGCCGTTCGCCAACGTCCTGATCAATCCGACCGATGAGGAGGACCTGTTTCCGCGGGACTTCGTCATTGCCCTTCCACGTCCGGTGGGCTATATGGGAGCCCGAGAGTTTCACGACCTTGACTTGCACATCCCCCAGGACGAGCGAACGGTCTCCAACTCCAACGAACTTGCGCACGTCCGTTCCATCGGTGTGACCGGTGCCGAGGATGTTGTCGAGCTCGGGCGGGCGATGGGCTCCTTCCTGCTCGCGGCGGCCGTCAAGCTCTACCGCGAAGCAAACGACCCAAGCGGTATCCGTTATCGACACCACACCATGCTGGTTCACGAGTCCGTACGGATCGCCGCGCATCACGAGCTGGCGCACAAGATCACACAGCTTTGGGAGGCCGATGGTGCGGATCCCGACGGGAGTCTCGCTCGGCTGCGCAATCTGTTCGATTCCGACTTCGCTCCGGTTTCTGCGGACCGTCACGGTGGGTTCGTCAATCCCGCGAGCTTCGACGATCTGATCCCTCATCTCGCTACGGCGCGTGCCCGGATCGGGGCGGATGGCGGTCCGGTGGTCGTGGTCAACGGCGACGCGGACATCGAGCGCGGTGCTGTCGACTTCGACCACCGTCCGGTGTGGAAGATTTTGGTGGGAGGTGCCAAACTCTCCCGCGGTTTCACCGTCGAGGGGCTGACGATCACCTACTTCCGTCGCAGCACCCGCCAGGCTGACTCGCTGATGCAGATGGGCCGATGGTTCGGCTTCCGCACCGGATACGAAGACTTGGTGCGCCTCTACATCGACCGTGGAGTGGGCTCAGGAATGAGCTTTGATCGCAGCCTGTTCGGAGCGAGATCCCTCGACCTCTACGAGGCGTTCGAGGCGGCCCTGCGCGATGAGGAGGCGTTCCGCGCTCAGCTCACCGAATACGCGCAGCCGGTGGACGGTCAGCCGGCCATCACGCCTGCGCAGATCCCGCCGCTGGTCGCGCAGTACATGCCGGAACTGAAGCCGACCAGTGCGAGCAAGATGTTCCACGCTCGGCCGGTCCCGGTCCACGCGGTCGACCAGTGGATCGAGCCGACCGCCTATCCGACCGGGAATGCCCAAAATCAGCGCAACAGTGAGCTCTGGCGGCCGGTGTTGGCGGCGTTGCACGGCGCGAGTGTGAAGTTCTCCCTGCCGGCTAGCGGTGGGAAGCGGGCTGCTGCCTTTTCGGCGCGCACTGCGGTCATCTCTCACGCTCAGTTGCTCGATGTGCTCGGAGGTCTGCAGTGGGAGCAGCCCGATTCCTTTGCTCGTGATCTCGCCTATTTGAAGAGCCTGCGCAGTACCACCGCCAAGCTAAGTGAATGGCTGGTCATCGCTCCTCAGCTCGCCTCGGCGAACCCCGTGACAAGCACCCTGCCTGGGGCGCCGCTTCTGTCAGTCTTCCGCCGCAGCCGAAGGCGCCCAGGTGCTTTCGGTGCGATCAGCGATCCAGGACATCGTCGAGTGGCTCGGGAGCTACTGTCCGACGGCGATCGGGGGATCGTGCTGCTGTATCCGGTGGTTGAGCGGGGGGAAGCGCTCGATCTCGAGGTTGAGCCTGCTCAGGTCACCGTCGCCTTCGCGCTGCTGACTCCGAAGAACGTACGCCGCGACGGACACGAGCCAGCCATGCATTTCCGTGCAGGCGACAGGTAGAGGAGGACCAGTGCCCTCGCTGGAGAACCCTCGGACCGTGTCTGTGCGAGAGCGGCGCCCGGGCAGCGCCCGCAGCGCGAGGCGCCGCCCGGAACGGCAAGGAAGGGAGACCGCTGCTGGAAATGGTCAGCCGGACAGCCCGCCCTGGGGGCCGTCGGCTCCTGGGGCGCCGCCGGGTGCTTCAGCCTCCAGGAATCCAAGTCCGTCTCCGGCGGCGAAGGAGGCGTCCTCACCACCTCCGACCGGGAGGATCTACGAGCGCGCCCTCACCCTCGGCCACCACCCCGCCCGCCTCGCCGACGAACTCGCCCTCCCCGAACTGAAGCCGCTCGCCGACATCGGGGCCGCCTACAAGTACCGGATGCCCGCCCTCTCCGCCGTCATTGCCCGCCAGCAACTCCGCTCGCTGCCCGACCGGATGCGAGCCGCCGAACAGCACCTGGCCACCCTTCGCCAGGCCCTGGAGGAGTACGACGCGCCCATCGCCTGGCCGGAGATCGGCGAACTCTCCGTCCGCGGCTGGTACGGCACCCCGCTGACGATCAACGTCCGCGTGCCCGACCCGAAGACGCTGCACGAGAAGTGCCGGGCCGCCGGCATCCCCGTCCGCGCCCAGTACGAGGACTGGACCCAGACCCCGCTGCTGCAACGCCTCGACCTGGCCGCCCGCTGCGGGTCACGCTGTCCAAAGCTGGTAGCAGTGTCAAGGCGGCTTGCTGATCATGGCCATACCGTTCCGCAAGGACTCTTTGATCGTCTGGCATGGCCTTGATGCGTGCCCGGACCTGAGCCAATTTCCTGCGGGTGGTCTCCGCTTCGGCGTGCGCCATGATCTGCCCACTCCCTGCTTGGTCAGCCTCTCTACGGTCACTCTGTGTGTCGCACAGTTACAGAATGCTCGAGTGTGCCCCTCGTGTGGGCGGAAACTGGGAACTCACCCTCGCTCCAGTTGGGGATCGCATGTGGAGCTGCAGGGGTTCGGCGGGCTTCAGGACCGTGCAAGGTGTGGTCAAGTCAGGACCAGGACACAGTACGCAACGCTGGCACGGCTCTGGCTGTGCCAGCGCTGTGCCAGAACAGGTGGAGAACGGCAGACAGCAGCGGTCTGCGACGAGCCTCAGAAGGGCCAGTACTGTTGTTATCAGTTGTTATCAGTGCAGGTCAGGGGCCCTTTGCGGCCCGAAGGCCCAAAGATTCCCAAGCTTAGAGCGCGAGTTCGATTCTCGTCGCCCGCTCCATACCGAAAGCCGCAGGTCAGCGACCTGCGGCTTTCGTGTTTCCCGGGTCGTTCCGGGGCTTCGAACGCCTGCGGCGCCCCGGGCCGGGGCCGGAGCGACCCTGGCCCGGGAGCGGGGTCAGGAAGCGGTGGTGAGGGCTTCGAGGGTGGGGACGACGGCGGTGGGGGTGGGGAGGGCGGCGTTGTCGGACCGCAGGCGGTGGGCGGCGGCGCGCAGGTCGGGGTCGGTGATGAGGCGGTCGAGCAGGGCGGTGTCGACGTCCTCGGAGGCGGAGCGCAGGGCGGCGCCGGTGGCGGTGAGGGCGTCGGCGTTGATGAAGTGGTCCGCGCCCTGCGGGAGGAGCAGCTGGGGCAGTCCGGCCTGGAGGGCGGTCAGCATGGTGCCGGAGCCGCCGTGGTGGACCAACGCGTCGGCGCGGCTGAGCAGTTCGTTGAGCGGGACCCACGGCAGGCCGCGGACGTTGGCGGGCAACGTGCCGAGCGGGGTCAGGTCGGCGCCGCCGACGGCGAGCAGGAAGTCGGCGTCGACCTCGGCCGCCGACTCGACCAGCCGGACGACCGCGCGGACACCGTCGATCTCGGCGAGGACGGTGCCCAGGGTGACGACGATCCGCGGGCGGTCGGCCGGGTGGAGGAACTCGGTCGGGACGATGCCGCCGCCGTTGTACGGGATGTAGCGCATCGGCAGGCCGTCCGGGTCGCCGCCGAGCGGGCCGAGGTTGAGCGCGGTGGCGCCGGCCGGTCCGGTCAGGCCGTGCTGCTCGTAGACGTCGGTGAAGTGGGAGGCGATCAGCTTGGCCATGTCCAGGCCGGGCGTGACCCCGAAGTTGTGGACCACCGACGGGATCTTGAGCAGGGCCGCCACCACCGGGGGAGCGGCGTGGAAGGAGTCGTGGACGATCAGGTCGGCGCCCCAGCCGGTGGCGGCCGCCAGCAGGCCGTCGACGTCGGGGCGGGAGGCGTGAGCGAAGAGCCCGGCCGCCATGTCGAAGATCTCTTCCTGCGTCTTGTCCCGGTTGACGTACTCGATCTCGCCGCCGAGGTGCTCCGCGAAGATCTCCCGCAGGCTCCGGCCGTCGCCGATCTCGACGACGGGGAAGCCGGCGCTCCGGAGCTGGTCGAGCGGCTGCCCGCTGGCGAACAGGACCTCGTGCCCGACGGCGCGCAGCGCCTGGGCGGTCGGGACCATCGGGAAGAGGTGGCCGGCCGCGGCGGGGCCGGCGAAGAGTATGCGCATGTCTGCTCCTTGCCAAGTTCACTGACATGGCAGTCTCACCTCCGTAGTTGACGTTCAGTCAATTTGATTGAGGTCGCCAGGCGCGGTAATCGGCCTTTTTGAGCAGGGACTTGTTACCGGGCCATCGGTGTGCTCCACGCTCGCTCCACTCGCGAGCCGTCTGCGAGCCGTCCGCGAGCCGTCGGTGATCCGCTCGCGGCCGTCCCGGGCTCGGCAGTCGGGCGTCAGGCGGCGGCGAGGAAGTCCCGGACGGTCTTGGTGAACGCCTGGGTCTCCTCGGCGAGCACGATGTGGCCGGTGTCGAACTCGGCGTAGGCGCTGCCCGGGAGTGCGGCGTGCAGGCGGCGGGTGTTCTCCACCGGGACGGTGGCGTCCTGGGCGCAGCCGATCACCAGGGTCGGGGCCTGGACACGGGGGAGCAGCGGGGTCAGGTCCAGGCTGAGGTCGAGGGCGATGTGCCGCAGGGTGCCGGGAGTTGGCTGCATGTAGGCGGTGTTGGCCTCGACGGCCGCACGGCCGATCCGGTTGAGGAAGCCGCGGCTGAAGGCGGTGAGGGTGGCGTAGCCGCCGAAGGCGTCGGGGCGGTCGGCGAGCGAGAGCCAGGTTGCCATGGAGAGGCGCAGGTACTCGTCCTGCTCGGCGCTGATCCAGCCGGCGGCGGCGATCAGTCGGCGGACCTGGTCGGGGCGCAGGGCGGCGGCTGCGGTGGCGACGACGGCGCCGAGCGAGAAGCCGAGGATGTCGGCGGGGCCGCGGCCGGCGTCCTCGATCACGGCGTTGACCTGGGCGGCGAGGGTTTCCAGGGTGAGCGGGGCGCCGTCGTCCTCGGCGGCCTCGCTGCCGGAGAGGTCGGGCAGCAGCACGGTGTAGCGATCGGTGAAGGCGTCCAGCAGCCCGTCCCACATGCCGGAGCCGGGGCCGGTGCCGTGGACCAGGACGAGGGTGTCGGGGCCGTTGCCGACGACGCGGTAGGGGATGCGGGCGGCGCCGACGGTGATGGTGGGCATGACGGGGTCCTCTCGTGGTGGTGGCAGGCCCGGGTGCGGTGGTGCTCCGGGGCACGAGAAGTAAACTACACCGTGCAGGTCAGTGATTCAACTGCACCGTGCAGTGCAATTGGGTGGTGAAGGAGTGGCGTGGGAGTGGTGGGGGCGGAACTGTCCGTACCCGTTCGCCGTCCCAGGAGTGACGGAATCCCCGCCCGGGTTGAATGCCGGGAGGAGTACGGAGGGCCCTGTGCAGTCAGGTGGTGCCGAACTGAACGCCGGATGCCCGGGTGGTCGCCCCGGTCGTGCGTCGGCCGCGGCGGCCAGGTGGTCGGAGCCGGGCGCGAAGGCGGAGGCGGGCGCGGAGGCGAGGGCGGAGTCCGGGCCGTGTTCGGGGCCGGCTTCGGGTTCGGGTCCGGGGGTGACGGTCGATCAACTCGACGCCGCCGAGCGCTGCGAGACCCTGCTCCAGGACACCCTGGACGCCGTCGACCCGACGCCGGCCTGGCAGGAGGCCGCTCCCCGGGCGGGTGCGCGGCTGCCCCGGCCGGGGCTCGGGTCGGCGCGGTACGGGTCGGACGTGCTCTGGTACGTCACCCGGGGGCGGGACATCCTCACCGTCGTCTCGCTGCCCCGACGGGCGCTGCTGGTGGGCGTGGTGGAGCGGCACTGGCGGCGGCGCGGCTGGACGATCACCTCGCTGGACACCGACTGGGACCGCCACGGAGTCGCCGCGACCACTCCGGACGGCTACCGACTGGCGCTCCGGTTCGGCGAGTTGGGCGAGGCGGGGCTGACCGTGAGTTCGCCCGGAGTGGCCCGCTCGGAGCACGTTCCGGTGCTGTCGGGGGACGGTGGTCACGGCTCGGCGCCGCTGCCGTACGTGTGCTGCCCGTACTGGAGCGCGCTGGCGTAACGGCACAGCAGTGAAGAGGGAGGGGACCGGGGGAGGCGTGGAGCGAGCCCCCCCGGACACGCTCCACGCCACCTCCACGAGCGGCTTCGGCGCTGCCGCTCCCCCCGACACCCCGCCAAGCTCAGCCGTTCCCCCCTGGCAAACACCCTCCGGCGAGAGCGGTCCGCACCAGGCCCCGGCGAGCCCCCACCCGCGGGGACGTCGTTGATCTCACGCTAACAAACCGCGTGGTTGGTTTGTCAATAGTGAAATCCACGAAAAATCCACATTGTGACGACCGTCCGGTACGGCCGTGAAAGGCGTCGGACCAGGCAGTTGTGGGCCCGTCAGGGCGTCCGGCAGCCGGGCCGCGCACGCCGGGCCGGGGTGGGCGCCCGGTAGCGGACCGGCCCGGAATCCGACATTCCCAGCATCATGGCAGCACACAGTGACACCGCGCGAGCGCCCAGTGCAGCAGAGGAACGGCCCGTGCCGGGCGGGACCACCCCGGCTCAGCGCAGCAGCCGGCGCTCCTTGGCCACCGCCACCGCGCCCGCCCGGGTGTCCACGCCCAACTTGTCGTAGATCCGCCCGAGATGCGTCTTCACCGTCGCCTCGCTGATGAACAGCGCCCGCGCGATCTCCCGGTTGCCCAGCCCCTGCCCCAGCTGTTCGAGGATGTCCAGCTCGCGCTCGGTGAGCTGCGGCGCGGGCGTCCGCATCTGCGCCATCACCCGGGAGGCGACCGGCGGTGAGAGCACCGTCCGGCCCTGCGCGGCCGCGTGGACGGCGGCGAACAGCTCCTCCGGCCGTTCGGCCTTCAGCAGGTAGCCGGTGGCGCCCGCGGCGATCGCCCGGGTGATGTCGGCGTCCGTGTCGTACGTGGTGAGCACCAGGACGTACGGCCCGCCCGGGGCGGCGGTGATCCGCCGAGTGGCCTCCACGCCGTCGATGCCGTCGCCGAGCTGGAGGTCCATCAGCACGACCTGCGGCGCCAGCCGGGCGGCCAGGGCGACGGCCTCCTCCCCGGTGCTGGCCTCGCCGACCACCTCGATGTCGCCCGCGCTGGCGAGCAGGGCCAGCAGTCCGGCCCGGACCACCGCGTGGTCATCGCAGACCAGCAGCCGGACGGGGGAGGCGGCGGTGTTCATCGGTGCTCCAGGGGGATCGCGGCGGAGACGACGGTGCCCTCGCCGGGGGTGCTCTCCACGGTCAGCGTGCCACCCAGCTGCCGCAGCCGGGCGCGCATCGCGGGCAGTCCGTGGCCGCGGACGCCCCCGGGGCCGGCTGCGTCCGGGGCGAAGCCCTGCCCGTCGTCGGCGATGTCCAGGACGACCTGGTCGCCCAGGAAGGACAGCGTGATCGCCGCGGCCGAGGCCCCGGCGTGCTCGCGGACGTTGGCCAGCGCGCCCTGGGCGATCCGCAGCAGCGCGGACTGCGCCGCGGCCGGCAGCGGTACGGGCGTGCCGTCCAGGTGGAAGCGGACCGGCAGCCCGCTCTCGGCGGACTCCCGCCCGGCCAGCGACGCCAGCGCCCGGTCGAGTGCCCGGCCGTCGGCCAGCTCGGCCGGCGCGAGGTCGTGGACGAAGCGGCGGGCCTCGGCCAGGTTCCGGGCGGCCACCTCGGCGGCCGTACGGACGTGGCTGCGGGCGGTCGTCGGGTCGGCGTCCCAGGTGCGCTCGGCGGCCTGCAGCAGCATCTGCTGACTGGACAGGCCCTGCGCCAGGGTGTCGTGGATCTCCATCGCCAGCCGTTCGCGCTCGGCCAGGGTGCCCTCCCGCCGCTCGGTGGCGGCGAGTTCGCGCCGGGTGCGGACCAGGTCGGTGATCAGCGCGCGCTGCCGGGCGGCCTGCCGGGCCATGAAGAGGAAGACGCCGGTGGCGAGCGCGGCCACCGCGGGAGGCAGCAGCACGAGAGTGGCGTCCACCCCACCGGGCAGCCGGACCTCGGCGATCACCACCAGCACGGTCAGGGCGCCCACCAGCGGGATCGCCGCCTTCGCGGGCAGCGCCCGCAGCGCGGTATAGACCAGCGGGACGGCGCACCAGGCGAAGCTCGGCGCGAGCAGCACCAGCACCACCCAGAGCACGACCACCAGCGCCAGCGGCCACCGTCGGCGTCGGCCCGTCGGGGTCGGCCGGTGGTGGTCGAGCCAGGAGCCGGCGGGCTGGGCGACGGCCAGGGCGGCGCTCAGCCCGATCACCCAGGGGGCCTGGGAGCTGCCGGAGTGATGGGTGAGGTAGCGGTTGAGCGCGGCCGCGAGCAGCACCACGAAGGCGGAGTCCAGCAGCAGCGCCAGCCGGCCCGCGTCCGGATCCCCGGCGTCGCGGCCGGGTCCGGGGCCGACGGCAGGGCCGGCGGGGCGGGGCTGTGGCACGGGTGGCTCCTGCTCGGACGGGCGGTGCGCGGGCGGGCGTCCGCACTGACCTGCGCCGATCCCTCGATGGTGACCCGTCCGTCCCGGTGTCGCATCAGCCGATCGGTTGACGCCGCCGTCCCCCGTTGTGCCCGGACGCTCGCGCCGGACCGTCGATGTGGCAGCGCCGCCCCCGGCCGGAGGATCGAAGCATGCCGCCGGGCGACCCCCTTTTGACCCGGCGGCCCCGATCCCCCGCACCACCCCGCACCGACCCCGTAGACCGTCGAGGAGCTGGACCATGAAGAAGACCTCCGTGCGCACCCGGGTGCTGACCGGCACCGTCGCCGCCGCGGCGCTCGCCGCCGCCACCGTGGGAGCGGTCTCGGCGAGTGCCGAGACCTCCGAGACTCCGGCCGCCCCGGCCGCCGTGAAGGTCGACACCCAGAACAAGAACCTCGCCGAAAGCACCGGCCTGACCATCGACGCCGCCACCCGCGCCGCCCAGGCCGCCCTGGACGCGGCGAACAAGGCCGGCCAGCACGTCTCGGTCGCGGTCGTCGACCGGGACGGTGTCACCCGGGTGCTGCTCAAGGGCGACGGTTCCGGCCCGCAGGCCCCGGTGTCGGCCGAGCGCAAGGCCTTCACCGCGGTCTCCTGGAACGCGCCGACCTCGGAGCTGGCCAAGCGCCTGGCCCAGGCCCCGAACCTCAAGGACATCCCGGGCACGCTGTTCCTGGCCGGCGGCGCCCCGGTGCAGTCCAAGGGCGCTCCGGTCGCGGCCGTCGGTGTCGCGGGCGCGCCCAGTGGGGACCTGGACGAGCAGTTCGCGCAGGCCGGTGTCGCCGCCCTGGCCAAGTGAGCCGTAGCCGGGCCGGGTCAGCCGGACCCGGCCGAGTGAGCCGTACCCGACCGGTCGGTCCGTCCCGTGCCCCGGGACGGCCGGCCGGCCGGGCCGTTGACTCATTCGGGTGAACGCAGGGAGGGTCGCCGCAGAACACGGGGTGACCCTTCGAAAAGCCGGTGCCGCTGTCAGTGCCGCGTGGCAGGCTTCCCGGTATGACGGCGTGGACCCTCAACGACATCGAACGTGCGATCCGCTCCTCCTGGGGCGTCGACACCTGTGCGCCCGAGGACCTGGCCCACTGGCATCCCGACAATCCCGCCCGCGGCCAGTGCGGGGTCACGGCGATGGTGGTGCACGACCTCCTCGGCGGCGAGCTGATGATGGGCGAGGTGCACGTCGACGGCGTCCGGACGGACCTCCACTGGTGGAACCGCTTCGCGACGGGCTTCGAGATCGACCTCACCCGCGAGCAGTTCGGGCCCGACGAGCTGGTCGGCCCCGGCCGCCCGGTCGCCCGCCCGGCCCGCCCGGGCCGGCTGCAGGCCCAGTACGAGCTGCTGCGCAGCCGGGTGGTCGCCGAGCTGGAGCGCGGAGCGGCCGTGCACCGCACCCGGTTGCCGGCCCACGCCTGCGCCTGAGCAGTCTGAGCAGCCCGATCATCCGGCCCGGCCCGGGCACCCCCGGCTCCCCGCGCACCTGCAGGGCCGGGCCGTTCGCGTTCTGACGTACAGTCGGCCGCAGTGATCGACGGCGACGACGGGAGTGCACCGATGGCCGGAACGACGGTCGGTTTCGTGGGGCTGGGCGCGATGGGCCGGGGCATGGCCGGGAGCCTGCTGCGGGCCGGTCACACCGTACGGGTCTGGAACCGCTCGCCCGAGCCGGTGGCCGAGATGGTGGCCGAGGGGGCGGAGGCGGCCGGCTCGCTCGACGAGGTCTTCGCCGCCGACACGGTGGTCTCCATGCTCGCGAACGACGACGCCGTCGAACGGCTGCTGCTCGACCCCGCCCTGCTGGCCGACGCCACGGCGACCCTGCACGTCAACATGGCCACCGTCTCGCTCGCCCTCGCCGAACGGGCCGAGGCGCTGCACGCCGAGCACGGCATCGGCTACGTCGCCGCGCCCGTCCTCGGCCGTCCGCCGGTCGCCGCGGAGGGCCGGCTGAACATCCTGGCCGCGGGGCAGGCGGACCTGCTGGCCCGGGCCGAGCCGCTGTTCGCCGCGATGGGCCAGCGCACCTGGCACTTCGGCGAGAGCCCGCGGCAGGCCAACACCGCCAAGATCAGCACCAACTTCCTGCTGGCCTGCGCGATCGAGTCGATGGCGGAGGCGTGCAGCCTGGCCGACGCCAACGGTGTCCGGCCGACCGACCTGATCGAGATGCTCACCGGCACGCTCTTCCCCGGGCCGGTCTACTCCGGCTACGGCGCGATGGTGGCCGAACGGCGCTACGAGCCGGCCGGGTTCCGGCTGCCGCTCGGACTCAAGGACGTCGGCCTCGCGCTGGACGCGGGGGCCGCGCGGCACGTCCCGCTGCCGTTCGGCAGCATCCTGCGGGACGCCTTCCTGGACGCGCTGGCCCACGGCGACGGGGACAAGGACTGGGCGGCGGTCGCGGGCGTCGCCCGCCGCCGGGCCGGGCTGCCCGAATGACGGCCGTCTGATGACGGCCGTCTGACGGTCACCCGGGGCGCGCGCGTGGAATAACCGGCGCGCGGCGGCTGCTCGCACCTCCGTCCGCAGCACCTGACCGGGGGAGTCCCGATGCCTGAGCAGCCGTCCGCGCAGCCCGCCGAGCAGCCGTCCGACCAGCGCGTCGACCTGCAGCCCGATTCGCAGCCCGACTCGCAGTCCCGGAGCGAGGCGCCGCGGCGCTTCCTGTTCCTCGACGCCAGCGCCCGCGTCGACGGCAACTCCGCTCGCCTGGCCCGGCTGGCCGCCGAGTCCAGCCTGCCCGTCGGGGCGGAGCAGCGCTGGCTGCGGCTGAGCGAGCACCCGCTGCCGCCGTTCCAGGACCTGCGGCACACCGGTGACGGCCGCTACCCCGAGCCGGTCGGCCACGAGCGGACCCTCTTGGACGCCACGCTGGCGGCCACCGACCTGGTCTTCGTGGCACCGCTCTACTGGTACTCGCTGCCGACCACCGCCAAGCTCTACCTGGACTACTGGTCCGCCTGGTTCCGGGTGCCCGGGGTGGACTTCCGGGCCGGGATGCGCGGCGGCACCATCTGGGGCGTCACCGCCCTCGCCGGCGGCGGCGAGAAGGCCGACCCGCTGATCGGCACGCTCCGGCTGACCGCCGAGTACATGGACATGCGCTGGGGCGGCGCGCTGCTCGGCAACGGCACCCGCCCGGGGGACGTGCTGCGCGACGAGCGGGCGCTGGTCGCGGCCAAGTCCTTCTTCGCGGGCTGACACCCGCCGGCCCGGCCGCGTCCGCGCGCAGCCTGACACCCGCCGCCACGGCCGCGCCCGCGCGCGGGCTGACACCCGCCGGCCCGGCCGCGCCCGCGCGCAGCCTGACACCCGCCGCCACGGCCGCGCCCGCAGCCCGACAGCTGTCGGCGCGGCCGGGCGTGCGGTACGGTCCTCCCGGCGTGTACCCGTCACCCTCCGGTCATCATTTGGCAAAGCACAAAAGCCTTGCGAAAGGACGGAGTTGGACGAACCGGGCGCCCCTCCTCCAAGCCTCTGTCACAGTGCGGCACCCGCCTTCCGGAGCGACCGCGTCGTTCGGTACTCTCCGTCGCACTTTCAGCTTCGCGGGGGGACGCGGCGTCCACGGCCACCCCTCGCGCCCGGGCCTCGCCCGGAAACGTCCGTGAGGTCTCCCTTGTCCATACGTCGCAGTCTTGCCCTCGCCGGTGCCGCCGCGCTCGCGTCCTCGCTCGTGCTGGCCGGCGCCCAGGGCGCCATGGCCGTCGGCACCACCGGCTCCCCGACCGCCGCCGCCCCGGCCGAGAAGGCGGGCCACCAGGCCCTCGACCTCTCGGTGCGCGGTGTGCCCGGCACCTTCTTCGCCGGTGGCGACGCCCGCGAGTTCACCTACCGGATCGACAACTCGACGAAGACCGACTTCGTCGCCTACCCGATGCTGAAGTTCAAGAACAAGGCGGGCTCGCTCGCCGCGAAGGACCTCAAGCTGGAGTACCAGCTGCCGGCCGGGCTCCCCGGTGGCGGCACCTGGAAGACCGCCGTCGTCGCCCCCGGCGGCGGCGACGGTGACGACAGCGCCGTGCTGATGTTCCTCGGCGGTGTCACCGACGGCGGCAACGCCGCCGATGACGCGCTGCTCTACGTCGCCCAGGGCAAGACCCTGGACATCAAGGTCCGCGCCTCCTTCACCAAGGACGCCCCGCTGGGCAAGGCCGGTGTGGTGCCGGTGGTCTTCTCGGCCGACGCCAACGACGACCACGACAACGGCCACTTCAGCTGCGACGGGATCAAGGGCGCCGGCTTCACCATCAAGGCAGGCGGCGGCAACCCCAGCCCGACCGCCACCCCGACCAAGACCGGCAAGCCGACCCCGACGCCGACCCACACGGCGACCTCCAGCGCATCGCCGACCGCCTCCCCGACGGCGACCGCGACGGCCACGTCGACGCCCACCACCGCGCCGACCACGCCCACCACCGCGCCGACCACCCCGGCCACCGGCACCGCGTCGCCGTCCGCCTCGCCGTCCGACTCCGGTGCGCCGACCGCCCCGGTCCCGTCCGGCGACAGCAGCAGCGATGCCCCGCAGCCGATCGACTTCCCGGTGCAGAACCCGACCGTCACCCCGCCGGCGATCACCCCGGGCGGTGTCAGCAAGGCCAAGACCTCCGCGGCCGCCGCGGACAAGTCGCTCGCGACCACCGGTGGCGGCGATCACACCACCGCGATCGCGGCCACCGGCGGTGCCGTCCTGGTCGCCGGTGTCGGCACCCTCGTGGTGCTGCGCCGCCGCAAGGCCGGCCAGCAGGGCTGACCCCCAGAGGGGCCCCCAGGGCCCCAGGGGGCGACTCGTCGAGTACCCCGTGCCGCCCGCACCCGTCCACCGGACGGACCGGCGGGCGGCACGGACGGTACTCCTCCGTCACATAGGATGTCCGGCCGGAGGGGGCGGAACGGCGGGGAGAGGACAGGTGCGGGTAGCACGCACGGCACGGGCCACCACCGACTACGAGGCGGCAACCGGGCGCATCGCGGGACTGCCGTTCCGCCGACACCACGTCCTGCTGGTCGCCTGGACGGTGCTCTGGTTCTTCCTGGTCGAACCGAGCGGCGGCTTCTCCTGGCACTACCTGCGCCAGGGCGAGCAGCTGCTCTTCAGCGGTCAGCCCGACGGCGGCCTCTCGCTCTACGCCCGCCACCCCGAGCTGCAGATCGGCCCGGTCAGCCTGGCTGCGGCCCGGCTCACCGCCCCGTTCTCGCCGCACACCGGCCAGCTGGTCGCCGAGGCGGCGAGCGCCGCGCTCGGCCTGGTGATGCTGGTCGTGGTCGGCCGCACCGCGGCCCTCTACTACCTGGGCACCGGCACCAACCACCGCCGGCTCCAGCAGCGCCTGCTGATCGCCGGACTGGCCTTCATCCCGATGTGGGTCGAGGTGTCGGTCCGCTTCGCGCACCTGGACGACGTCCTCGCGCTGTTCTTCACCACCCTGGCCGCGCACGCCCTGGCCCGCGGCAAGCCGATCCAGGTCGCGGTCTTCCTGGCGCTGGCGGTGGACTCCAAGCCCTGGGCGGTCGCCTTCGCCCCGCTGATCCTGGCGCTGCCCCGGCCCGCCTGGCTGCGCACCGCGCTCTGGTTCGCCCTCCTGGTGGCGGTCGCCTGGCTGCCGTTCTACCTGGGCAACCTGGACACCATGGCGGCCGCCAAGTTCACCATCCCCAACCAGCCCGCCTCCGCGCTGCGCTGGTTCGGAGTGACCGACCCCGCCACCCCCTGGTGGGACCGGCCGACCCAGTTCGCGCTCGGCATCGGCCTCGGCAGCATCGCGGTGTGGCGCGGCCGCTGGCCGGCCGTGGTGCTGCTCGGCGCGGACGCCCGGATCCTGCTCGACCCGAGCGTCTACACCTACTACACGGCCTCGATCCTGCTCGGCACCCTGCTCTGGGACGCGGTCGGGCAGAAGCGGCTCGTGCCGTGGTGGAGCTGGATCGCGCTGGCCGCGCTGTACGGCGGCACGCTGTTGCTGCCGTCGGACGCGGCCCGCGGCTTCGCCCGGCTCGCCTTCGTGGTGGTCTCCGCCGCGTACGTGCTGTTCTGGCCCACCCAGCAGCCCCGCCGACCGCGGGCCACCGGGCAGGGCGACGGCGGGCGCCGGTCGGCCCGGCGGCGCGAGCGGGTGCTGGTCGGCGCCGGGTCCTGACGGCAACCGGGAGCCGAGCGCGTCGCCCGGACGGCGCCCCGACCGCTCCTGACGACTTGACCCTCACGCGACGTGAGAGCCGAGGCTGGTGGTCAGCACCAGGGAGGAACCCCGATGACCAGTGAGGGCTACTCGGTCGGCGCCGTGGCCAAGACCGCCAAGGTGACCGTCCGCACCCTGCACCACTACGACGAGATCGGCCTGTTGTCCCCCGCCGGCCGTACCCGGTCCGGCTACCGCCGGTACGTGGACGCCGACCTCGACCGGCTGCAGCAGATCCTCTTCTACCGAGAACTCGGATTCCCCCTGGAGGAGATCGCGGCGATCCTGGACGACGACTCGGTCAGCCCGACCGAACACCTCCGGCGGCAGCACCGGCTGCTGACCGACCGGATCAGCCACCTCCAGGAGCTCGCCGCAGCCGTTGAACACGCCATGGAGGCACGGAGAATGGGCATTCAGCTGACGCCGGAGGAGAAGTTCGAGATCTTCGGCGAGGGCTACCGCGAGGAGTGGGAGCAGGAGGCCGAGCAGCGCTGGGGCGACACCGCCGCCTGGGCCGAGTCCCAGCACCGCACCGGCGGCTACACCAAGGCCGACTGGCAGCGGATCCAGGTCGAGATGACCGAGCTCAACGCCCGCCTGGCCGAGGCGGTCACCGCCGGCGAGCCCGCCGACGGCCCGGTGGCCACGGACCTCGCCGAGGAGCACCGGCAGCACATCTGCCGGAACTTCTACGACTGCACCTTCACCATCCACCGCGGCCTGGCCTGCCTGTACGTCTCGGACCAGCGCTGGACGGACACGTACGAGGCCATCGCCCCGGGCCTGGCGCAGTGGCTGCACGACGCCATCGTCGCCAACGCGGACCGGCGCGAGCAGGCCTGAGACCCGAGGCCTGAGACCCGAGGCCTGAAACCCGAGGCCTGAGGCCTGAGACCCGAGGCTTGAGGCCTGAGGAAGGCTCACGCCACCCCGCGCCCGAAGGAGCGCCGGTACGCGGTCGGCGAGGTGCGCATCACCCGGCCGAAGTGGTGTCGGAAGGTCGCCGAGCTCTCGAAGCCGACCGCCGCGGCGATCTCCTCCACCGTCCCGTCCGGGGACTCCAGCAACGGCAGGCTGGCCGCGATGCGCTGGGTGACGACCCAGCGCATCGGGCTGGTCCCGTTGCGGGCGGTGAAGTGCCGCAGGTAGGAGCGGTCGGACATCCGGGCGGCGCGGGCCAGCACGGGGACGGTCAGCGGGGACGACAGGTGGTCCAGCGCCCACTGCATGCTGCGCCCGATCCCGTCGTCCTCCTCCTCGACCGGGCGGACCGCCGCCTCGATGAACTGGGCCTGCCCGCCGTCCCGGTGCGGCGCCACCACGAAGCGGCGGGCCACGTTGTTGGCCACCCTGGCGCCGTGGTCGCGCCGCACGAGGTGCAGGCACAGGTCGATCCCGGCGGCGCTGCCCGCGCTGGTCAGCACGGACCCGTTGTCCACGTACAGCACGTCCGGGTTGACCCGCACCGCCGGGTGGCGCTGCTGGAGCAGGTCGGCGTACCGCCAGTGGGTGGTCGCCTCCCGGCCGTCCAGCAGCCCGGCGGCGGCCAGCGCGAAGGCGCCCGAGCAGATCGACACGATCCGGGCGCCGCGCTCGTGCGCCGTACGCAGTGCCGCGACCAGCCCGGGGGAGACGTCGCCGCCGAACGCGTTCGGCACGCCGGGCACCACCACGGTGTCGGCCGCCGCCAGCTCGTCCAGCCCGTGCCGGGCGGTCAGCGCGAAGCCGCCGACGGTGTCCAGCGCCGTCCCGGGGCGGTCGGCGCACACCTTGAGGCCGTACCAGGGGGCCGCCAGCAGCCCGGTCAGCTCGGGCCGCGCCAGCCCGAACACCTCGACCACCACGCCGAGTTCGAACGAGGCCATGCCGTCGAAGGCGTACACCGCGACGTCGTGCACGGGCTCGGGCCGCCGGCCGATGGCGACGTCCACCGGCCGAGGCCGGGTGCCGGTCTGCTCGGTCATGCGAACCCCCTGCTCACGGGTGGCGGAATGCCGGTGAGTGTAGCCGCCCCGGCCTGCTCGGAAATTTCTTCGACCCCACCTGCAACCTCCACTCCCGTCACACGTCCATGGGTACGGGGGCGGAGGGAGCCGGGCCGGGTGCAGCTGGGAGGATCCCTCCGATCACGATCTTGATCAGGTGTCCTGACGGTCCGGCGAACGCCGTCACCGTCCCGGGGGAAAGCGGAAGCGCACATGTCCATGGCCATCGGGCCGACCGTCGCACCGGCTGGGAGGCGGGGATTCTCCGTCCGCGGCGCGATCGCCCTGCTGTTCGGCGCGCAGGAGGTCGGCGAGCCACTCGCCGGCCCCGTCACCGAGCAGCAGGCGAAGCAGCGCCGTTCCGGCTTCCGGCTGCTGCGCGGCGGCCGCAAGCCGGCTGAGGACCGGCCCACCCTGACCGACCTGTACCACGCCCACCGGCTGGGCCTGGTCCGGATGGCGGTCCTGCTGGTCGACCACCAGGACCTGGCCGAGGACGTCGTCCAGGACGCGTTCACCCAGCTCTACCAGCGGTACGGCGAGGACCTGGACGACCTCGACAACGCTCTCGGCTACCTGCGGACCTCCGTGGTCAACGGCGCCCGGTCGATGCTGCGCCGCCGCAAGACCGCCCGCGAGTACGTGCCGCCGCACGAGGCCGACGCCCCGTCCGCCGAGGACCACGCGGTGCTCAACGACGAACACCGGCGGGTGCTCGTCGCCCTGCAGGAGTTGACCCCCCGCCAGCGTGAGGTGCTGGTGCTGCGCTACTGGTCCGACATGTCGGAGGCGCAGATAGCCGAGACCCTGGGGCTGTCCCGGGGTGCCGTGAAGTCCACGGCCAGTCGCGCCCTGGACGCCTTGGAAAAGCACCTGGAGAAGGTTCGATGACCGACAAGCTCCCCCGCCGGATCGGCGGCGACGGCGACGGGCCGGCCGAGACTCCGACCGAACGGCTGCTCCGCGAGGCGATGGGTGCCCGCGCCTCCCTGGTGACGGCGGACAGCCTGCGCCCGGCCGCGCCCCCGAAGAGCCGGATCCGCCGACTGCGCCCGGTGTACGCCGTCACCGTGCCGCTCGGCCTGGCCGCCGCGATGGCGCTCGGCGTGCTCACCTTCCACGGCGAGCCGGTCGCCCACGACCAGGTGCCGCCGCCGGCCGCCACCGTGACGACCTCCCCCAGCCCGACCGCGGAGCCGACCACCTCCCCCAGCCCGACGGCCACCGCCACCGACACCGGCACGCCGACGGGCGAGCCCGAGACCGACGTCCGGCCGGCCAACGGCACCCTGTCCTCCGGCCCGTCGGCCACCAACACCCTGCCCGTCGGCCCGGCGAGCTCGTACAACCTGCGGGGCGTCAAGTTCAAGGTCCCCGCGGGCTGGAAGGCCGTGCAGCTCTCGGCGAGCCGGGTCTGCGTCCTGAGCCCCGGCGCGCCGACGGACCCGCAGCCGGGCTGGACGTCGGCGCAGTGCGAGCCGTACGGCGTCCTGGTCGTGGCGTACAACAGCCCGGACGAACTGGACGGCGGCGCCTGGCCCACGATGGCCGACCTGGGCTCGGAGAGCGGCTGGGGCCACCAGCCGAACTGCCCGGTCTGGGGCCGCCCCTACGTCCCCGCCAACGGCTACTCCTCGATCGGCACCCCCGTGCGGACCAGGGACATCGTGGCCGGGAAGACGATCGACAAGACGCAGTGGCAGGTGACCTGCCAGCCCGGTGACACCTTCACGGCCCAGCTGTGGGGGCTGAGTTCGGACCAGGTGTTCGTGGTGGCGAACGGGTTGAAGAGCGACTACCAGCCCGCGCTGGTCTCGATCCTCGACACCCTGGACGTCAGCGGCCACCAGCCGCCGGCCTCGGCGACGGCGAGCGGGACGGACATCGGTATCACCGTGGACGGCCTGGTCACGGGCCAGCAGATTCCCGACGACGGCAGCCCGACGACGTTCTCGGTCACCTTCAAGAACACCGGCAAGACCGCCTACGCCCAGGTGACCCCGCACGTGGTCGCCGAATCGTACGGGGGCAGCCAGCCGACCGTGCACGGGACGCTGGAGCGCCAGGACGGTGGGGTCTGGACTCCGGTGGACCTCAACCGGCCGGGCGCGGGCAAGCCCGGCACCGGCGGGAGCTTCGCACTGGC
Source organism: Streptomyces sp. 1114.5 (assembly GCF_003635085.1). Classification (NCBI taxonomy): domain Bacteria; kingdom Bacillati; phylum Actinomycetota; class Actinomycetes; order Kitasatosporales; family Streptomycetaceae; genus Streptomyces; species Streptomyces sp. 1114.5. Next base: position 1,419,132 of record NZ_RBXE01000001.1, read on the forward strand.
CCCCGGGCAGAGCGTGACGCTGAAGTACCGGATGAAGCTGACCAAGGAGGACGGTGCCGGAGTGATGCCCGTGACGGCGGAGGCGCTGTCGATCCCGGCCGACGGGCCGGCCGTCACCGTCGGCCAGCACACCGTGCCGGTTCGGGTGACCGCGAAGTAGCCCGCAGCGGGCCGTCCTTGAGGCGCCGTGACGAGGGGTTTCCCCTGGCCACGGCGCCTTTCGGCGTTCCGGCGGGAACGCGCGAAAAATAGTGTCGAACCCGGCTGCAACCCCCGGGCGGGATGGACGTCTATCAGGGTGAGAGGCGGGGAGAGCGAGCCGGCGGAGCCGGGGCTCGGGCCGGCTCCTCGGGGCGCGCGACGAGGCGCCCGTTCATCCGATCATCACCATCACCATGTCCTTGGGGGGACTGTCCCATGAGCGCGTCCGTTATTGCCCGTATTGCGAAGATCGTTCCGCTGGCCGTCATCGCCGCCGTCGGTGTCACGGCCTGCGGGCCGGCGGACAACGGCGCCCCGGCCGCCGCCTCCGCCCCCGTCTCCACCCCGGCCGCCGTCTCGGTGACGCCCGGCGCCGGTGCCGTCCCCGCCCTCCCGGCTGCGCCGACCACCGACCCCGCCGCCCCCACCGCCACGCCGGCGCCCGCCGAGACCCCCGAGGCCGCGGCCGCCGTGACGGCCGGGACCAAGCCGGCCGCCAAGCCCACTGCCGCCAAGGCCGCTGTCGCCCCGAAGGCCGGCGCCGCCCCGAAGGCCGGCGCCGCGCCCGCCCCGTCCACCGGCAACGGGAACAGCAGCGGCATCGGCATCACCTTCACCGGCCTGGACGAGGGCCGGCAGATCGAGCTGAACGACCTGGTGTCCTTCTCCGTCACCTGGAAGAACAACGACGCCACCGGCACCCGCAGCGTGGCCCCGGTGGTGGCGACCCAGCAGTACGAGGGCGCGCCCTGCAGCCGGGTGGTCGCGATGGCGGACGGCACCCTGGAGCGCAAGGACGCCTCGGGCTGGAAGAAGCTGGACAGCCTCAGCCAGGGCACCGGGATGGACTACGTGACCAACCGCAACGACGGGGCCTTCACGCTCGCCGCCGGCGAGAGCCGGACCATCGAGTACCGGATGCGGCTGTCCCCGGCCAACCGTCCGGGCCGGATCGGGATCGAGGCGGACGCCCCCGTGCCGGGCTCCACGGACTACCGCGGCATGGCGAAGGCCGTGGTGAACGCCACGGTCGTCGACCACCACGGCCCGGAGGTGACCGGCGTGTCCGCGGGCAGCGTCAAGGTCGGGACGAGCCCCACCGCGTTCGGCTTCGTCGTCTCCGCCCCGGAGGGCACCGCGGACCTGCACCCCGTGGTGTCCGTCTCGGCCGCCGACGAGCTGGCCGCGGACGACGTCACCGTGGAGGCCATGGTCGGCGGCGCCTGGAAGCCGGTCGAGCTGAAGCAGGACTGCGAGGGCCTGACCGCGGTCGCCCCGACCGGGCTGGAGGTCAACCGGTGGGGCGACTCGGTCGAGTACGCCTTCCGGATCGCGCTGAAGAAGGCCCCGGTCCACGGCGACGTGGAGGTCCTGGTGGGCGCCCGGTCCAACGGCCACCAGGCCGCCCGCTGGAACCCCTTCGCCCCCCTGGGCGGGCGGTAACCGTTCGGCGGCTCCATGACTGCGCCTCCATGACCGAGGGCCCGGCCTCCCACTGCTCGGGAGGCCGGGCCCTCTTGGGTGCCCAGGCGCTCGGGCTCGGTCGCGCAAGCGCTCGGTCGCGCGAGCGCTCGGTCGCGCGAGCGCTCAGCCGCGCAAGCGCTCAGGCTCAGGCGAGCGAGGCCATCCAGGCCTCGACGTCCGCCGAGCGGCGGGGAAGCCCGGCCGACAGGTTCTCGTTGCCGTCGGCGGTGACCAGGATGTCGTCCTCGATCCGGACGCCGATGCCGCGGTACTCCTCCGGCACGGTCAGGTCGTCCTGCTGGAAGTACAGGCCGGGCTCGACGGTGAGGACCATGCCGGGCACCAGCAGCGCGTCGACGTGCTCCTCGCGGCGCGAGTGGGCGCAGTCGTGGACGTCCAGGCCGAGCATGTGGCCGGTGCCGTGCAGGGTCCAGCGGCGCTGCAGGCCCAGCTCCAGGACCTTCTCGACGTCGTACACCGTGGCGTCCAGCAGGCCCCAGGCGAGCAGCCGCTCGGCGAGCACCCGCTGCGAGGCGTCGTGGAAGTCGCGGAAGCGGGCGCCCGGCTTCACCGCGGCGATGCCGGCCTCCTGGGCGTCGTAGACCGCGTCGTAGATCTTGCGCTGCAGGTCGGTGAAGCGGCCGTTGATCGGCAGGCTGCGGGTGACGTCGGCGGTGTAGAGGGTGTGGGTCTCCACGCCCGCGTCCAGCAGCAGCAGCTCGCCGGGGCGCACGTCGCCGTCGTTGCGGACCCAGTGCAGGGTGGTGGCGTGCGGGCCGGCGGCGGCGATGGTGCCGTAGCCGACGTCGTTGCCCTCGACCCGGGCGCGGCGCCAGAAGGTGCCCTCGATCCAGCGCTCCGAGGTGGCGACGGCCTGGCCCAGCTCGCGGACCACGTCGGTGAAGCCCTTGACGGTGGCGTCGCAGGCGGCGCGCAGCTCGCCGATCTCCCACTCGTCCTTGACCAGCCGCAGGCCGCTCAGGAACTCCTTGAGCTCGGCGTCCCGGTCGGCGTCCAGGGCGTCGGCGAGCGCGGCCTCCAGGCCGGCGTCGTAGCCGCGGACGATCCGGGTCGGCACGGCGGAGTCGGCGGCCTTCGCGGCCAGCTCCTCGGCGGCCTTGCGGACGTCGCGCGCGGGCAGGCCCAGCAGCTGCTCCTGCTCGGCCAGGCTGTACCGGCGGCCGACCCAGAGCTCACCGTGGCCGTCCAGCCAGAACTCGCCGTTCTCGCGGTCGGAGCGGGGCAGCAGGTAGAGGACGAACTCGTGGCCCGCCCCGCCGGTCGGCTCGCCGACCAGCACGGCGTCCTCGGTCTGGTCGCCGGTGAGGTGCACGTACTCGCTGGCGGCGCGGAAGGCGTAGTCGGTGTCGTTGGACCGCACCCGCAGGTTGCCGGCCGGGACCACCAGGCGCTCACCCGGGTAGGCGGCGGACAGCTTGGCGCGGCGCTCGGCGGCGTACGGGGCCTGGGCGACGGGCGCGAGGCCGTGCAGCTCGGTGTCGGCCCAGCCGGACTTCATCGAGGCGGCCAGCTCGTCGGAGATCTCGCCGTAGAGCCCGTTCTTGCGGCCCTTGAACTCCTGCGGCTCCTCGCCGCCCTCGGCTTCGGGGTTCTCGGCCAGCGCGGGGGTGCGGTCCTCGGTCACTGCAACGCCTCCTTGGGGGTGGTACCGCCGCCCCTGGGGGGAGTGTCGGATCGCGACACGCGCGGGCGGCCGTGCGTCCATGGTACGGACGCCCGGCCGCTCGCCTGTTCGGGCCCGGTGCACCCTCCCCCGGCCTCCGGCCGGGGGGACCCCCATGGGCCCGGCGCCGTCACTCGAAGCGGGCGCCGAGCAGCATCAGGTCGTCGGTGGCCGTCGCCGCGGCCTCCGGGGTGGGGCAGACGGCCAGCAGGTGGGCGCAGAGCCGGTCCGGGTCGATCCGCACGTCGCGCGGGGCGTCGGCAGCGGCCCGGCGCAGGTTGGCCTGCCCGGCGTGCAGGGTCGGGCCGCAGCGGCGGGCCAGTCCCTCGGTGTAGAGCAGCAGGGTGTCGCCGCGTTCGACGGTGAGCTCCACGCCGGGCGCCTCCCAGCAGGCCAGCATGCCGAGCGGGGCGGAGAGCGAGGTCTCGACGAACTCGGCGCCGTGCCGGCCGACCAGGATCGGCGGGCAGTGCCCGGCGCCGGCCAGGGTGATCCGGCGGTCCTCGGGCTCGACCCAGGCGTAGACGGCGGTGGCGCTGCGGGTCGGCTCGGTGGTCTTGAGCAGCAGCTCCAGGTCCCCCAGGACGGAGACCGGGTCCTCGCCCTCCAGCACCGCGTACGCCCGCAGCGCGGCCCGTACCCGGCCCATTGCGGCGGCCGCGCCGGGGGCGGAGCCGGGGCCGGCGCCGGGCCCGTCGCCGGAGACCGAGCCGACGGTCAGGCCGACGGTACCGTCCGGCAGCGGGATCGCGTCGTACCAGTCGCTGCCGCAGGAGCGATCGAGCCCGGCCGGGACGAGCCGGGCGGCCAGCCGCAGGCCGTCGGTGCGGGGGAGCCGGTCGGGAAGCAGACCGCGGCGCAGCGCCTCGGTGGTGCGCAGGATGCGGTCGGCCTCCAGCTGCTTGGCGAGCAGCGGGGCGGCGATCTCGCAGTAGTGGCGGGCGAGTTCGCGCTGCGCCTGGGTCGGTTCGGCGGGCTCGTCCCAGAACCAGAGGACGGCGGCGAGCGGGCCGTCCTCGGCGGTGGCGAGCGGCAGGCCGTAGGCGCCGCCGAGGCCGAGGTGGACGGCGAGTTCGCGCAGCCGGGCGCCGGTGGCGGGGTCGGTGGCGAGGTCGGGGGAGTGCAGCTGCTCGGGCCGGTCCTGCTCGCGCAGCAGCCGGGCGAGCAGGCTCTGTTCGGTCGGGACGGTCTCCAGGGCGCCGAGGCTGGAGCGGTCGAGGTGGAGGCCGATCGGCTGGCCGGGGCCGCCGCCGGGCAGCCTGGTGACCAGGACGCCGCGGCGGGCGCCGAGCAGGGCGGCGCCGGAGGCGAGCACGGTGTCCAGGGTGGCGGCGAGGCCGCGGACCCGGGCGAGCTGCTCGGTGTGCTCGTGCAGGCTGGTGATATCGGACAGGCGTCCGGCCAAACGGTCCTGCACCGCGGCGGACGGGGCCGTGCGGTCCGCCGCCGGGCCCTGCGGCGCGTCGGTGGGGCCGGGGAGGCCCGGCGGCGGGTCGAGGACGGTGAGCCCGCCTGCGCAGCCCGGTTCGCCAGGCTCGGCGGTGGTCGTCGTCGGGAGGGCCGTCGACGGGTGGGACTCGGTCATGCCGCCACTCCTGACGCGGTGCTACGTGCCATGCGAAACCCCCAGATGCGGCCAAATGTGGAGCGAGCACGGCCAAAGGGCGTGTTTCGCCTCGATTCGCTACTACTCGTCATTGATCGACAGCAATGCCACCACTTCTACACAGGCCATTCGGGGCATGTCCAGATCCGGGAGGACGCGGGGGCCGGTTCCACAGCCATCGCGACCCGGTCGGGGGGCGTGCGTGGTTCGTGTGCGCGCCGCTCGGGCCGGGAGGCATGGAGGGAGCCGCGAGCGGGCAGAACCGAGGGAACGGACCGGGCGGCCGTCCGGATGCTATGCCCGTGCCGCCCGTGAGCCGGGTCAGCCGGAACTCTCTCACTCGTACGGTGGAACCAAGCGCGCCCGGGCGGCGTCCATCCGGTCGCATACGGGATTCTCGTTCCAAGGGCTGTTCCAGTGCGCGGCCCCTCTCATGTCGTGATCCACGTCGTAGCCGCGCCGTCCGCCATTTCGCCCGCCCCGCTCCGCGCCGCCCGGGGCCGTGCCGCGGCGGGCCCCGTACGGGACGTCCCGACGGATGCCTGCGGGCGGAGCGAACCGAGGCGGAGCGAACCGAGCGGTCAGGGAAAGGAACGAGCGCCATGCGTGAGAACCCGAAGGACCGGTCGGAGGAGCGTGCCGCCCGGCTCGAAGCGGCCCTGGCGGCCGCCGTCGACCACCGCTGGCCCGTGGTGCCGGGCGCGGTGCTGGACGGCGGGCGCTGCTCCTGCGGCGACCTGGACTGCACCGTCCCCGCCGCGCACCCGCACGACCCCTCGCTGCTCGCCGCCACCACGGACGCCCGGATGGTGCGCTGGTGGTGGGAGCGGCAGAGCCCGGACGCGCCGGTGCTGGCCGCCACCGGCACCACCGTCTCGGCGGTCAGCCTGCCCGCGGCGGCCGGGGCCCGGGCGCTGGCCTACCTGAGCGCGCTGCGGATGCCGCTCGGCCCGGTGCTGGCGATGCCGGGCCGCTACGCGCTGCTGGTGGCCCCGTACTCGCTGGACGTGCTCGGCGAGATGCTCGCCCAACTGCCTTGGGTGCCGGGCTCGTTGCGCTACCACGGGCCGGGCGGCTTCCTGGCGCTGCCGCCCGGCGGGCCGGCCGGGAGGGTGCGCTGGGTGCTGGCGCCGCGGCCGGGCGAGGGCGGTGGGGTCTGGCTGCCGCAGGTCGGGCCGCTGCTGGGCGAGTTGGTGGAGGCGACGGTCCGGCTGGACAGCGGGCGCTCGGCGTACTGATCCGCAGTGATCCGGGCGGTCGGTAGCGGCTCGAGTCGCGGTGATCCGGGCGCCTGATCCGCGGTGATCCGCGCGGCCCGCCGGAAAAACAAAAGATCCGGCCGCTGGCGACGGGGGATGCACCAGCGGCCGGACTCTTTAGACAGTAACAAGGATCTGCGCCCGCGCCAATTTCCAAGACGCCCTCCACGCCCGGAAATTGCGCGTTCACCGCGACAATGTGACGCGTATCACGCCGATCCTGCGCCCTTTAGTTCAAAGTGACCTGACGGTTCACCAGGTTGGCGCGGGCGCGCCGCTCCTCGGCGGTGAGCGGGGTCGCGTCGGCGAGCGTGGCGACCAGCCGCTGGTGGAACTCGGCGGCCGGCTTCTCGCAGTCGGCGGCGGTCATCGCGAGCGGCAGGTCCCAGACCGGCACGGTCAGGCCGTGCGCGCGGAACGAGCCGACCAGGCGGGTGTCCGGGCCGAGCGAGGCCTCGCCGGCGGCGTTCAGCCGGGCCAGCGCGTCCAGCAGCTGCTCCTCGGGCACGGTCATGACCCAGCGCAGGTGGTTCTTGTCCGGGGTGCCGCACCAGTAGGCGGCGTCCAGGCCGGCCAGCTTCTCGGTCGGGATGGCCGAGGCGTTGGCGCGCTCCAGGGAGGCGGCGACCTCGCCGGTGGCGGTCTCGGCGTCCTCCAGCCAGAACTCGAAGCCGGTGTGCACGGCGGGCGTGAACTCGGCCGTGGTGTCCAGCAGGTCCTGCAGGCGGCGCCCGCCCGGGACGGTCCGGCGGGCCGGCACCGGGTTGCCCGGCTCGGTGGCCAGGGCCAGCTCCAGGGCGTCCGCGAGGTCGCGGCTGAGGTCGCCGGAGGCGGACTGGGTCTGCAGGCCGAGCAGGATCGAGCCGTCCTGGCGGCGCAGGGCCGGCCAGGCCAGCGGCAGCACGGTGGCCAGGGTCACCGACGGGACGTCGCCGGTGGCGCCCTCGGCCACGCCGGCGGCCAGCGTCAGCGGCACCGTGGCGGCGGGCACCAGCTCGCGCAGCGCGACCCAGTCGGCCTCGCCCGGCAGGCCCTCGAACGGGCGGTGCACCAGCTCCTGCACCGCGTGCGAGGCCTCCCGGCCGTGGCAGGCCTTGTACCGGCGGCCCGAGCCGCAGGGGCAGTCCTCGCGTGCCCCGACCACGGGGATCTCGCCCGTGACGGCGGTGGTGGACTGACGCTGCGGCGCCTTCTTGGCGGCCTTCTTGCCCATGGTGCGGCTCTCCCGGGAACGGTGGTCCTCTGTCCCGGGAAGCCTACTGACGTTCCTGAGCCCGCTACGCGCTGCGGGCGTCGCCGCCGCGCCGGGCGTGCCGGGCGCGGGCGGGCAGTGCCGCCCACACCGTGACCTCGCCGGGCGCGTCGCGCACGCCCCAGTCGCTGGCCAGTTCGTCGACGATGTTCAGTCCGCGGCCGCCGCGGGAGGTCAGCGAGGGACCGGCGGGCAGCGGTCGGGTGGCCGCGCCGCCGTCGGTGACCTCCAGGGTGAGCACGCCGTCGGCGTGCATCTGCCAGCGGACCAGTACACCGCCGTCCGGCTGCGCCGGGCCGTCGCAGTCACCGTGCTCCCGACCCTCCGGCACGGGGTGCGCCCCGGACGGGACCCCGACCAGCACCTGGCCGAGCACCTCGGCCCGGGCGCTGCGGCCGAGCGCCGGCAGCGGGCCGAGCGGGCGGGCGTACCGGCACGCGTTGCTCAACAGCTCGGAAAGGATCAGTACGGCATCATCGATGACCGGTTCCGGTATCTGTCGGTCACCCAGATCTCGACGCAGTCGGCGCCGTGCGACCCCGACACTCGCTGGGCCGTGCGGCACTGCCATGGTCGATGAAGCCGGCACTTCGCGCGCCACCATCAACGCCACCCCCGGACCTCCTTCAGCGTATGCCGAGGGAGAGATGCCCCTTGGTAATGCGTCGGAAACGAGCACCGGACGATCCCGCGGGCCCATTTCGAAGGTCGCGACCGAGGGTCGACCGGAGGTCATTCCGTGCTCACCCTCTGTCGCCCGGGGGCCGGAATTCCGGCAATATCGTGCGGCGAAGGTTTGGCTGCCGACCAGAGTGATCAGTCGTGATCGGTCGTGATCAGCCGCGGACGGGGACCGCTGTCGGTGCGTCGGCGGATCACCGGCCGAGCTGCGCCAGCACCTCGGCGGGCCGGTTGGTGATGATCGCGGACACCCCGAGTTCCAGGCAGAGTTCGACGTCGGCCGGTTCGTCCACCGTCCACACGTGCACCTGGTGCCCCAGCTCGCGCAGCCTGGTCACCAGCTGCGGGCGGGCCCGCACCAGCTCGATGCCCGGCCCGGCGATCCGCGCCCCGCCCGGCAGCGGCGAGCCCTCGCGCAGCCGGCCGAGCAGCGGCAGCGTCCGCTCGAACAGGAACACCCGCCGGTAGTCCGGCGCGGCGGCGGCCACCCGGTTCAGCGCGACCGAGGAGAAGCTCATGATCCGGGCGGACGGGCGGTCGCCCTCCCGGGCCGCGCCGATCTTGTACCGCTCCAGCATCCGCAGCAGCTCGGCCTCCACCCGGCCGCGGAAGCGCACCGGGTGCTTGGTCTCGATCGCGAGGTCCACCGGGCGGCCGCAGTCCACCACCAGCTCCAGCAGCCGGTCCAGCCGCAGCACGCCGCGCAGCTCCGGGTCGGTGCTGGGGCGGCCGGTCTTCCAGCCACCGAAGTCGTACGCCTCCAGCTCGGCGAGCGTCATTGCCGAGACGGTGCCCCGGCCGTTGGAGACCCGGCCGATCCGCCGGTCGTGCACGCACACCAGGTGGCCGTCGGCCGTCACCCGGACGTCGCACTCCACGGCGTCCGCGCCCTCGTCGAGCGCGCGGCGGTAGGCCGCGAGGGTGTGTTCGGGCAGGGCGTGGGAGGAACCGCGGTGGGCGATCACCTGGACGGGCGGCGCGGTGCGCGCCGCCGTCGAGGACAGGTCTGGGCTGGTCACAGCGCCAACGATAGGCGGCGGAGGTGACGCGGAGGAGAAGACGGCCCCAACCTGCGGGGCCGTCTGCGCACTGTCGGGCGTCCGGCCCGCCTCAGCGGGCGGTGCGGCGGGCCAGCGGGGTGAGCGCCCAGGTGGCCAGGGCGGGCACCAGGAAGGCGAACAGCGAGGCGGAGGTCCACTCCTGCGGGGTGAAGTGCAGCGCCTCCTGGGCGGAGGTCCAGAAGTCCGTCCACCAGCCGGCCACCTTGGTCGGGGCGATGAACTGGTAGACCGCGAAGCCCAGCGCCCACGGCAGCAGCATCGTCCAGCGCGACGGCGCGTCGGCGGAGAGGTTCCAGCCGTGCCGCCCGGCACCGAGGAAGAAGTCCACCGCCAGCACCGCCAGCAGCGGCACGAACACCGAGCCGATCAGGCCGAGGAAGTTGTAGTAGGTGTCGGTGAACTGGTCGATCTGCAGCGCCAGCACGGTGATCAGCGCGCCGATCCCGCCGCTCAGCAGCCGGCGGTCCACCTTCGGCAGCAGGTTCTGCACCGACATCGCGGTCGAGTACACGTTGGCGAAGGACTGGTCCGTCTCGCGCAGCACCAGGACCAGCAGGAACAGCCAGCCGGCCCAGACGCCGAGGAAGGAGTCGAAGATCTTGTTCGGGTCGCCGTCGGACTGCAGCAGCGCCATCAGACCGAGCGCGTAGCACCAGACCTGGGCGATCGTGTAGCCGGAGAAGCTGCCCCAGAACGCCGAGCGCCCGGTGCGCGAGTGCCGGGTGTAGTCGGCGGCCAGCGGGACGAAGGAGACCGACACCGCGATCATCGCGTCGGTCGCGCCGAGGAAGCCGTGCCAGTTGCCGGCGCCCGGGTCCGGCACGCCCTGGCGGCCCAGCTGGACGGTGAAGTACACCATCGCGACGGCGACCGCCCCGGCCACGAAGCGGCGCAGCACCGCGATCGAGCCCAGCGGCCAGATCGTCAGCGCGGTGGTCAGGGCGCCCGCGAGCAGCACGAACAGCCAGCGGTAGCCGGTGGTGTGGGCGACGGTCTGCGCGCCCGCCGAGATCGTCAGCAGCTCGAACACGCCCCAGCCGATGCACTGCACGATGTTCAGCACCGTCGGCAGGTACGACAGCCGGGTGCCGAACAGCCCGCGCAGGTTGGCCATCGCGGGGGCGCCGGTCCGGGCGCCGATCAGCGCGGCCACGCCGAGCATCGCGGTGCCGACCGCCGTACCGACCGCGATCGCGGTCACCGCGGCGGCCAGCGACAGCTCGCTGCCGGGCGCGCCGAGCACGGTCGCGGCGGTGGAGAAGCCGATCAGGCTGACGCCCAGGTTCATCCAGAGCGCGAAGTGGTCCCGGAAGCGCAGGGTGCGCGGCGGCTCGGTGTCCAGCACCAGCGGCGCCTCGACGCGCTCGTGCCGGTCCAGGACGGCCGTCGCGGCGGCCGCGGAGGACTCGGGGAAATCCTTGGACGCGGACGCGCCCGAAGAAGAGGATGGCGAAGCAGGCGGCATGGCCGATACTCCCTACGCCGGCATTACCCGGACAGGTTCCGGCGGTCAGCGCCCCCTCGAAGGACCGCCCCGCTCGCGTGGCGTACCTTCGACATGCGCACTCTCAGCCTGGTCGGTCCAAGCTCCCGCGTGTCAGTTTGGAGCGACAGGCTAACCGGCACGGGGGCGAACTCCAAGGCCAGGCCGGAGTGCGGTCCGCATCGCGGGACGCCCGGCGGGGGAGGGGAGCCCTCGGCCGCCGGCGCTCGTCGGCGCTCGTCGGCTTTCGACGGGCTGTCGTCGGCGCCGGCTAAGGATTCTTATGAGTTCTTCAGAGGGGTCCTTACGGCAATCGAATCGACGGTGCGAAAAACTATGGTCCTTGGTTCTGTCAGCTATGGAGGTCGTCCGTGAGCACCGAGCGCGAGGTTGGGCCCACCGGGCCGCAGGGGGAGCAGCCCGCCGGCCAGGGAGCGGCCGAGACCGCTACCGAGGGCCCCGCTCAGGGAGGGCACAAGCCGACCATGGCCTTCCGGCGGGTCCCCGAGCCGGAGGCCGGCACCGTCGAGGCGGCACCCGTCGAGGCCGCTCCGGCCGCGGAGGCCGACGCGGCCCCGGCCGACGGCGGGCACAAGCCGACCATGGCGTTCAGCCGGATCCCCGAGCCCGAGGCGGCGCCCGCCGAGGCTCCGGCGACCGAGGGCGTTCAGGCCGGGAGCGTTCAGGCCGAGGGCGGGCACCAGCCCACCGTCGCGCTCACCAAGGTCCCCGCGCCGGAGGCCCCGGCCGCCGCGCCGGTCGCCGAGGCGCCCGCCGTCGACCCGGCCACCGGCTACCTCGACGCCCCGCCGCCGGTCCTGCCTCCCGCGGCTCCGGCCGCCCCGGCCGCCCCGGCCGCCGCGCCCGCGGCCCCGGCGCTGCCGCCGGCCGGCAACCCGTACGCCACCCCGACCCACGGTGTCCCCGCCGCCGGCGCCCACGACGCGTACGGTGCCGCCCCGGCCGCCCCGGCCGCGCACGGCCACCACCCCTTCGGCGCCGGCCAGCCGCTCGGCGGCTGGGGCCCGAGCCACGACGCCACCTCCGGCGGCGCGGGCTTCCCCGGCGGCCCGGGCGGTCCGCTCGGCTACCCGGCCGAGTACCCCGGTGGCCCGACCGGCGGCGGCCCGCGGAAGAAGCGCGGCGGCCTGGTCGCCCTGATCGCGGCCGTCGCCCTGGTCGCCGGCCTGGCGGGCGGCGCGCTCGGCGTGGCCGTCGCCGACCGCAACGGCAGCAGCAGCTCCGCGGACGACCACCGCAGCACCACCGTCCAGGCCAGCGACACCCAGAAGAACGAGCCCGCCCCCGGCTCGATCGCCGCCATCGCGCAGAAGGCGCTGCCCAGCGTCGTCACCATCAAGGCGCAGGGCAACGGCGAGTCGGGCACCGGCACCGGCTTCGTCTTCGACACCGAGGGCCACATCCTCACCAACAACCACGTGGTCGCGCCGACCCTCAACGGCGGCAAACTGACCGTCAAGTTCGCCGACGGCACCTCCTACCCGGCCTCGGTGCTGGGCCACGCCGAGGGCTACGACGTCGCCGTGGTCAAGATCGACAACCCGCCGAAGAGCAAGCTGGCCCCGCTGCCGCTGGCCGACTCCGACAAGGTCAACGTCGGCGACGCCACCGTCGCGATCGGTGCGCCGTACGGCCTGGAGTCCACCGTCACCAGCGGCATCATCAGCGCCAAGGACCGCCCGGTCGCCTCCGGCGACGAGACCGGCTCGCAGGCCTCCTACATGAACGCCCTGCAGACCGACGCCTCGATCAACCCCGGCAACTCCGGCGGCCCGCTGCTCGACTCCGGCGGCGCCGTCATCGGCATCAACTCGGCGATCCAGTCCAACGCCTCCGCCAACGGCCGGGCCGGCAGCATCGGCCTCGGCTTCGCCATCCCGATCAACCAGGCCAAGTGGGTCGCGGACACCCTGATCAAGACCGGCAAGCCGGTCTACGCCAAGCTCGACGTGCTGCGCAACGACGACTACAAGGGCGACGGCGCGCAGATCCAGACCAAGGACATCCAGGGCCAGCCCGCCGTCACCCCCGGCGGCGCGGCCGACAAGGCCGGCCTCAAGCCGGGCGACGTCATCACCAAGCTCGGCGGCGCGCCGATCGAGAACGGCCCCGCCCTGGTCAGCCGGATCTGGACGCACAAGCCCGGCGAGACCGTCGACGTCGAGTACACCCGCAACGGCCAGACCTTCAACACCAAGGTCGTCCTCGGCCAGCGCGACGGCGACCAGTGACCCCCGCCCACTGACCCGTACCGGCGCGAAACCGTGTGCACCGAACCCCGCCGGACCCGTTAGGCTGACCTCCGCCTGGAGAGCTGCCCGAGCGGCCTAAGGGAACAGTCTTGAAAACTGTCGTGGCGTGACCCGTCACCGTGGGTTCGAATCCCACGCTCTCCGCTGGTGAGGAACACCCAGCTCAGGGCGGGTATCGGCAAGCTGCCGATACCCGCCCTTTTCGATTCCGTCCCGGGCTGTCCCACCTGTGTGCCGACTTCGGTCAGGGTGTGTGGGCCAGCCGTGGGCCAGCATGGAACGCCCGTGGAACGGACCGACGACCTACGTGGTCAGGTCGTGGCCGTCGAGGAATCGCTGAATCAGGGCGTTCGCGTGGTCCTCTCGTCCGGCGATGATCTTGGCGTAGAAGCGGAGCAGGACAGCCACGCTGTGGCCGGCGCGCCGTGCGACTTCCATGGGGTCGACGCCGGCGACCAGCCAGCCGGAGACGGCGGTTGCGCGGCACAGGTACACCACGTTGGCCAGCGGCGACGCGGACTCCTGAGGTGTGAGCGCCAGCTTTCGGGTCTCCTTCCAGACGGCCGACCACTCGTTGCTGAGCAGGCGTCCGCCGCCGGACGCCCGGAACAGGCGGCCGTCCGGCGCGACTCCGAACTCAGCAATGTGTTCCCGCAGCAGGCGAACGAGCACCGGCGGAATCGGTACCGGACGGGTGGCCTTCCTGGCCCGCCGCTTGAGACCACGCTCGTCGTGGGTCGACCCGTCGTCGGTCCACCGTGACCCGACCCCGGGCGCGCTTCCGTCGAGCACGATCTCACCCCAGCCCGCTTCCGGCAGGGTGCAGTCAGACTCCAGGATGTCCAGCGCTTCCGACGGGCGGGTCGCCGCGTAGAGGATGCAACCGTAGAACGCACGAAGGTGCCTGCCCCGGCCCGAGACCTGGCCCGCGGCTTCGAGTAGTGCCCGGCCCTGTGCAGGGCCGGGCACCCACCGGAAGTCGATCTCGTCGTCAGTCTCCGGGGGACTCCAGTCGACGAACTGCAAGGGGTTCGTGGGGAGCTTTCGGCGCTCCACGGCGTACTGGAGAGCGTTGTTGAACACCATCCGCTTGCGGGTGATCGTGTTGTCTGCCGCAACGCCGCCGTTTAGGAGCCGGGACAGGGCTTCCAGGGCGAGCCGGACGGTGTCGGAGTCCTCCAACTGGCTGATCTTGACGGACTTCCGCGCCAGCCAGGCCAGCGCCTCCGTGACATCTTCGGGCTGATCCGGCTGGTGCTCCGAGAAGTTGAACGCCCAGCAGCTCAGGGCTCGTCGCAGCAGCTTTCCGTCCGGCGCTTCCCGGCGGTCCGTCACCAGTGCGGGGGTGATGGTCGCGAGCGCGTCGGCGCGGGTCGCGCGGCTCTTCGCCGACGAACGCGCCCACTTCATCTGTGCGTATGCGGTCGCGTGGTCGAACCAGGTGCCCTCAGTCTGCTTCCGCAGCTCGGACACCGGCAGACCGCTCTCCTGGTCGAACTCCTCGCCGTTCTTCATCGCGGTCCGCAGTTCGGCGAGCCGTCCCGTGGCGAGTGTCTTCGTGGCGTAGCTCTTCGAGTGCGGCTTCGAGCCGACCTTCCACCGCAGCTCGAAGGGCAACCGCCGGCCGGGGCGCTGGCGGATGGTGTACAGCTTCACGTCGTACGTCAGCATGTGTTCTCCAAACTGGCAGGGCCCCGGCGTTGGCCGGGGCCCTGGGCGGGTTGGCGGGGCGGATCAGGCGGCGGCGCTCTGTTCCTGCGCGGCCCACCAGGCGTCGAGGTCCGACCTCCGGACGCGAATCTGGCCGTTCGGGAGCTTCATGGTCTTGGGCCCCTTCCCCAGGGCGACCATCCGGTAGTACGCCGAGCGGGACATCTCGATTTCTTCGAGGACGGCGGCGAGCTTGAGCTTCGGGTCCTTGACGGGCATGCCGGTTCTCCTCCCGGGTTTAACAGGTGGGGGTGGCGCGGGTGGTGATGAAGACCGAGACGGGGATTCTCTCGGCGCGTGTTGTCCTAGGTACGGATTTCTGCGTCACCGCGTCATTAGCGTCATTCAGGCCTCTGACCTGCGGCTTTGGGTGACGCAGCGGCCGGGGGCTGCGTCACCGCTGCGTCATGGGCTGCGTCATCAGGTGACGCAGGTGACGAAGGATGACGCAGCGGCCGTCGTCTGCGTCACCGCCTTCGGCGCAGGTCAGGTGCCGTTTTCCAGGCCCGGTGACGCAGGTGACGCAGCGTCTTCCCTCTTAGGACAAAAGAGGGGCTGTTTGCTGTAGTTCAGTGCCCTCAGAGCGTGAAGAAGGAGCCGCTTCGCGGCGCGACCTTTGGGCGGCTTCGCCGAACAGCAAGAAGAGCACCCGGGCGCCGGTGCTCTTCTTGCTTGTGTGCGGTGAGGTGCGGGTCAGACCAGCCGGGGCTGTTCGTGCGGGGGCGGGACGGCCGGGCGGGCCATTTCGAGGTAGCGGCCCTCCTTCGTACGGCCGGTGTCGATGAGGACACCCCGGGCCGCGAGCGTCGGCTGGAGGCGCTTGAGCCGGTCGGAGAGGACTTTCCCGGTCGTCGGCCAGCCCTTGGGCAGCGGGCGCAGGTCGTCGCCGGCGTAGAGGCGGCCGAGGCGGTGCAGCCATTCCGTGGAGGTCATGCGCTGCGCGCCGCCGGGCTCGATGGTCTCGGCGTGCTGGAGGACGGTCTGCGCGAGGAGATCGCCCTCGATCACGTCGTCGTTCAGGTCGTCCAGGCTGGCCCGGTAGGCGGCCAGCGCCCCGAACCCGGTCGCGGCGTCGAGCTGCGCGCACAGGTGGGCGAAGTCCGCCATCCTCAGGTCGGTGGGGGTCTCCGCCTCGGCCGCACGGACCTTGACCGTGAGGTCGAGCAGCGACCCGAGGACGGCGGGCAGCACCTCCGCGTACTCCGCCCACAGCTCCGCCTCGGTGCGCCTCACGCTCGGCCGTTCCAGGCGCAGGGGCAGGAGGCGTTCGGCGAGGTCGGGGCGGATGACGCCGACGTCGATGCCGGTCAGGAGCAGGGGCCGGCGGTAGGCGGAGCGGTGGACGTCCCCGTCGGTGAACAGGGCGCGCTTGACGGACTCGGCGCCGGTCACGATGCAGCACATGGCGTCCGAGAGGTCCGGGCCCATGTGGGAGAGGTTGTCCAGGGCGGTGACCCATCCGGCCGCGACGGCGGCGATCAGGTTCTCCTCGTCCTTCGGGGCCCGGCGCAGGTCACCGCTCATGCCCTCGATGATCCTCACGAGCATCCGGCCGCCGGTGGACTTGCCCGCGCCCTGCGGGCCGGTGAGGAACGGGGCGGGCACGGGCACGCCCGGCGAGAGGCAGCCGATGAGCCAGGCGAGGGCCAGGCATTCGGTCTGGGCGTTGGCGAAGTTCGTCAGCCGCAAGAGCAGGTCGATGCCCTTGCCGTCGGTGTCCTTGGCTGGCAGCGGCAGTTCGCCGGTGAGCTGCGTACGGCGCCAGCACACCTCACGCGGGTCCGGGGTGAGGATGTCCCAGCCGGTGGGGTGGATGCGCACGGACAGGCCGTCCGCGCGGCCCAGGTCGAGCCAGGTGGCCCCGTCGAATCCGGGGGCCACCCGGATGTGGACGGGCTGCACGTCCTCGGACAGCGCGAGTGCTTCGATCAAGTCCAGAGCCTCCTTCAGAGCGGTTCCGTTGAACACGCCGACCCCATCCCGGTAGAGGCCGACCATGAGTTCCTGGCGGTGGCTGCCCGTCGTGCCCTGGGAACGGATCGGCCGGGCCACCGGGTGGCCCACCTTCTGGGCGTAGACGGTGCCGTCGGCGGTGCGGAAGTACCGGAAGTGCCGGCTGGCGTAGTCGGCGATGATCTCGCGGGCCGGGGTCTTCTCGTCCTCGGCCACGGCTACATCCCCAGCCTGTGGACAGCGTTGGCCCAGGCGTCGGCGCAGTGCCGCGCGGATTCGCCCTTGGCCTGCGCCGCCGCGAACAGCCGCGCGGTATGCGCCTCGGTCAGGCACCCGCACCGGCCGTGCGTGGACAGCACCGCGAGGAACGTCGCGAACACCGTGTTGTGCACGGCGCCGGCCGCCTCGGTGATGCGCTGCTCAGCCATGGCGATGCCACGGGCCAGGTACGTCGGGGTGCGGTGGGGGCACGTGCCGCCCCGGGGCGGACCGGGCACCGTGACGGGCGCGGTCCGGACAGCCGCGGACTTCTTCAGGACCAGGTCGCGGACGGCGTCCGGCAGGGCGGTGAGCGGGCCGGTGCCGGGGCCGAGCCACCGGGCGTAGGCCATGGTGGACTTGATGTCGACGCCGGGCCTGACGCGGTTGGCGGAGGTCATGGCGCCCTGGTAGAGCCAGTGCTCGCCCCGGGTGGTGGCGACCGTCCGGGTGACGGGCAGGTTGGCGTGCGCCCACGTGATGGCCTGCTCGTTGTCGAGATCGACGATCGTCAGGCCCGCGCCGCCGGGGTGGTAGGCCACCGCCGCCGCCTCCCGCCACGCCCGCGCCCACGCGGGCGAGGTGAGGATGTCGGGGTCGGTGGTGGCGGCGGCCCAGCCGTGGCAGGGCGCCGGGCAGACGCAGGCGCCGGGGGTCTTCATGTTCGGCCGGCCGCCGCACGCGTTGCCGACGCAGGCCGGGCAGTTGCCGAACGGCACCTTCCCGGCTCGCAGCGGCAGCACGGGCACGCCTCGCGGTGCCAGGGAGAGCGCGGTGGGCAGGTGCTCTCCCCGGATGTGGGTCGGGTGGGTCATGCTGGGGGTTCTCCTCGTCTCGATAGGGCGGGGGAGCCGGAGCGGCCGGGGTTCCTTGGCCGGGATGTGCCGGCCGCTCCGGGCGAAGTCAGGCCTCGTCGGCGCCGTCGATGGCGGCGGTGATGAGGTGGTGGGCGAGCAAGGGCGGGACGGCGTTGCCGATCTGCTGGCCGATGTCGCGGCCGGACCACGGGTGGTCGGCGGGGAAGGACTGCAGGGCGCCCGCTTCGGCCCAGGTGAAGCGGCTCTCGGTGCCGTCGTCGGCCAGGACCCGGGTGCGGGAGACTTTGCCGGTGACGGTGGCGGACGGCTCGCCGCTGGTGCGCCGTCCTCGGGCCTTGGGGTCGCCGCCGGTGCCGTAGTTGGAGACGACCGTGAACGGTCCGCGTCCGGGGAGGGCGTCGCCCATCGATGTCCACGGCAGCAGGCGCGGGTCACCGGCCGTGCGGGGTGTGCCCTTGGCGTAGGGCCGGTGGGTGGGCGCCGGGAGGGCGGCCGTTCCGGTGCGGCGGGCGATGAGGACGGCGCGCTTGCGGGTCTGCGGGACGCCGTACTGCTCGGCTCGCACCGTGCCCGCCACGGCGCTGTAGCCCTCGGCCCGCAGGATCGCGGCGTAGGTGTTCCAGACGGGCAGGACCGTCGGGACCTGCTCCAAGACGATCGCCTCGAACGGCCGCCCGGCGTCCAGGGCGTCCAACGCCCACCGGAGCGGTTCCAGGACCAGCCGGATCAGGTCGTCCACGCCGTTGTGGCCGTGACGGGCCACGGGCGTGCGTTCGGACAGCCGGTGGGCGAGGGCCACGATGTCGCCCAGGGCCCGGCGTCCGGCGCCGCTGCCGGCCGCGCTGAACGGCTGGCAGGGCGGCCCGCCGAGCAGCAGGCGGGCGTCCGGGAAGTCGGCGGGGCCGTGGTCGCGCACGTCGCCCTCGATCGTGGTCAGCCCGGCGGAGCGGCGGGTGGCGCACGCGTCGGGGCTCTTCTCGATCCCGGTCACGTCGATGCCCAAGCCGCGGGCGGGTAGGTCGAGCCCGCCGACCCCGGCGAACAGGTCGACCGCCTGGGTGATCGCGGTGATGTCAGGCCGCACGCCGCATCCGCTCCTCGGGGAGTGCGATCACGGCGGCGAGCCGGGCCGCCGGGGCGGTGTCGGCCGGGGCGGGGGCGCCTTCGCCGCCGTCGGGCGGGGCCGGGTCGGTGGTGGCGGTGGTGCGGGCGGCGCGTTCGGCCGCGGACGCGGCGAGGGCCCGCCGGATGACGGTGCTGTCGGCGTGGGTGCCACGCTGGGAGGCCAGGACGGGGATGCTGAGGAGCGCGCCGGGTCCGATGAGGACGGCGGTGGCGATGAGATCGCTGGTGGTGCTCACTGGGGGCCTCCCGTGGTGGCGTGGGTGAGGACGTCGATCAGGTCGGTGCCGAGCAGGCTGAGCCGGTGTTCGATGGCGGTCCAGGAGTCGTTGTCGATGTGCATGAGGGCCGCGAGGGCGGTGGCGGGCTGGTGGTCGGCGGCGGCCTGGAGGGCCTCACGCAGGTGGATGGCGGCGAGCGGGCGGATAGTGTGCGGGGGCATGGCAGTGCCTCCCTTCCGGGTGTGGTGGGTGCTGGGCGCGGGGTGTCAGGGGAGGGGCGTCAGCGGGCGTCAGGGGGGTGTCAGGGCCGCTGTCAGGGGCCCCTGACACCCGCGTCTGCCTAGGGGAATGGGTGTCAGGGGGTGTCAGGTGTCAGGGGGTGTCAGACCATGGCCGGGGACGGGACGATCCGGTAGCGGCCACCCTTCGCGGTGGGCACCAGGCGGCCGTCCTCGATCAGGCGGCGGAACTCTCCGGAGACCCACGGGCGGGTGCGGCCGAACCGGGCGGCGTGCTCCATGACGTCCTTGGGGCCGATCACCATCGTCCCGGTCTTTTCGAACTCGGAGATGATGGCGTCCATCGCGGCGCGGGCCTCCTCGGGGGTGAAGTCCGGGGCGCTCGACTCGGGCCCGAAGGCGACGTCGGCCAGGGCCGGGGAGACCGGGGGGAGTTCGGCCTGCGGGTCCAGACCCTCGTCCTCCGGGTCCACCCGCCGCTCGGCACCGCCATCGTCGTCGGCGCTGTCCGCGTTCGCGTACACGCTGTCCCCGTCCTCGTCGGTGGCGCCGTGGTTGTGGCGCTCGGTGTAGGCCTTGCCGGCGACGCTTGCGGCGGCCTTGGCGGTGATGGGGTCGACTTTGGCGCCGTTGCGCACGGCCCATGCGGCCAACTGCTCCATGACGCGGGCGGCCTGGCCGGTGAAGCGCCACGTGCGGCCCGGGCTGGAGTAGCGGGCCTCTTCGACGCCGGGGGTGACGAGGTAGCAGTAGCCGGGCCTCCTGTTGCCCCAGGCGCCGGGGTGGGCGCCGGCGTCCAGGACCGGGGCGGGCAGGGCCATGCTCTCGTCCCGGGCGTCCAGGCCGAACACCAGGGCCGACGGGAGCGACGCGCGGGTGCTGGTGCTGATTTGGTCGTGGCTGGGGCGCTGGAGGCTGATGACCAGGGCGATCCCGGCGGAGCGGGCTTCCTGGGCGGCGCCGGTGAACGCGTCCTCGCCCATGAACCGCAGGGTGTTCGCGGCTTCCTCGTACCAGGCGACGAGGAACGGCATGCCCTCGCAGCCGCACGCGGTGCCCTTCTGGCAGGAGTGCGCCGGGTCGCTCTGCCGTTCGGCGGCTGCGGGCACCCACTGGCGGTAGCCGTGGGCGCCGAGCCAGCGGGTGCGGGCGGGGATGACGGCCTGGAGGGCGGTGACCATGGTCTCGGTCTCGGCGCCGCCCTCCACGGCCCAGTCCAGGCCGGGCCGCAGCGGGCCGAAGTCCTGGAAGGCCTTGGGGTCGGACAGCCAGATGATGACGTCGCGGCGGCCCATGATCTCGGTGAGGATGTCGAGCGCGCCGTCGCCCTTGCCGGAGCCGGAGATGCCGAAGATTCCCAGGTGCGTGCTGTTACGGCCGGCCTGCGGGTCGCCGGGCAGCCACAGCTGTAGCGGGGACCCGTCGTCGTAGCGGCCGATGACCAGCGGGTCGGCGATCGAGCCGCCGATGTTGGTCGGCATCTCCCACTCGACCACGTCCGCGAGCATGTCCCGGGGGACGACGACTAGGTCGCCGCGGCGGGCGGAGTCGGGGTCGGGCAGGTAGCGGACGGCGGTGGGGGCGACGTCGAGGCCGGAGGCGAGGTTCGACAGCGCCCTCGACACGTCGTCGTTGGTCAACTCGCCTGCGGGGAGCACGAGTTCGGCGGTGACCCGGTTCGGCTCCACCTCCGCCTTGCGGATCTTGGCCCCGGCGAGCTTGACCTTCTCCAACAGGGAGGCGTCCGCGTTGTCGGCGGCCTGGACGGCGTCGGGGTTGCGGCGCATCACCTGGCGGATGTTCCAGGACAGCGCCACGACCGGGCCGCCCATCAGGAAGGCGTCCGGCAGCGGCCCGGCCGCCGGACCGGCGAGTGCGGCCCCGGTGACCCACGCGGAGGCTGCGGCGACCGTGACGGCCGAGTGCAGGCGCCGCTGCGGGCTGGTCGTCCGGCCGGCCCACCACGTCATTCCCGTGAGTGCGACGGACCCGAGGGTGAGCCCGACGCCGGCCGCCGCCGACCCCTGCCATTCCAGGGAGGCGGCGGACCCGGCGATCCCGACGGCGCCGGTCAGGATCCACGGCGGGGTGTAGGGCTTGGCGCGGTGGGCGATCCACGCGGCGATGCCCTTGCCGGTGCTGGCGCCTTCCAGGTTCTCCCGGTGCTGCACCTCCGGGTCGGCGCTGTCCTTCTTCGGCACGGTGGTTCTCCTCTCAGAACTGGAACGGACGGTGCTGCTGCGGGGCGGGGCGGGGGGTCATGACGTCGGCGTACTCGCGCTGGAAGGCGGCCCACGCGGCGGCGGCGTCCTTCGCCGCGTCGGTCAGGGCGTCGGCGGCCTTGGAGAGCTTCTTGGCCACGGCGCGGGCCCGCATCTTCTTCTGGAAGACGTGGTCGCCCGGGGCGCCCGGGGCCTGCTCCAGCGCGGCCTTGAGGATCTCGGCCGCCACCTCCACCTCGATCGCGGCGTAGGAGCCGAACGCCCGCAGGGCCTCGCAGTAGGAGCGGACATCGGCGGCGGAGTAGAACGCGGGCTCCGGCAGGGCCAGGGCGGAGGTGCGGTCCACGCCGGTGCCGGGGTTCGCGGCGGCGCCCATCTGCGGGGCACCCGTCCCGCCGGCGCCGCCGGTGGTGGTGTTCTTGTTGACGTTGATGCTGATCCCCGGGGCGAACGTCGCCCCGGAGCCGAAGCCGTTGCGGGTGTTCTTGGTGCTGCTCGCGCCGTTGCCCGGCGTGGCGTTCACGGTCATCGCAGGCCTCCTGGTGGGCCGGGGCTGTCCCGACTCCCCACCCTCGCCCGACCACAAGGGCCGGGCGAGGACGGGCAATCGGCCAGCGTCAGGCCGAGGCGACCAGAGCGGCGACGGTCTCGAAGGCGTGGTGCCACGCCTGGTCGAGCAGGTAGCCGGACTGGGGGTCGCGCTGGAGCCAGCCGCGGCTGACGAGGGCGAGCCGGACGACGCCGCGCGGCTGGTCGTCGCGCCAGTGGCCGCCCTGCCGGTCGGCGACGTAGTGCGTCACCGCGCTGAGGGCAAGGGCGGCCGCGACCGGGCCGGGCCGCAGACGGACGCCGAGCAGCCGGGACCCGCCGATGAGGGCGGCGCCCTGGGTGGCGGTGTAGGTGGCGACGTGGGCGGCGCAGGCGCGGCGGCCGGCCGCGCTGGACTGCCCGTCGGTGTGGTCGTGGTGGCCCTTGGTGGCGGCCTGGTGGTCGGTCTGGATCCAGTGGTCCGCCACGTCACCGGCGGCCCGGAACAGGGCGTAGGCGGCGGCGAAGCGGGCAGCGCGAATGGTGGTCATGTTGGGCTCCGTCAGCGTTCGACGACCGGCTTGGCCAGGTCGCGGTGGGTGAGGCGGACGCGGGTGCCGGTCTTGGACAGGCGCGTGGCGAGGGTCATGGCGACGGTGGCGGCGCGGTGCCGACCGCCCGCGCAGCCGACCGCGATGGTCAGCGGCGCCTGGGACGGCCCGGCGTCGAAGGAGTCCGCCAGCAGCGCAGCACCGGTGATCAGCTCCCGGATGCCCGGGGTGCCGAGCACCGCCAGGCGCACCGGCCGGTCGTGCGCGGTCAGCTCCCGCAGAGCGGGGTCGACGTGGGGGTCGCGGAAGTGGCGGCGCAGGTCGAGAGTCAACGTCGCCGCGGGCGGGGCGCCGTGCAGGTAGCCGAAGCTGACCACCTGGATTTCGGTCACGGACATGACAGAGATCTCCTTACTGAGGATCAGCGGAGCAGGTCACGAGGTTCAGGCCGCCAGGGGGACGCCGTCGGCGCAGGGCAGGCAGGTGCCCAGGTGCGCGGGCAGGACGTAGCCGGCGTCCGTGCCGCAGGTCGGGCAGGTGCGGCGGGCGGTGTTCGCGGCGGCCAGCGCTCGCCATCGGCCCTCGGTCATGGGGCGGACGGGCGCGGCGAGGGTGAGGCGGTAGAGGTAGGCGACCCGCACGCCCGTGGTGGAGCGGCGGGAGCGCCACATGATCTGCGCGGCGACCTGCTGACCGCCCGGGCGAAGGCCGCGGGCGCGGAGCTGTCGGCGGGTGAGCAGGCCGGCCGGGGCCATCTTCCACGGGTAGGTGGGGATGCCCCCGGACCGGCGGCCCTGCGGGTCCCAGAAGCGGGGCCGGGTCACGGTTGCTACTGCCCGGGGGTGTCGGTGACGGCGAACAGCTTCACCGGCACGTCGTGGACCTTTCCGACGGCGACCAGGCACGCGCCGTGGCTGCAGGCGCTGTAGATGGTGGCGTCCGGGTGGATGCCGAGGGCGGCGCGCCACTGCTCGAAGCGGGTGAGCGAGTTGCGGACGACCAGGGTCACGCCCCAGCCCCGGTCACCGCTGTCGGTCATGTACTCGAACAGCTCGAACTCGGGCTGGGGCGCGTGCTCGTGCGTGAGCAGCAGCATCAGCAGCGCGTGGGCGGCGTCGGCCTGGTCGGTCAGGGCGGTCACCGGGTGACCTCCTTGCTGGAGTCGTTGTGCTCGGGCGCGGGGAGGGGGGTGAGGTAGCCGATCAGCTTCAGCGGGACGCCGCCGTGGACGGTGGTGACGGTGAGCCAGCCGAGGGTGCCGGACGTGGTGACCTCGTAGTCGACGGCGGCCGGGTCGATGCCGAGGGCCTGGCGCCACTGCTCGAAGTGGTCGAGGCCGCGGTGCAGGGCGACGTCCAGCCCCCACGCGTAGTCGTGCGTGCCGGGGACCTTCAGGTGTTCCAGCTGGATCGCCGGGGTGGGCAGGGTGGCGTGGGCGGTCAGGAGGGACATCAGCGCGCCGGCCGCGTTGATCTGGGCGCCGGCGATACCGCGGCTGTCGGTGATGGTGGTCACGATGCCTGCTCCTCGCGGGAGTTGGTGGTCTCGGTGGTCTCGTCCGCCGGGCCGTCGGTGGCGGCCGGGGTGGGGTCG
This sequence comes from Streptomyces sp. 1114.5, assembly GCF_003635085.1. Classification (NCBI taxonomy): domain Bacteria; kingdom Bacillati; phylum Actinomycetota; class Actinomycetes; order Kitasatosporales; family Streptomycetaceae; genus Streptomyces; species Streptomyces sp. 1114.5. Next base: position 1,443,311 of record NZ_RBXE01000001.1, read on the forward strand.
GGCACGGCGTGCAGCGCGGGTCGCTCCGCCTCGGCGGCGGCCGTGGTGGCGCGTTCGGCGGTGAGGGTGTCGCGCAGGCCGCGGGCGTTGGCGGAGGAGGTGCGGACCGCTTCGCGGATCCGGTCGGCGGTCAGCTCGGCGGCCGACCAGTCGGCGGTGGCCGACCGCGCCTCGGCGAGCAACTCGTCCGACGTGCGCTTGGGTCGGGCGCTCCGGGCCGACTTCGGGACGGCGCCGGTGGCCCGACGGGGCCGGGTCGGCGCCGGGGCGGTCGGCGTGCGGGTCGGCTCGGCGAGCGTCTGTCCGGCCGGGGGCTTGGTCGGCTCGGCCATCGGCTCGGTCGGGGCCGAGACGGGCGCGGGGTCGGGAGACTCCCATACCGACTCGGCCGATTCGGCGGTGCCGGGTTCGGGCAGGTCAGACCCCGACTGATTCGTCATGGTCTGGTCTGTTTTGTCGGCTTTGGGGGTGGCGTGCAGAACCTTCGCCACCAGGTCCGACCCGAAGTAGATCGACCCGACCGGCAGCGACGACGCGAGCAGGACCAGGGCCCAGTGCGCGGGCGCCCACCCGGCCAGTCGGGTTCGCCCGCCGCCGTGCAGAGTCGGCACCATGCCGTGCACGTAGTTGAGCACCAGCGACGCCGCCGTGTACCCGGCCAGGACCCGCAGCGCGAACTTGCGGTCGGCGCCGGTCAACGCCAGTGCGACGACCAGCGCCAGCGCCATCAGCCCGTCCACGACCAGCGGGTAGACGGTGGCGGCGGTCGGGTCGGCCCCGATCGCCGCCGCGACGTCCTTCAACGCGTTCCAGGAGACCCGGAACGCCATCGCGGCCACCGCCAGCAGGCCGGTGACCAGCCAGAACTTCCCGGTCCGGCTCACCCCAGCCACCTCCGCTTCGGCCGCTCGCCGTCGGTGGTGAAACCGGCGTATCCGCCCTCCGGCGGTTCGACCTGGCCGTAGAGCTTGGCGCCGACGATCGCGGCGACGCCGAGTCCGGAGACGGCGGCGGCGGTCGTGGTCAGGTCGGCATCGTGCGCGGCCGAGGAGGCCAGCGCGACGACGGTGGTGATGTTGCGGTTGGCGGGCATCGCCAGCGCCACGCGGTCGGCGGCCTTGCGCAGGATCCCCATCACGCCGCCTTCCCCGAACGCGGCCGGCGGCCGACGGCGCGGGGGCGGCGCAGCGGGACCGGGGCGGACCGCAGCAGCGCGGCCGCGATCTCGGCCGACTCCGGGTCCGTCTCCCACAGCTCCGCCAGCACCTCACGGGCGACATCGGTACGGGCCTGGTACGCGGTCGCGCTCTCGCCGGCCACGCCGCCGAACAACGCCCCGAACGGGTCGTTGTCGACGCCAAGCGCCAGCTCAACGAACTCCAGGGCCGAACCGGCCCGTTGACCTGCAACAATCGAACTCACGGGTACACCTCTTCCAGTTGGGAGGTGAGCCCCAGGGGCTGCCGCGCGCCCGGCCAAGGAAAGCGCGGCAGCCCCGATTCTCAGGGCCCAGCCACTCGTCTCTCACGAGCAGCCATGACCCCCGACCCGCCACAGGCGGATCGGGGACCAAAGACACTCGTTCTTGAGCTGAGTTGCGTCTTTCGGGAGCGTGCTCCCGCTTTAGGCAGACGCGGATCTTTCGATCACTGCCCTCCGGACTGAAAAGGCGCCGGGAACCATGGCCCCGTGAGGCCGCTTCGCCCTGGACTCGGCGGTAGCCGGCCATTCATGGACGCATTCACGCAGTTCGGAGCAGCCCAAAGAAGGGCCAACCAGGCATGTAGCCTCACCCGGTCTTGTTGGCTGACTTGTTCCAACAAGCTCTGGGCAAGAGCTTGGAGCATGGGTGCTCGCGTCGTCAAGCGCTTCGGGGTACCTTGTTGGAACAAGTCGACCAAGGCAGGAAGATCAGACATGGCCAAACAGACGCCGCGCTACCACGCCATCGCCGATGACCTGCGGCTTCAGATCGAGCGGGGCCAGTTGGAGCCCGGTCAGAAGCTCCCCACGGAGGAAGAACTGACCATGGCCTACGGCGTCAGCCGCAACACCGTGCGCCTCGCGCTCGGGCGCCTGACGGACGAAGGCCTCCTGGTGTCGGCACAGGGGCGAGGAAGCTTCGTCCGGGAGCGCTACAAGCAGGCCGTTTGGAATTGGACCACCATGGAGTCCCGGTCCGTTCACGAGGTGAACCACACTGCCGGCGACCAGTGGGCCAGCCAGATAGCTGGTAATGGCCAGGAGCCGCGCCAGGAGATCCGCGTATCGATCAGGCGCCCCCCGGAGGAAGTAGCGCGTCAACTCCAGCTCGACCCCACGACGGCCCTGACTGTCGTGCGTGAGCGGATCCGCTACGTGGATCACGAGCCGTACGCGCTGGCCGACTCGTACTTCCCGGAGGAACTGGTCCGGAACACGCCGCTGATGCTGCCGGAGGACGTGTCGGCCCCTGGAGGTGTGCTCGCCAGCGCTGGCCTGGTCCAGGTGCGGTACAGCGACGAAATCACCGTCAGGATGCCCACCCGGGAGGAGAGTGAGCGTCTCGTTCTCCCCGCGGCAACCCCGGTCGCGGTCCACCGCCGCACCGGCTACGACAAGGACGACAGGCCACTCCGGGTGATGATCACGACGCTTCCCGGCGACAGGCACGTTATCCGCTACGACGTCTCGGCGGACTAAGGACGACATGACCACCCTGAGCGCTGTACGCCGCCCGGAACCCCTGGACGGCCACGAGCCAGACTCTGAGCTTGTCTGGTACGCCGCGTACGGCTCGAACATGCATCTCGACCGGCTCATGTACTACATCGCTGGCGGGTGCCCACCGGGCGGTGCGCGTGCTTACCCGGGGTGCCGCGATACGCGCCCGCCTCAGGCGACGGTGCCCGTGATGCTGCCAGGACAGCTGTACTTCGCCCTGGAGTCGAAGGTCTGGACCGGTGGCATGGGCTTCTACGACCAGACAGACGATGGAGAGATGCCCGCGCGGGCCTACCTGGTCTCCAGAGAGCAGTTCTCCGACATCGCAGCGCAGGAGATGCATGAGCTGCCGGGGCGCGACCTTGACCTGTCGCAGGCCCTCAAGTTGGGAAGCGTCCGGCTTGGCCCCGGACGCTACGAGACACTGGTATGCCCGGGGCAGATCGACGGCCACCCCGTGCTGACTTTCACCGCGCCATGGCGGCGCGTCGATGCCGAGGTGACCCGCCCATCGGCCGCCTATCTCCGCAACTTCGTGTCCGGGTTGCGTGAGGCCCACGGGTGGACCACCGAGGACGCGGCTAAGTACCTGAGCACCCGGCCCGGCGCGGCCGGGTCCTGGACGGCGAAAGAGATCGCGGCCGCCGTTGGCCTCAAGCCTGGGGTGAGGCCGGAGCCGGAGGCGTGTGGGCCAGCTGTGGGCCACGAGTGCTGATAGGCCCCGGGCGATAGGATTGCGTCCCTGATCAGACGCGATGCGGGCGCAATGGCCGAGTTGTTCTTGAAAACTGTCGTGGCGTGACCCGTCACCGTGGGTTCGAATCCCACGCTCTCCGCTGGTAGGAGAACCACCTGCTCAGGGCGGGTGCCGAGATCCCTCGGCACCCGCCCTCGGTGTTTCCGCGGGGCCGGGGCCGGGGCGGTTCGGCGATCCGGGGCGAGGGGGGTTGACCCTGACACCGTGGGAGGCCGTGGAGTGGAAGCACCATGTTGAACATCGGAGACTTCGCCAGCCACGGCCGGGTGTCGGTGCGGATGCTGCGCCACTACGACGCGATCGGCCTGCTGCGGCCCGCCCGGGTGGACCCGGTCAGCGGGTACCGCTCGTACGAGGCGGGCCAACTCGCCCGGCTCAACCGGGTGATCGCGCTCAAGGAGCTCGGCTTCACGCTGCAGCAGGTGCGGGCCGTCCTCGACGAGGAGGTCGACGCGGCCGCCCTGCGCGGGATGCTGCGGCTGCGACGGGCCCAACTCGCCGAGGCGATCGCAGCGGACGAGCAGCGGCTGGCCCGGGTGGAGGCGAGGCTCCGGACGATCGAGAGCGAGGGGACGATGTCCCAGCACGAAGTCGTGGTGAAGCCCGTGCCGTCCGTCCGGGTGGCCCAACTGACCGGTGTGGCAGCGAGTTACGAGCCCGAGGAGATCGGGCCGGTGATCGGCCCGCTGTTCACCGAACTGTGCCGCCGGCTGGCCGCGGCGGGGATCGCGGAGACCGGTCCGTCCGTCGCCCGCTACGAGGACTCGCCGGAGGGCGACGGCTCGGTGCGGATCCTGGTCGCCGTCCCGATCGCCCGCTCGGTGCGGCCCGGCCGGGCCGACGTCGAACTGCTCGACCTGCCGCCGATCGAGCAGGCCGCCTCCGTCGTGCACCGCGGCTCGATGGACGACTCGGTGGGCAGCTTCCAGGCCCTGGCCCGCTTCATCGAGGAGAACGGCTACCGTTCGGCCGGCTACGCCCGCGAGCTCTACCTGGAGTGCCCGGACGACCCCGCACGGTGGGTGGTGGAGCTCCAGGAGCCGGTGGTCCGCCGGTAGGCCGCTCGTTCGAGCCCCGGGCGCGCGCTTGCCCTCGACCAGGTCGAGGGTCCTAGCGTCGCCCGGCATGACCACTGCCGTCCGCACCCCGCCCCCGCCGCGCGCCGCGCTCCCCGGTCCGTACCTGCTCTGGCTGGCCGGCGCCCAGGCCGGGCTGCTCGGCGACGCCGCGCTGTACTTCGCCCTCGGCTGGGCCGCTTCCGCGCACGGCGGCGGGGCGGCCGGCCTCGTCCTGACGGCGGTCACCGTGCCGCGAACGGCCCTGGTCCTGCTGGGCGGTGTGGTCGCGGACCGGTTCGGCGCCCGCCGGGTGATGCTCGCCGGGGACGCGGTGATGGTGGTGGCGACGCTCGCCCTGGCGCTCCTGGCGGGCCGGGTGGGGACGCCGCTGTGGCTGCTGGTCGCGGCGGCCGCCGTGATCGGCACCGTCGACGCCTTCTACCTCCCGGCGAGCGGATCGCTGCCGCGCCGCCTGGTGCCCGTCGCCGGCCTGCCCCGGGCGCTCGCGCTGCGCCAGGCCGGCGGGCAGGGCGCCGTCCTGCTCGGGGCGCCGCTGGGCGGTCTGCTGGTCGCCGTGGCCGGGCTGCCCGGTGCAGCGGTGGCCGACGCGGTGAGCTTCGGGGTCGTCCTGCTGGTCCTGCTGCGGGTCCGGCCCCCGGCGGCATCCTCTGCCGCCGCCGGACAGAGCCCCGCCGCCTCGCGCGGCCTGCTGCACGAGGCGGCGTCCGGGGTCCGGCTGGCCCTGGCCGACCCGCTGCTGCGGGCCGCGCTACTGCTCACCGGCGCGGCCGCCGGGGCGCTGCTGCCGGTGGTGTCGCTCCTCGGCCCGCTGCTCGCCCGGGCGCACGGCTGGGCTGCGGGTCCGGCCGGACTGGTGAGCGGCGGGCAGGCGGCCGGGGTGCTCGCGGTGGCCGGCCTGGTCGCCTGGCGGGGCACGCTGCCCCGGGCGGGCGTCGGGGCGGCGGCCGGGCTCTGTACGGCGTCGGCTGGGATCGCGCTGCTGGCCCTGGCCGCGGAGCCGGTGCCGGCGGTGGCCGGCAGCGCGGTGGCGGGCGTCGGCTCGGGGCTCTTCGCCTGCCACCTCGGACCGCTGGTGCTGACGGGGGCGCCGCACACCCACCTCTCCCGCGTGCAGGCGCTGCTGACGCTGGTGCAGAGCGTGGCGCTGGTGCTCTCGAACGCCCTGCTGGGCCTGCTCGCCGACACGGCGGGAGCCGCACTCCCCACCCTCCTCTGCGCCCTCGCCACCGCTGCCGCAGGCCTCACCGCCCTGGCCACCCCCGCCCTCCGCCGCGCCTGACCCGGCTGCGGTGTGGCACCTGCCGTCCGCTTCCCCACCGGTCTCCCGTCCCACCCGTCCCCCGTTCCGCCCGGTTCCCGTCCTCCGTTTCCCATCCGTCCCTCGCCCCTCCCGAGGCCCACTTGCCCGGCACCTGCCGTCCGGGCAGAGTGCGGAGGTGGAGGCGGTCGGGCGGTGAGCGGAGGCGGCGATGAGTGATCTGACGGACCGACTGGCGCAGGGCCTCCCGGCCGGGGCGGTGGTGGCGGATCCCGAGGTGACCGCCGCGTACAGCCGCGACATGGCGGGTTTCTGTGCGGCCGGCGTGCCCGCCGTGGTGGTGTTCCCGGAGACGGTCGAGCAGGTGCAGCACGTGATGCGCACCGCGACCGAGCTGCGCGTGCCGGTGGTGCCGCAGGGCGCCCGGACGGGGCTGTCGGGTGCGGCGAACGCGGTGGACGGCTGCATCGTGCTGTCGCTGCTGAAGCTGAACCGGATCCTGGAGATCGACCCGGTGAACCGGATCGCGGTCGTCGAGCCGGGTGTGGTGAACGCCGAACTCTCGCACGCCGCCGAGGAGTTGGGTTTGGCGTACCCGCCGGACCCGTCCAGCTGGGAGTCCTGCACGATCGGCGGCAACATCGGCACCGGCGCGGGCGGCCTCTGCTGCGTGAAGTACGGCGTCACCAGCGAGTACGTGCTCGGCCTGGACGTGGTGCTGGCGGACGGGCGGCTGCTGTCCACCGGCCGCAGGACGGCCAAGGGCGTGGCCGGGTACGACCTGACCCGGTTGTTCGTCGGCTCGGAGGGGACGCTCGGCGTGGTGGTGCGGGCGGTTCTGGCGCTGCGGCCCGCGCCCGCCCCGCAGTTGGCGCTGGCGGCGGAGTTCCCGAGCGCGGACGCGGCGGGTGCGGCGGTCTGCGAGGTGATGGCGCGCGGCCTGACCCCGTCGTTGATGGAGCTGATGGACGCGGTCTCGGTGCGGGCCGTCAACGAGATGGGGCAGATGGGGCTGCCGGAGTCGACCCAGGCGCTGCTGCTGGTGGCCTTCGACGGGCCGGACCGGGTGGCCGAGCTGGCGCAGGTCGCGCGCCTGTGCCGGGAGGCCGGGGCGACCGAGGTGGTTCCGGCCGAGGACCAGGCGGAGTCCGACCTGCTGTTGGCCGCGCGGCGGATGGCGCTGCCGGCGATGGACCGGCTGGGCACCACGATGATCGACGACGTGGCGGTGCCGCGCTCCCGGCTGGCCGAGATGCTGAACGGCGTCGCGGTGATCGCCGAGCGGCACGGGCTGACCATCGGGGTGGTCAGCCATGCCGGGGACGGCAACACCCACCCGATCGTGATCTTCGATGCGGGGGACGAGGAGCAGGCCGTTCGTGCCCAGCGCTCCTTCGACGAGATCATGGCGCTCGGGCTGGAGCTGGGCGGCACGATCACCGGGGAGCACGGGGTGGGGCTTCTCAAGCGGGAGTGGCTGGCCCGCGAGTTGGGCCCGGTGGCGCTGGAACTGCAGCGGCAGCTGAAGGCGGTCTTCGATCCGCTGGGCCTCCTCAACCCGGGCAAGATGGTCTGATTTTCGACAGGTCACATCGGCGGTTTCTCCGCGCCCGTCCGCCCGCCGTATCGATGTGACTTTCTGATGGTCGGGAGATGGCTGGAAAGTCGACATGGAAGGGTGACCGAACTTTTCAGGGGGCGCGTTCGCGGTTCGTCTGCGCCGGGGTGGTGCGACAGGTGGTTCGTCCGGCGTCGAAGCACCGTTTCCGGAGGCCCGTCGAGGTGCCGCCGTTCGAGTGAAAATCCCAGGTCAGCAAGGGTGCGTCGGCGAGTTTCCCTTTGCGTCGCTGTTATTCCCGGCCCCGGTGGATATCACGCTAAAGGGCGAAAACGGCTCCGTCGGCTAGTGCTTTGTCGATTTGTTGCGGAAGTCTGACGTCCGGCGTCGCAGCCCGCAGGTGTTCGTCTGGCCGGCGAACCTTGCACACCATGCTCGATCAATGCGATCAACACCTTCTTGGAGGCATTCATGGCTCGCATCCACTCCCATCGGGTGGCCGGACTCCTGGTCGCCGGGCCGCTCGCGGCCGGTCTGCTGCTGGCAGGCGCCGGTGCTGCCGTCGCCGACAACGGCGCGGGCGCCGCGGGCGGTTCCAACGCCGGCGTGGTGTCCAACACCGGCACCGGCAACGTGTTCGGCGGGGTCGACGGCAACTACGTCTCGAACCAGCAGACGGCCACCGGCTCCGGCGCCTCGAACCAGAGCAACACCCTCGCGGCGAAGGACAACGCGGGCGCCATCCTGGCCGGCCAGGGCAACAAGAACGTCAACGTCATCTTCGCCCCGATCTTCTCCTGACCATGCCGAGCGGCCGAGCGGCTGTGTGGCCGCGGAGCCGAGTGACCGCGTGATCGCATGACCGCACCGGGCACCACGGAAGGCGGGGGCGCCGGAGGTGGCTGTCCACGGGCGGGCCGAGCATCGGCGGTCGGGCCCGGAACGGGCCGGAACGAACGGAGCAGCAGGAAACAACCGGAACAACCGGAACAACCAGAGGGATCCGCGCATCACGGAGGAACAGCGCATCGACCGGCCAGCGGAAAGGGTCGCCGCGAAACCGGCTTCGTGGGCGGTGCCGCCATCGGCACCGCCCACGAGTGCGTCCGGCGCCGCTCCGCCCGCCGTCCACCCGTCCCCGCCGACCGGCCGCGATCCGCCGACCCGAGGGCCCGCGCCCGGAGCCGTCGGCTCACGGCGGTACGGTTGCGCTCCGACAGCGCACCACGTTCCCGGGCCCGGAAGGGCCGGCCCGGCCGGGGTGGCGACCGCGGCAATCGGAAGGAAGGGTGCGCGATGGCGGCGGAGGAGGAGGGCCTGACCGGTCCGGACGAGGCCAGGCCTGCACCGGAGCCCGATCCCGCGGCGCAGGCGCAGTCGCGCCCGGAGCCGACGGTCGAGCCGGCCGGTGAGCGCCGGCCCGAGCCCAGGTCCGTCCCCGAGCTGCTGCTCGGCCGCCCGCCGATGGCCCGCCCGCTGCCGTCCTTCGACCACACGGCCGCGCCCGCCGCGCCCGGCCCGCTGTTCGTGGACTGGCTCGCCACCGCGCTGGACGCCGGGGTGCTGGACCCGCAGGCGTTCACCCTCTCCACCGTCGACTCGGACGGCATGCCGGACGCCCGGGTGCTGGTGCTGCGTGACGTCGACGCGGCCGGCACCGGCTGGAACTTCTCCGCCGCCGCCGACAGCCCCAAGGGCCGTCAGCTCGCCGGCCACCCGGCCGCGGCGCTGAGCGTCTACTGGCCGCAGCTGGGCCGCCAGGTGCGGGTGCGCGGCACCGTCGAGCGGGCTGCCGACGTGGTCGCCGCCGCCGAGTTCGCCACCCGTACGCCCGCCGCCCGGGTCGGCGCGCTGGTCGGGCGGCAGAGCGAGCCGCTGTCCTCGCCGGCCGAGTACGACGAGGCGGTGGCGGTCGCTCGTCGCCGCCTGGAGGCGCACCCGGACGCGGTCGCGCCCGGGCACGCGGTCTACACCCTGTGGGCGCACGAGGTGGAGTTCTGGCAGGGCGACGCCCAGCGCCGGCACGTCCGGCTGCGCTACACCCGCACCGGCCCGGTCAGCTCCCCGGAGTGGTCGCGCACCCTGCTCTGGCCGTAGTGCATCGGGGCGTCCTCGGCCGTAAAGCCCCGACGCCCCGACGCCCCGGCGCGCGCCGACCCCCCGACGGAGGCGCCGCGCCTACCGGCGCCCGGTCAGCGTGGCACCCACGCTGGCCGCCACCACGCACCCGATCCCGGCCAGCTGCGGCACGCCCAGCAGCTGGCCCAGCACCACCAGGCCGACCAGCGCGCTGACCGCCGGCTCCAGGCTGACCAGCACGCTGAACACCCGCTGCGGCATCCGGCGCAGCGCGGTCATCTCCAGCGCGTACGGGATCACCGGCAGCAGCAGTGACACCCCGGCCACCGAGGCGAGCAGCACCAGCGTCGAGGCGTCGGGCGCGGTCAGCCCGTCCCAGGCCTGGCCGAGCCCGAACGGAGCCATCGTCAGCGCGCCGACCGTCATCGACACCGCCAGGCCCTGGAACCCCTGGAAGGTCGCGCCGACCTTGTCGGTGAACAGGATGTACAGCGCGTAGCAGGCGGCCGCCCCGAAGGCGAAGAGCAGGCCGACCGGGTCGAGCGAGCCGCCGCCGTCCCCCTCGCCGAGCAGCGTCAGCAGCATCACGCCGGCGGCCGCGAGCAGCGCCCAGAGCAGGTGGCTGGCGCGCCGGGCGAAGACCAGGGCGACCGCGAGCGGGCCCAGGAACTCGATGGTCGCGGCGGTGCCCATCGGCAGCCGGTCGATCGCCCCGGCGAACAGGAAGGTCATCCCGGCCGAGGCCATGCCGAGCAGCGCCGCCGCGGCGAGGTCGCGCGGGCGCTTGTCGCGCAGCTTCGGGCGGGTGGCGGCGAGCAGGATGACGGCGGCGAAGCCGAGCCGCAGGAAGGTCGTGCCGCTGACCCCGAGCGGGCCGAAGAGCGGCTTGGACAGCGCGATGCCGGTCTGCACCAGGAACATCGCGGTCAGACAGAGAAGCGGCGCCGGGATCCTCTCCGGGCGCCGCAGGACCTTGCCGAACCGGCCGGTGGAGCGGCCGGGCTGGACCTCGGGTGGTGCCCCGGAGCCGGAGGAGGCCCCGCCTCGTCGCCAGCTGCCCCGCTCGCCGGCAGGCTCGCCCTTGGGGGCGGGCGGCATGGCAAGGGCCTCGGCGACGGCGGCGGCCGACGACGAGGCGGCGGGGGTTTCGCTGGTATGGGAGGTGGGCATAGTGGCGAGTTTGCCGTAAGGAGTGCTGAACGGGCAAGCTCGTTACCAATATCGGGACGGATGCGGACGGGTGCGCCCGAAGGGGTGGCCTCCGGAAGGCCTCGCGGCGTGGCTGCCGGATTCATCCGATGGTCCGTCAGTAACAAGGCCGGATGCGCTACCTCCGTCCCGCCTCCCTCCTGGCCGCCTCCCTCGTGCTCCTGCTGGCCACCGACGGGACGGGCGTGAGCGCCGGAGCCGCCGCCCCCGTCGCCGTCCCCCGCATCCGGGCCGTCACCCTCCCCGACCGGGCCGTCCCGCCCCGGGTGCGCGAGAGCTGGAGCGGCCCCGCCTTCGACGTCTGCACGGCGCCGCCGCTCGACACCCTGCGGGCCTGGCGCGGCACCTCCCCGTACGGGGCGGTCGGCATCTACACCAGCGGCTCCCAGCGCGGCTGCGGCCAGCCCCGGCTCACCGCCGAGTGGGTGCACCACGCGCGTGCGATGGGCTGGCGGTTCCTGCCGGTGCACGTCGGACTGCAGGCGCCGTGCGCCGATCCGAGCCGCAAGCCCAAGCGGATCGACCCGGCGAAGGCCGTGCAGCAGGGCCGGGACGAGGCCGACGAGGCCGCCCGCGCGCTGCGCTCGCTCGGCTTCGCCCCGGGCAGCCCGGTCTACCTGGACATCGAGGCCTACCCGCTGCACGATCCGGCCTGCGGCCAGGCCGTCGTCGACTTCGCCCTCGGCTGGACCCAGGCCCTGCACTCCGCCGGCTACCGCTCCGGCGTCTACTCCAGCCTCGACTCCGGCATCGCCGACCTGGCCGCCGCCGCCCGGGCCGGCAGCTCCCCGCTGCCCGATGCGCTCTGGTACGCCCGCTGGGACGACCGCGCCGACACCGCCGGCTCCGGCGGCCTCGACCCCGACCTCTGGAACCTCCACCAGCGCGTCCACCAGCACCAGGGCAACGTCGCGGAGAGCTACGGCGGCGCCACCCTCACCGTCGACCGCAACCAGACGGACGGCCCGACCGCCGACTGACGGCCCCGCCGGTAGGGTGACCCCCGATCGAGCAGACGGGGGGCGGGGCGCCATGTCGGACGGCCAGGGGTACGGCGGAGCCGGCGGCCAGGGGGGCGGGTACGGCTACGGGTACGGCGCACCGCCGCCGCAGAACCCGTACGCACAGCCCGTGCCGCAGAACCCGTACGCACAACCGGTCGCGCCGCCGCACCCGTACGCCGCACCGCAGCCATACGCCGCGCCGCAGCCGTACGCCGCCCAACCGCCTTACCCGGAAGCCCAGTTCGCCCCACCGTCCGCACAGGCCGCGCCGCTCGCACAACCTGCGCCGCCCGCACCCGGAGCCGCCTTCCCCGGCCCGGCCCCGCGCCGCGGCCGCCTCGCCGTGCTGCTCCAGTTCCTCCTCCAGTGGATCTACGCCCCGCTCTGGATCCTCGGCCTGGTGCTCCTCTTCGCCGTCCTGCTCCTCGCGGACTACAGCGGCAGTGGCCCCAGCTCCGACGGCTGGCTGAAGGTCAACCGCACCTTCCTCCCGCCGCGCCGCCTGCGGGCCGAGCTCACCGGCCGCCCGGAGGACTGGGAGCGCTACCTCACTCCGATCCTCCGGCGCCGCATCGAGGCCGCCGAGGCCGCGCACGCGGCCGGCGGCGGCGAGGTGCAGGCCGACCTCGGCCGGGAGGTGTCGGTCGGGCTCGCCGTGCGCCTCTACCGGGGCCTCGGCGCGGACGGCGTGGTCCGGCTCGCCGAACGGCACGGCTGGCAGGGGTCGTTGTCCGGCACGGACGCGGAGCAGGTCCGGCTGGTCCGCCGCTTCCCCGCCCCGGCCGGCCTGAACGCCCCGTCCCCGCAGGACCCGCCCGCCGCCGCCGGTACCCCGTGGGGCCCGCAGCCGACCCGCCCGGCGCTGCTGCTGCCCTTCGTCTTCCTCCTCCAGATCCTCTACGTCCCGGTGTACGGCCTGCTCACCTTCTGGGTGAGCCGCCCGGAGCCGGACTACTGGGAGCGCTGGGGTGCCCGCTGGACGGTCGGCCCGCGCGCCTTCCGGGCCGAGTTCACCGACAGCCCGGCGGCCTGGGACCGCCACATCCGCCGGATCCTCGCGCGCGACACCGCCCGCAAGGACGGCAGCAACGGGCCGCCCACCGGCCCCGGCGGCACCCGGCTGCGCCGCATCCGGGTGAACCGCGCCACGTACCGCGGCGCCGGCGCCCACCAGGCCCTGCGCATCGCCGCCGAACAGGGCTGGACCCTCGACCCGGCCTACACCCCGGACCCCGCCAACTCCCTCCGCCTCTGCCGCCACGAGCAGGCCTGACGGTCCGGTAGGCCGGGATCGCCCCGGCCACGGCCGGGCCGTGATCCGTGCAACGGTGTCGGGATGCTGACAGCGGGTGGCGCGAGACGGCAAAATCGGGCAAGTCCGCGCACATTACCGCCCGGTAGGTGCCGCAGGCGCAGCCGCCAGTGCCCGCCAGGTCAAGGAGGACCCGTGTTCAGCACGATGCAGGACGTCCCGCTCACCGTCGCCCGAATCCTGGAGCACGGGTCCACGATCCACGCCCGCTCGACCGTCACCACCTGGGACGGCACCGGGCCCACCGTCCGGACCTATGCCGAGGTCGGCGCCCGCGCTGCACAGCTCGCTCACGCGCTCCGCGATGAACTCGGCTGCACCGAGTCGAGTGTTATTGGCACGTTGATGTGGAACAACTCGGAACACCTGGAGGCGTACCTCGCCGTCCCCGCGATGGGGGCCGTGCTGCACACGCTCAACCTGCGGCTCCCGGCGCAGCAGCTGTCGTTCATCGTCAACCACGCCGCCGACCGCGTGATCATCGTCAACGGCACGGTCCTCCCGCTGCTCGCCGCCGTCCTGGCGGACCTGGCGCCCACGCTCAAGCACATCGTGGTGAGCGGCCCCGGCGACCGCTCGCTGCTGGCGGGCTTCGCGGGCGGCGTGCACGACTACGAGGAGCTGATCGCGGGCCGGCCGACCACGTTCCCGTGGCGCAGCGACATCGACGAGCGCGAGGCCGCCGTGCTCTGCTACACCTCCGGCACCACCGGCGACCCGAAGGGCGTGCTCTACAGCCACCGCTCGGTCTACCTGCACTGCCTGCAGGTCAACACCGGCGACAACTTCGCCTTCACCCCGCGCGACACCGCGCTGCCGGTGGTCCCGATGTTCCACGTGAACGCCTGGGGCATCCCGCACGCCGCCTTCATGTCCGGCGCCAACCTGCTGATGCCGGATCGTTTCCTCCAGCCCAAGCCGATGGCCGAGATGATCGCCGCCGTCCGCCCGACCGTCAGCGCCGCCGTCCCCACCATCTGGAGCGGCCTGCTGGACGAGCTCGACGCGGGCGACTACGACACCTCCAGCCTGCGCATGGTGGTCATCGGCGGCAGCGCCTGTCCGCCGTCGCTGATGCAGGGCTTCGAGGAGCGCCACGGCATCCGGGTCATCCACGCCTGGGGCATGACCGAGACCTCCCCGCTCGGCTCCTTCGCCCAGCCGCCCGGCGGCCTGACCCCGGAGGAGGAGTGGCCGTACCGGGTCACCCAGGGCATCTTCCCGGCCTCCGTCGAGGCCCGGCTGATCGGCCCGGGCGGCGAGAAGATGCCGCACGACGGCGTCTCGGCGGGCGAGTTGGAGGTGCGCGGCCCGTGGATCGCCGGCGCGTACTACGGCGGGGCCAGGCAGGACCCGCTCCGCCCGGACGACAAGTTCTCCGAGGACGGCTGGCTGCGCACCGGCGACGTCGGCACCATCACCGCGGACGGCTACCTGACCCTCACCGACCGGGCCAAGGACGTCATCAAGTCCGGCGGCGAGTGGATCTCCTCGGTCGAGCTGGAGAACGAGCTGATGGCCCACCCCCAGGTGGCCGAGGCCGCCGTGGTCGCCGTACCGGACGAGAAGTGGGGAGAGCGCCCGCTGGCCACCGTGGTGCTGCGCCCGGGCGCGACCGTCGGGCTGAAGGAGCTGCGGGCCTTCCTGGCCGGGCGGATCGCCTCCTGGCAGCTGCCGGAGCGCTGGTCGATCGTGGAGTCGGTGCCGAAGACCTCGGTCGGCAAGTTCGACAAGAAGGTGATCCGGGCCAGCTACGCGGCGGACGAGCTGGACGTCACGGTGCTCGGCAAGGAGTAGCCGCAGGGACGGAAGCGGCCGGTCGCCCCCGTACGGAAACGGGGGCGACCGGCCCTTCGACGTGTGCGGGGGCTCAGCCCGCGGCGGCCACGCCCGCCTCGCCCATCGCGCCGATCCGCCCGAGCAGGTCCACGATCCGGCCCTGGACGTCCTCGCTGGTCGAGCGCTCGGCCAGGAACAGCACCGTCTCACCGGTGCGCAGCCGGGGCAGCTCGCGCGGGTCGAGGTCCACCGAGGTGTAGACCACCAGCGGGGTGCGGTGCAGCCGGTCGTTGGCGCGCAGCCAGTCCAGCAGGCCGACCCGGCGGCGGCGGATCTGCAGCAGGTCCATCACCACCAGGTTGGGCTGCACGCTGCTGGCCCGGGCCACGGCGTCGTTCTCGTCCACCGCGTGCTCGACGTGCATGCCGCGCCGCTCCAGGCTGCTGATCATGGCGGCGGCGATGTCCGGGTCGCCCTCGACCAGCAGGACGCGCGGGGCGTGGTGCTCGCCGTCGCGCGGCGCGAGGGCGCGCAGCAGGACGGCCGGGTCGGCGCCGTACGCGGCGTCCCGGGTGGCCTGGCCGAGGCCGGCGGTGACCAGCACCGGGACGCGGCGGTTGAGCGCCGCGGTGCGCAGCGACTGCAGCGCGGTGCGGGTGATCGGGCCGGTCAGCGGGTCGACGAAGAGGGCGGCGGGGAAGCCGGAGACCTGGGCGTCCACCTCCTCGCGGGAGCTGACGATCACCGGTAGGTAGCCGCGGGCTTGGAGGGCCTGCTTGGTGGCCGGGTCGGGCTCCGGCCAGACCAGCAGCCGACGGGTGTTGGCCAGCTCGCCACCGGTGGCCGACGCCTGCTCGGGGAAGGGCGGGGCGCCGGCGGGCCGCTCCTCGGCAGCCGCGAGCTCCGCCATCGGGCGCGGCGCGGTCCGGGCCTCGGCCGGGACGGGCGGCTGCGGCGCGCCGGCGGGCACCGGGGCGGTGCCGAGCGGGCGCGGCGGGGCGAGTTCGCCCAGGCCGGTGCCGACCGGGCGCGGGCCCGACGGTTCCTCGGCGGCGGGCAGTGCGGGCCGGGCGGGCGCCGGCGCGGTGCCGGGCGTGCCCGGCTCCTGGCCGGACGGAGCGGCGGTGCCCACCGGCGCGTCCGGGCCGGGCCCCGGCGGGACGGCCAGCCGGCGGCGGCGCCCGGTCGGTGTGGCGGCCGGTTCGGGCGGCGCGGGCGCGGGGCCGACCGGCAGGGCGTGCTCCAGGCCGGGGTAGACCGGGGCCTCGGGCATCCCGGGCAGGGCGAAGCCGCCGGAGGAGTCCTCGGCGGAGGGCAGGGCGCGGCGTCGACGGGGCTTGGGCTCGCCGGGAGCCTCCTCCGGGGCGGCCTCGGCGGTCGGGGTGCCGCCCGCCGGGGTGCCGCCCGCCGGGGTGCCCTCGGCGCCGGCCAGCGCGGCGGGGGCGGACGTCGGGGCCGGACCGAGCGCGAGCGGCTCGCGCCCGCCGGTCCGGTTCTGCTGGGCCCGCTCGCCCTCGACGGGCACGGCGTAGGCGGGGCCGGAGCGGCCGTCGTCCTTGCCCCACGGGTCGCTCTGCACGCCGTTCGGGCCGGCCATGCCCTGACGGCCGTACGCGGGATCGTTGCCGGTGCCGTTCCACTGCTCGGGGACGGCCCGTTCGACCCGGGCCGGGGCGTTCGGCCACTGGTCGGCAAGGGTGTCGGGGGTGCCGGGCGCCGGGGTCTCGGCGGCCGGCCGGCCACGGCGACCGCGCCGCTCGGCGGCGGGCGGCTCCTCGGCCGGAGCCCGGTCCGGCTGCTCGCCCGTCGGGGCGACCGGAGTGGCCTGAGCGGGCTGGGCGGCCGGGGCCGGCTCGGCGGGCCCGTCGCTGCTGGGCAGCTGGGGGATGCCCGGGAGCTCGGGCAGGACGGCGCTGTCAGTCTCCTTGGGCCGGTCGGAGCGGCCCTCGGCGGACGCGCGCTCGGCGGCGGCCTTCGCGGCGGCCGGGTCCAGCGGCAGCTCGACCACGTACGTGGTGCCGGCCTTGCCGGGCAGCTCGTGCGGCTGGAGCACGCCGCCGTGCCGCTCGACCACCGCGCGGGCTATCGGCAGGTGGACGGGGCTGCCGCCGACACCGGGGCCGCGGATCTCGACCCGGGCGACCTCGCCGCGCTGGGCGGCGGCCAGGACGACGGTCGGCAGCTCCGCGGCGGGCGGCAGCGCGGGCACCGAGCCGCCGTTCAGCCCGGGCACGGCCAGGCCGGGAGAGGGGGCGATGGGGGCGTCCAGTGCGTAGCCGGTGCCGCTGACGTCGGCGACCAGGTGGGCCAGCGCCTGGGCGAGCCGCCGCTCGTCGGCGATCACCTCGACCGCGGCGGCGTGCACCGAGAAGCGCACCCGGCCCGGGCCGACCAGCTCGCCGGCCTCCTCGACGGCCCGGCGCACCACCGCGTCCAGCGAGACCGGCACCCGCGGCGCGGACTTCCGGCGCCCCTTGCCATCCCCGCCGTCGGTGCCGCCCTTGCCGTCGGTGTCGTCCTTGCGGTCCTTGGCGTCCTTGCCGTCCTTGGCCTCGGCCGCGCCGCTCTCGCCCGCCTCGCACCGCTGGTGGTCCAGGACCCCGTCGATCAGCTTCCCGAAGCGGCGGCACTCGGCGGCGAGCCGGCGCAGCGTCCAGTTGGCCTCCGGCCAGAGCTGCCCGGCGGGGTCCGCGGCGAGCGCGTCCAGCCGCTGGTTCAGCGCGTTCAGCGCGCCGCCCAGCTCGCTCTCCAGGACGGCGGTGAGGTGCTCGTTGCGGGCGACCAGGGCGAGTTCGCGGCTGCGGTCGGTGAAGGTCATCACCGCTCCGACCAGCTGGTCGCCGTCCCGGACCGGGGCGGTGGTGAGGTCGACGGTGACCGGCCGGCCGTCCTTGCGCCACAGCACGGTGCCGCGCACCCGGTGCTTGCGCCCGGAGGTCAGGGTGTCCAGCAGCGCGGACTCCTCCAGCGCCAGCGGGGTGCCGTCGGGCCGGGAATGCTGGATCAGCGGGTGCAGCTCGCGCCCGCCCAGCTCGCTCGCCCGGTACTCCAGGATGTGCGCGGCGGCCGGGTTGACCAGCACGCAGCGGCCTTCGAGGTCGACCCCGAGCACGCCCTCGGCGGCGGCGCGCAGGATCATCTCGGTCTGCTTGTGCTGGCGGCGCAGCTCGGCCTCGACGCCGAGCCGGCCGGACAGGTCGCGGACCAGCAGCAGGAGCAGGTCGGAGGAGGACGGCGAGCGCGAGCCCTCGCGGTACGGGTCGTACGGGACGAGCGGGGAGAGTGCGTAGCCGCGGCCCTCGCTGCCGTCGTCGGCGAAGTCGTTGCCGGAGACCTCGACCGGGAAGGTGGTGCCGTCGGTGCGGTGGGCGGTCATCCGGACCGGACGGTCGAGGGCGTCTCCGTCCCGGGTGGCCGGCCGCATCGAGCCCGGGATCCGGCTGGGGTCGAACTCGGGGAGCAGGCCCAGCACGCCCATGCCGACCAGTGAGGTGCCCGGCGCCTGCAGCGCCTGGACCGCCGCGCTGTTGGCGTCCACGACGGTGCCGTTGCTGTTCACCAGCAACAACGCGTCGGGCAGGGCGTCGAGTATGGCGGCGAGGCGAGCAGCGCCTCGGATCGGCCTGCTGCTCACGTCGACAGGTCTCCTCGGCTCGGGGCAGCTCCTCCGGAGACGGCAGTATCTCATTCTTCTTTGCGGCGGGGTCGACCCGCCTAGTAACGTGGGCGGTGGTTGGTGCCGAGCCCCACGGTTGTGGCATCATCACTGACACACGGAACGGGTCCGCTCGCGCGGGCTTGGTCCATGTGGGGAGGCTTCGCCTAGTCCGGTCTATGGCGCCGCACTGCTAATGCGGTTTCGGGGTTATTCCTGATCGAGGGTTCAAATCCCTCAGCCTCCGCCAGTCGGGAGCCCCCGTCGACGATCTCGTCGGCGGGGGCTCTTCGCGTTCCCGGAGGCCGGGCGGAGCCGGTCGGCGGCAGGTCGGGCCGGGCCGGCCGCCCGCCCTGGGCGGACCCGGGGGCGGGGCCCGGGGCAATCGATTTCGCCCCACGTCGCAGGTCATGTAATGTTGTCCACGCAACGCCCCGGGGCAACGTTCACGGGGCGAGCGCTCATAGCTCAACGGATAGAGCACTTGACTACGGATCAAGAGGTTGCAGGTTCGAATCCTGCTGAGCGCACCAAACTCCGCAAGATCGGGTTCGCCCGTTCCTTGCGCTCATAGCTCAACGGATAGAGCACTTGACTACGGATCAAGAGGTTGCAGGTTCGAATCCTGCTGAGCGCACCAGCGAGAAGCCCCCGGCCGTCGGCCGGGGGCTTCTGCCGTTCCCGGCTCCGTGACGACCCCGGAGCGACCACCCGGGAGCGATCACCCGGGAGCGGACATCCCGGCCGCTCGCGGCGGGTCGTTCGAACAGGGCTTCCCGATGAGTGGTCAGATGCCGTCCGCCGGAATCCCCCGGATCGGCCGGGATTTCCCGTTCCGGTATCCGTGCGGATCGACCCGTTGTCGCCCAACGGATGAAAGGCGGCCGTTTCGGGTACATCCCGCCCTGCCGCCCGGATGACCGCCGAACGGGTGGGACACGGCCGAAAGCGCAGGTGTCGCAGGATCGCCGTTCCGGCGTCGTGATTCCTTCTTGTCGGATCTTGTGCCCGGACTGCCCGCCCCATTCGGCAGCCGACCGCGAAGGAGAGCCGGATGAGCCGACAGTTCCACCGCACCGCTGCCACCCTGGCGGTCCTCACGGTCGGGCTGCTGACCGGTTGGAACGTCCCGCTCTCGGCGGCCCAGCAGTCCCCCGGTACCTGGTCGGGCGACCAGCGGGCGCTGCTGCCCTCCGGGCTTTCCGTCCGATTCGATGTCGAGGCCTCCCCCGGGGTGGGCGTCACCGCCACCCCGGGCGAATTGGCGGACCACCCCGGAGGGGGGCATTCCACCGGCCTCTATACCGACGGAATGCGCCCCGGGGCTCCGGCCCAGACCTTCGGAATCACCCCGGACCATCCTCAGGCGGACGGTTCCTGGCACACCCTGGGGACAATCCGGCTGAATTTCTCCCGGCCGGTCCGCAATCCCCGATTGCACCTCAGCGGCCTCGCCGCGACCGCCACCGGGAAATCCGGGGCCACCAGCACCGCGACCCGGCTGACCCTCATCGGCGGCACGCCCGCCGCCCCCACCCTGGTCAAGCGCACCGGCTGGCCCGGCTGGACGGTCGACGGCAGCACCCTCGCCCCCGCAGGCCCGGACGGCACCTCCGACGCCGCGCCCGGCTCCGCCGCCGAGGGCTCCCTGGAACTCGACGGGACCTTTCGTACCGCGGTCTTCCGGATCGAGCAGCGCTCCACCGTCCGGGCCGGCAGCACCACCGCCCCGCCCGTCCTGCGCCAGGCCTACACCGTCAGCGTCGACGAGGCCCTGGGAACAGCGCCACAGGCCTACGGCAACGCCTCGCACGTGATCTCCGACCTCTTCCTCGGCGCCGCCGCCACCACCCCCTCGCGGCGCGGCCCGAACGGCCCCGCCACCGCGGCGGAGGACGAGCCGATGATCCGGCTCGACCACGGCGCCTCCCTGCGCAGCCCCTTCGCCGACCCGCCGCCGCCCAAGCTCCAGCCCGGCCGCAGCGAGTACCAGGGCGCCGACCCGTCCATCGGCTTCCCCGTCGACGCCGCGATCGGCCGCTACTACCGGGTCACCGTCCCCGTCGCGGTCGGCGACCAGCCCGCCACCCTGGCGGGCTGGATCGACTTCGCGCACACCGGCAGGTTCGACGCCGCCGGGCGGGTGCAGACCGAGGTCCCGCCCGGCGCCGACACCGCCACCCTGGAGTGGACCGTCCCGCCGGGCGCGGCCTCCGGCGAGACCTGGGCCCGGCTGCGGATCGGGCGCGACACCAGCCAGCTCGTCCCCTCCGGCGGCTTCGCCGACTCCGGTCAGGTCTCCGACCAGCGGATCAAGCTGACCGTTGGCGCCGCCCGACCGGAGATCGCCGAGCCCGTCGACGGCACCGTCCTCGCCGACGGCCGCCCTGAGATCAGCGGCGAGGGCGCGGTGGCCGGCGCCACCGTGGAGATCCGCGAGGACAACGCCGCGCTCTGCAAGGCCAAGGTCGCCCGCGGCGGCACCTGGTCCTGCCGGCCCGCCACGGCGCTCGCGGCAGGCCCGCACGGCCTCACCCCGGTGGAGACCACCAGCGGCGGCGTGGTGCTGCGCGGCGAGGTGGTCAAGGTCACCGTGAAGACCGCGCCGCCGGCCGCGCCCGCCCTCTCCCTTCCCGCCTACACCAACGACCCCGGGCTGCAGCTCACCGGCACCGGTGACGTGGACAGCACGGTCTCGGTCGCCGACCGCTCCACCGCGGGCGAACTGTGCAGCACGACGGTGCACGCGGACGGCCGGTGGTCCTGCCTCCCGGTCGAGAACCTGACGGACGGGAAGCACCAGCTCACCCCGGTCGCGGTCGACGCGGCGGGGAACCGCACGCCAGGGCAGCCGGTCACGCTCGTGGTCGACACCGTCCCGCCGGACCGGCCGGTGCTCACCGCGCCGGCCTCGGGGGAAACCGTGCGCGTCAGCCGGCCGAAGCTCGCCGGGCGGGCGGAGCCGGGCTCGAACGTCCTGGTCACGGCCAGGGTCGGTGCGGACCCGAACCAGCGGACGGTGCTGTGCGGCGCGACGACGGCGATCGACGGCAGCTGGACCTGCACCGCCAACCGGGACCTCGCGGACGGGGAGCAGTGGCTGACCGTCACGGCCACGGACCCGGCCGGGAACGGGACCTCGGCGGACCCGGTGCCGGTACGGGGCGCCGCCGCAGCGGCGGTGCCGACGCCGGTGGTGCCGTCGGTGGTGCCGAGCCCGTCGGCATCTGCATCGGTATCGGCTACGGCCGGCCCGGTGGCTGCCAGCCCGTCGGCTTCGCCGTCGGTGACGCCGACCGCGGTGGCTTCGGCCTCCGTCTCCGTCTCCGCCTTCGCCTCGGCCGCGGTTTCGCCGAGCCCGAGCCCGAGCCCGAGTCCGTCCGTCGTGGCGATGCCTTCGGCGCAGGTGACGGTGCCGGTCCCGCCGGGAGTCCTGCCGGTGGTCGTTCCGCCGGTGACTGCTCCATCGGTGACCGAGAGTCACGTGGCTGCCGTGCCGTCACCCTCGCCGTCGGTCTCGCCGAGCCCGAGTTCGAGCCCGAGCCCGAGCCCGAGCCCGAGTTCGAGGCCGAGTCCGTCCGTCGCGGCGGCGGTGGAGGCTCCGTCGACGGCCGCTTCGGTGTCCGTCGTTCCCTCTGCCGCTCCGACGGCCTCGACCATCGCGACGTTCTCCCTGACGCCGATGCCGACTCCGACGTCGACTCCGACCCCCACCGTCACCAGGCCCCGAGGGGCCGAAGCCGTCGGAGCCGACGAGGCCGGCGAGGCCGACGAGGGAGAGGCCCGGCCGCTGGCCGCGCCGCCGGAGGACGCTGCGCAGAGTGGGGCCGGGCGGTCCGAGGAGGCCGGCTGGCGCGGTGGACTCGCCGGGGTCCTGCTCGTGCTCGCCGGGATCGGGCTGATCACCCGCCGGGTGTTCGCCCGTGGGCCCGGCGCTCGACGGCGCTGACCTGCGCCGATTGTTCCGCTCACCCGTTCATGTGCCTGCGCGTCGGGTCAGCTTGGACGATTCGTCAGCAAATGTCGACACACCTCGGCTCAAATGTCGCATTTGATGACGTATGAACTTAGCCTGACCATGGCACTGCCCGTCAGATCCGGGCCGCCCGTTGCGCGACACACCAACCCCAGAGGATCCGTGCATGGACGTCACCCGCGATTCTTCGCAGCGACCCGAGAACCTGTCCAAGGCGTTCCCACCGGCCGTGCCGGAACGTTTCGCCTCTGGTGCGGGCCCGCTGGCCGGGGCTTCGGCGATCAGGGCGGTCAAGGCAGCCCCGGCCGACAGCGGGCCGGCGACCACCTCGCTCGCCGTCCTCCCCGGCCCCTCGTCCGTCGGCCCGGTGGACCTGCGCGACCCCTTGGAGGCCGCCGCCCCGGAGACCGTCGAGCTGCTGGATCCCGTCCGGACCGGGGCATCCACCGCCGCCACCTCGCGGCGGCCCCCGCGGGCCGACCAGGCGCTGCGCGAACACGCGGCCACCACGCTGCCGGGCTGGCTCGCCCTGCTGGTGCTGCTGCTCGGCCTGGCCGGGGCGCTGTTCGTGCTGCTGCGCACCGGCGTCGTCCCGCACTGGGAGGTGCTGCCCGACCTGCGCGGGGCCGGCGCACGGGCGAGCGGGCGGGCGGAGGTGGACGCCCGGGCGATCGCCGGGGTCAGCGCATCCGGCCTGCTGGTGGTGCTCGCGCTCGCCGGGCTCCTGGCCAACGCGGGCGGCGAGACCCGGGTGCTCTCCCGCTGGGGCCGCTACCGGGGGACCGTCCGCCGGACCGGCCTGGTCTGGGTCAACCCGCTGCTGCGCCGCCGCCGGGTGGACGTGCGGCTGCGGCACTGGCGCAGCGAGCCGGTCAAGGTGGTCGACCGCACCGGTACGCCGATCGTGGTCCGGCTGCTGGTCGTCTGGCGGGTCAAGGACACCGCGCGGGCGCTGCTGGCGATCGAGGACCACGAGGGCTACCTGCGCGAGCAGGTCCAGGCGGTGCTCACCCGGACGGCGTCCACGCTGCCCTGCGACAGCAACGCGGCGCCGGGGCCGGCGCTGCGCGACGGGCAGTGGTTCGCCGACGAGATGACCAGGGCGCTGGCGGCCGAGGCCGCTCCGGCGGGCCTGGAGGTCTACTCGGTGCAGCCGCTGGCGCTGGACTACGCGCCGGAGGTCGCCGAGTCGATGCGCCGCCGCCGGTTGGCCGACCTGGACGCCGGCCTGCGGACGGTGCTGGTGGACGACGCGGTGGAGGCGGCGGCGCTCGCCGTCCGCCGCCTGGAGCGGGCGACCGCCCACGAGCTGGACGAGGCCGCCCGCAGCGCACTGATGGAGCAGCTGCTGGTCGCCTTCGTCGCCCCGGCCGGATTGGCCGCTTCGGTACCGCCCCCGGCCGCGCGTGCCGGGCGGAAGGAAGGACGACCCGCATGAGGATAGCCACCGGCGCGTACGCCGAACCGGGCATCGGACTCGACGAGGATCCCGGTCTGATCGGCTTCGAGGAGCGCCTGGGCAGCATCCCTGCGATCACCGGCTGCGGCTGCCCGAACTGCGCCGCCCGGCCGCGCACCGCCCGCGCTGCGACGGGAGCCGGCAGCAGCCGAATGCACCGCGCCGTACGGAGCACCTGCCTGGCCACCACCGTGCTGGCGGGCGCCGGCGTGGTCGGTCTGACGGCCGGGGCCGGATCCGCGCACGCCGCGGCCGGGAAGCAGGGCTGGGACGGGTCGAGGTACTGGTTCAAGAACGCTGCCGGCGAGTGGCGTTGGACCAGCCACTACGACGTCTACACGGCCCGCACCGGCCGGTCCGGCAGATCCGGCGGGGCCGCCGGCTCGGGTTCGACGGCCGTCTCCAACGGTTCGGCCTCCTCCTCCGGGCTGCGCCAGGGGTGGGACGGCTCGAAGTACTGGTTCAAGAACGGCAGCGGCGAGTGGCGCTGGACCAGCCACTACGACATCTACCTGAACCGCACCGGGCAGTCCGGGGGCGGTTCGGCCGAGGACCCCGCTCCCGCCCAGCCCGCGGGCCGTCCGTCCTCGGACACCGTGCCGGACGCCGGGAGCAAGGAGGAGGCCGTCGACTTCGCGCTCGCCCAGTTGGGCAAGCCGTACGTCTGGGGCGGCGACGGCCCGTCCGGCTACGACTGTTCGGGGCTGGTCCAGCAGGCCTACCGGCGGGCGGGGATAAGCCTGCCGCGGGTGGCCGACGACCAGTACGCGGCGACCACGCCGATCAGCGCGGGGCAGCTGCGCCGCGGTGACCTGGTGTTCTGGTCGGACAGCGGCCGGGCCTCGGGGATCCACCACGTGGGGATATACCTGGGCGGCAACACCTTCGTGGAGGCGCCGCGGCCGGGCAGGACCGTCCGGATCTCGACCCTCGACTCGGGCTACTACCCGACCCACTTCGGGCGGCCGTAGGGCCGGTCGGCCGCAGGTGACGCACTGGGCCCCCGACAGCACACCGCTGTCGGGGGCCCGGTCGCGCGCGGCGAGGTGCTCAGGCGGCGGAGGCGGCGTCCAGGAGGGCGGTCTGCTCCGGGGTGAGCTTCAGCGTGGCGCCGGCCAGCAGCGGCGGAAGCTGCTCGACGGTGCGGGCGCTGGCGATCGGGGCGGCGACCGTCGGGCGGGCGGCGAGCCAGGCCAGGGCGACGCCGGCGAGCTCGACCCCGTGCTCGGCGGCGACCACGTCCAGCGCCTCCAGCACCTTGGGACCGCGCGGCTCGGCCAGGTAGCGGGCGGCGCCCTCGGCGCGGGCGCTGTCGACACCCGGGCCACCCGGGCGGTACTTGCCGGTCAGGAAGCCGGAGGCGAGCGCGTAGTACGGGACGGTGGCCAGGCCGTGCTCGGCGACCACGTCGGCCAGCGGGCCCTCGAAGGTGTCGCGCGAGACCAGGTTGTAGTGCGGCTGGACGGCGACGTACTTCGCCAGGCCCTCGCGCTCGGCGAAGGCCAGCGCCTCGGACAGCCGGTCGGCGCCGATGTTGGAGGCGGCGACCGCACGGACCTTGCCCTCGCGGACCAGCTCGTCCAGCGCGGTGACGAACTCCTCGACCGGGGTGTCGTCGTCCCGGTGGGTGTAGTAGAGGTCGATCCGATCGACGCCCAGGCGGCGCAGCGAGGCCTCGGCCGAGGCCTTGATGTTGGCGGCGCCCAGGCCGCTGGCCTCGGGGTGCATGCCGACCTTGGTGGCGATCACGACGTCCTCGCGGTTGCCGCGGCTGCGCAGCCAGTTGCCGAGGACGGTCTCGGACTCGCCGCCGGTGTTGCCCGGAGCCCAGGCCGAGTAGACGTCGGCGGTGTCGACGAAGTTGCCGCCGGCCGCGGCGTAGGCGTCCAGGACGGCGAAGGACTGCTCCTCGTCGGCCGTCCAGCCGAAGACGTTGCCGCCGAGGGCGAGCGGGAAGACGGACAGGTCGGAGGTGCCGAGGCTCACCCGGCTGTGGATTCCGGTCATGGTGGCAGTCAACCGGATTCCGCGGCGGGGCATTCCGTTCGCCGCACGGTCTTCACGAGCCCGTCGTACCGCCGTCGCACGACGGGGTGGTGGGCCGGCCGGGACGGGGGTCCGGGCTGTGCCTGAGGTGGGCCGATTCGTTAGAGTCCGTGCCATGGCTGACAACGACTACGACCCCGCCGGCAGCACCCAGATGTTCCGGGCGTTCGTCGACGAGACTCCGGCTCGCCAGGAGCCGGGCAACGTTTCCACCTACGGCCGCAGCGGCGGCGGCAACCGTACCGGTGTGATCGCGCTGGTCGCGGTCGTCGCACTGGTCGTGCTGGGCGCCGTCGTCTGGCTGGCGGTCAAGTGACCCGCGCGCGGGTGACCCTCGTCCGGGTCACCCGCGCGACGGTAGGTAGCGGAAGCGGCCTCAGCAGGGCTTGCGCCAGGCGTTGAGGTCGAGCTTCTTCTGCATCGAACTGAAGCCCAGGGACTTGGCCTTGGCGCAGAACTGGTCCGTGTCGAGCTTGTACTCGACGTGGAAGACCGCCTTGCCCGCCTTGACGAAGGGCGCGACGCGGTCGCACTCGTCGAACTGCGAGCACTCCTCGTTGACCGCGAAGTCGAAGTCCGGCAGCAGCGCGGGGATCTGGTCCAGGTCGTTCTTCAGGCCGATGGCCAGGCCGCGTTCGTGCGCGAGCTGGGCCAGCATGCGGTTGTACCTGAGCTGGTCGTCGGGGCTCAGCGGGAAGCCGCTGTTCTGGTTGTAGGCCTCGATGGTGTCCGGCTCGATGGCGTCGAAGCCCTTGCTCCTGCACATGTCGAAGCGGGCGGCCATCAGCGGCTTCAGCTGGTCGAGCTTGCGGATGTCGAACCACTTCTCGCCCTTCCAGCCGGTGTCCGAGCCCTGCAGGGCCTTGGCGAAGGCCGTGGAGTCGGGGCGGAAGTTCTCCCAGGAGCCGGCGTTGATGTAGCAGATCACCTTGCGGCCCTTGGCGTGCAGCGCGGCCACCACCGAGGCGTCGTTCTCGAAGCCGTCGATGTCGTAGACCGGCACGTCCACCGACTGGTCCACCGGGCCGCCGCCGAGCTGCCACTGCCAGGCCAGGCCCGGGGTGGGCTGCCAGCGGGCGCCGGACGGCTGCGGGGCGGCGGTGCCGGGCGTGCCCGGGGGCGTGGTGCCGTTCGGCGTGCCGGGGCCCGTGCTCGTGGCGGGGGCGCTGGGCGAGCCGGGGGTGGCGGGGGTGCTGCCGTCGGGGGTGCCCGGAGTCGTGATGCCGGGCGTGCCCGGGGCGGTGGCCGCGGGCGGGGTGCTCGGGGAGCCGTCCGCTGAGTTGTCGTCGTCCTCCGATCCGGAGCTGCTGCACGAGGTGGCCAGCAGGGCGGTGGCGGTGGCGAGGGCCAGGGCGGTCGGCAGCAGCCGGGTGCGGCGGTTCACGGTAGTCGAACTCCGGATCGGGTCAGGTGAGTTCAGCGGCGGTCAGGCCGTGCGGCAGGGTGCGCCAGGGGTTCTCCCCGGCGCCGGGGACGGCGCAGCCCACGCCGGCCCGGCGGGCGGCGATCAGTGCGGTGGCGTCCCGGGCGTACTCGGCGGGGACGTCGTAGACCAGGTGGCAGAAGCGGGAGGCCGCGTGCCGCCCCGTCCACAGCGGTTGCGTCATCGCTCGGTAGGTGTCCCAGTCGCCCTCGAAGGTGACCAGCAGGTCGGCCAGGCCGACCTCGGCGTAGCCCGGGTCCGGGTGCT
Organism: Streptomyces sp. 1114.5; assembly: GCF_003635085.1. Taxonomy (NCBI): domain Bacteria; kingdom Bacillati; phylum Actinomycetota; class Actinomycetes; order Kitasatosporales; family Streptomycetaceae; genus Streptomyces; species Streptomyces sp. 1114.5. The sequence continues at coordinate 1,470,875 of NZ_RBXE01000001.1, forward strand.
CGCCGTGACCGAAGATCACGGTGCCGCAGCCGGCCGCGCGGGCTGCCGTGGCCAGCCGTCGGTAGTGCGCCAACGCCCCTGGCTGGGTGGAGACTTGGTCGAGGTAGACACCGGTGATGCCGTGCCGCTGACGGTACGTCAGGATGTCGGCGACCACGGCCGCGTGCGGCCTGCGGCCGTAGTCGGTGTCGGTGTAGCCGACCAACGGCAGCCCCGCCGCACGGAGTTCGTCGGCGGCCTCGGCGAAGACGCCGTCCGGGACCTCGCCCGGACCGTCGGCGAGGTTGAGCACCACGGCGGCGATCCGGTCGGGGTCGGCGGCGGCGACCGCCCGCCAGGCCGCCGGGTCCACCGCGGGGTGGACGTACAGCGGCACCAGCAGGCGGCCGTCGGGGTGCCCGGCGGTCATGCGACCACCGGGGTCGGCGTGGGCTCGGCGGTGCTGAGCCACAGGTCGCGCAGGGTGTCGGCGAGGTCCGTCCGCGGGCGCCAGCCGAGCTCCCGGGCGGCGGCCGAGACGTCGGCCTGCTGCCAGGAGACCGCGGCCGACCGTTCGGAGCCCGCCCCGCTCTCGTCGATCCGACCGGCGAAGCCGGCCGCGGCGACCAGGCCGTCGGCGATCGCCCGGACCTGCCTGGCCTGCCCGGAGGCGAGGTTGAGCACCCGGGGGAGCGGCCGCTCGGCGGCGACCGCCAGGCCGACCGCCTCGGCGATGTCGCGGGCGTCGACGAAGTCGCGGTAGGCGGAGAGGTCCCCGACCGTGACGACGCCGTCCGTGCCCTCGGGCGCCACCCGGCGCAGCTCGGCGGCCAGCCGGCCGGGCAGCGAGCCCGCCGGGGCGCCGGGGCCGACCGGGTTGAACACCCGCAGCACCACCGCGTCCAGCGGCGAGCCGGCCACCGCGAGGGAGCCGGCCAGCTTGGTCGCGCCGTACACGCCGACCGGGCGGGCGTCGGCGTCCTCGGACAGCGAGCCGCCCGCTTCGCAGACGCCGTACTCGCCGGCCGAACCGATGTGCACCAGGCGGGCCTTGGGGGTGCCGAGCTGCAGCGCCTCGCAGAGCACCGCCGGGCCGCGGGCGTTCACCTCGGCGAGCTTGACCGCGCTGCCGGCCACCGCGCCGGCGAAGTTGACCACCACGTCGGGCGCCAGCGCGGCCAGTTCCTCGCCGAGCGGGCCGGCCTGGGCGGTGGCCAGGTCCAGCCGCAGGTCTTGGGAGGGCCGCCGGCCCGCGGTCAGCACGGTGGCACCGGGCAGCGACCGCAGGACGGCGGTGGCGTGACGGCCCAGGAAGCCGTCGCCGCCGAGGAGCAGGATTCTCACGCGGCCCGTCCGTCGCTCTCGGCGCCCGCGGCGGCGGGCTCGTCGGTCGTGTCGTCCGCGGCGGCGCGGGCGGCCGCGAGCGGCAGCTCCGCGACGTCCGGGGTGAGGCCGGCCGACTCGAAGGGCATCAGGATCGGGCGGATGGTCGAGAACTCGGTGTTGGCCCGGTCGTAGTCGTCGGGGCGGCCGATGTCGAGCCAGTAGCCGTCGAACTCGTACGCGGACGGCGGGGTCTTGGCCGCCAGCAGGTCCAGCACCAGCTCGTCGAAGCCCAGCGGCAGGCCGGGGGTGTACTTGGCGAGCGCCGAGCGCGAGACGCCGTACACGCCCATCGAGACGCGGTAGTCGATGCTGGGCTTCTCCTGGAAGCCGGTGATGCTGCCGGACTCGCTGGTCAGCACGCCGAAGTCGATCTTGACCTGGCGGGCGTAGGTGGCGATGGTCAGCGGTGCGCCGGACGCCTCGTGGTGCTTGAGCACCCCGGCGAAGTCCAGGTCGGTGAGAATGTCGCCGTTCATCACCAGGAAGTGCTCGGGCAGGCGGTCCTGCATCGTGAGCAGGGGGCCCATGGTGCCGAGCGGGCTGTCCTCGACGGCGTAGCCCACCCGCAGGCCCCACTGGGAGCCGTTGCCGACGTAGGCGCGGATGATGTGCCCGAGGTGGCCGATGGCCAGGGTGACGGACTGGAAGCCCGCGGCGGCGAGCTGGCGCATCACGATCTCCAGGATCGCGTGCTGGTCGCCGATCGGAACGAGCGGCTTGGGAAGCGCGGTGGTGTAGGGGCGGAGACGGACGCCCTTGCCGCCGGCCAGGATCACTGCATGCATGGTTTTTCCCCCACGGAAAGGATGTGCAGGCCACGAACCTTGGTTACCAGGACGAGCATGGTGCTGAGGCGGGTCAGACGTTGTAGATGTCGGTCTTGTAGCGGGCCAGGTTGGCCGGGTCGCGGAAGAACTCGATGGTCTCCTCCAGGCCCTGCTCCAGGCTGAACCGCGGGGCCCAGCCGGTGGCCTCGCGCAGCCGGGTCGCGTCCGCGACCAGGCGCATGACCTCGGAGTTGGTCGGACGGATGCGCTGCTCGTCCTCCTTCACCACCAGGTCGACGCCCATCAGCTTGCCGACCAGGGTGACCAGGTCGCCGACCGAGATCTCGCCGCCGGTGCCGGCGTTGAAGGTCCGGCCGACCACCGACTCGGCGGGCGCGGTGCCCACCGTGCGGAAGGCGTTGGCGGTGTCCTTGACGAACATGAAGTCGCGGGTCGGGCGCAGGTCGCCGAGGGTGATCTCGGTCTGGCCGGCCGCGACCTGGGCGATCACGGTCGGGATGACGGCGCGCATCGACTGGCGCGGGCCGAAGGTGTTGAACGGGCGCAGGGTGACGACCGGGGTCTCGAAGCTGGCGTGGTAGCTGTCGGCCAGCCGGTCCCCGCCGGCCTTGGAGGCGGCGTACGGGGACTGGGTGTTGATCGGGTGGTCCTCGGTGATCGGCACGGTCTGCGCGGTGCCGTAGGTCTCGCTGGTGGAGGTGTGCACCAGGCGGGGGATCTCCAGGTGACGCACCGCCTCCAGCACGTTCAGGGTGCCGGTGACGTTGGTGTCCACGTACGAGTGGGGCGCGCGGTAGGAGTACGGGATCGCGATCAGGGCGGCCAGGTGGTACACCGCCTCGGTGCCCTTGACCAGGCCGTTGACCGAGCCCGGGTCCCGGACGTCGCCGAGGACGATCTCGACCGAGTCCAGCACCTCCTGGGACAGGGTCTCCAGCCACCCGAAGGAGGAGAAGGAGTTGTACTGGACCATCGCGCGGACGTGGTGCCCGTCGGCGACCAGGGTTTCGACGAGGTGGGAGCCGATGAAGCCTTCGGCTCCGGTAACCGCGACGCTGCTCATGCGGGTTCGCTTTCTTTCTCGATCGGCCGGGTCGGCCGGATGCTCTGTGGTGGTCGGCCGGCGGCCTGGTGGGTGTGTCCGGTGGAGCCGGTTCGGCCCCGGCTCAGCGGTGCTGGGTGGTGCGGCCGAGCGCGGGCCCGGCGATGGCGGTGAGGAGGACGGCCGCCGCCCCGCAGCCGATCAGCTGCAGGACGATCGGATCCGCACCGGTCAGCAGCCCGGCGCTCTCGGCACCCGCGGCGGCCAGACAGATGAGGGCGGTGCTCCAGCTGAACCCGAAGGCGTTCAGCAGCAGCGCCAGCCAGAGCGAGCCGCCCAGGAGCAGCATCGCGCCGAGCTGCGGCACACCGAGCGCGGGGGCGCCGGGCCACAGCACTGTCGCGGCGGCGTCCAGCGCGGCCACGGTCGTGAGGTAGATGAACAGGCAGCCGAGCAGGACCCCGCCGGTGCGGCGGGTGAACTGGCCGCTGGTGTGGCTGGTGCGCAGCGCGGCCACCGCCATCGCCCGGTAGCGGAAGAGCAGCCACTCGGCGAGGCCGAGACTGAGCGTCAGCGCGATCATGGCCGGGCCGGTCGGGGTGGTCTTCACCTCGCGCACGTGGTGGTGATGCGGCAGGGCCGCGGCCGCGCCGTGCACGGTGTGCGAGGCGGCCTGCACCGCCTGGTGGATGGTCTCGCCCAGGCCGGCGATCAGCGTGAGCGCGCCGCAGGCCAGGCCGAACAGCAGGTGCGGCACCTCCTGGCGCAACGGCAGCCTGAGCTCCACGGACTCGCGTTCGCCCCCGCGGACGCAGACCACCAGCTCCCGGACGGCCAGCCCGACCGCCAGCAGCAGCGAGGCGAGCAGCACGACCGTACGGACCGTCTCCGGGACGTCCACCGCCAGCACCACGCCCGCACCGACCGAGGCCGGTGCCAGCGCCACCAGCAGGAACTTCTCCCGCCCGAGCACCAGCAGCACGGTGGCCGCGCCCAGGTAGCAGGACTGCCCGGCGGCGAAGCACAGCGCCCCGAGCGGTCCGCCCACCACGTACGCGGCGGCGGCCGCGATCAGCGCGCCGAGCGGTGCGCCGACAGCTAGGCAGACCGCGGCCTCCCGGCGGCGCAGCCGGCCCAGCCAACGGTACGAGCGGTGCGCCAGCGCCTGGTTGAAGCCCCAGCTGACCAACGTGGCGATCGACAGCGCGAGCATGCCCGAGGGCAGGCCGAAGCGCATCCGGGCGGTCGCGAACAGGTTGGCGCCGAGCAGGTAGCCGAGCCCGGGCAGGGCGAACACCAGGCCGCGCACGACGCAGCGCCAGGGGTCGGCCCGCCAGGGGTTGGCGAACTCGGAGCTCTGGCCGGGGTAGCGGCGCTCGACCTTCTCGAACAGCTCCTCGGCGACGGTGAACGCGTCGGGGCGGCCGTACAGCAGGGCGGCCTGCTCGTCCGAGAGGCCGTCGGACTCCAGGAAGGCCGCGATCTCGTACGGGTGGACGGCGTCGGCACAGACGTCGTGCAGGCGCTCGGCGAGTTCGTCCAGCGGGTCGGCGGAGAGGTCGAGCTGCTCCTCGGGGCCGGGCTCGGGCTCCGGCGGGGCGGTCCGGCGGAGCTTGAGCGGCAGCGTGCGCAGCTGCATCGTCCGCTCGGCGCCGCCCTCGTCGGGAACCAATCGCAGGGGGCCGCTCATGCCCCCACCTCGCTGCGCTCGGCGGCCGCTTCGCGGGACGCGCACCTGTCGATGGTTCTCTCGCTTCGCTCGTTCACGCCCCCCACCTCGCTGCGCTCGGCGACCGCTTCGCGGGACGCGCACCTGTCGATGGTTCTCTCGCTTCGCTCGTTCACGCCCCCACCTCGCTCGGCTCGGGTCGGGCGGCCAGTGGCTGGTTCCAGTCGGGGCTGGGGACCTGGTCGGTGACGGCCACCATGCCGCCGGGCATCCAGCGGGCGGTGCCCAGGAGCTCGGTGTAGATGCCGCGGAAGCCGTCGATGTTCTGGCGGAGCGTGAACTGCTCGATGACCCGCAGCCGGGCCTGTTCGCCGAGCCGGGCGCGCCGTTCGGCGTCGCGCAGCAGCTCGATCGCGGCGGCCGCCATCGGCTCGGGCTCGCGCGGCGGGACGACCAGGCCGGTGTCGCCGACGGCCTCGCGGACGCCGCCGACGTCGGTCGAGACGGTCGCGCGGCCGCAGGACATCGCCTCGATCAGGGTGAACGGGAAGCCCTCGCTGATGCTGGAGAGCATGACCACGTTGCCCGCCGCGTACGCGTCGGTGATGTCGGCAACGCGGCCCTCGAAGGCCACCGAGTCGGCTATGCCGAGCTCGGCGGCCAGGGCTATGCAGCCGTCCCGGTAGGCCTCGCCGCCCTTGGGGGTGCCCCCGAAGAGCCGCAGCCGCGCCTCGGGGATCTCGCCTCGCACGATGGCGAAGGCCCGGATCAGCGTCTCCAGGTCCTTGATCGGGTCGACCCGGCCGGCCCAGCTGAGGGTCGGCGTCTCGGGCTCGGGGCCGGCCGGCGGGAAGGCCGCCGGGTCCACCCCGTTGTAGACGGTGCGGATGTGCGTGGACGGCGTGCCGCCGCGCTCCTCCCAGCGCCGGTTGTACCGGTTGCCGGGGGTGACCAGGGCGGCCTGCCGGTAGCTCTCCTCGGCGAGCATCCGGTAGAAGCCGAGCAGCAGTGCCTTGACCGGCCAGCGGTACGGGCCGGTGCGGTAGCCGAGGTAGCGCTCGCGCAGGTAGATGCCGTGCTCGGTCAGCAGGAACGGTACGCCGTACTGCTGGGCGGCGATCAGGCCGGGCAGGGTGGCGAGGCCGCCGCTGGCCGCGTGGGCGACGCCGTCCTTCGGCGGTTCGACCGAGAGCGGCCGCAGGGCGTGCTCCAGCAGGTCGGTCGCGTTCAGGGCGTCGTGCAGGGTGGGCCGGGAGGCGGCGGTGGGCAGGTAGTCGCGGGTCCACACGTGCTGGAGGGTCCGCAGCGCGCGCTCGCTGCGCAGCGCCGGGCTCAGCAGTCCGCGCCGGGCGAGGTCGGCGAAGCCGTACAGCTCGGTCCCGAAGTGCGTGGTGTAGACCGGGTCGAGGATGGAGTGCAGGAAGCGCTCGTACGCGTTGAGGAAGCGCCGCATCTCCTTGCCGCGGGGCGGCCTGGCCTCGGAGGCCGGGCCCCACAGCGGAGCGGTCGTGACGGACCGTACGTTCGCGGGCAGTTCCCAGGCCAGTGCTTCGTGGCCGGTTCCGGTGACGGCGATGACGTCGAAGTCGACATCGGGCATGCCTTGAACGAGCTGGTCGCACCAGACACTCACGCCGCCGTGCTGGTGCGGATACGTCCCCTCGGTGAGCAGGGTGACGCGCATCTCCTGTCCCCCCTCCTGTTCTTGCGTCGGTTGTCCGGACTGGGTGGCCGGAAACGGGAGCCGTGGCGGGGCCGGGCCGGTAGCCCGGTCCGACCCCGCCGGCGGGTGGTGCGGGTTACCGGTTGCCGGAGCGTCCGGTGGTGCTGCCCGGCGTGGCCGTCCCCCCAGAGGCCTTGCCGTTCTTCGCCGTGGCCTTGCCGCCCTGGGCGATGGTGTCAGCGGCGACGCCCTTGCCGGGCACCGGGGTTCCACTGCCAGGGACCAGGCTCGGGGCGGGCTTGCGGGTGGTGTCGCTCGGGCCCGCCGGGACCGGGGTGGCGACGCCCTGCGGCACGACCTTCTTGTCCGCCGGCGCCGGGGCCGGGACGGACTTGGCCGCGGTGCTCGGTGCGACGGCGGCCGGGGCGGCCGGCGCGGACGGCAGGGTCAGGGTGACGCTGCTCTGCAGGGAGCCCGGGGACACCCAGCCGGAGAGCGTACCGGCGTAGGACGAACCGAAGGCGGTCGATCCGATGACCAGCTTCTGAGAAGTTCCGGTCGGCATGGTGGCCTGGACCTGAACACCGGACGGCGCGTTGACCGTGACGGTGTTGCCGACCCGGTAGGCGGTGACCTGGCCGGCGGCGAGGGCCGCGTTCCAGGCCGCGCGCTTCTGGAACTCCTGGCCGATCTCCCGCTCGCCGAGGTTCACGATCGGGGCGTTGTCGGCGTGCAGCGACCGGTAGGTGCCGAGGATCTTCTCCAGCACCGGGTAGAGGATCTTGTCCTCGGACAGGTTCGACTGGTGGATGAAGTGCGGCCGCGGGTCGTTGCTCAGCACGTGGCCGAGGTCGATCCGGGCCTCCAGCGGCACGATGTACGACTGGTACCCGGTGTTGACGTCCAGCGGCGCGGGCAGGCAGGTCGAGTTGGCGTTGTTCTCGCAGACGCCGCTGCCGCCGTTGGCCTTGCTGGTGTAGATCCAGTTGTACTCGTCGGTCTCCTCCTTCGCCGTGCCGGCGTTGTAGAAGACGTTCATCGGGTACCGCGGGACGGTCAGCGTGGAGGAGCCGACGGCGCGCTGGGCGGGCTCGCGGGAGGCGTCGCTGCCGGTGAACTTGATGCCGTTGGCGGCCAGCGCCGGGGCCAGGTACGGGTTGTCGCTGGTCTCCTGCGGGGCGGTCAGCAGGCCGGAGTGCTCCCCGGTGACCAGGACCTGCGGGTCGACCTTCAGGCCGTGCGCGGTGGCCCAGTCGAAGTTGTTCTTGATCTGGCTGGAGATGGTGTTCTGGTCGGTCCAGACCGTGTTGCCCGAGGCGTCCTTGGTGCACTTCCAGGGCACCACCGTGACGTCCTGGACGCAGCCCAGGTACGGGTGGGTGTAGGTGTGGTTGACCCAGCGGTAGCTGGTCTGGTCGGCGATCATCTGGTTCGCCGTGGGGTCCACGGTCGCCGTGTGGTCGGCCTTCCAGTCCTCGCTGCCGCCACCGTTGAACACCATGTCCAGGGTGAAGTTGTTGGCGGTCTGCCACTGCTTGAGGTACTGCGCGTCGGCCTGGGTCATCCGGATCGGGTTGGCCGTGTCCGGGGTGCCGGGCGGGCAGGTGACGTCACCGGGGGTGCACTTCAGCACGGTGTCCCAGCGGTCGTCGGCCAGGAAGACGTCGTCCACGTGCGCCGCGAAGTAGTTGCGGTCGTAGCCGAGGTGGACGCCCTGGGTGATCCAGTCGACCATGCCGCGGGCCAGCAGCCGGTACTGCTGCTGGTACTGGTTGTAGACGAAGGTGACGACCAGCTCCTTGCGGCCGTCGTGGGTGTACTCACCGACCAGCGACCCGCGGCTGGTCGTGCTGGGTATCGGCGCGTCCACCAGCGGCACGAAGGAGGCGCCGGCCGGCAGGTTGGCGAGCGGCGTGGCCAGGTAGCCGTAGCTCTCGCTGACGTTCGGGTCGTTGTCCTCGAACGGGACGCTGCCCTTGAGGTACCCGAACGAACCCGAAGTTCCGGCGGCGGTGGTGGCCCCCTGGAATCCGTCCAGAGTGCCGACGAAACCGGGATTCTGCGCGTAGTTCAGCCCCACCGCGGGACTGGCCCACGTGTACGCGTCGATCTGGCGGACGTTGAAAGCCGCTTCGTAGCTCGCGATGGCCGTCATCTCGGCGGCGCTGTTGGGGAAGGGGTTTTCGTTGGGTAGCACGATGCCCTGGAACTTCCCCCGGGGCTGGCCGTTCACCGTGTCGCTCAGGAAAGCCGAGTTGATGACGGGACGGTTGGGGTCATTGAGGCTGATGACCTTGTACGGCGTGCCCTGGCTCTTCAGTTCGGCGGTGATGGCCGCGACCGAGGGGCCTCCGTCGTCGATGACCAGGATGGTGAGGTCGATCCTGGGCGGCGTGGTGTCGCCGTAGGCCAGGGTGGTCTGCAGGCCGCCGGCCAGCAGAACTGCCGCCGCACATGCGGCGACTCTTCGGGTCGCTCGACCCATGGTGATCCTCCCCTTGGTGCAGGCGCCGCGCTGCTCGGCGCTCACCTGCCCGTGTATCTGTTCGCGGGCAGCAGGCTGCCCGGCGCCCATCCTGGTCGAGGGTCGGCAGTGCGGGGGACCAAAAGGGCGAGAGTGCAGCGAACCTGTTACCAACGTTCATGGCGATGCCATGAAGGCGCTGATTGTGACCGGAACTGGACCGGCGATGCAAATAATGAATTGAAAATGAAAAACCGGAAGCTGAGTGCTACGCGCGGTTACCGACGGTGTGGCTCTGTAGGGCGGGCGGGACACCTACACTGGCGTCGTTGCGCATGACACTCTCGCACATCTCGCCGGTCCATTGGGCAGGTTCATGCAATATCGGGCACCGCTGTGCCATGTGACAGTCCGAATATGCAATGGAGGCCCCGCATGGTCGATCAGCAGGCCGAGTCCGACAGAATCGGTGGTGCACGGAAAGCCGTCCCGGAGCCGGGCGGAACGGCGCTGGTAGGGCGCAGTCTCGGTCTGCGCGGCGCGGTGAACGCCCGCGACCTGGGCGGCTACCGGGCGGTCGACGGGCGCGCGCTGAGGCACGGGGTGGCCCTGCGCAGCGATGGCCTGAACCATGTCACGGCCGAGGACCTGGGCCCGCTGGGCGCCCTCGGCCTGCGCCGGGTGGTGGACCTGCGCAGCATGGACGAGGTCCGCGAGATCGGCCTCGACCGCCTCCCCGGCGGCGTGGCCCTGCACCACATGCCGCTGCTGGCGACGGACTTCGACATCGCCCTGATGGTCAGGGACGCCCTGGCGGACCCGAGTCCGCAGCGCCAGCGCGCGCTGCTCGGCGACGGCCGGGCGGCCGCCATGATGACCGGCCTCTACCGCTGGTTCGTCACCGATCCGGTGGCGCGCGGACGTTACGCGGCCCTGCTGCGCCTGCTGGCCGCCCCGGACGGGCCGCCGCTGCTCTTCCACTGCTCGGCCGGCAAGGACCGCACCGGTTGGGCGGCCGCGCTGCTGCTGACCGCCCTCGGGGTCGAGCGGGAGACCGTCCTCGCCGACTACCTGCTCACCAACGCCCGCTCCGCCCCGGTCGTGGCACGGGTGTTGGACGACTTCCGCACCCGCGGCCTGATGAGCGAGCCCGAGCTGCTGCTGCCGGTCTTCCACGCCGACGGCGGCTACCTGGACGCGGCCTTCGCGGAAGTCGAGGCCGGCTGGGGCGACTTCGGCGCCTTCTGGCGGGACGGGCTCGGGCTGGACGAGGACGTGCTGGCCGGGCTTCGCGCCAACCTGCTGGACTGAAGCGGGAGTTGGCGCAAGCCCGGCCGAAGGTGGTGGCTCAGCCCTCGCTGATCAGCCCCTCGCGGAGCTGGGTGAGCGTGCGGGTGAGCAGCCGGGAGACGTGCATCTGGGAGATGCCGATCTCCTCGCCGATCTGGGACTGGGTGAGGTTGCCGAAGAAGCGCAGCATGATGATCCGGCGCTCGCGTGGTGGCAGCTTGGCCAGCAGCGGCTTCAGCGACTCCCGGTACTCGACGCCCTCCAGCGCGAGGTCCTCGTAGCCGAGCCGGTCGGCCAGCGGCCCGTCGCTGTCCTCCTCGCCGGAACCGGAGTCCAGCGAGCTGGCGGTGTAGGCGTTGCCCACCGCGAGGCCCTCGACCACGTCCTCCTCGCTGACCCCCAGGCAGACGGCCAGCTCGGGGACGGTGGGGGAGCGGTCCAGCCGCTGGGACAGCTCGTCGCCGGCCTTGGTGAGCGCCAGCCGCAGCTCCTGGAGCCGCCGCGGCACCCGGACCGACCAGCTGGTGTCCCGGAAGAAGCGCTTGATCTCGCCGACCACGGTGGGCATCGCGAAGGTGGGAAACTCCACCCCGCGCTCCGGGTCGAAGCGGTCGATCGCCTTGATCAGGCCGATGGTGCCGACCTGGACGATGTCCTCCATCGGCTCGTTGCGGCTGCGGAAGCGCGCCGAGGCGTACCGGACCAGCGGCAGGTTGAGCTCGATCAGGGTGTCGCGGACGTAGGTGTGCTCCGCGCTGCCGGGCTCCAGCACGGCGAGCCGCAGGAACAGCGAGCGGGAGAGCGTCCGGGTGTCCAGCCCGGCGGCAGGTGGAGTCCCGGGTGCCGCCCCGGTGCCGGGCGGTTCGACCGGTTCGACCGGCTCGACTCGCGGTCGCGGGACCAGGCCGTCGGCGACGGCCGTACCGGTGGCCTGACCAGCGTGGATCTCCGCAACGCCCAGCTCTCCGGACATGCGCCCACCCCCTCGTGACTGACGGTTGAACGGGGGCCGTCGCGCGGAGGTTCCCGGCGGGGCCCTCCCCCTCCATACCGGAACACGGTCCACGGCAAACCCGAACGTCGCAAGATGTCACGTGGGGGTAACGCGCTGCAATCTCACTCTTCCCAGGAGTTGCCGGTCCGAAGCCTGCTGAGGATTCGTGAGAGCAGCCGCGAGACGTGCATCTGGGACATCCCCAGCTCGGTGCTGATCTGGGACTGGGTGAGGTTGGCGAAGAACCGCAGCATCACGATCCGCCGCTCCCGTTCGGGGAGTTGGACCAGCAGGTGGCGGACCATGTCGCGGTGCTCGACCTCGGCCAGCGCGGAGTCCTCGTAGCCGAGCCGGTCGAGCAGGGCGAGTCCGCCCTCGTGCTCCTGCGCGGCCTCCAGGGACGCCGCGTTGTAGGCCCGCCCGGCGTCCAGGCAGGCCCGGACGTCCTCCTCGGGGATCCGCAGGCTGGCGGCGATCTCCGGCACCTTGGGCGCCCGTCCGTGCAGCACCGTCAGCTCCTCCATCGCGCCGCTCACCTGGACCCAGAGCTCCTGGAGCCGTCGGGGGACGTGCATGGTGCGGACGTTGTCGCGGAAGTAGCGCTTGATCTCGCCCAGGATGGTCGGCAGCGCGTAGGTGGGGAACTGGACGCCGCGGGTGGGGTCGAAGCGGTCGATCGCGTTGATCAGGCCGATGGTGCCGACCTGGACGACGTCCTCCATCGGCTCGCTGCGGCTGCGGAAGCGGGTGGCCGCGTAGCGGACCAGCGGGATGTTCACCTCGATCAGGGCAGCCCGGACCCGTTCGCGCTCGGGGGCGTCCGGGGGCAGCTCGGCGAGCCGCTCGAACAGCACCCGGGTCAGCGTCCGGACGTCCACGACGGGCCTGCCGCCGGGGCCGCGCAGCCCGTCCGGGCGGAGCTCGCCGGCCGGGCTGATGATCGCCGCAAGCACTTCGTCCACGGACACGTCACCCCTCCCAAAGTCGTCAACGGCGGGCCCTGCGGATCGGGGGTCGCGGCTGGTCGATCACCTCGCCATGTCCGGCAAAACCGGTCATAGCATCACAAGGTGGGCGCAGGTCGGGCAAGCACCCGGTGGAGGTGTGTTGGTGGGCCGTTCAACCTTCGCCCGGTGCTCCGGCGAGGCGCCGCAAGGGTCGTTCCGGGGCAGAACGAGGCGCCCCGTCCGGAGGTCGGAGGGGGCGCCGCGGTCCGTCCGGGCGAAGGAGCCGGGACGGGAGGGGGATCAGACCTCGATGTCGGCGATCACCCAGGTCGCGAACTCGCGCCACTGGCCGGCGGCGGCCTGGTGGGCCGGGTGGGTCAGGTAGGCCTGGAGCGCGTCGCGGTCCTCGACCAGGCTGTTGATCGCATAGTCGTACGCGATGTCGCGCTCGGTGGTGTTCCAGCCGCACTCCCACTCGCGCAGTTCGGGGATCACCGCGCCGAGCTCGGCGAACGCCTTGGCGCCGGCGAGGGCGCGCTCGTCGTCCTTGCCGACGCCATCGTTGAGCTTGAACAGGACCAGGTGCCGGATCACGATTGCCGCTCCTCGCGGACGGGGGTAGAGGGTCCTGCCCACCGTAGCCGGTGCGCCGGGCCGGCCGAACGGCCGTCCACCACCCGGGCGGGGCCCGCGGGCCGGGGCGGGACTGTTCGAGCCGGCCGCCGGACCGGCCTGAGCCGGACTACTTGATCAGCCCGGTCATGAAGGTGCCGACTGCCCTGGCCGCGTTCGAGATGCCCTCGAACCCCAGTTGGACGAGCTGGGCGGACCGGGCCGGTGAGGTGATGATCGAGTAGAGCACGAAGATGAGCAGGAGGACTGCGCCGATCTTCTTCGCCTGCGCCATCGGGTGACCTTCCTCCCAGCGGTGGGCCGCCGTCGTCCGGACCCCGAGCGGCCTGCAGGGGGCAGCTTATCCACCCGGACGGGCTATCAAGTGTGCGACGCGTTCGGCCGCCGGGACGAAGGTCCCCGCGAGTGGGGCCTTTCTCCGGGTGCCCGGCCGCGGGCCGGGCGGCAGGATGGATGACGTACCGAGGGATCTGGCAGGAATCCCCGGTGCGTGGATCCGGAGCTCCCCGCTGTGGGACCGGCCACCGCGGCTTCCCCCCGACGCGGTGCCGGTTGTGGGACCTCCGCCGGGGGAGCGGTCAGTCCCCCCGAGCCGCTCCCCCCTCCAGGCTCCGTACGGACCGGGCGTCGGTGGTCATCGGCCCGGGGTACGGAGCCGTTCCGCGTTCGAGGGTGTGCGGGAAAACGCCGAGGGCCCGTCCGGATCGGACGGGCCCACGGGCTTGCTGGCGGTAGCGGTGGGATTCGAACCCACGGTGGAGTTGCCCCCACACACGCTTTCGAGGCGTGCTCCTTTGGCCGCTCGGACACGCTACCGAGGGGAACTCTACCGGACGGGTGGCGCGGGAACGAAATCCGTATCGGGGTGACCGTCCGTGAGGAGATCAGCGGTGGGTGTCGAAGAAGGCCCGCAGCTGTTCGCCGCACTCCTCGGCGAGGACGCCCCAGATCACCTCGGGACGGTGGTTGAGCCGGCGGTCGCGCATCACGTCGAAGAGCGAGCCGGCCGCGCCGGCCTTCTCGTCGAGGGCGCCGTAGACCACCCGGTCGATCCGGGAGAGCACGATGGCGCCGGCGCACATCGTGCAGGGCTCCAGCGTGACGACCAGCGTGCAGCCGGAGAGCCGCCACTCGCCCTCCCGTCGCCCACCGCCACCCTTGGCCGACGCGCTGCGCGCGGCACCTCTCAAATTCTCGGCGGCCTGCCGGATCGCGACCACCTCGGCGTGCGCGGTCGGGTCGCCGACCGCCTCGCGCTCGTTGTGGCCGCGTCCGATCACCTCGCCGTCGGGGCCCAGGACCAGCGCTCCGACCGGGACGTCCCCGGTGGCCGGCGCCAGGGCGGCCTCGGCCATGGCGAGGCGCATCGGCGCCGACCAGCGGTCGCGGACCGGGTCGGGGCGGACGGGGGCGGGCAGCGGCGGGACGTACAGGACGGGCTGCGTGGTGGATGCGGACTGCATGGCATCCAGTGTCGGGCATCCGCCCGCTACCGGACGGCCTCCAGGACCTCGCCGCAGCCCAGGGCCTCGGCGATCTCCTCCAGGGCGTCGCCCGGCACCGCGCCCTCGCCGCTGAGGGCGAGCAGGGCGTCGGAGGCCAGGCCGAACTCGGTGAGCAGGTGGGAATCGCCGAGCGGGCCGACCGGGACGCCGCCGTGGCCGTCGGCGTCCTCCTCGTCCTGCTCCTCGGCCTCCTCGCTGTCCTCCAGCAGGTGGTCCAGGTCGCCGAACTCGCTCTCGCCGGCCTGGTCGACCAGCTCGTCGGTGAGGACGGAGCCGTAGGAGCTGCGGGCGGCCGCGGCACCGTCCGACACGAAGATGCGCGGGTCGTCCTCACCGTCCACGCGGACGATGGCGAACCAGGCGTCCTCCTGTTCGATGAAGATCAGGACGCTGTCGTCGTCCTGGGTGGAGTCGCGGGCCAGGTCGGCCAGATCGGCCAGGGTTTCGACGTCGTCGAGCTCCGTCTCGCTCACATCCCACCCGTCCTCGGTGCGAGCAAGCACTGCAGCGAAGTACGCCACCAGGGACACTCCCAAGATCATCGGTCTCGGCTGTCGGCGCGCTCGGGCAATGCGGAAAACTGGCCGCCCCCGCGCCAGAGGCGGTCCGCTGTTCGGACCGTCCCATCGGAATCGTGACAGAAAGGCCGCGCTCGCGGGGGGTGTTCGGCAGCGCGTCTTTGCAGGTCGTGTCGGAAGGACCGGGAGGTCGGGGGCGTGCCCGTGTCCGGGCCGTCCGAAGCCGGTCGAAATTTGCTCCGAACGCCCGTCGGGGCCGTTTTCGGGCCCCGACCGGATGCCGTTTCAGATCCGGAAGGTCCGCATCCGCATCGCCTCGCGCATCCGCCGCTCCTTGGTCCGCCGGGGCTGGACCCGCTCCCGCAGCTCGCGGGCCTCGGTGAGCTCGCGCAGGAAGACGGCCCGCCGCTTGCGGCGCTCCGCCTCGGTCTCCGGGTGGTCGGGCGGAGGGCCCGCTCCGCCGACGGGCTCGTCCGCCGAGCCGCCCCCGGCCTTCGGGTTGCTCGTCATAAGACGTGACATTCCCAGAACCGTCCGGTTGATACCACAGGAGGCGCTTCCGTCCGGACATTCATGGTGTGTCACGGCGTGTCACGGTGGCGTCACCCGGTCCGGGGCGCAGGTCGGGCACGGCGTGTCGTACACCCGTCCAGACCCGGGCTAACCTCGGTACATGCGTCTCCACGTCGTCGACCACCCCCTGGTCGCCCACAAGCTCTCCACCCTGCGCGACGAGCGCACCGACTCGCCGACCTTCCGTCGCCTGACCGACGAGCTGGTGACCCTCCTCGCCTACGAGGCCACCCGGGACGTCCGCACCGACGAGGTGGAGATCACCACGCCCGTGGCGGTCACGCTCGGTACCCGGCTCAGCTACCCGCGCCCGCTGGTGGTGCCGATCCTGCGGGCCGGGCTCGGCATGCTGGACGGGATGACCCGCCTGCTGCCGACCGCCGAGGTCGGCTTCCTCGGGATGGTGCGCAACGAGGAGACCCTGGAGGCCTCCACGTACGCCACCCGGATGCCGGACGACCTCTCCGGCCGCCAGGTCTACGTGCTCGACCCGATGCTGGCCACCGGCGGCACGCTGGTCGCCGCGATCAGGATGCTGATCGAGCGCGGTGCCACCGACGTCACCGCCGTGGTGCTGCTGGCCGCCCCCGAGGGCGTCGAGGTGATGCACCGGGAGCTGGCGGGCCTGCCGGTCACCGTGGTCACCGCCGCCCTGGACGAGCGGCTCAACGAGAACGGCTACATCGTCCCCGGCCTCGGCGACGCCGGCGACCGGCTGTACGGGACCGCGGGCTGAGCCTCGGCAGTCAACGACGAAGGACCCTCCGGCACGGTGCCGGAGGGTCCTTCGTCGTTGGTTCCGTCGTCGCTACCGGGTGTCAGCAGCTGCCGGGGGCGGTCGGGGTGGGGGAGGGCTTGGTGGCCAGGGCGAGGGCGGCGGCCGCCTGGGTCTCGTCCAGCAGGGCGTTGTAGCTGTCGCCGATCACGAAGTCCACGCTGGCGTCGGTGCGGGCGTCGGCGGTGACGGCGGCCCCGGCGATCTGCGAGCCGACCAGGGTGCCGGCCCCGGCGCCCGCCGGGCCGGCGATCACCTGGGCGGTGCCGGGCACCTTCTTGTCCAGTTCGGCCGGGGCGTTGCCGACCTTGCCGATGGTGAAGCCGCGCTTCTTCAGCTCCTCGGCGGTCCGCCCGGCCAGGCCGGCCTTGGTGGTGGCGTTGTAGACGTTCACGGTGATCGTGGCGGGCTGCGGGATGGCGTGCGGGTCGCCCTGGGCGGCGGCGGGTGCGCCGGAGGCGGCCGGGGCGGCCGGGGCGCCCGGGGTGGCGCCGCCGGTCGGGGCGGCCAGCGGCTTGCCGGACGGGGCCGCGCAGGCCTGGGCGGAGGCGTTCTTGTTCCGGCCCGTGAAGATGTCGTACAGCTGCACGCCGCCGAGGGCGACCAGGGCCAGGGCGAGCAGACCGGCGAGCGCGGCGATCACCTTGCGGCTCCGCTTCGGGGGCCGGCCCAGGCGCGGGTAGGAGTTGCCGGTGATGCGGTACTGCTTCCCCTTGAGGCCTTGGGGAGTCAACATGCTCATGGTTTGTCTCCCCCTCGTACCGGGGCGGGGTCGGGATGACGGGTCGGCCGGGTGCGGGATCCCCGGTGCAGGCGGATCCCCTGGTCGCGGCCGTAGTCAGCAGCGTAGTGCCGTACGGCTGCGAAGGTACTAAACGATCATCATCTGGAGTACCCCGGTACCCGAACGGGGGTACCGGGGTACGAGTGGACCGCCCTCCGCCCGGGGGCGAGGGGGCGGTCCGGAAACCTGGGGCGGGTCCGACGGGCCCTGGGGTGGCGGCCCGTCACTCCATTTCGAGGACGCGGGCGTGCAGCACCTGGCGCTGCTGCAGCGCGGCCCGGACGGCCCGGTGCAGGCCGTCCTCCAGGTAGAGGTCGCCGTGCCACTTCACCACGTGGGCGAAGAGGTCCCCGTAGAAGGTCGAGTCCTCGGCCAGCAGGGTTTCGAGGTCGAGTTGGCCCTTGGTGGTCACCAGCTGGTCGAGCCGCACCGGACGCGGGGCGACGTCAGCCCACTGTCGGGTGCTCGTCCGGCCGTGATCCGGGTACGGCCGCCCATTGCCGATGCGCTTGAAGATCACACGGAAAGCCTACCGTTTGGGCGGCGGATGGCGCAGCAGCCGCGGCGCCGCCACGCGTGCCGGTGTGAACTGCGGGTGGCCGAATGCGGCTGTTTGATGGGAAATGTCGCGAACATCGGCCGGTGCCGAGCGGGCTCCGGTTCCGATGTCGAAGTGTTCCGAAGCGTTCCGAAGCGTGCTGAAGAGTTCCGAAGCGCTCTGATCCGTCCGGGAGTGTGCACCGATGTCCTCCGCCCCCACCCCTGCGGCCGTCCGGGAGATCGCCGACGGGTACGCCTTCACCGGGCCCGCCCTCGACCTCGGCGCGGTGCTGCTCGACGGCACCGCGTACCCGGACGCCCCGGTGCGCATCCCGCTGGGCGTGCTCAACCGGCACGGCCTGGTCGCCGGGGCCACCGGCACCGGCAAGACCAAGACCCTCCAGCTGATCGCCGAACAGCTCTCCGGGCAGGGCGTGCCCGTGTTCCTGGCCGACATCAAGGGGGACGTCTCCGGCGTCGCCGCGCCCGGCGTGCCGAGCGAGCGCACCGGCGCCCGGGCCGCCGAGGTGGGGCAGCAGTGGGCGCCGCAGGGCTGCCCCGCCGAGTTCTACGCGCTCGGCGGGCAGGGCGCGGGCATCCCGATCCGGGCCACCGTCACCAGCTTCGGGCCGCTGCTGCTGGCCAAGGTGCTCGACCTGAACGAGACCCAGGAGTCCTCGCTCAGCCTGGTATTCCACTATGCCGACAGCAAGGGCCTGGAGCTCTACGACCTCAAGGACCTCACCGCGGTGATCGCCTTCCTCGCCTCGCCCGAGGGCAAGGAGGAGCTGCGGACCATCGGCGGCCTCTCGGCGGCCACCGCCGGGGTCATCCTGCGGGCGCTCACCGTGCTGGAGAACGAGGGCGCCGGGGCGTTCTTCGGCGAGCCCGAGTTCGACACCGCCGAACTGCTGCGGACCACCCCGGACGGCCGGGGCGTGGTCTCGGTGCTGGAGCTGCCCGCCGTCCAGGACCGGCCGCGGCTGTTCTCCACCTTCCTGATGTGGCTGCTCGCCGACCTCTACCAGGAGCTGCCCGAGGTCGGCGACCCCGACAAGCCCAAGCTGGTGTTCTTCTTCGACGAGGCGCACCTGCTGTTCAAGGGCGCTTCCAAGGCCTTCCTGGAGGCGATCACCCAGACCGTGCGGCTGATCCGGTCCAAGGGTGTCGGCATCTTCTTCGTGACCCAGACCCCGCGGGACGTCCCGTCCGACGTGCTGGCGCAGTTGGGCAACCGGGTGCAGCACGCGCTGCGGGCCTTCACCCCGGACGACGCCAAGGCGCTCAAGGCCACCGTCTCCACCTTCCCGCGCTCCTCGTACGACCTCAGCGCCGTGCTGACCTCGCTCGGCACCGGGGAGGCGGTGGTGACCGTCCTGTCCGAGAAGGGCGCGCCGACGCCCGTCGCGGCGACCAGGCTGCGGGCGCCGCAGTCGCTGATGGGGCCGGTCGGGGACGGGGAGCTGCGGGCGGCCGTGGACGCCTCGCCGCTGACGGCGCGCTACCGGGACGCGATCGACCGCGAGTCGGCGTACGAGAAGCTCGCCGCGCGGGCGCCCCGGCCGGAGGCGACGCCGGCGGAGCCCGAGCAGTCCGTACCCGAGACGCGTGAGGCTCCGCGCCAGAAGGAGGGCGTGGGCGGGCTGCTCGGATCGCTGCTGGGCAATCCGACGGTGAAGTCCTTCGCGCGCTCGGCCGGGCGGCAGCTCGGGCAGGAGATCTCGCGCAGCCTGTTCGGGACGTCCAAGCGGCGGCGGTGACCGGGCGCCGCCCTGGGGATCAGCCGGCGAGGGCGGTGCCGATCCGGTCCATGGAGGACAGGCGCATCAGGCCGTAGTGGTAGAACTCGACCTCGGGGACGCCGAGTTCGCGCAGGGTGGCGATCTTGGCGGCGAGGTTCTGCGGGCCGTCGCAGTCGGCCGACATCGGGCGCAGGATCACCGCCAGGTCCTGCGGGCGGACGCCGTGGAGAGCGAAGGCGGCGATCTTCTCCCGGACGGCCTCCGGCGTCCTGGCGTAGCCGAGCGTCTCGATCCGGTCGGTGGCCTTGGCGAGGGCTGGCAGGTCGATGCCGGCGAGCCAGCCCTTGCCGGGGCCCTCGCCGTCCATGAAGGTCAGCCGCATGCCGTGGCGGCGGGCCTGCTCGGACAGCTCGGCGGCCAGCGAGGTGACGGTGGCGGCGGAGGCGTCCACGTACGCGGCGAAGGCGCCGTCGGCGAGGGCGCTCAGGTCGGCGGGCTCGGCGGCGGCGGACTCGTCGGCCAGCCGGCGGCGCAGCTCGGCGCGGACCGCCTCGGCCGCCTCCTCGGCCGGGACGCCGGCGCGGGTGGCGGCGGCGCGGCAGTGCGGGCAGAAGCAGACGCCGAGCAGGGCCTCGGTGATCGGGCCGAGCTCCTCGAAGTAGCGCTCGTGGTGGTGGCCGTGGCGCAGCCCGTGGAAGTGCAGCGACTCGGCGCGGATCGCGTCCACGCCGTACCGAGCCAGCTCGGCGACCAGGGTCAGCGCGTACTCGCGGACCTCCGGGTTCGCCGGGCAGAGCTCGGTGAGGTGGCGGTCGCCGAAGGCGTTGGCCGGGGCGCAGTCCGGGTGGACGAAGCCGAGCCGGTCGTTGTGGCAGAAGACCGTCCAGGCGTGCAGCTTCAGGCCGCGGCGGCGGGCCTCCTCGGTGGCCTCGGCGAAGGGGTCGCGGTCGCCGAGGGCGGTGGACGGCGTGGGCACCAGGCGGCGGCCCTGCCAGGCGCCCGGGTCGGGGCGGAAGTACGCCGCGCCCGGCTCCAGGTGGCGGATCACCCGGCGGGGGTTGTGCGGGAAGACGTCGCGGGCCTCGTGGTAGACCGCGGCGAGGGTGACGCCGCCGACTCCGGCGCGGTCGGTGAGGTTGCCGAAGAAGGTGTCGGCGCCCTCGTCGAGCAGGTCGGTGGCGAAGGCGAGGACGGACGACTCCACGGTGCGGCTCCGGGGCTGGGGGCAGGTGCGCTGTTCACGCTAGCCGCAGGGGTGGGAATGGTCTATACCTGACGGTCCGGGCGGGCGAGGCGTGCTCAGAGGCCGAGGTCGTCGAGCTCCTTGAGCAGGGCGGCGTTGGGGCTGTCCGGGGCGGTGGCGGCGGTGGTGGTGGGTCCGGGGGCCGCCGCGGCCGTGGCGGTCTTGGCGGTCTTGGCGCGTGGAGTGCGCGGGGTCCGGTTGCGGAAGATCCAGGCGCCGGCCAGGCCGCCGACCAGACCGCCGAGGTGGGCGGCCCAGCTGATGCCCGGGGCGACGCCGGGCAGGGCGCTGGTGACCATGTAGGCGAAGGAGGCGCCGAGGACGACGCCGATCAGGGTGTCCACCAGGTTGCGGTCGAAGACCCCGCGCAGCACCACGTAGCCGAAGTAGCCGAACACCACGCCGCTGGCCCCGGCGCCGACCGTGTTCGGCGGGTCGAAGACCCAGGCGGTCAGCTCGCTGGTCAGCGCCACCAGCAGGGTGAGGCCGAGGAACTTCTTCACCCCGCGGTAGGCCGCCAGGAAGCCGAAGACGAACAGCGGGCCGGAGTTGGCCTCCAGGTGGGCCCAGTTCCAGTGCAGGAAGGGCGCGGTGACGATGTTCGGCAGCCGGCTCGGATCCTGGGCGACGACGCCGAAGCGCCGGCCGAGGTCGTAGTCGTCCATCCAGTTCACCAGTTGGATCAGCCAGACCACGGCCAGCACCCCGACCATGGTGAACAGCGCCCGGCGGGCGTCGGCGATCATCTGGGCGGGGTCGAGCGGGGTCGTCGCCCGGCTGCGGTCGTTCGAGGCCATGACCTCGACTGTAGGGGCCGCCGGATCGGGCGTGCACCCCATTACAGTGACCCGTGTCATTCCGACCGTGAGACGTGAGAGGTGGCCACCCCATGACCGTTCGCCCGCCGCTGCCGTACGAGTTCCTGCCGCCGGTGCCGTCCTTCGAGCTGACCAGTCAGGACATCACCGAAGGCGGCACGCTGGCCCGGGAGTTCATCCACGCCGGCGGCAACCTCTCGCCGCAGCTGTCCTGGTCGGGCCTGCCGGAGGGCACCCGCGGAATCGCCGTCACCTGCTACGACCCGGACGCGCCCACCGGCTCCGGCTGGTGGCACTGGCTCGCCCTGAACCTCCCCGCCGACACCGCCGAACTGCCGCGCGGCGCCGGATCCTCGGACGAGGACCTGCCGGGCGCGGCCTCCTTCCACGGGCGCAACGACTTCCCGGGCAACCGCTACGACGGTGCCGCCCCGCCGCCCGGTGCCCCGCACCGCTACGTCTTCGCCGTGCACGCCCTGGACGTGGAGAAGCTGGACGTCAGCGCCGACACCCCGCCGGCGCAGGTGGGCTTCCACCTCACCTTCCACACCCTCGGTCGGGCGCTGCTGACCGCGGAGTACGGGGTCTGACGTGTCGGCACCTGGTCGTCCCGGCCGATCCGGTCTTCCCGGCCGTTCCGGCCTTCCTGGTTCGCCGGTCGAGGTCTGGCGGCTGCCCGAGGAGGAGTGGCGGGCCGGGAGCCGGGCCCTGACCTGGACGGTCGGACCGGAGGGGGAGTTGGCCGTCCTGGTGGTACCGGAGCGGTGCGCGGCTCCGGCCGGATCGTGGCCGTACGCCGTGCTGCCCTTCGACGGCGAGGTGCTGGTGCACGACCCGCAGGGCGAGCGGCGGGTGCCGCTCGAAGGGGTCGGCGTCTCGCCGGACCTGCTGGCGCTGCTGCCGGGCGGCCGGGTGCTGCTGGCCGGCCGCCGGGCCGAGGAGCCGGCGGACGGCTGGGAGCGCAACGGCCTGGTGTTCGGGCCCGACGGTCGACCCGGCCGGGAGCTGCAACTCGGCGACGACGTCCGGGCGTTGATCACCGACCGGGACGGCCGGATCTGGCTGGCCTTCGGGGACGAGGGCAACTACGGCGACAACCCGATCGGCCGGTTCGGCCTGGTCGGGCTGGACTCCGCCGGGCGGACGGTCTGGCGGCCGTCGGTCGGGGAACTGCCCGACGACCCGCTGGAGGGCCTGGCCGCCGCCACCGAGGGGCGGCGGACCTGGCTGGCCTGGTACGGGGACAACAGCCACCTCACCGGGATCGACCTCACCGCCGGGAAGCCGACGGCCATGCGGCTGCCGGCCCGGCAGCCGGTGGGCTTCGCGATCGCCGGGAACCGGGCCGTGTTCCTGCGGCCCGACGGCGAGCTGATCCGGTGCGAACGGGAGAGCCGCAAGGGCTGGCGGGAGGTCGGCCGGCAGCGGGTGGACGTGCCCGGGGAGCTGGACCGGGAGCGCGCGTACGGCCGGGACGGCGTGCTCTGGTTCCGGTCCGGCAACGGGTGGTACCGGGTCGAGGCGTAGGGCTCCCGGCCGCTCGGGCGGGGGCCCGTTCGGCTGCGCAGGCAGGGGCTCAGCCCGACCGTTCGGCTGCCCGGGCGGCGCGTTCGGCGAGGGTGCGCAGGTGTGCGCGCAGCTCCGGGGGCTCGTGCACCTCGAACTCGCAGTCCAGCATGAGCAGTCCGGCCGCCAGCCACTTCAGGGAGTCCGCCCGGGAGCGCAGGCGGCAGCGGTGGTCGTCGATCGGCTCGATCTCGAAGTCCCTGGTCCAGGGCATCCGGCCGTCGACCTCGGCGGCGGAGCGGTGGACGGTGGCCACCATGGTGTGGACCTGCGACCGGCGGCGCAGTCTGCTCGCGACGAACCCGGCGGCGTCCTCGGCGGGGAGCGGGCGCGGGGTGAAGCGGGCTCCGGTGGCGAAGGGTTCGCTCAGCCGGTCGACCCGGAAGAGCCGCCAGTCCTCGCGGTCCAGGTCGTAGCCGATCAGGTACCAGCGGCGTCCGGTGGAGACCAGGCGTTCGGGCTCGACGTTGCGCCGGGTCTCGGCGCCGTCGCGGGCGCGGTAGGCGAAGCGCAGGCGTTCGTGGTTGGTGACGGCGCCCGCGAGCAGGGTGAGCTCTTCAGGGTCGACGGTCGGGCCGTCCCCGGTGAGCAGCGGCACGGTGGCGGTGTTGAGCGTCCCGACCCGGTGCCGCAGCCGGCTCGGCAGCACCTGGAGCAGTTTGCCGAGCGCCCGTACCGAGGCCTCCTCGATGCCGACCACCGCGTGCCCGGCCGCGGCCCGCAGCCCGACCGCGATGGCCACCGCCTCCTCGTCGTCCAGCAGCAGCGGCGGCATCGCGGTGCCCGCGACCAGGCGGTAGCCGCCGACCACGCCCATGGTGGCCTGCACCGGGTAGCCGAGGTCGCGCAGTCGGTCGATGTCGCGCCGGATGGTGCGGGGGCTGACGCCGAGCCGTTCGGCGAGTTCGCTGCCGGGCCACTCGCGCGGGGTCTGCAGCAGGGACAGCAGGTTCAGCAGCCGTGCCGGGGTGTCGGTCATGCCGTCCAGCATGCCGGACGAACTGGGACAGCTTCTGACCTAGATGGCCCGTACCGTCGGGCTCGTGGACAAGGTGGGCACGAGCGAGGAGTACGGAATGGGCGCGGCGACAGCCGACCGGCGGAGGTGGATCGCGCTGGCGATCGTGATGGTGGCCTCCTTCATGGACCTGGTGGACGTCACCATCGTCAACATCGCCATCCCCAGCATCCAGGCGGACACCGGCGCCTCCTTCAGCGCCGTGCAGTGGGTCACCGGCGGCTACGCCCTGGCCTTCGCGATCGGCCTGATCACCGGCGGGCGGCTGGGCGACATCTACGGCCGCAAGCGGCTGTTCCTGATCGGGATCGGCGGCTTCACGGCGGCCTCCGCGCTCTGCGGGCTGGCCTCCGGCCCGGAGATGCTGGTCGCGACGCGGCTGCTGCAGGGCGGGACGGCGGCGCTGATGGTGCCGCAGGTGCTGTCGATCATCCACGCGACCTTCCCGGCGGAGGAGCGGGGCAAGGTGTTCGGCATGTTCGGCGCGGTGGTCGGGCTGGGCGCCGTCTCCGGTCCGATGATCGGGGCGCTGCTCACCGAGTGGGACCTGTTCGGCCTGGCCTGGCGGCCGATCTTCCTGATCAACCTGCCGGTCGGCATCGCCGGCCTGCTGCTCGGACGCCGCTTCATCGACGAATCCAAGGCCGACCACGCGCTGAAGCTCGACCTGGTCGGCGTGGCCCTCGCCAGCCTCGGCCTGCTGATGCTGATCTACCCGCTGACGCACGGACGCGAGGCCGGCTGGCCGCTCTGGGGGTACCTGTCGATGGCCGGCAGCCTGCCGGTGTTCGCGCTCTTCGTCGTGTACGAGAAGGTCAAGACGCGGCGGGACGGCTCGCCGCTGGTGGAACTGGCGCTGTTCCGGGTGAAGTCCTTCGCGGCCGGGATCTGCGTGCAGCTGGCCTTCGGCGTCGCGCTCGGCATCTTCTTCCTGGTCTGGACCCTCTACATGCAGATCGGCCTGGGCTGGAGCCCGCTCAAGGCCGGTGCGACCGGCATTCCGTTCTCGATCGCGGTCTCCATGGCGGCGGGGCTGTCGGTGCAGAAGCTGGTGCCGCGGTTCGGGCGGAAGGTGCTGCAGGCGGGCGCCCTGGTGATGGCGGCCGGCGTGCTCACCTACATCTGGGAGGCGGACCGGTACGGGACGGCGATCACGCCTTGGCAGATGGCGCTGCCGCTGGTGGTGATGGGCCTCGGCATGGGGCTGATCGTCGCGCCGATCACGGACGCGGTGCTGGCGGAGGTGCCGCGTGAGCACGCGGGTTCGGCGTCCGGGCTGATCAACACCGTTCAGCAGGTCGGGAACGCGCTCGGGCTCGGGCTGGTGTCGGTGGCCTTCTTCGGGGCGATGGACGACGTGGTCGCGCCGGAGGCGGTCGGGACGGCGTTCGGCGGGGCCTTCGTGCACGCGCTGTGGTGGGTGGTGGGGGTGCTGGTGGCGGTGTTCCTGCTGATGCTCGCGCTGCCCAAGCGGCGCGGGGCGGTCGGTGCGGGCGGCTCGGACGGTGCGGTGGCGGAGGGTTCCGCCGTCGAGGGTGCCGCGGTGGCGCGGGAGAGCGCCCTGGTCTGACGTCGCGCGCTCTGTGTGGGCCCCGGTCGCCGTGCGCGGCCGGGGCCGCCGTCGCACACTGGGGCGGTGGACCGTACGGCGGTGGACTCCTCGGTGCTGCGCTCGGTCGGCTACGACCCGGTGGCGCGGCGGTTGGAGCTGGAGTTCACCGGCGGTGGGGTGTACGTCTACGCGGACGTACCCGCCCGGGTGCACCGGGAGTTGCTGGCGGCGCCGAGCCGTGGGCGGTACTTCGTCCGGCGGATCCGCGGGCAGTACGCCTACCGGCGCGCGGGGGCCGGCCGGTAGCCGCCGCCGTCCTCGGCGCGGGTGCGCTGGGCTCCGCGGGTGGGGGCAACCGTTTCAGCGTGCGCCGGTCGCGGCGGGGGTGGTCGTCGCCCGGCCGACGGTGCGCGGCTTGGCGGCCGCCTTGGCCTCCTTCGCAACGCGCTTCATCTCCTGCTTGAACTCCCGTACCAGGATGAGGGATTCGGGGCCGGTGATGTCGGCGACCGAGCGGTGCGCGCCCTCCTCGCCATACGCGCCGGCCGCCTCGCGCCAGCCCTCGGGCCGTACGCCGTACTGCTTGCCGAGCAGGGCGAGGAAGATCTGCGACTTCTGCTTGCCGAAGCCGGGCAGGGCGTTGAGGCGGCTCAGCAGTTCCTTGCCGGTGCGCACGTTCTTCCACAGCGCGGCGGCGTCGCCGTCGTACTGCGCGACGAGGAACTGGCAGAGCTGCTGGACCCGTTTGGCCATCGCGGCGGGGTAGCGGTGGACGGCGGGTTTGGCGGACAGGAGCGCGACGAACTCCTCCGGGTTGTAGGTGGCGATCTCGTGGGCGTCCAGGTCGTCCCGGCCGAGGCGCTGCGCGATGGTCAGCGGGCCGGTGAACGCCCACTCCATCGGCACCTGTTGGTCGAGCAGCATGCCGACGAGCGCGGCGAGTGCACTCCGTCCGAGCAGTTCGTCGGCCTCGGGCTGCTGTGCGAGCCGAACGGTGACGTTCATGGGCTTGCCCTCCTCGGAGTTGACGTCGGGTCGGCGCCCAGTCTGGAGGACGCGACCTGGGCGGAGGCGGTCAACACGCCCGTACCGGGGGAACTCTTGGTGTTCCGGGCCTTGCCGTGCCTGCTTTGTTCGTTGGCGGAGCGGTTGTTGGGGATTCGGAGGGGGCAGTGCGGAATATTTTTTGCCCGCATTCCGCCCGCGGCTGTCGCATCCGTCGCGGGCCGCAGCACACCCGCTTCCCGCTCGTCTGCCTCGCCCGGTCGCGGCCTCGCGGCCTCGCGGCCCTCGGCCCGGCAGCCTGACCGCCGGCGCACACCGACCACCCCGCAGGGGCGGACCGATCGCGGCCCGCCCCTGCGGCGTTGGTGCTCTGGGTGGCGCGCGTGATGAGGGAGGGGCGGGTGGGGAGTGAGGTGCGCTCGGCTGGGTGGGTGGTTTTGGTGGGGTTGGTGGGTCATCTCATATGACTGTTTCGGTTGTGCCGGTGTGGCGGGCGGGGGGCGGGTCATTCTTGGTCCAATCGACGCGTCCAGAAAGGCTCGCCCGCCGTGACCCAGCCGTTCGAACTGCCGTCCTTCTACATGCCGCACCCGGCGCGCCTCAATCCGCATCTGGAGGAGGCGCGGGCCCATAGCACCGGCTGGGCCCGGGAGATGGGCATGCTGGAAGGCTCCGGGATCTGGGACCAGGCCGATCTGGAGGCGCACGACTACGGCCTGCTCTGCGCCTACACCCACCCCGACGCCTCCGCCGAGGCGCTGTCGCTGGTGACCGACTGGTACGTCTGGGTCTTCTTCTTCGACGACCACTTCCTCGACATGTACAAGCGCACCAACGACCGCGAGGCGGGCAAGGCGCACCTCGACCGGCTGCCGCTGTTCATGCCGGCCGACCCGGCCACCCCGACGCCCGAGCCGGAGAACCCGGTCGAGGCGGGCCTGGCCGACCTGTGGCGGCGCACCGTGCCGGCGATGGGCGAGGACTGGCGGCTCCGGTTCGCCGAGAGCACCCGCAACCTGCTGAACGAGTCGCTCTGGGAGCTCGCCAACATCGACGCCGGCCGGGTCGCCAACCCGGTCGAGTACATCGAGATGCGCCGCAAGGTCGGCGGTGCGCCGTGGTCCGCCCAGCTGGTCGAGTACGCGGCGGGCGCCGAGGTGCCGAAGGAGGTGTCCGGCACGCGCGCGTTGCGGGTGCTGATGGACGCCTTCTCCGACGGCGTGCACCTGCGCAACGACATCTTCTCGTACCAGCGGGAGGTCGAGGACGAGGGGGAGTTGAGCAACGGCATCCTGGTGCTGGAGCGCTTCCTGGAGTGCAGCACCCAGGAGGCCGCCGACGCGGTCAACGACCTGCTCACCTCGCGGCTCCAGCAGTTCGAGAACACCGTGTTCACCGAGCTGCCGGTGCTGTTCGCGGAGACCGGGATCGGCCCGGAGGACCGGGCGAGGGTCATGGCGTACGTCAAGGGGCTGCAGGACTGGCAGGCCGGCGGGCACGAGTGGCACATGCGGTCCAGCCGGTACATGAATGGCGGTGGGGCGGCGGCCGGTTCGGGCGGTGCGGTGGCGCCCGGGTCGGGCGGAGAGCAGGTGGGGGCGGCGGGTCTGACCGGGCTGCCGGGGTTGCCGGGTGCCGGCAACTGGTGGGACCAGTATGCGATCGGGGGGATCGGGACCTCGGCGCTGGACATCCTGCGCAGTGGGGCGACGGCCGGCGCGGCGGCTGCGGCGGCGGAGGGGAAGGCGGCGAAGCGCGGGGCCGGCCCGACCGAGCGGCGGGTGCGCTCGCACGCGCACGTGCCGTTCCAGGCCGTCGGACCGTCCCGACTGCCCGAGTTCCGGCTGCCGTTCAAGCTCACGCTCAGCCCGCACCTGGACGGCGCCCGGGAGCGGGTGGTCGAGTGGGCCGGGCGGATGGGCCTGCTGGAGGCGGACCCGGCCCTGCCCGGCTCCGGCATCTGGGACGCCGAGTCGATGCGTGACTACGACCTCGCGCTCTGCGCCGCCGGCCTCCACCCGGACGCCACCGCCGACCAACTCGACCTCGACAGCGCCTGGTTGGCGTGGGGCACCTGGGCCGACGACTACTACCCGGCGGCTTTCGGCCGTACCCGCGACCTGGCCGGCGCCAAGCACGCCAACGAGCGGCTGTCGCTGTTCATGCCGGTGGACGGCAGCCCCGCGCCGGAGCCCGCCAACGCGCTGGAACGCGGGCTCGCCGACCTCTGGGAGCGCACCGCCGGCCCGATGACCGTCGAGGCCAGGGCCCGGTTCCGGACGTCGGTGGAGTCCATGATGGCGAGCTGGGTCTGGGAGCTGGCCAACCGGATCCAGCACCGGATCCCGGACCCGGTGGACTACCTCGAAATGCGCCGCGTCACCTTCGGCTCCGACCTCACCGCGGGCCTCTGCCGCCTCGGCCACGGGCAGACCGTCCCCGAGGACGTGTACCGGCACGGCTCGATGCGCGCCCTGGAGAACTCCGCCGCGGACTACGCGACCATGATGAACGACCTCTTCTCGTACCAGAAGGAGGTCGAGTACGAGGGCGAGCTGCACAACGTCGTCCTGGTGGTGCAGAACTTCTTCGGCTGCGACTACCCGGCGGCCGTCCGGATCGTCGACGACCTGATGCACTCGCGGCTGGGCCAGTTCCAGCACGTCGCGGCGAAGGAACTCCCGGTCATGTACGAGGACTTCGGGCTGGATTCGG
The DNA here is from genome assembly GCF_003635085.1 of Streptomyces sp. 1114.5. Taxonomy (NCBI): domain Bacteria; kingdom Bacillati; phylum Actinomycetota; class Actinomycetes; order Kitasatosporales; family Streptomycetaceae; genus Streptomyces; species Streptomyces sp. 1114.5. The sequence continues at coordinate 1,500,084 of NZ_RBXE01000001.1, forward strand.
CGGCTCGGGAGCTGCTCGGCGGGTACGTGAAGGAGCTGGAGAACTGGCTCGCGGGCATCCTGAGCTGGCACGAGGGCTGCCGCCGGTACGGCGAGGAGGACCTGCGGCGGAACTTCGGCGTGGAGCGGGACCTCGCGGCGGCGGTGGCGGCCCGGCGGGCGGGGGCGCAGGGAGTTCCTGCGGCGGGTCCGACGGGCCCGGCAACTGCGCGGGGTCCGGCGGTTCCGTTCGGTCCGACCGGTCTGGGGACGGCTTCGCTGCGGCCGCCGGTGAGTGGGGCGGTGCCGACGCACTGAGTGGCCGGCGCCCGGCAGGAGTACGCGGCGCACCCGGGCGGCATCCCCGCGCGGGTGCGCCGCGTCGTGGCTAGGCTGGCGAGTCGGGGGCCGCGCGTGCGCCTCCCGGCGCGCGCACTTCGCCACGGACGAGGGCTGAGAGATGGCTGCGCTACCTGAGGGCACACCCTGTTGGGCCGACGCGATGTTCACCGACGTGGAGGGCGCGAAGGCCTTCTACGGTGACGTGCTGGGCTGGACCTTCGGCGAGAGCTCGTCGGAGTTCGGCAACTACACGCAGGCGTACTCGGACGGCAAGGCGGTCGCCGCGGTCGTCCCGCCGATGCCCGGCGACGAGGTGCAGTCCGCCTGGTGCCTGTACCTCGCCTCGCCCGATGCCGGCGCCACCGCCGCGCGGATCCGCGCCAACGGCGGCGAGGTGGTCATGGGGCCGATGCAGGTCGGCGACTTCGGCACGATGGTGATCGCCAAGGACCCGGGCGGCGTGGTGTTCGGCGTCTGGCAGGCCGGGCGCCACACCGGCTTCGAGAAGCAGGGCGAGCCCGGCGCGTACAGCTGGGCGGAACTGGTCACCCGGGAGCCGGCCAAGGCCGACGCCTTCTTCCCGGCGGTCTTCCCGTACGGCGTGAGGAAGATGGACTCCGAGGAGTTCGACTACCGGATGTTCCAGATCGGCGACCGGCCGGTGCTGGGCCGGATGGGCGCGGAGGGCGACTTCCTGCCGCCGGAGGCGCCCTCGTACATCAGCGTCTACTTCGCCGTGGACGACACCGACGCCGCGATCGAGCGGCTGACGGCGCGCGGCGGCAAGGTGTACTTCGGGCCGATGGACAGCCCGTTCGGCCGGTTCGCGGCGGTCGGCGACCCGCAGGGCGCGGCGTTCGGGCTGATCGACCTGGGGCGGACGGTCGGCGAGCAGCCGAAGACGGTGGACGTGTGACGGGGGCCGGGTGCTGGATCCGTTTGGCGGGGGCCGCTCGCCGGGGAGGACGGGTGTGACGGGGTGCGACTGATGAGGAGCGGCTGATGGGCGAGCGCGAGGACCTGGTCGAGACGCTGGACAAGCACCGCGGCCTGCTGCGGCGCACCGTGCGCGACCTCACCGACGCGCAGGCGGCCGAGCGCACCACGGCCAGCGAGCTGTGCCTGGGCGGACTGATCAAGCACGTGGCGGCGGTGGAGGCGCGCTGGGCGCGGTTCATGACCGGCGGCGCGGAGGCGATGCGGGCCGGGGACAGCAACCCGGGTGATCCCGACGCCTGGGCGGCCCAGTTCCGGATGGCGGACGGCGAGACGCTGGCCGGACTGCTCGCCGAGTTCGAGCGGGTGGCGCGCCACACGGACGAACTGATCCGGACCCTGCCCGACCTCGACCTCGCCCACCCGCTGCCGCCGGCGCCGTGGTTCCCGCCGGGTACGGCCTGGTCGGCCCGGCGGGTGGTGCTGCACCTGATCGCCGAGACCTCGCAGCACGCCGGGCACGCGGACATCATCCGGGAGTCGCTGGACGGGGCGAAGTCGATGGGCTGAGTCGATGGGCTGAGGGGGGAGCGCGGGCCGTGGCGTCAGGGGACGTCCACGCCGAGGAGTTCGTGCAGCGCCCGGCCGCCGTCCGCGGTCACCCGTAGGGCGCGGCCGGAGCCGATCCGCTCCACCCAGGCGCGGTCCAGGGCCGCTCGGCAGAGTGCCGCGCCCAGTGCGCCGCCGAGGTGGTTGCGGCGTTCCGTCCAGTCCAGGCAGATGCGCACCAGGGGGCGACCGCCGCGGTGGACCGCGCGCGGTGGCAGCTCGATCGCTTGGGCGGCCAGCCAGGCGTGGCCGCGTTCGGTGACGGCGAGGGCGGTGTCGGTGAGGGCGGTGTCGGTGAGCCCGGTGTCGTCGGTGACCAGGCCGCGGGCGAGCAGCGCGTCGGCGACGGCCACGCCGAGGCGGCCGGCGAGGTGGTCGTAGCAGGTGCGGGCGCGGGCCTCGGCGCTCAGCCGACCGGCCTCGCCCAGGCTGCGGGGCGGGCGGGTGCCGCTGCTGCCGCTGCTGTTGCCGCTGGGACCGCCGTTGCCGCTGTTGCCGGACTCGGCGAAGGCGGTGAGGTCTTCCAGCAGTGTGGCCACCGCGGGCGTGGCCAGCCGGACGTACCGGTGCCGGCCCTGTCGTTCCTCGGCGAGCAGCCCGCCCGCGATCAGCCGGGACAGGTGCTCGCTGGCCGTGGACGGTGCCACGCGCGCGTGCCGGGCCAGCTCACCGGCCGTCCAGGCGCGGCCGTCGAGCAGTGCGTCGCAGAACGCGGCTCGGGTGGGGTCGGCGAGCAGGGCGGCGAGGGCGGCGAGCGGACTGCCGCCGTGGCGGGCAGCCGGGGTGGGGCGAGTTGGGCGGCGGGTGGGGCCGGGTTGCGGAGGCATGGCTCCATCGTCGCCCCGGCACAGTTCGGTGGGGGCCGAAACGATCCGGGACCACGATGGCGGCATGAACGAACCGACGGTTGCCTCCGGCTCCGCAACCCTGACTTTCTCCCACTACGACGACGTCACGGCGGCCCTGGCCGACCCGGCGCTGGTCCCGCTGCCGGCGGCGCCGGTGGCAGCGGGCGCGGCCGCCGGAGTGGCCTGGTTGCGGGCCTCCGTCGCCCGGTTCTCCGCGGGCGAGCCGCACGCCCGGCGCCGGGCGCTGGTCCTGGCCGACCTGGAACGGTTGGACCCGGCCGCGCTTCGGGTGGCCGCGGCGGGCGGCTTCGACCCCGACGTACGGCTGCGGGCGGTCCGGGTGCTCGCCGCGGCGCTCGGCCTGGCCGACCCGGAGGCCGTGGCGCGGGACGTCGCGACGGTCGCCCGGGCGTACTTCGCGGACGCGTCGGAGGGGGTGGGCAGGTCGGGCGCGCGGGAGGACCCGGAGGCGGACGCGGCGGTGGCTCGGCTGCTGCCCGCCATGGGAGGCCCGGACGGGGAGGCGGACGGGGAACCGGACGAGGAGCCGGTCGGGGAGCCGGACGGGGAGGCGGCCGCCAACCGGATCGGCCTGCTCGTCCAGGCCTGCGACGCCACCGCCGCACTGGTCGACGTGGCCCGCCGGAACGGGGGCGGACTGGCCGCCGTGCTGCGGGAGGACCCGCCGTTGCGGGTGATGCGCCGCCTCGCGGCCCGGGCGACCGAGGTCGGCGGGGTCGCCGTACCGGCCGGGACGCACGTGGTGCTGGACCTCGCGGCCGCGCAGGCGGAAGCGCCGGACGGTGTGGCGCTCACCTTCGGCGCGCCGCCGCGGCTCTGCCCGGGCCGCTCGCATGCCCTGGCCATCGCGGAGGGCATCCTGTTCGGGGCCTCCGATCCTGCGGACCTTGAAGCGGCGGACCGGGATCCCGCTGACTCCGACGCGCCGACCGGGCGCGGCGCCGACGTCGACAAGGCCGAACTCGCCTTGCTGGTACCGGAGATGGTCGCGCATGTACTTGCTCTGGCCGCCACCTGGACCAACTGGGACGGCCGCCCGGTCGTCAACGCCGACGGGCGAACTTACACGCCGCACAAGGCTGTTCGCCGTGTCGCCGACCATCTCCTCGACCATCTGGCGGAATTGGAGGCCCGGCTGGCCGGCGAACCGACCGAACCCGACCACTGGCACGCCTCCAACGTCACCACCCCGGCCGACCTCGCCCCGTTCACCGCCGCCGACCTCGACGAGGCGCGCAGCCGCCTCACCCGGCTGGCCGGGATCTGGGCCCGCCGGGTGGCCGCCCTGCCGTACGCGTACCTGGGCGACTCGCCGGGCACGGGCTGGAGCTTCCGGCGGATCGTCCGCCACGTCTCCGAGTCCGGGTATTACGCGGACTCCGTGGGGGACCTGCGGCCGGTGGGGTCGGTGGAGCCCGAGGCCGAGGGAAGCGCATGACCCCACAGGTGAACCCCGCAGGCCGTAGGAACCCCCGTAGGCCGTAAGACCCCGCAACCCTCGACCGTCCACGCCCAGGAGGCCCTGCCATGACCCCCTTCGCCGCCCTGCACCACCGCCCCGGCCGCCCGCTGCTGCTCCCCAACGCCTGGGACCACGCCTCGGCCGCCTCCCTCGCCGCCGCCGGCCACCTCGCGATCGGCACCACCAGCCTGGGCGTGGCGGCTGCCGCCGGGTTGCCCGACGGTGCCGCCGCCACCCGTGCGGAGACCGTACGGCTGGCGCGCCGGCTCGGTGGCGGGGACTTCCTGCTCACCGTCGACGCGGAGTCCGGCTTCAGTGATGACCCGGACGAAGTCGCCGCGCTGGCCGTCGAGTTGGCGCAGGCCGGAGCGGTCGGCATCAACCTGGAGGACGCTCGGGCGGACGGCACGCTGACGCCGGTCGCGGTCCACGCGGCGAAGGTCGCGGCGGTGAAGGCGGCCGTGCCGGAGCTGTTCGTGAACGCCCGTACCGACACCTACCGGTCCGGGCAGGACGACCCCGAGCCGGAGACGCTTCGACGCCTGGCCGCGTACCGGGAGGCGGGCGCGGACGGCGTGTTCGTTCCCTGGCTGGCCGAGCCGGCGGTGATCGCCCGGCTGGTCGGCGCGGTCGGCCTCCCGCTCAACATCCTCCTGACGCCGACCGGCCCTGGCCTGGCCGAGCTGGCCGGGCTCGGGGTGGCCCGGGTCAGCCTCGGTTCGCTGCTGTACCGCTCGGCGCTGGCGGCGGCGGTGGCCACGGCGGCGGCCGTCGCGGCGGGCGAGCCGGTGGGGCCGGCGCCCGGGTACGCGGAGGTGCAGGCGCTGAACGAGCGCTAGTCCGGGGGGAGGGGGGAGGCGAGATCAGTCCGGAAGGTCGGCGGTGCGCGCGGACCAGGAGGCTTCGATCCCGTCCAGGATCAGCCGGACGCCGCTGAGGAAGACGCCGTCCCCACCCTGCTTCGGACGTCCGCACCCGCAGCCCCGCCGGTGTGCGGATGCCGACGGCCGTACGGGTCCGCGCCGCCGAACCGTCCGTCACCGTGGCCCCTTCTGTCACAACCCGGAGGAAGGGCGCCTGTGCCGACACGCGCGCCCCTAGCCTGATCCGCGGGCCCCGGGTTCCCGGTTCCGATCCCGCGAGCGGAAGGCTTCAGCATGAGTCGAACAGTCAGCTGTCCCAGGGTCGTTGTGGTGGGGGCCGGCCTGGCCGGTACCGCCACCGCGATCAGGATGCTCCACTTCGCCCGCCGACCGGTCGAGATCGTCCTCCTGGAGCGGCGCACCGACTACCGCTCCGCCGGGGTCGCCTACCACCGGAACGGCAACCCCTGGGACCACGTGTTCAACATCCAGGCCGGGCGGATGTCGGCGTTCCGCGAGGACGTCCTCGACTTCGTCCACTGGGCCAACCGCGAGGCGGACCGCGGCGGTTGGCCCGCGCAGTGGGCCGAGTACGAGTTCACCGAACCCGGCCCGGCACCCCGGCGGATATTCCAGGACTACCTGGAGCAGCGGCTCGCCGAGGCCGCCCGCGAGGCCTACCCGGGCGTCCTGCTCCGCGAGGTCGACGGCGAGGCCGTCGACCTCGTACCGACGGCCGACGGCCTCGGCGTCGAGCTGACGGTCCGTCCGACCGGGCCGCAGTCGACCGGGACGGAGTCGACCGGCGCCGAGTACGTGGTGCCCGCCGCGCACGTGGTCCTCGCCACCGGCCTGGAGCTGAAGGACCTGCCCTTCGCCACCGAGGTGCTGGAACACCCGCGCTTCCTCCGCCACCCCTACTCCGCGGACGGCGTAGGGCGGTTGGCGGCGCTGCCGCCCGAGGCCGAGGTGGTGATCGTCGGCTCGGTGCTCAGCGCCTACGACTCGGCCGGCCTGCTGCTGCGCCAGGGCCACACCGGCGGCATCCGGCTGGTCTCCCGCACCGGGACGATGTTCCGCGCCTACCCCGACACCCATGAGCACGGCGTCCTGCACCTGCCCTGCCCCAGCGCGCTGCTGGAGCCGTACCGGGACCGCGAGGAGTTCCTCGGGCGGGTCCGGGCCGAGTGGGAGGCGGCCTGCGCGATCGTGGCCCGCGAGTACCCGGACATCGCCCCGGAGGTGGTCGCCGAGCGGGTCGCCAAGGCCTGGGAGCCGCACCTGCCGGCCGCCCTCGACCTCATCCCGTCGCCTGAACTGCGCGCCCTGCTGGACGAGTTCGGCACCGCGATCGCCGCCTTACGGGTCGGCGCCGTGCAGTACACCATCGACGTCATCGAGCGTTCCATGGACCCGGGCCCGGTCAGCCTGCTGGTCGGAGCGGTCCAGGCGGTCGCCCCCGCCGTGTCGGGCCGGCTGGAGGTCACCGTCGCCACCGCCGACGGGAAGCTGGCCGTCGAAGCCGACCTGGTGGTCTCCAACTTCGGCCGGGAGAGCGACTACCTGCGGGTCGACGGGGAACTGTGGCGCAACCTGCTGCGCCGCGGCCTCGTCACCCCGCACGAGCGCACCGGCCGCGGCCTGGACGTCGACCACCGCGGCGTCCTGCTCACCCGCTCCGGCGCGCCCGCCGGCCCGCTCACCGCCGTCGGCCCGCTGCGCGAGGGCGACGAGATCGTCCGCAACGGCCGTACGGGCGCCTTCGCCTTCAACCTCGCCGCGATCAAGAACCACTCCATCGCGGTCGCCGCCCACGTCATCGAGCAGCTGGAGCTGCCCGAAAGCGGGGCGGCGTCCGCCTCCGACCGACCTCCGGTCGTCCCCGCCGCAAGGGCGTCCCGCGACTTGGCCGAATCCCGCACCCCCGACGGCACGTTCGAGGAAGCAGCCGATCCCTCCTTCGCGCACGCTGTGAAACTGGAGGTGAGGAGAATGGCCACCCGCACCCGCGTCGGACGGCAGCAGCTCGACGCCCGCCTGGACGCCCTGATCGGCTCCCTCACCGCCCCGGACGGCACCGACGGCCGTCGCCGCCTGCAGGTGGCGGTCAGCCGGTCCGCGGTCCGGAGACTCACCGACGTCTCCATGACGCCTCGTCAACTACGGCGCCATCTGGAGATCGCGGACACCGACGACACCGAGGACATCGAGGACATCGAGGACGCCGAGAAGGCCGGAGTCGAATAGGCCGACCGGGCCGACCGGGCCGACGAGCACCTGGAGGGCTAGTTGAACGGGCGACGGATCCAAGGCTCCCTGCTCACCGGTGGCAACCGGACCACCCTGCGCGCCACCTGCAACCGCACCCGACACCCGCAGGCGGGATCCATCCTGATCGCCCCCAACCTGGAGGCCGGCCTGTACGACGCCATCGTCGCCGCCAGTGCCGTGGTCTGCGGCGAAGGCGGACAGACCGGCCACATGCAGTCCCTCTGCCGCGGCCGCGGCATCCCGGTGCTCCTGGTCGACGAGGCCGACCTCGCCGCCCTGGACGGCGAGGTCACCCTCGACCTGGAGAACGGGTCGATCCTGCTCGGCCCCGACCCGGCCGCCGGGCCGGTCCCCCCGCCCGGCCCCGTCACCCCCACCGTCCAGGACCTCGGCGCCGCCTGCGCGGTGATCGCCGACTTCCAGGACATCCGGACCGTCAACTCCTGCGGGCCGAACGCGATGTGCGTCGACTCGTTCTTCATCCGCGAGGAGTTCCTCTGCCTCGCTGCCGGCCTCAGCCCGCTCGACGCCCTCGACGGCGGGCCCGAGGAGACCGCCCGCTACGGGCGGGCCATCGCCGAACGCCTCTGCGCCTTCGTCGAGGAGCTCCTCCCCGGCCAGCGTCTCGTCCTGCGCCTACTCGACCTGCGCTCCGACCACGCCGCCAGCGTCACCGAACAGGCCCCCGTCGCCGTCGAACCCAACCCCGAGCTGGGCCTGCACGGCGCCCGCTGGCTGCTCGGCTCGGCCGCCTACCGGGACGCCCTGCACATCATGCTCGGCGAACTGCGCAGCAGGCTCGGCGACCAGGCGCAGCGGATCCACCTCTCCGTCCCGTTCCTCAACGACGCCGACGAGTACGCCCAACTCCGCTCCCACCTGGAACTCCCGTCCGACGTCTCGCTCTCCGCCTTCATCGAGACCCCCGCCGCCGTCCACGCCACCCCGCAGATCTGCGCCGCCGGCGCCAGCGAACTCTTCGTCGGGGTCAAGGACCTGGTCCAGTTCTACCTGGCCGCCGACCGGGGCAACCACCTCGTCGCCGACTCCTACCAGACCCGCCACCCCGCCGTCCTCGACGGCGTCCACCGCGTGGTCGAGGCGGCCCGCGCCGCCGGCACCCCCGTCCGCGTCTTCTCGCTCGGCGCCGACCTCACCCACTACCTCGCCCGACTCGCCACCCCCGACGGCTACATGATGTGCACCGCCGAACTCGCTCAGGTCCTCCAGTCCTGACGCGCCCGCGGCTCGGCCCTCGCTCCCTGCACAGCGGCAAGGGTCGGGACCGTCCGGCCGGGCCTCAGGCCGGGTAGCGGATGGAGCCCAGGGGCGGGCAGGGGACGAGCATGCTGCCGGCGCCGGGGCGTTCGACGAAGGCGCGGGCCTCGGCGGCCTGTTGCCGTCGGATGTCCAGGTCGTCGGCGTGCCAGGCGTCGCGCATGGCGCGGGGCTGGTCCCAGGTGTCGTCGATGAGGCTGAGGCTGGTGTTGCCGGCGCTGCGCTGGAACTCGCCCTTCACGGCGGCCTGTTGGAGCGCGGTCTGGGCCGCGGAGAGGTCGATGCGGGTGATGAGGACGCCCGAGGTGTGCGGTTCGCGGGTGGGCAGGGGAGCCCGCGGGAGCAGGGACACCCCGGTGTCGAGGCGGCCGATGTTGTCGACGGTCGCGTTCTGGGCCTCCCGCACCATGGTCTGCATCTCCTGGTGCAGCCAGAGGAGTTCGTCGAGATCCGCCGGGGTGATGCGCATCCGCTGGTAGAGGGCGCGGAAGCGGGGGTCGTGGTGCAGCGGTTGCAGGGCGGGCATGTGGAGTGCCACGCAGTCGTTGTAGCCGGCCGTCACGGCGGCGTCGAGGTGGTGGATCACCTCCTCCGGCCGGCCGTGGGCGAGAGCCAGGCCGGCGAGGGTCGAGTGGCCCGCGGCGGCGAGCCAGGTGCCGTCGGGGCCGAGCGCCGTGGCGCGCGCGATGACGTCGTGGATGCCCGGCACCACCGCGGCGCCACCATGGATCAGTTGTGCCACCAGCAGTTCGTGAACGCGGGCGACCAGTGAGTGGACGGTGTCGGCCATGGGTCTCCTCGGACCTCGATGGTGAAGAGCACAAGGGGTGAGTGTGTTGCCCTTGTGGGGATGACGGGCGGGCGGGGTGCGCGGTTCCGGCCCGCCCGGGCCTCACGCCTTCTTCCGCAGCACCATGTACCGGTCCGGTTCGAGCAGGTCCATGCTGTAGCGGAGGGTGCCGTCCGGCTGCATGGCGATCAGGCGGTAGATCGACCGGTCGGCGATGCACTCCTCGCCGGCCGAGGAGCCGGTCACCCGGGACACGTAGGAGACCTGGCGCTCGTCGGCCTCGGAGAGCGTCCACGCGCCTTCGCACCAGATGCCGGTGCTCGGCGTCTCGGCGCGGATCCTGCTCTTCTCCTCGCTCGGCGCCGACTGGACGATGGTCAGGGTGACGGTGGTGACGGCTCCGTCGGTGGCCTTGCGCTCGCCGACCCACGTGCCGAGGAACTTCGCCGGGATGACGCCCGGCCCCGTGGCGGTCGGGGACGCGCCGCCGGTCGGGGACGCGCCGGGCGTGGGGCCGTCGTCGGCCGGATCGGTGGCGTCACCGGTCGGCTCGGGGCGCTTCGACGGCGGCTCCGTGGGCGTCGTCCCGTCCTCGGCCGGGGGCGTCCGCCCGGGGTCCGACGCGGCGGCCTGCCGGTCGTCATCCCGGAACCGCTCGATCAGCAGGTCCCCGCCGGCCAGCAGCAGCGCGCCGACCAGGACGGCCGCCAGCGCGCCGTAGCCCCGCCGGCGGCGTGGCCGCGGTGGGTACGGCCGGTGGCCCGGCACCGACGGCAACGGTCCCGGCACCGGGAGCGCAGTCCGGAGCGGCACCGGGACCGCGACCGGCGGACCGAACTGTGCCGGAGCCCCGGCCTCCCGTTCCCCCTCCCGTTCCGCCTCCAGGTCCAGCAGCTGGACGGCACTGCGCCCGACCGCCGCCGCCAGCGCCGCCGGCAGCCAGTCCCCGTGCCCCAGCCGGGCGGCGGCCGCGCCGCCCTGGTCCAGCCGTTCCCGCAGCCGTGCGGGCGTCGGGCGGGCGGACGGGTCCTTGGCCAGGCAGTCACGGACGAGGTCGTTCAGCGGGCCGGTCAGCCCGGAGAGGTCCGGCTCCTCGTGCAGCACCCGGTAGAGCAGGACGGGCGCGCTCACCCCGGCGCCGAACGGCGGCGTGCCCGTCGCCGCGTACGCGAGCACCGCGCCGAGCGCGAAGACGTCGCCGGCCGGCCCGGCGGGCAGCCCGTTCGCCTGCTCCGGCGACATGAAGCCCGGCGAGCCGAACACCTGGCCGGACTGGGTGAGCGCGGTGGTGGAGTCCAGTGCGCGGGCGATGCCGAAGTCGATCAGCCGCGGCCCGTCCAGGGTCAGCAGCACGTTCGACGGTTTGACGTCCCGGTGCACCAGCCCGAGGCCGTGCACATGGGCGAGCGCCTCGGCGAGGCCGACGCCGAGGGTCCGGACGGCCGGCTCGGGCAACGGCCCGAACTCCCGTACGGCGGTGGTGAGCGCGGGCCCGGCGACGTAGCCGGTCGCCACCCAGGGGTGCCCGCCCTCGGTGTCCGCGTCCAGGACCGGTGGCGTCCAGGTGCCGCCGACCCGCCGGGCGGCCGCCACCTCCTGACGGAACCGGGCCCGGAACTCGGGATCCCCGGCCAGGTCGCGCCGGACCACCTTGACGGCGACGGTCCGCCCGCCCGTGGTCCGGCCGAGGTAGACCCGGCCCATCCCGCCCGCCCCGAGCTGCTGCAGCAAGCGGTACTCGCCCACCTGCCGCGGATCGTCCGCCGCCAGCGGCTCCATCCCCACGCTCCCCTCGACGCCCGACCCGGCCGCCCCCGACCGGGCCGCCCCCGCCTCACGTGCCCGGAGCAGACGCTATCGGTGGTCAGCCGGACTTGTCGTCGTCCTGGAGGAGTTCGACGATGATCTCGATGCCGAGTGCGTAGGCCGGTGTGCCCGAGGTGATGAGCGCGGTTTCGGCGACTCCGATGAGGTCGGCGATTCCGGCGCCCGCGTGGCGTGCTCCCCGGGCGTGGATCCGGGCCGGTTCCGCCCGGCCGAGGGCCAGCAACTGCCCGAAGTGGACCAGCTGTTGCACCCGCCCGCCGAGTGGGCTGTCGGCCAGCACGAGGTGGCGCAGAGCCGTGAACGCCTCCTCCGTGGCGAGCCGCCCGTAGGCCTGGGCCACCCGTAGGCGGTCCTCCACCGGGCCCGGGACGGCTCCGAGGGTCGTGCGGTAGCGGTCCCGAAGGGCTTCGGCGCGCTCGGCGAAGGTGCGGTCGGTGACGGCGTGGTCGGCGACGCGGTGGTCAGCGACGGCGTGGTCGGCGACGGTGTGGTCGGTCATGACGCCACCCGCGCGATCGAGGCCCGGACGGCCTCCAGGGCGCCCTCGGGGAAGTCCACGGCCCCGCCGATCGCCGCCGCGGCGATCTCGGCCTCGGCGCTCTCCTCGATCGCCACCACGAGGTGGCCGGCAGCCGCCGCGTCCGGGCCGAACACCAGGAGCCCGTGGTTGGCCAGGAGGACCGCGGCCGTCGTCGGGCGCCGCTCCAGGACGTCCGCGATGCCCCGGACCGACACGTCCGACCCGCGCGGCCCCCACGGCACCACCGGCACCTCTTCGGGCTGTCCGAAGCGCAGCATCGGTTCGGTGCGGCACGGCAGCGGCCGGTGGGCCACCGCGAAGGCGGTCGCGGCGGGTGAGTGGGTATGGATGATCGCGCCCACGTGCGGGCGAGCGCGGTAGACGGCGCTGTGCATGGTGATGATCTCGGCGCTGACGGAGCGCAGTTCTCCTGCCAGGACCTGCCCGTCGAGGCCGACGGTCGCCAACTGGTGCGGCTCCAGGTCGCGGACGAACCCCGGGGTCAGCAGGAAGCGGTCGGCGTCGAGCCGGACGCTCAGGTTGGCGTGCCCGGAGTGCGACATCACTCCCGCCACGAAGAGCTGCCGGGCGGCGTCGACGAGTTGGTGGGCCCGGCTCTTCACTTCAGGTGTGTCTGTCATCTCTTCGTCTCCGATGCTCCGTCGGCGGCGGCCGGTTCGCCGCCGCTGCACGTGCCGGCCACTCTGCGACTTGAACTAAGGTTCAAGTCAAGCGCCGGCCGGCACGACGAGACGAGGTGCAGAGCATGCTCATGACGATCGGTCAGCTCGCCGAGATCACCGACGTTCCCGCGTCAGCCATCCGGTACTGGGAACGCCACGGTCTGCTGCCGGCCCCCGAACGCCAGAGCGGGCAGCGGCGCTATCCGCCGCAGGCCGCGGACCGGATCGTGCTGCTGCGCAAGTTCCAGCAAGCCGGGCTGACCCTGGCCGAGGTCAGGGAGTTCCAGCAGGACCAGCCGCGCCGGCAGGCGATGATCCGCACCAAGATCGCCGAGATCGAGCAGCGCATGGTCGATCTCGACCACGCCCGCCAGCTCCTGACCCACGCCCTCCAGTGCGGCAAGACGGACATCGTCAGCTGCCCGACCTTCCGGGACCAGATGTCGACCTGGACCCGGTCCGACTGACGGCGGGTGACCGTGCCGGGCGGTGCGAGACGACGTCGACGCCTTGCACGGCTGGTGAGTCCGGCCCCGAACCGTGACCACGCAACGACGAGGGCCCCGACCGTCGTACGGTCGGGGCCCTCGTCTGCCCTGGCGGGCGAAGGCGGAGGGTACGAGATTCGAACTCGTGAGGGATCGCTCCCCACACGCTTTCCGGCTGTCCGGGGGCGGCCGTAGGGGTTCCGACCTGCGGTGGAGTGATCCGCCGACTGGGCTCTGAACGCCGGCGGACGGAGGAGAACGCAACCAGAACCGCAACCAGAACCGCAACCAGAACCGGCCGCATCAGGCCTCTCCCGCGCGGTGGGGATGACGTCTCATCCGGATCACCCGTGGGCGCGTGGACCTTCCCCCGTCGCGGGTGCCCGGGCCACGGTGGACGGACCGGTCCGGGGCCGAGGGTGCGGAGTACCGTGGGAATGTCGGAGCGGCTCGACCGGCAGCGACGGAGGACCGCTTCTGCGGTGGCGGACGGGACGTGCGTCCGCGGATGGGTGGCGTGCCATGTCGGATGAATCCGGTCCCCCGCACCACGGTCTTCTTCCGGAGCGGCTGCGGCAGGCCGCGAAGCCTGGAACGCTCCTGCTGCGCCTGGCGACCACGCGGTCGAGGGAGGGCCCGCTGGACGGCGCCTGGTGGCCTCGTTCACGGGATGTCGGCGCCGAGTTGCCCGGTCTGGTCAGGGCGTTGACCGAACACCTGGGCCCCGTGGTGAGCGTGGGGCTGGACGCGGACGCCTGGGACGAGGTGCCGCCCAGGCTGGTCATCGACGGGCGGTCGGTGCACATCGACCGGTACCCGGTCGGCGACGACACGGTGATCGTCACACGGGGAGACCGCGATCACTTCAGTCTGCTCGTGGTTCCCCCGCAGGCGGCTCAGGAGGCGGCCCTGGCCGCGATGGCACGTGCGGTCGAGGCCGGTGGAACCGGCTCGGCACGGCAGATCCTCGTCTCGACCGGCGCCGGCTCCGAGCCACCGGTCGAAGCGGTCTGAGAGGCCCGGCATCGCAGGTCGGGCCGCTCGGAAGGACAGGAGAGGCAGGGTCGGCAGGATGTCCGTCTACGTGAAACTCTCGCCCGAGGCCCGGGCGCCGGCGGAGCCGTCGGGTGGGCCGCTGGACCTGCAGTACGAGGACGGCGCGGACGGCGTCACCTTCGAGTACGACCTGCACCCCAGCGGGGCGCTTCGTGTCCTGCGGGTCTTCGAGGACACCCCGCACCGGGTCGAGGCGTGCTTCAGCCCCGGAGCGTGGCTCCAGGTCGCGGGCACCTACCTGCGAAGCGGCTCCGAGTACTGACGGCGTACTGACGGCGATCCATCGGGAGCACAAGAGCGAAGGATCGGGCGGCGGCGTCACCGCTGGTCGGCGTCACCGCTGGTCGGCCGCGGGCCCGAAGGCCGAGCGCCCGGGCGAGGACGACGGCCCGCCCCACCGGGCGGAGCCCCAGGCCGGGACCGAGGGGTCGCGTACCGGCCAGACGATCCCTCGCCGGTCGGGCACCTTCGCGGACGGCTCGTCGGCGAGCAGTTCGCTCGCCGTCCTGGTGTTCGCGGGATCGGCGGCCGCGGCCATGAGCCGGGCGGCGGCGACGGCTCCCGTCCGGGGTGGGACGACCAGCAGGGTCAGCCGGCGGGGAAGGTGTGAGCGGACCGAGATCGTGTGCTGGTCCTGCACGGCGGTGGACCCGTTCGCGTGGACGGTGTGGGTCACGTGGACGGTGCGGCCCGCGACCGGGATCCGTCGGGGGAGAGGCAACCACTGGGCGGGGTTCACGGTGATTCTGGCGACGTGGCCCCACCGCTTGTGCAGTTCGGCGGCCAGGGCGGGGAGTTCGAAAGGAAGGTCCTGCGACCGGGGCCACCATGCCCCGTCCAGCCGTCCGGCTCGCGGTCCGGACGGTGCCAGGTACAACCGCAGTACGGGCTCGGGCCCGGCGGGACCGGTAACGGGCGCGCCGCCGATCACGGTCATGATCACGGACCTGTCTCCGGACCTGAGCGGTGCCACGTCCGGGATTGCCGTTCGCCGGAAACGACGCGAGTGGCCGGTGCCGGCATGCGAGGTGCCTCCAGTACGTCCAGGCTGCTCCCGGTCCGGTTCCGGGCCGGACCCGGCGCGGTCCGGCCCGGACCTGGCACGGTGGTGAGCGGTCACGGACCGCTCACCCGAGCAGGAGTTCGGCGGCCGGGGTGTGGTTGCCGGTTGCCGAGGCCGCCGTCATCGCCGAGGCCGCGGTCCGCCTGCTGGTGCGGGGCGGTACCACCAGCAGGAGGAAGTGATCTTGGAAGCCCCGGGTGATGCTGATCGTCGCGTCGCTCGCGGCGAACCAGTTGATCTTGACGGTGCAGCCGTTGACCACGACCGACCGAGGTACTTCGTCCCAGGCCGCGGAGTCGAGGCCCACCCTGACGATGCGGCCCAGGTGGGCACCGAGCGCGGTGATCAGGTCCGGCAGCTCGTCCAGGACGTGCCCGGAGCGGGGCCACCAGGCCCCGTCGAAGATTCCCTCCCGCGCCATCGTCTGCTCCAGTACCAGGCGTGGCAGGAGCGGTGCCCCGGGCACCGACCACGACCCGGACGAGGAAGGAGTGGGAAGGGGGATCGGCATCATCAGGAGCCGCCCGTCCGGTCCACGAGGGACCCGTCATGACCCAGGGCGACACGAGCGCGAATGCCGGTGTGCGGAATGTCCTCGGTTGCCACCCACGGTACTCCGCGGGCGCCCTCGTCTGACGGTAACGCAGGAGTAGGCTTCACAGTGTCCAGGGCTTTCCGCATCCCGGTACCCCTTCCGGCTTCGTTCTGGGTGAACACTGTCCCGGCCGTCGGCAGGCAGCCGGAGATCGGGTAACGGTGAGCGCCGTGACCATTTCCTCCCCGCACTCGGCACGCCCCGGCCGCAGCCTCACTGTTGCCGATGCCATGGATTCGTGGGACTACCAGATAGCCGACGACAGCACCGTCGACCAGGCCAACGACATCTTCCTGAGCGCCCACGTCGACTACCTGGTGGTGCGCGGCTACGACGGCCGGTGCGAAGGGCTGGTCACCCGGGCCGGGCTCCATCCGTTCCTGAGCCGTTCCTGGTCCACCGAGCGGACCGCGATCAGCTCCACGGCGCATCAACGGGGCCCGTTCACGTGGCCGAGCATGAGCCTGCGCCTGGCCGCGGTTGCGATGCGGATCAAGCATCTGGCCGTCTGGCCCGTCGTGGACGCGGACGGCTATCTCCTCGGTGTCCTCACGGCAGGCCGCGCTGCCGCCCTGCTCGCCGCTCCTTCCGCTTGAACCGTCGTGTCCGTCCCGTCCTGCCGTCGTCATGACGACCGTGGTCTCACCGCGCCCGGGTCGGTCGGCCGACCCGGCAGGAGGAGGTCCGCCCAGACGGTCTTGCCGCGGCCTTCGGGGAAGGCGCCCCACTGCAGGGCCAGGCGGTCGACGATGAACAGTCCGTGGCCGCCGATCCGGGCAGGCCGGTGACCGCCGGGATCGGGTGGGGTGATGTCGGCGCGCGGATCCGTGACGGTGATGCGCAGACGTGAGCCGTCATCGTCCAGGTCCATGGCGAGGGGACCTGCCGTGTACCGGACGGCGTTGGTGAGCAGCTCTGATGCGACCAGTTGGGCGTCGTCGCCGGTGGTGGAGGGAGCCAGGCGCCAATCGGCGAGGGCCTGGCGGGTGAACGCCCGCCCTTCGCGCACCGGGGAGGCTCCGCTACCCGCGGCGAACGTCAGGTGTCGATGGTGGTGGACGGCTGCGGACATGTGGTCGCTTCCCATCGGTTCGGGCCATGCCCGGATGACGAAGTCTCGTCGCACCATGACGGCTACCCGGTCGGGCGAGGCTCACGCGGCAGGAGCCGAGGAAGACGGGTGAGCGGCCCGGACTCGCGGCACCGTGGGCTTCCGGACCTGCGGCGGATTCGCCCGGCCGCGTCGGCTCCGTACGGTGAACGGCCGGGGCCGGATGCCACGAAGCCCGAGCCACGGTGGAACCGCGCCGTGCTCCGCACACCCTCGGCACACCGTCGACCCGCTGGAGCGCGCATCGCCCGGCAGCGGGGCGTAATGGAAGGAGTTGCCTCGGTGTCACGGACGCGGGGCGTTCGGCTCGGCAACAGCGGCACCCGACCCGACGACGGAAGACGGCGGTGAACGAGGATGAGCGGTGACCAGCCGTCCGCCCCACCGGATCCCGGCCGGACGCACGGTACCGGCGAAGACCTGCTGTGGGGCCCGTTGCTGGACCGGACCCAGGAACTGCCGCCCCGGATGATCGCTCCACTGGTCGCCGACGCGGTGCGCCGGTTCGGCGGTCGCGACCCGGTCCTCCTGCTGCAGGACTACGGACAGCTGGTCCTGGCACCCCTGCACGGGCGGGGGCTGGTGGTCGGAGGGCCGGTGCCGATCGACGCCTCTCCCGCGGGTGAGGCGTTCCTGCACGGTGTTCCCGTCGAGGAACCGCAGGAGGACGGCGTGCGGGTGTACCTGCCCCTGCCGGACGGCGGTGACGAGCTGGGTGTGCTTGCCCTGACTCTGGACGCCGTCGACGAGGAGGACCGCCGGCTGCTGCGCGTCTTCTGCGCCCTGGTCGCCGATCTGCTGGTCACGAAGAACGCCTACACCGACCGGATCTTCCAGGCCCGGCGCCTCCAGCCGATGAGCTTGGCCGCGGAGATCCAGTGGTCGCTCCTGCCGCCGCTCTCGATGACGGCCCCCCTGGTCGCCGTGGCGGGCATCCTCGAACCGGCCTACCACGTGGCCGGGGACAGCTTCGACTACGCGCTCAACGACGACCTCCTGCACGTGGCGACCATCGATGCCATGGGTCACGGACTGGATGCCGCCACCATGGCGACCGTGGCCATCGGCGCGTACCGGCACGCGCGGCGCGCCGACATCGGACTGGCGGAGATCTACGCCTTCATGGACCGGGCCATCGCCGAACAGTTCGGGCCGGACCACTTCGTCACCGCGCAGATGATGCGCCTGGACACCGTCTCCGGCCACCTGCAGTGGGTCAACGCCGGTCATCCGGCGCCATTGCTGATCCGCGGCCGTCGCGTCGTCGAGCGGTTGGAGAGTGCTACCACCCTGCCGGTCGGCTTCGGCGGCGAGCAGCCCGTGATCAGTGACCGGCTCCTGCGGCACGGGGACCGGCTGCTGTGCTTCACCGACGGCCTGGTCGAGGAACGCGCGCCCGGCGGGGGTCAGTTCGGTGAGCGTCAGCTCATCGACTGGGTCAACCGGGTCGAGCGTTCCGACTCCGGACTCCGGACCACGGTTCGCATGCTCTCCCACGTCCTCAAGGAGGAGCGGGGCGGGCGCACGAGCGACGATGCCACCCTGTTCGCGATCGAATGGCGCTGAGCCGTCGGTGTCCCCCTGTGCCGGCCGGGCACCGACCCCGAGCACCACAGGTCAGGACCCTCCGGGCCCGGGCCGGGGTGCTGGAGGTCGAAGACGGTGGCGCGGATGCCTTCGTCGGTGGCCAGGTCGGTGGTGATCAGCGGTTCGCCGCGGGTCAGGACGGGTCCGGTCAGGGACTGTGCGGTGGGCAGGTGTCCGCCAGGGCGCTGCGGACGTCCGAGCAAATGGTGAAGACTTCGTCGGCGCCGGTGATCTCCAGTACTCGTCTGGTCTGAGGCGGCGGGGCGGCGAGCACCATCTCCACGCCGACGGCCCTCGCACGCCGGCGGGCGGTGAGGAGGGCGTTGAGGCATACCGAGTGGCAGAAGGCCAGGCCGGTCAGGTCGACGATCAGCCGGGGCGGGCGGCTCTGCACCACCCGTGCGAGGGCTTGCTGCAAGGGGTGGCGGTCCTCCAGGTCCACCGCGCCGTCGAGGCGGACGATCACTGCCGCTCCATCAACCACCGTGGTGGTTGTTCGCAGCTGCGGTGTGAGGTGCTGGAGGCGGTCGGGCGCGGTCTCACGGATGCTCACCATGATGATCACCGGTAGGAAGCGTCTGGTGGGGGCCGGGGCTGGGGCCGGGGCGGAGACCGGGGCCGCCGAACAGTGCCAGCAGGCCTGCGATCTCGTGGTGGGCCTCGGCGGGATGGCGGAAGTACGTGCCGCCGACGACGTGGTAGTGATTGCGACGTCCGTGCCGTGTACGGGTGAGGAAGCCGGCGTCCTCCAGATCGGTGACGATCGCCTGTACGGCCCTCTCGGTCACTCCGCACGTCGTCGCCAGATCCCGCAGGCGGATTTCCGCGTCACGCGAGATCGCCACGAGTACACGCGCGTGATGCGTCAGGAACGTCCACCTCGTCCGAGGCCCCTGCCCGTCTTCCCGCATGGCACAAGTATGCTCCCGGATTCCGGTTTTGGGATACCCGAGTCCAGGATCGTCAATGGTCGTTGCAGCCCGGCCACCCCGCGCGCCGTCCGCCACGACCCTTCCCGGATGTCGTCTACCTCGAAGATCGGCCACCTCCTCCACTCCTGGACCCGTCGTGGCGCCGGAGCCGCCGGCCGACATCCCCGGGTCGCCCTCCGTCCGCCCGTCTCGTACGGTCGTGGTCGGGGCAGGAGCGTTGTCACAGGAGGCCACGATGCGGCGCTACCGGTGGATTCTGGAGACCCAGGACGACGACGGCCACTGGTCCCGGCAGGGCGACACGACGATGCCGAATCCGCTGGAGTACGACGGTCCGCCGCAGCGGGCGGCCAACCACCTCAGGGACGTGTTCGTCCGCACCCTCTCCCGGCCCGCACCGGGCCCCAGGGCGGTCAGGGTCCGACTCTGGGAAGGGACCGGTGTCGACGGCGAGCCGGAGGCCGAGACCGAGTGGTCACGCGAGTGACGTCCACCCGGCCCGGGTGGACGTCATGCCTGCTGCCTACACGGATGCCGGCCAGGAGGCGGCCCGGCTCCGGGCGAGGTCGGCTCGCCGCTCCGCCTCGCCGAGCCCGGTGGAGGGGGTGACGGTCGACGGCAGGAAGTCGGAGCGGGTGCCCGTGCCGGTCGCCGCGGCGCTCGGTTCCGCAGTGAGCAGTTCGCTCGCGGTCCTCGTGTTCGCGGGATCGGCGGCCTCGGCCATCAGCCGGGCGGCCTCGACGGCATCCGTCTGGGGCGGGACGACCAACAGGTTCAGCCGGCGGGGGGCATAGGAACAGACCATCATCACGTGCGGGTCCTGTTCGACGGTGAACCAGCCCGCGTGGACGGTGTGCCCGGTGACCGGTATCCGCCGGGGGATGACGGGCCACTGCGCGGGGTTCACGGTGATCCGGGTGATCCGGCCCCATCGCTCGTCGATCTCGGCGGCCAGGGCAGGGAGTTCGAGAAGAAGATCGCGCGAGCGCGGCCACCAGGATCCGTCCAGTCGGCCCTGCCGCACGCCGCTGGGTGTGAGGGAGAGCCGTGCCGTGTAATCCGTGGTGGGGGGCGTCGTCGCACGATCGAGGGCCGTGGTCATGATCAAGCACCTGTCCCCGGGCCCGGCCGAGGGGCCGGGTCCGGCATCGCCGTTCGCCGGAGACGCCGCCAATATCCGGTACCGGCATGCGAAGTGCCTTCGGTGATGTCCAGGCTACTCCCGGTTCGACCGAGACCGGCACGGTCGCGGTGGTCGATCCGATGCCCGGCAACTTCGGGCGGGCGTCTCGCAGCGGCGGGATCGTCGATCCGGCACACCCGTGGACCCAGGACCTCGCGTCGGCCCTCGGCGTTCACGCTGACGGCGACGAGGCAGTGGACGCGGGCGGCCCGGCCGCCCCACGGACCTTCTCACCCAACTGAGACCACGCAACGACGAGGGCCCCGACCGCTGAGCGGTCGGGGCCCTCGTCTGCCCTGGCGGGCGGAGGCGGAGGATACGAGATTCGAACTCGTGAGGGATTGCTCCCAACACGCTTTCCAAGCGTGCGCCCTAGGCCTCTAGGCGAATCCTCCGTGGGAGAGCTTAGTACATGTTTCGGGGTGGTCGCGACCACCTATCCCGCAGGTTGGAGGGTGGGGGTGGCCTGTGGATCGTCGGGGCCGGGATCCGGTAGTGTGGGGGGCAGCCCCTCGTGTGGCGTCATCTCTCTGAACCCCCCCAGGGCCGGAAGGCAGCAAGGGTAGGAGGGCTCTGGCGGGTGCACGGGGGGTCTTTGCGTTCCCGGGGCCGGGTGGGGCGGGGGCGGGGAGTGCGGGACGACGCGTTTGTCGGTCCGTCCCGATATCGTCGGGGGTGTGTCCCTAGCCCTGTACCGCCGCTACCGCCCCGAGACCTTCGCGGAGGTCATCGGGCAGGAGCACGTGACCGCTCCGCTCCAGCAGGCCCTGCGCAACAACAGGGTCAACCACGCGTACCTGTTCAGCGGCCCACGCGGCTGTGGCAAGACGACGAGCGCGCGCATCCTGGCCCGCTGTCTGAACTGCGAGCAGGGGCCGACGCCGACGCCGTGCGGGGAGTGCCAGTCCTGCCGTGACCTCGCGACCGGCGGGCCCGGGTCGATCGACGTGATCGAGATCGACGCCGCCTCGCACGGTGGTGTGGACGACGCGCGCGAGCTGCGCGAGCGGGCCTTCTTCGCCCCGGTGCACAGCCGGTACAAGATCTTCATCCTGGACGAGGCACACATGGTGACCTCGGCGGGCTTCAACGCGCTGCTCAAGGTGGTCGAGGAGCCGCCGGAGCACCTCAAGTTCATCTTCGCGACCACCGAGCCGGAGAAGGTGATCGGGACGATCCGGTCCCGGACGCACCACTACCCGTTCCGGCTGGTCCCGCCCGGCACGCTGCGCGACTACCTGGCGGAGGTCTGCGGCCGGGAGGGCATCCAGGTCGAGGACACGGTGTTCCCGCTGGTCGTCCGGGCCGGGGCGGGCTCGGTGCGTGACTCGATGTCGGTCATGGACCAGCTGCTGGCCGGGGCCGGCGAGGGCGGCGTCACGTACCAGATGGCGACGGCGCTGCTCGGGTACACCGACTCCGCGCTGCTGGACGAGGTGGTGGACGCCTTCGCCGCGCAGGACGGGGCGACGGTGTTCCAGGTGATCGACCGGGTGGTCGAGGGCGGGCACGACCCGCGCCGCTTCGTCACCGACCTGCTGGAGCGGCTGCGCGACCTGGTGATCCTGGCCACCGTGCCGGACGCCGGGGAGAAGGGGCTGATCGACGCCCCGGCGGACCGGGTCGCGGTGATGCAGGCCCAGGCGGACGCGTTCGGCGCGGCCGAGCTGAGCCGGGCCGCGGACATCGTCAACACCGGGCTGACCGAGATGCGCGGCAATGCGGCGCCCCGGCTGCAGCTGGAGCTGATCTGCGCCCGGGTGATGCTGCCCGGTGCGTACAGCGACGAGCTGTCGCTGCAGGCCCGGCTGGACAAGCTGGAGCGGCGCGCGACAGCCGGCGGGTTCGCCGCGCCGATGGGGGCACAGATGGGGGCAGCGCCGACGGGGGCTCCGGCTGCGGTGCCGGTGGCCGCGCCCGTGGCGGAGGCCCCGGCTGCGGCGCCCGTGCAGCCCGCGCCCGTGGTGGCGGCGCCGGTGCAGGCGGCGCCGGCTGCCGCACCCGCCGGGCCTGCGCCGGGTGCCTGGCCGATCCCGCGTAGCTTCCCGCCCGCCGGGAGTGCCCCAGCCCCGGCGGCTCCGGTGGCCCCCGCGGCCCCCGCACCTGCGGCGCCTGCAGCCCCGCAGCAGCAGCCGGCGGCCCCCGCGCCCGCCCCGGTGGCCCCGGTAGCGGCGGTTCCCGGCGGGCAGCCGTCGGCGGCCGCGCAGCAGGGTGCCGCGCAGGTCCGGCAGCTGTGGCCGCAGATCCTGGAGGCGGTGAAGAACCGCCGCCGCTTCACCTGGATCCTGCTCAGCCAGAACGGCCAGGTGGCCGGGTTCGACGGCAGCGTGCTGCAGGTCTCGTTCATCAACGCCGGCGCCCGGGACAGCTTCGTCGGCAGCAACAGCGACGACGTGCTGCGCGCCGCGCTGTCCGACGCACTGGGCGTGGACTGGCGCATCGAGTGCATCGTCGACCCGTCCGGCGGCGTCGGGGCCGCCCCGGGCGGTGGGCCGTCCGGTGGTGCCCAGGGCGGTGGCGGTCCGGCCGGTGGCGGCTGGGGAGCCCCGGCCCGTCCGGCTGCCGCTCCGGCGGCCGCGCCCGTGCCGGCGCCCGCGCCTTCGGTGGTGCCGTCGCCGGTGCAGGCCCCGCCCGTACAGTCCGCGCCGGTGCCTGCCGCGCCACCGGTCGCGGCTCCGCCGGCCCGTCCGGTGCAGTCGGTGGCGCCCGAGGACGACGTCCCGGAGGAGGACGACCCGGACCTCAACGAGGAGGCGTTCTCCGGTCAGGAGCTGATCATCCGCGAGCTGGGTGCGACGGTGCTGGAGGAGATCCACCACCGGGGCACCTGAGCGGGACGCAGCACGTAGGCTCGGCGGTGACGAAGGACTCACCGCGACGACAGCGCATGACAGCAAGGAGAGAGCCGTGTTCCCCGGTGGTGGCCAGCCCAACATGCAGCAGCTGCTGAAGCAGGCGCAGAAGATGCAGCAGGATCTCGCGAAGGCCCAGCAGGAGCTGGCCGAGACGAAGGTGTCCGGTTCGGCGGGCGGCGGTCTGGTCGAGGCGACCGTGACCGGCGCCGGTGAACTGGTGGCGCTGACCATCGCCCCGGCCGCGGTCGACCCGGAGGACACCGAGACCCTGGCCGACCTGGTCCTGGCGGCGGTCCGGGACGCGAACCAGAGCGCGCAGAAGATGCAGGCCGAGCGCATGGGCCCGCTGACCCAGGGCCTGGGCGGCGGCGGCATCCCCGGCCTGCCGTTCTGACCCGAGAGACCCGAGAGACCCGAGAGACCCGAGAGACCCGAGAGACCTGAGCGGACACCGCTCCGCGGGTCCGGGGTCCGTGGTTCCGGACGACGGACCCGTGTGATTTATGTGGGGGTCGGGCGTCGGGCGCTGTGTCCGACGCCCGATTCGTTGGATGATGGCACCGGAGTACCTCCGACCATCCGAAGGAAGGCGCGACGTTGTACGAGGGCGTGGTTCAGGACCTGATCGACGAACTGGGCAGGCTGCCCGGCGTCGGGCCCAAGAGCGCCCAGCGGATCGCCTTCCACGTGCTGCAGTCCGATCCGGTCGACGTGCGCCGGCTCGCGCACGCGCTGCTGGAGGTCAAGGACAAGGTCCGCTTCTGCGTGGTCTGCGGCAACGTCGCCGAGGCGGAGCAGTGCCGGGTCTGTCTGGACCCGCGCCGCGACCTCGCCGTCATCTGCGTGGTCGAGGAGCCCAAGGACGTCGTCGCCATCGAGCGCACCCGTGAGTTCCGCGGCCGTTACCACGTGCTGGGCGGCGCGATCAGCCCCATCGAGGGCGTCGGCCCGGACGACCTGCGCATCCGTGAGCTGCTCGCACGTCTCGCGGACGGCACGGTCACCGAGCTGATCCTGGCCACCGACCCCAATCTGGAGGGGGAGGCGACCGCCACCTACCTGGCCCGGCTCTGCAAGCCGATGGGCCTGAAGGTGACCCGTCTGGCGAGCGGCCTGCCCGTCGGCGGGGATCTGGAGTACGCGGACGAGGTCACCCTCGGCCGCGCCTTCGAAGGGAGACGACTGCTCGATGTCTGACCGGACGATCAACCAGCAGCACACCCACGGGCACGGCTCGGAGCCGGACGACTTCGCCGTGCAGATCGCCGACTCGGTGGAGAGCTTCGTGCTCGCCGTCACCGAGGTCGCCAAGGGCGACGAACCGGGCAGCGCGGTCTCGCTGCTGCTCCTGGAGGTCTCGCAGCTGCTGCTGGCCGGCGGCCGGCTGGGTGCCATCGAGGACGTCGTCCCGGAGGACCGCTTCGAGCCCGACGCCGGCCCCGAGCCGGACGGCGAGCAGCTGCGTGAGCGGCTGGCCGAGCTGCTCGCGCCGATCGACGTCTACCACGAGGTCTTCGACCCGTACGGCCCGCCGGAGAAGCCCAACGCCTTCCGGATCTCGGACGACCTGGCCGGCGTGGTCAGCGAGCTCCAGCACGGGCTGACGCACTACCGCGAGGGCCGGGTCAGCGAGGCGCTGTGGTGGTGGCAGTTCTCGTACCTCTCCAACTGGGGCACCACCTGCACGGCGGTGCTGCGGGCGCTGCAGTCGCTGATCGCCCACGTCCGGCTGGACAGCCCGATCGGGGCGGTGCCGGACGGCGCGGACACCGACGACGACGGGCTCACCGACGAGCAGCTGGAGAAGCAGGCCGGCGACCTGATGGCGGCCGAGCTGGGGCTGGGGCGGTAGCACCGCTTTCCCGCGGTTCGGTGGGTCCACCAGGCTGTGACGAATGCCTCACCGGTTCGTCCGGAAAGGAAATCCGGTCGGATCACCGCCACCGGATCCGCCGATTCTCCGGGGCCGTACCGAATCGCCCGCAGACCTGCCGGTCGGGCCGCCCGTCCCGCCGATCACCTGCTGAAACGGGCGTCTCATCATATGGAAAGCGCCGGTCAGGGCACCCCTGCTCGGTAGACTGGCGCGGACCGCACACCCCCGTCCCCCGGGGGGAACGGGGGCGTGGCGCCCCCGGAAACGACACGAGTCGAGGAGCGCACGTGGGCCTTGTCGTGCAGAAGTACGGCGGCTCATCCGTTGCGGATGCCGAGGGCATCAAGCGCGTAGCCCGCCGAATCGTTGACGCCAAGAAGGCCGGCCATGAGGTCGTCGTCGTGGTGTCCGCGATGGGCGACACGACGGACGAGCTCATCGAACTCGCCGAGCAGGTGTCACCACTGCCTGCCGGTCGTGAGTTCGACATGCTGCTGACCGCTGGAGAGCGCATCTCCATGGCACTGCTGGCCATGGCGATCAAATCCCTGGGCCACGAGGCCCAGTCCTTCACGGGCAGCCAGGCCGGCGTCATCACCGACTCCGTCCACAACAAGGCGCGCATCATCGACGTGACGCCGGGCCGCATCCGCACCGCCCTGGACGAGGGCAACATCGCGATCGTGGCCGGCTTCCAGGGCGTGTCCCAGACCAGCAAGGACATCACCACGCTGGGCCGGGGCGGCTCGGACACCACCGCCGTCGCCCTCGCCGCCGCGCTCGACGCCGAGGTCTGCGAGATCTACACCGACGTGGACGGCGTGTTCACCGCCGACCCGCGCGTGGTGAAGAAGGCCCGCAAGATCGACTGGATCGCCTACGAGGACATGCTGGAGCTGGCGTCCTCGGGTTCCAAGGTGCTGCTCGACCGCTGTGTGGAGTACGCCCGGCGCTACAACATCCCGATTCACGTACGCTCGTCCTTCTCGGGTCTCCCCGGGACGATCGTCAGCAACGACAACCCGAACAAGCCCGAAGGGGGCGAGATGGAGCAGGCCATCATCTCCGGAGTCGCCCACGACACCTCCGAGGCCAAGGTCACCGTCGTCGGCGTGCCCGACAAGCCGGGCGAGGCGGCCCGCATCTTCCGCGCCATCGCGGACGCCGAGGTCAACATCGACATGGTGGTGCAGAACGTCTCCGCCGCGTCGACGGGCCTGACCGACATCTCCTTCACGCTGCCGAAGACCGAGGGCCAGAAGGCCATCGACGCGCTCGGCCGGGTCAAGGAGGGCATCGGCTACGAGTCGCTGCGCTACGACGACGCGATCGGCAAGATCTCGCTGGTCGGCGCCGGCATGCGCTCCAACCCGGGCGTCACCGCGACCTTCTTCGAGGCGCTGTCCGCCGCGGGCGTCAACATCGAGCTGATCTCCACCTCGGAGATCCGCATCTCGGTCGTCACCCGCGCCGAGGACGTGCCGGAGGCCGTCCGCGCCGTGCACAGCGCCTTCGGGCTGGACAGCGAGTCGGACGAGGCCGTCGTCTACGGGGGCACCGGGCGATGACCCGGGCGGTGACCCGGGAGCGGGACCGGCTCACTCCGGGCAACCGGGCAGCCGGGGCCGCTCGGGTCGCCGGGCGATGACCCGGCGGCCGAACCTCGCCGTCGTCGGCGCCACCGGCGCCGTCGGCGAGGTGCTGCTCGCTCTGCTCTCCCTCCGCCAGGACGTCTGGGGCGAGATCCGACTCGTCGCCTCTCCGCGCTCGACCGGCCGCAAGGCGGTCGTGCGCGGGGAGACCGTCGAGGTCGTCCCGCTGACCGAGGAGGCCTTCGCGGGGACCGACGTCGCCGTGTTCGCCGTCCCCGACGAGGTCTCCGCCCAGTGGGCGCCGATCGCGGCGGCCAAGGGCGTCGTGGTGGTCGACGACTCGGCCGCCTTCCGCACCGCCGGGGACGTGCCGCTGGTCGTCCCGGAGGTCAACGCGGCCGCGCTGCGGATCCGTCCGCGCGGCATCGTCGCCAGCCCGGCCAGCACCACCCTCGCGATGATCGCGGCGGTCGGCGCGCTGCACGCCGAGTACGGGCTGGAACAGCTCGTCGTCGCCTCCTACCAGGCCGCCGGCGGCGAGGGCCGCGCCGGCGAGGCGGCGCTGCGCGCGCAGACCGCCCTGGTGGCGGGCACCGAGGTCGGCCGGCAGGCCGGCGACCTGCGCGCGGTGATCGCGGATCAGGGGCCGTTCGCCGCCCCGCTCGCGCTCAACGCGGTGCCCTGGACCGGAGGACTGCGCGAGGGCGGCTGGGCCGCCGAGGAGATGGCCATCCGCGACGAGTCCCGCAAGATCCTCGGCCTGCCCGGCCTGAAGGTCTCCGCGACCTGCGTCCACATCCCGGTCGTCCGCACCCACGCGCTGGCCGTGCACGCGCGCTTCGAACGCGAGGTCACCCAGGAGCACGCGCAGGACATCCTGCGGGACGCGCCCGGCGTGGTCCTCTACGACGACCCGGCCGCCGGCGAGTTCCCCACGCCGAACGACGTGGTCGGTACGGACCCGGTCTGGGTCGGGCGGGTGCGCCGGGCCCTGGACGAGCCGGAGGCGCTGGACCTGTTCCTGTGCGGGGACAACCTGCGCAAGGGAGCGGCGCTCAACCTGCTGCAGATCGCGGAGTCGGTGGCGGCCGGTCAGCTGACGGTGGAGTAGGGCCCGTCATGCACCGGGAGGACCCCGGCGGGGCTTCCGATGTGCCCGCTTGTGTCCACACCTGTGTCCATACCTGTGTCCGCTCCTCGACACAATCTGTCCGGAATCCCGGGGGAATCCCCTGGAGGCCTCTTCCGCCGATGCGGAAGAATGGCCCCCGGGCCGGGCAACCATGACAGGGGATCGAGTGTCCAACGGGCGTGGCGAACGTGATGGTGGGGGCAAGGGCGGGCATCCCGGCGAGGGCTGTGGTGTCCTTCCCGTCGCACGCCCCGTGGCCTTCGAGTAGGCCGGAAGACGACCAGATGACGGCAGCCGCACGGGGTGCGGCGGACTCCGGTGCCGGTACCGACGCGGGTACCAGCGAGGACCTGCTCACCGAGACCTACCAGGCGCACTACCGCTCGCTGCTGCGGCTCGCCGCGCTGCTCCTCGACGACCTCTCCACCTGCGAGGACGTCGTCCAGGAGGCGTTCATCCGGGTGCACGCCGCCCGGCGCCGGGTGCGCGAGCCCGAGAAGACCCTCGCCTACCTGCGGCAGACGGTCGTCAACCTGTCCCGCTCCACGCTGCGACGCCGGATCCTCGGGCTGCGACTGCTGCCGAAGCCCATGCCTGACATGGCCAGTGCAGAAGAAGGTGCCTACGATGCCCTGGAGCGCGACCAGTTGAAGGCCGCGCTGCGTGGTCTGCAACGCCGTCAGCGGGAGGTTCTGGTGCTGCGTTACTTCGTGGACATGACGGAGGCGCAGGTCGCCGACACCCTCGGCATCTCGCTCGGCTCGGTGAAGGCCTACGGCTCGCGCGGACTCGCCGCACTGCGCGCCCAGATGGAGGCCGGACATGGCTGAGGCGGCGGGCGGCGGCCGGCGGCCGGTGAGTGGTCCGGGCGGTTCGGGGGGTCGGGGGGTTCGAACGGCTCGACAGGAGACTTGTCGTCGGAGCTCTCGGGCCTGTCCGGGCTGTCGTCCGAGGAACGGGCGGTGCGGGAGCTGATGCACCACGCCGTCGGCGGGATCCAACCCGCGGCCGGTGGACTGCCCCGGATCCGGCAGGCCGTGCCCCGGCGGCGGGCCGCCCGGCGGGGCGCCTGGACCGGTGCCGCCGCCCTCGCCCTCGCCGTCGCGATCCTCCTGCCGGTGATCCACGAGGGGGAGCACCTCGGGCTCTCCGGCGGGCCCGGCTCGGCCGACGCCAAGAGCCCGGCCGCCACCGCCCCCAGCGGCACCGCCGCCGGACACAGCGGCACCGGTACGGCCTCGCACGGCGGAACGACCGGCGCCGGTGACGCCCCACCGACGACCGGTACGGCCGCCACCTCGCACACCCCCGGTGCCGAGGCCACGCGCGCCGACGGCACCACCACGCCCACCGGGACCTCCGGCGTCGGCGATGGCGGCATCGTGCCGCTCTGCACCCGGACCGACCTCGGCGAGGGCACCGCACAGGTCGGCACGCCCGACGCCGCCGGGCGGATCAACGGCTCGTTCACCGTCTACAACGTCTCCGGGCACAGCTGCCGCGTCGGCGGCCCCGGCGCGGTGGCCGTCACCGGCGTCACCGGCGCCGACCGCAGCCGCATCCGCACCGCCGACCACAGCCCCGGCGACCCGGCCGGCGGCCTGACCGCGATGGACGCCGAGCCGCCGGTGCTCGCGCCCCACACCGGGTACCGGGTGTCGTTCGTCTGGATCCCCGACCAGGGCTGCGCCGGCTCCGGCGGCGCCACCACCGGGCCCACCGGCACCAACCAGGTGTCCGCGAACTCCCAGGCCCCCGCCGCCTCGGCCGCCTCGGGCGCGCGGGCCTCCGGCGCCAGCGGCGCCCCCAGCAACAACCCGCAGGCCAGCTCGTCCCCCTCGGCGGGCCCCACCGGAGCCCCCAGCCCCACCGCCACTACGACCACCAACCCCACCGGCCAGCCGCCCACCGCCACCATCGCCCATACCCCGCCCCCGGCAGCCCCGCCGCCGCCACCGCGACCCTGCCGCTGACCTGCAGCGGCACCCTCTACCGGGGTGGCGTCCAGGCAGTCGGCGGAGCGGCCCCCCGGCCGTCGGGCACGCCCTCGGCGGGGTGAGGGACGCGCTCGGCGGCGGGTGAGGGGCGCCATCGGCGGCGTGAAGGGCGTCCGGCACCTGCCCCTGGGGGCGGGCCGGGTGTGAGGAGTGGTTACCGTGGGGGGTGTGTACCGGTTCCTCCTGACTCCGCGCTGGCTGGGCGGCACCGCTTTGGCCGTGGCGGCCGTGGCGGTGTGCGTGTGGCTGGGCTCCTGGCAGCTCGGCCGCTTCGAGGACCGGGTGTCCACGCACCAGGAGACCAAGAACGCGATCACTGCTTCGGGTGATCCCCGCCCTATCGACGCGCTGCTCAACCCGACGACTCCGCAGGTGACCACGGAGACCGTCGGCAAGCCGGTCACGGTCATCGGCAGCTACGACACCGAACACCAACTCCTCGTGCCGAACCGGGTGTTGGACGGCAAGCAGGGGTACTACGTGCTCACCCCGCTGCGCACCGCCGACGGGCACGCCGTCGCCGTGGTGCGCGGCTGGACGGCCGGGGCGCCGGAGGTGGGGGCTGGGGCTGCTGCGGCGCCGGGCGGGCAGGTGACGGTGACCGGGCGGCTGCAGGCCAACGAGGCCGTGGGCGCCAACGGTGCGGTGGCCGGCGGCCTGCCGGCCGGGCAGCTCGGCATGATCAACCGGGCCTCGCTGCTGAACGTCCTGGAGTACGACGGCTGGTACGACGGCTGGGTGGCCGCCGACGAGGCGCCCGCCGGGCTGACCCCGGTGCCGACGGTGCAGCCGCAGGGCGGCGACGGGCTCACCCTGCGGGCGTTCCAGAACCTGGGCTACACGCTGGAGTGGTTCGTCTTCGGGGGCTTCGTCGTCTTCATGTGGTACCGCCTGCTGCGCCGTGAGGCGGAGGCGGAGCAGGACCGGGCCCTGGGACTGGACCCGGTCCTGGACTGACCGGTGGAGCGGTGACCGGCGGACCGGCCGCTCAGCGCTTGGTCGGGACGGCCGGTGCGCCCGGGACGGCCGGTGCGCCGGGGGCGGCGGGGACGGCCGTCGGCTTCTGCGGTGCGGGCAGCGGCGGCGGGGTCGGTGTCGCGACCGGTGGCTGGGCCGGCTGGGGGACGGGCGGCTGGGACGGCGGCTGGGCCGGTGTGGTCGAGCCGAGGGGCACCGACGTCGGGTTGCCGGCGCAGTGGCTGTGGCCGCCGCCGGTGCTGGTGTCCGAGTCGTAGTGGTCGATGTGGTGGTGCACGGTGCGGCCGGTCTTCGAGCCCTTGGAGCCGGAGCCCTTCGAGCCCGACGAACCCGAGGAACCCGAGGAGCCGCTTGAACCGGACGAGCCGGATGATCCCTTGGAGCCCGACGAGCCGCTCGATCCCTTCGAGCCCTTGGCGAGGATCGTGCCGTCCCCCGCCCCGTCGCCCGGCTCGTACGCCGCCGGCACGACGGAGACCCCTGCCCCGCCGGTGCTCGTCCGGGGCGCGGTGGCGAGCGGCGTGGCGGGGATGCCGGGGGTGCCGGGGACGCCGGGGGCGGCCGGGGTGGTGGGCGTTCCGGGCACGGTGGGAACGGTCGGCTGGGCGGCCGGGGGAGTCGGCGCCGGCGGGCCGACCGGGGGCGGGCAGGAG
Source organism: Streptomyces sp. 1114.5 (assembly GCF_003635085.1). Taxonomy (NCBI): domain Bacteria; kingdom Bacillati; phylum Actinomycetota; class Actinomycetes; order Kitasatosporales; family Streptomycetaceae; genus Streptomyces; species Streptomyces sp. 1114.5. The sequence continues at coordinate 1,531,610 of NZ_RBXE01000001.1, forward strand.
GCGTTGTCGCTGTGCGATCCGGAGCAGCCGGTGAGCACCAGGGCCCCGGCCACCACCGCCCCCGCGAGTATCAGCACCCGTCTCACGCGGACTCCCCGCCTTCGTTGCGCACGGTGGCGTTGTCCGCCGACCACATGCCCGCAGCCGCGTCCAGGTGCCGTCGGACGAAGTCGATCTCCAGGCGCAGCTGCTTGATCCGCTCCTCCACCACCAGCGACCCGTGCCCGGCGTCGTACCGGTACACCTCGTGCGGCTTGCCGAGCTGCTCCAGGCGCTCGACGTAGTTCTCGATCTGCCGGATCGGGCAGCGCGGGTCGTTGACCCCGGCGCTGATGTACACCGGCACCCGCACCTGCTCGACGTAGGTCAGCGGCGAGGAGGCGGCGAAGCGCTCCGGGACCTCCTCCGGGGTGCCGCCGAAGAGCGTGCGGTCCAGCGACTTGAGCGCCTCCATCTCGTCGGCGTACGCGGTGGGGTAGTCCGCGACCGGTACGGCGGCGACGCCGAGCGCCCAAGCGTCGGGCTGGACGCCGAGGCCCAGCAGGGTCAGGTAACCGCCCCAGCTTCCGCCGGTGAGCACCAGCCGGCGCGGGTCGGCGAGGCCGCTGGCCACCGCCCACTCCCGGACCGCCGCGATGTCCTCCAGCTCGATCAGGCCGACCCGCTCGTGCAGGGCGTCGGTCCAGGCCTGGCCGTAGCCGGTCGAACCGCGGTAGTTGACCCGGACCACCGCGAAGCCGTGGTCCAGCCAGGCGGCCGGGCCGGCGGCGAAGGAGTCGCTGTCGTGGTGGGTCGGGCCGCCGTGGATCTCGAAGACGGTCGGGACCGGGCCGTCCTCCGGTTTGGTGCCGGCGGGCCGCTGCACGAGGGCGTGCACCCGCCCGCCCGGCCCGTCCACCCAGACGTCCTCGACCGGGACCGATGCGGGCGGCACCGCGCCGGGCGCCCGCAGCACGACCGTCCCCGCGGTGGAGCGGACGGCGGACGGCTCGGCCGCCGAGGACCACAGGTACTCGACGGTGCCGTCCGGACGGGCGGTGGCGCCGCCGACGGTGCCGCGCGGGGTGTCCAGGCGGGTGAGCCGGCCGTCCGAGAGCGCGTAGGAGAACAGCTCGCTGCGCGCCTCGTACTCGTGCTCCACCAGCAGTTCCTCGGCGCCGGGGCGCCACTGCGCGGAGACGTCGCCGGGCAGTTCGCGGCCCTGCTCGTCGCGCAGCGGCAGCGCGGTCTCGGCGCCGGTGGCGACGTCCCAGATCATCGGCTCCCAGCGGCCGGTGCGCTGGTGGGCGACCAGCAGCCGGGTGTCGCCCTCGACCGGGGCGAAGCCGAGGCAGGCGACGCCGCGCGGCTCGTCCCGGCCGGTGACCTCGTCCAGTTCGGCGACGGTCTCCACGGTGGTCGGGCCGGTGTCATCGGTGCTGTCCGCGGTGCTGTCGGCCTTGATGCGGACGACCCGGATCGCGGAGTGCATCGCGTCGCCGTGCTCGGTGTGGTCGATCGCGAGCAGCGTGCCGTCGTGGCTCAGGTCGCCGATGCCGCCGTACTCCGCGTGCCGGTAGATCTCGACCGGCTCGGTGGCGCCGGGGCGGCGCAGGTGGAGGGTGGTGCCGTCCTCGTCGGTGGAGCGGCCGACGACCACGGAGCCGTCCCGGCCGAGGGCCAGGCCGGCCGAGTAGGAGGGGGCGAGGCCGGGCACGGCCTCCTCGTCCGGGCCGCCCTCGAACGGCTGGCGGCGCCAGACGCCGAACTCGTCGCCGTCGTTGTCGTCGAACCACCAGATCCAGGCGCCGTCGGGGGACAGCTCGGCGTCGGTGGTGCCGTTCGGGCGGTCGGTGACCCGGCGGTGGGTGCCGGTGGCGCGGTCCCAGGCGTAGACCTCGTAGGTGCCGGTCGCGTTGGACACGTACAGCGCCCGGTCGGGGGCGTCCTCCGCCCAGTCGGGCAGCGACACCCTGGCCGCCCTGAACCGCTGCTCCCACGCCGGTACGGCGCTCTTCTCCTCGCTCATCCGACCATCCAACCCGATCGGGGGGAGGGAATGGAACGGGGCGGGGGTGTTCCCGGAGGGGGCGCGGGGGGTCAGTGGCAGGTCGGTGTCTGGTCAGCGGCCGGTCAGCGGCCGGTCAGGGTCTGGTCAGGGTCTGGTCAGCGGCGCGTCAGTGGCTGGTCAACGACGGGTCAGCGAGGGGTCAGCGAGGGGTCAGTGAGGGGTCAGTGAGGGGTCAGCCCCTGCGCGGCAGCAGTCGGACCAGGGCCACCAACAGCAGTTCCAGCGCCGCCAGGGCCAGGACGCTGTGGCCGAAGGCGGCGGTCGCGTCGTCGGCGCCGTAGTAGACCAGGCCGATCAGCGCGATGCCGAGCGCCCCGCCGACCTGCTGCACGGTCGCCACCACCCCGGCGGCGGAGCCGGTCAGGCCCGGGTCGACGCCCTCCAGGACGACGGACGTGACCGGGGCGATCACCAGGCCCATGCCGAGGCCGTCCACGAACAGGCCGGGCGCCAGCCACCAGACACTGCCGTCCGCGGCGCTGTGGGCGCCGGAGGCGGCGTACGCGGAGAGGGCGAGCAGGGCCAGCCCGGCGGCCATCAACAGGCCGCCGACCGTGATCGTGCCGCGGTCGCCCAGGCGGGCGGTGACCCGGTGGGTGGCGTTGGAGGTGATCAGGTAGCCGACGCCGATCGCGGTGAAGACCAGACCGGCGCCGAGCGCGTCCAGCCCGCGGCCGAACTGCAGGTGCAGGGCGAGCACCAGGAAGAAGGAGCCCTGGCCGAGCCAGAAGGCGAGTTGGGCGAGCACGCCGGCGCTGAAGGCGCGGCTGTGGAAGAGGCGGGTGTCGACCAGCGGGGTGGAGGCCGTGAGGGTGTGGGCGGTGGTCGTCGCGTGGTGCTGGTGCACGGCGAAGGCGGCGAGCAGGGCGACCGAGGCGCCCAGGCAGAGGTGGGTCCACACCGGCCAGCCCAGCTGCGGGCCCTGGATCAGCGGCAGCAGCAGGGCGGTCAGCGAGGCGGTCGCCAGCACCACGCCGATCGGGTCCAGGCCGGGCCGCTGCGGGGCGCGGGACTCCGGCAGGCAGCGGCGGACCATGACGAGGGCGGCCAGGCCGATCGGCAGGTTGATCAGGAAGCAGCTGCGCCAGCCGAGGCCGAACAGGTCCGCGCGGATCAGCAAGCCGCCGATCAGCTGGCCGAACACCCCGCCGACGCCCATGGTCAGCCCGTACCGGGCGAAGGCCCGCGTCTGCTCCGCGCCGGCGAACGCGGTCCGCAGGATCGTCAGCACCTGCGGGCCCATCAGCGCCGCCGCCAGGCCCTGCAGCACCCGGGCACCGACCAGCGTGCCGGCGGTCGGGGCGAGGCCGCAGCCGGCCGAGGCGAGGGTGAAGAGGGCCAGGCCGAGTCCGAACATCCGGCGGCGGCCGTACCGGTCGCCGAGGCGGCCGGCGGTCACCAGGCCGGCCGCGAGGGCCAGGCTGAACCCGGCCATCACCCACTGGACGACGGCGGGGCCGGCGCCGAGGTCGGCCTGGAGGGAGGGGAGGGCGACGTTGACGACGAAGATGTCGAGGGTCGTCATGAAGGTGGCGGTCAGGACGACCGGCAGCAGCCCTTTGGGGGCCTGCGGCGGGGCGGGTGGGGGCGGGCTGGGGGCGGGTCGCCGAGTACGCAGGGAGGTGGTCATCTCGGGCTCTCCTCACGGGGGTCAGGGCATGCCTGTCGGGGATGGGCATGCCTGTCGGGGATGGACGGGCCTGTCGGGGATGGACGGGCCTGCCGGGGAGGGGCGGGCCTGCCGGGGAGGGGCGGGCCTGCCGGGGAGGGGCGGGCCGGGGAGGGCTCGCCCCTCGGGTTGGCGCTGGTTTCCTGCGGCCGTGGGCCTCAGGCGCCCGGCACGCGGTCGAGGAAGCCGTACACCGCGCCGATCCGGCCGTCCGGGGTGGCCGTCAGCACGTCGAAGCCGATCACCACCGGCTCCGCGCCGGCCGGGCCGAGGTTCCAGGTGAAGCGGGCGATGTCGTGGTGCGCGTCCACCGGCCCGAGGGTGAACTCCAGCCCCGGGAACTGCGCCTGGGCCGCACCGATCAACGCGTCGATCGCGTCCCGGCCGGCGACCGCCGCCAGCGGGTCGGTGTAGCGGCCGTCCTCGGACCACACCTCGTCGATCAGCTTGCGGCGGGCCGCCGGGTCGGTCTCGTTCCACACCGCGAGGTAGCGCTCGGCGAGCTGCTGGAGGGCGGCGGTGGTGATCTCGGTCATCGTCATCTCCCGTGGTCCGGTGGGTGGTCGGCCGGTCGTTCGGTCCGGTGCTCACCAAGGTAGGGACGGGCGGGCAGCGGCGAATCCGTCACGTATGGGCATGGGAGTACGTAGGTCCCGGCGGAGCTGCCGGAGGCTCGGCTGGGTAGGGTCGGGGCCATGCTGTACGGGAGGGAAGGCGAACAGGCCGCCGTGGCCGGGCTGTTGGACGCGGCGCGGGCGGGGCGCAGCGGTGTCCTGCTGCTCCGCGGCGAGGCCGGGATCGGCAAGACCGCGTTGCTGGACGACGCGGTCGCGCGGGCGGGGGAGGCGTTCCGGGTGGTCCGGGCGGCGGGCGTCGAGTACGAGGCCGAGCTGCCGTACGCCGGGCTGAGCCTGCTGCTCGCGCCCGGCCTGGACCGGCTGGACGCCCTGCCGGGTCCGCAACGGCGGGCCCTGGAGGCGGCGTTCGGGCTGGCCGAGGGTGGCGCCGGGGGCGGGTCGGCCGACGGCGGGGCCGGGAGCAGCGGGCCGGCCGACCGGCTGCTGGTCGGGCTCGCCACGCTCGGCCTGCTCGCCGAACTCGCCACCGAGCAGCCGCTGTTGTGCGTCCTGGACGATGTGCAGTGGCTGGACCGGGCCTCACTGGACGCGCTGCTGCTCGCCGCCCGTCGGCTCCAGGCCGAGGGGGTGGCGCTGCTGCTCGCCGCCCGCAGCCATGCCGGTGCCGGCGCCGGGGGCGTCGGCGCTTCGGTGGAGCGCCGGCTCGGCCTCCCCGAGCTGGAAGTGACCGCCCTGGACCAGGCCGACGCCACCCGGCTGCTGACCCGGCGGGCCGGCACCGAGCTGCCCGCCGCCGTCCGCGACCGGCTGCTCGCCGAGGCCGCCGGCAACCCGCTGGCGCTCACCGAACTCCCGGTCGCCGCAGGGCCGCAGGCCCCCGCGCCGGGCGGCCTCCCGCTCACCAGCCGACTGCTGATCGCCTTCCACGGCCAGGTCACCGGCCTGCCCGCGGCGACCCAGACCCTGCTCCTCGTCGCCGCCGCCGAGGAGAGCGGCGAACTCGACGTCGTCCTGCCCGCCGCGGCCGCGCTCGGCGTCACCGCCGAACACCTCGCTCCCGCCGAGGAGTCGGGGCTGGTGACGGTCACCGGCGATCGCCGGATCGCCTTCCGGCACCCGCTGCTGCGCTCGGCGATCGTCCAACGCGCGCCGCACCACCAGAAGTCGGCCGTCCACCGGGCCGTCGCCGACGCCCTGCCCGACGGCGACCGCCGCACCTGGCACCTCGCCCTGGCCGCCACCGCCCCCGACGCCGACCTCGCCGACGCGCTGGAGCGCGCCGCCGTCCGGGCCGAACGCGGGGGCGGCCGCGGTGGCGCCGCCGCGTACGAGCGCGCCGCCCGGCTCACCCCGGACCGCGACACCGCCACCCGCCGGCTCGTCCTGGCCGCCGAAGCGGCCACCGAGGAAGGCGAGTTGGTACGGGCCGAAGCGCTCGCCGACGAGGCCGCCGCCCGTACCGAGGACACCCTGGCGCACGCCCTGCTCGACCAGGTCCGGGCCACCGCGCACTTCTGGCGCGGCTCCCACCCGACCGCCTACCGGCTGCTGCTCGACGCGGCCGGCACCGGCATCGACCCGGTGTACGCCGCCCGGATGCTGTTCCAGGCCTTCCACACCGCCTGGTACGCGGGCGAGGAACCGGTCGTCGCCGTCCTCGACCGCCTCGCCGCCCTCCCGCTCGCCGACGGTCACCCGCTCGCCCCGCTCGCCCGCCACCTGCCCGCCGCCGTCCTCCCGGCCCTCGGCCGGCCCGCGGAGCCGCTGCCCACCGCCCGGGAGACCGCCGAAGCCGCCCGCCGGGCCGGCGCCGAGAGCCCCGTCGACCTGGTCCAACTGTGCGGAGCCGCCCTGATCCTCGGCCGCGACGAGGAGACCGCCGAACTCGGCGCCGAACTGGTCGCCGAAGCCCGCGCCAAGGGCACCCTCGGGGTGATGCCGACGCTGCAGTTCTTCCTCGCCGAAGCCGAACTCTTCCACGGCCGCCACCGCGACGCCGAAGTCACCGCCACCGAAGCCCTCACCCTCGCCCGGGACACCGGCCAGCACCAATGGGTCAGCCAACTCGCCGCGCTGCTCGCCCACCTGGCCGCGCTGGACGGCCGCAGCGAGCAGTGCACCGAACTCGCCGCCACTGCCCTCGCCACCACCGGCCCGCAGACCGCCGCCCCCGCGGCCGGCCTCCCCTGGGTCCAGTGGTCGCTCGCCCTGCTCGACCTCGGCCACGGCCGCGCCGGCGACGCCGCCGACCGCCTCCACACCCTCACCACCGGCCCGCACCGGCACCACGTCAGCGCCACCCGGGCCGTCCCCGACCTGGTCGAGGCCGCCGTCCGCCTCGGCACCCCCGACCGCGCCGCCGAACCGTACGAGCGCTTCGCCCGCTGGACGGCCGCCGCCGACCGCCCGTGGGCCGAAGCCCTCCGGCTGCGCTGCCAGGCCCTGCTCGGCCCCGACGAACTCGCCGAACCCGCCTACCGCGCCGCCCTCGACCTGCACGAAACGGCCCACCGCCCGTTCGAACAGGCCCGCACCACCCTCCTCTACGGCGAATGGCTGCGCCGCACCCGCCGCCGCACCGACGCCCGCCCCCACCTGCGCGCCGCCCTGGAAACCTTCGACCGCCTCGCCGCCCACCCCTGGGCCGCCCGCGCCCGCACCGAGCTCTCCGCCACCGGCACCCCGGCCCCCACCCCCACCGGCACCGCCCCGCAGTCCCCCCTCACCCCCCAGGAACTCCAGATCGCCCGCCTCGCCGCCCAGGGCCTCACCAACCGAGACATCGCCGCCCAGCTCTTCCTCAGCCCCCGAACCGTCGCCCACCACCTCTACAAGGCCTACCCGAAGCTCAACATCACCTCCCGCACCGAACTCACCACCGTCCTCTGAGACCGCGTGCCGTCGCGAGACGCACCCGGCGGGGCACCGGTGGTGGGGTGGCGGACCCGCGGTCGATGAGGCCCGGGCAGCGGGCCCGCGGGGCTGACGGCACGACGGCCGGGTGATGAGGCGCCGGGGCGGCGGGGCACACAACGTCAGAGGGCCCATCGGATCTCTCCGATGGGCCCTCTGCACTGGGTCGGGGTGGCGGGATTTGAACCCACGGCCTCTTCGTCCCGAACGAAGCGCGCTACCAAGCTGCGCCACACCCCGGTCCTGCGGTTTGTTGCTCTGTCTCCGTCGCAACGAGTAGAACTCTACCGGACGCTCGCCGAGACACGAAATCCGGTTTCGGGCGGGCGTCCGGTGGGGGTCAGCGGGGGGCCGGGGTGAGGGTGAGGAGGGTGGCTTCGGGGGGGCAGGCGAAGCGGACGGGGGTGTAGCGGTTGGTGCCGCAGCCGGCGGAGACGTGGAGGTGGGAGCGGTGGCCGCCGGCGGTGTGGGTGGAGAGGCCCTTGACCCGGCGGGTGTCGATGTCGCAGTTGGTGACCAGGGCGCCGTAGAAGGGGATGCAGAGCTGGCCGCCGTGGGTGTGGCCGGCGAGGATCAGCGGGTAGCGGTCGGCGGTGAAGGCGTCGAGGACGCGCAGGTAGGGCGCGTGGACGACGGCGAGGGAGAGGTCGGCGTCGGGGGAGGGGCCGCCGGCGACCTCGCTGTAGCGGTCGCGGCGGATGTGCGGGTCGTCGAGGCCGGTGAACTCCAGGTCGAGGCCGTTCAGGGTGAGGCGGCCGCGGGTGTTGGTGAGGTTGAGCCAGCCGGCCGCGTCGAAGCCGTCGCGGAGCTTCTCCCAGGGGTTGTGGACGGCGCCGGTGATGCCGCGGCGGGCGGAGCCGTCCGGGTTGTTCATGCCGTGGACGCCGCTGCGCATGGCCTGGAGGTAGCGGGCCGGGTTCTTGCGGGCCGGGCCGTAGTAGTCGTTGGAGCCGAAGACGTAGACGCCCGGGAACTCCATGAGCGGTCCGAGCGCGTCGAGGGCGGCCGGGACGCCGAGCGGGTCGGAGAGGTTGTCGCCGGTGTTGACCACGAGGTCGGGGCGCAGGCCGGCCAGGCTCTTCAGCCAGCGCTGCTTCTTGCCCTGCCCGCTCACCATGTGGATGTCGGACACCTGCAGGATCCGGAGGGGCCGGGCGCCGTGCGGGAGGACGGGGACCTCGACCCGGCGGAGGCGGAAGGCCCGGACCTCGTACCCGGCGGAGTAGGCGAGGCAGGCGGCGCCGGCGGCGGCGATGCCGAGGGGAACGGAGTACAGCGGTCGCATCAGCCCATGCTCTCAGACGGTGGATCAGCCGGTGAACGCCCGGAGGAAGGGGCGGGGGAGGGCTGGAGGGGGTGCGGGGGTTCCTCGGTTTCGCGGCGGGCGCGCAGGGCGCGGACCTTGTGGCGGTTGCCGCAGCGTTCCATCGAGCACCAGCGCCGCCGGCCGGGCCGGGAGGTGTCGACGAAGACCAGTTGGCAGTTGTGCGCGCCGCACTCGCGGATCCGGTCCGCGTACGGGCCGGTGAGCAGGGCGATGGCGTCCCGGGCGAGGGTGGAGACCAGCTGGGAGCCGTCGGCGGGCGCCGGGGCGGCGGCGGTGCCGTCCGGGGCGATCCGGGGGACGAGCGGGGGGTGCTCGGCGGCCTGGTTGAGGGTGGCGTAGTCCTCGGCGGCGCCGGTTTCGCCGTGGGCGCGGGCGGCGGCGAGGCGCCAGAGCGCGTCGCGCAGGGTGCGGGCGGCGGCCAGTTCTTCGGCGGTCACCCGGATGGTGTCGGCGGGCAGTCGCAGCCGGGACTGCGGGAGCCAGGCGGTGAGGTCGGCGGGCCGGTGCAGGACCTCGTAGCGGGCGTACGGGCCGGGGCCGCCGGTGGTGAGCAGTTCGAGGCAGAGGGCGCCGGGGTCGAAGTGGAAGCTGGTGCCCGTGGGGGTGGTGAGGAGCAGCCCTGGCGGGGTGGCGTTCCGATGGTCTCCGTCGGTCATGGGAGCAGGATAGGTGTAACCGGGTATACGGGTTACGGTGACCGGGTCGCCCGCGGGCAGCGCCCGTTGGCGGGCGCGTCGTCACGCGCCGGTCGGCCGCCCCTGACGGGGCATACTCGGTCACCTGTGCAAACCGCAGTGGATGCCCGGTGGAAACCTGGTTGAGACTCCTACAGCCGAAGGATAAGAAGAGGAAATGACAACGCTCAAGGAGCAGCTGCAGGAAGACCTCACGGCTGCGATCAGGGACCGGGACGAGCTGCGCGCGTCCACCGTGCGGCTCACGCTGGCCGCCGTCACCAGCGAGGAGGTGGCGGGCAAGCAGAAGCGCGAGCTGTCCGACGCCGAGGTGCTGAAGGTGATCGGCCGCGAGGCGAAGAAGCGCCGGGAGGCCGCCGAGGCCTTCGACGGTGCCGGCCGCACCGACCAGGCGGCCCGGGAGCGGGCGGAGGGCGAGCTGCTCGCGGCCTACCTCCCCAAGCAGCTGTCCGACGAGGAGCTGGCCGGAATCGTGGCCGCCGCCGTGGCGGAGACCGGGGCGACCGGTCCGCAGGCGATGGGCGCCGTGATGAAGCTGGTGAAGCCCCAGGTGGAGGGGCTGGCCGAGGGCGGCCGGGTCGCCGCCGCCGTGAAGGCCGCGCTGTCCTGACCCCGGGCGGCCCGGGCGGCCCGGGCGCCCCCGGAGGCCCTGCGGGGGCGGGGGCCACCCATGGCTGACTGGCCGTCACGCAGCAAGAAGCCGAAGGGGCGTCCTCCGAACCGGAGGACGCCCCTTCGCTCTGTTCCGAGGGCCCGGTAGACCCGAGGGCCCGGGCGGGCGGTCAGCCGTTGCCGCCGCCGTGCTTCCCGCCGTTGTTCCCGTTGCCGCCGCCGATGACGCCCGGCGGGAAGGTGAACCCGCCGCCGATCATCCCGCCGGCATTGTTGCCACCGCCGGGGTTCGCGACCGGCGGCGGCGGGTTGCCGGCCGGCTGCTGGGGCTGGGCGTTCGGGTCGGCCGGCGGGGTGGCCGGGTTGGGGTCGGGCTTGGGCATGTCCGGGATGCTCGCCGTGGGCAGCTGCTGCACCGGGGCGCCCTTCAGGGCCTGGTTCATCGCCATGCGCCAGATCGGGCCGGGGCCGGTGGCGCCGAAGACCTCGGTGAAGGGCGTCGGGCCGATCTTGATGTTCTTCATCGGCACACCGCCGGCCGGGCCGCCGAGCCAGACCGAGGTGGCCAGCTGCGGGGTGTAGCCGCTGAACCAGGCGGCGCGCTTCTCGTCCGAGGTACCGGTCTTGCCGGCGATCGGGCGGCCGTCCTCCAGACCGAGGTCCTTACCGGTGCCCTTCTCGGTCACACCGCTCAGCACGGTGTTCAGTGCGTCGGCGGTCTGCTCGGAGAAGGCCTGGCTGCACGCCGACTGCGGGACCGGCACGTCCTTGCCGTCCACCGTGGTGATCTTGTTGATGGCGATCGGGGTGCAGTACTTGCCGCGCGCGGCGAAGGTCGCGTAGACGTTCGCCATGGTCAGCGGGGACATCTCCTGCACGCCGAGACCCATCGAGGGGACCTCTTCGAGCGGCTTGCCGCTCGCCTTGGCGGTGATGCCGAGCTTGTTGGCCATCTGCTTCACCGGGCAGAGGCCCATGTCGGCCTCCATCTCGACGAAGTAGGTGTTGACCGACATGGCCATCGCCGTCTTGAGGTCGTACGGGCCCTTCTCGTTCTCGGACTCGTTGGGCACGGTCCGGGCCTTGCCCTTCTCCATGTTCTTCCAGGTGCCCTCGCAGGTCTTCACCGTCGGCCACTCGATGCGGTTCTCCGACTTGTACTGCTGGGTCGGCGGGATCCCGGACTCCAGGGCGGCGGCGGCCACGATCGGCTTGAAGGTCGATCCGGGCTGGAAGCCGTTGCCGCCGCCCATCGCCGCGTCGACGTTGAGGTTGACGACGGTCTGGTTCTTGTTGGTGTCCAGGCCGTACGGGCGGGTCTGGGCCATCGCGAGGATCTTGCCGGTGCCCGGCTCCATCATGGTCGCGGCGGCCGACACCGGGTCGGTGACGTACACCAGCTTGGTCACCGCGTTCTGGGCCGCGGCCTGCTTGTCCGGGTCCAGGGTGGTGTAGATGTTCAGGCCGCCGGTGTCCCAGAGCTTCTTGCGCTCCTCGGCGCTCTTGCCGAAGGCCGGGTCCTGCTTGATCACGTGGCGGACGTAGTCGCAGAAGAAGCCCATGCCGGCCTGGGCGGTGATGCAGCCGTTCTGCGGGTCCTTGTACTTCAGGCCCAGCGGGGCGGCCTTGGCCTCCTTGGCCTGGTCGGCGGTGATGTGCTTGTTTTCGAGCATCTTGTCGATCACGACGTTGCGGCGCTTGACCGTGTTCTCGGGGTAGCGCACCGGGTCGTACTGCGACGGGTTCTGCACCAGGCCGGCCAGGGTGGCGGACTCGGCGATGGTCAGGTCCTTGTTGCTCTTGCTGAAGTAGCGCTGGGAGGCGGCCTCGACCCCGTAGGCCTGGTGGCCGTAGAAGGTGATGTTGAGGTAGTTGGTGAGGATCTGGTCCTTGCTCAGGTCCTCCTCCAGCTTGATGGCGACCTTGAGCTCCTGGATCTTGCGGCCCAGGGTCTTGCGCTGGGCCTCCAGGACGGCCGCCTGGTCGTCGCCGGCCTTCTCCACGTTGACGTTCTTCACGTACTGCTGGGTCAGCGTCGAGGCGCCCTGCGAGGTGGTGCCGCTCTCGGCGTTCTTGCTGACCGCGCGGAGGATGCCCTTGAGGTCGACGGCGCCGTGCTCGTAGAAGCGGGCGTCCTCGATGTCCACCTGGGCCTGCCGCATGAACGGCGACATCTGGTCGGCGGTGAGAACGGTGCGGTCGCGCTCGTAGACCTTGGCGATCAGGCCGCCCTTGGCGTCGAAGATCTGGGTGGCCTGGGTGAGCGGCGGCGTCTTGAAGTCGTCGGGGATGTTGTCGAAGCTCTCCGCCGTGTCCTTGGCGGTCAGCCCGATGGCGCCCACGGCGGGCAGGGCGAGGCCGGCCAGCAGGACTCCGGAGAGCACGCTGACGCCCAGGAACTTCACGCCGTTGCCGACGTGGTCCAACGGTGATCCGCCGGTCCTGCCGCGCGGAGCTCCGGTGTTGCCTGGGGGCTGGGGTGCCTGGGGGCGCTTCGGTGCCATGAGGAGAACCCTACGTCCCGGAATCCCGCACATCGGGGCAGGTGTTCGCCTAGGCTTGTCACAAGCTTGCGACAGCTTCGCTGCGTCAACATCATTCACTCTTGTGGGTGGAGAGACTTGCCCGAATTGCCCAGGGATGGCCGGGTTTTGAGGCAGCTGTGGCCTGCTGTACCCGTGTGAACCGTTGCGCTGAGTGATGACACCTGTGGCGAGAGTACGGCCGCCACAGTCGGCAAGTCGTGCGACCTGCGATCACTCCAACGAGTGAGCTGACCGATACCCATAGTCCGATTGGGTCATTCGAGATTGAGCCTGAAGGGGCTGTTGCAAGCTGTCGTTCTTCCGTAACGTCCTCAACTGGCAACGGTGAATATGCCGTTGCCGCCGTGGGGGAGCCTCGAATACGGGAGAGGACGGCGCCGGGATGGGCTGGGTTGACGACTGGAGTGCGCAGGCCGCCTGCCGCACGAGTGATCCGGACGAACTGTTCGTCCAGGGGGCGGCACAGAACCGCGCGAAGGCGGTCTGCAGCGGCTGCCCCGTGCGGACGGAGTGCCTCGCGGACGCCCTGGACAACCGGGTGGAGTTCGGGGTCTGGGGCGGGATGACGGAGCGCGAGCGCCGGGCGCTGCTGCGCCGCCGCCCGACGGTCATGTCGTGGCGGAGGCTGCTGGAGACGGCCCGCACCGAGTACGAGGAGTCCCTCGCGACCGGCGTGATACTGACGGACTACGCCCAGGCGGGCTGAGCCCGGCCCGGCACCGCCACCGCGCCGAGCCCCGGCCGCAGCGCCGCAGGCCGAGCCCTGGTCGGCCAGGAGCGGCGCCGCCCGGTGCAGCACCGCGCTACGACGCCCCGCTGAGCCGGTCCCCGATGGCCCGCAGCCCCTCCAGGTCGTGCACGTCGCCCGGCAGCGCCGGGACCTCCACGATCGGCACGTCCGGGTAGACCGAGACGAAGCGGTCGCGGGTGCGGCGCTCCCGCCCCATGATCTGCATCCGCTCGGCGTGCAGCCTCAGCAGCCCGGCCGCGAGCAGCTCCGCCTCCGGCGAGGAGTGCTCCGAGCCGTTCTCCTCCAGGGCCTCGGCCGCCGCCAGCGCCCGCTCCGCGGTGAGCTGCGGGGCGCCCGTGCCGTGCACCCGGTTGAGCACCAGCCCGGCCAGCGGCATCCGGTCCGCGGCCAGTCGGTCGACGAAGTACGCCGCCTCGCGCAGCGCGTCCCGCTCCGGCGCGGCCACCACCAGGAACGCCGTGCCCGGCGCCTTGAGCAGCTGGTACGTGCGGTCGGCGCGCTCGCGGAAGCCGCCGAACATCGAGTCCATCGCGCTGACGAAGGTCTGCACGTCGGTGAGCAGCTGGGCGCCGAAGATCTTGCCCAGGGTGCCGGTGAGCAGGCCCATCCCGGCGTTCAGGAACCGCATCGCGCTGCGCCCGCCGACCTTGGCCGGGGCGGTCAGGATCCGGATCACCCGGCCGTCCAGGAAGGACCCGAGCCGGTTGGGGGCGTCCAGGAAGTCCAGTGCCGAGCGGGACGGCGGGGTGTCCACGACGATCAGGTCCCACTCCTCGGCGGCGCGCAGCTGCCCCAGCTTCTCCATCGCCATGTACTCCTGCGTGCCCGCGAAGCCGGCCGACAGGGACTGGTAGAAGGGGTTCTCCATGATCGCCCTGGCCCGTTCGGGCTCGGCGTGGGCCAGCACGACCTCGTCGAAGGTCCGCTTCATGTCCAGCATCATGGCCTGGAGCTCCCCCTCGCCGGTCACCCCCTTGACCACCCGGGGGGTGTTGTCCAGCTCGGTCAGGCCCATCGACTGGGCGAGCCGGCGGGCCGGATCGATGGTCAGCACGACGACCTTGCGGCCGCGTTCGGCGGCCCGCAGGCCGATCGCCGCGGCGGTGGTCGTCTTGCCGACGCCGCCCGAGCCGCAGCAGACGACGATCCTGGTCTTCGGGTCGTCGATCAGCTCGTCCACCGCGAGCCGCTTCCCGGTGCTCCGCACCCCGCCGGTGCCCGTGCCGCCGGTGCTCATGCCGCCCCCTGCCGCTTCAGTTCGCCCGCCAGCCGGTACAGCGCGCCGAGGTCCACGCCCTCACCCAGCAGCGGAAGTTCGTACGTCGGGATGCGCAGCTGCTGCAGGTCGGTGCGCTGCGCGCGCTCCAGCTCGACCCGCTCGGCGTGTTCCCTGGCCTGCTCCAGCAGCGGGTCGAGCAGCGGCTCCACCGCCGCCCGGACCGTCTCCGGCTTGCGCGAGCGGCCGCCGAGCCCGGCCTCCCCGAGCGCCAGGGCGACGTCCTCGCGGTGGTCGCCGTCCACCGCGGCCACCGCCGCCGCGTCCAGCAGCGGGGGCCGGACCATGTTGACGATCACCCCGCCCACCGGGAGCCTGGCCTCGCGCAGCTCCCCGATGCCGTCGACCGTCTCCTGCACCGGCATCTCCTCCAGCAGGGTGACCAGGTGCACCGCGGTCTCCGGGGACTTCAGCACCCGCATCACGGCCTGCGCCTGGGTGTGTATCGGGCCGATCCTGGCCAGCCCGGCGACCTCGGCGTTGACGTTCAGGAACCGGGTCAGTCGTCCGGTCGGCGGTGCGTCCATCACCACCGCGTCGTAGCGCCGCCGGCCGTCCGGGTCCTTGCGCCGGGTCGCCTCGCAGGCCTTGCCGGTGAGCAGGACGTCCCGGACGCCGGGCGCGACGGTGGTGGCGAAGTCCACGAAGCCGACCTTCTGCAGCGCCTTGCCGGCCCGGCCGAGCTTGTAGAACATCTCCAGGTACTCCAGCAGCGCCTGCTCGGTGTCGATCGCCAGCGCGAACACCTCGCCGGCGCCGGCCTCCCCGGCGGGGAGCCCCAGCTGGGCGCGGGAGGCCGAGGCGATCCGGCGTTCCTCGTACGGGAGGGCGGCGATCCCGAAGAGCTCGGCGATGCCCTGCCGCCCCTCGACCTCGATCAGCAGCACCCGCCCGCCGTCCGCGGCGAGCGCCAGGGCCAGCGCCGCGGCCAGCGTGGTCTTCCCGGTGCCGCCCTTGCCGCTGACCACGTGCAGCCGGACGCCCTCCCAGTCGGGGTCGCGCCGGTCCGCCTGGCCGGGGGTGCGTGCCACGCTCCGTCTCCGTCCGTCTCCGTCCTACGGGCGTCCCCTCCTGCCGAGGGTGCCCCTCACCAGGGTGCCCTCTCGCGAGGGTAACCAGGGACCGCACCGGATGCCCGGAGCACCTGGGTTGCCAGGCCTGATCATGCCCTCTTTGTGCCCCACCTCACACGCCGCCCGCCCGGGGGAGCCGATCGCCTCGGCGGCTCGTCTAGAGTCTGGCCATGACCAAGTGGGAATACATGACGGCGCCCCTGCTGGTGCACGCCACCAAGCAGATCCTGGACAACTTCGGCGAGGACGGCTGGGAGCTCGTCCAGGTCGTGCCCGGCCCGAACCCGGAGCAGCTGGTGGCCTACTTCAAGCGGGAGAAGAACGCATGAGCGCCGTGGAGGCGAAGCTCGCCGAGCTGGGCCTGACCCTGCCCGAGGTGGCCGCCCCGGTCGCCGCGTACGTGCCGGCCGTGCGGTCCGGTGAGTTCGTGTTCACCTCCGGTCAGCTCCCGGTGGTCGAGGGCAAGCTGGTCAGCACCGGCAAGGTCGGCGCCGAGGTGTCCCCGGAGGAGGCCAAGGAGCTCGCGCAGATCTGCGCGCTGAACGCCCTGGCCGCCGTGAAGTCGGTGATCGGAGACCTGGACCGGATCGAGCGGGTCGTCAAGGTCGTCGGCTTCGTCGCCTCCGCCCCCGACTTCACCGGTCAGCCGGCCGTCGTCAACGGCGCCAGCGAGCTGCTGGGCAAGGTGCTGGGTGTCGCGGGCGTGCACGCCCGCAGCGCCGTCGGCGTCGCGGTGCTGCCGCTGGACGCCCCGGTCGAGGTCGAGCTGCAGGTGCGGGTCACGACCGGCTGAGTGTGATCGTCGAGGCGGGGTTGGGCCTGTCCAACCCCGCCTCCGTGCGCTTAGCATCCGGGCATGGACCATCGAGCCACGACGCTCCCGATGCCGCCCGGTTGGCCCGCCCGGATCCGGGCGGTCGACTCCGGCGTGCTGACCCCGCCGGTGCCCAGGCCCGCCGCGACCGTCGTGCTGCTGCGCGACGCCGCCGCCGGGCCGGAGGCCTACCTGCTGCGCCGACGCACCTCGATGGCCTTCGCGGCCGGCATGTACGCCTACCCGGGCGGCGGCGTGGACCCGCGGGACGCCGAGGTCGAGCCGGGCTGGGCCGGGCCGTCGCCCGAGGAGTGGGCGCGCCGGCTCGGGGTGGACGCCCGGACGGCCCGGGCGGTGGTCTGCGCGGCCGTCCGCGAGACCTTCGAGGAGGCCGGCGTGCTGCTCGCCGGCCCGGACGCGGACAGCGTCGCCGCGCCCCGCGACTGGTCCGCCGAGCGGGCCGCGCTGGAGGCGCACGAGTTGTCCTTCGCCGAGTTCCTGCGCGACCACGGCCTGGTGCTGCGCAGCGACCTGCTGGGCGGCTGGGCCCGCTGGGTGACCCCGGAGTTCGAGGAGCGCCGGTACGACACCTGGTTCTTCGTGGCCGCCCTGCCCTCCGGCCAGCGCGCCGCCCTGGAGGTCGGCGAGGCCGACCGGGTCGCCTGGCTGAGCCCGGCCGAGGCGGTCCGCGGGTACCAGGAGGGCCGGTTCGGCATGCTGCCGCCGACCGTCACGGTGCTGCGCGAGCTGTCGCAGGTCCGGACCGCCGCCGAGGCGCTGGCCGCGGCCGCCGACCGCCCACTGACGCCGGTCCTGGGCCGGGCCGAGGTCCGGGGGGACCGCATGACGGTCCGCTGGCCCGGGTACGACGAGCTGACCATCGACGGGGAGTTCCCCGAGGACTCCTGAACCATCCGCCCGCACCACCGCAGAACCGCAGATCGCCGTAGATCACCGCGGATCACCGCACATCGCGCAGAGAAAGGACCGACGCCCGATGACCCACAACGACGTGGCTCGCCGGACGGCACCCGAGATGCCCGCCCGACGCCTGATCCCCCGTACCCCGGCCTGCGACAGCCCGGTCCCGTTCGTCGAGGTGGCACAGCGCGCCCTCGTCCGGGCGCTGCCGCTGCGGGCCCTGCACCGAGATGGAGAGAGCAGCCGGTGATCGAGCGAACCACCGAGGTCTGCACATGAGCGAGCGAATCATCGTGAGGTGCGCGTTGCGCGAAGCGGCTGCCGAGCGCAGCGAGGTGGGCGCATGAGCGAGCGGAGCGAGCGAATCATCGTGAGGTGCGCGTTGCGCGAAGCGGCTGCCGAGCGCAGCGAGGTGGGCGCATGAGCGGCCTTCTGCCGGGTGACCCCGCCGTCGTCGTCGGCGGCGAGGCCACTCCTCGGGCGCTGTGCGTGCTGGCGCCGAATCCGTCGCCCATGACGCTGGACGGCACCAACACCTGGCTGCTCTCCGAGCCCGGCTCGGACCTCGCCGTGGTGATCGATCCGGGCCCGCTGCACGAGGGCCACCTGCGCCGGGTGATCGACTTCGCGGAGGAGCGGGGCAAGCGGATCGCGCTGACCCTGCTCACCCACGGCCACGCCGACCACTCCGAGGGCGCGGCCCGGTTCGCCGAGCTGACCCGCACCGAGGTGCGGGCCCTGGACCCGGCGCACCGACTGGGCTCCGAGGGCCTGGTTGGCGGCCAGCGGCTGGACGTCGGCGGCCTGGACCTGCGGGTGGTGGCCACCCCTGGCCACACCTCGGACTCGCTGACCTTCCACCTGCCGGAGGACGGCGCGATCCTCACCGGCGACACCGTGCTCGGCCGCGGCACGACGATGGTCGCGCACCCCGACGGCCGGCTGGGCGACTACCTGGACTCGCTGCGCCGGCTGCACACGATGGCCGCCCAGCACGGCGTACGGACCGTGCTGCCCGGCCACGGCCCGGTGCTGGCGGACGCGCTCGGCGCCGTCGACTACTACCTGGCCCACCGGGCCAACCGGCTCGCCCAGGTGGAGACCGCGGTCGAGACGGGCTGCCGGACGGCCCCCGAGGTGGTCGCGCGGGTCTACGCCGACGTGGACCGGGCGCTCTGGCCGGCCGCCGAGCTGTCCGTGCGGGCCCAGCTG
Organism: Streptomyces sp. 1114.5; assembly: GCF_003635085.1. NCBI lineage: Bacteria > Bacillati > Actinomycetota > Actinomycetes > Kitasatosporales > Streptomycetaceae > Streptomyces > Streptomyces sp. 1114.5. The sequence continues at coordinate 1,550,047 of NZ_RBXE01000001.1, forward strand.
GACTACCTGGAGGAGCACGGGCTGATCCCGGGCCTCGACTGACCCCCGCGCCTGCCGGGGCCCGGCGGCCCGCCCGCGCCCGCCCTGCGCACCACCCGCGAACGACTCGCGAACGCCGAAGGGCCCGTCCGTCCGGACGGGCCCTTCGCGGTGCTCGGAGCGCTTGGTGCGCTCGGTGCGCTCGCAGCGTCAGCGCGAGCGGCGCGACAGCCGCTCGACGTCCAGCAGGACCACCGCGCGCGCCTCCAGCTTCAGCCAGCCGCGGCCGGCGAAGTCGGCGAGCGCCTTGTTGACCGTCTCGCGGGAGGCGCCGACCAGCTGGGCCAGCTCCTCCTGGGTGAGGTCGTGGGCGACGTGGATGCCCTCGTCGGACTGCACGCCGAAGCGCCGGGAGAGGTCCAGCAGGGCCTTGGCGACACGGCCGGGCACGTCGGAGAAGACCAGGTCGGACATCACGTCGTTGGTCCGGCGCAGCCGCCGGGCGATGGCCCGCAGCAGCGCGATGGAGACCTCGGGGCGGGCGTGCAGCCAGGGCTGCAGGTCGCCGTGGCCCAGGCCGAGCAGCTTGACCTCGGTCAGCGCGCTGGCCGTGGCGGTGCGCGGGCCGGGGTCGAACAGCGACAGCTCGCCGATCATCTCGCTGGGGCCGAGGACGGCCAGCATGTTCTCGCGGCCGTCAGGCGAGGCGCGGTGCAGCTTGACCTTGCCCTCCGCGACGACGTAGAGCCGGTCGCCCGGGTCGCCCTCGTGGAACAGTGACTCCCCACGGGCGAGGGTGACCTCGGTCATGGAAGCGCGCAGCTCGCCGGCCTGTTCGTCGTCGAGTGCCGCGAAGAGTGCGGCGCGCCGCAGAACGTCGTCCACGTGCTTCCTCCTTCTCGGCCGTCCGGCTGGTGGGCCGTCCGGCGCAAGTTCCGTTCAGTGTTCTGCGTCACCAAGCATGGCGCATGTCGCTCCGATCATATGAGGAGGGGGTGTGCCGAGGTGTGCCGTGCGGGGCCATTCGTACCGGAAGGTCATCGTCCGGGACGCCTCGCGGAGGTGCCCGGGAGCGTCCTACTCGAACGCCCGTCCGCCCTGGCCGAACAGGGAATCGCCCACCGCCGTACGGGCGTGGAGGACGGCGTGGCCGGCGCGGTGGGCGCTGGTCAGGCCCGCCGCGCGCAGGGCGGTGAGGTGCTGGGAGACCCCGGCCGGGGAGAGCCCGGTGCGGCGGGCCAGCTCGGTGGTCGAGCCCGGGGAGTCCAGTTCGGCCAGCAGCCGGGCGCGGGAGCGGCCGAGGACGCCGGCCAGTGCGTCCGCCCGGTCCGTGGTGTCCGCCGGGCGTTCCCACAGGGTGGCCGTGCCGCGGGCCGGATAGATCAGCTGCGGCGGGTCCGGCGGCAGGACCCGGGTGAGCACCCGCGGCCAGGCGAAGGCCGAGGGCAGGAGCAGCAGCCCGGCCCCGGCGCTCAGCCGGGTCACCCCGCAGTGCCGCTGCTCCAGCCGCAGCGCGCTGCCGTCCCAGCGGACCGTCTCGTGCAGCTCGCCCAGCATCCGCGCGGTGCCGTGCTCGGCGGCCTGCCGGGAGCGGTGGAAGACGTCCGCCGCGAGCAGCGCGCGGATCCGGGCCCAGTACGGGGCGAGCGCCAGCTCCCAGTACGCCTCGATGTCCGCGGCCAGCCGGGGCAGCTGCGCCGCCGGATCGCGGTACAGCGGCGCCAGGAGGGCCGGCAGCCGGCCGCCGGCCTCGGCGGCGAGGATGTCGAGGTCGACCCGGACCTGCCCGGCGCCGGTGGCGGTGATCGCGGTCAGCTCCTCGGCGAGGGTGGGGGAGAAGCCGGTCGGGGCGGGGTTGAGGAAGTCCGGCAGGTGGCCGGTGGGCGGCACCAGCGCGGCCAGCCGTTCCAGCGCCGGCCCGGCGGCGGCCGACCGCTCGCGGACCCGCCCGGCCCAGCGGCGGTGCAGTGCCGGCACGGGGGAGTGGGCGAGGGCGCGCAGGCTGGTCACCACCTCCTGCATCGGCGAGACGGCGAACCGGGTCAGCGCCAAGTCCTGGGCAGAGAAGTGCAGTTCGGTACGCATCCGGGCCCCCTCCGCGGAAGATTCAGCCCCAGCTTAATCACTGGCAGGGGCGGCGGCGCCGGGCGCAGGATGCCTGCGTCCCCACCGATCCCGTACGAAAGCCGGTGCCTCCATGCCCACCACCACCGAGTCCCGCGCGCGGGCGCTGCGGCTGCGCGAGCTGATCGCGGACGGTGTGCTCCTGCTGCCCAACGCCTGGGACGCGGGCAGCGCCGCGGTGATCGCCTCGGCCGGCGCGCAGGCAGTCGCCACCACCAGCGGCGGCGTCTCCTGGTCGCTCGGGCACGGCGACGGCCAGCGGCTCGACCGGGCGGCGGCGGTCGAGGCGGCCCGGCGGATCGTCGCGGCGGTGGACCTGCCGGTCACCGTCGACGCCGAGGGCGGGTACGGGCCGCTGCCCGCCGACGTGGCTGCGACCGTGACGGCCCTGGTCGGGGTGGGCGCGGCCGGCGTCAACCTGGAGGACTCGACGGCCGTCGGCGGCCCGCTCTTCCCGGTCGCCGAGCAGGCCGAGCGGCTGCGCGCGGCCCGTACGGCGGCGGCCGGGGCCGGACTGGCGGAGCTGGTGGTCAACGCCCGCACCGACGTCTTCCTGTTCGGGCTGGGCGGGCTCGACGACGTGCTGGAGCGGGCCGAGGCCTATGCCGAGGCGGGCGCCGACGGCCTGTTCGTCCCCGGGCTGCTGGACCTCGACGCCCTCACCGAGCTGTGCAAGCGCTCGGCGCTGCCGGTGAACGCGATGGCCGTCCCGGGTGGGCCGACCGTGGCCGAGCTCGCCGCCACGGGGGTGCGGCGGATCAGCCTCGGCACCGGCCTCGCCCAGCTCGCGTACACCGCCGCCCGCCGCGCCGCCGCCGAACTCCTGGGCGCCGGGACGCTGACGGAGCTCGACGGGGCGCTCGGCTTCGGGGAGCTGAACGGGCTGTACCGGGGCTGATCCACGCGGCCGCGACGCCGGCCGAGGGCCGGTCGGAGGTGGGGCCGGGGCCGGTCCCGGGGCGCAGCGGCGCGCCGGTCAGTCCTGGAAGCCCAGCTCGGCGAGGGCCCGGTCGATCCGGGCGCGGTGCGCGGCCTCCCAGTCGTCCAGGGTCTCGCCGGCCTCCTTGGCCAGCTTCGCCCGGGCCGCCGCCAGGACCCGCTCCCGGTCGGCGGCGGGCACCACCACCACGCCCTCCTCGTCGGCCACCACGACGTCGCCGGGCGCGACCCGCACACCGCCGCAGCGCACCTCGGCGCCGTGCGTGCCCAGCGCGTCCTTCGCCCCGGGGATCGGGATCACCCCGCGGGCGACGACCGGGAAGCCCAGCTCCCGCACCTCGCCGAGGTCGCGGATCAGGCCGTCGGCCACGAAGGCCGCCACGCCCCGGCGCTGCGCCACGGCACACACGTTGCCGCCGGCCAGCGCGTAGTCGAGGTCGCCGGACTCGACCACGATCACCGATCCGGGCTCGGCCCGGTGGATCGCCGCGTGCAGCATCAGGTTGTCGCCGGGCGGGCACTGCACGGTGAAGGCCGGTCCGGCCACCCGGGGCATCCCGGCCCAGAGCGGGCGCATGCCGATGTCCATGACCCGGTCGCGGCCCAGGACATCGGCCAGGGTGGTGGTGGGAATGTCCTTGAATTCCGTGTCCATGCGTCCTCGCCATTCGTTCGTCGGTTCGTCGGCTCGTCGGAAGACTAGTGACCTTGAGGTCGGTCGCCCCGGCCGAGGGCGTCGGTCGACTGCTTCGCCGCCCCGCCATGGGACAACACGCCCTGGCCAGAACCACTTTCCGTACGTGATCACTCCCGAGCCGCCCGCCCGTCGGCGTAGCCTTCGTGCATGGCAGAGAGCAAGGTCCGGAAAGCGGCGGCGCCGAAGGCCGAGCCGGCGGTGACGAAGGCGGCGGCGAAGAAGGCGGCAGCGGAGAAGCCGGCGGCGAAGAAGGCGGCAGCGGAGAAGCCGGCGAGCAGGCCCGCCGTGCGGCCGAGGAAGCCCGAGTCGCACCTGGCGATGGTGCGTCGGGCCCGGAGGATCAACCGCGAGTTGGCGGAGCTGTACCCGTACGCGCACCCGGAGCTGGACTTCGAGAACCCCTTCCAACTGCTGGTGGCCACCGTGCTGTCGGCGCAGACCACCGACCTGCGGGTGAACCAGACCACCCCGGCGCTGTTCGCCGCGTACCCGACGCCGGAGGACATGGCGGCGGCGAACCCGGAGGAGCTGGAGGAGATCATCCGCCCGACCGGCTTCTTCCGGAACAAGGCGAAGGCGCTGATCGGCCTCTCGGTCGCGCTGCGCGACGAGTTCGGCGGCGAGGTCCCGGGCCGTCTGGCCGACCTGGTGACCCTGCCCGGCGTCGGCCGCAAGACCGCCAACGTCGTCCTGGGCAACGCCTTCGGCGTCCCCGGCATCACGGTCGACACCCACTTCGGGCGACTGGCCCGGCGGTTCGGCTGGACGGCCGAGGAGGACCCGGTGAAGGTCGAGGCGGCCGTCGCCGAGATCTTCCCGAAGTCGGAGTGGACGATGCTCTCGCACCGCGTGGTCTTCCACGGCCGCCGGATCTGCCACTCCCAGAAGCCCGCCTGCGGCGCCTGCCCGATCGCGCCGCTCTGCCCCGCCTACGGCGAGGGCGTGACCGACCCGGAGCAGGCCCGCAAGCTGCTCAAGTACGAAATGGGCGGACAGCCCGGCCAGCGGCTGAAGCCGCCGGCCGACTTCCCCGGCGAGGCGGCCGCCCGTGCCGACGCCGCCGCCCACCACGGGCAGGTCGCGGACCTGGCGGTGGGCGCATGAGCGAGCGGGTCATCGAGCGGGACGACCTGCCGACCTGGCTGGAGCCGGTCCGGGTGGCGGCCGAGCGGGTGCTGCCGGAGCAGCTGAGCCGCTTCCTGCCGCCGCCCGACGGCGGCCGCGCGGCGGCGGTGCTGATGCTGTTCGGCGAGGGCCCGGAGGGCCCGGACCTGCTGCTGATCGAGCGGGCCCGTTCGCTGCGTTCGCACGCCGGCCAGCCGTCCTTCCCGGGCGGCGCGCTGGATCCGGAGGACGGCGACCCGGACGGCCCGGGCCCGATCGCGGCGGCGCTGCGCGAGGCCTGGGAGGAGACCGGCCTGGACCCGGCCGGGGTGCAGGTGTTCGCGGCGCTGCCCCGGCTGTACATCCCGGTCAGCCGCTTCGTGGTGACCCCGGTGCTCGGCTGGTGGCGCGAGGAGTCGCCGGTGCGCCCGGTGGACGCGGGCGAGACCGGCGCGGTGTTCCGGGTGCCGATCGCCGATCTGGCCGACCCGGCGAACCGGGTGCGGCTGCGCCATCCGTCCGGCCACGTCGGCCCGGCCTTCGCGGTCGCCGGACGGCTGGTCTGGGGTTTCACCGCCGGGGTGATCGACCGGGTGCTGCACCACAGCGGCCTGGAGGTGCCCTGGGATCCGTCCCGGATCGTCGACCTCTCGGACGAGGCGCTCGCCCTCGTCCAGGGCGACCTCGAACACTCCCGGGTGCTGCCGGGCGGCGACGCCGGCACCGTGTGAACGGCCGTCGGCGCATCCGGCTAGCGGGCCGTGGGAGGGTGTCGGAGTGAACGTCCTGGATGTCCTGCTGATCCTCGCCGCCGTGGGATTCGCCGTGTCGGGCTACCGGCAGGGCTTCGTGGTCGGGGTCCTGTCGCTGGTCGGCTTCCTCGGCGGCGGGCTGCTGGCCGTCGAGCTGCTGCCGCTGCTGCTCGACCACCTCAGCCCCGGTACGACGGCCTCGGTGGTGGCCGTGGTGGTGGTGATCGTCCTGGCCGCGGTCGGCCAGGCGATCACCGCGCACTTCGGCTGGAAGCTGCGCGGCCACATCGACCGTCGCCCGGCCCGGGTACTGGACGCCTCGGGCGGCGCGGTGGTGAACGTGGTCTCGATGCTGCTGGTGGCCTGGCTGATCGGCTCGGCGCTGGCCGGGGCCTCGCTGCCGACGGTCTCCAAGCAGGTCCGTTCCTCGGCGATCCTGGGCGGGGTGCAGAACGCGCTGCCCTCCGACGCCCCGAACTGGTTCTCGGACTTCTCCAAGGTGCTCGCCCGCAACGGCTTCCCGCAGGTCTTCAACCCCTTCGAGCACGAGCCGATCACCCAGGTCGACACCCCGGACCCGGCGCTGGCCGCCAGCCCGGCGGTGGCGCGGGCCCGGCAGAGCCTGGTCAAGGTGGTCGGCACGGCGACCTCCTGCGGCAAGACCCTGGAGGGCAGCGGCTTCGTCTTCGCCCCGCACCGGGTGATGACCAACGCCCACGTGGTCGGCGGGGTCAACGAGCCGACCGTGCAGATCGGCGGCGTCGGCCAGCTGTACGACGCCACGGTGGTCCGCTACGACTGGCAGCGCGACATCGCCGTCCTGGACGTGCCCAAGCTGAACGCGCCCGCGCTGACCTTCGCGGGCGAGGCGAAGACCAACGACAGCGCGATCGTGGCCGGCTTCCCGGAGAACGGCGCCTTCAACGTCCAGCCGGCCCGCATCCGCGGTCGGATCCAGGCCAACGGCCCGGACATCTACCATCGCGGCCAGGTGATGCGCGACGTCTACTCGGTGCGCTCGGTGGTCCGCCAGGGCAACAGCGGCGGCCCGCTGCTCACCCCGGACGGCCAGGTGTACGGCGTGGTGTTCGCCAAGTCGCTGGACAGCGCCGACACCGGGTACGTGCTGACCGCGGCCGAGGTGCGCGAGGACGTCCAGCAGGGCGGCGCCGCGACCGCCCGGGTGGACACCCAGGGTTGCGCGCTCTGACCGGAACCGCCCCGTCCCCGCTCGCCGACACCTCGGCCGGGACCGCCCCGCCTCCGCCCGCCGACACCTCGGCCGGAAACGCTCTGTCCGATATCCGTCGTGCCGTCAGCCGGCCCTGGTAGCCTCGGCCGCGCTCACCCGTTCGGCTCAACCGGGCGCCGTCCCGGAGTGGGCTTCACGGGGAGGTCGTGGCAGTCCGATGATGGGTCATTCGCACGCGGTGAGCGGGGCGATGCTGTACGCGGCGTCGGCCCCCTTCCTGCCCCCGCTGCTGCTGCACACCACGCTGCAGCCGGCGGACATCCTGATGGGCACGGTGCTGTGCGCGGGCGCGGCGCTGCTGCCGGACCTCGACCACCACGACGGCTCGATCGCCAACTTCCTGGGCCCGGTCTCCAAGCTGCTCTGCCGCTTCGTGGCCTGGGCCTCCGGAGGCCACCGGCACGCCACCCACTCGCTGCTGTTCGTCGCCCTGATGGGCGGCGGCACCTGGGCGGGCGTCACCTTCCTGGGCCGCAACTTCACGCTGGCGCTGACCTTCGTCCTGCTGGCACTCGCCATCCGCGCGCTGCGGCTCTGCCCGCCGAGCAACGGACCGGAGGCGTGGATCACCGTCATGGGCCTGGCCGCGCTCGGCACCTTCGGGATGAACACCTGGATGCCCAACGCGCCGGGCTGGCTGCCGTACGCGGTGGGGCTGGGCACGCTGGCGCACCTGCTGGGCGACTGCCTGACGAAGAAGGGCGCGCCGCTGCTCTGGCCGCACAAGGAGCGCTACGAGATCGTGCTGATCAAGCGCAGCGGCAACAGCGTGGAGACCAAGGTGCTGGTGCCGATCATGTCGGTGGCGACCTTCGTGCTGCTCTGGTTCACCGCACTGTCGCCGATCACCAACTGACCTTCACCGTCCGACCTTCACCGTCCGACGACCGCGGCGCGGGGCCTCAGGTCTCGCGCCGCAGTCGTGCGCCCACCCAGCGGGCGCGCCGGCCGAGGATGTGCGGGATGCCGAGCTGTCGCCGTTCCGCGCGCTGCCGGGGGTCGAGGCCGTCGAAGCCGAGGTCGTCCGCCCGGTCGGGGCGGTGGACGGAGCGCTGCGGGCTGTTCCGGCGTCGGCCGCGCGGGGCGACGCCGCGATCGGGCATCCAACTCATACCGGTATGGATGCCCCTGGGCCGGTGGGAGTAACCGCCCGGTCTCCCCGAACTTGGCCTATGCGTTTGTCATATGAACGCAACATCAAGGGAGTTGGGTCCGCGGACCCGTCGTTCCGTTCCGCCGCCGGCCCGCCCCGCGTCACTCCTTGTGAAGGCCGACCCAGTCCAGCAGCTCGGCCGTGAACTCCTCCGGCGCCTCCTCGTGCGGGAAGTGCCCGACCTCCGGCATCAGCCGCCAGCGGTACGGCGCCGCCACGTACTCGCCGCCGCCGAGCGCGGTGCGCGACAGCAGCACCGGGTCCGCCGCGCCCTGGACGTGCAGGGTCGGCGCGGTGATCGGCTTCTTCATCCGCCGGGCGAACTGGATGCCGTCCGGCCGGGCCAGCGACCGCAGCAGCCAGCGGTAAGGCTCGATCGAGCAGTGCGCCGTGCTGGGGATCTGGATCGCCTGCCGGTACGCGTGCACCGCGGCCTCGTCCAGGCCGTTCGGGCCGGTCCAGGAGGTCAGGTAGCGGCCGACCAGTTCGGCGTCGTCGGCCACCAGACGGCGTTCCGGTATCCACGGGCGCTGGAAGCCCAGCACGTGCTCGAAGGCGGCGAACTGGTGCCGGTCGGTCAGCAGCGCCCGGCGCAGGTCCCGCGGGTGCGCGGCGGAGACCACCGTCAGGCTCTGGATCACGGACGGGCGCATCACCGCCGCCACCCAGGCCAGGGTGCCGCCCGAGGCGTGCCCGACCAGGTGCGCCCGGCGCTCCCCGAGCGAGCGGATCACCCCGGTGATGTCCAGCGCGAGGTTGCCCGGGTCGTAGCCGCGCGGGGTGCGGTCGCTGCCGCCGATGCCCCGCAGGTCCAGTGCCACCGCCCGGTATCCGGCCTCGGCGAGCGCGGTCAGCTGGTGGCGCCAGGCCCACCAGTACTCCGGCCAGCCGTGCACCAGCAGCACCAGCGGACCCGAGCCCAGCTCCGCGATGTGGAAGCGGGCGCCGTTGGCCGCCAGGTCGCGGTGCGTCCACGGGCCGGCCTGCCGGATGCTCCACGGCTCCGCGGCCGCAGCGGCCCCCGTGGCCGCCGCGTCGGGCGCTTCGGCGTCGGGGCCGGAGGCGGGGCCGGAAACGGCGGACGGCTGCGCGGGCACGGGCTTCTGGTCAAGCGGCATACCGAGAGCGTGTCACATCCGTGCGCCGGACACGTGCCCGGCACTCACTGTCGGCGGGTCCGGGCGCTCGCCCGGCCCGGGCCGCCGGCCGGTTACGGGATGCGGCCCAGGGCCCGGTCGATCTCCTCCTTGGTGGCCGGGCGGGGCCGGGCGTTCTTCAGCACGTCGGCGGTCTTCTGGGCGCCCTCGATGGTGCGGACGGGCTTCTCGATCTTCTTGAACGAGCGGAACGCCAGCAGCCCGAGCAGCACCGCGAGCACCAGGTAGGCACCGGCCACGATCAGGAAGGACCAGCCCAGCGACAGGCCCAGCGCGTGGATGCCGAAGGCCGCCGCGGCGCTCAGCATCGGGATGGAGAAGAGCGCCACCACACCGGCGACCGCCAGCGAGACACCGCCGGACACGCCGCGCTTGACGTCCGCCCGGATCTCGGCCTTGGCGAGCGCGATCTCGTCGTGGACCAGCGCGGACAGGTCGGCGGTGGCCGCCGCGAACAGCTGCCCCACCGAACGCTCGCCCTCGTAGGGCGCCCGGCCGTTGCTGGACGGGTCTGCGGCTCCTGCGGGCATCAGCGGTTCTCCTCTGCGGCTGTGCGGCGTGACGCCGCCGCGGTGTGCGGTTCCGGGGCCGGTGGGGGGTCCGGAGGCGTCAGTGGATTGTCGACAGCTCAGAATCATGCCCCTACCGGTCAGTCGGACACCACTCCGGGGCCCCGCCGGAGGGACGTGTCCCGGCCACGGACGGCCTCCGGAGGCTCCCGGAAGGGGGTCGGGGGTCGCCCGGGGCCGGGGAGCCCTCCTCGGGGTCCTGGCGCGCGGCCGTCTCCGGGCACGAAGCCGGCTCTTGGCGCGGGTCCGGCCGGAGGGGCCGTCAGCGTCCCGGCCCGGTACGGCCGCGGCCGCCGGGGCTCCCGGCGTCCCCGACCTCCCCGGCGGCCCCGTCGGGCAGCGGTCGCGCGGCGCCGGAGACCCGGGCCCGCCAGGCCGGGTCGTCCTGCTGGTAGACGTCGGGGATCCCGTCCCCGTCCAGGTCCCGGTCCTCCTCCTCGCACAGCGCGCGGTAGTGCCGGTTGCGCAGCTTCAGCAGCACGGTGGCGATCGTCGCGCAGAGCAGTGAGCCGACCAGGACGGCGGTCTTGGCGCGTTCGGCGAGTGCCGGGTCGTCCGGGAAGGCCAGCTCGCTGATCAGCAGCGAGACGGTGAAGCCGATGCCCGCGAGCACCGAGACGGCCACCAGGTCGGCCCACTTGAGCCGAGGGTTCAGCTCGGCCCTGGTGAACCGGGCGGTCAGCCAGGTACCGCCGAATATGCCCACGGACTTGCCGACGAGCAGGCCGACCACGATGCCGATCGGGGTGGCCTGGGTGAACACCTCGCGCAGCGCGGGGCCGGAGACGGCCACCCCGGCCGAGAACAGCGCGAAGACCGGGACGGCCAGTCCGGCCGAGAGCGGACGGGCCAGGTGCTCGATGTGCTCGCCGGGGGAGTGCTGCTCGTCGCCCTCCCGGTGGCAGCGCAGCATCAGGCCCATAGCGACGCCGGCCACCGTGGCGTGGATGCCGCTCTCGTGCATCAGTGCCCAGGTCACCACGGCCAGCGGCACGAACAGGTACCAGCCGTGCACCCCGCGCCGGTGCAGGAACCAGAACAGCACCAGCCCGGCGAAGGCCAGCCCGAGCGCCCAGAACTTGATGCCGGAGCTGTAGAAGACCGCGATGATCAGGATCGCGATCAGGTCGTCGACGACGGCCAGGGTCAGCAGGAAGGCGCGCAGCGCGGAGGGCAGGTGGCTGCCGACCACGGCGAGCACGCCGAGTGCGAAGGCGATGTCGGTGGCGGTCGGGATCGCCCAGCCGCCGGGGTGCCCGCCGCTGCCGGAGTTCACCAGGGCGAACAGGATCGCGGGCAGCGCGACGCCGCAGACGGCGGCGACGACGGGCAGCAGAGCGGCGCTCGGTGTGCGCAGCTCGCCGGCCACGAACTCGCGCTTGAGCTCGATCCCGGCGACGAAGAAGAAGATCGTCAGCAGCCCGTCCTTGGCCCAGGAGGCGAGGGACAGGTCGAGGTGCAGCGGGGCGGAGGGGCCGACGGTGTAGTCGAGCATGCTCTGGTAGGCGTGCGGCCAGACGTTGGCCCAGATCAGCGCGATCACGGCGGCGGCCAGCAGCAGGACGCCGCCGACCGTCTCGGTGCGCAGGGCGTCGGTGATGAAGGTCCGCTCGGGCAGTGACAGCCGGCCGAGGAACTGCCGGCGGCGGGTCGTCGGCTCCTGGACGGGCGGCTGGTCGGTCACGAGGGACCTCCTCGGGGGGCTGAGAGCGGCAACGGATGCACGGGTGGTGCAGTTGCCGACCAGACTTCCCGGCGCGCCCTGTGACGCCCGGATTCCTGCGGGAGGATCTTGATGCGTCCTTTGCAGTCTACCGGGACGTTCAGATGGCATCCGGATCGTCCTGTTAAAGGACTTAAGCCCTGCGGGCCGGTTCTGCACTCCGGAGGAGCAGCCGCCCGCCCCCCGAACGGCCTGCCGCCCGCTTCTTCGCCCTCTTCGCCCCTGCGCGCCCGGTCCGCCCTCGCGGGCCGCGCACGGCCCCGTCCGCCGGTGCCGGAAAGCGCGACGGCCGTGCCCCGGACGGTGGTCACCGCCCGGGGCACGGCCGCCGGTTCAGCCTGCTCAGCCGTTGCTGGCGGTGGGCGGCAGCTGGGCCTGGATCTGGCTCATCACGGAGCTGTCGGCCAGGGTGGTGGTGTCCCCCACCTCGCGGCCCTCGGCGATGTCGCGCAGCAGTCGGCGCATGATCTTGCCGGAGCGGGTCTTCGGCAGCTCGCCGACCACCTTGATCTGCTTCGGCTTGGCGATCGGGCCGAGCGTGCGGCCGACGTGCGCCCGCAGCTCCTCGACCAGCTCGGGGCTCTCGGTGGCGCCGCCGCGCAGGATCACGAAGGCGACGATGGCCTGCCCGGTGGTGGCGTCGGTGGCGCCGACCACCGCGGACTCGGCCACGGACGGGTGGCCGACCAGGGCCGACTCGACCTCGGTGGTGGAGATGTTGTGGCCCGAGACGAGCATGACGTCGTCCACCCGGCCGAGCAGCCAGATGTCGCCGTCCTCGTCCTTCTTGGCGCCGTCACCGGCGAAGTAGCGGCCCGCAAAGCGCGACCAGTAGGTGTCGATGTAGCGCTGGTCGTCGCCCCAGATGGTGCGGAGCATGGACGGCCACGGCTCGGTGAGCACCAGGTAGCCGCCGGAGCCGTTCGGGACCTCGTTGGCCTCGTCGTCGACCACGGTGGCTGCGATGCCCGGCAGGGCGCGCTGGGCCGAGCCCGGCTTGGTCTCGGTGACGCCCGGCAGCGGGCTGATCATGATGGCGCCGGTCTCGGTCTGCCACCAGGTGTCCACGATCGGTGCCTTGCCGGCCCCGATGTGCTCGCGGTACCAGACCCATGCCTCCGGGTTGATCGGCTCGCCCACGCTGCCCAGCACTCGCAGCGAGGACAGGTCGAACTTCGCGGGGATGTCGTCGCCCCACTTCATGAAGGTGCGGATCGCGGTCGGCGCGGTGTAGAGGATGGTCACGCCGTACTTCTGGACGATCTCCCAGAACCGGCCCTGGTGCGGGGTGTCCGGGGTGCCCTCGTAGATGACCTGGGTGGCGCCGTTGGAGAGCGGGCCGTAGACGATGTACGAGTGGCCGGTGACCCAGCCGATGTCGGCGGTGCACCAGTAGACGTCGGTCTCCGGCTTGAGGTCGAAGACGGCGTGGTGGGTGTAGCTGGCCTGGGTGAGGTAGCCCCCCGAGGTGTGCAGGATGCCCTTGGGCTTACCGGTGGTGCCCGAGGTGTAGAGGATGAACAGCGGGTGCTCGGCCTCGTGCGCCTCGGGGGTGTGCTGGGTGGACTGGCGCGCGGTGATCTCGTGCCACCAGACGTCGCGGCCCTCGGTCCAGGCGATCTCCTGCTCGGTGCGGCGGATCACCAGGACGTGCTCGACGCCGTCGACCTTGGTGAGCGCCTCGTCGATGGCCGGCTTGAGCGCGGAGGCCTTGCCGCGGCGGTAGCCGCCGTCGGCGGTGATGACCAGCTTGGCCTGGGCGTCCTGGATGCGGGAGGCGACAGCGTCGGCGGAGAAGCCGCCGAAGACCACCGAGTGGGTGGCGCCGATCCGGGCACAGGCGAGGATCGCGACGACCGCCTCGGCGATCATCGGCAGGTAGACCGCCACCCGGTCGCCCTTGCGGACTCCGAGCTCCAGCAGCGCGTTGGCGGCCTGCGAGACCTCGTCCTTGAGCTGGGCGTAGGTGATCGAGCGGCTGTCGCCGGGCTCGCCCTCGAAGTGGATGGCGACGCGGTCGCCGAGGCCGGCCTCGACGTGGCGGTCGACGCAGTTGTACGCCACGTTGAGCTTGCCGTCGGCGAACCACTTGGCGAAGGGCGGGTTGGACCAGTCGAGCGTCTCGGTCGGCTCGACGGCCCAGCTGAGTCGGCGGGCCTGCTCGGCCCAGAAGCCCAGGCGGTCCTCGGAGGCCTGCGCGTACGCGGCCGCGGTGACGTTGGCGGCTGCGGCGAGCTCTGCCGGCGGGGCGAAGCGACGCTCCTCCCTCAGCAGGTTGGCCAGGCTCTCGTTGCTCAACGCGCACTCCTCATCGAGTCATGATCTCGGGTGGTCGCGTGCGTGGCGACCGTCCCGTGTGTCCCAGCGCACAAGCTCACCAGGCGAACGGGCCACTTGACAAGAGGCGCCGGAGAATTGGTGTAGACCTTTGACCGATGGTCGTACGGTTGCGTACGGTCCGCCGCGCGGAGGCGGAGGACCGTACGGTGGCAGGTGGGCCCGTGCCCCGGCCCGCCCGGCGGGGACACGGGCCCGGCTCTCACGCGGCCAGGAGCGGGTCCTCCTTGCCGTCGCCGGCCGGAACCCGGCCGTCCTTTCTCACCCGTTCGGCCGATACGCCGGTCCCAGCGCCGACCGATGCGCCGACCGATGCGCCGACCGCCGGGGCGGCCGATGCGCCGTCAGGTCGGGCCTCCACCGGACTGAACGTCCCGGTGGCGCGGTCCAGGACGTAGGCCTGGGCGGTGGCGAAGTCGAAGTACATCCCGACCAGCCGCAGAGTGCCCTCCTCGACCCTGCGCTCCACTGCCGGGTTCGCCATCAGCTGGTCCAACTGCTGGAGCACGTTGGTGATGCAGAGCTGCTCCACCGGATCCACCGCCGGCCGGTCGGCGAACTCGGCGGGCACCCGCCGGAGCCGGTCCAGCGAGCCGCGGCCGTTGCGCAGCCAGCGGGCCAGCGGGGTGGGTGGCCCGGGGCGCTCGTGCACGCCGTCCAGCAGGGCCTTCATCGCGCCGCAGCCGGAGTGCCCGCACACCGTGATCGAGCGAACCTCCAGCACCTCGACCGCGTACTGCACGGCGGCGGCCACCGAGTCGTCGGCGGCGCCGGGTTCGAAGGGGGCCGGCACCAGGTTGCCCACGTTTCGGACGGTGAAGAGGTCGCCCGGACCGCTGCTGGTGATCATGCTGGTCACCATCCGCGAGTCCGCGCAGGTCAGGAAGAGCTGCGAGGGCGTCTGCCCCTCCCGTGCCAGCCGGGCGAGTTCGGGCCTGATCAGCGGCGCGGTGTGCAGCTGGAACCCGCGGACGCCGTCCAGCAGCCGGTCGTGCGGGTCCTCCTGCTGGTCGATGCAGTGGTGGCCGACCCAGGGCGTCCAGGCCCGGCAGCGGTGGGGGCCCGGCGAACTGCCCGCGCGCACCGTGCCGTCGGGGTCGAGCACCTCGTCGTCCTGGCGCCTGGTCACCATCGAGACCCGGCCGCCCGCGTCCTGGTGGCTCGCCCGCCAGGTGTGCAGCGTCTCGTACGCGGCGTGGTCCAGGAAGGAGCCGTCGTGGACCACGGTGACCCCGGCCCCCGCCGGGATGCCGGCCAGCGCCCGGCTGAGCCGGGGCACGGCGGTGAAGGTGAGCGGGCCGTGGGTCCGGACGGTGACCGACCCGTCCGTCCCGGCCTCGACGTCCACATGGGCGCGGGTCAGCCGGTAGAGCGCGAGCAGGACCGCGGTGCCGGCGCCGATCGCGACGCCCCAGAGCACCCCGGCGGCCACCACGGCGACCACGGTGGTCAGGTAGACCGGGAACTCCCGGTGCCGGTGCACGTTGCGGATGTGCGCGAAGCTCACCATCTGCAGCCCGACCACCATCACCAGCGCGGCGAGCGCGGCCAGCGGAATCCGGCGCAGGCCGCCGGTCAGCGCCAGCGCGGCGGCCAGCACCCAGACGCCGTGCAGCACCGAGGACCACCGGGTCTGCGCGCCGGCCTGCACGTTGGCGGTGCTGCGCACGGCGCCGCCGGCGATCGGCAGCCCGCCGACCAGGCCGCTCACCAGGTTGGCGAGGCCCTGGCCGCGCAGCTCGCGGTCGAGGTCGCCGGTGCGCCGCGACATCCGGTCGATGGCGACGGCGGACAGCAGCGATTCCACGCTGGCGACGGCGGTGACGGTGAGGACGGCGGCGATCACGCCGAGCACCGGGCCGTGCGGCAGGGCGGGCACGAACGCGTGCGGCTGCCAGGCGGGCAGTTCGATGTGGGCGAGCTGCAGGCCCAGGGTGAGCGCCAGGGCGGTGGCCAGGGCGACGGCGGCCAGCGGGCCCGGCACCTTGCCCAAGCGGGCGCCCAACTCGCCTGCCCGGCCGGGGAGTCGGCCGAGCCTGGGCCAGCCGAGCAGGACGGCCACGGTCACCGCGCCGATCAGCAGCGCGCTCGGGTGCGGACCGGCCAACTGCCCTGGCAGCGCCAGGAGGTTGGCGATCGCGGAGCTCTGCGGCGAACCGCCCAGCACGACGTGCAGCTGCGCGATGGCGATGGTGAGCCCGACCCCGGCCAGCATGCCGTGCACGATCGCGGGCGAGACGGCGAGCGCCGTCCGGGCCACCCGGCGCACCCCGAGCAGGAGTTGGAGCAGCCCGGCGGCGAGGGTGACGGCGCAGGTGGCCTGCCAGCCGTACTGGGCGATCAGCCCGGCGGTGATGACGGTCAGCGCCGCCGACGGGCCGCTGACCATGAGCATGGTGCCGCCGGACAGTCCGACCACGATGCCGCCCACGGCCGCGGCGGCCAGGCCGGCGGTGAGCGGGGCGCCGGTGGCCAGCGCGATGCCGAGGGAGAACGGCACGGCGATCAGGAACACCACGAGCGAGGCGGAGAGGTCCTGCGCCCAGCGCGTCCGGGCGCCGGGGCCCGGTGGTGCGTGGTCGGTGGTGTCGGAGGCGATGGGTGCACTGGAGATGTCGAGGGTCATTGTCTTCCCGTCTGTCCGGGGGAACGAACGCAGTCAGGTCCGGCGGTGAGTCCGGGGTGGGGCTCCGGGCGGATCGGCTGTCGTGGGTCGCGACGGTGTGGCGGGATGGCGTGGCGCGGCGGGGGAGTGCGGGTGTCACCGGCCTGCGCTGACCATCAGGGGCGGACCCCAAGACTCGGTAAACCGAGGGTAATGAAAGCTTTGCACGGCGTGGTGGCGGGAGGGAAGCGGAAAACCCCCTGATTCACCCCAACGGGTGGTGTTCGAACCGGCGGGAATCTGCTGGTGGCGGTGGTGGAGGCGGTCGAACGGGCCGGTCGTCGCGAGCGGGCCGGGACACGACGAACGGGCCGCGGCCGCCCCGAAGTGTCGGGAAGCCGCGGCCCGTTCGGGCGCGGAGACGGAAGTGGAGGTGGGCGCGGGGCGGAGGTCAGGCGCGGGCGCCCGCCGGGGTCGGCCGCTCGCCGTCCGCCGCGAACTCGCCCAGCACGAAGTCCTCGTCCACCTGGGTCGCCAGGTCGATGCCGACCTTGGCGTTGGCCCAACTCTCGGCGTTGCGGCGGTGGAAGAGCGCGGCCTGCTCGGTGTAGCGCCGCGCGTCCCGTCGCCCGTACGCCGCCCCGGCCTCGGCCCGCAGCTCCTCCAGTACCGCGCGGTTGGCCGGCTCCAGGGCCCTCAGCGGCGGCTCGGCGCCCTGCTCCAGCCGGCGCACCCAGTCCGACTGGCCGAAGGTGGTGAGCAGGTCGTCGCCGACTTCGCGGCGCAGGAAGGCCAGGTCGTCCGGGCCCTGCACCTTGTTGCCGATCACCCGCAGCTGCACGCCGAAGTCGCGGGCGTAGTCCCGGTACTGGCGGTAGACGGAGACGCCCTTGCGGGTCGGCTCGGCCACCAGGAAGGTCAGGTCGAAGCGGGTGAACAGGCCGGAGGCGAAGGAGTCCGAGCCCGCCGTCATGTCGGTGACCAGGTACTCGTCCGGGCCGTCCAGCAGGTGGTTGAGCAGCAGCTCCACCGCGCCGACCTTGGAGTGGTAGCAGGCCACCCCCAGGTCCTCCTCGGCGAACGCGCCGGTCGCCAGCAGCCGGACGGACCCCTCGTCCAGCGCGATCGGGCGGGCACAGGCGGCGTAGACCGGGTTCTCCTCGACGATCCGCAGCAGCCGCGAACCCCGGCCCGGCGGCGTGGTCTTGATCATCTCCTCGGCCGAGCGGATCAGCGGGTTCGCGCCGCGCAGGTACTCCTTGATCTCCGGCAGGTGTTCGCCGAGCGAGGGCAGCTCGGCGGCCTGGGCGTCCGTCAGCCCGAGGGCGGGGCCGAGGTGTTGGTTGATGTCGGCGTCCACGGCGATGACCGGACGACCGACGGCGGCCAGGTGGCGGATGAACAGTGCGGACAGCGTGGTCTTCCCGCTGCCGCCCTTGCCGACGAAGGCGATCTTCATCTGGGGACTCCGGCTCTCGCTCAGGGCCCTGGCTCCGGGCCGCCTGCCCAGGGGCCGCGCGACGGGGCGGACCCTAGTTGGAAATAGTTATCGTCTCCGATAGTGGCCATGCTAGCCGCGGTTTGGGCTTCGCCGGGGGAGGGAAGTGAGGATTGCCTCTAATGGGTGATGCGGGGTTGCTGTTCCGGGAGGGGCGGCCCGTTCATTACTCTCGGGTAGGTGAGCACTGGAACAGATCCCCTCGCCCCGCTGGCCCAGCTCCCCGGGGTGCCCGACGCGGTCGCCGAGGTGCGCAAGGCCGTCGACCGGCTCTACGGCCACCGGGTGATGCGCCGCCGCGCGGCCGAGGTCACCTCCGAGTCCGCGCTGCGCGGTGCCCGCGCCTCCGCGGCCCTGGCCGGGGCCGACTGGCCGTTGGAGGAGGTCCGCCGCCGCACCGACTTCGGCGCGGACGCCGAGGCCCGCACCGTCGGCGCGGGCCTGCGGGTCGCCGCCGAGGCCGGCCAGCTGCTCAGCATCTGGCGGCACTCGCCGCTCCAGGTGCTGGCCCGGCTGCACCTGCTCGCGGTCGGCGACGGGGATCCGGCCGCCGGACGGCCGCGCCGGGCCGGGGAGGGCGCCGAGGAGCTGTTCCCCCTGGAGCTGGCGCCGGTGGAGAGCGTCGAGGTCGACGCCGTGGACGGGCCGCCGCCCGTACTGCCGCCCGCCCCGGGGGCGGAGGAGGTCGCCGCCCGGCTCGACCAGCTCTCCCGGCTGCTGGTGGCGCGCGCGGAGGGCCAGGGCGTGGGCACGCCGGCCCTCGTGGTGGCATCGGTGGTGCACGGCGAACTGCTCGCGCTGCGGCCGTTCGGCGCGTACAACGGGGTGATCGCGCGGGCCGCCCAGCGGATCGTGCTGATCGCCGAGGGGCTCGACCCGAAGGCCATCTGCCCGGCCGAGGTCGGCCTGGCGGAGCTCGGCACCGACACCTACCGCCGGGCCCTCGCGGGCTACCTGGCGGGCACCCCCGAGGGGATGGCGGCCTGGATCGCGCACTGCGGCCGGGCGCTGCGGCTCGGCGTGCGGGAGAGCACGGCGGTCTGCGAGGCGATGCAGCGCGGCATGGCCTGAGCGAACGGGCCGAACATGCGGAAGGGCCCCCGCGAAGGGGCCCTTCATGCAGAGATGCGGCGGCACCTGATACTGCCGGGTGCCGCCGCTGGTACGGATACCGGGTGACCATGCATGCACCGGAAGTGCCGATCAGACGGGGATCCTGCCCGTTCGTCTGGTCCGGCGGCCCGACAGCGGGTCGGCTGCATGTGGGTGCTCGGATATCTGTACGTGCGGTCCGTGGGGCCTGAACTGCGTTGTCGGTTTGACCTCTTCGGTCCTGACCGGGTCTCGCGGGCCGTGCTTCATTTGTATCGCGTTTCGGGCGAAAGGGGAACCCGAAACGAGAAGTCTGTGCCGTTTGCCCGTTTTGTCCAGAACGGGGCCGGTGCAGGGTGGGGCGGGGCCTCAGGCGGTGGGGCGCCGCCGGCGGGCGAGGTACCAGATCACCCCTGCGGTCGCGAGGGCCGTCCCCACCGCCACCGCGGTCAGCACCGAGCCGCTCGGAGCGGAGAACTCGGGCAGCCGCCGCCGGAGTTCCACCGGCTTGTCGAAGACCAGCACCGGCCACTCCCGGGCCTGCGCCTCCTTCCGCAGCGCGCGGTCCGGGTTGACCGCCGACGGGTGGCCGACCGCCTCCAGCAGCGGCAGGTCGGTGGAGGAGTCGCTGTAGGCGTAGGAGGCGGCCAGGTCGTAGCCCTCGACCTCGGCCAACTCCCGGATGGCGGCTGCCTTGTTCTCGGCGTAGGCGTAGTACTCGATCTCGCCGGTGTAGCAACCGTCCTCCACCTTGAGCCGGGTGGCGATCACGTGGTCCGCACCGAGCAGCGCGCCGATCGGCTCGACCACCTCGGAGCCGGAGCTGCTGACGATCACCACGTCCCGGCCGGCCGCGTGGTGCTGCTCGATCAACGAGGCGGCCTCGTCGTAGATGATCGGGTCGATCAGGTTGTGCAGGGTCTCGGCGACGATCTCGCGGACCTGCTGGACGTTCCAGCCGCGGGTGAGCGAGGAGAGGTACTCGCGCATCTTCTCCATCTGGTCGTGGTCCGCGCCGCCGACCAGGAAGACGAACTGGGCGTACGCACTGCGCAGTACGGCCCGACGGTTGATCAGGCCGCCCTGGTAGAACGGGCGGCTGAAGGCCAGTGCGCTCGACTTCGCGATGATGGTCTTGTCGAGGTCGAAGAAGGCCGCCGTGCGCAACCCGCCCGACCGGGGGCGGACCTCCGCGCGGAGCTCTTCGGGCCCGGTGGTGTCGCCCGGGGACTCGTCGGCGTGGTCGTCGGCGTTCTCGGTGGTGTCCACGGGAACCGAGGATAGAGGGAGCCGGAAAACACCCCGCCATTCGGCGTACTCGCGGGCGTGCGGGTTTGTGTTTCTGGCCGCTCGGGTACACCATGGAAGTCACGGATCGTTCGCGACCGTGCTAACCCGGTCCGGCTCCTCCCCCCCGAGTCGGGCTGTGGATAGACGACCCCCGCTCTCCCCCCGGCGGGGGTCGTCGCACGTCCGGGGCCATTTTCAGGGCTTGAAGGCCCATCGCGGCGATCGGCGCGCGAGAACCGCCCGCGGTGTACAGGGGGTGTCGACCGCCCGGCCCGTCCACCCCCTTTCGTCACTCTGCGTTGCCGTTTGCTCAGGGTTGTCGCGGAGCGAACGGCTGGTTCCGATCGGCGGTGCGCGGCCGTTCCACCGGGGTGCGGGACGCGGCCGGAAGGCGGTCGGGCGCCCGTCGGGGGATCGGGCGTACGTGGCGCGGTGGGTCGCCGGTTCATCTCCGCGCCCCCCTTTCGTCAATTCTTTGCCGATTAGCCCCCCGCCCGGGTGAACGTTTTCGTCCACAACCCCCGAGTTATCCACAGGCAATCGGAACGTGGATGACGGAATCGGGATCTCCCCCCACCGTGATGGTCGGCGGCGGTCGCCGGGCATGACCTCATCCCCTTCTTCGGAGGTCTGCCGGGCGGCCGTCCGTCGGAACCGTCCGACGTGCGCCGCCGGCCGCCCTGGTGGCCGGCGGCGCGGAGGGGAGACACCATGTCGACACCGATCGCCGACCACGCCACCGCCGAGGGCGCCGGGGCCTGTGGGCCGCTCGTCGTCACCGAGGACGAGGGGCTGGCGGAGCACCTGCTGCGGCTCTGCGCGGCGGCGGGCACCGAGCCGAGGCTGGTCCGCGGCGCGCCGCCGACGCGGGAGCTCTGGGAGGCGGCCTCGCTGGTCCTGGTCGGGGACGACCGGGCCGCCCACTGCTCCGGCCTGGGCCGACGCGGCGGAGTGCTGCTGCTCGGGCTGGATCTGGACGACCCGGGCGTGTGGGTCAGGGCCGTCCAACTCGGCGCCGAACACGTGCTGTTCCTGCCCGACGCGGAGGCCTGGCTGCTCGACCGGATCGCCGACGCGGCCGAGGGCGACGGCCCCCCGGCGGTCACGGTCGCGGTGCTCGGCGGCCGGGGCGGGGCCGGGGCGTCGACGCTGGCCTGCGCCCTGGCGGTCACGGCCGCGCGGGCGGGCCGGCGGACCATGCTCATCGACGGCGATCCGCTGGGCGGCGGCCTCGACGTCCTGCTCGGCGGGGAGACGGCTCGGGGGCTGCGCTGGCCCGATCTGGCCGGCTCGCGCGGGCGGGTGAGCGGGGCGGAGCTGGCCAGGGCGCTGCCGGCGCTCGGAAGGCTCTCCGCGCTGTCCTGCCTCTCCTGGGACCGCGGCGACACCCTGACGGTGCCGCCGGAGGCCATGCGCAGCGTGCTGGCTGCCTCCAGGCGTCGTGGCGGGCTGGTGGTGGTCGACGTGCCCCGCCACCTGGACGCGGCTGCCGGGCAGGCGCTGGAGCAGTCCGACCTGGCGCTGCTGGTGGTGCCCGCCGAGCTGCGCGCGGTGGCCGCCGCGGACCGGGTCGCGGCAGCAGCCCGGATGAGGCTCGGGGACGTCCGGGCCGTGGTGCGGTCGGTGCGGACCGGCGGGCTCCCGGCCCATCGGATCGCCCGGGGGCTGCGGCTGCCGCTGGTGGGGGAGCTGGAACCGGAACCGGGCCTGGCCCAGGACGTCGAGAAGGGCGTCCCGCCCGGGCTCCGGGAGAGCGGCCCGCTCGCGCGCTTCAGCGCGACCTTCCTGAACGAGGTGCTGCCGCCGGTGCCGGCGGTCGGAGGAGGTGTGTACTGATGGTCCGTCTGCGCAGAACAGTCCTTCGGAGCGGCGAGCCCGGTGCGGGCGGCGGTGCGCGGGAGCACCGGCTGCTCAGGAGCGTGCCGCCGCCGGGAGGCCCGCCGGAGGCCGGGCACGGGCCCTGCCCGTACGGCCGGACGGCCCGCGAACAGCGGTCGGCGGCCCTGGTGGACGCGGTGCGGTTGCGGCTGGCCGAGTCGGGGGCGGCCCCGACGGCGGGCTCGGTCGCGGCGGCGCTGCGGGCCAACCGCCCGCCGCTCGGCGGGGACGAGGTCCTGGACACCGTGCGCTCGTTGCGCGCCGAACTGGTGGGTGCGGGCCCGCTGGACCGGCTGCTGGCGGCGCCCGACGTCACGGACGTCCTGGTGAACGGTCCGGAGGAGGTGTGGGTCGACCGTGGCGGCGGCCTGCACCGGGCCGCCGGAGTCCGGTTCGCCGACGCCGAGGAGGTGCGGCGGCTGGCCCACCGGCTGGCCACCGCGGCCGGGCGGCGGTTGGACGACGCCCGCCCCTGGGTGGACGCCCGACTGCCGGACGGCACCCGGCTGCACGCCGTGCTGCCGCCGATCGCGGCGGGTTGCACGCACATCTCGCTGCGGGTCTGGCGGCCCAAGCCGTTCACGCTCGACGAGTTGGTGGCGGGCGGGGCGCTGCCGCCGGAGGGCGCCGAGCTGCTGGCCGGCATCGTGCGGGCGCGGCTGTCGCTGCTGGTCTCCGGCGGGACGGGCTCGGGCAAGACCACCTTGCTCGCGGCGCTGCTCGGCCTGGTCGGGTCGGACGAACGGATCGTGGTCGCCGAGGACTCCGCGGAGCTGCGGCCGGCCCATCCACACGTGGTGCGGCTGCAGAGCCGCCCGCCCAACCAAGAGGGCCTGGGCGAGTTCACCCTTCGGGACCTCGTCCGCCAGGCGCTGCGGATGCGCCCGGACCGGCTGGTGATCGGGGAGGTCCGCGGGGCCGAAGTGTCGGACCTGCTGGCGGCGTTGAACACCGGGCACGAGGGCGGCTGCGGCACTGTCCACGCCAACACTGCGGCGGACGTGCCGGTCCGGCTGGAGGCCCTGGGGTCGCTCGCGGGGCTCGACCGGCCGGCCCTGCACAGCCAACTGCGGGCCGCGCTCGACGTGGTGGTGCACCTGGTCCGGGATCCGGGCTCGGGGCGGCGCCGGGTGGCGGAGATCCACACGCTGGCCGGGGACCGCGACGGGCTGGCGGTTACCACGCCCTCGGTGGCCTTCCCGCCGAAGGGCGGCCTGGTGCGCGGGGCGGGCTGGGCGCGGCTGGTCGGGCTGTTGGCGGCACGTGGTGTGGCGCTCGGGGCGGGGGCGTCGTGACGACGGTGACGACGGTGGCCGCGATGGCGGCGGTGGCTGCGGCGCCGGCGGCCGGGCCGGTGGGACCGGGGGTGCGGGCGGTGGAGCTCGCCTTCGTCCTGCTGCTCTGCGGCTTTGCCACGGGCGCCGTGGCGCTGCTCGGCACCTGGCGGCGGAAGGGCCGATGACGGATGGCAACGACGGATGGTGACGGAGGTCGATGGCGTGATGCAGGATCAGATCGCGTTCTGTTGGGCGCTGGCGCTCTGCCTGGTGGCCGTCGCCGGGTGGCGTGCGGTGCAGGAGCGGCTGCCGGGAGGATGGCGCTCCAGACTGGTGCTCGCGGGCGGTGGGCCGCCTCTGCGGGGGCCCGGCCCCGGCCCCGAGCCGGAGCCGGAGTCGGTGAGGTGGGGCCGGCGGCGGGGCCGGCTGCCGGAGGCCTTGGTGCCCGAACTGCTACTCCTGCCGGTGGGGTTGGTGGCCGGGCAGGCCACCACCTCGCCGGTGCCGGTACTGGCTGCGGCGCTGGCCGTCCCGCCGCTGCGCAGGTGGCGGCTGCGGCGGCGCAGGGCCGCGGAGGCCGGGCGGCGGGCTGCCGCTGTCGTGGAGCTCTGCGCCGGGCTGGCCGGGGAGTTGCGCAGCGGGGCGACGCCGGAGCAGGCGCTGCACCTGGTCACGGCGAGGCTGGCCGCCGACCGGGACGGGCTGCGCAGGCTCGGTGAGGAGCCGGTGGCACGGCTCGCGGCGGGCCGCTACGGCGGGGACGTGTCGGCCGCGTTCCACCTGCTGGCCGAACTGCCGGGCGGGAGCGGGGCGGCAGCCATCGCGGCCTGCTGGCGGGTCGCCGCCGACAGCGGGGCGGGGCTCGCCGCCGCGCTGGACCGGGTCGCCGAGGCGCTGCGCGGGGAGCGGGCCTTGGCGGAGGAGATCGCCGGCGAGCTGGCCGGGCCGCGGGCGACGATCGCCGTCCTCGCCGCGCTGCCGGCCGCCGGGCTGCTCCTCGGCGCCGCGCTCGGGGCCCGCCCGCTGGACGTCCTGCTGCACACGCCCGTCGGGCTGGGCTGCCTCGCGGCTGGGGCTGCCCTGGAGGGGCTGGGAGTGCTCTGGACGGCGCGCATCGTGCGGTCGGCCGCCCGGGGTGCGCTGGAGGATCCTCGGGCCCGTCTTCAAGCCCCCACCGGCGGGGCGGCGTCGGGGCATGCGCGGCGCGGCGTTGTCCCCGCGCGCCGTCGGGCGCGCGACGGCGCGGTGGCCCCGCTGCGGGCCGCGGAGGCGGGCTGTGGGCTCTCGCGGGTGCGGCTGCGGGCCAGGGTGCTCGCGGCGAGGGCGGTGGCACGGTGATGCAGGGGCTCCTCGGGGTGGCGGCCGTGGTTCCGGTCCTGGCGGCCGTGGCGGTGCGGGTGTCGGAGCTGGCGCGCGGCCGGGCGAGGCGACGGCGGGCGTTCGCCGGGGCCCGTGGGCGAGCGGAGCAGCAGAAGCGGGTGGGGCCTGTGTCGCCGGGCGTCGGCCGTCGGCGGCAGGCGGCCCTGGCCGCCGGCGCCGGGCTCGCGACGGCCCTGCTGGTCGGTGGCGGCACCGGGTTGGTCGTCGGGGCGATGGTGGCTGTGGGGGCCCATCGCCGGCTGGCGAGGGCGCAGACACCACAGGACCGTCGGGCGGCCCGGGAGGAGGAGCTGCTCGTCAGGCAACTCCCGCTGAGTGCCGAGCTGTTGGCGGCCTGCCTCGGGTCGGCGGCGCTGCCCTCCGAGGCGGTGTCGGAGGTGGGCCGCAGTGTGGACGCGCCGATGGGGCCCCGGCTGGTGGCGATCGGGGCCGAACTGGCGCTCGGCGCACCGCCGGAGCTCTGCTGGACCCGGCTGGGCGAGCGACATCCGGCGCTCGCACCACTGGGGCGCTGCCTGATTCGGACGAGCGTCGGCGGAGCCCCCGCCGCCGGGCTGCTGATCGGGCTGGCCCAGGAGCAGCGCGCGGCGGCCGCCCGCGCGGCCCACGCCAGGGTCCGCAGAGCCGCCGTACTCGCCACCGCGCCGCTGGGGCTCTGCTTCCTCCCGGCCTTCGTACTGATCGGCGTGGTGCCGGTCGTGGTCGGCCTCACCAGCGGCTTCGCGCGGGCGATGTGACCGGGCGCCGAGGCGCCGGGATGCAAGACACGGACATCGAGACACGGACATCGAGACGATCGAGAGACAGGAGAGATCCATGACCGCAGTGATCGCGATCAGGCCCGGTGCCGGGCGCCCGCTCCGGCGGCTGCTGGGGGCGTGGCGGCGGAGGAGCCGCTGGGCGGCCCTCCGGTTGAGCGGGCTGGCCCGGGGCCGGGGCCGGTCGGACGCCGGGATGACCACGGCCGAGTACGCCATCGGGACCTTGGGCGCGTGCGCCCTCGCGGCCGTGCTCTACAAGGTGGTGACCAGCGACGCCATCACGGGAGCGCTGACCGAGACGCTCCAACGGGCACTCCATGCCATGTGATCGGGCGGTGCGTGGGGTCGGCCGGGCGTCGCCGTGGCGGCCTGGCCGGCGGGGCGACGGGGGCTTCGTCACCGCGGAGACGGCGGTGGTCCTGCCGGCACTCGTGCTGCTCGCGGGGATGCTGATCTGGGGCGTGCTCGCGGCGGCCGCGCAGATCCGCTGCGTGGACGCGGCCCGGATCGGGGCCAGGGCCGCCGCCCGCGGGGAGGCGGACGCCGCCGAACTCGCCCGCGCGGCGGCCCCGGCGGGCGCCCGGGTCCGGGTGGTGCCGGCGGCCGACACCGTGCGGGTGGACGTGGACGCGCCCTGCGCGGGGCCGGGAAGGGTCGGCCGGCTGCTGACGGTGCGGGTCGGCGCAGGGGCCGTGGCGGCCCGGGAGGACGTGCTGGTGGGAGTCACGGAAGGAGGCGGTGGCGGATGGCCGACCTGACCGGGCCGAGGACGGCCGCGCAGTGGGTGGCCCGGGCCTGTGCGGTCCGTACGGCCCGTGCGCGGGCGGCCGCGGCGGGCGGTCGGGGGCCGGACACCGGCTCGGCGACGGTCTGGCTGCTCGCCCTGGCGGTGCTGGGCACGGCGGTGTTCGCCGGGACGATCGCGGTCGGCTCGGTGGTCGCGGCCCGGCACCGGGCCGAGTCGGCGGCCGACCTCGCGGCGCTGGCTGCGGCGGACCGGCTGCTGCTGGACGAGGACGGCGGCTGCGCCCGGGCTGCCGGGATCGCCGCCGCCCAGGGCGCGAGCCTGGTGTCCTGCGCGGTGGACCAGTCGGCGGACGCCGTCGAAGTGGTGGCCGAGGTGAGGGTCGGCGGGCTCCCGGCGCGGCTGTCGGTCGGCCCGGCGCGGGCGAGGGCCCGGGCCGGACCGGTCCGGGCTCCGGTCACCGCCGCCGAGGACGGCCTCGGCGGGGCTCCGAGCAGTGCCCCGAGCGGCGCCCCGAGCAGTGCGGCGGCGGCCTCATGAATCGCGTGGCACGTCGCCGGTCTGCGCTCCGCCGGCCGGGGGCTCGGCCGCCCCGGCCTCCTCCACCGAGGCGCCGGGCGCCCCGGCCAGCAGGACGTCGAGGATCCGGACGGCGGCCGCCTTGTCCAGCGGGTCGTTTCCGTTGCCGCACTTGGGCGATTGGACGCAGGACGGGCAGCCGCGCTCGCACTCGCAGGAGGCGATCGCCGAGCGGGTGGCCGTCAGCCACTCGACCGCCCGCTGGAAGCCGCGTTCGGCGAAGCCGGCCCCGCCCGGGTGGCCGTCGTAGACGAACACGGTCGGCAGCCCGGTGTCCGGGTGCAGCGGGACGGAGACACCGCCGATGTCCCACCGGTCGCAGGTGGCGAACAGCGGCAGCAGGCCGATCGAGGCGTGCTCGGCGGCGTGTGCGGCGCCGGGGAGCTGGTCGAGCGGGATGTCCGCGTCGAACAGTTGGTCCTCGGTGACGGTCCACCAGACCGCACGGGTGCGCAGCGTCCGGGGCGGCAGGTCCAGCTTGGTCTCGCCCATGATCTCCCCGGTGGAGATCCGCTTCCGGAGGTAGCCGACCACCTGGTTGACCACCTCCACCGAACCGAAGCTGAGCCGGCCCTCGCCCCATTCCACGGTGGTGTCGGTGCCGAGGACGGAGACGGAGGTGATGTCGCGGGCGGCCGTGGTGTACGGCGGGTCGGCCGGTTCCACCAGGGCGACGGAGTTCTCCAGGTCGAGCTCCCGGACCAGGTAGGTGCGGCCCTGGTGGAGGTGGACGGCCCCGGTGTGGACAGCGGTGTGCGAGGCGGCGGCGTCCACCGTGCCGAGCAGTCGACCGGTGTCGGCCTCGACGATCTGCACCGGGCTGCCGCCGCTGCCGCGCAGGTCCACAGCGTCGGCCGCGCGCTCCCGGCGGGTCCAGTACCAGGATCCGTCGCTGCGCCGGCGCAGCAGGCCGCGCCGTTCCAGGACGGGCAGCAGCGGTGCGGCGGAGGGCCCGAACAGGTCCAGGTCGGCGTCGGTGAGCGGGAGTTCGGCGGCGGCCGCGCACAGGTGCGGGGCGAGCACGTGCGGGTTGTCGGGGTCGAGCACGGTGGCCTCGACGGGCGCCGCGAACAGCGCTTCCGGGTGGTGCACCAGATAGGTGTCCAGCGGGTCGTCCCGGGCGATCAGGACGGCCAGCGCGCCCTGGGCCTCGCGGCCCGCCCGGCCCGCCTGTTGCCAGAGCGAGGCCCGGGTGCCGGGGTAGCCGGCCATCAGGACGGCGTCGAGGCCGGAGATGTCGACGCCGAGTTCGAGAGCGGAGGTGGAGGCGAGGCCGAGCAGTCGGCCGGTGTGCAGGGCGCGTTCCAGGGCCCGGCGTTCGTCGGCCAGGTAGCCGCCGCGGTAGGCGGCCACCCGGTCGGCGAGCGGCCGGGGGAGCTGGTCCTGGGTCTGCAGGGCGACGAGTTCGGCTGCCCGCCGGGAGCGGACGAACACCACGGTGCGGGTCTCCCGCTCGACGAGGTCGGTGAGCAGGTGGGCCGCCTCGGCGGTGGCGGTGCGGCGGACGGGTGCGCCGTGCTCGCCGACGTTCTCGGTCAGCGGGGGCTCCCAGAGGCCGAAGACCATCGGCCCGCGCGGCGAGGCGTCCTCGGTGACGGCCACGGCGGGCAGGCCGGTGAGACGCCGGGCGGTGGCGGCCGGGTCGGCGGTGGTGGCGGAGGCCAGCAGGAAGGCGGGTGACGAACCGTAACGGGCGCAGATGCGGCGCAGTCGGCGCAGCACCTGGGCGACGTGCGAGCCGAACACGCCCCGGTAGCTGTGGCACTCGTCGACGACCACGTAGCGCAGTGCCTTGAGGAAGGAGGCCCAGCGGGCATGGCCGGGCAGGATGCCCCGGTGCAGCATGTCCGGGTTGGTGAGCACGTAGGAGGCGTACTGGCGGACCCACTCGCGCTCCTCGGGCGGGGTGTCGCCGTCGTACAGGGCGGCCCGGACCCTCGGCGGGGCGAGTTCGGCGGCCCGGCGGCGCTGGTCGGCGGCGAGCGCCTTGGTCGGTGCCAGGTAGAGCGCGGTGGCGCCGCGGCCGTTGCGGGCCTCGGTGCCGTCCAGCAGGTCGCTGAGCACCGGGGCCAGGTAACCCAGCGACTTGCCCGAGGCGGTGCCTGTGGCGATCACCACAGTCTGACCGCTTTTGGCCAGGTTCATCGCTTCCGCCTGGTGCGCCCAGGGCTGCTCCACCCCGACGGCGAGCGCCGAGGCCACGATCTCCGGGCGGATCGACTCGGGCCACGGCGCATAACGCGCAGGTCGGGCGGGAAGGTGCTCCGTATGGGTGAGCCGGTCGGACCGCCCCCGGCCGGTGGCCAGGGTCGTGAGCAGTGCCTCGGGCGGGCTGTGTCGGGGCGGCATGAGGACCCAGTGTGTCACCGGCGTGACGGAGAATCGTCGTAAGCCATCGTGCGGGCATGGTCGCAGGTGGTTGAATGTGGCCGTGACGGCCGTACGGCCGTGGGTCGCAGCGCTGAGGCTCGCCACGCGTGGCTGGGCGCGCCCGGGCTCGCGACCATGCGGTGGCGGCCGTCCGGCCGAGGATCGCACATGACGTAGCAAGGCAAGGTGCTGGAGGTTCCGTGGACCTGTCCCTGTCGACCCGTTCAGTCGGCGATCGCACGGTCGTCGAGGTTGGCGGCGAGATCGATGTGTACACCGCCCCGAAGCTGCGGGAGCAGCTGGTCGAGCTCGTCAACGACGGCAAGTACCACCTCGTCGTCGACATGGAAGGCGTCGACTTCCTCGACTCGACCGGCCTGGGTGTGCTGGTGGGCGGTCTGAAGCGGGTGCGCGCCCACGAGGGCTCGCTGCGCCTCGTCTGCAACCAGGAGCGCATCCTGAAGATCTTCCGCATCACCGGACTGACCAAGGTCTTCCCGATCCACACCTCGGTGGACGACGCGGTCAACGCGACCGACTGACGCGGCCGGGCCGGCCCTCGTGGCCGGCCCGCCCGTTCTTCGCGTCCGGGCCGGCCGGGCCCGCGCGGCCCGGTGGGTCCCGGCCGCCTCTGGGCCGGTCCCGTCCGGCCCGCATGGGCCGAACCTCCGGCCCCGGTCGGAGCACCCCGAGGGGGAGAGATGGCAACCGTCGAACTTCGATTCAGCGCGCTTCCCGAGCACGTGCGGACGGCCCGGTTGGTCGCCGCGGCCGTCGCCAGACGGGCCGGGGTCGACGAGTCGGTGCTCGACGAGGTACGGCTCGCGGTCGGTGAGGCGTGCTCCCGAGCGGTCGGCCTGCACCAGCGTGGCGGCATCGGCGGCACGGTGAGGGTCGCGCTGACCGACCAGGAGAAGCGTTTCTTCATCGAGGTCGAGGACGAGGCCGGCCCCGCCACCGTCCCGTCCTCCGGGGCCGCCGAGGGCGGCGACCCGGACGAGGACACCCTGGGCCTCGCCGTGATCACCGGTCTGGTCGAGGACCTGGAGGTCACCAACGGCACGGACGGTGGCGTGATCCGGATGAGCTGGCCGGTTTCGGTCGCCTCCGTGGCGGTCTGAGCGTTCGCTTCCACGCGCGGCCCGGTTCTTCGGGGTTCCGGGGACCGGGTTTCGGCGCGCCCACGGCGTCCAGCCCTTGGGCGCGCGTTGACACCAGGCGGACCCCGGCGGTTCCCTGCTTCCGGCACGACCGGGTCCGATCGCTGATCGGACCTCGTCGCGGAAGAGGAAGTCCATGCGGATACGCATCCTGTGGCCGGCCGGGCAGGCGACCGCCACGCTGGCGGCCACCCCCACCACTGAAGCGCTCTGGGCCGAGCTGCCGATCGACTCGTCGGCGAGCACCTGGGGCGAGGAGGTCTACTTCGGTACGCCCCTGAGTGTGCCGCGCGAGGACGGTGCCCGACAGGTCGTGGAGCCCGGCACGGTCGCCTTCTGGACCGACGGGGACAGCCTCGCGCTGCCGTACGGGCCGACCCCGGTCTCGCGGGCCGGTGAGTGCCGGCTGGCCAGCCCCTGCAACGTCCTCGGCGCCCTGGACGGGGACGCCGGGGTGCTGCGCACCGTACGGCCGGGCGACCCGATCCGGGTCGAGCGGGCCTGAGCCGCGGCCGGGGGCGGGCGGCCGGTCGAAGGGGCCGGTCGAAGGGCCGGACGGAGATGCCGGGTGGAGATGCCCGGCGGAGATCACCGGCGGGAACCGGGAACCGGGGAGCGGACATCGGCCGTGTAGGTTCGACGACCGAAGACGACCGAAACCGAAAGGCTTCTCCCGGTGAACAAGCGACTGTTGGCCGTACCCGCCCTCGGCGTGCTGCTCGCGTTCGGCGCCGTCGGCTGTGGCGGCGACGACAACAGCAAGCAGCTGGAGTCCTGGGCGTCGAACGTCTGCGGCTCGGCCAAGGACCCGATCGCCCAGGCGCAGGCCGCGCTCGCCGACACCGGCCAGGTGAAGACCGGTGAGGCCCCGGCCGACCTGCAGAAGCGGCTGTCCGCGGACATCGGCCGGCTGGCCAAGACCAACCAGGACATCGCGGCCGCCATCGACTCGGCCGGCGCCCCCAAGGTCCAGGACGGTGCGGCGCTGCAGAAGGACACCGTCGACGAGCTGAAGAAGGCGGCCGACGGGTACCAGGAGGTCCAGAAGAAGCTGGACGCGCTGCCCAACAACGACCAGGCGAAGTTCGCCGACGGGCTGCGCAGCGTCGCCGACCAGGTGCAGCAGCTGGCCTCGCTCTCCACCCAGGCGCAGGCCAAGCTGCAGCGCGGCGACCTCGGCGCCGCGATGGCCAAGCAGGGGGGCTGCAAGCCTTCCGCGACCTCTGCTCCGGCCTCCGCCTCGACGGGCGGGGCGAGCGGTACCCCGGCGCCTGCAGGGGCGACCCCGCCCCCGACCCCGGCCCCCGGCGCGACCGACACGGCGGGTGCTCCCGGCAGCACTCCCGCGCCCGGGGCTCCCGCCGCCACCACCCCGGCTGCCCCCACCACCCCGGCTGCCCCCACCACCCCTGCCCCCACCACCCCTGCCCCCAGCGCGAGCTGACCGCAGGGAACGGACAGCCGGTGCCGCTCGCAGGGGCGGCGCCGGCTGCTGCGTGTCGCAGCCCGTGCGGCCGGTGCAAGACCGGGAGCAGACCGGGTGCGGCAGGGGCGCGGGGAGGTGCGCCGGGGGCGTGTGGGGCCGGGCGGGCTTCCGCTGGGGACGGCGAGGGCGGGGCGGCCGACGGGTGGGCCGCGGGGGACAATGGCGGGGTGATCAGTAGCCCCGTTCTCGACCCGACCCGCCTCGCCAAACTGCGCGAGGCGCTGCTCGCCGCCTCGTTCACCGCCGACGGGTGCCTCGACCTGCTCGGGCCCGCCGGCTACTCGGCCCTGGCCCGCAGCGAGGCGGTCCCGGCGCTGCGTGCGACCCGCGGCGGCAGTCCGCTGGAGACGCTGGTGCGGCTGTTCCTGCTCCAGCAGCCGGTGCCGTACCAGGCGGCCGCCGCCGCGCTGCCGGTGGAGGACTGCCTGGCGGACGGCTGGCTGCGCCCGGACGGGGACCTGGTGCGCGCCACCGTCGACGTCCGGCCGTACGCCAACGAGGTTGCCGGGCTGCCGAGTTCGGATGCCTGGGTGGTCTCCGACCTGGGCTGCGCGGTGGGTGGCGCGGGCGGTATCGGCTCCGGTGAGACCGCGCACGGGGTGGCCCGCAAGGACCTGGTGCTGGGCGTCGGCGGTGCCTCCACCACGCTCGCCAACATCACCGTGCGCCGCCCCGTCCGGTCCGCGCTGGACCTCGGCTCGGGCTCCGGTGTGCAGGCGCTGCACGCGGCCCGGCACTCCGGCACCGTCACCGCCACCGACCTGAACCCGCGCGCCCTGCGCTTCACCGAGCTGACCCTGGCGCTGTCCGGGTTCGACAACACCGAGATGTCCGCCGGGAGCCTCTTCGAGCCGGTCGGGGAGCGGAAGTTCGACCTGATCGTCTCCAACCCGCCGTTCGTCATCTCGCCCGGTGGCCGGTTCACCTACCGCGACGGCGGCATGGCCGGCGACGACCTGTGCCGCAGCCTGGTCCGCTCGGCCGCCGACCACCTGGAGCCCGGCGGCTACTGCCAGCTGCTCGCCAACTGGCAGCACGTCAAGGGCGAGGACTGGCACGAGCGGCTGGCAGGCTGGGTCGCGGGGACCGGGCTGGACGCCTGGGTCGTCCAGCGCGAGGTCCAGGACGTGGCCCAGTACGCCGAGTTGTGGCTGCGCGACGGCGGCGACCACCGCGGTCCGGGCGGTGACTACCAGGCCCGGTACGGCGAGTGGCTGGACGCCTTCGAGGCGGGCCGGGTCGAGGGCATCGGCATGGGGTGGATCACCCTGCGGGCGAGCGGCGCCGAGCGCCCGACCGTCCGGGTCGAGGAGTGGCCGCACCCGGTGGAGCAGCCGCTCGGCCCGCACATCGAGGCCTGGTTCGACCGGCAGGACTTCCTCCGCTCGCACGACGACGCCGCCCTGCTCGCGGCCCGCTACGTGCTGGCCGACGAGGTGGTCCAGGAGCAGGTCGGCGCGCCGGGGGCGGAGGACCCGGAGCACGTGATCCTGCGTCACAACCGCGGCATGCGGCGGGCCACCAAGGTGGACACGGTGGGCGCGGGCTTCGTCGGGGTCTGCGACGGGACGCTGTCGGCGGGCGAGATCGTGGACGCCATCGCGCAGCTGCTCGGCGAGGACCGGGTGGTGCTGCGGGACCGGGTGCCGGAGTCGCTGCGGCTGCTGACCGAGCAGGGGTTCATCGACCCGGTCCGCTGAGGCCGGGGCGGCCAGGCCGGTCCGCTGAGGCCGGCCCGGTTCACCCTCCCGTGCCCCCTGGTTCGTCCGGTGGCCGCCGGGCGGCTTCCCCCCGTTGGCCGTCCACTGTGAGGCTCTGTCCACAGGCTGTGGACAGAGCTGGGGAGCCGGGGGCCAGGGGTGGACACGACGACGGCGACGGTGGGCGGGCTGGTGCTCGCCCTCTTCGGTGGCGTACTGCTGCTCTGGTGCGCCGCCGAAGTGCGCCTTCGCCATCGGGTGCGCCGCCGGGGCGTCGCGGCGGTGGCCACGGTGGTCGCCGAGGACGACGTGCACGGCCGACTGGACAGTGCACCGCTGCTCTCCTTCTCCGTGCCGCCCTCGGTCGGCGGCTCCGGCGGGTCCGGCAGCTCCGGCGGGTGCCGGATCGCGGGGCTCGTGCGCACCCGGCCGCGCGGGCACACCCCGCTGCGCCGCCCGGACCGCTTCGCCCCCGGATCCTCGGTGCGGATCTGCTACGACCCGGAGCGTCCGAGTCGCGTGGTGCTGGCGGCCGGGGAGGTCGGCCGGGCGGCCGCCACCGATCTGCTGTGGAGCGCGCTGGGGGTGGCGTTCCTGGCGGCGGGCGCCGTGCTGCTGGCCGCGGTCGGCGGCTGAGCGTACGGGCTCCCGGCGTTCCGGGCTCTCGGAGTCCAGGGATCTCGGCGTCCCGGGCTCCCGATCGTTCCCGGCCGCCCTGGAGGCCCCGCGGCCCCGGGCGTCGATTTTGCGTTGACAGATCTTGAAATCCGTCATTCCATCCTCCGGAACCTGCCGAAGGCCGCCCTCCACGGGGCGGGAACCTCCGTCATCGGGTTACCGTTCGAGTGGCGTCGGTGAGCCCGGCACGTGGAAACGCAGGATCCGTCCGTTTGACAAGGGTGGCCGGGGTACGGTCACACTCCGCTGTGTGGGGGTGTCGTGAAGCGGCGGCCCCCGGACGGTGGGAGGGGTCGGGCGGAGCGCAGCCCGTGCTCCCGGCGTCGGCCAGCCACATAAGGACCGGGAGAGAAGAGCGAAGGTGTCCCCGAGCAGCGAGACCGCGCACGGACAGCGACTCGTCATTGTCGAGTCGCCGGCCAAGGCGAAGACGATCAAGGGCTACCTGGGCCCCGGCTACATCGTCGAGGCGAGCGTCGGGCACATCCGCGACCTCCCCAGCACCGCGGCCGAGGTGCCGGACAAGTACACCGGCGAGGTGCGCCGCCTCGGGGTGGACGTCGACCACGACTTCGCGCCCATCTACGTGGTCAACGCGGACAAGAAGTCCCAGGTCAGCAAGTTGAAGTCGCTGCTCGCGGAGTCCGACGAGCTCTTCCTCGCCACCGATGAGGACCGCGAGGGCGAGGCCATCGCCTGGCACCTGCAGCAGGTGCTCAAGCCCAAGGTGCCGGTGCACCGGATGGTGTTCCACGAGATCACCAAGACGGCGATCCAGGAGGCCGTGGCCAACCCGCGCGAGCTCAACCAGCGCCTGGTCGACGCCCAGGAGACCCGCCGCATCCTCGACCGCCTCTACGGCTTCGAGGTCTCGCCGGTGCTGTGGAAGAAGGTCATGCCGAAGCTGTCGGCGGGCCGCGTGCAGTCCGTCGCGACCCGCCTGGTGGTCGAGCGGGAGCGCGAGCGGATGGCCTTCCGCACCGCCTCGTACTGGGACCTGGTCGGCACCTTCGGCACCGGCCGCACCCCCGCGGACGCGGCCAACCCGGAGACCTTCGGCGCCCGCCTCGCCAGCGTCGACGGCAAGCGGATCGCCAGCGGCCGCGACTTCGGCTCGAACGGGCAGCTGAAGGCCGGCAGCGTCAACACCCTGCACCTGGACGAGCAGGCCGCCCGGCAGCTGGCCGCCGCCCTGGCGCAGACCGCGTTCAGCGTCCGCAGCGTCGAGTCCAAGCCCTACCGCCGCTCGCCGTACGCGCCGTTCCGCACCACCACGCTGCAGCAGGAGGCCAGCCGCAAGCTGGGCTTCGGCGCCAAGCGGACCATGCAGGTGGCCCAGAAGCTGTACGAGAACGGCTTCATCACCTATATGCGCACCGACTCCACCACGCTGTCGGACACCGCGATCTCCGCCGCCCGCGCGCAGGTCACCCAGCTGTACGGCGCCGACTACCTGCCGGACGCCCCGCGCACCTACGCCAGCAAGGTCAAGAACGCGCAGGAGGCGCACGAGGCCGTCCGCCCCTCCGGCGACCGCTTCCGCACCCCCGCCGAGACCGGCCTGAGCGGCGACGACTTCAAGCTGTACGAGCTGATCTGGATGCGCACCGTCGCCTCCCAGATGAAGGACGCGGTCGGCCAGTCCGTCACCGTCCGGGTCGGCGGCACCTCCGCGGACGGCCGGGACGTCGAGTTCTCCGCCTCCGGCAAGATCATCACCTTCCACGGCTTCCTCAAGGCCTACGTGGAGGGCGCGGACGACCCGAACGCCGAGCTCGACGACCGCGAGCGCCGGCTGCCGCAGGTCGCCCAGGGCGACCCGCTGGGCGCCGAGCGGATCACCCCGGAGGGCCACGCCACCAAGCCGCCGGCCCGCTACACCGAGGCCTCGCTGGTCAAGGAGCTGGAGGACCGGGAGATCGGCCGCCCCTCCACCTACGCGTCGATCATCGACACGATCATCCAGCGCCGGTACGTGTTCAAGAAGGGGACGGCGCTCGTCCCGTCCTTCCTCTCCTTCGCCGTGGTCAACCTGCTGGAGAAGCACTTCGGCCGGCTGGTCGACTACGACTTCACCGCGAAGATGGAGGACGACCTCGACCGGATCGCCGCCGGTGAGGCGCAGTCCGTGCCGTGGCTGAAGCGCTTCTACTTCGGCGAGGGCGAGGGCCACGCCGCGGGCGGCGCCGCCGAGGCCGGCAATGGCGACGGCGACCACCTGGGCGGTCTGAAGGAGCTGGTCACCGACCTCGGCGCGATCGACGCCCGGGAGATCAGCTCGTTCCGGATCAGCGACGACATCACCCTGCGGGTCGGCCGCTACGGCCCGTACGTCGAGCGCGCCTCCACCGTCGAGGGCGAGCCCGGCCAGCGCGCCGACATCCCCGACGAGCTGCCGCCGGACGAGCTGACCGTCGAGCTGGCCGAGGAGCTGCTGGCCAAGCCCAGCGGCGACTTCGAGCTCGGCCCCGACCCGGTCAGCGGCAACATGCTCGTCGCCAAGGACGGCCGCTACGGCCCGTACGTGACCGAGATCCTGCCCGAGGGCACGCCCAAGACCGGCAAGAACGCGGTCAAGGCGCGCACCGCCTCGCTGTTCAAGACGATGTCGCTGGACACCGTCACGCTGGAGGACGCGCTGCGGCTGCTCTCGCTGCCGCGCGTCGTCGGCACCGACGCCGAGGGCGCCGAGATCACCGCGCAGAACGGCCGCTACGGCCCTTACCTCAAGCGCGGCACCGACTCCCGCTCGCTCACCAGCGAGGACCAGCTCTTCACGATCACCCTCGACGAGGCGCTGGCGATCTACGCCCAGCCCAAGCAGCGCGGCCGGGCCGCCGCCGCCCCGCCGCTCAAGGAGCTGGGCAACGACCCGGTCAGCGAGCGCCCGGTGGTGGTCAAGGACGGCCGCTTCGGCCCGTACGTGACCGACGGCGAGACCAACGCCACGCTCCGCAAGGACGACGACGTCGAGACCATCACGCCGGAGCGCGGTTACGAGCTGCTCGCCGAGAAGCGGGCGCGCGGGCCGGTGAAGAAGGCGGCGAAGAAGGCCCCGGCGAAGAAGACGGCGGCCAAGAAGGCGACGGCCACCAAGACCGCGGCCACCAAGACCGCGGCGAAGAAGACGGCCGCCAAGAAGACCACCACCACCAAGACGGCGGCGGCGAAGAAGACGGCGGCCAAGAAGACCGCCGCGAGCAAGACCGCGGCCACCGACGAGGGCTGACCGGAACCGGACCTCCCGACAGCGGCACCGGGCCCGTGCCCCCATCCGGGGGCGCGGGCCCGCGGGTTGTCGGGGGAGGGGGTGGGGGAGGGGTGGGGCCGGAAGGGGAGAAGCGCGGGGATGTGTGCGGGGAACGTCACAACCCGGTGATGAGCGGGATCCGGAAGCCCGTTCGCCACAAGCCGGGCAGGCCCCGACCGCTACGCTGACCGTATGACGAGCGAGGAGCAGCCCACCCCCAGCGCCGCCCCGGCCGCCGGCGCCGCAACGCCCGACCTGCCCGAGGTCGCGCCCGCCGGTACGCCGGTGGACCGGGCGCGGGCACTGCTGCGGACGCGTGGCTACCGGCGGCTGTGGACGACCCAGCTGATCGGCGGTACCGCCGACCGGCTCGGCCTGCTGGTGCTGCTCGCGCTGACCGTGATCGCCGCGGCCGTGGGCGGCCGGTTCGGCGACCTGCCGCGCAGCCTCGCCTTCGCCCTCGCCGCGGTCCTCGCCGTCCGGGTGGCGGCCACCGGCCTGGTCGGCGTCGCGCTGCTCGGCCCGGTGCACCGGTTGGTCGCGGGCAAGCTCGACCGCCGCTGGACGCTCTTCGGCGCCGACGCGCTGCGCGCCCTGCTGATCGGCCTCGCGCCCTGGTGGACCGTCTGGCTGGGCTCCGGCCCGAAGCCTTCCGGCGCCGCCACCTACGTCCTGCTCGCCACCGTCTTCGTCACCGGTGCCGCCGAGCAGGTCTGGGGCATCGCCAAGGCCGCGGCCGTCCCCGGCCTGCTGCCGGCGGCCGATCCGTACGCCCCGGCCGCCGAGCAGCGGCCCGCCGCCGCGAACCTGGAGACCGTCCGGGGCATCGACCGCTTCACCGGCTGGGTCACCGTGCCGCTGGCCGCCGTCGGCCTGGTCGGCTTCACCCTGCTCAACAACATCGGTGCGGCGGCCGGCGCGGACTGGCTCCGCGCCCACCAGCTCACCTTCGCGGCGCTCGGCGCGGCCGGGCTGTTCGCCGCCTCGGCGGCCCGCGACTACCTCCAGCAGCTGCCCGGCGGCCCGGTGACCGTCGCCCCGGTCTCCCCGCTGCAGGGCCTGCGCGCCCCGACCGACGCGGCCCCCGGCCCCGCGCTGGGCAAGGGCCGCACCGGCAGCGCCCCGTACTTCACCTTCGCCGTCGCGGCCGGCTTCGCCTCGATGGCGGGTGTCGCCGCACTGGCGCTGCTCACCGCCGCCGAGCACCGGGCCGGACCGATCGGCTACGGCCTGCTGGTGCTCGCCGCCACCGCGGCGCCCGCCCTCGGCGCCCGGCTCACGCGGGCCACGCTGCCCGCGCTCTCCCGCCGCCGGCTGCTCGCGCTGGCGCTGCTGACCCAGGGCGTCGCACTGATCCTGGCCGGGCTGGTGCTGGACTTCGTCCTGGTCCTGCTGCTCACCGTGCTGGCCGGCCTGGCCGCCGGGATCGTCGTCTCGGCCGGCCGCACCCTGCTCGCCCAGGAGGTCGAGGAGGCCCGGCTGCCGAAGGTCACCGAGCACCTGGTCGCGGTGCTGCGGGCCGTGGTCGCCGCCGCCCTGGTCGTCGTCCCGCTGATCGCCGCCGCCTACGGGGACGTCGAGTACGGCACCGTCGAGCCCGGCTCCTTCACCTTCATCCACGGCGGCGCGGCCCTGGCCGTCGCCACCGCGGGGCTGCTCACGCTCGTCCTCGCCGCCGTCGTGCTGCTGCGCACCGATGACCGGCGCGGCACCGTGCCCTTCGGCCGGGACCTGGTGGACGCGGTGCGCGGCGCCGCCGGACCGGTGCCGCACCGGGGCGCGGGAACCGGTTTCTTCATCGCCCTGGAGGGCGGCGACGGCGCCGGCAAGTCCACCCAGGCCCAGGCGCTCGCCGAGTGGATCCGCGGCAAGGGGCACGAGGTCGTGCTCACCCGCGAGCCCGGCGGCAGCCCGGTCGGCCAGCGGCTGCGCGGCCTCGTCCTGGACGTCGGCAACACCGGCCTGTCGCACCGCGCCGAGGCGCTGATCTACGCCGCCGACCGCGCCGAGCACGTCGAGAACGTCATCCGGCCGGCCCTCGCCCGCGGCGCCGTGGTGATCACCGACCGGTACATGGACTCCTCGATCGCCTACCAGGGCGCCGGGCGCGACCTGGCCGCGACCGAGGTCGCCCGGATCTCCCGCTGGGCCACCGGCGGACTGCTGCCCGACCTGACCGTCGTCCTGGACGTCGACCCGACCAGGGCCCGGGAGCGCTTCACCGAGGCGCTGGACCGGCTGGAGTCCGAGCCCACCGAGTTCCACCAGCGGGTCCGGGCCGGCTTCCTCGCCCTCGCGGCCGCCGACCCGGCGCGCTACCTGGTCGTCGACGGCAGCCAGGCCCCCGGCTTCGTCACCACCGCCATCCGCCACC
The DNA here is from genome assembly GCF_003635085.1 of Streptomyces sp. 1114.5. NCBI lineage: Bacteria > Bacillati > Actinomycetota > Actinomycetes > Kitasatosporales > Streptomycetaceae > Streptomyces > Streptomyces sp. 1114.5. Next base: position 1,589,956 of record NZ_RBXE01000001.1, read on the forward strand.
GGCTCGACCGCGAGCTGCCGCTCTCCGACCAGGAGAAGGCCTCCCGCGCCGAGCAGGAGCGCCTGGCCCGCGAGGCCGCCGAGCGCCGCGCCGCCGAGGAGGCCCGCAAGAAGGCCGAGGCGGAGGCCGCCGAGCGCAAGCGGCAGGAGCTGCTGGAGCAGCTGCGCGCCGAGCAGGCGGAGAAGGAGCGACTGGCCGCGGAGGAGGCCGAGCGGGCCGCCGCCGAGGCCCGGCGCAAGGCCGAGGAAGAGGCGCGCCGCCGGGCGGAGGAGCAGGCCAGGCTCCGCGCCGAGGAGGAGGCACGTCGCCGGGCCGAGGAGGAGGCCAGGCTGGCGGCCGAGGCCGCCGAGCGCCGACGGCTCGCCGCCGAGGCGGCCGCCCAGGCGGAGCTGCAGCGGCAGCGGGAGCTCGCCCGCGAGGAGCAGCGCCGCCGGGCGGAGGAGGCGCTGCAGCGGGCCGAGGAGGCCCGGCTGGCGCAGGCCGCCGCGCTGGCGGCCGCGGCTGCGGCGGCCGAGACGGCGGCGGTGCGGGCCGAGGGTCTGGCGGACGGCCGGGCTGCGGGAGCTCATGGGACTGCGGGGACTGCGGGGGCTCCGGGGGCTGCGGCCGGGGACGCCATGACCACGGAGCTGCGGGCGGTTCGGGAGACCCCGGCCGGCGCGGCGGACGGACTCGGTGACGAGGCGACGCGCGAGCTGTCACTGCGGGACCGGCAGGCGGCCGTCCGGGCGGCGGAGGCCGCGGAGGCTTCGAAGGCGGCCCGGGTTGCTGCGGGTGAGGCGGCCGACGCGACCGCCAAGCTGCCGGTGGTGCCGGCCTCGGCGGTGGACGAGACGGCCGTACTGCCGACGATCCCGGCGGAGGCGGACCGGACTGCCGTGCTGCCGCGGGTCGAGCCGGGTCGGCCCGGAGTCCCGGGCGGGGGCGCCGGGGCGCCGTCGGGCCCGTCGGGCCCGTGGCGGGCGGAGCCGGTGGACAGCACGCGTGAGCTGCCGGTGGTCGGTGGCGAGCCCGGTGCGGACCCGCGGGCGCCGCAGGTGCCGCCGGTGCCGTCGCGGCCGCAGGCGCAGTCCCACGTTCAGCCGCAGGCGGAGTCGGAGCCGGCCGAGGGTCGGGACCAGTCGGCCGGCGAGCGGACTCGGCCGGAGTGGGCCGAGGAGACTCCGATGGACGACCTGCCGAGCCTCACCGACACGCTGCTCGGTTCGCGCGACGAGTGGGAGCGCTGGGATCGCGGCGGCCCGGAGCAGGGCGGCCCGCAGGGCGCGGCCGGCCGGCCCGACGGGTACGACCAGGCCGAGGGCGACGGCAAGCGCGGCGACGGCAAGGGCGGCGACGGCAAGGGCGGCGACGGCAAGGGCGGCGACGGCAAGGGCAAGGGCCGCCGCTGGGGCCGCCGGGGCTGACCGGACACCTGGGCACGGCGCCGTCGGGGCAAGCCCCCGGCGGCGCCGTCGTCGTATCGGCCGACGTCCTGGTTGTCGTACCGGCTGTGGTGAATCGGGCGTCGTGAATCGGGCGTCGTCCCGGTTGGCGTGACCCGGACGGCGCAATGGCTGTCGGAGCGGAGACGTATGCTCGACGGCGGGGAAGAGGCGCCGTCGGCGCTGCCGTACGGAGCTTGGGAGCAGCAGTGGCCGTCTGGGACGACCTGGTGGGCCAGGAGCGGGTGGTCGAGCAGCTGACCGCCGCCGCCCGGGCGGCCGGGGCGACGGTCGAGGCCGGACGCGGGGCCGCCCTGCGCGAGGGCGCGAACGCCTCCCTGATGACGCACGCCTGGCTCTTCACCGGCCCGCCCGGTGCCGGTCAGGTCACCGCCGCGCGCGCCTTCGCGGCTGCCCTCCAGTGCACCAGGCCCGACCTCGCGCTCGGCGGCACGCCCGGCTGCGGCTTCTGCGACGGCTGCCACACCGTGCTGGCCGGCAGCCACGCCGACGTGAAGTACGTGCGGACGGACGGCCTGTCCATCGGCGTCGGCGACATGCGCGACCTGGTGTTGCGCGCCTCCAGCTACCCGACCGGCGGCCGCTGGTCGGTGATCCTGGTCGACGCCGCCCACCGGCTCACCGAGGCCGCCGCGAACGCCCTGCTCAAGGGCGTGGAGGAACCCTCCCCGCGCACCGTCTGGCTGCTCTGCGCCCCCTCCGTCCAGGACGTGCTGCCGACCATCCGTTCGCGCTGCCGCCTGCTGGTGCTGCGCACCCCGGCCGCCGAGGCGGTCGCCGACACGCTGGTCCGCCGCGACGGCGTCGACCCGGAGACCGCCCGGCTGGCGGCGCTCGCGGGGCAGGGCGACATCGAACGTTCGCGCCGGCTCGCCGTCGACGAGCAGGCCCGTACCCGCCGGGCGGAGGTGCTGCGGATCCCGCTGGAGGTCGGCGACATCGGCGGCTGCCTGGCCGCCGCCCAGCGCTTGGTCGACACCGCCAAGGCCGACGCCGAGGCGCTCGCCGAGACGCAGGACGCCAAGGAGACCGACGACCTCAAGGCCGCCTACGGCGCGTCCGAGGGCGGCAAGGCGCCACGCGGCATGGCCGGCGCGGTCAAGGAGCTGGAGAAGCGGCAGAAGAGCCGGGCCACCCGCACCCGCCGGGAGACCCTCGGCGTCGCCCTGCTCGACCTGCTCGGCTTCTACCGGGACGTGCTCGCGATCCAGCTCGGCTCCACCGGCGCGCTCGCCAACGAGGACCAGCGGCAGGCGCTGAACCGGGTCGCCCAGACGGGCCCGGCGGAGGGCACGCTGCGCCGGATCGAGGCGGTGCTGGCCTGCCGGGTGGCGCTGGACCGCAACGTGGACCCGCTGCTCGCGGTCGAGGCGATGACGGTGGCGTTGCGCGCGGGCTAGCGGCCTCTTGCGTTTGTTGCGGGTTGCCGGTCGCCGGTTGCGGGCTTTGCGGCGTCGGGGCCCGGGCCGCTCCTGCGGCGGACGGCCGTACGCCTCCCGGAGCCGGTGCGCTGTCCCACCTTCGAGTGAACGGGCGATACGCGCCGGGCACACCTGCGTGTGACCGTCCGCCCGTTGTGCACGCTGGGGGCCGACTGCGCCCGGTGCCGGGCCGGTCGTCCCCCGTACGCGCCGGTCCGGTCCGGCGCCGGCCCTCCGTCCGTGGTGGTGCGTCGCATGGTCCGTCCGCTCCTCGTCATCCCCCTGTTGGCCGCCGCACTGGGCGGGATCTGGCTGGCCCGCGGCGCCCTCCAACGCTGGCGAGACCTTCGCGTCGCCGAGACCTACGAGCTGGCCGGGGACCGCTGGCCGATGCTGGTGCGGGCGGCCGGGGCGATGGTCTGCGGGGTGTGCGTCACCGCGTTGACGCTGCTCACCGCGCTCGGCGCCTTCGGCGGGCTGGGCCGCGGAGACCAGGAGGCGGACCGGGCGCAGCCCGTCGTGGACGCGGCGGGTGGGGGGACGGGTGCGGGCGCGGGTTCGAGGGAGGCGGCGGGGGCCGGGGTCGCGGCCCGGCAGCAGGCCGCGCCGCCGGTGGCCCCCGAGGCCGCTGCTCCAGGTGCCGCGGCTGCCGCCGCCACCACGGCGCCCGCCGCGGTCAGCCGCTTCGACAGCGTCGGCCACCCGGGCGGCGGCGAACTGCTCCAGTCCGCGGTCCTCGGCCCCGACGGCCGGCCGCGCAACGTCCGGGTCTGGCTGCCGCCGCAGTACGCCAAGGAGCCGAGCGCGCGCTTCCCGGTCGTCGTGATGCACGCGGCCGCGCCGCGCAAGACCGCCGACGCCGAGGTCCCGGACGTCTTCGAGGGCATCGGTTCGGCCCTGCAGTCCGGCAAGACCAGGCCGTTCATCCTGGTCGCCCCCGAGGCGCCGAACGGCACCGCGCACCCCTGCGAGCTGGTCGCCGCCGCCCCGGCCGCCGTCGCCGACGACGCGGCCCTGCGCGCCACCGTCGCGGCCTCCTTCCGGACCCTGCCGCCCGGCCCGGCCTCCTGGGGCACGCTCGGCGTCGAGGGCGGCGCGCCGTGCGCGGCCGCCGCCGGGCTGGCCCGCCCCGACCTCTACGGCGCGGCCGCGGCGGTCTCCGGCCGGTACGACGCCGCCGCGCTCACCCAGACCGGCGCCGAGGCCCCGGCCGGCAGCGCGGCCAAGCTGCTGCTGGCCGCCGCCAAGGCCGACGCCGCCGGGCTGGACGCGGCCCGCAAGCTCCAGGCCTCGCTGAAGGCCGGACCGGGCCCGGCGGCCAAGGCCGACGTGCGGATCTCCGACAACGTGCAGGACTACACGCCCGACCGGGAGCGACTGCGGCTGGTCCGGCAGGCGGCGCAGTTCCTGGCCGAGGCACTGGCCAAGGCGTCCTGAGCGGCCAAGGCGTCCTGAGCGCCGTCCGAGCGGGCACTACGCTGCGCCCGGTACCCCGGAGCGGGTACCGGGCAGCCGCATTTTCCGACTGCACACCAAGGCTGGGAAGGAACCGCATGAGGGCGATCGGGCGGGTACGGGCACGGGCGGTGGCCGCGGCGCTCGTCGTCGGGTTGCTGGCGGGCGGGTGCAGCTCAGGTCCGTCCGGGGAGCCGGGGGCGGCTTCGGGTGGCTCGGCCGGCTCGGATGCGGCCTCGGCGCCGGCGGCCGTCGCGGCCGGGGCCACGCCGCTGGAGCCGCTGCCGGCCGCCGTGCCCGCCGCGCTCGCGCCGTACTACGCGCAGCAGCCGACCTGGCAGCCGTGCGACGGCGGGTTCGAGTGCACGACCTTCCGGGTGCCGATGGACTACGACCACCCCGGGGACGGCGACCTCACGCTGGCGGCCGTCCGGGCTGCGGCCGAGCCGTCGGGGGCCGCCGGCGGGGCCTCGGACCCGCGGCTCGGCTCCCTGCTGCTGAACCCGGGCGGGCCCGGCGGCTCGGCGGTCGAGTACCTGGAGGCCGCCGCCCGGACGTACGACCGCGGGGTGCGCGCCCGGTACGACCTGGTCGGCCTCGATCCGCGCGGGGTGGGCCGCAGCAGCCCCGTCACCTGCCTGAGCGGTGACCGGATGGACGCCTTCACCGCCGTCGACCTGACCCCCGGCGACCAGCGCGGGATCGACGCGCTGGTCGCCGCCGACAAGGAGTTCGCCGAGGGCTGCCGGAAGCAGGCCGGGGCGGCGCTCGGCCACCTCAGCACCGTGGAGGCCGCCCGCGACATGGACGTGCTGCGCGCCCTGCTCGGCGACGGGAAGCTGAACTTCGTCGGCAAGTCCTACGGCACCTTCCTCGGCGCCACCTATGCCGGGCTCTTCCCGAGCCGGACGGGCCGGCTGGTGCTGGACGGCGCGATGGACCCGGCGCTCGACTCGGTCACCGGCAACCGCACCCAGGCCGGCGGTTTCGAGACCGCCTGGGCGGCCTTCGCCAAGGACTGCGCCAAGCGCGAGGACTGCCCGTTCGGCCGCACCGAGCAGCAGGTCGGCGAGCAGCTCACCGCCCTGTTCGCGGCGGTCGGCACCGAGGCACTGCCGACCACCGACGGCGGCCGCCGGCTCACCGAGTCCCAGGCGACCACCGGCGTCATCCAGGCCATGTACGCCGACTTCCTCTGGCCCAGGCTGCGCACCGCCCTCGCCGACGCCAGGGCCGGCGACGGCACCGGCCTGCTGAAGCTCTCCGACGCCTACTACGGGCGCGAGGCGGACGGCTCGTACCCCAACCTGATGTTCGCCAACACCGCGGTGAACTGCCTCGACCTGCCCGCACCGTTCGGCGGGCCGGAGGACGTCCAGCGGGCGGTGCCGGACTTCGAGCGGATCTCCCCGCACTTCGGGCGGGACATGGCCTGGATGGCGCTGACCTGCGCCTACTGGCCGGTCCGGGCCACCGGCGCGGCGCACACCGTCCGGGCCGCCGGGGCCGCTCCGATCGTCGTCGTCGGCACCACCCGCGACCCGGCCACCCCGTACGCCTGGGCGCAGTCCCTGGCCGGGCAGCTGGAGTCCGGCCGGCTGCTCACCTTCGACGGCGACGGCCACACCGCGTACGGGCGGCACAGCGGCTGCGTGGACGGCGCGGTGAACCGCTTCCTGCTGACCGGGGAGGCCCCTGAGCAGGGCAAGCGCTGCGACCGGTAGGGACGGGCGTTCCGGACGTCCGGTAGGTGGTTACGGCTTCAATCGATAACCAGTACGACGTTACGATGAGCGGCCCCCTGCCACCTTCCCTGCGCCGGAGCTCATCGTGCTCGGAGTCAACGACCTGGCGACGTACGTCCTCGGCGCCCTCGTGATCATCCTGCTGCCCGGCCCCAACTCCCTGTACGTGCTGTCCGTCGCAGCCCGCAAGGGCATCCGGACCGGCTACCGAGCCGCGGCCGGCGTCTTCGTCGGCGACCTCACCCTGATCAGCCTCACCTCGCTCGGCGCGGCCTCCCTGCTGAAGGCCAACCCGGCCGTCTTCGCCGTGGTCAAGTTCGGCGGCGCCGCCTACCTGCTCTGGATCGGCTACGGCATGCTCCGCGCCGCCCGACAGCTCTGGCTCGAACGCCGGGCCGAGGCCGACCCCACCGCCGAACCGGCCCCCGAGACCACTGAGAACCCCTTCCGCCGCGCCCTGGTCGTCAGCCTCCTCAACCCGAAGGCCATCCTCTTCCTGCTCTCCTTCTTCACCCAGTTCGTCGACCCCTCCTACGGGCAGCCCGTCCTCTCCTTCGCCCTCCTCGGCGGCATCCTGCAGACCTTCAGCCTGCTCTACCTCTCCCTGCTGATCTTCGCCGGCACCACCCTCGCCACCGCCTTCCGCCGCCGCAAGCGCCTCTCCGCCACCCTCACCAGCGGCGTAGCCGTCCTCTTCGCCGGCTTCGCGGCCAAGCTCGCCGTCTCCTCCGCCTGACCCCCGCCCCCGGGGCATCCGGGTACGGATCACCCGCGAATCTGTGTAGACTGGCCCGCGTTGCCGCCACAGACGGCAACGGTGCCGCCTTAGCTCAGTTGGCCAGAGCAACGCACTCGTAATGCGTAGGTCGCGGGTTCGAATCCCGCAGGCGGCTCAGTGGAGGCCCAGGTCACGTAACTCGTGACCTGGGCCTTTTGGCGTTCCTGGGCGTGCGCCTCGGCTTCGGGCTTCCGCCGGCGGGGGCGGGTTTCACGGTGTCCTCGGTGGCGGCCGGGGCGGTGGGGAGGGTGCCGCGGGTGGGGCAGGGAGCGGGAGTTCCGTGGTCGATCGGATGACAGTGGAGGCCATGGCAGTTTCTCCCACCCCGATTTCGCCTGCGGCGTGGAAATCGACCGGCAGGATTCTTCCGTCAGCTCGTCATCGTTTCGGACCAGAGGATCACCGTGCCTGTTTCGGCTGCACCCGGGGCGCTCATCGTGGCGCCGATAGGCGAGTAACCGGCTGTGTTCGCAGTGGAGTTGAGTTTCACTGTCGATCGGGTCGGAGTGCCGCCGTCGACCGAGACGGTCGAGGCGAGCGTGCTGCGCAACGGCTGTGGAGGCCGGACGCGGTTGGAACACCTGCGGGTCCGTCGAATTGCGCAGGCCATGTTCGTCGTCGCCTTTCTGGCGGCCCGGACCGCCGGTGACGCCAGCGATTTCGCGCGCCGAATCGGTTGGCAGGTCAGTGCCGAGCTGAGGCATCTGCAGTACATCGGCCAGCGCGTCTGGACTGGTGACGACTTCTGAGAAGGGGGACGGGTCTGTGAGATACAGACGCCATCATCGGGGAGCCCAGGCTTCCGCACGCGTGGCCGAGGAGTGTTGTCGGTGATCGTCCAGCTGCCTCCGGACGGCCTCGGCACCACCCTGGCCCAGCTCATCCGCTGCAGGGCGCTCAGCGCCTCCACCATCGAGGTCGCGCGCCGCGACGTCGTCTACGGCTCGCTCGACCGGGACAGCAGCATCTACCTGGTCGAGAAAGGCCAGGTCAAGGCGACCGTGCCGTCCAGGGACGGCAAGGAGTGCCTGCTGGACATCTACACCGTCGGCGACGTCTTCGGCGAGCTCTGCCTGGTCGCGGACGGCCGCTTCGAGACCGCCACCGCCATGACCCCGACGGTGCTGCGCCGGATCTCCGCGGCCAAGGTGCTCGCCGCGCTGGCGGACGCGGGGCTGCGCGAGGAGTTCGTGCGGTACATGGCCCGGCGGCTGTTCGAACAGCAGCAGTCGATCATGGGGCTGGTCACCGAGGACAGCGAGTACCGGTTGGCGGCGACGCTGCTGCACCTGGGGCGCAAGCTCGGCCGGCGCGAGGCGCAGCTGCTGCTGATCGAGGAGAAGATCACCCAGGAGGAGCTGGCCGCGATGGTCGGCACGACGCGCTCGCGGGTCGGGCTGTTCCTGAAGCGCTTCCGGGACGCCGGGCTGGTGGGGCGCGCCCGGGACTGCTTCCTGACCGTCCACGAGCCCCGGGTGCAGCGCTTCATGGCGGACGGCGACCTCGCCATGTCCTTCTCCCCGCCGTTGGCGGCCTGAGATGACCCTCGCACAGAGCACGGTCGCGGCCGTGCAGACGGCCACCGCGCACCTCGCGGCCGTGCGTACGGCCCCGCAACTGACCTCGCACCAGGTGCTGGTCTTCCTGCTCCAGCTCGGTGTGCTGCTCCTCGTCGCCTTCTGCCTGGGGCGGTTGGCGAACCGGATCGGCCTGGCCCCGGTCGTCGGCGAGCTGGCCGCCGGCGTGCTGCTCGGGCCCTCCGTCTTCGGCCGGATCGCCTCGGGCGCGGCCGACTGGCTGTTCCCGGCCCGCGCCGATCAGGCTCACCTGCTCGACGCGGTGGCCCAGCTGTCGGTGCTGCTGCTGGTCGGGGTGGCCGGGGCGCACCTGGACCTGCGGATGCTCCGGCGGCGGCGCACCGTGGTGGCGAAGATCGGGCTGGCCGGCCTGCTGCTCCCACTCGCCCTGGGGGTGTCGGCCGGGTACGTGGTGCCCGCCGCGCTGATCGGGGAGTCCGGGCACGGGCTGGTCTTCGCGCTGTTCCTCGGGGTGGCGCTGAGCGTCAGCGCCATCCCGGTGATCGCCAAGACGTTCGCCGACATGAACCTGCTCCACCGGGACGTCGGCCAGCTCACCCTGGCCAGTGCGGCGGTGGACGACGCGATCGGCTGGATGCTGCTGTCGCTGGTGGCGACCATGGCGGCGGGCTCGCTGGGGGTGCTGCACATCGGTCTGGCGGTGGCGACGCTGGCGGGCTTCCTGCTGGTGGCCCTGGTGCTCGGCCGGCCGCTGGTGCGGTGGGCGATCCGCCGGGCGGGCGGGGCGGGCCAGCCCGGTCCGACCGCGGTCGTTGCGACGGTGGTCATCCTGTTCTGCGCGAGCGCCACCCAACTGCTGAACCTGGAGGCGGTGTTCGGCGCCTTCGTGGCCGGCGTGCTGCTCTCCTCGGTGGTCGAACACCGGCTGCTCGCGCCGCTGCGGACGGTGACGGTGTCGGTCTTCGCGCCGCTCTTCCTGGCCAACGCGGGGCTGCGGATCGACCTGGGCGCTCTGCTCGACCCGTCCGTGTTGCTGACCGGCGTGGCGCTGCTGGTGCTGGCGGTGGTCGGCAAGTTCGCCGGGGCGTACCTGGGCGCGCGGACCAGCGGGCTCACCCGCTGGGAGGGGCTGGCGATCGGCGCCGGTCTCAATGCCCGGGGGGCGGTGGAGATCGTGGTGGCCTCGATCGGCCTGAAACTCGGGGTCCTGACCACTGCGACCTACACGGTCGTGGTGCTGATCGCGGTCTTCACCTCGATGATGGCGCCGCCGGTGCTCCGGCGGGCGATGGCCCGGATCGAGCAGAATGCGGACGAGCGGCTCCGGGAGGCGGAGCTGGAGCTGGCGCCCGCGGCTCGGGAGACGCCGTCCGAAGCCTGAACGCAGCCGGAGGGCCGTGGGGGGCACGGCAACCCCCACGGCCCTCCGTGGCGTTCCGGCGACGCTGCCAGGACAGGCCCTGGCCGTGGCGTCAGGAGAGCAGAGCGGCCAGTTTGGTGACGGTGTTCCAGTTGCGTCCGGTGACCGTGACCTTGTGGTGCTTCTCCACGAAGGCCGGGACGTTGGGTGCTTCCAGCGCGCCGTCCGGGCACCAGTGGTAGATCACCCGGTCGCCGAGCCGGACCTCGTCGGGGGCGAGCGAGCGCGGGTCGTGCTCGGCCAGGACCTCGGGGGAGAGGTCGTCGGAGAGGAAGAGGGCGAACATCCGCGACCCGTTGTCCGCCACGTCGGCCAGCGGGTGCCCGTCGATCACGGCCCGCAGCTCCTCGCCGGTCCGGACCAGGCAGCGCACGGTCATCCCGAAGGTGTCCCGGATGCCGGCCTCGATCCGCTCGGCGACCTGCTCGGGGCCGTCCTCGGCGGCCACCAGGGCGTTGCCGCTCGCCAGGTAGGTGGCGACCTCGGTGAAGCCCAGCCGGGTCAGCAGCTCCCGCAGCTCGGCCATCGAGATCTTCTTCTTGCCACCGACGTTGATCCCCTTGAGCAGGACCGCGTAACGAGGCACGAGTGCACTCCCCTTCCACCCGGTACGGGGCCCACCCGGACGGGCGCCCCGACGACACCCCGGACGACATCAGAAGATCCCGGGATCCGCCGCTCAATTGTGCACAGACCGCCCGCCGCGCCGCCGGGACGATGGACCCGCCCCTTCTCGGCCGCCTGCGAAAGGAACGACGGTGCTGATCAGCGAGGCGACGCTGGCCTTTCTCGCGGAGCCGCTCCCGATCATCGTGGGCACCCGCCGACAGAGCGGGTCGGTCAAGATGAACCCGGCCTGGTTCGAGTTCCACGACGGGTACTTCTGGTTCAACAGCTGGCGCGGAGCGCACTGGCTGGCCCAGGTCGAACGGGATCGGCAGGCCACGTTGCTGCTGATGGACCCGCAGGACATGTACCGGGTGGTGCACGTCGAGACGGCGCTGGTCGCCACCCGGACCGAGGGAGCCGGGGCACACCTGGACCGGTTGTCGTACCGATACCGGGGCGAGCCCTACCGGGCCGTCGCGCCGATGCAACGGGTGATCATTCAGCTGGAGCCGCTACACGTCCGCAGTACGCTCGACGGGCGGCCACGACGATAGGGGTACCCCTTGAGTGTCATGTCGGTAGCGCAACGCAGTGCGCAGGTCGCGGCGGTCTTCGACCGCGTGGTCGAGGAGTACGACAACGTCGGCGTGCCCTGGTTCACGCCGATCGCCGAGCGGCTGGTCCGGGAGACCGGGGCGAGGCCGGGGGAGCGGGCGCTGGACCTGGGCTGCGGCCGCGGTGCGGCGCTCTTCGCGCTGGCCGACGCGGTGGGGCCGCAGGGACGGGCGACCGGGATCGACCTGTCGTCCGGAATGGTCGCGGCGACCCGGCAGGACGCGGCCGCGCGCGGGCTCGGCAACGTCGACGTGGCCGTGATGGACGCCGGCGCGCCGGAGCTGCCCACCGGGGGCTACGACGTGGCGGTCGCGTCCTTCGTGGTCTTCTTCCTTCCGGCGCCCGGCCGCGCACTCCGGGCCTGGCGCGAACTCCTGGTGCCCGGCGGCCGGTTGGGCCTGTCGACGTTCTCCGACCACTCCTCGGGCTGGCTGGACGGGGTGTTCCGGCCGTTCCTGCCGCCGCGGGCGTTCTCGGCGGCGAGCCCCTTCGACAGCGACGAGGGCGTCGAGCGGCTGGTCACCTCGGCGGGCTTCACCGCGGCGAGGACCACGACCTTCGAGCTCGACGTGCTCCTCCGCGACCTGGACCACTGGCAGCAGTGGTCCAGATCGCACGGGCAGCGGGCCACCTGGGATCGGATCCCGGTGGAGCAGCACGACCGGGTGCGGGCGGCGGCCGGGGAGTTCCTGGAGCCGTACCGGACGGCGGACGGGCACTACCGGATCACCCAGCCGATCCGGCTGACGCTGGCCGAGCGGCCCTAGACAGGCCCCGGGCCCGTGGCGCACGCCCCGTGGCCACCGAACGCACCGCGGCCCGCCCGGAGTCTTCCGGGCGGGCCGCGGTGCGTTCCGGGCGGGCCGCGGTGCGTTCCGGGCGGGCGGATCACTTCTGCAGGGCCGCCGGGTCCGCCGCGCCGATCGAGACGGTCCGCGGCCGCTCTCCCGGCAGCAGGAAGGACAGCACCGACCGTCTGATCCGCTCGGCCTGCCCGGCGGCGTCCTCGTCGAGTCGGATGTCCAGCTCGTAGTGCGGGGAACCGTCCGGTTCGGTGCCGACCCGGGTGGTGCAGCCGACCACGCCCGGCTGGGCCAGTGCGAGCCGGCGCACTGCGGAGAGCGAGACCTTCTCGCCCTTGACGACGAGGAAGTCCGAGAGGCGGCCGTCGAAGTACAGGTAGCCGTCCTCGTCGATCCGGAAGCGGTCGCCGGTGGCGACCAATCCGGGTGTGGCCAGCGCGCGGTCGCCGTTCCCGCCGAGCTTGGCGACGAGCGCGGTGTCGGTGCGGACGAGCAGCTCGCCCACACCGTCCCGGACGTCGCGCAGCTCGACGCCGACGCCGGGCAGCGGCAGGCCGACCGAGCCGAATCGGTGCTCCGGCTCCCGGTGCGCGGCCAGGGTGGCAACCCGGGGCCCGGCCTCGGTGAGCCCGTAGGTCACGTACAGCTCGGTGTCCGGGACGGCCCGGAGCAGACCGGCGACCTGCTCGGCGGGCAGCTGGTCGCCGCCGACCGTGAGCATCCGCAGGCCGGACGGCAGCTTCTCGCCGCGGCGCAGGAGCAGCCGCGCGATGGTCGGGGTGACGGAGGACGAGGTGATCCCGTGCTCGGCGAGGAGGCCCGGGTAGGTGGCCGGCGAGAACGGGGGCCCGGAGATGACCAGTCGGGCGCCGACCAGGAGGGCTGCGAGGGCTTGGGCGACGATCGCGTAGGAGTAGAACAGCGGCAGGTTGACGAAGACGGTGTCGTCCGGCCGCAGGCCCACCGCCTCGGCGTGCCGGCGTGCGTTGCGGACCAGCGAGTCCGCCCGGTGCAGACAGGCGCTGAACAGCCCGGAGGTGCCGGAGGTGAGCATCAGCACCGAGCCGGCCGGGTGTCGGGGGCCGTCGGTCGGCAGCAGCACGGCCCGGGCGTCGCCGACGGGCAGGCTGTCCGCCGCGCCGTAGCGGGCCGGGTCGGGCCGCAGCGCGATCACGGCGCCGGCTCCGGTGCGGGCGGACAGCTCCGCGATCCGGGCCGAGGAGGTGGCGGGTGACACCGTCAGCGGGACGCCGCCGGTCAGCAGCACCGCGAACCAGTGCTCCAGGAGGGGCCGGCCGTTGGGCAGGGCGATGACGACCGGGGTGCCGGGCGCCAGGCCCAGGCCCGCCACGTCGGCGGTGACGTCCGCGAAGCCGGCTCCGGTGCCGGTCCGGTTCAGGTCCACGGCGCGGTCGAGGAAGGCGTTGACGTCGTCCCACCCGAAGGGCAGGTCGATGAGGTCCAGGCTCACTGCGGTCACTCCGTTGCTCGTACGAGGTTCGGCTGCGCGGGTCCGGCTCACGCGGACCTCACGCGGGTCGGGCGGCCGCGGGGCGGTCGCCGAGGAGCAGGTCGAGCTCCTGCCGGCCGTCTCCGCCCGGCCCGGTGGCCCGGGTGACGGCGCACCGCGCCACGTGCACCCCGTCCTCGACCAGGTGGGTGGCGATCAGGACGTGGCGCGCCTGGCCGCCGCGCAGCCAGGCGGAGGCGGCGACGGCCGCCGCCGGCAGGCCGTGCTCCGGCGGCATGGACAGCGTCAGGGTCGGGCCCCGGAACTTCCAGCGGATGCACGGCAGGCCGGCCAGCACTCCGGGGTTGGAGCCGGCGAACCGCAGCGGGGAGACCATGCCGCGGCTCGCCGAGGCGGCCACCGCCGCCATGGTGATGGCCGAGCAGTCGCCGCTCAGGGCCACCACACCGACGTGGTCGGGCTGCGCGGTGAGGTCGTCCGGGGACGCCTCCAGGGCCCGTTCCACGGCGGCGGCGACCAGCCAGGCGACCGGGTCGGCGAAGAAGGACGGCGCGTTGCGCGCGTACTCGGCGGGGTTGGCCGCACGGGCCACCCCGAGTGCCGCGACGGCGAGCGCGGGCGGTGCTCCGGGCCTCACGCGTCCACTCCCTCGAAGAGCAGGCAGGTGTTGAACCCGCCGAAGCCGATGGTCAGGCTGGCCCCGAGCCCCGGGGCCACCGCGCGCGGGCCGTCGACGGCCAGCGGCAGCGGGAAGTCCGGCAGCGGGTCCCGCAGCCCGTACACCGGGGGGACGAGCCGGTCGCGCAGTGCGAGCAGGACCGACACGGCCTCGATCGCGCCGGTGGCGCCCAGGCTGTGGCCGAGCGCTCCCTTGGTCGCGAACACGACCGGCGGGCCGTCCGTCCCGGCGAAGAGCCGGCGCAGACTGGTGATCTCCACCGCGTCGTTGACCGGTGTCCCGGTGGCGTGGGCGTTGAGGACGGTGACGTCCCGCGTGGTGCGGCCGGCCGTGGCGAGGGCGCGCCGCACGGCGAGCACGATGCTGTCGCCGGTCGGGTCGGGGGCGGTCAGGCCGGAGGCGTCGTTGGCGGAGCCGGCGCCGCGCAGCACGGCCCGGACGGGTGCGCCGCGCCGGTGTGCGGCCTCGGCCCGCTCCAGCACCAGGACGGCCGCGCCCTCGCCGAGCAGCATGCCGGAGTGTTCCCGGTCGAAGGCACGCAGCAGGTCGGGGCTCATGGTGCCGAGGGCGGTGTGGCCGAGCCGCTTGCCGAGGGTCAGCACGTCCACGCCGCCGGCCACCACGGCGTCGGCGTGTCCGGCGCGGATCAGTTCGGCGGCGAGCAGGATCGCGTCGGACCCGGCGGAGCAGGCGGTGCTGACCGTGACCGGCCGGTGCGGGTGCCCGATCCGGCGGGCGGCGGCCACCGCCCAGTCGTCGGCGACGGCCGCCGGCTCGTCCAGCAGCGGGCCGTAGCTCGTGCCGAGCACGATGCGGACGCCCGGGTCGGCCGGGTCGAGCCCGGCCGAGGCCAGGCCCGACGTCAGCGTCTGGACGGTCAGGGCGAGTTGGCGTTCGGTCGCCGGTGCCGCGAGGTCGAGCCCGGGCACCGTGGCGGCCAGGACGTTGCGCACCGGGTAGGGCGACGGCGTCTCCCGCAACCCGTGCTCGCCCGCCAGCAGGCGCCGCCACACGCCGTCGGGCGTGTCGCCGAGCGGGGTCGTCCAGGCCAGACCGGTGACGCAGACGTCGTCGGGGCGGACCTCGGCGGCCACGGCGTTACCGCGCGGCCGGGGCGCTCTGGAGGCGCTCCACCAGGGCGGCGACGTCGGCGATGGTGCCGAACTGGTCGGGGGTGAACTCGTCGGCGGAGATGGTCACGCCGAAGCGGTTCTCGCACTGCGCGCGCAGCTCCACGAAGCCGAGCGAGTCGAGGCCGTAGACGTCCCGCAGGCTGTCGTCCTCCTTCATCTGCTCGACCGGCACCTCCACGAACACGTCCGTGACGAGGATGTCCTTGATGATTTCCGCGACGACCATGAACCGGCCTTTCCTGGGACACGTGGCGTCCGGTGCGGCGGCTGGCCGCACCGGTTGGCACCGCCACCATCGCGGTGGCCGGTCCGGTCGGTCTGTTCAGTATTGAGCAGCCCTTTCGCGGCGGCGGTGTGACTCTCCTGGGCATCGATCCACAGTCGTATCCCGAGGGGGACGAAGAGATGTCTGCCACCATGCCGGCGTTGGTACGCCGCGCGTTCCTGAAGAAGGTCGGGGCCGTGGCCCTTGCCGTGACGGCCGGTGGCGGTCTGCTCACCGCCTGCGGGAAGCCGGAGGCCGCCGGCCCCGCCGCCGTCGCGGCGGCGAAGCCGGTGGAGAGCCTGAAGATCGCGGTCACCGACCCGACCACCTCGGCCGGTCTGGACCCGCGCTCGATCGGCAACGGCCTGAGCACCATGGTCATGTACCACCTGTACGACAGCCTGATGGTGCTCAACGGCGACAAGTACACCAACGTCCTGGCCGAGTCGGTGCAGCCGAACCAGGACGGCACGCTGTGGACGATCACCCTGCGCAAGGGCGTCAAGTTCCACGACGGCCGGCCGGTGACCGCCAACGACGTCGCGTACAGCCTGCGGACCGTCGGCACCGCGCCGAGCAGCCGGGCCTCCGTCTACGCCGACGTCGACCTGGCCGGCATCAAGGCGGTCGACGAGCAGACCGTGACGGTCCCGCTCAAGCGCCCGCGCGGCGACTTCCGCGAGGGCGTCCTGGTCACGTACTCGCCGGTCTTCCCGGACGGCACCACCGACTTCTCCAAGGGCATCGGCTCCGGCCCGTACAAGCTGGCCGGCGTGGACGGACAGAACGTCAAGCTGGTGGCCAACGAGGACTACTGGGGCTCCAAGCCGCAGGTGAAGAACCTCGAACTGATCAAGATCGCCGACGCGGCGACCCGGCTGAACGCAGTGAAGAGCGGCCAGGTCGACTACGCCGTGGGCATCAGCCCGGTCGGCGCCGCCGCCGAGAAGGCCAACAGCGCGATCACCATCACCAAGGGCGGGGTGGCCGGCGCCAGCGCGCTGTCCTTCTCGATGAACCAGACCATCGCCCCCTTCGACAACCCGAACGTCCGCAAGGCGGTGCGACTGGCCGTCGACCGCAAGCAGCTGACGGACACCGCGCTGCTGGGCAGCGGCACCGTCGGCAACGACGTGGTCGGCCTGGGCCTGCCCGGCTACGCCACCGACCTGCCGACCCGCGGCCGTGACGTGGCCGAGGCCAAGAAGCTGTTCCAGGAGGCCGGCGTCACCGAACTGACGCTGCGCACCGGCGACATCGTCCCCGGCATGCTGGAGGCCTCCAAGCTGTTCCAGCAGCAGCTCGCCGACGCGGGCGTGACGCTCAAGCTGCAGACCGTGCCGGCCGACTCGTACTACGCCGACATGCCGAACCTGACCAAGAACCCGTTCCAGGCGTTCTACTACGCCAACCGTCCGGCGGCCCTGCACCTGGCGGCGACCACCACCCAGGTGGCGTTCTTCAACGTCACCGGCGCCGGCCCCGACCACTGGAAGAAGCTCGCCGACGCGCAGCTGATCGTCGACGACAACCAGCGCGCGAACGCCTTCACCCAGATCGAGCGCGACTTCTACGACAACGGCGGCGACGTCGTCTGGGGCTTCCAGGAGCAGATGGACGCCTCGCGGCTGAAGCTCTCCGGCGTCACCCGGATCGGCGGCCTGCCGGTCTTCACCACGGCCACGGCGGCCTGATGCGGCGGCCGATACCGGCCGCGGTCCGACAGCTGACCGGGGCGCTGGGGACTCTCCTCGGCGCCTCGGTCATCCTGTTCGCGGGCTCCGCGGTGCTGCCGGGCGACGCGGCCAGCTCCTCGCTCGGAGCCAGCGCGACGCCGGACGAGGTGGCCCGGGTGCGCGCCGAGTACGGTCTCGACCGGCCGCTGCCGACGCAGTTCCTGTCCTGGATCGGCCGGGCCGTGCGCGGCGACCTCGGCCACAGCCTGTACGACCGCAAGCCGGTCCTGGAGGTGGTGACCGAACCCTTCCTGGACACCGCGCTGCTGGTCGGGATCACCGTGGTGGTCACCCTGGTGGCGGCGACCGCGCTCGGCCTGGCCTGCGGCCTGCGCCCCGGCGGCCGGCTCGACCGGGTGCTCTCCGGTGCGGCCGTGGCCGTGGTGTCGGTGCCGCAGTTCGTCATCGCGGTGCTGCTCGTGCTGGGCCTCGGCACCGGCCTGGGCCTCCTCCCCGCGGTCTCGTTGGTGCCGTTCGGCGGCACCCCGCTGGACCGGCCGGAGATCCTGGTGCTGCCGGTGCTCTCGCTCTCGTTCTTCGCGGCGGCGTGGGCCAGCCGGATCGTCCGGGCCGCGGTGGTGGACGCCAATGCGGCCCCGTACGTCGAGGCGGCGCGGCTGGCCGGGCTGCCGGAGCGCCGGGTGCTCTGGCGCCACCTGCTGCCCGCCACCGTGGCGCCCTGCGCCCAGACCTTCGCCTGGCTGGTCGCCGCGCTGTTCGGCGGCACCGCTGTGGTCGAGCGGGTCTTCAACTACCCGGGGCTGTCGGAGACCATGGTGGGCGCCGTCCGCCACCACGACACGCCGGTGCTGGAGGGGGTCGGCCTGCTGCTCGCCGGGGTGACCGTGGTTTGCCTGCTGCTGGCCGACGCGCTGGCCGTACTGGCCACGCCCCGCTTGCGGAGCGCCTCATGACGCGCCGGATGCTGCGGGCGCTGCTGCTGGCCCCGGTCGCCGTGGTGCTGCTGGTCGCGCTGTTCGGCCCGTTGCTCGCCGACCACGACCCGGGCCGGGTGGTGGCGGTCCCGTACGCGCTGCGCGGGGACGCCCTGCCGCTCGGCGCGGACGGCTCCGGCCGGGACGTCTGGGTCCGGTTCCTCTGCGGCGGCCGGGACCTGGTCCTGCTGCCGCTGCTGGGCACGCTGCTCACCCTGGTGCTCGGCACCGCGGTCGGCCTGGTCTCCGGCTACCTCGGCGGCCCGCTCGACGCGGTGCTGTCGCGGCTGAGCAGCCTCTTCCTGGTCGTCCCGCCGATCCTGCTGCTGCTGATCCTGCTGCACGGCTGGGGCTACTCCGGGCCGACGCTGGTCGTGGCCGTGCTGGTCACCGGCGTGCCGTTCGTCTCCCGGATGGCCCGGACGGCCACCCTGACGGTGGTCCGCAGCGGCTACGTGGAGCAGGCGGTGGCCCTGGGGGACGGACCGATCACCGTGATGGTGCGCGAGGTCCTGCCGAACATCGCCCGGCCGATCCTGGCCGACGCCGGCAGCCGCTTCGCGATCGCCATCTTCATCACCGCCTCGGCCGGCTTCCTCGGTTTCGGGCCGGGCGACGCCAACTGGGGATCAATGATCAGCGAGAACATCGAGGGAGTGGGGCTGTCACCGTGGGGGGTCGTGGTGCCCGCGCTGGCGCTGAGCTGTCTGACCGTGTCGGCCAACCTGGTCCTCGACCGGCTGACCGCGAGGATCCCGTCATGATCGAGATATCCGGTCTGGACCTGCGCGCCCCCGACGGCCGGGTCGTCCTGGACGGCCTCTCCCTGAGCGTCGCCGCCGGCGAGCGCGTCGGCATCGTCGGCGAGTCGGGCTCCGGGAAGACCACCCTGGCGCACGCCGTGCTCGGCTCGGTCCGCCCCGGCCTGCGCCGGGCCGGCGGGCGGGTCCGGCTGGCCGGCCACGACGTGCTGGACCTCGACCCGGCCGCGCTGCGCTCCGTCCGCCGCCGGGTCGTCTCCTACCTGCCGCAGGACCCGCCCGCGCACCTGACCCCGACCCTCCGGGTCGGCGAGCAGATCGCCGAACTCGCCGACCCGGCCGCCGGCCGGGACGTCGCCGGGCACCTGGAGCGGGTGGGCCTGCCCACCGACCGGGCGTTCCAGCGGCGCTTCCCGCACCAGCTCTCCGGCGGCCAGCAGCAGCGGCTGGCGCTGGCCAGGGCACTGGCTCCGGACCCGCGGGTGCTCGTCCTGGACGAGCCGACCACCGGGCTCGACATGCTCACCCAGCGCCGGGTGCTCGACCAGATCGACGAGCTGGTCACCGCCCAGGAGCTGACGTTGCTCTTCATCACCCACGACCTGACCGCGGTGGCCCGGATGGCCGACCGGCTGGTCGTGATGCGCGACGGCGCGGTCGTGGAGGACGCCCCGCTGGCCCGGGCCTTCAGCGCGCCCGCCGCGCCGTACACGGCCGAACTGCTGAGCGCCGCACCGGTGGTCTCCCAGCTCCTCGACGCGGACGCACCGCCGGCCGCACCGCCGGACGCCGGCCGCGACCGGCCGCCCGTGCTCCGGGTGGACGGACTGCGCGCCGGATACGGGCGCAGGCCGAGCACCGACCGCTCGCCCGGTGTGTCCTTCGAGGTGGCGGCCGGCGAGTGCGTGGCACTGCTCGGGCTCTCCGGCGCCGGCAAGACGACCCTGGCGCGCTGCGTCAGCGGTCACCACCGCCCCGACCGCGGCACGGTCGAGCTGCACGGCGAGCCGCTGCCCGCCGGGCTGCGCGCCCGCAGCGTCGACCAACGGCGGCGGGTCCAGCTGATCGCCCAGGACGCGACGCTCTCGCTCAACCCGCGCCGCACCGTCGCCTCCGCCCTCGTGCGGCCGCTGCGGCGGCTGCACGGGCTGGGGCGGGAGGCCGCCGCCGCGGAGGCGGACCGCCTGCTCGCCCTGGTGGACCTCGACCCCGCGTTGGCCGACCGCTACCCGCACCAGCTCTCCGGCGGGCAGCGGCAGCGGGTGGCGATCGCCCGCGCCCTGGCGGCCCGGCCCGACGTGCTGATCTGCGACGAGGTGACGGCCAGCCTGGACGTCAGGGTCCAGGCCGGGGTGCTGGACCTGCTCAACGGGCTGCGGGCCCGGCTCGGCCTGGCGGTCGTGTTCATCACCCACGACCTGGGCGTGCTCGCCCGGGTCGCCGATCGGGTGCTGGTCCTGGTCGACGGCCTGGTCCGCGAGGAGGGCCCGGTCGCCACCGTGCTGACCGACCCGCAGGACGAGTGGACCAGATCGCTGGTCGAGGCGGCGCCGACGCTGGTCCCGGCCCGCGGCGCCGTCGCGGCCGGGTAGGCCCCAGGGCCTACCCGGGGACGGGAACGACGGAGGAGGGGCCCCGGACGCCGGGGCCCCTCCTCCGTTCGCGTACCGGTCAGACCGCGGCCGGCTCGCCCTGCGCGGTCGGCTCGCCCTGCTCGGCGGGCTCGGCCGGGGCGGGCATCGCCCCCGGCTGCGGGGCGGTGCCCGGCAGCAGCAGCATCAGCAGGAAGGCGATCAGCAGGCCACCGGCCACCCACCACAGTGAGTCCGAGAAGCCCTGGCCGAAGACCTCGGGCGAGTTCTGCCGGCCCGCCACCGGGGTGACGTCGCCGACGACGCCGAGGAACGGCACCGAGGCGAGGCCGACGCCGAGCGCGATGCCCAGCTGGTTGGCCGTGTTGATCAGGCCCGAGGCCGAACCGGCGTGCTGGAACGGCACCTGGGAGAGCACCGACCCGGTGAGCGGGGCGATGATCAGGCCCATGCCCGTGCCCATCACGGCCAGCGGCAGGATCATCTGCCACGGCTGGATGCCGGCGCCGTAGTGGACCGCCTCCCAGCCGTAGAGCAGCGCGCCCGACGCCATCACCAGGGCACCCGCCTGCAGCACCTTGCGCCCGTACGCCATCAGCTTCTGCATGGCCACGCCCGCCGCGACCGAGGTCGCGACCGCGTTGGGCACACTGGTCAGACCGGTCTTCAGCGGGCTCCAGCCGAGCCCGAACTGCAGGTAGAGGGTCCATGCCAGCAGGAAGACGCCGCAGGCCGCGCTGACGCTCAGCTGCACGCCGATGCCGGCCGCGAAGCTGCGCACCTTGAACAGCGACAGCTCCACCACGGGGGAGTTGTCCCGGCGGCTCTTCAGCTGCTCGTACCGGAGGAAGACCCCGAACACCACCAGGCTGCCGATCAGCAGCACCGGGGCCCAGGTGCCGCGGGCCTGCTCGACGGTCAGCGGCAGGAACAGCATCAGCAGGCCGACGCTGGCCAGCGCGATGCCCACCGGGTCGAGGCGCAGCGCCTGGGGGGCGCGGGACTCGGCGATGTGCATCCGGCCGAGCACCAGGCCGGCCAGGCCCAGCGGCAGGTTCAGCAGGAAGATGCTGCGCCAGCCGAGACCGCCCAGGTCGGACTCGACCAGGAGCGCGCCGACGATCGGGCCGATCACGGCGCCCATGCCGATCACGCCGCCGAACATCCCGAAGACCTTGCCGCGCTCGTGGTCGGGGAAGGTGACGTGGATGATCGAGAGCACCTGGGGGACCATCAGCGCGGCGCCGGCGCCCTGCAGGACGCGCGCGCCGATCAGCATCTCCGGGTTGGCAGCGGCGGCGCACAGCGCGGAGGCCAGCGTGAAGACGCCGATGCCGGTCAGGACCATCCGCTTGCGGCCGTAGATGTCGCCGAGCCGGCCGCCGGTGATCAGGCCGACCGCGAAGGCCAGCGCGTAGCCGGCGCTGATCCACTGCAGCGCGGCGTACGAGGCGCCGGTGTCGGTCCGGATGTCCGGCATGGCGATGTTGACGATGGTGACGTCGATGACGTCGATCAGGCTCGCGGTCAGCAGCACGACCAGGGCGAGCCACCGGCGCGGGTCGAGCTCCTCGGCCCCCGCGGGGGTCGGGTTCGCTTCTGTCATGGGGTCTCTCTCCTCGGGGGGAGTGGGAAGGGGCCGGTGCCGACACGACACGAGGGGGCTCCCGGTGGAGCCCCCTCGTGTCGAGCGGTCAGGAGTACAGCTCGCGGAGATCGCGCTTGAGCACCTTGTTCTGCGAGTTGCGGGGCAACTTCTCCAGGACGACGGTGCGGACCGGCCGTTGGCCGGGTTCGAGCAGTCCGGCCAGGTGCGCGTCCAGGTCGACGTCGCCGGCGTCCGGGTCCAGCACGACGGCGACCGCCACGTGTTGGACCTCGCCGTCGGGCGACCCCGGCGCCGGGACGCCGAAGGCGGCGGCCTCGAACACCGCGGGGTGCTCGTACAGGGCCGCCTCGACGGCCGGAGTCGAGACCAGTCCGTCCGCGGTGCGCACGGCGTCCACCCGGCGGTCGAAGAAGTGCAGGAAGCCCTCCTCGTCCAGCCGGCCCAGGTCGCCGGTGCGGTACCAGCCGTCCGCCTCGATCCGCGCGTTCACCTCGGCCAGGCCCAGGTAGAGCCGCTTGGGTGCGGGGTGCCGCAGCCAGATCTCGCCGAGCTGCCCGGCGGGCAGCTCCTCGCCCGACTCGTCCACGATCCGCAGCTCGGTGACCGGCGTGGGCCGGCCGACCGACATCGGCCGCTCGGGGTCGAAGGTGTTGATGCAGATCGCCGGGTTGGCTTCGGACTGCGAGCACGCACTGGTGATCGCGGCGCCGGGCACGAGTTCCAGCAGCTTCTTCGCCCGGGCCGGGGCCAGGGGTGAGGAGCCGCAGGCGAACATGGTGATCGACGACAGGTCGTACTTCTCGGCGAGCCGCAGCGCGACCAGCCGGTCGGCGAAGTACGGCGTGATGGCGACGATGCCGGTGCGGTACTGCTCGATGAGCTGCCCCAGCCGGTCCGCGTCGCGCAGCGGGCCGAGAACGGTGACGACCTGGGAGATCGTCGAGATGTTCAGGGCGGTGGCGCTGCTGCTGGTGGCGATCTGCAGCATCGTCAGCATGTACGCCGAGTCGCCGAACGCGCTCATCGCGCCGATGGTGCGGCCGAAGGTGGCGTTGCCGTGCGGCACGGTGTACGCCTTCGCGGCACCGGTGGTGCCGGAGGTGAAGACGATGTCCGCGATGTCCTCGGGCTCGACCTCGGCCTTGACCGGTCCCGGTCCGCCGTCGAGCCCGGAGACCGCGGCCGACCAGCCGGAGAACCCGGCGGGCAGGGCGCGGCCGTCGGCGTGCAGCAGCCCGGACACCGAGGTGAGGGTCAGCCGCCGGCTCAGCTCGCAGGCGGGCATGTCGGCGTTCAGGTGGACGGCGGTGGCGCCGGCCTTGAGCACGCCGAAGTACCCGACGGCGTAGTCGGTCCACTCCAGGCCGCCGAACAGCAGGCCGACCCGGTCGCCGCGGCCGACGCCGTCGGCGACCAGCTGGTTGGCGACGGCGTCGGAGCGCTCGTCCCAGTCGCGGTAGGTGAGTTCGCCGCCGCCGTCGACGATGAAGGCGACGCCGTCGGGCTGCACGCCGGCGCGGTGCCGGAGCAGGTCGGGCGTGGTGAGCACGGTCGGAGTCTCAGGACTCAAGGTCGTACTCCAGGACGAAGTCGTGGCCGGGCAGGATCTCGGCCTTGCCGGTGATGCCGACCAGGTCGCCGGTGCCCGAACCGGGCACGATGACCAGCGTCTTGTCGTACTTGCCGTCGTAGGCCATCGAGCGGTGGGTGAGGAAGAAGCTGCCCTTGAGGCCGTCGAACTCCAGCTCCAGGCGCTCGGCGCCCACGTAGACGGCGGCGCCGCCCTCGGAGCCGAGCATGACGCACTCCAGCCGGCTGGTCCCGGTGATGTCACCGGTGAAGATCTTGGCGCCCTTGTTGCGCTGCATCTGGGCCTCGTCCCACTGGACGACGTCCTCGCCCTCCCAGGTGGAGAAGGTGAAGGAGCCGGTGACGCGCTTACTCATGGTCTGCCTCTTCGCTGTTGGTCTGATACAGGGGGAGGAGCGGCGGGATCGGCTGCGGCCAGATCGCGAAGACCGCGGCGACCATCTCCGGACGGGTCATCAGCTCGGCGAACGGCCGCACCGAGGCGCGCAGCCGCGAGCCCCGGTCCTCGCCGGTCGCCGTGCCGTCCGTCCGTCGACGCGCCACTCCGGGCACGGGCATGCTGTCCACTCCGGATCGCGTGGGTCTGCTCATTTCTGAGCAGATCCGGCCGTGACGACGGGCCGGGCCAGCAGCTCGTCCGCCGTGCGGGCCACCTCGGGGGTCTTCAGCAGGTCGGCGTGGACCACGTCGAAGAAGTGCGCCTCGCCGAACATCTCCGAGCGCTCCGGCTCGGGGATGATGTGCAGGCCGATGTCCGGGTTGGAGGAGTTGAGCACGCTCGCCCGCGCCCAGCCCGGCCGCGGGTCCAGGTCGACGGCCGCGCCCAGCCAGTGCAGGTAGCCGTTGACCAGGTCGGCGGTGTTGCCGGCCGCCTGCTCGCTCCAACCGGCGCGGACGATGGCGGACTTCAGCACCTCCTGGCACAGCGGGGTGAGCCGGCCGGCCAGCTCCAGCGCGTTCGACGCGCCGGCGTCCGCCTCGGCCAGCCGCTCCTTGGCGTCGGCGAGCTGGTCCTCGGTGAACGCCTTCGCCAGTCGGCGGTAGAAGCTCTCGATGTGCTCGGTGAGCATCCGCCGCTCGGCGAAGCCGGGGTCGAAGAGCAGCAGCTCCGGGTGCTCGCCCTGCCACTCGGCGATCCGGTCGGCCATCACGGAGGCGTAGATGCCGCCGCCGCAGAAGCCCATCAGGGCACGGACCTTGAGGCCGCTGTCGCGGATGCCGCGCAGCCAGCGCTCGGCCTGGTCCTGACCGGTGAGCCCGCTCTCCTGCCCCCACGGGACGGGAGCGGTCTCCCAGATGGTGTGCTCGGTCCGGAGCAGCTTGGCCAGGTCGTGGAAGTTGGCGGCCGGACGGCCGTTCGCCGCGTAGTCGGCGACGACGATCAGTTCGCCGCTGTCGGTGGTACGGAGGACGTTGAACGCCTCGGGTTTGGTCATGGGCGGTCCCGTTCGTGATTCTTCGTGGGATTCGGTGGGGTGCGGGTCGGGTCAGGCGGCCGCGACGGCCTCGATCTCCAGGAACCAGGAGTCCACCCAGATGTCGGCGACGATGCCGACCAGGGCCGGCCGGTGATCGCCCAGGAACTCCCTGCGGATCCGGGAGTTGGCCTCGCGGTGGCTCAGGTCGGAGAGCGTGATGGTGACCCGGACGAGGTTCTCGACCGTCATGTCGGCGGCGGCGAGGACGGAGACGAGGTTGCTCCAGGCCAGCCGGCACTGGTCCTCGAAGGACTCGGGTACGAAGCCGTCGGCGGTCTGCGGCGCCTGACCGCTGATGAAGAGCAGCTTCGAGGTGGTCGGCACCAGCACGGCCTGGGCGTAGCTGGGCACGTACCCGGGGCCGTCCTCCGGGTCGACCAGGGTGAAGGGGGCCTGCGCCATCTCAGGCCGCCGGCGGGGTGCGCGGGCACCAGGACGGCACGGCGCCTTCGGCGTTGATGCCCTTCTGGATCACCGCGAGGTTGTGGTAGACGTGCAGGCCGACCACGTTGGCCTCCTGGAAGGAGGGCTCGCCCCCGGCGTCGGGGCCGGTGTGCTCCTCGTGGTGGATCGCGTCGACGAGCTCCTTGACCAGGCCGATCGAGGTGCCCTGGCCGGCGGCCTTGCCCTCCACGCCGCCGTAGCCGGGGGCGTACGCGGTCCAGGTGTCCTCGATCACGTAGACGCCGCCCGGGTTGAGGTGCGGCAGCAGGGTGCGGAACGAGGTCAGCACGTGCTCGTTGACGTGGCTGCCGTCGTCGACGATCACGTCGAACGGGCCGTACTCGGCGGCCATCCGGTTCAGGTACTCCGGGTCGTTCTGGCTGCCGATGAGCGTCTTGACCCGGGGCTGGTCGGCCACCGTCTTGTCGAAGATGTCCAGGCCGTAGACCAGGCCGCGGGTGAAGTAGCGCCGCCACATCCGCAGCGAGCCGCCGCCGAAGGTGGTGGTCATGTAGCCGCCGACGCCGATCTCCAGCACCCGGACGGGCTTGTCCCGCAGGTCCTTGAAGTGGTTCTCGTAGTGCGAGGTGAACCAGTGCATCCCACCCCACTTGTCCGAGTAGTAGCGCGCGGCCAGGTTCCCGAGGTCGCCCGGCTTGTCGATGCCCGACAGCACGGCCGTGATCGCCTGGGTGGCGGAGCGGGTGACCGCGAGGATCCTCAGGTCGGAGCGGCGGGCGGCGGCCTTCTCGAACTGCGGCACCGTGCGGCGGCGGCCGGTGCGGTGCTCGCGGGCCGGGCCGAACAGGTCGCGGACCAGGTCGGTCAGGTCGTACTCGATGACCATCGCGGCGTACTCGCCGGTGCCGGGGCGCAGCCGGACCGGCTCGCCGTGCACGGCGGTCAGGACGTGGCTGACCCGGAGGTCGCCGTGGACGACGTCGAGCTGGAGGTCGAGCTCGGTGTCGAAGAGGTCCATGATCGGGACGTCGGCGCGGAAGGCGATCTCGTCGGCGAGCACGGCGCAGACCTCGGGGACGCCGAGCTTCTCGACGACCTCGTGGATGTTCTCGTCCCGGCCGTCGGCGGCCAGGATCAGCTGCTCGATGGCCGCGTTGTCGAGCGTCGGGGCGACGCCGGAATCGGATTCTGTGGTCATGTCGCGAGCATGGGCGGTGGGGTCCGTCGCAGCTGCTCCCAATTGAGCAGACGGGCGGTGGACGGCTCCGGAGACTGGCCGCATCGGCGGACCCGCCGAACCGACCCACCACCGCCAGGAGACCAGCGTGTCCGACCCCTTTGCCGCCCTCCACCCCGTCTTCCGCCGCCAGATCCAGGCCATGATGGCCAACGACCGCGATCTGCTGATGACCTGCTACCACCCCGAGGTCAAGTCGCTCCGCTTCCAGGGCGTGCTGGAGGGCCGCGAGGCCATCAGCGACCTGCTGGACAAGTACGACGAGCTGAACCCGGAGTTCGTCGAGGTCCTGGAGTACGTCCACAGCGACGACCAGATCATGACCCGCACGGTGCTGCGCATCAAGGGCGAGGAGATCGTCGCGGTCGGCTCGTACGTCGTCAAGGACGACATGATCTGGCGCCAGTTCGGCTGCGACGAGGGCGGCGTCCGGGACTGGTGGGCGTAGTCCGTGCGCGTTCTCGTCACGGCCTCGCCGGGCGCCGGCCACACCTTCGCCACCGTCCCGCTGACCTGGGCGCTGCGCGCCGCCGGGCACGAGGTGCTGTTCGCCACGGCGGGCCGCCTCCCCGGTGACCTGCCGGCCATCGTCGGCGCGGGCGTCACCGTCGCCGAGATCGCCTCGCGCGAGCGGATGGCCGAGCTGCGCGACCGGATGCGGGCCCGGACCGCCGAGGAGGCCCGGAGCCTGGGGATCAGCCCGGCCGAGCTGGCCGCCCGTCACATCGACGCCGCCCGCCTGGCCCGGCACGTGGCGGACGGCAACGGCTGGGCCTTCGCGAGCCGGATCTTCGGCCAGATCTCCGCCGCCACGCTGGACGGCCTGGTCGAGGTCGCCACCCGTTGGCAGCCGGACCTGGTCGTGTACGAGACCATGCAGGGCGGCGGCCCGCTGGTGGCCGCCCTGCTCGGGGTGCCGGCGGTGGAGCACCCGATCGGCTTCGCCCGCGGCCCCGAGGCCGTCGACGCCGTGGCCGCGGCGCTGGCCGCCGAGTACGAGCGGTACGGCGTCGGCCGGCCGGCCCGGCACACGGCGCTGGACGTCTGCCCGCCGAGCATGGCGGTCGGCCCCGCGTACGGCCTGCCGATGCGCTACGTGCCGTTCAACGGCGGCGGTTCGGCCGGTGACTGGCTCTTCGCCGAGCAGGAACGACCGCGCATCGCGGTGACCCTCGGCACCGTCCTGCCCGAACTGGGCTCGGACGGCTTCGGTCAGGTCGTCGCGGCCGCCGCGCGGACCGACGCGGACTTCGTGCTCACCGCCGACGAACGGCAGCTGGCCGAGCTGGGCCCGCTGCCGCCCAACGTGCGCGGCTGCGGCTACGTCCCGCTGGGCGCGCTGCTGCGTTCCTGCTCGGCGATCGTGCACCACGGCGGCTCGTCCACCACGATGACCGCCCTGGACGCCGGGCTCCCGCAGCTGGTGATCCCGCACATCGCCGACCAGTTCATCAACGCCGAGGCCGTCCGGCGGCGCGGCTGCGGACTGTCCGGCGAGGACGGCAGCGACCTCGCGGGCGACTTCGCCCGCCTCGTCGGCGACGACGGCCTGCGCACCGCCGCACAGCAGGTACGCGCCGAGCTGGCCACCCTGCCCAGCCCCGCTGACACCGCCGACCGGCTGGTCCGGTGGGCCTCGACACCCGAAGACGAAACAGAGGTGGACTCATGACGGAAGAGACGCTCCAGCCGAAGGCGCCGGCCCTGCACTCGGCGAACTCCGGTTTCACCGTGCACCGCACCGGTCAGCTTGAGTACGGATTCGCCGAGGAGGGCGGCAAGTTCTCGATCGACCTGGTCAACTACCTGAACAACGCCCAGGGCGACGTGATGGGCACCTACCTCTTCAAGGAGGTGCTGGGCACCAAGGACAGGATGCACTGGTTCGTCCACCTGAAGTCGCCGCACGACTACCAGCGCCTGCTGAAGATGGTCGACCACGACCGCGAGTACCAGGACATCTCCACCCTGGACCGGCTGCCCGCCAAGGGCGGCGGCAACTGGGAGCGGATGTTCATGCCCGGCACCTTCTCCGAGCGCATCCTCTGCCCGCAGCACGGCGTGGGCCACCCGCCGGAGGGCGAGATCGACCCGGCCGAGATGTTCACCGACCCGGCCAAGTACCAGACCAGCCAGCCGGTCGACCAGCAGCTGACCACCGCCACCGCGGGCGCGATCGTGCTGCGCACCGCCAAGGCCCGCTACTCGCTGCGCGACCAGGCCCGCTACTACGGCGTCGAGTGGTCGGAGTACGTCAACACGGCGCTGCCCGGCGAGGTCACCTCCTTCCTGTACGAGGAGATCTTCGGCCGCCAGGACACCCTGCACTGGCTGATCCACCTGCGCTCGCTGGACGCCTACGAGAAGATCGACGCGCTCGCCGCCGACGCCGGCTACCAGGAGCTGCACGGCAAGAAGCGCGTGCCGGACGAGCACGGCGGTGGTGGCTGGGGCGACCTGTTCGTCCCGGGCAGCATCCAGGACACCGTCCTGGTCCCGTACGCCCCGACGGCGGGCTGAGCGCGATGGCCGTGGGCATCGAGGCGATCAACGCCTACGTCGGGCGGGCCTCGCTCGGCGTTCAGCAGCTCTTCGAGGCCCGCGGCCTGGACGACCGCCGCATGGGCAACCTCCTGATGGAGCGCAAGTCCGTCAACCTGCCGTGCGAGGACCCGGTCACCAACGCGGTGAACGCGGCCAAGCCGCTCGTGGACGCGCTGACGCCGCAGGAGCGGGACCGCATCGAGCTGGTCATCGTGGGCACCGAGTCCGGCCTGGACTTCGGCAAGCCGATCAGCACCTACGTGCAGCACTACCTCGGCCTCGGCAAGCGCTGCCGCTCGTACGAGGTCAAGCACGCGTGCTACGGCGGGACGGCGGCGCTGCAGAGCGCGGCCGGGATCATCGGCGCCAGTCCCGTCCCCGGGGCCAAGGCGCTGGTGATCGCGGCCGACGCGTCGAGCGTCGCCGCCCGCGACACCTACTGGGAGCCCTCCCAGGGCGCCGGCTCGGTGGCCATGCTGGTCGGCCACGACCCGCAGGTCCTGGCCCTCGACCCGGGCGCCAACGGCTTCCACAGCTTCGAGGTGATGGACACCCTCCGGCCCCGCCCGGACCTGGAGGCGGGGAACTCCGACCTCTCGCTGATGGCCTACATGGAGTGCCTGGTGCACAGCTACCGGGCGTACCGGGAGCGCGTGCCGTCGGCCGACCTGATGACCACCTTCGACCACCTGGTCTTCCACACCCCCTTCGCCGGCATGGTCACCGGCGCCTACCGGCGGCTGCGCCGGGCCGAGAGCCCGGCCCCCGCCGCCGAGGTCGACGCGGACTTCGCGGCCCGGGTCGAGCCGTGCCTGCGGTACGCCACGCAGGTCGGCAACGTCTACTCGGCCGCGCTGTACCTGGCGCTCTGCTCGCTGATCGACAACGTGGACACCAGCGCGCCCAGGCGGCTCGGGATGTTCTCGTACGGCTCGGGCTGCGCCTCGGAGTTCTACAGCGGCGTGGTCACCCCGCAGGGCGGGCAGCGGCTCGCCGAGCGCGGCATCGCCGCCGCGATCGCCGACCGGTACGCGCTGAGCATGCCCGAGTACGAGCTGATCAGCGACCTGAGCCTGGACCGGATGTGCGGGGTGCGCGACCACACGTACGACGTCTCGCCCTACGCCGCCGTCTACGACAGCCACTTCGCCGGGCGGGGGCTGCTGGTACTCGACGAGGTGGTGGACTTCCACCGCCGGTATCGCTGGAGCTGAGAGCGACATGGATGGGACACCCGACCTGACCGCGGCCACCGAGCCGGGGTACCGCACCCTGGTGGTCACCCGCCGGCGCGAGATGCTCCGCGTGGTGATCAACCGCCCCGAGTACGGGAACAGCATCAACGGCGTGCTGATGGAGGAGCTGCACGCCGTGCTCGACCGGGCCGAGGCCGACCCGGCACTGCGGATGGTGGTGCTGGAGGGGGTCGGCCCGGTGTTCTGCTCCGGCATGGACTTCACCGCGGCCGCCGGCAGCAACCGGGCCGGCGACGAACTGGCGGTGCGCGGCGGCGAGGTGTTCTACGGGCTGCTCAAGCGGTTCACCACCAGCCCCCGGATCATCGTCTCGGTGGTGGACGGCCGGGTCACCGGCGGCGGTGTCGGCATCGTGGCCGCCAGCGACTTCGTCTACGCCACCGAGCGCAGCACCTTCGCCCTGCCGGAGGCGCTCTGGGGCCTGCTGCCCTGCTGCGTGATGCCCTTCCTGGTCCGCCGTGCCGGGTTCCAGCCGGCCTACTCGATGACCATGAGCACGCTGCCGGTCACCGCGGCCCGGGCGGCCCAGGTGAACCTGGTGGACGAGCTGCTGGCGGACCCGGAGCCGACCCTGCGCCGCCTCGCGGCCCGACTCGGCAAGCTCGACGACCGCGTCATCGCCGACGGCAAGCGGTACTTCGAGCGGATGTGGCTGCCCGCCGAGGAACTGGAGCGGACCGCCGTCACCGAGTTCGCCCGGCTGATGTCCTCCCCGGTGGTCCAGCACCGGATCGCCAACTTCGCCAGCCACCAGCAGATGCCGTGGGAGAACCGGTGACCGAACGCCCCGCACCCGTACCGCTCCCGGACGGCTCCGACCCGGACCCGTACCCCCGCTACGCCGCCCTGCGGGCCGCCGGCGGGGTCCACCTCGTCCAGGAGCCGACCGGGCTCTGCCGCTGGACCGTCACCGGCTACGAGCACGGCCGGCAGATGCTGGCCGACCCGCGCCTGACCAAGGACCCGCGCGCCGCCTGGGACGAGCTGCTCGCCGCCGGGTACGTCACCGGCGACGCCGAGACCGACCAGTACATGTTCCACCTGCTCAACTCCGACCCGCCGGACCACACCCGGCTGCGCGGCATGATCCAGCGCAGCTTCAGCCCCGGCCGGGCCGCCGCGCTGCGCCCGCGCATCGAGCGGACCGCCGCCGCGCTGCTCGACGGGCTCGACCCGGGCGAGCCGGTCGACCTGATCGCCGACTACGCGCTGCCGCTCGCGGTCCGCACCATGGGCGAGATCCTCGGCGTGCCGGTCGACGACTTCGACGAGTACCGGGTCTGGGCGTCGGCCGGCCTCACCCGGCCCGGTGCCGCGGGGGCGGTGATGAGCCGGGCCGAGGCCTACACCCACATGCGGCGGTTCTTCGCCGAGCTGATCGGCCGCCGGGTGGCCGAGCTGCGCGACGCCGTCGGCGCCGCTCCGGCCGGCGAGCCGGACGTGCTCACCTCGCTGCTGCTGGCGCGCGAGGCCGGCGACCCGCTGACCGAGCAGGAGACGATCGCGCTGCTGATCTTCCTCCTGAACACCGGTCAGGAGCCGACCGTCAGCATGCTCGCCAACGGCGTGCTCGCCCTGCTGAACCACCCGGACCAGCTGGAGCTGCTGACCGCGGACCTCGGTCTGCTGCCGACCGCGATCGACGAGTTCCTGCGCTACGACGGCTCGGTGGCGCTGTCGACCCTGCGGATCGCCCGCGAGCCGATCGAGCTGGGGGACACCGTCATCCCGCAGGGCGGGATCGTCTCCGTCATCATGAACTCGGCCGACCGGGACGAGCGCCGCTTCACCGACCCCGACCGGCTGGACATCACCCGCCACCCGAACCCGCACCTCGCCTACGGGCACGGCATCCACCGCTGCCTGGGCGTCCCGCTGGCCCGGATGACCGGGGAGATCGCCTTCGGCGAGCTGCTGCGCCGCTTCCCGCGGCCGCGCCTGGCCTGCGCCCCGGAGGAGCTGCAGTGGCGGCCCACCCGGGTGATGCGCGGACTGGCCGCCCTGCCGGTCCTGCTCCGGGCCGACTGACCGGGGCGCCGAACGCCGGAGGGGGCCGACGCATTCCGCGTCGGCCCCCTCCGGCATGCGGTCAGGCGAGGGAGAAGTCCAGGGTGTAGTCCGCGTTCTCGTAGCCGCCCGAGCCGGTCAGGCCGGCCAGCTCGCCGGAGCCCGAGCCCGGGACGACGTCCCAGGTGACGTGGGCGCCGGCGCCGTCGAAGGTGCCACGGACGTGCAGCACGAAGGAGCCGGCCCGGCCGGCCACCTTGCCCTCGAAGCGCTGCGTGCCGACGAAGTGCGCGGGGCCGTCGGCCGGGTAGGTGAGCAGCCAGTCGGAGCGGCCGTTGCCCTCCAGGTCGCCGCTGAACGCGGCCTGCGAGTGGGCGGTGGCCTGCTTGGCCTGGCCGTCGGTCTCCGCGATCAGCGACTCGACCCAGTCGGTGACGTCGAGCGTGCCCTTTGCGTGGGTGGTCATGGTGTGGCCTTTCAGGTCAGGACGTCCGTCGCCAGTAGACGCTGCTGTCGTCGATCGGGATCATCTCGTCGGTGATGCCGTGCGCCTCACGGTAGTCGTGGATCGCCTCGCGGCACGCCGAGATGACGTAGTCGTCGACGATCACGTAGCCGCCGACGGACAGCTTGGGATAGAGGTTGACCAGGGCGTCCATCGTCGACCCGTAGAGGTCGCCGTCCAGCCGCAGCACGGCCAGCCGGTCGATCGGCGCCGCCGGCAGGGTGGTCTCGAACCAGCCCGGCAGGAAGCGCACCTGGTCGTCGAGCAGGCCGTAGCGGCGGAAGTTCTCCTCGACCTCCGCCTGGGAGACGGCCAGCACGTCGTTGAAGCGGTCCAGGGCGATCTTCCGGTCCCGCTCGTCCCCGGTGGTGGAGTCGGGGATGCCCTCGAAGGAGTCCGCGACCCAGACCGTCCGGTCCTTCTCGTCGTACGCGGCCAGCAGGGCGCGCATGAAGATGGTGACGCCGCCGCGCCACACCCCGGTCTCGATCAGGTCGCCCGGGACGCCGTCGGCGATCACCCGTTCCACGCAGTCCTGCAGGTTGTCCAGCCGCTTGCGGCCGACCATGGTGTGGGCGACCGTCGGCCAGTCCACGCCGTTCTCGCGGCGCTCGGCGTTGTAGCCCTTGCCGTCGAGCCAGAACACCTCGGTCGGCGGGTCCTGGTAGATCACATTGGTCAGGATCCGCTTCATCAGATCCAGGTAGCGGTCGCGGTCATCGCTCATCGCGTGCTCCCAAGTACTCGTCGAGTGCGTCCTGCCACGGGCGCCGGATCCGCCGGACGAACGCGGGCAGTCCACCGGTCAGCGGGGTGTGGTGCGGGCGCGGTGCCGAGGTGAAGAACTGCTCCTCCACCGGGGTGACCGGGGCGTCGATGCCCAGCCGCTCCAGGGCGGCCACGCAGAGCCGGTACCACGAGGTGCTGCCTTCGTTGGTCACGTGGTAGACGCCGCTGTCGGCCCGGTGGTGCAGCAGGTCGAGGATCGTGGTCGCGAGGTCCACCGTGTAGGTCGGGGACATCACGACGTTGTCGACGACCTTGAGGTCGCCGCCGGCCCGGGCGACCTCGGCCACCCGGTCGACGAACGAGGCCCGGGCCGTCCCGCTGGTCGGCGGAGGGCCGAACAGGCAGGCGGTGCGGGTTATCAGATGGCGCTCGCTACCGAGCCGGGTCTCGTGTTCGCCGGCCAGCTTGGTGATGCCGTAGGTCTGCACCGGCCGCGGCAGATCGTCCGGACGGTAGGCGCGGTCGCCCTGCCCGTCGAAGACGAAGTCGGTGCTGATGTACACCGGTACCGCGCCGACCGCCGAGCACGCCTGGCTGACCCACCGCGCGCCGAGCACGTTGACGGCGTACGCCTGCTCGGGCGTCCGGTCGCACAGGTCGGCGGGCATCAGCGCGGCCGTGTTGACGCAGGCGTCCGGCCGCACCTCCCGGACGATCCGGCTCACCTGCTCCTGGCTGGTGATGTCGACGTCCTTGCGGCCGAGCGCCACCAGTTCGGTCACTCGGGGATCCGCCTCGGCGGTGGTCCGCACCGTGGTGCCGAGCAGTCCCTCGGCTCCGAGCAGCAGAATTCGCATCGCTCCCACCTTCCGCTATGTAGCGGCCAGCGTCGGCGACGGGCGGCCGAGCGGTCTGCTCCAAACTGAGCAGCTTCATTCCCGGGCCGTGGTTAGCGTTCCGGCCTGACGACTGTCAGGACCGACCCCGGAAGGACGCCGCGCCAGATGACCGCTCAGAGCGTGCCGCAGGCCCAGAACCAGACCTCGCTGCCCCCCGAGGAGCAGCTGCACACCGTCAACGCCCGGGTGGTCGTGGAACGCGTCGCCCAGGTGCGGGCCGGCCACCGCGCCGAGGCGCTGGCGTTCGCGCGCGCCTCCGTCGAGCGGCTGAGCACCGAGCACGCCGGGGTGCTGGGCGCCCAGGTCTTCGAGGAGACCTTCGGCACCAAGGACCGCATCCACTTCCTGATCCACCTGGACTCGCTGGCCTGCTACGAGGACCTGCTCCGGATGTGGGACGAGGCCAAGCCGGAGCACGGCGCCGAGGAGTGGAACCGCCTCTTCGTCGAGGGCAGCGTCCAGGAGACCGTCCTGATGCCGCAGTTCTGGGGCATGTACGGCACCAAGGTCGACGGCGAGCTGGAGAAGCAGAGCACCGTCTACCGCAACGCCGGCCCGGTCTCCCTGCCGCCGGCCCGTGAGCAGAGCAGCCTCCCGCTGGACCGGATCCTGCACTCGGGCAACGCCGGGATCGTGATGCACCGGACCGGCCAGATGGCCTCCGAGTACCGCTCCGAGGCCCGCCAGTTCGGCCGCGTGGTCGCCGAGTCGATCAACAAGAACCTGCCCGGCGAGTGCACGGTCTTCGTCTACGAGGAGGCCTTCGGCCAGGCCGACCAGCTGCACTGGCTGATCCACCTCAAGGACATCAACACCTACATGCGCCTGCTCGAACTGCACGTCAGGGACGAGGAGGTGCGCGACATCTACTTCCGCGACTGGATCCCGGCCGAGAAGGGCGGCGGCACCTGGGCCGGCCTGTTCCTCGACGGCACCATGTCCGACGTCGCGCTCACCCCGCTGCACTGAATCCCGCTGCACCGAATCCCGCTGCACCGAAACCCGCCGCGCAGGGGCCGGACCGCCGCTGCGCCGGAGCAGAAACCCAACCGGAAGGAACCCCGATGGCACCGATGACCGACGAGCGGCGGGCCCAGATCGTCCCGCCCGCGGCGCACCAGTGCGAGATCCCCGCCGAGCAGCTGCTGCACACCGGCAACGCCGGCGTGGTGGTCCAGAAGGTGGGCCAGCTGAAGTCCGAATTCCGCAACGAGGGCCGGATGTTCGCCCGCGAGGTGGCCAAGCACGTCAACGCCCGGCAGGCCGGGAACGCCACCGCCTTCGTCTACGAGGAGTCCTTCGGCTACGAGGACCGGATCCACTTCCTGATCCACCTCCGCTCCCTGGACACCTACTACGACCTGGTCGAGATGGGCGACCAGGACCGCGCGTACCGCGAGTCCATCGCCAAGGAGCGCGTCCAGGAGGACACCGGCGGCGGCGCCTGGGACCGGCTGTTCGTCGACGGCAGCGTCCGGTCCAACGTGCTGCTGCCCTGGGCCGGTCAGTCGGAGCAGCCGCTCAACTCGGCCAACTCCGGCATCGTGCTGCTCCGTTCGACGCGGATCGGGCACGGCTTCCGGGCCGAGGGCCGGGAGCTGGCCGAGGAGATCACCACCTCGGTGAACAAGGAGTTCGCCGGGCAGGCCTCGGTGACGCTGTTCGACGAGGCGTTCGGCGACGGCGACCAGGTCCACTGGCTGGTCGGCCTCCAGGACCTCACCGTGTACGGGCGCCTGCGGCAGGCGCTGGCCGCCGAGGGCCGTCCGGGCACCTTCGTGGACGGCAGCGCGCGGGAGACCGCGCTCACCCCGCACCACTGGGGCCTCTACGCCACCCGACAGGGCCAGTAGGGCCCGTCGGTTCCACGAGTCGCAGGGCCGTACGGCTGATCAGGGGGTGACGTGATGACCACGGTGTGGGTGTTTCCCGGGCAGGGGGCGCAGCGGATCGGGATGGGTGCGGAGGTGCTCGACCGCTATCCCGAACTGCTGCGCCAGGCCGACGAGATCCTCGGGTACCGGCTCCGGGAGGTGTGCCTGGAGGGCGCCGAACCCGGGCTGAAGGACACCCGGTCGGTGCAGCCCGCGCTGTTCGTGGTCAACGCGCTGAGCTGGCTGGCGATGCGGGAGGAGCACCCGGCCCCGGACTACCTGGCCGGCCACAGCCTGGGCGAGTACGACGCGCTCTTCGCCGCCGGGTGCTTCGACTTCGCCACCGGCGTGCGGTTGGTGCAGCGGCGCGGCGAGCTGATGGGCCGGGCCGGCGGCGGCGGCATGACCGCCGTCGTCGGTGTCGAGCCCGACCGGCTCGCCGAGTTGTTGGCGGGTGCCGGGATCGACGACGTCGACCTGGCCAACCGGAACTCGGCCGAGCAGGTGGTGCTGGCCGGTCCGCTGGACTCGCTGCGCCGGGCCGCCGAGGCGGTCCGGGCGGCCGGGTCGGGCCGGTGCGTCCCGCTGCAGGTCAGCGCGCCGTTCCACTCCCGGTACATGGGCGGGGCGGCGGAGGAGTTCGGCGCCTTCCTGGCCGGGATCCCGATCGCCGACCCGCGGATCCCGGTGATCGCCAACGTCACCGCGCTGCCCTACGGGGCAGGCGCGGTGAAGGAGCTGCTGGCCCGTCAGGTGGCCGCCCCGGTGCGCTGGTGGGAGAGCATGAGCCACCTGCTCGACCGGGGGGTGACCGAGCTGGTCGAGGTCGGCCCGGGCCGGGTGCTGACCGACCTGTGGAAGGCCGCCCGCCGCCGGCCGGCGCCGGCGCCCGCCCCGGTGACGCCCGCGGCGCCGGTCTCGGCGCCCGCCCCGGTCACGCCCGCGGCGCCGGTCTCGGCGCCCGCCGCCGTGTCCGGTCCGGCCGGGATCCGCCCCGAGCAGCTCGGCTCGGCCGGCTTCCGCGCCGACTACGGCCTGCGCTACGCCTACCTGGCGGGGGCGATGTTCAAGGGCGTGGCCTCCGTCGACCTGGTCGTCCGGATGGGCCGGGCCGGGCTGATGGGTTTCTTCGGCACCGGCGGCCTGACCCGGGACGAGGTGGCGGCCGCGATCCTGGCGATCCGCGAACGGCTCGGCCCCGACGGCCGGTTCGGGATGAACCTGCTGGCCGACCCGGACCGCCCGGCCGCCGAGCGGGAGCTGGTCGAGCTGTACCTGCGCCACGACGTCCGCCACGTCGAGGCCGCGGCCTTCACCGGCGTCACGCCCGCGCTGGTGCGCTACCGGTTCGCCGGTGCCCACCGGACGCCGGACGGCACCCCGGTGGCGGTCCGGCACGTGCTGGCCAAGGTGTCCCGGCCCGAGGTGGCCACCGCCTTCATGAGCCCGCCGCCCGCCCGACTGCTGGACCGGCTGGTCGCCGAGGGCGCCCTCACTCCCGCCGAGGCGGAGGCGGCCACCGCCCTGCCGGTGGCCGGCGAGGTCTGCGTCGAGGCCGACTCCGGCGGGCACACCGACGCCGGCAGTCCGTACGTGCTGCTGCCGGCCATGCTCCGGCTGCGCGACACGCTGACCGCCGAGCACGGCTACCGCCGGCCGGTCCGGGTCGGTGCGGCCGGCGGGATCGGCGCCCCCGAGTCGGTCGCCGCCTCCTTCGTGCTCGGTGCCGACTTCGTGCTGACCGGCTCGGTCAACCAGTGCTCCCCGGAGGCCGGCACCTCCGAGGCGGTGAAGGAGCTGTTGGCCACCATCGACGTGCAGGACACCGCCTACGCGCCGGCCGGCGACATGTTCGAGCTGGGCGCCCGCGTCCAGGTGGTGCGCAAGAGCACGCTCTTCCCGGCCCGGGCCAACAAGCTCCACCAGGTCTACCGCCGGTACGAGGGCCTGGACGAGATCGACGAGCCGACCCGCCGGACCATCGAGGACCGGTACTTCCGCCGCTCCTTCGCCGAGGTCTGGGCGGAGACCGAGGCCTACCTGCGCGAGCACCGGCCCGACGACCTGGCCCGGGCCGAACGGAGCCCCAAGGCCCGGATGGCCCAGGTGTTCCGCTGGTACTTCGTGCACTCCACCCGGGCCGCCCTCGGCGGCGTACCGGGCGAGCAGGTCAACTACCAGATCCACTGCGGGCCGGCGATGGGCGCGTTCAACCGCGCGGTCGCCGGAACCCCGCTGCAGGCATGGCGGGAGCGCCATGTCGACGCCATCGCCGAGACCCTGATGACCGGTGCCGCCGAGCTGCTGGACGGCTCGCTGCGCACCCTGGCCCAGCACACCCCGGGAGAATGACGTGCGGGAAGACGAACCGGCCGAGCGCCTGCTGCGGATCCTCGGCGGGATGATGCCCGACCAGGAGGTCACGCTCGACCTGCCGCTGCGCGAGCAGGGCCTGGAGTCGCTGGCCCTCACCCGGCTCTGGTTCCAGCTCCGCAAGGAGTTCGGGGTGGACGTGCCGGTCTCCTGGCTGCGCCAGTGCCCGTCCCCGGCGGAGCTGCTGGCCCGGATCGCCGCCGACGGCGCGCCGGGCGACGGGGCCCCGGCCGGGCCCGACCGGTCGGCGGACTCCGCCGACCGGTTCGCGCCGTTCCCGCTGACCGACCTCCAGCAGGCCTACGTGGTCGCCAAGGACCCGCAGCTCGGCGGCGACCCGATCGGCTGCCACGTGTACCGCGAGTTCGAGGTCGAGGACCTCGACGTCGAGGCGCTGGAGGCGGCCTGGCGCGCGGTCGTCGCGCACCACGACATGCTCCGCGCCGTGATCACCGCCGACGGCCGCCAGCAGGTCCGCGAGCACGCCGACCTGCCGCCGCTGGCCGTCGGCGGTCCCGGCTCGGCGGCCGGGGCCCGCGAGCGGCTCTCGCACCGGCGCTACGAGCCCGGGGAATGGCCGATGCACACCGTCGAGGTCTCCCACGAGCCGGACGGACGGGCCGTCGTCCACCTGAGCATCGACGCGCTGCTCATCGACGGCCACGGCCTCGGCGTGGTCCTCGACGACTGGTGGCGCTGCTACCGGGACCGGGACCACCGGCTCGCCCGGCCGGACCTGACCGTCCGCGACTGCGTCCTGGACCTCGCCGCCCAGCAGCGCACCCCGGAGTACCGCGCCCACCTCGACCACTGGACCGAGCGCCTGGCCGGGTTGCCGGACGGCCCGGACCTGGCCGCCCCGGCCGGGGAACGGCCGCACCGCACCGCGCTCGCCGCCCGGCTGGACGCCGACCACTGGGCGGCGCTCGGCCGGCTGGCGGCGCAGTGGGAGGCGTCGCCCACCGCCCTGGTGCTGACCCTGTTCGCCGAGGCCTTCGGCTGGCAGCGGGACTCCCGCCCGCTCTCCCTGATCCTCACCAGCAGCCACCGCTCCCGGCTGCCCGCCGAGGCGGACGACCTGGTCGGCCCCTTCACGTCGAGCCTGGTCCTGCCCCTGCCGGACACCCTCGACCGGTCGCTGCGCGACGCCGTCGGCGCGGTCCACGAGCGGCTTTGGGAGGGCCTGGACCACGCCGCCGTGTCCGGCGTCTCCGCGCTGCGGGCACTGCGCGCCAAGGGCGGAGGCGGTCCGGCCCCGAGCCTGCCGGTCGTCTTCACCAGCCTGCTCGGCACCGGCCGGGCGGGCGCGGACGGCTTCGCCGGTTCGGTGCGGTACGCCCTCAGCCAGACCACCGGCGTCGCCCTGGACCACCAGATGTGGGAACAGGACGGTGCTCTGCACATCCGGTGGGACGCCGTCGCCGACCGGTTCCGCCCCGGCGAACTGGACGACCTGTTCGCCGTCTTCGTCAACTCCCTGCACGCACTGGACGACCGGCCGACGGTCCAGCGCGCCATGAACGAGCTCCAGCAGGCCTACTTCGTCCCCCGCGCGGTCGACCGGCCGGGCCCCTGGGACGGCTGCCAGGTCCACCACACCTTCGAGGTCGACGCGCTGGACCTCGACCGGCTGGAGGGCGCCTGGCTGCGCCTCGTCGGTGCCTACGACGTGTTGCGGACCGTGGTCACCCAGGACGGCCGACTGGCCGTCTGCCCGCACGTCCCGACCGAGCGCCGGATCCCGGTCCTGGACCTGGCCCGGGTCGAGGACCCGGCGGCGTACCTGACCGAGCTGCAGGAGCGGATGGTCGGCCGGGCGTTCCCGCTGGGCCGCGGGCCGCAGTCCGACCTGCGGGTCACCCTCGCGGCGGACGACGGGGCGGCCACCGTCCACCTGACGACCGACCTCACCATCCTCGACGGCCGCAGCATCCACTTCCTGGTCCGGGAGCTGTTCCGGCTCTACGCCGACCCGGAGGCCGACCTCGTGCCCTCCGCCGGCCACGACGCGTACCTGGTCGAGCGGGCCGCCCAGCGCAGGAGCGCCGAGCGCCCGGCGCGGGTCGAGCACTGGCGCAGCCGGGTGGCCGCGCTGCACCCCGGCCCGCGCGTGCGGGACGCCGGCGGCGAGCGGTCCCGGCGCCGGTTCGAGGGCCGGCTCACCGGCTGGCGGACCGTCCGCGCCCGCGCCGAGCAGGCCGGGCTCAGCCCGGACGACCTGCTGGCGGCCGCGTACACGACGGCGCTGGCCGAGCAGTACCCGACCCCGTTCAGCGTGCCGGTGGTGCGCTGGACGGAGCGGTCGGCGCAGTACCGTCCCGGCGAGTACACCGCGCTGAGCTGGGTCACCCGCGAGGACGCGGCCCTGGGCGTGTGGGAGCAGGCGGCCGAGTTCGCCCGGGTGATCGCCGGGGACCGCGAGGCGGACGGTGAGAGCGGCCTCGCCGAGCTGCGCCGCCGGGTGATGCGGGAGCGGCGCAACGGCGCGTTCGAGCTGCCGGTCGTCTACACCGGGCTGCTCGACCTCTCCGGCCAGCAGCTGCCGCAGGGTGTCCGGCTCGGCCCCTGGCTGACCTGCACCCCGGACGTGGCGCTGGACTGCATCGCCATCGACGAGGGCGACGAGCTGCGCTTCTACTGGGACGCCACGGTCTCGCAGTTCCCGGCGGGGCAGCTGGAGTCGATGTTCGAGCGCTACCGCGAGCTGCTCGACGGCCTGGCCGGGGAGGACGGGCCGGCGCCCGTCGCCGCGCGGCCCGAGGGGCCGGAGCAGTGGAACGCCACCGACCGGGACTTCCCCGCCGACCGGCAGGTCCAGCTGCTCTTCGAGGAGCAGGCGGCCCTGCGTCCGGAGGCGGTCGCCGTCCGGTGGTCCGGCGGCTCCCTCTCCTACGGCGAACTCAACCGGTGGGCCAACCGGCTCGCCTGGGCGCTGCGCGAGCAGGGCGTCCGCCCGGGCACCGGGGTCGGCATCAGCGTGCCCCGGGGCCCGGAGATGGTCGCCGCCGTCTTCGGCGTGCTCAAGGCCGGCGGGTTCTACGTCCCCCTGGAGCCGTCGCTGCCCGCCGCGCGGGCCGGCGGGATCCTGGCCGACGCCGGGATCGACCTGCTGGTGACCGGCACCGGCCCGCGGACCGGCTGGGAGCTGCCCGAGGAGCTGCGCCGGGTGCCGGTCGACGCCCCGGGCGGGCCCGAGCACGACCCGCAGCCCGTGGGCACCGTCGACGACACCGCCTACGTCATCTTCACCTCCGGCAGCACCGGCCGCCCGAAGGGCGTCGAGGTCACCCACCGCCCGCTGCTCAACCTGCTGGACTGGTGCCGGCGCACGCACGGCTTCGGGCCCTCCGACGTCGGCCTGTGCGTCACCTC
Organism: Streptomyces sp. 1114.5; assembly: GCF_003635085.1. NCBI lineage: Bacteria > Bacillati > Actinomycetota > Actinomycetes > Kitasatosporales > Streptomycetaceae > Streptomyces > Streptomyces sp. 1114.5. The sequence continues at coordinate 1,632,235 of NZ_RBXE01000001.1, forward strand.
GCTCGGCTTCGACCTGTCCGTCTTCGACCTGCTCGGCCTGCTCGGGTACGGCGCCTCGGTCTACGTGGCGAACGAGGCGGAGCAGCGCGACCCGCACCTGCTGCTCGACGTGCTGCTGCGCGAGCCGATCACCTTCTGGAACTCCGCGCCCACCACGCTCAATCAGCTCTCCCCGCTGTTCGCGGGCCGGCTGGGCGAGCAGGGGACGGACACCCTGCGGCTGGTCTACCTGAGCGGCGACTACACCCCGCTCCCGCTGCCCGACGAGGTCCGCCGGCTCTTCCCGCAGGCGCGGATCGTCAGCCTGGGCGGGGCCACCGAGGCCACCGTCTGGTCCAACTGGTTCGAGGTCGGCACCGTCGACCCGGCCTGGCGGTCCATCCCGTACGGCCGGCCGATCTCCAACGCCCGCTACTACGTCCTGGACGAGCGACTGCGGCCCTGCCCGGTCGGCGTCGAGGGGGACCTCTACATCGGCGGGGAATGCCTCAGCGCCGGTTACTACCGGCAGCCGGAGCTGACCCGGCAGCGCTTCGTCGACGACCCGTTCGACGCCCGGCCGGGGGCGCGGATGTACCACACCGGCGACCGCGCCAGTTTCTTCCCGGACGGGGTGATCTCCTTCCAGGGCCGGGCCGACAGCCAGGTGAAGATCCGCGGCTTCCGGGTCGAACTCTCCGAGGTGGAACACCGGTTGCGTGCCCACCCCGGGGTCAAGGACGTGGTGGCGCTGGCCCGGGAGGACGGCTCCGGCGACCGCAAGCTGGTCGCCTACGTGCTGGCCGCCGGTGACGAGCCGCCGGCCGTGGGCGAGCTGCGCCGGCACGCGGCGCAGGCCCTGCCGGACTACATGGTTCCCAACGTGGTCGCCTTCGTGGACACCTTCCCGGCGACCTCCAACGGCAAGCTGGACCGGGCGGCGCTGCCGTGGCCGGTCGAGCCGGGCAGCCGCCACGTGCTGGCGCCGAGCCGTCCGGAGCCGGCCGCCGGGGCCGTTCCCGACGCCGTTCCCGATGCCGTTTCCGATGCCTGCCCCGGAGCGCTGCCCGAGGCCGTCCCCGAATCCGGCGGGCAGTCCGTGGGCGAGCTGGTGACGGTGCTGGCCGAGATCTTCGCCGAACTGCTGGGCCTCTCCTCGGTCGAGGTCGAGGAGGACATCTGGGACCAGGGCGCGACCTCGTTCACCATGGTCCAGGTCTCCGGCGTGCTCCAGCAGCGGTTCGGCCGGCGCGTGCCGGTCTCCGCCCTGCTCACCGACCCGACGGTGGCCGGGATCGCCCGGGCCGTGGTCGGACACACCGGGGACGCGGCCGAGGAGCCGGCGACGGCCCCCGCCGCCGCGCCCGCCCCCGCTTCCGCCGCCGCCCCCGAGCCCGTACGGGCCCCCGAAGCCGCGCCCGAAGCCGCGCCCGAAGCCGCGCCCGAAGCCGCGCCCGCCGACGGCCCGGGGCCGGTCGACTTCTTCTCGCCGGCGGAGCGCGAGGCGTTCAAGCAGGCCCGCTGGGACCTGCGCCGTCCCTCGGCCGACGCCCCCGTGATCGCGCTGGACGACGAGGCCGTCGCCGGTGAGCACCTGGACTGGCGGGCCAGCCGGCGCACCTTCGGGCCCGGACCGCTCCCGTACCGGAGCCTGGGCCGGCTGCTCGGTCTGCTCCGGGAAACCGAGCGGGGCGGCCGCCGCCGGCGGCTCTACCCCTCGGCCGGGGACAGCTACGCCGTCCAGGTCTACCTGCACGTCCGCCCCGGCGGCGTGGAGAGCGTCCCCGCGGGCCTGTACTACTACCACCCCGTCGAGCACGCGCTGCACCTGGTCAACCCGCGTCCGGCGATCGACCGCGGAATGCACTTCGTCTACAACCGGCCGGTGTTCGACGCGGCCGGGTTCGAGCTGTACCTCTTCGGCGCGGACCAGGCCGTCGAGCCGCTGTACGGCGCCGACGCCGAACGGTTCGAGCTCCTGGAGGCCGGCTACCTGGGCCAGCTGCTGATGCTCGGCCAGCCGTGGACGGGGGCGGCCCTCTGCCCGGTCGGCACCCTCGCCCTCGACGGCCTGCGGGCCGACCTCGGCCTGCGGGAGCACCACCGCTACCTGCACGCCTTCCTCGGCGGCCCGCTCGCGGAGCCGCCCGCCCCGGCGGCCGACGGCAGCCACCCGCTGTTCACCACGGCCGAGCGGGAAGCCGGCCGGCGACCGGCCGGCTCCGTGCTCTCCGCGCGGCCCGAGCCCGAGTCCGAGTCCGGCCCGCGCCCCGAGCCGCAGCCGGCCGACCGGCCGGAGGTGCTGATCGTGGGCGCGGCCGGCCGGTTCCCCGGGGCCGACGACCTCGACGCCTACTGGCGCAACCTCAGCCGCGGCACCCGCTCGCTGGTCGAGGTGCCGGCGCAGCGGCGCGAGCAGCTGCCCCTGCGCGCGCCGCTCGGCGGCTACCTCGCCGACACCGACTCCTTCGACAGCCTGCTGTTCAAGGTCGCCCCGGCCGAGGCCGCCGCCCTCGACCCGCAGCTGAGGCTGCTGCTGCACAGCGTCTGGGAGTGCCTGGACAACGCCGGCCACACCGCCGCCTCGCTGAACCGCGGCGGCCGGGTCGGGGTGTTCTGCGGCGCCATGTGGCAGGACCACCAGCACGTCGGGGCCGACCTCGCCCGGGCCGGGAAGCCGGCCACGATCTCGGCGACCGCCTCGGAGGCCGCCAACCGGATCTCGCACTTCTTCGGCTTCGAGGGCCCGAGCCTGGCCGTCGACACCTCCTGCTCGTCCTCGCTCACCGCCCTGCACCTGGCGGCCGAGAGCCTGCGCCGCGGCGAGTGCGACTCGGCGGTGGTCGCGGCGGCCAACCTGCTCGGCCACCCGTACCACCTGCGGCTGCTCACGGACCTCGGTCTGCTGGCCGAGCAGCTGCCGGACGGCGCGTTCGACGACGCCGCGCCCGGCTGGTCGCCGGGCGAGGGGGTCGCCGCCGTGCTGCTGCGGACCGCCCCGGCCGCCGAGGCCGACGGCGACACCGCGCTCGCGGTGGTCGAGGCCACCCGGGTGGGTCACGTCGGCGGGGCCGGCCGGTTCGGCACACCGCAGGCCGGGCAGCTCGCCCGCTCGATCGGGGCGGTGCTGGCCGACGGCGGCCTGGGCCCCGAGGACATCGGCTACGTCGAGTGCGCGGCGGCCGGCGCCGTGCTCGCCGACGCCGCCGAGGTGGAGGCACTGGGCCTGGTCTTCGACGGCCACCGGGTGACGGTCGGTACCGTCAAGCCGAACATCGGCCACCTGGAGGCGGCGGCCGGGCTCTCCCAACTGGTCAAGGTGCTGCTGCAGTTCCGGCACGGGCAGATCGCCCCGACGGTGGTCTCCGGGCGCACCGGCGCGGTGGCGCCCTGGCCGGACGGCCTGCGCCCGGCCGACCACCTGGCGTTCTGGACCGGCCCCGGGCCGTTCCGGGCGCTGGTGAACGCCGTCGGTGCCACCGGCTCGTACGGGCACGTCGTGGTCCGGGCGGTCCGGCCGGCCGAGGCCGGACCGGGGACCGGACGCGAAGCGCGGCTCGCCTTCCCGCTGTCGGCGCAGAACGCGGACCGGCTCGCGCAGTTGGCCGGCGAGCTGGACCGCCGGCTCGGCTCCGGCCGGGCCCCCGCCCTCGGCGACGTCGCGCTCACCCTGCAGGACGGGCGGAACCACCTGCGCTGCCGGGCGGTGATCGAGGCGGCCGACCTGACCGGTCTGCGCGCCGGGTTGGCCGCGGTCGCGCGCGGCGAGAACCCGGTCCCCGCCGACGCCGAGCTGGCGGCCTGGCAGGCCGGCGCCGCGGTCGACTGGTCCGCCCGTCGTCCGAGCGGCGCTCGCCGGGTGCCGCTGCCCAGCCTGCCCTTCGAGCCGGAGCGGTACCGCCCGGCCGGTTGGGTGCCGGAGCAGCCGGCGGCCGAACCGTCGGCCGGGGAGCGCGCCGCCACCGGGGAGCCGACCGCGGACCTCACCGGACACCTGAAGGCCGTCTACGCGGAGGTCTCCGGCGTCCCCGTCGACCGGCTCGACCTGCGCGAACCGCTGGAGTCCTACGGACTCTCGTCCCAGCAGGTCGTGCAGCTCGTCGCCCGCCTCTCGGCCGACCTCGGGCGGGAGGTGCCGAGCACCCTGTTCTTCGCCCACCGTGACCTCGGCTCCGTCGCCCGGGCCCTGGCCGAACTCCCGCCGGCCGAACTCCCGCCGGCCGGACGCGCCCTGGACGGGCTCGCCCAGGGAGGGCAGGGCGCACCCGACCCGGCCGACGGGCGGATCGCGGTGATCGGCCTGGCCGGCCGCTACCCGCAGTCCGCCGACCTGGAAGCGTTCTGGCAGCACCTGGTGGCCGGCGACGACCTGATCACCGAGCTGCCGCCGGGGCGCCGCACCGACGGTGCCGGGCAGCAGGACATGATCGGCGGCTTCCTCGACGACGTCGCCGGGTTCGATCCGCTGTTCTTCGGGATCACCCCGCGCGACGCGGCGGCGATGGACCCTCAGGAGCGGCTCTTCCTCCAGGTCGGCTGGCACGCGCTGGAGGACGCCGGCTACAGCCGCACCCGCCTGCGCGAGCGGCACGGCGGCCGGGTTGGGGTGTTCGTCGGCTCGATGTACAACGAGTACCCGTTCTTCGGGCTGGGCCGGACCAGGCCCGTCGGCTCGGCGATCGCCGGCATCGCCAACCGCCTCTCCTACCTGCTCGACCTCAACGGGCCGAGCCTGACCGTCGACACCATGTGCTCGTCCTCGCTGACCGCGATCCACCTCGCGGTGGCCGCGATGCGCCGCGGCGAGTGCGAAGCCGCGCTGGTCGGCGGGGTCAACCTCTCGCTGCACCCCAACAAGTTCGCGACCCTGCGCACCCTGGGGATGGCCTCCTCCGACCACCGCTGCCGCAGTTTCGGCGCCGATGGCGACGGCTTCGTGCCCGGCGAGGGCGTCGGCGCGGTGCTGCTCAAGCCGCTCGCCCGGGCCGTCGCGGACGGCGACCGGATCCACGGCGTCATCCTCGGCACGGCGGTGAACCACGACGGCAAGACCAACGGGTACACGGTGCCCAACCCGGTGGCGCAGGGCGAGCTGGTGGCCTCGGCGCTGCGGGACGCGGGCGTCGGCCCGGCCGACGTCGGCTACCTGGAGGCGCACGGCACCGGCACCTCGCTGGGCGATCCGATCGAGCTCGACGGGCTGGAGCGCGCCTTCGCCCCGGCCGGGCTCGCCCCGGGCAGCCGGGCCATCGGCTCGGTCAAGTCCGGCATCGGACACCTGGAGGCGGCGGCCGGCCTCGCCGGGCTGACCAAGGTGCTGCTGCAGTTCCGGCACGACACCCTGGCGCCCTCGCTGCACGCCGAGCAGCTCAACCCCCACATCGACTGGGCCCGCAGCCCGTTCCGGGTGCAGCGCGAAGCCGCCCCGTGGCCGAGCGGGCTGCCGCGCCGGGCCGGGATCAGCTCCTTCGGCGCGGGCGGCACCAATGCGCACGTGGTGGTGGAGGCCTACCGGCCGGACGAGTCCGGCGCGGACCGCACGGACGACGACGGTGCGCAGCTGGTGGTGCTGTCGGCCCGGACCGAGGAGCAGCTGCGCGAGCTCGCGGCCGGCTGGCTGACCGTCCTGCGGGACGGTGACGCCTCGCTCGCCGAGCTGGCGTACACGGCGCAGGTCGGCCGGGAACCGCTGCGGGAACGCCTGGCGCTGGTGGTCCGCGACCTCGACGAACTCGCGGACCGGTTGGGCCGGTTCCGCGCGGGCGACGCCTCCGCGGTGGTCCGCGGCCGGGCCGGTTCCGTCTCCGGGGAACGGCCCGCGCCGGGCACCCCGCTCGACGGGCTGGCGCGGCACTGGGCCGACGGCGGCACGGTGGACTGGACCGAGCTGCACCCGGCCCCGCGCCGGATCGTCGACCTGCCCGGCTACCCCTTCGCCGCGGTCCACTGCTGGGCCGACGGGGACCCGGTCGCCGACGGCGCGACCGCCGGCGCCCCCGTGGACGCCCCGGCCGGCGTGTCCGACCGTCCGTCGGAACCGCCGGTGGCAGCTCCGCGGTCCGGCTCCGACATCCCGCTGCTGGCCCGCGAGTGGCAGCCCGAGCCGTTCGCCGGCCCGGGTGACACGCCGTCGGGAACGGTGCTCTGTCTGACCACCGAGGAGCGTCCCGCGATCGCGGCGGCCCTCGCCCCGGCCGAGCTGGTGACGCTGCGCCAGGGCGTGGACTTCACGGACGTTCCCAGTGCGCTGCGGGCCGTGCGCGCGGTGCTGGACCGCACGCCGGTCACCGGCCTGCTGGACCTCTGCGCACCCTCCGCGGAGCCCGGCGACGAGCACGACTCGGGGCCCTGGCTGGCCCGGTTGGCGATCGTCCAGCAGGTGCTGGCCGCCCGCCCCGCCGGCGGGGTGCGGATCCTCCAGGTGACCAGTGGGCTGTCCGGCCTTCCCGGCGTCGCGCCGGCGCGGTCCGGTGCCCGGCTGGCCGGCTTCCTCCGGTCGCTCGGCGCCGAGTACCCGTGGGTGCGGTCCACCGTGCTGGACACCGACCGCCCCGACGACCCCGCCGAGCTGCGTGCCGCCTGGGGCGACACCGGCCCGTACGGCGAGCTCTGCCTGCGCGCCGGCCTGCGCCACCGGCCCACGCTGGTGCCGGTGTCCGACGGCCGCGCCGACTGGCGGCCCGACCCGGACCGGGTCTACCTGGTCACCGGCGGGACCAGGGGGCTGGGCGCACTGACGGCCCGACACCTGGCCGCGCGCGGTGCGCGCCGGCTCGCCGTGCTCGGGATGCGGCCCCTGCCGCCCCGGCACCGGTGGCAGGCCGGCGGCCTGACCGGCCCCGAGGCCGAGGCCGTGGCCAACATCCAGGAGCTGGAGCGCCTCGGAGCCCGGGTGATGACCCACACCGGTCCGCTGAGCGACGGCGCGGCGCTGGACGGGTTCCTCTCCGAGGTCAGGACCGCGCTCGGGCCGATCGGCGGCCTGGTGCACTGCGCGGGCCGTTCCACCACCGGTCCGGCGCCGTTCGTCCGCAAGGACCCGGCGGACCTGCGCCGGGTGCTGGAGCCCAAGGGGGACGGTCTCGACACCCTGCTGGAGCTGACCGGGGCCGACCCCCTCGACTTCGTGCTGCTCTTCTCCTCGGTCAGCGCGGCGGCCCCCGCGCTCGCCTCCGGGGTCAGCGACTACGCCGCGGCCAACGCCTACCTGGACCTCGTGGCCCGCCGACTGACGGCGGCCGGTCGACCGGGGGTGCGGGCGGTCAACTGGCCCGTCTGGGCGGAGACCGGCGGCGGCACCGACCGCCCGGACGCGGCGGTCGGCATCGGACTGGACGCCCTGACCGACGCGGCCGGCCTGCGCCTGCTCGACCGGGTGCTCGACCTTCCGCCGGCCGCCGTCCTGCTGCCCTGCCCGGTGGCGGAGGAGGGAGTCTTCGACGCCGACGCCGTCCTGCGGGCCAACCGGCCTCGGTCCGCGGCCACCCCGTCCGTGCCCGCCGTCGCGGCGCCCTGGACCGCTCCGGTGGAGCCGCCGGCCTGGCTGGTCGCCCTGTTCGCCGAGGCGCTCGCCATTCCGGCGGACCAGCTGGAGCACGACGTCCCCTTCGGCGACCTCGGGGTGGAGTCGGTGCTGCTCGCCGAGCTGGTCACCGCGATCGAGTCCCGCTGGGGCCACCCGCTGGAGCCGACCGCCCTGCTGGAGTACCCGACCCTGCAGCAGCTCGCCGCCCACTTGGCGGCGACCGGCCACGCGCCCGAGCCGCCCGTGCGGGTGGACCAGGAGGCACCGGCCCCCGCCGACCGCCCGGCCGACCGCCCGGCCGATCGCACCGCCTCCGGCCCCGCGGACCGCTCCGACGGCCGGATCGCCGTCATCGGCATGGCCTGCCGGTTCCCGGGGGCTCCCGACCTGGACGCGTTCTGGCGGCTGCTGCGGTCCGGTGGGTTCGCCGTGACCGAGGTGCCGCCGGGCCGCTGGGACGCCGACCGGCTGTACCGGCCGGAGCGCACGCCCGGACACAGCATCAGCAAGTGGGGCGGGTTCGTCGACGCCCTGGAGGAGTTCGACCCGGACTTCTTCGGCATGACCGAGGCCGAGGCCCGCAACCTCGACCCGGCGATCCGGCTCACCCTGGAGGCGACAGCCGGCTGCCTGCGGGACGCCGGGTACTCCGACACCGAACTGCGAGGCACCGACGTCGGCGTCTTCATGGGTGCCCGGATGTCCGGCTACCGGCGCCGGATCGGCCTGGAGGGCTCGGCGACCGGTCTCGGCGGCGACCAGAACTTCATCGCCGCCCGGGTCTCGCACCAGTACGACTTCCGCGGCCCGTCCCTGGTCGTCGACAGCGCCTGCTCCTCGGCCCTGGTCAGCGTGCAGCTGGCAGTCCAGAGCCTGCTGTCCGGCGAGTCGCGGGTGGCGCTGGCCGGCGGCGTCGAGGTGCTGCTGGACGAGGAGCCGTACCTGGAGTTCAGCGTGGCGCGGGCGCTGTCGCCCCGCGGCCGCTGCGCCACCTTCGACCGGGACGCCGACGGATTCGTCCCGGGGGAGGGCTGCGGTCTGCTGCTGCTCAAGCCGCTCGACCGGGCCCTGGCGGACGGGGACCGCGTCCACGCCGTCATCGACGCGGTGGCGGTCGGCAACGACGGGCACACCATGGGCCTGACCACGCCCAACCCGGTCGCCCAGGCCGACGTGGTCCGCCGGGCGCTGGCCCTGGCCGGGGTCGGCGCGCAGGACGTCGGCATGCTGGAGGCGCACGGCACCGGGACGATGATCGGCGACCCGATCGAACTCCGGGCGCTCACCGGGGTGTTCCGCGAGCACACCGACCGGACGGGCTTCTGCGCGATCGGCAGCGTCAAGTCCAACCTGGGGCACCTGTTGAGCGCGGCCGGCATCGCCGGGCTGATCAAGGTGCTGCTGGCGCTGCGCAACGCCGAGATCCCGCCGACGCTGTTCTGCGAGACCCCCAATCCGCGGTTCGACTTCGCGGCCTCGCCGTTCGTCCCCAACACCGGGCTTCGCGCCTGGCCCGGGCGGCGGATCGCCGGCGTCAGCGCCTTCGGCCTCGGCGGCACCAACGCGCACGTGATCGCCTCCGCCGCCCCGGAGGACCGCCCGGTCCCGGAGGTCCGGGCGGCGCTGCCGGCCCCGGTCTTCCGCCGCCGGCGCCTCTGGTGGGACCGGCCGGACGGCCGGAAGCCGGCCGCACCGGCGGGCAGCTCGGTGCTGAACCTCAGTTTCCGTTCCAACCTGGAGGTCTGACCCATGACCGTGTTCGATGTGACGGTGGCGGCCGGCCGGCCGCCGGTGGCCCGGCTGGACGGCCCGGTCGGGGCGCTGGCCGGGCACCGCCCGGCGGTCGACGCGCTGGTCGCCGAGCACGGCGCGGTGCTGCTGCGCGGCCTGAGCCTGCCCGACGCGGCCGCCGTCCAGGAGGCGGTGCGGGCGCTGACCGACGAACAGATGGACGAGCGGGAGCCGTTCGCCCCGCGGACCGCCCACCTGCCCGGCCTCTACAGCTCGACGGAGTGGCCGTCCGACCAGCCGATGTGCATGCACCACGAGCTCAGCTACGCCCTGCGGGCGCCGTCGCGCCAGGTGTTCGGCTGCCTGACGGCGCCGGCCGCGGGCGGCGCGGTGGCGCTGGCCGACGGCGCGGCGGTGCTGCGCGACCTCCCGGCCGAGCTGGTCGAGCGGTTCGAGCGGCACGGCTGGGAGCTGCGGCGCACGCACGGCGGCCCGGTCGGGGTGACGTGGCAGGAGGCCTTCGCCACCACCGACCGGGCCGAGGTCGAGCGGTACTGCGAGGAGAACGGCGTCGAGTTCGCCTGGGACGCGGACGGCCGGCTGCGGACCCGGAGGGTCCGGCCGGCCGTACTGCGGCACCCGGGCACCGGCGAGCGGGTCTGGTTCAACCAGATCGCGTTCCTCAACGAGTGGACGATGGACCCGGTGGTGCGGGAGTACCTGCTCTTCGAGTGCGGCCCGGACGGCCTGCCGTTCAACACCCGCTGCGGGGACGGCACCCCGCTGGACCGGGCCACCGTCGACCTGATCAACGAGGTCTACGAGGCGCACACGGTGCGCGAGCCGTGGCAGGACGGCGACCTGCTGGTCGTCGACAACCTGCGCATGGCGCACAGCCGGGACCCGTACCAGGGCGAGCGGCGGATCGCCGTCGCCCTGGCGGATCCCGTGGCGGTCAGTCGAAACTGAGCGAGCGGTACAGCGAGACGTCCGGACTGATCAGGGAGCAGGCCCGCACCGTGGCGGCGACCTTCTCCACGTAGTCGGGATCGGCGGCGTCCAGCAGCACCCCGAGCATGGTGCCGCTGTGCGCCGCCACCACGCCGAGCGCGCCCACGTCCGCGCAGACCCGCAGCACGTCCGGGAGCGTGCGCTTGGGCCACAGCGCCTGGTTCATCTCGGCGCTGCGGGTGGCGACCGCGCCGGCCTCGGCCAGGTCGCCCCGGGCGACCGCGCCGGAGAGCCGGTCGAGGAGCCGGGCGTACTCGCGCCGGTCAGCCGGGGTGAACGGCTTGGCGATCCGGTTGAACGCCACGGTGTCCACGGTCCCGCCCTCGTCCAGGCCGACGATGGTCATGGTGGGCAGCGAGCCGAGCCGCGCGCGCAGTCGGACCCGGCGGTGGTCGAAGGCGACCACCGCCGGGTACAGCACGCCGTCGGTCGGCTCGATCCGGCGCAGCAGGTCCTCCAGCCGTTCCGGCGGCAGGTCCAGGCCGACGGCGTTGGCGACCGCCCGCGCGGCGGCCACCAGGTCGGCCGAGGAGCTGGCCATGCCCTTGCCCTCGGGCAGGTTGCTGTCGACGGTGAGGACGCCGCCGGGCCGGCCCGGTACGGATTCCAGGACCATCTCCGCGATCCGCCGGGCCTTCCCCTTGTGCGGGGGGTGGACCTCGACGGCGGTCGTCCCGGGGTCGACCCGGAAGCTGGCCATCGTCCAGCGGGCCACCGGCAGGGTGACCAGGAAGTCGGCGTCGGGCTCGGGCAGCACGCCCTGGAGCAGTTCACCGAAGGTGCCGAAGCAGGTGCTGACGCCGACGGCGCCCCGGTACGGCTGGGTCGGGGCGCCGTCGGTGGGGACGGCGATCGGGCCGGCGCTCACCGGCATCACGCCTGCGGGCGGAGGGCGGAGACCAGGGCCGCCACCTCCGCCGCCCGGGTCCTGGCGAAGTAGTGGCCGCCCTCGTCCAGCAGGTGCAGGGTGAGCGTGTCGACGGCCTGCTCCCAGAGCTTGTAGCGCTGCCCGGGCTCGCGGGTGGTCGGGTCGTCGGCGGCCGCCACCACCTCGACCGGCGTGCCGAGCCGGACCGGCGCGGAGCCGTCCTGGAGGGCGATCAGGTAGTCGTTGGTCGAGCGGACGTCATGCCGGTAGGCCCGGCCGACCAGGCCGGCCCGCTCCGACTTCATCAGGTCCAGCTCGACGTAGGCGCTGTCGTCCTGGAGCCGGGCGATGAGCTCGGCGTCCCCGAGGGCGCTCACCTCGGCGCTCTCCCGGCGCAGTTCGGCCGGGTCATCCAGCAGCAGCGCGGCGAGGAACACCCGCTCGGCCGGCCGTCCGGCGGCCTCCAGCAGCCGGGCCAGCTCGACCGCGTACGCGGCGCCGGCACAGTGGCCCCAGAGCAGCACCGGGCCGTCGGGCAGGCCGCGCTGCACCCGGCGGGCGATCTCGGCGACACCGGCCAGCGGCTCGTCCGGGCGGCTGAGGTCGTGCCCGGGCAGCTCGACGGCGGACACCGCGATCCCGAGGGGCGCCAGCTCTCGGGCCAGCTGCTGGAAGTTGACGGCGTTCCCGCCGGCGTAGGGGAAGCAGACCAGGGTGGCCCGGGTGTCGGCGGTCGGCGCGGACAACTGCTGGAGCAGGTCGTCGGCGGTGTCCGGCGCGGCCGCGTCGATCGCCGCGGCGAGGTCGCGCAGCACCGGCCGGGCGACGAGGTCGCGCAGCGAGATCAGCCGGTCGAGCTTGACCACCAGCCGGACGGCGGCCAGCGAGGTGCCGCCGAGCCGGAAGAAGTCGTCGTCCCGGCCGATCCGGCCGACCAGCACGTTGAGCACCTCGGCCCAGGCGGTGGCGAGCCGGCGCTCGGTCTCCGTGGCCGGGGGCACGTAGCCCGCGACGTCCTGGCCGAGCTCCTCGGCCCGGGCGGTGAGCAGCTTCTTGTCGGTCTTGCCGTTCTCGGTGAGCGGCAGGGATTCCAGCCGGTGGAAGTGGGACGGCACCATGTAGTCGGGCAGCGCCGCGGCGAGGAAGTCCCGCAGGTCGGCGGACTGGAGCTGGTCCGAACCGGTGTGGAAGGCGACCAGGTTCTTGGTGGCGTCCCCGGCCCCGGCGATGACCACGGCGGTCTCGGCGACGCCGGGCATCTGCAGCAGGCGGTTCTCGATCTCGCCGATCTCGATCCGGAAACCGCGCACCTTCACCTGCTCGTCCCGCCGGCCGAGGAACTCGATGGTGCCCTCGGGCAGCCAGCGGCCGTAGTCGCCGGTGCGGTAGAGCCGGACGCCGGGCTTGAACGGGTCGGTGGTGAAGGCCTGGGCGGTGCGGTCGGGGTCGTTGATGTAGCCGCGGCCCACGCAGACGCCGGAGAAGGCGATCTCCCCGGGGGCGCCGAGCGGCACCGCCCGCAGCTGCTCGTCCAGGATGTAGGTGTCGACGTTGCGCAGGGACCGGCCGACGTTGACCACGGCGAGGTCGCGCTCGGGCACCCGGTCGAGCACCGCGTGCATGGTGTCGTCCGACACCTCGGTCGCCCCGTACGCGTTGACCAGCCGGATGTCCGGGTAGAGCGCGAACCAGCGCTTGACCAGGCTGACCTTGAGCGCCTCGCCGGTCACCGAGACCGAACGGAGGTCGCCCAGCGCGCGGGGGTGCTTCTCCAGGTTGGAGAGCATCACGTCGAGGTAGGCCGGGACGATCTGGATCACCTGGATGCCGCCGTCGGCGAGCAGCCCGATGAAGCGTTCGACGTCCAGTTGCAGTTCGGTGTCGACGATCGTGGTGGAGCCGCCGGCCAGCAGCGGGGCGAGCAGCTGCCAGAGCGAGATGTCGAAGCACTGCGAGGCGATCTGGGTGACCACCTCGCCGGCCGTCAGCTCCATGTCGTCGAGCTTGGCGTACAGGTGGTTGAGCATGCCCTCGTGCTCGCACATCGCGCCCTTGGGGGCTCCGGTCGAGCCCGAGGTGAAGTAGATGTAGGCGAGTTGACCGGGGGCGATCGCGCGGCCGGGGTTCCCAGCCCCGGCCGAGTCGGTGGCCGCGGCGGCCTCGGCCGCCAGTACCGTCCGGCACTCCCGGCCGGCCTCGGTGACGGCGGCGTGCAGCAGCTCCTCGCTGCCGGCTTCGGTCACCGCGAACCGGCAGTCGCTGCGCTCCAGCTGGTTGGCGACCCGCCCGGCCGGGAAGTCCGGACGGACCGGCAGGTACACCCCGCCGGCCTTGAGCACGGCCAGGGTGGCGGCCAGCCAGTGCAGGTTGCGGTCCATCACCACGGCCACCACGTCCTCGTCGCCGAGGCCGCGCTCCAGCAGCGCGTGGGCGATCCGGTTGGCCCGCTCGTTGAGCTCCCGGTACGTCCAGCGCTGCTCGCCGTGCGAGGCGGCCGGGTCGTCCGGGCGCAGCGCCACCTGCTCCTCGAAGAGTTCGACGAACAGCCGGTCGGGCAGCGGACGGTCGGGCCCGCGGAAGGCGCCGAGCTGGAAGGCGATCTCCTCGTCGGAGAGCAGGGTGCGCTCGTGGTGGGCGGCCTGCGGGTCGGCGGCCAGCGAGCCGAGGGCGGTGAGCACGTAGCCGCCGATCCGTTCGGCGTGGTCGGCGGTGATCGCGTCCCTGCGGTAGGTCAGGGTCATGGTCAGATCGGCGTCGTAGTGCACGGCGAGCACGGTGTCCGGCTCCGGCGGCCGGGCCTCGCCGGTGCGGAGGTCGAGCACGGTCTCGGCCACCGGGTCGAGCGGGGCGGTGGCGGCGCGGGCCGCCTCGGCGACCAGCTCGGCCCAGGAGCCGTCGGCGACGGTGGCGGCGTGCGCGGCGGTCCCGGTGTTGGTGCGGCGGCCGGTCACCAGCTCGCGCTCGGAGGTGAGCGCGGCGAGCACCTTGAGGTGCGCGGCGAACAGGACCGCGGCCAGCTCGACGCCGAGCTCGTCGGCGCGGCCGCAGAGCGCGCCGACGAGCTCCGGCGGCAGGCTCACCCGGTGCCGGTCGAAGCCGGCCTCGGGTGCCTGGCCGGCGATCGTCCAGCGCGGCAGGGTGGTGCCGGCCGGCGGGGGCGTGTCGGTCATCTGGTCTCCCGGGTTGTTCACGAGGTCTCGATGGACAGGAGGGCCGCGGCCCGCGTGGCGCGGTCGGCGGCGGTGGCGGCGTCGGGTCCGGTCGCGACGGCGTAGCCGAACCGGTCGCGGAAGGAGTGGGTGGGCTCGAACTCCGTTCCCGGCGCCACGGTGGTCTCGGCGAGCTCCACGCCGGGCAGCGCCGCGGCCCGCTCGGCGCCGTCGACGGCCCTGACCGTGCCCGCCCGGTGGGCCAGTGCGAACCGGATCGAGGCGTGGCCGGCCCGGTCGGGCGTGAGGGACGGCCCGGTCCCGGCGGCCCGGGCGACCACGGCGGCGACCAGGTCGACGCCGGTCGCCAGCCGGACCAGGGACGGGATCATCCCGCCGGCCAGCCGTGGGTTCACCTCGATCACCACCGGCCCGCGCGGGCCCAGCCGCAGCTCGGTGTGGGCGGCCCCCCAGCCGAGGCCGAGCGCCCGCACCGCCCGGGTGGTGGTGTCGGCCAGCCGCTCCAGCTCGGCCGGTGCGGCCGGCGCGGGGAAGTCGTGCCCGGTCTCGACGAAGTGCGGCGGCGGGCCGAGGTGCTTGCCCACCACGCCCACCACCTCGTGGTCGAAGGTCTCGACGGAGAACTCGCGGCCGGTGACGTACTCCTCCACCAGCACCAGCCCGGGCGTCGCCTGGCCGCGTTCGTTGACCGGCGAGTCGAGCAGCGGCGCCGCGTGCGCGGCCAGGTCCTCGGGGCCGGCGCAGAGCCGGACGCCGACCGAGCCCGAGCCGGTGGTGGGCTTGACCACCACCGGGTAGCCGAGCTCGTCGGCGGCGGCCAGCGCCTCGGCGAGCCCGCCGACCGCCCGGTGGGCGGGCACCGGGACCCCGGCGGCGGCGAGCGCGGCGCGCTGCAGGTCCTTGTGCCGGCAGCGGGTCAGCGCCTGCGGATCGGCGGCCGGCAGGCCGAGCCGGGCGGCCGCGGCGGCCGCGGTGGCGATGAAGTACTCGGAGCTGGAGGTGACGCCGGCGAGGCCGCCGTCCCCGGCCAGCGCCCGGCAGGCCTCGGACACCGCCTCCTGGTCGGCGGTGTCCACCGGCAGGTGGTCCACCGCGTCCGTCGCCAGGTACGGGTAGCGCTCGGGGTGGCGGGTCAGCACCACCGGCCGCAGGCCGAGTTCCCGGGCGGCCGCGCAGAACTGCCGCCCGGAGCCGGTCGTGTTGCTCTCCACCAGGACGAACCAGGTCATGCGCGGTCTCCCCGCTCTCCGTGTCGGACGATCCGTGCGACGGCGTCGGCGAGCCGCTGCTGCGCTGCGGCCCACCGGTTTCTGACGGTGTGGCACCAGGCGTCGTGGTCGGTCAGGTCCCGGTACCCGGCGGCGAAGACGCCGTCGAAGTCCCCGGGGCCGCCGCCGGCCCGCTGCTCGGCGACCAGCGCCGGCAGCGAGGTCTCCGCGCCGGCCAGCTCCGCGGGCAGGTCCTCGGCGGTCAGCCGGGTCGCGCCGCGGTCGACGGCGTGCCGGACGGCTCCGCCGACCAGCTGGTGCGCGGTCCGGAACGGCACGTCCTGACGGACCAGCCGGTTGGCCAGCGCGGTCGCCCCGACGAAGCCGTCCTCGGCCCGGGCGAGCATCCGCTCCGGCACCGGGCGGGCGCCGCCCGCGAGCGCACGGGCCAGCACCGTCGCGTCCAGCACCGCGTCGAGGCCGGGCCAGACCGCGGCCACCGCCTCGGAGCCGACCTCGATCGAGTTGGTGAACGGGGTGGACCGCATCATCGTCGCGGCGGTGGTCCAGGCGCCGATCGCGGTGCCGGCCTTGGCCTTGACGTGCTCCAGCAGGAACGCGTTGCGCTTCTGCGGCATCGCCGAGCTGCCGCCGACCAGCCGGTCGGGGAAGGCGACGAAGCCGAACTCGGCGCTGCTCCACAGCTGGAGGTCCGTGCCGAGCCGGCTGATGGTCAGGCCCGCTCCGGCTGCGGCGGCCAGCGCCGCGAGTGCGCCGTCCCGGCTGGCGACCGCGTCCACCGCGTGCCGGGCGGGGCCGTCGAAGCCGAGCAGGTCGGCGGTGACGGCCGGGTCGATCGGCAGGTCGGTGCCGGCGACGGCGCCCGCGCCCATCGGGCAGCGGTCCAGCGCGTCGACGGCCCGGCGCAGCGCGGCGATGTCCCGGCCCAGGGCGATGGCCACGCCGACCAGGTAGTAGCCGTAGGTGATCGGCAGCGCCGCCTGGTAGTGCGTGTGGATCGGCATCACCGTGTGCCGGTGGGCCCGGCCGCGGCTGAGCAGGACGGCCTGCAACCGGGTCAGTTCGCAGACCAGGTCGGTCAGTCGGGTCCGCAGCCGCAGCGCGGTGGCGGTGGCCTTGAGGTCGTTGCGGGAGCGCGCGGTGTGCAGGCGTCCGCCGATCCCGGCGCCGAGGTCGGCGATCAACTGCTGCTCGTAGGCCAGGTAGAGGCCGCGGGGGGTGGGCACGTCGTGCAGCGGCCGGAAGCCGTCGGCCCGCAGCAGCTCGATCCGCCGGGCCAGCGCGGCGCCGTCGGCGGCCGTGACCAGCCCGCACTCCACCAGCATCACCAGGTGGGCGAGGTCGATGTCGCTGGTGAGCCGGAGCTCGTCGGTGATCTCGGCCGGGCTCGGGGAGCCGTAGACGATGGACTGGATGCGGGCGCCGACGGTGGCGGTGAGGCGGCTCATCGGACCGCCGCCAGGGTGCGGGCCCCGCCGACGACCTCGGCGAGGGAGCGGCGGTTCCAGGCGTACCGGCTCCACCGGTGGGTCGGCCGGGTCGGGTCGTCCACCTCGACCGGGGCCGACGGGGGCGGCGCGGTGTGGCCCTGCGAGGCCAGCCAGGCGTCGTCGTAGACGGTCTCCTGGTAGCGGTAGCCCTCGTCCGGCAGCATGACCACGACCTTGGCGTCCGGGTTCTGGTCCGCCCACCAGCGGGCGACCAGGTAGGCGGCGCCGCTGGTCGGGCCCTGGAACAGGGCGTGCCGGCCGTGCAGTCGACGGGTGGCGGCGAACGCCTCGCCGGCGGTGCACCAGTGCACCTCGTCGAAGTCCCGGTGGTCCAGGTTGGCCGGCATCAGGCTGTTGCCCAGCCCGCGCAGCACCCGGCTGTCGTCGGGGTGGCCGAACAGCACGCTGTTGGGGGTGTCGACGCCGATCGCGCGCACCCCGGGCCGGCCGGAGCGCAGCCCCCGGACGGTGCCGCACATCGAGCCGCCGGACCCGACCGGGCCGACCAGGCAGTCGACCTCGCCCAGCGCGCGTTCCAGGTGTTCGGCGACCAGGGCGTACGAGGCGGGGTTGTCGGGGTTGCTGTACTGCTCGGGGCAGAAGCTGTCGGGCTGCTCCGCGCGGACCTCGGCGAGCCGCCGGAGCCTGGCCTCCTGGTAGCCGCCGACCTCGGCGGGCTCGGCGCAGATCTCGATCCGGGCACCCAGATCGGTCAGCCGGCGGTGCAGGTTGGCGTCGATCGCCGGGTCGCTGACCAGGGTGAGCCGGCGCCGCATCAGCGAGGCCTGCATCGCGAGCGCGAGGCCGAAGGTCCCGGACGTGGTCTCCACGATCGACGTCTCGGGCCCCAGCAGGCCGGACTCCTCGGCCTTGAGCAGGATGTGCCGGGCCGGCACCAGTTTCATCAGGGTGAAGGCCGCGCCGTACAGATTGCCGCCCAACCGGATGATCCGGGGCAGCAGCAGCGCCTCTGTCGTCTCGCGGTACACGTTTCCAGCCATTGTGCTCCCCCGGGGAGGTCGCCATCTCGGCGACGGGTTCGCCGTGGCTGGTCCACGGTCGCCGACGGTGCCTCAGGCCGTCTGCTCAACAGTGAACAGACGCCCTCGCCTGGGCTGTTTACGTTCGCAGCCATGGAAGCCACGCAGGAAGAGACGGTTCTGGCGATCGTCCGCGACGTGCTCGGCCGGCCCGAGCTGAGCCCCGACGACGACCTGTTCGACCACGGCGGCACCTCGCTGTCCTTCGTCCGGGTGCTCGCCCGGATCAACCAGGACCTCGGCGTCAGGGTGTCCGCCACCGCCCTGGGCGGCGTCGCGACGCCGCGCAACCTGGCGGCGTGCGCCGCTGCCGCCGCCGTACCGGCCGTCACGGCCGCAGAGAGCTAAGGGAGTCCCGATGACGGAGCAGCAGGCCACGGCGCGCGAGTTCGCGCTCACGCCGGAGCAGCTGGCGCAGTTCCAGCGCGACGGTTTCTTCGGCCCGTTCAAGGTCTACGAGATCGAGGAGATGCGCGAGATCTGGCGCACCCAGCGTCTCGCCCTGATGGACCGCACCAACGCGGTCTACCAGGAGGAGGCCGCGCAGTCCGGCAACACCAACATCTCCAACTACGACCGGCACCTGGACAACGACTTCCTGGCCGACCACGTCTCCCACGCGAAGATCGTCGACAAGGTCGCCAGCGTGCTCGGCCCGGACGTGCTCTGCTGGCGCACCGAGTTCTTCCCGAAGTACCCGGGGGACGAGGGCACCGACTGGCACCAGGCCGACACCTTCGCCAACGCCTCGGGCACCCCGCAGATCGTCTGGACCGGCGAGGAGTCGGTGCACTTCGGCGGCACGCTGACGGTCTGGACCGCCTTCACCGAGGCCAACGAGGACACCGGCTGCCTGCAGTTCATGCCGGGCACGCACGAGGCGATGATGTACGACGAGACCAAGAAGATGCACTACGACCCCCACCGCATCAACGTGGAGGACAAGGGCGGCATCAAGCGCGGTTTCTTCGGCTACGACTACCGCGAGCTGCAGATCGACGAGGACTTCGTCCCGGACGAGTCCCGGGCCGTGCCGATGGTCATGCGCCCCGGTGAGGCGATCATGTTCTGGTCGACGCTGATGCACGCGTCGCTGCCGCACAACGGCAAGACCGACGAGATGCGCCTCGGCTTCGCCAACCGCTACGTGCCGACCTCGGTGAAGGTCTACCCGGACACCACCCACGTCATCGAGTACGGCGGCCAGGTGAGCCTGGAGCGCTTCGGCTCCGTCCTGGTCTCCGGCGAGAACGCCTACGACCACAACGTCATGGCGACCGAGACCACCACCGGTCACAAGTTCACCACCCGCTGACCCGGCCCGCACCGGTGCTGCGCGCGACCTCTCCGGGTCCGCGTGGCACCGGGGCACATGAGGACTACTGACGATGTTCGCAGTGATGGACGAGATCGCCGTTCCCGGGACGACGCTGCGCGGCTACGCCGCCGGGGACCCGGACCACCCCGCCGTGGTGATCGCCTCGGCGTGCGGGATGCCGGTGGGCCTGACCGAGGCCTGGATCCGCGCGCTGGCACCGGACCACCGGGTGGTCACCTGGGAGACCAGGGGCATGTTCGGCACCCCGGCCGATCAGGCCGGCTTCGACGCCCTCGGGCACGACGTCGCCGCGCAGGCCGCCGACCTGCTGGCCGTGATGGACCACTACGGGATCGAGCGGGCCCATGTGATGGGCCTGTGCGGTGGTGCCGTGGTCGCCGTCCGCGCGGCCGAGGCGCAGCCCCGGCGCTTCGACTCCCTCAGCCTCTGGCACGGCGACTTCTCCGGCACCCCGGGCCCGGTGACGGATCACCAGGAGAACCTTCGGGCGCTGCTCGGGATGGCCGCCCAGGGCCGCGAGGACGCCGCGATGATCAACGGCGCGCTGGCCGAGACCGCCCGGGCCGGTGTCCCGGCGGACGTGGCCGACCTGGTCGTGTACCCGTACTCGACCGACGAACTCTTCTACCGCTACAGCGTGCTGACCCTCCCGACGATGACCGAGGACTGCACGCCGGCGCTGGCCGGGATCCGCCCGCCGGTGCTGGTGGTCACCAGCGAGGACGACCACACCGCGCACCCGGACGGGTCGCACCGGGTGGCCGCCGGGCTGCCGGACTCCCGCCTGCACGTGGAGCCGCACGGGGACCACATCTCCGTCTTCGGCGCGGGGCCGCGCCTTCGCCGGCTTCTGACCGACTTCCTGAGTGGGACTCCCTCGACGCCTGAGGCGTGAAACCCACCCGCCCGCAGCATCCGCACGAGGGGGACTACGGCATGACCGAGCACGAGATCGACTGTCGGATCCGGCTGACGCACGACGACTTCATCATGACCAACCACCGGGTCCACGGTGTCTCGGTGATGCCCGGCGTCACCTTCCTGGACCTGGTCTTCCGGGTCCTGATCGCGCAGGGCCTCGACCACCGCCGACTGGCGCTGCGGGACGTCCTGTTCTCGGAGCCGGTCGTCACCCGCGAGGGGTACGAGCGCGAGCTGCGGGTCACCGTCGCCGCGGGCGGGCCGGAGCGCCGGGTCCGGGTCGACAGCCGCTGGCTGCGCGACGGCGAGCCCTGCGCGCCCTGGCGCGAGAACGCCCGGGGCGAGCTGGTCACCACCGACGAGCCGGTGCCCGCGCCGCTGGACGTCGAGGCGCTGCGGGCGGGCGCGGTCCGCACCGCCGACATGGACGTGCTGTACTCCCGCACCCGCCGTGAGGGGATCCGGCACGGCGGCCCGATGAGCTGCCTCGGCCGGCTGCACCACGGTGAGCCGTGGCTGCTCGCCGAGCTGCGGCTCGACCCGTCCGGCCGGGAGCACGAGGACGGGTTCCATCTGCACCCCGGGAAGGCGGACGCCTCCACCCTGCTGGCGTTCGGTCAGAACGAGGAGGTCGGCGAGGAGCCGTTCATCCCGTTCCACATCGGCTGGTTCCGCGCCCCCGAGCCGGTCGGCGAGAGCTTCCTGGTGCACGTGCCGCGCCCGGAGCGTCCCTCGGTCTCGGGCGACCTCGTCCGCAACGACTACACCCTGCTCGACGGGCGGGGGAACCTGCTGGCGGAGTTCCGGGACATGTCCTGCAAGCGGATCCGCCATCCCGAACTGATCACCCGGCTGCTGGACGAGGTGGCGGACGACGCCCCCGCCGTTCCCGTCCCCGCCGCCGTCGTTCCCGTGCCCGTTCCCGCCGTCGAGGCGCCCGCGCCGGCCACGGCCCCGCAGGACCCGCTCACCGTGGCCACCGACCGGCTGCGCGCGCTGGTGGGTGCGGCGCTGGACCGGCCGGCCGCCGAGGTGCCCACCGACGTGGGCTTCTACGACCTCGGGCTGGACTCGGTGACCCTGCTGCGGATGGGCGAGCAGCTGGAGGAGCTGGTCGGGACGACGCTGTACCCCACCCTGCTCTTCGAGTTCGGCTCGGTCTCCAGCCTGGCCCGGCACCTGGCCGACACCCACCCGCAGGCGCTGACCGCCGCCCGCCCCGAGGCCGGTCCCGCCCCCCGGACCGCCCCCCGGACCGCCGCCGGTCCCGCCGCCGCCCCCGCGGGCGTGGCCGTCCGCCGCACCGAGTGCTGGACCGCCGCACCGCTGCCGGCCGACCCGGGCGCCGTCGCCGTCGCCGGTGACCTGATCGTCTTCGGCGGGTCCGAGCCGCTGGTCGCCGCGCTGCGCGCCACCGGCCGGCGGATCGTCGCCGTCACCCGCGGCGAGGGCTTCGCCCGGCTGGGCCCGGACGCGTTCCGGGTCGACCCCGCCGACCGCGCGCAGCTCGGCCGCCTGCTCGCCGCGCTCACCGCCGACCGGGTCCACCCGGCCGCCCACGTGCTGTGCCCGTCGGCCGGCACCGCCGCCGCCACCGAGCTCTGGGCCCTGGCTGCCGCCCTGGTCGACGCCCGGCCCACCGAGCCGGTCGCCCTGCTGGTGGCCGCCGACGCCCCCGTCGCCCCGGAGCATGCCGCGCTGGCCGCGTTGGCGGCCACCATCTCGGCCGAGGCGCCGATCCTGCGCTGCCGCCTGGTGGAGTCCGACGCCCCGTCCGCCGAGGTCCTGCTGGCCGAGTCGGCCACGGACGGCGAGCACTGGGTGCGCTACCGCTCCGGCCTGCGGCAGGTGCGCCGCTGGGGCGAGGCGGCCTCCGGCCCGGAGGGCACCGGCTTCACCGACGGTGGCGCCTACCTGGTCACCGGCGGGGCGGGCGGCCTGGCCGCCCTGGTGGCCGACCACCTGGTCGAGAACCACGCGGCCCGATTGCTGCTCGTCGGCCGCCGACCGGCCGACCGGGCCCTGGAGGAGCGGATGGCCGCCTGGCGGGAGCGCGGCGGCGACGTCCGCTACCTGCGGGCGGACGTCTCGCGGGCCGAGGGCGCCGCGGCCGCCGCGGCCGCCGCCCGGTCGGCGTTCGGCCGGATCGACGGCGTGCTGCACTGCGCCGGCACCGTCCGCGACGGTCTCTTCTTCCGGAAGGACCCGGCCGACCTGGCTGAGGTCTGGGCCGCCAAGATCGACGGCACCCGTCACCTCGACGCCGCGACCGCCGACGACGACCTGCGCCTCTTCGTGCTCTTCTCCTCGCTCTCCGGCGTGCTGCCCAACGCCGGCCAGGCCGACTACGCGTACGCCAACGCGTTCCAGCTGCACTTCGCCGAACGCCGGTCCGTCGAGCGGCCGGGCCGCACCCTCGCGGTGGCGTGGCCGCTGTGGGAGTCCGGCGGCATGCGGGTCTCCGAGGCGTCGCTGCGCCAGTCCGCCACCCGCACCGGGATGACGCCGCTGCCCACCGCCGCCGGCCTGGACGTCCTCGTCCGCGCCACCGCCGGGGGCCCGGCCTCCTTCGCCGTCCTGCACGGCGACCCGGCCCGTGTCCCGCAGCTGCTGCCCGCCGCGTCCGAGCCCCGGAGCGCCGTCGCCGCACCGGCAACCGCCCGGGCGGCTGCACCGGCCGTCGTCCCGGCCGTCGTCCCGGCCGCCGACCCCGTTGACGAGGGCACCGCGATCGCCATCATCGGCGTCGCCGGGCGCTACCCGGGCGCCACCGACCTCGACGGCTTCTGGCGCAACCTGGCCGAGGGCGTCGACAGCGTCACCGAGGTCCCGGCCGACCGCTGGGACCACTCCGCCTACTTCGACCCCGACCGCAACGCCGAGGGCCGCACCTACGGCCGCTGGGGAGGCTTCCTGGACGGGGTGGACCGCTTCCACCCGGCGTTCTTCGGGATCTCCCGCCGGGACGCCGAGCGGATGGACCCGCAGGAGCGCCTTTTCCTGGCCACGGGCTGGCACGCCTTCGAGGACGCCGGCTACGCGCCGAGGAGCGCCGCCACGCGCAACACCGGCGTGTTCGTCGGGGTGATGTGGAACCACTACCAGCTGTTCGCCGACCAGGACGGCGGCGTCGCGCCGACCGCGATGCACGCCTCGGTCGCGAACCGGGTCTCCTACGCCCTCGACCTGCACGGCCCCAGCATGGCGGTGGACACCGCCTGTTCGTCCTCGCTGACCGCCCTCCACCTGGCCTGCGAGAGCATCCGTCGCGGCGAGTGCGAACTGGCCCTCGCCGGCGGCGTGAACCTGTCCGTCCATCCGCAGAAGTACCTTCAGCTCGCCCAGGGACAGTTCCTCTCCAGCGACGGCCGCTGCCGCAGCTTCGGCGAGGACGGCGACGGCTACGTCCCCGGCGAGGGCGTGGGCGCGGTGCTGCTCAAGCCGCTCGACCGGGCGCGCGCCGACGGCGACCACATCCACGGCGTCATCCGGGCGACCGTCCTCAACCACACCGGGCAGACCAGCGGGTTCACCGTGCCGAGCCCGACCGCCCAGGGCGAGCTGATCCGCTCCGCCCTGGAGCGCGCGGGCTGGGACCCGGCCACCCTCGGCTGCATCGAGGCACACGGCACCGGGACGTCGCTGGGCGACCCGATCGAGGTCGAGGGGCTGCGCAAGGCCTTCGCCGGCGCCGGCCTGGAGCCGGGCTCCGTGGCGCTCGGGTCGGTCAAGTCCAACATCGGCCACCTGGAGAGCGCGGCGGGCATCGCCGGCCTCACCAAGGTCCTGCTGCAGCTGAGGCACGGCCAGCTGGTGCCGTCGCTGCACTCGGCCCGCACCAACCCCCACATCGAGTTCGACGGCTCGCCGTTCCGGGTCCAGCAGGAGCGGAGCCCCTGGCCGGCCGGGTCCACCCCGCGCCGGGCCGGCGTCAGCGCCTTCGGCGCCGGCGGGGCCAATGCCCACGTCCTGGTCGAAGAGGAGATCCAGCCCGTGCAGCGTCCGACCCCTCCGGCCGCCGAGCACCTTTTCGTGCTGTCCGCGCGGACCCCGGCCGAACTGCGCGAGTACGCCCTGCGCCAGCTGGACTTCCTGGCCGGAGCCGGCCGGTCGGTCGAGGCCGTGGCCGAACAGGCCGCCGCGCTGCTCGGCATCCCGGCCGAGGCGATCGGCGCCGACGACTCGCTGGCCGACCTCGGCTTCGACGCCCTCTCCCTCGCGGAGCTGGGCGAGGCCCTGGGCACCCGGCCCGCGCCGGAGTCCACCATCGCCGAGCTGGCCGGTGCCGGCGACCCGTACCTGCTCGCCGACCTCGCCCACACCTCGCAGACCGGCCGGGCCGCGATGGCCCACCGGCTGGCGGTGGTCGCCTCCGACCCGGCGGTGCTGCGGGCGGAACTGCGGCGCTACGCCGACGGCGGGCCGGCCGGCGGCGCGGGCCACTGGGGGAGCCCCGGAGCGCCGGCCGCCCTGGACGCGGTCGCCGCGTTCCGGGCCGGCCGACTCGACGAGGTGGCGCGGTACTGGGCCGCCGGCGGCGACGTCGACTGGGCGGCCTGCCGGGCCGGCGACACCTCGGTGCGGCGCCGCCCGATGCCCGGCTACCCGTTCCAGGAGGAGGCCGTCTGGGTCGGCCGCTGGAAGGGCGGCAACCGTGCCGGGGAGCCGGCGCCGGTCGCGGCCCCCGCAGTGCCGGCGGCCGTCCCGACGGCGTCGGTGCCCGTGCCGACCGCGCCCGTGGCGCTCCCCGACCCGGCCGAGCTGCTTCCCGAGCCGGTCGAGGCCGGCGGCGAGGAGGTTCGGTTCCGGCTGCTCGAACCGGGCATCGCGCTGCTGGAGATGCGCGACCAGGGCGGCACCAACATGTTCACCGACGCCATGATGCGTGGCCTCCAGGAGGCCTTCGACCGCATCGAGCGCGACGACACGGTGCGCGCGGTCGTCCTGACCGGCACCGAGACGGTGTTCAGCATGGGGGCGACCCCGCAGGGCCTGGAGACGCTGGCCGGCGGCGGCAGCCGGTTCACCGACGTCCCCTTCGTCTACGAGGGCCTGCTGCGCTGCAGCCGCCCGGTGGTCGGCGCGCTGCGCGGGCACGCCTCCGGCGGCGGCCTGGCCTTCGGCCTGTACGCGGACCTCGTGGTGATGGCCCGGGAGAGCGTCTACAGCGCCAACTTCCTGAAGTACGGCTTCACCCCGGGGATGGGCGCCACACACATCCTCGACGAACGGCTCGGCCGCGTGCTGGCCGCCGAACTGATGTACACGGGCAAGGCCTTCCGCGGTGAGGAGCTGGAGCGCCGGGGCGCGAACGTCTGCTTCGCGGACCGCGCGGACGTGCTCGCCACCGCGCTCGGGCTGGCCCGGTCGATCGCGGAGAAGCCGGTCGAGGCCGTCCGCGTCCTCAAGCAGGACCTCGCGGACCGGGCGCTCGCCCGGCTCGCCCCGGTGATCGAGCGGGAGTCGGCCATGCACGACCGGGTGTTCGGCACGGAGTCGGTGGGCCGGATCCGCGCGCACTTCGCCAAGGTGGACGGCTACCGCGCCGGGACGGTCGCGGCCGCGCCGACGCCGGCCCCGGTGCCGACCCCGACGCCGACGCCGGCCGTCGTGCCGGCCCCGGCCCCGGTGAGCGCTCCGGCCCCCGTCGTGGCAGTCGCGCCGACGGCTCCCGTCGTCGGACCGGACACCTCCCGCATCACCGAGGTGGTGCAGGACGTCCTCTGCGAGAGCCTCTACCTGACCCGCGGCGAGATCGACGAGGCGCTCAGCTTCAGCGACATGGGCCTCGACTCGATCGGTGCGGTGGAGCTGGTCCGGGCGCTGAACAAGGCGTTCGACCTGGACATCGACTCGGTCGCGGTCTACGACCACCCCACCCTGCCCAGGCTGGTGGCGTACGTCCGCGAGGTGATCGAGCGGGACGTCAGCCTGCTCGCGTCCGCCACCGCCGAGCCGGCCGCCCAGCCGGAGCCGGTCGCCCAGCCGGAGCCGGTTGTCCGGCCGGAGCCGCCGGCCGCACCCCCGGCTGCTCCCGGCGAGGTGGTGCTGAGTCCGCTGTCCGCCGTGGTCGGGCCCCCGGCCGACCCGGCGCCCGTCACGCTCGCGCCCGTCGCACCCGCCCCCGTCGTACCGACCCCGGCCGCGCCCGCGCACGTCAGCCTTCCCCCGGTCGTCCCGACCGCCGCCCCCGCTCCGGCCGCCCCCGCGCAGCCGGCGCCGGCCGAGGACCCGCGGGCCGGGGACATCGCGGTGATCGGCATGGCCGGCCGCTTCCCGGACGCGCCGGACCTCGACGCCTTCTGGGCCAACCTCGCCGCCGGTCGCGGCAGCATCCGCGAGGTGCCCGCCGAGCGCTGGGACACCGGCCGGTTCTACGACCCCGACCGCCGGGCCGTCGGCCGCACCTACAGCAAGTGGGCCGCGCTGCTCGACGACATCGACGGGTTCGACCCGCAGTTCTTCCGGATGTCTCCGCTGGAGGCGGAGTCGATGGACCCGCAGCAGCGCCTCTTCCTGCAGACCGCCTGGGAGGGCCTGGCCGACGCCGGCTACGCGGACGGGGCGGAGAAGCGCCGCTGGGGCGTCTTCGTCGGCTGCGCCACCGGTGAGTACCTCGACCTGCTGCGGGCGGAGGGCCTGGACGAGACGGCGCACGCCTTCCTCGGCAACTCCGGGTCCGTCCTGGCCGCCCGGATCGCTTACCACCTCGACCTGACCGGCCCGACGCTGGCGATCGACACGGCCTGTTCCTCCTCGCTGGTCGCCGTCCACCTGGCCTGCGAGAGCATCCGCTCGGGCGAGTGCGACGGTGCCGTCGCCGGCGGTGTCGCGCTGATGCTGACCCCGCGGATGCACGTGCTCACCAGCAAGACCGGGATGCTGTCGCCGACCGGGCGCAGCGCCCCGTTCGACGCCTCGGCCGACGGGATCGTGCTGGGCGAGGGCGTCGGGGCGGTCGTGCTCAAGCGCCTGGACCGGGCGCTGGCCGACGGCGACCCGATCCACGGGGTGATCCGGGCCGGCGGGATCAACGGCGACGGCCGTACCAACGGCATCACCGCGCCGAGTGCGGCCAGCCAGGCCGACCTGATCGAGCGGGTCCAGCGCCAGGCGGGCGTCCGCCCGGAGGACGTGACCTACGTCGAGGCGCACGGGACCGGCACGCCGCTCGGCGACCCGATCGAGGTCAAGGCCCTCGACCAGGTGCTGGGCCGGGGCGCCGGGGCGGTGGGCTCCTGCGGTCTGGGATCGGTGAAGGGCAACATCGGCCACACCACCATGTCGGCGGGCGTCGCCGGGCTGATCAAGGTCCTGCTCGCACTGAAGCACCGTCAGCTGCCGCCGTCGATCAACTTCTCGGACCCGAACCCGGAGATCGACTTCGGGCGGAGCCGGCTGCGCCCGGTCACCGCGCTGGAGCCGTGGCGGGCCGGCCCGTCCGGTGAACTCCTCGGCGCGGTCAGCAGCTTCGGGTTCAGCGGGACCAACGCGCACCTCATCGTGGGGGAGCCGCCGCGTCGTGCCGCCGGGGCCGGCCCGGTCCGCGGCGCGGCCCGCCACCGCTTCGACAACCGGCCGTACTGGGTCACCCCGGCCCCCGTCTCGGCCCCGGCTTCCCCCGCCGCCCCGGCTTCCCCGGCTTCCCCCGCCGCCCCGGTCGGCGCGGCCGCCCTGGACCGGTCCGACTGGGTCGTCGCCGACCACGTGATCGGCGGCACGCCGCTGCTCCCCGGAGTCGCCGCGTTCGAACTGGCCGCCGCCGCGGCCGGACGCTCGGGCCCGCTCCGGATCAGCGGGGTCCAGTGGCTGCGGCCGTTCGCAGTGACCGGACCGTGCAGCCCCCGGCTGACCCTGGACGGTGATCGCTTCACCCTGGCCGCCGATCCGGACGGCACGGTGTGCGCCCGCGGCCGGCTGGCCGCCGGCCCCATCGACGAGCCCGAACTGCTCGACCTGGACGCGATCACCGCCCGCTGCCCGTCCCGGCGCCCCGCCGCCGACCTGTACGCGGACTTCGCGGCGGCCGGCATCGCCTACGGGCCGTCCTTCCGGGCCCTCGACGAGGTCCACTACGGCGCCGACGACGTGCTCGCCCGGCTGACCGTGCCGGCCGACCGGGCCGGTGAGCTGGCCGACCGCCCGCTGCACCCCGTGCCGCTGGACGCCGCTCTGCAGGCCGTGGCGCTGCTCGCCGCCGCCGACGGCGGGACCGGGCCGCAGCTGCCGTTCGCCCTGGCCGAGCTCGCCGTGTACGGGCCGGTCCCGGCCACGGGGTACACCCACGTCCGGCGCGAGAACGGCGGGATCACCGTCCGGCTCGCCGACCGGGCCGGCCGGGTCGCGGTCCGGTTCACCGGCCTGGCGCTGCGCGCCGCGGCCGGCGCCCGCCCCGCGCAGCGACCGGCCCCGAGCGCGGCCGCCGAGCCCGCGGCCGGTGGGCTGATCCACCTGCCGGTCTGGCGGGACGCGCCACTGCCCGCCGCCGGCGACGGCCACCGCCCGGGCGCCACCGTCCGGGTGCTGCACCGGGCGGGCTCCGCCGAGCTGGCCGCCGCGCTGGTCGCGGAGCACCGGGCGGCCGGGGACGCGGTCGCCTCGGCCGAGACCCTGGTGCCCGGCGACACCCCCGACCTGGTCTACGTCCTCGCCACCGACACCCGCGGCGGCGCCCCCGACCGCGACTCGGCCCCGGCCGAGCTGCTGCGCACCGTGCAGACCCTGATCGCAGCCGGTCGCCCGGTCGCCCTCAAGGTGGTGCTGGCCGGCGCGGTCGACGCCGACGGCGGCCCGGTCCGCCCGCACGCCGCCGGGCTGATCGGCCTGGCCAACTCGGTCGCCGCCGAGTACCCGGGCTGGACCGTCGGCTGCGTCGACGTCGGCACCCGCCCGACCCCCGCCGCCGAGCTGGCTGCGGCGCTGCGCCGGGAGCCGGGCACCGACCGGCTGGTCGCCCTGCGCGGCGACCGGAGGCTGACCCGCACGATCTGCCCGGCCGAACTGGCGGAGGCCGCCCACCCCTACCGCGCCGGCGGCACCTACCTGGTCGTCGGCGGCGCCGGCGGCATCGGCCAGGTCCTCGCCCGGCACCTCGCCCGCACGGTCGGTGCCAACATCGCCGTCGTGGGCCGGCGCCCGGCCGACGAGCGGGTGGCCGAGCTGATCGCCGACGTCGAGCGGCTCGGCGGCCGAGCCCGGTACCTGCAGGCCGACGCGGCCGACCCGGCGGCGCTGCGGGCCGCGGTGCGGGAGACCCGCCGCGAGTTCGGCGCCCTGCACGGCGCCTTCCACGCCGCCCTGGTGCTGCGTGACCGCACCCTCGCCCGGATGGACGAGACCGACCTGGCCGAGGTGCTGGCGCCCAAGGTGGCCGGGGCGGTCGCCTTCGGCGAGGCGCTGGCCACCGAGCGGCTGGACTTCCTGAGCTTCTTCTCCTCCGCCGTCTCCTTCACCGAGTCGGCCGGCCAGGGCGGTTACGCCGCGGCCTCCACCTTCGAGGACGCCTACGCCGCCGAGCTGCGCCGGCGCTGCCGGTTCCCGGTGACGGTCGTCAACTGGGGCTACTGGGGCAGCGTCGGTGTGGTGGCGGACGACCGCTACGCCGAGCGGCTGGCCTCCTTCGGCGTCGGCTCGATCGCGCCCGCCGAGGGCATGGCGGCCCTGGACGCCCTGCTCGCGCACGGAGTGCCGCAGGCCGTCGTGGTCCGCGCGGACGGGGCCGGGCTGGCCCGGCTCGGCGCGGACAGCCACCCGGCCGCGGGCGCCCGGCCCGCCGGTCCCGCCGGTGCCGCCGGTGCCGCCGGTGCAGAACAGGCCCAGCAGGCCGACCCGGTCACCCGGGCCCGCGCGGCGTTCGCGGCCCTGGACCGGCTGGCCCCCGCCCTGCTGGAGCGCCGCCTGCGCCGGCAGCTCGGCACCCTGGACGGCCACCCCGCCGAGCTGGCCACCCGACTGGGTGTCCGCCCCGGCCAGCGCCGGCTGCTCGACGCGGTGCTCGACCTCCTGGTCGCGGACGGTCGCCTCCGACGGACGGCCGACGGCGCGGTCGCGTCCGTCCCCGGTGCCCCGGAGCCGGACGGCGGGCTCACCGCCCGCTACCCGGACCTCGCCCCGCACGTCGAACTGCTCGACCGCTGCGTCGAGGCGCTGCCGCAGGTGCTCGACGGCACGCGCAGCGCCACGGAGGTGCTGTTCCCCGGCGGCTCCGCCGACCTGGTCGAGCGGGTGTACCGCGGCCAGGCCTCGGCCGACCACTACCACGCGCTGCTCGCCGAGGAGGTCGCCCGCGCGGTGACCGACGTCCACCGGGAGACCGGCCGGACGGTGCGGATCGCCGAGATCGGGGCCGGCACCGGCTCCAGCAGCGCCTTCGTCCTGGAGGCCTGCGCCCGCACCGGTCTGCCGGTCGACTACCGCTACACCGACATCTCCACCGCGTTCCTGCGCCGCGGCGAGGACGCCTTCGGCGCCCGCTACCCGTTCGTCCGCTTCGAGGCCCTGGACATCGAGAAGGACCCGACCGGGCAGGGCTTCGAGCGGCACGGCTTCGACGTGCTGCTCGCCACCAACGTGCTGCACGCCACCGCCCGGATGGACCGCACCCTCGGCCACACCCGCGACCTGCTGCGCCCCGGCGGCCTGCTGCTGGTCAACGAGGTGACCAGGGCGGCGAACTTCCTCACCCTCACCTTCGGGCTCACCCCGGGCTGGTGGCGGTACGAGGACGCCGGGCTGCGACTGCCCAACGCCCCGCTGATCGGCCCGGCCGGCTGGCAGCGGATGCTGGCCGACGCCGGCTACGGGCCGGTGCGGGTCCGCGGTTTCGCGGACACCGCCCCGGAGGAGCTGGAGCAGTGCCTCTTCGTCGCGCGGGCGGCGGAGTCGTCCGCCGCCCCCGCCGCCGCCCCGGCCGCCCCGGCCACCCGCCCCGCCGTCCGCGACTACGTCCGCGGCGTCTTCGCCGAGGTGCTTCGCTTCGCCGAGGCCGACCTGGACGACCGGGTGACCTTCGAGAACTACGGCGTGGACTCGCTGGTGAGCCTGGACATCCTGGGCCGCTTCGAGCGCGACCTCGGCACCCTGCCGGCGACGCTGCTCTTCGAGTACCTGACCATCGCCGACCTGGCGGACCACTTCGGCGAGACCTTCCCGGAGCAGCTGGCCGCCCTGACCCAGCCCGCGCAGCCGGTCACCGCGCAGCCGGTCACCGCGGCGCCCGTCACCGCCGCGCCCGTCACTGCCGCGCCCGTCACCGCCGTGGCCGTAACCGCCCCGCCCGTAACCCCCGCGGCCGTCGACGACCAGGACATCGCGGTGATCGGCTTGGTCGGCCGCTACCCCGGCGCGCCCGACGTGGACGCCTTCTGGGAGCTGCTCGCCGACGGCCGCAGCGGTATCACCGAGGTGCCGGCCGACCGCTGGGACTGGCGCACCCACTTCGACCCCGAGAAGGGGCGGCCGCAGCGCACCTACAGCCGTTGGGGCGGCTTCCTGGACGGCATCGACCTCTTCGACCCCGGCTTCTTCGGCATCCTCCCGCGCGACGCCGCCGCCATCGATCCGCAGGAGCGGCTTTTCCTGGAGGCGGCCTGGAATCTGCTGGAGCGGACCGGCCGACTCGGCGAGACCACCCGCGAGCGCGACACCGGCGTCTTCGTCGGCACCATGTACGGCTCGTACGGCCAGCTCGCCGCCACCGGGTGGGCCGAGGGCCGGCTTTCCGGCGCGCACTCCGCGTACTGGTCCATCGCCAACCGGGTCTCCTACTTCCTGGACCTGCACGGGCCCAGCTTCGCCGTGGACTCGGCCTGTTCGTCCTCGCTGCTCGCCGTCCACCTGGCCTGCGAGAGCATCCGGCGCGGCGAGTGCCGCACCGCGATCGCCGGCGGGGTCAACCTGATCCTGCACCCGGCCCACCACGTGTCGCTGAGCGCGATGAACATGCTCTCCGCCGACGAGCGCTGCAAGGTCTTCGACGCCGCGGCCGACGGCTTCGTGCCCGGGGAGGGCGTGGGGGCGGTGCTGCTGAAGCCGCTGCGCGAGGCCGTCGCGGACGGCGACGAGATCTGGGGTGTCATCAAGTCCGGCCTCGCCAACGCCGGCGGCAAGACCGGCGGGTACACCGTGCCGAACCCGAACGCGCAGGCGGCGCTGATCGCCGAGGCGGTCCGCCGGGCGGGCGTGGACCCGGCCACCATCGGCTACGTCGAGGCCCACGGCACCGGCACCGAGCTGGGCGACCCGATCGAGGTCGCCGGGCTGGGCCGGGCGCTCGGGCCGGTCGCCGCGGGCGGCGTGCCGTGCCGGATCGGCTCGGTGAAGGCCAACATCGGCCACCTGGAGGGCGCGGCGGGCATCGCCGGGCTCACCAAGGTGCTGCTCCAGCTCAGGCACCGGCGGATCGCGCCCTGCGCCAACCTGGAGACCGTCAACCCCAAGATCGCGCTCGACCCGGAGCGGTTCGCTCTGCCGACCGCGCTGGAGCAGTGGGAGGGTGTCGACTCCGCCCCGCTCCGGGCCGGGGTCAGCTCGTTCGGCGCCGGCGGTGCCAACGTCCACCTGGTGGTGGAGGAGTACCGGGACCCGCGCGGGCACGTGGTGCCGCAGGGCCCCGTCCGGCAGGCCGACGAGCAGCTTTTCGTCCTCTCCGCCCGGACCCGCGAGCAGCTGCTCCGCTACGCCGGCCTGGTGGCGGACCACCTGACCGGTCCGGGGGCGGCCGTGGACCTCGCCGCGCTCTGCTTCACCAGCCAGGTCGGCCGCCGGGAGTTCCCCGAGCGCCTGGCCGTCACGGCCACCGGTGTCGCCGAGCTGGCCGCCCGGCTGGCCGCGGTGGCGGCGGGCACCGTGCCGGACGGCGTCCGGCTCGGCACCGCGGGCGGCGGCGCGATCGCGGTCGACCCGGACGAGCCCGCGGCCGGCTGGGTGCGCGGCGCGGCCGTCGACTGGGAGGCCCGCTGGCCGCACCCGCGCCCACGCCGGGCCGCCCTGCCCGGTTACCCGTTCGAGCGCCGCCGGTACTGGCTGCCGGAGGGCACGGCGGCCGTCACGGCGGCCCCCTCCGCCCCGGCGGCGACCCCGTCCGAGCCGCGCACCCGGGTGGTCCAGCGCCGCCCGGTCTGGCAGGACCGCCCGGCCGAGCCCGTCGGCGTCCGGCCGAAGCTGCTGCTGGTGGTGACCGAGGAGGCCGGGCTGGCCGCGGCGATCGGCCGCGCGGCCGGCGCCGAGGGCGTCCGGTCGGTGGCGATCCGGCCCGGCGAGACCCCCTCCGTGCTGCCCGACGCGGTGGTGCACACCGGTGACGTCGCCGACGCCGTCGAACTGGCGGCCGCCCTGCTCCGGGACCGGCCCGGCGCGGTGCTGCGGATGGTCCACACCCACGCCTCGCCCGACCCCGAGCAGGTCGCCGTCACCGGCGCGCTGCGCACGATCGGCCTGGAGCACAGCGGCTTCACCGGCTCCCGGGTGGAGTTCGAGCCCGGCACGGACGCCCGGCTGCGGGCCGTGCTCCTGCTGGACGAGCTGGCCTGCGCCGACCCGGAGGTCCGCCACCGGGACGGTCGGCGCGAGGTCCGGGAAACCGTCGAGTTCGCCCTGCCGGAGGGCGGGGCGGCCGTGGTCCGGCCCGGCGGCGGCTACCTGGTCACCGGCGGCGCCGGTGCCCTCGGGCTGCACGTCGCCGAGTTCCTGGCGGCCCGGGGGCCGGTCCGGCTGGTGCTGGCCGGCCGGACGGAGCCCGGCCCGCAGGCGGCGGCGCGGATCGCCGCGCTGAACGCCGCCGGCAGCACCGTCGAGTTCCACCGGGCCGACGTGACCCGGGCAGCCGACGTCGAGCGACTGGTCGCGGCGGCCGCGCCCGTGCACGGCGTCGTGCACACGGCCGGGGTGACCCGGGACGCGCTGGCCGTCCGCAAGACCCGCGCCGAGACGGCCGAGGTGCTGGCCCCCAAGGTGACCGGCACCCGGCTGCTCGACGTGGCCACGGCGGACCAGCCGCTGGACTTCTTCGTGCTGTTCTCCTCGGTGGTCGGCGGGACGGGGAACCCGGGTCAGGCCGACTACGCCGCCGCCAACGCCTTCCTGGACGCCTTCGCCGCCGAGCGCGAGGAGCGCCGGGAGCGCGGTGAGCGCCCTGGCCGCTCGGTCTCGATCGGCTGGCCGCTCTGGGCGGACGGCGGGATGACCGTCGACGACGCCACCCGCACCCTGTTCGCCCGTCGCTGGCAGATGGTGCCGATGCGGACCGCGGCCGGGCTGGACGTCCTGGAGCGCGTGCTCACCGGCGGCCCGTCCGTGCCGCCGTCCCTCACCGTGGTCGAGCAGCTGCTCGACCGGCCCTCGGCGGAGGAGCCCGCGGCCGACCGTGCGGTCACCGCCGGCGGACCCGTCCGGCC
Organism: Streptomyces sp. 1114.5; assembly: GCF_003635085.1. NCBI lineage: Bacteria > Bacillati > Actinomycetota > Actinomycetes > Kitasatosporales > Streptomycetaceae > Streptomyces > Streptomyces sp. 1114.5. The sequence goes on from NZ_RBXE01000001.1 coordinate 1,666,931, forward strand.
CGACGTGCGGGACCGGCTGCGGCGGATGGCCTCGGGCTTCCTGCTCGTCGAGGAGGCGGAGGTCGACCTCGACGAGGACCTGATGGACAGCGGGTTCGACTCGATCTCGCTCACCGAGCTGATCAACCAGGTCAACCTGGAGTACGACCTCGATCTGCTGCCCACCGTGCTGTTCGAGTGCGCCAGCCTGGAGGCGTTCGCCCGGTACCTGCTGCGCGAGCACGGGGCCGTCCTGGCCGTGGCGCCGGTGGCCGAGCAGGCCGCACCGACCGCCGCGGCGGCGGCGTCGACGGCAGCGGGCCCTTCGACGACCGCCGAGGACGCCGTCGCCGTCGTCGGGATCGCCGGCACCCTGCCCGGCGCCCGCGACCTCGCCGGTTTCTGGCGGCGCCTGGCGGCCGGCGAGGACCTGGTCGGCCCGGCCCCGGCCGACCGGCGGGAACTGCACGCCCACCCCGACACCGCTGCCCTGCGCGGCGGCTTCATCGAGGGCGTCGGCGAGTTCGACGCCGAGCTGTTCCGGATCTCGCCGGCCGAGGCTGCGCTGATGGACCCGCAGCAGCGGCTCTTCCTCCAGGCCGTCTGGCAGGCGGTCGAGGACAGCGGCCACCGCCCGGACTCCCTCGCGGGCACCGACACCGGTCTGTTCGTCGGCGTCTCCACCACCGACTACGCCGACCTGCTCCGGCTGAGCGGCACGCCCGTGCAGGCCCACACGGCCAGCGGCGTCGCCCACTCGATCCTGGCCAACCGGGTCTCGCACGTGCTGGACCTGCGGGGGCCGAGCGAGGCGGTGGACACCGCCTGCTCCAGTTCGCTGGTGGCGGTCCACCGGGCCGTGCAGGCGATCCGGGCGGGCGACTGCTCGCTCGCCCTGGTCGGCGGGGTCAACGTCCTGCTGAGCCCCGGCCTGTTCACCGCCTTCCAGCAGTCGGGCATGCTCAGCCCGGACGGCGCCTGCCGGACCTTCGACCGGAAGGCCGACGGCTACGTCCGCGGCGAGGGCGTCGGTGCGCTGGTGCTCAAGCCGCTCGCGGCCGCCGAGGCCGACGGCGACCACGTCTACGCCGTCATCCGGGGCAGCGCGGTCAACCACGGCGGCCGGTCCACGTCGCTGACCGCACCCAACCCGGAGGCCCAGGCCCAGGTGCTGCTGCGCGCCTACCGGGACGCGGGTGTGGACCCGGCCGAGGTCGGCGCCGTCGAGCTGCACGGCACCGGCACCCGGCTCGGCGATCCGGTCGAGGCCGAGGGCCTGAAGAAGGCGTTCGCCGCGCTGTACGCCGACGCCGGCCGGCCCGTACCGTCCGACCCCCGGGTGGCGCTCGGATCGGTGAAGACCAACATCGGCCACCTTGAGGCCGCCGCCGGGATCGCCGGGATGCTCAAGATGCTGCTCGCCCTGCGGCACGAGGTGCTGCCGCCGAGCATTCACTTCGACGAGCCCAACCCGTACCTGCGACTGGACGGAACCCCGTTCTTCGTCAACGACGCGGCCCGCCCCTGGTCCGGACCGCGGACGGCCGGGGTCAGTTCCTTCGGCTTCGGGGGCACCAACGCCCACGTCGTGCTGGCCTCGCACCCGCGCCAGGCGGTCCGCTCGACCGGGCGGCAGCTGCTGGTGCTCTCCGCCCGCAGCGACGAGGCCCTGCACGAGTACGCCGGACGGCTGGCCGACACCCTGGCCGACGCTCCGGAACCCGACCTGGCCCGGGTCGCCTACACCCTCCAGGTCGGCCGGACGCCTTACCCGCACCGGCTGGCCCTGACCGCCGAGTCGGTGGCCGAGGCGGTGGCCGTCCTGCGCCGGGTGGCCGCCGGTGAACCCGCCGGGTACCGCGGACTGGCCGCGGCCGGTCTCCCGCCCGTGACGCCGAACCTGACGCTCGACGAGCTCGCCGCGCACTGGGTCGAGGGCGCGGAGGTCGCGTGGACCAGGCGCTGGCTCGGCCGCGAGCCGGGCCGTACGCCGCTGCCCGGCGCCCCGCTCACCCGCCGCGCCCACTGGTTCGACGGACGGACCGACCACCCCGGCAAGCCACAATCCAGGAAGGAAGAAGACGTGCTCCAGGACACCCGGCAGCCGCGCGAGCGGGAGACCGGCACCAGGCGCCGCAAGGCCGCCAAGATCAGCCTGACCCCGGTCGGCGCGTCGGTCCCGCCCACCCCGGCCGCGCCGGCCCCGGCCGCACCGGTGACCCCGGAGCCGCCCGCCCCGCGCGAGACGGGCGCCCTGGTCCCGGCCGCCCCGTCGCCGGTCACCGCGGTGACCGTCACGCCGGGCGAGGCGTCGGCCGAGATCACCACGCAGGTGGCCGACATCCTCGGGCTGGAGCCGGCCGAGGTCGGCTCCGGGCAGGCGTTCACCGACCTCGGCCTGGACTCGATCTTCCGGATGGACCTCGCCCGCCGGCTGAACGCGACCTTCGGCCTGGAACTGCAGGCCGCCGAGCTCTACGACCACGACAGCGTCGAACGGCTGGCCGCCCACATTGCGGGCCTCGCCCCGACGTCCGCCGCCGTGGTCCCGCTTCCGGCCGCTGTCCCGCTTCCGGCCGCTGTCCCGGCTGTCGAGCCGGTCGCGGTGGCTGCCCCGGTCGCGGTGGCCGTCACCCCCGTCGCCGCGCCCGTCGCCGCCCCCGTCGCCGCGCCCGCCGTCGCGACCGGCGACTCGGCCGCCGACCTGACGGCGCGCCTGATCGAGCGGATCACCGACCGCGCCGTCGACCGGCGGATCGACTTCACCGCCAACGGCCTGACCTCGTTCGACATGCTGCGCACGGTCAGCGTGCTGGAGCGCGGGTTCGGCGCCCTGCGCAAGACGCTGCTCTTCGATCACCCCACGGTGGACGCGCTCGCCGGTCACCTGGTCGACGCCTTCGGCGCCGAGCCGACCGTGCGACTGCTCGCCGCCGCGCTGGCCGCCGGGCCGGAGGCGGCGGAGGGGGGTCCGGTCGTCCTCTCCGACGCCGCGGCCACGTTCCGGGCCACCGCCCCGGCTGCTGCCCCGGCTGCCGTCGGGGCCGGTGAGCGGCCGCTGATCGTGCGCAAGCGCCGTCTCGCCGAGTTCCCGGAGATCGCCGCGCGGCTGGCCGAGATCGACCGCGCGCACGCCAAGGAGGGCGGTCTGGCCGGTCGCGACATCGCGCCACTGGCCTTCATCGGCTCGACCGGCCGCGCCTACTTCAACTTCTCCCGGCGGGACGACCACCTCTTCGCCTGGAGCTACGCGGGCACGGAGGAGGACTTCGCACCGCTGGCCGCCGAGTGGCTGACCTACGGCGCCCGGCACGGCCTGCGGCCGAACTTCCTGTCGATGATCCCGCTCGCGGAGGCCGGCGGCCGACCGCTGACCGCCACGCCGTTCGGTGCGGTGCAGCGGCTGGAGGACCTTGCCGGGTTCAGCCTCGCGGGGGGCCGGATGAGCCGGCTGCGCAACCTGGTCGCCCGGTTCGAGCGGGCCGGTCGGGTCACCACCGAGGAGTACCGGGTCGGCTCGGACCGGGCCGTCGACCGCGAGATCGCCGGGATGATCGACCGCTGGGGCGACCAGAAGCAGATGGTCAACCCGTACGTGGCCGTCGTCCGTCAGGAGCTGCTGGAGGGCCGGCTGGCCGAGCGGCACCGGATGTTCCTCACCCGGGTCAACTCCGAGCTGGCCAGCGCGGTGATCGTCACCAGGATCCCGTCCGAGCCCGGCTACCTGCTGGACCTGGAGTTCTATCCGGCCGAGGCGCCCCGGGGCGGCCTGGAGTACGCGATCATCGAGATCCTGCGTCAGCTCCGTGACGAGGGCTCCGAGCTGTTCAGCTTCGGCGCCAGCTTCGGCATCAAGCTGGGCGACTCGCCCAACGCCTCGCCCGAGGTCGAGCAGGGCATGGCCGAGCTGCGCTCGGTCGGCGTCTTCGGCGAGGGCAACTTCCAGTTCAAGAACAAGTTCCGCCCGGTCAACCGGCCGATCTACCTCTGCCAGCCGGCGGACCAGGACCCGACGCCGGTGTCGGAGGTGATCCTGATGATCGCCAACCCGGACATCGACGCCGACGTTCCGGACATGGCCGTCGACGGCGCCGCCCAGGCCCTCCCGGCCGCCGCCCAGGCGGCGCCCGTCGTCCCGGTCGCCCCGGCCCCGGCGCCCCGTCAGCCTGCCGCCGTCCGACCGGCGCCCGTGCCCGTCTCCGCGGCCGTCCCCGTCCCGGGGCGGGCCGAGCGCGCCGCCCGGCTCGCCGAGGCCGGGTACAACCCGCTCGCCCTGCGCCCCGCCGACGTCGAGTTCGACCTCGTCACCGACTCCTGGGCCGAGGTCGACGGCCCGGTGGTCACCGCCCGCACCCGCGCGATCCAGGACCTCGTCGAACGGGACCGCGAGCCGGCCGACTTCGAGCTGCCCGGCTGGCTGCCCTTCCCGCACGCGGTGCCCACCGCCTCGGGGCGCGCGGCCGAGGCACTGCTCTGCCGCGCCTGGCCCGGCCCGCGCGGCACGGTCCTCCACAACGGGCTGTTCTTCACCTGGATGCTGAGCCTGGCCGACGCCGGCTTCGGCCCGGCCGAGCTCCCCACGGCCGCCGCCGGCGGCGGCTCCGGCTTCGCCGGCGACCTCGACCTGGCCGCCCTGCGCGCCCGGCTCGCCGACTCCCGCACCCCGGTGAGCTTCGTCGCGGTCGAGCTGAGCGGCAACGCCTCCGGCGGTCAGCCGGTGTCGGTCGCCAACCTGCGTGCAGTGCGGGACGTGACCCGGGCCCACGGGGTGCCGCTGGTGCTCGACGCGACCCGGATCGTGGAGAACGCCGCCTTCGTCGTCGCCCACGAGGACGGCTGGCGCGGCGTGGACCTCTGGAAGGCCGTCGAGGAACTGCTCGTCGCGGCGGACGCCGTGACCTTCAGCCTCTCCAAGGACTTCGGGGTCACCTCCGGCGGCCTGGTCGCCGCCCGGCACCCCGGTCTGGTCGACCGGCTGACCGAGCACACCGCCCTGCGCGGCGCCGAGGTCGGCCTCGCCACCCGGCGCCTGCTGGCCCGGGCGCTGGCCGACCGGGACGAGGTCGCCGCACTGGTCGAGGAGCGGATGGCCGCGGTGCGGGCGCTGCACGGCGGCCTCGAAGAGGCCGGCCTGCCGGTCGCCGCTCCCGCCGGTGCCCACTGCGTGCTGCTCGACGTGGCCCGGATGCCGGCCTTCGCCGGCCTGGACCTGCCGGTCGAGTCCTGCCTGGCCTGGATCTACCACGGCACCGGCCTGCGCGGCGCGCCGCACCTGGCGGGCGACCGCCTGATCCGGCTCGCCGTCCCGGTCGGCTTCGGCGTGGAGCACGCCGGCGCCGCGGCCGATCGCCTCGCCGCGCTCTGGCGGGCGGCCGGTCCGGTGCCGGACCTCCTGCCGGTCGGCGGTGCCCGGTCGGCGGCCGCCCCGCGCCGCTACCACCCGAGCGCCGAGCTGCCGTCCGACATCGAGGACGCGATGCGTGAGGGCCATCTGGCCGTGGACGAGAACACGGCGGTGCTGGCCGAGCACGCCCCGGGCGTGGAGCGGCTGCTGCTCGACCTGCCGGAGGGCCGGGTCGAGGTGTTCACCGCCGGGAGCGGTCCGGTCCTGCTGCTGATGACCCCGTTCAACATCGGGGCCGGGGTGTTCGCCCGTCAGTTCGCCCAACTGGCGGACCGGTACCGGATGATCACCGTGCACCACCCCGGCGTCGGGGCCACCACGGTGAGCGCCGACCTGACCCTGGACGGTCTGGCCGCGCTCTACCGGACGGTGCTCGACCGGCTCGGGATCACCGGCCCGGTCCACGTCCTGGGTTCCTCGTTCGGCGGCCTGGTGGCCCAGAGCTTCGCGCTGCGCCACCCGCAGGACACCGCCTCGCTCACTCTGGTGGGCAGCTCGTACAAGGTCGGCAACCGCCGCGGCGAGGTGAACCGGCTGTCGATCGTGGCGGCCGAGGACTTCGACCGGATCGAGGCGGGCGGCGGGGAGCTCCAGGAGGGCCGGGCCGAGCTGGAGCGGTTGCTGCTGCGCTGCGAGAGCATGGACCCGCAGATCGGCCTGAGCTACCTGGACGTGTTCGCCGCCCAGCCGACGCTGTTCGCCCGGCTGCCGGAGATCGCCGTTCCGACGCTGGTGATCTGGGGGCGGCACGACACCGTCATCCCGATGAAGGCCACCCACCTGCTGCACGGGGCCATCCCGGACGTCACGTACGCCGAGCTGGCGGACGCCGGCCACTTCCCGTGCCTGACCCACCCCCGGCGGGTGCACGAGCTGCTGCTGCCGTTCCTGGCCGCCCACGGCGCCACGGGGGACGCGCGATGACGACGACCGTGCGCACCGAACTCATCCGCCCCGGCATGTGCGGGCACAACTCGCTGTTCGCCGGCCAGGTCGGTGACTGGACCTGGGACGCGGTCGGGGAGGCCTGCGGCACCGACGTGCTGCGGGCCCGCTCCGCCGCGGGCACCCCGGCCTACCTGTCCTTCTACTACTACCGGGTCCGCGGCAGCCGCCGCTTCCACCTGCGCAGCCCCGCCTTCGGCGACGAACTCCACGTGGCCTCAAGGGTGTTCGGCTTCGGTAGCGAGTCGGTGCTCACCCTGCACCGGATCTCCCGCTCGCCCGAGGCGGCGGCGGAGCCGATCGAGCCCGAGGGGTTCTACGCCTTCGCCGACCCGGACTCGCTCTACGTGGAGAACTTCAACCGCTGGGTCTCCCGTACGGCCGAGGGTTCCAACGAGGGCCTGGCCCGCTCGTCGCCGCCCGACTTCCGGTACCGGCACCTGCCGGTCGTGCCGGAGGAGTACTCCCCCCGGCACGCCTACGTCCGGGCCCGGCAGCAGCTGACCTTCCTCGACCACCACGGGGACCGACCCGGCGCCGAGCTGACGGTCGACTACGAGGTGGACCCGTCCCGCGACCTCAACGGCGCCGGCCTGCTCTACTTCGCGTCCTACTTCTCGATCGTCGACCGGGCACTGCTGCTGGCCTGGCGCGGACTGGGCCGGGACGACCGCTCTTTCCTCGACCGCGTGGTGGTCGACCAGCAGCTCTGCTACCTGGGCAACGCCGACGCGGGCAGCCCGCTCATCCTCACCGTGCGCCAGTGGCTGCGGGGCGGCGACGCCGACTCCGAGGCCTTCGACGTGGTGCTGCGTGACAAGGGCACCGGCCGGCTCCTGGCCGTCTGCTCGCTCCAACTCGAAACGGGGACCTCCGAATGACCACAACGACCGACAACCGGGCTCGTACGGCCGCCCTCGTCCGCGAGGTGGTCGGCCAGATCCTTCCGGGCCTGAGCCCGGAGGAGATCACCGGTGACAAGCACCTGAAGCAGCTCGGGGCCGACTCGGTGGACCGGGTCGAGATCATCCTCGGCCTGATGGACCGACTCCGCGTGGACGAGCCGATGTCGAGCTTCAGCGACCTGCGCGACATCGACGCGCTGATCGACTTCCTCGTCCGGGCCGGGGGGCGCTGACATGGCCGTGGGAATCGAGGCACTCAACGTCTACACCGGTATCGCGCAGATCCCGGTGGCCACCCTGTTCGAGGGCCGCGGGCTGGACATCGAACGGCTGGACAACCTGGCCATGCACAACCGCTCGATCGGCCTGCCGTTCGAGGATCCGGTGACCAACGCGGTCAACGCGGCCAAGCCGATCATCGACGCGCTCGACCCGGCCGACCGGGACGCGATCGAGGTGCTGATCACCTCGACCGAGTCCGGCCTGGACCTCAGCAAGTCGGTGGCCTCCTACGTCCACGAGTACCTCGGGCTGAGCCGCAACTGCCGTCTCCTGGAGGTCAAACAGGCCTGCTACGCGGCGACCGGAGCCGTCCAGCTGGCCGCCGGCTATCTGGCCTCGGCCGCTTCACCGGGCGCCAAGGCGCTGATCATCGCCACCGACGTGGCGCTGGTCGACGAGCGGGCCGGCTACGCGGAGCCGGCCACCGGCCACGGCGCGGCCGCCGTCCTCCTCGGCGACCGGCCGACCGTGCTGGAGCTGGACCTCGGCGCCTTCGGGCTCTACAGCTACGAGACGCTGGACTCCGCCCGGCCCACCCCCGAGTTCGACATCGCCGACGTCGACCGCTCGCTGTTCGCCTACCTGGACTGCCTGAGCGGGAGCTTCGCCGACTACCGCAGCCGGGTCGAGGGCGCCGACTTCCGCTCGACCTTCGACCAGCTCGCGATGCACACGCCGTTCAGCGGTCTGGTCCGCGCCGGGCACCGCAAGCTGATGCGGGAGTCGGGCGCCTCGGCCGCGGAGGCGGACGCGGACTTCGGCCGCCGGGTGCGCCCGTCCCTGACCTACCCCGCGCTGGTCGGCAACCTGTGCTCGGGCTCGGTCTACCTGGCCCTGGCGAGCCTGCTCTCCACCGCGCCGCTCACCGGCTCCGCCCGGGTCGGCCTGTACTCCTACGGCTCCGGCTGCTCGGCCGAGTTCTTCAGCGGGGTGGTCGGCGATGGCTCGGCGGCGGCCGTCCGGGCGATGGACATCGGCGGTGCGCTGGCCCGGCGACGGGAGCTCGACTTCGACGAGTACGCCCGACTGCTGCCGGAGAACCTGCGCGCCCTCGTACCGGTCGCCGACCGGGAGATCGACCTCGACCGCTGGGCCGACTACCTGCCGACCGATCGGCCCCTGCTGGTGCACACCCGGACCAAGGACTACCACCGCGGCTACGCGTGGCAGGGAGCGCGGCCGTGAGCGCCGCGGTGCACGCGCCCGGCTACCGGGTCCGCGGCCACCGAGCCCCCGTCCACCGGGCCCCCGTCCATCGAATTCCCGTACACCGGGCCACCCATGACCAGAACGGAGACACCATGACCGACGACAGGGTGCTGACCGCGATCCGGCGCAGCGTCACGGAGGTGCTGCCGGAGCTCGACCCCCGGCTGGTCACCGAGGACGTCTCGCTGACCGATCTCGGCGCCAACAGCATCGACCGGATCGACGTGGTCACGATGACCATGGACGAGCTGGGCATCAGCCTGTCCGTGATCGAGTTCCAGGACGTCCACGACATCGGCTCGCTGGCCCGTCTGCTGCGCGAGCACGTCCGGTGACCGATGTCGTCGTCACCGGGGCCGGGGTGCTCTGCGCCACGGCCCCGGACACCGAGGCGTTCGCCCGGGCGCTGCGCGCCGGTGCGTCCGGCATCGGGGCGCGCGCGGTCGACGGCGCCCACTCCGAGCTGCGCCCGCGGCTCAGCGCCGACCTGGCCGGCTTCGACCTGCGGACGGTCGTGGCCGACGCCGACCAGCCGCTGCGCCGCTCGGCGCTGCGGATCGCCGGCCGCTCGCCGTTGTCGGTCCAGGCGTCGGTGACGGTGGCGCTGGAGGCGTGGGGCCGGGCCGGTCTGCCCGGGGCCGCGGTGCCCGGCGACCGGATCGGGCTGGTCGTGGCCGGCCACAACCTGGGCGGCCGCTACGCCGAGGAGGTGCGGCCGCGCTACACCACCAGCCCGGTCCACCTGCCGGCCCGCTACCCGCTCCAGTTCATGGACACGGACCACGTGGGCACGGTCAGCCAGCTGCTCGGCATCACCGGCGAGGGGTACACCGTCGGCGGGGCGTCGGCCAGCGGCAACGTCGCGATCATCAACGCGGCCCGGCTGGTCGAGACCGGCGCGGTGGACCTCTGCCTGGTGGTGGGGGCGCTCACGGACCTGTCCGACATGGAACGCCAGGCGTTCTACAACCTCGGCGCGATGGCCGGGACGCGGGGCAGGCCCCCGCAGGCCTCCAGCCGGCCGTTCGACGCCGACCGGGAGGGCTTCGTGCCGGGCCAGGGCGCGGCCTGTCTGGTCCTGGAGTCGGCCGCCTCGGCGCGCGCCCGCGCGGCCGAGGTCTGGGCCCGGCTGGCGGGCTACGCGCTGCGGTTGGACGGGAACGGCCTCGCCGACCCCAGCCTGGACGGCGAGGCCGAGGTGATGGCCCGGGCGATCCGGCACGCCGGGCTCACTCCGGACCGGATCGACTACGTCAACGCGCACGGCACCGGCTCGGCGCTGGGCGACGAGGTGGAGCTGACGGCGCTGCGCACCGTCTTCGGGTCGGGTCCCGGGCAGCCGTGGGTCAACTCCACCAAGGGCCTGGTCGGCCACTGCCTGTGCGCGGCCGGCGTGGTCGAGGCGGTGGCGAGCCTGCTGCAGATGCGGGACGGTTTCGTCCACCCCAACGCCAACCTGGCCCGGCCGCTCGACGCCGGCGTCCGGCTGGTGGGAGAGCGGGCGCAGAGCGCGTCGATCGGCCATGCGATGTCCAACGGCTTCGGTTTCGGCGGCTTCAGCACCAGCGTGGTGTTCGGGGCGCCGGACCGCGGGTGAGAACGGAGAACACGGGGATGAACTCAGCAGTCGCGTCGGCCTGGCTGCCCGGCGGTGCCGGGGCGGCGGGTGAGGGGGCGGCCGTCCGGCTGTTCTGCTTCGCGCACGCGGGCGGCGGCGCCTCCGCCTACCGGCCGTGGCGCGCGGCGGCGCCGCCCGGAGTCGAGGTCCGCCCGGTGGTCCTGCCGGGGCGGGAGTCGCGGGTGCGGGAGCTGCCGTTCCGCCGGGTCGAACAGCTGCTGGATCCGCTCTGCGAGGCGCTGGAGCCCTTCCTGGACCGACCGTACGCCTTCTTCGGGCACAGCCTCGGTTCGCTCCTGGCCTACGAGGTGGCCCGCCGGTTCTCGGCCGGCCCGGGCCGCGGCCCGGAGCTGTTGGTGGTCTCCGGGAGACGGGCCCCTCGGCTGCCCACCGACCGGCGGCTCTTCTCCACCCTCCCGGACGCCGAATTCCTGGCCGCCATGGCCGGGTTGGGCGGCACGCCGCCCGAAGTGCTCGGCGAGCCGCAGCTGCTGAACCTGATGCTGCCGACCCTGCGCGCCGACTTCGAGTTGAACGAGACCTACCGGCCGCTGGCCGGGCCCCGGCTGCGCTGCCCGATCGCCGCGTACATGGGCGCCGACGACCCCGAGGTGAGCGCACCCGAACTGCTGGCCTGGAGCGGGGAGACCACGGGCGAGTTCACCATGCGGGTGCTGCCCGGCGGCCACTTCTACCTCAAGGACGAACCCGACGACGTGCTCGGCGCCGTCCGGCAGGATCTCGCCCGGGTGCTGGACCGGGATCACACCCAGCCGCGGCTGGCGGCGTAGGCGCCGAACTCGAACCGCGAGCCGGTGCCCGCCTGTTCCATCAGCGCGTGCACGATCCGGCGCACCGTCCGTACCGAGGTGCCCAGTTGACGGGCAACCGCGTCGTCCTTGGCGCCGGTCGCGAGTGCGCGCAGGACCGCCAGCTCCGCCGGGGTCCGGCCGTCCTCCCGCCGGGTCGACTCCAGCCGCCGGCCCTGCTGCCAGCGCGTCTCGAACAGAGAGGTCAGCGCCAGCAGCACGGCGGGCTGTCGGACGATCAGACCGCCGCCCGTGCCGGACGGGTCGTGCGTCAGCACGGCGGTGTGCCCGTCGACAAGGGTCATGCTCAACGGGAGGTCCGGCACCAGTCGGACCTCCGCCCCGGCCCCGGCGGCGGCCCGGGCACGGCCCAGCCAATCCTCGTCGAAGAGGACCGCCTCCGGGTACACCGTCCGCACCCGTGTCCCAGGGTCGAGCGGGTCGAGGCCGAGGGCGCGGCCGACCGCGGGCGCGGCTCCCGAGGGGGCCGGCGCGGAGTCGAAGGTGAGCACCTCGCTCCGGGCGGCCGCGGTCAGTTCCAACAACCGCGCGAACACGGCGGACGCGTCCGGAAGCAGCTCGGTGCGCTCCTGGGCGTCCGCGGTGGCCGGTCCGGTTCCGTAAGCGGACAGGATGGTGGAGTAGGTGCTGACCGACTCCTCCAGGAATTCCTGCCGTTGGCGCAGAATATCCCGTTCCCGTACGAGCAGTTGCCGCATTGCGGTGAGCGGGCCGAGGGCGACCAGGGCGTCGTTTCCGGCGCCGTAGCGAGACAACAGGCCGAGGTCGCCGAGCCGGCTGAGAATGGCCCGTGCCGCCTCGGGCGGGCATCCGAGCCTTTCCGCGAAATCCTCCAGGCCGAGCCCGGGTTGGCCGATCAGCAGGTTGTAGGCGTCCGCGAGTCTTCGAGGGTCATCGAGTTCCTCCACGGGGATTTCACCGGTTGTGCGCAGAACATGTTCGACAACGGACCGAGTGGTCATCCGAGCCACCTGTCGGACTGCTCCGGGAGGGGCGTGGCGACGGTCCAGGCGCCGATCCGGCGAGCCTCGTCGAGGGCCCGTCGACCGAGGGCCCGGCCGGCGTCCGCGGCTTCGGCGGAACTCTCCACCGCGTGGAAGAAGACGAGTTCGGTGCGCCCCGGCTCGCACTGGATGCTGACGTGCTCCATGCCGCCACTGCCGGCGGCAACCGCCCGGAGCCAGGCGGCCAGCAGGGGCCCGTCGAGCTCCTCCTGGGACCCTTCGCGCAGCGGCCGGAGCGTTACCGTGGTCATCTGCACCGCCGGGCCTCAGTCCCAGTTGAGGTTGGACGTGATGGCGGGGGCGATGTCCCAATTCAGGTTGTCCGTGGACATCACGCCGCCCAGGTTCAGGGTTTCGGCGGACGCGCTGCTGTGCAGCCGGAGGTCGACCGCCCCGACCGCGGCCGGGGCGGCGACGGAAAGCAGAAGACAGAGGACGGATACCTTGACGAGGCGTGCGGAAGCAGACATGAATTCCCCCATGTGATTCACACTGACTTTGGACGGAGTTTGCTTTTCATCGGCGCCGGATCACTACGTGGCGCCGGAGTGCGGTGATCTCAGTCTGGCCAACCGTCGTCCCCGGACGGAAGGGGGTGAGCCTGGCACCAAATGCTGACTGGCAACTCAGTGCCAAACGGCCCCGAGGGGGGCGAGGTGTAGCTCTCCGGGGCCGGAACGCGGCATGATGTGCCAGGTCAGATCATGAACGGGGGACTGGTAGACCATGTTGGAGATGTTGGGTCTCGATGAACGCACCGAGGCCGTCTACCGGGTCATGTTGACCAACCACCGCTGGGGCGTGGCGCAGCTGGCGCACCAGCTGGAGATGTCGGAGGAGGAGCTCCGGGCGGCCCTGGATCGACTGTCCTCCCTCAAGCTGCTGATCGACTCGTCGACCCAGGGGGAAGTGGCCCCGGTGAACCCGGTGATCGGCCTGCAGTCCCTGCTCCGCCGGGAAGAGGACGCGCTCCACCGAAGACAGCACGAGTTCGAGCGGTGCAGAATGGCCGCCAACGCGGTGCTGGACGAGTACAGCAGCCTCTTCACCGACGGCAGTAGGCAGCCGGCCGAGCAGTTGATCGGCATCGACGCCATCCAGGCCCGGATCGAGGACCTGGCGGCCCAGGCGACCTTCGAGTGCCTCACCCTCAACCCCGGCGGCGCGCAGTCGGCGGCCAGCCTGGAGGCGAGCCGGCCCCTGGACCAGGCCGTGATCTCACGCGGCGTCATGATGCGTACCGTGTACCTCGACAGCGTCCGGAACGACTCGGTCACCGCCGAATACGCGGGCTGGCTGACCGACCTCGGCGGCCAGGTGCGCACCGCGCCGGCCCTGCCCGTACGGATGCTCGTCATCGACCGCCGGGTGGCCTTGGTGCCGGTCGACCCACAGAACACCCGCAAGGGCGCCGTCCAGCTCACCGGAGCCGGTGTGGTGGCCGCCCTGGTCTCGCTCTTCGAGTACGTCTGGGAGAGTGCCACCTTGTTCGGCGTCTGCCCGGAGCGCGACGAGCGCGGCCTGATCCCGCAGGAACAGGAGCTGCTCCGCCTGCTCGCCGACGGCCTCACCGACGCCGCCGCCAGCACCCGGCTCGGGCTCTCGCTTCGCACGGTGCGCCGGATGATGGCCGATCTGATGGAGCGGCTCGATGCCCGCAGCCGGTTCGCGGCCGGCCTGCAGGCCGGCCGGCGCGGCTGGCTCTGAGCCTTCTGCACCACCGGACTTGGGGAAGGAGCGGGTGGGCCCGGTGATCGCCCGGGCGCTCGGCGTCTCGCAGCGCACGATGAACCGCAAGGCCACCGACCTGATGCTGCACCAGCTCGGCCCGTCCGACCTGTCCGGTGCGCCGCCCGCTCAGGGGGCGCAGGCCGGGTAGGACGGACGGGCCGGTCGGCCACTGCCGGTTGCCGGTGCGGCAGCTGCTCGGGCCGCTGCCGCAGGGCCGTTACTGCCGGCCGCTCGCGAGGTCGAGCGGGCGGATCCGCAGCGCCAGCCGGGCCGGGACCAGGCTGGAGACCATGGAGAGGACCAGGCAGACCGCGGTGGCTCCGGCCAGCGCTCCCCAGGGCAGGTCGAAGGCGGCGGACTGCGCCGGGTCGAGGATGCGGTTCCCGATCAGCAGGACGGTCGCGTACTGGGTCAGCAGGGTGACGACCAGGCCGAGGGCCGCCGCGGTGGCGACCACCAGCAGGGTCTCGACCGCGACCACCCGCAGGACCTGGCGGCGGGTGCCGCCGGTCAGGCGCATGGTGGCGAAGTCCCGCAGCCGGTCCCCGGTGGACATCATCATCGTGTTGACGATCGCGATCAGCGCGTAGAGCAGGGCCGGGCCGAGGATCGCCAGCATCGCGATCCAGCCGTTCTTCGTGGTCCGGTCGTTGTGCGCCCCGATCCACTGCGCGCCGGTGGTGGCCCGGGCCGCGCTGGCGCCCAGCGCGGCCGTGACCTGCTCGGGGCTCGCCCCGGTGCCCAGGTAGGCGACCGACACGGCGCTCGGGCCGGTGGCGGTGCTCGGGCCGGGAACGGCCTCGCGCGGGACGACGATCTCCGGCAGGTGCGGCAGCAGGTGGCGGACCCGGGCGACCAGCCGCAGTTGCACCTGGGTGCCGTCCGCGAGCCGGGCGTTCAGGGTGTCGCCGACGTGCCAGCCGAAGACCCGCGCCATGTCGTCGGAGACCGCGACCGTCCGGCCGTGCAGGTCTTCCAGGGAGCCGGCCTCGGTGCTGAGGTTCCAGGCCGTCCGCAGGTCGCCGTCGACGGCCAGGCCGTCCTCCGGGATCGGCAGGTCGTTCGGGCGGCCGGGGGCGGGCTGCTGGTCCGGGGTGGCCAGGCCGTCGAACCGTACGGTCGTCGCGGTGGTCAGCCGGGCGTCGGGCAGGGCGGCCAGGGCGCGCAGGGCCTCGGCGGGCACGCCGCGGCCGTCGGAGGGCTCGATCACGTACCCGGCCTTGAGGGCGGCGCGGCCCTGGGCGGCCATCGCGTCGGCGAAGGCCACCGTGCCGCCGACCACCGAGCCGGCCAGGCCGATCACCAGGAACACCGGGGTGGCCGTGGAGACGGTGCGGCGGATCGCGGCGAGGGCGTTCTGCCGGGCGATCAGCCCGGCGGCGCCGGGCAGCAGCGGGACGAGCACGGTGAACAGCCGCACCAGCGGCGGCACCAGCACCGGGGCGATCAGCACGATGGCGAGCACCGCCATCACGTCGAAGAGCAGGGCCCACTGCGGGGTGGTCTCCGGGTCGCGGGACTGCGGGTCGGCCAGCATCGACGCGGGCATCGCGATGAAGGTCCACAGGGTGTAGCCGAAGACGCCGAGGAAGAGGACCGCGGCCACCCAACGGGCGACCGGCATCACCTTCTTGTCGACGGCGACCTCGTTGAGCGCCTCCACCGGCCGCACCCGGCCCGCTCGGCGGGAGGCCGCGTAGGCGCCGAGCAGGGCGACCACCAGGCCGCCCGAGGCGGCGAACAGCAGTGGCAGCGGGGCGGGCTCGGCGTGGAAGCCGCTCGGCGCGGCGCCCTGGTCGACCAGCCAGGCGGCGATCGCCGGGGCGACCAGCAGGCCGATCGCGCAGCCCGAGACCGCGGCGGCCAGCGCCACCACCAGGGCCTCGCCGAGGACCAGCGCGCGCACCTGCCGCGGGGTCGCGCCGACGGCGCGCAGCATCGCCGTCTCCTGGCGGCGCTGGGCGACGGCGAAGGCGAAGGTCGAGGAGACCACGAACACCGAGACGAAGCCGGCCATCGCGGCCATGAAGCCCACCAGCTTGTGCAGCGAGGGCGCGCCGGGCAGCGAGTCCTCGCCCATGGTGGTGTTCAGCAGCAGGCCGGCGGCGGACATCACCGCGACGCCGAGGGCGAGCGCGACGAAGGAGCCGACGAAGGCCGGCCACCGCCGCCGCATCGAGACGGCGGCGATCGGCAGCAGGAGCCGGAAGCCGTTCATCGGGAGCCGCCGTCCGTGCGGGCGGCTTCCGCGGAGCGGGTGCTCTGCGCTGTGCGGGTGCTCTGCGCCGTACGGGCGGTGGCTCCCGCGCGGGCGTCCTCCAGTGCGGCCATCCGGCCGGCGACGGTCTGCGGGTCGGGCTCGACCAGTCGGTCGACCACCCGGCCGTCGGCGAGGAAGAGGACGGTGTCGGCGTAGGAGGCGGCCACCGGGTCGTGGGTGACCATGATGGTGCTCTGGCCCTGCTCGTCCACCAGGGAGCGCAGCAGGGTCAGCACCTCGCGGCTGCTGGAGCTGTCCAGGGCGCCGGTGGGCTCGTCCGCGAAGAGCACCCGGGGGGCGGAGATCAGCGCCCGGGCGATCGCCACCCGCTGCTGCTGGCCGCCGGACATCTGCGAGGGCAGGTGGCCGGTCCGCTCGCCCAGGCCCACTTGGGCCAGCGCGGCCCGGACCCGGGCCGGGTCGGGTCTGCGGCCGGCCAGCCGCAGGGGCAGGCCGACGTTCTGCTCGGCGGTCAGGGCGCCCAGCAGGTTGAAGGCCTGGAACACGAAGCCCAGGCGCTCGCGGCGCAGTCGGGTCAGGGCGGTCTCGTCGAGGCCGCCGAGGTCGACGCCGTCGACGACGACGCTGCCGGAGTCGGGGAGGTCGAGCCCGGCGGCGCACTGGAGCAGGGTGCTCTTGCCGGAGCCGGAGGGGCCCATCACTGCGGTGAAGCTGCCGCGGGCGAACCCGACGGTGACCGAGTCCAGGGCGGTGACGGTGTTCGGGCCGGATCCGTAGGAACGGGTGACCTGTTCCAGGCGTACTACATCGTTGTCATTCATGATGATCCATTTCCTAGCAGGTCATCAGCCCTGCCAGCCCGCCGGAGCGTGGCGGATTGGCGCCACCGGCGGGCCCCGGCCCCCCGGCCCCGCGGCCCGGCACCCGGGCGGCTCAGCGGGTGGCGTGGCGTATCGCGTCCACGGTGAGGGCGGCCACGGCCAGGGCGGCGGCGAGGCCGGCGACCGCCGCCGGAGCCGGGGCGCGGCCCCCGGTGACCCCTAGGAAGTCCAGCCCGCCGACGTGGTTGATCATCCCGTACCAGAGCAACGGGTAGACGGTCTGGAACAGTCGGGGACCGCGCGTGACGGTGCCGCAGAGCATGGCCAGGGCGGGGATCAGCAGCGCCCCGGCCAGGGCGCCCGCCGCCGCCCGGGGCTCCCCGGCGCCGACCAGCCGGACCACCGACCCGGCCACCACCGCCAGCGCCGGGATCACCCCGGCGAGCAGGGCCGCCAGCCCCCGGCGCAGCGGGGAGGGGCAGGCGCCGAGCAGTTCGTCGACGCTTCCGCCGCCGGTTCGGTGGCCCATCCGGGACCAGAGCAGCACCGGCCAGAGCATCGCGAACGGCAGCACCGCGTGGCTCGGCCCGTCCGGTGCGACGCTCAGCGCCGACGCCGCGAACACGGCGGCCCCGGCCCACCACCACCGCTGCCCCTGGAGCAGGATCCGCAGCTCACCGGTGAGCGCGGCGAGCACCGTGCCGCCCCGGTGGGCCGGGGTCAGCCGGGCCCGGTCCAGGTCGAAGCCGGCAGGTCCGGTAAGCCCGGCAGGTACGGCCGCCCCGGCCTCCGGCGTCGTCGCGCCGGGCTCCGTCCGCCCGGCCCCGCGGGCCCGTCCGCCCGGGCGTACCCCCGTCACGCCCGGGCGGTGCTCCGCCCCGTCGAAGCGCCGGAACCAGAGCGCCCCGAGCGTCGCGATCCCGACCGCCGCCGCGGCCGACAGCAGCCCCGTCGCGGCCGGCCCGCCCGCCTCGCCCGGCCCCAGGCCCGGCCAGTCGAAGGTGCCGAGCACCCGGTCGTCCGCCGTCAGCCCGACCCCGAACTCCACGCCGTCCACCGGGTGTCCGCCCGCCGCGAGCGTCTCCCGGATCGACGCCGTGATCCGCCGCATGCCCAGCAGGTCGAGCCCGCCGCCCGTCTGCGCGCCCAGCACCAGCCAGACCGCGAACCAGACCATCGCGCCCGCCCCGCCGCGCAACCCGGGCACGGTGTCGAAGAGCACCGCGCAGCCGGCCACCGCCGCCAGCAGCGGCAGCGTGATCAGGACGTACGGCAGCAGCAGCCGCACCACGTCCACCCGGCCCGAGTCGCCCTTGACCAGCTGCACCGCGAGCGCCGTCCCGGCCAGCGCGAGCAGCATCGAGCCGAACAGCAGCAGGTTGCTGACGAACTTGCCCGCCAGGTAGGCCGTCCGGCCGAGCGGCGTGGCGGCGAGCAGCTGGCCGACGCCGCCCTGCTCGTCCCGGGCGATCGCCCCGCGCGCGATGCCGAAGCCCGCCAGCGAGAGCCAGACCGCGCCGCCGAGCGCCGTCACCGTCCCCACGTACCCGCTGGTGTAGCGGCCGTGCAGGTCGGTCACCTGGAACACCTGCCAGCGGGAGTCGCCGACCGGCGCGGCCAGCAGCCCGAGGGCGAGCGTGCCCAGCAGCACGACCAGGTAGCCGGGCCGCCGCCGGCGCTCCCGGAAGTCGGCCAGGGCGAGCGCCCCGATGCGCGTCACCATGCCGCCACCCGCTCGGCCGTGGCGGGGGCGGTGAGCAGCAGGTACGCGTCGTCCAGCCGTGGTGCGACGGGCTGTGCCTCCGGCGCCGGCCGCTGCCCGGACAGCACCCGCACCCGGACGCCCTGCGGTGTGCGGGTGGTGCCGCCGAGCAGGAACCGCGACCGCAGCAGGGCGAGTTGCCCCGCCTCGACGGTCAGCTCCCAGACCGCGCCCTCGGCCGTGCGCAGCAACTCCTCCGGGCTGCCGTGGTGCAGCAGCCGCCCGCCGCCCATGACGGCGATCCGGTCGGCGGTGGCCGCGACGTCCGGGACGATGTGCGTGGACAGCACGACGATCCGGTCCGCGCCGAGCCCGCTCAGCAGACTGCCGAAGCGCAGCCGCTCCTCCGGATCCAGCCCGACCGTCGGCTCGTCCACGATCAGCAGCGCCGGGTCGTTGAGCAGCGCCTGGGCGATGCCGACCCGCTGGCGCATCCCGCCGGACATCGCACCGAGCCGCTGCCCGCCCGCCCCCGAGAGGTTGACCAGGTCGAGCAGTTCCTCGATCCGGGCCCGTGCGGCGCGCCGCCGCATCCCCTTGGCGGCGGCCAGGTAGGCGAGGAACTCACGGGCCGTGAGCTGCGGGTAGACGCCGAAGTCCTGTGGCAGGTACCCCACGGCGCGGCGCAGCGGCCCGGGGCGGCGGGCGACGTCCTCGCCCTCCCAGAGCACCCGCCCCGAGGTGGGCCTGGTCACCGTGGCCAGGATGCGCATCAGGCTCGACTTGCCGGCGCCGTTGGCACCGAGCAGGCCGAGCACGCCGGGCCGCAGCGTCAGCGAGAAGGAGTCCACCGCGCGCCTGCCGCCGCGGTACTCCTTGGTCAGGTCGAGGATCCGGAGTTCGGTCACGCACCGCATGCTTCCGGGCGGAAGCCGTTCCCACATCTGCCGTTCGGCAGATATGCAGGCGCGAAAATGCCGGGAGGGGTGGGCCTTTCGGCACACCCCTCCCGGCGACGGGCACCGACCCGGGTCAGTCCTCGTCGGCCCCGAAGTCGCCGTCGGCGAGGGCACCGTCCGGGGTGCCGCTGATCGCGTACCCCTGGCGGCGCGCCTCGTAGCAGGCCACCGTCGCGGCCGCCGACACGTTCAGCGAGCCGACCCGGCCCAACTGCGGCACGAACACCACCTGGTCGCAGAGCGCCAGCGCCTCGGGCGTGATCCCGCGGTCCTCGTGGCCGAGCACGAAGGCCACCGCCGGGGTCAGGTCGGCGGCGAACATCGGCACCGCCTCGTCCGCCAGCTCCAGGCCGACCACCTTGAAGCCGTCGGCCTTGGCCGCCGCCACCGCCTCGGCGACGGTCGGGAAGTGCTCCACCTTCAGGTACTTGTCGGTGCCCATCGCGGCCTTCTGCGCGCCGGAGGAGCGCACCGACGGGGTGTCCCCGGTCAGGTACAGCTTCTCGGCGCCCATCGCCGCACCGGTCCGGACCACCGAGCCGACGTTGAACGGCGACTGCAGGTTCTCCAGGATCATCGCGAGCCGGAACTCGTTGCTGCGCCGCCACGAGCGGTGCAGACGCTTCAGTTCGGTCCCGCGCAGCTGCTTCACGACGTCGTACCTCGTCCATTCTCCGAGCCCTCGCCCGCCTCGGGACGGGGCCGTGCTTCCAGAATCCGGAACCCGTTGACCGACGTGACCCGGGTCGTCGGGTAGCCCTGGTCGTTCAGCCACTTCTGCAGCGAGTCCGAGCCCAGGTGCTTCTGCACCACGAGGAACGCCGAACCGTCCGGGGTCAGCCGGCCGAGCCAGTGCGTCAGCAGACGGCGCAGCGCCGCCTTGCCGATCCGGATCGGCGGGTTGGAGTAGATCGTCGCGAACCGGAGGTCCTCGGGGACGTCGTCGGGCAGCGCCGCCTGGACGTTGCCCAGCCCCAGTGCCTGCGCGTTCAGCCGGACCAGCTCCAGGGCGCGCTCGTTGACGTCCACCGCCCAGACCGGCAGGCGCTTGCGTCGGGTCGCCCAGGTGAGCGCGATCGGGCCGTAGCCGCAGCCGACGTCCAGGATCGGCCCGCGCACCCGCGGCTGCGGGGCGTGCTCCAGCAGGATCCGGGTGCCCGGGTCGAGCCGGCCGCGGGAGAACACCCCGGTGTCGGTGGTCAGTTCCAACGTGACGTCCGGCAGGGAGACCGTGATCGGCCGACGCTCGCTGGCGACCTCGGGTGCACCGCTGAAGTAGTGCGAGCCGGACATGGAATCCCCGTCGTTCGTAAGGGTCGTCGTTCGTCGTGGGCCGTCGTGCGGACGGGCCGCGGGGCCACCGGGTGGGTGTGGGCAAGCCCCTTGTTCGGCACCGATCGTACCCCCGGTGGCCTGCGCGGCGTTCCGGGTCGGGCGCTGCCGGGGGTCTTGGTGGGGCCGGGCAACACGCCGGGGCGGCCCCGGCACGTCGCGCCCGGACGCCGGGCGGCGGATACTGCCAGTACCGCCAGCAGTACCGCCACCCGGGCCCGTGGGAGCCTCCGAACAGTGAGGACGGATGCCATGCCGCAGGATCACGAGGAATACCTGATCGACGAGGTCGTCGAGACCGTCGAGCCCGGCGAGGAAACGCCCGAGGCCGACGAGTACGACGAGTACGACGAGGTCGCCGAGCGCCGCGCCCTCGGCGCCGACCCGGCCACCGACGTCGCGGACGTCGCCGAGCAGACCCGCGTGGTCCAGCTGGACGAGGACGAGTACCGGGAGCAGTAGCCCGGGCCGCGGGGACGCGGGGACGCGGTGCCGCTGCCTACAGCGCTCGACGGCGTTGCAGCCAGGTCAGCGCCGCCCAGCCCGGCAGCACCGGCAGGATCAGCGTCAGCAGGCGGAACAGCGCCACCGCCGCCAGCGCACCGCCCTTCTCCATCGACGCGGTCTGCTGCAGCAGCGTGATCAGCGCCCCGTCCACCGCACCGGCCCCGCCCGGGGTCGGCGCCGCACTGCCCGCCGCGTTGCCCACCAGGAACACCACCGCGACCGAGGCGAAGGACGGCTCCCGGCCGATCGCCCGGGCACAGCAGTACAGGCAGGCGATCAGGCAGAGCGACACCAGCAACTGCCCCGTCACCCCCACCGCCAGCCGGGTCGGACTGCGCAGCAGGTCCAGCAGCCGCGGCAGCACCTCGGTCGTCAACGGCCGCAGCCGGGCCGCCAGCCACCGCCGGGCCACCGGGACCGACCACACCACCGCCAGCAGCGCCGCCGCCCCCGCCAGCCCGCCCACCACGGCGGGCAGCGCGTCCAGCTCGGAACCACCCGGCTGCATGTCCAGCAGGTAGACGAACGCCCCCAGCTGCAACAGGTGCAGCACCAGACCGATCATCGTCCCGACCCCGACGCTGGACAGCGCCTGCGCCGTCGGGATCCCGGCCCGCTGCAACAGGCGGGTGTTCAGCGCGACCCCGCCGACCCCGCCCGGCGACACCAGCTTCACGAACGATCCGGCCACCTGCGCCAGCACCGCGTTGCGGAAGTCCAACCGCTCCGGCACGAAGCCGACGAAGCCCATCGCCGCCGCTACGTGGCTCGCCGCCGCGGTGGCCAGCGCCAGCAGCAGCCACCACGGATCGGCGTCCGCCAGGGCGGAGACCGGATTGTCCTCCGCCGCGAACAACTGCGGGATCAGCAGCCACCCGGCCACCACCCCGCCCACGACGGCCAGCAGGGTCCGCGGCCGCAGCCGCTCCAGCCGCACCGGCCGCCCCACCACCTGCGGCCGCGCCCGCAGCACCTCGGCCCGGATCTCCTCCAGCAGCCCGCCGGGGGAGGGGGCGTCGGGGGTGGTGCGGCCGGGTTCGGCGTGGAGTCTGAGGGCGCGGCGGGTGGTGTGGGTGAGGGCGATGGGTTGGAGGAGGGGGAGGGCGGCGCCGATGGGGTCGGGGCCGAGGACGGCGGTGGCGGTGCGGACGGAGCGGGCGGCGCCGGTGCGCAGGGCGAGGGTGGTGAGGAGTTGGGCGATGTCGCAGCGCAGGACGAGTTCGGTGGCGGCGATGTCGCCGTCGGCGAAGTCGACCAGGTGCACCGCGCCCGAGTCGTCGATCAGCAGGGAGGAGGGGACGAGGGCCCGGTGGGCGATCTCGCGGCGCTGGAGGAGGGCGAGCTGGCGCCACGCGTCGGTGAGCAGTTCGTCGGTGACCTCCTCGTCGGCGAGCCGGTCGAGGGTGCGGCCGGCCAGCTGCTCGTACGCGATGAGGGCGGTGTCGTGGCCGACGCCGGCGGTGGCGGCGATCCGGCGGGTGCGGACGCCGGCGGCCAGGGCCGCGTACGTGACCAGGGCCTCGTGTTCCAGCCCGGTGCGCGGGGAGCGCAGGACGCGGGGGTCGGGAGCGGTGCGCAGGCGCAGCCGGCGCCAGGCGCGCTGGACGGCGGCGGCGGTGACGGCCTGCCGGTCGAGCAGTTGGACGTCCAGGTCGGGGAGGTCGTCGGCCTGCCGGACCCGGTAGCGCTCGGGCCCGGCGGCCTGCGCCTCGACGGGGCGCAGGCCGCTGTCGCGCAGGGCGCGCAGGATCTCGCCGGGTCGGGGGCAGGGGTCGGGGGTGCCGACCGCGTACAGGGTGCCGTGGGCGCCGGTCCAGCCGAGCAGCAGGCCGAGCAGCAGTGCGGTGGGGGTGGCGAAGCCGCCGGCCAGTCCGGCGAGGCCGTAGAGCGCGAGGACGGCCCAGGGCAGCCGGCGTTCGCGGCTGCCGGAGGCGGTCATGAAGGCGAGGACGGGGGCGAGGTAGCCGTAGACGGGCTCGGTGTGCCCGAGGACGTCGCCCGGTACGGGCTGGGTGAGCGCGGTGAGCAGCGAGCCGGGGGCGAGGTTGTCGGCCCACAGGTCGACGCCGAGGGTGGCCCCGTACGCGAGGACGGCGGCGAGCAGCCCGTCGGAGACCTGTTGGAGGGCGCGTCGCCGGTCGGGGCCGAGCAGGCGGCGCACGGCGAGGGCGACCGGCAGCAGCAGGACGGCGGCGGTGGTGAGGCCTCCGGCGAGGCTCGCCAGCGGCCGCGGCACCAGGGCGGCGGCCTCGGCGACGTCGGCGGCGATGCCGCTGGTGGTGGCCCGGGCGTAGTCGGCGAGCAGGAGGGTGAGGGCGATGGTGAACAGGCCGCCGAGCAGCCGGATCAGGGCGACGGGCTGCCGGAGCCGGCCGGCGGCGGGCACCGGGCGTGCCCGGAACCGGCCGGGCCCGGCCGGTGCCTGGGTCCGGGCCTGGGTCTGGGTCCGGGCCTGGGGCGGCATCCCGGCGGTGTCGCCCGGCCCGCCACTGCCCGCTGCCCTGCTGTCCGGCACCCCCGCGTCGCCCACCCGCTGCGCGGGCACACCGCCGGTGTCGCCACCGTCGGTGTCGCCGCTCGTTCTCCCCGTCACGATCGCCACGGGTGGCATGCTCCCATGCCACCCCGCGGGCAGGGGGTCGGGCGCTTGAGGACAGGCCCTACGCCTGGCGGGTCGGGAGGACGACGAGGTGGCGCAGGTTGACGTGCCGGGGGCGGCTGACGGTGTACGCGACCAGGTCGGCGACGTCCTCGGCGCCGAGGGCCGGGATGGCGGTGAACATGCCGCCGAGCTGGTCGCGCAGCACCGGGTTGTCGATGTGCTCGCCGAGTTCGGTGTCGGTCAGGCCGGGCTCGATCGCGCTGACCCGGACGTCGCGCGGGCCCAGTTCGCTGCGCAGGGCGGCGGAGAGCTGGGTGAGCGCGGCCTTGGTGGCGCCGTACACGGCGTAGTCGGGGAAGACGACGTGCGAGGCGATGGAGGAGACGTTGACCAGGTCGGCGGTGCGGCCGTCGGCGGCGGCCGAGGTGAGGTCGGCGGTGAAGGCGCGCACGATCCGCAGTGCGCCGGTGAGGTTAGTGTCGACCATGCGGGTCCACTCGTCGATCCGGCCGTCGGCGAGCGGGTTGGGCAGCATCACCCCGGCGTTGTTGACCACCAGGTCGACCCGGCCGTAGGCGTCGTGGACGGTCTTCGCGGCGGCGTCCACGGAGGCCTGGTCGGTGATGTCGGCGGTGACGGGCAGTGCCTGCCCGCCGGTGGCGGCGATCTCGGCGGCGAGGGCGTCCAGCCGGTCGGTGCGGCGGGCGAGCAGGGCGACCCGGGCGCCGTGGGCGGCGAGGGCGCGGGCGGTGGCGGCGCCCATGCCGCTGGCGGCTCCGGTGACGACGGCGGTGCGGGTGGCGAGGTCGGGGTAGCTCATCGGGGGCTCCAGGTTCCAGGGTTCCGGCTCGGGACGGACGGGACGGGTCGGACGATTCGGACCGGTCGGGCTGACGTCGACCACTGTGCGCGGTCCGCGACCGCCGACCCAGGGCTGTGCCGTTCCCGGGAACGACGATCCTGGGACGGCGTTTCCTGGGAACGGCAGTACCACCCTGGGACGGCCGGCCCGCGGTTAACCTGCCGGGCATGGAGAACACCCTGGGGGACTTCCTCCGTTCGCGTCGGGCCCGGATCCTGCCGGAGGAGGTGGGCCTGCCCTCGCACGGGCGCCGCCGGGTGCAGGGCCTGCGCCGGGAGGAGGTGGCGCAGCTCGCGGGCGTCAGCGTGGACTACTACGTCCGGCTGGAGCAGGGCCGGGGCGGCAGCGCCTCGGACGCGGTGCTGACGGCGGTGGCCCGGGTGCTGCGGCTGGACGAGGTGGAGGCGGCGCACCTGCGGTCGCTGGTCCGTCCGCCGAAGGAGCCGGCCGCCGGTGCCCGGGCGCAGGGGCGGGGCCGGGGCCGGGGCGGGCAGCCGGTCCGCCCGGGGACGCGGCTGCTGCTGGACCTGATGACCGGGGTGCCGGCCTTCGTGCTGGGCCGCCGGATGGACGTCCTGGCCTGGAACGCGCTGGGCGACGCGGTGAACGGTTTCTCCGCGCGCCGCGCGGCCGGCCCGGAGGGCCTGCCCAACCAGGCCCGGCACGCCTTCCTGGACCCGGCGGCCCGGGAGTTCTACCGGCAGTGGGACGCGGTCGCCGCGGAGACCGTCTCCTATCTGCGCCGGGACGCCGGGCTGCACCCGGAAGATCCGGAGCTGGGCGCCCTGGTGGGCGAACTGTCACTGCGCAGCGAGGAGTTCGGCCGGCTCTGGGCGGACCACCTGGTGCGGGAGAAGACCCACGGGGCCAAGCAGGTCCGGCACCCGCTGGTCGGCGACCTCGACCTCGGCTACGAGACCCTGGCCGTCAACGGCTCGCCGGACCAGCTGCTGGTCGTCTACACCGCCCCGGTGGGCTCGCCCACGGCCCAGAAGCTGGCGCTGCTGGGGAGTTGGACGGCTCCGGGGGCGGCCCCCGAGGCGGCTGCGGAAGCCTCGGGAGCCCCGGAGGCGCCGTGAGCGGCGCCGCGCGGTCTGAGCGGGCGAGCGGGGCAGCGGCGGCATAGCCTTTCAGACATGAGTGCCTGCGAAGACCTCGCTCTGGCCCCTCAGGACATCGAGCCCCTTCCGCCTCCCGACGGCTGCGCCGACTGCCTGGCGCAGGGCCGCCGGGACTGGGTGCACCTGCGGATCTGCCTGGACTGCGGCCACATCGGCTGCTGCGACTTCTCGCCGCAGCGGCACGCCACCGCGCACTTCCACAACACCTCCCACCCGGTGATCCGCTCGTACGAGCCGGGGGAGGACTGGCGCTGGTGCTTCGTCCACGAGGTCATGGGCTGAGCGGCAGCCGCCAGGGCCTGTCCGGCGGCCCCGGAGCCGGTCTCCGCGCTGTGGCACGGGGGCGCAATCCCGGTAAAATCCGGACATGACGCCCGTGCGGCCCTTCCGGCCGACATCCGTCGGCGGACGGCCGCCGAAGGGAGGCCGACGATGACCAAGCGAACACCGGGCAGTACCGCCCAGCTCCGCCAGGGCACCCAGGAGCTGCTGGAACGCCGGGGCATGGCGAGCCCGCCGACCCGGGTCGGGCCGAAGCTGCGCTTCGCGACGGCGTCCTCCGCCGCGGCCGGGTACGGCGCGGGCGAGGCGTTCCGGCACGGCGGGCGCGACGCGCCGACCACCGCGCTGCACGCCGCACCGTCCCAGCACGCCGAGCTCAAGGGGCACCGGCACCGCGGAGCGGAGAAGCACTCCGCCCACTGAGCGGCCCCACCGGGTGGATCGGCTGTCGTCGGGCGGCCGTCCACCGCGCCGTCTCCCCGGGGGCGGGCACCGAACTGCGGGTGCCCGCCCCTGACGTGTGGTCACGGGTGTTCTCGGGGTTGCTCGGGGTCGATCTCCGGGCCCCTACGGGGGCTTCCCGGATGCCGCGGTGGACCGTACTCCCGAAGACTCTCTCCCGTCAGTACCGCCGTTGGAGAGAAGCCGCATGAACACCCTTACGCGCAGCCGTCGTTGGTCCACGCTCGCGGCAGCCGGCGCGCTGCTCGCCGCCGTCGCGGTCGGCGGCGCGGCCCCGGCCCTGGCCGCCGGTGCGCCGCAGGCCGGCACCGGAACCGCCGCCACCACGGGCAGCCCCGCCGCCACCACCCGGCCCGGCCCGCTGGACCGGGCGGCGCTGGCGAAGACCATCGACACCCTGCCCGCCGACATCACCGGCGCACTGGTCCGGGTGGACGGCCCGGGCGCGCGCTGGCGCGGCACCTCCGGCGAGGACGTCCCGGCGAACGGCCGGTTCCGGATCGGCAGCATTTCCAAGGTCTTCACCGCGACCGTGATGCTCCAGCTCGTCGCCGAGGGCAGGGTCGAGCTGGACGGCACCGTCCAGCAGTACCTGCCCGGGCTGCTGCCGGCCGGCTACCCGCCGGTCACCGTACGGGAGTTGCTGGACCACACCAGCGGCCTGCCCGGCGGCGGCGGGATGACCTCGGGGGACGGCAGCACCGCGTGGTTCGCCGCGCACAAGGCGCAGTACTTCAGCCCCGAGCAGGTCGTCGCCGACATGCTCACCCAGCCGATGGGCTTCGCGCCCGGCACCGCGCAGCAGTACAACGGCAACAACTACTTCGTCGCCGCCATGGTGATCGAGAAGGTCACCGGCGACACCTTCGCCGACCAGGTGCGCCGGCGGATCACGGGCCCGCTCGGCCTGCACGCCACCTACGTCCCGGCCGCCGACGACCTGACCATCCGCGGCCCGCACGCGCACGGCTACGTGGACGTCCGCGCCGCCGACGGCAGCACCGGCCGGGTGGACGTCACCGAGCAGAGCCCGTACCCGTGGGCCGAGGGCGGCATGATCTCCTCCGCCGCCGACCTGGAGCGCTTCTTCGACGCCCTGTTCCGCGGCCGGCTGCTGCCGCCCGCCCAGCAGGCCGAGGTGTTCGCCGTCCCGGACCTGCCGAACGACCACAACAGGAGCTGCGACATCGGCCCGACCACCGGCCACGCCTGCTTCAGCGCCGGCGGCCTGCTGCGCTCCGTGCTGCCGAACGGCACCGAGGTGTGGGGCAAGACCGGTGCCCGGCCGGGCTACAGCAGCGCCGTCTTCGCCACCCGCGACCTGTCCCGCACCCTGGTCGTCGGGCTCAACCCGACCGGCATCTCCGGCGAGGAGTTCCCCACCCTGTGGAAGACGGTGACCACCGCCTTCGGCTCCGGGCAGGTGTACGGGGCACGGTGAGCCGGGCCGCCGGTGGCCCGCGCCGAGTCCGGGCCGGCGGTGGCAGAGTGGGGCCACCGAACCCCACCCTGCTCCAGGAGGACCGCAGTGACGGCTGAGCCCTTGAAGTCCCGCGAGGAATGGTTGGCGTCGCTGCCGAGGATCTACGCGGCGTCGGGCTGCCTGCTGCGGGACGAGTCCGGCCGGGTGCTGATCGTGAAGGCCGGGTACCGCGAGCACTGGCAGTTCCCGGGCGGCACGATCGACCTCGGCGAGGGCCCGGTGGAGTGCGCCGCACGGGAGTTGACGGAGGAGACCGGTCTCGTCGGCACGGCCGGCGCGCTGCTGGCGATCTCCTGGACCCACCCGTCGGGCGAACTCGACCACCCGGCCGAGCACTTCATGTTCGACTTCGGCACCGTCCCGGACGGCACCCCCGTGACCGTCCCGGCCGGCGAGCTGGACGACTACCGCTGGGCCCCCGTCGAGGAGGCGCTGGAGCTGCTGGGCCCGGCCCGTTCGGCTCGGCTGCGGGCGGCGCTGGAGGCGGCGGAGGACGGCCGGGTCCGGATCGTCACCACCCACGTGTCGGGCTTCTAGGGCCTGTCCGGCGGCCGACTGCCGTGCCCCGGGCGGGAGTTCCGCCCCGGGCACGGCGGCCTGGTTTCACTGCTGCGGGTCGGACTCCGTGTTCCGGGCGGCGATGATGGCGGCGATGGCCTCCGAGATGAAGGTCTCCGCCTCGGCCTTGTCGACCTTCAGCCCGGCGAGCACGCCCTCGCCGTGCTCCTGCTCCAGCAGGGCGAGCAGGATGTGTTCGGTGCCGACGTAGTTGTGCCCGAGCTTGAGCGCCTCGCGGAAGGACAGCTCCAGCACCTTCTTGCCCAGCCCGTCGTACGGGATCATCGCGGGCAGCGTCTGCTCCACGGCGGCCGGCAGGACGGCGGTGGTCGCCGTCCGGACGGCGTGCGGGGTGACGCCCTGGGCGGCGAGCGCCTTGACCGCGATGCCCTCCGGCTCGGCGAGCAGGCCGAGCAGGATGTGTTGGGCGCTGATCTCGGCGTTGCCCGCCTTGCGGGCCTCCTCCTGCGAGGCCACCACGACCTTGCGGGCCCGGGGCGTGAACCGGCTGAAGCCCTGGCTGGGGTCGAGGTCGTTCGGGGTGCCCGGGTCCTTGGGGACGAAGCGTTTCTGGGCGGCCTGCTTGCTGACGCCCATGCTGCGGCCGATGTCGGTCCAGGAGGCGCCGGAGCGGCGGGCCTGGTCGACGAAGTGGCCGATGAGGTGGTCGGCGAGGTCGCCGAGGTGGTCGGCGGCGATGACCGCGTCGGAGAGCTGGTCCAGCGCGTCGGCGTGGACCTTCTTGATGGCCGCGATCAGGTCGTCGAGGCGCAGCGGAGTGCTGTTGGGAACAACGGGATTCTCCATGCGTCAACCGTAGGTTGTCGCCCCGGGGGGCGTCAACCATCGGTTGACGGTGGATCTTCGAGGGCTCCTGCGCCCGGTCCGTCCTACGCGGCGGTCAGCAGCCGGTCCCGGACGGCGGTGATCACGGCGGGCGTCACGCCGGCCCCGAGCAGGTAGCCGACCGGGTCGAGCCCGTCGAGCGCGGCGGCCAGGGCGGCCTCGGCGGTGGTCCCGGCCTCGGCGAGCACCGCGTCGATCCGGCGGTACGGGTCCGGCAGGCCGAGCATCCCGTACAGCGGGCGGACGTTGGGGCCGCTCAGCAGGTAGTCCTCGGCGATCGTGGCGCGGTCGGCCCCGGCCAGGGCGAGCAGCAGCAGGGCGGCCAGGCCGGTGCGGTCGCGGCCGGCGCCGCAGTGCACCACCACTGCGCCGGGGCGGGCGCCGGCGATCGCGGCGATCAGCGCGGCGGCGGCGTGCGGGCAGTGGTCCAGGTACGGGCGGAGCGCGAGGGGGGTGCCGTCCAGGTGGCCGTGGGCCTCCCACCAGGCGGGGCCGGCGAGTTCGTCCAGCGGGACGCGGATCAGGTCGACGCCCTCGGGGAGCGGGAGGAGCGGCTTGTACTCCTCGGCGTTGCGCAGGTCGACCACGGTGCGGACGCCGTGGTCGAGGAGGGCGTCCCAGCCCTCGGCGGTGAGGCGGTCCAGGTTGTCCGCCCGGACTATCGCGCCGCGGGCGGTGGGGCGGCCGGAGGCGGTGGGCAGTCCGCCCAGGTCGCGGACGTTGAGACAGCCGTCCCAGACGAGCGTGCGGTCCTCGGTGGCGGTCAGCGTGTCCGTCGTCCGGTTCATGGGGCTCCCCGTTTCCTCGCAGGGAGTCCCGTTACCCCCTCGTTATGTAAGGACTCCCGGGGCATCGGGATGGTTCCTGGCCGTTCGACCCGTGGACCACCGGTGTTCAGGCGGCGGTCGGGCCCTCGGCCTCGGCGCCGACCAGCTTCTCCATCGGCTCGACGGCGATCCGGCCGAGCATCGAACCGGCCACGATCGCGCCGACCAGGAAGACCGTGGACAGCCAGGCCATCGTCGCGACCGGCAGGGTGAAGGCGCCGACCACCCGAGCCGCGCACTCGGTCAGCAGCGCGGTGCCCCAGATCGCCGAGAACATCCGCTCGTGGCGGCGGAAGGCCCGCGAGCCCGACGCTCGGCCCTCGGCCAGCCGCTGCCAGGCGGCGGCGCGGTCCCGCTTGCCCTTGGTGACGAAGGGCATCAGCATCGGGCTCATCACCGGACGGCCGATCAGTGCGGAGGCCAGGATCGCGATCGCGACGGTGCCGCTCAGCCCGCCGTCCTTGGCGATCATCAGCCGGGCGTCGCCGGTGACGAAGGTCAGCGCCAGGCCCGCCAGGTTGACGGTCAGCATCAGCGCGGCCCACAGGTTGAGCGTGCGCTCGCGCAGCAGGCCGAGGACGGTCCGGCCGGCCGGGAAGGCGCTGCTCCAGGCCAGCGCGGCGAACTCGCTCAGGCCGAAGGCCGAGTGCAGCAGGTAGTAGCCGACCAGCGGGGCGGCCACGTCCAGGGCCAGCGGGCGCAGACCGGAGGCCAGCGGGTTGGGGGACTTGGCGTGGGCGGCGGCGCCGGCGGCCTTCGCGGGAGCGGTGACGGGAGCGACGGCGGTGGCGGTGACGGCGGCGGCGCTGACGGTCTGGCTCACGGTGGGTTCCTCCCCGGCTGGTGGCCGCGGGCTCCTGCCCGCGTCGTGCCTCCAGTTTTTCCGGCCGGCCCTGCGCCGGAGCAGTGCCGTCCGTTGCGGGATCCGTGTGACAGCTGTCATGGTGCGCGCCGTGATACCGTCTCTGACCTGCGGTTTCTTTCAGCGCTCCGGAGGGAGCGGTGACAGCTCGCGCCCCGGCGCGCGCGGCGCGTACGGGTACGACCGGCTGCCGGGGGCGCCGACCCGGGCCCCCGCATGGCGCATCATGTGGCGGGTGCAGAGTGCAGAACGCCCAGGAGCGGGCACCGGCAGTTCCGTCGGACGGCCCGGACCAGTACCCCCCTCCGATCCGCCGCCGGGCCCGGCCCCCACACCCCCCGACCTGGCCGAAGCGGTCCGCGCCGCGCAGGGCGGGGACGAGGAGGCGTTCCGGCTGCTGTTCCGGACCGTCCAGCCGGGGCTGCTGCGCTACCTGCGGGTGCTGGTCGGCGGCCGGCCGGAGGACATGCAGGACGCCGAGGACATCGCCTCCGAGACCTGGCTGCAGATCGCCCGAGACCTGCGCGGATTCTCCGGCGACGGGGACGGCTTCCGCGGCTGGGCCGCCACGATCGCCCGCCACCGGGCGCTCGACCACCTGCGGGCCCGCCGTCGCCGTCCGGTGGCCGACCTGCCCTTCGAGTACCTGGCCGAACTGGCCGCCGGGGACGACACCGCGGGTGCGGCGCTGACCGCGGTCGGCACCGCCGACGCGCTGGCGTTCATCTCCCGGCTGCCGCCCGACCAGGCGGAGGCGGTACTGCTGCGGGTGGTCATGGAGCTGGACGCGGAGAGCGCCGCCCGGGTTCTCGGCAAACGGGCGGGCAGCGTCCGGATGGCCGCCCACCGGGGGCTGAAGCGGCTGGCCAAGCTGCTGGAGCAGCCGGGCGCGGTCGGGATCCCCGCCGCGCGCCGGGCCGGGGCGCCGGGCCCGGACACGGCGGGGAACCCCGCGACGGGTGACGGAGACCCCGCGACGGACCCGGCGGACCCCGTGGGGAAGTCCGCGAAAAAAAATTCTCCGCAAGGTGTGACAGGACGCCGGGCCGCGACGCTGAAGGACATGAGATGAGCACCAACCGATCCCGTCGGATCGACCGTGACACTGCCGAGCAGCTGCTCGGCGGTGCCGTGGGCGGCACGTCGGCCGGGCAGGACGCCTCGCTCACCGGACCGGACGGTCCCGGGCAGCTCGCCCGGGTGCTGGCCGCGGCCGCCGCTCCCGCGACGGCCGGGGAACTGGCCGGGGAGGAGGCCGCCCTGGCCGCGTTCCGGGAGGCGAGTCTCACGCCCGATCCCGTAGTCGATGTCAACCCCGTCCGGAGACGACCGATGGCCACCACCGCCCTCGCCAGGGCCTTCAGCACGAAGGCCGCTGCCGCCGTGCTCGGGGCCACGGCGCTGTGCGGGGTCGCGGTCGCCGCCGGGACGGGGAACCTGTCGGTGGGCGGCTCCACCGAGCCGGAGCACACGCTCTCGGCCGGCGGCGCCCTCGGCAGTTCCTCGGGCCCCGGTGCCACCGCGGGCTTCCGGGCCGGAGGCGCCGCACCGGACGGTTCCGTCAAGCCGTCCGGGGCCGGTGCGCAGCCGGTCGGACCGTCCGCGTCCCCGACGCAGGGCACCCCCTCGGCGGACGGGCACGGCGGTCAGCCGCTCGCGCCCGCACTGGCCGCCCTCTGCCACGGTTTCACCGACCGGGAAGGCAAGGGCGAGCACCCCGGCCAGCTGGCCGCCGAGTCGCAGTTCGGACCGCTGGTCGACGCGGCGGGCGGCGCCGACAAGGTGGAGCGGTACTGCGTCGACGGGCTCGCCGCCCAGGGCGGCGACAGCCGTCCGGGCGCCGGCGCGCCGTCGCACGATCCCGGCCGGGCCGACGGCAGCACCCAGGGCAGCGGCTCCGGCAACAGCTCCGGCAGTGGCTCCGGCAACGGCAAGGGCACCGGGAACGACACCAAGGGCGGCGGGGACGGCAACGCGAACGGCGGCGCCAAGCCCGGCAAGCCCGGGGTGACGGTCCCGTCCGTGCCGGCCGTGCCCACCCCGCCGGCCGTACGGCCGAGCAAGCCCGACCATCCCGACGGTTCCGCCGCCGAGAGGTAACCCCCTGATCTCCGGATGGGCGGCGAGCGACTCCCCCCGGGCTCGCCGCTCATCCGGACCGGACCACCCGCAGGACCTGTCAGGACGCAGGAACGACAGGAGCAGGACAGCAGGAAGCAGTACCACCCGAAACTCCGGGTGGCCGGTCGGCTCCCCCGTGCCCGCCGTCCACCCGGCCGGCCCCGGCCGGACCGGCAAGGCGTCACCCCGGACGCGCCGCCGGCCCGGTGGGCCCGGAACCGTGCGGCCCGCCCGCCCGCAGTCAGGGCGGGCCGCACACCCCGTGCGACCAGAACGGACGTGGACCCGATCGTGACCGTCGATCTGCACGACCACGAGCCGGCGGTCGGGGAACCGCTGCCCGGTTCCCCGGCCGCCTCCCCTTCCCCGGAGGCCGCCGCGCCCGCCCTCGTCCCGGCGTACATGGCGGCCGTGGGCCGCCCCCGCGCCCCGGAGGCCGCCGCGCCGGCCGAGAACGCGGTGCCGGCCGCGACGGCCGCGACCGCCGTCCTCCCGGTGTACGTGGACCCCGAGACCTCCGTGGACGCACCCGGCCTCCTGGCACCCGCTGAGGTGCCCGTGGAGCACGCCGAAGCGGCCGGGAGCACCGCCGCCCCCGTGTTCGTGGACTCTTCCGGCCGCCGCCAGCGGCGGGTGCGCCACCTCGGCCTGCTGCTCGCCGTCCCCGCCGCCGGCTACCTCTGCCTGCTGGTGAGCACCGTGCTCGGCGGGCCCACCGTCAGCGCGCCGTTCCTGCCGCTGCCGCAGGCCCCGGCGGCCGGCGCGCCCGCGCAGGCCCCCTCCCCGGCCGCGCCGACACCCTCGGACCTGGGCACGGAACGCCCGGACTCGGTCCAGCCCGCCCGGGCCCAGCCGACGACGGCCGCCTCCCACCCCGCCACCTCGGCGGCCCCTGGCCGGACGGCGGCTCCGCCCGTCCCCGTGAACGTCACCCCGACCCCCGAGCCCACCGCGTCCGCGCCGTCCCCGGGCGGCAACGGCAACGGCGCCGCGGGTCCCACCGCCGCCCCGACCCCCGGCCACGGGCGCCCGACCGTGCCGCCGGGCAACTCCGGCAACAAGCCGAACAAGCCCGCCCCGACCCCCTGACCCCGCCGGACGCCCTGGGCCCGTCACGCACCCGCCGACCCGATCGCGCCGGGTCCCTCCGCCGTGCCCTGCCGCCTCTCGCCCGCCTCCCGGAAAGCCACCCCCCCATGAGCACCGCCCGCCGCCGAAGAGCCGCCCCGCCCGTCCGGAACAGCCGCCGGGGCCGGCGCGGCGTGGTCCGCCAGGGCCCGTTGCGCACACACTGGCTCCTGCTGACCGCCCTGCTGCTCACCCTGGCCGCCACCCTGCTGTTCCAGGGCTACACCCAGCACCTGTACGACGACCGTCCCGACCAGTCCGCCGCCCCGGCCTCCGCCGCCACCGTGCCGGAGGCGATCCGCACCGGCGGCCCGGTGATCGACAGCGCGGGCGGGCAGCCCCGGACGGCCGCGCCCGCGCCCGGCACCATCGCGCTCACCTTCGACGACGGCCCGGACCCGCGCTGGACCCCGCAGGTCCTCGACGTGCTGCACCGGGCCGGCGTCCACGCCACCTTCTTCGTGGTCGGCACCCAGGCGGCCGCCCACCCCGAGCTGGTCCGCCGGATCGTGGCCGAGGGCCACCAGATCGGCATCCACACCTTCACCCACACCGACCTCGGCGCCGCGCCCGCCTGGCGCCGCACCCTGGAGCTGCGCGAGGCCCAGCTGGCCCTGGCCGGCACCGCCGACGTGACCAGTTCGCTGCTGCGGCCGCCGTACTCGTCCACCCCCGAGGCCGTGGACGACCCGGGCTGGTCCGCCGTCCGGCAGGCCGGGCGGGAGGGCTACCTGACGGTGCTCACCACCCGGGACAGCGAGGACTGGCGCCGCCCGGGCGTGCCCGAGATCGTCAAGGCGGCCACCGCCGGGCCCGGCGACCAGGGGCAGATCCTGCTGATGCACGACGCGGGCGGCGACCGTTCGCAGACCGTCGCCGCCCTGGACGGCGTGCTGACCGCCCTGAAGGGCCGGGGCTTGCGCTTCACGACCGTCAGCGAGGCCGTCGGCCTGCCGAATCCGGTCCACCCGGCCGGGGCCGGCGACCACTGGCAGGGCCTGGCCCTGGTCTGGCTGCTGCGCGGCGGCGACCTGGTGCTCGCGGTGCTGGGCTGGCTGCTCTGGGCGGCGGGCGCGGTCAGCGTGCTGCGCGCGGTCGTGGTGCTGTACGCGGCCCGCCGGCACAAGCGGCTGCGCCGCCGCGGCTGGGGCCCGCCGGTCACCGAGCCGGTCAGCGTGATCGTCCCGGCGTACAACGAGTCCGCCGGGATCGAGGCGGCGGTCCGCTCGCTGCTGGCCTCCGACCACCCGGTCGAGGTGATCGTGGTCGACGACGGCTCCACGGACGGCACCGCCGACCTGGTGGAGTCGCTGGACCTGCCGTACGTCCGGGTGATCCGGCAGGAGAACGCGGGCAAGCCGGCCGCGCTGAACACCGGCATCGCGGCCGCCCGGGCCGAACTGCTGGTGATGGTCGACGGTGACACCGTCTTCGAACCGGACGCCGTCCGGATGCTGGTGCAGCCCTTCGCCGACCCCGCCGTCGGCGCCGTATCCGGCAACGCCAAGGTGGTCAACCGCGGTGGTCTGCTGGGCCGTTGGCAGCACATCGAGTACGTGGTCGGCTTCAACCTGGACCGCCGGCTGTTCGACCTGGCCGAGTGCATGCCCACCGTGCCCGGCGCGGTCGGCGCCTTCCGCCGCTCCGCGCTGCTGGCCGTCGGCGGCGTCGGCGAGGAGACCCTGGCCGAGGACACCGACCTCACCATGGCGCTGTGCCGGGACGGCTGGCGGGTCGTGTACGAG
Source organism: Streptomyces sp. 1114.5 (assembly GCF_003635085.1). Taxonomy (NCBI): domain Bacteria; kingdom Bacillati; phylum Actinomycetota; class Actinomycetes; order Kitasatosporales; family Streptomycetaceae; genus Streptomyces; species Streptomyces sp. 1114.5. The sequence goes on from NZ_RBXE01000001.1 coordinate 1,703,279, forward strand.
GAGCGGGCCAGGGCCTGGACGGAGGCGCCCGCCTCGCTGAGCGCCCTGTGGCGGCAGCGCTACCGCTGGTGCTACGGCACGCTGCAGGCGATGTGGAAGCACCGCGGGGCGCTCGCCCAGCGCGGGCAGGCGGGCAAGCTGGGCCGGCGCGGCCTGCTCTACCTGCTGGTGTTCCAGGTGCTGCTGCCGCTGCTCGCCCCGGTCGTGGACGTGTTCGCGCTGTACGGGCTGGCCTTCCTCGACCCGGTCCGGATCGTCGGCCTGTGGGCGGCGTTCCTGCTGGTCCAGGTGCTGATGGGGGCGTACGCGTTCCGGCTGGACAGGGAACGGCCGGGGCCGCTGTGGAGCCTGCCGCTGCAGCAGTTCGTGTACCGGCAGCTGATGTACCTGGTGGTGATCCAGTCGGTGTTCACCGCGCTGGCCGGCTCCCGGCTGCGCTGGCAGCGGATGCAGCGCTACGGCAGCCTGCGGGTGCCGGCCGGCGGGCAGCCCGCGGCGATGCCGGGAACTCCGCCGGAGCCCGTTGGCGTCGACGGCTATCGTGCACGGGTGCACGAGGCGGCCCGGAACCCCGGGCAGGGCACGTGAGGGGAGCTCCAGGTGATCGGACGGGCGCTGAACGGGCGTTACGAACTCGTCGGGATACTCGGCGTCGGCGGCATGGCCACCGTCTGGCGCGGGGTGGACCGGGTGCTGGGCCGTCAGGTCGCCGTGAAGGTCCTCAACGGGGGTCTGGCCGACGATCCGCGCTTCGCCGAGCGGTTCAGCCGCGAGGCGCAGCACGCGGCGATGCTGGTGCACCCGCGGATCGTGATGGTCTTCGACTCGGGCGTGGACGAGGGCACCCCGTTCATCGTGATGGAGCTGGTCAACGGCCGTTCGCTGGCCGCCCTGCTGGCCGAGCAGCGGACCCTGCCGGTGGAGCGCGCCGTGGGCGTCGCGACGGCGGTCTGCGAGGCGCTGGCGGTCGCGCACGCGGCCGGGCTGGTGCACCGGGACATCAAGCCCGGGAACATCATGATCACCGACGACGGCGGGGTGAAGGTCGTCGACTTCGGCATCGCCAGGGCCGGCTCCTCCAGCAACCTGACCCAGGCCGCGAGCGTGCTCGGCACGGCCGCCTACCTCTCGCCCGAGCAGGCCACCGCCTCGGAGCTGGACGGCCGGACCGACCTGTACGCGGTCGGCTGCGTGCTGACCGAGATGCTCACCGGCGCGACCCCGTTCACCGCCGAGACGCCGGTGGCGATCGCCTTCAAGCACGTCAGCGAGCAGCCCCTGCCGCCGTCCGCGCGGCGCCCGGGCCTGCCGCCCGCCCTGGACGCGGCGGTGCTGCGGCTGCTCGCCAAGAACCCGGCCGACCGCCCGGCGGATGCCACCGCCGCGCGGGCCGAACTGCTCGCCACCGTCCCGGGGCTGGTGGTCGGCGACCCGACGGCCGAACTGCTCGCCACCGCGGCCGCCACCCAGCTGCTGCCGCCGGTTCCGCAGCCCGGCGCCGTCCAACCGTCGGGGTCCGCCGCGCAGCCCGGAGCCGTGCCGCCGAACCAGCAGCACACCACGCTGCTCCCGCCGCAGCCCCCGGCCGCCACCTCGGTGATGGCGCCGGTGCCCGCCGCGCCGGGGTCCGGGTTCGCGCCGACCTCCGCGCCCGGGTTCGTGCCCGTCCCTGCCCCGGCCCGGGGCAGCCGCCGCAAGCCCCTGGTGCTCGGCGCGCTGGGGGTGGCCGGGCTGGCCGGGGTCACCGCCCTGGCGCTCACCGCCTTCGACGAGCCGGCCGGCAACGCCGCCGCCAAGCCCGTCAAGCCCGCCGCCGGCGCGCCCGCCACCCCGGGCGCGACCTCCGCCAACGCCCCGACGCCCACCGCTGCCGCCACCTCGGCCACCCCGTCCGGGCCGGCGGCGCCCACCCAGGCCGTCCCGCGCAACCAGCCGGCCGCGCTGCAGCTGCAGTCCTTCCGGCAGGCGGTGGCCCAGGCCCAGGTCGCCAAGGACCGCGACAAGCAGGCGGAGCTGCTGAGGATCCTCGACACCAGCGCCGCCCGCCTCAACGAGGGCAACCCGGACGAGGCCGCGCAGGACCTGAAGGGCGCCCAGAAGGTGATCCGCGACCTGGCGAAGAAGCACTCCATCGACCCGCTGACCAACGCCAACTGGAACGCCCGGCTCTCGGCCCTGTTCACCACCCTCCACGCGACGGCGGACAACCAGGACGACTGACGGGACGGGGTTGTCCACAGGCTGTGGGCAACCCTGTTGACGGAGCCGGGGCCGTCGGAGCCGCCGGGTCCGAGGGCCCGGCATGAGAATTGGTATAGACCTACCTGGCAGCCTGGCCTAGCCTCCCATGGAGAACCGGACGGTGATCACACGGGGGAATTGCTGTGCTGGAAGTTCTGGGCATCGAACCGGAGGCCGAGGCCGTGTACCGGCTGCTCGTCGACGAACCGGGATTCCGGGTCGGCGACATGGCCGAGCGGCTGGGGTGGAGCGAGGAGCGGGTACGGGCCGCACTGAACCGGTTGGCCGAGCTCGACCTGGTACACCTGGAGGACAGTTGCCGGGACGTCGTGCCGTTCAACCCGGACGTCGGCTTCGGCTTCCTGCTCTCCCGCGCCACCGCGGACCTCAGCCGGCGCCAGCGGCAGATCGAGTCCGCCGAGCAGGCGGTGACCGCGCTGAGCGCCCGGTTCAACGCCAACCGGGCCTCGCGGCACGAGATCATCCACCGGCTGGACGGCCTGGACATGGTCCGCAAGCGGCTGGAGGACCTGGCCTCGACCGCCGAGCGGGAGTGCCTGTCCCTGGTCCCGGGCGGCGCCCAGCTGCCGGACACCATGGACGCCAGCGAGCCGCTGGACCGGCAGGCGCTGGAGCGCGGCGTGCGGATCAGGAGCATCTACCAGGAGAGCTTCCGCAACGACCAGGCGACGCTGGAGTACGTCCGCTGGTTCACCCGGCTCGGCGGCGAGGCCCGGACGGTGCCCGTCCTGCCGCTGCTGCTGGTCGTGGTGGACCGGGAGACCGCGCTGGTCCCGATCGACCCGGCGGACGCCCGGGCGGGCGCCCTGGAGGTCAGGACCCCGGGCGTGGTGAGCGCGCTGGCCCTGCTGTTCGAGCAGTTCTGGGCGGCGGGCACGCCGTTCGGCGAGGACCCGCGCCGGGACGAGAACGATCTGACGCCCCAGGAACGGGAGTTGCTGCTCCTGCTGGGCATCGGCTGCACGGACGAGGTGGCCTCGCGGCGCCTCGGCCTCTCGCTTCGTACGGTGCGCCGGATGGCCTCCCAGCTGATGACCCGGCTGGGCGCGCGCAGCCGCTTCGAGGCGGGCGTCCGGGCGGCGAAGGAGGGGTGGCTGTGAGCCGGCCCCGGTAGGTGGGTGCGCGGTGGGCCGGGGCCTGTCCCGCACGACAGGCCCCGACGGCCGGCCGCTCGTCAGGCGGCTCGTCGGGCGGTTCGTCAGGCCGCGTCGTCCAGCCGTCGGCGCTGCTCCTCGTCGAGCACGAGGTCCAGCGCCCCCAGGCTCTCCTCCAGCTGGGCCACCGAACTGGCCCCGACCACCGGGACGGTCGGGACGGGGTGCCCGAGCAGCCAGGCCAGCACGACCTGGTTGACGGTGGCGCCGGTCTCCTCGGCCACCTCCGCCAGCACGGCCAGCCGGGCCTTCGCCTCCGGCCACGCGTACCCCTCGCGCAGCGGCCGGTCCGGGCGGCAGTACGAGCCGCCGAGCAGCGGCGAGTAGGCGAGCAGCGTCAGCTCCGGCCGCTGCGCGAGGTGCGACAGCAGTGCCTCGTCGGCGTGCTTCTGGATGCCGAAGTCCGCGCCGGGCCGCGGCCGCAGGTAGCTGTGGCGCTGCTGGATGCACCGGTAGCCGGGCCAACCTCGCTCGGCGGCAAGGCGGTTGGCCTCGTCCAGTTCGGCGGCGCTGTGGTTGGAGCAGCCGAGGGCGGTGGCCTTGCCGTCGGCCACCAGGGCGGCGAAGGCGCCCATGGTCTCCTCGACCGGGGTGGCCGGGTCGGTCACGTGCGCGTAGTACAGGTCCAGGCGGTCGGTGCCGAGCCGGCGCAGGCTGCCCTCAGCCGCCTCGCGCACGGCGCGGGCGGACAGGCCCTCCATGTGCTCGGGGAAGGGGAGTCCGGGCACCGGGCGGGCGCCGAGCTTGGTGGCGAGCACCAGCTCCTCGCGGTTGCCGCGGCGGGCGATCCAGCGCCCGAGGAGTTCCTCGCTCTCGAAGCCGTCCGCACCGTCCGCCCAGAAGGCGTAGTTGTTCGAGGTGTCGACGAACGTCCCGCCGGCCTCGGTGAACCGGTCCAGGATCGCCGTCGCGGTCTCCTCGTCGACGGTGGTGCCGAAGGTCATCGCGCCGAGACAGAGCGCGCTCGCCGACGGTCCGTCAACGCCGAGGCTGCGGTAGTGCATCGGTCTTCCCTCCCAGGGGATCGGTGGTGGTGGAGCCGGCCGCGCCCGCGGGCCGGGCCCGCCGCGACCGGGTCAGCAGAATCATTACCCCGGCGGTGCCCAGTTCGGCCACCGTGCAGACCAGCCGGGAGAGGATCGCCGCGGCGCCCGCGGTGGAGACCGGGACGACCGTGGACAGCGACAGCACCAGCACCATCTCCCGGGCCCCCAGGCCGTCCGGCAGGACGATCGTCATGGTCCCGGCGACGGTGGCGAGCGCGAAGCCCCCGACACAGGCCGGCAGCGAACGGGCGGCCGGCCCGTCCAGGGCCAGCACGATCAGCCACAGGTGCAGCCCGGCCGAGAACCAGGACAGCAGCGCCAGGACCAGCGAGACCCGCACCGCCCGGGCCGAGACCCGGGCCGTCGGCGGCGGGCGGCGGAACAGCCGCGCACCGTACTCCACCGACGCACCGATCAGCCCGGGGCGGACCACGAAGCAGAGCAGCACCAGCACCGGCAGGGCGAGCCACCAGGTGTTGCCGCCGAGCACGGCGGGCGCGATGCCGAGCGCCGCCAGGCAGGCGGTCAGCAGGGTGATCCCCAGGCTGACCACGTAGGTGGTGACCATCCGCCCGGCCGTGGCCCCGTACTCGGCGCCCAGCTGGATGTGCGCGAGCAGCCCGAAGACCGGGGTCGGCAGGAACTTGCCGAGCAGCCCGCAGAAGAAGATCCGGGCGCTGCCGAACAGCCCGACGGGCGGCCCGAGATCGTCCAGGACGGCCCGCCAGGACAGCAGGCCGAGCAGCAGCCCGCCGACGTTCGCCAGTACGGCCACCGCCAGCAGCGCCAGCGAGCGGCCGTCGGCCATGGTCGCCAGCAGGCTCCAGGCGTCGTTGCGGGCCACCGCGAACAGGCCCGCGAGGCCGGCCAGCAGGAGCACGGCGGTCAGCAGGCGACGCCGGGCGGGCCGGGCGGGCCGCGGTGGGGCCGCCTGGGGCACACCCGGTGGCACCTCCGTACCGTCCGCCCCCGGTGCAGCCGTCATGACGCCCCGTGCCGCGGTCGCCGGAAGTTCCGGTCGGTGAGCGCCCGCACCGCTCCCCGCGCGACCCCCGCCACCAGCGCGCTGTGCAGCAGGAAGTGGTAGCCGACGAACGCCGGGTAGTACCGCAGCCCCCGGTCCCTGATCACGAACCGGGCCAGCCCCGGGTCCGCCACCGCGAACCAGGCCAGGCCCAGCGCCGGGCCGACGGCCGCCTTGCGCGAGAGCAGCAGCAGTGGCAGCGAGCCCCAGGTGACGGCGGTGGCCAGGACGCCCGGCATCCGGTTCGCCTTGAGCGCTCCCGGACGGAAGCGGTGGGCGGCCGCGAAGGCCACCAGCAGCTGCGAGCGCCGGTACTGCTCGGTGAGCATCGCGCCCAGCCGGTGCTCGTCGTCGTGCCGGCCGGCGACGGTCTCGGTCAGCAGGATCGGGTACCTCTCCGCCAGCCGCTCGCTGTACTCCACGTCCTCCGCCTCGCGCAGCGTCTCGTCCAGCGGCCCGACCTCCTCCCAGACCTCGCGCCGGATCGCGCACATGGCGAAGAAGACGGTGCTGACCCGGCCGGTGGCGCGCCGGCGCCACCAGTGCTCGTGCAGGACGCGGTAGCGCTCCACCGGCCCGTCGTCGAACAGCGCCCGCTTGCCGACCACCCCGTGCACGCAGCCGAGGTCGGGCTGCTCCCGGAGCAGCGCCACGGCGTTGGCGATCGCGTCCGGCTCCAGCGCGATGTCGGAGTCCAGGAAGAACAGGATCTCCCCGGTGGTCTCCTTCGCGCCCCGGTTGCGGGCCACGGACACCCCGCCGTTGGCCTGGGTGACGAGCCGGACGTCCGGGTACCCCCGGACGATCTCCGGGGAGCGGTCCGAGCTGCCGTCGTCGACCACGACCACCTCGTGCACGGGGTGGGTCTGGGCCAGGACGGACTCGACGACCGCGGCGATCGTCTTCTCGTAGTTGTAGTTGGGGATGATCACCGACACCGTGGGTCGTGCGTCGGTCCCGTCTGTGTCAGCCATGCGTGCCTCCCGAAGCGGGCCCGGAGATCCAGGCGTCCTGGCGGAGATGGTCGGATGTTCCCTCGGGGCTGCTCAGCGCGTAGCGGTGGGTCCGGGCGCCGTGCGCGGTGAACGCCCAGTCGAAGCGCCACCAGTCGTGCCGGCTGCCGGCGTCCCAGGACATCGGCAGGACCGTGTCGCCCGCGTCCGCCGCGTCCTGGGTGAGGCCGCGCAGCCCGTTGAGGTCGCCCATGCCGGCGTTGGTGTTGAAGTCCCCGGCGATGAACAGCGGGTTGGCGTTGGCCCGGACGTCCTCGGTCAGGCCGTCGAACTGCGCCCGGCGGTCCCGCTGCCGGCGGTGCACGTCCGCCGGGAAGTCCTGCAGGGGCATCCCGTACGCGACCGGCACCAGCATGTGGACGTTGTAGAAGGAGACCACCGAGCCGCCCACCGCGAGGTCGGTGCGCAGCACCTTGGCCCCGGCGAAGACGTGCGCCCAGTCCTCGTCCCCGGCCGCCCGCAGCGCACGGTCCGGGCCGACCGGCGGCTGCGCCACCACCGGGAACCGGGAGAGGGTCACCAACTCGCCCCGGGTGACGACCTGGTAGCCCGGGAACTCCCGCTTCAGCCGGGCGGTGTCGGCCACCTCCCGGGCGCCGTCCGCGCCGGCCGACTCGTCCCAGTGCAGGTACTCCTGGAGCAGGTAGACGTCGGCGTGCTGCGCCTTGAGGTAGGCGTAGAAGCGGTCCGGGTCCACGTCGGAACCCCAGTACTCGGTGTTCTGCGCGACGACGTGGATCGCGCCGGGCGGCACCGTGCGGTCGGCCGTCGCCGCGGCCAGGGTCAGCCCGGACTGGTCCAGCCCGACGGCGAGCGAGAGCACGCCCATCAGCGCCGGCCAGCGGACCCGGCTGCGGCTGCGGCGCAGCCGGACGGCGAGGGCCGCCGCCAGCAGCAGCACCGGGACGCCGAGCAGCACCGGCGGCGGCGCGGCTCCCGGCACCACCCAGAACCAGACCCGCCCGGCCAGCGCCTCCTGGAGCAGGCAGAACAGCAGCCAGAGGGCGCCGGCCCCGGCCAGCAGCCGGACCGGCCAGGTGGCGGCCCGGTCGGCGAGGAACCAGGAGCGCTTCGGCTGCGGAAACCGGCGGAGGGTCACCACGACTGCACCGCCAGCAGGACGGCGAAGCCGGTCAGCCAGAGCCCGCCCACCGCGAGCATCGTCCGGTCCGTGAAGAGGGTCCTGGTCGGCTCGCCGCCCTCCTCGCTGACCAGCAGGATCTGCAGGTAGCGGGCGATGGCGAAGACCGCCAGCGGGGTGGAGAGCAGGATGCGCAGCTGGCGCATGCTGCCGGCCGCGGCGTCGCTCTGCAGGAAGGACACGTAGGCGAGCACCGTCACCGATGCCGCGAAGGTGACCATGCTGTTGAGGAACGGCACCGAGTAGGCGCGCAGGGCCGGCCGGTGCAGCTCCGAGGGCCCGTTCTGGACCGAGGTCAGCTCGTGCCGGCGCTTGCCGAAGCCCAGCAGGATGCAGACCGAGAAGACGCAGAGCAGGAACCACGAGGAGGTCGTGACCGAGGCCGCCATGGCGCCGGCGCAGACCCGCAGCACGAAGCCGGCGGCGATGACGAAGACGTCGACCACCGAGACGTGCTTGAGGACGAAGCTGTAGCAGATGTTGGTCACCGCGTAGGCGAGCACCGGGATCGCCGCGCCCCCGACGAGCGCCGAGCCCGCCAGCAGGGCGAGGTAGAGGGCGGCGCCGAGCACGATCGCGGCCGGGACGGGGACGGCCCCGGAGGCGATCGGGCGGTGGCGTTTGACCGGGTGGCGGCGGTCCCGTTCCCGGTCGGCGAGGTCGTTGACGACGTAGGTGGCCGAGGAGGCCAGCACGAAGAGCACGAGGACGGGCAGCGCGCTGCCGATCGCCCGCCACGGCGCCGTCCCGGACTCCAGCAGGGGCAGCACCAGGACGACCGCGTTCTTCGACCACTGGTGCGGCCGGACGAGCCGGACCAGCCCGCGCACCAGCGAGCCGCGCGCGGCCTCGGGTTCCTCCGGGAGCTCGGGCGGGAGCCCGGTCGGGAGTTCGGTCGGCGGCGGGCCGGTGGACCCGTCGGGAGGATGGACCGGCGGGTCGGCGACGCCCTCCCGGTACTCGCTCGCAGTACTCACTTCCGTTCCCTTCGCAGTGGGACCTTCGCGGTCAGAAGCCGTCGGCAGCCGTGAACGATCGTCAGAAGCCGTCGGCAGCCGGGCGTGCACGGTCAGAAGAGGACCTTGACCGTGCGCAGGGCACCCTCGCGCCAGCGGTCGGAGTGCGTCCGGCCGGTGGTGCCGCCCACGGCGGACCGGTTCGCGCGGTACCAGGTGAAGCTGCGCTCGATGGCGGTGGCGTTGGAGTGGCGCGGGTGGAACCCGAGCACCTCGCGGGCCGCGGTGATGTCGACGCAGGAGTCCCGGGTGAGCTTCTGGACGAGCCGTCCGTACACCGGGGAGAGCCGCAGCGCCGCCAGGGTGCGCAGAGCGGCCTTGGCGGGGCCGAGCGGCAGCGGCACGACCCGCTTGCCGTGCCCGGCGAGGTCCAGGACGACCTGGCAGTCCTCGCGGAACGAGCCGTACTCGGCCGCGCCGACGTTGAACTCCCGGTTGATCCGCTCGCCCGGCATGGTCAGCATCGCCGTCACCAGGTCGCACAGGTCCTCGACGTCCAGCATCTGGTTGAGCGTGTGGCCGCCGCCGAGGACGGGGAAGCCCCGGCCGTCGAGCGCCCAGTCGAAGAGCATCGCGAACACGCCCAGCCGGCCCGGGCCGATGAAGGTCTTCGGCCGCAGCACGGGGACGCACATCCCCCGGCGGCGGTGCTCGGCGCAGAGCCGTTCGGCCTCGATCTTCGCCGCGTTGTACGGGTCGACCGGGACGAGCGGGTGGGACTCCGGGGTCGGGGTCCGCTCCGGCAGCCCGTACACCGCGGTGGAGGAGATGTGCAGGACCCGGTCGGTGCCGGCCTTCCGGGCGGCCTCCAGGACGGTGCGGGTGCCGTCGACGTCCACCGAGCGGATCTCCGCCGCCGGGTGGCTCGGCAGCGCGGCGGCGCCGTGCACGACCACGTCCGCCCCGGCGGTCAGCCGGCCGACCAGCGTGCGGTCCCGGACGTCCCCGAGCACGGTCTCCACGGAGGGCAGGGCGGCGAGTTCGGGGGGCAGCGGGCGGCGGTCGAGGGCGATGATCCGGTGGTCGGGCGAGCTGCCGAGGCGGCGGACCAGGGCGCTGCCGAGGAAGCCGGCGGCGCCGGTGAGCAGGAGCTGCTGGGGGCGGGTGCCGGTGCCCTGGGGGTTGGTGGTCACGGCCGGCCCGCCGGTGCGTCGGTGGTTGCCGCGTCGGTGGAGGCGGCTGCTGCTGCCTGCCGCCGGTAGAGCGACCGGAACTCCGGGCTGAGCAGCCACTGCCCGGCCCCGACCGCCGCGCCCGCGGTCACTGCGGCGCCGGCCGCGAAGTGCAGGGCGGTGTACGCGACGGCCGTCCCGACGCCGCGTTCGCGGACCAGGAAGGCGTGGAAGCCGCGGTCGGCGAGCACCGCGCCGGCCGCCAGGGCGGCGGTGGCCGGGAGGGCGCGGGGGGAGAGCAGGGCCAGCGGCAGCGAGGCCACCGCGCCGGCCGCGGCGAGCGCGGCGACGGCGCGGGAGCGGGTCTCGAAGCCGCGCATGAAGCCCCGGTGGTCCACGTAGAGCGGCACGCGCAGCCGGGCCCGGCGGAACAACTTGCGGACCAGGCCGGACAGTTGCTCCTCGTCGTTGTGCCGGCCGACGACCTGCGAGCTGAGCTCGATCCGGTGGGTGGCGGACAGCCGCACGCCGAAGTCGATCTCCTCGGTCTGGCGCAGGGCCGGGTTCAGCCCGCCGGACTCCAGGAACAGCGCCCGGCGGATCGCCGCCAGGGCGGAGAACCAGGGGGTGACGGTGCCCTCGGAGCTGATCCGCCAGTAGTACGACTGGAGGATCCGGTAGTCGCCGACCCTGGTGGTGGGCAGCAGCGGGTGCTTGTCCGTGATGCCGCAGACCGACCCGACCTGCGGATCGGCGGCCAGCTGCTCGACCGCGGAGGCGACCGAGGTCGGCGACAGGCCGACGTCGGCGTCCAGGAAGAAGACGATCTCGCCGCGGGCCTCCCGGGCACCGCGGTTGCGGGTCTCGGCCGGGCCGGAGTTCGTCTCCTGGCGGATCAGCCGGCACGGGTACCGTTCGGCGATCCGGGCGGAGTCGTCGGTGCTGGCGTCGTCGACCACGACGATCTCGACGTTGGGGTAGGTCTGGGCGGCCACCGCCTCCAGGCAGGCGGGCAGGGTGCGGGCGTCGTTGTAGAGCGGGATGACCACGGACACCAGGGGAAGGGCGGCGGGAAGGTCGGCGGGAGGGCTGGTTGGAACACTCATGAACGGTCCTGTTCGGGCTCAGGCTGCGGGGATCTCGGCGGCGGGGATCTCGGCTTCGGGGATCTCCGCGGCGGGGATCTCGGCTTCGGGGATCTCCGCGGCGGGGATCTCGGGCAGGTCCGGGTCACTGCCGGCCGGGCCCACCCGCGCCGCACTGATGATCTTCCGGTCGTCACTGGTCAGGCAGCGCCCGGTGGACATGTCGAACTCCCAGTCGTGCAGCCGGCAGGTGAGGACGCCGTCCCGGTGGGATCCGAACCGGACCAGGTCCGCCTTGAGGTGCGGGCAGAGCCGCTGGACGACGTAGTCGCCGGCCCCGGCCCGCTCCTCGGTCTGCTCCGACTCCGCGTAGTAGCCCTCGACGTAGGACATCCGCTCGGTCGAGAGAGAGGCGAAGAAGGTGGTCACGAACTCGTTGAAGGGGCCCTTGCGGGCGGCCTTGAAGCGGCAGGAGAGGAACAGCTCGTTGGCCCAGTCGGGGCAGCGCGCGGCGACCAGCCGCTCCACCAGCGGCCGGGGCAGGGTGAAGCGGTAGCGGCACTCCTCGCCCGCCCAGCGGCGTACCCGGCGGTCCAGGAAGTCGAAGAGGATCTGCTCGGCGGGGGCGGGGGCGGGGGCGTCCGTACCGTCCGACGTCCTGTCCGGGGCGTCCATCACCTCGACCAGGACCCGCCCGTTGATGCCCGCGCAGGTGCGGTCGGCGTGCTGCAACAGCGGCTCCACCCACTCCTGGAGGGCGGCCAGCAGGTCGGTGCGGGTGGTCGGCCAGGCCGCCTTCTCGGCGCGGATCCGGTCGGCGCGGCGGGCCTGGTACGCGCGCAGGTAGCCGGTCCGGTCGTCCCGGATCCGGGCGACCTCCCGCTCCTCGACCTGTTCGATCCGGCAGCTGCGGTCCGGCCCGAGATCGGCCACCGTGCCGGGCAGCAGCAGGTGGGTGTTGGTCACGCCGTGCTCGCGCAGGAAGTCCAGGAAGACCCACTGGTCGGGGAAGATGTTGGAGGCGTCCCCGTCCAGGTCGTTGAGGTGGAACAGCTCCTCGTCCAGGAAGCAGGGCGGCCCGGCGAACGGGAAGACGTGCTCGGCACCGTACTGCTCGATGTAGTTGAGCGCGCGGGTCATGCCGTTGCGGCGCTTGCGGCGGCCGACGGTCTGCTTCATCCGGGCGGGGAAGTCGTAGACCATCGGGTACCAGATCGCGCCCGAGTACTGGAGGAAGTGCCCGGCGAGCGGGCCGAATTCGCGGATCCGGGGCTCGTCCACCGGGCGGGCGTCGTTCTGGTTGAGGATGCGCGTCCCGTTGTCGTCGACGAGCAGCGCGGAGTCGCCGATCGGGCCGTCGGTCGGCGAGGTGAGCGCGTTGACCATGACCCGGACGCCGCTGTGGAGTTCGGTCGGTTCGAGGTCGCGGGTCTGGACGAAGTGGCGGAACCCCAGGTCCTCCATGGCCGTGCGCAGGTCGCGGACCGGGTAGTCGGGGAGCAGCACGACGGTGTCCTTGGACATCCGGGTGCGCAGCCACTCGGCGTCGAAGTGGTCGTGGTGCAGGTGGGAGACGTACAGGTACTCGGCGGTGTGCAGCTGGGCGGTGTCCATCGCCTCGTTGTCGGGGAACGGGAACCACGAGGCGAAGAAGGCCGGGTTGAACCACGGGTCGCACAGGATGCGCCCGGCACCGGTCTCCACGAGCAGGCCGGCGTGGCCGACGGATGTGATGCGCATGAGTCTCCAAGGTCAGGCGGGCGACGGCAGGAGGAAGCGGCCCCGGAGGAAGGCAACGGCGGTGGGGGAGAGGGCCGTTGGGCGTGGCGGTGACTGTCAGGGAGCGATGGGCCGCGGGCCGGCGGAGGGCCGGTCGAGCACCTTGAAGTCCGCGACGGCGAAGCCGCAGAGCGCCAGCGGGGCATCGACGACCCGGTGGGCGATGGCGACGGCGCGGCCGACGGCGTCGACCCGGTCGCAGTCGGCCAGGTAGAGCGTCAGGCGGATGCCCCGGTCGGTGATGTGGACGTGGGCGTGCTCGACGCCGTCGCGGGCGGACGTCACGCTGTCGAGGGCCGAGAGGGCGGCCCCGACGGTCGGCCAGGCGTCCGCCGACACGCGTGCCGTGGCGGTCAGCAGGACGCCGACGAGGTGAACCGGAAGTCCCGGGGCGTGGGGGGCCGGTGGCCGGTCAGCCCCAGGAGAAGCCGTCGCCCACCGGGGCGGCGGAGGAGGCGGGGTTCACGGGCACGGACGTGGGCATGGGGAAGTCCTTCGCATCGACGTGGGGGGATTCGGGCCGCACTCGTCCGCGGCCTCAGCGGCGACAAGATTCGCACGCACGTCGGAAGGAACGCAGTGATTCCCGGGTGGCACGAAACGCGTGGCACCTTCGGGCCAGCCGACGGGGGAGCCGGTCGACCCCCGATGACCTGCGCATACGTACGGCTTGGCCTGTTCCGGTCAGGTCGGAAGGTGACAGCCCCCGGGGCCCGCTCGTGTTCCACCATCCGGACACCGTGCCTCCGCCACAATGGCGGCATGCTCACGATCGGCTCCCTCGTCCTCGGTGTCTCCGACATGTCCCGCGCCGTCGCCTTCTGGACGGCCGCCCTCGACTACGTCCCGCGCGGCGGCCTGGTCGAGGACGACTGGACGGTCCTCGTCCCCGCCGACGGCCCGGCCGGCGGCGTCCAAATCGCCCTCGGCCTCAGCGAGTCCCCCGTCCAGGAGCGCCCCCGCGTCCACCTCGACCTCTACGCCGGCGACGCCGCCGACCAGGCCGCCGAGGTCGAGCGCCTGCTCGCCCTCGGCGCCGAGCGGGTGGACTGGGACCTCTACCCCGAGGACCCCGACTTCGTCGTCCTCGCCGACCCCGACGGCAACCGCTTCTGCGTCATCGACACCAGCCACGGCTGACAGCCGACAGCGCAGGAAGTCGGCCCGGCCGACTTCCTGCGCAGGGAAGATCTCCAGCTGGTACCAGGTTCACCATGCGATCGGGTGCAGGTTTCATGGCACCGTCCTTCTGAGGTGCCCTAGCGTCGTGCCATGACGATTCCAGCTGGACTGAGACGCACGGTGCTCCGGGCGCAGCGGGACACCGGCTTTCTTGCCGCTGGTGTGCTGCCGCACCTGGCGCTGGTGCCCGTGTGGGCCTGGGCGGCGGCGACCACCGCCAGGACGGGGGACTGGCTCCTTACGGTTTCCGTCTCGGCCGCCCTGGTCCTGCTCGTCACGCCGATGCTGACGGCCGTTCAGCGGGCTCGCTGCCGGGTGCTCATCGGTGTGGACGTCCCGCGACTCACCCCCACCGCGCCGGAACAGTGGACGTGGGCCGCGACCGCCCGGTGGCTCGCGGCGACGCGGCCTTGGCGCAAGATCGGTTACCACCTCCTGCTGGGCCCGCTGCTCGCGCTGCTGGAGCTGCTGGTGCTCGCGGTGGCAGCGGCGGGTCTGGCGGGCGTCATCGCCTGCGCCTGGGCGTGGGCGCTGCCGACCGGAATCCGCCAGGACTGGTTCGGCTACCTGACGCAGCTGCCGGCCTACACAGCAGCTGGACTCCTCCTCCTGTGCGCCCTGCCCTGGGCCGCGCGGGCAGTAGCCCGCGCCGAGGCACGGCTGGCATTGGGCCTGCTCGGGCCCAGCCGGGCGCAGCGGCTCCAGGAGCGGGTCGATCAGCTGGCCGTGAGCCGGACCGACTTGATCGAGGCCGTCGACGCGGAGCGCCGCCGGATCGAGCGCGACCTGCACGACGGCACCCAGCAGCGGTTGGTGTCCCTCGCGGTCAACCTGGGTCTGGCCGTCGCCACCCGCCCGGACCTGCCGGGCGCCCGCGAGGTGATCGCGAGAGCGCACCTGGAGGCGAAGGAGGCGATCACCGAACTCAATGACCTGGTGCGAGGGCTGCACCCGGCGGTGCTCGAAGACCGAGGTCTGGACGCGGCGTTGTCCGGGCTGGCTGCCCGCACGCCCCTGCCGGTGCGGCTGCGGGTCGATCTGGAGGAACGGGTGGCGCCCAGCGTGGAGTCGGTCGCGTACTTCGTGGTCTCGGAGGCGCTGACCAATGCGACGAAACACGCCAACGCGATGCGTGCGGAGGTCATCGTCCGTCGGGTCGGCGAGGTGCTGCGAGTGCGCGTCACCGACGACGGGCTGGGCGGCGCCGACGCCGCCGCCGGCACGGGGCTGGCCGGGCTGGCCAAGCGGGTCGGCTCCCTCGACGGGGCCTTCCACGTCAACAGCCCCGTTGGGGGACCCACCACCATTACCGCGGAGCTGCCGTGCGCGCGGTGATCGCCGAGGACTCGGTGCTGTTGCGGGTCGGCCTGATCAAGGTGCTGGAGATGGGCGGGTTCCAGGTCGCCGCGGAAGCCGACGATGCGGAAGGGCTGTTGGCGGCGGTGGCGGAGCACCGGCCCGAACTCGCCCTGATCGACGTCCGGATGCCGCCCGGCTTCACCGACGAGGGGGTGCGGGCGGCGATGGAGATCCGCCGGCGCTGGCCGGGGACGGCGGTGGTGCTGCTGTCGCAGTACGTGGAGGAGCGTTACGCGGCTGACCTGCTGGCCGCGAACACCAGCGGTGTGGGCTACCTGCTCAAGCAGCGGGTGGCGGACGTCGCCGATTTCGTGGCGGCGGTGCGGCGGGTGGCGGACGGGGGCACGGCCCTGGACCCGCAGGTCGTCGCCCAGCTGCTGCTGCGCCGCGACAGCGACCCGCTCGCGCGGCTGACCCCCCGCGAACGGGAGGTGCTCGGCCTGATGGCCGAGGGGCGCTCCAATGCCGGCATCGCGCAGGCGCTGGTGGTCAGCGAGAGCGCCGTGGCCAAGCACATCAACAACATCTTCGCCAAGTTCGACCTACCCGTGGTCGACGCGGACCACCGCCGCGTCCTGGCCGTCCTGCGGTTCCTCGGAGCGTCCCGGGCCTGACCGGCTGCTCCCGCCGGCCCGGAAGGTGTAAGTAGCACCACCATCAAGTCGGATAGGAGCGCTACTGCCTCGGGTGCGCGTGAACGACATGCTGATGTCGTGCCCGCGGGGCGGGCACGGGAGGGAGTCAGGTGTCATGGCGAGCACTCAGCTGACCGGCGTTCATTCGCACCGTCTCGTCCGCGTGGACGCCGGTTCGGACTCCGGTGCCCCGCGGATCCTTCCGAAGGCCGCGGCCGCTTCGACGTTCCCCCTGCTGCGTCGTCGGGCGGCCACGGTCCTCACCGTGCTCGGGCTGGCGATGATTCCCTGGCTGGTCCTCCTGCACACCGAGCTACCGGCCACCGCTCAGGCCTCGCACTGGGCCTGGACGTGGACGGGTCTGGACAGCTCCGAGGCGCTCGGCCTGCTCTCCACCGGACTGCTCCTCAGGCGCGGCGACAGCCGGTCCTGCCTGACCTCCGCCGCGACCTCGGCCCTGCTGCTGGTCGACGCCTGGTTCGACACCATGACGGCTGCCCCGGGTTCGGACTTCAAGCTGGCGGTGCTGATGGCGGTCTTCGCCGAGCTGCCGCTGGCGGTGGCCTGCGCGGTTCTCGCGACCCGGACCTTCCCTCGGCCGGCCCGCTGAGCGGAAGAGCTCGCGACGTGATCGGCGCTTGCGGTGCGGTCCGGTCCGGTCTGGTCCGGTCCGTTCCGGGAAGTCCCGGCCTGCCGCCAGCAGATTGCATGCAAACACAACTGATGAGTAATCAGAAACGCATCGATGGCCCAATCGAACTTTTAGGGAGGAATTATGAGGAATTCGCGGGCATTGATCGGCGCGGGCGCTGCTGCCGCCGTCGCCACCTGGTGGTTCACCGACTCCGCGCCGTACCCGTACTCTCAGCGCTGGCTGCTCGACCTGCCGCTGCCGTTCCTGACTCTGAAGCGTCTGGACCACGTGCTGCAGGCCCGGGAGGGCCAGAGGATCCTGGAGATCGGCCCCGGAACCGGCCTGCAGTCGCTGCACGTCGCACCGCAGCTGGGCCCGAACGGCCGGCTGGACATCGTGGACATCCAGCAGGAGATGCTCGACCACGTGGGCCGCCGAGCCAAGGAGCAGGGCGTCGACAACATCGTGCCGAACTGCGTTGACGCACATGAACTTCCTTTTGCAGATGCCTCGTTCGACGCGGCCTACCTGGTGACGGCGCTGGGCGAGATCCCGGATCCGGCACGTACGCTGGCCGAGCTGCGCCGGGTGCTGAAGCCGTTCGGACGGCTGGTGGTCGGCGAGTTCTTCGACCGGCACCAGATCCGGCCGTCCGCGCTGATCGGCCTGGCGGAGGGAGCCGGGCTGCGGGTCGCCCGGCTGTACGGTCCGCCGTTCGCGTACTACGCGCTGCTGCGCCCGATCGACGCCTGACGCCGCTCGGCCGAACCGCAGGGGCACGGCGCGCCCGGTTTGCCGTCGTTCCCCCGAGCGCTCCCGCATCGATGCGGGAGCAGGAAGTCGGCCCGGCCGACTTCCTATGCAGGGAACCGCGCGAAGGTGGCCCTACGCGAACGGATCAGGCCCAGCGTAGGCGGGTGAGCGGAAGGTGCGGCGGAAGGTTTCGGGTCCGTGGCGCTGGTCGAGCCAGGTCGTCAGGGGGCGCAGGTCGCCGCAGATCATCGCGGCGAGGATGAGCTCGTGCAGCGCATGCGAGTCGGCCCCGCCGAACTCGGTGAGGAAGCGCGCGTACCGCGCTCCGACGCCGTGCTCGTATCCGGCCATCGCCAGGTGGAAACGGGAGGCGATGCCAGGCTCCGCGTGGTCGAAGTCGCCCGGCTCCAGGCGGCCCGTGGTGTCGCGAAAGGCCAGACGATCGGGCGGTGCGATGTGCTCGGCAAGCCCGAGACGGTCGGCTACCGCAGTGGCGATCATCCGGGCCTCCCGATCGGTGGCTCCCTCCATCACGATGCCGAGGTTCCGGGTCGAAACGGCATCGGCCCTGTCCGGTGCCGAGTACGACCGGCCGTGCGGGTCACGCCAGTTGATCCCGTAGCGGCTGCGGATCGGCTCGCCTGTCATCAGCCGGTACTCCCGGAACGAGCCCCAGTGCAGGCAGTCGTGGGCGTAGGACCGCAGCAGATCGAGCGCCACCAGTTCCGGTGATGCCAAGCGGGGGTCGTCCAACCGCCCGTAGCGGGTGATCACCGACGCCAGTTGCACGTGCCGGTAGCCCTGGTTCGGGTGGTGGAAGCCACCGAAGGAGTCGGGCCGGGTCGACCGCACCCCGACCCACACCCGGTCGATCGGCAGCAGCCGGCTCAGCCCCAACTCCCGGTAGCGGTCCGCCAGGAGGCCAGCACCTTGCCGGAAGACCTCCCGGGCCGACTCGTCGGACCACGTGTCGAGCACCCAGTGCAGGAGGGGGAACGTGATGTGCGGGTGAGCCCGGTCGAGCGCCGCCGTTGCCCGCCGTGCGGCCAGCAGATGGGCCAGCTCGGCCTGCTCGCTGACGTCGCCGGCCAGGTGCTCGTTCGGGCCCAGGCAGGAGGGGGTGAGCGAGTGACCGAGGGTCAGGGCCGCCGACGAGCGATCAGCTGCCGGTGCGAGTCCTGTACTCCCTCGGGGAGATCGTCCGGTGAGAACCATCGAGCCTCCAGGATTTCGAACGAGGCCGCCTCGATCCGCCCGCTGACGTACAGGGCCTCGTAGGCGACCTCGACGCGAAGCTTGTAGCCGCTCTTCAGGTGCGCCAACTCGCACACCTTGACCGTGAGTCCGGTCTCCTCCCGGACCTCACGCACGATCGTGTCTTCGAAGCTCTCGCCCGCGTTCGCATAGCCGGTGGGCAGACCCCACTGGCGGCCCTCGGGCCACATGCGGTGCTTCAGCAGCAGCACCCGCCCGTCCTGGTCGCGGACGATGCCCGTCACGCCGACCATGAACTTCGAGTGCCACAGCCACAGAACGCGCCACTGCATCGGACCACGGATGATCCGCCAGAGCTTCGCGACGATCTTCTTCATGGACCTGCCTTCGTTCAGGGGAAGATTAGGGGATTTCCGAGCGGCCGCTCAATGGTATTCCTGATATCGACTAGAGATCGCGCGATATGCTCCGAAAGCGGTTTGCCCACGCGCCCAGCTTTGCGCGGGCTTCATCGCCCCAGAGTGAATACCCTTCAAAGGTTCGAAACTCGTGCAGGTATTCCTGGATATCGCGTGGGTCGCGAAAAACCAGCGCTCCTGTGGAGACTTCCACGGTGGCCAGAGCGGCATCGTAAACCGTGAAGACGTTCAATGGCGCCCATGGCATATGGCCGGCCATCGGGATGACTCCAAGCCGAACGTTCGGTAAGAGTGAGACGGAGGCCAGCCGGTCTAACTGCATGGCCATGGCCTGCTCCCGCACAAGCGGCCAGAGGCACGCCTGCTCAGTCAGGATGAAGGTGAAGCGCTTGGCGGAGTCGTAGAGAACGGCCTGCCGCTCCAGCTTCTTGGCGATGGCCTTCGTGTGGTCGCCGGGGAACGGGGCGAGGCTGGCCCTGATGTAGTCAGGTGTCGCAAGCAGGCCGGTGATCATGGTCGGCAGGAAGTACCTGAACGTCGTTGAGTTGCGTTCAAGACTCGCCAGCTCGATCTGCTTCTTGTCCAGCCCCTTCCGGCGCAGGGCCCTGGCGTCCTGCCACTCCGTGTTCGCGATGCGAGCGAGAGCGGTCACGTGCGCCACAAGCTCCGAGGGTGTCCGCAGTACTCGGAGAATCAGTTCGACGTCGACGAGCGACGGGGTGACCTTGCCGGTCTCGATCTTGGAGATCTTGGACTGTGACATGTTGACACGCCGAGCGAGCTGGACTCCGGAGAGTCCAGCTCGCTTGCGAAGCTCTTGAAGTACTGCCGCCAGGTCTGAATTGGATTGACCCAGCGACTGCGGATCAAATGTCAATGCCCTTCACGTACTCCTCGAAAGGCACCGATTCGGCGATGGCGATCCGCTGGTATTCGATGAAGTGGCTGATATCGCCCTCGAACACGGTGCGGTCGATCTGCGTGCCATCAGGGAGGTAGTTCATCAGCACTACCTCCTTCTTGTCGAACATCCAGTAGTCGGTCACACCAGCCAGGGGATTGGGCCGATCCGTGACGTCCATGATTCTCACGTCCTCGCCGGCCCACACGTGGGGCAGGTAGTACATGAACTCATAGCGAAGGTACTCGGAGAGCGGCCGCGTGACGATGTGCACGCGCCCCTTGGACTTCCCCTCCCGCCGCACTCGTCGGAGGTCTTCCGTGTAGGAGTTGGTGTGCGTGCGCGGGTCGATCCGCTCGCCGGCGCGAAACGCTCGCAGCTCCTCTTCCTCCTGCGAGACGTTGTAGACCGGCAGCGTCTCCAGTCGCCACGCTTCCGTCTCGAAGTCACGGAACCTGGCCTGCCAGACCTCACCATCCAAGCGCACGGACAGCCTCCCGAAGCACACTCTCGGGGATCTCCACCAGCCCTTCGCCGCGGGGCGGCGTGAAGGCGCCGGATGTGGCCCCCTGGATCACGAACGTCCCCCGCTCGGTGCGGTAGACGTTGGGACAGTCGTTCTGATTGCACTCCCCCGAGCCGCTGCCGTTGCCCGTGTTGGTCAAACGTGTGAGACCCGACCTGGTGTCCATCTCAACCCCCTAGGAGTGCAGCCCTGTCGGGCTACTTGGAGATGACGCTAGGGAGCTGATCGTCGGCTGTCCACGAGAGGTGGGAGGAATTCCTGTATCGGACTAAAGATCAAGGTCGAGTGGTCTGCTTCGGCGGGTCTTGCCAGTTCGCCCCGCCGAGCGAGGGCTCGGCGGGGCGAAGGGCGGTGCGGGGTTGGTTCAGCTCACGAACTCTTCGTCGCCGTAGCGGACGTCGGCGGTGTTCCAGTCGACGCCGAGGGACTGGGTGAACTTCTGGGCCAGGGGCAGGTCGGCGAGCGGGGCGATCAGGGTGAGCTTTCCGTCGAGGGAGACCGAGCCGCCGCCGAGTTCGTCCCGGGCTTCGGGGTCGGCGAGCAGCGCGTCGTGGAGCTTGGTCGCGGAGACGCCCGGGGCCTGGATCTCGACCGCGTCGGCTTCCGGCGAGGTGCGGGGGAGGCAGCGGAAGGTCAGGACTGCTTCCTGGTGGTACTGCTTGGCAATCACGCCGGCGATGTGGTGCAGGCCGTCCCGGCTGACCCTGTTGACATCGAACTCGCGCGAGCGTTCGTAGGTCGCGCGCTTGAGATCGCTGGACCAGAAGACGCCGTCGAGCAGCTTCGAGGCGCCGGGCCGCGCGCCGTTGGCGCGGATGATCCCGCGCACCTCGTGGTCGAAGCGGGTGAGGCGGGTGTTGAGCCGGGGGTCGGCCGGGTCGGTGATGATCGCGGTGTTGTTGGTGGCGAAGATCTCGCCTGCCGGGCAGGAGCGATTCGCCGGGCTCGCCTGCGCGGTGCCCGTTCCGCCCACAACCCCCAGCGTCAGGGCAGAGATGGTGACGAGGACGGGGACGCGTAGCCGTCGTCGCACGATGACGTTCTTCATGGCCTGGTCAACGAGCCTTGGCGAGGATCGTTGCGCGCGGCCCACCCGCACAGGAAGTCGGACGGGCCGACTTCCTGTGCGGTGGTGGGTCAATCAGGCGTGGTGGTCGAACTCGCCGGCCTTGAGGGCGTGGAGGAGGGCGGTGAAGGTGGCGGGGGCGGTGCGGAGGATGAGGTGGCCCTCGTCGGACTCGCGGAGTTCGATCAGCCCGTCAGTGATGCGGATCTCCACGCATGCATTGCTTGAGCCCGAGTAACTGGACTTCTGCCATGTGGAGCTGGGCATCTTGGCCTCCGGGGGATGGGTGCTTCGGCCCCTCACGCTCTGTCGCGCGAGGGGCCGGTACGGCTAGGCGTGGTGGTCGAACTCGCCGGCCTTGAGGGCGTGGAGGAGGGTGGCGAAGGCGGTGGGGGCGGTGCGGAGGATGAGGTGGCCCTCGTCGGACTCGCGGAGTTCGATCAGGCCCTCGACGGTTCGGATTTCGACGCACTCGTTTCCCGAGGCGCTGTAGCTGGACTTCTGCCACTCCGAGCTAGACATAGCTGAGTTACATCTCCTTCATGATGGATCGGATGAAGTCGCGCGATTGTTCCTCGGAGAGGGCGCTGGCGTCCAAGCTGGAGAAGATCGTCCGGTACTTGGCCAGGTTGGCCGGGGAGTCGAAGAACAGTGTGCCCGGGGAGATGTCCATCTGGACCGTGTCCAGTTCCGGGGCCGGTCCCTCGACGTAGGTCAGGTTCTCGCCGGCGCCCGGGAAGGTGTCAACGGCGAACGGCACCACGCGAATCGAGAGCCCCGGTCGCTCCGAGTCATTCAGCAGTGCGGCGAGTTGTTCCAAGAGCACCGCGGGTCCGCCGAACTGCATACGGAGCGCAGCCTCGTGGATGAAGGCACGGGCGGGAGTTGCTTCGAGGACTTCCCGGCGCCTGAGGCGGAAGACTGTCCTGGTCTCGATTTCCTGTGGAGGTAGGGGAGGTACGAGTCGGGCGAACATCGCAGAGGCGTAGGACCTGGTCTGGAGCAGACCTGGCAAGTAGACGGTGTTGCAGAAGGAGATTTTCTCTGCATGCCCCTCAAGCTCTGCGACCTCAAGGAAGTCGGTAGTCAGAGTGTTGCGGTACTCCTCCCACCAGCCCTTTCCGCGCTCTGTGGCTATGGCAGCCATCGCATCGATCAGTGGCTGATTGGTGCACATGCACACGGTGGCGATGGTCCGCAGGCGCTCGACGCTGATCCCGCTCCTGCCGCTCTCCATCTGTGTGACCTGCGTTGCGTGGATGCCGAGTTCGCGTGCCAGCTCGCTGCCGCCGATGCCGGCCTGCTCCCGGATCCTTCGCAGCTCGGTGCCCAATCGACGTTGGCGCAGGGTCGGGTTCGGTCGAAGGGCCATGGCGTCCTCTCTGCGGGCAGTAGGACCAGTGTGCCCCACGTTAGAGGGAAGCTTTTCACAGTGGTCTTCATCTGAAGACCGTGTGCGCTATGGTCGATGTCACATCGATCCGACGGATCGTCAGTAACGCCTATCCGTCGCACCGCAGAGCAGCCATGCCCATGTGCCTGGCCTGGTTCACGGCGACGTATCCGCCGGTTCACCACCACCACCACACACGCCCGGGAGATCTCCCATGCGTCACCTCAACACGCCCTCCCTCACCCTCACCCGCCAGTCCCTCCGCGACGCGATGATCCGCGCCGGGTGGCCGCCCTCCGCCACCTTCGACGCCGAACTCGCCCTCTGCGAGCTCCTGGTGAACGCCTGGCGGCACGGCCGCACGCCCGCGCCGATCGTCCAGATCCTCTTCCTCAACGCCGTCCTCCGCGTCTCCGTCTCCGACGAGAGCCCCCTCCTCCCCGACCAGGGGCCGCTCTCCCTCCTCGCCGAGTCCGGCCGTGGCCTGCAGCTCGTCGCCGGCCTGACCCGCCGCTGGGGCGTCGACCCCCAGGAGCGCGGCAAGTCCGTCTGGTTCGAGTGCGAGAAGGACGCCGCCTGATGTCCGTCCCCCGCCACCCGATGCTGCCGACCGACCCCCGGATCAGGCACTACACCGACGCCCACATCCGCACCCTCCTCGCCGAAGTCGACGAGCGGGGCCGCAAGTTCGGTCTGATCTGGCCCTCCGCCGGCACCGACCGGACCCTCGACGGCCGCGTCCTCGTCCGCTTCAACACGGCCCCGGCGTCCACCCTCCTCAATCTCCTCACCCTCCTCCTCGACGCCGAGCGCGAGACCTGGTGAGGTTCCTGATCGCGGCGGCCTTCGCCATCCTCCTCTCCCTCGCCCTGGCGACCGTCGCCCTGGGCGTCGTCACCGCCCTCCGCGCGGCCCCGCCGCCCGACGAGGAAGCCTGACTGACCCGGTACGCGCGGCGGGTCGCGTGCACAGGCCCGCCGTGCCGGTCAGTCCCTTCCCCGGAACCTCTGCTCCACAGTGCTGCGGACCGCCCGCGAAGCCGTCCCGGCGGCCGCCGCCAGGAACACGAAGTTGTACCCGATCTGCAGCATCACCACGAGCCGTGCTGCCTGCCCCGACGGTGTGATGTCCCCGTACCCGACCGTCGCCATCGTCACGACCGTGAAGTACAGCGCGTCCAGCCGGGTCTCCAGCCCCGCGAACTCCGCCTTGTGCGAACCCAGCACGAAGTACGACGCCGAGAAGATGTTCATCGCCAGGGCGATCAGGAACACCAGCCAGGCCACCGGCCGCTTGGCCGTCCCCCGCAGCACCCCGACGATCTTGACGACCATCAGCCAGCTCAGCGCCGCCAGGGCCCCCGCGAAGCCCAACCAGCTCACCAGCGGACGCCGGTCCCCGAACCACTCCAGCGGCAGCGTGAAGTACCCGACCATCAGCAGCGTGAACGCGACCAGCAGCCAGGCCCAGGCCCGCAGGTCGGCGGGCGGCGGCGGGGGAGAGCTCTCGGACATCCCGCCCAGCCTCCATCGACACCGCCCGGGACGCGCGCCCGCGTAGACCGATCAGGCGAGTCCGGCTCGCCGAGCCGCCCGCCGAGCACCGCGCCGATCCGCCCCCCGGCCCGCCAGGCCCCCCACCGGCGCCCAGCCCGGTAGCGGCGGTGGTGGCGGCGGGGGCGGCAGCTCGGTGGAGCCGCCAGGCCTCATGTCGTCCGGCGCGGGCGGGGTGGGCGGGAATGGCGCGGGCAGTCCGACGGTGGCAGCGGAGCCGCCGGGGCCTTCGCCACGTGCCTGGGGCTGAAGGTGACCCCCCGCGCGCAGCGATCTGCGCCTCCCGAGGGATGCCGTCGCCGCGCGCGGACAGCGGAAAGCCCCCGGTGGGATCACCAGGGGCTTTCCGAAGAACGGGGAGAACTCAGGTGGTCTCGGGCCGCTTGGTCTCGGTGGTCTCGGTGGCCTTGGTCACGTTGGTCGGCGTGACGGCCGGGCGCTCGGTGCTCTGCGCGGTGCCGGCGTCCGCCGGGGTCTCGTCCTCGCGCATGGCCTTGGTCTCGGCCTTCAGGATGCGCATCGACTTGCCGAGGCCGCGCGCCATCTCGGGCAGCTTCTTCGAACCGAACAGCAGGATGACGACCGCCAGCACCACGAAGATGTGCCAGGGCTCAAGACCGTTCCGCAGCATCCCTGGCCACCGGTCCCTTCTTGTCTAGAGTCATGGCGGGCTAGCGCCCGTGCTGGCCAGTATGCCTGGCCCTCACGGCGAACGGATACACCGGCCGGGAAACGCTGGCCAAAAACCAGGTGCCGCCACGGAGTGGAGCGCACGCCCGAAGGCGGTGGCGGGCCAGGTCGGGCGGCAGGCGGTCGGCGGGCGAGCCGCGCGGTCCACCGGCGGCCCGCCCCGGTCCGATCAGTAGACGAACGGCACCAGCCGCTTCGACACCAGGCGGTACTGCGCGTACTCGCTCCCCAGCGAGTCCAGCAGCAGCCGCTCCTCGGCGGCGATCCGCCAGCCGTACGCGGTGAGCAGCAGCGCCGCGACCACCAGGGCGGCCGCCCAGCTGCCGGTGCCGAGCGCGTAGCCGATCCAGACCAGCAGGCTGCCGGCGTAGCCGGGGTGGCGGATCAGCCGGTACGGGCCGCTGCGGACGACGCGCTGGGCGTCCACGGTGCGCAGGGTCCGGGTGTAGTACGCGCCCAGGGTGCGCATGCCCCAGGCCCGCAGCGCCAGCCCGGCGGCCACCAGCGCGACCCCGAACCAGCGTGCCCGGTCGGGCAGTTCGCCGATCGAGGCGCGGTCGGCCAGCACCACGACCAGCACCGAGGCCAGGTAGCAGCCGAGCAGCAGCCGGGTCGAGCCGCGGTCGCGGCGGTCCGCGCGCCAGCTGCCGGCGGCGGCGTCCTCGCGGCGGCGCAGCAGCAGCTCGTAGGCGGCCCAGCACAGGACGCCGAGGAGGGAGAGGAGGGTGGGCAGGGACATGCGGCGGCTCCCGGCGGTCGGAGGGACGTCTCCACGGTCCTCCGGGCGGCCCGCCGGTGCATGCGCCCGGGGGTGGATGCGCTGCCGTCCACCCCCGGGTGGACGGCAGCGCGGCCGCTCACACCGGGCGGCCGCTCACACCGGGCGGACGCTCACGCCGGGCGCCGCGCCAGCAGGTAGCCGCGCCGGGTGGGGGCCTCCTCGGGCAGGCCCTCCCGTTCCAGCCGCACCTCGACGGTGAACCCGGCCCCGGCCAGCAGGGCGGCGACGGCCTCGGTCTGCAGGAAGTGGAAGTCCACGTCGACGGTGTGCCCCCACCACTCCTCCATCCGCCGCACCTCGGTGCCCAGGTGGAAGGAGACCAGCAGCACCCCGCCGGGCCGCAGCACCCGCAGCACCTCGGCGAACGCGGGCGCCAGCTCGGCCGGCTCCAGGTGGATCACCGAGTACAGGGCGACGGCGGCCGCGAACTCCCCGTCGGCGGCGGGCAGCGCCAGCAGGTCGCCGGTGCGGAACGCGGCCCGCGGCTGCTCCCGCCGGGCCAGCTCGATCATCCGCGGGGAGAGGTCGATCCCCACCACCTCGGCCCCGCGCCCGGCCAGCCACCCCGCCACGTGCCCGGGCCCGCACCCGAGGTCCGCCACCACCCCGCCGGCCGCCTCCTCCAGGACGACGCCCAGCAGCGCCCGGTCCACCACCTTGAAGGCCAGCTCACCCCCGATCCGCCCCAGGTACTCCTCAGCCACCGCGTCGTAACTCCCCCGCACCCGCGCATGATCGGCAGTCATGCCGCCCACCCTGGCACGGCGGGCCGAGGAGCGAGGGCGGAACGGCCCCGGCGATCGCGCCTCCGTCGGCACGGCGGAGGTGCTTGCCATGATCCGCACGCGCCACCACTGATCGGGCCTGAACACGGCACAGAGCCCCCGCCCGGGGTGGGCGGGGGCTCTCGATGACTCGCGTGGACCGGTCCGGTGCGGCCGGGCGGGTCAGACGGTGACGGCCTCGGGCGCGGCCTCGTTCTCGGCCCGGGTCTCGTCCGGTGCGGCGGCCGGGAGGTGGCGCATCAGGCGGTAGGCCAGGAGCGCGGCGCCGAGGGCAAAGACCATGCCGACCACGGCGGCGACGTGCAGGCCGTCGGTGAAGGCGGTGCTGGCGGTCTCCAGCAGGTCGGTGCCGAGCCGGCCGGGCAGGTGGGCGGCGACGGTGACCGCACCGCCGAGCGTGTCCTGGGCCGTCCGGGCGGCCTCGCCCTGGAGGCCGGCCGGGAGGGCACCGTCCAGCTGGTGGCGGTAGACCGCGGCGCCGGCCGCGCCGAGCAGGGCGATGCCGAGCGAGCTGCCGAGCTCGACGGCGGTCTCCGAGGTGGCGGAGGCGGCGCCGGCCTGCTCGACGGGGGCGGCGGAGACGACCATCTCGGCGGTCATCGTCATGGTGCCGACGGTCCCGGCGGCCAGCACGCCCGCTGCGGTGAGGATGAGCGCCAGCGGGGAGTGCGGGCCGACCTGGGTCATCATCGCGAAGCCGGCCGCGCCGATCAGGAACCCGCCGCCCATCAGCACCGCCGGGCGGACCTTGCCGGCCAGCGCCGAGCTGGTCCCGACGGCCGCGCCGACGCCCACGCTGGGCACCAGCGACCAGAGCGAGGCGGTCAGCGGGCTCATGCCCTTGACCAGCTGCAGGTACTGCGAGGTGAAGAGGGAGAAGCCCATCATCGCGAACATCGCGATGGTGTTGACGCTGATCGCGCCGCTGAAGGTGCGGATCCGGAACAGGCTCAGGTCGAGCAGCGGGGCGGCGGCGGTGCGCTGACGCCACACGAAGGCGGCGGCGAGCAGCAGGCCGGCGAGGAGGGCGAGGGCGGGCTGCGGGCTCCAGCCGTCGACGGCCAGGGTCTTGATCCCGTAGACGAGCGGCAGGATCGCGGCCAGTGAGAGCGCGGCGCCGAGCAGGTCGAAGCGGCCGGTGCGGGCGGTGGAGCGGTACTCGGGGAGCAGGGCGGGCGCGGTCAGCAGCACCAGGGCCATCACCGGGACGGCGGGCAGGAAGGCCGAGCCCCACCAGAAGCGGTCGAGCAGGAGGCCGCCGGCGACCGGGCCGAGGGTGGCCCCGGCGGTGAGGACGCCGCCCCAGGCGCCGAGGGCGGCTTGCCGCTGCTTGGGGTCGTGGAACATGGTGCGGATCAGCGCGAGGGTCGAGGGCATCACGGTGGCCCCGGCGGTGCCGAGCAGGGCCCGGGCCGCGATCAGCTGGTTCGCGTCGTGCGACCAGGCGGCCAGCAGCGAGGCGCCGATGAAGCCGGTGGCGCCGATCATCAGCAACCGGCGGCGGCCGATCCGGTCGCCCAGCGCGCCCATCGTGATGAGCAGCCCGGCCAGCAGGAACGAGTACATGTCCATGATCCACAGCTGCTGGGTGCCGCTGGGCGCCAGCGTGGTGGAGATGTACGGGACGGCGAAGAAGAGCACACCCATGTCCATGGCGAGGACGAGGGTCGGGAGCAGGAGGACGGCCAGGCCGATCCATTCGCGACGGCCTGCGCGGCCGGTGGTTGCGGTCATGGGGAAGACGGTACGGGCGTGTCAGACGCTTGTCTAGTACGTATGTGTAAATCGAGCGTGCAAGACGCTGGAGCAAGACGTCCGTGCGAGACATTCGTGCAAGACATCTGTGCAGCACTTCCGTAGGATCGGGGCATGGGAAACCGCGAAGACCTGATGGCCGGCGCCAAGCGCTGCCTGTACGAGAAGGGCTACGGGCGCACCACCGCCCGCGACATCGCCACCGCCTCCGGTGTCAGCCTGGCCGCGATCGGCTACCACTTCGGCTCGAAGGACGCGCTGCTCAACGCGGCGATGATCGAGGCGATCGGCGAGATGGGGGAGGCGCTGGGCGCGGTCGTGTACGGCGCCACCCAGGTGTCGGAGGATCCGGAGGTGCGCTTCGCGGCCGTCTGGAACGGCCTGCGGGACGTCTTCGTCGAGCACCGCGGGCTCTGGGCCGCCCAGTTCGAGGCGCTCGCCCAGGCCGCGCACGCTCCCGAACTGGCGGAGGCCTTCGCGGGGGCGCAGAAGGAGGGCCGGCTCGGCCTCGCCGCGCTGTTCCAGGGGCTGACCGAGGTGCCCGACACCGAGGAGGAGCTCGTCCGCGGCGCCTTCTACCAGACCCTGCTGGCCGGTTACGCCGCCCAGTGGCTGGCCGCACCCGAACTCGCGCCCAGCGGGATGGACTTCCTGCGCGGGCTGCGGCTGGTCAGCGACAGCGTGCTCAACCGCGGCTGAGCTCTCCGGGCGGGTGCCGTCAGGTCGTGACGGCGGTCAGCAGCACCACCGAGTCCACGTGCGCCAGCAGCCCGTGCCGCTCCTGCGGGACGGGCTCAAGGCGGCCGACGGGCAGCTCCAGCTGCCGGCCGGCGATGGTCAGCGAGACCCGGCCGCGCAGCACCTGGACGCTCCCGGCGGCGGGCGGGTTGTGCTCGTCCAGGGCGGTCCCGGCGGTCAGCGCGATCACGGTCTGCCGCAGGACGCCGTCGTGCAGCACCAGATGGGCGCTGCGCCCGTGCGGGCTCTCGGCCGCGAGGGCGGCCTGGTCCACGGCGAGCTGTTCGAGATCGGGCATCGCGCCGCCTCCTCGCTCCGGGGGCCCAGGGTCGTGTGCGTCGTACGTGTCGTGCGCGTCGCGCAGGGTCGTGTGCGGTCGTGTGCGGTCGTGTGCGGTCGTGTGCGGTCGTGTGCGGTCGTGTGCCCAGGGTCGCGGACGCCCCGGCCTCCCGCACCCGGAGCGGCCCGGCCCGGGCCGATCGAGCGGCCCGAGGTGCAGGCTCCGCCGACTGCCTGCATCGTGGAGGCATGGCGACCAACCAGATGTTCAACGGGCTTCAGGTCAACCGCTCGCTGCTGGCCGGCGGCGTGCTGCTCACCGGCGTCGGTTCGCTGCTCGGCGCGGCCGGCGCGGCGATGGTGTGCACCGCGCTGTTCACGGCCGGCCGCAGCTGGGTGCGCAACCTGGAGACCCCGCCGACCGCGCTCGCCCAGCGAGCCCTGCACGACGCGAAGGTGGCCTCCTCGGCCGGCTGGGACGCCTGGCGCGCCCAGCACAGCTCGCCCAACTGAGCCCCGGGAGCGCGGGAGCCCAGGAGCCCAAGCGCGGGAGCCCGGGGGGCTGCAGTCCGGTTCGACCGCAGCCCTGCAGCCCTGCAGCCCTGCCGCCCTACAGCCCTGCCGCCCTACAGCCCGAGCGACTTGGCGACGATGCTGCGCATGACCTCGCTGGTGCCGCCGTAGATCCGGAACACCCGGTTGTCGGTGTAGAGCCGGGCGATCGGGTACTCCAGGATGTACCCGTAACCGCCGTGCAGCTGGAGGCACTTGTCGATCACGACGGACGCCGACTCGGTGCAGAACAGCTTCGCCGCGGCCGCGTCGGCGACGGTCAGCTCGCCGCTCTGGTACAGCTCCAGCGCGCGGTCCACCATCGACTGCTGCGCCATCACCTGGGACTCGCAGTCGGCCAGGGTGAACTTGGTGTTCTGGAACTCGGCCACCGCCTTGCCGAACACCTTGCGCTCCTTGACGTACTGCACCGCGAACCGCACCGCGGCCGCGGCCGCCGCGTAGGCGCCGACGGCGATGGCCAGCCGCTCCTGCACCAGGTTGTGGGTCAGGTAGGCGAACGCCCGCCCCTCCTCACCGAGCAGGTTCTCCACCGGCACCTTGACGTCGCTGAACGCCAACTCGGCCGTGTCCGAGGTGCGCAGGCCGATCTTCTGCAGCTTGCGGCCGACGGTGTAGCCCTCGGAGGTGGTGTCCACGCAGAGGATGGACAGGCCGGCCCGGCGGTTCTCCGGGTCGTACGGCGCGGTGCGGCAGACCACCAGGACGAGGTCGGCCAGGACGCCGCCGGTGATGAAGGTCTTGGCGCCGTTCAGGACGTAGTGGGTGCCGTCCTCGGAGAGCCGCGCGGTGGTGGTGATGCCGGCGAGGTCGGAGCCGGCGCCCGGCTCGGTCATCGCGATCGCGGTCATGATGTCGCCGGACACGAAGCCGGGCAGCCAGCGCTGCTTCTGCTCCTCGTTCGCGTACTCCAGCAGGTACGGCAGCACCAGCCCGGTGTGCACGCCGGAGGAGCCGAAGCTCACGCCGGCCCGGGCGGTCTCCTCGGCGACCACCGCCTGGTACTTGAAACCGCTCTCGCCCGCGCCGCCGTACTCCTCCGGCACCTCGATGCCGTAGATGCCGAGTTCGCCGAGCTGCCGGTAGAAGTCGCGGGGCGGGTGGCCTTCGGCCTCCCAGCTCTCGTAGACCGGGACGACCTCGTTGGCGATGAAGTCCCGGATGGTCTCCCGGAAGGCCTCGTGGTCCTCGTTGAACACGGTGCGGCGCACGGCGGCGCTCCCTTCGACGGTGCCGGCCGGAGCGGTCGGCGGGGCGGAACGGGCCAGGTGGTGGCCCGACAAGTTAATCCCGGGTAGCTTCGGCTGTCCAGCGTCGGCAGGCTTGCGGAGCAAGGTCGGAAGGGGCGGTAAGTGAATCCTTGCTAGCCTTCCGGGAGTGCCCGGAGGCGTCCGGGGGTGCCCGGGGATTTCCGGGAGCGTTCGGCGAGTGTCCGGGAGCCGGGCCCGGGAAGACGGCGGGGAGGCGCGCGATGGTGGTCCGACGGCCGCCCGGGCGGCGTGCCCAGATCCTCGCGGTCGCCGCCGAGCTCTTCCACCGCAGCGGCTACCACCAGGTGTCGATGTCCGAGGTGGCCGCCGGGGTCGGCATCACCGCTCCGGCGCTCTACCGGCACTTCCGCGGCAAGCCCGAACTGCTCGACCACGTCGTCCGGTTGGGGCTGGACGCGCTCGCCGAAGGACTGCGTACGGCCCGCACCACCGGGGAGATCGGCGCCGCGCTGGCCGCCGTCGCGGTCGGGCACCGCCCGCTCGGCACCCTGGTGCAGCGCGACGCCCGGCTGCTGCCGCCGGCCCGACGGGCGGCCCTGCGCCGCGAACTGCGTGCGGACGTCACCCTGATGGCCACCGCGCTGCGCGCCGAACGCCACGAACTCACCGCCGCAGACGCCGAGTTGCTCTGCTGGTCGGCGCTCTCGGCCTGCGCCGGGCTGTCCTACCAGTCGGCCGCGCCGCAGCCCCGCCGGGCCGAGGCGCTGCTGCGCGAGCTGGTCGCGGCCGTCCTCGCCGTGCCGCTCTCCGGTCCGGCCGCCGGCCACCCGGCCCCTGCCCCCGCGCCCGCGCCCGTCACCGCGTCCGCGCCCGCGTCCGTCACCGCGCCCGCGCCCGCGCCCGCCGCCGCGCCGGAGGCCAGGCCGCAGGCACGCCGGGAGGAACTGCTGGCGGCGGCCGTCCGGCTGTTCCACCAGCGCGGCTTCGACAACGTCAGCACCGACCGACTCGGCGCCGCCGTCGGGATATCCGGTCCGAGCGTGTACCGGCACTTCGACAGCAAGGCGCAGCTGCTCGCCGCCTCGCTGGTGCGCAGCCGCGAGCGCCTGTGGCACGAGGTGGACGGTGCCATCGCGGCCGCCGACGGCCCGGAGGCGGCGCTGGCGGCAGGCCTGGGTGCGTACGTCGGCTTCGCGCTGCGCAATGGCGACTACCTGGGCGCGATGCTCAGTGAGACGGAGCGGCTGGCCCCGCCCGACCGCCGGGCCGCCCTGGACTTCCGGCGGGACTTCCTGCGCACCTGGGTCGGCCTGCTGCGGCAGGTGCGTCCGGAGTGCGACGCGGCGGCCGCCCGGATCCGGGTGCACGCGCTGTTCGCGCTGGTCAACGACGGGGTGCGGAACCGTCCGCACAGCGCCCGGCCGGACCTGGGGGAGTGCCTGCTGCGCCTCGGCCGGGCCGTCCTGGGGCTCTCCTGAGGAACCCGGCCGAGGAAGCCGGCCGGAGAAACGGTGGGGCCGGGTGCCCGCCTCCGACGACAGGACGTCGGGGCGGGCGCCCGGCCCCACCAGGCGCGGCCGTACGGCCTGGCAGACGTAACGGCCTAGGACAGGACGTGCGGGTAGTACACCTGGGTGTCGGAGTTGCCGTTGCCCTGCAGGGCGCCGACGTTCCCGCCGTTGCCGGTCACGGCGAGGCCGTTGTTCTGGTTGCTCGCACCCGAACCGGTGGCCGTCTGCTGGGTGTTGACCACGTTGCCGTGGACGTTGCCGATGACGTTGCCCGAGCCGACGTTGCTCACGACGCTGCCGTTGGAGTGGTCGATCGCGCCGGCGCCGTTGTCGGCGTGCGCGGTGGCGGCACCGACACCGACGAGGAGGAACGCCCCGAGGGCGGTGACGGCGGCGGCTGCGCGAATACGGGACACGCTGGTCTCCCTGACTGGAAGTGCGAATGGTGGCGCGATCCGGAGTGGCCGCTCCGCAGCGCCGTTGCCTGACGTCGCCCGTCCAGCATTCACCAGCGGTGTGGACGAACTCCACCGAATGGGTGGCAGTTCCTTCGATGGTGGAGGTCCGGTCAATTCCGAATTGACCGTATTCCGTCATATCGTCATTCCGCCCTGAGGGCACGGGAAGAAAGAAATGGTCGACGGATTGTCGCACTGGCACACTGAGGACCCATGTCTGAAGGTGTCCAGCCCGTCCAGCCCGATCCCACCCCCGCCGAGGACCTTCGGACGACCGAGGTCGATCTCGGCGGCCTGGTGAACGTCCTCGCCACCCACCTCTACTCCACCCCGCTGGTCGCGCTGCGCGAACTGGTCCAGAACGCGCACGACTCGCACACCCGCCGGCTCCTGGAGGACCCGGACGGCGACCACCGCCCGCAGATCCGGGTGCGCGCCGACGCCGCCCGCCGGACCGTCGCCATCGAGGACACCGGAGCCGGCCTCACCGAGCCCGAGATCCACTCCTACCTCGCCACCGTCGGCACCGGCTACACCCGCATGCTGCGCGAACTCACCGGCAACCAGGAGCTGATCGGCGCCTTCGGGCTGGGCTTCCTCTCCGCCTTCTCGATCTCCGACGAGGTCACCGTCACCACCACCTCGCACCGCGAGCCGCAGCTCGGCCACCGCTACCGCAGCCGCGGCGGCGAGCAGTACCGGGTCGACCCGGTGCCCGCCCGGCCCCGCCCCGGCACCGTGGTCGAGCTGGCGCTCAAGGCCGAACACGCCCACCTCGCCGACGAGTCCGTCCTGCGCGACGTCCTCGCCCGGTACTGCGTCCTGCTGCCCATCCCGGTCTACGTCGGCGAGGACGAGCAGCCGGTCAACTCCGTCGAAGTGCCCTGGCGCCGGCACGTGGAGGGCGACCAGCACGCCGCCCGGATGCGCTTCGCCGCCGCCTTCGGCCGCCGCTTCGAACCGCTCACCGCCTTCCCCGTCCGGCCGGTCGACGGCGTCACCGACGCGATCGGCCTGCTCTGGGTCCAGGACGGCGGCACCTACGGCAGCAGCGACAACCGCGACCTCGCCGTCTACCTGCGCGGCATGCTGCTCGCCGAGGACGCCCGCGACCTGCTGCCCGGCTGGGCCGGCTTCATCGGCGGCGTGGTCGAGTCCAGCCGGCTCACCCCCACCGCCAGCCGCGAGGACCTGCAGCGCGACGAGCACTACCGCGCCCTGCAGAAGGCCCTCACCGACGCCATCGTGGACGGCCTGTACGAGACGGCCCGGCTGCGGCCCGCCGCCTGGCGCCGCATCCTCACCCGGCACGGCCAGGACCTGCTCGGCGCCGCGCTCTGCGACGAGCGGCTGTTCACCCTGCTCGCCGACGACGTCCCGGTGCCCACCTCGCAGGGCGACCTCACCGCCGGGGCCCTGCGCGCCGCCGGAGGAGGAGCGGTGCACGTCGCGCTCGGCAGCGGCGGTGGCTTCGAGGAGATGCTGTACCGGGCGATGCGGGTGCCGATCGCCCGCGGCGACCGCTACGCCGTCCTGCCCTTCCTGCGCCGCTACGCCCAGCTGCGTGGCTGCCGGCTGGTCGAGCTGGGCAGCGAGCAGGGCAACCGCGAGCTGTTCCGCGACCCGGAGCGCCCGCTGCCGGAGCAGGAGTCGGCCTGGCTGGCCGGAGCCCTGGCCGACCCGGGCGAACAGCTCGTCCCGGCCCGCTTCGACCCGCCCGGCCTGCCGCTGGTGCTGGTCCCGGACCGCGAGGCCGAGCTGAAGGCCCGGATCGAGGACGACCAGGCGGACGCCCGGATCCCCTCCGCCGCACTGCGGCTGGCCCGCGCCTTCACCGCCCGCACCGACGGCGAGGTCAAGGCCCGGCTCTACCTCAACCTGGCCTGCCCGGCCGTCCAGGACCTGCTCACCGCCTACCGCACCGGGCACACCGGCAGCGCCACCGCGGCCGGGCTGCTCCGCTCGCTCAAGGTGATCATGGCGGCGGCCTCCTCCGGCCCCGTCGAGGGCGACCTCACCGCCGCGCTGTCCGGTGTCGGCACCGCGGTCTCCGCGCTGACCGCCGCCGTGCCGGCCGGCCTGCCGGACGTCCCGGACAGCCCCGGCGCCCTCGCGGACGAGGCGTGACGGACGGATTGTCAGTGGTCCGCGATAGACAACTCATCAGCACGACGCACGGGGAGTACCGAGCATGACCACCGACATCTGGGGCTGGGTGCGCGACGCGCACCGGCAGCTGGTCGAGTCCGGCCACCACCGGCTGGCCGACGCCATCATCGAGCTGCCCGAGCACGCCACCGAGGGGCACAACGAGCAGCTGGACGCGCTCTACCCGGAGGCGGTCGCCGCCGCGCGCTCGCTCGGCCTGCCCTGGGTCGAGGTCTACCTGCGGCACTGGCGGATGCAGAACCTGCTGAACAAGCGCCAGCAGGGCGAGGCGGTGATGTCCGAGGTGGTCGACCTGCTGGACTTCGCGCACCGCGAGGAGACGGCCGGCTGCCCGCAGTCCGTCTGCGTGGTGCAGGACTTCGCGATCTGTCACGCCCGGGTCGACGGGCCCGGGTACGTGACCGAGCGGCTGGAGGTGGTCGGCGAGACGCTCGACCGGATCGACCCGGGCCGCGCCTGCTACGACTGCCTCTCCCGCGAGTACTCCGACGCCCTGGAGGACGACGGCCGCCCGGCCGAGGCGCTCGACCACCTGGACACGGCTGCCAACCGGATGCGGACGGCGGGCCAGCGGGTCTCGCTCCGCTTCCAGCAGGCCCGGGCCGGCACCCTGCACCTGCTGGGCCGGCACGAGGAGGTGCTGGAGCTGCTGGAGACGGCCGAGCGGGCCGAACAGGCCCAGGGTCACCAGCTGGACGAGCGCGACCAGCGCTGGGGCGCCCTGCTGCGGGCCCGCGCGCTCGCCGCGCTCGGGCGGACGGAGGAGGCGCTGGCCCTGCTCCCGTCCCGCTCCGAGGCCGAGCACCACGCCGACCTGCGGCCCACCTGGACGCAGACGGTCGAGCTGCTGGTCGCGGCCGGTGCCTGGGAGAACGACGCCGAGCTGGGCGCCGTCCTGGCCGGCTGGGTCGGCTACCTGGACGGCGTGGGCGCGCACCGCCCGTGCGTGGACCTGCTGCTGGCGGCGGGTCGGCTCGCGCTCGCCCGCGGCGCCCGCACGGTGGCGCTCACGCTCGCCGCGACGGGGGAGCGTAAGCTCACCCGACTGCGTCGCACCGACGGCGTGTCACAGGAGGTCGCGGCCCTGCGCGCGGCCGCCGAGGCACTGCCGCAGCCCGAGCTGCCCGTCCCGCCGGGCGAGCTGACGGCACACCTGGCCGAGGCCGGGGTGCCCTTCGAGACCGGCGCCGACCTGCTCTCCGTCGCCCTGGACCGGTACCGGGGTGAGCAGGCCGGCGCCACCGAGCTCGCCGTGCTGCTGGCCACCGTGCTGGGCGGCCTCGGCCACGCCCGGGCCGCCGCCGACCTGCTCTGGCAGCGGCTGGAGGCCGACCCGGAGAACGGCGAGCTGACCGGCACGCTCGGCGAGATGCTGATCCAGGCCCGGGACGCCGAGGGCGTGCGCCGCCTCGCCGACCGGACGGCCGTCGGCGCGCCGGCCGAGGCGCACTGGATACGCGCCCGCTGGGCCGCCGCCGAGGGCCGCTGGGCCGAGGTGCTGGAGCAGTGCCAGGCGATCCTGGCGCTGGACGACGAGGTGCTCAACACCCGCCGCCTCGCCGC
Source organism: Streptomyces sp. 1114.5 (assembly GCF_003635085.1). NCBI lineage: Bacteria > Bacillati > Actinomycetota > Actinomycetes > Kitasatosporales > Streptomycetaceae > Streptomyces > Streptomyces sp. 1114.5. The sequence continues at coordinate 1,740,060 of NZ_RBXE01000001.1, forward strand.
CCGCGCCGCCACCGAGCTGGGCGACCACGCCACCGCCCAGCGGCTCTACCAGGAGCTGCTGGAACGCGCGCTGCCCGCCGCGGACTCCTCGGAGGATGCGGATGGCACGTCGGTGGACTCCTCGGATCCCTCGGATCCCTCGGACTCCTCGGACTCGTCGGAGGACGACCACCGCAGGGTCCAGGAGCCCGACCTCTGGCACCTGATCACCGCCGCCAGCGCCAACCGGGACTGGGCCGCGGTCCGTTCGGCCGGCGCGCTGCTCGGCATCGAGTTCGACGAGCCCGAGGGCCCGGTGGACGAGGAGTGGCAGCTGATCACCGTCCGCGCCGCCCGTACCAACGGCGCCACGGCCGACCTGCCCGCCCTGCGGACCGGCCCGGCCACCGCCCGCATCCTGCCGGTGCTCGGCGACGGCCTGACGCTCAACCACGGCGACGTGGTGGTCTTCGCCCCGGCGCTGCTGGAGCAGCCGCCGGGGGACGAGGCCCCCGAGGCCGAGCGGGTGCGCTGGCGCCCGGTGTTCGAGATGCTCACCCTGCTCGACCCGGCCGGGTACACCACCTACTGGATCGACGGCTGCTGGCCCGGCGACGAGGCCTGGGGCACTCTGCGCGAGGAGCTGCAGAAGGCCGGGTTCGCGGTCTGGGCCTACAGCGGGGAGCAGTACCGGGTCACCGACCCGGCCGACGAGGACGAGACGCTGCCCGGGATCTACGCGGCCCTCGGGGTGCCGCCGACCGCCTCGGCGGCCGAGGCCGACGCCCTGCTGCACCGGCTGACCGGCGCTTGGCAGCACCCGCTCGCCTGGCCGGCCCTGGCCGAGGCGGCCGGTGCGGACCTCACCCGGCACGAGGAGATCGTCGAGCGCTACGGGCTCTGACCGGCTGCTGACCGGCTCGCGGCCAACTCCTGACCGGCTCCTGACCGGCTCCTGACCGGCTCCGCACGACCACCGGCCCCGGCGGGCCGCCCCTCCCGGGGCCCGCCGGGGCCGTGCGCGTCCGGGAACCATCCGGCCCCCGACCGAGTCTTTGACAATGCTTTACCCTTTCATTGCCAAGACTCGACCCCCGGGAGTGCCCGCACCGTGACCAGCCTCGCCCTCGGCCCGTCCTGGCTCGATCCGACCACCCTGATCTCCACCTTCGGCCTGTTCGGCATCCTGGCCGTCGTCTTCGCCGAGTCCGGCCTGCTGATCGGCTTCTTCCTGCCCGGCGACTCGCTGCTGTTCACCACCGGCCTGCTGGTGGCCGGCGGCACCTACCTGCACCAGCCGCTCTGGCTGGTCTGCGCGCTGATCGTGGCCGCCGCGGTGGCGGGGGACCAGGTCGGCTACCTCTTCGGCCGCAAGGTCGGGCCGGGCCTCTTCCGCCGTCCCGACTCCCGGGTCTTCAAGCAGGAGAACGTCGAGAAGGCCGCGGCCTTCTTCGAACGGCACGGGCCCAAGGCGATCGTGCTGGCCCGCTTCGTGCCGATCGTGCGCACCTTCACCCCGATCGTCGCCGGGGTGAGCAGGATGAACTACCGCAGCTTCGTGGTCTTCAACGTGGTCGGCGGCGTGCTGTGGGGTGGCGGGGTCACCGTGCTCGGCTACTTCCTGGGGCAGATCCCGTTCGTCCGGGACAACATCGAGGCCATCCTGGTCGGCATCGTGCTGGTCTCGGTGGTCCCGGTGGCGGTGGAGCTGCTGCGGGCCCGCCGGTCCGGCTCGGCCCGGGCCGCCGGCCACCGCGCCGGGTAGCCGCCCGCCACCGCGCCGGGTAGTCGCCCGCCACCGCCCCGCCACCCAGGCTGCGCGCCGTCGCGTACCTGGACGTCCCGTACATGTGCGTCCGGCTGTTCGATCAGGCAAGGTGTACCCGAGATCGAGCGGTGGCCGGCGGCCACCAGGGGCGGCAAGGAGCGGAAGTGCCTAAGCGGGGCCGACCGGGTGCGGGCAAGCGGGCGAGGGGAGGCCGGGCGGCGGGGCAGCCGCGGCGGACACCCCCGAAGCCGGTGCACCCCGCCGACGCCCCGCCCACCGAGGGCCTGCTCGGCCACCCGGCCCCGCCCGTCGAGCCCACCATCGTGGTCCCGCTCGCCCCGCCCGTCCCGGAGACCAGGGGCCTGCTGGCACCCGAGCACGAGCCGCACCCCGAGCCGGCCGTCGAGCCGCACCCCGTCGAGCCGCACCCCGAGCTGACCGTCGAGACGCGCCTGCCGGGTGCGGCTGCGGCGGCTCCCGAGGACGCCCGCCCGGCCCGGCGCCGCTCGGTCGCCGAGGACACCCTCACCCCCGAGGAGTGGCGGGCGGCCGGCTACACCCCGCCGACCGGCATCCCGATCCCGGAGCTGACCGCCGGCGCTCCCGGCGAGGCGCCCTGGCCGGACCGGATGCGCACGCTGCTGCGCACCCCGATGTCCGAGCGCCCCTCCTTCGAGCGGACCGCCCGCGAGCTGCACCCCTCCGCGGGCGCCACCCGCAACGTGCCCCGCATCCTCGACCTGACCCTGCGCATCGGCGAGCTGCTGCTGGCCAGCGGCGAGGCCGCCGAGGACGTCGAGGCGGCGATGCTCGGCATCGCGCACGCCTACCGGCTGGACCGCTGCGAGCCGCAGGTCACCTTCACCCTCATCGGCATCTCGCACCAGCCCTCGCTGGTCGAGCCGCCGGTCACCGCCGACCGCGTGGTGCGCCGGCGCACCTCCGACTACACCCGGCTGAACGCGGTGTACGTGCTGGTCGCGGACATCACCGCGGAGCGGGTGTCGGTCAACGACGCCTACCGCCGGCTCGCCCTGATCCGCCGCAACCGGCACCCGTACCCGGCCTGGTTCCTCGCCCTGACCACCGGTCTGCTGGCCGGCGCGGCGACCTTCCTGGTCGGCGGGCGGGCCGACGACAAGGCCTGGCTGGTCTTCGGCAGCGCCTTCGTGGCGGCCGTGCTGGGCGACCGGCTGGCCTCCGCGCTGGCCAAGCGCCGGCTGCCGGAGTTCTACCAGTTCGTGGCGGCCGCGATGCCGGCCGCGGCCTCCGGGATCATCCTCTCCTTCAACGACTGGGGCCTGCGCGGCTCGGTCGTGATCACCGGCGGTCTGTTCGCCCTGTTGCCCGGGCGCGCCCTGGTCGCGGCCGTGCAGGACGGCCTGACCGGCTTCTACATCACCGCCGCGGCCCGGCTGCTGGAAGTGATCTACCTGGTCGCGGGCATCGTGATAGGCGTGATGGTGATCCTCTACCTGGGCGTCGGCTTCGAGGCGAAGCTGAAGCCGGACGAGAGCCTGGTGGGGATCAGCTACCCGCCGGTCCAGATGGTCGCCGCGATGCTGCTGACCCTGGCCTTCGCGACGCTGCTGCAGACCGACCGCCGCACGCTCGCCCTGGTCACGGTCAACAGCGGCATCGGCTGGGCCAGCTACGGCGCGCTGGTCCACAACGCGGGCGTCAACCCGATCGCGGCCACCGGCGTGGCGGCCGGCCTGGTCGGCCTCTTCGGCCAGCTGATGGCCCGCTACCGCAACGACTCGGCACTGCCGTACGTGACCGCCGCGATCGGCCCGCTGATGCCGGGTTCGGCGCTCTACCTCGGGATGCTCGCCTTCGCCCAGGGGCACTCCAGCGCCGGCCTGGTGTCGGTCTTCCGGGCGGCGGCGATCGCCATGGCGTTGGCGGTCGGGGTGAACCTCGGTGGGGAGATCGCCCGGCTGTTCCTGAAGCTGCCGGTCGGCGCCGAGCTCCCCTCGCTCTACCCGGCGGTGCCGCGCCGGGCGGCCAAGCGCACCCGAGGGTTCTGACCGCGCGTTGAGCGGTGCGGGAGGCCCTTGGAAACCCCAGGGCTCCCGGCCATGTCGCGGCAGGCCCGACGCAGGACCAGGAACGAAGGTAAGACCCATGACCACACTGCTGGACAGCTACCGCGAGCACATCGTCAACGCGCACAAGCAACCGCTGTTCCTGCTGCTGGTCGGCTTCATCACCTCCTTCGTCTTCATCCGCTTCAGCGTCCGGATGATCCGCGCCCAGGTGCGCTGGTGGCCCGGCAACGTGACGCCCGGCGGGCTGCACATCCACCACATGGTGTTCGGCCTGGGCTTCCTGCTGCTCGGCGGCATCGGGGTGTTCGCCACCTACGGCGGTCAGCCGTGGATGGACTGGTTCGGGCTGGCCTTCGGCATCGGCTGCGGCCTGGTGCTGGACGAGTTCGCGCTGATCCTGCACCTGGACGACGTGTACTGGAGCGAGCAGGGCCGCAAGTCGGTGGACGCGGTGATCTTCGGGATCCTGTTCACCGCCCTGCTGCTGATCGGGTACGTGCCGCTGGGCGTGGTGCCCGGGGAGGAGACCCGCTGGGGCGTGATCACGGTGATCTCGGTGAACGCGCTGGCCTCGGTGATCACCCTGCTCAAGGGCAAGGTGTGGACCGGCCTGCTCGGGATCATGGTCCCCGGCCTGTCCTGGATCGGCGCGATCCGGTTGGCCCGTCCGAGCAGCCCCTGGGCGCGCTGGCGGTACACCACGCGCCCCCGCCGCCGGGCGCGTGCGCTGCGGCGCGAGCGCCTGCTGCACCGGCGTGCGGACCGGGCCCGCACCTGGCTGTTCGACCTGATCGCCGGTGCCCCCGACAAGGTGCCGGCCAACCACCCCGCCGCCCACCGGGTGGCCGAGCGGATGGCCGCCCGGGCCAGCGCCCACCTCGACGCGCACGCCGCCCGGGCGCTGGCCCGCCGCCGGGCCCGGCTGGCCGACCGCCGCTCGGTGGCCGCCGCCGGGGCGACGCCGCACGCCCCGGCCGGGGAGGGGCCGTCGTACGGGGCCGTGGCAGCCGGTCCGGGCCGCTTCCACCGGGCGCAGCAGCGCCGCCGTACGGTCCGGGCCGGGCGCAGCCGCACCTACGCCGTGACCCCGACCGGGCTGGAGCGCCGCCCCGAGCGGCACCCCCGGCTGCGGACGCACACCCCCCGGATCCACCGGTAGTTCGTCCACCCTGTGCGCCCGGCGGGAGTTGAGCCAGGGTCGGATCATCTGATGGTCACTCGACCGGCGGAGCGCTTTTCGAGGTGTGAGGGCCGGCGGAATTGAGAACATGGGCGTCATGTGACCGTTCTGTCATGTGATGGGACGAATCGTCGGATTCCCGAGCCGCCCGGCCGCTGCCCGCCCGTGCGCCGCGCGCCGTCCGCCGCCGTCCCCTCCGGACCCGTCAGATGGGATGTCCCGTGGCGCGCAGGTTCCTGCCGACCCTCCTGTTGTCGTTCACCGCCCTGTTCGGGCTGCTTCCCGCGGCCCAGGCCGCGCCGTCCGCCCCGGCTCCGGGTGAACCTGCCACGGGCGAACCTGCCGCCGGCGGGTCGGCCGCCGGCGGACCGACGACCGGCCCCGCCGCGGGGGAGGAGCCGTACCCGAGCACCGAGGAGATCGCCCGCGCCCGCGCCGAGGCCGAGGGCAAGGCCTCCTCGGCCGCCGCCCTGGAGACCGCGCTCACCGCCGCCCGCACCGAACTGGACCGCGCCGGGCGCGGCGCCGAACAGGCCGTCGAGGCCTACAACGGCGCCCAGCTCACCCTCGCCCGGGCCCGCGCCGACGAGGACGCCGCCGCGCGCCGCGCCGCCACCGCCGAGGGCGAGCGCTCGGCCGCCGCCGAGGACGCGGCCCGGCTCGCCGCCGAGACCTACCGCCAGGGCGTGGGCGCCGAACTGTCCGCGCTCAACGCCCTGCTCGGCGCCCACGGCCCGCGCGAAGCCCGCGACCGCGCCACCGCCGTCGGCCAGGTCAGCGAACGCACCCGGCAGATCCTGGACGCCGCCACCTCCACGGCCGCCACCGCTCGCACCGCCTCTGCCGCCGCCCGCACCGCCACCGAGGCAGCCGAGAAGGCCGCCGCCGAGGTCGGCGCGGCCCGGGCGAGGGCCGAACAGCGGCTGGCCGCCCAGCAGAGCGAGGTGGCCGCCGCCGCCCGGCGCCGCGAACACCTGCTCGCCGAACTGGCCGCCGCCCGGCACACCACCGTCGAACTGGAACGCCGGCGCCGCGACGCACTGGAGGCGATCGCCGCCCGCGAGGCCGAGGCCGCCGCCCGCGCCGCCGCCGAACAGGCCGCCCGGGAGGCCGAGGCCGCCGAAGCCGCTAAGGCCGCCGCTGCCGCGCCCCCCGCCCGTCCGTGGTCCGCCGAGGACGCGGCCGCCGCCGTGGCCTTCGCCAAGTCCAAGATCGGCCTGCCGTACGTCTGGGGCGGCGAGGGCCCGGGCGGCTACGACTGCTCGGGGCTGACCATGATGGCCTGGCGCCAGGCCGGCCGACAGCTCAACCACTTCGCCGCCGACCAGTACGCCCAGAGCACCCCGATCGGCTACCGCCAACTGCGCCCGGGCGACCTGGTCTTCTGGACGGACACCGGCCGCGCCGCGGACATCCACCACGTCGGCCTCTACATCGGCGACGACCAGATGATCGAGGCCCCCCGCGTGGGCATGCCGATCAAGCAGGCCAGCCTCTGGATCATGGGCACCCCGGACTTCTACGCCCGGCCCTGAGCCACTGTCGGTGGTCGGCGTTAGCGTGGCCGTTCGGGCCGTTCGGGCTTGTCAGGGTCGTTCTTGTCCGGGTCGTCACGAGGAGGCGCCATGATGCTGAGGGATGTTCGGTCGGAGGACGTCGAGGCGTACGTCCGGATGCGCTGCGACCCGGTGATGATGGCCGAGTTGGGCGGCCCGCTGTCCCGGGAGCAGGTGGAGGCCCGGCTGCGCAAGGACGTGGTCGAGGTGGCGGCGGACCGCTGCTGGGCCAAGATGATCGTCCCGGACGGCGCCGAGGACGGCGAGGTCGCTGGCGCGGTCATGCTCTGGCCGCAGGAGGAGGACGGCGCGGCGTACTCCGAGATCGGCTGGATGGTGCTGCCCGAGTACCAGGGGCGCGGCCTGGCCAAGACGGCCGTCCGCCGGGTGCTGGACGCCGCCGCCGCGGACGGCCGCTGGGGCGAGGTGCACGCCAACCCGGGCGCCACCAACGGCCCTTCCAACGGCATCTGTCGGGCGCTCGGCTTCCGGCTGCTCGGCGAGCGGGACCTGGACTTCGCCGGCCGCATCCTGCGCACCAACCACTGGGTCGTGCTGCCGGGGAAGCACACCGGATCGGGTGCGGAATGAGTCGGGCACGGAATTGATCGGGTGCTGCTCCGGGGGCCCCGCCGTACGGTGGCCCCATGGGCAACAGCACAGACCACGCGGCCGTCGACACCGTGAACGGGCTCCGGGTGCGGGCGGTTTCCGAGGACGAGGTGCCGGCCTGGGACCGCGCGCTGACCGTCGGCTTCCTGCGCCCGCACGTGGACAGCGCGGCGGAGGTGCGCCGCCGGCAGTGGGAGCCGGGCCGGATGCTGGCCGGCTTCGACCGCGACGACGACCGCCCGATCGCCACCTTCCGCAGCTACGACGCCGAACTGACCGTCCCCGGCGGGGCCGTCATCACCGCCGACGCCGTCACCCACGTCACGGTCAGCTCCACCCACCGCCGCCGCGGCCTGCTCAGCACGATGATGCGCCGGGACCTCACGGCCGCCGCCGGGCGCGGTACGGCGGTCGCCATCCTGATCGCCGCCGAGTACAACATCTACGGCCGGTTCGGCTTCGGCCCGGCCACCCGGGGCGCCGGCTGGCGCGTCGACCTGCGCCGGACCCGGGGCCTGCGCGAGGGACTGCCGGGCGTCCCCGGCGGCCGGATCGACTTCGTGACCATGGCCGAGGCGCGCGAGCTGGGGCCCGCCCTGCACGAGCGCTGGCGACGTACCCAGCCGGGCGCGATCGACCGCGACGAGTTGTGGTGGCAGCGCAACACCGGCGAGGTGCGGGTGCCCGGCTTCGACTTCACGGAGCCGTTCGCGGCCGTCCACCGGGACGCCGACGGCGCGGTCACCGGTCTGGTGGCCTACCGGGTCGACGACAAGTGGGACGGCGCCTACCCCGACTGCACGCTCACCGTCGAGGAGTTCATCGCCCTCGACCTGCCCACCAAGGTCGAGCTGTGGCGCTTCCTGATGTCCGTCGACTGGGTGGCCAGGATCGTCGTGGCCAACGCCTCCTCGGACGACCCGCTGCCGCTGCTGCTCCAGAACCCTCGCGCGGCCACCCCGCAGGACGAGAACGCCGACTTCATGTGGCTGCGCGTGCTGGACGTCGAGGCGGCGTTCGGCGCCCGGACGTACGGCGCCCCCGGCCGGGTGGTGCTGGAGGTCGAGGACAAGCTCGGCTTCGCGTCCGGCCGTTGGGCGATCGAGGCCGCCCCGGACGGCACCGGGACCTGCACCCGCACCACCGACGAGGCCGACCTCGTCCTCGGGGCCCCGGAGTTGGGCTCGCTCTACCTCGGCGGGGAGAGCGCCCCTCGGCTGGCCGCCGCCGGGCTGCTCACCGAACTGCGCCCGGGCGCGGCCGCCGCCGCGGACCTGCTGCTGCGCACCCCGCTGCGGCCCTGGAACCCGGACATGTTCTGAGCCGGCCGGATCGGCAGGATGTGGGAAGGGCCGGCCCTCCGTGGCGGAGGACCGGCCCTTCCTCGTCTCCGAGTCTCCGATTCGTTGCCGGTTCGCCGTCGACTCGTCTTCGATTCGCTTGCGGTGGGCGCTACTTGACGGCCGTCTTGCCTATGGTGGGCAGGATGAAGTCCTGGATCAGGCCCTTGGCGTCGCGCACGATCGGGCGGAACACCCGGTAGCGCGACAGGTTGATCACCCGGGCCGTCAGCGGCGTCGAGCGCCGGACGAACTCCCTGGTCCGCTCGGTGTCCGGGGTGCGGTCGAAGACCCAGTAGAGCACCACGATCATCAGGTACAGCCAGAGCACGTCGGGCAGCAGCTCGACCAGTTCGGCGTCCAGCTTCGGCGCCAGCTCCGAGCCCTGCAGGACCTCGCGGAACAGCTCGACGGCCGTCGCCCGGGCCGGGTGGGACTCGTTGGAGAACGGGCTGAGCGAGCTGGTCGGGTCGGCCGCGGTGCGGAAGAACTGCGCGGAGAACTCGTGGTACGGCGCGGCCGTGTCCAGCCAGGAGTCCAGCGCGATCCTCAACCGCTCGGAGAAGTCCCGGGTGTGCGCCATGCGCCGCCTGGCGTCGGCCGCGTGGTCGTAGGTCATCCGGTCGTAGAACCCCTGGATCAGGAATTCCTTGGCCGAGAAGTAGTAGTAGGCGTTGCCCACCGAGACGCCCGCCTCGGTGGCGATCGCGCGCATGGTGGTCTTCTCGTAGCCCCGCTCCTGGAACAGCCGCATGGCCGTCTCCAGGATCAGCGCCCGGGTCGCCTCGCTCTTGTCGGTCTTCGGCCGAGCCCGGCCGCCGGGCAGGGGCCCGCCTTCGGCGCCGGCCACGGCCTCGGTGCCGGGCCCGCCTTCCGTGCCGGGTACGGCCCCGGCGCCGGGTACGGCCGAATCCTCGGCCGTACCGTTCTCGTCGTCCGTTCGGTTCGTCGCTGCCAGGTCGTCCACGGGGACGAGCCTAGCCGGAGACGAGGTTCCAGCCGGTGTCGGTGTTGTCGGTGTTCATGGCACCGGATGCCCCCTCCGCATCCGGTGCCACGAACGCCGTCCCCCGTGATTCGAACACGTTCAAAAACTTGGTGAAACTGTAGGCGCTTCGGTTGAACATGTTCAACTCCATTTCTGTGGGAGGCTTGTCACATGATCAGTTCAGGGCAGACCGTCATTCGGCCCGGCGAGGTGCAGGACGCCGAGTCCATCGCCGAACTGCACGCCCACAGCTGGCGCACCACCTACCGCGGGATCGTCCCGGAGGAGGCGCTGGGCGACGGGATGGTCGCCCAGCGGCGCGAGCTGTGGAAACTGCGGCTGGACGCCGACTACGGCGAGCCGGAGAACACGCCCCGGCTGCTGATCGCCGAACGGGCCGGAGAAACGGTCGGGTTCGTCTACCTCGTCCCGCAGCCGGACGGCCGGGTCCTGGTCGACAACCTGCACGTACGTCCCGGCCTGACCGGCGGCGGCATCGGCCGGGACCTGCTGGCCGCGGCCCGGGCCCACGTCGCCGAGCGGCATCCCGGAGCCGAGCTGTTCCTGGAGGTACTGCGCGACAACACCCGCGCGATCGCCTTCTACGAGCGCGAGGGCGCGGTACGGGTCCGCGCGCAGGAGGGTGTCTTCCCGGGCGGGTTCGTGCTGCCCGAGTACGTGTACGCCTGGCCGGGGCGCACGGAGCAGTAGGCCGGATCGGGGTCGTGGACCGGACCGGGGTCGTGGACCGGACCAGGGTCGTCGGCCGGACCGGAGTCACCGGCCGGAGTGGGGTCGAAGGAGGTCAGTCGAAGTCGTAGACGGTCACCGGCACACCGCGCGCCGCCAGCCGGGCGGTGACCAGCGGCTCGACCTTCTCCCAGCGCCCGCCCGCCAGTCCGCAGCCGATCCGCGGCATGTGGACGGAGGCGCCGAGTTCCAGCGCGCGGCTGCCCAGCGCGGCCAGCCCGGTGTCGATCGCCTCGTACCGCACCGGCACCCCCGTGGAGCGCCCTGTCCGGATGCCGCGCTGGCCGACCAGATTGGCCACCCAGACGTACGGCTCGACCTGCACCAACTGCAGGCCGCCGAGGCCGAAGTCGTTCTTCGCCCGCTCCCGGTGCCAGCATTTGTATGCGGCTTCGGGCTCGGGCCAGCGTCTGGAGAGCGCGAGCACGAAGCCCTTGCCCCAGCCGCCGAGGTCGTTGCAGACGTGCGCGATCACCTTCACGCCCTTGCCCTGGGGCGTGGTGGCATCGCCTCGGACGTAGGTGATTTCCGCCATGACTCGAAGTTAGACGGAGGCACTGACAACGCGCTCGGGATTTTCGCCCGCCGTCTCCGGCGCGGATTCCCCGGCTGTGGATCGCCTCCGCGTCCGCAGGTGCCGCCGTCCGGCCAGCGCGATCAGCAGCGCGAGCGCGGCGGCCGAGGCCGGCAGGGCGTACCCGGTGCCGGGGGCGGCGTGCTCGGCGACCGTCCCGGCGAGCGCCGCGCCGGTCGAGATGCCGACCACGATGCCGGACACCGCCATCGCCATGCCCTCGTTGAACTGCCGCTGCGGCAGCAGCTCCTGGACCAGCGTCATCCCGGTCACCATGGTCGGCGCGGTGGCCGTGCCGGCCGCGAACAGGGCCATCCCGAGCAGGACGAGCCCGGCCCCGCCCAGCCCGGCGGCGAGCGGCAGCAGCAGCACCGCGGCCATCGCCGAGACCCCGGCGAGGAAGCGCGCGCCCGGTGTCCGGCGCGGCGTCAGCAGCCCGAACAGCAGCCCCGCCACGCAGGATCCGGCCGCGACCAGGCCCAGCAGCACACCTGCCGCCGCCTTGTGCCCGAGCGCGTCGGCGTACGCCACGGTGGTGATCTCGGTCGCGCCGAAGACCATGCCGGTCGCGAGGAAGGTCAGCACCAGCACCCGCAGCCCGGGCACCCGCAGCGGGGAACCGTGCGGACGCCCGGAGGTCCGCCCCGGTGCCGGGGACGGGGAGGCGGAAGGAACGGGCGGCAACGGCGGTTCGGTGCACCGCTGCGCGGCGAACAGCAGGGCGCCGGTGGTGCCGAGCGTGCCGGCGGTGACCAGCCCGGCCTCCGGGGCGAGCGTGGTGCAGAGCAGCATGGCGAGCACCGGCCCGGTCATGAAGCAGAGTTCGTCCAGCGCCTGCTCGAAGGAGTTGGCCAGGTGCCGGGCGGCCGGGTCGTCCCGGTACAGGTGCGCCCAACGGGAGCGGGCCATGCCGCCGAGGTTGGGCGCGGCGGCGCAGGCCGCGTTGCAGAGGTACAGCGTCCAGTCCGGGGCGCCGAAGCGGACGCAGAGCAGCAGTGCGGCGAGCGGGACGGCGTTGTACAGCGCGGCCGGCACCGTCACCCGGGCCTGCCCGTAGCGGTCCACCAGCCGGCCGATCAGCGGCATCCCGATCGCGCCGGTGACCAGCCCGGCCGCCGAGACCGTCCCGGCGAGCCCGTACGAGCCGCGCCGCTCGGAGAGCAGCACCACCAGCGAGACGCCCGTCATCGGCATCGCGAGCCGGCCGAGCAGCCCGGCCAGGGTGAAGGCGGCGGCGCCGGGGGCCGCGAACAGCCGACGGTAGGAGGCGAGGAGGGCAGGCGCGGGCATCGGGCTCCTGAACGCAGGAAGAAGGGGGATGTCCCACAGCCTCGCCGCCCCGCCGGGCACCGTCCAACACCTGTTCCGCCGCATTCACAACACGCTGTTGTCAATTGCGTTGTCGATCCGCGTTGTCGATCCGCGTTGTTAATCTGCCGCCCATGCCCCGTGACCTGCACCCCCGCCTGCTCCGCGGCTTCGTCGCGACCGCCGAGACCCTGCACTTCGGCCGGGCCGCCGAACGGCTGCACATCGCCCAGCAGGCGCTCAGCCGGGACGTCCGGGCCTTGGAGGGGCTGCTCGGCGAGGCGCTGTTCACCCGCACCACCCGCAGTGTCGGCCTCACCCCGGCCGGGCAGCGGCTGCTGCCCCGGGTCCGCCGACTCCTCGCCCTGCACGACGAGATCCTTGCCGAGGCCGCGGCCGGCGCGGCCTCCCGGCCGCTGCTGCTCGACCTCAACAGCGACGTCACCGGCCCGGACCTCACCGCCGACCGGGTGCTCGAACGGGCCCGCGCGGCCTGGCCGGAGGGCGAGCTGCTGGCCCGCTTCCACGGCGGTCTGGCCGCGGCCGCCGTCGAACTGCTGGCCCACCGGCTGGACGCCTCCTTCGGCCGCTTCGCCGGGCTGCCCGCGCCTGTACGTGGCCAACTCGTCCAGCTGCCGGTGCGGTTGGAGCAGATGTCGGTGATGATGGCGGACACCCACCCGCTGGCCGGCCGCCCGGCGCTGCGCCTGGCCGAACTCGTCGGGCACCCCGTCGACATCTGCGCGGGCAACCCGGCCACCACCGAGTGGGCCGACCTCGGTGCCCGGCTGCTGCGCGAGCACGGCCTGACGGCGGCGGACCCGTACGTCCCGCCGGTGGGCGTGGACGAGACGGCCCGCTACCTCGCCCGGCACGGCGACCCGATGCTGACCACGGTCGGCGGGCCGAGGATTCCGGGCACGGTGAACCTGCCGCTGGTGGAGCCGGTGCCGCTGAGCCTGGTCAGCCTGGTGCACCGGCCCGGCGAACGGCACCCGGGGCTGCGCGCGCTGGCCGACGCGGCGGGTGTGCTGGGCGCGGCCGAGGGCTGGCTGCGCCGCCCGCCGGGCAGTTGGCTGCCGGAGGCCGATGCGGCGCTGCTCCCGACGGGTGTGTTGCCCGGCGGGCACGGCGGTGTAGCGGGAGTGCCGGCGTAGCGGGAGCGGGTTGAACGAAACCGCCCCTGCCCCGGGGGGGATGGGCAGGGGCGGTGCTCGTGGGGGCGGGCCGGGCCCGCCCGGCGGGCTGGCGGGTCAGGCGGCCTTGACGGCGGAGATGTCGAAGCTGAGCTTGACCTTCTCGCCGATCAGCACGCCGCCGGTCTCCAGCGACGCGTTGTAGGTCAGGCCGAAGGCGGTGCGGTCGACGACCGTGCTGCCCTCGAAGCCGACCCGCTCGGCGCCGTAGGCGTCGGTGGCGCTGCCGGTGTACTCCAGGTCCAGGACGACCGGGCGGGTGGTGTCCTTGATGGTGAGCTCGCCGGTCATCCGGTAGGTGTCGTCGCCGAGCTGCTCGGTGGAGGTGCTGCGGAAGCGGATCTCCGGGTAGCTGTCCGCGGCGAAGAAGTCGCCGGTGCGCAGGTGCTCGTCGCGCTGGGCCTGGTTGGTGTCGATGCTCGCGACCTTGATCACCAGCTCGGCCGAGGAGTTGTGCGGCGTGGTGCCGTCCAGGTGCAGCTTGCCGTCGTACTCGGTGAAGCGGCCCTTGACGTTCGTCACCATCGCGTGGCGGACCGAGAAGCCGATCTCGCTGTGCATGGCGTCGATCGTCCAGTCGCCGGTCAGGTGCGACAGGTCCGGGCCGGCCGGGGTCTGGACGGCGACGGCGGTGGCGGTCTCGGTGGTGGTCTTGGTGCGGTTGAACAGGCCCATGGCTCCTCCTCGGGTCCAAAGCCATTTGTTTAGGCTTCAACTTCTGGGCTCCAGCGTACGACGCTGTCGTTCAAATTTCAACCACGAACTTCGGGCGTTTCTTCCGCATTCGCCCGATTGCCTCGCCGGCCGGGCCCGACGGCAGGGGCAGCTTGGTCCGATGGCCGGGGCAGGCTGGGCCCCGCAGCCCGGCCCGCTCGGCCCGACGGCCGCTGTCAGACCCCCCGGCTAGGCTGCGAAGGACCGTCGTCACCCGCCCGGAAGGCCCCCGATGTTCGTCCTGCACGCGCTCTGGCGGGCGGACGGGCAGCTGGCGCTCTGGGCCGAGGACGCCCGCGCCCACCCCGGCGCCGCCGGGCCGCAGCCCGACCGCCCCGCCCCGCGCGCCCACCCCTACGCCTGCCCGGCCGCAGAGCTGGCCGCGGTGCTCGGCGGCATCGGCCCCGGCCTCGGCTGGCTCGCCGGGCAGGCACCTGAGCGCTGGGCCACCCTGCTGCTGCCCACCGTCGGCGCCGCCCCCGCGCCCTCGCCCGACCTGCCGGTCACCCCGCCGCGCGGCGGCGCCGTGCTCGCCCCCTGGCGGGTGCCGGCGCTGCTCTTCGACGCCGGGGCCGCCGCCCAACTGCTCGGCGAGGTCTTCGACCCGCAGTGGGCCGTCACCGGCACCGACCTGCCCGGCACCGGGCGGGTCGAGGTCGTCCACGGCCCCTCGCTGCGCTGGCTCACCGGGGTGCACGACCTCGCCTGGCGGACCGTCGGGCGCGGCCGGGTGCTTCCGGTGCCGGTCCTGGCCGACGCCCGCCCGCAGGCCCGCTGGCGGCCCGACCCGACGCCGGCCGGCCGCCGCGAGGCCGCCGCCCTGGCCGCGGGCTGCCCGCCCGTCCTGCTCGGCGAGTGGCCGCACGGCGCCGGCACCGGGGAGGCACTGCTGGACAGCGCGCTGGAGGCGCTGGTGGACGCCGAGGCCCGCGCCGCCCTCGCCGACCGGCGCTCCCCCTTCCCGGAGCCGGGCGAGACCGTCACCGAGCGGTGGCTGCACGCCCTGGCCACCCCCGACGGGGCGCTCGACGGCCTCCCGCCCGCCGACTCCGGCTCCGACGGCTCCGACGGCTCCGACGGCTCCGCAGAGTTCGCCGAGTTCGCCGAGTTCGCCGAGCTGCGCCGCCGGGTCGCCGCCTGGTACGCCGCCGCCGAGCCCGCCGACCCAGCGCTGCGGCTCTGCTTCCGCCTGGTCGAGCCGCTCGGCCCCGATCCCGACGACCCCGAGGGCCGCCCCTCCGACGACGCCTGGCAGCTGGAGTTCCTGCTCCAGGCCGTGGACGAGCCGTCCCTGCTGATCCGCGCCGCCGAGCTGCACGAGGGCGGCGCCGGGTACGCCGCCCTCGCCCGCAAGGCGGGCGATCCCGCCGTCGGCCCGGCCGCCGACCCCGTCGCCGACCCCGTCGCCGTCCTGGTCGCCGAACTCGCCCGGGCCGCCCACCGCTGGCCCGACCTGGACGGGCTGCGCCACCGCTCCCGCCCGTCCGCCCTGCCGCTCGACCGGGCGGGCGCGCTGGACTTCCTGCGCACCGCCGCACCCGCCCTCGCCGAGGACGGCTTCGGCGTGCTGCTGCCCGCCTGGTGGCGCCGCCGCCCCCGGCTCGGGCTCGCCCTGCGCGCCACCACCCCGCCCGCGCCCGGCTCGCTCGCGACCACCAGCCAGGTGGACCGGGACGCCGTGGTCGCCTTCCGCTGGCAGGCCGCGCTCGGCCCGGACGGCGCACCGCTCACCGAACAGGAGCTGGCCGAACTGGCCGCCGCCAAGCAGGGGTTGGTCCGGGTCCGGGGTGCCTGGCTGGAGGCCGACCCGGCGCAGATCGCCGCCGCGCTCGCCTTCCTCGCCGACCGGCGCGACGGCGTCCTGGCCGCCGCCGACCTGCTGCGGCTCGCCCTCGACCCGCAGGCCACGGTCGCCGGGCTGCCCGTCACCTCGGTCCGCGCGGACGGCCCCCTCGGCGACCTGCTCGCCGGGCGCGCCGACGCCGCCCCCGCCCCGGTGCTGCCCCCGGACTTCCGGGCCGTGCTGCGCCCGTACCAGGAGCGCGGGCTGGCCTGGCTGCGGACGATGTCCGGGCTCGGCCTCGGCGCCGTCCTGGCCGACGACATGGGCCTCGGCAAGACCGTCCAGACCCTCGCCCTACTGGCCGCCGAACAGGCCGAGGCCGCCGGGAGGACCGCGCAGGCCGATACCGCCGAGGGCGCCCCCGGCCCGACCCTCCTGGTCTGCCCGATGTCCCTGGTCGGCAACTGGCAGCGCGAGGCCGAGCGCTTCGCCCCCGCCCTGCGGCGCTACGTCCACCACGGCTCCGGCCGCCTCGGCGCCGATCGACTCGCCGAAGCCGTACGGGGAGCGGACCTGGTCATCACCACCTACGGGCTGGTCCAGCGCGACCTCGCCGCCCTGCGCACGATCCGCTGGCGCCGGGTGGTCGCCGACGAGGCCCAGCACATCAAGAACACCGGCACCGCACAGTCCCGGGCGATCCGCGCCCTGCCCGTCACCCGCCACCGGATCGCGCTGACCGGCACCCCGGTGGAGAACCGGCTCTCCGAACTGCACGCCGTCCTGGACTTCGCCAACCCCGGCCTGCTCGGCCCGGCCGAACGCTTCAAGGAGCGCTACGCCATCCCGGTCGAACTGCACCGCAGCCCCGAGCGCACCGCCGAACTCCGGCGCCGCACCGCGCCGTTCGTGCTGCGCCGGCTCAAGTCCGACCCGGTGGTGGCCGCCGAGCTGCCCGCCAAGCAGGAGATGACCGTCTGGTGCAACCTCACCGCCGAACAGGCCGGCCTCTACCAGGCGGTGGTCGCCGACCTGCTGCGGCGGGTCGAGGGGATCAAGGGGGTGGAGCGGCGCGGCACGGTGCTGGCCGCGATCGGCAAGCTCAAGCAGGTCTGCAACCACCCGGCCCAACTGCTGCACGACGGCTCGGCGTTGGGGGAGCGCTCGGGCAAGGTCGCCCGGCTGGCCGAGCTGCTGGAGGAGGCGCTGGCCGAGGGGGATCGCACGCTGGTCTTCACCCAGTACGCCGAGTTCGGCACGATGCTCCGCCCGTACCTGGAGCGCCGGCTCGGCGAGGACGTGCTCTACCTGCACGGCGGCCTGTCCCGGGCGCGCCGCGAGGAGCTGGTCGAGCGCTTCCAAAGCCCGGACGGCCCAAGAGTGTTCCTGCTCTCGCTGCGGGCCGGCGGCACCGGCCTCAACCTGACCGCCGCCAACCAGGTGATCCACCTGGACCGCTGGTGGAACCCCGCGGTCGAGGAGCAGGCCACCGACCGCGCCTTCCGGATCGGCCAGCGCAGGGACGTTCAGGTCCGCCGACTGGTCTGCGTCGGCACCGTCGAGGAGCGCATCGACGAACTCCTCGCCGCCAAGCGCTCCTTGGCCGAGACGGTGGTGGGGGAGGGCGAGCACTGGCTCACCGACCTCCCGCTGGGGGCGCTGCGCGAACTGGTCGCCCTCACCCGGGAGGACGCCGTTGCGGAGGAGGACGCGTGACCGAGCAGCCGACCCCCATGGTCAACGTCGCCGCCTACTGGCGCGGCGACTTCAGCCTGCGCCCCGCCCCGCCGGCAGGCGAGCCGCCCGAGCCGGACGAACCCTCGTTGCGCCGCCTCGGCCGCTCCGGCATCACCGTCCACGGCCGCGATCTGGCCACCCTCCTCGCCCCCGCGTACGAGGCCTTCCGCAGCTGAGGGGGCGCCACGGCCGTGGGGTAGCGTCCGAGGGTGACCGACACCCACGACACCCGGGCCACCGGCGACCGGCCGATCACTGACCGGCCGGCCGACGGCCGTCCGATCGCCGGCCGTCCGATCGCCGACCGGGCGGCCGACACCGAGCCGACCGCGACCCGGCTGGCCGACTTCGAGCAGCACCGGCGGATGGTCTTCGGCATCGCCTACCGGATGCTCGGCAGCGTCGCCGACGCCGAGGACCTGGTCCAGGACACCTGGCTGCGCTGGAGCGGGGTCGCCGGCCCGGTCGCCAGCCCCGGCGGCTTCCTGGCCCGTACGGTCACCAACCTCGCCCTCAACCGGCTTGACTCGGCCGCCGTCCGCCGCGAGTCCTACGTCGGCCCGTGGCTGCCCGAGCCGCTGGTCGCCGAGCCGGACGCGACCGAGGGCGTCGAGCGCGCCGAGACCGTCTCGCTCGCGCTGCTGGTGGTGCTGGAGAGCCTGTCCCCGCTGGAGCGGGCGGTGTTCGTCCTCAAGGAGGCCTTCGGCTTCTCCTACCAGGAGATCGCCGAGGCCCTGGGCCGCACCGAGGCCGCCTGCCGCCAGGTCGGCAGCCGGGCCAGGGCGCACGTGCGCGCCCGCCGCCCCCGCTACGACGCCCCGCCCGAGCTGCGCCGCCGGGCCACCGACGAGTTCCTGGCGGCCTGCGTCGGCGGCGACCTCAACCGGATGCTCGAACTGCTCGCCCCGTCCGTCACCACCTGGAGCGACGGCGGCGGAGTGATCAGCGCCGCACGGCGCCCGGTCACCGGCGCCGTGAACGTGGCCCGCTTCATCCTCGGCGTGCTCCGCCGGCGGGGCGAGGGCGCCGCCGCCGCCCACCCGGTTCTGGTCAACGGCGAGCCCGGCGTGCTGGTCACCGTGGACGGCGCGGTCGACTCCGTCTCGGTGCTCGACTTCGTGGAGGGCCCGAACGGCACGCTCCTGATCTCCGCGATCCGCGCCATCCGCAACCCGCAGAAGCTCACCCACCTCACCGCCCCCGCCGACCCCAGCACCCCCGCCGACCCCGCCGGCCCCGGCGGCGGTGCCGACCGGGCTTGACCCTCGACCAGGTCGAGCCCGCAGAGTCACCGGCATGGAGAGCGAGCTGCACAGCATCGGCGAGCTGGCCCGCGCCAGCGGCCTCGGCGTCGGCACCCTGCGCTACTACGACGGCGCCGAGGTGCTCGCCCCCGCCTGGGTCGACCCGCAGACCGGCTACCGCTGGTACCGCCCCGACCAGCTCGCCGACGCCCGACTGCTGGCCCGGCTGCGCCGGGTCGGCCTGCCGCTGGCCGGCATCCGCGCCGTGCTCGGCGCCGCGCCCGGCAGCGGCGAGGCCCGCCGGGTGCTCGACGCGCACCTGCACCGGCTGGAGGACGGCCTCGCCGACGCCCGTCGTGAGCTCTCCCTGATCCACGCGCTGATCGACCAGAGGGAGCAACCGATGTCCACCACCCCCGCCGACGTGCGCCGCACCGTCCCCACCGAGGAGCTGGCCGCCGCCCTGGACGCGGTCCGCTTCGCGGTCTGCGGCGACCCGGAGCTGCCCTCCCTCGCCGGAGTGCTGTTCGAGCCGGACGGCGCGGTGCTGCGCCTGGTCGCCACCGACCGCTACCGGATGGCCCTCGCCGAGGTCCCCGCCTCCGAGGCGCCCGCCTCCGAGCCGGCGACCCCCGCCGCGCCGGCCTGCGGCGTCATCGTCCCCACCCCCCTGGTGGACGCCGTCCGCGCCCTGCTCGGCGCGGGTCCGGCCGAGGCCAGGCTCACCCTCGGCGGCGGCCTGTTCCGCTGCGAGATCGGCGACCACCGGATCGAAGGTGCCGCACTGGACTTCGACTACCCCGACCACCGGGCCCTCACCAGGCTCGAACCACAGCACCGGATCACCCTCGCCGCCGCCGACCTCCGCGCCGCCGTCGAGACCGGCGCCACCCGCACCCTGCCCTCCGGCCCGCACGGCACCGACTGCGAGGTCACCGTCCTCACCCTCACCGAGGACGGCCGACTGACCGTCGCCGCCGACCCGGCCCCCGAGGACTTCCGACTGGCCGTCAACCGGGACTTCCTGCTCGACGCCCTCGACGCCGGCCGCCCCGACCGGTCCGACCAGCCCGGCCAGCTCCTGCTCGAACTCGGCGGTCCCATCGCCCCATTGGCCATCCGCACCCCCGGCCGCGCCGGCACCTTCTCCGTCCTGATGCCCATCCGCCTTCCGTAGAGCCCGCCTTCGGGCCTGCCCTGGATCCCCCCGCCGGCGCCCTGAGAGGATCGCCGGATGAGCCCCGACACCGGTCACCCCGCGTCCCAGGTCCAGGTCCCCGCCCCCGGTGGGGGCCGGCTGTGGGCGGAGCGCTCCGGCGCCGGCCGCCCGGTGGTGCTGCTGCACGGCTCCGGCATGGACTCCCGGCTGTGGGACGCCGTCGTCCCGGCGCTCTCCCGCCACCACGACGTGATCCGCTACGACGTCCGGGGCCTGGGCCGGTCCACCGACCCGGAGCAGCCGTTCGACGACGTCGAGGACCTGCGCGCGGTGCTGGACCACTTCGGCCTGCCGAGCGCCGCGCTGGTCGGCCTGAGCATGGGCGGGGAGACCGCCCTGGACTTCGCCCTCGCCCACCCGGGCCGGGTCGACTACCTCGGGCTGGTCGGCGCCTCGGTCAGCGGCCACGACTGGCCGCCGTCCCCGGAGACCGCCGCCTACGCGCAGGCCCGCCGGCAGGGCGACGCGGCGGCCCTGGCCGAGCTGGAGCTGTCCGTCTGGGCGTCCATGGGCCGTACCGCGCCGGGCGGCGAGCTGATCGCGACGATGGTCGCGGAGAACGCGGCCCGCCGCCTGGTCAGCGAGCACTTCCTCGCGGGCGCCCCCGCCAGGCCCGCCGAACCCCGCCTCGGCGAGGTCACCGCCCCCACCCTGGTCGTCCACGGCGACCGGGACCATCCGGAGATCGCCGCGATCGCCCACCGGCTCGCCGCCGACATCCCCGGCGCCCACGGCCACCTCGTCCCGGACGCCGACCACTACCTCCCGCTGCGCACCCCCGAACGGCTCACCGACCTGCTCCTCGCCCACCTCCGCTGACCGCCCCCGCCCCACCGGCCCGCCCCACCCTCGCCCAGCCGCGCCGCATTTGCTCCCGCTAGCGTCCTGCTTGCATTTGCAAGCGCGGTGTTGCAGGCTGTCCGCATGGCCTCACTCAATGTCGGCTCGCTGGGCGAGTACATCCGGGAGCAGCGTCGCAACGCCCAGTACTCGCTGCGGCAGCTGGCGGAGGCCGCCGGCGTGTCCAACCCGTACCTCAGCCAGATCGAGCGCGGGCTGCGCAAGCCGAGCGCGGAGATCCTGCAGCAGATCGCCAAGGCGCTGCGGATCTCGGCGGAGACGCTGTACGTCCAGGCCGGGATCCTGGAGGAGCGGCGGGGCGAGGGCCTGGAACTGCGGGCCGCGATCCTGGCCGATCCGCTGATCAACGAGCGGCAGAAGCAGGCGCTGCTCGCGGTCTACGACGCCTTCCTCAAGGAGAACGCCGCCCCGGCCCCGGGTGCGACGACCGACGCCTCAGCCACTCAGAACCCCCACCGGGAGGACCGGTAACCATGCCGATCACGGACGACATCAAGAAGACCCTCAGCGACCCCACCCCGCTGTACGCCCTCGCCGGCGCCGGGGACCTCGCGTACGAGAAGCTGCGCGAGGTGCCGGGCAAGGTCGAGGCGCTGGCCGCGGACCGCAAGGGCGCACAGGAGAAGGCCACCGCGAAGCTCCAGGAGGCGCAGTCGCTGCTGGCCGAAGCGCCGGCCAAGGTCAGCGAGGCGGTCACCGCCCTGCCCACCGACCTCAAGGCCCTGCAGGAGCGGGCCCAGGGCTTCGCCCTGCAGCAGGTCGGCCGGGCGGTCG
Source organism: Streptomyces sp. 1114.5 (assembly GCF_003635085.1). Taxonomy (NCBI): domain Bacteria; kingdom Bacillati; phylum Actinomycetota; class Actinomycetes; order Kitasatosporales; family Streptomycetaceae; genus Streptomyces; species Streptomyces sp. 1114.5. Next base: position 1,761,694 of record NZ_RBXE01000001.1, read on the forward strand.
AGCTGGCGGTGAAGGCCAAGGAGACCTACGACGAGCTGGCCGAGCGCGGCAAGGTCGTGGTGGACAAGGCCCGCCCGGGCGCGCCCGCCGAGGCCGCCGGACCGGCCGAGCTCCCCGAGGAGCCCACCGCGGCGGAGCCGGCGCCGAAGAAGCCCGCCCGGGCCCGGAAGCCGAAGGCCGCTTCCGCCGACTCGGAGTGAGCGGGCCCCTGCGGGGGCACATTCGGTGACCGCGGGACGTTGACCCCGGCGCGCACGGTCCTCGTGCCAGGATGGGCGGGGATCGAAGCGCCGGAGTTTGAGAGACAGAGGAGATCGCGATGGGCGGAACGCTCCAGATTCTGGCCTTCCAGTACCTGAATCCGGTCTGGTGGGCGACGATCGCCATCCTCGCCTACAAGTTCTTCGCCCTGGTCGACGCGGCGACCCGCCGCGAGGACGCCTACCGGGCGGCGGACAAGAAGACCAAGGGGTTCTGGGTCGCGATCCTCGCGATCTCCTTCGGCTGGGACTTCCTGTTCGGGGTGAACTTCTTCACCGGCATCGGCACCCTGGCCGGCCTGGTCGCTTCGATCGTCTACGTGGTGGACGTGCGCCCCGCGATCCGGGCGCTGACCGGGGGCGGCGGCCGCGGCGGCCGGAGCAACACCGGTCCGTACGGGCCCTGGTAGCCGGAGCGGCGGACAACGCGGCGGCCCGGGCGGGGAGTTCACCCGCCCGGGCCGCCGCATGTCCGCAAGCTCTCCGGGGTCCGAACACACCCCGCCCGCCGGTCAGCCCAGGATCAGCTGCACCGGGTTGCGCTCCAGCAGCAGCACCGCGACGTCGTCGGTCAGCGCCCCGCCGTTGAGCTCCTCGACCTCGGCGATGGCGCTGTCGACCAGCCGCCCCCGGGTCAGCCCGGCGGACTGGTGGTCGCCGATCAGGTCGGCGAGCCCGTCCTGGCCCAGGCGCCGGGAGCCGGCCCCGACCCGACCCTCGATCAGCCCGTCGGTGTAGAGCAACAGCCGCCAGCCGGGCCGGAGTTCGACCTCGTGGGCGGGCCAGGCGGCCTGGCCGTCGTGGCACGGCAGCAGGCCGAGTGCGGGTCCGGCGAGGTCGGAGGGCAGCGAGACCGGCTGGTGGTCGCGGCCGAGCAGCAGCGGCGCCGGGTGTCCGGCGAGGTAGAGCCGGGCCCGCTCGCCGGAGCCGAGCGATTCGAGCTTGCCGTCCGTGCCGCCGGGCTCGATGACGAGCATGCAGAGCGTCGCGAAGATCTCGTCGCTGCGCCGCTCGTGCTCCAGCACGTGCTGGAGGGTGGTGAGCAGGGCCTCGCCGGTGAGGCCGGCGAAGACCAGGGTGCGCCACGCTATCCGGAGCGCGACGCCGAGCGCGGCCTCGTCCGGGCCGTGGCCGCAGACGTCGCCGATCACGACGTGGACGGTGCCGTCGTCGGTGCGCACGGCGTCGTAGAAGTCGCCGCCGAGCAGGGCGCGGCGGCGGCCGGGGCGGTAGCGCCGGGTGAAGGAGAGCCCGGCGCCGTCCAGCAGCGGGGTGGGCAGCAGGTGGCGCTGGAGGCGGGCGTTCTCCTGGCCGCGCAGCTCGGCCTCGACGAGGCGGCGCTGGGACTCGTCGGCGCGTTTGCGTTCGACGGCGTAGCGCAGGGCGCGGGCCAGCAGCGGGCCGTCCGTCTCGTGCTTGATCAGGAAGTCCTGGGCGCCGGCGGCGACGGCGGCCGCGCCGAGTTCGGCCCCGGCGGCGTCGGTGAGCACCACGACGGGGATGTGCGGGGCGCGCCGGAGCAGTTCGTGCAGGCCTTCGAGCCCGTCGGAGGAGTCGGAGGGGTGCGGCAGGTCGGCGAGCGCGGTGAGGTCGAGCAGCACGCAGCCGAACTCCTGGCCGCGGCTGCGTCCGCGCCGGGCCGAGTGGGCGGGCGGGGCCAGCAGGGCGGTGGCCTGGTCGAGGCCGCGGGCCCAGTGGATCTCGATCGAGGTGCCGCTGTCGGCCACCGCCGCCTTGATCAGCTGGGCGTCCGAGATGTCGTCCTCGATGACCAGCAGCCGCAGCGGTGCGCCGCTGTCGGCGGGGCCGTCCTGGCCGGGGCCCGGCATGACCTCGGAGACGTGGGACGGGTGGGCGGCGTGGGCCGCGCGGGCGCCCCGGACGGGCTGCGAACGGGGGTGGGGTATCGGGGGAGTCGCCGTCGTGGGGCCGGTGCTGGCCGGGCGGGTGCGGGCATGACCGACGGGGGCGCCGCCATGGGCGCCCGGCAGGTCCGCGGCACCAGGTGCCCGCCCGTCTCCCGTTGCGGGCATCGGTGGTTCCTCCCTTTCCCCGACTGCGTAACGGTCGACGTCCGTCCGCAGTGCCCTCCTGGCACCGTGCGTCGGGGAACTTCTCGCGACCATAACGTGATCTCCGGGGATTTCTCTGGCCGACCGGCGCCGTTGTGGTTATTGCCACGCCGGTGGCGGTGTGGTGATACGACTCGGACGACGGTTCGGATGCCCGTCCCGGCGGCTGCCGCGCGGGGCGGAGAAGGGGGCAGGCGGTGCGGACGCGGATCACCCTGGTCGAGGGTGACATCACGGAACAGCAGGTGGACGCGGTGGTGAACGCCGCCAACTCCTCCCTCCTGGGTGGTGGCGGGGTGGACGGTGCGATCCACCGCAAGGGCGGGCCGCAGATCCTGGCGGACTGCCGCCGGCTGCGCGCCTCGCACTGGGGCAAGGGGCTGCCCACCGGGCGCGCGGTGGCGACGACAGCCGGACGGCTGCCGGCCCGGTGGGTGGTGCACACCGTCGGGCCGGTGTACCGGGCGGAGGAGTACGAGGAGCGGGCGGAGCTGCTGGCCTCCTGCTATCGCGAGTCGCTGCGCGCCGCCGTCGAGCTGGGCGCGCGCACGGTGGCCTTCCCGGCCGTGTCGGCCGGGATCTACGGCTGGCCGCCGGCGGATGCGGCCCGGATCGCGCTGACCACCGTCGCGCAGGTGCTGGACGGCGGTGACGCGGAGGCGGGCGCGGAGCTGGCGGAGGTGCGGTTCGTGCTGTTCGGGTCGGAGATGTACGAGGTGTTTGACCAGGCCCGGCGGGACCTGCTCGGGCTGGACGGCTGACAGCAAGGCCGGCGGTGCTGCCGGGCGGCCTGTGGTGTCGCCGCCCGGCCGGGTCCATCGTGGCGCGGCGGGGCGTCAACACGCCAGAGATATTCGATAACTCGTTCGAGTGAATGCATCGGTTCGCTCACCAGCTCCCGCGAACACCGTCCGCCCGCACCCTCACACGCCCCCCTCCCGCACTTCTGTACGGCGGCTACGGCGCCAACGCCGACCAGGGCAGCGTGACCTCGCCCTGCCGCCACCGCCCGCGGGCGTCCACCAGCGGCCAGCTGCCCGCCAGCGCCGTGCAGGAGGCCACCCAGCGCTGCCGCGCCCCGAACGCCCCGTACGGCGCGGCCGCCGCCCAGGCCCGGTCGAAGTCGGTCAGGAAGGCGTGCACCGGGCGGCCCGGCACGTTGTGGTGGATCAGCGCCTTCGGCAGCCGTTCGGCCAGGTCGGAGGGCCGGTCGAGGCCGCCCAGCCGGGCCGCGAAGGTCACCGTCCGGGGCCCCTCCGGGCCGAGCGCGACCCAGACGTGCCGCCGCCCGACCTCGTCACAGGTGCCCTCGACCAGCAGCCCGTCCGGGGCGAGCCGGGCACACAGCCGCTCCCAGACCCCGGCCACCGCCGACTCCTCGTACTGCCGCAGCACGTTGGCCGCCCGGATCAGCTGGGCCGGCGCACCGCCGTCCAGCGGCACCTCGAAGCCGCCGCGCCGGAAGGTGAGCAGCGGCGGCTCGGCGTACGGCAGCGCGGCCGCGACCCGCTCCGGCTCGATCTCGATCCCGACCACCCGCACGTCCGGCCGCACCGCGCGCAGCCGCCCGGCCAGTTCGACGGCCGTCCAGGGCGCGGCGCCGTAGCCGAGGTCCACCGCGACCGGCGGGCGCGCGGCGGAGCGCAGCGCGCGGCCCAGGGTGTGGGCGATCCAGCGGTCCATCCGGCGCAGCCGGTTGGTGTTGGTGGTGCCCCGGGTGACGGTCCCCACCGGGCGTCCGGTCCGCCCGCGGGCGGGCACGGCGGTGGCGGGGTCGAAGGAGGCAGCCATGCCCAGAAGGGTAGTCGGGCCCTCGGCGGCACCGCGCTGACCAGGGGCGACGCCCACCCGCCCGGTTCGTGGGGCGGACCGGGAATGCGCCACGACGCCCGCGTGGTTGGCATCCTGGTGGTGATGTGTGCCCGGACGGGGCAGCGCACACCGGACAACGGGCGGCCCCACGCGGACCGCAGACGGGCCGCACAGAGGAGGCTTCAGCCAGGTGATCCAGCATCCCGTCCGTTCGGTACGCCGTGCCCAGCCGGCCGTGCCCGCGCGCGGCCGGCTCCAGTCGCTCGTCCCGGGCCGCCGCCGCCCGCGCCGGATAGCCATGATGAGCGTGCACACCTCGCCGCTGCACCAGCCCGGCACCGGGGACGCCGGCGGGATGAACGTCTACATCGTCGAGCTGGCCAAGCGCCTGGCCGAGCTCAACATCGAGGTCGAGGTCTTCACCCGGGCGATCTGCTCGGACGACGCGCCGACCGTCGAGCTGGCCCCCGGGGTGCTGGTCCGCCACGTCACCGCCGGGCCGTACGAGGGCCTGATCAAGGAGGACCTGCCGGCCCAGCTGTGCGCCTTCACCCACGGGGTGCTGCGCACCGAGGCGGGCCACCGCCCCGGCCACTACGACCTGGTGCACTCGCACTACTGGCTCTCCGGGCAGGTCGGCTGGCTCGCCGCGCAGCGCTGGGGAGTGCCGCTGGTGCACACCATGCACACCATGGCGAAGGTCAAGAACGCCGCGCTGGCCGAGGGCGACACGCCCGAGCCCGCGGCCCGGGTGATCGGCGAGACCCAGGTGGTGGAGGCGGCCGACCGGCTGATCGCCAACACCACCGAGGAGGCCGCCGAGCTGGCGCTGCACTACGCCGCCCGGCCGGACCAGCTGGCCGTCGTCCACCCCGGGGTCAACCTGGACGTCTTCCGTCCCGGCGGCCCGCAGGCGCGGTCCGCCGCCCGGGCCCGGCTGGGCCTGCCGCAGGACGCCGCCGTGCTGCTCTTCGCCGGCCGGATCCAGCCGCTCAAGGCCCCGGACGTGCTGCTGCGGGCGGTCGCCGAGCTGCTGGCCCGCCGCCCCGAGCTGCGCGAACGCCTGGTGGTGCCGGTGGTCGGCGGGCCGTCCGGCACCGGGCTGGCCCGTCCGGAGAGCCTGCACAAGCTCGCGGCCCAGCTCGGCATCTGCGACGTGGTGCGCTTCCACCCGCCGGTCGACCAGGAGCGGCTGGCGGAGTGGTACCGCGCGGCGACGGCCCTGGTGATGCCCTCGTACAGCGAGTCCTTCGGCCTGGTCGCGCTGGAGGCGCAGGCCTGCGGCACCCCGGTGGTGGCGGCCTCGGTCGGCGGCCTGCCGGTCGCGGTGCGCGACGGCGAGACCGGCACCCTGGTGCGCGGCCACGACCCGCTGGACTGGTCGCACGCGCTGGAGCCGTACGTGACCGACCCGGAGCTGGTGGCCCGGCGCGGCGCGGCGGCCTCCCGGCACGCGGCCGGCTTCGGCTGGGACAGTGCCGCGGCGACCACCGCCGAGGTGTACGCCGGCAGCCTGGCCCGCCCGGCCGGCCGGCTCGCCGTCACCCGGCGCCGGCTGACCTGAGCGCCCGGCCCCTCGTCGCCGGTTCCCGGCCCCCGCGCGCGGTGCGGGTACCGCCGAGTAACGTCACCCCCATGGCAATCCGCACCAAGGACGAGGCCCTGACCCTCCTGCGCACCGCCCTGGACGACGCGGGGGTGGGCTGGGAGCCGGCCGCCACCGACCCGTACACGCTGGTGGCGACGCTCCCGGGCACCCGGAAGCTGAGCACCACCTGCGCCCTGCGGGTCGGCGACCACACCCTGTCGGTGAACGCCTTCGTGATCCGCCGCCCGGACGAGAACCACGAGGGCGTCTACCGCTGGCTGCTGGAGCGCAACACCCGGCTGTACGGCGTCGCGTACGCGATCGACGCGCTCGGCGACGTCTACCTGGCCGGCCGGCTGCCGCTGGAGGCGCTCACCCCGGAGGTCGTGGACCGGCTGCTCGGGACGGTGCTGGAGAACGCGGACGAGCCGTTCAACACCCTGCTGGAGCTGGGTTTCGCCTCGGCGATCCGGCGCGAGTGGGAGTGGCGGACCAAGCGCGGGGAGTCCACCCGCAACCTGGCCGCCTTCGCCCACCTGGCCGCCCCGACCGCCGACGGCTCCCCGGCGCCCGAAGGCGCTCCGACCGCCGACTGACCGGCCGGGCTCAGGCGTCCGCCGGAGCCTTCTCGGCCTCCGCCGCGGGCGCCGTCACCCCAACGGCCACCAGGGGTCCGTCCCCCGCCGCGGCACCGGTCCGCTTCCCCAGCAGGGTGTACCCGGCCGCGGCCACCATCCCGCAGACGGCGCAGGCGCCCCACAGCACCCCGCCGCCCGCCCGCTCCAGCAGCACGCCGCCCGCGGCCGGGCCGAGGAACGAGGCCAGCGACCAGGAGAGCGAGTAGACGCCCTGGTAGCGCCCGCGGGCATGCGTCGGCGACAGCTCGGCGATCAGCCCCATGAGGGTCGGCGTGTAGAAGATCTCCCCGATCGTCCAGATCGTCACGGTGAGGGCGTAGAACCACGCGGAGGACCCGGCGAGGGCCGTCATCCCGAACCCCCAGCCGATCAACAGCGCGGCCGCCGCCAGCATGGCCGACCGGCTGCGGTTCTCGACCCACCGGGTGAGCGGGATCTGCAGCAGCACGATCAGCAGCCCGTTCAGGCCGATGACCAGGCCGTACTCGACGGACGTGACCCCCTGGCGGCCCATGTCCACCGCGAGGGTGGTGGAGCTCTGCTGGATCACCAGGGCGAGCAGCAGGGTGAGCCCGACCACGGCCATGAAGCGGCTGTCCCGGAACACCGTGCCGAGGCCGATCGTCGGTTCGTCGGCCTTCTCCACCGGGGCGTCGGGCTTGGTCTCCGGGATCCTGACGAAGATCACCACGGCGCAGAGCACCGTGGAGAGCGCGTCCAGCAGGAAGAGCGTGAGGTACCCGTGGGTGGCGATCAGGCCGGCGACCGCCGAGGAGAGGCCGAAGCCCAGGTTGATCGCCCAGAAGTTCAGCGAGTAGGCACGGACCCGGTCGGCGGCCGGGACGATGTCCGCGATGATCGCCGAGATGGCCGGCCGGGTGGCGTTGTTGCAGAAGCCCACCAGGAAGGCCACCACCGCGATCGCCACCCGGCCGTCCGTGAAGCCGAGCACGGCGGTGAACAGCGCGGTGCCGAGCTGCGCGGCGAGCAGGGTCGGGCGCCGCCCGATCCGGTCGGTCAGCACCCCGGCGACGATCGCGGAGGCCGTCGAGCCGAGGCCGAACAGCGCGGCGACCAGGCCCGCGTAGGACGCCGAGTACCCCCGGGTGCTGGTGAGGTAGAGCGCCAGGAAGGTGACCACGAAGGCACCCAGCCGGTTGACCAGGGTCGAGACCCAGAGCCACCAGAACTGACGCGGCAGCCCGCCCGCCGTCTCCTGGATCATTCTTCGGAACCGGGGGGTGACGAGCATGGTGGAGGCTCCCGAGGGCAGGCGTCCGCTGAGCGGCGCGGGCGGGCCCGGCCAGCCGACGCACGTAAGTGGCAGGTGCGCGGCGCACACATTACCCACCGGTCGACGGTCCCCACCAGGGGTTTTCGGGCCCTCCACTAAGCTGGGGGCCATGGCTGACACGACGTACCGACTCATCCTGCTCCGTCACGGCGAGAGCGAGTGGAACCAGAAGAACCTGTTCACCGGTTGGGTCGACGTCGACCTCAACGAGAAGGGCGAGAAGGAGGCCGCCCGCGGTGGCGAGCTCCTGGCCGCCGAGGGTCTGCTCCCCGACGTCCTGCACACCTCGCTGCTGCGTCGCGCCATCCGTACCTCGCAGATCGCCCTGGACAAGGCCGACCGCCACTGGATCCCGGTCAGCCGCAGCTGGCGCCTGAACGAGCGGCACTACGGCGCGCTGCAGGGCAAGGACAAGGCCCAGACCCTGGCCGAGTTCGGCGAGGAGCAGTTCCAGCTGTGGCGCCGCTCGTACGACACCCCGCCGCCGGTGCTGGCCGACGACTCCGAGTACTCGCAGGCCGCGGACCCGCGCTACGCCGAGATCCCGAGCGAGCTGCGTCCGCGCACCGAGTGCCTCAAGGACGTCGTCGACCGGATGCTCCCGTACTGGTACGACGCCATCGTCCCGGACCTCGCCGCCGGCCGGACCGTCCTGGTCACCGCCCACGGCAACAGCCTGCGCGCGCTGGTCAAGCACCTCGACGGCATCTCCGACGAGGCCATCGCCGGCCTGAACATCCCGACCGGCATCCCGCTGGTCTACGAGCTCGACGCCGACTTCAAGCCCCTCACCAAGGGCGGCCGCTACCTCGACCCGGACGCCGCCGCCGCGGCCATCGAGGCGGTCAAGAACCAGGGCAAGAAGTAACCCGAGAAGTAGCCCGAAGGCCTGTGGGCCCCGCCACCCGGTTCGCCGGGAGCGGGGCCTTCTTCGTCCAACCCGCCTTCCCCTCCCGGGAGTTGGACAAGGGTGGAAGTGGTGCAGACCATTGACGGGCGGGGTGGCGGCTCCTACCGTGAGGGCACCGGACTGGCGCAGGCATGCCAGGAATCCCCCCGTTCGGGCCGCCGCACCCCCACGCGCGCGCGTCTGCGCCCCGGCGCACTCTCCATCCACCCCCACGGAGGAGCACCATGCGCACACGTCACATCGTCGGGGCGGCCGTCGCCGCGCTGGCCGTCCCGCTCGCGCTCGCCTTCCCGGCGTCCTCGCACGGCTACATCTCGACCCCGCCCAGCCGGGCCGCGCTCTGCGCCGCGGACGCGGTCGCCTGGGACTGCGGCGAGATCCAGTGGGAGCCGCAGAGCGTCGAGGGCCCGAAGGGCTTCCCGTCCGCCGGCCCGGCCGACGGCACCATCTGCGCCGGCGGCAACGCCCGCTTCGCCGAACTCGACGACCCGCACGGCGGCAGCTGGCCGACCACGGCGGTGACGGCCGGCCGGCCGTTCACCTTCACCTGGAAGTTCACCGCCCGGCACGCGACCACGAATTTCAAGTACTACCTGACCAAGCCCGGCTACGACGCGAGCCGGCCGGTCACCCGGGCCGACCTGGACCTGACGCCCTTCCTGACCGTGCCGTACGGCGGGAAGCAGGTGCCGAGCACGCTCAGCCACACCGCGACCATCCCGACCGGGCGCACCGGCCACCAGGTGGTCGTCGCGGTCTGGGAGATCGCCGACACCGGGAACGCCTTCTACTCCTGCACCGACGTCAGGTTCTGACCGCGGGAACGGCCCGCACCCGAAACCGGTGCGGGCCGCACGCCTCAGTGGCCGCCGCAGCAGCCGCCGTCCGCGCCGCCGCACTGGCAGGGCGCACCGGACTGGCAGCCGCAGCCGCAGCCCGGGCCGCAGCCGCAGCCGGCCGCGAGGACGGGCAGCAGCCTGGGGGCGGGTGGCTCGACGGTCTCGCGGGCCGGTGCCGGGCGGGTCGGGTTGGCCTTCATCGAGCGGTTCCCTCCGTGAAGCGGGCACACTCCGGCGCCCGATAGTTCGAGTGAAACGCCGAACGGAGGGAGCGTCAACGGGCGTGCAGTGGTGGGACGTACGGAGAACCGTGCGCCCGCACCACCCTCGCCACAGGTTTACTCACCCCTCGGGGGGAGCGGCCGTCGGAGCGGAGCTCACTCCGCGGAACCGGCCTCCACGGCCTCGGCGGCCTCGGTGGCGGCCACGAACTCGGCCACGTGCTCGCCCGTCACCAGGTACACCACGCGCTTGGCGACCGACACCGCGTGGTCCGCGAAGCGCTCGTAGTAGCGGCCGACCAGGGTGAGGTCGACGGCGGTCTCGATGCCGTGGTGCCAGCGCTCGTCGATCAGGTGCGACAGCAGCTCGCGGTGCAGGCTGTCGATGGCGTCGTCGTCCTGCTCCATCTCCAGGGCCTTGTCGACGTCCTTGGTGGCGATCACCAGGCCGGCCTTGGCCACCAGGCGCTGGGCGAGCTGGCCCATCTCCAGGACGGTGGAGTGCAGGTCGCGCGGCACCGCCGTGTCGGGGTAGCGCATCCGCGCGACCTTGGCGACGTGCCGGGCGAGGTCGCCGCAGCGCTCCAGGTCGGCGCTCATCCGCAGCGAGGTGACCACGATGCGCAGGTCGGTGGCGACCGGCTGCTGGCGGGCCAGCAGGTCGATGGCCCGGTTCTCCAGCTCGTGGTGCAGGTCGTTGATCCGCGCGTCGGCGGAGATCACGCTTTCCGCCAGCGCCAGGTCCGCGTCGAGGAGGGCGGTGGTGGCGCGGCCGAGGGCAGAGCCGACCAGCCGGGCCATCTCGACCAGGCTGTCGCCGATCGCATCGAGTTCCTCGTGGTACGCGTCGCGCATGTTCTCTCCTCAGAAGCTGTGTCGGTGGCGGTGCCGACCGGTCATCCCGTAGGACCGTCGTTCCGGCGTCCGGGTGACCGCTGCTGGTGGCGCGCATCGTACGCGCACACCCGAGCCGGTGGCCGCCGTTCGGCACACCGATCTCTCCCACACGGGCTGCCCGGCCAACTTTCCGCCGCCCGGGCGACGACGTTCGGCCGGTGCGGTGAATCGGCGGGTACGTGGAGGTGAATTCTCGGCAACGCGTGGTGGATGCCTTGATCCACCCCTTGGGGAGTGGCCAGGCCGTGCGCTTACGCTGGCCACATGGACGTGAACGTGGCCGCCGCCGCTGCCTGCGCCATTGCCGGGCTCGGCGTCGGCCTCACCGCCTCCATCGCCTTCCGCTGGAGCGAGCGCGAGCAGGCCCGCGGCAAGTACGGCGCAACCGGCGGCAGGAACCAGGGCCGGCACCAGGCACTGGGCACCGGCACCCCCGAGCCCCCGCTGCCGCCGGGGGTCGACACCGTGCTCTCGGTGCTGCGCTCCTGCGCGATCGTGCTGGGCGAGGGCGACGAGGTGGTCAAGGCCAGCTCGGCGGCCTACGCGATGGGCCTGGTGCGCGGCGGCGCGGTCGCCGTGGACCCGATGCTGGCGCTGGCCCGGGCCACCCGCCGGGACGGCGAGATCCGCCAGGTCGAGCTGGAGGTGCCCCGAGCGGGCGCGGCCCGCGCGGCCGAGCCGCTCGCGGTCTCCGTCCGGGTCGCCCCGCTGGGCTCCCGGCTGGTGCTGGTGCTGGTCGAGGACCAGACCGACCGGCGCCGGGTGGAGGCCGTCCGCCGGGACTTCGTGGCCAACGTCAGCCACGAGCTCAAGACCCCGGTCGGCGCCCTGTCGCTGCTCTCCGAGGCGGTCGCCGACGCGTCCGACGACCCGGAGGCGGTGCAGCGCTTCGCCGGCCGGATGCAGGTCGAGGCGACCAGGCTGGCCAGCCTGGTCCAGGAGATCATCGACCTCTCCCGGGTCCAGGACGACCGGCTGATGGCCGACCCGGAGCCGGTCGCGGTGGACGAGCTGATCGCCGAGGCGATCGACCGCTGCCGCCAGCAGGCGGCCGCCAAGCAGATCCTGATCGCGGCCGGCGGCATCGCCGGCCTCTACCTGCACGGCAACCGCGGCCAGCTGGCCGCCGCGCTCGGCAACCTGGTCGAGAACGCCGTCAACTACAGCCCGCCCCGCACCCGGGTGGCGATCGCCACCCGGCGGATCTCCAGCGCCGCGGCGCTCGGGGAGGCGGACGGCGAACTCATCGAGATCTCGGTCACCGACCAGGGCATCGGCATCTCCGAGAAGGACCGCGAGCGGGTCTTCGAGCGCTTCTACCGCGTCGACCCGGCCCGCTCCCGGCAGACCGGCGGCACCGGCCTCGGCCTCTCCATCGTCAAGCACGTCGCCGCCTCGCACGGCGGCACCGTCTCGGTGTGGAGCGTCGAGGGCCAGGGCTCGACCTTCACCATCCGCCTGCCCGCCGGACAGGCGCCCGCCGCCGACGAAGCCGACGAAGCCGACGAAGCCGACGAACCCGACGAACCCGACGACTCCGCCGAAGCCGACGACTCCGCCGACGGCCAGGACACCCCCGCCGCGGCACCCCGGACCCTCACCACGGACCACGTGGACCGTACGGACCGCAGAGACCGTACGGACCGTTCGCTCCCCGCCGGGGAGCGGGAACAACACCTGTCAGCCACAACCCCCCAGCTTGCCCCGGAGGCCTGATCGTGACCCGAGTACTGGTGGTCGAGGACGAGGAGTCGTTCAGCGACGCCCTCTCGTACATGCTCCGCAAGGAGGGCTTCGAGGTGGCCGTCGCCGCCACCGGCCCCGACGCCCTGGAGCAGTTCGAACGCAACGGTGCCGACCTCGTCCTGCTCGACCTGATGCTGCCGGGCCTGCCCGGCACCGAGGTCTGCCGCCAGCTCCGGGTGCGCTCCAACGTCCCGGTGATCATGGTGACCGCCAAGGACAGCGAGATCGACAAGGTCGTCGGTCTGGAGATAGGCGCTGACGACTACGTCACCAAGCCGTACTCCACCCGCGAGCTGGTCGCCCGGATCCGCGCGGTGCTGCGCCGCCGCGGCGAGGACGGCGGCGCGGGCGAGAACGGCGGCGGCCCGGGTGCCCTGGAGGCGGGCCCGGTCCGGATGGACGTGGACCGGCACGTGGTCACCGTGGACGGCGCCAAGGTCGACCTGCCGCTCAAGGAGTTCGACCTGCTGGAGATGCTGCTGCGCAACGCGGGCCGGGTGCTGACCCGCATGCAGCTGATCGACCGGGTCTGGGGCGCGGACTACGTCGGCGACACCAAGACCCTGGACGTCCACGTGAAGCGCCTGCGGGCCAAGATCGAGCCCGACCCGGGCGCGCCGCGCTACCTGGTCACCGTCCGCGGCCTGGGCTACAAGTTCGAGCCGTAAACCGCCCCGGAGCGGTGCGGGGCCGGAGCCCGGGCCGTGGCCCGTGCGGGCGCCCGGCCCCACCGCACGCGGAAGGCCCCCGCCGGCAGTCGCCGGTCGGGGGCCTTCGCGTCGCTCCCGGCGGGCCGTGGCGGGCCCACCGGGAGCGGGGTGTCAGTGCGCGGCCGGGACGGCCGGGGTGGTGGCGCCGGCCGGGACGGCGGCACCGGTGGTCGGGGCGCCCGGGGTGGCCGGCGCGGTGGTGGCGCCGGGCGTCGGGGCGCCCGCACTGGGGGAGGCGGTCTTGCCGGGCGTGGCGCTCGCCGAGGGGGTCGGCCCGAAGCCCTTGTAGAGGCCGCGGCCGGCCTCGCCCGCGTCCGGGCTCACGCCGGCCTGGGCGTCGACCTTCTGGCCGTCCTTGAAGGTGAAGGTCGTGGGGGCGAAGCCGCCGACGTGGACGCTGGCGGAGGAGACGCTGGCGGAGGGGTTGCCAGGGCCGCCGATCGCCACGGCGCCGCCGGCCGGGATGACGATGCCGGACAGCGGGCCGCCCGCGGCGTCGGTGAAGGTCGCGGGGCTGGAGCCGATGGCGATGGACTGCAGCTCGGCCGGGGTGGTCGCAGTGTTCGAGATGTTGACGACCACGTTGGCGGGGCCGGTGTAGTCGCCCGTGGCGCTCTCTCCGGTGACGACCACGATGTTGTTCAGCCGCAGGTTCGTCCCGAGCGTCGCCGCAGCGTTGTCGGGCTTGATCTGCAGGGTGTCCGGAGTGTTGCCGGCCGCGCAGGACGACAGCGAGGCGATGGCGATGGCGGCGATGGCGGCGATGCTGCCGCGTCGAAGGCTGCGGCTCACGGCGGCGGCTTCTCCCTAGGTCACGTGTCGGTAGGTCAGGTCTCAGATTATCGACCTCGTTTATGCGCTCCTCACGGGGTGGTCCCCGTGTCGCACTCCTGAGGGCCGCCGGGGGCCGTCCGGCCGTACGTCCGGCATGTCCCGGTCACAGCCCGGACAAGCTTCGACCAAGATCGAATAACGATTCGGCCGCGACCCGAAAAAGGGTGAAAGCTCAAGATCCAATCATGGTTGCCGGGGTGTTGCGCAAGGGTTTCGCCGAACCCCGGAACCGCCTCCGACCTGCGGGAAGCCCCTCTCGAACACCGGTCGCAGCACGTCATGGGGGTCCTTGTCAAGCCCCGAGACCGGCCCTGACCTGCGAAAACGCCCTTCGGGTGCGCCGAGAAGCGTGTTATTCTGGAAAGCCACGGAAGGGGTCCTGTCACATGACGTTCAAGGTTGGCGACACGGTGGTCTACCCCCATCACGGGGCCGCGCTGATCGAGGCCATCGAAACTCGCCAGATCAAAGGTGTGGACAAGACCTACCTGGTGCTCAAGGTGCAGCAGGGAGACCTGACGCTCCGCGTGCCCGCCGAGAACGCGGAGTTCGTCGGCGTGCGCGATGTAGTCGGCCAGGAGGGTCTGGACCGGGTCTTCGAGGTGCTGCGCGCACCGTACACGGAAGAGCCGACCAACTGGTCCCGTCGCTACAAGGCGAACCTGGAGAAGCTCGCCTCGGGCGACGTTATCAAGGTCGCCGAGGTCGTGCGCGACCTCTGGCGTCGCGAGCGCGAGCGCGGCCTCTCGGCCGGCGAGAAGCGGATGCTCGCGAAGGCGCGCCAGATCCTCGTCAGCGAGCTCGCGCTGGCGGAGAACACCAACGAGGACAAGGCGGAGACGCTGCTCGACGAGGTCCTCGCCTCGTAGCGCACGCGCCACCACAGTGCAGTCGGGCTTTCGCCCAACGCTCACAGCGCCCGGTGCCGGCGCGCCACTGCTCGGACGAACCGTCCGAGGGTGGTGCAGTGGCACTCCGGGCGCTGAGGCGTGTCCGGACGACGCCCCCGCCCTGAGCCGGTCCAGGCTTGCAAGACCGTTTCTGCGCCGCGTGCACCGCACTTCTCGCCCATGGTGCGGAGTGCGGATGCTGCGGAGCTGTGCGGCAGGCAGCGGACCGTGGTTCTTCGGAAGGGGCCCGGTGCGCCCGCCGGGCACGCCATGGCCATACCCACTTCGCCGAAGGAGTGAAACCTGAACGCGTCAGCAGCAGTCGCAGCAGCAGTGGTGCCCGCCGCCGGACGGGGCGAGCGGCTGGGGCCGGGAGCCCCGAAGGCCCTGCGGGAACTGGGCGGTGTGCCGCTCCTGGTGCACGCCGTCCGGGCGCTGGCCCGCAGCCGGGCGGTCGGCCTGGTCGTGGTCGCCGCGCCCGCCGACGGGGTGGCCGAGGTGGTCGCCCTGCTGGACAGCCACGGGCTGGACGACAAGGACATCCGAGTGGTGGCCGGCGGCGCGACCCGCCAGGAGTCGGTCCGGCTGGGCCTGGCCGCGATCCCGGAGGGCGTGGAGATCGTCCTGGTGCACGACGCGGCCCGTCCGCTGGTCCCGGTCGAGGTGGTGGACGCCGTCGCGGCTGCCGTCCGGGCCGGGGCGCCTGCGGTGGTGCCCGCGGTGCCGCTGGCCGACACCGTGAAGCGGGTCGAGCCGAACCCGGGCCACCCCGAGCCGGTGCTGGACACGCCCGAGCGCTCCACCCTGCGCGCGGTGCAGACCCCGCAGGGCTTCGACCGCGCCACCCTGGTCGAGGTGCACGCCAAGGCGCTGGCCGAGGAGAGCGCCGGCGCCGCCGACGCGCCGCCGGTCACCGACGACGCCGGCCTGGTCGAGCGCTACGGCGGCCGGGTCGTCGTGGTGCCCGGCCACGAGGAGGCGTTCAAGGTGACCCGCCCGCTGGACCTCGTGCTCGCCGAGGCCGTACTCGCCCGCCGGAGGGCCGCCGATGCCTACTGACCCGTTGATCCCCCGCGTCGGGATCGGCACCGACGTGCACGCCTTCGAGGCCGGCCGCCCGCTGTGGGTGGCCGGGCTGGAGTGGCCGGACGCCGAGGTCGGGCTGTCCGGGCACTCGGACGCCGACGTCGCCGCGCACGCCGCCTGTGACGCGCTGTTCTCGGCCGCCGGGATCGGCGACCTGGGCGCCCACTTCGGCACCGACCGCCCGGAGTGGGCCGGTGCCTCCGGGGTGAAGCTGCTCGGCGAGGCGGCCCGGCTGGTCCGCGCGGCGGGCTTCGAGATCGGCAACGTCGCGGTCCAGGTGATCGGTGTCCGGCCGAAGATCGGCAAGCGCCGCGCCGAGGCGCAGGCCGCGCTGTCGGAGGCGGTCGGCGCCCCGGTCTCCGTCTCCGGCACCACCACCGACGGGCTGGGCCTGACCGGCCGGGCCGAGGGTCTGGCCGCGATCGCCACCGCCCTGGTGTACGACCGGCGTTGAGCGGGCAGCCTCGGCGCGCCGGAATTATCCGCACCTGACGGGTGTTCAACCGGGCCTGCCGGAAGTCGAGTCGATAGGGTTCGGGGCGGGCCACGGGTGGGCAGCCGGCCTCCGCGGTCCGCACCGACGACGAGATGAGGATTTCCCATGAGTGCCCAACTCTCCGACCGTGCCAAGGCGTTGATCGACGGCAAGAGCTTTGCCGTGGTCTCCACGATCCAGCCCGACGGCAGCCCCCAGTCCTCGGTGGTCTGGGTCAAGCGGGACGGCGACGACATCCTGTTCTCCACCGTCGAGGGCCGCCGCAAGCACCTCAACCTGGTCCGGGACCCGCGGGTGTCGATCCTGGTCAACCCGGCCGACAGCCCGTACGAGTACTTCGAGGCGCGCGGCGAAGTGACGCTCACCACCGAGGGCGGCCGGGAGCTGATCGACGAGCTGGCCGGCAAGTACCGCGGCGAGGACAAGTACACCTGGGACGGTCCGGACGACGTCCGGGTGGTCGTGCGACTCAGCCCGCGCAAGGTGGTCGGCAGCATCTGATCTCCCCGCCCGCGAACCGGCGTTCCCCGGGGCCGCACCGGCGTCGTCCCGGGGAATGTGGCGGGGCACCCCCCGCCGCCCACTACGCTTGACGCTGTGAGCATTCGTCTGTACGACACCAGCACCCGCCAGGTACGCGACTTCGTCCCGCTTGTACCGGGTTGTGTCTCGATCTACCTGTGCGGCGCTACCGTCCAGTCGGCGCCACACATCGGGCACATCCGGTCCGGCCTCAACTTCGACATCATGCAGCGGTGGTTCGCCTACCGCGGCTACCAGGTGACCTTCGCCCGGAACGTCACCGACATCGACGACAAGGTGATCGCCAAGGAGCGCGAGCTCGGCACCCCGTGGTGGCAGATCGCCTACGAGAACGAGCGCGCCTTCAACGACGGTTACGCCGCGCTCGGCTGCCTGCCGCCGACCGTCGAGCCGCGGGCCACCGGGCACATCCCCGAGATGATCGAGATGATGCGGGGCCTGATCGAGAAGGGCCACGCCTACGCGGTCGACGGCAACGTCTACTTCGACGTGAAGTCGTACCCCGACTACCTCGCGCTCTCCAACCAGAAGCTGGCCGACCTGCGCCAGCCCGAGGGCGAGGGCGAGACCGGCAAGCGCGACCAGCGCGACTTCGCGATGTGGAAGGCCGCCAAGCCGGGCGAGCCGAGCTGGGACACCCCGTGGGGCCGCGGCCGCCCGGGCTGGCACCTGGAGTGCTCGGCGATGGCCCACAAGTACCTGGGCACGGCCTTCGACATCCACGGCGGCGGGCTCGACCTGATCTTCCCGCACCACGAGAACGAGATCGCCCAGTCCAAGGCGTACGGCGACGACTTCGCCAACTTCTGGGCGCACAACGCGTGGGTCACCATGGCCGGCGAGAAGATGAGCAAGTCGCTCGGTAACTCGGTGCTGGTCTCCGAGATGGTCCAGCGGTGGCGGCCGATCGTGCTCCGCTACTACCTGGGCTCCCCGCACTACCGGTCGATGATCGAGTACAGCGAGGAGTCGCTGCGCGAGGCCGAGGCCGGTTTCGGCCGGATCGAGGGCTTCGTCCAGCGCGCCGTCGAGCGCTGCGGCATGGTCGACGCGGCGCCCGAGGTGCCGCCGGCCTTCGCCGAGGCGATGGACGACGACTTCGGCGTCCCGCAGGCGCTGGCCGTCGTGCACACCGCCGTCCGCCAGGGCAACAGCGCCCTGAACGCGGACGACAAGGAGAGCGTGGTGGCGCGACTGGCCGAGGTCCGTGCGATGCTCGGAGTGCTGGGCCTCGACCCGCTCGACCCGCACTGGGCCGGGACGGAGCGTGGCGAGGACCTCCACGGTGTGGTCGATTCGCTGGTCCGCCTGGTCCTGGACCAGCGGCAGGCGGCGCGCGAGCGCAAGGACTTCGCCACTGCGGATGCCATCCGCGACCAGCTCGGCCTGGCCGGGCTGGCGATCGAGGACACCCCGTCCGGCCCGCGCTGGACGATCAACAGCCAGTAACCCCATCCGACGATCGGGGTGATGGGTGGGCCGTACCGGACCGGTGCGGCCCTCCCGCATGACGTAGCGCATGCCGTCGGCCGCCGCCGGAGAGAGCGGGGCGGCCGGGGCATGCCGGACAGACAGGAAGTACAGCCATGGCCGGCAACAGCCAGCGCAGGAACCGCCGCAACCCCGGATCGAAGAAGGGCGCGTCAGTCGGTACCGGCGGCCACAGCCGGAAGGCGCTCCAGGGCAAGGGCCCGACCCCTCGCGGCGAGGAGCGCAAGGGCCACCCGAAGCAGCGGGCCGCCAACGCCGCGCTCAAGCGCGAGCGGGACGCCAAGGCCCGGGCCGGCATGCGCCGGGCCGGCGGCGGTGGTCGGGGCGGCCGCGGCGGCGCGGGCAGCGCCGAGCTCGTCTTCGGCCGCAACTCGGTGGTCGAGGCCCTGCAGGGCGACGTCCCGGCCACCGCGCTGTACGTCCAGCAGTTCATCGACACCGACGACCGCGTGCGCGATGCCTTCCAGGCCGCCAACGACCGCGGCATCCCGCTGATGGAGGCCCCGCGCCCGCAGCTGGACCAGATGACCGGTGGCCTCAACCACCAGGGGCTTGTGCTCCAGGTGCCGCCGTACGAGTACGCGCACCCCGACGACCTGCTGGCGGACGCCGCCGACGCCGGCCAGGACGCGCTGATCATCGCGCTGGACGGGGTCACCGACTCGCGCAACCTGGGCGCCGTGGTCCGCTCCGCCGCCGCCTTCGGCGCGCACGGCGTGGTCATCCCCGAGCGCCGCGCGGCCGGCATGACCGCCGGCGCCTGGAAGACCTCCTCCGGCGCCGCGGCCCGGCTGCCCGTCGCCCGGGCCACCAACCTCACCCGCACCCTGGAGGCCTACCAGAAGGCCGGCCTGATGGTGGTCGGCCTGGCCGCCGACGGCGAGGCCGAGCTGGGCGACCTGGAGCTGCTGACCGGCCCGGTCGTGATCGTCGCGGGCAGCGAGGGCAAGGGCCTGTCCCGGCTGGTCTCGGAGACCTGCGACATGCGGGTGCGGATCCCGATGTCCGGTCTGACCGAGTCGCTGAACGCCGGTGTCGCGGCGGGCATCGTCCTGTACGAGGCCGCCCGGCTGCGCGCCAAGCGCTGAGCACATCCCGGGTGCCGGGCGGAGGTGTTCTTCCGAATTCTCCGCAATCCGGGTGAAAGCGATCGGGCCCGATCGGGCCCGATCGCTTTTTTCATGATCACTTCAAGTGTGCGCCGGACATCCACCCGGGAGAGTGTCCTAAGCGGCCGTCACCCGGTTAGACGGGCGTGGACACCAGAACACCTCGGCGCCCCCTGTTCGGCGGCGGCAGCACCGGGATAGACGCGGGCCCCGGCCTCGACACCGTGAAGGTGGAGTCGGACCCCGCGCGGCTCAGCAGCACTCAGGCGAGCTTCCGGCTCCGGCTCGGCTCCCCGGTGGCGCCGCTGATCGAGGCACCGGCCGGACTGATGTCCACCGGCGCCGCGTTCGGCGACCCGTACGCCAACCAGGGCCTGATCCGCCGTCCGCTGGTCACCCCGCAGGTCGTCGTGCCTGCCTCCGCCGTCCCCGCGCTGGCCGGGGCCGGGGCCGGCGGCGCCGGTGGTGGACCGCGCCGCAAGGGCCGGGTCACCGCCGTCACCTGGACCGGGCAGGCGCCCCCCGGGGACCTCGCGGCCACCCGGCTGCTGGAGGCCGTCCAGCGGGGCGGCACCCCGGCGGGCGGCATCGGCCTGGTCGAGGCGGACACCCAGGTGCTGCCGTCCCTCGCCGGCGCCCGGACCGTCCCGCGCCAGCCCCGCGCGGGCAGCGGCACCGCCACCGACGCGGGCGTCGGCCCGGTCGGCGAGCCGCACGGCTGGACCCCGAGCGGCGAACTGCCCGAGGTCTCCGCCACCGACGCCGACGGCAGGCAGCCCTGGTACCCCGGCCGCCGGGTCGACCTCGGCCTCGTCCTGCTGCCGCTGCGCGCCGTCCTGGGCTCGCTCTCCGTCTACGCCGGGTTCAGCAAGCTCTGCGACCCGGTGTACTTCGACGGCGGCGAACGCGGCTCGATGATGCGCTGGCTCTCCTCGCTGCACCCCTGGAAGGTCGCCGAGCCGCTGCTGGCCTTCGCCATGGCCCACCCGGTCGGCGCCGGCCTGGCGGTCTCCTTCACCGAAATCGTCGTCGGCGTGCTCACCATCCTGGGCCTCTGGCAGCGGCTCGCCGCCGGCGCGGCGATGCTGCTCTCCGCCGCGCTGCTGTTCACCGTCAGCTGGCGGGCCGTCCCGGTCTACGACACCCCCGACCTGATCTTCCTCGCGGCCTGGAGCCCGCTCCTGATCGCCGGGGCGCCGTTCGCCTCACTGGACGGCCGGCTCAACCTGGAGGCCTGGCGCCGGATCGGCGCGGACGCCCCCGGAGCGCTGCGTCGCCGGGTGCTGCGGCGCGGCACGGTGGTCACCACGGTCGTCGTCGGCCTGACCCTGCTGCTCGGCTCGATGCTCGGCGCCGCCGTCCGCAGCGGCGCCCGGGCCCACCAGGCACCGAACCGTCCGGCCACCGACTACGGCACCCCGGTGTGGCCGGCCGGCGGCCCGTCCGGCGCCCCCGGGGGCAAGGGCTCGTCCACCACGCCCTCGCCCGCCACCCCGCGCCCGGCCACCCCGACGCCGAGCACCGCACCCACCACCGCCCCGGCGGCCAAGTCCGCCACCCCGACGCCCAGCGGCAAGGCGCACTCCGGCAAGCCGGACGCCGGCGCGGGCACCTCCCCGGCCCCGCCCGCCCCGGCCGGCGGCGCCGGCGGCTCCGCGCCCGCGCCGCGCAGCACCCCCGGCCCCGGCGGCTCGGGCTCGGCCCCCAAGCCCAGCCCGAGCAGCGGCTCGGGGCTGCTCGGCGGGGTGCTGGGCAGCGCGCCGCTGGCCGACCTGTCCGGCGGTGGCCGGGCCGCCCACCCGGGGGCGCCCACCGCGACCTGAGGGGGCCGGAGACGTCGATCGGCCGGGTGCTCCGTGGGGGAGCACCCGGCCGATCGGCGTGCCGGCGGGCCGGTACGTCGGCGGTCCGGTCGCCGGTTCAGTCGGTGTTCCGCGGGCGCGTTCGCGGGCGCTACTGCGGGGCGCGGCCCGTGAAGGCCGCGAGCTCCTTGGCCGCCTCGGTGAGGTCCTTGGCGGTGTCGATCGCCCGCCAGTACACGCCCTGCGGCAGCTGGTAGCCCGCCAGCCGCTTGCCGCGGGCGAGTTGGGGGAAGGTGGTGCGCTCGTGGTCGCCCACGTCCGGCAGCAGCTCGGCGAACTCCGGGCTGAACACGTACAGGCCGGCGTTGATCAGGAAGGGCGAGGGCGGCGCCTCGATGAAGTCCAGCACGTTGCCGAACTGGTCGGTCTCCACGGCGCCCCACGGGATCCGCGGCCGGGCCAGCGCGAGCGTCGCGACGGCGTCCCGCTCGTGGTGGAAGGCGGCCATGTCGCGCAGACTGAAGCGGGTCCAGATGTCGCCGTTGGTCGCGTACCAGGGCTCGTCCGGGCGGGGCAACGCCTTCGCCGCGTACTTGAGCCCGCCGCCGCGCCCCAGCGGCTCCGCCTCGACCACCGTGCGCACCCGCAGCGGCAGATCCGCCCTGTCCAGCCACTCCTCCAGCACGTCGGCGAGGTGCCCGCAGGAGATCACGACGTCGGTGACGCCCTCGGAGGCGAGCCAGGCCAGCTGGTGGCCGAGGATCGGCGTGCCCGTCCCGGGGATCTCCACCAGCGGCTTCGGGCGGTCGTCCGTGTAGGGGCGCAGCCGGGAGCCCTGGCCGCCGGCCAGGATGACGGCCTGGGTGATGACGGGCGTCGAACTCGGCCGGGGCGGGTGCGGTGCCTGCGGCGCCTGGGACGCCTGCGGCGCTTGGGGCTGCGGGGAGTTGGGGGACGCGGGGTCGGCGGTGGGGCCGGAGTCAGCGGTCATGCCTGAACAATAGGACGCCGACCCCGGCTACGCGGGGGGCGTCAGCCCACCACGCCCGCGGCGAACGACCCGTCGCAGACCGGGCGGGCGAAGGAGCGGGCCCGCTGGACGTCGCCCTGGTACTTGCGCACCGCCGCCTTGCCCAACTCGCTGGCCAGCGAGGTGCAGTACGGCGTCAGCGAGGGCTGCTCGCGCATCGAGCGCTCCAGCAGGTCCAGCGCGGCGGACGGGTTCTTCGCGCGCAGCTCGTCCAGCAGGGCCACCCGCAGCGACTCCTGCGGGGCGAGACCGTCCGGGGCCTTGGCCGCGGGGTTGGAGCGTCCGATCCCGGCGCCGTCGCCGCTGGACGCTGCCACGACCTGCTGGTCGAGCCCGGTCGGTGGGGCCCACGGGACCCGGGTCACGGCGAGGGTGCCGGTGGTCACCAGGACGACCGGCAGGGTCAGGGCGAAGGTCTGGCCGATACGGCGCACAAGCTGCTTCACCCTCAGGAGAGTAGCGGTGGGTGCGGGCTGGATCGCCCTCCGTTACACCATCGAGTGACGCGGTGTCCGGGTTCGTCCCTGCACCGTGTTGACGTCGGGGTGTACGGACGGAGCCCGTCGGACCCGGAGGGGTCCGACGGGCTCCGTCGTGGGTCGTCCGCGGCCGTCCGCGGCCGTCCGCAGTCGTGCGGACTGCCGCGCCGGCCGTCAGCCGTCAGCCGTCAGCTGCTCAGGCGGGCACCGGTGCTGGAGGAGAACACGTGGGTCTCGTCGGCGATCGGCACGACGTGGATCGTCTCGCCGCGGGCCGGGATCTGACGGCCGGGCACGCGGACGACCAGGTCGCGGTCCTCGCCGCCGATCTGCGTGGTGCCGTACACGAAGCCGTCCGAGCCGAGCTCCTCGACCACGTTCACGGTCACCGCGACGCCCTCGATGCCGCCGGACGGGACGATCTGGAAGTGCTCGGGGCGCACACCGACGGTCACCGACTTGTCGGTGCCGGCGCCGGCCAGATCCTCGCGCGAGATGTTGACGACCGAGCCGCCGAACTTCACCCCGCCGTCCACCAGCGGCACCTCGATCAGGTTCATCGCGGGCGAGCCGATGAAGCCGGCCACGAAGAGGTTGGCGGGCTTGTCGTACATGTTGCGCGGGGTGTCGACCTGCTGCAGCAGACCGTCCTTGAGCACCGCGACCCGGTCGCCCATGGTGAGCGCCTCGGTCTGGTCGTGGGTGACGTACACCGTGGTGATGCCCAGGCGGCGCTGCAGGCCGGCGATCTGGGTGCGGGTCGAGACGCGGAGCTTGGCGTCCAGGTTCGACAGCGGCTCGTCCATCAGGAAGACCTGCGGCTGCCGGACGATCGCGCGGCCCATCGCGACGCGCTGGCGCTGACCGCCGGAGAGCGCCTTCGGCTTGCGGTCCAGGTACTCGGTGAGGTCGAGGATCTTCGCCGCCTCCTCGACCTTGGTGCGGATCTCCGCCTTGTTCACGCCGGCGATCTTGAGCGCGAAGCCCATGTTCTCGGCGACGGTCATGTGCGGGTACAGCGCGTAGTTCTGGAACACCATCGCGATGTCCCGGTCCTTCGGCGGCAGGTGGGTGACGTCCCGGTCACCGATCCGGATCGCGCCGGTGTTGACGTCCTCCAGACCCGCCAGCATGCGCAGGCTGGTCGACTTGCCGCAGCCCGAGGGGCCGACCAGCACGAGGAACTCGCCGTCCGCGATCTCCAGGTCCAGGGCGTCCACCGAGGGCTTGGTGGCCCCGGGGTAGATGCGCGTCGCCTGGTCGTACGTGACAGAAGCCATGGTTGGTGCTCTCCTTCACCGGCAGGAACGTGCCGGACGATCCGAGTAAAGGGTGTCTGTTCTGCTCCGCCAGCCCGTCAGTGGTCTGAACCACTGCACAGCCCGACTCCCGGCGACGCTACCTGCGCATCCGCCGCTTGTCAGCCCCCCGCCGACCCGATTTCGGCATCGGTTCCATCACGCCCACCCACCCCACCAACCCCCGGATATCCCACCACCCCACCACCCAGGCCCGGTAGACTGCCCCCGGTGCCGCCGTGATCCGTCGCGGACGGCCACCGTGCCTCCTTAGCTCAGCTGGCCAGAGCACCGCTCTTGTAAAGCGGGGGTCGTCGGTTCGAACCCGACAGGGGGCTCAGCGGCGGAAGCGCCAGAAGGGCCAGCTCACCGGGGCGATCCCGGCCGGGCTGGCCCTTTGTCGTTGGGTTGGTCGAAGCATTGCTAACCCCGGCGCGTGCCACATGCGTGCCAGATGCGGCTGAGAGGTCCGGCTGCGTGGCGCGCGTAAAACGTCTCGGTGCGAAGCGGTGGCAGCTGCGTGGAGCCGAAGGAGCGCTGTGAGCGGGAGGAGTGGACTGGGCAGACCACCTCATCGAACTCAAGGTTCGCCCGGATCTCATCCGGAACAGGTCCGCACCTGTGGTCGTCGCACATGCAGACCAGGCTATTGGCCACCACCCAAACCCAGTCGTCCACCGGCAGGGCGTCGGGGACAGCCGAGGACATGATGGGTCCGGTTCGGTTCGACATGGATGCAGCTCCTTCGAATCGGCCAGGCCGCGTCCGTTCGCACTGGGCGCGGCCCCGGTGTTCGTTCAGTCCGACATCGTCTGCCGGGTCCAGCGAGTGACGCTGGCACGCGAGATGCCTGTGAGTTCCTCGATACGTCGGTAAGGCACGCCGGCTGTGACGGCTTCCAGGACCAGCGGCCGGAGCGTGGAGTCCAGGTCTGCGAGTTCAGAGGCCAGCTCGATCCGCCGCTTACCTGCGCCCGAGAGTTGCCGCACGGCTCGGGCACGGAGGTCTTCCGGGGTCACTTCTGCGGCCGCAGGCGCAGGGCCGCGCGCTGGCGCGCTGTGCGCGCCCTTGAGCCCGAGTCATGGCCGCAGGCCGGCCGGCATCGCATGTAGCTTCACCCCGCCCTGGCCCGGCTCGAACACGGCTGGCCCCCTCCACAACGGGCCGACGCTTAGGGGTGTGGGCATCGACCGACGCAGGGCATTCGCAGTCTATCGCCGTGCCCCGACCGTGCCCCAAGAGGCGGGCGCGAGCGGTCAACAGCGGGAGTTGGCGGTCCTGCCGACCAGGCTCAAACGAGGCCCGGATGGTTGATGACTGCACGTCAGAGTGCGTGTTAGCCACGGCGGATGGCGAGATTCCCAAGCTCAGCCTCCGCTGAGAGAGCTTGACCTCGGTCGTTGAATCGTTGGTCGGTTGGATCTCGGCAGTGGTCTGGCCGGTACCAAATTGGTCGTTTTGGGACAGGCGAAGTGCATCAAGCCGGACAGCCTGGTGTCAGCTGAGCAGATCGCCCGCGTTGTGGCCAGGCTCAGGCGCGGGTGGATCGGTGTGTACGTCACTACCGGTTCCTACTCGGAGCCGGCGCAGTTGGAGATGGTCGAAGACCAGTACCCAGTGGTGCTGATCAATGGGCAGGATCTGATCAAGGAACTCTACGAAATAGCGGGCAAGGATCACGGCGGCGACCTCATGGCATGCGTCGACGCTCTGTTGCGCAGTCGCTCACTCGAAGTGTTCAACCGTAGGCCCGAAGAGATCCTTCTCGACTGAGCTGTCGCATGCCACAGGCGTGCCAGAACGGGCGGTACGTGGCGGTCAGTTGCGGGTGCCAGCGGTGCGATGACAGGGAACCGGCGGGCCAGGAGAGCCGCAGGTCACGCAGGGTGCCGGACCGTCGCTCTTGTAGAGCGGGGGTCGTCGGTTCGAACCCGACAGGGGGCTCAGTGGACGGAGGGCCGATTCGCCGGGGTGATGCCGGGCGGGTCGGCCCTTCGGCGTTGTCGGGGGGGCCGAGTTGGGCCGGGTTGGGACGTGTCGGGGGGCGGGGTGGGTCAGCGGGGCTTGCGGTTGCGGCGGTCCGACTGGGCCCAGACGTAGCGGTGGCGGGCGACGGTGAAGACCTGGTCCACCCGGTTCGGGGGGAGCGCCGGCGGGTGGGTGGGCAGGACGTCGGCGATCCGTTCGGCGTCGACGACCGTCACCGGCGGGGTGGCGCCGAGGGTGATCCGCCGGGCGCCGACGACGGCGATGACGGGGTGGACCGGCACCTCGAAGCCGCACCACTCGGTGAGCAGCCGGGCGGTGCGGCTCGCCTCGAACTCGGAGTTCTCCACGTACGGGTAGCCGTTGCGGTTGACCTTCACGACCTTGTCGCCGACCCAGACGGTGGCGCCCGGGTGGTGCTTGGAGTTGACCGTGAAGACGCCCGGCGGGCCGATCACCAGGTGGTCGATGTCGGACCCGGACGGCAGCGGCACCCCGTGCAGGACCTTCCAGCCGGCGGCCCTCAGCGGCTCCAGCCGGGCCCCGACGAAGCGCTCGCCCTCCAGGCCGCGGAGCGTGCTCGAATCGCCGAGGCGTTGACGGGAGAGCCGGGCAGCGAGGCGGACGAGCCGCCCGTACCGTTCCTCGCCCTCGCGCACCAGGCTCTCCAGCCCGGCGCCGGGCCGGTTCCGCGCGAGGTCGTCCTCCGCGCACAGCGGGGGGAGGAACGGGATCCTCGGCGGGACGGGCCGGTGCTGCTCTCCCCGGCTGGCTCCCCGGCCCGCCCCTCGCCGCCGGACGGTGCGGGGTGGGACGTGACGGCCGGAGGTCCGGCACCACGCCTCGACCCTGGCCAGCGCCGGCGCCTCGAACTCCGGGACGTCGACCGTCACGACGCCCGTCCTGCAGTCCAGCCAGGCCACCGAATCCCCGCGGACACCGGCCTTGTTGACGTACAGCCGTTCCTTCCCCGGCACCTGCCAAGGCTTGACCACCAGTTCCGTCATGAGCCCCCCTCCGGCATGCCCTCCCCGGCGTGGTGAGCATGCCCACGCACCGATCGGCGGGAACGCCGGGGACGGGTCGGGGACGGGTCGGGGATCAGTCCGGGGGGAGGGTGAGGGTGGCGGTGGCGCCGCCGGTGGGGTGGTTGGTGAAGGTGAGGGTGGCGCCGATGACGCGGGCGTGGCCGGTGGCGATGGTGAGGCCGAGGCCGTGGCCGCGGCCGCGTTCGGGGGCGTTGGTGCGGAAGCGCTGGGGGCCGTGCCGGAGGAGGTCGTCGGGGTAGCCGGGGCCGTGGTCGCGGACGGTGATGCGGCGGCCGTCGACGTGGAGGTGGACCGGGGCGGCGCCGTGGCGGTGGGCGTTGAGGAGCAGGTTGCCGAGGATGCGGTCCAGCCGGCGCAGGTCGGTGCGGACCCGGAGGTCGGCGGCGACCTCGACGGTGACGTCCAGTCCGGTGAGGGAGACGGTCCGGCGTACGGCGCGTTCCAGCGGGATGGCGGAGAGGTCGGGGGCCTCGGCGTCCGCGTCCAGGCGGGAGACCTCCAACAGGTCCTCGACCAGGCCGCGCAGGGCCTGGACCCGGTTGCGGACGAGTTCGGTGGGGCGGCCGGGCGGCAGGAGCTCGGCGGCGGTGACCAGGCCGGTCAGCGGGGTGCGCAGTTCGTGGGCGACGTCCGCGGTGAAGCGCTGTTCGTCGGCCAGCCGGCGGTGCAGGGTGCGGGACATCTGGTCGACGGCGGCGGCGAGGTCGGCGACCTCGTCCTTGCCGTCGACGAGCTCGCCGATCCGGGTGTCCGTCCCGCCGGCGGCGATGTCCCGGGCGGCGACGGCCGCGGTGCGCAGGCGGCGGCTGATCCGGTCGGCGACGAGCACGCCGGCCAGCACGGTGGTGAAGACCGCGGCGACGACGGTGAGCAGGATGATCCGGTCGAGGTCGGCGATGGCCTGCCGGTCCTGGGCGAAGTCCACCCGGACGGAGAGCACCCCGTGCTCCACCGGGCCGGCCGCCCACAGGGACTCGCCCCTGCCGTCGGTCGCGAGCAGCGAGCCCTGCCGGCCGCCGGAGGCGAGGGCGCGCAGCTGCTCGGGCAGGGCCGGGTCGTCCAGGGTGGCGCCCCGGCCGGTCGGATCGTCACCGCGGGCGTAGCCGGCCAGGGAGGAGTCCAGGGCGGAGAGAGCCGTGGCACGGGCCTGGTCGACGTGCTGACGGATCATCGCCTGGTGGACCAGCAGGCCGACGGCCACCGCGACCAGGACGGAGATGGCTGCGACGGCGGTGGCGATCTGGCGGCGCAGGGTCATGCCGGGCGCCGCAGCTTGTAGCCGAAACCGCGGACGGTCTCGATCCGGCCGGAGCCGATCTTGGCGCGCAGCCGCTGCACGTGGACGTCCACGACCCGGGTGTCGGCGCCCCACTCGTAGTCCCAGACCCGTTCGAGCAGGGTGGAACGTTCCAGCACGATGCCGGGCGCAGCGGTGAACTCCAGCAGCAGCCGCAGTTCGGTGGGGGTGAGCGGGACGAGGCGGCCGTCCACCCGGACCTCCATGCTCTCGGTGTCGACCTGCAGGCCGTCGAAGCTGCGGAGGGTGGGGGAGGACGGGGGGATCGGCGGGGTCGCCGGGGCCGACTGGATCGACGGGGTCTCCGAGCCGGACGGCACGGGCTCGGCGGCGTCGGCGGGCGGGGGCTCGGGGGTGACGGTCGCGGGCGCGACGGGGATGCGGCGCAGCACGGTACGGATCCGGGCGACCAGTACGGCGCTCTCGAAGGGCTTGACGACGTAGTCGTCCGCGCCCGCCTCCAGCCCGGAGACCACGTCCACCGGGTCGGTGCGCGCCGACATCATCAGGATCGGCAGCTGGCTCTCCTCGCGGATCCGGCGGCACAGGCCGACCCCGTCGAGCAGCGGCAGCATCACGTCCAGCAGGAGCAGGTCGGGCCGTACGGCGTGGAAGGCCTCCAGCCCCTCCAGCCCGTCGGCGGCCGTGCTGACCGGGAAGCCGTAGCGTTCCAGGGCCATCCGGGTGGCCTCGCGGATCACCTCGTCGTCCTCGACCAGCAGGATGTGCGGGTGGGCGGGGGTGGCGGCGGGGTGCGGTGCGGGGGTCATCGCTTCGGCTCCGGGGTCACGGTGGGGGCGGAGGGCCGGCTGGTCGGCTCGGGTGCGCGCGGGGACGGGACGGCTCCCCCGGGGGCCGGTCGCGGGCCGACGACGTCGGGGCCGGACGGCGTGGCCGCGGGCTTGGGGGTGGCGGTGGGCGTCTGGAGGGAGTCCGGGCCGGTGGGGCCGGTGGGCGGCAGGACACCCAAACCCTCGTCCTTCCGCTCCAGCAGGACGAGCCGGACCCCGTCCCAGCGGTAGTGGCTGGTGGTCCGGACGTAGACGCCGGTCGACTCGTACAGCACCAGGTCGGAGCCGATGGTCGCGGCGTTGAAGGTCCGTTGGACCTGCACCGACAGGATGGGCACGACGCGGTCCTCGACGAGCGTGTAGACGTGCAGGAACACCGGCCCCGGGGTGGTGACGGTGGTGATCAGCTCGGGTCGGCCGTCCCCGGTGAGGTCGCGGAACTCCGGGGCGCGGATCTCGGGGGCGCGGGCGTCGGACCCGGTGGAGGTGCCGAGCGTCCTGCGCTCCTCCGGGGTCAGCGCCGGGTCCTTGGTGAGGAGGGCGCGGACGTCGACCGCGGTCAGGTCGCGCCCGGGGACGGTCAGGTCCGGGACGGGCTCCGGCGGCGCCTGGGTGGCGCCGGCGGAGCCGGAGCCGGGCGGGGTGGGCGACGGCGAGGGGGCCAGGTCCGGCCAGAGCGGCCGGGGGACGGGCGGCGGCGTGACGGGATGGGCCGGGCCGTGGTCCCGCAGGCCGCCGGGGGTGGCCCGGCCGAAGGCCAGGGCGGCGAGGGCGAGGAGGACGACCAGGCCGGCCAGGGCCGCCACGGGGACGGCGCCGGGCCGGCGACGGGGTGCGGGTGGTGCTGCCACGGTCGGTGCTCGTCCTCCTGGTCTGCGGTGCCTGTGGCGGTGCCGGTGTCGGTGCCTGTGCCGGTGTCGGTACCGGTGTCGGTACCGGTGTTGCTGCCGGTACCGGTGCTGGTGGCGCCCGGTGGATCGTCCCGTGGCCGTCCTGCTGGTAGGTCGCCCGGGCGGCTGGTGGTGGTTCCCGGGGCGGGCTTGAGGCCGGCTCAGGCCAGGTCCGCCAGGACGATGATGTTGTCCGTCCAGTGGCCGTCCGAGCCGATCCGCCCGCCGCAGGTGATCAGCCGCAGCGCGGGCGCGGGCGTGTCGCCGTAGACCTGCTCGGTGGGGAAGTCGTTCTTGGCGGCCTGGAGCAGGGTGCGGACCTTGAAGTCCACGGTGCTGCCGTCCGCGCGCCGCACCTGGATCAGCGCACCGGGCTGCAGCTTCGGCAGCTGCCGGAAGACGGCCGGGCCGTGCACGGTGTCGAGGTGCCCGATGAGGACGGCGGGCCCGGTCTCGCCCGGGGCGGGGCCGTTGCGGTACCAGCCGACCTCCTCGCCCCGGTCGGCCGGCGGCACCTGGACCGTCCCGTCTGCGTTCAGGCCGAGGCCGGTCACCGGGGCGTCCACCCCGGCGGCGGGGACGAGCAGGCGGGTCGGCGGGGAGGGGGCGTACGGCTTCGGGGCGGTGGCGGGGGTGGTTCCAGTGGTACCAGCAGTTCCGGTGCTTCCGGTGCTTCCGGTAGTACCGCTGGCGCCGGTCGTGGGCGCAGACGGCGGGGTGTCCGCGCCGGTGCCGTGCCCCGAGGACTCGATCCGCACCACCGGGGCCTCCCGGCCGGACAGTGCCAGCGAGGTGCCGAGCACCAGGCAGAGCAGGCCCGCCGTGCCGAAGGCCGTACGGCGCAGGACGCTCGGGCCGGGCTTGGCGGCGCGGCGCCGTCCGCGACCGCCTCCGTGCCCGCGACCGCCTCCGCGACCGCCTCCGTGCCCGCGACCGCCCCCGCCCCCGCGGGCCCGTTCGGCGCGGGTGCTGCCGCGGCTTCCGGTCCCCGCCGTCGGGGCGGCCCCGGCGCCGTTCCCCGGACTGGCCGGGTGCGGGGGAACGGCGCCGGGGTGCCCGGCGGACTCGGGACCGGTGTCAGCCGCGCGCACCGGAGCGGCGGCGCAGGACGGCGAAGCCCAGCGCCCCGGCGCCGACGGCCGCGACGGCGCCGCCGCCCGCGAGCATCAGGCCGGAGCCGTCGGCGGCACCGGAGCCGTCACCGGCCTGCGCGGCGCCCTTCGGCACCTCGCGGACCTGCGGCTGGGCACCCTTGGGCGCCAGCGGAGACGGTGTGGCGGTGGCCACCGGGGACACGGGGGCGGCCTCCCGGGCCTTCGGGGTGGCCGTCGGAGTGGCGACCCCCGCGGTGCCCGCGGCCGGGGAGGCAGCGGCTCCCGGGGCGGTCGCGACGGGCTTCGGAGCGCCGTCGGCCCACGCCTGTCCGCCGGTGACGGCGGCCAGTAGCGCGGCCCCGGTCAGGGCGCAGGCCGCCAGGACGCGGCGGGCGGGGGAGCGGTCGGTACGGCTCCTGCTCATGGTGTTCTCCATTCGGATCGGTATCCAGGTCGGTCTTCATGTGTTCGGATCGCGTCACGCCGGGCGGCGTCGCGGACCGCGTCGTGCGGGACTCCGCAGGACGCGGGTCGCCGGACGCAGGTCGCGGGACACGGAACGCGGCGTGGTCGCTGACGTCCGTCGTCGGCGCCGAACGCGGACGTCCTCGTCGCGGACGCCCTCCGGCCGTACGGCCCGGGGCGTCGACAGTGACGGTAGGAGAGCCGTGTCGCGGCCCTCGGCCGGTCGTGTCACGGCCGCCCATCGGCTGTGTAACGACCGGCCGCCCGTAACAACCCGCCGCCCGTAACACCTCCCCCACCCGGTGAGCACCCCCGCCGCCCGCTGCGTACCCATGGGTGGGGGAAAGACCGAACCAACAGAGAGGTGGTAGTGATGAGCATCCTCGCCAACCTGCTGCCGGCGATGCGGCACCCGCGCAAGCGGGCCGGTTCCGGCACGAAGACCAGTCATTCGAAGACGAACGACCGCCGTCGTCGCCGCCGTGGAAGCAACTCGCGGCACTGACGGCGTCGCCGTCCTGTCCGGGCCGGGCCGTCACTGGCCCGGCCAGGTTCCGGGGTCTGGACTCGTACCGTGTGGTCGCTGCGGCGGCTGATGGCCGTCGACGGGAGTGACGGCGACGGCCGCGTGGATCAGGTCGTCGAGCCGGCCCCGGCCGTCCCGCTGCGGCGGGTGTTCGGGCGGTTCTGGCCCTACACCCGCGGGGGTCGGCGCTGGCTGGTCCTGCTGCTGGGGTTCGTTCTGCTCGGGCCGGTGGTCGACGCGGCCGCGATCTGGCTGTTCAAGGTCGTCGTCGACGACGTGCTGGTGCCGCGCAACCTCGGGCTGTTCCTGCCGGTCGCGCTCGGCTACGCCGGGCTGACGCTGATGGCAGGGGGCCTGCGCTTCGCCGATGAGACGACCTCGGCCTGGGTCAGCGAGCGCTTCCTGCTCGCCCTGCGCACGGACGTGTTCCGTCATCTGCAGGGGCTCTCCCTGGGCTTCTTCGAGCGGCGGCGGCTCGGCGACGTCCTGTCGCGGCTGACGTCGGACGTGGAGGCGGTCGAGACCTTCCTCCTCTCGGGCGTCCTGGACGCGGTCGCGTACGTCGCCGAGCTGGCCGTCTTCCTGGGGGTGCTGTTCTACCTGCGCTGGGACCTCGCCGCGGTGGCCCTGGTGGTGGCGCCGGTGTTCTGGCTCACGGCGCGGCGCTTCTCGACGCTGGTGAAGGCGGCGTCGCGGGAGCGGCGGCGGCGCACCGGTTCGGTGAGCGCGCTCGCCGAGGAGACGCTGGGCAACATCGCGCTGGTGCAGGCGTACAACCGGCAGGGCTGGGAGCAGGAACGCTTCCGTCGGGAGAGCCTGGCACGGTTCCGGGCGACCATGGCGGCGACCCGGCTGCGGGCGCTGTTCGCGCCGATCGTGGAGCTGCTGGAGCTGGTCGGCGCGCTGATCGTGCTCGGCCTGGGCGCCTGGGAGTTGGTCCACAACCGGCTGACCCTCGGCGAACTCCTCGTCTTCGTCGCCCTGTTGAGCCGGCTGTACGGCCCGATCCGGGGGATCTCGCGGCTCAGCAACGGCTTCTACTCCGCCTCGGCCTCCGCCGAGCGGATCATCGAACTGCTCGACCAGCGGCCGCAGGTGGCCGATCCGCCGGTCCCGCTGCGCCCTGGCCGGACGCACGGCGCGGTGGCCTTCGACGGGGTGTGGTTCCGCTACCCGGACACGACCCGGGTGGCGCTGTTCGACGTGTCCTTCCGGGCCGAGCCCGGCGAGACGGTCGCCCTGGTGGGGGAGAGCGGGGCGGGCAAGTCGACGGTCGCCAGGCTGCTGCTGCGCTTCTACGACCCGGAGCGCGGGGCCGTCCGGCTGGACGGCATCGACCTGCGCGAACTGGCCCTGGCCGACCTGCGCGAACACATCGCGGTGCTGCTGCAGGACACCCTGGTGATCCACGGCACCGTCCGGGAGAACATCGCCTACGGGCGGCCGGGCGCGAGCGACGCGCAGATCCTCGCCGCCGCCAAGGCCGCCGACGCGCACGAGTTCGTCAGCCGGCTCCCGGAGGGCTACGACACGCTGGTCGGCCGGCACGGCGGCCTGCTGTCCGGCGGGCAGCGGCAGCGGATCGCGATCGCCCGCGCGATGGTCCGGGACGCGCCCGTGCTGCTGCTGGACGAGCCGACCACGGGGCTGGACGTGGAGTCCGGGCAGCGGATCCTGGAGCCGCTGGGGCGGCTGATGAGCGGCCGTACGACGATCATCATCTCGCACAACCTGCTCACCGTACGGAACGCGGACCGGATCGTGCTGCTCCACGAAGGCCGCGTCGTCGCCCGCGGCACCCACCGGGAACTGCTGGCCCGCGACGACGGCTACGCCCGGCTCGACCGGCTGCACCGGTCGCCGCTCCGGGAGGTGGCCTGATGGGGCGTGCTCCGCGAGGCGGCCCGACGAGTCCCCGGCCGCCGTTCTCCGCCGGGGAGTCCATCGCCCCCGGCTACCCGGTCCTGACCCACCTGTGCCGCACCGGCTGGCTGGACGTCTACGACTGCTGGAGCGAAGAACGGGACTGCCGCTGCGTGGTCAAGGTGGTCCGGCCCGACCGCCGCCGCGAACGCCGACTGCGCGAACGCCTGCTCCGCGAGGGCCGCTGGCTGACCGAGTTCACCCATCCCCACCTGGTCCGCGGCTACGGCACCGGCGAACGCCCGCAGCCGTACGCGGTGCAGGAGACCCTCACCGGCGAGACCCTCGCCCACCTGCTCGACACCGGGCCGCGCCGCCCGGCCGCCACCGACCTGGCCCTGCTCGGACTGCACGTCTGCTCGGCGACGCACTACCTGCACGGGCAGGGCCTGCTCCACCTCGACCTCAAGCCCTCCAATATCGTGATCGACTGCCGCCACGCCAAGGTGCTCGACCTCAGCATCGCCCGCCCCCCGGGCCCGGGCACCCCCGGCATCGGCACCGACGGCTACCTCGCCCCGGAACAGGCCTCCGGCGGCCTCCTCACGTCGGCCACCGACGTCTGGGGCATCGGCATCACCCTCTACGAGGCGGCCACCGGCGAACTTCCCTTCGGTGACGTTCCCTCCGGCGACGAGCCGGTGAGCCCGGCTCCTCCGATCGCTCCGGCCCCGCCGGTGTCCCGCAGCCGCCGCCTCCCCCGCTCGCTCGCCGCCGCCATCGACGCCTGCCTGCGCCTCGCCCCGGAGGAGCGCCCGACGCTGCCCGAACTGGCGGAAGCTCTCGACCGGTTGCTCCCGCAGGGCCGCCGCGCGGTGCCGGCGCCGGAGGACGGCGAGGGCTGAACTCCCCACGGCCGGGCGGCTCGCCGACCGATTTGGCGTGGACACGCTACATATGTTCGGATCACCCTGGCAACTGGCGGTCGGAGTCGTAGTGTTGGCCGTACCGGCGGTACGGCACCGCCGCTGGGAGGGAGGTCCGGACAGCTGACCGACACCCCTCGGACGGCTTCGGGGCGCACCCCCGGCCCGCCGGTGCGATCGACCGCGCACCGCGCCCGGCCGGCCCCGGAGCGCAACCGGCTGCCCCACCCGCGCACGCAGGCCTCCGCGGCGGGCGGGGCGGCCGACCCGGTCGTACGGTGGAGGGGCGGGGGTTCCGGAGGAGGTCGACCAATGCCCGGTTCGCTCACCATCAGCCACCACGAGTCCGCGGTCACCCTGGACCACACGGACGCCGACCGGCTCGCCATCGTCCTGGCCGAACTGGCGTACCTGCTGGAGATCCCGGGGCCGAACCGGATCAACGACGCGCAGCTCGCGCTGCTCTGCGAGGGCCGCACCCCGGACCGCGCCGACCTGGTGCACTGGGCCCAGGGGCTCGCCACCCGGCTGAAGGGGCGGCTCTGACCGAAGCCCCCCCACACCGCCGGCCACCCCCGACCCGACCCCGGAGCCGCCCGCGACCCCGACCCCGGAGCCGCCCGCCCCGGCTCCCGCCGGCCGTACGATGGCGCGCGGGGCGGGGATGCCCTCCGGATGCCGGGGTGGCCGGCGGCCGGTCCGGCGGAGGGTGGGGGCCCGAGCGTGCCGCAGTCCTGGTCGATGTCCTGGCTGACCGTGCCCACGCCGCTGCCCAGCGGTCCGATGCACATCGCGGTGACCCCGCTCGGCGTGGCGGCGGCCGGGTACGGCGGGCGCGAGGGCGAGGTGCCCCCGTGCACCGACGCGTCCAAGGCCGCCGCCGTCACCGAGCGTCTTGGCGCCTATCTGGCGGGCCGCACCCGCGAGTTGGGCCTGCCGATCGACTGGAGCCTGAGTTCCGGGCCGCACCGCACCGTCCTGCAGACGCTCTGGCGCGAGGTGCCGTACGGCCGGACCATCACGTACGGCGAACTGGCCGCCCGCAGCGGGGTGTTCGAGGGCGTCGAGGAGCCCGGCCTGGCCGCCCGGACGGTCGGGCAGATGATGGCCGCCAACCCCGTCGCCCTGCTGGTGCCCTGTCACCGGGTGGTGGCGGCGGACGGGATCGGCGGCTTCGGCGGCGGGCGGGTCGGGATCGAGGTGAAGCGCTGGCTGCTCACCCTGGAGGGCGTCCTGGAGCCGACGCTCGACTGGAACGGGCCGCTGTAGGGCGGGAGTTGGCGCGGGGGCGGCGTCGGGTGGCGTGGGCGGTGGCGCGGACGGCGGCCCTGGTGGGGGAAGATGGGCGGCGGGATTCCGAGTCGTTCGAATAAATAGTCGAAAACAGTCGATCGAATATCGATCAGGTGATCTATTCGTACTATTTGTTCGGTTATTCTGAACCACTCGAACGAGTGATTGCGGAGCCCGTCGAATGGGCCCACCATGAAGCTGCAAGACGAATGTGCAACGCGACACTTCATCAGGCATGCGAAGGGCTCCCCATCATGTCGACCGAAACCAATGCCGGTATTCCTGCTCCGGGCGCGCAGGAGGAGATCCGACAGCAGAGTCTGAGCACGGCGGGCGCGCGGAACCTCGCCACGACCACCAAGTCCGCGCCGCAGATGCAGGGCATCAGCCCCCGCTGGCTGCTCAGGAAGCTGCCCTGGGTGCAGGTGCACGCCGGCACCTACCGGGTCAACCGCCGCCTGCGCTACTCGGTCGGCCGCGGCCGGGTGAGTTTCGTCAAGACGGGCGCCGAGGTGCGGATCGTCCCGCCGACGCTCGCCGAGGTGCCGGTGCTGCGCGGCTTCCAGGACGAGGCCGTGCTGGAGGAGCTGGCCTCCCGCTTCACCCAGCGGGAGTTCGCCGCCGGGGAGGTCCTGGTCCAGGCCGGCACGCCGATCAGCGAGGTCCTCCTGATCGCGCACGGCAAGCTCGACCGCGTGGGCACCGGCAAGTACGGCGAGGAGACGGTGGTCGGCACCCTCGCCGACGGCGACCACCTCGGCGACGAGGCGCTCCAGCAGGACGACGGCACCTGGCCGTACACCGTCCGCGCCGCGACCTCCGGCACCGTGATGTCGCTGGCCTGGCCCTCCTTCCAGGAGCTGCACGACCGCTCCGAGGCGCTGCAGCTGCAGGTCATGGAGTACCTGAACGGCTTCCAGCAGGCGCAGAACAAGCACGGCGAGGCCGCGATCGACCTCTCGGCCGGCCACCAGGGCGAGTACGAGCTGCCCGGCACCTTCGTGGACTACGAGCTCAAGCCCCGCGAGTACGAGCTGAGCGTCGCGCAGACCATCCTCAAGGTCCACTCCCGCGTCGCCGACCTCTACAACCAGCCGATGAACCAGACCGAGCACCAGCTCCGGCTGACCATCGAGGCCCTGCGCGAGCGCCAGGAGCACGAGCTCATCAACAACCCCGAGTTCGGCCTGCTGGAGAACGCCGCGTACGACCAGCGGATCCAGACCCACTCCGGCCCGCCCACCCCGGACGACATGGACGAGCTGCTCAGCCGCCGCCGCAGCACCCGGATGTTCCTGGCCCACCCCAAGGCCATCGCCGCCTTCGGCCGGGAGCTCAACAAGCGCGGCATCTACCCGGGCACGGTCGAGGTCGACGGCAAGCAGGTCACGGCCTGGCGCGGCGTGCCGGTCTTTCCGTGCAACAAGATCCCGGTCGTCGGGAACACCACCTCGATCCTCGCGATGCGAATCGGCGAGGACAACCAGGGCGTCATCGGCCTGCACCAGACCGGAATTCCGGATGAATACCAGCCGAGCCTTTCGGTGCGTTTCATGGGAATCGACGACAAGGCCATCATTTCCTACCTGGTGAGCGCCTACTACTCCGCCGCGATCCTGGTGCCGGACGCGGTCGGCGTCCTGGAGAACGTGGACATCGCGCAGCGCTGACGGCCGCCGGGGCCGCCGCAGATCCGCGCCGTCCGGCCGGGGGTACCGCCCACGCCCCGGCCGGACGGCGCGTCCGGGCACGTCCCGACGCGCCCGCACGTCCCGATGCGCCCGGCACGTCCCACGCATCCGGCCCCGCGCCCGACACCCACAGCGCAACCCCGGCCCGCCATGCCGGGCCAACCCACGACAGGCGTCAACAAGGGGGAGAGACCCATGACGAGTCCCACGCTGGAGCGGGACCACAAGGAGGGGCACGAGGCGGCGGACATCCTCGCCCGCGCCCGCGCGCTGGTCGACCCGGTCATGCGGACCGCCGTCGACTCGCTGCCCGGCACGATGCGCAAGGTCGCCGGCTACCACTTCGGCTGGTGGGAGGCGGACGGCACCCCGGCCGCGGCCCCCGCCGGCAAGGCGATCCGGCCGGCCCTGGTCCTCGCCGCCGCCCAGGCCCTGGGCGGGACGCCGAGCGAGGCCGCCGCCGCGGCCGCCGCCGTCGAGCTGGTGCACAACTTCACGCTGCTCCACGACGACGTCATCGACCGGGACGACACCCGCCGCCACCGGCCCACCGCCTGGCGGGTGTTCGGCACCACCGAGGCCATCCTGGCCGGGGACGCCATGCACTCCCTCGCGCTGCGCCTGCTCGCCGAGGACAGCCACCCGGCCGCCCACGGCTCGATCCGCCGGCTCGCCGACTGCGTGGTCGAGCTCTGCGAGGGCCAGCAGATCGACTGCGCCTTCGAGCAGCGCAACGACGTCTCGCTGCCCGAGTGCCTGGCGATGGCGGAGGCCAAGACCGGTGCCCTGCTCGGCGCCGCCTGCGCGATGGGTGCCCTGTACGGGGGTGCGTCCGAGGAGGCCGCGCAGGCGATGGACGGTTTCGGGCGGGAGATCGGCCTGGCGTTCCAGCTGATCGACGACCTGATCGGCATCTGGGGGGATCCTGCGGTGACCGGCAAGCCGGTGGGCGCGGACCTGGTCGCCCGGAAGAAGTCGCTGCCGGTGGTTGCGGCGCTCGGCTCGGGCACCGTCGACGGCAGGCGGCTGGCCGAGCTGTACGCGCTCGAACGCCCGCTGAGCCCCGAGGAGTTGGCCCGGTGCGCGGCCGCCGTCGAGGCCGCCGGGGGCCGCGGCTGGGCGCAGGGCGAGTCCTGCGAGCGGATGGCCGCGGCGATGGCGCAACTCGCCGCCGCCGTACCGGAGCCCGCCGCGGCCGACGAACTGCTGGCCCTCGCCGAGCTGGTCACCCGCCGCACGCACTGAACGCGCGGCTCCGGAGTGGGAAGTCGGCCCGTCCGACTTCCCACTCCGAAGCCTTTCCCCACGGGTCTCACCGGTCCCGCCTTCCCCGCCGAACACCCCGCCCCCGCCGGGCCGCCCCGCTCACCCGAAGGCGGCCAACAGTCGCTGCTCCTTCCCGGGTTCGATGCCCTGTCGCACCGGTGCCCCCGGCCGTCCCTTCCGCCCCTCGGCGTCGGTGTCCTCGGCCGGTCCGCGCGTCCGCAGCCACTCCCAGGTGTCCCGCGCGGTCTCGGTGAACGGCCGGCAGTGCAGCCCGGCTGCCTCCGCCCGGCCGGTGTCGGCCAGCCAGGTGCCCGCCATCTCGGGCAGATCCGGTGCCCAGAGCGGCAGTTCGCTCCACGGATCGACCCGGTCCGGCCCCTCGGCGAGCAACGGCCCGTCCGCGACCCAGACCAACTCGGTGTCCGCGGTGCCCGCGACCGCCCGACAGGTCTCCAGCCACTCGCCGAAGCTCAGTCGCCCGGGCGGTGCCGTGGTGATGAACCGGCCCGCCGTCCCGGCCGTCAGCAGGTCGAGTCCGAAGGCGGCGAAGTCCCGGACGTCGATGACCTGCATGGTCCGCTGAGGATCCCCGGGGGCGAGCACCCGCCCGCCGCGTGCCATCCGTTCCAGCCACCAGGGCAGCCGGCCGCCGTTCTCGTGCGGTCCGATGAGCAGTCCGCTGTTGAGGACCAGCGAGCGCTCGGCGCCGAAGCCTGTCAGGACGGCGCGCTCGCAGCCGGCCTTGAGGGCGGTGGAGGGCGGCTGCCCGGGCGGGGTGTCGGCCGGGCAGGGGTGTCGCGGGGAGTCCTCGTCGATCACCCGGGCGGGCCAGTCGGCGAAGGCGTGCACCGAGGAGACGACGGTGTAGTGGCCGGCCCGCTCGCGCAGCAGCCCGGCGGCGAGCGCGGCCTGGGCGGGCTGCTGGGCGGAGGTGTCGACCACGGCGTCCCAGCGGCGGCCGTCGACCAGCCGGGCGAGGTCCCCGGCGCTGTCGCGGTCGCCCCGGACGGCTTCGACACCGGGCAGGTCGCCGGCGCTGCGGCCGCGGTTGAAGGTGGTCACCTGGTGGCCCCGGGCGAGGGCCTCGGCGGCGTAGGCCCGTCCGAGAAAGGACGAACCCCCGAGCAGAAGGATCTTCATACCGGACACCCTCCCCTCGTGGTCCCACCCGAACGCCCGGATTAGCGCTCAGCAGATCCCCGCCCGATCCGACATGCCACCCCATCCCGCCCCCCTTAGCATCCGATCTGTACCGATTCGATCCGATTCGGCAGGGAGAGCGACAGCATGGTCAACCCGGCACTCGTGGATCCGGCCACCGTCCGCGCGACCGCCGCCGAGGCCTGGATCCGCGCCCAGCCGCTCCTGCGCACCTACCGGACCGTCTACGCCCAGGCCCTGGACGACGCGGACCCCTCGTACGTCGGCGGCTTCGGCGTCTTCCGCCACCACCCGCAACCGCCCACCCCCGCCGACACTCCCGCCGAAGCCTCCGCCTCCGCCACCGACCCCGGCACCCCCGCCTCCGCCACCGACCCCGGCACCCCCGCCGCCGACACCGACGCCGGGGACACCCCGTACTCCCGCGCCTGGCTCGATCTGCGCACCGAGCCCTGGGTGGTCTCGGTGCCCGCCGAGGACCGCTACCACGTCCTCCCCGTCCACGATCTCGACACCGTGTGCGCCGGGTTCATCGGCTCCCGGACCACCGGTGCGGAGGCCGGCGACCACCTGGTGGCCGGCCCCGACTGGCAGGGCGAGCCCCCGCCCGGCATCCGCAGCGTGATCCGCACCGCCACCCGGCTGGTCGGCATCCTCGGCCGCACCCGGCTCACCGGGAACACCGCCGCCGCGGTCGCCGAACTCGCCGCCGTCCAGGAGCAGTACCGACTGCGCCCGCTGCACGCCCACACCGGCACGCCCGCGCCCGAGCCCGCCCCCGAACCGGTCTGGCCGGTCTGGCGCGAGGAAGTCCCGGACGGCATCGAGTTCCTGGCCTTCCTCGACTTCCTGCTCGGCTTCTTCCCGCCGGACGGCCCCGTCCCGCTGCCGCCCGCCGAGCACGACCTGCGCGGCCGCCTCACCGACCTCGGCATCGACGGCCGCGGCGAGTTCGAGCCCGCCGCCCTCCCGTTGGAGGTGCGCACCGAGATCGCCCGCGGGATCGCCGACGGCCGCACCCTGCTGGACCGCGCCACCGCCGAACTCCGCGACCGGAACACGCTGTTCGGCACCCGCGCGCAGATCGGCGCGGACTTCCTCCGCCAGGCCGTCGGCGCCGCGCTCGACCTGCACGGACTGCCCGCCGAGGAGGTCTGGTACGGCCGTTGGGAGGCGGACAGCGCCGGCCACCGCCCACCCCACGCCGGCGACCGCGACCACGTCATCCGCTTCGCACCGGACGGACTGCCGCCGGCCCGCTTCTCCTGGTCCGTCACCCTCTACGCGCTCCCCGGGCACCGGCTGGTCGACAACCCCCTGGACCGCTACTCGATCGGCGACCACACCCCCGACCTGGTCCGCGACCCGGACGGCGGACTCACCCTGCACGTCCGGCACAAACGGCCCGCGAACGCCGAGCACTCCGCGAACTGGCTGCCCGCCCCGGACGGCCCGTTCACCGTGGTGCTCCGGCTCTACGGCCCCGACCGGTCCGTCCTCGACGGCCGCTGGCACCTCCCG
Source organism: Streptomyces sp. 1114.5 (assembly GCF_003635085.1). Classification (NCBI taxonomy): domain Bacteria; kingdom Bacillati; phylum Actinomycetota; class Actinomycetes; order Kitasatosporales; family Streptomycetaceae; genus Streptomyces; species Streptomyces sp. 1114.5. Next base: position 1,803,558 of record NZ_RBXE01000001.1, read on the forward strand.
CCGCTCGACCCGCGCTGACCGTCCCGCCCGCCCTCCCTTTCCCCCTCGCCCGACCCGACGGCCCGACCCGCCCCGACCGTACGAAGGACCCCCGATGAACCAGCCCGAGCTGGAGGCCCTGGCCGCCGACGCGTACGTCTACGGCTACCCGATGGTCGCCGGCCTCACCATGGTCGATCGCTTCACCCGGGGCGGCCTGGGCACCCTGCCGTCGGCGCCGTTCAACCAGTTCAGCCACGCCGCCCGGCTGGCCGGCCCGGAGGACCACTTCGTCTCGGTCAACAACGACACGATCTACTCGATCGCCCAACTCGACCTCTCCGAGGGCCCGCAGGTGCTGCACGTCCCGGACACCGCCGGCTCCTACTACGTGCTGCAGTTCATCGACGCCTGGACGGACAACGTCGCCTACCTCGGCCGCCGCGCCACCGGCACCGGCGCGCAGACCTGGCTGGTCGTCCCGCCCGGCTGGCACGGCACCGCGCCGGACCCGACCCGGGTGATCGAGCTGCCGACCACCGTCGGCACCGTGGTCGGCCGCTTCGCCTGCACCGGCCCGGACGACCTGCCCCGGGTCCGGGCCCTGCAGTCCGCCCTCGTCCTGGAGCCGCTGGAGCCGGGCGGCCTGGTCGCCGGACTGCCCGAGCCCGACCCGGACGTCCCCGAGCGGCTGGCCTTCTTCGAACGCCTGCGGGTGTGGATGCAGGCCTTCCCGCCGGCCACCGCGGACATCGAGTACCAGCGCCGCTTCGCCCCGCTCGGCCTGCTGGACGACGGCGCCTCGCCGTACCGCGCGGCCGTCCCCGAGTGGACGCTCTCCCTGGCCAAGGGCCTGGCCGCCGGCCGCGAACGGGTCGAGGACGCCACCCGCCCGCCCGAGGACCACCCGCCCGGCGAGTGGCGCTCCGCGCTCCACCTCTTCGACTACAACACCGACCACCTGGGCCCCGGCACCCTGGACGACCCCGAGTGGCGCATCCCCGACCGCCGCGCCGCCTACCTCAGCCGGGCCGCCGCCGCCCGGGCCGGCCTCTGGGGCAACCACGCCTACGAGGCCTCGTACGCGGTGACCTACGACGACTCCGACGGCCGCCCCCTCACCGGCGTCCACAACTACACCCTGCGCTTCGACCAGCCGCCCCCGGCCGAGGCGTTCTGGTCGGTCACGATGTACTCCGTCCCGGACTACTACCTGGTGGAGAACCCGATCGACCGCTACTCGATCGGCGACCGCACCCCCGGCCTGGTCCACGGCGACGACGGCTCCCTCACCCTGACCCTCCAGCACGACCAGCCCGAGGACCCGACCGCCGCCGCCAACTGGCTCCCCACCCCACCCGGCGAGTTCCGCCCGATCATCCGCCTCTACCAGCCCAAGCCGCCGGTCCTCGACGGCACCTACCAGGTCCCCCCGATCCACCGCACCTGACGGCTCTGCGCCCCGGCACCTCGCGCGTCGGGCCGCGTGCTCAGGGCGTGTCGGACACGCCCTACCGCGCCGACGGCGAGCCCGAGGCCGTCCCCGTCGGATGCGGGGAGGCACTGGCCGTCGGGGCCGCGGTCGGCGCGCCCGAGTGGGAGGGCGAACCGGAGGGCGTGCCGCCCGTCGTCGGCGTGCCCGACGGGGACGCCGGGCCCGAGGGGGAAGGCGTGCCCGACGGGGACGGCACGCCGGTGGCCGTGGGTGAAGGGGCGGCCGTCGGTGAGGCGGACCCCGCCGGCGTCGGCTCCGCCGAGGGGGAGCCCGAGCCCGAGCCGCCGCGGTTCTGGGGCCCGCCCTCCAGGGTGACCACCGCCTGGGACGGGGGCAGGGCGATCCGGGCGGTCCACTGCGTCGCCGGTGCCAGGTCCTCGTCCACGGTGACGATCACGGTGATCCGCTGCCCGGGGGCGAGCGTCCCGGAGTCGCGGCTGAGCCGGAGCCAGCCGGCGTCCGTCACCGCGCGCCAGTGGATGTCCGTGGTGCCGGAGTTGGTGAGGGTGAGGACCGTACGGCTGCCGTACTCGCCGGCCTCGACGGTGAGCAGCCCGGCCGGGGCCGTTCCTGCCGGGCCAGGGGCGGAGGCCTGTTCGGCCGCGGGGACCGGGGCGGCGACCAGGGTGGGGCTGCCGAGCGGGGTTGCGCCGTGGGCCGGGACGGGGACCACCGCGCCCTGGAAGGTCAGCCGCGGGTACCCCGGATAGCCGGGATAGCCGGGAAGCAACGTTTCTGCACCACCGAATCCGGCCCCGCCCGCCCCCGCCAGCTCCAGCCCCGGAACCCCCGGTGCCCCGTGCCCCGTCGCGCCCCCGCGCGCCGTCCACGGCGGCCGCTGCCCGACCTCCTGACCGGCCTCGTCCACCCGCACCGCCGACACCGAGGCCGCCGACCCCGACCCGCCGCTCCGGTGCCCGGCCCAGAGCGCGATCACCGGCGCCGCCAGGACGGCCGCGAGCACCCCGGTGGTCACCACCCGCCGACGGACCGCCAGCCCACGCCCTGCGTCCGGCGCCCGGTGCCGGGGGAAGCCGCCCTGGTCGAACCGCAACCCCGGCGCCGCCCCGACCGGCCCACCCACCGCGGCCAGGCCCGGACCACCCGCCGTCGGACCCGACGCCGTCGGACCCGACGCCGGTCCGGCAGCCGACCCCGAGGCCGGCCCCGGAGCCGTCAGCAGCGGCAGCCCCGACAGCCCTGCCGCCCCCTCCGCCGCCTCGCCGGCCACCCGCTCCGCGGTCCCCCGGCAGGTCGGGCAGTCCACCACGTGCTGCACCAGCTCCCGCCGCAGCGCCGGGCCGAGCACCCAGTCCCGCCAGGACTCCGCTCCGGCACCCCCGAGCCGGTCCAGCTCCGGGCAGCTGCCGACGCCGAGCACCAGCAGCGCCGCCCTGGTCCTGGCCACCTCCGCCTCGGCGCCCGCCAGCAGCTCCCGGGTCCGGTCGAACGGCAGGCCCAGCACCGCCGCCACCTCCAGTGGGGTCAGCCGGTGCCGGACGGACAGCTCCAGCGCCTCGCGCTGCTCGGGGTCGGTGCCGGCCGCCTCCGGCCAGGCGAGCGAGGCCAGCTCGCGCCGCCGCCGGGCCGCCTCGGCCTCGCCCGGCCCGGCGGCGTCCCCGGCGACGCCACGCGTCCCGCTGCCGGCCGTGTCCCCGTCCGCGAGCCGCCGCAGGCAGCAGTACCGGGCCAGCGAGAACAGCCAGGCCCGTACCAGCCCCGGCTCGGCCAGCCGGCCGCCGTGCCGTTGTGCCAGTTCACGGACCTCGCGCAGGGCGTCGGCGGCGGCGTCGTGCTCGCACAGCACCGAGAGGCAGTAGGTGAACAGCCCGTCCACCTGCCGCTCGTACGCCGCGAGCACAGCAGCGGCCTGCAGCCCACCGGGCCCGCCCCGCCCACCGGGCCCACCAGGCCCGCCGGCCCCGGCCGGCCTCGCAGGCCCGACCTGCCCCACAGTTCGCGCAGTTCGCGTTGTCACCCGACCGACGGTAGAGACCCCGGACGGCCCGGCCCCGTCATTCACCGCGTATGTACTTCTTTCGGGTAACAACATCGCCCATCTGTGTGGATGCCCGGCGAGCCCAGTGGCGGACCGCCGTTGTCGGACCCAGGCGCTACCGTGGGCCGCATGCCTCCGCGTTCCAAGACCACCGCCAAGCCGCGCCCGGCGTACCGCTGCACCGAGTGCGGCAACCAGCTGCCCAAGTGGGTCGGCCGCTGCCCGGAGTGCAACGCCTGGGGGACGGTCGAGGAGTACGGCGCGGTGCCGATCCGGACGACGGCGGCCGGCCCGGTCAGCGCGCCCGCCCGTCCGATCGGCCAGGTGGACGGCCAGGTCGCGACGGCCCGCTCCACGGGCGTGCCGGAGCTGGACCGGGTGCTCGGCGGCGGGCTGGTCCCCGGCGCGGTGGTGCTGCTGGCCGGCGAGCCCGGCGTCGGCAAGTCGACCCTGCTGCTGGACGTCGCGGCCAAGGCGGCCACCGACCGGCACCGCACGCTCTACGTCACCGGCGAGGAGTCGGCCGGCCAGGTCCGGCTGCGCGCCGACCGGATCAACGCGCTCTCCGAGCACCTCTACCTCGCCGCCGAACAGGACCTCGGCGCCGTGCTCGGCCACATCGAGGCGGTCAACCCCGGCCTGCTGATCCTGGACTCGGTGCAGACCATCGCCTCCGCCGAGCTGGACGGCGCCCCCGGCGGCCCGGCTCAGGTCCGCGAGGTGGCGGGCGCGCTGATCCGGGCGTCCAAGGAGCGCGGCATGGCCACCCTGCTGGTCGGCCACGTCACCAAGGACGGCCAGATCGCGGGTCCGCGCCTGCTGGAGCACCTGGTGGACGTGGTGCTCAGCTTCGAGGGGGACCGGCACGCCCGGCTGCGCCTCATCCGCGGGGTCAAGAACCGCTACGGCGCCACCGACGAGGTGGGCTGCTTCGAGCTGCACGACGAGGGCATCGTCGGCCTGGCCGACCCATCCGGCCTCTTCCTGACCAGGCGTGACAAGCCCGTCCCCGGCACCTGCCTCACCGTCACCCTGGAGGGCAAGCGCCCGCTGGTCGCCGAGGTGCAGGCGCTGATGGTGGATTCGCAGATCCCCTCGCCGCGCCGCACCACCTCGGGCCTGGAGTCGCCGCGGATCGCGATGATCCTGGCCGTGGTCGAGCGGCACGGCGGGGTGAAGCTCGGCAAGCAGGACATCTACACCGCGACGGTCGGCGGGGTGAAGCTGAGCGAGCCGTCCGCCGACCTCGCGGTCGCGCTCGCGGTGGCCAGCTCCTCCACCGACACCCCGCTGCCCAGCAACCTGGTGGCGATCGGCGAGGTCGGTCTCGCGGGCGAGGTACGGCGGGTGACGGGTGTGCAGCGGCGGCTGGCCGAGGCGCACCGGCTGGGCTTCACCCATGCCCTGGTCCCGCCGGACCCGGGCAAGGTGCCGCCGGGCATGAAGGTGGTCGAGGTGGCCGACATCGGTGAGGCGCTGCGGGCGATCCCGGGCCGTCGCCGGGCCGCCGCCAAGCCGCGCGGCGAGGCCCGCCCGGAGGCCCGCGGCGATGCTCGTACCGGGCTCCGTGGTGAGGCTCCGTCGGCGCCGCCGGCCCCCCGCTCCGCCCGGGTCGCCGCCTACCCGGAGGAGCTGATGGACGGCTGGGAGCCGCTCGACTCCGACGAACTGCGCTGACCCAAGCCCTGTCGCGGCCACACGCAGTTAGACTTTCCCCAGTCTCATAGGCCAATAGGCAGTACCGAGCGGTACTGAGCGACAGAGCAACAGACCGCGGACCGGCGCACGGCGCGAGGCGCGCGGCACGGGTCGACCGGAGGAGTCACGTGGCAGCCAGCGACCGGGGGGCGGACAAGGCCTCCCGTGAGGAGGCCCTGCTGCGGGCCTCCCTCACCGCCATCGCCCCCGGCACGGCGTTGCGTGACGGCCTGGAGCGGGTCCTGCGGGCCAACACCGGCGGCCTGATCGTGCTGGGCTTCGACAAGACCGTCGAGTCCCTTTGTACCGGCGGCTTCGTCCTGGACGTCGAGTTCACCGCCACCCGGCTGCGCGAGCTGTGCAAGCTCGACGGCGCGGTGGTGCTCGACAAGGACATCACCAAGATCGTCCGGGCCGGCGTGCACCTGATGCCGGACTCGACCATCCCCACCGACGAGACCGGCACCCGCCACCGCACTGCCGAGCGGGTCAACCGGCAGACCGGCTACCCGGTGGTCGCGGTCTCGCACTCGATGCGGCTGATCGCGATGTACGTCAACGGCACCCGCCGGGTGCTGGAGGACTCCACCACCGTGCTGTCCCGCGCCAACCAGGCGCTGGCCACCCTGGAGCGCTACAAGCTGCGCCTGGACGAGGTGGCGGGCACGCTCTCCGCGCTGGAGATCGAGGACCTGGTGACGGTCCGGGACGTCACCGCCGTGGCCCAGCGCCTGGAGATGGTCCGGCTGATCGCCACCGAGATCGCCGGCTACGTGCTGGAGCTCGGCATCGACGGCCGCCTGCTCTCGCTGCAGCTGGACGAGCTGATCGCGGGCGTGGAGCCGGAGCGCGAACTGGTCGCCCGGGACTACTTCCCGGAGCGGGCCGCCAAGAAGGGCCGGACGGTCACCGAGGTGCTGGCCGACCTGGAGGCGCTCACCCACGCCGAGCTGCTGGACCTGCAGACCGTCGCCAAGGCGCTCGGCTACTCGGGCACGCCGGAGTCCCTGGACTCCGCCGTCTCGCCGCGCGGCTACCGCCTGCTGGCGAAGATCCCGCGCCTGCCCAACACGGTGATAGAGCGCCTGGTCGAGCACTTCGGCGGCCTGCAGAAGCTGCTCGCCGCGAGCATCGACGACCTGCAGACCGTCGAGGGCGTCGGCGAGACCCGCGCCCGCTCGGTCCGCGAGGGCCTGTCCCGCCTTGCCGAATCGTCCATCCTGGAGCGCTACGTCTGACCGGACGGCAGCTGCGCGGACCGCAGACTGCGGACGGCAGACGTACGGACGGCCCCCGGGGAGTCACTTCCCGGGGGCCGTCCCGCGTTCCGCCCCGGGGCCGTCCTGCGGAAACACCGGAGCCTCCGACCGCCGTGCGGCGATCGGAGGCTCCCAATGTCTGACCGGCCCTCAGCTGTCCAGTCGGATCGAGGTCCGCGCCGAGACCTTGTCCCCGGAGAGCCCGGTGAGCTCGGCGAGCACCACGTAGGTGCCGTTGGCCGGCGGCGCCTGGTCGGCGGTGGCGCACTGCGGCTTGCTGCGGCTGCGGTCCCAGGTGAAGGTCTCGGTCTGGTTGCCGTTGGCCGCCAGCTGCACCCAGATGCTGCCCTTGTCGGCCGGGCAGTCGCCGGAGGACCAGACCCGGTCGCCGTTGCTGGCGCTCACGGTGATCGCGGAGGCGACCCGGCCGAAGTCCACCCGGCAGTTGGCGCCGGAGGAGTTCTTGACCGTCAGGGCCAGCTTCGGCTTGTCCTTGGGCTGGTACGAGTTCTGGGTGCCGGCCAGCTCCAGGGCGACCTGCGAGGAGGCGCAGACCGGAAGCGCCATGATCTCGGGCGTGTTGAACGCCGGAGCGCCGCCGCCCGACCCGCCGGTACCGCCCGCGCCGCCAGGCCCGCCGGAGCCCGAGCCGCCGGTGCTGCCCGCCGCGCCGCCGGCGCCGCCGGCCCCGGCGCCCGCCGCCGAGCCGCCGCCCGCGGGAGCGGGGTTGGCGCCGGTGCCGCCGCTGAGGTTGACCTCGGTGCCGCCACTGCCGGCCACCGGACCGCCGCCGGGGTTGCTCCCGCCGCCGGTGCCGCCACCGGGGCGCGCCGCGGGGCCGCTCGGCGAGGCGCCGGGCGTGATGGCCTCGGCCGGGGTCTGTGGCTGGGTGGGAACAGCCTGGGCGGCCTTGCTCGGTGAGCCGCCGTCACCGCCCTGATCGGTCATCAGCCAGGCGATCAGGGCGACGACCGCCGCGACGGCGGCGAGCACGACGACGCGCCGACGCCAGTAGATCGAGGCCGGCAGCGGTCCCACGGGTTGACGCAGAGAGGGCACGACCAAACTCTACGAGACTGTGTGTGGCGATTGACTCACCAACACCGCACAGTCGCCCCTTCCTTCACATGATCCGCCATTTGATCCGTTCGAGGGAGCCCCGGGAGGTCGATTTCCGGGGAGGCCCCGAAGGATCCGGAGGAATCTCCTCCCCTTCGACTCCCCTTCGACTCCCCTTCGGCCGGGTCGGAGGGCGTGGGAGGATCGAAGGGCCATGACTGCCATCACCGCCACCGCCACCACTGCCGCCGCTCCCACCGACGACGCCCGGCTGCCGCTGCCCCTGCCGCTGTTCCACTCGACCGTCCTGGACTGGTACGAGGCGAGCAAGCGCGACCTGCCCTGGCGGGGCCCCGACGCGACGCCCTGGGCCGTCATGGTGAGCGAGTTCATGCTCCAGCAGACCCCCGTCAAGCGGGTGCTGCCCGCCTGGGAGGCCTGGCTGACCCGCTGGCCGACCCCGGCCGACCTCGCCGCCGAGGCGCCCGGCGAGGCGGTCCGGATGTGGGGCCGGCTGGGCTACCCGCGCCGCGCCCTGCGGTTGCACGCGGCCGCCGTGGCGATCACCGAGGAGCACGGCGGCGAGGTCCCGGACGACCACGCCACCCTGCTCTCGCTGCCCGGGGTGGGGGAGTACACCGCCGCGGCCGTCGCGTCCTTCGCCTTCCGCCAGCGCCACGTGGTGCTGGACACCAACGTCCGCCGGGTGTTCGCCCGCGCGGTGACCGGCGTCGAATACCCGGCGCAGGCCACTACCGCCGCCGAGCGCCGCACCGCCACCGCCCTGCTCCCCGACGACGCCGAGACGGCCGCCACCTGGGCGGTCGGCGTGATGGAGCTGGGCGCGCTGGTCTGCACCGCGCGCGGCCCGGAGTGCGGGGAGTGCCCGCTGTTCGCCGGCTGCGCCTGGCAGCGGGCCGGCCGCCCGCCGTACGAGGGCCCGGCCCGGCGCGGCCAGTCCTACGAGGGAACGGACCGCCAGGTGCGCGGCAAGCTGCTCGCGGTGCTGCGCGAGGCGCACGGCACGGTGCCGCAGGCCCGGCTGGACGCGGTCTGGCCGGACGCGGTGCAGCGGGCCCGGGCCCTGGACGGCCTGGTGGCGGACGGCCTGGTCGAGCCGGTCGAGCAGGGCGTCTACCGGCTGCCGCAGTAAGGCCGAGCGCCCCCGGGAGGACGAACCTCCCGGGGGCGCTGCGGTCGTACGGGCGGACTGTCAGACGGCCGCCGCCTCCAGCGAGGACTCGGTCGGCTTCTCGCCCTTGCCCGTCCCGCGCAGCGGCACCTCGCGCAGGAACAGCGCGGCGGCGATGGCGATCACGGCGACCCCGGCGCCCCACAGGAAGACGGTGTCGATGCCGTTGGACACCGCGTGGTGGAAGGCGTCCTGGATGCTCTCGGGCAGCTTGCGCAGATCGGCCGGGCTCATCTCGCCCGGGTCCTTCACGCCGCCCGCGGTGGCCTGCTCGCCGAGCTTCTCCTTCATGGTGTCGGTCACCCGGTTGTTGAACAGCGCGCCGAACAGCGCGACACCGAAGGAGCCGCCGATGGTGCGGAACAGGGTGGCGGTGGAGCTGGCCACGCCCATGTCCTTGAGCTCGACGCTGTTCTGCGCGACCAGCATGGTGATCTGCATCAGGAAGCCCATGCCGGCGCCGAGCACGACCATCCAGCAGGCCGAGGTGAAGCTGCTGGTCTCGGTGCCCATCGTGGAGAGCAGGATCAGGCCGCCGGCCATCACGAGGGTGCCGATGATCGGGAAGATCCGGTACTTGCCGGTCTTGGTGACGGCCTGGCCGACCACCAGCGAGACGACCAGCATGCCGAACATCAACGGCATCAGCAGCAGGCCGGAGTTGGTCGCCGAAGCACCCTGGACGATCTGCTGGTAGAACGGCAGGAAGAAGGTCGAGCCGAACATCACGAAGCCGACGATGAAGCCGATGATCGAGACCAGGGTGAAGTTCAGGTTCTTGAACAGGCTGAGCGGGAGCATCGGCTCCTCGACCCGCTGCTCCACGTAGCAGAAGGCGATCAGCGAGGCGGCGGCGAGCGCGGCCAGGCCGAGGATCTCCTTGGAGCCCCAGGCGTACTGCTGCCCGCCCCAGGTGGTCATCAGCACGAGCGAGGTGATGCCGGTGGTGAGCAGGATCGCGCCCAGGTAGTCGATCTTGGCGGTGCTGCGGACCTTCGGCAGCTTCAGGGTGACGATGACGACGGCGAGCGCGACCACGCCGAGCGGCAGGTTGATGTAGAAGGTCCAGTGCCAGCTGAGGTGGTCGGTGATGAAGCCGCCGACCAGCGGGCCGCCGACGGTGGCGAGGGCCATCACGGCGGCGAACATTCCCTGGTACTTGCCGCGGTCACGCGGCGGGACCAGTGCGCCCATGATCGACATGACGCCGACCATCAGACCTCCGGCGCCCAGGCCCTGCACGGCGCGGAAGCCGATCAGCTCCGTCATGTTCTGCGACAGGCCGGAGAGCGCCGATCCCACCAGGAAGATCACGATCGAGGTGAGGAAGCTGCCCTTGCGGCCGTACAGGTCGCCGAGCTTGCCCCAGATCGGGGTCGAGGCGGCGGTGGTCAGGGTGTAGGCGGTGACCACCCAGGACCGGTGCTCGGCGCCGCCGAGGTCGCCGACGATGGTCGGCATCGCGGTGCCGACGATCAGGTTGTCGAGCATGGCCAGCAGCATGGTGACGACCAGGCCGATCATCACGAGGCGGATCTCGCGGGGCGACCGCGGCTGCTCCTCCTCGGCCGTCTTCTCCTCCGGTACCGGGCCGGTGGTCTTGGGCTGTGACATGAGGTGGGGTCTCCCGGAGGGGTGGTTCGGATGGAGCGTCGGGCCGTGCGGCGGCTCACTTACTTGTCGCCCGGCTAGTTTATCGATCGTCGGCACGGTAAGTTGTCCACTAGCCGGTCGTCAAGCCAGTTTTCCGAGCGGCCCCGTGGGCAGGGAGAATGTTGCCCGGGCGGACACCACCGGGAGTCCGCAGCAGTCACCGACGCAGTCATGAGGCAGGCCATGGGCACTCCGCACAGCCCCCGCAGCGACACCCGGGCTCGCATCATCGAGGTGTCGCTGGAGCTCTTCTCCGAGCAGGGCTACGAGCAGACCTCACTGCGCGAGATCGCCGACCGCCTGGGCGTGACCAAGGCCGCGCTGTACTACCACTTCAAGACCAAGGACGACATCGTCCTGGGCATCGTCGAGCGGATGGCCGCGCCGATCGACGAGACCATCGCGTGGGGCCGCACGCAGGCCTGGAGCCCGGAGATGCGCGACGAGCTGATCCGCCGCTTCGCGGACGGGATGGCCGAGCGGGCCCCGCTGCTGCGCTTCTTCCACGAGAACCAGCCCGCCCTGCGCGAGTCCCCGGCGGGGCTCGCCTTCCGGGAGCGGATCATCACCATGATGCAGCTGGTGCACGGGCCGCAGGCGAGCTTCCAGGACCGGCTGCGCGCCGCGATGACGCTGTTCACCATCCACTCGTCGATGTTCCTGCTCCAGCAGGACGCCAAGGACTGCGACCGGCCCGAGAACGTGTGGGGCGAGAAGCCGCCGGTGGCCGACCTGGACGAGGCGCTGGAGGCCGCCCGGACGGTCGCACTGGAGGTCGGCGGCCGGATCACCCACCCGGCACCGCCCGCGCCCCCCGCGCCGGCCCCCGCCCGGCCGTGAGGGCCGTTCAGAAGTCCGTGACGCCGTGCCCGGCGAGGTACGCGATCGGGTCGACCATCGCGCCGTAGCGGTTGCTGGTGCGGATCTCGAAGTGCAGGTGCGGCCCGGTCGAGTTGCCGGTGCTCCCGGACAGCCCGATCCGCTGGCCGGCCGCGACCTGCTGGCCCGCCGAGACCGTCAGCGAGGACAGGTGCGCGTACTGCGCGAAGTGCCCGTCCGCGAGCCGCAGCACGACCTCCTTGCCGTACGCGCCGTCCCAACCGGCCGAGACCACGGTCGCGTTGCCGACCGCCAGCAGCGGCGTGCCCCGGGAGATCGCGAAGTCCACCCCAGTGTGGTACCCGGCCGCGTAGCTGCGGTTGGCCACCCCGTACGGGTTGCTGGTCGGCGCGTCCGGCACCGGCGCCGACCACTCGGGTGCGGGCGCCGGCTCCGCTTCGGGCGCCGGCTCGGCGGCCGGCCCGGGCTCGGGCTCCGGGGCCGGGGCGGGTGCTTCGAGCGGCAGCAGGTTGGCCGCCACCGCCACGAACTGCTGGGCCGACTCGCCGTCCTCGGGCAGCTTGTACGGGCTGGGCCCGGCGACCTGGACCAGCCCCGGGTCGGGCACCTCCGCCCGCGGCGCGGTGAAGGCCGAGCTGCCCGGCGTGGTGGGCAGGACGGTCTGCGCCGAGGCGCTGCCGGGCGTGGCCGCCAGCAGGACGCCGGCGAGCAGCGCGACGGCCGCCCCGGCCGAGACCAGTGCGTGGTCGTGCTCGGAGCGCTGGCGGCTGCCCGGCAGCGTGGTGTGCCGGGGTGCGGCGAGCGCGCGCAGCGGCGCGGCATGGGCGCGGACGGCGTGGCCGAGCCGGGGCTGCCAGGCTGCCGCCCGGGCCGCCGTGCGGGCGGCGAGCCGGCGCAGGGCCGGCCCCGGGTGCGGGACGTCGGACATCGGTGGCCGTACCTCACGGGTCGTACGAGGGCAGCACGAAGGGCCCGGTTCGGGCGCGTGCTGAGCGGGGGACCACTCAGGTGTAACGGTCACCGGGCGGAGTCCCAAACGCGGTGACGTACTACGGCGTGTAGTCGGCGGGGCGCCGGAGATTCAAGCCGACGGAGCAATGATCATGAAATCCGATCGCCCCGCCCGCGCCCGGCCGGCTCGCCCGCCCCCCGACCCCGCTACTACCATCGGTCGTACCGCGCCGCCGGCCTGTGACCAGCACCACCCGCCGCCGGGGTTTGCCGGTCTGCTCCGGCCTCGGCGGGAGCGGCGCAAAAGCGTCCGGCCCGCCCCCGCGCGGTGCGGGGACGGGCCGGACGTGGAGTCGTTCAGAGCTGCCTGGTCACAGGCCGATCGCTACTGCCGGTGCGATCAGTTGTCGACCGGGCGGACCCGGATCCAGGTCTCCAGGTAGTTCGAGGACTCGTTCTCGATCTCGATGCTGGTGCCGGTCTTCGGGACGTCGACACCCGCGTACTGGTTGTCCTTCGTCCACCAGGACTTGAGGTCGTTGAACTCGTCGACGCCCTTGGCCTTCGGGACGACCGTCTCGACACCGTTCTTGTGCAGCGTCAGCGGGCCGACGCGGCGCGAGCCGAAGGTCGAGTCGAAGCCCTGCATGCGCGGACGCATCAGGGTGCCGTCCGACCACTTGATCGGGGTCGGGTGCGAGTCGATCGGAAGGATCAGGCCCTGGCCCGGGTGGGCGCTGACGTTGTTGTCGGTCTGGGACTCGTCCCAGTACCAGATCAGCAGACCGGGCTGGTAGGCGTAGTGCTCGACCCAGTTCGGCTTGGCGGTGCCGAAGCCGAAGTTGTACGGGCCGGTCTTCAGCGTCTGGTCGAAGGACACGTACTGCCGGTTCTCCGCGATGTAGTGCTGCGCGTAGTCCTTGGTGTACGAGCCGCCGAAGCGCTTGAAGCCGTCGGCCACCCAGCCGTTGTCGCCGTTCTCGGCGTCGTCGCTGACCACGGTGGCGCCGTCGGCGACGACCGAGACGTTGTCGATCGCGAGGCCGCGGTAGTGCAGGCCGCCGTCGGTGGTGTTGTGGTAGCGGAACTGGATCTTCTGGCCGGCGTAGGCGTCCAGGTTGAACGACAGGTCGCCCCAGGCGGCGGTCAGGCCGCTGAGGGCCGGGCGGCCGTTCTCCTTGGGCAGCGCGGCGCCGTTCCAGGTGCCGTCCACGACGGTCCAGGTCTTGCCGCCGTCGGTGGAGACCTCGCCGAAGGCGTAGTCGAAGTCCGGCTCCAGCTCGACCCACGCCTTGGCGTTGATGCTGGCCTTGGCCTTGCCGGTCAGGTCGACGTCACGGGTCAGCGTGACGTTGAGGTTGTCGGCGCTGCCGCTCCACCACTCGCTGCTGCCGCCGAACGGCTTGTTGATGTCGGTGGTGATGCTCTTCTTCGGCAGGTCGACGATCAGCGCCTGCGGGAGCTTGGAGTTGTACTCCGCCGGGCCGATGTGGTGCGTCGACTCGGTGCCGGCCTTGGCGTGGTCGGCGTTCAGCCACCCGAGCTTGAACTTGCTCCAGGCGTCGAAGTCGTCCGGCATGTCGCCGATGCTGTCCTTGCCCTCACCGAGCCAGGAGCCGGAGGACATGATGGACCAGAAGCCGACCGAGTTGTCGATGCCCTTGCCGGCGGTGTCGTAGAGGTCCGGCAGACCGAGGTCGTGGCCGTACTCGTGGGCGAAGACGCCGAGGCCGCCGTTCTCCGGCTGCATGGTGTAGTCGCCGATCCAGAGACCGGAGTTGCCGACCTGGACGCCGCCCAGCTTGTTGCCCTCGGGGCCGGCGGTGCCGGTGAGGTTGCCGTAGACGTACGAGCGGTGCGCCCACAGGGCCTTGGTGCCCTGCTTGCCGCCACCGGCCGACTTGTCCTCACCGGCGTGCACGATCTGGAAGTGGTCGATGTACCCGTCGGGCTGGTTGAAGTTCCCGTCGTGGTGCGAGCCGTAACGGTCCCACTGGTCGTACTGGGCCAGGGTCGCCTTGATCTGGGCGTCGGTCTGACCCTTGGCCAGCTGGTCCTTGTACCAGATGTCCACGGCGTCGCGGATCAGGTCCTGCGCGCTGGCGCAGACGTTGGAGCCGCAGTAGTCGGAGCCGTAGCGGGCCTCGTTCCACGGCACGCGCACCCAGTCCTGGACCACACCGTCGACCGAGTAGCGGCCCGAGGACTGCTTCTCGTAGTAGGTCTTCAGCGAGGGCTTGTCCTTGGCGAAGTACAGGTCCTGGTAGTGCTGCTGGTTGTAGTCGGCCTGCCAGGCGGTCGAGTTGTTGGTCGCGCGGTCCGGCTGCTCGATCTCGTTGTGCTTCGGACCGGCCTCACCGCCGTACTTGACCTTGCCGTCCGGCGTCTTGGTGGTGTTGTCCACCTGGTCGCCGAAGTCGACGAGGATCGTGAAGATCTTGTCGGTGCGCTCGCGCTTGAGCTCGACGTACTTGTCCTTGCCGAGCTTCACGCTGGTCGAGCCGTTGTGCTCCTCGACCTCGGCGGTCCCGTCGAGCAGCTTCTCGGTGGCGGCCTTCTGCTCGGCCTCCACCTTCGCCGTCAGCGGGCCGGGGATGTTGTGCTCGGTGTTGACGGCCTGAACGGCGTCAGCCGGGTCAATCGGCACGGGGGCCGAGCCGGCCGCGACGGCGGTGCCCGGGAACAGGCCCGCGCCGAGCGTGACTATGACCGCTGCGGCAGTGGCGGCTGCAGCGGTTCTCCTGGTGTTCTTCAACGTTGTGACGTCCTCCCCGACCGGGGCCAGCTCTCAGCCAAAGCCCGGCAAACCAAAATGAAAGACAGGTGGACGTCATTGGATACAAGCGTGCATAAAAAAGATAGATCTTGACCATGACATGGCCACGGCGCTATGCTCCGCGACTTCCCATCAGCTGACCATCTGTCAACCGTATCTTCGTTAAACCTCACTGAGAAAAGGAGCGCACCCGCACCAACCAGCGCGGGAGCAGCCCTTCCCGGTTCGTACCGGTACCGCCGCCCGCGGGCCGGAACGCACGGAGCCCCCGGCGCGAACGCCGGGGGCTCCGTTGCTGTGAAGTTGTCTGTTAAAAGTTGGGCTACTTCGTCAGGTCAGGACCGGACGAGGCGACCGCCGCCGGGGTGTCCGCGACGGCCGACTTCTCCTCGCCGCGGAAGGTGAACTTGGCGTCCTTGCCCTCGCCCTCGACGTCGACGACGACGATGTGGCCGGCCCGCAGCTCGCCGAAGAGGATCTTCTCGGAGAGGTGGTCCTCGATCTCGCGCTGGATGGTGCGGCGCAGCGGACGGGCACCCAGGATCGGGTCGTAGCCGCGCTTGGCCAGCAGCTTCTTGGCCTCGACGCTGAGCTCCAGGCCCATGTCCTTGTCCTTGAGCCGCTCGTCCACCTTGGCGATCATCAGGTCGACGATCTGGATGATGTCGTCCTCGGACAGCTGGTGGAACACCACGATGTCGTCGACGCGGTTCAGGAACTCGGGGCGGAAGTGCTGCTTGAGCTCCTCGCCGACCTTCGCCTTCATCCGCTCGTACCCGGTCTGGGTGTCACCCGTGGCCGCGAAGCCCAGGTTGAAGCCCTTGGAGATGTCCCGGGTGCCGAGGTTGGTCGTCATGATGATGACGGTGTTCTTGAAGTCGACCACGCGGCCCTGGGAGTCGGTCAGACGACCGTCCTCCAGGATCTGCAGCAGCGAGTTGAAGATGTCCGGGTGGGCCTTCTCGACCTCGTCGAAGAGGACGACCGAGAACGGCTTGCGGCGGACCTTCTCGGTCAGCTGGCCGCCCTCCTCGTAGCCCACGTAGCCGGGCGGGGAGCCGAACAGCCGGGAGACGGTGTGCTTCTCGGAGAACTCGGACATGTCGAGCGCGATCAGCGCGTCCTCGTCGCCGAAGAGGAACTCCGCCAGCGTCTTGGACAGTTCGGTCTTACCGACACCGGACGGGCCGGCGAAGATGAACGAACCACCGGGGCGCTTCGGGTCCTTGAGGCCCGCACGGGTGCGCCGGATGGCCTGGGAGAGCGCCTTGATGGCGTCCTTCTGGCCGATGACGCGCTTGTGCAGCTCGTCCTCCATGCGCAGCAGGCGGGAGGTCTCCTCCTCGGTCAGCTTGAAGACCGGGATGCCGGTGGCGGTGGCCAGGACCTCGGCGATGAGCTCCTCGTTGACCTCCGCGACGACGTCCATGTCGCCGGCCTTCCACTCCTTCTCGCGCTTGGCCTTGGCCTGCAGGAGCTGCTTCTCGTCGTCGCGCAGGGACGCGGCCTTCTCGAAGTCCTGCGCGTCGATCGCGCTCTCCTTCTCGCGGCGCACGTCGGCGATCTTCTCGTCGAACTCGCGCAGGTCCGGCGGCGCGGTCATCCGGCGGATGCGCATCCGGGAACCGGCCTCGTCGATCAGGTCGATCGCCTTGTCCGGCAGGAAGCGGTCCGAGATGTACCGGTCGGCCAGGGTGGCGGCGGCGACCAGGGCGGCGTCCGTGATGGAGACCCGGTGGTGGGCCTCGTAGCGGTCGCGCAGACCCTTGAGGATCTCGATGGTGTGCGGCAGCGAGGGCTCCGCGACCTGGATCGGCTGGAAGCGGCGCTCCAGCGCGGCGTCCTTCTCCAGGTGCTTGCGGTACTCGTCCAGGGTGGTGGCACCGATGGTCTGCAGCTCGCCGCGGGCCAGCATCGGCTTGAGGATGCTGGCGGCGTCGATGGCGCCCTCGGCGGCGCCCGCGCCGACCAGGGTGTGCAGCTCGTCGATGAACAGGATGATGTCGCCGCGGGTGCGGATCTCCTTGAGCACCTTCTTCAGGCGCTCCTCGAAGTCACCGCGGTAGCGCGAGCCGGCCACCAGGGCGCCCAGGTCCAGCGTGTAGAGCTGCTTGTCCTTGAGCGTCTCCGGGACCTCGCCCTTGACGATCGCCTGCGCCAGGCCCTCGACCACGGCGGTCTTGCCGACGCCGGGCTCACCGATCAGCACCGGGTTGTTCTTGGTGCGGCGGGACAGCACCTGCATGACCCGCTCGATCTCCTTCTCGCGCCCGATGACCGGGTCGAGCTTGGCCTCGCGGGCGGCCTGCGTCAGGTTGCGGCCGAACTGGTCGAGGACCAGCGAGGTCGACGGGGTGCCCTCGGCGGGCCCGCCAGCCGTGGCCGACTCCTTGCCGCCGCCGGTCTGGTAGCCGGAGAGCAGCTGGATGACCTGCTGGCGCACCCGGTTGAGGTCGGCACCCAGCTTGACCAGGACCTGGGCGGCGACGCCCTCGCCCTCGCGGATCAGACCGAGCAGGATGTGCTCGGTGCCGATGTAGTTGTGGCCGAGCTGCAGGGCCTCCCGGAGCGACAGCTCCAGGACCTTCTTCGCCCGGGGCGTGAAGGGAATGTGACCGGACGGGGCCTGCTGGCCCTGGCCGATGATCTCCTCGACCTGCTGGCGAACGGCCTCAAGAGAAATCCCGAGGCTCTCCAGGGCCTTGGCGGCGACGCCCTCGCCCTCGTGGATCAGACCCAGGAGGATGTGCTCGGTGCCGATGTAGTTGTGGTTGAGCATCCGGGCTTCTTCCTGAGCCAGGACGACAACCCGCCGCGCGCGGTCGGTGAACCTCTCGAACATCGTTTATCGCTCCTCAGAGCGGTCGGGCAGTTCGGGGTCCGTCCCCGCCCTGTCCTTCCGCATGCTAGTCCCGCTCAGCGGCGCGGCCCACGGATTCACTCCCCGGTACGGGAGCGAGATGCTGCGCGACCAGCCGACACCAATCCCAACCTGGTGCTGGGAATCGGTGTTCCCACAGGTGGGCCCGATGCACCGGAATCCGCTACGCCATCGGCGAACAAGCGCCGCCGGGACGCAGCCGGATCCTCTGCGGCCGGTCGCACATACTGCCCCTGGACGGGTCGAAGAACCCGTCCACCTGCATTCATACCCGGTATCGGGGCGGTTCTCGCGCAGTTTCCGCGGTGGCGGTGTTCGCCTGGCGAGAAGTCGGGCCGCGGTGACGGTGGTTCAACGGCGGCCGGGGTGGTTCGGTGCACCGTCCCGGGTGTCCGCGTTACCGCTTCGCCCTTACAGCGTTGCACAGCTCGTGATTGTTCCGCCGCCGGAGCCCGTGCCCCGGACATTCCCCGGTGCCGGTGCCGGTGCCGGTAGCGGTCCCGGTGGTGCCGCGGCCGGGCGGACGCGCGCCGCGGGGCGCGGAGGAGACTCCTCCGCGCCCCGCGCGTGTGTCGTCGGCGCCGTGCACGGCCGCCGGGGCCCCGCTTCCGCTCCGGTGTGCCGGCGGCGCCGGGATCAGGACGCGTTGGCCTTGTCGTAGGCCTCGCGGACCGTGCTCGGCACGCGGCCGCGGTCGTTGACCTCCATGCCCTGCTCCTTGGCCCACGCGCGGACCTTCGCGGTGTCCGGAGCGCTGCCGGAGGGGCGCTGGGCCGAGCCGCGGCCCGGGCGGCGGGGGCCGGCGAGCCGGCCGCTCTGCTTGCGACCCTTCTCCACGTACGGCGCCAGCAGGCCGCGGAGCTTGTCCGCGTTGGCGCTCTTCAGGTCGATCTCGTAGGCAACGCCGTCGAGCGCGAACGTCACCGTCTCGTCCGCCGAACCGCCGTCGAGATCGTCTTCAAGAATGACCTGCACCCTCTGTGCCACGGGCTTCCCTTTCCGCTAAACGACCCATTGCCTAAGGAAAGGAAAGCGCCTTTCTCCGGAAAACACAAACCCTTGACCCCGGCGGAGCCGCTCAGAGGTGCAGCAGCATGCGTGAGTTGCCCAGCGTGTTGGGCTTCACGCGCTCCAGGTCAAGGAACTCGGCGACGCCTTCATCGTACGAGCGGAGAAGTTCTTCATAGACATCCGTAGCGATCGCCGCCGGGTCTGTCGTACCATCATCGGTTTCCTGGAGCTCCCCGATCTCGACGAAACCGTGTTTCGCGAAGAACGGGACCTCGAACGTCAAGCAGAAAATCCGACGGACGCCGAGCCAGCGCGCCGTCTGCACCAGCTTCTCCAACAGCAGGTGGCCGATCCCGTGGCCGCGGCAGATCGGATCCACCGCGAGCGTCCGGACCTCGGCGAGGTCCTCCCACATCACGTGCAGGGCGCCGCAGGCCACCACCGCGCCGTTGTCGTCGCGTTCCGCGACCCAGAACTCCTGGACGGATTCGAACAGTGTGACTGTGGGCTTGTCCAGCAGAATGCCCTCGCGCGAGTAGGCGTCGATGAGCCTGCGTACTGCCCGCACGTCCGTGGTCCGTGCGCGGCGGATGGTGACCTCCATGCCGGGACGTTATCGTGCCGGCCCCGCCCCGGTCTCCCCGGTATCCGGTCCTTCCGCGGCGGAATCCGCCCCCGGCGGATCGGGCGGGAACAGAGCGGCCACCCGCAAGGCGTCCCGGAGTGCGTCGCGCTGCTCGGGCGACATCAGGCCGAAGAAGTGGACCAGGGCCGCCGCCGGATTGTCACTGGTGGCCCAGGCGTCGTTCATCAGAGCCGCCGTGTACGCCTCACGCGAGGAGACCGGTTCATATCGATAGGCCCGGCCGGCCCGCTCGCGGCGCAGCCAGCCCTTTCTGTGGAGCTTGTCCAGGACGGTCATCACCGTGGTGTACGCGATTTCGCGTTCCGACTGCAGATCCAGGAGAACCTCGCGAACGGTCACCGGGCGGTTCCACTGCCACACCCGGGTCATGATGGCGTTCTCAAGTTCGCCGAGTTGCCGGACCATAGTGCGGCCAGGATAGGGAGTGAATGGGGCAAATCTTGTGAAGTGCGCCAAACCGGCGCGCCGCCACCCCCGGGAATCGGGAATGGCGGCGCGCCCGGGACGACCGGTCAGTCGAAGTCTTCCTTGGCCTTCTGGTTCCCGCCCTGGCTGCGGACGATGGCCCGCACCAGGAACCCGAACCCGATCGCCATGACCAGCGGCGGGACGATCGCGCTGACGTAGTCCATCAGGTCACTCCTCCTCGGTCTTCTCCGCCGTCGCGGCGGAGGCCTTCGGCTCCGGCTTCACCAGCGGGAAGAGGACCGTCTCCCGGATGTTCTTGCCGGTCAGCAGCATGATCAGGCGGTCCACGCCGAGGCCGAGGCCACCGGTCGGGGGCATCGCGTACTCCAGGGCGCGCAGGAAGTCCTCGTCCACCTGCATCGCCTCGACGTCGCCGCCGGCCGCCAGCAGGGACTGGGCGGTGAGGCGGGCGCGCTGCTCGACCGGGTCGACCAGCTCGGAGTAGGCGGTGCCGATCTCGGTGCCGAAGATCACCAGGTCCCACTTCTCGGCCACGCCCGGGATCGAGCGGTGCTCGCGGGTCAGCGGGGAGACCTCGGTCGGGTAGTCCTTGATGAAGGTCGGCCGGACGGCGTTCTCCTCCAGCAGGCGCTCGACCATCTCCAGCACGATCTGGCCGTGGCCCCAGGACTTCTCGAACGGGATGTCGTGGTCGAAGGCGAGCTTGCGCAGCTCCTCGACGCCGGTCTCCGGGGTGACCTCGACGCCCAGGCGGGCGGAGATGCCCGGGTAGACGCTGACCTCCTCCCACGGCTCGGCCAGGTCGATCTCGTGCTCGACGCCGTGCGCGTCCACGCCCTTGATCACCGTGGTGCCCAGCGCGTCCCGGGCCGCGTTGACGATCGTCTCGCGGATCAGCTCGGCCTGGGTGTTGTAGTCCCCGTAGGCCTCGTACGACTCCAGCGAGGTGAACTCGGGGTTGTGGGTCGAGTCCGCGCCCTCGTTGCGGAAGTTGCGGTTGATCTCGAAGACCTTCTCGGCGCCGCCGACCACCAGCCGCTTGAGGTACAGCTCGGGGGCGATGCGCATGTAGAGGTCGATGTCGTACGCGTTGATGTGCGTCTTGAACGGACGCGCGTTGGCGCCGCCGTGCACCGGCTGCAG
This sequence comes from Streptomyces sp. 1114.5, assembly GCF_003635085.1. Taxonomy (NCBI): domain Bacteria; kingdom Bacillati; phylum Actinomycetota; class Actinomycetes; order Kitasatosporales; family Streptomycetaceae; genus Streptomyces; species Streptomyces sp. 1114.5. The sequence goes on from NZ_RBXE01000001.1 coordinate 1,824,569, forward strand.
CATCGGGGTCTCGACCTCGATGTAGCCGCGGTCCTCGTAGGTGCGGCGGATCGAGCGGACGACCCTGCTGCGCAGGTGCAGGATCTCGCGGGCCTCGGGGTTGACGATCAGGTCCACGTAGCGCTGGCGGACCCGGGCCTCCGGGTCGGTCAGGCCCTTGTGCTTGTCCGGCAGCGGGCGCAGGCACTTGGCGGTGAGCTCCCAGCGGTCCACCATCACCGACAGCTCGCCGCGCTTGGAGGTGATCACCTCGCCCTCGACGCCGACCTGGTCGCCGAGGTCGATGTCGGACTTCCAGGCGGCCAGCCGCTCCGGGCCCAGCTTGTCCAGGGAGAACATCACCTGCAGGTCGCCGGTGCCGTCGCGCAGGGTGGCGAAGCAGAGCTTGCCGCCGGTGCGGGAGAGGATCACCCGGCCGGTGACGCCGGCCCGCTCGCCGGTCGCGGTGTCCGGCTCCAGGTCCGGGTGCTTGGCGCGCAGGTCGGCGATGGTGGTGGTCCGGGGGAATCCGACCGGGTACGGGTCGACACCGGCCGCCCGGAGCCGGTCGAGCTTCTCGCGCCGGACGCGCATCTGCTCGGGAAGGTCGTCGGTCGCGGGAAGAAGGCTCTGATCGCTCACCCCACAAGGGTAGCCAGCCACACACGGTGCTCCGCGACGGGATGACCGCGCAGGGACGGGGCGACCGCGCAGGGACGGGATGACCGCGAAGGGGGGACCGCGGGCGTGCGGTCCCCCCTCCGTGTCGCGACCCGGAGCGTCAGCCGTCGCGGCGGGCCCGGAGCCGGCGCGCGGTGATCAGGCCGGCCGCGCCGAGCACCACGGCCGCGGCGCCCGTCGCGGCCATCGGCAGGACGGCGGAGGAGCCGGTGCTGGCCAGGCTGCCGCCGGCCGCCTGGACGGTGGTGGAACCACCGCTGCCGGTGTAGGCAACGACGGGCGCGGGCGACGCGGAGTCGTGCAGCCCGGCCGGCGCGACGGTGGGCGTCATCGTGGGCGCCGGGGTGGTGGGCGTGCCGGTCGGGGTCTCGGTCGGGGTGCCGGTCGGCGTGGGCGCCGGCGTGCCGCCGGTGCCGGACGCGCCGCCCCGCAGGGAGACCGTGACCAGGTCGTTGGCCGGGTTGTGGTCCCACGGCATGACGGCGCTGGGGTGGCCCGGCTCGAAGCTGCTCTGCTCGTTCTGCAGCGAGACCGTCGCGGTCAGCTCCCCGGTGCCCTCGGGCAGCTTCAGGGTCAGCTTGTGGGCGACGGTGGCGCCGCTGGGCATGAAGCTGCTGCCGATGCCGTCGCAGGCGAACTTGTTCAGCGGCTTGTCGGACTTCTGGCCGAGGACGTAGTCGTCCGCCTTGCACGTGTCGGGGAGGCCGGTGACGGTGACGCCCTCGGGGAACTGCACGGTGACGTCGGGGGCGCCCTCGCCGCCGCTGCGGTCGTAGATCGAGGCCGGTCCCTTGTTGCCCATCCCGACGGTGAAGGTGCCGGTCGTGCCGGACGCGTCGGGAGCCCAGCTGCTGGTGGCCTCGAAGTCGGCGCCGTTGTCGGACACGACCTCCTGCTCGGTGTTGTAGCCGTTCACGTCCAGGCCGGCCGGGATGCCGGTGCCGGCGGTGTCCACCAGGGTGGCGGGCTTGCCGGTGCCGTGCTGGAAGGAGAGCCGCTTGCGCAGGTCAGCGCCGTCGTTGGCGTAGGCGTCCTCGGTGGGGAACACCGTGTAGCCGGCGACGTCGTAGAAGGCCTCCGAGCCGACGGTGATGTCGAGGCCGTCGAGCTTGACGGCCTGGCCGGGGGCGATCTCGCCGTCGATCGTGCAGATGGCGTGCGTGAGGGGCATCGGCGCGTCCTTGCCCCACGCGGTGCCCTTGTCGTAGGCGTACTCGCAGTTGGAGGGCCAGGTGTCGACCTTGAGGCCGGGCGTCAGGTTGACGTTGACGATCGCGCGCTTGGCGGGGAGGTCGCCGTGGTTGGCGAACTCCAGCGTCGCGGGCAGCTTGCCGCCGACCTTGACGCCCTCGTTCCGCGAGGGGGCCTTGGTGCGGAAGGTGGCCGCGCCGACGTCCACCCGGAAGTCCGCGGTGCCGGTCTGGGCCCCGGGGGCGCTGAGGGTGGCGTGGACCGTCCCGCTCGCGCCGGGCTTGACGCCGGGCAGGGCGCTCAGCCACAGGTTGTCGGTGATGTTGATCTTCTCGTAGTCCAGCCGGCCGACGTCGCAGGTGATGATCTTGCCCGCGGTGGTGCAGCGGCCCTTGGTGCTGAGCGAGGCCACGCCGTCGAGGCCGGAGACGTCGAGGGTGAGCTTGACGTTGTCGACGGGCCCGGTGCCGGTTCGGCCGACGTTCAGGAAGACGTTCTCGCCCCACTGGGGCTGTGGGGCGGGCGTGCTCGACAGCTGGTAGGAGCCGGCCACGAAGATCTTCAGCTGGTGGTCGGCGGCGTGCGCCGGCAGGGTGGCCGTGCCGACGGCCAGGGCGGCCACGACGGTGGCCGCACCCGCGCCGAGCGTCCGGCGCGTACGGGTCGAGTGCATGGGATCCCCCCGAATCGAAAGTCGTAACGCCGAAGATTACGGGCGCAATTACGGGCGGTCATTCGGGTCGATCCGGTGGCAATTCCGACAGGTCCGGACCGAATGACCTGCGGATCGGCCGGAAGGTTATGAAGATGTGATGAGCGATCAGCGGTGGAATCACGGGATTGTCGACACATGGACAGAGGGGGGACCGCGGGTGCGGTCCCCCCTCCGTGGCCGGTGGCTCAGTCGGTGCCCGTGCGGAGTTCGATCTCCTCCTCGACCGGCGGGGCGGGCCGGGCCGGGGGCTTGGGGCGGCGGCCGAAGAGCTCGGCGGGGGTGGGCATCCGGTGCGGGCGGGGCGGGGTCTTCGCGGCGGCGGGCTCGGCGGGCTGCTCCGGGCGGGAGTCGGTGCTGCTCATGGTGGTCCGTCCTCCTACGTGGGTGGGGTGACTGCTCGGGGGTGCGGCGGGGCTCGGCACGGCCACCAGGTGGCGCGGCTGGCCGGAGGTGAGGGCGAGGCGTTCGCGGACGGCGGCCTCGGCCAGCGCGTGGCAGCGCCCGGCCAGCCGGGACCGGCGGGCCCGTTCGCCGTGCCCGCAGGGCTGGCGGGTCAGCCCGCGCAGAGCGGTGAGGTCCTCGGGCCCGGGCAGGTACCCGTCGGTCACCGCCTCCTCCAGCCGAGCCAGGTAGCCGGGGGCGCTGCCCGGCAGGGCGGAGCGGTAGCGCCCGAGGTCGGCGAGGAGGAAGGCGCGCAGCCGGCCGCCCTCCTGGACGGCCTCGTCGATCGCCTCGGTGAGGCGCAGGGCGTCCTGGACGTCCTCCGCCCACAGTTCGGCGCCCGGCCCGGCGCGTGCCGTCCGGTCGGGCGCCTGGAGGTGGACGGGGACGGCGGGGTGCAGGGCTTGGGCGAGGGCTCGGCGCAGCACGCGGACTTCGTCGGCGCTGAAGGCCATGCCGCCGCGCGATCCGTGTGGCGTAGGCATGGGCTGACACTACGTGAGGAATATCCGATTTGTCGGTAACCTCGCGCCGAACCACCCACGGTCGGCCCGACGGGGGAGCGGGTCAGCTCGGGCGGTTGCGCTCCCACACCAGGCGCAAGCCGATCAGGGTCAGCCAGGGCTCGTGGACGTCGATCGTGGTGGCCTCGCCGAGGACCAGGGGGGCGAGGCCGCCGGTGGCGATCACCTGGACGTCGTCCGGGTCCTTGGCGAGCTCCCGGGCCATCCGGTCGACCAGGCCGTCGACCTGGCCGGCGAAGCCGTAGAGGATGCCGGACTGCATGCCCTCCACGGTGTTCTTGCCGATCACGTTGCGCGGGCGGGCCAGCTCGATCTTGCGCAGCTGGGCGCCGCGGACGCCGAGCGCCTCGACGGAGATCTCGATGCCGGGGGCGATCGCGCCGCCGACGTAGTCGCCGCGGGCGTTGACCGCGTCGAAGGTGGTCGCGGTGCCGAAGTCGACCACGATGCACGGGCCGCCGTAGAGGTGGTTGGCGGCCAGCGCGTTGACGATCCGGTCGGCGCCGACCTCCTTGGGGTTGTCCATCAGGACGTGCACCCCGGTCTTCACGCCGGGCTCCACGATCACCGCGGGGACGTCGCCGTAGTAGCGGCGGGTCACCTCGCGGAGTTCGTGGAGCACGGCGGGAACGGACGAGCAGATCGCCAGGCCCTCCACCGCGGCCTCCCGGACCGCGGTGTGGCTGCCCATCAACCCCTGCAGCAGCACCGCCAGTTCATCGGCCGTGCGGCGCGGATCGGTGGAGATCCGCCAGTGTTCCACCACGTCCTCGCCGTCGAACAGGCCGAGTGTGGTCTGGGTGTTGCCGACGTCGATGGTGAGGAGCATGGGGCGCTTTCTGCGAGTCGGGACGAGTCTGCGTCTTGCCCTGACGGCTCAGGCGCGCAGGTCCAGGCCGATGTCCAGGATCGGCGAGGAGTGGGTGAGCGCGCCCACGGCCAGGTAGTCGACACCAGTCTGGGCGACCTCGCGCGCGTCGGCCAGGGTCAGTCCGCCGGAGGCCTCCAGCTTCGCCCGGCCGTCCACCAGCGCGACGGCCTCCTTCAGCTGGTCGACGGTGAAGTTGTCCAGCAGGATCAGGTCCGCCCCGGCCTCCAGGACCGGCGCGATCTGCTCCACGGAGTCCACCTCGACCTCGACCGGCAGCTCCGGGTACGCGGCCCGGACGGCCCGGAAGGCCTCGGCCACGCCGCCGGCCGCGACCACGTGGTTGTCCTTCACCAGGGCGGCGTCGGACAGCGCCATCCGGTGGTTGGCGCCGCCGCCGCAGCGCACCGCGAACTTCTCCAGCGCGCGCAGGCCCGGGGTGGTCTTGCGGGTGTCCCGGACCACCGCGCCGGTGCCCTCCAGGGCGTCCGCCCAGGCGCGGGTCGCGGTGGCGATGCCGGACAGGTGGCAGAGCAGGTTGAGCGCGCTGCGCTCGGCCGTCAGCAGGTCACGGGTGCGGGAGCGGACCGAGAGCAGCACCTGGCCGGCCTCCACCCGGTCGCCGTCCTCGACGTGCCGCTCGACCTCGAACTCCTCCTCGCAGATCAGCGAGACGACCGCCTCGGCGACCCGCAGACCGGCCACCACGCCGGCCTGACGGGCGGTGAAGTCGGCGGTGGCGACGGCGTCGGCGGGCACGGTGGCCACCGAGGTGACGTCCTCGCCGCCCGCCAGGTCCTCGGCCAGCGCCAGGGTGGCGATGTCCTCGACCTCGACCGGGTCCAGCCCGGCCTGCTCCAGCAGCTCGGCCAGCTGCGGGTCCAGGCCGGTCTCGTAGCCCTCGCCGTCCCCGCAGGCGCAGCCGTCGCCGCAGCCGCCCTGGTCGGCCAGGGGGAGTTCGTCGTGGGAGTGCGTCATGGTTCTACTGCTCCTCGGGAGTGCTGACGGGGTCGCCGGAGGCGGCGAGGGTGGTGATCAGGTGGCGCCGCCAGTGGGCGTCGTCCCGCTCGGGGAAGTCCTCGCGCCAGTGGCAGCCGCGGGTCTCCTCGCGCTGCGCGGCGGCCGCGACCAGCGCGGAGGCGACCAGCAGCAGGTTGGCGGCCTCCCAGGTCTCCACCCGGGGGTCGGCCGGCTTCTCCTCGGCGACGTGCGCGAACGCCTGCTCGGCGATCAGGGCCAGCCCGGCCGCGGTGTCGGCCATCGAGGCGGCCGAGCGCAGGATGCCCGCGCCGCGCGACATCAGCCGCTGGATCTCGGCCCGAGCCTCGGAGGGCGGCAGCGGCACCGGCCGTGCGGCCCGCGCCGCGGCGACGTCCACCGGGCGCTCGGGCAGCTCGCCGGCCGCGTGCAGCTGCGCCAGGTCGGCGGCGATCCGCTCGGCGAAGACCAAACCCTCCAGCAGCGAGTTGGAGGCCAGCCGGTTGGCGCCGTGCACGCCGGTGCAGGCGACCTCGCCGCAGGCGTACAGGCCGGGGACGCTGGTGCGCCCGTGCCGGTCGGTGCGGACACCGCCGGAGGCGAAGTGCGCGGCCGGGGCGATCGGGATCGGCTCGGTGACCGGGTCGATGCCGTGGGCGCGGCAGAAGGCGAGGATGGTCGGGAAGCGGTGCTCCCACATCTCGGCGCCGAAGTGCCGCCCGTCCAGGTACATGTGCTCGGCGCCCTGTTCCTGCATGCGCCGGGTGATGGCCTTGGCGACGATGTCGCGCGGGGCCAGTTCGGCCAGCTCGTGCTGCCCGACCATGAAGCGCACGCCGTCCGCGTCGACCAGGTGGGCGCCCTCGCCGCGGACCGCCTCGGACACCAGCGGCTGCTGGCCCTCGGCCTCCGGGCCCAGCCAGAGCACGGTGGGGTGGAACTGGACGAACTCCAGGTCGGCGACGGCGGCGCCGGCCCGCAGGGCCAGGGCCACGCCGTCGCCGGTGGAGACCGCCGGGTTGGTGGTGGCGGAGAAGACCTGGCCCATGCCGCCGGTGGCGAGCACCACCGCGCGGGCCCGGACGGCGCCGACGCCGTCGCGCTGGCCCTCGCCCATCACGTGCAGGGTCAGGCCGGCGGCGTGGCCCGCCGCGTCGGTCAGCAGGTCGAGGACGAGCGCGTGCTCGATCAGCTCGATGTCCGGGTCGGTGCGGACGGCGGCGACCAGGGCGCGCGAGATCTCGGCGCCGGTCGCGTCCCCGCCCGCGTGGACGATCCGGCGGCGGTGGTGGCCGCCCTCGCGGGTCAGCAGGATCTCGCCGTCCTCGCCCCGGTCGAACAGGGCGCCGGTGGCGATCAGCCGGCGGACGGCGTCCGGGCCCTCGGTGACCAGGGTGCGGACGGCCTCCTCGTCGCAGACGCCGGCGCCGGCCACCAGGGTGTCGTCCAGGTGCTGCTCGGGGGTGTCCCCCTCACCCAGGGCGGCCGCGACGCCGCCCTGGGCCCAGCGGGTCGAGCCCTCGTCCAGCATCGCCTTGGTGACCACCATGGCCCGCAGGCCGGCCTTGCGGACGTTGAGCGCGACGGTGAGGCCGGCGACCCCGGAACCGACCACGACCACGTCGGTGGTGGCGGTCCAGCCGGGGGCCGGCGCGGTGAGGCGATGGGTGACGGACATGGCTCAGTGGCTCCTTCAGCGCGTGGCCGGGGTGGCCGCGCCGTCGCCACCGTACGCGCCCCCGGCCTGGCGGCCGGGAGGTGCCCCCACGTCACCGCGGAGCAGTCCGGTGCCCTCCGGGGCGTCGGCCGGGTCGCCGCCCAGGCCGGTGATCCGGTTCCGCTCGTCCACGAAGACGACCTTCGGCTCGTAGCCCTTGGCCTCGGCCGTGTCCATCTGCCCGTAGGCGATGAGTATGACCAGGTCGCCCGGGTGGACCAGACGGGCGGCGGCTCCGTTGATGCCGATCACGCCGGTGCCGCGCGGGCCGGCGATGGTGTACGTCTCCAGCCGGGCGCCGTTGTTGATGTCGACGATGTGGACCAGCTCGCCGGGGAGCAGGTCGGCGGCGTCGAGCAGGTCCTCGTCCACCGTGACGGAACCGACGTAGTGCAGGTCGGCCTGGGTCACGGTGGCCCGGTGGATCTTGGACTTGAGCATGGTGCGGAGCATTGCGGGTCACGCCTCCTGTGAGTGCATGCCTGAAGGGGGTCTGGCTACCGGTTCGGCGAACCTTCGGCGGACTTTCAGCGAACGATGATGCGGACGTTGTCGATCAGGCGGGTCGAGCCCACCTTCGCGGCGACGGCCAGCACCGCCTCGCCCTGGAAGTCGTCCGCCGCCTCGGTGAAGTCGTGCGGGTCGATCAGGGCGAGGTAGTCCAGGGTGACACCCTCGGCGCCGTCCAGGACGGCCGAGGCGGCCTCGCGCACCGCCTTCGGGCCCTGCGCGGCGGCGTCGCGGCCGGCGAACAGGGCCTTGGACAGGACGAGGGCCCGGGTGCGCTCCTCCTCCGAGAGGTAGCGGTTGCGCGAGGACAGCGCCAGGCCGTCCTCCTCGCGCACGGTCGGCACGCCGACGATCTCGACGTCGAAGTCCAGGTCGGCGACCATCCGCTGGATGACCGCCAGCTGCTGGGCGTCCTTCTCGCCGAAGAAGGCGAAGTCCGGGTCGGTGATGTGCAGCAGCTTGGCGACCACGGTCAGCACGCCGTCGAAGTGCCCCGGGCGGGTGGCGCCCTCGAAGCGCTCGCCCATCGGGCCGGCCGCCAGGCGCACCTGCGGCTCGCCGTTCGGGTACACCTCCTCGACGGACGGCGCGAAGACCACGTCGGCGCCGTTCTCCTCGGCCAGCTTCACGTCCTCGTCGAGGCTGCGCGGGTAGCGCTCCAAGTCCTCGCCGGCGCCGAACTGCAGCGGGTTGACGAAGACCGTCACCGCGACCCGGCCCTCCCGGCCGACCTGCTTGCGGGCGGCCCGGATCAGCGCGGCGTGGCCCTCGTGCAGCGCGCCCATGGTCATCACGACGGCGTTGTCCACCGGCTGCTCGTCCGGCCAGAACGCGGCCTCGAAGTCGTCCACGGTTCGGGTGACGACGGCCCGGTGGACCTTCGGCGTCCGCTGGGGCTTGCTCGGCTGCTTGCCGCGTGCCATCAGTGATTCTCCTCGTTCAGTACGTCCAGCAGCGCCGCCGCCGACGCTTCGTCGATCGTCCCGTTGGCCAGCGCCCGCTGCGCGGTGGCGCGGGACATCGCGCGGTAGGCCGCCGGGATGTCGGGGGACACCGTACTGAGCTGCGCCAGGTGGCGCCGTACGGTGCCCGCGTCGCCCCGGGCGACCGGGCCGGTCAGGGCCGCGTCGCCGGAGCGCAGGGTGTTGTCCAGGGCCGCGCCCAGCAGCGGGCCGAGCAGCCGCCCGGGCTCGGCGACGCCGGCCGTGCGCAGCAGCTCCATCGCCTGGGCGACCAGGGTGACCAGGTGGTTCGCACCGTGCGCGAGGGCGGTGTGGTAGAGCGGGCGGACCTCCTCGGGCACCCACTCGGGCTCGCCGCCCATCTCCACCACCAGCGCCTCGGCGACCGGCCGCAGCTCCTCGGGGGCGGTCACGCCGAACGGGCAGCCGGCCAGCCGGGCCAGGTCCACCGAGGTGCCGGTGAAGGTCATCGCCGGGTGCAGGGCCAGCGGCAGCGCCCCGGCCCGGGTGGCGGGCTCCAGCACGGCGACGCCGTGGGCGCCGGAGGTGTGCACGACCAGCTGCCCGGGCCGGACGGCGCCGGTGGCGGCCAGCCCGGCCACCAGGTCGGCCAGCGCGTCGTCGGGGACGGTCAGCAGGACCAGGTCGGCGGCGGCCAGCACCTGCGGCGGGGTGACGATCCGCACCCCCGGCAGCAGCGCCTCGGCGCGGCGGCGGGAGACGGCGGACACCCCGGAGGCGGCGACCACGGTGTGCCCGGCGAGCTGCAGCGCGGCGCCCAGCGCGGGGCCGACCCGGCCGGTGCCCACCACGCCGACGGCGAGCCGGGCCGGGCGGTTGCCGGGATCGCCGGGGTCGCCGAGGCCGTCGGCGAGCGGGGCGAGGTCGCCGAAGTCCGCGAAATCGGAAGGACTCAACCTTTGTCCCTGATCATCCGTTCCAGTCCACCTGCGGGTACCGGACGTACCGCCCCAGTGTACGGGCGCGTCAGTCGGTCGCCCCGGCCCGGAGAGGGTCCGTGGCCCCGGCCGGGAGACGTCAGTCGGTCGCCCCGGCCCGGATCAGCCCGGCCTCGTACGCCAGCACCACGGCCTGGACCCGGTCGCGCAGGCTGAGCTTGGCCAGGATCCGGCCGACGTGGGTCTTCACGGTCGCTTCGGAGAGCACCAGCCGGGCCGCGATCTCGCCGTTCGACAGGCCCTGGGCGACCAGCAGGAACACCTCCCGCTCGCGCTCGGTCAGCGGGTCGAGGACGTTCGAACCGGGCGCGCTCTGCGGGGTGGGCAGCACCTCGGCGAAGCGGTCGATCATCCGGCGGGTGGTGGTCGGGGCGACCACCGCGTCCCCGCCGTGCACCGCGCGGATCGCGGCCACCAGCTCGGTCGGCGGGACGTCCTTGAGCAGGAAGCCGCTGGCACCGGCCTTGAGCGCGGCGAAGGCGTACTCGTCCAGGTCGAAGGTGGTGAGGATGAGCACGTGCGGGGCGCCCGGCAGCGGGCTGCCGTCCTCGGCCAGGCAGATCCGCCGCGTCGCCTGCACGCCGTCCAGGCGCGGCATCCGGACGTCCATCAGGATCACGTCCACCTCGGTGTGCCGCAGCCGCTCCAGGGCCTGCGCGCCGTCGCCCGCCTCGGCGGCGATCTCGATGTCGCCCTGTGACTGCAGGATCATCCGGAAGCCGGTGCGCAGCAGTTCCTGGTCGTCGACGAGCATCACGCGGATGGTCAAGGTGGCTCCTAAGGGGGCGGAAGTGCGCGGAGGGTCAGTGTGCGGCCTTGAGCGGCAGGACGGCGCGGATCCGGAAGCCGCCGCCGGGGCGGGGGCCCACGTCCAGGCGTCCGCTGACCATGCCGACCCGCTCGCGCATGCCGATCAGGCCGTGGCCCAGGCCGTCCGTGCCGCCGGCGGCCAGCTGCTCGTCGGTGCTGCCCCGCCCGTCGTCCTCCACCAGGACGGCCAGCTCGCGCTCGCCGAAGTCGACCGCGACCCGGGCGTGCACGTCCGGGCCGCCGTGCTTGCGGACGTTGGTGAGCGCCTCCTGGACGATCCGGTAGACGGTCAGCTCGACGCCGCGCGGCAGCTCGCGCGGGTGCCCGGAGGTCGCGTAGTCCACCTGCAGCCCCGCCGTGCGGACCTGCTCCAGCAGCTCCGGCAGCTCCTCGACGCCCGGCTGCGGCACGTACTCCTCGACGGTGGTGTCGGAGGTGCGCAGCACACCGAGCAGGCGGCGCATCTCGACCAGCGCCTGGCGGCCGGTGGAGGCGATCGTGCCGAGCGCCTCCTTCGCCTGCTGCGGGGAGTTGTCGAGCACGTACGCGGCGCCGTCGGCCTGGACGATCATCACCGAGACGTTGTGCGCGACCACGTCGTGCAGTTCGCGGGCGATCCGGGCCCGCTCGGCGGCGACCGCGACCTTCGCCTGGGCGTCCCGCTCGCGCTCCAGCCGGGCCGCGCGGTCCTCCAGCTCGGTCAGGTAGGCGCGGCGCACCCTGGTCAGCCGGCCCCAGGCCCAGCAGAGGATGAACGGCGTGCTCATCAGCAGCATGAGCGCCGCCGCCTCGCCGATGCCGTACCCGCGGGAGACGTAGTGGTCGCCGCTCTCGCGGACCGTCTTCATCGGGTGCAGCTGCCAGAACACCAGCGGCCCGGCGGCCAGCCCGGCGGTCAGCGCCAGCCGGGAGGTCCACTTCTGGCCGAAGGCGGCGCCGGTGTAGGCGAACACCAGGTAGGCGATCGAGGAGCCGGCCGGTTCGATGTCGGCGAGCACCTGGCTGACGCCCAGGCCGACGGCGGCGGCCACGGTGACGTCGGGGTGGCGGCGCCGGAAGACCATCAGCGCGGGCAGCAGCAGCGCGACCAGGACGCCCGCGTTGAACTGCCAGTCGTCGTCGGGGAAGCTCTGGTTCGGCAGCAGGCCGAGGAACAGCACCATCGCCGCCCAGGCGGCGTCGACCACCATGGGGTGACGGCGGAGCCAGGCGTTGAGTCGATGCACGTGTCCAGCGTAGGCAGTCGCTCCGCGTGTCCAGGTCCGCCGGTAGGGCGATCCGTTCTACTCCGTAGGTCGGAGAAGCCCCGGCCCCGATGGGGAGGGTCGGCTCGTTCCGAGGAGAGGGCCGACCGGCTCCGAGGGGGTCGGCCGGTTCCGGGGGGAGGGTCCGCCGTTTCCGGTGCCCGCCGCCCGGTAGCGTCGGGCCCCATGACTTGGATGCGGTGGGCGCCCGCCATGGAACAGGCCCTGTACGACCCCGACCGGGGCTTCTACCGCCGCCCGGAGGGCCCCGCCGGCCACTTCCGCACCTCCGTGCACGCCTCCCCCGGGTTCGCCCGTGCGGTGGCCCGGCTGCTGCTGGAGGTTGACGAATCCCTCGGTCGCCCGGAGGAGCTGGCCCTGGTCGACGTCGGGGCCGGGCGGGGGGAACTGCTCACCGGCGTCCTCGCCGAGCTGCCCGACCGGGTGCTGGCGCGGCTGCGCCCGTACGGCGTGGAGATCGCCGACCGGCCGGCCGCACTGCCGTCCACAGTCCTGTGGACGGACGAACTGCCGCGCGGCCTGACCGGGCTGCTGTTCGCCAACGAATGGCTGGACAACGTGCCGCTGGACGCCGGCGAGGTCGACGAGGACGGGGTGCTGCGCTACGTCGAGGTGGACACCGCGACCGGCCGGCAGCGCCTCGGTGGACCGGTCTCGGCGGCCGACGCGGCCTGGGCCGAACGCTGGTGGCCGGTCGCGGAGCCCGGGGAAGCGGTCGAGTTCGGCGGCCCCCGGGACGCCGCCTGGGCCCGGGCCGTCGCCGGGCTGGAACGCGGCCTGGCCGTCGCCGTCGACTACGGGCACACCGCCGGCCGCCGGCCCCCCTTCGGCACGTACACCGGCTTCCGGGACGGCCGTGAAGTCCCCCCGGTGCCGGACGGCACCTGCGACGTCACCGCGCACGTCGCGCTGGACTCCGCCGCCGTCCCCGGTCTCCACAGCCTGTGGACGACCCAGCGGGAGGCGCTGCGCGCGCTCGGCGTGACCGGCGGGCGACCGCCGCTCACCCTCGCCTCCTCCGACCCGGCGGGCTACCTGCGGGCGCTGAGCGGCGCCGGCGAGGCCGCCGAACTGACCGACCCGAGCGGGCTGGGCGGCTTCGGCTGGCTCGTGCAGAGCGTCCGCATGCCGGTACCGGACAGCCTGGAACGGCTGCCGGGATGGCAGACTCTGGGGTCATGAGGGAGACCACGGTCGGCATCGGGGCAGGGGCCGAGAACTTCACCGGCGAGGCGGGCACCACCGACATGGTGCTCAACATCGGCCCGCAGCACCCGGCCACCCACGGTGTACTGCGGCTTCGCCTGCTGCTCGACGGCGAGCGCATCATCACCGCCGAGCCGGTGATCGGCTACATGCACCGGGGCGCGGAGAAGCTGTTCGAGGCCCGTGACTACCGGCAGATCATCATGCTGGCCAACCGGCACGACTGGCTCTCCGCCTTCTCCAACGAACTCGGCGTCGTCCTCGCCGTCGAGCGCATGCTCGGCATGGAGGTCCCCGAGCGGGCCGTGTGGATCCGCACCCTGCTCGCCGAACTCAACCGGGTGCTCAACCACCTGATGTTCCTCGGCTCGTACCCGCTCGAACTCGGCGGCATCACCCCGGTCTTCCACGCCTTCAACGGCCGCGAAGACCTCCAGCACGTCCTGGAGGAAGCCTCCGGCGGCCGGATGCACTACATGTTCAACCGGGTCGGCGGCCTCAAGGAGGACCTGCCGGCCGGCTGGCTCGGCCGGGTCCGCACCGCCGTCGCCACCGTCCGCGGGCAACTGCCCGTCTTCGAGGACCTCGTCCTCGGCAACGAGATCTTCCGCGCCCGCACCGCCGGCGTCGGCGTCCTCACCCGCGCCCAGGCCGAGGCGTACGGCGTCAGCGGCCCCATCGCCCGGGCCAGCGGCCTCGACCTCGACCTGCGCCGCGACGAGCCCTACCTCGCGTACGGCTCCGACGAACTGCGGCAGGTCCTCACCGTCGTCACCCGCGAGGAGGGCGACTGCCTCGCCCGCTTCGAATGCCTGCTGGAGCAGACGGCCAACTCGCTCGACCTCGCCGACGCCTGCCTCGACAAGCTCGCCACCCTGCCGCCCGGGCCCGTCAACCAGCGGCTGCCCAAGGTGCTCAAGGCACCCGAGGGCAGCACCTACGCCTGGACCGAGAACCCGCTCGGGATCAACGGGTACTACCTGGTCTCGCGCGGCGACAAGACGCCCTGGCGGCTCAAGCTGCGCTCGGCGTCCTACAACAACGTGCAGGCGCTGACCGAGCTGCTGCCGGGGACGCTGGTCGCGGACATGGTGGCGATCCTGGGGTCGATGTTCTTCGTGGTGGGGGACATCGACAAGTAGGGCGGGGCTCCGGGGAGGGCGGCAGTCCGGGGGGAGGTCGGGACCACTCAGTTCTTCTTGTGGGCCTTGGGCTTCTTGGCCGGGTCCGTCTTGTCGGCCGGGCTCGTCTTGTCGGCCGGGCTCGTCTTGTCGGCCGGGTTCGTCTTCTTGGCGGGGTCGGCCTTCTTGACGGGGTCGGCCGGGTGCGGGGCCACCTTGCGGTCGCCCTTGGTGGCGATCCGCTCCTCGCAGACCCGGGCCAGTACGTCGTACGCCGCCTTGCCCATCAGCTCGGTGAGCTCGGGGCGGTAGCTGACGTACACCGGCTCGGCGCCCTGGTGGGCCGCCGGGGCGCCGGTGCACCACCAGTGCAGGTCGTGGCCGCCCGGGCCCCAGCCGCGGCGGTCGTACTCGCCGATCGAGACCTGCAGGTAGCGGGTGTCGTCCGGGCGGTCGATCCAGTCGTAGGTACGGCGGATCGGCAGCTGCCAGCAGACGTCCGGCTTGGTCTCCAGGGGCTCGCGGCCCTCCTTGAGGGCGAGCGCGTGCAGGGCGCAGCCGGCGCCGCCGGCGAAGCCGGGGCTGTTCACGAAGATGCAGGCGCCGTTGACCCGGCGGGTCTGGCGGTCGCCGTCCTCGTCCAGCATGGTGATGCCGCGGGCGGGAGCGGCCTTGCCGGGGGTGCCGTTTCCGGAGGTGCCTTCGCCGGAGGTGGCGACGTCGGAGATGATCCGGCCCTTGGCGTCGGTGCCCTCCGCGAAGTTCTCCCACAGCTCGGGCGTCAGCCGCGCCGCGTGCCCCACGACGCGCTTCTCGTCGTCCTCGTCCGAGTAGTGCGCGCCCAGCGTGCAGCAGCCGTCCGACTCGCCCCGGCCCTCACGGATGCCGTGGCAGCCCTGGCCGAAGACGCAGGACCAGCGGGAGGTCAGCCAGGTGAGGTCGCAGCGGAAGACCTGCTCCTCGTCGGCGGGGTCGGCGAACTCGACCCAGGCGCGCGGGAAGTCGAGCGGGACCTCGTCGCGCGGGATCTCGCGGCGCAGGGTCGGCATCGCGAGGTCGACGGGGGCGGGGGAGGCCTCGGGCTTCGCCTTGGCCTTCTTCTTGGACGTTTCAGCTGGTGCCACCCGGCAAGGGTAGAGCTTTCGCGGGGGTGATGGCGGGGCTGTGGTGTGTGGCGGGGGGTGCGTGTGGTGCTGCGGGTGGTGCTCGACGTGGAGATCGGTCTCGGCCTCGGCCTCGGGCTCGGCGTCGGCCTCGGGCTCGTCGGCGTCGGCGTCGGCGTCGGCCTCGGGCTCGGGCTCGGCGTCGGGTACGGTGCGGCGCTCGGTGTCGGGCTCGGTGCGGGTGAAGGCGGGGTGAAGAGGTCCGTCGGGCGCTGCGGGCGGGCCCCGGAGCGTGCCTAGGATGGCGGCCGGTCCGCTACGGGAGGTACGGGGATGGCAGGCGGCAGCACCGGGGCGTCCGACCGCGCGGGTGGGACGTTCGTCCTCAAGCCGTGGGAACTGCACGGCGAGGGGCGGGAGTTCGAGAAGCTCGGGGGCGAGCTGGCGAAGGCCGTCACCACCCTGGAGCGGGATCTCACCGCGCTCGGCGCCCCCTGGGGCGCGGACCAGCCGGGCAGTGGCTTCGCCGCCGCGTACGGTCCGGCGTACGGCGAACTCGTCGGCGGGCTGCGGGGGTTGGCCGGGCGGGTCGGGAAGGTCGGGGCCGGGCTGCACGCGATGGCCGAGCGCACGACGGACGCGGACAGCTCGGCGGCGACCGGGTTCGGGGCCGGGGCTGGGCCTGAATCGGGGCCGGGGCCGGGGCCGGGGCCGGGGCCGGGGGCAACCCCGGGGGCGGCGACCGTCGTCCCCAAGGACATGTCGGTCTGACGGACCCGGCTCGAAGGGGGAAGGCGCGTGTCCCGGAAACTGCCCGAGGAACTGGTCCCGGTGCTGGCCAGGACCGGCCACCAGTGGCCGCAGGCCGACGAGGAGGGCCTGCGCAAGGCCGCCGGGGTCTGGCGCGAGTTCGGCACGGAGGCCGACCGCCTCACCCGCCGCTGCGGCGAATCCGTCCACCGCGTCACCGCCGACAACTCGGGGCACGCGGTCGAGGCCTTCGGTGCGTACTGGCAGGCCTTCAGCGGGGGCGGCAAGGGGCACCTGGACGACACGCACACCGCGGTCGGGCTGGTCGCCGGGGCCTTCGACACGGCCGCGCGGGCCGTGGACACCTGCAAGGCCGAGATCGTCGCGACGCTGCAGCAGCTTGCCGCCGACCTCCGGCAGGCCGAGGAGCAGGCCGCCAAGGCCAAGGAGGCGGCGGGCAAGGTCGCCGACCGGGTGGCGGCGGAGGACGGTGGCTCGGGTTCGGGTGCGGGCTCGGGAGCCGGGTCGGGAGCGGGTGCGGGTTCGGGCTCGGGAGCCGGTTCGGGGCCGAGTGGGGTGGTCGGTGGGCTGGAGAAGGCCGTCGGCGGCCTCGCGGCCGAGGTGAAGAACGCCGCCACCGCGCAGGTCGCCGAAGGCGTGGCGGCCGTCGCCGTCGAGGCCGCCGCGCTGAAGATCGGCGGGCTGCTCGCCGAACTCGGCCGCAGCATGAAGGACGCCCTCGCCACCGCGCTCAAGGAGCCGGCCGCCGTCGCCCTGCTCCGGCTCGGCACCGCGCCGGGGACGGGCATCACCACCGCCTCGTACCGCACCGGCGCCTTCGACCCGACCGCCGCCGGACTGCCCGCCGCCCTCCGCGAACCGGGTGTGCTCGGCGCGGACGGCGCCGGGCTGGTGCTGCTCACGGGGAAGGACGGCAAGCCGCTGGTCGGCGTGCCCGGGCTCACCGTCAAGCTCGACGAGCACGGGCAGCCCGTCCTCGGCCAGGACGGCCGGCCGGTCATCCTCCGTGCCGACGGCAGCCAGGTGGCCGACGCGTCCGGACTGCTGGTCGTGCCGGGGCCGGACGGCAAACCGGTCGTGGGGGTGGCCGACCTCGCCGTCCGGCTGGACGAGCACGGGCAGCCGGTGCTCACCGGGTCGGACGGCAGGGATCTCCGCGGACTGCCGCTCGCCGGGCTGCCGGCGGGTGACGGGCCGGCCGGCGGGCGAGCGGCCGGTGCCGAGGGCGCCCCGGGGAAGCAGGACCCGACGGGGCCCGGCGGGCTGACCGTGGCCTCGGCCGTCGTGGCGGACCCGGGTTCGGTCGTGGGCGGGGTTGCGGGTGGGGCGGACACCGTCGGCGCGGTGCCCTCGGGGTCCTCGTACGCGACCGGGGGCTGGCAGGGGCAACACCGGGCGGCGGCCGGTGGCGACTGGACACCGCCGTCGCGGGACGACGGGGCGTCCGCGCGGTCCGTCGCCGCGCCGGTTCGCCAGGGCGGTGGGTCGGCGGGCTGGTCGGACGGGGACTACCCGCTCCAGGCGCCTGCGGCCCCGGCCCCGGCCCCGGCGCACGGCGGGGGTGGCGGCCGGGGCGGTACGCCGGTGACCCTACGGACGGACTCGGTGACCGCGCCTGCACCCGCCGCGCCGTCCGTGTCATCCGGCCCTGCCGCCGGCTCCTGGTCCAACGGCTCCTGGTCCAACGGCTCCTCGTCCAACGGCTCCTCGTATGGGCCCGGGCCGGATGTGCCGGTGGTCCGGCCGGTCGGCGTGGGCGGGCAGTTCGGGACGCCGGTGTACGGGGGCGGGTACCCGGCGGGCGGCACGGTCGGCACCGTCGGCGCCGTCGGACCCGGCCCGCTCGCGGGCGGGGGTGTTGGGGGCGTAGGGGGCGTCGTGGGCGGTGGGGCCGCGCACGGTGCGGCGCCGTTCGGCAGCGGTGTCGGGGCGGGCGCGCCCGGCGGCACCGTGGGCGGCGGCACCGTGGGCGGTGGTGTCGTCGGCGGTGGGTCGCAGCCCGGCGTCGAACCCAGGCCCGGGACGGCCGTACCCCGCACCCCGGTCGCTGCCGCGCCGCAGCCCGTCACCGGCCCGCCGTCCGCCCAGGCCGTACCGCCGGCACCGGCCGCACCGCCGATCGTCGGCACCACACCGGTGATCGGCCGACCCGAGCCGCACCCCGGGGACGCCCGACGCCGGGACACCGCCCCGACCGTCGCCGACCCCACCCTCGCCTGGGGCGCCGTCCCGGTCGCGACCGCGCACGCGATGGCCCTCCAACTCGCCCTGCGCGCCCGGCGCGGCGGCCACCCGGACGACCCGGCCGCCCGACTGCGCAGCATCACCGACAGCCGCCCGTACGGCCTGCCGGGTGGGCTCGCCCCGGTCGACCCGCAGCACCAGGCCGAACTCGAACGCCGCGCACCCCGCGACGAGGACGGTCTGCCCGCCCGGTACCCGGACCCCGCGGTCGGCGGCTGGACGGAGGCCGTCAACGACGGCGGCCACCGCGAACCGGGGCGGGCCAACAACAGCCTGGAGATCGCCCTGTCCGCCGTCGAGTGCTACGCCGGCCGCCCCACCTGCGCGGCCCCGCGCATCCCGACCGAGGGCGACGCCGGAGAACGCGGCGGCCGCGACCGCGCCGAACGCGAACTCGGCGCCCCCTTCCGCGACCTGGGCGACGGCGGCCAGGCCTTCGACCGCCTCGCCGACGACCTGCGCCGGGCCGGCCACGGCGCCCAGGCCGTCCTCCTCACCCGCGACAGCTTCGGCCGCCCCCACGCCTGGAACGCCGTCAACCACCAGGACACCGTCACCTACCTCGACCACCAACTCGCCCGCCGGAGCCCCACCCCCCTCCACCCCGCCACCCACGGCCTCTGGGCCATCGCCCTCACCCCCGAAGGTCGCCCCCTCGACCTCGCCCCCACCGCCTGAACCCCTGGGGGCGGGACCGCTGCGTAGGAAGTCGACTGGGCCGACTTCCTACGCAGCGGCCGGAGGCGGTGGGGCCTGGGGAGAAATATGTAGACCGAGCGTCATATTCGTTCCCGCGCCAAGGCGAGAGCCGCACGCGAAAAGTCGGCCCCGCTGACTTCCTGTGCGTGGTCCGGCTGGGCGCCCAGTGAATTATGTAGACCGACCGTCATATTCGGTTGGGGGGTGTGCACGAGAAGTCGGCCGGGCCGACTTCCTGTGCAGCTCATGGAGGGTCGGAGGCTTAGGGGAAATATGTAGACCGAGCGTCATATTCCTTCGGGTGCCTGAGTGAGAGCGGGCACGAAAAGTCGGCCTGGCCGACTTCTTGCGCGTGGTTCGGTTGAGGTAACCGGCGAATATGTAGACCGAGCGACATATTTTCCTCCGTGGCCGGCCGTGAAGGGGTCCTGCGCGAAAAGTCGGCCCGGCCGACTTTCTGTGCTCGGAGGGATCGGGTGGCGCTGATGGATAGGTAGACCGGTCTACATATTCGGCCGGCCCTTGGGGGCCTGGCGGCGCGGAACAGGAAGTCGATGAGGCCGACTTCCTGTTCCGGTGAATGGTGATGTAGACCAACCGTCATATTTCGCTGCGTGGGGGTGGGCGGGGGGTGCGCCTAGCGGGGGCGTAGGGTCGCGGCGCGGGTGGGGGGTGGGTCTCGGGGGTTGTGGACGGGGAATGGGGTGGTCGGGTGATCTCGCGGGCGCAGGCGGTGGAGGCAGGGCACCGGTGGATCAACGGGGATTTGCCGCAGGGGGCCGGTGCGGCGGTGCGGCGGGTGGTCGCGCACGAGTTCGAGCTCGGCTGGGTCGTGTGGGCGGAGCCCCCGCCCGTGGAGGTGGATCCGCGGACGGGGGAGCGGCGGGCGCCCGAGGACGTGGGTGCGGCCTGTGCCGTGGTGGACCGGGAGAACGGGCGGTTCACCGTGTGGCCCTCCGCGCCGGTGGACGAAGTGGTAGGCCTGTACCGGGACTTCGTCGGTGTCGGCGGCTACGACCCGACCGTTCCCGCGGCGACCGGTCGGGGCGCCAGGGCCGAGCTGACGTACCGGGACGGTGCGGGCGAGCAGCGGTCGCTGGCGCTGCGCTCGGCGGCGGGTCTGCCGCACCCGGCGTTGCGCGGCTGGTGGTGGCTGCGTGAGCAGGGCGTCGCGGCCGAGGACGTGCTGGCCGTCCGGACCGACCTGCGCATGAGCGCTCTGCCCGGCGGCTACTGGGCCCACGCCCTGGCGGCCGAACTGCCTTACGCCCGGATCGACTTCGGCCTTCCCTACGGTCCGCGCTTCGACCATCGCGCCACCGCCGTACGGGCCCTGCCCGCACCGCCCGACGGGCCGGTCCGCAACCGCGTGCCCTTCCCCCGCCCGGCGCGGAGCGGCCCGTACGAACCCGACGCGGTGCTCGCCGCGCGGCTCGTGGAGCGGTTCGGCCCGGCGGGCGTGCAGCGCTTCGATCCGGTGGACGTCGCCCAGGCCGAACTGCCCGGGGAGGACGCCGCGTTGCTGCTGACGGTGGGCGTGCCGACGGCCGTGCCCGGGTTCTTCGCACTGCACCACCCCGGCCCCGGGGCGATCGCGGACGGCAGCCGCCCCGACGCCGTGCTGCCGCCGCTGGCCGCGCACCTGGCCGCACTCGGCCGCGGCACCCGGGCGGCCGAGCGCGAGCGTCAGGCGCTCGCCGGTCTGTTGCTGCTGGGGACGGACGGTTGGGCGCTGATGGCGCTCGACACCGTGGAGGGCACGGTCCGGGCGGTGGACCCGGACTACGCGACCGCCCGCCACTGCAACGCGGGCCTGCGGGCCTTCGTCCGCTGCCTGGAGGTCTTCGCCGGCTGGTGGCCGACCCTGCGCGGGCTCGGCCCGGTGGCCGCGGGCGAGGCCGTGGACACCTTGCAGCGGGCTCTGGCGGAGGTGGACGGAACGGTCTTCGCCGACCCCGAGAACTGGTGGGCCGTCATCGTGGAGCAGCTGTGGGACGGCCTGCTGTGACGGAACACCGGGGAACCTGAGGCCGTCGAGGGGCTGTCGGGTCCATCGCACGCCCCGGACACCGCGAACGCCCCGGACACCGCGAACGCCCCGGACACCGCGAACGCCCCGGACACCGCGCACGCCCCGGAGGCGCCGGTGGTGATCGACCACCGTCCCACGCCGCGCAACGCCCCGGAGAACACCGTGGCCCTCCTTCGCGGCCGCCCTTGACCAGGGCACCGACTGGCTGGAGACCGACGTGCAGACCACCCGGGACGCCGACGGTCTGATCACCGGCCCCCGGGTCAGGCCTGCCGTCGGGCGGACGCTGACTGCCTGACGGAGCGCCGGGGCGCCCCCGCGCGGCCACTGGCGGCACGACCTGCGGCGGGTGGCCGGACCAGCGCGAATACCGTCCCGACCCGCCTCGCCCCTACCCGGATCGCGTAGCGTGGAGAGTTATGCGACTCGGTGTGCTCGACGTAGGTTCCAACACGGTCCACTTCCTCGTGGTGGACGCCCATCCGGGCGCTGCCCCGCTGCCCGCGTACTCGCACAAGGCCGAACTGCGCCTGGCCGAGCTGCTGGACGAGGACGGCGCGATAAGCGGGCCCGGCGTCGAGCGACTGGTCGGCCACATCGCCTCCTCGCTGCGGGTCGCCGAGGACAAGGGCGTCGTCGACATCCTGCCGTTCGCCACCTCCGCCGTGCGCGAGGCCGCCAACGGCGAGGAGGTGCTGCGCCGGGTGGCCGCCGAGACGGGCGTCGAGCTGCGGGTGCTGTCCGGGCAGGACGAGGCGCGGCTCACCTTCCTCGCCGTCCGCCGCTGGTTCGGCTGGTCCTCGGGCCGGCTGCTCAACCTGGACATCGGCGGCGGCTCGCTGGAGATCGCCTGCGGCCTGGACGAGCAGCCGGACGTCGCCTGTTCGCTGCCGCTGGGCGCCGGGCGGCTGACCGCGCGCTGGCTGCCCGGGGACGTCGCCGACCCGGACGGGCTGCGCGAGCTGAGACGCCACATCCGGGCCGAGATGGCCACCGTGGTCGGCGAGATCTCCCGGCTCGGGCCGCCGCAGCACGCGGTCGCCACCTCCAAGACCTTCAAGCAGCTGGCCCGGATGACCGGCGCCGCCCCCGCCGACGCCGGCCCGTACGCCGACCGTCGGCTCACCCGCAGCGGGCTGGCCGCCTGGCTGCCGCGGCTGTCCACGATGACCGTCGCCGAGCGCGCGCAGATCCCCGGCGTCTCCGAGGGCCGCGCCAAGCAGCTGCTGGCCGGCGCGCTGGTCGCCGACGCCGCGATGGACCTGTTCGGCCTGGACGAGTTGGACGTCTGCCCGTGGGCGCTGCGCGAGGGCATCATCCTGCGCCGCCTGGACGCCATGGACAGCCCCGCGGACCGGCGCCGACCGGCCCTCACCCCGTAGGACGAGGCCGAGGCGGCGCCGGGGCGGTGCCGGGCGAGGCCGGGGCGGTGTCAGGACGGCGTCAGGACGGCGTCCCGTTCGGCCCGCGCTCCGCTTACGCTGTCTCCCGTGGTGCAACCAGCGGGCGAGGACGGAACGCGGGAGGGCCGCGCTCCCGGGGACGGGCAGCCGCGGTCGGACAGTCCGCGCCGCCGCCTCGGCAAGGCGGTCAAGGGCGCCACCGGCGCGCAGGCCGCCAAGGCCGCCAAGGCCGTCCAGGCGGCCCAGCGCACCGCGAAGAAGGCCTCGGCGAAGAAGGCCTCGGCGAAGAAGGCCACCGCGAAGCAGACCAGTCCCACGAAGCCCACCGCGAAGCAGACCCCCACGAAGCCCACCACGAAGCAGACCCCCACGAAGCAGACCCCCACGCAGCACACCGCGAAGTCCACCGCGAAGCAGAGCACCCCCACCACGAACCCGGCGTCGAACCCCGCGACGGAACCAGCCGCGACCAAGCGCCCCGCCCCCCGCCGGGCCGCCGCCAAGGCCGCGCCCGCCGCGCCGAAGGAGACCCGCACCGCCCGGGCCGCCGGCGCCGCCAAGGCCGCCGTCCAGTCGGTCCGCTCGGTCAAGGCCGCCCGCCGGGAGGCCGCTCGCCCGCCGCTGCTGCGCACCACCGATCGCCTGGTGCTGCCCCCGCACCCGACCCTGCACATCCCCGACACCAAGGTGGTCCTGTCGACCGCCTCCGTGTACCCCGCGAGCACCGCGGTCGCCTTCGAGCTGGCCGCCAAGCTCGGCTACGACGGGGTGGAGGTGATGGTCTGGAACGACCCGGTCAGCCAGGACGTCGACGCCCTGCGCCGGCTCTCCGACGCCCACCGGATGCCGATCCTGGCCGTGCACGCGCCGTGTCTGCTGATCACCCAGCGGGTGTGGACCACCGACCCGTGGACCAAGCTGGTCCGGGCCCGGGCGGCGGCCGAGAAGCTCGGCGCGAGCGCCGTCGTCGTCCACCCGCCGTTCCGCTGGCAGCGCCAGTACGCCCGGGACTTCGTGGCGGGCATCAACCGGATGGCGGGCGAGACCGACGTCCGCTTCGCCGTCGAGAACATGTACCCGTGGCGCTACCGCGACCGCGAGGTGCTGGCGTACTCGCCCGGCTGGGACGTCACGGACGAGGAGTACCGGCACTTCACCATCGACCTGTCGCACGTCGCGACGTCCCGGATCGACACCTTCGCCATGGTCGAGCGGATGGGGGACCGGCTCGCCCACGTCCACCTGGCCGACGGCAGCGGCTCCGGCAAGGACGAGCACCTGATCCCGGGCCGCGGCAAGCAGCCCTGTGCCGAGCTGCTGGAACACCTCGCCCGCACCGGTTTCGACGGCCACGTGGTGCTGGAGGTCAACACCCGCCGGTCCGCGTCCCCCGCCGAACGCGAGGCCGATCTGGCCGAGGCCCTGGCCTTCACCCGCTTGCACCTCGCCACCGCCTCGCGCGTACGCTGAGCGCTGGCCCACCGGGGCGCCCGACCCACCGGGGCCGCCTGGCCCACGGGGGCGCGAACTTCCGTACGGAGGGGGAGCGGTGACGAACGACCGGCTTTTCAGCGAGCTCGGCAACTTCCGTGAACTGGCCCAGAGCTTCGGCGCGGTGGCCGCCGAGTACGACCGTGCCCGCCCGAGCTACCCGAACGAGCTGTTCGACGAGCTGGAGCGGCTCTGGGGCCGCGGTCTCAAGGGGGCCCGGGTCCTGGACGTCGGCGCCGGCACCGGCATCGCGACCCGGCTGCTGGCCGCCCGCGGCGCGGACGTGATCGCCGTCGAGCCGTACGCCGGGATGGCCGCCCAGTTCCTGGCCGCCTCCCCGTCGCTCCCGCTGGTCCGCGGCAACGGCGACGACCTGCCCTTCCACGACGGCTCCGCCGACCTGATCGGCTACGCCCAGGCCTTCCACTGGACCCGCCCCGAGCACTCCGTCCCGGAGGCGATCCGGGTGCTGCGGCCGGGCGGCGCGCTCGCCACCTGGTGGAACGTGCACGACGAGACCGTGCCGTGGGTCCGGGCCCGGGTCGAGCGGCTGACCGCGGCGCTGCCCGACCGCTACCACGGGTACGGCCGGATCACCGAGCACACCGGCCACTTCGCCCCGGCCGGGCTGGCGGTCGGGCGCGCCCGGCTGCGCTGGGAGCGCCGGGCCGGCGTTGAGCACGTGCTCACCGACCTCACCTCCCGCTCCTTCATGGCCTCGCTCACCCCCGAGGAGCGCGCCCCGATCCTGGCCGGTGAACGGGACGCCCTGCTCGCCGAGTTCCCGGACGGCGTCGTGGTCGAGCCCTTCACCCTGGACCTCACCGTGGCCGTCAAGCCCGGCTGACCCCCACAGCCTCGGAGGGCCCGCCCGCCTGACCGCATCGCGGACGGCCGGTCCGCCGCCTGGACGGCGGGCGTAGGCTCGTAGCCACAGCGGCCCCCGCACCCTCCCACCAGCGGGGCGCCCGCGAGAGCCCCGAAGGAGTGGAGCACAGTGCCCGAGCTGAGGTCCCGTACGGTCACCCACGGTCGCAACATGGCAGGCGCCCGGGCGCTTCTCCGGGCCGCCGGCGTAGCCCGCGAGGACTTCGGCAAGCCGATCATCGCGGTCGCCAACTCCTTCACCGAGTTCGTCCCCGGCCACACCCACCTCCAGCCGGTGGGCCGGATCGTCTCCGAGGCGATCAAGCAGGCGGGCGGCATCCCGCGCGAGTTCAACACCATCGCGGTGGACGACGGCATCGCGATGGGCCACGGCGGCATGCTCTACTCGCTGCCCTCGCGCGACCTGATCGCCGACTCGGTCGAGTACATGGTCAACGCGCACTGCGCCGACGCCCTGATCTGCATCTCCAACTGCGACAAGATCACCCCGGGCATGCTGATGGCCGCGCTGCGCCTGAACATCCCGACCGTCTTCGTCTCCGGCGGCCCGATGGAGGCCGGCAAGGCCACCCTGGTCGACGGCACCGTGCGCAAGCTGGACCTGGTCGACGCGATCTCCCAGGCCGTCAACGAGAACGTCTCCGACGAGGACATCGCGATCATCGAGGAGAACGCCTGCCCCACCTGCGGCTCGTGCTCCGGCATGTTCACCGCCAACTCGATGAACTGCCTCACCGAGGCGATCGGCCTCTCCCTGCCCGGCAACGGCTCGGTGCTCGCCACCCACACCGCCCGCCGGGCGCTGTACGAGAAGGCCGGACGGACCGTCGTCGAGATCACGAACCGCCACTACGGCCAGGACGACGCCTCCGTGCTGCCCCGGGCGATCGCCACCCGCGCCGCCTTCGAGAACGCGATGGCCCTGGACATCGCCATGGGCGGCTCGACCAACACCATCCTGCACCTGCTCGCCGCCGCCCAGGAGGCGGAGCTGGACTTCGACCAGCGGGCCATCGACGCGATCTCCCGCAAGGTGCCCTGCCTGTCCAAGGTCGCGCCCAACGGCTCGTACTACATGGAGGACGTCCACCGGGCCGGCGGCATCCCGGCCATCCTCGGCGAGCTGTACCGCGCCGGGCTGCTCAACGAGGACGTCCACACCGTGCACGCCGACTCGCTCGCCGAGTGGCTCAAGACCTGGGACGTGCGCGGCGGCTCGCCCTCCGCCGAGGCCGTCGAGCTGTGGCACGCCGCCCCCGGCTGCGTCCGCTCCGCCGAGGCCTTCTCGCAGTCCGAGCGCTGGGAGTCGCTGGACACCGACGGCGCCCGGGGCTGCATCCGCAGCGTCGAGCACGCCTACTCCGTCGAGGGCGGCCTGGCCGTGCTGTACGGCAACCTCGCCGAGGACGGCTGCATCGTGAAGACCGCCGGCGTGGACGAGTCGATCTGGACGTTCAGCGGCCCGGCCGTCGTGGTGGAGTCCCAGGAGGACGCCGTCGAGGCGATCCTGGCCAAGCGGGTCAAGGAGGGCGACGTCGTCGTCATCCGCTACGAGGGCCCCAAGGGCGGCCCGGGCATGCAGGAGATGCTCTACCCGACCTCCTTCCTCAAGGGTCGGGGCCTCGGCAAGGCCTGCGCACTGGTCACCGACGGCCGCTTCTCCGGCGGCACCTCGGGCCTGTCCATCGGCCACGCCTCCCCGGAGGCGGCCTCCGGCGGCACCATCGCGCTGGTCGAGGACGGCGACATCATCGCCATCGACATCCCCGGCCGGACGATCTCCCTGGAGGTCCCGGACGAGGTCCTCGCCGAGCGTCGGCGCGCCCTGGAGGCCTCGGGCGGCTACCGCCCGAAGAACCGCGACCGCCAGGTCAGCCAGGCGCTGCGGGCCTACGCCGCGATGGCCACCTCCGCCGACAAGGGCGCCGTCCGCGACGTGACCAAGCTCGGCTGAGCGGCGTCCCGCGCCCGGCCGAGGCCGGGCGGCGACGCCGATGAACGACGGAGGGGCCGTCCCGGCACACGGGACGGCCCCTCCGGCAGCTGCGGCGGCCGGGTGATAATCGACGGCGTGAGCGAGCAGCCCCCCACCCCCGCCCTCAAGCCCGACGGCGCCCCCAGGCCGGCCGGTGCTCCAGAGCCGGAGCCGATCCGCTGGTTCGGCACCAGCTGGCTGAACCGGGACGGCGGCTACTGGCTGCGCCGGGTCGCCGTGTCGGCCGGCGCCCTGGTCGCGACCGCCGCCGTGGTGCTGGTGCTCCGCTTCGGCGTCGAGGGCATCGCCCTCTCCGACCAGGGCACCTTCCTCAACGGGCTGCTGACCGCCGCCATCGCGGTCTGCTCGATGATGTCCGTCCGGCGCACCTGGAAGGTGCTCACCGAGGGCAAGGACCAGCTGACCGGCTGGATGGCCGAGGACAAGTCGCTCGGCGCGGTCTGGCTGATCGGCGGCGCCGGCTCCCTGCTCGCCTACTTCGCCCGCAGCCTGGTCGAGGCCCCCGGCGAGGCGGTCCACCGGGCCGCGTACGAGCGGGCGGTCGCCCAGTACGAGAAGCGCCAGTCGAGCCGCAGCGGCCGGCCCGACGCCAAGGCGCCGAGCCGGCCCAAGCGCAAGCGCTGACAAGCCGGGGCCGACCGATCGGCAGCAACGAGCCGCAACGAGCTGCAACGAGCCGCAACGGGCCGGTCAGTTGCGGCTGATCGTGCCGCACTCCTCGGTCTGCTGGATGTCCTTGCTGCGGTCGTACGGGTCGATCGCCGGGCCGGTCGGCCGGGAGCCGGGGGTGTCCTGCTGCAGCGCCGCGAACTGGTCGAACTGCGGGTGGAAGTAGCCGTCGTAGACGTCGCACGCCGAGTTGGCGGGGTCGGTCTGGCTCTTGTCGTAGACGATCTTCTTCGGCTGGACCTGGTAGCGGGCCGGGTCGTAGAAGCGGAAGGTGTCCACCCGGCGCACGATCGTGCGGGTGGTCCAGGTGTCCCCGGCCACGTCGTCCGAGGGCGTCAGCAGACCCACCGGCCTGGCGGTGCCGCCGCCCTGCGCCGGGGCCGACTTCGTCGGCTGCGGGGCGCCCGGCGTCGGCTGGGGCGACACGGCCCGCTTGGCGGCGTCCGGGCCGGGGCGCAGCGCGTACACGAAGCTGAAGTCGGTGTGGATCAGGACGCCCTTGTCGCCGTCGCCCTCGTAGGTCATCCGGCCTTGGACCTTGACCGTGTCGCCCACCGGGATCGCGTCGCGCGGGTCGAAGCGGCTGAACCAGCTGGTCGGGTCGTTCTCCTTGGTCGGGTGGTCCAGCGCCGTCTTCGCACCGTCCTGGTCCTGCCGCTCCAGCAGGGCCAGGGCGGCGTCCGGCCGGCCGCCCCCGATGACCTTCGGGTCGAGGTTGGCGGCGATCAGGTAGTCCTTGACGGACTTCAGCTGGGCGGCGACCTGCTCGGCGGAGAAGACGCCGGTGGCCTGGGCCTCGGGGAGGACGAAGGCGTCGGCGCCGTTCGGCCAGCCCTCGGCGGGGGAGCCGGCCCAGGGGTGGTCGACGGTCGGCTGCTGCTCGTCGACCTTGGGCGGGGCGGTGGTCGGCTTGGCGGTCTCGGGGGCGACGGTGGGCACCGGCGTGTGGGCCGCGGAGGGGCCGCCGAGGTGGTCGGCGTACCAGGTGCGCAGCGCGCCGGTGTTCAGCGCCGCGAGCAGCACGGCGACGGTCAGGGCGACGTAGAGCGGCGTGCGCCATGCGAACCGGCGGCGACGCGGGCGCGGGTTGCCCCAGGGATCGAGCGGCTGCGGCTTCGGCTTGCGGCCGAACCGGCGCTTGGGCGCGGGGCCGTCGTTGACCGAGCGGCGGCCGCCCGGGTCGACCGGCGGGGTGTGCTTCCACCGGGCGCTCAGCATGCGGGTGCGCCCGGCCTGTTCCTTGACGCTGGCGTTGCGGACGAACTCCTCGTCCAGGACGAGGTCGGCGAACGGGTCCTTCTCGCCCGTCCCGGACGGGTCGGATCCGCCCGGCTCGTCGCCCCTGGCGGGGCGCGGTTCCGGATCTTCGGCTATCGGCATCGCGCCAGTATGACGACGGGGTGCGACGGCACGTCGATCGGGGGCGCACCGGGTGGTGAACTCGTGTCCGCCGGGGGGTGCTTCACCCCGTTTCGTCCGGAACCGCGCCGCTGTTCACGTCCTGGGAGCCGCTGTTCCGGCCCTGTGACCTGCTCTTTCAGGACCTGCCGCGGGCCTGCTTGACCGACCCCACCACCCCGGCGATCGCCAGCAGGAGGCCGGCCGGGAGCAAGGAGAGGAAGAAGGCGCCGAACAGGCCGGCGTCGCCGAGGAACAGCTGCACCAGGGTGTTCAGTCCCAGGAGCGCGCCGGTCGCCGGGAGGGCGGACTGCCACGGGTGGTCGTTCGCCCAGCGGCGCAGCCGCCGGTCGGCGGTGTCGCGGCGCAGTCGGCCGCCGACGGTGCCGACCAGGAAGAAGAAGAACAGGGCCCAGCCGGCCGGTCCGGCCAGCATGCTCAGCGACCAGCTGCCGGAGATCGCCTCGATCCCCAGGGCTGTCGCCCCCACCACCGCACCGACTCCCGCGGCGGTCCGCCACGGGCCCACGGTCGCCGAGGCGACGGCGAGTTGCCGGTTCTCACGTCGGGACATTTCGTCGTGTGCCATGCCTCCACGGTGCGCCCGCTCCGGCCCGGGGGCCATAGGGGAACCCCCTGGTTCTCACCCCTAGGGTCCGTCCTCGCACTGCGGTCGTCCGGCCCCGCGACCACGGACCGGACGGTCCCGCCGGGTGCCTGCGTGCGGTGCGAGGATGGCCGAAGTACCGAGGCAAGGAGCGGACCATGGGCAGCAGCGCAGCACACGGACAGAAGATCGCCTTCCTGGGCACCGGCAAGATCGGCGAGGCCCTGCTCTCCGGTCTGCTGCGGGCCGGCAAGGATCCGGCGGACGTCCTGGTGACCGCCCGCCGCCCCGAGCGCGCGGTCGAACTCGCCGGCCGGTACGGCGTGGTGGCCGTCTCCAACGCCGAGGCCGCCAAGCTCGCCGACACCCTGATCCTCGCGGTCAAGCCGCAGGACATGGGCACCCTGCTGGAGGAGCTGGCCCCGCACATCGCTGCGGACCGGCTGGTGATCTCGGCCGCGGCAGGCATCCCCACCGCCTGGTTCGAGGAGCGGCTGGCGGCCGGCACCCCGGTGGTCCGGGTGATGCCCAACACGCCGGTCCTGGTGGACGAGGGGATGAGCGTCATCTCGGCCGGCTCGCACGCCTCCGAGGAGCACCTGGCGCGGGCGGAGCAGATCTTCAGCTCGGTCGGCAAGGCGTTGCGGCTGCCCGAGTCCCAGCAGGACGCGGCCACGGCGCTGTCCGGCTCGGGCCCGGCGTACTTCTACTTCCTGGTCGAGGCGATGACGGACGCCGGCATCCTGCTCGGCCTGCCCCGGCAGGTGGCGCACGACCTGATCGTGCAGTCCGCGATCGGCGCCTCGGTGATGCTGCGGGATTCCGGCGAGCACCCGGTGAAGCTGCGCGAGGCGGTCACCTCCCCGGCGGGCACCACCATCGCGGCCATCCGCGAGCTGGAGAACCACGGGGTGCGGGCCGCGCTGCTGGGCGCCCTGGAGGCGGCCCGGGACCGCTCCCGGGAGTTGGCCTCCGGCGGGAAGTAGTCCGCGGCGCCTCCGACAGGGGACTCGGCAGCAGGACCGGCCGGCGGGGAAGTCCCTGCACGACCCCTCCCGCAAACGCGGCGCACCGCCTACGCTCTCGCCAACATCGTCCTACCGGCCGGTAGCGAGGCCGCCGGGTGGCTCGTCGTGGAGGGCCCCGTGTGGCGGCCCGTGTGGAGGTCCGTATGAGTGCCGCGCCGCCCGTGCAGCCCGTCCCGTTCCCGCCGGCGCCCGGCCTGCGGGTCGGGCGGGCCGCACTGGCCGTCAGCTTCCTGCTCCAGGGCACCACCTTCGCGCTGCTGGTCACCTGCATCCCGGAGATCCAGCGCCGGTACGGGCTGAGCGACGGGCTGTTGCCGGTCTTCCTGGCCGCGGTGCCGATCCTGGCCGGGGTCGGTTCGATCACCTCCGAGCAGCTGGTGAAGCGCACCGGCGCGCGGGCCGTGCTGCGGGTGGTCCAGCCCGCCGTCTGCCTCAGCCTCGCGGCCGCCGGGCTGGGCAGCGCCCTGTGGCAACTCGCCCTGGCGCTGGGTGCGTTCGGCCTGCTGGTGGGTGCGCTGGACGCCAGTATGAACATGCTCGGGGTGGGCCTGCAGCACCGCTACGGCCGCTCGATCATGATCGGCTTCCATGCCGCGTTCAGCCTCGGCGGCATCCTCGGCGCGGCCCTCGCCGGCCTCGGTTCGCACTACGACCTCGGGCTGCCGGTGCTGTTCGGTACGGCCGCCGCGGTGATCGCCCCGCTCGCGGTGCTCACCGGCACGCGATTCGCCGGGCCCGCCGAGCTCGGCGACGCCGTCCGGGAGGCCGCCGAGGCCGCCGCCCGGTCCATCCCCTGGCGGCCGCTGCTGCCGCTCTGCCTGGCGATGGCCTTCGCCTACATCGCCGACGCCTCGGTCTCCAACTACAGCGTCAAGTACCTCACCGACGGCCTGGGCAGCCGGGAGGACCTGGCCAAGCTGTCCTACCTCGGCTACATGGTGGCGATGCTGCTCGGCCGCGCCCTGGGGGACCGCGCGGTGCAGCGCTTCGGCGCCGTCCCGGTGGTCCGCTCCGGTGCGGCGCTGGCCGCGTTCGGCTTCGGGGTGGCGGCCGTCGCGCCCGCTGCCTGGGCGGGCATCGCCGGGTTCACCGTGCTGGGCTTCGGCATCTGCGCGATCATCCCGCAGGTGTTCGCGGCCGGCGGCCGGCTCTTCCCGGCCGACTCGGATGCCGCGGTGGCCCGGCTCAACCTCTTCAACTACGTGGGTTTCCTGGTGGGTTCGCCGCTGGTCGGGGCGATCGCCGACGCGAGCTCGTACCGCTGGGCGCTGCTGGCTCCGATGCTGCTGGTGCTCGCCGTCCTGCCGCTGGCCGACCGCTTCGCCCCGGCGCCCGCGCCTGCCCCCGCCGTCGCGTGACGGCGGGGGCGGGCGGCTGGAGCGGTCGGCGGGACGGGGGTCAGCTGATCACGGTCTGCAGCTCGGGCAGGCCGTTGGCCCACAGCTGGTCCTTGGTGGTGGACTGCCCGCCCACCTGGCCGAACTCGTAGTAGACGTACGGCGCCCAGTTCAGCGTGTACGGTCCGGCGCCCCAGGTCGGGGTCGCGGTGACCTGGACGGTCAGCGTGACGGTACGGCTGGCTCCGGGGGCGATCGGCGCAGTGAAGTGGAAGGCGGCGTTGTTGCCGTTCACCGAGCAGTCGGTGGAGTCGCCGGCGCAGCTGAGCACGTTGAAGGCGCCGGCCTGCTGGTTGGCCGGCCAGATCGGCTGGATGAACTCGTAGGCGAAGTAGATGTCGCTGCTCTCGGTGTTGGCGAGGGTCAGCGTCAGGGTCAGTTGGTCACCGGGTGCCGCCGTCGACCTGTTGACGGCGAAGGTGGTGCCACTGACCGCGGCGGAGGCCGGCTGGGCGGCAAAGACCGTGCCAAGTCCCAGTAATGCAGCGAGAATTACCCCGAGGCGTTGCACGCTGAATGGCTTCATGGCGGAGAGGATAGGGAGCCGTGAAGATTTTGTCTGCACCGCCTCGGTGCCGACCGCCCCACCGCCACCCGCTACGGTGGAGGCCATGCCCGAAGCCGAGCGTGACACCCCCTGCGGCCTGCACCTCTTCTGGGACGAGGCCGTCACCGCCTACGACTTCGGCCCCGGCCACCCGATGGACCCGACCCGGCTGGCCCTCACCATGCGCCTGGTCGAGGCCCTCGGCCTGAACGCCGGCCCCGGGGTGACCGTCCGCTCCGCGCCGCCCGCCGGCGACTCCACCCTCCGGCTGGTGCACACCGGGGAGTACGTCGAGGCGGTCAGGCACGCCGCCGCCCACCCCGAGCTGTCCGACCCCCGGCACGGGCTCGGCACCGAAGACAACTGGTCCTTCCCCGCGATCCATTCGGCCTCCGCGCTGATCGCCGGCCAGTCCGTGGCCGCCGCCGAGGCCGTCTGGCGCGGCGAGACCCCGCACGCCGTCAACTTCGCCGGCGGACTGCACCACGCGATGCCCGCCAAGGCCTCCGGCTTCTGCGTCTACAACGACCCGGCGCTGGCCGTCGCCCGGCTGCTCGAACTCGGCGCCGAACGGGTCGCCTACGTCGACGTGGACGTCCATCACGGCGACGGCGTCCAGGAGGCCTTCTGGAACGACCCGCGGGTGCTCACGGTCTCGCTGCACGAACACCCCGCCACGCTCTTCCCGCAGACCGGCTGGCCCACCGAGACCGGCGGCCCGGACGCCCCCGGATCCGCCGCCAACCTGCCGCTGCCGGCCGGCACCGGCGACGCCGGCTGGCTGCGCGCCTTCCACGCCCTGGTGCCCGAACTGCTGGACGCCTTCCGGCCACAGGTCCTGGTCACCCAGCACGGCGCGGACACCCACCTGGAGGACCCGCTCGCCCACCTCGCCGTCACCGTCGACGCCCAGCGGCTGATCGCCGAGGAGCTGCACGACCTGGCCCACCGTCACGCCGACGGCCGCTGGGTGGCCACCGGCGGGGGCGGCTACGCCGTGGTGGACGTCGTCCCGCGCAGCTGGACCCACCTGGTCGCCACCGCCGCCGGCCGGCCCGTCGACCCGGCCACCGAGACCCCCGAGCCCTGGCGCGCCGAGGTCTACCGCCGCACCCGCCGCCCGGCCCCGCTGCGGATGACCGACGGCGCCCGCCCGGCCTGGCGCGACTTCGACGCGGGTTACGATCCGGCCGACCGGCTCGATCAGGCCATCCTCGCCGCCCGCCGCGCGGTCTTTCCCCACCACGGCCTGCTGGCCTGAACCCGCCGCCCGCAGCACGGGCCCGCCGGGCGGTGCGTACGGCGACCCGTCCGATCCGCCGAGCGGCTACGTACTGCAACAGGCCTATCTCTCACCGTACGAGGACTGCACTTCCCCTCTTCCCACTGGTACCACCCATAACTACTCTGGGGATACACGTGTGCCGGTGGAGTCACCGGAGGGGAAGCCGGTGCCTTGCACACGGGTAAGGGTCGGGTGATGGTCATGAGTTCCGTGGAGCGTCCCCTGCAGGAAGTCGTCTTCCTGACCGTGGCGGAGGTCGCCGCGGTCAT
This sequence comes from Streptomyces sp. 1114.5, assembly GCF_003635085.1. NCBI lineage: Bacteria > Bacillati > Actinomycetota > Actinomycetes > Kitasatosporales > Streptomycetaceae > Streptomyces > Streptomyces sp. 1114.5. Next base: position 1,858,323 of record NZ_RBXE01000001.1, read on the forward strand.
GCGGGTGTCCAAGATGACGGTGTACCGCCTGGTGCACAGCGGAGAGCTGCCGGCCATCCGGGTCGGACGGTCCTTCCGGGTGCCCCAGCAGGCGGTGCACGAGTACCTCAAGGAGTCGTACGTGCGGCTTGAGAGCGCGTAGGCCCCGGGTCGGCGGGGCCCGGCCCGCAGCCGCGGACCGGCCCCGTTCGCCCCGGATTTCCCGCGAGTTTCCCGGCAACGGGGAGCACGATTACGGCCCCGGCCCGGCGGACGGTAGGCTAGGCCCTCACGTCAGTCGTATGGACTCCGTCTCTCACGGACGAGAGTCTCAGTGAGCGAGGGTTGTTCCGTGGGCTCTGTCATCAAGAAGCGTCGCAAGCGTATGGCCAAGAAGAAGCACCGCAAGCTTCTCAAGCGCACTCGCGTTCAGCGTCGCAACAAGAAGTAAGCGCCCCCGGCCGCGCCCCGCGCGCCCAGCGCTTTCACCGCCCGTCCCGGCCCCTGCGGCCCGGGGCGGGCGGTGTCGTTTCACGGCCCGGCGCGGCGGCGCGGTACGGTGCACGCAGTCCGCTCGGGTCGAGGGAATGGGGTGCAGCACCGTGGGCGTGGTCGTGCTCGTCACCGGCGTGGCACGCCATCTCGGTGCCCGCTTCGCCGCCGAGGTCCGCCGCCTCCCCGGCGTGGACCTGGTCGTCGGCGTGGACGTGCAGCCGCCCCGGCTGCCGGCCGAGGAGTCCGCAGGGGAGTTCGCGGGCCCGGCCGCCCCGTACCGCTTCCACCAGCTCGACCTGCGCCGCCCGGCACTCTCCCGGGTGCTCGCCGAGCACCGGGTGGACACCGTCGTGCACCTCAGCGTCAGCGCCACCGGCCTGGGCTCCACCAACCGCTCCGCGGTGAAGGAGTCCAACGTCATCGGCACCATGCAGCTGCTCGGCGCCTGCCAGAAGGCCCCCGGGGTGCGCCGGCTGGTGGTGAAGTCCACCACCGGCGTGTACGGATCCGCGCCCCGCGACCCGGCCGTGTTCAGCGAGCGGATCCAGCCGAAGGACCCGCCCGGCGGGGGCTTCGCCAAGGACGCCGCCGAGGTCGAGGGCTACGTCCGCGGCTTCGCCCGGCGCCGTCCGGACGTCGCCGTGACGGTGCTGCGCTTCGCCAACATCGTCGGCCCGAACGCGGACACCCCGCTCAGCGAGTACTTCGCGCTGCCGGTGCTGCCGACCGTCCTCGGCTACGACCCGCGGCTGCAGTTCGTGCACGAGGACGACGCCGTCGCCGTGCTCTGCCGGGCCGCCGTCGAGCCCGAGCCGGGCACCGTCAACACCGGGACCTTCAATGTGGCGGGGGAGGGCGTCCTGCTGCTCTCCCAGTGCGCCCGCCGGCTCGGCCGGCCCACCCTGCCGCTGCTGCTGCCCGCCGTCAGTTGGATGGCCGTGCTGGCCCGGCAGACCCGGCTGGTCGATGTCTCCCCGGAGCAGCTGCGACTGCTCACCCACGGCCGGGTGGTGGACACCACCCGGCTGCGCGAGACCTTCGGCTACCGCCCGGCGTTCACCACCCCGCAGGCCTTCGCCGACTTCGCCGCCGCCCAGGGGCCGGGCCTGTTGCCGCCCGAGCGGCTGGCCGCCGTCACCGACCGGCTGAGCGCCCTGCTCGGCCCGGAAGGGGCGGACCCCGCCGCACCGGGCGCCGTACCGAACCGCCCCCGCCGACCGAGGAGCTGAACCCGCGATGAGTGCCGCAGCCGAGAACGCACTGGGCGAGGCCAAGGTCATCCCGATCGAGTCCGCCCCCAGCTACAGCTCCCCCGAGAGTCCCGGGCTGGCCGACCGGCTGGCCGGAGCGGTCGGCGGGGCACTGTCCGGGCCGCTCGGCCCGGCCGCCACCCGGCTGCTCGGCAAGGGCTGGGAGGGCCGCGCGGCCGAGCGGCTGGCCTTCCTGCGCCGCCGGGTCACCGGCGACTACGAGGTGGACGAGTTCGGCTTCGACCGGGAGCTCACCGAGGAGGTGCTGCTCTCGCTGCTGCGCCCGCTGGCCGAGAAGTACTTCCGGATCGACGTCCAGGGCGTGGAGAACATCCCGGCCGAGGGCGGCGTGCTGATCGTCGCCAACCACTCCGGGACGATCCCGCTGGACGCGCTGATGACCCAGGTGGTCATCCACGACCACCACCCGAACCGGCGCCACCTGCGGATGCTCGCCGCCGACCTGGTCTTCGTACTGCCCGGCATCAACGAGCTGGCCCGCAAGGCCGGCCACACGCTGGCCTGCAACGAGGACGCGCAGGCGCTGCTGGAGCGCGGCGAGGTGGTCGGGGTCTGGCCGGAGGGCTTCAAGGGCATCGGCAAGCCGTTCTCCGAGCGCTACAAGCTCCAGCGCTTCGGCCGCGGCGGCTTCGTGGCCTCGGCGCTGCGGGCGAAGGTGCCGATCGTGCCCTGCTCGATCGTCGGGGCGGAGGAGACCTACCCGATGGTCGGCAACGTGAAGACGCTGGCCCGGCTGTTGGGCCTGCCGTACGTGCCGATCACCCCGACCTTCCCCTGGCTGGGGCCGCTCGGGGTGCTGCCGCTGCCGACCAAGTGGACGATCCGCTTCGGCGAGCCGATCGCCACCGACGGGTACCCGGCGGAGGCGGCGGACGATCCGATGCTGGTCTTCGACCTGGCCGACGAGGTGCGCGAGACCATCCAGCACTCGCTCTACCAGCTGCTGGTGCAGCGGCGCTCGGTCTTCTTCTGACCCCTGGCCCCCGGCCCTGCGCTCCTGCCGACCCGGCTCCTCCGGAACGGCCGGCTTCCGGAACGGCCGGCCACGCAGCGGGGGCCCGGCGGATATCGCACTCCGCCGGGCCCCCGCAGTCCTGACGTCAGCCGCCGAGGATCCGCAGCCCGGGCAGCAGGCCCGGGACCAGCGGGGGAACCTCGACACCCTGCTGATGGGCCGCGTCCGGGACGCCGGGCGTGCCGGACGGCTGGGGCGCCTGCGACGGGGCCGCGTCGGCGCTCGGCGCGGGCTTGGCACCGGTGAGCCCGCTGGTGAGGTCGCCGACCAGCCCGTTGACGGCGTCCGGGGCGCTGGTGGGCAGGGTGCTCGGCAGGCCGCCGCCCTTGCCGCTGCCGCCCGTCGCGCCGGCGCCGGGGTTGGCCGGGGCCACGCCGCCGCCGGGGCGGCTGCCGCCGGTCGCTCCGCCGGAGACCTGGTCGCCCGGAGCGGCGCCGGTGCCGTTCGCCGGGGCACCGGCGGAGGAGCCGCCGGTCGGGTCGGCCGAGCCGTCGCCCGCTCCGGGGCCGCCCGTGCCACCGCTCTTGGCGGGGGACTGGGCCAGCCGCAGGGGCGCGACGTCCTCGCTTATGTCGTCGAAGAGCTGGTTCACCAGGCTGGCCTGCCGGGTCAGTTGGACGGGCAGCCTGCCCTGCAGCTCGGTCCAGCGGCCGTCCTCGTCGTGGGCGAAGCCGGCCAGCGCGCGCATCGGGTCCAGCGAGCCGTTGCTGCGGTAGACCGAGCGCAGCAGCTCGCGGCCCCTGAGGGCGTCGGCGTGCATGTCGTCCAGGGCGTGGCGGACCTGCTCGACCGTGTCCGGGCTGAGCCCGCCGGCCGGGCCGGTGCGGCCGACCAGGACCTTGGCCTCGTCGAGCCGGGTGGCGGCGTTGTCGAGCAGCAGTTCACCGCGCTCGGAGTCGGAGCCCGCGAAGTCGAGACGGAGCCCTTCGAGGCCGCGCTTGAGCCCGTACAGCGTGTCCCCGGGGAGGGCGTTGGAACTCGCGGCGGCAGCGCCGGCCAGGCTGCCGACGGCGAGCCCGGCGACGAGCCCGCCGATCGCGAACCGGCGGCTCCAGCGGCCGCGTGGCGCCGTCCGGATCGCCCGGTGGCGGCGTTGGCGGGGCACCGCGGCGCCCGGCCCGCCGGCGAAGGCCTGCTCGAAGGCGGCCATCAGCTGGGCGCGTTGGACCGTTCGGACCTCACGGTCCAGCTCCGGCCCGGGCAGCGCCCCCAGTGTGTCGGTCAGGCCGACCAGTTCGGCCATCGCGGCCGAACCGGCCTTGGTGTCACCGGTGTTGGCCGATTCCGCGTTGGCCGCAGGGCGTTGCTCCGCCTGGTGGGCCTCCAGCGCCTCGGCGAAGGCCTTCGCCCGCCGGTGCTCCAGCACGTTTGCCGTCACGGGCCACACCTCCCTTCGTCGTTGTCGACACCCCGGCCTGCCGGACGGTTGCCCCGGCGGGCCAAAGCCACTCCATCGGGTGATAGGTCACAATTCGACTTGACCGTATGCCTGGTGGGGGCTTGCACGTTGGCCAACGATCGGTGGGGGCGGTCGGTTACGCACGGCTGATCATCGGACCGACCGTTCACCCTGACGTGTCGGTCGGATGCGGACGGTGACGTCCGACCGGGCCGCCCGGCGGGTATCTCCCCTTCGGTCACGGCCGGCTCACCGCGCGTCGGGCGGGAGCAGCCGGGCCAGGGTGCGCACGGCGCGGTACTGGAGGGTCTTGATGGCGCCCTCGTTCTTGCCCATGATCCGCGCCGTCTCGGCCACCGAGAGCCCTTGCAGGAAGCGCAGGGTGACGCACTCCTGCTGCTGCGGGTTGAGCCGCCGGACCGCGTCCAGCAGGGCGGCGTTGGAGAGCGACTCCAGCACCGACTCCTCCGGGCTGCGCTCGCACTCGTTGGAGTCGAGCATCTCGCCGGTGGTGACCTCCAGCCGGAAGCGGCTGGACTTGAAGTGGTCGGCGACCAGGTTGCGGGCGATGGTGACCAGCCAGGCACCGAAGTCGCGGCCCTGCCAGGTGAAGGTGCCGATCCGGCGCAGCGCGCGCAGGAAGGTCTCGCTGGTGAGGTCCTCGGCGGTGGCCCGGCTGCCGACCCGGTAGTAGATGTAGCGGTAGACGGTGTCCGCGTAGTGGTCGTAGAGCCGCCCGAAGGCCTCGCTCTCGCCGGCCTGGGCCCGCTCCACCAGCTCCATGATCGGGTTGTGCTCGGTCTCGTAGCCGGGGCCGGCCGCCGTCCGGGAGCGGCCGCGGCCGACGCCGGTGGTGCCGGTGCGGCTGCGCGAGCCGGTGCCGGCCGAGCCGGCGGCGGTGGTGCGCAGCGCCAGGCCGGCGCCGTGCGGGTGGCCGAACGATCCGCCGGCGGGCGCGAGTTGGGGCGAGGCGGCGAGCTGGCTGCGGAGCAGGCTGCGCAGCAGGTCCAGGCCGGTGGAGATCTGCCGCTCGGCGGTCGGTCGGCCGCGGTGGCCGGTGCGGGGGCGCAGGGGCGCGGACGACGGGCGGGAGGGTGCAGGCGCGTCGTTCCGGACGGGTGGGTACACGGGACTCCCAGAGGCAGAACTGTGGACGGATCACCTCCGCCTGCGCGGAGAGCACTCCCCGAAGCGTCCGTTCGAGCGGGACGCGTGGGGACGTGCATCCAGGAGAGAATAACGCTTTGTGCAATGACAGCTACACCGTGTGGCCGAAGTGGTCGTTTGGGATCCATTTGTTGTGCATATTCGGCTGACACTGACCGGAGCTGGCATCCTTCATCCGGCTCAACGTGATCGAACAGGTGCCCAGGGTGACCAATTCGGCGGTCTGGCGGGCGGTTTCCCAGTCTTGGGGCCCGGCAACCCCTGACTTTCCCCGGCTGGCGAACGATCAGAACCGGTCACCGGCTGGCAAGTTCGAGCGAGAGCCCCGGACTGCCGCACGACGAAGGGGAGTTCGCCCGTAAGAGCGGCCAGGTCAGGGCCCTGGTTGACGCCCGGTCACCCGCCCGGGCGAGCCCGTCGGGAAGGCCCCGCGGGCCCCGTCGGCGGTCCCGACGACGGCTCCGAAGGGGTCTGCGGCGAAGGGGCTCAGGCGCGGCGGCGACGCCGGTGCAGCGCCACCGCGACCGCCGTCGCTCCGGCGGCCGCCCCGAGCGCGGCCGCCGCCGGCAGGCCGACCCGGGCTGCCTTGCGGCCCGTCCGGAAGTCCCGCACCCGCCACCCCTGGGCCCGGGCGTGGCGGCGCAGCGCGCCGTCCGGGTTCACCACGTACGGGTGGCCGACCAGGGAGAGCATCGGGATGTCGTTGGCGGAGTCGCTGTACGCGGCGCAGCGGTCGAGGTCCAGGCGCTCGCGCCGGGCCAGCGCCCGGACGGCGGCGGCCTTGGCCGGGCCGTGCAGCAGGTCGCCGACCAGCCGGCCGGTGTAGTGGCCGTCCCGGGCCTCGGCGACGGTGCCCAGCGCGCCGGTCATGCCGAGCCCCCGGGCGATGATCCGGGCCACCTCCAGCGGGGCGGCGGTGACCAGCCAGACCCGCTGGCCGGCGTCCAGGTGCATCTGGACCAGGGCGCGGGTGCCGGGCCAGATCTTGTCGGCGACGACCTCCTCGAAGACCTCCTCGCAGATCGCCTCCAGGTCGGCGGTGCGCTTGCCGGCCACGATGCCGAGGGCGGACTGCTGGGCGTCCGAGATGTGGTCCGGGTCCTCGGCGCCGTGCAGCCGGAACCAGGCCTGCTGCCAGGCGAAGCGGGCGATGTCGCGGCGGGTGAGGAAGCCGCGGCGGAAGAGGCCGACGCCGAGGTAGAAGATCGCGGCGCCGCGCAGGATGGTGTTGTCGCAGTCGAAGAAGGCGGCGGCGCGGGCGTCGCCCGGCTCCGGGGTGTGGTTCCCGGCCGGGGCCTTCGGCGCTTTCCCGGGCTTGGCCGCGGCCGGCGCGGTCGCCTCGGCGGCGGGCTCGGGCTCGGCGCGCAGCGCGGCCTCGGCGGCCTCGGCCGCGGCTTCGCCCGCCAGGGCGCTCCGCTCGCTGGTGGAGCGCTTCGCCTGGGTGAGCCTTCGGAGCACGGCCATGCCATCGAGCATAGCCAGCCGCACGCGGAGCGGCCGTGACGAAGCCGTGCCCGGAAGGTGAACAGCCGGCCCACCGCCCCGCTCGCCCGAGCCGGCCCACCGCCCCGCTCGCCCGAGCCGGGCCCGGGGCCGGTGGGCGATGGCGCAAAATGGCTTGGTGAGCCCACTGCTGCGACGCAAGAGCCCCGATCCCGCGGGCCGGACCGTGACCCTGGTCGGCAAGCCCGGCTGCCACCTGTGCGACGAGGCCCGGGAGGTGATCGTCCGGGTGGCGGGCGAGCTGGGGGCGTCCTTCGAGGAGAAGGACATCACCCAGGACGAGGAGCTGTACCGGCGCTACTGGGAGCAGATCCCGGTGACCCTGATCGACGGCCGTCAGCACGACTTCTGGCGGGTCGACGAGCGCCGTCTGCGCACCGCCCTCGGCGGCTGATCGGCCGTCCGCACGAGCGCCTGCGCCCCCGCCGATCGGCGGGGGCGCTTCGCCGAATCGTTGCCAAACCCATCCCGTTCCGGCGTGAGGCGGGGCGGGTTGGTCGGCTTACGATCGAACGCGTTTGCGCCCGTGGGGGGCTGAGCACACGAGGAGTGCCGCCATGCTTCCCGCCCCGATCCCCGGGACGCCCGGAGTCCCGCACGGGGCCGGAGGTTTCGCCGTGGTGGACGTGGAGGCGACCGGCCGCAGCCCGTGGCGGCACCGGGTAGTGGAGGTCGCGGTGGTGCTGCTCGACGAGCGGCTGTGCCCCGAGGGGGAGTTCGCCACCCTGCTGGATCCGCTGGGCCCGGTCGGCCCGACCCATGTGCACCGGATACGCCAGTGCGACGTCGAGGGCGCCCCGCGTTTCCGGGAGATCGCCCCGCGGCTGCTGGAGCTGCTGGCCGGCCGGGTGCTGGTCGGTCACCACGTCAGCTGTGACCACGCCTTCCTGGACCGCGAGTTCGCCCGGATCGGGGTGCCGCTGCCGCCCGTCCCGGTGCTGTGCACGATGGGGCTGGCCCGCGCCCATCTGCCGGAGCTGCCGGGGTACGGCCTGGCGGCCTGCGTGGAGGCGGCCGGCCTGGGGTGGTACCCGGCGCACACCGCGCTGGGCGACGCCCGGGTGACGGCGGAGCTGCTGCGGCACTGTCTGGGCGCCCCGTCCTGCCCGCCGGACGACTGGGCCGGGCCGCTGCGGGAGGCGGCCCGGGTGCCCTGGCCGCGGCTGGGCCGGGCCCGTTCCCGCCCGTCCGGCGGGGCCGTCCCGCTGCTGCGCCGGGAGGCGCCGTACGGCCCGTGGCTGCCCGGTTCGCAGGCCCCGGAGGTCGTGCTGACGCGGGCCGGTGCTATGGGTTCGACGGCGTGATGCGCATCACTGTGCGGGGACAAATCGGACACCATCTTTGTGCACACGTTCACAAACGCATAGCCTGGCTGCCAAAGCCCAGCTTCACCCACAGGAGCACCGTGGCAATCGGCCGATCACCACAGAGCAGTTCGCAGACGCCCGACCAGGGCGCCGCGCGCCGACCCTCGCGTGCCCGGGGAATCCCGGAGGCGACCGTCGCGCGCCTGCCCCTCTACCTGCGGGCCCTCACCGCGCTCTCCGAGCGCTCGGTGCCGACCGTCTCCTCCGAGGAGCTGGCCGCCGCGGCCGGCGTGAACTCGGCCAAGCTCCGCAAGGACTTCTCCTACCTCGGCTCCTACGGCACCCGCGGCGTCGGCTACGACGTCGAGTACCTCGTCTACCAGATCTCCCGCGAGCTCGGTCTGACCCAGGACTGGCCGGTCGTCATCGTCGGCATCGGGAACCTCGGCCACGCCCTCGCCAACTACGGCGGCTTCGCCTCCCGCGGCTTCCGGGTGGCCGCCCTGCTGGACGCCGACCCGAACGTGGTGGGCACCAGCGCGGCCGGGCTCCCGGTGCGCCACATGGACGAGCTGGAGTCGATCGTCGAGAGCCAGCACGTCTCGATCGGTGTGATCACCACCCCGCCCGGCGCCGCCCAGCAGGTGTGCGACCGGCTGGTCGAGTCGGGCGTCACCAGCATCCTGAACTTCGCCCCGACCGTGCTGACCGTCCCGGACGGCGTGGACGTGCGCAAGGTGGACCTCTCCATCGAGCTGCAGATCCTCGCCTTCCACGAGCAACGCAAGGCCGGTGAGGAGCCGGACGACCGCTCCGAGTCGGTGCTCGACCGCGCCCCCGGCCCGGTCCGGGCCGCCGCGGCCAAGCTGCGCCGCGCGGCCGGCGGCACCGGCAAGGCCCGCGGCACCGCCGAGTCGGCGGCCAAGGACCCGGCCGAGCAGGCCAAGGGAAAGAGCGCCAAGGGCGGCGACGGGGACCTCTCCGCGGTGATGCCCGCATGAACACCGAGAGCTGTGGGGGGCGGGCATGAGCCTTCTCGTCGTAGGGCTGAGCCATCGCACGGCCCCGGTCGGGGTGCTGGAACGCGCCGCCCTGACCGGTGACGTGCCGACCCGGCTGCTGCACGACGCGGCGGCCACCGCCACCGTCGCCGAGGCCGCGCTGCTGAACACCTGCAACCGGATCGAGCTGTACGCGGACGTGGACAAGTTCCACGCCGGCGTCGCCGAGCTGTCGCTGCTGCTGGCCCACCACAGCGGGGTGGACCTGGAGGAGCTGACCTCCCACCTGTACGTCCACTACGAGGACCGCGCTGTCCACCACCTCTTCTCGGTGGCCTGCGGGCTGGACTCGATGGTGGTCGGCGAGGGCCAGATCCTCGGCCAGCTGCGCGACGCGCTGGCCAAGGCCCAGGAGGAGCACACCGCCGGGCGCGGCCTGAACGAGCTGTTCCAGCAGGCGCTGCGGGTCGGCAAGCGGGCGCACAGCGAGACCGGCATCGACAAGGCCGGCCAGTCGCTGGTCACCTTCGGCCTGGAGCAGGTCGCCGCGGGCGCGGGCGAGATCGCCGGCAAGCGCGCGCTGGTGGTCGGCGCCGGCTCGATGAGCTCGCTGGCCGCCGCCACCCTGGTCCGCTCCGGCGTGACCGACCTGCTGATCGCCAACCGGACGCCGGCCCGCGCCGAGCGCCTGGTCGAGATCCTCGGCCCGGACGTGGCCCGCACCGTGGACCTCGCCAAGGTGCCGGAGGTGCTGGCCGACGTCGACCTGGTGATCTCCTGCACCGGCGCGGCCGGCGTGGTGATCCGGGCCGAGGACGTGGCCACCGCCGTCGCCTCCCGGACGGCCGCGCAGCCGCTCGCCCTGCTCGACCTGGCGATGCCGCGCGACGTCGACCACGCCGTGCACGAGCTGCCCGGCGCCCTGCTGGTCGACCTGGAGAGCCTGTCGCACGCGCACGCCGCCACCCCCGGCGCCGGCGACGTCGACCAGGTCACCCGGATCGTCGCCGACGAGGTGAGCGCCTTCGGCGCCGCCCAGCGGGCCGCCCGGATCGCGCCGACCGTGGTCGCGCTGCGCGCGATGGCCTCCGACGTGGTCGCCGCCGAGCTGGGCCGGCTGGACTCCCGGCTGCCCGACCTGGACGAGCGCTCCCGCGCCGAGATCACCCAGACCGTCCGCCGCGTCGTCGACAAGCTGCTGCACGCCCCGACCGTCCGGGTGAAGCAGCTGGCCGCCGAGCCCGGCGGAGCCTCCTACGCGGAGGCCCTGCGCGAGCTGTTCGACCTCGACCCGGCGGCCGTGCACGCCGTGTCGGGCACGCCCGTCGGCGGCACGCCCCAGCCCTCCGCCGGGGGCAGCAGATGAACCGTCAGCCATCCCACGAGTACCACCGGGACGATCACCTCATGAATGGTCAACCGATCACGGAGCAGCCTCCGGCCACCGCGGCCCTGCGGCTCGGCACCCGGCGCAGCGCCCTCGCCATGGCCCAGTCGGGCATGGTGGCCCGCGAGGTGACCAGGCTCACCGGGCGCCCCGTCGAGCTGGTCGAGATCACCACCTACGGCGACACCTCCCGCGAGGCGCTGGCGCAGATCGGCGGCACCGGGGTGTTCGTCTCCGCGCTGCGCGACGCGCTGCTGGAGGGCCGGATCGACTTCGCCGTGCACTCGCTCAAGGACCTGCCCACCGCCGCCCCCGCGGGCCTGGTGCTGGCCGCCGTCCCCGAGCGCGAGGACACCAGGGACGCCCTGGTCGCGGCCGAGGGCCTGGCCCTGGACGAGCTGGTGGAGAAGCTCGCCGGCGCCGGCCGTACGGCCCGGATCGGCACCGGCTCCCCCCGCCGGATGGCCCAGCTGAACGCCTGGGCCACCGCCCGCGGTGCCCAGCTGGAGACCGTCGCGATCCGCGGCAACGTGGACACCCGGATCGGCTACGTGACCGCGGGCGAGCTGGATGCGGTGGTGCTGGCCACGGCCGGCCTCAACCGGCTCGGCCGCGGCGCCGAGATCTCCCAGCACCTCGACCCCGAGCTGATGATCCCGGCCCCCGGCCAGGGTGCGCTCGCGATCGAGTGCACCACCGCGAACGCGGATCTGACCGTCGCGCTCTCGGCCCTGGACCACGCCCCCACCCGGGTCGCCGTGGCCGCCGAGCGCGCGCTGCTGGCCACCCTGGAGGCCGGCTGCTCGGCGCCGGTGGCCGCACTGGCCACCTGGGGCCGGGAGAACGAACTGCGGCTGGACGGCGTGGTCGGCAACCCCGACGGCTCCGCCCTGCTGAAGATGTCCGCCAATGGTCCGATCGTCCTCGACGAGACCGCCGAGCAGCAGGCGGCGGCCCTCGGCCGCGCGCTGGCTGACCGGCTGCTCGGCGCGGGCGCGGACGCCCTGATGGGGGAGCGAGCCCGATGAGCCCCACCGCCGCCACCGACGACCTGTTCCCGGCGGGACAGCCCGCCACCGGACGGTGCACCTTCCTGGGCGCGGGCCCCGGGGATCCGGGCCTGCTGACGCTGCGCGCGGTCGAGGTGCTGTCGACCGCCGACGTCCTGGTCGCCGACCCGCTGACCGCGGCCGCCGTGCGCAGCCACTGTCCGGCCGCCGTGCAGGTGCACACCCCGGCCGCCGAGGGCGCCGACTTCGACCTCGCCAAGCTGGTCGCCGAGGCCGTCCGCTCCGGCAAGCACGTGGTCCGCACCGTCGATGGCGACCCTGGCCTGGACGGCTGCGCCGCCGAGGAGATGCTCAGCTGCGCGGGCGACGGGATCCCCTTCGAGGTGATCCCCGGCGTCGCCCAGTCGGTCGGCGTCCCGGCGTACGCGGGCGTCCCGCTGCGGGCCGGGGCCGGCACCGACGTGCGCTTCGTGGACGGCGCCCAGCTGCTGTCCGGCGGTCCGGTGGACCTGGGCGGCGCGGAGACCACCCTGGTGGTCCGCACCACCCTGGGCCAGCTGCCGGCCACCGCGGGCGCGCTGGTCTCCAACGGCCGCAAGCCGGAGTCGGCGCTGAGCGCGACGCTCTCCGGCACCACCACCCGCCAGCGGACCTTCACCTCCACCCTGGCCGGCATCGCGGCCGACCTGAAGGCCGCCCGGGTGCTGCCCTCGCCGGTCTCCGCCCCGGTCGACCCGGCCACCTCGGTGATAGCCGTGGTGGGCGAGCAGGTCGCCCACCGGGCCTCGCACTCCTGGTTCGAGACCAAGCCGCTGTTCGGCTGGAACGTCCTCGTGCCGCGCACCAAGGAGCAGGCCACCGGCCTGTCCGAGCAGCTGCGCTCGTACGGCGCGGTGCCGCAGGAGGTGCCGACCATCGCGGTCGAGCCGCCGCGCACCCCGCAGCAGATGGAGCGGGCCATCAAGGGCCTGGTCACCGGCCGCTACGAGTGGATCGCCTTCACCTCGGTGAACGCGGTGCGCGCGGTCCGGGAGAAGTTCGAGGAGTACGGCCTGGACGCCCGCGCGTTCGCCGGGATCAAGGTCGCGGCGGTCGGCGAGACCACCGCGCAGGCCCTGGTGGACTTCGGTGTGAAGCCGGACCTGGTGCCCTCCGGCGAGCAGTCCGCCGCCGGTCTGCTGGAGGACTGGCCGCCGTACGACCCGGTCTTCGACCCGATCGACCGGGTGCTGCTGCCGCGCGCCGACATCGCCACCGAGACCCTGGTGGCCGGCCTGGTCGAGCTCGGCTGGGAGGTCGACGACGTGACGGCGTACCGGACGGTGCGCGCCTCGCCGCCGCCGGCCGAGACCCGCGAGGCGATCAAGGGCGGCGGATTCGACGCGGTGCTGTTCACCTCGTCCTCGACCGTCCGGAACCTGGTCGGCATCGCGGGCAAGCCGCACAACGTCACGGTCATCGCCTGCATCGGTCCGGCGACCGCCAAGACCGCCGAGGAGCACGGCCTGCGGGTCGACGTGATGGCCCCGGCGCCGTCGGCGGCCGCGCTGGCCCAGGCGCTGGCAGACTTCGGGGCCAAGCGCCGCGACACCGCGACGGCGGCGGGCGAGCCGGTCTACCGGCCGAGCGAGCGCCGCCCGGGCTCGCGCCGCAAGGCCCGCTGACCCTCAACCAGGGTGCCGGGGGCGGCAGTTCGTCGCCCCCGGCACTGTACGACCGTTCGGAGAGAGAAGCCGTGTCCGCTGAATTCCCGTACGTACGCCCGCGCCGACTGCGGCAGAGCCCGGCGATGCGCCGGCTGGTCGCCGAGACCCGGCTGCACCCGGCGGAGCTGATCCTGCCCGCCTTCGTCAGCGAGGGCATCACCGCGCCGAAGCCGATCACCTCGATGCCCGGCGTGGTCCAGCACACCCGGGACACCCTGCGGAAGGCCGCGGTGGAGGCCGCCGAGGCCGGCGTGGGCGGCATCATGCTGTTCGGCCTGCCCGAGGTGAAGGACGCCGTCGGCTCCGAGGGGACCAACCCGGACGGGATCCTGCAGCAGGCCATCCGCGACGTGGTCGCCGAGGTCGGCGACCAGCTGGTGGTCATGTCGGACCTCTGCCTGGACGAGTTCACCGACCACGGCCACTGCGGCGTGCTGGCCGAGGACGGCAGCGTGGACAACGACGCGACCCTGGAGCGCTACGCCGAGATGGCCGTGGTCCAGGCCGAGGCCGGCGTCCACGTGGTCGGCCCGTCGGGGATGATGGACGGTCAGATCGCGGTCATCCGCCGGGCGTTGGACGAGGCCGGTCACCAGGACGTCAGTATCCTCGCCTACACCGCCAAGTACGCCTCCGCGCTGTACGGCCCGTTCCGCGAGGCCGTCAACTCCTCGCTCAAGGGCGACCGCAAGAGCTACCAGCAGGACCCGGCCAACGCCCGCGAGGCGCTGCGCGAGCTGGAGTTGGACCTCGCCGAGGGCGCGGACATGGTGATGGTGAAGCCCGCCATGCTGTACCTGGACGTGCTGCGGCAGGTCGCCGACGTCTCCCCGGTGCCGGTGTCCGCCTACCAGATCTCCGGCGAGTACGCGATGGTGGAGGCCGCCGCCGCCAACGGCTGGATCGAGCGCGAGCGCACCATCCTGGAGACGCTCACCTCCATCCGCCGGGCCGGTGCCGAGCAGATCCTCACCTACTGGGCCGTGGAAGCGGCCCGGTTGCTCAAGTAGCAGGCGCCGCAACGCAGAAGGCCGGGCCGTTCCCCTCGCGGGGAGCGGCCCGGCCTTCCCGTTTGCTACATCCAGCCCTTGATGTGGGCGAAGCCCTCGCCGCCGCCGACGATGTCGGTGGAGGTGGCGGCGACGGCACCGAAGCCGCCCGCGGCGGTGTCCGTGGTGTGGGCGATGCCGAAGCCCTCGGCCGCCAGGAACGGCTGGTTCGCGGTGGCGGCGAACGAGCCGCCGCCGACCAGGCCGGCGTGGGCGAAGGCCGGGGTGGCGGCGCCCGCGAGTGCCAGTGCGGCGGTGGCGGTCAGCGCGGCCTTGGCCAGCATGCTCTTCATGGATCTGCCCTCTCTCTGGGAGCGCCCGCTCGGACGCTCTGACACGTGTTCACATCCGTTCGCCCGGCCGGGCGCCCCGCGCGCCGGCCGGACGAACGGTCACCCGGCCGGTCCGCGCTGCGGCGGCCGTCCGGACACTTCGTCCGCCAAGCCCGGAGGGCCCGGGGAGACCTTCCTCCCCGGGCCCTCCGTCCGTGCCATGCCCCTTGATCAGCCGATCAGGTGCGAGACGCCCGCGTCGCCCGAGGACTGGGTGTTCTGGCCGACGTTGCAGATCTGCTTCGGGGTGCTGTTCAGGACCGGAACCTCGACCGGAACCGCGACGCCGATCACGGCGACGGCGATGTTGTGGACCTCCGGCAGGCAGATGTTCGCGTTGTCCAGGGTGTGGAAGTTCGGGCTGCCGTTGCCGTGGGTGCCGGTCTGGTTGGTGCCGCCGTTGCCCTGGACGGAGGTGGCGGCGCCGTCCGAGTCGACGATGGCGGAGGCCGAGCCAGCGGACATCGCGATGGCGGCGGCGGCCAGGCCGGCGGCGGCGAGGGACTTCTTGATCATTTCCGGTTTTCCTCTCGGGGGTGAATCGGGGGAGCGATTCGTGGGTGGATCGGGGGGTGGTGCAGGGAGCTGAACGGAGCGTCAGCCGATCAGGTGGGACACGCCCGCGTCGCCGTGGCTCTGGGTGCCCTGGCCCTGGGTGCAGTACTGCTTGCCACCGCTGTTGGCGATCGGGACCTCGACCGGGACGGCCACCCCGAGCACGCCGACGGCGATGTTGTGGATCTCGGGGAGGCAGACGTTCGCGTTGTCCAGGAAGTGGAAGTTCGGGCTGTTGTTCCCGACCGTTCCGGTGAAGTTGGTGCCGCCGTTGCCCTCGATGGAGGCTGCGGCGCCGTCCGCGTCACCGATGGCCGAGGCGGGCGCGGCTGCGGCGGCCAGCGCGGCGACGGCCAGGCCGGCAGCGGCGAAGGACTTCTGGATCATGGGGAGATCCCTCTCTGAAATGCTCTTGGATTCCGTGCGTACAACGCGTAGAACGCTCAGACCCGGTCTGCAGTCACTGACGTCCAGATCAAAGAATGACGGCACGGAAGGTTACGGGGATTTTTGAAAAGAGTCCGGGAGACACGACGAAGGGGGGTTTCCGGTCGGATTATTAGGCCGATCCGGTTAACCGCCGCAATCCGTCCTCCTGCTCACTCGTTGAGGCAGATTGCTTTCCGGCTGCGCCCGCGCAGCCCTTCCTCAGTGATCCCCTGTACGGACAGCAGAACGGTGAAAAGCATGAAGTTCTCCAAGCGGGCCGGCGCGATGCTGCTGGCGGTCGGTGCGGGCATGCTCGCCTCCCAGGGCGCGGCCTCCGCCGCCCCGGTCGGCCCCGAACAGGTCGGGGCCCTGGAGGACGCGCTGGCCACCCAGCAGGTCCCCGCGGACGTACCGCTCACTCCGCTGGGCAGCCACGTCTCGGCCGGCATCCCGGCCTCGCTGCTGATGCCGCCGGTGCCCGGCCGGACCACCAGCACCAGCACCGAGCTGGTCCCGGAGCGGATCGTCCCCCAGCTGAGCACCGGCAAGGTCGGCCCGAGCGCCAAGGCCGAGCTGCCGCTCCCGCTGGTCGACCAGGGCGCCGACCTCGGGCAGGTGCTGCTGGACGCCCCGGCCGCGCCGCTGCGCGCCGACACCCCCGGCCTCACCCTCGGCAAGCCGCTCTCGCTCGCCCAGGACGGCGCGGGCCAGCTCGCCGGTGGCCGGCTCCGGGTGGACGAGGTCGACCCGCGGCTGCTCACCGGCGCCGTGCAGGTCGTCCCCGGGGCCAATGCGAGCCTCGGCAGCGAGGAGCACCGGCTCTCGGTCACCGACGAGGTGGACGACCTGACCACGACCACCGCGGCGACGGCCACCGGCGTGGTCCAGCAGACCGGCCTGGCCGACCCGGCGGCCACCACCGCCACGGCCACCGGTGTGCTGCGGCAGACCGGGCTGACCGACCTCACCCGGCTCTGATCCGGCTCCGCCCCGGGCGGCAGCACACCGGAGCCCGGCACCCGCCGTACGGGCGGGGTGCCGGGCTCCGGCGCGTCCGGACCCTCGGCCCGGCCGGGGCTCAGCCCGGCAGGACGCCGGTCAGCCCGCCGACCAGCGGGAGGTCCTTGACGCCGCCGCCCGCGCTCAGCGGACCGGTCAGCGTGCCGGTGCCGATCGGGGCCAGGCCCTGGTCCGGCTGGACGGTCGCGCCGTTGTTGAGCACGTCGGCCGAGGAGTTCGCCCACGGGTCCAGACGCAGGCCCTTGAGCGGCGCGATGCCGTAGCCGAGGCCGGAGGTCGTCCCGTTCAGCGCCTGGCCGACGTCGGTCCTGGCCAGCGTGGCCGGCCCGGCCGGGGCCTGGCCGGCCGGGGCGGTGGCGGCCTGCGCCGAACCGGCGCCGAGCAGCACCACGGCACCGACGGCGGCGGCCAGACCGGCCCCGCTCTGCTTCGAAACCATGCGGATCACCCTTCGGTGGATCGGAGGTCCCGGACGGCCGTCCGGGGATGCCGAACTGCCCCCCGGCCGGCTGGTCGGGGGGCAGTACGGCCGGATCACGTGCCGATCGGGGATCAGCAGTTGTCCGCCGGCGGCGGGGGCAGCTCGACGTTGGCGCAGCTGTTGCCGAAGGCCGGGTTCAGCGCGCCGATCACGTTGACGGTGTTGCCGCACAGGTTGATCGGGATGTGGATCGGCACCTGGATCTGGTTGCCGGAGATGACGCCGGGGGAGCCGGCGGCGACGCCCTCGGCGCCCGCGCTCGCGGCGGCGGAGCCTGCCGCGCCCAGCACCAGGCCGGCAGCGGCGGCGGAGAGGACGGCGGCCTTCTTCACGTTCTGCATGGGGGTTGATCTCCTCGATCACACACGGGTGGAGCGTGCCGCGCTCCGGCACTGTGGTGCGCGGCACGTGCTCGGTGAGTCAGCTGTCGCCGGTGCGGCGACCGCCGCTTCAGCCGATGTTGGCGCAGCTGTTGCCGAACGCCGGGTTCAGGATCGTGATGAGCCCGATGGTGTTGCCGCAGACGTTGACCGGAATGTGCACCGGGATCTGGATCTGGTTGCCGGAGAGCACGCCCGGGGAGCCGGCGGCCACGCCCTCGGCGCCCGCGCTGGCGAACGCGCCGCCGGCGGCACCGAGCACCAGGCCGGTGGCGGCCAGCGACAGGGCGGCGGCCTTCTTGATGTTGCGCATGATGTCTTTCCTCCGATTTCCGCCCGACGGAAGGGAATTGTCGGGAGCCAGGCGAGCGGGAATACTCGCCCCAGGTCTTCTGGGATTGCCGTGATTGTCACTCGGACGGCGCACACCGGCGTGTTCCGCCCATGGCTCGGGCGTGGACGCAGCCGCCGTGTTGCAGCGCCTCTCGAAATCCCTTCCGCACGGCCGGGAGAGTTTCGGACAAAGGCGCGACCAGGTGGAATTCCCGGTCAGACGTTCCGGCAGGGATTGCCGGACGCCGCGTTCGGGAGGCCCGCCACGAGACCCGAGCCGCCGGTGGCCGCGTTGCCGACGACGTCGTGGGCGAGCTTGCGCATGAGCGGTACTCGATTCGTGTTGTGGGGGCCGGTGGACCGGGTTCCGTGAGGGAGAACGAGGCACCGCGCGCGGGGAAACGGTCCGGCTTCCTGATCACCCGAATGCCGGTCGCGGCTGCCCGGCTCGGGCGCTGTTGCGCCAGACGGGTGACAGTGCGCTCACCGTCGCAACCGGTTCGGGGAGGTCTCGTTCTTGATGTCGCACTCCCCGTGCATCTCTGTTGAACAGTCAGGAGGCTCGCATGAGCATCAAGAAGACCGCCGCTGTCGGCGCGGCCGTGGTGGGCATCGTGGCCGCCGGCGCCGGCACCGCGATGGCCAGCTCCGGCGCCGAGGGCGTCGCGGCCGGTTCCCCCGGTGTCATCTCGGGCAACCAGATCCAGATCCCGGTGCACATTCCGGTCAACCTCTGCGGCAACTCCGTCGACGTCGTCGGACTGCTGAACCCGGCGTTCGGCAACCACTGCGTCAACGCGGGCTGAGTCCGTACCCGGTTCGGCCGGTGAGAGCCGCCGCTCCGCGCTTCCCTCCTGGGGCGCGGGGCGGCGGCTCTTCGCCTGCCCGGGTGGTTGGTGCACCGTCAGTTCCCGGCGCTGTCACAAGCCTTGTTGCGTTACTTGTCAGTACCTAGAATGCGAGACCTGCTCACCTTTTCAGCTCCTCTCCTGCACCGCGCCGCTCGGCGCCCCCGCCAGGGCGGTCCCCCACCCCCGCAAGGAGTCGCGTGTGATCAGGTCACGACTGTCGGCGGCACGGCGCCATGGGAGGCCGGCGGGCCGCTCCCGGTACGCCGCACTGCTCGCCACCGGCACCCTCGTCGCCACCCTCGGCCTGGCCGGCGCCCCCGCCGCCCTCGCCGATTCCGCCCCGGCCCCGGCCCCGGTCGGTGCCCGTCCGGCCGCGGTCGTCGCCCTCGGCGACAGCGCCATCTCCGGGGAGGGCGCCGGCACCGACACCAACGACGGCTACTTCCCGGAGACCGACAGCCCCACCAACTACTGCCACCGGCACCCCAAGTCGGAGATCTTCGTCACCGACATCCCGGGGGTCACCCCGATCGACCTCGCCTGCTCCGGCGCCCAGACCGGCGACCTGGTCAGCGACCCGGAACTGGCGAAGATCACCGGCCCGGGCTTCGGCGACTTCGGCGAGCCCAAACAGGACGTCAAACTCGCCGACACGGCCGCCAAGTACGACGTCAAAATGGTCGTCGTCACGATCGGTGCCAACGACGACTTCGACTTCAGCGGGATCATGATGCACTGCCTGGCGCAGTACTTCCCGGTCCCCAAGGACCAGGGCTGCCGCGACACCATCGGCAGCGACGAGATCCGCCGGCGGGCCAAGGGCGTCCAGCCCAAGGTCGTCGCGGCGCTGCAGAACATCCGGCAGACCATGCGCAGGGCCGGCTACGCCGACTCCTCGTACCAGCTGGTCTACCAGTCGTACTTCAACCCGATCACCCCGGACATCCGGCGCAACGACTACCTCGGTAAGGTCGCCGACGGCTGTCCGGCCTTCCCCGAGGACCTCGCCTGGGGGCACAACTGGGTGGTGCCGACCCTCAGTGACGCGCTGCGCGGGGCAGCCGAGCAGGTGCCCGGCGTCCGGTACCTGGACCAGCGGCGGGTCTCCTTCGGCCACGAGGTCTGCGCGGAGTGGACGAGCTCCCCGTACGAGTACAGCAACGGGGACGTCATCAACCTCTCCGAGTGGGTGCGCAACGGCTGCGACTCGCAGATCGGCATCCCCGGGCTGTGCATGAACATGGTCCGCCAGTCGTACCACCTGCGGGTGGCCGGCTACCGCGGCGAGGGCGTCTGCCTCGGCCAGTTCTACGCCCGGCCCGACCTCGCCCAGGCGTACTGCACGCTCAACCAGCAGAACACCACCTCGATCCAGCCGCTGACCCCCGGGCAGCCCTTCGCGGACGTCCCCGAGGACGGCGCCTGGTACCAGCTCACCAACGCGGCCACCGGCAACGTCCTCGACCTCACCGGCGGCGGCACCTACGGCGACTCCACCGACGGCCGGCCCGCGATCAGCTACCCGGCCACCGGCAGCCTCAACCAGTCCTTCGTGCTGGAGGCCAAGGCCGGCGGCAGCTACGAGCTCGACTTCAGCGGCAACCGCGCCATGTGCCTGGACGCCAACGCCGCCTCCACCGCCCCCGGCACCCGGATCCAACAGTGGGGCTGCAACGGCGGCGGCAACCAGCACTGGGTGTTCAAGCCGACCGGCGACGGCCGCTACGAGGTCGCCGACTCCGCCGACCCCTCCAAGGTCCTCGCCGCCGCCCCCACCCTCGACGCCAAGGGCAACCCCTACATCGAACTCGCCCAGGACACCGGCGCCCCCACCCAACTCTGGCAACTCACCAAGCTCGGCATCGTCTACGTCAAGGGCTGACGAGGACATGGACGTGATCCGCCGCCGCCCCGCCAGGGCGGCGGCGGATCGGTTTCCGGCAAGGGAGCCACGGGTGCGCCGGGCCCGGCGAGGCGTGCCGTAGGCTCTCGGGGACATCGTTGCGCCGGAGCCGCGCGGACCAGGAGCGGGGCGGGGGAGTACCGACAGCACATGAGCACGGCATCGAGCACCGAGTCGTCCAGCACCGAGCCCGGGGCGTCCGCCGCGCTGCCGAGCGCGCCGTCCGAGGAGCGGGCGGGCCGGGCGCCCGGGCGGTTCGGGGCGCTGGTGGACCGCTTCGCGCCCGCGCTGGGCGCCTACGCGGTGGTCAAGGCCACCGGCCTGACCGTCTTCCTGCTGCTGCTCTCGCACACCGGCGACTACCTGAAGAAGCAGCCGGGCCGCGGCGGCGGCGCCAACCCCTGGGACGTGCTGAGCACCTGGGACGGCGTCTGGTACCAGCGGATCGCCGAGAACGGCTACAACCCGCAGCTGATCCCGCTGCACGGCTTCCCGCTCGCCACCTATTACGAGAACTCGGCCGCCTTCTTCCCGCTCTACCCGTGGCTGATGCGGCTGGTCGGCGCGGTCACCGGGCTCGGCTCGTACGGGTCCGGGATCGTGGTCTCGGTGCTCGCCTCGCTGGTCGCGGCGGCCGGGATCTTCGCGATCGCCGAGCGGCTGGGCGGCTTCCGGGCGGGGGTGACGGCCGCGGTGATCTGGGGCCTGTTCCCGGGCTCCGGCGTGGAGTGGGCGGTCTACTCGGACTCGCTGTTCGTCGCGCTGTCCGCCTGGGCCTGCTACTGCGTGATGACCCGCCGCTGGGTCGCGGCCGGCCTGCTGGCGCTGGTGGCGGGCCTCAACCGGCCGACGGCCGCCGCGCTGATCGCCGCCGTCTCGATCGCCGCGCTGGTCGCGCTGGTGCGCCGCACCGACGGCGTGGCCCGCCCGCTGACCGCGATGCTGATCACTCCCTGGGGGCTGGTCGGCTACGTCGCCTGGGTCGGCTGGAAGATGGGCGACTGGGGCGGCTACTTCAAGCTCCAGCGCGGAGCCTGGAACCGCTACTTCGACGGCGGTGCCTCCACCCTGCGCACGATCATGGACGTGATCACCGGCCACTGGGACTTCTGGCAGTCCAACCCCGTCCCGGACCTGATCGCCATCGCCCTGCTGATCGCCCTGCCCGGCCTGCTGGTGCTGCTCTGGCGCGCCCGGCCGCCGCTGGTGCTGTGGGTCTACACCGCGCTGACCATCATCACCGCGCTCAGCAGCAACCAGATCTTCGGCAACATCTCGCGCTACCTGCTGCCGGCCTTCCCGCTCTGCATCGGCCTGGCGTTCGCGCTGCGCCGGGTGCGGACCTCCTCGCTGGTCGGGCTGTTCGCGATGCCCGCGATCGCGGCGGGCTGGTACGCGGGCTATGCGCTGTTCGAGTTGGGCATCCCGTAGACCCGGCTTTGGTTGGCAACGGGATCATCCGGCAGCAGACGGGCCGTTGCTAACCTCGGGCGTATGACGACGACCCCGCCCGTGCGCCAGATCCGCGACATCTCCGGCCTGCTGGACCACGCGAGCCACGTGCTGGCGACCCGGATGGCGGCCGCCTTCACCGAGCTCGGGATCACCCCCCGCGCGTACTGCGTGCTGTTCCACGCGCAGGAGGCCGAGCGCACCCAGATCCAGCTGGCCGAGCTGTCGGACCTGGACAAGACCACCATGGTGGTCACCGTCGACGAGCTGGAGAAGGCGGGCCTGGCGGAGCGCCGCCCGTCCGCGACCGACCGCCGGGCCCGGATCATCTCGGTCACCGAGGCGGGCGAGCGGGCCGTGGTGCAGGGCACCGCGATCGCCGACCGGGTGCACCGCGAGCTGCTGGATTCGCTGCCGCAGCCCGAGCGCGAGGTCTTCGTCTCGGCCCTGACCCACCTGGTGGAGGACCACCTCGCGGAGCCGGTGGAGAGCGAGCGGACCGTACGCCGGGCCCGGCGGTCCCGCGGGTGAGGCACCTCCCGAGGCGCTGCAACCCCTCATCCGGGCTGCTCCCGAGATAGATAGTCCCGAACAAAACAATCTGATAGCGTTCCTACCCGGTACCCAACGAACCGGGAGAACCGCCATGACCACGCACGCCCCCGCCGCGCCGCCCACGGCTCCCGCGGCCCCCGCCCGCTCCCGCACCCTCGCCCTCGCGGTGCTCTGCGCGGGCATGCTGATGATCATCCTGGACGGCTCGATCGTCACCGTCGCACTGCCCGCCATCCAGGACGACCTGCACTTCTCGCCCGCCGACCTGACCTGGACGGTCAACGCCTACCTGATCGCCTTCGGCGGCCTGCTCCTGCTCGCCGGCCGGCTCGGCGACCTGATCGGCCGCAAGCGGGTGTTCGTCGCCGGGCTCGCCCTCTTCACCGCGGCCTCCCTGCTCTGCGCCCTCGCCACCGGGCAGGGAATGCTGATCGCCGCCCGCTTCCTGCAGGGCATCGGCGGCGCGATGGCCTCCTCGGTCAGCCTCGGCATGATCGTCACGCTCTTCCCCGAGCCGCGCGAACGCGGCCGCGCCATCGGCGCGTTCAGCTTCGTCGGCGCGGCCGGCGCCTCGATCGGCCAGGTCCTCGGCGGGGTGCTCACCGAGGCCCTCGACTGGCACTGGATCTTCCTGATCAACCTGCCGCTCGGCCTCACCGCCGCCCTGCTCGCCGTCCGGGTGCTGGAGGCCGACCGCGGCCCCGGTCTGCGGGCCGGCGCCGACGCCCTCGGCGCCGCGCTGATCACCGCCGCCCTGATGCTCGGCATCTACACCATCGTCGGCGCCGCCGGGCACGGTTGGGCCTCCGCCCGCACCCTCGGCCTCGGCGCGCTCTCGCTCGCCCTGCTGGCCTGCTTCCTGCTCCGCCAGGCCCGGGCGGCCCAACCCCTGCTCCCGCTGCGGATGTTCCGCTCACGCAACGTCTCCGGCGCCAACCTGGTGCAGATCCTGACCATCTCCGGGATGTTCGGCTTCCAGATCATCGTCGCGCTCTACATGCAGCAGGTCCTCCGCTACGGCGCGGCCGCCACCGGCCTGGCGATGCTGCCGGCAGCCGTGGCGATCGGCGCGGTCTCGCTGCTGCTCTCCGCCCGGCTGAGCGCAAGGTTCGGCGAGCGCGCCGTCCTGCTGGCGGGCCTGGCCCTGCTGCTCGCCGCGCTCGGCCTGCTGGTCCGGCTGCCGACCGACGCCGACTACGTCGTCCACCTGCTGCCGACGATGCTGCTCGTCTCCGGTGGCGGCCTGGTGCTGTCCACGCTCGCCGTCCTCGGCATGTCGGGCGCCGGACCGCAGGACGCGGGCACCGCCTCGGGCCTGTTCAACACCACCCAGCAGGTCGGCGGGGCACTCGGGGTCGCCGTCCTCACCACGCTCGCGGGCGGCCGCACCGCGGCGCTGACCGCGGCCGGGCACCCCGCCGCCGAGGCGCTCACGGCCGGCTTCCGGCTCGCCTTCGCGGTGGCCGCGGGCCTGTTGGCGGTGGCCCTGCTGCTCGCCGCCGCGGTGCTGCGATCGCCCGCCAGGAGTTGACGAAGCGTCAACCCGCCTCGCCCCGGCCCGCGTTCGGCGGAGTCGGGGTGAAGCATTGGGGCTGCGGCTACGGCTGCGTCTACGGCTACGGCCACACCAGGCAGTACAGCTGGTGCCCGGCGTCGTGCAGCCGGTTGGCGAAGTCCTGCCACTCGTGCAGCATGCTGTAGATCACGAAGGCGTCCCGCGGCCCGCGCCGGTCCGGCACGGTGGACCAGATGAAGGCGGCGGCGCCGAGCTCGGTCTCGTCGGCCTTGCGGAGCGGTTCGACGACGTTGTGCGGGAGCTGGACCACGGCGTAGTCCGGGTGCAGCACGACGAGCTCCAGCGGCGGCACCTGGTGCAGCGGGACGCCCTGGATGCCGGTGAGGACCATGGCGCTCATGGTCTCCGGTTTGATCTTGGTGGAGAGGTGGCCGGTGGGGGAGCCGCTGGTCTCCATCAGGTCGCCGAGCCGCCCCAGCGAGCCGAGCTCGCCGGCGTCCAGGCCGAGCCCGCCGGGGCCGAGCGCGGTGGGGACTCTCGCGGCGGTCGCACGGTCCGGGGCCCCGAAGTACTTGTAGGTCACCCCCACGCGTCCCTCACCCCGCCTCTCACCGCCGCGACGACCACGACCCGTACCCGCTCCCGTACCCCCGCGTGCGGCCTCGGCGGGCCTGCGGGAGCCCCCCGCGGCCTCGTCGTAGCCGTCCTGCGCCTCGGACACTCGGACCATCCTCACCGGAATTCGCCGGAATCGACAGACCCCCGCACGTCCGGCGTCCCTCCGGACGTGCTCCTTACCCGTCATGCGCCGCCGTACCCACTCGCGGTACGCGGCAGTCCTCTCCACACCCCTGCACACAACCGGAGCGATCGCGCACTCTGTGTGCACAGTCTGACGTGCCCGCCCCGCGGAGCCGTCAGCGGCCCCGCTGTAGGGACAACCGTACAGACAACAGTGCCCGGATCATCGTTCCAGATGATCGGGTCCGACATGCAGAGCGCAAGGACACGATTTGAGACCATGTCTCACGTGAGCTACCCCTACGAAGCCCCCCAGTCCCAGTCGCTGTTCGATCGCGCCTCCGTGGTGACGCCCGGCGGCGTCAACTCGCCGGTGCGCGCCTTCCGCGCGGTCGGCGGCACGCCGCGCTTCATGGTGTCCGGCACCGGCCCCTACCTCACCGACGCCGACGGCCGCGAGTACGTCGACCTGGTGTGCTCGTGGGGTCCGATGATCCTCGGCCACGCGCACCCCGCGGTGATCGACGCCGTCCAGCAGGCCGTCACCCGCGGCACCTCCTTCGGTACGCCCGGCCAGGGCGAGGTCGAACTGGCCGAGGAGATCGTCGCCCGGGTCGCCCCGGTCGAGCAGGTCCGCCTGGTCTCCTCCGGCACCGAGGCCACCATGTCCGCGATCCGGCTGGCCCGCGGCTTCACCGGCCGCGCGAAGGTGGTGAAGTTCGCCGGCTGCTACCACGGTCACGTGGACGCCCTGCTGGCCGCCGCCGGTTCCGGCGTGGCCACCTTCGGCCTGCCGGACACCCCCGGCGTCACCGGCGCCCAGGCCGGCGACACCATTGTGCTGCCGTACAACGACCTGGCCGCCGTCGAGCGGGCCTTCGCGGCTCACCCGGGCGAGATCGCCTGCGTGATCACCGAGGCCTCGCCCGGCAACATGGGCGTCGTCCCGCCGCTGCCCGGCTTCAACGGCGGCCTGGCCCGGCTCTGCCGGGAGAACGGCGCGCTGTTCATCTCCGACGAGGTGATGACCGGCTTCCGCGTCTCCAAGGCCGGCTGGTACGGCCTGGAGGCGGCGAACGAGGGCTGGGCGCCGGACCTGCTGACCTTCGGCAAGGTCATGGGCGGCGGCTTCCCGGCCGCGGCCTTCGGCGGCCGCGCCGACGTGATGGCGTACCTGGCCCCGGCCGGCCCGGTCTACCAGGCCGGCACCCTGTCCGGGAACCCGATCGCCACCGCGGCCGGCCTGGCCCAGCTGCGCGGCTGCACCGACGAGGTGTACGCGACGGTGGACAAGGTCGCCGCCGAGGTGTCCGGCCTGGTCTCCGAGGCGCTGACCAAGGAGGGCGTGGTGCACCGGCTGCAGACCGCCGGGAACATGTTCTCGGTGTTCTTCACCGAGGCCGCCGTCACGAACTACGACGAGGCGAAGACCCAGGAGGCGTACCGTTTCACCGCCTTCTTCCACGCGATGCTGGCCGAGGGCGTCTACCTGCCTCCGTCCGCCTTCGAGTCCTGGTTCGTCTCGGCGTCCCACGACGAGCGGGCGATCGAGCGGATCGCCGCCGCCCTCCCGGCCGCCGCGCGCGCCGCTGCCGCCGCCACGGCCTAGTCCAATCCGAGCCCAGGAGCAGTAGAGAAGTGACCGCCAAAGAGATCACCGTCGTCCACCTGATGCGGCACGGTGAGGTGCACAACCCGGAGGGCATCCTGTACGGGCGCCTGCCGGGCTACCGGCTGTCCGAGCTGGGCCGGCAGATGGCCGACCGGGTGGCCGAGGACCTGGCCGACCGGGACATCACCCACGTGGTGGCCTCGCCGCTGGAGCGGGCCCAGGAGACCGCCGAGCCGATCGCCAAGGCGCACGGCCTGGACGTCGCGGCGGACGCGCGGCTGATCGAGGCGGAGAACATCTTCGAGGGCAAGACCTTCGGCGTCGGCGACGGCTCGCTGCGCAACCCGGGGTACTGGAAGTACCTCACCAACCCGTTCAAGCCCTCGTGGGGCGAGCCCTACCTCGACCAGGTGGTGCGGATGATGGGCGCGCTGGGCGCCGCCCGGGACGCCGCGCGCGGGCACGAGGCGGTCTGCGTCAGCCACCAGCTGCCGATCTGGATCGTCCGTTCCTTCGTCGAGCGCCGCCGGCTCTGGCACGACCCGCGCAACCGGCAGTGCTCGCTGGCCTCGCTGACCAGCTTCACCTTCGAGGGCGACCGGATCGTCTCGGTCGGCTACCGCGAGCCGGCCCGCGACCTGCTGCCCGCGCACCTGGTGGGCAAGGGCCGCAAGGGCGACAAGCCGGTGGGCAAGAGCTTCGGCGCCTAGCCCCTCGAACGGGGCGTGCGAGCGGCGTCACACGCCCGCGCGTACGGCGCATAAGCGGTAGGTAAGTATGACTTCGGGTCACCCGGCGGGCGCCGGGTGACCCGATTTCGTCGCAGGTCAGAGGCGGTGCGACGCGCAAGGCAGGACCCCCCCGAACCTGCCCGGAACTCCATGCGAAACTTTTCACATGTCTGCCATGACGCGCCCCCGTCCCCGTGTCGCCGCAGCCGCTGCCGCCACCGCCGCCGCCGCTGCGCTCGCCCTCGCCGGATGCTCCTCCGCGGGCTCGTCGGGCAGCGGCGAGGGCCAGGTCGGCTTCGTCACGGTCAAGGGCACCAACCTGTCGAAGGCGGACGCCGGCCGGCGCGGGGACGCCCCGGACATCACCGGGGAGACCCTGGAGGGCGCCCCGGCCAAGCTCTCCGACTACCGGGGCAAGGTCGTGGTGCTGAACGTCTGGGGCTCCTGGTGCGGGCCGTGCCGGGCCGAGGCGAAGAGCCTGCAGGCCGTCTCGGAGAAGTACAAGGACCAGGGCGTCCAGTTCCTCGGCATCAACACCCGGGACACCGAGAAGGGCAACGCCGTCCGATTCGAGCAGGAGCAGGGCGTCACCTACCCCAGCATCTTCGACCCGGCCGGCACCCAGCTGCTCAAGTTCCCCAAGGGCAGCCTCAACCCGCAGTCCATCCCGACCACGCTGATCGTCGACCGCGACGGCAAGCTGGCGGCCCGCGCCGTCGGCGGCACCACCGAGGACGCGCTGGAGTCGATCCTGCAGCCGGTGGTCGCGGAGCAGAAGCAGTGAGCCTGCCGCCCCTGCAGCCGGCCGCGCTCCACCTGGCCGACACCACCTCGACCGTGCAGAGCGGCGCCCTGCTGGTCGCCGCCCCGGTCGCGCTGCTGGCGGGGCTGGCGTCGTTCTTCTCGCCCTGCGTGCTGCCGCTGGTCCCCGGCTACCTCTCGTACGTGACCGGGTTCTCCGCCGCCGACCTCGCGGACGCCCGCGGCACCCGGCGCGGCCGGATGCTGCTCGGCGTGGTGCTGTTCATCCTCGGCTTCACCGCGGTGTTCGTCTCCACCGGCGCCCTGTTCGGCTACTTCGGCCAGGAGCTGCAGGACTACAAGCGGACCATCAACCTCGTGCTGGGCTCGCTCACCGTCCTGATGGGCCTGGCCTTCATGGGCCTGGTGCCCGGGCTGAGCATGCGCGAGGTCCGCTCGCACCGCCGCCCGGCCGTCGGCCTGCTGGGCGCCCCGATGCTCGGGGTGGTCTTCGGCGTCGGCTGGACGCCCTGCATGGGACCCACCCTGACCGCCGTGCAGAACCTGGCGCTCAACCAGGCCGACGCCCAGCGCGGCGCGCTGCTGACGACCTTCTACTGCCTGGGCCTCGGCGTACCGTTCATCCTGGCCGCGGTGGCCTTCCGCCGGGCGCTGGGCGCCTTCGGGTGGGTCAAGCAGCACTACCCGCTCGTGATGCGGATCGGCGGCGGCATGCTCGTCGCGGTCGGTCTGCTGCTCGTCACCGGGGTCTGGGACTCCATGATGAGCCAGCTGCAGTCCTGGACCGCCGACTTCCGGATCGGAATCTGACCGTGAGCAACACCACGACCGAGACCGAGCAGCCGCCGGCGCCGGACGACAGCGCCGCCGAGCGGCTCAGCACCGCACCGGTCGAGTCCGACGGCCCGACCGGCATCGGGGCGTTCGGCTGGGCGCGCTGGATGTGGCGCCAGCTGACCTCCATGCGGGTCGCCCTGATCCTGCTCTTCCTGCTCTCGCTGGCCGCCATCCCCGGCTCGCTGATCCCGCAGTACCAGAACGGCCAGGGCCAGCTGAAGGTCGAGGCCTGGAAGGCGCAGCACACCACGGTCGCGCCGATCTACGAGAAGCTCCAGCTGTTCGACGTCTACAGCTCGATCTGGTTCTCCGCGATCTACATCCTGCTGTTCGTCTCGCTGGCCGGCTGCATCGTCCCGCGCACCTGGCAGTTCGTCGGCGTGCTGCGCGCCCAGCCGCCGGCCGCGCCGCGCAACCTGACCCGGATGCCGGTCCACGCGGCCTGGCGCACCGGGGCGGACCCCGCGGTGGTGAACGCCGCCGCGCACCGGCTGCTGCGCAAGCGCGGCTTCCGCGCCGACCTGTCCGGCGGCGCGGTGGCCGCCGAGAAGGGCTACCTGCGCGAGGTCGGCAACCTGCTCTTCCACCTGTCGCTGTTCGCCCTGCTCGGCGGGTTCGCCTGGGCCAGCCTGGCGTCGGGCACCGGCGGCAAACTGATGGTCGAGGGCGAGGGCTACTCGAACACCATCACCCAGCTCGACGACTTCAACGGCACCCGGTTCTACGGCAGCCAGGACCTCGACCCGTTCTACCTGAAGCTGGACGGCTTCACCTCGAAGTTCCAGACCAACGGCGACCAGATCGGCGCCGCCCGGCAGTTCACCGCGAACGTCGAGTACTACGCGGGCAGCGACGCGTCGAAGCTGAAGAAGTCGACGATCGAGGTCAACCACCCGCTGGAGATCGGCGGCAGCAAGGTCTTCCTGATCGGCCACGGCTACGCCCCGGTCGTCACCGTCCGCAACGGCAAGGGCGACGTCGTCTACCAGGGCGCCGTCCCCTTCCTGCCGCAGGACGGCAACCTGACCTCCACCGGCGTCGTGAAGGTCTCCGACTACGGTCCGGGCCCGGACGGCAACAAGACCCAGATGGGCTTCTCCGGCTTCTTCCTGCCGACCGCGCCGCTGAGCTTCGAGGGCACCGGCCCGGTCTCGCTGTTCCCCGGCGACGCCGCCCCCGAGCTGGTGCTGAACGCCTTCTCGGGCGACCTCGGCACCGACTCCGGCCTGCCGCAGAACGTCTACCAGCTCAACACCCGCAAGCTCACCCAGCTGACCCAGGACGGCCAGCCGGCCAAGGCCCGGCTCAAGCCCGGTCAGGGCTGGAACCTCCCCGACGGCTACGGCTCCGTCACCTTCGAGGGCTACAAGCAGTGGGCCAGCTTCAACGTCTCGCACCGCCCCGGCAACGCGATCGCCCTGACCGGCGCCGTCCTGGCGATCCTCGGCCTGATCGGCTCGCTGTTCATCCAGCGCCGCCGGATCTGGGTGCGGGCGGTCGCCCTGCCCGGCGGCGGCACCCAGGTGGAGCTGGCGGGCCTGGCCCGCAGCGAGTCGGCGAAGATCGCCGAGGAGCTGGCCGAACTCGCGGTGGACCTCCAGGACGACGCCCCCGCCTCCGAGGACGAGGAGGACGCGGACGACGCGGATGCGGACGCCTCCGCCTCCGCCTCCGCGGACGCCGCCGCGCCCGACGCCGTACCCGACGACCCCGAGGCCGAGGCCTCGGACCCCGCAGTCCCTGCCGACCAGAACTCCAAGGAGTAGACGGTGCACCTCGCCTCGGCGGTCGACCCACAGCTGGCCGACCTCTCCAACAAGCTGATCTATTCGGCGATGGCGGTCTACACGCTCGCCATGTTCGCCCACATGATCGAGTGGACCTTCGGCAGCAAGGGCGCCGTCGCCGTCCGCTCGAAGGAGCAGTCCGGCAGCCTGGCCGAGACCGTCGCCACGGCCGGGAAGAAGACCGGGAAGACGGTCACCGTCACCGTGGCGGGCGCCGGCGGCGGCACCACCACGCTCACCCGCACCGCGATCGCGGGCGAGGGCGCGACGGTGGTCACCAGCGGGCGCGGCGCCGAGGAGGAGGACGGCCCGGGCGCGGCCGGCACCAGCGAGAAGGCCGACCTGGCCGGCCGGATCGCCGTGTCGCTCACCGTCCTGGCGGCGCTGCTGCACGGCGGCGGCATCGTCGCCCGCGGCCTGTCGGTGTCCCGCTGGCCGTGGGGCAACATGTACGAGTTCTCCTGCGCCTTCGCCTTCGCCATGACGGCGGCGTACCTGGTCCTGCTGGCCGCGCGGAAGAACGTCCGCTGGCTCGGCCTGCCGGTCGTCCTCGCGGTGCTGCTGACCCTCGGCATCGCCACCCAGGTGCTGTACACCGACTCCGAGCAGCTCGTCCCGGCACTGCACTCGTACTGGCTGGCGATCCACGTCTCCACCGCGATCTTCTGCGGCGGCTCCTTCTACGCGGCGTTCATCGCCACGCTGCTGTACCTGGGCAAGGACTCCTTCGACAAGCGGATGGCGGCCGGCCTGACCACCGGCCCGCTGGGCACCTCGGCCTCGATCTGGCGTCGGCTGCCCGCCACGGCCACCTTCGACAAGCTGTCCTACCGGATCAACGCCCTGGTCTTCCCGCTCTGGACCTTCACCATCATCGCGGGCTCGATCTGGGCCGAGGCCGCCTGGGGCAAGTACTGGGAGTGGGACCCGAAGGAGACCTGGTCGTTCATCACCTGGGTCGCCTACGCCTGCTACCTGCACGCCCGCGCGACGGCCGGCTGGAAGGGCCGCAAGGCCGCCTACCTGGCGCTGGCGGCCTTCGCCTGCTGGCTCTTCAACTACTACGGCGTGAACATCTTCGTCACCGGCAAGCACTCGTACGCGGGGATCTGACCGGGGCGCAAACACCCACCGGCCCGGCTTTCCGCGAGAGGTAGCCGGGCCGCGGTGCGACAGGGGTAGTTCGTGCCGGCCGTCCGTGCCGGTACGGGGAGGAACGAGGAGGAAATCGCGCAATGGAGTGCGACGAGGTCATGCTGACCGTCCGAATCACCGCCGCCGAGCGCATGCTGCTCCGCCGGCTCGCCCAGGGACACCGGAGCGACGTCTCCGAGGTGGTGGCCGACGCTCTGCTGGACATCATTCCCACGCTCAGCGCGCCGGGGGACGCCTACCGACTGCTGGGGGCGCTCGCGATGCCCGCGCCGTGCGCCCTGACGGTCTGGCTGCCGAACCCGCTGGCCGACCTGCTGGTGCCCGGCGCGGCCCGGATCGCGCAGATCACCGACGTCCGGATCGAGTCGGCCAGCGCCGCCCTGGGGGCCGCGCTGCGGCTCTGGCTCGCCCAGGACCCGGTCAGGCTGGCGGCCAACCTCAGCGTGATGCACGCCGGGCGGCGGCCCGCCTCGGCGCTGGTGGCCGCCTGACGGGGCACCTGTCGGAACGCCTCAGCTCGCCAGCGGCAGCCGGCTGCCGGCGAGGCCCGGCGCGGCGGGGCGGCCGTCGAGGGCGTCCCGCCGGGCCGGTACCGCGGGGCCCTCGGCGGGCCCGTCCACCGGGCCGCCCAGCGGTTCGGTGAGCAGCCGGCACTCGGCCGCCGTCCGCCCGTCCTGGAGCAGCTGGACCCGGACGGGCAGCCGGCGGCCGTCCGCGGCCGGTTCGGGGACGGCCCGGACGAAGCAGGGGCGGTCCAGCTCTATGTAGTGGTCGAAGGCGGTGACCAGCTCGACCGGGACGACCGGCTCGGGGTGGCGCAGCCGCTGGGCGGCTTGCCTGGCGGCCTCCAGCACCAGCATCCCGGGCACGTGGTCCAGCGCGTGGTCGAACAGCACCGGGTGCGCGGCGTCGGCGCGCAGCACCCAGGTGTCCGGCCGCAGGGTCGGGCTGAGCACCACGTCCGCGGGCTGCGCCCGGCCGACGAGCTCGGGCGCGGTGGGGGCGGGCGGGAGCAGCGGGGTGACGGTGTGCCGGCCGGCCCCGCGCAGCCGGTCGTACGAGGCGGGGGAGAGCACCCGCAGCTGGCCCGAGCCGCGGCCGATCGGCCGGCCGTCCCGGGTGATGTCGGCGTGCACCCGCAGCGAGACCAGCCGGCCGTGCCGCATCCGGACGTCCTCGCAGCCGACGGCGAGCATCAGCGAGGCCGGTTCCGTGCCGACGGCCAGGCCGGGCAGGCCGGGGCCGGCGAGCGCGTAGGAGAGGTCCTCCATGACGAAGTGGTGGCCGCGCGGCACCCCGAACCCGGCGTGGCCGATCAGCAGCCCGGCCTGCCGGACGGTCTCGGCCATCAGCACCGGGTCGTGGTAGCGGTCGCCGGGAAGCCGGTAGAAGCCGTGCAGCCGGGGCCACTGGGCGCCGAGCAGGAAGTCGTACGGGCCGGTGGCCTGCCAGCCGGTGAGGAAGACCTCGGAGACCGAGGCGCGGTGCACCAGGTGCCGGGAGACGGTCCGGTCGTGGAAGTCGTAGCCGGTGCCGGTGCCGGTGCCGGTGCCCGGCCCGGGGCCGGGGTGGGCGTACGGGCCGTGCGGGTCCGGCTCTACGATCGATGGCATGACTGGCCCCCGCTCCCAGGGTGTCGGTCGAGCGGCCGCCATGGACGCCCGAGCAAAACATACATACCACCCGGTTTCTGTCCTGCGACTGGGGTGCCCCGGCCGCACGGCCCGCGCGATCACGCTACCCCGTTGTGGGCTGCGGCGATGCCCCGCAGGGCAGCCGCAGACCTTGGGCGGGGGACCGTCCCCGCTGGACGGCGGGGACGAAACAGGCGCTAGATTAGATACCAACCATGCGGTTTCGGCCGGTGCCGTCCGCATGCGAGCGCCGCTCCTGGCCGGGGGCGCGCGCCGACAGCAGCCGGGCGGGGCGGGGATCACGCCCGGGTGGAATCCGGTTCGGTCCGGAGGGGGGCCAGTGGTCAAGCAGGAACGGGCTGGGCGGACCCGGCAGGCCGTGCTGCTCGCCGCGGCGGAGACCTTCGCACGGGTGGGCTTCGAAGCCGCCAGCCTGGTCGACATCAGCCGGCGGGCCGGGGTCAGCAAGGGCGCCCTCTACTTCCACTTCGTGTCCAAGCAGGCCCTCGCCGACGGCGTGCGCCGCGCCGCCGGACGGGAGATCGGCTCGGCCGCGCTGCGCGCCCTGCGCGCCGACGGCCCGGCCCTCCAGGGACTGATCGACCTCTCGCACGAGCTGGCCCGGATGCTGCGCGAGGACGTGGTGGTGCGGGCCGGCGTCCGGCTCGGCCGCCGGGGGCCGAGCCGGGAGGACACCCCGGGCGCCCCGCCCGGGCCCGACGCCACCTGGCGCAGCCTCACCGCCGTCGTCCAGCGGCTGCTGGACCGCGCGGCCGAGGCCGGCGAGCTGCACCCCGGGGTGGACCGGCGGGCCGCCGCCGAGCTGCTCACCTCGGTGGCGGCGGGGCAGGTGCTGCTGGCGGGCGAGGAGGGCGACCGGCCCCGGCCGGAGGCGGTGCGGCGGGTCTGGACGGCCGCGCTGCCGGCCCTGGTGGCCGCGGACCGCCGGGCCGGCTACCGGCTCTGAACGACCCCGCCGTACGTCGGAACGCCACGGGTGCGGGCCTCAGGAGGGGGTGCGCTCGGCCACGCTCAGCCGGGCGAGCGCGTGCGGCTGGACCAGGCCGGGCAGCAGCAGCGTCCACAGGTCGGCCATCCGCTGGATCAGGTCCTGCCGGTCGGCCAGCACTTGGGAGCTCAGCTGGATCCCGGTGACGGCCCCGGTGATCACCCCGGAGGCGGCGACCAGGTCGATGCCCGGGTGGAGGTCCCCGGCGTCCCGGGCCTGCTCCAGCAGCGCCCGGACCAGGTCCATCCAGCCCTGGTAGGCCGCGATCTGCGGCTGGGTGAAGCTGCCGTGTTCGATCGTCAGCCGGATGCTGCCGCGCACCAGCGGATCGGACTGCAGCGCGCGGGCGAAGGCGTACCCGAGGTCGATCAGGTTCTGTACCGAGCTGTCCGAGGCCGGCTCCCAGCCGGCGATCCAGGCGCCCTGCCCCTCGATGACGGCGAGCGCCAGCTCCTCCTTGGAGCGGAAGTGGAAGTACAGCGCGCCCTTGGTGACGCCGGCGCGGTCCAGGATCTCGGACATCGTGGCGGCGGCGTAGCCGCGCTCGTCGAAGACCTCGGCCGCCGCGAGCAGCACCGTCTGGCGGGTCGCCAGCGCGCGGGCCTGCCTGGCCATCGCAGCCTCCCTGGGAAGTTCTGGTACCTCGGCAGCGGCCGATCCTATGGGGGCCGACGGGGCGGCGGAGGCATACCGTCCAGTAGGCATCCTACCGAGCCGCCCGGGGCCGGGTACGCCCGACGGCCGGTCACCCGGGCGGGGTGACCGGCCGTCGACGGACGCCGCGGTGCGTCAGAGCGTGTCTCAGGCGGCCTGCTGCCAGCTGACCGGCGAGAAGTAGGCCGGGCGGCGCTCCAGGCGGTGCCAGGTGGCGATCGGCTCGACCGGGGCGGTGGCGGCGGCCTGCTGCGCGGCGGCGGCGCGCGCCATCAGGACGGCGGTCAGGGCGGCGAGTTCCTCGTCGCTGAGGCTGCCGCGGACGATGCGGACGAGGGGTTCGGCGGAAGCGGTCATGTCCTGGTTTCTCCCCCGGTGGCTGTGGTGTGAGGTGGTGGCCGGTGCGGCGTGCTGCGGTGGACCGCGCTGCTACATCGGCGGGTTGCCGTGCTTGCGGCTGGGCAGGTCGGCGTGCTTCGTGCGGAGCATGGCCAGGGCGGAAGCGATCACCTGGCGGGTCTCGGCCGGGTCGATGACGTCGTCCACGAGGCCGCGCTCGGCCGCGTAGTACGGGTGCATCAGCTCGTTCTTGTATTCCTTGATCTTCTGGGCGCGCATCGCGTCCGGGTCCTCGGCGGCGTTGATCTCGCGCCGGAAGATGACGTTGGCGGCGCCCTCGGCACCCATCACGGCGATCTCGTTGGTCGGCCAGGCGTAGGACAGGTCGGCGCCGATGGAGCGGGAGTCCATCACGATGTAGGCGCCGCCGTAGGCCTTGCGCAGGATCAGCGAGATGCGCGGCACGGTGGCGTTGCAGTACGCGTACAGCAGCTTGGCGCCGTGGCGGATGATGCCGCCGTGCTCCTGGTCGACGCCGGGCAGGAAGCCGGGGACGTCCAGCAGGGTGAGCAGCGGGATGTTGAAGGCATCGCACATCTGGACGAAGCGCGCGGCCTTCTCGCTGGCGTTGATGTCCAGCACGCCGGCCAGCGACTGCGGCTGGTTGGCGATGATGCCGGTGACGTGGCCGTCGACGCGGGCGAGCACGCAGAGCACGTTGGTGGCCCAGCGCTCGTGGACCTCCAGGTACTCGCCGTGGTCGACGATCTCCTCGATCACCTTGCGCATGTCGTACGGGCGGTTGCCGTCGGCGGGCACCAGGTCCAGCAGGCTGTCGTTGCGGCGCTCGACCGGGTCCTCGGTGACGACGGACGGCGGCATCTCGCGGTTGTTCTGCGGCAGCAGCGACAGGAGGTAGCGGACCTCCTCGATGCAGGACTGCTCGTCGTCGTAGATGAAGTGGGCGACACCGGAGACGCCGGCGTGCACGTCGGCGCCGCCGAGGCCGTTCTGGGTGATCTTCTCGCCGGTCACGGCCTGGACCACGTCCGGGCCGGTGATGAACATCTGCGAGGTCTCGCGGACCATGAAGACGAAGTCGGTCAGCGCGGGGGAGTACGCGGCGCCGCCGGCGCACGGGCCGAGCATCACCGAGATCTGCGGGATGACGCCGGAGGCCTTGGTGTTGCGCTGGAAGATGCCGCCGTAGCCGGCGAGGGCGGTGACGCCCTCCTGGATGCGGGCGCCGGCGCCGTCGTTCAGCGAGACCAGCGGCGCACCGGCCGCGATGGCCATGTCCATGATCTTGTGGATCTTCTGCGCGTGGGCCTCGCCCAGGGCGCCGCCGAAGATCCGGAAGTCGTGCGCGTAGGTGAAGACGGTGCGGCCGTGGACGGTGCCCCAGCCGACGACGACGCCGTCGGTGTGCGGCTTCTTGGCCTCCAGGCCGAAGCCCTGGGCGCGGTGCCGGCGCAGCGGCTCGACCTCGCGGAAGGAGCCCTCGTCCAGCAGCAGCTCGATGCGCTCGCGGGCGGTCAGCTTGCCCTTGGCGTGCTGGGCCTCGGTCGCCTTGTCGCTGGGGCCGCGGAGGACCTGCTCGCGCAGCTCGTGCAGCTCGGCGACCCGCCCGCGGGCGTCGGCCGGGACCTCGGGGACCTCGCCGTCGACCGGCGCCTCATGCACAACCGTCATCTCGAACCACTCCAAGGGTGAGGGAACTGTCCGACAGCCAACGTCTGCTGTGCCCCCGGCCGCGAATCACTTTCTTCACTTATGACTGTACGAGGGGCCGTGCGCTGGTTTCGGCGTCGATTCCGTACAAGGTCGGGTTCGTTTAGCTGTCAGGGCTGCACAGAAGAGGGCGCACCGGAGCGGGAGCGCTCCGTGTTCGTTCGAATACGGGGGGTTGTCGCAAAGGTGACAGTCAGATGATCTGCGTGTGAAGAAAAGCGCAGGTCAGGGCCATCCCGCGGCCGTACGGGCCGGTCGTCCCGGGGGCCGCCTTCGTCCCGCCCGGGTCAAGGGTCCCGGTCGAGGCCATGTGGGTGAGCGGGCGTTCAGTCGTAGGGAAGCGCCAAAAACGCCGCAGCCCACCCGGGGCCGCCCGGGTGGGCTGTTGGAGGGAGGGCGCGAACCGTCGTGATCAGCTCTTCCTGCCGTCCTCGGGCTCGTCCCGGTCCCGCAGCTCCTGCTCCCGGCGGCGCAGATCGGCCTCCCACTGCTTGAGCATGTCCTCGTGCTCGTTGTTGCCCTTCTTCAACGAGGCGAGGAATTCAGGGTCGTCGTCCGGCGCGAGCGGGCGCCCGCCGCGCGCGGACGGGTGGCCGGTTCGGCCCGCGCGGCCGTCGGCGGCCGGCTGCCCCGGGTGCCCATCGGCGGCGGTCCGCAGGAAGCCGCGCTGCTTGCCCGCGATCAGCCAGGCGATCGGGCCCAGCGGCGGGAAGAGCAGCACGATCAGCACCCAGACCACCTTCGGCAGGTGCCGCACCTCGTCCTCGGGGGTGGTCAGGCAGTCGACGAACGCCCAGACCCAGAGCGCGAGCGGAAGGACGACGGTCAGCAGAATCCGCAACATGGCTGCGATCTCCCCCCAACGGGCGGCGGTGGCGGGCGCCTTCCCGGGGCCCTTGACGCAAGCCAGGCTATCGGGTGGCGGATACTGACAGGCATGGCATACGACGATCTCCGCTCGTTTCTCCGGGCCCTCGACCGTGAAGGCGACCTCAAGCGCATCAAGGCGGAGGTCGACCCC
Source organism: Streptomyces sp. 1114.5 (assembly GCF_003635085.1). Classification (NCBI taxonomy): domain Bacteria; kingdom Bacillati; phylum Actinomycetota; class Actinomycetes; order Kitasatosporales; family Streptomycetaceae; genus Streptomyces; species Streptomyces sp. 1114.5. Next base: position 1,896,432 of record NZ_RBXE01000001.1, read on the forward strand.
CACCTGGAGATCGGCGAGATCGTCGACCGGGTGCAGAAGGCCAAGGGCCCCGCGCTGCTCTTCGAGAACGTCAAGGGCTCGTCGATGCCGCTCGCGATGAACGTCTTCGGCACCGAGCGGCGCCTGGCCAAGGCGCTCGGCCTCAAGGGCCCGGACGACATCGCCGAGAAGATCGCCGGCCTGCTCAAGCCCGAACTGCCGCAGGGCTTCACCGGTTTCCGCGACGCCTTCGGCAAGCTCGCCTCGATGGCGCACGTCCCGCCCAGGCACGTGAAGTCCGGCGACGCGCCGGTCCAGGAGGTCGTGCTCACCGGCGAGGACGTCAACCTGGACGAGCTGCCCGCCCTCTTCACCTGGCCGCTGGACGGCGGCTCCTTCTTCAACCTGGGCCTCACCCACACCAAGGACCCGGACACCGGCATCCGCAACCTGGGTCTCTACCGGCTCCAGCGGCACGACCGCCGCACCATCGGCATGCACTGGCAGATCCACAAGGACAGCCGCAACCACTACGCGGTGGCGGCCAAGCGCGGCGAACGCCTCCCGGTCGCGATCGCCTTCGGCTGCCCGCCGGCCGTCACCTACGCGGCCACCGCGCCGCTGCCCGGGGACATCGACGAGTACCTCTTCGCCGGCTTCGTCGCCGGGGAGCGGGTGCGGATGGTCGACTGCAAGACCGTGCCGCTGCAGGTCCCGGCCGACGCCGAGGTGGTCCTGGAGGGCTGGCTGGAGCCCGGCGAGATGCTGCCCGAGGGCCCGTTCGGCGACCACACCGGCTTCTACACCCCGCAGGAGCCCTTCCCGGCGCTGACGATCGACTGCGTGACGATGCGCCGCCGTCCGATCCTGCAGTCCATCGTGGTCGGCCGCCCGCCGACGGAGGACGGCCCGCTGGGCAAGTTCACCGAGCGCTTCTTCCTGCCGCTGCTGAAGATCATCATCCCGGACATCGTCGACTACGACCTGCCCGAGGCCGGCGGCTTCCACAACTGCGTGATCGTCTCGATCGACAAGAAGTACCCCAAGCACGCCCAGAAGACGATGCACGCCATCTGGGGTGCCCACATGATGTCGCTCACCAAGCTGATCATCGTGGTGGACGCCGACTGCGACGTGCACGACTACCAGGAAGTCGCCTGGCGGGCCTTCGGCAACGTCGACTACAGCCGGGACCTCACCGTGGTCGAGGGCCCGGTGGACCACCTGGACCACGCCTCGTACCAGCAGTTCTGGGGAGGCAAGGCCGGCATCGACGCCACCCGGAAACTCCCCGAGGAGGGCTACACCCGGGACGGCGGCTGGCCGGAGATGGTGTCCTCCGACCCGGCGACGGCTGCGCTGGTCTCCCGGCGCTGGAAGGAATACGGACTGTGATGAGCACGGCCGCAGTTGAGACCCCCGGGCGCACGAAGGCCTTCCTGCGCCTGGTGATGATCGAGCACTCGGTCTTCGCCCTGCCCTTCGCGTACATCGCCGCGCTGACGGCCATGTTCCTCGCCGACAAGCGGGTGCACTGGGGCGAGTTGTTCATCGTCACGGTGTGCATGGTCGGCCTGCGCACCTTCGCCATGGCGGCGAACCGGATCATCGACCGCGAGATCGACGCCCGCAACCCGCGCACCGCCTCGCGCGAACTCGTCACCGGCGCCGTCTCGTTGAAGACCGCGTACGTCGGCTCCGCCGTCGCCCTGGTGGTCTTCCTCGGCGCGGCCGCGCTGCTCAACCCGCTCTGCCTGGCGCTCGCGCCGGTGGCCGTCGTGCCGATGGTCGTCTACCCGTACGGCAAGCGGTTCACCGACTTCCCGCAGGCGATCCTCGGCCTGGCCCAGGCGATGGGCCCGGTCGGCGCCTGGCTCGCGGTGACCGGCACCTGGTCCTGGGACGCCGCCGTCCTCGGCGGCGCGGTCGGCATCTGGATCGGCGGCTTCGACCTCATCTACGCCTGCCAGGACGTCGAGTCCGACCGCGAGAACGGTGTCGGCTCGCCGCCGGCCCGCTTCGGCGTGCCGGCGGCGATCCGGGGCGCGCGGGTGTGCCACGTCCTCACGACGCTTCTGCTGGGCTGGTTCGCGGTGCTCACCGACGCCGGTGTGGCGTTCTGGATCGGCCTCGCGGTCGTCGCGGGCGCGTTCGTGTACGAGCACACCATCGTGAAGCCGAACGACCTGTCGAAGCTCAACCGCGCGTTCTTCCAGACGAACAGCTTCGTCGGCATTTCGCTGTTCTTCTTCGCGCTGGTGGACCTGCTCCTTCGTGGGCTCGGAATCTGATTCCCACGAGGCCGCTGTTCGTCCGAGCTCACTCGCGGTCGTCGGACCGGCGGGAGTCCGGGTCCTGCTTCGCGTCAGTTGTGGAGGAAGGCCTCCAGGGACGCGGCCAGGGCGACCGGGGTCTCGTACATCGGGTAGTGGCCGGTGCCGCTGAGCTCCTCCAGCACGGCGTTGGGGTAGTGGGTGAGGAAGGTGGCGCGCATGACGTCGGCGGTGAGGGCGAGGTCGTGTTCGCCGACGATCACCTTGACCGGGACGGGGTTTCCGCTGATCCGGCGTTCCAGGTCGGCGGTGGTCCAGTCGCGGACGTAGCCGGCGAAGGCCTCGCGGGTGGAGAGCTGCAGCGACTGGTCGACCATGCGGTCGAGCCAGACCCGGCCGGCCCGCTGCCCGGTGACCAGGTCGAGGATCGCCAGGCGCTTCTCCCGGTCCTCTGAGGCGCCGTGGAACAGCGCCTCGCCGGCCTCGTCCAGCGGGTAGGCGCCGGCCGGCACCGGGGCCAGGCCGATCAGCTTGCGCACCCGCAGCGGCGCCTCGGCGAGGACCTGCTGGGCCGCCTTGCCGCCCATCGAGTGGCCGACCACCGAGAAGCGCTCCCAGCCGAGTTGGTCGGCGAGGGCGAGGGCGTCGGTGGCGATCTCGGCGAGCGTGTAGTCGCCGGTGACGTCCTTGCGCCGGCCGTAGCCGCGGTAGTCGAGGAAGGCGTAGCTGAAGGCGCGGCCGTCGAGGTAGTCGAGGAAGGGGCCCCAGCCGGCGCTGACCGGACACCTCTTGCGGCCCGATCGGCGGGTCCCGGTAGAGGAGTTGGCGAGTTGTCAGTCGAGCACGATGCGGTCGCCGACGCGCAGGCGGCCCGGGGCGGCGACCTCGGCGAGGGCGTCGAGGCGGCCGTCGTGGGCGTGCACGACGGCCTTGAGGATCTCGGGTGCGTGCGGCAGTCCGGGCTGCGGGGCACCGGTCATCGTGCAGCGCTCGCTGGAGGTGACGAAGGCGAGCCGGGCGCTGCCGGGGGCCTCGCCGCGGGCCTGGCGGCCGAACCAGTCGTCCTCGACGAAGGGCGGGGTGCCGGGCGGGGTGCGCAGCACGACGTTGGGGCGGAAGCGGCGTTCGTCGACGGCGGCGAACGGGACGGCCTCGCGGATCCAGTCCAGGGTGGCGGTGGTGAGCACGCTGACCGGCAGCCGGTCGAAGTGCGAAACGGCGTCCTCGCGGGCGAGTTCGACGTCCTCGCGCTGGAGGTAGGCGCGCAGGAAGGCGGTCGGCCGGTCGACCGGGCGGCCGAGCGGGTCGAACAGTTCGGGGCCGTCGATCCGGTGGCCGAGCCGGGCGGAGAGGCGGAGCAGGCCGTCCATCCGCCGGAAGCGGCGGGTGTTCTTGCCGGAGCCGAGCTTCCCGGCCGCGTCGCGGACGGCGTAGAGGCGGTCGCCGGCGAGGCCGCGCTCGTCCACCTCGACGGAGTCGAGCCGCTCGCCGCCGGTGGATTTCACGGGGTAGCGCCAGAGTCGCTCGATCACTCCGATGATCTCTGCCATGGCCGGACAGCCTAGTGGCGCCACCGGGGGATGGTCTAGACCAAGTCCCGTACGGGCGGGGGCGATCCGGCGGGTGGACGGGCGCCTCGGCCGGCGCGGGGTCAGCCCAGCCGGGCCACCGCCCGTACCGGGGCGCCGTCCGCCGCGACCAGCCGCAGCGGGAACAGCGAGACCTCCACCGGGCGGCCGGCCTGCTGCGCCTCCAGCAGTGCCCGCAGGTCGGTCAGGTTCTCGGCGATCACCCCGCCGCCGGGCGCCCCCAGCAGCACCCGGTGCGCGGCGAGCGACGGCTCCTCGGCGGGCCCTCCTCCGGGTGCGTCGTGCTCGTCGGCGAGATCGGCGAGCAGCGCGGCCACCGCCGGGTCGCCCGGGCCCGGGTCGGGGGTCGGATCCACGCTCAGCGCGTCCACCCCGACGGTGCGCACCCCGGCGGCGACGATCGCCTCCGCGGCCTCCGGGGTCAGGCTGGGGTGGGCGAGGTAGGTGTCGGTGCCCCAGTGCCGGGCCCAGCCGGTGGCCAGCAGCAGCACGGTGCCCTCGCCGGAGTCCGCGGCCCGCTCCAGCGCGGGCGCCAACTGCTCGGGGGTGACGGCCGTCCGGGGCTCCAGCCCGCGCAGGTCGGCGAGGACGGCCGGGCCGGTGAACCGCTCCAGCGGCAGCCCGTCCAGGGTCGGCCAGGTCACGTCCACGTGGTAAGGCGCGTCCACGTGCGTCCCGGACTGCGAGCCGAGGTGCAGGGCCAGCACGTTCACCCCGGCGGTGGCGGTGGTGAGCGCGGGCTCCAGCAGGACGGCCGGATCGCCGGGGTAGACCGGCATCGCGGTGGTCACCTGATGGGTGAGGTCGACGAGGGTCGCTGCCATGCCCCCATCCTTCCAGGGGGACCGCGGATGCGGCCCTGCCGGGGGAAGCCGGATAGAAATGCCCCATGGGAACTGCGAAGCGTCAGCCGTGGGTGGTCGGGGTCTCGGGAGCGTCGGGGACGCCGTACGCGGCCTCGGTGATCCGGGGTCTGCTGGCCGCCGGGGAGGCGGTGGACCTCGTCGTGAGCCGGGCCGCCCGGCTCACCATCCTGGACGAGACCGGCATCTCCTTCCGGGACGCCCACTGGCGCACCGACCTGGCCGCCTGGCTGGCCGTCGACGAGAGCGGCCTGGAGGACGTCCGCTACTGGCCCGCCGGGGACTTCGCGGCCGGCCCGTCCAGCGGCTCGTACCCCGCCAAGGGCATGCTGGTGGTGCCCGCGACCACCGGCGCGGTGGCCGGGATCGCGCTCGGGCTGAGCAAGGACCTGTTGCAGCGGGTCGCCAGCGTCACCCTCAAGGAGCGCCGTCCGCTCGTCGTCTGCGTGCGCGAGACACCACTCAACGGGGTGACGTTGAAGCACTTGGTGGAACTCGACGCGCAGGGCGCCGTCGTGCTCCCCGCCTCGCCCGGTTTCTACGCCGGCGGCTCCACCGTGCGCGAACTCGTGGATTTCGTGGCCGGAAGGGTGCTGGACGCCGTCGGCGTGCCGCATTCCCTGTACCTGCGCTGGGAAGGGGAGTTGGGGGCTGCGGCCCGCCGGAGCGACACCGGTGGCACCGCAACTGCTGAGGGGGAGTAAGGAGACCGAGGGCGGGAGAGTATCTTCTCTGCGATATCCGGGTCTTTCGGCGCACGGCGCCTTTGAATCCGGATAATGATCTGTGGGTCTGGAGAGGTTCGGAAGGACGCGGACGGTATATGGACACGGTGGACAGACAGCTCATCCAGGCGCTCCGGGAGAACGGCCGTGCGTCCTACGCCGAGCTGGGCCGGCTGGTCGGACTCTCCGGCCCGAGCGTCACGGACCGGATCAACCGCCTGGAACAGGCCGGGGTGATCACCGGCTACCGGGCGACGGTCAACCCGGCCTCGCTCGGCTTCGGCGTCACGGCCCTGATCGGCCTCCAGCTCACGGACGCCGCGGACCACGAGGACGTCGCGTTCCGGCTGAAGGACCTCAACGAGGTCGAGGACTGCTGGTTCATCGCGGGTGACGACTCCTACATGCTCAAGGTCCGGGTGGCCGACGTGGCCGGCCTGGAGTCGGTGGTGAAGCGGATCTCGGGCACGAAAGGCGTGGCCCGGACCCGCACCACCGTCGTACTCTCCACGAAGTGGGAGAACCGGGTGAGTGAACTTCCTCCTGTAGGAGAGTGACGCATGGCACTGGTCGGTCTGGAGGAGCTGCGCGCTGCTCGGCAGCGGATCGCGGGGGTCGCCGTGCGCACCCCGCTGGTTCCCGCCCCCTGGGCGGCCGAGGGGGAGCGGCGGCTCTGGCTCAAGCCCGAGAACCTCCAGCCGACCGGGGCCTTCAAGACCCGCGGCGCCTTCAACCGGCTGGCCGCGCTCGGCGAGGCCGAGCGGGCCCGCGGCGTGGTCGCCCAGTCGAGCGGCAACCACGCGCAGGCGGTGGCGTACGCGGCCCGGATCCTCGGCATCAAGGCCGTGATCGTGATGCCGGACACCTCGCCTGCGGTGAAGGTGGACGCCACCCGGGGCTTCGGCGCCGAGGTGGTACTGGTGTCCCCCGCGGAGCGGGACACCCTGCCGGGCGAGCTGGCGGAGAAGCACGGCTACGTCTGGGTGCCCCCGTACGACGACCCGTTCGTCATCGCGGGCCAGGGCACGGTCGGCCTGGAGATCGCCGAGGACGCCCCGGCCGAGCTGGACACCGTCCTGGTACCGGTCAGCGGTGGCGGCCTGATCGGCGGGACGGCGGCCGCGCTCAAGCTGACCCGCCCGGGCATCCGGGTGATCGGCGTGGAGCCCGAGCTGGCCGCCGACGCGCAGGCGAGCCTGCGCTCCGGTCGCCGGGTGGAGTGGCCGGTCGCCGACACCTACCGGACGATCGCGGACGGCCTGCGCACCCCGTCCGTCGGCGCGCTGCCCTACGAGCACATCACCGCCTACGTGGACGACATCGTCACCGTCACCGAGGACGAGATCCGCGCCACCGTCGCTCTGCTGGCCCGCCGCGGCCGGCTGGTAGCCGAGCCCTCGGGCGCGGTCGCCCCGGCCGCGTACTTCCACCGCGCCGCCGAGACCGGCGGCCAGGCGGTGGCGGCCGTGGTCAGCGGCGGCAACATCGAGCCCGCCCTGCTCGCGGAGCTCCTGTCGGCGTAGGCGTACGCTCGTTCCGGCAAGGAATCGAAGTCGGAGGAGGCGGGGCACCGCATGGACGCAGGGCTCAAGCGCGAGCTGGAGGCGAAGGTCTACGCGGGTGAGCGGCTGACCCGCGAGGACGGGATCGCGCTCTACGAGAGCGACGACCTGGCCTGGCTGGGCGGGCTGGCCCACCACGTGCGGACGCGCAAGAACGGTGACGTCGTCCACTTCAACGTCAACCGCCACCTCAACATGACCAACGTGTGCAGCGCCTCCTGCGCGTACTGCTCGTTCCAGCGCAAGCCGGGCGAGAAGGACGCCTACACGATGCGCATCGAGGAGGCCGTCCGGCTCGCCAAGGCGATGGAGGTCGAGTCCCTCACCGAGCTGCACATCGTCAACGGCCTGCACCCGACCCTGCCGTGGCGCTACTACCCGCGCTCGCTGCGGGAGCTGAAGGCGGCGCTGCCGAACGTCTCGCTGAAGGCCTTCACCGCCACCGAGATCCACTGGTTCGAGAAGATCAGCGGCCTGTCCGCCGACGAGATCCTGGACGAGCTGATCGACGCCGGCCTGGAGTCGCTGACCGGCGGCGGCGCGGAGATCTTCGACTGGGAGGTCCGCCAGCACATCGTCGACCACGACACCCACTGGGAGGACTGGTCGCGGATCCACCGCCTCGCGCACGCCAAGGGCCTCAAGACGCCGGCCACCATGCTGTACGGCCACATCGAGGAGCCCCGCCACCGGGTGGACCACGTGCTGCGGCTGCGCGAGCTGCAGGACGAGACCGGCGGATTCCAGGTCTTCATCCCGCTGCGCTACCAGCACGACTTCCACGACTCCAAGGACGGCGTCGTACGCAACAAGCTGATGGCCCGCACCGAGATGGCCACCGGCGCCGAGGCGCTGAAGACCTTCGCGGTCTCCCGGCTGCTCTTCGACAACGTGCCGCACGTCAAGGTCTTCTGGGTGATGCACGGCGTCACCACTGCCCAGCTGGCGCTCAGCCACGGCGCGGACGACATGGACGGCTCGGTGGTCGAGTACAAGATCACCCACGACGCGGACAACTTCGGCACCCCGAACAAGCTCGGCCGTGACGACCTGCTCGGCCTGATCCGCGACGCCGGCTTCCGCCCGGTCGAGCGCAACACCCGCTACGAGGTCATCCGCGAGTACGAGGGCCCGGACCCGATGCGCCGCGAGGCCCCGCAGGCGATGCGCCTCTGACACCCCGTCCGACCTGCGGACCTTCCCCGCCGCCCGGGCCGCCTGCCGGCCCGGGCGGCGGCGTCTTCACGGCCTCCGCACCCGCCCCGGGTTTACCAACGGGTACGGCGTTTGGCAGGATCGACAGCATGTCCGGTTCTCATCGCGCCACCGAGTACCCGCCGTACCAGCCGATGCAGGAGCCGGTGTACGGGGTGCCGCAGCAGCCGTATGAGCAGTCGTACGAGCAGCCGCACCCCTCCTACGAGGCGTACGGGCAGCCCGCCCCGCAGGAGTACGGCCAGGGCGGGTACCAGTCGTACCAGTCGCACCAGCAGAGCCCTGACGGGTACGTCGAGGCGTACGACCAGCCGTTCCAGCCGTACGGGGCGGAGCCGGAGCAGTTCCACCAGGAGTCGGTGTACGAGCCGGAGCCGGCCTACGGGCAGTCCGAGCCGGTCTACCAGCAGTCCGAGCCGGTGTACGAGCCGGAACCGGCCTACGAGCCCGAGCCGGTCTACGTGCCCGAGCCGCTCGCCCCCGTCGTGCCCGTGGCGGCCGCCGCCCCCGTGGCGGGATCCAGGGCCGCCGCCCGCGGCCGGCGCCGCAAGGCGAAGCAGAAACGTCACGGCAAGGCGGTGATGGCCGGCACCGCGCTGCTGGTCGCCGCCACCGCCGGCTGGTACGCCGTCGGCCAGAACGACGCCAAGCCCGGCCTCACCGCCGCCGACGGCCCCGGCCCGGAGGGCGTCAACAAGCCCGACCAGCCCGCCCCCGCCGCCGCCCAGGCCGCCGCCGACCGCCAGTCCGCGCCCGCGGCCGCCGCCCGCGGCGAGGCCCGCGCGGACCTCTCGGTGGCCGCGATACCCGGCCTCGGCGCCACCTTCACCGCGAAGATCCCCGCCGAGACCACCCAGGTCGTGGTCGCCTCCGGCGCCGACCGGAACACCGACAAGAACACCGTCGTCCTCTGGACCCGCACCCCCGAGGGCCGCTGGCTGGCCGGCGAGACCTGGCAGGGCCACAACGGCAAGAACGGCTGGACCGCCGACCACAACGAAGGCGACCTGCGCAGCCCGATCGGCGTCTACAGCCTCACCGACGCGGGCGGCCGCAAGGACGACCCGGGCAGCAAGCTCCCGTACGACAAGGACCCGAGCTTCGTCGTCTCCGGCACCGGCTTCTTCGGCGACCAGCTGGCCGGCTCCTTCGACTACGTGGTCGCGATCAACTACAACCGGGTGGCCGGCAACTCCCCGCTCGACACCCGCCGCCCGATGGGCGCCAGGAAGGGCGGCGGCATCTGGCTCCACGTGGACCACGACGGCCCCACCCACGGCTGCGTGTCGATCCCCGAGGACAAGATGGCCCAGCTGATCCGCACCCTGGACCCGGCCGCCCACCCCGTCATCGTGATGGGCGACGCGCCGACGCTGGCCACCTGACCCCGGCGGAAGCCCGACGGCCCGGGCGCCGCACGGCCCCTTGTGGATCTCCTACAGATCGCGGGGCCGGATCCTGTCGCCGGTCGTGCCCCGCTGACCAGCGGGTAACCCGGTTCCATGGCACCATGAGCGGTTCTCGCATTGTGGCACTCGGCCACTACCAGCCCCCCAAGGTCCTCACCAACGACGACCTGGCGGCGCTCGTCGACACCGACGACGAGTGGATCCGCACCCGGGTGGGCATCCGTACCCGGCACATCGCCGAGGGCGAGAGCCTGGTCGACCTCGCCACCGAGGCCGCGCAGAAGGCGCTCGCCAACAGCGGCCGCACGGCGGAGGAGATCGACCTCGTGGTGGTCGCCACCTGCACCGCGATCGAGCGCAGCCCCAACACCGCCGCGGCCGTGGCCGCCCGGCTGGGGGTGCGCACCCCCGCCGCGTACGACATCAACACGGTCTGCTCCGGCTTCTCGTACGCCCTGGCCACCGCCGACCACGCGATCCGGGCCGGCGCGGCCCGCCGCGCGCTGGTGATCGGCGCCGAGCGGATGTCCGACACGCTGGACTGGACCGACCGCTCCACCTGCGTGATCTTCGGCGACGGTGCGGGCGCCGCGGTGGTCGAGGCCCAGGAGGACGGCGCCGAGCCCGGCATCGGGCCGGTGGTCTGGGGCTCCGAGCCGGAGAAGGGCGACGCCGTGGTGATCACCGGCTGGGATCCGGTGATCAGTCAGCAGGGCCAGTCGGTGTTCCGCTGGGCCACCACCCAGCTCGCCCCGCTCGCCCGGCAGGCCTGCGAGCGGGCCGGGATCGACCCGTCCGAGCTGAAGGGCTTCGTCCCGCACCAGGCCAACCTGCGGATCATCGACGCGATCGCCAAGAAGCTGGGCCTCGGTGACGCGGTGGTGGCCCGGGACGTGGTCGACTCCGGCAACACCTCGGCCGCCTCCATCCCGCTGGCCTTCTCCAAGCTGGTCGAGCGCGGCGAGCTCTCGCCCGGCGACCCGGTCCTGCTCTTCGGCTTCGGCGGCGGCCTCGCCTACGCGGGCCAGGTCGTCCGCTGCCCGTAACTCCACACGGTCCCGCCCCGGAGGCGAGCGGGCGAGTAGCAGCAAAATGCCGGTGGGCGGGCACCCCGTGTAAGGGGTGCCCGCCCACCGGCATGTCTGGCGCGCTTGCGGTACGTCGGCGGACCTCCCCCGAGGACACGGCCGCCGTCCGTCGTTCCCCGGACAGGAGGCCGGGGCTGCGCGCGGAGCGGATGGTTGGTCGGCGGTGGGTCTACTTGGGCGGCTTCTTGCCGGTGACGCCCAGGTACACCAAGGGAGCGAGGTTGGGCTTGAGGTCCTTGACCTTGACGCCCCAGGAGGTGAAGGCCTTCTGGTGCTCGGCCGCCGATGCGAGCAGCGAGACCAGGGCCCCGGCCACGGCGTTGGGGTCGAGCGACTTGTCGGCCTGACCCTTCGCCTGGAGTTCCTTGACGGCCTCCGCGAGCGGCTTGGCGACCGCGTTGAGGACCGTCATGCGGATCTTGAAGAACCGCTTGTCCCCTTCGGCGGCACCGAGCGTGACCACTCGGAGAATGGCGTCGTTCTTGCGCCAGAAGGCGAGGAATCCGTCGACCAGTTCTTCCGAAGTGGTCGGTCCGGACTTCCCTGCCCAGGACTTTCCGGCCACCAGCTCTTTGAGGGTGTCGGCGTCCTTGGCCATTTCCTCGGCGATTTCGAGGACTGCGCCCTCGACATCCGGGAAGTACTGGTAGAAGGTCGCGGGGGAGGTACCCGCCATACGGGCGACGTCGATGACCTTGACGTCCCGATAGGGCGACGTGCTGAGCATCTCGCGGAGGCAGTCGAGCAGCTTCTGCCGCGTCTCCTGTCCGCGTCGCCCGGCGACGCGACCGTCGACGGTGCGAACTTGTCCTGTCATGCCGTCAGCTTACCGTGGCAAGATCTTGGCGCGATTCGGTGATGCGACTATTACTCCGCACGGGGGGTTGGTATAGCGGCATGAACCGCTTCGGACGGATATTCACCGGGCTCTGAAGGGCCTGTTGAAGCCCCCCCGTGTGCTTTCGATCTCGCAGCGTGACGGCGAGTCCGCTGAGGGATGGTCGCGTGACAGAGCGTGACGAACTTGGGTCGGTGGCGAACCGTCCGGAAGTGGACGGTCCGGCGGGTCCGGCGCAAGCCGCGGCCGGAGCGGACGTCAGAATCCGGCCGTTCCGTCCGCGCTGACCAGGGGCCCGCCCGGCGGGTCGTCCGCTCGGGTCGGCGGGCCCTCCGAGCGGGGGAGGTTGGAGATGCACCGGGCGGCATTGGAGAATCGGGTCCGGCACCACGCGGCGGGTGCGGACAACGGGGAGGTGGCAGCGGAGTGGACCAGCTGACGGCGCACGATCCGAGGCGGATCGGGCCCTTCGAGGTGCTGGGGCGGCTCGGCGCGGGTGGGATGGGGCTGGTCTACCTGGCGCGCTCCGCGGCCGGCCGACGGGTGGCCATCAAGACCGTCCGGGCGGAGCTGGCCGAGGACGACCTGTTCCGCGTCCGCTTCGCCCGGGAGATCGCGGCCGCCAAGACGGTCGGCGGCTTCTACACGGCGGCCGTGGTGGACGCCGACGCGGACGCCCGGGTGCCCTGGCTGGCCACCGCGTACATCCCGGCCCCCTCGCTGGAGGACCTGGTCGAGGACTGCGGCCCGCTGCCGGTGGAGGCCACCCGCTGGCTGGTCGCCGGCATCGCGGAGGCCCTGGAGTCCATCCACGCGGCCGGACTGATCCACCGCGACCTCAAGCCCTCCAACGTCCTGGTGGTCGAGGACGGGCCGAAGGTGATCGACTTCGGCATCGCGGCCGGGGTCTCCAGCACCCGGCTCACCATGACCAACGTCGCGGTCGGCACCCCCGCTTACATGTCCCCCGAGCAGGCCCGGGACAGCCGGACCGTCCGGGGCGCCAGCGACGTCTTCTCGCTCGGCTCGCTGATGGTCTTCTGCGCCACCGGCCACCCGCCGTACCGGGGCTCCAACCCGGTCGAGACGGTGTTCCAGCTGCTGCGCGAGGAGCCGGACCTGACCGGCATGCCGCCGGAGCTGATGGACCTGGTCCGGGCCTGCATGCAGCAGGCGCCCGAGCGCAGGCCCACCCCGGCGCAGATCCAGGCCGAGCTGGCCCCGCACCTCTTCTCCCGGGACGACGCCTCCGGCGAGGCCAGCGACTGGCTCCCCGCCAACGCGCTGGAGCTGATCGAGCGCAAGCGCGGCCGCCGGCAGACCGCGCCGCCGCCCCGGGCCGCGCACGGCCCGTCCGAGCCGCCGCAGTCCCACCCGCACCCGCACGCGCCCCCGCCGCACCCGCAGCAGTCCCACGGGCCGGCCGACCCGCGCACCAACCCGGGCGGGCGGCACGCGCAGTCGCCGGCCGGGCCGGTGCACAGCGCGCCGCAGCCGGGCCACGCCTCCGACGCCGAGATCCCGACCGCGAAGATCGCCGCCCCGAACCGGCACCGCGCGCCCGCCGGCAGCGGCGACGTCGAGGTGCAGCTGTCCGGCGCCTCGGTGCGGATAGGCCCGGGGCCGCGCGCCGAGCACGAGCAGCCCGGCCCGAACACCGCTCCGGCCGCGACCGACTGGGTCCGCCGGACGGTCCCCACCCCGCCGCCCGTGCCGGCCCCGGCCGCCCGCTGGCGCCCCTGGCGGTTCCGGATGTCCAACGACGTCTGGGGCACCCCGCTGGTCGCTGACGGCACGCTCTTCGTCTCCAGCTTCGAGGTGCACGCGCTGGACATCGGCTCCGGCGAGCGCCGCTACAAGACCCGGGACGTCGCCTGGGCGCTCGCGGTGGACGCCGGCCGGGTGCACGCCGCCGACGGCCCGCACCTGTACACCGTGGACGCCGCGGACGGCACCGAGCGCTGGCGCACCTCGCTGGAGGGCTGGGTCTACTCGCTCTCCGCCGCCGACGGCGTGCTCTGCTGCGGCATCAGGGGCGGCGGCGTCCAGCTGCGCTCGGCCGCCAACGGCGCCGAGCTGTGGCGGGCCGACGACGCCCAGCAGGACTACGAGAACCCGCAGTCCGGCCCTGTCCTGGTGGGCGGCGCCGCCTACTACTACGGCGCCGGGCGACTGCGCTGCATCGACCCGCGCGGCGCCGGTTTGCGCTGGTCGTTCCCGGTCGGCGAGGACGTGCCCTCGCACCCGGTCGAGCGCGGCGGCGTGCTGTACGTGACGGCCGGCACCCGGGTGTACGCGCTGGACGCGGCCAGCGGGGCCGAGCGCTGGCGCTTCGAGGCCCCGGTGGTGCTGTTCACCCCGCCGGCCCTGGACGCCGACGCGGTCTACGTGGCCGACTACCTGGGCACCGTCTACGCGCTGGACGCGGCCACCGGCCTGGACCGCTGGCGCGGGGTCACCGGCAGCCGCCAGGGCGCCGAGCCGGTGGTGGTCGGGGACGGCATGGTGCTGGTCGGCAGCGGCGAGGTGCTGTACGCCTTCGAGGCGGCGACCGGCCGGGAGCGCTGGCGCTACACCGCCCGCGGCGAGATCGTCGGCTCCCCGGCGGTGGCCGACGGCCTGGTGCACCTGGGCAGCCGGGACCACTCGCTGCACACCCTGGACCTGGCGAGCGGTCAGCTGCGCTGGGAGCTCGGCACCAAGGGCGAGCTCACCGGTTCACCGGTGGCGGTCGGCGGGCGGGTCTTCGTCGGCTCCAAGGACCGCTGCGTCTACGCGCTGGACGCCTTCTACGGCACGGCCGTCCCGGTGCGCTGAGCCGGTGCGCTGAGCCGGTGCCTTGAACCGGTACGGCGGCGGGGCGGGCGCCCCGCCGCCGTGGCGGACGGCTCAGGAGCGGGCTCGGGCCCGGCTCAGGAGCTCAGGCCTTGCGGGCCTCGGGGTGGCGGCTGCACCAGCCCTCCCACGCGGAGGCCACCATCTCCTCCACGCCGTGGCGCGCGGTCCAGTCCAGCTCGCGGTGGATCAGGTCGGCGGAGGCCACCACCCGGGCGGGGTCACCGGGGCGGCGGGGCGTCACCTCGGCGGTGGTGTCGTAGCCGGTCACCTTGCCGATCACCTCCAGCATCTCCTTGACGCTGACGCCCTCGCCGCGGCCGATGTTGAGCACCAGCGTGGTCTCCCCGGCCGGGTCGGCGGCCAGTCGCTTGGCGGCCGCCACGTGCGCCGAGGCGATGTCGGAGACGTGGATGAAGTCGCGCACGCAGGTGCCGTCCGGCGTCGGGTAGTCGCCGCCGAAGATCCGCGGGGCCTGGCCCGCGGTCAGCCGCTCGAACACCATCGGGATCAGGTTGAACACGCCGGCGTCGGAGAGCTCGGGGGAGGCGGCACCGGCCACGTTGAAGTAGCGCAGGGCCACGGTGGACATGCCGTACGCCTTGCCGGCCGCGGCGACCAGCCACTCGCCGGCCAGCTTGGTCTCGCCGTACGGGCTCATCGGGTCGCAGGGGGTCGACTCGGTGACCAGGTCGACGTCCGGCATGCCGTAGACGGCGGCGGAGGAGGAGAACAGGAAGCGCTTGACCCCGCCTTCGGCGGCCGCCTCCAGGACGGTCTGCAGGCCGATCACGTTCTCGCGGTAGTACAGGAAGGGCTGCTCGACCGACTCGCCGACCTGCTTCTTGGCGGCGAAGTGCAGGACGCCCTGGACGCCGTGCTCGCGGATCGCGGCGTCCAGGACGCTGCGGTCCAGGGTGGAGCCCTCGACCAGGACGACGTCGGACGGCAGGCGGGTGGCGTCGCCGGTGCTGAGGTCGTCCAGGACGACGACGCGCTCACCGGCGTCGAGCAGCTGGCGGACGACGTGTCCGCCGATGTATCCGGCACCGCCGGTGATCAACCAAGTCATGCGCTGATCCTAGGCGTTCGGATCCGGTCGACTTTCCGGCCGTGTTCCGGTCGATTTTTCGGGCGAGTCCGGCCAGCGAATCGGATAAATCGGTGAAATGCTGACAAAGATTTCCGTGTCCTCATGCCCGCGCTCCTCGGCGTGGTGACGAATCGGAGGCAGCCAGGTGAGCCGCAAGAAGGAACACAACCGCCCCCTGCCGGCCGGGCCCCGTCCGACCGGGCCCAAGGCGGTGCCCGGGGGGCGGTGGCCGGCGGCGGTCGCGGTCGCGGTGGCTACCGCACTGACCCTCGCCGGCTGCAGCAGCGGCTCGTCCTCCTCGGCCTCCTCCGTTTCCTCGCCCTCGGCCGGCGCCAAGCAGGCCTCCTCGGCCCCGACGCAGGGCGCCAACCAGCTGCAGGACGCCTACCAGAAGGTGATCGCCGACGTGCTGCCCTCGGTGGTGCAGATCACCACCGGCGACAGCCTCGGCTCCGGGATCGTCTACGACGACAAGGGCGACATCGTCACCAACGCCCACGTGGTCGGAACCGCGAACACCTTCACCGTGACCCTCGCCAACAGCACCAAGGCGCTGGACGCCACCCTGGTCGGCAGCTACCCCGACTCCGACCTCGCGGTGATCCGGCTGAGCAGCCCGCCCGGTGGCCTCAAGCCCGCGACCTTCGGCGACTCCTCCAAGGTCGAGCTCGGCCAGATCACCCTCGCCATGGGCAGCCCGCTCGGACTCTCCAGCAGCGTCACCCAGGGCATCGTGTCGGCCATCGGCCGGACCGTCTCCGAACCCCAGGGCCCCGGCTCGCCCGGCGCCACCATCGGCAACATGGTGCAGACCTCGGCCGCGATCAACCCGGGCAACAGCGGCGGCGCGCTGGTCAACCTGGACAGCCAGGTGATCGGCATCAACACGCTCGCCGCGACCGAGCCGCAGGCCAACGGCGCCGCCGCCCCCGGCATCGGCTTCGCCATCCCGGCGAGCACCATCACCAACATCGCCGACCAGCTGATCAAGCAGGGCAAGGTCACCAACTCCGGCCGGGCCGCGCTCGGCATCACCGCCCGGACCAGCTTCAACCAGCAGTTCCAGCCGGCCGGAGCGGTCATCGTGGCGGTCAGCCCGTCCGGCGCGGCCGCCGCGGCGGGGCTGCAGCCCGGGGACGTCATCACCAGGATCGGCGACACCCCGGTCGACTCGCTGAACGCGCTCACCACCGCGCTCGCCTCGCTCACCCCGGGCAGCAAGGTCACCGTCACCTACCTCAGGGACGGCAACTCCATGACCGCCGACGTCACCCTCGGCACGCTGGAGACCACCTCCTAGCCGTAGGACCCCTGGCCCCGGTGCGGCGGGCCGGGCCGCACGCCGCGCAAGGGTTCCGCGGGCCGGCTGCCGCACCGGATCGGCGCCGGGCCCCCGTCACTGCCTCGACGGGGGCCCGGCGCTTCTTGTCGTCCTCGGTGTGTCCTCGATGTCGGCCTCGGCGGGTCAGCGGCGGGCGGTGTGGGTGCGCCAGGGCAGTTCGACGGTGACGGTGGTGGGGCCGCCCTCCGGGCTGTCCACCAGGAAGACCCCGTCCACCGCGCGGATCCGCTCGGCCAGCCCGGCCAGGCCGCTGCCCGGGTAGGGGGCCGCGCCGCCCCGGCCGTCGTCCTGGACCAGCACCATCAGCTGGTCGTCCGAGCGCCAGACGTCGACCGAGGCGGTGCGGGCGCCCGCGTGCTTGGAGACGTTGGTCAGCAGCTCGCTGACGGTGAAGTACGCGATGCCCTCGACCGCCGAGTCCGGGCGCTGCGGCTCGCCGTCGGGGCCCGCCAGGTCGACCTTCACCTTGACCCCGCCGGGGACGGTGCAGCGGGCGGACACCGCGGAGAGCGCGGCGTCCAGGCCGCGGTCGGTGAGCACCGCCGGGTGGATGCCGCGGGCCAGGTCGCGCAGCTCCTGCAGGGCCAGCTTCACCTCGCCGTGCGCGTTGTCGACCATCTTCGCGGCGGCCGCCATGTCCTCCTCGGTCTCCACCTCGCGCAGCCGCTCCTTGGCCATGCCGAGGTCCATCGCCAGCGCGACCAGCCGGGCCTGGGCGCCGTCGTGCAGGTCGCGCTCGATCCGGCGCAGGTCGGCGGCGGCGGTGTCGACGACGGTGCCGCGGTCGTCCTCCAGCTCGCGCACCCGCTCGGCGAGATCGCCCCCGGGGAAGAGCAGCGACTCGATCAGGATCCGGTCGATCGCCGCCAGGCCGCGGATCACCCAGGGCAGCACCGGCCACATCACCACGACCGCGACCAGGGTGACGGTGAAGCTGAGGATGCCCCAGGGCAGCATCAGCACGTTGTAGAGCGCGGTGCGCCAGTTCAGCAGGTCCGTGAGGTGGGCGATGGTGAAGCCGACCACGCCCGGGCGGCGCGGCTGCACCGGCTGCGGCTCGCGGATCCCGGAGCCGTACACCGCCCGGGCCCGGCGCCGGCCCAGCGCGCCCAGGGAGCGCTGGGCGGCCAGCCCGCCGGCCAGCAGCGGCAGGCCGACCACGGTCACCGACAGCCCCAGGCCGACCGAGAGCGTCACGACCGCCAGGACGAAGCCCGCGATGCCCAGCGGCAGGTTCAGCAGCAGCCGCCCGGCCTGGCGCCACATCCGGGCGCCGTACAGCGGCGGGCGCTCCATCCGGGCGTCCTGCTCCTTGATGGCGTCCACGGCGCGGCGGTGCAGCGGCTTCATCCGGATCTACCGTCCCTCTTGATCGTGTGACTGGACCAAGCTTCCCGAACCGGGGGCGGTGGGGGCCATGGGGGTGATACATCTTCCAGGCCGGGGGTTATCCCCACCCCGGCCCGGCCGCCGTCCCGGTCGCCGGGTGTTCACCGGGGTGTCCACGCGGTGTCCACGGGGCGTCTTGCGGAGCGGGCAGGGTTCGGGCGGAGTTCGGCCGTCCCCTTAGACTCACGCATTGGCCGTGGTTGTGATCGTGGCTATGACCGTGCGAAGAAACGTCGTAGAACTGCCTTGAGGGGCGGATTCACGGCCGAGGTGGAGGCGAAGGCATGGAGGGGCAGCACGCGGCTGCCGTCGTGGCCGGCCCGGCGGCCGGCAGCGGCTACTTCGACGCGTACGCCGCGATGGGCCTGCTGGCCGTCGTCGGGGTGCTCTTCGTCACCGTGGCGTTCACCGCCAACCGTCTGCTGCGGCCGGTGGTGTACTCGCCCGAGAAACTCCTCGCCTACGAGTGCGGTGTGGACCCGGTGGGCGAGGACTGGGCGCACACCCAGATCCGCTACTACGTGTACGCCTTCCTGTACGTGATCTTCGCGGTCGACGCGATCTACCTGTTCCCGTGGGCGACGGTCTTCGCCACCGCCGGGTACGGCGCCGGAACGCTGATCGAGATGTTCCTCTTCATCGGCTTCCTCGCGGTCGGGCTGCTCTACGCCTGGAAGAAGGGCGTTCTGGAATGGACGTGACGCACTCCCACCCGCACTCCCACGGCGCGCAGGGCGGCCCCGTCCCGCTCGGCCTGCCGGACCCGGCCCGCCCGGGCGCCGTCGAGCGCCGCGGCATCGGCCCGCTGGCCCGGCTCGCGCCGGACCCGGTCAAGGTGGTGCTCAACTGGGGCCGCCGCTACAGCCTCTGGTGCTTCAACTTCGGCCTGGCCTGCTGCGCGATCGAGTTCATCGCCGCGTCCATGGCCAAGCACGACTTCATCCGGATGGGCGTCATCCCGTTCGCGCCGGGGCCCCGGCAGGCGGACCTGATGATCGTCTCCGGGACGGTCACCGACAAGATGGCGCCCGCCGTCAAGCGCCTCTACGAGCAGATGCCCGAGCCGAAGTACGTGATCTCCTTCGGCGCCTGCTCCAACTCCGGCGGGCCCTACTGGGACTCGTACTCGGTCACCAAGGGCGTGGACCAGATCATCCCGGTCGACGTCTACGTGCCCGGCTGCCCGCCCCGGCCCGAAGCGCTGCTCCAGGGCATCCTCAAGCTGCAGGAGAAGATCGCCGAGGAGTCGCTGCCCGGCCGCTACACCGCCCCGGCGGCGCCCGCCGCGGCGCTGCGGCGTCCGCTGGTCGCCGGGCCTTCGAACGAGGGAGCGGTGTCGTGACCACGGCAGAGGAGTACGCGGCGTCGGTCGGGGAGTGGGCGACCGGCGCCGAGGCGTACGGGCTGATCACCGTCGACGTGCCGGCCGAGCACTGGGTCGAGGCGCTCACCAACGCCCGGGACGCCCTGGGCCTCGGCTTCTTCGACTGGCTGAGCGCCGTCGACGAGCTCGCCGAGGGCTTCTCCGTGGTCGCGCACCTGGCCGCCGTCCAGGCGCCGGGCGTGCGGCACCTCGCGCTGCGCACCAGGCTGCCGCGCGACGGGGCGGTCCTGCCGAGCGCCGTCGCCGTCTACGCCGGTGCCGCCTGGCACGAGCGCGAGACGCACGAGATGTTCGGCATCGACTTCCCCGGGCACCCCCACCTGGTCACCCTGCTGCTGCCGGACGGCTTCGAGGGGCACCCGCTGCGCAAGGAGTTCGTGCTCGCGGCCCGGGTCGCCAAGGACTGGCCGGGCGCCAAGGAGCCGGGCGAGTCGGACCACGGGGGCGGGCCGGCCCGGCGCAAGATGCAGCCGGCCGGCGTGCCGGACCCGAACGAGTGGGGGCCGCTCAAGGGCACCCTGCCGCCGGTCGCCGAGCGGCCCGCGCGCGGTGCGCGGGCGGCGGGTGCGGCGGCGCGCACGCCTCGGGCGGCGGGTGCTGCCGCTGCCGGCGGTGCTGCTGCCGCTGCCGAGGGTGCGCCCGTCCGGGCCGACCGGCCGCGGCGGACGCGCTCGGTGTCGGAGGGCTCGGCGAGCCAGGAGGCTCCTGCCGCTGCTGCTCCTGCCGGTGCTCCTGCCGTCCCCGCTTCGGCTTCGGCTTCGGCTTCGGCTGAGGAGGCGCCGCCGGTGCGGGCGGACCGGCCGCGGCGGACGCGATCCGTCTCCGACGGGTCGGTCAGCCAGGCCGCTGACGAGGCGACGCCCGGGCGCCCGGCCCCCGCGCGGCCCTCCTCCTCCGACGCGCCCTGGCACAACCCGGTGCCGGCCCACGAGGAGAAGCCCTCGGGCGAGCCGGACGCGGGCAAGCCGGACGCGGGCGAGAAGGACGCGGACGAGCAGGCTGCGCCGGGGCAGCAGGACGAGACGGCGGCCGACCCGGCCGACCGGGACGGAGACGGCACGTGAACCTGCTCGACACGCTGCTGCGCTGCGTCGCCACCCTCGTCGTCTTCCTGGTCTTCCCGCTGGTCATCGGCCAGACCGAGCACAAGGTGATGGCGCACATGCAGGGCCGGCTCGGCCCGATGTACGCGGGTGGCTTCCACGGCTGGGCGCAGCTCGTCGCGGACGGTGTGAAGTTCGCGCAGAAGGAGGACATCGTCCCGGCCGGGGCGGACCGCCGGATCTTCCAGCTGGCACCGGCCGTCTCGCTGCTGCCGTACCTGTTCGTGCTGCTGGCGATCCCGGTCGGGCCGGACGGCTTCGTCGGCCAGGCGATCGACGCCGGGTTGTTCTTCGTGCTGGCCGTGATGGGCGTCGGCGTGATCGGCAAGCTGATGGCCGGCTGGGCCTCGGCGAACAAGTTCTCGCTGCTCGGCGGTCTGCGGACGGCCGCGCAGCTGATGTCGTACGAGCTGCCGATGGTGCTGGCGGCGGCCTCGGTGGCGATGGCCGCCGGCACCCTCTCGCTGCCCGGGATCGTGGACGCCTGGGAGTGGTACTGGCTGCCGTGGCAGATCATCGGTGCGTTCGTCTTCTTCACGGCCGGTCTGGCCGAGCTGCAGCGCCCGCCGTTCGACATGCCGGTCGCCGACTCGGAGATCATCTTCGGCGCGTACACCGAGTACACCGGCCTGCGGTTCGCGCTCTTCCTGCTGTCCGAGTACGTGGGAATCCTCGTGGTGTCCGCGCTGACCGCGGTGCTCTTCCTGGGCGGCTGGCACGGGCCGATGCCGGACCAGCTCGGCTGGCTCTGGATGATCCTCAAGACCTTCGCGCTGGCCTTCGTGGTCATCTGGCTGCGGGTCACCTACCCGCGGCTGCGCGAGGACCAGCTGATGCGCTTCGCGTGGACGGTGCTGATCCCGCTCGCCCTGGTCCAGCTGGCCCTCACCGGCATCATCAAGGTGGCGATCTCATGAGTTTTCCCGGTGTCGGCCTCGCCAAGGGGCTGGCCGTGACTCTGCGGACGATGACGAAGAAGAGCGTCACCGCGCAGTACCCCGACGTGCAGCCGGTGCTGCCGCCGCGTTCGCGCGGCGTCATCGCGCTGCTGGAGGAGAACTGCACGGTGTGCATGCTCTGCGCGCGCGAGTGCCCCGACTGGTGCATCTACATCGACTCCCACAAGGAGACGCTGCCGGCCGCCGAGCCGAACGCCCGGGCCCGCACCCGCAACGTGCTGGACCGGTTCGCCATCGACTTCTCGCTCTGCATGTACTGCGGTATCTGCATCGAGGTCTGCCCCTTCGACGCACTGTTCTGGTCCCCGGAGTTCGAGTACGCCGAGACGGACATCCACGAGCTGACCCACGAGCGGGAGAAGCTCCGCGAGTGGATGTGGACCGTTCCCGCGCCGCCGGCCCTGGACCCGGCGGCCGAGGAGCCCAAGGAGATCGCCACCGCGCGCAAGGCGGCGGACAAGCTGGCTGCTGCTGCTGCCGCTGCGGCGGCGGAGGTTTCGGAAGGGAAGGGTGACGACGCATGAGTACGGCCGCCACGCTTCTCGCGGCGACCGGCTCGTTGGAGCCGGCCGCCCGTTCGTTCCTGTCCCCGACCGGGCAGGAGATCGTCTTCCTGCTGGTCGGCATCGCCGTGCTCGGCTCGGCCGTGGTCGCCGTGACCACCAAGCAGCTGGTGCACGCCGCGCTCTGGCTGGTCGTCGCGCTCGGCGGGCTGGCGGTGGAGTTCCTGCTGCTCACGGCCGAGTTCATCGCCTGGGTGCAGGTGCTGATCTACCTCGGCTCGGTGGTCGTCCTGGTGCTGTTCGGGCTGATGCTCACCAAGGCGCCGATCGGGCGCTCGCCGGACGCCGACTCCAAGAACCGCTGGGTGGCCCTGGCCGTGGCGCTGGCCTCGGCCGGGACGCTGGTCACGCTGGTGGTCGACGCCTTCCGGACCTCCTGGATCGACCTCGGCGCGGGCGGCGGCTCCGCCGCCGTCACCGGGGCGAGCCTGTTCCGGAACTGGGTGCTGCCCTTCGAGGCGCTGTCCGTCCTGCTGCTGGCGGCGCTGGTCGGCGCGATCGTGCTGTCGCGCGGCTCGAAGCGCCGGGTGCCGGCGCCCCGGGCCGGCAAGCTGCGCGTCGGGCGGCCGGTCGGGTCGAACGGGACGGTGGCCGCGACCGCGCCCCGGGCCGAGGCACCTGCTGCAGCGTCTGCTGCGTCTGTTGCTTCGGCCGCACCTGCTGCGCCCGCCGCGTCGGAGGAGAGCTGATGCATCTCGTCTACCCCGTCGTCCTCGCCGCGCTGCTGTTCGCCGTCGGCGTGTACGGCGTGCTCGCCCGGCGCAACGCCGTCCTGGTGCTGATGTCGGTCGAGCTGATGCTCAACGCCGTCAACCTCAACCTGGTCGCCTTCGACGCCTGGCTGCGCGACTCGCTGCACGCCGGGCAGGCGCTCACCCTGTTCACCATCACCGTCGCCGCCGCCGAGATCGGGCTGGGGCTCGCCATCGTCCTGCTGCTGTTCCGGGCCCGGGGCACCGCGGACATCGACCGGGCCACCGCGCTCGGCGACCCGGCCGAGCCGTTCGCCACCGAGGAGGCGCCGAACGGAGCCGAGGCGCTGAAGGGCCAGGCCGCCGCATGAACCTCGCCCTGCCCGTACTCGTCCCCGCGCTGCCCGCGCTCGGCGCCGCCGCGACCCTGGCCGTCGGCAGGAAGGCGCCCGGCCTGGCCCGGCCGCTGGCCATCGTCCCGGTCGCCGTCTCGGCGGTGCTCGCCCTGGTGGTCGCCCTCCAGCTCGGCACCGGCCAGGCGCTCGACGCGGCCACCCGGCTCACCCCGACCGGCGGCCCGGACATCGCGCTCGCCCTCCACCTGGACGGCTTCAGCTCGCTGATCTCCGTGCTGGTCGGCCTGGTCGCCACCTGCGTCCAGGTCTACTCGACCGCGTACCTGAAGCACGACCCGCGCTACCCCTCGTACGCGGCCCTGGTCTCGCTGTTCACCGCGGCGATGTTCCTGGTGGTCTACTCGGGTGACCTGATCGTGCTGCTGGTCGGCTGGGAGGTCATGGGCCTGTGCTCATACTTCCTGATCGGCCACCACTGGGAGACCGCCGACGCCCGGTCGGCCTCGCTCAAGGCCTTCCTGGTCACCAAGCTCGGCGACGTGCCGTTCCTGTTCGGGATCTTCCTGCTCGGCGCGGACGCCGGCAGCTTCCGGATCCCGGACGTACTGGCCGCCGCGGGTGAGGGCAGGCTCGGCCACCCGACGCTGATCGCGCTGCTGCTGCTCGCCGGGGTCGCCGGGAAGAGCGCACAGTTCCCGCTGCACACCTGGCTCCCGGACGCGATGGCCGGCCCGACCCCGGTCTCCGCGCTGATCCACGCCGCCACCATGGTCGCGGCCGGCATCTACCTCGTCGCCCGGCTGCTGCCGGTCTTCCTGCTGTCGGGCGCGGCGCTGGTCGTGCTGGCGGTGATGGCCGCCGTGACGATGATCGGCTCGGCGCTGTGCGCGCTCGCCCAGGACGACCTCAAGCGGGTGCTCGCCTACTCCACCGTCGGCCAGCTCGGCTACATGGCCGGCGCGCTGGCCGCCGGGGACCGCGAGGCCGCCGTGTTCCACCTGGTCAGCCACGGCGCGTTCAAGGCGCTGCTGTTCCTGGCCGCCGGCGTGGTGATCCACGCCGCGCACACCAACTCGATCTCCGCGATGTCCCGGATCCCCGGGCTGCGCAAGCGCGTTCCGGACGCCTACTGGACGATGGGCATCGCGCTCGTCGCCCTGGTCGGGCTGCCGCCGTTCTCCGGCTTCTTCAGCAAGGAGGCGGTGCTGACCGCCGCCGAGCACGCCGCCAACGGCGAGGCGCTCACCAACGGCCTCGGCCCGGCCTCGGCGGTGCCGGAAGCCGCCGGGTGGATCGTGCTGATCTCCGCCGGGCTCACCGCGCTGCTCACCGCCGCGTACGCGACCAGGCTCTACCTCGTCGCCTTCCACAGCCCGGCCGGTGCCGCCGCGGCCGCACCGCAGGTGCTGCCCGACGCCGACCGCGCCACGGCGACGGCAACGACCGCAGCAACGACCGCAGCAACGACCGCGGCCGTCGCGGCCGACCACGAGGCGGACGCGCCGTACTCGCCCGAGGCGGACGAGGCCGACCCGGCCACCGCCGAACCGCCCGCGATGCGCTGGCCGCTCTGGGTGCTGGCCGTGCCGACCATGGCCTTCGGCATCGCCGGCCTGCGCTCGGACTGGCTGCCCGCGCTGCTGGACGGCGGCACTCTGCGGCCCTCCGCGGTCACCGCCGTCACCGGCACCGGGCTCGCCGTGGTCGGCGTGCTCGCCGCGTACGGCGCCTGGCGCTCGGCGACCGCCCGGCTGGGCACCGGCCGGCCCGCCCCGGCCGTCGCCGGCCGGGTGCCCGAGCAGGCCGGGGCGCCGGCCGCCGAGGTGATCGTCGCCGACCCCGGCCGCACCCTGCTCGGCCCGCTGTTCGGCCCCGCCCGGCACGGCTTCGGCGTCGACCGGCTGTACCACCTGCTGTTCGTCCGCCCGGTGGCCGCCGCCGCCCGACTGGTCCGCTTCCTCGACCGCGAGGTCGTCGAGGGCTACGTGCAGGGCAGCGGGATCGGCGCCAACCTGCTCGGCCGGGCCGTCCGGCTCGCCCAGACCGGCAACGCGCAGACCTACCTCAGCGCGCTGCTCGCCGCCGTCGTCCTGCTGGCCGTCCTGGTGGCGGTGTAGCGGTGCCGTCCTCCACCTCCGTTTCGCCTACTGTCGCCGGGAGCCTCCGATGAACGCAGTCCTCATCGCCCTCCTGGTACTGCCGCTGCTCGGCGCCGCGCTCACCCTGGCCCCGGTGTTCGGGGCGGACCGGGCCGTCGCCGACCGGCGGGCGCTGCGCCTGAACACCGTCGTCACCGGCGCTGTGCTCCTGCTCACCGTCGTCCTCGCGGCCGGCTTCGACCACGACGAACCCGCCCGGATGCAGGCCACCACCGACGTGTCCTGGATCCCGGCCCTGCACGTGCGCTTCCACCTCGGCGTGGACGGCGTCTCACTGCCGCTGATCGTGCTGACCGCACTGCTCACCTTCCTCTGTGCGCTCTACTCGGAGAAGCGGCTGCCGAACGGGGACGCCCGGGGCGGAGCCCCTGATGAGCCCCGTCCCTCCGCTCAGGCCTTCGTCGGGCTGTTCCTCCTCCTCGAAGTCGGCATGCTCGCCACCTTCGCGGTGCTGGACCTCCTGCTCTTCTTCCTGGCCTTCGAGATCGTGCTGATCCCGATGTACTTCCTGATCGCCCGCTGGGGGAGCGGCGCCAAGGCCCCGGCCGCCAACCGGTTCATCCTCTACACGCTGCTCGGTTCGGCCGTCATGCTGCTCGGCTTCCTGCTGATCGGCAGCAAGGCCGGCACCTTCGACATGCAGGCCCTGGCCGCCGCGCACGGCAGCGGGCTGAGCCACACCACCCAGGTGATCGCCGCACTGGCGATCCTGGTCGGCCTCGCGGTCAAGGCCCCCGCCTGGCCGCTGCACAGCTGGCTCCCCGACGCGCACACCGCCGCCCCGACGGTGGGCTCGGTGCTGCTCGCCGGCGTGCTGCTGAAGATGGGTACGTACGGTCTCGTCCGCGTCCTCCTCCCGATCGTGCCGGGCGGCACCACCACGCTCGCCCCCTACCTGGGCGCCTTCGCGGCCGTCGGCATCGTCTACGGCTCGCTGGCCTGTCTGGCGCTCGCCCTCCCGTCCCCCACCACCACCCTTCTTTCGAAGCGCTCCGCGGCCTCCGGTTCCGGATCCAAGGGCGACCTCAAGCGCCTGATCGCGTACTCCTCCGTCGGCCACATGGGCTTCGTGCTGCTGGGCATCGCCTCCCTCACCCCGGTGGGCGTCAACGGCGCGCTGTTCGCGAACATCGCCCACGGCCTGATCACCGGCCTGCTGTTCTTCGTCGTCGGTGCCGTCAAGGACCGCTACGGCACGGCGGACCTCGACACCCTCTCCGGCGCCACCGGCGCAGCCCTGTACGGGCGGGCACCACGGCTCGGCGCACTGCTCGCCTTCGCCGCCGTCGCCAGCCTCGGTCTGCCTGGCCTGGCCGGCTTCTGGGGCGAGCTGCTCGCCATGTTCGGCGCGTTCGACCCCGCCGAGGGGCTGTCCCGCCCCGCCTTCGTCACCTACATGGTCCTGGCCGGCCTCGGCACCCTCCTCACCGCCGCGTACCTGCTGATCGTGGTCAAGCGCGTCTGCATGGGCGATCCCGAGCAGCCCGCGCCGGTGGCCGAGGTGGCCGACCTGCGCCCGTACGAGGCCGTCAGCTGGATGCCGCTGGCCGCGCTCACCCTGCTCGCCGGCCTCTGGCCCGCGCTGCTGCTCGGCCTCTCGAACCCGGCCGTCAAGCACCTCCTCGGAGGTGGCTGACCGTGCTCGCAGCCCAGACCGCCGCACTCGGACCTCACTCCACGGGGCAGCACACTGTGACCTCCCTCGCCGTAGCCAACCCGGGCAGCCTGATCCAGTCCGTGGACTGGGTGGCGATCGCGCCCCCGCTGATCGCCGCCGTGGCCGCCCTCGCCGTGCTGGTCACGGACCTGTTCCTGCCAGAGCGGCACAAGAAGTGGCTCGGCCGCCTCACCGCGGCCGGACTCGCCCTCGCCCTCATCGCACTCCTCCCCCTCACCGGTGGGTCACCCCGAGCGACCTTCTGCGTGCAGAACGTAGCAGGGGGGTCTGACAACGGCGGCTGCTCCTACGTCGCCGACCACTTCGCCCTGGTCTTCCAGCTGCTCGCCCTCGGCGGCGCGCTGATCGCCGCCCTGCTCTCGGCCCACGCCGTCGAGGACGACGACCTGCCGCGCGGCGAGTACTGGTTCCTGCTGCTCTCCAGCGCCACCGGCGCCGCCCTGCTGCCCGCCTCCCGCGACCTCGCCACCATGGTGATCGCCCTGGAGGTCGCCTCGTTGCCCGCCTTCGCCCTGGTCGCGCTGCGCCGGGACGGCCGGGGCGCCGAGGCCGCGCTCAAGTTCTTCGTCTCCTCCGTCACCGCCACCGCCGTGATGCTGCTCGGCATCGGCTTCGTCTACGCCGCGAGCGGCAGCCTGCACCTGGCCGCCGTCGCCCAGGGCCTGGAGCACGCCCCCGGGCAGCTCAAGCCGCTCGCCGAGGCGGGGGCGGTGCTGACCCTGGTCGGCTTCGCGTTCAAGGTCGCCGCCGTCCCGTTCCACTTCTGGGTGCCCGACACCTACACCGGCGCCCCGCTGCCCGTCGCCGGCTACCTCTCGGTGGTCGGAAAGGCGGCCGGCCTCTCCGGGCTCGCGCTCGCCATCACCATCGCCTTCCGCCCGTACGCCCACACCTGGGGGCTGGTGCTCGCGGTGCTGGCCGCCGTCACCATGACCGTCGGCAACGTCGGCGCGCTGCGGCAGCGCTTCGACACCCGGTACAGCGCGGTGCGGCTGCTCGCCTGGTCCTCGGTCGGTCAGGCCGGGTACCTGCTGGTGCCGCTCGCCGCGGCCGGCTACGCGCCCACCGGGGCCGACCCGCTCGGCGCCACCGCCGCGTACGCGCTGATCTACGGCGTGGTGAACCTCGGCGCCTTCGGGGTGGTCGCGGCGGTCGGCCGGCGGGCCGGGACCAGCGTGGACGACTTCCGCGGCCTGTTCGCCCGCCGCCGCTGGACGGCGCTGGCCCTCGCCTTCTTCCTGCTCTGCCTGGCCGGGCTGCCGCCGGGCGTGATCGGCCTGTTCGGCAAGGTCGTGGTGTTCCGCGCGGCCGTCGACGCCGGGCTGGGCTGGCTGGCCGTGGTGATGGCCGCCAATGTGGTCGTCGCTCTGTACTACTACCTGCTGTGGACGGCGCGGCTGTTCGCCCCCGTGGGCGACGGTGCGCAGGCGCCGGACGAGCGCCGCCTGCCGGTCAGCCTGACCGCGACGCTGGGGCTCACCGCCTCCGCCGCGATCGTCCTCTCGGTAGCACCCCAGCTGGTCCTCCAGGTCGCGGGCGGCTCACTGTTCTGAGCCGGCGCCGCCCGGGCGGGAGCGGCGCGGCGGACAGTGCGGTGTCGCGGTGTCGCGGTGGCGGGTCGCGATGGCGTGGCGCGGTGGTGTCACGTCGGTCACAAGGGAACAAGGTCCCTGGCCCCGCCCGTTGAGCGGGCAAGAGGGACGAGGCAGAAAGGGCTTCCCCACCGCACCACAGGAGGGCCTGACGTGCACCGCCGGCACAACGGACTGAGGACCGCCGTCCTGCTCGGGGGCCTCTCGGCGCTGATCCTGGTGATCGGCAGCTTCTTCGGCCGCACCGGCCTCGTGATCGCCCTGCTGATCGCCCTCGGGACCAACGCCTACGCCTACTGGAACAGTGACAAGCTCGCGCTGCGGGCCATGCGGGCCCGGCCGGTCAGCGAGTTCGAGGCGCCCCAGCTGTACCGGATCGTGCGCGAGCTCTCCACCTCGGCCCGGCAGCCGATGCCCCGCCTCTACATCTCCCCGACCCCGGCCCCGAACGCCTTCGCCACCGGCCGCAACCCGCGCAACGCGGCGGTCTGCTGCACGGAGGGCATCCTGCGGATCCTGGACGAACGCGAACTGCGGGGCGTGCTCGGGCACGAGCTGAGCCACGTCTACAACCGGGACATCCTGATCTCCTCGGTCGCCGGGGCGCTCGCCTCGGTGGTGATGTTCCTGGTGAACTTCGCCTGGCTGATCCCGTTCGGGCGGGACGACGACGAGGACGGCCCGGGGCTGTTCGGGATGCTCGCCATCATGATCCTCGGACCGCTCGCGGCCGGGCTGATCCAGATGGCGGTCAGCCGCTCCCGCGAGTACCAGGCCGACGCCGACGGCGCCCGGATCACCGGCGACCCGCTCGCCCTCGCCAGCGCCCTGCGCAAGCTCGACGCCGGCACCCGGCAACTCCCCCTCCCGCCCGAGCCCCAGCTCCAGACGGCGAGCCACATGATGATCGCCAGCCCTTTCCGGCCGGGCGAGGCCGGGGCGAGGCTGTTCTCCACCCACCCGCCGATGGCGGAGCGGATCGCCCGGCTGGAGGGGATGGCGGGGCGCGGGCGGTAGGGGCCGCTGCCCGGGGCGGCGTGGCCGGTGGTGGGGTGTCCGTCGGGGTCAGGGGGCCGATTTCTCGTACGCCGTGCGGAGGCGGTGGATGCCGTCGACGAGTTGGGCGGGGTTCTCGGCGGCGGCGTAGCTGAGGCGCAGGTGCGGGGCCGGGGGTTCGGCGGCGTGGTACGGGCGGCCGGGGGTGACCTGGACGCCGGCGCGCAGGGCGTCGGCGGTGAGGGCGCCGTCGTCGGTGCCGTCCGGGAGGGTCAGCCACAGGTGGTAGCCGCCGGGGCGGTGGGTGGTGAGGAAGCCGGGCAGCTCGCGGTGCAGGGCGGCGACGGCGGCGGTGCGGCGGTCGCGCA
This sequence comes from Streptomyces sp. 1114.5, assembly GCF_003635085.1. NCBI lineage: Bacteria > Bacillati > Actinomycetota > Actinomycetes > Kitasatosporales > Streptomycetaceae > Streptomyces > Streptomyces sp. 1114.5. The sequence continues at coordinate 1,926,482 of NZ_RBXE01000001.1, forward strand.
GTTCGGCGCCGAGGGTGCGCAGGTGGCGGGCCCAGGCCGGGTCGGCGACGAGTTCCAGCGTCGCCTCCTGGAGCGGGCGGGGTACGAAGAAGCTGTCCACGACCTGGGTGGCCCGCAGCCGGGCGAGGGCCGGGCCGCGGGCGGTGAGGGCGCCGACCCGCAGGTTGGGGGAGGCGGCCTTGGTGAGCGAGCGCAGGTGCACCACGACGCCGTCCTGGTCCTCGGCGGCGAGCGGTCGGGGCAGCGCGGGGGAGTCGGCGTGTACCAGCAGCCGGGCGAAGTCGTCCTCGACCACGAAGGCCCCGGCCGCCCGGGCGATCCGCAGCACGTCGGCCCGTCGGGCGGGGGAGAGTACGGCGCCGGTGGGGTTCTGGAACAGCGGCTGGCAGACGAAGACCCGGGCCCGGGTGGCGGCGAAGGCGTCCGCCAGCAGGTCGGTGCGGACGCCGTCGGCGTCGATCGGGACGGGGACGGGGCGCAGTCCGGCCGCCCGGATGACGGCCAGGATGCCCGAGTACGTCGGCGACTCGACCAGGACGGGTGCGCCGGGTGCGGCGAGCGCGCGCATGGCGACGGTGAGCCCGCCCTGGCCGCCGGACGTGATCAGGACGTCCCCGGCGCCGATCGGTCCGCCGTGACCGCCGATGTCGCGGGCGAACCAGCCGCGCAGTTCGGTGAGGCCGTCGGTGGGCGGCCGGTTCCAGGCGCCCGGGCGTCGGCCGGCCCGGGCGAGGACGGCGGCGAGCAGGCGCTCGGGCAGCATCGAGGCGTGCGGGTACCCGCTGTTGAGGTCGATCACGTCGGGCGGCGGCACCCGGAGGGTGGCGAACACCGGGGCGGCGAGCAGGTCGCGCGGGCCGGAGTCGGCGCTGAGCGCGATCTCCTGCCAGGAGAGGTCGCCGGTTCGTCCGGCCGGTGCGGCGGGGACGGCCGGGGCCGCGGCGAAGGCTGCCGCCCGGAACACCCCCGCGCCCGGCCGGGAGACCACCAGGCCCTCGGCCACGAGCACCGCGATGGCCCGGGAGACCGTCACCGGGCTGACCTGGTGGCGCTCCGTCAGGGCCCGGCTGGAGGGCAGCTTCCGTCCCTCCGGGTAGCGCTCGACCTCCCGCCGCAGACTGTCGGCGAGTTCGGTCACACTGCTACGCTCGTTCATGACGGCACAAGATAGCGCTATCCGCCCCGCGGCAGTAGCACCGCAGCAGGACCGGACCTCCGGTACCGCTCTCGCCGCCCTCGGGGTGGCCTCCTTCTCGCTCAGCTTCCCCGCCACCGCGTGGTCCCTGACCGGCTTCGGCCCGTGGTCCTCGACCGGCCTGCGCGGCGTCCTGGCCGCGGTGCTGGCCGGGCTCTACCTGCTGGCCTCCGACGCCCCGATGCCGACGCGGCGGCAGTGGCCCGGCCTGCTGGTGGTCTCCGCCGGCTGCGTGCTCGGCTTCCCGCTGCTGACCACGCTCGCCCTGCGTACCTCCTCGACCGCCCACTCGGCGGTGGTCATCGGCGTCCTGCCGCTGGCCACCGCGGTGGTCTCGGCGGTGCGGACGGGGCGTCGGCCGTCCCGGGCGTTCTGGGCGGCGGCGCTGGCCGGGGCGTCGGCCGTACTCGTCTTCACCCTGCTGCAGAGCCACGGGCGGCCGACCGTCGCCGACCTCTACCTGTTCGTCGGGCTGGTGGTCTGCGCCGCCGGGTACGCGGAGGGCGGGCGGCTGTCCCGGGACCTGCCGGGCGCCCAGGTGATCGCCTGGGCGGTGCTGGCAGCGCTGCCGGTGATGGCGCTGACCTCGGCGTTCGGGCTGTCCACCGAGCCGGTGCGGTTCGGCGCGAAGGCGGTGGCGGGGCTGTTGTACATCGCGGGGGTGTCGCAGTTCGGCGGGTTCGTGCTCTGGTACCGGGGGATGGCCGGGATCGGGGTGCCGAGGGCCAGTCAGCTGCAGTTGGCGCAGCCGCTGCTGACGCTGGTCTGGTCGGTGCTGCTGCTCGGCGAGGACCTGCCGGCGGCTGCGCCGGTCACGGCGGTGGTGGTGCTGGTCTGCATCGCGGTGACCCAGCGCGCCCGGACCTGAGCCGCCGTACGCCCGGAGGCGGGCCGTACGGCCGTCCGGCTGCGGTCTGCCGTACGGCCCCCCGGGCCCGCGCCGTACGCCCGGAACCCTTGCGCGGCCCGGTTCGGCGCGGCCCCTCGCTCGTTAGGATGAAGGCGCGCCCGTCGGTCCGGGCGCGGCATCCGGAGGGAGTGGGCCGTCATGGCAGACGAGAGGCACGCCCCGGCGACCGGGGACGCGCCGGCCCGACGACGCGGTCAGGGCGAACTGGAGGCGCAGGTGCTGGCGGTGCTCCAGCAGGCGCCCGGCCCGGCCTCCGCCGGGTGGGTCCAGGAGCGCCTGGACGGCGACCTGGCGTACACCACGGTGATGACCATCCTGTCCCGGCTGCACGCCAAGAACGCCGTCTCCCGGACCCGTTCCGGCCGCTCCTACCTGTGGCAGGCCTCCGCCGACGCCGCCGGGCTGGCGGCGCTGCGGATGCGCCGGATGCTCGACGGGGAGGCGGACCGGGACGCCGTCCTGGCCAGTTTCGTCAGCGCGCTGCTGCCGCACGACGAGGAACTGCTGCGGGCGCTGCTCGACGCCGCGTCCACCGGCCCGGAGACGTCCGCCGGGCCGCAGACGTCCGCTGATCCGGCAGCGACCGACCGTGAGAGCTGACCCGTGGGCTTCTTCGTCTTCCTCCCGCTCGTCCTGCCGCTCACCGCGGTACCGATCGCCCGCCTGACCGAGCAGCACCTGCACCCGCGCGGCGCGGCCCGGCTGATGACCGTGATCAGCGCGGTGATGGCGGTGTGCAGCGTGCTCTGCCTCGGGCTGATCGGGGTCGTCGGCACCGCGCAGATCCCCGGCAACCCGCTGCCGGACAGCTGGTCCGACCCGGAGGTGCGGGCCGCGCTGCCGTACCACGAGACGGTCGGCACGGCCGCGATGTGGTTGCTGGCGCTGGTGTGCTTCGCCTGCGCCCGGACGGTCGTCCGGCACCTGCGGGTGCGCGCCCGGGCCCGCCGGGCGCTGGCCGGACTGCCCGCCGGTACCGGGCCGTCCGACGACCTCGCGGTGCTGCCGGACCGCAGCCCGTACGCCTACGCGCTGCCCGGCTCGCCCGGGCGGGTGGTGGTCTCCACCGGGATGCTGGACGGCCTCGCCGCGGACGAGCGCGAGGCGCTGCTCGCGCACGAGCGGGCGCACCTGCGCCACCGCCACCACCGGTACCTGCTGACCACCCAGCTCGCCGCCTGCGTCAACCCCTTCCTGCGGCCGCTGCAGGACGCGGTGGCGTACAGCGCGGAGCGGTGGGCGGACGAGGACTCGGCGCAGGCCGTGGGGGACCGCCGGATCACCGCGCGGGCGGTGGCCCGGGCGGCCCTGGTCTCGCACGCCGTGCCGGCGCCCGGCTTCGCGGCCTTCGCCGCCCCGGCCGCCGCGGCCGGACCGGTGCCGCGCCGGGTGGCGGCGCTGCTCGGCCCGGTGCCGACCTCCCGCAACTGGCCGCCGGCCAAGACCCCGGCGGGCCTGGCGGCGATGGTCGCCGCGGCGGGTACGGCGGCGTCGGCGCTGTGCGCGCTCAACGCCGCCGTGGCGCTGCTGGTGGTGCTGAAGGCCGTCACCCCGCTGTAGTGCAGGGCCGACGCCCTGACCGCTCAGAGCGGCGCGGCCAGTTCGTCGAGGGCTGCCTCGGCCGCCGCCGGTGACTCGACGGCGAGCGGGTGGAGGCCGTTCAGCGCGGGGGCGTCCGAGGCCCGGGTGAGCTCGGCGGTGACGACGTGCAGGAGCCCGGCCGTGCTGCCGGAGTGTGCCGACGCTGCGGGAGTGTGCCGACGCGGCGCCGACCGCTCAGGGGGTCGGCCGGCGCCGCGCCAGTCGAGGTGGCGCCGCCCGAGGTGGCGCCAGGCGGCGGTGCGTCAGGCGGCGGTGCGTCAGTCGGCGATGCGGACGAGCATCTTGCCGGTGTTGGCCCCGCGCAGCATGCCGAGGAACGCGTCCACCACACCGTCGAAGCCGTCCACGATCGTCTCGTCCGGGACGACGGCGCCCGAGCGCAGGTGCGGGACGAGGAAGTCGTACAGTTCCGGCCGGGCGTCGAGGTGGTTGCGGACCAGGAAGCCCTCCAGCCGCAGGCTCTTGCCGACCACGTCGTAGAGGTTGCGCGGCGCGGGCGGCGGGGTCTGCGGGTTGTTGTACTGGGCGACGGCGCCGCACCAGGCGATCCGGCCGTGGTCGCGCAGGGTGTCGATGGCGGCCGCGAGGTGGTCGCCGCCCACGTTGTCCAGGTAGACGTGCAGCCCCTCGGGGGCGGCCTCGCGCAGGCGGTCGGCGATCGGGCCGTCGTGGTAGTCGAAGGCGGCGTCGAAGCCGAGCTTCTCGGTGAGGTGGGCGGCCTTGGCGGCCGAGCCGGTGCTGCCGATGATCCGTCCGGCGCCGAGCAGCCGGGCGAGCTGTCCGGCGGCGGTGCCGACGCCGCCGGCGGCTGCCGAGATGAAGATCGTCTCGTCGGGCTGGAGCCGGGCGACCCGGGTCAGACCGACGAAGGCGGACAGGCCGGTGCCGCCGAGCACCGACAGGTGCGCGCTGAGCGGGACGCCGTCGAACTCGGGCAGCACGAAGGAGCCTTCGGCGGTGACCACCGAGTGGGTGCGCCAGGCCTGGCGGTGGAGGATGACCGTCCCGACGGGCAGGGCGTCGGTCCGGGACTCCACCACCCGGCCGACGGTGCGGCCCTCCAGCGGGGCGTGCAGGTCCCAGCCGCCCTCGTCCATCTCCTCGCGCATGTACGGGTCGACGGACTGGTAGATGTTCTCGACCAGGGCCTCGCCCGCCGCGAGCGCCGGGATGCTCTCCTCGACGAAGGCGAAGTTCTCGGCGGTCGGCGCGCCGTCGGGGCGGGAGACCAGGTGGACGGCGCGGGCGGTGGGGCGGGACATCGGTGCTCCGGACGGGTGAGGACGGGCGGGATGTGACCACCGTAGGAAGCGGGGGAGCGGTCGGGCAGGGGCATCCGTCGATGGAACGGCGCTTTCCATGAGCGGGATCGATGGATCGGCCCACCGGCCGATAGATTCGGGGGCATGACCGATCTCGCCCCGCACGAGCTGCGGATCCTGGTCGCCGTCGACGAGGAGCAGAGCTTCACGGCGGCCGCCGCGCGCCTGGACACCACCCAGTCCGCCGTCTCGCACGCCGTGCGCGCCTGCGAGCGGAAGCTCGGGGCGGTGCTCTTCGAGCGCGGGCGCCACGGCGCACGCCCCACCGCGGCCGGCGCCCGCGCCGTGGCGTACGCCCGCCGGATCCTACGGCTGCTGGACGCGATCGGCCCAGAGGTCCGCGGCGCGGGCACGGACGGGCCGTTGACCGGCACCCTGCGGATCGCCGCCTTCCGCAGCGCCGCCGCCCACCTGCTGCCGTCCGTCCTGGCCCGGCTCGCCGAGCGCCACCCCGGGCTCGGCACGCACGTCCGGATCGTCCGGGAGATCGGCCGCGGCACCGCCGGGGAGGTCGCCGACGGCCGCGCCGACCTCGGGCTGGCCACTCTGGACGCCGGCGGCCCGCCGGCCGTGCCCGGGCTGGTCGCGGTGCGGCTGTACGAGGAGTCGTACGCGCTCGCACACCCGCAGGGCCACCGGGCGCCGCGCGAGCTGCCGCTGGTCGACTGGGACGAGAACTGCGGCTCGTACACCCGGGACTGGTGGCAGCGGCAGGACTGGATCCCGCCCGCGACCGTGAACGTGGAGGACGACACGGTGGCCCTCTCGCTGGTCGCCCAGGGCCTCGGCATGGCGATCATGCCCCGGACCGCCCTGCTCGGCGCCCCGGCCGGGCTCGCCGTCACCGACCTCGGGCCGCGCCCGCCGAGCCGCTTCGTCGGGTACGTCACCACGCCCGAGCTGGCGGGGACGGCCGCCGTCCGGGCGCTGATCCGCGAACTGCGCGACGTCCCGCTGCCGGTGGGGCTGGCGCCCGCTCAGCTCGCGACGGCTACTCAGCTCTCGAAGACCGGTCAGCTCCCGGCGCCCGCTCAGCTCCCGGCGCCCGCTCGGCCCCCGGCGCCCGCTCGGCCCTCCACGGCCTCCCGGAGCCGCCGGAACTCCTCGGCCAGCGCGTCCAGCGTGTAGTGCGCGTTGAGCCCGCTGGGGTTGGGCAGCACCCACACCTCGGTGGAGCCGATGCCCTCCGGCTGGCGCCCGATCGCGGCCCGCCGCTGCCCGAAGGCCGTCCGGTAGGCGCCGATGCCGAGCACGGCCAGCACCCGCGGGCGCAGCCGCAGCACCCGCTCGCGGAGCGCGGCGCCGCCCTCCCGCAGTTCCTCGGCGGTCAGCTCGTCCGCCTTGGCGGTGGTGCGCGGGGCGACGTTGGTGATGCCCAGGCCGAGCGCGAGCAGTTCGCCCTGTTCGTCCGGCCGGTACTGGCGCGGGGTGAAACCGGAGCGGTGCAGGGCGGGCCAGAAGCGGTTGCCGGGGCGGGCGAAGTGGTGCCCGGTGGCGCCGGACCACAGGCCCGGGTTGATGCCGCAGAACAGCACCCGCAGCCCGGGCCCGGTGACGTCCGGGATGGTGGTGTCCTTGGCGGCCAGCAGCTGTTCGGCGGTGGGGTTGGCGGTGGGGTTGGCGGTGGGTTTGGCGGCGGGCCGGGTGCTCGGCTCCCTCGGCGTCTGCGACTTCACCCGGCCAAGTCTGCCGTGCCCTTCGACGGCGTCGTACGGCGGCTGCGCAGCCACCGCAGGCCGAACACCACCGCGGCCGCGTACGCCCAGCCGACGAAGACGTCGATGATGAAGTGCTCCGCGCCGTAGACCAGGGTGAAGGTCATCGCGAGCGGATAGCCGACCAGCACCGCCCGCAGCCAGGGCCGGGCGGTGGGCCAGAAGTGGAACAGCAGCATCGCCGGGTAGGCGGAGTGCAGCGAGGGCATCGCGGCGACGTCGTTGGCGAACTGACTGCCGTTCTCCAGCAGCGAGTCGGCCTGCGGGAGCCCGCTCGCCGAGATCACCTCCCAGACCACCCGGGACAGGTGCGGCAGGTTGCCCTGCTGGGCGACCAGCCACGGCGGGTCGGCCGGGTAGAGCAGGTAGGTGGCGAAGCCCGCGAAGGTGAGCGTCAGGTAGCAGGCGAGCAGTTGCCGGAACCGGTGGTGCGCGCGCCGCCAGAGCACCGCGAGCAGGAGGAAGACCACGAAGAAGTGCGAGAGGTAGACGCCCACCGCCGCGTAGTCGTACCAGTGCGGCGAGCCGGGGGTGTAGAGGGCGTGCTGGAGCCGGACGGTCCAGGTCTCGCCGAAGCCCAGCGCCTCGTCGAAGCGCAGCTGTGGCAGCCAGTGCGGGGCCCACGGGGTGTGCGCGCCGTAGCCGCGCAGCAGCGAGTACGTCCACACCACGGCCATCACCGGGACCCAGTCGCGCAGGACCAGGAGGAAGCCGCGGCGGCCGTGCCCGCTGTGCACGGCGGCGGTGAGCAGGGCCCCGATCAGCCAGAGGAACAGCACGTCGTTGGCGGCCGGGATGCCCTCGGTGCGCAGGAACCAGAGAAGGCCGGTCAGGTAGAGCGGCCAGGCCAGGAACCGGAGTCTCGACCAGCCCGTCCCGCGGGGGCGGGGCGGAGGCACCGGGCGCGGTTGCCCGGTCCGCGCGGGTGGCGCGGCCGGGGAGAGGGTCTTGGTCATGCGCACCGAAAATAGCAACCCAAACTTGGAGGACTCTGGGTGAAGCATGACCGGATCGTAAGAACGCCCGAACCGGTCGGCGGCGCGGTTGACGGCCCGGTTGACGCCGGCCCGGTCGACGGCGGTCGGGTCGACGGCGGTCGGGTCGACGCCGGCCCGGCCGACGGTACGGCCGGCCCAGTGCCCGACCCCGGGCCCGGTCCCGGGCCCGACGGAGGCCCGTATCGGAGTCGGCCGGGCGGTCATGCCACGATGCCCAGCTCGTGCGGGGTGTTGTTGAAGCGGCGGCCGCCCGTACCGGTGACGGTGACGATGTCCTCGATCCGCACCCCGAACCGGCCGGGCAGGTAGATCCCGGGCTCGATCGAGAAGCACATGCCCGGCACCAGCGGCCGCTCCTCGCCCTCGACCAGGTACGGAGGCTCGTGCGTGGTGGTGCCGATCCCGTGCCCGGTGCGGTGGATGAAGTACTCGCCGTAGCCGCCCTCGGTGATCACCCGGCGGGCGATCCGGTCGATCTCCTGGCAGCTCACGCCGGGGCGGACGGCCTCGAAGGCGGTCTGCTGGGCGGTCCTGACCAGGTCGTGGACCGTCCGGACCTCGGCCGGGACGTCCGGCCCGACGTGCACCGTCCGGGTGGTGTCGGAGCCGTAGCCGTCCTTGAGGCCGCCGAAGTCCAGCACCACGGTGTCACCCTTTCGGATGACCCGGTCACCGGCCTCGTGGTGCGGGTCGGCGCCGTTGGGGCCGGAGCCGACCACGGTGAAGTCGACCTGGCTGTGCCCGTACTGGATGAGCAGCGCGCCGAGGTCGGCGGCGATGTCGCTCTCCCGGCGGCCGGCGAACCCGACCTCCAGGATCCTGCGGTACGCGGCGTCCGCGGCCCCGCCGGCCGCGGCCAGGCGCTCCAGCTCCTCGGTGTCCTTGACCGCGCGCAGCATCGGCAGGCTCTCGGTGAGCGAGGTGAAGGCGGCGCCGGGCAGCGCGGACTGGAGACCGAGCAGGTGCATCGCCCAGGCGTTGTCGGAGACGCCGTACCGCCCTGCCGGGTCGAGCAGCGGGCCGGCGGTGGCGAACGGGTCCTCGCCGTCGGCCCAGTCGAGCAGCCGGACGGCCGCGGCGCCGACCGCCTTCGCGGCGTCCGGTCGCTCCAACTTGGGCACCAGCAAGGCGGGTTGACGGCCGGCGGTGAGGACGAGGGTGGTCAGCCGCTCGGTGATCGCGGTGGGCGTGTAGCCGCACAGGTAGGCCAGGTCGGGCCCGGGGGCGACGACCAGGCCGGCCAGCCCGGCGGCGGTCGCCTCGGCGGTGGCGCGGGCCATCCGGGCGGCGTAGTCCTCGACGGTGAAGGGTCGGGGCACGGCGGTTCCTCCTCTGGGGGCGGACGGGCTCTGCTGGGCCTCCATGCTCCTCGAACTCCCTCAGCGCCCGGCCGAGTCGGCGAAGTTCCGCAGGAACAGCGCCTCGACGCGGGCCATGTTCGCGATCTCGCCCGGGTCGACGCTCTCGTTCGGCGCGTGGATCAGGCAGCGCGGCTCCTCGACGCCCATCAGGATGATCTCCGCGTCGGGGTAGGTGGCGGCGAGGACGTTGCAGAGCGGGATCGAACCGCCCTGGCCGAGGAAGGACATCGGCCGGCCGTAGACCTCCTGCATCGCCTGGTCGAGCGCGGCGTACCCGGGCCCGCCGGTGTCGGCCCGGAACGGCGAGCCGGCGCTCTCCCGGACGAACTCCACCCGTACGCCCCAGGGTGCGGCGGCCTCCAGGTGGGCGATCAGCGCGTCCAGGGCGGTGCCGGCGTCGGTGCCGGGCGGCACCCGCAGGCTCACCCGGGCCCGGGCGGTGGCCGGGACGGCGGCGGTCGAGCCGACCACCGGCGGGCAGTCGATGCCGAGGACGGTGACCGCGGGGCGGGCCCAGAGCCGGTCGGCGACGGTGCCGGAGCCGGTCAGCCGGACGCCGTCCAGGACGCCGGCGTCGGTGCGGAAGGCCGCCTCGTCGTAGCCGGCGCCGCTCCACGTCCCGTCGCAGTCCAGGCCGTCGATCCGGGTGCCGCCGTCGGCGTCGCGCAGCGCGTCGAGCATCCGGACCAGCGCGGCGAGGGCGTCCGGGGCGGCGCCGCCGAACATGCCGGAGTGCAGGTCGCCCTTCAGTGCCCGGACGGTGACCACCGCGTTGGCGACCCCGCGCAGGGAGGTGGTGGCGGTCGGGACGCCGACGGCGGCGTTGCCGGTGTCGCAGACCAGCAGCGCGTCCGCGTGCAACTCCCCGGCGTGCGGGGGCAGGTACCGCTCCAGGCCGCCGGTGCCCTGCTCCTCGGAGCCCTCGACCACCAGCTTGAGGCCGACCGGGATGTCCTCCCCGAGCGCGCGCAGCGCGGTGAGGTGCATGACGATGTTGCCCTTGCAGTCGGCGGCGCCGCGCCCGTACCAGCGGCCGTCGCGCTCGGTGAGCCGGAACGGCGGGGACTCCCAGGCGGCGTCGTCCAGCGGGGGCTGGACGTCGTAGTGGCTGTAGAGCAGCACGGTCGGGGCGCCGGGCGGCGGCGGGCGGTGGCCGATCACGGCGTGGCTGCCGTCCGGGGTCTCCTCCAGGTGGACGTCGCGCAGGCCGGCCTCGGTGAAGGCGGCGGCGACCCACTCGGCGGCCTGCCGGCACTTCTCCGGCGGGTACTGCCGGGGGTCGGCGACGGACGGGATGGCCACCAGCTCGGCCAGGTCGGCCTGGGCCCTGGGCATCAACTCGGATATGCGGAGGGCGAGTTCGTCGGTCATTCGAGCTCCCGTGGGCTACCGGCGTGGGCTGCCTGGCGTGGGCTACCTGCGGACGGTGTCGCGCAGGTCGAGGTCGTCGATCCGGTCCTGGGTGGCGGCGAGCTTGTCGGGGCAGTACACCGAGAGCACGATCGCCTCGCCGCGCACCACCTCGCGGTCGGAGAGCACCGGCCGCTGGCCGGGCCCGCCGGCGCCGTTGGACATGCCGTACTTCCACTGCGCCTGGGTCAGCGCGTTCGCCGGGTCCGCGCAGACGGCCCCGCCGTCCTCGCCGAGGTTGTGCACGATCTGCTCCTGCGTCGGCACCGGATATCCGGCCGAACTCAGCGCCTCGGAAAGCTTCCTGGCCTTCCGGTCGGCCAGGTCGGTGGCGTGCAGCTGGGTGAACGAGAGCAGGCCGGTGACCAGCATCGCGACCAGCAGGGCGATCGAGCCCAGGTAGATCCAGCGGTGCCGGGAGGCCATCGGGTTGGCGGTCATGCCGCACCTCCTTCGGTGCCGTGCGGCTCGGCGCCGTGCAGCTCGGCGGCCTCCTGCGCGGCCAACTCGGCCGCGGCGTCCGGGGAACGCCAACCGGGCTTGCGCAGCCGCAGGAACGAGTACGGGAGCACCAGCCCGAGGACCAGCAGGCCGCCGCCGACGATCCCGATGTACGACCAGACGCTGCCGCTGCCGAACTGCGAGGACGGTACGAAGCCGATCGCCATCGCGGCGGCCGAGGAGAACAGCCCGATCACGCACATCGGCACCAGCGCGGGGGCGCGGTAGCCGCGCGGGTGGTCGGGCTGGGTGCGGCGCAGCCGGATCGCGGCGGCGAACATCAGCAGGTAGACGATCAGGTACACCTGTGTGGTGATCACCGAGAAGATCCAGTAGGCGCTGGAGACGTTCGGGATCAGGGCGTACAGAAGGGCGATGGCGGTGGTGATCACGCCCTGGGTGACCAGCAGGTTCTGCTGGACGCCCTCCCTGTTGAGCCGTTGCAGGAACGGCGGCAGGTAGCCCTCCTGCCGGGAGATCATCAGCAGGCCCTTGGACGGCCCGGCGAGCCAGGTGAGCATGCCGCCGAGCGAGGCCGCGATCAGCGCCACCGCGATGACCGGGGTGAGCCAGCCGACGCGGAAGTACTGGAAGAAGGCGTCGAAGGCCTGCATCACCCCGGCCGTCAGGCTCAGTTCGCTGGACGGCACCACCCAGCTGATCGCCAGCGCGGGCAGGATGAAGATCGCCAGCACCATCGCGGAGGCGGTGAACATCGAGCGCGGGAACTCCCGGGCCGGGTCGCGCAGCGAGGAGACGTGGACCGCGTTCATCTCCATGCCGGAGTAGCTGAGGAAGTTGTTGACGATCAGCACCAGGCTGGCCAGCCCGGTCCACTGCGGGAAGAGGTGCGCGGCGTCCATCGGGGCGGCGGAGGGGTTGCCCTCGCCGAGGAAGACGAAGCCGAGGACGACCAGCAGCGTGCCGGGGACCAGCGTGCCGATCACCAGCCCCATCGAGGACAGCCCGGCCACCGCCTTCGTCCCGCGCGAGGAGACCCAGACCCCGGTCCAGTACAGCACCATGATCACCAGGGCGGTGTACGGGCCGTTTCCGGCCAGCCTCGGGTTCACCACGTACGCGATGGTCGAGGCCACGTACGCCAGCAGGGACGGGTAGTAGAAGATCGTCATCGCGAACTGGCACCAGACCGCGAGGAAGCCCAGCGGCTTCGACAGCCCCTCCGACACCCAGCGGTAGACGCCGCCCTCCCAGCCGGATGCCAGCTCGGCCGAGACCAGCGCGGTGGGCAGCAGGAACACGACCGCCGGGACGAGAGTAGAGGAAGACGCAGGCCAGGCCGTAGACCGCCATGGTCGGGGCGGAGCGCAGGCTGGCCACCGAACTGGTCGTCATCAGGGCGAGCGTCACCCAGGACATCCGCGGGGCGGCAGCCAGGCGGCCGGCCACCGAGCCGGTGCGCTCCCGGGTGGCCGGGGCTCCTGCCGGGGCAACTGCTGCCGGGGCGCCGTCGGGGCTGCTCCGGCCGGGCGGGGGCGCGTCCGTGGAACTCATCTGTCCTCCTCCGGTACGGCCCGGTCGGCTGCGGCCCGGCCCGGCGCGGCGCGGCCGGTGGCGGTCGGCGTCAACGGGGGGCGGCGACGGTCGGCGAGGCGGGAGCCGGGGGAGACCCCCGGGGCGGGCCGTACCCGGCCAGTCCACCCGGGGGCCGGGGCCGCCGCATGCGGCAGGCACCCGAGTGGGTGACCTGCCACGGGGAAGCGGGGAGCGCATTCGGGCTGCCGTCGGGCTGCCGCCGGGTTGCCGTCGGACTGTCATGGCCCCGGACCGATTCGTGACGGTGCTCAGCCTGCTCTACGGTCTCCGAGCGGGCACGGAATCATAAATACCGGGCCGACTGTCGGTGCGGTGGGACACGATGTCCGGCATGTCCTATGAACTCCAGGCGCTGATAGGAACATTGGAGCTGCTGAGGGTGGCGGCGGCGGAGGTGTCGGCGGCCCGGGTGGTGCCGTTGGGGCAGGGGCTGGCACTGATCCCGGTCACCTCTTCGGTCCTCGCCGCTCTCCAGGGCGACGGCAGCGCCGACAAACCCGTCGGCGGGGCCGGGTTCGGCCGGCACGCGGACGGCTTCGAACTCCGGCTGGCCGCCTGGTCGAAGGCCGGCCCGATCGCCTGCGTGGAGGCCGAGTACTCCGGCGGCAGCGGCACCCAGCGCGCCGCCGTCTGGGTGGACGGCCGGATCGTCCTCGGCCCGCTCGGCAGCGGCGAGTTCGAGCCCGCGCCGCCCGAGGGCACCCCGATCTCCCGCGCCCTGCGCCTGCTCGGCGCGCACCCCGGCGACGGCGGGACGGACGAGTTCGCCGCGGTCGGCCTCGGACGGCACCGCAGCACCCGCGAGTGGGCGACGGCCGCCGCCGACTGAAGGCCTGCCCGCACCGTTCGGCGTACCTGCGGTGGCTGTGCCCGTACGACTGCCCGACCTTGTGAAGCAGGCGATCTCGCCTGATCCACAGTGAGAGGAAGCAGTCCCCATGCGTGCCACCCGGATGGTCGTCGTGCTGACCGCGGCGCTTGCGCTGACCATGGTCGCCACGGCGTCCGCCACCGCCGCCGGCCATGGAGCCGCGGCCTCCCGTACCACCGTCTCCGTCCCCGGTGTCCCCGGTGTCCCCGGCGTTCCCGCAGCCCCTGTCCTCCCCGCCGATCTCGCCGCCCTCCTGGGCGGGGCACCGTCGACCCTCCCGGCCGCCGACCCGGCGGACCCGGTCGACGCCGCCATTCCGGCTGTCCCCGACACCCCTGCCGTCCCCGCCGTGCCGGATCCGACCGCCGCGATCGGCGACATCATCAAGCAGCTCACCGGCCTGATCTCGTCGGTGACCTCCGGTGCCCTCGACCTCGGCGCCCTCCAACAGCTCATCGCCGCCCTGCTGAGCGCCCTGCAAGGCCTGATCGGCCAGCTCCCGACCCTGCCGGTGACCGTCCCGCCGGTGACGATCCCGCCGGTGACGGTCCCGACCCCGCCCACGTCACCCGGCACCACCGCCACCCTGCAACAGCAACTCGACACCCTCCGCGCCCAGGCCCACGCCCTGACCACCGCGCCGCACCGCCACCCCGCCACCGGCTGACCCGCCCCGCCTCGTCCCGCCCCACCACCGACACGCAAACGGCTCCGCTCCCGAACCCGGGAGCGGAGCCGTTCCGCCGTCCGCCTGGTGGCGTCGACGCAGGCCGACGCGGTCGACTAGCGGTAGTTCACGAACTGGATCGCGAAGTCCAGGTCCTTGCCCTTGAGCAGGGCCTGCACGGCCTGGAGGTCGTCGCGGCTCTTCGAGCTGACGCGCAGCTCGTCGCCCTGGACCTGCGCCTTGACGCCCTTCGGGCCCTCGTCACGGATGATCTTCGCGACCTTCTTCGCGTCCTCCGTCGTGATGCCCTCCTTGATGTCGGCGAAGATCTTGTACTCCTTGCCGGACAGCTGGGGCTCACCGGCGTCCAGCGCCTTCAGCGACAGGCCGCGCTTGATGAACTTCGTCTGCAGCACGTCGAGGATGGCCCGCACGCGCTCCTCGCCGTTGGCCTTCATCTCGATCTTCTCGCCCGAGCGGCTGATCTCGCCGCCCACGCCCTTGAAGTCGAAGCGCGTCGCGATCTCGCGGGAGGTCTGGTTGATCGCGTTGTCGACCTCCTGCCACTCGACCTTCGAGACGATGTCGAAACTGGAGTCGGCCATGGGTGTTGGTCTCCTTGATGCTCTGGCTTCACTGGCACGGCCCGCCCCACGGGGCGACCGCCGCCCCAGCCTATCCAGCACCACCCCGCGCCCGCCCGCGCCGACCGCACCGCGCTCCTTGATCATCGCGTGATCTATCGAGTGGCGGAGCACCCCATGGCATCAGGTATGGTTTACCAAGTCGAACGGGGCAAACACCCCGGGCGGCAAAAATCCTGGCTGGTTGCCCGAGCGGCCAAAGGGAGCAGACTGTAAATCTGTCGCGCAAGCTACGCAGGTTCGAACCCTGCACCAGCCACAGGATAGAGAAACGGCCCCCGATCTGCGGAAACGCGGATCGGGGGCTTTTTCGTTGCCTGCGCCCGCCGTGGTGCGCCGCCCGCCCGGGCTGTCGGTAGGGGCAGTTATTGCGCATTGCTTGCAATTACGGGTGGCAGGCAGCAGAGTGGGGAGCCGGGGGTGGGAGTCCTTCGACCGAGCTGATCGTCTTCCCAACCGGCGCCCGCCGGGACAACGGCTCACCCCACCCCCGCCAACAGTCGTCGGGCCGGAGGCCCGCAGGTGGCGCGGCGGCCGCGTCAAGGGGGCATCGAAGCCGCTCGCGACCGTGGTGCACGCCTCGGCCGCGGCCGAGGCGCTGCGCCGGGACCGGGAGCTGTGGCAGCCGGGCGTCCCGCTGGTGGAGATCCCGGGCGGTCACCGCAGGCTGGGCCCGCCGATCGCCGCCTTCGTCAACGAGCTCGGCGCGGAGCACGCCTACGACCGGCTGACCGTACTGATCCCCGAGGTGGAGCCCGCCCGCCGGTGGCAGCAGGCGCTGCAGAAGCGCTGCAGAACCGCTGCAGAACCGGCGCGGCGCCGTGATCGACCGCGCCCTGCGCCGCACACCGACGCGGTGGTCTGCCGGCTGCGGCTGCGGCTGCGGATGTGACGTCGCAAGGGGAGAGAGCCCGCCGAACGGCCCCTGACAGCACGCGCTGCCAGGGGCCGTTCGGCGTACGAGCGCCCGTCCCGGCGGCCATTCCCGACCGGTCGGCGTCAAGGTCGCGTCAACGCGGCGCTATCACCCGTATGGAGGGCGTCAGGGCTCCGAAACGTGCCACTGACCGCTGATTTGCTGCATCTGCCGGTCGTCCGCCGGCGCCGCGCGAGCCCTCCGGCCAGGTCGCGGCATCTTCCGAACCGCGCTGGTGGAGCCCATGTCCGATCTCATCTACGTCGGTGTCACGGTCGCCGTGTTCGCCGTCATCGCCCTGATCGCGCGGGGGGTGGAGAAGCTGTGAGCGAGCGTAGCGAGCGGACCATCCAGGGGCGCGTGTTGCGCGAAGCGACCGGCGAGCGCAGCGAGGTGGACGCATGAGCGCCGAGAACATCGCAGGCCTCATCGTGGCCGTCGCCCTCGTCGGCTACCTCGTCGTCGCGCTGATCTACCCGGAGAAGTTCTGACATGAGCTCCACTCTCGCGGGCTGGCTGCAGGCCCTCGCCCTCGTCGGCGCGCTGGCCCTGTGCTACCGCCCCCTTGGCGACTACATCGCCAAGCTCCTCACCACCTCGAAGCACCTCAGAGTCGAGCGCGGCATCTACAAGGTGATCGGCGTCGACGGTGACGCCGACCAGCGGTGGCCGGTGTACCTGCGCTCGGTGCTGGCCTTCTCGGCGGTCTCCGTCCTCTTCCTGTACGGCCTGATCCGCCTCCAGAACCACCTGCTGCTGAGCCTGGGTGTCCAGCAGATGGAGGGCCACCAGGCCTGGAACACCGCGATATCGTTCGTCGCCAACACCAACTGGCAGTCCTACTCGGGCGAGCAGGCGATGGGCCACCTGGCGCAGATGGCCGGCCTGGCGGTGCAGAACTTCGTCTCCGCGGCCGTCGGCATCGCCGTCGTGGCGGCGCTGATCCGGGGCTTCACCCGCAACCGGACCGACCGGGTCGGCAACTTCTGGGTGGATCTGGTCCGGATCAACCTGCGGCTGTTGCTGCCGATCTCGATCGTGTTCGCCCTGGTCCTGGCCGCCTCCGGGGTGATCCAGAACTTCCACGGCTTCCACGAGGTGACCACGCTCAGCGGCGAGGTGCAGAAGATCCCCGGCGGCCCGGTGGCGTCCCAGGAGGTCATCAAGCTGCTCGGCACCAACGGCGGCGGCTTCTTCAACGCCAACTCGGCGCACCCGTTGGAGAACCCGAACGGCTTCTCCAACCTGGTCGAGATCTTCCTGCTGCTGGTGATCCCGTTCGCGCTGCCCCGGACCTTCGGCCGGATGGTCGGCGACAACCGCCAGGGCTACGCGATCGTCGCCGTGATGGGCCTGTTCTGGGTCGCCTCGACCGCCCTGCTGACCTTCGCGGAGTCGCAGCACTCCGGCAGCGCCCTGCAGGCCGCGGGCGCCGCGATGGAGGGCAAGGAGCAGCGGTTCGGCATCGCGGCTTCCGGTCTGTTCGCCGCCTCGACCACGCTGACGTCGACCGGCGCGGTGAACTCCTTCCACGACTCGTTCACGCCGTTCGGCGGCGGGCTGGCGGTCTTCAACATGATGCTGGGCGAGATCGCGCCCGGCGGCACCGGCTCCGGCCTGTACGGGATGCTCGTGCTGGCGATCGTCGCGGTGTTCGTCGCGGGCCTGATGGTCGGCCGTACCCCCGAGTACCTGGGCAAGAAGCTCGGCGGCCGGGAGATGAAGTTCGCCTCGCTGTACATCCTCACCACCCCGACGATCGTGCTGGTCGGCACGGGTGTGGCGATGGCCCTGCCGGGCGAGCGGGCCGGGATGCTCAACTCGGGCGCCCACGGCTTCTCCGAGGTGCTGTACGCCTTCACCTCCGCCGCCAACAACAACGGCTCGGCCTTCGGCGGCATC
Source organism: Streptomyces sp. 1114.5 (assembly GCF_003635085.1). Lineage (NCBI taxonomy): Bacteria > Bacillati > Actinomycetota > Actinomycetes > Kitasatosporales > Streptomycetaceae > Streptomyces > Streptomyces sp. 1114.5. The sequence continues at coordinate 1,944,053 of NZ_RBXE01000001.1, forward strand.
ACCGTCAACACCGACTGGTACGACACCGCGCTCGGCCTGGCGATGATCTTCGGCCGTCTGCTGCCGATCGTCTTCGTCCTGGCCTTGGCCGGTTCGCTCGCGCAGCAGCAGCCCGTCCCGGCGACCCCGGGCACCCTGCCCACCCACAAGCCGCTGTTCGTGGGCCTGCTGTCGGGCGTGATCCTGATCGTCGTCGGCCTCACCTACTTCCCGGCCCTGGCCCTCGGGCCGCTCGCGGAAGGTCTCACCTCCTGATGTCCACTCCCACGCTCACTCCCGCGCCGGTCGACCAGGCCGAGCCCGCGGCGCCGCACAGAGTCTCCGGCGGCCTCCTCGACCCGAAGCTGATCGTCGCGTCCCTGCCGGACGCGGTGAGGAAGCTCGACCCCCGGGTGATGATCAAGAACCCGGTGATGTTCGTGGTCGAGGTGGGCTCGGTGGTCACCACCGTCTCCGCGATCGCCGACCCCAGTGTCTTCGCCTGGGCCATCACCGTCTGGCTCTGGCTGACCACGATCTTCGCCAACCTGGCGGAGGCCGTCGCCGAGGGCCGCGGCAAGGCCCAGGCCGACACCCTGCGCAAGACCAAGACCGAGAGCGTCGCCCGCCGGCTGACGAACTGGCCGGCCACGCAGGACGAGGAGGAGGTGCCCGGCACCGCGCTCCGACTCGGCGACCACGTCGTGGTCGAGGCCGGGCAGATCATCCCGGGCGACGGCGACGTCGTCGAGGGCGTCGCCTCCGTGGACGAGTCGGCGATCACCGGCGAGTCCGCGCCGGTCATCCGCGAGTCCGGCGGTGACCGCTCCGCGGTGACCGGCGGCACCAAGGTGCTGTCCGACCGGATCGTGGTGAAGATCGCCTCGGAGCCCGGCAAGTCGTTCATCGACCGGATGATCGCCCTGGTCGAGGGCGCCGCCCGGCAGAAGACGCCGAACGAGATCGCGCTCAACATCCTGCTGGCCTCGCTGACCATCGTCTTCCTGGTCGCGGTCGTCACGCTCCAGCCGATGGCCACCTACGCGGGCGCCCCGCAGTCGATGATCGTCCTGGTCGCCCTGATCGTGGCGCTCATCCCGACCACCATCGGCGCGCTGCTGTCCGCGATCGGCATCGCCGGCATGGACCGGCTGGTGCAGCGCAACGTGCTGGCGATGTCCGGCCGGGCCGTCGAGGCCGCCGGCGACGTCAACACCCTGCTGCTCGACAAGACCGGCACCATCACCCTGGGCAACCGCCAGGCCGCCGAGTTCCTCTCGGTGAGCGGGGTCTCCACGGACGAGCTGGCCAGTGCGGCGCAGCTCTCCTCCCTCGCGGACGAGACCCCCGAGGGCCGCTCGATCGTGGTCCTGGCCAAGACCGAGTACGGTCTGCGGGCCCGCGCCCAGGGCGAGTTGACGCACGCCACCTGGGTTCCGTTCACCGCCCAGACCCGCATGTCGGGCGTCGACCTCGACGAGGCCGACGGGGTGCACCAGGTCCGCAAGGGCGCGGCCGCCGCCGTGTCCAACTGGGTCACCGAGAACGGCGGCAAGGTCACCGACGAGGTGTCCGCGCTGGTCGACGGCATCTCCGCGGCCGGCGGCACCCCGCTGGTGGTGGCCACGAAGACCGGCAGCCGGCCCGCCCGCGTCCTCGGGGTCATCCACCTCAAGGACGTGGTCAAGGAGGGCATGCGGGAGCGCTTCGACGAGCTGCGCCGGATGGGCATCAAGACCGTCATGATCACGGGTGACAACCCGCTGACCGCCAAGGCGATCGCGGAGGAGGCCGGCGTGGACGACTTCCTCGCCGAGGCCACGCCCGAGGACAAGATGGCCCTGATCAAGAAGGAGCAGGAGGGCGGCAAGCTGGTCGCGATGACCGGCGACGGCACCAACGACGCCCCCGCGCTCGCCCAGGCCGACGTCGGCGTCGCGATGAACACCGGGACCATGGCGGCCAAGGAGGCCGGCAACATGGTCGACCTGGACTCCAACCCCACCAAGCTGATCGAGATCGTGGAGATCGGCAAGCAGCTGCTCATCACCCGCGGCGCGCTGACCACCTTCTCCATCGCCAACGACGTGGCCAAGTACTTCGCGATCATCCCCGCGATGTTCGCCGGGGTCTACCCGGGCCTGAGCCACCTCAACATCATGGGCCTGCACAGCCCCCAGTCCGCGATCACCTCGGCGATCATCTTCAACGCCCTGGTCATCATCGGCCTGATCCCGCTCGCCCTGCGCGGCGTGAAGTACCGTCCCTCGGACGCGAGTTCGCTGCTGCGCCGCAACATCGGGATCTACGGCTTCGGCGGCCTGGTGGTGCCGTTCGTCGGCATCAAACTGATCGACCTGATCGTCCAGTTCATCCCCGGCCTCAGCTGAGAGAGGAGTCCACCGCCATGTCCAAGCCCCTGCCCGCCACCGTGCGGACCCACTTCACCGCCCTGCGCGTGCTCCTCGTGCTCACCGTCATCCTGGGAGTCGCCTACCCGCTGCTGGTCACCGGCATCTCCCAGGTCGCCTTCACCGAGAAGGCCAACGGCTCGATCGTGAAGTCCGACGGCAAGGAGATCGGCTCCAGCCTGCTCGGTCAGAACTACAACCTGCCCAAGACCAACCCGGACGACCCGAAGGAGGAGGCGCAGCCGGACCCGAAGTGGTTCCAGCCCCGCCCCTCCGCCGCCGGAGCGGGCTACGACGCGTCCTCGTCCAGCGCCTCCAACCTCGGCCCGAACAGCGAGGACCTGCTGAAGGCCGTCAACGACCGCCGTGCCGCCGTCGCCGCGTTCGACGGGGTCGACCCGGCGGGCGTCCCGGCCGACGCGCTGACCGCCTCCGGCTCCGGTCTCGACCCGGACATCTCCCCGGCCTACGCCAAGGAGCAGGTCGACCGGGTCGCCAAGGCCCGCAACCTGCCGGTGGAGAAGGTGGCCGCACTGGTGGAGAGGTACACCGAGAGCCGATCGGCCGGCTTCCTCGGCAACGAGGCGGTCAACGTCGTGCTCCTCAACAAGGCGCTCAGCGAGCAGAAGTGACACCGGCTCAGACAGGCTGGTGACCGGGCCGGCCCGGGCACGGGAGGATCCCCGCGCCCGGGCCGGCCGCCCCGTGTCCGCAGACGTGCACCACCTCCCGATGGAAAGAGCAGTGCCCATGGCCCGCGACCTCACCCCCGGCCCCGGCGTGCGCCGCGGTCGGCTGAGGGTGTACCTCGGCTCCGCCCCCGGGGTCGGCAAGACCTACCGGATGCTGGACGAGGCCCGGCGCAGACAGGAACGCGGGTCCGACGTCGTGGTCGGGTTCATCGAGTGCCACGGCCGGCGCCACACCGAGGCCATGCTGGCCGGCCTGGAGGTCCTGCCGCGGGCCCACCGCTCCTACCGGGACGCCGAGTTCGAGGAGATGGACCTGGACGCCGCGCTCGCCCGCCGCCCGGCCGTCGTCCTGGTGGACGAGCTGGCGCACACCAACATCCCCGGCGGCCGGCACGCCAAGCGCTGGCAGGACGTCGAGGAACTGCTGGCCGCCGGGATCGACGTCATCACCACCGTCAACGTCCAGCACCTGGAGTCGCTGAACGACGTCGTCCGGAAGATCACCGGCATCCCCCAGCGCGAGACCGTCCCGGACGAGGTGGTCCGCCGGGCCGACCAGATCGAACTCGTCGACATGGCCCCGCAGGCACTGCGCCGCCGGATGGCCCACGGCAACGTCTACAAAGCGGAGAAGGTGGACGCCGCGCTCTCCAACTACTTCCGGGTCGGCAACCTGACGGCACTTCGGGAACTCGCCCTGCTCTGGGTCGCCGGGCGGGTCGACGAGGGCCTGCGCGACTACCGGTCGGCCCACAGCATCGACCGGGTCTGGGAGACCCGCGAACGCGTCGTGGTCGCCCTGACCGGCGGCCCCGAGGGCGAGACCCTGATCCGCCGCGCCGCCCGGATCGCCGACCGCACCGCCGGCGGCGACCTGCTGGCCGTCCACGTCTCCCGCAGCGACGGCCTGGCCGGCGCCTCCTCCGGCGCGCTCGCCCAGCAGCGGCAGCTGGTGGAGACCCTGGGCGGCAGCTACCACGTGGTGGTCGGCGACGACGTCCCCACCGCGCTGCTCGCCTTCGCCCGCGCCCACGACGCCACCCAGCTGGTGCTCGGCACCAGCCGCCGCGGCCGGATCAACCGCTTCCTCACCGGGCCCGGCACCGGACAGACCACCGTGGACGGCTCCGAGGACATCGACGTCCACATGGTCACCCACGAGTTCACCGGCCGCGGCCGGCTGCCCTCGCTCGGCCGGCGCCACTCCAGGCGCCGCACCGTCCTCGGCTACGCGGCCGGCTTCGTCATGCCCTGGGTGCTCACCGCGCTGCTGTCCCAGGCCCACCACCGGATCAACCTCACCACCGACGCGCTGATCTTCCAGCTCGGCGTGGTCATCGTCGCCCTGCTCGGCGGCGCGATGTCCGCCCTGGTGGCCGCGGTCATCGCCTCGGTGCTGCTGAACTACTACTTCATCCCGCCGGTCCACAGCCTGACCATCGGCGAGACCAACAACATCGTCGCCCTGGTGGTCTTCACCGCCATCGCACTCGCCGTCTCCACCGTGGTCGACCACGCCGGCCGGCTCACCACCCGGGCCGCCCGCGCCACCGCCGAGGCCGAGACCCTCTCCACCCTGGCCGGCAGCGTGCTGCGCGGCGCCGATGCCCTGCCCGCCCTGCTGGAGAAGTCCCGCACGGCCTTCGGCATGCGGGCCGTCGCGCTGCTCTCCCGCGGCGACGGCGAGGTGCTCGCGCACTGTGAGGGCGAGCACCCGGCCGACCCCTCGGACCCGGCCGACGGGCCGAAGGAGACCACCGAGGTCCCGGTCGGCCCGGACGCCCTCCTGGTGCTCACCGGCCGCCGGCTGCCCGCCGCCGACCAGCGGGTGCTCACCGCCTTCGCCGCCCACGTCGGCGCCGCGCTGGAACGCGACCGGCTGGCCGTGGTCGCCGCCGAGGTCGAACCGATCAAGGCCGCCGACCGGATGCGCACCGCCCTGCTCGCCGCCGTCAGCCACGACCTGCGCACCCCGTTGGCGGCCGCCCGCGCCTCGGTCGGCTCGCTGCGCAGCCCCGACGTCGAGTTCTCGCCCGAGGACCAGGCCGAACTCCTCGCCACCGCCGACGAGTCCCTGGTCAAGCTCACCCGCCTGGTCGACAACCTGCTCGACATGAGCCGCCTCCAGGCCGGCGCCCTCACCCTGCACGTCACCGAGATCCACCTGGACGAGATCCTGCCCAGGGCGCTCGACAGCCTCACCGACCCGTACGCGCCGATCCAGCCGCTGGACCTCGACACCGCCCCGCCGGTGCTCGCCGACCCGCCGCTGCTGGAACGCGTGCTCGCCAACGTGATCACCAACGCGCTGCGCCACAACGCCCCCGGCGCGCCCGTCCTGGTCACCGCCAGCCACCACGCCGAGCAGGTCGAGCTCCGGGTGATCGACCGCGGCCCGGGCATCGCCCCCGAGGACCGCGACCGGGTCTTCCTGCCCTTCCAGCGCCTCGGCGACACCGACAACACCACCGGCGTCGGCCTGGGCCTCGCCCTCTCCCGCGGTCTCGCCGAGGCCATGGGCGGCAGCCTGGAGGTCGAGGACACCCCCGGCGGCGGCACCACGATGCTGCTCACCCTGCCCGCCGCACCCCGGGAGGAACTGCCGCATGAGTGAAATCCTGGTCGTCGACGACGAACCCGCTCTCCTGCGCACCTTACGGATCAACCTCAGCGCCCGGCAGTACGCCGTCCGCACCGCCGCCAGCGGTGGCGAGGCGCTGGACCGGGCCGCGCACTCCGCCCCGGACGCCGTGCTGCTCGACCTCGGCCTGCCCGACCTCGACGGGATGGACGTGCTGCGCGGTCTGCGCACCCACAGCGCGGCGCCGATCATCGTGCTCTCCGGCCGGAGCGACGCCGCCGACAAGATCGGCGCCCTGGACGCGGGCGCCGACGACTACCTCACCAAGCCGTTCCTGATGGACGAGCTGCTGGCCCGGCTGCGCGCCGTGCTGCGCCGCCCGCCGAGCGGTGTCCTCCCCGGCCGGCCGGTGATCGGCGAGCACACCGTGGACCTCGCGGCCACCACGGTGCACGGCCCCCACGGCACCGTGCGGCTCACCCCGACCGAGTGGCGGATCCTCACCCTGCTGCTCGCCAACCCCGGCCGGCTGGTGCCCGGCCGGCAGATCCTGCGCGAGGTGTGGGGGCCCGCCCAGGAGGGGCGCGGCAACTACCTGCGGGTCTACCTGGCAGGGCTGCGCCGCAAGTTGGAGCGCGACCCGGCCCGGCCGCGGCACCTGATCACCGAGCCGGGCATCGGGTACCGGTACGTGCCCTGACCGGGCCCGCCCGTCAACGGCCCGTCAAGAGCGGCCGGTTCGCCGACAGGAGGGCGTCAAGGCCGGTCGGCGGCGGTGCTCCGTGGGCGTAGCGTCGGTACCGAAGCGAGCGGCCCTGCTCCGTGTGGGGGAAGCCTGGGGCCGCTCGCGCCGCCGTCCACGGACGGCCAGCAGGTGGGGGAGGGGCGCGCGGCCATCCGTCGCGCGCCCCTTTGCCTGCCAAGCCCTGCCAAGCCCCGCCGAGCCCTGCCGGGCCACGTCGGTCAGCCCTGGGTCAGTCCTCGGTGCTTCCGGACTGCCGGGGCAGCGCCAGCGCCACGGTGTCGGCGAACTCCCGCACCGCGCTGGTCCGGCTCACCACCCGGCCGCTGTGCACCACCAGCCGGCTGTGCCCGCCCGCGAGCGCCCCGGTCAGGCTGTCCCCGCGCACCGCCAGCAGCTCCGCCGGGAACCCGGCGTCCACCCGGACCGGCGGCAGCCCGAGCGCCGCCCGGGCCTGGTTCGCCACCGCGTCGTACGCCGCCTCCGGGCCCAACTCCCCGCCCGCCGCCAGCAGGTACGCCGACTCCAGCGGATCCGCCCGGCCGACCGGGTTGGACGGGTCGCGCAGTGCCCCGCTGCCCGCCGCCAGCGGCACCTGCGCCGCCGCCAACTCCCTCAGCAGGCCCGGCCGCAGGCCCGCCGCCCGGCCCTCCAGGCCGGTGCAGCCGCCGTTCTGCGGCAGGCAGACCACCCGCACCCCGCTGGTCGCCAGCACCGTCGACGCACCGCGGGCCAGCGCCCCGCACGGCCCGAGCGTCACCCGCGGCCGCAGCGGCGCCAAGGCCCCTGCCAGCCGGGCGAGTTGGGCGGCGTCACCGGCGGTGGTGTGCAGGTCCACCGGGCAGTCCGCCTCCCGGGCGGCCTCCAGCAGCAGCTGGACGTACCCGGCCGGGTCCGGGTCCAGCTCCGGGCAGCCGCCGGCCGCCGTGGCGCCCAGCTTGAGCGCCTCGCGCAGCTGCGCCCGGCCGTCCGCACCGGCCCGGCCGGTGAGCAGCCGGGGCATCGCCACCGCCTGCAGGTCGGCCAGCCCGCTCAGCGCCTGCCGGGCGGTGAGCACCGCCTCCAGCCGGCGCAGCCCGTGCACGTCGCCGATCCGGACGTGGGTGCGCTGGGCGGTGGCGCCGTAGCCGAGCGAGGTGAGCGCGGCCTCGGTGACCCGGCGGGTGAGATCGGTCTGGGTGTCCGGCGGCGGGGCGGGCAGGGCGGCGGAGAAGGCGCTGTCGTAGTGGGCGTGCGCCTCGGCGGGGGCCGGGAGCAGCAGGTAGCCCCTGAGGTCGATCCGGGCGCCGGTGGTGACGGTGGGGGCGCCGGGCAGGGCGGGCAGCGGGCCGAGGCTGCCCACGGTGCCGACGGCCTGGATCCGGTCGCCGCTGATCCGCACGTCCACCACCCGCCCGTCGGCCAGCCGGGCGCCGGTGAGCAGCAGGACCGGTCCGTGTCCGAGCGGGTTGGCGGCCGAGCCGGGCCCGTGGTGCGGCCCGTCCGCGGCTGCGCTGTCCATCGCCGGCTCCTTCTCGTGCCGGCCCCGTGCGGTCGGCCGGTCGATCCCGATCAATGAGGGTCGAGCCTATGGCGCACGGGGGCGGGGCGCCGGGAGGCGGGCAATAGTCGTATCGGGTCGGGCCGTGGTCCTGCCGCCCCCGGCCCTACGGCTCGCGGGCCGATCGAACGCCCGGCCTTGGATCGCTCGTCCGTGCACCTCGCCCACCTGCGGTCTTCGCCGCGGGATACGGATTTCACCTCCGGGCGCGAAACGTGTAATCTCTTCCTCGTTCGCCCCTATAGCTCAGTCGGTAGAGCGTCTCCATGGTAAGGAGAAGGTCTGCGGTTCGATTCCGCATGGGGGCTCTGGTGAGAAGTGGTCAGCTTCGGCTGTGCTGCGGATCACTGTGGCGGTGTAGCTCAGTTGGTAGAGCAAGCGGCTCATAATCGCTGTGTCACCGGTTCAAGTCCGGTCACCGCTACCCCGCGTAGTCGGTCGGGAGATCGCACTCCCGGTCGGCTACTCTTGTTGTGTTCTTATTCGTTGTCCAAGGAAGGCACTCCCGTGGCTGCCACCGACGTCCGCCCGAAGATCACGCTGGCCTGCGTGGAGTGCAAGGAGCGGAACTACATCACCAAGAAGAACCGGCGTAACGACCCGGACCGTCTTGAGATGAAGAAGCACTGCCCCCGCTGCAACTCGCACACCGCGCACCGCGAGACCCGCTGACCCTCTCGCAGGGCATCGGGCCTGTGTGAAATCAGGTCTTCGACTCCGGGCCGCATCCCTCATGAGGGGTGTGGCCCGGAGTCATTTTCGTATCCGTCCGCTTCGTATCCACCCGCGTTCCGAGGAGCTGCCATGGCACTCGACCCCTCCTTCATCGGGCGTAGTTACCCGCCCACCGAGCCGTACGAGGTCGGCCGGGAGAAGATCCGTGAGTTCGCGACCGCGATCGGCGACGCCAATCCGGCGTACACCGACGCGGAGGCGGCGAAGGCGCTGGGCCACCCGGACGTGATCGCCCCGCCGACCTTCCCGTTCGTGATCACCTACCGCGCGGCCGGCCAGGTCGTCCAGGACCCGGAGCTGGGTCTGGACTTCAGCCGGGTGGTGCACGGCGACCAGAAGTTCGCCTACACCCGCCCGGTGCGGGCCGGCGACCGGCTGTCGGTCGCGGTGACCATCGACAACATCAAGTCGCTGGCGGGCAATGACGTGCTCACCGTGCGTGGTGAGGTGACGGACGCGACCGGCGAGCACGTGGTGACGTCGGTCATGACGCTGGTGGCCCGGGCCGCCGACGAGGCAGGGGAGTGAGCGCGATGGCGATCAGCTACGACGAGGTCGAGGTCGGCACCGAGCTGCCGGCGCAGTCCTTCCCGGTGACCCGCGACACACTGGTGCGCTACGCGGGCGCCTCCGGCGACTTCAACCCGATCCACTGGAACGAGAAGTTCGCCCTGGAGGTCGGCCTGCCGGACGTCATCGCGCACGGCATGTTCACCATGGCCGAGGCGATCCGGGTGGTCACCGACTGGGTCGGCGACCCGGCCGCGGTGGTCGAGTACGGCGTGCGCTTCACCCGTCCGGTGCCGGTGCCCAACGACGGGGTCGGTGCGGTGGTCGAGGTCTCCGCCAAGGTCGCCAAGAAGCTGGACGACCGCAGGGTGCAGGTCGACCTGCTGGCCACCACCGGCGGTCAGAAGGTCCTCGGGATGTCCCGGGCGGTCGTCCGGCTCGGCTGAGTCGTCCGGTCCCTGGTCCGAGCGTCCGAGCGTCCGAGCGTCCGAGCGTCCGAGCGTCCGAGCGGGTGCGGAGCGGAAGGTCCCGCCGAAAGGAAAGCGTGTCCTTTCGGCGGGACCTTCCCCCGTACGCTGGTGGGCGTGCTGGTAGAAAACGACGCCCCCCTCGCCCCGCTGACCACGCTCCGGCTCGGCGGCCCGGCCCGCCGGCTGGTGACCGCCCACACCGACGACGAGGTGGTCGCCGCCGTCCGCGAGGCCGACGCGGCCGGCGAGCCGCTGCTGGTCCTCGGCGGCGGCTCCAACCTGGTCATCGGCGACGCCGGCTTCCCCGGCACCGTGCTGCGGATCGCCACCGAGGGCTTCGTCCTGGACGGCACCGCGCTGGAGGTCGCGGCCGGCGAGACCTGGTCCGAGGTGGTCCGCCGGACGGTGCTGGACCACGACCTGGCGGGCATCGAGTTCCTGGCCGGCATCCCCGGCTCGGCCGGCGCCACCCCGGTGCAGAACGTCGGCGCATACGGCCAGGAGGTCGCGCAGTCGATCACCGAGGTGGTCGCTTACGACCGCACGGCCGACGAGGTGGTCACCCTTTCGAACGCCGAGTGCGCGTTCTCCTACCGGCACAGCCGCTTCAAGGCCGAGCCGGACCGCTACGTGGTGCTGCGGGTCCGCTTCCGCCTGGAGGACGACGGCGGGCTCTCCACCCCCATCCGCTACGCCGAGACGGCCCGGCAGCTGGGCGTCGAGCAGGGCGACCGGGTGCCGGTCGGCGCGGCCTGGAACGCGGTGCTGCTGCTGCGCGCCGGCAAGGGCATGGTGCTGGACCCGGCGGACCACGACACCTGGTCGGCGGGCTCCTTCTTCACCAACCCGGTGCTCACGGCCGCCCAGTACGAGTCGTTCCGGACCCGCCCGGGCACCGAGAACGCCCCCGCCTACCCGGCGCCGGAGGGCTGCACCAAGACCTCCGCGGCCTGGCTGATCGACCGGGCCGGCTTCGGCAAGGGCTACGGCAGCGGCCCGGCGACGCTCTCCACCAAGCACACCCTGGCGCTCACCAACCGTGGCTCGGCCACCGCCGAGGACCTGCTGGAGCTGGCCCGGGAGATCCGGGACGGGGTCCGCGAGGCCTTCGGGGTGGAGCTGGTGAACGAGCCGGTGATGGTGGGCGTCGCGCTCTGACCGGCCCTAGGGCCTGTCCGGCGGATCTTGCCGGGCGCACGACGCCGGATCATCCCGCCTGGACGCACGCCAGAATCGTCCAAGTACACCCAGTACGAGGGCGATTCGGGCGCACGCCCAGACGGGCGCCCGACGCCGCGCGCTGATCCGACAAGATCCGCCGGACAGGCCCTAGGCGGTGACGGCGGTCGCGTCGGCCGCGTCCACAGGGGCGGCGTGGCCGTCCGCCAGCCAGGCGTCGATGTCCGCCAGCAGCTCCTTGCGGACCGACTCCGGCGCGACCGAGCCGCGCACCGACTGCCGTGCCAGCTCGGCGAGTTCGGCGTCGCTGAAGCCCAGGACGTCCCGGACCAGCTCGTACTGGGCGGCCAGCCGGCTGCCGAACAGCAGCGGGTCGTCCGCGCCCAGTGCCAGCGGCACCCCGGCGTCGAAGAGCCGGCGCAGCGGGACCTCCTCGGGGTGCTCGTAGACCCCGAGCGAGACGTTGGAGGAGGGGCAGACCTCGCAGGTGACCTGGCGGTCCGCCAGCCGCTGCATCAGCCGCGGGTCCTCGGCGGCCCGTACGCCGTGGCCGATCCGGGTGGCGCCCAGGTCGTCCAGACAGTCCCGGACGGACTCCGGGCCGGCCAGCTCGCCGCCGTGCGGGGCGGCCAGCAGCCCGCCGTTGCGGGCGATCGCGAAGGCCCGGTCGAAGTCCCGGGCGAGGCCCCGGCGTTCGTCGTTGGACAGGCCGAAGCCGACCACCCCGTGGTCGGCGTAGCGGACGGCGAGCCGAGCCAGCGTCCGGGCGTCCATCGGGGACTTCATCCGGTTGGCCGCGACCAGCACCCGGATGCCCACCCCGGTGGCTGCGGCGGCGTGCTCCACCGCGTCCAGGATCAGCTCCAGGGCGGGGATCAGCCCGCCCAGCCGGGGCGCGTACGAGGTCGGGTCGACCTGGATCTCCAGCCAGCGGGAGCCGTCCCGCCGCTCGTCCTCGGCGGTCTCCAGGACCAGCCGGCGGATGTCCTGCTCGTCCCGCAGCACCGAGCGGGCGGTGTCGTACAGGCGCTGGAAGCGGAACCAGCCGCGCTCGTCGGTGGCCCGCAGCTTGGGCGGCTCGCCGGAGCTGAGCGCCTCCGGCAGCCGGACGCCGTGCTTGTCGGCCAGCTCCAGCAGGGTGGCGGGGCGCATCGAGCCGGTGAAGTGCAGGTGCAGGTGGGCCTTCGGGAGGCCCCTGACGTCTCGCGGGTTCAACAGGCGTTCCATCTCCCGATACTGCCGTATGCGGCCCCCGAACGGGAACCGCCCTCTTTTCATCCCCCGAAGGGGTGAAAGAGGGCGGTGTGCCGGGTGAATCCCGTATGTCGGTTTGACGACAGGCGTCAGTCGCGGGCCTCGCCGAGCAGCTTCTGGATCCGGCTGATGCCCTCGACCAGGTCCTCGTCGCCGAGCGCGTAGGAGAACCGCAGGTAGCCGGGGGTGCCGAAGGCCTCACCGGGGACGGCGGCGACCTCGACCTCGTCCAGGATCAGGCTCGCCAGCTCGGCGGAGGTCTGCGGGCGCTGACCGCGGATCTCCTTGCCCAGCAGGCCCTTGACCGAGGGGTAGGCGTAGAAGGCGCCCTCGGGCTCGGGGCAGACGACGCCGTCGATCTCGTTGAGCATCCGCACGATGGTCCGGCGGCGGCGGTCGAAGGCGGTGCGCATCTCGTGCACGGCGGACAGGTCGCCGGCCACGGCGGCCAGGGCGGCGCGCTGGGCGACGTTGGAGACGTTCGAGGTGGCGTGCGACTGCAGGTTGGTCGCGGCCTTGATGACGTCCTTGGGGCCGATCACCCAGCCCACCCGCCAGCCGGTCATCGCGTAGGTCTTGGCGACGCCGTTGACCACGATGCACTTGTCGGCCAGCGCGGGCAGCAGGGCCGGGAGCGAGGTGAAGGTCGCGTCGCCGTAGACCAGGTGCTCGTAGATCTCGTCGGTGAGCACCCAGAGGCCGTGCTCCAGCGCCCAGCGGCCGATCGCCTCGGCCTCGTCCCGGGTGTACACCGCGCCGGTCGGGTTGGACGGCGAGACGAAGAGCACCACCTTGGTGTTCTCGGTGCGGGCGGCCTCCAGCTGCTCGACCGAGACCTTGTAGCCGGTGGTCTCGTCCGCGACGACCTCCACCGGCACACCGCCCGCGAGCTGGATCGACTCCGGGTAGGTGGTCCAGTACGGGGCCGGGACGATGACCTCGTCGCCCGGGTCCAGGATCGCCGCGAAGGCCTCGTAGATCGCCTGCTTGCCGCCGTTGGTGACCAGTACCTGGGAAGCGTCCACCTGGTAGCCGGAGTCGCGCAGCGTCTTCGCGGCGATCGCGGCCTTCAGCTCGGGCAGGCCACCCGCCGGGGTGTAACGGTGGTTCTTCGGGTCGCGGCAGGCCTCGACGGCCGCCTCGACGATGTAGTCCGGCGTCGGGAAGTCGGGCTCGCCGGCGCCGAAGCCGATGACCGGTCGGCCGGCCGCCTTGAGGGCCTTGGCCTTGGCGTCCACGGCGAGGGTCGCGGACTCGGCGATCGCGCCGATCCGGGCGGAGACCCGGCGGTCGGCGGGGCGGATGGACTGGTCGGGCTGCGGGGTGGAAGCGCTCATGCCTGCATCGTCGCAGAACCCGGACGTACCGGGCGGCGCGGTTCCAGTATCCGTACGGTTCCGTCCGGATCCCGGCCCCTGGCGATCCGTCGGCGGACGCCCCGTCGGACCGCACATCTCCCGGGCGTCGCAGCCTCCCGGGAGAAGACGTTCGACCAAACCCCCCTCGACCACGTACACTCGCTGCTCGACGGCCCGCCGAAAAAGACCGGAGCTTTCACCGCTGTTACGGACAGCGGGGGGAGATGCGGTAGGTTGGTCGCCACCGGAGCCGCGAGGCACCGTAGGGCAATAGCTCAATTGGTAGAGCACCGGTCTCCAAAACCGGCGGTTGGGGGTTCGAGTCCCTCTTGCCCTGCTGCTAGATCCGTTTTCAGCCCGTTCGCTCCACAGAGCGAGCGGGCTTGATGCGGAGATGGCACCGATCAGCACCGCTACGCCGGCTCTGGTCGTGCCCCCCTCGGGTGCGCGGCGAAGACCGGCAGGACCCGGATTCAGGTGAGGACGAGTGACGGAGACCACGGGCTCCACCGCAACGCCTGAGAGCGGCAACCCTGAGGGTGCCGACGGCGCTGCCGAGACCACGCCTGCCGACGGCGAGAAGAAGTCGGGCAAGCGCGAGAAGAAGTCCGGCAAGCGGGCCAAGAAGGGCCTCTTCGCCCGGATCGGCCTGTTCTACCGCCAGATCATCGCGGAGCTGCGCAAGGTCGTCTGGCCGACCCGGAGCGAGCTGACCAACTACACCGCGGTCGTGGTCACGTTCGTCGTGGTCATGATGGCCATCGTGGCCGGTCTGGACTACGGCTTCTCCAAGCTGAGCCTCTGGATCTTCGGCTGACGCAGCCGCCCACCTTCGAAACAGCTTCCCGACCCGGGCCGACCTTCGGCCCGGGTCGAGCTGTCGGTGGCGGTCGTACGCGCCGTTACCGTTGACTCGGTACTGTTGAAGTCTCCGAGACCTCAACCAGGCGCCCGCGTCAGCGGCAGCGCGCCGGGGCCGGTTCCGGAGCGCGCCACCTTCACCATCTCCAGGAAAGAAGCAGCCACCGTGTCTGAGTCCCCCCTGTACGACGCCGACGAGACCGTCCGCGAGGCGGATGTCGCCGCCGAGCTGGACGCGGCCGAGCTGGCTGTCGACGCCGAGTCCGCCGAGCAGATCGCGGACGCCGCGGACAGCGACGAGGACGAGGTCGAGGCGTACGACGAGGCTGAGGCCGGCGAGTCCGCCGGGGAGGCCGCGCTGGACGTGGAGGGCGACGTCGAGGCCGCCGCCGAGGAGGGCGAGGTCGAGGCCGCCGCCGAGGAGACCGAGGCCGAGGTCGAGGCCGAGGAGCCGGCCGTCGAGGTCGACCCGGTCGCCAAGTTCCGCGAAGACCTGCGCTTCATGCCGGGCGAGTGGTACGTGATCCACACCTACGCCGGCTACGAGAACCGGGTGAAGCAGAACCTGGAGCAGCGCGCCGTCTCGCTGAACGTCGAGGAGTACATCTTCCAGGCCGAGGTGCCGCAGGAGGAGGTCGTCCAGATCAAGAACGGCGACCGCAAGACCATCCGCCAGAACAAGCTCCCCGGCTACGTCCTGGTGCGCATGGACCTCACCCCGGAGTCCTGGGGCGTCGTGCGCAACACCCCGGGTGTCACCGGCTTCGTCGGCAACGCCTACGACCCGTACCCGCTGACGCTGGACGAGGTCGTCAAGATGCTCGCCCCGGACGTCGAGCGCCAGGCGGCCAAGGAGGCCGGCAAGCCCTCGCCGGTCAAGCCGAGCGAGATCCAGGTGCTGGACTTCGAGGTCGGCGACTCGGTCACCGTCACCGACGGCCCGTTCGCGACCCTGCAGGCGACCATCAACGAGATCAACCCCGACTCGAAGAAGGTCAAGGGCCTGGTCGAGATCTTCGGCCGGGAGACTCCGGTCGAGCTCTCCTTCGACCAGATCCAGAAGAACTAGTCATACGGTCTTCGGATTCGGGGCGGGGCCGAGCGCCCTGCCCCGAATCCGTTTTGGTCCAGCGGCGCAGACGCGTTAGCCTGGTCCGATGTGTGTGCTGGCGGCCGGGTGTCGCCCCGGTTCCGCACGCACCAGCAATCACCTCTCGGAAGGACCCGGAGAGACATGCCTCCCAAGAAGAAGAAGGTCACGGGGCTTATCAAGCTCCAGATCAACGCCGGTGCGGCCAACCCGGCGCCGCCGGTCGGCCCCGCGCTGGGCCAGCACGGCGTCAACATCATGGAGTTCTGCAAGGCCTACAACGCTGCGACCGAGTCGCAGCGCGGCATGATCGTGCCGGTGGAGATCACGGTCTACGAGGACCGTTCCTTCACCTTCATCACGAAGACGCCGCCGGCCGCGCGCCTCATCCTGAAGGCCGCCGGTATCGAGAAGGGCTCCAGCGAGCCGCACAAGACCAAGGTCGCCAAGCTCACCAGCGCCCAGGTCCGCGACATCGCCACCACCAAGATGCCCGACCTGAACGCCAACGACCTGGACGCGGCGGAGAAGATCATCGCCGGCACCGCCCGGTCGATGGGCATCACCGTCGAGGGCTGAC
The DNA here is from genome assembly GCF_003635085.1 of Streptomyces sp. 1114.5. Classification (NCBI taxonomy): domain Bacteria; kingdom Bacillati; phylum Actinomycetota; class Actinomycetes; order Kitasatosporales; family Streptomycetaceae; genus Streptomyces; species Streptomyces sp. 1114.5. The sequence continues at coordinate 1,960,035 of NZ_RBXE01000001.1, forward strand.
CAGCTCTTTTCGTCCCTGTGGTAGGGCCTGCGCAGGCCCGTGACACCACAACTCCATTCACCATTCAGGAGCAGCTATGAAGCGCAGCAAGGCTCTGAAGGCCGCGGACGCCCAGGTCGACCGCGAGCGCCTTTACGCCCCCCTCGAGGCCGTCCGCCTCGCCAAGGCCACCAGCACCACCAAGTTCGACGGCACCGTCGAGGTCGCCATGCGTCTGGGCGTCGACCCGCGCAAGGCCGACCAGATGGTCCGCAGCACCGTGATCCTCCCGCACGGCACCGGTAAGACCGCTCGGGTCCTGGTCTTCGCGACCGGCGACCGTGCCGAGGCCGCGCGTGCTGCCGGCGCCGACATCGTCGGCTCCGACGAGCTCATCGACGAGGTCGCCAAGGGCCGTCTGGACTTCGACGCCGTCGTCGCCACCCCGGACCTCATGGGCAAGGTCGGCCGCCTCGGCCGCGTGCTCGGTCCCCGTGGTCTGATGCCGAACCCGAAGACCGGCACCGTGACCCCGGACGTCGCCAAGGCTGTCAACGACATCAAGGGCGGCAAGATCGAGTTCCGCGTCGACAAGCACTCGAACCTGCACTTCATCATCGGTAAGGCCTCCTTCACCGACGAGCAGCTGGTCGAGAACTACGCCGCCGCGCTGGACGAGGTGCTCCGCGCCAAGCCGTCCGCCGCCAAGGGCCGCTACATCAAGAAGACCGCGTTCTCGACCACCATGGGCCCCGGCATCCAGGTGGACCCGAACCGCACCCGCAACCTCCTCGTCGAGGAGGACCCGGCCGCGGTCTGAGCCTCCGTGCTCTAGAGCAGTCCGTACGACGGGCCCGTACCCCCTTCACCGGGGGTGCGGGCCCGTCGTCGTTGCCGGATCGGGATCCGGGCGGATGGGAACGGTTGCCCGGGGCGTCGTACGCTCTGCCGGTCAGATCATGTGGAGAATCCATGACCGTCGGAGAGTGTCGTGCCGCCCGCCCCCCGCTCCGCCGCCCTGTTGGCGGCCCTGCTGCTGCTCGGCGGCGCCACCGGCTGCAGCCTGCTGGCCGCCCCGGACACCCGCACCCCCGGCAACCCCGCGCCCGTACCGCCCAAGCAGGTGGTGCTGACGGCCGCGCAGGCGCTGGACGACACCGGCGGCGCCCGGATCGAGGTGGTGCAGGAGGGCCCGGACGGCCGGCGCACCGCGAGCGGCACGCTGGTCTGGGGAGCCTCCGACGAGGGCGCTCTGACCCTCACCGACGAGGCGGGCACCGGGCACCTGGCCCTGAAGGACGGCGCGGTCGACCTGGTCTACCAGGGCGGCGCGGCCAAGCACGCCGACCGCTACACCGCGGAGTCGCTGGACCCTCAGGCCGGCCCCGCCCCGGACGGCTACGCTGGCGGCTGGATGACCGCGCTGGTCACCGACCCGGGCAGCCGCGCCTACGCGATCGCGCAGACCGTCAGGCTGGGCTCGCTGGGCGGCGAGCAACTGGCCGGAACGACCGTCGCGCACTACCAGGGCTCCGCCCCGGTGGACGAATTCTTCGGCGCCGCCAAGGAGTTGAGCCCGCAGCGGCGCTCGGCGACGGTCGAGTGGTACCGGCAGCGCGGGGTGGCGGCGATCGGCTTCGACGTCTGGGTCGGGCCCGGCGAGCGGCTGTTGAGACTGCGTGAGACGGCCCGGGGCAGTGCCGGAACCATCGTGACCACGACGGATGTCCCCTCCATGGGGACGGGCGATCCGGCGCCTGCCGCAACTGGCTGACAGGAGAGGGATATCCGGTGCGTGGCGGCTCCGGCGATCCGTTAGAGTCCGCCTGAGAAAGGCCTGAGAAGAGCTGAAAATCGGCTCTTCCATGGATCGGATCTGATCTCACGGGGGTACCTCCATGCGCGCTGTGCGCCTCGCCTCGGTCGTCGCGACGACGGCCCTCCTGCTCGCCGGGGCCACCGCCTGCGGCGGCGGCAAGGGCGGCAACGACCCCAAGAGCGGCGACGCCAAGGGCAGCGACGCCAAGGGCGGTGACCCGATCGCGGCCGCGCTGACCGGTGACCCGAAGGCGGCCCTGGCCGCGTCCGCGCTGGTGATGCAGAAGGCCGGGAACGGCAAGGTCAGCATGATCAGCCCCGGCGACGCCAAGGGCGGCGGCACCGGCGACGCCGACTGGAAGGACCCGGGCAAGGTGTCCGTGGACCTCGCCGGCGACATGGGGGCCAAGAAGCTCAAGATCCGGGTGATCGGCCCGGACGCCTACCTCGGCGGCGACGACGCGGCCCTGGCCGGCAAGCACTGGGTCAAGCTGCCCGCCGGGAACGAGGCCGGCGACGGCTTCCGGGCCGCGGGCCAGATGCTGAACCCGGTCGTGGTGCTCACCGTCGCGGCCCAGAGCGGCAAGCTCTCCAAGGTCGGCCAGGAGAGCCTGGACGGCGCCCAGACCACCCACCTGCGGGCCGTCGAGGACACCTCCGCCCTGGTGGCCGGGATGTCGGCGCTCCCGGCGGACCAGCGCCAGGCCGTCCAGAAGACGCTGGAGGAGGACGGCAAGACCCTCACCTTCGACTTCTGGCTGAACGCCAAGCAGGAGCTCGTCCAGTACCAGGAGTACGGCGACACGAACGGGGCGAAGGACGCCGTCACCGTCAAGTACTCGGGGCTCGGCAAGGCCGCCGCGATCACCGTGCCCGCCGCCACCGACCTCGGCAGCGAGGCCGACCTCCTCAAGCTGCTCGGCTGATCGGCTGATCGGCCGGGTCACGAACGGAGCCCGGGGGGCTCCACCCGCACGACCGGCTACCACCCCGGGCGCACCGCGCGCCCGGGGGTCCTCAAGGGGGGAATCATGGCTGGAACCCGCAAGACCGCCACCGCTGTCGTCCTCGCCGCCCTGGCGCTGACCGCGACCGCGTGCAACGACAGCAACGACGGCGGCCGGAACGCCGCCCCGGCCGCGCCGACCACCGCGGCCGCGGCGTCCTCCGCGCCGACCTCCACCACGCCGTCCGCCGACGCGCCGTCCACCGGCGCCAAGCCGGTCAAGCTGACCCCGGCGGTCCTGCTGGAGCAGGTCACCCAGAAGACCACCGCCGCGAAGTCCGCGAAGATCTCCGAGGTGATCACGGTCGGCCAGGTCACCCTGAAGGGCAAGGGCGCGGTGTCCTGGGCCGACGGCCTCCAGGGCGACATCACCATGGACCTGTCCGACTCCCCGCTGGGCAGCGTGCTGGCGCCGGTCACCGGTGGCAAGACCGCGCCGTACCGCTACACCAAGGACGCGATGTACATGCGCCTGGGCGGCGACGCGGTCGACGCCTTCGGCGGGCGGCACTGGCTGCACTACAGCAAGACCGACATGGCCAAGGCCTCCGGCGGGTCGACCGACCAGCTCAAGAGCGCCGACCCGGTGCAGGGCGTCCGGACGCTGATCGCCGGCGGCAAGGTGACCGAGGTCGGCCAGGAGACCGTCAACGGCAAGGCCACCACGCACTACACCGGTGAGCTCAGCGCCGACGACATCGCCGGCGCCACCGGCACCGGCCTGACCCAGGACGAGCTGGCGCAGATCAAGGACAACCTGACCACGGCCGGCGTCACCAGCGAGACGATCGACGTCTGGGTCGACGCCGACAAGCTGGTGGTCAAGCGGACCGAGCAGGCGGACACCAAGGTCGGCGCGATGACGGCCACCGTCAGCTACTCGGACTACGGCACCCCGGTCAGCACGACCGCGCCGGACCCGTCCGACACCGTGGAGCTCTCCGAGCTGGCGAAGCTCGACAAGGGCGCCACCGGCTGATCGCGCCGCACCGGCGCCCGACTCGGCCGACCCGGTGGATCCGCCCGGCTCGAAGGACTCAGCCAGGGGGCCGCCACCGGGCCGGGCGGGCAGGGGTGGCATGGTGGCCGGGAGCAGGGCGAGGAAGGGAACGGGCGTGGCAGGACGGCAGCGGTTGGCGGCAGTGGCCGTCGTCGCCCTGCTGGCGAGCGGGCTGAGCGGCTGCGGCGGGGGAGACGACGGCTCGGCCGCCGCCTCGGGCAGCCCGTCCCCGAGCAGCGCCCCGCCGAGCAGCGCCTCCCCGAGCCCGGCCAAGCCGACCGACCGCTCGCCGCACGGGGTGCTGCTCTCCGCCCAACTGGCCATGCAGACCGCCCGCCGGGCCAAGGTCAGCTACCGGCTCGGCGCCGACGCCGGATCCGGCCCGCTGTTCTGGCAGCCCAAGACGGCGCTGCAGATCAAGCGCTCCACCCTGGCCGAGGCCGAGCAGCTGATCGTCGTGGACACCGTCGCCTACCAGGGCGGCGACGCCGCCACCGCCGCCCGGCAGGGCGGCAAGCACTGGGAGCGCTTCACCGTCCCGCCGGACCCGGACGGCCGCAAGGAGGTCCCGTACGCGGGGCTGGTCGACCTGCTGAACCCGGTCGAGGCGCTGGCCGCGGCCGGCGCCGACGGGGTGGACCCGGTCTTCGTCGGCGAGGAGAAGTACGAGGACTCGACCGTCGAGCACTACCGGGTCACCACCACCGCCGAGAGGTACGCGGCCGCCCAGACCCAGCTGCCGCAGGCCCGGCGGGACGGGCTGCGGGCCGCGCTCGCGCCCGGCGGCTCGATCTCGCTCACCCTGGACCTCTGGCTCAACGACAAGGACCAGCTGGTCAGGCTGCAGCGCACCGGCACCGGGGACAGCGGCCGGGCGGACGACTCGGTGCTCTACACGGACCTCGCCGGGGCACTGCTCTCGGCGCAGGCGCCGGCCGAGACGGACACCGTGGACACCGGCGTCCGGACGGTCTCCCCGCTGGCCCGCTGAGCCGGGCCGGCGCGGGCCCGGGGGTGCTCCCGGGTTACTCCGTCCGAGGGCGATTTGCACCTTGCGAACGGCTCCGGCTAGTCTGTCGGAAGCCAAAGACCGCTGGTTGTCGCCGCGCCCGTCAGGGAGTCGGTGGCCGAAGGATCTGCGCTTCGTCGCAGGCAGCCCGCGCAGGTGTGTCTGGAGCTTCGACTTCCGGGTACCGCGTCCGCGCGGCCGCCCGTCGAGGTCGTTCCGAGCCCCGTGCCCCTGCGCACCGGGGCTCATTGCATTTTCGCAGGAGCTTTCCTTCCGTCCAGCCGGTCCCCGGCAGAATTGGTCGACTTTCGTGGTCGGCCTGACTTCGACATCACGGAAGGAGGCGTAAGCCTATGGCCAGGCCCGACAAGGCTGCCGCCGTCGCCGAGATCACGGACAAGTTCCGTGGCTCCTCCGCGGCGCTGCTCACCGAGTACCGCGGTCTCTCGGTGAAGCAGGTCAAGACCCTGCGTCGCTCGCTCGGCGACAACGCCGAGTACGCCGTGGTGAAGAACACGCTGACCAAGATTGCGGCCAATGAGGTCGGGATCACGGAGCTCGACGACCTGTTCACTGGTCCGACGGCTGTCGCCTTCGTCACCGGTGACCCGGTGGAGTCGGCGAAGGCTCTGCGTGACTTCGCCAAGGAGAACCCCGCTCTCATCATCAAGGGCGGTGTCCTTGACGGTAAGGCGCTGTCCGCCGATGAGATCAAGAAGCTCGCGGACCTCGAGTCCCGCGAGGTGCTGCTCGCCAAGCTGGCGGGTGCCCTGAAGGCCAAGCAGTCCCAGGCTGCCGCGCTCTTCCAGGCCCTGCCGTCGAAGCTCGTCCGCACTGTGGACGCGCTGCGCGACAAGGTCGAGCAGGGCGGTGCCGGTACGCCGGCTCCCGCCGCCGAGGACGAGGCCGCGGAGTAATTCCGCAGGCTCACGCCTCGCTGCGGGCCCGTGCCCGCCCAACCCGTACATACGGCACCACCTGCCGAATTAGTGGAAGGACGCCATCATGGCGAAGCTGACCCAGGACGAGCTGCTCGCGCAGTTCGAGGAGCTCACCCTCATCGAGCTCGCCGCCTTCGTGAAGGCCTTCGAGGAGAAGTTCGACGTCACCGCTGCCGCCCCGGCCGCCGCCGTCGTCGTTGCCGGTGCCGCCGGTGGCGCCGCTGAGGCCGCTGAGGAGCAGGACGAGTTCGACGTCATCCTCGACGGTGCCGGCGACAAGAAGATCCAGGTCATCAAGGAGGTGCGCACCCTGACCTCCCTCGGCCTGAAGGAGGCCAAGGACCTCGTTGACACCGCTGGTGCCAAGGTCCTGGAGAAGGTTGCCAAGGACGTTGCCGAGAAGGCCAAGGCTGCCCTTGAGGCCGCCGGCGCCAAGGTCACCGTCAAGTGATCTTGCGCCCCCTCTGAGGGGGCGTGCGGCCGGGCCGATCACCCTTGCGGGTGGTCGGCCCGGCCTTTTTTCGCGTTCCCGGGGCCCCTGGTGGCACCGGCCCCTTCCGCAGTTCGGGCCCGCGGGGCCCACCGGTGTGGCCGACGACCCACTCGGCACTGTCGGTGCCGGGAGGTATGGTGATCACCATCGTCAGGGCGGCCCCCACCACGGCTTCTGTAACGCCGGAGGGGGCCGGACCGATAGACGGGTCGAGGCCCGCGCCGCCGGCGGGCCCTTGACGAACCCGGCGCGGCGCGCGATTCTCAAGGCGCGAGTCCGCCCGGTTGGTCCGCCGCTGGATGCATAACCAGTGGCTCCGGCGGGAAATGACTCCACGTGAGTTAGAGCAGTACCCGGTGGGCGCCCGCGCTCGCCGGCTACCGGGAGGAGTCTCCGATTCGGTCTCCGAATCAGAGCTGGACAGCAGTGTGGCCATTGGCTACACTGTCCCTTTGCGCTGCCTGTTAGCTGCTCCGTGACTCGTCGCCCGGAGTTTGCGTTGCCCTGAAGGGGTCTGGCATCGCCTCCGCAAAGCGGCTCTGACCTGGGGTTCCGACCCCGGCAGAGGCCAGTGGCGAGGAGGCGGGACCAAGCCCGTGAAGGCCCGGCTGGTACGCGCGTAGTGAGCTCCGAGCCCTCGGAAGGACCCCCCTCTTGGCCGCGCCGCGCAACGCCTCGAACAATTCCGCCGCATCCACCGCCCCGCTCCGCGTCTCCTTCGCGAAGATCAAGGAGCCCCTTGAGGTCCCGAACCTCCTGGCCCTGCAGACCGAGAGCTTTGACTGGCTGCTCGGCAACGCGGCCTGGAAGTCCCGGGTCGAGGCGGCGCTGGAGAACGGTCAGGACGTCCCCACCAAGTCCGGTCTGGAGGAGATCTTCGAGGAGATCTCGCCGATCGAGGACTTCAGCGGGTCGATGTCCCTGACCTTCCGCGACCACCGTTTCGAGCCGCCGAAGAACTCCATTGACGAGTGCAAGGACCGCGACTTCACGTACGCGGCTCCGCTCTTCGTCACGGCCGAGTTCACCAACAACGAGACCGGTGAGATCAAGTCTCAGACGGTCTTCATGGGCGACTTCCCGCTCATGACCCACAAGGGCACGTTCGTGATCAACGGCACCGAGCGTGTCGTCGTGTCGCAGCTGGTCCGCTCCCCGGGTGTGTACTTCGACTCCACCCTGGACAAGGTCTCCGACAAGGAGATCTACTCCTGCAAGGTCATCCCCTCGCGTGGTGCCTGGCTGGAGATGGAGATCGACAAGCGCGACATGGTCGGCGTCCGCATCGACCGCAAGCGCAAGCAGTCCGTCACCGTGCTGCTCAAGGCCCTCGGCTGGACCAACGAGATGATTCTCGAAGAGTTCGGCGAGTACGAGTCGATGCGCAACACCCTGGAGAAGGACCACACCCAGGGCCAGGACGACGCGCTGCTGGACATCTACCGCAAGCTGCGTCCGGGCGAGCCGCCGACGCGCGAGGCCGCGCAGACGCTTCTGGAGAACCTGTACTTCAACCCGAAGCGCTACGACCTGGCCAAGGTCGGCCGCTACAAGGTCAACCGCAAGCTGGGCAACGCCGAGTCGCTGGACTCCGGCGTGCTCACCGAGCCCGACATCATCGGTGCGATCAAGTACCTGGTGAAGCTGCACGCGGGCGAGACCGAGTGGCGTGACGGCGAGGGCCGCGACATCGTGGTCGAGGTCGACGACATCGACCACTTCGGCAACCGTCGCCTCCGCAACGTCGGCGAGCTCATCCAGAACCAGGTCCGTACGGGTCTCGCCCGCATGGAGCGCGTCGTGCGCGAGCGCATGACCACCCAGGACGTCGAGGCGATCACGCCGCAGACCCTGATCAACATCCGGCCGGTCGTCGCCTCCATCAAGGAGTTCTTCGGCACCAGCCAGCTGTCGCAGTTCATGGACCAGACGAACCCGCTGTCGGGCCTGACCCACAAGCGCCGTCTGTCCGCCCTCGGCCCCGGTGGTCTCTCCCGTGAGCGCGCCGGCTTCGAGGTCCGTGACGTGCACCCCTCGCACTACGGCCGCATGTGTCCGATCGAGACCCCGGAAGGCCCGAACATCGGTCTGATCGGGTCGCTGGCCTCGTACGGCCGGGTCAACGCGTTCGGTTTCATCGAGACCCCGTACCGCAAGGTCATCGACGGTGTCGTCACCGAGCAGGTCGACTACCTCACCGCCGACGAGGAGGACCGCTACGTCATCGCGCAGGCCAACGCCCCGCTGACGGCGGAGCTGACCTTCGCGGAGCCGCGCGTCCTGGTCCGCCGCCGTGGTGGCGAGATCGACTACATCCCCGGCACCGAGATCGACTACATGGACGTCTCGCCGCGCCAGATGGTGTCGGTCGCGACCGCCATGATCCCGTTCCTTGAGCACGACGACGCCAACCGCGCGCTCATGGGCTCGAACATGATGCGCCAGGCGGTGCCGCTGCTGAAGAGCGAGGCCCCGCTGGTCGGTACCGGCATGGAGTACCGCTGTGCCGTCGACGCCGCCGACGTGATCACCGCCGAGAAGGCCGGTGTGGTCCAGGAGGTCTCGGCCGACTACGTCACCGTGGCCAACGACGACGGCACGTACACCACGTACCGCGCCGCCAAGTTCACCCGCTCCAACCAGGGCACCTCCTTCAACCAGAAGGTGCTCGTGGACGAGGGCGCCCGGGTCGAGGCCGGCCAGGTGCTGGCTGACGGCCCGTGCACCGACGAGGGCGAGATGGCCCTCGGCAAGAACCTGCTCGTGGCGTTCATGTCGTGGGAGGGTCACAACTACGAGGACGCGATCATCCTGTCGCAGCGCCTCGTGCAGGACGACGTCCTCTCCTCGATCCACATCGAGGAGCACGAGGTCGACGCCCGTGACACCAAGCTCGGCCCCGAGGAGATCACCCGGGACATCCCGAACGTCTCCGAGGAGGTCCTCGCCGACCTCGACGAGCGCGGCATCATCCGCATCGGCGCCGACGTCGTCACCGGCGACATCCTGGTCGGCAAGGTCACCCCGAAGGGTGAGACCGAGCTGACCCCCGAGGAGCGTCTGCTCCGCGCGATCTTCGGCGAGAAGGCCCGTGAGGTCCGTGACACCTCGCTGAAGGTCCCGCACGGTGAGTCCGGCAAGGTCATCGGCGTGCGCGTGTTCGACCGCGAGGAGGGCGACGAGCTCCCCCCGGGAGTCAACCAGCTGGTCCGCGTCTACGTGGCCCAGAAGCGCAAGATCACCAACGGTGACAAGCTCGCCGGCCGTCACGGCAACAAGGGCGTCATCTCCAAGATCCTGCCGGTCGAGGACATGCCGTTCCTGGAGGACGGCACCCCGGTCGACATCATCCTCAACCCGCTGGGTGTCCCGTCCCGAATGAACCCGGGACAGGTCCTGGAGATCCACCTCGGGTGGCTCGCCAAGCAGGGCTGGGACGTCTCCGGCCTCGCCGACGAGTGGGCCCAGCGCCTGCAGGCGATCGGCGCCGACCAGGTCGACGGTGGCACCAACCTCGCCACCCCGGTCTTCGACGGCGCCCGCGAGGACGAGATCACCGGCCTGCTGGACAACACCACCCTCACCCGTGACGGTGAGCGCCTGGTGAACTCCACCGGCAAGGCCCGGCTGTTCGACGGCCGCTCCGGCGAGCCGTTCCCGATGCCGATCTCGGTCGGCTACATGTACATCCTCAAGCTGCACCACCTGGTCGACGACAAGCTCCACGCCCGCTCGACCGGCCCGTACTCGATGATCACCCAGCAGCCGCTCGGTGGTAAGGCGCAGTTCGGTGGTCAGCGCTTCGGTGAGATGGAGGTGTGGGCCCTTGAGGCGTACGGCGCGGCCTACGCGCTGCAGGAGCTGCTCACCATCAAGTCCGACGACGTGCTCGGCCGCGTGAAGGTCTACGAGGCCATCGTCAAGGGCGAGAACATCCCCGAGCCCGGCATTCCCGAGTCCTTCAAGGTCCTCATCAAGGAAATGCAGTCGCTCTGCCTCAACGTGGAGGTGCTGTCCTCGGACGGCCAGTCCATCGAGATGCGGGACTCCGACGAGGACGTGTTCCGCGCCGCCGAGGAGCTCGGCATCGACCTGTCCCGGCGCGAGCCGAGCAGCGTCGAAGAGGTCTGACGGAGGTCGGGCCGGCCGCACGACCGCGGCCGGCCCGCCCCCAGGCCCCCCTCAGACCACATGAACGACTCTCGACTTACGAAAGAGGGCTTGACGACCAGTGCTTGACGTCAACTTCTTCGACGAGCTCCGCATCGGCCTGGCCACCGCCGACGACATCCGCCAGTGGTCCCACGGCGAGGTCAAGAAGCCGGAGACCATCAACTACCGCACCCTGAAGCCCGAAAAGGACGGCCTCTTCTGCGAGAAGATCTTCGGCCCGACCCGGGACTGGGAGTGCTACTGCGGTAAGTACAAGCGCGTCCGCTTCAAGGGCATCATCTGCGAGCGCTGCGGCGTCGAGGTGACCCGCGCCAAGGTGCGCCGCGAGCGGATGGGCCACATCGAGCTGGCCGCCCCGGTCACCCACATCTGGTACTTCAAGGGTGTCCCGTCCCGTCTGGGCTACCTGCTGGACCTGGCGCCGAAGGACCTCGAAAAGGTCATCTACTTCGCCGCCTACATGATCACCTGGGTCGACGACGAGCGCCGCCAGCGCGACCTGCCGTCGCTGGAGGCGCACGTCTCCGTCGAGCGCCAGCAGATCGAGAACCGCCGCGACGCCGACCTCGAAGCCCGCGCCAAGAAGGCCGAGACCGACCTGGCCGAGCTGGAGGCCGAGGGCGCCAAGGCCGACGTGCGCCGCAAGGTGCGCGAGGGCGCCGAGCGCGAGATGAAGCAGCTGCGCGACCGCGCGCAGCGCGAGCTCGACCGCCTCGACGAGGTGTGGGCCCGCTTCAAGAACCTCAAGGTCCAGGACCTGGAGGGCGACGAGCTGCTCTACCGCGAGCTGCGCGACCGCTTCGGCACCTACTTCTCCGGCTCGATGGGCGCGGCGGCCCTCAAGGACCGCCTGGAGACCTTCGACCTGGCCGAGGAGTCCGAGCGGCTGCGCGAGATCATCCGCACCGGCAAGGGCCAGAAGAAGACCCGTGCGCTGAAGCGCCTCAAGGTCGTCTCCGCGTTCCTGCAGACCACCAACAAGCCCAACGGCATGGTGCTGGACTGCGTCCCGGTCATCCCGCCGGACCTGCGTCCGATGGTGCAGCTGGACGGTGGCCGCTTCGCGACCTCCGACCTGAACGACCTGTACCGCCGCGTCATCAACCGCAACAACCGCCTGAAGCGGCTTCTCGACCTCGGCGCCCCCGAGATCATCGTGAACAACGAGAAGCGCATGCTCCAGGAGGCCGTCGACGCGCTGTTCGACAACGGCCGCCGCGGTCGTCCGGTCACCGGCCCGGGCAACCGCCCGCTGAAGTCCCTGAGCGACATGCTCAAGGGCAAGCAGGGTCGTTTCCGTCAGAACCTGCTCGGCAAGCGAGTCGACTACTCGGCCCGTTCGGTCATCGTCGTCGGCCCGCAGCTCAAGCTGCACCAGTGCGGTCTGCCGAAGGCCATGGCGCTGGAGCTCTTCAAGCCGTTCGTGATGAAGCGCCTGGTCGACCTGAACCACGCGCAGAACATCAAGTCGGCCAAGCGCATGGTCGAGCGTGCCCGCCCGGTCGTGTGGGACGTGCTCGAAGAGGTCATCGCCGAGCACCCCGTCCTGCTGAACCGTGCGCCCACCCTGCACCGCCTCGGCATCCAGGCCTTCGAGCCGCAGCTGGTCGAGGGCAAGGCCATCCAGATCCACCCGCTCGTCTGCACCGCGTTCAACGCGGACTTCGACGGTGACCAGATGGCCGTCCACCTGCCGCTCTCCGCGGAGGCGCAGGCCGAGGCCCGCATCCTGATGCTGTCCTCGAACAACATCCTGAAGCCGGCCGACGGTCGCCCCGTCACCATGCCGACCCAGGACATGGTGCTCGGTCTGTTCTTCCTGACCTCGGACCGCGACAACGTGAAGGGCGCCGGCCGCACCTTCTCGTCGACCGCCGAGGCGATCATGGCCTTCGACGCCCGCGACCTGGACGTCCAGGCCCCGATCGAGCTGCGTCTGCCGGCCGGCACCGTCCCGCCGCGCGGCTGGACCCCGCCGCTGGACGAGGACGGCCAGTCGAACTGGTTCGACGGCGAGCCCTTCCGCCTGACCACCACCCTGGGCCGCGCGCTCTTCAACGAGCTGCTGCCCGAGGACTACCCGTTCGTCGACTACGAGGTGGGCAAGAAGCAGCTCTCCGCGATCGTCAACGACCTGGCGGAGCGCTACCCCAAGGTCGTCGTCGCGGCGACCCTGGACAACCTGAAGGCGGCCGGCTTCCACTGGTCGACCCGCTCGGGTGTCACCGTCTCGATCTCCGACGTCGTCGTCCCGCCGAACAAGCCCCAGATCCTGGAGGGCTACGAGGCGAAGGCGGAGAAGGTCCAGCGTCAGTACGAGCGCGGTCTGATCACCAACGACGAGCGCAAGCAGGAGCTCATCGGCATCTGGACCCAGGCGACCAACGAGGTCGCCGAGGCCATGAACGTGAACTTCCCGAAGACGAACCCCATCTTCATGATGGTCGACTCGGGCGCTCGCGGAAACATGATGCAGATGCGCCAGATCGCCGGTATGCGTGGTCTGGTGTCGAACGCCAAGAACGAGACCATCCCGCGACCCATCAAGGCGTCGTTCCGTGAGGGTCTGTCCGTGCTGGAGTACTTCATCTCCACCCACGGTGCCCGTAAGGGTCTGGCCGACACCGCCCTCCGTACCGCCGACTCCGGTTACCTCACCCGTCGTCTGGTCGACGTCTCCCAGGACGTCATCATTCGCGAGGAGGACTGCGGCACCGAGCGCGGCCTGAAGCTGGCGATCGGCTCCGTGGGTGCGGACGGCGTGCTGCGCAAGGCCGACGACGTCGAGACCAGCGTGTACGCCCGCATGCTCGCCGAGGACATCACCGTCGACGGCAAGCTGCTGGCCACCGCGAACACCGACCTCGGTGACGTGCTGATCGACGAGCTGATCCGCCACGGCATCAGCGAGGTCAAGACCCGCTCGATCCTGACCTGTGAGTCGGCCGTCGGAACCTGCGCCATGTGCTACGGGCGCTCGCTGGCCACCGGCAAGCTGGTCGACATCGGTGAGGCGGTCGGCATCATCGCCGCCCAGTCCATCGGTGAGCCCGGTACCCAGCTGACGATGCGTACCTTCCACACCGGTGGTGTGGCCGGTGACGACATCACCCAGGGTCTGCCGCGTGTCGTCGAGCTCTTCGAGGCCCGCACCCCCAAGGGTGTGGCCCCGATCTCGGAGGCGCAGGGCCGCGTCCGGATCGAGGACACCGAGAAGACCCGCAAGCTGGTCATCACGCCGGACGACGGCACCGACGAGATCGCCTACCCGGTCTCGAAGCGTGTCAAGCTGCTCGTCAGCGAGGGCGAGGCGGTCGAGGTCGGCCAGAAGCTGACCATGGGTGCCACCAACCCGCACGACGTCCTGCGCATCATGGGCCAGCGTGCCGTCCAGATCCACCTGGTCGCCGAGGTCCAGAAGGTCTACAACTCGCAGGGTGTGTCGATCCACGACAAGCACATCGAGATCATCATCCGGCAGATGCTCCGCCGCGTGACGATCATCGAGTCGGGCGACGCCGAGCTGCTGCCCGGCGAGCTGGTCGAGCGCGGTCGCTTCGAGCAGGAGAACCGCCGCGTCGTCGCCGAGGGCGGTCACCCCGCCTCCGGCCGTCCGCAGCTGATGGGTATCACCAAGGCCTCGCTGGCCACCGAGTCCTGGCTGTCGGCCGCCTCCTTCCAGGAGACGACCCGGGTCCTCACCGACGCGGCGATCCACGCCAAGTCGGACCCGCTGCTGGGCCTCAAGGAGAACGTCATCCTCGGTAAGCTCATCCCGGCCGGTACGGGTCTGCCCCGCTACCGCAACATCCGGGTCGAGCCGACCGAGGAGGCCAAGGCCGCGATGTACTCGGCCGTCGGCTACGACGACTACGACCTGTCGCCCTTCGGCGCCGGCTCCGGCCAGGCGGTTCCGCTGGACGACTACGACTACGGCCCGTACACCGGCTGAGTCGCGCGTCACTGATCGCAGAGCGGTCACCCCTTCCGGGGTGGCCGCTCTGCGGCGTTTCCGGGGCCCGGGCGGGGGCGTTTCCGGAGGCCCGGGCGGGGGCGGTGGGAATCCGGTTAGGTAATCCGGGCGAAGTCGCGTAAGGTCGTGTTCACCGACGCGGGGTGGAGCAGCTCGGTAGCTCGCTGGGCTCATAACCCAGAGGTCGCAGGTTCAAATCCTGTCCCCGCTACTCAGTAGCAACGAAGGGCCCGGAGGCAGTCAGCCTCCGGGCCCTTCGTCGTTCCCGGGGCCGGTCGTTCCCGGGGCGGCCCCCGACTCCGTCGTGCGGGGGAGGCCGGCGAACCGCTCCGGCGAGGGAGGCGGGGGAGGGGGCCGGCGCGGGAGGCTTTCGACGTCGGGATGACGGGCTTGCGAAGGGGGCCGGGGATGAAGCGGGTGCTGGGCGCGATGGCGATCACGGCGGGCGTGCTGGTCGGGATGTCGGCCTGTCTGCCGATCGGGGACGACCGGGAGCACCGGACGGTCGAATACGGGGTGGCCGAGCCGGTCAGGGAGCTGGTGGTCGACGGGCTCAGCGGCGGGGTCGTGGTGAACGGCGGCGGTGACGCGGTGCACGTGGTCGAGAAGCAGAGCTACCAGGGCAGCCCGCCGAACACCACCCACGAGGTGAAGGACGGCGTGCTGCGGCTGACGTACGACTGCAGCGACTGCGGCGTCGGGTACACCGTGCAGGTGCCGGCCGGGACGAAGGTGCGGATCACCGAGCAGAGCGGCGGGGTACGGCTGGCCGGCCTGGCCGCCGAGGTGGAGGCCTCGGTGCAGAGCGGCGGGGTCGAAGCCACCGGGCTGACCTCGCAGAACGTCCGGCTGAGCGCCGAGAGCGGCGGGGTGCGGGTCGACTTCGCGTCGGCGCCCGCGAAGGTGGAGGCGAAGACCTCGGCCGGCGGGGTGGCGGTGAAGGTGCCGGGCGGGGAGGCGTACACGGTGGACGCGCGGTCCGGCTCCGGCGGGGTGGATGTCGAGATCCCCTCGCAGCCGGGGGCGCCGCACAGCATCACGGCGACGACCGGGTCCGGCGGAGTGACGGTCCGGGGTGTCTGACCGGGCCGTTCCGGAGGTCCTCCCGGTAGGGCATGATCTTCTCCGCGGGGGCGGCGCCCCTGGTCACGGGGGAGGCGACGGGGTGGAGCGTACGGCGCAGTGGCGGATGCGGGCGGCCGGGCTGAACCCGTACCTGCTGGACTCGCTGCTGGCGCTGACGTCCGCGGGCGTCGCGGCCTGGGCGGTCTACAACGACGACCCGCACTGGCCGGCCTGGGTCTACCTGCTGGCGGTCGCCACCGCCCTGCCGCTGCCGTGGCGGCGCAGGGCGCCACTGACCGTGCTGGCGCTGTACAGCGCCGCCGAGATCGCGCTGACGGTGCTGGCGCACTCGGCGAACGCCCAGGTCCCGCTGGCCGGTGTGATCGGCCTCTACACGGTGGCGGAACGGTGTTCGGACCGGGTGCGCTGGTCAGTGTTGGCCCTCACGGTCGTCGGCAACCTGGTCGGGACGCACTCCCCGAACGGCGCGGTCTTCAGCCTGCTCACCTCGGTCGGCTCCTACGTCTTCGGCTCGCTGGTGCGCGCCCAGCGGCAGCTGGCCCGGCTGGAGGCGGAGCGGGCCCAGGAGGCCGGGGAGCGGGCGGCCAGCGAGGCGGGCCGCGCGGTGGCGCAGGAGCGGGCCCGGATCGCGCGGGAGATGCACGACATCCTGGCGCACGCCGTCTCCCTGATGGTGATCCAGGCCGAGGCCGGGCCGGTAGTGGTGCGCAACGATCCGGACCGGGCGATCCGCGCCTTCGACACCATCGCCGACGCCGGGCGCGACGCGATGGTCCAACTGCGGCGCGTGCTCGGGGTGTTGAAGGAGGAAGGGACCGGCCCGCAGCTGGCCCCGCAGCCCCGGCTGGCCGAACTCGGCGAGGTCGCGGAGCGGGTGCGCCGGGCCGGTCTGCGGGTGGACCTCGACGTCGCCGACGGGCTGGGTGCGGTGCCCGCGGACGTGGAGGCGACGGCCTACCGGATCGTGCAGGAGGCGCTGACCAACACGGTCAAGCACTCGGGGGCCGACCGGGCTGCGATCCGGGTGCGGCGGGGCGGCCGGGAGCTGGAGGTCGTGGTGTCGGACAACGGCCGTGGCGTGGCGCCGGCCCTCGGCCGTACGGTGGTCGGCTGGTCCGGCGGGCGCGGGCTGGTGGGCATCCGGGAGCGGGCGGCGGCCTGCGGCGGGCGGGCCGAGGCCGGCCCGGGGCCGGAGGGCAAGGGTTTCGTGGTGAGTGCCCGGCTGCCGTTGGGGGCGGACGGCGTGGTGGAGAGGGCGGGTGGATGAAGCCGATCCGGGTGGTCGTCGCGGACGACCAGGAGCTGGTGCGGGCCGGGTTCGGGATGATCTTGGACGCGCAGCCGGACATCGAGGTGGTGGCCGAGGCCTGTGACGGCGCCGAGGCGGTCGAGGCGGTGCGCACGCACGGCCCGGACGTGCTGCTGCTGGACGTCCGGATGCCGGTGATGGACGGGCTGGAGGCCGCCCGCCGGGTGTGCGCGGAGTTCCCGGCCACCAAGGTGATCATGCTGACCACCTTCGACATCGACGACTACGTCTTCGACGCGCTGTACGCGGGGGCCAGCGGCTTCCTGCTCAAGGACGTCCGGCGGGACGACCTGGCGCACGGGGTGCGGATGGTCGCCTCGGGGGAGGCGCTGCTCGCGCCCTCGGTGACCAGGCGGCTGATCAGCGAGTTCGCCGCCCGGCGCCCGGGTGCGCCGGAGCGGGCGGTGCGGCCGCCGTCCCGGCTGCTGGAGCAGCTGACCCTGCGCGAACAGGAGACGCTGCGGCTGATCGCGCGCGGGCTGTCCAACGCGGAGATCGCGGCGGAGCTGGTGGTCAGCGAGCACACGGTGAAGACGCACGTCAGCAATGTGCTGAGCAAGCTCGGGCTGCGGGACCGGGTGCACGCGGTGGTGTTCGCGTACGAGGCGGGGGCGGTGGTGGCGGGGGAGGCCTGAGCCGGGCTCCCCCCTGCGGGGGAGGCGGCCGGTTCGCCGGTACGGGCGATCCGCGACGAGGGGGCCGGCGGACAGGCTGTGCGGTGTCGCAGACGGACCACGGACCACGGATCCGGGATCACGGATCGCCGGATCACGGACACGCAGGGAGATCGCAGATGAACGCCACCCCGAGCAGCCGCGTCACCTCGTACGCCGTCGTCGGCGCCCCCGCGCTGATGGCCCTCTACGGCGGGATCCGGCTGGTGCCGGGCTCCCGGGAGCCCGGCCTCGGCTGGACGGCCGGCCACGCCGCGATGTTCGCCGGGCTGCTGCTGTTCGCCCCGGTCTTCCTCGCCCTGCGCCGGCTGCTCGCCCCGCGCGGCACGGCGGTCGGGCGGGTGGCGGCGGGCGCGGTGCTGGGAACGGCCTTCGCGGGGCTCGCGGCCTCCCTGGTGCAGATCGGGATCGACCTGGTCGTCGGCCTGGTGGCGGCGGACAAGGCCGAGCAGTCGCGCCTGTTCGACCGGGTGCAGGGCGTGCCGGGCGTGCTGCCCGCCGTCTACCAGGTGGGTCCGCTGCTCTTCTACGTCGGGCTGCTGGCGCTGCTGGTCGCGGCCGCGGTGCGCCCGGCCCGGGCGCTGCGCTGGTGGAGCCCGGTGCTGGTGCTGCTCGGGACGGTCGCCTCGGCTGTCGACCTGGCACTGATCCCGCTCGCCGCCGCCTGCTTCCTGGTGGCGCTGAGCCCGCTGGCCCGGCCGGCCGCCGCGACACCGCAGCTGGTGCTGCTCTGAGCCCGGCTCCGAGCACGGCGTGACGGCGGGCGCGGCGTCCGTCAGGTCATGCGGAAGACCGGGCCGCGCGGGGTGAAGGGCAGCCCGGCGCCGCGGGGGACGAGGTAGGCGTGTTCGCGGCGCACCCGCAGGACGTCGCACTCGCCGTCGGTGATGACCAGGACGGGTGCCCCGGGCGGGAAGTCCTCGGCCCGTTCCAGCAGGTCGATGCCCGGCTGCAGCACGGTGCCGCCGCGGCCGTGCACCCGGACCCGCCCGGCGATCTCCTCGACCGGGAGGTAGCCGGCGTCGTGCGGGGCGGCGTCGCAGTGCACCACCCGGGCGGCCGGGACGTCCCGGGCGGCGGCGTAGGAGGCGATCGCGCCGAGCGCCTTGCCGAGCAGTGTCGGGTCCATCGAGCCGGAGGTGTCCAGGACGACCCCGAAGGTGCAGCGCGGCACCTCCTCCTCGGGGCGGTAGCGGCCGGCTCGCGGGATGTCCGGGGTCGCGCACTGGCGGCGGGCGGGGCGGGAGTAGCTGCGCACCGGCTCCGGGCTCGGCACGAACTCGTCGAACCAGCGGGCGAGTTGTGCGTCCCAGGGGAGCGGCGGATGGGCGAGCGCGCGGATCTCCTGGACCAACCCGGCCGGGAGCAGGCCGCGTTGGCGCTGGTGCAGCTCGAAGCCCTGCTGCAGGCCGCGCCGGTAGAAGTCGTCGAGGTCCACGTAGTCGCGCGGGCCGCGGTCCAGCGGTTCGCCGAGGATGTCCGGACGGTTCTTCCCGGCCATCGTGGCGAGGCGGCGGATCCGGCGCTGGTCGCCGACGATCCGGTCGTAGACCTCCTCGGTCGACAGGCCCTTCAACCGCGGGTCGTGCAGGAGGCCTTCGGGCATGTCGCCGACGCCCATCTCCAGCAGCCAGCCGTTGATGACGTAGTCGGCGGCGACGTTGAACAGGAACGGGTCCCGGCCGCCACGGCGCTCGCCGTGCCGCAGGGCGGCGTGCAGCATCTCGTGGCCGAGGATGAACCGCCACTCCTCGTCGGTGTGCCGGCGCAGCGGGTTGACGTAGATCTCGCCGACCTCGGCGTTGACCGCGGCGACCGCGATGCCGTGGGCCCGGGCGAGTTCGGCGTCGGCGACCACGGTGAAGGCGGCCGCGATGCCGCCGAGCAGCGGGTACGAGGAGACGAACCAGTTGAGCGCCCTGGTCCAGGGCCGTTCGGGCAGCCGCTCGCCGGTCTGCTCGTCGATCCGGCCGCCGGCCCGGTCCATCGCGGCGGACATGGTGCGGGTGAGCGCGGCCGCGAAGGCGGTCTCCCAGTCCTTGGGCACGCGGTCGTGGCGGGGCCACTCGACCAGCAGCTGGTCGCGGTCGGCGGTCCCGGCCGTGCCGGCGGTCCCGGCCGACGGCAGGCCGTCGCGGCGCCAGCGGGCGGCCAGCTCCTCCTCGTCGCCGCCGGGGTACTCCTGCGGGAGGACGACCGGGGCGCGGCCGACCGGGAAGGTGGCGAGGAAGCGGTTGACCACCGCGCAGCGGGCGGCGGCCGCGCACTCGTCCGGCTGGACCCGGGTGCCGCGGGCGGCCGGGACGTGGCCGAAGCCGAGGTGCAGCAGGCAGTGCGCGAGCACCCAGGCCCACTCCTCGGGCTCGGCCCGGCGGCGCGGGTTGACGTGCACGGTGCCGTCGGAGTCGACCACCGCCCAGCCGCCGGGCGGGGCGACCGTGCAGTCCTCGCTGCGGCAGACCTGGGCGGGCAGGGCGGCCAGCGCCGGGTTGCGGCGCAGCAGGGCGAGGCCCTGGGTGAACACCTCGGCGCCCGGGTCGGGCTTCTTCGCCTTCGCCGCCGCGGGCTTCACCGGCGGGCCTCGACCAGCCGGGGCATGTCCCGGGCGGCCTCGATCAGGAA
Source organism: Streptomyces sp. 1114.5 (assembly GCF_003635085.1). NCBI lineage: Bacteria > Bacillati > Actinomycetota > Actinomycetes > Kitasatosporales > Streptomycetaceae > Streptomyces > Streptomyces sp. 1114.5. The sequence goes on from NZ_RBXE01000001.1 coordinate 1,980,118, forward strand.
CCAGGAGGGCAGCACCGGGTTGCCGTCCGCGCCGTCGGCGATCACCGTCTGGGCGACCTCCACCGAGATCTCGGCCAGCTGCACCAGCAGCGACTTGGCCCGGAAGGCGGTCTGCCGCTGCGCCCCGGAGGCGTGCTCCTTGCTTGCGGGCAGCTCCTTGACGAGGCGGCCGCGGAAGGCGTCGGCCAGGTAGTAGAGCAGGTCGCGGTCCTCCAGCCGGTGCGGCCAGCGGGCGTCGCCCTTGAGGATCGCCTCCAGGCCGTACGAGTTGCGGACGATCTTCGCGTAGCCGCAGAAGGCGATCGCGTGCTGGGGGGTGAGCAGGCCGTGCGCGACCACCTTGAGGGTCTCTTCGTCCAGGGTCGGGCCGAAGGAGTGCAGCGCGTCGGAGAGCATGTGCCAGGCGCGCGGGGTGGAGAACGGCTCCTCGGTCTTGGGCGGGGCGGACCACAGGTGATCGGGCCGGTCGGTGAGGTGGTCGAGGACCCAGGGGTGGATGCCGGCGCCGGCCGCCCAGCGCAGCCAGTCCTCGGCGTTGGCTCGCAGGTGGACGTGGACCATGCGGTTGACCAGCGCGGACGCCATCGGGCGGGCCAGTGCGCCGTCGGTGGCGCGGTTCCCGGCGCCGATCACGATCGAGCCGGGCGGCAGCTCGTACGAGCCGATCCGGCGGTCCAGGATCAGCGAGTAGAAGGCCTTCTGGACGTCCGGCGAGGCCGCGTTGAGCTCGTCCAGGAAGAGGCAGTACGGCTCGTCGCGGGCGATCTGCTCGGGCGGGCAGAACCGGGAGCGGCCCTCCGGGGTGAGCTGCGGGACGCCGATCAGGTCCTCCGGGGCGAGCTGGGTGCCGACCAGGCTCACGCACTCCAGGCCGAGCGATTCGGCGAACGCCCTGACCAGGGATGACTTGCCGATCCCGGGAGCCCCCCAGAGGAACACCGGGCGGACGGTGGCCAGTCCGAGCAACAGCTCGGGGATCTGGGCGGGCGAGACGCTGACTGCTCCCTGCACGGGGCTCCTTCGCGGTACGGCGGGTGACCGGCCCAGTGTGCGGCCCGAGTTGGGGCGGCGCACCCGGATTTTCGGTGGCCGAGGGCGGGCCGGCGGCCGTACCGTCCGGGGCATGAACGCGAAGCGCCCCCCGATCGCCGTGCTCACCGGCGCGGGCATCTCGACCGACTCCGGTATCCCCGACTACCGCGGCCCGCAGGGGCTTTGGCAGCAGGACCCGGCGGCCCAGCGGCTGGTCACCCTCGGGCCGTACCTGGCCGATCCGGAGGTGCGGCGGCGGTCCTGGCGGCTGCGGCTGGAGACGGGCGCGCTGGCCGCCGAGCCGAACGCCGGGCACCGGGCGCTGGTCGAGCTGGAGCGCTCCGGGCTGCCGCTGCGGGTGCTCACCCAGAACGTCGACGGGCTGCACCAGGCGGCCGGGCTGAGCGCCCGCAAGGTGCTCGAACTGCACGGCACCGCACGGGAGGTGCAGTGCCTGGACTGCCGGGCGGTCGGGCCGATGGCGGAGGCGCTGGCGCGGGTGGAGGCGGGGGAGCCGGACCCGGCCTGCCGGGAGTGCGGCGGGATCCTCAAGCCGTGCACGGTGATGTTCGGCGAGCACCTGGACCCGGTGGTGCTGCAGCAGGCCGACGCCATCGCCAAGGGCTGTGACCTGTTCATCGCCGTGGGGACGAGTCTGCAGGTCTACCCGGTGGCCTCGCTGCCGCAGATCGCCCTGGAGGGCGGTGCCCGGCTGGTCGTCGTGAACGGCGAGCCGACCCCCTTCGACGAGGCCGCGGACGAGGTGATCCGGGAGCCGATCTCGCAGGCGCTGCCCGAGCTGGTGCGGAGGCTGGTCAGGGAAGGGGCGTAAGGACCCTTTACGGACGTACCGCCTGCATACGATGATCGTCCCGGCTTCCTCTCACGGCCTGGAGTGATCGAGCGATGACGACGACGGCGAAGTTCGACCCCTGGTCGGCGGCGTTCGTGGCCCACCCGTACGACGCGTACGCCGACCTGCGCACGCACGCGCCGGTGACGTACTTCGAGCCGACGAACCAGTGGCTCGTCTCCCGCCACGAGGACGTCAGCGCGCTGCTGCGCGACCGGCGGCTCGGCCGCACCTACACCCACCGGTTCAGCCACGCGGAGTTCGGCCGCCCCGAGCCCGACCCGGCGCACGAGCCCTTCCACACCCTGAACGACCACGGCCTGCTCGACCTGGAAGCGCCCGACCACACCCGGATCCGCCGGCTCGTCTCCAAGGCCTTCACCCCGCGCATGGTCGAGGGCCTGCGCCCGACCGTCCGGCGCCTCGCCGGCGAACTGGTCGACGGCCTGCTCGCGGCCGGCGGCGGCGACCTGATCGCCGCCGTCGCCGAGCCGCTGCCGGTCGCCGTGATCGCCGAGATGCTCGGGATCCCCGAGGGCGACCGGCACCTGCTGCGGCCCTGGTCCGCCGACATCACCGGGATGTTCGAGCTCAACCCGAGCGAGGAGGCCGCCCGCCGGGCCGTCACCGCGAGCACCGAGTTCTCCGACTACCTGCGCGCCCTGATCCGCGAACGCCGGGAGACCCCGGGGGAGGACCTGATCAGCGCGCTCGTCCAGGCCCAGGAGGGCTCGGACGCGCTCAGCGAGCAGGAGATGGTCTCCACCTGCGTGCTGCTGCTCAACGCCGGCCACGAGGCGACCGTCAACACCACCGGAAACGGCTGGTGGGCGCTGTTCCGCCACCCCGACGAACTCGCCCGGCTGCGCGGCTCGGTGGACGAAGTGCTGCCCACCGCCGTCGAGGAACTGATGCGCTGGGACACCCCGCTGCAGATGTTCGAGCGGTGGGTCCTGGAGGACATCGAGGTCCGCGGCGTCACCATCCCGCGCGGCGCCGAGATCGCCCTGCTCTTCGGCTCCGCCAACCGCGACCCCGACCGCTTCGCCGACCCCGACCGCCTCGACCTCGGCCGCACCGACAACCCGCACATCACCTTCGGCGCCGGAATCCACTTCTGTCTGGGCGCGCCCCTTGCCAGACTGGAGCTCACCGAGTCCTACGGCACACTGCTGCGCCGGGCCCCGGGCCTGCGGCTGGTCCGCGAGCCCGAGTGGAACCCGGGCTACGTGATCCGCGGGCTCAAGGAGCTGCTGGTCGAGGTGTGACGGAAAGAGGGGGGCTGCCGTGGGCAAGGCGACGGGCGCACTACTGGGGCTGGCGATCGGGGACGCACTCGGCCGGCCGACCGAGTTCCAGGACGTCGACCGGATCGCCGCCGACCACCCCGACTGGCGGCAACTCCCGCTGCCGGCCAAGGCATTGGTGACCGACGACACCCAGATGACGCTCGCCCTCGGCCGCGGCCTGCGCACCGCCCTGGCCCGTGGGCCGCTGACGCCCCTGCGCCTGGAGCGGCCGGTCCGCGAGGAGTTCGTCGACTGGTGGCGCTCCCCGGAGAACAACCGCGCCCCCGGCATGACCTGCCTGCGCTCCTGCGAGCGGCTCAGCCACGACCAGGTCCGCTGGCAGCAGGCCAGCGACGTCGGCTCCAAGGGCTGCGGCGCCAACATGCGGGTCGCCCCGGTCGGGCTGATCCGCGACCTCGACGCCCGGCAGGCCGCCGGCGCCGCCCAGCTGCAGTCCGCGCTCACCCACGGCCACCCGACCGCGCTCGCCGCGAGCGACCTCACCGCGTACGCCGTCCGCAAGCTGGCCGAGGGCGTTCCGCCGGCCGTGCTGCCCGCCGTACTGCGGGCGTACGCGCTGGCGAGCCGCGAGCGGTACGACGAGTTCTGGCTCGGCGACCTCGCCGACCAGTGGTACGGCGCCTCGCCGCAGGCCGTCATCGCCCGGGGCTGGGACGACTGCCTCGCCGTCCTCGACCAGCTGGAGGCAGCGCTCGCCGCACCCGACGTCGAGGCCGACCCGTGCCTGGCCACCGGCGAGGGCTGGGTCGCCGAGGAGGCCTTCGGCACCGGCCTGCTCTGCTTCCTGCTGCTGCCGGACGACCCGGTCGCCGCCGTCCGTCGGGCGGCCTACTCCGGCGGTGACTCCGACTCGCTCGCCTGCCTGACCGGCGCCTTCGCGGGCGCCCACCACGGCGAGGAGGCCTGGCCGGGGGAGTGGGTCGCGCGGATCGAGCACCGGGACGAGCTGCTGGAGCTCGGGGCGCTCTGGGACTGATCCGGGGAACCCGGAGCGGGGGTGGCGCGTCGAAGGGCCATGACGAACAGCAGCACCGGAAACCGTCGTCGCGCCGCCCTGCTCCTCGCCGCCGTGCTTGCCGCGCCGCTGCTCAGCGGTTGTGGGAGTACCGGTGCCGGCGCCGGTGCGGAGGTCAGGGCCTCCGCGCCGGCGAGTCGGCCCGCGGTCGACCCGGCCCAGGTGGCGGCTACCGCGAAGGCCACCGCCGCCTTCGGGCTGGACCTCCTGCACGCCCTCACTGCCAAGCCGGACGACGCGGGGCGCAACCTCGTGGTCTCCCCGACCGGCCTGGCCACCGTGCTCGCCATGGTGCTCCCCGGCGCCCGCGGGGCGACGGCCGACGAGTTGGCCAAGGCCCTGCACACCGAGCTCGACCCGAAGCAGTACGCCCTCGCCGTCGGCGCGTCCGACCAGCAGGCCAAGAACGGTGACCAGGTCACCCTGCGCCAGAGCGACCAGGTCTGGACGCAGCAGGGCTTTCCGGTGGAGCCCGACTACCTGGCCACCCTCGCCGCCGACTTCGACGCCGGAGTGCACACCACCGACTTCAAGAACGACCCCGAGGGCAGCCGCAAGGCGGTCAACGCGGCCGTGGAGAAGGCCACCGAGGGGCGGATCAAGGACCTCTTCGCCCCGAAGGCGATCAACCCGGACACCAGGCTGGTCCTCACCGACGCGCTCTACCTCAAGGCGAAGTGGGCCTCCGAGTTCAAGCCCTCGCACACCGAGGACCGCCCGTTCCACAAGCTCGACGGCACCGCCGCGAACGTCTCCACGATGAGCCGGACCGGCGAGTTCAAGTACGCCGACGGCTCCGGCGGGATCCTCGGCGAGCCCTGGCAGGCCATCGAACTCCCCTACGCGGGTGGCAACTTGGCGATGGACCTGATCGTCCCCGCACAGGGCGGCTTCGCGGCCTTCACCAAGGAGCTGGACCAGCCCGAGCTCGACCGGATCCTCGGCGCCCTCGCCGAGCAGCCCGTCGACCTGCAGCTGCCGCGCTTCCACTTCGACACCTCCGACGAGCTCACCCCCGCGCTGCGCTCGCTCGGCGTGCACTCGGCCTTCGACAACGCCGACCTCAGCGGCATCGCCAAGGACCAGCCGCTCGCCGTCAGCACGGTGGTGCAGAAGGCCACCGTCCAGGTGGACGAGGAGGGCACGGTCGCGGCGGCCGGCAGCGGCGTCGGGATCGGCGTGGCGGCGGCGCCCGCCCCACAACAGGCCGCCCAGCTGCACATCGACCGGCCGTTCCTGTTCCTGATCCGGGACACCTCGGGCGGGCGGCCGCTGTTCCTCGGCCAGGTCGTCGATCCGCAGGCGAAGTAGCTACCGGGCCGGGTAGCGCCCGCCGAGCCCCGGGTGCAGCGGGTCGCGGCTGCCGAACAGCACCAGCAGGTCGTCCGCGACCTGCCGCAGCTCGGCCCGCCCCTCGACGGCCCCGGCCCACTCGGCGGGCAGCGCCGAGGCGCCGTACGCGGCCCCGACCAGGTTGCCGCAGACCGCGCCGGTGGAGTCGCTGTCCCCGGAGTGGTTCACCGACAGCAGCAGCGCGGTGCGCACCGGGTCGGGGTCGAGGGTGGCCGCCAGCAGCGAGTGCACCGCGACGGCCAGGCACTCCTCGGCGATCCAGCCGAGGCCGACCCGCTCCACCGTCTCCGCCGAGGGCTCGGCCTCCTGGGCGAGCCGCACCGCCCGGGCCAGCGCCTGGACGGTCTCCTTGGACGCGGGCAGCTCGCGGATCTGATCCACGGTCTCGCCGACCGCCGCCCACGGCTCCGTCCCGTTCGCCAGCCGTTCGACCAGCGCCGCGAAGGCGCCCGCCGCGAGGTAGCCGGTCGGGTGCCCGTGGGTGAGCTGGGCGCACTGCACAGCCAGTCCGAAGGCCTGCTCGGTGCCCAGCCGGGCCAGCCCGAACGGCGCCGAGCGCATCACCGTGCCGCAGCCCTTGGAGCCCGGGTTGATCGGCCCCGGCCGCCCGATCGCGGACGGCGCCTCGAAGACCGGGTGCTCGGACACCCCGCTGAGGCAGGCGTTGCCCGGTGCCCGCCGCGCGTACAAGAACGGCTGCCGCAGCAGCCAGCCGTCGTACGGGTGGGGTTGCGGTTCGGCGTCCGGCGCGGGCTGGTACTGCGTCAGCAGCCAGCGCCGGTAGGCGCCGTGCACGGCCTCGGGGACGGAGCCGCCGCCGCCCGTCCAGCCGCGGACGAAGCCGCGGATCAGGCCCTCGGCGGTGAACAGGGTCATCTGGGTGTCGTCGGTGACCTCGACCGGCCCGGGGCCGGCCGGCAGCGCCCTCACGCCCTGCGGGCCGTACCGGTCCTGGATCTGGTGGAGCTGCTGGAACTCCACCGGCCAGCCCAGCGCATCGCCGATCGCTCCGCCGAGCAGCGCTCCGCGCACCCGGTCCCGGTACCCCGACTCGGCCGCCGGCTCCGTCACGTCGAATCCCCCTTCGTTCGTGGCGGAGTACGTTCTATCAGGTCTTCCTTCGTGCCCAGGGACCTCGCGTCGAGTCTTCGGGCCCGTCCGGTGGATCTCGGCGCCCGGCAAGATCCGCCGGGCAGGCCCTAGCCGCGGATCTGCCCGGCGCGCCCGTGCAGCGCGGCCCGGTCCGCGGCGGCGCGGCCCGCCGCCCAGCCCTCGCCGTCGCTGACCCGGACTCGCTGCGAGACCAGCTTCGGGAACAGTCGGCCGACCTCCTCGTCCACCGCCTCCGAGCGGGCGGCGAGCGCGGGCAGCAGCCGCTCGTCCGGCAGCAGCTGCTCCTCGGTGCCGTCCTCGCGCAGGTGCCGGCCGGCCGCGGCGGCGCTGGTGGTCCGCTCGGTGGCGGCGGTCAGCCGCTCGCGGATCCGCGCCGCGTACGCGACCAGGAAGGACTGCCGGAAGGCCTTGCTGCGCGAGTCCCGGCCGGAGCCGGCCTTGTTGAGCGCGTGGGTGGCCTGCACCAGCAGCGAGGTGTAGAGCAGTTCGACGCCGTCCAGGTCCCCGTCGAAGCCGACCACGGTGCAGAAGCCGAACTCCTTCGCCCAGACCACCCGGCACCGGTTGGCCGCGGCGACCGCGTCCAGCAGCATCGTCTTGGGGCCCTCGTACGGGTTGTCCACGCCGATCCGCAGCGCCGCCGGGGCGTCGCGGTCGGTGCCGGCGGCGGCCAGCAGGGCCTCGTCGATGCTGTGCTGGGCCATCAGCTGCTGGGCCTTGGCGGTCAGTGCCTCGGCCTCCTCGGGATACTCGGTGGACTCCGCCTTGGCCAGCAGGGCCCGGATCCGGGCCAGCATCCGCGGCTCGCCGGGCACCGGCCCGCCGCCGGCCCGTTCGGCTCGGGGCGCCCGCCCGGGCGCCGGGCCGACCGGGGCGATCGGCGGCAGCCGTCCCCAGGTGCGCAGCAGCTCCAGGACGGCGGTGGCGAGCGCGAAGCGGTCCAGCCGGTGCCGGTGGGCGAAGGCGCCCAGGTACTGCTCGTCGCCGGGCCACCAGGTCTCGGTCTCCAGCTCGCGCAGCTGCTCCTGCCAGCGCCGGTCGAGGGCCGCCGCGGGGTGGCGGCGGTGCTCGGCGGCGATCAGGTCGATCGCGAGTGCCAGGTGGACGGGCTTCAGTCCGCGCCGCACCACCCGCGCCAGGTCGGCCGGGCGCCACCCGGCGGACCAGCAGCGGCCGACGGCGGTGTCCGCGTGGACCAGCAGCGCCCGGCTGACCGCCGGCCACTGCCCGGGCGAGGCGGCCAGCAGTGACGCCCCGGTGTCCAGGGCCAGGTCCAGCCCCTCGTCCGGGGCCGTCAGCACCGACCGTACGGCCTGCTCCAGCAGCGGTCCGGCGTCTCCGCCCTGCTGCGCGCGCTTGCCCACGGTGTGTCCCTGCTCTCCTCGACGGCGCCTCGACGGCCTGATCCCTCCTGCCCATGATGCCGGAGCCCGGGCCGGTGCCCGGGACCGTACAACCGGGGAGGAGCAGTCCGGCTCAGCGCTCGATGGCCTTGGCGAGGATCTCCGGGATGCGCTCCAGCAGCCGGGCGGCCGCCAGCCGCACCCCGACGACGGCGACCAGCGCGCCGTACAGCGGGCCGATCAGGAGCACCGGCCAGCTCGGCCCGCCCGAGAGCAGCGCCCAGGCGAGGTAGCCGCCCACCGGCAGGGTGAGCAGTGCCACACCGACCATCGAGCCGAACTGGTTGAGCAGGATCAGCCCGCCCTGCCCGGGGGCGGCGTTGCGCATCGGGTTGCTGTCGGCGGGCATGGTGTACGGCGCCAGCACGCTGAACACCGCGCCGAGCGCCACCCCGCAGCCGAGCAGCGCCAGCGCGAGGCCGAGCGCGGACGGCAGGCGGGCCCAGTCGCCGGTGACGGCGGCCAGCACGAGGCCGAGCACCAGCGTCACCGGGAGGGCGTACGAGAGCACCGCGTACGCCCGGCCGCGCAGCTCGTCCCGGGCGTCGGCCAGGGTGCGCAGGGTGGCGGCGACCATCCAGAACGCCGAGCCGTCCATGCCGAACAGGTTGAGCATCTGCAGCCCGAGGAAGGTCCCGGTCATCGCCAGCAGGTAGACGCTCGACCAGCCCTGGACCATCGACAGCACGCAGATCACCAGGGTCATCCCGATGCTCGTGAACACCGCGGCCTTGGCCCGCGGCTCGCGCCAGGCGTACCGCAGGTGGCGCTGCATCACGGCGCCGACCCGCCCCCCGGGCAGGAGGCGCCAGCCGCGGGAGTCCTGCACTCCGCGGGCCACCTCCAGGGTGGAGGAGTCGGCGGTGACCATCAGCTCCTGCAGGCTGCTCCGCCACCAGCGCAGCAGCAGGACGAGCAGGGCGCCGGCCGCCGCGAGCTGGAGCAGCGCGAGCCCGTACCGGCCCTCGCCGGCGGTGCGGGCCGCGTCCGCCGCACCGACCGGCGGGATCCAGCGCAGCACGGAGGCGATCGGCTTCAGCGGGCTGAGGTCGAGCTGATCGCCGGGCCGCCCGAAAATGCTCTGCGAGCCGATGTTGGCGGCCTGGACGAGCAGGGCGAAGAGCAGCCCGCCGAAGATCGCGAAGTCCTTGCCGCGCCGGCTGGAGAGCATCCGGGCGTTGCCGGCGGCGACCGCCCGGGAGAGCGTGACCAGGCAGAGCACCGCGAGCGGCACGCCGACCAGCGCGGCCGCGGCCGAGGCGCCGCCGTCGGCGCCGGACAGCGCGGCGCCGGTCACCAGCACCAGGCTGACCAGCGGCCCGGGCCCGATCAGCGCGGCCAGCAGCGAGCCGCGCAGCAGCGGTCCCGGCCGCAGCGGCAGCATGGTGAGCCGGGTCGGGTCGGCGCTCTCGTCGCTGGAGAAGAGGAAGAGCGGCAGCGCCGCCCAGCCGAGGCAGAGCACGCCGAGCAGCATCACGCCGGCGTCCCCGGAGCCGGCGTAGCGGCCGTTCAGCATGGCCATGGCGAAGGCGATGCCGCCCGCGAAGGCCAGGCCGAGGGCGGCGCCGATGACGTAGACGGCGGTACGGCCGGGGCTGCGCCGCAGCCCGTTGCGCAGCAGCCGCAGTTTGAGCGCCACCAGCGCGCGGACGACCGTCCGCCCGTCGGGTACGGGGGTGGCGGCCGCGCTCACTGCCCGCTCCCGGCCTGGCCGCCGCCGAGCCAGCCGAGCGCCCGGCCGTCGTCCTCGCGGACGCCGATCAGGCCGAGGAAGGCCTCGTGCAGGCTCTGCCCGTCGCGCACGGTGTCCAGCGGGCCCTGGGCGATCACCCGGCCGGCGTCGATCACGGCGACCCAGTCGCAGAGCTGTTCGACCAGCTCCATCACGTGGCTGGAGAAGACGACGGTGGAGCCGGCCGCCGCGTACCGCTTGAGCACGCCGCGGATGGTCTGCGCCGAGACCGGGTCGACGCCCTCGAAGGGCTCGTCGAGGAAGAGCACGTCGGGGTTGTGTAGCAGTGCCGCGGCCAGGCCGATCTTCTTGCGCATGCCGGTGGAGTAGTCGGCGACCAGCTTGTCGGCGTCCCGGCCGAGGTCCAGTACGGCCAGCAGTTCCTCGGCCCGGCGGTCCACCTCGGCGCCGGGCAGGCCGCGCAGCCGACCGGTGTACTGCAGCAGCTCGCGCCCGCTGAGCCGTTCGAACATCCGCAGGCCCTCGGGCAGGATGCCGATCCGCGCCTTGACCGTGACCGGGTCGGCCCACACGTCGGTGCCGTGGATCAGCACGGCGCCCTGGTCGGGCCGCAGCAGGCCGGTGACCATCGACAGCGTGGTGGTCTTGCCGGCGCCGTTCGGCCCGACCAGGCCGATGAAGGCGCCGGCGGGCAGCTCCAGGCTCAGCCCGGCCACGGCGGCCTGGGTGCCGAAGTGCTTCCACAGTCCTCGGATGCTGACGGCGGACGGGGTGCCCGGCCCGGGGAGGTCGGAGGACGGTGGTGCTGACGGCTGCATCGCGGCCTTCTCTGCTCGGGTCGGACGGAGGTCTCGGGCTCAGCCTGTCACCGGCGGACGGAGCTGTCGCCCGAGTTGAGGATCCCCTGAGCGTGTCCGCCGAACGGGTGAGGCGCGCCGTCCGGAATCCGCCTCCCGGCGGCTGCCGGGCCGAATCGGCAACTACTCGGAGCGGTCGTTCGTCCTGCACTATGAGGAGCAGTGAACGTGCGCGGGGGTGCCGCGGCACCGGGAGGTGGCGGATGTCCGTTCAACCGTGGGGCGAACCCGGTCCCGGTCACAAGCACGGCCGGGGCGACGCCCGGTGGCCCGCCGCCCGGTGGCCCGCGCCGGTCCCGCAGCCCGCGCCGACGCCGCAGTCCGCGATGCGGGCGGGCCACGCGGACCGCGACCGCACGGTCGACGTGCTGAAGGCCGCGTTCGCCGAGGGCCGGCTCTCCGCCGAGGAGTACGAGCAGCGCCACGAGGCCGTCACCGTGGCGCAGACCTACGGCCAGCTGGCCGCGCTGGTGGCCGACCTGCCCGCCGGCCCGATGTCGGCGCCGCTCGCCCCGCCCGTTCCGGCCACCTTCCTGCCCACCCCGCCGTACCCGCAGGCCCGCCCGACCAACGTGCTGGCCGTGCTCTCCCTGGTCTGCAGTGTGACCGGCCTCTCCCTGCCCGCCGTGGTCACCGGCCACATCGCCCGCTCGCAGATCCGCCGGAACAACATGGACGGCGACTGGGCGGCCGTCCTCGGCCTGGTGATCGGCTACATGGGCAGCGCGTTCTGGACCCTGATGATCCTCCTGGCCCTCGCGTAGCGTCCGCGGGCGGCCACGGCCCGTGGACCGGGACGCCCATCGCCGGGCAAAGCACCTATGATGCCCGGGGCAGCCACGCGCACCTGAACCCCGTACGTTCCGCGACCCGTCGGCGAAGAGGCGCCGGGCGGGCCGGGTGAGCAACCACGAGTCGAGGACCGTTCCAGTGACAGTCAGTGCCCAGGAGGCCTCCCGCGTCCCGTCGCCGGGCGGACGTTCGCTGACCGGGCGTTCGGAGCGCCGGTCCGGCAGCGGGTTCTGGTCCTCCTCGCCGGTGCTGCTCGCGGGCGAGGCGCTGGTCGCCTTCCTGGCCGCGCTGATCCTCCCCGTGATGGCCCGCGGTTTCCAGCTCGACCCGCTGAACCGGATCGCCCAGGTCAGCGGGCTCGCCGCCCTGCAGCTGCGGTTCGCCGTGATCGGCCTGCTGCTGCTCGGCGCGGTGGTGATCGCGTGGCGCGTCCGCTCCGGCCGGCACTTCGGCCTGGTGGCGCGCTTCTCCTCGGCCGCACTGGCCGGCCTCGCCAGCGGTTTCGTGGCGGCCGGCGCGGTGATCGCCCTGCTGGGCACGCCCTGGCCGATGTTCGGCCTCAACGGCGACAGCGGGCGCATCGTCGAGTGGGCCCACGCGGTGGCGAACGGCCAGCCCTCGGGCTCGCCGGTCTACCCGCCGGCGCCGCTGTACACCCTGGGTTACTACGCCGAGTGGTTCCGCGGCGGCAACACCGCGTACGCCTTCAAGGACCTGCAGATCCTCGGCGCCGCCGCGTTCGGCCCGCTGGTCTACCTCTGCTGGCGGATGCTGCTCAGCCCGGTCCGCGCACTCGCCTTCGGCGTGCTGCCGGCCTTCGCGCTGATCGACGCCTACAAGCCGTACAGCCAGACCGTGCTGGTGGTCCTGGTGCCGGTCCTCGTGGCGCTGGTGGTGCAGCTGCGCCGCAGCGGGACGGCGGCCTGGCGGTCGCTGCTGCTGAAGGGGGCAGGCTTCGGCGCGCTGCTGGGGCTGCTGTTCCTGACCTACTCCGGCTGGTTCCTGTGGAGCGCGGCGGGTGTGCTGGTCGCGGCGCTGATGTACTTCCCCTGGCAGGCCGACCGCCGCAAGGGCCTGGCCTACTTGGGCGTCACCGTTGCCGCCTACCTGCTGGTCTGCGGCAGCTACCTGGTGACGATGCTGACCGACGGGCAGGACACCAAGGACGCCACGTTCCGGTTCGACAACTTCACCGACCCGGCGTACTTCCTGATGTGGCGCACGGACATGCCGGGCAAGGTCACCGAATGGCCGCTGCCCGGCGAGTTCGGCGGCATGGACCTGTTCGCCGTGGTGATGTTCGTCGCACTCGGCGCCGCACTCTGGCTCGGCATCCGCAAGCCACTGGTCGTCACCATCTGCTGCATGTTCGCGAGCGCCTGGGTGATGCGGATGTACATCGCTTCGCACATGTACGAGACCCAGACCGTGCAGCTCTACACCCGCACCAACAACCAGATGCTCTACTGCGGCCTGCTGCTCTGCGCCCTGGTGGCCCACCTGGTGTCACTGCGGATCGCGGAACGCCGGCGGGCCGCCGAGGCCGCGGGAAGCCCCGCACCTGCGGGCCCTCCCGGACCGCAGGCCGCCGTGATCGGTACGCTGTTCGCCTTGCTGTTCTTGTTCGGTACGGTCTCCTCGTCGATGTCCGACCGCTACATGCCGGCGAAGGAGAACACGTACCGCATCCTGCCGTGGGTGTCGCACACCGTTCGCAACCTCGACGGCAGCTGCCCGAAGTTCGCGCCCGGAGGGCAGTGCTCGAAGGACGGCGACCAGTCATGGATCAGCATGATCAAGTAGCGCCAGTTCCCGCCCCGTGAGCTCGGACTGACCCGAAGGCCCCATTCCAGATGATGATCACCGCAGTCAAGTCCCTCGCCGACCGGCTCGCGTCCTCGCCGAGGCGACTGTGGGCCGTGGCGTTCGCGATCCTGTTCGTACTGAGCGCTTCCTGGTCGCTCTCCACACCGACCGGCGCCTCGCCGGACGAGCACGCGCACCTCATCCGCGCGGCAGCGGTCGCCCGCGGCCAGGTCGAGGGCCGTGAGGTCATGGTCCCGCACGTGGTCGGCGGGATCGACGGCAAGTTCGCCGAGACCGGTGTCGTCCTCCCGCGCATCTACCAGGACCTGAAGGACGTCAACGCCTGCTACGTCTTCGTGTCCGAGCGGTCCGCGTCCTGCGCGCCGACGCTCAAGGACCGCCCGGGAACGGCCCTGGTCACCACGGCCGCGGGCCGCTACCACCCCGCGTACTACTTCGCGGTGGGCTGGCCCAGCCTCCTGGTCCACGGCGAGGCGGCCTTCTACCTGATGCGCCTGATGTCGGCGCTGATCTGCTCCGCCCTGGTGGCGAGCGCGGTGGTCTCGGCGGCGGAGTGGCGGCGGCGTTCCTTCACCCTGCTCGGAGTGATCACCGCGGCCACCCCGATGGCCCTGTTCATGTTCGGCGTGGTCAACCCGAGCGGCCCGGAGATCGCGGCGGGAATCCTGGTCTGGAGCGCCGGGCTGCCGATGCTGATGAGCCCGGACCCGTACCTGCTGAACCGCCGGCTGGCCCGGCTGGGCATCGGCGCGCTGGTGCTGATCAGCATCCGCCCGCTGGGGCTGATCTGGTTCGCCGGGGCCCTGTTCTTCGGACTGCTGCTGAGCCAGAAGGGCGCGGTGCGCGAGGTGCTGCGCCGCAAGGTGGCCTGGGTCTGGGGCGGTCTGGCGGTGGCGGCGGCGGGCTCGGCCCTGGTCTGGTCGTCGAGCCACCCGGACAACTCGGTCATCAACACCCCGAGCGACCTCACCCCGCTGAACGCGGCCCGCAAGACCTTCGACAACGGGCTGCTCTACATGAAGCACATGATCGGCTACTTCGGCTGGCTGGACGCCCAGCCGCCGGCCGCGACGCTGCTGGTCTGGTGCGCCGTGGTGCTCGCCCTGGCGATGCTCGCGCTGTGCTACGCCCGCTTCCGGGACACCCTGGCGATCGTCGGCGTGATGGTCGGCATCGTGGTGATACCGATAGCGGCACAGGCCATGCAGGCGCGCCAGCTCGGCATGATCTGGCAGGGCCGCTACCTGCTGCCCTTCGCCGTCGGACTGCCGATCATGTGCGCCGCGCTCTGCCACGAGCGGCTGCCCTGGGGCGGCTTCGCCTGGCGCCGACTGCTGGTGATCTCCAGCTTCTCGCTCGGCCTGGTCAACGCCGCCGCCTTCCTGTGGGCGCTGCGCCGCAACGCCGACGGCACCGAGGGCCCGCTGCTGATCAGCCCGGCCCACTGGTCGCCGCCCGGCAGCTGGCCGCTCTGGCTGCTCGTGTACACGCTGACAGCGCTCGCGTTCGGGCTGTTCGCGGCCGTCTCGGACAACCGGGAGCGGACCGGGCCGCAGCCATCCGGGGCGGCCGGGGCCGAGGACGCGGGGGGCCGTACTCGGCTCGCCGGGGCCCACGCGGAGGCGTAGGGTTTCGCCGTGCGGGGAGTGGGCGGTTGTGGTAGTGGGGCCCCGTTCCGGGTCGGCTCCGGTACCGCTTCCGGCACAAGCCCCGCGACCTGCGGCGTTGCATTTGTTTTGACCGCGCCCCATGCGCTAGGTACGCTCTGACCTTGTGCCTGGGGTGTCCCCGGGTCCTTGTGCGTGCATGCACACCGGTCGCCGCGCCGAGCCGGAGCGCCTCCTGGCGCTCCGCGCGTAGAGCGCCGTCGCTGTACATCAGCCATGGGATTCCGTGTCGTAACAAGCCCAACACACCCGACCGCGTGGGTCGACCACGGGGCCGTGTGTGCGGGAGACACCGCAGGTTAGTTCCACCAAGCCTTGGCACACAGAAAACGGAGAAACGGTGCCTACGATCCAGCAGCTGGTCCGAAAGGGCCGGCAGGACAAGGTCGAGAAGAACAAGACTCCCGCGCTGAAGGGTTCCCCGCAGCGCCGTGGGGTCTGCACGCGTGTGTACACGACCACCCCGAAGAAGCCGAACTCGGCTCTCCGCAAGGTCGCCCGTGTGCGCCTCACCAGCGGGATCGAGGTCACCGCTTACATCCCGGGCGAGGGCCACAACCTGCAGGAGCACTCCATCGTGCTGGTGCGCGGTGGTCGTGTGAAGGACCTTCCTGGTGTCCGCTACAAGATCATCCGCGGTTCGCTCGACACCCAGGGTGTCAAGAACCGCAAGCAGGCTCGCAGCCGCTACGGCGCCAAGAAGGAGAAGTAAGAATGCCTCGTAAGGGCCCCGCCCCGAAGCGCCCGGTCATCATCGACCCGGTTTACGGCTCCCCGGTCGTCACCCAGCTGGTCAACAAGATCCTGCTGCACGGCAAGCGCTCCACCGCCGAGCGGATCGTCTACGGCGCCCTTGAGGGCGTCCGTGAGAAGACCGGCTCGGACCCGGTCGTCACGCTGAAGCGCGCGCTGGAGAACGTCAAGCCGGCCCTTGAGGTCAAGTCCCGCCGTGTCGGTGGCGCGACCTACCAGGTTCCGGTCGAGGTCCGTCCGGGCCGCGCCAGCACCCTGGCGCTGCGCTGGATGGTCGGTTACTCCCGCGCCCGTCGCGAGAAGACCATGACCGAGCGCCTGATGAACGAGATCCTCGACGCCAGCAACGGCCTGGGCGCTTCCGTGAAGCGTCGCGAGGACACCCACAAGATGGCCGAGTCCAACAAGGCCTTCGCGCACTACCGCTGGTAGTCCGTACCCCGTCACTAGACAGAGAGAGAACGAGCCACCATGGCTGCAACCTCCCTTGACCTCGCCAAGGTCCGCAACATCGGGATCATGGCGCACATCGACGCGGGCAAGACCACCACCACCGAGCGGATCCTGTTCTACACCGGTGTCTCGTACAAGATCGGTGAGGTCCACGATGGCGCTGCCACCATGGACTGGATGGAGCAGGAGCAGGAGCGCGGCATCACGATCACGTCGGCCGCGACGACCTGTCACTGGACGGTCGACGACGCCGACCACACCATCAACATCATCGACACCCCGGGTCACGTCGACTTCACCGTCGAGGTGGAGCGTTCGCTGCGCGTCCTCGACGGTGCCGTGACGGTGTTCGACGGTGTTGCCGGTGTCGAGCCCCAGTCCGAGACCGTGTGGCGGCAGGCTGACCGCTACGGCGTCCCGCGCATCTGCTTCATCAACAAGCTGGACCGCACGGGCGCGAACTTCTTCTTCTGCGTGCAGACCATCGTGGACCGCCTCGGCGCCACCCCGCTGGTCATGCAGCTCCCGATCGGTGCCGAGGCGGACTTCAAGGGCGTTGTCGACCTTGTCCGCATGAAGGCGCTGGTCTGGTCGGCCGAGGCCGCCAAGGGCGAGATGTACGACATCGTCGACATCCCGGCCGAGCTGCAGGAGCAGGCGGAGGAGTACCGCGAGGCGCTGATCGACACCGTCTCGAACGTCAGCGACGAGATCATGGAGCTCGCCCTTGAGGGCGAGGACATCCCGGTCGAGCTGCTGCAGGACGCGATCCGCAAGGGCACCCTGAACTCGGACTTCACCCCGATCTTCTGCGGTACCGCCTTCAAGAACAAGGGCGTTCAGCCCCTGCTCGACGCGGTCGTCAAGTACCTGCCGTCGCCGCTGGACATCGAGTCCATCGAGGGCACCAAGCCGAACGACCCGGAGACGAAGATCTCCCGTAAGGCTTCGGACGACGAGCCGCTGGCTGCGCTGGCGTTCAAGATCATGTCCGACCCTCACCTGGGCAAGCTCACCTTCGTCCGGATCTACTCCGGTCGCCTGGAGTCCGGCACCTCGGTGCTGAACGCCGTGAAGGGCAAGAAGGAGCGCATCGGCAAGATCTACCGCATGCACGCGAACAAGCGTGAGGAGATCGAGTCGGTGGGCGCCGGCGACATCGTCGCCGTCATGGGCCTGAAGCAGACCACCACCGGTGAGACGCTGGCCGACGAGAAGAACCCGGTCATCCTGGAGTCCATGGACTTCCCGGCCCCGGTCATCCGCGTCGCCATCGAGCCCAAGTCCAAGGGTGACCAGGAGAAGCTGGGTGTCGCCATCCAGCGTCTCGCCGAGGAGGACCCGTCCTTCCAGGTCAACACGGACGAGGAGACCGGCCAGACCATCATCGCGGGTATGGGCGAGCTGCACCTTGAGGTGCTGGTCGACCGTATGAAGCGTGAGTTCAAGGTCGAGGCCAACGTCGGCAAGCCGCAGGTCGCCTACCGCGAGACGATCCGTTCGGCCGTCGAGCGCATCGACTACACGCACAAGAAGCAGACCGGTGGTTCGGGCCAGTTCGCGAAGATCCAGATCGCGATCGAGCCGCTTGAGCAGGCCGAGGGCTACGAGTTCGTGAACAAGGTCACCGGTGGCCGCGTGCCGAAGGAGTACATCCCTTCGGTCGACGCCGGTTGCCAGGAGGCCATGGAGTTCGGTGTGCTCGCCGGCTACCCGCTGCAGGGTGTCCGCGTCACGCTGCTCGACGGTGCGTCGCACGACGTCGACTCCTCCGAGCTCGCGTTCAAGATCGCCGGCTCGATGGCCTTCAAGGAAGGCGCGAAGAAGGCCAAGCCGGTCCTTCTTGAGCCGATGATGGCCGTCGAGGTCACCACGCCCGAGGACTACATGGGCGATGTGATCGGCGACATCAACTCTCGCCGTGGCCAGATCCGGTCCATGGACGAGCGTCACGGTGCCCGCGTCGTCACGGCGCTGGTGCCCCTCTCCGAGATGTTCGGCTACGTCGGTGACCTGCGCAGCAAGACCTCTGGTCGCGCCAGCTACTCGATGCAGTTCGACTCGTACGCCGAGGTCCCCAAGGCCGTGGCTGAGGAGATCATCGCCAAGGCCAAGGGCGAGTAGGTCCGGCTCTGCCGGCCTCGGAACCAGCCCGACATTCGGGATGATTCCGACCCCTTAGGCTATTAGGAGGCGACCCGGGAGGATCCGGACGGATCCTCCCGGGGCCTCCGGCCCCTACCCGCGGGACGGTGCGAGGTGCTTCCGGCACCACGGACCCAGCCCGATCAAGACCAACTGACGTCAGCACGGCGTACAGGAACTGTCCTCAGGAGGACTCAGTGGCGAAGGCGAAGTTCGAGCGGACGAAGCCCCACGTCAACATCGGCACCATTGGTCACATCGACCACGGCAAGACCACGCTGACCGCGGCCATCACCAAGGTGCTGCACGACGCGTACCCGGACCTGAACCCCTTCACGCCGTTCGACCAGATCGACAAGGCGCCGGAGGAGCGTCAGCGCGGTATCACCATCTCGATCGCGCACGTCGAGTACCAGACCGAGGCGCGTCACTACGCCCACGTCGACTGCCCGGGTCACGCTGACTACATCAAGAACATGATCACCGGTGCCGCCCAGATGGACGGCGCCATCCTGGTGGTCGCCGCCACCGACGGCCCGATGCCGCAGACCAAGGAGCACGTCCTCCTGGCCCGCCAGGTCGGCGTCCCCTACATCGTCGTCGCCCTGAACAAGGCCGACATGGTGGACGACGAGGAGATCCTGGAGCTCGTCGAGCTCGAGGTCCGTGAGCTGCTCTCCGAGTACGAGTTCCCGGGCGACGACCTGCCGGTCGTCCGTGTCTCCGCCCTGAAGGCCCTGGAGGGCGACAAGGAGTGGGGCGAGAAGCTCGTCGGCCTGATGCACGCCGTCGACGAGAACATCCCCACCCCGGCCCGCGCCGTGGACCAGCCGTTCCTGATGCCGATCGAGGACGTCTTCACGATCACCGGTCGTGGCACCGTCGTCACCGGTCGTATCGAGCGTGGCATCCTCAAGGTCAACGAGACTGTCGACATCATCGGCATCAAGGAGACCAAGACCACCACCACGGTCACCGGCATCGAGATGTTCCGCAAGCTGCTCGACGAGGGCCAGGCCGGTGAGAACGTCGGTCTGCTGCTCCGTGGCATCAAGCGCGAGGACGTCGAGCGCGGCCAGGTCATCATCAAGCCGGGTTCGGTCACGCCGCACACCGACTTCGAGGCCCAGTCGTACATCCTGTCGAAGGACGAGGGTGGCCGCCACACCCCGTTCTTCAACAACTACCGCCCGCAGTTCTACTTCCGTACCACGGACGTGACCGGCGTCGTGACCCTCCCCGAGGGCACCGAGATGGTCATGCCGGGCGACAACACCGCCATGACGGTCGCGCTGATCCAGCCGATCGCCATGGAGGAGGGCCTGAAGTTCGCCATCCGTGAGGGTGGCCGCACCGTCGGCGCCGGCCAGGTCACCAAGATCCTCAAGTAATTGACGATCTGACCTGCCTGCCTCGTACAGGCTGAGTCCGAAGGGCCCCGCGCACCGCTCGGTGTGCGGGGCCCTTCGGCGTTCCTTCATGAGGCACTCACGGGGGCGCGCCTCCTTTCACGGGCCGCTCATCGCCGACTGTTATGGTCGGGCCACCAACAAGCTCCCGCCGTCGCGGAAAGTGGGACCCACCGCATGTCAACCACACCGCTGTTGTCGGTCGTGATGCCGATCTACAACGAGCAGGAGGCGCTTCCGCTGACCGTCGAACGGCTGCGGCCGATCCTCGACGGGCTCGACGTGGCCTACGAGGTGGTCGGCGTCGACGACGGCAGCACCGACGCGACGCCGGTGCTGATGCAGAAGATCCGCCAGGACTGGCCGGAGTTCCGCATCGTCCGCTTCGCCCGCAACTCCGGGCACCAGGCCGCCCTCACCGCCGGCATCCACCGGGCCTTCGGCGACTACGTCGTCTCGATCGACGCCGACCTGCAGGACCCGCCGGAGAAGATCCCCGAGATGCTGGCGCTCGCCCGGGAGCAGGGCCTGGACATCGTCTACGGCGTCCGCGGCGACCGCGGCACCGACACCTCCTTCAAACGGCACAGCGCCGGGGCGTACTACTGGCTGATGCGCAAGCTGGTCGGCAAGCGGATGCCCAACCAGGCCGGCGACTTCCGGCTGCTCAGCCGGGCCGCGGTGGACGCGCTCAAGGCGATGCCCGAGCACCAGCCGGTCTACCGGCTGCTGGTGCCGTGGCTGGGCTTCCCCAGCGGCGAGGTGGTCTACGTCCGCGAGGAGCGGGTCGCCGGCAGCACCCACTACCCGCTGTCCAAGATGGTCCGGCTCGCGCTGGACAGCGTCACCAACTTCTCCGCGGCCCCGCTGCGGTTGGCCACCTGGCTGGGGCTGTTCAGCTTCCTGGTCTGCATCGCGCTGGCGCTCTACACCACGATCGCGTACGCCGTCGGCTCCACCGTGCCGGGCTGGTCCTCGCTGTTCATAGGCATGCTGTTCCTCGGCGCCGTCCAGCTGGTCTGCGTCGGACTGCTCGGCGAGTACGTCGGCCGGATCTACTCGGCGGTCCAGGCGCGGCCGGCCTACTTCGTCGGCTACGACTCGGCCGAGGAGCAGGACCGGTACGGGACGGGCAAGTGAACGAGATCCTCTCCGCCGACCGCGACGAGCACGGTGAGCACGGCGGGAACGACGAGCGCGGCGGGCAGGCCCCCGGCTCGCCCGGGATGCGCCGGCAGCTGCCGTCCTTCCTGGTCATCGGCGTGCTGAGCACGCTCTTCTACCTGGCGCTGTTCGTCCTGCTGCGGCTGGTCGCCTCCTCCCAGGTGGCCAACCTGGTGGCGCTGGCCGTCAGTGCGGTGGCCAACACCGCGGCCAACCGCCGCTTCACCTTCGGCATCACCGGCTCGGACGGCGCGGTGCGCCACCAGCTCCAGGGTGCGGTCGCCTTCGTGATCGGGCTCGGCCTCAGCAGCGGCGCCCTGGCGCTGCTCGACGCGGCGGTGCCGGACGCCTCCCGGGTGGTCGAGGTGACCGGCCTCGTCGTGGCGAACGGCCTCGCCACCGTGGCCCGGTTCGTGCTCCTCAAGGTCTGGGTCTTCCGGAAGCGCTGACGACGGCCGGCCGGACGGCGGCAGTGACGACGAAGGGGACGCGTGCCGCGGCACGCGTCCCCTTCGTGGTTCCGGCCTCTGCCGTCACCGTCGCCGTCACTGCTGCTTCAGCGACTCCGTGTAGGCCTTGCAGGCCTCGTAGTCCGGCAGCAGGCCACTGGCGATCGCCTCCGCGAGCGAGGGCGCGGCCGCGTCGCGGGCCGACAGCTGCGGGGCCTCGGCCGGCCACTCGATGCCGAGGTCCGGGTCCAGCGGGTGCACGCCGTGCTCGCCGGTCGGGTTGTACGTCGCCGAGCAGAGGTAGGTCAGCGTCGCGTCGTCGGTGAGCGCGCAGAAGCCGTGGCCCAGGCCCTCGGGGATGTAGACGGCCTTGCGCTCGGTGTCGTCCAGGCGCACGCCCTCCCACTTGCCGAAGGTCGGCGAGCCGACCCGCAGGTCGACGATGACGTCCAGCACCGCGCCGCGGGTGCAGGCGACGTACTTGGCCTGGCCGGGCGGCACGTCCGCGAAGTGGATGCCGCGCACGACGTCCTTGGCGGAGAGCGACAGGTTGGCCTGAGCCAGCGTCAGCGGGTGACCGACGACCTCGGCGAGCCGGTCGAAGCGGTACCACTCGGTGAAGTGGCCCCGCGGGTCGCCGTGCACCTGAGGGGTGATCTCGAAGGCGCCCTCGATGGAGAGTTCACGGAACTTCACCGGCCGGCCGCCTCGTCGAGCAGGGTCACCAGGTACTGGCCGTAACCGCTCTTCAGCAGCGGCTCGGCGAGCTCGCGCAGCTGCGCGTCGTCGATCAGGCCGGCCCGCCAGACCGCCTCCTCGATGCAGCCGATCTTGAAGCCCTGGCGCTCCTCGATGACCCGGACGAACTCCGAGGCCTGGACCATCGAGACGAAGGTGCCGGTGTCCAGCCAGGCGGTGCCGCGGTCGAGGATCGTGACGTGCAGGTCGCCGGTGCGCAGGTACGCGTCGTTGACGGCGGTGATCTCCAGCTCGCCGCGGGCGCTCGGCTTCAGGTTGCGGGCGATCTCGACGACCCGGTTGTCGTAGAAGTACAGGCCGGGGACGGCGTAGCGGGACTTGGGCTCGGCCGGCTTCTCCTCGATCGAGATGACCTGGCCGCTCTCGTCGAACTCGACCACGCCGTACGCGGTCGGGTCGGCGACCGGGTAGGCGAAGACCCGGCCGCCCTTGATGTCGGAGTGCTCGGTCAGGGCGGTGCCCAGGCCGCTGCCGTGGAAGATGTTGTCGCCGAGGATGAGGGCCACCGGCTCGTCGCCGATGAAGTCCGCGCCGAGCACGAAGGCCTGGGCGATGCCCTCGGGCTTCTCCTGGACGGCGTACTGGAGCTTCAGGCCGAGCTGGGAACCGTCACCCAGCAGCCGTTCGAACTGGTCCCGGTCGTTCGGGGTGGTGATGATCAGGATTTCGCTTATCCCGGCCATCACCAGGGTCGAGAGGGGGTAGTAGATCATCGGCTTGTCGAAGACCGGGAGGAGCTGCTTCGACACCGCTCGGGTCAAGGGCCACAGCCGTGAGCCGGTGCCGCCGGCCAGGAGGATTCCACGCATGGGTGCACCCTATTCGAGAACTCGGGGGGTGGTGGGGGCCGGTGGGGGCGGGACAGGAGGCCGCTCGGGCGGCGGTAGACTACGCGCATTATGCGCATCCTCGTGACCGGCGGCGCCGGATTCATTGGTTCGGAGTTCGTCCGTCAGCTCCTCGGAGCGGACGAGAGCGCCCGGATCACCGTCTTTGACAAGCTCACCTACTCGGGCGTCCTGGAGAACCTGGCCCCGGTGGCGAACCACCAGGGCTACACCTTCGTCCAGGGCGACATCTGCGACGTCGACGCGGTCGACCAGGTCATGCCCGGCCACGACGTCGTCGTGCACTTCGCCGCCGAGTCCCACGTGGACCGGTCGATCGCCGGTGCGGGCCCGTTCGTGCTGACCAACGTCGTGGGCACCCAGGTCCTCCTGGACGCCGCCCGCAAGCACGGTGTCGGCCGCTTCGTGCACATCTCCACCGACGAGGTGTACGGCTCGATCAGCGAGGGCTCCTGGACCGAGACCTGGCCGCTGGAGCCGAACTCCCCCTACTCCGCCTCCAAGGCCTCCTCCGACCTGCTGGCGCTGGCCTACCACCGCACGCACGGCATGGACGTCGTGGTGACCCGCTGCTCCAACAACTACGGGCACTACCAGTTCCCGGAGAAGGTCATCCCGCTCTTCACCACCAACCTGATCGACGGCAAGAAGGTTCCGCTGTACGGCGACGGCGGCAACGTCCGCGACTGGCTGCACGTCTCGGACCACTGCCGGGGCATCGAGCTGGTCATGCGCGGCGGCCGCGCGGGTGAGGTCTACAACATCGGCGGCGGCACCGAGGCCACCAACAAGGAGCTGACCGGCCTGCTGCTGGAGGCCGCCGGCGCGGGCTGGGACATGGTCGAGCACGTCGAGGACCGCAAGGGCCACGACCTGCGCTACTCGATCGACATCAGCAAGATCCGCGAGGAGCTCGGCTACGAGCCGCAGGTCCGCTTCGAGGACGGCCTCGCCGCGACCATCGCCTGGTACCGCGAGAACCGCGCCTGGTGGGAGCCGCTGAAGCAGAAGGCGGCCCTGGCCAAGTGACCGCGAACGCCGCCGGCCGGGTGCGCTGGCTGGTCACCGGCGCGGCCGGGATGCTCGGGCGGGACGTGCTGGCGGTGCTCGCCGCCGACCCGACCGCCGAGGTCACCGCGCTGCGCCGGGCCGACCTGGACATCACCGACGCGGCGGCCGTGCAGGCCGCCGTCGAGGGCCACGACCTCGTGGTCAACTGCGCCGCGTGGACGAACGTCGACGCCGCGGAGACCGAGGAGGACGCCGCCACCGCCGTCAACGGCACCGGCGTGCGCCTCCTGGCCGCGGCCTGCGCCAAGGCCGGCGTCCGGCTGCTGCACGTCTCCACCGACTACGTCCTCCCGGGCGACGCCACCGAGCCCTGCCCGGAGGACGCCCCGACCGCGCCGGTCAACGCGTACGGCCGCAGCAAGCTGGTGGGGGAGCGGGCCGTCGCCGAGCTCCTCCCCGAGCACGGCTACGTGGTGCGCACCGCCTGGCTGTACGGCGAGCACGGCCCGAACTTCGTGGCCACCATGCTCAAGCTGGCCACCCAGCGGGACACCCTGGACGTCGTCGACGACCAGCACGGTCAGCCGACCTGGTCGTACGCGCTGGCCGGCCGGCTGGTCGAGCTCGGCCGCGCCGCGCTCGCCGGCGAGGCTCCGGCCGGGGTCTACCACGGCACCGCGAGCGGCCGGACCACCTGGTGCGGGCTGGCCCGCGAGACCTACGCGCTGAGCGGGCTCGACCCGGAGCGGATCCGCCCCACCACCTCGGAGGCGTTCGTCCGCCCGGCCGTCCGCCCCGCCTTCAGCGTGCTGGCCCACGACCGCTGGGCCGCCGCCGGGCTGGCCCCGCTGCCCGAGTGGCGGGCCATGCTGGCCGAGGCCCTGGCCCGGCCCGTCTTCGCCGAACTGGCCGCCACGGCCCGGACCACCGAGAGCGACAGACCTCAGTGAAGAAAGCGTTGACGAAGGTCGCTGCCGCGCTGCCGCCGGGAACCCTGGCGGTGGCCGGCGGCACCGTCGTATTGGGCGCCGCCTCCTACATCCACCTCGGAGTGGCCGGCCACAGCCTGTCGGTCGACGACATGGCGAACGTCTCCCTGCTGTGGACGATCGTGATGTCCGTCGGCATCGGCGTCTTCTTCCCGATCGAGCAGGAACTCACCCGGATCGTCTCCGCACGAGCCGCGCTCGGTCACGGCGCCGCACCGGTGCTGCGCCGGGCCACCCTGCTCACCGGCGGGATCCTCGGCGCGACCCTGCTCGTCCTCGGCGCCGCCTCCGGCCCGATCGCCCGGGCGATGTTCCACGGCGACCGCTCGCTGGTGCTGGCGCTCGGCGGAGCCTTCACCGGCATGGCGGTCTGCTACCTCACCCGCGGCGTGCTGGCCGGCCTCGGCCGCTTCGGCGCGTACGGCACCCAGCTGGGGCTGGACGGCGGCCTGCGGATCGGCCTGGCCTTCGGCTGCGGCGCGGCCGGGGTGCACTCGGCGCTCGCGTTCAGCCTGATCCTGGCCGTCGCGCCGATCCTGGCCACCATCGCCACGCTGCCGCCGCTGCTGCGGGCGGTCAAGCCCGGCGAGCAGGTCGGCTGGTCGGAGCTCTGCTCCGGCCTGGGGCTGCTGATCTGCTCGACCCTGCTCTCGCAGGTCGTGGTCAACGCCGCCGTGGTGAGCACCAAGCTGCTCGCGCCCACCGAGTCCGCGCTGATCGCCGCCCTGCTCAACGCGCTGGTGCTGGCCCGTGTGCCGCTGTTCGTCTTCGGATCGTTGCAGGCCTCGCTGCTCAACGGCCTCTCCGCGGCCATCGCGGTGGGGGACCGGGCCGCGTTCACCGGTATGCTCCGCCGGATCGGTGCGGTGGTCGGCCTGCTGGGGCTGCTCGGCGGCATCCCCGCGGTCGCCCTCGGCCCCTGGCTGATCCAGGTGCTGTTCGGGGCGAAGCCGGTCCTCGGCTGCCTCGACTTCTTCTGGTTGTCCGCCGGAACCGTGGCGTACATGTTCGCGATGGTGCTCGGCCAGGCGCTGATGGTATTCAAACGGCACAACCTCCAGCTGCTCTGCTGGGCGGTCGGCACCGCGGTCCTCGCGGGGGTGACCTTCCTGCCGGGGGAGGTGTCGACCCGCGTGATCCTGGCCTACGCGGCCGGTTCCGTGGCCACCGTCGTCGGTATGCTGGCGGTCCTGAGGCAGAGTTTCGCCCGTTCGGCGACGACTTCCGCAGGCCTCGTCCAGCAGTCGGGCGACCAGGACGCCGCGGTGTTGAGCAGCCGGACGGCCGGTGAATGACCGTGTCCGCCCACCATCTTCAGATCGCCGCGCAGCAGCGCGGGCCAGACCCCATTCATGGAGCCTCCGTGTCCCAGTACGACGATGTTTGGCTGGTGATCCCGGCCTACAACGAGGGCCAGGTGATCGCCGACGTTGTGGAGGGGGCGCGAAAGACGTTCCCGAACATCGTGGTGGTCGATGACGGCAGCGGTGACGACTCGGCCAAGCACATCATGGGCACGGGTGCCCACCTGGTGCGCCACCCGGTCAACCTCGGACAGGGTGCGGCGCTGCAGACCGGCCTCGCGTACGCCCTGGCCCAGCCCGGTGCCAAGTACTTCGCCACCTTCGACGCGGACGGTCAGCACCAGACCGCCGACGTCGAGAAGATGGTCGCGCTGCTGCGCGAGGGCGAGACCGACGTGGTCCTCGGCTCGCGCTTCATCGAGCAGAACGGCCAGGTGCCGTGGATCAAGCGGGTCGTCCTGCGGACCGCGGCGACCGTCAGCCCGACGGCGCGCAAGCTCAAGCTGACCGACGCCCACAACGGGCTGCGGGTGCTCAACCGCGAGGCCGCCGGCCGACTGCGGATCACCATGAACGGCATGGCGCACGCCTCGGAGATCGTCAGCTTCCTGGCCGGCTCCGACCTGCGGGTCGCCGAGCTCCCGGTGGACATCCTGTACACCGACTACTCACGCGCCAAGGGTCAGTCCCTGATCAACGGCGTCAACATCATCTTCGACATCTCGCTGCGGGAGCGTAGCCGCCGATGAAATTCTTCTGGATCCAGCTGGTTCTCATTCTCGGCTCGGTCACTCTCGCCTTCATGTTCATCCGGCGTTGGGACCGTGCCAACACCCGCGCCTGGAAGCGCATCGCGTTCTCGGTCTTCGTGGTCGTGAACATCTACGCGGTGCTGCGCCCCACCGACGTGACCTGGCTCGCCCACCAGCTGGGCGTCGGCCGTGGCACCGACCTGGTTCTGTACGTGATGGTGCTGGCGATGGGCTTCCTGACCCTCAACACCTTCCTGCGCTTCCGCTCGCTGGAGAAGAAGCTCACCGACCTGGCGCGCACCGTGGCGATCAACGAGGGCGCCCGGCTGAACGAGGAGCGCTTCGACCTGGACCTGCCGGTCTCGGCCCCGGTCGACCGCAGCAAGGCCTGATCCCGTGGCGACCTTCGAGTTCATGCTGCCGTACTACGGCGACGTGGCACTGATGCAGGCCGCGGTCCGCAGCATCCTCGCGCAGACCGACCGGGACTTCCGGCTGACCGTCCTCGACGACGGCAAGGAGCCGGACGTCCCGGGCTGGTTCGCCGAGCTCGGCGACGACCGGGTGCACTACCAGCGCAACGCGCAGAACCTCGGCATCACCAAGAACTTCCAGAAGTGCGTGGAGCTGTCCCGGGCCGACCACGTGGTCATCATGGGCTGCGACGACCTGCTGCACCCGCACTACCTGGAGACCGTCCGGGCCGTCCTGCGCGACAACCCGGACGTGGGCATGGTGCAGCCGGGCGTCGAGGTGATCGACGGCAACGGTGCGCCCGTCTCGGGCCTGGCCGACAACGTGAAGGAGCGGATCTACGCTCCGACCGTCAAGGGCCGGCGCCTGATGGGCGGCGAGGAGCTCGCGGCGAGCGTGCTGCGCGGCAACTGGCTCTACTTCCCGTCGATCTGCTGGCGGGGCGAGGCACTGCGCGCGGTGAACTTCCGCGACGACTACTCGGTGATCCAGGACCTGGCCCTGGTCGTCGACCTGCTGGAGCGCGGCGAGCAGATGATCGTGGACAACACCACGGTCGTCTTCCAGTACCGCCGGCACGCGGTGAGCGAGTCCTCGGTGCAGGCCTTCTCCGGTACCCGGTTCACCGAGGCGGAGCGGTACTTCAACGCGGTGGCGGAGCGGATGGACGCCCGCGGCTGGCCCAAGGCCGCCCGTGCGGCCCGGGTCCGCAGCGCCTCCCGGCTGCACGCGCTGACCATGCTGCCGGGCGCGCTGCGCCGCGGTCAGCGGGACGGCGCCAAGGCCCTGTTCCGGCACGCGCTGACCTCCGGGCAGCGGCACGAGGGCTGAGCCGTACGACCGGCTCCGGGCGCGGCACCGCAGGGTGAACCGCCGTTCCGGGGCCGGTCGTTGTCGTCTGTGACGGGCAGGATGTGCTGGCCCCGGTCGAACGGCCCGTGGCAGACTGCCGATGCGATCCGAAGAGCGGTGGGGGCGGGCCGGAGCTCGCGACGCCGCGTCAAGACGGCCATGACGAGATCGTCCACTCACTCAAGTAGGGAAGTGTCCCGGTGCAGCCGCTGATCGACTCTGCCCAAGCGCCCGACGGGCGGAGTCCGGGGGAGGACGGCGGGACCGCGGCCGCCGACCCGACCCGGCCGCCGGCCGCTCTGGTCCGGCTGCGGGCGCTCGCCGCCCACCGGTGGTTCTGGCCGACGGCACTGCTGCTGGGCTACCTCGGGCAGACGGCGTTCCGGCTGGCGCTGTCGATCCACAACTACTTCCCGTCGGTGCACGCGGACGAGGACTCGTACCTCGTGATAGCGAGGGTGCTGGCCGGCCGGCCGACCACCGAGATGCCCGTCGGCGTGGTCATCCCCGGCGGGTACCCGCTGCTGATCTCGCCGGCGCTGCGGATCGCCGACAACCCGGCGACCGCGTACCACCTGATCATGGGCATCAACGCGGTGCTCAACGCGCTGGTCTTCCCGCTGGCCTTCGTGGCCGCGCGCCGGCTGGGCCTGTCCCGCACGCACGCGTACCTGTCGGCGACCGCCGTGGCGCTGGTGCCGCCGGTGATCTTCTACTCCCAGTTCGTCATGTCGGACACCGTCCTCCCGGTGCTCCTGCTGGCCTGGCTGGTCACGATGCACGGCTGGCTCTCGCCCGGATCGCCGCGCCGCCGCTCGCTGCACGCGGTGGCGATGGGCCTGGCGGCCGGCTACACCATGGCCACCCACGACCGCGGCGGCGTGGTGGTGGCGCTGACCGCGCTGGCCCTGCTGGTGGTGCTGGCCGTCGGCTGGGCGCCGCGGCTCTCCGCGCTGGCCGGGCTCGCCGGGCTCGGGGCGTCCGTCCTGGGGGCCAAGCTGCTGGCCGGCTTCGTCGAGAACCAGTTCAAGGACGTGCCGCCGAGCACGGTCGGCAACAAGGTCTTCGAGAACCTGGAGGACAGCAGGTTCATCGGCACGATCATCGCCCGCACCTTCGGGCAGCTCTGGTACTTCATGACCTCCACGTACGGCTTCGGGGCGATCGCCTTCGTGCTGTGCGTGGTGGCCGTGTTCCGCCGCCGGTTCACGGTGGCCGACCGCGTGGTGGCCTTCTGCATGCTCGCCATGCTGTTCGGCACCGCGCTGGCCTCCGCGGCGGGCCTGGCGGACACCGACCGCGTCGACAACTGGGTGTACGCCCGGTACTGCGCGGTGCTGGTGCCGCTGTTCCTGGTCGTCGGTCTGGCCGCGCTGTTCCGGGCCCGGACACGGTCGCTGCTCTGGTCGGCGCTGGTCGGCGCGGCGGTGATCGCGATCATCCAGGTGTCCGTCACCGGGTACGCCGGCAAGGCGCTGAAGGACTGGGCGCTGCCGTGGACCGTGCCGGACGCGATGTTCCTGGCGTCGAGCTGGGACAACCTGCACATGGGCCGGACAACCCTCGGCGCGCTGGCGGTGCTGGCCGCCTGCCTGCTGCTGCGGGTGGCCGGCGGGCGCCGGGTGGTGGCCGCCGTGGTCGGCTGCGTGACGCTCTTCGCCGCCTATGCGACCGTCGCGATCACCGACAACGTCGCCGAGCCGCACGCCAAGTTCCGCAAGTACCCGGCCGTCGGCCTGGCCAAGGAGGCCGGGCTGCGCAAGGGCGACAACGTGATCCTGGACTGGGACCTCGACTGGGGCACCCGGATGGCGCTGGCCTACGAGGTCTACTGGGGCCGGGTCTGGACCGACAACGTCAAGAACGGCAACAACCCGCCGGAGCAGGCCACCGCGATGCTGCTGGCGGTCGGCCAGGACGTCGCGCCGGAGGCCAGCTGGTCCACGCCGCGCCCGGGCTGGCACGTCGCGAAGTACAGCAAGGAACACGGCTGGGTCCTCTGGCGCAAGGACTGACCTGCGTGATCACCCCATCGGGGCCGGTGAGGAGCACCTCATCGGCCCCGATTGGCATCCGGGCTGCTCCATGTGGCAGTATGTCCAAGTTGCTCGGTTGAGTGCCGATGCTGCGCGCCTCCCGCCGGGAGGACCGGAAGCGAGTCCCATGTACTCGTCGTTCCCGTGATGGCCGTCAAGCGTGAGTTCTACGCCACGGCAGCTGCGGGGCGAAAGTACGGGAATCTTCCGGGAAGCGTATGCGGGGCCTCGGCCCGGCTCCCCCCATTCCGAAGTTCGAAACCGACGAGTTATTTCGCCGGTTTTTTGCAAGCGCGAGGGCGACACGCCCGAGCGCGGGGGTCGGAGGGGGGTCGTGAAGTGACTAAGGACAAAGGACTACTGAGTAGCCATGGCGGGACAGAAGATCCGCATCCGGCTCAAGGCCTACGACCACGAGGTCATCGACTCCTCGGCGAAGAAGATCGTCGAGACGGTGATCCGTACTGGTGCGCAGGTCGCAGGCCCGGTGCCGCTGCCCACTGAGAAGAACGTGTACTGCGTCATCCGCTCGCCGCACAAGTACAAGGACTCGCGCGAGCACTTCGAGATGCGTACTCACAAGCGTCTGATCGACATCCTCGACCCCACGCCGAAGACGGTTGACTCGCTCATGCGTCTCGACCTGCCGGCTGGCGTCGACATCGAGATCAAGCTCTGAGAGGCGCACCGAAGATGGCTAAGCAGATTAAGGGCATCCTGGGCGAGAAGCTCGGCATGACCCAGGTCTGGGACGAGAACAACCGGGTCGTTCCGGTGACCGTCGTCAAGGCTGGGCCCAATGTCGTGACCCAGGTCCACACCGCCGACAGCCCGGCCGGCTACGACGCCGTCCAGATCGGCTTCGGCGAGATCGACCCCCGCAAGGTGAACAAGCCCCTCGCGGGCCACTTCGCCAAGGCCGGTGTCACCCCGCGCCGCCACCTGGTCGAGCTCCGTACCTCGGACGCCTCCGAGTACACCCTGGGCCAGGAGATCACCGCCGAGCTGTTCGAGGCGGGTGTCAAGGTCGACGTGACCGGCACCTCCAAGGGCAAGGGCTTCGCCGGTGTCATGAAGCGTCACAACTTCAAGGGCCTCGGCGCCGGTCACGGCACCCAGCGCAAGCACCGCTCGCCCGGTTCCATCGGTGGCTGCGCCACCCCGGGCCGTGTGTTCAAGGGCCTGCGCATGGCTGGTCGGATGGGCCACGAGCGTGTGACCACCCAGAACCTGACCGTGCACGCGGTCGACGCGGAGAAGGGTCTGCTGCTCATCAAGGGCGCCGTCCCGGGCCCGAACGGCGGCCTCGTCCTCGTCCGCACCGCGGCGAAGGGGCTGTGAGGAAATGAGCACCATTGACATCCTGTCGCCGGCTGGCGACAAGACCGGCAGCATCGAGCTGCCGGCCGAGATCTTCGACGCGAAGGTCAGCGTTCCGCTGATGCACCAGGTCGTCGTGGCGCAGCTCGCTGCGGCCCGTCAGGGCACCCACAAGACCAAGACTCGTGGCGAGGTCCGCGGTGGCGGCAAGAAGCCGTACCGCCAGAAGGGCACCGGCCGCGCCCGTCAGGGCTCGACCCGTGCGCCGCAGTTCGCCGGCGGTGGCGTCGTGCACGGTCCCGTGCCGCGCGACTACTCGCAGCGGACCCCGAAGAAGATGATCGCCGCCGCCCTGCGCGGTGCGCTCACCGACCGGGCCCGCCACAACCGCATCCACGTCGTCACCGGCGTGACCGCGACCGAGGCGCCGTCGACCAAGGCCGCCAAGAGCCTGTTCGGCAAGATCACCGAGCGCAAGAACGTCCTCCTGGTCGTCGAGCGCGAGGACGAGCTGGGCCTGAAGTCCGCTCGCAACCTGCCGCACGTGCACATCCTGGACGCCGGTCAGCTGAACACCTACGACGTGCTCGTCTCCGACGATGTGGTCTTCACCCAGGCCGCCTTCGAGCGTTTCGTGGCCGGTCCGGCCGCGTCCGCCAAGGCCGTTGCCGCTGAGGGCGAGCTCGAAGGGAGCGCCGCCTGATGAGCGACGTTACGAGCAAGACGTTCACGGACCCCCGTGACGTCCTGGTGAAGCCGGTCATCTCGGAGAAGAGCTACTCGCTCCTCGACGAGAACAAGTACACGTTCATCGTGTCGCCGGGCGCCAACAAGACCCAGATCAAGCAGGCCGTCGAGGCGGTCTTCTCGGTCAAGGTCGAGGCTGTCAACACGATCAACCGTCAGGGCAAGCGCAAGCGCTCCAAGACGGGCTTTGGCAAGCGCAAGGACACCAAGCGCGCCATCGTGACGCTGGCCGAGGGCAACCGCATCGACATCTTCGGTGGTCCGGTCTCCTGAACAAGGAGATCGTGATCGTCGATTAGGACGAGGACGAGAGAGCCAAATGGGCATCCGCAAGTACAAGCCGACTACGCCGGGCCGTCGTGGCTCCAGCGTGGCCGACTTCGTAGAAATCACGCGGTCCACCCCGGAGAAGTCGCTGGTTCGCCCGCTGCACAGCAAGGGCGGCCGCAACAACGCCGGTCGTGTCACCGCTCGCCACCAGGGTGGCGGTCACAAGCGCGCCTACCGCGTGATCGACTTCCGTCGTCACGACAAGGACGGCGTGCCGGCCAAGGTCGCGCACATCGAGTACGACCCGAACCGCACCGCGCGCATCGCGCTCCTGCACTACGCGGACGGCGAGAAGCGCTACATCATCGCGCCGCGCGGCATCGCGCAGGGTGACCGGATCGAGAACGGCGCTGGCGCCGACATCAAGCCGGGCAACAACCTGCCGCTGCGCAACATCCCGGTCGGTACCACCATCCACGCGGTGGAGCTGCGTCCCGGCGGCGGTGCCAAGCTGGCCCGCTCGGCCGGTTCCGGCATCCAGCTGCTGGCGCGTGAGGGCAAGATGGCGCACCTGCGCATGCCCTCCGGTGAGATCCGTCTGGTTGACGCGCGCTGCCGTGCCACCGTCGGCGAGGTCGGCAACGCCGAGCAGTCGAACATCAACTGGGGCAAGGCCGGCCGCATGCGCTGGAAGGGCGTCCGCCCGACCGTGCGTGGTGTCGCCATGAACCCGATCGACCACCCGCACGGTGGTGGTGAGGGTAAGACCTCCGGTGGTCGCCACCCGGTCTCGCCGTGGGGTAAGCCCGAGGGCCGTACCCGTCGCCCGAACAAGGCGTCGGACAAGCTCATCGTGCGCCGCCGCAAGACCAACAAGAAGCGCTAGGAGCAGGTCAGATGCCGCGCAGTCTCAAGAAGGGCCCCTTCATCGACGGCCACCTCATCAAGAAGGTGGACGCTCAGAACGAGGCGGGTACCCAGAACGTCATCAAGACCTGGTCCCGTCGTTCCGTGATCTCCCCGAGCATGCTCGGCCACACGATCGCGGTTCACGATGGCCGTAAGCACGTCCCGGTGTTCGTCACCGAGTCGATGGTCGGCCACAAGCTCGGCGAGTTCGCTCCGACCCGCACCTTCCGTGGCCACGTGAAGGAAGACCGGAAGTCGAAGCGTCGCTAGAGAGCCCATCAGTGGCCTCTGGCCACGGGCTGAGCTTGCGCGCCAATAAGACTCAATGACTTACTCCATTAAGGGGACAACCATGGAAGCCAGGGCACAGGCGCGGTACATCCGCGTGACGCCCATGAAGGCCCGCCGCGTGGTGGACCTCATCCGTGGCATGAATGCCACGGAGGCCCAGGCCGTCCTGCGTTTCGCTCCGCAGGCCGCCACCGTGCCGGTCGGCAAGGTGCTCGACAGCGCCATCGCCAACGCCGCGCACAACTACAACCACTCCAACGTGGACGACCTCTACA
The DNA here is from genome assembly GCF_003635085.1 of Streptomyces sp. 1114.5. Classification (NCBI taxonomy): domain Bacteria; kingdom Bacillati; phylum Actinomycetota; class Actinomycetes; order Kitasatosporales; family Streptomycetaceae; genus Streptomyces; species Streptomyces sp. 1114.5. Next base: position 2,014,243 of record NZ_RBXE01000001.1, read on the forward strand.
TCTCCGAGGCGTACGTTGACGAGGGCCCGACCCTGAAGCGGTTCCGTCCGCGCGCCCAGGGCCGCGCCTACCGGATCCGCAAGCGGACCAGCCACATCACCGTGGTCGTCAGCAGCAAGGAAGGGACCCGGTAATGGGCCAGAAGGTTAACCCGCACGGGTTCCGCCTCGGCATCAGCACGGACTTCAAGTCCCGCTGGTACGCCGACAAGCTGTACAAGGACTACGTCAAGGAAGACGTTGCCATTCGTCGCATGATGACGAAGGGCATGGAGCGCGCCGGCATCTCCAAGGTCGAGATCGAGCGCACCCGCGACCGCGTCCGCGTCGACATCCACACCGCTCGCCCCGGCATCGTCATCGGTCGCCGTGGCACCGAGGCCGACCGCATCCGCGGCGACCTGGAGAAGCTGACCGGCAAGCAGGTCCAGCTGAACATCCTTGAGGTCAAGAACCCCGAGCTGGACGCCCAGCTCGTGGCTCAGGGCGTCGCGGAGCAGCTGTCCTCCCGCGTCTCCTTCCGTCGTGCCATGCGCAAGTCGATGCAGGGCACCATGAAGTCCGGCGCCAAGGGCATCAAGGTCCAGTGCTCCGGTCGTCTCGGCGGCGCCGAGATGAGCCGTTCGGAGTTCTACCGCGAGGGCCGTGTGCCGCTGCACACCCTGCGCGCGAACGTCGACTACGGCTTCTTCGAGGCCAAGACGACCTTCGGCCGCATCGGCGTGAAGGTCTGGATCTACAAGGGCGACGTCAAGAACATCGCCGAGGTCCGCGCTGAGAACGCCGCTGCCCGCTCGGGCAACCGCCCGGCCCGTCCCGAGGGTGGTCGTCCCGCCCGCGGTGGCGAGCGCCGTGGTGGCGAGCGCGGTGGCCGTGGCCGTCGTCCCGCCGCTGCCGAGGCCCCCGCGGCCCCGGCCGTCGAGGCTCCGGCTGCCGAGAACACCGGAACGGAGGCCTGACCCAAATGCTGATCCCCCGTCGGGTCAAGCACCGCAAGCAGCACCACCCGAAGCGCCGTGGCGCTTCCAAGGGTGGCACCGAGCTGGCGTTCGGCCAGTTCGGCATCCAGGCCGTGACCCCGGCCTACGTGACGAACCGTCAGATCGAGTCCGCTCGTATCGCGATCACCCGTCACATCCGCCGTGGCGGCAAGGTCTGGATCAACATCTACCCGGACCGCCCGCTCACCAAGAAGCCGGCCGAGACCCGCATGGGTTCCGGTAAGGGTTCGCCGGAGTGGTGGATCGCGAACGTGCACCCGGGTCGGGTCATGTTCGAGCTGTCGTACCCGAACGAGAAGGTTGCTCGCGAGGCGCTCACCCGCGCCGCGCACAAGCTGCCGATGAAGTGCCGGATCGTCCGGCGCGAGGACGGTGAGAGCTGATGTCGGCCGCTACCAAGGCTGCTGAGCTTCGCCAGCTGGACAACGAGGGTCTCGTTGCGAAGCTTCGCGAGGCCAAGGAGGAGCTGTTCAACCTCCGCTTCCAGGCGGCGACCGGGCAGCTCGACAACCACGGACGGCTCAAGCTCGTCCGCAAGGACATCGCGCGGATCTACACCCTGATGCGCGAGCGCGAGCTGGGCATCGAGACGGTGGAGAACGCCTGATGACTGAGAACACCAACGAGACGCGCGGTTTCCGCAAGACCCGCGAGGGTCTCGTCGTCAGCGACAAGATGGACAAGACCGTCGTCGTCGCCGTCGAGGACCGCGTCAAGCACGCTCTGTACGGCAAGGTCATCCGCCGTACGAACAAGCTGAAGGCGCACGACGAGCAGAACGCTTGCGGCATCGGCGACCGGGTCCTCCTCGCGGAGACCCGCCCGCTGTCCGCGTCCAAGCGCTGGCGCGTCGTCGAGATCCTCGAGAAGGCCAAGTAACGAAGCCGATGAGGTACGGCCGTATGTGCAGCGGGTCCCCCGGGGGCGCCGGTGTGAGCAGCGGCCGGCCCGTCGACTCTCGTTGACGATCAGGAGAAAGCTGTGATCCAGCAGGAGTCGCGACTGCGTGTTGCCGACAACACTGGTGCCAAGGAGATCCTTTGCATCCGTGTTCTCGGTGGCTCCGGTCGCCGCTACGCCGGTATCGGGGACGTCATCGTCGCGACCGTCAAGGACGCGATCCCCGGTGGTTCGGTGAAGAAGGGTGACGTCGTCAAGTGCGTCGTCGTCCGCACCGTCAAGGAGCGTCGTCGTCCGGATGGCTCGTACATCCGTTTCGACGAGAACGCCGCTGTCGTGCTGAAGAACACCGAGGGTGACCCCCGTGGCACCCGCATCTTCGGCCCGGTGGGCCGCGAGCTGCGCGACAAGAAGTTCATGAAGATCATCTCGCTGGCGCCGGAGGTGCTCTAACCCATGGCGAACAGCATGAAGATCAAGAAGGGTGACCTGGTCCAGGTCATCACCGGCAAGGACAAGGGCAAGCAGGGCAAGGTCATCCAGGCCATGCCGGCTGAGAACAAGGTCCTGGTCGAGGGTGTGAACCGGGTCAAGAAGCACACCAAGCCGGGTCCGGGTACCCAGGGTGGCATCGTGACCGTCGAGGCCCCGGTGCACGTCTCCAACGTCCAGCTGGTCGTGGAGAAGGACGGCAAGAAGGTCGTCACCCGCGTTGGCTACCGCTTCGACGACGAGGGCAACAAGATCCGCGTTGCCAAGCGAACCGGTGAGGACATCTGATGTCTGAGACGACTGTTGAGAAGGTGACCCCCCGTCTCAAGGAGCGCTACCGCTCCGAGATCAAGGGTCAGCTGCAGGAGCAGTTCTCGTACGAGAACGTCATGCTGATCCCCGGCCTGGTCAAGGTCGTGGTCAACATGGGTGTCGGCGAGGCTGCCCGTGACAGCAAGCTGATCGAGGGCGCGATCCGCGACCTGACCGCGATCACCGGTCAGAAGCCGGCCGTGACCAAGGCCCGTAAGTCCATCGCGCAGTTCAAGCTGCGCGAGGGCCAGCCGATCGGCACCCACGTCACCCTCCGTGGTGACCGCATGTGGGAGTTCCTGGACCGTCTGGTGTCGCTGGCCCTGCCGCGTATCCGTGACTTCCGTGGTCTCTCCCCGAAGCAGTTCGACGGCCGTGGCAACTACACCTTCGGTCTGACCGAGCAGGTTATGTTCCACGAGATCGACCAGGACAAGGTCGACCGTCAGCGCGGTATGGACATCACCGTCGTGACCACCGCTCAGACCGACGACGAGGGCCGGGCGCTCCTGCGCGCTCTGGGCTTCCCGTTCAAGGAGGCGTGAGCCAATGGCGAAGAAGTCCCTCATCGCGAAGTCCGAGCGCAAGCCGAAGTTCGGCGTCCGGGCCTACACCCGGTGCCAGCGCTGCGGCCGTCCGCACTCGGTGTACCGCAAGTTCGGCCTGTGCCGTGTCTGCCTCCGTGAGATGGCGCACCGCGGCGAGCTGCCGGGCGTGACCAAGAGCTCCTGGTAATCCAGGCGCTTTAGGCACCCAGCGAAGCAGAGGTGCCCGATCCCACACCGGCCCGTTTTGGGCCTGCCGTACGGCTTCCCGTAAGGTAGTGGGGTCGGGCCCCCTGCCGCGGCTTCCCCATGGATGCCCGCGGTCCTTCTGGAAGGCTCGCACCCAGTCTTACTACGTCGTAGGTCCCCTGCGCTTGTGCCCCTGACGAACTCGCGAGAGTGCGGAAGGGGGACCTGGTGCGGAGAAACCACGGCGAGAGAGGCCTGAGGCCATCATGACCATGACCGACCCCATCGCAGACATGCTCACGCGTCTGCGTAACGCGAACTCGGCGTACCACGACTCCGTGGCGATGCCGGCTAGCAAGATCAAGGCGCACGTCGCCGAGATCCTGCAGCAGGAGGGGTACATCTCCTCCTACAAGGTTGAGGAGCCCGTTGAGGGCGAGGTTGGCAAGAAGCTGACCATCGAGCTGAAGTTCGGCCCCAACCGTGAGCGCTCCATCGCCGGCATCAAGCGCATCAGCAAGCCGGGTCTGCGCGTTTACGCAAAGTCCACCAACCTGCCGAAGGTGCTCGGCGGCCTGGGCGTGGCGATCATCTCCACGTCCTCGGGTCTCCTCACCGACAAGCAGGCCGCCAAGAAGGGCGTAGGCGGAGAAGTTCTCGCCTACGTCTGGTAATTCGGGAAACGGAGGTACAGCAATGTCGCGCATTGGACGGCTGCCCATCCAGGTCCCCGCTGGCGTGGACGTCACCATCGATGGCCAGGCGGTCTCGGTGAAGGGCCCGAAGGGCACCCTCACCCACGTCGTCGCCGCGCCGATCGAGATCGGTAAGGGCGAGGACGGCACGCTGCTCGTCACCCGCCCCAACGACGAGCGTCTGTCGAAGGCCCTGCACGGTCTTTCCCGCACGCTGGTGGCGAACATGATCACCGGCGTGACCGCGGGCTACCGCAAGTCGCTGGAGATCAGCGGTGTCGGCTACCGAGTTCTGGCGAAGGGCTCCGACATGGAGTTCCAGCTGGGCTACAGCCACCCGATCCTCGTCGAGGCGCCCGAGGGCATCTCCTTCGTCGTCGAGTCGGCCACCAAGTTCCACGTGGACGGCATCGACAAGCAGAAGGTCGGCGAGGTCGCCGCGAAGATCCGCAAGCTGCGCAAGCCCGACCCGTACAAGGCCAAGGGCGTCAAGTACGCGGGCGAGGTCATCCGCCGCAAGGTCGGAAAGAGTGGTAAGTAAGCGATGAGCGTCTCTGTCAAGATCGGCAAGGGCAACGCCTACAAGAGCGCCGCTCGCAAGCGCCGCGCGATCCGCGTTCGCAAGCGCGTCGTCGGCACCGAGGTGCGTCCGCGCCTCGTCGTGACGCGCTCGAACCGTCACATGGTCGCCCAGGTCATCGACGACGCCAAGGGTCACACCCTGGCGTCGGCGTCCACCCTCGACGTGTCCATCAAGGGCGCCGAGGGCGACAAGACCGAGCTGGCCAAGAAGGTCGGGAGCCTGGTCGCCGAGCGCGCCAAGGCCGCCGGCATCGAGTCGGTCGTCTTCGACCGCGCGGGCAACCGGTACGCCGGCCGCATCGCCGCCCTGGCGGACGCGGCTCGCGAGGCCGGGCTCGACTTCTAAGCCGCTCGTCGACTCTGTCGACGGACGTAAACGAGAGAGGTAATTCCAATGGCTGGACCCCAGCGCCGCGGTAGCGGCGCCGGCGGTGGCACCGGCGGTGGCGAGCGGCGCGACCGTAAGCGTGACGACCGGGGCAACGCCCCCGCCGTCGAGAAGACCGCTTACGTCGAGCGCGTCGTCGCGATCAACCGTGTCGCCAAGGTTGTCAAGGGTGGTCGTCGTTTCAGCTTCACCGCGCTGGTCGTGGTGGGCGACGGTGACGGCACCGTGGGTGTCGGTTACGGGAAGGCGAAGGAGGTTCCGGCCGCCATCGCCAAGGGTGTTGAGGAGGCCAAGAAGAACTTCTTCAAGGTTCCCCGTATCCAGGGCACCATCCCGCACCCGATCCAGGGTGAGAAGGCCGCCGGCGTCGTGCTGCTGAAGCCCGCCGCCCCCGGTACCGGTGTTATCGCCGGTGGTCCGGTGCGCGCCGTCCTGGAGTGCGCCGGCATTCACGACATCCTGTCGAAGTCGCTCGGCTCGGACAACGCGATCAACATCGTGCACGCCACCGTGGCTGCTCTGAAGGGCCTCGTGCGCCCCGAGGAGATCGCCGCCCGTCGTGGTCTGCCGCTGGAGGACGTGGCCCCCGCCGCTCTGCTGCGGGCGCGTGCTGCTGGGGTGAGCGCCTGATGGCTCGCCTGAAGATCACGCAGACCAAGTCGTACATCGGCAGCAAGCAGAACCACCGTGACACCCTGCGTTCGCTTGGTCTCAAGCGCATGCACGACGTCGTGGTGAAGGAGGACCGTCCCGAGATCCGCGGGATGGCCCACACGGTCCGTCACCTGGTGACGGTTGAGGAGGTGGACTGATCATGGGCGACAACCCGATCAAGATCCACAACCTGCGTCCCGCCCCGGGTGCCAAGACCGACAAGATCCGTGTGGGTCGTGGTGAGGGTTCCAAGGGTAAGACCGCCGGTCGTGGTACCAAGGGCACCAAGGCCCGCTACCAGGTTCCGCAGCGCTTCGAGGGTGGCCAGATGCCGCTCCACATGCGCCTGCCGAAGCTGAAGGGCTTCAAGAACCCGTTCAAGATCACGTTCCAGGTCGTCAACCTCGACAAGCTGGCCGAGCTCTACCCGCAGGGTGGCGAGGTCACGGTCGAGGACCTGGTCGCGAAGGGCGCGGTTCGCAAGAACTCCCTCGTCAAGGTGCTCGGCACCGGCGAGATCTCGGTCGCGCTGCAGGTGACGGTCGACGCCGTCTCCGGCTCCGCCGCCGAGAAGATCACCGCCGCCGGCGGTACGGTCACCGAGCTCGTCTGAGCCCGCTGATTCAGCCGTGAGCCCCGCACCTCCTTCGGGAGGTGCGGGGCTCACGCCTTTTCCCGTCCTTTTCCCGCGGCGGGGCCCTCGTTCTTTTGTGTGGCAAACCCGGGCATCCCGTACCCCGTGAGTGGGGGAGGGACGGTGCGCGCTTCTTCCGAGTGGCTGCGCACTGTTAGAGTCCGTGGAGTTCCCTTGTAGGCTGCGCGTAGGCTCGCCTGTGCCGTCTGTACGGGAGCCCGAACCGCAAACTCCCCATTCAGGACCGACCCTCCCGCCGACGACGCGCGGGAGGCGCAGGAGGCACCGTGCTCAGTGCGTTCGCGCGGGCGTTCCAGACGCCCGACCTGCGCAAGAAGCTGCTGTTCACGCTGGGCATCATGGTGCTGTTCCGCCTGGGCTCGCACATTCCGATGCCGGGCGTGAGCTTCACGGCCGTGAACGAGTGCGTGAAGGAGACCAAGAACAGTGGCCTCTTCGGGCTCGTCAACCTGTTCAGCGGCGGCGCGCTTCTCCAGCTGACGATCTTCGCCCTCGGCATCATGCCGTACATCACGGCGAGCATCATCCTCCAGCTCCTCACCGTCGTGATCCCGCGACTGGAGATGCTGAAGAAGGAGGGGCAGGCCGGCCAGGCCAAGATCACCCAGTACACCCGTTACCTGACCATCGCGCTCGCCGTGCTCCAGGGCACCGGCATCGTGGCGACGGCCTCCAGCGGTGCGCTGTTCTCCGGCTGCCCGCTGGCCAACCAGATCGTCCCGGACACCAGCGTGTTCCGGATCGCCGTCATGGTCCTCACGATGACCGCCGGCACGACGGTCATCATGTGGCTGGGTGAGCTCATCACCGACCGCGGCATCGGCAACGGCATGTCGCTGCTGATCTTCACCTCGATCGCGGCGCAGTTCCCGTCCTCGATGTGGGCGATCAAGACCTCCGGCACCATCGGCGGCGGCTGGGTCGAGTTCCTTTCCGTGGTCGCGGTCGGCGTCATCGTCGTGATGCTGGTCATCTTCGTGGAGCAGGCCCAGCGCCGGATCCCGGTCCAGTACGCGAAGCGGATGATCGGCCGCCGGGCGTTCGGCGGCACCTCGACCTACATCCCGCTCAAGGTGAACCAGGCCGGTGTCATCCCGGTCATCTTCGCTTCGTCGCTGCTGTACATCCCGGCCCTGGTGGTCCAGCTGACCAACAGCCAGGCGGGCTGGGCCACCTGGATCCGGACGAACTTCGTCAAGGGTGACCACCCGATCTACATGGCCACCTACTTCCTGCTGATCGTCTTCTTCGCCTTCTTCTACGTGGCCATCTCCTTCAACCCCGAAGAAGTTGCCGACAATATGAAGAAGTATGGTGGCTTCATCCCGGGCATCCGGGCCGGCCGCCCGACGGCCGAGTACCTGAACTACGTGCTGACCCGGATCACGTGGCCGGGTTCGCTTTACCTGGGCCTGATCGCGTTGATCCCGATGATCGCCCTGGTCGCCTTCGGACAGCAGACCAACTTCCCGTTCGGCGGCACCAGCGTCCTCATCGTCGTCGGCGTCGGACTCGAAACTGTGAAGCAGATCGAGAGCCAGCTCCAGCAGCGCAATTACGAAGGGTTCCTCCGCTGATGCGTATCGTCCTCGTCGGACCTCCCGGGGCCGGGAAGGGTACACAGGCGCACCTGCTCGCCAAGACCCTGTCCATCCCCCACATCTCCACCGGCGACCTCTTCCGTGCCAACATCGGCCAGGGCACCCCGCTGGGGCTCGAGGCCAAGGGCTACATGGACGCGGGCCGGCTGGTGCCGGACGAGGTCACCATCGGGATGGCCAAGGACCGCATGCTCCAGGAGGACGCCGCCGACGGCTTCCTGCTCGACGGCTTCCCGCGCAACCTCGGCCAGGCCGAGGCGCTGGACGTCTTCCTCGCCGAGCAGGGCATCAAGCTGGACGGCGTCCTGGACCTGGAGGTCCCCGAGGACGAGGTCGTGAAGCGGATCGCGGGCCGTCGCCTGTGCCGCAACAACGGCAGCCACGTGTTCCACGTCGCGTACAACCCGCCGAAGGTCGAGGGCGTCTGCGACGAGTGCGGCGGAGAGCTCTACCAGCGCTCGGACGACACCGAGGACGCGGTGCGCACCCGCCTGGAGGTCTACCACACGGAGACCGAGCCGATCATCGGCTACTACAAGGAGCAGGGGCTCCTGGTGACCATCCCGGCCCTCGGCAAGGTGGAAGAGGTCACCTCCCGCGCGATCGAGGCGCTGAAGCAGGACAGCTGAGTCTCTCGGCGAACGTACGACGGTACGGCCGGGTCGCCCGCCCAGCGGGTGGCCCGGCCGTTTCGGCGTCGTACGGTGGTAGGCAGTGGTAATCCGGACTTGGAAGGCGTGACCAGATGGTGGAGATCAAGACCCCCGAGCAGATCGCGAAGATGCGAGCGGCCGGGCTGGTCGTCGCCGAAGCCCTCAAGGCCTGCCGCGAGGCGGTCGCTCCGGGGGTGACCACCCAGGAGCTCAACGACGTCGCGGACAAGGTCATCACCGAGCACGGCGCCACCTCGAACTTCCGCGCCCACCACGGCGGCCTGTGGTTCCCGGGTGTGATCTGCGCCTCGGTGAACAACGAGGTCGTGCACGGCATCCCGGGCGACCGGGTGCTGCAGGAGGGCGACATCATCTCGATCGACTGCGGCGCCATCCTGGACGGCTGGCACGGCGACGCGGCGATCACCGTGGCGGTCGGCGAGGTCCGCCCCGAGGTCGAGATGCTGAGCCGGGTGACCGAGGGCTCGATGTGGGCCGGCATCGCCCAGATGAAGAAGAACAACCGCCTGGTCGACGTCTCCAAGGCGATCGAGGGCTTCATCCGGCGCCAGCCGCTGCCCCCGAAGGGCAAGTGGGGCATCACCGAGGGCTACGGCGGCCACGGCATCGGCACCGCGATGCACATGGAGCCGCACGTGCTGAACTACGTGGAGCGCGGCCGCGGCAAGGGGCCGAAGCTCGTCCCCGGCACCGTGCTGGCGATCGAGCCGATGGTCTCGCTGGGCACCCCGCACACCACCGTGCTGGAGGACGACTGGACGGTCGTCACCAACGACGGCACCTGGGCCTCGCACTGGGAGCACTCGGTGGCCGTCACCGAGCAGGGCCCGCTGGTGCTGACCGCCTTCGACGGCGGCAAGGCCGAACTGGCGAAGCTGGGCATCACCGCAGCTCCGGACCCGCTCGCGTAGTCCTGACGCCGCGTCAGAAGCCCTGGAGGTTTGGACCTCCAGGGCTTTTGTCCTATTTTTATCGGCTGGCAGTGGTCCGCAACGGCTTACGAGCGAGCAGGAGACAGCACGTGCTCAAGGGATTCCGCGACTTCATGATGCGCGGCAACGTCGTCGACATGGCGGTCGGTGTGGTGATCGGCGCCGCCTTCACCGGCGTGGTGACGGGCTTCGTGTCCGCCTTCCTCACCCCGCTCGTCGGCGTGGTGGTCGGCGCGGCCGGCGACTTCAGCTCGTACAAGGCGACGGTGGCGGGTGTCACGTTCCCGTACGGGCAGTTCCTCAACGTGCTGATCGCCTTCGTGATGACGGCCGCGGTGCTCTACTTCTGCGTCGTCCTGCCGGTGACCAAGGCCACCGCGCGGTACCTGCCCAAGAAGCCGAAGGCCCCGAAGCGCCCCTGCCCCGAGTGCCTGACCGAGATCCCGGAGGAGGCGCGCCGCTGCTCGGCCTGCACCTCGCACGTCGAGCCGCTCCGGGTCATGTCCCCGCGCTGACCCGTTCCGACCCGACCCAACCCCGGTTTTGGCGCATCCCTCGCGCTGGCGTAGGATGGACCGTCGGCTCACTCGTAGCGTGCTTCAGCACGCCCTCTTCCCTCTGTGGACGGGGTGAACCCAGGTTCGCACGAGCGTTCCGCATACGGTAGCCGGTCCCGGAAGGTGGATCTCGCAGTTCATGGCTAAGAAGCAAGGCGCCATTGAGATCGAGGGCACCGTGATCGAGTCTCTTCCGAACGCGATGTTCAAGGTCGAGCTGCAGAACGGTCACAAGGTCCTCGCGCACATCAGTGGCAAGATGCGCATGCACTACATCCGCATCCTGCCGGACGACCGGGTTGTCGTGGAGCTCAGCCCCTACGACCTCACGCGCGGCCGGATCGTCTACCGCTACAAGTAAGAACGTCAGATCTAGACCCGGAGAACCTGAAACATGAAGGTCAAGCCGAGCGTCAAGAAGATCTGCGACAAGTGCAAGGTGATCCGCCGTCACGGCCGGGTCATGGTGATCTGCGACAACCTGCGCCACAAGCAGCGCCAGGGCTGATCTCTCCCCAGCATTTCTCGTAGTACTTCGCGCGACGCGAAAACGTCATGAGCGGGCTACCCGATCCGTCCCGGACGGACTGCCGCCCCCGGTCAGAGGCCGGGGCTCCCTCACCGTGAGGTGTCGGAGTAGGTAGCACGCAAGACCTCTGAAGAAACACAGGAGCCTTGAATGGCACGCCTCGCCGGCGTTGATCTCCCCCGTGAGAAGCGGATCGAGATCGCCCTCACCTACGTGTACGGCATCGGCCGTACCCGCGCCCAGCAGACCCTCGCCGAGACCGGCGTCAACCCGGATGTCCGCGTTCGCGACATCTCCGAGGAAGACCTGGTCAAGCTGAGCCAGTACATCGACGCCAACTACACGGTCGAGGGTGACCTCCGCCGTGAGGTGGCCGCCGACATCCGCCGCAAGGTCGAGATCGGCTGCTACGAGGGTCTGCGTCACCGCCGTGGCCTGCCGGTCCGCGGCCAGCGCACCCACACCAACGCGCGTACCCGCAAGGGCCCGCGTCGCGCGATCGCCGGCAAGAAGAAGCCGGGCAAGAAGTAGTCCGTCCCGTAACCGGACATCCCTCCGGCCCGCGGGTCAGCGGACCGACCACCTCAGTAGGAGAACAGACTTATGCCCCCCAAGGGTCGTCAGGCTGCCGGCGCGAAGAAGATCCGCCGCAAGGAAAAGAAGAACGTCGCTCACGGCCACGCGCACATCAAGAGCACGTTCAACAACACCATCGTTTCGATCACCGACCCCTCGGGCAACGTGATCTCCTGGGCCTCCGCCGGCCACGTCGGCTTCAAGGGCTCGCGCAAGTCCACCCCGTTCGCCGCACAGATGGCCGCCGAGGCCGCTGCCCGTCGCGCGCAGGAGCACGGCATGCGCAAGGTCGACGTCTTCGTGAAGGGTCCGGGCTCCGGCCGCGAGACCGCGATCCGTTCGCTCCAGGCCACCGGCCTGGAGGTCGGCTCGATCCAGGACGTCACCCCCACCCCGCACAACGGCTGCCGTCCGCCGAAGCGCCGCCGCGTCTGACGCAGCGCCTTCGGGCACGCTGGGTTCTGCTTTAAACCACGTACGGGGTCCTGCGCAGTTGATTCAGTCACTGTTTGCGGGACCCCGTACGCTTGGTCCTGTCGGCATCAAATAGTGGGTGCCGAAGACAACTGGAGGAACACCCCCATGCTTATCGCTCAGCGTCCCTCGCTGACCGAAGAGGTCGTCGACGAGTTCCGCTCGCGGTTCGTGATCGAGCCGCTGGAGCCGGGCTTCGGCTACACCCTCGGCAACTCCCTGCGCCGCACGCTCCTGTCCTCGATCCCGGGTGCCGCTGTCACCAGCATCCGCATCGACGGCGTCCTGCACGAGTTCACCACCGTGCCGGGCGTCAAGGAGGACGTGACCGACCTCATCCTCAACATCAAGCAGCTGGTCGTCTCCTCGGAGCACGACGAGCCGGTCGTGATGTACCTGCGCAAGCAGGGCCCGGGTGTCGTCACCGCCGCCGACATCGCCCCGCCGGCGGGTGTCGAGGTGCACAACCCCGAGCTGGTCCTCGCCACCCTGAACGGCAAGGGCAAGCTGGAGATGGAGCTGACCGTCGAGCGCGGTCGCGGCTACGTCTCCGCCGTCCAGAACAAGGCCTCCGGCCAGGAGATCGGCCGCATCCCGGTCGACTCGATCTACAGCCCCGTGCTGAAGGTCACCTACAAGGTCGAGGCCACCCGTGTCGAGCAGCGGACCGACTTCGACAAGCTGATCGTCGACGTCGAGACCAAGCCCGCCATGCGTCCGCGCGACGCCATGGCCTCGGCCGGCAAGACCCTGGTGGAGCTGTTCGGCCTCGCCCGCGAGCTGAACATCGACGCCGAGGGCATCGACATGGGCCCGTCCCCGACGGACGCCGCCCTGGCCGCCGACCTGGCGCTGCCGATCGAGGAGCTGGAGCTCACGGTCCGCTCCTACAACTGCCTCAAGCGCGAGGGCATCCACACCGTGGGTGAGCTCGTCGCCCGCTCCGAGGCCGACCTGCTCGACATCCGCAACTTCGGTGCGAAGTCGATCGACGAGGTCAAGGCGAAGCTGGCCGGCATGGGCCTGGCCCTCAAGGACAGCCCGCCCGGGTTCGACCCGACCGCGGCCGCCGACGCCTTCGGCGCCGACGACCTGGACGACGCGGGTTACGCCGAGACCGAGCAGTACTGAGAGACTTGACCGCGGGGGCGGTTCTCCGGAACCGCCTCCGCTGTCGTGAAAGTCGTGCGGGCACAGTGCCCGTACGCCCGCTGCGGTACCTGATACGGCCGTAGTCGGAGATTCGAGGAGTAATCCATGCCGCGTCCCACCAAGGGTGCCCGCCTCGGCGGCGGCCCGCACCACGAGCCGCTGCTGCTCGCCGGTCTGTGCCGGGAGCTGTTCCAGTACGGCCGCATCACCACGACCGAGGCCAAGGCCCGTCGGATGCGCCCGCTGGCGGAGAAGCTGATCACCAAGGCGAAGAAGGGCGACATCCACAACCGTCGCCTGGTGCGCAAGACCATCACCGACGTGTCGGTGCTGCACACCCTCTTCACCGAGATCGCGCCGCGCTACGAGAACCGCCCGGGTGGCTACACCCGCATCACCAAGATCGGTCCCCGTCGTGGCGACAACGCCCCGATGGCCGTGATCGAGCTGGTCGAGGCGCTGACCGTCGCGCAGACCGCCGTCGGCGAGGCCGAGGCCGCCACCAAGCGTGCCGTCAAGGAGGCCGACGAGGCCGCTGCTGTCGAGACCAAGGCCGACGAGGCCGAGGCCGCCGAGCAGGCCTGACACCTCTAGGTGTTCCGCGGGCCCGCTCTCCCAGCGATGGGGGAGCGGGCCCGTTCCTTGTCTTCGAGGACCCCCGGGAGAAGAGAAGCAGTGGTCAACGATTGCGCCGAGCAGCCGCCGGTGAAGGACGGCCCGGCCGACGGGTACGTCCGGGTCCGGCTCGACCTCGCCTACCAGGGCGCCGAGTTCTCCGGCTGGGCCCGCCAGAAGGGCGGCCGCCGGACGGTCCAGGAGGAGATCGAGACCGCGCTGCAGGTCGTCACCCGCAGTCCGGAGCTGTTCCCGCTGACCGTGGCCGGCCGCACCGACGCCGGGGTGCACGCCCGCGGACAGGTCGCGCACGTCGACCTGCCGGCCGAGCTGTGGGAGGCGCACCGGGAGAAGCTGCTGCGCCGACTGGCCGGCCGGCTGCCCGGGGACGTCCGGATCTACCGGGTCGGCGAGGCGCCGGCCGGGTTCGACGCCCGCTTCTCGGCGATCTGGCGCCGGTACGCCTACCGGGTCGCCGACCACCCGGGCGGGGTGGACCCGCTGCTGCGCGGCCACGTGCTCTGGCACGACCGCCCGCTGGACGTCGACCGGATGAACGCCGCCGCGAAGCTGCTGCTCGGCGAGCACGACTTCGCCGCGTACTGCAAGAAGCGTGAGGGCGCCACCACCATCCGCACCCTGCTGGAGCTGCACTGGGACCGCGTCCCGGTGGACTCCTACGCCGCCCAGGAGGGCTCGCTCGCGGTCGCCACCGTCCGGGCCGACGCCTTCTGCCACAACATGGTCCGAGCGCTGGTCGGCGCGATGCTGCTGGTCGGCGACGGGCACCGGCCGGTGGAGTTCCCCGGCGAGGTGTTGGCCGGCGGAGTGCGCAACTCCGCGGTCAACGTGATCCGGCCGTACGGGCTCACGCTGGAGGAGGTCGGCTACCCGCCGGACGACCAGCTGGCCGAGCGCAACCGCCAGGCGCGGCGGATGCGCACCCTGCCGGGGCAGCCGCCCGTCGCCGGCGTGTAGGCGCCGCTCGTTCCACCGCCTGTTTCGCCGCGCATCCCGCCGCGTGTTTCCTCGCGCAGGGCGGTCGTCGGGTAATCCGTTTTGGCCGGGCGCGTCCGCTTGGGACAATCGTCCGCATGGGACACGTCGAGATTTCGCACCTTGAGTACTACCTGCCGGACGGGCGGGTGCTGTTCGACGACGCGTCCTTCCGGGTCGGCGAGGGCGCTGCCGTCGCCCTGGTCGGCGCGAACGGCGCCGGCAAGACCACCCTGCTGCGGATGATCGCGGGGGACATCCAGCCGCACGGCGGCTCGGTGACGATCAGCGGCGGTCTCGGTGTGATGCGCCAGTTCGTCGGCACCACCGGCCGCGAGGACCAGCGGGAGACGCCGGGCGCGCTGCCCGCCGACGCCTCCGTACGGGACCTGCTCGTCTCCGTCGCCCCCGCGCGGATCGCCACGGCGGCCCGCGCGGTGGACGCCGCCGAGCTGGCGATGATCGCCCAGGACGACGAGAAGACGCAGATGGCGTACGCCCAGGCGCTCTCCGACTGGGCCGACGTCGGCGGCTACGACTACGAGACCGACTGGGATGTCTGCACCATGGCGGCCCTCGGCATGCCCTTCGACAAGGCCCAGTGGCGCGGCCTGAACACGCTCTCCGGCGGCGAGCAGAAGCGGCTCGTGCTGGAGGCGCTGCTGCGCGGCCCCGAGGAGGTGCTGCTGCTGGACGAGCCGGACAACTACCTGGACGTCCCGGCGAAGCGCTGGCTGGAGGAGGCCATCAAGGCCACCTCGAAGACCGTGCTGTACATCTCGCACGACCGCGAACTGCTCTCGAAGACCGCCGACAAGATCATCTCGGTCGAGTCCGGCGCGGCCGGCAGCAGCGTCTGGGTGCACGGCGGCGGCTTCGACTCCTTCCACGAGGCCCGCAAGGACCGCTTCGCCCGCTTCGAGGAGCTGGGCCGGCGCTGGGACGAGGAGCACGCCAAGCTCAAGAAGCTGGTCGTCACGCTGCGCCAGGCCGCCTCCGTCAGCCACGCGCTCGCCACCCGCTACGCCGCCGCCCAGACCCGGCTGAAGAAGTTCGAGGAGGCCGGCCGCCCGGAGGAGCCCCCGCGCGAGCAGAACATCACCATGCGGCTCAAGGGCGGGCGCACCGGCGTGCGCTCCTTCACCCTGGAGCAGCTGGAGCTCACCGGCCTGATGCAGCCCTTCGACCTGGAGGTCTTCTACGGCGAGCGGGTCGCGGTGCTGGGCGCCAACGGCGCCGGAAAGTCGCATCTGCTGCGGCTGCTGGCCGGCGACGAGACCGTGGCGCACACCGGGAACTGGAAGCTCGGCGCCAGGGTCGTCCCCGGCCACTTCCGGCAGACCCACGCGCACCCCGAGCTGTTCGGCCGTACCGTCCGCTCGATCGTCGAGGAGGAGCACGCGCTCAGCCGCGGCGCCGCGATGGGCGCACTGCGCCGGTACGAGCTGGACCGCCAGGAGGAGCAGAAGTTCGAGTCGCTGTCCGGCGGGCAGCAGGCCCGGCTGATGATCCTCAAGCTCGAACTCTCCGGTGTGACGGCCCTGTTGCTCGACGAGCCGACCGACAACCTGGACCTGGAGAGCGCCGAGGCGCTGCAGGCCGGGCTGGAGGCCTTCGAGGGCACCGTGCTGTGCGTCACCCACGACCGCTGGTTCGCCAGGACCTTCGACCGCTTCCTGGTGTTCGGTGCCGACGGCCGGGTGTACGAGTCGGCGGAGCCGGTGTGGGACGTCACCCGGGTGGACCGCGAACGCTGAGTGACGGCCCGGGGGGTCCACGGCGATTTTTGACCCCTTCGGGCCGGGCCGGTAACCTGGACGCTTGATGTGCGTATTGGCTCGCTCTATCTCACGTGAGAGGTCGGTACGCCGGAGACATCAGGTCGACGACCAGCGGTCCCCCTTGAATTGCGTCCAAGGGTGATCAGGCTGCTCTTCCGTCCGGGTGCTCCTGTCAGGACTCACTCACTGAAAAGCGAAGGCTACGACCGTGCGTACGTACAGCCCCAAGCCCGGCGACGTCCAGCGTCAGTGGCACGTCATCGACGCGACCGACGTCGTGCTCGGCCGCCTGGCCTCCCAGGCCGCCAACCTCCTCCGGGGCAAGCACAAGGCGATCTACGCGCCGCACGTTGACACTGGTGACTTCGTCATCATCATCAACGCCGACAAGGTGCACCTGTCCGGTAACAAGAAGACCCAGAAGCTGGCCTACCGCCACTCGGGCTTCCCGGGCGGTCTGCGGTCGGTGCGCTACGACGACCTGCTGGCGAACAACCCGGAGAAGGCCGTCGAGAAGGCCATCAAGGGCATGATCCCCAAGAACAGCCTGGGCCGTCAGATGCTCTCGAAGCTGAAGGTCTACTCGGGCGACCAGCACCCGCACGCTGCCCAGCAGCCGGTGCCGTTCGAGATCACCCAGGTCGCGCAGTAATTCGGCCACCAAGCCCCCCAACACTGAAAAGAGCTGAGGAACACCGTGGCCGAGACCACTGAAACCCTTGAGGTCGACTTCGACGAGAACGTCGTCGAGGGCGAGTACACCTCCGAGGAGAGCTACACCTCCGAGTCCCTGGCCGGCCGCTTCGGCGAGGCCGTCCCCGGCGCCGGCCTCGGCCGTCGCAAGGAGGCGATCGCCCGCGTGCGCATCGTCCCCGGCACGGGCGTGTGGAAGATCAACGGTCGCACCCTTGAGGGCTACTTCCCCAACAAGGTGCACCAGCAGACCGTGAACGAGCCCTTCAAGCTCCTGGAGCTGGACGGCCGTTACGACGTCATCGCCCGCATCACCGGTGGCGGCGTCTCCGGCCAGGCCTACGCGCTGCGCCTCGGCGTGGCCCGTGCCCTGAACGAGGCCGACGTGGACAACAACCGCGGCGCGCTGAAGAAGGCCGGCTTCCTGACCCGTGACGCCCGCGCCGTCGAGCGCAAGAAGGCCGGTCTCAAGAAGGCCCGCAAGGCGCCGCAGTACAGCAAGCGCTAATCGCGTCCCCGGGGGTGCGGTCCGCCCTGGCGGCGCACCCCCTGGATGCGCGAAACCGTCGCCCCGGAGTACCCCGTGTACTCCGGGGCGACGTGTTCCCCGGCTACTGTGCGGCGGCCGGGATCATCGGTGGGTTCCGAGCAGTGGTGATGGAGGACGGGACAGTGGGACGACTCTTCGGTACGGACGGCGTACGCGGGGTGGCCAACCAGGGCCTGACGGCGGAGCTCGCGCTCGGGCTGTCGGTCGCTGCGGCGCACGTGCTCGGCGAGGCCGGCGCCTTCGACGGCCACCGGCCGGTCGCGGTGGTCGGCCGTGACCCGCGTGCCTCGGGCGAGTTCCTGGAGGCCGCCGTCATCGCCGGTCTGGCCAGCGCCGGTGTCGACGTGCTCCGGGTCGGCGTCCTGCCCACCCCCGCCGTGGCGTACCTCACCGGCGCGCTCGGCGCCGACTTCGGCGTGATGCTGTCCGCCAGCCACAACGCCATGCCGGACAACGGCATCAAGTTCCTCGCCCGCGGCGGCCACAAGCTGGACGACCGGATCGAGGACGCGATCGAGGCCCACTACCGCAAGCACACGCTCGGCGAGGAGGACTGGAACCGTCCGACCGGTGCCGCCGTCGGTCGCGTCCGCGAGTACACCGAGGGCTTCGACAAGTACGTCGCCCACCTGATCGGCGTGCTGCCCAACCGCCTGGACGGCGTCAAGGTCGTCATCGACGGCGCCCACGGCGCGGCCGCCTACGTCGCCCCCGAGGCCTTCGCCCGGGCCGGCGCCGAGGTCGTCCACACCCTGGGGGCCGAGCCCACCGGCCTCAACATCAACGACGGCGTCGGCTCCACCCACCTGGACCGGCTGCGCACCGCGATGAAGGAGCACAAGGCCGACTTCGGCATCGCCCTGGACGGCGACGCCGACCGCTGCCTGGCCGCCGACGCCGACGGCAACGAGGTGGACGGCGACCAGATCATCGCCATCCTCGCGGTCGCCATGAAGGAGGCCGGCACCCTGCGCGGCAACACCGCGGTGGCCACCGTGATGTCCAACCTCGGCTTCAAGCTGGCGATGGAGCGCGAGGGGATCGACCTGGTCGAGACCGCCGTCGGTGACCGCTACGTGCTGGAAGCCATGAAGGAGCACGGCTTCGCGCTGGGCGGCGAGCAGTCCGGCCACGTCATCCTGCTGGACCACGCCACCACCGGCGACGGCACCCTGACCGGCCTGATGCTGGGCGCCCGGCTGGCCGCCACCAAGCAGGCGCTCGCCGACCTCGCCGCCGTGATGTCCCGGCTGCCGCAGGTGCTGATCAACGTCAAGGGCGTCGACAAGAGCCGGGTGAGGACCAGCACCGAGCTGGCCGCCGCGGTCGCCGGCGCCGAGGCCGAGCTGGGCTCCACCGGCCGGGTGCTGCTGCGCCCGTCGGGCACCGAGCCGCTGGTCCGGGTGATGGTCGAGGCCGCCGACGCGGCCCAGGCCGAGGCGGTCGCGCAGCGGCTGGCCGAGGCCGTGCGCACCCACCTGGGCTGAGCCGGTCCGTGCACCTGGGCTGAGCCCGTACGTGCCGAAGGCCCCCGCCGGAACCTTGAGTTCGGGCGGGGGCCTTCGGTGTGCCTCAGAGCTTGCGCAGCAGCGCCCGGCGGACCTTGTGGTCCGCGCCCTTCTGCAGGATCAGGGTGGCCCGGCCGCGGGTCGGCAGGACGTTCTCCAGCAGGTTGGGCTTGTTGATGGTGCGCCAGACCTGCCGGCCGTACTCCATCGCCTCCTCCTCGGGCACCTCGGTGAAGCGGCGGAAGTAGGAGTTCGGGTCCTGGAAGGCGGTCTGCCGCAGCTTGCGGAAGCGGTCCAGGTACCAGTGCTCGATGTCGTCGGTCCGGGCGTCGACGTAGATCGAGAAGTCGAAGTAGTCGGCGACGGCGAGGCGGGTGCGGCCGTCGGTGCCGGGCAGGGCCGGCTGGAGCACGTTCAGGCCCTCGACGATCAGGATGTCCGGGCGCTCCACGGTCAGCCGCTCGTCCTGCACGATGTCGTACACCAGGTGCGAGTAGACCGGCGCGCTGACCCGCTCCTTGCCCGCCTTCACGTCCGCGACGAAACGCATCAGCGCCCGGCGGTCGTACGACTCGGGGAACCCCTTGCGGGCCATCAGGCCGCGGCGGCGCAGCTCCGCGTTGGGGAGCAGGAAGCCGTCGGTGGTGACCAGTTCCACCCGGGGGTGCTCGGGCCAGCGGGCGAGCAGGGCCTGCAGGAGCCGGGCGGTGGTGGACTTGCCGACGGCCACGGAGCCGGCCACGCCGATGATGAACGGGGTGCGGGTGCGCTCGGTGTCCGGGGTGTCCAGGAAGGTGCCGAGCGTGCCGCGCAGTTCGTGGGTGGCGTGGATGTAGAGGTTCAGCAGTCGCGACAGCGGTAGGTAGACGTCGCGGACCTCGTCCAGGTCGAGGGCGGTGCCGAGGCCGCGCAGGCGCTCCACCTCCTCCGCGGTCAGCGGCAGCGGCGTACGCTCGCGCAGCGCGCTCCATTCGGCCCGGCTGAGGTCCACGTAGGGGGACGGGGACGGGCCGGGCGCGGTGGCGCCCCGCGTACAGAGTTCGGTCAGCACATGCTCCATTGTGAGCCGTCGCGGCGTTCACGGTGGTTGTGGTGTCGGTCACGCAGCGTTCGCGCAGAGCGGGAAAAGGGCCACAGAACCGCCCTTATGCTGGCACGCATGTGCGGAATTGTTGGATACGTGGGCGCGCAGTCCGCCCTCGACGTAGTAATTGCAGGCCTGCAGCGCCTGGAGTACCGGGGTTACGACTCGGCCGGTGTCGCGGTGCAGGTCCAGGACTCCGACGGGCAGTGGAGCCTGTCCACCGACAAGCGGGCCGGGAAGCTCGCCAACCTCCAGAAGTCGCTCGCCGAGACCCCTCTGCCCGGCGGCACCACCGGCATCGGCCACACCCGCTGGGCCACCCACGGCGGCCCGACGGACGCCAACGCCCACCCCCACCTGGACGACGAGCAGCGGGTCGCGGTGGTGCACAACGGCATCATCGAGAACTTCGCCCAGCTGCGCGCCGAGATCGCCGAGCGCGGCCACACCCTGCGGTCCGAGACCGACACCGAGGTCGTCGCCCACCTGCTGGGCGAGGCCTACCAGGGCGACCTCGCCGAGGCGATGCGGGTGGTCTGCCGTCAGCTGGAGGGTGCCTTCACCCTGGTGGCCGTGCACGCCGACGCGCCGGACGTCGTCGTCGGTGCCCGCCGCAACTCTCCGCTGGTCGTCGGCCGCGGCGAGGGCGAGAACTTCCTCGCCTCGGACGTCGCCGCCTTCATCGCGCACACCCGCGAGGCGATCGAGCTGGGCCAGGACCAGGTCGTGGAGCTGCGCCGCGAGGGCGTGACCGTCACCAACTTCGACGGCACCGCGGCCGACGTGCGCGAGTACCACGTCGACTGGGACGCCTCCGCCGCCGAGAAGGGCGGCTACGACTACTTCATGCTCAAGGAGATCGCCGAGCAGCCGAAGGCCGTCGCCGACACCCTGCTCGGCCGGATCGGCACCGACGGCCGGCTCACCCTGGACGAGCTGCGGATCTCCGACGCCGACCTGCGCTCCGTCGACAAGGTCGTCATCGTCGCCTGCGGCACCGCCTTCCACGCCGGCATGATCGCCAAGTACGCGATCGAGCACTGGACCCGCATCCCCTGCGAGGTCGAGGTCGCCTCCGAGTTCCGCTACCGCGACCCGATCATGGGCCCGGGCACCCTGGTCATCGCCATCTCGCAGTCCGGCGAGACCATGGACACCCTGATGGCCCTGCGGCACGCCCGCGAGCAGGGCGCCAAGGTGCTGGCGATCTGCAACACCAACGGCTCCACCATCCCGCGCGAGTCGGACGCCGTGCTGTACACGCACGCCGGTCCCGAGGTCGCGGTCGCGTCCACCAAGGCGTTCCTGACCCAGCTGGTCGCCTGCTACCTGGTCGCCCTCTACCTGGGCCAGGTGCGCGGCACCAAGTGGGGCGACGAGATCTTCACGATCATCAAGGAGCTCGGCGACGCGCCGAAGCAGGTCGAGCAGGTCCTGGAGACCATGGAGCCGGTGCGCGAGCTGGCCCGCTCGCTGGCCGACGCCCGCTCGGTGCTCTTCCTCGGCCGCCACGTCGGCTTCCCGGTGGCCCTGGAGGGTGCGCTCAAGCTCAAGGAGCTGGCGTACATGCACGCCGAGGGCTTCGCGGCGGGCGAGCTCAAGCACGGCCCGATCGCGCTGATCGAGGAGGGGCTGCCGGTCGTGGTGGTCGTGCCCTCGCCGCGCGGGCGGTCGATCCTGCACGACAAGATCGTCTCCAACATCCAGGAGATCCGGGCCCGCGGTGCCCGCACGATCGTGATCGCCGAGGAGGGCGACGAGGCCGTCGTCCCGTACGCGGACCACCTGATCCGCATCCCGGTCACCCCGACCCTGCTCCAGCCGCTGGTCTCCACCGTCCCGCTGCAGGTCTTCGCCTGCGAGCTGGCCACGGCCAAGGGCCACGAGGTCGACCAGCCGCGCAACCTGGCGAAGTCGGTCACCGTCGAGTAGCGGCTCCTACGGCGCCCCTGCGGTGGCTGTGCCCTACCGCAGGGGCGCCGTGTCGAGCGTGAAGGAGAAGGGGGCAGGCAGGTCGATCGTCTTGCCGAACTCGACCTTGGTCTGGGTGATGTAGTCCTCGCCGTCGGGTTCGGTGAACAGGGTGACCATGCCGTCGCTGCGGTCGATCAGCAGGTAGCAGGGGATTCCTGCGGCGGCGTAGCCCTTGCGCTTGGGCTCGCGGTCCTTGTGCGGGTTGATCGACGTGACCTCGAAGACGAGTAGGACGCCTCCCGCGGGGGCCCAGGAATCCAGATGGTCGAAGTGGTCGGCCGGGACGACCGTGCCATCAGGGATGAACCGTCCCTTGGGAGTGATCAGGCCCTTGACACCGGCGATGTCCAGATCGATCGCGGCGTTTCGGAAGAACTGCTTGGCGAGCTTCGAGACCGCACCCTCGTGGTGGCCGTCCGGTGGCGGTGTCACGACGATCTCCCCTTCGATGAACTCGGCCTTGCTTCCCAGCGGGGTGTCCAGCTCCAGGAACGTCTGGAGGAGACCGTCCTCGCCCAGCGGGTGCTCGACTGCCGGCATGGCGACCATGGCCCTTCTCCCTCCTGTGGGTCCGTGCCGAGCCACACGGTAGGCGTACGGACCGACACCGGCGGGGGATCGACGTGGGTGTCACTCGAAAGTGTGCCGCAGGGGCGGCTGCCGCGGGGCGGTGACGCGGGCTAGCGTCGTCCGTACGTCGACGGTCGGAGGAGTCCCGCCATGCGTCATGCACACCCTGTGGAAACCGTCCGGGCTGCCGAGGCCGTGCTGATGGCGCGGCTGCCGGAGGGCACGTTGATGCAGCGGGCGGCCGCCGGGCTGGCCGCCACGTGTGCCCGGTTGCTGGGGCGGGTGTACGGCAGCCGGGTGGTGGTGCTGGCGGGCAGTGGGGACAACGGGGGTGACGCGCTGTACGCCGGGGCCGCGCTGGCCCGGCGCGGGGCGCGGGTGACGGCGGTGCTGCTGGTGCCGGAGAAGGCGCACCCGGGTGGGCTGGCCGCGCTGCGGGCCGTCGGCGGGCGGGTGACGGCGGAGCAGGAAGTCGGCCTGGCCGACTTCTCGCGCGCGGACCTGGTGCTGGACGGGATCGTCGGCATCGGCGGGCGGGGCGGGCTGCGGCCCGAGGCCGTGCCGTACGCGCGGGCCGAGCGGCGCGGGGTGGTGGTGGCGGTGGACCTGCCCAGCGGGGTGGACGCCGACACCGGCGAGGTGCCGGGGGAGGCGCTGCGCGCGGACGTCACGGTCTGCTTCGGCACGTACAAGCCCGGGCTGCTGGTCGACCCGGGCGCCTCGTACGCGGGCGCGGTGCAGCTGGTCGGGATCGGGCTGGAGCTGCCTGAGGCGGAGGTGACGGCACTGCAGCACGCGGACGCGGCGGCGCTGCTGCCGCTGCCCGGCGCGGAGAGCGACAAGTACCGGCGCGGCGTGGTCGGGGTGGCGGCCGGCTCGGCGACCTACCCGGGGGCGGCGCTGCTGGCCGTCGCCGGGGCGCTGCGGGGCGGCGCGGGCGCCGTCCGGTACGTGGGCACGGCGGCCGACGAGGTGGTGCGGCGCTTCCCGGAGACGCTGGTCACCGAGGGCGGGCCGGCCGGGGCCGGGCGGGTGCAGGCCTGGGTGGTCGGGCCGGGCGGCGGCGAGGGGGCGCGGCAGGCGCTGACCGAGGCGCTGGCGGGCGACGTCCCGGTACTGGTGGACGCGGACGGGCTGACCGAGCTGGGCCGGCTCGGCCCGGACGCGCTGGCCGGCCGCACCGCGCCCACCCTGCTCACCCCGCACACCGGCGAGGCCGCCCGGCTGCTCGCCGGCGCCGAGGGCACCGCGCCCCCGGCCGCCGACGACCTGGCCGCCACCCGGCTCGCCACCGCCCGCCGACTGGCGGCCGCCTACCGGGCGACCGTGCTGCTGAAGGGCTCCACCACGGTGATCGCCGACCCCGGCGGCGCCGTCCGGGTCAACCCCACCGGCACCTCCTGGCTGGCCACCGCCGGCAGCGGCGACGTGCTGGCCGGCCTGGCCGGTTCCCTGCTGGCGGCGGGTCTGCCGCCGCTGGACGCCGCGTCGGTGGCCGCGTACCTGCACGGGCTGGCGGGCCGCACGGCGGCGGGCGACCCGGGCGCGCCGACGACGGCGCTGGGGGTGGCGGCGGCGCTGCCGGCGGTCTGGCGGGCGGTGCGGAGGGGCTAGGGCCTGTCCGGCGGATCTTGCCGGGCGCACGACGCCGGATCATCCCGCCTGGACGCACGCCCGAATCGTCCAAGTACACCCAGTACGAGGGCGATTCGGGCGCACGCCCAGACGGGCGCCCGACGCCGCGCGCTGATCCGACAAGATCCGCCGGACAGGCCCTAAGGCGTGTCTGACACGCCCTGGCACGCGGAACCGGGGAGTCCGATCGGGCGTCCCTGTAGCGGGGGGTGAACGGTCGTCGCAGGTCGGCGTGGGCGATGGGGCCCGGGCATCGGCCGCCGCGCCGATGGGCCGTTCGGCGAGGACTCCGGGACGTCTGGGAGACTGACCCTGATGACAACTGCGAACACGACCGGCACAGCCCCCCTGACCGACGGCGTACGGGCCGAGGCGACCATCGATCTCGGCGCCCTGCGCGGCAACCTCGCCGCGCTGCGCGAGCGCGTCGGCAGCACGGCGGTGATGCTCGCGGTCAAGGCGGACGCCTATGGCCACGGGGCGGTCGAGTGCGCCCGGGAGGCGGTCGCCAACGGGGTCGGCTGGTTCGGCTGCGCGACGCCCGACGAGGCGCTGGCGCTGCGGGCCGGGGGCATCCGCCCGGAGCAGGCCCGCATCCTGTGCTGGCTGTGGACACCCGGCGGGCCGTGGCGCGAGGCGCTGCGCGCGGACCTGGACATCTCGGTCAGCGGGCAGTGGGCGCTGGACGAGCTGCTGCCGGCCGTCCGCGAGACCGGCATCCCGGCACGCGTGCACCTCAAGGTGGACACCGGCCTCGGCCGCAACGGCTGCCAGCCGCACGACTGGCCGCAGCTGGTCGCCGCCGCCCGCCGCGCCGAGGCCGAGGGCCTGCTCACGGTGGTCGGCGTCTGGTCGCACTTCGCGGCCGCCGACGAGCCCGGCCACCCGTCGATCCAGGCCCAGCTGGACTCCTTCCACGCCGCCCTGGCCACGGCCGAGGCCGCCGGGCTGCGCCCCGAACTGCGGCACCTGGCGAACTCGCCGGCCACCCTGCTGCTGCCCCAGTCACACTTCGACCTGGTCCGCACCGGCCTCGCCGCGTACGGGCTGTCGCCCGTGCCCGAGGTGGGCTCGCCGGCCGACTTCGGGCTGCGCCCGGTGATGTCGCTGACCGCGCGGCTGGCGCTGGTCAAGGAGGTCCCCGGCGGGCACGGGGTCAGCTACGGCCACCACTACACGACGCCTGGCCCGACCACGCTGGGCCTGGTCCCGGTCGGCTACGGCGACGGCATCCCCCGGCACGGCAGCGGCACCGGCCCGGTGCAGATCGGCGGCAAGTGGCGCACGGTGGCCGGCCGGGTGGCGATGGACCAGTTCGTGGTGGACCTGGGCGGCGACACCCCCGGGATCGGCGACGAGGCGCTGCTGTTCGGCAACGGCGAGCGCGGCGAGCCGACCGCCGAGGACTGGGCCCGCGCCTGCGGCACCATCTCGTACGAGATCGTCACCCGGATCGGTGCCCGGGTGCCCCGCCGTTACCTGGGCGGCAGCCACTTCGAGGGTGCGTCGGCATGACGGAGGCACCGGTCGGGGACGGCGCGGTCGCGGCGGTGGCCAAGGCGGCCGGCGCCGCCTCCGGGGTGAGCCGGGCGGGTGTGATCGGAATCTCGGTCGGCGTGCTGGCGGCCGGGGCGGCCGCCGGGGTGGCGATCGAACGGCTGACGGTCGGCCGGGCGATGCGCCGCCGGGCCCGGGCCGAGCTGGACGCCGGCGCCCCGTACGGCTCGCTGCGCGGGCTCCCGAGGACGGTGGCCGCACCGGACGGCACGGAGCTGTACGTCGAACTGGACGGCACCGGCTGGGATGCGCCGGACGGCAGCAGTACCCGCCCCGGAGGCGAGTGGGCGAGTAGCAGCCCCGAGCCGTTGACCGTCGTTTTCTGCCACGGCTACTGCCTCAGCCAGGACAGCTGGCACTTCCAGCGGGCCGCGCTGCGCGAGGGCATGCGGCTGGTCTTCTGGGACCAGCGCAGCCACGGCCGTTCCGAGCGCTCCCGTTCGTACCTGGCGGGCGAGCCGGCCGGCATCGACCAGCTGGGCGGTGACCTCAAGGCGGTGATCGACGCCGTGGCGCCGACCGGGCCGCTGGTGCTGGTGGGCCATTCGATGGGCGGCATGACGGTGATGGCGCTGGCCGACCAGCACCCGGAGCTGTTCCGGGAGAGGGTCGCCGGGGTCGCCCTGGTCGGCACGCTCGCGGGCGGCTGGAACGACGTGAACCTCGGCCTGCCGAAGGCCGGCGCGAAGCTGTTCAAGAAGGTCGCGCCCGGGGTGGTGAAGCTGCTGGGCCGCCAGGTGGACCTGGTGGAGGCGACCAGGCGGCTGGGCTCGGACGTGACCTCGGTCTTCTACCGCAGGTTCTCCTTCGGGAGCCGGGAGGTCGACCCCGGTGTGGTGCGCTTCGCCGAGCAGCTGCTGGACGGCACCCCGATCGACGTGGTGGCCGAGTTCTACCCGGTGTTCGGCGTGCACGAGAAGTACGAGGCGCTGGCCGCCCTGCGCGGTCTGCCGGCCCTGGTGCTGGCCGGGACGAAGGACCTGCTGACGCCTTCGGCGCACAGCGAGGCGATGGCCGAGCGGCTGCCGGGGGCGGAGCTGGTCCTGGCCGAGGGCGCCGGGCACCTGGTGATGCTGGAGCGGCCGGAGCTGGTCGACCGCGAGCTGGCGCGGCTGCTGTGCCGGGCCGCCGAGGTCGCCGGGGCTGCGCCGCTGCCCGCGGCCGTCCTCGACCTGGCCCGGGAGCAGGCCGCCGACGCGGCCCCCGAGCCCGTCTGACGCCCCCTGACGCGCGCCCGGTTCTCGCAGGTTCTCGCGAGGAGTTGCCGCCCGGCGCATCCGGGGGCGGCGATGTGGCACGGT
Organism: Streptomyces sp. 1114.5; assembly: GCF_003635085.1. NCBI lineage: Bacteria > Bacillati > Actinomycetota > Actinomycetes > Kitasatosporales > Streptomycetaceae > Streptomyces > Streptomyces sp. 1114.5. The sequence continues at coordinate 2,041,414 of NZ_RBXE01000001.1, forward strand.
AGCGGTGGCGGCCGGTGGTCGGCGCGCCGGTACGGACCGAAGGGCAAGACACGCGCATGGGCTCGCACGCCACTCTCACCGTCCCCACCCCGGAGCGGATGGGCCGGCTCGGCCGGGAGCTGGCCGCTCTGCTGCGGCCGGGGGACCTGGTGCTGCTCTCCGGCGAGCTGGGGGCGGGGAAGACCACGCTGACCCGGGGCCTGGGGAGGGGCTGCAGGTCCGCGGGGCGGTGACCTCGCCGACCTTCGTGATCGCCCGGGTGCATCCCTCGCTGGTCGGCGGCCCGTCGCTGGTGCACGTGGACGCGTACCGGCTGGGCGGGGACCTGGACGAGATGGAGGACCTCGACCTGGACGTCTCGCTGCCGGAGTCGGTGATCGTCGTCGAGTGGGGCGAGGGCAAGGTCGAGCGGCTGTCCGAGGACCGGCTGGAGGTCCGGATCGAGCGCGCCCTGGGCGACACCGCCGCCGGGGACGACCACGACCCGCGCCGGGTGCTGCTGACCGGCATCGGCCCGCGCTGGGCGGGCGTGGAGCTGGCGGAGCTGGCGTAGGGCCTGTCGGCCCACGGGGCGTCTCGACTTCCCGACAGGCTGTCGGCAAGATGTTGCGGGCGGGCTGCCGCGCGTGGTGGGATGGGTGCTGCGGTTAGGTCTGCCTAACTAGGGAGGCGCCATGTCGAGCACCACCCCCGCCCCGGAGCGCGCCGTTCGCGACGCCGGGGCCGGAGAGTCCGCCCCCCGCGCTGCGGGGGAGCCGATGCGGGCGCTGCTGGCCGCCTGCGCGGCCGCCGAGGCGGTGTCCACCCCGCCCGAGCCGAAGCCCGGGCAGGCCGAGGAGCCCGGGACGGAGACGCCCCGGGCCGCCTGAGCCGCCCCGAAAGCCGAAGCCCCGAGCCCCGGGCCCCAGGACGTGGCTCAGGCGACCACGACCACCTTGGTGTCCTTCGGCGCGAAGTCCCAGAGCAGCTGGCCCTCGGCGCGGCCGCTGCGGATGCCGCCGGTCTTGGCCTTCGGGTCGGCGGTCGGCATCGCGCCGTCCACGGCCGCGCCGAAGCCGAACACCACGCCGTTCTGCTGGGCGAAGCGCACCACGTGCTCGATCTGGCGGCCGTCCGCGCCGGTGCCGGTCGGGGTGCGGCTGTACACGGCGTAGCTGCCCGGGGTGGGCTCGACCGAGCCCGGGACGACCTGGAACGCGGCCGCGACCTGCGGGCTCTTCTTCGGGTCGACCAGCCAGACGTAGTGGCTGCCGATCGAGTAGACGACCCGGGTGCCGGTGCCCGAGGTGGCCGGCAGCGGCGGCGCGACCGGGGTCGGCGTGGCGCTCGGCGCCGCGGCGGTGGCCGTGCCGGTCGCCGTGGTGGTGACGGTGGGCTTGGCACCGCCCGCCCGGTCCTGGGCGCCGTTGGCCTGGAAGGCCAGCAGGCTCACCACCGCCAGGGCCCCCAGGGTCAGCCCCGTGACCACAACTCCAGGACCCATCTTCGCCACGTGCTGCTCCCGCCGCCGTCCCTTTTCGTACCGGCCTATCGTGCCAGGTCCGTCCGTCCGGCTCGCAGTGCCTCGGATGTGTGTTCCCGGGTGGTACGCCCTGCCGATCGGCCGGTCGGCCCAACGTCGGTCTAACCTTGACCCGTGCTGCTGCTCGCGTTCGACACCGCTACCCCCGCCGTTACCGCCGCCGTCCACGACGGCACCGCCGTCCTGGCCGAGACCCACCAGGTCGACGCCCGGCGCCACGGCGAACTGCTGCTGCCCGCGATCGACGGGGTCCTGCGGACGGCCGGGGTGGACAAGCACCGGCTGACCGGGATCGCGGTCGGCGTCGGCCCGGGCCCGTACACCGGCCTGCGGGTCGGCCTGGTGACCGCCGCCGCGCTCGGGCACGCCCTCGGGCTGCCGGTGTACGGCGTCTGCACCCTGGACGCGATCGCCTTCCAGGCCCGCGCCGAGGGCCTGGCCGGGCAGCCGTTCACCGTCGCCACCGACGCGCGCCGCAAGGAGGTCTACTGGGCCTCGTACGACGCCGAGGGCCGCCGCACCGAGGGCCCGGGCGTGGACCGCCCGGCCGAGCTGACCCCGCAGAGGCGTTCCGTCGGCGCCGGCGCGCTGCTCTACCCCGACGCCTTCCCGGGCGCGCACGGCCCCGAGCACGTGTCGGCCGGCGCCCTGGCCGGCTTCGCCGCCGCCGAGCTGGCCGCCGGGTGCGAGCTGCTGCCGAACGTCCCGCTGTACCTGCGCCGCCCCGACGCCCAGGTCCCGGCCGGCTACAAGGCGGTGCTCCCGGCGTGAACCACGGCACCACCCTGCGCCCGATGCGCTGGTGGGACATCGCGCCGGTGATGGAACTGGAACTGCGGCTCTTCCCCGAGGACGCCTGGTCCACCGGGATGTTCTGGTCCGAGTTGGCCGAGGCCCACCCCGGCGGCACCCGCCACTACACCGTCGCCACCGCCGCGGACGGCGCGATCGTCGGCTACGCCGGACTGATGGCGGTCGCCGGCGAGGGCGACGTCCAGACCATCGCCGTCGACGACCGCCACCAGGGCGGCGGCCTCGGCACGGCGCTGCTCACCGACCTGATCCGGGAGTCCGCCCGGCGCGGCTGCGCCGAACTGCTGCTGGAGGTGCGGGTGGACAACCTGCGCGCCCAGCGGCTGTACGAGCGCCACGGCTTCGAACCGGTGGGCATCCGGCGCGGCTACTACCAGCCCGCCAACGTCGACGCGCTGGTGATGCGCCTCGACCACCCCGGCACTGACCGCACTGACCCGAAGGACATTGAGGACACCCACCATGGCTGACGAACCGCTCGTCCTCGGCATCGAGACCTCCTGCGACGAGACCGGCGTCGGCATCGTGCGCGGCACCACGCTGCTGGCCGACGCGGTCGCGTCCAGCGTCAACGACCACGCCCGCTTCGGCGGCGTCGTCCCGGAGATCGCCAGCCGCGCGCACCTGGAGGCGATGGTCCCCACCATCGAGCGCGCCCTGGAGACCGCCGGGATCAAGGCGAGCGACCTGGACGGCATCGCCGTCACCGCCGGCCCCGGCCTGGCCGGCGCGCTGCTGGTCGGCGTCAGCGCCGCGAAGGCGTACGCCTGGGCGCTGGACAAGCCGCTGTACGGGGTCAACCACCTCGCCTCGCACATCTGCGTCGACCAGCTGGAGCACGGCCGGCTGCCCTCGCCGACGATGGCCCTGCTGGTCTCCGGCGGGCACTCCTCGCTGCTGCTCAGCGAGGACATCACCACCGACGTCCGCCCGCTCGGCGCGACCATCGACGACGCGGCCGGCGAGGCCTTCGACAAGGTCGCCCGGGTGCTCGGCCTGGGCTTCCCCGGCGGCCCGGTGGTCGACCGCAAGGCCCGCGAGGGCGACCCGAAGGCGATCGCCTTCCCGCGCGGCCTGACCGGCAAGAACGACCCGGAGTACGACTTCTCCTTCTCCGGCCTGAAGACCGCCGTCGCCCGCTGGGTGGAGGCCAAGCGCCGGGCCGGCGAGGAGGTGCCGATCGCCGACGTGGCGGCGTCCTTCCAGGAGGCGGTCACCGACGTGCTCACCCGCAAGGCCGTCAAGGCGTGCAAGGACAACGGAGTCGACCACCTGATGATCGGCGGCGGCGTCGCGGCCAACTCGCGGCTGCGCGAGATGGCCCAGCAGCGCTGCGACCGGGCCGGCATCCGGCTGCGGGTGCCCCGGCCGGGCCTGTGCACCGACAACGGTGCGATGGTCGCGGCCCTGGGCGCCGAGATGGTCTGGCGCGACCGCGCGCCCTCCGCCTTCGACCTGTCCGCCGACTCCTCGCTGCCGGTGACGGACGTCCACGTGCCCCACACCCACCTCCACGGCCAGGCGTACGACGCCCTCGGCGGTGGCGCCGGATGACCGTCGCCGCGATGTGGGAGGCCCGGGCGGCGGACGGCCGGGCGGCCGAACTCGCCGACTGGGCAAGGGAGTCGGCGCTGCCGACGGTGCGCGGCGCGGCCGGGCTGGAACGCCTCGAACTGTTCTCCGCCCCGGGCGAGAGGGTGCTGCTGATCACCTGGTGGAGCGGCGAGCCGGTGCCGCTCCCCGACCCGCCGGCCGAACTGCTCGGCCGCCCGGTGCACCGCTGGTCCTTCACCAGCGAGCACGTCGAGTAGACGGTGATCGGGAACCGCCGCCCCGGCCGCTAACGTGCATGGCGGAGAGAAGGCTGGACGGGAACCGGGAGCGCGGTGCGGTGAGCAGGAACGGGCGGAGCAGGACCAGGACGTACGCGGTCGGGGCGCTGGCGCTGCTGGCCTTCGCCACCGCGTGCGGCGACAACGGCGGCGGCAGCGCCGCCCCGGCCGCCACGACGACGGCGCCGAGCGCGCCCCAGCCGGCCGGGGCCGCCCCGACCGCCGCGGCCGCCATCCCCGGTGCCCCCGCCCCGGCGGGCGCCGGCGCGGCGGCCTGGGCGAAGTGGAGCCTCACCCCGCTCGCCCCCGCCCCGGCGCCGCCCGCGGACAAGCCGATCAAGCTCGAACGGACCGGCCCGGTACCGGTGTTCAGCGAGGTGAAGACGTCCGACAAGGTGGTCTTCATCACCATCGACGACGGCGCCGAGAAGGACCCGAAGTTCGTCGAGATGCTGACCGATCTCAAGGTGCCGATCTCGATGTTCCTGACGAAGGACATCGTCAAGAACGACTACGGCTACTTCAAGCCGCTCCAGGCGCTGGGCAACCACATCCAGAACCACACCGTGGACCACCCGGTGATGAGCAAGCTGCCGGCGGACAAGCAGAAGTCCGAGGTCTGCGACGACCAGGCCGCGCTCACCCAGCAGTACGGCACCGCCCCGCTGCTGTTCCGCCCGCCGTTCGGCGACGGCGCCAACACCCCGACGCTCAACACCTCGGTGCAGCAGTGCGGTCCGCGCGCGATCGTGCTGTGGCGCGAGTCGATGCAGATCCACGACATGCAGTACCAGGCCGCGGACAAGAAGCTGAAGCCCGGCGACATCATCCTGGCGCACTTCCGCGGCCCCAAGGAGCTCAAGGGCGCCACGATGACCCAGATGTTCGGCGACCTGCTGGCCCGGATCCAGGAGCAGGGCTTCTCGGTGGCCCGGCTGGAGGACTACATCCAGGCGCCGGCCTCGTAACTTCCTGCCTCGTGACTGCCTCAGGACGGGACCGGCTGCCCCAGCATCATCAGCGGGCCGTGGTCGGTGCGGCTGAGGATCACCGTGACGGTGTTCGGCCCGGAGGGCTTCAGCTGACGGCGCAGCTCCTCCGGGGTGATCGCCATCCCGCGCTTCTTGATCACCACCGTGCCGACCGCGCGCTCGCGCAGCAGGGCCTTCAGCTTCTTGATGTTGAACGGCAGTACGTCGGTCAGCTCGAAGGCGTGCGCGTACGGGGTGGCGACCAGCTCGTCCGCGGTCAGGTAGGCGATCTTCGGGTCGATCAGCCGGCCGCCGACCTGCTCGGCCACCTCGGCGACCAGGTGGGCCCGGATCACCGCGCCGTCCGGTTCGTACAGGTAGCGCCCGACCGGGCCGGCCGGCGGGTCGGGAAGGTCGCCGCCGGTCAGGCTGGCGCCCTGCGGCAGCAGGGTGGCGCGGTGCGGGCGGGAGGCCCCGGTGCCGAACCAGAGCACCGCCTCCTTGACGTCGCCGTGGTCGGAGACCCACTCGGCCTCGGCGTCCTCCGGGACGGCCTCGTGCGGGATGCCCGGTGCGACCTTCAGCGCCCCGATCGGGGTCCGGCGGCCCGCCTCGATCGCCCAGGAGAGCGGCGGCGCGTACGCCTCCGGGTCGAAGACCCGGCCGCGCGAGGTGCGCCGGGCCGGGTCGGTGAACACCGCGTCGTAGCCGGTGACGTCCACCTCGGCGACGTCCTCGCAGACCACCTCGACCAGGTGGGCCAGGCCCAGCGCGGCGGCGTTCGCGGCGGTGGCGGCGCAGGCCGCCGGGTCCTTGTCGACGGCCAGCACCTGGATCCCGGCCCGGGCCAGCGCCAGCACGTCCCCGCCGATGCCGCAGCAGAGGTCCGCCAGCCGCCGTACGCCCAGCTCGGCGAAGCGCCGGGCCCGCCATTCGGCCACGCTGCGCCGGGTGGACTGCTCGACCCCGTTGGGCGTGAAGTACATCAGGTCGGCGTCCGTCCCGAACTTCGCCCGCGCCCGCTGCCGGAGTCGGGCCTGCCCGAAGGCCGCCGAGACCAGCTCCGCCGGGTGCTCCCGTCGCAGCCGGGTCGCCAGCGCCAGCTCCTCCTCGGGCGCGAACTCGCGCAGTTCGGCGAGCAGGGACTGGCCCTCGGGGGTGAGCAGGGGCTGGAGGTTCTCGGTGTCCACGAGGTCATTCTGACCGGTCGGAAGTCGAAGCGGTGTCGGCGGGCGGCCGGTCGGGTCGGCGCCGGAGGATGCCCGAGGAGGGCCGCACATGAGTACGGCTACTCGTCCGTAGCCCGGGTTCCCCGGGCGCGCCGTTGGCACTCTGGTTGACGGAGTGCTAACACCGGCCTATGGTCGTCCTTGGCACTCCCCACTGGGGGAGTGCTAACGCGAAGACGCGTGTCTGACCCCCGCGACGGCAGGCCCGCAGGTTCGCCACCTACCCGTTAGAAAGCCCCGTAATCTCCGAAGGGGAGCTCGGACGTGACCACCAGCAGCAAGGTTGCCATCAAGCCGCTCGAGGACCGCATCGTGGTCCAGCCGCTCGACGCCGAGACCACCACGGCCTCCGGCCTGGTTATCCCGGACACCGCCAAGGAGAAGCCCCAGGAGGGCGTCGTCCTGGCCGTCGGCCCGGGCCGCTTCGAGGACGGCCAGCGTCTGCCGCTCGACGTCGCCGTCGGTGACATCGTCCTGTACTCGAAGTACGGCGGCACCGAGGTGAAGTACCAGGGCGAGGAGTACCTGGTCCTCTCGGCCCGCGACGTTCTCGCGATCATCGAGAAGTAAGTCGTTCCGACCCGCCCCGGATCCGTGTCCCAAGTGACAGGGGCCCGGGGCGTGGTTGTTGGTTCACGTAGTTCGGCGGCCGGTGGGCCGACCGCATCCCCGAGGGAATAGGGAACATGGCGAAGATCCTGCAGTTCGACGAGGACGCCCGCCGCTCGCTGGAGCGCGGTGTCAACAAGCTGGCCGACACCGTCAAGGTGACCATCGGCCCCAAGGGCCGCAACGTCGTGATCGACAAGAAGTTCGGCGCCCCGACCATCACCAACGACGGTGTCACCATCGCCCGTGAGGTCGAGCTGGACGACCCGTACGAGAACCTTGGCGCGCAGCTCGTCAAGGAGGTCGCCACCAAGACCAACGACGTCGCGGGTGACGGCACCACCACCGCCACCGTGCTGGCCCAGGCCCTGGTCAACGAGGGTCTGCGCAACGTCGCCGCCGGCGCCGGCCCGGCCGCCCTGAAGAAGGGCATCGACAAGGCCGTCGCCGCCGTCTCCGAGCACCTGCTGTCCGTCGCCCGCGAGATCGAGGGCAAGGACGACGTCGCCGCCGTCGCGTCCCTCTCCGCGCAGGACACCCAGGTCGGCGAGCTGATCGCCGAGGCGATCGACAAGGTCGGCAAGGACGGTGTCATCACCGTCGAGGAGTCGAACACCTTCGGCGTGGAGCTGGACTTCACCGAGGGCATGCAGTTCGACAAGGGCTACCTGTCGCCGTACTTCGTCACCGACGCGGAGCGTCAGGAGGCGGTCCTGGAGGACCCGTACATCCTGATCAACCAGGGCAAGATCTCCTCCATCCAGGAGCTGCTGCCGCTGCTGGAGAAGATCCTGCAGGGCGGTGCCTCCAAGCCGCTGCTGATCATCGCCGAGGACGTCGACGGCGAGGCGCTGTCGACCCTGGTCGTGAACAAGATCCGCGGCACCTTCAACGCCGTCGCCGTCAAGGCCCCGGGCTTCGGCGACCGCCGCAAGGCGATCCTCGGCGACCTGGCCACCCTGACCGGCGGCACGGTCATCTCCGAGGAGGTCGGCCTCAAGCTCGACCAGGTCGGCCTGGACGTGCTGGGCACCGCCCGCCGCGTGACCATCACCAAGGACGAGACCACCGTCGTCGACGGCGCCGGTGACGCCGAGGCCGTGGCCGGCCGCGTCGCCCAGATCAAGGGCGAGATCGCCGCGACCGACTCCGACTGGGACCGCGAGAAGCTGCAGGAGCGCCTGGCCAAGCTGGCCGGCGGCGTCTGCGTCATCAAGGTCGGCGCCGCCACCGAGGTGGAGCTGAAGGAGCGCAAGCACCGCCTGGAGGACGCCATCTCGGCGACCCGCGCCGCGGTCGAGGAGGGCATCGTCGCCGGCGGTGGCGCCTCCCTGGTCCACGCCGCCAAGGTGCTGGACGGCGGCCTGGGCCTGTCGGGCGACGAGGCGACCGGTGTCGCGGTCGTCCGCAAGGCGCTGCACGAGCCGCTGCGCTGGATCGCCCAGAACGCCGGCCTGGAGGGCTACGTCATCACCTCCAAGGTCTCCGAGCTGGAGGCCGGCCAGGGTTACAACGCCGCCACCGGCGAGTACGGCGACCTGGTGAAGGCCGGCGTCATCGACCCGGTCAAGGTCACCCGCTCCGCCCTGGAGAACGCCGCCTCGATCGCCTCCCTGCTGCTCACCACCGAGACCCTCGTGGTGGAGAAGAAGGAGGACGAGGCCGACAACGGTCACGGCCACTCGCACGGCGGCCACGGCCACTCGCACTGAGGCCCGAACCACTGACCGGAGGCCCGGCCGCACCCCTCGTGGGCGCGGCCGGGCCTCCGGCTGTTCAGTCGTCCGCTGCCTCATGAATGCCCCGGGGTGGGCGTTCAGGCTTCAATTATCAGTAGAATTTTGCATTATCGAAAGATTGCCTTATAACTGAGGCATGATCGAGGCCCGCCATCTGCGCGTCCTGCGTGCCGTCGCCCGCACCGGCTCCTTCTCCGCCGCCGCCCGTGAGCTGGGGTGTACCCAGCCCGCCATCAGCCAGCAGATGAAGGCCCTGGAGAAGTCGGTGGACACCCCGCTGGTGGTCCGTTCGGGCCGGGGGATGCAGCTCAGCGAGGCCGGGCGGGTGCTGCTCAAGCATGCCACCGGGATCCTGGCCGGGCTCTCCGCCGCCGAGGAGGAGGTGGCCGCGATCGCCGGGCTGCGGGCCGGCCGGGTCCGACTGGTCTCCTTCCCGACCGCGAGCTCCACCCTGGTGCCGCCCGCGGTCGCCCGGCTGCGGGACGGCCATCCGGGGGTGCGCGTGTCGCTGGTCGAGGCGGAGCCGCCGGAGTCGCTGGCGATGCTGCGCGGCGGCGAGTGCGAGATCGCGCTGGCCTTCCGCTACCCGCAGTCCGACGGTGCCGCCGCCCTCCCGGCCCCCGCCCACGGAACGCCGCGCGAGGCGCGGGCCGAGGCCAACCTGGAGGCCCAGCAGCTGACCGCCGGCACCGACTGGTCCGATCTGGTGGTCACCCCGCTGCTGGACGACCCGCTGGTGGGCCTGCTGCCCGCCGCCCACCCGCTGGCCGGGCGGGGCGGCCCGGTGGGGCTGGCCGAGCTGGCGGGGGAGCAGTGGATCGCCGGCTGCCCGCAGTGCCGGGGACACCTGGTGGAACTGTGCGCGGGGGCGGGCTTCGAGCCCCGGATCGACTTCGCGACGGACGACTACCCCGCGGTGGTCGGCCTGGTGGCGGCCGGGCTTGGGGTGGCGGTGCTGCCCAGGCTGGCGCTGCAGTCGGTGCGCCCTGACGGCGTGTCGACGGTGCCGGTGCGGACGGCCTCCGGGGCGCCGGCGGTGCGCCAGGTGGTCGCGCTGACCCTGCCGGACCTGGCCGAGGTGCCGGCCGTGGCACTGATGCTGGAGCGGCTGGCGGGGGCGGCGGCGGCCCGCTGACGGCGGGTGACGGAACTCCCGCAGAGCCCCTATCGGCCGTGCGCAGGCTGAGGCGCCGCGAAGAAACGTTTCTTCACGGCGCACCGTGGAGGCGGGTCTAGTGCTGCGCGACGGCCGGCGGGGTCAGTGGGACCTCCACCAGCCGGTGCCGCGAGCGCCCCAGCATCTCCTCGCGCTCGTCCTCGGTCATCCCGCCCCAGACCCCGTACGGCTCGCGGACCGCCAGCGCGTGCGCCGCGCACTCGGCGATCACCGGGCAGCGCATGCAGACCTCCTTGGCGCTGGCCTCGCGCGAACTGCGCGCGGCCCCGCGCTCGCCCTCGGGGTGGAAGAAGAGCGAGCTGTCCACGCCACGGCAGGCTGCGGAGAGCTGCCAGTCCCAGAGGTCCGCGTTGGGACCGGGGAGGCGGGAGAAATCTGCCATGGCTCATTCCCTTCAGAGGCTGTCGGCCGCCGGCCGGGCGTTCGGCGGGCTGCTGCCGAGCGGCACGGCGGGGCTTCGATGCACTGGTGTGGACACCTGGAAATATGACTTAAGGCAACTCCATGGACAAGTCACCCACACACTGGCACAACAGTCAATGACCATACGAAAGCTATAAAAACGGGCAAAGTGGGCAAGGGGTTCGGCGGGCGTGGACGTGGCAATCGGGTGGCCGACGGGCGCGCGACGCACCGAATCGATGTGCGGGTCGTACGCCGACCGCGCGCGAGCTGCGGAAAAGTGCGGCGTGTGCACCGCGATGCGGCTGATCGGTAATGAGTTGGCCACGTACAGTGGTGGAGATGGCCCTGAAGGCCGTAACTCATTCGAGTGACGGTCGTTGGAAGTGCGGAGGCGGTTAGCGGGCGCCGGACGTCGGGAACGATCGCGGGCAAGTTGGGGCGATCAGCACGGAGTCTGTCGCCGATCGGCCGTGTCGGAGAGGTTCGTACCAGCCAGGAGGCTCAACGTGACGCGGATCAGCTGCGGAGGACGACGGTCATGACTTCCGTTCTCGTTTGCGACGATTCCCCGCTCGCCCGCGAGGCGCTTCGCCGCGCCGTCGCGACCGTACCCGGTGTGGACCGGGTCACCACCGCGACGAACGGGGAGGAGGTCCTCCGCCGCTGGGTGGCCGACCGCTCCGATCTCGTTCTGATGGACGTCCGGATGCCCGGCCTCGGCGGGGTCGAGACGGTCCGGCGGCTGCTGTCCGCCGACCCGGGCGCGCGGATCATCATGCTCACCGTCGCCGAGGACCTCGACGGGGTCGCGCTCGCGGTGGCCGCGGGCGCCCGCGGGTACCTGCACAAGGACGCCTCGCGCGCCGAACTGCGGGCCACCGTCACCCAGGCCCTCGCCGACCCGACCTGGCGGCTCGCCCCGCGCCGGCTGCGCAGCCCCGACATGGGCGCGGCGCCGACCCTGACGGCACGTGAGATCCAGGTCCTGGAGGGCATGAGCCACGGGCGCAGCAACGCCGAGATCGGGCGCGAGCTGTTCCTCTCCGAGGACACCGTCAAGACCCACGCCCGACGGCTGTTCAAGAAGCTCGGAGCCTCGGACCGCGCGCACGCGGTGGCGCTGGGCTTCCGCTGGGGCCTGGTCCGCTGACCACCGGCGGCGCCGCAGGATGCGGCGCGCCGTGGGTGATTCCCGGAGCAGGGGCCGCACAGGCGTGTGACGTTACGGTCCCGAGGTTGCACCATGGAGGAGTGGAGCACCTCGGGGACCAGCGGACAGGCACTGCGGCGAATCACGCAGCCGCAGGACACTCGGCGGACGGCGCGAAGGACGGGACCACCGACGGCGGGGCGGGAGGCGGCACGGTGCAGGAGGGGCCGGTGGTGCGCGGCACGCCCTACGGTGCGGCAGCGCATAACGTTCCGGTGCACAACTCCGGACGCGGTGCCGCGTTTTCCCGCTCGACCAGGCACCATGGACCGATGCGCGACGACGTCGCCGGTGCGGCCGGCCAGGCGGACCCGGTGGAGGCCGAGCCCTCCGGCCCGGGCCACGATCCGTCGTACGCCGATTCTTCGTACGCCGATCCGGACGGCGCCGTGGCGGGCCCGGGCCGTCCGCCGGTGCTCGGTTCCGGTCGTCCGCCGGTGCTCGGCACGGGCGGCTCGCCCCTGGTGGGTGAGCTGGTGGCGGCCGCGGTGCGGGGTGAGGGCCCGGCGATCGATGCCCTGCTCGCGTACGTCCATCCGCTGGCGCTGCGGTACTGCCGCGCCAAGCTGGCCCGGCTGCCCGGTGGCGCCCGGCACCACGTGGACGACGTCGCACAGGAGGTCTGCGTCGCGGTGCTCTGCGCGCTGCCCCGGTACAAGGACCAGGGGCGGCCGTTCGAGGCCTTCGTGTACGGCATCGCCGCGCACAAGATCGCCGACCTGCAGCGGGCCGCGATGCGCGGGCCCGGCTCGACGGTCGTCCCGCAGGACGACCTGCCCGAGGTGCCGGACGAGGCGCTCGGCCCGGAGGAGCAGGCGCTGCTGAGCAGCGACGCGGCCTGGGCGAAGGAACTGCTCTCCAACCTGCCGGCTCGTCAGCGCGAGCTGGTGCTGCTCCGGGTGGCGGCCGGGCTGTCGGCGGAGGAGACCGGCGAGGTGCTCGGGATGTCGCCGGGTGCCGTGCGGGTGGCCCAGCACCGGGCGCTCAGTCGGCTGCGGGCGCTGGCCGAGGAGTCCTCCTGAGACGTCCCGCGCCCTGACCTCGGCTCGGCGGCGGGCCGCCGACCAGCGGAATGAGCGGCGGGGCGGGGATGTTGTCAAGGGCACACGAGGACACATTCGCGGTGCCAGTACCATGGGGTATCGGCGCCTGGGCGGGTTGCCAAAGTTTCACGGGTGCGCGCTGGGTCCCCTTGGAGGATCCTCCTATTGCACCCGGCTTTCGGCGGTCTGCGCGAGTGAGCGATGAATGCGCCCCCACCCTCAGGGCGTGAGCGGATAAGGCCGGCCACGGAAGGTACCCCCCAAATGTCTTACAACGCCGCAGGCGTACCCGAGAAGTTCGCCATGCTCGGGCTCACGTTCGATGACGTCCTGCTGCTGCCCGGGGCCTCCGAGGTGCTGCCGAACGAGGTCGACACCTCCTCGCGGGTCTCCCGGAACGTCCGCGTCAACATCCCGCTGCTCTCCGCGGCGATGGACAAGGTCACCGAGTCGCGGATGGCGATCGCGATGGCGCGCCAGGGCGGCGTCGGCGTGCTCCACCGCAACCTGTCGGTCGAGGACCAGGCCAACCAGGTCGACCTGGTGAAGCGCTCCGAGTCCGGCATGGTCACCGACCCGATCACCGTCGGCCCGGACACCACGCTGGCCGAGGCCGACGCGCTGTGCGCCAAGTTCCGCATCTCCGGTGTGCCGATCGCCGACGAGGCGGGCAAGCTGCTCGGCATCGTCACCAACCGTGACATGGCCTTCGAGTCGGACCGCAGCCGCCAGGTCCGCGAGATCATGACCCCGATGCCGCTGATCACCGGCAAGGTCGGCATCTCCGGCGTGGACGCGATGGCGCTGCTGCGCCGCCACAAGATCGAGAAGCTGCCGCTGGTCGACGACGAGGGCCGGATCAAGGGCCTGATCACCGTCAAGGACTTCGTCAAGGCCGAGCAGTACCCGAACGCCGCCAAGGACGCCGAGGGCCGGCTGCTGGTCGGCGCCGCCGTCGGCGCCAGCGCGGAGGCGTTCGACCGGGCCCAGGCCCTGGTCGAGGCCGGCGTGGACTTCCTCGTCGTGGACACCTCGCACGGCCACAGCCACAACGCGCTGGCCTGGATCGCGAAGATCAAGTCGGCCGTCGGCGTCGACGTGGTCGGCGGCAACGTGGCCACCCGCGACGGCGCCCAGGCGCTGATCGACGCCGGCGTGGACGGCGTCAAGGTCGGCGTCGGCCCCGGCTCCATCTGCACCACCCGCGTGGTCGCCGGCATCGGCGTCCCACAGATCACCGCCATCTACGAGGCCGCGCAGGCCTGCCAGGCGGCCGGCGTGCCGGTCATCGGCGACGGCGGCCTGCAGTACTCCGGCGACATCGGCAAGGCGCTGGCCGCCGGTGCCGACACCGTGATGCTCGGCTCGCTGCTGGCCGGCTGCGAGGAGTCCCCGGGCGAGCTGCTGTTCATCAACGGCAAGCAGTTCAAGTCCTACCGCGGCATGGGGTCGCTGGGCGCCATGCAGTCCCGCGGGCAGGGCCGCTCGTACTCCAAGGACCGCTACTTCCAGGCCGAGGTCGCCTCGGACGACAAGCTCGTCCCGGAGGGCATCGAGGGCCAGGTGCAGTACCGCGGTCCGCTGTCGGCCGTGCTGCACCAGCTGGTCGGCGGCCTGCGCCAGACCATGGGCTACGTCGGGGCCGGCACCATCGCCGAGATGGAGAGCAAGGGGCGCTTCGTCCGGATCACCTCGGCGGGGCTCAAGGAGAGCCACCCGCACGACATCCAGATGACCGTCGAGGCGCCGAACTACTCGGCGCGCTGAGGCGGCGGCGCGGTGACGCGCTGACCGGCTGACCACGGAAGGGCCCGCTGCGGCGGGCCCTTCCGCATGTTCGGGGGTTGGGGCGGTGGGGCGGGAGGCGTGGGACGGCTGGGGCGTCGGGGCGGGAGGCGCGGCGGTACGGGATACTGGGGTCTGCCGGGGTGACCCGGCGGGCATGAGCAACACAGCAGAAGGGCTCGAAGTGACTGAGATCGAGATCGGGCGAGGCAAGCGCGGCCGCCGGGCTTACGCCTTCGACGACATCGCCGTCGTCCCCAGCCGCCGTACCCGGGACCCGAAGGAGGTCTCGATCGCCTGGCAGATCGACGCCTACCGCTTCGAGCTGCCGTTCCTGGCCGCCCCGATGGACAGCGTGGTCTCGCCGCAGCAGGCCATCGCCATCGGCCGCCTCGGCGGTCTGGGCGTGCTGAACCTGGAAGGCCTGTGGACCCGCTACGACGACCCGCAGCCGCTGCTGGACGAGATCGCCGCGATCACCGACGAGGCCACCGCGACCCGCCGGCTGCAGGAGATCTACGCGGCGCCGATCCGCGCCGAGCTGATCAAGCAGCGGATCCAGGAGGTCCGCGACTCGGGTGTCGTCACCGCCGCCGCGCTCTCGCCGCAGCGCACCGCCGAGTTCTCCAAGGCCGTGGTGGACGCCGGCGTCGACGTCTTCGTCATCCGTGGCACCACCGTCTCGGCCGAGCACGTCTCCAGCGCGGCCGAGCCGCTCAACCTCAAGCAGTTCATCTACGAGCTGGACGTTCCGGTCATCGTCGGCGGCTGCGCCACGTACACCGCGGCGCTGCACCTGATGCGGACCGGCGCGGCCGGCGTGCTGGTGGGCTTCGGTGGGGGTGCCGCCCACACCACCCGGAACGTGCTGGGCATCCAGGTGCCGATGGCGACCGCCGTCGCCGATGTGGCGGCTGCGCGTCGTGACTACATGGACGAGTCCGGTGGCCGCTACGTGCACGTGATCGCGGACGGTGGCGTCGGGTTCAGCGGTGACATCCCGAAGGCGGTCGCCTGTGGCGCGGACGCGGTGATGATCGGTGCGGCGCTGGCCCGTGCGACCGATGCTCCGGGCAAGGGGATCCACTGGGGCATGGAGGCCGTCCACGAGGAGCTGCCGCGCGGCAAGCGGGTGGACCTCGGGACGGTCGGGACCACCGAGGAGATCCTGACCGGTCCGTCGCACACTCCGGACGGGACCATGAACCTCTTCGGTGCGCTGCGGCGGGCGATGGCCACCACGGGGTACACGGAGCTCAAGGAGTTCCAGCGGGTCGAGGTGACGGTCAACCCGGCGCTCGATCACCGCTGAGTCTGTTGTCTCGAAGGCCCCCGCCGGGAGTTCCGGCGGGGGCCTTCGGGCTGTTCGGGGGCTTCGGCCGGGGGTGGGGGTGGGTCAGCCCCGGTTGGCGGTGCGGCGGGTGAGGAGGAAGCCGCCGATGAGGGCGATGGCGTAGAAGGCGGCGTCGAGGGGGCGCAGGTCGGCGCGCCAGGTGGCCAGGGTGTTGTCGGGGGGTGTCCGGCGGAGGTGTTCGATCAGTTGGCCGAGGAGGAGGGCTCCGGCGGCGAGGAGGGCGCCGAGCGGGGGGAGCAGTCGGTTCCGGCCACCGAGGCGGCCCAGGGGGAGGGCGACCAGGCCGGCGGGGGCGATGGCCAGCCAGCCGAGGCTGTCGGCGGCCCGCAGGGGTGCGTAGCCGTAGGCCAGGCCGCTGAGCAGCATGGCGAGCAGGGCGAGGGTGACGGCCAGGGCGGTGCGGCGGCGGGGAGTGGCCCGGGGGGTGGGGTCGACGGGGTCGTAGCCGGTGAGGGGGGCGCCGGGCATGCCGGGGGCGACGTAGCCCTCGGGTGACAGGGGGAGCGGCGCGACCGAGTAGTGCTGGGCGGCCTGCGGACGGGCCGATGGGCCGTCAGTGCCCGGCGCGGAGGCGGTCATGGGCGTCGAGTCCCCCCGGAAAAGACGATGAGCTGCTGAACGGTAGCAGTGACTAGGTGGATCTTGGCGAGTTTTCGATCACAGATCGGGCACGGAGCGCCGCTCCCGTTCCGGTTCGTCCCTGCTTGGGACGGGGGGTGGGTGGTCGAGGACCCCCGGGACAGGAGATGATGGAGGCTTGGGCGTTGGGACCGAGGCCGGGCCGACGCGCCGTCACCACCACCGCCGGCAGCACATGGGGGAACGTTCCGAATGACCCAGGCGCAGGGTTCCACCGGCCGCCTCCTGGCCGGCCGCTACCGCCTGAACGGCGTGCTCGGACGCGGCGGCATGGGCACCGTCTGGCGCGCCGAGGACGAGATGCTGGGCCGGACCGTCGCGGTCAAGGAACTGCGGATGAACGCCAGCGTCGAGGAGGAGGAGAAGCACCGGCTGATCACCCGGACGCTGCGCGAGGCCAAGGCCACGGCGCGGATCCGGCACAACTCGGCGGTCACCGTCTTCGACGTGGTCGACGAGGACGACCGGCCGTGGATCGTGATGGAGCTGGTCGAGTCCCGCTCGCTGGCCGACGTCATCCGGGAGGACGGGCCGCTCGCCCCCGCTCGGGCCGCCGAGATCGCGCTCGACGTGCTGGGCGTGCTGAGCGCCGCGCACGCGCTGGGCATCCTGCACCGGGACGTCAAGCCGTCCAATGTGCTGATCGGCGACGACGGCCGGGTGGTGCTCACCGACTTCGGCATCGCCAGCGTCGAGGGCGACGCCTCGGTCACCTCCACCGGCATGCTGGTCGGCGCCCCCTCGTACATATCCCCCGAGCGGGCCCGCGGGCAGAAGCCCGGGCCGCCGGCCGACCTGTGGTCGCTGGGCGGCACGCTGTACGCGATGGTCGAGGGCCGGCCGCCGTACGACCGGGGCTCGGCACTGGCCACGCTGACCGCGGTGATGACCGAGGACCTGACCGCGCCGGTGAACGCCGGGGCGCTGCTGCCGGTGATCGAGGGGCTGCTGGCGAAGGACCCGGCCGAGCGGCTGAACGCCTCGCAGACCCGGTCGATGCTCAAGCGGGTGGTCGCGGAGGCCACGTCGAAGGCCGAGTCGACGACCGAGCATGCGGTGCCGGTGGCTGCCGCGTCGGCGAAGGCGGCTTCGACGGAGGCAGCTTCGGTTGAGGCGGCTTCGACGGAGGCGGGGGAGCCTGCGGCGAAGGCGGAGCCGGAGCGGGCCGAGGACGGCCGGAAGCGGGCCGTGGGCGGGCTGCTGGGGACGGTCCGGGTGGGGAGTCGGGCCCGGGACGAGGAGCCGGCTGTCGAGGCCGTCGAGCCGGCGCCCGAGCCGATCCGGCCGGTGACCAGTGAGTGGACGCTGGGTGCGACGCAGGCCGCCGGGGCCGATCCGCGCACCGGTCGGCGGCGGTTGGCCATTGCCACCGTGGTCGTGGTGCTGCTGGTGATCGCGGGTGTGGTCGCGGTGGTCAAGGCCGTGGGCAGTGGGAGTGGCGGTCCGGCGGGTGGGTCGACGCACGGTGCGGGGGCCACGTCGCCGGCGGTGACGGCTACCGAGGTCACGCCGAGTGCGGCGGCTCCTGCGCCGGCTGCCACGGCTGCCGGGACGCCGGGGGCGGAGGCCGGTGCGCCGGCGCCCGTTCCGTCGGCTCCCGTACCTTCGGCTCCCGTTCCGCCGGCGAGCACGCCGGCTGCTCCGGCGCCCGCCCCGGTGCAGCCTGCGCCGGGGGCTGCGGTGCCGGCGGGGTACCACGAGTACAAGGACCCGAGCGGGTTCTCGGTGTTCCTGCCGGAGGGGCTGCAGCCGGGCGAGTCCACGTCGAACCGGCGGATCTTCAAGAACGCGGCCGACGGCAGCCAGTTGCGGATCGAGTGGACGACCTCGCCGGGTGCGAGTGCCGTGGCGGACTGGCAGGAGTCCGAGCCCGACCTGCGCGGCCAGGTCAGCAACTACCAGCGGCTGAACCTCTCGGCGATCACCTACCGGCAGTGGACGAACGCGGCCGACTGGGAGTGGACCAACGGCACGCCCAAGATGCACTCGCTCAACCGGGGCTTCGTGACCGGGACTCCGGCCAAGTACGGCTACTCGATCTACTGGATCGTCCCGGACGCGCAGTGGGCGGCGCAGGCCCCGGTCCGGGACGTCGTCTTCGCCAGTTTCCAGCCGGCGCCGTAGGGGCCGAGTCAGCCGATCAGGCGTTGCTTGGCGCGGGTGAACTCGTCTGGGGTGAGGGCGCCGGAGGTGTGCAGGGCGGCCAACCGTTCGAGCTGGTCGATGAGTTGCTCGCCGCCTGGGGCGGGCTTCGCCAGGGTGACGGTGGGTGCGGCCGCCGGTGCGGTGCGGGCGAGGCGGGCGGACTCCCGTATCCGCTCGGCGAAGTCGTCGGCCTCGACCACGTCCTCGAAGCGGTGCGAGCCGGTCAGGGCGACGACCGTCAGGATCTCTCCGTTGAGCTTTGAGCGGGCGACGGTGGCGTCGGTGACGGCGGCGAGCGGAACCGGTACCGGCGGCTTCCCGTCCTTCAGGAAGAGCAGCCGATGGGTGGTCAGGACGAGCACCCCCTTGCGGAAGTGGTCGGGGTGGCGCCCGGCGGTGGAGGCGACGGGCTCCTCGCCGTCGATGACGGCCGCCTCCACGGTGCGGACGGCCTCGGCCTGGTTGGCTTTGTTGTTGTTGCCCGCCACCCTGAAGGCGGTGTCGATCAGATCGGTCCATTCCATGGGACCGAGCGTAAAGGAGCCGCTCAGTAGGCTGCTCGGTGAGCGAGAGGAACTGGCATGCGAGGCGGCCCCGGGCAGTTGGCGGCCGGGCGGTACCGGCTGACGGACCGTCCTGAACCGCTGTGCGCGCACGCGGTGGACGAGCGGACCGGCGAATCGGTTCTGCTGCGCGGCCTGGAGCTGCCCGGGCTGCTGACCACCGGTCTGGACCCGGAGGATGCGGCGGCCGCGCAGGCGGACCGGCTGGTGCGGCGGGTGGCGGCGGTCGGCTCGACCGCCCCGACCGGGCACCCGCGGCTGTTGCGCGGGGTCGGGGCCTTCGTCGAGGACGAGCTGCTGTGGACGGTCGAGGAGCGGCCGGCCGGGGGGACGGCGGCCGAACTGCTGGTCGGCGGGCCGCTGTCGCCGTACCGGGCGGCCGAGTTGGCGGCGGACCTGGCCGGTGCGCTGCGGGCGCTGCACGGGGCCGGGCTCACCCACGGCAACCTGACCGCCGAGTCGGTGCTGGTCTGCGAGGACGGCGCGGCGATGCTCGGCGGGCTGCTCGCCGGGGTGGCCCAGGAGGCACTGGCCGAGGAGCTCGGCGGGCCGGGCGGGCGGCGGCGGTACGAGGTGCGGGCCACCCTGGTCGGCGCGGTCGCGGAGCGCTGGCCGCTGGACGGCGGTCCGGCGGGTGACTGCTGGGCGCTCGGGGTGCTGCTGCACCGGCTGGTCACCGGCCGCTCGCCGTACCCGGAGGGCGGGGTGCCGGAGCTGGTGACGGCCGTACGGGACGGGCGGCGCGAGCACTCGGCGGTCTGCGGGCCGCTGGGGCCGCTGGTCGAGCGGCTGCTGCAGCCCGACCCGGCGCGCAGGCCGACGGCGGAGGACGTACGGCGGGAGCTGGCGGAGCTGCTGGCGGGTGCGCCGGAGCCGGTGGACGAGGAGCGGGTGGCCCGGGCGGTGATGCTGAAGCCGGAGGCTCCGCTGGTGCCGCGGCGGCGGGAATCCGTGGGCGGCGGGTCGAAACCGCCGCGGATACCTCCCTCATTGCTGGGTCCGCTCCTGGTGGGGGCCGTGTTTGTGCTGCTCGCGCTGGGAATGGCCGCCGTGGTGCTGTTCGCAGGCTGACGGCCCGGGCGGATCCGGGTCCGCCGGTCCGGGGGGTGGGCGTGATTACCGGGGGCGCCGACGTACGCCTAATGTGTGCGTGGGATTTGTTCGAACAGTGGTCTGCACCAGGTCCTTCGTCACGGTGACGGCAGGCGGAATGTGTGGGGGAGCGGTCGCAGATGGGTGTGCAGGACCGGCCGGAGGCGGCCGACGCGGAGCGGCTGCTGGCCGGGCGGTACGAGCTCGGCGAGCGGCTCGGCCGGGGCGGCATGGGCACCGTCTGGCGGGCCTGGGACCGGATGCTGGACCGTGAGGTCGCGGTCAAGGAGCTGACCGTCAACCACCTCCCCGAGGAGGACCTGCAGATCCTGCACGCCCGGATGAAGCGCGAGGCCAGCGCGGCCGCGCGGATCAAGCACCCCGGCGTGATCACCGTGCACGACGTGCTGGAGCAGGACGGCCGGCCGTGGATCGTGATGGAGCTGGTCGACGGCCGCTCGCTGGCCGACGTGATCAGCCAGGACGGCACCCTGCAGCCGCGCGCGGCCGCCGAGGTCGGCAGCCAGGTGCTGGCCGCGCTGCACCGCGGCCACCAGCTGGGCGTGCTGCACCGGGACGTGAAGCCGGCCAACGTGCTGCTGGAGCGCGGCACCGGGCGGGTCGTGCTGCTGGACTTCGGCATCGCGAAGTACGAGGGCTCGACCGAGCTGACCCGGCCCGGTGACCTGGTCGGCTCGCCGGACTACCTGGCGCCGGAGCGCGCCCAGGGCGAGCGGCCCGGCCCGGCCTCCGACCTGTGGGGCCTCGGGGCGACGCTGTACGCGGCGGTCGAGGGCCAGTCGCCGTTCCGCCGGGACTCGCCGATCACCACGCTGGCCGCGGTGGTCGACGAGCCGCTGCCGGAGTCGCGCCGGGCCGGCTCGCTGGGGCCGGTGCTGGCCGCGCTGATGGCCAAGGACCCGGCCGACCGGCCGACCGCGGACGAGGCGGCCCGGATGCTCGCCGAGGTCCAGGCCGGGCACACGATGGGCTTCAAATCGGTCGCGCCGGTGCGGATGCCCACCCAGTCGGTGCCGGTGGTCGACCGCCGTGCGGGGGCCGGGGCAGAGCCGGCCGAGGGGGCGGAGGGCTCCCAGGGCCCGGCGGGTTCCCAGGGTTCGATGGGTTCCCGGGGCCCGGTGGGTTCCGAGGGACCGACCGAGCCGAAGTCGGCCGCGCCCGCCCTGGTCGGGCAGGACACCGCGGGGGGCGCTCTGGCCGCCGCACAGGCGCACACCGCCCAGGTCGCGCCGGTCGCGCACTCCGTCCTGCC
The DNA here is from genome assembly GCF_003635085.1 of Streptomyces sp. 1114.5. Taxonomy (NCBI): domain Bacteria; kingdom Bacillati; phylum Actinomycetota; class Actinomycetes; order Kitasatosporales; family Streptomycetaceae; genus Streptomyces; species Streptomyces sp. 1114.5. The sequence goes on from NZ_RBXE01000001.1 coordinate 2,062,815, forward strand.
CGCGCGCGGGCCGGCCAAGCGCCGCAACACGGCGAAGATCGTCGCCATCGCGGTGGCCGTCGGCCTGCTGGCGGCCGCGGCGACCTTCCTCGCCACCCGGGAGGTGGTCGGCGGCGGCACCGACGACCCGACGCCGACCGGGCCGGCCGAGTCGACCCCGCCGGGGCCCACCGGCGACGCCGGCCCCGCGGCGCCCGACGGCTACCACTGGGTCGACGACCCGGCCGGCTTCCGCTTCCCGCTGCCCTCGGGCACCCCCGCCTGGCAGCGCAGCAGCGCGCCGGACAACCAGATCTTCTACAGCCCCGACGGCAAGGTGCACTACCTGCAGTTCGCCGTCACCGTCGGGCAGTCGGTCAAGCCGCTGGAGCACATGCGGCAGATGGAGAGCAGCGTCTCCAAGTCGCTGAAGGACTACAAGCAGCACAAGCTGACCGGCGTCCAGGTGAACGGCCACGAGGCGGCCGTCTGGGAGTTCAGCTACGCCGCGCAGGGCGGCGGCCGCCGGCGGGCGATCGAGGCCGAGTTCATCGACGACGACGGCACCAGCTACGCGATCTACTCCTCCAGCCCGGAGAAGGGCAACGAGTGGAACGAGGCGGAGCAGCGCTTCAACGCCGTGCTCCACTACTTCACGCCGACCCGTTGAGCGGGTGGTCGGCGCCGACCCGTTGAGCGGGGCGCCGGCGCCGACCGGTCGAGCGGGGCGCCGGCCCGCTGAGGAGCAGAGTGCCCGCTTTCGACCGACTGTGGCAGATTCCGGTTACCGACGGGTACCGGACCGGGCGCCGAAGGCCTAGGCTGCGCCGTATGTCGGACCTCACAGCAGATGCAGTGGCCACCGAACAGCCCGGCGCCGGCAATCCGGCGGCCCCCGGCGGAGGCCGGACCGTCACGGCGGCCGTCCCGCCGTCCCTGGTCGCCCGGCTGACCGCCGGCGTCACGGCGACCGGCGAGCCCGACCTGGTGGACACCGTCGCCCCGCTCACCGGCGAGCGGCTGGCCGGCCTGCCGCAGTCCACCCCGGCCGACGTCGAGGTCGCCTTCCAGCTGGCCCGCCGCGCCCAGGCCGCCTGGGCCGCGCTGCCCGTCCGCCGCCGCGCCGCCGTCCTGCTGCGCTTCCACGACCTGCTGCTCAAGCGGCAGGACGAGGTGCTGGACCTGATCCAGGCGGAGACCGGCAAGGCCCGACTGCACGCCTTCGAGGAGGTGCTGGCCGTCGCCATGGCCGCCCGGCACTACGGGCGGGCCGCGCACGCGTACCTCAGGGACAAGCGACGCGGCGGCGCGCTGCCGGTGCTCACCCACGCGGTCGAGGCCCGCCGCCCCAAGGGCGTGATCGGCCACATCTCGCCCTGGAACTACCCGCTGGAGCTGTCCGTCGGCGACGCCCTGCCCGCCTTCGCGGCCGGCAACGCGGTGGTCAACAAGCCCGACACGCAGACCGCGCTGACCGCCCTGTGGGCCCGCGAACTGCTGGTCGAGGCCGGGCTGCCGGCCGACCTGTGGCAGGTCGTGATCGGCGACGGCCCGGTGATCGGCCCCGCCGTGGTGGAGCACGCCGACTACGTCTCCTTCACCGGCTCCACCCGCACCGGCCGTGACGTCGCCCAGCGGGCCGCCGCCCGGCTGGTCGGCGCCTCGCTCGAACTCGGCGGCAAGAACGCCATGCTGGTGCTCTCCGACGCCGACCTCGACGCCGCCGCCGCGGGCGCCGTACGGGCCTGCTTCTCCTCCGCCGGGCAGCTGTGCATCTCGATCGAGCGGCTGCTGGTGCACCGCTCGGTGGCCGACGAGTTCCTGGAGCGCTTCGCCGCCCGCACCCGGGCGCTGCGCCTCGGCGGCGGCCTCGCGTACGGCGCGGACATGGGCTCGCTGGTCTCCGTCCGCCAGCTGGAGACCACCACCCGGCACGTGGAGGAGGCCGTCAAGGCGGGCGCCACCGTGGTGGCCGGCGGGCGCGCCCGGCCGGACCTGGGCCCGTTCTTCTTCGAGCCGACCATCCTCGACGGCGTCACCCCGGAGATGGCGGTCTGCGCCGAGGAGACCTTCGGCCCGGTCGTCTCGGTCTACCGCTTCGACACCGACGACGAGGCGGTGGCCGCCGCCAACTCCACGCCGTACGGCCTGAACTCCAGCGTCTGGACCGGGAGCCTGCGGCGCGGCCGGTCGGTCGCGGCCCGGCTGCGCACCGGGACGGTCAACGTCAACGAGGCGTACGCGGCCGCGTACGGCTCGGTCGCCTCGCCGATGGGCGGCATGGGCGACTCCGGGCTGGGCCGGCGGCACGGCGCCGAGGGCATCCTGCGCTTCACCGAGGCGCAGACCATCGCGACCCAGCGGCTGATGCCGATCGCGCCCTCGTTCGGCCTGGACGACAAGCAGTTCGCCGCGGTGATGACCGGCGGGCTGCGGGCGCTCAAGGCGCTGCGCTTCCGGTAGGCCCAGGCGGCCCAGTGCCCAGGTGGCACCGGGGCCCACGTGGTACCGGGCCCCGGTGGTGTGGGGCCCGGACTCGCGCTTCCCACAGGCAAGTTCATCCCGGCGAAGGAGCAGTGGCAGATGGTGGAGTCCGCAGGTGCGGCGGAGTTCGACTACGACGTGGTCGTGGTCGGCTCCGGCTTCGGCGGTGCGGTGGCGGCGCTGCGGCTGACCGAGAAGGGCTACCGGGTCGCCGTCCTGGAGGCCGGGCGGCGCTTCGACCGGGACGAGCTGCCCAGGAACTCCTGGGACCTGCCGAACTACCTGTGGGCGCCGCAGCTCGGGCTGTACGGCATCCAGCGGATCCACCTGCTGGCCAACGTGCTGATCCTGGCCGGTGCCGGGGTCGGCGGCGGCTCGCTGAACTACGCCAACACCCTGTACGTGCCGCCGAAGGCGTTCTTCGAGGACCGCCAGTGGCGCCACATCACCGACTGGCAGGAGGAGTTGGCGCCGTTCTACGACCAGGCGCAGCGGATGCTCGGGGTCCGGCTCAACCCGACCGTCACCCCCTCCGACGTCCACCTCAAGGCGGCCGCCGAGCGGATGGGCGTCGGCGACACCTTCCACATGGCGCCGGTCGGGGTCTTCTTCGGCGACGGCAAGGACACCGACGGCACGGCCAAGGCGGCGCCCGGCGACGAGGTCGCCGACCCGTACTTCGGCGGTGCCGGACCGGCCCGCAAGGCCTGCGTGGAGTGCGGCGAGTGCATGACCGGCTGCCGGCACGGCGCCAAGAACATGCTCACCGAGAACTACCTGTACCTGGCGGAGCGCGGCGGCGCCGAGATCCACCCGCTGACCACGGTGGCCCGGATCCGGGAACGGGGCGGGGCCGATGGTCATGGTGGCTTTGCGGTGGACGTGCGCCGCACCGACTCCCGCTCGAAGACCGACCGGGTGAAGGCGGGCGCGCGGACCATCACCGCCGCCCGGGTCGTGGTCGCGGCCGGCACCTACGGCACCCAGTCGCTGCTGCACCGGATGCGCGCCGCCGGGCACCTGCCCCGGATCTCGGCGCGGCTCGGCGAGCTGACCCGCACCAACTCCGAGGCCTTGGTGGGCGCGCAGACCACCGACCGGCGCTACGGCAGCAAGGCGGACTTCACCAAGGGCGTCGCGATCACCTCCTCGATCCACCCGGACGCCAACACCCACATCGAGCCGGTCCGCTACGGCAAGGGCTCCAACGCGATGGGCGCGCTGTCGATCGCGCAGGTCAAGGGCGACGGCCGGGGCCCGCGCTGGCTGCGCTACCTGGGCAACTCGGTGCTGCACCCGGTGACCTTCGCCCGCTCGATGAACCAGCGCGGCTGGTCCGAGAAGACGATCATCGGCCTGGTGATGCAGTCGCTGGACAACTCGATCACCGTCTCGCTGAAGAAGGGCCCGCTCGGCAAGGACCGGCTCACCTCCAGCCAGGGCCACGGCGCCCCCAACCCGACCTGGATCCCGGCCGCCGAGCAGGGCGCCCAGGCGCTGGCCGACGAGATCAACGGCTTCGCGGGCAGCACCGTCGGCGAGATCTTCGACATCCCGATGACCGCGCACTTCCTCGGCGGCTGCCCGATCGGCGACGCCCCCGAGACCGGCGTGGTCGACCCGTACCACCGGCTGTACGGGTACCCCGGGATCAGCGTGGTGGACGGCGCGGCCGTCTCCGCCAACCTCGGCGTCAACCCCTCGCTCACCATCACCGCCCAGGCCGAGCGCGCCATGTCGATGTGGCCGAACAAGGGCGAGGCCGACCCGCGCCCGGCCCAGGACCAGGCCTACCGGCGGGTCACCCCGGTGGCGCCGGTGCGGCCGGCCGTGCCGGAGGGCGCGTTCGGGGCGCTTCGGCTGCCGCTGCTGCCCGTCCCGGAGGTCCCGAAGAAGCGCGGCTGAACCCCTCTCGGCGGGCCAATCCGCTTGCCGGGGTTCCCGGTTGACATCCGTTCGGATCCGATGGGATAAACGGGCTCCCTGGGGCAGCTCGGGGACTCGTCGAGCGGGGGGAAAGCGGTTCATGGCCGACTGCGCATCGTGCGGCGCGACTTCGGTGGAGGGAGCGGACACCTGCGGTTCGTGCGGGCGGCCGGTCGCGCCGCCTCCACCGCCGGTCGCGGCTCCGGCACCGCCGGGTACGGTGCCGCCACCGCCGGCGGGTGCGCCTGCTGCGCCGGGGTACGGGCCGTCTGCCGCGCCGCCCGTCGCGCCCGGGTACGGCCCGCCGCCGGGCGCCCCGCCCGTTCCGCCCGCGCTGGGCAGCTGGGGCGCCGGAAAGCCGTACGACCAGCAGCCGCCCGTCCAGCGCCTGCTCACCGGGCCGGACTGGCGCCCGGCGCTCAAGGCGGCGCTCGCGCCGACCGCCGTCCTGCTGGCGGCGGCGCTGATCGCGGCCGTCCCGAGCGGTTACCAGTACGACTACCGGTTCCAGTCGCCCGAGTTCGGGGACCGCTTCGGCGGGATGCTCTCGATGGTGCTGAGTGCGCTCGGTGCCCCGTTCAAGATCGGCTACCAGAGCCCGCTGAGCCGGGGCCACGCCGATCGGCTGGACCTCGTCCTGCGGGCGGTGCCGATGACCGTCACCGTCCTGTGGTGCCTGGCGCTCTGGTTCGGCCTGCGGGCCGCGCTGCGCCGGCGCAAGGCGGTGGCGGGCCAGCTCACCCGGGGCCAGGCCGCCGGCGAGGCGCTGCGCACCGCCGTGGTCCTCGCGGGGGTGACCACGGTGCTCTGGGCGGTCGGCGGCACCACCTGGCGGCCGCGCGGCGACTACGACGTCCCCGACTACACCGGCGGCACCGGCCAGGGCCCGTCCCGGCCCTCGGTCACCGCGGGCGCCGGCTGGCTGGAGACCGTCGGCTGGACCCTCCTGCTGGCCGGGCTGCTGGCCTTCGCCGTGTACGGCACCGACGCACTGCGCTGGGCCGCCTGGCGCAGCCGGTCGGTGCGCGGCTGGGCGGTGGCCGCGCTGGCCGCGGGCCGGGCGCTGGCGGTGACGGTGGGCCTGTCCTCGGTGGTGGGCTTCGTCCTGGTCGCGGCCAACGGCGACAGCGGCTCGGAGACCGGGATCTCGCTGGCCTTCCTGCCCAACCTCGGCCTCAACCTGCTCGGCTTCGGCTCGGGGGCGACCCTCCGGGCCCACGACGGCGTGACCGGCGGCGAGACGTCCTGGCGCAACCGGGGCGAGGACCTTGACCTCTCTTTCTTCGACCTGCACGACACGGTGAGCGCGGACTGGCGCTGGGCCGGTCTGCTGGCGCTGTTCGCGGCGGGCGCGCTCGGCTGGACGGCGTACCGGCGGCAGCTGGACGCGGCCGACCGGCTGCGGCTGGCGGCGGTGTACGCCGGGGTGCTCACCCTGCTGATGGCGGCGGCCGGGGCGATGCTGACCCGGACCTCGTCCATGGCGGGCTGGAGCCCGACCTCCGACCTGGAGGTGAGCCAGGAGAACTCGGTCGGGCTGACCTTCCTCAGCGTCCTGGCGGCCAACGCGGTCTGGGCGGCGGCCGGCGCGCTGCTGGTGCCGCCGCTGCTGGCGTCCGTCCGCGGCGGGGGTGCGGGCCAGGTGCTGTACGACGCTCCGAGCGGCGGGGCTCCCTACGGCGGGGCTCCGTACGCGGCGGTGCCGCCGGAGGTGCCGTACGGGCCGACGCCGGCGCCCGGCGTTCCGGCGTACGGCGTCCCGGCCCAGGGCGGCGTCCCGGCCCAGGGCGGCGTCCCGCCGCAGGCCGCCGGGCCGCAGGACGTGACGCCCGTCCCCACGAGCGGGGTGAGCGAGGTGATCGGCTCGCAGGAGGTGCCGCCCGCCCCCGCCGCCGGGACGGCGGCCCCGGCCGAGACGCCGCGGGCGCCGGCCGAGGACCCGGTCGACCCGAGCGTGTGGCGCGAGCACCCCTGAGCGAAGCACCGGAGAGCCGGGCGTGAAAGCCGGGCGTTGGAATCCGGGCGCGCCCCGGAAAGGGCAAAGGGCCCCGCGGGGGAACGGGGCCCTTTGTCGCTCAGCACTCGGCGTCAGGGCCGCGCCGGTGCTGGGGTGACGGCGCCGGGGGAGGAGCGCCGTCGTGTCGGTTGGCTTCGGGGTGCGCGCTCGCGGCTCCGGCGTGGGTGGCCGGCGGAGCGGGGCGCGCGGGCCCGTGGTGCGGCGGACAGCGGTAGGTCTGCGCCGGTTCCGCGCTCACGGAGCGTGAAGTGAAAATCGCTGTCGCCTCCCCTGCGCGGCGACTGCGGAGCATCGCGGGCGGCCTCCTCGGTGAGCCGTCAGGTCGCCGGGAGAACCGCTTACAAGGAGCATCGTGCTGGACGAGGGGCTTGCTCTGCAACCGATTCGGCACAGTTCGGCACAGGCCATTTGCTGCCACCCAGGCCGCGCATGATCACGGTGTGTAGTGGTTCGCGTGGTTGCAGCGCACGGGGACGCGCGTAGCGGCGCGGGACGGATGGGGGAGTGCGCCCGGGGTGTGCCCCGGCGCGGGCCGGGGGTGCGACGGCCGGTCCCGGGCGTCCCCGAAGTCCGGCCGTCCCACCTCTCGGCCCAGTCGCGGCCGGGTTCGCTGTCCCCTGCTGGCCGGCCGCCGCACCCGCGCACGGTCCCACGGAGCCGCGCTCCCGGCGGGCCGGGCGGCGGCGCCACGTGCGCCGGTGGACTGGTGTGTAGCTCCACGCGTGGTCCTGCAAGCCGTACGGCGGTGGCCCCGCGGGGGTCGGGCGGCGCGTCTGGCGGACGCGGCGCGGCCGTACGGTCGTCAGAAGCAACGAACCGCAGCCCCGCCCGGTCACGGTCCTTTGGACGTGCAGACGAGTGAAACCGGACAGCCCGGTAGAATCGGTGTCCAGACACCCCACACCCGTCCGCTGCCGCAGCCCCCGCCGGGGAGGCGGCTCCGCGCGACACCTCGATACCGCTGCCGGAAGGCCGTCTGTGTCCTCTGCAATTCCCGTCCAGTCCGCGCCGGACAACGACACCGTCCTGGTGGTCGACTTCGGCGCCCAGTACGCCCAGCTCATCGCCCGTCGGGTGCGTGAGGCGCGGGTCTACAGCGAGATCGTGCCGAGCAGCATGCCGGTCGCCGAGATGCTCGCCAAGAACCCGAAGGCGATCATCCTCTCCGGCGGCCCGTCGTCGGTCTACGAAGAGGGCGCGCCGCAGCTCGACCGTGCGATCTTCGAGGCCGGTGTCCCGGTCTTCGGCATGTGCTACGGCTTCCAGCTGATGGCCAAGACCCTCGGCGGCACGGTGGACAACACCGGTGCCCGCGAGTACGGCCGTACCCCCCTGGTCGTCTCCCGTACCGGCTCCACCCTGTTCGAGGGTGTCCCCGCGCAGCACTCGGTGTGGATGTCGCACGGCGACGCCTGCTCCGCCGCGCCGGAGGGCTTCACCGTCACCGCCTCCACCGACGTGGTCCCGGTCGCGGCCTTCGAGAACGACGAGGCCCGCCTCTACGGCGTCCAGTACCACCCCGAGGTGCTGCACTCCGACCACGGCCAGCAGATCCTGGAGCACTTCCTCTACCGCGGCGCCGGCATCGCCCCGACCTGGACCACCGGCAGCGTGGTCGAGGAGCAGATCGCCCTGATCCGCGAGCAGGTCGGCACCAAGCGCGCGATCTGCGGCCTGTCCGGCGGCGTGGACTCCGCGGTCGCGGCCGCCCTGGTCAACAAGGCCATCGGCGACCGGCTGACCTGCGTGTACGTCGACCACGGCCTGATGCGCAAGGGCGAGACCGAGCAGGTCGAGAAGGACTTCGTGGCCGCCACCGGCGTGCAGCTGAAGGTCGTCGACGCCGCCGACCGCTTCCTGGACGCGCTGAAGGGGGTCACCGACCCCGAGGAGAAGCGCAAGATCATCGGCCGCGAGTTCATCCGGGTCTTCGAGCAGGCCCAGGCCGAGATCATCGCCGAGGCCGGCGAGCACGGCGAGTCGGTCGACTTCCTGGTCCAGGGCACCCTGTACCCGGACGTCGTGGAGTCGGGCGGCGGCACCGGCACCGCCAACATCAAGTCCCACCACAACGTCGGCGGCCTGCCCGAGGACCTGCAGTTCCAGCTGGTCGAGCCGCTGCGCAAGCTGTTCAAGGACGAGGTCCGGATGGTCGGTCAGGAGCTCGGCCTGCCGGAGGAGATCGTCCAGCGCCAGCCGTTCCCCGGCCCGGGCCTGGGCATCCGGATCGTCGGCGAGGTCACCAAGGAGCGCCTGGACCTGCTCCGCGAGGCCGACGCGATCGCCCGCGAGGAGCTGACCGCGGCCGGCCTGGACCGCGAGATCTGGCAGTGCCCGGTCGTGCTGCTCGCCGACGTGCGCAGCGTGGGCGTGCAGGGCGACGGCCGCACCTACGGTCACCCGATCGTGCTGCGTCCGGTCTCCTCCGAGGACGCCATGACCGCCGACTGGTCGCGCCTGCCGTACGACGTGCTGGCCAAGATCTCCACCCGGATCACCAACGAGGTCCGCGACGTGAACCGCGTCGTCGTCGACGTCACCAGCAAGCCGCCGGGCACCATCGAGTGGGAGTAGGCACTCCCGCCGGTCCCTGACCGGAGCCTGAACGCCCGCGCCGTCGTTCCCGTACTGGAGGGAGCGGCGGCGCGGGCGTTCGTGGTGCGGGTGTGCCGACCGCCGGGTGGGACCTCCCACCGAAAGACATCAGGAACGGGCAGAATGCGGACCGGACCTGTCAGGAAGTGGCAGGCCGAGAGGGAAGGTGTGCGGGATGTCGGAGGCCAGCAACGCGGTGCCGGCCGGCGGGGGAGCGCCCGGCCGGGCCGAACGCGCGGCGCAGCGACGGTCGATCGCGTCCAGGTACGCGCTGCTCCCGCTGCGGCTCTTCCTCGGCGTCACCTTCGTCTACGCCGCCCTCGACAAGCTCTCGGACGCGCACTTCCTGGCCGGGGCCGGCGACCCGGCCTCCTTCGTCTCGCAGGCCCAGGCGGCCAAGGCCGGCGGCAGCCCGATCTCCTTCCTGCTCGGCCCCGCCCTCGACCACCCGACGCTGTTCGCGCTCGCCGTCGCCTTCGGCGAGCTGGCGGTCGGCCTCGGCACCCTGCTCGGCCTCTGGGGCCGGGTCGCCGCGCTCGGCGGCGCCCTCCTCAACCTCAGCCTCTGGCTCACCGTCAGCTGGAGCGTCGCGCCGTACTACCTCGGCAACGACCTCGCCTACCTGATGGCCTGGATCCCGCTGGTGCTGGCCGGCACCCCGTACCTGTCGGTGGACGGCTACCTCGCCCGCCGGGCCGGGCGGGACCGCGAGCGCGGGCTCGGCGAGGACCAGGTCAAGCGCCGGGCGCTGGTGGACGGCGGGATCGCGGCCGTCGCGATCGGCGGCGCGGGGCTGCTCACCGGCTCGCTGACCCGTACCTTCGGCCGGGGCAAGCAGGCCGCGCCCAAGCAGTCGGCCGCCCCGGTCTCCGCCGCCCCGGCGCAGGCCCCCACGGTGCCCGCCGCGAGCGTGCCGGTCGGCGGATCGGCCCAGGTCAAGGACCCGGCCACCGGGGACGCCGTCTACATCGTGCAGCCCAAGGCCGGCCAGTACTGCGGCCTCTCCTCGGTGTGCACCCACTCCGGCTGCGCGGTGGACGCCCCCAAGAACGGCCAGCTGTACTGCCCCTGCCACGGCTCCCGGTTCGACGCCGCCACCGGCGCGGTGGTCAACGGGCCGGCGGTCAAGCCGCTGCCGAAGTACGCCGTCACCAAGGACGGGGACAAGCTGACCCTGGGCCCGCAGCAGAGCTGAGGCCAGGGGTTTCCGGGGGCTACTCCTCGTCGACGCCGTAGTCCTCGCGGTCCGGGCGGCCGCGTCGGGCCACCGCCGCGACCGCGCCGGCCAGGCCGCCGGCGCCGAGCACGATGAAGGTGACCGGGATGACGATCCGTCCGTTCACCGACTGGTCGTTGAGCGCCGCGACGAGGTAGAGCAGGGCGAGCACGGTGAACAGTGCGCCCGCGATCAGCGAGAACAGGTCGAGCCGGTGCTTCCTCACTGCTGGACCACCTTGATGTTGCCGAGCCCGATGCCGAGTTCGAGGGTGAGCGTGCCCTTGGCGGCCTGGCCGTCGGCCGGGCCGATCAGATAGGTGTGGCGGCCGGTGCTGTTGCTGCGGTCGCCGGGGACGTCGATGTCGCCGAGGCCGACCCGTGCGGTCAGGTCCACCGTCACGTCGGCCGGCACGATGACGGTCATCTCGCCCGCGCCGAGGTCGACCTTGGTGGCGAGGGTGCCCCCGGCCGGGTCGAGCCGAGCCAGGTCGAGCTTGATGTCGCCGGCGCCGAGGTTGTAGCGGTCGTGCAGGTCGGCGGCCGTGGTGACGGTCCAGCCGCGCTCACCGACGGCGTTCCGCATGGCGTCCGGCGAGTGGCCGACGAAGGCCAGCGCCAGCGAGAGCAGCAGGCCGGTCACCACGAGCCTGCGGGCCCGGCCGAACTTCGCGCCCACCAGCAGGGTCAGACCGATCACCAGCAGGGCGGTGGCCAGCACCGTCGCGCCCGCCACGGTGGGGTTGCCGTGGTGGCCGGACTGCACGGCCCAGACCGCGGAGGCCGCGCCGATCGCCAGCAGGAAGCCGAAGAAGCCGAGCGCCGAGCGCTCCCGGGGGCGGCGCACCGCGGCGGGCTCGGGGCGGCGCTTCGCGCGCTCCTTGCGCAGCGGGTCGCCCTCGGGCAGGTCGGTGCGCTGCCACCACGGCTGGGCCGGGCCGCCCACCGGCGGCACCGGGGTGCCGAGCGGAGGGGTGGGGGTCGCGGAGCCCGCGCCGTACGGGTTGCGCTCGGGGTGGCGCGGATCCCACAGGTAGCCGCTCGCGCCGGGGGCCGTCCCGGCGGCCGGCTGCGCGGGGTGCTCGGCGGCGGCCGCCTCGCCCCGGGCCGGGCGCGGCCAGGCGTAGCCCCCGGACTCGGGGAAGTGACGGTCGTACGGGCCGCCGTGCCGGCGTCCGCGGCCCCGGCCGCGGCGCCGCTCCGGGTCGTAACGCACCGCCAGGAAGACCAGGGCGGCGAGCAGCAGCAGCGGGAACATCTGGTCGCCGTTGCCCATCGAGGAGAAGAACACCCCGGTGCCGATCACGGTCAGCAGCACCGCGCCGATCGACTGGCCGTCCACCCGGCCGGTGAGCACCCGCTGCAGCTCGGTGCGCCCGCCGCGGCCCTTGGACTCGTCGTCGGTCGGGACGATCAGCCAGGCCAGGCCGTACAGGAACAGGCCGAGGCCGCCGGAGAGGCAGAGCACCACGGTGACCACCCGGAAGACCACCGGGTCGATGTCCAGGTGCCGGCCGAGGCCGCCGCAGACGCCGGCCACCACGCGGTGGTGCTCGGCCCTGGTCAGTGGCGGGCGTTCCGGCTCCGGCGGGGCGGCGGGCCCGGCCTCCTCGATGCGCTGGTCCTCGGTCATGGGCACCATCCTTCCGGCAGGTGCCGGTCCGGCCCAACCGGGAGCACCCCTGCCCGTACCCTGAGTTGTCCCTGATACGGGCAAGGGACACACCCTGATGCGCCCGCAGGGGCGCGCGTGGAACCATCGGTGGCGTGGCAGCCCCCGGTACCGATCCCCGAACCATCGCCCCCGACGCCGCGCCGTCGGCCGGCGCCGACCCCGGCGCGCCCGACGGCGGCAAGCCGCCCTATCGCCGGCTCTACCGCAGCCCGCAGGGGCGGATGCTCGGCGGCGTCGCGCACGGCCTGGCGGTGCACCTCGGGCTGCCGGTGCTGTGGGTGCGGCTCGCCTTCGTCCTGCTGTTCTTCGCGCAGGGGATCGGCGCGCTGCTGTACGCCGCGTTCTGGTTCGTGGTGCCGATCGGCATCGGCGAGCCCTCGGCGCGCGGCGGCGCCCAGTGGATGTACGTCAACGGCGTGTTCGTCCCGGCCGCGCCCGGGCTGCAGGGCGGCCTGCTGAGCAAGGCCCCCGCCGGCGGCTGGCTCGGCCGACTGCGCCGGCTGCTCCAGCACACCCTGCAGGGCGAGCCGACGACGGCGCCCGCCGAGGGGACGGAGGCGGTGCCGGCCGCCAAGGGCGGGCAGGGCGGCCTCGGCCAGCTCGCCGCGCTCGTCATGGTCGTGATCGGCCTGATCGCCCTGCTCAACGTGCTCGGCTGGCAGACCGCCAAGCCGTACACCTGGCCGCTGCTGGCCATCGGCGTCGGCGTCGCGCTGGTCTGGCGGCAGGCCGACGACTCGCGCTGGCAGCGCTGGTTCGGCATCGAGGAGGGCGAGAAGCGGCGCGGCGCCTACACCCGGGTCGGCGCCGGTGTGCTGCTCGCGGTGGTCGGCACCATCGCGCTGCTCGCCATGCAGGGCAGCGGCTCCACGATCGGCTCGGTCGTCGAGGCCTCGCTCGCGGTGCTCGCCGGGGTGCTGGTGCTGCTCGGCCCGTACGGACTGAGGCTCTGGCAGGACCTGGGCGCCGAGCGCACCGCCCGCATCCGCGCCCAGGAGCGGGCCGAGATCGCCGCCCACATCCATGACTCCGTGCTGCACACCCTGACCCTGATCCAGCGCCGGGCCGAGGACCCCAAGGAGGTGCTGCGGCTGGCCCGCTCGCAGGAGCGCGAGCTGCGGCTCTGGCTGTACCGCCCGGAGGCCGCCGCCGAGGCCGCGCCGGACACCATGGCGGAGACCCTGCGCGCCGCCGTCGCCGAGGTCGAGGACCGGCACGGCGTCCAGGTCGAACTGGTCATCGTCGGCGACTGCCCGATGGACGAGAAGATCGCGGCACAGATGCAGGCCGCGAGGGAGGCGACCGTCAACGCGGCCAAGTACGGTGGCGGGGGACCGGTCCAGGTCTACGCCGAGGTGGAGGGGAGGACGGTGTCGGTGTTCGTCCGCGACCACGGGCCCGGCTTCGACCCGGACACGGTGCCGGAGGACCGGATGGGCGTACGGGAGTCGATCATCGGCCGGATGAAGCGCAACGGCGGCACCGCTCGGGTGCGGCCGGCGGCGGGCGGCGGTACCGAGGTCGAGCTGGAGATGGAGAGAACTGATGACTGAGGCAGCGCCGGAGCGTACTGCGCGGGTCGTGCTGGTGGACGACCACCGGATGTTCCGGACGGGGGTACGGGCCGAGATCGGCCGCACCGAGGTGACCGGCATCGACGTGGTCGGCGAGGCCGACGACGTCGACTCGGCGGTCCGGGTCGTCGCCGAGACCAGGCCGGACGTGGTGCTCCTCGACGTCCATCTGCCCGGCGGCGGCGGCGTCGAGGTGCTGCGCCGCTCGGCCGGGCTGATGGGCGAGCAGGGAGGGGTGAAGTTCCTGGCGCTGTCGGTGTCGGACGCCGCCGAGGACGTCATCGGCGTCATCCGCGGCGGCGCCCGCGGCTACGTCACCAAGACCATCACCGGCACCGACCTGGTGAACGCGGTCTTCCGCATCGCCGACGGCGACGCGGTCTTCTCGCCCCGGCTGGCCGGCTTCGTCCTCGACGCCTTCGCCGCCACCGACACCCCACCGGTCGACGAGGACCTGGACCGCCTCACCCAGCGCGAGCGCGAGGTCCTGCGCCTGATCGCCCGCGGCTACGCCTACAAGGAGATCGCCAAGCAGCTCTTCATTTCGGTGAAGACCGTCGAGAGCCACGTCTCCGCCGTCCTGCGCAAGCTCCAGCTCAGCAACCGCCACGAGCTCACCCGCTGGGCCACCGCCCGCCGCCTGGTCTGAGCCCCGCGGCGTCCGGGCGTGTCCTGGTATCGCACCGCCCGGTCCGGGTTCTCCGGGCCGGGCGGGGTTGTCGGTGGGTGGCCATAGACTCGTCATTGCCATGAGTAGCCTCTTTGACGACCTCCCGCTCCCCGGTTTCGAGGCACCCGCCGCCGGGTCGAAGCAGCCCGCCGTGCCCGTCCACGCCGTCGACGAGGAGCCCCCGCCGTACGAGGACGACCTCCCGTACGACGCGTACGAGGAGGCGATTCCGGAGGGGCTGTTCCACACCGCGGCTTTCGATCAGCCGGGGGGCGCCGCCGAGGCGGAGCGGGACGCCTGGTACCGCAACGGCGCCGCCCGGACGGTGATCGACCCGGCGCAGCTGCTGGAGGGGATGAACGACCCGCAGCGCGAGGCGGTGCTGCACGCGGGCTCGCCGCTGCTGATCGTGGCCGGCGCCGGCTCGGGCAAGACCCGGGTGCTGACCCACCGGATCGCGTACCTGCTGGGCGCCCGCGGGGTGCAGCCGGGGGAGATCCTGGCGATCACCTTCACCAACAAGGCGGCCGGCGAGATGCGCGAGCGCGTCGAGTCGCTGGTCGGCCCGCGCGCCCGGGCCATGTGGGTGTCCACCTTCCACAGCGCCTGCGTGCGGATCCTGCGCCGCGAGTCCAAGCAGCTGGGCTTCACCTCCAGCTTCTCGATCTACGACTCCGCCGACTCGCAGCGGCTGATGTCGCTGGTCTGCCGGGACCTCGACCTGGACCCGAAGCAGTTCCCGCCGAAGTCCTTCATGGCGAAGATCAGCAACCTCAAGAACGAGCTGATCGACGAGGAGACCTTCGCCGACCAGGCCGCCAACCCGATGGAGAAGAAGCTCGCCGAGGCGTACGCGCTGTACCAGCGGCGGCTGCGCGAGGCCAACGCGCTGGACTTCGACGACATCATCATGACGACGGTGAACCTGCTGCAGGCCTTCCCCGACGTCGCCGAGCACTACCGGCGCCGGTTCCGGCACATCCTGGTCGACGAGTACCAGGACACCAACCACGCCCAGTACATGCTGGTCCGCGAGCTCAGCGGCGGGTCCGTCGCCGCCGCGCCCAAGCGCACCGCGGACGGGGACTTCGTGAACCCGGCCGCCGCGCACCTCGCCGAGGTGCCGCCGGCCGAGCTGTGCGTGGTCGGTGACGCGGACCAGTCGATCTACGCCTTCCGCGGCGCGACGATCCGCAACATCCTCCAGTTCGAGGAGGACTACCCGAACGCGACCACGATCCTGCTGGAGCAGAACTACCGCTCCACCCAGACGATCCTGAGCGCCGCCAACGCCGTCATCGAGCGCAACGCCAACCGCCGCGAGAAGAAGCTCTGGACGGCGGGGGACCACGGCGAGAAGGTCGTCGGCTACGTCGCGGACGACGAGCACGGCGAGGCGCAGTTCATCGCCGACGAGATCGACCGGCTCACCGACAAGGGCGAGGCCAAGCCCGGCGACGTCGCGATCTTCTACCGGACGAACGCCCAGTCCCGCGTGTTCGAGGAGGTGTTCATCCGGGTCGGCCTGCCGTACAAGGTGGTCGGCGGGGTGCGCTTCTACGAGCGCAAGGAGGTCCGGGACGTCCTGGCGTACCTGCGGGTGCTCTCCAACCCGGAGGACACCGTGCCGCTGCGCCGGATCCTCAACGTGCCCAAGCGCGGCATCGGCGAGCGGGCCGAGGCGATGATCGACGCGCTGGCCGCGCGGGAGCGGATCTCCTTCGCCCAGGCGCTGGTGCGGGTGGACGAGGCGTACGGGATGGCCGCGCGCTCGGCCAACGCCGTGAAGAAGTTCAACACCCTGATGGCCGGGCTGCGCCAGGTGGTCGAGTCGGGCGCGGGCCCGGCGGCCGTGCTGGAGGCCGTCCTGGAGGAGACCGGCTACCTGGCCGAGCTCCAGGCCTCCACCGACCCGCAGGACGAGACCCGGGTGGAGAACCTGCAGGAGCTCGCCTCCGTCGCCCTCGAATACGAGCAGGACCCGGGCGAGCGGCCGGACGCCGGGGAGGAGGGCACCCCGCCGGTCGGCTCGCTGGCCGACTTCCTGGAGCGGGTCGCGCTGGTCGCGGACTCGGACCAGATCCCGGACGAGGACGAGGAGGGGCAGGGCGTCATCACGATGATGACCCTGCACACCGCCAAGGGCCTGGAGTTCCCGGTGGTCTTCCTGACCGGCATGGAGGACGGGATCTTCCCGCACATGCGGGCGCTCAACCAGGTCAAGGAGCTGGAGGAGGAGCGCCGGCTCGCGTACGTCGGGCTCACCCGGGCCCGCGAGCGGCTGTACCTGACCCGCTCGGTACTGCGCAGCGCCTGGGGGCAGCCGGCGTACAACCCGGCCTCGCGGTTCCTGGAGGAGATCCCGGAGACGCTGGTGGAGTGGAAGCGCACGGGGGCGGCGCAGGCGCCGGTCCAGCGCGGCTACTCCTCGGGCTCCTCGTGGGGCAAGTCCTCCTCCGGGGACGGGAGTTCGCGGTCCTCGTCGTCCGCCGCCGCCCCGAAGGCGGGCTGGGGGCAGTCCGCGCGGCGCGGCGGCAGGGTCGTGGAGCGCGAGGCCGTCTCGCTCGCGGTCGGCGACCGGGTCACCCACGACAGCTTCGGCCTGGGCACGGTGGTGGCCGTGACGGGCGTGGGCGACCGGGCGCAGGCCACCGTCGACTTCGGCGCGGACGGGCGCAAGCAGCTGCTGCTGCGCTACGCGCCCGTCGAGAAGCTGTAGTTCCGGCTCCGGACCCGCGGAAGCTGCGGTCGCTCCTAGGGCCTGCCCTAGCGCGGGTCCAGGCCGTTGGAGAGGAACCACGGCAGCGGGTCGACCGGCCCGCTGCCGTTGGCGGGCCGGATCTCGAAGTGCAGGTGCGGCCCGGTGCTGTTGCCGCTGCTGCCGACGAAGGCGATCACGTCGCCCTGCTTCACCGGCCCCTTGCGGACCTTGTACGCCCGCAGGTGGCAGTACCAGGCCTCGGTGCCGTCGGGCATCTTGAGTATCGACATGTAGCCGTAGAACGGGTTCCACTGGGTGCGGATCGTGCCGTCGGTGACGGCCATGACCTGGGTGCCGCCGTCCACCGGGAAGTCGATGCCGGTGTGGCGGTTGGCCCAGTGGGTGCCGGCCTCGCCGAACAGTTCGCCGAGGCCGTGCTGGGCGACCGGCATGACCACCTTGGGCTTGACCGGCTCGGGCGTCGGCTCGGCGGTGGGCTGCGCGGCCGGGGCATCGGTGGGCTGGGCGCCGGCCAGCGGCTGGCGGGCGTCGCCGCGCGAGGCCTGGGCCTGGCCGCCGGCCGTCGCCACCTGCTGGGCCGCCGCCCTGGCGGCCGTGCCGTCCGGGGCGGCGGCGGACTGCGGCGCCACCCGTCCGGCGGCCTCGGCCCGCTGCTGGTCGGCCTCCCCCTGCACGGTGATCGCCGCCGCGGCGGCGACCCCGAGCGCGGCCACCGACGGCAGCGCGACCCGCAGCAGCGCCGTCCGGGTGGCGGCCTTGGCGGCGCCGCGGCGCTGGGCGCGGGACTGCTCACGGGCGGCGAGGCGCAGCTCCGCGCGGGTCGGACGGGCGGCTGCTTCGGGAGCCATCGGGGGCTGCCTCCTCGGTGGGCCTCGGGCGCGTCGTCGGGCGAGGGGAAGGGCGAGGGGAAAACTGCCGTGACTGTAGCCGCAAGGCGGACGCCCCGGAAAAACCGCCGGTTGTCAAGGGGTCGGCCGGGCGGTCTGTGCGCCGGTCGCGGGAAGGGACAGGTCTACCCGCCGGTAGCAAGGCCTGGAGCTGTGACTTTGCCCTCCTCTTGGGAGGCGGAACGGTCAAGCGGGCCGGGTGGCGCTAACCTCCCCTCAGGTTGGTTATTGACCGTTAACCGCGCCCGTGGCCCACAAGGCCTGGCCGGGTGGTGGACGACGACGTCCAGGAGGCAGTGATGAGTGTGTCGGGGCCGATCCGTGTGGTGGTCGCCAAGCCGGGGCTCGACGGTCACGACCGTGGCGCCAAGGTCATTGCGCGTGCCCTGCGCGACGCCGGTATGGAGGTCATCTACACCGGACTGCACCAGACGCCCGAGCAGGTCGTGGACACCGCGATCCAGGAGGACGCGGACGGCATCGGACTGTCGATCCTCTCCGGTGCCCACATGACGCTCTGCGCGCGGGTGCTGGAGCTGCTGAAGGAGCGCGACGCGGAGGACATCAAGGTCTTCTGCGGCGGGATCATCCCGGACGAGGACATCGCCGAGCTCAAGGCGATGGGCGTCGCGGACATCTTCACCCCGGGCACGCCGACCCGGGACGTGGTCGCCTGGGTCGAAGCCAACCTCCGGGCGAGCTGACTTTCGGGCGAGCCGACTTTCGGTACGGCGGAGCGGGCCGGTCCCTCGGGGGCCGGCCCGCTCCGCCGCATCCGGTGGCATCCGCAGCGCCGTCAGCCCGTCGGCTCCGCCAGCTCCGCGAGCATCGCGGCCCGGAAGCGCAGGGTGCCGGCCAGCCGCCCGAAGGTCTCCGCCCAGGCGGAGTCCGGGGCGGCCTCGGCGGCCAGCTCCGCCACCGCGGCGGCCGTCTCCGGGGCGAGCGCGCGTTCCGTCATCCCGAGCACCCCGCTGTGGCTCCACGGGTACGCGCCGGAGGCGGCGGCCCGGGCCAGCGCCGTCACCACGGCGGTGGACAGCGGCGGAGTCCACGGGGTGGTGCAGGCGCCGAGCAGCTGGAAGGCCTCGCCCAGCCCGTGCACCTCGATGAAGGCGGCCGTCCAGGCGGCCCGTTCCTCGGGCGGGAGGACGGCCAGCAGCTTGGCCGGGGCGCCGGTGGCGCGCGGGGCGCGGGCCCGGCCGGCGCCGCGGGTGGGCGGCACCGGGGCCGGGCCGAGCAGCGCCCGCGCCCAGTCGGCGTCGTGCTGGCGGACGGCGGCGCGGGCCCAGGCCTCCCGCAGGTCGTCGGCCCAGCTGCTGCTGGTCTCGTCGATGCTGTCGCCGACCCGCAGGGAGAGCAGCTCCTCGGGGGTCAGCCCGGTGCTCTCCGGCCAGAGCGAGAGCGGCGCGGCGGCCACCAGCTCGCCGAACCACCAGGCCCGTTCGCCGCGCCCGGTGGGTGACTTGGGGGCGATCCCGTCGCGCTGCATGGCGGCGTCGCACTCGGTCGGCGGGGTGACCAGCAGGTGTGTGCCCGCCTCGGCGAGGCGGACGGCGGCCTGCGCCCGCTCGGCCATCCGGCGGGCCAGCGCGGAGCCGGGCAGGGTGGAGAGCAGTTCGGCGGCGGTGGCGCGGACGTTCTTGCTGCGGTCGCCGAGGGCGGCCTCCAGGAACGGCTCGTCGGCGGGGGAGAGGCCGTCCTGGAGGGCGTCCAGGAAGAGCAGGCGGTCCTCGGCGCGCTCGGTGGACCAGGTGCTCCGCAGCAGCTCGAGGCCGGCGGCCGGGTCACTGCGGCGCAGCAGGGTGAGGTGGGTGACGCGCTCGGCGAACAGGCCCTCGTGCCACAGGTGGTGGTCGGTGGGGGCGTCCGGCCGCTGCGCCGCCTCCTGGGTGGTGGTGCGCAGCACGAACCGCCAGTCGGGGTTCTGCTCGGCCAGCCAGCGGCCCAGCGGACCGGCCAACGCCACGGCGTCGCTGCGCAGTTCGCTGCGGGCGCGGGCCGCGTCGAGCAGGCCGGGTATCAGTGCGGCGGGCGGCCGCAGGCCCCGGGCGCGGGCGGTGGCGAGCCACTGCGGCAGCAGCTCGGCCAGGTTGGCCAGGGTGCCGCCGCCGCTGCCGCCGGCCCGGCCGGCCAGCAGGACGGCCAGTCGGCGGGTGGCCGGCTCGGGCAGCTCCGGGCGGGTGTCCTCGGGCGCGGCCGGGCCGGGCGGTCCGGCGGCCGGTACGGGCAGCGCGCCGGCCCGACGGCGGACGGTGGCGAGGGCGGCCAGCTCCAGCAGCGCGGTGGCCGGGTCGGTGCGGTCCACGGCCTCGGCGAACGGCAGGGCGGTGGCCGGGAGCGGGCGGCGCTCGGTGCCGAGCAGGGCGCTGGTCTGCAGGGGCTCCCACGGATCCTGGGTGGTCGTCATTCTCGGTGCTCCTAAGCAGTGGTGAGGCCGACCGGCCGGTGGCCCTCGGGCCAGGCGGTGACCGGGGCGAAGCCCTGGTGGCCGTACTCGCCGAAGACCGTCAGCGGGCGCCCGGTGGAGACGGCGGCCAGCCGCCACAGCGCCGCCTCCGGGACGGTCGAGGTGCGGATCGGCACGGTGTGGTGGCCGTCCGTCAGGTACCAGCCGTCCGGGGTGCGGACCGGGACGACGTCGGCGAGGACGGCGGGCCAGCTCTCCAGCCACGGGTCGTCGGCGACGGCGGTGCCGTAAGCGGCCACGGCCTCGGCGACGGTGAGCCCGGCGGGCGGGGCGGCCGGCCCGGCCTCGGGGGCGCCGTAGCGGTCGCCGAGCTGGGCGCGCAGCGGTCGGGCGCCGGGGTGGTAGGCGAGTTCGGCCTCCAGCAGGTGGCCGGTGGGCAGGGCGATGTCGGGGGCCTGGCCGGGGCGGCCGAAGGCGAGCAGCAGGGCCGGGCGGCCGGTCTTGGCGCCGCGCAGCCAGACCCGGCGGGTGGTGAGCCGGTCGTCCGCCGTGTCGCGGCTGCCGAGCACCAGCCAGCGGTCGCGCACGGTCGGGCCGGCCAGCACCTCGGCGGAGTCCTGGGTGTAGCCGATCCGGGTGCGGACGGTCGCGGCCAGTTCGGGCGGCAGCTCGTCGACCCGGGTGGCGGCGGTGGCGAGCAGGTGGAGCATCGCGTACTCCTCCAGCAGCCGCTCCTGCGGCGTGGTATCCAATTCCCTCACCCGAGTGGCCAGTCCGGGAGCCTGCGCGTCGACCATCCGGGCGGCGACCTCCTCCCAGGGGCCGGCAGTGGACTGGTCGGCCAGGCCGTGCCGGATCCGGTCGGCGAGGCGCAGCCGCAGTTCGGCGGCGCCGGCCGCGACCCGGGCGCCGCGCCGCTCGGCCCGGCGGCGGGCGGCCTCCGGATCGGGCGGCGGGAGCGTCTTCCGCCTCTCGGTGCGCTCCTGGCAGCCCTTGAGCCAGTCGGCCGCCCAGTCGGCGGGTTCGGCGGCCGGGACGGCCTCCGGCGTGCCGCTCCACAGCAGGAGGAGCCCGAGCGCGTGCTTGCACGGGAACTTCCGGCTGGGGCAGCTGCACTGGTAGGCGGGCGTGGCGAGTTCGACCACGGTGCGGTACGGCGTACGGCCGCTGCCCTCGCACTCGCCCCACACCGCGGTGCCGTCGGTGCCGATGCCGGACCACGGTGCGGGCGCGGAGAGCTTGCCCGCGGCCTTCTGCGATGAGGCGTCAGGTGCCAGGGACAGGACGTGTTCGGTGCTCCAGCGTTCCTCCATGCGACCGACCGTAGGAGGCGGCACTGACATCGGCTGACTGTCCGTCCGGCGGCCGGCGGCCGATGTCAGTGGCTCGGTGCAGGGTGGTTCCCACAGGCCGGGACGCCGACCTGGCTCCCCCCGATCACCCTGCCGCCACGGCACCCGTGCCCCCGGCGGCCGACCCGAAGGAGCCCCCATGACCGACGTTCTGCGGCAGCACGCCGAGGACGCCTTCGCCGGTGAACTGGCCGCGCTGGCCGCGCAGGACGACCGTCCGCGCCCGGAGCGCTGGAAGCTCTCGCCGTGGGCCGTGGCGACGTACCTGCTCGGCGGCGAACTGGCCGACGGCACCCGGATCACCCCCAAGTACATCGGCCCCCGCCGGGTGGTCGAGGTCGCCGTGACGACCCTGGCGACGGACCGTGCGCTGCTGCTGCTCGGGGTGCCCGGCACCGCGAAGACCTGGGTGTCCGAGCACCTGGCGGCCGCGATCAGCGGCGACTCGACGATGCTGGTGCAGGGCACCGCCGGAACGCCCGAGGAGGCCGTCCGGTACGGCTGGAACTACGCCCAGCTGCTCACCAACGGCCCCAGCCGGGACGCCCTGGTGCCCTCGCCGCTGATGCGGGCGATGGCCGACGGCAAGATCGCCCGGGTGGAGGAGCTGACCCGCATCCCGGCCGACGTGCAGGACAGTCTGATCACCATCCTGTCCGAGAAGACGCTCCCGGTACCGGAGTTGGGCTCCGAGACGCAGGCCGTACGCGGCTTCAACGTGATCGCCACCGCCAACGACCGCGACCGCGGCGTCAACGAGCTGTCCAGCGCGCTGCGCCGCCGCTTCAACACCGTGGTGCTGCCGCTGCCGGGCTCGCTGGAGGAGGAGGTCGAGATCGTCACCCGCCGGGTCGGCCAGCTCGGCCGCTCCCTGGAACTGCCCGAACTGCCGGGCGGAGCCGAGGAGATCAGGCGGGTGGTGACCGTCTTCCGCGAGCTGCGGGCCGGGATCACCACGGACGGCCGGACGAAGGTCAAGACCCCGAGCGGCACCCTGTCCACGGCCGAGGCGATCTCGGTGGTGACCAACGGCATGGCCCTGGCCACCCACTTCGGCGACGGCGTGCTGCGCGCCGGGGACGTCACGGCCGGCATCCTCGGCGCGGTCGTCCGTGACCCGGTGGCGGACCAGGCGGTCTGGCGCGAGTACGTCGAAGGGGTGGTGCGCGAGCGCGACGGCTGGAAGGACTTCTACCGGGCCGCCCGCGAGGTGACGGCATGACCGAGGCTGAGGTCGCCCTCCTCGGCATCCGCCACCACGGCCCCGGGTCGGCCAGGGCGGTGGCCGCCGCCCTGGCGCAGTGGCAGCCGGACGCGGTGCTGGTCGAGGGCCCGCCGGAGGCCGACGGCATCGTCCGTCTGGCCGCCGAGAAGGACCTGGTGCCGCCGGTCGCGCTGCTCGCCCACGCGGTGGACGACCCGGCGAAGGCCGCCTTCTGGCCGTACGCGGAGTTCTCCCCGGAGTGGGTGGCGATCCGCCACGCCGTGGAGCACGACCTGCCGGTCCGCTTCATCGACCTGCCCGCGGCCCACGGCTTCGCGGCCGTCCCCGGCGGGGACACTCCCGACGGGACAACCGGCCCGGACGACGCCGACGCGCCGCCCGCCGACCCGCTGGCGCTGCTCGCCGAGGCGGCCGGGCACGACGACCCGGAGCGCTGGTGGGAGGACGTGGTCGAGCACCGCGCGCCCGGCTCCGACGCGCTGGCGCCGTTCGCCGCCGTCGCCGACGCCATGGGCGCCCTGCGCGCCGAGGGCCTTGCCGAGTCCCGCCGGGACCTGCTGCGCGAGGCGTACATGCGCCAGCAGATCCGCGCCGCCCGCCGCGCCGGGCACCGCCGGATCGCCGTGGTCTGCGGGGCCTTCCACGTCCCCGCGCTGGAGCGGATGCCCACCGTCGCGCACGACCGGGCGCTGCTCGCCGGGCTGCCGAAGAAGGTGCGGACGGACATCACCTGGGTGCCGTGGACGCACCGCCGGCTCGCCCAGTCCACCGGGTACGGCGCGGGCGTGCAGTCGCCCGGCTGGTACCACCACCTGTTCACCACCGACGGCGATCCGGTGCCGCGCTGGCTCACCCGGGCGGCCGATCTCCTGCGGGCCGAGGACCACCCGGTCTCCTCCGCGCACGTCATCGAGGCGGTCCGGCTCGCCGAGGCCCTGGCCGTCCTGCGCGGCCGCCCGCTCGCCGGGCTGACCGAGACCCTGGACGCCGTCCGCGCGGTGCTCTGCGAGGGTTCCGACGTCGCCCTGGAGCTCGTCCGGGACCGCCTGGTGGTCGGCGACGAGCTGGGCGAGGTCCCGGACGCGGCGCCGGCCGTGCCGCTGCAGCGCGACCTCACCCGGCTGCAGCGCTCGCTGCGCCTCAAGCCCGAGGCCGCACCGAAGGACGTCGACCTGGACCTGCGCAAGGAGACCGACGCGGCCCGCTCCCGGCTGCTGCACCGGCTGCGGCTGCTGGGCGTGGACTGGGGCGTGCCGGTCCGCTCCTCGGTCAACTCGACCGGGACGTTCCGGGAGAGCTGGCGGCTGTGCTGGCAGCCGGAGTTCGCGGTGCGGATCGCCGAGGCCGCCCAGTGGGGCACCACGGTCGAGGAGGCGGCCGGCGGCAAGGCGGTCGGTGCCGCCCGCGCCGCCGTCGAACTCGCCGAGCTGACCGGCCTGGTGGAGACCTGCCTGCTGGCCGGG
This sequence comes from Streptomyces sp. 1114.5, assembly GCF_003635085.1. Taxonomy (NCBI): domain Bacteria; kingdom Bacillati; phylum Actinomycetota; class Actinomycetes; order Kitasatosporales; family Streptomycetaceae; genus Streptomyces; species Streptomyces sp. 1114.5. Next base: position 2,087,006 of record NZ_RBXE01000001.1, read on the forward strand.
CTGTCCGACGCGCTGCCCGCCGTGATGCGGGTGCTCGCCGACTGCGCGGCCCTGGACACCGACGTCGCGCACCTGGCCGGCGCGCTGCCCGCGCTGGTCCGCGCGCTGCGCTACGGCGACGTGCGCGGCACCGACCACGGCGCGCTCGCCGAGGCGGCGGCGGGCCTGGCCGAGCGGGTCTGCGTCGGACTGCCGCCCGCCTGCGTCGGGCTGGACGCCGAGAGCGCGGCGGCGATGCGCGGCCGCCTGGACGAGGTGCACGGCGCGATCGGCCTGCTGACCGCCGCCGGCACGGCCGAACCCGGGACGGCTGCCGGGACCACTGAACCGACGCCTGCCGAACCCGCAGAACCCGCACCGGCTGACGCCGGTCTGGCCGGGCGCTGGGCCGCCGCCCTGCGCTCGCTGGCCCTGCGCGAGCCGTCCGGCGGACCGGCCACCGGCGCCCCCGGCCTGCTCCGCGGCCGGGCCGTCCGCCTGCTGCTGGACGACGGCCGGCTCGACTCCGAGGAGGCCGGCCGCCGGCTGCGACTGGTCCTGTCCGTCGCCAACGCCCCGGCGGACGCGGCCGGCTGGGTCGAGGGCTTCCTCACCGGCGGCGGCGCCCTGCTGCTGCACGACCCCCGACTGCTGGCCCTGCTCGACGAGTGGCTGACCGGGGTGAGCGGCGAGGTTTTCACCGACGTCCTGCCCCTGCTGCGCCGCACCTTCGCCGGGCTGGAGGCGGGCGTGCGCACCGGCATCGGCAGCCGGGTCGCGGCCGGCCCGCTCGACGCGCCCCCGGCGGAGCCCGCCCCGGCGGGCGAGCTGGACCGGGCCCGGGCCGACGCCGCCGTCCCCGTGGTGGCCCTGCTGCTCGGCGTCCGCCCGACGATCCCCAGACAGGCCACCGGCCGCAACACCTGACCCCGAACCGGCCGCAACACCCGCCCCCCTGGGCGGACCCCTGCTCCCCGGGCGGACCCCTGTCCCCGGACCGACCCCTGCTCCCTGACCCCCTGAAGGAGGACGAGATGGCAGCGCCCACGACCGACGAACGGCTGCGCCGCTGGCGCCTGGTGCTCGGCGGCGAGGCCGACGGCACCGGCTGCACCCTGCGCGGCCGGGACGCCGCGATGGACGGCGCCCTCGCCGCGCTCTACCGGGGCGCGCCCGAGGAGGGCGCCCGGGCCTCCCGCGGCGGCCGGCGCAACGCCGGGCTGGGCGGCTCGGCCCCGCAGGTGGCCCGCTGGCTGGGCGACATCCGCGAGTACTTCCCGTCCACGGTCGTCCAGCTGATGCAGCAGGACGCGATCGCGCGGCTCGGCCTGGACCGGCTGCTGCTGGAGCCGGAGATGCTGGAGGCCGTCGAACCGGACGTCCACCTGGTCGGCACCCTGCTCTCGCTCAAGCACGCGCTGCCCGAGACCACCCGGGAGACCGCCCGCGCCGTGGTCGGCAAGGTCGTCGCCGACCTGGAGCGCCGGCTCGCCGACAAGACCCGGGCCACCCTCGGCGGCGCCCTCGACCGCAGCGCCAAGGTCAACCGGCCCCGGCACCGCGACATCGACTGGGACCGGACGATCCGGGCCAACCTGAGGAACTACCTGCCCGAGCACGGCACGGTCGTCCCCGAGCGGCTGGTCGGCTACGCCCGCGCCCAGCGGGCCGTGAAGAAGGACGTCATCCTCTGCATCGACCAGTCCGGTTCGATGGCGCCCTCGGTCGTGCACTCGGCGGTCTTCGGCGCGGTGCTCGCCTCGATGCGCAGCCTGGACACCCGGCTGGTCGTCTTCGACACCTCGGTGGTCGACCTCACCGAGCAGCTCACCGACCCGGTGGACGTCCTGTTCGCCACCCAGCTCGGCGGCGGCACCGACATCAACCGCGCGCTCGCCTACTGCCAGTCGAAGATCACCCGCCCGTCCGAGACCGTCGTGGTGCTGATCAGCGACCTGTACGAGGGCGGGATCCGGGACGGCATGCTCAGGCGGGTCGCCGCGATGAAGGCGGCGGGCGTCCAGTTCATCGCCCTGCTCGCGCTCTCCGACGAGGGTGCGCCCGCCTACGACCACGCGCACGCCGCCGCCCTGGCCGCCCTGGGCGCGCCGGCCTTCGCCTGCACCCCGGACGCCTTCCCCGGGATCATGGCGGCGGCCATCGAGAAACGTCCGATCCCGCAGCACCTGGTCAAGGGGGCGGAGCAGGGGGTGTGACGGTCTCACCCGGAAGGCTCAATTCACCCGATCGGCGGATCGGACGTTCGCCCCGAGGCCACGGGCATTCTGTGACGGTTCTCACCCCGGACGGGCAGGCCCCGGGCGGAACAGGCCCGTCCCACGGGGATAACCTGCCAGACGGACGTGACGCGCGTGTTGATTGACGTGTGCGCCCGTGGCTGTGTGGGCCGCAAGGCAGTACCTCTGCGTACCCGCACCGCCCCGACGACCCGCAGCGAAGATCCTGCCGTGGCACGCTCGTAGAGACACAATCCGCGACCACGAACAAGGACAAACACGTGGACCTGTTCGAGTACCAGGCGAGGGACCTCTTCGCCAAGCACGGTGTGCCCGTGCTTGACGGCGATGTCATCGAGACCGCCGCAGACGCTGCCGCCATCGCGGAGCGCTTCGGCGGCCGCGCCGTCGTCAAGGCTCAGGTGAAGGTGGGTGGCCGAGGCAAGGCCGGTGGCGTCAAGCTCGCCGCCGACCCGGCGGACGCCGTCGCCAAGGCCGAGCAGATCCTCGGCATGGACATCAAGGGCCACACCGTTCACAAGGTGATGCTGGCCCAGACCGCGGACATCAAGGACGAGTACTACGTCTCGTTCCTGCTGGACCGCACCAACCGCACCTTCCTGGCCATGGCCAGCGTCGAGGGCGGCGTGGAGATCGAGGTCGTCGCCGAGGAGAACCCCGACGCGCTCGCCAAGATCCCGGTCGACGCCAACGAGGGCTGCACCCCGGAGAAGGCCGCCGAGATCGTCGCCGCGGCGAAGTTCCCGGCCGAGGTCGCCGACCAGGTCGCCGAGGTCCTGCAGAAGCTGTGGACCGTCTTCATCAAGGAGGACGCCCTCCTCGTCGAGGTCAACCCGCTGATCAAGTCCGGTGACGGCAAGATCATCGCGCTCGACGGCAAGGTCTCCCTGGACGAGAACGCCGAGTTCCGCCAGCCCGAGCACGAGGCCCTGGAGGACAAGGCCGCGGCCAACCCGCTGGAGGCCGCCGCCAAGGCCAAGGGCCTGAACTACGTCAAGCTCGACGGCCAGGTCGGCATCATCGGCAACGGCGCGGGTCTCGTCATGAGCACCCTCGACGTGGTCGCCTACGCGGGCGAGAAGCACGGCGGCGTCAAGCCCGCCAACTTCCTCGACATCGGTGGCGGCGCCTCCGCCGAGGTCATGGCGAACGGCCTGGAGATCATCCTGGGCGACCCCGACGTCAAGTCGGTCTTCGTCAACGTCTTCGGCGGCATCACCGCGTGCGACGCGGTCGCCAACGGCATCGTGCAGGCCCTGGAGCTCCTGGCGAGCAAGGGCGAGAACGTCACCAAGCCGCTCGTCGTCCGCCTGGACGGCAACAACGCGGAGCTGGGTCGCAAGATCCTCGACGACGCCAACCACCCGCTGGTCCAGCGCGTGGACACCATGGACGGCGCCGCTGACCGCGCCGCCGAGCTGGCCAACAAGTAAGGAAGGGGACTTAACACCATGGCTATCTTCCTTACCAAGGACAGCAAGGTCATCGTCCAGGGCATGACCGGCGCCGAGGGCATGAAGCACACCCGCCGCATGCTCGCCTCCGGCACCCAGATCGTCGGCGGTGTCAACCCGCGCAAGGCCGGTACCACGGTCGACGTCGACGGCACCGAGATCCCGGTCTTCGGCTCCGTCGCCGAGGCGATGGAGAAGACCGGCGCCGACGTCTCCGTCCTCTTCGTGCCGCCGGCCTTCACCAAGGCCGCCGTCATCGAGGCCATCGACGCCGAGATCGGCCTGGCCGTCGTCATCACCGAGGGCGTCCCGGTGCACGACACCGCCGCCTTCTGGGCGTACGCCGGTTCGAAGGGCAACAAGACCCGGATCATCGGCCCGAACTGCCCCGGCCTGATCAGCCCCGGACAGTCGAACGCCGGCATCATCCCGGCCGACATCACCACCGCCGGCAAGATCGGTCTGGTCTCGAAGTCCGGCACCCTGACCTACCAGCTCATGTACGAGCTGCGCGACATCGGCTTCTCCTCGGCCGTGGGCATCGGCGGTGACCCGGTCATCGGCACCACCCACATCGACGCCCTCAAGGCCTTCCAGGAGGACGACGAGACCGAGATCATCGTGATGATCGGTGAGATCGGTGGCGACGCCGAGGAGCGTGCCGCGGCCTACATCGCCGAGCACGTCACCAAGCCGGTCGTCGGCTACGTCGCGGGCTTCACCGCCCCCGAGGGCAAGACCATGGGCCACGCCGGCGCCATCGTCTCCGGTTCCTCGGGCACCGCCCAGGCGAAGAAGGAGGCCCTGGAGGCCGCCGGTGTCAAGGTCGGCAAGACGCCGTCCGAGACCGCCCGCCTGGCCCGCGAGATCATCGCCGCCAAGGCCTGATCCCCGCACCGCGCGTGACGAGCGCCCCCGCCCTTCCCGGGCGGGGGCGCTCGCCGTTCCGACCGCGTCAGTCCGTTCCGACCGCGTCAGTCCGTTCTGACCGCGTCAGTGTCGTGGGCCCGTCGTGCACGGCAGCGGCGACCACAGCCGGCAGACCGTCGGCCCCTGCGGCGGCGGGGCCTCCGCACCCCGGGCCGCCGGCGGCAGCTCCCAGCGGGCGACCGCCTGCGCGTGCGGCTCCACCAGCACCGCCTCCAGACCCGGCGCCGGGCTGCACCACAGGCTGGTGATGCCGTTCGGCGCACCGCCCGGCGCCAGCGGTACGGCCGGCTCCTCCCCCTCGGCCGCGCGCAGGCACAGTGAGGGCGCCGGCGGGGCCGGCGGCCCGAACACCACCGCGGGCCGCACCCCCGCCAGGGTCGCCAGCGTCGCCCCGCCCACCGCCGCCGTCAGCAGCGCCGCCGCGCCCGTCCGGCTCGCCGTCCACAGCCGGTGCCGGGCCCGCAGCACCGGCACCGGCGACCGGTGCGGCTGCGGGCACCCGCGCACCGCCGCCCGGTGCAGCAGTCGGCTCAGCTCGTCCGCGAAGCCCGGCGCCGCCGGATCGGGCCCCACCAGGTCAGGCACCGACCGTGCCAGCGCCGCCCGGGCCGTCCACACCCGGCCCTCGGCGGCCGCCCGCGTCGACTCCACCTCCACCGCGATCGCCGCCGCCGGCAGCCCCAGCCCGTCGTGCAGCACCAGGGCCCGCCGCTGCGGCCGGGACAACCGCCGCAGGGCCTTCAGCAGCGCCCGGTCCCGGTCGGTCAGCCGGTCGTGGTCCGGCAGTACGGCCTGCGCCTCGTCGGCCGGCCGCACCCTGATCCGCCGGTGCGGCAGGGCCCAGGCGTGCGCCCGCCGCGGCCCGCCCCGGTGCCACGGCGACAGCGCCAACTCGCACGCCCGCACCCGCACCCACCCCTCCGGATCCCCCGACCGGGCCACCGCCCGCCAGCCCCGCCGGGCCTCCCCGAAGGCCCGCCGCACGCAGTGCACCGCCCGGTGTCGGCAGGCGGTCAGCAGGAACACCTGCTGTACCAGGCGGGTGTACGCCGACTCGTACAGCTCCTCGAAACTCCCCGCAGGGCGGCCGGCCGGGGCCGGAGGCACCGACTCCTGACGCTCGCGTGCGGCTGGTGCGGGCGGAGCCAGCTGCGCCATGGTGCCGTATCCTTCCGTCCCCGCGGGCTGCTGCCTCCCGCTGTCCGTCGTGGAATCCGGGGCCGCAGGCGCCGTGTCGCCACGCGCCTCCGCGCCCGCGGGCGTCGACTGCGCCCGCCCACCGCCGGAGGAGTGCTGCGACCCCTCGGCCATGGTGGCGGCCCGTTGCTCCGCAGCCACGTCGCCACGCTCCACCCCGCCCGCATGGCCCGCCTGCGGGCGTCCCCCACCGGGGGGAACCGCACCCTCGGGGGGCGTCGTACGGTCGGCAGCCGAGCGGCGCCGCTGCCTCCCCGTGGCCGGGGCGGGCTGCGGTGCGTCGTCCTGTTCGTCCGAGCCCGCCGCGGCGCTGTCCTGCGCCCGGCCGGTGTCGGTGCGCTCCGGCCGGGCCGCTGCGTGCCCGGGCGGGGGCGTGTGCGCCGTGTCCCCGCGCTCTCGGCGGGGCGGCCGCGCCGGCTGCTCCCCGTCCGCCCGGACGGACCCGCCGCCGGGGGCGGTGGCCGGCCGCCCGTCGACCGCGGCGGGCCCGAGGGAGGCCGGGGTGAGGCCGACGAAGTTCACCACCGTCGCGGTCGGCGGGTACGGCAGGGTGCCCGCGGCGAGGGTGACGGCCTCGGCCTCGGTGGGCACACCGAGCTTGCGCATGGCACGGCTGAGGTAGCTGCGGGCGGTGGCGGGGGTGATGCCGAGGACGGCAGCCGTGCGCGGGAGGTCGTGCCCGGCGGCGAGGTGGGCGAGGGTCTGGGCCTCACGGGGGGTCAGTTTCTGCAGCAGCTGGGCCGCGTCCCGATCAGGGCGTGCGGGGGAGTCGGCGGTGGGCGGTGTGGCCATCAGACGCTCCGGGCCGGGGCGCAGGCGGCTTGGGGGCAGGGTCTGAAAATGCGCATAAGCCAATAATCTGGGACACGGCGGCGGTTTGCCGCTTCACGGAGCATGGCGAGTCGCCTTGGCACCATGAGGCGCATGACGCAGTTGATGGGCCGTCCGATCCTGGAGGCGCCGGGGGAATTCGGCGGACGCCCCGCGCTGGCCGACCTGTTGGCGGGCGTACGGACGGCGCTGGTCGGCCTGGCGGTGGTCGGGGTGCCGGTGCTCGGGCTCTGGGTGATGACCCCGTACGCGGACGACGGTGCGGCCGCCGCCACCCGGTTGGCGGGGGTGCTCTGGCTGCTCGGGCACGGTGCACCGGTGCTACGCGGCGGCGGGGACGCCCCGCTGACGGTCACTCCGCTGCTGCTCGGCGCGCTGGCCGTGGTCCGGCTCCACCGGGCGGGCGCCGGGGTCGCGGCCCGGCGCGGGCTGCGTTCGCGCTGGGGCGGCCCGGTGGCGCTGTGGGCGGGCTACTGCGCGGTGGCCGTCGTGGTGGCACTGCACTGCGCGGGCGCCGGGCTGTTCCGCAGCCGGGTGCTGCTGGACGTGCTGGTGGTGGCACTGGTGGCGGCCCTGGCGACGGCCGCCGGAGTCCGCTCGGCGAAGCCCGCGGGCTCCGAGGAGGCCGCCGACTCCCCGCTGGACCGCCTCCCGCCGTCGTACCGGCCGGCCGGCGCTGCGCCGGTGGTGCGGGCCGCGGCGCTGACGGCCGGGGCGGGGCTGGTCGCGGCGGGCGGGCTGCTGGTCGTGGTGTCGGCGGTGTCCGACGCGCTGACCGGTGGTGGGCGCGGGATGACGCTGCTCGGGCGCGGGCCGGCCGCACTGCTGGGGCTGCTGCTGCTGGCGTTGGTGCTGCTGCCGAACGCGGTGCTGTGGGGCGCGGCGTACGCGCTGGGCCCCGGGTTCGTGGTGGGGGCGGGGACGGTGGTGTCGCCGGGCGGCGCCGTGCTCGGCCCGGTGCCGGAGTTCCCGCTGTTCGCCCTGCTGCCGGCCGACGGACCGGGCGGGTGGCGGCTGGCAGCGCTGGCGCTGCCGCTGCTGGCAGGCGTGGTGCCGGCGGTGCTGCTGGGCCGTGCGGCGGTGGGCCTGCGGCGCCCGCCCGGCGGACCCGGGGGAGCGGGCGGGGACGGGCCGGAGCCCTGGTCGCCCGCGGCGACGGCGGCGGCCGGCCTGGCGGCGGCGCTGTCGCTCGGGGCGGGGGCGGCCGTGCTGGGCTGGTTGTCGGGCGGGGCGCTGGCCGGCGGGCGGATGGCCTGGCTGGGGCCGGTGCCGTGGTGGACGGGCCTGGCGGCGGCGGGCTGGTTCGCGCTGGTGGCCGTGCCGGGCGCGCTGCTGGTCCGGCACCGCGGGCTCGCCCCGGCCGGGCAGCCGACGCGGCCGACGCTCGGTCCGGCGGACGGGCAGAGCGCGTACGCCCGGCTCGGGTGGCAGGCGCGCCGGAGCGCGCTGCGGCTGCGCGCCGGGACGTACGCCCTCGTGCTGCGGCTGTCCCGGCCGGTCCGCGCCGACGGAGGCCCGGACGCCGGCGACCCGGTGGACTGACGGAGGATCGGCAGGGGTCGGCGGTTACTCGGTGTTCCCGGTGAAGTCCACGTACCACTGCGGCGCGTAGCGGTCGCAGTTCTCGGCGCCGACGGCGGTCAGCGAGTCCTGCACGCAGGTGACGTAGTCGCGGTAGTAGTACCCGAGGCCGATCACCGAGGTGGCGACCACGATGGTCATCGCGCCGGTCAGGATCCCGGCGAGCGCGGCCGGGGTGAGCGGGTTCGGCGCCGCGGCCCCGGGCACCGGACCGACCGGACCGACCGGGCTGACCGGGCCGCTCTGGCCGGCGGGCGCGGCGGCGGCCGCGGCGGGCCGGGGGCTGCGCAGCGCGCCGATGCCCCAGACGATGCCGAGCACCCCGACGAGCAGCGCGATCCAGTGGAAGCCCGCGAACAGGCAGACCAGCGCGAACGGCCCGGCCAGCGCGGCGTTGCGGGCGCGGCGGTGGGCCGGGTTGGCGGGGTCGAGCCGCGGCGGCTGCGGGGCCGGCGGCCGCTGGCCGGGCCGGCCGTCGCCCTGGCCGGAACCCCACGGCGGCGGCAGCTGCGGGCGCTCGCCGCTCTGGCCGCCGGTGCCGTCCTGGCCCTCGCCGGTCCAGGGGCTGCGCGGCTGCCACGGCTGGTCCGGGGCATCCGCCGGCGGCGGAGCGAAGGGGTTGCGCTCGCCGGTGTCGTCGCCGCTGCTCATGGGTTCAGCCAATCCTTGTCGGTCGGGACTCGGTCGTCGCGGTCTCCCGCGCTCCCCAATGATCCCGCATCGTTCGTCGGCCCATCGGCGGCCTCTGCCCGGAGCCTGGCGGGACGTGTTCCGGGCGCCCGGTCGGGCCCGTGGGCTTGCGGGTGCGACTCCGGCTCCGGTGGCAACTCCGGTGCGGCGGGCCCGAGGAGATCCCCGTCTCAACTACGCGCGTAGCGCCACCGGGAGGGTTCGGAGGCCGTCCGACCAGCCGTTATCGTGGTGACGGTCAGCAGCTCACAGGTTCCCGGGGCCCGCGTCGCGGCGGGTTCTCCTGGTGTTCCCCCTCGCTCGACCTGCCGTTCGTAGTGGCCCCACCACCGGTGGACGTACCAGCGGACGGCGCCCGACCTACGGAGAATCGCGCAGTGGCCGCCGCCCCCGCCCAGCACTTCCCGCCCCGTACGCCCGGACCGGCCCGCCTGGTGGTGCTGGTCTCCGGCTCCGGCACCAACCTGCAGGCGCTGATCGAGGCCGTTGCGGACCCGGCGTACGGCGCCGAGATCCTCGCCGTGGGCGCCGACCGGGACGGGATCGCCGGTCTGGAGCGTGCCGAGGCGGCGGGCCTGCCGACCTTCGTGCACCGGGTGAAGGACCACCCGGACCGCGCCGCCTGGGACCGCGCGCTGACCGCCTCGGTCGCCGAGTACGAGCCGGACCTGGTGGTCACGGCCGGTTTCATGAAGATCCTCGGCCCCGAGTTCATCGCCGCCTTCGCCGGGCGGATCGTCAACACCCACCCCGCACTGCTGCCGTCCTTCCCCGGTGCCCACGGCGTCACCGACGCGCTCGCGTACGGCGTGAAGGTCACCGGCTGCACCGTCCACCTGGTCGACGCCGGCGTGGACACCGGGCCGATCATCGCGCAGGGCGTCGTCGAGGTCGTCGACGCCGACCACGCCGATGGCGGCGAAGCGCTGCACGAGCGCATCAAGACTGTCGAGCGCAAGCTGCTCGTCGACGTCGTGGGCCGGCTGGCCCGCGAAGGTCACCGCATCGAGGACCGAAAGGTATGGATTCCGGCATGAGCGCCGCCTCCACCACGCCCCCTGTCTCCGAGAACGTCCGGCCGATCCGCCGCGCGCTGATCAGCGTGTACGACAAGACCGGTCTGGAGGAGCTGGCCCAGGGCCTGCACGCCGCCGGTGTCGCCATCGTCTCCACCGGCTCCACCGCCGGCCGGATCGCCGCCGCCGGCGTCCCGGTGACCGAGGTCTCCGAGCTGACCGGCTTCCCGGAGTGCCTGGACGGGCGGGTGAAGACCCTGCACCCGCGCGTGCACGCCGGTGTGCTGGCCGACCTGCGCCTGGAGTCGCACCGCGCGCAGCTGGCCGAGCTGGGCGTCGAGCCCTTCGACCTGGTCGTGGTGAACCTCTACCCGTTCAAGGCCACCGTCGCCTCCGGCGCCACTCCGGACGAGTGCGTCGAGCAGATCGACATCGGCGGCCCGAGCATGGTCCGCGCCGCCGCCAAGAACCACCCCTCGGTGGCCGTCGTGGTCGACCCGGCCCGCTACGGCGACGTGCTGACGGCCGTCCGCGAGGGCGGCTTCGACCTGGCCACCCGCAAGCGCCTGGCCGGTGCCGCGTTCGCCCACACCGCCGCCTACGACGTGGCCGTCGCCTCCTGGTTCGAGGCCGGCTACGCGCCGAGCGACGCGGACTTCCCCGAGTTCCTGGGCGCGACCTGGGAGCGGCAGAACGTGCTGCGCTACGGCGAGAACCCGCACCAGGGCGCCGCGCTGTACAGCGACGGCACCGGCGGCCTGGCCGGCGCGCAGCAGCTGCACGGCAAGGAGATGTCGTACAACAACTACGTCGACACCGACGCCGCCCGCCGCGCCGCGTACGACCACGCCGAGCCGGCCGTCGCGATCATCAAGCACGCCAACCCGTGCGGCATCGCGACCGGCGCCGACGTCGCCGAGGCGCACCGCAAGGCGCACGAGTGCGACCCGGTCTCCGCGTACGGCGGCGTGATCGCCGTCAACCGCCCGGTCACCGTCGCGCTGGCCGAGCAGATCGCCCCGATCTTCACCGAGGTCGTCGTGGCCCCCGGCTACGAGGAGGACGCCCTGGAGGTGCTGACCCGCAAGAAGAACCTGCGGGTGCTGCTCGCCCCCGAGGCTCCGGCCAACCGCCAGGAGGTGCGCCCGATCTCCGGCGGCGTGCTGCTGCAGGACGCGGACCGGGTGCACGCCGAGGGCGACGACCCGGCGAACTGGACGCTCGCCACCGGTGAGGCGCTCTCCGCGGCCGAGCTGGCCGAGCTGGCCTTCGCCTGGCGGGCCTGCCGGGCCGTCAAGTCCAACGCGATCCTGCTGGCCAAGGACGGCGCCTCGGTCGGCGTCGGCATGGGCCAGGTCAACCGGGTCGACTCCTGCAAGCTCGCGGTCGAGCGCGCCGGGGAGCGGGCCAAGGGCGCGTACGCGGCCTCGGACGCCTTCTTCCCGTTCGCGGACGGCCCGGCGATCCTGATCGCGGCCGGTGTCCGGGCCATCGTCCAGCCGGGCGGTTCGATCCGGGACGAGGAGGTCGTCGCGGCGGCCGCCGAGGCAGGCGTGACCATGTACTTCACCGGCGCGCGGCACTTCTTCCACTGAGCCCGCTGAGCCCACTGAGCCCGCTGAGCCCACTGGGCCCGCTGAAGCCATGACGCCATGACAGAGCGGCCCGGCCCCCTCCGAGGAGGGAGCCGGGCCGCTCTCGTCACGTTACGGACCGGTCAGTACCGCGGCCGGTTGAACCAGGCCACGCCGTCCCGGGTGCTCATCGCGATGATCCAGATGAGGCAGATCGCGATCCACAGCACGCCGACGATCACGCCGAACCCGGCACCACCGTTGGCCTGGGCGCTCCCGGTGACCGCGCCGGCCAGCACGAGCAGGCCGAGCAGCAGGGCGATCGAGCCGTACACGATGGTGGTGATCCGGGTCGCCGGACCGCCCTTGCCGAACTTCGCGCCGAGCGTGATGGAGAGCACCGCGGCGAGCAGGTACACGACCCCGAGGACCAGCAGGACGCCGGCCGCGGCGTTGCCGAAGATCGCGGTGTCACTGCTCGTGCTGTGCTCGTTGGCGACCTTCTTGGCGCCCGCGGCCACGATGATCAGGAAGCCCGCGAGCAGGACCTGCACACCGCCCACGACGAACAGCAGCACCCGGCTGGTCATCACCAGGCCCGGCATGGACGGCGGCTGGGCCACCGGCGGGTAGCCGTAGCCCGGCGCCGCCGGCGGGTAACCGTAGGCGGCCGGCGGGGCCTGCTGCGGGTAGCCGTAGCCGGGGGCGGCCGGCGGCTGGCCGTACGGGTTGTTCGGGTCGGGCGGGTAACTCATGGATGCCTCCGGGCAGTTACGGGGACGCGGGGACGGGACGGCGGAGGCCCCGGTTGCGGTCGCGAGTCGGGTCGACGACGGAACGGGACGGTATCCGGGCGCAGTGACAGCCCGGCGGCGGTGACGGGCGGTACGGCCGGTCCGGCGGCCGGCTCAGCAGTGCGGTGGACGGGCGAGCCCGGACCGGGACGGACGCGGCGCGGTGAAGGCGGCGCGACGGCGCGCGGGCTGCTCGGTCTGCTGTGGTCGGATCACTGGCTCTTTCCCCCGGGAACGCCCCGCCGCGGGATCCGTCGGCCCGTCACCGGGCCGGATCGCGGCGGGAATGCCCGCTTATCGTGATCCGGACGGCCGCGCCCTGTCCAGCCGGTTCCCGGGCCGGGCCGAGACTGTGGCGCAACCGCAACGTCGCCCCGACCTTCCGTACCCGTCCGATCTCCGGGCCGACCGTGGTACGGCGACCTGTCGCGATCCGGGAGAATGGGGTCATGACTGCCCAGATTCTCGATGGCAAGGCCACCGCCGCCGCGATCAAGTCCGAACTCGCCGCCCGCGTGGCGGCCCTCAAGGCGAAGGGCGTCACGCCCGGCCTCGGTACCGTCCTGGTCGGCGACGACCCGGGCAGCCGCTGGTACGTGAACGGGAAGCACAAGGACTGCGCCGAGGTCGGCATCGCCTCGATCCAGCGCGAGCTGCCCGCCACCGCCACCCAGGAGGACGTCGAGAACGTCGTCCGCGAGCTCAACGCCGACCCCTCCTGCACCGGCTACATCGTCCAGCTGCCGCTGCCCAAGGGCCTGGACCAGAACCCGGTCCTGGAGCTGATGGACCCGGACAAGGACGCGGACGGCCTGCACCCGACCTCCCTCGGCCGGCTCGCCCTGGGCATCGACGGCCCGCTGCCCTGCACCCCGCTGGGCATCGTCGAGCTGCTGCGCCGCCACGACGTCGAGATCGACGGCGCCGAGGTGGTCGTGGTCGGCCGCGGCATCACCGTCGGCCGCTCCATCGGCCTGCTGCTGACCCGCCGCAGCGAGAACGCCACGGTGACCCTGTGCCACACCGGCACCCGGGACCTCAGCGCCCACCTGCGCAAGGCCGACATCATCGTGGCCGCCGCCGGCGTGCCGCACCTGGTCAAGCCCGAGGACGTCAAGCCGGGCGCGGCGGTGCTGGACGTGGGCGTCAGCCGCAGCGAGGGCAAGATCGTCGGCGACGTCCACCCCGGCGTGGCCGAGGTGGCCGGCTGGATCTCCCCCAACCCCGGCGGCGTGGGCCCGATGACCCGCGCGATGCTGCTCAACAACATCGTCGAGGCGGCCGAGCGCCGCGCCGGCATCTGACACCCCAGGGACGGCGAGCATGACTGAACCGCGACCGGCGCGGTCCCGGCGCAGGCCGGTCAAGACCACCGGCACCATGCCGCCCGAGGGCTCGGCCTCGGCCCTCGGACGCGACCACGCCCTGCCGGTGCGGCAGTGGCCGATAACGCTGGTCCTGCTGGTCGTCGGCGCCGGCCTCGCGGTCACCTGGCTCGCCGACTCCAAGGACGGCTTCAAGTACGGGCTGCTGATCCTCGGCGGCGGCGTGCTGCTGGGCGCGGTGCTGCGCCTGGTGCTGCCCGAGGTCGGGATGCTGGCGGTGCGCAGCCGGTTCACGGACGTCATCGTGCTGACCTTCCTGGGCGCCTCGATCGTGCTGCTGACCCTGGTCGCGCAGCCGAACCCGTGGCTGCAGATCCCGCTGCTCGACAACATCGGCCAGCTGATGGGCCGGTCCAGGCACTGACCGGCCCGTCCGCCGACCGGCTCCCCGCGGCCCCCGCCCGACCCAGGGCGGGGGCCGCGGTGCGTCTGTGACGCATCAGCCAGGACGGAACCCGCGGCGTACGCTTCCCTTTGCGATAACCTGACGCCGGTCTCTCGATGTCGAGAGAACATCCTCGGCTCCAGCGCGCCGGTGTGCCTGGGGCACCTGGCGATTTGCTGGAGAAGGTAGAAATGACCCGCACCCCCGTCAACGTCACCATCACCGGAGCGGCCGGCCAGATCGGCTACGCGCTGCTCTTCCGCATCGCCTCGGGCCACCTGCTCGGTGCCGACGTGCCGGTGAACCTGCGCCTCCTGGAGATCCCGCAGGGCCTGAAGGCCGCCGAGGGCACCGCCATGGAGCTCGTCGACTGCGCCTTCCCGCTGCTGCGCGACATCACCATCACCGACAAGCCGGCCGAGGCCTTCGACGGCGCCAACGTCGCGCTGCTGGTCGGCGCCCGCCCGCGCACCGCCGGCATGGAGCGCGGCGACCTGCTGCAGGCCAACGGCGGCATCTTCGGCCCGCAGGGCAAGGCCATCAACGACCACGCCGCGGACGACATCAAGGTCCTGGTCGTCGGCAACCCGGCCAACACCAACGCCCTGATCGCCCAGCGCAACGCCCCGGACGTCCCGGCCGAGCGCTTCACCGCGATGACCCGCCTGGACCACAACCGCGCCGTCGGCCAGCTGTCCGCCAAGACCGGCGCCCTGGTCTCCGACATCAAGCGCGTCACCATCTGGGGCAACCACTCCGCGACCCAGTACCCGGACATCTTCCAGGCCGAGGTCGCCGGCAAGCCGGCCTTCGAGGCCGTCGGCAGCGACCTGGCCTGGCTGGAGAACGACTTCATCCCGACCGTCGCCAAGCGCGGCGCCGCCATCATCGAGGCCCGCGGCGCCTCCTCGGCCGCCTCGGCCGCCAACGCCGCCATCGACCACGTGTACACCTGGGTCAACGGCACCGCCGAGGGCGACTGGACCTCCATGGGTGTCGTCTCCGACGGCTCCTACGGCGTCCCGGCCGGCCTGATCTCCTCCTTCCCGGTCACCACCAAGGACGGCAAGTTCGAGATCGTCCAGGGCCTGGAGATCTCCGACTTCTCGCGCGCCCGCATCGACGCCTCGGTCAAGGAGCTGACCGAGGAGCGCGACGCGGTCCAGGAGCTCGGCCTCATCTGAGCCCCCCGCACCGGTTTTCCGACGGCCCGCCGCCTCCCTCCCGGGGAAGCGGCGGGCCGTCGCTGTTGCTCGCCCGCTCGCGAGTGCCCGGGCTCGGAGCGGGGCTCGCCCGCTCGGGGCTGCGGGCCAGCCCCCGCGCGCCGGCCGCCCTACACTGGCCCGCTGTGAACGAAACCCTCGGGGACGCCGCGCTCGTCCTCGTCTTCATCCTGCTGGGCGGCCTGTTCAACGTCGCCGAGATCTCGCTGATCTCGCTGCGCGAGGGCCAGATCCGGACGCTGGAGGCGCGCGGCACCCGGCGCTCGGCCCGGGCCGCGCACCTGGCCGCCGACCCGAACCGCTTCCT
Organism: Streptomyces sp. 1114.5; assembly: GCF_003635085.1. Classification (NCBI taxonomy): domain Bacteria; kingdom Bacillati; phylum Actinomycetota; class Actinomycetes; order Kitasatosporales; family Streptomycetaceae; genus Streptomyces; species Streptomyces sp. 1114.5. The sequence continues at coordinate 2,102,610 of NZ_RBXE01000001.1, forward strand.
GGCCGCTGTCCAGGTCGGGGTGACCTGCATGGGCTTCCTGTCCGCCGCCTTCGGCGCGGACACCCTGGCCGGCAAGGTCGCCCCGGTGTTCGTCCGGGCGGGCCTGACCGAGGGCGTGGCCGACGCGGTCGCCCTGGTCAGCCTCACCCTGGTGATCAGCTACGTCTCGCTGGTGCTCGGCGAGCTGACGCCCAAGCGGATCGGCCTGCAGCGCGCCGAGTCCATCGCCGTCATCGCCGCGCCCGTGGTGGACGTGATGTCGGTCGTGCTGCGCCCGGCGATCTGGCTGCTCGGCCACTCCACCAACCTGATGGTCCGCATGCTCGGCGGGGATCCGACCGCCGGCCGTGGCTCGATGAGTTCCGAGGAGCTGCGCGGCCTGGTCGCCACCAACACCGAACTCGGCAGCGACGAACGGGCGTTGATCGCCGATGTGTTCGCCGCCGGGGAGCGCCAGCTGCGCGAGGTGATGGTCCCGCGCACCGAGGTGACCTTCCTGGACGCCGAGCGCCCGCTGGCCGCCGTACGGCAGCAGGCCGACACCTCGCCGCACTCGCGCTACCCGGTGGTCGAGGGCAGCGCCGACGCGGTGGTCGGCTTCGTCCACGTCCGCGACCTGTACGGCGCTCGCGGCGAGCAGGCCGCCAAGGTGCGCGACCTGGCCCGCCCGGTGAAGCTGCTGCCCGGCACCAAGCGGGTGCTGGAGGCGATGGGGGAGATGCGCCGAGAGGGCCACCACCTGGCCATCGTGGTGGACGAGTACGGCGGCACCGCCGGGATCGTCACCCTGGAGGACCTGGTCGAGGAGGTGATCGGCGAGATCCGGGACGAGTACGACCGGCCGGAGTCCGCCCCCACCCGTCGGCTGGCCGGCGGCGGCATGGAGCTGGACGGCCTGCTCAACCTCGGCGACTTCGCGGAGGAGACCGGCGTCACCCTGCCCGAGGGCCCGTACGAGACGGTGGCCGGCTGCCTGGTGGCCTCGCTCGGCCGACTGCCCCGGGACGGCGACCAGGTCCGTGTCCCGCTGGAGGGCGGCGGCGGGGTGCTGCTGACGGTGGCCAAGGTCGAGGGCCGGCGGATCGCCCGGGTGAGGGTGAGTGCGGTCACACTGGCGGAACCTCCAGGGGCAGACGTTTCCTGAGCGACCGGTGGAACTGGAACAATGGCCCGCATGGTCAACGCAGCGGTCACTGGTCCGGTCAAGGACCGTCCCCGGGTGCTCTCCGGCATCCAGCCCACCTCCGGCTCGTTCCACCTCGGCAACTACCTGGGCGCGGTACGCCAGTGGGTCGACCTGCAGAAGGACAACGACGCCTTCTACATGGTCGTCGACCTGCACGCGATCACGGTGCCGCAGGACCCGGCGACGCTGCGCGAGAACACCCGGATCTCCGCCGCCCAGCTGCTCGGCGCCGGCCTGGACCCGGACCGCTGCACGCTCTTCATCCAGTCGCACGTGCCCGAGCACGCGCAGCTCGGCTGGGTGATGAACTGCCTCACCGGCTTCGGCGAGGCCTCCCGGATGACCCAGTTCAAGGACAAGTCCTCCCGGTACGGCGCCGAGAGCACCACGGTCGGCCTGTTCACCTACCCGATCCTGCAGATCGCGGACATCCTGCTCTACCAGGCGGACGCCGTCCCGGTCGGCGAGGACCAGCGCCAGCACGTGGAGATCACCCGCGACATCGCCGAGCGCTTCAACACCCGCTACAGCCCCACCTTCACGGTGCCGAAGCCGTACATCCTCAAGGAGACGGCGAAGATCCAGGACCTCCAGGACCCGGGCATCAAGATGAGCAAGTCGGCCTCCTCGCCCAAGGGCCTGGTGAGCCTGCTGGACGACCCGAAGGCCAGCGCCAAGAAGTTCAAGAGCGCCGTCACCGACACCGACACCGTCGTCTCCTACGACGAGGAGGGGAAGCCGGGCGTCTCCAACCTGCTGCGCATCCACTCCGCGCTCAGCGGCCGGCCGGTCGACCAGCTGGTCGAGCACTTCGAGGGCAAGATGTACGGCGCCCTGAAGACCGAGCTGGCCGAGCTGTTCACCGACTGGGTCACCCCCTTCCAGGAGCGCACCCGCACCTTCCTGGACGACCCGGCCGAGCTGGACCGGGTGCTGGCGATCGGCGCCGACAAGGCCCGCGAGGTGGCGTCGGCGACGCTGGAGACGGTGTACGACCGGATCGGCTTCCTCCCGGCCGCCAAGCGGTGACTCCCCTCACACGCCTGCCCGATGGTGAGCTGATCACCATCGGCGTGTCCGTGAGCGTTCCGGACCCGTACGGCGCGGCGATCCAGGACGCCCGCGCCGGGCACGGCGATCCGCTGGCCCGGTCGATACCGACGCACGTCACCCTGCTGCCGCCGACCGAGGTGCCGGCCGAGGCGCTGCCGAAGATCGAGGAGCACCTGGCGGCGGTGGCGGCCGCGCACCGGCCGTTCCGGATGCTGCTGCGCGGCAGCGGGACCTTCCGCCCGGTGTCGCCGGTGGTGTTCGTCCGGGTCGAGGAGGGTGCGCAGGAGTGCCGGCTGCTGGAGGCGGACGTCCGCTCCGGCCCGCTGGCCCGCGAGCTGGCCTTCCCGTACCACCCGCACGTGACGGTCGCCCACGGGCTGCCGGACGACGTGCTGGACCAGGCGTACGAGCAGGCCCGCGGCTTCCGGGCGGCCTTCTCGGTGCCGGGCTTCGGCCTCTCCCGCTTCGACGCGGACGAGGTCTGGCGGCCGTGGCGGGGCTACTCGTTCGGCTGAGCCGCCTGAACCTCCGTCCGCGCCCCGGCTCGAACTACTCTGCGGCCAGCCCGAGTTCGAGCATCCGGTCGACCACCCGCCGCGCCGCGCCGCCGTCGTCCAGGGCGCAGTGCTCGGCCCGGAACCGCCGGTAGCGCTCGGTGTAGCCGGGCGGCAGGGCGGCGCCGCCGTCGGCGAGTGCGCGCAGCGCGCCGAGCAGTTCGGCGGAGGTCGTCACCAGCGGGCCGGGGGCGTTCGACTCGAAGTCGAAGTAGAAGCCGCGCAGGGTGTCGCGGTAGTGCTCCAGGTCGTAGGTGAAGAAGTACATCGGGCGGCCGGTGATCGCGAAGTCGAACATGATCGACGAGTAGTCGGTCACCAGCGCGTCCGCGACGAGCAGCAGCTCCTGCGGGTCGGGATAGTCCCCGCAGTCGTAGCGGAAGCCGTCGCCGGCGCCCGGCAGCGGTTCGCGCACGTGGGCGTGCGGGCGGACGAGCAGCACGTGGTCCTCGCCGAGCAGGCGCCGGGCGTGGTCGAGGTCCAGCCGCAGGTCGAGCCGGAAGCCGTCGCCGTCGCCGCGCTGCTGGTCCTCGCGCCAGGTCGGCGCGTACAGCACGATCCGCTTGCCGTCGGGGATGCCGAGCCGGCGGCGGACGGCCGCGGCGGTCCGCCCGTCCGGGCGGGCGAGCACGTCGCCCCGCGGGTAGCCGGACTCCAGCACCTCGCCCCCGTACCGGAAGGCGCGCCGCAGGATCGGGGTGGCGAACGGGCTGGGGGAGAGCAGCAGGCTCCACTGCGGGGTCTCCCGGTCGAGCGCCGCCAGGTAGCCGTGGTCGGCCAGCCAGGGGTTCTCGACGTCGTGGGCGATCCGCTTGAGCGGCGAGCCGTGCCAGGTCTGCACGACGACCTGGCCGGGGCGGCGCTCCAGGAAGTCGGGGAAGTGCGTGTTGCCGACCAGGTAGCGGCAGGTGGCCAGCGCCCGGTACCACTCCGGGCTCCAGATCCGGACCGGGGTGACCCCGGCCGGCACCTCGGCCTGGGCGTCGTCGACCACCCACAGGTGCTCCAGCGGTGCGCCGCGGCGCGCGAGTTCGACGTGCACCGCGCGCGGGGAGTCGGCGTAGCCGCGGCCGCCGAACACGTCGTACAGCACCGCCTCGCGCAGCGGTTCGCGGCGGGCGGCCGGGTACTCCCCGGTGCGCAGGCGGTGCTGCGTCCAGGCGCTGCGTTCGGTGGCGGTGAGCACCGGGGTGGAGTCCACCAGCAGGGTGTCGTTCCAGCGGCGCTGCAGCAGGAGGGTCTTGCCGCCGACGGTGGTGGCGGCGGGGACGGCGGCCAGCGCGGCGGGGGCGGCGAGCAGCGGTCGGCCGGAGCCGGTGCGGTCGGCCGGTTCCAGCGCGGCCTGCCAGATGCCCTTGCGCAGCGGCAGCGCGGCGCCGTCGGAGCCGGTGCGGGTGGCGGGCACCCGGGCCCGGAACCGGCCGTCCGGGGCGCTCTCGACCGGGGTGCGGACCTCGCTCGCGGTGCCGGAGTGCCGCAGCACCAGCTCCAGCCGGTCGGGAGCCTGGGCCGGGCAGTGGCCGGACAGTTCGAAGCCGTCGGGCCGTACGGCGATCCGGTCGACCAGGCCGGCCGCGGGCTGGACGCAGACCTGGAGCCGGCCGTCGGCGAGGTGCTTGAGGTAGAGCACCCGGTCCGGGGTGTCGGGCAGCGGGTGCTGGCCGGCCACCGGGCCGCCGCGCTCGTCGAGGCAGAGCTGCTCGGTGCCGCCGTCGGGGCGCCGTAACTCGGCGTCCCAGTGCTCCAGTTCGCCGGTGCCGCGTCCTTCGGTGACGAACGGCCGGTACGGCAGGTGGGCGGTGAAGGTGTTGCCGGCGCGGGTGAGCGGCTGCTCGATCACCGCGTCGCTCTCCCGGTGGCGCAGCCGCAGCAGGGTGCCGGCGGGGCAGGAGTCGGCGACGCCGGTCAGGTCGAGCCCGACGGCGGTGCGGGCGGCCCCGGTGATCCGGACGGCGGGGCGCTCCAGGCGCAGGCGCAGCCGGCCGTCCTGGAAGCCCGGCTGGAGCCGGACGTCGTGGTCCACCCAGCGGGCCGTCGGGTACTCGCCGGAGCCGCACCAGTGCGGGGCGAGGGTGCCGTACTGGCGCCGCACCCGGGTGCGGCGGGGGCGGGTGAAGAGGGTGGTCTCGACCTGCCAGTCGCCGAGCAGCCAGCGGCCGTCGCGGCGCAGCCGGCCGGGCGCTATCAAGGCGGTGAAGCCGGACCAGTCGTGGTTGTACTCGGGCTGGGCGCTGTTGTCGGTGATCTCGGGCATCCTGCGCGGCGTGGAGCGCAGGTGCACCGGTGGCTCGCCGCCGCCGTGGCGCAGGGTCAGCCAGGTCCAGGCGGAGCCGGGCCGGCCGGTGTCCAGGTCGTCGGGGCGGGCGAAGCCGGTGAGTTCCAGGCCCCGGTCGTGCCAGTGCGCGCGTAGCAGCCCGAACACCGCGTCCCCGTCGCCGGCGGGGCGCCCGGCGGCGACCCGGGGAGCGGCGTGCGGCAGGACGAACCGGGTGAGCACAGGCATTTGCGCGAGGGGCCCTTCGGAATGGAAATCCATATCCCATCCGGAAATGCCACCCGGGTCAACTGCACGCTTTTTCGAATTCCTTCGGGAGTTCTTTTCCCGGACGCCTGTTCGTACATGATTCACGAGATCGGGTCATTCCGGTTCCCAGCGGTCCCCGGACACGCGGCGACCCCCGGACATGCGGCGGCGCCCGACACCACCGGTGTCGGGCGCCGCCGCGGTCACTCGCGGAGGGCTATTCCTTGCGGAGCATCGCGTCGACCACCCGGGCGGCGGCCTTGCCGTCGTCCAGGTCGCAGTACGCCTCGCGGAACGCGGCGGCCTTGTCCGCGTACTCGGTCGCGACCGCGTCCACCCGGCCGAGCGCGGCGACCAGCTCCTCGGAGGTGGAGAGCAGCGGGCCGGGCGCCTCCGCCTCGAAGTTCAGGCTGAATCCGCGCAGGTTGTCCCGGTAGTGCTCCAGGTCGTGGGTGAAGAAGAGCATCGGCTTTCCGGTCGACGCGAAGTCGAACACGCTCGCCGAGTAGTCGGTCACCAGCACGTCGGCGATCAGCAGCAGCTCCGCCATGTCGGGGTAGCTGCCGACGTCCCAGATGTAGCCGTTGCCGGCGCCCGGGATCTGGCCGCACATCAGCTCGTGCCGGCGCACCAGCAGCACCTGGTCGTCGCCGAGCGCGGCCTGGGCCGCCGCCAGGTCGATCCGCAGGTCGATCTGGTAGCCGCCCTGCGGCCGGCGCCGGTCCTCGCGCCAGGTCGGTGCGTAGAGCACCACCTTCTTGCCCTGGGGCAGCCCGAGCCGTTCCCGGACCTGCTCGGCGGTCTTCTCCCGGTCGGATGCGAACAGCAGGTCGTTGCGGGGCGAACCGCTCTCCAGGATCTCGCCCTTGAAGTCGAAGGCGCGCCGCAGCACCGGGGCCGACCAGCTGTTGCCGGCCACCAGCAGGCTCCAGTTCGGGACCTCCTTGGCCAGGCTCTTGAGGTAGCTGGAGTCGGTGAACCAGACCTTCTCGAAGTCGAAGCCGACCTGCTTCAGCGGGGTGCCGTGCCAGGTCTGCACGACCACCTGGCCGGGGCGGCGGACGAAGAACTCGGGCAGGTGGGTGCTGGTGACGACGTACTTGGCGGTGGCCAGCGCCTCGAACCACTCCGGGCTCCGGAACCGGATCGCCGTCGCGCTCTTCGGCAGCTCGGCCTGCATGTCGTCGTTGACCCACAGGTGCTCCAGCGGCAGGCCGCGGCGCACCAGCTCCTCGTGGACGGCCCGCGGCGAGTCGGCGTACACGCCGTCACCGCCGACGCAGTACAGCACGGTGTCGCGCAGCGGCAGCCGGCGGGCGGCCGGGTAGTCGACGGTGCGCAGCCGGCGCTGGCGGAAGCCGGCCCGCTCCTCGGGCAGCAGCGCCGCGTGCGCCTCCAGCGACAGGCCGTCGTGGTCGCGGCGTTCCAGCGTGATCCGCTTGCCGCGGGACTCGACCTCCAGCGGCAGCGACTCGAAGCAGTCCGGGGTGACCAGCACGGAGGCGCCGGGCAGCACGTCGGCCGCCCCGCCGACCCGGCGGAAGAAGACGTTCCAGGTGCCCTTGGCGAGCGGCACCCGGCCGGCGAAGGAGGCGGTGGGCACGGCGGGCAGCGCGGTGCGGAACCGGCCGTCCGAGATCTCCACCGGGTAGACGTGCTCCTCCTCGCGCCAGTGGTGACGGACCACCAGCTCCCAGCGGTGCGCGCCGGGCAGCGGGAACGAGCCGCTGAGCAGGAAGCCGTCGGCGCCGCGCGAGGACAGCTCGTCCACCAGCGGCTGCAGCACCTGGTCGGCGAACTGGAGGTAGCCGCCGGGGGAGGGCTTGGAGTAGAGCGCCCGGTGCTCGGCCGCCGGGGCCTGCGGGTTCAGCGGCAGGTGCAGCCGCTCGGGCGCGTTGCGCTCGTCCCAGGCCAGCGGGACGGTGCTGCCGTCGCCCAGCAGCAGCTCGGTGTCCCAGTGGTCGCGGACGCGCTCGCCGGCCACCGGGTCCAGCTCGGCCCAGGCCTCGCGGACGGCGGTCAGCTCGGCGGTCGCGAAGGAGGCGGTGAAGGGCTGCAGCGAGCCGACCGGCGCGCCCAGCTCCAGCGGGACGGTCACCTGCCGGTCCGACTCCAGGTGGGTGAGCTGCAGCCGGGCACCGGCGAAGCTCGGGCCGGAGCGGGCCGCGCCGGAGACCTCCACCCGGCCGGCGTGCGCGGACAGGCCGGTCACCCGGGCCTTGACCGTCTCCACCCGCAGGTAGACGAAGTTGTCCCGGACCCACGGCACGATCCGTACGTCCGGCTCGACCCAGTGCGACGGGATGACCTGCGCGGTGTCGCTCCACCCGGCCGAGATCCGGCCCTTGTACACCCCGCCCTTGCCCGCGCCGGCCACCAGGACGCGCCAGTGTCCGTCCTTCCACTCGCCGCGGTGCCTGAGCTTCTTCGGGTCGACCGAGACGGTGAAGCCGGACCAGTCGCAGCTGTACAGGTCGTGGTTGCAGCTCGCGGTGGCCTCGGGGCTGTACGTGGTCTTCATCGGCACCGCGATGACCCGGCGCCCCTTGGTCTCGCGCAGCACCAGGGTGCGGACCATGTCGTGCTTGCCGGACGCGCCCAGCTGCTCCGGGTACGCGTGCCCGGTCAGCCGCAGCTTCCCACCGACCCAGCCGCTCTCGTACAGCCGGCTGCGCATGACCAGCGAGTTGTCCAGCTTGAGCACCCCGGCCGGCACGCTCCTGCGCCCGCCGCGCAGGAACGGGTAGTCGGCGTACGCGCGCAGCAGGCCGCGGGCCTGGACACCGCCGCCGCTCTCGCCCTCGTACTTGATCTGCTCGATCAGCTCGTCCATCCGGCCGGCCAGGGTCAGGTGGTACTTGAGCCGCAGTGGCGCGCGCAGCTTGCGGACCTGCTCGGGGCCGATCGCCCGGAGCAGCCGGCTGACGTGCTGCAGGTAGGCGTCCCGGTACTCCTTGTCGCCGTCCACGATGGACCAGAAGAACATCGGGATCTCCTCGACGAGGGTGTTCTCGTCGTAGGAGCGCAGGTACTGGGCGAAGCGCGGCTCGGTCTGCTTGCCCAGCCAGCCGCGGACCAGCTCGACCGAGGCGACCCGGTCGATCAGGCCCTTGGGGTTGGTGCGCATCTGCGTGATCGACATCTCGCCGACCTCGCGCTCGCGCCAGTGGTAGATCGGCTCGGAGAGTACGTCCACGCTCTTGGCCAGGTAGTGGTGCGGCACGCTGACCGGCGCGTCCTCGTACAGGATGCCCTCGGGGTAGAGGATGCCCGCGGCGTCGAAGAAGGAGCGCCGGTACACCTTGTTCCACGCGGTGCGGTCGGTGACCAGCGCCGGGATCTCGGTGATGTGGGTCTTGAGCCTGGTCTCCTTGAACGGCTTCACGTGGCCGCCGGACTGGTAGTAGCCCACGGCCCGGAAGCGCAGCACGTTGCCGGTGCAGAAGTCCGAGCCGGTCTCCTCCAGCGTGTTGATCATCAGCTCGTACGCACTCGGCGGCATCGAGTCGTCGCTGTCCACGAAGCACAGGAACTCGGAGTCCGGGTCGATGTGCCGGATGCCGGTGTTGCGGGCCGCTCCGAGGCCCTTGTTCACCTGCCGGACCAGCCGGAATCGCGAGTCCTTGGCCGCGTACGCCTCGGCGAGCGCCGCGCTGCCGTCCTTCGATCCGTCGTCGACCATGACGCACTCGAAGTCCGTGAAGGTCTGGGCGGCGATCGAGTCGAGGCACTCGACGAGATAACGCTCGACGTTGTAGATCGGAACGACGATGGAGAGGCGGGGAGCCATCGGCTACGCAGGCCTTTCTCGGGAAGGAGCGTGGCAGCCCGGTGGGGCCAGACCGCACGTTGATCGGTGCGTACGTGCCTCCCGATCCTACCTCCGGGGCAGGGCCCTCCCCGGGGACCACTACGCTGGGGCCGTGCCCCGCTTCAGCGTCATCGTCCCCGTGTACAAGGTCCAGGACTACCTCGCCGAGTGCCTCGAATCGGTGCTCGGACAGGACGGTCCGGACCTCGAACTGATCGCGGTGGACGACCGCTCCCCGGACGGCTGCGGCGCGATGCTGGACGCGGCCGCCGCCACCGACCCGAGGGTCCGGGTGCTGCACCTGCCGGAGAACGTCGGCCTCGGCCGGGCCCGCAACGCCGGCCTGGAGGTCGCCGGCGGCGACTACGTGGTCTTCCTCGACAGCGACGACACCCTCACCCCCGGCCTGCTCAAGAGCATCGACGAGCGGCTCACCGCCACCGGCGACCCGGACGTCCTGGTCTACGACTACGCCCGCACCTACGCCGACGGCCGGATCACCCGCGCCGCCTCCGCGCACGTCTTCGGCGCCGCCTCCCCGGACGTCTTCGACCTCGCGGCCCGCCCCGACCTGCTCGACCTGCTCCAGGTCGTCTGGAACAAGGCCTACCGCCGCGACTTCGTGACCGGGCAGCAGCTGGTCTTCCCGGCCGGCTACTACGAGGACACCCCCTGGACGTACCCGGCGCTGCTCGCCGCCGCCCGGATCACCCTGCTCGACCGGGTCGGTGTGCACTACCGCCAGCGCCAGGAGGGCGGCAACATCCTGGCCACCGCCAGCCGCAAGCACTTCGACGTCTTCGCCCAGTACGACCTGGTCTTCGCCTTCCTCGACCGCCGCCCCGACCTCGACCCGTGGCGCCCGGTCGTCTACGGCCGGATGCTGCACCACCTCAACACCGTGGTGTCCAAGCCCGGCCGCGTCCCGCCCGGCGACCGCCGCGAGTACTTCCGCCGCGCAGCCGAGCACTGTGCCCGGCTGCGCCCGGCCGGCTACCGCCCGCCGGCCGGCGTGGACGGCGTGCGCACCGAACTGCTCAGCCACGGCCGCTACGGCGCGTACCAGGCCGTGCGCGCCCTCGCCAAGGCCCGTCGACTCGTCCGGCGCTGAGGCCCGCGCCTGACGGCCATTCGGGTGGCGGCCCGGTATAACCGGTCGCGTGGACTTCCTGACCCGCCTCCCCGTCGTCGGCCCGCTCGTGGCCCGGGTGCTGCGCAGCCGCCCCTACCGGGTGTACGAGTACTTCTCGGCCGCCCGCGGCAACCGGCTGGCCGGCGCCGTCACCTTCTTCGGGTTCCTCGCGCTCTTCCCGCTGTTGACGGTGGGTCTGGCGATCGCCGTCTCCACGCTGGACGACACCCAGGTGGCGGAGGTGCAGAAGCACATCTCCGACCAGCTGCCGGGCATCTCGGACGCGCTCGACCTGCCGGCCCTGATCGCCGGCGCGGGCACCGTCGGGCTGGTCGGCGGGGCGCTGCTGCTGCTCTCCGGCCTGGGCTGGGTGGACACCATGCGCACCTCCATCCGGGACCTCTGGCAGCTGCCAGACGAGGAGGGCAACCCGGTGCTGCGCAAGGCCTGGGACGTGGTGGTGCTGGGCGGCCTGGGCCTGGTGTCGCTGTTCTCGCTGGCCGCCTCCGCCGCCGGGACGACCCTGGCCGGGCGGATCGCCGAGGCGATCGGCCTCGGCAGCGGCTACCTGCTGACCGGCGTCGGCGTGCTGATCGCCATAGGGTGCGACATGCTGCTCTTCGCCTACCTGCTGGCGCCGTTCCCCGGGATCACCGGCCAGCGCCGCCGGGACCTCCTGCAGGGCGCGCTGATCGGCGCGGTCGGCTTCGAACTGCTCAAGCTCCTGCTCGCCTCCTACCTCGGCTCGGTCGCCGGGCGGAGCCTGTACGGCGCCTTCGCCACGCCGGTCGCCCTGCTGCTCTGGATCAACGTCGTCTGCCGGCTGCTGATGTACTGCGTGGCCTGGACGGCGACGGCCGACCCGGTGGCGGCCAGGGAGCGGACCAGGGCGCACGGGCGCTCCCTGCTGGAGGCCGCGGACCGGGCGGAGGCGAAGGCCGAGACCGGACAGTCCGCCGAACAGGCCCCCGGGAAGGCCGCCGGGCGCGCCCCCGGGCAAGGCCCCGGGCAGGCGAAGGCCCGGCCCCAGGACTGAGACCGGGCCTGCCCGTCAGGGCGGGGATCAGCCGGCGGAGCGCCGCCGCCGCAGGACCAGCGCGCCGTACCCGGCGCCGGCCCCGGCCAGGACGACCGCCGCCCAGCCGACCGGGCCGAGCCCGTCGTCCCCGGCGGGGTCGGGCGCCGCGGCGGCCCGCGTCGGGGTCGCGGAGGGGTGCGGCGGCGGAGCGGGCACGCCGTCGGTGCCGCCGGCCTGGCCGGTCGGCTGCGCGCCGCCCGCCGGCACCTCGTCCACCAGCCTCCCGACCGGCTGCACCTTGCCGACCGCGGCGAAGCCCCAGTCCAGCAGCTCGGCCGTCTCGTCGTACACCTTCTGGTAGCTCGCCGGGTGCATCACCGTCACCAGCAGGGTGCGGCCGTCGCGTTCGGCGGCGCCGACGAAGGTCGAGCCGGCGTTGGTGGTGGTGCCGTTCTTCACCCCGATCAGGCCGGGGTACTTGCCCAGCAGCCGGTCGGTGTTGGCGATCCCGAAGGAGCCGCGCTGACCGGTGTTCTTGTCCACGGCGCCCGGGAACATCGCGTCCCGGGTGGCGCAGTACGCCCGGAAGTCCGCGTTGCGCAGGCCGGCCCGGGCGAACAGCGACAGGTCGTAGGCCGAGGAGACCTGGCCGTCCATGTCGTAGCCGTCCGGGGAGATCACCTTGGTGTCCTTCGCCTGCAGCGCCTCGGCGCGCGCCTGCATCTCGGCCACGGTCTGCGGGATGCCGCCGTTCATGTGCGACAGGACGTGCACGGCGTCGTTGCCCGAGCTCAGGAAGACCCCGCGCCACAGGTCCTCGACCCGGTACTCCAGGTCCTCCTTGATCCCGACCAGGCTGCTGCCGGGGCCGATCCCCAGGATCTCCTCGTCGGCGACCTTGTGCACCGCGTTGCGGTCGAACTTGGGCAGCACGGTGTCCGCGAAGAGGATCTTCAGGGTGCTGGCCGGCGGCAGCCTGAGGTGCGGGTTGTAGGCCGCCAGCACCTCCCCTGACGTGGCGTCGGAGACTATCCAGGACTGCCCGGTGAGGCCGGTCGGCAGTGGCGGGGTGCCCGCCAGCGGGGAGACCTGGACCCCGGGGAGCCCCAGCCGCTCGCCGCCGACCGCGACCGACGGGGGCGGCTGCTGCGGGGCCGCGACCGCGGCCGGGCCGACGAGCAGGACCGGGAGCGCCGCGGTGACCGCGGCGCACATGCGTGCGAACGTGTGACGGGGTGTGGGCACCAGCAGACCGTACCCATTCACGCCCGCCGGCGTCCGCCACTCCGGGCCCGTCCTCCGCAGGAGGGGCCCGCCGTACGCCGATCGGCGGCCCGCGCATACTGGGGGTGCACACCGTCTTCACACCCCCGCCGAGGACCACTCATGAAGCTCAGCCGCCGCACCTCCTGGTTCCTGACCGCCTTCGGCGTCTGGTCGATCATCATCTGGACGACCTTCGTCAAGAACCTCTGGAAGGACTCCGGCGGCCAGGCCTTCACCGACGGCGACCACTCCCGGCCCACCGCCTTCTTCTGGGTCCACCTCCTCCTCGCCGTCACCTCCTTCGCCCTCGGCATCGTCGTCGGCACCGTCGGCCTGCGCGGCCTGCGCGCCACCCGCCGCACCCCGGCCGCCGACTGACCGGGCCCGGAGCACGCCGAAGGCCCCCGCCGATCCGGAGATCGGGCGGGGGCCTTCGGGGTGTCAGGCGGGGATCAGAAGCGGCGGGTGACCAGGGCCCGCTTCACTTCCTGGATCGCCTTGGTGACCTCGATGCCGCGCGGGCAGGCCTCGGAGCAGTTGAAGGTGGTGCGGCAGCGCCACACGCCCTCACGGTCGTTGAGGATCTCCAGGCGCTGCTCGGCACCCTCGTCGCGCGAGTCGAAGATGAAGCGGTGCGCGTTGACGATGGCGGCCGGGCCGAAGTACTGGCCGTCGTTCCAGAACACCGGGCAGGACGACGTGCACGCGGCGCACAGGATGCACTTGGTGGTGTCGTCGAAGCGCTCGCGGTCCTCGGCGGACTGCAGGCGCTCGCGGGTCGGCTCGTTCCCCTTGGTGATGAGGAACGGCATGACGTCCTTGTACGCCTGGAAGAACGGGTCCATGTCCACGACCAGGTCCTTGAGGACCGTGAGGCCCTTGATGGCCTCGATCGTGATCGGCTTCTCCGGGTCGACGTCCTTGATCAGGGTCTTGCACGCCAGCCGGTTGCGGCCGTTGATCCGCATGGCGTCGGAGCCGCAGATGCCGTGCGCGCAGGAACGGCGGTAGGTGAGGGTGCCGTCCTGCTCCCACTTGATCTTGTTGAGCGCGTCCAGCACGCGCTCCTTCGGGTCCATCGTCAGCTGGTAGTCGACCCACACCGGGTCCGGGTGCTCCTCCGGGTTGAACCGGCGGATCCGGAAGGTGACGGTGATCAGCTGGGCGGCACCGCTCTCGGCCGCGTCCAGAGCGGCCGAGTGCTTCTCCACGGTCGGAGTGCTCATCAGTACTTACGCTCCATCGGCTGGTAGCGGGTCGTGACGACCGGCTTGTAGTCGAGGCGGATGGAGGTGGTGCCGTCGGCGGCAACCTCCTGGTACGCCATGGTGTGCTGCATGAACTTCACGTCGTCACGGGTCGGGAAGTCCTCGCGGTAGTGGCCGCCGCGGGACTCCTCGCGGGCCAGCGCGGAGACGGCCAGCACCTCGGCCAGGTCGAGCAGGTTGCCCAGCTCGACGGCCTCCAGGAGGTCCGTGTTGTAGCGGAAGCCCTTGTCCTGGATGGAGACGTTCTTGTAGCGCGCACGCAGCGCGGCGATGTCCTCGACCGCCTGCTTCAGGGTGGCGCCGGTGCGGTACACCATCGCGTTGGCGTCCATGGTCTCCTGCAGCTCCTTGCGGATCTGCGCCACGGACTCGGTGCCGGTGGACTCGCGCAGGCCGTCGACCAGGGCCTGGACCTTCTCGGCCGGGTTCTCGGGCAGGTCGGTGAACTCCACCGTCTGCGCGTAGTCGGCGGCGGCGATGCCGGCCCGCTTGCCGAACACGTTGATGTCCAGCAGCGAGTTGGTGCCCAGGCGGTTGGCGCCGTGCACGGACACGCAGGCGACCTCGCCGGCCGCGTACAGGCCCGGGACGACGTCGGTGTTGTTGCGCAGGACCTCACCCTCGACGTTGGTCGGGATGCCGCCCATGGCGTAGTGCGCGGTGGGCTGGATCGGGATCGGGTCCGTGTAGGGCTCGATGCCGAGGTAGGTGCGCGCGAACTCGGTGATGTCCGGGAGCTTGGCGTCCAGCTGCTCCGGCGGCAGGTGGGTGAGGTCCAGGTAGACGTGGTCGCCGTCCGGACCGCAGCCGCGGCCTTCGCGGATCTCGGTGTAGATCGCGCGGGAGCAGACGTCACGGGACGCGAGGTCCTTCATGACGGGGGCGTAGCGCTCCATGAAGCGCTCGCCGTCCTTGTTGCGCAGGATGCCGCCCTCGCCGCGGGCGCCCTCGGTGAGCAGGATGCCCATGCGCCAGATGCCCGTCGGGTGGAACTGGAAGAACTCCATGTCCTCCAGCGGCAGGCCGCGGCGGTAGACCAGGGCCTGGCCGTCACCGGTGAGGGTGTGGGCGTTGGAGGAGACCTTGAAGAACTTGCCGGTGCCGCCGGAGGCGAACACGACCGACTTGGCCTGGAAGACGTGGATCTCGCCGGTGGCCAGCTCGTAGGCGACGACGCCGGCCGTCTTGCCCTCGTTGAGCAGCAGGTCGAGGACGTAGAACTCGTTGAAGAACTCGACGCCGTGCTTGACGCAGTTCTGGAACAGCGTCTGGAGGATCATGTGGCCGGTGCGGTCGGCCGCGTAGCACGAGCGGCGGACCGGGGCCTCGCCGTGGTTGCGGGAGTGACCGCCGAAGCGGCGCTGGTCGATCCGGCCCTGCTCGGTGCGGGAGAAGGGAAGGCCCATCTTCTCCAGGTCGAGGACCGCGTCGATGGCCTCCTTGCACATGATCTCGGCGGCGTCCTGGTCGACCAGGTAGTCACCACCCTTGACCGTGTCGAAGGTGTGCCACTCCCAGTTGTCCTCCTCGACGTTGGCGAGGGCGGCGCACATGCCGCCCTGCGCCGCGCCGGTGTGGGACCGGGTCGGGTAGAGCTTGGTCAGGACCGCGGTGCGGCTGCGCTGCGTGGACTCGATGGCCGCACGCATGCCGGCGCCGCCGGCGCCGACGATGACGGTGTCGTACTGGTGAATCTGCATGGGGGGTTAACTCGCCTCTGGCCTCTGCCGATGGTCGATGGTGCTCGCGGCTCAGATGTTGGGGTCGAAGGTGAAGATCACCAGGGTGCCCAGCAGCACGGTGAAGACCGTGGCGGTACCCATGAGCCCCTTGAGCCAGAGCCGGGTCGAGTCCTTCTCGGCGTAGTCGTTGATGACCTGACGCATGCCGTTGGCGCCGTGCAGCATGGCGAGCCAGAGCATCAGGAGGTCCCAGCCCTGCCAGAACGGCGAGGCCCAACGGCCGGCCACGAAGGCGAAGCCGATCTTGGAGACGCCCCCGTCGAGGATCAGCATGATCAGCAGGTGGCCGAGGATCAGCACGACCAGGACGACACCGGACAGGCGCATGAAGAGCCAGGCCAGCATCTCGAAGTTGGTGCGGGTGCGACGCGGCGTCTTCTTGGTCCGCTGGCGGGCCGGCTCGATGACGAAGGCGTCGGCGGGGTTGCCCGTGCCGAGGCCCTTGCCGGTGTGCGCCTGCTTCGAGGGGACGACGACGGCGTCGGAGATTTCCGTGGACATGTCTCGGCTCACTTCCCGAACCAGGAGATCAGCGTGTGCTGCAGGATCCCGTAGAAGGAGCCGGCCATGAGGACGACCCAGACGCCGACGACGGTCCAGAGCATCTGCTTCTGGTACTTCGGGCCCTTGGACCAGAAGTCGACCGCGACGACGCGCAGGCCGTTCAGGGCGTGGAACAGGATGGCGGCCACCAGGCCGTACTCCATCAGGTTCACGAGCGGAGTCTTGTACGTCTGGATGACGGTGTCGTAGGACTCCGGGGACACTCGCACCAGGGCGGTGTCCAGGACGTGGGCGAACAGGAAGAAGAAGATGAGGACGCCGGTGACTCGATGAGCCACCCAGCTCCACATGCCTTCCCGGCCGCGGTACAGCGTTCCAGCCGGCACGGAAAAACCCTCCGGAAGCGATTGGGGGCTCGGCCGGCTTCGGTGTCGGTCAGCCCGGCCGGGTCGGTCCACCGGCCGCGAGCATCCTATCGACGCCTTCTCGCGTGCCGCCTCCGGGGGCCCCAGGTGTGATCAAACAGGCACTTCTGGCCTAGCAGGGCGGGAACCAAGCCGACTTTCGGCACTCTCGGTGATCGATCGGATGCGCTACGGTGGCCGCCCCCGACCGCCGACACCCTGCCGAGGCGTCCGTGCCACTTCGCCCTGCCCGTCCGTCCGCCGCCGCCCTGGCCGGTCTGGCCGCTCTGCTGCTCGCGACCGGCTGCACCACGGTCGGCGGCCCCTCCGGGGATGCGGTGGGGCCCGGCCGGGAGCTGACCGCGGCGCAGCTGCGGGCGGCCGCGGTGGCCGACGCCGACCTGGGCCCGGGGTACACGGTGACGGTGGTGACGCCCGGCCACCGGGACACCGGGGCGGGCTCCGGGCGGGAGCGGGCGGACCTCCCGGCCTGCCAGCCGCTGCTGGACGTGGTCGCCCCGGTCGCCCCGCCGGGCCCGGCCTCCGCCTCGGCCTCCCCGGCCTCCGGCCGCCCGTACGCGGAGACCGACCTGAGTGTGGCCCGGGCCGCCGACCCGGCGGGCGGGGTGTACGGCGGGCTGCTCGGCTACCGGGCCGGACGGGCGGCCGCGGTGCGGGCGGAGCTGGAGGGGCTGTTCGGCCCGTGCGCCTCGTTCACGTCGACGGCCCCGCCGCCGCCGGCCGAGAAGCCGGGGAAGCGGGTGCCGATCCGGACCAGGCACCGGCTGAACCGGGTGGACACGCCCACGCCCGGGGGAGCGGACGAGGCGATCGGATTCACCCTCACGAATGAATCGGGTACGGCCGTGCTCGCCCAGCGCGCGGTGCTGGCCCGGGTCGGTCCGGCGCTCGCGGTGTTCACCACCTTCGGGGGCGCGGCCGCGTCGGCCGCCGCGCCGGACGAGCGGATCGTCCGGCAGCAGGTGGCCAAGCTCCGGGCCGCGCAGACAGCGTAGGGAGAGGCCGTAGAGAAGGGGCGTGGAAGGGGGCGGGAGGACGGGGCGGCCGGCGCGTGCCGGGTTCAGTGCGCCCCGGCCTCCGAGTGGGTGGCGACCAGGTGCTCCAGCCGCGTGAGGGCGATCCGGCGGAGCTCGTCCGCCGCGATCAGCCGCTCCTCGTCCGGGTCGTTGGCCAGCCGGGTGCGGATGGAGGAGAGCACGGTGTCCAGCATCTCCTCCGGGGCGACGCGCTCCAGGCAGACCACGAAGACGTGGCCGAACCGGGCCTCGTACGCGGCGTGTGCCGCCCGCAGCGCGGTGTGCGCGGCCTGGCTGCCGGGGGCCCGCATGCCGAGCAGCGGCTGCGGCATCCAGCTCTCGTCCGCCAGTGCCTCGGCGAGGTCGGCCGGGCGCAGGTCGTAGGAGGCCTCGCTGGCGGCGGCCAGCAGGGACTCTATGTCGGGGTACGGCCGGTGCGCGGCGAGCCGCAGGGCCCAGCGGTGGCTGCCGCAGCAGGCCAGCAGGGCCTCCTCGGCGGCGCCGGCGTCGGCTTCGTTGAAGCGGTGCAACCCGAGGAGGGTCGGCTCTGTTCTGACGTCGAGCCGCTGTGACGGGATGTCGCTGGCCAGCGGGTCCTCCTCGTGAGGGCGGGAAGGTGCCGGTGAAGAAGTGGGGTGGTGGAGCAGCTGAAGTATGGGGGCTGAGGAGGGGCGCACGGCGCCGGTCCGGCAGCGCCTCCAAGGTAGTTGAGCCGTCATCAGTTGGGGAGGGCGCGCGCCGAATTCATCCGGACGAGCTATCAAGTTGTGACGTTGACACCATCGCGTCAGCGCCCTCCCCACGTCTTTCTGATAGTCGGGCCTTCTGCTGACCCGGTTGTCGGCTCAGCTGCAGCGGGTGCCCGGGGCCGGCATCGTGCCGTCGACCAGGTAGGCCTCCATGGCCCGGTCGATGCAGGTGTTGCCCTTGCCGAAGGCGCCGTGGCCCTCGCCGACCCGGGTCAGCAGGGTGGCGTCGGCGAAGCCCTTGGCCAGCGACTCGGCCGAGGCGTACGGGGTTGCCGGGTCGCCGGTGGTGCCGACCACCAGGATCGGCGCGCTGCCCTCGGCCCGGATGGTGTGCGGCTTCTCCTGGGTCTTGAACGGCCAGTAGGCGCAGCCCGGCTCGCTGTAGTCGTCCAACGTGACGCCCTTGGACAGCAGCGGGGCCTCGGCGAGCAGCCGGTCCACCGCCGCCTTGGCGTGCTCGGGGGTCGGCGCCGGGCGGGCGGCGTCGGCGCAGCTGATCGCGCCGTTGGCCTCGTCCATCGGGCTGTAGTGGCCGTTCTCGTCGCGGCCGTTGTACTCGTCGGCGAAGGCCAGCAGGTAGTCGCCCTTGCCGCGCATCATCGCCCAGCCGAGGCCGGCCCGCAGGTACTTCCAGGAGGTCTTCTCGTCGCCGTAGAGCATCGATATGACGCCGGTCCAGGCCTGGTCGCGGGTGAGCTTGCGGCCGTCCTTGGTGGTCAGCGGCTTGTCGTGGAGGCCGTCCAGGAAGTCGGCGGCCTTCTTGGCGGCCTTGTCCTTGTCGGTGCCGAGCGGGCACTCGTCGGCGTGGTTCTCCACGCAGTCGGCGGCGAAGCGCTCGAAGGACTTCTCGAAGCCGACCTGCTGGTCGACGCCGTGGTCCAGGGTGTCCTGGGCGGGGTCGACGGCGCCGTCCAGGATCAGCCGGCCGGTGTTCTTCGGGAACTCCTCGGCGTACAGCGCGCCGAGGTAGGTGCCGTAGGAGATGCCCAGGTAGTTGAGCTTCTTGTCGCCGGTGACGGCGCGCAGCACATCCAGGTCGCGGGCGGTGTTGCGGGTGCCGACGAAGGGCAGCAGCTTGCCGGACCTGGCCTGGCAGGCGGCGGCGTGGTCGGTGGACTGCTTGACGTGCGCGGCCTTGCGCTCGGCCGGGTCGAGCGGCTCGTCCGTCTGGTTGGCGGCGTCGTGCTGCTTGTCGTCGTAGCAGACGACCGGGGAGCTGGCGCCGGTGCCGCGGGGGTCGAAGCCGATCACGTCGAAGCGGTCGTGCAGGGCGCCGGCGAAGTCCTTGGTGCCGTACTCGACCATCTCGACGCCGGAGCCGCCCGGGCCGCCCGGGTTGACCATCAGCGAGCCGACCCGCTGGTCCGGCTTGGCGGCCGGGTACCTGATCAGCGCGAGGTCGATCGCGTCGGTGGCGGGGTTGGCGTAGTCGAGCGGGACGTGCAGCGTGCCGCACTGCAGCCCGGATGTGTCGATCTTGGCCGCTTCGGCCTTCGGGTCGGCCGGGCAGGCCGCCCAGGTGATCTGCTGGCCGTAGAAGGGCTTGAGCGCGGGGTCGGCCTCGCCGGTGGGCCGGGTGGTCGGCGTCGGGGCGGGGGCGGGGGTCGCGGAGGCGGACGCCGGGGTGCCGGCGGCCCGGTCCTGGGCGGGCTCGGCGGCGTGGTTGCACGCGGTGGCGAGGAGGAGGGTGCCTGCCGCCACGGCGGTCAGCAGGACGTGTGGGCGGGCGGCCCGGAAGCTGTTCATCGCACGTGTGTACCACTGGGCCCCGACGTGCTCGATCTTGACCCCCGGGTCGCCCGCCGGGCCGGGTCAGCCGCGGTGGACCTTGTGGTTGGCCGCCTGCGCCCGGGGCCGGACCACCAGCAGGTCGATGTTCACGTGCGAGGGCCGGGTGACCGCCCAGGCCACCGTGTCCGCGATGTCCTCCGAGGTCAGCGGCTCGGCCACGCCCGCGTACACCGCGGCGGCCTTCTCCTCGTCGCCGCGGAAGCGGGTGATCGCGAAGCCCTCGGACTTCACCATGCCGGGCGCGATCTCGATCACCCGGATCGGCTCCCCGCACAGCTCCAGCCGCAGCGTGGCCGCGATGGTGTGCGCGGCGTGCTTGGCGGCCACGTAGCCGCCGCCGCCCTCGTACGCGGCCAGCGCGGCCGTGGAGGAGAGCACCAGCACCGTGCCGTCCCCGGTGGCCCGCAGGGCCGGCAGCAGCGCCTGCGTCACGTGCAGCACGCCGAGCACGTTCACCTCGTACATCGCGCGCCAGTCGGCCGGGTCGCCGTGCTCGACCGTCTCGGCGCCGACCGCGCCGCCCGCGTTGTTCACCAGGACGTCCACCCGGCCGACCGCGGCCGCGAAGGCGTCCACGGCGGCCCGGTCGGTGACGTCCAGGGTGACGGCGCGCGCCGCACCGCCCCGGCCCTCGATCTCCTTGGCCAGCGCCTCGATCCGGTCGGTGCGGCGGGCGGTCAGCACCACCTCGAAGCCCTCGTCGGCCAGCCGGCGGGCGGTCGCCGCGCCGATCCCGCTGCTGGCACCGGTGACCACGGCCACCTTCTGCTCGGTCATTGCCACTCCCTGGGGGCTCATCCGGTCGTTCACCCGATCATCTCAACCGCGTCTGCGTCCCCGTCGCCCGGCCGGGCCCTAGATTGCGAGGCACCGAACCCGCGCCCCCGCCGATCCCGTGGAGGGACCATGCCGCGTCCTGCCGAATCAGGCTTCCCGATCGAGCCGCTGTACGGCCCCGAGGCGCTGGCCGGCTGGGACCCGGCGACCCGGCTGGGCCGGCCCGGCGAGTACCCGTACACCCGGGGCGTCTACCCGACGATGTACACCGGCCGGCCGTGGACGATGCGCCAGTACGCGGGTTTCGGCACCGCCGCCGAGTCCAACGCCCGCTACCACCGGCTGATCGCCGGCGGCGGCACCGGCCTCTCGGTCGCCTTCGACCTGCCCACCCAGATGGGCTACGACTCGGACGCCCCGCTCGCGGCCGGCGAGGTCGGCAAGGTCGGCGTGGCCGTGGACAGCGTCGAGGACATGGCGGTGCTCCTCGACGGCATCCCGCTCGGCGAGGTGTCCACCTCGATGACCATCAACGCGCCCGCCGCCCTGCTCCTGCTGCTCTACCGACTGGTCGGAGAGGCCCAGGGGGTGGCGCCCGCCGCGCTCACCGGCACGGTCCAGAACGACGTGCTGAAGGAGTACATCGCCCGCGGCACCTACATCTTCCCGCCGCAGCCCTCGCTGCGGCTGGTCGCGGACGTGTTCCGGTACTGCCGGGACGAGATCCCGCGCTGGAACACCATCTCCATCTCCGGCTACCACATGGCCGAGGCCGGGGCCGACCCCGTGCAGGAGATCGCCTTCACCCTGGCCAACGGCATCGCCTACGTCCGGACCGCGATCGCCGCCGGAATGGCCGTGGACGAGTTCGCGCCCCGGCTCTCCTTCTTCTTCGTGGCCCGCACGACCCTGCTGGAGGAGGTGGCCAAGTTCCGTGCCGCGCGCCGGATCTGGGCCAGGATCATGCGCGAGGAGTTCGGCGCGAAGGATCCGCGCTCGCAGATGCTGCGCTTCCACACCCAGACCGCCGGAGTGCAGCTCACCGCCCAGCAGCCCGAGGTGAACCTGGCCCGGGTCACCGTGCAGGCGCTCGCCGCGGTGCTCGGCGGCACCCAGTCGCTGCACACGAACAGCTACGACGAGGCGATCGCGCTGCCCACCGAGAAGGCCGCCCGGCTCGCCCTGCGCACCCAGCAGGTGCTCGCCCACGAGACCGACGTGACCGCCACCGTCGACCCGTTCGCCGGTTCCTACGCGATCGAGTCGCTCACCGACGAGGTGGAGGCCGCCGCGCTGGCCCTGATGGACCGGATCGAGGACCGGGGCGGCGCGGTGGCCGCGATCGAACAGGGATTCCAGAAGGCCGAGATCGAGCGCACCGCCTACCGCCTCCAGCAGGAGACCGACTCCGGCGAGCGGACGGTGGTCGGCGTCAACCGCTTCCGTCTGGACGCGGAGGAGCCGTACCAGCCGCTGCGGGTCGACCCGGCGATCGAGCGGCAGCAGGCCGAACGCCTGGCCCGGCTGCGGGCCGGGCGCTCGGCCGGAGCCGTCACCCGGGCGCTGGACGCGCTGCGCCGCACCGCCGAGGGGCCGGAGAACGTGCTGTACCCGATGAAGGAGGCGCTGGCCGCCCGGGCGACCGTCGGAGAGGTGTGCGACGCGCTGCGCGGGGTGTGGGGCACGTACGCTCCGGTGGAGCGCTTCTGAGCGACTGCTGACCGGCTTCCGAGCGGGTGCCGACCGGCTGTCGAACGGCTGTTGAACGGCCGTCAACGCCGGTTCTTCGTCAAGGAAATGGCGGCCGTGACCACCGGCCGGGGTGATCGTTGCACAGGGCAAGCAACCCGGGGAAGGCGGCCGAAACGAAATGTCATACCCACCTGTCCGGCCGGTATGCGCCCATCCGGAGACTAATTTTCCGGAAGTCGGGCCAAATCCTCCCAACGGGCCTACCCTTGGGGAGATGAACCGTCCTGAGCCCGCTCAGCCGGGCGCCACTCTCGCCGCCGCACGTCCCGCCGCCGAACTGCGCGACCGGGTGAGGGCGCTGGAGCCCGAGCTGATCGCCTTCCGCCGTGATCTGCACCGGCATCCGGAGCTGGGCCGCCAGGAATTCCGCACCACCGGGCTGCTGCGCGACCGGCTGGTGGCGGCGGGCCTCGAACCCCGGGTGCTGCCCGGCGGCACCGGCCTGCTGGTCGACATCGTCCCGCCCGGCACCGGCCCCGGCGAGGAGTTCCTGGCCTTCCGCGCCGACATCGACGCGCTGCCGATCGACGACGCCAAGACCGACGTGCCGTACCGCTCCACCGTCCCCGGCCGGGCCCACGCCTGCGGCCACGACGTGCACACCTCGGTGGTGCTCGGCGCCGGCCTGGTGCTGGCCGAGGCCGCCCGCACCGGTGAGCTGCGCCGCCCGGTCCGACTGGTCTTCCAGCCGGCCGAGGAGGTCATGCCGGGCGGGGCGCTGGACGTGATCAAGGCCGGCGGGATGGACGGCGTCGGCCGGATCTTCGCGGTGCACTGCGACCCGAAGGTGGAGGTCGGCCGGATCGCCCTGCGCACCGGTGCGATCACCTCCGCCTGCGACCGCCTGGTGCTGCACCTGGACGGCCCCGGCGGGCACACCGCCCGCCCGCACCTCACCACCGACCTGGTGACCGCGGTGGCCCGGATGGCCGCCGACCTCCCCGGCGCGCTGGCCCGCCGGATGGACCCGCGCTGGGGCGTCAGCCTGGTCTGGGGCCGGATCGCCTCCGGCTCCGCGCCCAACGTCATCCCGCAGCACGCCGAACTGGAGGGCACCGTCCGCTGCCTGGAGCTGGACGGCTGGCGCGAGGCCCCGGACCTGCTGCACGAGCTGATCGCCAAGCTGGCCGAGACCTACCGGGCCAAGTGGACGCTGGACTACCACCGCGGGGTGCCGCCGGTGGTCAACGAGGCGGTCTCGATCGCCCTGCTGGACGAGGTGATGAACGCGCGCTTCGGGCGCGAGGGCGCGGTGGTGGTCGAGGGGACCGAGCAGAGCCTCGGTGGCGAGGACTTCTCCTGGTACCTGGAGCACGCCCCGGGCGCGCTGGCCCGGCTCGGCGTCCGCGCCCCCGGCGACACCACCGTCCGCGACCTGCACCAGGGCCGCTTCGACGTCGACGAGCGGGCGATCGGCATCGGCGCCGAACTGTTCGCGGCACTGGCCCTGGAGGCGGACGGGAGCTGAGGCGCCGCCGCGGGTCGAAACGGCCGACACGTGGGCGGATCGTCGGAATCCAGGGTACCGGTGCGGTTCCGTAAACTGGGCCGCACCAACCCCGGACCACCGTCCGCGCAGGGGAGAAGGGCCTCGGGAGGGCGTCAGACCACGGTTTGATAACAACCCGAATGCTCTGGCACCCCGTAACCCAACCGTGTTCTACGCGCGTTACGGTGGCGTCCAATCACGCCAAACGGTTGCGTGTCAGAAGGAGAAACTCCCTTGCGCCGTTCAATGAAGCTCGCCGCGGT
Organism: Streptomyces sp. 1114.5; assembly: GCF_003635085.1. Taxonomy (NCBI): domain Bacteria; kingdom Bacillati; phylum Actinomycetota; class Actinomycetes; order Kitasatosporales; family Streptomycetaceae; genus Streptomyces; species Streptomyces sp. 1114.5. Next base: position 2,126,930 of record NZ_RBXE01000001.1, read on the forward strand.
TGTGCTCTCGGGTTCCCTGGGCATGGCCTCGCTCGCCGCTTGCGGCGCAAAGAGCACCGACAACACCTCCGCTTCCGGCTCGGGCGACGGCTCGCTCAAGGTCGGTATGGCCTACGACATCGGCGGCCGTGGCGACCAGTCGTTCAACGACTCCGCCGCCCGTGGTCTCGACAAGGCGAAGGCCGAGCTGGGTGCCTCCGTCACCGAGGCCGAGGCCAAGTCCGGCGAGGCCGAGGCCGACAAGGAGACCCGCCTCAAGAACCTGGTCGACGCCGGCTACAAGACCATCATCGCGGTCGGCTTCGTCTACCAGCCGGCGGTCAACAAGGTCGCCAAGGACAACCCGAACGTCAAGTTCGCGATCATCGACTCGAACGACAAGGACCAGCCGTCCAACGTCACCTCGCTGCTCTTCGCCGAGCAGGAGGGTTCGTACCTGGCCGGTGTCGCCGCCGCGAACAAGTCGAAGGCCCACCACATCGGCTTCATCGGTGGTGTGCAGTCGGAGCTGATCAAGAAGTTCGAGGCCGGTTACAAGGCGGGCGCCAAGTCCGTCGACCCGAACATCGTGATCGAGACCACCTACCTGACCACCCCGCCGGACTTCACCGGCTTCAACTCGCCCGACAAGGGCAAGGAAGCCGCCCAGGGTCAGCTCGACAAGGGCGCGGACATCATCTACTCCGCCGCCGGCTCCTCCGGCAACGGCGCCATCGAGGCCGTCGCCAACAAGTCGGGCGCCCTGGCCATCGGTGTCGACTCCGACCAGGCCAGCCAGCCGGCCCTGGCGAAGTACAAGAACAGCATCCTGACCTCGATGGTCAAGAACGTCGACAACGCGGTCTTCGCGTACATCCAGTCGGTCAAGCAGGGCAACGCCTTCACCGGCATCAAGCTCTTCGACCTGAAGGCCGACGGTGTCTCGCTCGCCACCACCGGTGGCAAGATCGACGACATCCAGGACAAGCTGAAGGCCGCTGGCGACGCCATCAAGAGCGGCGCCACCACCATCCCGACCGCGCCGGCCCAGTAAGGACCGCGCGTCTCGGACGCGACAGCGCCTGCCGCCTGCCCGGCAGCGCGATGATCGACTCAGTTCACGGGAGGGGCCCGGCAGGGTGCGCTCAACGCGTACCCCCGGGCCCCGTTCCGTCCCCCCGTATCCGCCCTTGGCCCTCCGAGCGCAACGACGCGCCTCCAGACCACCAGGAGACCGCCATCACCGCATCCGACCCCGTCCCCCTGCGCAAGGACGGCACCCCCAGCGCGGGGACGGCGACAACGGCCGTCGAACTGCGCGGCATCACCAAGCGCTTCCCCGGTGTCGTGGCCAACCACGACATCAACCTCACCGTCCGCACCGGCACCGTGCACGCCCTGATGGGCGAGAACGGCGCCGGCAAGTCGACGCTGATGAAGATCCTCTACGGCATGCAGAAGCCGGACGAGGGCACCATCGCGATCAACGGCGAGCTGTGCGAGTTCAACACCCCCGGCGACGCCATCGCCCGCGGCATCGGCATGGTGCACCAGCACTTCATGCTCGCCGACAACCTCACGGTGTGGGAGAACGTCGTCCTCGGCGGCGAGCACCTCCACGGCATCGGCGCCAAGGCGAAGGCGAAGATCAAGGAGATCTCCGACCAGTACGGCCTGGGCGTGCGCCCGGACGCCCTGGTCGAGGACCTCGGTGTCGCCGACCGCCAGCGCGTCGAGATCCTCAAGGTGCTGTACCGCGGCGCCAAGATCCTGATCCTGGACGAGCCCACGGCCGTACTGGTCCCGCAGGAGGTCGACGCGCTGTTCGACAACCTGCGCGAGCTCAAGTCCGAGGGCGTCACCGTCATCTTCATCTCGCACAAGCTGCACGAGGTGCTGGCGGTCGCCGACGCGATCAGCGTCATCCGGCGCGGCACCACGGTCGGCGACGCCGACCCGAAGGCCGTCACCGCCCGCCAGCTCGCCGAGATGATGGTCGGCGCCGAGCTGCCCTCCCCGGAGAGCCGCGAGTCGACGGTCACCACGACCGAGATGCTCGACGTCAAGGACCTGCGGATCGCCAAGACCGACGCCGAGGGCATCGAGCGCGTCGTCCTGGACGACATCTCGCTGCGCATCCACAAGGGCGAGATCCTCGGCATCGCGGGCGTCGAGGGCAACGGCCAGGCCGAACTGGTCGAGGCCATCATGGGCATGCTGCCGCTGGACGGCGGCACCGTCACCCTGGACGGCAAGGACCTCTCCGGCACCCTGACCCGGGCCCGCCGCGAGGCCGGCATCGGCTACATCCCCGAGGACCGTCACAAGCACGGCCTGCTGCTGGAGGCCCCGCTCTGGGAGAACCGGATCCTCGGCCACGTCACCGAGGCCCCCAACTCCAAGGGCGTGCTGCTCGACCCGTCCTCCGCCCGGACGGACACCCAGCGGATCGTCGAGGAGTACGACGTCCGCACCCCCGGCATCGAGGTCACCGCGGCCTCGCTCTCCGGCGGCAACCAGCAGAAGCTGATCATCGGCCGCGAGATGAGCCACCAGCCCAAGCTGCTGATCGCCGCGCACCCCACCCGTGGTGTGGACGTCGGCGCGCAGGCCCAGATCTGGGAGCACATCCGGCGCGCTCAGCGGGAGGGCCTGGCCGTCCTGCTGATCTCCGCCGACCTGGACGAGCTGATCGGCCTCTCCGACACCATCCGGGTCATCTACCGCGGCCGCCTGGTCGCCGACGCCGACCCGGCCACCGTGACCGCCGAGGACCTGGGCACCGCGATGACCGGTGCCGCCAGCGGCCACATCGAGTCCGAGCCGGAGGCCGTCGAGGAGTTCCACGAGACCCTCGTGGAGGGCACCGAGGCCGAGGGCACCGACCCGTCCGACACCGCCGACGACCCGCAGGCGGGGGAGTAACCACATGACCAGTCCCAACCCCGCCGCCAAGGCCGCCAAGCCCGGCCTGGCCCAGCGGATCAGCGGTGAGCGGATCGTGCTCGCACTGGCGGCGCCGGTGCTCGCGGTCGTGCTCTCGGTCGCGATCTGCTCCGTCCTGCTGGCGACCTCGGGCAAGAACCCGTTCGACGCGTGGAACGTGATGATCACGTACGCCACGAAGTCGGACGGCCAGGTGGCGATCCTCAACCGGTCCACCACCTACTACCTGGCCGCCGCGGCCGCCGCGTTCGGGTTCCGGATGAACCTGTTCAACATCGGCGTCGAGGGCCAGTACAAGGTCGCGGCGCTGTTCGCGGCCTACATCGGCGCCCAGGTCGACCTGCCGGCGTTCATCCAGATCCCGCTGCTGCTGGTCACCGCCATGCTGGTCGGTGGTCTGTACGCGAGCATCGCCGGTCTGCTGAAGGTCTACCGCGGCGTCAGCGAGGTCATCGCGACCATCATGCTGAACGCCATCGCGCTCGCGATCGTCGGTCTGCTGCTCGTCCCCGGCGTCTTCGCGCCGAAGGTCAGCGGCACCAGCAACTCGATCCAGACCGAGCCGATCTCGCAGTCGAGCCACTTCTTCGGCATCGAGACGGCCGGCGGCACCCTCTGGGGCTTCCTCTTCATCGCGATCCTGGTCGGTGTGCTCTTCCAGTTCACCCTGACCCGCACCCGCTTCGGCTTCGACCTGCGCGCCACCGGCCGCTCGGAGTCCGCCGCGACCGCCTCCGGCGTGAACGTCAAGAAGATGGTCGTCATCTCGATGTTCGTCTCCGGTGGGATCGCCGGTCTGATCGGCATGCCCGAGCTGCTGCAGAACTCCTTCTACTACGGCCAGAGCTTCCAGCCCGGCCTGGGCTTCCTGGGCATCTCGATCGCCCTGCTCGGCCGCAACAGCCCGATCGGCATGGTCTTCGCGGCCCTGCTGTTCGCCTTCCTGGACGCCACCGGCGCGCAGCTGCCCCTGCAGGGTGGCTTCCCGTCCGAGATCGTCGCGGTCATGCAGGGCACCATCGTCATCTGCGTCGTCGTCGCGTACGAGCTGGTGCGCCGCTACGGCCTGAAGCGCCAGCAGCAGAAGGTCGGCGCCGAGCTCGCCGCCCAGGCCGCGGCCACTGAGAAGAAGGAGGTGTCCGCGTGAGTACGGCCACTGCTGCCCGTCCGAAGGCGCCGGGCGCGCCCGCGAAGAAGCGCAAGCTGTCCTGGCCGGTGGTCCTGCTCCTGATTGCGGGCGCCCTGGTCCTGTTCTCCGCCGTGGGCATGGCCACCGGCAACCACTCGCTGACCTCCTCCGGTCAGATCACCGCCGCGCTCAGCGCCGCCGTGCCGATCGGCATGGCCGGTCTGGGCGGTCTCTGGTCCGAGCGGGCCGGTGTGGTCAACATCGGCCTCGAAGGCATGATGGTCGCCGGCACCTTCTGCGGTGCCTGGGCCGGCTACCTGGTCAACCCGTGGGTCGGTCTGCTGGCCGGCATGCTCGGCGGGGCGCTCGGCGGTCTGCTGCACGCGATCATCACCGTGACCTTCGGTGTCGACCACATCGTCTCCGGTGTCGGCATCAACCTGCTGATCCCGGGCATCTGCGCGTACGTCAACCGGATCTACTACAAGGACTACATCTCGGCCGGTGCCGGGGCGAACCAGTCCCCGCCGGCGGATCCGCTGCCGTACATCACGATCCCGGGGCTGTCCTCGGGCCTGAAGGACATCGAGAACCACCACTGGTTCTTCGTCTCGGACGTCGCGGGCGTGCTCGGCGGTCTGGTCACCAACATCTCGGTGGTCGTGCTGCTGGCGGCCGCGCTGATCGTGGTCAGCTACTTCGCGCTCTGGCGCACGGTGTTCGGCCTGCGGCTGCGCTCGTGCGGTGAGAACCCGACCGCGGCCGAGTCGCTGGGCGTCAACGTCTACAAGTACAAGTACCTGGCGGTCATCGCCTCCGGCGCCTTCGCGGGCCTCGGTGGTGCGTACCTCTCGCTGGTCGCCGCGCACTTCTACAAGGACGGCCAGACCCTGGGCCGCGGCTTCATCGGCCTCGCCGCGATGATCTTCGGCAACTGGATGCCCGGCGGCCTCGCCATGGGCGCCGGCCTGTTCGGCTTCACCGACAGCCTCCAGCTGCGCGACCCGGAGTCGGTGCACGTGCTGATCCTGATCGTCGGCATCGCGATGATCCTGCTCGCCCTCTGGCAGCTGTACCGGCGCAAGTACACCGCGACGGTGATCTCCTTCGTGATCGCCGGCGGTCTGATCGCCTGGTACTCGCTGACCGACCAGGTGCAGCGTCCGCTGATCGTCGCCACGCCGTACGTGATCACCCTGGTGGTGCTCTCGCTGGCCTCGCAGCGACTGCGGATGCCCAAGGCGGACGGCCAGATCTACCGCAAGGGCCAGGGCAAGTGACCGCCCCCGCGCCCTCCGCGATCGACTGGGAGCGGCTGCGCGAGGCGGCGCGCGAGGCGATGGGCCACGCGTACGCCCCGTACAGCAAGTTCCCGGTCGGCGCGGCCGCACTGGTGGACGACGGGCGGGTGGTCACCGGCTGCAACGTCGAGAACGCCTCGTACGGGCTGGGGCTGTGCGCCGAGTGCGGGCTGGTGTCCGCGCTGCACGCCACCGGCGGGGGGCGGCTGACCGCCTTCACCTGCGTGGACGGCGCCGGCGAGCTGCTGATGCCGTGCGGGCGCTGCCGCCAGCTGCTGTACGAGCACGGCGGGCCCGAGCTGCTGGTCGACCTCGCCTCCGGCGTGAAGCCGATGAGCGAGGTCCTGCCCGATGCATTCGGGCCGGAGCGGCTCTAGCATCGCCGTTTGTTACGCGCGTAGAGTGTCGCGAGTGGGCCGTAACCCGGTCATCTCGCGACACTCTTCGCTTTTCATGCCTTTGAACCCCCTCTTGGAGCACGCATGGACGCCATCTCCGTCATCAGGACCAAGCGCGATCGCGGAGAGCTGAGCGACGCTCAGATCGACTGGGTCATCGACGCCTACACCCGTGGCGAGGTCGCCGACGAGCAGATGTCCGCGCTGGCCATGGCGATCCTGCTGAACGGCATGAAGCCGCGCGAGATCAGCCGCTGGACCGACGCCATGATCCGCTCCGGCGTCCGGATGGACTTCTCCTCGCTGCCGCTGCCCACCAGCGACAAGCACTCCACCGGCGGCGTCGGCGACAAGATCACCCTCCCGCTCGCCCCGCTGGTCGCCGCCTGCGGCGCCGCCGTCCCGCAGCTCTCCGGCCGCGGCCTCGGCCACACCGGCGGCACCCTGGACAAGCTGGAGTCCATCCCCGGCTGGCGCGCCCTGCTTTCCAACGACGAGATGATGGACGTGCTGCGCGACGCCGGCGCGGTCATCTGCGCGGCCGGCGACGGCCTCGCCCCCGCCGACAAGAAGCTGTACGCGCTGCGCGACGTCACCGGCACCGTCGAGGCGATCCCGCTGATCGCCTCCTCGATCATGTCCAAGAAGATCGCCGAGGGCACCGGCGCGCTGGTCCTGGACGTCAAGGTCGGCTCCGGCGCGTTCATGAAGAACCTGGACGACGCCCGCGAACTCGCCCGCACCATGGTCGGCCTGGGCACCACCGCGGGTGTCAACACCGTCGCCCTGCTCACCGACATGTCCACCCCGCTCGGCCTCACCGCGGGCAACGCGCTGGAGGTCCGCGAGTCCGTCGAGGTGCTGGCCGGCGGCGGCCCCGCCGACGTCGTGGAGCTGACCCTGGCGCTCGCCCGCGAGATGCTCGCCGCGGCCGGCGTGCACGGCAAGGACCCGGCCGACGCGCTGCGCGACGGCTCCGCGATGGACCACTGGCGCCGCATGATCGCCGCCCAGGGCGGCGACGTGGACGCCCCGCTCCCGGTCGCCCGCGAGCAGCACGTCATCCCCGCGCCCGCCTCCGGCGTGCTCACCGAGCTCGACGCCTACGCCGTCGGCGTCTGCGCCTGGCGCCTGGGCGCCGGCCGCGCCCGCAAGGAGGACCCGGTCCAGGCCGGCGCCGGCGTCGAGATGCACGCCAAGCCCGGCGACACCGTCGTGGCCGGTCAGCCGCTGCTGACCCTCCACACCGACACTCCCGAGCGCTACGACTACGCCATCGAGGCGCTGGCCGGCGGCATCACCGTCTCCCCGGAGGGCACCGCGTTCACCCCGAACCCGATCGTGCTGGACCGCATCGCCTGATCCGCGTGAGGTCTGCTCACGTACGCCGGATCAGGCGTACGTGAGCAGACCGCCGGTGTCGATCGTCCAGGGGCCCATGGCCGCGTAGTCGCGGACCTTGTTGTGGTAGTCGTTCTCGGGGTTGGAGTTGGAGACGATCTCCACCACGAGCAGGACCTCGTGCGGGAGAACCGCTCGCTGCTCACCCTCCAAGGTCGCCTCGAGGAAGACCATCAGGTTCGGGTTGCGCAGCTGCCCGAGTCCGGCATCCTCCAAGTCCGCGCCGTGGTAAGCGATGTGACCCGGATGAGTGGTCGGCAGCTGGGCGTTGAGCTGTCGGGCGATGCGCAACACGGCGAGTTCGTGGCGCTTCGCCGGCGACATCGTCATGACGATCTGGCCGTCGGCGATCTCGATCTTCCCCATCCCCGGCACCTTCGGCAGCTGATCCGCGATCTCCAGGAGCCGGGCGTACACAGCAGGATCGCTGCTCATGTCCCTGAGTGTGTCGGCGGCGGTTGTCAAGCGTCCGCGATCGCTCGCCGGGTGGTATGGGCCCGGTGGGTGGCGTAGAGCGTCACGCCGGCGGCGAGGGTCATGGCGGTGAGGCCGACGGTGGCGGCGCCGGGCCAGCCGGTGGCGTGGTAGGCGTCGGCGCCGAGGGTGCCGCCCAGGCTGTTGCCGAGGTAGTAGGCGATCAGGTAGAGGGCGGAGGCCTGGGCGCGGCCCTCGGTGGCGGTGCGGCCGACCGCGGAGGAGGCGGTGGCGTGGCCGGCGAAGAAGCCGGCGGTGATCAGGACCAGGCCGAGCAGGGCGCAGGCCAGGGAGTCGGCGAGGGAGAGCAGCAGGCCGGTGGCGGTGACGCCGATGGCGGCGTAGAGGGCGCCGCGGCGGCCGAGGCGGACGGAGAGGCGGCCGGCCGCGGCCGAGGTGCCGGTGCCGACCAGGTAGACCACGAAGATCGAGGCGGCGACCGACTCCGGCAGGTGGAACGGCGCGGCGATCAGCCGGTAGCCGACGGTGTTGTAGACCGCGCCGAACACGGCCATGAACAGCATCCCCAGCGCGTACAGCCGCAGCAGCAGCGGGTTGCGCAGGTGCCCGCCGACGGTGCGGGCGAGGGCGCGGGCGTCCACCGGGGCCGGGGTGAAGTGCCGAGCGGCGGGGATCAGCAGCCGGAACGCGAGCGTGGCGAGCAGGGCGAGGGCGGCGGAGGCGGCGAGGCCCCAGCGCCAGCCGAGGCCGGCGGCGGTCCAGCCGGAGAGCAGTCGCCCGCCCATGCCGCCGATGCTGTTGCCGGCCACGTACAGGCCCATCGCGGAGGCCAGGGCGCTGGGGTGGACCTCCTCGGCGAGGTAGGCCATGGCGGTGGCGGGGAGCCCGGCGAGGGCGGCGCCCTGGAGGACGCGCAGCACGACGAGGGTGGTGAGGTCGGGCGCGAAGGGCAGGGCGAGGGCGAGGACGGAGGCGGCGAGGGTGGAGGCCGTCATCACCGGGGTGCGGCCGTACCGGTCGGACAGGGCGCTGGCGGGGAGCAGGCCGAGGGCGAGTCCGAGGGTGGCGGCGGAGGCCGTCCAGCTGGCTTGGCCAGGGGTGAGGTCGAGGTCGGCCGAGAGGACCGGCAGCAGGCCCTGGGTGGAGTAGAGCAAGACGAAGGTCGCGATCCCGGCGGCGAAGAGGGCGAGGTTGGCGCGGCGGAAGGCGCGCTGGCCGGGGCGGTGGCGGTCGTCCGCGGTGGGGGCGGCGGCGGGGGCGGTGGTCGGGGCATCCGGGGCGGTCACGGATGCCCTGGTATCGGCGGGCTGCATGTCGTCGACGGTAGGCCCGTCCTGGTTGATGCGTCCAATGCATGAAGCGTGGATGATCGATGCACTGGCGTATGAGTCGAGGTGGTGGCGCGTTGACCGGTCCCGAGTCGGTGGACGGTGGGGAACAGCGGTACCGGGCGGCCGAGTTGGGCCCGGACGAGCCGGCCGTGCTGCTGGCGCCCCGGCTGGCGCAGTTCGCCGCGGTGGCCCGGCTGGAGCACGTGACCCAGGCGGCCGCGCTGCTCGGGGTGCCGCAGCCGACGCTGTCGCGCGCGGTGGCCCGGCTGGAGGAGGAGCTGGGGGTGGAGCTGCTGGCCCGTCAGGGTCGGACGGTCCGGCTGACCAGGGCGGGCCGGCTGCTGCTGGCCTCGGTGGAGCGGGCGCTGGCCGAGGTCGAGCGCGGCGCGCAGGCGGCCCGGGCGGAGGCGGACCCGGAGGCGGGGCTGGTGGCCTTCGGCTTCCTGCACACGATGGGCCCGGACACGGTGCCGGCGCTGCTGCGCGGCTTCCGCGCCGAGCGCCCGAGCGTGCGCTTCCAGCTGGTGCAGGACTACGGCGCGGCGATGCTGGAGCGGCTGCGGGCGGGTGAGCTGGACCTCTGCCTGGTCGCGCCGCTGCCGGACGACCCGGCGTTCGCCGCCCGCCCGCTGGACGAGCAGCGGCTGCTGCTGGTCGTCCCCGCGGACCACCGGCTCGCCGGGCGGCGGCGCATCCGGCTGGCGGAGGTGGCGGAGGAGCCGTTCGTCGGCCTGGAGCAGGGCTACGGGCTGCGCGCGATGACGGACGGCTTCTGCGCGCGGGCCGGGTTCGTGCCCCGGCTGGCATTCGAGGGGGAGGAGGCGGAGACGCTGCGCGGGCTGGTGGCGGCCGGGCTGGGGGTGGCGCTGCTGCCGCCGGCGCTGGTGCCGCGGCCGGGGGTGGTGGAGCTGGAGGTGACGGCGCCGCGCACCCGGCGGGCGATCGGGCTGGCCTGGGCGGCGGGGCGGCCGCTGTCCCCGCCGGCGGAGGCGTTCCGGGACTTCGTGCTGTCCCGGCGCGGGCGGCTGCTCCAGCACGACTGAGGCGTCGGCGGTACGACCGTCGCCTTGGCGGCGCGGCCGTCGCTTTGGTGGATCGTATGGACCGGTCGGTGGAATTCCGGGCGTGCTTTGGACCATCCGGTGGTGTTCCCGGTGGTGGGTCTACGCGCGTAGGGGCTATATTTCCGCAATGGAAAAGCAGATCTCCGTCACCGCTGCGGGCACCGGCCCGCGCATCCCCACCGCCGACCAGATCCGCCGCGCGCCCAAGGTCCTCCTGCACGACCACCTGGACGGCGGGCTGCGCCCGGAGACCATGGTCGAGCTGGCCGCCGCCGTCGGCTACCAGGGCCTTCCCACCACCGACCCCAAGGAGCTCGGCGAGTGGTTCCGCGAGGCCGCCGACTCCGGCTCGCTGGTCCGCTACCTGGAGACCTTCGCGCACACCTGCGCCGTGATGCAGACCCGCGAGGCCCTGATCAAGGTCGCCGCCGACTGCGCCGAGGACCTGGCCGCCGACGGCGTCGTGTACGCCGAGGTCCGGTACGCCCCCGAGCAGCACCTGGAGGCCGGCCTGACCCTGGACGAGGTCGTCGAGGCCGTCCAGGAGGGCTTCCGCCTCGGTGAGGCCAACGCCCGCGCGGCCGGCCACCGGATCCGCATCGGCACCCTGATCACCGCGATGCGGCACGCCGCCCGCTCGCAGGAGATCGCGGAGCTGGCCAACCGCCACCGCGACCAGGGCGTCGTCGGCTTCGACATCGCGGGCGCCGAGGCCGGCTACCCCCCCACCCGCCACCAGGCCGCCTTCGACTACCTCAAGGGCGAGAACAACCACTTCACCATCCACGCCGGCGAGGCCTTCGGCCTGCCGTCGATCTGGGAGGCCCTGCAGTGCTGCGGCGCCGACCGGCTCGGCCACGGCGTGCGGATCGTCGACGACATCACGGTGGGCGAGGACGGCGCGGTCGAGCTCGGCCGGCTGGCCGCGTACGTGCGCGACAAGCGCATCCCGCTGGAGATGTGCCCGACCTCCAACATCCAGACCGGCGCCGCCACTTCGTACGCCGAGCACCCGATCGGGCTGCTCAGCCGGCTGAAGTTCCGGGTCACCGTGAACACCGACAACCGGCTGATGAGCGGCACCAGCATGAGCCAGGAGTTCGGGCACGTGGTGGACGCCTTCGGCTACACCCTGGGGGACCTGGAGTGGTTCACGGTGAACGCGATGAAGTCCGCGTTCCTGCCCTTCGACGAGCGGCTGGCGATGATCAACGACGTGATCAAGCCGGGCTACGCCGAGCTGAAGGCGGAGTGGCTGTTCAGCGCGGGCGTCGGCGGCCACTGAGTCGAGGGCTGAGCCCGTCTCCGGCGGTCGGGTGAACGCCCCGCTTCGGCACGGAAGTTGGCGTTCATCCGACTACTCACTCCTGTGAGTGAACGGCCCTTGGTCCCCACGCGACCGGCTCACTACGGTGTGCCAGTCATTGCCGACCAGACACGGTGGCGGTCGCCCGTCCGCCCAGCTCGTACGCGAGACCGGCCACCGATGAGGACCCAAGGGGACGAACCATGAAGCAGGCTCTCAAGGCCGCCGGCACCGCGGCGATCGGCATCGCCATCGCGGCGGTCGGCGCCGGCACCGCCTCCGCCGCCGCCCCGGCGCCCGGCGGCCTCGGGCTGCCCACCGGCGCGGTGACGAACCCCGCGGTGACCGGGGCGATTGCCGACACCGCCGCCAAGCTGCCCGGCGGCGACAAGGTCGCCGGCACGCTGGGCACCCTCGCCCCGACCGCGGGCCAGGCCGCCGAGGCACCGGCGGCCGAGGCCCCGGCCGCCGCTCCGCTCGCCGGCGTCACCCAGCAGCGCGCCGCCGTCCCGTCCGTCCCGGGCCTCGACAAGACCCCCATCGGCGGGCTGACCGGCGCCCTCCCGGGGCTGCCGGGCCTGGGCGGCTGATCCGGACCGCCCGCACGGCGACGGGCCGCCCACCCCGGTGTTCCCGGGGTGGGCGGCCCGTCGCCGTTTCGGGTTTCGCTCTCACGGCTCCTGCGGGAGGAGCACCCAGAGGGCGAGGTAGAGCAGGAACTGAGGCCCGGGGAGCAGGCAGGAGAGCAGGAAGATCAGGCGGACGGTCCACGGGGTCAGGCCGAAGCGGTCGGCGATCCCGGCGCAGACGCCGGCGATGACGCGGTTGTGACGGGGGCGGGCGAGGCGAGCGCTCATGGGTTCACTCCTGATCTGCTCCGCACGGCGGCGGCCCGGTCCGGCCGGTCCGGCGGGGTACTTCCATACTGCTCCGGCGCCGCCCCGCGATCCTCAGCCCGACAGGTGATTCCGGGCCCCGCCGGGTCACCGCCAAGGCGGAGCCGGAGGTCGGGGTCCTCCTCAGGGTGACCCTGAGGGCTGCCCCGACCGGCAGGGCGCGCCGGCGGCCCCGAACGGCGGAAGGCCCGCCCGTCCCCGCTCGACGGCGGGTGACGGACGGGCCTTCCGGGGTGCGTGCGACGGGTGCCGCGCGATCAGCCCGCCTGGTGCGGCGGCTGCGACGGGTTCGGCTGCGCGTACGGGTTGTCCGCCACCGGCTGCGGCGGGACGGGCGCGGCCGGCTGCGGGGGGTTCGGGTTGAACGGGGCCTGCGGCGCCTGCGGGGCGTTGGGGTTGTACGGCGCGTTGGGGTTGTACGGCGCCTGCGGCGCGTGGGGGTTGAACGCGGCGGCCTGCGCGGCGGCCTGCTTGGCGTTGCTGCGCTCGGTGATCGCCTTCACCGAGTACACGATCATCGCGACCGGCAGGATGAACACCTTGAAGAAGATGTAGTACGTGCCGCCCTCGAAGACGAACGCGAGGTAGTAGGCGTACCCCAGGAAACCGAGGCCGATGACGACGTTGAGAATCCGCAGGCCGACCTTCAGTCCGCCGGCGACGGCCCCGAGGACCACCATGAGGACGCCGCTGAGCGCCAGCAGGACGACGTACCAGGAGAACAGCGGTTCGGCGCTGAAGTCGAGATTGTTCAAGGGGGGTTTCCTGTGGGAGGGAAGAGAGAAAACGGCGGAACCGTTCGGGGACGAGAGCGCACAGTACTGGAGGCGGCCGACATTCGTCGCCGCCTTTACGTCACGGTGTCGTTGCGCTCTGCCGGACCGGCAATTGACGAGGTGGGAAATGACTGGGTATGAGGTGCTGCGGGTCTTTTGCGGGCCCGAGGGGGAGCACGGGAACGAGCTCGGGGTGGTGCGCGACGGCGCCGCCGTGCCGGAGCGCGCGGACCGGCAGCGGATCGCACGCGAACTCGGTTTCAGCGAGACGGTCTTCGTCGACGATCCGGAGCGCGGGGCGATCGACATCTACACCCCGTCGGTGCGCCTGCCCTTCGCCGGCCACCCGTGCGTGGGCGCCGCCTGGCTGCTCGGGGTGGACCGGCTGGTCACGGCCGCCGGTGCGGTGGGCGTGCGGCGCGCGGACGGGCTGACCCTGATCGAGGCCCGGCCGGAGTGGGCTCCCGGGCGGACGCTGCGCCAGTACGGTTCGGCTGCCGAGGTGGAGGCACTGGAGGTGCCGCCGCCGGGGGAGTGGATCTACGCCTGGGCCTGGCAGGACGAGGCGGCCGGCACCGTCCGGGCGCGGGCCTTCCCCGGGCGCGGTGACGGGATCGACGAGGACGAGGCGACCGGTGCGGCCGCCCTGCTGCTGACCGCGGAGCTGGGCCGGACGCTGACCGTCACCCAGGGCCGGGGCTCGCAGCTGATGACCGGACCGCGCCCGGGCGGGCTGATCGAGGTCGGCGGCCGGGTACTGCCGGCGCCGGCCCGGCCGACGGGCGGCGCCGCGTCCTAAGGCCTGTCCGGCGAACCCTAGGCGCGCGGGCGGCCGACGGGCGGCGCCGCGTCCTGAGGCCTGTCCGGCGAACCCTAGGCGCGCGGGCGGCCGGCGGGCGCGACGGCTGCCACCGGGGCCACGGCGGCCACCGACGGGGCGGCCGGCGCGGACAGCCGGGGCGCCCGCGGCCGCCGCTCCCGCAGCAGGTGCCGCAGCCCGGGGGCCAGCGCGAGGTGGGTGGCGGCCACGCCGATCACGGCGAACAGGATGTGGTCCACGTCGAGGACGTGCCCGGGCGTCCAGGAGGAGAGGAACTCCAGCGCCGTCGCCAGCAGCGCGGAGGCTCCGGTGGTGCGCAGGAAGGAGGGCAGCCACGGGGCCCGGAGGCGGCCGCCGGCCAGCGGCAGGAGGATGCCGAGCGGGGCCAGCAGCAGGAGCTCGCCGGCCACCTGCCAGACGCTGGAGGAGCGGAGCGAGGCCAGCGGCGTCAGGTTGGTGTCGTAGACCCAGGCCACCGGCAGCGGTCTCAGCACGAGCCAGAGCACCAGCGTCAGGTGGCAGGCCAGGCCTGCCAGTCCGGCCTTCCGGAGGGGACGGTGGACGTCCGCCGCCGGGCTGCTCTCGGTCCCCGCGCCGGAACGCTCGTCGCGTGTCCTGGTGCCATCTCGCTGCACGGGAGGGAGGACGTGACCCGGTGGCACGGCGGTTCCACCGTGAGCGTGAACATTCCCGAACGCGCCCCCGGCGCCCGCCCCGCGCCCGGGACGGCCGCCCGCCCGGCTACTTGCAGGGCGCAGCCGTCGGCACCGCGCCGAAGACGTTGTCCGGCGGCGGGCTGCCCGGTGCCACCACGGTGGGCGACGGGCTCGGACTCGGGCTCGCGGACGCCTTGGCCGCGCCGCGGGCCTGGGTCATGGACGGCGCCGGGCCGGGCGGGGTGGCCAGCGCGGCCGGGACGTGCGGGGTGGTCGGGCAGGCGGTCCGGCTGGCCGGGGCGCCGGCGTCGACCGGTACGGCGGTCGGCCGGATCCCGCAGCCGGAGGCCAGCGCGAGCAGGAACAGCACGCCGGCGGCGCGGCGCAGGGTGGTGGTGGCGGGGGCGGTCACGTGGCGTCCTTGTCCTCGGCGGCGTCGCGCGCGGGGCCGTCCTCGGCCCCGCCCGCGGACGGCGGAGGCGGCGGGGTCAGCGGCAGCGTCAGGGTGAACACCGCGCCGACCTCCCCGTTCGCCGCCGTGATCGTCCCCCCGTGTATCTGGGCGTTGGCCATCGCGATCGACAGGCCCAGGCCGCTGCCCTCCGAGCGGGCCCGCCCGCGGTCCGCCTTGTAGAAGCGGTCGAAGACGTGCGGCAGCACGTCCTCCGGGATGCCCGGGCCGCTGTCGGAGACCTCGACCACGACCGAGTCCTCGGCCTGCCGGACCCGCACCCGCACCGGCGAGCCGCCGTGCTTGAGCGCGTTGCCGATCAGGTTGGCGAAGACCACGTCGAGCCGGCGCGGGTCGACCACGGCCAGGATGCCGCGCGGGGCGTCCAGTTCGACCGCGTCGTACCAGGCCCGCCCGTCGATGCAGGACATGATCAGGTCGGCGATGTCCACCTCGTCGGCGACCAGCTTGGCGGTGCCGGCGTCGAAGCGGGTCACCTCCATCAGGTTCTCCACCAGGTCGGACAGCCGCCGGGTCTCGCTGACCACCAGCCGGACGGCCGGTTCGATCATCGGGTCCAGCGACTCGGCCTCGTCCTCCAGGATGTCGGTGACGGCGGTCATCGCGGTCAGCGGGGTGCGCAGCTCGTGCGACATGTCGGCGACGAACCGGCGGCTCTGCGCCTCGCGCGCGCTCAGCTCCTCGACCTGCTCGTGCAGCTGCTCCGCGGTCCGGTTGAACGTCCTCGCCAGGTCGGCGAGTTCGTCCGAGCCGTCAACCTCCAGCCGGGTGTCCAGGTGCCCTTCGCCGAGCCGCCGGGCGGCGTCGCCGAGCCGCCTGACCGGCCGCAGCACGGTGGCCGAGGCGGCCTGGGCGAGCAGGGCCGAGCCGATCAGCGCGAACAGCGTGGCGGTGGCCAGCGACCAGCCCAGCGTGTTGAGGTCGGCCCGCTCGTTCTCCAGCGACTTGAACATGTACGCCGTCGGGCCGTTCGGCACCACCTTGGTGCCGCCGATCAGGAACGGCCGGCCCTCCAGGTTCTGCCGCTGCCAGTACAGGTGGTACGGGTACGGGTTGCTCTCGCTGACCTCGCGCGGCTTGGCGACGGTGGTCTGCAGCGCGGTCGGTACGTCGGCCAGCGTGAAGTGCGTGGGGTCGGAGGAGGGCGCGCACTCCGGGTGCGCCGGATCGACCACCACCACGTCGTAACTCAGGCCGGAGCTGGCCACGCTGGAGGCCAGCGCGGCGAGCTCCGGGCAGCTCGCGTTCAGCGGCAGCTCGGAGACGTTGCGGCTGAGCGAGACCCGGAAGTCGTTCAGCGCGGTGTTCTGGGCGCGCTTGAGCACCGCGTCGCGGTTCAGCCAGTACGCGATGCCGGAGGCCGAGACCGCGGCGAGCAGCGCGACCGCCGCGAACACCGCGATCAGCCGCACCCGCAGGGAGCGCAGCCGTCGCCACCAGCCCGCCGGGAAGCGCCGGGCAGTCGTCTGATGGTCAGTCACAGGAGCCTGTCGTGGTACGGGAGTTCGCGGGGCGGGGGGCGGGGTTCGGAGGTCTGGGGCCGGAGGCCTGAGGCCTGAGGACGAGAAGGGCGGTCGGGCGGCCTCAGGCCGGCGGGTCCAGCCGGTAGCCCACCCCGCGGACGGTGCGGATCAGCGTCGGCGCGGACGGCACGTCCTCGACCTTGGCGCGCAGCCGCTGCACGCAGGCGTCCACCAGCCGGGAGTCGCCGAGGTAGTCGTGTTCCCAGACCAGCCGCAGCAGCTGCTGGCGGGAGAGTGCCTGGCCGGGGCGGCGGCTGAGTTCCAGCAGCAGCCGCAGCTCGGTCGGGGTGAGCTGGAGGTCCTGCCCGTCCTTGGTGACGGTCATCGCCGCCCGGTCGATCACCACGGTGCCGTACGCCGAGGAGTCCGAGCTCTCCCGCTCGCCGCGCCGCAGCACCGCCCGGATCCGGGCGTCCAGCACGCGCGGCTGCACGGGTTTGACGACGTAGTCGTCCGCGCCGGACTCCAGGCCCACCACCACGTCGATGTCGTCGGAACGCGCGGTCAGCAGGATGATCGGCAGCTGGTCGGTGCGGCGGATCCGACGGCACACTTCGAAGCCGTCGATCCCGGGCAGCATGACGTCCAGCACGATCAGGTCGGGCCGCTGCTCCTTGAAGAGCCTCAGACCGTCCTCGCCGGAGGCGGCGGTGGCCACGCGGTGGCCCTGGCGGGTGAGGGCGAGTTCGAGGCCGGTCCGGATGGCGTCGTCGTCCTCGATCAGTAGGAGGAAAGGCACGGCCCCATTTTGGCCCACCGGAAGCGTCGAATCACCCCCGGGACCGTTCACCGACCGTCCGGGAACCGGAAGGACCGCCACCGGCGTCCGGTACGGAGGGAGGCGGACCGGGACGAAAGGCCCACGCCTGTGACACCCCTGTGACAGTCGGCGGACAGCGCCATCACAACCGGCGGGCAGGATTTTCCATGTCGCCGCAGGACAGCGGGCCGCAAGGCCGGCTGGAGGGCGGCTACCGGAACCGCTCGTACCGACCCAGGGGGCGCACGATGAACGCCATGCTTCAGACCCGGACCAACCCGGCTGTCCGCACCGCGCGTTCGTCAGCCACCGCCCACCGCACCCGGTACGAGATCAGGACCGACGAGAACTCCGGTGCCGTGACCGTACGGGGGTGCGCGCACAGCACCGGTGGAAACCCTGTCGCCCGTCGGGTGAGCGGCGGCGGCAGGACGGGGGAGCTGTACGGAGTCGGCCGGCTGGGGAGTTCGGTCGACTCCGCCAACACCCTCACGCTGCGGGGGATCCTCCCCGTCCGCGTCGAGGGCACGGACACCCCGGGGGGGAACCGGGGTACCGGGGGGAACGGTCTGCGGACGGTCGGTTCGGGGGAACCGGCCGGTCGTGAGGCCGCCGGTGCGACGCTGCTGCGGCTGAACCCCGCCGCGGCCCGCACCACCGAGGCGGGACAGGGAGGCGCGCAGGGGGAGCACTCGGCCGCCGCGGAGGACCACATCACGGAGTTCACCGCGTACGTGCGCGAGCGCCGCGCCTCCCTGTACGCCACGGCGTACCACCTCACCGGTGACCGCTACGAGGCCGAGGACCTGCTGCAGAGCGCGCTCTTCAGCACCTACCGGGCCTGGGGCCGGATCACCGACAAGGCCGCGGTCGGCGGCTACCTCCGCCGCACCATGACCAACCTGCACATCTCCGCCTGGCGGCGCCGCAAGGTCAACGAGTACCCGACCGAGGAGCTGCCGGAGACGGCCGGCGACACCGACGCGATGGGCGGCACCGAGCTGCGCACCGTGCTCTGGCAGGCGCTGGCGAAGCTGCCGGAGAACCAGCGGACCATGCTGGTGCTGCGGTACTACGAGGGCAAGACCGACCCGGAGATCGCCGACGTGCTGGGGATCAGCGTCGGCACGGTCAAGAGCAGCATCTGGCGCGCCCTGCGCCGGCTGCGCGACGACGAGCACCTGAACAAGTCGGGCGACACCGTCCGGGCGTTCGGCGAACTGGTCGCGTAACAGGGTCGTTCGACCAGGTCGGCCCGGCGAGGTCAGCCGACGAGGTCGTAGGACGCAACAGAGGACTCCCGTCGGGGGACGGGAAGCGGACGGTCACGGTCCGGGGGCAGCGGCTCGGGGGAGCATGCCCGTGGGGGAGCCGAGGATCGTTCGGGAAGGCGACGGGCCCGGTGCGGGGGAGACGCACCGGGCCCGTCGTTCTGCTGCCTTGTCCTGCTTCCAGGGGCGGACGGCCTCAGGCCGCGGAGAGCTCCGTCGTCCGGGCTGCGGCGTGGATCCGCCGCTCGGCCTCCGGGCCGGCGCACGCGTACGAGCCGAGCGCGACCTGCCGCCCGACGATGGACCGCTCGGCCCGCATCAGCCGCAGGCCCCGGCGCACCAGCACCGGCAGCGACTTGCGGCCCTCCCGGACGTCCCGGCGCAGCCGCCGCCAGGCCGTGGTGAGCGCGCCGTTGCGCAGGCACAGGGCGTCGCCGAGCAGCCCCTCCTCGGCGCACTCGCCGGTGATCTCGGCCGCGAAGATGCCCTCCGCGATGAACGCGGGGGCGCCGCCCAGCTCCAGGGTGCGGGTGCCGATCCGGCCGTTGTCCGGGATCGAGTACACCGGGACGTCGGTTCGGCCGCGTTCGTGCAGGGTGCGGATGGCGGCGACGGCCTGGTCGCGGTGCCAGGCGAGCGGGGAGTCCCAGTCGACGGCGCCGTCGGGCAGCCGTGGCAGGGTCGGGTCGTCCCCGTCCTTGTAGAAGTCGTCGAGCTGGAGCACCGGCAGGCCGCTGCGCTCGGCGAGCGAGGACTTCCCCGACCCGGAGGGCCCGGAGAGCAGGATCACCCGGGCGTGCGCGGTCGGTGCGGGGTTCATGGGGGAGTCACTCACGGGACACCAGTCTGACGCATCCCGGCCCGTTGCCGAAACCGGTCGGTTCAGACCTTCTGCTGCGACTTCGGGTCGGCGAGGGTGACGTGGACCAGCGGCAGGTACCGGCTGTCGACCTGGAGGTGGACCGGCTCCCCGCCGTCGGGCGGCAGGTAGCAGGTGGCGGCCCAGTCCTGGTCGTACCAGGTGTCCGGCTCGGGCTCGTGGAAGCTTCCCCCGGTGGGCAGTTGGAGCCGGTCCCCGCCGCGCTCGCCGAAGGCCGCCGTGGCGGCTCCGGGCGTGATGTCCAACGTGCCGTTGACGTAGGCGCGTTGCCAGCCGGCCCGGTCGGACCGCGCCGAGCAGGGCACCCGGACCGGTCGGCCGGCGGCCAGCCGGCGCCTGGTGCGGGCCACGTGCCACCGGCGGAAGGCGCCGTCCGCGAACAGTGTCGCCAACTCGCCCAAGAACTCTCCCATGTGCCCCCCTCGGTCGTTTGCGTACCGCCGATTCTGGCGCGGCCGGAGGGGCGGTCGGGAGCGCCGAAAGTCGGCGGCGGGCCTGACGAAAGTCGACGGAACCCCGCGGGGGACGCCCACGGGACGCCCACAGGACACGGACGAAAACGCCGAAGAAAACGCCGACGGACCCGCGCCAGGGGGGGAGAGGCGCGGGTCCGTCCTGTGACCGTCCGGGCCCTAGGGGGGGTGAGGGCACTGGGGACGGCCAGTCTGTGGAGTTGTGCCCGGAGAGCGGAGGTCAGATACCCATCGGGTGCCAGACCGTCTTGGTCTCCAGGAACGAGAGTAGCCGGTCCGTACCGGGCGCATTGGTCCAGTCCTGGGCGAACGGGTCCAGCACCGGACGGACTACCCGCTTGAGGGTATCGGCGGCGGACGCCTCCAGGGCCTGCGCCGCGCCGGGGCCCTCGGCGGCGATGGCCCCGGTGAGGTCCACCGCGTTGACGTCCTGGTGCGAGGCCAGGGTGGGGGCGATGTCCGCGGTCCGGCCCGAGATGATGTTGACCACGCCGCCCGGGACGTCCGAGGTGGCGAGCACCTCGCCCAGCGACAGCGCGGGCAGCGGGGCGTCCGCGGCGGCCGCGACCACGACCGTGTTGCCGGTGGCGATCGCCGGGGCGATCACCGAGACCAGGCCGAGCAGCGAGTGCCCGTACCCGGCCTGCGGGGCGACGATCCCGACCACGCCGGTCGGCTCCGGGCTCGACAGGTTGAAGTACGGGCCGGCGACCGGGTTGGCGCCGCCCGCGATCTGGGCGACCTTGTCGGTCCAGCCTGCGTACCAGACCCAGCGGTCGATCGCGGCGTCCACCAGCGCGGCGGCCTTCTTCGGGCCGATGCCCTCGGAGAGCGCCACCTCGGCGGCGAACTGCTCGCGCCGGCCCTGCAGCATCTCGGCGACCCGGTACAGCACCTGGCCGCGGTTGTACGCGGTGGTGCCGGCCCAGCCCTTGACCGCCGCGCGGGCGGCCAGGACGGCGTCCCGGGTGTCCTTGCGGGTGCCCAGCGGGGCGTTGGCGAGCCACTCGCCGTTCGAGTCCGTCACCTCGTACACCCGCCCGCTCTCGGAGCGCGGGAACTTCCCGCCGACGTACAGCTTGTAGGTCTTGAGGACGTCAAGACGCGCGAAGGTCGTGTCAGACATCGAGGTAGGCCTCCAGACCGTGGCGGCCACCCTCGCGGCCGTAGCCCGACTCCTTGTAGCCGCCGAACGGCGAGGTCGGGTCGAACTTGTTGAAGGTGTTGGCCCAGACCACGCCGGCCTTGAGCTTGTTCGCCATCCAGAGGATGCGCGAGCCCTTCTCCGTCCAGATGCCGGCGGAGAGGCCGTACGGGGTGTTGTTGGCCTTCGCGACCGCCTCTTCGGGGGTGCGGAAGGTCAGCACCGACAGGACCGGGCCGAAGATCTCCTCCTGGGCGATCCGGTGGGCCTGGCTGACGCCGGTGAACAGGGTCGGCTTGAACCAGAAGCCGGTGCCCGGGAGTTCGCAGGCCGGCGACCAGCGCTCGGCGCCCTCGGCCTCGCCGGCGTCGGTCAGCGCGGTGATCCGGGCCAGCTGCTCGGCCGAGTTGATGGCACCGATGTCGGTGTTCTTGTCCAGCGGGTCGCCGACCCGCAGGGTGCCCATCCGGCGCTTCAGCGCGTCCAGCAGCTCGTCCTGGACCGACTCCTGGACCAGCAGGCGCGAACCCGCGCAGCAGACGTGGCCCTGGTTGAAGAAGATGCCGTTGACGATGCCCTCGACCGCCTGGTCGATCGGCGCGTCGTCGAAGACGATGTTGGCCGCCTTGCCGCCCAGCTCCAGCGAGAGCTTCTTGCGGGTGCCGGCCAGCTGCTTGGCGATGGCCCGGCCGACCGGGGTCGAGCCGGTGAAGGCGACCTTGTTGACGTCCGGGTGCGCGGTGAGCGCGGCGCCGGTGCGGCCGTCACCGGTGACGATGTTGACGACGCCCTTCGGCAGCCCGGCCTGGCGGCAGATCTCGGCGAAGCGCAGCGCGGTCAGCGGGGTGGTCTCGGCCGGCTTCAGGACGACCGTGTTGCCGGTCGCCAGCGCGGGCGCGATCTTCCACGCCAGCATCAGCAGCGGGAAGTTCCACGGGATGACCTGGCCGGCCACGCCGAGCGGCTTCGGGTTCGGGCCGTAGCCGGCGTAGTCGAGCTTGTCGGCCCAGCCCGCGTAGTAGAAGAAGTGCGCGGCGACGAGCGGCAGGTCGACGTCGCGGGTCTCGCGGATCGGCTTGCCGTTGTCGATCGACTCCAGCACGGCCAGCTCGCGGCTGCGCTCCTGGATGATCCGGGCGATCCGGAACAGGTACTTGGCGCGCTCGCTGCCGGGCAGCGCCGACCAGTCGGTGAAGGCCTTGCGGGCGGCGGCGACCGCGCGGTCGACGTCCTCGTCGGTGCCCTGGGCGAACTCGGCGAGCACCTGCTCGGTGGCCGGGTTGACCGTCTTCAGGGCCTCGCTGCCGGAGGAGTCGACGAACTCGCCGCCGATGAAGTGGCCGTAGGAGGTGGCGATGTCGCCCGCGGCTGCGGGGGACTCGGGGGCCGGGGCGTACGCGAAGAGGCCGCCGGCGGGCTTGGCCGTGGGCTCCTCGGTGTTCTTCTTCTTGGCCATGGTGATCAGTCCACCGTCACGTAGTCGGGGCCGGAGTAGCGGCCGGTGGCCAGCTTCTGGCGCTGCATCAGCAGGTCGTTGAGCAGGCTGGAGGCGCCGAAGCGGAACCAGTGCGGGGTCAGCCAGTCGTCGCCGAGGGTCTCGTTGACCATCACCAGGTACTTCATGGCGTCCTTGGTGGTCTTGATCCCGCCGGCGGGCTTGACGCCGACCTGGACGCCGGTGGCCGCGCGGAAATCGCGGACGGCTTCCAGCATCAGCAGGGTGACCGGCGGGGTGGCGTTGACGGCGACCTTGCCGGTGGAGGTCTTGATGAAGTCGGCGCCGGCCAGCATCGCCAGCCAGGAGACCCGGCGGACGTTGTCGTAGGTCTGCAGCTCGCCGGTCTCGAAGATGACCTTGAGGTGGGCGTAGCTGCCGTCGGCGCGCTTGCACGCCTCCTTGACGGCGACGATCTCCTGGAAGACGTCGAGGTAGCGGCCGGAGAGGAAGGCGCCGCGGTCGATCACCATGTCGATCTCGTCCGCGCCCGCGGCCACCGCGTCGGCGGTGTCGGCGAGCTTGACCGGGAGGGCGGCGCGGCCGGCCGGGAAGGCGGTGGCCACCGAGGCGACCTGGATGTCGGTGCCCCGGAGGGCGTCCTTCGCGGTGGCGACCATGTCCGGGTAGACACAGATGGCGGCGACGCGGGGGGTGGTCGGGTCGGTCGGGTCGGGGGTCCTGCCCTTGGCGCACAGCGCGCGCACCTTGCCGACCGTGTCCGCGCCCTCCAGCGTGGTCAGGTCGATCATCGAGATCGCCAGGTCGATGGCATAGGCCTTCGCCGTGGTCTTGATCGAGCGGGTACCGAGGGTGGCGGCACGCGCCTCAAGGCCGACCTGGTCGACGCCGGGCAGGCCGTGCAGAAAGCGGCGGAGCGAGGCCTCGGACGCCGCAACGTCCTGAAGGCCGCTGCCCGCAACGCCGGGGGCATTGGCTGCAACAGTGGACATAGTCACCAGACCAGCATATCTACGCGCGTAGTAGTCCGCCAGAGCGGCCACCTTTCGTGGCCGCTTTCGTGGCCGGACCGAGACCTCCGGGTGTGGAGCATGGGGCAGAATCGAGGCCATGACCGATTCCGACGGCAAGCCCCACCAGGGCCCCGCCGCCCCCGACGGGGAGCCCGAGTACGCGGACCGCGTGTACCGCTCCGTTCCCGGTGTGATCTCCGGAGTGCTGCTGCTGGCCGTCGCCGCCTGGCTGATCGGCGACGCGGTGGTGACCGGGACGGGGAAGACCCCGTACGTCTCGCTCGCCGCGGTGCCGGTGTTCGCGTTCCCGGTGATCGCCTACACCCTGCGCCCCGAGGTGCGGGCGAGCCGCAGCCGCCTGGTGGTGCGCAACCCCTGGCGGACCGTCGTCGCGCCCTGGGCCTCGGTGGAGGGGCTGCGCGCCGGGTACTCGGTCGAGCTGTTCGCCGACGGTGGGAAGTACCAGGTGTGGGCGGTGCCGGTGTCGCTGCGCCAGCGCAAGCGGGCCACCCGCGCCCAGAGCCGCGGCACCACCGAGCACGCCTCCCGGACCGGCCTGGGGCTGGGCCTCCCCACCCGCAGCAACCCCGTCGTCCAGGGCTCGCCCGACCCGACCCGCGCCTGGTCCGACCAGGTCACCGCCGTGCTGCAGGAGATGGCCGAGCGCAACGCCGCCCGCCCCGACGCGGCCGGGCCGGTCGTGGTGCGCTGGTGCTGGTGGGTGATCGCCCCCACCGTGGCCGGCCTGATCGCGCTGGTCACCGTCATCGCCGTCTGAGCCCGGGAGTCCCGACCCGGAACGCGGGAGGGCCCGCCGGTCACGTACGTCACGGACCGGCGGGCCCTCCCGCGTGCGGGTGATCAGATGCCGGCGGCTGCGGCGAGGTCCTGCTTGATGGTGTCGAGCAGCTCGGCTGCGCGGGTGCGGGCCGCGGCGAGCTCGGCGGCGGAGGCGACCGGGAGGACGACCTCCAGGTAGCACTTCAGCTTGGGCTCGGTGCCGGAGGGGCGGACCACGATGCGGGCCGAGCGGACGGCCTCGCCGGCCAGGTAGTAGCGCAGGCCGTCGGTGGGCGGCAGCTCGGCGGAGCCGGCTGCGAGGTCGTCGGCGCGGGTGACGCTCAGGCCGGCCAGGACGGTCGGGGGCTGCTCGCGCAGGCGGCGCATGGCGTCGGCGATCAGCGAGAGGTCCTGGACCCGGACCGAGAGCTGGTCGGTGGCGTGCAGGCCGTGCTCCAGCGCCAGGTCGTCGAGCAGGTCGGACAGCGTGCGGCCGGACTTCTTGAGGGTCGCGGCGAGCTCGGCGACCAGCAGGGCGGCGGTGATGCCGTCCTTGTCCCGGACGCCCTGCGGGTCGACGCAGTAGCCCAGCGCCTCCTCGTAGCCGTAGCGCAGGCCCTCGGCGCGGGAGATCCACTTGAAGCCGGTCAGCGTCTCCTCGTAGCCCAGGCCCGCCGCCTCGGCGATCCGGCCGAGCAGGGTGGCCGAGACGATGGTGGTGGCGAAGGTGCCCTCGGCCTTCTTCGCGACCAGGGCCGAGCCGAGCAGCGCGCCGACCTCGTCGCCGCGCAGCATCCGCCAGCCGGAGGTGCCGTTGCCGCTGCCGGCTGCGTTGCCGTTGTCCGGCACGGCCACCGCGCAGCGGTCGGCGTCCGGGTCGTTGGCGATCACGATGTCCGGGCCGACCGAGGCGGCGGTGCGGAAGGCGAGGTCCATCGCCCCCGGCTCCTCCGGGTTGGGGAAGGCGACGGTCGGGAAGTCCGGGTCGGGCTCGGCCTGCTCGGCGACCACGGTGGGCGCCGGGAAGCCGGCCCGGCGGAAGGCGGCGACCAGGGTGTCGCGGCCGACGCCGTGCATCGGGGTGTAGACGACGTCGAGTTCGCGCGGGCTGTGCGGGTCCACGATGGAGACGGCGCGGGCCAGGTAGGCCTCGATGACGTCCTCGCCCAGCACCTCCCAGCCGTCCTCGGCGAGCGGGATCTCGCTCAGCGAGCCGATCGCGTCGATCTCGGCGGCGATCCCGGCGTCGGCCGGCGGGACGATCTGCGAGCCGTCGCCCAGGTAGACCTTGTAGCCGTTGTCCTGCGGCGGGTTGTGGCTGGCGGTGACGGTGACGCCGGCGGCCGCCCCCAGGTGGCGGATGGCGAAGGCGAGCACCGGGGTGGGCAGCGGGCGGGGCAGCAGCGCGGCGCGCAGCCCGGCGCCGACCACTACGGCGGCGGTGGCGCGGGCGAAGTCGTACGACTTGTGCCGGGCGTCGTAGCCGATGACGACCAGGTCGCCCAGGCCCTGCTTCCGGACGTACGCGACCAGGCCGGCGGCGGCCCGGATCACCACGGAGCGGTTCATCCGCATCGGACCGGCGCCGAGTTCGCCGCGCAGACCGGCGGTGCCGAACTGGAGCCGGTCGGAGAAGCGCTCGGCGAGTTCGGCCCAGGCGAGCTTGCTGTCCGACTCGGCCTCCGGGCCCTCGGCCCGGGCGAGCAGGGCGCTGAGCTCCTCGCGGGTCTGCGGGTCGGGGTCCTCGGCCAGCCAGGCCCGGGTCCGGGCGAGGAGGTCGGTGGTGGGTGCCTGAGACATGGCTGCCAGCTCCATCGGGAAGTGCGTCGGTGTGTCGGCCGGAGGGTTCCGCTAAGACCGGGGGGTTCCGCAAAGAGGGGGATGCGCATGCGGACGGGGCCCACGGGAAGGTGTGATCAGCGGATCACGCCGCCCGTGGGCCCCGTCACTCATGAATTCTGCGCCTGCCGGGCGTCAGATCCGCTCAAGGACCTTCGCCAGGAGCTCGCCCATGCGCTCGGCGGAGGCCTTGCCGGCCTCCAGGACCTCTTCGTGGTTGAGCGGCTCGCCGGTCATGCCGGCGGCCAGGTTGGTGACCAGGGAGATGCCGAGCACCTCGGAGCCGGCCTCGCGGGCGGCGATGGCCTCCAGGGTGGTGGACATGCCGACCAGCTCGCCGCCGATCACCCGGGCCATGTTGACCTCGGCCGGGGTCTCGTAGTGCGGGCCGCGGAACTGCACGTAGACGGCCTCGTCCAGGGACGGGTCGACCTCGTGGCAGAGCGCGCGCAGGCGCTTGGAGTACAGGTCGGTGAGGTCGACGAAGTTGGCGCCGACGATCGGGGAGTCCGCGGTCAGGTTGATGTGGTCGCTGATCAGGACCGGCTGACCCGGGGTCCAGCCCTGGCGCAGGCCGCCGCAGCCGTTGGTCAGCACGATGACGCCGCAGCCGGCCGCGGCGGCGGTGCGCACGCCGTGGACCACGGTGGCCACGCCGTGGCCCTCGTAGTAGTGGTTGCGGCCGAGGAAGATCAGGGCGCGCTTGTCGCCGATCTTCACCGACCGGATCTTGCCGGCGTGGCCGGCGACGGCGGGGGCGGGGAAACCGGGCAGGTCGGTGACCGGGAACTCGGCCACGGTCTCGCCCAGGGCGTCGGCAGCCGGCACCCAGCCGGAGCCCATCACCAGGGCGACGTCGTGGCGCTCGGCACCGGTCAGCTCGCGCAGGCGCTCGGCGGCGGCCTGGGCGGCGGCGTAGGGGTCGGCGGAGAGGACCGACTGAGGAGAAGCGTTCACGGGTCCGAGGATAGACGGGAATCGACTACGCGCGTAGAAAATCCGCTGCGGCATGTCGGATCGTTACCCGGTTGACCCGAAACCACAGCTCGATGGCGCTTTCCGGGTGACGGGTCTCGTCGGTTCCGACAGCTGCGGATCCGGCTCACAGCCGTTTCGCGCTGCGCAGCCCCTTCGCGTACATGCCGTTGTCGTCCAGTCGCGCCGTGCCGCCCTTGTCGCCGAAGGTCGGGCCGTCCGCCTCCTCCCGGCTGGAGATGTACCGGGGATGGCCGTCGGTGTCCAGGCCCAGGTAGATGCCGGTGTGGTCGAGCCGGGCGCCGGTACGGGCGTCGATCTCGAAGAACACCAGGTCACCGGGGAGCAGCGGGTCGATCGAGGCCGGGCGCAGGGTGGTGTCCGAGCCGGCGGCGGTGGTCAGCGGGATCACCGGGACGCCGGGGCCGAGCCGGGCCAGGCCGTTGGCGGTGCGCGGCAGACCGGGGCCGGCCGCGTCCTTGGAGAGCAGCGGGTAGCCGGAGCGGTAGCCGTAGACCATCCGGACGAAGCCCGAACAGTCGAAGGCGCCGTAGCGGGTCTTGTCGGGCTGCTTGGTCACCTTGTCGGCGAACGTGTACGGAACGCCGAGGTAGTCGAGGAAGTCGGTCTGTTCCAGCCGCAGGTCGTTGCCGACCGAGCCGTTCGGGTTGAGCGGGCCGAAGGAGGCGTCGCCCTTGAAGCGCACGCCCTTGGCGTCCTTCTCGGCCGGCGCCCCGCCCACGTACTGGGTGGCCGCCGCGAGGACGTCGTCGGCGGTGGAGCCGAGCGACTGCTGGAACCAGGTGCGGAACCAGGCCTCCTGCTCGGCGCCCGGCTTCCACGGCTGCGGCATCAGCCGCACCCAGCTGTCGGTCACCACGGTGGCGGTGGTGGTGCCCGGCTCGGCGAAGGTGCGGCTGGGGCCGGCCAGCACGGCGGTGCGGGCGTTGTCGGTGAGCGTGGCGACCACGCCGCCGCGGGCGTCCCGGACCACCGTGCGGTCCGGCCCGGCCAGCCGCTCGTAGCGGTACTGGGCGGGCGCGGCGGCGGCCGTGGCGGCGTCGCCGACGGGGGCGGCGGTGGTGGTGATCAGCGGTGCGCTGCTGCCCGCCGCCGGCTGCCGGTCGCGGTCCCGCAGCTGGACGGTGAGGTAGCCGCTGGCGGCCAGCAGGGTCACGGCGAGGCCGCCGCTGAGCAGGGACTTGCGGGTCAATGGCATGGGGGTTCCCGTCGGATCAGGTGCCGGGCGATCAGGTGCCGGGCAGGGCGCCGAGCAGGACGCCGGCGGTGAGGACGACGTAGTTGGCGAGCGTCACCGTGCTGGTGGCCATCAGGGTCGCCGCGCGGGGCTGGCGGACCAGCTGGTAGGCGATCAGGCCCGGGACGATGAAGCCGAGCGTCTGGTTGGCGTACAGGGTGGGCAGTTCGCGCTGCAGCACCAGCATCACGGTGGCCTGCAGCAGCACGCCGATCAGCACCACGGCGGCGAACAGCCGCTTGCCGTACAGGATCACCAGCTTCTGGACCGCCCGGGTGGCCAGGTAGGTCAGCACCGTCACGCCGATCACGATGGCCACCCGCTGCAGCGACTCGACCAGGGTGAGGGCCAGCCAGCCGGGGGTGATCATGCCGCCGGGGGAGAGGTTGGTGGTCAGGTAGCAGACCAGCGAGAAGACCAGGCCGAGCGCGATGCCGATGGCGGCGATCTCGGGGGTGAGCTCGGTGGGGATCACGGCTGGTCTCCGTAGGGGGCGGCGGTGCGGTGGTCGGGGTCGAACCAGGAGTCGGGGAGCGGTTCGGGGTGGTACACCGGCTCGGCGTACGGGGCCTGCGGGGGGTACGGGTACGGATCGGCGTAGGGGGCCTGCCCGGCGTGGCGGTACTGCTCGGCGTACGGGTAGGGCTCGGCGTACGGCCCGGGGTACGGCTCCGGCTCCGGGTAGAGCGGTTCGGGCTCGTGGTACGCGTACTCCGGTGCCTCCGGCGCGTCCGGGCTGTCGTCCGGGTCGAGCCGGGCCAGCTCCTCCAGGAACAGCTCGCCCTGGCCGTGGATGTTGCCGACGGCCACCAGCGAGGAGTCCGGGCCGAGTTCGGCCAGCAGGTCGGCGGTGAGCTGCGCCGGGTCGCGCTTGTCGCCGCCGAGGTCGACCACGCGGCCCGACCAGCCGGCCGGGATGCCGTCGCGGGCGCTCCTGGTGGGGTGGCCGATCAGGAAGACGGTGTCCGGGTCGAGGTTCGGGACGATCTGGCCCATCTGGCCGTTGCGTTCGACCCGGTCGGGGCGGCAGTTGATGACCACGTTGAGCGGGCGGTGGATCGCGCCCAGGCCCTCCAGCTGGCGGACGTTCATCAGCGTGGACTCGGGGTCGTTGGCGGCGAAGACGTTGGCGAAGCGCAACCGCTTGCCGTCCGCGGTCCGGTAGCGCTCGACCGAGAGCACGCCCGGGTCCGGCGGGGCGGCCCACATGCCCTGCAGCGCGGTCTGCCGTTCCACGCCGAGGAGTTCGGCGACGGCGAGGGCGATCGCCACGTTCTCCTTGAAGGTGAACCAGCTGAACCCGCGCAGCTCCTCGTCGGTGACCGACTCCGGATCCACCACGACGAGTTCGCAGTTCCGCTTGGCCGCCTCCGCGCGCAGGATGTGCGCGCGCTCCTGCTCGGCGGTCACGCACACCCCGTCGACCGGCATCGAGCGGGACAGCGAGCGGGCGACGTCGTCCAGGGTCGGGCCCATCTCGGCGAGGTGGTCCTCGCGGACGTTGCAGAGCACGCCGATGGTGGAGCGGATCAGCTTGGTCTGGTTGACCTCCTGGAGCGCGGGCATGACGGCCATGCACTCGATCACCAGGGCGTCCGGCCGGTAGGTGGCGGCGCGGCGGACGATGCCGATCTGCTCCACGACGTTGGCGATGCCGAACTTGCGGTAGACCGGCTCCTCGGTGGCGTCCGGGTGGATGAAGCGGGCCGCGGTGCCGGTGGTCTTGGCGACCGTCACCAGCCCGCCGCCGCGCAGCGCGCCCGCGCACAGCCGGGTGATCGAGCTCTTGCCGCGGATCCCGTTCACCAGCACCCGGGTCGGGATCTGCTCCAGCGCGGTGAAGTGCCGGCGCTGCTCGACGATGCCGGCCACCAGCAGCACGGCGCAGCACACCAGCAGCACGACGTAGAGGAAGAGCACGGGGAGGTCCTTCGGGCGGGGCTCAGCGGGCGGTGGCGGGGGTACGGCGGACGGCACGCTCGGCGAGTTCGGCGCGCACCAGCTCCTGGCGGATCAGCTCCAGGCTGCGGGCGACGGCACCGACCTCGTCGTGGTGGACGGGGTAGAGCACGGTGCGGCGGTCCCCGGCGGCCAGCGCCTCGGCGCTCGCGGCGAGCCGGCGCAGCGGGAGGCCGACGACGATGAACAGCCAGCCGAGGCAGAGCGCGGCGGCGGTGAGGCCGAGCATGCCGGCCAGCACGGCGCGCCGGTCGGCGCGGTTCTGGTCGAGGTGCAGCCAGGCCACCGGGTGGGCGGTGACCACGGACCAGCCGAGCTTGGCCACGCTGCCGTTGCCGCCGAGCGGGGCGGCGGCGAGCAGCGTCGGGTCGTTGCCGTCGCGCAGGACGTCGGCGGCGGCGGACTTCTTGGCGTCCGCGAGGACCTTCCGGGCGCGGCCGTCCGGGAGCTCGCCGAAGGAGCTGTAGCCCTCGTTGGCGGCGAGCACCCGCTGCCGGTCGTCGAGCAGCCAGACCCGGCCGAGGCCCGGGCGGACCAGCAGCCCGCTGAGGAATCCGGTCTTGAACTCGCCGACCAGGACCGGGCCCTTGGGCTCCGGCGCGCCCTCCGTCTCGGCGTCGGGCGGGGCGGCGGCGAGGGCGGCGCGGGCGGCGATCCGGGGCTCCTTGCCGGAGCTGTTGAGCAGCAGCACCCCGCTCGCGCCGAGCGCCTCCGGGCCGGTGCGGTGCGGGGCCTCGCCGGCGTGGGCGAGGAGTTCGCCGTTCGCGCCGAGGACGTAGAGCGAGCGGTAGCGGTCGTGTTCGGCGAGGGTGGCCTGCAGCAGGGCGTCGGCCTTGCCGACGGAGGCCTCGGCGAGCGAGGGGGCGAGCGAACGCAGGTCCGCGTAGCCCTCGTTGAGCGCCTGGCGGATCCGGTCGGCGGCGGTGTCGGTGCGGTCGCGCTGGCCGGCGACGACCTGGGTGGGCACCCGTACGGTCGGGTCGTTGCCGCCGAGGAAGAGCAGCGGGCCGGACCAGCCGAGGACCAGGACGGCGCAGATTGCGAGCGGCAGCGCGGTGCCGGGGCGGCGGCCGCGGGCGGGCGCGGGGGCCGGCGGGCGGGCCGGGTCGAGGAGTTGCTGCCGCAGCTCCTCCAGGGCGCGGGCGATCCGGCCGGCCTCGCCTCTCTTCGGACCCCGTACGGGCTGCTCCGGGCGGTCGCCGCGGGTGAGCCGGCGGGACTCCAGGAACAGTCCCAGCAGCGGGCGTTGCAGGCTGCGGATCAGGTACCAGGCGAGCAGCAGCGCGAGCACCACCAGGGCGCCGGCGGCGGCCAGGCCGAGCATCGGGTGGCGCAGGCTGCCGGGCCTGCCGTCGACGGTGCTGGTGGAGACCACGGTCAGGCCGAGCGGGGCGGCCTGGTCGTGGCCGCCGGGGGCGGCGACGGCGGCCCAGCCGGCGACCCGGCGCACGCCCTTGTCGTCGGGGCTGCCGGCCAGGCTGCCGGAGGCCGTCTCGCCGGGGGCCGGGTGCTGCCGGGCGGCGCGCTCGCGGGCGGTGTCGACCAGCCTGCGGTCGCCCTCGGCGGTGAGCGCGGCGCCGGTGGTGTCCAGGACGGCGCCGGTGGCGTCGAGGACCTGGATGGTCTGTTCCTTGCGGGTGGAGATGCCGGGCAGCCGCAGGTTGTCGGAGGCGACCAGCAGGGCGCGGCCGTCGGCCTTGGTGGCGACCAGCGCGAAGGTGAGCAGCCGGGTGCCGGCGGTGGAGGGCACCAGGACGGGGGCGGGCGCGGTGTCGGTGACCTTGCTGAGGTCCAGCCCGGCCAGCGGGACGGTCTCGCCGCGGGCGGCCAGCAGCCGGCCGGTGTCGGGGCGGACCACGACCGTGCCGCGCCACTTGTGGTACGCCTGGCCGAGCGCGGTCAGTACGGCGGCGGGCTCGGCGGGCGCGCCCTCGTAGCGGGCGGCGGCCCGGCGCAGGTCGGTGGCGCTCTCGTGGAGCCCGGCGCGCAGCGAGGCGGCGGTGTCCTCGGCGGCGTACTGGTGGGACTCCCGGACGGCCTGCGGGGTGTCGTCGACGCGCAGTCCGCCGACGGCCAGGGCGGTGATCGCGGCGACCGCGAGCAGCAGCACGACCAGCAGGGCGATGGGTGGGCGGATGCCTCCGAGCAGCGGCATGTCGGCCCGGCGGCGGTAGCGGTGCTGCCGCGGCGGGTTGGGTGCCGTGCTCACGAGGGGCCTCGTTCTCCTCCGGGCTCGGCGCGCCCGCTCCGGGAGGCGGCCGGCCTTCCCGGTCAAGCGATGATCAAGAAATGGTCAAGCGGGACCAGCGTACGAAGAGGTTTCGCAAAAGTTGTCACATGTCGGTTGCGATCGGGTGCCGCTTCGGTGTCGATTTCTCCCGACTCGGCGCGGATCATGGTCACCGGGGCGGGCAGGGTAGGTTCGACCGCCATGGAGACTCGGGGTTCGCGACGCTCGCTGCTGCTGCCGGCGGCGGTGCTGCTGGTGCTGGCCGCGCTGGCGGGGGTGCTGACCCTGGCCGCGCGCGGCCAGGACGAGCGGCCCCGGGTGGCCCGGGGCACGCCGTCGGGGCCGGTGCCGGTGGACCTGGCGGCCCGGGTGGACGGCTTCACCGCCGACTTCACGGCGGACGGCCCGTACACCGCGCCGGACGCGGCGCAGCGCCGGGCGGTGGCCGAGGGCGTGCTCGGCGCCATGGACGGCCAGGCCGAGCAGGCGGGCCGCGCGCTGGCCCGAGTCGGCTACCGGCTCACCGAGTTCACCGAGGCCGCGACCGGCCGCCGGGTGGCCGAGATCGCCGAGACCGCAGACGCCCCGGCCGTCGGGAGCCGCGGCTGGGGCCGGGTCTACCTGGACCTCTCGGCCCGGCCGTACTGGACCGTGCAGGTGCCCCACCCGGTGTCGGACGCCCGCACCGAGGCGCTCGGCGTGGAGCTGTTCCGGGCCGCGCCGGGCGGGGTGCTGGTGCTCGCCGGGGCGCACCGCAAGGCCGGGGCGGACGGCTCCTCCGACGTCGCGCACCGCTCCGACACCGTCTTCGCCGCCGTGGTCGAGGCGCTCACCGGGCGCGGCCTGCCCGGCATCCAGGTGCACGGCTTCGACGAGGGCAGTCTGCCCGGGCAGGACGCGGTGGTCTCCGGCGGCGCGGGGCAGGCGGGGCCGGCCGCCGAGCTCACCGCCGCCGGGCTCGGCCGGGCCGGGTTCGCGGTCTGCCGGGCCTGGCGGGAGAAGTGCGGGCAGCTGGAGGGCACCACCAACGTCGAGGGCCGGTTCGCAGCCGGGGCCGGGGTGCCGTGGCTGCACGTCGAGCTCGGCAACGGGCTGCGCACCGAGCCGGCCCGGCGCGCGGTGGTGGCCGGCGTGCTGGCCGAGACCGCGCGCAGCTGGGCCGCGAAGCCCTGACGGGCCCTAGCAGGGGCGGCGGCGCAGGTCCATGACGTAGTCGTGCGGGGCGCCGGCGCTCTCGGCGGCGTCGGCGATCAGGCCGAGGTAGCGGGCCGCGGGCAGGCCGCCCTCGTAGTCGTTGAGCACGTACGTCCAGACCGGGATGTCGCCGTCCAGGGTCTGCGCGCGCAGCTTGATCTTCCGGTAGATGCCGAGCTGGACGCCCTCCCAGCGGTCCAGGCCGTCCTCGTCCATCGGCGAGACGTCGTACAGCGAGACGAAGACCTGGTCCTTGCCGTCCTCGACGACGGTGGCCAGCGAGCCCTCCCAGCCGAGCTGTTCGCCGCCGAAGGTGAGCCGCCAGCCGTCCAGCCAGCCCGTGCCGCGCAGGGGGGAGTGCGGGGCTCGGCGGGTCATCTGCCGGGCATCGAGGTTGGTGGCATACGCGGCGTAAAGGGGCATGGGGGCCAGCGTAGCCGGGCGGCGGGCGGCCGGAGTTCGCGGTCGGTCACGGATTTCGCACAGGAGCTCGGACCCCGGCGTGGCGGCGCTCCCGGCGTACGGGACAATGGAGAACGTGACTCGGATCGTGATCATCGGTGGCGGACCCGGCGGCTACGAGGCGGCCCTGGTCGCCGCACAGCTCGGCGCGGAGGTGACCGTCGTCGACCGCGACGGTCTGGGTGGATCGGCGGTGCTCACGGACTGCGTTCCGTCGAAGACGCTGATCGCGACCGCGGAGGTGATGACCACCTTCGACAGCTCGTACGAAGAGCTCGGCATCATCGTCGCGGACGACACGCCCCCGGACGAGCAGGCCGCCAAGGTCGTCGGCGTGGACCTGGGCAAGGTCAACCGGCGTGTGAAGCGCCTGGCGATCGCGCAGTCCCACGACATCACCCAGTCCGTCACCCGGGCCGGCGTCACCGTGCTGCGCGGCCGCGGCCGGCTCGGCACCGGCGGGCAGGCCGTGGACGGCTCCCGCGAGGTCCTGGTGGACGCGCCCGACGGCACCGTGCAGTCGCTGCGCGCCGACGCCGTGCTGATCGCCACCGGCGCCCACCCGCGCGAGCTGCCCGACGCCCAGCCGGACGGCGAGCGGATCCTCACCTGGACCCAGGTGTACGACCTGGAGGAGCTGCCCCGCGAGCTGATCGTGGTCGGCTCCGGTGTGACCGGCGCGGAGTTCGCCGGCGCGTACCAGGCGCTCGGCTCCAAGGTCACCCTGGTGTCCAGCCGCGACCGCGTGCTGCCGGGCGAGGACCCGGACGCCGCCGAGGTGCTGGAGGACGTCTTCCGCCGCCGCGGCATGAACGTGATGGGCCGCTCGCGCGCCGAGAGCGTCAAGCGGATCGGCGACCGGGTCGAGGTGACCCTGGCCGACGGCAAGGTCATCGAGGGCTCGCACTGCCTGATGGCGGTCGGCTCGATCCCCAACACCTCCGAGATGGGCCTGGAGGAGGCCGGGATCAAGCTCAACGACTGGGGCCAGATCCAGGTCGACCGGGTCTCCCGCACCACCGCCCCCGGCGTCTACGCGGCGGGCGACTGCACCGGCGTCTTCATGCTCGCCTCGGTGGCGGCCATGCAGGGCCGGATCGCGATGTACCACGCGCTCGGCGACGCGGTGCAGCCGCTGAACCTCAAGACCGTTGCCTCCAACGTCTTCACCGACCCGGAGATCGCCACCGTCGGCTACACCGCGGCCGACGTGGAGTGCGGCAAGATGGACGCCGTCGTGGTCAAGCTCCCGCTGCGCGGCAACCCGCGGGCGAAGATGCAGGGCATCCGGGACGGCTTCGTGAAGCTGTTCTGCCGCCCGGGCACCGGCATCGTGGTCGGCGGCGTGGTCGTCGCCCCGCGGGCCAGCGAGCTGATCCACCCGATCTCGCTCGCGGTGGACGCCAATCTGACGGTCGAACAGGTGGCCAGCGCCTTCACCGTCTACCCGTCGGTCTCCGGCTCGACCGCCGAGGCCGCCCGGCAGCTGCACATCCGCAAGCGGGCCGACGGCGAATCCTGAGCCTCCGGCGCACAGTTGAGGGGCGGTCGCCGATCGGCGACCGCCCCTCGCGCATGACGGTCCTTCACCCGTACGGCGGGCGCAGTCCCGGGCTATTGACGGCGCGTATTGTACGGTCACGCGCCGCTCGTGCGTGAGCAATTCTCGCTACCAGCTGCAAACGCCTGAAAGCAGACGGTCACGCAGGTTACCGTCGGTTCTGTGTTTGCAGCAGAACGTCGCCAGTTGATCCTCGAAATGGTGCGCGCCAACGGAGCTGTCTCGCTCCGGGAGTTGGCCCGCGTCGTCCAGACCTCCGAAGTGACCGTGCGTCGTGACGTGCGGGCGCTGGAGGCAGAAGGGCTCCTCGACCGCCGGCACGGCGGCGCGGTGCTCCCCGGCGGCTTCAGCCGCGAACCCGGTTACCCGCAGAAGACCCACCTGGCCGCGGCGGAGAAGAGCGCCATCGCGGACCTCGCCGCCGGCCTGGTGGAGGAGGGGGACGCGGTGGTGGTCGGTGCCGGCACCACCACCCAGGAGCTGGCCCGCCGGCTGGCCAGGGTGCCCGGGCTGACCGTCGTCACCAACTCACTGTTGGTCGCCCAG
This sequence comes from Streptomyces sp. 1114.5, assembly GCF_003635085.1. Taxonomy (NCBI): domain Bacteria; kingdom Bacillati; phylum Actinomycetota; class Actinomycetes; order Kitasatosporales; family Streptomycetaceae; genus Streptomyces; species Streptomyces sp. 1114.5. The sequence continues at coordinate 2,163,164 of NZ_RBXE01000001.1, forward strand.
GCGCTGGCCCACGCCAACCGGGTCGAGGTGGTGATGACCGGTGGCACCCTGCGCGGCTCCAACTACGCGCTGGTGGGCAGTGGCGCCGAGCAGTCGCTGCAGGGGCTGCGGGTCGCCAAGGCCTTCGTCTCCGGCAGCGGGCTGAGCGCCGAACGCGGGCTCTCCACCGCCAACATGCTGTCCGCGAGCGTGGACCGGGCACTGGTGCAGTCGGCCGCCGAGGTCATCGTCCTCGCCGACCACACCAAGCTCGGCACGGACAGCATGTTCCCGACCGTCGCCACCGAGACCATCACCCGGCTGGTCACCGACGAGCACGCGACCGCGGACGACGCCACCGCCCGCGAGCTGGACGCGATCGCCGACTGCGGGGTGCAGATCGACCTGGCGCCGCTCGGCGCGGCACCCAGCAGCGACGCCCCGGTGCACGGCACCGGCAGCGGCCCGGTGCACCAGACCCAGCCCGGCCCGATGGCCCGCCGCACCGCCCCGCCCCCCGGCGGCGCCCCGCTGCCCGGCCAGCGCCGCCCCGGCGCGCACGGCGGCCCGGGCGGGGCGGTCGGCCCCGGCGGGATGCCGGTCCGGCTGGCCGAGATGGGCCTGCCGCGCGGCCGCTGAGCCGATTCGCAGGCCCGCAGACCCGTAGAACGCGACCGGTCCGTACACCCCGAGGGGCGTACGGACCGGTCGGAGCTCCGAGGACGTCAGTCCTTGATCTCGCAGAGCGCGGCGCCGCTGCTGACGCTCCCGCCGACCTCGGCCTTGAGACCGGTGACGGTGCCCGCCTTGTGGGCGTTCAGCGGCTGCTCCATCTTCATCGCCTCCAGGACCACGATCAGCTCGCCCTCGGCGACGACCTGGCCCTCCTCCACGGCGACCTTGACGATGGTGCCCTGCATCGGCGAGGCCAGGGTGTCACCGCTGACGGCCGAACCGGCCTTCTTGGTGCCCACCCGGCGCTTGGCCTTGGCGGCGACCCCCGCACCGGCCGCCGGGGCCGCTCCGGCGCCCAGCGAGGACGGCAGCGAGACCTCGATCCGCTTGCCGCCGACCTCGACCACGACGGTCTCCCGGCCCTCGGCCTCCTCGCCGTCACCGGCCGCACCGGCGAACGGCGCGATGGTGTTGTCGAAGTCGGTCTCGATCCACCGGGTGTAGACCGTGAACGGCCCCTCGCTGCCGTGCACCTCGGGCGCGAACGCCGGGTCGGTGACGACCGCCTGGTGGAACGGGATGGCGGTGGCCATGCCCTCCACCTTGAACTCGCTCAGCGCGCGGCGGGCCCGCTCCAGGGCCTGCTTGCGGTCGCGGCCGGTGACGATCAGCTTCGCCAGCAGCGAGTCCCAGGCCGGGCCGATGACCGAGCCGGTCTCCACGCCGGAGTCCAGGCGCACGCCCGGGCCCGACGGCGGGGCGAACAGCGTCACGGTGCCGGGCGCGGGCAGGAAGTTGCGGCCCGGGTCCTCGCCGTTGATGCGGAACTCGAAGGAGTGACCGCGCACCTCGGGGTCGCCGTAGCCGAGCTCCTCGCCGTCGGCGATCCGGAACATCTCGCGGACCAGGTCGAGGCCGGTGACCTCCTCGGTGACCGGGTGCTCCACCTGCAGACGGGTGTTGACCTCCAGGAAGGAGATCGTGCCGTCCTGCGCCACCAGGAACTCGCAGGTCCCGGCGCCCTCGTAGCCGGCCTCCTTGAGGATGGCCTTGGACGCCCGGTACAGCTCGGCGTTCTGCTCGGCGGTCAGGAACGGCGCGGGCGCCTCCTCGACCAGCTTCTGGTGCCGGCGCTGCAGGGAGCAGTCACGGGTGGAGACGACCACCACGTTGCCGTGCTTGTCGGCCAGGCACTGGGTCTCCACGTGCCGCGGGTTGTCCAGGTACCGCTCGACGAAGCACTCGCCGCGACCGAAGGCGGCGACCGCCTCGCGCACCGCGGACTCGTACAGCTCCGGGATCTCCTCCAGCGTGCGGGCGACCTTGAGGCCGCGGCCGCCACCGCCGAAGGCCGCCTTGATGGCGACCGGCAGGCCGTGCTCCCGGGCGAAGTCGATGACCTCGTCGGCACCCGAGACCGGGTCCGGGGTACCGGCGACCAGCGGGGCACCGGCGCGCTGCGCCACGTGCCGGGCGGTCACCTTGTCGCCGAGGTCGCGGATGGCCTGCGGCGGCGGGCCGATCCAGATCAGGCCCGCGTCCAGGACGGCCTGGGCGAACTCGGCGTTCTCCGACAGGAACCCGTAACCGGGGTGGACGGCGTCGGCCCCGGAGTCGGCGGCGGCCTTGAGCACCTTGGCGATGTCCAGGTAACTGGTACCGGGGGTGTCACCGCCCAGCGCGTAAGCCTCGTCGGCCGCGCGGACGTGCAGCGCATCCCGGTCCGGCTCGGCGTAGACGGCGACGCTGGCGATACCGGCGTCCGAGCAGGCCCGGGCGACGCGGACGGCGATTTCCCCGCGGTTGGCGATGAGCACCTTGCGCACTGTGGCTCCCTTCTTGAACCTCGTTGAGTTTATGGATTCCTGGGCAGTACCGGCGAGTAGCCCCCGGTTGTGAACTATCCCACACGCTCGGTGATGGGATCGGACGCCCCGCTACCGGCCGGTACGAAGACTCCGCAGGTCGCGGCGGGTGGGGTCGCAACGGTGGGGGCCACGGCGGGTGACGAGGCGGCGGCGTGGCGGGACGGTGGCATGGGCCACACTCTCGCGCGGACCGCTCAAGCGGCGCCGGAGCGGGCGCCGGGCCGCAGCACCGCCTCGGCCGTCACGTCGGCTGCGACCTCGACCAGATCCGGCCCGTACGCCTTGGGTTTGACGACCCGCAGGACGACCGCGAAGGTGCCGTTGCGGCCGTGCGCGCGGGCGAGTTCGCGGTGGTGCGCGACCAGGTAGCGCACGCCCGCCTGGTTGGCGGTGCCGGTCTGGCCGGCGACGAGGAACACCGGACGGCCCCCCTCCGGGGTGGCGATCCGGGCCAGCAGGGCGTGCACCTGCTCCTGGTCGGCGGTGAAGTCGCGGTCGCCCACCACGATGACGTTGCTGCCCGGGTCCGCGCCGGAGGTGACCAGGGCGCCCGGCAGGCCCCAGGCGAGGTGGGCGGCGGTCCGCTCGTTGCTGACCGGGCCGCCGATGCAGAACTCGGTCCTGGCCCCGATGCCCCGATTCGCCGAGTCGTGCGCGACGATCTCCGCCCTGGCCCCGCAGCTTTCCACCAGCCCGGCCAGCGCCATCAGCGCGTAGGCGTCCCGGCGGGTCACGGTACCGGCGTCCGAGCCCTCGCCGATGCTGCGCGGCACCACGACCAGGCACTCGCCGCCGGCCGGCAACCCGAAGAACTCCCGCACCTGTTCGACCCTCCGGCGCCGCCGCAGGGCCTGGGCGAGCCAGCCGAGGCCGGCGCTGATGGCACTGGCCACCAGGCCCAGCACCACGTTGAGCACGTTGTCGGTCATCGCCGCGGTCCCTCCCCGGTTCGAACGGCGGTCAGCTCAGCGGCCGAACGGCCGGATGTGGCAGGTCACGTGGTCCACAGGTCACGTGGTCCACAGGTCGGTGATGCGCAGGCCGAGGTCGGCGAGCAGGCGGCGCAGCAGCGGCAGGGACAGGCCGATGACGTTGCCCGGGTCCCCGTCGATGCCGTCGACGAACGGCGCCGAGCGGCCGTCCAGGGTGAACGCCCCGGCCACGTGCAGCGGTTCGCCGGAGGCCACGTACGCGGCGATCTCCTCGTCGTCCGGGGTGCCGAAGCGGACGGTGGTGGAGGCGGTGGCCGAGGCCTGCCGGCCGGTCACCGTGTCGATCACGCAGTGGCCGGTGCGCAGCACCCCGGCGCGGCCGCGCATCGACTGCCAGCGGGCCAGCGCCTCGGCGGCGTCGGCGGGCTTGCCGAGCGCCTGCCCGTCCAGCTCCAGGACGGAGTCGCAGCCGATCACCAGCTCGCCGTCGGTCAGGGCGGCGGCGACGGCCTTCGCCTTGGCCTCGGCCAGCACCAGCGCGAGTTCGGCGGGGGTGGCGGCGGTGATCGCGTCCTCGTCGACGCCGCTGACCACCACGCGCGGGTCGAGGCCCGCCTGGCGCAGCAGCCCGAGGCGGGCGGGGGAGGCGGAGGCGAGGACGAGGGTGCGCTGGTCGGTCATGGCCACCAGGGTAGGGGGTGACGGTGTCCGCCGTTCGGGTGAACGGCTCAGGTGAACGCCCGGGCGATCATCAGCAGGACGGAGCCCACCAGCACGATGGCGGCGAGCACCTTGCCGGCCCGCTGCATCCGCTCCTGCATCCGACGGGCCTCGGGCGAGGGCTCGTCGCGGGGGTCTGACCAGAGCACCCGTCCAGAGTGCGCCGTGCCCGGGCCGGGCGCCTGAGTATCCGTACTCAGGTTTCGGGCAAGCCGGGCGGCGGGAACGGGCGCGGAAGCGGGCCTGAAAAGAGCGCGGAGCAGGAAGTCGATCTGTTCGACTTCCTGCTCCGCGGCGGGTGTTTCAGCGCGCCCAGCCCGAGGTCCGCCAGGCGTTTACGCCCGGGTGGAGGGCGGGGCGGAGCAGGCGGGAGCGGTCGTTCCAGGGGGAGGCCGGGCCGGCGCCGGCCTGACGCGCCGCCTCGGCGGCGGCGTGCGCGGCGGCGGCCCGGGCCTGGACCACCGCCAGAACGGTGGCCAGCTCCTCGGGGGTCGGCTGCCCGTGCAGCACGTGGATCGGGGACATGGCTGGTTCTCTCCCGACAGGGAAGGGGCCTACAGGGGGATGTTGCCGTGCTTCTTCGGCGGCAGCACCTCGCGCTTGCCGCGCAGCGCCCGCAGGCCCCGGACGATGTGCCGGCGGGTCTCGCTGGGCGCGATGACCGCGTCGACGTAGCCGCGCTCGGCCGCCAGGTACGGGTTCAGCAGGGTGTCCTCGTACGAGGCGATCAGCTCGGCCCGCTTCTCCTCGACGGTGCCGGCCGCCTCGGCCTCGGCGATCTCCCGGCGGTGCAGGATGTTGACCGCGCCCTGCGCGCCCATGACGGCGATCTGCGCCGTCGGCCAGGCCAGGTTGAGGTCGGCGCCCAGGTGCTTGGAGCCCATGACGTCGTACGCGCCGCCGAAGGCCTTGCGGGTGATCACGGTGATCAGCGGCACGGTGGCCTCGGCGTAGGCGTAGATCAGCTTGGCGCCGCGGCGGATGATGCCGTCCCACTCCTGCTCGGTGCCGGGCAGGAAGCCGGGCACGTCCACGAAGGTCAGCACCGGGATGTTGAAGGAGTCGCAGGTGCGGATGAAGCGCGCCGCCTTCTCGCTGGCGTTGATGTCCAGACAGCCGGCCAGGTCCATCGGCTGGTTGCCGACGATGCCGACCGAGTGGCCCTCGACCCGGCCGAAGCCGGTGATGATGTTGCCGGCGTACAGCGGCTGGGTCTCCAGGAACTCGCCGTCGTCGACGATGTGCTCGATCACCTTGTGCATGTCGTACGGCTGGTTCGCCGAGTCCGGCACGATCGTGTCGAGTTCGAGGTCCTCGTCGGTGACCGCGAGGTCGGCCTGCTCGGGGTAGGACGGCGGGTCGCTCAGGTTGTTGGACGGCAGGTACGAGAGCAGGCTCTTGACGTACTCCACCGCCTCCTTCTCGTCCGCGGCCAGGTAGTGGGCGTTGCCGGACTTGGTGTTGTGGGTGCGGGCGCCGCCCAGCTCCTCCATGCCGACGTCCTCGCCGGTGACGGTCTTGATCACGTCCGGGCCGGTGATGAACATGTGCGAGGTCTGGTCGGCCATCACCACGAAGTCGGTGATCGCGGGGGAGTACACCGCGCCGCCCGCGCAGGGGCCCATGATCAGCGAGATCTGCGGGATGACGCCCGAGGCGTGCACGTTGCGGCGGAAGATCTCGCCGTACAGGCCGAGCGAGACCACGCCCTCCTGGATCCGGGCGCCGCCCGAGTCGTTGATGCCGATGACCGGGCAGCCGGTCTTCAGCGCGAAGTCCATGACCTTGACGATCTTCTCGCCGAAGACCTCGCCCAGGGAGCCGCCGAAGACGGTGAAGTCCTGGGCGAACACGGCGACCTGACGGCCGTCGACGGTGCCGTAGCCGGTCACCACGCCGTCGCCGTACGGGCGGTTCTTCTCCTGGCCGAAGTTGGTCGAGCGGTGCCGGGCGAACTCGTCGAACTCCACGAAGGAGTCCTCGTCCAGCAGCTCCACGATCCGCTCGCGGGCGGTCAACTTGCCCTTGGCGTGCTGCTTCTCCACGGCCTTGGCCGAGCCGGAGTGCACCGCCTCGTCCAGCCTGCGCCGGAGATCGGCGAGCTTGCCGGCGGTGGTGTGGGGGTCGTACGGCGCCTCGGTCATTCCGGTGGCTCTCCCTGATCCATGGGCCGCGACCTGTTCGAGTGCGCGCGGGCCGGAGGTGGGGCCCGCGCATGAGGGCAGGGCGGCGCTGCGAACTACCGTTGGGTAGCGTAGCCAGCACGCGGGGCCATCCGTCATGTCCTGGCGTTATGGCCATCGACACAGTGTGTCGACGCGCGTTCTGGGGGACGATGGGGCGGCCTACGTCCCACGCCTGCGCCCACGTCCTAGGGCCCGTCTTCAAACCCCCGCCTGCGGGCCGACGCCGGGGCACGCACCTCGCCGCGTTGTCGTCGGTCGCCAATGCGCTGCATTGGGCTCCCTCCTCCGCCTTGCGATGCACGCACCCCAACGCCGCCCCGCTCGCCCTCCGGGCGAACGACGGGGGTTTGAAGACGGGCCCTAGGGTTGCCCCCATGGACGCACCCGACACCCCCCGCCGCAGTGGCCTGCGCGGCTTCGGCCGTACCGGACCGTCGCCCTGGACCGACCTGGACCGGCCGCCGCTGGACGAGGAGGCGCTGCGCCACGACCTGGTCGTTCCGGGCGGGCTCTGGACCTCCCTGGACGTGGTCACCGAGACCGGCTCCACCAACAGCGACCTCGCCGCCCGCGCCAGGGCCGGCGCCGCCCAGGGAGCGGTGCTGGTGGCCGAGGCGCAGAGCGCCGCCCGCGGGCGGCTGGACCGGCAGTGGACGGCCCCGGCCCGCTCCGGGCTGTTCCTGTCCCTCCTGCTGCGCCCCGAGGAGGTGCCGGTCGAGCGCTACGGCTGGCTGCCGATCCTGGTCGGGGTGGCCGCGGCCAGCACGCTGGACCGGGTCGCCGAGGTCGAGGTCGGGCTGAAGTGGCCCAACGACCTGCAGGTGGAGATCGACGGCGCGGAGCGCAAGATCGGCGGGATCCTCACCGAGCTGGCCGGCGGCGCGGTGGTCGTCGGCCTCGGCCTCAACGTCTCGCTGCGGGAGCAGGAACTGCCCGTCCCCACCGCCGCCTCGCTGGCGCTGGCCGGCGCCGCCACCACCGACCGGGGCACCCTGCTGCGGGCCCTGCTGCGCGAACTCGCCGTGCTGTACCGGGAGTGGACGGCCGCGGCCGGCGACCCGCACGCCAGCGACCTGCTGCGCGCCTACGTGGACCGCTGCACCACGCTCGGCCGCCGGGTCAAGGTGCACCTGCCCGGCGACACCGAACTGGTCGGCGAGGCGGTGGCGGTGGACGGCGACGGGCGCCTGGTGGTCCGTACGCCCGACGGCGCACGCCGGGCGGTCGGCGCGGGCGACGTCGTCCACGTACGCCCCGAAGCCCGCTGAACGGCAGTCTTCACCTCTCCTTGACCCGGGCTGATGCCCCGGATCCGGAGATTCCGTGCGAACATTCCACCTGGCAGCGGTGTGAGGCGCGCCACTGCCCGCACGGGTGGCGGGCGGCGGGCCCGGACAGGTAGGACACGAGGCGAGTGCGGCGACCGCACGGGGACGGACCGGTGGCAGAGGACGGCAGCAGCGGCGCGACGTCGGGTACCAACGACCCCACGGTCGCGCTCGAACTGGAACGCCTGATCCTGGACGCGCCGCGCCGCTACACCCCGTACCAGGCCGCGCGCGCCGCCGACGTCCCGATGGAGCTGGCCACCCGCTTCTGGCGCGCCATGGGCTTCCCCGACATCGGCCAGTCCCGGGCGCTGACCGACGGCGACGTGATCGCGCTGCGCCGGCTGGCCGGCCTGGTCGAGTCCGGCCTGCTCAGCGAGTCGATGGCGATCCAGGTGGCCCGCTCCACCGGCCAGACCACGGCCCGGCTGGCCGGCTGGCAGATGGACACCTTCCTGGAGAACCTCACCCAGTCCGTCGAGCCCGGGCTGACCCGCGCCGACGTCGCGTACCCGCTGGTCGAGCTGCTGCTGCCGGAGCTGGAGCAGTTCCTGGTGTACGTCTGGCGGCGCCAGCTGGCGGCCGTCACCGGCCGGGTGGTGCAGGCCGCCGAGGACAACGAGATCACCAGCGGGCGGCTGGCCGTCGGCTTCGCCGACCTGGTCGGCTTCACCCGGCTCTCCCGGCGGCTGGAGGAGGAGGAGCTCGGCGAGCTGGTCGAGACCTTCGAGAACACCTGCTCGGACCTGATCGTCGGCCAGGGCGGCCGGGTGATCAAGACCCTCGGCGACGAGATCCTCTACGTCTCCGAGGACCCGGCGACCGCCGCCGAGATCGCGCTCGGCCTGATCGAGGCGCTGGCCGAGGAGGACCCCATCCCGCCGCTGCGGGTCGGCATGGCCTTCGGCACGGTCACCTCGCGGATGGGCGACGTCTTCGGCACCACCGTCAACCTGGCCAGCCGGCTCACCTCGATCGCGCCCAAGGACGCGGTGCTGATCGACGGCGAGTTCGCCGCCGCCCTGGAGCAGAACGGCAGCGTCGCCCCGGCCGACTCGGAGGGGCCCGGCCTGGCCGAGGCACTGTCGGCCGCCGCCGGGATGCCCGCCTCCGGGCTGCCGATGCCGGGGCCGGACGCCGGGGCGCGGTTCCACCTCCAGCCGATGTGGCGCCGCCCGGTGCGGGGGCTCGGGCTGGTCGAGCCGTGGCTGCTCACCCGGCGGCTGAAGGCGGACTAGGCCCGCTTCCGGTGGGTACGTCCGCTGGGGGAGGTACCAGTGGGTGGTTCCGCTGGGTGCTTCTGGCGGGTGCGTCCGGCGGGTACGTCGGGTGGGTGCTTGCGGGTCGTCGGGTGCCGAACGGTTGAAACCCGTACGTTCTGGAGCAGCCCGGTCCGGGCAAACGGGGCATAACCGAGCGAAACCGCCATAGTCTTGGTGCAAGCGACCGGTCGGGTGCGGCCGGCCGACGGGGGTCTGGCAGGACCGAGCACAGGGAGCGAGGCGAGCCGGTGAGCAGTGAGGCGATCATGACGGACCGCGGCTGCGACTGCGGCGGCTCGCGGCACCGCGACCCGCTGCCCGACCTGAGGCTGCAGTCCGTGGTCGAGCTCGCCCAGGACATGGCCGGCGCGCTCACCCCGCTGGAAGCCGTCCGGGCCGCCGCCGCCCGCGCCACCGAGGCGCTCGGCGCCACCATGGCCGCGGTCTCCGTCTGGGACCGCGAATCCGGCCGGCTGCGGGTCCTGGTCAACCACGGCGAGCTCGCCCCCGGCGAGGAGGAGCTGCCCGAGGACGAGTCCTACCCCGTCGCCGACTTCCCCGAGATCGTCACCTACCTGGACGAGCGCTGGACCACCGGGCGGCTGCCGCGCGCCTGGCTGCAGACCGCCGAGAACAGCGCGCCGCACCCCGGGCACGCACACCCGACCGCCGGCGCGTACTGCCAGGAACGCGCCGCCGCGCTGCGCCGGCGCGGGCGGGCCTGCTGCGTGGTCGCGCCGATCGTGCTCCACGGGCAGGCCTGGGGCGAGCTCTACCTCGCCAGGTCGGTCGGGATGCCCGAGTTCACCGAGGCCGACGCCGACTACGCGACCCTGCTCGCCGCCCAGGTCTCGGCCGGGCTCGCCCAGACCGAACGCCTCGCCGACCTGCGCCGGCTCGCCTTCTCCGACCCGCTCACCGGCCTCGCCAACCGGCGTGCCGTCGACACCCGGCTGGAGAGCGCGCTGGAGGCGCACAACCGGGACAACACCGTCGTCTCCCTGGTCGTCTGCGACGTCAACGGGCTGAAGCGGGTCAACGACCAGCTCGGCCACGAGATGGGCGACCGGCTGCTGGAACGGTTCGCCCACCAGCTCTCGCTGGCCGCCGCCAAACTCCCCGGCAGCCTCGCCGCCCGGCTCGGCGGCGACGAGTTCTGCCTGCTGGTGGAGGGGCAGAAGGCCGACGAGGTGGTGGCCGTCGCCGAAGAGCTCTGCGCCCGGGCCCTCGCGCTGTCCGAGGGCGAGGGCGTGGCCTGCGGCGTCGCCTCCACCGGGGACTCGATCGGGCCCGTCACCACCCCCGACCGGCTCTTCCGGCTCGCCGACGCCGCCCAGTACCGCGCCAAGGCCGCCCGGGCCGCCCACCCCGTCGTCGCCGGTCGCAGCCACGGCCCCGGCTTCTCGCCGGACCCCACCGTGCTGCTCGCCGACGCCGCTGACCCGCACCACCGGGCCGACGGGCGGCGGACCGGCGGGCGGATCGGCACCGGGGACCGGCGCCGGTTCCGCGGCGCCGCCCACAGCGCCGACCCGGGTCAGCTGCTCACCGCCGTCCTCGCCGCCCTCGACCGGGCCGCCGCCGCCCGGGTCGTCCACCCGGCCGACACCCTCGGCAAGCTGGTCGTCATCGCCGAGACCTCCGCCCGGCTGCTCGACGCCGTCGGCTGGTGGGTCTCCTACGTCCCACCCGGCTCCCACCTGATGCGCACCGCCCAGCACGCCGTCTACCGGATGACCAGCGGCCCCAGCAGCGCCCGCGCCGAGACCCAGCGGGCCCAGATCGAGGCCCCCGACGCCGTCTTCGACCTGCGCCACTACCCGATGACCCGGCGCGCCGTCCGCGGCGGCGCCTTCGCCCTCCGGGCCGGGGCGGCCGGCAACGACCCGGCGGAGGAGGCCATGCTCGTGGTCTCCGGCTACCGCGGCATGGTCGCCGCCGGCGGCCACAACCCGGCCGGCGGCTGGCTCGTCGAACTCTTCGCCGACGACGCCACCCTGCCCCTCGGCCAGGCCGCCTGCGCCATGCGCGCCCTCGTCGCCGTCGCCCTCTCGGGCGCGGCCTCGCCGCCGGTGGTCTGAGAGGTCTCTTCGGGGGCGCGGGCGAAAGGCACTGTGCGCCGGGGCGCACGCGGGGGCGTGCGTACGGGCGGGCACGGTCAGGGGGCGTAACGATCCGGACAAGGCCGAGCCGGTGCCCGGGCATCCTTCGTACCCTGGCCGATGCCCGCGACCTGCCACCTGGCGTGACGTCAGAAAGTGCCGTCTGTGCGCCATTTGGCGCAGAAGTGTGCCTCCCGGTGGCGTACCAATGGGGTACTGGTCGACGCCGAGCCGGGAGGAGCCGGGATGACACTGGCGGCCGTGCACCACTGGATCGTGGTGCTCGACATCGAGGGGTTCAGCACGCGGCCGAACCCCGTCCAGCGGTCGCTGCGGCAGGCGATGTACGAGGTGCTCCGGGACGCGCTGGCGGAGGCCGGTCTGCCGGACGGGGCCGTCGCCACCGAGGACCGCGGCGACGGAGTGCTGGTCCTGGTACAGCCGCAGGTCTCGCCGGTGCTGCTGGCCGGGGCGCTCGTCCGGGCCCTGGACGACTGCCTGGCGGAGAAGGCACGGATCTTCAACGAGGCGCATGCCCTGCGCCTCCGGGTCGCGCTGCACCAGGGGCTGGTCAGCCGCGACGCGGACGGCTGGTCGGGCGACGCGGTGAACTGGACCTTCCGGCTGGTCGACGCCGCGCCGCTGCGCGAGGTGCTGGCCCGGGCGGGCCGGGCCAACCTGGCGTTCATCGTCTCCGACGAGGTCTACCAGGCCGTGGTCCGGCACGAGTACCGCACCGTCGACCCGGCCGCCTACCTGCCGGTGGGCTTCGAGGCCAAGCACGGCATCCCCGCCCGCGGCTGGATCACCGTGCCCGGCTACCCGGCTCCGCCCGGGCTGGACGGGGGTTCCGGCCCCGGAACCGGGCTCGGTCCCGGCCCCGCCGCCGCTCCCGCCGCTCCCGCTCCCGCCCCCGGTTCCGGCGGGGCGCCGACCGGCGGAGTGGTCTTCCACGCGGGCGTGGTGCACGGGGACCAGGTGGCCGGTGACAAGAACGTCCACCACGCGCCGAACTCCCCGGGCCGTCGATGACGACGCCCGGGGACACGGGGCCGGCGGTAACGGGGGTTCCGCCGGTCGACGGGGGAGGGGGCCCCTCCGGCCCGGCGGCACCGCCCGCCGCCGGGCCGGACGGGGCCCCCGTGGACGGCCCGCCGGCCGGCGAGGGTGCCGACGGCGGGCCCTCCGGCGACGCCGGCGGCGAACGGCCGGAGGGCGGTTCCGCCCGCAGCGGCGCCGCCCGGGAGAGCGCGGAGGCCACCCAGTTCGCCCAGGGCATGCTGCGCCGCGACACCGTGCGCCATGCGCTGGCGAGCATCGACGGCGACATGGTCGCCGGGGACAAGAACGTCTTCCTGGTCGGCGGCGGACGGGCGCCGCTGCGCCTGGTCTCCCCGCTGGTCCTGGAACGGGTGCGCAGCGCCTTCGCGGACCCGGCCGACTGGGACGAGGTGCGGGCCGACTTCGGCAAGCGGAGCCTGGCGATCCTGCGCGGCCCGGCCGGCTCCGGCAAGACCACGGCCGCGTTGCGGCTGCTGCTCGGCCGCTCGGTCGACCGGATCTACCACCTGGACCGCACCTCCGACCTCGGAGCGCTCATCGAGCGGCTGGAGGCCGACGCCCAGGACGGCCGGGGCGAGCCGGTCGGCTTCCTGGTCGACGAGCCGGGGGACTGCTCCACCCTGGACGGCCCGCTCCTCCAGGGACTGGACGGCGCCCTGCACCGCGCGGGGGCCCGGCTGGTCCTGACGGTCGGCCAGGAGAGCGGGCTGGTCGACTCCGAGGTCCTCGGCCACGTCATCGACCTGCCCGGCCCGCCGGAGCCCGCCCGGATCGTCCGCCGCTACCTGGACTGGCTGCTCGGCGAGCCCGCCGCCGCCCTGCTGCTGAGGCGCCAGGGCGTGGCGGAACTCCTGGACGAGCACCTCGGTGCGGACGGCGCCTGCCGGGCGGCAGCCGGACTCGCCTCCGCGCTGGGCGAGTCCGCCGAGTCCGCGGCCGGCGGCGTGCCCGACCTCGCGGTGGTCCGGGAGAAGCTGGCCCGGCGCGGTGCCGAGGACTTCGAGATCTGGGCCGAGAACCTCGAAGAGCCCTTCCTGCGCTGCTACGCCGTCGCCCTGGCGGTGCTCAACGGCCTCCCCCAGGAGGACGTCGCCGCGGCGGCCCGGGCGCTCCACCGGCGCCTGGACACCGAGGACTACACCGTCCTGGCCCCGGCGGACGGCCACCTGCCGCGGGTGCGCGAGCCGTACTGGGTACCGCGCCGGCGGCGGCTGGCCCAACTGCGCGCCCGGACGGTGCCGGTGCGGTTCTTCAGCGCCACCGGGCGGGTGCCCGCGGACGGCCTGGAGTACAAGGACCCGGGCTACCCGCGCCGGCTGATCGAGCACGTCTGGGCGGAGTACCCGCTGCAGGAGGTGCTGCTGGACTGGCTCACCGAGCTGGTCGCCGACCCGTCCGAACAGGTCCGCACGCACGCCGGGGTGGCGCTCGGGGTGCTCGCCGACCGGTCCTTCCAGTACCTGCTGGACCACGTGCTCCACCCCTGGGCGGCCAGCCCGGACCGCCGTCGCCGCACCGCCGTCGCCCACGCTCTGTCGGTGAGCGCGAAGAACCCCGAACTGCTCGGCATGGTGCGGACCTTGGCCGCCGGCTGGTTCGCCGACGCCGACCGCCCGCTGGTCCAGGCGACCGCGGCCCGGGTGTACGCGCTGAGCCTCAGCGGCGCCGGGCCGCTGGCCGCGGTCGACGCCCTGGCCCGGCTCTGCGTGGTCGACCACATGCAGGTCGCCATCGCGGTCGGCGACAGCCTGACCGACATCCTCGCCGACGACGACCGGCTGTCCGCCGTGGTGCTCGGCCGGCTCTGCACGGCGCTGGCCGACCACCGGGCCCGCCCCTCCGTCCTGCTGGCCTTCCTCGCCGTCGGCGCCCAGTTGGTGGTGGAGACCGCGACGCTGCCGGAGCCGGCCGTCCTGCCGAACTGGCCGGCCCTGCTGGTACGGGCGGACCGGGAGCCGGTGCTGCGAGCCCCGTTCGTCGAACTGTGGCGCGCGGCGCTGAACGAGGCCGTCCACCGGTCCGCCTCCGAGTACGTGCTGCAGCTGTGGGCCCGGCTGGCCGAGGGCGACCCGGAGCTGCGGGTGGTCCTCGTGCGGATGGTCGGCGCGCTGGCGGACGGCGATCCGCGGACCGCCACCATCCTGCGCCGGCAGGCCGCCGACTGGGCGGGCGCCCACAGCATCTCCCCGCTGCCGAGGACCGCCGCCGCGGTCACGGCCGAACTGGACCGACAGGAGCGTTCGAGTTGACCCCCACCCTGCCGCTGATCATCAGCGAGGAGCCGGTGCCACGGGGGCTGTCCGGCCCGGTGAAGGCGCTGAAGCCGAGCGCCGCCGCGGTGTACGCCTCCTACGACGGTGAACTCGCCTGGTTCCAGGGCAAACCGCTGAGCTGGTCGCAGCAGTTCCTCGGTAGGTACCGGACCAGGTACGAGGTGGACCTCAGCGACCACCGGCGCACCGCGCACCTGAAGAGCTGGCCGCTGCCCTCCCAGGACCAGGCCCACTGCTTCGACGCCATCGTGGACGTGGGCTTCCGGGTCCACGACCCGGTCGAGGTGGTCCGGCGCAACGTGACCGACGCCCTGATCGTGGTCTACGGGCACATCGCCGCCGTGCTCCGGGGGATCGCCCGCGGCTACCCGATCGACCAGGCGGCCCTGGCCGAGCACCGGATGAACCAGGACTGCGCCCGGGAGATGGTGCTGTCGGAGGGCATCACCATCTACCGCTGCGTGGTCGACCTGCGCCCCGACGACGCGGCCCGCACCTACATCAGCAGCCTGACCAGGGCGGACCGGGAGCTGCGGCTGGCCGAATCGGCGCAGCTGCGGGCCGAGGCCGAGGCCCGGGGCGAGCAGGTGGTGGACCGGATCAGGCTGGACGGCCGGCTCGCCCGGGAGACGCAGGAGCAGCGGGTGAAGCTGGAGCTGCAGGCCGAGCGGCGCCGGCTGCTGGGCGAGGGCGACCTCGACATCGGCGGGCTGATCCGGCTGTTCGTGCTGGAGCACCCGGACCGGGTCGCCGAGGCGATCGAGATGCGCAGCCGCTGGGAGACGTCGCTGGTCGGGCGGCAGGAGCAGTTCGACGAACGCTCGGTCGAGGTCTTCAAGTTCATGGTCGCGAACGACCTCATCCAGCCGGCCGACGTGGAGGTGATCCGGCAGCAGGCGCTGCACCGGGTGCACGGCGCGACGCTCGCGGGCGGGGCGGCCACGGCGCTGCCGCCCGTGCGGTGGGGCGGTCCGGCGGGCTCTGCGGGCTCGGGTGGTCCGGGTGGTCCGGGCGCTCCGGGCGCTCCGGGCGGCTTCGCGGGGCCGAGTGGGCCGTCCGCGCTGGTGGGGACGGTGGTCGCGGACGCGCAGGGGAGCGGCACGGCGAACGGGGTGCTCCCGGTCTACCTCCTGATCGACGAGTCGGCGGCCGTCGCGGGCTGCCTCGACGGCCTCAACAACGCGCTGCGCGGCCTGCACTCGGCCCTGCTGACCCCGCCGGAGACGGCCGCCGGGCTGCGGATCTCGGTGCTCGGCGCGGCCGGGGACACCACGGCGCACCTGCCGATGTCGGCGGTCGAGTGGACGACCGTGATGCCGGAGCTGAGGGTGCGGGCCGGCGCCCGGCACGACCTGGCGTTCGAGCGGCTGCGCAGGCTGGTCCCGGAGGACCTGGCGCGACTCAAGGCCGAGCACCGGGTGGTCCACCGCCCGGTGCTGTTCGTGCTGTTCGGCGGGGTCTGCGAGGAGAGCGTGCGGTGGCGGGAGACGGTCAGGGCGCTGACCGATCCGGTGGCCAACCCCGGCCACCCGACGGTCATCGCGGTGGGCATCGGCCGGGCCGACGAGGCGGAGATCCGAGCCATCGCCCGCTACCCCGAACTCGCCTTCGTCGCCGAGCCCGGCCTCGACCTGGCCACCGCCGCCGAGCGGTTCGCCTCGCTGCTGCGCGACTCCGTGCTGTACCTGAGCCGGGGCCTGGCCGGCGGCCGACCCGACCTGTTCATCGAGTGCCCGCCCGGCCTGCGCCGGCTCGGCGGCACCGGCTGAGCCACCCCCCCACCCGACTGCTGAACCACACCCGAACGCTGAGCACCCGACGAAAGGCACTCCCGACCATGGCCGACAACCGTGGCAACCTCATCCCGATGTACGTGGTGGCGGACGAGTCCGGCTCGATGACACCCGTCCTCGGCGAACTCAACGCCGGACTGGCCTCGCTGCACCGCGCCCTGCTGGCCGAGCCGATGGCGGCGGCGAAGGTCAGATTCTCCGTCCTCGGCTTCTCCAACGGCGTCGACGTCCGGATGAGCCTGGCCGACCTGCGGCAGGAGGACGAGCTGCCGGTGCTGACCAGCACCGGCGGCGGGACGAGCTACCGGGCCGCGTTCACGGCGCTGCTCACCCGCATCCCGCAGGACGTGCAGGAGCTGAAGCGGGCCGGGTACACGGTCTACCGGCCCGCGGTGTTCTTCCTGAGCGACGGCCAGCCCAACAGCAACGAGGACTGGGCGAGCGTGCACCGGCAGCTGACCGACCGGTCCCGGCGGGACGTCGTGGCACCGAACATCGCGGCCTTCGGCATCGGTGCCGCCGACGCGTCCACGATCCTGAACGTCGCCACCGACCAGAACTACGCCTTCGTGCAGATCCCGGGCGCCGACATCGGCGCGGCGATCACCAAGTTCTGCTCGGCGCTGACCACGAGCATCGTCGCCTCCGGGATGTCGCTCGCCGCGGGGAACGCGGAGCTGGTGGTGGACAAGCCGGAGGGCTTCCGCATGGCGATCGACGTGGTGTGAGGATGGGCCCCGAGCACCGCGCGGCCGGCCCCGACGGCCGGGCCGCACTGCCTCCCGTCTCCCCGGCCGGCTACCTGCCCGCCCCGCTCCGGCCGTCGCACCCGCCGGCGCACTCGCCGTCGCACCCGCCGGGGGCGCCCGGCCGTCCGGTCGGCGACTCGGTGTACGCGCCGCCCTCCTCGGTCTGGGCGCCGGTCGAACTGGACCGCCCGGTGGACCGGTTCGAGCCCAGGCCGCCGTCCGGTTCCTCGTACCGGCCGGACACGGTCTTCGACGGATGGTCCGGCGAGCACGTACGGGTCCGGCTGGCCTCCGTCCGGGGCTACGCGCACCGGGGGAACGGCCGGCCGCGGGAGGACGACATCGCGGTCGCGCTGCACGGCTCCGGGACGCTGGTCTTCGCCGTCGCGGACGGCGTCTCCGGGGCCGAGCAGTCGCACCTGGGCGCGACCCTCGCCTGCCGGACGGCGGTGGACACGGTGACCAGGCAACTGGACGAGGGCTGCCGCCCGGACGAGCTCGACTGGGCCAAGGTGCTCAACCACGCCGCCTACCAGCTGGTCGCGCAGACGGCGAAGATCCTCGGCCTGGCCCGGGAGGACGCGGCCGCGGCCGAGCGCCTGATGGCCACCACGCTGGTGACGGGCGTCCTGGTGCCGGCCCGGCTGGGGCTGGACGTCCACCTGGTCTCCGCGGGCGATTCGGGGGCGTGGCTGCTGTCCGGCGGCGGCCACTACATGTCGGTCATCCCGGCCGAGCACGACGGCGCCGGCCCGGTGGCCTCCTCGGCGGTGGTGGCACTGCCCCGGGTGCCCGCGAAGGTCAGGGTGCACACGGCCGCGATCTTCGGCTCGGACCGGCTGCTGGTCGGCACGGACGGCTTCGGCGGCCCGCTCGGTGACGGCACCGGCCCGGTCGGCCGGCTGTTCGCCGAGCACCTGGCGCCCTCGCTGGAACCGCGCGGCCTGGCCCACCTGCTGGACTTCTCCCGGGAGACCTTCGACGACGACCGCACCCTGCTCGTCGTCTGGCCCGCCTCCGCCGTGGAGGCCCGGCCGTGACGAAGGTCCGGGTCGAGAAGCTGACCAAGGGCGACAAGCTCGGCCAGGGCGGCCAGGGCGGCCAGGGCACCGTCTGGGCGCTGCCCGGTCGGAAGATCAACGGCGAATGGCCGGTGGCGTACAAGGAGTACTCCGCCGTCTGCCGGGACGAACTGGACGGCCCGGCCCTGGACGCGATGGTGGAGTTCGTGCCCGGGCTGCCCACCGAGACCGGGCTCTGGCTGTGCGAGCGGCTGGCCTGGCCGGCGGCCGTGGTGCTGGACGACCGGGGGCGCTGCGGCATCCTGATGCGCCTGGTGCCGGACGGTTTCTTCATCGACTCGCCGCAGGCCGGGCGGAACCTCGCCGGCTTCCAGTTCCTGCTGAACGACGAGGGCTACCTGCGCCGGGTCGGGATCTCGATCACCGTCGAACAGCGGCTCCAGCTGCTGCTCGACCTCTCCCGGACGCTCGCCGGCCTGCACCGGCTGGGCGTCGTGGTGGGCGACCTCTCGCCGAAGAACGTGCTGTTCCGGCTGGGCGCGGAGCCGAGCTGCTTCCTGATCGACTGCGACGCGATGCGGGTGGACGGCCGGGACGCCCTCGACCAGCGGGAGACCCCGGACTGGAGCCTGCCGCAGGGCGAGCCGCTGGCGACCGGGCGCGGGGACTCGTACAAGTTCGGCCTGCTGGTGGTCCGGCTGCTCGCCGGGGAGCAGGACAGCCGGGACACCGGGGCGGTCGGCGCGCTCTCGGCGGACCTCGGGCGGCTCGCCGCCGCGGCGATCGGCACGGACCCCGCGCGCCGGCCCGAACTCGCGGACTGGGAAAGGCCGTTGCTGCGGGCGATCGAGGAGCTGCGGACGCCGTCGGCCCCCGACCCGGACGAGGTGGCGGCATGGATCGGCGCGACCCTGGCGGCGGGCGCGCAGCACCCGGCGCCGCCCCGGCCGCCGGGCACGCCTGCTCCCGCCCCGCCCGCCGCCACCCCGCCCGGGCCGGGCCGGGTGCTGGCGACGGTGGTGTTCGCGGGCCTGCTCGTCTGGGCCGGCGTCAAGGGGGTGTCCGCGCTCGGGGACGACTCCGGCACCGGCTCCGGGTCGAGCGGGTCCGCGCCGGCCGCCGTCTCCACGTACCGGTCGACCCCGTACGGGAGCGGCGGCACCAGCGGCGGGACGACCGGTGGCGGGACGACCGGTGGCGGGACGACCGGCGGCAGCGGGACGACCGCGGTCGACCCGGTGAACCAGGCGAAGGCCATCGACCTGCTGCTGAACCGCAACGACGGCACGCGCAAGGTCGTCACCTCCGCCGTCCAGGCCGCGGACGGCTGCGGGAACACCGTCGACGTCCGGTACGGGGCCTCCCAGCTCCGCCAGGCGGCGGCCGGCCGGGACTCCCTGGTCGCCCGGCTGCAGGGGGTCGACACCTCGGCTCTGCCGGGCGGCGCGAACCTGGCGGCCCAGCTCTCCTCGGCCTGGACGGCCTCCGCCGCGGCCGACCGGGCGTTCGCGCGGTGGGCGGACGACGTGGCCGGCTGCGACGGCAACGCGCCGCACACCGCGGACTGGAACGAGGGGTACAACCAGAGCCAGGTGGCGACCGCGGCCAAGAAGGCCTTCGCGGCCGCCTGGAACCCGCTGGCGGACCGCTACGGGCTGGCCCACTGCGACCCGGACGCCATCTGACCGGGTGAGCCGCCGCAACGGTGAACCCCTAGGGCCTGTCCGGCGGATCTTGTCGGATCAGCGCGCGGCTCCCCCAGCCTTCGGCCGGGAGGTACCCCCACTTCGCGCCCGTCTGGGCGTGCGCCCGAATCGCCCTCGTACTGGGTGTACTTGGACGATTCGGGCGTGCGTCCAGGCGGGATGATCCGGCGTCGTGCGCCCGGCAAGATCCGCCGGACAGGCCCTAAGGCGGCAGCCGGCCTTCGGCGCGGGCCAGTTTCTCCAGCTCCGCCGGGTGCAGCAGCTCGATCTCCCGGCGCCCGGTGCGCAGCCAGCCGGCGTCCCGCCACTCCTCCAGCAGCCGGTTGACGGTTCGCCGGGAGCTGAGCACCAGGCCGGCCAGGTCGTCCTGGGACAGCGGCAGGGAGATCCTGACCTCGCCGGTGGGTGCCGGGTCTCCGTAGCGTTCGGCGAGTTCCAGCAGGAGGGCGGCCAGGCGCGGGCGGACGACGGCGGACCCGGTGGCCGCCCGCTGCTGGTCGGCGTCCCGCAGCCGGCCGGAGAGCACCTGCTGGAGGGCCTGCGCCACGGCGGGGTTGGCGTGCTGGACGGCGCCGAAGCGGCTGAGCGGGATGTGCAGCGCGGTGACCTCGGTCAGCGCGTGCAGGGTGGCCGACCGTGCACCGCCGTCGAGACCGGCCTGTTCGCCGAGCAGGTCGCCGTCGCCGCGGATGGCGAGGATCGCGCGGTAGCCGGCGCCCGACTCCACCAGGACCTTGACGCACCCGCGCTCGATCACCAGCAGGTGGTCGGAGTGCTCGTGCTGCTGGAGCAGTGCGGCGCCCGCCGGGTAGCGCACCCGGCGGGCGACGGCGGTCAGTTCGGCCCGGGCCGGGGCGTCCAGCAGGCGCCAGAACGGGATGCGTCCGCCCGACGCCGGTCCGGCCGGTCTCATCCCAGCAGCCCGGCCAGTGCGACCAGCCCGCAACCGGCGACGGCGAGCAGGAGGGACTGCCGGACCCGGCGGTCCTTGATCCAGATGATCCGGCTCATCTCCACCAACTGCCGGCTGAGCAGGGGGAGCAGGTCCGCGCCGTCCAGTTCGGCGGCGAGCCGGTCGGGCGTCCAGTGCCGGAGCTGGCCGTAGTAGACGAAGTTCGGCAGGTCGCTCTCCTGCTTGCCCCCGCCGCGCGGCACGACCACCGACACGGCGGCGACCGCGGCCAGCGCGAGGACGGCCACGCCGAGCCAGAAGGCCGTCGCGGGCAGGGCGCCGGAGGTGCGGCCGAGGCCGGTGCCGGTGCCGGACAGGGCGACGATCGCGCCGAGTGCGGCGGACTCGATGGTGAGCGCGAAGGAGGCCTTGGAATCGACCCTGCCGGTCACCTCGGTCAGCGAACCATGGATCTGCCAGGCGGTTTTGACTGCTTCTTCGTTCGACACAGGCCCCCCGGACGACCGTTCTGGACGGTTCCCGGACGGTCGGCTTCGGCCCCCGGGCTCCCGCCGGTCCAGCATAGCCACGCGGTGCCCGCCGGGGGCCGGGATCGGCCGGGAGCGGGCTCGAACTCGCCTTTCCCGTGGGGGAGGTGGGGTTGGTAGGGCGGGTGGGCCCACTGGGTCAGGCCTCGTGGGCGGCGGTGGTCGGGGGCGGGGCGAGGGCGCGCAGGGCGGCGTCGACCAGGCGGTCGGCGTGGGTGTGGGTGAGCGGGCCGAGGCGGTACTGCCAGCGGTAGTAGAGCGGGCCGTAGACGAGTTCGACGGCCAGGTCGAGGTCGGCGTCGGGGGCGATCTGGCCGGCCTCGCGGGCGCGGCGCAGGCGGTCGCGGGTGACCTCCAGCAGGGGGTCCAGCAGGCGGGTGCGGTACTCGGCGTGCAGCGCGGGGTCGTTGAGGATCTCGGCGACGATGGCGCGGTAGGTGCGGTCGGTGCCCGGGTCGGTGAGTTCGTCGCTGGTGGGGCGCAGGACGGCCCGGAGGTCGGCGGCGAGGTCGCCGCTGTCGGGCAGCGCGAGGCCGCCGTCGTGCTCGCTGACGGCGAGGAAGGCGTCGAAGACGACGGCTCCCTTCGAGGGCCACCAGCGGTAGATGGTCTGCTTGCCGACGCCGGCCCGGGCGGCGATCGCCTCGATGGTCAGCTTGCCGTAGCCGACGTCGGCGACGAGTTCGGTGGCGGCGGCGAGGACGGCGGCGCGGGCGCGCTCGCTGCGGCGGCCGGGGTCGGGGGCGGTTCTGGACGCGCTTGTGGAGGCCATGGGAAAAAGTCTATGCGAAACAGCGAGACGAGACGTATTGTCTTCTCAACGTTGCGAGACGCTACGTCTCGTCTCATTCGCTACCTCGGAGGTGCCCGTGCCCCGCCCCGCCCACATCCTGATGGTCTCCGTCCCCGCCCACGGGCACGTGAACCCCAGCCTCGCCGTGGTCGCCGAGCTGGTCGCCCGGGGCCACCGGGTCAGCTACGTCAACGACCCCTCCTTCCGGGAGATCGTGGAGTCCACCGGCGCCGACTTCGTCCCGTACCCGACCGCGCTGCCGCTCGCCGGCGACCCGAGCGGCTGGCCGGAGGACCCGGTGGCGATCCAGGAGGTGTTCCTGGACGACACCCTGGCGATGTGGCCCGTCCTGCTGGAGGCCTTCGAGGACGACCGCCCCGACCTGGTGCTCTACGACATCGCGGGCTTCGCCGCGCGGGCGCTCGGCGAGCGGCTGGGCGTGCCGGTGGTGCAGCTGTCCTCCACCTTCGTCGGCTGGGAGGGCATCGAGGAGGACCTGGCCGCGGTCTTCGAGGCGATCCGCAACGGCCCGGGCGGCCCCGAGCACTACCGGCGGTTCGCCGACTGGCTGGCCGAGGCCGGCGCGGTGCAGCGCGACGTGGAGGCCTTCAAGAACCGCCCGGAGCGGGCGATCGCCCTCGTCCCGCGCGCCCTGCAGCCCAACGCCGACCGGGTGGACGAGCGGCGCATCACCTTCGTCGGGCCCTGCTTCGGCGACCGGGCCCACCAGGGGCAGTGGCAGCGCCCGGAGAGTGCCGAGAGGGTGCTGCTGGTCTCGCTGGGCTCGGCCTTCACCCACCACCCGGCGTTCTACCGGGCCTGCATCCGGGCCTTCGGCAACCTGGCGGGCTGGCACACCGTGCTCCAGATCGGCAAGCACACCGACCCGGCCGAACTCGGCGAGGTGCCGGACACCGTCGAGGTGCACCGGTGGGTGCCGCAGCTGTCGGTACTCGCCCAGGCGGACGCCTTCGTCACCCATGCGGGCATGGGCGGCTCCAGCGAGGGGCTGTGCCACGCCGTGCCGATGATCGCGGTGCCGCAGGCCGTCGACCAGTTCGCCAACGCGGACGCCCTGGTGGGCCTCGGCGTCGCCCGCCGGCTGGACACCGAGCAGGTCACCGCGGAGGCGCTGCGCTCCGCCCTGCTGGAGCTGGTCGACGATCCGGCGGTGGCCGAGCGGCTTCGGGAGCTGTCCGCCGCGGGCCGGGCCGAGGGCGGCACCGCGCGGGCGGTGGAGCTGATCGAGGCCGAGCTCGTCCAGTAGCCGGGGGGTCGGGGGCTGCGGCGTGCGGCGCGGATCCGGAGGGCGGAGAATCCGGATGACGAACACCTGTTGTCATATCTTCATTCACCTGATGTGATGGTGTATATGGATATGCACAGTGCTGTGGCCCCCGACGCTCCGCTGGTCCTGGTCGGCAAGGCCGACGTCAGCGCCGACGACGTCCTGGCCGTTGCCCGGGGCAACGCCCGGGTCGAGATCGGTCCCGACGCGCAGGCCGAGATGGCGGTCGCCCGCGCCCGGATCGACGCCCTCGCGGCCGAGCCGCGCCCCGTCTACGGCGTGTCGACCGGCTTCGGCGCGCTCGCCGTACGGCACATCAGCCCCGAGCTGCGCGCCCAGCTGCAGCGGTCCCTGGTGCGCTCGCACGCCGCCGGCATGGGGCCGGCCGTCGAGCGCGAGGTCGTCCGCGCGCTGATGTTCCTGCGGATGAAGACGCTGGCCTCCGGCCGTACCGGCGTGCGCCCGCTGGTCGCCGAGACCATCGCCGCCCTGCTCAACGCGGGCATCACCCCGGTCGTCCGCGAGTTCGGCTCGCTCGGTTGCTCCGGCGACCTCGCGCCGCTGTCGCACTGCGCGCTGGTGCTGATGGGCGAGGGCACGGCCACCGGCCCGGACGGGGTCGAGAAGCCCGCCGGCGAACTGCTCGCAGCCGCGGGGATCGAGCCCGTCGAACTGCTGGAGAAGGAGGGCCTGGCCCTCATCAACGGCACCGACGGCATGCTCGGCATGCTGGTGATGGCCATCGCCGACCTCCAGCGGCTGTTCACCACCGCCGACATCACCGCCGCCATGACCCTGGAGGCGCTGCTCGGCACCGACAAGGTGCTCGCCCCCGAGCTGCACCTCCCGATCCGCCCGCACCCCGGCCAGGCGCTCAGCGCCGCCAACATGCTCGCCGTCCTCAAGGACTCCGGCCTCACCGGCCACCACCAGGACGACGCGCCGCGGGTCCAGGACGCCTACTCGATCCGCTGCGCCCCGCAGGTCGCCGGCGCCGGCCGGGACACCCTGGCCCACGCCCAGCTGGTCGCCTCCCGCGAGCTGGCCGCCTCGGTCGACAACCCGGTGGTGCTGCCCGACGGCCGGGTCGAGTCCAACGGCAACTTCCACGGCGCCCCGGTCGCCTACGTGCTGGACTTCCTCGCCATCGCCGCCGCCGACCTCGGCTCGATCTCCGAGCGCCGCACCGACCGCCTGCTCGACAAGGCCCGCTCGCACGGCCTGCCGGCCTTCCTGGCCGACGACCCGGGCGTGGACTCCGGCCTGATGATCGCCCAGTACACCCAGGCGGCGCTGGTCAGCGAGAACAAGCGGCTGGCCGTCCCGGCCTCCGTCGACTCGATCCCCTCCTCCGCCATGCAGGAGGACCACGTGTCGATGGGCTGGTCGGCCGCGCGCAAGCTGCGCCAGGCCGTCGAGAACCTCGGCCGGATCCTGGCCGTCGAACTCACCGCCGCCGCCCGCGCGCTGGAGATCCGCCAGCAGGCCGACTCGTCCGGCCGGATCGCCCCGGCCACCGCGGCCGCGCTGGCCGCCGCCCGGGAGGCCGGGGTCGGCGGCGCCGGCCGCGACCGCTTCCTCTCCCCGGACCTGGAGGCGGCCGCGGCGCTGGTCGCCACCGGCGAGCTGGTGCGGGCGGTCGAGCAGGTCACCGGCCCGCTGGCCTGACCCGCCGCCCCGGGAGCACGCCCCCGGGCGCGGGGCGGCCGGGCTCAGTCCCAGTCGCCCCGCGGCCGGCGGTCCTCGCGGGACCTGCGCTCGCCGAACGCGGCGGCGAAGTTGACCCCGACGATGCCCGCCCAGCAGACCAGCAGGCCGGCGAAGCCGCCGTTGCCGGGGCCGGACGCGATCGCGGTCAGCGGGATGCCGAAGACCATCGAGGCCACGGCGAGCCCGGTGCCGGAGCGCTTGCTCCACCCGTGGTGGCGGGGGCGTTGGTGGCGCTCGCGGTACGGGTGCGGCTCGTAGCCGTCCAGCCGCTGGGCGACGGAGCGCTCGACCCGGGCGTCCAGACGGGCGTCGAGGCGCTTCATGAAGGAGTCGACCAGCTCGTCCTCGTACTCCTTGCCGAGCTCCTTGCGGGCCTGCAGGGTGGCGTCGAGGTCGCGCCGCAGGTCGTCCTGGCGAGTGTCCATGGGGTACAGCGTGGCCCCGGCCGCGGTACCCGGTCCATCCGTTCGCGGGGGGAATCCGGGCGGGCTCAGGGTGAAATCAGGGTTACCCCGAGTCGGGCCGGGCCCCGCCGGCCCGGGGGCGGGCCCACCGTCCGACATCCGGGACGTCTCATGGAGCGTTCCGCCGTACGAGACGTCTTTGCCAGGCGCGGCGCGCTGCTGCACAGTCGTCGTCCGAACCGCACGCATCCGGAGGTACTGATGACCGCCCTCGACGAGACCGGCAGCGTCGGACCCTCCGCCCGGCTGCTCCAGCTGTTCGAGGGGCACCGGCTGACCCCGACCCAGCGCCGGATCGCGCACTCGCTGGTGCGGCACGCCACCGAGGCGCCGTTCCTGTCCAGCGTGGAGGTCGCCGAACTCGCCGGCGTCAGCCAGCCCTCCGTCACCCGCTTCGCCGTCGCGCTCGGGTACGACGGCTACCCGGCGCTGCGCAAGCAGCTGCGCGAACTCGGCGGCGGAGAACCCGCCGCGCCGGAGACCCCGGACGACGCGGTGCGCAACGAACACCAGCAGGCCGTGCTCGCCGAGATCGAGCACCTGCGCCACCTCGCCGAACTCCTCGCCGACCCGGAGCCGATCATCCGGGCCGCCCGGCTGCTCGCCGCCTCCCGCCCGCTGCCCGTCCTCGGCCTGCGGGCCGCCTCGGCGCAGGCGCGCGGCTTCGCGTACTTCGCCGCCAAGGTGCACCCGGACATCCGGCTGCTGGACGAGGGCGGCAGCATGCTCGCCGACCGGCTGGAACAGGCCGCGGCGGCGGGCGCGACCGCTCTGCTCTGCTTCGCGCTGCCGCGCTATCCGCGGGAGCTGATGGACGCACTGACGGTGGCCCGCGAGTGCGGGCTGACCGTGCTGACCGTCGCCGACAGCGCCTTCGCGCCGGTCGCCAAGCTGTCCGACCTGATGCTGCCGGCCGCCGTCGGCACCGGGTTGGTCTTCGACACCGCGTGCGCGCCGATGATGCTCGGCCGGGTGCTGCTGCAGACCATGTGCGACGAACTCCCCGGCGCGGAGGCCCGGTTGGAGTCGATCGAGCAGTCGGCCGCGGCGCGCGGGCTCTTCTTGGAATAGGCACAGCCTGGAATAGGCGCAGCCTGGAACAGGCACAGCGTGGAGTAGACGCAGCTTGGAGCGGCGGCGGGGGAGTAGTCGACACGAACCCGGGCATCCCCTACGGCAGGGGGTGCCGCCCATGCGCGTGATCCACGAGATGAAGTTCGTCGCCCGCCTCTCCTCGGGTGCCGACGAATGGTCCTGCCCCGCCTGCGGACGCCGCGTCACCCTGCGGCGGCTGCCCGACCCCGAACTGACCGTCCTCGATCCGGGCGACGAGTCCGCCGTCCACGTCGGCGTCATCGAACCCGACGGCCGGGCCGCCGCCGAACGCTACGGCCTCGGCCCCGTCCAGAACATCCCCCGCCCGCCGGCCCCACCCACCCCCGACGCCGACGACCGCCGCTGGCTCGCCGAGATCGGCATCGACTGGGACGGCGGCGACGCGGCGGCGTGACTCAGCCGCGGGGCGCGTAGAGCGGAAGACCGGAGGTGTCCAGCTCGGCGGGCAGCGGCGAGGGCAGCGGAACGGGCTCGCCGTACTTGCCGTGCAGGACGCCCTGGTACTCGCCGTCGCGGGGGTGGGTGTGGAGTGCCCAGGCGCCCTTGCGGGGGTCGACCGCGAGGAGGACCGGCACGCCTGCGAGCGCGTACCAGCTGGTCTTGGCGGCGATGAGGCTGATCCGCTCGGAGGTCGAAATGACCTCCACGGCCAGCTCGACATCGTGCGGGTCCGCCAGCCATTCGTCGTCGTCCTCCCAGTCGCGCGGCAGAACGACGAGGTCGGGTGTCGCGTAGTCCTCCGCGTTGTCGGGCATGGCGATCGACGAGACCTCGTAGGCGCCGAGACCCGTCGGGAGCCCGGCGTCGAGCTGGCGGGACAGGCGCTTGGTGGTCCCCGCGTGCTTGCCGCGGGGTGTCGGGGGCATCACCAGGGTTCCCCCGATGATCTGGACGCGTAGTCCCGTGCGCCGCTCGATCTCCTCCGCCACATCCCGGAGTCTGCCGGGCCGCACGGTGATGGCCGTCATCGTGTCCCCCGCTCCTTGGCGCTGGGCCGAGTGGCTGGTGTTCGCCGGGTTCAGGCTAGCGCGCCAAGTCGGCCGGTGCCGTGGCTGATCGGATTGTTTCGGGGTCTGGTCGAAAGCCGGTTGTTTAGTTATATTCAACCGAACCGAGCTTGAATGAATCCATCCGCAGAGAGGCCGGGACTATGGTGCAGCAGGCGAGCGGGCCGCGCGAGGTGCGCGCGGCGCGCGGGACGGGGCTGACGGCGCAGGGGTGGCAGCAGGAGGCTGCCCTGCGGATGCTGATGAACAACCTCGACCCCGAGGTGGCCGAGCACCCGTCGAAGCTGGTGGTGTACGGCGGCACCGGCAAGGCCGCGCGGGACTGGCGCTCCTTCGACGCCATGGTGAAGACGCTGGAGGGCCTGAAGCAGGACGAGACCATGCTGGTCCAGTCCGGCCGCCCGGTCGGCGTCATGCAGACCCACGAGTGGGCGCCGCGCGTGCTGATCGCCAACTCCAACCTGGTCGGCGACTGGGCCAACTGGGAGGAGTTCCGCCGCCTGGAGAGCCTCGGGCTCACCATGTACGGCCAGATGACCGCCGGCTCCTGGATCTACATCGGCACCCAGGGCATCCTCCAGGGCACCTACGAGACCTTCGCCGCCGTCGCCAACAAGCGCTTCGACGGCACGCTGGAGGGCACCATCACCCTCACCGCCGGCCTCGGCGGGATGGGCGGCGCCCAGCCGCTGGCCGTCACCATGAACGGCGGCGTGGCGATCTGCGTCGACTGCGACCCGTCCCGCATCGCCCGCCGGATCGAGCACCGCTACCTGGACGTCGAGGCCAAGAACCTCTCGCACGCCCTGGAGCTGGCCACCGCCGCCCGCGACAAGAAGCAGCCGCTCTCCATCGGCCTGCTCGGCAACGCCGCCGAGCTCTTCCCGCAGCTGCTCGCGATGGACGCGCCGATCGACATCGTCACCGACCAGACCAGCGCCCACGACCCGCTCAGCTACCTGCCGATCGGCGTCGACTTCGACGACATGGCGGACTACGCGGCCGCCAAGCCCGCCGAGTTCACCCAGCGCTCGCGCGAGTCGATGGCCAAGCACGTCGAGGCCATGGTCGGCTTCCAGGACCGCGGCGCCGAGGTCTTCGACTACGGCAACTCCATCCGCGGCGAGGCCCAGCTGGCCGGCTACGACCGCGCCTTCGCCTTCCCCGGCTTCGTCCCCGCCTACATCCGGCCGCTGTTCTGCGAGGGCAAGGGCCCGTTCCGCTGGGCCGCGCTGTCCGGCGACCCGCAGGACATCCACAAGACCGACAAGGCCGTCCTCGACCTGTTCCCGGAGAACGAGTCGCTGCACCGCTGGATCAAGATGGCCCAGGAGAAGGTGCACTTCCAGGGCCTGCCCGCGCGGATCTGCTGGCTCGGCTACGGCGAGCGCGACAAGGCCGGCGAGCGCTTCAACGACATGGTCGCCTCCGGCGAGCTGTCCGCGCCGATCGTCATCGGCCGCGACCACCTGGACTGCGGCTCCGTCGCCTCCCCGTACCGGGAGACCGAGGCGATGCTCGACGGCTCGGACGCGATCGCCGACTGGCCGCTGCTCAACGCCATGGTCAACGTGGCCTCCGGCGCCTCCTGGGTCTCCATCCACCACGGCGGCGGCGTCGGCATCGGCCGCTCGATCCACGCCGGCCAGGTCACCGTCGCCGACGGCACCGCGCTGGCCGGGGAGAAGATCCGCCGGGTGCTCACCAACGACCCGGGCATGGGCGTCATCCGGCACGTGGACGCCGGCTACGACCGTGCCGACGAGGTCGCCGCCGAGCGCGGGGTCCGCGTCCCGATGGGTGAGCTGTGACGGCTCCTTCCTTCGAGGAGATGTGGGCGGAGCTGCTCCCCGTGGGCCGCTCCGCCTCCTCCGGCGGCTACCGCCGCTTCGCCTGGAACTCCGCCGACGCCGAGTGCCGCGCCTGGTTCGAGCAGCAGGCCCGCAGCCGCGGTCTGGCGTACGAGCTGGACCGCAACGGCAACCAGTGGGCCTGGCTGGGCGACCCGCAGGCCGGCGGGGCCGTCGTCACCGGCTCGCACCTGGACTCCGTCCCGGACGGCGGCGCCTTCGACGGACCGCTCGGGGTGGTCTCCTCCTTCGCCGCGCTGGACGAACTCCGCGCCCGGGGAGCCGAGTTCACCCGTCCGCTGGCGATCGTCAACTTCGGTGACGAGGAGGGCGCCCGGTTCGGCGTGGCCTGCATCGGCTCCCGGCTGACGTCCGGCGTGCTCTCCCGCGAGGCCGCGTACGACCTGCGCGACGCCGGCGGCGTCCGGCTGCCCGACGCGATGGAGAAGGCGGGCTACGACCCGAGCGCGCTCGGCGCGGACGACGACCGGCTGGCCAGGATCGGCGCCTTCGTCGAACTCCACGTCGAGCAGGGCCGCTACCTCGCCGAGGGGCAGCCGGTCGGCGTGGCCGGCGCGATCTGGCCGCACGGCCGCTGGCGGTTCGACTTCCACGGCGAGGCCAACCACGCCGGCACCACCCGGATCGAGGACCGCCGCGACCCGATGCTGACGTACGCCAACACCGTGCTCGCCGCCCGCAAGAAGGCGCGGCAGGCGGGCGCGCTGGCGACCTTCGGCAAGGTCGCCGTCGAGCCCAACGGCACCAACGCGATCGCCTCGCTGGTGCGCGGCTGGCTGGACTCCCGGGCCGCCGACGAGCGCACCCTCACCGCGCTGGTCGCCGAGATCGAGCAGGCCGCCGCCGAGCGCGGCGAACGCGACGGCGTCCGGGTCGAGCTGACCCGCGAGTCCTACACCCCGGTGGTGGAGTTCGACGGGCCGCTGCGCGACCGGCTCGCCAAGCTGCTGGACGCCCCGGTGCTGCCCACCGGCGCGGGACACGACGCCGGGATCCTGGCGTCCGCGATCCCGACCGCCATGCTGTTCGTGCGCAACCCCACCGGCGTCTCGCACTCCCCGGCCGAACACGCCGAGGAAGCCGACTGCCTGGCCGGGGTCGCCGCCCTGGCCGACGTACTGGAGGACCTGGCGTGTCATTGACCGCTTCGGTGACGTACTGGGCGCAGTACGCATGGCTGCCGCACCCCAACGGGCCGGTGGTCGAGCCGGACGTGCTGATCACCACCGGCCCGGACGGGCGGATCGCCGCCGTCACCCCGGACAGCGGGCCCTGTCCGCCCGGGGCCGTCCGGCTGGAGGGCCTGGCCGTGCCCGGTCAGGCGAACGCCCACTCGCACGCCTTCCACCGGGCGCTGCGCGGGCACGTCCAGGTCGGCTCCGGCACCTTCTGGACCTGGCGCGACACCATGTACCGGTTCGCCGGCGCGCTCGACCCGGACAGCTACCTGGAGCTCGCCACCGCCGTCTACGCCGAGATGGCGCTGGCCGGGATCACCGCCGTCGGCGAGTTCCACTACCTGCACCACGCGCCCGGCGGCGCCCGCTACGCCGACTCGAACGCGATGGGTGAGGCGCTGATCGAGGCCGCCGCCCGGGCCGGCATCCGGATCACCCTGCTGGACACCTGCTACCTGTCCTCCGGCTTCGGCGCCGAACCGACCAAGCCGCAGCTGCGCTTCAGCGACGGCGACGCCGACGCCTGGGCCGAGCGGGCGGACGCGCTCAAGCCGCGCGAGCACGCCCGGATCGGTGCCGCCATCCACTCCGTCCGGGCCGTCCCCGCCGAGCAGTTGGGCACCGTCGCGCACTGGGCGGCGATGCGCCGGGCGCCGCTGCACGTCCACCTGTCCGAGCAGACCGCCGAGAACGACGCCTGCCTCGCCGCGCACGGCGTCACCCCCACCCGGCTGCTCGCCGACCGCGGCGCGCTCGGCCCGCGCACCTCGGCCGTGCACGCCACCCACCTCACCGACGAGGACGTCAAGCTCCTCACCGACTCCTCCACCACCGTCTGCATGTGCCCCACCACCGAACGGGACCTCGCGGACGGCATCGGCCCGGCCCGCAGGCTCGCCTCGGCGGGCAGCCCGATCACCCTGGGCAGCGACAGCCACGCGGTGATCGACCCGTGGGAGGAGGCCCGGGCGCTGGAGCTGGACGAGCGGCTGCGCACCCAGACCCGCGGGCACTGGACGGCGAACGCGCTGCTGCGGGCCGGCACCGAGGACGGGCACGCCTCGCTCGGCTGGCCGGAGGCCGGGCGGATCGAGGCCGGGGCGCTCGCCGACTTCACGGTGATCGCGCTGGACTCCGTCCGTACGGCGGGGCCGCCGCCCAGGCTCGGCGCCGAGATCGCCGTCTTCGCGGCCTCGGCGGCGGACGTGCGGCACGTGGTGGTCGGCGGGCGGCACGTCGTCCGGGACGGCGTGCACCGGCTGGTGGCCGACGTGCCGGGGGCGCTGCGGTCCTCCATCGGCGCGCTGGGCTGCTGAATGTTGTTGTCCGACTCCCTTCGGAAGGCGTTGACTTGAGCACCAGGACCACTGTGATCACGGGCATCGGCAGCCTGGTCACCAACGACCCCGGGCAGGGAACCGGGCCGCTCGGCCTGCTGACCGACGCGGCCGTGGTGGTCGACGGCGACACCGTCGCCTGGGTCGGCCCGGCGGCGCAGGCCCCGGCCGCGGACGAGCGCTTCGACGCCGAGGGCCGGGCGCTGCTGCCCGGCTTCGTCGACTCCCATGCTCACCTGGTGTTCGCCGGTGACCGCACCGCCGAGTTCAATGCCCGGATGTCCGGGCAGGCGTACTCGGCGGGCGGGATCCGGACGACGGTGGCGGCCACCCGGGCCGCCTCGGATGCGGAACTGGACGCCAACCTGGCCCGGTTCGTCCGGGAGGCGCTGCGCCAGGGCACCACCACCATCGAGTGCAAGTCCGGCTACGGACTGACGGTGGAGGACGAGGCGCGGGCACTGCGGATCGCGGCTGGGTACACCCCGGAGACGACGTACCTGGGGGCGCACGTGGTGGCGCCCGAGTACGCGGAGGACCCGGCGGGGTACGTGGAGCTGGTGACCGGCGAGATGCTGGACGCCTGTGCGCCGCACGCCCGTTGGGTGGACGTGTTCTGCGAGAAGGGCGCCTTCGACGGCGACCAGGCGCGGGCTGTTTTGACGGCGGGGATCGAGAAGGGCCTCACGCCGCGAGTGCACGCCAACCAGCTGACGTACGGGCCGGGCGTGCAGCTCGCGGTGGAGCTGGGGGCTGCCTCGGCGGACCACTGCACGCACCTGACAGACGAGGACGTGGCGGCGCTGGCGGGCTCGGCGACGGTCGCGACCCTGCTGCCGGGCGCGGAGTTCTCGACGCGGGCCGAGTACCCGAGCGGGCGCAGGCTGTTGGACGCGGGCGCGGTGGTCGCGCTCTCGACGGACTGCAACCCGGGGTCGAGCTTTACGAGTTCGATGGCGTTCTGTATTGCCGTCGCGGTGCGGGAGATGGGCATGACCCCGGACGAGGCCGTCTGGGCCGCGACGGCTGGTGGCGCCCACGCCCTGCGGCGCACGGATGTGGGGGTCGTGGCGGTGGGCGCGCGGGCCGACCTGCTGCTGCTGGACGCGCCCTCGCACGTGCACCTGGCGTACCGCCCGGGCGTCCCGCTGACGGCCGCGGTCTGGCGGGCAGGCGTGCGGGAGGTCTAGGACCTTTAGACGGCCCCCGCGCCCCCGGGGTGGCGGGCGCGGGGGCTCTTCGCTGGTGCCGCATCAGGCGACGTTTGCTCCGAATCAGCCTGTGAGGGCTTGCTGCAGCCACCCGTCGCAGGCATTACCGGTGGCCGGCACCAGGCAGCCGGTGGCATGCTTGCCACTCGTATGTGATCAATCGGTGTACCCGTGCCTGTACCTGTACCTGCAGGGCCATCAGGATCCGACCATTCCTCGGCGACACCGAGGCCTGAGGCTCTGGCAGAGAGGTTGCCTCCGGTGGACGATGCCGACCGAATCCCCGAGGACCTGACCGAACTCGGAAGGCTGCTCATGCGCGGCGCATCCACCACCCGGTGGGTGGAGGCGGCCGAGCGGCTTGTCCTGCAGGTGGACAACCTGCGGGACTGGCTCATCAAGAACCACTTTCTTCGTATGTACATGAGCGAGTCCGGCCCGTATGCCGCCACGGATTTCGCCGGAGCCTTCAACGCCGCGTGCGAGATCTCCCGCGGCGGCAGCAGTGCCCTCGATGCCTCCGGCCTGCACAGGTCAAGCTTCGCTGTTCTCGGCGCCGCCGCCAACCTCTGTGGCCGCGTGCAGAACTCGTTGCGTTACTCCGTCCACGAGATCGACGAGAGCGATGCCCGGGCGGTGGCGTTGGCGGTGCTTTATGCCATGGGATACATGGACGCCACCGTGGACGTGAACGGCAATGAGGTGGACGGTTGGGGGCCGAACTCGCTGGCCTACGAAGACCGGTTGTCCCAGCCCTGAGCAGCCGTGCTGCCTCCACGACAGCATTTCGATGCCGCCTTGCCAAGGCCTCCCCGGCGCCCGAGCCTGGGCCGGAGCCGAGGAGATACCTCTACCGTTCGGAACCTCGTCTCCGAACGGAGTAGGCGTGTCGTGGCCGGACAGTGCCTGGCCGGTCCGCAGGAACCGGAGGGGCCCAACGGCCGTCTCCCATACCGCGGTTCACGGGTTCGATCAGCACGTTCACGGGGGGTGGATATGTCTGACGACGGCAACGTCATCGGGTACGTCTTCGGCTTCATCGGGCTCTTGGTGATCTGCGGCGGGCTGGCGCTACCGATCGCCGCAGCGCGCAAGGCCCGGATGCGGGAACGGATCCTGGCGGTCGGACTCGCGGCGGAGGCACGTTGCCTGGAGACGTACGTGACACAGGAACGGGTATCGGGATCGGATTCCTCCGACCGGCGCACCCGCGCGGTCCGGCACGTGATCATCGGCTTCCGCACCGCGGACGGCCGGGACATCCGCTTCGAAGACTCCAGCGGCGTACCGCGCGTGGTGGGCGACCACGTGCCGGTGCGGTACCTGCCCGACATGCCGCACCGGGCGGTAACCGCCGATCGGGGCCGGTCGGGAGCCAAGACCGGGTTCGCCGTGGCGGCGCTGGTGGGCCTGTTCTTCGCCGGCGTCGGCGCGGCTTTCGCCGTCAGCGGCTTCGAAATCGCCTCCGGCAGCCACGACCTGCCCACCCGCCCTCTCCCCACCGGACGCAGCGTGCCGCTGCCCGGCGGTAGCCTCCCTAGCGACATCGTCTGCACCGGCGACGGGAACGCCACCACGCTGGTCTGCCCCGACGGATTCCCCGACATCACTGTCAGGCCCTAGTAGGGCTTGGTCAGGTCTGTTTTCGTGTGGGTATGTCGCGGTGGCAGGTGGGGCAGGCGCCGGCCCAGGTCGCCAGAAGGATCTGGAGCTCGCGGACGACTTGGTAGAGGCTCAGGCCGGCCCCGCGTCTTTTGGGGCGGTGGCCAGTCTGCGCAGGGTGCAGAACGCGTGGGCGAGAGAGACGAGCGTGACGTGGTGATGCCAGCCGGTGAACGTGCGGCCCTCGAAGTGGGCCAGGCCGAGGGCCTGTTTCATCTCCCGGTAGTCGTGCTCGATCCGCCAGCGGAGCTTGGCCATTCGCACCAGAGTGGTCAGCGGGGTGTCGGCGGGCAGGTTCGAGAGCCAGAACTGGACCGGCTCGGCTTCCTTGGCGGGCCATTCGGCCAGCAGCCAGCACTCGGCCAGCTCCACGCCCTCGGTGGCGTCGCGGATCTCGCGTCCGGCCGGGCGGATCCGCAGCGCCACGAAGCGCGAATACATCCGCTTGAAGCCGCTCTTCGCCTTGCCTGGGCGCGACCCCTCCCGCCACGACACCGGCCTGGCCGCTTTCGGCCCGGCAGCGATGGCCAGCTCCTTCACACTGCGGGCCTTGTCCGGGTACTTCGCCACCGGCGGCCGGCCGGTGCCGCTGTAGGCGGGCGTGACGGGCCGGGCTTCGGCAGGGTGCGCGGTCGGCGTGGTGGAGATCCCCAGCACGTAGTGCAGGCCGCGTTGCTGGAGGCCGAGGCGGAAGGCCGCGGCGTCGCCGTATCCGGCGTCGGCGATGGCGAGCGGGACGTGGACACCCCAGCACCGGGTCTCGTCGATCATGTCCAGGGCCAGCTGCCACTTCTCCACGTGGCCCAGGCCTGCGGGGATGCCGCACCGGTCTCGCCGGGCGACCTTGTCCGGGTCGGCCTTGGTCGATTCGGGGTCCCAGGACGCGGGGAGGAACAGCCGCCAGTTGACCGGCGCCGAGGCGTGGTCACGGGCCAAGTGGAGCGAGACGCCCACTTGGCAGTTGGTGACCTTGCCCGCGGTTCCGGTGTACTGCCGCGACACACACGCCGACGCGTCGCCGTCCTTGAGGAACCCCGTGTCGTCGATGATCAGCGCGGTCGGATCGATGGCGTCCTGCATCCTCCAGGACAAACGGGCCCGGACATGTGCCGGATCCCAGGGGCTTGTCGTGACGAAGTGCGCGAGAGCCTGCCGGTTTCCGTCCTCCCCGAGCCGCGCGGCCATCGGCTCCACCGACTTCCGCTTGCCGTCCAGGAGCAGCCCACGCACGTACGCCTGCCCCCAACGCCGCTGGTCAGCGCGCGTGAACGCTTCGAACAACCCCGCCGTGAACGCCTCCAGGTCCTCCCGGACCTCGGCCATCTCCCCAGGTGTCACACACCAACAACGCGCCACCTACTCCCCAGGACACGCCACCACGGCACCGACCTGACCAAGCTCTACTAGTGCCGCATCAGGCAACCTTCGCCCTTTCGTGACGACTCGCCTGGGTGCTGCGGATGGCGGCTCCGGGCGGTCAGAATGATCACGTGGCCGAACGCGTGCAGGTCCGTGAGACTGGGCCGCACACAACGCTGGACGGTCCGCACCGGCGAGACCTCCCCCGACTTCAACCACCCCTTCCACCTGACGGGGCGACGGACGGAAAACGCGTCGAGCGGGGGCGCGGTCGCGTCGTACGCTGATCCGCATGGGCTACACCAGAACCTCCTACGTCTGCCTGCCCTGCCGGGCCTCCTACAAGCAGGCGTACGACACCGGGACCGAGGTGCGCCGCTGCCCGCGCTGCGCCGGGGCGCTGCTGCACGCGGGCTCCGCCTTCGCCGCGCCGCCCCGGCGGGACGCCGCGGCCTGGCGGACCCTCACGCTGCTGCTGAACGCAGGCATCCGCTTCCACAAGGGCTGCTGCGGCGGCCCGGGCTACCGGCCCCGCACCCGCCACGAGGTGCGCGAGCGCACCCTCTACGCCCGTCGCTCGGGCGAACCGCTGGAGCGGGCGCTGCTGCACCGTGAGGTCCCGTGGGAGCGCGCGACCACCCGGTGAGACGCGGAAGCGCGCGAGAAGTCGGGTCGGCCGACTTCCCGCGCGCCGGTGCTCAGCCGGTGAGGGACGGAGCGCCGGTGAGGGACGGAGCGGTCGCGGTGGTCGGAGCGGTCGCGGTGGTCGGCTCGCCGAGGCGACCGTCGGGGCGGGCCGGGGTGAAGCCCTTCACCAGGAGCCGGACGGCCAGCGTGACCTCCCAGGCGAAGACCGGGAGGGCGGCCAGTGAACCTGCCGTCGACACCTGCGGGTAGACACCGAACAGCACCGCCACCGCCGAGGCGAGAATCAGCGCGCCACCGACCAGCCCGAGCAGGGCGATCGGGCGCGGCACCAGCCGGGAGCGGTGCATCAGGAACGCGAGCGCCAGCGAGTTGGCGCCCAGGACGACGTTCGGACCGAGCAGGAACGTCCAGTCGTGGACGGCGACCAGGGCGCGGGCGGCGGTGGCCGCCTCGGCGCCGGCGTCCCGCCGCAGGGTCACGACGGCGAGCATCCCGACGATGCCGACCGTGATCACCGCGGCCTCCAGCAGTCGCCCGCAGACGTAGCCGAGCGCCACCGCCTCCTGGTGCCGGCGCAGCACGGGGTACAGGGCCACCCCGGTGCCGATCACCGCCAGCACCAGCACCACCTCGCACAGCGCTCCCGCCGCCACATGGCCGTCCACGCCGGGACCGGCCACGTACGCGGCGCCGTCCAGCGCGGGCCGGTACAGCAACATGCCCGCGATCGCCGCGAGTTCGGTCACCAGGAACAGGACGCCCGTGACCACCGCTGTCCCTCTGTCCGTCCCTCTGCCCACGGTCGAGTCCACCAGGACCAGCCCCCTTCCACCCCATGTGGTGTACGGCGTACACCTGGGGCTACCGTAGGCGTACGCCGTACACTCGTCAAGCCGACGAGGGAGACGCGGAAGGAGACCGAGGATGAGCGAGAGCGAAGGGGCGCGCACCGCGCCCAACCGCACCCCGCCCAACCGCGCCCCGCTGAACCGGGCGCGGGTGCTGCACGCCGCCGTGGCGTTCGCCGACGGCGAGGCGGGCGGCATCGACGTGCTGAGCATGCGCAAACTCGCCCAGGAGCTGGGCGTGGTGCCGATGGCGCTCTACAAGCACGTCGCCAACAAGGAGGAGCTGCTCGCCGGCATGGTCGACGCCGTGGTCGGCGAGATCGACCCGCCGGCCCCCGGTGCCGACTGGAAGGGCGCCGTGCGCGAACGCGTCCTCTCCGCCCGCCGGGCCCTGCGCCGACACCCGTGGGCGCCGCGCGTGATCGAGACCCTGCCCGCGCCGACACCCGCGATGCTCGGCCACCTGGAGACGGTGATCGGCCTGTTCCGGGCGGGCGGACTCTCCGCCGACCTCACCCACCATGCGATGCACGCCCTCGGCGGGCGCGTCCTGGGCTTCACTCAGGAGCTCTTCGACGCCTCCCCGGGTCCGGAGCAGGCCGTTCCTGACCCCCGTCTGGCCCTCCACTACCCGAACATCGCCGAGATCGCGGCCTCCGCCGCCCACGGCGAGGACGGTGCGGCGGTCGGCGGCGGCTGCGACGACCAGTTCGAGTTCGAGTTCGCCCTGGACGTGCTGCTCGACGGCATCGGCCTTCTGCACCAGGCCGGTTGGACCTCGGCGGGGGCCCGTCGCGGGGCCCGGTGACGGGAAGGCGCGCCCAGGGGTGCCGAACGCCGCCCACGACCACTCCTCGGCGCACCGTGGTCCTGGGCACCTTGGGCTTCGGAACGATCGTCGACGAGGAGACCTCGTTCCGGATCCTGGACCGCTTCGTCGGGGGCGGCGGGACCGTTCTCGACACCGCGAACAACTAAGCGTTCCGGCTCGACGGTGCCACCGGGGACGAGAGCGAGGCCGTGGGGGCGGTACGGGTAGCCGGACACGGCCAGCAGGACCGGTTCCGCGCCGGGATCCGCGGAAGTGCGGGCCTGCCAGAGGTTGTACGCGTCATCGGTGCACACCGCGTCGGTGAAACCGGGTGGTCAGAATGATCACGTGGCTGAACGTGTGCAGGTCCGTGAGATCGATGACGACGAGGGCAGACGGCTGTTGCGGATCGTCCGCCGGGGCACCGGGTCGGTGGTGACCTGGCGGCGAGCCCAGATGGTGCTGCTGTCCGCCCAGCGCATGCCCGTGGCGAAGATCGCCGAGGTCACGTTCACCAGCGCGGACCGGGTCCGCGACGTGATCCACAACTTCAACGCCGACGGCTTCGACTCGCTCTACCCGAAGTACCGGGGCGGCCGACCGAGAACGTTCACCCTCCCGGAGCGCCGGGAGATCAAGAAGATCGCCAAGTCCAAGCCGGCCGAGCACGGCCTGCCGTTCTCGACCTGGAGCCTGGCCAAGCTGGCCGACTTCCTGGTCGCCGAGGGGGTGGTCGACGACATCAGCCACGAGGGCCTGCGCATCCTGCTCCGCGAGGAGGGCGTCTCCTTTCAACGCGTGAAGACCTGGAAGACCTCCCGCGATCCCGACTACGCCGCCAAGAAGGCCCGGGTCGAACACCTCTACGCGATCGCCGACGGCGAGGTCATACCCGAGGAGGGCGAACCCGAAGTCGTCTTCTGCCTCGACGAGTTCGGGCTGCTCAACCTCCAACCCCACGCCGGCCGGCAGTGGGCGGAGCGCGGCGGCAAGGGCAGGGACCCCGACCGCGATCCCCGGCCCCGCCGCCGCGCCACCTACACCCGACCGCACGGGGTGCGGCATCTGTTCGCCGCCTACGACCTCGCCAAGGACCAGCTCTACGGCCACATCAAGAAGACCAAGAACCGATCGAAGTTCCTGGAGTTCTGCCGCTACCTGCGCTCGCTGCACCCGGCCGACGTGCGCATCGCGGTCGTCTGCGACAACTACTCCCCGCACCTGACGACGAAGCGATGCCAACGGGTCGGAAACTGGGCGGAGGTGAACAACGTCGAGATCGCCTATACCCCGACCAACAGTTCCTGGCTCAACCGGATCGAGGCCCAGTTCACCGCTCTGCGCTACTTCGCCCTCGACGGCACCGACCATCCCAGTCACAAGGAACAGGGCAGCATGATCCGCCGGTACATCATCTGGCGGAACAAGCACGTCGCCGACGAGCGCCTACGCGAAGTCGTCACCAGGGCGAACGTCGCTTGACGCAGCGCCAACGCCGCATTGTGCGCCGCCACCTGGCAGCTACTGCGTATTGCCGTCGTCGAGTCCGGCGATGACTCTGACGTCCGCTTCGGACATGTCCAGGATCCCGGCGATCAGGCGGGCCTGCAGGAAGTTCGGATTGTGTCCGCGGCGGAGCATGTGGATGGTGGACATCGGCAGTCCGGCGGCCCTCGCCATGTCCCTGACCGGAATCTCGCGTTGGTCCATCAACCCCAGTTGACGGAGCAGTCTCCCATAACGAGGCAAACGTTGCCTGATGCGGCACTAGCTGGTGGTGAGATGGTCGAACTCGCCGGCCTTGGCGCCCTGGAGGAAGTCGGCGAGGTTGAGACGGGTGGTGAGGACGATGACGTCGCCGTCGTCGGACTCGCGGAGTTCGATCAACCCGTCGGATACGCGGACCTCGACGCAGTCGGAGTTCGCGCCCGAGTAACTGGACTTCTGCCACGCAGAGCTGGTCATGAAGGACAGGCTAGCCACCGGCGGCCTCTTGCAGGGTGCAAGAGGCCGCCGGAACGGTTCGCTCAGGGGGTGGTGGTGAGGTCGTCGAACTCGCCCGCCTTTGCGCCCTGGAGGAACGCGGCGAACTTGAGGGATGTGGTGCGGACGATGACGTCGCCGTCGTCGGACTCCCGGAGTTCGACCAGCCCGTCGACAGTACGAATCTCAACGCAGTCGGCGTTGGATCCGGAGTAAGTGGACTTCTGCCAAACAGAGTTAGACATACTTGCTTTCCATGTCTTTCTTGATGGATCGAATGAAATCTCGTGACTCGTCTACCGGGAGGGCAGCCGAGTCGATCTGGGCAAGCAATGACCGGAATCGAGCCGTGTGGGCGGGTGCATCGAAGAGGAAGTTGCCAACGCCCGAGTCCGCTTGGACTGTGTCGAGTTCCTGGACTGGACCTTCGAGGTATGTGAAGTTCTCGTTGGGGAGTGGGATCATGTCGACGTCGAACAGGACGACTTGAACCGAGATGTTGGGTTGCTCAGAGGCTGTGATGAGGGCACCGAGCTGTTCGGCTTGAACCTTGGCCCCGCTGAACTGCATGCGCAACGCCGCCTCATGGATGTACGCAGAGTAGGGCAAGTCGCCGGATCGAAGGATGTGCTGGCGTTGCATGCGGAATGCTGTCCTCAGCTCAACTGAATGGCGCGGCAGCGGTGGGTAGGAGCGACCGAAAATGGCCGATGTGTAGGCCTCGGTCTGGAGTAGCCCAGGGATGAAGGCCATCGTGTAGAGAGATATCGCCCGAGCGTGACTCTCGATTTCGGCAACCTCTAGGAAGTTCTCGGAGAGGCTCCCGCGGTACTCCTCCCACCAAGCCCCTTTGTCGTTCCCCATGACAGTGTCCGCCAGGGCGTCGATCAAGGGCTCGTTGGCGCACATGCAAGCTGCCGCGATCTCGCGCAGCCGTTCCACGCTGATGCCGGTCTTCCCGTTCTCCATCTGAGTTACCAAGGCGGGCGTCACCCCGAGCAGGCGGGCGAGATGGCTGCCGCCGAAGCCGGCCTGCTCGCGCATCCGTCGTAGCTCGGCTCCGAGTCGGCGCTGACGAAGGGTCGGAATCCGGTTGACCATGGCGTCCTCTCTGCGGGTACAGGCGCCAGTCTGCCGTGCCGTGCAGTCGGGTCGCCACCGAGGCCAGTGCACCATCGGGGGAACCTTCTTGCATCTCGCTAAGTTCTAAGGCCGGATGGGCTATCGTCGTTCACAGCTCGATCCGACGGATCGTCAGTAATGCCTGCGTTCAAGGGCAGTAGGCGCCTGCTGCCCGCGCGCCGAAGAGCAGCCGCCGCCCCGGCCTGGTTCACGGTGACGACCGTCATCACCTCTCCCACACCACCGCCTCACGGAGGTTCCCGTGTGCACCCGTAACACCCCCTCGCTCACCCTGTCCCGGCAGGCCCTGCGGGACGTCCTCGCCCGCAACGGCTGGGACACCGAGACCATCTTCAACGCCGA
The DNA here is from genome assembly GCF_003635085.1 of Streptomyces sp. 1114.5. Taxonomy (NCBI): domain Bacteria; kingdom Bacillati; phylum Actinomycetota; class Actinomycetes; order Kitasatosporales; family Streptomycetaceae; genus Streptomyces; species Streptomyces sp. 1114.5. The sequence goes on from NZ_RBXE01000001.1 coordinate 2,205,032, forward strand.
ACTCGCCCTGATGGAGCTCATCGTCAACGCCTGGCGCCACGGCAACACCACCGCGCCCGTCGTCTGGTTCTCGCTCCTCGGCTGCACCCTCCGGGTCACCGTCTCCGACGAGAACGACGCCCTGCCCCAGCAGCGGACCCCCGCCGACTTCTCCGAGACCGGCCGGGGCCTCCAGCTCGTGCAGGGCCTCACCCACCGCTGGGGCGTCGACCCGCTGAAGCGCGGCAAAAGCGTCTGGTACGAGCTGGACTCCGTCGCGTGACCCGCGACCCCTTCCTGCCGGAGGACCCCCGGATGCGCGACTACACCAAGCCCCAAATCATGTCCCTCCTGGGCGAGTTGCACCGGCGCGGCCTGCCGCACGGGCTCCTCTGGGGGTCCGCCTCGCCGGGGGAGACCACCATTGACGGGCGCCTCCTGATCGACTTCGGGAACGCGCCGGTGAGCACTCTGCTCAACCTCCTCCACCTGCTCCGAGACCTGGACGATGACGACGAGGAGTGGCACCGGTGAGGTTCTTCGTCGGCGCGATCCTCGCCGCCCTGCTCGCCATCGCCACCGTCGCCCTCGCGACCCGCAACATCCCCCGCCCCGAGGACCGCGACGAGCAACGCTGAACCACGCGGAGGCCTCGCCCACCCCCGGGGCGAGGCCTCGCGGGTGCGCGTGCGCCGGTGACTGGCCAGGTTCGATCACCCGATTCGGTGACCTTCGAGCGGTTTCCCGTTCTCTCAACTGTCGAGCCTTGACCCTGCGGTCACGGCTTCGGGAGCATCGAACGAGACGCCAGCCGTAGGGGAGGGAGCTCAATCATGAAGCTGACACGCCTTGCTGGAGAGTGTGAGAAGGGCAGTTGCCCGACTGTGTATGCCGTTGACGGCACGGGAGACCTCATCATCCAGGGATACGTCGTGGCCGACCCGGCAGCGCTGGCGACGATCCGGCTTCCCGCCGGGGAGACCGCGGTTCGCATTCCGGCTGCGCTGATTCGGAGGGTTCCCAATGAGCATCTCGGGTGAAGACTTCGAGAACCTGTTCTCGACGTTCCGGCGAGAGGCGTTCAGGCTCGAAACGCTGGATGACTACAGCGGATCGTCGGATCCGGAGTACCTCCGGTCGTTCCTCGACGGCGAACCGCAGCCGGCCGACTACAACCAGGACTGGGCCGACGAAGTCCAGGCGAGCACCAGCGGCGGCAAGCGCATGTACCGGGTCCACATCGTTGCCCGACCGCTGACTCCGTACCTCCGGTACGAACTTGGCTGGGGCTACACCAAGAACCAGACCGCCGGTGAGGAGTTCTTCATCCTCGACACCACCGAGCAGCCCAACCCGCTCGAAGGCGTTCCCGACTTCTGGGCCTTCGACGAGTCGAAGGTCGTCACCATGCGCTACGGCGACGGTGGCACCTTCCTCGGTGCCGACCAGGAGCCGACCGCCGAGAAGTGGCTCAAGTACCGCGACACCGCCCTTGCGCACGCGGTGCCGTTCGCCGACTGGTGGGAGCGGTACGGAAACGCGTGAGAGGCATAGATCTCGGTGGAGCACTGCGGGAACTGCGGCTGGCCGGTGGGAAGGAGGCCAAAGCGGTCGCCCGCAGTGCTGCCATGTCTCCGAGCAAACTGAGCAAGATCGAGAACGGGCGGCTCGCGCCCAGCGTGATCGATGTGGAGCGCATCCTCACGGCCTTGGAAGTCCCCGAGGAGGTCAAAGCCCGACTTGCCGAGGCCGCGCGCACCATTGCGACAGAGGCCACGGCATGGCGAATCTATCGCCGTGCCGGCTTGCACAAGCACCAGGAGGAGATCAGGGCGATAGAGGCCCGAACTCGGCTCCTTCGCGTCTTCCAACCGTCCTGCATCCCCGGCCTGCTGCAATCTCCGGAGTACATCAGGGCCGTGCAACAGCACTCCGAACTCACCCCCGAAGTTCTGGAGAAGATGATCGGCGCCCGATTGCGTCGCCAGGAGATCCTTTTCGACCGGGCCAGGGCATTCCATTTCCTGGTCACCGAGTCCGTGCTGCGGTGGGAGATCCTTCCGCCCTCCATGATGGCCGCACAGCTGGACAAGCTCGTGACCATGTCAAGACTGCCCAACATCATCGTCGGAGTGGTGCCCCAGGGGGCTCCGAAAGCACATCTTCCGACCTGCTCGTTCGTGATGTTCGACTCGCGCTTGGTCATCGTGGAAATTCCACACGCGGAAATCACGACGAGCGAGCCGAAGGATGTGGATCAGTATGCTGCCAAGTTCCAGGCGTTCGAGCTGGCGGCTGTAACGGGCCGCGAGATGCGGAGCATGGTCGAGGACATCCGGGACGACTTCCTGCGGCGCTAGGAACCTTGGTGAATTGTTGAGCGAACAGGAAATTCCCTCCGAGCACCCCTTGATTGCGCCTATGTTGGCGCATGCCCGGTAAACGGGAGCGCGACAACACGGAGGTACACATGCCCACCACCGTTCTGAGCCGACCGCGAGGTGTCCCGGTTTTCGACCGGGCGGAGTCCCGGTTGCCGATGGGGGCGGCCGGGGCGACGGCCCTGGCCGAACTGGACGGCGAGCGGGGCCCGGAGAGCCCGTTCGCCTTCCGGTTCCTGGTGCCGGTCACCGGGGCCGGGGGAATCCTGCCCTCTGACATCGGCTACGACGACGAGACGCAGACCTGCACCTACGAGGGACTTCCCCCGGGCGTCTACATGACCAGCACCCCGCCCAAGACGTACGGCCCCACGCAGCCGTCCGGGCAGATGGACGCGCCGGACGACCCCGGAAGCAGCAACGACTGAGATGCCGACCGCCGATTCCGTCCTCGTGCTCACGGGGACGTTCGATCCCACCGCCGATCTCGTGATCGAGGAACTGAACCGGCGCGGGACCCCCGTCTTCCGGGCGGACACGGCGTGGTTCCCGTCGAGGCTGGCTCTGGCGGCCAGCCTCGACGGGGCGGCCGGCTGGGGCGGGACGCTGACCACGGCACGGCGCAGGCTCGACCTCTCGGCCGTGCGCGCGGTCTACTACCGACGTCCGACCGCACCGGTGTTCCCGGAGGCGATGTCCGTTGAGGCACGCAATGTGGCTGCCGCCGAGGCGCGGCGCGGGTTCGGAGGCCTGTTGTCGGCGTTGTCCTGCCGCTGGCTGCCACCACCCGGCCGCGCGGCCGACGCGGAGTACAAGCCGCTGCAGCTCCGGGCAGCGGTCGAAGCCGGACTGCGAGTCCCCCGGACGCTGATCACCAACGACCCGGAGTCCGCCAGGGAGTTCGCTTCTCACATCGGAACTCCAGTGGTGTACAAGCCCTTCACGCCGATTCGCGGGACGCTCGGCGGCCGATCGGTTGCCGTCTACGCGAGCGTGTTGGCAGCCGACGACATCGGCGATCCGTCGATCTCCACCACGGCACATCTGTTCCAGGAGTGGGTGCCCAAGGCCCACGAGGTGCGGCTCACCGCCGTCGGCCGGCAGCTGTTCGCGGCCGAGATCCACGCCGACTCCGATGCGGCAAGGGTTGATTGGCGCAGTGACTACGACAGCCTGAGCTACCGGGTCTGCGAGCCGCCGTCGGCCGTGGCGAACGGCATCCACCGCCTGCTCGACCAACTCGCGCTCCCCTACGGCGCGTTCGACTTCGTCGTCTCGCCTTCGGGTGACTGGACGTTCCTTGAGGTGAATCCCAACGGGCAGTACGGGTTCATCGAGCAGGCCACTGGTCTGCCCATCACCGCCGCCATCTGTGACTACTTGGAAGGGACCGACCGGGCATGACGACCGCCCACTACGACGATGCGCAACTCCTGCGGGCGCGCATCGGGCTGGCCTCGGAGATCGAGCGGGGGAGCGCGGTGCTGTCCTCGCGGGTGGTCGAGGCGTTCCTGAACGTGCCCCGCCATCCGTTCGTCCCCGCGTTCTACCGGGAGGACGGCGGCCTCCACCGGCCGTGGCGGGCCGAGGACTCGGCGGGCGAAGCGTGGCTTCGGGAGGTCTACGCGAACCAGGTGCTCGTCACCGAGGTCGACGGCGTACACGCGGATGGCGCGGGTCCGGAAGAACGGCACGGGGTGGCGACCTCCTCGTCCACGCTGCCGAGTCTGATGGCCGACATGCTCGACGCGCTGGATGTCCGGCCGGGGAACCGGGTGCTGGAGATCGGGACGGGGACGGGCTACAACGCCGCACTGCTCTGCCACCTGGCCGGAGCGCCGAACGTCACCACGATCGACCGTACGGAACAGCTGGTGGCCGCCGCCCGCGCCCGGCTGCACGAGGCCGGCTTCGAGCCCGTCGTCGTCCGGGCTGATGGGGCTGATGGCTACCCGGGCGGTGCACCGTACGACCGGATCATCGCCACCTGTGGAGTCCGCCGCCTCCCCCAGGCCTGGCTCGACCAGTGCGCCCCCGGCGGCCTCATCGTCGCCCCGGTCGGCGGTGCGGTGGCCAGGCTGGCCAAGCTGCCGGACGGACGCGCGGCCGGGCGCTTCCTCCACCGCCCGGCCGCTTTCATGCCGCTGCGCTCGGGGGAGGACGTCCGTCCGGAAGTTCCGGAACGGCAGACGGGTGGCCGGCTCACCGGGATCAGCGCCCGGGAGCTGGACGATCCCGGATTCTCCTTCTGGGCGGGGATCCACCTCGCGCCCACCGTCATCCGGCACGGCCCAACGCTCCACGACCTCGCGGACGGGTCCGTCGCCCGCGTACTGGACCATCCCGACGGTTCGTCCAGCGTTGCCCTCAGCGGTCCCCGCGACCTCTGGCACGTCGTCGAGGCCGCGCACCGGAGCTGGCTCGACGAGAACCGGCCCCGCCGCGAGTGGTTCACCGTCGAAGCCGGGCCGGAAGGACACCAGTTCGTGGGCTACACGGCTCCGGACGGCACGTCGAGCCACTGGAATCTCTGACCTGTGCGGCGATCCCCACTTCCGGTTGCGATGCTGACGTACATCCCGCTACCGGAGGGCGAAACGGTGAAGTACCTCGTACGTGAGGGCTTCTTGGGGTGTACCGCTCTGCCGTGCACGGAGGACCTGCATGCGGAACGATCAGTCAGTGAGGAGCCCCTGTTGGTGTGGGAGGCATCAGGCAAGGGGTTCTGACACTGAAGGCCAGAAGCCCTCCCTTCGTCGTCTCGACAGTGACCAGGTATCGGCTCGAAGCCTGGGATGCGTCGAGAATCGTGTCCACCTTGCCGTCGATGTCCTCCCGGTAGCCGTCAATCTTGAAGCCCTGCTGTTCGAGCATCGTGCGGATCTTGCGGACGGCCTCAGGGTGCTGTTCGCGTGCGGCGGAGCTGTAGACCGCGTACGACAGCTTGTACCGGCCGTCTTCCCGGACCTCGTCGTGTTTGCCGACGCAGTCACTGAAGAACGGTTCGACGCTGCCGGGGTCGAGGGTGACTCCAGCTGTCTGCGCCATGTACTCGGTCATGTGTTGGGCCCAGTCCTGGGCGTCCTGGCGAGCCTTGACGGGGAGAGGATCGTTGGGGCCGGGCGTGGACATGCATCCTCCGAGGATCAGTGGCAGGCAGAGCGCTATCGCGGCAGCGCCCAGGCGTCGGGCGCCGAGACGGCGAGCGGCGGGTCGTGGAAGGGAGAGCGGCACAGTGAGAGTCCTTGCGGCCGGGACAGGGTGACTACCGGTACAGGCAAGCCGTGGACGGCCCGGTTCTAGTGGTCACGGACGGACGATGCGTTGGGGTGCACCTTGGGGACCGTGGTCGGCGGCACGTCGACGATGATGCGGCCCTGGTTGGCAAGGCTCTCGCCGCCATCCCAGTACCCGCTGTGCCCGGACGTATCGACCAGGAAGTTGTTCCCTCCGAACCGGTCGAGCATCGGGTCGTCGCCGAGAGTGAGTCCCGTGGCATATTCGATCGGGTCGTCCGCCGCCCTGCCGGTCCAGAAGTGCTTCGGGTCGATGTGGAGCTGGTCGGCACGGTCGACGGTCATCCCGGGACTCGCGATGGCGACGATGTCGTCGGCACCCAGTCCATTCCCACCCGCGGCAGCCGCACCGACCAGCGTCGTCAGGCTAGTTCGGTGATCGACCGCTCTCTATCCGTACAGATACTCATCTAAAATCAGACGATTAGTCTTGTTCTAGCGAAACATGGCTTTTGCGCTGCTTCTGCAACTGTGCCGGCCGGCGTCGTCCGCGCTCTGTTCCGGTGCGTGCCGTCCTCGGGCACCCGTCGTGATCGGCCTACGCGCTCGCCGAGTTCGGCATCGGCCGCCGCACGCCGACCGCGGTCATGACTTCGACAAGTCCCTCCGTCTGCTGTGGAAGCACGGCATCAAACCGCTGATCGCCCGAGCGGCGTTGCCCACGGTTCCGGGCTGGCAAGGTCTGGTGGGTCCTTGAGCGCGTGTTCGTCAGGCCTCGCTCACCCCCGGGGCGAGGCCTCGCGGGGTGTCTTCCGTCAGCCGAGATAGGGGATGGCCCTGCGCTCCAGGAAGTGCTGAAGTCGGAGGCGCTGAGTATGGTGCATCGGCAGCCCTTCGATGTCGCTCGGGGCGACGAACCGAAGGTCGGTGGACTCGTCCGAGATCCGCAGTTCGCCACCCGTGATGCGGGCGGTGAAGCAGACGTTGAACTGCTGTCGGACTTCGCCGTCCGAGTAGGCGATCACGTGCCGGGGGTCGGTGTACGTGCCGACGAGGCCGGTGATTTCGACGTCGAGGCCGGTTTCCTCACGGACCTCTCGTACGGCCGTGTCCGGAAGCGATTCGCCGAGATCCATCGTTCCACCCGGCAGTGCATACAGCCCGTTGTCGGTGCGTCGCTGGAGCAGGACGCGTCCTTCGGGATCCGTCACCACTGCGGAGGCTGCCACGACCAGCCGGTTCGGCTCAGGCGCGTTGGGGTCGTTGTAGAACTCCGTCCGTGCCACGTGATCAGCTCTCCTCAGCCGGTAGTGCGGCGTTCCATACCGCGTCGAAGCTCGCAGCATAGGTGTCGAACAGCGTTCCTGCGCCGGTTTGTCGCAGGTGCCAGACGGGTGCTGCGAAGGCATTGACCCCCCACACGTGTGCATTCACCAGGACTTCGCCATCTGCCCGGTAGAGGCTGTTGGACTCGAATACGATGCCGGCCTCCCTGGCGAGGCTCAGGGCCAGCTCCATGGATCCTGGGCCTCGCACCGTGGCGCCCTTGAGGTGTGCGGCGCCTCCGACGTCGACCAGCGTGCAGTTGTCGAAGCTGACACCGGACTGAATGGCGACGTTGGCGAACTGCGCTCCGGTGAGGTCGCACTTCTCGAACCGGATGTCGCGGAGTTCGGCGTCCCGGTTTGCCTGGCGCAGGAAGTCGGCCGGGCCGACTTCCTGCGCGTTCAGGCGATTGCGCGTCGGTGAGCACGCTGCTCAACCTCCTCCGCCTGCTCCGGAACACTGGGACGATGCGGCCAAGGCCGTGGCCGTCCCCCTGGCACCTGAACGTCTGAGGAGCATCCTTGATGAACTCGCCGGCGGATGAGGCGACCCAGGCTCGCATGGAGGCCGCCCACCACACCGCGGCCCTGCTCCTGGGGCTGATCTGTACCGGCCCCGCGGCCTGGGGTTTCCAGGGCCGGACGATGGGCCGACGCGCCGGCAACCGGTGGCTGCGGGTCAACTGCACGACCAAGGCCAACGCGCAGCGGAAGCCGGGCGAGGGCATCGTCGGCGCGTCCACCCTGGTTCCGGACGATGTCCCCCGACCACAGCTGCACGACGTGATCGACTGGCCGGAGGGCGAGTACGTCTACCAGGCCGAGGTCACCGACTACGTGACCCACCCGGTCATCTCGCCGGATCGGGCCGACCTCGCCCACGACCCCGGCCTACCGGACGAATGGTGGAGCAGCCTGCGCCGCGCCCTGAGCCGGCTCGGCCAGGCGGAAGGCGTCCGTACCACCGTCCGGCCCGGGTGGATCGAGCGGGCCTTCCCACAGTTCCTCGGTATTCCCGCACCGGAAAGGTCGAGCGGGTCACCGGCCATGCTGATCTGCACTGGGGCAATGTGACGGCCCCGCTCACCCTGCTCGACTGGGAGCGCTGGGGGTTGGTGCCCGTCGGCTACGACCCGGGTCTGCTCCACGCCAACAGTCTGCTCGTCCCCACGGTGGCGACCCGTCTCCGGTCGGAGTTCGCATCGGTGCTCGACACTCCCGCCGGCCGGATCGGGGAACTGGTCGCCCTGGCCGAGATGCTGCAAGCCGTTGCCCGAGGGGGGTATCGCGAGCTGGCCCCCTTGCTGGCCGACCGAGCGGCCGAGCTGACCGGCGTTCGACCGCCCACCGGCGCGGACCCCGTACTCACCGGGTGATTGCGGGTAGTGCCACCGCGAAGCACGCAAGCCCTCGGCGGGAGAAACTGCCGAGGGCTTGCGGCTGTCCACCGGTGCCTGGCGCAGATCCGTCATGGGCAGCGGTAGCGATGCTCAGCGGAGTCGGGAGTCATGGGGGGTCGCGGCAGGGAGTCGGTCGTCACGCCGGGCACGGCAGGCACAAAACGACCGGGGCCGCCGTGGATCTCAGGAATCCACGGCGGCCCCGGAGTCGTGAGCCGGTCGTCAGTGCGTCAGTGCACGCCGCCCATGAGCGACTGGACGCGCTTGCGGTAGCTGTAGACCGCGAAGCCCGCGAGGGCTGCGAGTGCGGCCTGGGCCGCGATGATGCCGGTGCCGTCGAGGTTGACGCCGGCCAGCGAGAGGAGGCTGGTGGCGCAGTCACCGGCGGTGACGGCGAGGAACCAGACGCCCATCATCTGGGAGGCGTACTTCTGCGGTGCCATCTTGGTGGTGACCGAGAGGCCGACCGGGGAGAGGCACAGCTCGCCGATGGTCTGGATCATGTAGATCGAGACCAGCCACATCGGGGAGACCTTGGTGCCGTCGCCCGCCATGTTCATCGGGACGATGAAGACGAAGAACGAGGCGCCGATCAGGAGCAGGCCCATCGAGAACTTCGTGATGGTGTTGGGCTCCTTGTTGCGGCGGGCCAGCCACAGCCACAGCCAGGCGAAGACCGGCGCGAGCGCCATCACGAACAGCGGGTTCAGCGACTGGTACCAGGTGGACGAGAAGCCGAAGCCGAGAACGGAGTCGGCGGTGCTCTTGTCCGCGAACAGGGACAGGGTGGACCCGCCCTGGTCGTAGATCATCCAGAACGCGGCGGCCGCGACGAAGAACCAGATGTAGGCGGTCATCTTGGACTGCTCGCCCGCGTTCAGGTCCTTGTCACGCTTGATGCGGACCAGCACGGCGACCGGGATCAGCAGACCGGCGATGGTCAGCGGGACGAGCGCCCAGTTCAGGGTGTACATGCCCGCCGCGACGACGATCAGGTAGAAGGCGGCGGCGACGACGAGCACCGCGCCGACCTTCACCAGCAGGCTCTTGCGCTCCGCCGGCAGCAGCGGGTTGGGGACCTTGCTGCTCTTGGGGCTGAGGTGGCGGGTGCCCAGCAGGAACTGGGTCAGGCCGAGGCCCATGCCGACCGCGGCCAGGGCGAAGCCCAGGTGCCAGTTGTACTCCTTGCCGACCGTTCCGATGATGAACGGGGCGGCGAAGGCGCCGAGGTTGATGCTCATGTAGAAGACGGTGAAACCACCGTCGCGGCGCGGGTCCTCGGGGCCGTTGTACAGGTGGCCGACCATCGTGGAGATGTTGGCCTTCAGCAGCCCGGAGCCGACCGCGACCAGGAGCAGGCCGACGAAGAACGCCGCCTGGCCCGGGACGGCCAGCGCGAGGTGGCCCGCCATGATCACGAAACCGGCGACGGTGACGGTCTTGCGGGCGCCCCAGACCCGGTCGCCGAACCAGCCACCGGGGTAGGCCATGAGGTAGACCATGGACACGTAGACGGAGTAGATGGCCGTGGCCATCGTCGCCTTCATGGCGAGGCCACCGCCCTGGCTGCCGGCTGCCGCGTCGGCACCGCCGGAGACCAGGTAGTAGATGAGCAGGGCGCGCATGCCGTAGTAGGAGAAGCGCTCCCACATCTCGGTCATGAACAGCGTGGCGAGTCCTCGGGGGTGGCCGAGGAAGGTCTTGCCGCTGGGGGAAGCCGACGCGATGTCGGCGGCCCGGGTCGTAGACGCCATGTGTAGTGGTTCCTTGCCTGAAGACGTCCGCCTAGGGGGGTGGCGGCAGACGTGGACGAAACCACTCTACGTGGCGGTATTTGGCTTTATCGGCTGACAAAAGCCGCGAATCAGGTATGGGAATGGTAAAGCTCGCGACAGATCTTCCCCTGCTATCGATGGTAGATGGCTTGGTCTCCCTTCGGTTTCAAGATCCAAGCGGGGATTCTTCGCCGAACGGGCGGTCGCCAACGCCCTGTTGGGCACGATGAGATGCTTGTATAACGATCACGCTCTGTGAACTACCTCACAGGGCGTACGGGTATACCCCGGCGGACTACCATCACCACATGACCTGTGTGCTGCTTGCCGAGGATGATCCGGCGATCTCCGAACCCCTCGCCCGGGCCCTGCGACGCGAGGGCTATGAGGTGCTCGTCCGCGAGGACGGTCCGACCGCACTGGCCGCCGGCCTCACCGAGGAGGTCGACCTCGTCGTCCTCGACCTCGGCCTGCCCGAGATGGACGGCCTGGAGGTCTGCCGCCGCCTGCGCGCCGACGGCAAGAGCTGCCCCGTCCTGGTGCTCACCGCCCGCGCGGACGAGGTGGACACCGTGGTCGGCCTGGACGCCGGCGCCGACGACTACGTCACCAAGCCCTTCCGCCTGGCCGAACTGCTCGCCCGCGTCCGGGCCCTGCTCCGGCGCGGCAACGTCGACCAGCTCACCACCGGCGCGCACGGCGTGAAGATCGACATCGAGTCGCACCGCGCCTGGCTCGGCGACGAGGAGCTCACCCTCTCCGCCAAGGAGTTCGAGCTGCTGCGCGTCCTGGTCCGCGACGCCGGCCGGGTGGTCACCCGCGAGGAGATCATGCGGCAGGTCTGGGACACCACCTGGTGGACCTCCACCAAGACCCTGGACATGCACATCTCCTGGCTCCGCAAGAAGCTCGGCGACGACGCGGCCAACCCGCGCTACATCGCCACCGTGCGCGGCGTCGGGTTCCGGTTCGAGAAGAACTAGCCCCTCAGCCCCTCACGGGGACCGGACCTTACGGAGATCGGGCCCTCGGCCCACAGCAGCGGAACACCACGGGGAGCGGCAGCGTGAAACGCCGGATGATCAACTCGCTGCTGGGCGTCGTCCTGGTGGTGGTCGTGGTGTTCTGCGTGCCGCTCGCCCTGGTCGAGAAGCGGACCATCGTCAACTCGGCCCAGGACCGGGTGGACGCGGCCGCCGTCCGGGTGCTCGCCCTGGTCGAGAGCCGGATCGCCGCGGGCGAGTCGGTCACCGAGGGGCGGGCCTTCGAGAGCCAGGTCACCGAGGGCAGCTACGTCGAGGTGCAGGTCCCCGGCCAGCAGGTGGTCTCGGTCGGCGAGCGCCCGGCCGGCAACCACCTGCTGAAGGCCGTCGAACGCGGCAACAGCGGCGAGACCGTCACCGTCGAGCAGTCCCGCGAGGACGTCGACCACGAGATCGCCAACAACCTGCTGCTGCTCGGCGTCGTCGCCCTGCTGGCCGTCCAGGCCGCCGTGGCGCTCGCCGTCTGGCAGGCCAAGCGGCTCGCCCGGCCGCTCACCGACCTCGCCGAGACCGCCGAGCGGCTCGGCTCCGGCGACCCGCGCCCGCGCGACCGCCGCTACGGGGTGCCCGAACTCGACCGGGTCGCCGAGGTGCTGGACACCAGCGCCGAACGGATCGCCCGGATGCTCACCGCCGAGCGCAGGCTCGCCGCCGACGCCTCGCACCAGCTGCGCACCCCGCTGACCGCGCTCTCCATGCGGCTGGAAGAGATCACCGCCGTCGCCGAGGACCCGGAGACCGTCAAGGAGGAGGCGGCCATCGCCCTCCAGCAGGTCGAACGGCTCACCGACGTCGTCCAGCGGCTGCTCACCACCCAGCGCGACCCGCGCAGCCCCACGGCCGTCGCCTTCGACCTGGACGAGGTGATCAAGCAGCAGGTCGAGGAGTGGGGCCCGACGCTGCGCGAGCAGGGCCGGGTGCTGTCCCTGGAGGGCCTGCACGGGATCACCGCGGTCGGGACGCCGGGCACGGTCGCCCAGGTGCTGGCCACCCTGATCGAGAACTCCCTGATGCACGGCGCCGGGACGATCACCCTGCGGGTCCGGCCGTCCGGCACCTCGGTCGTGGTCGAGGTGCAGGACCAGGGCGCCGGCGTGCCGGCGGACCTCGGCAACCGGGTCTTCGAGCGCGCCGTCAGCGGCCGCAACTCCACCGGCATCGGGCTCGCCGTCGCCCGCGACCTCGCGGAGGCGGACGGCGGGCGGCTCGAACTGCTCTCGCTGAAGCCGGCGGTGTTCGCGCTGTTCCTGGGGCGGAGCCACGAGGACTGAGGGGCGCGGTCTCGGGCGCAGCCACGAGGACTGAGAGCGGTCGGGTGTCAGGCGCCGGTCAGCTCGGCAGCACGCCGAGCTGACGCATCAGGCTCATGACGTCCCACTGCCACCAGCCCTCACAGATCTTCCCGTCCTCGAAGCGGAAGGTCGTCGTGCCGCGGCCGACCACGGACTTGCCGGTGTTCGGTACGCCCATGAAGTCGGCCTTCTGGGTGGCGTGCCAGGTCCACCGGGTGGCCACCTCGTCGCCCTCGGCGATCTGGCTCTCGACGGAGAAGGTGAAATCGAAGGCGCCTACGTAGCCGCCGCAGCGCTCCCGGAACGCCTGGATGCCGGTCGCGTCGCCCTCGCTGCCGTAGTCGTGGTCGCGGTAGTCCGCGGTCATGCACTCGTCGATGACGTCGAGGTTCCCGCGGGACAGCTCGTCCAGGACGCGACTGGCGGTGGCCTTGTTGAACTGGGCGTCGCGGACCACGTCGAGGTCGGTGAAGGTCGGCGGCGCGTCGCAGAGCGCCACCATCTCGCGGAAGATCCGGTCGGTCTCGGGCAGGTCGGAGTTCTTCATCGCCTCCTCGTAGGAGGGGAACTCCACGATCTCCACCACGTGCTTGGTGTCGGAACGGTCGGTGCCGACCACCGCGTGGGAGGCCGTCCGCTTGCCCCGGGTCGCCTCGACCCAGGTGTCCATCAGCCTGTTGAGGTCGTCGAGCTTGTCGGTCTTGCAGTCGATGATCTGGACGAACGTCATGGCGAGCCTCCTGGACCCCCCTCGGCCATGGTCGTCCGCGCGCCGTGCTCGCCCTCGGTAACCACTGTCCTCCGGTGGCACCGGAGGCGGCAAGCGCAGCGGACAGGCCCTAGTCGGCCTTGGCGTAGCGGACCGGCTCGGTGGCCAGCAGCAGTTCGGCCTGGGCGGTCAGCCCCTGGTCGCCGGCGGTGCCCGTCGCCTGCTGGGTGGGCAGTTCGACCGGGTCCGGCGCGGCCTTGAACACCCAGGTGCGGTACGAGACGAAGCGGAAGACGGTGGCCACCGCCAGGCCGATCACCTTGGCGCCCAGCTGCTCGTAGTGCGAGTCCAGGCGCAGCACGTACACCGAGAAGCCGAGCACGCCGGTCTCGATCAGCATGCCGATGCCGCTGTAGACGAGGAAGAGCGTGATCTCCCGCTTGCGCGAGGCGGCGTCGCGGTCCCGGTACAGCCAGTAGCGGTAGCCGAGGTAGTTGGTGGCGATCGCGATCACCGTCGCCGCGATGTTCGAGCGCACCGAGGCCAGGCCCAGGCCGTTGATGCAGACCCAGAAGACGGCGAAGTTGACCACCACGCCGCTCAGGCCGACGATGCCGAACTTCACGACTTCGCCCTGGAGCCCCCGCAGCTTCTGCGCGAGTGAGGGTTTCGAAGCTGTGGTCGTCGCCATACCGGACTGCCTCCATGTGCGTGCGGGACGAAAGGGCTGAACGCGGCGGCGCGGCCGCCCCTTGAGCCCTGCGTGCACGCACATGATCAGACCGCGTAGACCAGGACCTAGCCGTCCAGGCTACCCGCTTCCACCGAACGGCTGAGCCGCTTGACTCCTGGGTTGATGGCCGTGCGAGGTCCACGGGGGGTCCACGCGACGTCCACGCGAGGTCTACGCGCGTCCGCTCCACAGCGCCGACCTGCGGCGGAAACACCCCCCACCGGCCCGGATATCCTGGCCTGGTGACTTCCCCGGGCAATGTGAATTTTCCAGTGGTCGGCATGATCGGTGGCGGGCAGCTGGCCCGCATGGCACACCAGGCGGGCATCCCGCTCGGGGTCAGGTTCAAACTCCTCGCCGACACGCCCCAGGACTCCGCCGCACAGGTGGTCTCCGACGTCGTCCTCGGTGACTACCGCGACCTCGACACCCTGCGCCGCTTCGCCGCCGACTGCGACGTGATCACCTTCGACCACGAGCACGTCCCCACCGAGCACCTGCGCGCCCTGGAGGCCGACGGCATCGCCGTCCGCCCCGGCCCGGACGCGCTGGTCAACGCCCAGGACAAGGGCGTGATGCGGGCCAAGCTGGACTCCATCGACGTCCCCTGCCCCCGGCACCGGATCGTCGCCGACCCGGCCGACGTCACCGCCTTCGCCGACGAGGGCGAGGGCTACCCCGTCGTCCTCAAGACCGTCCGCGGCGGCTACGACGGCAAGGGCGTCTGGGTCGTGGACAACGAGCAGGAGGCGCAGGCCCCCTTCCTGGCCGGCGTCCCCGTCCTCGCCGAGGAGAAGGTCGACTTCGTCCGCGAGCTGGCCGCCAACGTGGTCCGCTCGCCCAGCGGACAGGCCGTCGCCTACCCGGTGGTGGAGAGCGTCCAGGAGAACGGCGTCTGCGCCGAGGTCACCGCCCCCGCGCCGGACCTCGACCCGGCCCTGTCCGACGAGGCCCAGCAGCTCGCCCTGCGCATCGCCGGCGAACTCGGCATCACCGGCCACCTCGCCGTCGAACTGTTCCAGACCCGGGACGGCCGCATCCTGGTCAACGAACTGGCCATGCGCCCGCACAACTCCGGCCACTGGACCCAGGACGGCGCGGTCACCTCGCAGTTCGAGAACCACCTGCGGGCCGTCCTCGACCTCCCGCTCGGCGACCCCCGGCCGCGCGCCAAGTGGACCGTCATGGTCAACGTCCTCGGCGGCGACTACCCGGACATGTACCACGCCTTCCTGCACTGCATGGCCCGCGACCCCGGGCTGCGGATCCACATGTACGGGAAGGACGTGAAGCCCGGCCGCAAGGTCGGCCACGTCAACGTCTTCGGGGACGACCTCGAAGACGTCCGCGAGCGCGCCCGCCACGCGGCCGCCTACCTGCGAGGAACGATCACCGAATGACCTCCACCGCTACGAGCCCCGTCGTCGGCATCGTGATGGGTTCGGACTCCGACTGGCCGGTCATGGAGGCCGCCGCCCAGGCCCTCGACGAGTTCGAGATCCCGTACGAGGTGGACGTCGTCTCCGCCCACCGGATGCCCCGCGAGATGGTCGCGTACGGCGAGAACGCCCACAAGCGCGGCCTGAAGGCGATCATCGCCGGCGCCGGCGGCGCCGCCCACCTGCCGGGCATGCTCGCCTCCGTCACCCCGCTGCCGGTCATCGGCGTCCCGGTGCCGCTGCGCTACCTGGACGGCATGGACAGCCTGCTGTCGATCGTCCAGATGCCGGCCGGCGTGCCGGTCGCGACCGTCTCGGTGGCCGGCGCCCGCAACGCGGGCCTGCTCGCGGTCCGGATGCTCGCCGCCTTCGATCCCGAACTCACCGAGCGGATGGCCGACTTCCAGGCCGAGCTGAACACCCAGGCCACCGAGAAGGGCAAGAAGCTCCGGGCCAAGGTGGCCGGCTCCAGCTCCTTCGGCTTCGGCAAGTAAGACCCGCCGACGGGGTGGGGTAGAACAGCCCGTATGACCTCTCAGACGGACTCCGCCACCCCGCTGGCCGCCGCCCGCGCCCTGCTGCGCACCGCCCCCGTGGTGGACGGCCACAACGACCTCCCGTGGGCGATGCGCGAGCAGGCCGGGTACGACCTCGGCGCGCTCGACCTCGCCGCCGACCAGAGCGGCCACCTGCACACCGACCTCGCCCGCCTCGCGGAGGGCGGGGTCGGCGCGCAGTTCTGGTCCGTCTTCGTCCCCGCCTCGCTGGCCGGCGACCACGCGGTGAGCGCCACGCTGGAGCAGATCGACTTCGTCCACGCCCTGGTCGGGCGCTACCCCGACCGGCTGCGCCTGGCCCGCACCGCCGCCGACATGGAGGCCGCCCGCGCCGAGGGCCGGATCGCCTCCCTGATGGGCGCCGAGGGCGGCCACTCCATCGACTGCTCGCTGGCCACCCTGCGCGCCCTGTACGAGCTGGGCGTGCGCTACCTGACGCTCACCCACAACGACAACGTGCCGTGGGCCGACTCCGCCACCGACAAGCCGGTGGCCGGCGGGCTCACCCGGTTCGGCGAGGAGGTCGTCCGGGAGATGAACCGGCTCGGCATGCTGGTCGACCTCTCGCACGTCTCCGCCGACACCATGCGGGACGCCCTGCGGGTCACCGAGGCGCCCGTGGTCTTCTCGCACTCCTCCTCGCGCGCGGTCTGCGACCACCCGCGCAACATCCCGGACGACGTGCTCGCCCAGCTGCCCGCCAACGGCGGCGTGGCGATGGCCACCTTCGTGCCGAAGTTCATCCTGCCCGCGGCCATCGAGTGGACCCTGGCTGCTGACGAGAACATGCGAGCCCACGGCTTCCACCCGCTGGACACCACCCCGGCGGCCATGCAGATCCAGCACGCCTTCGAGGCCGGGCACCCGCGCCCGATCGCCACCCCGGCCACCGTCGCCGACCACCTCGACCACATGCGCGAGGTCGCCGGCATCGACCACATCGGCATCGGCGGCGACTTCGACGGCACCGCCTTCCTGCCCGACGGCCTCGACTCGGTGGCCGGCTACCCCAACCTGATCGCCGAACTCCTGGGCCGGCACTGGTCGGAGGCCGACCTGGCCAAGCTCACCTGGCACAACGCCGTCCGCGTCCTGCGCGACGCCGAGTCGGTCGCCACCGGCCTGCGGGCGAGCCGCCGGCCGTCCATCGCCACCATCGCGCAGCTGGACGGCCAGGCGGACTGACTCAGCCCAGCCGCGGGATCTCGATGGCCGGGCACCTGTCCATCACCATGGTCAGCCCGGCCTCACGGGTCCGCGCGTACGCGGCCTCGTCCACCACCCCCAGCTGGAACCAGACCGCCTTCGCCCCGACGGCCACCGCCTGGTCGGCCACCTCCCCGGCCAGCGCGCTGTTCACGAACACGTCCACCACGTCGACGGGGAACGGCACTTCGGCGAGCGTCCGGTACCCGGGCTCGCCGAGGACCGTCTCGGCCTTCGGATGCACCGGCACGATCCGCTTGCCGTACTTCTGCAGCACCCGGGCGACCCCGTACGCCGCCCGGGAGGTGTTGGTGGACAGGCCGACCACGGCCCAGGTGTCCCCGGTGCCGGTGAGGATCTCGCGGACCGTCGCTTCGTCGCCGTAGCTCGTCATGCCGGTGCCAACGACGCCCGGGGGTGTGGGATTCCGGTCCGGGCTCAGGCGTCGAAGGCGCGGAGCCTGACCCGGGCGGTGCCGCCGGCGTCGAAGGTGGCGTCCAGGTAGAGGAACATGGCCTGCCCGCCCGGGCGCGCGGCATCCGTCTCCTGGGCGTTGGCGAAGCTCAGGCCGGTGGCGTTGTCGGTGCCGAGTCGGACCCGCGGGAAGGCGGCGGCCAGTCGGGTGGCCAGCTCGGCCCGGGGCATCCGGAACTCCACGGTGTAGCCGCGGTCCAGCCAGCCGCCGTCGTCCGTGCAGACGGTCTCGGTGGCCTCGGCGGGCATCGAGCCGCCCGCGAACCCCATCGCCTCCGAGCAGGTGGCCGCGTGGGGCTTGCCGCCCTGGGTCAGGAGGAGCGCGAGGAAGCCGAAGCAGGCGAGCGGCGCGATCAGGACGACGCCCAGCAGTGTCAGCGACAGCCTGGTGGCCCATCCGGCCCGCTTGGCCCGCCTGTCGGTCCTGTCGACCCCGTCAGCGCGTTCGGTGTGCATGAAGAACCCCCCGGTCTCCGGTACCGGCTTCACTGCCGGCGCCCAGATCCTCGCACGAGGACTGAACGTGTTCAAATTCCTTGGGGCGGGGCAAACGGAAGCGCCCGCCTCCGGGGGTCGGGGGCGGGCGCGCGGAGCGGGAGGGGTCAGCTCGGTCGGCCGAGGGCGCGGTAGGTCCAGCCGGCGGCGCGCCAGGCGTCGGCGTCGAGGACGTTGCGGCCGTCGAGGAGGCGGCGCTCGGCGACCACGGCGCCGAGCTCGGCCGGGTCCAGCTCGCGGAACTCGGCCCACTCGGTGAGGTGCAGGACGACGTGGGCGCCCTCGGCGGCCTCCAGGGCGGAGTCGGCGTAGGTGAGCGAGGGGAACATCTTGCGGGCGTTGTCCACGGCCTTCGGGTCGTAGACGGTGACCTGGGCGCCCTGGAGCTGGATCTGGGCGGCGACGTTGAGGGCGGGGGAGTCCCGGATGTCGTCCGAGTTGGGCTTGAAGGCGGCGCCGAGCACGGCGACCCGGCGGCCCAGGAAGCCGCCGCCGCACTGCTCGCGGGCCAGCTCGACCATCCGGGAGCGGCGGCGCATGTTGATCGAGTCGACCTCGCGCAGGAAGGTCAGCGCCTGGTCGGCGCCGAGCTCGCCGGCCCGGGCCATGAACGCGCGGATGTCCTTGGGCAGGCAGCCGCCGCCGAAGCCGAGGCCGGAGTTGAGGAACTTGCCGCCGATCCGCTCGTCGTAGGAGAGCGCCTTGCTGAGCTGGGTGACGTCCGCGCCGGCTGCCTCGCAGACCTCGGCCATCGCGTTGATGAAGGAGATCTTGGTGGCCAGGAAGGAGTTGGCGGCCGCCTTGACCAGCTCGGCGGTCGCGAAGTCGGTGACCACGAACGGCACCCCGGCGGAGATCGGCTCGGCGTACACCTCGCGCAGCAGCCGCTCGGCCCGCTCGCTCTGGGTGCCGATCACGATCCGGTCCGGCCGCAGGGTGTCCTGGACGGCGAAGCCCTCGCGCAGGAACTCGGGGTTCCAGGCGAGTTCGGCGCCCTCGCCGACCGGCGCCAGCGCGGTAAGCCGCTCGGCCAGGCGGCTCGCCGAGCCCACCGGGACGGTCGACTTGCCGACCACCAGGGCGGGCCGGGTCAGGTGCGGCGCGAGCTCGTCGATCGCGGTGTCGACGTACGACATGTCGGCGGCGAACTCGCCCTTGCGCTGCGGGGTGTTGACGCAGATGAAGTGCACGTCGCCGAATTCGGCGGCCTCCTGGGCGGAGGTGGTGAAGCGCAGTCGCCCGGTCGAACCCTCGTGCCCGGCCACGTGCTTGAGCAGCAGCTCGGACAGCCCCGGCTCGTACATCGGGACGCGACCGGCGGTGAGCAGGGCGATCTTGTCGGGGTCGATGTCCAGACCCAGCACCTCGAAGCCGAACTCGGCCATCGCGGCGGCATGCGTGGCGCCGAGGTAGCCGGTGCCGATCACGGAGATGCGGAGGGTCACGGGTTCTCCCTGGAGGCGGACTCGACCGGTCTGGATTGCGGATCCGGCCGGCCTGGGGTGCGACCGGGCCGGTGCGGACGCCCCTGATGCTATCCGCCCCGTCCGGGCGGGCAGAGATCGCCCGCACGCCCGGGACGCTAGGCAGCCGCAGGTCGGAGCCCTAGGATCTCTACTGAACGGTAGTTAACCCCGGGTTTTCGGTAACGGGACTTCGATCACTGGACGACGAGGCAGGCATCATGGCGGGCAGCGCGGCTGACTTCGATCTCTTCCGCATCTCCGAGGAGCACGAGATGCTTCGTGAGGCGGTGCGTTCGCTGGCCGAGGCGAAGATCGCTCCGTTCGCGGCGGAGGTGGACGAGCAGGGTCGGTTCCCGCAGGAGGCGTTGGACGCGTTGCGGGGCAATGACCTGCATGCGGTGCACGTGCCGGAGGAGTACGGCGGTGCGGGGGCGGATGCGCTGGCGACGGTGATCGTGATCGAGGAGGTCGCGCGGGTGTGCGGTTCGTCCTCGTTGATCCCGGCGGTGAACAAGCTGGGGTCGCTGCCGGTGCAGTTGTCGGGCTCGGAGGAGCTGAAGGCGAAGTACCTGGGGGCGCTGGCCCGGGGTGAGGGGATGTTCTCGTACTGCCTGTCGGAGCCGGAGGCGGGTTCGGATGCGGCGGGGATGAAGACCCGGGCGGTGCGGGACGGTGACTTCTGGGTGCTGAACGGGGTGAAGCGCTGGATCACCAATGCCGGGGTGTCGGAGTTCTACACGGTGATGGCGGTGACGGATCCGTCGGCGCGGTCGAAGGGGATCTCGGCGTTCGTGGTGGAGAAGGGCGACGAGGGGGTGTCGTTCGGTGCGCCGGAGAAGAAGCTGGGGATCAAGGGGTCGCCGACGCGTGAGGTGTACTTCGACAACGTGCGGATTCCGGCGGACCGGATGATCGGTGCGGAGGGTACGGGTTTCGCGACGGCGATGCGGACGCTGGACCACACCCGGGTGACCATCGCCGCGCAGGCGGTGGGGATCGCGCAGGGGGCGCTGGACTACGCCAAGGGTTATGTGAAGGAGCGCAGGCAGTTCGGGAAGGCGATCGCCGAGTTCCAGGGCGTCCAGTTCATGCTGGCGGACATGGCGATGAAGCTGGAGGCGGCGCGTCAGATGACGTACGTGGCGGCGGCGAAGTCGCAGCGCGGGGATGCGGATCTGACGTTCTTCGGTGCGGCGGCGAAGTGTTTCGCGTCGGACGTGGCGATGGAGGTCACCACGGACGCGGTGCAGCTGCTGGGTGGTTACGGGTACACGCGGGACTACCCGGTGGAGCGGATGATGCGGGACGCGAAGATCACGCAGATCTACGAGGGCACCAACCAGGTCCAGCGCATCGTCATGGCCCGCAACCTGCCGTAACCCGCCCTGCCTCCGACTCCCCGGAGCCCCCGGCCGATTCCTCCTCGGCCGGGGGCTCCGTGCGTTTCCCGGCCCCGCCCGGTCGGAGACCGCGTGGTGCCGCATAAATGATCGTCAACTTCGCTGTGGTGCAACTGAGTACGGAGGAACGCGGATGACCGCGAACGAGGGAACCACCGGCAAGGTCTGGCTGATCACCGGCGCCAACTCCGGCTTCGGCCAGGCCATCGCCGAGGCCGCGATCGCCGCCGGCGACACCGTGGTCGCCGCCGCCCGCCGGCCCGAGACCCTGGCCGAGCTGGCGGCCGCCCACCCCGGCCGGGTCGTCCCGGTCCGGCTGGACGTCACCGACCACGACCAGATCTCCGCCGCCGTCGAGGAGGCCCTGTCCCGGCTCGGCCGGATCGACGTCCTGGTGAACAACGCCGGGCGCGGCCTGATCGGCGCCGTCGAGGAGTACACCGACCGCGAGCTGCGGGACCTGATGGACCTGCACTTCTTCGGCCCGGCCGCGCTCACCCGCGCGGTGCTGCCGCACATGCGGGCCCAGGGTTCGGGCGCGGTGGTGCAGATGAGCAGCATGGGCGGCCGCTTCTCGTTCCCCGGCGTGGGCGCCTACTCGGCCACCAAGTTCGCGCTGGAGGGGCTGTCCGAGGCGCTGGCCCAGGAGGTCGCCGGGTTCGGGATCAAGGTGCTGGTCGTCGAGCCCGGCGCGTTCCGGACCGGCTTCGCGGGCGGCGGAGCGCTCGCCCACACCACCCCGATCGCCGCGTACGAGCCGGTGGTCGGCCCGGTCCGCACCGGCCTGCCGGACTCCGACGGCAAGCAGCCCGGCGACCCGGCGAAGGCCGCCGCGGCGATCCTGGCAGCCCTGGCCGCCGAGCGGACCCCGCTGCGGCTCGCCCTCGGCAACGACGCCGTGGACGCCGTCCTCGGGCAGCTGGACGCCGCACGACAGGAGGCCGAGGCCTGGGCGGAGGTCGGCCGCGGCACCGACTTCCCGGCCGGGGAGTGACGGGCGGCCCGTCCCGGGCACACAGGGTGCGCTCCCGAACAATTCGCGCGACGGCGGGCAGCCCGGTTCCCTAGGCTGCCCGCCATGTCAACCGTGCCCTCCGCGCCTTCCGCACCCTCCGCGGCTACCGCCTCCGCCACGCTCGGCCTGGCCGTCATCACCCCCGAGAACATCGACGCCGCCCTCGCCCTGCGGGTGCGCCCCGGGCAGGAGGGCCTGGTCGCGCCGGTGGTGAAGTCGCTGGCCGAGGCGTACGCCCACGGGGAGACCGCCTGGCCCCGGCTGATCCTGGACGGCGGACGGCCGGTGGGCTTCGTGATGGCCTTCTTCGACATCCGCTTCAACCCGGAGCAGCCCGGCGACCGTCCCCGCTCCGGCCTGTGGCGCCTGCTGATCGACGCCGACGCCCAGCGCGGGGGCTACGGCCGTTTCGCGGTGGAGCAGGTGTGCGCGGAGATCCGCCGCCGCGGCGGCACCCGCGCCACGGTCAGCTACGTGCCCGGCCCGGACGGCGCGGCGGGCTTCTACGCCCGCCTCGGCTTCCGCCCGACCGGCGAGCTGAGCGGCGACCAGGCGGTCGCGGAGCTGGACCTGTAGGCCGCGCCCGGGCCGCGGGTAGGGTGCCGGAGCATGACCGAGCCGGACTTCCTCACCACGACCAGGGCGTTCTACGACGCCATCGCCACCGAGTACACCGACCGCTTCCGGGACGCGATGGACAGCATGCCGACGGACCGGGCGATGCTGGCGCTCTTCGCCGACCTGGTCCGCGCCGAGCGTCCGGACGCCAGGACGGCCGAACTCGGCTGCGGCCCGGGCCGGGTGACGGGCCACCTGCACCGGCTCGGCCTGGACGTGTGCGGGATCGACCTCTCGCCGCGGATGGTCGAGCTGGCCCGGGAGGACCACCCGGAGGTGCCGTTCAGTGTCGGCTCGCTCTTCGACCTCCCCTTCCGGGACGGCGAGTTGACCGGTGCGGTGGCCTGGT
This sequence comes from Streptomyces sp. 1114.5, assembly GCF_003635085.1. Lineage (NCBI taxonomy): Bacteria > Bacillati > Actinomycetota > Actinomycetes > Kitasatosporales > Streptomycetaceae > Streptomyces > Streptomyces sp. 1114.5. The sequence continues at coordinate 2,227,924 of NZ_RBXE01000001.1, forward strand.
ACTCGATCATCCACACCCCGGCGGAGCGCCTGCCGGAGGTGTTCGCCGAGTTCGCCCGGGTGCTGGCCCCCGGCGGCCACCTGCTGGTCGCCTTCCAGGTCGGCGACGAACCGCTGCGCCTGGACCAGCCCTTCGGCCGCCCGGTCTCGCTGGACTTCCGCCGCCTGCGGCCGGAGCACGTCGAGGAGTTGGCCCGCGAGGCGGGCCTGCCGGTCACCTCCCGTACCGTCCGCGAGCCGGGCGCCGAGGAGAAGACCCCGCAGGCCTACCTGTTCGCCCGCAAGCCGGCCGGCTGAGCCAGGTCCCGCCTGAGCCAGGTCCCGCCTGAGCCAGGTCCCGCCTGAGTCTGGCCGCCTGAGCCCCGCCTGAGCCCGGCCCGCCTGGGCTCAGGCGGCCCTGGACGACGGCCGTGCCGCCGCCGGCAGTTGTCCGGAGGCGTTCACGATCACCTCGTCCAGGACGGCGCGCGAGCGCAGCAGGTCGCCGATCATCCGGTCGATCCGCTCGCGCTCCGCGGTGAGCTCCTCGACCAGCAGCGGGGTCGCGGTCTCGTTCGGGCCGCCGTCGGAGTCCCGCATGCAGGGGAGGATCTTGTAGATGGTGCGGCTGTGCAGCCCGGCCGCGAACAGCTCCTGGATGTGCACGACCCGGTCGACGGCCATCTCCGGGTACTCCCGGTGGCCGCCCGCGGTGCGGCGGGCGACCAGCAGCCCCTGCTGCTCGTAGTAGCGCAGCGAGCGCTCGCTCACGCCCGTCCGCCGGGCCAGTTCGCCGATCCGCATGCCGTCCACCCCGTCATCCGATCCGAGCCGTCCGATCCGAGCCTCGAAGGGCCTTGGCCTTTGCCCCCAAGGGCCTTGAACCTGACATCGATGTTAGCTTCTACGGTTCCGGCATGACGACGAACACCAAGACCGCCGGCCTCTTCCAGCCCGCCGAACTCGGCCCGCTCCACCTTCCCAACCGCCTGGTGATGGCTCCGATGACCCGCACCCGGGCCGGCGCCGACGGTGTTCCGCGGCCGATCATGGCCGAGTACTACGCGCAGCGCGCCGGGGCCGGGCTGATCATCGCCGAGGCCGCCACCCCGAACCGGGTCGGCCGGACGTACGCCGACATCCCGGCCGTCCACGCTCCCGAGCACGTGGCCGGCTGGCGCACCGTGACCGGGGCGGTCGCCGCGGCCGGCGGCCGGATGTTCCTGCAGCTGCAGCACGGTGGCCGGATCGGCCACCCGGAGAACAGCGGCCTGCAGCCGGTCGCGCCCTCGCCGGTCGCCTTCCCGGAGCCGGTCCACACCCCGGGCGGGCCCCGGGAGGCCGTCGTCCCGAGGGAGCTCACCGCGGAGGAGATCCGGCAGACCGTGGCCGACTTCGCGGCGGCCGCCCGCAACGCCGTCGAGGCGGGTTTCGCCGGGGTCGAGGTGCACGGCGCCAACGGCTACCTGCTGCACCAGTTCCTCGCCCGGAACACCAATCTGCGCACCGACGGGTACGGCGGCCCGGTGGCGAACCGGATCCGCTTCGTGGTCGAGGTGGTCCGGGCGGTGGCGGCGGAGATCGGCCCGGCGCGGGTCGGCCTGCGGGTCTCGCCCGGCTTCACCGGGCAGGGCATGGCGGAGGGGGACACCGCGGAGATCTACCGCGCTCTGGTCGGCGAGCTCGCCGGGGACGGCCTCGCCTACCTGCACGTGGTCTTCGCCGACCCGGAGGACGCCGTCTTCCAGGAGCTCCGCACATCCTGGCCGGGCGCCGTGATCGCCAACCCGGTGCTGGGCTGGGGCGGGCCGCTGCCCGCGGACGGCGGCCGGGCCGCGGCAGAGCGGCTGCTGGCGGCGGGCGCGGACCTGATCTCCTTCGGCCGCGGCTTCCTCGCCAATCCCGACCTGGTCGAGCGCCTGCGCACCGGCGCTCCGCTCAACCAGGTCCGCGACGGGCTGATGTACACCGGCGGCGCCGAGGGGTACACCGACTACCCCGCGCTGGGCGCGCAGCACGCCGGATAACACGGCGCCCCGTGCCGCCGCCCGGCCGGGGGTGCCGCGCGGGAGCCGACCGCTCGTGCCATGATCCCTGCATGAGTTCCAACGTTTTCTTCGACATCACCATCAACGACGAGCCGGCCGGCCGCATCGTCTTCAAGCTGTTCGACGAGGTCGTCCCGAAGACGGCCCAGAACTTCCGCGAGCTGGCCACCGGCCAGAACGGCTTCGGCTACGAGGGCTCCGGTTTCCACCGCGTCATCCCGGCCTTCATGCTGCAGGGCGGTGACTTCACCAACCACAACGGCACCGGCGGCAAGAGCATCTACGGCGAGAAGTTCGCGGACGAGAACTTCAAGCTCAAGCACGACCGCCCGGGCCTGCTCTCGATGGCCAACGCCGGCCGCAACACCAACGGCTCGCAGTTCTTCATCACCACCATCGTCACCGACTGGCTGGACGGCAAGCACGTCGTCTTCGGCGAGGTCGTCGAGGGCATGGACCTGGTGAAGAAGATCGAGTCGCTCGGCTCGCAGAGCGGCCGCACCTCGGCCAAGATCACCATCGCCAAGTCCGGCGTGGTCGAGTAATCACGGCTGCCCCTGGCACACGTATCGCCCCGGAGTGGGAAGTCGGCCCGTCCGACTTCCCGCTCCGGGGCGGTGGCGTTTCACGCGAACACGGGTCGCCGGACGGGTCCTAGGCCCAATGACCGATGGCCGGCCGCCCCCGCCCCCGCTGGAATGGGCGGATGGACGACGTGGATCACGACAAGCCGTACGAGGGCCTGACCGCCGCCGAGCGGACGGCGTACCTGGCGCACATCGACGTGCCGGACCCGGGGGAGCCCTCGGCCCCGGCGCTGGCCCGGCTGCAGCGGGCCCACCTGCGGGTCGTCCCCTTCGAGAACCTGAGCATCCACCTCGGCGAGCCCGTCGTGCTCGACCCGCAGGCCCTGGTGGCCAAGGTGGTGGACCGCCGGCGCGGCGGGTTCTGCTACGAACTGAACGGCGCCTTCGCCGAGTTGCTGCGTTCCCTGGGCTACCGGGTGAGCCTGCTGTCCGGCCGGGTCTTCGACGGGGAGCGCCCCGGCCCGCCGTTCGACCACCTCGCGCTGCGGGTCGACCTGGACGAGCCCTGGTTGGTCGACGTCGGCTTCGGCCGGTTCAGCCTGCACCCGCTGCGGCTGGACGAGCGCGGCCCGCAGCCCGACCCGCACGGCGCGTTCACCGTCGTCCCGTACGGCCCCCACGGCGAGCTGGACGTGCTGCTGGACGGTGCCCCGCAGTACCGCCTCGACCCGCGCCCGTACCCGCTCGCCGACTTCGCCCCGACCTGCTGGTGGCAGAGCACCTCGCCGGACTCGCACTTCACCCGCTCGACCACCTGCTCGCTGCTCACGGGGGACGGCGGCCGGATCACGCTCAGCGGCACCCGGCTCATCCGCACCGCCCCCGACGGAACCCGCACCGAGCGCGAGCTCACCGAGGCCGAGACGCCGGCCGCCTACCGCGAGCACTTCGGGATCGCCCTCGACCGGCTGCCCGGCCGGGCCGCGGGCGGGGCAGGGTAGCCGGGCGCGCGGCCCGCCGGGCCGGAACCGGGCAACCGCCGCCCTCCCGGCCGGTCCGGCCGTAGCATCGGGGCTTCGAACTCGACTACCCGGCAAGGTGGTTCACCGATGATCGAGCAGGGCGCCGATGACGGCGAGGTGACGTACGAGCAGGTGACGGTGGTCTCCCTGGCCGCCTGCGGGCCGGTCGGTCCGGCGCGGTTCGCGGTCCGGGTCGTCCGCGAGGGCATGACCGTCAAGCGGGTGGCGGGCTACTGGGTGCGCTGGGACGAGCGGTGGGACGGGGAGGAGGTCCGCCACCATGCGCGCTGGGTCCCCGAGGAGGAGTACGTCCGGCCGGGCACCGGCAGTCCGGACGGCACGCTCGCGGTGACGGTCGCCGCCTACTGGGGGGACGGCACCGGCACCTTCCCGCGTCGCCCCGGCACCGAGACGGTGGTGACCTTCCGGCCCGGCGAGACCGAGCACGAGCTGGTGCTGGAGCAGGCCGCCCCGCCGGGCCGGGCCGCCCGGGGCCGCCGGACGGCCGCGCACGCCCCGGCCGTCCCGGGCCACCCGGTCGCGCTGTCGGTGCAGTTGGCGCACGCCCGCTGGCTGGGCGACGAGCGGCAGCCGATCCACTACGGCTACTCGGGTGCGACCGAGTCCGAGGGCGGCGAGGGGGAGTGGCTGGTCCGCTTCCCGGAGTGCGGCAACGGCCTGCTGCCGTCGGCCGGTCAGGCCGAGGCGGGGTAGGACGTGTCCGGGCCGGAAGCCGGTTCGCCCGGCCGGGGGATGCCCCGACTCCCTTCCCGTACACCCACCTTGCGTGCGGGCACACCGGCCCAGATCTCGCCGGGCCCGGTCGAGCGGGTGAGGACGGCGTTGGCGCCCACGATGGTGCCGGCGCCGACGGTCAGCACGCCGTCCTTGCACACCACCTTGGCGCCCGCGCACAGCACCGCGCCGTCCTCGACCACCACCCGCCGCATCGCGCTCCGCTCCTGCGGCACCCACGGGTCGGCCCGGCCGATGGTCACGCCGTTGTAGAGCGTCACGTCGGCGCCGAGCGTGGTGTACGGGTGCAGGACGGTGCCGAAGCCGCGGTGGAAGACGGTGAGGCCGGGCCCGATCTCGCAGGCGGCCGGCACCTCCATCCCGTAGCACGCGAGCGCCTCCTGCACCAGGCGGCCCAGGAGGCGGTGGCGGCGGCGGTAGATCAGTGCGGTGACGAGGGACATCCACCCATTGTGTCGCCGTGGTCACGTGAAGTCACGACCGCTCGCGGCGGGCGCCCTTCGGTCACTTGACGTCGGGGACGGCGGTGTCGTTCTTGAAGGCGTCGAAGACCTGCTTGGACTTGTTGGCGTCCCACAGCACGGCGGACTCGCCGGTCTTGGTCCGGAAGTCCGGGTTGCCGATCGGCACGGTCAGCGTCTTGCCGCTGCCGCCGTTGACGTCCTTCATGGCGAGGAAGAGCGAGCCGAGGTCGGTCAGCCCGCAGTCCTCGTCCACGATCAGGGTGCCGAGCGCCGAGTCGACCAGCGGGTAGAAGGTGAACGGGTCGACCAGGTTGCCCGGGGAAGCGGCCTGGTGGGCGAGGGCGCCGAGGAACTTCTGCTGGTTGCGCATCCGGCCGAGGTCCTGGTCGGCCATCTGGTGGCGCTGGCGGACGAAGGCCAGGGCCTGCTTGCCGGTGAGGGTCTGGTCGCCGGCCTTGAGGTCGAGGCCGGAGTCCTTGTCCTTGACGTCCTGGTCGATGTGCATCTCGACGCCGCCGATGGAGTCGACGATGCCGACGAAACCGGCGAAGCCGATCTCGGCGTAGTGGTCGATGCGGATGCCGGTGCTCTGCTCGACGGTCTGGACGAGCAGGCGGCCGCCGCCGGTGCCGAAGGCGGAGTTGATCTTCGCGGTGGTGGCCTTGACCGGCTTGCCGTTGCCGCCCGGGTGCTCGGGGATGGGCACCCAGGAGTCGCGCGGGATGCTCATCAGGGTGTTCCCGTTGTCCCCGACGTGCAGGATCATCATCGAGTCGCTGCGCTTGCCCTCGGTGTCGTGCCCGGTGTGCAGGTCGTCCTGCTCGGAGTCGGTGAGGCCCTGGCGGCTGTCGGAGCCGACGATCAGCCAGTTGGTGCCCTTGCCCGCGGCCGGGCGGCCGGGGTAGTCGGCGAGCACGTTCTCGTGGTTGAGCTTGGAGTCCGCCCAGAACCAGGTGGAGACGGCGGTCACCATGACGGCGATCAGCAGGCCGAAGACGGACCACTTGACGATCCGCCGCCGCGGCCAGCGCCGGGCCTGCGCACCGGCCGGCCGGGCACCGCCGGGCCGGCCCGGGCCACCGGGGCCACCGGGGCCACCGGGCCCGCCCGGACGGCCGGGGCCGCTCGGGCCGCCGGGGCGGACGCCGGGAGCGCCGGCCCCCTGCGGCGGAACACCGCCGAGCCGCGACGGCCCCGGCTGTCCCGGCTGTCCGGGCTGCCCCGGGTGCCGTGGCGTGGGTGCCCCCGGCCCGCGCGGGTTCAGGGAGGCCGGCAGCGGCGGCTCGCCCGCCGCGCCGCCTCCGCCCGCGCCGCCGTACGGGTTCCCGCTGCCTCCGCCGTTGCCGCCGTACGGGTTCCCGCCGCCCCCCGGGCGGCCCTCCTGCCACGTGTTCATGCCGTCGAGGATGCCCGACCCCGGTGGCGCTGACTCCCCCCGGGGGTGCCACCAGGCCTCTTGTAGCAGTTTTGATGCACGCCCCGGATCGTTCCGCCGCAACGTCCGGACACCGGGCGTTCCAGCGGCTGAAACGTTTCTTGACCGGCCCGAAGAGCGCGTGTTTGCATTCCGGACATGGATCAGCGTTGGGCACTCACGCGTCGGCGGCACGTCGACCTGCGGCGCGGTGTGGCCTGTTCGCTCTGTCGCGGCTGACGCAGCGCCCCGTCGAAGTCCCCGCCCGTCCGCAGGCCCCCGTACGCCCGTAGCTGCCCGTACGCCCGTACGCCCGTACGCCCGCGGACGCAGCGCCCCCGGTACCGGACCCCACACCGGTAGCCCCCACCGCAGCGCCTTCCCCCGCTGCGCAGCGCCGCCCGCTTCCAGCCAGAGGTGAACCCATGGCCGTCGTCCTGTCCGTTTCCGGCTCCCCGTCCGCCACCTCCCGCACCACCCGCCTGCTGCGCCACGTCGACGCGCAGCTGGTGCAGCGCGGCCACCGCGTCATCCCCTTCGAGGCCCGCAGCCTGCCCGCGCACGCGCTGCTGTCGGGCGACTTCGACCACCCCGAGATCGTCGCCGTCACCGACCTGTTCGCCCGCGCCGACGGCATCGTCATCGGCACCCCCGTCTACAAGGCCGCCTACTCGGGCCTGCTGAAGGCCCTGCTGGACGTGCTCCCGCAGTACGCGCTCACCGGCAAGGCCGTGCTGCCGCTGGCCACCGGCGGCTCGGCCGCGCACGTCCTCGCGGTGGACTACGCACTGCGCCCGGTGCTCAGCTCGATGGGCGCCGGCCACATCACCCAGGGCTGGTTCGTGCTCGACCGCCACGTCACCGCCAGGGAGGACGGCACGACCCTGCTGGAGCGTGAGACCGAGACCCTGCTGGCCCCGGTGGTGGCGGGCTTCGCCACGGCCCTGGAGCGGCTGGCCGCACCGGTGCTGACCGGCTGAGGACCGGTGGCCGCGGCCCGTACGGGGCGTCCCCGAGACGGGCCGGGGCGACCCCTAGGGGGAGACGCGCCGCGTCCCGTAGAACCTTGGTTGAAGGGCTTCATTCCGGCGGATGACGAGCCGTCCGCCGTCCACTCCTAACGTGGTTCACACATCCCCACCCGCCAGGAAGCGGCCCGACTCGATCGGGTCCGGTGGCCAGGCCCACCGGGAGGGTGGGGCTGACTCCCGGTCGAGGACTCCTGCCAGCGCCATGTCGCGAGGCGGTCGGGCCCGCGAGGCTGGGGACCAACGGGTGTGCGCATCTTCCTTTAGGAGAGTCCAGTGACGACGGCAGCAGCCGTGTACGACCCCCAGCTTCCGGGCGGAGCCTCCGCCGTCGCAGCGTCGGCCCGTCAGGTCACCAAGGCGTACGGGTCGGGCGAGACCAGGGTCACCGCGCTCGACGCGGTCGACGTCGACATCCAGCGCGGCCGGTTCACCGCGATCATGGGCCCCTCGGGCTCCGGCAAGTCCACCCTGATGCACTGCCTGGCCGGGCTCGACACGGTCAGCGGCGGCCGGATCTGGATCGGCGACACCGAGATCACCGGCCTCAAGGACAAGCAGCTCACCAGACTGCGCCGGGACAAGATCGGCTTCATCTTCCAGGCGTTCAACCTGCTGCCGACCCTGAATGCGCTGGAGAACATCACGCTCCCGATGGACATCGCGGGCCGCAAGCCCGACCGGGCCTGGCTGGACCAGGTGGTGGAGACCGTCGGCCTGGCCGACCGGCTCAAGCACCGCCCGACCCAGCTCTCCGGCGGCCAGCAGCAGCGCGTCGCGGTGGCCCGGGCGCTGGCCGCCCGCCCCGAGATCATCTTCGGCGACGAGCCCACCGGGAACCTGGACTCCCGGGCCGGCGCCGAGGTGCTGACCTTCCTGCGCCGCTCGGTGGACGAGCTGGGCCAGACCATGGTGATGGTCACCCACGACCCGGTCGCCGCCGGCTACGCGGACCGCGTGCTCTTCCTCGCCGACGGCGTGATCGTCGACGAGATGCACGCGCCCACCGCCGACTCCGTCCTCGAACGCATGCGCCGTTTCGACGGCAAGCGCACCAGCTGATCGGCGGGACGACTCGACCATGCTGCTCAAGACCTCACTGCGGAGCTTCCTCGCCCACAAGGGCCGGATGGTGCTCTCGCTCATCGCCGTCGTGCTGTCGGTGGCCTTCGTCTCCGGCACCCTGGTGTTCTCCAACACCGCCACCAGCACCTTCGACAAGCTCTTCGCCGCCACCGCCTCCGACGTCTCGGTCCAGCCGCCCAAGCCGGCCGACGACGAGGACCCGCAGTTCGCGGACAAGCCGGCCACCGTCCCGGCTGCGCTCGCCGGGCAGGTCGCCGCGGTGCCCGGGATCAAGACCGCCGTCGGCCAGGTCATGGTCCACAACGCGACCCTGGTCAACCCGGCCACCAACAAGCTGGTCGGTCCGACCAGCGGCGCGCCCACCCTGGTCGGCAACTGGACCGACACCCCGCGCAACCCGGTCACCATCACCTCCGGCCACGCGCCGCAGGGCGCGGGCGAGCTGGTGCTGGACGCCGACACCGCGAAGAAGGCCAAGCTCGGCCTCGGCGACAAGCTGCGGGTCGACAACGCCGGCGGAAAGCACGAGTTCACCATCGCGGGCATCGCCACCTTCACCACCACCAACCCGGGCGCGGCACTGGCCTTCCTGGACACCGCGACCTCGCAGCAGGTGCTGCTCGGCGAGCCGGCGTTCACCTCGATCGAGGCCTTCGGCGACGGCAGCCGCAGCGACGACAGCCTCAAGGCCGACGCCCTGGCCAAGGTCGGTGGCGGCTACCAGGTCAAGACCGCGGCCGAGCAGAAGGACGAGAACAACAAGAGCGTCGGCAGCGGCCTGGAATTCATGAAGTACGCGATGCTCGGCTTCGCCGGCGTCTCGCTGATCGTCGGCGGCTTCCTGATCATCAACACCTTCTCGATGCTGGTCGCCCAGCGCACCCGGGAGATCGGCCTGCTGCGCGCCATCGGCGGCAGCCGCCGGCAGGTCAACCGCTCGGTGCTGGTCGAGGCGCTGATCCTGGGCGTGCTCGGTTCGACCCTCGGGATCGCGGCGGGCCTGGGCATCGCGGTCGGCCTGATCGCGCTGATGAACGCGATCGGCATGGACCTGCGGGCGAGCGACCTGCAGATCGGGCCCGACGTGTTCGTCACCGGGTACGCGGTGGGCATCCTGATCACCGTCGTGGCGGCCTGGATCCCGGCCCGCCGGGCGAGCCGGATCGCGCCGATGGCCGCCCTGCGCGACCACGGCACCCCGGCCGAGGCCCGCGCCAACGTGGTCCGTACGGTCCTCGGGCTGGTCCTGACGGCGGGCGGCGGCGGTCTGCTGGTGCTCGCCGCGAAGGCGGAGAAGGCGGCCACCGGCGGCCAGTACCTCGGCCTGGGCGTGCTGCTCACCCTGATCGGCTTCGTGGTGCTCGGCCCGCTGCTGGCCACCGCGGTCATCCGGGTGCTCGGCGCGCTGCTGCCGGCCCTGTTCGGCCCGTCCGGCAAGCTCGCCCAGCGCAACGCGATGCGCAACCCGCGCCGCACCGGCGCCACCGCCGCCGCGCTGATGATCGGCCTGGCGCTGGTGATCGCCTCCTCGGTGTTCAGCTCCTCGGCGGTCACCTCGGCCAGTGAGCAGATCGACCGGTCGGTGGGCGTGGACTACATCATCAGCGGCGGTCGTACCGCGGTCACCGCCGAGATGCTGGACGCGGTCCGCAGGACCCCGGGGGTCGACCACGTCACCGCCGAGAGGGACTTCGACGCCAAGGTCCAGCTGTCGGACGGCCGGACCGGGCGGACCGGCCTGGCCGCCGTGCCGCCGACCTTCTTCGGCACGGACTTCCGCCTCCCGGTCGCCTCCGGCGCGGTCGACTCGATCGGAAGCGGCTCGCTGGGCATCGGCGAGAACTTCGCCAAGGACCACAACCTGAAGGTCGGCGACAGCGTCACCGTCACCTACCTCAAGGGCCGCACCCAGGTGCTGCAGGTCGGGGTCGTGTTCGCGAAGAGCTCGCTCTACGGGGACGCCTCCTTCGTCGACGTCGCCACCATGGCCAAGGCCGTACCGGCCGCCGAGGTGCCGGAACCCCGGACCTTCTTCGCCAAGGCCTCCTCCGGCGCCGACGCCGGCAAGACGCTGACCGCCCTGGAGGACGCGCTCAAGGAGTACCCGCAGCTGTCGGTCAAGGACCAGGCGGGCTACAAGGAGCTGGTGCAGTCCCAGGTCAACACCCTGCTCTACCTGATCTACGGGCTGGTCGGCCTCTCCATCACCGTCGCCGTGCTCGGCGTGGTCAACACCCTGGCGCTGTCGGTGGTCGAGCGGACCCGGGAGATCGGCCTGCTGCGGGCGATCGGGCTCTCCCGCCGCCAGCTGCGCCGGATGATCCGGCTGGAGTCGGTGGTGATCGCGGTGTTCGGCGCCGTCCTCGGCACCGGGCTGGGCCTGGCCTGGGGCGTCACCGCGCAGCGGGTCCTGCGGGACCAGGGCCTCGGGACGCTCTCCGTCCCGACCACCACGATCGCGATCACCCTGGTCTCCTCGGTGGCGATCGGCCTGGTCGCCGCCCTCGTCCCGGCCTTCCGGGCCGGACGGATGAACGTCCTCGCGGCCATCGCGACGGACTGACCGGCGCCGGGGGGCGTCGGACGGCGGAAGGACGCGAAAGGACGCGGAAGGACGGCGGAACGGATGCGGGGGCCGGGTGCGCACAGCACCCGGCCCCTGGCTCGGTTTCAGCCCCAGGAGGGCTGAGATGATCGTCCGATGTTCCCCTCGGACGCCCCGCCGTTGCCCAGCGCCGCGCCCCTCACCGCCGCGGCCGCCATCCGCTGGCGCACCGCCCGTACGGCCTGGCGGCTGGACAGCCGCTGGCTCGCGCTGGCACCGGTCGCGTTCGTGGTCCTGGCCACCGCCGTGGAGCCCGACACCGGCCGGTGCAGCGCCCAGGCCATCTGCCGGGACACCTGGGGCTCGGCCCTGGCCGCCTGGTCGGTGCTGGCCGAGATCGTCCTGCTGGCCGCCAAGGTACGGGTCCGGGCGCTGGTGCCGCCCGTCGTCCTGGTGCTGCTCTGGTACCTCCCGCAGGGCCTGGTCACCCCGCTCGCCCGCTGGTCGGCCGTGCTGCTCCAGCTGCTGCTCACCGCCGTCCTGCTGGCCGCCGAGGCCGGTCGGCGCCGGGCCCGCCAGCAGCTGGACGAGCTGATGGCCCCGCCCGTCCCCTTCCCGTGGACGGCCGCCGGAGCGCCCTCGCCCGTCCACCGCGACGGCCCGCCCGTCCTGCGCCGCACCCTCGGCGCCCTGCTGCTCGTCGCCGCCGTGGCCGTCCCGCTGTACGGGCTCTGGGCGCAGGCCCAGGCGGACGCCGCCGCCGAGCAGGCCACCCGGGTCACCGGCACCGCCGGCGCGAGCGACCAGGACGGCGTGCTGACCGTCCGCTTCCCGCCGCCCGGCGGCGGCCCCGAGCGCACCGCCGCCCTGGACCTCTGGTGGCAGCGGCGCCCCCAGCCCGGCGAGCCCGTCCCGCTGCTGGTCGACGGCGACTCCGTGCACGCCCTGGGCGACGAGTACGACGTCTCCGGCCAGCTGACCGCCGGCGGCCTGATCGCCCTGCTCGGCCTGATCCTGCTCGGCTCGGCCGCCACCGCGAGCGCCCGCCGCACCCGGCCCGCCTTCGAAGGCCACGCCCCCGCGCTCGCCGTCCGGGTCCGCGCCGACATCCGCGGGGACCTGCTGGTCCAGCCGCTGGACGGCCCGCCGGACGGCCCCGGGCTCTGGCGCCTGGTCGAGCACGACCGCTACCGCTGGGCCCGCGACGGCGGCCCGGGCGGCGCAGGCCCGGGCTGGGTGCCCGAGCCCCTGGACGTCGGCCGGCCGCCCACCCGCCTCCCCGGACCGGCGCTCCACCACGACGAGCACGACGAGTACGACGAGCACGACGAGCACGACGAGCACGAGGACTACGCGGAGGAGTACGAGGACTACCAGGGCGCGTACGAGAAGCCCCTCGACCGCACCGGCCCCGACCAGGCCGCCGCCCGGCTGGCCCGCGCCGGCCGCAGCGTGCCCGCCGTGCTGTACCGCGGCCCCGACGGCCACGACCGCCAACTCCTCGTCCGCCCCGGCCTGTTGGACGGCGACCCGGACTGGGTGGCGGCCGTGGTCGCCCCCGCCGCCCGGGCCCCGCGGCTCGGCCGGCGCACCCAGCGCTACCGCGAGCGCGAACTCGCCGTCGCCGCACTGACCGCCGAGACGGTGGCCGCCGCCCCCGAGGCCGGGCCGGACACCGAGCCGGTGGCCGCCCGCCGCTGGGAGATGCCGACGCCGCTGCGGGTGGCGGCCGGGCCGCTGGCGGCGCTGCTGGTCGGCACCGCCGTCGTCCTGCTCGGCGACGACGGCTGGTGGGAGGGGCTGCTGCGCCCGCTCTGGATCGGCTCGATGGCGATCCTCGCCTGCGCCCACACGCTGTCCTGGCAGATCGTGGCCGACCGCAACGGCCTGCGGGTGGCCACCGCGCTGCGCACCCGCAGCTTCCGGTGGGCCGAGATCAGCGCGGCAGCGGTGCACCGCGAGCTGCTCACCATCCGGCTGCGCAGCGGCCGGGAGTACTCCTTCGCCAGCCGCCCGGCGGTCTGGCTGGCCGGCCGCTTCGGCGACCGGTACGACCCGGTGGCGCTGGCCCGGACGGTCGCCACCGCCGCCCACCGCCCCGACCTGCGCCCCGACCGAACCCTCCCGGACCGGCTGGGCGGCCCGCAGCACCTGGTGAACCGGCTCGCACTGATCGGCTACGCCGTGTTCACCGTGGCCCACTACGCACTCTGAATCCACCCCGGATCCGCACCGGATCCACCCCGATTCGGGCCCTCGCCACCGGCGGAGTACGGTGTCCTTGATCACAGTGCCGGTGCCGCGCCGCGAGGTGCGCGCAGGCGCCCAGACCGGGACAAGACGGGGGCCCGTCCTCACCGGTACGGTTGGCCCCGATGAACACCAAGGCTGCTGAGGAGCTGCCGGCTGTTTCCGTGATCATGCCGGTGCTCAACGAGGAACGTCACCTGCGCACGGCGGTCCGGCGCATCCTGGATCAGGAGTACCCCGGGCCGATGGAAGTGGTGATCGCCCTCGGCCCCTCGACCGACCGCACCGACGAGATCGCGGCCGAGCTGGTGGCCGAGGACCCGCGGGTGCGGACGGTGGAGAACCCCACCGGGCGGACGCCCGCCGGGCTGAACGCCGCGATCCGGGGCTCCAGACACCCGATAGTGGTGCGCGTGGACGGCCACGGCCTGCTCACCCCCGGCTACATCACCACCGCGGTCCGGCTGCTCGGCGAGATGGAGGCGGCCAACGTCGGCGGCATCATGCACGCCGAGGGCGAGACCGAGTGGGAGAACGCGGTCGCCGCCGCGATGACCTCCAAGATCGGCGTCGGCAACGCGGCCTTCCACACCGGCGGACTGGCCGGCCCGGCGGACACCGTCTACCTCGGGGTGTTCCGGCGCGAGGTGCTGGAGCGGCTCGGCGGCTACAACGAGGAGTTCATCCGTGCCCAGGACTGGGAGCTGAACTACCGGATCCGCCAGCACGGCGGCCTGGTCTGGTTCACCCCGCAGCTCAAGGTGACCTACCGGCCCCGGCCCTCGGTGCGGGCGCTGGCCAAGCAGTACAAGGACTACGGCCGCTGGCGCCGGGTCGTCACCCGCTACCACCGCGGCTCGGTCAACCTGCGCTACCTCGCCCCGCCGGCCGCGCTGGTGGCGTTCACCCTCGGTCTGGTGCTCGGCGTGGCCGTCCACCCGGCGTTCCTCGCGGTGCCCGGCGCCTACCTGCTGGGCATCGTCGGCGGTGCCGCGGTCGAGGGCCGCGGCCTGTCGTTCAAGTCGCGGGCGCTGCTGCCGGTCGCGTTCGCGACCATGCACCTCAGCTGGGGCTTCGGCTTCCTCACCTCACCGCGCTCGCTGGCGCGCCGGGTGATCGGCAGCGTCGGCCCGTCCTCGAAGGACATGCTCTCCAAGGCCGGCTGAGCGGAGGGCGACGGCCGGCCGCCGGGCCCTCCGGCCGCGGCCGGCGCCCTCGTACGGCTGCAGGGCCGGTGGCGCCGCTACTTGGCGCAGACGTCCACGTCGTCCGCCTGCACCCGCTGCAGGTCCTCCGGCGCCGCGGTCGGCACCGCCGCCGGCGCACCGGGCGCGGCCAGCACGTCCTTGCCGAGCACCAGCAGCAGCCCGCCCTTCGGGTCCGACTTCGCGGCCGGCCGGACGGCCTCGCCCGGCAGCCCGAGGGCGGTGGCCAGGGCGGTGGCGGCGGCCTCCTGGCCGACCGGGTAGGAGACCGTGGTGCCCGCGGCCACCGGCGCGTCGCTGCCGACGGCGGCCAGGGCGAAGCCCTTCGCCTTGAGCTTGTCCACGGTCGGCCCGGACTGTCCGCGCTTGCCGCTGCCGTTGCGCACCGTCACCTGGACGGCCTTGGGGTCCACCGCCGGGGTGGTGGCAGCCGGAGCCGCCGGTGCGGCGGGTGCACCCGTGGCAGCCGGGGCGCCGGTCTCGGCGGGCGGCGGCGCGGCCGTCTCGGTCAGCGAGCGGTCGCCCGCGATCATCGCGAACACCTGCTGGGCGTCCGGCTGCTTGAAGATCACCCGGTCCTTGTCCGCGGGGTCTTCCACGACGGGCACGGTGGCGAAGGTGATGTTCTTGGTGTCCACCTTGCTGATGTCCAGCGCGAGGTCCTTGAGCTTGTCCACGCTGCCGATGCCGGAGTCCACGGTGAGCGCCTTGGTGGCGGCGTCCGCGAGCTTGTAGAGCTTGGTCGGGCTGGTCAGGGTGTCGTCGCTCTTGATCTTGCGGATCATCGAGCTGATGAACTGCTGCTGCAGCGGGATCCGGGAGAGGTCGCCGCCGAAGCCGACGGCGTGCCGGGTGCGGACGAAGGCCAGCGCCTCCTCGCCCTGGACCACGTGCCGGCCCTTGGTCATCTTGAGGTGGGAGCCCGAGTCGTTGATGTCCTTGGCGGCGCAGACCTCGACCCCGCCGACCGCGGTGGAGAGCGTCTTCACCGCCTCGAAGTTGACCTGCACGAAGTGGTCGACCCGGATCCCGGTGAGCTTCTCGACGGTCTTCCAGGTGCAGCCCGCGTCCCGCCCCTCCTGGCCGAGGCTGTTGTTGAACATGTCCCGCGCCGAGCCCGGGACCTTCTTGCCCTTGGCGCTCTGGCACTCCGGTATCGGCACCATCAGGTCGCGCGGGAAGCTGACCACCGTCGCGTTGGAGCGGTCCTTGGCGATGTGGAACAGCAGCGTCGTGTCGGCGTGCCCGGTGCTGCCCTCGTCGCCGTACTCGCGCCCCAGGCCCTCCCGGCTGTCGGTGCCGATCACCAGGACGTTCAGCGCGTCCCCGGCGGCCTTGGGGCGCTCCGCCTCGTCGCCCAGCTGCACCTTGACCGAGGTCAGGTTGTCGTTGAAGTGCTTGTACAGGTAGTACGCCCCGCCGCAGCCCGCGACCATGACCAGGGCGCCCGTCCCGGCCGTCCACTTGAGCACCCGTCGGCGCCGGTTGCGCTTGGCGACGGCGGCCGCCCGCCGCCGGTTGTCCCGGCGGCCCTCCCCGGCCGCCGCCGATGCGGCTGCCGGTGCCGCGGGCGCCTCGGCGGCCCGACGGCGGCGCTGCCGGGGGACATCCGGAGTCGGGTCCACGCGGTACCGGCCGGTTTCCGGCTGTTCCTCGTGCACGGGGCTCCCTAGCTTCGACCGGTCACGGCTCCGGCCCGCCCGTTCTGACGAGCCGATCCGGACACAGTAGACGAGCCGAATGGGGGAATCGTTCCGGCTGTGACTTGCATCATGTTTGAACAATGCGCAGGCAAAATCCGTTCAGCAGTGGGTAATTCCCGGAGAGCCCGCTCCCGACCTGCGGTGCGACCGGAGGCCGGCCGGTGCGATTCCTCAGTGCTGCACGCAGGCGTCCACGTCGGCGGTGCGTCCCTCGAAGGTGGGAGAGACGCCCGCCGAGGGTGACGCCGTCGCCGTCGCCCGCGCGAACGCCGCCTCGGCCGAGCCGGCGCCCGGGCTCGGATCGGTGCCCTGCCCCGTGTCCGGGCCCGCACTCGGCGAGGGCGTCGACCCGGGCGGGCGGACCGCGACCGGCCGGTCGTCCCGCAGCGCCGTGAACAGCTGGGTGGTCTGCGGCTGCACGAACTCGTCCCGGTCCGAGTCGTAGCGGTACGGGCGGCGCGGCACGGTCAGGAGGACCACGTCGGAGCTGGGGATGCCCCGCAGGTCCTGGGTGAGGTCGTACAGCGCGCCGAGAGAGGACAGCCCGCCGTCGGCCCGGACCGAGGAGGTCGCCGCGTCCAGCACCGGCCACAGCCGCGCCGGGTTCAGCAGCACCCCCTGCGACTCCACCTTGCGGACCAGCGCGGCCAGGAACTGCTGCTGACGGCCCACCCGCTGGGTGTCGCTGCCGTCGCCCAGGCTCTCCCGGGCCCGGACGTAGCCGAGCGCCTGCTCGCCGTGCAGGGTCTGCCGGCCGGCGGGCAGGTCGAGCTTGGCGTCCTTGTCGTGGATCGGCTGCGGCACGCACACCTCGACCCCGCCGATCGCGTCCACCATCGTCTTGAAGCCGCTGAAGTCGAGGATCACGTAGTGGTCGATCCGGATCCCGCTCAGCTGCTCCACGGTGCGGATCGAGCAGGCCGGGCCGCCGGTCTCGAAGGCCCAGTTGAACTGCATCAGCCCCGGCTTGCTGCGGGTGCCGTCCGGCTTCTCGCAGGCGGGGACGGAGACCATGACGTCGCGCGGGACGGAGACCGCCGTCGCGTGCTTCCGGTCGGCCGACAGGTGCAGCAGGATCGTGGTGTCCGAGCGCTGGGTGCCGGACTCGCCGCCGTAGGAGCCGTTCGCGCCGGAGCGGTCGTCGCTGCCGATCAGCAGGATGTTCTCGGCGCCCTGCGCGCCGGCGGTGCGGCTGGGCCGCTCGGCCTCCAGCTTGGCGAGCAGCCGGTCGGTGGCCGAGTCGGTCCGGATGTTGCCGTCCAGCTTGCGGTAGGCGATCCAGAGCAGCACCCCGCCGGCGACCAGCAGGAACGCGACGACGCCGGCGGTGACCATCAGCCACCGCCGGCGCCTGCGCGGGCGTCCGGTCCCGCCCGGAGGATCGTCCGGCGGGGGACGGTTCGTCGGGGGGTCGTTCGCCGGAGCGTCGTCCGGCGGGGGAGGGGCGGTCGGGGGGTGCTCGGTGTCGTCCTCGGCCATGGCAGCGATCCCTACCCGCCGGGCCCGGGCCGGGGGTTACCCGAGGCGCAGTGTCACCCGTTCGGATTCGATCCGCTTCTCCCACTGCGCGGCGTCCAGCCCCTGCGAGTTGCGGCACAGCACCACCGAGGCGCCGGCCGCCAGCGGCGCCAGCAGACCGGCCTCCAGGCCCGTCCAGTCGTCGAAGGAGAGGGTGGACAGCACCCGGTCGCCGGGCTTCAGCCCGAGGCGGGCCGCCCCCTCCCGGGCCAGCGCGACGGTCTGTTCGCCCGTCAGCTTCAGCGGCAGCCCGTCCACCGAGGTCTCCAGCGCCTGCCCGTCCGGGGCGACGGGGGAGTACGGCGCGAAGCGGTCGCCCTGGCCGGGCACCTCGGCGGCGTAGTCGAGGAAGCCGTCCGGGCGCTGCGGGAAGCGGCCGCCGAGCGGGCGCAGGGCGAGCGCGACCCGCTCGCCGTCGCAGGCCTGCGCGGCCTCCAGGCCGTCCGGGCCGCTGACCACCAGGTCGGCGTCGGCAGGGTCTCCGGCCGGCACCGCCGTCACCCCGACCGACCAGCAGGCGAGCAGCCAGACGGCGCTCTGCCAGTGGGCGGGCAGCAGCAGGGCCGCCCGGTCGTCCGGGCCGGCGTTCAGCTCGTCCTGCAGGAGGTTGGCGGTCTTGGCCACCCAGTTGTCGAAGGTCCGGGCGGACAGCTCCACCCGTTCGCCGGTGGCGTCGTCGTAGAAGGTGACCAGCGGGGCCGCGGGATCGACCGAAGGGGTGCCGCCGCGCAGGAATGCGTGCAGCAGCTCGACGGGGGTGCGGGCATCGGCAGCGAAAGGCGCAGTCATGGTGCGCCCCAGCCTACGGCCTTCGAGTGGGAGGCCGGGAGGGGTGGCCGGAGGCACGCGCGAGTGGCGCAGACCGACGTGGCGGCATCAGTGATTTGTCGTCAATATCCGTTTTATGCGTATCTCACTTCTTGCCGGCGCGGCCACGAGCTGCGTCGCCGTCCTGTTGTTCCCGTCGACCGCCGTCTCCGCCGTCGCCACCCCGGTGCCGGTCGAACGGACCTCCGCCGGTGGCGGCACCGTCACGAGCCTGTCGCTGACCACCGCCGAACACCGCGTCACACAACGCGCCACCGCGCCCTTCTCGCTCATCGGGGTGAGCTGGGACGACCCCCGGCAGTCCCTCGACGGCGCCTCGGTCCGGGTCCGCACCCACCGCGTCTCCACCGGCGCCTGGACCGAGTGGCGAGGGCTCGCCGTCGAGGGCGAGGACGCCCCCGACGAGCGGGACGGCCGGGCCGGCATCCGCGGCTCCACGGCGCCGCTGTGGACCGGCCCCAGCGACGGCGTGGCCATCGAGGTCACCCCCGGGCCGCGCGGGCTGCCCTCCGGGCTGCGTGCCGAACTGGTCGACCCGGGCAAGGGCGCCCCGCAGTCCGCCCCGCGCACCCTCCCGGGCGAGGCCGCGACCGGCCGGGCGCCGCAGGACCACGAGGCCCCGCGCCCGGGCATCGTCACCCGGGCGGGCTGGGGTGCCGACGAATCGCTGCGCGACCCGGGCTTCGTCTACACCGGGACGGTCAAGGCGGTGTTCGTCCACCACACCGACACCGCCACCGACTACGCCTGCAGTGACGCGCCGCAGATGATCCGCGCGATCTACCAGTACCACGTCCAGAGCAACGGCTGGCGGGACATCGGCTACAACTTCCTGGTCGACCGCTGCGGCACCATCTACGAGGGCCGGGCCGGCGGTGTCGCGCAGCCCGTCCTCGGCGCGCACACCCTCGGCTTCAACACCGACTCGACCGGCGTCGCCGCGCTCGGCACCTTCACCACGAACGGCCCGCCGCAGGAGCTGGTGGACGGTGTCAGCAAGATCGCGGCCTGGAAGCTCGGCCTGACCGGCCAGGACGCGGGCGGCCGGACCGACCTGACCTCCGGCTCCTCGCAGAGCCGCTACCCCAAGGGCACCGTCGTCTCCTTCGACACCATCTCCGGCCACCGGGACGCCTTCGCCACCGAGTGCCCCGGCGACGGCCTCTACGCCCGGCTCGGCGACATCCGCTCCTGGGCCTCCCACCTCCAGGGCCGCTGAGCCCCGTCGGCACCCCCGGGGCCGGACCGTCCGGTCCGGCCCCGGGGGTGCCCTCGTTCCCCGCCCCGTCCCCGGAGGGCAGCTCCGGCAGCCGCGTATCGTTCCTATCCCGGGCGGGCACGGGCCGCCCGGCAGGCACAGGAGGCGACAGCGGTGACGGGCGGCGAGTCGGTACGGCGCTGGCGGCCGGGCTTCCCGCTGGACACTGCCCGGACCCTGCTGCCGCTGCGCCGCGGTCCCGCCGACCCGGCGTACCGCACCACCGGTGACGGCGCGGTCTGGCGGGCCTCCCGCACCCCGGCGGGCATCGGCACCCTGCGGGTGCTGCCGCACCCGGGCGCGGGCGAGATCGAGGCGACGGCCTGGGGCCCGGGCGCGGACTGGCTGCTGGACCGGCTGCCCGCACTGCTGGGCGCCGAGGACGAGCCGGAGGCGCTGGTGCTGCCGCCCGGCCCGCTGCGCGACGCCCAGCGCCGTACCGCGGCGGTGCGGCTGACCCGGACCGGCCTGGTGCTGGAGTCGCTCGTCCCGGCGATCCTGGAGCAGAAGGTCACCACCGACGAGGCCTACCGGGCCTGGCGCACCCTGCTCCGGGACTTCGGCAGCCCGGCGCCGGGCCCGGCCGAGGGCATGCGGGTGGCGCCCTCGGCCCGGGAGTGGGCGGGGATACCGAGCTGGGAGTGGCACCGGGCGGGCGTGGACCCGAAGCGCTCGGCGACCGTGATGCGCGCCGTCCGGCTGGCGCCTCGGCTGGAGGAGGCCTCCGCGATGGGCCACGAGGAGGCCTTCGCCCGGCTGACCACCGTCCCGGGCATCGGCGTCTGGACGGCCGCCGAGACCCTGCAGCGCAGCAACGGCGACCCGGACGCGGTCTCGGTCGGCGACTTCCACCTGCCCAACCTGGTCGGCTGGGCCCTGGCCGGCCGGCCCCGCAGCGACGACGCACAGATGCTCGCCCTGCTGGAGCCCTACCGCCCGCACCGTTACCGGGTCTGCCGCCTCCTCCTGGCCGTCGGCGCCCGCGCCCCCCGCTACGGCCCCCGTCTCGCCCCCAACGACCACCGCCGCCGCTGAGCCTCCGGTGCAGAGGACTACCGCACCTCGATGAAGGCGTCGGCGCTGCGGGCCGGCCGTTCGCGCGGGGCTTCGGCGGGGCGGCCGACGGCGACGGCACCCATCGGGTCCCAGCCGTCCGGGAGGTCCAGGGCGGCGCGGACGGTGTCGCGGCAGAACATGGTGGAGGAGACCCAGGCGGAGCCGTAGCCCTCACCGGTGAGGGCGACCAGCAGGTTCTGCACGGCGGCGCCGGCGGCGACGGTGAACATCTCCCGCTCGGCGGTGGCGCGCCGGGCGTCGGGGTAGTCGTGCGAGCCGTCCATGACCAGACAGGGCACCACCAGGTACGGCGCGTCGCGCAGGACGTCGCCGCGGGCGGTGCGGCGGGCGATCCGCGCCTCGTCCCAGCCGTCGAGGTCGCGCAGGTCGCGCTGCCAGGCGGCGAGCATGGCGTCGAGCAGCCGGGTGCGGGTGTCGGCCGACTCCAGCAGGACGAACCGCCACGGCGTGGTGTGGTGCGGTGCGGGCGCGGTGACGGCGGCCGCGACCGCGCGGCGGACGGCTGCCGGGTCGACCGGTTCGGCGGTGAACGAGCGGACGGTGCGCCGCAGGGTGACGGCCTGGCGCAGCGCCTCGGAGGTGCCGAGCCGGAACATGTCGTCCGCGGCGGGCCGGACCAGCGGCCGGGTGCCCTCGCCGTCCTCGGGGGTGACGAGGTGTCCGAGCCCGCGCACCACCGCCACCGGGACGCCGGTGGCCTTGCCCTTCACCAGGTCGGCGGCGGCGGCGAGTTCGTCGGCGG
The DNA here is from genome assembly GCF_003635085.1 of Streptomyces sp. 1114.5. Taxonomy (NCBI): domain Bacteria; kingdom Bacillati; phylum Actinomycetota; class Actinomycetes; order Kitasatosporales; family Streptomycetaceae; genus Streptomyces; species Streptomyces sp. 1114.5. The sequence goes on from NZ_RBXE01000001.1 coordinate 2,249,373, forward strand.
TGGCGGTGACGGTCAGCGCCAGCTCGTTGCCGTGGGTGTCGGTGCGCCCGCGGTGGTTCTCCAGGACGGCGAGGCCGGCGGCGCCGATCGCCACGTCGGTGAGCCCGTTGCGCCAGGGCCGGCCGAAGGTGTCGGTGACGACGACGGCGAGCCGGCGGCCGGTGAGCTGCTGCAGCCGGGCCCGCAGCGCGCGGGCCGAGGCGTCCGGGTCCTCGGGCAGCAGCAGGACGGTGCCGGGGGCGGTGTTCGAGGCGTCGACGCCGGCGGCGGCCATGACGAAGCCGTTGCGGTTCTCCACGATCCGGGCCGGCCCGCGCCGGGCGACCACCCGGACGGTCTCGGCGTCGATCGCGGCCTCGCGGTCGGCGGCGTGCAGCAGCCGGCCCTCGGCCTTGCTGACGATCTTCGAGGTGACGAGCAGGATGTCGCCGTCCAGGAAGGTGCCGGCCTTGGCGATGAGCGCGCCGAGGTCGGCCCCGGCCTCGACCTCGGGAATCCCCTCGACCCTCAGGACGTGCAGCGTCACTTCCGTACCTGCTCCGCCAGTGCCAGCGCCGCCCGGGCCATCTCGGCGGTGGCCTCGACGTCGGTCATCAGCAGCGGGACGGCCCGGCAGGCGATCCCGCCGGCCTCGACCGCGGCGACCGCGCCCTCGTCGGCGGTGTCGACCAGCCAGCCGTCGACGAGCTCCGCGCCGTAGTTCAGCGCGACGGCCTCCGCCGTCGCCTCGACGCCGACCGCGGCGAGCACCTTGTCGGCCATGCCGCGCACCGGCGCCCCGCCGATGATCGGCGAGAGCCCGACGACCGGCGCCGGGGCGGCGGCGACGGCCTCCCGGATGCCGGGGACGGCGAGGATGGTGCCGATCGAGACGACCGGGTTGGACGGCGGGAAGAGGATGACGTCGGCGTCGGCGATCGCCTCCAGCACGCCGGGCGCGGGCTTGGCGGTGTCCGCGCCGACCGGGATGATCGCCTCGGCGTCCACGGCGGCGTGCAGCCGGACCCAGTACTCCTGGAAGTGGACCGCCCGGGAGCCCTGCTCGTCGGTGATCCGCACGTGCGTCTCGACCCGGTCGTCGCTCATCGGCAGCAGCCGGACGCCGGGCTTCCAGCGCACGCACAGCGCCTCGGTGACCTGGCTGAGGGTGTACCCGGCGGTGAGCATCTGGCTGCGGACGAGGTGGGTGGCGAAGTCCCGGTCGCCGAGCCCGAACCACTCGGGCCCGACGCCGTACTCCTTCATCTCGGCCTTGATCGACCAGGTTTCGTCGGTCCGGCCCCAGCCCTGCTCCTCGTGGATGCCGCCGCCGAGGGTGTACATCACGGTGTCGAGGTCGGGACAGACCTTGAGGCCGTAGAGGTGGATGTCGTCGCCGGTGTTGCCGATGACGGTGATCTCGTCCTGCGGTCCGACCGCCGCGAGGAGCCCGCGCAGGAAGCGCGCTCCGCCGATTCCGCCTGCCAGTGCCACGATGCGCATGGGGTTCATCCTGCCACGGCCCGACTGCCCGTCAGCCCCGTCTCAGTGCGTCTCGGCCTGCGCCGGCCGGTGCGGCTCCGGGTGCTGCTCGGGGACGGCGGCCGCGCCGTACTGGTTCATCTCGGTGAGGCCCGGGGTGTACAGGTGGATGGAGACGGCGGGTTCCAGCGCGCCGTTGACCACCTCGTGCAGGTAGCCGGAGGAGAAGACCCGGTGGCCGCCGGGCCGCAGGGTGCGGGCGCCCTCGCCGGCGTGCGTGAGGGAGCGCTCGATGAGCTCGCCCCGGACGACGGTCATCACGCCGGAGGACTCGCCGTGGTCGTGGAAGCCGCTGCTCTGGCCGGGCAGCCAGCTGAGCAGCCAGACCTCGTAGCCGGGGCCGGTCTCCAGCCGGGCGTACCAGCGGGTCAGCGCGTCGTAGCGGACCAGCGGCTCCCAGCGGGCGCGGTCGGCGGCGATCTCGCGGACCAGCCGGGCGTACTCGGCGACGGTGGTGGGGTGCTCGGGCAGGTCGGTGCGGGCCAGGTGCGGGAAGGCGAGCGGGTCACCGGCGATGGAGACGTCGCTGAGGCCGTCGGCCCAGCGGGCGGCGCCGGTACCGGCGGTGGCAGCGGTGCGGGCGGTGACGGTGGCGGGGCCGCGCCGGGCGAGCTTGTTGCGGTCGCGGTTCCGCTTGCGGATGCGGATCATGCGCACGGGATCGTCCTCGGAAGAGTCGGCTGGTTCGTCGGGATCAGCCGGATCCGGGATGTCCTGGGACGGGAATCGCGGGCGGCCTCTGTGCTTCCTGGTGGCGGCGCGCGGTGGGACGCGGGCGCCTAGATACAGCAGGAGCAGAGGCGACAACAGAAGTTCACGGCACGGCGGAGCGTGGAACCGCTCCGGGGGCTGGCGAACTCTGACATAGGGGAAAGGAGACCGCATCCGCGGGGCGGGTGTCAAACCGACGGATGCGGCATTCGAGTGGATTAGGTCCGGATCTTTCCCTGATGGGGTGATTCATCACTCTCTATGTTTCGATGGGAAGATCGCCGGGAAGGCAGCCCGATGACCGGCCCGCGCCGGTGACCGTGCGTCACCTGGCGATTGGTTGCGGATGGTTCGGCATCGTTCAGGACTTTGGGCCAAAAGGTCCGATGTGTCCGAATATGTACACTATTCGTAACGGCTTGGTGCCGGGGAGTGAATCCTGGCCTCAATACCAGAGCTCGGCTTGACTGGGCCAGAGTGACGCAACTGTAATTTCACTCGTGTCGTCAGCCGCACGAGGCAACGGCAACCACGGGGACGCCAAGTAGGGGCAGAGGAGGCGCGCCACATGAGCGAGCTCTTTGAGCTGTTGATCGGGGACGGCATCGCGGAGGATGAGGAGGAACTCGGTTGGCAGGAGCGCGCGTTGTGCGCCCAGACCGACCCCGAGTCCTTCTTCCCCGAGAAGGGCGGCTCGACCCGCGAGGCCAAGAAGGTCTGCCTCGCCTGCGAGGTCCGTTCGGAATGCCTGGAGTACGCGCTCGCCAACGACGAGCGCTTCGGCATCTGGGGCGGTCTCTCCGAGCGCGAGCGCCGTCGGCTCAAGAAGAGCGCGGTCTGACTGGGGCGCCGCCCCGCTGACCCGTCGCCAACGACGGACAATCGCACAGCTGTACGGGCGCCTCACCGCGGTGGTGGGGCGCTTTCGTGTTCCCGGCCCCTCTCCCGGCCGACGGCCTGGGCATCGCCGGCCGCCCGGCCCCTCCTTCACCGTCTCCGCACCGGCACCCCGGACGAACCGGCCACCCGGAGCCGTTAGTGTGGTGCGCCATCCGGTTGCCGTTCACCGGCTGTGTCCACCGAGAACTGGGGCCCGCGCACTCGATGACCGTCTACAGCCACCAGAGCGGCTTCACCGCTTCCAGGCCGCCCGCCTATCCGCGCCACCTGGTCACCGCGGTGATCGTCTCGCACGACGGCGCCCGCTGGCTCCCACAGGCGCTGGCCGGCCTGCTCGGCCAGGACCGTCAGGTCCAGCGCGTCCTCGCGGTCGACACCGGATCCACCGACAACTCCCCGCAGCTGCTCGCGGACACCCTCGCCGAGTGGCTGCCCGAGAGCGGCCCGCTCGTCCTCGGCCGCCGGGCCGGCTTCGGCACGGCCGTCGCCGAGGCCGTCTTCAACAGCCCCCCGCTGCGCCCCGAGGACCTGCCGTACCGGCTCGACCCCTCCGGCTACGACCCGGTCACCGGCGGCTGGGACGATTTCGGCGACCCGCTCGCCCAGGAGGACGACCTCGGCCGCGGCGGCCCGCGCGAGACCCAGCCGGTCGAGTGGCTCTGGCTGCTGCACGACGACTGCGAACCGCAGACCGACGCGCTGCGCCGACTGCTCCAGGTCGCCGACTCCACCCCCAGCGCCGCCGTGGTCGGCCCCAAGCTGCGCAGCTGGTACGACCGCCGCCAGCTGCTGGAGGTCGGCGTCACCATCGCCCGCTCCGGGCGGCGCTGGACCGGCCTTGACCGCCGCGAGCAGGACCAGGGCCAGCACGACCAGGTCCGCCCGGTGCTCGCCGTCTCCAGCGCCGGCATGCTGGTGCGCCGCGACGTCTTCGAGCAGCTCGGCGGCTTCGACAAGGCCCTCCCGCTGATGCGGGACGACACCGACTTCTGCTGGCGGGTCAACGCCGCCGGCCACCGCGTCGTGGTCGCCCCCGAGGCCGTGCTGCGGCACGCCGAGGCGGCCGGCCGCGAGCGCCGCGCCATCGACTGCGGCGCCTCCCACCCGCACCGGGTGGACAAGGCCGGCGCCGTCTACACCCTGCTCGCCAACTGCCGGGGCGCGCTCTTCCCCTACGTCCTGCTGCGGCTGGTGCTCGGCACCCTGCTGCGGGCCGTCACCAACCTGCTCGGCAAGGACCCGCGCCAGGCCTTCGACGAGCTCGCCGGCCTCGGCCACGAACTCGTCCGGTTCCCCCGGCTGCTGGCCGCGCGCAAACGACGCGCCCAGACCAGGTCGGCGGACGCCCTGGACGACCGCACCCTCTTCCCGGCGCCCGGCGCCACCACCCGGCTGGCCGTCGAGGGCGTCATCGGCTCGCTCGGGATAGGGGGCGGCGACGACTCCGGCGGCCGGCACGGCTCGGTCGAGGCCGGCGGCGACGAGGACTCCGAGGACCTGGTCGTCGAGCAGTTCGCGCTGATCAAGAAGCTCGCCCGGCGCCCGGCGCCGGTGCTCTTCGCCGCCCTGCTGGTGTTCGCCCTGGTCGCCTGCCGCGGCCTGCTCGGCAGCGGCGAGCTCTTCGGCGGCGCCCTGCTGCCCGCCTCCGACGGCGCCGGCGGCCTCTGGTCGATGTACGCGGACGCCTGGCACCCCGTCGGCACCGGCTCCACCGCCGCCGCACCGCCGTACCTCGGGGCGCTCGCGGTGCTCTCCTGGCTGCTGTTCGGCCACGCCGACCTCGCACTCACCCTGCTCGTGGTGCTCACCGTCCCGCTGTCCGCGGTCAGCGCCTACCTGGTGTCCCGGCCGCTGCTGGACTCCAAGCTGGTCCGCGCCTGGGCCAGCGCCACCTACGCGCTGCTGCCCGCCGCGACCGGCGCGCTCGCCCAGGGCCGGATCGGCACCGCCGTCCTCGCCGTGCTGCTGCCGCCGCTGGCCCGCGCCGCCGCGATCGCGGCCGGCCTCGGCATCCGGGACGAGAGCGCCGCCAAGGGCGCCCGCCCGGGCTGGCGCCCGGTCTGGATGGCCGTCCTGCTGCTCACCCTGGCCACCGCCTTCGTCCCGCTGACCTGGGCGCTCGCGGTGCCGCTCTGCCTGGCGACGCTGGTGGTCGCGGTGGTGCGCGGCGGCGCCTTCGGTTCCGGCGGTACGGCCCTGCGGCTGCTCGGCCTGCGCGTCCTGCTGATCCTCGGCGTCCCGGTCGGCCTCCTCGCCCCGTGGTCGCTCAAGGTCCTCGCGCACCCGCAGTCGCTGCTGCTGGAGGCCGGGCTGCCCGGCCTGCACGGCACCGGCGCGAGCGCGGCCGGCCTGCTGCTGGTCAACCCCGGCGGCGCCGGCGTGCCGCCGACCTGGCTGTCGGCGGGCGTCGTCCTCGCGGCGCTCGCCGCGCTGCTGCGCGCCGACCGCCGCCGGGCGGTGCTCGCCGCGTGGGGCGCGGCCGGCGCCGGCCTGGTCTTCGCGGCCGCCGTCGCGGGCACCTCCGTCACCCCTGCCTCCGGCGGCCCGGCAGTGCCCGCCTGGGCCGGCCCGGCCACCCTGATCGCCGGGATCGCCCTGCTGGCCGCCGCCGCGATCGGCGCCGACGGCGCCAACGCCCGCGTGGCCGGGATCGCCTTCGGCTGGCGCCAGCCGGTGGCCGCCCTGGTGGTGGCCGCGGCCGTGCTGGCCCCGCTGGGCACCGGCCTGTGGTGGGCGCTGACCGGCGCCGGCAAGCCGCTCGACCGCGCTGCGTCCGGCCAGGTCCCCGCCTTCATCGCCGAGGAGGCCGGCACCACCGACCGGGCCCGCACCCTCGTCGTCACCGGCGAGAAGGCCGGCGGCGCCGTCCGCTACACCGTGCTGCGCGGCGCCGGCCTGACGCTCGGCCAGGCCGAGTCCACCGTCGACCCGGCGACCGGCACCCAGGCCGGCCTGGACAGGATGGTCGGCAGCCTGCTGGCCGGCTCCGGCGCCGACCAGGCGAACGCCCTGGCCGGCTACGGCATCGCCTACGTGCTGGTCCGCCAGCCGGTGATCGACACCTTCAAGGACGTCCTGGACACCACCCCCGGCCTGGTCAAGGCCAACCAGGACAACGGCACCGCGCTCTGGCAGGTCAACGGCGCCCCCGCGGTCCGCGCCGTGATCACCGCCCCGGGCGCCAACCCGGTGGTCGTGCCCTCCGGCGTCCGCGACCTCTCGACCACCGTCCCGGCCGGGGCGGACGGCCGGGTGCTGCGGCTCGCCGAGTCCGCCGCCCCCGAGTGGAAGGCCACCCTGGACGGCACCGCCCTGGAGCCCGTCACGGTGGACGGCTGGGCGCAGGGCTTCAAGCTCCCGGCCGGCGGCGGCAAGCTGAGCGTCACCCGCGAGGGCAGCCTTGCCCACACCGGCTGGATCTGGGCCCAGGTGCTGCTCGGCCTGACCGTCCTGGTGCTGGCCCTGCCCGGGCGCCGCAGCCACAAGGACGACGACCTGCCCGAGGAGGTGGTGGCCGCCGCCGCGCTGGCCGCCGCCGCCCAGGCGCAGGCCCCCGCCCCCGGCAGCCGCCGGGCCCGCCGGATGGCCGAGCGCGGCGAAGGCGGGGAGGGCGGCGAGCCCGGGGCCGGTGAGCCCGGGGTGTACGAGGGCCGGCCGGGCGCGGTCCCGGCGCAGCCGACCGGCGAGCCGGTGACCGAGGCGGTCCAGGCGGCCGCCGCCGTCCAGGAGGCCGAGCCGTACACCGACCCGTACCAGACGTACCAGCAGGCCGACCCGTACAGCTACGACCAGTACGCGGCCCAGCAGCCGGTGGCCGCGCCGTACGGCGGCCAGGGCTACGACGCTGCCGGGTACGACGGCCACCAGCAGGAGGCCTACCCCCAGCAGGGCCACCCCCAGCAGGGCTACGAGCAGCAGGGCTTCGAACAGCCGTACCAGCCGGAGCAGCAGCAGTACGGCTACGACCCGTACGGGCAGCCGGAGCACCAGCAGCCCTGGATGCCCGGGCAGCAGCAGACCGACCCCTACTACGACCCGAACGACCCGGACGGCAGCCGCCGGTACCCGCACCAGCACGGATCGGGGAGCTGACCCGCGATGAAGAAGCCCGCATTCAGGAAGAAGTCCGGCGCCGACGGGGCCGCCGAGCCGGTCGAGCCCTCCGTCGAGGCTGCGTCGTCGGCGTCCGCGCCCGCGCCCGCGCCCGCGTCCGCACCGGCTCCGGCCGCCGGGCCCGGCCGGTTCGCCGGGAAGGGCGGCGGGGCGAAGACCACCCCGTCCCTGCTCGCCGCCGCGGTGGTGCTCGCCGCGGTGTTCGGCATCGCCGAGGTGCGCCCTCCGGCCGCCCCGGCCACGGCGGCCGCGGCGGCGGCGCCGACCACCGCGCAGGTCGAGCGGACGGCGGCGGTCTGCCCGCAGCCGCTGCAGGGCCTGACCGGCTCGACCACGCTCAGCGCCTACACCCCGCCGGGGACGGGCTCCGCCACCGGCGGGGCCGGCTGGCTCTCCGACGAGGCCGCGCCCGCCACGCCCGCCGCGCCGCCCTCCGGCGCGCCCTCGGCCCCGGCCACCCCGGCCGCGACCCCGGCCCCGACCGGCCCGGCCGCCCCCGTCCCGGACAAGAACGCCGCGCCCGCGGACGCCCGGCTGGCCCTCGCCAAGCCCGGCACCCCGGCCACCGGCCCGGCCGCCAACGGGGACGCCGCACCCGGCACCGGGGCCCTCGCCACCGGCACCCTCGCCCCCGGCTTCACCGTCACCCAGACCACCGTGGTCACCGAGCAGCGGGGCCTCGGCCTGTCCGGCCTCACCTGCACCCCGGCCGGCACCGGGTTCTGGTTCGCCGGGGCCAGCACCGCCGGCGACCGGGTCGACTACCTGAGCCTGGTCAACACCGAGTCCTCCGCCGCCGTGGTCGACATCAAGCTGTACGGCGACAAGGGCCTGATCGACAACGACGCCGCCAACGGCCTCACCGTCGCCCCCGGCAGCTCGCAGTCCGTCCTGCTGTCGACCCTCACCAAGGGCGCCGTCACCGACCTCGCCGTCCACGTGGTGGTCCGCGCCGGCCGGGTCGGCGCCGCGCTGCACGCCGCCGACGGCAACAAGGGCGCGGACTGGATCCCGGCCTCCGCCGCCCCGGCCGCCACCCAGGTGCTGCCCGGCCTGCCGGCCGACACCACCACCGCCCGCCTGGTGGTCTGGGCGCCGCCGGAGGACGACGCCGACCTGAAGATCCAGCTCTCCGGCAAGAACGGCTGGTTCACCCCGGCCGGCAACGAGTCGATCCACGTCAAGGCGGGCATGGTGGCCGCCGTCGACCTCGGCAAGGTCACCCGGGACGAGGTCGCCGGGCTGCGGTTGTCGCCCAGCGACGACAAGCACCCCACGCCGATCGTGGCCGGGCTGCGGGTCGACCGCGCGGCGGGCAACGGCAAGAGCGACGCGGCCTGGCTCACCGGCACCGTCCCGGTCGGCGCGCGGGCCACCGTCGCCGACAACCGGGCCGGCGCCTCCACGCTCTACCTGACCTCCACCGGCGACGCCGCCACCGTCCGGGTCACCGCCTCGGCCGGCAGCGGCGGCGGCACCCCGGCCACCAAGGAGGTCCAGCTCCCGGCCGGCGGCACGGTCGCCCTCCCGGCGCCCGAGCCCGCCGGGCTGAACGGCGTCTTCGCGCTCACCGTGGAGACCGTCTCCGGCGGCCCGGTGGTCGCCGCCCGGATGCTCTCCATCCCCGCCAAGGACGTGCCGATGTTCACCATCCAGGCGCTGCGCGACGACCGCAGCACCGTCAAGGTCCCGCAGGCCGCCCAGGACCCTGGCGTCGTCCTGCGCTGAGCAGCCGTCGGGGGCGGCACCTCCCGGGTGCCGCCCCCGACCGCCCGACCGCTCGTCCTGCGGTGTCAGTCCTCGTCGTAGCGCGGGTCGATGGCGTCCGGGGAGAGCCCCAGCAGCTCGGCGACCTGCTCGATCAGGATCTCGTGCACCAGCGCCGCCCGGTCCTCCCGGGTCTTCGCCCGGATCTCCACCGGCCGCCGGTACACCACGATCTGGCTCTTGTGCCCCTGCTTGCCCGGCGACACCCGCCCCAGCGGAACGCCGTCCTCGGTGTCCGCGCCGTCCGGCTCGTGCAGCGGCACCTCCTGGACGGCGAACTCGACCTCGATCAGCTGCGGCCAACGCCGCTCCAGCCGCTCCACCGACTCGCGCACGTAGTCGTCGAACAGTTCGGAGCGGGTGAGCGAGATCGGCACCTGCGGCGGCGCCAGGGGGCCGCGCAGCCCCCTGCCGTGCCGGTCCCGGTGCCGGGGGCGGCGCGCTGGGCCTGTCGATGACTGCGGTGCGGAGCTGTCCATATCACTGCCGAGAGTAGTCCTTGGACGGTCGGAAGTGGACCACTCCGGCGGGGAATCGCCCGGGGCGGTCGGGACGCGCCCCCGGCGCTCGGAGGCGACACGGCACACCCTCCTGGCAGGCGGTCTTCGCTCCCCGGCGGGGAGTGCTGTACCGTCCACCCTCGTGAGCTCTGTACGTCGTTGTTCGCGGACCGCGTGCGGCCGGCCGGCCGTCGCAACGCTGACGTACGTCTACGCGGACTCCACCGCCGTTCTGGGCCCGCTCGCCACCTACGCCGAGCCGCACTGCTACGACCTGTGCGCCGAGCACGCCGAGCGCCTCACCGCCCCGCGCGGCTGGGAGGTCGTCCGGCTCGCCGCCGAGGCCGGGCCGCTGCGCCGCAGCAGCGACGACCTGGAAGCGCTCGCCAACGCCGTCCGCGAGGCCGCCCGCCCGCAGACCCCCCGTCAGGCCCGGTCGCCCGAGGGCGAGTCCACCGAGGGCAGCCGCCGGGGCCACCTCCGGGTCCTTCGCTCACCGGAGAACTGACGCCGTACGCGCACCGCGCGTTCGTCCGGCACAGGTACGCTGCCCGTCTACCGCCACCGCACCCGTCGACCGGACGGGCGGTGGCACCGACGTGTTCAGTACAGAGACCAGGTGGAGCCGCAGTGCGCGACCTCAAGCAGCTCGTGAAGGCGTACGACGTCCGAGGCGTCGTCCCGGACCAGTGGGACGAAAGCCTGTCCCGGGCTTTCGGTGCCGCGTTCGTGCAGGTCACCGGCGCGACCGCGATCGTGGTCGGCCACGACATGCGCCCCTCCTCCCCGGCGCTGAGCCTGGCCTTCGCCGAGGGCGCCGCCGCCTACGGCGCCGACGTGGTGCAGATCGGGCTCTGCTCGACCGACCAGCTCTACTACGCCAGCGGCAAGCTCGACCTGCCCGGCGCGATGTTCACCGCCAGCCACAACCCGGCCCAGTACAACGGCATCAAGCTGTGCCGGGCCGGCGCCGCCCCGGTCGGCCAGGACACCGGCCTGTCCGAGATCCGCGAGCTGGTCGAGTCCTGGACGGCCGAGGACGACACCGTCACGGTCCCGGCCCGGGACGTGAAGCCCGGCGTGCTCTCCGAGCAGGACACCCTGCGCGGCTACGCCGACCACCTGCTGGGCCTGGTCGACCTCACCGCGATCCGCCCGCTCAAGGTCGCGGTGGACGCCGGCAACGGCATGGGCGGCCACACCGTGCCGACCGTCTTCGACGGCCTGCCGATCGAGCTCGTCCCGATGTACTTCGAGCTGGACGGCACCTTCCCCAACCACGAGGCCAACCCGCTCGACCCGAAGAACCTGGTCGACCTGCAGGCCAAGGTCCGCGAGGTCGGCGCCGACGTGGGCCTGGCCTTCGACGGCGACGCCGACCGCTGCTTCGTCGTGGACGAGCGCGGCGAGCCGGTCTCCCCGTCCGCGATCACCGCCCTGGTCGCCGCCCGCGAGATCGCCCGCGCCAAGGCCGCCGGCGAGGCCGAGCCGACGATCATCCACAACCTGATCACCTCCTGGACCGTCCCCGAGGTGGTCCGCGAGCTCGGCGGGAAGCCGGTGCGCACCAGGGTCGGCCACTCCTTCATCAAGCAGGAGATGGCCGTCACCGACGCCGTCTTCGGCGGCGAGCACTCCGCCCACTACTACTTCCGCGACTTCTGGCGCGCCGACACCGGCATGCTGGCCGCGCTGCACGTGCTGGCCGCGCTCGGCGGGCAGCCCGGCACGCTCTCCGCGCTGACCGCCGAGTACGACCGCTACGCCGCCTCCGGCGAGATCAACAGCACCGTCGCCGACCAGGCCGCCAGCACCGCCGCCGTCCGCGCCGCCTACGCCGGGCTGGAGGGCACCAGCGTGGACGAGCTGGACGGCCTGACCGTGGCCGGCCCGGACTGGTGGTTCAACCTGCGCGCCTCCAACACCGAGCCGCTGCTGCGCCTGAACGTCGAGGCCAAGGACCCGGCGAAGATGGCCGAGCTGCGCGACGGCGTGCTGGCCATCGTCCGCGGCTGACCACGGCCCGCCCGGGCGACGCGCCTGAGCTCAGCGCGTGATGCCCCGGCCGGTAGGGTTGCCTATCGGCCGGGGCACCTCCGTGCCACCACCGATCTTTGGAGAGCCCCCATGAAGCTCGAATCCTTCCTGCTGGAGATCCTGGTCTGCCCGCAGTGCCGGGCCGCGCTCGCCGAGGGCGGCACCGAGGAGCAGCCCGAGCTGGTCTGCACCGGCGCGGACTGCGGCCTCGCGTACCCGGTCCGCGACGGCATTCCGGTGCTCCTGGTGGACGAGGCCCGCCGCCCGGCCTGATGCTTGGGCGTGTCTGACGCCCCGGGGCGAAGCCCCACCCCGCCAGCCGTCCAGGACCGCAGCCGGAGGCCCGCCGCATGCTCGACGACACCCTGCTCGACGATCCGGCCGCCCTCCAGCGCGCCGACCAGGACCGCGCGCTGCTCGCCCTGGCCGGGGCCGGCGCCCGGGTCCGCACCGCGCTGCGGCAGGCCGACGCGGCCGGCCTCGACCGGCTGAGCCCGGACGGACGTCCGCGCGCCGTGCTGGTCGCCGGGCACGGCAGTGCGCTGACCGCCGCCGGGATGCTGGCCGCGCTGGCCGGCACCGCCAGCCTGGTCGTCCCGCTGCCGCCGTCCGAGGCGGCCGCCCCGCGCGCCGACCGGGCCGGTGCCCCGCCCGCGTTCACCGCCGGGCTCGGCTGGCAGCTGCCGGGCTGGGCCGGCCCGCTCGACCTGCTGGTGATCAGCTCCGCCGACGGCGGCGAGCAGGGCCTGGTCGGCCTCGCCGAGCAGGCCTACGCGCGCGGCTGCGCCATCGTCGTCACCGCCCCCACGGGCACCGCGCTGGCCGAGGCCGCGCTGCAGGTGCGCGCGCTGCCGCTGCCGTACGTGACCTCGATGCTGCCCGAGGGCGGCCCGCCCGTCGCGGCCGCCGAGCCGGACCTGCCGCCCGAGGACCCGGCCGCGCTCTGGTCCCACCTCACCCCGCTGCTGGCGCTGGCCCAGAAGATCGGCCTCACCCAGCTGCCGTACGACGCGCTGCCGGGCGTCGCCGACCTGCTGGACGCCACCGCGGTGCGCTGCCGCCCGGACGCGGCCGCGTACACCAACCCGGCGAAGGGCCTGGCCGCGCGGCTGGCCGGGACCGTCCCGCTGCTGTGGGCCGAGGGCCCGATCGCCGGGGCGGCCGCCGCCCGCTTCGCCGCCCAGCTGGCCGACCGGGCCGGGCGGCCGGCGCTGGCCGGGGAGCTGCCGCAGGTGCTCACCGCCCACCGGGGCATGTTCACCGGGCAGTTGGGCGCGGGCGCGGACCCGGACGACTTCTTCCGCGACCGGGTCGAGGAGCCGGACCCGCTGCACCTCCAGGTGCTGCTGCTGCGGCACGCGCCGGGGACGGCCGGATCGCCGGAGGAGCAGGACGGCCCGGCCGAGGTGCCGGAGGAGGACGCCGGCCCGCGCAGCTTCGGCGTGAGCAGGGCGCACCGGCTGGCCGCCGGGCACGACGTCCGGCTGACCGAGTACGCGAGCACCCGGCCGGAGGCGCTGCACGCGCTGGTCGACCTGGTCGCGCTGGCCGACTTCGCCGCCGTCTACCTGGGGCTCGCCGCGGCACAGGCCTGAGACGGTCGGCCGCCGGGCAAGCTCCGGCCGGTACGGTAAGCGCTCGACGCTCGACGACGCTTGACCGAACCGTGAGGACTTCTTCGCATGAGTACCGAAGGCGGCACCAAGGCACTGGTGGCGGCGCTGTCCGCGAATCTGGCGATCGCGGCGGCCAAGTTCACCGCCTTCGGCTTCACCGGCTCCTCCTCGATGCTGGCCGAGGGCGTGCACTCGGTGGCCGACTCCGGCAACCAGGTGCTGCTGCTGGTCGGCGGCAAGCGGGCGCGCCGGGCGGCGGACGAGGAGCACCCGTTCGGGTACGGCCGCGAGCGCTACGTGTACGGCTTCCTGGTGGCCATCGTGCTGTTCAGCGTCGGTGGCCTGTTCGCGGTCTACGAGGGCTGGCACAAGGTCAACCACCCGGAGGCGCTGGACTCCTGGGGCTGGGCGGTCGGCGTGCTGGTCTTCGCCATCGCGACGGAGGGCTGGTCCTTCCTCACCGCGGTGCGCGAGTCGGCGAAGATCAAGGGCGGGCAGAGCTGGCCGCAGTTCATCCGCACCGCCAAGGCTCCGGAGCTGCCGGTGGTGCTGCTGGAGGACACCGGCGCGCTGATCGGCCTGGTGCTCGCGCTGTTCGGCGTCTCGCTCACGGTGATCACCGGGGACGGCGTCTGGGACGGCATCGGCACCCTGTGCATCGGCGTCCTGCTGGTGGTGATCGCCGTGGTGCTCGCCCTGGAGACCAAGTCGCTGCTGCTCGGCGAGTCCGCCGACAAGGACTCGGTGCGGCGGATCCGCGAGGCGCTGGTGGACGGCCGCTCGGTCACCGGGGTGATCCACATGCGGACCATGCACCTGGGCCCGGAGGAGCTGCTGGTCGCCGCCAAGATCGCGGTCAACGCGGAGGACAGCGCGGCGCGGGTGGCTGCGGCCATCGACGCGGCCGAGGAGCGGGTCCGGTCGGCCGTCCCGATCGCCCGGGCGATCTACCTGGAGCCCGACGTCTACAGCGCCGAGAAGGCCGCGGCGGGCGAGGACCCGGCCGCCACGCCGGGCGGCCCGGGGCCCGCGGGCGCGTGACTCCGCGGAGCGGGCCCGCTCCCCGGCGGCGGTCGAAATCGGTCATCGGCAGACGGCCGATGGGGCCATCGGTGTAGATTCGTCCCCAGAGCCAGAACGTCGCTGCTGATGGCGGTCGATCGGCGGCCCGCACCCGTAGGGTGTGCGCCGGTCGAGGGAGAGAGGTCCTCCGACGGTTTGTGCTGCGCAGGGAGCCGGTCCGCCACCGCGGGGATCCGGCCGCCCGGGCGCGGCCGTACACCCGTACGGTCCGTCGAGCGCGACACAACACCCGGACCTTCGGCCCCACCCCCATCAGCGAGGAGCAGACGCATGTCGACCGACATCACCGGTGACTTCAAGGTCGCCGACCTTTCCCTGGCGCCGTTCGGCCGCAAGGAGATCCAGCTGGCCGAGCACGAGATGCCCGGTCTGATGTCCATCCGCGCCGAGTACGCCGCCTCGCAGCCGCTGGCCGGCGCCCGCATCACCGGCTCGCTGCACATGACGGTCCAGACCGCCGTGCTGATCGAGACCCTCACCGCCCTCGGCGCCGAGGTCCGCTGGTGCTCCTGCAACATCTTCTCCACCCAGGACCACGCGGCCGCCGCCATCGCCGTCGGCCCGGAGGGCACCCCGGAGAACCCGCAGGGCGTGCCGGTCTTCGCCTGGAAGGGCGAGACGCTGGAGGAGTACTGGTGGTGCACCGAGCAGGCCCTGACCTGGCCTGACGGCAAGACCCCGAACATGATCCTGGACGACGGCGGCGACGCCACCCTGCTGATCCACAAGGGCGTCGAGTTCGAGAAGGCCGGCGCCGCGCCGGACCCGTCCACCGCGGACAACGACGAGTTCCGGATCATCCTGGAGCTGCTCAACCGCACCCTCAAGGACACCCCGAACAAGTGGACCGAGGTCGCCGCCACCATCAAGGGCGTGACCGAGGAGACCACCACCGGTGTCCACCGCCTGTACGAGATGCACCGTGACGGCCAGCTGCTGTTCCCGGCCATCAACGTCAACGACTCGGTCACCAAGTCGAAGTTCGACAACAAGTACGGCTGCCGCCACTCGCTCATCGACGGCATCAACCGCGCCACCGACGTCCTGATCGGCGGCAAGGTCGCGGTCGTCTGCGGCTACGGCGACGTCGGCAAGGGCTGCGCCGAGTCGCTGCGCGGCCAGGGCGCCCGCGTCATCGTCACCGAGATCGACCCGATCTGCGCGCTCCAGGCGGCGATGGACGGCTACCAGGTCGCCACCCTCGATGACGTCGTCGAGACCGCCGACATCTTCATCACGACCACGGGCAACAAGGACATCATCATGGCCTCGCACATGGCCCGGATGAAGCACCAGGCCATCGTCGGCAACATCGGCCACTTCGACAACGAGATCGACATGGCCGGCCTGGCGCAGCTGCCCGGCATCGTGAAGACCGAGGTCAAGCCGCAGGTCCACGAGTGGCGCAAGGCCGACGGCCGCACCATCATCGTCCTCTCCGAGGGCCGCCTGCTGAACCTGGGCAACGCGACCGGCCACCCGTCCTTCGTGATGTCCAACTCCTTCGCCAACCAGACGATCGCCCAGATCGAGCTGTTCACGAAGACCGAGCAGTACCCGATCGGCGTCTACGTGCTGCCGAAGCACCTGGACGAGAAGGTCGCCCGCCTGCACCTCGACGCGCTGGGCGTGAAGCTGACCACCCTGACCCAGGAGCAGGCCGACTACATCGGCGTTCCGGTCGAGGGCCCGTACAAGGCGGAGCAGTACCGCTACTGATGCGGTGACGCCCGTACGGCCGGTGGCCGGCACCCCTGGGCGGGGGTGCCGGCCACCGGCGTGTCCGGGTCAGCCGGGTCAGCCGGGTCAGCGGGCCGTCGGGCCCTCGGGTCAGCGCAGGACGTTCGTGGTCCAGGTGCTCTCGGCGGCACCCGTGAGGTGCACCAGCCCGGTCATGGCCTCCAGGCCCCCGAACCGCTCGACCAGCGGCACGCTGTCGGACTCGGCCGTCGCACAGACCTGAAGGCCCTGCTCCTCCCGGCACTTCGTCGCGTACTTCCCGTAGGACAGCGGGCCCGCCGGGGCCACGATGATTCCTGCGGTCATGCCGCCGCCGGAGAACGCGAGGCCGGCGGACCAGGGCTGCCCGTTGCCGGGACGGCTCAGCACGGCCTCGGTCGGGCGGACGCCCTCGGGCAGTCCGGACAGCCAGAACGGGAGCGGGACCGGCTTCTCACCCACCTTGACGTCGGCCGCGACCCGCAGCAGCACCTCGTCGGGGACCTCGGTGCTGCTGCGGTTCGACAGGAGCTGCGCCCACCGGCCGGAGGAGGTCTGCCAGCGCAGCAGGCGCCGCCCGTCGTACGTCGGATGCGTCGGGTCGACGACCCAGTACGCGGTCCGGCCGTTCACCTGGGGGGCCGGCTGCTTCTCCTGCTTCTGCGTCGCCGACTGGCTGAGCGAGGGCTCGGCCGCGTCCTGGAAGACGAGCAGCTCGATCCGGCGGCCGGAGGGGCCGGGCTGGGCGGCGGAGGTGACGACGTCGGTGCCGGTCGCGGTGTGGCTGATGCCGGTCACGGGGTCCAGCCACTCGGGGAGCCAGCCGAAGGTGGCCCGGACGACCAGGGGGTCGGTCGCGCTGCCGACCGGCACCGCGGGCGCGGCGGGCGGCGCCGGCGTGCCGGCCTCGCCCCGGCCCGCCGGTACCAGGCGGGTGGTGGCCGGTGCGCCGCCGCCGGAGGGCAGCAGCAGGGTGGTGGTGACCACGGCGGCGGTGACCGCGGCCACCGCGCCGAGCAGGGCTGCACGGCGCCGGCGCAGCCGGGACCGCCCGCGGGCGATGGACGCGGCCGGGTCGAAGGTGGGCGGCGGGGCCGGTTCCTCGGCCAGAGCCGTCAGGCGGTCGGTCAGCTCGTCCGGTCCGATGGTCATGACGTCCTCTCTGGGACGGAGGGGAGGGGAACGAGGGCCCTGCGCAGGGCCTCCAGCGCGCGGGAGCTCTGGCTCTTCACGTTGCCCGGCGAACAAGCCATGGCCTCGGCGGCCTGATCGATCGACAGGTCGCAGTAGTACCGCAGGACCACCGTGGCCCGCTGGCGGGGCGGCAGGGCGGCCAGCGCCCGGCGCAGGTCCAGGGAGGTGTCCAGGTCGAGCGCCACGGCGACGGTCTCCGGTTCGCCGTCGGTCCGTACGGTGCGGCGCCACCACGCGGTGCGCTGCTCGCCCAGGAAGGTGTTGACCAGCACCCGGCGGGCGTAGCCGTCCAGGTTCTCCACCCGCCGGGCCCTCGCCCAGTTCACGTACAGCTTGGTGATCGTCTCCTGGACCAGGTCGTCGGCCCGGTGCCAGTCCCCGCACAGCAGATAGGCGACCTTCCGCAGCCAGCCGCTCCTGGAGGCCACGTAGTCCGTGAACCCCTCGTCGCGCGTCTGCTTCGCCATCTGCACCCCCTCTCGTCATGGTGGCGGCACCGGTCCCGGCGCCGTCCACCCCCCTAATGCGCGGACCACCCGGGAACGTTGCACGGGCGGGCGCACGTAGGCTTCGGGCATGCCCAACGGCCGGTACTCGCTCCACGACACCCACGACCACGTCCTGCTCGGGGAGGAGCGCTTCAGCTGCGCCCCCGGGGCGGCCGGGTGGCGGTACGTCTCCAAGACCTACGCGCCGGACGGCCGGGTGCTCGGCAGCGTCGACCTCACCCTGGACTCGCGCGCCCGGCCGCTGCGGATGGAACTGCGGGCCGGGGGCTGGCAGGTGCGTGGCGGGGCGGTGGACGGGGTGGCCTGGGTCCGGACCGACGCGGCCGACCCCGGCGGCGAGCACACGACGGAGGGCCACGACCGGGCGCACGCCTTCACCGGCCGCTCGCCGGGCTTCCTGGTCGCCACCGCCCGGCTGCTGCGGCTGCGGGAGGGGGCGAGCGCGCGGGTGCGGCTGGTGGCGTTCGCCGAGCCGGTGCTCGCGCCGCGCACCCTCGACCAGGGGTGGCTGCTGGAGGGCGTCGACACGCACCAGACCGATTCGGGGCCGCTGCTGGTCGAGCGGTACCAGGTCGCGGACCTGGAGACGGGGGAGCAGCAGGTCGTGCACCTGGCGGGGGACGTGGTGCTGGCGGCGGAGGGGATAGAGCTGGAGGAGCTGGAGTCGCCGCCGAACGCCTGGCGGGTAGGGGGCGAGGAGTAGCGGGGACCGGGGACTGAGGGCCGGGTGCTGCGGGGCGGGTGCTGCGGGGGCGGGCTCAGGAGGGCGGGGCGAAGCCGGCGCCGGGGGCGGGCTTGTCGAGGGACGGCGTTGCGCGGGCAGGAGCCGTGGGGACAGGGACCGCGGGGGCCACCGGGGCGGGGGTGGGTGGTACGGGTACCGGCATCTGCACGGGTATCGGCCCGGCCGCTCGCAGCTGCTGCTGGGCGCGCTCCCACTCCCGCCGCTGGCGCTCGGTCAGCACCGCGCCCAGGTATGCCGCCGGGTGCAGCCCCGGTGCGACCGGACGGCCGATCCGTGCGGACAGGTCCTCGGCCAGCCGGGCAGTCATCCGGTTCATCACCGACGGGTCCAACTGGCCGATCCGGCCGAGCAGTTGGCGGACGGCGAGCCAGAGTGGCTCCGGCACGGCAGACAGGTCCATCGCGACCAGCTCGTGCCCCATCACCTGCAGCAGGTGCGGGTGCACCGGCGGCAACGGGGCGCCGGAGCCACCCGGGGTGCGCTCGCGGACGACCACCGTCCCGGCGAAGATGTCGCCGAGCCGCTTGCCCTCGGCGTGCACCGCCGAGGTGATCACGGCGGGGGAGCCGGTCAGGGCGATCAGTTCGAAGAAGCCGACCAGCCCGCGCACCAGCGAGTGCCGGAACCGCACCGGGCCGCCGTCGACGCGCACCACGCGCAGGCCGAGCGCGGCCTTGCCGAGGGAGCGTCCGTGGCTGAGGGTCTCCACCATCACCGGGACGGCGACCAGGAAGAACACCATCAGGCCGATCATGGTGGCCGCCAGCGCCGCGCCGTCGACGTCGACCAGGGCGACGCTCAGCAGCAGCGTGAACACCAGCATGGCGGCGAACTCCACGAGCAGGTCGAGCACGATCGCCAGCGCCCGGCTCGGAAGCTTCGCCGTCTGCAGGCCGAGGACGACCGCCTCACCCGTCACCAGGTCGCTCAAGACACCTGTCCGTTCACGCTCTTGGAGCCCGTACGGCTCGCCCATGGAGATCCGGGACCATCGAGAGCGGCAGCGCCGGGGGGAGGGATCCGGTTCGGATCGGCCCCCAGGATCCGCTCTCCGCAGTCTGATCCGCAGCCGCCAACATACGACTCCCGGTGGGCACACGGGAAGTGAGATCCCCGGAGGTCGGGGCGGTGACGGCTGCTGGCATGCTGGGCCGCACGTGTCCGTCCGCACGTGTCCGTCCGTCTGTACGTCTGTCCGTCCGTACCTGCCCGCCCACCCGCGCACGCACGTCCGCGACCACCGCTGATCATGGAGCCGCCGAATGGACCTGGACGTCTTCGTCGCCACCCACCAGGGGGAGTGGGCCCGGCTGGACGCCCTCGCCCGCAGGCGCCGGCTCAACGGAGAAGAGGCGGACGAACTCGTCACCCTCTACCAGCGCGCCACCGGCCATCTCGCCAAGGTCCAGGCCGCGGCTCCGGACCCGGGCCTGCTGAGCCGGCTGACCAGCCTGGTGTCGCGCTCGCGCAGCGCGGTGACCGGCGCCCGGACCAACGGCTGGCAGGACGTCGCCCGCTACTACACGGTGAGCTTCCCGGCCGCGCTGTACCGCGCGCGCCGCTGGTGGCTGCCGGTCGCGATCGTCTCGCTGCTCGCCACCGCGCTGCTCGCGTGGTGGATGGTCAGCCACCCGGAGGTCCGCAACAGCCTCGTCGCCCCCGACCGCCTGCGGGAGCTGACCCGCCCCGGCGGACAGTACGAGGCGTACTACTCGGACCGGCCGGCCAGCTCCTTCGCCGCGCAGGTCTGGACGAACAACGCGTGGATCGCCGTGCAGTGCCTGCTGTTCGGGATCGCGCTCGGCATCCCGGTGCTCTACGTGATGTGGACCAACGTGGTGAACCTCGGCATCGGCGTCGGGCTGATGGCCTCCGCCGGGCGCCTCGACACCTTCCTCGGCCTGCTCATCCCGCACGGCCTGCTGGAGCTGACCGCGGTCTTCGTGGCCGGCGGCTTCGGCCTGCGCCTCGGCTGGACCGTCATCGACCCGGGGCCGCGCACCCGCGCGGTGGCCCTGGCGGAACAGGGCCGCTCGATCATCGGCATGTCCATCGGGCTGACGACGGTGCTGGCGGTCTCCGGCGTCCTCGAAGCCTTCGTGACCCCGTCCGGCCTGCCGACCTGGGCCCGCATCGCCATCGGCGTGTTGGCGGAGGTCGCCTTCCTTCTTTACGCCCTGGTGTTGGGCCGAAAGGCCGCGGAGGGCGGCGAGTTCGGCGATGTGGACGCGGCCGACCAGGCGGACCTGCAGCCCGTCGCGGCCTGAGCCGATGAGATCAACAGCCCTCTGACCTGCTAGTCTTCCCTCATCCCAGCCGAACCATTGACTTGGTGGGGGTGGGCTAGTAGGTTTGAACGGTTGGGACTGACTGGACAACGGTCGGGCCCGGGCGTTAGTGTCTACGGCACCGCCGAAATCGAGGCGAGCGCGTTTCACGAAATGCGTGCCCTCCGACGAAGCAAATCCCGCGAACTGAGCACACCGAAAGCTTTGATAAGCTTCGGAGCGAAGTTTGCAGGAAATCCCCCCAGCGGGAATTCGGAAAAACGAAGCCGGTAAGAACGGCCGAGAAGATCTGATAAGCTGGGAACACGAAAGAACGAAGCCCGGAGGGTCCGCTGGAAGGCGGTCCGAAGGAAGCGTCCGTTCCTTGAGAACTCAACAGCGTGCCAAAAGTCAACGCCAGATATGTTGACATCCCCGGCCTCAGGTTTCCTGGGGTTGGAGATTCCTTTTGAAATAACACTAGCGAGGACGCAGTGCGCGGGATCACCCTATTCCGGTGGTTGCCGTGCCGCTCAACGCGAGTGCCGCCCGATTACGGGTAGACATTCACGGAGAGTTTGATCCTGGCTCAGGACGAACGCTGGCGGCGTGCTTAACACATGCAAGTCGAACGGTGAAGCCCTTCGGGGTGGATCAGTGGCGAACGGGTGAGTAACACGTGGGCAATCTGCCCTGCACTCTGGGACAAGCCCTGGAAACGGGGTCTAATACCGGATATGACCTTCCTCCGCATGGGGGTTGGTGGAAAGCTCCGGCGGTGCAGGATGAGCCCGCGGCCTATCAGCTTGTTGGTGGGGTAATGGCCTACCAAGGCGACGACGGGTAGCCGGCCTGAGAGGGCGACCGGCCACACTGGGACTGAGACACGGCCCAGACTCCTACGGGAGGCAGCAGTGGGGAATATTGCACAATGGGCGCAAGCCTGATGCAGCGACGCCGCGTGAGGGATGACGGCCTTCGGGTTGTAAACCTCTTTCAGCAGGGAAGAAGCGCAAGTGACGGTACCTGCAGAAGAAGCACCGGCTAACTACGTGCCAGCAGCCGCGGTAATACGTAGGGTGCGAGCGTTGTCCGGAATTATTGGGCGTAAAGAGCTCGTAGGCGGCCTGTCGCGTCGGATGTGAAAGCCCGGGGCTTAACCCCGGGTCTGCATTCGATACGGGCAGGCTAGAGTGTGGTAGGGGAGATCGGAATTCCTGGTGTAGCGGTGAAATGCGCAGATATCAGGAGGAACACCGGTGGCGAAGGCGGATCTCTGGGCCATTACTGACGCTGAGGAGCGAAAGCGTGGGGAGCGAACAGGATTAGATACCCTGGTAGTCCACGCCGTAAACGTTGGGAACTAGGTGTTGGCGACATTCCACGTCGTCGGTGCCGCAGCTAACGCATTAAGTTCCCCGCCTGGGGAGTACGGCCGCAAGGCTAAAACTCAAAGGAATTGACGGGGGCCCGCACAAGCAGCGGAGCATGTGGCTTAATTCGACGCAACGCGAAGAACCTTACCAAGGCTTGACATATATCGGAAACGGCTAGAGATAGTCGCCCCCTTGTGGTCGGTATACAGGTGGTGCATGGTTGTCGTCAGCTCGTGTCGTGAGATGTTGGGTTAAGTCCCGCAACGAGCGCAACCCTTGTTCTGTGTTGCCAGCATGCCTTTCGGGGTGATGGGGACTCACAGGAGACTGCCGGGGTCAACTCGGAGGAAGGTGGGGACGACGTCAAATCATCATGCCCCTTATGTCTTGGGCTGCACACGTGCTACAATGGTCGGTACAAAGGGCTGCGATGCCGTGAGGCGGAGCGAATCCCAAAAAGCCGGCCTCAGTTCGGATTGGGGTCTGCAACTCGACCCCATGAAGTTGGAGTTGCTAGTAATCGCAGATCAGCATGCTGCGGTGAATACGTTCCCGGGCCTTGTACACACCGCCCGTCACGTCACGAAAGTCGGTAACACCCGAAGCCGGTGGCCTAACCCGTAAGGGGAGGAGCCGTCGAAGGTGGGACCAGCGATTGGGACGAAGTCGTAACAAGGTAGCCGTACCGGAAGGTGCGGCTGGATCACCTCCTTTCTAAGGAGCACATAGCAGCTTCGGGCGAATGTCCCGGAGTGCTCGCTCATGGGTGGAACGTTGACTATTCGGCACAGGAAGAGATCGGACTGCTAGTACTGCTTCGGCGTGGAACGCTTCCGGGATTGACTGTGTCGGGCACGTTGTTGGGTCCTGAGGGAACGGGTAACCGTTGTCTCAGTGGTTGCCGGCCTCACTTGAGGCAGCCCGGTTCGGGTTGTTGAGGGTGTGTGACTGGTCGTTGTTTGAGAACTGCACAGTGGACGCGAGCATCTGTGGCCAAGTTTTTAAGGGCGCACGGTGGATGCCTTGGCACCAGGAACCGATGAAGGACGTGGGAGGCCACGATAGTCCCCGGGGAGCCGTCAACCAGGCTTTGATCCGGGGGTTTCCGAATGGGGAAACCCGGCAGTCGTCATGGGCTGTCACCCGCTGCTGAACACATAGGCAGTGTGGAGGGAACGCGGGGAAGTGAAACATCTCAGTACCCGCAGGAAGAGAAAACAACCGTGATTCCGGGAGTAGTGGCGAGCGAAACTGGATGAGGCTAAACCGTTTTGGTGTGAGACCCGGCAGGGGTTGCCATTGCGGGGTTGTGGGAATGAGCTTCAGTCGTCTGCCGGCGGCTGGGCGAGTCAGAAACCGTATGGGTAGTCGAAGGACATGCGAAAGGTCCGGCGTAGAGGGTAAGACCCCCGTAGACGAAATCTGTACGGCTTGCTTGCTCATCTCCCAAGTAGCACGGGGCCCGAGAAATCCCGTGTGAATCTGGCGGGACCACCCGCTAAGCCTAAATATTCCCTGGTGACCGATAGCGGATAGTACCGTGAGGGAATGGTGAAAAGTACCGCGGGAGCGGAGTGAAATAGTACCTGAAACCGTGTGCCTACAAGCCGTGGGAGCGTCGTTCATCAGCTTGCTGGTGGGCCGTGACTGCGTGCCTTTTGAAGAATGAGCCTGCGAGTTTGCGGTGTGTAGCGAGGTTAACCCGTGTGGGGTAGCCGTAGCGAAAGCGAGTCCGAATAGGGCGACCCAGTTGCATGCCCAAGACCCGAAGCGGAGTGATCTAGCCATGGGCAGGTTGAAGCGCGGGTAAGACCGTGTGGAGGACCGAACCCACCAGGGTTGAAAACCTGGGGGATGACCTGTGGTTAGGGGTGAAAGGCCAATCAAACTCCGTGATAGCTGGTTCTCCCCGAAATGCATTTAGGTGCAGCGTCACGTGTTTCTTGCCGGAGGTAGAGCACTGGATAGGCGATGGGCCTTACCGGGTTACTGACCTTAGCCAAACTCCGAATGCCGGTAAGTGAGAGCGTGGCAGTGAGACTGTGGGGGATAAGCTCCATGGTCGAGAGGGAAACAGCCCAGAACACCGACTAAGGTCCCTAAGCGTGTGCTAAGTGGGAAAGGATGTGGAGTCGCAGAGACAACCAGGAGGTTGGCTTAGAAGCAGCCACCCTTGAAAGAGTGCGTAATAGCTCACTGGTCAAGTGATTCCGCGCCGACAATGTAGCGGGGCTCAAGCACATCACCGAAGTCGTGTCATTGCAGCAATACTCCCAACGGAGGCTGTGATGGGTAGGGGAGCGTCGTGTGCCGGGTGAAGCGGCGGTGGAAACCAGTCGTGGACGGTATACGAGTGAGAATGCAGGCATGAGTAGCGATACAAGAGTGGGAAACTCTTGCGCCGATTGACCAAGGGTTCCTGGGTCAAGCTGATCTGCCCAGGGTAAGTCGGGACCTAAGGCGAGGCCGACAGGCGTAGTCGATGGACAACGGGTTGATATTCCCGTACCCGCTTTGAAGCGCCAACGCTGAACCTCTTGATGCTAAGCCCGTGAAGCCGGCCCGGAGTCTTCGGACAATGGGACGTGGTGGAGCCGGTGACCCAACGGGGTAGTAGGTGAGCGATGGGGTGACGCAGGAAGGTAGTCCAGCCCGGGCGGTGGTTGTCCCGGGGTAAGGGTGTAGGACGAACGGTAGGCAAATCCGCCGTTCACATAGTCTGAGACCTGATGCCGAGCCGATTGTGGTGAAGTGGATGATCCTATGCTGTCGAGAAAAGCCTCTAGCGAGTTTCATGGCGGCCCGTACCCCAAACCGACTCAGGTGGTCAGGTAGAGAATACCGAGGCGTTCGGGTGAACTATGGTTAAGGAACTCGGCAAAATGCCCCCGTAACTTCGGGAGAAGGGGGGCCATTCCTGGTGACGGGCCTTGCGCCTTGAGCTGGGGGTGGCCGCAGAGACCAGCGAGAAGCGACTGTTTACTAAAAACACAGGTCCGTGCGAAGCCGTAAGGCGATGTATACGGACTGACGCCTGCCCGGTGCTGGAACGTTAAGGGGACCGGTTAGCTCCATTTCGGTGGGGCGAAGCTGAGAACTTAAGCGCCAGTAAACGGCGGTGGTAACTATAACCATCCTAAGGTAGCGAAATTCCTTGTCGGGTAAGTTCCGACCTGCACGAATGGCGTAACGACTTCTCGACTGTCTCAACCATAGGCCCGGTGAAATTGCATTACGAGTAAAGATGCTCGTTTCGCGCAGCAGGACGGAAAGACCCCGGGACCTTTACTATAGCTTGATATTGGTGTTCGGTTCGGCTTGTGTAGGATAGGTGGGAGACTTTGAAGCGGCAACGCCAGTTGTTGTGGAGTCGTCGTTGAAATACCACTCTGGTCGTGCTGGATGTCTAACCTGGGTCCGTGATCCGGATCAGGGACAGTGTCTGGTGGGTAGTTTAACTGGGGCGGTTGCCTCCTAAAGGGTAACGGAGGCGCCCAAAGGTTCCCTCAGCCTGGTTGGCAATCAGGTGTTGAGTGTAAGTGCACAAGGGAGCTTGACTGTGAGACTGACGGGTCGAGCAGGTACGAAAGTAGGGACTAGTGATCCGGCGGTGGCTTGTGGAAGCGCCGTCGCTCAACGGATAAAAGGTACCCCGGGGATAACAGGCTGATCTTCCCCAAGAGTCCATATCGACGGGATGGTTTGGCACCTCGATGTCGGCTCGTCGCATCCTGGGGCTGGAGTAGGTCCCAAGGGTTGGGCTGTTCGCCCATTAAAGCGGTACGCGAGCTGGGTTTAGAACGTCGTGAGACAGTTCGGTCCCTATCCGCTGTGCGCGTAGGAGTGTTGAGAAGGGCTGTCCCTAGTACGAGAGGACCGGGACGGACGAACCTCTGGTGTGCCAGTTGTCCTGCCAAGGGCATGGCTGGTTGGCTACGTTCGGGAGGGATAACCGCTGAAAGCATCTAAGCGGGAAGCCTGCTTCGAGATGAGCACTCCCACCTCCTTGAGAGGGTAAGGCTCCCAGTAGACGACTGGGTTGATAGGCCGGATATGGAAGCCCTGTGAGGGGTGGAGTTGACCGGTACTAATAGGCCGAGGGCTTGTCCTCAGTTGCTCGCGTCCACTGTGTTGTTCTGAAACAACGACCGCCCTGCCGGCGGGTCGGACAGTTTCATAGTGTTTCGGTGGTCATAGCGTGAGGGAAACGCCCGGTTACATTCCGAACCCGGAAGCTAAGCCTCACAGCGCCGATGGTACTGCAGGGGGGACCCTGTGGGAGAGTAGGACGCCGCCGAACAATTCTTCTGAAGAACCCCCATCCGGATCCCGGATGGGGGTTCTTCGCATTTCGGGGCCGTATGTCCAGGTCGAAGTCTTCCAAAAAATCTTGGTCGATGGGTGTCGAGAACCCGTGGCCGGCTCCGTCCCCGGGGTGGAACGCGGCCACAATGGGTCGCACCAGCATCGAGGGAGAAGCACGATGGCCAAGTACCTGCTGCTCAAGCACTACCGAGGCGCCCCGGACGCGGTCAACTGCGTGCCGATGGACCAGTGGACGCCGGAGGAGATCTCCGCGCACATCCGCTACATGCAGGACTTCGCGGCCCGACTGGAGAAGACCGGCGAGTTCGTCGACGCCCAGGCGCTGGCCCCCGAGGGGATGTGGGTGCGTTACGACGGCGAGGGACGTCCGCCGGTCACCGACGGTCCGTTCGCCGAGACCAAGGACCTGATCGCCGGCTGGATGGTGATCGACGTCGACAGTCGCGAGCGCGCCCTTGAGCTGGCCGGGGAGTTGTCGGCCGCTCCCGGGGCGGGCGGGAAGCCGATCCACGAGTGGCTGGAGGTGCGTCCGTTCCTGGCCGCGCCGCCCACCATCACGGAGTGAGCTCCCCGATGAACGAGGCTCTTCTCCGGAGCCTCACACCGGGCGTGCTCGGGATCCTCGTCCGCCGCGGAGCAGACTTCGCGGCGGCCGAGGACGCCGTACAGGACGCTCTGGTGGAGGCGGTTCGCGTTTGGCCGGCCGACCCTCCGCGGGACGCGAAGGGCTGGCTGGTCACCGTGGCGTGGCGCAAGTTCCTCGACGCGGCCAGGGCGGACACCGCCCGCCGTCGGCGTGAGGAGGTCGTCGACCAGGAACCGGTGACGGGGCCCGCGGTCGGGGTGGACGACACCCTCCAGCTCTACTTCCTGTGTGCCCACCCGTCGTTGACCCCGTCGTCGGCGGTCGCGCTCACCCTGCGGGCGGTGGGAGGGCTGACCACCCGCCAGATCGCCGAGGCGTACCTGGTCCCCGAGGCGACCATGGCCCAGCGGATCAGCCGGGCCAAGCGCACCGTCTCCGGTGTGCGGTTCGACCAGCCGGGCGACATCGCGACCGTGCTGCGCGTCCTCTACCTGGTCTTCAACGAGGGGTACTCCGGGGACGTCGACCTCGCCGCCGAGGCCATCCGGCTCACCCGGCAGCTGGCGGCCGTGATCGACCACCCCGAGGTGGCGGGGCTACTCGCGCTCATGCTGCTGCACCACGCCCGACGGGCGGGCAGGACCGCTGTCGACGGCAGCCTGGTGCCGCTCGCCGAGCAGGATCGCAGGACGTGGGACACCGGGCTGATCGCCGAGGGCGTCGAGATCCTGCAGGCTGCCCTCGCCCGGGACCGGCTGGGCGAGTTCCAGGCCCAGGCCGCGATCGCGGCGCTGCACGCCGACGCTCCGACGGCCGAGGAGACGGACTGGGTGCAGATCGCCGAGTGGTACGACGAACTCGTGCGCCTGACCGGCAGTCCGGTCGTCCGACTGAACCGCGCGGTGGCCGTCGGGGAGGCGGACGGGCCGCGCGCCGGGCTGGCGGCGCTCGCCGAAGTGGACGAGGCGCTGCCCCGTCGTACCGCGGTGGCGGCGTACCTGCACGAGCGTGACGGCGACCCGGAGACGGCGGCGCGGCTGTATTCCGAGGCGGCGCACCGGGCGCCCAACCTCGCCGAGCGCGACTATCTGACGCGTCAGGCGGCCCGGCTCAACGCCGAGTTGAAGGCCCGTCGGCGGTTCTGACGGTTGGCGGCGCCGAGGGGCGCGCCCGGTCAGAGGCGGCCGGCTGCCTTCAGGGCGAGGTAGGTGTCGGCCAGGGCCGGCGCGATCTGCGCGGGCGGGGCGTCGAGAACGGTGACGCCGTGGCGGGTGAGGCGCTCAGCGGTGGCGCGGCGGTCGGCGCGGGTCTGCTCGGCGGCTGCGGCGCCGTAGACGGCGTCCAGGGTGCCGCGGCCGGCGGCGAGGGCGTCCAGCCGCGGGTCCGCGACGGAGGCGAGGACGACCTCGTGGCGCTTGGTGAGCAGCGGCAGCAGCGGGCGCAGGCCGTCCTCGACGGGTGCGGCGTCGAGGCCGGTGAGCAGGACGATCAGCGAGCGGTGCGGCGCCATCCTGAGGGCCGTGGAGACCAGCGAGCGCATGTCGGTCTCGTGCAGCGCGGGCTCCAGGTCGGCCATCGCGTCGGTGAAGGCGGGCAGTACCTCGTGGGCCGAGCAGCCGGCCACGGCGGTGCGCTGGCGGGCGTCGTGGGCGAGCAGGTCGACGCGGTCGCCGGCCCGGGTGGCCAGGGCGGTCAGCAGCAGGGCGGCGTCGAGGGAGGCGTCCAGGCGGGGGGCGTCACCGACGCGGCCGGCCGAGGTGCGGCCGGTGTCGAGGACGAGGAGGATGTGCCGGTCGCGTTCGGGGCGCCAGGTACGGATGGCCACGGTGTTGCGGCGGGCGCTGGCGCGCCAGTCGATGGAGCGGACGTCGTCACCGGGCAGGTACTCGCGCAGCGAGTCGAACTCGGTGCCCTGCCCGCGGGTCAACACCGAGGTGCGGCCGTCGAGTTCGCGCAGTCGGGCGAGCCGGGAGGGCAGGTGCTTGCGGCTGGCGAACGGGGGCAGCGCGCGGACCGTCCACGGGACCAGGTGGGAGCCCTGGCGGGCGGCCAGGCCGAGCGGGCCGAGCGAACGGACCGTCACCCGGTGGGACCGGTGGTCGCCGCGGCGGGTCGGGGTGAGCACGGTGACCGCCCGGCGTCGTTCGCCGCCGGGGACGGCCAGGGTGTGCCGGGAGGCGGCCTCGGCGGTGCCGGGGCGCCAGGCGGACGGGGCCCAGGCGTCACGGATGAGCGCCCGGAGGGGCCGCCCGGACGGGTTGGTGACGGTGAGTTCGACGGTGGCGGGCTCGCCGAGCCGGACGGTGGTGTCACCACCCCGCCCGAAGCGCAGGCTTCGGACGGGAGCGGCGAGCGCCAGGTCGACCGCAGCGGCGAGCAGGACCGCGCCGGTGACCAGCAGGATCCC
Source organism: Streptomyces sp. 1114.5 (assembly GCF_003635085.1). Taxonomy (NCBI): domain Bacteria; kingdom Bacillati; phylum Actinomycetota; class Actinomycetes; order Kitasatosporales; family Streptomycetaceae; genus Streptomyces; species Streptomyces sp. 1114.5. Next base: position 2,278,750 of record NZ_RBXE01000001.1, read on the forward strand.
GGCCGCCGACGGCAGCAGCAGGCCCACGACGAGCGCGCCGATTGCGGCGAGCAGGGCGGTTCGCCCGGTGAGGGCCATGCGGTGCGCTCCTTCGGAGGCTCGTCGACCGGAACGGATGAGGGGCCGACGGACGGTGGGTCAGCGGGGGGCGGGCGTCTGGGCCAGGACGGCCTGGATGACGGAGTCGGCGGTGACGCCCTCCATCTCGGCCTCGGCGCGCAGCGCGACCCGGTGCCGCAGGGTGGGCAGGGCGAGCGCCTTGACGTCGTCCGGGGTGACGTAGTCGCGGCCGGCCAGCCAGGCCCAGGCGCGCGAGGCGGCGAGCAGGGCGGTGGCACCGCGCGGGGAGACGCCGATGGACAGCGACGGGGACTGCCGGGTGGCCCGGCAGAGGTCGACGATGTACGCGAGCACCTCGGGGGAGACGGTCAGCTTGGCGATCTGCGCGCGGGCGGCGGCGAGGTGCTCGGGCCCGGCGACCGGGCGGACGCCGGCCGCGGCGAGGTCGCGGGGGTCGAAGCCGGCGGCGTGCCGGGAGAGGACCTGGAACTCCTGGTCGCGGTCGGGCAGCGGCAGGATCAGCTTGAGCAGGAAGCGGTCCAGCTGGGCCTCGGGCAGCGGGTAGGTGCCCTCGTACTCGACCGGGTTCTGCGTCGCGGCGACCAGGAACGGCACGGGCAGGGCGCGCGGCTCGCCGTCCACCGTGACCTGGTGCTCCTCCATGGCCTCCAGGAGGGCGGCCTGGGTCTTCGGCGGGGTGCGGTTGATCTCGTCCGCGAGCAGCAGGTTGGTGAAGACCGGGCCGGGCTGGAAGGAGAACTCGGCGGTGCGGGCGTCGTAGACGAGCGAGCCGGTGACGTCACCGGGCATCAGGTCGGGAGTGAACTGGATGCGCTTGGTCTCCAGGCTGAGCGCGGTGGAGAGGGTGCGGATCAGCAGGGTCTTGGCGACGCCGGGGACGCCCTCCAGCAGGACGTGGCCGCCGCAGAGGAGTGCGACCACCAGGCCGGTGACGGCGGCGTCCTGGCCGACCACGGCCTTGCCGATCTCGGCGCGCAGGGCGGTCAGCGCCGCCCGCGGGTCGGTGGTGCCGGGGGTAGCGGGTGCCGTGCCGGGGACGGAGCGGAGCTGGGCGGTTGCCTGGTCGGTCACGGGTTCCGTACCTGCCTTTCGAGGGCGTCGAGGTCGTCGGCGAGCCGCAGCAGCGCGGCGTCGTCGGTCGGGGGCGGGCCGTACAGCAGGGCCCGGACGTCCCCTGCGGGCTGTTCGGGGAGGCGGGCGGCCGCGGCCGCGCACAGGGCTTCGGGGTCGGGCGCGCCGGCCCTGAGCGGGACGCCGAGGGCGGGGGCGAGCCGGTGGGCGGCGGCGCGGCGCAGGGCTTCGGCGGCCCGGCCGCGGGCCTTGGCGCGCCGGTAGAGGCGGGCGCGGCCCTCGGTGGTCTCGGAGGCGCGGACCACCACGGGCAGGTCCTCGCCCACCACCGGGCCGAGCCGGCGGCCCCGCCAGAGGGCGGCGAGGACGGCGGCGACGGCGAGTTGGTAGCCGGCCCAGTGCCAGCCGCTCGGGATGAAGTCGGTGAAGGTCTTGGGACGGACGGCCTCGGCGAGCGGGGCGGAGTAGTCGGGCAGGTGCCAGGTGAGGCGGGGCTGCGAGCCGAGCAGGCCGAGCGCGAGCGCGGCGTCGCCGTCCTGGGCGAGCTGCTCGTTCCGGAGGAAGGCGCCGCTGCCGAGCACGATGACGTCGCCGTCGCCGACGGGGGTGCGGACCAGGGGGTAGCCGTGGCCGCGCGGGTAGCAGCCGTCGCCGCGGCTGCCGCTGGTGTAGAGCGTGCCGCCCAGGTGGGCGCTGCCGGCCCGGACGGCCTCGGCGACGGCGCAGTCCGCCGGAGTGCTGCGGACGGTGGCGTACGGCAGGCCGCCGTCGTCCTCGGACAGCCGGATGCCGGGGGCCAGCGCGCTGAGGGCGTCCGGGCCGGGGGCGATCAGGATCAGCCGCCGGTGCCGGGCGGCCACGACGGCGCGCAGCTGGGCGGGGCCGAGCAGGTCGGGCTCGGGCAGCACGAGGGTGTCGGGGGCGGCCGGGCTCCGGGCCGGGTCGGTGGTGAACTCGGCCTTGACGCCCTGCTTTTCGAGCAGGGCGACGACGGCGTGGGCCCCGTCGCGGTCGTAGGAGCGGGGGTCGAGCGGCGGGTAGGTGTGGTCCTGGCCGAGGGCGGCCACGGCGGTGGCGGCGACCAGGAGGGCGGCGAGGAAGGCCAGGTACCAGCGGGCGCGGCGCCACAAGCCGCGGCCGGTGGGGGCGAGGCTGGTCGGGCCGGCGGCGGAGGAGGGCGCCTCGGCCACGGGCGGTGGTACGGGGACGGTGCTGGTCATGCCGCTCCTCCCGAAGCCGGACCGGAGGCAGGGCCGGACGCCGAACCGGAGGCGGGACCGGCCCCGGGAGCCGGAGCCGGAGCCGAAGTCGGGGCCGCGGCGAGGACCGGGCGGGTCCGCTCCAGCGTCCGGTCGAGCTCGTGCAGCAGCCGGTACGAGGCCTCGTCCGCGGTGCGCTCGCCGAACGCGATGTCGTCGAAGGTACGGGCGGCCGCGGACAGCGCGGCGGCGTGCCCGGGCAGCGCCCGGCCGGCCTCGGCGGCGGCCTCGTCGGCGGTGCGGCCGGGGCGGGAGTCGAGCAGGGTGCGCTCCTCCAGGCCCCGGATCAGGGCGCGCATCTGCTCGCGGACGGCCTCGGCCCAGCGCCCGGCGGCGGCGTGCCCGGTGGCGTCGGCCCGGTACTGCGCGGCGCTGCGCACGCCGTCGGTCCCGTACACGTCCAGGGTGGTGCGGGCCGCGCGTGCGGGTGCGCCGAGGCGCCACCAGAGGGCGGCGCCGATCAGCACCGCGACGACCAGGAAGAGCACCAGGCCGGTGGTGCCGTCGGTGCCCTCGCCGGAGATGCTGCCGAGGGCGTCGGAGATGCGGTCGTAGAACCAGTCCGTGACCCGCTGCACGATCGACGGGTCGTGCTTGTGGTACTCGGCGTTGAGCAGCTCGTCGCGGGCGGCGTCGCGCGCCGGATCACGCGGGACGGTGACCGGGGCGCCGCCCGCGGCGAGGAGCCTGTCCCCCCAGGTAGGCATCCGGTTCAGCGCCTCGCCGGGGTCTGGTCGCTCTGTTCGCCCCAGCCGGCGTCACCGTACTCGGGCAGGCCGGCGGCGCGGGCCAGCTCGATGTCCAGGGCCTCGCGGCGGATCCGCTGGTCGACGTAGACCAGCACGCCGACGGCGGCCATGAAGGGGGTGGTCAGGGTGCCGGCGATGATCCCGGCGATCGCCATGACGACCACCATTGCGGCGGTCTGCTGGGTCGTGTCGGCGAAGCCCTGGCGGTTCAGGCTGTCGAAGCCCAGCAGCAGGCCGACGAAGCGGAACGGGACCGCGATGACCACGGCGACGACCACCGACAGCAGCTTGCCCAGCAGCACGATGCCGAAGACCCGCCACCAGGAACCGCGCACCAGGCGCCGGGAGCGCGACAGGGCCGTCGTCACGCCTTGCTTCTCCAGCATCAGGGCGGGGGCGGCCAGGCTGTAGCGGATCCACAGCCAGGCGGCGACCGGCAGGGTCAGCAGGCCGACGAGGAACAGCAGCCCCGCGGTCGCGGGCTCGTTGGCGCCGCCGAAGCGGTAGCCGACGAGCGGGGCGAAGCCGAGCAGGGCCACCCCGGGGCCCATCAGGACGGTGAGCACGGTGAGCCCGAGCAGCTGCAGCAGTCGGGGCCGGGCGTCGCGCCAGGCCTCGCCGGCGCTCGCGGACCGGCCGAGCACGGCGCGGCTGACCACGATGGTGAGCAGGGCGGCGGCGAGCACGTCGAGCAGCAGTTGCAGCGGCATGGCGGCCAGCAGCCGCAGGGTCTGGGTGGCGGCGCCGGTCCTGCCCCTGACCAGGAGGTCCACCAGGACGGTCCCGGCCTGGGCGACCACGGCGATGCCGAGGGAGAGCGCCAGCACCGTCCGCCAGTGCCGGCGGACGGTGGTGACGGCACCGTCGAGCAGCTCGCCGATGCCGAGCGGGCGCAGCGGGATGACGCCGGGCCTGGGGCTCTGCGGGGCGCCCCAGCCGTACGGGCGGTGGCCGCCGGGGGGCTGCTGCCCCCACTGGGGCTTGCCGTGCTGGGACTGTCCGTACTGGCCGTCCCAGCCGGGAGTGGTCTGCGGTGGTGCCGACGGCCCGGGCACGGCGGCGGGCGCGTCGGCCGGGGGCCGGACGCCGTCGCGGGGCTGCTCGGACGAGCCGGGCGAGGCCCAGCCCGGAGTGTCGGTCATCACTGCTCCTCGGAGGGGCGGCATGGGCGCGGCTCCGGGCGGATCTTCCGCCCGCGCGCAGCGCCCATCGTGCCATGGGGCAGGAGGAGGCCCCATGGCGATCCGGTCGTTGATCGACAACGCGGGGTCACGGAGGGTCGGGCGGCGGCTTCCGGACGGTTCGGCGGCGCTTCGGCGGGGTTCATTCGCCCGGTATGGCCGGAATTGAGCGGTGGAGGGAGTTGGCCGTTCTGGAGCATTGGCACTGCTGTGCGGCAGGTCACAATCCGGTAATGAGAGGATGGACGCATGAAGGGACGCGTCCTCGTCGTTGATGACGACTCCGCACTGGCCGAGATGCTCGGCATCGTGCTGCGTGGTGAGGGTTTTGAGCCGTTTTTCGTCGCGGATGGGGACAAGGCACTAGCCGCCTTCCGGGAGACCAAGCCGGACCTGGTCCTGCTCGACCTGATGCTGCCCGGGCGGGACGGCATCGACGTGTGTCGGCAGATCCGGGCGGAGTCCGGCATCCCGATCGTCATGCTGACCGCGAAGACCGACACGGTCGACGTCGTGGTGGGCCTGGAGTCGGGTGCGGACGACTACGTCACCAAGCCGTTCAAGCCCAAGGAGCTGGTGGCCCGGGTGCGCGCCCGGCTGCGCCGCGCCGAGGAGCCGACGCCCGAGCAGCTGACCATCGGCGACCTGGTGATCGACGTGGCCGGCCACTCGGTGAAGCGGGACGGCCGGGGCATCCCGCTGACCCCGCTGGAGTTCGACCTGCTGGTCGCGCTGGCCCGCAAGCCCTGGCAGGTGTTCACCCGCGAGGTGCTGCTGGAGCAGGTCTGGGGCTACCGGCACGCGGCGGACACCCGTCTGGTCAACGTCCACGTGCAGCGTCTCCGCTCCAAGATCGAGAAGGACCCGGAGCGCCCCGAGATCGTGGTGACCGTCCGCGGCGTCGGCTACAAGGCCGGACCCAGCTGACGTGACGGAGCGGGCTGACGACACCCCGTCGGGTTCCTCGACCGACGGGGCCGGGGCCGTGCGCGGGGACGTGCTGAGTTCGACCACCCGCCGTCGGCGCGTGTCCTCCGGCCTGGTCGCGCTGGTGAAGCGTCAGCTGCGCCGCCCCACGCACCGGGTGGCCACGCTGTACCGCCGGTCGATCCAGCTGCGCGTGGTCGCGGTGTCGCTGCTGGCGTCCGTCGTGGTGGTCCTGGTGCTGGGCGTGGTCGTGGTGGCGCAGGTGCGCACCGGCCTGCTCGGCACCAAGATGGACGGCGCCCGCGCCCAGGCCAGGATCGGTTTCCAGGTCGAGCAGAAGAAGATCGACGAGGCCCGGGACCAGAAGCTGCGCGGCACGGCCGACCCGACCGTCGACGAGCCCGGCACCTGGCTGCTGCGGCAGGTCAACGACCTGGCCGGGAGCGGGCAGACCGTCTACTCGGTGATCGCGATGGCCCCCGGCACCGGCGCCGTCGTCCCGGACACCGCCGGCTTCGCGCCGCGCTACTCCGGCGACATCCAGCCCAGCAGCATCCCGGACACCCTGCGGGCCAAGCTCATCGCCGAGCCCGGCCAGATGTTCGACCAGCCCACCCGGATCCACCGTTCGCCCGAGAGCGGCGGGAAGTCCGAGCCCGGGCTGGCCCTCGGCATGCAGTTCATCGGCCCGGCCGGGAACAGCTACCAGATGTTCTACGTGTTCTCCTTCGGCCAGGAGACCGACACCCTCAACCTGATCACCGGCACCCTGGCGACCGCCGGCGTGTTCGTGGTGATCCTGATGGGCGGCATCGCCTGGGTCGTGGTGCGCCAGGTGGTCACCCCGGTCCGGATGGCCGCCGGGATCTCCGAGCGGCTCGCCGACGGGCACCTGGAAGAGCGGATGAAGGTGACCGGGACGGACGACATCGCCCGCCTCGGGGAGTCGTTCAACCGGATGGCCAACGCCCTGCAGGCGCAGATCCGCCAGCTGGAGGAGCTGTCCCGGGTGCAGCGGCGCTTCGTCTCGGACGTCTCGCACGAGCTGCGCACCCCGCTGACCACGGTCCGGATGGCCGCCGACCTGATCTACGACAGCCGCGAGGACCTGGACCCGATGGCGGCCCGCTCGGCGGAGCTGCTGCAGGGCCAGCTGGACCGCTTCGAGTCGCTGCTCGCCGACCTGCTGGAGATCAGCCGCTTCGACGCCGGCGCCGCGATCCTGGACGCCGAGCCGGTCGACCTGCGGGAGATCGTCGGCCGGGTGGTGGAGGCCGCCGAGCCGCTGGCCGAGGCCAAGGGCAGCGCGATCGTGATCCGCGGTGACGGCGAGCCGGTGCTGGCCGAGGTGGACTCCCGCCGGATCGAGCGCATCCTGCGCAACCTGGTGGTCAACGCGCTGGAGCACGGCGAGGGCCGCGACGTGGTGGTCCGGCTGGGCTCGGCGGACGGCGCGGTCGCGGTCGGCGTGCGCGACTACGGCATCGGCCTCAAGCCGGGCGAGGCGTCCCGGGTGTTCCACCGCTTCTGGCGGGCCGACCCGTCCCGGGTGCGGACCACCGGCGGCACCGGCCTGGGCCTGTCCATCGCGGTCGAGGACGCCCACCTGCACGGCGGCTGGCTCCAGGCCTGGGGCGAGCCCGGCGGCGGCTCGCACTTCCGGCTCACCCTGCCGCGCACCCGCGGCGGCGAGATCTCCCGGGCGCCGTTCCGGCTGGAACCGGAGGACTCCCGCAACAACCGCGGCCTGGGCACGTACGGCACGCCGTACCGGCGGGCGATCAGCCCGACCGGCTCGACGGCGCTGACCGCCGCCGAGGACCAGGCGGAGACGCCGGAGGCGGCGGGCAGCGGCCTCGGCAGCGGGCTCGGCGGGGTGCTGAACATCGGCCCCGGCCTCGGTCGCAACCGGATGCCCGTGGGGCCGCGTTCGGACCCCTCGGACGTGCGGACGGCGGGGGCCGGTTACGCGGTGACCGGTGCCCAGGTCATGGTGGACCCGACGCCCGGACGGCCGTCGGTGGCGCAGCGGACGGCGGAGCCGGACGTGACGGGTGGGACGGACCTGGAGGGGTCGCAGCGTGCGAAGGACCAGCAACAGGACTGAACCGCGGCTGCTCGCGGTGGCCGGCACGCTGCTGGGCGCGCTGGTGGCGAGCGGCTGCGCGGCCATGCCCGACTCCGGCGGCATCACCAAGGTGGAGCTGTCGCAGGGCTCGGCGGACAAGAACCTGCAGGCCAGGATCTACCCGGTGGCGCCCGGCAAGGGCGCCAAGCCGCGCGAGCTGCTGACCGGGTTCCTGGACGCGGTGACGGCTGACGAGGGGTACGAGACCGCGCGCAAGTACCTGACCGAGACGGCCGCCGCGGGCTGGAAGCCGGAGGCCGGGATCCAGGTGCTCTCGTCCACGACCATCCTGCCCGGCCCGGAGATCACCGACGCGGACACCGTGGTCTCGACGACGGTGCGCGGGCAGCTGGTCGCCAACGTCGACGAGAAGCACTCGTACCAACTGGTGGCCGGGCAGGCCAACAACGTCTCGTCCGAGTTCACCTTCGTCCGGGAGAAGGGCGGCGAGTGGCGGATCGACAAGCTGCCGTCCGGCGTGATCATGAACGAGACCAACTTCCGGAACAGCTTCCGGCAGGTGGAACGATTCTTCTACACCGCGCCCGACCCGTCCGGGGTGGTCTCCGGCAGCGCCGGCCAGGAGGTGCTGGTCGCCGACCCGATCTACCTGCGACGCCGGATAGACCCGCTGACCTCAGCCGCCCGCGCGCTCGTCGACGGGCCGTCGACCTGGCTCTCGCCGGTGGTCCGGACGGCCTTCCCGAGCGGCGCCAAGGTCGACAAGGTGACCATCGACGACAGCCGGGTCGCCCACGTCCAGCTCGGCGGGGCGGACGTCAGCGAGCCGATGGCCTGCCGCCGGATGGCGAGCCAGCTCTTCTACACCCTCGCCGACCAGGGCAAGGGCCAGGTCGAGCGGCTGGAGCTGAAGGGACTGCGCGGGGCCTGCACCGCCAGCCGCACCGACGTGCCGGCCACCGGCCCCGGCGCCCTGGCCGGGCCCACGCCCGCGACGCAGTACTACCAGCGCGCCGACGGCTCCCTGGTGGCGACCGACGAGGGGCGCCCCGGCGACCCGGTCCGCGGCATCCTCGGCAAGCCCCAGTCCAACAGCAAGCCGCCACTGGGCACCATCGCGGTCAGCCGGGACGGCTCCCAGGCCGCCGCGATCAGCGACGACGGCCACCAGGTCTACTCGGTGCCGCTGTCGGGCGGCGCGGTGACCCTGGGCGACCCGGTGCTCACCTCCCCGGCGAAGCCCGGCGACAAGGAGGACGGCTTCGCCTCGCCCAGCTGGGACGGCCACGGCGACCTCTGGGTGGTCGACCGCAACCAGCAGGGCCAGCGGGTGGTCATGGTGCGCGGCAACAAGACGTACACCGTGCCGGTCGAGGGGCTGACCGGACAGACCGTGCAGGCGCTGAAGATCTCCTCGGACGGCGTCCGGGTCGCCCTGGTGGTCAAGACCCCGGGCCTGGCCATCCGCTCGCTGATGTTCGGCCTGGTGGTCCACGGCGGCACCCCGCAGGCCCCGACCGTCAAGATCACCGGGCTGCGCCGGGCGGCCCCCACGCTCACCGACGTCGCCTCGGTGTCCTGGGGGGAGACCGACCAACTGCTGGTGCTCGGCAAGGAGGCCGACCGGACCCAGCAGCTCTACTTCATCAGCACCGACGGCTCGCAGAGCACGGACACCCAGCTGCAGAGCGCCGAGAGCATGACCACCGTCGCGGCTTCCGAGTCCCGGGGGGACAGCCTGACCCAGGCGCCGCCGGTGCTCGCGATGGCGGAGGTCAAGCAGCCGGACGGCAAGCCCAGCGAGTTCAAGGCCTACCGCCTGGTCAACAACCAGTGGCGGGAAGCTCCGTTGATCGACAAGCCGCGGCTGTTCTTCTACGCGGGCTGACGGACCGTTTCGGGGCGCGGGGCCCCGGTGGCGGGCGGTCAGTCGGCGGGCTGCACCGTGGTGGCCGCGACCGAGGCACCGGCCCGGGCCGGCAGGCCGGCGTCGGCCAGCGCCCGGGCGGCCTCGGACAGGCTGGCCCCGGTCGTCACCAGGTCGTCCACCAGAACGGGTTGACGGCCAGCCAGACCGGCTCCCGCGCGCGGCAGTACGGTGAGCGCGCCGTGCAGGTTGCGGCGCCGCTCCGCCGCGTTCAGCCCGGTCTGGTCGGCGACCGGGCGGGCGTGCCGCAGCAGCGACGCGGCCCGGACGTCCAGACCGGCCCGGCGCAGCGAGCGGGCGGCAGCCCCGGCCAGCCGCAGCGTCGGGTCGTGCCCGCGGGCGCGCACCGCCGAGCGGGCCGAGGGCATCGGCACCAGGAGCAGCGGCGCGGCCCCGGCCCGGGCCCCCAGGGCGGAGCGCACCGCCCGGCCCAGCACCTCGCCGAGCGGCCCCGCCAGCCGCAGCGCGCCGCGCTCCTTGTGGGCGAGCAGCAACTGCCGCACCGGGTCGGTGTACGGGGCGGCGGCGTGCGCCCAGGGCAGCAGGGTGGGGCCGGGCCGCGCGGCGGCCAGGACGTGCCGGCAGGCCGGGCAGAGCTGGGTGCGTTCGGCGCCGCAGCCCGCGCAGTTCGCGGGGAGCAGGACGTCCAGCAGCCCGGCCAGTGCGTGGCCGAACGGTCCGTGGGCGGACGGCGGACGGGTGGGGGAGGGGCTCAGCGGCACGGCTGCTCCTGGCGGCGGCAGGCACGGGGAGTGAGCAAAGGATGCGCCGTATGGGGGTCGTTGTCCAGGTATTTACCCATACTTCACTCGCGGGAGGGTAGACAGGGTGCACCAGCTTGACCGCCCGCTCGCAGTATCGGGTCATACCCGCCTTCTCGCCCGGGGAGGCGAAAAGCCCGTGTGAGGTGTTCGATAAGGCTCCAGGGGGTTTCAACCGTCCCTGGTGGGGAGGAAGTGAGGTGAGGGCCAGTCGTTTCCCGCCGGCGGCGGGGACGGGGGGCCGGCAGTGGATGGGCTGGTCCAGCTGGGTCTCAGCCCGATCCGGTACACCCGGATCGGCGTCAGCACGAGGGATCGGAGTTCTGCGTGGACATCGTCGTCAAGGGCCGCAAGACCGAGGTGCCCAAGAGGTTCCGCGAGCACGTGGCCGAGAAGCTGGAGAAGGTCCAGAAGTTCGACGGCAAGGTGATCAGCCTCGACGTCGAGGTGTCCAAGGAGCACAACCCGCGGCAGGCCGACCGGTCCGAGCGGGTGGAGATCACTCTCCGTAGCCGTGGGCCGGTGATCCGGGCCGAAGCCGCCGCCGGCGACCCGTACGCGGCGCTCGACCTGGCTGCGGCGAAGCTCGACGCGCAGCTGCGCAAGTCCGCAGACCGGCGCCGGGTGCACAAGGGCGGCGCGAACGGCCGCACCCCCATCAGCGTCGCCGAGGCGACCGCGGCCCTGGCCGCGCTGCCGGCCACGACGGCCCAGGAGGGCGGGACGAACGGCGCCGTCCGCAAGACCATGATGGGATCCCTGGAAGTGGAGGGCGAAGGCCCGCTGGTGGTCCGGGAGAAGACGCACCCGGCCGCCCCCATGGCGCTCGACCAGGCGCTCTACGAGATGGAGCTGGTCGGCCACGACTTCTACCTCTTCGTGGAGAAGGACAGCGGCCTGCCGAGCGTGGTCTACCGCCGACACGGCTACAACTACGGTGTCATCCACCTGCAGACCGACCAGTCGGCCGGGCCCGGCAGCGGTGCGGGTGGGGCGATCGGCGCAGCCGACGACGAGGACTGACCGTCCTAGGAGCGATGGAGAGGTGACCCCGGCGGCTACGGCCGCCGGGGTCACCGGCGTTCCGGGGCAGGACGGTTCGAGCGGGGGCCGTCCCCGGGGGAGGGGTCACCCGATGCGGGGGAATCGGCGCCGGAGGGTGACCGCGGCCACTGCGGAGCGTGGAATGATTGGCGCACGACTACCCGCGAAGGGGGAGGAGCGGATGGGGGATCACTTCGGGCTGGGGCCCGCGGCTGGGCCCGGGCTGCCGTCGGGGCCGGAGGAGGAGCCCGCGTATGCGCCGCGCCGGGGTGAGCCGATCCGTGTGCTGGTGGTGGACGACCACGCACTGTTCCGCCGGGGGCTGGAGATCGTCCTCGCGGAGGAGCCGGACATCAAGGTCGTCGGCGAGGCGGGGGACGGCGCCGAGGCCGTGCTGAAGGCCGCCGACCTGCTACCCGACATCATCCTCATGGACGTCCGGATGCCGCGGCGCAGCGGGATCGAGGCCTGTACGGCGATCAAGGACGTGGCGCCCAGCACCAAGATCATCATGCTGACGATAAGCGACGAGGAGGCCGACCTCTACGAGGCGATCAAGGCGGGGGCCACCGGCTACCTGCTCAAGGAGATCTCCACCGACGAGGTCGCCACCGCGATCCGCGCGGTCGCCGACGGGCAGTCGCAGATCAGCCCCTCGATGGCCTCCAAGCTGCTCACCGAGTTCAAGTCGATGATCCAGCGCCGCTCCGACGACCGGGACCTGGTGCCCGCACCCCGGCTCACCGACCGGGAGTTGGAGGTGCTCAAGCTGGTGGCGACCGGGATGAACAACCGGGAGATCGCCAAGGAGCTGTTCATCAGCGAGAACACCGTGAAGAACCACGTGCGCAACATCCTGGAGAAGCTGCAACTGCACTCCAGGATGGAGGCGGTGGTGTACGCGATGCGGGAGAAGATCCTCGAAATAGGGTGAGCCGGGCCGGTCGAGCTCAGCCGTTCGCCAGCAGCTTCTCCAGGGCGGGGCGCAGCCGTTCGTCGTGCAGCGCCCCGACCCGCACGGTGTCGCAGCCGACCCAGGAGGCGGCCTCGCGCAGGGCGGTGGCCAGTGCTTCGAGGCGCCGGGCCCCGTGGCCCCGGTCCTCGGTCAGCGAGACCTGCCGGGCGACCAGGGTGCGGCCCTCGCGGGCCGGGTCGACCCGGCCGACCAGCCGGCCGCCGGCCAGCAGCGGCATCGCGAAGTAGCCGTGCACCCGCTTGTGCTTGGGGGTGTAGGCCTCCAGCCGGTGCGTCATGCCGAAGATCCGCTCGGTGCGCGGGCGGTCCCAGATCAGCGAGTCGAACGGCGAGAGCAGCGTGGTGCGGTGGCGTCCGCGCGGGGCGGTGGCGAGGGCGGCCGGATCGGCCCAGGCCGGGGCGGGGGCGCCGTTGGGGCCCCAGCCCGCCACCTCGACCGGGACGAGCCCGCAGTCGGCGAGCACCGGGTCCAACTCCTCGGCGCGCAGCCGGTGGTAGTCCAGCAGGTCGGCCCGGGTGGCGACGCCGAGCGCGGCGCCGGCCTGGGCGACCAGGGTGCGCACGCACTCCTCGTTCGAGCGGTCCTGCTCGAACAGGGAGTCCGGGATGGCCTGTTCGGCCAGCGCGTAGACGCGCTTCCAGCTGCGGCGCTCGGTGCAGACCACGTCGCCGAAGGCCAGCGCGCGCTCCACCGCGACCTTGGTGTCCGACCAGTCCCACCACTCGGCCGTCTTCTTGGCGCCGCCCAATTCGGTGGAGGTCAGCGGCCCCTCGGCGCGCAGCTTGTCCAGCACCAGCCGGTAGGTCTCGGGCGCGACCTGGTGGCCCCAGAGGTGGCCGCGGTCGCGGTAGCGGCGGCGCCGGAAGGCGAACAGCGGCCACTCCTCGACCGGCAGGATGCAGGCCGCGTGCGACCAGTACTCGAAGCTCGTGCCCCCGCCCCAGTACGCCGCCTCGACGGCCGGGCGGCCGACCGCGCCCAGGCGGGCGTACGGCACCAGCTCGTGGGAGCGGGCGAGCACCGAGATGGTGTCCAGCTGGACGGCACCCAGGTGCCGCAGCACCCCGCGCACCCCGGCCCGGCGGTCGGGTGCGCCCAGCAGGCCCTGGGCCCGCAGAGCGATCCGGCGGGCGTCGTCGGCGCTCAGGACGGTGACGGGGACGCTGCGGGCGGCTTCGGCGGTCATGCCGGCGAGCGTAGCCCGGGGCACTGACACGCGGCCGGGTCGGCCGGGTAGCCGGGGTGACGGGGTCGGTCAGTCCAGGTCGGAGGCCAGCAGCGAGGCCAGCCAGGTGTCGTGGAAGACGCCGCGCTGCTCGGCGTACGAGCGCAGCGTGCCCTCGAAGCGGTAGCCGACCCTGTCGGCGACGGCGCGGGAGCCCTCGTTGCCGACGTAGGCCTGCCACTCCAGGCGGCGCAGGCCCAGCTCGCGCAGCCCGTAGTGGGCGACGGCCCGGGCGGCCTCGACGGTGTAGCCGCGGCCTCGGAACTCCTTCGTGGCCCACCAGCCGACCTCGGCGCAGCGCGGGTCGTGGTCGCGCAGGACGAGCGCCTGGCTGCCGACCAGGGCACCGGACTCGCGCTCGAACACGCACCAGATCCGGTTCGCACCGGTGCGCCAGCCCTCGCCGGCGAGCTCGCGGACGAAGAACTCCGCGTCCTCGCGTCGGTACGGGGAGGGGACCACCGTCCAGCGTTGGATCTCGGCGTCCTGGCAGGCGGTGTACACCGCGTCGATGTCGTTCTCCTGCGGGGCCCGCAGGACCAGGCGCTCGGTGGTGAGGGTGACCGGTTCGGTGGGGAGTTCATCCATGTACGGATTATTCCGTGCCATGAGGAACCCGGGCATCCGATTATCCGGCCAACTCCCGGACCGGCCGACCGTTTTGTCACGGTGGACGGTGCTATCTGGTCATGTGCTCGCGCGGGTGACACGGGAATACCGTGCTGACGCACCTCCCGGGGCATTGGACTCCTCGCATACGATGGCCCGTGCGGTGGGGTGGACCCGCCGTGCAGTCGTCCAGTGCCAATACAGGCAAGGAGCCCGCTCAAGTGTCCGTCTTCGACAAGATCCTGCGCGCAGGCGAAGGCAAGATCCTTCGCAAGCTGCAGCGGATTGCTGCCCAGGTCAACTCCATCGAAGAGGACTTCGTCAACCTCACCGACGCCGAGCTGCGCGCACTGACCGACGAGTACAAGCAGCGGCTCGCGGACGGCGAGACCCTGGACGACATCCTCCCCGAGGCGTTCGCCACCGTCCGCGAGGCCGCCAAGCGCGTGCTCGGCCAGCGGCACTACGACGTCCAGCTGATGGGCGGCGCGGCCCTGCACCACGGGTACGTCGCGGAGATGCGCACCGGTGAGGGCAAGACCCTCGTCGGCACCCTGCCCGCCTACCTGAACGCGCTGACCGGCAAGGGCGTCCACCTGATCACCGTCAACGACTACCTCGCCGAGCGCGACTCGGAGTGGATGGGCCGGGTGCACCGCTTCCTGGGCCTCGAAGTCGGCGTGATCCTCGCCAACATGACGCCCGCCGAGCGCAAGCAGCAGTACGCGATGGACATCACGTACGGCACGAACAACGAGTTCGGCTTCGACTACCTGCGCGACAACATGGCCTGGTCCAAGGACGAACTCGTCCAGCGCGGCCACTACTTCGCGGTCGTCGACGAGGTCGACTCGATCCTCATCGACGAGGCCCGCACCCCGCTGATCATCTCCGGCCCGGCCGACCAGGCGACCAAGTGGTACGCCGACTTCGCCAAGCTGGTGCAGCGCCTGAAGATCGACCGCGACTACGAGGTCGACGAGAAGAAGCGCACCGTCGGCATCCTGGAGGAGGGCGTCACCCGGGTCGAGGACTACCTCGGCATCGACAACCTCTACGAGTCGGTGAACACCCCGCTGGTCGGCTTCCTGAACAACGCCATCAAGGCGAAGGAGCTGTACAAGGCGGACAAGGACTACGTCGTGATGAACGGCGAGGTCATGATCGTCGACGAGCACACCGGCCGCATCCTGGCCGGCCGTCGCTACAACGAGGGCATGCACCAGGCGATCGAGGCGAAGGAGGGGGTGGAGGTCCAGAACGAGAACCAGACGCTGGCCACCATCACCCTGCAGAACTTCTTCCGCCTGTACGACAAGCTCGCGGGCATGACCGGTACCGGCACCACCGAGGCCGCCGAGTTCCACCAGATCTACAAGCTCGGCGTCGTCCCGATCCCGACCAACAAGACCCCGCTGCGCATCGACCAGCCCGACCTGATCTACAAGTCGGAGCCGGCCAAGTTCGCCGCCGTCGTCGAGGACATCGCCGAGAAGCACGAGAAGGGCCAGCCGGTGCTGGTCGGCACCGTGTCGGTCGAGAAGTCCGAGTACCTCTCCCAGGAGCTGCGCAAGCGCGGCATCCCGCACGAGGTGCTGAACGCCAAGCACCACGAGCGCGAGGCTCAGATCGTCGCGCAGGCCGGCCGCAAGGGCGCCGTCACCGTCGCCACCAACATGGCCGGCCGCGGCACCGACATCATGCTCGGCGGCAACGCCGACCACCTGGCCGCCGCCGAGCTGGCGCAGCGCGGGCTGACCCCGACGGACACCCCGGAGGAGTACGAGGCCGCCTTCCCGGCCGCGTTGGAGAAGGCCAAGGCCTCGGTGAAGGCCGAGCAGGACGAGGTCAAGGAGGCCGGCGGCCTCTACGTCCTCGGCACCGAGCGCCACGAGTCCCGCCGGATCGACAACCAGCTGCGCGGCCGCTCCGGCCGTCAGGGCGACCCGGGCGAGTCCCGCTTCTACCTGTCGCTGGGCGATGACCTGATGCGCCTGTTCAAGGCCGGCATGGTCGAGCGCGTGCTCTCGATGGCCAACGTGCCCGAGGACGTGCCGATCGAGTCCAAGATGGTCACCCGCGCGATCGCCTCCGCGCAGACCCAGGTCGAGCAGCAGAACTTCGAGATCCGCAAGAACGTCCTCAAGTACGACGAGGTGCTCAACCGCCAGCGCGAGGTCATCTACGGCGAGCGCCGCCGCGTGCTGGAGGGCGAGGACCTGCAGGAGCAGGTCGGCCACTTCATGGACGACACCGTCGAGGCCTACGTCAAGGCGGCCACCGGCGAGGGCTACGAGGACGACTGGGACCTGGACAAGCTCTGGTCCGCGCTCAAGCAGCTCTACCCGCTCTCCCTGGACCTGGCGGACCTGGAGGAGGAGGTCGGCGGCCCGTCCGGTCTGACCCCCGACTTCCTGACCAAGGTCATCCAGGAGGACATCCAGGCCCAGTACGGCGCCCGTGAGGACCAGCTCGGCTCGGAGATCATGCGCGAGCTGGAGCGCCGGGTCGTGCTGTCGGTGCTGGATCGCCGCTGGCGCGAGCACCTGTACGAGATGGACTACCTCCAGGAGGGCATCGGCCTGCGGGCCATGGCGCAGCGCGACCCGCTGGTCGAGTACCAGCGCGAGGGCTTCGACATGTTCACCGCGATGATGGAGGGCATCAAGGAGGAGTCCGTCGGCTACCTGTTCAACCTGGAGGTCCAGGTCGAGCAGCAGGTCGAGGAGGTCCCGGTCGAGGACGCCCAGGTGGCGCTCGACAAGCTGGAGAAGGACGCCGCCCGCCCGGAGATCAAGGCCAAGGGCCTGGAGGCCCCGAAGCCGCAGCGGCTGCACTACACGGCTCCCTCGGACGAGATCGGCGGCGGTGTCATCGAGGGCGACTTCGAGGACCTCGCGCCGGAGGACGAGGGCGACGGGATGACCCGCGCCGAGCGCCGCAAGGCCGCCAAGTCCGCCAAGGGCCGCCGCCGCAAGGGCTGAGCCGGCCGCAGGACGCCGCGCAGGGCGCCGTACCCGTACCGGGGCGGCGCCCTGCGCCGTTCCCTGCGCCCCCGGGCGGCGCAGCGCGTTCACCGGGCCTCCACGGCGGTGCACTGCCACTGCCCCGCCGGGCCGCGCTGCTCCAGCCGGAAGGCCACCATGTGGTGCCGCCGGCCGAGGTCGACCCGCACGCAGGCCTCGACCGCGTCGGGCGAGGGCGAGCGGTCGTGCACCGGGCCGAGCCGCGGCCGGTCGGCGGCGCCGCCGCGGCGCAGGGCCCCGATGCGGACCAGCGAGGCGAGCTGCCCGTAGCCGTCCAGGCTGGTGTGCCGCATCAGCTGGCCGGAGGGGCGGGCGCCGGTGAGCACCTCGACCAGCTGGTGGGCGAAGCGGGAGGCCAGCGCCCGGGGGTCGTGGCCGGGGGTGCCGGTGCAGGCGGCGCGCGGGTGGCGCGGGCGGCGCCCGGCCGGATCGCAGGTGCCCGTGCCCGTGCCGGTTCCTGCGCCTGCGGTGTGCGGGCGAGGGTGTTGGTGGCGGTGCTGGTGGCGGTGCGGGCGGGCGGTGAGGTGGGCGGTCACGGTGGCTCCTCGGCGGGGTGGTGCGGGTACGGACGGGTCCAGGCTGGGGGTGGCCCGGGCGGGGCGGCAATGCCTTTTCGACCCGGTCGGGGCCGGGCTCCGAGTTCACCTATCCGGGTGAGGCAGCCAGCGTGGCGAGGGATCGAAGCAGCGTTCGCGCAACACCCGGTTGACGTGCGGGGGCAGGCCGTACGGCCCGAAAGGGGACGCTCCGGCTGGGCGGACCGGGTGGTCCTGGCCCGCTGCCGCGTTGCGTCGCACCGCTCTGGGCGCGCACCATCGGAGCCTGACCGGGAACCGCGGGGAGCGGACAGCCGCCCCCCACGACGACGGGCGGCCGCCATGACCACACGGGTAGCAGCGACGGTGCCGGCCCCGGCGACCGAGGGCACCGCCCCGCCCGCCGGGGGCGCACCCCGGCGCGGACTGGTGCTGGGCGGCGGCGGGATGCTCGGCGCGGCCTGGACGGTCGGCGCGCTGTGCGCCGTCGAGGAGGCCACCGGGCGACAGCCGGGCGGGGCCGACGTCCTGCTCGGCACCTCGGCGGGCGCGATCCTCGCGGCGATGCTGGCCGGCGGCGTCCGGCCCGAGCAGCTGCGCGACCACCAGCGCGGCCTGCCGATCACCGAGGGTCCGCTGGCCGGGGTCGACTTCGACTACGACACCGCCGTCGGCGGTGCGCTGCCGCCCCGCCCGCGGGCCGGCATCGGCTCGCCGGGCCTGCTGCGCGACGCCGTCCGGCACCCGCGGGAGTACCCGCTGTTGACCATGGTCTCGGCGATGGCGCCGCACGGCCGCGGCTCGTTGGCACCGGTCGGCGAGCTGGTGCGCGGCCTGCTCGGCCCGGGCGGCCGGCCGGACCCGGACCCGGACACGGCCGCAGGTGCGGGCGCGGGCGAGACCGCCGGGGCGGCGGCGTGGGCGGCGGGCTCGCCGCTGCGGGTGGCCGCCGTGGACTACCGCAGCGGCCGCCGGGTCGTCTTCGGCGACCCGGACGCCCCGGCGGTCGCGGTCGCCGACGCCGTGATGGCCTCCTGCGCGATCCCCGGCTGGTTCGCGCCGGTGCGCCTGAACGGCTCGGCGTACGTGGACGGCGGCTGCTGGTCGGCCACCAACGCCGACCTGATGCTCGGGCGCGGGCTGGACGAGGTGTACGTGCTCGCCCCGATGGCCCTGAGGCTGGACCGGCGGGCCGACAGGGCAGCCGGGGCCGAACGGTCCGGCCCGGCCGGGCGCGCCACCCTGGCCGCGCTGCGCGAGTGGCGTGACCGGGACCGCCCGCGCGGCGTGCTGGCGCAGCTGGTCAGCCGCTACCGCCGCGCCGTCACCCGCCAGCTGCTGCGCGAGGCCGCGCTGCTGCGGGCCGAGGGCGTCCGGGTGCGGCTGCTCGCGCCGACCCTGGCGGACCTCGCCGTGATGGGCCCGAACCTGATGGACCCGGCCCGCCGCGGCGCCGTCCTGGAGAGCGCCCTGCGGACCAGCCGGGAGGCGCTGCGGGCCGCGCGGTGACCGGCCGGGCAAGCCGCACCGCAGGTGATCACGGGAGCCCGGCGGCGCTTATTCTTGGGGCGCCGGGGAATCCGTTCCGCTGGACGGACCCGGCGGACGGACCCCGCTGGACCGAACCGGAGAGTGTCACCGATGCGCGTGTACCTGCCCACCACCCTGACCGGCCTGGCGGCGGCGCACGAGGGCGGCGCCCTGGAGCAGTCCGCGGCGTACGCCGTGACGCCCGCGCTGCGCGAGTGGTACGTCAGCGACGACATCGAGGAGCTGGAGTACGCGGCGCTGAACCGGGCCGCCCAGGCCTCGCTGCGGCTGCTGGCCGCCGACCCGGACGCCCCGCGCCGCCGGGTCGTGGTGGCGCTGGACGTGGCCGATGCGTCCGTACGGCCCTTCCCCGGCGACGAGTACCAGGACCAGGCCTCGCTCGGCCGGGTGCTGCTGGCCGGTCCGGTGCGGCTGGCCAAGGCGGCCGCGGTGCACGCGGACGTGTCCGACGACGAGGTGGTCACGGACGTCGCGGCGGCGGTGGCGGCGGTGGCCGCGGCCGACGCGGGCGACCAGGACGCCCAGTTCACCGTGGACGGCGCCGAGGACCACGACCTGCTCTGGTTCGCGACCCAGGAGATCCCCGCGCTGTTGGCGTGAGCGGGCGCGGCGGGCGGGCCTGCCGGGGCGGGTGCGTGAGCTGAGTCCTACCGGCGGGTCGGTGCCCGGCGTTACCGTTGTGCTCCGTGCGCACTCACATCGTTTGGGACTGGAACGGCACGCTCTTCCACGACATGGAAGCGGTGCTCGGGGCGAGCAACGCCGCGTTCGCGACCATCGGCGTCGGGCCGATGAGCCTGCAGGAGTACCGGGAGCAGTACGAGATACCGATCCCGCGCTTCTACCAGCGGCTGCTCGGCCGGGAGCCCTCCCGGGAGGAGTGGCTGGAGCTGGACGACGCCTTCCACCAGCGCTACCGCGAGCTGAGTGCGTCCTGCGGCCTGACCGAGGGCGCCCGTGAGCTGGTGGCCGACTGGCAGGCGGCCGGGCACAGCCAGTCGCTGCTGTCGATGTACGTGCACGAGAACCTCGTCCCGCTGGTCGAGACCTTCGGCCTGACCGGCCACTTCCTGCGGGTGGACGGCCGCAGCGGCCCGGCGGGCGGGCAGAAGGCGGAGCACCTCGTCCGGCACCTGGCCGCGCTCGGCGAGGAGGTCGACCCGGCCCGTACGGTGTTGATCGGGGACGCTGCGGACGATGCCTTGGCGGCGCTGAGCGTGGGCGCGCGCGCGGTGCTGTACACCGGTGGTTCGCACACGCGCGAGAAGCTGGAGCCGGTCGGCGTCCCGGTGGTGGACACCCTGGCCGAGGCGGTGGAGCTGGCGGGCCGGATCGCCGGCTGAGCGGACCCGGGCTGAACCGGGCTGAACCGGGCGAGATCCTGAGCCGCCCCGGGCCGAGCCGGGCGGCGCGCGGCAGTGGCGGGCGCCACGTCCGCCGTCCGCGTGTCCGGGCGGGCGGATCGGTCTGCCGTTGGTCAGGCTGGAGCGACAGACGAGCCAGCAGGACGGAGCCGCCATGCCCATCGACGCAGTCACCGAGGTGCCGACCCCGGTCAACGAGCCGGTGCACGCGTACCGGCCCGGCAGCCCGGAGCGGGAGCGGCTGGTGCGGCGGCTGGACGAGTTGGCGGCCGAGCAGGTCCCGCTGCCGATGGTCATCGGCGGCGAGCAGCGCTTCGGCGGCGGCGAGCGGATCGAGGTCGTCCAGCCGCACCACCACGCGGCCAAGCTGGGCGTGCTCGGCAACGCCACCCGGGAGGACGCACGTGCGGCGGTGGACGCGGCGCTGGCGGCCGGGCGGCAGTGGCGCTCGCTCTCCTTCGACGACCGCGCGGCGGTCTTCCTGCGCGCCGCCGACCTGCTCTCCGGGCCCTGGCGGGAGACGCTCAACGCGGCCACCATGCTGGGCCAGTCCAAGACCGTGCAGCAGGCCGAGATCGACTCCGCCTGCGAGCTGATCGACTTCTGGCGGTTCAACGTCCACTTCGCCCGGCAGATCCTGGCCGACCAGCCGCTCTCCTCGCCCGGGGTGTGGAACCGCACCGACCACCGCCCGCTGGAAGGTTTCGTCTACGCGATCACCCCGTTCAACTTCACCGCGATCGCCGGCAACCTGCCCACCGCCCCCGCACTGATGGGCAACACGGTGGTCTGGAAGCCCGCGCCGACCCAGATGCTGGCCGCCCACCACCTGATGCGGCTGCTGGAGGCGGCCGGCCTGCCGCCCGGGGTGATCAACCTGGTGACCGGCGACGGCCTGCAGGTCTCCCCGGTGGCGCTGGCCGATCCGGCGCTCGCCGGGCTGCACTTCACCGGCTCCACCGCCACCTTCCGGTCGCTGTGGCAGGCCATCGGCGCCAACATCGGCGGCTACCGCACCTACCCGAGGATCGTCGGCGAGACCGGCGGCAAGGACTTCCTGCTGGCCCACCGCTCGGCCGACCCGGAGATCCTGCGGACCGCGCTGATCCGCGGCGCCTTCGAGTACCAGGGCCAGAAGTGCTCCGCGCTCTCCCGCGCCTACCTGCCGCGCAGCCTCTGGCAGCGGATCAAGGACGAGTTCCTGGCGGAGGTGGACGCGCTCGCGGTGGGCGACGTGACCGACCTGTCCAACTTCATGGGCGCCCTGATCGACCGGCGCGCCTTCGAGAAGAACCGGGAGGCGATCGACCGCGCCAAGGCCGATCCGACGATCGAACTGGCGGCCGGAGGCCAGTACGACGATGCGATCGGCTGGTTCGTCCGGCCGACCGTCCTGGTCTCCTCCGACCACCGGGGCGAGATCTTCCGCACCGAGTACTTCGGCCCAATCCTGGCCGTCCACGTGTACGAGGACTCCCGCTGGGACGACGTGCTCCGGCGGGTCGACGGCGGCGCCCCGTACGGCCTGACCGGCTCGGTGATCGCGCAGGATCGTTACGCCATCGCGCAGGCCGTGGAGGAGCTGCGCTTCGCCGCCGGGAACTTCTACATCAACGACAAGCCGACCGGTGCCGTGGTCGGCCAGCAGCCCTTCGGCGGCGGCCGGGCCTCCGGGACCAACGACAAGGCCGGTGCCGCCCAGAACCTGCTGCGCTGGACCTCGGCCCGGTCGATCAAGGAGTCGTTCGTCCCGCCGACTCACCACGGATACCCGCACATGGGCTGAGAGTGAACATCAGCCTCCGGTTTGGACATGCTGTCCAGGACGGACCCGACATCCTGCAGGTTTGCGCCTACCTGTCCCTGTCCACCTTCGATTGATCCGGTTAGGCTGGCTGGCGTCGTCGGGTGGCTTGCAGGACGAACGTGTCGTCCTACCCACTGGGAGGACGTTTCATGCGTGCCATGAGCCCCTTTCAGTCGGATGGTGCGGCAGGATTGCGGCTGACCCGTCGGTGTACATCCACACACCACCGAGTCACGCAACGGCGCGCGACAGGAGCCAAGAAGTCATGCAGACCAAGCTGGACGCAGCCAAGGCCGAACTGCTCAAGAAGGCAGCCGCAGCCGCTGAGAACAGCCAGGTGGGGGGAGCGGCGCCGGGGGAGGGTCTGAGCAACGGCGCTCTGACCGCGTACCTGCACCACTACTACCTCCACACCGCGCCCGAGGACCTGGTCGACCGCGACCCGGTCGACGTCTACGGTGCGGCCGCCTCCCACTACCGCCTTGGGCTCAAGCGCCCCCAGGGCACGGCCGAGGTGCGGGTCCACACCCCCTCGGTCGAGGAGAACGGCTGGTCCTGCGGCCACACGGTGGTCGAGGTGGTCACCGACGACATGCCGTTCCTGGTCGACTCCGTCACCAACGAGCTGTCCCGCCAGGACCGCGCGATCCACATCGTGATCCACCCCCAGCTGGTCGTCCGCCGTGACATCACCGGCAAGCTGCTGGAGATCCTGGACGTCGACGCCTGCTCCCGCAGCCAGGCCGCCGGCGCCGAGTGGCCGGCCGACGCGACCGTCGAGTCGTGGATGCACATCGAGATCGACCGCGAGACCGACCGCGACGACCTGCGCACCATCGAGGCCAATCTGCGCCGCGTGCTCGGCGACGTCCGCGAGGTCGTCGAGGACTGGGGCAAGATGCGCGAGAGCGCGCTGCGCCTGGCCGACGAGCTCGCCGAGCAGCCCCCGACCGGCCTGTCCGAGCAGGAGGTCGGCGAGGCCTGGGAGCTGATGCGCTGGCTCGCCGACGACCACTTCACCTTCCTCGGCTACCGCGAGTACGACCTCGTCGAGCACGAGGGCGAGGAGGTCCTCAAGGCCGTCGCCGGCACGGGCCTGGGCATCCTGCGCTCCGACCCGCACAGCCACGACGACCGCCACCACTCGGTCAGCGAGGCCTTCGGCCGGCTCTCCGCGCCGGTGCGCGCCAAGGCCCACGAGAAGAAGGCCCTCGTCCTCACCAAGGCCAACAGCCGCTCCACCGTGCACCGCCCGGCCTACCTGGACTACGTCGGCGTCAAGAAGTTCAACGCCGCCGGCGAGCCGATCGGCGAGCGCCGCTTCCTCGGCCTGTTCTCCTCGGCCGCCTACACCGAGTCGGTCACCCGCATCCCGGTCGTGCGCCGCAAGGTCCAGGCGGTGCTGGACGAGTCCGGCTTCTCCAGCGAGAGCCACGACGGCCGCGACCTGCTGCAGATCATGGAGACCTTCCCGCGGGACGAGATCTTCCAGACCCCGGCCTCCGAGCTGCTCTCCATCGCCACCAGCGTGCTCTACCTGCAGGAGCGCCGTAAGCTGCGCCTCTTCCTGCGCCAGGACGAGTACGGGCGCTACTTCTCCGCGTTCATCTACCTGCCGCGCGACCGCTACACCACCCGGATCCGGCTGCTGCTCACCGACATCCTCAAGGAGGAGCTGAGCGGCGCCACCATCGACTACACGGTGTACGCCACCGAGTCGGTGCTGACCCGACTGCACTTCGTGGTCCGGGTCGCCCCGGGCACCGAGCTGCCGCACCTCACCGACAGCGACGTCGAGCGGATCGAGAACCGCCTCGCCGAGGCCGCCCGGTTCTGGATGGACGGCTTCCACGACCAGCTGCACCTCGAACTGGGCGAGGAGAAGGCCGCCGAGCTCGGCCACAAGTACGCCAACGCCTTCCCCGACGGCTACCGCGCCGACTTCCCGCCGCGCACCGCCGTCGCCGACATCAAGCAGATCGAGTCGCTGCACGGCGAGGGCGACTTCCGCCTCAACCTGTACCAGCCGGTCGGCGCCGGCGACGACGAGCGCCGCTTCAAGATCTACCGGGTCGGCGGCCCGATCTCGCTCACCGAGGTCCTGCCGGTGCTCCAGCGCCTGGGCGTCGAGGTGCTGGACGAGCACCCGTACGCGCTGCGCCGCTCCGACGGCACCACCGCGTGGGTGTACGACTTCGGCCTGCGGCTGCGCGAGGCCACCGACCTCACCGACGAGGCCCGCGAGCGCTTCCAGGAGACCTTCGCCGCCACCTGGACCGGCAAGGCCGAGAACGACGGCTTCAACGAGCTGGTGCTGACCGCCGGGCTGACCTGGCGCCAGGCGATGATGCTGCGCGCGTACGCCAAGTACCTGCGCCAGGCGGGCTCCACGTTCTCCCAGGACTACATGGAGGACGCGCTCCGCAACAACACCCACACCACCCGCCTGCTGGTCAACCTGTTCGAGGCCCGGCTCAGCCCGAGCCACCGTTCGGGCGCCCTGGAGCTGACCGAGGGCATCCTGGAGGAGCTGGACGGCGCCCTCGACGAGGTCGTCTCGCTGGACGAGGACCGCATCCTGCGCTCCTTCCTGAACCTCATCAAGGCCACCCTGCGGACCAACTTCTTCCAGCACACCGCCGACGGCCAGTGGCACCCCTACGTGTCGATGAAGTTCGACCCGAAGGCCGTCCCGGACCTGCCGGCCCCGCGCCCGGCTTTCGAGATCTGGGTCTACTCGCCGCAGGTCGAGGGCGTGCACCTGCGCTTCGGCAAGGTCGCCCGCGGCGGTCTGCGCTGGTCCGACCGGCGCGAGGACTTCCGCACCGAGATCCTGGGCCTGGTCAAGGCGCAGATGGTCAAGAACACCGTCATCGTGCCGGTCGGCGCCAAGGGCGGCTTCGTCGCCAAGCAGCTGCCGGACCCGTCGGTGGACCGCGACGCCTGGCTGGCCGAGGGCATCTCCTCGTACAAGACCTTCATCTCGGCGCTGCTGGACATCACCGACAACCTGGTCGGCGGCGAGGTCGTGCACCCGGCCGACGTGGTCCGCCACGACGAGGACGACACCTACCTGGTCGTCGCCGCCGACAAGGGCACCGCGACCTTCTCCGACATCGCCAACGGCGTCGCGGAGTCGTACGGCTTCTGGCTCGGCGACGCGTTCGCCTCCGGCGGCTCGGCCGGCTACGACCACAAGGGCATGGGCATCACCGCCCGCGGCGCCTGGGAGTCGGTCAAGCGCAACTTCCGCGAACTCGGCGTCGACACCCAGACCGAGGACTTCACCGTCATCGGCATCGGCGACATGTCCGGCGACGTCTTCGGCAACGGCATGCTGCTCAGCGAGCACATCCGCCTGGTCGCCGCCTTCGACCACCGCCACATCTTCCTCGACCCGAACCCGGACGCGGCCACCTCGTACGCCGAGCGCCGCCGCCTCTTCGACCTTCCGCGCAGCTCCTGGGACGACTACGACAAGTCGCTGATCTCGGCCGGCGGCGGGGTGCACCCCCGCTCGGCCAAGTCGATCCAGCTGACCCCGCAGGTCCGGGCCGCGCTCGGCATCGAGGAGAGCCGCCTCACCCCGGCCGAGCTGATGAAGGCGATCCTGCAGGCTCCCGTCGACCTGTTCTGGAACGGCGGCATCGGCACCTACGTCAAGGCCTCCAGCGAGACCAACGCCGAGGTCGGCGACAAGTCCAACGACGCCATCCGGGTCAACGGCGAGCAGGTCCGGGCCCGGGTCATCGGCGAGGGCGGCAACCTCGGCTGCACCCAGCTCGGCCGCATCGAGTACGCGGCCACCGGCGGCCCGGAGGGCACCGGCGGCTGGATCAACACCGACGCGATCGACAACTCCGCCGGTGTGGACACCTCGGACCACGAGGTCAACATCAAGATCCTGCTCAACCAGGTCGTCGCCGAGGGCGACATGACGGTCAAGCAGCGCAACGCCCTGCTGGCCGAGATGACCGACGAGGTCGGCCGCCTGGTGCTGCGCAACAACTACGCGCAGAACGTGGTGCTGGCCAACGCCGTCGCCCAGGCGCACAGCATGGTCAACGTCCACGCGCGGATGATCAACCGCTTCGAGGCGGCCGGCCGGCTCGACCGGGCGCTGGAGTTCCTGCCCACCGAGCGGCAGATCCGCGACCGCCAGCAGGGCGGCCGCGGGCTCTCCCAGCCCGAGATGTCCGTGCTGCTCGCCTACACCAAGATCATCCTGGCCGACGAGCTGCTCGCCACCGACCTGCCCGACGACCTGTACTTCCGCACCGCGCTGCACGACTACTTCCCGAGCGCGCTGCGGGCCCGGTTCGCCGACGCGATCGACAGCCACGCGCTGCGCCGCGAGATCATCACCACGCTGATCGTCAACGACACGATCAACCGCGGTGGCTGCACCTTCGCCTTCCGCCTGAAGGAGGAGACCGGCGCGACCTACGAGGAGATCGCCCGGACGCACACCGCCGCGCGGGCCGTCTTCGGCCTGGAGGAGATCTGGGGCGAGATCGAGGGCCTGGACAACCAGGTCCCCGCCCGGGTGCAGACCAAGATGCGCCTGCACTCGCGCCGCCTGGTCGAGCGCGCCACCCGGTGGATGCTCAACAACCGCCGCCAGCCGCTCGACATCGCCGGCACCATCGAGTTCTTCCACGACCGGATCAAGCAGGTCTGGGGCTCGCTGCCCAAGCCGCTGCGTGGCGAGGACCTGGCCTGGTTCGAGTCGGTGTACGGCGAACTCGCCGCCGCCGGCGTGCCGGAGGAGCTCGCCACCCGGATCGCCGGCCTCTCCTCGGTCTTCCCGACCCTGGACATCACCGAGGTCGCGGACCGCTCCGGCAAGGACGTCGCCGAGGTCGCCGAGCTCTACTACGACCTGGGCGACCGGCTGCAGATCTCGCACCTGCTCGACCGCATCATCGAGCTGCCCCGCACCGACCGCTGGTCGTCGATGGCCCGGGCCGCGATCCGTGAGGACCTCTTCGCGGCGCACGCCGCCCTGACCGCCGACATCCTGGCCTGCGGCCCCGAGGGCGCCACCCCGGAGGAGCGCTACACCGCCTGGGCGGAGCTCAACGCGACCCTGCTGAACCGGGCCAAGAGCACCCTCGACGACATAAGGGGTTCGGACAACTACGAGCTGTCCAGCCTCTCGGTCGCGATGCGTGTCATCCGCACCCTGCTGCGCACCGGCTCGATGCGCTGACGGACGGCTCCTGTTGCCGGCGGGCCCGCGTCCTTCCTCGGACGCGGGCCCGCCGCATTCACGCGGTGACGAGGGGCCCGCGCCCGCGCAGGGCTGCGCGGGCGCGGGCGGCGCCGCTGGGGGTGGCGGCTGCCCCGGTGCCGACGGCGGGGGTTCTCGTGCCGAGGCCTGCGCAGGAGCGGCAGATCCCGGGGCGGGGCACCGGGTCGTGGCAGCGGCCGCACTCGGCGTAGGAGGCCGGTGGGGGCGCCGATCGTTCGGGTGGCAGCTTGCGTTGCAGGCGATCGCGGAGGATCGCCGCCGGGGAGTGCATCGGTTGCGGCAACCCGGGGAGCAGCGCGTGGGCCAACTCGGCTTCGCTGCAGCCCCGTTCCAGCCAGTGGGTGACGAGGGGCGCGAGTTGTCGGGCCTCGGCCTCGCCGAGGCGCAGACGCGGTTCGGGTCGGATCGCCCGGAAGAGCGTTGCTACCGCTTTACGGGTCTGTTCGTCCGGGAGGGTGGGTTCTTCTGCCGGGTTCTTTACGGAAGGGACGACAGTGCGGCCGGTGCCTCGTTCACCGGCGGCCGGACGGGGGACAACCGGTGCCGCCGACGTGAGCTGCGGGGTGTCGAAGACGTGGGCCTCGGAGCGGACGGTGCCGTTGGGCAGCCGGACGGTGTCGACGCGGTAATACCCGGCGTCCTTCAGCTCTTTGAGCGCGCGGCGTACGGCGCCGCGCCCTTGCGTGCTGGTGTCGGCCATCTGTCGGCCGTCCTCACGCCAGCCGTTCGGGCGGGAGAGCAGATCGGCGAGGAGGCCGCGAGCGGTGAAGCTGAGGCGGCGGTCCTGCAACAGGCCGTTGGGAAGCACGGTGAAAGAGCGCGCGTGAGCGCTACGATGAATCTGCATTGGGAGTCCTAGCTCCTGTGCCGGACCCCGGGGTGTTCCAGCACCGCCGGGGTCTCCTATGTTCTGTTGATGATGCGGAAAGTAGCACATCAACTACACAGAGTGCGAACCGTTTGCCAAAGGCGGACTACGGTGACAGGACACTGTTTCACCTCTCCGACAGGCAGGCGAGCCGCGCCCGTAGCGCTTCTCGCCGAGCCTACCTACGCAGGCTCCCCGATTGTCCTGAGTCTCCGTGAGAATGTCAGAGAAGCCTGTTCTCGGACCCGCACTCACGAACGCTCCGGAGCTGCCCCAGTGACGAGCACCGCACAGCAGGACGCCGCAGTCGCCGACAGGATGATCCTCGCGAACAGTGCCTACGCCGACGGGCGCCACCTGGCCGCCCGCCAGTCCATCTACCGATGGCAGCAGCCGCAGTACGACCTGCCCGGGATCGCCGTCGAAGAGCTGACCGGCACAAGCGGGATCGTCCTTGATGTTGGCTGCGGCAACGGCAAGTTCGTCAGCCGCCTGCACACGGACCGCCCGGATCTCCAGGTCGTCGGGATGGACATCTCGGCGGGCATCCTTGCCGACGTCGAGAAGCCGGTTCTGGTGGCCGATGCCCAGGCCTTGCCCTTCGCCGACAACAGCGCCGACGCCGTGCTGGCCCTGCACATGCTGTACCACGTAAGTGACATCGAGGCCACGATCAAGGAACTGGCCCGCGTTCTCCGGCCCGGCGGTGTGCTCATCGCCTCGACCAACAGCGACACCGACAAGCGGGAGCTGGACCGGCTCTGGGCCAGGGCCGCAGGAGACGTCCTCGGGATTCCCGAGGGGCCGGCGCGGGTCTCCCTCAGCTCCCGCTTCTCCCTGGAGAAAGCCCCCAGTTACCTCGGGACGGTGTTCAAGGACATCCGGGTGCGGGAACTTCCCGGCACCATCGAGATCACCGACCCAGCGCCGATCGTTGCCCACCTGGCCTCCTACGAGGCGTGGGCCGACCAATGCGGCGTCCCGTTCCACGAGACCGTCAGTCGGGCGGCGGAGATTGCTGCCATCACGATTGCGGCCGAGGGGTCGTTCAAGATCACATGCCTTGGCGGCATCCTGATCTGTCACCCCTGACAGGAGAGGGCCGGTCCGCTACACCGGGTCGCAGGGCGTGATCAAGACCGTTCGCCTGAGTCGGCGCTCCTCGCGCTTCGTCGGCGGAGTCGTTTCGTCATGGCGTATGCCGGTCTCGCATTCGCACCGGCCAGTTCCCGTCTCGCTGCCCCGCCGGATGCGTCCGGCGGGGCAGCGAAGCGCAGCAGCAATCAACCCGCAGCTCTCCTCCCTTCTGCGCAGGAAGTCGGTCTGGTCGACTTCCTGCGCAGAAGGGAGCCAGCCAATGCCGTCGCCGCTTCGGCACGGCCGAAGCGGCGACGGGGTGATAGGGGCGCTGAATCCACACACCAGTCGCCTTTTTCTTGCCGCCCGCCGGACGTGTCCGGCGGGCGGCAAGACATCAATCCCGTTGCTGTCCAAACCACGGTGGGTCGCTGTCGTTTCTCGCATTACCGGGCGGATGAGGAGTGTTGATCGGCGCTGGTTTCGGCGGCCCTGGCCACCCTTGGCCGGGGCCGCCGTTGCTTTGCGGTTCGTAGAAGGGGTGGGCGGGTGGGACACCTGGTGTTCGGGCGGGCCCGTGTCTTCTGACACGGGCCCGCCCGTAGGAGAGGTGTAGGCACCGGCTTTGTTGCTGACCGCTCAGCGGGCGGCGGCGCGTTGGAGGGCGCTGGCCAGCAGGGCGAGGTCGGTGGGGCCGTTGCCGAGTTCGCGGACCGGGCGGCGGGCGGGTGGGGCGCCGAGCTGGAGGGGGTCTATCGCGACGACGGTGGGCCGCAGGGTCGCCGTGCGGGGGATGCGGCCGCTGATCCGGGCGGCCTGGAAGGCGGTGACGCCGCCGTCGGGGAGGCGGAGGTAGCCGCGGCCGGGGGTGTCCTCGGGGAGGGCGGCCGCGTCGCCGAGGTGGATCAGCAGGTCGGAGTCGGCCGGGTCGTCGGTGCGCAGGGCGATCCGGAGCAGGGCGGCCTCGTCCACCTCGGTGCCGGCGCTCTCCTCCGGACGGCCGGTGGCGACGGCGAGGTGGATGCCGAGCGGGCCGCCGCGGCGGGCGATGGCGGCCAGGGCGCGGGCAAGCGGGCGGCCGGCCGGGGAGGTGGGGGAGAGCAGGGCGTCGTAGTCGTCGACGACGACGACGAGGCGGGCGGGGACGGCAGAGGAGGGGGTGGCGGCCGGCCGGGCGTCGGAGGAGCCGCGCGGCGAGATGATCCGGGGAGCGGAGGCCGAGCCGGCGCCCACGGTGGCGGGAACGGGGACCTGCGGGCGGTCGGTGTCCAAGCTGTGCCCGTCCAGGATCCGCGCCGCGTGCCAGGAGGCGAAGTCCAGGCCGTCGAACAGCCGCTCCCGCAGGGTGAGTTCGTCCTCCAGCGCCTCGGCCGCGAGCAGTGCGGCGCGCGGGTCGGTGGCGGCGTTCACCAGGCCGGTGACGTGCGGCAGTTCGGTGCAGCCGTCGAGGCCTTCCTCGGTGGCCCGGCCCTCGATGAGCGTGACGGCGAGCCGTTCGGGGCGTTCGGAGACGGCGAGCGAGGCGACCAGGGTGCGCAGCAGTTCGGTCTTGCCGGAGCCGCGGGCTCCGCCGATCAGCAGGTGCGGGCCGCCCGGGTCGGGGGAGGGGAGGGACAGCTCGGGGTCGGCCAGGTCGAGGGTGCACAGCTCGTCCCGAGTGGTGCCGAGCAGGGCGGTGGCGGCGCCGATGCCGCCCGCGTGCGCGGCCCAGCGGGCGGACAGCTTGGCGGGGGTGACGGTGTCGAGCTGCAGCAGGTCGAGCAGGCGCAGCGCGTCGGGCAGCGGGCCGCGGGCGGCCGGGGCGGCCTCGCGCAGCGGGGCGAGGACGCGGGCGAGCCGCTCGGCCCAGGCGTCGGAGACGGCGTCCAGCGAGACCTCGTGCAGGGTCTCGCGGCCGCGGGCGACCGGGCGGTCGAGCGAGAGCTGGGTGCCGACCTCGCCGGTGATCAGGGCGGTGGCGCCGAGGCCGCGGGGAAGCAGTTCGGGCTGCTCGGCGAGGCAGACCGGGAAGATGCCGACCGCCGGGCCCTGGCGCAGCAGCAGGTCGAGCGCCTGCCGGGCGGTCTCGGTGGCCGGGCGGCCGTCCACCACGACCACGGTGGCGGGGTGGCCGCCGAGGCCGCTCGGTCCGCTGAGCCGGGCGGTGAGCTCGGTCAGCCGGGCGGTGGCCTGTTCGTCGTCGAGGCCGACCAGCAGGCGGCAGTCCTGGCCGTCGACCGGGCGCAGGTGGGGCAGCCACAGGGCCCAGGCCCAGGTGTCGACGCGTTCCTCGGGGGTGCGGGTCGGGTCGGCGTCGACCACGACCAGGCTCAGGCCGGTGGGCGGGTGCAGCGCGGCGAGCTGGGCGACGACGGCGCGGGTGAGGGCGTCGAGGCGTTCGCGCGGGCCGCTGAGGCCGAGGCTGCCGGCGGTCTGCAGGTCGAGGGTGACCGGGACGGCGGGCAGCAGCGTGCCGGGCGTGGTGCCGGGGCCGCCGGGGCGGTCGGCGGTGCCCAGCCGCAGGGTGAGCGCGTCGGGATGGCCGGGGCCGCGCTCCCACAGCCGGGGGCCGGGGCCGACGGCGTTGAGCAGCAGGGTGGCGAGGTCGGGCCAGCGTTCGCGCTGGGCGGCGGTCTGGCGCTGCCGGATGGCCGCGTGGTGGCGTTCGGCGCTCTCCTGACCGGGCGGTTCGGCGGCGCGGCCGGGCAGCAGGGAGAACAGGCCGCGGCCCCGGCCGGGTACGGGCTCGGGGGCGGTGGGCGGTTCGACCACCGGCGGTGAAGGGCGGGCCGCGGGGCCGGGGGCGGCGAGCTGGAGGTGGCCGTGGCCGTCGGGTAGGGCGGTACGGGCGGCCGCCGCGGTGTCGGCCGCGGCGGGGGCGGCCACCTGGAGGGTGGACTCGCCGATCCGCAGCAGGGCGCCGGGCTCCAGCGGGACGGCGGCCTCGGGCGGGCCGGGCGGGACGAGCCGGCCGTCGAGGGCGGTGCCGTTGGTGGAGCCGAGGTCGCGGACGGAGACCCGGCCGTCCTCGGCGAGGTGCAGGGAGAGGTGCAGCCGGGAGACGTCCGGGTCGTCGAGCGGGACGTCGGCCTCGCCGGAGCGGCCGATCCGGATCTCCCGGCCGTGCAGCCGGTGCACGCCGCCGGCGTCCGGGCCGCCGACCACGCGCAGTTCGGCGGCGGCGGGGGTGTCGTCGGGATCGTCGGCGGTCGGGTCGGGCTCGTTGAGGCTGAGGACAGCTCCGTCGAGCAGCGGGGGGTGGCCGAGCAGGGTGTGCTCGTCCACCCGGTGCGCCCCGGCGTAGAGGTGCACGTGGGTGGCGGCCCGCGGCCCGCGCACGCCGACGGCGCCCGCGAGGGCGCCCGCGATGGCGCCGAGCGCGGTGCCGACGGGCGCGGTGACCAGCACGTCCACGTAGGGGATGGCGGAGCCGGCGGCGGTCGGGCCGCTGCGCGGTCGGAGGACGGTCAGCCGGATCTGCATCTCGCCCGCGGGTCCCTTCTGCTGATGTGAAGCCTGGTACCGCTGCCCGGCGCCGTCGTGGACGCACCGGGCGGCCGCGGCGGCCCCGTTGGGCCACACGAGTGGCGAGTGTCCATCCTGCCATCCGGCACGGACGGTCCGCGCACGGTACCGGATTTGACGATCTTGCGATCATCGCCATGGTGGAGGCGACGGTGGGTCAGGTCAACCGCCGCCCCGAAGGCCCCCTGAGCAGCCCAGCGAGCGGCTCCGGGGACCCCTAGGGGATGTCCCCCAACCCTGCTCCGATGCCCTGCCGGTCACCCCGAAAACCCGAACGGACACCGTTAGAGTGGCCGCAGACACGGGCCCGGCAGGCTCACCGCACCGGCGGAGGAGCGCCCCGCGCGGGCGGCACGGCGAGGAGTGCGACAGGTGCGGCCAGTCGGCAGCAAGTATCTGCTGGATGAGACCCTCGGGCGGGGTGCGACCGGCACCGTCTGGCGCGGTGTGGTGCGCGAGGACGTCCAGGTGCCGGGCAGCGAGCCCGGGCAGCGGGTGGCGATCAAGGTGCTGCGCGAGGAACTGGCGGCCGACCCGGACGTCGTGATGCGCTTCCTGCGCGAGCGCTCACTGCTGCTGCGGCTGAGCCACCCCAACATCGTCCGGGTCCGCGACCTGGTCGTCGAGGGCGAGCTGCTGGCCCTGGTGATGGACCTGGTCGAGGGCCCCGACCTGGCCCGCTACCTGCGCGCCAACGGCCCGTTCAGCCCGATCGCGGGCGCCCTGCTGATGGCCCAGGTCGCGGACGCGCTGGCGGCCAGCCACGCCGACGGGATCGTCCACCGCGACCTCAAGCCGGCCAACGTGCTGCTCGCCTCCACGGTCGTGGACGGCGTCGAGCAGATGCACCCGCTGCTGACCGACTTCGGCATCGCCCGCCTCGCCGACTCCCCGGGCGTCACCCGCACCCACGAGTTCGTCGGCACTCCCGCGTACGTCGCGCCGGAGTCCGCCGAGGGCCGCCCGCAGACCTCCGCGGTGGACGTGTACGGCGCCGGGATCATGCTGTACGAGCTGGTCACCGGCCGCCAGCCGTTCCAGGGCGACAGCGCCCTCGCCGTCCTCCAGGCCCACCTGGCGCAGGAGCCGCAGCGGCCCAGCACGATGCCCGAGCCGCTGTGGACGGTGATCGAGCGCTGCCTGCGCAAGGACCCGGCCCAGCGGCCCGGTGCCACCGCGCTGGCCCGCGCCCTGCGGGTGGTCGCGGCCGGGGTCGGCGTGCACGCCTCCCCGGCGGCGGTGGACGAGGCGCTGGCGGTCGCCGCCCTGCTGCAGCCGGACCCGCGGCCCACCGTCGTCCCCGGCACCGTCCCGGCCGTCCCCGGGGTGCTGCCGGGCACCGAGGACCGCACCCAGGTGCTGCCGCAGACCGGCCCGGGCGCCCCGCAGTACGACCCGGCCGGGGCGACCCGGGTGATGGGCACCCAGCCGCCGCCCGCACCCCCGTACGGCGCCGAGGACCGTACCCGGGTGATGCCGCCCACCGCCGTCCCGCCGCCCCCGCCCGTGGCGCCCGGCGGACCCGCGGCGCCGGCCGCGCCGAAGGAGGAGGCGCCGCACCCGTGGCAGACCCAGCTGCGCGCGGCCCGCGACCGCAACCAGCAGACCCAGGTCGGCTACTTCGGCCCGCAGGACTACGAGGAGTACGGCGAGCCGCAGGTCGCCCCGCCGCCCTACCAGGCCGGCCAGGGCGCCCCGCCGCCGTACCGCGGCGCCCCGGGCGGCCAGCCCGGCCACCAGCCGCAGCCGCCGGCCGGCTACCGCCAGGCCCCGCCGCCGCCCGGCTACGCGCAGCGCCCGCCGGTCGCCCCGCCGCCCTACCAGGCGGGCCAGGGCGGCCAGGGCGGTCAGGGAGGCCGGGCAGGACAGGCGGGCCAGGGCGGCCAGGCCGGCCCGGCCGGAGGCCGACCGCAGCCGCCGGGCGGCTACCGGCAGGCCCCGGACGGGTACGGCCGCCGGCCGGGCGGGTACCCGCCGCCCCCGCCCGCCGCGGCGCCGCGCCGGGCCGAGCCGCCCGCACCGCAGTACCGGGAGGCCCCGCCGCGCCGCGAGGAGCCGCGCGAGCCGGCCCGCCGCGAGTCCGCGCCGGCCCGCGAGCCGCGCCCGCGCAGCCGCAACCGGATGTACATCCCGGGGCTCGGCTGCCTCAAGGGCTGTCTGATGGTGCTGCTGGTGCTGGCGCTGGCCTCGGTGGCGCTGTGGAACTTCACGCCGCTGCCGCACTACTGGGACAACGTGGTGGGCTGGTACGACACCGCGCGCGACTGGGTGAGCAGCGTCTTCGGAAAGTAGGACAGGACGGCGAAGGACCACGAAGGACCGCGGGGGAGCACGGGGATGGGAACACGGGGGAGCCGGGTGGGCACGGCGCTGACGGGCGCCGTGCTCGCGGTGGCGGGGCTGCTCCTGCCGGCCGGTCCGGCAGCGGCGGCGGAGGTGTCGCACTGCCGTCAGTACGAGACCGTCCCGGTCGCGGGCGGCCGGTACGTGGTGGACAACAACAACTACGGCGGGGCCCGCCAGTGCCTCGGGACGGACGGCCGGGCCGGGTTCACCGTGCAGTCCTCCGAAGCGGCCGGGAGCCCGCCAGCCGGGCCGGTCGCCTACCCGGAGATCTTCGACGGCTGCCACTGGGGCACCTGCAGCACGGGCAGCGCGCTGCCGGTGCGGGTCTCGGAGCTGGGGCGGGCCACCAGCAGCTGGTCCACCACGCTGCCCGCCCAAGGCGACTTCAACGTGGCGTACGACCTGTGGTTCAACACCGGCGCGACCACCCCGGCCGCCAACGGCCAGCCGGACGGCGCCGAGCTGATGGTCTGGCTGGACCGCCGCCCGGCGTCGGCCGGCCCTGCGGGGAGCACCGCCGGCATCGGCGGCGCCGGCTACACCAGCTGGCAGCTCACCATCGCCGCCAACGGCCGGCAGTGGCCGATGGTCGCCTACCAGGCGCAGACCCCGGTCACCTCGGTCACCGACCTCGACCTGCGGGCCTTCGTCCGGGACGCGGTGGCCCGCGGGGTGGTCAAGCCGGAGTGGTACCTGATCTCGGTGGAGGCCGGCTTCGAGGTCTGGCGCGACGGCGCCGGCCTGCGCACGGAGTCCTTCGCCACCGACGTCCGGCCCGGCCGCCCGGTGGGCCCGGTCGGTGCCCCCGGCGGCCGCTGCCTGGCCGACCTGCCCGGCGGAGCCCCGGACGGCCCCGAGCCGGTGGCGCTGCTGGACTGCGACGGCTCGCCCGCCCAGCAGTGGAGCGTGGAGATCGACGGCACGATCCGTCAGGGCGGCAAGTGCCTGGGCACCGAAGGCAACCGGGCCTCGCTCAACCCCTGCAACGGCTCGCCGTACCACGTGTGGCTGGTGGGCATGGCCGGCGCGCTGTGGAACCAGGGCGCCCAGGGCTGCCTGCGCGATCCGGCGGACGGCACCGTGCCGGGCGGCGGCGCCGACCTGGCCGGCTGCGACGGCTCGACCGGGCAGCGCTGGACCCTGCCGGACTCGGTGGGCTGATCCGGGCTCGGGCCCGGGCCCGGGAACGCGCCGGGACCGGGACCACACGCCAGGATTGACGCTTTGTCGACAATCCACGAGATTTCTCGCCCGCGAGTCCCGGTCCGGGCCCCTCAGGCGGCCCGCGCAGGGGGTCGGGGCGCGTAGGTTGGTCGCTGTTGTCCCGCCCCACCGAGCGCCCCGGACCCCCGGAGCGCTCCCGCGCCGCCCACGGAGCAGCATTGGCACGCAAGATCGGCAGCCGGTACACCGTCCACCAGGTGATCGGCCGGGGTTCGGCCGGGACGGTCTGGCTCGGTGAGGGGCCCGACGGCCCGGTGGCGGTCAAGCTGCTGCGCGAGGACCTCGCCGCCGACCAGGTGCTGGTCGGCCGCTTCGTCCAGGAACGCACCGCGCTGACCAGCCTCGACCACCCCCGGGTGGTCGGCGTGCGCGACATGGTCGTGGACGGCAGCGACCTCGCCCTGGTGATGGAACTCGTCCAGGGCACCGACCTGCGCTCCCGGCTGGAACGGGACGGCGCGCTGCCGCCGCAGACCGCCGCCTCGATCATCGCCGACGTCGCCGACGGCCTGGCCGCCGCGCACGCGGCCGGGATCGTCCACCGCGACGTCAAGCCGGAGAACGTCCTGCTCGACCTCGCCGCCGCCCCCGGCCCCGGCGGCGCCCCGCGCGCCAAGCTCACCGACTTCGGCGTGGCCCGCCTGGTCGACGCCCCGCGCCGGACCCGCGCCACCCGGATCATCGGCACCCCCGACTACCTCGCCCCCGAGATCATCGAGGGCCTGGAGCCGCGCGCCGCCGTCGACATCTACGCCCTCGCCACCGTCCTGTACGAGCTGCTGGCCGGCTCCACCCCGTTCGGCGGCGGCCACACCGGCGCGGTGCTGCGCCGGCACGTGACCGAGCAGGTGCCGCCGATCCCCGGCCTGCCCGACGGGCTGT
Organism: Streptomyces sp. 1114.5; assembly: GCF_003635085.1. NCBI lineage: Bacteria > Bacillati > Actinomycetota > Actinomycetes > Kitasatosporales > Streptomycetaceae > Streptomyces > Streptomyces sp. 1114.5. The sequence goes on from NZ_RBXE01000001.1 coordinate 2,316,088, forward strand.
GGCGGATCATCTCCGAGTGCCTGGCAAAGGCCCCCGCCTCCCGGCTGCGCGCCGCCGAGCTGGCCGCCCGGCTGCGCGAGCAGCTGCCCTCGCTGGCGGGCCTGCCGGTGCTGGCCGTGCCCACCCAGGGCCGCGCCCCGGCCGAGGAGCAGCTGACCCCCGGCGAGGCCGTCTACGCCGAGATCGACGCCGGCCCGGGCACCCACAAGCGCCGCCGCGGCCCGGCCGTCCCGCTGGTACCCGGCGCCGCCCCGGATTCCACCCGGGACACCCACACCAGCCTGCGCCGCCCGTCCGCCGAGGAGCTGGCCGCGTACGCCGCGGAGTCCCGCGCCCAGCGCACCGCCCCGGGCCACCGCCGGGACCGCCAGGCGCTGCTGCGCCGCCGCCGGATGCTGGCCGTCCTGCTGGCCACCGTCCTGCTGCTGGCGGGCGCAGCGGCGGCCTGGACGGCCTTCGCGGCGACCACCCCGGACCACGGCCACCCGAACCGTCCGGCCGTCCACAGCACCGCCCCGCGGGCTCCGTAGCGCCGGGCGGACCGGGGGTGTCGTCATGACCACCCCCGGAACCATTACCCTGGGGGCGTGGCAGCCGTCGATCCTTCCGAAGAGCTCAAGAACCTCGATACGACCATGGGGTCGATCGAGGCCGTCCTCGACCTGGACAAGATCCGGGCCGACATCGCGGTCCTGGAGGAGGAGGCAGCCGCCCCCAACCTGTGGGACGACGTCGCGAACGCGCAGAAGGTGACCAGCCGGCTCTCCTTCCTCCAGGGCGAACTGCGCCGCGTCGAGGGCCTTCGCAGCCGCATCGACGACCTGGGCGTGCTGTTCGAGCTGGCCGAGGCCGAGGACGACGCGGACACCCGCGCCGAGGCCGAGGCCGAGCTCGTCTCGCTCCAGAAGGCGGTCGAGGAGCTGGAGGTCCGCACCCTCCTGTCCGGCGAGTACGACGCCCGCGAGGCGCTGATCAACATCCGTGCCGAGGCCGGTGGCGTGGACGCCGCCGACTTCGCCGAGCAGCTGATGCGCATGTACCTGCGCTGGGCCGAGCGGCACGGGTACCCCACCGAGGTGTACGACACCTCGTACGCCGAAGAGGCCGGCATCAAGTCCGCGACCTTCACCGTGAAGGCGCCGTACGCCTACGGAACCCTCTCCGTCGAGCAGGGCACCCACCGCCTGGTCCGCATCTCGCCGTTCGACAACCAGGGCCGCCGGCAGACCTCCTTCGCCGGTGTCGAGGTCCTTCCGGTCGTCGAGCAGTCCGACCACGTCGACATCGACGAGGGCGACCTGCGCGTGGACGTCTACCGCGCCTCCGGCCCCGGCGGCCAGGGCGTCAACACCACCGACTCGGCGGTGCGCATCACGCACCTGCCGACCGGCATCGTGGTCTCCTGCCAGAACGAGCGCTCGCAGATCCAGAACAAGGCGTCCGCGATGAACGTCCTCCAGGCCAAGCTGCTGGAGCGGCGCCGTCAGGAGGAGAAGGCGGCGATGGACGCGCTCAAGGACAGCGGCAGCTCCTGGGGCAACCAGATGCGCTCCTACGTCCTGCACCCGTACCAGATGGTCAAGGACGTGCGCACGGCGTACGAGGCGGGCAACCCGCAGGCCGTGCTGGACGGCGACATCGACGGCTTCATCGAGGCCGGCATCCGCTGGCGCAAGCAGCGCGAGACCAGCGCCGAGTAGGCACCGAAACACGAGGAAGGCCCCCGACCGCAGCGGTCGGGGGCCTTCTCGTACGTCTCCTGGTCGTCAGGCCAGCGCCTGCCGCGCGATCAGCGCCACCGCGAGCAGCCCGGCCAGCAGGGCCAGCAGCAGCGCGGGGGAGAGCGCGGCGAACGGCCCCTGCTGCTCCTGCAGCCGGGCCCGGTTGGCGCGGCACACCGGGCAACGCCCGTCGCTGACGCGGCCGTTGCAGTTGGCGCACACCAGATGGTCGCAGGTCATGCGATCTCCTCCTCGCTGCTACAGCCAACGCGCCGGACGGGGCTTTGGTTCCCGTTCTTGCCCTGTACGGGGGAGCGGCCGGACACGGTCGCTTCCTCCACTCTGCCAGGTTCCGGCGGTTCCGGCTCCCGGGCTGTGAGATGCCTCGCAATATTCCGGGCATAACCGGACATTATCTCCCAGGTTTCGCGTGCTGTCCTGGGCGGCCCCTGCGGGCCGGTTCTCGATTCGCGTATGGTCCCAGACCGGGAGCGGCCCTCTGCGCTCCTTTCGCCCGCCCCAGGACCGGGCCTCCGGGGCGGATCGACCGAGGACTGGCGCCGCCTAGGATGGCCTCCGTGATGCAGCCGTGATCAGATTCGACAACGTCTCCAAGACCTATCCCAAGCAGAACCGTCCCGCCCTGGACAACGTCTCGCTGGAGATCGAGAAGGGTGAGTTCGTCTTCCTGGTCGGCTCGTCCGGCTCGGGGAAGTCCACCTTCCTGCGCCTGTGCCTGCGCGAGGAGCGCCCCAGCACGGGCGCGGTGCACGTGCTGGGCAAGGACCTCGGCAAGCTGTCCAACTGGAAGGTGCCGCACATGCGCCGCCAGCTGGGCACCGTGTTCCAGGACTTCCGCCTGCTGCCCAACAAGACGGTCGCGCAGAACGTCGCCTTCGCCCTGGAGGTGATCGGCAAGCCCAAGAGCGCCATCAACAAGGTGGTGCCCGAGGTGCTGGAGCTGGTCGGCCTCGGCGGCAAGGAGGACCGCATGCCGGGCGAGCTCTCCGGTGGTGAGCAGCAGCGCGTGGCGATCGCCCGGGCGTTCGTGAACCGGCCGATGCTGCTGATTGCGGACGAGCCCACCGGCAACCTCGACCCGCAGAACTCGGTCGGCATCATGAAGCTGCTCGACCGCATCAACCGCACCGGCACCACGGTGCTGATGGCCACCCACGACCAGGCCATCGTCGACCAGATGCGCAAGCGCGTCATCGAGCTCGACAAGGGGCTGCTCGTCCGCGACCAGGCCCGCGGCGTCTACGGGTACCAGCACTGACCGCCCAGCGCTGACCGACCAGCGCTGACCCGTGGGGCCGCCGGCCCGAACCGCCCGACCGAGCAGTACCGACCCTGGAGTTGTTTCCCGCATGCGTGCCCAGTTCGTCCTGTCGGAGATCGGTGTGGGTCTCCGACGCAACCTGACGATGACGATCGCGGTCGTCGTCAGTGTCGCGCTCTCCCTCGCTCTCGCCGGTTCCTCGCTCCTGGTCCGCGACCAGGTGAACTCCATGAAGGGGTACTGGTACGACAAGGTCGAGGTGAGCATCTACTTCTGCACCAAGGCGGACGCCCGCAACTCGCCCCAGTGCGACAAGGGTGCGGCCACCGACCAGCAGGTCCAGGACATCAAGGACCAGCTGGACAAGATGACCTCGGTGGTCCAGTCGTCCACCTACGAGAGCTCCCCCGAGGCGTACAAGCACTGGAAGGAGATGAACCCGGACAACCCGCTCATCTCCGTCCTGGGCCCGGACGCCATGCCGCAGTCCTGGCGGGTCAAGCTCAACGACCCGACCAAGTACGACGTGATCCAGAGCGCCTTCGCCGGGAAGCCCGGCGTGAAGTCGGTCGAGGACCAGCGGAAGATCCTGGAGAACCTGTTCGGCCTGCTCAACGGCCTGCAGACGGCGGCGTTCGTGATCATGGTGCTGATGCTCTTCGTCGCGCTGCTGCTGATCGTCAACACCGTCCGGGTGTCGGCCTTCAGCAGGCGGCGCGAGACCGGCATCATGCGCCTGGTCGGTGCCTCGAACTTCTACGTCCAGATGCCGTTCATCGCCGAGGCCGCGTTCGCCGCGCTGCTCGGCGCGGCGATGGCCTCCGGACTGCTGGTCGCCGGGCACTTCTTCGTCCAGAACTGGCTGGCCGACCGGGTGCAGTTCATCCACTTCATCGGCCTCGGCTCGGTGCTCGCGGTGATACCGCTGCTGGTCGTGGTGGGCATGGGCATGGCCGGCATCGCGGCGTTCTTCACGCTGCGCAAGTACCTCAAGGTCTGACCCCGGACGACCCGGCGGCCCCGGACGGCACTGCGCCGTCCGGGGCCGCCGGCGTTTCGCGCTCCGCCGTTCCGGCCCGTCGCGCGCGGGGCGGTGTCTACACTCCGGTGCCATGCTGCAAACTCCGCGCAGGGCACGTCAGGTGGCCGCCCTCAGCCTGGTGTTCGGCGCCGTGCTGCTGGCCGGCGCGGCCACCGGCGCCTGGGGCGACCCGGGCGGCACTCCGCCGCGCCCCTCCGTCGACGCCGCCCGGGCGGCGGGCGGCGCGCTCCCGGCGGACCCGGCCGGCACCGCGCTGTCCGAGCAGCAGGCCGAGCACCTGCTGGGCGCCACCGGCGACCGCTGGGGCGCGTACTACAGCGCCCAGGAGTACGCCGAGTTCAGCCAGGGCCTGGACGGCCGCTACCTCGGCGTCGGCCTCTCGGTCGGCCGCGGCCAGGACGGCGCCACCGAGGTCTCCCAGGTCGCGCCCGACGGCCCGGCCGCCGCGGCCGGGATCGCCGCCGGGGACCGGCTGCTGCGGGTCGGCCAGGACCAGGCCGACCACCTGCCGGTCACCGAGGTGGTCGCCCGGCTGCGCGGCCAGGGCGACGAGCGCAGGGCCGGCTCCGAAGTGACCCTGGAGGTCCGGCGCGGCGAGGGCGAGGTGCGCGAACTGCGGCTGCGGCGGGCCTTACTGGACAGCCAACAGGTGGTCGCGGAGCGCCTGGACCGGGGCGTGCTGCGGGTCACCGTACGGGCCTTCACCAGCGGCGTGGCCGATCGGGTGCGCGCCGCGCTGCGCGCACCGCACACCGGCGTGGTGCTCGATCTGCGCGGCAACTCCGGGGGGTTGGTCGACGAGGCGGCCGGCACCGCCGGGATCTTCCTGGACGGCGGCCCGGTCGGCTCGTACCAGGAGCGCGGCGGGACCAGGGAGTTGACGGCCCCGCGCGGCGGCGACCAGCGCACCCCGCTGGTGGTGCTGGTGGACGGCGGCACGATGAGCGCCGCCGAACTCCTCGCCGGCGCCCTGCAGGACCGCAGCCGCGCCGTCGTGGTGGGCACCAGGACCTTCGGCAAGGGCACCGTCCAGCAGCCCAGCCGGCTCGCCGACGGCGCCGTGCTGGAGATGACCGTCGGCCGCTACTACACCCCGGCCGGCCGCTCCCCGGAGGGCACCGGCCTGGCCCCCGACGTCCCGGCGGCCACCGGCGAGGACGCCGACGCGCTCGCCCTGCGGGTGCTGGCCGGGCTCGGCACCCGCGCCTAAAGGAGCTGCCCCCGAGGGCCCGGAAGTGCGAGAATGTCCGGGCTATGGCAAAGGAAACCGGACAGAAGCTGATCGCGCAGAACAAGAAGGCGCGACACGAGTACACGATCCTCGACACCTACGAGTGCGGCCTCGTCCTCACCGGCACCGAGGTCAAGTCGCTGCGCGAGGGGCGGGCCAACCTGGTCGACGGCTACGCGTACATCCAGAACCACGAGGCGTGGATCGACAACGTCTTCATCCCCGAGTACACCCAGGGGACGTGGACCAACCACGCGGCCCGGCGCAAGCGCAAGCTGCTGCTGCACAAGCTGGAGATCCGCAAGATCGAGACCAAGGTCCGCGACGCGGGCCACACCCTGATCCCGCTCTCGCTGTACTTCAAGGACGGCCGGGTGAAGCTGGAGCTGGCGCTCGCGGTCGGCAAGAAGCTGTACGACAAGCGCCAGACCCTGCGCGAGAAGCAGGACACCCGCGAGACGGCACGTGCCGTGGCGGCGGCCCGACGGCGCCAGGGTTAATCCGCTGGACCCTCGCCCGTCGCCTCGCGTACTATGGCGCAAGCAACACGGACGGTCACCGTCCGAGCTGTTTCTCAACAAAACATGGGGATGATCGGTTTCGACAGGGGATGTTGAAACAGGGGAAGCGAGCCGAGGAACGCGGCAATGATCTCGTAAACCACGTGTCGCAAAAAAATAATCGCCAACTCTAAGCGCGATTCCCAGCAGTTCGCTCTCGCTGCCTAATAAGCACCGATAGCGCTTGGGTGTCAGACCGGGGGGTTCCCGACCCGGACCCTGGCATAATCTAGGGAACTCAACCGTCCGCCCGGGCTGCGGGGTGGATGGGAAATCAAACAGCAGCTGGGCCTGTTGGCGGCTTGTCCGTGTGACCGCCAGGGCCGAGAAAAGCACAGCGGACTGCGCTCGGAGAAGCCCTGAATTAACTCCACTGGACCCGGGTTCGATTCCCGGCATCTCCACCACCCCATGTTCACACCGAAGGCCGTCCTCCGCTCCGCGCGGGGGGCGGCCTTCGGATTTTGTACGTTCCGGTGCAGCGCCGTCCGGGGGTCGCGGCGTAGGATCATCCGTCCGCTCGTTTTCCGGAGCCGGATTCCGTCGCAACCACCGAGGCCATGCAGAGCAACACGGACACCACCCCCGCCACCGACCACGAGACCGTCCGCGAGCGCGAGATCGCCGGTGAGCAGCAGCACCTCGACACCGTCTACCACCGGCTGGAGGAGAAGCTCGCCGAGGCCGAGTACATCCTGGAGGACGCCGCCAAGCGGGTCCACGTCGGCACCCCCGGCGCCCTCGCAGAGCGTGACGCCCAGGTCTACCGGGCCGGCGCGCACCTCCAGCGCCTCAACAACGAGTTCGAGGACTTCCTCTTCGGCCGGATCGACCTCCAGCGGGCGGACGCCCCGGAGGAGCACGGCATCCCCTCGAACACCCCGCTCGACCCGGCCGACCCGGCCGTCGCCGAGACCCTCCACATCGGCCGCCTGGGCGTGCTGGACGCCGAGTACGGCCCGCTGGTGATCGACTGGCGCGCGCCCGCCGCCGCACCGTTCTACCGCGCCACCCCGGTCGAGCCCGGCCGGGTCATCCGCCGCCGGGTGATCCGCTCCAAGGGCCGCAAGGTGATCGGCGTCGAGGACGACCTGCTGCGCCCCGACCTCACCCCGACCCTGGACGGCGAGGAACTGGCCGTGGTCGGCGACGGCGCGCTGATGGCCTCGCTGGGCCGCGCCCGCAGCCACTCGATGCGCGACATCGTCTCCTCGATCCAGAAGGAGCAGGACGAGGTGATCCGCGCCGCCGCCGCGGGCGCCACCCTGGTCACCGGCGGCCCGGGCACCGGCAAGACCGCCGTCGCCCTGCACCGCGCCGCCTACCTGCTCTACCAGGACCGCCGCCGCTACGCCGGGGGCATCCTGGTGGTCTCCCCGACCCCGCTGCTGGTCTCCTACACCGAGGGCGTGCTGCCGGCGCTCGGCGAGGAGGGCCAGGTCGCCATCCGGGCCGTCGGCTCGCTGGTGGACGGCATCGAGGCGGGCACCTACGACACCCCCGAGGCGGCCCGGGTCAAGGGCTCGGCCCGGATGACGCAGCTGCTGCGCCGGGCCGCCCGGGCGGCGCTGGAGCTGGGCGCGCCGCAGGAGCTGAAGGTGGTCGCCCGCGGCGAGGTGCTGAAGCTCGACGCGGGCCGGCTGAAGGCCGTGCGCGGCAACGTGGTGGGCTCCGGCGGCACCCCGCTGAACCTGCTGCGCCCGCGCGCCCGCAGGCTGCTGCTGGACGCGCTGTGGCACGAGGTCGTCAGGAACCTGCCGAAGCCCACCGACCACTACGCCCGCGAGCAGCGCCAGGAGGAGAAGGAGTCCTTCGACGAGTACGTCTCGGACGAGGCCTCGTTCCTGAACTTCCTGGACGCCTGGTGGCCGGCCCTGACCCCGCGCCGGGTGCTCGGCACGCTCAAGCAGCACCGCCACATCAACCGGATCGCCCGCCGGGCCGTCACCCCGGACGAGGCGCGGCTGCTGGCCGCCTCCTGGCGCCACCTGTCCCCGGAGGGTGAGGGCGCACTGTCCGCGCACGACGTGGCGCTGGTGGACGAGCTGCAGGTGCTGCTCGGCGAGGCGGCCCGCCCGAAGGTCCGCGAGGTGGATGCGATGGACCTGCTGACCGGCCTGGAGGAGGTCACCACCTTCGCCGACCGCAGCGCCCGCCAGCGCGAACGCCAGCCGGTGGAGCGCAAGGAGTACGCCCACGTGATCGTGGACGAGGCGCAGGACCTCACCCCGATGCAGTGGCGGATGATCGGCCGCCGGGCCCGGATGGCCACCTGGACGATCGTCGGCGACCCGGCGCAGTCCTCCTGGCCGTTCCCGCAGGAGGCCCAGTCCGCGCTGGACGAGGTGCTGTCCGGCAAGCCGCGCCGCCGGTTCACGCTGACCGTGAACTACCGCAACCCGGCCGAGATCGCCGAGGTCGCGGCCAAGGTGCTGGCGCTGGCCGCCCCGGGCACGCCCTCGCCGAGCGCGGTGCGCCACGTCGGCGTGGAGCCGCGCTTCGCAGCCGTCACCGACCCCTCGCCGGAGGCCTTCGGTGCGGCCGCCCGGGCCGAGCTGGAGCGGCTGCTGGGCGAGGTGGACGGCACCGTGGCGATCGTGGTGCCGATGGACCGCCGGGCCGAGGCGGCCGGCTGGGCCGAGGGCCTGGGCGAGCGCGTGGTGGTGCTGGGCAGCCTGGAGGCCAAGGGTCTGGAGTACGACGCCACCGTGGTGGCCGACCCGACCGGCATCGCCGGCGAGTCGGAGGCCGGGCTGCGGGTGCTGTACGTCGCGCTGACCCGGGCGACCCAGCGGCTGACGGTGCTGTCCGGCCCGGACGACCTGCCGGACTCGGCCGGCGTGCCCGCGTTGCTGCACGGCTGACGGACCCTACGGACCGACGGAAGAAGGCCCCCCACCGCTTGGTGAGGGGCCTTCAGACGTTTAGTACACCGACCCGCCATGCTCGCCTCGCGGCAAGTGGTCCCTCGAAGGGACGAAGGTTGGGCCCGGGGGCTTGGATCGAGCCGGTGCCTGTCCAATGTAACGCATCGGCCCGGAGAGGCAAGGAGTGGGCGACGGGAGCCCGGTCGGGTCGGCCGGGATTGTCGGATCCGCACACTCTATGAACGTTATTTCTGGCTATCCCTTGGAAGGTGCGACGATCGAGGTCTAGCATGCGCAGGCGATGCCTTCAACAAAATGTTGAGCCTGCGGGACAGACGGAAGAAGGAAGCGTCGATGGCGACGGTGCCCAGTGTCTCCAACTCGATCACGGTACGGCTGGAGGTCCCGGCCCGGGGCAACGCCGTCAGCGCGATCACCACGGCCGTGGAGTCCTCCGGCGGATCGGTGACCGGTCTCGACGTCACCGCCTCCGGTCTGGAGGCGCTGCGGATCGACGTCACGGTGGCGGCCTCCTCGGTCGCGCACGGCGAGGAGATCGTCGAGAAGCTGCGCGCGATCGACGGGGTGGCGATCGGCAAGGTCTCGGACCGCACCTTCCTGATGCACCTCGGTGGCAAGATCGAGATGTCGTCCAAGCTGCCGATCCGCAACCGTGACGACCTCAGCATGATCTACACCCCCGGTGTCGCCCGGGTCTGCATGGCGATCGCGGAGAACCCCGAGGACGCCCGCCGCCTGACCATCAAGCGCAACAGCGTCGCCGTGGTCACCGACGGCTCGGCGGTGCTGGGGCTGGGCAACATCGGCCCGGAGGCCGCGCTGCCGGTCATGGAGGGCAAGGCGGCCCTCTTCAAGCGCTTCGCCGGGATCGACGCCTGGCCGATCTGCCTGGACACCCAGGACACCGACGAGATCGTCGCCATCGTCAAGGCGATCGCCCCGGGCTTCGCGGGGATCAACCTGGAGGACATCTCCGCGCCGCGCTGCTTCGAGATCGAGGCCCGGCTGCGCGAGGCCCTGGACATCCCGGTCTTCCACGACGACCAGCACGGCACCGCGATCGTGGTGCTGGCCGCCCTCACCAACGCGCTGAAGGTGGTCGGCAAGGAGATCGGCGAGATCCGGGTGGTGATGTCGGGCGCCGGCGCGGCCGGCACCGCGATCCTCAAGCTGCTGATGGCGGCCGGCGTCGAGCACGCCACCGTGGCGGACGTCCACGGCGTGGTCCACCGCGGCCGTGCGGACCTCAACGAGAGCCTGCGCTGGATCGCCGAGCACACCAACCGCTCGGAGCGCACCGGCAGCCTCAAGGAGGCCGTGGCGGGCGCGGACGTCTTCATCGGCGTCTCGGCCCCGAACGTCCTGGACGGCGACGACCTGGCCACCATGGCCGAGGACGCGATCATCTTCGCGCTGGCCAACCCGGACCCGGAGGTCGACCCGGCGATCGCCCGGCAGACCGCCGCCGTGGTCGCCACCGGCCGCAGCGACTTCCCGAACCAGATCAACAACGTGCTGGTCTTCCCGGGCGTCTTCCGCGGCCTGCTGGACGCCCAGAGCCGCACGGTCAACACCGAGATGATGATCGCCGCCGCCCGTGCGCTGGCCACCACCGTCGCCGACGACGAGCTGAACGCGAACTACATCATCCCGAGCGTCTTCCACAAGGACGTCGCCAAGACCGTCGCCGCCGCCGTGCGCGAGGCGGCCCTGGCCGGCGCCCAGGAGGCCCCCGCGCCGGCCCGTCCGACCCCGGGCATCGTCGGCACCCTGGACACCTCCGCCTTCCCCGTCGTCAAGCTCTGACGACCCGACCGGTGGACGTGTCCTCCGTCGCTCAAATGTGCGAATAGCGGTCATACCCGCCCAGCCCGCCCCGAACCCTTGCGACACAAGGGCGAGGGGCGTGTTTGGGCTTGTCAGTCCTAGGGCGTACGGTAGCCCTGCACGGGGCAGGCGTGTCCGACAAGTACGGAACGTCCCCCTGGTCTTCCGGCGAGTCGTCCCGACCGCTGCCCGCTCCCGGTCCGCCGGAGCCGACGGAGCGTCACACCTCCAACGGGCGGGCGATGTTCGGGTGGCCCGGCCGGGGCCCGATTGGCTTTCTCGGGGCCGGTCGGGGCAGGATTCGTATCCAGGCGGGCGGGCGGGCCTTCGAAGGCTCCGGCGCGCGGCATCGGGTACGGACCCGGCCTGCGACCACGCATTGCCTGCATGAGCACAGTGTGCGGACCTGCGGCCCATCCGGGTGCCCCCCGGTGGGAGAACCGATGGGCCCCCGCACACCGCAAGCGAACAGACCACAGGAGTACACATGAACCGCAGTGAGCTGGTGGCCGCGCTGTCCGAGCGCGCCGAGGTGACCCGCAAGGACGCCGACGCCGTTCTGGCCGCCTTCGCCGAGATCGTCGGCGAGGTCGTCGCCAAGGGCGACGAGAAGGTCACCATCCCCGGTTTCCTGACCTTCGAGCGCACCCACCGCGCTGCCCGCACCGCGCGCAACCCGCAGACCGGCGAGCCGATCCAGATCGCGGCCGGCTACAGCGCCAAGGTGAGCGCCGGCTCCAAGCTGAAGGAAGCCGCCAAGGGCGCCTGAGTCACCCCTTGAACGCCCGAGAGGCCGGGCTCCCCGCGGGGAGCCCGGCCTCTCGCCGTGTCAGGTGCCGACCGGTCAGGCGTCGACCAGCTGCTCGCTGGGCAGCTCGACGTGCGCGCCCAGGTCGCGCAGCTTCTCCATGAAGTTCTCGTAGCCGCGGTTGATCAGGTCGATGCCGTGCACGGTCGAGGTGCCCTCGGCCGCCAGCGCCGCGATCAGGTACGAGAAGCCGCCGCGCAGGTCCGGGATGACCAGCTCGGCGCCGATCAGCTTGGACGGGCCGGAGACGACCGCGGAGTGCAGGAAGTTGCGGGCGCCGAAGCGGCACGGGGTGGCGCCCAGGCACTCGCGGTAGAGCTGGATGTGCGCGCCCATCTGGTTCAGCGCGCCGGTGAAGCCCAGGCGCGACTCGTACACCGTCTCGTGGACGATGGACAGGCCGGTGGCCTGGGTCAGCGCGACCACCAGCGGCTGCTGCCAGTCGGTCTGGAAGCCCGGGTGCACGTCGGTCTCCAGGGCGATCGCCTTGAGCTCGCCGCCGGGGTGCCAGAAGCGGATGCCCTCGTCGTCCACCTCGAAGGCGCCGCCGACCTTCCGGAAGGTGTTGAGGAAGGTCATCATCTCCAGCTGGCGGGCGCCTCGGACGTAGATGTCGCCCTTGGTGGCCAGCGCCGCGCAGGCCCAGGAGGCGGACTCCAGCCGGTCCGGCAGCGCGCGGTGGGTGTAGCCGCCGAGCTCGTCCACACCGGTGATCAGGATGGTCCGGTCGGTGCCGAGCGTGATGATCGCGCCCATCTTCTGCAGGACGCAGATCAGGTCGACGATCTCCGGCTCGATGGCTGCGTTGCGCAGCTCGGTGACGCCCTCGGCGAGCACCGCGGTGAGCAGCACCTGCTCGGTCGCGCCGACCGAGGGGTAGGGCAGCTCGATCTTGGTGCCGCGCAGGCGCTGCTGGGCGACCAGGTAGGTGCCCTGCGGGTGCTTCTCGATGGTGGCGCCGAACTGGCGCAGCACCTCGAAGTGGAAATCGACCGGGCGGCCGCCGATGTCGCAGCCGCCCAGGCCCGGGATGAAGGCGTGGCCGAGGCGGTGCAGCAGCGGGCCGCAGAACAGGATCGGGATCCGCGAGGAGCCGGCGTGCGCGTCGATGTCGGCGACGTTGGCACTCTCGACGTGCGAGGGGTCGAGGATCAGCTCGCCGTCCTCGTCGCCGGTGCGCACCGTCACACCGTGCAGCTGCAGCAGGCCGCGGACCACCTTGACGTCGCGGATGTCCGGGACGTTGCGCAGTCTGCTGGGGCCCTGGCCGAGCAGGGCGGCGACCATGGCCTTGGGAACCAGGTTCTTCGCACCGCGGACGCGGATCTCGCCTTCGAGCGGGTTTCCGCCGTGGACCAGCAGGACGTCGTCGGTCATCGTTCTCGCAATCCGGGGTGCCAGAGGAGTGAGGAAAGGGGGGCTCCGGGAGAGAGCCGGTGGTGGACCGGTCGTACGGGCGCGTTCGGGCCCCCGGCGAAACCGAGTCGGCACCGTGTAAGGGCGTCCACCAGACGTAGATGGTAGTAGGCGTGCCGATGGTTCCCGTGTGCCTCTCCCGTGATGGTGCTCTCTCCGGCGGCGCGGCCGCCCTCCGGTACGGCCGTACGGGTGTTCGTCGGCGTGGCGTGGTTTCGGGCGTTGCGGTGTCCCCGCGGTGCCGTTCTGCGGGATCATGTGAGGCATGACGGCGGCCCATTCGCACGGAGGCCGGTCCCACACCGGCCGTCTGCTCGTCGCGACGCCCCTGCTCACCGATCCGAACTTCGCGCGGGCGGTGGTGCTCCTCCTCGACCACGACGCCGAGGGGGCGCTCGGTGTGGTCCTCAACCGGCCGACGCCGGTCGAGGTGGGCAGTGTGCTGGACGGCTGGGGGAGACTCGTCGGGCAGCCCGCCGTGGTCTTCCAGGGCGGGCCGGTGGCGCTGGACTCGGCGCTCGGCCTCGCGGTGGCGCCCGGGGAGCCCGGCGGCGGCGAGCCGTTGGGCTGGCGGCGGGTGCACGGGGCGATCGGCCTGGTGGACCTGGAGGCGCCGCCCGAGGTGCTGGCCGGGGAGCTGGGCAGCCTGCGGATCTTCGCCGGGTACGCCGGGTGGTCGCCGGGCCAGCTGGAGGCGGAGCTGGAGAGCGGTGCCTGGTACCTGGTGGACTGCGAGCCCGGGGACGTCTCCAGCCCGGAGCCGGAGCGGCTGTGGCGCGCGGTGCTGCGCCGCCAGCGCGGGCCGGTCGCCCTGCTGGCGACGTACCCCGACGACCCGACGATGAACTGAGCCGCGGGCCCCGCCACGCGCGACACTGGCCCGGTTTCCCGGGGCGCCCATAGACTTGGCACTCATGAGCACTCTTGAGCCCGAGCGCGGCCTCGGCACCGGCACCCTGGTCGAGCCCGTCCCGCAGGTGTCCCACGGGGACGGCGACCACGAGCGCTTCGCGCACTACGTCCAGAAGGACAAGATCATGGAGAGCGCGCTCTCCGGGTCTCCCGTGGTGGCGCTCTGCGGCAAGGTGTGGGTGCCCGGGCGCGACCCGAAGAAGTACCCGGTCTGCCCGATGTGCAAGGAGATCTACGACGGCATCGGCAAGCCGCAGGGCGGCGACGACGACAAGAAGTAGTCCGCCGGCCGTGCGGCCTCGTTTTGCATAGCACCGCGTTTCCGCAGTGGTCTATGCCAATCGTTCCGGGCGTGGGCAGGATGTCGGAATGGATCTCATTCCCGCACCTTCGAGTGCCGTCCGCCGCCCGGACGAGGACTTCCCGCTCGACGCCGCCACCACGCTGACCGCCGCCGCCGGGCTGGCCGACGCCGAGAGCTGGCTGCGCGCCACGCTGTCCGCCGCCACCGGGCTGCCGCTCGGCCCGGGCCGGCCGGGCGCGGGCATCGAACTGGTCCAGGACGACGCGCTCGCCGCCGAGGCGTACCGGCTCACGGTGCGCCCCGGCCACGCCCTGCTCGCCGCGGGCGGCCCGGCCGGCGCGCTGTGGGGGGCGCAAACCCTGCGGCAGCTGCTCGGGCCGGACGCCCACCGCCGCGCGCCGCTGCGCCGCGAGGGCTGGGTGCTGCCCGGCGCCGACATCGAGGACGCCCCCCGGTTCGGCTGGCGCGGCGCGCTGCTCGACGTCGCCCGGCACTTCCTGCCCAAGACGGACGTGCTGCGCTTCGTCGACCTGCTGGCCGCGCACAAGCTCAACGTGCTGCACCTGCACCTGACCGACGACCAGGGCTGGCGGATCGAGATCAAGCGCTACCCGAGGCTGACCGGGCGCGGCGCCTGGCGGGAGCGCTCGATGGTCGGCTACCGGAGCGGGCAGCGCCGGGACGACCGTCCGCACGGCGGCTACTACACCCAGGACGACCTGCGCGAGATCGTCGCGTACGCGGCCGGGCGCGGGGTCACCGTCGTCCCGGAGATCGACCTGCCCGGCCACACCCAGGCCGCCGTCGCCGCCTACCCCGAGCTGGGCAACACCGACGTGGTGGACACCGCCGGGCTCGGCGTCTGGACGGACTGGGGGGTGAGCCACCACGTGCTCAACGCCTCCGAGGAGACCCTGCGCTTCTTCGAGGGCGTGCTGGAGGAGGTCCTGGAGCTCTTCCCGTCCGAGTTCATCCACCTCGGCGGCGACGAGTGCCCCAAGGAGCAGTGGAAGGACAGCGCCGCCGCCCAGGCCCGGATCCGCGAGCTGGGCCTGGCCAACGAGGACGAGCTGCAGAGCCACGTCATCCGGCACTTCGACCGCTGGCTGGCCGAGCACGGCCGCCGGCTGATCGGCTGGGACGAGATCCTGGAGGGCGGACTGGCCATTGCCACCACGCCAAAGGGCGCGCCGACGCCGAAAGCGACGGGCGACAAGCAACCGACGGAGGAGGGAGCGCCGGAGGGAGGAGCGTCGGCGTCGGGTACCGAGCGCCCGGAGTCGTGGGGGCGGTCACGTGCCGCGGTGTCGTCCTGGCGCGGCTTCGGGGGCGGGATCGCCGCGGCGAAGGCCGGGCACGACGTGGTGATGTGCCCCGAGCAGCACGTCTACTTCGACCACCGGCAGGCGGACGGGCCGGACGAGCCGATCCCGGTCGGCTTCGTGCGCACGCTGGAGGACGTCTACCGCTTCGAGCCGGTGCCCGCGCAGCTGGACGAGGCCGCCGCACGGCACGTGATCGGCACCCAGGCCAACCTGTGGAGCGAGTTCATGGACAGCGCCCGGGACATCGACTACCGGGCGTTCCCGCGGCTGGTCGCCTTCGCCGAGGTCGCCTGGTCCGAGCTGCCCGCCGAGCCGGCCGAGCGCGACTTCGCCGGTTTCGAGCGGCGGCTGACGGCCCACCTGCGGGTGCTGGACGCGCTCGGCGTCGAGTACCGCCCGGCCGACGGGCCGCTGCCCTGGCAGCGGTGGCCCGGCGTGGCCGGCCGCCCGATCGAGGGGCCGCCGCCGGTGCGGTAGCTCTCCGCGTGTGGTTCCCGCTGAGGGTGTCCGGGAACTTCCGGGCGGTCGTCCGACGTCAAGAACAGATGAACATCTGCCCTGGCCCGGACCGGGTCGGGGCAGATACCGCCCGGTATCCGTCCCAATCGGGCAGTCCCGTTCACGGGCCCCGAAATGATCATCGAGCATTGTGTGCCAGAGTTGCCCAACCCGGCCCGATCGCCCGTACCCTACGGGCCAGGCCGGGCTGCTGACGCGGGACGACACGGCCGTGGGCCGGCGGGCGGCAGGCGATCGATGAGCAAGTGGAGCACGGTGGGACCCAGGTGAACCGGACGATCATGCTGCCGGCCTCGCTCGACGAGGCCGTCGACGCGCTGGCCACCGCCCCGGCCGCGGTACCGGTGGCCGGAGCCACCGACCTCATGGAGGCCGTCAACGCCGGACGGCTGCGCCCCGCCGCCCTGGTCGGTCTCGGCCGGATCACCGAACTGCGCGGCTGGCGCTACGAGGACGGCGGCACCGCCGTGCTCGGCGCCGGACTCACCCACGCCCGGATGGACCGCCCCGACTTCGCCGCGCTCATCCCCGCGCTCGCCGACGCCGCCCGCACCGCGGGCCCGCCGCAGGTCCGCAACGTCGGCACCCTGGGCGGCAACATCGTCACCGCCGCACCGGCCGGAGACACCCTGCCGGTGCTCGCCGCGCTGGAGGCCACCGTCACCCTCGCCCGGGCCGGCGCCAGCCGCGAGGTGCCGGTCAGTCACCTGCTCACCGGCCTCGACCCGGTGCGCCCCGGCGAACTGCTCACCTGGGTGCGCGTCCCGCTGCTGCACGCCCCGCAGGTCTTCCTCAAGGCCACCGGCCGCAGCGGCCCGGCCCGCGCCACCGCCTCCGTCGCCCTCGTCCTCGACCCGGCCCGGCGCTCGGTGCGCTGCGCGGTCGGGGCCGTCGCCCCGGTGCCGCTGCGCCCGCTGGAGGCCGAGGCCTGGGTGGCCGGCTGCATCGACTGGGACGGCAGCCGGGAGATCGACCCGGCCGCGACCGCCGCCTTCGGCGAGTACGTGGCCGCCGCCTGCGTCCCCGACAACTACGGCGCCGAGGGCGCCTGGGAGGCCGTGACCGAGGGGCCGACGGCGGCCGCCACTCGGCTGCGGCGTACCGTAGCGGTGCTGGCCCGACGGGCACTGGGAAGGGCGCTGAAGTGACCACAGACCCCATCGAGACCCTCGACGCCGACCCGCTCGGCCTCTCCCCGCAGGTCAGTCGTGAGCTGCGCCCGTGCGCCTCCTACACGCTGCGGGTCAACGGTTTCGAACGGCCCGTCACCGACGCCTGGATCGGCGAGAGCCTGCTCTACGTGCTGCGCGAGCGGCTGGGCCTGGCCGGCGCCAAGGACGGTTGTGAGCAGGGCGAGTGCGGGGCCTGCTCGGTGCAGGTGGACGGCCAGCTGGTGGCCGGCTGCCTGGTGCCCGCGGCGCTGGCCGCCGACAGCGAGATCAACACCGTCGAGGGCCTGTCGGCCGCCGGCGGCGCGAGCGACGTCCAGCAGGCGCTGGCCGCCTCCGGCGCCGTGCAGTGCGGCTACTGCACCCCCGGCATGGCGATGGCCGTGCACGACCTGCTGCAGCGCAACCACCGGCCCACCGAGGTCGAGGCCCGGCAGGCGCTCTGCGGCAACCTCTGCCGCTGCACCGGCTACAAGGGCGTGCTGGCCGCCGTCCAGACCGTCGCGGACGCCCGGGCGCTGCTGGCCGAGGAGGCGGAGGAGGCCGCCGCCGCGGAGGCCGCCGCCCCCGCCCAGGAGGCCGCCGAGTCGCCCGTCGAGGCCGTCGCCGAGGCACCGGCCGTGGCCGTCGCGCCCGAGCCGGCCGTCGAGCCGCCGGTCTACGCCGACGCCGACGCCTGGATCGAACACGTCCCGCAGCAGCCCGTCGCCCCCGTCGACCAGGTGCAGGCCCCGGCCGGGACACCGTACGGCGACCCGGCGGGCGGCTACGACACCGGCGTGTACGACACCGCCGGGCCGGCCCCGGTCCACGGCGGCATCCCCGCCCAGGCCGTCGACGACCAGGTGTACTACCCGCCGCAGGCCTACCCCGAGCAGGCGTACCAGGGCACCCCCGCCCACGGCACGTACCTGCCCTACCCGGACGGCCACCAGCAGCAGAACGGCTACGACACCGGGTACGACGCCCCGGTCTACGAGCCCACCCCCGCGCACGGCACCCCGCTGCCCGGCGCCGCCTTCGACGGCACGCCGCCGCACGGCACCCCGTACGCCGCCCCGCACGGTGCCCCGGCCGAGGGCGGTGCCCCGGCCGGCGTCCCGTACGGCGCCACCCCCGCCCACGGAATCCGGCTCCCCGAGGACGACCACGCATCATGACGTCGCCTACCGACATCGGCGCAGCACTCCAGCAGGACGGCGGCGAGGGCGGCGCACCGGAGCCGTTCGGCCTGGGCAGCTCCCCGCTGCGCAGTGACGCGCTGCCCAAGGCGCTCGGCATCTACCCGTACGCGGCCGACCTGTGGGCGGAGGGGCTGCTGTGGGGCGCGCTGCTGCGCTCGCCGCACCCGCACGCCCGGATCCGCGGCATCGACACCTCGGCCGCACTGGCCCTGCCCGGCGTGCACGCCGTGGTCACCGCCGCCGACCTGCCGCCCGGCCCGGAGGGCACCCCCGACGGCGCTCCGGCCGGCCCGATCGTCGCCGACCGGCCGGTGCTGGCGGCCGGCGTGGTGCGCCACCACGGCGAGCCGATCGCCGCGGTGGCCGCCGACCACCCGGACACCGCCCGGCTGGCGGTCGGTCTGATCGCGGTCGACTACGAGCCGTTGGAGGCCGTGACCGACCCCGAGCAGTCCTTCACCGCGCCGGCGCTGCACCCGGACGGCAACCTGTTCCGCCACCTTCCGCTGCGCACCGGGGACCCGGACGCGGTCGGCGAGATCGTCGTCGAGGGCCTGTACCAGGTCGGCCGGCAGGACCCGGCTCCGCTCGGCGCCGAGGCCGGGCTGGCCGTGCCGCGGCCGGACGGCGGCGTCGAGCTGCACCTGTCCTCCACCGACCCGCACGGCGACCGCGACCGCACCGCCGCCTGCCTGGGCCTGGAGCCGGACCGGGTCCGACTGGTGGTCACCGGCGTGCCGGGCGCCACCACCGACCGCGAGGACCTGTCCTTCCAGGTCACCCTGGCGCTGCTGGCGCTGCGCACCGGCCGCCCGGTGAAGATGACCCTCACCCGCGAGGAGTCCTTCCACACCCACACCTCGCGCCACCCCGCGCTGCTGCGCTACCGCCACCACGCCGACGCCGAGGGCACCCTGGTGAAGGTCGAGGCGCAGATCCTGCTGGACGGCGGCGCCTACGCGGACGTCTCCGCCGAGGCGCTGGCCGCCGCGACGGCGTTCTCGGTCGGCCCGTACGTCTGCCCGAACGTCTTCGTGGACGCCTGGGCGGTGCGCACCAACAACCCGCCGGCCGGCCGGATGCGCGGCGAGGGCGCACTGCAGGCCTGCTTCGCGTACGAATCGCAGCTGGACCAGCTGGCCGCGCGGGTCGGCGTGGACCCGGTGGAGATCCGCCGGCGCAACGCGATGTCCACCGGCGACCCGCTGCCCACCGGACAGGCCGTCACCTGCCCGGCGCCGGTGCGCGCGCTGCTGGACGCCGTCGCGGACGAGCCGCTGCCGGCCCTGCCGGTGGACGACCCGGACGCCGAGTGGCTGCTGCCCGGCGGGCCCGGCGGCGCGGGCGACCCGGCGGCGGTGCGCCGCGGCATCGGCTACGCCGTCGGCATGGTGCACATGCTGGGCGCCGAGGGCGAGGACGAGGTCTCCACCGCGACCGTCCGGGTCAGCGGCGACCACGCCACGGTGATCTGCGCGGCCGTCGACTCCGGGCAGGGCTTCGCCACGCTGGCCCGGCAGATCGTGCAGACCGTCCTGGGCGTCAGCGAGGTCTACATCGCGCCCGCCGACAGCGACCAGTCGATCGCCGGGCCCTCCGCCCGCGGCCGGCACACCTGGGTCTCCGGTGGAGCCGTCGAGCGGGCCGCGCTGATGGTCCGCCACCAGCTGCTGCAGCCGATCGCGGCGAACTTCGGGATGTCGGCGGAGCTGCTGCAGATCGCCGACGGCAAGATCACCTCGTACGACGGGGTGCTCGGCATGCCGGTCGCCGAGGCGCTGGAGGGCAAGGAGCTGTGGGCCACCGCGCAGTGCCGCCCGCACCCCACCGAGCCCCTGGACGAGGCCGGGCAGGGCGACGCCTTCGTCTCCATCTCGTTCTGCGCGATGCGGGCGGTGGTGGACGTGGACATCGAGCTGGGCGCCGTGCGGGTGGTCGAGATGACGGTCGCCCAGGACGTCGGCCGGGCGCTGAACCCGCGGCAGATCGAGGACCGGATCGAGGCGGGCGTGGCCCAGGGCGTCGGCCTGGCGCTGCTGGAGGACCTGCGCACCGAGGGCGGCGTGCTGCAGAACCCCTCGCTCACCGGCTACCGGCTGCCCACCGCGCTGGACACCCCGGAGGTGCGGATCGCGGCGCTGCTGGAAGAGCGCGACGTGGTCGCCCCCTTCGGCGCCAAGGCGGTCGGCGCGGTGCCCGCGGTGGTGGCCCCGGCGGCCGTCGCCGCGGCCGTCCGGGCCGCGACCGGCCTGCCGGTCGGCCGGCTGCCGATCCGGGCGGAGGACGCCGTCACGGGCTGAGCGGAGAAAAGCGAAAGGAATTGCCGGCCGACTTCTTCGGAAGTCGACCGGCAATTCCTTTTCCGCGAGGCCATGGCGGGGATCGAACCCGCGTGCACCGCTTTGCAGACGGTTCCCTAAACCACTCGGGCACACGGCCAGTGAATTCATGGTGGCGGATCCGGCGGAGCGGGGTCAACGCCGTTGTGTAAATTCTGTATGGCAAGGTGTGCTACGTTCGAAGTCCGGTGGCTTTTTCCCGCCACCCCGGACGAGCGCGTCGTACCCGGTGACGACAAGACGGCGCAGTTCAGCGGCAATCCGGCCGCTGTGGACTGCGGAGGAATCACCGTCATGGCCTGGCTCGTTCTGATCGTCTCGGGAATCCTGGAGACCGTGTGGGCGGTCGCCCTGGAATCCTCCAAGGGCTTCTCCCGCCTCGTCCCCAGCCTCGTCTTCGGCGTCGCGCTGCTGTTCAGCATGGGCGGTCTGGCGTATGCGATGCGCACCATCCCGATCGGCACCGGCTACGCGGTCTGGGTCGGCATCGGTGCGGTCGGCACGGCGCTCTACGGCATGGCCGTCCTGGGGGACGCGGTGACCGCGGCCCGGATCGCCTGCCTGCTGCTGATCGTCTCCGGCGTGGTCGGCCTCAAGGTGCTGCACTGACGCCCCCGGGGGCCCTCCCGGTCCCCGGCCGGTCCCGGGCCGCCTGGTCCTAGGCCCCGGGACCGAGTCGATCACCGACCCTGGTCAGGGGTCATCGAGGCGGACGGCTCTTACGATGTCAGGTATGACCACTGCCTCCCCCACCTCGGTCGACCCCGTTCCGATACCCCTCGACGACGACGCCGCCGGCGGGGTGCTCAGCGGTCGCTACCGCGCGCTCACCCTGGGGATCGTCTCGGTGGTCCTGGTGATCGCCTTCGAGGCGACCGCCGTCAACACCGCGATGCCGACCGCGGCCCGCCAGCTGGACGGCCTCGGGCTGTACGCCTTCGCCTTCTCCGGTTACTTCACCACCACGCTGTTCGCCCTGGTCGTCTCCGGTCAGTGGTGCGACCGGCGCGGGCCGCTGCAGCCGCTGTTCACCGGCATCGGGGTGTTCGGCGTCGGCCTGCTGGTGGCCGGGACGGCGCCCGGGATGTGGGTGTTCGTGGCCGGGCGGGCGGTCCAGGGCCTGGGCGGCGGGCTGGTGATCGTCGCGCTGTACGTGGTGGTCGGCCGGGCCTACCCGGAGCGGCTGCGGCCGTCGGTGTTCGCGGCCTTCTCCTCGGCCTGGGTGCTGCCCTCGATCGTCGGCCCGCTGGTCGCCGGGGCGGTCACCCAGCATCTCGGCTGGCGCTGGGTGTTCCTGGCCGTGCCGGTGCTGATCCTGCTGCCGCTGGCCGTGATGGGCCCGGCGCTGGCCCGCTCCGAGCGTGAGCACCCGGTGCCCAGGGGCGCGGACTTCGACCGCCGGCGCACCCGGCTGGCGGCGATGGCCGCGCTCGGTGCCGGCCTGCTGCAGTACGCGGGCCAGCGCCGCGACCTCGTCGGGCTGCTCCCCGGGATCGCCGGGGCGGCGCTGCTGGCGCCGGCCGTCCTGGGGCTGCTGCCGCAGCGGACCCTGCGGGCCGGGCGCGGGCTGCCGACGGTGATCCTGCTGCGCGGGGTGGCGGCCGGGGCGTTCTTCGCCTCCGAGGCCTTCATCCCGCTGATGATGACCACCCAGCGCGGCCTGTCGCCGACCCTGGCCGGGCTCACCCTGACCAGCGGCGGGCTCTCCTGGGCGCTGGGCTCCTGGCTGCAGGGCCGGCCGGGGGCCGAGCGCTACCGCGAGGCGCTGATCCGGGTCGGCTTCGTGCTGACCGCAGTGGCGATCGCGGGGGCCGCGCTGGTGCTGGTTCCGGCGGTGCCGGCCTGGGTGGCCGCGGTGGCCTGGGGGATCGGCGGCGTCGGGATGGGGCTGGCCATCGCGAGCATCAGCGTGCTGATGATGAGGCTCTCCGCGCCGGAGGACTCCGGGGCCAACTCGGCGGCGCTGCAGATGAGCGACGCGCTGGGCAACGTGCTGCTCACCGGCCTGGCCGGGGTGCTGTTCGCGGCGCTGGGCGGCGGAGCCCTGGCGGTCGGCCACGAAACGGCCGAAGGCGCCGGGTCGTCCGGCGCCTTCGCGGTGATCCTGCTGGTGATGGCCGGGGTGGCCCTGCTGGGGGCGCTGCTCTCCGGCCGGGTCCGTACCCGGTCCTGACGGTCAGCCGACGGGGGCGGGGGCGGCGCCGGTGGCGGCGGGGACCGGCGGCGCCGCCGGGGTGCCGAGGAAGGCCTCCCAGCCGCCGGCCGGGGACTGGCCCGGGGCGAGGGTCTGCAGCTTGCGCAGGACCGCCGGGTCCTGGGCGTCCAGCCAGTCGACCAGCTGGCGGAAGGAGACCAGCCGGACCTCCGGCTTGCCCGCGATGGACTTGAGGACGTCCTCGACGGCGTTCATGTAGATGCCGCCGTTCCACTCCTCGAAGTGGTTGCCGATGATGTACGGCGCCCGGTTGCCGTTGTACGTGCGGTCGAAGCCCATCAGGTAGGCGTCGCGGGCCTGGGCCTGGAAGCCCGGGTAGAGCGCCGGGTCGGCCTTGGTGTTGGGGCCGCACTGGTTGTACATGATGTTGTAGTCCATCGAGAGCACCTGGAAGGTGTGCCCGGGGAAGGGGATGGACTGCAGCGGGAGGTCCCACAGCGCGCCGCCCTGGATCTTCTGCGGCCACACCTGGGAGCCGTTGCCGCTGCTGTCGTAGCGCCAGCCGCGCTTGACGGCGGTGGGCAGCAGGTTGCGCTGGCCCTCCAGGCAGGGGGTGCGGCTGCCGATCAGCTCCTTGCGGTAGTCGAAGGGCAGGGCCGGCAGGTCGGTGAAGCCGGTGTTGGTGCGCCACTTCGTCACGAAGTCCATCGCCTGCTGGATCTCGCTGTCCCACTCCTCGGGGGACCACTTGCCGACGCCGGTGGCGCCGCAGAAGTGGCCGTTGAAGTGGGTGCCGATCTCGTGGCCCTCCAGCCAGGCCGCGCGCAGGTTCTCCAGGGTGTCGTGGATGTGCTGGTCGCTGAGGTAGCCGATGTCGGAGGCGCCGACCTTGTGCTGCGGCGGGCGGTAGAGGTCCTTCTTGGACTCGGGCAGCAGGTAGAGGCCGCTGAGGAAGAAGGTCATCTTCGCGTCGTGCTCCTGGGCCAGCCGGCGGAAGCGGGCGAAGAGGCCGTTGTCGAGCTCGCCGGCGCCGTCCCAGGAGAAGACCACGAACTGCGGCGGGCGCTGTCCGGGGCGGAGCTGCTCGGGGACGGGCTGGTGCGGCTGGGCGCCGGTGTCGGAGGTGGAGCCGTCGCCGATCAGGACGGCCTGGGGCTTGGGGACGACCGGTGCCGGGGCCGGAGTCGTGCCCTGCTCGTCGGCCGCGCCGGTGGCCGGGCCGGCGGCGCCGGTCGCCCGCTCCCCGCCGGTGGCGTGGTTGCTGCCGCAGCCGGCCGCCAGGGTGGCGGCGGTGGCGGCGCCGGCCGCCAGCAGGGTGCGGCGGGACAGAGCGTCCATGGTCACTCCGTTCATGTGGCGTTCGACTGCGTGCGGGAGGATGGGCCCGGTCGGACACGCGGGGGATCGAACCCGTGACCGCGTCAGCATGGCACGAGGGTGGAAACGGTCGAAGAGGCGCAGCGCGCGGTCATGAGTGATCGCTCGAACGACGCAACCGATCGGGGCCGTAAACCGTCGGTAGGTCTTGCCAGGCGCGGTCCCGTGGCGTCCGCGCGTGGGAGGCGGCCGTCGCGCTCCGCGACCGGGTGCCCACCCGGCGCAGGGGAAAGCGCCGGCGTCCCTGCCGATCGGGGGGTGTCGATATGACCATCGTATGGACGTGCCATACAGTCCCATCCGGTTCAATTGTTCCCAGGAAACTCCCAGGAAGCGGGGTTCCGTCGGCAGAGGGGAGCGCCCGTGGGCGTCCAGCAGAGCAGGAGCCCCTGGCCGGGCACCCTGGCGGCGGGGGCCGCGCTGGTGCTCGGCGCCTGGCTGCTGCACGACGGCGGCCCGCTGGTGCTGCCGCCCGCCCCGGGCGCCGGCCAGGCACAGGCCGGCATCGCGCCGGTCTCCGTCGTCCCGCCGCTGGGCCCGTCCGCACCCACCCGGATCCGCATCCCGGCCGTCCGGTTGGACGCCCCGGTCACCGCGCTCGGGCTGGACTCCGACGGACACCTGCAGGCCCCGCCCGAGGCCGACCGGAACCTGGCGGGCTGGTACCGCGGCGGCGCCAGCCCCGGCCAGCGCGGCACCGCGATCCTCGCGGGGCACGTCGACAACAAGTCGGGTCCGGCCGTCTTCTACCATCTGGGAGCGCTCCGTCGAGGGGACCGGATCGAGATCGCCCGCGCCGACGGCGCCACCGCCGTCTACCAGCTGTACGCCATCGAAGTGCACGACCGAAAGGACTTCCCGGACGATCGGGTCTACCGTCAGGCCGCCGACGCGCAACTACGGGTGATCACCTGTGGCGGCGCCTACAGCGAGGAACACGGTTACGACGGCAACGTCGTCGCCTACGGGTTCCTGGCCGACACCACCCCGCCGGGCAAAGCCGTATGACCACGCTGACTCTCGCCTCCCGCTGGAACCCGATCGACTGGCCGCTCACCGAGGGCCTGATCCCGCACGTCGTGTACGTCGTCGGGTGGGGGGCCCTGCTCGCGCTCGCCGTCGGCCGCGACCGGCGCTGGTGGCGCTTCCGCCTGCCCGCCGCGCTGTTCACCGCCGCCGCGCTCAGCCTGCTGCTGGACGTCGTGGTCGACGGCTGGTGGCACCCCTTCCCGGAGGGCACGCCCGAGTACGTGACCTGGTGGATAGCCGTCGCCCTGCTCGGGCTCTGCCTGGCCGGCTACCGGATGCGCCGGCCCGGCTGGAAGCGGCGGGGGCTCGTGCTGGGCCTGAGCGCACTGGTGGTGCTGATGGCCTCCTCCGAGGTCAACATCGGCTTCGGCCAGTTCCCGAGCGGGCGCGTGATGCTGGCGCCGTGGCTGACCAAGACCGACGGACTGGTCATGGACAAGGCCGCCCAGACCGTGGCCACGCCGCCGGGGAAGGTGCTGGAGGACGTCTGGCAGCCGCCGGCGGGCCTGCCGGAGAAGGGCACCGTCTCGGTGGTGCCGATCCCCGGCGCCCGGTCGGGCTTCAAGGCCCGGGACGCGTACGTCTACCTCCCGCCCGCCTACCAGGCCAACCCGCGGCCGCTGCTCCCGGTGGTCGTGATGATCACCGGTCAGCCCGGCATCCCGGGGGACTGGGTGCTCTCCGCGCAGATCAACGAGGCACTTGACGCCTACGCCGCGGAGCACGGCGGCCTCGCCCCGATCGTGGTGATGCCCGACCAGCTCGGCTCGACCTGGGCCAACACGCTCTGCCTCGACTCCAAGATCGCCAAGACCCAGACCTACCTGGCGGTGGACGTCCCCAACTGGATCCACCAGAACCTCCAGACCGCGACCGGACGCAACACCTGGGCGATCGGGGGCGCCTCGATGGGCGGCACCTGCGCGCTCCAGCTCGGCGTCAACGCGCCCGACGTGTACGGCACCGTCCTGGACATGTCCGGGCAGCTGGAGCCGACCCTCGGCAGCCGCGAGCAGACCGTCAAGGCCGCGTTCGGCGGCGACGGGAAGAAGTTCGACGCGGTCGACCCGCTGCACGTGATGGCCCGCAGGAAGTTCCCGGACACCAATGTCGCCCTGCTCGTCGGGGAGACCGACGAGGAGTTCAGGCCGCAGATGGAGAAGGTCAACCAGGCCGTGCAGGCGGCCGGGATGAAGTCCAAGTTCGAGCTGATGCCGGGCGGCCACGGCTGGGTCGTCTTCCGACCCGGCATCGCCCAGCAGATCCCGTGGCTCGCCCAGCAGACCGGGCTGACCCGGTGACGGGGGCGGGAACGGCCGTCGTCGCCGCCGGCGAGCAGGACCAGAAGGCGCCCCGGGTCGTCGCCCAGCGCGCGGCCGAACGCGGCGCGGACCGCGCACCCGTCACCCGGACGCCGGAACCGCGCCCGCAGCGGGCCCGGCGGGCGGCCCGGGCGCTCGGCGTCCGGCTGCGCGCGGCGCCGCTGACCCTGGCGCTGCTCGCCGGACTCTGGCTGCTCGGCGCGGCCACCGGCAGCCTGACCCGCGGGCCGTCCGAACGGCTGCTGGGCCGGGCCGGGGTCGGCGTGCCCACGCTCACCGACGGCCACTGGTGGGCACCGTTCACCTCGATGTTCTGGTGCTCGGGCATCGGCTCGTACGTGTTCGCCAGCCTGCTCCTGCTCCTGGTCGGCCCGGCCGCCGAGCAGCGGCTCGGCCGGCTGCGCACCCTCGCGGTGCTGGTCGGCGGGCAGATCGTCGGCACCCTGCTGGGCACCGGGCTGGTCGCCCTCGGCTCCTCGGCCGGGGAGCAGTGGACCGCCTCGGTGTCCGACCAGATCTCCGTCGGCCCCGCCGTCGGCCTGTTCGCGCTGGCCGGGGTGCTCGGCTACCGGCTCACCGTGCTGTGGCGCCGCCGACTGCACCTGCTGGTGCTGCTCCTGCCGCTGGTCATGACGCTGTACGTCGGCCACCTGCAGAGCGTCCAGCGGTGCGCCGCGGCGCTGGCCGGGCTCGGCGTGGGCGCGCTGCTCAGCCGCGGCCGCCCGTACCTGCGCTCGCACCGCTCCTCGCACTCCGAGACCCGGGTGCTGGTCGCGCTCTGCCTGGTGGCCGCCGCCCTCGGACCGCTGATCGCCTCGCTGTACGACACCGCCAGCGGGCCCTTCAACACCTTCTCCGAGCTGTACTTCTCGCACCGGCTGAGCCCGGAGGAGGTCGCCGACTTCTGCGCGATCTCGGCGCACGACTGTGCCCGCGCGCACGCCGTCGTCCGGATCTTCGACACCCCCGGCCGGCTGATGGCGGCGCTGTTCCCCGCACTGCTGCTGGTGCTCGCCGAGGGGCTGCGCCGCGGGCTGCGGTTCGCCTGGCTGGTGACCGTCGCCACCGAACTGCTCTGGGGGGCGCTGCTGGGCTGGCTGTACCTGGACGCCGGGCCGGTCAGCCGGGACGTGGTGCAGTACTTCGTCGAGGCGATGCTGCTGCCGCTGCTGACCACCGGGCTGCTGCTGGCCACCCGCAAGCGGTTCCGGGTGCGGCTGTCCGGCCGCTCGGTGCGCCGACTGTTGCTGGTGCTCGGTGGGGCCGCATTCGTCTCCTCGGCCGCGTACGTCGGGCTCGGGCGGCTGGTGGCGAGCCAGTTCGAACCGGGCGCGACCGTGCGCCGGCTGCTGCACGGGCTGCCGGCGCAGTTCCTGCCGCCCGCGTACAACGACCTGACGCCGGACTACCCGATCGCGGTCGGCCCGGTGGCGCGCTTCCTGGAGACGTACTGCGGGCTGGCGTTCTGGGTGGTGGCACTGGCCGTCCTGCTGTCGGCCTTCCGCCGGCCGTCGGTGCACACCGACGCCGAGGCCGCCGCCCGGGCCCGGGCGCTGCTGACCGCCCACGGCGGCGGGACGCTGTCCTTCATCACCACCTGGGACGGCAACCACTACTGGTTCGACGAGCAGGGCCGGGCGGCCGTCGCCTACCGGCTGGTGGGCACCGTCGCCCTGACCACCGGCGACCCCTTCGGCGCGCCCGAGGACCGGGCCCGGGCGGTGGCCGGCTTCGCCCGGTACTGCGACGCCCGGGGCTGGACGCCGTGCTTCTACAGCGTCTGCGGGCAGACCAGGGACGCCGCCGCGCAGCTCGGCTGGCGCTCGGTGCAGGTCGCCGAGGACACCGTCGTGGCGCTGCCCGAGCTGGCCTTCACCGGCCGCAAGTGGCAGGACATCCGCACCGCGCTCAACAAGGCCGGCAAGCAGGGCATCACCGCGGAGTGGTGGGCCTACCACGAGGCGCCGCTCGCGCTGCGGGACCAGATCCGGGCGATCTCCGAGGAGTGGGTCTCCGAGAAGGGCCTGCCCGAGATGGGCTTCACCCTCGGCGGGCTGGAGGAGCTGGACGACCAGGACGTGCGGGTGCTGATCGCGGTGGACGAGCAGCGGGTCGTGCACGGGCTGACCAGCTGGATGCCGGTGTACGAGGACGGTGTGCCGGTCGGCTGGACGCTCGACTTCATGCGCCGGCGCTCGGACGGCTTCCGCGGCGTCAGCGAGTTCCTGATCGCCTCGGCCGCGCTCGGCTTCAAGGAGGAGGGCGCGCGCTTCCTGTCGCTGTCGGGCGCACCGCTGGCCCGCACCGGGCAGGACGAGGAGCCCACCGGCCTGCAGCGGATGCTGGACTGGATGGGCAAGGCGCTGGAGCCGGTGTACGGCTTCCGCTCGCTGCTCGCGTTCAAGGCCAAGTTCCAGCCGGAGTACCGGCCGATGTACATGGCCTACCCCGACCCGGCCGCGCTGCCCGGCATCACCCGGGCGATCGGCAAGGCGTACCTGCCGCACCTGACGGCGGCGCAGGGGGTCCGGCTGATGCGCAAGCTCTCGGGCTGAGGGGGGCCGCCCCGGAGGCGAGCGGGCGAATGGCGGCCTGCCCCCTCAGCCGAGCAGCTGGGCGAGGGCGCGGTCGGCGTCCAGGTGCAGGTGCTCCTCGCCCTCGGGGACGACCAGGCGGCTGCGCCACAGGAAGCGGCGCAGGTCGCCGGTGTCGAACCGGAGCAGCGCGGTGCCCTCCGGGGCCCGCAGCTCGACCATGGTGCAGCGGCCGGGCGCGGGGCGGACGTGGACGTCGCCGAGGCCGGTCGGCACCTCGACTCCGGTCGAGAGCAGCCGGCGGGCGAAGACCCAGACGATGTCCTCGCCGCCCTGCACCTCCGGGGCCTCGTCCAGCGAGAACTCGGCGGGGAAGGCCATCCGCACGGCCAGCGGGTCCTCCGGCAGGTAGGACAGGACGGCCCGCAGCCGGACGGAGCGGTGGGAGGAGAGGATCAGACGGGCCTGGACGGTCTCTTCGACGGTGCGCACGGGAGGTCCCTTCGGTTCGGTGCGAGGCCGCGCTGGGGCAGGAGGGGCGGTGCGGCCTCACCCTGGTGAGAGTCCTGGTGACCACCGTGATTACCCGGTTTCGACGCCGATCCGATGTGACGTGCGTCACATCGATTTCCGGCCGTGCGGGCCCGGCGCGGCGCCTCTCCTGGAGGCCCCGACGGCGCCGGGCCGGTAGGCTGGGCGGGTTGTCCGATCGCCGCCCGACCGCGGGACGGGGCCGCAAAACTGCCTCTGACCTGCGATGATCCCCCTCGGAGACCGTGAGTACTGCCGCCGCCTCCTCGATGCCGCTGTTCTCCGACGTGTCGGAGCCGCAGCCCCCCGTACGGGCCGTCGGCCACGCCGCGCCCGCCGCCTCGCACCACCTCTCGCCCGCCTTCCCCGGCCGCGCCCCCTGGGGCACCGCGGGCAAGCTGCGGGCCTGGCAGCAGGGGGCGCTGGACAAGTACATCGAGACCCAGCCGCGCGACTTCCTCGCGGTCGCGACCCCGGGCGCAGGCAAGACCACCTTCGCGCTCACCCTGGCCTCGTACCTGCTGCACAACCACCTGGTGCAGCAGGTGACGGTCGTCGCACCGACCGAGCACCTGAAGAAGCAGTGGGCCGAGGCCGCCGCACGGATAGGCATCCGGCTCGACCCGGCGTACTCCTCCGGGCCGCTGTCCCGCGACTACCACGGCATCGTGGTCACCTACGCGGGCGTCGGGGTCAACCCGATGCTGCACCGCAACCGGACCGAGGCCCGCAAGACCCTCGTGATCATGGACGAGATCCACCACGCCGGTGACTCCAAGTCCTGGGGCGAGGCCTGCTTCGAGGCCTTCGAGCCGGCCACCCGCCGACTGGCGCTGACCGGTACGCCGTTCCGCTCGGACACCAACCCGATCCCGTTCGTCGCGTACGACGCGGGCAGCGACGGCATCCGCAAGTCCGTCGCCGACTACACCTACGGCTACGGGCACGCGCTCGCCGACCACGTCGTCCGTCCGGTGATCTTCCTCAGCTACAGCGGCAACATGCGCTGGCGCACCAAGGCCGGCGACGAGCTGGAGGCCCGGCTCGGCGAGCCGATGACCAAGGACCTGATCGCCCAGGCCTGGCGCACCGCGCTCTCCCCGCAGGGCGAGTGGATCCCGAGCGTGCTGCAGGCCGCCGACCGCCGGCTCACCGAGGTCCGCAAGGCGATCCCGGACGCGGGCGGCCTGGTGATCGCCACCGACCAGAACGTCGCCCGCGCGTACGCCAAGATGCTGCGCGAGATCAGCGGCGAGAAGGTCACCCTGGTGCTCTCCGACGAGGCCGAGGCCTCGAAGCGGATCTCCGACTACGCGGCCGGGACCTCGCGCTGGATGGTCGCGGTCCGCATGGTGTCCGAGGGCGTCGACGTGCCCCGGCTGTGCGTCGGGGTGTACGCGACCTCGATCTCCACCCCGCTCTTCTTCGCCCAGGCCGTCGGCCGCTTCGTGCGCGCCCGAAAGCGTGGCGAGACCGCCTCGGTGTTCCTGCCGACCATCCCGATGCTGCTGGGCTTCGCCAACGAGATGGAGGTCCAGCGCGACCACGTGCTGGACCGGCCGAAGAAGGAGGGCGAGGGCCTCTTCGACGAGGAGGACCGGCTGCTCGCCGAGGCGGAGCGGGCCAACGACGGGCCGGACGGCGCGGGCGGCGAGGAGTTCTCCTACGAGGCGCTCGGCTCCGACGCGGTCTTCGACCGGGTCCTGTACAACGCCATGGAATTCGGCATGCAGGCCCACCCGGGGAGCGAGGAGGAGGACGACTACCTCGGCATCCCCGGCCTGCTGGAGCCCGACCAGGTGCAGATGCTGCTGCAGAAGCGCCAGCACCGGCAGATCCAGCGCAGCAAGACCAAGCCCGCCGAGGAGGCGGACCTGCTGGAGCTGCCCGCCGAGCAGCGGCCGGTCGTCACCCACCAGGAGCTGCGGGAGCTGCGCAAGGAGCTGAACGCGCTGGTGGCCGCCTGGCACCATCGCACCAGCCAGCCGCACGGCACCATCCACAACGAGCTGCGCCGCCAGTGCGGCGGGCCGCTCACCGCGCAGGCCACCGCCAACCAGCTCAAGGCGCGGATCGCGAAGATCCGGGAGTGGGCGAAGTAACGGTCCGGCAGGCGGTCGCGGGAGGGGCCGTCTGCCCCGGTGTGTCCGGACTTCGGACCGAAGTCGAACTCGTGCGCTGATGTACCAGGTGAATTGGGGGTGTTTGTCCGGAATTTTCGGCGGTGTCGAAGTCGATCACGCCCGAATTTTGGACAACCACTTCCGCCGGGACCTTTCCTTCACTACCTTTCCCCCACGCTCTTCCGCCGGGCAACCCCCCGCGGGACGGGCGCCGCAGGACCGTACGGGCGTCAAGGAGACACCGACCGGTCCGAGCGCGGCCACCCCCCACCTGCGCGCGACACCGACCTTGGACCGGCGCCGCACGCCCCGCGAGCGCCGCGGAAAGGATTGCCCGTCGTGACAGCCGAGACCTCCCAGACCCTGGACCGTGGTGTCCGGGTCCTCAAGCTCCTCGCCGACTCCGAGCGGGGGCTGACCGTCACCGAACTGGCCGCCCGGCTGGCCGTCAACCGCACCGTCGTCTACCGGCTCCTCGCCACCCTGGAGCAGCACGGCCTGGTCCGCCGGGACATCGGCGGCCGCGCCCGGGTCGGCCTCGGCGTCCTGCGGCTCGCGCACCGGGTGCACCCGCTGCTGCGCGAGGCCGCGCTGCCGGCCCTGCGCAGCCTCGCCGAGGACCTGGGCGCCACCGCCCACCTCACCCTGGTGGACGGCAACGAGGCGCTGGCCGTCGCGGTGGTCGAGCCGAGCTGGACCGACTTCCACGTCGCCTACCGGACCGGGCAGCGCCACCCGCTCGGCGAGAGCGCGGCCGGCCGGGCGATCCTGGAGGCCCGCACCTTCCCCAGCCAACGCCGGCCCGAACAGGGCTTCGTCATCACCCGCGCGGAGGAACAGTCCGGGGCCTGCGGGGCGGCCGCCGCGCTGCTCGGGCTGAGCGGCATCGAGGGCAGCGTCGGCGTGGTGATGCTCAACGGGATGGTGCCCGAGCGGGTCGGCCCCCGGGTGGTGGAGGCGGCGACCGAGGTGGCCGACGCCCTGCGGTAGCGCCCCGCGCCCGCCCGCCCCGAGCCGAAGGGGCCCGGGCGACCCCGCCCCGAGCCGAAGGGGCGCGCCGGTACCGAAAGGGAGAAGCGAGGGAGCGCCGACCGTCGGCACCGGGCCGGAGCGCCCCGGAGGCGAGCGGGCGAGTAGCAGCGTGTGTTTGGATTCCCCTTGTGTCCGACACCAAGCTGCCCCAGGCCCTCACCTCCCCGCGGACCCGCGCGCTCGCGCTGTGCGGGCTGCTGGTCGCCTCGCTGTTCGGCGTGGCCGCCTTCGTCCCGCTGCCGTACACCATCACCTGGCCGGGCTCGACCGCGGACACCCTGGGCACCTACCAGGACAAGCCGGTGCTCACCATCACCGGGGCGCCGCTGCGCACCACCGAGGGCCAGCTGCGGATGGTCACCATCACGGCGACCAACGCCGACCAGCGCAACACCTTCCTGCGGTCGATGCAGGCCTGGTTCGACCCGAAGGAGGCGGTCCGTCCCACCGACACCGTCTACGCGGAGAGCGACCCGGCGAAGGCCAACGAGGTGATCGCCGAGCAGATGGCCCAGTCGCAGGACAGCGCCACCGCGGCCGCGCTGAACTACCTCCACCTGTCGCCGGACCAGGTGAAGGTCAAGGTCGACCTGGGCGACGTCGGCGGCCCCAGCGCCGGCCAGATGCTGGCCCTGGGCATCGTCGACAAGCTCGCCGGTGACGGCAAGGGCGGCGACCTCACCGGCGGGCTCACCGTCGCGGGCACCGGCACCATCGACAAGGACGGCACCATCGGCCCGGTCGGCGGTGTCCCGCTGAAGACGCAGGCGGCCGCCCGGGACGGCGCGACGGTGTTCCTGCTGCCCAGGGACGAGTGCACGGACGCCAAGGTGAACCTGCCCGGGACGCTGCGGCTGGTGCCGGTCGGCACGCTCGGCGAGTCGGTGGCGGCGCTGCAGGCGCTCAAGAGCGGCGGCAGCGTTCCCTCCTGCTGATCCGGGGATCTACTCGGCGGCGGCCTGGTCCACCAGCGGCAGGATCCGGTACGGCACCGGGTTCTCCAGCACGATCGCGGTGGACGAGCGGACGATCCCGTCGAAGCCCACCACCCGGTCGATCACCCGCTGCAGGTCGGCGTTGGACCGGGCCACGATCCGCACCATCATGTCCCCGATCCCGGTGATGGTGTGCAGCTCCAGCACCTCCGGCACGCTCGCCAGGTGCGCCCTGACGTCCGAGCCCTGGCCCTGGGAGATCTCCAGGGTGGCGAAGGCCGTCACCGGGTAGCCGATCGCCGCCGGATCCACCTCGGGGCCGAAGCCGCCGATCACGCCCTTGGCCTGGAGCCGGTCCAGCCGGGCCTGCACGGTGCCCCGGGCGACCTGCAGCCGGCGCGAACACTCCAGCACCCCGATCCTCGGCTCCTCGGCGAGCAGCCGGATCAGCCGGCCGTCCAGGGCGTCGATCGTGTCGTTCGTACTGCCCGCGGTCGAAGTGGCCTGCGGGGACGCGGAGACGGAAGTGGAGGCCGGAGCGGAGTCGGGCGAACCGGGGGAGCTCGGGGAGTGGGCGGGGGGCATCACGGCACCGTCCTGGGGTGGGCATGCTGTACAGCGGCGCGGCCGATTCTCCCGCCCCGGGGCACGGCTTGACCAGTTCTGAGGGGCGCATCAGGGGGCCGGGCGCCGTCAGCGGACGGCCGTCTCGACCACCGGCGGGTGGCCGTTCCAGGAGACGAAGACCGAGTTGGCCTGGTTGTCCTTGGTGAAGTCGACTCGCATCCACTGCGGGCCGTTCCACACCTGCATCTGCCAGCCCGGGTCCGGGGTGGCGGAGACCAGGGAGGCGCTGTCGGCCTTCAGGTCCAGTGCGACCTTGCCGCCCGGGATCGGGTAGCTCTTCACAGTGGACGTCGCGGTGGCTGTGGGCGCGGGCCGACGGGAGGGCGGGGCGGTCGCGGTGGGTGCCGCCGGGTGCGTGGTGGCGGCGGCCGGGGTGGTGGGCGGGGCCGGGGGCTCGGACTGCAGGGCCGAGCGCGGCTGCTCGGGGGCGGCGGTCGGGGAGTACGGCGTGCCGTCGGCCTTCGGGGAGGGCAGCGGCAGCGCCGTGGGCTGCTCGAACGCGGCGTCGGTCAGGACTGCGTGCACGCCGAGCCAGGCCAGCGCCACCGCCGCCCCGGTGGCCGCCGCCCAGGCGCCGAGCTGTACCAGTCCGTTCCGCATCGTCCGCACATCCTGCCGCATCTCCACCCCGTCCGAGACCGGCACCCCGGCTGTTCCTCAGGGCAGTTGCCCACTGTCCGGACCGCCCCCGAGGTACAGACCACTGCCCGCCGATGGCGTACCGTGCAGGCCCATGGCAACAGTGCTCGTGGTCGAGGACGACCCCTTCGTACGTTCCGCCCTCATCCGCCACCTGACCGACACCGGTCATGCGGTCCGCAGCGTGGGCACCGCGCTGGAGGCGCTGCGGGAGGTCGCCCAGGTGGGCTGTGACCTGGTGATCCTCGACCTGGGGCTGCCCGACCTGGACGGCAGCGAGGCGCTCAAGATGATCCGGGGCCTGACCAACGTGCCGGTGATCATCTCCACCGCACGGGACGACGAGGCCGAGATCGTCCGACTGCTCAACGACGGTGCCGACGACTACCTGGTGAAACCTTTCTCCGGGGAACACCTCAGTGCCCGGATGGCCGCCGTACTGCGCCGGCTCGGAGGGGGCGCCGCACCCGTCACCCAGGTGCTGCGCGTCGGGGGGCTGGCCATCGACCTCCAGCGGCGCGAGGCCTCCCTGGACGGACGGCTGCTCGACCTGACCCGCCGTGAATTCGACCTGCTGGCCTTCCTGGCCGGGCGGCCCGGCGTGGTCGTACCGCGCAAGGAGATCCTCGCCGAGGTCTGGCAGCAGACCTACGGCGGCGACCAGACCATCGACGTCCACCTCTCCTGGCTGCGCCGCAAGCTCGGCGAGACCGCCTCCAGCCCCCGCTACCTGCACACTGTCCGGGGCGTCGGGGTCCGGCTGGAGGCCGCCGGAGGGCCGGGAGCGGCCGGGGGACCGGAAGCCGCCGGAGGGCCGGAAGCCGCCGGAGGGCCGGGAGCCGCCGGGGGACCGGCGGGCCACCGGACATGAGGAGGTTCGGGCGCTCGCTGCGCTGGGCCCTGATCAAGGCCGCCGTGGCCGGCACCACCATGGTCGCGCTGGCCTTCCTCATCCCACTCGGCCTGATGGTCCAACAGACCGCGCGGGACCGGGCGTTCACCGCCGCCGAGCGGCAGGCGGCGGCGCTCGGGCCGGCCCTGGCGATCACCACCGACCGGGACGCCGTCGATCGGGCCCTGGCCAGTACGGACGCCGGCGGGCAGGGGCGGATGGCGGTCCACCTGCCGGCCGCCGAGCAGCCGGTCGCCATCGGCCCCCCGGCCGGGCCGGTCGGGCCGACGCTGGGTGAGGGGCGGGCCGCCGACGCCGACGTGGCCACGGCCGGCGGGCAGGGCCGCTCCTTCACCGTGAAGGTGGCCGGCGGCTACGCGCTGCTCCAGCCGGTCGCGGTGGACACCGGGCGGACCGCCGTGGTCGAGGTGTTCGTGGCCGAGAGTGACCTCACCCGGGGCGTCTCCACCGCCTGGCTGGTGCTCTCCGCCGTCGCGCTCGCCCTGGTCGCCATCTCGGTGCTGGTCGCCGACCGGATGGGCAACCGGATCGTCGCCTCCGCCCGCCGGCTCGCCGGCGCCGCTCGCTCGCTCGGCGCCGGGAACCTCGCGGTACGCGTCCCGGTGGCGGGCAAGCAGGTCGACGGCAGCCCGGAGGAACTGCGAGAGGCCGGCCACGCGTTCAACACCATGGCCGACCGGGTCGTCCAACTCCTCGCCGCCGAACGGGAACTGGCCGCCGACCTGTCCCACCGGCTGCGCACCCCGCTGACCGTGCTGCGCCTCAACGCCGCCTCGCTCGGCGACGGCGACGCGGCCGACGCCACCCGGCACGCGGTCGCCCAACTGGAGCGCGAGGTCGACCAGATCATCCGCTCCGCCCGCCGCGCCCCCGAGGACGCGCCCGCCGTCGCGGTCGGCTGCGACGCCGCCGAGGTGATCCGCGAACGGGTCGCCTTCTGGTCCGCACTGGCCGAGGACGAGGGGCGCCGCTGGCAGCT
The DNA here is from genome assembly GCF_003635085.1 of Streptomyces sp. 1114.5. Classification (NCBI taxonomy): domain Bacteria; kingdom Bacillati; phylum Actinomycetota; class Actinomycetes; order Kitasatosporales; family Streptomycetaceae; genus Streptomyces; species Streptomyces sp. 1114.5. The sequence goes on from NZ_RBXE01000001.1 coordinate 2,352,811, forward strand.
CGCCGGCGCCGAACGGGCGGCCCCCGTACCCGTCCAGCGCGGGGACCTGGCGGCCGCCGTCGACGCGTTGCTCGGCAACGTCTTCCGGCACACCGCGGTCGGCACCGCCTTCTCGGTCGACGTCCTGGCCACCGAGAGCTCGGTGATCGTGCTGGTCGGCGACGGCGGACCGGGCTACAGCGACCCGGCCGCCGCCCTCAAACGCGGCGAGGGCCACGGCGGGGAGGGTTCCACCGGGCTCGGGCTGGACATCGTCCGCAAGCTCGCCGAGTCCACCGGCGGGGACCTCGCCCTCGGCCGCTCGGCCGTGCTCGGCGGCGCCGAGACCCGCCTGCGGCTGCGCACCCGGCCGGAGGCGGCGGCGCCCGTGCGGACCGGGCGGAGGCGGTCGCGGGCGGCAGCGCGGGGTGCCGCGCGGGGGATGCTCTTCCCGCGGTGAGGTGAGGAGGGGTCAGGTGCCCGGGGAGGCGTCTTCCTTAACGGTGGCCTAAGGGAGTTCTACCGCTCGCTCAGCCCGCCCGTTCCGCCCTCGGGCCGCCGCTAGCGTCGGTCACCCGACCGAAGGCATCCGCGGAGGTAACGCGCCATGACCACCCAGCCCACCCGTCGCTCCGGCCGCCGCAGGCGCAGCCGCAAGAGCGCGATCATCGGGGCCGCCGCGGTCGCCGCCACCCTGGTCGCGGGCGGGACGGTCCTCCTCGCCACCTCGGCCAGCGCCGCCTCGCTCGGCGCCGTCTACAGCCGCACCAGCAGCTGGGACTCCGGCTACACCGGGCAGTACCTGGTCACCAACCCGGACAGCAGCCCGATCGAGGACTGGACGCTCAGCTTCGACCTGCCGGTCGGGGCGAAGATCGACTCCCTCTGGAACGCCACCTTCACCGCCGTCGGGCGGCACGTCACGGTCAAGCCGGAGGCCTGGAGCAGGCGACTGGAGCCCGGCAGGAGCGTGGTGGTCGGCTTCGTCGCCCAGGGCACGGGCGCGGCCCAGGCCGAACCGGCCGACTGCCTGATCAACAACGTCTCCTGCAAGCCCGGCGACGGCACCGCGCCCACCCCCTCGGGGCGTCCGACCGCCACCGCCTCGCCGACGGGGACCACCGCTCCGACCGCCACCGCGACGGCGACCGCGACCGCGTCCACGAAGCCCAGCCCCACCGCCACGGCGAAGCCGACCACCCCGGCGCCGACCCCGACCGCCACCCCCACGGCGACCGGTGTGCCCGTTCCCCCGGCCGGTGCCGGGGCCGGCTTCGCCCCGTACGTGGACACCTCGCTCTACCCGCCGTACGACCTGGTCGCCACCGCCAAGGCGAGCGGTGTGAAGGACTTCAACCTGGCCTTCGTGGTGTCCGGTGGCGGCTGCGTGCCCAAGTGGGGCGGCGTCAGCGACCTGTCCACCGACGCGGTGGCCGCCCGTATCGGCGAGCTGCGGGCGATCGGCGGCGACGTCCGGATCTCCTTCGGCGGCGCCAACGGCAGCGAGCTGGCCCTCGCCTGCGGCTCCACCGCCGACCTCACGGCCGCGTACCAGAAGGTCGTGGACGCCTACGGGGCGACCAAGCTGGACTTCGACGTCGAGGGCGGCGCGATCGCCGACGCCGCCGCCAACACCCGGCGCGCCCAGGCCGTCGCCCAGCTGCAGAAGAACGCCGCCGCCAGGGGCAAGGCCCTCGACGTCTCCTTCACCCTGCCCGCGCTGCCCTCCGGGCTGACCCAGGAGGGCGTCGACCTGGTCGCGGGCGCCAAGGCCAATGGCGTCGCCGTCGGCGCCGTCAACATCATGGCGATGGACTTCGGCGACGGGGTCGCCCCCGACCCGCAGGGCCGGATGGGCAAGTATGCGATCGCCGCGGCCACCGCCACCCAGGCCCAGGTCAAAAGCGTGCTGGGGCTGGACGACGCGGCCGCCTGGCGCAAGGTCGCGGTCACCCCGATGATCGGCGTCAACGACGTCGCCAGCGAGGTCTTCACCGTGGCCGACGCCCAGCAGCTCGCCGACTTCGCGACGGCCAAGCACCTGGCCTGGCTGGCCATGTGGTCCGGCACCCGCGACAAGGCCTGCGACGGCGGCGCCAAGGGCTATGCGGACGCGACCTGCAGCAGCATCGTCCAGCAGCCGCTGGACTTCACCCGGGCCTTCGGGGCGTACAAGGGCTGAGGCCCGCCTGCCCGGGTTCCTGTTCTGCCCCGGCCGTCCGTGCCGAGTCCGCAGCCCAGCACGGCTGGTCGGGGCGTCTTTGTCACTTTGCGTAGTCGATTGCGTTCGGCTCCGTTCGGGTGGCATCCGGTATCGTCGCTGGTTGGCCGAGCGGTGGACGGAGTGGACAAGTGACAGCGGTGCAAGACGAGCGAAGCCCGGTGCGGACCGCACCCGACCCCTCGCCCGCCCCCCTGTCGGACCGGCTGAGCCGGGCGCTCGGCGCCCCCGTCCGGGCCCTGCGCGGGGCTCCCCGCCGACCGCTGCTGGCCGCCTCCGCCGTGGCGCTGCTGTCCCTGGTCGGGTACGCCGTGGTGCGCCACTTCGTCCACACCTCGATGGTGGACATGATCGTCTACCGGGCCGAGGGTGCCGCCGTCGCCCACGGCACCGACCTGTACGCGCTGCGCGTCACCGAGTGGAACCTGCCCGCGACCTACCCGCCCTTCGCGGCGATGCTGTTCGTCCCGACCACCTGGTTCCCGGTCCCCGTCCTCCGGGTGGTGATCACTCTCGGCAACATCGGCCTGCTCGCCCTGCTGACCCACCTGTCCTTCAAGCTGGTCGGCTGGCCGCGCCGCGAGCTGCGGCCGATCGGCGTGGTCCTGGTGACCGGCCTCGGCGTCTGGCTCGAACCCGTGTTCACCACGCTCCGGTACGGCCAGATCAACCTCGCGCTCGCCTGCCTGATCCTCTGGGACCTCACCCGCCCGGACGGACGCCGCAGCAAGGGCGTGGCGATCGGCATCGCCGCCGGCATCAAGCTCACCCCCGGCCTGTTCGCGGTCTACCTGCTGATCACCGGCCGGATCCGGGCCGCCTTCGTGGCCGGCCTCACCTTCCTCGGCACGTTCCTGCTCGGCGCCCTCGTCCTGCCCGACGCCACCTGGGGCTTCTGGACCAAGTACCTCTACGACTCCTCCCGGGTCGGCAAGACCTGGATCGTCGACAACCAGTCCATGCGCGGCGCCTTCGCCCGCCTGCTGCACAGCACCGACCCCGGCACCCTCGCCACCCTCGGGGGCGGCCTGGTCGCGCTGGCCGGGCTCGCCGTCGCCGCCTGGGCCGCCCGCAGCGGCCGCTGGCTGCCCCGGGCCGAGGCCTGGGGCGTCTGCTGCGCGGCCGTCACCGCCGTGCTGATCTCCCCGATCAGCTGGACCCACCACTGGGTCTGGTGCGTTCCGCTGCTCGTCCTGCTCGCCGCCGAGGCCTCCGTCGAGCGCGCCCGCCCGGCCGCCGTGCGCCGGCTGCGCTGGCGGGCCGTCTTCTGGGCCACGCTGGTCGCCTTCCTCTCCTTCGCGATGTGGGCGGCGAAGCCGGAGGGTGCGGCCGTCCTCCACATGCCGCCGTGGCGCCAGCTGCCCACCTCGGTCTACCCGTGGGTCGGGCTCTGCTTCCTGCTCGCGGCCGCGGTCCGGATAAGGGCCCGGCGGCGCTCCGCCGGTGCCCCGCTGGTCCGGCTGCCCGAACAGCGCGACGGCAGCGGCGGCCCGGACACCGCCCGCGGCCGTCAGCAGGCCCCCGCGGCCCGCTGAGGCGGCGGGGGCGGCCGCTCCTGTCACCTCTGTTGCGCCCTTGCTCGGGTGGGACGTACGGGTGCGCCCTGCGGCGCACGCTGTCGCGCACGCCTAGGCGAGCAGCTCGGCGAGCGAGCCGTCCATGTCCAGCGCCGCCAGCTCGCTGCCCGGCGGGACCAGCCGGTGAGCCCGCTCCAGCCAGGCCGCGACGGCCGGCAGCGGCGCCTCCAGCAGCGCGTCCCCGGCGGGCGAGCTCAGCGCGAGGCACAGCACGCTGCGCCGGCCCGAGCGGGTCGGCCAGATCCGCACGTCGCCCTGGCCGCACGGGCGGAAGGTGCCCTCGACCAGCAGCTCGCGGGCGAACACCCAGGTCACCGGGGAACCGGTGTCCAGGTGGAAGGTGATGTAGACCGCGTACGGGTCGTGGCTGCCGTAGGACAACCGCGCCGGGACGGGCACGCTGTGCTCCGGCGAGAGCACCAGGTTGAGCTCCAGCTCGTGCTCGACGACGCTGACGGGGCGCTCCATGATCGTCTTCCTCTCTGCCTTCGGGTCGTGCCCGGTTCCGGGCCCTGTGACCTTTGAGAGGGCGGTCCGCACCGGCTCTTACACACGTTTCCGGGATTTCTTCGGGAAGTTCGGCGAGGGGTGGTGAACGGGCGGCTGCGCGGCGCGCGCGCCCGGTCGCGCGCCCGGTTCCTTACCGCGGGCGGGCCGCCGTTGTCCGGGGATTGACGAACTTCCCGTCGCGACTTCGGCGAGGTACTACCCTTTGTGACTGCCCAGCGACTGTCCGCCCATCGGCGGCGCCCCCACGTGCGCCGAGCGCCGGGTGTGCGCCGGGTGCGCGCGCGGACGGATGTGCCGTAACGGCGTCCCCCGTCCTTCCGTTGTCCCTCCTTGCCCGCCCTTGCCCGCCCTTGCCCGCGTCAGGACCTGCCAGGAAAGAAGACCCCCATGACGGACCGCCCCTTCGCCGACGGCGGCGACCCGGCCGTCGCACCCGGACCGGGGTACTACCCCGACCCCTCCATCCCCGGCTTCGTCCGGTACTGGGGCGGCTCGGCCTGGGTGCCCGGCACCAGTCGGCTCGCGCCCGCCGAGGGCGAGGTGCTGGTGCCGCCCCGGTACGCGACCCGGCGCAGCGGGGCGGCAGTGCCGCCGGCCCGGGCGGTGCCGCCGCCGGTGGTTCCTGCGGTGGCGGCCCCGGGGTCCGGGCCGGAGGCGGTGGCGGTCCCGGAGGCGGTTTCGGAGCCGGAGGCGGTCTCGGGGCCGGAGCCGGAGCCGGAGGCGGAAGCGGGTTCTGGGCAGAGGCCGGAGGCCCTGATGCCGGCGGGTGGGGGTGACACCGGGCCGGTGTACTTCGACCAGACCTCGGGCGGGGCGTCCTTCGTGTTCGGGCCCCGGGTGGCGGAGGTCATCGGCGGGCCGGTGTTCCGTACGGTCGGGTCGGTGGCCGAGCCGGTGTCCGGGGAGTCCGGGGAGTCCGGCTGGCAGGCCGATCCGCGGGCCCAGCGGGGGCTGGCGGAGACCGGGGACGTGCCGCGCTGGGTCTCCTGGGGGGTGCTTCCGGGGGCGCCCGAGGCGGAGGAGGGGCGCGCGGAACCGGAGCGCGCTGCGGTTGCCGTGGAGGTGGCCGCGGCCGTTGCGCCGGCCATGGCCGTGGCGGTGCGGGAGACTTCGGCGGCCTCGGCGGCCTCGGCGGCCTCGGCGGCCTCGGCGGCCTCGGCGGCCTCGGCGACCTCGTCAGGCTCGGTGGCCGCGGTGTCCCCGACGCCCCTCGTCGAGGCCTCGGGCGCAGTGCCCGTGGTCAAGGCGGAGCCCGCGGCGGTCGCCCCCACCACACCGATGCCCGCCGTGCCGCGACCGGCCCGGGAGGCCACCGTCCGGCGCCGGCCCGCCGCCTCCGCGCCCGCCGCCGTGCCGGCCGGATTGGGGCGGCGGCTGGCCGCACGGGTGGTGGACACCCTCGTGCTGCTGGTGGTCGCCGTCGCCGCCGGGATCCCGCTCGGCCGCTCGGTGTCCGACCACCTCCAGGAGAAACTCGACCAGGCCCGGATGGCCAGCGCCCTCACCCGCCGCCAGGTCCAGGTCTGGCTCGTGGACGACGTGGTGCTGGGCAAGATCGCCGTACTGATCGGCATCCTGCTGTTCGCCGGTCTGCTGTACGAGGTGCTGCCGATCGCGCGGACCGGCCAGACCTTCGGCAAGCGGCTGGTCGGGATCCGAGTGGTGGACGCAACCGCCCCCACCGCCCGCGGCAGGTTGAGCCTCGGCCGTTCGCTGCTCCGCTGGGCCGTCCGGCAGCTGGGTACCGTGCTGCTGCTCGGCCTGGTCTGGCCGGTGGCCGACCGTCCGGCACGGCGGGGCTGGCAGGACCGCGCGGCCCGGACCCGGGTGGTGCGCGGCTGAAGCCGGCGCTTCTCCGCGCTTCCGCGCCCGTCCCCGCCCCCGGCGGCAAAACGGACGGAATATCCCGGAGGACGAGAATGGGCGGTGTTCTACTCGGGGGATGAGCGACCACGACCCCTCAGGCCCCCAGCCGGAGGGGGGCGGCAAGCCCTCCTTCGACAAGCAGTCCCCGCAGCCCGGCGGCGGAACGCCGGAAGGCGAGCCGTCGGGCCCGACCCCGTCCAACGGCCCGGCGGAGACCCCGTCCGGCGGCCCCGGCGCGTACCAGGGCACCTACGGCGGCACCCCGTACCCCGGGCCGAACCGCGATCAGAACCCGTACGGCGAAGCCCCGTCCGGGGAGTCCCCGTACGGCCGACCGCCGCAGGACCAGCCGCCGCCCGGGTACGGCTACGGCCCCGGCACGTACGGCGGCCCCGGCACCGGGCCCGTCCCCGGCATGCCGCCGATCGGCACCTGGCCCAAGCGGATCCTCGCCCGGCTCATCGACTACGTCCTCATGCAGGCCGTCGGCGTGATCGTGGTGGCTCCCTTCACCGACCTCAGCGAGCGCAACGGCTCGGCCGAGGCGTTCTGGATCGGCTGCGCCCTCTACCTCATCTACGACGCCCTGATGACCAGCCGGGACGGCCAGACCCTCGGCAAGAAGGCGGTGAAGGTCCGCGTCGCCATGCTCGTCGACGGGAGCACGCCCACCCAGTCCGCCGCCTGGACCCGCGCCGCGGTGTTCATCCTCCCGGCCGTGCTCTGCTGCGCCGCGATCTGGTGGATCGTCGACGGGATCTTCGGCGTCTTCGACAAGCCGTACCGGCAGTGCATCCACGACAAGGCCGCGAAGACCGTGGTGGTCACCACGGAGGTCTGAACGGCGGCGCGCAACGCGCCTGCGCCCGGCGGCGGATCAGCGCTGCCGGGCGTACGCGTGTCCGGCGGCGGCGCTCCCGGCGGCCGGGGCGTCCTCGGCGGCCGGGGCGTCCTCGGCGACAGGGATGTTCTCGGCGACAGGGGTGCTCTCGGTGGGAAGCGGCTCCGGGGACGGCCGGGCCGCGACGGCGGGGTCCGGCTTCGAGGACGCCGACAGCGAGAGCACCGTCACCACGGTGCCGAGCGTCAACGCGAACACCACCAGCACTGTGACCGCCAGGACGCCCGAGGCGCCCGAGGCGGCCAACAGCGCCACCGTGGCGGCGACGACGGTGAACGAGCCGAGGCAGGCCTGGGCAGCGGACGGACGCGGCATGACGGGGGTCCTTCGCACGTCGGGGGAAACGGGCGGGAGTGGTACCGGTGCCAGAAGTCCTACCCGGCAAGGGAGTTCACTGCCTCCAGGCTAGCCCGCCGACCCGGGGGCACAGGGGGCGCACGGGCTCACCCCAGGGTCGTCCGCGCCGGTCGGTACGGTGAACCGCAACCTGTCGACACCACGCACCGGGGGAACCGACCGTGCCCATCCCCGCCGACTGGCCCACCACCGAGGCCGAGGCACTCGCCGAACAGCAGCGGCTGCGCCCGCTCGTCCAGGCCCACGACGACACCGACGACCCCGACGACGGTACCGGTGTTCCGGGCGTCCCCGGCCGGCTGATCGCCGGCGTGGACGTCGCCTACGACGACGACCACGACCTCGTCGCCGCCGCAGCCGTCCTGCTCGACCGGGACACCCTGGAGGTCGTCGAACAGGCCACCGCCGTCGGCCGGATCGCCTTCCCCTACATCCCCGGGCTCCTCGCCTTCCGCGAACTCCCCGCCGTCCTCGACGCCCTGGCCGCCCTCACCCGCACCCCCGACACCGTCGTCTGCGACGGCTACGGCCTCGCCCACCCCCGCCGCCTCGGCCTCGCCAGCCACCTCGGCGTCGTGACCGGGCTGCGCACCCTCGGCGTCGCCAAGACCCCCTTCACCTTCGAGCACCACGAGCCCGACGCACCCCGCGGCTCCACCGCCCCGCTCACCGACCCCGCCACCGGCGAGGAAGTCGGCCGCGCCGTACGGACCCGCCCCGGCGTCAAACCCGTCTACGTCTCCGTCGGCCACCGGATCGACCTCGACACCGCCGTCCGCACCACCCTCCACCTCGCCTCCCGCTACCGCCTCCCCGAAACCACCCGGCACGCCGACTCCCTCTGCCGCCGCGCCCTCGCCGAAGCCCTCGCCGAAGCCCGCGCCGAAGCCCACGACAGCCGGACGACCGCGAACTGACCAAGCCCCGGGCGGGGTTCGGGCCCCGTGTGTTAGACATGAGACACCGGGGCCCGGCCCCGACCGCCAGGAACGGACGCACGGGGGAGGCGCCGCCATGGGATCAGGGACCGGTACCGGAAGCACCGGTGGAACCGGATCGACCGGGGGAAGCGGACAGGGCTACCGCGTCGAAGTCGAACAGCTCCGCACCTTCGCCGGCCAAGTACGGCTCCTGCTCGCCGACTTCCAGAAACACGCCGACGGCAACGACACCCACGGGCGCAGCGGCCTCGGCAAGAACGCCTTCGGCACCTTCGCCGAAGCCACCGAGATCCACGGCCGCTACAGCACCATGCGGGACGCGCTGCGCGACGTCCTCAACCAGCTCCAGGAAGCCGTCGACGACGCCCAGCACAAGGCCGAACTCACCGCCACCAACTACGAGGAACAGGACCAGCACACCGCCGGCAAGCTCAAACTCGGCGGCGACGGCTGGTCCGTGGAGAAGCCCTCGGCGAGCAGCCAGGCCGCCTACGAGAAGAACCTCACCCCGTCCCACCGCGGCAACGCCACCATCTAGCCACCACCCGCCCGGCCACGAACGGAGGCGAACCGCCCATGGTCTACACCGACTTCACCAAGTACAGCCACGCCCAGCTCCGCACGATGGCGCAGGCCCTCGACCCCGGCGCGGTGATGGCGGCCGGCGACCCCTGGCGAAACGCCGCCGACACCCTCAAGCAGATCCGCCTCGCCCTCACCAAGGCCAGCACCGAAGCCGCCACCACCTGGGAAGGCGCCACCAGCAACGCCTTCCACACCCGCATGCTCAACCTGGCCGCCAGCATCAACAACGCCGCCGCCTACGCCAACGACGCGGCCAACATCCTCCACAACGTCTCCGAGGCCATGGCCAAGGCCAAACACGACATGCCCGAGGAACCCGGCAACTGGGACAGCTTCAAGGACCACGTCGCCGACGGCGTCTCCTCCCTCTTCGGCGACGGCGACGACCACATCCCCATCGCCAATCGCAAGAAGGCCGAAGCCGCCGCCATCATGCAGACCCTCGCCATGCACTACCGCATCGCGACCCCGGCCCTGAAGGCTCCGCCGCCCTATCGTCCTGGAGGGAAGGAAGACTCCCGTGACGTGACGGCGCAGGAAGACCCCGGTGCTGCGGCGGCGGTGGCGGCTGCGGTGATGTCGGGCACCTCGCTGGGGGCTGGAGGAACCTCGGCGCGGACGACAGGCGGCACTGCGCCGCAGCGACCCAAGTCCTTCCAGCCTCCGTCGGCGGCCGGCTCCACGTCCAGGAGCGTGAGCGCTCCCACCGACTCCGGGATCAAGGGAGGCACGGCACAGGCTCCGCCGAAGCCGTCGGCCACCGTGGGTCGTGGCCCTGACGCGGGTATTTCCGGTACCCCGGTGTCCCGCCCCGGTGGAATCGTGCCGAGTCCCCCTACCTCCGGAACCCAGACGTCGGCCCTGACCGGTGCACCGACTCCGAGCCCTGTCGGTGCACCGGTTTCGGGTGGCGGCGGGCAGACGACCATCAGCCCTGGTGGGCCGACCGCACAGAGTCCATCGGCTCTGCCGGGCTTCGGCCAGAGCAAGACCGGGTTCGGTGACAAGGGGTTCTCCGGTCGGGAGATCACGGTGGAGGGCCCGAGCCCGCGTGGGGGCCGCGGCGTCAGCACCGGCGGTGGTGGCGAGGTCCCTCCAGGTATCGGCGGCGGAGGCCGTGGAATGTCCGGGGCCAAGCAGACCGGCAATGCCCCGGCACGCTCCGGTGGGGTTGTCGGAGGGCCGGCAAAGCCAGGCGCAGGTGCTCGCGGCAAGGAGGCCTTCACGGAAGGCGGTTCCGGGCTGGGCACGCGGGCTCGGCTCACCGGCGAGCCCGGTGCCACGGGCACGAGTGGTATGGCGCCCGGTGGCGCGCTGGGTGGCGCACAAGGACGTAAGAAGGATCGGGGCAAGAGCGGCAGGCGACCGGACTACCTCGTGGAGGACGAGGAGACTTGGGCGTCGGACAAGCCGACCAACCCGAACGTGGTGAAATGAGGCCGGTCCGTAGCCGGACGGGTGAGCTGATCGCATCCCGCAGGTCGGTGATCTGCGGGATGCCTCGTTGAGTGGGGTGACCGGGTTTGACGAGCCGCTGGTTGGCGCGTGGTACGGCGGCCTTTGCCGCCGGAACATTGGTCTGGAGCGTCGTCGCACCGGCAGCATCGGCCGATCAGATCAGGGACCAACAGTGGGCTCTGAAGACCTTCGAGGCTGCGGCGAAGGTCTGGCCGGTCAGCCAGGGCGAGGGCGTCGTCGTTGCGGTGATCGACAGTGGGGTGAACTCGGAGCACCAGGATCTGACCGGGCAGGTGCTTCCCGGCGCAGACTTCTCCGGCACCCAATCCGACGGCCGTATCGACACCGACGGCCACGGCACCGGTATGGCGAGCCTGATCGCAGGTCATGGGCACGGCGGGACGGCTGGGGTGATGGGCCTGGCTCCGAAGGCGAAGATCCTCCCGGTTAAGGTGAAGACCACGGAGAGTGGTCCCGAGCCTCAGGTGAACGACCTTGCGGAGGCAATCCGCTTCGCAGTGGACCACGGTGCGACAGTCGTCAACATGTCCATCGGAGGACTTCTCCGGTTCGACACGCAGGCGCGCAAGGCCGTCGCGTACGCGGTGTCGAAGGACGCCGTGCTGGTTGCCAGTGCGGGCAACAGCGGGTCGGACCTGGGTGTCAACTATCCGGCGGCCTTTCCCGGGGTGGTGGCCGTCGGGGCAGTCGACTCCAAGGGTGTCGTGTGGGATGGCTCCACACCGGGGCCTGAGACCACACTCATCGCACCTGGTGTGGAGGTCTATCACGCGTCGGCCAAATCCCCGACGAGCTATGGGGTCGGGACTGGCACCTCCGACTCCACCGCCTACGTCTCCGCCACCGCCGCGCTCATCCGGTCGAAGTACCCCGAGCTGTCTGCCGGGCAGGTGATCAATCGGATGATCAAGTCGGCCACCCCGCCGAGCGACGGGACAGTGGTCCCCGACAACCACTACGGCTACGGGGTCCTCGCGCCGGCGAAGGCGTTGGAGGCGAATCCCGCCGTGGACACCGGGCCTCGGGAGAATCCGCTGGTCAAGCGGCTGGAGTCCAGGGGGACGCCGCCGAGTGACGACGAGAGTGAGGCGACCGACCAGCCCTCCGCGGAGCCGGTGGTGCCGGAGGCCGACGGTGGGGGGAGCGGCGGTGACAGCACCGGGTTGGTGATCGCCGCGGTGGCGGTCGGCGCGGTGGTGCTGGGGCTGTCGGTGTTTGCGGTGGTGCGGGGGCGGCGGAGGCGGTGGTGAGTGGCGCCGGTCGGGATCGGTCGACGACGGCGATGGCGAGGTCGGCGGGGGCGGTGCGCCGGTGGGCTGGCAGCATTTCGGCGGCGGCTGGCGGCATTGCCGCTGGTGGGGTGGCTGCGGTGGCCGCCATGCTGGGCCCATGAGCACTTCTGAGAACACCGCTGGCGCTGCCGCCGGGGAGATCGTCCCCGACACCAAGGACTGGACGTGGGTGCTGGAACGCCGGTGCCCGGACTGCGGGTTGGACACCCCCGGGGTGGTGCGCGAGGACGTGGCGGGGATGATCCGGGCCAATGCGGCGGGCTGGCTGGCGGTGCTGGCCGGGGACGAGGACGGGCTGCGCCGCCGGCCGGAGGCGGGCGTCTGGTCGGAGCTGGAGTACGCGTGCCACGTCCGGGACGTCTTCCGGCTGTTCGACGTCCGGCTGGGCCTGATGCTGGACCTGGACGACCCGGTGTTCCCGAACTGGGACCAGGACGGGACGGCCGTCGCCGAGCGGTACGGCGAGCAGCAGCCGAAGGTGGTGGCGGCGGAGTTGGCGGAGGCCGCGGAGGCGCTGGCCGCGGCCTTCGAGCGGGTGGCCGGCGAGCAGTGGCAGCGGACCGGGAACCGCAGTGACGGGGCGCGGTTCACGGTGGAGTCGTTCGCCCGGTACCTGATCCACGACCCGGTGCACCACCTGTACGACGTCACGGGCGAGCGGGTCTGAGGCGTCCGGGGACGAGCCCGGGACGGGTGGCGCGCGGGGTCACCAGCCGGAGGCCTCGTGCAGCATGGTGCGGCGCAGTCGCCCGGCCACGCTGGCGGCGTCGGTGCCGATGACGTCGGCGATCTCGGGGGCGGCGAGGCCGACGACGTAGTGCAGGATCGCCAGGTCGTCGTCGGCCGGGTGGCGGTCCGGGGCCGCGGGTGCCCGGTGGGTGTGGTCGGCGACGATGCCGCGCAGGATCTCCCAGGCGTGCGCGGTCGGGTTGGCGCTTCCCATCAACTCGCGCCAGTGCACCGCGATTTCGGCGAAGGCCTGCTGGACGGCGGCGGCCGCGGTGCTGTGCTCGGTCAGCCACACCCGCGCGTAGCTGAGGTACCGGGGGCGGTGGAGTTCGCAGAACGCGGTGAACTCCAGTGGTACGTCCTCCGGCTCGCCGGGCCCCGGGGGTGGTCCGGCGGAAGTCGTGTGACGGTTGGTCATCTCGTCTTCTCGGAAAGGGAGATGGGTTTCTGACGGTCGATCATCTGTGCTCACTCTACGGTAGGCCCTCGGTGCGCTGGGTGACCAATCCGATGGAATGCCCGGAACCTGCCGCCGCCCGGCCGGTTCCGGTGCGACCGGGAGCGGCGGGGCGGCGGGGCGGACGGGCAGGGGGCCGACGGGGGGCCGGCGCGGGGCCGGCGGTGCGGTGCTGCGCAGTGGTGCGTGGAGCGTAGGTGCAAGCGTGTCGCGGCTGGTCAGAGGGTGTGGACGGCTTCGGCTGCAAGGCAGTTGATGTGCCACCGTAGGCGTTCCGACGGCGGACGTCCACGCCTACGGCGCGAACCCGCGCCCGCACTACCGCCCTCACAACCGCGCGCACGATCATGGCGTCGATCACCACGGTCCCGGGCGTGGCGACGGGCGGGGGTGTGCGGCCCCGGCTGCCAATGGCTCCGTGCCGCTCGACCGTGCCCCGGCGGCCTGGACCCGCGTGCGGCCGACCGGGGCGGGGGGACGGGCGGTGTGTCCGACCGTCAGGAGGTCGTCCGGGCCTCCGCGGGGGAGATCCGGTCGGCGGCGGTGTCCCGTTCGACCTGGGTGGGGAAGGTCTCGACGGCCCGCCGTCGGGCCGCCTGCACGGCGGTCGCCGCCGCTGCGGCCGCAGTCGCCGCAGCGGCGGCCTCCTCGCGCTCGCACCGGTGTGCCGCACCCCCGGCGTGCGGACCGGCCGCGTGCGCGCCGGCCGCGTGCACGCCAGGGCTGTGCGCACCGGCCGGGTGCGCACCCGCGGCGCCGTGCCCGCCGGCGGCCCGCCCCGCCGCTCGTCGCCGCCGGCCGAGGGCGGCCCGGGCGGCGTGTTCCTCGGCCGCCTGTCTAGCAGCGAGGTAGGCCTGCACCGCTGCCATGCCGTAAACCGGCTGGATGAGCTGGTGGCCCTTGAAGAACGGCCTGGCCGGGGCGAATCCGGCGGCGACCACGAGGTCGCGGATCTCTGCTATCTCCGCCTCGCTGCGGGCGGTGAAGCGGACCTCCCAGCCCTTCTTGTACGTATGGCCCTTCTCGCCGCTGCGGCGCGCCGGGTCCGGGCGGCGGACGTATCCGGGCAGGCGGCCGAGGCGGAGCTGGGCCGCGCGGAGGCCGGCGGTCTCGTCACGTGACATGACGTAAGCCTAGGCAATCCTTGGGGTGCGATTGACGCTTGGGGGGCTCCTCGCCGTATGTGGTTGGTCACTCTGGGTCAGGCAACCAGGCCGGCAATCGTTTTCGATCAGGTATGACAACCTGATGAGCGTCAATTACTCCAAATGAGTGAGGGTATGAGGACTTTAGTGCGAGCTGGTCCCGGTTTCGCGACGGTTGGGTAACAGTGCGTCAGCCTTTCGGTCGCAGGTCCGGGTGGTTGGGGATGGTGTCGGCATGAGCTACCGGATTCCCTCGCCGCCGCCGTCCCTGGAGGAACTGGCGCAGCGTCAGCAGAACGTCGTCACCGCGAGTCAGCTCCGCGCCCGGGGCGTGCCGGCCCGGGTCATCACCGGGCACTGCCGCCGGGGCGGCCCCTGGCAGCGACTGCTGCCCAGGGTCTACCTGCTGCAGTCCGAGGAGCCCACCCCGGAGCAGCGGATCTGGGCCGCGCTGCTGTACGCCGCGCAGAACGGCCGTGAGGAGGGCCGCCGCGAGGGCGCGGTGATCACCGGTGCGGCCGCGCTCGCGCTGTACGGCTTCGCCGCCGTGCCCCGGCTGCCCGCGGTGACGGGGGTGGACGTCCTGGTGCCCCGTCAGCGTCGCCTGAAGGACGTCGGCGCGGTGCGGATCCGGCGCACCGAAAGGGAGTTGGTGGCCCGCTCGGTGCACGGCCTGGCCTGTGCGCCGGTGGCCCGGGCGGTCGCGGACGCGCTGGGCGAGTGGACGGCGGACCCGCAGGCTGCGGCGCCGGTGCGCGAGGTGCTGCGGGAGGCCGTCGCGCGGCCGGAGAACCGGTGCACGGTACGGGAGTTGGTGGCGGAGCTGACCGAGTCCGGGCTGACCGCCGAACCCCGGGTGCGGGCCGCGCTGGACGAACTCCTCGCCGCCGAGCGGGACGCGGTGCTGGAGCGGGTCGGCCACCTGGTGGACGAGTGGCTGCTGCCCGCCCCGCTGAGCGCCCCCGAACTGCGGATGTGCGGCGGCACCTACATCGGTGTTCCGGACCTCTACTGGCCGGAGCGCGGCGTCGCGGTGGAGGTGGACTCCGACCTGCGCTGCGTCAGCGAGGGCGAGGCCGCCTGGGTACGCGGCGGCCAGCACCGGATGGAGTACCTGGGCATCCGCGTGGTGTACGTCTCCGGTGCCCGGCTGGCCGCCGACCCGGACGCGGTCGGCGGCGAGCTGCGCGAGGCGTACCAGGCCGGGGGCACGGACGTGGTGGAGCTGCTGGTGGTCTGAGCCGGGGGTGTCGCCGGGCCGGATGCCGCCAGGCCGGGCCGGAAGGCGCTAGGACCGGACCACCGGGGTGCCGACCAGCTCGACGCCGGCCGCCCGCAGCTCCTCCAGCGCGGCGGAGGTGGTCTCCGCGGCCACCCCGGCGGTGAGGTCCAGCAGGACGCGGGTGGTGAAGCCCGCCCGGGCCGCGTCCAGCGCGGTCGCCCGCACGCAGTGGTCGGTGGCGATGCCCACCACGTCGACCTCGTCGACCTGCCGCTCGCGCAGCCACTCCACCGGGCCGCGGTTGTTCTCGTCCAGCCCCTCGAAGCCGCTGTACGCCGCCGAGTAGGCGCCCTTGTCGAAGACCGCCTCGACCGCGCCGGAGATGACGGCGGGCGCGAAGTTGGGGTGGAAACCCACGCCCTCGGTGCCGGCCACGCAGTGCGGCGGCCAGCTGTCGACGTAGTCCGGCTGGGTGGAGAAGTGGTCGCCCGGGTCGATGTGGTGGTCGCGGGTGGCGAGGATGTGCTGGTAGCCGGGGGAGGACTCGGCGATGAGGTCGGTGATGGCGGCGGCCACCTCGGCGCCGCCGGCGACGGCCAGGCTGCCGCCCTCGCAGAAGTCGTTCTGCACGTCGACGACGATCAGTGCCCGGTGCATGGCTCGCATCCTCGGATGTCGGGGGCCCGCGGGAGGCGGCGCCCCGGTGGGGGAGCCCTCGGGAGTACTCGGCCCGGCTGTGCGGGACTCGGGGGGTTCTCGGGGAGCTCCGGGGAACTCTACGGCTGACTCTAGGGAGTGCCGCGCGGGGGCGGAAGCCCCCGGGGGCCGGTCCGGTGGCCGGGCCGGGGCCTGCGTTCGGGCCCGCCGGCCCGGCCGGCCGGCGAGGGTCAGGCCCGGCCGGCGGGACCGGGGGTCAGTGGGCCGGGTCGGCCGGCAGGGCCAGTTCGGTCGGCAGCACCGGGTCGCCCTTGGAGAGCTGGGTGGCCGACAGCGGCAGTGCGGCCCGGGCCCGGACGTGCCGTTCGCGGGCGGCGCTCAGCGGCTCCCGGCCGACGGTCTCGCCGGCCAGCACCAGCGGCACCTGCACCAGGTGCGGCCGCAGTTCCTCCGGGACGGGCCCGGTGCCGACCACCTCGGCCTCGGCCACGCCCTCGGCGTCGGGCCGGCGGGCCGCCCACTTGCGGCCGCCGATGCTGGTCTTGCCGCCGGCCGCGCGCTTGGCGACCGGGACCAGCGGTCCGCCCTCGGTCTCGGCCCGGGCGACGAGCTTGTAGACCATGGCGCAGGTCGGGTGGCCGCTGCCGGTGACCAGGCTGGTGCCGACGCCGTAGCCGTCGACCGGGGCGGCGGCCAGGGCGGCGATCGCGTACTCGTCCAGGTCCGAGGTGACGATGATCCTGGTCTTCTCGGCGCCCAGTTCGTCGAGCTGGCGGCGGACCCGGTGGGCGAGGAGGGTGAGGTCGCCGGAGTCGATCCGGACGGCGCCCAGTTCGGGGCCGGCCACCTCGACGGCGGTGCGTACGGCCTCGCGCAGGTCGAAGGTGTCGACGAGCAGCGTGGTGCCCTTGCCCATCGAGGCGATCTGCGCGCGGAAGGCGTCCCGTTCGCTGTCGTGGACCAGGGTGAAGGCGTGGGCGGCGGTGCCGGTGGTCGGGATGCCGTGGGTGAAACCGGCCTCCAGATCGGAGGTGGCGGCGAACCCGGCCACGTACGCGGCCCGGGCGGCCGAGACGGCAGCCTGCTCGTGGGCCCGGCGGGCGCCCATCTCGATGACCGGGCGGCCGCCGGCGGCGGCCGTCATCCGGGAGGCGGCGGCCGCGATCGCCGAGTCGTGGTTGAGGATCGAGAGGATCACCGTCTCCAGGATCACCGCCTCGGCGAAGCTGCCCTCGACGGTGAGCAGCGGCGAGCCGGGGAAGTAGACCTCGCCCTCGGGGTAGCCGTGGATGTCGCCGCGGAAGCGGTAATCGGCGAGGTAGCGCAGGGTGTCCTCGTCGACCACGCCCTGGCCGGCCAGCCAGTCCAGTTGGGCGGTGGAGAAGCGGAAGGCCTCGACGGCGTCGAGCACCCGGCCGGTGCCGGCCATGACGCCGTAGCGGCGGCCGCCCGGCAGACGGCGGGTGAAGACCTCGAAGACGGAGTGGCGGTGCGCGGCCCCGCTGCGCAGGGCGGCCTGCAGCATGGTGAGCTCGTAGCGGTCGGTGAGGAGCGCGGTCGAGCCGGCCGCGCGCACGGAAGTGGCGTCCATGGAGATGATGCTACTACCACTTAGCGTCAGAGTGACGATTTCTCGTCGAGCGGACCGGGTCGGAATCGCCCGGGTGTCCCCCGGATGGCAGCATGGGGCTTGAGGAGCAACGGACGAGTGTGCAGCGAGGAGGACCCGGCGTGAGTGTCGCGCCCGCGGAGATCGAGCGCCCCGAGGTCGAGGGGCTGCCGGTGGCAGAACCGGACACGCCCTGGGTGACCATCGTGCACAACGACGCGGTCAACCTGATGAGCTACGTCCAGTACGTCTTCCAGGCCTACTTCGGCTACCCGAAGGACAAGGCCCGGAAGCTGATGATGGACGTCCACACCAAGGGGCGGGCGGTGGTCTCCAACGGTTCCCGCGAGGAGATGGAGCGCGACGTCCAGGCGATGCACGGCTACGGCCTCTGGGCGACGCTGCAGCACGACTGACGCCGCGGCACGACTGACGCCGCGGCACGACTGACGCCGCGGTGCGACCGGCGCTGCGGTACGACCGACGCCGGACCGCCGGCCGTACGACGACGACGACGAAGACGGGCTGACCGATACAGATGGCTGGGTTGTTCGAGAGCACCGGCGGTGGCGGCGCGGTGATCGCGCTGGACGAGTGGGAGGCCTCCATCCTGCGCTCGCTGGAAGTGCAGGTGTTGGAGCTGATCGGCCCCGGGCCGGGCGGGGAGGGCGGCGACCCGCTGGCCGCGCTGTTCGCCGAGGGGCCGACCGAGGCGCCCGCCGATCCGGTGCTGGCCCGGTTCTTCCCCGACGCCTACGGCGATCCGGAGAAGCCGGACGACGGCGAGGCCGAGGCGGCGTCCGGGGAGTTCCGCCGCTTCACCGAGCTGGACCTGCGGGCCCGCAAGCGGGACGACGCGCTGTTCGTCATCCGGGCGCTGGACGGGCTCGGCGGTGGCGGGGTGCTCAAGCTGGGCACCGAGGACTGCCCGCGCTGGCTGGGCGCGCTGAACGACCTACGGCTGGCCCTCGGCGTCCGGCTGGAGGTCACCGAGGACGACGAGGACGGCCTCTACGACCTGCCGGACGGCGACGAGCGCAAGCCGCTGGTGATGGCGTACCTGTGGCTGGGGGCGCTGCAGGAGTCGCTGCTGGAGGCGATGGCCGGGTGAACGGGAGCTGAATCCCGGCCCACGTTCAGGGGTGATCCTGCCCGCTTTCGGGCAAGCCCCGACGGTTTCGTCCAGCATGTGGACGATCCGCCGGGGCTTTTCCGCACAAAATCGGGCGAACCCTACCAGGCCATGCTCAAATATCGCTCAGACGAACACCGCTATTCGGATGGTGCGTGGTACGACTTCTCCACCCCCGAGACCGACCAGGACGGTGTGCGCATGGCCGAGAAGTTGTCCGACGAAGTCGTCGACACCACTCCGGACGAAGAGGGCTACGAGCGGGGACTCGGAAGCCGCCAGATCCAGATGATCGCCATCGGCGGCGCCATCGGCACCGGCCTCTTCCTCGGTGCCGGCACCGCGATCTCCAAGTCCGGCCCGAGCCTGATCCTCTCCTACGCCGTCGCCGGCCTGGTGATCTTCGTGATCATGCGGGCCCTCGGCGAACTGCTCACCTACCGCCCGGTCTCCGGCAGTTTCGCCGAGTACGCCCGGGAGTTCCTCGGCCCCTTCGCCGGCTACGTCACCGGCTGGACGTACTGGCTGTTCTGGGTCGTCACCGGCATGGCCGAGACCACCGCCGCCGCCGTGTACGTGAAGTTCTGGGCGCCGGACATCCCGCAGTGGCTCAGCGCGCTGACCTTCCTGGTCATCCTCTACGCGGCCAACCTGATCTCGGTGAAGGTGTTCGGCGAGATCGAGTTCTGGTTCTCCATGGTCAAGGTCACCGCCATCATCGGCATGGTCCTGATCGGCATAGGGGTGCTCACCCTGGGCTTCAGCAAGGCCGGTGACACCGCGTCGGTCAGCCACCTGTGGGAGAACGGCGGCTTCTTCCCCAAGGGCATCGGCGCCACCGTGATGACCCTGCAGATCGTCATGTTCGCCTACCTGGGCGTCGAACTCGTCGGCGTCACCGCGGGCGAGAGCGAGAACCCCGAGAAGACCCTGCCGCGGGCCATCAACACCCTGCCCTGGCGCATCGCGCTGTTCTACATCGGCGCCCTGGTCGTCATCCTCTCGCTCGTCCCGTGGACCGAATTCCAGCCCGGCGTCAGCCCGTTCGTCGCCGCCTTCGGCAAGATCGGCATCCCCGCCGCGGCCGGCATCATCAACTTCGTGGTGCTCACCGCCGCGCTGTCCTCCTGCAACTCCGGCATGTACTCCACCGGCCGGATGCTGCGCGACCTCGCGCTGCGCGGCCAGGCCCCCGGGCGGCTCACCAAGCTCAACTCCCGCCGCAGCCCGGCCGTCGCGATCACCGTCTCCTGCCTGCTGATGGGCGTCGGCGTGGTGCTCAACGGCCTCGTCCCGGAGCGGGCGTTCGAGTACATCACCTCGGTCGCCACCGTCTGCGGCCTGTGGACCTGGGCGATGATCCTGATCTCCCAGATCCGCTACCGCAAGGCCTGGAAGGGCGGCCACCTGCCGCGGCCCACCTTCAAGGCGCCCGGCGGCGCCTGGGTCAGCTGGGCCGCGCTCGCCTTCCTCGCCCTGGTCGTCGTCCTGATCGCCCTCGACGAGGGCAACCGGATCTCGCTGTACGTCTTCCCGGCCTGGGCCGTCCTGCTGGTGGTCGGCTACCGCTTCCTCGAACGCCGCAACCCGCAGGCCGTCCACGCCACCGCCCACGACCACCTGCCCGCCCGCGACGCCGGCTGACCGGCCCCGGTCCGGCTGACCGGCCCCCGGTCCGCCCCTGGGCCGGGGGGTGCCGACCGCACCGCGGACACCGGCCGACCGCGCCTCGGACGCCCCGGCAGACACCTGCCGGGGCGTGGCTATCCTGACCCGCATGCTGACCATCACCCGAGAACTCCGCGACCGGATCGTGGCCCACGCCCGCGCCGACCACCCGGACGAGGCCTGCGGCGTGGTCGCCGGACCGGCCGGCAGCGGACGGCCCGAGCGGTTCATCCCGATGCTCAACGCGGCCCGCTCGCCCACCTTCTACGAGTTCGACTCGGGCGACCTGCTCAAGCTCTACCGCGAGATGGACGACCGCGACGAGGAGCCGGTGATCGTCTACCACTCCCACACCGCCACCGAGGCCTACCCCTCGCGCACCGACGTGAGCTACGCCTCCGAGCCCTTCGCCCACTACGTCCTGGTCTCCACCGCCGACGGCAACGGCGAGGACGACCCGTACCAGTTCCGCTCGTTCCGCATCGTGGACGGCGAGATCACAGAGGAAGACGTCCAGGTCGTCGAGGAGTACGCGGCCTGACCGGCCCCCGCCCGCACCCCGCCCGCCGACCGTTCCGAACCGGTCGGCGGGCCCCGGTGTCTCAGCACTGGGGACGAGAACATCCGGATCCCGAGACGGGCATGTCGGAGCGGGCCCGGGAATCTATACGATGAGCCCATGCGTTCCGTCGATGTGAGCAACCAGGCCCCGGGCACCCGCCTCGTGGCGCGCCTGCACATCGACCTGTGCCGGCACGCCGGCGCGATCTGTCCCGGCACGTCCGCGCGCTCGCGCTGAGAGCCGCCCAGCCCCACCCGGGCCCGCCGCCCCACCGGCGACGCCGAGCCCCGGGCACCGCCGTCCCGCCGCGCCCGCTGCGGCCCACCCACTCCACGACTCGCACAGGAGCGCACCCATGGCCATCGAGGTCCGCATCCCGACCATCCTCCGCACCTACACCGACGGCGCCAAGGCCGTCGAGGGCAACGGCAGCAACCTCGCGGAACTCTTCACCGACCTCGACGCCCGCCACCCGGGCATCGCCGCCCGCCTGGTCGACGGCGGCGAGCTGCGCCGCTTCGTCAACGTCTACCTGAACGACGAGGACGTCCGCTTCCTGGAGGGCATCTCCACCGCCCTCGCCGACGGCGACAGCGTCACCATCCTGCCCGCCGTGGCCGGCGGCGCCCGCTGATCCACCGGCTCCCCCGCCGCCGGCGGGGGAGCCACCCGGCAACCCTCACCATCCGCGACCCCCAGCACCCGCTGCCTTCACCGCCGGGTGACCCTCACCGCCGTGGCCGGAGGCCCCCTTGCGTTACGACAGCCCGCTCGAAGCCGTCGGCAACACCCCGCTGGTCCGCCTGCCGAGGCTGTCCGCCGCCGTCCCCGGCAACGACGAGGGCCTGGTGACCCTCTGGGCCAAGCTGGAGGACCGCAACCCGACCGGCTCGATCAAGGACCGCCCGGCGCTGCACATGATCGAGCGCGCCGAGGCCGACGGCCGGCTCACCCCGGGCTGCACCATCCTGGAGCCCACCAGCGGCAACACCGGCATCTCCCTCGCCATGGCCGCCAAGCTCAAGGGCTACCGGATGGTCTGCGTGATGCCCGAGAACACCAGCGAGGAACGGCGCGAACTGCTCCGCATGTGGGGCGCCGAGATCATCCCCTCCCCGGCCGCCGGCGGCTCCAACACCGCCGTGCGGATGGCGAAGGAGATCGCCGCCGAGCATCCCGACTGGATCATGCTCTACCAGTACGGCAACCCCGACAACGCGGGCGCCCACTACACCGGTACCGGCCCCGAGATCCTCGCCGACCTGCCGACCGTCACCCACTTCGTGGCCGGCCTCGGCACCACCGGCACCCTCATGGGCGTCGGCCGCTACCTGCGCGAGAAGGTCCCCGGCGTGAAGATCGTCGCCGCCGAACCGCGCTACGACGACCTGGTGTACGGGCTGCGCAACCTCGACGAGGGCTTCGTCCCCGAGCTGTACGACGCCGAGGTGCTCACCACCCGCTTCTCCGTCGGCTCCGCGGACGCCGTCCGCCGCACCCGCGAACTCCTCCAGCAGGAAGGCATCTTCGCGGGCGTCTCCACCGGCGCCATCCTGCACGCGGCGATCGGCGTCGGCCGCAAGGCGGCAGCCGCGGGGGAGCGCGCGGACATCGTCTTCGTGGTCGCCGACGGCGGCTGGAAGTACTTGTCCACCGGCATCTACACCGCCGAGTCCACCGAGGCGGCGGTCGAGGCGCTGCAGGGCCAGCTCTGGGCCTGATCCGGTTCCGGACGGGCCCTAGTTCCAATACCGGTGACTTTGGTGCGATTCAGTCGTTGGTTGGGTTGTGCCAAGGCCTGGACAGGTGAAGTCGCCGGTGAGTGACCGGCTCTCGGATCGGATCGCGTTGGGGGTGCTGACGCGGGCTTATCCGCCCGAGTTGATCGATGAGGTGGTCGCCGAGTGCGGTCGGGTCGAACAGCGGCATCGATTGCTGCCGGCACGGGTGGTGGTCTATTTCGTCCTGGCGATGTGCCTGTTCTTCGGGCAGGGCTATGAGGAGGTCGCCCGGCTGCTCGTCCAGGGGCTGGAGCGCGATGGCCGGTGGGCTCGGGCCTGGCGAGTGCCGACGACGGCGGCGATCGGCCGGGCGCGTCTTCGGCTCGGGCCCGAGCCGTTGCGGGTCCTGTTCACCCGGGTCTGCCGGCCGGTGGCAGTCCGTGAGACACAGGGCGCCTGGTATCGGCGGTGGCGGCTGGTCGCGGTGGACGGCACCGTTTTCGACCTGCCGGACACGACAGCGAACGCCGGGTTCTTCGGGAGGCCGGGCAGCAGTCGCGGTCAGGGCCGCAGCGCGTATCCGCAGGCAAGGGTCGCGGCCCTGGCCGAGTGCGGCACTCACGCCGTGTTCGCCGCCGAGATCGGACCGCTGTCCGTCCACGAGGCCGTCCTGGCCGAGCGGCTGTTCCCCGCGCTGGTCGAAGGCATGCTCGTGCTCGCCGACCGCGGATTCTGCGGCCTGGACCTGTGGCGGGCGGCGAGGGCGGGCGGCGCCGATCTGCTGTGGCGGGTGCGGAGCGTGGTCGTGCTGCCGGTGGTCGAGATGCTCGACGACGGCTCCTACCTTTCGGAGATCGTCACGGCGCGGGACCACTACCGGCGGGCGGATCCGGAGCGGGTACGGGTCGTCGAGTACACACTCGGCCCGCACGGCGGCGACGGCACCGTCTATCGACTGATCACCAGCATCCTGGATCCCGCCCGGGCCCCGGCCCCGGAGCTCGCCGCCCTCTACGCCCAACGGTGGGAGATCGAGAACACACTCGATGAGATCAAGAACCACCAGGGCGGCCCCGGGCTCGTCCTGCGCTCCCAGCACCCGCACGGGGTCGAACAGGAGATCTTCGCGTTCCTGCTGGTCCACCACGCCCTGCGAGACCTGATGCACCAGGCCGCCCTGCGAGACGGGCACGATCCCGACCGGATCTCCTTCACCCGCACCCTGCGCATCGTCCGCCGCCACGTCACCGGGCAGGCGGCGCTTTCCCCCCTCCCGACTCAACCGGGCTACCGTCCGGAGCCTGCGTGAGATAACCGAACGGCTCCTGCCCCCAAGGCGGTTGCGCTCCAACCCTCGCGTGATCAAACGCAAGATGTCGAACTGGGCACTCAAGCGCGCCGAGCACTCCAACCAACCGCGACCCGACGCACCAACAGTCCGACTGGTCGGGCCGACCCGAGCCACCTCAACCAGCCGGAAAACTACCTAAATCAGCAGTATTGGCCCTAGTTCAGCACCTTCTGCGCCCGGGCCCAGACCTGGCGGTCCACCGTGCCGGCCCGGCGGCGGAAGGCCGACAGCGGCACGTCGCGCAGTTCGTCCGTCTCCAGCCAGCTGGCCCGGCCCTGCCGGTCGCCCACCGAGCCCGGCGGCAGCGGCAGCACGCCCGGGCGGTCGGCGTGGTGCTTGCTGGTGATCTTCGCGACGGTGGCGGTCCGGCCCCGCACCCGCAGCACCAGGCACGGGCGGTCCTTGGAGCCCGGGCCGTCCTCGAACGGCACCTCCGCCCACCAGATCTCCTGCGGCTCCGGGAGGGCCCTGGTGCCGGGGCGCGGCCGCGGGCCGGTCGGGCCGGCCGGACGCGCGGCCGGCCGGGTGCGCCGCGCCCGCAGCGCCGCGACGGCCGCCGCCAGCGCGATGCCGGCCAGTGCCAGGACGACCCAGGTACCAGTCATGCCGTTCATGCCGCGAACCGTACCGGGCCCAGGGTGGACGCCACCACCGTGACGGCTGTGACAGTTGAGTATTTGTCCGTACGTTGCTCCCGGTTCGTCACGGAACGGCCACCGTGCCCCTTCTGCGCAGAAGGCTCCGGTGGACTCCGGAGAGGCTGCCTCACGACCGCCCGCCCCCGCCCCCTCCGGAGGTGTTCCTCGTGAGTGGATCCGAGCTGTGGTCCTACGCCGAGATCGCCCGCCACATCAGCGTCCGGCCCGAGACCGTCCGCAGCTACCGCCGGCACGGGCTGCTGCCCGACCCGGACGTCATCGACGGCAGCGGCCACCCCCGCTGGTACCCCGACACCATCCGCGCCTGGGCCCGCAACCGCCCCCGCCACCGCTGACCGCCTTCCCGTCCCCGGCCCCCGCCCCCGTCCCCGGCGTTCTGGTGATTCCAGCCACAGCGCGGCACGGGGACGGGGGCAAAGTGCCCCTCCGCCCTTACCCTCGACACACCAATGCAGTGCTCCCGGCCGGTCGAACCGGCCCGGCCTGCCGTTTTCCATGCTGTTTTCCATGCCGTTTTCCAACAGCAGCCAGGACGTGTCGGGGCGGAGGGGCTCGGATGAAACTGACCGTGGTGGGGTGCTCGGGGAGCTTCCCGTCCGCCGACTCGCCCTGCTCCAGCTACCTGGTCGAGGCCGAGGGGTACCGCGTCGTCCTCGACCTCGGCAACGGAGCCCTCGGTGCCCTGCAGAAGTACACCGGCCTCTACGACGTCGACGCCGTCCTGCTCAGCCACCTGCACGCCGACCACTGCGTCGACCTGTGCGCCTACTGGGTCGCCCGCAACTACCGCGCCGAGGGCTGCCCCGAGCTGCTGCCCGTGTACGGCCCGGCCGGCACCGCCGAACGGCTCGCCCGCGCCTACGACATGCCCGAGAACCCGGGGATGAAGGAGGTGTTCGAGTTCCGCACCCTCACCCCCGGCAGTTTCCGGCTCGGCCCGTTCCGGATCACCGTCGCCCGGGTCAACCACCCCGTCGACGCCTTCGCCTTCCGGCTCGAACACGGCGGCAGCTCGCTCGTCTACAGCGGCGACACCGGCGAGAGCGCCGAACTCGTCGAACTCGCCCGCGACACCGACCTCTTCCTCTGCGAGGCCGCGTACATCGACGGGCGCGACACCTACCGGGCCGTCCACCTCAACGGGCGCGAAGCCGGCGAGCACGCCACCGCCGCGGGCGCCCGCCGGCTCGTCCTCACCCACATCCCCCCGTGGACCGACGCCGAGCACAACCGCCGCGACGCCGCCGCCGCGTACGCCGGGCCGGTCGAGATCGCCCGCGCGGGCGCGGTGTACGAGCTCTGACGGACGCTGCCGGCACTGGCTGACCCCACTGGGGCCAGCCGGTTCGTCTCATCAGGCTGCGCCGATGGAGATCCCCAACTCGCGCCGGAAGAGACTGACGTGACTGGACGTCAGGTCATTGCCGGCCTGGGAGCGGAGAGCCGCTTCCAGGCCGGCGTGCATGCCGCCCGGCGGGGGTGGATCCCCTGGATCCAGGGGATCCAGAGTGCCTAACGCCGCCCGGGGACGGGCAGTCCGAGGTGGTCCCGGAGGGTGTGGCCGGTGTAGTCGGTGCGGAAGACCCCGCGTTCCTGGAGCAGCGGCACCACCCGGTCGACGAACTCGTCCAGGCCGCCCGGGGTGAGGTGCGGGACGAGGATGAAGCCGTCGGCGGCGTCGTTCTGCACGAAGTGGTCGATCTGCGCGGCGACGGTGGCGGGGGCGCCGATGAAGGACTGCCGGCCGGTCAGCTCGATCACCAGTTCGCGGCTGGTCAGCTGCTTCTCGGCCGCCACCGCCCGCCACCGCCGGGCGACGGCGACCGGGTCGCCGTGCCGGACCCGGCCCTGGACCAGGGCGCTGTCGGGGTCCGGGTCGACGGCCGGCAGCGGCCCGTCCGGGTCGTGGCCGGACAGGTCGATGCCCCAGACCTGCTCCAGGAAGGCGATCGTGGTCTGCGGTCCGACCTGAGCCCGTCGGATCGCGGTGGCGCGTTCGGCGGCCTCGGCGTCGGTGTCGCCGAGCACGAAGGTGACCCCGGGCATGATCTTCAGCTCGTCCGGCTTGCGCCCGTACGCGGTGAGCCGGCGCTTGACGTCCGCGTGGAAGGCCTGGCCGTCGGCGAGGGTGGAGTGCCGGCTGAAGACCACGTCGGCGGTGGCGGCGGCGAACTCCCGGCCCTCGTCGGAGTCCCCGGCCTGGATCACCACCGGGTGGCCCTGCGGCGGGCGGGGCAGCGAGAGCCGGCCCTCGACGTCGAACTGCGGGCCGCGGTGCCGTACGCCCTCCTCCCCGGCGTCCCAGAACTCCCGTGCCAGCTGCACGAATTCGGCAGCCCGGGTGTAGCGGTCGGCGCGGTCCAGGTAGCCGCCGCGGCGGAAGTTCTCGCCGGTGAAGGCATCCGAGGAGGTGACCACGTTCCAGGCCGCGCGGCCGCCGGAGAGGTGGTCCAGGGAGGCGAAGCGGCGGGCCAGTTCGTACGGTTCGTTGAAGGTCGCGTTGACGGTGGCGGCCAGTCCGAGCCGTTCGGTGACGGCGGCCAGCGCGTTCAGCACGGTGATCGACTCGGGGCGGCCGACCACGTCCAGGTCGTGGATGAGGCCCTTGGACTCGCGCAGCCGCAGGCCCTCGGCGAGGAAGAAGAAGTCGAACTTCCCGCGCTCGGCGGTCTGCGCGAGGTGGCGGAAGGAGGCGAACTCGATGTGGCTGCCGGAGGCGGGGTCGCTCCACACCGTGGTGTTGTTGACGCCGGGGAAGTGCGCGGCGAGGTGGATCTGCTTGAGCGGGCGGTCCGTCATCGGGTCACCTCGGCGAGGGCGGGGGTTGCGGCGGCGGGCGAGAGCGGGGCGGCGTAGCGGCTGGCCGGGCGGGCCAGGCCGAGGTGGTCGCGCAGGGTGCGGCCGGTGTAGTCGGTGCGCAGCAGTCCGGCGGCGCGCAGGGCCGGGGCGATCCGGTCGGCCAGGGCGGCGAGGTCGCGCTGCGGGTCGGCGGGGGTGAGGTGGAAGCCGTCGACGCCGGTGCCGGTGGCGGTGAGTTCGGCGAGCAGGCGTTCGTCGGCGGCCCGGTCGGGCAGGGCGGACAGGGTGGCGTCGAGGCGGGCGAGGATCCGCAGGCCCTCGCCGGCGCGCAGCCGCAGTTCGGTGGCGGCGCTCAGCCGGGTGGCGCGGTCGGAGGCGTCGAGCAGGACGACGTCGGCGTGCCGGATGGCGGTGGCGACCCGGGCGCGGCCGCCGGGGGAGGCGTCCGGCGCGAGGTCGGCCGCGGTCACCGGCACCACGACCACCGGGCGGCCCTGCGGGGGGCGCGGGGTGATGGATGGGCCGCGGACCGAGAAGTGCGGGCCCTCGAAGTCGACGTAGTGCAGCTTGTCGCGGTCGATGAAGCGCCCGGTGGCGGTGTCGCGGATCTCCGCGTCGTCCTCCCAGCTGTCCCAGAGCCGGGCGGCGACCTCCACGGCGTCGGCCGCCTCGGCCCACAGCTCGTCCTCGGGGGCGACCGGGCGGCGGCCGAAGGCCCTGGCCTCGGCCTCGGTCGTGGAGACGCCGACCAGCCAGCCGGCCCGGCCCTCGCTCACCCAGTCCAGGGTGTTGACCGAGATCGAGGTGTGGAAGGGCTCGGTGTGGGTGGTGGTGACGGTCGGCACCAGCCCGACCCGGCCGGTCAGCGGGGCGGTGCGGGAGAGGGTGGCGAGCGCGTCGGGGCGGCTCGGCACGGCGGCGAAGGAGTCGTCGAGGGTGACGAAGTCCAGGGTGGCCCGTTCGGCGAGGCGGGCGAGGACGGTGTAGTGCCCGGCGTCGAAGCGGCCGGGACGGCCGGGGGTGTCGGGGCTGTCGAGGGCGGCGGACAGGTGCAACGGGCGGGGCATGGTGAGCCTGACTTTCCTCGTGCGGACGCGTGCGCGCACCGGCGGACCCGTACGGGTGCGGGGGCGGGCGGGCACGCGGATGCGCGGTGACGGCCCGCGGGCGGAGCCCGGACGGGCGGGAGGGGAGGAGCCGGCACCGGGCGGGACGTCAGCCGGGCGGCGGCGGGGGAACGGTCAGCTCAGCCGCGACACGCCGCGGACCACACGCGACCAAAGTCGATGTGGCTGCGGGTGACCAGCGGGCACGAGGCGTTCACCGCTTCAGTTGACCAGGGCCTCCGTCGGTTCGTCAACCGCCGTTTCCGCATCCCGGAGGAGCGGTGCGCGAAGGGCCCCGCCCCGCCGCTGGGGGAGCAGCGGCGGGGCGGGGCCCTTCGGGCGGGTGTGACGCGGGGCGTCAGGCCTTGGTCACGTCCTCGATCTCGTCGTCGTCCTCGCGACCGGGGGTCTTGAGGTTGAACTTGGTGATCGCGAAGCGGAACACGAAGTAGTAGATCGCGGCGAAGACCAGGCCGAGCGGGATGATCATCCACGGACTGGTGGCCTTGCTCCAGGCCAGCGCGTAGTCGATCAGGCCGCCGGAGAACGTGAAGCCGTCGTGCACGCCGAGCGCCCAGGTGACGGCCATCGAGACGGCGGTGAGCAGCGCGTGGATGACGTACAGGGCCGGGGCGATGAAGACGAAGGAGAACTCGATCGGCTCGGTGACACCGGTGACGAAGGAGGTCAGGGCCAGCGACACCATCATGCCGGTGACGGCCTTGCGGCGGTGAGGCTTGGCGGTGTGGGCGATGGCCAGCGCGGCGGCGGGCAGCGCGAACATCATGATCGGGAAGAAGCCCGACATGAACTGCCCGGCGGTCGGGTCGCCGGCGAAGAAGCGGTGCAGGTCACCGTGCACGACGACGCCGTCGGGGCCGGTGAAGTCACCGGTCTGGAACCAGGCGTAGGAGTTCACGAACTGGTGCATGCCGACGGGCAGCAGACCGCGGTTCACCAGGCCGAAGGCACCTGCGCCGAACGAGCCGGCGCCGATCAGGGTGTCGTTCATGCTCTTGATGGCATCGCCGACCGGGCCCCAGGTCAGGGCGAAGAGCACACCGACGGCGGTGCCGACGAAGGCCATGATGATCGGGACGAGGCGACGGCCGTTGAAGAAGCCGAGCCAGTCGACCAGCCTGGTGCGGTGGTACTTCTGCCAGAGCACGGCGGCCAGAAGGCCGATCACGATGCCGCCGAGCACGCCCGGGTCCTGGTAGACCGGCTCGACCCACTTGCCGTCGGCGATGTGCCCCTCGGTGACGGGGAACGCGGTGAGCACCTTCTGGTACACCAGGAAGCCGACGAGGGCGGCGAGGGCGGTGGAGCCGTCGGCCTTCTTGGCGAAGCCGATCGCGATACCCACGGCGAACAGCAGCGGCAGGGCACCGAAGACGCCGTTGCCGGCGGCCGCGAAGACCGCGGCGACCTTGTCCCAGCCCAGGCCGTCCTTGCCGAAGACGTCGTCCTGGCCGAGGCGCATCAGCAGGCCGGCGGCGGGGAGCACCGCGATGGGCAGCTGCAGGCTGCGGCCGATCTTCTGCAGACCCTGGAGGAGGTTCTGGCCGAACTTCTTGGCGGGGCTGGGCGTGGCCGGAGCCGTGGCGGGCGCCGGTGCCTGCGCAGACTGACTCATGGGGGTGGGTTCCTAACGGCATGGCGGTCGGTCGGGGGAAGGCACAGGGGCCGGACCGCGAACTGGTCTACACCACGGGTGGTGTAGACCAGTTTTGTAGCACGGGCGGAGAACCGGAGGAACCCGGAAAGCGCCGTCTCCGGGAAGCGCTATGAAATCGAAACCTACTCACCGGACAACGATCATGATTACCCGCCGTGATGGGGATTTTGGCTAATTGCGCAACAAAAGCACGACCCCGCCCGTCAGGGACGTCGGTCCTTTGTGGAAATGCCGAAGGCCCCCGGACGGCGAGTCCGGAGGCCAATGCGGGTGATGACCGGTGACGCTCTGTTTCAGGCCTTGGTGACGTCCTCGACTTCGCCCTCCTCCTCCCGCCCCGGCGTTTTCAGGTCGAATTTGACGATGATGAACCGGAAGAGCGCGTAGTACACGGCGGCGAAGCAGAGGCCGATGACGATGATCAGCCAGGGCTTGGTGGCCAGCCCCCAGTTGATGACGTAGTCGATCAGGCCGGCCGAGAAGCTGAACCCGTCGTGCACCCCCAGTCCCCAGGTCACCGCCATCGAGGCGCCGGTCAGCAGGGCGTGCACCGCGTACAGGGCCGGGGCGACGTAGGCGAAGGAGTACTCGATCGGCTCGGTGACACCGGTGACGAAGGAGGTCAGGCCGACCGAGAGCATCAGGCCGTAGATCTCCTTGCGACGGTGCGGCTTGGCCGAGTGCGCGATGGCGAGGGCGGCCGCCGGCAGCGCGAACATCATGATCGGGAAGAAGCCGGTCTGGAACTGGCCGGCCGTCGGGTCGCCCGCCAGGAAGCGCGGGATGTCGCCGTGCACGACGGAGCCGTCCGGCTTGGTGAACTCGCCGAACTGGAACCAGACGAAGGTGTTCAGCAGCTGGTGCATGCCGATCAGCAGCAGCGCCCGGTTGACCAGGCCGAAGATGCCGGCGCCCCCCGCGCCCAGATCGGCCAGGTTCTGCGAGAAGTCGTTGAGGCCGCGGCCGATCGGCGGCCAGACCCAGAGCGCGAGGCAGGCGGTCAGCATGCCGACCAGGGCGGTGATCATCGGCACCAGACGGCGCCCGTTGAAGAAGCCCAGCCAGTCGACCAGCTTGGTGCGGTGGAAGCGCACCCACAGCCAGGCCGACATCAGGCCGATCAGGATCCCGCCCAGCACCCCCGGGTTCTGGTACGTCGCGACGGCCGCCTTCGCCGAGGTGTAGTCCACGCACTGCTCGCCGACCAGGACGGTCGGCGGCTTGCAGTGCTCCGGGAAGGCGTGCAGCACCCTGTAGTAGACGAGGAATCCGACCACGGCCGCCAGAGCCGTCGAGCCGTCCGCCTTCTTGGCCATGCCGATCGCCACGCCGATGCAGAACAGCATCGGCAGGCCGAGCGAGGAGTCGAGCAGCGCGCCGCCGGCCGCGGCGAAGACCTTGGCGACGTTGTTCCAGCCCAGGCCGTCCTTGCCGAACACGTCCGGCTGGCCGAGCCGGTTGAGGATGCCCGCGGCCGGGAGCACCGCCACCGGCAGCTGCAGCGAGCGGCCCATCTTCTGGAGACCGCCGTAGAAGGTGTGCCACCACACGGTCTGCGGGGCCGTGGCTCCTGCCGAACTCATCCTTCACCCTCCGGAACCGGTTGCCGGCCGGAGGCCCCTGCGGGACCCCGGGCGGAGTCCAGGAACGCCCGGGGTCCTTTCTGCGTTCATCGGAGTACACATATATTGGTGTAGACCACTTTGGGACGCAGGTCGCACTCCGGGACTCCGGCCCCGCTGATCGTCATCCTCGGGCGACGACCAGGAGCCTGCCCGCCGGAATGGGCCGAAAGTGGACTAACGTGGCAGACCGGACCGACCCGGGTGATGCTGGTCGCGCCGCACGCCGGCACGACCGCAGCTGAACCCGCGTCAGCCACCGGTACGGACCTCGCCGCCCCACGGCCGAGGGACGCCCCCCACCGCACAGCCCACAGCACAGCCCCACCGCACAGCGCAGAAACGGCACCCGGCAGAGCCGCCGACGAGCCGAGACAGAGGGAGAAAACAGATGGCCAGCAAGGCTGAGAAGATCGTCGCCGGTCTGGGCGGCATCGACAACATCGAAGAGGTCGAAGGCTGCATCACCCGCCTGCGCACCGAGGTCAAGGACGCCGGCCTGGTCGACGAAGCAGCCCTCAAGGCCGCCGGCGCCCACGGCGTCGTCAAGATGGGCACCGCGATCCAGGTCGTCATCGGCACCGACGCCGACCCGATCGCCGCCGACATCGAAGACATGATGTGAGCTGAGCCACACCGGCCCACCAACCCCGGCCCGCCGCCCCTCCACGGGAACGGCGGGCCGAGGCGTGCCACAAGCCGACCGTGCGCCCGGACGCATCCGAACCGCCGTCCGGAGCCACTACGCTCAGTGCCTATGTCACGCATCGACGGCCGCACCCCCGAACAACTCCGCCCGATCACCATCGAACGCGGCTGGAGCAAGCACGCCGAAGGCTCCGTCCTCATCTCCTACGGCGACACCAAGGTGCTGTGCACCGCCAGCGTCACCGAAGGCGTCCCGCGCTGGCGCAAGGGCAGCGGCGAAGGCTGGGTCACCGCCGAATACTCCATGCTCCCCCGCGCCACCAACACCCGCGGCGACCGCGAAGCCGTCAAGGGCCGCATCGGCGGCCGCACCCACGAGATCAGCCGGCTCATCGGCCGCTCGCTGCGCGCCGTCATCGACCACCGCGCCCTCGCCGAGAACACCATCGTCCTCGACTGCGACGTCCTCCAGGCCGACGGCGGCACCCGCACCGCCGCCATCACCGGCGCCTACGTCGCCCTCGTCGACGCCGTCGCCTGGGCCCGCGACAAGAAGATCCTGCGCGCCAAGGGCCAGCCCATCACCGGCGGCGTCAGTGCCGTCAGCGTCGGCATCATCGACGGCACCCCCATGCTCGACCTCCGGTACGAGGAGGACGTGCGCGCCGAGACCGACATGAACATCGTCTGCACCGCCGACGGCCGCTTCGTCGAGGTCCAGGGCACCGCCGAAGGCGCACCCTTCGACCGCGACCTCCTCAACCGGCTCCTCGACCTCGGCAGCCTCGGCTGCGCCGAACTGGACGAGATCCAGCGCAAGGCCCTCGAAGGCTGAACCGGCCCGGGCCCCACGGCCGTAGCCCGGGCCGGACGCCCCACCGCCGGAC
Source organism: Streptomyces sp. 1114.5 (assembly GCF_003635085.1). Taxonomy (NCBI): domain Bacteria; kingdom Bacillati; phylum Actinomycetota; class Actinomycetes; order Kitasatosporales; family Streptomycetaceae; genus Streptomyces; species Streptomyces sp. 1114.5. The sequence continues at coordinate 2,386,171 of NZ_RBXE01000001.1, forward strand.
CCCAGCCGCTGTACAGGCCGGGCCCGCAGACCGTACGGTTCCCGCAGCACCCCCGCTGCGGGAACCGCGCACCCCCCGGCGCGCGTCCCCCACTACGGAACCCGCGCCCCACAGGAGGACCGGATGCCGTCCAGCATCGCCCGCCCCGCCGCCCTCGCCGTGGCCGGACTGATCGCGATCCTCCCGCTCAGCATGGTGAGTTGCTCCGCCGCGCAGAAGGCGATCGACTGCGGCAACACCGCCGTGAAGATCACCGGCGACATCGCCGACGTCACCAAGGCCTACGACAACTCCAGCAACGACTCGGCCGCCGCCGGGAAGGCCCTGCAGAAGCTCAAGAGCGACCTCGACCAGGTCGGGAAGAACTCCAAGAACACCGACGTCGCCAAGGCCGTCACCGACCTGCAGAAGCAGGTCGAGAACGTGCAGCACGCCGCCGACAAGAACCAGGTCCCCGACCTCAAACCGCTCGGCGACGCCGCCGGCAACCTCACCTCGGCCTGTACCGGCTGACGGTCCCGAGCCTCTGGATAGGGTGGGCGATATGTCCACCCGTCTGATCCTCGCCACCCGCAACCAGCACAAGGTCGCCGAGCTGCGCGCCATCCTCACCGACGCCGGCCTCGACGTCGAACTCGTCGGCGCCGACGCCTACCCGGAGATCCCCGACGTCCCCGAGACCGGCGTCACCTTCGCCGAGAACGCCCTGCTCAAGGCCCACGCCCTGGCCCGCGCCACCGGCCTGCCCGCCGTCGCCGACGACTCCGGCCTCTGCGTGGACGTCCTCAACGGAGCACCCGGCATCTTCTCCGCCCGCTGGGCCGGCAAGCACGGCGACGACCGCGCCAACCTCGACCTGCTGCTCGCCCAGCTCTCCGACATCGCCGAACCCCACCGCGGCGCCCACTTCTTCTGCGCCGCCGCCCTGGCCCTGCCGGACGGCACCGAACGCGTCGTCGAGGGCCGCCTCCTCGGCACCCTGCGCACCGCCCCCGCGGGCGACGGCGGCTTCGGCTACGACCCGATCCTCCAGCCCCTCGGCGAGACCCGCACCTGCGCCGAGCTGACGGCGGCCGAGAAGAACGCCATCAGCCACCGCGGCCAGGCCTTCCGCGCCCTGGCGCCGGTGGTCAGGGAGCTCATCGGCTGACGACTCGCAGGAACGAGGATGGCCCGCCTCCCTTCGATTCGAAGGGAGGCGGGCCATTTCACGCGTACGCCCGGAGGGATTCGAACCCACGACAAAGCGGACCTAAACCGCTCCTCTCTACCGCTGGAGTACGGGCGCATACCAGCTCAAGCCTACCGGGTATCGGGGGTTCCAGCGCGAGGATTCCGGTTTCGGCCGCAGGAGGTCGGAGTGACGGAGTGGCAGTTCGGGCAGAGCAGCCGGAGGTTGTCCGGTCGGTTGTCCGACCAGTCGCCTTTGATGTGGCCGACCTCCGGGGTCATCGGCCTACCGCGCCACTCGGGGTTGACGTCGCAGCCCCCGCATCGCTCGGGGCGGCCGAGTTCGGCCGAAGCGCTGCGGGATGTTTGGCTGCTGATTACCAATTGGTACAGACCTATTGACCTATGTGGTTCAGACCACATAGCTTCTGCGCCAATTGAATCCCCCACGTGCGTGCTCCCCCACAGGCATGCGCCGACACTCTCTCCTGGAGGACCGAGTGTTGATCCGAACCACGGCGGAGCAGCGTCCCACCGCTGCCGTCCGCCGGAAGAGCGCCCGGGCCGGTGTGGCCTCCTTGGCGGCGGCCTCGATGGCCGGGCTGTTGATGGCGACGCTGGGTGCGGCGCCCTCGCAGGCGTCGGCGGCTGTCGACAACGCGTCCTGTCGGCCGGACGGGCTGTACCAGACCCCCGGGGTGGACGTCCCGTACTGTTCCGTCTACGACTCCGGTGGGCGCGAGAAGATGGGCGCGGACCACCAGCGCCGCATCATCGGTTACTTCACGGGCTGGCGCACCGGGAAGAACGGTGACCAGCCGTACTTGGTGAGCGACGTCCCCTGGGACAAGGTCACCCACCTCAACTACGCCTTCGGGCACGTCGGTGGCGACAACAAGCTGTCGGTCGGTGCGGACGGCCCGGCCAACGAGGCGACCGGGATCTCCTTCCCGGGCGTGCCCGGTGCCGAGTTGGACCCGACCCTGCCGTACAAGGGTCACTTCAACCTGCTGACGAAGTTCAAGAAGCAGTACCCGAACGTCAAGACGCTGATCTCGGTCGGTGGTTGGACCGAGACCGGCGGCTATTTCGGGGACGACGGCAAGCGGGTGAACTCCGGTGGCTTCTACTCGATGACCGTCAACCCGGACGGCAGCGTCAACCAGGCCGGCATCGACACCTTCGCCGCCTCGTCGGTCGACTTCGTCCGCAAGTACGGCTTCAACGGCGTCGACATCGACTACGAGTACCCGACCTCGATGAAGGATGCCGGTAACCCGCTGGACTGGCAGCTCGCCAACTCCAAGCGCGGTTCGCTGGCCAAGGGGTACGCGGCGCTGATGAAGACGCTGCGGGAGAGCCTGGACAAGGCCGGTGCCGCCGATGGCCGACACTACCTGCTGTCGGTCGCGGCCCCGTCCTCCGGCTACCTGCTGCGCGGCATGGAGACCTTCCAGGTGGCGCAGTACCTGGACTACGTCAACATCATGTCGTACGACCTGCACGGCGCGTGGAACAAGTACGTCGGCCCGAACGCCTCGCTGTTCGACGACGGCAAGGACGGTGAGCTGGCGGCCGCCAACGTGTACGGCACGGCGCAGTACGGCGGCATCGGCTACCTGAATGCCGACTGGTCGTACCACTACTTCCGCGGGGCGATGCCCGGTGGTCGGATCAATGTCGGACTGCCGTACTACACCCGTGGTTTCAAGAACGTGCAGGGCGGCACCAACGGTCTCTGGGGTACGGCGTCCGCGACCAGCTGTCCGGTGGGCTCGGGTCTGACCTCCTGCGGTGACGGTGCGGCCGGCATCGACAACATCTGGAACGACAAGGACGACGCGGGCAAGGAGTCCCCGGCCGGGTCGAACCCGATGTGGCACGCGAAGAACCTGGAGAAGGGCGTCCTGCCCGACTACCTGGCCAAGTACGGCGTGACGGACACCGCGTTGCAGGGCAGCTACGTCCGCAACTACAGCTCCAGTCTGGTGGCGCCGTGGCTGTGGAACGACGCCAAGAAGGTGTTCCTCTCGACCGAGGACGAGCAGTCGGTGGGTGCCAAGACGGACTACATCGTCAACCAGGGCGCCGGCGGCGCGATGATCTGGGAGCTGGCGGGCGACTACCGGTGGGACGCCGGGGCCAACGGCGGCAAGGGCGAGTACGTGCCCGGTTCGACGCTGACCTCGCTGATGTACGACAAGTTCAAGTCGGCGACGCCGTACGGCGCGACCCGTTCGACGGTCGCGCTGCCGCAGCAGACCCTGCCGGTCGACGTGTCGTTCACCAACTTCGCGCTGGGCGACTCGAACTACCCGATCAACCCGAAGCTGCACATCGTCAACAATTCGACGGTGACCCTGCCGGGCGGGACCGAGTTCCAGTTCGACTACTCCAACTCGGCTCCGGGCAACGCCAAGGACCAGTCGGGCTTCGGTCTGCAGGTCATCCGGCAGGACAATCCGGGCCCGGGCAACGTGGGCGGGCTGAAGGGCACCTACAACCGGGTGTCGGTCAAGCTTCCGGGCTGGCAGTCGCTGGCGCCGGGTGCCTCGGTCGACATCGATGTCGTCTACTACCTGCCGGTGTCCACGCCGTCCAACTGGACGGTGAACGTGGGCGGCACGCTGTACGGGATCAAGGGCGACCTGTCCCGGGGCGCGGTGGACGGGGGTACGACGCCTCCCACCACGCCTCCGACGACCCCGCCGACCACGCCGCCGACGACACCTCCCACGACCCCGCCGCCCACCACGCCGCCGGCCGGTTGCGCGGGTGCGCCGAGCTGGGACGCGGGCACCACCTACGCGAGCCCCACCAAGGTCTCGTGGAAGGGCCGCTACTACCAGAACAAGTGGTGGACCAAGGGCGATGACCCCACGGCGAGCGGCGCGTGGGGAGTCTGGAGCGACCTCGGGGCCTGCTGAGCGGTGAGCGGCCCGCGGAGGTGAGGGACGGCGGTGGCGGCGCACCCGGTCGGGGGGTGTGCCGCCACCGCTTCGTCGTGGGCGGGCGGGCTCAGGCCTCGATCTTGAGGTCGCGCAGCAGCTTGGCGACGTGGCCGGTGGCCTTGACGTTGTACAGCGCGTGCTCGACCTTGCCCTGCTCGTCGACGATCACGGTGGAGCGGATCACGCCCTGGTAGGTGCGGCCGTAGTTCTGCTTCTCGCCGTAGGCGGCGTACGCCTCCAGGACCTTGTGGTCCGGGTCGGAGAGCAGGGTGACCTTGAGGTTCTCGGTCTCGCGGAACTTGCCGAGCTTCTCCGGCTGGTCGGGCGAGATGCCGATGACGTCGTAGCCGGCGCCCGCGAAGACCTCCAGGTTGTCGGTGAAGTCGCAGGCCTGCTTGGTGCACCCCGGAGTGAGCGCCTTGGGGTAGAAGTAGACGATGACCTTGCGGCCCGCGTGGTCGGCGAGGGACACCTGGTTGCCGTCGGCGTCGGACAGGCTGAAGGCGGGCGCGGTGTCGCCGGGCTGGAGACGCTCAGTCATGGGTGGACTCTCCTGGTGCGTGCTGCTGCTGGGACGGGCTGGACGGGCGGTCGTACCACGGCCAACTTACCTCCGATGGTGGGTGGGGCCGCGCGGTCGTGCGCGGCAGCTGACACACTGGGTCAGTCGCAGGACAACATCGGCAAGTGAATGGGGTGGCCCGAGTGGGCGAGGCGAGCACGCAGGACAAGTCGGCGCGGACGACCGCCCAGATCGAGGCGGACATCGAGAGCGCGCGCGGCCGGCTGGCGGCGACCCTGGACGAGTTGGCCGTCCGTGTCCACCCGAGCACGATCTCCGCCCAGGTCAAGGCGAAGGCGGTGGCCACCGTCGAGGAGAAGGCGGGCCGGGCGTACGTGGCCGCCAGCGGCCTGGTGGACAAGGTCAAGGCGCAGTTCGTGGACGAGAAGGGGCAGCCGCGCAAGGAGCGGATCGTCCCGGCGGCGCTGGTCGGCGCGGGTCTGGTGCTGCTGGTCGCCTCGTCGCGCAAGCGCCGCAAGGACTGACGGGGCTGACCGCTGCGGCGGGTGGGGGCCGGGCCCGGTGGGTGCCCGGCCTTCCGTGTGTCTCCCGACGTCTCCGGCGTCGCCGGGGTCTGCGTGGTCTCCGGGGTCTGCGTGGTCTCCGGGGTTTCCCGTGTCTCCCGCGCACCTTCCGGATGTCGGCCCAGCGTCACGCCGCGCGTCCGGGGGCGGTACCTTCGGGACCGTGAGTACGAACCACGAGACCCACCCCGACCACCCGCACGAGCCGACGCGGCACGACCGGCTGGGCGAGAAGCTGCCGATCCGCATGCTGCACGACCGGGTGCTGGTGCGCATCGAGGGTGCCGAGGGCGAGCGCCGGTCGACCGGCGGCATCCTGATCCCGGCGACCGCGGAGCTCAGTAAGAGGTGCACCTGGGCGGAGGCCGTGGCCGTCGGCCAGAGCGTGCGCTCGGTGGAGCCGGGGGACCGGGTGCTGTACGACCCGGAGGACAAGCTGGAGGTCGAGGTCCGCGGCGCCACCTACGTGCTGCTGCGCGAGCGCGACCTGCACGCGGTGGCGGCGACCCGTTTCGGGGACACCGAGGGGTCGACCGGGCTGTACCTGTAGCGATCGGGCCCGTGGCGGCCGGCGGCGGTCTGCGCGTAGAGCTGTTCGCGGTCGGTGTCCGGCAGGCCGGACCAGAGCGGGGTGCGGATCATGCCGGCCCGGACGGCGTTGACCCGGATCGGGGCGAGTTCCACCGCGAGGGCCCGGCTCAGGGCCTCGATCGCCCCGCAGATGCTCGCGGCGACGCTCCGGCCCGGGCCGGGCCGCTGCCCGGCGGTGCCGGCCGGGCACCGGTGGGCGGGTGCACCTGGCGGCGGAACTCGCCCCCGGGCGGTGCTTCGGGTGGGGCGGGATTGTCGGTGGTGGGCGCTAAGGTCCGGGCATGACGAGGCGTGTGCCGGTGATCGGTGATGGCGAGCGTCGGGCCCGGCTGGGGCGGCGGCAGGCGTTGGCGCCTTCGGCGCGGGCGGCGCGGGTGGAGGACGTGGCCGACGCGGTGGTCGGGCTGCACGCGACGGACGCGGCCACGGTGTACCTGTCGGCGTGCGCGCGGCTGGTGGTGCCCTCGGCGGCGGAGGTGGACCGCGCGCTGTACGAGGACGTGTCGCTGGTGAAGCTGCTGTCGATGCGGCGGACGATCTTCGCGGTGACGGAGGGCCTGGCGCCGTACGTGAGTTCGGGGGCGGCGCGGGCGATCGCGGCCAAGGAGCGGGCGACGCTGCTCAAGCACCTGCGGGACCACGCCGAGGGCTGGGACGAGGCGCGGCTGGCCGCGGCGGAGCGCGAGGTGCTGGCGGCGTTGGCGGTGCGCGGGGAGGCGACGACCAAGGAACTCGCCGAGGACGTCCCGCAGTTGCGCGAGACGATGCTGATGTCGGCGGGCAAGCCGTACGAGGCACGGCAGAGCGTGGGCAGTCGGCTGCTGCGGCTGTTGGCCTCGGACGGGCACGTGCGGCGCTGCCGTCCGCGTGGTTCGTGGCTGAGCAGCAGCTATCCGTGGGCGCTGGTGCCGCAGTGGCCGGAGGTGCCGGTGCGGGAGGCGAAGGCGGAGGTGGTGCGGCGCTGGCTGGGGGCGTACGGGCCGGGCACGGTCGAGGACGTGAAGTGGTGGACGGGCTGGACGCTGGGGGAGGTCCGCCGGGCGCTGGCGGACGCCGGTGCGCAGGAGGTGGAGCTGGCGGGCGGGGTGGCCGGGTTGGTGCTGCCGGGGGACGAGGCGCCGGTGAAGGAGCCCGAGCCGTGGGCGGCGTTGCTGCCGGCGCTGGATCCGGCGGTGATGGGCTGGCGGGGGCGGGACTGGTACCTGCGGCCGGAGGACGTGCCGGGGCTGTTCGACCGGGCGGGCAATGCCGGGCCGACGGTGTGGTGGTGCGGTGAGGTGGTGGGCGGTTGGGCGCAGCGGGCCGACGGCGAGGTGGTGTGGCGACTGTTCCGGGACGTCGGGGTGGCGGCGGAGCGGGCGGTGGCGGCGGAGGCGGCGCGCTTGGCGGGCTGGTTGGGGGAGGTGCGGGTGACGCCGCGGTTCCGGACGCCGGTGGAGCGGGAGTTGGTGGCGGGGCGGTAGTTCCCGCTCGGGCTTGCCATCAGGGCGTGGGTGTCGCCACCGGGTGGGTGGCGGGGCCGTCGGTGGCGGTGGGCGGGTCGGTGGGCCGGGGCGGCCGGGTCTGGGTGGGCCGGGCGCTGGGGCTGGGCTGTTCGCGGCTGGGGGTGGGCTGGGGGGCCTGCGGGCTGGGGGTGCCGGGCCCGGGGGCGGGTTCGCCGGTGGCGGGGGGTGCGCTGGGGGCGTGGGTGGGGGCGGTGTCCGGTGCGGGGGTGGGGCCGGTGGGCCGGCTGTCGCCGGTGGGGTGGTGCTGCTGCTGGGGCTGGTGCTGCCGGTGGGGGTGGGCCAGGTGTAGGTGGTGGAGGTGTCCCCGGTCTGCAGGTCGAACTGCTGGGTGGGGGTGCCGGTCAGGGCGGCGGTCATGTAGGCGGTCCAGATCCTGGTGGGGAAGGTGCCGCCGTTGATCCGGGTGAGTCCGGCGGTGCCGGCCAGGGGTTCCTTGGCGTGGGTCTTCGGGTTCTCGCGGAACAGGCCGACGGTGGTGGTGAGTTCGGGGGTGTAGCCGGCGAACCAGGCGGAGAGGTTGGAGTCGGTGGTGCCGGTCTTGCCGGCGGCGGGGCGGCCGAGGTCGAGGGCGGCGGCGCCGGTGCCGCGGGGGCTGACGACGTCGCGCAGGACGTCGGTGACGGAGTCGGCGAAGCCGCGGCCGATGGCGTCGGTGGGGTTGTGGTCGGGCATTTTGGGGACGTCGACGGCGCCGCCGGGGTTGACCCGTTCGAGTTTGAGGACGGACCACGGGGTGTGGGCCTGGCCGTGGTTGGCGAGGGTGGCGTAGGCGCCGGCCAGGTCGAGGGCGCTGGGGGTGGCGGTGCCGAGGGTCATCGAGGTGTTGGCGGGGTCCATGCCGCGGACGCTGTCGGGGATGCCGAGTCTGACGGCGGTCTCCCGGACGCGGGCGAGGCCGGCGTCCACGCCCTCCTGGGCGTAGACGGAGTTGACGGACTTCACCATGGCGTGGCGCAGGGTGATGTCGCCGTAGTCGATGCCGTCCTCGTTGGGCGGCGCGTAGGGGGTGGGGCCGCCGGTGACGGGGCGTTCGCTGGTGCCGTCGTAGCGGGTTTCGGTGGTGATGGGGCGGCCGTCGAGGGTGTGCTGGGCGAGCAGGCCGGCGGCGAGGTCGATCGGTTTGAAGGTGGAGCCGATCTGGTTGTCCTGGCGCAGGGCGTCGTTGTAGGGCTGTTTGGCATAGTCGGGGCCGCCGTAGACGGCGACGACGCGGCCGGTGGCGGGTTCGACGGAGGCGCCGGCGACGCGGACGTCGGTGTCGGTGGTGGGGCGGGCCGTGGGGTCGAGTTCGTCGGTGAGTTCGTCCTGGACGGCCTTGACGAAGGCGTCCTGGTGGGGCTTGTCGAAGGTGGTGGTGATCCGCCAGCCGCCGGCCTTGAGGGTGGCGGCGTCGATGGTGCCGGAGGAGATCAGGTAGTCGTCGGCGACGCCGACGAGGTAGCCGGCCTGGCCGGCGAGGCCGGTGGCGGGCTGGGGGTCGATGGGGTCGGGGAAGGTGGCGGCGGTGCGGTCGGCGGTGGTGAGGAAGCCGAGTTGGACCATGCCGTCGAGGGTGTAGTTCCAGCGGGCCATGGCCTTCTCGCGGTTGGCGGGGGTGGCCGTCTTCACGTCGTAGAGGCTGGGGGCCTGGAGCAGGGAGGCGAGGTAGGCGCCCTGGGTGAGGGTGAGTGCGGAGGCGTCGACGCCGTAGTAGGCGTGGGCCGCGCTCTGGATGCCGTAGGCGCCGCGGCCGAAGTAGCTGCTGTTGAGGTACCCGGCGAGGATGTCCCGCTTGTCGCGCTGCTGGTCGACCTTGAGGGCGATGAGCAGTTCGCGGCCCTTGCGCTCGATGGTCCGGTCCTGGGTCAGGTAGTAGTTCTTGACGTACTGCTGGGTGATGGTGGAGCCGCCCTGCATGCCCTTGCCGGTGAGGGTGTTCCAGCCGGCCCGGAGCATGCCCGTCAGGTCGATGCCGCGGTTCTGGTAGAAGGTGCGGTCCTCGGCGGAGACGACGGCCTGCTGGGTCTGCAGCGGGATCTGGTCGATGGTGACGTCGGTGCGGTTGACGGCGCCGGTGCGGGCGATCTCGGTGGTGCCGTCGGCGTAGAGGTAGATGTTGTTCTGGGCGACGGCGTGGGCGTTGGCGTCGGGCACCGGGACGATGACGTAGAGCACGGCGAAGCTGCCGACGGCGATCAGGAACAGCGCGGTGAGGGTGCCGAGGGTGATCCGCCAGGTGGGCAGGAGCCGGCGCCAGAGCGGGAGGGCACGGCGGGCCTCGCGGCGGGCGGCCCGTTTGGCCTGGCGGCGGGTGCTCAAGGTCATGCGGAGATTATGTGCTATTTGACGTCCGCTCAGCGGTGGGTGGGGCTGGTCGTCGGGCTCGGGAAATCCGGCCGCGGGGCTGGTCGGTGGGATCCGGAAATCCGGGTGCGGGCGCTGGTCGGTGGGCTCGGGAAATCCGGGTGCGGGGGCTGGTCGTCGGCGGTACGGTGAAAGGTGCAAACCGGATAGCGCATCCACTTCGGCAGCTCCGCCCCCCCGCCCGGTACCCCCGGGTGTGGCCGGCCGGGGCCGCTGGGGTGTGCGCCGGTGTCGGGCGGTATCTCCCTGCGCCCGTAATTGTCGATAAGGAGACAATATGCTGAACGCTGCCCCCGCCGGGGCGAGGCCCCCCGATCCCGCGGCGGCCCCGGTCGCCTCCCCCGGGCCCGGCCCGGCCGCCCCGCCTGGGCTCCACGCCGCCGCCTCGTTCGGGCTCTACGCCGCCGTCGCCCGCGGCGCCTTCCGCCGCTACGCCACCTACCGCGCCGCCACCCTGGCCGGCACCTTCACCAACACCGTCTTCGGCATCATCCTCGCCTCCTCCTTCCTCGCCCTGTGGCAGGCCCGCCCCGGCCTCGGCGGCTACGACCAGAGCCAGGCCGTCACCTACATCTGGATCAGCCAGGCCCTGCTGGTCACCGTCGCGGTGTGGGGCGGCGGCTTCCAGGACGACCTCCAGGACCGATTCCGCAGCGGCGACATCGCCGTCGACCTCTACCGTCCGGTCGACTTCCAGGGCTGGTGGCTGGCCACCGATCTCGGCCGTGCCGCCTTCCAACTGCTGGTCCGCGGCACCGGGCCGCTGCTTGTGGGCGCCCTGGTGTTCCGCACCCGGATGCCCGAACAGCCGCTGACCTGGGCGTTCTTCCTGCTCTCGGTGCTGCTCGCGGTCGTGGTCAGCTTCGGGCTGCGGTTCCTGGTCTCGATCACCGGCTTCTGGCTGCACGACTCGGAGGGCGTGCGCTCGGTGATGCTGGTGGTCTCGATGTTCTTCTCCGGCATGCTGCTGCCGATCGCGCTGTTCCCCGGCCTGCTCGGCGACCTCGCCCCGGTGCTGCCCTGGGCGGCGCTGGTGAAGGTGCCGACGGACGTCTTCCTGGAGCGCGCGAGCGGCAGCGGCCTGCTCGGCGCGCTCGGCTTCCAACTCGCCTGGGCGGCCGCGCTGCTGGCCGCCGGCCGGGGCGCGCAGTGGCTGGCGACCCGCCGGGTGGTGGTGCAGGGTGGCTGAGCAGCTCACGGCTCCCCGCCGGGATCCCCGCGCGACCCGCCACGATCCGCTCACGACCCGCCGTGATCCGCTCGCGGCGCGGGCCGCCTGGGCGCTGCGCTCCTGGTGGCTCTGCGCCCGGATGTGGATGCGCTCGATGATGGCCTACCGGGCGTCCTTCGCACTGAACCTGCTGGCCAGTCTGGCCATCCACTCCCTCGACTTCGTGGTGCTGGTGATCATGTTCCGGCACACCGACCGGCTCGGCGGCTGGAACCTGCCGGAGATCGCCTTCCTCTACGCCACCGCGACCTTCTCGCTCGGCGTCGCCAACATGCTGGTCGGCTCGGTCGACGGCCTCGGCGTGCGGATCGTCAACGGCTCCCTGGACACCATGCTGATCCGCCCCGCCCCCGCGCTCTCCCAGCTGTGCGCCGAACGCTTCTCGCTGCGCCGGCTCGGCCGCCCCCTGCAGGCCGTGGCGGTGCTGGTCTGGTCGCTCACCGCCCTGGACGTGCACTGGACCTGGGACCGGGTGCTGCTCGTACCCGTCCTGCTGGTCTGCGGCAGCGTCATCTTCGGCGCGATCTACGTCGGCGGCGCCACCGTCCAGTTCTGGTGGGGCGAGTCCAAGGAGATCCAGAACTCCTTCACCTACGGCGGCGCGACCCTGCTGCACTACCCACCGACGATCTTCGCCAAGGAACTGGTCGCCGGGGTGGTCTTCGGCGTCCCGCTGGCCTTCGTCAACTGGCTGCCCGCCCTGCACATCCTCGGCCGCCCGGACCCGCTCGGCCTGCCCACGGCCTTCCAGTACGCCTCCCCGGTCGCGGCCGCCCTCTGCGTCGCCGCCGCCGGGCTCGCCTGGCGCGCCGGGCTGCGCGCCTACCGCGGGACGGGCAGCTGAACGGCCGCCCGGGCCGCCGCCCGGCGGCCGTCGGGGCCGCCGGGCGGGCCGTCAACCGAACCATCGTCGCTCGCAAGGAGTTTCCATGGCACTGATCGAACTCCAGGACGTCCACCGCAGCTTCACCGTACGGGCCCGCACCGGCCGGTTCAGCCGGACCAAGCGCGAGGTGCGCGCGGTGGACGGGCTCAGCTTCACCGTCGAGGCCGGCGAGTGCGTCGGCTACATCGGGCCCAACGGCGCCGGCAAGTCCACCACCATCAAGATGCTCACCGGCATCCTCGTCCCCAGCTCCGGACGGCTGCGGGTGGCCGGGGTCGACCCGGCCCGCGAACGCGTCACACTGGCCCGCCGGATCGGCGTCGTCTTCGGGCAGCGCACCACCCTCTGGTGGGACCTCCCGCTGCGCGACTCCTTCGAACTCGCCCGCCGGATCTACCGCATCCCCGACCAGCGGTACCGCGAGAACCTCGACCGCTGCGTCGAACTGCTCGATCTGGGCGCCCTCTTGGACACCCCCGTCCGTCAGCTCTCGCTCGGCCAGCGGATGCGCGGCGACCTCGCGGCGGCGCTGCTGCACGACCCCCAGGTGCTCTACCTGGACGAACCGACCATCGGCCTGGACGTGGTCAGCAAGGGCAAGGTGCGCGAGTTCCTGCGCGAGGTCAACCGCGACCGGGGCACCACCGTGCTGCTCACCACGCACGACCTGACCGACATCGAACAGCTCTGCGACCGGGTGATGGTGATCGACCACGGCCGGGTGGTGTACGACGGCGGGCTGGACGGCCTGCACGCCACCGGCCGCAGCGAGCGCACGCTCGTGGTGGACCTCGCCGAGGCCCGGGCCCCGATCGAGGTGGCCGGGGCGCGGGTGGTCAAGGTCGAGGGGCCGCGCCAGTGGCTGGCCTTCCCGGCGCAGCAGAGCGCCGCGCCGATCGTGGCGGCGGTCGCGGAGCGGTACCCGCTGGTGGACCTCTCGGTGCGCGAGCCGGCCATCGAGGACGTGATCGCCCGGATGTACGCGGAGGTCGCGATCGGCTGAGCGGGCGGCGAGGGCGTCGGGGTCGTCGGGGTCGTCCGGTCGCTGTGCGTTCGTGGGCGCGTGTGGTGTTCGTGCGTACGGTGGCCGGGCGGGTGTTCTGCTCGCCGTCGCCGGTGCGGGTGACGGTCGTGACTCCGGGGTCCGGAGCCGAGTTGGCCGTTCGTCACCTGCCGAGACCAGGACCGGAGGCCCGCCGCCCGATGGCCGTACCCGACGTGACCGTGGTGGTCGTGGTCTCCGACGCCGTGTCCGTGGGCTTCGCCGACTCGGCGCCGGCCTGGGCGCCGGCCGACGCCAAGCTGCTCCGAACGGACCTCGTCCGGTGCCACGGGCTGTGCCGCAACGAGGAGTCGACGGTCTACTCGGACCAGCCGTTCACCCCGGAGGTCTGCCCGCGGGCGGGCGGGGGGTCCGTCCTCGCCGACTGCGACTGCTGCTTCCTGGTGCTGCGTGAGGACCTGGGCTACCGCACCGAGCGGGCCGGGGTGCTGGACCGGCTGCGCGGGATCGTCGCGCTGCAGCAGGTGGCCGCCGAACTGGCGGAGCCGGGCGAGGAGTTGGACGCCATCCGGGTGCGCAGCTTCAGCTGGGACGTGCCGCGGCTGCTGGGGGACGGCTTCCTGCTGCTGGACGCCGGGCTGCAGGAGCGGGTGTGCCGCGAAGTGGCCCGGCTGGTCGAGCGGTTCGGCGCCCGCGAGGTGTACCACCGGCTGCCGGCCGCCGGGCGGGTGCGGCTCGAACTCGCCGCGGCCGTAAGGCCGGAGGCGCTGCGCGACCAGATCCGCTACGAGGCCGCGCACGGTGAGCCGCCGACGGTCGTGGAGGGCCGACGGCACTACGCGGGCTACCCGGCGTTCCGGGACGGCCGGCTCGGGCTGGCGGACGAGCTGTTCCTGCTGCGGGAGGATCCGGTGGTCGAGGCGGCTCCGCCGCTGAACCTCGCCCAGCAGCTGTGGCGCGGCGTCGTCCCGGCCCAGGTGCGGCGCGGGCTGCGGCGGATCGTGCCGGGCGGGGCGGCGTGGCGGGCTGCCCTCGGCCGGCCGTCCGGGGTGTGAGGGGGCGCCGTCCGGCGGTTGTCCCGGGGTGCCCGCCCCGGCCGTGCCCTGGGTGACGGCGCGTACGCCCGGCGTGAGGGTGGTCTGCACGCCCGGCGCGTGATCGCGAGGCGCGCCCTCGCCCGCGCCGGGCACCGGGCAGACTGGCGGGGTGAGTGACGAAGCCTTCAGCGGGACCGGCCCCGGGGTCCGGTTCACCGCGGCCGATGAGCAGAAGAGACAGGGCGTCCGCCGGATGAAGACCATCGCGACCGGCCTGCTGGCCTTCGCGACCCTCGTCTTCGCCCTCTCCACCTGGGCCAAGGCGGCCGGGGCCGGCGCCTGGGCGGGCTACCTGGCGGCCGCCGCCGAGGCGGGCATGGTGGGCGCGCTGGCCGACTGGTTCGCGGTGACCGCGCTGTTCCGCCGCCCCTTCGGCCTGCCGATCCCGCACACCGCGATCATCCCGACCAAGAAGGACGCCTTCGGGCGCTCGCTCGGCGACTTCGTCGGCGACAACTTCCTCTCCGGGCACGTGGTGCGCGGGCGCCTCGCGGCGCTCGGCATCGGCCGCCGGCTGGGGGAGTGGCTGGCCGCGCCGGGCAGCGCCGAGCGGGTCACCAAGGAGGCCTCGGCGGCGCTGCGCGGCTTGCTCGCAGTGCTGCGCGACGACGACGTGCGGGCGGTGGTCGCCGAGGCGGTGACCAGGCGGGCCGCCGCCACCTCGGTGGCCGAGCCGATGGGCCGGATGCTCGGCAAGGTGGTCGCGGACGGCGGCCACCACGGCGTGGTGGACCTGGTGGCCGTCCGCGCGCACGGCTGGCTGACCGACAACCACGAGGACGTGGTGCAGAAGGTGACCCAGAAGACCCCGGGCTGGACGCCCAAGTTCATCGACCACCAGGTCGGCGAGCGGGTCTACAAGGAGCTGCTGCGCTTCGTCACCGACATCCGCGACGACCCGGACCACCCGGCCCGCGGCGCGATCGACAACTTCCTCGCCGACTTCGCGACCGAGCTGCAGACCGACCCGGAGACCATTGCCCGGGTCGAGCGCGCCAAGGGTGAGCTGCTGGCCCGCCCCGAGGTGCAGGACCTGATCAACTCCACCTGGACGGCCGTGCGCACCCTGGTGATGGGCGCGGCCGAGGACGAGGACAGCGAACTGCGCCGGCGCATCCGCGAGGGCGTGCGGCGCTTCGGCGAGCGCCTGGCCACCGACCCCAAGCTGCAGGCCAAGGTCGACGGCTGGCTCCAGGACGCCGCCCAGTACCTGGTCGACACCTACCGTGCCGAGATCACCTCGCTGATCTCCGAGACGGTGGCGGGCTGGGACGCCGACGAGGCCTCCCGCAAGATCGAGGCCAACGTCGGCCGCGACCTGCAGTTCATCCGGATCAACGGAACCGTGGTCGGCGCCCTGGCCGGGCTCCTGATCCACACCGTGGCGTCCGCGCTCGGGGGGTGAGCCGGGCGCCGTCCCTCCGGGGCGGGCGGGGTGTCCGTCCCTCCGGAGTGAGCCGGGCGCCGTCCCTCCGGGGCGGGCCGGCCTCGGCCTATGCTTGCCAGCACTGTCGGAACGCGCGTAGAAGGCGCGGAGAAGGAAGTAGGGCACCGCCGTGGTCCAGCCGGACGGAAGTCGGATCGGAAACCCCACCGGTAACACCGGGAGCACCGGTGGCACCGGAAGCGCGAGCGGCATCGAGGCGTTCATCGCCGGGATGCCCAAGGCGGAACTGCACGTCCACCACGTCGGCTCGGCCTCGCCGCGCGTCGTCGCCGAACTGGCCGCCCGCCACGCCGGGGCGTCCAAGGTGCCGACCGACCCGGCGGCGCTCGCCGAGTACTTCACCTTCACCGACTTCGCGCACTTCATCGAGGTCTACCTGAGCGTCGTGGACCTGGTCCGGGACGCCGAGGACGTCCGGGCGCTGACCTACGGCGTCGCCGAGGACATGGCGCGCCAGAACATCCGGTACGCCGAGCTGACCATCACGCCGTTCTCCTCGGTCCGGCGGGGCATCCCCGAGGTCGCCTTCATGGAGGCGATCGAGGACGCCCGGCTGCGGGCCGAGAAGGAGCTCGGCGTGGTGCTGCGCTGGTGCTTCGACATCCCGGGCGAGGCCGGTCTGGAGGCGGCCGAGGTGACCGCCCGGCTGGCCACCGAGCTGGCCCCCGAGGGCCTGGTCAGCTTCGGCCTGGGCGGCCCGGAGATCGGCGTGCCGCGCCCGCAGTTCAAGCCCTACTTCGACCGGGCGCGCGCGGTCGGCCTGCGCAGCGTCCCGCACGCGGGCGAGACCACCGGGCCGGAGACGGTCTGGGACGCGATCCGGGTGCTCGGCGCCGAGCGCATCGGGCACGGCACCCAGGCGGTCAAGGACCCGGCGCTGCTCGACCACCTGGGCGAGCACCGGATCGCGCTGGAGGTCTGCCCGACCTCCAACATCGCCACCCGGGCCGTGGAGCGGATCGAGGACCACCCGATCAAGCAGATGGTGGACGCCGGTCTGCTGGTGACGGTCAACAGCGACGACCCGCCGATGTTCGGCACCGACCTCAACACCGAGTACGCGGTGGCGGCGCGGCTGCTGGGTCTGGACGAGGCCGGGGTGGCGGCGCTGGCCCGCAACGCGGTCGAGGCGTCCTTCCTGGACCAGGCGGGCAAGGCGAGGCTGGTCGGCGAGATCGACGCCCACCTGGCGGGCTGGCGGCGCTGACCTGCCCCTTCCTCTGGTGTAGTGCACCGCAGCGCACCGCCCCGTCGGCTTCGGCCGGCGGGGCGGTGCCGTTTTCCGGGCCCTTCGAGGGGCCCTCCAGCGGGTGGCGCCAAAGTGGTGCCATCAATGACTCGACATGGCACCACTGCTGTGCCATGCTTGAGCCATGGACCTCACGCCGTACGTCGAAAACCTCCGGAACGAGCTCGCGGTGGCCGCCGCAGCCGGCGGGGACGAAGCCCGCGCGCTGGCCGATCGGCTGACGCTCCCGCTGGAGTCGGCCGTGCGGCTCACCCTGCTCAATGCGCTCTCGGCCGCCATGGGCGAGGTCACCCGAGACCTCGCTCCCGGATCGGTGGACGTGCGCCTGCGCGGGCTCGACCCGGAGTTCGTGGTGACGGCGCCGCCGGGCCCGGAGGGTTTCCACGGCGATGCGGCGCCGGTGGTGCCGCCCGTGGTGCCACCGATGGTGCCGCCCATGGCGCCGCCGATGGTGCCTCCGGTGGCTCCGACGGCGGCGGTGCCGGAGTCGGACGAGAGCGGCACCGCCCGGATCAACCTGCGTCTGCCCGCCAACCTCAAGGCCCGGGCGGAGGAGGCCGCCGGACAGGAGGGCCTCTCCCTCAACGCCTGGCTGGTCCGGGCCGTCGCCGGGGCGCTGGAGGGCGGTCAGCCGGCCGCCCGCCCGGCCGCCGACCCGGGCACCCGCGCCCCACGCAGCGGCGGCGGCCAGGGCTTCACCGGCTGGGTCCACTGACCCTTTCCACCGCCTGATTCGCCTCCGTCTCCACCCTCTGCACCTCCCCTGCACCTTCGACGTCACCCCCGCTCCGACCAGCGGGAACACCAACACGAGCCAACAGGACGGGACAGCCATGCCTACGTACGAGACCGACGGACCGATTTCCGCCACCCTGGACTTCGAGATCGGCTCGGTGTGGATCCGCGCGAGCAAGCGCACCGACGCCGTGGTCGAGGTCCGCCCCGCCAACGCCGCCAGGGAGGCGGACGTCAAGGCCGCCGAGCTGACCCAGGTCGGCTTCTCCGGCGGCCGACTCACCCTCAAGGGCCCCAAGCAGCGCACCGTGTTCTCCAACAAGAAGGGCTCGATCGAGGTCCTGCTCGACCTGCCGGCCGGCTCCGAGGTGCACGCCGAGTCCCCGATGGCGGACTTCGTCACCGAAGGCCCGCTCGGCGACTGCCGGCTGAAGGCCTCCATGGGCCGGATCCAGCTCGACCGGGCCGAGAACGTCCGGCTCAAGACCGACCACGGGGACATCCGGCTCGGCACGGTCACCGGTGACGCCGAGGTGTCGGGCGCCGGCCGGATCGAGGTCGGCACCGTCGAGGGCCGGCTGACGGTCAAGAACAGCAACGGCGACACCGAGATCGACGAGGTGCACGGCGAGCTGACGGCCAACGCCTCCAACGGCCGGATCCACGTCGGCGTCGCCCTGGCGGGCGTGGACGCCAAGACGGCCAACGGCCACATCCGGCTCGGCCGGGTCGTCCGGGGCAAGGTCGCCCTGAACACCAGCGTCGGGGACCTGGAGGTCGGCATCGCCGAGGGCACCGCGGCCTGGCTCGACGTGCACAGCAAGTTCGGCAGCGTCCGGCACGACCTCGGTACGAGCGAGGGCCCGGGCGACGCCCGGGAGACCGTCGAGGTCCGCGGTCAGACCCAGGTCGGCAGCGTCACCATCCGGAGGGCCTGATGTCGGCGATCTCCGCAGTCGGGCTGACCAAGTCGTACGGGGAGAAGGCGGTCCTGCGGGGCGTCGACCTGGCCATCCCGGCAGGCAGTGTGTTCGCCCTGCTCGGGCCGAACGGCGCCGGCAAGACCACCACCGTGCAGATCCTCTCGACCCTGATCCCCGCCGACGGCGGCTCGGCCCAGGTCGCCGGGCACGACGTGGCCCGGCAGGCCGACGGGGTACGGAAGGCGATCGGGGTCACCGGCCAGTTCTCGGCCGTGGACAACCTGCTCACCGCCGAGGAGAACCTCATGCTGATGGCGGACCTCCATCACCTCCGCCGTCGGGAGGGGCGGAGGCGAGCCGAGGACCTGCTGCGGCGCTTCGATCTCACCGAGGCCGCGCGCACACCCGTCGCCACCTTCTCCGGCGGCATGCGGCGCAAGCTCGACCTGGCGATGACGCTGGTCGGGGACCCGAAGGTGATCTTCCTCGACGAGCCGACCACCGGGCTGGACCCACGCAGCCGGCGCACCATGTGGGAGATCATCCGCGGGCTGGTCGCCGACCACGGGGTGACGATCTTCCTCACCACCCAGTACCTGGAGGAGGCCGACCAACTCGCCGACCGGATCGCCGTCCTGGACGGCGGCCGGATCGTCGCCGAGGGCACCGCCGAGGAGCTCAAGCGGATCGTCCCCGGCGGGCGGATCCGGATCCGGTTCGCCGACGCCGGTCAACTGGGCGCCGCCGCGGCACTGTTCGACTACGCCGCCGTCGACACCGAGGCGCTGAGGCTGGACATCCCGGGGGACAACTCCGTCCTCACGGTGAAGGCCGTACTGGACGCGCTCGACAACGCCTCCGTACGGGCCGAGTCACTGGTCGTGGAGACGGCCGATCTGGACGACGTGTTCCTCACACTCACCGGGGAGGGTGCGCGATGAGCGCGACGACGAGCTACGCGGTCAGCGACTCGCTGACCATGCTGCGGCGCAACCTCAAGCGCGCGCAGCGGTACCCGGCGATGACCTTCTCGGTCGTGCTGATGCCGGTGATGATGCTGGCGCTCTTCAACTACGCCTACGGGGGCGCCCTGGGAGCGGGGATCGGCGGCGGCAGCTACATCGACTACGTGACGCCGGGCATCGTCCTGATGACGGCGACGGCGGGTTCGGTCGCCACGGCGGTGGGCGTCTGCGTCGACATGACGGAAGGCATCGTCAACCGCTTCCGTACGATGGCGATATCCCGGTCGGCGTTCCTGGCGGGCCACGTGGTCGGCAGTGTGATCCAGACCATGGCCGCGCTGGTGCTGGTGATCGGGGCGGCCTTCGCGATGGGCTTCCGGTCGAACGCGGGCCCGCTGGAGTGGCTGGCGGCCGCGGGGCTGCTGATGTTCGTCACGCTGTCGCTGACGTGGATCTCGGCCGGCATCGGGCTGGTGTCGAAGACGCCGGAGAGCGCGAGCAACACGCCGCTGCCGCTGACCTTCCTGCCCTTCATCGGCAGCGCCATCGTCCCGCCCGACTCCATGCCGACCGTGCTGCGCTGGTTCGCCGAGTACCAGCCCTTCACCCCCGTCATCGAGACCCTGCGCGGCCTGCTGACGGGCACCGAGATCGGCACCAGCGCCTGGAGCGCCCTCGCCTGGTGCACCGGGCTGACGCTGCTCGGCTACTTCTGGTCGAGGAGCGTCTTCCACCGGCGGTGACGGGGGTGCGGCCGGTGGTCCACCGGGCCCGGGCGGCGGAGCGAATCCGCTGCCCGGGCCTGCTGGGCATCCCGTAGTAAAGTCCCGGCAAAGGGCAACTCCGGGGGGAGCAAATGACGGTGACGCGCCGCAATCGGATCGTGTGGTGGCTCAGAGGCGCGGCGCTGGCGGCGCTTCTGGTGTACCTGCCGGGGTACCTGTCCTCACGTTCCGGCGGCCTGGTGGAGGTCGAGCGCCGGCTGAACCATCCGGTGCTGCTGATCGGCGCCGCGGTCGTCCTCCTGGTGGCCTCCGTGGTGGTCCGGTTCGAGTTCCGGACGCGATGGGCGCAGATCGGCTTCGCGGCCGTCCTGTCGCCGCTCATCGTCATCGGGATCGCGATCGGGACGTTGTCGTTCGTCGTCGGCGGTGACGGGCGGCTGATCGAACGCAAGCCCGGCCCGGACCATCCCGACCACGTGCTGACGGTCACCGACATCGCCTTCTCGATCGACCCGGTCTACCGCGTGGAGCTGCTGACCGGCAGCGGCTGGTCCGCCCGGCACTGGAGCCTGGGCACCTGGGGGGAGAACGACGGCTTCCTGAAGGCCGAGTGGACCGGGCCGGCCCGGATCACGGTGACCGCGACGCACGAGACCAGGGTCTACACCGTCGACGGGGACGGTCGGCCGGCCGGACCGGAGGTCACCCGCCGGTAGCGGCGGGCCGGTAGCCGGTAGCCGGTAGCCGGTAGCCGGTAGCCGGTAGCCGGTAACCGGGGCCTGCCGCTGGGGTCTGCCGCCGGACGCGGTCGGGTGCTCACCAGCGGTCGATGCCCATGACCTTCGCCGCATTGTGGATGGCGTTGTAGTGGGGAATCGACATGTCGGACTTCTTCTGGCCCGCCGGCAGGTTCTTGTCCGCCGCGCGGAACTCGTCCCGGGCGGAGGCGAGCAGGCCGGTGCCGTAGGAGACCGGGACGTCGTTCTTGCCGTGGATCGGGTGCGACTTGGCGGCGGTCTGACTGCCCGCGTTGGCGAGGATGCTGCGGGCCTGGTTGTAGGCGTCGGCCTTGACCGTCTTCGGATTGCGGACCTGCGCCTGCACGCCGGCCGCTGCCTGCACCCCGGCCATCGGCTGCGCCTGGTCGGCGGCGGTGGCGACGGGTGCGGCGGCGATGCCGAGGGCTCCGGCGGTCACGACGATCGCGAGGGTGTTGCGGAGAAGCCTGTCCATGGGAAGTCCCTTGAATTGACGGAATGTCAAAGATTCGGTTCCACATCGGACTTGTGGACCGTACGGATGCGAACGCCTCGACCACTACCCCGGCCTCGCGCAGCGGAAAACCGCCTTCCGCTCGGGGAGTTCGGAAGCGATGCGATCAAGCCGTTTCCCGGTCCGCGGTCGTCGTATCGCCGTATCGCCGTATCGCCATACTGGCGGGATGGATTCTGAGCTCTACCCCGACCTCGCCGCCGCCGGCAGCCTGGGCGCGCTCCTGGAACGGACGGCGGCCGAGCTGGCCCTGGACATCACGGTGGTGCCGGGGTTGTGGGGTGTGACGTCGGCGGGCATCTCCGCCTCGGCCCCCGGCCGCAAGCCACTGGACGTCCACATCGGCTCCGAGCGGCGCTGGTTCGGCGTCACCGGCACGACCCATGGGATCGAGATGATCAGCGGTGCCACCACGGACCTCCGGGACGTCGTCCGGGCGGGTGTGGCCTGGGGGAGCGGGAAGAGCCTGCGGGACTTGCACGAGCTGTTGCCGTGGCTGGAGTCCAGTGAGTTCGCGCAGGCTGTCGAGCGCGGCCCGGCCGAGGCGGTCGACCTGGCCTGGGGTCGGCTCCGGCGGCAGGCGGCGGAGGCGCCCGAATTCCCGGAGTTCGGGGAGCTGGTGGAGGCGACGCATGCCGAACCGCGGCTGCGGCGGCTGTTCCCGTTCGCCAGCATGTGGCGCGTCGGTTTCCGGGCCTGCGTCGGCTTCCCGTGCTCGCTGGCGGTCTTCATCACCCCCGGGACGGAGACCCGCCCGTTCCTCGTGCAGTGCAGCCGCGGCCATGCGGAAGACCCGGAGTTGCGCGACCGGGACCTGACCGGCGAGGCAGCGACGGCGCAGGAGGCGGCCGCCCTTGCGGTGGCCCTGCTCCCCGCCGGCCTCGGCCCGGCCGTCATCGGGTCCGACGACCTGTGAGAGGTGACCTGTGAGCGGCGACGTGTGGGGGGTGACCTATGAGCGGTGTCCTGTGCGCGGTGACGCCGTGGAGAGCGCCGGGCAGCCGGGCTTGGACGAGATCGAGCGGTGGTTCGTCGGGGTGGCGGACGGCCGGGTGAGCCGGAACGAGGCCGACCGCTGGGCCGTACCTGCACGACGAGGCGCAGGTACGGGAGTGGCTGGTGGAGTTCCGCCGCCGCCGGGGCCGCTGATTCAGCCCGTGGCGGCGGCGCCGCGCAGGCGGGCGGCGGAGCGGGACAGCAGCGCCGCCGCGACCAGGACCGGGCTGAAGCCCACCGCGCAGGCGGCGAGCAGGTTGACCGGCGTCAGCCCGCCCGGCAGGGCGGCGAACACGGCGCCGGCCAGCGGAGTGGTGAGGACGGGCGCGAGCAGGAGCAGAGCAGCCTGCTTCTTCTGTCGACGCGTCCACACCTGGGACCTGGAGACCCGGGTGGCGGCGATGACGGCGGCGGCCAGCGCCAGCGCGGGCCCGACGGCCGGGACGAGCAGCAGAGGGAACGGCAGTACGGCGAACAGCAGAGTCAGCTTCGTGCGGCCGGACGCCTCCGGCTCGGGCCGGGGCAGGCCCTCCTCCTGGAGTGCGGCGTCGGCGATCCGCCGGGGACTGCCCAACTGGTCGAGCACGGCGCGGACGGCGGCTTCGTCGGTCGGGTCGTGCTCGGCGAGGGTGACCTCGATGTGTTCGCGCAGGTCGGCCAGGAGCTCGCGGCGGCGCTCCTCGGGCAGCGGCGCGGTGTAGCGGGTGACCGCGTCCAGGTGGGCGCGGACCAGGGGGTGCTCGATGGGGTTGGTCACGGGTTCTCTCCCGGGTCGAGGTCAAGGTCGAGGTCAAGGTCGAGGACGTGGTCGACGGTTTCGCGGAAGGCGGGCCAGAGCGCCGCGAATTCCTGTAGCGCTTCCCGGCCGGCGTCGGTGAGCGTGTAGTAGCGACGGGACGGACCGCTGGCGGAGTCCCGCAGGAAGGTGTCGGCGAGCCCGGCACGGCGCAGCCGGGACAGCAGCGGGTAGATCGTGCCCTGGCTGGTGGCGAGCATGGGGTACCGGCCGAGCTCCTGCAGCAACTCGACGCCGTAGCGCGGCCCGTCCCGCAGAAGCGCCAGCACGCAGTACTCCAACACGCCCTTGCGCAACTGGGTCGCCACCGGCCCATCGGAGGCAGCGGACGCATTGGAGGCAGCGGACGCATCGGAGGCAGCGGACGCATCGGAAGCAGCGGACGCATCGGAAGAGCCGCCCGGGTTGGTGATGCCAGGTACCATGCATCACAAGGTAGCAGGCTAAGCAAGACAGCGCACGCACTAAGCCGCACACGGGGAAGCCCGGCGCCGACGGCGGCTCACATCGCCTCATCCCGAACGCCAGAAGTCGGCCGACCCGACTTCTGGCGCCCGAGCAGACGCGCCGGGCATCCGGCTTATCTGGAGAGGGAATATGTAGACCGATCGGCATATTCTCCCGAGCCGGGCGCCCCGCACAGGAAGTCGGCCTGGCCGACTTTTGGTGCAGGCTCGCCCGCCCGATGCCGCCCTGGCGTCCCGGGCATCCACGATATGTAGACCGGTCTGCATATTTTCTGGCGCGCAGGCTGCCGGCCCTCGCATAGGAAGTCGGCTTGGCCGACTTCCTATGCGAGCGGCTGCCTGGGCCAGCAGAATCAGTAGACCGGTCGACATATTTCATCCGAGGGCCTAACCAGGGCCCGGGTCCCGGCCCGGGCCCCGGGCCTGCCGGCGTCGCTGCTACGCGAGGAGGCGGGCTGGGAGGTACGGGGAGTCGATGTGGATGGTCCAGCCTCGGCGGCGGGCGTGGCAGGCGAGGGCGAGGATTTCGAGGTTGAGTGCGGCGTCGGAGTCGGTGGCGCGGTCGGCGACGGAGTGGTGGTCGCGGTGGGCTTCGAGGGCGTCGACCAGCGCCAGGTTGAAGCTGGTCTCGTCGCCCTCGACCAGCTGGGAGAAGAGGACGACGGGCGGCGGGGCGAACCCCCAGTCCTCGGCCCGCTTGAGGTCGCGCAGGGCCTGTTCGGTGGCCGGGAGCGGGTCGACGCCTCGGAAGTAGTCGTGCAGGGCGACGCGGTAGGAGGCGAACGCGGAGCGGTCGGCGGTGGAGTGGGTGGGGCCTGCGAGGACGATCGGGGCGAGGTCCTCGCGGGCACCGCTGATCAGGGCGAGTTCGAGGGCGAGCTGCCAGTGCCCGGGCCCGGTGTCCTCGCCCCGGGTGGCGGGGTAGCGGACCGTACGGCCGTCGATGGTGACCTCGGCCTCGGTGCCGGGCTCGGCGAGGGCGCTGCGGAACAGCGCGGCGCCCAGCTGGGAGGCCAGGCGCAGGCCGGCGAGCTGGGTGTCGGTGACGTCGGCGGACTGGGAGGCGCGGGCCTGGAACAGGAGCGCCTGCTTGCTCAGGGCGCGGGCGAGGCGGGAAACGGTGTGGCGGTCGTCGGGCCCGGGGTTGACGGCCTCCCGGGTGGCCCGCTCGTACAGCGCCTCGCTGTCGGGGTGGATCGGGAGGGCCGGGGTGGGCCGGTCGATGTGGAAGGGCCCGGCGGCGAGCCGGGCGACGGCCTCGGGGAGCCGGTCGCGGCCGAGCGCGGCGACGCGGGGGCCGGAGGTCGGGAAGCCGGTGATCACGGCGCGCGGCAGGTAGTCGGTGTCGACGGCGGGGAGCCAGCCGTGGGTGCGGTGGGCGAGCGCGGCGAGGGCGAGGGGGAGCAGCGGGAGGAGGCTGCGGGGGCGGGTGCCGCCGGTGCGGTCGAGGAGGGAGTGCAGCCCGGTGTCGAAGGCTTCGCGGTCCTCGGCGGCGAGGGCGCGCAGGGTGTGCAGCGCCAGGGTGGCTTCGCTGTCCCGGTCCTCGATCTGCTCCAGTGCGGTGTCGATGGCGGCGAGCCGCTGTTCGGGGGTGTCGGCGGCGGGTGCGTCCTCGGCGTCTCCGTCGCGGGTGTCGCCGAAGAGGTGCGCCATGAAGCCGTTGGCGAGTTGGGCGGCGGAGTAGCCGCCGCCGGCGGGCATGGCCTGCCAGGTGAAGGCGAAGGCCTCGCCGTGCCGGGAGACCTTGTCGGAGAGGATCGCGAGGCAGAGCGCGTCGAGCCAGTGCTGTGGGAGGACGGTCCTTCGGCGGAAGCCCTCCTCCGCGTCGTCGGGGTCGTAGCTCATCCCGAAGTTGGGGTAGTCGAGGAAGACCTGGAAGCTGTCGTACGAGTAGTACGCGGCGAAGGAGATGGCGCCGGCGGCGGCCTCGGTGGCGTCCTTGAGGACGGCCTTGGCCTCGGGGGTGTCCAGGGCCGGGGACTCGGCGGAGAGTGCGCCGAGGTAGTCGAGGAACTCGTCGGTGATCAGCCGCCATTCGGTGGCGGTCATCAGGCCGGCGCGCGAGTAGGAGTGGACCATGCGTCCGATCCGGTTGACGAAGTCCTCGCGGGCCGTCGAAACCGCCGACTGGTCCACCTGGTGACGCTCGATCCGCACAGCTCTGCTCCTCGTTCCCTTGCTTGGCCGCCAGCCTAGGCGCGGGGGCTGACAGCGCCCGGTGTGGGGGCGGTGGAAGGCCGCAGAGTTTCAAACGGTGTTTGAAATGGGTCGTGTTCGCGCTAGTGTCGTGATCGGCAGCAACGGACCCAGTCGGGGGCGAAGCCCTGTATCCGTATGCCACGGGGGAGTTGACGGTCGCTTCGGCCGGCCGCACGGATGTCGAGCCCACCGCTGCCGCACCCGACCGTCGTGACCACGAGGGAGAACACATGACGGAAGACCTGAGCCGCGCAGTGTCCAGGGTCGTCGACCAGGAGGTGGCCAAGCTCCTGGAGCGGACGGAGCGGGACGTCGCCCGGACCGTCAACCGCGCGCTGGGCGTGCCCGAGTCGATGCCGGAGACGCCGGCCTTCGACGCCGCCCGCTGGCAGGCCCGCCTCGACGAACTGCTCACCGCGCACCGCATCCACGGCGCCACCCTGGCCGTGCTCGCCGGCGGCGAGATCCACGAACTGGCCTCCGGCATCCTGCACTCGGAGACCGGCGTCGCCGTGACCACCGACTCCGTGTTCCAGATCGGCTCCGTCAGCAAGGGCTACACGGCAGCGATGGTGGTGCTGCTCGCCGAGGCCGGAAAGCTGGACCTCGACGCCCCGGTGGTCGACGTCCTGCCCGAGTTCGCCGTCGCCGACGCCGAGGCGAGTCGGAGCATCACGCCGCGTCAACTCCTCAACCACACCAGCGGAATCGAGGGCGACTACGTCAACGACACCGGCCGCGGGGACGACTGCCTGGCCCGCTACATCGAGGGCGCGCGGAACGTCGGGCTGACCAACCCGCCCGGGGCGACGGTCTCGTACTCCAGCACCGCGTACAACGTCCTCGGTCGGATCGTGGAGGTCGTGACCGGCGGCACCTGGGACGCGGCGCTGAAGGAGTTGCTGACCGGCCCGCTCAGCCTGGAGCACACCATGACCCTGCCGGAGGAGGTGCTGCGCTTCCGGGCCGCGATGGGGCACATGGCCGACCCGGGTGAGGAGCCGGTGCCCACCCCGCTGTGGAACATGCTGCCCCGCTCGGCCGGCCCGTACGGCGGGATCTGCGCGACGGCGGCCGATGTCGCCCGGTTCGCCAGGCTGTTCGTGGACGGGGGTCTCGCTCCGGACGGTACGCGGGTGCTGCCGGCGGCGGTGGTCGAGGCGATGCTGAACCGCGAGGTCGAGATGCCGGACCAGTGGTTCCTGGGGGCCCACTGGGGGCTCGGCTGGGGACTGTTCGAGTGGGACGGCGTACGCGGGTTCGGTCACGACGGCAGCACGTTCGGGCAGCTGGCGTACCTGCGGGCGATGCCGGAGAAGGGCGTCGCGGTGGTGCTGCTGACGAACGGCGGGGGAGCGGCGCCCAAGGTGTTCGAGGCGCTGTGCAGGGAGCTGTCGGCGGAGTTCGCGGGCGTGACGATGCCCGGCTTCGAGCCGCCCGCGGAGCCGGTGGCGGTCGAGGTCGGGGAGTTCGTCGGGAGGTACAAGCGCGAGGGCTTCCTGATGACGATCGGGGAGGCGGAGAGCGGTGCGCTCACGCTCACGTACGAGGGGGCCGACGGCCTCGCGGGGACGTTCGACCCGCTGGTGTGGGAGCTGACGGCGGTGTCGCACACGCCGGCGAAGACGGTGTTCGCGGGGCGGAGGAACGAGAAGGACGCGTGGATACCGGTGGTGTTCTACGCGCTGGCTGATGGGAGCCGCTACGTGCACTTCGGCGTCCGGGCGACGGCGAAGGCGGCGTGAGGGAAGGGCGGGCCGTTCGAGGAACGGCCCGCCCGCCCGGTGAGGTCAGACGTCGAACTCCCCGGCGCGGATGGCCGAGACGAGGTCACGCCATTCGTCGGTGGTGAGTTGGGCGATGGCCTCGGGCAGAAGACTGCTGCGGACATAGACGGCGTCGGGGCCTATGGCCACCTCCGGGCAGCTTGAGCCATCGGGGCAGGCTTCCGGTCGCTTCCAGCGAAGTGTTTCCATGGCGCTAGATCTCTTTCTTGATGAGCCTGATGGCATCGCGAGACTTGCTCTCGGTGAGAGCTCGCTCCGTCATCTTGTCGATGATGTGACGGTAGTTCTCCATCTGTCGCTGCTCGTGGAGGAACGCAGGACCGCCGACCGCATCGAGCTGGACGGTGTCGAGGCGAGGCACTGGGCCGTTCGCATAGACGATGCCTTGTCCCGCCCCCATGAAGCCGTTGGTGCCGAAGGTGATCACCCGAAGAGTGACGTGGGGCAGCTCCGAGTACTCAAGCAGCTTGTCCATCTGTCGTTTTGCGGCATCACGGCCTCCGAACAGCATTCGCAGGGCCGCTTCATGGACCAACGCCGAGTACGGTTCGCCATCTTCCCGCATCAGGAAGGCGGAACGCTGCACTCGATGCTCTACACGGGCTTCCAGCAGACGTGGCGAGAGCGGCGGGTAGAGATCTCGGAAGATGGACCGTCCGTACTCCTCGGTCTGCATGGCGCCTGGGACGTGCGAGATCTGATAGGTGCGCATTCCCTTGGAGAAGTACTCGACCTCCGCGATGTCCAGGAAGCCGACCGGTACGGAGCCTCGGTACTCCTCCCACCAACCCCTGTGGCGTTCTTCGGCCATGGCCGCGAGTGCTTCTACGAAGGCGTGATCGCTCTCCTGGTATTCGCTGGCGAGCATCCTCACCCGCTCAGCGCTGATCGGGTACTGCCCCTTCTCGATCTGGGTGATCTTCGTTCGGGCAAACCCGAACAGCGCGGCAGCGTCGGCGGTCGTGCGGCCGGCACAGTCGCGCATCTTCCGCAGCTCAGTGCCTACTCGTTCCTGCCTGGCTGACGGGGTGGTTCGTGGTGGCATGCCCCCAAGCATCCATCTCGATCCCGTGAAGGGTCCAGCAATCCATCGATCGAGTGAAGGGCGGGGTAGAAGTACCCCTACATGTACCACCGATGCCCTACAGTCGGTGATGCACCGATCACCGATGCGGGCGTCAGTAACGCTGCCTCGCACCGCAGAGCATCCTGTCCGGACTCGCTCACGGCGACAGCCCGCTCACCTCAATCCCCCCTCATTCCAGGGAGATTCCTGTGCGCAACCTCAACTCCCCCTCCCTCACCCTCTCCCGCGACGCCCTGCGCGACGGCATGACCCGTGCGGGCTGGCCGCCCTCCTCCATCGCGGACGCCGAACTCGCCATGGTCGAGCTGATCGTCAACGCGTGGCGCCATGCGAACACGACCTCCCCGGTCGTCCTCATCCTCTTCCTCGCCAACACCCTCCGGGTCACCGTCTCCGACCGCGGCCCGGACCTCCCGGAGCAGCAGCCCCTCTCCGTCCTCGCCGAGGCCGGCCGCGGCCTCCAACTCGTCGCCGGCCTCACCCACCGATGGGGCGTCGACCCCCAGCACCTCGGCAAGACCGTCTGGTTCGAACTGGACGGTGCCGCGTGAGCGCCCACCACCCGCTCCACCCCGCCGACCCGGCCCTGCTCCACCTCACCATCCGCCAGCTCTCCGAGCTGATCATCGAACTCCGCACCGAAGGGCGCGAGTTCGGCCTCCTCTGGCCCTCCGCCGCCCCGGGCGAGACCAACCTCCACGGCCTGCGCCTCATCAACCTCGGCAACATCCCGGCCAGCACCCTGATCAACCTCCTCGCGCTCCTCCGTGAGTACAAGCGCAACCGGGACACCCACCACCGATGCTCGGACTGCTGACCCTCAACCTCGCGGCTGCTCTCCTCGGCGCCCTCTGCGAAGTCCGCACTCGCCACCTCCGCACCGCCACCCTCGCCTGACCGCACAACGGGCCCCCGCGCACCGTCTCCCGGTACGGCGTCGAAGCCGCCCATCGGTGGTGGCCCGCCGATGACCGCCCCGGGCCCACACGACTGGGCCTGACCGTCATGCCGGACGGTCACTGGGCGTGGCTCGACGACCCGGCCGACTGCTGGCGCATGCCCTGACGGCAGGCCCGCCGCACAGGAAGTCGGATCGGCCGACTTCCTGTGCGGCGGGCCTCGGCTCCGTAGTCGCCGGCCGAGTGGCAGCCGGAGCCCCGTCTGTTCGACCCGCCCGCCCGGCTTCCGGGTGGGCGGGTCCTGCCGTGGGCAGGTGCTATCCGCCTACCGGAACGCGGGCAGGTTGCGCTCGACCCAGGCCCGGAACGGTGCGGCCGGGCGCCGCAGCACCGTCTCCACGTCGGCGCTGACCGCCACTTCGGTGGGGAGCGGGGCACCGAGGATGCCGAGGGTGCCGGTGGCGACCTCCGCCGGCATGAACTGCGCGAGGTGGCCGTGGGCCTGCTCGCGGGACAGCTCCACGAAGACCAGCTCCTCGCCCAGGGCCTCGGCCAGCACCGCGGCCTGTTCGCGCGGGCTGATCGGCTCGGGCCCGGTCAGCTCGTACGCACGGCCCGCGTGTCCGTCCTCGCGCAGTACGGCCGCCGCGACCGCCGCGATGTCCGCCGGGTCGACGACGGGCAGGGCCACGTCGCCGAACGGGGCGAAGACCGTGCGCTTGGTGCGGACCGTCTCGGCCCAGGCGAAGGCGTTGGAGGCGAAGCCGCCGGGTCGCAGGATGGTGGTTTCCAGTCCGGACGTGCGGACGGCCGCCTCGAACTCGCGCAGCCGGGCGTGCGACGGGGCGTCCGGCCTGGTGGCGCTGATCTGCGAGGACACCAGGACGATCCGCTCGACGCCACCGGCGTCCGCGACGGCTTCCAGCAGGGCGTCCGGGCTCTCGCCCCGGGTGTTGAGCTCGCCGCCCAGCAGAAGGAACAGCGCCCGGGCCCCGTCGAGGGCGGGTCGCAGGCTCGCGGCGTCGCCGACGTCCCCCTGGGCCCATCGGACCCCCGCCGCGCCGGGCTGCGCGGGCCGGGCCTGCCGCGACACCGCAACCACCTCTTCGCCCTGTGCGGCCAGCAGCTCGACCAGTGTCCGTCCGATGTTTCCGGTGGCGCCCGTCACTGTGATCATCGCGATCCCCTCCCATGGTCCTGTGAAGCAACTGAGTTAGTTGGCTGACTCAGATGGACCGTAGCACGCACCCACCGGCGGTTGTCTATAGTCAGTCGGGTGACTGACTCAGTGGATCGGCGGGTACGGGCCTCGCAGAAGCGCCGACGGCTCTCGGCCGCCGCGGCCCGTGTCCTGCACGAGCAGGGGGTCGAGCGCACGACCCTCGCCGACATCGCGCGCGAGGCTGACGTCCCCGTCGGGAACGTCTACTACTACTTCAAGACCAAGGACGAGCTGGTCCGCGCCGCGCTCTCCGAACACGGCGCTTACCTGGACGAACTCACGGGCGGACTGGAGCAGTTGGCCGATCCGCGGGACCGCCTCAAGGCACTGGTCCAGGCCTGGATCGACCAGCGCGACCTCGCCGCCCGGTTCGGCTGCCCGACCGGCACCCTCGCCGTCGAGCTCGACAAGCGCGCCGACGGGGACCTCGACGTGGAGGCAGGTGCGATGCTCCGGCGGCTGCTCGACTGGGCCACAGGCCAGTTCCGCGAGCTGGGCCTGCCCGACCCGGACGGCCTGGCCCTCACCCTCGTCGCCGGGTACCAGGGCATGTCGCTCCTGGCCAACGCCTTGCGCGACCCGGACGTCATGACCCGCGAGGGTGCCCGCCTGCTGCGCTGGCTCGACTCGCTGGAGGCTGTGGACCCGGCCTAGCAGCCATCTCGTTCGTCGTCTGGTTTCGGTGTTCAGCAGCCCGCTGATCCGTGCGATGCGGACGGCTGAGCTTGCGGGTCTCACCGGTGTCCAGCCCGACCCGGACCTGGTGGAGTGGGACTACGGCGGCTACGAGGGCCTGACCGCCGAGCAGATCCAGGAGTCCAGGCCGGGTTGGGACCTTTGGCGGGACGGCGTCGTTGCCGGCGGTGCCGACCGTCCTGGTGAGCAGCTCCAGCAGGTCGCCGCGCGTACGGATGCGGTGCTGGACCGCATCCGGCCGTTGCTCGGCGAGGGCGATGTCGCCGTGGTCGCTCACGGCCATCTGGCGCGTGTGCTCACCGTGCGGTGGCTCGGGCTCGATGCGTCCGCAGCCTGCCTGCTCGGCCATCCGCATCCGGGCACGCTCAGCTTCCTGGCCGTCGAGCACGGGCAGCCCGTCATCTCGGCCTGGAACGTCCCGTAGCGGCGGACCGTCGTCACGTCCGCCGCGGCCCCGCCCCGCCGCCTACCGGAAGTCCGCCGTCTACCGGAAGCCCGTCTGCCGGAAGCCCGTCTACCGGAAGTCCGCCGCGTGATCCCGCACCCAGCTGCGGAAGTCGCGCGGCGGACGGCCGAGCACCCGCTCCACCGTGTCGGTCACCCGCTCCGGCTCGCGAGTGAAGGACTCCCACGCCCGTAGCCGGGACTCCACGAACCCCGCATTGCCCCAGGCCGCCGTCAGCTGCTCACGGGCCGTCTCCGGCGCCAGCTCCTCCCACCGCACCGCGACGCCCAGCTCCTCGCCGATGATCCGGGCCAGCTCGGCGTGCGCCAGCGGCTCCGGCCCGGTGACCACGTACCGGGCGCCGTCGTGCCCGTCCTCGGTGAGAGCCCGCACAGCGACGTCCGCGATGTCCCGCTCGTGCACCAGCGACCGGCGCGCCTGCCCGTACGGCCAGCGGACCACGCCCTCCCGCACCTGGTCGGCCCAGGCGAGCAGGTTGCCCGCGAAGTCGATCGCCCGGACGAAGGTCCAGCTCAGGCCCGACCGCCCGATCAGCCGCTCGATCTCCTGGTGGAAGATCACCGCCGGCTCGTCGTCCGCGAGATCGGGCACATCCGCCGACAGGTAGACGACGCGCTTCGCGTGCCGGGCGATCGACTCCACCACCCGGGGCTGTACCGGCAGCCCGGGCCACATCAGGTAGACCGCCTCCACCCCGCCGGCCAGCGCCGGCTCCAGGCTCTCCGGCACCGCCAGTCCACCCCGTACGGCCTCAACCCCCGCGGGCAGCACCGACCTTGCCGGATCCCGCACCAACGCCCTTACCTCATGGCCTCCTTCGGCCAACGAGGCCACCACGTGCCTGCCCACACTGCCGTTCGCGCCGATCACCAGAACCTTGGTCACGCCCGCCCCAACGCCGCCCGGCCCGGCGGTATGCCCGGCCACCGACGTGAGCCCGTACGGTGCGTGGACGGGCCGTGGCGCTAGGCTCGCCGGATGTCCGACGAACCCCTGCAGCTCGCCGTCCTGGGAAGCGCGACGCCCTACCCGAGCGCCGACAACCCCTGCTCCGGTTACCTGGTGTCCGGCGGTGGCGCCCGCGTGTGGGTGGACGCCGGCACCGGCACCCTGGGCCCGCTGCAACGCCACGCCCGGCTGGACGAGTTGGACGCGATCTGGATCTCGCACCTGCACGCCGACCACTGCGCCGACCTGCTCACCGCCTACTACGGCGCCCTCTACGCGGACGTCCGGCTCGCGGCGCCGATCCCGCTCTACGGCCCGCCCGGCACGGCGGACCGGCTGGCGGACTTCCTGACCAACACGGCGCGGCGCAGTCCGGTCGAATCCGCCTTCGCCGTCACCGAGTTGGCCGACGGCCACCGGGTGCACATCGGCCCGCTCGGGCTGACCAGCCGGGCGGTGGACCACGGCATGCCGGCCTTCGCCCTCCGGGTGGAGGCCGGCGGCCGCTCGCTCGTCTACTCCGGTGACACCGCCCCGTGTGCCGCCCTCACCGAACTGGCCGAGGGCTGCGACCTGTTGCTCTGCGAGGCGGAGAGTCCGACCCCGGAGGCCGAGCCGGGGAGCGGGCCCGTGCACCACACCCCCGAGCAGGCCGGTGCCACCGCCACCGTGGCCCGCGCCGCCCGGCTGCTGGTCACCCATGTGGGCCGCGCCATGGCTCCGGCCGAGGCCGTCGCCCGCGCGGGGACCCGCTTCGCCGGTCCGGTCGCCCACGCGGACCCGGGCGCGACCTTCACGGTCTGACGCTCGGCCCGCGCTCACCTCGGGCGGCTCAACCGCCCACCCGCACCACGTACTTCCCGGTCGCCCGCCCGTTCTCCATGGCGTCGTGGGCGGCCGGGACGGCGGCCAGGTCGGGCAGTTCGGTGACCGGGAGCTGCAGGTCGGCGCCGTCGTCGGCGAGCAGGTCGAGGACCCGGCGGATGGCGCGGGCCACGCGCTCGGGGGCGGTGGCGGCCAGGCCGCGGTGGCTGAAGCCGGTGACGGTGAGGTTGCCGGCCATCAGGCGGGCGAGCGGGGGCAGGTCGGCGATGGCACCGCCGCCCGCGTTGCCGAACAGGACGATCCGGGCGCCGGGTGCCGCCACGGCGAGGTCGAGGTCGAGGGCCGCGGTGCCCAGCGGGTCGAGCACGAGGTCGACGCCGCGGCCGTCGGTGGCGGCCCGGACGGCCTCGACCAGGGCGTCGGAAGGCGCTTCGGCCAGGGCCTCGGACGATGCCTCGCCGCGGGCGAAGGCGTGGTCGTACCCGGCGGCGATCGCGGCCGCCGTCTTCTCCGGTCGGCCGACCGTTCCGATCAGTCGGCCGCCGCCGAGCAGCGGGACGAGCTGGGCGACGGCGGTGCCGATGCCGCCGCCCGCCGAGTGCACCAGAACGGTGTCGCCAGCGGTGAAGCGGCCGGCGTCGGTCAGCAGCAGGACCGCGGTGGCCAGGCCCAGCGGGACGGCGGCGGCCTCGCGCAGGCCCACCCCGTCCGGGAGCGGCACGGTGAGCGCGGCCTCGGCGACCACCGTCTCGGCGAGTCCGGCGCCGACCGGTGCGGCCACCACCCGGTCGCCCACGGCCAGGCCGGTCACGCCCTCGCCGAGCTCCCGGACCGTTCCGGCCACCTCCTTGCCGGGCAGGTACGGCCATGCGGTGCTGTACGCGGCGTCACCGCGGCGGGTCATCACGTCCACGAAGTTCAGTCCCGCGTAGGCGACGTCGATCGCCACCTGGCCGGGCCCGGGGCGCGGTGCCTCGACCTCCCGTACCTGCGAGTTCTCGGCTCCACCGGGTGCGGTCATCACCAGTGCGCGCATGTCGGTCCCCCTGAGCTACGATGTTCGACGAACTACAAAGTAGGTGCGGGAACAGTGGTACCACGCCGTTTCCATGGATGTCGAACATCGCAGATCAGGGAGGTCTGAGCATGCCCCGCAGCACCCGTCGCCGACCGGCTCTCGCCCACCCCGCGACCGAGGAGATCGACCTCCTCGATGTCCTGCACGCCCTCTCCGACCCCACCCGGATGACCATCGTCCGCGTCCTGCGCTCCGAACCCGAGCGCGCCTGCGGCACCTTCCCGGTGGACGTCGCGCCCTCCACCCTCAGTCACCACTTCAAGGTGCTGCGCGAGTCCGGCCTGATCACCCAGCGCGAGGAGGCCAACCGCCGCTTCTCCGCCCTGCGCACGGTCGACCTGGAGCGGCGCTTCCCCGGCCTCCTCGACACCGTCCTCGCCGCCCACGCCCGCACCCACACCGGGGCCGAGAGCCGGGGCGCCGGCGACGAGGAGGGCTGACCGGCGCTCAGTGCCGCCGCCAGACCGCCCAGTTCTGCCCGGCGTCGGCCCGCTCGACGGACCAGTCGGCGGGGTGGTCGGGCCAGTAGGCCTCCGGCGGCTGTCCGGCCCCGGGCAGCGGGGTGACCAGGACGTTCGCCTCCGCCGGGACGGGCTGCCAGCGGGGGTCGCGGTACCAGATCCGGCCCCGGTAGACCTCGAAGGCCTGGGCGGCGCGCAGCGCCCAGTCGATGTCCCAGGCGAACACCACGTTGTCGCCCCCGCCGATCCCGGCGGCGCGGGTGAAGCCGGTGGCCAGGCCCGCGCGCCACTTCGCGTGCGGCTGGGCGACCTGGGTGGTGATCGTCGCGGTCGCGAAGGCGGCGAACATCGCCAGCGAGAGGCCGATCGCCGGCAGCACCCGACGTCCTCCGGAGGTCCGCACCAGGACCACCGCGCCGAGGAGGACCAGGGCGGCGGCGGTGGACCGGAGCATGCTGAGCCGGCCCCAGTCGGCGGCCAGGAACGAGACGTCCGGCATGCACCAGGGGATGAAGAGCCCGGTGCGCAGCTGCGAACCGGCCGACCGGACCACCGTTTCGGCGAGCAGCAGGGTCAGTCCGGCCGCTGCCGCCGTCGCCCGGCCCAGGGCGGGGCGCCCGCAGCGGGCGAGCACCGCGACGCCCGTCACGAAGGCCGCCGGCACGAGGTAGGAGGTGTAGCGGGCGTACACCCAGTCGTCGATCCGGCCGCCGGGCGGCAGGGCGGCGGCGGAGGCCAGGGCGGTGCCGACCAGCAGCGCCACCAGCACCCCGCCGGTGATCCGGTACGCGGGCGGGAAGCGGCGGCGGGCCACGGCGACCAGGCAGGCGACGACGGCCAGTCCGCCGATGCCCCAGGTGGAGACGGTGAAGTACCAGAGCTGGCCGGCGGTCCGGGTGAGGGTTCGTCCGGCCGCCTCCGGGTCGGTCAGGCCGTCCCACAGGTATCCGCCGACATCGCTGTTGTCGACGGTGAACTGCGCGTGCAGCCATGACGCCAGCAGTCGGGCGCCGAGTACGCCCAGGCCGAGTCCGGCGATCCCGGCGGCCGTGGCCCGCCACGGCGCGAGGCGCAGCAGCAGGACGCCGAGGAAGGCGACGGCGGTCAGGGCGACCACCACGCCGCCGCGGTCGTGCACGGCCATCGCGTAACCGGCGGACCCGCCCGCCCCGAGGGCGTGCCAGGCGCGCCGGCGCAGCGTGCCGTCGGCGAGCCAGCCGTGCAGGCAGAGCAGCCAGGCCAGGATCAGGACGGGCAGGACGGCGTCGGTCAGCACGAACTGCGAGTAGAAGACCAGGGGCGGCAGCAGGGCGGTCGCGGCGCCGAAGACGTAGGCGAGTGCCCGGCCCAGGCCGAGGCGGCGCAGGGCGACGTAGGCGAGCGGCAGGGCCAGCGCGTTGACGGCGGCGTTGATGCCCATGATCAGGTGGTACGCGGTCGTCGGGTCGTCGGCCAGGCGTAGCGCGGGGGAGATCAGCAGGGGGTAGCCGCCCGGTATGACCACGCCGACGGGGATCTCGGTGGCGGGGCGGCCGGCGAGGACGCGGGTCAGGGCGAGGTAGGAGTCCTCGTCGGGGTGGACGGACGGGAAGCTCATGTGCCGGACGAGGACGAGCCGGAACAGCAGTTCGGCGAGGTAGCCGGCGAGCAGGACGAGCCCGGGCCGGGCGGCGGCGGACCGCATGACCGCGGACGGGATGGCCGAGGACCGGACGGCAGCGAGCCGGGTGGTGGCGGGCCGGAGCGGGCTCGGCCGGGGTGTGGTGGCTGGCGGCATGGGCGCGCCCCCTTCTGTTCTGTCGGACGACTGTATATGTCGTTGGACTGAATATGTAGTCCGACTGGTTCCACAGGAGGGGGCGATCCCCACGGGTCGGCCCGAGGCCGCGTCAGCGCGCCCGGTGCCGGCGGTGGTAGGACACCGTGACCGCCGCCAGCAGCGGCGCCCAGGCGACGGCGGGCAGGTAGAGGAAGCCGACCAGGAAGTGGCCGAGCGGGGTCATGCCCGTGCCCGGCATCTCCCACCACCCGGCGAAGGGCGTCCACAGCAGACCCAGCCCGGCGGCGCCGCAGGAGGCGGCGAGGACCACCGCCCGCGGGTTGACGGGGCGTCCGCCGACGAACGGGACCCAGCGCGGGGGCACCGTCCCCCAGGGGCGGACCAGCCCGAGGGTGAGCAGGGCCAGCGCCTCGGTGAACAGGCTCAGGAAGACCGGCCACACCGCACCCCACCCGCTGAGGCCCATCGCCTGGTAGCCCGCGTCGGTGTACCCGCCGTGCCAGCCCGCGACCAGCCCGAGCCGCCACAGCCCGGCCGGCAGCGCGGTGACGGCCGCGACGTGGGCGGCGCGCACGGCCCAGCGGGGCGGGGCGGGGACGGCGGCGGGACCGGCAGTGAGGGTGGCGGTGAGGGCGGTGGAGGTGGCTGCGACGGGCTGAGTCATCGTCATGCCCTCACCCTCCCGCGCGGCCCGGACCGCCGCGTCCACCCGGCGGCGGGCCCCGCCCGGGATCCTCCCCCGGGCGGGGGAGGGGCGTCTCACCCCTCGGCGGCGAGGCTCGGCGCCCGGGCCGCAGTTCAGCGCAGGCGCGAGGAGGACAGGATCGACGCCAGGTGCGCGACCACCATGCCCCAGGTGATCACCGTGATCCCCGCGAGCGTCGCCCGCGTCGCGTCCAGGTTGCCGAGCCCGGCGTCCACCGCGGCCGCAGCCAGCAGCACCAGCGAGGCCTCGATGCCGTTGGTCACCCGGTGGATCTTGAAGATCGAGGCCAGCCGGCGGGCCGTCGCGATGCCCTGGGAGCGCGGCTGCGTCGACTCCTCGTCCGCCGGCGGCCGGCCGCTGCGGGCCCGGGCCACGTCCACCAGGTCCGTCGAGGCCTTGAGCAGTACCACGCCCAGCGCCGCCGCCAGGCCCGCCGACACCCACAGCTCCGAGCCGCCGCGCGCCGCCCGTACGCCCGCGCCGATCATCAGGGCGGCGTCCGCCAGGTAGGCCCCGAGCCGGTCCACGTACACCCCGGCCATGCTGAACTGGCGCTTCCAGCGAGCCACTTCGCCGTCCACGCAGTCGAAGAGCAGGAACAGCTGGAACAGGACGGCCGCCAGCACCGCGCCGGTCGGTCCCGGGATCAGCAGGGCCGCGCCACCGCCGACCCCGCACACCACCATCACCCAGGTGAGGGTGTTCGGCGACACCGACGTCCGGACCAACTGCCGGGTGGTCCGCAGTGAGATCCGCCGCATGTACAGCCGGCCCGCCCAGTGCTCACCGTTGCGGCTCTGCAGCTTGGCCTGCGGCTGGCACACCTCGCGCAGCTCGGCGAGCGCCGGAGCAGCCACCATGACGACATCCCTCCACCTGTCCGTGACGATCACCACAGGCTACGGCCTCCGGGAAACGCCCCGACCAGGCGGTACGCCCCGCAGGCGGGCGAGGAATCGGGCGAGGAGGCGGGCGAGGAGGCGGGCGAGGAATCGAGCGAGGAGGCGGGCGAAGAAGCGGGCGAGGAGGCGGGCGAAAACCGGTGGGCCGGCCGACCGGCCCCGGGCTAGGCTGCGCGGGTTCGCCGGAACCGTACGCCCGGGCCCGATCACCCGTTCCCGCAAGCCCGTTGACGAGGTCCCGGAGCAGAACGAGGAGTTGTTGATCCATGGAGAGCACGGACGGCTCGCCGCAGAACCCCGACCTGGCCCGACTGCTGGACCGCCACCGGCCGCAGGGCCCGGTGGAGACCGCCGACCACCAGCGGGCCCGCCGCCTCGCCGACGTCACCGACCCGGCCGACGCCTGGTCCCGCAGCACCTTCCCCCTCCACTTCACCGCCTCCGCGCTGATCGTCCACCCGCCGACCCGCCGCGTCCTGCTGCGCTGGCACGTCCGCCAGCAGGCCTGGCTGCACGTCGGCGGCCACGGCGACCCGGGGGAGACCCTGCCGCTGGACATCGCCCTGCGCGAGGGCCGGGAGGAGACCGGTCTGACCGACCTCACCCCGTGGCCCGACGCCGCCCTGGTCCACCTCGCCGTGGTCCCCGTCCCGGCCTCGCCCGTCGAACCCGCCCACGAGCACGCCGACCTGCGCTTCCTCCTGGCGACCGGGACCCCGGACCGGGCCCGGCCGGAGAACCCGGCCTCCCCGCTGGAGTGGCTCACCGTCGAGGAGGCCAGGCAGCGCACCACCGAGGAGAACCTCCGCCAGACCCTCGACCGCGCGGCCCGCCTGCTCCCGCCCGCCTGAGCCCGCCCACCTGACCCCACCGGCCCGACGCACGTCCCCCTGGAGACCCACCGTGCACACCGACCAGATCCTCGTCTTCGACGCCGACGACACCCTCTGGGAGAACAACGTCCTCTTCGAGCGGGCCATCGACGGCTTCCTCGACTGGGTCGCCACCCCCGCCGAGCGGGACCGCACCCGCGCCGTCCTGGACGCGATCGAGGCCGCCAACTCCGCAGCCCTCGGCTACGGCGCCGCCGTCTTCCGGCAGAGCCTCGCCGACTGCCTGCAGCAGCTCAACGGCGGCCGCACCCCCACGTCCGCCGAGCAGGCCCGGATCGACGACCTGCTCACCCCGCTGAACAGCCGGCAGGTCGAGCTGATCCCCGGCGTCGCCGCCACCCTCGCCGCCCTCGCCGACCGCCACCACCTGCTGCTGCTCACCAAGGGCGATCAGGACGAACAGCGGCGCAAGGTGGCGGAGTCCACGATCGACCACCACTTCCGGGGCGTCCACATCGTGGCCGAGAAGTCCGTCGACACCTACCGGCAGCTGACCGCCGAGCTCGGCCTCGCCCCGGACCGGACCTGGATGATCGGCAACTCGCCCAAGTCCGACATC
The DNA here is from genome assembly GCF_003635085.1 of Streptomyces sp. 1114.5. NCBI lineage: Bacteria > Bacillati > Actinomycetota > Actinomycetes > Kitasatosporales > Streptomycetaceae > Streptomyces > Streptomyces sp. 1114.5. The sequence goes on from NZ_RBXE01000001.1 coordinate 2,426,117, forward strand.
GCCCCCGCCCGCCGGGCCGGCCTGCGCACCGTCTTCATCCCGCACGAGCACACCTGGGTGCTGGAGCACCAGGACCTGGGCCCGGACGAGGCGACGCTGCAGCTCGGAGCCTTCCCCGAGCTGCTGCGCCACTTCTGAGCGGCGTCCCGACCGGCGCTCAGGCCGCGAGCACGGCCGCCGGCACCGGCGTCCCGTCCCGGTACAGCCAGGCCCGCTCCGCGGCCGACCAGACGCTCGTCGTCAGCAGGTACAGCGCGGCGGCCACCGGCACCAGCAGCGCGAACAGCACCGACGCGAACGACAGGTACGGCAGCAGCGCCGCCCCCGGCTGCGGGGTGGGCTGCGCCGCCGCCGCACGCCGGGCCCGGCGGTAGTTGACGTACCCGACCGCCGCCAGCCCGGCGTACAGCAGGCCGAACACCGCGAACTGGCCGACGCCGTGCGCGCCCGTGACGTGCAGGCCCAGCGGCACGCCGAACAGGGTGTGGTCGAGCAGGTCGTTCGGCGTCGTGAACAGCCGGTACATCACCGAGAAGAACGGGATCTGCACCAGCATCGGCAGGCAGCCCGCGGCCGGCGACACCTGCTCCTTCCGGTACAGCTCGGCCATCGCCTCCCGCAGCTTCTCCGGCCGGCCCTTGTACTTGGCGTTCAGGGCGGCGACCTTCGGCGCGAGCTCGGCCCGCGCCTTCTCCCCGCGCGCCGCCGCCCGCGCCAGCGGGTGCAGCGAGAGCCGTACGGCGACGGTGAACAGCACGATCGCCAGCGCGGTCGGCAGGACGTGGGCGAGGGCGGCGACGGCGGCGTGCGCGGCGGCGACGGCCGGGTCGAGAACGGCGAGAACGGACATGGTGAAGCGAGCCCTCCGGGGTCTCAGGACATGAGTGATCGGCGGAGGACGGCCGCGAAGACGCGAAGAGCCGTGGTACGGCGAGGGGTTACGCGGCCGCCAGGGCCGCCCCGGGCGCCCTGGGGCGTCGCCGGCCCCGGGCATCCGGATCACGCTGCGGAAGGAACGCCGTACGGAACGCCCGGCGTCGCAGCACCCCGCTGCGCACCGCCGCGGGCGCCCGCGCCCCCAGGAGCCGGGCCCCGGCCAGTGCCCCGGCGACCGCTCCGGCCACCAGTGCCACGGCCGCGACGGCGGCAACGGACGCCAGCGTCCCGTTGTCGGCCGCCAGGCCCCCGGTCAGCACCCGGAGCAGCCCGAGCAACATCGCGACAACAGCCATGGCCCTGCTCCTCCTTCGGTGTTCCGCGGGTCCGGACGTACAAGCAGGACGATCGTACGGCCTCCCGGGTTCCCGCTCCGCACCGGATGTGCCGGGCAGGTGCTGCAGTCCGGAAGGTGCTGCGAGAGCCGTAGCCATCGGTGCTACGCGGAGCTACCGTGGAGGGATGAGGACGATTACCCAGCGGGAGTTCCGGAACAACTCCGCCGCGGTGATGGACGCGGTGGAGGCGGGGGAGACCTTCCACATCACCAGGAACGGGGTCGAGGTCGCGGAGCTGCGGCCGGTGTCCGGGCGCCGACGGCTCACCGCGGAGGAGCTGGTGGCGCGGCACGTGAAGCTGCCGCGGGTGGACTACCAGCAGATGCGCAAGGAGGCCGAGGAGGACTTCGGGCCCGAGGAGCTGGTGGGGGACGAGGGCGACGACCCGTTCGAGCGGCGGCGTGGCTGAGCGCCGGCGGTCGCCACGGCGGCGGCCGGCCGGGGTGCTGGACACCTGCGTCTACATCGACCTGGCGCTGCTCAGCCCGGCCGACCTGCCGGCCGTGCCGGAGCTGACCGCGATCACCTTCGCCGAACTGCAGCAGGGCGTCTCGATGGCCCGGGACCCGGCGAGCCGGGCCGCCCGGCTGGAGGTGCTGGGCGCGGCGATGGCCGATTTCGACCCGCTGCCCTTCGACGCGGCCGCCGCCGCCCGCTACGGGACACTGGTCACCCTCACGATCGCCGCCGGTCGCCAGCCGCGCCCGCGCCGGATCGACCTGATGATCGCCGCCGTCGCCTCCGCCCACGGGCTGCCGCTGTACACCCGCAACGTGGCGGACTTCCGCGGACTGGGCTCGGCGGTGGAGGTCATCGGGATCTGAGCGCCGCCGGTGCGGGGCCGTCGGCCCGGGCGGCGCTCGGTGGGACGGTCGTCAGCCCAGGTGACCGTCAGCCCGGGGAGCCGTCAGCCCGGAGAGCCGTCAGCCCAGGCGGACCGTCGTTCCGGTGGCGGCGGAGGTGCGGGCGGCCTCCAGGACCGTGAGGGTGGCCACCGCGTCGCGCGGGTCGACCGGGGGCGGGGTGCCGGGGGTGGCCAGGGCGGCGGCGATGCCCGCGTAGTAGGCGGGGTAGTCGCCCGGGTCGGTCGGGAGCGGGACCGCCGACTCGTCGGTGCCGAGGGTGCCGTACTGGGCGGGCAGGTCGGCGCCCCAGGGGCGGGCGCCGTCCGGGCGCAGGCCCGCCCGCAGGTCGGCCTCCTGCGGGTCCATGCCGGGCTTGACGTAGCCGGCAGCGTCGCCGAGCACCCGCAGCCGGGGGCCGATCAGCGGGGTGATGGCGCTGGTCCACAGGTGCGAGCGGGTGCCGGAGGCGTGGGTGAGGGCGAGGAAGGCGTCGTCGTCCACGACCGCCCCGTCGCGCCGCACGTCGATCTCCGCGTACACCGTCTCGACCGGTCCGAACAGCGTGAGCGCCTGGTCGACCAGGTGGCTGCCCAGGTCGTACAGCGTGCCGCCGACCTCGGCCGGGTCGGCCAGTTCGCGCCAGCCGGCCTTGGGCTTGGGGCGGAAGCGCTCGAAGCGGGACTCGAAGCGGTGCACCCGGCCGAGCGCGCCGCCGCGCACCAGCCGGCCCGCGGTGAGGAAGTCGCCGTCCCAGCGCCGGTTCTGGAACACGGAGAGCAGGACGCCCCGCTCCTCTGCGAGCCGGCACAGCTCCAGCGCCTGGGCGGCGGTGGCCGCCAGCGGCTTGTCCACCACGGTGGCCAGGCCGGCCCGCAGGGCGGCGCGGGCGAGCGGGGCGTGGGTGCGGTTCGGCGAGGCGATGACGACCAGGTCGAGCGCGTCCGGGTCGGCGAGCAGCTGTTCGGGGGTGTCGACGGCCCGGGCGTCGGGGTGCTCCTGCGCCAGCTGCGCGCGCCGCTCGGGGTTGGCGGTGACCACGGCGTCCAGCCGCAGCCCCGGCGTGGTCGCGATCAGCGGCGCGTGGAACGCGGAACCGGCCAGGCCGTAGCCGATCAGGCCGACGCGGAACGGGCGGTCGGGCCGGGGGCGGGAGGTCGTCTGCGGGTTCATGCGGCCTACTCAATCACGACCCGACCGGTTGCTCCCGTTGCTCCTGTTGCTCCTGTTGCTCCCGGTTTCGCCCGGGCCGCCCGGGGCAGCCGACCGGTGGCGCCAGGGCGGCCGGTCGGTGGCCGGTCGGCAGCCGGTCGGTGGCCGGCGCCGTACCGGTGGGCGGAACGCACTGCCGTCGGCCATGTGTGCGGATTAGGCTGTGCCGCGTCAGGGCCCTCGCATCACGCAAGACGTTGCAACACTCCGGGAGACACGCACGTGGCAGACCGCAAGCCCATCGAGTCCTGGCTGACCGACATGGACGGCGTCCTCATCCACGAGGGCACGCCGATCCCCGGGGCGGAGGAGTTCCTGCGCAGGCTGCGGGAGTCCGGCAAGCCCTTCCTCGTCCTCACCAACAACTCCATCTACACCCCGCGCGACCTCAGCGCCCGCCTGGCCGGCATGGGCCTGGAGGTGCCCGAGGAGTGCATCTGGACCTCCGCCCTGGCCACCGCCAAGTTCCTCAAGAGCCAGCGCCCCAACGGCACCGCGTACGTGATCGGCGAGGCGGGCCTCACCACCGCGCTCTACCAGGCCGGCTACGTGCTGACCGACAACAACCCCGACTACGTGGTCCTCGGTGAGACCCGCACCTACTCCTTCGAGGCGCTGACCAAGGCGATCCGCCTGATCAACCAGGGCGCCCGGTTCATCTGCACCAACCCGGACGAGACCGGCCCCTCCACCGAGGGCGTGCTGCCGGCCACCGGCTCGGTCGCGGCCCTGATCACCAAGGCGACCGGCGTCGACCCGTACTTCGTCGGCAAGCCCAATCCGCTGATGATGCGCGAGGCACTGAACACCGCCGGCGCCCACTCCGAGACCGCCGTGATGATCGGCGACCGGATGGACACCGACATCGTCGCGGGCATGGAGGCCGGCATGGAGACCATCCTGGTGCTCACCGGCCTGACCTCGGCCGGCGACGTGGAGCGCTTCCCGTACCGGCCGACCCGCGTGGTCAAGTCGATCGCGGACCTGATCGAGCTGGTCTAGCCTCTGCGGTGTTGTCGTGGGCCCCGTTCCGGCCGGTCGCCGGGGCGGGGCCCGCTTCGTACGTGTGGGTTCGTACGTGTGGTTCCTGCTCGTGGTTCGTGCTCGTGGTTCGTAGGTGCGGGGGAGGCGTGGGCGGATGAGTACGCCGGCGGAAGCGGAAGACGTCGGGGAGAAGCGGGTCACCTGGGCGGAGCTGTACTTCGACCTGGTCTTCGTCCTCGCCATCACCCAGGTCTCCGGGCTGCTGCACCACCACCACGACGCGACCGGCCTGGTCCGGGCGCTGGTGGTGTTCGTCCCGGTGTACTGGTGCTGGGTCGGCACCACCGTGCAGGCCAACATCCGGGACGTGGACAACCCGCGGGACCGCCTGGGCATCCTGCTGGTCGGGCTGGCCGGCCTGTTCATGGCCCTGGCGATCCCGGGCGCGTACGGCGGGCGGGGCGTGCTGCTCGGCGCCGCGTACTGGCTGGCCCGGGTGGTACTGCTGCTCCTGCTGGTCCGCATCCCGGGCGTCTGGCGCGGCCCGTACGGGGTGGGCGTGCTGGTCAGCGGACCGCTGCTGGTGGCGGGCGGACTGCTGCCGGACGGGCCGCGGCTCGCCCTGTGGGCGGCGGCCGCCCTCGGCGACCTGGCCGCGCCGACGGTGTTCCGGCGGCGGCTGGCCAAGGTCGCCTACCACCCGGCGCACATGCCGGAGCGGTTCGCGCTGTTCCTGCTGGTGGCGCTCGGCGAGTCGATCGTCGGGATCGGCGGCACGGCCGCCTCGGCCCGGCTGGACGCGGCCGAACTAGCCGCCGTGGCAGCTGCGTTCACCATCTCGGCGAGCCTGTGGTGGCAGTACTTCGTGTACGCGGCGGACGCGATGCGGCACGCCGTGGTGACCGCCGACTCGCGCCGGGACGTGGTCCGGCGGATCTTCCAGTACGGGCACCTGGCGCTGGTCGCCGGCGTGATCGGGGTGGCGGTCGGCTTCGGGGAGACCGTCGCCGACCCGTGGCGGGCGCTCGGCCCGGGCGCGGTGGCGCTGCTGTACGGCGGGTGCGCGCTGTACCTGCTGACCTTCGGGTACACGCGCTGGATGATGTTCCGCCAGGTCGCGACGACCCGGATCGGCGCGGCGGCCGTGACGCTGGTGCTGCTGCCGGCCGTGGTGCGGCTTCCGGCGCTGGTGGTGCTGGTGGTACTGGCGGTGCTGCTGGTGGCACTGAACGTGCTGGAGCACCTCCGGGTGGAGCGCACCTCCCGGGCCGCCGCCGCTCCCGTTCCTGCCAGTGTTCCCCCGACCGCTCCTGGGGCGTGAGTTGTCGGTGGGCCTGTGTAGCGTTCTGGGTGAAAGAGGGCGTGCGGCACAGCAGCCGCGGTGTGGGAGGTAGATGTCGTGACGGACACGGTCGAGGCGGACACGGTCGGGGCGGGCGTGGTCGGGGCCGGCGCGGGCGGCGGGCTGGAGCTGCCCGGGTCCTGGCGCGAGGTGCTGAGCGCCGAGACGGACAAGCCGTACTTCGCCGAGCTGGAGGCCTTCGTGGCGGCCCAGCGTGCGGAGCACGAGGTGTTCCCGCCGAGCGGTCAGGAGTTCGCCGCTCTGGAGGCCACTCCGTACGAGAAGGTCCGGGTGCTCGTGCTCGGCCAGGACCCGTACCACGACAACGGTCAGGCCCACGGCATGAGCTTCTCGGTGCTGCCCGGCACCAAGACGCCGCCCTCGCTGCGCAACATCTTCAAGGAGCTGGACGCCGACCTGGGCATCCCGGCTCCGGACAACGGCTACCTGATGCACTGGGCCGAGCAGGGCGTGCTGCTGCTCAACGCAGTGCTCACGGTCCGTGCGCACGAGGCCAACTCGCACAAGGCGAAGGGCTGGGAGAAGTTCACCGACGCGGTGATCAAGGCGGTGAGCGACCGCGAGGAGCCGGTCGTCTTCGTGCTGTGGGGCAACTACGCGAAGAAGAAGCTGCCGCTGATCGACGTCTCCCGGCACGTGGTGGTGCAGGGTGCGCACCCGTCCCCGCTGTCCGCGAAGCTGTTCTTCGGGAGCCGCCCGTTCTCGCAGATCAACGAGGCGCTGGACGGCTTCGGCGGCGAGCCGATCGACTGGCGGGTGCCGAACCTGAAGCAGGCCTGAGCACCGGGGCGGGGCCCCGATCGTCGGGTGGCCGTGGGCCGGGCGGGTTCGATCTCCCGTGCGCCCACGGCCACTTGGCGTTCACTGCGGTCGGCCGTCGGCCTGGGCCGGGTGTGCTTAGCTGGTGCCGACCGGTCGCCGGACCGGTCGTGGGAGGGGCGGTACGTGCACGGGCTGCGGCGGTCGAGGACGTTGCGGGGGTCGGGGGTGTCCCGGTGGGCCGTGGGGGTGGCGCTGGCCGGGGTGCTGCTCGCCGGGTCCGGCTGCAGCGGCACGGACGGTGGCGCAGACGGTGGTACGGACGGTGGTACGACCGGCGCCGCGGACGGTGGCGCGGACGGTGGCGCACCGGGCAGGACCGGCTCCGCCGGTCCGACGACCACCGCCGGTGCCACCGCTCCCGGCGCCCTCGCCCAGCTCCCCGGGCAGACCTTCTACGTCTCCGACCAGACCAACGCCGCCCGCCAGCTGGCCGCACTGCGCGGCCAGGGCCGGACGGCCGAGGCCGACACGCTGGCGCGGATAGCCTCGCAGCCCTCCTCGCAGTGGCTCGGCGAGCACGGCGCCAGGGAGATCGCCGAGCAGGTGAGCCGCCGGGCCGCCGAGACGGGCCGCACGGCGGTGTTCGTCGCGTACGACATCCCGCACCGGGACTGCGGCCAGTACTCGGCCGGCGGTGCCCCCGACGCGACCGCCTACCGGGCCTGGATCACCGGTGTCGCGCAGGCCCTCGGCGACCGCCGGGCCTGGGTCGTGCTGGAGCCGGACGCCGTCGCGCACACCCTGGACGCCTGCGGGGTCAAGGGCGACCTGGCCGCCGAGCGGTACGGCCTGTTGGCCTTCGCCGTCCAGGAGTTGAAGAAGCGCCCGAACGTCCGGGTCTACCTGGACGCGGGCAACCCCGGCTGGGCGCAGGACCCGCAGGAGCTGGCCGCCGCCCTGCGCAAGTCGGGCATCGCCGCGGCGGACGGCTTCGCGGTGAACGTCGCCAACTTCTACGACACCGAGCGCAACGCGGCGTACGGCGCCCGGCTCTCGGCGGTGCTGGGCGGGAAGAACTTCGTCATCGACACCAGCCGCAGCGGCAACGGCGCGCTGGGCGGCGACTCCTGGTGCAACCCGCCCGGGCGGGCGCTCGGCGAGCGGCCGACCGCCGACACCGGCCGACCCGGGGTGGACGCCTACCTGTGGATCAAGAACCCGGGGGAGTCGGACGGCGAGTGCGGCCGCGGCGAGCCCCGGGCGGGCGAGTTCTGGCTGCCGTACGCGCTCGGGCTGGCGCAGGCGGCGCGCTGACGGCGTCGGACGCGGGCGCGCTACCCCGTGACCTGGACCCAGCGGGCGACCGACGGGGTGCCGGCGGCGTCCGTCAGGAACAGCATGTACCAGCCCGGCGGCAGCAGGTTGGGGTTGCTCGGGAGGGTGAGCGAGACGCCGTCCGCCGTCCGCGCGGTGATGTCCAGGGCCACCGAGCGCTGCTCGACGTCCGTCACGTGGGTGACCGAACTCGGCCGGATCAGCTTGGCGGTGGCCACCGCGTCCGCTCGGGAGGTGCCGACGGCGAGGGTGCCGCCGAGCTTCGCCGTCGACGGTGCGGAGCCGACCTGCGGGCGGTCGCCGTGGTACAGGTACGGCGGGCTGTAGATCTCGATGCGCTGCTCGAAGCCGCCCGGCTGGGTCTCGGCCTTGTCCGCGAAGAGCGGGTTGGAGCCGAGCACGGCGACCCTGCCGTCCGGCAGCAGCAGGGCCTCCGAGTGGTAGTTGCGGCCGACGGTCGGCTCGGCGGCGGTGCTGAAGCTGTTGGAATCCGGGTGGTACACCTGCGCCTTGAGCAGGTCGCTGTCGCCGCGGCCGCGGTAGCCGCTGGAGCCGCCGGTGGTGAGGACGGTGTCGTCCGGGAGGATCACGCTGTTGAGGTAGCGGGTGCCGCCGGCCGGCAGGTCCGGGCCCGGGGTGAAGGCGGGCTTGACGGCGGAGAGGTCGACGATGTCGGTGCGGGCCGTGGACAGCGGTGACTCGCCGACCCCGCCGCCGCCCAGCACCATCACCTTCTGCGCCTGCGCGGGCGGCAGCAGCACCGAGGAGGAGGTCTCGGTCAGGCCCGGGTCGCGCAGGCCGGGGACGGCCTGGAAGGCGTTGGTCGACAGGTCCCAGACGCCGGCCTCGCGACCCTTGTCGGCGGGCCCGTAACCGGCGTTGGACGCGGAGTAGAAGAGCTTGCCGGAGGCGGTCAGGAAGATCGACGGGTAGGTCGGGAAGTAGCGCTCCGGCGCCCTGGACCAGGTCCTGCTCTTCGGGTCGTAGATCTCGTTGTCGTTGCCGTTGAGGATCTCCCCGGTGTCGTCCAGCCCGGAGACGGTGACCACCCGGCCGTCGCCCAGCCCGGTCAGCGTCGGGTACCAGCGGGCGTGGGCCATGTCGGTGACCGGCTCGTACAGTTCGGTGTCCGGGTTGAACTCGAAGGCGGAGCGGATGCCCTGGTACTCCTGCTTGTCCAGGGTCAGCTTGTCGCTCTGCCCGTAGAGGTTGTGGGCGTCGGTGCCGGTCAGGCCCTTGATCCGGTACTGGGCCGGGGATCCCGCCACGTAGTCGGGGCCGGTGCCGACCGCCTCCACGAACACGTGCTGCTCGCCGGCGGTGACGACGGTCTGCCGGCCGGAGCCGCTCTTGGTCGCGGCCGGGACGGTCACCGGGCCGGTGGTGGCGTACTCGCGGCCGTTCGGGGCGACGAAGACGGTGCCCTTGGGGAAGGTCCGGTCGCGCTCCGGGCTCTCGTTGCGCACCCGCATGACGCCGGCCGCCTTCTTCACCGCGCCGGCCAGCTTCTCGTACCGCTGGGTGCCGCCGGCCACCAGCACCCGGCCGTCCGGCAGCGAGGCGTGGCCGCCGCAGAACATGTCGGCCGGGGTCGGTATCAGCTTGTAGCCGTTCCTCGCCGGGTCCCAGAGCAGGCTCTTGAAGGTGCCCGCGCCGAACTGCTTCTCGTCGTTGCCGGAGCCGGCCACGATCAGGACCTTGCCGGTGCGCAGCAGGGTGGCGTGCACGGCGTTGACCCGGAACTCGGCGGGCAGCGCCAGGGTCTGCCAGTGGCCGTACTGCGCCTTGTACTCGGGACGGTTGATCACGTAGTGGTGGTACTGCTGGGACGCGAAGCCGAGGACGGCCGGTGCGTTCATCCCGGCCACCGTCAGCGCGACGGTGCTGCCGAGGGCGAAGCGCTTGGTGCGGCCGGTCTGGCGGATCCTCACGGTGGTTGCTCCCTCAGTCTCAGTGGATGGGGGTGCCGCTCTCGGCCCGGGTGTGCTGCGTCGGATGGGCGGGGTGCGCGGGCTGGCCGTGCTGCGTCGGATGGTCGTGCCGCATTGGCCGGCCGTGCTGCGTCGGATGGTCGTGCTGGGCTGCGCGTGGGTCGCGGGCGTGGCGGGGGCGGCGCTTCTCCAGGACGACCTTCGGGGTCGCAGCCGGGCCGCCGGTGACGGTGAGGGTCGCGGTGGGGCGGGTGCGGAGGCGGCGGACGGCGTCGCCGGCCAGGATCAGCACCGGCAGGAGGGTCAGCGCCAGGGCGATCCCGGCCCAGGTGCGCATCGCGACGTGGTCGTAGCCGGTGACGAAGGACGCGGCGATCGCGCCGCCGAACACCAGCGTCCAGAAGAGGTGGTAGCGGAAGGTGCCGAGGCGGTCGGTGCTGGCCGAGCGCCCCTTGGGCGTCACCTCGAAGCGGCTGCGGCGGCGGACCAGCGCCTGCAGCAGCGAGGCCGCGTAGATCGGGCCGCACAGAGCCGACATCATCATGCCGGCCACCCCCGAGGAGCCGGCCGGCTCGTGCGGGCTCACGTTGTGTTTGCGGTTCCAGGTGTAGAGCAGCAGTTGGAGCGCGGCGGCGTCGCTGTAGAGCATCATCCAGAGCTCGGAGGAGACGTGCACGCCGGAGGCTCCGAAGCCCAGGTAGAGCACGCTGGACAGGCCGCCGAGCAGCCAGGTCAGCGCGGCCATCGGGTAGAAGCCCACCATCAGGGAGTAGTTGAGCAGCCGGCCCGGCGAGAGCTGCCAGAACACCCGCCAGTACTGGGTCAGCAGGGTCTCGTAGGTACCCCGGCTCCAGCGCAGTTGCTGGGAGAAGAAGTCGGTCCAGGAGGAGGGTCCTTCGCCGACCGCCAGCACGTCCGGGGTGTACACGGACTTCCAGCGCTCTCCGGTCTCCGGGTTTCGGCTCCGGTGGAACTCCAGGCCGGTCGCCATATCCTCCGTGATGGAGTCGTACAACCCGCCGATCGACTGGAGCGCGCGGATTCTGACCGCGTTGTTGGTGCCGACGAACATGGGCGCGCCGTAACGGTTTCCGGCGCGTTGGATGAGGGCGTGGAAGAGGTACTGCTGGCTCTCGGAGAATTTGGTGACGGCCGAACCCGAGCTGCGGTAGTTCCCGTACACCTGGGGGCCGACCACGAATGCCACGTCGGGATCGCGGAAGTAGCCGAGCATCCGCTCGCAGAAGTCGGGCAGCGGGACGTGGTCGGTGTCGACGGACACCCAGAAGTCGTAGTCGTCGCCGTGCGCCTGGAGCCAGGCGTTGTAGTTGCCGTGCTTGCTCCTGGCGCGGAACCTGCCCTTCGGGCGGTTCCAGTGCGGGCGGCCGGCGCGGCTGAAGTGGCGGACGCCCAGCTCGGCGCAGAGCTCCTGCATTGCAGGATCGTTTCCCTCGTCCAGCAGCCAGACCTCGTACGGCCCTTCGTGCCGCACCGCACGGGCCGCGACCAGCGTGGCCCGGACCATCTCCGGCGGCTCCTTGCCCGGCACGCAGGTGGTGAGGAACGCGACCCGGGTGCCCGGCTCCGGCGTCACCGGTACCGGATCGCGGGCGACCAGGGTGGCGTGGGTGTTGGAGACCACGTTGACCAGCCGGAACAGCTCGACCACGGCGATGATCCCGATCATCACCTTGTCGCCCAGCAGTACCAGGGGGTTCGTCTCGTCCAGCCGCTCCGGCCAGTGCTCCGGCAGCAGCAGCCAGACCAGCAGCACGGCCTCCACCACGGGCGCCGCCGTCAGCAGCAGGGCGGCGCGGATCCGGTGCGGCTCGCGGCGCAGCAGACTGCGGTACCGGACGCGGTAGGGGGCCGTCGGGGGTACGGGCGGTGGCGCGGGTGTGGGCGGTGACGCGGGTGTGGGCGGTGACGCGGGTATCGCGTGGGCCGCCGGTTCCGGCCGGTAGACGCCGCCGCCGAGGTCGTCGTCCTCGTCCGGATCGTGGGCCGGCCCGGCGAGACGGCTGAAGTGGCCGTAGTCGTACGGGGCTTCGGGCACGGATAAGGAACCCAGGGCGCCCTCGTCCAGGTGCCCGGCCCCTCGCCTGCGGGCCGTCCCGACGTCCTTCCGTCGCGAGAACGGCGTGGTCATTGATTGCTCCCCCGGAGTCTTCGCGCCTTGCTTCGCTGCTCGGCCTCGTCGCGGAGCCACCGTCCAGGCAGAAACACAGCCCGGTGAACTGCGGCCATTCGGGCAGTTCACCGGGCTGTGACTATTCGGCACATGACGTGTGCGACTGGTTCAGTTATGCGCCTGCACGGTGACTTCGAATGCGGGATCCCGGCGGATGTCCCGGCTTCCCCTCCGAGCGCTCGGATCCTCGACGTGTTCAACTCTCCCGGAGCGTCACGGTGATCGCAACCGTTCCGAGAAATGATCACCACTCAGGCATGAAGTTCCTGCCGTTCCAGGCCATTCTGTCGCCCGGAGGTGATAGCGAGGCGAAGTCCCTTCACGAGTTCTGTCCGCGAGTTCCCACCGCGACTTCCCTCCGCGAGTTCTGTCCGCGCGTACGGTCCACGCTTTCCGTCCACGCGTGCCGTCCACGCTTTCCGCCCACGTCTTCCGTCGCCGACGTGGTCACGCCGGAGGGAGGAGGGTGGCGCCGGTCGCCGCCCGGACCTCGGCGAACCCCACACCCGGCGCCGTCTCCACCAGGCGCAGTCCTTCCGGTGTCACGTCGATCACCGCCAACTCGGTGACGATCCGGTCCACAACTCCGCGTCCCGTCGCGGGAAGGGACAGCTGCTCGACGATCTTCGGTGAGCCGTCCCGGGCGGTGTGCTCCATCACGACGATCAGCCGACGGGCCCCGTGCACCAGGTCCATCGCGCCGCCCATGCCCTTGACCATCTTGCCGGGGATCATCCAGTTCGCGAGGTCCCCCTCGGCCGACACCTGCATCGCGCCGAGCACGGAGACGTCGATCCGACCGGACCGGACCATGCCGAAGGAGAAGGCCGAGTCGAAGTAGGAGGCACCGGGGGCGACCGTCACCGTCTCCTTCCCGGCGTTGATCAGGTCGGCGTGCTCGGCGCCCTCTTCCGGGTACGGGCCGACACCGAGGACGCCGTTCTCCGAGTGCAGCACCACCTCGACACCCGGCGGGAGGTGGTCGGGGATCAGGGTGGGCAGGCCGATCCCCAGGTTCACGTACTGCCCGTCGAGCAACTCCCGTGCGGCGCGGGCGGCCAGGAAGTTGCGCGGGTCGAGACCTGGGCTGGGGGAAGGGGCGGCGGAGGCGGAGGCGGAGGCGGAGGCGCGGGCGGGAGCGAGGGCAGGGACGGCGGTGGCGCCGGGTGCGGTGCTGGTGTCGTGCAGGGTACGGGCGCTGCTCGGAGTGGACATCGGCTCAGGCCTCCTGGCGTGCGGGTCGGACGGTCCGGCGCTCGATGCGGCGGTCTCCGGGGTCGGCGGCCACCACCCGGTCGACGTACACCCCGGGCAGGTGCACGGCGTCCGGGGCGATCCCACCCGGTTCGACGATCCGGTCCGCCTCGACCAGGGTGACCCGGCCCGCCGCCGCGCAGAGCGGGTTGAAGTTGCGGGCGGCCGCGTGGAACACGCAGTTGCCGTGCCGGTCCGCCACCTCGGCCCGGACCAGCGCGAAGTCGGCCGTGATCGCCTCCTCCATGAGGTACCGCCGACCGCCGAACTCCCGCACCTCCTTGGGCGGCGAGGCCAGGGCCACCGAGCCGTCCGCCGCGTGGCGCCAGGGCAGCCCGCCCTCCTCGACCTGGGTGCCGACCCCGGCCGGGGTGAAGAACGCCGGGATGCCGGCGCCGCCCGCCCGCAGCCGCTCGGCCAGCGTGCCCTGCGGGGTCAGCTCCACCTCCAGCTCGCCGGAGAGGTACTGCCGGGCGAACTCCTTGTTCTCCCCGACGTAGGAGGAGGTCATCCGGGCGATCCGGCCCGCCCGCAGCAGCAGGCCCAGCCCCCAGTCGTCCACCCCGCAGTTGTTCGAGACCACGCGCAGCCCGGTGACGCCGGCGTCCACCAGCGCACCGATCAGTGTGCTCGGGATGCCGCAGAGCCCGAAGCCGCCGACGGCCAGCACCGCACCGTCGGGGATGTCCCCGACGGCGTCGGCGGGGGAGTTCAGGACCTTGTCCAAGGGATCACCTCATGAGGAGTGGGAGGGAGGGGCAGAGGGGAGGGGTGTCCCCCAACCGTCACCGGGCGCGGGCCCTCGCAGCCATGGCGGCCGGCTCCATGGGTGCGCGATGACCCGTGTCGGTGCACCACACCCGGGCACCCGGAGGACGGCTCCGGGTCGGCGGTATGTCGACCGCAGCCACATCCCGCCGGGCTGATACGTCGCCCGGGCACATGTCGCCCTTCCCACCGCACACCTACGGTTCCGGCATCCACCCCGCCGGACCTCAGGAGTCGGTCACCATGCGCAGCTCGACAGTCCCCACCAGGACCGCCTCCGGCGACCGCCCGGGCGGGCCCCAGGCCGGCGGCGGCCCGGCCCGGAGGCTCGCCGCCCTCGCGGCGTGCGTCCTGCTCGCCGCAGGCTGCGCCAAGGCCGGCACCGCCGGGACGAGCGCTGCGGACGGCGGAGCCAAGGGCCCGATCAAGGTCGGCCTGGTCTACTCCAAGACCGGACCGTTGGCCGCCTACGGCAAGCAGTACCTGGACGGTTTCAAGGCCGGCCTGGGCTACGCGACCAAGGGCACCGGCGCGGTGGACGGGCACAGGATCGAGTTCGAGGAGCAGGACGACGCGGGCGACCCGGCCAAGGCGGTGTCCGCCGCCAAGGACCTGATCGGCAAGGGCTACAAGGTGCTGGCCGGCTCCACCGCCTCCGGCGTCGCCCTCCAGGTCGGCCCGATCGCGGCCCAGAACAAGGTGCTCTTCATCAGCGGCCCGGCCGCCGCCGACAAGGTCACCGGTCTGAACACGTACACCTTCCGTTCCGGCCGCCAGTCCTACCAGGACATCAGGACCGCGGCCTCGTTCGTCGGTGACGCCAAGGGCAAGAAGGTCACCGTGCTCGCACAGGACAACGCCTTCGGGCAGGCCAATGTGGCCGCCGTGAAGGCCGTGCTCGGCGCCGAAGGGGCGACCGTCGAGCAGGTGCTCGCCCCGCCGAGCGCCACCGACCTCACCCCCTTCGCCACCCAGGCCAAGACCGCCAGACCCGACCTGCTGTTCGTCGCCTGGGCCGGCGACACCGCCTCGGCCCTGTGGACGGCGCTCAACCAGCAGGACGTGTTCACCGATACCAAGGTCGTCACCGGCCTCGACCTGGCCGCCTCCTACCCGCTGTTCGGCCCGGCCGGCGAGAAGATCTCCTTCCTGAACCACTACTTCGGCGGCGCCGCCGGCACCCCGGTGGAGAAGGCCATGGACGAGGCCGTCACCGCCGCCGGCGGGAAGAGCGACATCTTCACGCCCGACGGGTTCACCGCCGCGCAGCTGATCGTGCACGCCGTCGAGGCCAACCACGGCTCTGCCGACGACACTTCGGCGCTGGTCAAGGCGCTGGAGGGCTGGAGCTTCGACGGGGTGAAGGGGAAGACCACGGTACGAGCCGAGGACCACGCCCTCCTCCAGCCGATGTTCCAGGTCCGGCTGACCGGCACTGGAGCCGCTGCCAAGCCCAAGGTGGAGAAGACCCTGACCGCGGACGAGGTGGCCCCTCCGGTCACCCCGATGGCGGGCTGATCCCGGTGCCCGCCCGTACGTCCTCCTCTCGTTCTGCCTCCGCCCGTACGCCCTCCGCCGGTACTGCCTCCACACCCTCGGCGTCGTCGGTGCGTTCCTCCTCCCCGGTGCTGCGCCTGGACGGGCTCGGCTGGTCCGTCCGTGGTGTGCCGATCGTCGAGGACGTCTCCTTCTCCGTCGGCGAAGGCGAGTTCATCGCCTTCATCGGGCCCAACGGCGCCGGCAAGACCTCCCTCTTCAACCTGGTCTCCGGCATCCACCCGGCGACGCACGGCAGCCTCCACCTCGATGGTGCGGACGTCACCGCCGAGACCGTGCACGCCCGGGCCCGCCGGGGCCTCGGCCGCACCTTTCAGACCTCCTCACTCTGGCCAGGGATGACGGTCGCCGACCATGTCCGCCTGGCCGCCCAGGCGGCGGCCGGGCCCCGCGCCTCGTACCGGCTCTGGCGTCGCGCCGACCACTACGAGGACCAGCTGGCCGACACCCTGCACCGCACCGAACTCACCCACCGCGCGGACACCTTGGCCGGCACTCTCTCGCACGGAGAGAAGCGCAAGCTGGAGCTGGCCGTCCTGCTGGTCTCCGATCCGCGGGTGATCCTGCTGGACGAGCCGATGGCGGGCGTCGGCGCGGAGGAGGTGCCCGCCCTCACCGAGCTGATCCGCTCCGTGCACCGCGACCTGGGCCGGACCGTCCTGATGGTCGAGCACCACATGGACGTCCTGCTCGGTCTGGCCGACCGACTCGCGGTGATGCACCACGGCACCCTGCTCGCCCTGGACACCCCCGAGGCCGTGATGGCCGACCCGACCGTGCAACAGGCCTACCTGGGTGAGGCGCTGTGACCTCCTCTCCGCTCTCCTCGTCGTCCTCCGACTCATCCTCCGTACCGTTCTCCGTGCCCTCCTCCGCTACCGAACCCCTCCTCTCCGTCCGCGATCTGCGGGTCGTCATCGACGGGCTGCACATCCTGCACGGCGTCGACCTCGACGTGGCCCCCGTCGGGGTCACCGCGCTCCTCGGCCGCAACGGTGCGGGCAAGACCACCACCGTCAAGGCCCTGATGGGCCTGGTTCCGCGCACTGGCAGGATCTGTTTCGCCGGCGCCGAACTCTCCTCCCTTCCCACGTATCTGGTCGTTCGTCATGGCATCGGGTACGCGCCCGAGGACCGGGGGATCTTCGCGGGCCTGACGGTCGCCGAGAACCTCCGCCTCGCCGAGCGCGGCACCCAGGGCGGGGCCGGAGCCGTCGAGCCGGACTATCCGCTCGTGCACGAGCTCTTCCCCGAACTGAAGCAGCGGGCCGGGCAGTTGGCCGGGACACTCTCCGGTGGCCAGCAGCAGATGGTGGCGATCGGCCGGACGCTGCTCAACCGCAACCGGTTGATCATCGCCGACGAGCCCACCAAGGGTCTGGCCCCGAGGATCGTGGCCGAGGTGGCCGAGGTGCTGGCCCGCGCCGCGGAGGCCGTGCCCGTCCTCCTGGTCGAGCAGAACCTCGCCCTGGTCCGCCGACTGGCCGGCACCTGCGCCGTCCTGGCCGACGGCCGCACCGCCCACCGCGGCCACACTGCCGAGCTGTTGGCCGACGAGGAGGCCGCCCGCCGCCTGCTCGGCGTCGGCTCCCGTCGCCCGCTCGCCGGCGAGTCCCGGCCCGCAGCCTCCCCGGCTGCCCCTGTCATCACCGCGGAGGTGAAGCCCTGATGGACACCCTCGTTCTCCTTTCCTGTACCGGACTCGGTCTCGGTGCGCTGTACTTCCTGGTCGCCTCCGGTCTGTCGTTGATCTTCGGCCTGATGGACGTGCTCAACTTCGCGCACGGCGCCCTGCTCTCCATCGGCGCGTACGCCACCTGGTGGGCCGGCACCGAGGCCGGCCTCTCCTTCTGGCTCGCGGTGCCCTTCGGCACCCTGGTCGGGACGGCCGCCGCCGTCCTGCTGGAGCTCTTCGTGATCCGGCCGCTCTACAGCCGCCCGCGCGACCAGATCCTCGCCACCGTCGGGGTCGGACTCGCCGTGCCCGCCCTGCTCATGGGGATCTGGGGCGCGGACGCCCGCCCCTTCCCCCAGCCGGCCCTGCTGTCCGGCACCTGGCACGTGCTCGGTGCGACCGTCCCGGTCAACCGCTTCGTCCTGGTGGCCGCCGCTGCGCTGTTGCTGCTCACTCTTCGGTTGTTCCTCGCCCGTACCCGCTACGGGCTGATCGTCCGGGCCGGCGTCGAGGACCGGGCGATGGTCACCGCGCTCGGCATCGACGTCCGGAAGGCGTTCACCCTCGTCTTCGCCATCGGCGGGGCGGCCGCCGCGCTCGGCGGTGCCCTCGGCGGCCTCTACTTCGGTTCGGTCAATCCCGGCCAGGGGACCGGCCTGCTCATCTTCGCCTTCGTCGTCGTGGTGATGGGCGGCATGGGGTCCGTGACCGGGGCCGCCGCCGCCTCGGTGGGCGTCGGCCTCGTCCAGCAGTTCGCCAACTACTACACCGGCGCCGGGCTCGGCGACCTCTCGGTCGTCGTCCTGCTCGCCGTGCTGCTTCTGGTCCGACCCCGTGGACTCACCGGGAGGCTCGCGTGAACGCCGAACGTCCGATCACGAGCACCGGTGGCCCCGCGGTCCGCCGCAGCGCCGCCACCTCGGCAGGGGGGACTGACACCAGCCCTGCCGTGACCGCCATATCAGCAGAGGGGACTGACACCAGCTCCGCCGACACCGTCACTGTGGCAAGGGGGACTGACACCAGCCTTGCCGAGACCCCATGTGAACACACTCGCGAGTCCGGCGCCATCCCTCGAACAGGTGATTCAGTCACTAATCGCTGGACAGTGCTGCACGGAGCGCTACGCTGGTGGCCGATCGCTCTGCTGATCACGCTCCTTGTCGCCCCATACAGTGCGCTTCCCCTCCCGGGACTGCTCGACGGCCCGCTCGGCAGCCCCGGAAGCCTCCAACTCCTCGCCCTGTGCCTGCTCTACGGGGCCCTCGCCACCGGCTACGACCTCCTGCTCGGCCGTACCGGACTGCTCTCCTTCGGCCACGCGCTCTACTTCGCGACCGGCCTCTACGCCACCGACCTCGGCATGCTGGAGCTGCAACTGCCCTTCGCCGCCGCCGCGGTGTTCGGCGTCGCCTGCACCGTGCTGCTGGCCCTCCTGCTCGGCTCGGTCAGCCTGCGCGTCACCGGCATCGGCTTCTCCATGGTCACCCTCGCCTTCGCCCAGGCCGGCTCGATCCTTGTCCAGCGCAACCCCGGTGGCGTCACCGGCGGCGAGGAGGGCCGCTCGGCCCCGGCCGACCTGCTGCCCTCCGGCCTGCTCGGGATCGAGAACACCGCCAACCTCTACTGGATCGCCGTCGGCTACCTGGTGCTGACGCTCGCCGCGGTCCACTGGGCCGTCAACTCGCCGATCGGCCGCGTCTGGGAGGGCATCAGGGAGAACGAGCGCCGGGTCGAGGTGCTCGGACTGCGGCCCTACGGCTACAAGTTGGTCGCCTTCGTGCTGGCCGGCACCCTCGCCGGCCTGGGCGGGGTGGTCTACCTGCTGCTGACCGGTGGTGCCACCCCGCAGGCCGCCACCTCGGACGCCACGCTCGCCCTCCTGGTGATGGTCGTCCTCGGCGGATCCGGCACCCGCTGGGGGCCGTTGCTCGGCGGCGTCCTGTACACGTGGGCGAGCCACCGGCTCGGCGACCTCGCCAACTCGACGGCCGTCGCCGACCTGCCCGCGGCGCTGCGCGTGCCGCTCTCCCAACCCCTCTTCCTGCTGGGCGCCTTGTTCGTCGCCGTGGTCTACCTGCTGCCCGGCGGCCTGGCCGGTCTGCCCGCCCGCATCCGCGCCGCCCGATCCGCCCGCTCGGCCCGCACCACCGCCGTCCGCACCGCCCGCCCCACCGGAGGTACCCCCGCGTGAGCCAGTCCCCCCTGAACCCCGAGGAGTTGACCGTCCCCGTGCCCGGCGGGGACCTGGCCGTCCTGCGCTGGCCCGCCGAGGAGCCCGGGGCGCCGACGGTCGTGGCGGTGCACGGCATCACCGCCAACAGCCTCGCCTGGTACGAGGTCGCCCACCGGCTCGCCGGACGGGTCACCCTGCTCGCGCCCGACCTGCGGGG
Source organism: Streptomyces sp. 1114.5 (assembly GCF_003635085.1). Taxonomy (NCBI): domain Bacteria; kingdom Bacillati; phylum Actinomycetota; class Actinomycetes; order Kitasatosporales; family Streptomycetaceae; genus Streptomyces; species Streptomyces sp. 1114.5. The sequence continues at coordinate 2,445,658 of NZ_RBXE01000001.1, forward strand.
CCGCGGTGCCAGCCGCTCGGTCGCCGGGCCGTACGGGCTGGTCCGGCACGCCGATGACGTGGCCGCGCTGATCGCCGCCCTCGGTTCGGGGCCCGCGGTGGTCGTCGGCCACTCGATGGGGGCCTGGATCGCTGCCCTGGCCGCCCTCCGGCACCCCGGACTCGTCCGCCGAGTCCTGCTGGTGGACGGTGCGCTGACCTTCCCGCTGCCGGCGGGCGTCCGCGAGGAGGACGCCCTGGCCGCGGTGCTGGGGCCCGCGGTGGCCCGGCTGTCCATGACCTTCCCGGACCGCGAGGCCTACCGGGCGTTCTGGCAGCGGCACCCGGCCGTCGGAGCCGCGTGGACCGACGGGATCGACGCCCACACCCAGCGCGACCTCGTCGGAGAGGCACCCGAACTGCGCTCCTCCTGCGTGCCGGAGGCCGTCCGGATCGATGGTGCCCAGGTCCTCCTGGACCGGGAGGCGGCGGCCGCCGTGCACCGGCTGACCTGCCCCGCCGAGCTGTTGTGGGCCGAGCGCGGACTGTTCGACGAACCGCAGGGCCTCTACGACCACCAGCGGATCGGGCTGGCCGGGCTGGACCCGGAACGGGTCCCGGCCTCACCGGTGCCGGGCACCAACCACTACTCGATCCTCTGGAACGAGGCGGGGGCCGACCGCATCGTCCGCAGCCTGCTCGCGGACACCCCCGCCGCGGGGTAGCCACCCCTGCCCGCGGGGGCAGGGAGGCCCGGGCCGGCAGCGGCCGGCGGGTCAGCCCGCGGTGCCGAGGAAGCTCTCCCAGCCGCCCGTCGGCGCCTGGCCGACGTTGAGCGAGCGCAGCTTGCGCAGGGTGGACTGGTCCTGCACCTCCAGCCACTCGACCAGCTGCCGGAAGGAGACCAGCCGCACCTCGGGCTTGCCGGCGATGGTCTTGAGCGTCTGCTCGACGGCGTCCATGTATATGCCGCCGTTCCACTGCTCGAAGTGGTTGCCGATGAAGAACGGTGCGCGGTTGCTGTTGTACGCGCGGTCGAAGCCCGCCAGGTAGGAGTCGGTGGCCTGGGTGCGCCAGTCGTTGTACTTGGCCGGGTCGCCCTTGGTGCTGCCGTTGGACTGGTTGGCCAGGATGTTGTAGTCCATCGACAGGACCTGGAAGGTGTGCCCGGGGAACGGTATGGACTGCAGCGGGAAGTCCCAGACCTTGCCGTCCTGCACCTTCTGCGGCCATATCTGGAGCCCGCCCGAGGAGCTGGCGTCGTACTTCCAGCCGAGCTTGGCGATGGTCGGCAGCAGCGCCTTCTGTCCCTCCAGGCAGGGGGTGCGGCCGCCGATGAGCTCCTTCTTGTAGTCGAAGGGGAGCGGGTCGACGTCGGTGAAGCCGGTGTTGGTCCGCCACTGGGTGACGAAGCCGATCGCCTGGTCGATCTCGCTCTGCCAGTCCTCCGGGGTCCACATGTTGACCCCGTTCTTGTCCGGTCGGCTGGAGCAGAAGTGCCCGTTGAAGTGGGTGCCGATCTCGTGACCGGCGAGCCAGGCCTGGCTGATGAGCTTGAGCGTGCTCTTGACCGCACCGTCCGACAGGTACGGGATGTCGGAGGCGCCGACCGAGTGCTTCGGCGGGTGGTACAGGTCGGCCTTGCCCTTGGGAAGGGCGTATATGCCGGAGAGGAAGAAGGTCATCGTGGCCTTGTACTGCTCCGCCAGCTTCAGGAAGCGGGGGAACTGGCCGTCCTCGGTGCCGCCGGCCCCGTCCCAGGAGAACACCACGAACTGCGGCGGCCGCTCGCCCGGCTTGAGCTTCTCGGGCTTGGGCTGGTTCGGCTGCGGCCCGGTGTCCGCGTTGGAGCCGTCGCCGATCGGGGTGCCCTTGGGCACCACCGCCTGGGTCGGGTCGCCGGTGCCGGTCTGGGGGGCGCTGCTGCCGCCGCCGGAACCCGCAGGGGTGGAGTCCTGGCTCGAACCGGAACCGCCGCTGGAGCAGGCTGCGACCGCGCCGAGGGCCGCGGTCGCAGCGGTCGCACTGAGCACAGTCCTGCGCGAGATGCTGGTCATGGTCTCCCCTGGGTGCCGATGCCGGTGGTGAGGACGGCCCGCGGCCGCACCGGTCAAATCGGGCAATTGATGATTATTCCGCCGTTAGCATGTCATGTCGCCATGGCGGCCACCAAGGCCGCCGAGCTCCGACGACTCTCAACACGCCAGGCACCCCCGGCTGGGCTGCAGGTATCCCTCGTCTGTTGCCGTGCTGTGACGCTTCGGATCCCTCGCGGCCCGCGCTGTACGGTACCGCCGGTCGGTCCGGCCCCAGCCGCAGTTCGTCAGGGTTCGGCCCGGTTGATCGCCCTCTTGGGAAAACTTTTGCCCCTTACTGGGCCCGGCCGTACGAACAGGGGTCAGGGGCAGCGGCAGCGCGGAGCGGTCGGAGGACGCCGGTCGGGAAGGACGGCCGGGAAGGTCCGGTCAGAGCGCGGCGAGCCGACGGTGCCGCCGCACCATGCGCGCGATCGCCGTACTGATGGCGGTGGCCGCTGCGCAGGAGACCGCGAGGCTCAGCCAGGCGGTGTTGAACCAGTGGCTGTTCAGCCAGCCCAGCGTCACGATGTAGGCGGCCCAGACCAGCGCCGCCAGCGCCGACCAGTGCAGGAAGCGGTGCGGATGGGCGGGGGAGTGGCCGATGGCCAGGTCCAGGACGGTCCGCCCGGCCGGGACGAACCTCGCGATCACCACCATCGCCGCGGCCGCGCCGTGCGGCCGTTCGACCAGGGCCTGTTGGACCCGGGTCACGCTGGCCGCCAGTTTGGGGCGCCGGGCGAGCCGGCGGTTCAGCAGCGGGGCGCCGCGCCGGGCCAGGTGGAGAAGGAGGAGATCGCCCAGGAAGGAGGCCACCGCCACACCGAGGCCCAGTAGCAGCGGGGCACCGTTGACCTGTGCCGTCTTGAGCACGGCCAGGATGACCAGCGTTCCGCTGGGGATGAAGGGGAGGAGGGCGTCTCCGAGTACGGCGAACAGAGCCAGGGCGCAGATCCACGAGGATCCGATCGCCGCCATGAAGTTCAAGGCCCTTACTCCCTCCACGCCGCCCGAGCGAGCAGGTGGCTGTAGGCCTCAACGCTAGCGCCTCGACTTTTCATGCCATGAAGCACCCCGGTATGCCGTAGATCACGGCCAGCGGTTCCGGCCGCCCACCGGGCGGCGGGGCCGCCCGCCCGGACCGGCGGGGACGGACTCGCCGGCGGTGGCGCAGGGGCGCCGGAAACCGAACGAGCCCCCGGGGCGGGGTGCCGCACCGAGGGCTCGCAGTGATCGTCCGAGGCTGGTCCAGCCCGACGATCTTGCAGGTGGAGTGCGGGGGCCCATCCGGCGACCCGCTCCTGATCACCAGACTGCCGGACGCCGGGCCCCCGCCGCGAGCCCTGGCGCTGGCGACTTCCGGCGCTGGCGTGAAGTCGCCAACCGTGTCCGCCCGCTGGCTCTCCGTCAGCCCGGGGCCGGCTCGGCGGCACCGTGCAGAACGGCCGAGAACGGAGCCGGAGCAGGGCCGAACGGCACCCCGGGCGCGGGAACAGCGAGCTCCCGACCGTGGTTGACCCCGGTCGGCAGCAGCGACCGCCGGGCCCCCCGAGACCCGCACGGTCGCCGACTCAGGCCGGCCCCAGGAAGGCCGGCACCAGGACAGCCAGGAGGGCGGACGGCATGACCACCGAGGACCAGCAGGAGCACGGGACCCGGCTGACGCCCGGCGCGGCGATCCGGGGCGCCGCCCGCGGTACGGCACCCGCCCCGCTCTCGATCCTGGACCTGGCCACCGTCGGCGTCGGCTACACGCCCGCCGAAGCCCTGGCGGCCACCACCGGGCTGGCCCGCAAGGCCGAGCAGTGGGGCTACCACCGCTTCTGGGTGGCCGAGCACCACGGCATGCCCGGGGTGGCCAGCTCGACCCCGGCCGTCCTGCTCGCCCACCTCGGCGCCAACACCACGACGCTCCGGCTCGGTTCCGGCGGTGTGATGCTCCCCAACCACGCCCCGCTGGCCGTCGCCGAGCAATTCGGCCTGCTGGAGGCCCTGCACCCCGGCCGGATCGACCTCGGGCTCGGACGCGCCCCCGGCACCGACCCGGCCACCGCCCGTGCGCTGCGCCGCGGCCTCGCCGAGGGCGCGGACGACTTCCCGCAGCAGCTCGCCGAGCTGACCCACTTCCTCGACGGCGACTTCCCCGCCGGCCACCCGTACGAGCGGCTGACCGCCGTTCCCCAGGGGAAGGGCCGTCCGCCGATCTGGCTGCTGGGCTCCTCCGGGTTCAGCGCCCGACTGGCGGGCCGCCTCGGTCTCCCGTTCGCCTTCGCCCACCACTTCAGCAGCGCCAACACCCTCCCGGCCCTGGACCTCTACCGGTCGTCCTTCCGCCCGTCCGCCGTGCTCGCCGAGCCGTACGCACTGATCGGCGTGAGCGCCGTCGCCGCCGACGACGAGCCCTCGGCCCGCCGCCTGGCCAGGTCCGCAGCCCTCGGCATGCTCCGGCTGCGGCGTGGCGACCCCGGCCCGATCCCCACCCCGGAGGAGGCCGAGCAGTACCCGTACAGCCCGGCGGAGGCGGACTTCATCGACAGTTGGCTCGACAACGTCGTCCTCGGCGACCCGGGCCGGGTCGCGGACGGCTTGGAGGCGCTGCGCAAGCGCACCGGAGTGGACGAGCTGATGGTCACCTCGCACATCCACGGCCACGAGGCCCGTCTCCGCTCCTACGGCCTGATCGCCGAGGCCTACGGTCTGACGGCCACCGCCTGACGCCACCGCCTGACGCCACCGCCTGACGGTCACCGCCCGACCGCCGCCGCCTGACCACCCTCCGGCGCGCCGCTACCTGCCCCCGCCGACTCCCCGTCGGCGCCGCCGGGGGCGCCCGAGCGACGCGCCTACCGCCCGTCGAGGGCGGGGCGGCCCTCGCGGAGTATGGCCGCGACGAGCGCCGCCTCGCCCGGCCGGGCGAAGTACCAGCCCTGGGCGGTGTCGCAGCCGGTGAGCCGCAGGCGTTCGGCCTGGGCGGCGCTCTCGATGCCCTCGGCCGTGACGGTCAGACCGAGGGTGTGGGCGAGCTGCACCATCGCGCCGACGATCTGCTCGTCGGCGTCGCTGCGCCGGGTACCGAGCTCGGGGCGGCCGCGGCGGTCCGCCGGGTCCGCGGGGGCCGGGTCGCGGAAGCCCTCGATGAAGGTGCCGTCGAGCTTGAGGACGTGCACCGGCAGCCGGGAGAGGTAGGCCAGGTTGGAGTAGCCCGTGCCGAAGTCGTCGATGGCGATCCGCACGCCCATGTCGGCGAGCGCCTGCAGGGCCTGCAGGGGGCGCCCGCCGGGGCCGAGCAGGGCACTCTCGGTGATCTCCAACTGGAGCAGCCGGGCCGGCAGTCCGGTGCGTTCGAGGGCCCGGCCGACGTCGGCGACGACGTCGGAGTCCCAGATCTGGCGGGCAGCCAGGTTGACGCTCACGAAGGTCTCGGTGTCGGGGAACTCGGTGAGCCACTGCTGCGCCTGGCGGCAGGACTCCTCCAGCACCCACCGCCCGAGCGGCACGATCGCGCCCGACTCCTCGGCGAGCGGGATGAAGCGGTCGGGGGAGAGCGTCCCGTAGCGGGGGTGGCGCCAGCGGACCAGTGCCTCGGCGCCGTGCACCGCGCCGTCGGCCAGGCCGACCAGCGGCTGGTACTCGATGGTGAACTCGCCGCGTTCCAGGGCCGGCCGCAGCGCGGTGGTGAGCAGTTGCCGGGTGAGCTGGTGGGCACCGCGGTCCGGGTCGTAGAGGGTCCAGCGGGCGCGGCCGTCGGCCTTGGACCAGTAGAGCGTGGCGTCGGCGTCCTTGACCAGGTCGGTCGGGGTGGTCTCGTGCACGGAGCGCTCGACCACGCCCACGCTGGCGGTGATCACCAGCCGGTGCCCGGCGACGTCGAAGGGACGTTCCAGCGCTTCCAGGATCCGGCCGGCCAACCCGGTCAGCTGTTCGCTGCCCAGGCTGTCGGTGACCAGGACGGCGAACTCGTCGCCGCCCATCCGGGCGACCAGGTGGGCGTCGTGCCCGGAGAACGCGCGCCGCAGCCGGGTGGCGACGGCGATCAGCAGCTGGTCGCCGATGTGGTGGCCGAGAGCTTCGTTGATCGCGGCGAAGCCGTCGAGGTCCAGGTAGCAGACGCCGACCCGGCGTCCGTCGCCGGTGGCCGGGCCCGACCCGGGTTCCTCGGTCACCGCGAGGCAGGCGGCGTCGAGCCGTTCGAAGAAGAAGGTGCGGTTGGGCAGCCGGGTCAGCGGGTCGTGCAGGGCCTGGTACTCCAGGCGGTCGCCGAGCCGGCGCTGCTCGGTGAGGTCCTCCACCAGGGCGAGGGTGTAGAGCGGTTGCCCGGCGCCGTCCCGGATCAGCGAGAAGGTGACCTTGCTCCAGACCTCGTGGCCCTCGCGGTGCTTGAGCCGTTTCTCCACGCGGAACCGTTCCCGCTCCCCGTGGACGAGTTCGGCGAAGAGCCGGTCCGGCATGCCCTCCGGGTCGATGAGCTCGTACAGCCGGGTGCGGACCAGTTCGCCGACGCTCCGTCCGATCAGGGCGGCGAAGGCGGGGTTGACCTCGATGATCCGGTCCTCGGGGTCGATCAGGGCCATCCCGATGACCGCGTCGCAGAAGGCGGCCCGGAACCGGGACTCGCTGGCCCGCAGGGCGGCCAGCATCCGGTCGGTGCCCCCGCTCGCGGAACCGCCCCCGTCCGTGGAACCGCCCCCGCCCGCCGGACCGCCTCCGCCGTCCTGTTCCGAGCCGGGCCCGCCGTCCTCCGTACCGCTTCCCTCGGCCCGGCCCCGGTGCGTGCCGTCGGTGAGTGGGGCCGAACAGGTGGGGCAGAGCAGCACCTCGGGCTCCTGCAGCGTGCGGCAGACGCCGAGGGCGGTGACGGATCCCGCGGCCGGGCCGGGGAACGGCGCGCCGAGGTGGCGCTGGTGTGGTGTCTCCTCGTGCCGCACGCCCGGGTGGTGTGCGTCGGCCCCCTCGTTCTGGCCCGGCACGGCATGCTCCCGTCCGCTGCTGACGCTTGACGATGGTCCGGCCGGTGAGTCGGGATCCGACGACCGGCTCCGCACTCTGTCGAGGTCCTCGGAGTCGGTCCGCTGCGGGACGCCCGCCGTGGGGCGTTGTCGCGCGGGGACCCGCGTGAAGAACAGGGCGCTGCGGCCGATCATAGGCCGCGACGACAACGCGCGGTGACCGCCGCGAGGGTGATTCGCCCCGCTTTGTGATCATGGATGGCGGTACGGGCGGACGCCCCCGGTGCACATCGGATGATGTGCGCCAGGGGCGTGTGCGCCGAAGCTGCGCCCCCGGGCGCTGGTTGCGCGCCGGGAGCGGCCGGGGGTTCAGGGCTGCCGGAGGGGCTGCCGGAGGGTCAGGAGAACGGTCATGCGGACGGTCAGGCGAGGTTGGCCGTGAGGGTGATGGTGGTGCCGGTCAGGGCCTGGCTGACCGGGCAGTTGGCCTTGGCGTCCTCGGCGGCCTTCACGAAGCCCTCCTGGTCGAGGCCTGGCACGTTGCCGGTGACGGTCAGGTGGATGCCGGTGATGCCCTCGCCGGGCTGGAAGGTGACGTCGGCCTGGGTGTCCAGTGCGGTGGGAGGGGTGCCGGCGCGGGTCAGTCCGTTCGACAGGGCCATCGAGAAGCAGGCCGAGTGAGCGCCGGCGATCAGTTCCTCCGGGCTGGTCTTGCCGTTGGGCTGCTCGGCGCGGGCCGGCCAGGACACCGGGAACGTTCCGATCCCGGACGAGGCGAAGGTCGTCTCGCCCTGCCCGTGGATGAGGTCGCCCTTCCAGGCCGTACGGGCGGTGCGGGTGGTTGCCACGATCGGTACCTCCATAACTGGGGGACAGCTGAGCGGTCACTTCCGGTCATGCACGCACCAGCCTACGGGCAGCCCCGTCCGCGACCGCGGTGTCACGCCGGGCCGGACGGCGTGGTGGCGTCGGGTTCCGGGGCGGCGGTTCGGGGGTGTCCGGATCGTGGACGGATCCGTGCGACGGTGCGGGTCCCGAGCAGGGGCCCTGTTAGATTTGCCCGGGCCCGAGCCCGGCCGCCGTATGGTCGGGCGCCCACCCAGACACCGGGAGCCGCCCCGATGACGGACCACTCCACGACCCCTGACGCCGGCCAGTCCGAGGGGATCGACGACGCCGTACGGGCGGAGCTGACCAGCCTGCGCGAGAGCATCGACAACATCGACGCCGCGGTGGTCCACATGCTGGCCGAGCGTTTCAAGGCGACCCAGCGGGTCGGCCGGCTCAAGGCCGAGCACAAGCTGCCGCCGGCCGACCCGGCGCGCGAGCGGGACCAGATCAAGCGGCTCCGGGAGCTGGCCGCCGGAGCGAAGCTGGATCCGGTCTTCGCGGAGAAGTTCCTGAACTTCATCATCGCCGAGGTCATCCGCCACCACGAGGCCATCGCCCGCGCCTGACGGACAAGCGGCAGAGACGGGCCGACCGGAACGGACCGGCGGCGAACCGAGCGGGCGCCCCCGCGCAAAGCCCCGGATGTCGGTGGCGGCTAAATGCCCGATTTCGTCATGCTCCACGGTTGGCGTACCGTGCAGGTTTCCCCAGCCGGAGAGGTGGAGCAGCGACGATGGCGGTGAACCTGCCCGAAACGCCCAGCGAAACGTCCGGCGGAACCCCCGGTGAAACGTCCGGTGAAACGTCCGGCGGAGCTCCCGGCGGCCGGGCCGAGGCCAGGCGGCGGGCCCGCGGTTCGCGCGCCCGCCGCGCAGGCGGGCCGGGCCGTACGGGCAGGGCAGGCCGTACCGGCCGGACGAGCCGCCGCCCGCGGCCGTGGTGGATCGAGCTGCCGGTGATGGCCGCGGTCGGCCTGGTGGTCGCGCTGCTGATCAAGACCTGTCTGTTCCAGGTGTTCTCCATCCCCTCCGGTTCGATGGAGAACACCCTGCGGATCGGCGACCGGGTCGGCGTGAACAAGCTGGCGCCGCTGACCGGCTGGGAGCCGGAGCCGGGGCAGCCGGTGGTGTTCAAGGACCCGGGCGGCTGGCTGCCGCCGCAGCCCACCGACCCGAACCCGTTCACCAACGCGGTGAGCTCGGTGCTCAGCTTCGTCGGGCTGGTGCCGCCGAAGGACGACAACTACCTGGTCAAGCGGGTCATCGCGACCGGCGGCCAGACCGTGCAGTGCGAGGGCACCACCCTGACCGTCGACGGGCGGAAGGTGAACGAGCCGTACCTGCACCCCGGTGACGACTCCTGCGCGGGCCTGGACTTCGGGCCGGTGAAGGTGCCCTCGGGCTACGTCTGGGTCGAGGGCGACCACCGCAGCGACTCGGCGGACTCCCGCTACCACCAGCGCGGCCCCGGCGGTGGCGCGGTGCCGGTGGGCAACGTGGTCGGCCCGGTGTCGGCCGTCGTGTGGCCGCTCAATCACCTCGACTGGTTCGGCTGGACCGGCCGCTGACCCCGCGCTCGGCGGCCACCCGCTCGCGGGTGCCGTTCGCGTCCTCCGGATCCGGGAGGCCGGTCGCCCCGGTCGCCCCGGCCCACGCAGTCCCTTCCGGGCCCACCTCCGCCGCCGGCTTGCTCGGCTCCGCCGCCGGCTTGCTCGCCTGCGCCGCGAAGGCCCCGGCCAGCACCAGCAGGCCGCCCGCGATCTGCGGGAGCCCCAGGTGCTCGCCGAGCAGCACCCAGGCCAGCACGGTGGCGACGATCGCCTCCAGGTTGGCCACCACCCCGGCGACCGGCGGGGAGAGGTGGCCGACGGCGACCACTCCGGTGAGGTAGGCCAGCACGGTCGCGACCAGGACCATCCAGGCGGCCGGGACGAACGCGGGCAGGCTGTGCCCGTTCATCACCACGTCGCCGCCGAGCAGGCTCCAGTCGGCCTGCCAGGGCCGGGTGACGGCGGTGAGCAGGACGGCGCCGATGAGCAGCCCGTACGCGCTGACGGCCAGCGGGTCCACGGGGCGCTCGCCCCGGCGGCCGGCGTCGGCGAGCACGAAGTAACCGACCTGGCAGCAGGCCGCGCCGAGGGCGAAGAGCACGCCGAGGGCGTCGAAGCTCAGGCCGTTCCAGGCCTCGACCACGCAGGCGAGGCCGGCCACCGCGACGCCGGCGCCGATGGCCGCGCCCCGGGTGATCGGCTTGCGCTGGACGAACTTGACGTAGCCGATCAGCAGCGGCGGCCCGAGGTACTCGATGAGCAGGGCCACGCCGACGGGTATGCGGGAGATCGCCGCGAAGTAGCAGGCCTGGACGCCGGCCACGGCGAGCAGGCCGAAGCCGAGGAGCAGGCCGGGGCGGCGCAGTACGGCGTCCCGGTGCCGGTAGGCGATCGGCAGGAGGGCGACGGCCGCGCCGGTGACCCGCAGCCACACCACGTGCATCGGGGAGAGCCCGGCTTCGATCAGCGGTTTGGCCGCGGTGCCGGAGCCGCCGAAGGCGAAGGCGGAGACCAGGGCGAGACCGAGGCCGAGGGTTCTGCCTGAGGGGAGGGTGGGTGAGGCCGTTGATCTGTGCACCGACGCATTGTGACAGTCATACCGGCGCTTCTGTAAGGCGCCATTCCGTCATTTGGTCCTGCATCCAACTGTGCGCAACGGCGCACTCACCCCACCCGGGAAAACCCCGGACAGCCCCGGATCAGCCCCGGACAGCCCCCGATCAGCCCCCACCCCCGATCAGCCCCCCACCCCCGCGAGCGAGTCCGTCCCGCCCGTGGGCTGGGTGGTCGGCTGCGTGGTCGGGACCGTCGTCGGCTGGGTGGTCGGCGTCGGCTTGGTGGTGGGCCGGGTGGTCGGCTTGGTGGTGGGCTGGGTGGTCGGCTGGCCGGTCGGGGGAGCGGTCGGTGCCGTGGTCGCCCCGCCGCCGCCGTACGGCGGGTTGGTGCCGGCGCCGGAACCGTCGCCCGGAGTGGTGGCACCGCTGCTCGGGCCGCCGGTGGCCGCGCCCGCCGACGGGGTGCCGCTGGGCGTGGTCGGGGCGGTCGGCAGGTCGGTGGCGTCCGAGGTGTCGCCGTCGGCCGGGGTCGGGAAGTCGCTGGTCGGCTGGCCCTTGAGCGCGGCCTTCATGTAGGCGGTCCAGATCTGCGCCGGGAACTGCCCGCCCGCCGCGCCGTCGATGCCGCCGACGCCGCTCAGGCTGACCTGGGCGCCGGTGCCCGGGTCCTGGCCGAACAGCGCGACCGAGGTGACCAGCTCAGGGGTGTAGCCGACGAACCAGACCGACTTCTGGTCATCGGTGGTGCCGGTCTTGCCCGCCACCGGGCGGCCCAGCGCCTTCGCTCGCCAGCCGGTGCCGCCCGGGTCGCTCACCACGCCCTGGAGCATCGAGGTGACCTGGTTGGCGGTGTCCGCGCTGATCGCCTGGGTGGTCTTGTGCGCGGGCAGCGCCATGGCCTCGCCCTCGCGGTCCACCGACTGCACCAGCCACGGGGTGATCTGCTTGCCGCCGTTGTCCAGCGTGGCGTACACGCCCGCCATGTCGAGCACGCTCGGGGTGGCCGCGCCCAGTGGGATGGACGGCACCGGGTCGAGCCCCGGGGTGTTGCCGGGCAGGCCCAGCGCGATGCCGGTGTCCTTGACCTTCTGCAGTCCGGTGTCCTGCGCGAGCTGCGCGAACGCCGAGTTCACCGACCAGTCGATGGCCTGCTGCAGGGTGATCTGGCCGTAGCTCTTGTCGCCCTCGTTCGGCGGCGCGTACGGGGTGCCCTTGCCGCCGCGGACCTTCCGGCCGCTGGTGCCGTCGTAGACGGTGCGCGGGGTGACGGTGCGGCCGTCCTGGGTCTTGGCGCCGTTCTCGAACGCGGCGGCCAGGGCGATCGCCTTGAAGGTCGAACCGGCCTGGTAGTCGCGCCGGGTCGCGTTGTCCACGAAGTGCTTCACGTAGTCGACGCCGCCGTACAGGGCGACGATCGCGCCGGTCTTCGGGTCCACGGAGACGGCGCCGGCCTGGGCGGCCGCGTCCTTCTTCCGCTTGTCCGGGTTCAGGGTGTCGTGCAGCTGCGCCTGGACCGAGTCCTGCAGGGCCTGCTGGCGGCCCGGGTCGATGCTCAGCTTGATCGTGTAGCCGCCCTTGGCCAGCTCGGTCTCGTTGATGACGCCGTTCCCGGTGAGGTACTGGGTGGCCGCGTCGACCAGGTAGCCGGCCTGGCCGGACAGGCCCGGGTTGGGCTGCGGGTCCCGGACGTCCGGGAAGGTGGTCGCGGCCCGCTCCTCGGCGGAGAGCCAGCCCTCCTTGACCATGCCGTCCAGCACGTAGTTCCAGCGGTTGACGGCGTTCTGCTTGCCCGCTGCGGTCGCGGTGGCCACGTCGTAGGCGCTCGGCGCGTTCAGCAGGGTGGCCAGGTAGGCGCCCTGTGCGGGGTTGAGCGCCGAGGCGTCGATGCCGAAGTAAGCCTGGGCGGCGGCCTGGATGCCGTAGGCGCCGCGGCCGTAGTAGGAGGTGTTCAGGTAGCCGGAGAGGATGTCGTCCTTGCTCTCGGTGGCGTCCACCTTGATCGCGATGAAGAGTTCCTTCACCTTGCGGGTGATCGACTGCTTCTGGTTCAGGTACGTGTTCTTCACGTACTGCTGCGTGATCGTGGAGCCGCCCTGGGTTCCCTCGCCCTTGGCGGTGTTGACGGCCGCCCGGGCCAGGCCCTGGATGTTGACCGCGCCCTCGTTGTAGAAGTTCCGGTCCTCGGCGGCCAGCGCGGCGTGCTGGGCGGCGGGGGAGACCTTGTCCAGGGTGACGTTCTGCCGGTTGGTCTGGCCGGTGCGGGTGATCACCGAGCCGTCCGCGTAGAGCCAGGTGTTGCTCTGCGCGGTCGCGGCGGCGTGCGCGTCCGGGACCTTCACCAGCGCGATCCCCAGCGCGAACAGGCCGACGCCGAGCAGCAGCGCCGAGGCGAAGCCGAGCAGGGTCATCCGCCAGGTGGGTATCAGCCGGCGCCAGCCGGTGCGCTTCGGACGGCGCGCCTTCCCGCCGCCGGAGCCGCCGGATCCGCCGGAGAAGCTGGAGAAGCCGGAGCCGCCGGAGCCGCCGGACGTTCCCACCGTGCCGGCGGGGCGCTTGAGCCGCTTGACCGGCCGGAGACTGATCGACGGCGTGCGACGGCCGCTCTGGGCGTTTCGGGACAAAGCGCGGCCTTTCCTGCGGGCGGACCGAAGCAGCCTGCATGGGCGGGAGACATCGGCGTGGGGGGAGAACGGCGGTTGGGGACCTTTGTCCCGATTCCGGTTCTACTGCCCTGGACGACCAGGGCGGGCCGGATGGCTCCGGCGGAGCGCCAATCGAGACCGACATCACACACAAATCGGACTTCGAGGGCCAAAAAATCGGGGAGCCCCTCGCTGCTGCGAGAGGCTCCCCGGTGTCTGTGCGCCGCCAGGGACTCGAACCCCGGACCCGCTGATTAAGAGTCAGCTGCTCTAACCAACTGAGCTAGCGGCGCCTGCTGACCTGAAAAACAATACACGGTCCCGAGGGGTGCCTCGAACCGCCTCCGGCTGTCGCTGCCTGATCTACCCCTTTCCTCCCGGTTGGGGTGGAGGTCGCCGCTGGTTAGGGTGGAACCGTGCCCAGCCCCCAGCCAGGACACCCCGCCGCCAGGGCGCGCTTCCTGCGCATCGACGGCGTCCCGCTGCACGTCCGCACCGAGGGCAGCGGCCCGCTCTGCCTGCTCTCCGGCGGCCTCGGCTGCAGCTGGTTCGACTGGGACCTGGTCGTCCCCTTCCTCACGCCCTTCCGCAGCGTGGTCCGCTTCGACCGGCCCGGCTACGGCCTGAGCGCCGCCGAGCCCGCCGGCGACCGGCCCGCCCCGACGGCGGCCGGCGAGGCCGACCGGATCCGGGCGGTGCTGGACGGCCTCGGGCTGCGCGAGCCCTGCACGGTCGTCGGGCACTCGCTGGCCGGCTTCCACGTCGAGGCCTTCGCCCGGCTGCACCCCGAGCGGACCGCCGGGCTGGTCCTGGTCGACGGCAGCGTCGAGCCGGCGGCCCGGCCGTACCCCGCGCCCGGGGCGCGCGACCTGGCGGCCAGGGCGGTGGCCGGCGCCGCGACCGCCCTCGCCGTGCCCTACCTGCTCGGCCCGACGGCCCGCCGGGTGGCGGCCCGGCTGGCCACCGTCCGCCACGAGGACCTCGCCCCGAAGCCGCTGGTCCGGCACTGCTACCGCACCGGCCGGGCGCTGCGGGCGCTGCTGCGGGAGAACACGCGCTACCTCGACCTGGCGGCCGAGCTGGACGACCTGCGGCGCACCCGGCCGCTGCCCGAGGACCTGCCGGTCACCGTGCTGGCCGCCGACGACGGCTGCCGCACCCGGCGCACCGAGACCCGGCTGGCCGAGCAGCGGGAACTCGCGGCGCTGCTCGGCGCCGACTTCCGCACCACCGCCCCGGCCGGGCACCTGGTGATGTTCGACCGTCCGGACGCGGTGGCCTCGGCCGTGCTCGACACCCGCTGAGCCCCGGGCCGGTCCGGGGGCTCAGTCGTCAACTGCTCATCGCCCGTCTCCGCCGGGCCACGGCCCGGCTCACGGCCGCCGGGACGGGCAGGCTGCGGGCGAGCCGGCGCACGGCGCGGCGGGCCGGCTCGCCCTCCGCGCCCCGGTACAGCCGGCGCTCCAGCCCGGCCGCCCCGATCAGCCCGGCCAGCTGGTGGTCCCGCTGCTCCGCCGGGGTGGTCGGGCCGGAGTCGGCGGTCCGGGCCAGCGTCGCCGCCACCCGCTCGGCGATCAGTGCCCCGGTGTTCGGCCGGACGGCGGTCCACCGGCGGCGGGGCAGCCCGAGGAAACCGGGGGTGCGGACGGTGAGCACGCCCTGGTCGGTCAGTCGGTCCAGGTGGCGCCGGGGGGCGTTGCGGTACCGGAGCTCGCCCAGTGCGTGGTCGAGGGTGGTCCGGTGACGGCTCCCGCCCGCCCGGTCCAGTTCGGTCAGCACCCTGGCGGCGAGCTCGTCGTGGTCGTCCAGTGGCCGGAACGCGGTGATCCGGCGGTCCTCGACGGTGATCGTGCCCGTCAGCTGCAGCTCGGCGAGGACGGCGCCCGCGACCGCCGTCGGGAAGGTGGTCGGGGATCGCAGGCGCCCGGTGGCCGGATCGGCGCAGAGCAGCAGCAGTTCCTCGGCCAGCGGGCGGGGGTCGGAGGAGGTCATGGCGAGAAGGTCTACCCGCTCCGGAAACGCCTCAGGCCGCCCACCGGAGTGGACGGCCTGAGATCTTGCCATGTGCGCCGCCAGGGACTCGAACCCCGGACCCGCTGATTAAGAGTCAGCTGCTCTAACCAACTGAGCTAGCGGCGCCTGCTGACGTCGAAGACATTACACGGCGCCGACCCGATCCACCGAATCGTATTCGGCCAATTACCTGCTGTGACCGTGCGCAGGCGGCTCCGGGTGGTGGCAGGCCGCCTGGTGGTCCGTCCCGGGCGGGCCGTCGAGAGCGGGCCGCTCCTGTTCGCAGCGCGCCCGGTCCGCCGGGGCGGTGAGCCCGGCGTAGCGCGGGCAGCGGGCACGGAAGGGGCAGCCGGTGCGGCGTTCGGTGGGGGAGGGCGGGTCGCCGGCGAGCAGGATGCGGTCGCGGGCGCGTTCCGCGGCGGGGTCGGGGAGCGGGACGGCGGAGAGCAGGGCGCGGGTGTACGGGTGCCGGGGGCGGTCGAAGACGGCGGAGACCTCGCCCTGTTCGACGGTCCGGCCGAGGTACATCACGCTGACCCGGTCGGCGAGGTGCCGGATGACCGAGAGGTCGTGCGAGACGAACAGGTAGGAGAGTCCGAGTTCCGTCTTGAGGGACTGCAGCAGGTTGAGCACGCCGGCCTGGATGGAGACGTCCAGGGCGGAGACCGGTTCGTCCAGCACCAGCAGCTTCGGCCGGACGGCGAGGGCCCGGGCGATCGAGACGCGCTGGCGCTGGCCGCCGGAGAACTGGTGCGGGTAGCGGACGGCGTGCTCGGGGTCGAGACCGACTTGGCGCAGCAGTTCGGGCACCCGGCGGGCGATCTCCTCGCGCGGGGTGTGCTGGGCGAGCAGGGGTTCGGCGACGATGTCGCCGATCGGCATCCGCGGGTCGAGGCTGGCCATCGGGTCCTGGAAGACGATCTGCAGTTCGGCGCGGAGCCGGTGGGCCTCGGCGCGGGTGAGCTTCGCGGTGTCCCGGCCGAGGAGTTCGATCCGGCCGGTCTCGGGGGCGCCGAGCTTCAGCAGTTCGAACAGCGTGGTGGACTTGCCGGAGCCGGACTCGCCGACCAGGCCGAGGGTCTCGCCCTCGCGCAGGTCCAGGTCGACGCCGTCGACCGCGTACACCTCGCCGACCTTGCGCTTGAAGACCGTGCCCTTGAGGAGCGGAAACGTTTTGCCGAGGCCGTTGACCGTCAGCACCGGTGCCAGGGCGGAGCGGTCGCCGGAGTCGGTGCGGGCGGGCAGCTGCGGGACGGGGTAGACCTCGGACGGCGCGGGCCGCCGCTCGGCGAGCTCCGCCGACCGTACGCACGCCGCCAGGTGGCCGTCCGCGCCCTCCAGGGCGGGCTCCGCCACCGAGCAGCGCTCCTCGGCCAGCGGGCAGCGCGCCGCGAACGGGCAGCCCGGCGGCAGCTCGGCCATCGGGGCCGGGGCGCCGGGGATCGGCACCAGCGGGCCGCCGTGCCCGTCCAGCCGGGGCAGCGCGCCGATCAGGCCGAGCGAGTACGGGTGGCGCGGCGCCGCGAACAACTCGTCCACCTCGGCGGTCTCGACCACCCGCCCCGCGTACATCACCGCGACCCGGTCGGCCGTCCCGGCGATCACCCCGAGGTCGTGGCTGACCAGGACGAGGGCCGCACCGGTCTCCTGCCGGGCGGTCCGCAGCACGTCCAGCACCTGGGCCTGGATGGTGACGTCGAGCGCGGTGGTGGGCTCGTCGGCGAGCAGGATGTCGGGCTCGTTGGCGACGGCCATGGCGATCATCGCGCGCTGGCGCATGCCGCCGGAGAACTCGTGCGGGAAGCTGTCCAGGGCCCGGTCGGGCGCCGGGATGCCGACCAGGTCGAGGAGTTCGGCGGCGCGGCGGCGCGCGGCGGCCTTGTCCACCCGCTGGTGGATGCGGACCGCCTCGGCGATCTGGTCGCCGATCCGGTAGACCGGGGTGAAGGCCGAGAGCGGGTCCTGGAAGACCATGGCGATCCGGCGGCCGCGGATCGCCGCGAGCTCCTTGCCCGGCAGCCCGATCAGCTCCTGCCCGTCCAGCTGCACCGATCCGCCGACCCGGGCCGTGCCGGGCAGCAGCCCGAGCACGGACAGCGCGGTGACGGACTTGCCGGAGCCGGACTCGCCGACGATGCCGAGGGTCTCGCCGCGGTGCAGGGTGAGGTCCACCCCGCGGACGGCGGGGACCGGACCGTCGGGCCCGGCGAAGTCCACCCGCAGGTCCCGGACGGCGAGCAGCGGCGTTTCGACGGTGGTGGTCACGGGCGGGGCTTCCTGGGGGAACGGGCGGTGGCGGTCACGGGGCGGCGCTTCCTGTGGGAGAGGGTGGTGGTCACGGGCGGCGCTCGCGGCGGGAACGGCGGGGCCGGGCCCCGGAGGTGGGGTCGAGGGCGTCGCGCAGCCCGTCCCCGATCAGGTTGACGGCGAGGACGAACAGCACCAGCAGGCCGGCGGCGAAGTAGAACAGCCAGGGGAACACCGGGGCTTCGCTGGTCCCGGCGGCGAGCAGGGTGCCGAGCGAGACGTCCGGCGGCTTGACCCCGAAGCCGAAGTAGGAGAGCGCGGTCTCGCTCATCACGGCGCCGCCGACCGCGATGGTGGCGTCGATGATGAGGAAGGAGGCGACGTTCGGCAGGATGTGCCGGCTGATGATCCGCAGCGGTCGTACGCCCATGAACCGTGCGGCGCGCACGAATTCGCGTTCGCGCAGGGAGATGGTCATCGAGCGGACCACCCGGGCGGTGATCATCCAGTTGAACAGCGCGAGCAGCAGCACGAAGGCGATCCAGCCGGCGCTCTTCAGCCGGGCCGAGACGATGGTGATGATCAGGAACGAGGGGAAGACCAGCAGCAGGTCGACCAGGAACATCAGCACGCGGTCGGTCCAGCCGCCGAAGTAGCCTGCGCAGGCGCCGACCACGGAGGCCAGCGCGGTGGAGAACAGCGCCACCAGCAAGCCGATGATCAGCGACTTCTGCAGGCCGCGGACGGTCTGCGCGAACACGTCCTGGCCGACCCCGTTGGTGCCGAACCAGTGTGCGGCGGAGGGGGGTTGGTGCAGCGCGGAGAAGTCGGGCGTGGCGTAGTCCCAGGGCGTGAGGTACGGCCCGCCGAAGGCGAGCGCGAACAGCAGCAGGACGGCGACGGCCCCGGCGACGGCTCCGCGGGCGGCGAGCAGCCGGGCGAGGACGAGTCGTCCGCGGCCGTCGGCCCGGGGTGCGGTGGTCGAGGGGGAGGCCTCGGCGACGGTGGTGGTCATCTCGAAGGTCTCCCGGTCAGGACCGCACGCGCGGGTCGAGGGCGGCGTGCAGGGTGTCGGCGAGGAAGCCGGAGGCGAGGACGACGGCGGCGGTGAACAGGTTGATCGCCACCACCGAGTTGACGTCCTGTTCGTTGATCGACTGGATCAGCCACTCGCCCATGCCGTGCCAGCCGAAGATCGTCTCGGTGAAGATCGCGCCGGTGAAGATGCCCAGGAAGCTGTAGGCGAACATGGTCGACATCGGGATCACGGCGGTGCGCAGGCCGTGCTTGAGCAGCGCCCGTCCGCGGGTGAGGCCCTTGGCCTCGGCGGTGCGCAGGTAGTCGGAGCCGAGCACGTCGAGCATGGTGCCGCGCTGGTAGCGGCTGTAGGTGGCGAGGCCGCCCAGGGCCAGCGAAATGGTGGGCAGCAGCAGGTGCAGCGCCCAGTCGGCCAGGTGGGTGCCGAGGCCGCCGGTGAGCCCGGGGGTCTCGTAGCCGGTGAACGGGATCACGTCGTGGCCGGCCGCGTCCTTGGCGGCGATGGCGCCGTTCTTGAGGAACAGCGCGACCAGGAAGACCGGGGTGGAGAGCAGCACGAAGGACAGCACGGTGAGCAGCCGGTCGGAGATCCGGTACTGGCGGACGGCACTCCACGCGCCGACGGCGACGCCGAGGAGCATGCCGAGCACGCTGCCGAGCAGCAGCAGCCGCAGGGAGACCCAGACCCGGCGGCCGAAGTCGTCGGTGACCGGGGTGTCGTGGATGGTCCGGCCGAGGTCGCCGTGCAGCAGTCCGCCGGCCCAGTGGCCGAAACGCTCGGCGACCGGGGTGCGGTCGTTCAGGTTGAGCGCGGTGAGCTGGCGCTCGACCGATTCGGCGGACGGGCGGGGGACCTTGGCGTCGAAGTAGGTGCGCGGCTGCAGGGCGGTCGCGGATATCGCGTACGCCAGGAAGACGGCGGCGATCAGCAGCACCGCGTAGTAGCTCAGCCGCTTCGCCAGGTAGCGGAGCATCAACGGCCGCCCGGGGTGGGGGCTCGGCCGAAGCGTCTGGTGGGCATCGGGTGGTGGCTTTCGGTCGGGGCCCGGTCAGGGCATCAGATGGCACGGGTAGCAGGGGAGTTCGGGAAACCGCAGGTCAGAGTGAAGCACCGTGGCACAGCCGGGGTATTGCGGCCGTGTTGCCGCGTGTGACTTTTGGATCAGGTGTGCGCTCCTCCCCCTGGTGGCGGATCTGATCCGCTGTTACGTTCTGCTCGCCCGGTGCCGACTTGGCTGCCCACGCTCAAGCCTCGCCACACCTCGCGCGGCACAACTCCCGTACCGAAGACCTCACCAGGGGGACCCTCATGGACGCTTCCACCACGGCCCGCCGGCTCGGCCGGGCGGCCGCCCTCGCCGTCGCCGTCGCGCTCGCGGTCACCGCGTGCACCTCGGGCGGGGGTGGCTCGGCCGGCGACGTGGCCAAGAGCGAGCCACCGAGACAGGACTCCCAGGACATCAACGCCAAGTCCCTGGACCAGATCAAGGACGGTGGCGAGGTGCGCTTCGCCCTGGACCAGTGGATCACCCAGTGGAACCCGCTCCAGGTGGACGGCGGTTCCTACACCGACACGGTGAACCTGGTCCGCGCCCTGGAACCCTCGCTGTTCAGCACCGACGCCTCCGGCACCTTCCGGGCGAACCCGGACTACCTGGTGGAGGCCAAGGTCACCTCGACCTCGCCGCAGGTGATCACGTACAAGCTGAACCCCAAGGCCAAGTGGTCGGACGGCAAGCCGCTGAGCTACCTGGACTTCAAGGCCGACTGGCAGACGAGCAACGGCAAGGACCCGGCGTACAACGGCTACGACCCGTCCGGCTACGAACTGATCTCCTCCGTCGAGCAGGGCGCCGACCCGACCGAGGTGAAGGTCACCTTCTCGGAGCCGTACGCGGACTGGCAGAACCTGTTCCGCCCGTTGGTGCCCGCGGCCGGCATCTCCACCCCGGACGACTTCAACAAGGGCTGGGTGGAGAAGGTTCCGATCACCGCGGGTGCGCTGAAGATCGGCGTGGCGGACAAGACCGCGCAGACCATCACCTTCGTCCCGGACCCGGCCTGGTGGGGCACCCGGGCCAAGGCAGACAAGATCACCTTCCGGGTGATGGACAAGGCCGCGAGCATCCAGGCCTACCTCAACAACGAGATCGACCTCGCCTCGGCCGGCACCGCCACCGCGTACGGGCAGCTCAAGAACGCCAAGGACACCGTGATCCGGGCCGCCAGCCCCTGGGACGAGGTGCACATCTCCTTCGGTGGCACCGGTGCGCTGGCCGACCAGCGGGTGCGCCAGGCGCTCGGCAAGGCGATCGACCGCTCGGCACTGATCAAGATCGCCAACAACGGGGTGCCGGTGGAGTTCAAGCCGCTCGGCAACCACATCATCATGCCCAACCAGGCCGGCTACCAGGACAATTCCGGCGACTGGGCCAAGTTCGACCTGGCTGCGGCGAAGAAGCTGCTGGACGAGGCCGGCTGGAAGGAGTCCGGCAGCGGCCAGCCGCGCACCAAGGACGGCCGGCCGCTGGAGCTGCACTGGGTGCTCAGCGACGGCACCGCGCAGGCCCAGCTCGACCTCGCCACCGCGGCGGCGGCGATGTGGCAGGCGGCCGGAGTCAAGGTCGACCTGGACAAGGTGGCCGCCAACGACTACTTCGCCAAGTACGTGACCCCGGGCAAGTTCGACATCGCGAGCTGGCGCAACACCGACTCCTTCCCGAACTCCAAGAGCCTCGCCAACTTCCGCCTGCCGGTGGGCGACAACACCTTCAGCAACCCGTCCCGGCTGGGCACCGCGGAGATCGACGGCCTGCTGAAGCAGGCGGCCGGGACGGTCGACCCGGTGGAGGCCGCGAAGCTCTACAACCAGGCGGACGCGAAGATCTGGGAGCTCGGCCACACCGTCGAGCTCTACCAGCGGCCCGCCGTGGTGGCGGTGCGCAAGGGCCTCGCCAACTACGGCGCCTTCGGCCTCGCCCAGGAGGACTACAGCAAGGTCGGCTGGGAGAAGTAGCGGCCGCGGCCGCCACCGGGACGGCCGCACGGCAGGCGCTGGCGAGCAGCGCGGTGATCACGAGGCCGGTGGCGCGGACAGGGGAAGGTCGGCTCCGCCGCCCCCGCTGTCCCGCCACCCGCCTTGACCTTCCGCGTTGCCCGCAGGCCGCCCGTGTCATGGGCCCCGCAGGGGCCTCGCTCCTCCAACCGGGACGAATCTAGCGGCGGGTTCCGGCCGTCCGCGGCGCAGCGCGCGGGGCGCGCCCGGAAACCTGCCGGGCTGTCACCCGGTTCGCGCACCGCGGCGTCAACTGCGGCTGACGGCAAGGAGAAAAGGGGCATACCGGGGCCATCGCGGCCCGGGGGTCGTACGGGCTCCCGGGCCGCGCCGGTGCGTGCGCCGGGCCCGGGCCACTGCCAGGATGCGTCGGACGACCAGCCCCTTCCGACCCCCGGAGCAGCTCCGATGGCCAGTGATCCCGCCGCCGCGGCACCCCGCACGCGCCACGTCGACCCGCCGCCGGTGCGCCGGATGGTCCCGCGCGACCGCCACGAGCCGCACCGGGTCGCCACCCCGCTGGAACTCTTCTTCGACCTCTGCTTCGTGGTCGCGGTCGGCCAGGCGGGGCGCGAACTGGCCCACTCCCTCGCCGCCGGGCACTACGGGGAGGGCCTGCGCGGCTACGTGCTGGCCTTCTTCGCGATCTGGTGGGCCTGGATGAACTTCACCTGGTTCGCCTCCGCCTACGACTGCGACGACGTGCCGTACCGGGTCACCACGCTGGTGCAGATCGCCGGGGTGCTGATCCTCGCCGCCGGGGTGCCGCGGCTGTTCGCCACCCAGGACATGGCGCTGTCGATCACCGGGTACGTGGTGATGCGCCTGGCGATGGTGACCCAGTGGCTGCGCGCGGCGGCCGGCGAGCAGGGCGAGGCACGCCGGGTCGCGCTGCGCTACGCGCTGGGGATCGCCCTCTGCCAGGTCGGCTGGGTGGTCGTGCTGTTCCTGCCGCACGGCGCCCGGCCGTACGTCCTCCCGATCGGCGTGCTGTGCGAGCTCGCCGTGCCGGTGATCGCCGAGCTGCGGACGCAGACCTCCTGGCACCCGCACCACATCGCCGAGCGGTACGGGCTGTTCACCCTGATCGTGCTGGGCGAGACGGTGGCGGCGGCGACCGTCGCCGTGCAGTCCGCGGTGGACGAGCACGAGGAGCTGGGCCGGCTGGTACCGGTGGCCATCGGCGGCCTGCTGATCTGCTTCGCGGCCTGGTGGATCTACTTCGCCCGGCCCGTCCACGAGCACCTGCGCTCCAACCGGCAGGCCTTCGCCTGGGGTTACGGGCACTACCTGGTGTTCGGCTCGGCGGCGGCGATCGGCGCCGGGCTGGAGGTGGCGGTGGAGTCGACCGTGCACAAGGCGGAGATCTCCGAGCGGGCCGCCACCGCCACGGTCACCGTGCCCACGGCCCTCTACCTGGTCACGGTCTGGTTCCTGCACTCCCGGCACACCAAGCGGGGCGCGGTCGCCCAGGCCTTGGCGCCGGCGGGCGCCGTCCTGGTACTGGCCTGCACCGCGCTCGGCGGCCCCGGGGTGCTCGCCGCAGGCCTGGTCTGCGCGCTGATGGTGGCGGCGGGAGTGCTGGTCCACAGCCGGGAGAGCCGGACCTCGGTCTAGGAACCAGCCCGCCCCAGCAGCACCGGTTGGTGCCGCGCCAGCCAGGCCAGGTAGGCCGGGTTGACCCTGGCCAGATCCAGGTAGGCGGCGCGCAGTTCGCCGTACAGCGCGTCCAGTGCGGGCGGGCTGAGCGCACGCGGGCGCCAGGTGAACAGCAGCCGGACGGCCAGCGGATCCCCGTGCACCGGCCGGACGACGGTGCCGGGCCCGGGCGGTGCGGTCGGCTGGCAGGGGCGGACGGCCTCGCCGGAGGCGACCAGCTCGGCGGCGGTGGCGTTGTCCCGCACCTGCAGCACCCGGGGATTGAGCCCGGCCTCGCTGAACGCCCGGCGCATCGCCGCGTACTCGTGGTCGGCGGTCGGGTCGACCATCCAGGTGTCCCCGCCGAGGTCGGCGAGGTGGACGACCGGGCGGGCGGCGGCCGGGTGCCCGGCGGCGAGTTCGACGAACTGCGGCTCGCGGTCCATCAGCACCCGCTGCTCGGCGTCGGCCGGCACTCGCAGCGGGAAGCCTTCGCTCTCGTACACGAAGGCCACGTCCAGCTGGTCGGCGGCGACCATCCGCAGCAGCGCGCTGGCGGAGATGTCCACGTGGAGGGTGGTGTCGGTGTCCGGCAGCCGCTCGTGCACCCGGCGCAGCCAGGCCGCGACCGCCCGGCTGCCGACGCTGCCGATGCGCAGCCGGCGCTGCCGGCCCGCCCCGGTGGCGTCGCGGGCCTCCTGACGGGCGGCGGCCACCAGCGCGGCCATCTCGGTGATCACGGGCCGGGCGCGGGAGAGCACCGAGTGGCCGAGCGCGGTCGGCCGGCTGCCGGTCTGCTCGCGGGTGAACAGGGTGCCGCCGATGGCCCGTTCGATGCGGTGCAGCTGGGTGGTGAGAGAGGGCTGGGTCATGCCGAGTTGGAGCGCGGCCTTGCGGAGGCTGCCGGTGTCGGCGATGGCGCACAGCACCCGGAGGTGTCTCACGTCGAGCTCCACGTCCGGAGCATAGACGCAGCCGAGCCGTCTCGCCAAGGACATGACAGGCAATCAAGGCTCCGTCACGGAGCGCTCCACGTGCCGCCACAGGCCGCCACGCGCTGCCGCCGGTATGCGGCGGTGCTATCGCGGGTTGACATCATCCGCGGCGGGCCCGTCCGGGTCGAAGCTCTGGGACATCACCCGTTGACCAGGTGTCCCCCAGGGCCGGCCCCCAACCGGCCACGGCACCACAGGAATCGGAGCACCCCCACATGAAGCGATCCGTGCTGTCCGCCACCCTCGGCCTCGCCCTCGCGGCCAGCCTCGCGGTGCTGCCCGCCACCACCGCCGCCGCCGCACCGGCCGCGCCCGCCGCCCCGGCCGCACCGGCTGCTCCGGCCGCCCCGGGCTACACCGCCTCGACGTACGCCGGCTCGGCCGCCCAGGCCGCGAACAGCCGGGCCTTCTTCCAGGCCGTGGTGGCCTCGGTCAAGGCCAAGCGGGCCGCCAACCCGTGGCTGCAGACCGTCACCGTCACCTACGACACCGGCAACGCGCCCTCCTTCGCCGGCCAGATAGCCAGCGCCGCGCAGATCTGGAACAGCTCGGTGCGCAACGTCCGACTCCAGGAGACCGGCGGCAACGGCGACTTCTCGTACTACGAGGGCAGCGACAGCCAGGGCTCCTACGCCAGCACCGACGGGCACGGCCACGGCTACGTCTTCCTCGACTACCAGCAGAACCAGGAATACGACTCGGTGCGCGTCACCACCCACGAAACCGGCCATGTGCTCGGCCTGCCCGACGACTACTCCGGCCCGTGCAGCGAGCTGATGTCCGGCGGCGGCCCCGGCCCCTCCTGCACCAACCCCTACCCCGACGCCAACGAGCGCAGCCAGGTCGACTACCTCTGGGCGAACGGCCTCGCGGCGGCGAACCGGTAAGCAACGCAGCGGAGTTCGGGCACGGCAGGCCGCTCGGCCGGAATCGAGCGGCCCGCCGCTCCGGGTACTTCCCCGCTCGGGAGCCTAGCCGCCCCCGGAACGGAATGCCAGGGGCACGGTTGGGTCAAGGCGAGGAAAAGGCGACCCAAAGCGGCGGGGCGGCCCGGGTATTGCACGGAGCTATCGCGGGTTGACATCATCCGCGCGCCCGCCGGGCTGCCCGAAGCTCTGGGACATCACCCGTTGACCAGGTGTCCCCCAGGGCCGGCCCCCAACCGGCCACGGCACCACAGGAATCGGAGCACCCCCACATGAAGCGATCCGTGCTGTCCGCCACCCTCGGCCTCGCCCTCGCGGCCGGCCTCGCCGTGCTGCCCGCCACCACCGCCGCCGCGGCCGCA
The DNA here is from genome assembly GCF_003635085.1 of Streptomyces sp. 1114.5. NCBI lineage: Bacteria > Bacillati > Actinomycetota > Actinomycetes > Kitasatosporales > Streptomycetaceae > Streptomyces > Streptomyces sp. 1114.5. The sequence goes on from NZ_RBXE01000001.1 coordinate 2,471,068, forward strand.
CCGGCTGCTCCGGCCGCCCCGGGCTACACCGCCTCGACGTACGCCGGCTCGGCCGCGGAGACCGCGGACAACCAGGCCTTCTTCCAGGCCGTGATGGCCTCCGCCAAGGCCAAGCAGGCCGCCAACCCGGGCCTGGCCACCGTCGTGGTCACCTACGACGCCAGCTCCGCCCCGACCTTCCGCACCCAGATAGCCAGCGCCGCGCAGATCTGGAACAGCTCGGTCAGTAACGTCCAGCTGCGCTCCGGCTCGGCCGCCGACTTCTCGTACTACGAGGGCAACGACAGCCGCGGCTCCTACGCCAGCACCGACGGGCACGGGCGCGGCTACATCTTCCTCGACTACCAGCAGAACCGGCAGTACAACTCGGTCCGGGTGACGGCCCACGAGACCGGCCACGTGCTCGGCCTGCCCGACCACTACTCCGGCCCGTGCAGCGAGCTGATGTCCGGCGGCGGCCCGGGCACCTCCTGCACCAACCCCTACCCGAACAGCACCGAGCGCAGCCGCGTCAACTCCCTGTGGGCGCGCGGCTGATCCACCGCCGAACCCCCGGCCCGGCCGCACCCGCTGCGGCCGGGCCGGGGGCGTGCGCCGCCGGATTGTCGGTACCCCGTGGGAGCATGCGGGCGACACCCGTCCGAAAGGTTCCGCCATGCTCCGCTCCGCCCCCGACCGGCTCGCCGACCTGCCGTACGCCGAGGTGCTGCGCCCGCACACCGGGCCGCTGCGCAGCGACGCGCGCTACGACACCGCGCACTTCGACGGCGGCGAGCACACCGACGAGTCGGGCGCCGGCGCGGCCTTCCTGGAGTGCGCGTTCACCGGCGTCGCACTCAGCGGGGTCAAGCTGCGCCAGGCCCGCTTCAACGAGGTGTGGGTGCACGCCGGCCGCTGGGTGGCCTGCGACCTCAGCGACTCCGAGTGGCAGGACAGCGCCTTCGTCGGCGGCGTGCTGGCCGGGATCGCCGCGTACGGTTCGGCGCTGCGCCGGGTGGTGTTCCGCGGCTGCAAGCTGGAGGCGGTCAACCTGCGGGCGGCCGTCCTGCGGGACGTGGTCTTCGAGGACTGCCTGCTGCGCGACGTGGACTTCGGCGAGGCGAAGCTGACCGGGGTGTCCTTCCCCGGCTCGACGCTGGAGGAGGTCCGGCTGCGCGGGGCCGCCCTGAGCAAGACCGACCTGCGCGGCGCCGTCCGGCTCGGCCTGGCCGACGGCCACCAGGGGCTGCGCGGGGCGGTGATCAGCTCCACCCAACTGCTGGAGCTGGCACCGCAGTTCGCGCAGGCACTGGGGATCGAGGTGAAGGACCGCTGACCGCCTGCCCGCTCCGTCCCTCCCCGGCGTTTCCGTCCTGCGTTCAGCCCGGCGTCGTTCGGTGACTCCCGGACGAACAGTCCGCCAAACCTGGTGCACGCATCTGGTGGCCCGCTCCGTGCGCGCTGGAGACTTCTCCCCGATCGAGTGAGCCCCGACTTGTGTACACAACATCGCCAGTGAAGGGACGGGTTGGGCTGATGGCCGAGCTGAGTCGCAGGAAGTTCGTCACGCTGTCCGGGGCCGCCGCGGCCGGTCTCGCCGTCGCCGGGACCGGCGCCGCGGGGGCCGCCCCCGGAGCCGCGGCCGCCACCGCCTCCACCACCGCACTCACCACGACCGGCACCATCACCGACGTGCGGCACGTGGTGATCCTGATGCAGGAGAACCGCAGCTTCGACCACTACTTCGGCATGCTGCGCGGCGTGCGCGGCTTCGCCGACCGCAGCGCCATCCAGATCGCCGGCGGCTACAGCGTCTTCAACCAGCCCAACGGCCTGCTCTCCCGCCAGTACCCGTGGCAGTTCAGCCTCACCAAGCCGGCCGGCGGCGCCGACCCCGAGCGCCTCGCCCAGTGCAACGGGGACCTCTCGCACGGCTGGAGCGACCAGCACAGCGCCTGGAACAGCGGCAAGCTGGACAACTGGGTCGCCGCCAAGGGCAACGTCCGCACCCTCGGCTTCCTCACCCGCCAGGACATCCCGTTCCACTACGCGCTGGCCGAGAACTGGACCATCTGCGACGCCTACCACTGCTCGGTGCTCAGCGCGACCGGCCCCAACCGCACCTACCACTGGTCCGGCCAGATCGACCCCTCCGGCGCCGCGGGCGGCCCGGCCTACGACGGCGGCGACGAGAAGGGCCTGCGCTGGCAGACCTACGCCGAGGCGCTGGAGAACGCCGGGGTCAGCTGGAAGGTGTACCAGAACGCAGCCGACAACTACGGTGACAACGCCCTGGCCTACTTCAGCCAGTTCTCCGGCGCCCCGGCCGGCAGCCCGCTGGCCGTCAAGGGCATGGGCTCGGTGCCCAAGGTCACCGGCCGGACCCCGGACGACATCGTCGCCGCGATCAAGGCCGACGTGCTGAACGGCACCCTCCCGCAGGTGAGCTGGATCGTCCCCGACCAGGGTTCCTCCGAGCACCCGTACGCCACCCCGGCCGACGGCGCGCACTTCGTCCACAACGTGATCGACGCGCTCAACGCGGACCCGAACGTCTTCGACTCCTCCGTCCTGTTCATCAACTACGACGAGAACGACGGCTTCTTCGACCACGTCCCGCCGCCGGTCGCCCCGGCCGGCACCCCGGGCGAGTTCTACAACGGCACCAGCATCGGCCTCGGCTTCCGCGTCCCGATGCTCACGATCTCGCCCTGGACCCGCGGCGGCTGGGTCAACTCCGAGACCTTCGACCACACCTCGGTGCTGCGCTTCCTGGAGACCTGGACGTCCGCCCTCGGCACGCCCGCGCAGTGCGTGAACATCAGCGACTGGCGCCGCCGCGTCTGCGGCGACCTCACCAGCGTGTTCGACTTCGCCAACCCGGTGTACGGCCTGCCCGCACTGCCCGACACCTCCCAGACCATCGGCCTGTCCACCTGCGGCCCGCTGCCCAACCCGGCCCCGGTCAACAACCAGCTTCCGCTGCAGGAGTCCGGCACCCGGCCGGCCCGCGCCCTGCCCTACCAGCCGAACGCCAACCTGGACCACCTGGAGTTCGGCTCGGCCGGGGTCATGAAGGTCTGGATCGGCATGGCCAACGGGGGCAGCAAGACCTCGCACTTCGCCGCCTACGCCAACGCCTACCGCAGCGGCGGCCCCTGGCAGTACACGGTGGACCCGGGCGGCAGCACCAGCGACTTCTTCAACTGCGGCACCGGCTTCGGCGGCGGCCCCTACGACCTGTCCGTGGTCGGCCCCAACCGCTTCCTGCGCCGCTTCAAGGGCGACGCGACGAAGGCGGGCAAGAACGCCGCCGTCACCGCCTCGTACGCCGTCGAGCCGGGAACGGGCAAGCTCGCCGTCTACTTCAAGCTGGCCAACAACGGCAGCACGCCGATGACCTTCACCATCGCGTCGAACAACTACCGCACGGACGGTCCCTGGACCTACCAGGTCCCGGCCGGCGGCAGCGTCACCGACTACTTCAACGCCGTCGCCTACACCAACGGCTGGTACGACTTCACCGTGACGGTCGACGCGGACGCCGGCTGGTCCCAGCGCTTCACCGGCCACCTGGAGACGGGCGCGCCCAGCGTCAGCGGCTGACCGGGAGGACTCAGTCGTACGGGCTCCGCGGAAACCACGGATCGTGGACCTCGCGGGGCCCGTGCGCCTGCGGGAGCGCCCCGGCTACGGCCCCGGGGCGCGTTCGGCAGGGACCGAAGGCTCAAGGTGCGTCCCTCCGGGCCCGGTGTGAGAGTGGGGGCAGCCCGGTATCCCGACATTCCCTCCGGAGGAGGAGTCATGGGCATCTTCGACAGGCTGTTCCACCGGCCCCCGCACCACGAGGCCACCGGCGAGGACGCCGCCCAGCGGGCCGCCCTCGCCCACGACGAGGCCGCCGACGCCTTCGGCGACGACGTCGAGCGCTCCCGCTCGCTGCAGGAGCAGCTGGCCCAGGAGCGGCTGGCCCAGGAGCAACTCTCCCAGGCGGAGGCCGACCGGCGGGCCGCCGAGAACATGACCGCAGAGGGAGACCCCTGGGACTGACCCCCAGGCAAGACCCCTGGCACTGACCCCCCGGGCCGTCACCGCGCCCGCGGCGGCAGCGGCGGGCGCCGCAGGTCCGGCCGGGGCGTGGACTCCGGCGGCGGCACGGCCGCGGGCGCGTCCTCCAGCAGTTCCAGGGCGAGCTGCACGGCGGTCCGCAGCTCGGGGTGGCGCCCCCGCGCCCAGTCGCGCGGGGTGCGCAGCACGTGCACGTCCGGTTCGACGCCCCGGTTCTCCACCGACCAGCCGAGCCCGCCGTCGAACCAGGAGGCGTTCTTCGGCACCGAGATCTGGGTGCCGTCGCCGAGGGTGTGCCGCCCGGTCATCCCGACCACCCCGCCCCAGGTGCGGTTGCCGATCACCGGGCCGAGCCCGAGCAGCTTGATGGCCGCGATGATCACGTCCCCGTCGGAGCTGGTCGCCTCGTCGGCGAGGGCGACCAGCGGGCCGCGCAGCGCGTGCCGCGGCCAGCGGACCGGCTGGCGGTCCCGGGTGAAGTCCCAGGCGAGGACGTGCCGGGTGAGCTTCTCCAGGACCAGTTCGGAGACGTTGCCGCCGGCGTTGCCGCGCACGTCCAGGACCAGCGCGGGCTTGTCGAGTTCGCGCCGCAGGTCCCGGTTGAACTGCGCCCAGCCGGAGCCGCCGAGGTCCGGGATGTGCAGGTAGCCGCACCGGCCGTCACTGAACTCCCGTACCAGGGAGCGGCGTTTGGAGACCCAGTCCTGGTAGCGGATGGGTCGCTCGTCGGTGAGCGGGGTGACGGCGATCCGCCGCACCGGGCCGTCCGGGTCGCTGCGCAGGGTCAGTTCGACGGTGGTGCCGCCGGTACCGGCCAGCAGCGGCAGCGGGCCGCGCACCGGGTCGACGGGACGGCCGCCGACCTCCACGAGCTCGTCGCCGTCGCGCACGCCCTGGGCGGCCAGCGGGGCGCGGGCGCGCGGGTCGGAGGACTCGCCGGGCAGCACCCGCTCGACCAGCCAGCGTCCGTCGGGGGAGCGGTGCGCGGTGGCGCCGAGCAGGCCGAGCGGCTGCTGGGCGAGCGAGGGCCCCTCGGCGCGGCGGGACGGGGTGACGTAGGCGTGCGAGGTGCCCAGTTCGCCGAGGAGTTCGCGCAGCAGGTCGGCGAAGTCGTCGGGTGAGCAGACGCGTTCCAGCAGCGGCTCGTACTGGGCGACCAGGGCGGGCCAGTCCAGGCCGGACATCCGCTCGTCCCAGAACTGGTCCCGGACGATCCGGGCGGCCTCGTGGTAGGCCTGGCGCCACTCGGCGGCCGGGTGGACGGTGTGGGTGATCCGGCGCAGGTCGACGCTGGTGCCGGCGGAGGGGGCGCCGACCGGGACGACCCGGAGCGTGCCGGCCGAGTAGACCGCGATGGTGCCGCCGTCGCCGGAGACCGCGTAGCCGTCCAGCTTGTCCACCAGCGTGGTGCGGGTGCCCCGGGCCAGGTCGAAGTGCTCCAGCGAGGGGCGGCCGGAGGTGTCCTCCGGGCTGGCGAAGGTCTGCCCGAGGGTGCCGGAGATCGGCCAGCGCAGCCAGACCAGGCCGCCGCGCACCGCGTCGGTGGCCGAGTACTTGGAGGCGATCACCGGGAACTGCAGCAGCCGCTCGCCGATGCCCTCCGGGTCGACCCGCACGGTGCCGTCGCCGCCGTCCCCGGCCGGGGCGCCCTCCTCGACGGGCGCGGCGAACGGCGAGGGCGTGTCGGCGGTCAGCGGGACGAGGTACGGGCGGCAGCCGAGTGGGAAGGAGAGGTCGCCGGTGTGCACGTCGTGGACGGGGTCGAAGCCGCGCCAGGACAGGAAGGCCAGGTAGCGGCCGTCCCGGGTGAACACCGGCTGCTCGTCCTCGAAGCGGCCGTCGGTGACCTCGGTGGTCGGTGCGGGCGCGTCGGTGCGGGTGAGCCGGATGCGGCGCAGCGAGCGCCCGGCGACCGGCTGGGACCAGGCGATCCAGTGCGAGTCGGGGGAGAAGCGGGCGCTGGAGACCGGCCCGTAGCCGGAGGCGGCCAGCTCGCGCACCTCGCCGTCGTCGGCGGAGACCAGCAGCAGCCGTCCGTCCGAGGAGGCGGCGGCGAGGCGGCTGCCGTCGGGGGAGGCGGTGAGTTCCAGGACGCGGCCGAGCCGGCCGGCGGCGAGCACCCGGTGGTGGTGCCGTTCGGCCGTCTCGTGCCCGGGCAGCGGCATCACCTCGATCGCGTCGGCGCCCTGGGCGTCGGTGATCCAGGCTGCCTCGCCGGTGTGGCCGAGCAGCACGGGCAGCCGGGTCCGCACCCCGGGGGTGTCGGCGAGCGCGCGGGCCGGGCCGTCCTTGTGGGTCAGCCAGTACTGGCTGCCGCGCACGGTGACGACCCCGGCCCGGCCGGTCCGGTCGCAGGCGAGGTCCTTGACCTGGGTCGCGGCGCTGACCTGGTACGGGCGGCGGCCGGCCCGGGCACCGCCGAGCGGGACGCGCAGCCGGCGGGGGGCGGGGGCGTCCAGGCCGTCGAGCAGCCAGAGGTCCCCGGCGTGCTGGTAGACGATCCGGGTGCCGTCGGTGGCGGCTTCGCGGGCGTAGTAGGAGGCGTGATCGGTGTGCCGGCGCAGGTCGGTGCCGTCGGGGCGGCAGGAGTAGACGTTGCCGATGCCCTCGTGGTCGGAGAGGAAGGCGATCCGGCCGGAGACCGGCATGGGTGAGGCGAGGTGCCCGGTGTGGTCGGGCAGGATCTGTTCGCCGTCCGCCCAGAGCCGCCCGGTGGCGCCGCCCCGGTAGCGCTTCCAGGCGGCCGGCTCGTGCGGGGCGGAGCCGGTCAGCAGGACGGTCCGCTCGCGGCTCATCTGGGCGTCGCCGACCGGGCCCCAGGGCATCCGGCGGCCTGGGGAGCCGTCCGGTGGCAGGGCGTGCGCCCAGGTGTAGTGGCCGAAGGGCTCGTGGAAGGAGGTGACGGCCAGCACCTCGCCGTCCGGCAGCCAGCCGCGGACCCGGGTGTCCTGGCTGCCCCAGAAGCTGAGCCGGCGGGCCTCGCCGCCCTCGACGGGAGCGGTCCACACCTCGGGGCTCAGGCTCAGCCAGCCGGTCCAGGCGAGTGTGGTGCCGTCGGGGGAGAAGCGGGGGTGGCTGACCCGGGTGCGGTCGCAGGTGATCCGCCAGGCCCGGCCGGTGACGGCGCCGCCGGCGTCCAGCGGGGCGATCCAGACGTCGTCCTCGGCGGTGAAGGTGAGCAGGTCGCCGTGCAGGTGCGGGTGGCGGAGGTAGCCGGGCGGGGTCACCCCTCCATCCTTCGACGGGGTGTCACCTGCGGCAACCCGGGCCGTCCGCGTGGTGTGTTCCGGAACCGGTCTGGACCATTGACACCCGACGGCCGGATCCACTTCAGTGGTCTAGTCCAACTTGGGTGCCAGGCCGGGCCGTTCCCCCCACTGGCGCGTGCTCCGGCGTGCCCTCGGACGTCCCCCACGACCGCGCCATCGCAGGAGCCCCCGCATGCGCAGAAACCTCAGAACCGGCCTCGCCGCCGGCACCGCCTCCGCCGTCGCCGCCGCCACGCTGGTCGGCGTCACCCTGGGCCTCGCCCCCGCCGCCTCGGCCGGCGAGTTCCTGGTCAACGGCGGCTTCGAGTCCGGCTCGCTCGGCCCCTGGAGCTGCACCGGCAACACCGGCACCGTCGTCACCGGCCCGGTGCACGGCGGCAGCCGCGCGCTCGCCGCCGCAGCCTCGGCGAGCGACACCGCCCAGTGCGCCCAGACCGTCACCGTCACCCCCGGCACCACCTACACGCTCAGCGCGTACGTCAACGGCTCGTACGTCTACCTGGGCGTCGACGGCGGCGGCCCCAGCACCTGGACGCCCGGCACCGGCGGCTCGTACCAGAAGCTCAGCCTCAGCTTCACCACCGGCGCCACCCAGACCAGCGCCACCGTGTACACCCACGGCTGGTACGGCCAGGGCACCTACTACGCGGACGACGTCTCGTTGGACGGCCCGGGCGCCCCCAGCCCGACGCCCACGCCCACGCCCACTCCGACCCCGACCCCGACGCCCACCGCCACGCCCACCGCCACCGCCTCCCCGACCGCGACACCCACCGGCACCCCGACGGGCACGCCCACCACCCCGCCCGCCGGCAGCCACGCCCTGGTCGGCTACCTGCACGCGAGCTTCGCCAACGGCGCCGGCTACACCCGGATGGCCGACGTCCCGAACTCCTGGGACTTCATCGACCTCTCCTTCGGCGAGCCCACCTCCGCCACCTCCGGCGACATCCGCTTCAACCGCTGCTCCGTCACCGACTGCCCCACCGTCGAGTCCGAAGCCGACTTCAAGGCCGCCATCGCCGCCAAGCGCGCCCAGGGCAAGAAGGTGCTGATCTCGATCGGTGGCCAGAACGGCCAGGTCCAGCTGACCACCACCACCGCCCGGGACACCTTCGTCAGCTCGGTCTCGGCGATCATCGACCGGTGGGGCCTGGACGGCCTGGACATCGACTTCGAGGGCCACTCGCTCTCCCTGAACACCGGCGACACCGACTTCAGGAGCCCGACCACCCCGGTCATCGTCAACCTGATCTCCGCCCTGAAGACCCTCAAGGCCAAGTACGGCCCGGGCTTCGTGCTGACCATGGCTCCGGAGACCTTCTTCGTCCAACTCGGCTACCAGTACTACGGATCCGGTCCCTGGGGCGGCCAGGACCCGCGCGCCGGGGCGTACCTGCCGGTCATCCACGCGCTGCGTGACGACCTCACCCTGCTGCACGTCCAGGACTACAACTCCGGGTCCGTCATGGGCCTGGACAACCAGTACCACTCGATGGGCGGCGCCGACTTCCACGTCGCGATGACCGACCTGCTGCTCAAGGGCTTCCCGGTGGCGGGCAACGCGAACAACGTGTTCCCCCCGCTGCCCGCCGCCAAGGTCGCCATCGGCATGCCGGCCACCACCGACGCGGGCAACGGCTACGTCGCCCCGGCCGAGGTGGACAAGGCCCTGGACTGCCTCACCAGGCTCGCCAACTGCGGGACGTACGTGCCGCGTTCGGGGGCCCAGCCGAACCTGCGCGGGCTGATGACCTGGTCGATCAACTGGGACCGGTTCGGCGGGCGGGAGTTCTCCCGGAACTTCGACGGCTACTTCGGCCGCTGACCCGACGTCCACGCCGACCGGCCGTCCACGCCGACCCGAGGTCCACGGGCGCCGACGTCCACGCCGACCGGCCGTCCGCGGGACCATGGTTGAACCTCACACCCGTGTCAGGTCCAACCATGGTCCCCATGGCGACCACACAGCTCACCACCCCGGTGTCCCGCACACCCTTCCCGCTCCCCGCCCTGCTCGCCCTGGCCACCGCGGTCTTCGTCACCGCGCTCACCGAGACCCTGCCCGCCGGCGTCCTGCCGGGGATGGGCGAAGCCCTCGGCGTGAGCGAGTCGGCGGCCGGGCAGACCGTCACCGTCTACGCGCTGGGGACCGCCGCCACCGCGATCCCGCTCACCGCGGCCACCGCCGGCTGGAACCGCAAGCGGCTGCTGCTCACCGCGATGGCCGGCTTCGCGGTGGCCAACACGGTGACCGCGGCCTCCACCGCCTATCCGCTCACGATGGCCGCCCGCTTCCTCGCGGGCGTCGCGGCCGGTCTCGCCTGGGCGCTGCTGGCCGGGTACGCCCGCCGGCTGGTGCCGGTCGAGCAACAGGGCCGGGCGATGGCCGTCGTGATGGCGGGAGTGCCGGTGGCGCTGTCACTCGGAGTGCCGATCGGCACCTTCCTCGGCCGGATGCTCGCCTGGTGGGTGCCCTTCCTGGCCATGACGGCACTGGCGGTCGGTGTGGTCGGCTGGATCGCGGCGCTGCTGCCCGGTCGGCCCGGGCAGCCGGCCGGGGAACGCACCCCGGTCCGGCGCGCCCTCACCGTGCCCGGCGTGGTGCCGGTGCTCGGCGTGACGGTGCTCTACGTACTGGCGCACACCGTCCTCTTCACCTACATCGCGCCCTTCCTCGACGGGGCCGGCCTCGGTGCCGCCACCGGCACCGTGCTGCTGGTCTTCGGGCTGGCCTCGCTGCTGAGCATCTGGCTCACCGGAGCCCACATCCACCGCCGGCTGCGGCAGTTGACGATCGGCGGCGCACTGCTGGTCGCGGTGACGGCAGTCGTCCTCGCGGTGTGGTCCGGCAGCGCGGCGCCGGTGTACGCCGCCGCAGCGCTCTGGGGCCTGGGCTGGGGCGGCGCTCCGACGCTGCTGCAGACCGCCCTCGGCGACGCGGGCGGCGAGCAGGCGGACGCCGCCCAGGCCGTGCTGGTGACCCTGTGGAACGTCGCGATGGCGGGCGGCGGGGTGGTCGGCGGCCTCGTCCTGAGCGGCCTCGGCACCGGCGCCCTGCCCTGGACGGTCCTCGCGCTGCTGCTCCCCGCCCTCGCCGTGGTCATCGGCGCCCGCCGTCACGCCTTCCCGCCGGTGCGGCGTTAGCGCCCCCGCCCGGCGAGGGTCAGCGCAGGTGCCGTTCCGGTCGCTGCGGGGTCAGCGCACCTCCAGCGCGTGCGACTTCAGCCGGGCGATCAGCTCGGGCGACGCGGTCGCGGTGGACCCCGCCGAGTACGGCGGCTGCGGGTCGTACTCGATGACCAGCTGGATCGCCTCCGCGACCGCGTCCCCGGCGAGCCGGCCGGTCAGCGACAGCGCGAGGTCGATCCCCGCCGAGACCCCGGCCGCGGTCGCGTACTTCCCGTCCAGGACGACCCGCTCGGTGCCGGTCGCCTCGGCCCCGAGCGCGGCCAGCTGCTCCAGGCAGTACCAGTGCGAGGTGGCCCGGCGTCCCTTCAGCAGCCCGGCGGCGCCCAGCAGCAGTGAGCCGGAGCAGACCGAGGTGGTCCAGGTGGTGGTCGCGTCGACGGCCCGCACCCACTCCAGCAGGCCCTGGTCGGACAGTTGGGCCTCCGTCCCGGGCCCGCCGGGCACGAGCAGCACGTCCGCCGCGTCCACCTCGTCGATCGCGAGGTCCGCGGTGAGCGCCAGGCTCTTCATGTCGGTGCGCACCGGGCCGCGCCGGGCGGCGGTGAACACCACCTCGGCGCCGGGGATCCGGGACAGCACCTCGTACGGGCCGACCGCGTCCAGGGCGGTGAATTCGTCGTACAGCAGGAAGGCGATGCGCATCAGTGTTCTCCGTCGTGACTCGGTCGGATGTCGTGACTCGGTCGGAAGCGGCGTCGGTACTCGGCGGGCGGGGCGGCCAGGGCCCGGACGAAGGCGCGCCGCATCGCCTCCGGGGTGCCGTAGCCGCAGTGGCGGGCGATCTCCTCGATGCCCTCGGCGGTCTCCTCCAGCCGCCGCCGGGCGGCCTCCAGCCGGACCCCGTCCACGTACCGGCCGGGGGTGACCCCGACCTCGGCGGCGAAGGCGCGGGCGAAGTGCCGCGGGGAGAGCGCCGAGCGGCGGGCCAGCGCCTCGACCGACAGGTCGGCCTCCGGATGCTCGGCGATCCACCGCTGCACCTCGCGCAGCGGCTCCCGGGCCGCCACCTGGGCGGCCAGCTGGGTGCTGAACTGGGCCTGGTTGCCGGGCCGGCGCAGGAAGACCACCAGGTGACGGGCGATCAGCAGGGCGGCCTCCCGGCCCAGGTCCTCCTCGACCAGGGCCAGCGCCAGGTCGATCCCGGCGGTGACCCCGGCGGAGGTGGCGAGGCGCCCGTCCCGGACGTAGATCGGATCGGGGTCCACCTCGACGTCCGGGTACCGCCGGGCCAGCGCCTCGCAGTGCGCCCAGTGCGTGGTAGCCCGGCGCCCGGCCAGCAGCCCGGCCTCGGCGAGCAGGAAGGCGCCGGTGCACACCGACACCACCCGCTCGGCGCCTTCGGCCAGCTCCCGGATCCGTGCCACCAGGGCGGCGTCCGGACGCTCGCCGACCGGCCCGCCGGGGACCACCAGGGTGTCCACCGGCCCGGCCTCGGCGAGGTCGGCGTCCGCCAGCAGCCCCAGCCCGCTGTGGCTGCGCACCGGCCCGCCGCCGAGGGAGGCGGTGGCGACCCGGTACGCACCCGGTTGCCCGGCGGCCGCGCCGGCCCCCGCGAACACCTCCACGGGGCCGGTCACGTCCAGGCTCTGCACGCCCTCGTAGAGGACGACCAGCACGCTGCGTGCTCTCATGCGGCCAGCCTGTCAGCGGGCCGGGGTGGCAGCAATGACCTGCATCCCACCTTTTCTGCCATGCCCGCTCGGGCGCGCAGCCGGAAAAAAGCCGGTAGAGCCGGAAACGCCGGAAGGCCCCTCGCTTTCGCAAGGGGCCTTCCGGCTGTCTGTGCGCCGCCAGGGACTCGAACCCCGGACCCGCTGATTAAGAGTCAGCTGCTCTAACCAACTGAGCTAGCGGCGCCTGCTGACGTGGAGAACATTACCTGGTCAGCAGCCGAAACACACAATCGGCCCGGAGGTCCCCCGTTCCTCCGGGCCGATCGCGGTTCCCGGCCCGGGGCTCACATGGTCAGCACCACCTTGCCCCGGACGTGCCCGGTGCCGACCAGCCGGTGGGCCTCGGCGGCCTTCTCGATCGGCAGCGCCTCGGCGACCTCCAGCCGCAGCCCGCCCGACTCCCAGAGCCGGACCAGCTCGGCCAGCCGCTCGGCCGTCCGCTGCGCCCGCAGCGCCCGTACGCCCAGCTGCTCGGCGCCCGCGTGGTCGACCACGGTGCCGATCCGGCCCCGGTCGGCGACCAGCTCGACCGAGGCCTCCAGGGCGCCCCGCCCGGCGGCGTCGAAGGCCGCGGTCACCCCCTGCGGTGCCAGCGCCCGGACCCGCTCGACCAGCCCGTCCCCGTACGCGACCGGGATCGCGCCGAGCTCGCGCAGGTAGTCGTGGTTGCGCTCGCTCGCGGTGCCGATCACGGTGGCGCCCCAGGCCCGGGCGAGCTGGACGGCCACCGTGCCGACCCCGCCCGTGGCGCCGTGCACCAGCACGGTGTCGCCGGGGCCCACCCCGAGCTGGGTGAGCGCCATGTGTGCGGTCTGGCCGGAGGCGGAGAGCGAGCCGGCGAGCTCCCAGGGCATCCCGGCCGGCTTGGCGACCAGCCGGGCGGCGTCGACGGTGACCAGCTCGGCGTGGCCGTCCAGCACCCGGAAGCCCAGCACCTCGTCACCGACCGCCCAGCCCCCGCTGTCCGGCCCCAGCCGGTCCACCACCCCGGCGAACTCGTTGCCGAGCACGAACGGCGGCTCGACCACCACCCCCGGCGGCCGGAACCCCTCCCGGATCGCCAGGTCCACCGGCTGCACCCCGGCGGCGTACACCCGCACCCGCACCTCGCCCGGGCCGGGCTCCGGATCGGGCACCTCGGTGACCCGCAGGACCTCCGGACCGCCGGACCGCGTCACGGTGACCGCCTTCATCTCTGCTCCCGCCCCTCTTGACCGCTCGACCGCTCGACCGGCCGACCGGCCGACTGCTCGACTGTTCTCGCCGACCCCCCGATCCTCCGACCTGAAGTGCACTTGAGGTCAACCCCCTGCTCGGCGCGTCTTCACTGATGGGCGCATTGTCAGATTTATCCTGGGCGGCGCTCAGCCGTCCGCCGTCGAGAGGAACCTCCCCGTGGGCCAGCTGCCCCTGTTCTTCCTGGTGCTGCTCGCCTCCGTGGTCACCATGCCGCTCGGGCGCAAGACGGGCGTGCCGCAGCCGGTCCTGATGACCCTGCTCGGCATCGTCATGGCGCTCGTCCCGCAGATCCCGGACGTCTCCGTCGAACCCGAGCTGATCCTCCCGCTGGTCCTGCCGCCGCTGATCTTCGCGGTCGCCCGGCGCTCCTCGGTGCGCTACTTCAAGGCCAACGCCCGCTCGATCCTGCTGCTGGCCGTCGCCCTGGTCGTGGTCACCACCATCGCGGTGGCCAGTACGGTGCACTGGCTGCTCCCCGCCCTGCCGCTCGCCGCCGCCATCGCGGTCGGCGCGCTGGTCTCCCCGCCCGACCCGGTCGCCGCCGTCGCCGTGGCCGGCAGCGTCGGCCTGCCCCGCCGCCTGGTGGCGATCCTGGAGAGCGAGGGGCTCTTCAACGACGTCACCGCGATCGTCATCTACTCGCTGGCCATCGAGGCCATGGTCAGCGGCGACTTCTCGGTCGGCCACGCGGTGCTGCGCTTCGTCCTGTCCGCCGTGCTGGCGGTGGTCGTCGGCGTGGTGCTCGGCTGGGTCAACGCCAAGCTCGCCGAACGCCTGGACGACCCGACCCAGCAGGTCGCGCTCAACCTGCTGGTGCCCTTCGCCGCCTACACCCTCGCCGAGGAGATCCACGGCTCCGGCGTGCTCGCAGTCGTGGTCTGCGCGCTCTACCTCGCCGAACGGGCCTCCGACGCCGACGCGGTCTCCTACCGGCTGGTGGGCAACGCCTTCTGGGAGGTGGTCGAGATCCTGATCACCGGCGTCGCCTTCGGCCTGATCGGCCTGGAGCTGGCCACCGTGCTCAAGGAGGCCGGCCGCGGCTGGACCGGCTTCATCGGCGACGCCGCCGTGGTGATCGCCGTGGTCGTCGTGGTCCGGCTGCTGTGGCTGCTGCCGGCCGGCTGGCTGTCGAAGAAGCTGCGCAGCGGCGACGAGGAGGACACCCCGTTCAGCTGGAAGGAGAGCGTCGTCCTCTGGTGGTCCGGCATGCGGGGCGTGGCCACCGTCGCCCTGGCACTCGCCATCCCGCTCGCCCTGCACTCCGGCGCGGACTTCCCCGAGCGCGGCCGACTGGTCTTCATCGCCTTCAGCGTGGTGCTCTTCACCCTGCTGGTGCAGGGCCTGACCCTGCCCTGGCTGGCCAAGCGGCTGGAGCTGGACATCGACCAGGACAAGCACGAGCAGGCCGTCCGTCAGCTCTGGTGGCGGGCCGCCAAGGCCGGGCTCAAGCGGCTCGGCGAGCTGGAGGAGCAGGACCGGCTGCCGGCCGAGGTCGCCGACCGCCTGCGGGACCGTCAGCACGACCGGCTGGCCCGGCTCTGCCCGGAGAACTACGCCGAGGAGGAGGCCGCCGAGGCCAAGCTGCGCCTGTCCCAGTGGCGGGCCGCCCGGGACGTCGAACAGGAGATGATCGCGGCCTCCCGCCGCGAGATGCTCACCGCCCGCAGCGAACTCGGCGCCGATCCGGAGCTGGTCGACCAGGTGCTGCGCGGGCTGGACCTGCGGTCGGAACGGAAGTGACGAGGGGTTCGCTCACCGCGGGCCGGAATGTGCGCGACCGCCTCCCGGGTTGCATAGGCTGAACCCGGGCAGGCCGTCAACGGAGTCGGCGCACCACCAGTACCGCCACGACCTCGCGCACCGAGGCCCTGACTCTTCGGGCCTCACCGCCTGGCCCTGCCGGTTTCTGCACCCAGACGAATCGAGGAGCCACCGATGTCGGAGACCCGCGCCGACGCCCGCACCCCGCTGGACCGCACCCCCCAGTGGGCCGCCCTGGCCAAGCACCGGGCCGAGCTGGGCGACACCCACCTGCGCGAGCTGTTCGCCGCCGACCCCGAGCGCGGCCGCCGCTACACCCTGCAGGTCGGCGACCTGCACGTGGACTACGCCAAGCACCTGGTCACCGACGCGACGCTGGAGCTGCTGCGCGAACTCGCCGCCGCCACCGGCGTCGCCGAGCTGCGGGACGCGATGTTCCGCGGCGAGAAGATCAACAACACCGAGCGCCGCGCCGTCCTGCACACCGCGCTGCGCGCCCCGCGCGACGCCGTGATCGAGGTCGACGGCGAGAACGTGGTGCCCGCCGTGCACGCCGTCCTCGACAAGATGGCCGCCTTCGCCGACCGCGTCCGCAGCGGCGAGTGGAAGGGCCACACCGGCAAGTCGATCCGCACCGTCGTCAACATCGGCATCGGCGGCTCCGACCTCGGCCCCGCGATGGCCTACGAGGTGCTCCGCTCCTACGCCAAGCGCGACCTCGACGTCCGCTTCGTCTCCAACGTGGACGGCGCCGACCTGCACGAGGCGGTCCGCGACCTCGACCCGGCCGAGACGCTGTTCATCGTGGCCTCGAAGACCTTCACCACCATCGAGACCATCACCAACGCGGTCTCCGCCCGCACCTGGCTGCTCGACGGCCTCGGCGCCGGCACTGAGGCGGTGGCCAAGCACTTCGTCGCGCTGTCCACCAACGCCCAGGGCGTGCACGACTTCGGCATCGACACCGCCAACATGTTCGAGTTCTGGGACTGGGTCGGCGGCCGCTACTCCTACGACTCGGCGATCGGCCTCTCGCTGATGATCGCGATCGGCCCGGACGCCTTCCGCGAGATGCTGGACGGCTTCCACCTGGTCGACGAGCACTTCCGCACCGCACCGCCGGAGCAGAACGTCCCGCTGCTGCTCGGCCTGCTGGGCGTCTGGTACGGCGCGTTCTTCGACGCCCAGGCGCACGCGGTGCTGCCGTACTCGCACTACCTGTCCAAGTTCACCGCCTACCTGCAGCAGCTGGACATGGAGTCCAACGGCAAGTCGGTGACCCGCGACGGCACCCCGGTGGACTGGCAGACCGGCCCGGTGGTCTGGGGCACCCCCGGCACCAACGGCCAGCACGCCTACTACCAGCTGCTGCACCAGGGCACCAAGGTGATCCCGGCCGACTTCATCGGCTTCGCGAAGCCGGTCGCCGACCTGCTCCCGGGCCTGGTCGCCCAGCACGACCTGCTGCTGGCCAACTTCTTCGCCCAGACCCAGGCGCTGGCCTTCGGCAAGACCCCGGAGGAGGTCGCGGCCGAGGGCGTGCCGGCCGAGCTCGTCCCGCACAAGACCTTCAAGGGCAACCACCCGACCACCACGATCCTGGCCGGCGAGCTGACCCCCTCGGTGCTCGGCCAGCTGGTCGCGCTCTACGAGCACAAGGTGTTCGTCCAGGGCGCGATCTGGAACATCGACTCCTTCGACCAGTGGGGCGTCGAGCTGGGCAAGGTGCTCGCCAAGCGGATCGAGCCGGTGCTGCTGACCGGTGAGGGCGCCGACCGGCTGGACAGCTCCACCGCCGAGCTGGTCGCCCGCTACCGCGCGCTGCGCGGCCGCTGAGGCCCGGGGCGCCGGGCCGCCCGCTCCGGCGGCCGGCCCGGGCCTCCGCCCCTCCCGCCCCGAGCCCGACCGTCGGCGCCGGGTCAGAGCGCCCCGGAGGCGAGCGGGCGAATCACTGAAACGCCGGAAGGCCCCTCGCTTTCGCAAGGGGCCTTCCGGCTGTCTGTGCGCCGCCAGGGACTCGAACCCCGGACCCGCTGATTAAGAGTCAGCTGCTCTAACCAACTGAGCTAGCGGCGCCTGCTGACAGAGAAGACTCTAGCAGCGCCGCGCGGCCCGGCCAAAATCGGATACCGGCCTACCCCCGTTCACCCGCCGGTCACCGCCGCCGCCCCCGCAGGAACCGGCGCGCCCGGCTCCCGCACCGCCCGTACGCAGGCCCACAGCACCACCGAGGCGCCGGGCAGCCAGGGCTCGCGGTCCTCCGGGGCGATGATCCAGCGGCCGGCGCCCTGGCCGGGGGAGTCCGGGCTGTTCACCATCCGCTGCAGCGGCGGCACCGTCACCGTGTCGCCCTTGCCGTGGCACAGCAGCGGCGGCACGTCCCGGGCCCACTCCTCCCAGGCCAGCAGCCGGCGAAGCCGCGGCGCGGCGCCCGGCTGGACGAACAGCAGGGTCCGTCCCCGGTGGGTGGCGACCGGGCCGCAGCCCGGCCCGGAGGCCCACAGCTCGTCCAGCACCCGGCGGCCGAACAGCGCCGGCATGCTGATCACGTCGAAGGCCCGTCCGCAGGGCAGCACCGAGGGCGCCCAGGGGCGGCTCTCCCAAAGGGCTCGCATGCTGCGCGGGTACTCGCTCGCGGAGGCGAGCCAGGCCTCCCCGGCCACGCTGACGTACTCCACCGACTGGTGCGTCCAGATGTCCACGGGCAGCAGCCTGCGCCGTGCGCGCCCCCGGTGGGGCGGAAAGCGCCGTTCGCCGGACAGGGTGGCGGGCCGTCGCGTACCCTCCGCCGCTGGCATATGCCAGGGGACCGGCGGTCGGTCCTCGTGGGTCAGTCCTCGTGGCGGCGCGGTTCGAGCAGGGTGCGGCCGTACTCGACCATCTTGGTGGCGTAGTCCGGGGTCCAGTCCGCGCGCAGGGCGATCTCGGTGTCCGACAGCGCGTCGAAGCGGCGCGGGTCGGCGAGCTGTGCCGCGGCGACCGCCTGGAAGTCCGTGGCCCGCTCGGCGGCCGCCCGGAAGGCCAGGGCCAGCTCGGTGGAGCGGCGCAGCAGCTCCGCCGGGTCGGTGATCGACTCCAGGTCGAAGAATCGTTCCGGCTCCGGTTCGGCGGACTGCGGCTCGAACAGCAGCTGCGCCGGGCGCCGACGCCTGGTCGGCTCGGTCGACTCTGCAGGGGAGTCGGGCATGGACGGACACCTCCGGGGTCTCGGTGGGCGGGGGCGGAGCTGCGCCGGGCTGCGCCGCCCGGGTTGTGGCCGTCGTCCATTGTCTCGCGGCGACGGCCGGTAACGGAACGGTGCGCGTGCGGGCGCTATTCCCCGGCGCGCGCCGGGGGTGCGCAACGGGCGCTGGGTGACCTGGTCGCATGCGAACCGGTTGTCCCGGTGTATCCAGCCACCCCAGAGGACCCGGGAGTCCCCATGCGCCTCCGAGCAGCCGTCGCGGCCCTCGCCCTGCCCCTCTCGCTCGCCCTGGCCCCGACGGCCTTCGCCGCCGAGACCGCGAAGGTGGTCTCCGGCCCGCCGAGCGCCCCGGGCGGCGTCTCGACAGCGACCTGCCCGCCCGGCACCCACCTGACCGGCGGCGGCTACCGGCTCCGCCCCGACGCGGACGGCCCGGTCCGCGTCAATGCGCCGACGGCCGACGCGACCGGGTGGAGCGCGCAGGCGGAGCGCGGGTCCGTGGTGGCCTTCGCCGTCTGCGAGACCGAGGACTGACGGCTACCGCAGGTGCACCCGGTGGCCGCTCAGGTGGTGCAGGACCTGGTGGTTGGCCTCCCAGCCGTCCGGGAAGGCCACCGGGACGCCCAACTGCACCGGCTCGGTGGAGGGGTGCTCGTCCAGCAGCTCGGCGATCCCGGCCCGGGCCACCACGATGCAGGCGTGCCGGTGCCGGGAGGCGAGCACGCAGAGCCGGCCGGTCTCCAGGTGGAAGGCGGTCGCATCGGGGCGGCCGGAGAGCGGGTGCAGCACCACGGTGACGTCGTACTCGCGACCCTGCAGCCGGTTGGCGGTGTCCACCGTGACGGCCGGCCCGGCCGCGCCGTCCACCGGGACACCGGCCTTGAGCAGCGCCGCGCGCACCGCCGCCGCCTGGTCGCGGTGGGCGGTGCCGACGGCGATCCGGTCCGCGGTGAGCGGCGCCTCGCCCTGTTCGGAGTGGGCCGTCAGCCCGCGCTCCAGCAGCCGGCGGACGGTGGCCGCGACGGCCGCCACGGCCTGCGGGTCGGTCCGTACGGTGTGCCGGGCGGGCAGCTCCAGCAGCGCCCAGCCGTGCTCGGCGGCCCGGTCGATCACCGCGTCCAGGGCCGAGCCGTCGGGGCGGACGGCAGCGGTCAGCCGGCGGTCCCCCGGGCCGGTGCCGGACCGGAACGGGGTGTACGGGTAGAACGCCCGCGAGATCAGCGGCGCCGCGCTGGCGGGCAGCCGCCAGGAGACCGGCAGCCGGTGCGGCTCGATCTGCGGGTTGTGCGCCAGCAGGGTGACCACGGCGCTGCCGGACGGGTCGTACGACAGGCCGGCCCACTGCTCGGTGCCGACCACGGTGAACGGGTCCAGCTGGCCCGGGTCGCCGACGAACAGCGCCCGCTCGAACAGCCGGGCCACCGCGAGCAGGGCGTCCGAGCGCATCTGGTACGCCTCGTCGACGATCGCGTGCCGCCACGGCGCCTCGGCCCGTACCCACTGCCACTTGGCCGAGGTGGAGATCACCACGTCGTGCTCGACCAGGTCGGCGACCTTGTCGGAGGGCGTGACGTTGGCGTGCCGCAGCACCTCAGGACCGGGCCGGGTGTCCGCGGCGTGCAGCCGGCCGATCGTCAACTCCGGTGCCTTCTCGGCCAGTCGGCCGACCAGGTCGTCCACCTGGCTGTTGGTCTGGGCGACGATCATCAGCCGCTCGCCGGCCTCGACCAGCTCGCGGGCGGCCCGCACCACCAGCGTCGACTTCCCGGCGCCGGGCGGCGAGTCCACCACCACGCCGCGCGGGGCGCCGGCCGGCGGGCGGACGGTCGCCGCCAGGATGCGGGCCACGGCGGCGTCGGCGGAGGCACCGGGGGACTCGGGCAGGGCGGACGACGGCTCGGCCATCACTCCCACTCCTCGGAGGCGAACGGGTCTTCGGCGCCGGCGCCGGCGGTGCCGCGGGCGGGTGCGAGTGCGGGTGCGGGTGCGGGTGCGGTGCCGGGCGGGCCGCCGTGGGTCCACGGGGTGTCGTCCGGCTCGGGCAGCGGCGCGGACTGGCGGACCGTCAACTCGAACAGGGTGAAGGTCACCGGCTCGCCGGGCTCCGGCAGGCTGCCCGGCTCTGGCTCCTTCCTGCGGCCCATGCCGGACAGCACCCGCAGCGTGACGACGCCCTCGACGGTGTCGACCGCGACGACCTCGGCCTTCTGCGCGGACGGCCCGTGCACCCGGTGCACCTCCCTGCCGAGGTCCGCGTGCGGGCGGTCAGCGGTGCGCACGGTGACCAACGGCCGGGGCTTGGGAGAGCGGCCGGTGGTGTCCCAGTCCGGCACCACCTCGGTCACCACGCCGCTGAACGCCTCGCCGGCCAGCCGGTGTTCGGCCATCGCCAGCGGGTCGTCCAGCGCCTCCTGGACGTCCAGCCGGGCCTGCTCGCGCTCGCGCTGGGCGAGCTTGCGGGCGGCGGTGACGGCGTCGTCCTGCCTCGGCTGCGGCGGCTCGCCAGCCGCCAGGCGGTCCCGGTGGCCGGTGTAGGACCAGCGGTCGCCGGTCCAGCGCTCCTCCAGATGGCCGGCCGGCGGCAGGGCGCGCAGCAGGTCCAGGCCCTGCCAGACGTCCCGCCAGGTCGGCAGCAGCACGGCCGTCAGCACCGCCTCCAACTGCTCGACCGCCGCCCGCACGGCCGCCCGGGCGCGCTCGGCGGCGGCCTCGTCGCGCTGTTCGGTGCTGTGCTGCAGGGCGCCCACGGCGGCGTCGTAGCGGGTGATCGCCGGGGCGAGCACCGACTCGTCGAAGCGCGGGTCGGTGGCCGGGCCGGCCGGCGGGTGCAGCAGCTGCCCGTGCTCGTCCCGGGCCGACTCGGCCAGCTCGGCCGCCTCCGCGCCGGTCAGGCCGGGCGGCGGCCGGTGCCAGGCCAGCAGGGCGGCCAGGTGCTGGTCCTCCAGGTGGCTCTGGCCGGTGGCCCAGTGCCGGGCCAGCAGGCCGGTCATCGGCAGCAGCAGACTGGAGCCGGGCACCTGGGCGCGGTCGGTGAGGTGGGTCAGCCAGCGGCCGAGCAGCGGCACCCGGACCGGCGCCGGGTAGGGGCCCGGCTCCGCGTCCTCGACGGTGCGGCGGAAGCGGGTCGAGCGGCCGATCAGGGCCAGGTGGTGCACGCCCGCGCCGTTGGGCACGATCAGCTGCGGGGCGTCCGCGCACAGCTCGCGGAACACCTGGGTCTTCTCGCCGGTCTCCGGGTCCTTCTCGGAGCCCTCGATCTGCTCGACCTCGTCGGCGAAGGACTCCAGGTAGGGCAGCAGGTCGGCGGCCAGCTCGGCGAGGAAGTCGAACCGCAGGGTGCGGTTGAGCGGCTGCGGCACCAGGTGCAGCCGGGGCGCGTCCCGGTCGGTGCCCAGCATCACCGCCAGCGGCGCGCCGGACTCGCCGGCCGCGGTCAGCGGGACCAGCACCATCGGACGGTCGGACAGGTGCCGGTGCCGGACGGTGGCCAGCGGCTCGGCCCGGCCGCTGCGGACGGCTTCCAGCCGGGCCAGGGTGGCGAGCAGGCTCATGCGGTCGCCCCCGCCGCCCGCCCCAGCGCCTGCGCGCGCAGGGCCGCCGCGTAGGCCAGGCGCTGCGCCGCGTCCTCGGCGTCGTCCGTCCTGCTCGGGTCGACGGTGCCGGAGGCGGCGGCCAGCGCCTCGGCCACCGTCCGGATGCTGCCCAGCTCGCCGCGCACGCCCCGGCCCAGCTGCTCGACCCGGTCGTCGCAGCGGGCCCGGGCGCGGCAGTGGAAGCCGAGCTCGCAGGTGGAGAGGCAGTCCGGGCTGTAGGCGGCGGGCACCGCCTCGACCGAGGCCGCCAGCTGTTCGGCGCTGCGCGCCGGGGCGCCGTCCTCCTCGGCCGCCAGGTCGAAGTCCGCGCCCGGCGGCAGCTCCGCCAGCAGCCGGCCGATGCCGGTCATCCGGCTCAGCTGGCGGCGGGTGGTGGCCAGCTCGCGGCGGACGTCGACGGCGACCGCCGTCGGCCGGTTGCCGAAGTCCTTCGGGCAGACCAGCAGCACGCTCGTCCGGGGGCTGCCCGGCAGCAGCTGCTCGGTGTACGGGTCGTCCGCGAGCGGCTGCCCGGCCGCCGCGGCGGCGGCCCGCTGGAGCGCCAGCACGTACACGGCGGCCTGCCGGGCGGCAGCGCCGACCTTGGCCGGGTCCGCACTGCCGTCCAGCACCGGGAAGGACTTGATCTCGACGACCGTGCACCGCCCGCCGTGCACCACCAGCGCGTCCGGCTCCAGGTAGGCGGTGCTGCCGGCCACCTCCAGGCGCAGCAACGGGTGGTCCAGCAGCGTCCAGGCCTGCGGGTCGGCGGCGGCCCGGGCCAGCGCCTCGGCCGTCCGGTCGGCGCGGACGGCCGGGCCGGAGCGCTGCAGCAGGTCCGGCACCAGCAGCGGGTTGTGGCCGTCCGCGGGCAGGCCGAGGTGGCGGCGGAGCGGTTCGAGCAGCGGGGCGTAGTCGTCCGCCTTCAGCCGGGACTCGAAGATCACGCCGCGGGCGATCGCGAACGGGGACTGGCCGAAGGGGGCGGGGCGGCCCAGCCGGGCGGCCAGCACCGACTTGTCCACTCCGGCCGCGTCGAGCACGGCGCGGCGGTGGCAGCCCGGATTGGCGGCGAGCGCGGCGAGGGAGCGGGCGTTCAGACTGCGCTGCGGGGCCGGTCCGCGCAGCTCGGCGAGCCGCTGGGCGATCGGCTCAGCGTGCCCGCCGAGCGGGACGTTCGTCGAGACGTTCATGGTGCGTCTCAGTGTCGCATCCGGGTCCGACAACGCGGTGCGGACCGGGTGTTCGCGGCGGAGACCGGGTGTCCGCGGCAGCGGCCGGGGCCGTTCCGGGCCGCCGGTGGCCGTCCGGAGCCCGCCCGCGGCCGTAGGCACCGGCCCGCGATCGTGGCCGCCGCCCCGGTGAGGGATCATGGAGCCCGGTGCTCAAGGGTGAGACCGACCGTTGCCACCGCCCCGCTGCGAGGAGCCCTCCCATGCCCGCCCGAATCGTGCTGGTCCGCCACGGCGAGACCGAGTGGTCCGCCACCGGCCGACACACCGGCCGCACCGACATCCCGCTGACCGACGAAGGCCGCGCGATGGCCCGGGCCCTCGGCGCCCGCCTCGCCAAGGCCCCCTGGAACGGGCTGCCGGACGCGCTCGTCTACACCAGCCCGCTCGGCCGTGCCAAGGAGACCTGCGCGCTGGCCGGCTTCGGCGACCGCGCGGTGGACCGCCCCGAGCTGATGGAGTGGGACTACGGCCAGTACGAGGGCCGCACCGGCGTGGACATCCGCGCCACCGACCACCCCGGCTGGCTGATCTGGCGGGACGGCGTGCCCGGTGGCGAGAAGCTCTCCGAGGTGGCCGCCCGGGTGGACGCCTTCCTCGCCGACCTCAACCAGGAGCACGGCGTCCCGGAGCCGGACACCACCCAGATGCACTGCGCCGACCGGGACGTCGTCCTGTTCGCGCACGGCCACCTGCTGCGCATCCTGGCCGCCCGCTGGCTGGGCCTGCAGCCCGAGTTCGCCCAGCGGTTCAAGCTCGGCACGGCCGCACTCTGCGTGCTGTCCTGGGAGTACGGCGCCCCGGCCGTGGAGATCTGGAACGACCTCTCCCACCTGGACGGCCTGAACGCCGGGCACTGACGGATCCGGGACCGGGCGCTGACGGGCCCAGTACCGCCGGACGGGTCCTAGGCGGCCGCCCGCTCGTACTCGGCCAGGAACCGGCGCACCTCGGGCACCCCGGCGTGCGGGCGCAGCCGCCCGGCGGTGTCCGCCAGCATGCTCCGGATCCGGGCCGAGCGGACGTCACCGAACAGCGCGACGGCGGACGAGCCGTGGTGCGCCGCGCCCGCCAGGTCCCCCCGGCCGAGCCGGTCGTGGGCCAGCTCGGCGGTGTACAGCACCCGGTTGCGGACGAAGTGCGGCTTCTGCAGCGCTATGGCCAGCCCGGCCTGCTCGCTGGCGCGGTCCCAGTCGCCGAGCGCGGACCAGCACTGCGACTGGAGGCCGGCGATCTCGGCCTCGCCGAAGAAGGACATCCACTCCGGATCGCCCTCGGCGGTGCCGCGGTCGAACAGCGCGTACGCCCGGCCGAGCGCGCGTTCGCAGGAGGTGCGGTCCTGCAGCAGGGCCCAGGCGCCGGCCTCGCGCATGGCCAGCAGCGCGAGCAGCCGGCAGGAGCCCAGCTCCCGGGCGGCGACCTGCCCGGCCTGGGCGGCACGCAGCGCCTCGCGCGGGCGGCCGGCGTCCCGGGCGAGGAAGGCGCTGTTGCAGAAGACGTGTGCCTCCAGTGCGGAGTCCCCGGCCATCCGGGCGGTGGCCAGCGCCTCGGCGTAGAACGAGCGGGCGTCCGCGAGCCGGTTCGAGTCGTGTGCCAACCAGCCCACCGAGATGGCGAGTTCGCCCGCTCCGGCTTGGAGCCGGCGTTCCGTCTCGGCGCTGTACTCGCCCTCGTTGAGCAGGACGTACGCGTTGCGCAGCGACTGCCCGGCGAGCTCGTACAGGGCGTCGGCGCCGTGCGCGTCGTCGGCCAACCGGATGTCCCGGACGGCCTGTTCGACCCCGAGCACCTCGGCGGTGCCGACCCTGCGCAGGGTGGGCACCGGCCCGGGCCGGCCGGGCACCACCCGGTCGGTGCCGAGCAGCGGCTCGCCGGCCAGCAGTGACGGTGCGGCGAACTCCGCACCGGGAAGGGCGCCTTGGCCGGTGAGCACACCGGAGGCGCCGTCGGTACCGGCCGGTCGACCGGCGGCCGCGGCCGTTCGGTCGATGCCGATCACGGTGGCCAGCGCGGTGGTGCCGCCGGCCAGGAACGTACGGCGACGCACGTCGTCGTTCTCCTCGTCGAGATAGGGCGATCCATCGAGCCCCCGGGGCACCGCGCCGGGACTCGGCCAGCGGGGCCCGTCCGGAACGGTTGGATCCGCGTACGGCGAGGCAGCGTACGGGAGTTGAGTGGAGAGTGGTGAGCGCGGGGCGGGCAGGGGCGGGAACGGCGGGTGGAGCGGGGGCGGTTCGGCCCGTCCGCCGCCGTCCGCCGGGCGCCGGCGGACGGACGTGCGGGGGGCGAAGCCGAGGTCGGTGAGCGTGCGGTCCGGCCACATGTGCCGGAAGACCCGCTCGTAGGCGTAGTTGGGGCAGCGGATCTCACCGGACTCGACCCGCCCGATGTAGCGGGCGTCGCAGGAGACGTGCTCGCCGATCTCGCGGGCGGCCCGGCGCACCGCCATGGCGAACTCGCCGGGGGAGCGGTCGCCGCGCAGCGCGCGCATGACGGCGTTGGGGGACGGTCGGTTCGGCTCGGCCGGTGGGGTGGCTGCCATGGCGCCGAGAGTACTCGGAGTCACCGGTTGGACACATTGGGTTTGTGGGAGATTTGCTGACAATACCGGGCAAAGCGGCCGATGTTGCGGGATATCTGCCATGAAATGCCATGCCTTGCTGTAAGGCGCCCCGTGGCCTGGGGTGTGTTCGCGGCGTTGTCCTGGTACGTGGAAAAGCCAAGGCCGTCGCCACCGGCCCCGTCCCAGCCCGGTGGCCCCTCCGGGCGGCTGTGCTTCCGGATCCGACGAGGTACAGGAGGGCCCATGATGGCCACCGGACTGCCGCAGTACCGACCCGTCCCCGGGGGAGTGCTCGCCGGCGCCGCCCCCGCCCTGCTCCCCGACCCCGCCGACGACCGGATCCCCGGCCGGGGTCCGGTGGACGGCGGCCGCGCGCCGTGCGGCGGTCCCCGGCGCGAGCGCACCGCCCCCGAGGAGGGCATCCTCGTCACCGGCTGCGACACGGTGACGGTCGCCCTGCGGCACGGCCTGGAAGCCGTCGACATCCTGCGGCTGCGCCGCGCCTGCGGGGCCGTGCACCAGAGCCGCAACGGCAGCACCCTCTCCTTCCTCGTCCCGGCCGGCACCTGGGAGACCTGGCACCTGCCCGGCAGCTCCTGTACGGCCGGCGCCCTCGTCCCGGCCGCCACCGACCCCCGCTGGGTGCTCCCCCCCGCCGGCGCCGGCCGCGCCGCCCGTCCCACCGACGCCTGGGTTCTCCGCTCCGCCCTCTGCGAGGCCGCCTGCACGCTCACCGCGAGCGGCCTCGGCCCGTTCTAGCCGACCGCTGGCTCCGCCCCGTCGGGCCGTCCGGCCGAGCCGTCCCGCGCGGCGGCGATAATGGCCGACATGGGACGAAGCAGGAACAGGGCCGCCCGCGGCAGCGAGACGGTGGACACCAGCGGGCCGGACGGACGCACCCGCGCCCAGGGCCCGCTCACCCGTCCCGTCGGCTCCGGCCTGGCCGAACTGCGGCCCGACCGCGACCGCCCCGCCGCCTGGTCGCTGCTGATCGACGGCGCCCCGCAGTCCCTGGTCGACCTCGCCGACCCCACCCACCTCGGCTTCGAGTACCAGCGCCGGCTCGGCCACCTGATCGACCTGGTCGCCCCGCCCGGCCGCCCGCTGACCGTCCTGCACCTCGGCGGCGGCGCCCTCACCCTGGCCCGCTACGTCGCCGCCACCCGGCCGCGCTCCCGCCAGCAGGTCGCCGAGATCGACACCGCGCTCACCGAACTCGTCCGCACCGAACTGCCGTTGGACCGCGGCTGGCAGATCAAGGTGCGCGGCGCGGACGCCCGCAGCGTGCTGGAACGCACCCCCGAGGGCACCGTCGACCTGGTCATCACCGACGTCTTCTCCGGCGCCCGCACCCCGGCCCACTGCACCACCGTCGAGTTCACCACCCTCGCCGCCCGCGCCCTCGCCCCCGGCGGCTGGTACGCCGCCAACATCGCCGACGGCGCCGCCCTGCCCTTCGCCCGCTCCCAGGTCGCCACCCTCGGCGCGGTCTTCCCGGAACTCTGCCTGATCGCCGACCCGGCCGTGCTGCGCGGCAAGCGCTTCGGCAACCTCGTCCTGGCCGCCGCCCACACCCCGCTCCCCGTCGCCGACCTCACCCGCCGCGCGGCCTCCGACCCCGCCCACGCCCGCGTCGAACACGGCCGCCCCCTCACCGACTTCGCCGCCGGAGCCACCCCGGCCACCGACGCCACCGCCGCGCCCTCCCCGGAGCCACCCCCGGGCGTCTTCCACTGACAAGCCACCGGCCCCGCCGTTCCATCCGACGGCGGGGCCACCCGGTTCGGTCGGCGTCCCGCCAGGTTCGGCTCCTGGGCGCGAACTTCCGCTGCTGGAGCCCGCCGCCGTGCTCTGCACACCCGCGCCGACAGCAGGCCGGCCCGGTCAGTGTCCGCGGGGCAGTCCGCGGTGCTTGCACATGGCCGCACCGGTGAGCAACAGGCCGGCGGCGATCGGCGCGAGGACGGCGGTCGCGGTGGCGGAGCCTTCGGTTGCGGGGGTGACGGTGGCGGTGTCGGCGATGGCGAGCGTCTCGGGCGTCCCGTCGCCGCCGGGTGAGACGGCCGCGGCGGGGATGGCTGCCGCGCCGTCGTGGCCGACGGTGCCCGCGGTCGCGGTGTCGGTCGCGCCCGCCGCTTCCGCCGGGACCGGCGGAGCCTCGGTGCTCCCGGCTCGCCGCGGATCGGCGGAGCGGGTGGTGCCGGGGTGCAGGTGGCCGGTGGCGGGCAGCCCGGTGGGCGCGACCTCCTGGGCCGGGTGGGATTCGGCGGCGCGGCGTTGGGCGGGGACGGTGCCGGTCAGGCCGGAGGCGATCGCGAAGGCGTCGGGGACGGCGGCCGGCTGACCTGGCAGGGGGAGTCCGCCGGCCCGGATCCGCTCCTGCAGGGTGCCGCCGATCGCTCCGGCGGTCCCTTCGAGGGGTCCGCCGTCGGCCGGCACCCCGACGGACCCGGGGGAGCGGTCCGGCGTCCCGGCCGCCGACTGCCCCTGGCCGACGGGACGTTCGGCTGACTGCCCGTCGAGCGCCGGCCGGCCGAGCGCGGGTGAGCCGAGCAGGGGCGTGCCGTGCGGGACGTGTCGGACGGCGGGCCGGGCCGGTTCCCGCAGCGGGTCGGCGGCCGCCGCGTACGCGCCCGCGGCGCCGAGGCCCCAGAGTTGTGCGAGCAGGGCCCCGCCGGCTGCGACGGCCCGGGGGCGGGGCAGCCGGCGGGCGATCCCGCGCCGCCCTCCGCTGCCGCCGCGGAGGGCGGCTTCCTGGGGCTTGGTCGCGTGAATGGCTCGCATGTGAGTTGAGAACGAGCGGACCGGCGGTGAGGTCACGCCGACCGTCACGGGCGGTCAGCGCACGGACGGTCAGCGCACGGGCGGCCCCGAGGTGGTGTTCCCGGGGCCACCGGGCGCGCGGCGGTCAGGAGTTGGGGCGCAGGGTCCAGGTGACCGTCATCACACCGGTCACGGCGCCGTCGGCGCGGGTGATCTCGACGGTGACGGGGAACTCGGGGCGGCCGCCCTCGTCCAGCTCGGCGACGACCTCGGCGGCCGGGCGGCCGAGCACGGCGGTGGCGGTGACCTCGCCCATGGCGAGCTTCTTGTACGCGATCTCGGCGTTGACGGCGAGCGGCACGGCCCGGGACAGCTGGTCGCCGAAGGCGGCGAGCACGATGCAGCCGCTGGCGGACTCGGCGAGCGTGAACATCGCGCCGGCGTGCGGGCCGCCGACGTGGTTGTGGTACGCGGGCTGGTCGGGCAGCCGGAGCACGGCGCGCTCCGGGGTGGTCTCCAGGTACTCAAGCTTCAGGGTGTGCGCCATCGGCACGGTGGCGTCGAGCATCTGGCCGATCGTAGGTGTGGTCATGGCGACGATGTTACTAGCCGGTAGCTTTCGGCGGCAGGGGTCGACCGGAGATCGAGCTGAAGTGCATCGGACGTCGACCGGACGTCGACCGGAAAAGCCGGGCCACCGGGCACAGTTGAAGGAACGCGAAAACGCCCGAGGGGCCGACCTCTTGAAGAGATCGGCCCCTCGGGCTCTGGGGTGAGTGACGGGACTCGAACCCGCGGCCACCTGGACCACAACCAGGTGCTCTACCAACTGAGCTACACCCACCATCTGTCCGGTCCGTTCCCGCTCTCGCGTTCCCGTTCCGACAGGAAGAACTCTACAGGATCCGAGAGGGTGCTCGCGCCACGGTTTCCTTCCCGCGGTCGTGGGCACCCTCCCGGACCCGGATCAGCCGGCCGGGGTCTGGTACTTCCCGGCGATGGCGCGCGCGGTGTCGGCGTCCGGGCCGGGCTGGGGGACGAACACGGCCTCGCGGTAGTACCGCAGTTCGTCGATGCTCTCCCGGATGTCGGCGAGCGCCCGGTGGTTGCCGCCCTTCGGCGGGCTGTTGTAGTACGCCTTCGGGTACCAGCGGCGGGCCAGCTCCTTGATCGAGGAGACGTCCACGATCCGGTAGTGCAGGTGCTTCTCCAGGGCCGGCATGTCCCGGGCGAGGAAGCCGCGATCGGTCGCCACCGAGTTTCCGCACAGCGGCGTCTTCCCGGCCTCCGGCACGTGCTCGCGCACGTACGCGAGCACCCGCTCCTCGGCCTCGGCCAGGGTCACGCCCTGCGCCAGCTCCTCCAGCAGGCCGGAGGCGGTGTGCATCGCGCGCACCACCTCGGGCATGTTCGCCAGCGCCTCCGCCGGCGGCCGGATGATGACGTCCAGGCCCTCGCCGAGGATGTTCAGCTCGGAGTCCGTCACCAGCACCGCGACCTCGACCAGGGCGTCCCGGTCGAGGTCGAGGCCGGTCATTTCACAGTCGATCCATACCAAACGGTCATTCACGCAACTCACCCTACGGCGCGATCACGCGCCGCGGGCACCGGCGGTGCCGAGCGGGGGGCCGCAGCGGTGGCCTCGGCCTGGTGCTCCTCGGCTCCGTCGTGCGTGCCGGGGCCGTCCGGGTGCTCGCCCTCCCGACCGGTGCGGACCGGGTGGCCGTCCCGCCCGGGACGGCCCTCGCGCGCCGCCCGGGCACCCTCGGCGCCCGCCCGTCCGCCCTGGGGACGGACGGCCTGCGGTGCCCGCGCCTGCCGGCCGCGGAGCTCGCCGGCCCCGGCCGCCGGCTGCCCGGCGGGGGACGGCAGCCGTCCGGCGGCCGCGCCGTGGCCGCGTCCGGCCGTACCCGGCTCGTCCGCGGGCCGCTCGACCGCGCTGCGGTGCCCCTGGCCCTGGCCGCGAGCCCCGGGCTGGGGGTGGCCGTCCTCGGCCGCCGCGTGCTCGGCGGTGCGCGGCGGACGTCCCGCCCCCGCGCCCGGACCGATCTGCGGCGGCACCACCGGACCCCGCACCGGACCGCGCCCGACCGCACCCTGCTGCCCGGGGTGCGATTGCTGCGCGGCTTGCTGGTGCGGGTACGGCTGGCCCGCCCGGGCGTGGAAGGCCTGGGCGGCGGCCGGTGTCCCGGCCTGTCCCGGGCCGTACCCGGCCGGCTGGCCGTGCGCCCCGGATTGCCCGTGCGCCCCCGGCTGGCCGTGGCCGACCTGTTGCCCGTGCACCGGTTGCCCGTGGGCCGGCTGCCCGTGCACCGGTTGCCCGTGCGGGCCGACCGGCGCCTGAGCCCCCGGCCCGCCCGGGAACGGCTGCGCCGCCTGGGCGCCGTGCGCACCGGCGAACAGCGACCCGCCCGCCATCCCGGCGGCGCCGGCCGCCGCGTGCGGCAGGGCACCGGCCAGCCGCAGGTCACCGCCGTGCGCACCGGCCGCGGTGGGCGGCTGCTGCCCGGGACGGCGCGCCCGGTAGCTGGTCCGGTACGCGGCCGGGGAGACCCCGAGCTGGCGGCGGAAGTGCCCGCGCAGCGCCACCGGCGAACGGAACCCGCACCGGCGGGCGACGTCGTCCACCGACAGCTCCGAGGTCTCCAGCAACCGCTGCGCCTGGAGCACCCGCTGGGTGATCAGCCACTGCAGCGGCGCACTGCCGGTGAGCGTGCGGAACCGCCGGTCGAAGGTGCGCCGGCTCATGTAGGCGCGAGCCGCCAGCACCTCGACGTCGAACTGCTGGTTGAGGTTCTCCAGCGCCCAGGTGACCACCTCGGCCAGCGGGTCGTTGCCGATCTCCTCCGGTAAAGACTGATCGATGTACTGGGCCTGTCCTCCGCCGCCGCGGCGGCTCGGCACCACCAGGCGGCGGGCCAGCGCGTTGGCCGCCTCGGCGCCGTGGTCGCTGCGCACCACGTGCAGGCAGAGGTCGATGCCGGCGGCGGTGCCGGCCGAGGTGAGCACGTCTCCGTCGTCGACGAACAGCTCGCGCGGGTCGACGTGGACGCGGGGGTAGCGCTTGGCCAGCGTCGGCGCGTACATCCAGTGGGTGGTGGCCGGGCGGCCGTCGAGCAGGCCGGCGGCGGCCAGGACGAAGGCGCCGGTGCAGAGGCCGATGATCCGGGCGCCCTCGTGGTGGGCCTTGCGCAGGGCGGTGATCGCCTCGACCGGCGGGGGCTGGGAGATCGAGCGCCAGGCCGGTACGACGATCGTGCCGGCCCGGGCCAGGGCCTCCAGACCGTACGGGGCGGAGAGGGTCAGGCCGCCGGTGGTGGCCAGCGGGCCCTCCTCGCCGGCGCAGACCAGCAGGCGGTAGCGGGGCACCCCGGCGTCCTGGCGGTCCACGCCGAAGACCGAGAGCGGGATCGAACTCTCGAAGATCGGGGCACCGCCGAAGATCAGCACCGCGACGGTCTCCCGGCGGCGCCGGCCGGACAGCTTCCGGGGGGCGGAGATCGTCACGGTGCTCGCCGAGCTGTTCGCGCCGGAGCCGTTGGCGCCGAGCCCGCCGTGGCCCAGCGGGCCGTGACCGGAGCCGGTGCCCAGGGCGTTGCCGCCGAGCGGGCCGCCGTTGGCACCGGGGGCGCCGTTCTGGCCCGGCACGCCGACGGGGTAGCCGGGCTGGCCCGGGTAGCCGGCGTAGCCCGGGTAACCGGGGTAGTCGCCGCCGTGGGCCGGGGCGTGGCTGACGGGGCCCCGGCTGACGGGCTGTCCGCCGGTCGGCTGCCCGCCTCCGTGTGACTGGGCTCCGTGCGACTGGCCTCCGTGCGACTGGCCTCCGTGCGGTGTGGCCGCGCCGTGTTCGGCGCCGCCCGGGACGGTGCCCGAGCCGACCGCGGGGGCGTGTGCCGCGGCGGAGTACGTCGCGGGGTACGAGGGGTGCGCGGCGGCGCCCGGGGCGCCGGAGCTGCGGGTGGTGGCGATCGCGGAGGTGCCAGTGCTTCTCGCGGGTCGGCCCGCGGTGCCGGCCACCGCCTGGCCGCTGTCAGGACTCGCGTCGCTCCTGCTCACCCTGCTCAAGGCGCTCAAGCCCCCTCGGTGGTGTGGTGTGGGTGGTGCGGCACTGCTAGCCAAGATCGAAATCTATCGGGTGGACCATTGCCGTTGTGACAAGTTCACCATCCGACGCTATGTCGACATGGCAATTTGGCGTGATGCATTCGATCACGAAGCGTGGCACCCGTCGACCCTTCTGTGAAGAGGGCGGAAGCAACGGTGGCTGGTTGTCGCAGGGCCGTTCACGGAGTGCTCGGCCCCCTGGTGCCCGGTGGGCGGGTCTGGGCTGCGGATTTGCCCAAGCGGGAGGGAGCAGTGCGAAATTGACCGAAAATCATCGGTGCACGAGAGGGCGCACGGGTGCGGGATATGCGCCTCCCAGGCTTCATCAGGCCAAGCCTGACGGGGCGGAAGCAGCATCCGGGCCGCCGGGTTACGGTCCTGCCGTGAACGCCGACAGCCGGCTCGAACGGGCCAACGACAACGCCGCCGCCTTCTGGCTCAGTCAAGCCCGCGTCCACGGCTGGCGGTTCCGCACCGCCCGGGGTCTGACGGCAGTGCGCTGCGCCCGCACCCCGGACGACGCGCACCGGTTCGTGGTGACCCGCCGCTACGCCGAACCCTGCCTGCTGGAACGGGAGTTGGCTGGTCTGCTGAGCGAGTGGTCGACCATCGGCTTCGTGCTGGAGGACCCGTACGGAGGGCTTGACCTCACCCGCCTCGGGGCCGCCCGGATGCCCCTCATGCCGGTGATGGTCCGGGACCCGGGGCCGGTCGAGGGCGTGACGGCCACCCTGCCCGCGTCCTCGGAAGCCGCCGGGGGTGGTCTCCTGACGGTTGATGAGGCCAGGGGCGGCGACAGCTTCGCGTCGGTCGAACGGGCGATCGTGGAGGGGTTCCCGCTGCCCGCCCGACAGCCCTGGGCCCGCGGCGAGGCACTTCCGGAGCAACTGCTGCGCGAGCCCGGTTGGCGGGCGTGGCTCGGCCGCGTCGACGGCGCCGTGGCGGGCGCCTGCCTCACCTACGACGACGGCCGGGCCACGGGCGTGTACTGGGTCGTCACCCTGCCCGAACACCGCGGTCGGGGAGTGGCCCGCGCCGTCCTGCGGACCGCCCTCGCCCACGCCCACCCGGACCGCCCGGCCACCCTGGTCGCCACCACGCTCGGCGAGCCGCTCTACCGCACGCTCGGATTCACCGAGCAGGCCCGAACCTGCTGGTGGAGCCGCACGTCGGCGCAGGGCTGACCGGCGGGGCCGAGCCGGCGGGGTGCGCTTCGGGGTGCGCTTCGGGGTGCTGCCGGGCGAAGGCCGGCGTGGGGGTGGGGGCGGGGCCACGGCGAAGGCGCTCGACGCGGTCGTGCGGTCCTCCAGGAACGGTTCCGGCGCGGCTCCGGGCGACGCCCGACCGCGCGCCGGAGCGCGCGCCGGAGGCCGCCCCGGCGCCCGTGCGCACCTTGGCGATCACGGCAAACCCGCCGGATCGGTTTCGGACACCGAACCCGGCTCCCTGACCCGACTCGTCGCCGGCCCGGCCGCCCGCCCCGCCGTCCGCAGGAACGGGCGCACTCGGACGCTCCGGGGCGGCCGACTACCCACGCGCGCCGGACCGCGCGCTGAGCAGGGCCGACTCCCGGACCGGCACCCCGGCGGCCTGCCGCCGACCCCACCCGCCGGCCCGGATCCCCGGCCGGGGCGAGGGCGCGTTGCGCGCCGCGAGCACCTGGCCGACGGCCTCCGGCAGCCCGGCCGCCTTCAGCGTCGGCCGGTAGCCGCTCTCCGCCCACGGCCGGCCGTGGTGCAGCCAGACGCTGCGCAGCCCGGCCAGCTCGGCCCCGGCGATGTCGGCGGGCGCGTGGTCCCCGACCATCCAGGTGTGTGCGGCCCATTCCCCGGTGGGTGCGATGCCGCACCGCTGGGCGGCGATCTCGAAGATCAGCGGGTCCGGCTTGACGCAGTCGGCCTCCTCGGAGATGACCCAGCCGTCGACCATCGGCCCCAGCCCGGTCCGCCGGATCTTCTCCAACTGCGGGCGGGTGCCCCCGTTGCTGACGATCCCGAGCGTCCACCCGGCCGCCCGCGCCGCCCGCAGCGCCTCCATGTGCCGGGGCGGGCAGTGGATGTGGGAGTTGATGCCGCGTCGGTAGTGGGCGAGCAGGAACTCGGTGGACCCGTCCAGGCCGTAGCGGCGCCGGACCGCGGACAGTACGGTGCTGCGCGGCACGTAGCCGCCGCCGTCGAGGGTGACGAACCAGTCGAGGTCGCCGGGCGGGAGGTCGTGTTCGGACAGGAAGTCCTGTGCCCAGGCCCGGAAGGCGGCGTCCCGGGGGAGCAGCGTGTTGTCGAGGTCGAACAGCAGCAGGGGCATGTCCAGCATGGTGCCAGCGCCCGCGCCTATGCATCTGGCAAATGCCAGACAGCGTCCCGAAGCCGTACGAAGTGGCTGGAACGGACTCCGGCAGCTGGCGTACGGCCGCCGGTACCGGGCAGCTCCGGAAGGGGCCCTCGGGGGCGGCGGGGCCAGCGGGGGCGGCGGGGCAACGGGGCAGCGGGGAGTAACGGTTCGCGACGCCTCGCAACGGATCGTCGCCGATCCATGACAGTCCGGTCACGGTGTCCGGGGGCCCTGTTGCGTCGTCTGGCCCGCTCAGTCAAGCTCCAGGGAACCTCCTTTCCGGAGGGGGCGTGACCGCCTGCGGGCAGGGCGCACCGCCACGGCGGGCGCATCCCCCTTTCGCGGGAACAACGTCGCTCCGGGGCTTCGCCACTGGGCTCGGCCCCACGCCCGTCGTACTCTGAAAGGAACAGGTCCATACGGTGCTGCGCGGCTCAGACCGACGTCATCCCGTGGGCGGGCCTGCTGCCCGGGCAGCGTTGTCCTCTCCTGTCGGCCCCTCTCCATCGAAGAGCCGTGAGCCATGGCTGGTTTTGAGCCTCCCCGACCGGTCGAACCGGACGTGCCCCGCAGTGCGGGTGCAGGGACCGGGGGAGACGGAGTCGGCGTACCGCAGGGCCTCGCGCGCGCTCTGCGCGGCCTCGCGCGCCGCGGCAGCCTCTCCCGTCGCGACCGCCCGGGGCACCGTGAGCGGCGCGGCGAGCCTCCGGCCGGCCCTGCGGGGCCTCCGGTGAGCGGCCGCCTGGGCCCGGGTGCCGAGCGTCCGGAGGCGGCCTCCGGCGCGGCCGACCCGTTCGGGCATGCCGATCCGTCCTCGCAGGACGCGTCGGCGCCGTCCCTCGACCCGGTGTTCCAGCACGGTGTGGTGGTCGGCTTCGACGGCTCGCTGTCGAGCGAGCGCGCCCTCGCCTACGCGGTCGGCATGGCGCGCCGGTCGCAGTGCGGCCTGGTGATCGTGCACGTCGCCAACCGCCTGCCCGCCACGGTCTGGGCGGGCTGTGAGCCTCCCGTCTTCGTCGACCTCCCCGACCACCGGAGCGAGGTCCTCGGCCTGGAGCTCGCCTGTGCGGACTTCCTGGCCGGGGTGCCGTGGATCCTGGTCGAGCGCGGCGGCGACATCTGCCACGAGATCGAGGAGGTCGGCCGTGAGTACGCCGCCGACGCGATCGTCGTCGGCACGACGCACGGCCTGCTCGGCAAGATCTTCGGCTCGGTCTCCGGGCGGCTGGCGCGGCGGGCCAACCGCCCGGTGATCGTGATCCCCTGACGGCTCGTCGGTCAATCCCTGGTGGGCTCGGGTCAGGACGTGACGCCCAGCTCCCGGGCGATGAGCATGCGCTGGACCTCCGACGTGCCCTCCCCGATTTCCAGGATCTTGCTGTCGCGCCAGAAACGGGCGACCGGGAATTCGTTCATGAAGCCGTACCCACCGTGGATCTGGGTCGCCTCGCGGGCGTTGTCGACGGCGGCCTCCGACGAGTACAGCTTTGCGATCGCGGCCTCCTTCTTGAACGGTTCACCGTGCAGCATCCGGGAGGCGGCGTCCCGCCAGGCCAGGCGGGAGGTGTGGGCGCGCAGCTCCATGTCGGCAAGCTTGAACTGGATGGCCTGGTTGGCGCCGATCGGCCGGCCGAAGGCCCGGCGCTCGCCGGCGTACTTCACGGATTCGTCGACGCAGCCCTGGGCCAGGCCGGTGGCCAGGGCCGCGATCGCGATGCGGCCCTCGTCGAGGATCCGCAGGAACTGGGCGTAGCCTCGGCCACGCTCGCCCAGCAGGTTGGCCGCGGGAACACGGCAGTCGGTAAAGGACAGTTCGCGGGTGTCGGACGCGTTCCACCCGACCTTCGAGTACTTCTTCGATACCTGGAACCCCGGGGTCCCGGTGGGCACGATGATGGAGGAGATTTCCCGCGTGGGCGAGCGGAATTCGCCCTCTTCACTCGAACGAGCGATCGGTTCGGTGAGCGCGGTGACGGTGACCAGACCGGTGATGTCCGTGCCGGAGTTGGTGATGAAGCACTTGGTCCCGTTGATGACCCACTCGTCGGTGGCCTCGTCGTACCGCGCGGTGGTGCGGGTGGCCCCGGCGTCCGAGCCGCCTTCCGGCTCGGTGAGGCCGAAGGCGCCGAGGAACTCGCCCGAGGTCAGCTTGGGCAGCCACTCGCGCTTCTGCTCCTCCGTGCCGAAGCGGTGGATCGGCATCGCGCCGAGCGAGACGGCGGCCTCCAGCGTGATCGCCACCGAGGAGTCGACGCGGGCGAGTTCCTCCAGGACGAGGCCGAGGGCGAGGTAGTCGCCGCCCATGCCGCCGTACTCCTCCGGGAAGGGGAGGCCGAAGAGCCCCATCCGCCCCATCTCGCGGACGATCTCGTAGGGGAACTCCTCCCGCTCGTAGAACCCGCCGATCTTCGGCGCCACCACGTCCTGGGCGAACTCGGCGACGGTGCGCCGCAGTTCCTCGTACTCGCTGCTGAGTCGGTGGTCGAGCATGGTGATCCTCCTGGGGCCCCGGCCGGGGTGGCCGCGGGCGTGAGCGGGATGACCGGCGTCCGTCTGACGGTGTGACGGTCGTACGGTCCGGTCGAGGGATGAGCGCGATGGGATGAGTGCGATGAGATGAACGTGGTGCCCGGGCGCCGACCGGACCGTACGGGCCGCGGCCGGCGCCGGAGCGGGCGCGGGGCGGGTCAGCCCCGGTCGGCGCCGAGCAGCGCCTGGACGGTGCGGGAGGGGCTCGGCCGGCCGAGGCGCGCGGCCATCCAGCCGCTGGTCGCGACCAGCGCGCGCAGGTCGACGCCGGTGTGGATGCCGAGGCCGTGCAGCATCCAGACCAGGTCCTCGGTGGCCAGGTTGCCGGTGGCGCTCTTCGCGTACGGGCAGCCGCCCAGGCCGCCGGCCGAGGCGTCCACCGTGGTGACGCCCTCGCGCAGCGCGGCCAGGGTGTTGCTGAGTGCCTGCCCGTAGGTGTCGTGGAAGTGCACGGCGAGCCGGTCGGCCGGCACCCCGGCCGAGGCGAAGCCCGTCAGCAGGGCGCTGACCTGGCCCGGGGTGGCCACGCCGATGGTGTCGCCGAGGCTCAGCTCCGAGCAGCCCATCTCCAGCAGCTGGACGCCGAAGCGGACCACCTGGTCGACCGGGACGGGCCCCTCCCAGGGATCGCCGAAGCACATCGAGAGGTAGCCGCGGACCGCGATCCCGGCTTCGACGGCCCGCGTCACGACCGGACGGAACATCGCCATGGCCTCGTCCGCCGAGCGGTTGAGGTTGCGCCGGGCGAAGGTCTCGGTGGCGCTGGCGAACACCGCGATGTCGGTGGCGTGATGGGCGAGCGCGCGGTCCAGGCCGCGCTCGTTGGGCACCAGAACCGGCAGCCGCAGGCCCGGGTGGCGCTCGGGCAGGCCGGCGAGCCGGGGCATCAGCTCCTCGGCGTCGGCCAGCTGCGGTACCCATTTCGGGTGAACGAAGCTGGTGGCCTCGACGGTGCGCAGGCCGGCCGCCGCGAGCCGGGCGATGAACTCGGCCTTGACCTCGACCGGCACCAGGGAGCTCTCGTTCTGCAGCCCGTCGCGCGGCCCGACCTCGTGGATCCGGACCTCCTCGGGCAGGCCGGGGGCGCGGACCGGGTCGGGCAGGCCCAGGTCGAGGGCATCGGGCTCGCGGGCGGTCACGACCGCACCTCCGCGGGCTCGGCGGGAGCGGCGTCCGGTTCGGCCGGGGCGTCCCTGGCCGTGGCTTCCTCCGCCGGGGCGACCACGACCAGCAGGTCCTCCATCGCGACGGTGGCGCCCGCGGTGACCCGCAGTTCGGCCACCACGCCGTCGTGCGGCGCGGCGATCACGTGTTCCATCTTCATGGCCTCCAGCACGAGCAGGGGCTGGCCCTTGCGGACGGTCTCGCCGGCCGTGGTCTTGACGACCGTGACGGTGCCGGGCATCGGGGCGGTCAGGGCGCCGTGGTGCGCGCCGGCCCCGGCGGCGCTCTCGACGGCCGGGTCGTAGCCGTGCAGGGGCCAGGCGTCGCCCTCGACGCCGAGCCAGGTCACCGGGCCGGCGGCGAGGCCGGGGGTGGTGTCGGTGGCCAGCGAGAACGTGGTCTGCAGGCCGTCGACGGTCAGGTGCAGCCGGTCGCCCGCCAGGGTCGCGCGGGCGCGGTGCACCGCTCCGCCGTCGAGCCGGAGCTCCACCTCGCGGGTGAGCCCGACGGGATTGTCAGTGGCATCGGCTACGTTGCCGGCAGTGATCGAACGGATGCGCACCGAGACCGGGTCCTGGCCGGGGGTACGGAGTCGGTGGGTCGTCCAGGCGGGGGTGCCGCCCAGGCGCCAGCCGGAGGGAAGGGAGAAGGGGTCGGTCCAGTCGCCGGGGGCGGCGGCCGGGGTGAGTTCCAGGTGCCGTGCCAGCGCGGCCGCAAAGTAGAGGAGGTGGGAGGGCGACGGCGGTTCGGTCGCCGCGGCGTCGGTTCCGTCCCCGGGGTGGGCGGGCGTCGCGGTCCCGGCCGGGGCGGTCGCGTTGGCGGGGGAGTACGGCGCGGTGAGCAGGGCCGGCTGCTGCCGGGCCGTCTGTTCCACCAGGCCGGTGTCCAGTCGGCCGGCGACGACCTCGGGGTGTGCGAGGAGCCGCCGCAGGAAGCCGGTGTTGGTGGTGACGCCCAGGATGCGGGTGTCGGCCAGCGCGGCGCGGAGCCGGCGCAGCGCGGTCGGGCGGTCGGGCCCGTACGCGATGACCTTGGCGAGCATGGGGTCGTAGGCGCTGGTGACGACGGTTCCGGGGGCGACTCCGGAGTCGACGCGGATGCCCTCGCCCCGGGGCTCGTCCAGGGTGAGGATGCGGCCGCCGGTGGGCAGGAAGTCCCGTTCCGGGTCCTCGGCGCAGATGCGGGCCTCGATGGCGTGGCCCAGGAAGGAGATGTCGGACTGGGTGAAGGTGAGCGGTTCACCGGCAGCGACGCGCAGCTGCCACTCGACCAGGTCGAGCCGGGCCGAGTCGGCGCCGACGGCGACGGCGAGCTCGGTGACGGGGTGTTCCACCTGGAGACGGGTGTTCATCTCCATGAAGAAGAAGTCCCGCACCCCCTCGGCGGCGGAGGGGGCGTCCGGGTCGATGCCGGGGACGATGAACTCCACGGTGCCGGCCCCGGTGTAGCCGCAGGACTCCGCGGCACGGACGGCCGCGGCGCCCATCGCGGCACGGGTCTCGGCATTGAGGAGAACGGAGGGAGCCTCTTCGATCAGTTTCTGGTGGCGGCGCTGGAGGCTGCACTCGCGCTCGCCGAGGTGGACGGTGGTGCCGTGGGCGTCGGCCAGCACCTGCACCTCGATGTGGCGCGGCCGGTCGACCCAGCGCTCCAGCAGCAGGGTGTCGTCGCCGAAGGCGGTGCGGGCGACGCGGCGGGCGGCGGCGATCTCGGTGGGCAGGTCGGCCCGGTCCCGCACGAGGCGCATGCCCTTGCCGCCGCCGCCGGCGGACGGCTTGAGCAGGACGGGGTAGCCGATCTCGTCGGCTGCGGCGACGAGATCCCCGTCGGTGGGCGCGCTGGCCTGGCTGCCGGGGACCACCGGGACGCCCGCGGCCCGGACGGCCTCCTTGGCGTTGATCTTGTCACCCATCAACTCGACCGCACCGGGAGGTGGTCCGATGAAGACGAGGCCCGCGT
Organism: Streptomyces sp. 1114.5; assembly: GCF_003635085.1. Taxonomy (NCBI): domain Bacteria; kingdom Bacillati; phylum Actinomycetota; class Actinomycetes; order Kitasatosporales; family Streptomycetaceae; genus Streptomyces; species Streptomyces sp. 1114.5. The sequence goes on from NZ_RBXE01000001.1 coordinate 2,511,650, forward strand.
CGGCGCAGGCGCGGGCGAAGCCGGGGTTCTCGGCGAGGAAGCCGTAACCGGGGTGGACGGCCTGGGCGCCGGTGCGGCGGGCGGCGGCGAGGATCTGGTCGGTCCGCAGGTAGGTCTCGGCCGCCGAGCTGTCACTGCGGTCGGCCGGGCCGAGCCGGACCGCGACGTCCGCCTCGCGGACGTGCGGAGCGTCGGCGTCCGCGTCGCTGAACACGGCGACCGAGCGGACACCGAGCCGCCGCAGGGTGCGGATCACCCGCAGGGCGATCTCGCCGCGGTTGGCGACCAGAACTGTGTCGAACATGGGAGGCGTTCCTCCGGGTCGAGGGGAGCCGTACGAAGGAGGTGGCGGTGGGCGGTCGGCGCCGGCCCGGGGCAGGACCGGCGCCGTGGGTGTCACCCCGGTCCGTGGGTGCCACACCCGGAAGGGAGGGGGCAGGACCGGGGCAGGGGTGACACCCGGGCGGCGTCACATGCGGAAGACGCCAAACGGAGCGGGCGGTGCCAGCGGGGCGTTGGCGCAGGCGGTGAGGGCGAGACCGACGGCGGTGCGGGTGTCCATCGGGTCGATCACACCGTCGTCCCAGAGCCGGGCGGTGGCGTAGTAGGCGTTGCCCTGACGCTCGTACTGCTCGCGGACGGGGCGCTTGAACTCCTCCTCCGCCTCGGCCGGCCACTGCTCGCCGTGCGCCTCCAACTGGTCGCGGCGGACGGTGGCCAGGACGGAGGCCGCCTGCTCGCCGCCCATCACGGAGATCTTGGCGCCCGGCCACATCCACAGGAAGCGGGGCGAGTAGGCCCGGCCGCACATCGAGTAGTTGCCGGCGCCGTACGAGCCGCCGATCACCACCGTCAGCTTCGGGACGCGGGTGCAGGCGACGGCGTTGACCATCTTGGCGCCGTGCTTGGCGATGCCGCCCGCCTCGTACTGACGGCCGACCATGAACCCGGTGATGTTCTGCAGGAAGAGGAGGGGGATGCCCCGCTGGTCGCACAACTCGATGAAGTGGGCGCCCTTGACGGCCGACTCGGAGAACAGCACGCCGTTGTTGGCGACGATGCCGACGGGGTGGCCGTGGATCCGGGCGAAGCCGGTGACCAGGGTCGCGCCGTACTCGGCCTTGAACTCGGCGAAGCGGCTGCCGTCCACCAGCCGGGCGATCACCTCGCGCACGTCGTAGGGCGTGCGCGGGTCGACCGGGACGGCCCCGTACAGGCCCGCCGGGTCCACGGCGGGCGGCTCGACCGGGGCGAGCGGCCAGGGCTTGGCCGCGCGCGGGCCGAGTCCGGCGACGATCGTGCGGACGATCGAGAGGGCGTGGGCGTCGTCCTCGGCCAGGTGGTCCGTCACGCCCGAGGTGCGGGAGTGCAGGTCGCCGCCGCCCAGCTCCTCGGCGGTGACCACCTCGCCGGTGGCGGCCTTCACCAGCGGCGGCCCGCCCAGGAAGATCGTGCCCTGGTTGCGGACGATCACGGCCTGGTCGCTCATCGCCGGGACGTACGCGCCGCCGGCCGTGCAGGAACCGAGCACGGCGGCGATCTGCGGGATGCCCGCGGCGGAGAGCCTGGCCTGGTTGTAGAAGATCCGCCCGAAGTGGTCGCGGTCCGGGAAGACCTCGTCCTGCATCGGGAGGAAGGCGCCGCCGGAGTCCACCAGGTAGATGCAGGGCAGCCGGTTCTCCAGCGCGACCTCCTGGGCGCGCAGGTGCTTCTTCACCGTCATCGGGTAGTAGGTGCCGCCCTTGACGGTGGCGTCGTTGGCGACCACCACCACCTCGCGTCCGGCGACCCGGCCGATGCCGGCGATCACACCGGCCGCCGGCGCCGCCCCGTCGTACATCCCGTCGGCGGCCAGCGGGGCCAGCTCCAGGAAGGGCGAGGCCGGGTCGAGCAGGGTGTCCACCCGGTCGCGGGGGAGGAGCTTGCCGCGCGAGGTGTGCCGGGCGCGGGCCTTGGCGCCACCGCCCAGAGCGGCCGCGTCGAGCTTCGCCCGCAGTTCGGCCACCAGCGCCCGGTGCGCCTCGGCGTTGGCGAGGTAGGCCGCCGAGCCGGGGTCGACGGAGGTGCCGAGCCGGGGTGCCGGCGCGGCCGCTGCGGGTGTTACGGCACCCGCCGCTGCGCCGTTCGCTGCGCCGTTCACTGGGCTGAGCCGGGCGCCGGTGGCTGCGCCGACGGTTGAGATGACCATTCCCAAGAGCTCCCTTGCCCTCGGCACCGAGTGGGCGGCCCCGCTGCCGTGCCGGCCGCCGGTGCGCCCATGGAGTCCCACGTTAATTAACGTTAACTTACGCCGCCCAGGTTAACGGTCGATAACCCGACTGTCTACGATGGGCAGCATGCCGAACGTCCCCACAGCCTCCGCGCTCCCACGCCGCGACCAGATCCGCCGGGAGGCCGCGCGGCTGTTCGCCGCCCGGGGCTTCCTCGGCGTCGGCGTGGACGAGATCGGCAAGGCCGTCGGGATCAGCGGCCCCGGGCTCTACCGCCACTTCGCCGGCAAGGACGCGATGCTCGCCGACCTGCTGATCGGCATCAGCGAGCGCCTGTTGGAGGAGGGGCGTCGCCGGGCGGGCGGTGGCGACGGCCCGGCCGCAGCCTTGGACGCGCTGATCGGCGGCCACGTCGACTTCGCCCTGAACGACCGCGACCTGATCACCCTGCACGACCGCGAGCTGCTGAACCTCAAGGAGGAGGACCGCCGCACCGTCCGTCGGCTCCAGCGCGGCTACGTCGAGCTGTGGGTGGAGGTGGTGCGGCAGGCCTACCCGCCGCTGGCCGACCCCGCCGCCGAGCCGGTGGCCCGGGCCGCCGTGCACGCCGTTTTCGGTCTGATCAACTCGACCCCGCACAGCCTCGGCTCGAACCCCGGCCAGGGCGAGCGCTCGGGGCTCCAGCGCGACGGCATGGCCACGCTGCTGCACACCCTCGCCCACGGCGCGTTCGCCGCTGCCGCCAACGCGGCGTCGACCGGCGGGGCGTCGACCGGACCGGCATCGGCGGGCTCGGCGTCGACCGGCTCGGCGTCCGCGGGCGTCTGAGTCCGGTCTGCCCCTGCCCGTCCGGGATCGTTCTCCCGCCTTTTCCGGAGTCCTAGGCCCAAAGGACGGCCTCCGCCCGCCCCCGGCCGCTGGGCGTTCGGCGGCTGGTCGGCGACTCTGGAGGCGGGCGGCGGTCGACGGGTGCCGCGCGGGGGCGGGTGGTTCGATCGGGAATCACCGCAGGCCGCCGGCTGTTGGCCAGTCCGCCGGACCGGACGATCCGGGCCGTTCCGGGCCGCCCCGAATCCACCGGGGCCGGAAACGCCGTGGCGGCCACCCGACGAAATGGTTAGCATCCCTAAATATGCCTGAGACTCACGGATCCACGGTGGAGCAATTCCCGAGCGGCCCACCGGCCCCCGGCTCGACCCCGGCGGCCGGGCACGCGGCTGCCGAGCAGAGCGGCGCCAGCCAGACGGGCGGGGGCCAGACGGACGCCGACCGGACGGACCCCGACCAGACGGACGCCAGCCGCGCAGGCTGGCTGCGCCGCCTGGTCGGTTACAGCTGGCGGTCCCGCCGGAGCCTGCTGTTCGCGTTCGGCGCCTCGCTCCTCGGCATGGCCGTCACCGCGCTGGTGCCGCTGGTCACCAAGCTGATCATCGACGACGTCATCGTCGCCCACACCCGCTCGCTGACCCCCTGGGCGGTGGTGCTGCTGCTGGCCGCCGTCGTGGTCTTCGGCTGCACCCAGGTCCGTCGCTACTACGGCGGTCAGCTGGCTCTCGACGTCCAGCACGACATGCGCAGCGACCTGTTCCGCTCGCTCGGCCGGCTCGACGGCCACCGCCAGGACCGGCTGGACACCGGTCAGGTGGTCGGGCGCGCGACCTCCGACCTCCAGCTGGTCAACGGCCTGCTCTCGATGCTGCCGATGATGACCGGCTACCTGCTGATGTTCGTCATGTCGCTGGTTGTGATGGTCTGGCTGTCCCCGCCGCTCACCCTGGTCGCGCTGGTCATGGCTCCCGCGCTGTGGTGGGTCTCGGTGCTCAGCCGCAAGCGCCTGTTCCCGGCCACCTGGGCCGCCCAGCAGGAGGCGGCCGCCGTCGCCGGCGTGGTGGACGGCGCGATCGGCGGCGTCCGGGTGGTCAAGGGCTTCGGCCAGGAGGCCCAGGAAGTGGACAAGCTGGAGCGGGCCTCCCAGAACCTGTTCGCCGCCCGGCTCCGGTCGATCCGGCTCAACGCCCGCTACAACCCGGCCATGCAGGCGATCCCGGCCCTGGCCCAGGTCGCCGTCCTGGCCTTCGGCGGCTGGCTGGCCGTCGACGGCCAGGTCTCGCTCGGGACCTTCGTCGCCTTCTCCACCTACGTGGCGCAGATGACCGGCCCGGTGCGGATGCTGACCATGGTCATCACGGTCGGCCAGCAGGCCCGGGCGGGCGTGGAACGCGTCCTGCAGCTGGTCGACGAGCGCCCGGTGGTCCAGGAACGCCCCGACGCGCACACCCTGGACCTCGACCTCCCGTGCGAGGACACCGGGAAGGACACCACTGCGCAGGACAGCACGACCGACGCAACCACCCCGCAGGGAGCCACCCCGTACGGCAGCCCCGTCGGCCCCCGGACCCTCGACGTCGCCTTGGAGTTCGACCGGGTCGAGTTCCGCTACGACCCCGAGCACCCCGCCCCCGTCCTGCACGGCCTGAGCCTGAAGCTGGCCCCCGGCGAGACGCTCGCCCTGGTCGGGGCCTCCGGCTCCGGCAAGTCGACGGTGGCCCAGCTGGTGCCCCGGTTCTACGATCCGGCCGCCGGGACCGTCCGCCTCTACGGTCACGACCTGCGCGAGCTCACCCTGGACTCGGTCCGTGCGGCGGTCGGCATCGTCCCCGAGGAGAGCTTCCTCTTCTCCGAGTCGGTCCGTACCAACATCGCCTACGGCCGTCCGGACGCCACCGACGAGCAGATCGTCGCCGCCGCCCGCGCCGCGCAGGCCGACGAGTTCGTCCGCGCCCTCCCGGACGGCTACGAGACCAAGGTCGGCGAGCAGGGCCTGACCCTCTCCGGCGGGCAGCGCCAGCGAATCGCCCTGGCCCGGGCGATCCTCACCGACCCCCGGATCCTGCTGCTCGACGACGCCACCTCGGCCGTGGACCCGCAGGTCGAGGCGGAGATCCACGACGCGCTGCGCTCGGTGATGACCGGCCGCACCACGCTGCTGATCGCCCACCGCCGTTCGACGCTCCAGCTCGCCGACCGGATCGCCGTCCTGGAGCGCGGCCGCCTGCTGGACATCGGGACACACGAGGAACTCGAAGCCCGATGTCCCCAGTACCGGGCCCTGATCACCGACCCCGAGGCGGGACGCGCCGTCCTGCACCCGGCGCCCGGGACGCCGACCGAGGCGAATGCCGAGCCCCGAACCGGTTCCCCGTCCTCCTCGCCCGCCGGGCCGAGGCCGGACCCCGCCGCCCCCACCCCGGACCTCCCCACCCCGGTCCTCCCGGTCCCCGACCTCCCCACCCCCGCCCTGACCAAGGCCGCCCGCACCGCCGACCCCGACCTGCTGGCCAAGGTCGCCGCCCTCCCGCCCGCCACCGACACCCCGGCCGTCCCCCGCGCCGAGGCCGAGGCCGGAGACCCCGACTTCACCCTGCGCCGCCTGCTGCGCCCCTTCCGCGTCCCGCTGCTCATCGCCCTCCTGCTGGTCGCCCTGGACGCCGGGTCCGGCCTGGTCCTGCCGGTGCTGATCCGGCACGGCATCGACGAGGGCGTCCGCAAGGGCCTGATGTCCGGTGTCGCGGTGGCCGCGCTCACCGCGCTGGTCGTGGTCCTGCTGGACTGGCTGGTGCAGGGCGCCGAGAACCGGGTCAGCGGCCGCACCGGTGAGCGGGTCCTCTACACGCTCCGGCTCAAGATCTTCGCCCACCTCAACCGGCTCGGCCTGGACTACTACGAGCGCGAGCTGACCGGTCGGATCATGACCCGGATGACCACCGACCTGGACTCCCTGACGTCCTTCCTGCAGACCGGCATGGTCACCGCCGTGGTCAGCCTGCTGACCTTCGCCGGGATCTTCGCCGCCCTGCTGATCATCGACGCCGGCCTGGCCCTGGTGGTCTTCGCCGTGCTGCCGCTGCTGGTGATCGCCACGCTGGTGTTCCGCAGGAAGTCCAGGGACCAGTACGAGCGCTCCCGCGACCTGATCAGCGTCGTCAACGCCGACCTGCAGGAGAACGTGGCCGGCATGCGGATCGTCCAGGCCTTCCGCCGCCTGGACACCAACACCGACCGCTTCGTGGCGCGCGGCATCGCCTACCGCGAGGCCCGGGTCCGCGCACAGCTGTACATCTCGCTGTACTTCCCCTTCGTGCAGTTCCTCTCCAGCGTGGCCGCCGCGCTGGTGCTGATCGTCGGTGCCGCCCGGGTCGACGCCGGGACGCTGACGGTCGGCGCGCTGGTCGCGTACCTGCTCTACATCGACCTGTTCTTCGCGCCGGTCAACCAGCTGTCCCAGGTCTTCGACGGCTACCAGCAGGCCTCCGTGGGCCTCGGCCGGATCCGCGAGCTGCTGCGCACCCCGACCACCACGGCCGAGGCGGCCGACCCGGTCCCGGTGGCCAAGGGGCTGCGCGGCGAGATCAGCTTCGAGGGGGTCGGCTTCGCCTACAACGGCGGCGCCGACGGCGCCCCGAACGTGCTGACCGGGGTGGACCTGCACATCCCGGCGGGGCAGACGGTGGCACTGGTCGGTGAGACCGGCGCAGGAAAATCGACGCTGGTGAAGCTCGTCGCCCGGTTCTACGACGCGACGCAGGGCACCGTCCGGGTGGACGGGGTCGACCTCGCCCGCTACGACCTGGCGCAGTACCGGCACCGCCTGGGCGTGGTGCCGCAGGAGGCGTACCTGTTCGCGGGCACGATCCGCGAGGCGATCGCGTACGGCCGGCCGGAGGCCTCGGCGGCCGAGGTCGAGGCGGCGGCCCGGGCGGTCGGCGCGCACGACATGATCGTCCGGCTGTCCGGCGGCTACGACCACGAGGTGGCGGGCCGCGGGCGCAACCTGTCGGCGGGTCAGCGCCAGCTGATCGCGCTGGCCCGGGCCGAACTGGTCGACCCGGACATCCTGCTGCTCGACGAGGCCACCGCGGCGCTCGACCTGGCCACCGAGGCGGCGGTCAACCAGGCCGCGGACCGGCTCAGCGGCGGCCGCACCACCCTGGTCATCGCCCACCGGCTGACCACCGCCGAGCGCGCCGACCGGGTGATCGTGCTGGACCACGGCCGGGTGGTCGAGGACGGCACCCACACCGAACTGCTCGCCCGGGGCGGGACGTACGCCCGGCTCTGGCAGGCGTTCATCGCGGACGGCCACCCGGCGGTCGAGACCGTCGCCGCCGGGTAGGGCGCGGGGCCGCACGCTGCCGGGCGGGCCGCGGACCGCTACCCGACCGGCGCCGCCCCGTACCGCGCCGCCCGTCGGGCCCACGATCGCCGTCGGGCGGCACGGGCGGCTCGGGTGGCACGGGCGGGCCAGGGAAGCGCAGCTCAGGCGGCGATCAGCGAGGACAGCAGGCCGGACGGGTCGATCCCGTGTGGCAGTTCGCTGACCTGCCCGTCCCCGACCTCGACCACCCGCCAGCCGGAGCCGTCGGCCCGGCTGGCGAGGTCGGTGGTGACGAAGCGGCAGCCGAGCGTCCGGACCAGCGCCCGGACCTCGGTGAGGTCGGGATCGACCGTCCGGTGCGGGGCGTCCGGGTGCGGCCCGACCAGGACCGGCCGACCGTCCAACCACCACACCCGCGCCTCCACGGCCCGCCCGCCCGCACCCTGCACGTCCGAGGCATCCGAGGCATCCGAGGCGTCCGGAGCGCCCGAAGCGTCCGCAGCGCCAGCCCCGCCGCCGGGGCCCTCGAACTCCTCGTACCGCCGCAGCACCACCCCGCCGGTCAGGAACTCGCCCTGCAGTTCGACGAACCGTTCCACCACCCGTCCGACCGCCGCAAGGTCAGCCAACTCGGGTACGAAGCAGGCCTCGTGCCACTCGTGCTTGCGCGACTTCACGTAGTCCTTGACGATCGCCGGCCCGCTCCCGCCGAGCCGGGCCGCGGCCGCCGCCAGCTCCTGCGGTCCGGGTGCCGCCGTCCCGTCGGAGGGGATCCACGCGCTGGCCGGGGTCGCCCCCTCGAACACGCCGTACCAGCCGGGCAGTTCGTGTGCCGCTGCGTACCCGGGCGGGCTGGTCAGCAGGTTGCCGCCACGGGCGGCGAGCGCGGCGGCGAACTCGGCGTACCGGGCACAGGGGAGCATCCAACCCCGGTACCAGAGCGGGCCGCTGTCCTGCGGCACGCGTCGCACCGCCTCCTCGGCCCGGCCGGAGAGCAGCGCGTCATGGTCGACCAGGTGGTGATCGCCGCCCAACTCCCGCAGCAGCCGGGCCTCCCAGGCGAAGTGCGGGTCGGGCCGGCGCGGGTTGAGCGGATCGGCGGGGAAGATGATCGCGGGTACGGGCATGGCCGTCAGGGTACGGCCCGCGAGCCCGTCGGGCGCCCGTCGGACGCCGGACCCGCCGCGGGTCTCCGCGACGAATCCGCTCGACGCCCCGGGCGGCCGCTGCGAGAGTGACCCGATGCGAAATCTGCTGCGTCCCCGCAAGCGCGTACCCCGGCAGGCCGCCCGCACGGTGGTCCTGGACGACAACGGCTCGGTGTTCCTGCTGCGTTCGGACAACGACGAGGTCGGCGTCCACTGGACCATGCCGGGCGGCGGACTGGACCCGGGCGAGTCCCCGTGGGAGGGCGCCCGGCGCGAGCTCTGGGAGGAGACCGGCTGGACCGACCTCGAACCCGGCCCGCTGCTCTGCACCTGGGAACACGACTTCACCTGGCACGGCACCCCGGTGCGCCAGCACGAGCACATCTACCTCACCCGCGGACCGCACCGCGGTCCGGTCGGGGACGTCAGCGTGGTGCACGCCGTGGACCGCATCCTCGACTGGCGCTGGTGGACCCCGGCCGACCTCGCCGACGAGAACGCCGACGCGCTCTGGCCGCCCCGACTGCCGGAGCTGCTGGACGCCGTCCGCGCGGGCTGGGCGGTCGACGGACGCCCACCGGTGCCCGTCGCGCTCGGGTACATCCCGAACACCCCGGCCGTCCGCTGACCGCTGGCCGCTGACTGCTGACCACCGACCACCGACCACCGACACCGACCACCGACCGCTGACCGCCGGCCGAAGGAGCCGCCCTAGGGACGCCCGGCGCGTCGGGCGCGCCCGGTCGGACCGGGCTCCCAGCCGTGCAGGTCCAGTTCGCGGTCGTGCAGCGCACTGGGGTTCATCAGCACCGTCAGCCGGCTGCCGGCGAGTTGCTCGTAGCGGAGCCCGGTCGCGGACAGCAGTTGCTCGGTCGGAACGGACACGGCGATGGCGGGGCGCCAGGAGGGCAGCACCACCAGGCTGGTGCCCCGCCCGACCCGGATCGGCTCGGCCGAAACCCGGACCGGCGCGCGCTCCTCCGGCCGGCCGACGGCCTCGGGCTGGCCGGGGCTGCCGCCGATCAGGATGCCGAGCGGCGGTTCGGCCCGGGAGGCCTCGGCGTCGGGGGCGACCGCGGCGGCACCGGTCCCGGCCCCGTACGGCGCCTGATCCGCCACCCTCCCCGGCGCACCGGCGAGTTCACCCGCCCAGGTGACGGCGGACCGCGGTCCAGCCCCGGTGGGGCCGGTCGCGGCCGTCTCCCGTGCGGTCGCCTCCTGCCCGGTCGGGGCGGTCTGCGGGTGCATCCGGCGCAGTCGGCGCGAGGGTGACGGCCGCCGGGATCCCAGGGGCCGGAGCTCCTCGCGCGCCGTACGCGGTGCCGGTACGGACGGTCCGGCCACCGGCGGCGGCACGGTGGACGGCTGGAACCGGACGAAGCCGACGCCGGGGCTGTTCCCGGCTCCGTTCCCGCCTCCGGCCTCCGCAGCTACCCCGGGCAGCGCGGGCAGTTCGGGAAGCTCGGCTTCCTCGCCGAGCAGTTCCCGTACCTCCGCGACCGGCCGCCGGCACGCGTCCGCCAGCTCCGTGACCGAACGGCCCTGGGCACGTGCGGCGCGCAGCCGTTCGGCGAACGCTGCCCGCAAGCGCGCCGCGGTCGGACCGCCGTCCGCCGCCAGGCCTTCGGCCGCCCCAGCCGAGACCGCGTCCGTGCCCGAGCCCGCACCGGAGCCCGTACCCGGTTCCGCTGTGCCCGTCGTCCTGGCGAGCCCGCGGGTCTCCGCGTCGTCCTTGCTGCGCGGCTGTGGCACCGAGTCGTGGCGGGAGGCGCAGCCCTGGCGGATCACCCCGTCGGAGGGGCCGGGCACGGCCGGTCCGGCCTCGGCGGCGGTCGCGATCGAGCAGACCGGGCCGGGCACAGCCGTCGGCCCGGAGACGGCGGGCGGGGGCGAGGACCCGGCGTTGTCCCCGGGCGGGCCGGGCACGGAGGGGTCGGTCGGGGCGGGGTGGAGCGAGGTCATCGGCGGGCCCTTCGGGGGACGGTCCCGACGATCCTGCCGCACCGCGCGATCAGCTCCAAGCGTCGAACCCGGCGGTGAGCGCCGGACCACCGCCAAGGGCCCCCGCCATGGACCCCCGCCATGGACCCCCGCCATGGACCCCCGCCGGGGAACACCGCCGGGGAACACCGCCGCACCACCGGCGGCCACCGAGCGGCCGCCGGATCAACTCCCGGCGGCGACGAACCCCTTGAGGTCGGCGAGCACCGCGTTTGCCGCCATGACCCCGAGCCCGAGGAACCAGGTCTCGTCCGAAACCGGCCGGGCCTGACCGGACTTGACCGCACCGAGCGTCTTCCAGAGCGCGCCGCCCAGGACCGCGTCCTGGTTGGTCGAGCTGGGGCTGCCGTACACGCCGTAGAAGATCCAGTCGGCGTCGGCCTTGTCGATCTGCTCCGGGCTGACCTCCACTGCGAGTTCCCTGACCTGCTCGATCTTGGGCTGCGGCAGCGGCACGTCGGTGAGGATGGTGCCGATGAAGGAGAGTTCGGCGTAGAGCCGGGTCCGGCCCGGCATGAAGCGCAGCGGCGTGATGGCGGGCCGCTTGTCGCCGAGCCCGGCGCCGATCGCGGAGGCCGCGGCCTGGTACGCGTCCAACTGCGCCTTGGCCTCGGCCTCCAGGCCGAAGGTGCTCGCGTTGAGCAGGAAGTTCTGCTTCCACGGGTAGCCCGGGCGCAGCGAGAAGACGGTCGGCGCGATCTTGGACAGCTGCGCGTACTGGTCCTGGGCGCGCAGCTGGCTGCCGAGGATCAGGTCCGGCTTGAGCGCGGCGATCGCCTCCAGGTTGAGGCTGTTGGTGGTGCCGACGGCGGCCGGGTTGCCGGCCTTGTCCTTGAGGTAGGACGGCATGGACTTGGAGGCGTCGGTGTGGACGACGCCGACCGGCTGGATGCCGAGTGCGACGACGTTGTCGAGTTCGCCGGTGTCCAGCACCACGACCCGGGTGGGCTTGGCGGGGATGACGGTCTCGCCCATCGCGTGCTTGACCGTGCGCGGGTAGACGCCGGGGGCGGCGTCGGTGCCGAAGCCCTTCATCTTCTCGATCACGGTGGCGTAGTCGTCGCCGCCCTGTTTGACCGACTTCTGGTCGGGCGTGGAGCCGCCGCCGGCGGCCGACCCGCCGCTGCCGCCCGACCGGCCCGACCCACCCGAGTCGCCGGAGCTGCCGCAGGCGGTGAGCAGTCCGCCGAGGCCGAGCACCGCCCCGCCGGCGATCCCGGCGGTGAGGAACCTGCGGCGGCCGGTGGTGCGGGTGGCGAGGGCCAGGTCGTCGGGGGTGGGGGCCACGCGACGCTCCTTCGTGGGTCGGCGGATCAGCGTCCATCAAACTTAGGTGAGGCAAACCTATCTCGATGGCGCCGTGCCGGGGTATCTGGGACCCCTGCCTGACCGTGAGACCCCCACCGACGCCTGGCCCCGACTACGACAGCGGCGCGGAGGACTGACGTACGCTTGCCCGCATGAAGCGCTTCGTGGGCCTGAGCTGGTGGCCGTCCTAGGACGGCCACCAGCACTCGCCTGACCAGGGCCGTCCGGGATGGACGGCCCTGTCGCGTTTCCCCCGCTCCCCGCGGGAAAGGGCCCCTCGCCCCGGACGGCCGCGACCACCGCCGTACCGAGGAGGACCCTTGACCGCCGAGACCATCACCGCCGCTGCCCGTGCTGCTGCCGCCACCACTGCCCCTGCCGCCGCCGGTCCCGTCCGCATCGACGACCCGACCGCCCACCGCGTCCTCACCGGGGACCGCCCCACCGGCCCGCTCCACCTCGGCCACTACTTCGGCACCCTGCGCAACCGCGTCCTCCTGCAGGACCAGGGCGTCGAGATGTTCGTCGTGGTCGCCGACTACCAGGTCATCACCGACCGCGACATCGCCGACCGGCTGGCCGAACACACCGAGAGCCTCGTCCTCGACTACCTCGCGGCCGGCCTCGACCCCGAGCGGGCCACGATCTTCGCGCACAGCGCCGTCCCCGCCCTCAACCAGCTGCTGCTGCCCTTCCTCAGCCTGGTCAGCGTCGCCGAACTGAACCGCAACCCCACCGTCAAGGACGAGATCGCCCACTCCCGGCAGTCCTCCGTCAGCGGGCTGATGTTCACCTACCCCGTCCACCAGGCCGCCGACATCCTCTTCTGCAAGGCCGACCTCGTCCCGGTCGGCCAGGACCAGCTGCCCCACCTCGAAGTGGCCCGCACCGTCGCCCGCCGCTTCAACGAGCGCTACCCGCACGCCGACGGCAGTACCGTCTTCCCCCTCCCGCAGGCCCTGCTCTCGGAGGCCCCGATGCTGCTCGGCACCGACGGCGGCAAGATGAGCAAGAGCCGGGGCAACGCCATCCCCCTCGGCGCCACCGCGGACGAGACCGCCCGGATCATCCGCGGCGCCAGGACCGACACCGACCGGCACATCGGCTACGACCCGGTCGACCGCCCCGGGGTCTCCGGCCTCGTCCTGCTCGCCGCGCTCTGCCAGGACCGCGCCCCCGAGGCCGTCGCCGAGGAGATCGGTGACGGCGCCGCCGCGCTCAAGCGCACCGTCACCGAGTCCGTCAACGAGTACCTCCGCCCGATGCGCGCCCGCCGCACCGAACTCGCCGCCGACCGCGGCCACCTGCGGCGGGTCCTGCACGACGGCGCCGAGCGCGCCAACGCCGTCGCCGACGCCACCCTCGCCGAGGTACGGGAGGTGATGGGGGCGGTCTGAAGAGCCCCTGCCCCGCCGCACCCGCCGGCTTCCCCGCCGCCCCAGGCGGCCGTGGGACACCGACCCGCAGACATCGGCCGGTTGACGCGGGGGCATATCGTCACGGGCGGCCGCGAACACGCCGCGGCCGCCCGTGAACCCCTCCCCCCCCGCGCCCGAAAGGCGGCCCGGCCCATGGACCAGCACCCGACCACTCCCGGCCAGGGGCTGACCCGCCCGTCGCAGCTGCGCCCCGGCGACCACATCGTCGTCGTCGCCACCAGCGGCCCGATCGAACCCGAACGCCTCACCGCCGGCTGCGCGATCCTCCGCTCCTGGGGGCTGCGCGTCACGGTCGCGCCGCACGTCCTCGACACCCACCCCACCCTCGGCTACCTGGCCGGCACCGACGCCGACCGCGCCGCCGACCTCCAGTCCGCCTGGCTCGACCCCACCGTCGACGCCGTCATCTGCGCCCGCGGCGGCTACGGCGTGCACCGGATGGTCGACCTGCTCGACTGGACGGCCATGCGCGCCGCACGGCCCAAGCCCTTCATCGGCTTCAGCGACGTCAGCTCCCTGCACGAGGCCTTCGCCCGGCACCTCGGCCTCGCCACCTTGTACGGTCCGCTGGCCACCGGCGCCTCCTTCGTCTCCGACGGCCCCACCGCCGAGCACCTGCGCCGCACCCTCTTCGACCCCGCCGCCACCACCGTCCTCACCTCGCCCACGGCCGAACCGCTCGTCCCCGGCCGGGCCCGTGGCGTCACGGCCGGAGGCTGCGTCCACGTCCTCGCCGCCGAACGCGGCACACCCGCCGCCCGGCCCTCGTACGCGGGCAGCATCCTGGTGCTGGAGGACGTCAACGAGCACCCGTACCAACTGGACCGCCTCCTCACCCAGTTCCTGCGCTCCGGCGCCCTCGACGGCGTGGCCGGCATAGCCCTCGGCTCCTGGGAGGGCTGCGGACGGCCCGAGCGGGTCCGCGAGGTGATGCTCGACCGGCTCGGCGGACTCGGCGTACCGGTGCTCTGGGAACTGGGCTTCGGCCACTGCCCCTCCACCCTCACCGTCCCGCTGGGCCTCCCCGCCCTCCTCGACGCGGACGCCGGCACGCTCACCCTGGACCGTCCCGCCCTCGCCGAGCGGCCCCGCTGACCACTGGCCGAGCGGCTTCGCTGACCACTGCACCCCGGGCCCGGCTGGGGCGGGTCCGGGCGCCCGCCCGGTGAGTAGGGTGCGGCCATGAACGAGGACCGCCTTACCGCCCTTGCCCTCGGCTTCCTCCGCGGCCCGGGCAGCAACGCCCGTACGATCCTCGGACTTGCCGGCCCGCCCGGCGCCGGCAAGTCCACCCTGGCCCGCCACCTGGTGGCCCAGGTCGAGCGCATCGAAGGACCCGGCACCGCCGCCTACCTCCCGCTCGACGGCTTCCACCTCTCCGGCGCCCAGCTCCACCGCCTCGGCCTGACCCACCGCAAGGGAGCCCCGGCCACCTTTGACGCCCACGGCTACGTCGCCCTGCTGCGCCGCGTCACCGCCGACCGCTTCCAGGACATCTACGTCCCGGACTTCGACCGAACGCTGGACGAACCGGTCGCCGCCCGCCACGTGATCCGGCCCCACACCCGCCTCGTCATCACCGAGGGCAACTACCTCGCCTCCTCCGACACCCCGTGGCCGGAGGCCCGCCGCCTGCTGCGCGAACTCTGGTACGTGCACACCGACGACGCCGTCCGCGAGGAACGCCTGCTCGGCCGCCACCGCGACGGCGGCCGCGACGAGGCCACCGCCCGCCACTGGGTCACCGGCAACGACCACCCCAACGGCGAGTACGTGAAGCCCGGCCGCGCACTCTGCACCCGGACCGTCCCCGGGACCGGTTTGCCTCCGGCACCAGACAGGGGTAGTGTTCTCTAGTCGCTCGGCAGGGAGCACCGGACACGCATCGGCGCGGACGGTCCCGGGGCGGCCAATCCCTTGAAACACCACTTTCCGGCTCGGGCTGGGTCGCGTCTGCGTTTTACGCTCAGCGGCTCGGCGTTATTCGGCGTGTTCGTTTTATCGGATTGCGGCTGGATTCGCTTCTCGGAGCGGGGATCGGCTAGAGTTTGGAACGTCGGACGGGGCGTCAAACCCCGGAAGACACCGGCGAGTTGGATGAACGAAGCCCCGGAAACGGAGCGGAAATCATCTGATAAGCTGGGAACACGAATGAACGAAGCCCGGAGGGTCCGCTGGAAGGCGGTCCGAAGGAAGCGTCCGTTCCTTGAGAACTCAACAGCGTGCCAAAAGTCAACGCCAGATATGTTGACATCCCCGGCCTCAGGTTTCCTGGGGTTGGAGATTCCTTTTGAAATAACACTAGCGAGGACGCAGTGCGCGGGATCACCCTATTCCGGTGGTTGCCGTGCCGCTCAACGCGAGTGCCACCCGATTACGGGTAGACATTCACGGAGAGTTTGATCCTGGCTCAGGACGAACGCTGGCGGCGTGCTTAACACATGCAAGTCGAACGGTGAAGCCCTTCGGGGTGGATCAGTGGCGAACGGGTGAGTAACACGTGGGCAATCTGCCCTGCACTCTGGGACAAGCCCTGGAAACGGGGTCTAATACCGGATATGACCCGGGAGCGCATGCTCTCGGGTGGAAAGCTCCGGCGGTGCAGGATGAGCCCGCGGCCTATCAGCTTGTTGGTGGGGTAATGGCCTACCAAGGCGACGACGGGTAGCCGGCCTGAGAGGGCGACCGGCCACACTGGGACTGAGACACGGCCCAGACTCCTACGGGAGGCAGCAGTGGGGAATATTGCACAATGGGCGCAAGCCTGATGCAGCGACGCCGCGTGAGGGATGACGGCCTTCGGGTTGTAAACCTCTTTCAGCAGGGAAGAAGCGCAAGTGACGGTACCTGCAGAAGAAGCACCGGCTAACTACGTGCCAGCAGCCGCGGTAATACGTAGGGTGCGAGCGTTGTCCGGAATTATTGGGCGTAAAGAGCTCGTAGGCGGCCTGTCGCGTCGGATGTGAAAGCCCGGGGCTTAACCCCGGGTCTGCATTCGATACGGGCAGGCTAGAGTGTGGTAGGGGAGATCGGAATTCCTGGTGTAGCGGTGAAATGCGCAGATATCAGGAGGAACACCGGTGGCGAAGGCGGATCTCTGGGCCATTACTGACGCTGAGGAGCGAAAGCGTGGGGAGCGAACAGGATTAGATACCCTGGTAGTCCACGCCGTAAACGTTGGGAACTAGGTGTTGGCGACATTCCACGTCGTCGGTGCCGCAGCTAACGCATTAAGTTCCCCGCCTGGGGAGTACGGCCGCAAGGCTAAAACTCAAAGGAATTGACGGGGGCCCGCACAAGCAGCGGAGCATGTGGCTTAATTCGACGCAACGCGAAGAACCTTACCAAGGCTTGACATATGCCGGAAACACCTGGAGACAGGTGCCCCCTTGTGGTCGGTATACAGGTGGTGCATGGTTGTCGTCAGCTCGTGTCGTGAGATGTTGGGTTAAGTCCCGCAACGAGCGCAACCCTTGTTCTGTGTTGCCAGCATGCCTTTCGGGGTGATGGGGACTCACAGGAGACTGCCGGGGTCAACTCGGAGGAAGGTGGGGACGACGTCAAATCATCATGCCCCTTATGTCTTGGGCTGCACACGTGCTACAATGGTCGGTACAAAGGGCTGCGATGCCGTGAGGCGGAGCGAATCCCAAAAAGCCGGCCTCAGTTCGGATTGGGGTCTGCAACTCGACCCCATGAAGTTGGAGTTGCTAGTAATCGCAGATCAGCATGCTGCGGTGAATACGTTCCCGGGCCTTGTACACACCGCCCGTCACGTCACGAAAGTCGGTAACACCCGAAGCCGGTGGCCTAACCCGTAAGGGGAGGAGCCGTCGAAGGTGGGACCAGCGATTGGGACGAAGTCGTAACAAGGTAGCCGTACCGGAAGGTGCGGCTGGATCACCTCCTTTCTAAGGAGCACATAGCAGCTTCGGGCGAATGTCCCGGAGTGCTCGCTCATGGGTGGAACGTTGACTATTCGGCACACTTGGTTGGCATCCGTTAGTACTGCTTCGGCGTGGAAGGCGGGTTGTTGATCGGGTGTGTCGGGCACGTTGTTGGGTCCTGAGGGAACGGGTAACCGTTGTCTCAGTGGTTGCCGGTCCCATGCTTGTTCAGGTGGGTGACTGGTCGTTGTTTGAGAACTGCACAGTGGACGCGAGCATCTGTGGCCAAGTTTTTAAGGGCGCACGGTGGATGCCTTGGCACCAGGAACCGATGAAGGACGTGGGAGGCCACGATAGTCCCCGGGGAGCCGTCAACCAGGCTTTGATCCGGGGGTTTCCGAATGGGGAAACCCGGCAGTCGTCATGGGCTGTCACCCGCTGCTGAACACATAGGCAGTGTGGAGGGAACGCGGGGAAGTGAAACATCTCAGTACCCGCAGGAAGAGAAAACAACCGTGATTCCGGGAGTAGTGGCGAGCGAAACTGGATGAGGCTAAACCGTTTTGGTGTGAGACCCGGCAGGGGTTGCCATTGCGGGGTTGTGGGAATGAGCTTCAGTCGTCTGCCGGCGGCTGGGCGAGTCAGAAACCGTATGGGTAGTCGAAGGACATGCGAAAGGTCCGGCGTAGAGGGTAAGACCCCCGTAGACGAAATCTGTACGGCTTGCTTGCTCATCTCCCAAGTAGCACGGGGCCCGAGAAATCCCGTGTGAATCTGGCGGGACCACCCGCTAAGCCTAAATATTCCCTGGTGACCGATAGCGGATAGTACCGTGAGGGAATGGTGAAAAGTACCGCGGGAGCGGAGTGAAATAGTACCTGAAACCGTGTGCCTACAAGCCGTGGGAGCGTCGTTCATCAGCTTGCTGGTGGGCCGTGACTGCGTGCCTTTTGAAGAATGAGCCTGCGAGTTTGCGGTGTGTAGCGAGGTTAACCCGTGTGGGGTAGCCGTAGCGAAAGCGAGTCCGAATAGGGCGTCTGAGTTGCATGCCCAAGACCCGAAGCGGAGTGATCTAGCCATGGGCAGGTTGAAGCGCGGGTAAGACCGTGTGGAGGACCGAACCCACCAGGGTTGAAAACCTGGGGGATGACCTGTGGTTAGGGGTGAAAGGCCAATCAAACTCCGTGATAGCTGGTTCTCCCCGAAATGCATTTAGGTGCAGCGTCACGTGTTTCTTGCCGGAGGTAGAGCACTGGATAGGCGATGGGCCTTACCGGGTTACTGACCTTAGCCAAACTCCGAATGCCGGTAAGTGAGAGCGTGGCAGTGAGACTGTGGGGGATAAGCTCCATGGTCGAGAGGGAAACAGCCCAGAACACCGACTAAGGTCCCTAAGCGTGTGCTAAGTGGGAAAGGATGTGGAGTCGCAGAGACAACCAGGAGGTTGGCTTAGAAGCAGCCACCCTTGAAAGAGTGCGTAATAGCTCACTGGTCAAGTGATTCCGCGCCGACAATGTAGCGGGGCTCAAGCACATCACCGAAGTCGTGTCATTGCAGCATTGAGGGCCAACGCCTGCTGTGATGGGTAGGGGAGCGTCGTGTGCCGGGTGAAGCGGCGGTGGAAACCAGTCGTGGACGGTATACGAGTGAGAATGCAGGCATGAGTAGCGATACAAGAGTGGGAAACTCTTGCGCCGATTGACCAAGGGTTCCTGGGTCAAGCTGATCTGCCCAGGGTAAGTCGGGACCTAAGGCGAGGCCGACAGGCGTAGTCGATGGACAACGGGTTGATATTCCCGTACCCGCTTTGAAGCGCCAACGCTGAACCAGGTGATGCTAAGGCCGTGAAGCCGGCCCGGAGTCTTCGGACAATGGGACGTGGTGGAGCCGCCGATCCAAGTCTGTAGTAGGTGAGCGATGGGGTGACGCAGGAAGGTAGTCCAGCCCGGGCGGTGGTTGTCCCGGGGTAAGGGTGTAGGCCGTGAGGTAGGCAAATCCGCCTCACATTAAGGCTGAGACCTGATGCCGAGCCGATTGTGGTGAAGTGGATGATCCTATGCTGTCGAGAAAAGCCTCTAGCGAGTTTCATGGCGGCCCGTACCCCAAACCGACTCAGGTGGTCAGGTAGAGAATACCGAGGCGTTCGGGTGAACTATGGTTAAGGAACTCGGCAAAATGCCCCCGTAACTTCGGGAGAAGGGGGGCCATTCCTGGTGACGGGCCTTGCGCCTTGAGCTGGGGGTGGCCGCAGAGACCAGCGAGAAGCGACTGTTTACTAAAAACACAGGTCCGTGCGAAGCCGTAAGGCGATGTATACGGACTGACGCCTGCCCGGTGCTGGAACGTTAAGGGGACCGGTTAGCTCCATTTCGGTGGGGCGAAGCTGAGAACTTAAGCGCCAGTAAACGGCGGTGGTAACTATAACCATCCTAAGGTAGCGAAATTCCTTGTCGGGTAAGTTCCGACCTGCACGAATGGCGTAACGACTTCTCGACTGTCTCAACCATAGGCCCGGTGAAATTGCATTACGAGTAAAGATGCTCGTTTCGCGCAGCAGGACGGAAAGACCCCGGGACCTTTACTATAGCTTGATATTGGTGTTCGGTTCGGCTTGTGTAGGATAGGTGGGAGACTTTGAAGCGGCAACGCCAGTTGTTGTGGAGTCGTCGTTGAAATACCACTCTGGTCGTGCTGGATGTCTAACCTGGGTCCGTGATCCGGATCAGGGACAGTGTCTGGTGGGTAGTTTAACTGGGGCGGTTGCCTCCTAAAGGGTAACGGAGGCGCCCAAAGGTTCCCTCAGCCTGGTTGGCAATCAGGTGTTGAGTGTAAGTGCACAAGGGAGCTTGACTGTGAGACTGACGGGTCGAGCAGGTACGAAAGTAGGGACTAGTGATCCGGCGGTGGCTTGTGGAAGCGCCGTCGCTCAACGGATAAAAGGTACCCCGGGGATAACAGGCTGATCTTCCCCAAGAGTCCATATCGACGGGATGGTTTGGCACCTCGATGTCGGCTCGTCGCATCCTGGGGCTGGAGTAGGTCCCAAGGGTTGGGCTGTTCGCCCATTAAAGCGGTACGCGAGCTGGGTTTAGAACGTCGTGAGACAGTTCGGTCCCTATCCGCTGTGCGCGTAGGAGTGTTGAGAAGGGCTGTCCCTAGTACGAGAGGACCGGGACGGACGAACCTCTGGTGTGCCAGTTGTCCTGCCAAGGGCATGGCTGGTTGGCTACGTTCGGGAGGGATAACCGCTGAAAGCATCTAAGCGGGAAGCCTGCTTCGAGATGAGCACTCCCACCTCCTTGAGAGGGTAAGGCTCCCAGTAGACGACTGGGTTGATAGGCCGGATATGGAAGCCCTGTGAGGGGTGGAGTTGACCGGTACTAATAGGCCGAGGGCTTGTCCTCAGTTGCTCGCGTCCACTGTGTTGTTCTGAAACAACGACCGCCCTGCCGGCGGGTCGATAGTTTCATAGTGTTTCGGTGGTCATAGCGTGAGGGAAACGCCCGGTTACATTCCGAACCCGGAAGCTAAGCCTCACAGCGCCGATGGTACTGCAGGGGGGACCCTGTGGGAGAGTAGGACGCCGCCGAACAATTCTTCTGAAGAACCCCCATCCGGATCCCGGATGGGGGTTCTTCGTATTTCCGGACCTGAATGAACTGCTCAGGACTTGCGTCAGTGCCGGCCGGGATCAGTCGGCCCGGGTCAGTGGTGCTGCACCCCACTGCAGGTGGACCTAGGTCCACCTCGGAATTGGGGTGTCATGGCCAGTGTGGGGAGTGGAGGGTTCGTGAACACTGATGGAGAACGATCGGTTACCGGCGGCATCAGGAGTTTCCCGTGACAACAGCGAGTCGTGCGAGCGGCACGTCCGTACGTGCGCAGACCCAGGCGGCCTTCGCGGCCGGCGGTCAGGGGCTGGCGCGACTGGTCGTCCTGGTGGTGTCGGCGGTGCCGGGGTTCGTGCTGCCGGTGATGGCGGCGGTCATCTCGGGGGTGATCACGGCCCGGCTCCTGCAGCAGTCCGGGCCGGGGCTCCTCCTCGCCCTCCTCGTGGCGGCGGCCGTCGGTGCCGTGGTGGCCGCGGCCAACGTCCACCGGACTGCGAACCGTACGCGCGGGCAGCTGGCGCGCTGGTTCGGCGCACGGCTGCCGGCCAGCTACGAGCCGCAGCCAGGGCTGGAGTTGGACGGGCGTGGGCACTGGTGGACGGGGTACTCCTACCACCGCTCGCGGACGGTGGCGAAGTACGCGCAGCTGGCCCACTGGGGGCTGCGGGACCGGACCACCCGCGCCGAGCTGGCCTGGCTCGCGGTGACCCCGTTCCTGACGCTGGCCCTGGCCGGCCCGGTGCTGGGCCTGCTCGGGCTGGGCACCGCCTACGCCCTGTCGGGGCCGGTGCCGCCCAGCGAGGGCTTCGGTCCCTTGAGCGGGCAGATGGTGTCCGCCCTGCTGGGCGTCGCGTTCGGGGCCGCCATGATCGTCGCCGGGATACTCGTGGCACCGTTCGCGGTGCGCGCGTACGCGGAGGTGGCCCGCCGGGTGCTGGACCAGGACGGCCGGGCGACGCACGCCCAGCTGACCAGGCGGGTGGCCGAGTTGACCGAGACGCGGGCGGACGCGGCGGGCAACCAGGCGGCCGAGCTGCGGCGGATCGAGCGGGACCTGCACGACGGCGCCCAGGCGCGGCTGGTCGCGATCGGGATGACGCTGGGCACCATCGAGCACCTGCTGGACACCGACCAGGCCGCCGCGCGCGAGCTCCTCGCCGAGGCCCGGCAGTCGTCGGCCCGGGCCCTGCAGGAGCTGCGGGACCTGGTGCGCGGCATCCACCCGCCGGTGCTCGCCGAGCGCGGACTGGGCGACGCCGTCCGTGCGTTGGCGCTGGACTGCGCGCTCCCGACCGAGGTCGTCGTCAGCCTGCCGGACCGGCCGCCGGCGCCGGTGGAGGCCGCCGTGTACTTCAGCATCTGCGAGCTGCTGGCCAATGCGGCCAAGCACTCGGAGGCGGAGCAGGTGTGGGTGGACATCCTGTACCGCGCCGGCTTCCTGCGGGTCACGGTGACGGACGACGGCGTGGGCGTGGCGGACCCCTCGCGGGGGACCGGACTGCGCGGGATCGAGAAGCGATTGGGTACCTTCGACGGTGTCCTCGCCATCGACAGCACGTCGGGCGGTCCGACCACCATCACCTTGGAGTTGCCGTGCGAGTTGTCCTCGCCGAGGACCTCTACCTCCTTCGCGAAGGCCTGATCAGGCTGCTGGAAGCGCACGGCTTCACCATTGCCGCGGCGGTGGAGACCGGGCCCGAGCTGTTGGAGGCGCTGCTGACCCACCGACCGGACGTGGCCGTGGTCGACGTCCGGCTGCCTCCGACGCTCACCGACGAGGGCCTGCAGGCCGCGCTCAAGGCTCGCCGGGAGATCCGGGGCCTGCCGGTGCTGGTGCTCTCGCAGCACGTCCAGCAGCTGTACGCGCGGGAGTTGCTGGCCGACGGCACCGGCGGGATCGGCTACCTGCTGAAGGACCGGGTGTTCAACGCCGAGCAGTTCATCGACGCGGTCCGGCGGGTGGCGGCGGGCGGCACGGCGATGGACCCGGACGTGATCGCGAAGCTGATGCAGACCACCTCGCGCCGACCCGGCCCGCTGCTGCGCCTGTCCCCGCGCGAGCGCGAGGTGCTGGAGCTGATGGCCGAAGGCTGTTCCAACTCGGCGATCGCCGCCCGTCTGTCGGTGAGCGACGGTGCGGTCGCCAAGCACATCGCCAACATCTTCACCAAGCTCGAACTCGCCCCTGACGAGGACGCCAACCGCCGGGTGCTGGCCGTGCTGACCTACCTCAACGGCACGGCGGAGCAAAGCCGCTGACGGTCCGGCCGGACCGCGGGCCGGACCGCGGACCGGGCCGTCCTCACCGCGGCCGCCGCCGAGCCTCCGTGCGGCGCGCCGGTACCGTTCCACCCCAGGCTGCGGAAACGCTTAAACAGGTGTACGAGTAAACTCCGGTGGGCCGAGCCCGGAGGCTGCTCAGCCGTCCGGTGGCCCGACCAGCGGGACCCGGCAGTCGAGGCAGCGTACGGCCGCAGCCGACATCCAGGGGTTGATAGACGTAATGGCACGCCCAACGCTCACCAAGGCTCATCGCGGCCTGCTCGGCCTGGTCGCGGCCGGCGCCTGCATCATCTCGGGCATCGGTTTCGCGGGCTCGTACAACGCGGTGCGCGAGCTGGCCGAGAAGAAGGGGTTCGGCGCCTTCTCCTACGCCTTCCCGATAGGCGTCGACGCGGGCATCGTCGTACTCCTCGCGCTCGACCTGGTGCTGACCTGGCTGCGGATCCCCTTCCCGATGCTGCGCCAGACCGCCTGGCTGCTGACCGTCGCCACCATCGCCTTCAACGCGGCCGCCTCCTGGGGCGATCCGCTCGGCATGGGCATGCACGCCGTCATCCCGGTGCTCTTCGTCGTCGTGGTCGAGGCCTCGCGGCACGCGGTCGGCCGGATCGCGGCGATCACGGCGGACCGCCACATGGAGTCGGTCCGGGTGATGCGCTGGCTCCTCTCCCCGGTGCCGACCTTCCGGCTCTGGCGCAGGATGAAGCTCTGGGAGCTCCGCTCCTACGACGAGGTCATCCGGCTGGAGCAGAACCGCCTGGTCTACCGGGCCCAGCTGCGCTTCCGCTACGGCCGCGGCTGGCGCCGCTCGGCGCCGATCCAGGCGCTGCTGCCGCTCAAGCTCGCCAAGTTCGGCGTTCCGCTGGACCCGTCGCTGCTCGACCGGCTGGACGAGGAGGCCCGCGAGCGCGAGGCCGAGGAGACACTGACGGGCCGGCCGGACGCGCCGGAGTTCGGTATCCAGGCGGGCCGCACCGCCGCCATCGGCCCGGCCGCGGGCGCCCCGGCCGGTCAGCCTCAGCAGCAGGTGGTACCGACCCAGCAGGCCCAGGCCCAGGCCCAGGCCCAGGCCCAGGCCCAGGCCCAGGCCCAGGCCCAGGCCCAGGCCCAGGCCCAGGCCCAGGCCCAGGCCCAGGCCCAGGCCCAGGCCCAGGCCCAGGCCCAGGCCCAGGCCCAGGCCCAGGCCCAGGCCCAGGCCCAGGCCCAGGCCCAGGCCCAGGCCCAGGCCCAGGCCCAGGCCCAGGCTCAAGCTCCGGCCGGACCGGTCCAGCCCGGGCCCGTCCAGGCCGCAGCTCAGGCGCCGGACCCGGCTCAGGCCGCTGCCGCGACCACCCCCGCTCCCGTTACCCCCGCCGTCGCGCCGCTGCCCGCCGAGGTCGCTGCGCCGATGCTGGCCAAGCTGGCCGCCGTCCGGCTGCGTGCCGCGCATGAGCCGGAGGACGAGGCGGTCGTGGCCGCGCAGCCGCGCGGGGAGGAACTGAACGTCTGGACCGAGCGCCCGGTCCGCACCACCGGCCACCCGACCGATGCCGCCCCTGGTGGCCGGGTGCCCGGCCAGGCCTCGCCCTGGTTCAAGCCGCCGCGCCCGGTGGCCGACGAGCCCGCTGCCGGACCGGCCCCCGCCGGCGCGCCCCAGCCGCAGGCCCAGCACCCGGTGCCGCAGCCTCCTGCGTCCCAGCCCCCGGCCGCGCCGCAGCACTCGCAGCCGCCCGTCGAACCGCAGCACCAGCAGCACCAGCAGCCCCGCGAGGCCCGGCCGTCGGAGCAGTCGGCCCAGCCGTCCCGCTCCGAGGCGCCGGTTCCGGCCGAGGAGCCCGTCCAAGCCGAGCAGCCCGCACCCCTCCCGGCTCCCGCGCGCCTCGACCCGGACCTGGCCTACGAGGCCCTGGTCTCGTACATCGACGGCCACGGTCACCAGCCCGACCCGCAGCGCCTCGCCGACTGGCTGACCAGGGAGTACGGCGTCACCGGCAAGGGCCACGACGGCTCGGTCCACCCGAAGGAGGTCGCCGAGCTCTTCCCGGAGCTGCGCGACCGCTACATCGCCGCCGGGAGGGACTGACCGGGCCGGCCGCCGTCCAGCGCTCGGTCGGTCATTGACGCCCGACCGTGCCGGAGCTACCTTCGCCTCAACAAATTGTTGAATCGCCGGTTCGGCACGGAGGAGTGCGGATGTCTCAGGTCGAGGTCGACGGAAACGGGCCGGCGGACGGGGCGTCCTTCTCCACCGCCGCCCGCGCCGCGGTGGAGGCGCTGCTCGCCCCGGTCGACGCCGACCTGGCGCGCCGCTACCCGGGCGACTCCGGGACCAGGCAGCCGGTGCACACCGTCTACGTCCCGGCCGACGCCTTCGCCGCCGACACCGTACGGGAATGGGGCCGCCAGGCCCTGACGGCCTTCGACACCCACGCCGGCACGCCGGCCGAGCTGGCCCGCGCCCTCGGCATCGCCGACGACGACCTGCTCGCCGACGTGCACGCCCGGGTCCGCGCCAAGCTGGAGCGCGAGCCGGTCGAGGACCTGCGGATCGACTTCGAGGACGGCTACGGCCCCCGCCCCGACGCCGAGGAGGACGCCGCCGCCGTCCGCGCGGCCGAGCTGATCACCGCCGCCGTGGCCGAGGGCAGCGCCCCGCCGTACGTCGGCATCCGGATCAAGTGCATGGAGGCGCCGGTCCGGGCCCGCGGCATCCGCACCCTGGAGCTGTTCCTCGCCACCCTGCTGGCCGGCGGCGGCCTTCCGGAGGGCCTGGTCCTCACCCTGCCCAAGGTGACCTACGCCGAGCAGGTCACCGCGCTGGTCCGACTGCTGGCGGACTTCGAGCGCCGGGCCGGGCTGCCCGCCGGCCGGATCGGCTTCGAGATCCAGATCGAGACCACCCAGGCCATCCTCGGCCCGGACGGCCGGGCCACCGTGGCCCGGATGATCGAGGCCTCCGAGGGCCGCGCCACCGGCCTCCACTACGGCACCTTCGACTACAGCGCCTCCTGCGGGGTCAGTGCGGCGTACCAGAGCATGGACCACCCGGCCGCCGACCACGCGAAGGCCGTTATGCAGGTGGCCGCGGCCGGCACCGGGGTCCGGCTCTCCGACGGTTCCACCAACGTCATCCCGACCGGCTCCACCGAGCAGGTGCACGCCGCCTGGAAGCTCCACCACGACCTGGTCCGCCGCTCCCTGGCCCGCGCCTACTACCAAGGCTGGGACATGCACCCGGCGCACCTGCCGACCCGCTACGTCGCCGTCTACTCCTTCTACCGCGAGGGCCTGGCAGCCGCCGCCGCCCGGCTGGCCGCCTACGTCGCCAAGGCGGGCGGCGACGTGATGGACGAGCCGGCCACCGCCCGGGCCCTCAGCGGCTACCTGCTGCGCGGCCTGGACTGCGGCGCCGTCGACCTCACCGAGGTCACCGCGCTGACCGGCCTGGACCGCGAGCGGCTGGACACCCTGGCCGGCCGCTGACCCCTCCACCTGCGGGCTCCTGCTGCCCCCGGTCGGCCCGCCGATCCCCGCCGACCCCTTCGACCAGGCGCCAACTGGCTAGGCTGGCAGTGCCGCCCCGGTGACCCGGGTGTGTGCGCCGCCAGCCTTCGCCGTTCCCGGGAGAACCACCGCGTCATGTCCGCCACGCCGGAGCCCAGTGCCAGGCCGTACCTCACCATCCGGCGGGCCGGCAGCCACGAGATCGAGATCAAGAAGTCCCGGTTCATCTGCCACCTCGGCCGGGTCGCCGACGAGGACGAGGCACAGGCGTTCATCGCCGGGATCCGCAAGCAGTACTGGGACGCCCGGCACAACTGCACCGCCTTCGTGGTCGGCGACGAGCAGCGCCGCGAGCGCTCCAGCGACGACGGCGAGCCCGGCGGCACGGCCGGGGTGCCGATGCTGGAGGTGCTGCGCCGGCGCGGCCTGACCGACACCGTCGCCGTGGTCACCCGCTACTTCGGCGGGATCAAGCTCGGCGCGGGCGGCCTGGTGCGGGCGTACGGGAGCGCGGTCTCGGAGGCGCTGGACGGGATCGGCCTGCTGGAGCGGCGGCCGGTCGCGCTGCTCGCCGTGGCGGTGGACCACGTCCGGGCCGGGCGGGTGGAGAACGACCTGCGGGCGGCCGGGTACGCGGTGAGCGATCTCGCCTACGAGGCAGCCGGGGTGCGGATCGAGGTGGGCGTGCCGGAGCCCGAGGTGGCGGACTTCCACACCTGGCTGGCCGAGGCGACCGGCGGCACCGCGGTGGCGGTCCCGGCCGGCCGCACCCATGTCGAGGTCCCGGTCTGAGCGTCCGGGCGGGGCGCCGCCCCGGGTCCTCGTAGCCGAGCCGCCGCGCCGCGCGGAAGGCGGCTTGAGGAGATTCACCCGAACGTAGTGTCGTGGCCCCGAGTTGGAACTTCCGCTCGGGGCCGTGGCGTTTCCTGGGCAAGGATCCGGCAGAACCGGACGAAACCATCGATGGAGGACACAGGACCCCACCCCGCACCACGGAGGTATGCGCATGACCTCAGCCCGTTCGACCTCGAACGCCCCGACCTCGGCCCCGAGCCCGACTTCGGCCCCGACTTCGGCCCCGGCCTCGAACCGCCCCCGCCCGCACGCCGGTGGCGACCTGCCCGGCCCCCGCGGTCCCGCCACGCCCTACCGGATGACCGTCACCACGGCGCTCCCGCACGCCGACGCCATCGCCCTGGCCGACGAACAACTCGCCTCCTGGCTGAAACGGGAGGGCTGCGACGAGCCCCCCTCGGCCCTCCGCACCCGCCCCGGGCAGGCCGGCGAAGCGCCCGCCGCACCGGGCCTCGCCGAGCGCCTCCGCCTGGGCGACCGGGTCCTGCTCGACCGCGACCACGGCCCGCTGCGCGGTGGCCCCGGCGCCGGCCACTACGACCGCCGCCGGCTGCGCACCCCGGCCCCGCACGGCACCCAGCAGCTCACCCTCACCGTGGCCACCGGAGCGGGCGGCCCCACCTGGGTCCGGTTGGAGGCCGAGACGCACAGCACCGGCAGCGGCGTGCGCACCCCGTGCCGGGTGCCGGTGCCCGAGCTCGCCCGCACGCTCCTCCCGCTGCTCGACGCCACCGACGGCCCGGCCGCCGTCCACCTGGCGCCCCGGGTGATCACGGCCGACCAGGTGGACACCCTGATCGACGAGCTGTGCGACCCGGAGCGCCGGCTGCCCATCGTGGTCGCCAGCGTCCCGGTGAACCTCCCGCCCGACCGCTGGGCGGAGGACGTGGTCGGCCCGCTCTGCCACCAGCTGCCCGGCCTCGCCACCGCCTACGTGCTGGATCCCGCCGCCCGCACCGGATTCAACGTCGCGCTGGAGTACCACACCGTCTACGGCGGGGCGGTGCGCACCTATCTGCCCGAGGTCGACCCGGCCTCCCGGTACGACGGCGCCCGGCATCCGGTGCT
Source organism: Streptomyces sp. 1114.5 (assembly GCF_003635085.1). NCBI lineage: Bacteria > Bacillati > Actinomycetota > Actinomycetes > Kitasatosporales > Streptomycetaceae > Streptomyces > Streptomyces sp. 1114.5. The sequence continues at coordinate 2,540,098 of NZ_RBXE01000001.1, forward strand.
CGCCCGAGGCCGAATAGAGCAGGACCCGCGCCGCGCCGCCGGGCTGCTCGCCCGCGAGCCGCGCCGCCTGGCTGCCGACCAGCCGCTGCCGCCCTCGCTGGCCGCCGTCCCGGTGCTGCGCGTCCCCGCGCCGCAGCTCCGTCGGCCCGTCGGTCCGGCCGTCGATCCGGACGCCGACCCGGCCGGCCGTACGGCCGTCGGTCCGACCGCCACACCCCCGGGAACGGACCGGGCCGCCGTCCGCGCCGAACTGGCCGCGCTCGCGCACGAGGAGCAGCAGGACCGCGCCGAGCAGCAGGCCAGGGCCGACGAGCTGGAGCGGGTCCGGCGCACCCTTCGCCTGGAGCGCCGTGACCACCGCGAGCGGGGCCAGGGCCGGGAGGGCCGCGACGCCCGGGACGCCCGGGACGCCCGGGAGGGCCGCCCCCGCTCCGGCGCCCGCGCCCTGACCGGCCGCCACTGCACCGCGCCGAACGGCGGCCCGTCCGCCGGGCAGCACCTCGCCGGCCGGCCCGCCGGCCGCCGGGGCAAGCCCGAGACCTTCACCGAACTCATGGCCAGACTGGGCGAGTTCCCGCTGCTGACCTTCACCGGGGACCAGAAGAGCGCGCTCGCCCTGGACGGGCTCCAGCGCACCGGAGCGGGCTGGGCCCGGCTCGCCTGGGACGGCTTGACCGCCCTTCAGGAGTACGCCGAGGCAGCGGTGCGCGGCGCGGCCGGCGGGGACTTCAAGCAGTGGTGCGAGCACACGCCCGAGGGCTGCCACCGCTTCCCGCCCCGCAAGGCCGTGCGCGGGGAGTCCCGGACGGTGTTCAGCCACGCCAAGTGGAAGCGTGAGCGGATGCTGCCGGTGCCCGAATGCGTGGACACCTCCCGGCGCGCCTTCATGGGCGCGCACCTGCGGATAGGCGGCGGCCGGACCGCACCCCGGCTGCACTACCTGGACGACTGCTCCGGCAGCGGCCGGATCTACGTCGGCTACATCGGCCTGCACCTGACCAACACCCGTACCAACTGACCGGCTTGGCTGACCGCCTTGCCCGTTCGGGGGACAATGTCCGGCAGGGGTGGGGCCGCACGGCCGCCGACCGCCCCGGGCAGCGCGCCGGACGAGCATGGGGGAACGACGACCGATGCAGCACTCAGCAGACGGCCAGTCCGACGGCACCGCCACCGTCCGGTTCCCCCGCCCGGGCTTCCTCGCCTCGGTCTTCCGCGACCTCGGCGCCGACGAGCCGGAGCGATCGGACGGGCCGGACGGGCCGGAGCGACCGGACGGTGCTGTCACCGGACACCCCGGTCGGGGCGCGGCCGGCGACGGTGACGGCCCGTCCGTCCCGGCCCCTGCCGGCCCCGTCACCCCCGGCGGTGCGGACCGGAGAACCCCGCCCCCGAGCACCCCGCCCCGCGGCACCGCCGACCAGGCCGCCGTCGATCCGGACGAGGCGATCGCGGCGCACGCCAGGGCCGCCGCCCTGACCCACCACCGCACGGTCGCCGTCCAGGCCGAGCACGACCGGCTGGCCGACCTGCTGCGCCGGGCCGCCCTGCCCGTGTCGGCCATGGACTTCGAGAGCCAGCTGCGCCACTACGAGCCCCGCCCCTACCAGGCCGACGGCCCGGGCGGAGCCGCCCCCGACGAGCCGGAACCCCGCTGGGTGGACTTCGCGCCCGCCGAGCCCGCCGCCGCCGACCCCGAGGGCGGCCCGGCCCGCCGCCTGCTCGACTCCGGGTACCAGCGCGAACTGGCCCAGGCCCGGCTCACCCACCAGCGCGCCCTGCGCGAGTGGCGCACCCGGCGGGCCGAGGCCGGCCGCCCGGCCGCCGACGAGTCCAGGCGCGCCCACGAGGCGGCCGAGGAGGCCCGCGCCCGCGCCGTGCGCGAGTACAACGACAGCCTGGAGGAGTGCCGGCGGGCCTACCGGCTGGCCGAGCCGGCCGCCGTGGAGTCGCTGCTGGAGCGCGCCCTGGCCGCAGCCGAGACCGCCACCCAGGACCTGCCCGCCCCCTGCCGGGCGGTCTTCCGCCCGCTCACCCGCACCGCCGTCCTGGACCTCGACCTCCCGCCGCTCGACCTGGTGCCCTCGCTCAGCGGCTACCGGCTCGACCCGGACGGCGAGATCCTTCCGGTGCCGCGTCCGCCGGCCGACCGGGCCACCGACTACCTGCGGCTGGTCGCCCGGCTCGCCCTGCGCGTCCTGCAGGCCGCCGACGCCGTCGACACCGAGGAGATACTCGCCGGCGTCGTCCTCAACGGCTGGCTGCGCGAGCCCGGTACGGCCGAGCCGCTCTGCCTGGTCAGCGTGGACGCCGACCGCGACGCGCTGGCCCGCACCCGGCTGCTGCCACCGGAGACCCCGTACGAGGAGCGCGACGACGAGGGCGTCTACGCCGACGCCGAACAGGACGAGGCGCTGGTCCGGTTGCGTCAGCTCGGCGCCGCCGTCACCCCGGATCCGTACGAGCGGGTGGGCGTCGAGCCGGCCGCCCAGGCCGGGGCCGCCGTGCCGGCCGCACCCGACCTGTCCGCCAACGAGTTCGCCCAGCTGGTGCGCGACCTGCTCACCCGGGGCGGGCTGGCCGAGTGGAGCGTGCGGCTGCGCAGCCCGGCCGGGCTGGTCGCAACCGGCGAGGGCGCGCCGGGCAGCGCGCTGCCCGGCCGCTGGGTGGTCTGGGCCTCCCGGGGTGCCGCGCCGGTCACGGCGGAGCAGATCGCCACGCTGGCCGAGGCGGTCGGCGAGGAGTCCGCCGAGCGCGGCCTGCGGCTGACCACCGGGCACTTCACCGACGAGGCCCTGGACCTCACCGCCGAGGAGAGCCACCGGCACATCCACCTGGTCGACGGCGACGGCGTGCGCGAACTCGCCCGTACCCACCTCGGCCTGCCGCTCGCCGCCGGCCGCTGATCGCCGGTCGCCGGCCTCCGGCCGCTCGCCGACGTCCTGCGACCGCTCCCGCCCGGAGCTCACCCCGACAGCCCATCCGGCGGGCGTCCCGCCACGCCCGGACCGAGGCTGGGAAAGCGGGCCCCGGGCCGGGCCCGGCACCCCGGCCGAAGACCCTCGAACGGCCGTCCGGTACGGTCAGCGGTCGGCCCGGCCACGGGCGGATCCCAGGGGGAGAGGAATGGGCAGAGCGCTCGGCAGACCACCCGGCAGCACCGGCCGTCCGGCCGCACCCGCGGCGGAGGCGGCCCGATGACCGCCGTCCTGGTCGCCGCCGGGGCGTTCCTGATGACGTTGATCGGTGGCTTCGTCGCCCAGCGCACCGGAGACCGCCGCCACCTGGTGCTCGGCTTCGCCGCCGGACTGATGCTCGGCGTGGTCGCCTTCGACCTGCTGCCCGAGGCCATCCAGCAGGCGCCGGGCGAGGTCCACGGCGTGCCGCAGGCGCTGCTGATGTTCGCGGCCGGCTTCCTCACCATCCACGTGGTCGAACGCGCGGTCGCCATCCACCGCGGCCACGAGGGCGAGTACGCCGAGCACACCCACGGGCACCACCACGGGCACGGCCGCACCGCCGGTCACCAGGGCGTCGGGATGACCGCCGCGCTGGCCCTGGTCGGGCACAGCGTGATGGACGGCTTCGCGATCGGCGCCGCCTTCCAGGCCGGCACCACGGTCGGCACCGTGGTGGCCATCGCGGTGGTCGCGCACGACTTCGCCGACGGCTTCAACACGTACACGATCACCCGGCTGTACGGGAACAACCGGCGGCGGGCGCTGACCCTGCTCGCGGCGGACGCGCTGGCCCCGGTGTCCGGTGCCGCGATCACCCTGGCGTTCACCATCCCGGAGCACCTGCTCGGCCTCTACCTGGGCTTCTTCTCCGGCTTCCTGCTCTACCTGGCGACCTCCGACATCCTCCCCGAGGCCCACAGCCCGCACCCCTCGCGCAGCACCCTGCTGTGCACCGTCGCCGGGGTCGGCCTCATGTGGCTGGTGATCGGCTTCGCCACCTGAGGCCAGTCCCGACCGAGGCGAAGCGCGTCCCGACTGAGGCGAGCCCGCCCCGACCGAGGCGAGCCCGTCCCGACCGTGGCCTCAGGCCCCCAGCCGCCCCCAGCACTCCCGCATCGAGGCCAGCGCCTCGGTGATGGCCGGCCGCCGGGAGGCCTGGGACCGCCAGAGCGCGAACACCCGCCGGGTCGGCTCCGGCGTGACCGGGCGGGCGGCCACCCCGGGCGGCAGCGGCCCCCGCCCGAGCCTGGGCACCAGGCCCATCCCCAGCCCGGCCGCGACCAGCGCGATCTGCGTCTCGAACTCGTCTACCTGGTAGAGCACGTCCGGCTCCTCGCCGGCCTCGCGCATCATGCGGACCAGCCAGTCGTGGCAGATGTTCCCCGGCGGCACGCTGATCCAGCGCTGCCCGCGCAACCGCTCCACCGGCACCCGGTCGAGTGCGGCCAGCTCGTCGTCGACGGGCAGCAGCAGGTCCACCGGGTCGGTCCCGAGGTCCAGCCGGGTGACCCCGTCCTGCACCGGCAGCGGTACGGTCGGCCAGTCCTGCACCAGCGCCAGGTCCACCTCGCCCCGGGCCACCAGCTCGGCGGCCGGGTACGGATCGCGCTCCAGCAGCCGTACGTCCAGCTCCGGGCAGCGCCGCCGCAGATCGGCCAGCACCGCGGGCATCAGTCCGCGCGCGCCGGAGGGGAAGGCGGCGACCAGCAGCCGCCCGACCGCCTGGCCGCGCTGCTCCTCCAGCCGCACCTCCGCCTGCTCCACCAGCCCCAGTACGGTCTGTGCGGTGGCGGCCAGCTCCCGCGCCGCGTCGGTCAGCACCACACCGCGGCCCTGCCGTTCCAGCAGCACCGTCCGGGTCTCCCGCTCCAGCTTGGCGATCTGCTGCGAGATCGCCGAGGGCGTGAAGCCGAGCGCGGCCGCCGCCCCGCCGACCGAGCCGTGCACCGCCACCGCGTGCAGCGCCCGCAGGCGCCCCAGATCCATCATGCAGCGATACTAAAGTGTCCCCTTCAATATTCATCGCTGGTGCTACACGGTCCGGCGCCGCCATGCTCGACCCATGACCGCGACACCCACCGCCGCCCCGATCGGCACGAGCCCCGTGACCAGCAAGAACGGCATGAGTGCGCCGCACATCGCGCTGGCCGTCCTGGTGGCCGCGATCTGGGGCCTCAACTTCGTCCTCATCCACGTCGGCCTGGCGAACTTGCCGCCGCTGCTCTTCTGTGCGCTGCGGTTCGCCGTGGTCGCCGTCCCGGCGGTCTTCTTCGTCGGGCCGCCCAGGGTGGCCTGGCGCTGGGTGGTCGCGGTCGGCGTGGTGCTCGGGGTGGTCAAGTTCGGGCTGCTCTTCCTCGGCATGCACGCGGGGATGCCGGCCGGCCTCTCCTCGCTGGCGCTCCAGGGGCAGGCCGGCTTCACCGCCCTGTTCGCCGCCGTGCTGCTGCGCGAACGCCCCGGCGGCCGGCGGCTGGTGGGCCTGGCGATCGCCTTCGCGGGCATCGCGCTGTGCGCGTACGACCAGGGCGGGGGCGGCCCGCTCGGTGCCTTCGCCCTGGTCGTGCTGGCCGCCGTCGCCTGGGGGCTGGCCAACGTGCTGACCCGCAAGGCCGCGCCGCCGGACGCGCTGCGCTGGATGGTCTGGGTCAGCGCCGTCCCGCCGCTGCCGCTGCTCTGCCTGTCCCTGCTGGTCGAGGGCCCGGAGGCGGACCTGCGGGCGCTGCGCGAGATCACTCCCGCCGGGCTCGGCGCGATCGGCTACGTCGGGCTGGTCTCCACCCTGCTGGGCTTCGTCGCCTGGAGCTTCCTGCTGCGCAGCTACGACGCCACGGCCGTGGCGCCCTACTCGCTGCTGGTGCCGGTGTTCGGGATGTCCTCGGCCTGGCTGCTGCTCGGCGAGCGGGTCAGCGCGACGGCCGCCGCGGCCGCGCTGCTGGTGATCGTCGGGATCGGGGTCACCGCGCTGCGTCCGGGGACGCCGAGCGCCGTGGCGGCCCGGCTGCGAGGAACCGCGCCTCGGCGGAGCGCAGCACTCGCAGCAGCACCTCCTCGTCCGCGGCACTGACCTCGCCGAAGTACTCCTGCGCCACCTCGTCCCGGACCTGCCCGATCCGCTCCACCGCCGCCCGGCCGGCCTCGGTCAGCAGGATCCGTACCGCCCGCCGGTCGGCCGGGTCGGGGCTGCGCTCGACCAGGCCGGCCTCCTCCAGCGCGTCGACCACGGTGGTGGCCGAGCGCGGGGCGATGTGCAGCTTGTCGGCGAGGTCGCTCAGCCGCATCGCCCGGTCCGGCGTCTCGCAGCCGGGCACGTGGGCGAGCATGCGCAGTGCCCGGGCCTGGCCGGGGGTGATGCCGTACGGCTCCAGCCGCCAGCCGGTCTGCCGGCGGATCCGCTTGATCGCCCTGGTCATCGCGTCGGCCAGTTCGGCGGCGGTGCCGGGCGTACCTGAACCGGCCGGCACGCCGAGGGCGCCTGCGGTGCCCGGATTGCCGGGCACGGGGGAGGGGTCCGCCGGATCGTCGGTCGGCGTGGTGGTCATCGGCGGTCTCCTCGGCAGGTGTCCGGCCAAGCGTAGCGACCGGGTCCGGGGCGCTCGGGCGGCGGCCGAGGAGGCTCCGGGAAATATGTTGAGCCTAACTCAGTATCTGGGTTAGCGTAGTCGCCAGTGAGGGGACCCTAAGTTCTCTCCCGACCCTGGAGCACCCATGCCCATTTCCACCGCCCGCGTCGCCACCGACCGCCCCGGCCGCTACGCCAAGCAGCTCGCCGCCCACATGGGGCGCAAGATCGAGGCCTCCTACTCCGAGGAGACCGGCCGCGGCACGCTGGTCTTCACCGCCGGCACCGCCACCCTGGAGGCGCAGCCCGACGCGCTGCTGCTCACCGTCGAGGGCGAGCACGAGAACCTGCCCGGCCTGGAGGACGTCGTCGGCCGCCACCTCGTCCGCTTCGGCGCCCGCGACGAACTCCTCATCGCATGGCAGCGCGACAACGGCGAGGCCGGCCTGGTTCACCGCAACGACGACCCCGAGGCCTGACGCCCCCCGGCGCCCGGCCGGGGCAGCCACCGATCGAGCGCCCACAGCACCGACACCGCCAGGCACCAGGCGGCCACCACGTCCAACAGCCAGTGGAAGTCGCTCCACACCAGGCCCGCGCCCACCCCGACGGCCGTCAGCGCCGCGCCCGCCGCCAGCACCCGGGCGGCGCCCGGCCCCGCCACCCGGGCCAGCAGCAGGGCCGCCACCCCGTAGGAGATGGCCGCCGTCGCGGTGTGCCCGGACGGGTACCAGCCCCACTGCCCCGGCGTCAGCGGCTCGCCGAGCGGGCCCGGCCGGGCGAAGGCCGACTTCGCCGGGACCACCAGCAGCGGGATCAGCCCCGTCGTCAGCACCGCCACCGGGAGCGGCAGCCACCAACGAGACGCTCCGGCCCGACGCCACCGCCAGGCGGCCAGCGCACCCGCCAGCAGCAGCACCGGGATCGCCGGGACGCTGCTGCCCAGGTCCGACAGGACGTGGCCGAGGCCGTCGAGCAGTGTGCTCGGGAACTCCCGCCGGACCGTGTGCACGGACCCGCGGACCCACCGGTCCACCCCGAGCAGCGGCCCGTCCACCACCACCTGCCAGGACACCACCAGCAGCACCACCGCGGCCACCACCGGCACGGCCACCGACCGGGCCGCCCGGCCCGGGACGACGGACAGCCGCCCCGGAGCAGGGGGGAGAGCTCCGGGGCGGCTCTGATGATCGCCGTTCCGTGCGCCCCGGGGGGTGTGGGTCGGACGGTCGGTCGATCGGCCTTCGGTGTGCGCCGACCCTCGCGGGGCGGCCTGGTTGTCCTCGCGGGGCGCGCGCGGACCCGCCCCCGAGGACGGCTCCGCGGACGGCTCCGCCAATGGCTGAGGCTCGCTGTCCATCTGCGATGACACTACGTCAACAGCCCTTCCGCGCCGAGCGCCTTCAGCGATTCCGCACATCATCTTCACCCCGCGCCGGGCAACCTCGGAGGCGCCCCGTCGATCATGCCCGGCCGCCGCGGCGGCCCGCGCGCCGGCCGCCGTACCGGGGCGTCCGCGCCCCCGCACACAACCGAACGGCCCGCGGGGACCAGAGGTCCCCACGGGCCGTTCAGCGCTGTCCGGACATCCCTCCGGCGGGCAGGTGGCGCCTGGATCAGGCGGCGGTGACACCCTGGAGCGCGAAGGCGCCCTCGATGATGTCCAGACCCTCGTCGAGCAGGTGCTCCGGGATCACCAGCGGCGGCAGGAAGCGCAGCACGTTGCCGTAGGTACCGGCGGTGAGGACCACCAGGCCCTCGGCGTGGCAGGCCTTGGCCACGGCGGCGGTGAGCTCCGGGTTCGGCTCCTTGGAACCCGGCTTCACCAGCTCGATCGCGATCATCGCGCCGCGGCCGCGGACCTCGCCGATCACCTCGAACTTCTCCTGCATCGCCCGCAGGCGGCCCAGCATGATCTCGCCGATCCGCTGCGCCTTGCCGTTGAGGTCCTGCTCCTTCATCGTCTCGATGGCGCCCAGCGCGGCAGCGCACGCCACCGGGTTGCCGCCGTAGGTGCCGCCCAGGCCGCCCGCGTGCGCGGCGTCCATGATCTCGGCGCGGCCGGTCACCGCGGCCAGCGGCAGACCGCCGGCGATGCCCTTGGCGGTGGTGATCAGGTCCGGGACGATGCCCTCGTCGTCACAGGCGAACCACTGGCCGGTGCGGCAGAAACCCGTCTGGATCTCGTCCGCGACAAACACGATGCCGTTCGCCTTCGCGTACTCCACGATCGCCGGCAGGAAGCCCTTGGCCGGCTCGATGAAGCCGCCCTCGCCCTGGATCGGCTCGATGATGATCGCCGCGACGTTCTCGGCGCCGATCTGCTTGTTGATGATGTCGATCGCCTGCGCGGCGGCCTCTGCGGCGCAGTTCTCCGCACCCGTCAGCCAGCGGTAGGGGTAGGCCACCGGCACCCGGTAGATCTCCGGAGCGAACGGACCGAAGCCCTGCTTGTACGGCATGTTCTTCGCCGTCAGGCCCATGGTGAGGTTGGTGCGGCCGTGGTAGCCGTGGTCGAACACCACGACGGCGGTGCGCTTGGTGTACGCGCGGGCGATCTTCACCGCGTTCTCGACCGCCTCGGCGCCCGAGTTGAACAGCGCGGTGCGCTTCGCGTGGTCGCCCGGGGTCAGCTCGTTCAGCTGCTCGGCGACGGCCACGTAACCCTCGTACGGGGTCACCATGAAACACGTGTGGGTGAAGGCGGCCAGCTGCTCGGACGCCTTGGCCACCACGGCCTCGGCGCTGTTGCCGACGTTCGTCACGGCGATGCCGGAGCCGAAGTCGATCAGCGAGTTGCCGTCCACGTCCTCCAGCACACCGCCGTTGGCACGGGACACGTACACCGGCAGGGTGGTGCCGACGCCGGCCGCCACCGCACCCAGCTTGCGGGCCTGCAGCTCCTGCGACTTCGGACCGGGGATCGCGGTGACCAGGCGGCGCTCCTGCGGGAGCGGCGTTGCGGCGCTCATGGGGTTTCTCCAGACTTCTCGGCTCGGTGCTTCGCAGGCTACGGCCGCCCTCCCCGGCCGGGCATGCGCCACTCGGTAGCACTGCGCCGTCCGACTTGTCCTCCCCGGCCAGCACGGGCGCCACGACTACCCGCAGGCCCCGCTCCACTACCCTGAGCGCGGGCGTGTCGCCGGTACGGCGGCATGGGTATGGCGGCACCGACGGCGGTCGGGCCGGGCGGGCGGGCGAGGGAGCGGGGCCGTACATGGCACACGACGGGTCACACCACCACGGCGAGCGCACCACCACCAGACCCCCGAGCCCCCTACCCCACCAACGGCCCGGCGCGGCAGCGGACGGGTCCTTCGACCTCGCGGCGTGGGTGGCGGTCCCGCGGCCGGAGGCTGCCCCGGGCATCTTCCGTCAGGGATACAAGCGGACTGATCCCACGGAGGCGGAGGAAGCGAAGGTCCCCACCGGACAACTGTTGTGGCGTGCCGTGCTGAACCTCATCGCGACCGTCGCGACGTACTACATCGGCACGTTCGTGCTCGTGTGGGCGGCGGGGCTTCTCGGCTGGTTCGCCGGTACCTCCCCGGAACAGTTCAACACCGTGCAGATCCTCATCAACTTGGTCACTATCGGCTGTGCGGCCGCGGTGTTCTGGCGGACCGGACGGTGGCGTGAGGTCGGCCGTCGGTTCCTCACGCGTTCCGGATGGCGGAAGAACGTCGCTCCAGTCCTCGCTCGCGCCATCACCCACGAGGGACCTGCTCCGGCCGGGCCTGCCGTCGGCTCCGAGGCGGCGCCCACCGTCGATCCGTGGTTCGCCCAGCGATCGGGCGGAGCGTCGGCGGCGGCGGAGAAGCTGGACCGGTCGAAGGCCGGGGATGTCGACTACGTCCGGATCCAGCGGGCGTGGGAGTCTGCGCAGGCGGATGCCGTCTTTCTCCCCGCCTTCGTCGATCAGGTGCTTGCACGGGGTGCGGCAGCCTTCTCGCACCCCTCAGAGGCCCGGGACCTCGCAACCCGGAAGGCCTGGCACGACCTCCTGCTGCGGCAGGTGCGGCTAGGGACCACGCAGGACGTGGTGAAGAACCCGCACAGCCATCGGTCGACCGGGTTCGCTGTGGACCCCACTGTCCTGGGGACGTCGCTGCTCGCCGTCGGCCCTGCGGGAACCGGCAAGACGGCTCGGCTCGCCCGACCAGTCACGGAAGCCTTGTGTCTGCAGGCATTGGCCGGGACAGCATGCGTCGTGGTGGTCGGTGCAGCTGATGCGGATCTCGGCCCGGACAGCTGGTACGACGTGGTGATCGCACCAGGCGAGCCGGGGTCCGCCTACGGTCTGGACCTCTACGGAGCCACCCAGGACCCGGACGAGGGGGCGGCCAGACTTGCTGACGCCCTGCTTCCGGACGAGCTGATCGCGCGTGCGGAGAGCGCCCGGACGACGTTGCAGCAAGTGATCGGACCCTTCCACACTGCCTACGGTCGCTACCCCGGGGTCCGTGAACTGAGAGCGCTGCTCTCGGGCGAGCCGGACGTGATGGAGCCGCTCGTCAAGGCCCTTCGTGAAGCCGGTCGGTTGGCAGTTTACGAGCGGGACCTGGAGTACCGACAGCGGCAGCAGGAACGTGCCGACGATCCGGGCGCTCTGCTGGCGGACCGCTTGTCACTGCTCGATCGTCCGGCGTTTGAGGGGGCGTTCGCCACGGACGGTACGGGGCGCCTGCCCTTCGCCATGCGCGCGCTCGATCATCCGCTGCGAGTCCGGGTGAAGCTCCCCGAGCGGAGTCACCCGGAGGCCGCTCGGATCCTGTCGCGTCTGGTGGTGGGACAGTTCGTCGTGGCGGCGGCGGCCCGCGAGGACCGCTCCTTGTTCGCCGGCCTGGTGGTGGACGATGCGTCCACCGCGCTCGACGCGAACACCGTCCGAGGTCTCCAACGGATGCGGGCCGCCAATGCGGGCTCGGTGCTGCTGCTGCGGACGCTGATGGATCTGCCGGAGGCGTTGAGGATCCCTCTCTTCGGAGCCGTGGGCTGCCGCATGGTCTTCCCCGGCATCGCCCCGTGGGACGGGAAGTTCTTCTCCGAGGCGTGGGGCACACACGTCGTCCACGAAACCGAGGTCACCCACACCCCCGACACCTCCGGTGGGGTGATCCGGCGGGTGGGGCGGGTGGGGCGGAAGGCGTTGTCGGGGACGACGGCGCAGACGGAGTCGGTGACGACGCGGGATGTGGAGCGGTTGCGGTGGTCGCCGTCGGATCTGGCGCACGCGTTGCCGGCGGGGCATGCGGTGGTGTCGTTGACGGCGGTGTCGGGGGAGCAGGTGCCGCCGTTGTTGGTGGATCTCCGGGGCTGAGACGGGGCCGGCGGGGGGCCGGGGCGGAAGTCGCCTTCGAGGTGGATTCGGCAGTGCCGGTTGTCCGGGGCGTCCATAATGAAGGGGAGAGACCCTCACCAGTCCCACGCCCCTCTCCTCGCCCGGCCGCAATGGCGCGGTCAGGTCGATCCCCCGAAGGTGCCATGCCCCCCACACTCGCCTCCGTCGTCCGCAACAGTTCGCTCCATCTGACGGTCCTTGCCGGCGCGGACCATCTGGAGCGGCCGGTCCGCTGGGTGCACACCAGTGAGCTGGACGACCCGACGCCGTTCCTGGAGGGTGGCGAGCTGCTGCTCACCACCGGTATCAAGCTGGGCCGTACGGCGGCGCAGTTGCAGGCCTACGTGCACCGGTTGGCGGATGCCGGGGTGGTGGGGCTGGGGCTCGGGGTGGGCCTGTCGCACACCGAGGTGCCGCAGCCGTTGGTGGACGCGGCGGCGCAGCGCGGGTTGCCGTTGCTGCGGGTGCCGGAGCCGACGCCGTTCATCGCGATCAGCAAGGTGGTGTCGGCGGCGCTGGCCGCGGAGCAGTACGAGGCGGTGACGACCAGCTTCGAGGCGCAGGAGGAGCTGACCAGGGCCGCTCTGGGCAAGGACGGTACGACGGCCGTGGTGCGTCGGCTGGCGGCGCGGCTGGGGGGCTGGGCGGCGCTGTACGACGGGTCGGGTGCGCTGTCGGTGGTGGCGCCGGACTGGGCGGCGCGGCGGGCCGGGCGGCTGGCGGCGGAGGTGGACCGGCTGCGTCGGCGGCCGGCGCCGTCGAGTGCCGCGTTGCAGGGGCGGGCGCCGGGGATAGACACGGCGGACGAGGACTACGTGGTGGTCCAGTCGCTGGGGGCGGACCGGCGGGCCCGGGGTTTCCTGGCGGTCGGGACCGAGGACCGGATCACGCCGACCGAGCGGTACGTGCTGAACGCGGCGGTGGCGCTGCTGACCCTGACGCTGGAGCGTTCGCGCGAGCTGCGGCAGGCGGAGGAGCGGATGGGCGCGGCGCTGCTGCGGATGGTGCTGGCGGGTGAGGTGGCGACGGCCCGGCAGGTGGCGGTGGGGCTGTTCGGCGGTCTGCCGGAGGGGACGATACGGGTCCTGGTGGCCGGGACGGGGCCGGCCAACGCGGAGACCGCGGAGTCGCTCGGGGAGTTGGGCGACCGGGCGGAGCAGGCGGGTGCCCGGGTGGGCGAGAAGCTGCTGGTGGCACGGGAGGACGGCGTGCACGGGCCGCGACTGATGGTGCTGGCGCTGGACAACGGCGCGGTGCACCGGGCGTGCCTGGGCGCGGTGGAGGAGCACGAGGGCGTGTCCCTGGGCGTGTCGGCGCCGGCCGCGTTGGAGGAGGCCGGGACGGCGTACGCGCAGGCGGAGCGGGCGTTGGCGGTGGCGCTGCGCGGCGGTCGCCGGTCGGTGGACCACGAGGAGGTCGGCGCGGGTTCGCTGCTGCCGCTGCTCGGGGAGGAGGCGGTGACGGCGTTCGCGGAGGGGTTGTTGCGGCCGTTGCGCGAGCACGACCGGACGGCCCGCGGCGATCTGGTGGCGTCGTTGCGGGCGTGGCTGTCCAGGCACGGGCAGTGGGACGCGGCGGCGGCCGATCTGGGTGTGCACCGGCACACGCTGCGCTACCGGATGCGGCGGGTGGAGGAGCTGCTGGGCCGTTCGCTGGACGACACGGACGTGCGCATGGAGCTGTGGCTGGCGTTGCGTTCCGGCGAGGAGTAGGACTCCGCGGACGCCCGGCTGGACGCGGTGGAGTGGGCTGGGGGCGGAACGCTCCTAGTCGGCCAATCCGGTCGGCGCGCCGACGCCCCTACCCTCGGGTTCTGGTCCCACGTCCGTGCGGGCCGTACGACGACGAGGAGAGGGCCGGTACCACGGTGACCACCACGTACGATTTCTGGCTCGCCGGCCGCCGGGCGAGCGGTGACGCCGACTTCGAGGTGCACAACAGCTGGGACGGCCGTCTGGTCGGCAAGGTGAGCATCCCGACCGAGGCCCAGGTCGAGGAGGCGCTGGACGCCGCCGTCGCCGCGCTGCCGGTGTTCGCCGCGACTCCGGCGCACCAGCGTGCCGCCGCCCTGGAGCACGTGGCCAAGCGGCTGGCCGAGCGCACCGAGGAGATCGCCCGGCTGATCACCGCGGAGAACGGCAAGCCGATCAAGTGGGCGCGCGGTGAGGTCGGCCGTGCGGTGTCGGTGTTCCGCTGGGCTGCCGAGGAGGCGCGCCGCACCAACGGCGAGACCATGCGCCTGGACACCGACCCGGGCGGCGTGGGCCGTTTCGCGGTGGTGCGCCGCTTCCCGCGCGGTGTGGTGCTGGGCATCGCCCCGTTCAACTTCCCGCTGAACCTGGTCGCCCACAAGGTCGCCCCGGCGATCGCGGTCGGCGCCCCGATCATCCTGAAGCCGGCTCCGGCGACGCCGCTGTCGGCGATGGTGCTGGGCGAGATCCTGGCCGAGACCGACCTGCCGGTCGGCTCCTGGTCGGTCCTGCCGGTGCCGAACGACCGGATGCCGGCGTTGGTGCAGGACGGCCGTCTGCCGGTGATCTCGTTCACCGGTTCGGACAAGGTCGGCTACCAGATCATGGACTCGGTGCCGCGCAAGCACTGCACCCTGGAGCTGGGCGGCAACGCCGCGGCCGTGGTGCTCGCCGACTGGTCCTCGGAGGCCGACCTGGACTGGGCGGCCACCCGGATCGCGATGTTCGCCAACTACCAGGGCGGCCAGTCCTGCATCTCGGTGCAGCGGGTGATCGCCGACGCGTCGGTGTACGACGCGCTGGTGGAGAAGGTCGTGGCCAAGGTGAAGGCCCAGGTCACCGGTGACCCGAACGACGACGCGACGGACGTCGGCCCGCTGGTCGACGAGAACGCCGCGAAGCGGGTGGAGTCCTGGGTGGAGGACGCGGTCGCCAAGGGCGCCAAGGTGCTGACCGGCGGCACCCGCGAGGGCGCGACCTACGCCCCGACCGTGCTGGCCGAGCTGCCCTCGGACGCGATCCTGGCCAAGGCCGAGGTGTTCGGCCCGGTGCTGTCGCTGCACAAGGTGGACGGCGTGGACGAGGCCTTCGCGGCCGTCAACGACTCGGCGTTCGGCCTGCAGGCGGGCGTGTTCACGCACGACCTGCAGACCGCCTTCCGCGCCCACCGGGAGCTGGAGGTCGGCGGTGTGATCATCGGCGACGCGCCGTCCTACCGCGCGGACCAGATGCCGTACGGCGGCGTCAAGGACTCCGGTGTCGGCCGTGAGGGCGTCAAGTACGCGATGGACGACTACACCGTCGAGAAGGTCCTGGTCCTGACCGGCCTCGACCTCTGAGACACCCTCCGGGAGAACGGTCTCCCGGAGACCGGTCGACGCAGGGCCCGGTCCGCCTCGGACCGGGCCCTGCGGGCGTTTCAGCCGTCGTGTCCGGCCGCGGCGGCGACGGCTTCCTCGACGGTGGCGTTCCCGGCGACCAGCTCCAGGGTGAGTCCGGCGGTGGCGGGCTCGCGCAGCAGGGCGGCCAGGACGGCGGCGACGTCGGCCCGGTCGACCGCGCCGCGTGCGACGGAGGGGGCCAGCCGGACCAGGCCGGTGCCGGGGCCGTCGGTGAGCTGCCCGGGGCGCAGCACCGTCCAGTCGAGCGTGGTCCTGGCCCGGACCGCGTCGTCGGCGGCGCCCTTGGCCCGCAGGTAGGTCTGGAAGACCTCGTCGGCGGGGTGGTGGGCGTCGGCGTCGGCGCCCATCGAGGAGACGATCACGTAGCGGCGGACGCCGGCGAGTTCGGCGGCGTCGGCGAGGAGCACGGCGGCGTCGCGGTCGACGGTGTTCTTGCGGTCGGCGCCGCTGCCCGGTCCGGCGCCGGCGGCGAAGACCACCGCGTCGGCGCCGGTCAGCAGCTCGGCCAGCTGCGGGGCGGTGGCGGCTTCGAGGTCGAGCAGCAGCGGCTCGGCTCCGGCGTCGAGCAGGTCCTGGGCCTGTTCGGGGCGGCGGATGATCCCGGCGGGGCGCTCGCCGCGGTCGGCGAGCAGCCGTTCCAGTTTCAGCGCGATCTGTCCGTGGCCTCCGGCGATGACGGTACGCATGGCTCAGACGGTAGCCCGGGGGTGCCGGATCGTCCTGGCGAGAGCCTGAGCGTCCCTGGGGGGAGGTCCGGGGAGGTCCGGGGAGCGGTCGCGGACAGGTCACAATGGGCGCATGACTTCGCTCGCCCACCCGCAGCTGCGTTTCACGCCCACCGTGGCGGACCCCTCCGGCCCCCGGGAGCTGGTGATCCTCGGTTCCACGGGTTCGATCGGCACCCAGGCCATCGACGTGGTGCTCCGCCATCCGGACCGCTTCCGGGTGGTCGCGCTGTCGGCGGCCGGCGGCCGGGTGGAGCTGCTGGCCGAGCAGGCGCTGCGGCTGGGTGTGCACACCGTGGCGGTGGCCGACCCGGCGGCCGAGCCGGCGCTGCGCGAGGCGCTGGCCGCGAAGGCGGCGGGTGCTCCGCTGCCGGCCGTGCTGGCGGGGCCGGACGCGGCGACCGAGCTGGCCGCGATGGAGTGCCACTCGGTGCTGAACGGCATCACCGGGTCGATCGGGCTGCGGCCGACGCTGGCCGCGCTGCAGGCGGGCCGGGTGCTGGTGCTGGCCAACAAGGAGTCGCTGATCGTCGGTGGCCCGCTGGTGAAGGCGGTGGCCAAGCCGGGGCAGATCGTGCCGGTGGACTCCGAGCACGCCGCGCTGTTCCAGGCGCTGGCCGGCGGGACCCGGGCCGAGGTGCGCAAGCTGGTGGTCACCGCCAGCGGCGGCCCGTTCCGCAACCGGACCCGTGACCAGCTGGCCGGGGTGACCCCGCAGGAGGCGCTGGCGCACCCGACCTGGGCGATGGGCCCGGTCGTCACGATCAACTCGGCCACCCTGGTCAACAAGGGCCTGGAGGTGATCGAGGCGCACCTGCTGTACGACGTGCCGTTCGACCGGATCGAGGTCGTGGTCCATCCGCAGTCGGTGGTGCACTCGATGGTGGAGTTCACCGACGGTTCGACCCTGGCGCAGGCCAGCCCGCCGGACATGCGGATGCCGATCGCGCTGGGGATCGGCTGGCCGGACCGGGTGCCGGACTCCGCCCCCGCCTGCGACTGGACGAAGGCCGCCACCTGGGAGTTCTTCCCGCTGGACGACGAGGCCTTCCCGGCGGTCGAGCTGGCCCGCGAGGTGGGCACCCTGGGCGGAACCGCTCCGGCGGTGTTCAATGCGGCGAACGAGGAGTGCGTGGAGGCCTTCCTGAAGGGCCGCCTCGCCTTCACCGGAATCGTGGACACTGTTGCCAAGGTCGTGGCCGAGCACGGGACGCCGGTGGCGGGAACTTCCCTGACCGTCGAGGACGTCCTGCACGCGGAGGACTGGGCGCGTGCCCGGGCCCGCGAGCTGGCGGCGGGCTGACGGTCGGCCGAGGGCGGACTGACGGCCGCGATTCCGGTAGGACGAGACGATGAGCGGAGCGGAATGACGGAGGACCAGCGGTGGCAACGGTTTTGACGGTGGTCGGCATCCTGGTCTTCGTCATCGGGCTGCTCATCTCGATCGCCTGGCACGAGCTCGGCCACCTCTCCACGGCCAAGCTGTTCGGCATCCGGGTGCCGCAGTACATGGTCGGCTTCGGTCCGACGCTCTGGTCGCGCCGGAAGGGCGAGACCGAGTACGGCATCAAGGCGATCCCGTTCGGCGGGTACATCCGGATGATCGGGATGTTCCCGCCGGGCGACGACGGGCGGATCACCAAGCGCAGCAGCTCGCCCTGGCGCTCCATGATCGAGGACGCCCGCGAGGCCTCCTACGAGGAGCTCCAGGAGGGTGACGAGCACCGGCTCTTCTACACCCGCAAGCCGTGGAAGCGCGTCATCGTCATGTTCGCCGGGCCGTTCATGAACCTGATCCTGGCGTTCGGGCTGTTCCTGACCGTCATGATGGGCTTCGGCGTCTCGATGAACGTGCCGACGGTCAGTACCGTCGCCCAGTGCGTCGTCAAGGCGGGCCAGCCCACCGACAGCTGCCCGGAGGGCGCCCCGCAGACCCCGGCCGCCCAGGCCGGGCTGAAGGCCGGGGACCGGATCGTCTCCTTCGACGGCGACCGGATCCGCACCTACGACCAGCTCCAGACGGACATCCGCCGCTCGGCCGGCCGGACCGTGCCGGTCGTGGTCGAACGGGAGGGGCAGCAGCTCACCCTCAACCCGACCATCGCCGTCAACGACGTCCAGAAGTACGACGGCAACAACGTCCCGATCAAGGGCCAGACCGTCCAGGCCGGGTTCCTCGGATTCACTCCTGCGAGTGGTGTGGTCCAGCTGGGCTTCGGGCAGTCGGTCGACCGGATGTACGACATGGCCGAGAGCGGGGTGAAGTCGCTGGCCGCCCTGCCCGGCAAGATCCCCGGGCTGTGGAACGCGATCGTCGGCGACGCCCCGCGCGACCCGGACTCGCCGATCGGCATGGTCGGGGCCGCCCGGGTGAGCGGCGAGGTCTTCTCGCTCGACATCCCCGGCACCCAGCGGGTCGCGTTCTTCGTGAACCTGCTGGCCGGCATCAACCTCTCGCTCTTCCTCTTCAACATGCTGCCGCTGCTCCCGCTGGACGGCGGCCACGTCGCCGGCGCGGTCTGGGAGTCCGTCCGGCGCCGTTTCGCACAGCTGTTCCGCAGGCCCGACCCGGGCCCGTTCGACGTCGCCAAGCTGATGCCGGTGGCGTACGTCGTGGCCGGCATCTTCATCGGCTTCACGCTGCTGGTGATGGTCGCGGACCTGGTGAACCCGGTGAAGATCAGCTAGCAGGTCGGGTACGGCGGGTGTGCTGGGGGCCGTTGCCGTGCCGTACCGTGGAGGCCGGGTGCGCGATCGTCAGCGCGCCCGGCCTCGGCCGTCCCAGCGGCCGGGCGGTCGACCACACCTCAACCCCGGGGAACCCTGCGCACATGACCGCGATCTCGCTCGGTATTCCGTCCCTGCCGCTCAAGCCGCTCGCCAAGCGTCGTTACTCCCGGCAGATCATGGTCGGCAACGTGCCGGTCGGCGGTGACGCGCCCGTCTCGGTGCAGTCGATGACCACCACGGTGACTGCGGACATCAACGCCACCCTGCAGCAGATCGCGGAGCTCACCGCGTCCGGCTGCCAGATCGTCCGGGTCGCCTGCCCGTCGCAGGACGACGCCGACGCGCTGCCGATCATCGCCAAGAAGTCGAAGATCCCGGTCATCGCGGACATCCACTTCCAGCCGAAGTACGTCTTCGCCGCGATCGACGCCGGCTGCGCGGCCGTGCGGGTGAACCCGGGCAACATCAAGGCCTTCGACGACAAGGTCGGCGAGATCGCCAAGGCCGCCAAGGACGCGGGCGTGCCGATCCGGATCGGCGTCAACGCCGGCTCGCTCGACAAGCGCCTGCTGGAGAAGTACGGCCGGGCCACCCCGGAGGCGCTGGTCGAGTCCGCGCTGTGGGAGTGCTCGCTGTTCGAGGAGCACGACTTCCGCGACATCAAGATCTCGGTCAAGCACAACGACCCGGTCGTGATGATCAACGCCTACCGCCAGCTCGCCGCCGCCTGCGACTACCCGCTGCACCTCGGCGTGACCGAGGCCGGGCCGGCCTTCCAGGGCACCATCAAGTCGGCGGTCGCCTTCGGCGCGCTGCTGGCCGAGGGCATCGGCGACACCATCCGGGTCTCGCTCTCCGCCCCGCCGGCCGAGGAGATCAAGGTCGGCAACCAGATCCTCGAATCGCTCGGGCTGCGCGAGCGCGGCCTGGAGATCGTCTCCTGCCCGTCCTGCGGCCGCGCCCAGGTCGACGTCTACAAGCTCGCCGAGGAGGTCACCGCCGGGCTGGAGGGCATGGAGGTGCCACTGCGGGTGGCCGTCATGGGCTGCGTCGTGAACGGCCCGGGCGAGGCCCGCGAGGCCGACCTGGGGGTCGCCTCCGGCAACGGCAAGGGCCAGATCTTCGTCAAGGGCGAGGTCATCAAGACCGTCCCCGAGTCGAAGATCGTCGAGACCCTGATCGAGGAGGCGCTCAAGCTCGCCGAGCAGATGCAGGCGGCGGGCGTCGAGGCGGGGGCGCCGACCGTCGTCGCGGGGGAGTGAAGCCCTCGTAGCCGGCGCGGGGAAGCCCGCGTGAAGAATTCCGGAAGCGGGGCCGTCCGTTCGCGGACGGCCCCGCGGCCGTAGCCGGGTGGGGCCACGGAGTAGGGTGCGGCCAGAGTCGTCTCAGTGAGGTGCTGTCTCGATGCTCGATCGAGGTGTGATGCTCCCGAGCTCCTTCCAGGCCGCCCGGGCCCTGGCCACCACCCGCGTGCTGGAGCCGCCCGACCTCGCGGACGCCCTGGAGATCCTCCACCGCGACCCGGTCGCCAACGCCTTCGTCGCCACCAGGGTCGAGGCCGTCGGGCTGGACCCGTGGCGGCTCGGCGGGGAGATCTGGGGCTGGTACGACGGGAACGGCGCGCTGGACGCCCTCTGCTACGCCGGGGCGAACCTCGTCCTGGTCGACGCCGGGCCGGAGGCGGTCGCGGCGTTCGCCGAGCGGGCCCGCCGCCAGGGGCGGCGCTGCTCCTCGATCGTCGGGCCGGCCGGGTCCACCGCCGCGTTCTGGGCGCTGCTGGAGCGGAGTTGGGGGCCGGCGCGCGAAGTCCGGGCACACCAGCCGCTGTTGGCCACCGCGGTGCCGTCGGCGGAGATCGCGCCGGATCCGCTGGTGCGGAGGGTGCGACGCAACGAGGTCGAGGCGCTGATGCCGGCCTGCGTGGCGATGTTCACCGAGGAGGTCGGGGTGTCGCCGCTGGCCGGGGACGGAGGGCTCCTCTACCAGGCGCGGGTGGCCGAACTCGTCACCACCGGGCGTTCGTTCGCGCGGTTCGGGGAGGACGGGCAGGTCGTCTTCAAGGCGGAGATCGGGGCCGTGACGGAGGGGGCCTGTCAGATCCAGGGCGTCTGGGTGGCGCCGGAGCACCGGGGGCAGGGGCTGTCCGAGACGGGGATGGCGGCGGTCCTGGACATCGCGCTGCGGGAGGTGGCGCCGGTGGTGTCGCTCTACGTCAACGACTACAACCTGCGGGCCAGGGCGGCGTATCGGCGGGTGGGGTTCCGGGAGGTCGGGGCGTTCATGAGCGTTCTGTTCTGAGGGGTCGGTTCGCGGGGCGGTGCGGGAGCCGGTTCGGGGGCTGTTCCGATCTTCGGCCGCGGTGAACGGCGGCTGGTAGTAACGTCCGGAGCATGGATCAGCTGACCGGGGTGACGATCGGGGCCATCGACCTTGCGGCCTGGGCGCCGCAGGCGCTGGAGGTCCAGGCGGTGGCGTTCGGGCTCACGCCCGAGGAGGTCGCGGTACGGCTGCACATCGTGGGGCGGCACGCCCGGCAGCCGGGGGTGATCGCGCTCGGGGCGATGAGCGGGGAGCGGCTGGTCGGGTTCGGGTACGGGATGCCCAACCAGCGGGAGCACTGGTGGAGCACGGTGATCGAGCCGTACCTGACCGCGCGGGGGCACGAGGACTGGCTGGACGGGGTGTTCGCCATCACCGAGCTGCACGTGTTGCCGGAGTTCCAGGGGCAGGGGGTCGGTTCGCGGATCATCCGGACGCTGTGCGAGCGGTCGGGGCTGGACCGGAGCATCCTCTCGGCGATCGACGCAGAGACGCCGGCGCGGCGGTTGTACCGGGGGTTGGGGTACCAGGACCTGGCGCGGGCGGTGCGGTTTCCGGCGACGGATCGGCTGTATGCGGTGATGGGGGCTCGGTTGCCCTTGCGGGGGGCTCAGGGCGCCTAGGGGGTCAGGCGGCGGGGGTTTTCAGAGGGAGCCGGCGAGTTCGAGGTGGAGTTCGGCGTCTTGGTGGCGGCCTGCGGTGAGGGCGCGGAGGGCCAGGTCGACGGCTCGGAAGAGGGTCCAGCCGCGTAGGCGGTCCCGGTCGACGTCGAGGGCGTCGGAGAGCTGGTGGAGCCGCCGGCGGAGGGCGGCGGGGACGCCGGGGGAGCCGAGCAGGGTGTCGGCGCGGTCCAGGGCGAGGCGGGCCAGGTCGTAGGCGCGCTCGCCGGCGACGGGGCGAGGGTCGATGGCCAGCCAGGGGGCGCGGTCGGCGGCGAGGACGTTGCCGTGGTGGAAGTCGCCGTGGAGGAGGAAGTTCTCGGCGGCGGAGCCGGCGGAGCCGACGAGGGTGCGGGCGGTGTCCAGGGCTTCGGCGATCAGGGGACCGGCTTCGGTGGCGGCAGGGTGGGAACCGTGCTCCTGGAGGCGGGCTTCGGTGGTGGCGAGCTGCTGGGCGAGGGTGGGGAAGGGGTGGTCCTCGGGGAGCTCCACCCAGAGGCGGTGCAGCAGGCTGGTCGCCTCCAGCATGGCCTTGGACTCGGCGAGGGAACGGAGCGGGATCTCGCCGTGCAGACGCTCCAGGAGCAGGACTCCCTCGGCCGGGTCGGCGGCGAGGAGGAGGACGGCGCCGCGGCCGGCCCAGTGGGTGAGGGCGGCGTGCTCGTGGGTGGTCTCGGGGGTGAGCAGGCCGGCCTTGAGGACGGCGGGGGACAGGTCGTCGCGGTGGACGTACGCGATCAGGCTGAGGCTGCCGCCGGGGTCGAGGACGCGTTCCAGGGTGAGGTCCCAGGCGGCGAGGTGGGCGGCGGCTCTGGCGGGGAGGGTGGACAGCCATTGGCGGCCGCCCTCGCCGTGGGTGGCGGTGACGGTTTCCGTCAGCCAGGTGGGGACGGGGAGGGGGGTGTGGGGGCCGACATGGGTCCATTGTCGGGGGCGGGGGTGTTGCGGGCGCGCGGGCTTTGGCCTGCGCGCCCGTTGGGGTCAGGGGGCGGGGTCGGGGATTCCGGGGAAGGGGGTGTCGGGGGCGCCCCAGTGGTGGGCGCGGAGGGTGCAGTCGCGGAGGGCGGTGGCGGCGGGGAGGCGGTGGGGGGTGGTGACGGCGGCGACCAGGTCGGCGTAGACGGTGGTGAGGCGGGATTCCAGGTGGGCGGCGAGTCTGGTGGCGTCGGTGGGGGTGGTGACGGGGAAGGGCAGTTGGTAGCCGCCGGCGGCGGGGGTGGGGGTGGCGCCGAGGGAGGTGAGGAGGCGTTGCCAGGCGTCGCGTTGGGCCTGGTGGGCAGCGTGGGCGGTGCGGGCGTCGGTGCGTTGTTGGTCGTCGGGGAGGCGGGCGCCGACGATGCCGTAGCCGTAGATGGTGGCGTGTTCTGCGGTGAGGGCGTTCTGGAGGGCGGTGACGGCTGTGGGGGTGGGGGTGGTGGTGCTGCCGGTGGGTTGGGTGGTGGTCGGTAGGGTGGGGTCGCCGAGGGTGGTGGCGTGGAGGGCGTGGGCGGCGGCGATCGAGGCGAGCAGGCGGGCGAGGGGTGGGCTCGCGGTGTCGAGGTCGGCGAGGTGGGAGGCGGCGGTCTGCCGTTCCAGGGCGGCCAGACTGGTGGGGGCGGGCGACGCGGGGGGTGCCGGGGTCGCGGTGGGGGGCAGGCCTTCGGCGAGGGCCGCGCGGTGGCGGGCGGTCTCGGCGCGGAGGGCGGCGGGGGCCGGCGGCAGGGTGTCGTAGCCGGCGAGCAGGGTGTCGGTGGCGGCGATCGCGCGGAGGCGGACGGGGTCGTCCGGGTCGGGGCGGGGGCCGGTGGTGCCCGGGGTGGCGCCGGGGTGGCCGGTGGTGCAGGCGGTCAGGGTGAACAGTCCGAGGGCCAGGAAGGTCCGTCGGCTGGGCGGCTGCATCGGGGTCACTCCGGGGCGTGTACGGGAGGACGGCCTCCCCGCCTGCCCTCGTTGGCGTGAATGATTACAGAATCCTCACGTACGGCAGGTGTGAGCTTGCTCGCAGTGGGTGGTGTGCGAGCGGCCGGGGGTGGTCCGGAATCGGTGGTTGGGGTCTTCACCGGATAGGCTTTGGGCCGAGCTGCCGTGACCCGGTGTGGCGCCGAGGGCGCGCGGCGACCTTCTGACAACAGCAGACGCGGCCGAGGAGTCCACCCGGATGAGCACCACCCACACCGACCGGCTGCGCGAGTTGCTGGAGCCGCTGGCCGCGCAGGCCGGACTGGACCTCGAAGACGTCCGGGTCACCAAGGCGGGCAGCCGCCGGCAGGTGCAGATCGACGTCGACACCGACGGCGGCGTGGACATGGACGCCATCGCCGAGTTCAGCCGGGTGGTCGGCGAGGCCCTGGACGGGTCGGACCTGATGGGGGACGAGCCCTACCTGCTGGAGGTCGGCTCGCCGGGTGCGGAGCGTCCGCTGGTCCAGCCGAGGCACTGGCAGCGCGCGGAGGGTCGGCTGGCCAAGATCCACCTGGCGGACGGCGGGGAGATCGTCGCCCGGGTGCTGGAGGCCGACGAGGACGGCGCACTGGTCGAGGTGCAGCCGGTGAAGGGGCGTGGCCGCCCGAAGGAGCGCCGTCTGGCGTACGCGGAGGTGGCCCGGGCGCGCGTCCAGGTCGAGTTCAACCGCAAGGACGACGAGCTCCTGGACGAGGCCGCGGACTTCGACGAGGGGGACGACGGCACCGAGTGACCTCGGTTGCCGTACGACCATGACGAACGTGACGAAAGACGAGGAGGCGTAGCCGTGGACATCGACATGAGTGCCCTGCGCACGCTGGTCAACGAGAAGAACATCCCCTTCGACCTGCTGGTCGAGTCCATCGAGTCCGCCCTCCTCACCGCGTACCACCGCACCGAGGGCTCGCGCCGTCGCGCCCGGGTGCACCTGGACCGCAAGAGCGGCCACGTCACCGTGTGGGCGATGGAGGACCCGACGGAGCTGGAGGAGGGTGTCGAGCCGAAGGAGTTCGACGACACCCCGAACGGCTTCGGCCGGATCGCGTCCA
This sequence comes from Streptomyces sp. 1114.5, assembly GCF_003635085.1. NCBI lineage: Bacteria > Bacillati > Actinomycetota > Actinomycetes > Kitasatosporales > Streptomycetaceae > Streptomyces > Streptomyces sp. 1114.5. The sequence continues at coordinate 2,564,754 of NZ_RBXE01000001.1, forward strand.
GCATCGGCATCCAGGTGATGATGCAGCGCCTGCGCGACGCCGCCGACGACCAGACCTTCGGCGAGTACGCGGGCAAGGAGGGCGACATCGTCACCGGTGTCGTCCAGCAGGGCAACGACCCGAAGAACGTGCTGGTCGACATCGGCAAGCTGGAGGCCATCCTGCCGCCGCAGGAGCAGGTCCCGGGCGAGGACTACCGGCACGGCACCCGGCTGAAGTGCTACGTGGTGGCGGTGCGCCGCGGTGTCCGCGGGGCCTCGGTGACGCTGTCGCGCACGCACCCCAGCCTGGTGAAGAAGCTCTTCGCGCTGGAGGTCCCGGAGATCGCGGACGGCAGCGTGGAGATCGCCGCCATCGCCCGTGAGGCCGGCCACCGCACCAAGATCGCGGTGTGGTCGCGCCGTGCCGGGCTGAACGCCAAGGGTGCCTGCATCGGCCCGATGGGCGCCCGGGTGCGCGCGGTGATGGGCGAGCTGCACGGCGAGAAGATCGACATCGTGGACTGGTCGGAGGACCCCCGCGAGATGGTCGCCGCCGCGCTGTCCCCCGCGCGGGTGACCAGCGTCGAGATCGTGGATGCCGCCCAGCGCTCCGCCCGGGTGATCGTGCCGGACTACCAGCTCTCGCTGGCGATCGGCAAGGAGGGGCAGAACGCCCGCCTGGCCGCCCGGCTGACCGGGTGGCGGATCGACATCCGGCCCGACACCGAGGGTCAGCCGGAGGACGCTGACCGCCCCCAGTAAGAAAAATGGGTGGCGGCCGACCGGTGATCGGTGTTGTCGTAGCCGTCCCGACGGGTCCCCCGGGATCCGTGGGGCGGCGCCATGTCGCTTCGGAGGGGTAGACTTGCCTTCGTCTGGCCGGACGCACGTCCGAGCACGCCCGGAACGCACCTGCGTGGGCTGCCGCAAGCGCGCGGCCAAGCACCAGCTGTTGCGTGTCACGGCGGTCGAGGGCGAGTGCGTCCCCGATCCCCGTGGCGCACTGCCGGGCCGGGGCGCTCACCTGCACCCCGATCCGGCCTGCCTCGACCTCGCGGTCCGCCGTCGGGCGTTTCCCCGGGCCTTCCGGCTCCAGGGCACGCTCGACACGGAGCGGCTCCGCGAGTTCATCGGGGAGCGGGCAGGCGGGGCCTCGTAGTCGGGCCGCCTCCCGCGACGGCCGCCGCTCCACGCGGCGGAGAACCACCGCAACAAGCACAGCGCTCGGGCAGCCGCGCGCCGTGCACCAGTCAGGTACCTCGCGATGTGGAAGTAGGTCGAGATTGCGATGAGCACTCGATGAGTACGCGATGAGTACGCGATGGGTACGCCCATGAAGTAGCGACAGTCCGGCGGACGAGACCCCCGGACTCATAGACAGGAGTGAAGTGGCTAAGGTCCGGGTTTACGAACTCGCCAAGGAGCTTGGCTTGGAGAGCAAGGCCGTCATGGCCAAGCTGACCGAGCTCGGCGAGTTCGTCCGTTCGGCGTCCTCGACGATCGAGGCGCCGGTCGTGCGCAAGTTGACTGACGCGCTTGGTGTGTCCCCCACCGGTGGTGGTTCCGCTGCCAAGCCGGGCCCGCGGAAGACCGCGGCGCCCTCCCCCTCCGGCTCGGGTGCCCCGAAGCCGGGTGCCCCGACCCCGGGTCCGCGCCCCAGCGCGACCCCTGGTCCCCGTCCGACCCCGGCTGCCGCCGCGGCTCCCGCCGCCCCGGCCGCCCCCGCCGCGCCGAAGCCGGCCGGCGCGCCGGCTCCGGGCCCGCGCCCGGCCGCGCGTCCCGCCGCTCCGGCGGCCCCGGCCGCGCCCGCGGCCGAGTTCTCCTCGCCGGCTCCGGCCGGTGACGCCCCGCGTCCGTCCACCCAGGCCCCGCGCCCGAGTGGCCAGGCCGCCGGCGGCGCCCGTCCGGGCCCGCGCCCGGCCGGCCCGCGTCCGGGCAACAACCCGTTCACCTCGGGCAGCGCCACCGGCATGGGCCGCCCCGGCGACCGCCGTCAGGGCGGCGCGCCGGGTGCGCGTCCGGCCGGTGCGGGCGCCCCGGGTGGCGACCGTCCCCGTCCGGGTGGCGACCGTCCGCGTCCCGCCGGTGCCCCCGGTGCCGGTGCGCCGCGTCCCGGTGGTGCCCCGCGTGCGGGTGCTCCGGGTGCCGGTGCGCCGCGTCCCGGTGGCGCTCCGCGTCCGGGTGCTCCGGGTGCCGGTGCCCCCCGTCCGGGTGGTGCCCCGCGTCCCGACGGCATGCCGCGTCCGGCTGCGCCGCGTCCCGGTGGCCCGACCCCGTCCGGCATGCCGCGCCCGAACCCGGGCATGATGCCGCAGCGTCCGGCCGGCCCGCGTCCGGGTCCGGGTGGCCGTGGTCCGGGTGGCCCCGGTGGCCGTCCGGGTGGTCCGGGTGCCGGTGGCGCCCGTCCGGGCTTCCAGGGCCGTCCGGCCGGTCCGGGCTCGCGTCCGGCCGGTGGCGGTGGCTTCGGCGGTCCGCGTCCCGGTGGCGGTGCCCCGGGTGGCGGCGGCGGCTTCGGTCCGCGTCCCGGCGGCTTCGGCGGCCGTCCCGGCGGCCCGGGTGCCCGTGGTGGCACGCAGGGCGCCTTCGGTCGTGGCCCGGGCGGTCGCCCGGCGCGCGGCCGCAAGTCGAAGCGGGCGAAGCGCCAGGAGTACGAGGCCATGCAGGCCCCGTCCGTCGGCGGTGTGATGCTGCCTCGCGGCAACGGCCAGACCGTTCGCCTGTCGAGCGGCGCCTCGCTGATGGACTTCGCGGAGAAGATCAACGCCAACCCGGCCGCGCTCGTCTCCGTCATGTTCAACCTCGGTGAGATGGTCACCGCGACCCAGTCGGTCTCCGACGCCACGCTGCAGCTGCTGGCGGACGAGATGGGCTTCGTCCTGGAGATCGTCAGCCGGGACGACGAGGACCGCGAGCTGCTGGAGTCGTTCGACATCGACTTCGGTGCCAACGAGGGCGACGAGGACCAGCTGGCCCCGCGCCCGCCGGTCGTCACCGTCATGGGTCACGTCGACCACGGTAAGACCCGCCTGCTGGACGCCATCCGCAAGTCGAACGTGGTGGCCGGCGAGGCCGGTGGCATCACCCAGCACATCGGTGCCTACCAGGTGGCGACGATGGTGAACGGCGAAGAGCGCCCGATCACCTTCCTCGACACCCCGGGTCACGAGGCGTTCTCCGCCATGCGTGCCCGTGGTGCCAAGTCCACCGACATCGCGATCCTGGTGGTCGCGGCCAACGACGGTGTCATGCCGCAGACGGTCGAGGCGCTCAACCACGCCAAGGCCGCCGGTGTGCCGATCGTGGTCGCCGTCAACAAGATCGACGTCGAGGGCGCCGACCCGACCAAGGTCCGCGGTCAGCTGACCGAGTTCGGTCTGGTGGCCGAGGAGTACGGCGGCGACACCATGTTCGTCGACATCTCCGCGCGCCAGGGCCTGAACATCGACCAGCTGCTGGAGGCCGTGGTCCTGACCGCGGACGCCTCGCTGGACCTGCGGGCCAACCCGGAGCAGGACGCGCAGGGTATTGCGATCGAAGCCCACCTGGACAAGGGCCGCGGCGCCATGGCGACCGTCCTGGTCCAGCGCGGTACCCTCCGCGTCGGTGACTCGATCGTCGTGGGCGACGCCTACGGCCGCGTCCGCGCGATGCTGGACGAGAACGGCAACAGCCTCGCCGAGGCCGGCCCGTCCCGCCCGGTGCTGCTGCTCGGTCTGACCTCGGTGCCCCGCGCCGGCGACAGCTTCATCGTCGTCGACGAGGACCGCACCGCGCGCCAGATCGCCGAGAAGCGCTCGGCCCGCGACCGCAACGCCGCCTTCGCGCAGCGTCGGGTCCGGGTGTCCCTGGAGGACCTGGACAAGGCCATCGCCGCCGGCTCCATCGAGCAGCTCAACCTCATCATCAAGGGTGACGTCTCCGGTTCGGTCGAGGCCCTGGAGGACGCCCTCGTCAAGCTGGACGTGGGCGAGGAGGTCGAGCTCCGGGTCCTGCACCGCGGTGTGGGTGCCATCACCGAGTCCGACGTGGACCTGGCGATGGGCTCGGACGCCATCATCATCGGCTTCAACGTGCGCGCCGAAGGCCGTGCGCGTGCGGCGGCCGACAAGGAAGGCGTGGACGTCCGGTACTACTCGGTCATCTACCAGGCGATCGAGGAGATCGAGAACGCCCTCAAGGGCATGCTCAAGCCGGAGTACGAGGAGGTGCGCCTCGGCGCCGCGGAGATCCGCGAGGTCTTCCGCTCCTCCAAGTTCGGCAACATCGCCGGTGTCCTGGTCCGCGACGGCATCATCCGCCGCAACGCCAAGGCCCGCCTGCTGCGCGACGGCAAGGTCGTGGCGGAGAGCCTCACCATCGAGGGTCTGCGCCGCTTCAAGGACGACGCGACCGAGGTCCGCGAGGGCTTCGAGGCCGGTGTCACCCTGGGGTCGTTCAACGACATCAAGGTCGAGGACATCATCGAGACCTACGAGATGCGCGAGAAGCCGCGAGCCTAGTCGGTGTCAGCCGGGGCCGGTCGACGGGTGGAATTTCCGTCGACCGGCCCCGGTCTCGCTGTGTAGGGTCCGGGGAGCGGTCCTGTTCGGGGCCGCTCCCCGAGGCCTTCAGGTCGGCGAGACCTGTCATGACATGTTCGTGGGAACACTCACCTTCGACCTGCTGCTGGGCGACGTCCACTCGCTCAAGGAGAAGCGTTCGATCGTGCGGCCCATCGTGGCCGAACTGCAGCGCAAGTACAGCGTGTGCGCTGCCGAGACCGGGAACCAGGATCTGCACCGCCGGGCCGAGATCGGCCTCGCGGTGGTGTCCGGCGAAGCCGGGTACGTCACCGAGATCCTGGACAGCTGTGAGCGGTTGGTCGCCGGCCGCCCCGAGGTGCAGCTCCTCTCCGCGAGGAGGAGGTACCACAACGACGACGACGAATGAGAGCCGTGGAGCGGACCGGCGGAAGTCGCCGTTCTCACACGGATCAGGACCCAGAGCGCCCGCAAGGCCGGGCGCGGGCCGGTACTTTGGGGCGTGGGCCCCGACGGGTGCACAACTCGCCCGGGTACCGGGCCCACTGCACGAGGAGGCAACGTGACCGACACCGCAAGGGCGCGCAAGCTCGCAGACCGCATCCAGGTGGTCGTCGCCCAGACCCTGGAGCGGCGGATCAAGGACCCGCGACTGGGGTTCGTGACCATCACCGACACCCGGGTGACCGGCGACCTGCGCGAGGCCACCGTCTTCTACACCGTCTTCGGTGACGAGACCGAGCGCCAGGCCACCGCGGCCGCGCTGGAGAGCGCCAAGGGCGTGCTCCGCTCCGAGGTCGGCAAGCAGACCGGGGTGCGCCACACTCCGTCGCTGACCTTCGTCGCGGACGCGCTGCCGGAGAACGCCCGGAACATCGACGACCTGCTCGACCGGGCCCGGCTCTCCGACGCCGAGGTGCGCACGCAGGCCGCGGGGGCGACCTACGCCGGCGACGTGGACCCGTACCGGGCTCCGGCGTCCGAGCGTGACGACGAGGACGAGTAGTCATGGCGGGTGAGCCGGCGCAGGCCGCCTCGCGAGCCGGAACGACCACGGGGGCGTCCTCCACCAGCACGGTGGAGGGTGCCCTCGCGGCGCTCCCGGGCCCACGCGCCGAGGAGAGCGGTTTCGAGCTGCTCTGGCAGCAGGTGGTGGCGGAGATCGGGCGGGCCCGCTCGATCGACCTGATCTGCCACATCTGCCCGGACGGCGACGCGCTGGGCTCCTCGCTGGCGGCCGCGCTGGCACTGCGCGCGCTCGGCAAGCAGGTGCGGGTCTCCTTCGGCGACGACCCGCAGATCGTGCCCGAGTCGCTGGCCTTCCTGCCCGGCCAGGAGCTGATCGTGCCGGCCGCCGAGGTCCCGGACGTGCCCGAGCTGGTGCTCTGCTTCGACGTGGCCGCGGAGAGCCGGCTCGGCCTGCTGCACGACAAGGCCTTCGCCGCGCCCGTCCTGGTGGTGTTCGACCACCACGCCTCCAACCCGGGCTTCGGCACCCACCAGCTGATCGACCCGACCGCGCCGGCCACCGCCGTCCTGGTCGACGAACTGCTGCGCCGGCTCGGCGTCGAGCTCGACCAGTCCCTGGCCACCTGCCTCTACACCGGCGTCGCCACCGACACCGGCTCGTTCAAGTACCGGGCGACCACGCCCGCCACCCACGAGCTGGCCGGCCGGCTGCTGGCCACCGGCATCCGGCACGACCTGATCTCCCGGCAGCTGTGGGACACCTCCTCCTTCGGCTACCTCAAGGTGCTTGCGGGCGCGCTCGACCGGGCCGTCTACGAGCCCGAGGCGGCCGGCGGGCTGGGCCTGGTGTGGACCTGGGTGCCGTACCAGGACCTGGCGCTGTTCAGCGTCACGGTCGAGGAGATCGAGGGGCTGATCGACATCCTGCGCCGCCCGGCCGAGGCCGAGGTGGCGCTGGTGCTCAAGCAGGACCCGGACGGCACGCTGCGCGGCTCCTCGCGCTCCAAGGGCGCGGTGGACGTCGCCGCGGCCTGTGCCGAACTGGGCGGCGGGGGGCACGTGTTCGCGGCCGGATTCAGCGTCCGGGAGGATGTGGCCGCGGTGGTCGAGCGGTTCCGGGGCGCACTGCGGCCCCACAATTGATCATTCCGCGTTGACCGTCTCCTGACGTTATTGAGAGAAAGAGCTCGATGAAGCGCAAAGGCACCGGCCCGGACGGCCTGGTGATCGTCGACAAGCCCGAGGGCATCACCTCGCACGGGGTCGTCGCGAAACTGCGGTGGCTGGCCGGGACCCGCAAGGTCGGTCACGCCGGCACGCTGGACCCGATGGCCACCGGCGTACTGGTGATCGGCGTCGAGCGGGCCACCCGGCTGCTCGGCCACCTGATGCTCACCGCCAAGACGTACGAGGCGACCGTCCGGCTCGGCCAGACCACCGTCACCGACGACCGGGAGGGGGAGGTCACCTCCTCGGCCCCGGCCGACGGCGTCACCCGGGAGGCGATCGACGCCGGGATCGCAGCGCTGACCGGCGAGATCATGCAGGTGCCGTCCAAGGTCAGCGCGATCAAGATCGACGGCAAGCGCTCGTACGCCCGGGTGCGCGAGGGCGAGGACTTCGAGCTGGCCGCCCGGCCGACCACGATCCACTCCTTCACCGTGCACGAGCAGCGCGCGGCGGTCGCCGAGGACGGCACGCCGGTGATCGACCTGGACGTCACCGTCGAGTGCTCCTCCGGCACCTACATCCGGGCGCTGGCCCGGGACCTGGGCGCCGGGCTGGGCGTGGGCGGGCACCTGACCGCGCTGCGGCGCACCAAGGTCGGGCCGTACTCGGTGGAGTCGGCGCACACCCTGGAGCAGCTGGAGGCCGCCGTGACCGGCGAGTCCGCCGAGGGGCTGCAGGTGCTGCCGATCGGGGAGGCCGCGGCGGCCGCCTTCCCGCGCTGGGACCTGGACGAGGCGGCGGCGCAGAAGCTGTCGCACGGCGCCCGGCTCAAGGCGCCCGGGATGGGCGTGGACGGGCCGATCGCGGTGTTCGGGCCGGACGGGCGCTTCCTCGCGCTGGTCGAGGAGACGGGCGGGCAGGCGAAGCCGGTCGCGGTCTTCGTCGGCTGAGCCCGGTCGAGATCGGTTGAGCCCGGCCGCGGTCGGCTGAGCCTCGGAACCCCCGTCGAGTCCGGCGGGGGTTTCGCCGTTTCCGGGGACACCCGCACCAGGCCGGGGCGCTCACCCGCACGGGGGAGCGCACGAGGTGAACGCCCGTGGTGAGCGGCGCGGGCGCGGTCGGGGCGCTGCCCCGGCGGGCAGGCTCCCGGCGGTGAGCGAACGACGGTCGAGGGGGCCAGTCATGCCGGGGTTTCTGGAGCGCGATCCGGGGCGCTACCTGCTGCGGATCCGCGATCTCAACGGGCGGCTGCACGGCTTAGGGTTCGTCGCCGATCCGCAGGGCGGCGTGCTGACCGCGCACGAGAGCGTGGCCGGGCTGGACCGGGTCGTCCTGCACACCCCCGGCGGGCAGACCCGGGTACTCGGCCCGGACGCCGTCCTGCCGCTGCCCGAACAGGGGCTCGCACTGCTGCGCACCGACGCGGTCGGCGGGCTGCCGGTGCCGCCGCTGCCGCTGGCCGCCGTCGGGGCCGGGCACGAGGTGCTGCTGCCCGGGCTGGAGGGCGAGGACGGGCGGGCGGTCACGCTGCGCTGCGGGCTGCTCGGGCTCACCGGCGCCGCGTACGGCGGGCACCTGCTCGGCGGGGTGCTGCTGCTGGACGTGCCGGTGGTCGGCGGGGTCACGGTGCCGGCCGGCTCGCCGGTGCTGGACGCCCGCAGCGGGGCGGTGATCGCGCTGGCCGCGCCCGCCCTCCGCGGCCCGCAGCACGGCGGGGCGCTGCCCGCGGTGGCGGCCGGCAGCGGGGCGGAGGTCGCCGGGGCGCTGGCCGGGCTGCTGGCGCGCAACGCCGCGGCCGTGCCCGCGTACGGGTCGGCGCTCAACCTGGCCGGGGTGCTGCGGCTGACCGCAGCCCAGCTGGCCGCCGCCGGCGCCGGGCCGGGACGGGTCGCCGGGCTGGCCGCGGACCGGGTGGACCGGCCGGACGGCCTGCTCGGGGACGAGCCGGCCGCGACCCTCACCGCGCTGGTCGGCGCCGCCGGCAGCGGGCGCTCCACCGAACTGGCCGCGCTGGCCGTCCGCCGCTCCGGCGCCGCGGAACCGCTGCCCACCCTCTGGTTGCGCGGCGCCGACCTGCACGCCGAGGACCGCTCGCTCGCCGACGCGGTGCAGCGGGCGCTGGCCGCCGCGGCGGCCGAACTCGGCGCCCCGGCGCCCCCGCCCGAGGCGGTGGCGGCCCTGTGTGCGGCGGCCGGGCGGCCGCTGCTGGTGCTCCTGGACGGTCCGGAGGAGGCCCCGGTGCCGCTGGACGCGCGCCGGCTGCGCGGTGCCGGGCAGTGGCTGACCGGCTGCGGGGCGCGGCTGCTGACCGCCTGCGGGGAGGAGCTCTGGGAGCGACTGGCGGCCGAGACCTGGGGGAGCGGGGCACCGGGCGCGCACCGCGCCCAGGAGCCGAACCCGGACGGCGACCTGAGCAGCGCCCCCACCGTGCGGATGGACGGTGCCGCCCTCGGCGGGCCGAGTCTGGCCGGGCAGCGGCTCGGGCCGCTGCCCGCCGAGGCGGCCGAGCGGGTGCGCCGCCGCTACGGGCTGCCGCCGGGCCGCCCGGCCGCCGAGGACGCCCGGCATCCACTGGCCGTACGGCTGGCCGGGGAGCTGTGGGCCGAAGGGTTGCGGGACGGTGCGGCGCGGCGGGGCGAGCTGTTCGGTGCCTTCCTGGACCTGCGCTGCCTGCGGGTGGCCCAGCGGCTGGCCGAGGACGGGCGGCCCCGGCGCGGCGGCGCCCACCGGCGGGGTGCCACCCGGCCCGGCGGGCCGCGCCACGGGCGGGTGCGCCGGTTGGCGGCGGCGGTGGCCGGGCGGGTGCACGAGGCGGCCCGGCGGATGCTCGGCAGCGAACCGGGTGGGCTGGACCGGACGGCCTTCGAGGAGCTGTTCCCGCCCGACGGCGGCTGGGCGACGGCGGTGCTCGCCGAGGGCCTGTTCGTGCCCGCCGGGCCCGGATTCCGCTTCGCGCACGGGGAGTTCGCCGACTGGCTGCAGGGCCTGCACCTGGATCTGGACGCGGCGCTGCGGCTGCTGCTCGGGGAGGCCGAGGACACGCCCCCGGTGCCGGCCGAGGGGCCGGAGGAGCCCGGAGGGCCGGCGGCGTCCCAGAGCCGCCGGGCAGCGGGAGAGCGGACCGGCTACGCCGTCCCCCGGCACCGGATCGGCCCGGTCGCCGCCGCGCTGCGCCGGGTCGCCGAGACCTGGGGTGCGCCCGCGCTGGACCCGTGGCTGCACCGGATCTGGCGCGCCGTGGACCTGCGCCCGCCGGGCAGCGAACCCGCCTGGTGGGCGGCCCGGTTGCTCACCGCCGGTCTGGCCGCCAGCCCCGACCCTGCCGAACACCGGGCGCTGCTGGAGCAGTTGGCCGGCCGGATCGCCGAACGGGCCGCCGCGGCGGGTGGGGTGGCGGCGCTCCCGGCCGCCGGGCTCGGTCGCTTCGGTCCGGCGTTCTGGACCGGCCTCGGCCTGCCCGTCGAGGCCGAACTCGCGTTGCTGCGCCGCCTGGTGGCCGTCGACGGGCCCGAGCGAGGCTACCTCGGTGCGGTGGCCGAGCGGCTGCGGGCCGACCCGGTCGCGGTGTTCCCGCTGCTCTGCGCCTGGTTCGACGAGCCCCGCGGCCTGCCGGGCCTGCCCGGTCTGCCCGGCCCTCCCGGACGAACCGTTGCCGACCTCGCCCACGACCTGCTGTACGCCCACCGGCGGCTCGCCCTGGACGAGTTGGCCGACGCGCTGGCCGACGCCGCGCACCCGCGGGCGGACGCGCTGCTCACCGTGCTCGCTGCCGAGGAGCCCTCCGCGCTCTGCCGGGCGGTGGACCGCTGGAGCCACGACCGGCGGCCCGAACGGCACGTCGCGGCCGCCGTGCACGGGCTGCGCACCGCCCCGTACGCGGCCGGAGCCGGGGCCGAGCTGCTGCGGTTCGCCGCGCTGACCCTGCTCGCCCGCGAGGACGAGCCCGGCCTGCACGGCGCGGCGCTGGCCCTGCTGGTCCGCGATCCGGCGACCCGGGCCGAGCACCTTCCGGCGGCGCTCGCCCTGTTGCGGGTGGGCGGTGACGCCTTCCTCACGCCCTCGGCGCTCGCTCCGGCGCTGGAGAGCGACCCGGAGGCCGTCCTGGCCGCGCTCGCCGACCGGCTGGCGGTGCCCGGCGAGGCGCCCGGGGTTCTGCCCGGTGCGGCGGCGGGGTCGGCGCCCGCCGAGACGCTGCGGGTGCTCGCCGACGCGGCCGCCCCGGCGGCCGTGCGGCGGGGCGCCGAGCTGGCCGCCCGGCTGCTGCGGGCGCACCCGGGGTTGGCCGGCCCGGTCGCCGTCGACTACCTCGGCCGCCGGCTGGCGCGCGCCACGGCCGTCGGCCCGGCCGACCGGCTGGAGCTGCGGTTGCTGCTCGGCGGCGCGCTGGCGGTCCGTACGGCGGCGGTGCGGCGGCCGTTCGCCGAGGTGCTGTCCGTCCCGGTGGCCGACCCCGCGGCGGACGCGCTGCGCTGCGAGCTGCTGGACACCCTGCTCGCCGCCGAGACCGACCCGGCGGTGCTGACTGCCGTGGTGGAGCGGCTCGCCGAGCACTGCGCGGCCGAGAAGCCGGCCCGGGCGCGGGCCGTGCTGGCCCGGGCCGTCCCGGGGCTGCCGGACGCCGACGAGGTGTTGGTGCGCTGTGCCGGGCGTTCCGCGGCCTTCGCCCGGCTGCTCACCCGGTGGCCGCGCGACGCCGCCCCGACCGCCCCGGACGGCCCCCGGCTGGCCCGGATGCGGGCCCTGACGGCGGCCGGCCGGGATCCGCAGTACGCCGCCGCCGAGGCGGAACGGACCGCGCCCGGGCGGGCGGTACGGCCCCCGGTGCGCTCAACCCGTATTCCGGTGCCTGAGCCGGGGCAGGCGCATGGCACGCTATAGGGGTTCGGGTTTTGAGCGTTTGAGCGTACAGAACGTACGCACCGTACGGAACAAGGAGCGGTCGGGTGCAGCGCTGGCGTGGCCTGGAGGAGATCCCCGGTGACTGGGGACGCAGCGTCGTCACCATCGGCTCGTTCGACGGGGTGCACCGCGGGCATCAGCTGATCATCGGGCGGGCGGTCGAGCGCGCCCGCGAACTCGGCATCCCCGCGGTCGTGGTGACCTTCGACCCGCACCCCCGCGAGGTCATCCGGCCGGGCAGCCACCCGCCGCTGCTCGCGCCGCACCCGCGGCGCGCCGAGCTGATCGCGGAGCTCGGCGTGGACGCGGTGCTGGTGCTGCCGTTCACCACCGAGTTCTCGAAGGAGTCCCCGGAGTTCTTCGTCCGGCAGGTCCTGGTGGAGGCGCTGCACGCTCGGGTCGTCATCGAGGGCCCCAACTTCCGCTTCGGGCACCGGGCCGCGGGGGACGTCGCGCTGCTCGCCGAGCTGGGCCGGGCGGACGACTTCGAGGTCGAGGTGATCGATCTGCAGGTTTCCGGTACGGCCGGGGACGGCGAGCCGTTCTCCTCCAGCCTGACCCGCCGGCTGGTGGAGTCCGGGGACATGGCCGGCGCCAACGAGGTGCTGGGCCGCCCGCACAGGGTCGAGGGCGAGGTGGTGCGCGGCGCGCAGCGCGGCCGCGAGCTGGGCTTCCCGACCGCCAACGTCGAGACCGTGCCGCACAGCGCGATCCCGGCCGACGGCGTGTACGCGGGCTGGCTGACCGCGGACGGCGAGCGGATGCCCGCGGCGATCTCGGTCGGCACCAACCCGACCTTCGACGGCACTGCCCGCACGGTCGAGGCGTACGCCATCGACCGGGTCGGCCTGGACCTGTACGGGCTGCACGTCGCGGTGGACTTCCTGGCCTACCTGCGCGGGATGGAGAAGTTCGACTCCATCGACGCGCTGCTGGACCGGATGGCCGACGACGTCAAGCGCGCCCGCGAGCTCACCGACGGCCTCTGACCTGCGGAGACGATGACGGAAGGGCCCGCCGACCTGGTGTCGGCGGGCCCTTCCCGTGGTGTCACCGGCTTGGTGTCACGGCCTTGGCGTCACTGCTGGGGCGGCTGCGGCGGGTAGCCGTAGCCCGGCGGCGGGGGCTGGTAGCCCTCCGGCTCGGCGGGCGGGGCGGGCATCGGCGGCTGGCCCTGGAGGGCCGGGTAGCCGTAGCCGGGGCCGGGCTGCGGGGCGGGGGCGCCCTGCTGGGGCCAGGGCTGCGGCTGCGGGTAGCCGTACCCGGGCGGGGGCGGCGGGGTCTGGCCGGGCTGCGGCGCCCAGGGGGCGCCGGGGGCGGGTTGCGGGGCGTGCGCGGCCTGGCCCTGGTAGGGCTGCGGCTGCGGGGCGTGCTGCGGCTGCTGCCAGGTGGCCTGCTGGGCGGCGGCCTGCTGGGCCCGGATGATGTCCTCGCCGACCAGGGTGGCCAGCTCGAAGTACGCCTCGCGGACCTTGGGCCGCATCATGTCGAGGTTGACCTCGGCGCCGGCCGCCAGGCTCTCGTCGAAGGGCACCACGACCACGCCGCGGCAGCGGGTCTGGAAGTGCGCGACGATGTCCTCGACCTTGATCATCTTGCTGGTCTCGCGCACCCCGGAGACCACCGTGATGCTGCGCTGCACCAGGTCCGCGTAGCCGTGCGCGGAGAGCCAGTCCAGGGTGGTCGAGGCGCTGGAGGCACCGTCCACGCTGGGGGTGGAGACGATGATCAGCTGGTCGGCGAGGTCCAGCACCCCGCGCATCGCGCTGTACAGCAGGCCGGTGCCGGAGTCGGTCAGGATGATCGGGTACTGGCGGCCCAGCACGTCGATGACCTGGCGGTAGTCCGAGTCGTTGAAGGTCGTGGAGACCGCCGGGTCGACGTCGTTCGCCAGGATCTCCAGGCCCGAGTTCAGGTCCTGCGAGGTGAACTGACGGATGTCCATGTAGCTGCGCAGGTGCGGGATGGCCGTCACCAGGTCGCGGATGGTCGCGCCGGTCTGGCGCTTGACCCGGCGGCCCAGGGTGCCGGCGTCCGGGTTGGCATCGATCGCGATCACCTTGTCCTGGCGCTCGCTGGCCAGGGTCGCGCCGAGCGCGGTGGTGGTCGTGGTCTTGCCGACCCCGCCCTTGAGGCTGATCACGGCGATCCGGTAGCAGCTCAGCACCGGGGTGCGGATGATCTCCAGCCGGCGGGACTTCTCGGCGGCCGCGGCCTTGCCGCCGAACTGGAACCGCGGCTGCTGGCGCTGCTGCTTGGGCTGGCTGCGCAGCAGCCGGTCCGAGGACAGCTCGACGGCGGCGGTGTAGCCGAGCGGTGCGCCGTGCGCGGTCTGCTGCGGGGCGGCGGCCTGCTGGAACGCGGCGGGCTGCGCGGCCTGCGGGTGCTGCTGCCACGGCTGCCCGGGGGCCGGCTGCTGGGCCTGCTGGGCCGGGGCGGGCTGGGGCTGCCCGGGCAGGGGCTGGGCCGGCTGCTGGTAGGCGGCGGGCTGCGGCCAGCCACCCTGGCGCGGGTCCACCGGGCCGGCCTGCGGGGCCGGCGCGGGCTGCGGCTGCGGCTGTGCAGGGGCGGTCGGCTGGGCCTGGGCGGCCTGCTGGGCGGCCCACGCGGCCTGCGGATCCCAGGCGGCGTGCTGGTCCTGCGGGCTCTGCGGGCTCTGCGGGTGCTGCGGCGGGAGGGCTTGGGCGGGCGGCTGCGGGTAGGCCTGCGGCGGGGTGGGCTGCGCCGCGACGGGCGGGGCCGGCGGCGTGGCCGCGGTGGGCGCCGGGGCCGGATAGGGCTGGGGCGCGCCCTGCTGCGCCAGGGCCTCCGGGGAGGGCCACGCCGGTGCGGCGGCCGGCGGCTGCTCGGCGGCGGGGGGCGGAGTCGGGGAGGCGGCCGGGGCGGCCACCGGGAACGGGACGTGCTGCGCCTCGGCCTGGACCGGTGCCACCGGCGGCACCGGTGCGGCGGGCGCGGGGGCCGGAACCGGGGCGGCAGTCGCCGCAGCAGCCTGGTCCGGGGCCGGCGCCGGCGGCTGGACCGGAGCGTGGTCCTGCGCCTGGGCGTGGTCCTGCACCGGAGCCGCGGCGGCCACCGGGGCGTCCGCCACGGCCGGAGCCTGCGCGGGCACCGGCGCCGGAGCGGCCGGAGCCGCCGACGGAGCCCCCGGAGCGGCCGGAGTTCCCGAAGCCGTCGGAGCGGCCGGAGCCTCCGTCTGCACGTACCAGGACGGGGGAGTGTAGTCAGGCGCGTCCGACCAGTCGTCGTCGTCCTCCGCCGCGTTGTCGCCGACGTAGACGCCGTCCCGATCGCTGCTCACTCTGGCTCCCTCGTGTTCGCCGCCGCTTGTTCAGCGGTGCCGTTGCCGCATCACAGACTAGGCCGTACGGCAACCCCCGTTGAAGGCGGCTTCGGTTCCGCGGTGGCCCGCCGGGTGCGGCGAGCCGCCGCTCAGTCCATCCGGCGCGGCCCGCCGAGCACCTGCTGTTCGGCCTGCCCGGCCACGGCCCGTACGTACTGGCGCCGCATCCGGGTCGCCCACAGCGTGAGGTCGTCGCCGAGGGTGGGCAGCGTGGCCACGTCCTCGGGCGGCAGCGACAGTACCCGGCCGGTCAGCTCCGCCTCCTGCGGGGAGATCCGCTGCACGCCGACCAGGTCGGCCGCGTTCAGCACCCGGGCGGCGTTCGGGCCCAGGTACGGCAGCAGCGTCAGGGTGGTCTGCCAGGGTGCGGCGGAGAGCCGGCTGCGCGGCGGGCGGGCGCCGAGGTCGCGCACCACCAGCACCGGCGAGGCCACCGAGGCGCCCTGCGGGCCCAGTCGGCCGACCTGGTGGACCGTCACGCAGGGCTGGCCGCCGCCGGCGGCCTGCGCCATCGGGCCCCACAGCTGCCCGCGGGCGGTCTCCACGGCGACCCGGGCGCCGATCGCGGCCGCCCGCAGCGCGATGATCTGGGCCGTCCACATGCCGCCGACCAGCACGATGTCGTACGCGCTGGGGCGGAACAGGCCGAGTACCGCGGGCAGCCCCTGCGGGTCGACGCCGATGACCACGCCGTCGTCTCCGACCGGGAAGGCCAGCGCGGCGAGGTCGGCCGCTTCGAGCACGTGCTTCTCCCGACGCGGCCCGCGCAGGCCGAAGCCGGGCAGGATCCGCGGTCGGGCCCGCCGCTGCTCGGCGCCGGGCTGCGGACCGAGGGCCGGATAGGTCTGGTACGCCATCAGGACGCTCCTCCCAGTGGCAGGGTGGCGAGCATGCCGGGGGCCTGCTCCAGGTCGAGCCGGACGAGGCCGAGGCCGGCGCTCTGTGCCCTGGCTTCCACCTGGCGGCCGACCTGGCCGACCTCGCTCTCGCTGCGCCCGGTCACCCGCAGGTGTCCGCTGACGGTGACCGAGCCGCCGGTGCCGTGCCCGGCGGTCAGGCTGAAGGTGCTGGCGAGCGCGGGGGAGCCGGTGATCAGGTTGACCAGGTCCGGTGCGGCGATCCGGCCGGGGGCGCCGTCGGGGCGGCTCAGCTGCGGCCAGCGGGAGATCCAGTAGGTGGTGTGCCAGCGGTCGTCGATCCGCCAGAACCGGCCGCCCTCCTGGGTGCGGCGGGTGGTGCCGCCGCCGCTGCCGGTGCCCTGGCGGCCGGCCACCGCGATCGGGTTGGCGCAGGCGGAGATGGCCAGGGCGGCGATCAGTTCGCGCTCGTCCAGCACGGTCGCGTTGAAGCCGGCGCTGTTGAGCCGCCCGGCCAGTTGGTCGGTCACCCGCTGCAGCGCCTTGCGGGCGCCCTCCTCGCCGCCGCCGCGGGCCCGCACGGCGGTCGCCGCGCGCTCCGGGTCGAGCTTGAGGGCGACCCAGGTCAGCCGCAGCCCGGGGGTGGAGGTGCCGTCCGGCAGTTCGCGGTAGGCGCGGGCGGCCAGCGACTGCTCGGGCAGGTGCGGGGCCGGGGCGGGCTGGGTGTGCTGGACGAGCTGCACCGACTCCAGGGTGATGTCGTCCACCGTGAGCGCCGAGCAGATCACGTCCAGCGGCAGCGGCAGGGCGGTGCGCACCGGGCGCAGCGGCTGGTCCTTGGCCTGGACGAGCAGCACCGAGCTGAGGAAGGTGCCGTCGCCGACCATGCCGGTCTCCCGGCGGACCGGGCGGCCGCCGAACTCGGCCTCGGTGGCGTGGGTGCAGGTGCGCAGCCCGGGTTCGAGCTCCAGGGCGGGGGCCAGCGCCGGGTCGGTGCCGACCGGTGGCAGCAGCGTCCTGGCCTGCTTGCGGCGGGACTTGAGGGCGGAGCGCACCCGCAGCAGCTCCGGGATGGTGCGTCCGCGCACCGGTACGGCCGCGAGGACGAGCAGCACCAGCGCGACCGCGCCGAAGCCGGCCGCGACCGGGCGGCTGATCGTCCAGCCGACCGCGACCAGCGCGGCCGCGACCTCGACCAGGACCAGCTGCTGGAGCTTCAACCGGCCGCCGAGCAGCCCGGGTCGGGGGTTGACGCGGACCTGGACGGCACCGCCGCCCCCGGTGCTCGGCCCGGGCCGGGCGGTCCCGGCGGCCGGGCCGCCCTGCTGCGCCCGGCCGGACCGGCGCGCCCTCCCGCCGCCCGCGCTGCGGCGGCGTCCTGGAGCGGTCTGGCTTGGCATCCCCCGGTGGCCCTCTCTGATCCGTTGTCGCGGCCCGGCTGGCTGGTTCGCGGACCGTACCCGTACCGTACTCACCGTCTGCTGCCGCATCGTAGAGGGTTCGCGCGGGTTCGTGCCCGGCGGGTGGACCACGGGGCAGGTCGGTCGGACGAGGTCCGACACACGTCTGACAAGGGGGACGACGAGGATGGCATCGCGCCGGGACGAGCTGAACGCGTACACCTTCGCCCGCAAGCGGACGGTGGGCGCCTTCCTGCTGCCCGCCGGCGGCGGCAGCGACGAGGACGCGCCGCGTCCGGTGAAGGCGGTGCTGCCGAGTGTCCTGGCCGGAGCGGTGATCGTGGCCGGGTTCGGGGTCTGGGGGGTGTTCAAGCCGAGCGCGCCGGTGAAGTGGGACGACGGCAAGAACATCATCCAGGGCAAGCAGTCGACCACCCGGTACGTGGTGCTGTTCGACCCGGACGGCAAGACCAAGCGGCTGCACCAGGTGCTCAACATGTCCTCGGCGCGGCTGGTGCTGGCCGCCGACGCCAAGGTCGTGGTGGTGGACGACGGGGTGCTCGACCGGTACCCCAACCACGGCCCGACCATCGGCATCCCGTACGCGCCGGACAAGTTGCCGAGCAAGGACAACGCGGGCCAGCCGATGAAGTGGGCGGTCTGCGACCGGCCGGGCTCGGACGAGAAGCAGGAGACCGTCAACCAGGCGGTGTTCGTGGCGGCGGGCCAGGACGCGGCGGCGCTGGCGGCCAAGGACCGGATGCTCGGCCCGGACCAGCTGATGCTGGTGCAGCAGGCGGACGAGCAGCAGGTCTCCGCCGCGACGGTGCCTGGGCAGCCGGCCGCCTCGGGGGCGAAGGTGTACCTGGTCGACGCGCAGGGCCGCAAGCACGAGATCGGCTCACCGCAGTCGGACGACAAGGAGCGCAAGTCCCTGGTCACCGCGGTCTTCGGGCCCAACGCGGTGCCGCAGCGGGTCAAGCGGGACTGGCTGGACACCCTGGTCAACGGCACCCCGATCACCTTCCCGCAGGTCAAGGAGATGGCGGACAGCCAGGCCCCCAACTCCCAGGTGAAGCTGGAGAACGCCGCCGACCAGCGGATCGGCCGGCTGGTGCACTACCAGGACCGCAACTACGTGGTCGGCAAGGACAAGCTCTACCTGATCACCGCGTTCCAGGCGGAGTTGATCCGGCAGAACCCGGCCTACCAGATGCTCTACAAGTACGACCAGGACAAGAAGCCGCGCAGCGACGAGATGACCCCGTCCGACCAGTCCCGGTACGGAAGCGACGTCCGGCTGCCGGACACCGCGGCCGACTGGCCGGTGAAGTCCGGTGTGCCGGTGAACAACTGGCAGGACCGGCAGGACGCCCGGCTGGTCGTGTGCAGCACCTTCGACGGCGTCGCCGAGGACGGCAAGACGCCCAAGCGCAGTGTCTGGGCCGGGCCCACGTATCCCGCGGGGTACAACAACGGCGCCGGCGCCGCGTACGTGACTCCCGGTCACGGCCTGTTCTACCGGGCGCTGAACAACACCACCGCCGGCTCCGGCACCGACTTCCTGATCACCGAGACCGGGCTGCGCTACGCCGTCCCGGCCAACGGCGACGGCGGCCGCGGCGGCACCCCCTCGCCGGGGGCGCAGCCCGGCCAGGCCGGCGCCACGAAGGCGCCGGCCCCGCAGCCGGGCGCACCGAACCCGGCAGCTCCGAACCCGGCAGCTCCGAACCCGGCGGCGCCGGACCCGCAGCAGGGGCAGCAGCCGGGCCAGCAGCCGGACGAACAGGGTGGCAACCAGGCCCGGTTGGGTTACCAGGGGCTCCAGCCGCTGCCGGTGCCGCACGAGTGGTCGGACCTGGTCCCGGCCGGCCCGCCGCTGACCGCGAAGAGCGCCGCCCAGCCGCAGAACGCCTGACCGATCGGCAGCAGAACGCCCGACCGACCGGCCGTACGGCGTTCGACGGGTCGGCCGTACGGCGCCTGACCGGCCAAGCCCGGCAACGGAATTGGCCGCAGTGTCATGGTCTGGTAACTACTCAGTGCTCGGTGTTGGGCGAGTTGCGTGTGCCGACTACAGTGCTGCTGGGCATCACAGGGGTGATGCGGCGGCCGGGGCCCGCAGGGCCCTCCGCACACGCAATTTGTTGTCTCATGGGGGACGGTGGAGCATGGCTGGTCAGTTCACGATGACTGCTCAGGAGATGCAGGCTTTCGCCAAGCAGATCGAAGAGGCCATCGGCAAGATCGAGGCTGAGCGGACCAAGCTCATCGGCACGGTCCAGGGCATCACGGCCGGCTGGCAGGGCCAGGCGGCGACGGCCTACACGACCCTGCAGAACAGGGTCAACGACGACATCGCGAAGCTCAAGGAGTCGCTGAACGCGATCAAGCACGCGATCGAGCAGACCACCAAGCACTACGCGAGCACCGAAGAAGAGCAGAAGGCGATGTTCTCCACCCAGAGCTGATCACCGCTCCAGGGCTGATCGCCGTTCCCGGGCCGTTCACCGTTCCGGGGCCGGTCGCCGTCGTCACCGGGCCGATCACCGGTCTGTTCCGACCCACCGCTCGGCGGGGCGTCCGCCACTGACTGCGGGACGCTCCGCACCCTCGTCAAGGGAGACAACGTGTCCGACCACATTCTCGTCAACTTCGAGACCGTTCACCACGCGGCCGAGGAGGTGCGCGCCTCGGCGGGCCGCATCGACCAGCTGCTGAACGACCTCAAGGGCAACGTCACGCGCATCGCCAGCAGCTGGCAGGGTGTCGCCCAGGAGGGCTACCAGGCCCACCAGAAGATCTGGGACGACCGCGCCAAGGACCTGCAGCAGGTCTGCTCGCAGATCGCGACCTCGCTGGACAACGCCGCGCAGAGCTACAAGACGACCGAGGACAACAACGCCAAGCTCTGGCAGCACTGACCGCGCGTTCCCGAGCGGGGACGACAGGGGCGGGCACCCGGGCTTCCGGGCACCGCCCCCAGGGCCTGTCCTCGCACTCCCGCAGGTGGAGTGCGAGGACAGGCCCTCGGCACGGGTGGACGACATGAGGGGTGGCAGGGTGTCCGGACGCGGGTACCGGAAGGCGGCCGCGGCACTGGCCGCGCTGGTGGTGCTGGGCGGCCCGCTCGCCGCCCCGGCGTACGCCGACGGCGGGCCCGCGCTGGCCGCCGCGGGCGACTGCCCGCAGAACGCGCCCGACGTGCAGACCGTCCCGTGGTCGCTGCAGCGCCTGCTGCTGGACGAGCTGTGGCAGGGCGGGCGGACCACCGGCGCGGGCGTGACCGTCGCGGTCATCGACACGGGTGTGGACGAGACCAACCCGCAGCTGTCCGGAAAGGTCGACGCGGGCCCCAACCTGCTGGTGAACCGGGAGACCAAGGAGAAGATCCAGGGCAAGTCCACCGAGGACCCGGTGGGCCACGGGACCAAGGTGGCCGGCATCATCGCGGCCCGCAGGAGCGACAGGACCGGCTTCGTCGGGCTCGCCCCCGACGCCCGGATCCGCTCGATCCGGCAGAACGACAGCGACGGCAACGGCGACGTCTCCACCCTGGTCCAGGCGATCACGGACGCCGTCGCCGCCAAGGTCCAGGTCATCAACATCTCCCAGGACGTGCGCGGCGCCGCCAACGCCCAGTTCGGCGGCTACGCGGAGTTGAAGGCCGCCGTCGAGTTCGCGGAGGCGAACAAGGTCGTGGTGGTCGCCTCCACCGGGAACGACGGCAAGGAGGGCGACACCTACCCGGGCGCCTTCCCGACCGTGCTGGCCGTCGGCGCCTCCGACCGGAACAACGAGCGCGCGCCGTTCTCCCAGTACGGCTCCTTCGTGAAGGTCGCCGCTCCCGGTGTCGACATGCTGTCCACCGTCCCCAAGGGCGGTCAGTGCGTGGACAACGGCACCAGCTTCGCCGCCCCGTACGTCTCCGGGCTCGCCGCGCTGCTGGTCGGCGCGCACCCCGACTGGAAGCCGGCCCAGGTGCGGGCCTGGATCGAGCAGACCGCCCAGCGCACCCAGCGCGACCCGGACCCGTTCGTCGGCTGGGGCGTGGTGGACCCGGTCAAGGCCGTCACCAAGGCCCCCGAGGTCGCGCCGTTCACCGCCACCCCGGACGCCCCGGTGCAGCTCGCCTCCGCGCCGATCGTGCCGCAGCCGGTCGGCCTCGGCGAGACCCAGGCGGACCGCGACGGCCGTACCGCGACGTACGTCCTCGGCGTCGGCGTGCTGCTGGTCGCCCTGCTGATCGGCGGCGGCGTGGTGCTGCGCGACCAGCGGCGCAAGTCCGCCGGCTGAGCCACCGGTCGGAAAGTTCCTCCGCAACGGCTGTAACACCCTCGCCCGCCCACCGCATCGATCAGGTGTCAGGGAGGGCGGAGCACGGGGGGCAGCGCGCATGGGGTGGATCGGGGCCGGCCGGGAGGCCAAGGACGCCGAGTTCCTGGAACTCGTCTCCGGCCGCACCGGGCACCTCTACCGCTCGGCCTGCCTGCTCACCAGCGGTGACACCCACTACGCCGAGGACCTCGTGCAGGAGGCCCTGAGCCGGATGTACGTGGTCTGGCGGCGCAGCGCCTTCACCGGCGGCCGGGGCCGGGACCGGATCGAGAATCCGGCGGCCTACACCCACACCGTCATGGTGCGCACCTTCCTGGCCCAGCAGCGCCGCCGCTCCAGTGGCGAGCGCCCCACCGACGCGCTGCCGGAGCCGGAGGGGCACGAGGCCGACAGCAGTCTGCGGCTGACCCTCCTGGACGCGCTCGGCCGGATGCCGCCCAAGGACCGTGCGGTCCTGGTGCTGCGCTACTGGGAGGACCGCAGCGTCGAGGAGACCGCCGAGGTCATGCGGGTCTCCTCCGGCGCCGTCCGCACCCGTACGACCCGGGCGTTGGCCCGGCTGCGCACCCTGCTCGGCGACTCGCTGGCCGAGCTGGCCGCCCGCTGAGGCCGGCGGCCGTCCGGACGAACAGCACTTCTCGCAACCCGTGACGCAAGGAGACGGTGAACACCATGTCCGAACCGAAAGAGTTCGAGGACGATCTTCTTTATGCCCTCACCCGTACGGGTGAAGGGTTCCGCGCCGGACAGGCCGAGCAGGCCGACCTGGTCGCGGGCGGCTACCGGCGCGGCCGCCGCCGCTGGCGCCGCCGGTCGACCGCCGCCGTGGTGGGCGGCGCGGCCGCGCTGGCGCTGGTGGGCACCGGCGCCGTGTACCTGACCGGGGCGTCGGGGGCGAAGGGCGCGGGGACGGTGAGCGCTGCCTCCGCCCCGACGACCACGGCCGGCGCCGGCCCCGCGGCCACTCCGACGACGGTGAAGTCCTCGGCCCCGACCGTGATCACCGGCGACGAGGTGCTGGCGACCTTCCAGGCCCTGCTGCCCAAGGGTGAGACCACCGACGGCAAGGGGCGCGGCACCGACGACGACCGGACGGGCGGCACCTTCGTCGGCGCGGACGTGGTCTTCGACGACGGTCAGGGCAAGTCGCTGGTCCAGATCGGCATCCAGAAGCACCGCCCCAACCAGGGGCAGCCGCGCAGCTGCCCTAAGGACTTCAAGCTCGCCCGGGTCGACTCCTGCAGCGTCACCACCCTGCCGGACGGCTCCCAGCTCATGCTCCAGCAGGGCCACGAGTACTCGGACGGCCGGGCCGACACCAAGGCGTGGATCGCCTCGCTGTCCGGTCCGGACGGCCGGGACATCAACCTGAGCGAGTGGAACGCGCCCGCGGAGAAGGGCGCCCGCGACAGCCGCCCCAACCCGCCGCTCACCCTCGACCAGCTGAAGGCGATCGTCACCGACAAGTCCTGGGACCGGACGGTCGCGGCGGTCAAGTTCGACGGGATCGACACCGATGCGATCGACCCCGGCCTGTCGCTGCCGGACCGGGAGGCCGTCCTGGCTGGGCTGCTGCCCCCGGGGGTCACCGTGACCGACCGCAGCGGCAGTACGCTGACGGCCACCTTCCGGCTGGGCCAGGGGCAGGAAGCCGGCTCGCTGGTGCTGCGGGTGGAGAACTGGGCGAAGTCCGTGGACAACCCCGCGCAGCAGGCGTTCAAGGACGCGGTCGTCCTGCCCGACGGGAACAAGGTGCTCGTCCTCGGTGGCCCGGACAGCAAGGACAAGCAGCCGCTGCGGGTGACCGTGCTGCACCCGGACGGCATGGAGGTCGTGGCCGCCCAGGGCCCGACCGGAAGGCAGCTGCTCACCGCGGAGCAGCTGAAGGCGATCGCCACCAGCCCGGCGTGGAAGGCGAAGAAGTAGCGCCGTGAACGCGGCGGTGCCCCGGGCTGGGGGAGGCCCGGGGCACCGCTCTGTGGGGGAGGTGGGGGAAGGGGGGTGGGAGTCAGGCCTGCTGGTCGTCGGGGAGGCTGATCACCCAGCGGGTCTCCTGCCGGGGGCGCAGGTAGAACAGCCAGTAGAGGGTGGCGGCGGCGGTGATGCCGCCGGTCCACAGCAGGGGCTCGGTGTCCAGCTTGGTCATCACGTAGAGCAGGACCGCGATCAGGACGACCGGGACGGCCGGCCACAGCGGCATCCGCCAGGCGGCGGCGTGCTTGTGGTGGCCGCGGCGGGAGAGCAGCGCGGCGACCGCGACCAGCAGGTACATCCCGGTGACGGCGACGCCGGTGATGTTGCTCAGCAGCTCGCCCTTGACGAAGCAGAGCGCGGCGCCGGGCAGGCCGACCGCCAGGGTGGCGATCCACGGGGAGCCGAAGCGGCCGAGGGTGGAGAAGGCCTTGTTGACCGGCTCGGGCCAGGCCTTGTCACGGGCGGAGGCGAACAGCACCCGGGAGTTCTGGATGACCATGACGATGCCGGCGTTGATGATGGCGAGTGCGACGCAGAGGCTGATGAAGGTGCCGACGGCGGAGTTGCTCCAGGCGGTGACCATGCCGGAGATGTCGCCGGAGGTCAGGGTCTGCAGGTCGGGGGCGCCCACGGTGATGGCGACGACCGGGACCAGGATGACCGCGGAGGAGATGCCGAGCGTCCACAGCACGGTGCGCGAGACGTTGCGGCGGGGGTTCTCCAGCTCCTCGGAGAGGTAGACGGCGGTGGAGAAGCCCTGGGTGATGAAGAGGGCGATGCCGAGCGCGCCGACGATGGCGCCGATGCTCACGGTGCTGCTGGTGCCGCCCTCCCCGGCGACCACGCCGTGCAGCAGGCTGGGGGCGTGGCTGTTGGCGTGGGAGAAGCCGAGCACCGAGACCACGCCCGCCGCGATGACCTCCAGCACCAGGAAGATGCCGGTGATCCAGGCGTTGGCGCGCAGGTCGAGCAGGCCGGCCAGGGTGGCGGCCAGCATCACGGCGGCGCCGGTCATGGCCTTGTCCATGTGCAGGACGGGGGCGAGGTAGTCGGCGGTGCCGAGGGCGATGACCGAGGGGACGATCATCACCACGATCAGCGAGAGCACGAAGACCAGCCAGCCCATCAGGCGTCCGGCCAGGGTGCCGACCATCGCGTACTCGCCGCCGGCGCTGGGGATGAGGGTGCCGAGCTCGGAGTAACAGAACGCGACGGCGACGCAGAGCACCGTGCCGATGGCGATGGCCAGGGCGGTGGCGCTGCCGATGCTGGAGAACAGCTCCGGCACGATCACGAAGAGCGTCGAGGCGGGGGTGACGCAGGACAGCGTGAGCAGTGTGCCGCCCACGACGCCGATCGAGCGCTTGAGCTGCTGGGGCGAGGCGGCCCCGGCCGCCGTGGCGGCTACGGTCTGTGGCGGGCGAAGCGTGTCGCTCATGTTCGTTCCGATCGGCTCTGTGCGGTCCTGGGTGGGGAGCGGTATCGCCTCCGCTGGCTGGTTGCTCGGGTCCTTTGTCCGGTCGCTCCCGGGCCGCAATGGAACCTTGGGCGTATTGACTGCGTCAACGCCGGAACTGCTTCGGAATCCGTTGCGGAGAAGGGCATAAACATGCGATCTGATGATCACAATCAGTCAGCGCGCGGTTTGTCCGACTTGTTACCTCGGTGCCAACGCGAATGAATCGAAGGTGAACAAGGAGTTGAATGACGAGATTCAAAGGCTGCAGCGCGGGCGGAGGATGACACGCCCAGGCGCCCCGGAACGGCACGGCAACTCCCGGGCGAGGTGCGGGAACCGCAGCACCCCCGGCGAAAGATCTAGGTAACGTTTCAGCACCTGGGACGCCGAAGGGGCCGGACTGCGGAAGTCCGACCCCTTCGATCACCATCCGTGACGGCCGGCGAGGGCCGATTCGCGGCTACGCCACCGGCAGCCAGCCCGTCTGGACCATCTGCCCGCCGGTCGCACGGCGCGACACGTACACCCCGCGGCCCGGCGGCAGCGCCTGCGGCCGGACCGTCCCCAGCAGCGCGCCCTCGTCCCGGTTGCCCGACAGGATCACGCCCTGGCCGCCCAGCTCGCGCATCCGCTGCAGCACCGGCTCGTACAGCGACCGCCCGGCGCCACCCGCACTGCGCGCCACGATCACCCGCAGGCCGATGTCCCGGGCGAACGGCAGGAACTCGGCCAGCGGCGCCAGCGGGTTGCCCGAGCTCGTCGCGACCAGCTCGTAGTCGTCCACGATCACGAACATGTCCTTGCCGGTGTACCAGTTGCGGTTGCGCAGCTGCTCGGCCGTCACGTCCGGGCCCGGCAGACGGCGGGAGCAGGCCCCGCGCAGCATGTCCACCACGGCCGACATGGCCGGCTGGGCGGCCGCGTACTCGACCAGGTACTCCGACGGCACCGCGCCCAGCAGCGCGCGCCGGTAGTCGCCGACCACGATGCCCGCCTGGTCCGGGGTGTACCGCTCGGTGATCTGCTTGACCAGCATCCGCAGCACGGCCGACTTCCCCGACTCGGTGTCGCCGAAGACGATGAACAGCGGGTCGGTCTCGAAGTTGACGAAGACCGGCGACAGCTCCGCCTCGTCCACGCCGAAGGCCACACCGCGCTCCGGGTGCTCGAAGCCCTTCGGCAGCGAGTGCCCGTCCAGGACGGCCGGCAGCATCCGCACCTGCGGGGCGCGCGGGCCGCTCCAGGCCCCGTCGACGGCGGCGACCAGGCCGGCCACGCCGGCCTGCAGGTCGTCCACCGAGGAGGAGCCGTCCAGGCGCGGCAGGCCGGACAGGAAGTGCAGCCGGTCCGGCGTGATGCCGCGCCCGGCCAGCGCCGGGACGTTGACCGCCACCCGGCGGTCCACCTCGGACTCCATCGCGTCGCCGAGCTTCAGCTCGGTGCGGTTCTGCAGCAGGTCCTTCAGGGCCGGGCGCACCTCCGCGTACCGGGCCGCGGTGACGACCAGGTGGACGCCGTAGCCGAGACCGCGCTGCGCGATGTCGCCGATGACCGGCTCCAGGCCCTCGAACTCCTGCTTGAAGGTGTTCCAGCCGTCGATCACCAGGAAGACGTCGCCGAAGGCCTCGTCCGGCAGCTGGCCGGCCGCCCGGCGGGCCCGGTAGGTGGCGATGGTGTCGATCCCGGCGACCCGGAACAGCTCCTCGCGCCGGTTCATCACCCCGTGCACCTCGGAGACCATCCGGCGCACCTTGTCCACGTCCAGGCGCCCGGCCACCCCGCCGACGTGCGGCAGCCCGGCCAGCGACTGGAAGCTGCCCGCGCCGAAGTCCAGCAGGTAGAACTGCACCTCCAGCGGGGTGTGGGTGAGGGCGAAGGAGGCCACCGTGGTGCGCACCACGGTCGACTTGCCCGAGCGCGGGCCGCCCACGATCAGGCCGTGGCCGGCCGCCCCCGCGTAG
Source organism: Streptomyces sp. 1114.5 (assembly GCF_003635085.1). Classification (NCBI taxonomy): domain Bacteria; kingdom Bacillati; phylum Actinomycetota; class Actinomycetes; order Kitasatosporales; family Streptomycetaceae; genus Streptomyces; species Streptomyces sp. 1114.5. The sequence goes on from NZ_RBXE01000001.1 coordinate 2,591,625, forward strand.
TCGACCTCCAGGATGTCCGTCTTCTGCTCGCGCGGCTTGTCCACGATGCCGATCGGCGCCCGCAGCCGCCCCACCGGATAGCCGGTCGCGGTGAGCCCGCGGTCCGGCGCGACCTGCAGCGGCGGCAGCAGGTGGTCCATGCTCGGCGCCTCCTCCAGCGGGGGCAGCCACACCTGGTGCGCGGCCGGGCCCTGGCCGACCATCCGCTGTACGAACACGTCCAGCACGGTGTCCACCAGCGCGTCGTCCTGCTCCGGGACCGGCGGCGCCTCCTCCACCACCGGGTCCGGCGGCTCCACGTAGGCCGCGGTGAACTCCACCGGGTGAGCGGCGACCCGCTGCCCGCCGGTCGACCGCTGCTGCCCCGGCGCCCGGTACGGCCCCGAGACGTAGGCGGCCTTGAACCGGTCCATCACGTCCTCGCCGAACTTGAGGTAGCCGACCCCCGGCACCGGCGGCAGGTGGTAGGCGTCCGGCACGCCGATCGCCGCCCGCGACTCGGCCGCCGAGAAGGTGCGCAGACCGATCCGGTACGAGAGGTAGGTGTCCAGGCCGCGCAGCTTGCCCTCCTCCAGGCGCTGCGAGGCCAGCAGCAGGTGCACGCCCAGCGACCGGCCGATCCGGCCGATCTGGATGAACATCTCGATGAAGTCGGGCTTGGCGGTGAGGAGTTCGGAGAACTCGTCGATGATCAGCACCAGCGAGGGCAGCGGGTCCAGCGCCGCGCCGGCCGCCCGGGCCCGCTCGTACTCGTGGATGTTGGCGTAGTTGCCCGCCGAGCGCAGCAGCTCCTGGCGGCGGTGCAGCTCGCCCTCGATAGCGTCGCGCATGCGGTCGACCAGGGTGAGCTCGCCCTCCAGGTTGGTGATCACCGCGGAGGTGTGCGGCATGTCCGCCATGCCGGAGAAGGTCGCACCGCCCTTGAAGTCGGCGAGGACGAAGTTGAGGATCTCCGAGGAGTGCGTCATCGCCAGGGCCAGCACCAGGGTGCGCAGCAGCTCCGACTTGCCGGAGCCGGTCGCGCCGACGCACAGGCCGTGCGGGCCCATGCCCTCCAGCGCGGCCTCCTTGATGTCCAGGTAGACGTGCTCGCCGTTGGCGCCGACACCGATCGGCACCCGCATCCGCTCGTGCTGGGCGCGCTGGCGCCAGCTGCGGCTCACGTCGAAGGAGCCCGGGTCGCCCGAGTTCATCATGTCGGTGAAGTCGAGGTTGGACAGCAGCGGCTCGTCGTCCCCGCCGGCCGAGACCCGGTACGGCGCCAGCTGGCGCGCCAGCGCCTCGGACTGCCAGGTCGAGAGCAGGTCCGGCTTGCCGCTGTACGTCGCGCCGGAGGCCGAACGCAGCACCAGCTCCTCGGAGTTGACCGTCACCATCAGGTGGCCGCTGGGCTCGTCCACCTCGCCCGGGACCACCTCGATGACGGTCACGCCCTGGACCCCCTCCGGGCTGGCCAGCATCGAGTCGTGCGGCACCCCGGCGCCGTCCATGATCACCACCAGGTGGGGCTGGTCCGCCGAGGGCGCCGAGTCCCGGATGAACCGCTGGCGCCCGGACAGCTCGTCCTGCAGCAGGTACTCCAGGTCGCCCAGGTCGGTGGCGAACAGCCGGCGCGAGCCCGCGCCGTCGGCCTCCTTGCGGTGCTGGTTGTGCGGGAGCCACTTGGCCCAGTCCCACTCCTCGGCCGCACCGGGGGCCGCGGCGACCGCCACCATCAGGTCGTCCGGCGAGTGCAGGGTGGTCAACTGGGCGATCATCGCGCGCACGTTGCCGTACACCGAGTCCGGATCCCCGCACACCGTGATGTGGTAGAAGGCCCGCAGCGACACCGCCAGCGGCAGGTCCTGCAGGGTGCCGTGCGCCTTCAGGAAGGAGTGCATCGCGGCCGCCGACAGCGGCTCCAGCTCGTCCATCGGCGCGGTCTGCGGCGCCACCAGCGGGGTGGACAGCTGCACCGGCCCCAGGCCCACCCGGATCTGCGCGAAGTCGCCGTCCCCGGGGCGCCGCTCCCACAGCCGCCGGCCGTCCTCGACGATCGACCAGAGCTGGTCCGGCGCCGGGTTCAGGAACAGCAGCGCCCCGCGCTGGCGCTCCGCCGTGCGGCGCACCTGGCGGCGGGTCTGCTGCAGGTACTTGAGGTAGTCGCGCCGCTCGTCCGCCATCGCGGTGGAGCCGCCCTTGCGGGCCCGCACGATCTGGGCCAGCACCATGCCGACCGTCGAGGCGACCATCAGACCGCCCATGATCTTCATCGGGGCGGCCGCGCCGGGCGAGAAGAAGAACACTGCCGAACCGCCCATGCCGAGCATCGGCAGGATGCTCATCAGCCAGTCCTCGCCGCCCTGCCGGGGCAGTTCGGGCGGACTCACCAGCTCCACCGGTTCGTCCGGCACGGTCGGCGGATACGCCCTGGCCGGTCGCTTGACCGTGATCACACCCATGTGTCATCCACCCCGTGGCGTCGATCGATCACTTCGGCATCAGCCCTCACGTGACTGCGTACGGTCCGTACGGGAATCCGGCGGCTGAGGACGCCCCACACAGCGCAGCCCCCGTACCTTTGCGCAGGCGCCGATCCTAACGGTCGGCCCGGGCCCGCCCGCCAGGACCCGGTCACCGACCGAGCGGGTAAGGTAACGCCGCGCCAACTCGCGGCCCGGTCGGGCCGGTTCCACAGCCACACCGAGCGCCGCCGTGCCTCGGCACCGTCAACAAGGGGAGCGCCACGTGCGTCGAAGGAACGAGGCGGAAGCATGAACAATGCCGCCGCTACCGGCTACTGCCGGGTGACGGTCGTCGCCCCGGACCGCCGGATCGACGTCGCCCTGCCCGAGGACGTCCCGCTCGCGGACGTCTACCCCGAGGTGCTGCGCCTGGCCAACCAGAGCCAGCCCGAGGGCGCGCCCACCGGCTTCCACCTGGTCCGCCGTGACGGGACCGTCCTCGACAGCGGCCTGACCCTGGCCGCCCAGCAGGTCCGCGACGGCGACCTGCTCGCGCTGCGCCCCTTCGCCGAGTCCCTGCCGCCCGCGGTCTACGACGACGTCGCCGACGCCATCGCCAGCGCCGTCGAGGCCGACCGCCGGTTCTGGACCGCCGAGCTGATGCGCGGCTTCGGCCTGATCGGCGCCGGGGTGCTGCTCATCCTGCTCGGCTTCGCGCTCTGGTTCTCCGACCTGCGCCACGACATGCACGGCCTGCCCGGCGTCCTGGCCGGAGTCACCGCCGTCGTGCTCACCGCGCTGGCCGGCGTGCGCGCCCGGGTCTACCAGGACGCCCACGCCGCCCTCGCCCTCGGCCTCGGCGCGCTGCCGCACGCCATGATCGGCGGCAGCGGCATCATCGCCGCCGCCCACCCGTGGGAGGGCCCCGGCCGGCTCCAGTTCCTGGCCGGCTGCGTCTGCGTCCTGGTGGTCGCCGTGCTGCTGGCCGGCCTGCTGCCCGAGAAGGACGCGGCGTTCGTCGCCGCCGCCCTGGTCGCCACCGCCGGCACCTTCGCCACCTTCGCCGCCGTCCTGATGCCCGACACCCCCGCCGGGCACATCGCCGCCGTCACCGGTGTCGCCGCCGTCGCCGTCCTCGGCTTCCTGCCCAGCCTCTCCGCCCGCTTCGCCCGGCTGCCGGTCGGCTTCAGCGCCCCCGGCCAGACCCGCACCCGCAGCCGCGACTACGACGAGGAGGCCGAGCGCGCCGAGGCCGTCCAGTACGAGAAGATCGCCCACCAGGCCCGGCGCGGCCACGAGGTGCTGGTCGGCCTGGTCGGCGGCTGCGCCGCGGTCGTGGTCGGCGCCTGCGCGGTCCTCGGCTTCACCGACGAGACCTTCCCCGAACTGCTCGCGCTCGCCCTGGGCCTGGCCACCATGCTGCGCGCCCGGCTGTTCCGCTACACCGCGCAGGTGCTCAGCCTCACCGTGGCGGGCCTGCTCGGCCTCTGCCTGCTGATCGTCGGACTGTCCCTGCACACCCCGCAGTTCTTCCTGCGGGTGGCCGGCTCCACCACCCAGCTCGACCTGCGCACGATCTGGCTGGCCGTCTCCATCGCCTTCGGCGCCGCGCTGCTCGTCGCGATCGCCCTGGTGGTGCCCCGGCTCGGCGTCTCCCCGTTCTGGGGGCGCATCCTGGACCTGGTCGACAGCCTCACCCTGATCTCGCTCGTCCCGCTGGCGCTCGCCGTCCTGGACATCTACCGACTGGTCCGCGGCGCCACCGGCTGACCGGCCGCCCAGGGCTGCCCGCCCGGCCGCCCGGCCGGGTGGGCGGCACTGGTACGCTGGCCTTCGAGCGCAGCCGTGTGTCCGCCCTGGTGGGTCGCCCAGCGACAAATCCGGAAGGGCGTCAGCCGCGCTCCGTCACGACATCGAGTTCTCACAGAGTCCTGTGTTGTCGACCAGGACCGCTCGGTAGACCTTGTAAGGAGTTGCAGTGGCTCTCGCCTCTGACGTCAAGAAGCAGATCATGGCCGAGTTCGGCACCAAGGAGGGCGACACCGGCTCCCCCGAGGTCCAGGTCGCCATGCTGTCCCGCCGCATCTCGGACCTGACCGAGCACCTGAAGACCCACAAGCACGACCACCACTCGCGCCGTGGCCTGCTGATCCTGGTCGGCCAGCGCCGCCGTCTGCTGCAGTACCTGGCCAAGAAGGACATCGAGCGCTTCCGTACGCTCGTCGACCGCCTGGGCATCCGCCGCGGTGCCGCCGGTGGCGCCCGCTAAGACCGCCGCTCGGGGCGGCTCCCCACACCGGGGAGCCGCCCCTCGCGCGTATGCCGCGGACCTCCCGAGCCGCGGCACCCTGACATAACAACTCGCGCGCACCTCCCCAGGTGGCCGAGGATTGCACCGTAGGGTTGTGGGCATGCCGGGTGATGGCGCACCAGCGCGCCACCCAGGCAGAAGGACCCCAACCCCCCGCGGGACGAAGGCTTCAAACGGAAGCCGCCCGCATCCGAGAGAGCGTCCAGACGCGGACCGCCCTTCCCGGCCCGGCAGCTGTGAGGCGCCGGTCCTCGGTAGTGGCCGCCGGAACCCCCGCAGACCGAGCGGGGCACTCCGGAGGCTTCGATCGAAGACCGGCCCGACTGCCGCCCTCCCAGACGGGGGCCCAGGGCCGCCCGCAGGCAGGACGCGGGGACGCTCTCCCGGAGACGTACGAAAGAGGAGATCTTCCAGGTGGAAGAGAACGTGTTCTACGCCGAGGCCGTGATCGACAACGGTTCCTTCGGCACCCGTACCATCCGCTTCGAGACCGGCCGCCTGGCCCGTCAGGCCGGCGGCTCCGCCGTCGCCTACCTGGACGACGACACCATGGTGCTGTCGGCCACCAGCGCGTCCAAGCAGCCGAAGGAGCACTTCGACTTCTTCCCGCTGACCGTGGACGTCGAGGAGCGGATGTACGCCGCGGGCCGCATCCCCGGCTCGTTCTTCCGTCGCGAGGGCCGGCCCTCCGAGGACGCGATCCTCACCTGCCGCCTGATCGACCGCCCGCTGCGCCCGTCCTTCGTCAAGGGCCTGCGCAACGAGGTCCAGGTCGTCGTCACCGTGATGGCGCTCAACCCCGACCACCTGTACGACGTGGTCGCGATCAACGCCGCCTCCGCCTCCACCCAGCTGGCGGGCCTGCCGTTCTCCGGCCCGATCGGCGGCGTGCGCGTCGCGCTGATCAACGGCCAGTGGGTGGCCTTCCCGACCCACACCGAGCTGGAGTCGGCCGTCTTCGACATGGTCGTCGCCGGTCGCGCCCTGCCGGACGGCGACGTCGCGATCATGATGGTCGAGGCCGAGGCCACCGACAAGACCATCAAGCTGGTCGAGGGCGGCGCCGACGCGCCGACCGAGGAGGTCGTCGCCTCCGGCCTGGAGGCCGCCAAGCCGTTCATCAAGGTCCTGTGCGCCGCGCAGGCTCAGCTGGCCGCCCAGGCCGCCAAGCCCACCGGTGAGTTCCCGGTCTTCCTGGACTACCAGGACGACGTCCTCGCCGCGCTGACCGCCGCCGTCAAGGACGAGCTCGCCCAGGCCCTCACCATCCCGGGCAAGCAGGAGCGCAACAACGAGCTGGACCGCGTCAAGGCGCTGGCCGCCGAGAAGCTGCTCCCCGAGTTCGAGGGTCGCGAGAAGGAGATCAGCGCCGCCTACAACGCGCTGACCAAGAAGATCGTCCGCGAGCGCGTCATCAAGGACAAGGTCCGCATCGACGGCCGCGGTGTCACCGACATCCGCACCCTGGCCGCCGAGGTCGAGGCCATCCCGCGGGTGCACGGCTCGGCCCTGTTCGAGCGCGGCGAGACCCAGATCCTGGGTGTCACCACGCTGAACATGCTGCGCATGGAGCAGCAGCTGGACACGCTCTCCCCGGAGACGCGTCGTCGCTACATGCACAACTACAACTTCCCGCCGTACTCCGTCGGCGAGACCGGCCGCGTGGGCTCGCCCAAGCGCCGCGAGATCGGCCACGGCGCGCTGGCCGAGCGGGCCATCCTGCCCGTGCTGCCCTCGCGCGAGGAGTTCCCGTACGCCATCCGCCAGGTCTCCGAGGCGCTCGGCTCCAACGGCTCCACCTCGATGGGCTCGGTCTGCGCCTCGACCATGTCGCTGCTGAACGCCGGTGTGCCGCTGAAGGCCGCCGTCGCCGGCATCGCGATGGGCCTGATCTCCCAGGAGATCGACGGTGAGACCCACTACGTGACCCTCACCGACATCCTCGGCGCCGAGGACGCGTACGGCGACATGGACTTCAAGGTCGCCGGTACCCGCAACTTCATCACCGCCCTCCAGCTGGACACCAAGCTGACCGGCATCCCGGCGTCGGTGCTCGCCGCCGCGCTGAAGCAGGCCAAGGACGCCCGCCTGCACATCCTCGACGTGATGAACGAGGCCATCGACTCCCCGGACGAGATGTCCCCGAACGCGCCGCGCATCATCACCATCAAGATCCCGGTGGACAAGATCGGTGAGGTCATCGGCCCCAAGGGCAAGATGATCAACCAGATCCAGGAGGACACCGGCGCCGAGATCACGATCGAGGACGACGGCACCATCTACATCGGTGCCGCCGACGGCCCGGCCGCCGAGGCCGCCCGCACCACGATCAACCAGATCGCCAACCCGACCATGCCGGAGGTCGGCGAGCGCTACCTGGGCACCGTGGTCAAGACCACGACCTTCGGCGCGTTCGTGTCGCTGATGCCGGGCAAGGACGGCCTGCTGCACATCTCGCAGATCCGCAAGCTGGCCGGCGGCAAGCGCGTGGAGAACGTCGAGGACGTCCTCGGCGTCGGCGCCAAGGTGCAGGTCGAGATCGCCGAGATCGACCCGCGCGGCAAGCTCTCCCTGATCCCGGTCATCGAGGGCGAAGAGGCCGGCGAGGCCGCTTCCGAGTGAAGCGCCGCTAGCTGACTCCCTGCGGCCCGTACGCCTCACGGCGTGCGGGCCGCACCCAGTTGTCCATGCTTTCGTCCGTACGTGCCTTCGCCACGTGCGTTTTCTCTGGAGGTACCCCCCGTGGCGCAGGCCCCGGCGGTAATGCAGCGTCCCGGCAGCACCCGGACCCTGCTCAAGGGCGTCGACGGCGCCGGCACGGTGCGCCGCACCGTCCTCCCCGGCGGCCTGCGGGTCGTCACCGAGACCCTGCCGACGGTTCGCTCCGCGACCTTCGGCATCTGGGTCGGCGTCGGCTCGCGGGACGAGACCCCGCAGCTCAACGGCGCCACCCACTACCTGGAGCACCTGCTCTTCAAGGGCACCGAGCGGCGCAGCGCGCTGGACATCTCGGCGGCCCTGGACGCGGTCGGCGGCGAGATGAACGCCTTCACCGCGAAGGAGAACACCTGCTACTACGCCCGGGTCCTGGACACCGACCTGCCGCTGGCCATCGACGTGGTCTGCGACATGCTCACGGGCTCGCTGATCCGCACCGAGGACGTGGAGGCCGAGCGCGGCGTCATCCTCGAAGAGATGGCGATGGCCGAGGACGACCCGGGCGACGTGGTGCACGACCTGTTCGCCAAGGTGATCTACGGCAGCGGCCCGCTCGGCCGCCCGATCCTCGGCACCCAGGAGACCATCAGGACGCTCACCCGGGACCAGATCGCCGGCTTCTACCACCGCCGCTACCGCCCCGAGAACCTGGTCGTCGCCGCGGCCGGCAACCTCGACCACCGCAAGGTCGTCAAGCAGGTCGAGCAGGCCTTCGCGCCGGTGCTGGCCCGCTCCACCGCGGCTCCCGCCGAGGCCCGCCGCGGCGTCAAGGCGCTGCGCACGGCCGGCCGGGTCGAGGTGCTCAACCGGTCCACCGAGCAGGCCCACCTGGTGCTGGGCGTGCCCGGGGTGCCGCGGCACGACGAGCGCCGCTGGGCGCTGGGCGTGCTCAACGCGGCCCTCGGCGGCGGGATGAGCTCGCGGCTGTTCCAGGAGATCCGGGAGAAGCGCGGCCTGGCGTACTCGGTCTACTCGTACTCCTCCTCCTACGCGGACAGCGGCCTGTTCGGCATCTACGCCGGCTGCCAGCCCAAGCGGGTCGAGGAGGTGCTGCGGATCTGCCGCGCCGAGCTGGCCAAGGTGGTCGCCGAGGGCATCACCGAGGAGGAGCTGCAGCGGGCGATCGGGCAGATCTCCGGCTCGACGGTGCTCGGCATGGAGGACACCGGCTCGCTGATGAACCGGATCGGCAAGGCCGAGCTCAGCTACGGCCACCACCTGTCGGTGGACGAGATGCTGGAGCGGATCGCGGCCGTGACCCTGGACGACGTCCACGAGGTCGCCCGTGATGTGCTGGGCGCGTACCGGCCGTCGCTGGCGCTGATCGGCCCGGTCAACGACAAGCGGGCCGCCAAGCTCGCCGATCTGCTGGTCTGAAACCGGCTGGTGTGAGAGGAACTTCGCTATGACGCTGCGTGTCGCCGTGATCGGCGCCCAGGGACGGATCGGCTCCGAGGCCGTCAAGGCCGTCGAGGCCGCGCCGGACATGGAGCTGGTGGCCACCCTCGGCCGCGGCTCCAGGCTGGAGGAGCTGACCGAGGCCGGGGCCCAGGTCGCCGTCGAGCTGACCCACCCGGACTCGGTGATGGGCAACCTCGACTACTGCGTCCACAACGGCATCCACGTGGTCACCGGCACCACCGGCTGGGACGACCTGCGGTTGTCCGAGCTGGAAGGCTGGCTCGTCCCGGCCGAGGCCACCGGACACCCGCCGCTGCCCGTCGGCGTCCTGATCGCGCCGAACTTCTCCATCGGCGCGATCCTCGGCATGAAGTTCTCCCAGGTCGCGGCGAAGTACTTCGAGTCGGTCGAGGTGGTCGAACTGCACCACGACCGCAAGGCCGACGCCCCCAGCGGCACCGCCACCCGCACCGCCCAGCTGATCGCCGCGGCCCGCGCCGAGGCCGGCCGCCCGAAGCAGCAGGACCCGACCACCCACAGCCTGCCCGGCGCGCGCGGCGCCGACGTGGACGGGGTGCCGGTGCACGCCGTCCGGCTGCGCGGCCTGCTCGCCCACCAGCAGGTGATGTTCGGCGACACCGGCGAGACGCTCACCATCCGGCACGACTCGCTGCACCACAGCAGCTTCATGCCGGGCATCCTGCTGGGCGTGCGCAAGGTCGTCGAGACCCCGGGGCTGACCTTCGGCCTCGAACACTTCCTGGACCTGTGAGCCCTTCATGACCTCCCGTACCGGTTTCTTCGTCCTGTCCGGCGTGCTGCTGCTGGTCGCCCTGCTCTGCGTGGGGGAGGGCGTCCAGCTGATCGCCACCGGCAAGCCGCTCGGCATCGGCATCGGCCTCTGCGCCTTCGTCATCCCGGTGATCGGGCTCTGGTTCCTGCGCCAGACCGTCCGTTTCGGCCGGGCCAGCGAACGGCTCGCCCGGGAGCTGGAGGCCGAGGGCGGCCTGCCGGTGGACGAGCTGAAGCGCACCACCGGCGGGCGGATCGACCGGGACTCGGCCGACGCGGTGTTCGCCCGCCGCCGGACCGAGGCGGAGGCCGCGCCGGGCGACTGGCGGGTCTGGTTCCGCCTCGCCGTGGCCTACGCCGACGCCGGCGACACCCCGCGCGCCCGCAAGACCATGCAGCACGCCATCAAGCTGCACAGCACCGAACCTGCAAGGAGTAACGCGTGAGCGACGAACCGACGGCCCCCAGCTTCCGCAGTGACGTGACGGTGGAGCTGGTCCGCAGCGCCGCCGCCGACTCGGACGTCGTCTGGGCGGCCCGCGTCTCGACCGCGGGGGAGCAGTCGCTGGAGGCGCTGCAGCAGGACCCGGAGAAGTCCAAGGGCCTGATCAACTTCCTGATGCGCGACCGCCACGGCACGCCCTTCGAGCACAACTCGATGACCTTCTTCATCAGCGCGCCGATCTTCGTGTTCCGGGAGTTCCACCGGCACCGCAGCGGCTGGTCGTACAACGAGGAGTCCGGCCGCTACCGCGAGCTGCAGCCGGTCTTCTACGTCCCGGCCGAGGACCGCAAGCTGGTCCAGCAGGGCCGCCCGGGCAAGTACGAGTTCCACGAGGGCACGCCCGAGCAGCACAAGACCACCACCGAGGCGATGGAGGCCGCGTACCGCGAGTCCTACGCCCGCTACCGGGAGATGCTGGAGGCCGGGGTGGCCCGCGAGGTGGCCCGCGCGGTGCTGCCGGTCGGCCTGTTCTCCTCGATGTACGCGACCTGCAACTCGCGTTCGCTGATGCACTTCCTGTCGCTGCGGACCAAGCGGGAGAACTCGGCGGTGCCGTCGTTCCCGCAGCGCGAGATCGAGATGGTCGCCGAGCAGATGGAGCAGCAGTGGGCCGAGCTCATGCCGCTCACCCATGCGGCCTTCGAGAAGCACGGCCGGGTCGCCCCCTGACCTGGGACGACAGGCATATGGGCAGAGTGTCTGGCATGTCTGGATTGCGGCTTTTCTAGCCGCTCCCTACATTCGTGAACACGGATCCCGGTGCTGCCTGAACCCCCGAGCGGGCAGCACCGGGATCCCACCCCACCGCCTGTTTCCACCGCTCCGCGCGGCTGCCCCTGTCCGAACCCTGGACCGGTGTGGATACCGCCCCACCGCCTACGAGTAGCTTTGGACACATGGCTCCGACCTCCACCCCCCAAACGCCGTTCGGCCGGGTCCTGACCGCCATGGTCACCCCGTTCACCGCCGACGGCGGACTCGACCCCGAAGGCGCCCAGCGCCTCGCCACGCACCTCGTCGACTCCGGGAACGACGGCATCGTCGTCAACGGCACCACCGGTGAGTCCCCGACCACCAGCGATGCCGAGAAGGCCCGACTGGTCAGCGCCGTGGTGGAGGCGGTCGGGGACCGCGCCCACGTGGTGGCGGGCGTCGGCACCAACGACACCCGGCACAGCATCGAGCTGGCCCGGCAGGCGCAGGCCGCCGGGGCGCACGGCCTGCTGGCCGTCACGCCGTACTACAGCAAGCCCCCGCAGGAGGGCCTGTACCGGCACACCGTCGCCCTCGCCGACTCGACCGAGCTGCCGGTCATGCTGTACGACATCCCGGGCCGCAGCGGGGTGGCGCTGAGCCACGAGACGCTGGTCCGCCTCGGCGAGCACCCGCGGATCGTCGCCAACAAGGACGCCAAGGGGGACCTCGGCTCCGCGGCCTGGGCGATCGCCCGCGCCGACCTCGCCTGGTACTCCGGCGACGACATCCTCAACCTGCCGCTGCTGTCCGTCGGAGCGGTCGGCGTGGTCAGCGTCGTCGGGCACCTCGCGGCCGGCGAGCTGAAGGCGATGATCGAGGCCTACCTGGCGGGCGATGTGGCCAAGGCCACCGCGATCCACCAGAGCCTGCTGCCACTGTTCAGCGGTATGTTCCGCACCCAGGGCGCCATCCTGACCAAGGCCGCGCTGGAGCTGCAGGGCCTCCCGGCCGGCCCGCTCCGGCTGCCACTGGTCGGGGCGACGCCCGAGGAGATCGCGCAATTGAAGCAGGATCTCGCCGCCGGCGGGGTACACCTGTAGGCAGACACAGACGTGCGCGCCCCGGCTCGCCGGACCCCCAGGGTCCGCCGCTGGACCGGACTGAAGGCGCGAGAGCACAGACCCAGTAGGAAAACGACACTGAGTACGCACGCCATATGTCTCCAGGGGGAGGACCCCGGGCATATGGCGTGCGTCGTGAGGAGAGTCTTTTGAGCCACCCGCACCCCGAACTCGGCGCGCCTCCGGCCCTGAAGGAGGGCGCCCTCCGCATCACTCCGCTCGGCGGCCTCGGCGAGATCGGCCGCAACATGACGGTTCTCGAATACGGGGACCGCATCCTGATCGTCGACTGCGGCGTCCTCTTCCCCGAGGACGAGCAGCCCGGCGTGGACCTGATCCTCCCGGACTTCACCTACATCCGGGACCGCCTCGACAAGGTCGACGGCATCGTCCTCACCCACGGGCACGAGGACCACATCGGCGCCGTCCCCTTCCTCCTGCGGGAGAACCCGGACATCCCGCTGATCGGCTCCAAGCTGACCCTGGCCCTGATCGAGGCCAAGCTCGCCGAGCACCGGATCCGCCCGTACGTCCTGGAGGTGAAGGAGGGCGAGCGCGAGCGCATCGGCCCCTTCGACTGCGAGTTCATCGCGGTCAACCACTCCATCCCGGACGCCCTCGCCGTGGCGATCCGCACCCCCGCCGGCATGGTCGTGGCCACCGGCGACTTCAAGATGGACCAGCTGCCGCTCGACGGCCGCCTCACCGACCTGCCGACCTTCGCCAAGCTGGCGGAGGAGGGCATGGACCTCCTGCTGGTGGACTCCACCAACGCCGAGGTCCCCGGCTTCATCCCGCACGAGCGGGACATCTCGGCGGCGCTGCGCAACGTCTTCGCCAACGCGGACAAGCGCATCATCGTCGCCTCCTTCGCGAGCCACGTGCACCGCATCCAGCAGGTGCTGGACGCGGCCCACGAGTACAAGCGCAAGGTCGCCTTCGTGGGCCGCTCGATGGTCCGCAACATGGGCATCGCCCGCGACCTCGGCTACCTCAAGGTGCCCGGCAACATGGTCGTGGACGTCAAGCAGCTGGACGACCTCCCGGACAAGGAGGTCGTGCTCATCTGCACCGGCTCGCAGGGCGAGCCGATGGCCGCGCTGTCCCGGATGGCCAACCGCGACCACCAGATCCGCATCGTCGAGGGCGACACGGTGGTCCTCGCGTCCTCGCTCATCCCGGGCAACGAGAACGCCGTCTACCGCGTGATCAACGGCCTGACCCGCTGGGGCGCCAAGGTCGTGCACAAGGGCAACGCCAAGGTGCACGTCTCCGGCCACGCCTCGGCCGGCGAGCTGCTCTACTTCTTCAACATCTGCAAGCCGCGCAACCTCATGCCGGTGCACGGCGAGTGGCGCCACCTGCGGGCGGCCGCCGACCTGGGCATCGCCACGGGCATCCCGCGCAACCGGGTGGTCATCGCCGAGGACGGCGTCTGCGTCGACCTGGAGAAGGGCGTCGCCCGGATCGTCGGCAAGGTGCAGGCCGGTTACGTCTACGTCGACGGCTCCTCGGTCGGCGACATCACCGAAGCCTCGCTCAAGGACCGCAGGATCCTGGGCGAGGAGGGCTTCATCTCGGTCTTCGTCGCGGTCGACTCGACCAACGGCAAGATCATCGGCGGCCCGACCATCCAGGCCCGCGGCTCCGGCATCGACGACAACGCCTTCGTGCCCGTCGTCGCCAAGCTCCAGGAGGCCCTGGACCGCTCGGCGAGCGACGGCGTCCTGGAGCCCCGCCAGGTGCAGCAGCTCGTCCGCCGGACCATCGGCAAGTGGGTGGCGGACAACTACCGCCGTCGGCCGATGATCCTTCCGGTCGTCGTCGAGGTCTGACGCTCGTCGGCGAGCGTCAGTCGCTCGTCCGTCCCCGGCTGAGGCCGGTTTGACGTGGGGCGACCCGGTGCGTAGTGTTCTCCGGGTTGCCCCGCGGGACGGCCCCTCGGTAACGGGCTCGAATTCGAATTCGAGAACGACCGGGGAAAACGGCCCGAAAAGCTCTGGTAGAGTTCGGGAGCGCCGAAAGGCGAAAGCCGGTCGGATGAATGAAACTCCGGAAAACGGGGCGGAAAACGTCTGATAAGCTGGAAACACGAATGAACGAAGCCCGGAGGGTCCGCTGGAAGGCGGTCCGAAGGAAGCGTCCGTTCCTTGAGAACTCAACAGCGTGCCAAAAGTCAACGCCAGATATGTTGACATCCCCGGCCTTGATCGTTTGATCGGGGTTGGAGATTCCTTTTGAAATAACACTAGCGAGGACGCAGTGCGCGGGATCACCCTATTCCGGTGGTTGCCGTGCCGCTCAACGCGAGTGCCGCCCGATTACGGGTAGACATTCACGGAGAGTTTGATCCTGGCTCAGGACGAACGCTGGCGGCGTGCTTAACACATGCAAGTCGAACGGTGAAGCCCTTCGGGGTGGATCAGTGGCGAACGGGTGAGTAACACGTGGGCAATCTGCCCTGCACTCTGGGACAAGCCCTGGAAACGGGGTCTAATACCGGATATGACCTTCCTCCGCATGGGGGTTGGTGGAAAGCTCCGGCGGTGCAGGATGAGCCCGCGGCCTATCAGCTTGTTGGTGGGGTAATGGCCTACCAAGGCGACGACGGGTAGCCGGCCTGAGAGGGCGACCGGCCACACTGGGACTGAGACACGGCCCAGACTCCTACGGGAGGCAGCAGTGGGGAATATTGCACAATGGGCGCAAGCCTGATGCAGCGACGCCGCGTGAGGGATGACGGCCTTCGGGTTGTAAACCTCTTTCAGCAGGGAAGAAGCGCAAGTGACGGTACCTGCAGAAGAAGCACCGGCTAACTACGTGCCAGCAGCCGCGGTAATACGTAGGGTGCGAGCGTTGTCCGGAATTATTGGGCGTAAAGAGCTCGTAGGCGGCCTGTCGCGTCGGATGTGAAAGCCCGGGGCTTAACCCCGGGTCTGCATTCGATACGGGCAGGCTAGAGTGTGGTAGGGGAGATCGGAATTCCTGGTGTAGCGGTGAAATGCGCAGATATCAGGAGGAACACCGGTGGCGAAGGCGGATCTCTGGGCCATTACTGACGCTGAGGAGCGAAAGCGTGGGGAGCGAACAGGATTAGATACCCTGGTAGTCCACGCCGTAAACGTTGGGAACTAGGTGTTGGCGACATTCCACGTCGTCGGTGCCGCAGCTAACGCATTAAGTTCCCCGCCTGGGGAGTACGGCCGCAAGGCTAAAACTCAAAGGAATTGACGGGGGCCCGCACAAGCAGCGGAGCATGTGGCTTAATTCGACGCAACGCGAAGAACCTTACCAAGGCTTGACATATATCGGAAACGGCTAGAGATAGTCGCCCCCTTGTGGTCGGTATACAGGTGGTGCATGGTTGTCGTCAGCTCGTGTCGTGAGATGTTGGGTTAAGTCCCGCAACGAGCGCAACCCTTGTTCTGTGTTGCCAGCATGCCTTTCGGGGTGATGGGGACTCACAGGAGACTGCCGGGGTCAACTCGGAGGAAGGTGGGGACGACGTCAAATCATCATGCCCCTTATGTCTTGGGCTGCACACGTGCTACAATGGTCGGTACAAAGGGCTGCGATGCCGTGAGGCGGAGCGAATCCCAAAAAGCCGGCCTCAGTTCGGATTGGGGTCTGCAACTCGACCCCATGAAGTTGGAGTTGCTAGTAATCGCAGATCAGCATGCTGCGGTGAATACGTTCCCGGGCCTTGTACACACCGCCCGTCACGTCACGAAAGTCGGTAACACCCGAAGCCGGTGGCCTAACCCGTAAGGGGAGGAGCCGTCGAAGGTGGGACCAGCGATTGGGACGAAGTCGTAACAAGGTAGCCGTACCGGAAGGTGCGGCTGGATCACCTCCTTTCTAAGGAGCACATAGCAGCTTCGGGCGAATGTCCCGGAGTGCTCGCTCATGGGTGGAACGTTGACTATTCGGCACAGTTCAGACGATGTTTCCTAGTACTGCTTCGGCGTGGAAGAGATTCATGGTCTGGGTGTGTCGGGCACGTTGTTGGGTCCTGAGGGAACGGGTAACCGTTGTCTCAGTGGTTGCCGGCCTCACTTGAGGTGGTCTTCGGATCATTGAGGGTGTGTGACTGGTCGTTGTTTGAGAACTGCACAGTGGACGCGAGCATCTGTGGCCAAGTTTTTAAGGGCGCACGGTGGATGCCTTGGCACCAGGAACCGATGAAGGACGTGGGAGGCCACGATAGTCCCCGGGGAGCCGTCAACCAGGCTTTGATCCGGGGGTTTCCGAATGGGGAAACCCGGCAGTCGTCATGGGCTGTCACCCGCTGCTGAACACATAGGCAGTGTGGAGGGAACGCGGGGAAGTGAAACATCTCAGTACCCGCAGGAAGAGAAAACAACCGTGATTCCGGGAGTAGTGGCGAGCGAAACTGGATGAGGCTAAACCGTTTTGGTGTGAGACCCGGCAGGGGTTGCCATTGCGGGGTTGTGGGAATGAGCTTCAGTCGTCTGCCGGCGGCTGGGCGAGTCAGAAACCGTATGGGTAGTCGAAGGACATGCGAAAGGTCCGGCGTAGAGGGTAAGACCCCCGTAGACGAAATCTGTACGGCTTGCTTGCTCATCTCCCAAGTAGCACGGGGCCCGAGAAATCCCGTGTGAATCTGGCGGGACCACCCGCTAAGCCTAAATATTCCCTGGTGACCGATAGCGGATAGTACCGTGAGGGAATGGTGAAAAGTACCGCGGGAGCGGAGTGAAATAGTACCTGAAACCGTGTGCCTACAAGCCGTGGGAGCGTCGTTCATCAGCTTGCTGGTGGGCCGTGACTGCGTGCCTTTTGAAGAATGAGCCTGCGAGTTTGCGGTGTGTAGCGAGGTTAACCCGTGTGGGGTAGCCGTAGCGAAAGCGAGTCCGAATAGGGCGTTTGAGTTGCATGCCCAAGACCCGAAGCGGAGTGATCTAGCCATGGGCAGGTTGAAGCGCGGGTAAGACCGTGTGGAGGACCGAACCCACCAGGGTTGAAAACCTGGGGGATGACCTGTGGTTAGGGGTGAAAGGCCAATCAAACTCCGTGATAGCTGGTTCTCCCCGAAATGCATTTAGGTGCAGCGTCACGTGTTTCTTGCCGGAGGTAGAGCACTGGATAGGCGATGGGCCTTACCGGGTTACTGACCTTAGCCAAACTCCGAATGCCGGTAAGTGAGAGCGTGGCAGTGAGACTGTGGGGGATAAGCTCCATGGTCGAGAGGGAAACAGCCCAGAACACCGACTAAGGTCCCTAAGCGTGTGCTAAGTGGGAAAGGATGTGGAGTCGCAGAGACAACCAGGAGGTTGGCTTAGAAGCAGCCACCCTTGAAAGAGTGCGTAATAGCTCACTGGTCAAGTGATTCCGCGCCGACAATGTAGCGGGGCTCAAGCACATCACCGAAGTCGTGTCATTGCAGCATTAAGGGCCAACGCCTGCTGTGATGGGTAGGGGAGCGTCGTGTGCCGGGTGAAGCGGCGGTGGAAACCAGTCGTGGACGGTATACGAGTGAGAATGCAGGCATGAGTAGCGATACAAGAGTGGGAAACTCTTGCGCCGATTGACCAAGGGTTCCTGGGTCAAGCTGATCTGCCCAGGGTAAGTCGGGACCTAAGGCGAGGCCGACAGGCGTAGTCGATGGACAACGGGTTGATATTCCCGTACCCGCTTTGAAGCGCCAACGCTGAACCAGGTGATGCTAAGGCCGTGAAGCCGGCCCGGAGTCTTCGGACAATGGGACGTGGTGGAGCCGCCGATCCAAGTCTGTAGTAGGTGAGCGATGGGGTGACGCAGGAAGGTAGTCCAGCCCGGGCGGTGGTTGTCCCGGGGTAAGGGTGTAGGCCGTGAGGTAGGCAAATCCGCCTCACATTAAGGCTGAGACCTGATGCCGAGCCGATTGTGGTGAAGTGGATGATCCTATGCTGTCGAGAAAAGCCTCTAGCGAGTTTCATGGCGGCCCGTACCCCAAACCGACTCAGGTGGTCAGGTAGAGAATACCGAGGCGTTCGGGTGAACTATGGTTAAGGAACTCGGCAAAATGCCCCCGTAACTTCGGGAGAAGGGGGGCCATTCCTGGTGACGGGCCTTGCGCCTTGAGCTGGGGGTGGCCGCAGAGACCAGCGAGAAGCGACTGTTTACTAAAAACACAGGTCCGTGCGAAGCCGTAAGGCGATGTATACGGACTGACGCCTGCCCGGTGCTGGAACGTTAAGGGGACCGGTTAGCTCCATTTCGGTGGGGCGAAGCTGAGAACTTAAGCGCCAGTAAACGGCGGTGGTAACTATAACCATCCTAAGGTAGCGAAATTCCTTGTCGGGTAAGTTCCGACCTGCACGAATGGCGTAACGACTTCTCGACTGTCTCAACCATAGGCCCGGTGAAATTGCATTACGAGTAAAGATGCTCGTTTCGCGCAGCAGGACGGAAAGACCCCGGGACCTTTACTATAGCTTGATATTGGTGTTCGGTTCGGCTTGTGTAGGATAGGTGGGAGACTTTGAAGCGGCAACGCCAGTTGTTGTGGAGTCGTCGTTGAAATACCACTCTGGTCGTGCTGGATGTCTAACCTGGGTCCGTGATCCGGATCAGGGACAGTGTCTGGTGGGTAGTTTAACTGGGGCGGTTGCCTCCTAAAGGGTAACGGAGGCGCCCAAAGGTTCCCTCAGCCTGGTTGGCAATCAGGTGTTGAGTGTAAGTGCACAAGGGAGCTTGACTGTGAGACTGACGGGTCGAGCAGGTACGAAAGTAGGGACTAGTGATCCGGCGGTGGCTTGTGGAAGCGCCGTCGCTCAACGGATAAAAGGTACCCCGGGGATAACAGGCTGATCTTCCCCAAGAGTCCATATCGACGGGATGGTTTGGCACCTCGATGTCGGCTCGTCGCATCCTGGGGCTGGAGTAGGTCCCAAGGGTTGGGCTGTTCGCCCATTAAAGCGGTACGCGAGCTGGGTTTAGAACGTCGTGAGACAGTTCGGTCCCTATCCGCTGTGCGCGTAGGAGTGTTGAGAAGGGCTGTCCCTAGTACGAGAGGACCGGGACGGACGAACCTCTGGTGTGCCAGTTGTCCTGCCAAGGGCATGGCTGGTTGGCTACGTTCGGGAGGGATAACCGCTGAAAGCATCTAAGCGGGAAGCCTGCTTCGAGATGAGCACTCCCACCTCCTTGAGAGGGTAAGGCTCCCAGTAGACGACTGGGTTGATAGGCCGGATATGGAAGCCCTGTGAGGGGTGGAGTTGACCGGTACTAATAGGCCGAGGGCTTGTCCTCAGTTGCTCGCGTCCACTGTGTTGTTCTGAAACAACGACCGCCCTGCCGGCGGGTCGGATAGTTTCATAGTGTTTCGGTGGTCATAGCGTGAGGGAAACGCCCGGTTACATTCCGAACCCGGAAGCTAAGCCTCACAGCGCCGATGGTACTGCAGGGGGGACCCTGTGGGAGAGTAGGACGCCGCCGAACAATTCTTCTGAAGAACCCCCATCCGGATCCCGGATGGGGGTTCTTCGCATTTCCGGACGCTTCCGGACCCCTTTCCGCAATTCGGGCGCCGCGCTGGCAGTGTCCCTGCCCCTGCCGAACGACCCCCGCCGAGTGGCTGGTCCGTCGTCAATATGCCGCTAAAACCGCCTGATCAGTGCACTGATCAGCGGAAAATCACTGCTCACGCCGTAGTCTCGAAGGGCAGGGGAACAGGTGTCCGGGGGTGGCTCCCGGACATGGCCGGATCAAGAATGGTGCTCATGGGACGAGGCAGGCTGCGCATCTACCTCGGGGCGGCCCCCGGGGTCGGCAAGACGTACGCCATGCTCGCCGAGGCGCACCGGCGGCAGGAGCGTGGCACGGACGTCGTGGTGGCGTTCGTGGAGGACCACGGGCGCCGGCGTACCGCGGACATGGTCGCCGGGCTGGAGGTCGTGCTGCGCCAACAGGTGGTGCACCGGGGCGCCAGGTTCTCCGAGATGGACCTGGACGCCGTGCTGGCCCGCCGCCCGCAGGTGGCGCTGGTGGACGAACTGGCGCACACCAACGTCCCGGGCTGCCGCAACGCCAAGCGCTGGCAGGACGTCGAGGAGCTGCTGGCGGCCGGGATCGACGTGATCTCCACCGTCAACGTGCAGCACCTGGCGTCGCTGGGCGACGCCGTCGCGGGGATCACCGGGGTGCGCCAGCGGGAGACCGTCCCGGACGAGGTGGTCCGGCGGGCCGACCAGATCGAGCTGGTGGACATGTCCCCGCAGGCGCTGCGGCGGCGCCTGGCGCACGGGAACGTGTACGCGCCGGAGAAGATCGACGCCGCCCTCGCCAACTACTTCCGCCCGGGCAACCTGACCGCGCTGCGCGAGCTGGCGCTGCTGTGGACCGCGGACCAGGTGGACGAGTACCTGCAGAAGTACCGGGCCGAGCAGGGCATCGAGGGCACCTGGCAGGCCCGTGAGCGGATCGTGGTGGGCCTGACCGGGGGGCCCGAAGGGGCGACGCTGATCCGCCGGGCGGCCCGGATCGCGGCCCGCGTCTCCGGCGGTGAGCTGCTCGCCGTGCACATCTCCCGTTCGGACGGGCTCGCGGGCACCGGCTCGCCGCAGCGGCTGATCGAGCAGCGGGCGCTGGTGGAGAGCCTCGGCGGTTCCTTCCACGCGGTCCTGGGCGACGATCCGGCGGCCGGGCTGCTGGACTTCGCCCGTGGGGTGAACGCGACCCAGATCGTGCTGGGCACCAGTCGTCGGCCCGCCTGGCAGTACCTGTACGGGCCGGGCGTCGGCACCACGGTGACCCGGGAGGCCGGGGACATCGACGTCCACATGGTCACGCACGAGCACGCCGGGCACGGGCGCGGCCGGATACCCGTCCGGCGGACCACCGACCTGGGCCGGAAGCGGACGGTCGCCGGCTGGCTCGTCGGGCTGGCAGGCCCGCCGCTGCTGGCGATCCTGCTGACCGCGATCGGCGGCCTGGGGCTCTCCACCGACATGCTGCTGTTCCTGTCGCTGACGGTGAGTGCGGCGCTGGTCGGCGGGCTGCTGCCGGCGATCGGGTCGGCGCTGGTCGGCTCCTCGGTGCTGAACTACTACTTCACGCCGCCGCTGCACACCTTCACCATCAACGAGCCGCAGAACATCATGGCGGTGGCGATATTCACCATCGTCGGGATATCGGTGGCGTCCGTGGTGGACCTGGCGGCCCGGCGCACCCACCAGGCGGCCCGCAGCCAGACCGAGGCGCAGACGCTCAGCGCGCTGGCCGGCACGGTGCTGCGGGGAGCCCCCGACGGGGACGGGGTGCTGACCGCGCTGATGGAGCAGGTCCGGGAGACCTTCGGGCAGGAGAGCGCCGCGCTGCTGGAGCGGCCCGATCCGCTCGGCCCCTGGGTGCCGGTGGCGACCGCCGGGCCGCGGCCGCCGGAACGGCCGGAGGAGGCCGACGTGGACGTCCCGGTCGGCGACAGCCTGGCGCTGGTGCTGCGCGGCCGGGTGTTGCCGGGGGCGGACCGGCGCCTGCTCGGGGCCTTCGCCGCCCAGGCCGCCGTGGTGTTGGAGCGCCGTCGACTGTCCCGGGAGGCCGTCGCGGCCCGCAGGGAGGCCGAGGGCAACCGGATCCGGACCGCGCTGCTGGCCGCCGTCTCGCACGACCTGCGCACCCCGCTGGCGGGCATCAAGGCCTCGGTGAGCTCGCTGCGTTCGGCCGACGTCCAGTGGGACCCGGAGGACGAGGCCGAGCTGCTGGCCGGGATCGAGGACGGGGCCGACCGGCTGGACCACCTGATCAACAACCTGCTCGACATGAGCCGCCTGCAGACCGGGACCGTCACGCCGCTGATCCAGGAGACCGACCTGGACGAGGTGGTGCCCTACGCGCTCGGCGGGGTGCCGCCGGAGTCCGTGCGGCTGGACGTCCCGGAGACGCTGCCGATGATCCGGGCCGACGGCGGTCTGCTGGAGCGTTCGCTGGCCAACCTGGTGGAGAACGCCGTCAAGTACAGCCCGGACGGCGTCAAGGTGCTGGTCAAGGCCGATGCGCTGGAACAGCCGGGGGCGCCGGGCCGGATCGAGCTGCGGATCGTCGACCGCGGGCCGGGGGTGCCCGAGGAGGCGAAGGAGAAGATCTTCGCGCCGTTCCAGCGGTACGGCGACGCGCCGCGCGGCGCCGGGGTGGGCCTCGGACTCGCGGTGGCGCGCGGCTTCGTCGAGGCGATGGACGGTACGGTCACGGCCGAGGACACCCCGGGCGGCGGCCTCACCATGGTCGTCAGCCTGCCGGCCGTCGACCGGCCGCCCGAACCGGACGAGCCGAGCGACGACGGTCCGCTCTCGGAGCTGATCACGTGAGCCCAGCCGCGGGTCGTACGTACCCGGACGGCAGTCCCACGGCTCCCGAGTGGAGCCCCTGAGCACAGTCCCAAGCCCAGTCCGTAAGTCAGACAGCCTGAAAGGCGGAGCCCGTAAATGACCCGGGTCCTCGTCGTGGACGACGAACCGCAGATCGTCCGCGCGCTGGTGATCAACCTCAAGGCCCGCAAGTACGAGGTGGACGCGGCCCATGACGGCGCGAGCGCCCTGGAACTGGCCGCCGCCCGGCATCCGGACGTCGTCGTCCTCGACCTGGGGCTGCCCGACATGGACGGGGTCGAGGTGATCCGCGGCCTGCGCGGCTGGACCCGGGTGCCGA
The DNA here is from genome assembly GCF_003635085.1 of Streptomyces sp. 1114.5. Taxonomy (NCBI): domain Bacteria; kingdom Bacillati; phylum Actinomycetota; class Actinomycetes; order Kitasatosporales; family Streptomycetaceae; genus Streptomyces; species Streptomyces sp. 1114.5. Next base: position 2,614,260 of record NZ_RBXE01000001.1, read on the forward strand.
TCATCGTGCTGTCCGCCCGGCACGCCTCGGACGAGAAGGTCGAGGCCCTGGACGCCGGCGCGGACGACTACGTGACCAAGCCGTTCGGCATGGACGAGCTGCTGGCCCGGATGCGGGCCGCCGTGCGGCGGGCCGAGCCGGTGGCCGGGGAGGCCGACTCGCTGGTGGTCACCGAGAGCTTCACGGTCGACCTCGCGGCCAAGAAGGTCAACCGGGACGGCGCCGACGTCCGGCTCACCCCGACCGAGTGGCACCTGCTGGAGGTGCTGGTCCGCAACGCCGGGCGGCTGGTCAGCCAGACCCAGCTGCTGCAGGAGGTGTGGGGCCCCGCCTACCGCACCGAGACCAACTACCTGCGGGTCTACCTCGCCCAGCTGCGGCGCAAGCTGGAACGCGACCCCTCGCACCCGCGCCACTTCATCACCGAGCCGGGAATGGGATACCGGTTCGAGAGCTGACCGCCGTTGCCCCCGGCGGCCGAACGGCCTGCCGCCGGGGGCCCGGAAACCGGTACCCTTCCCGCATGAGTGGTGACAACAGCAGCGGCCAGCCGCAGGGGCGGTTCCGCCGCATGCTCAGTCGGCTGACCTCCTCGGCCGAGGAGTTGGACGCCGAGGACCTGCGTCAGGAGAGCGCTGCGGAGTCGGGGTGCACCCCGATCGCCGGCTGCGCGGACCGCGAGCTGGTCACCGTCGCGGGGACGCTGCGCACGGTGACGCTCCGCCCGCGTGCGGGGGTGCCGGCCCTGGAGGCCGAACTGTTCGACGGTACCGAGGCGCTGGACGTGGTCTGGCTCGGCCGCCGCTCGATCGCGGGCATAGAGCCCGGTCGCCGGCTGGTCGCCAGCGGCCGGATCAGTCACGCACGCGGGCGCCGCGTGCTGTTCAACCCCCGCTACGAGCTGCGTCCGGTCGGACACGGGAGCGAATGAGCGTGAGCAATCAGCCCGGCGGCGACGCCGCCCAGCTCGACCTGCCCCACGACCCGGCGGCCGAGGAGGCCGCCCGGAAGGCCGCCTCCAAGGAGGCCGCCGACACCGTGCTGAAGGCCTTCGGCGGCGTACGCGGCATGATCGACATGACGCTGCCCGGCCTGGTCTTCATCGTCACCTACAACCTGACGCACCAGGTCAGCACCTCCGCGTGGGCCGCGCTCGGTCTGAGCGGGCTCTTCGTGGTGGCCCGGCTGGCGCGGCGGGAGACCATCCAGCACGCCTTCAGCGGGGTCTTCGGCGTCGCCCTCGGCGCCTGGATCGCCATGAAGAGCGGCAAGGCCGAGGACTTCTACCTGCCCGGCCTGCTCTGGAACGTCGGCTACTGCATCGCCCTGGCGACCTCCGCCCTGGTGCGCTGGCCGATGATCGGCGTGATGCTCGGCCCGATCACCGGCGAGATGTTCACCTGGCGCAAGGAGAACCCGGGCCGGCTGGCCGCCTACACGCGGGCGACCTGGGCCTGGGTGGTGATCATGGGCCTCAAGCCGCTGATCCTCTTCCCGCTGTACTTCACCCACAACGTCAACCTGCTGGGCTGGCTGAAGATCGCCCTGGGGATCCCGCCGCTGCTGCTGGCGATGTACGTCACCTGGCAGATCCTGCTGAAGGCGCCGCCGCCGATCAAGGCGCAGCTGGACGAGGACGAGGACGAGGAGGAGCCGGCCAAGTAGCCGCCTCCGCCGGGACGACCGGAGCACGTACGGCCGGGACGACCGGAGCACGTACGGCCGGGACGACCGGAGTGCGTACGGCCGGGATGACCGGAGCGCGTACGGCGAAGGGCCCGCACCCCGATGGGTGCGGGCCCTTCGCCATGCCTCGCCGGGGCCTACTGGGCGCCGGAGGTGGCCGACAGCAGCTCCTCCAGCTCCTCCTCGCGCTCCTGGGCGGCGACGAAGAGCAGCTCGTCGCCGCCCTCCAGGGTGTCGTCCTTGCCCGGCACCAGCACCCGGCCCTCGCGGATGATCGTCACCAGCGCGGTGTCCTGCGGCCAAGCCACGTCGCCGACCCGGGTGCCGACCAGTTCGGTGTCGGAGGCCAGGGTCAGCTCGACCAGGTTGGCGTTGCCCTGGCTGAAGCGCATCAGGCGGACCAGGTCGCCGACGCTGACCGCCTCCTCGACCAGGGCGGACATCAGGCGCGGCGTGGACACGGCCACGTCCACGCCCCAGGACTCGTTGAAGAGCCACTCGTTCTTGGGGTTGTTCACCCGGGCGACCACCCGCGGCACGGCGTACTCGGTCTTGGCGAGCAGCGAGACGACCAGGTTGACCTTGTCGTCGCCGGTCGCGGCGATCACCACGTGGCAGCGCTGCAGCGCTGCCTCGTCCAGCGAGGTGATCTCGCAGGCGTCGGCCAGCAGCCACTCCGCCATGGGGACCCGCTCCACCGAGATGGAGTTGGGGTTCTTGTCTATCAGCAGGACCTCGTGGCCGTTCTCCAGCAGCTCGCCCGCGATCGAGCGGCCCACGGCACCGGCCCCGGCAATGGCGACCCGCATCAGTGACCCTCCTCCTTCGGCCCCTGCGCGAACGCGGCCTCGACGGCCGTCAGGTCGGCCCGGCGCAGCATCACGTGCACCAGGTCGCCCTCCTGCACCACCATCTGCGGCGCGGGCAGGACGCCCTCGCCGAGCCGGGTGACGAACGCCACCCGGGTGCCGGAGGCCTCCTCCAGCTCGCTGATCTTGTGGCCGACCCAGCGCGGGTCGTACGCGACCTCGGCCAGCTGGACGGCACCGCTCGGGTCCTGCCACAGCGGCTCGGCGCCGCTCGGCAGCAGCCGGCGCAGCATCTGGTCGGCGGTCCAGCGGACCGTGGCGACGGTCGGGATGCCCAGGCGCTGGTAGACCTCGGCGCGGCGGGGGTCGTAGATCCGGGCGGCGACGTTCTCGACGCCGAAGTTCTCCCGGGCCACCCGCGCGGCGATGATGTTGGAGTTGTCACCGCTGGAGACGGCGGCGAACGCGCCGGCCTCCTCGATGCCCGCCTCGCGCAGGGTGTCCTGGTCGAAGCCCACGCCCGTCACCCGGCGCCCGTTGAATCCGGCGCCCAGCCGGCGGAACGCGGTCGGGTCCTGGTCGACCACGGCCACCGAGTGGCCCTGTTTCTCAAGCGCTCTGGCGAGGGCGGAGCCCACGCGGCCGCAGCCCATGATGACGATGTGCACCGGTGCTACCTCACCCGTTCCGTTGGGGTACTGACCTGCGCAAACACCGTTCATCTCCCTTTCCCGCCCGGCTGTCCGGGACGAGCGTTCTCGTGGGGCGCCGGCCCCGGCAACACCTGGCAATCCGAGTGTTGCCCGCCGACTCGTATCCGACACGCTAGCCGGTCCATAGAACGCAGTCGCGACGAAGGGGGGGACAAACGGCGGAGCCTTGTCCGGGGAGCCCCTACGATTCCTTAACGTGCCTATGCCGAAAGACCTTCCGAAACGCATCCTGATCGGGCGCGCGCTGCGCAGCGACAAGCTGGGCGAAACGCTTCTCCCCAAGCGGATCGCGCTGCCCGTCTTCGCCTCGGACGCGCTCTCCTCGGTCGCGTACGCCCCCGAGGAAATCCTGCTCACCCTGTCCGTCGCGGGCGCTTCGGCGATCCACTTCTCCTGGCAGATCGGCGTCGTCGTCGCGGTCGTGATGCTCGCCGTGGTCGCCTCGTACCGACAGAACGTGCACGCCTACCCCAGCGGTGGCGGCGACTACGAGGTCGCGACCGTCAACCACGGGCCGGCCGCCGGTCTGGTGGTCGCCAGCGCGCTGATGGTCGACTACGTGCTCACCGTGGCCGTGTCGACCACCTCGGGCGTCGCCAACGTGGTGTCCGCCGTCCCCGCGCTACGCGGCCACGAACTGACCGTGTCGGTGATCGTGGTCATCCTGCTGATGGGGATGAACCTGCGCGGAGTGCGCGAATCCGGGACCGCCTTCGCCATCCCCACCTACGCCTTCATGATCGGCGTGATCGGGATGGTCGGCTACGGGTTCGTCCGCCACTTCCTGCTCGGCCAGGACATGCCCGCCGAGAGCTCCGGATTCACGCTCGAAGCCACCCCCGGCAACGCCTCGCTGGGCGGGATCGCCCTGGTGTTCCTGCTGCTCAAGTCGTTCTCCTCCGGCTGCGCCGCGCTCACCGGCGTGGAGGCGATCTCCAACGGCGTGCCGGCCTTCCGCAAGCCCAAGAGCAAGAACGCCGCCACCACGCTGCTGATGATGGCGAGCATCGCCGTCGTGATGTTCATGGGCATCATCTGGCTGGCCCGCCTGACCGGTGTCCAGATGGCCGAGAACCCGGCCGAACAGCTCGGCGGCGTCTCCGCCGGCTACCACCAGAAGACCGCGCTGGCCCAGATCAGCGAGGCCGTGTTCAGCAACTTCACGCCCGGCTTCTACTTCGTCGCCGCCGTGACCGGCCTGATCCTGGTGCTGGCCGCCAACACCGCCTTCAACGGCTTCCCGGTGCTCGGCTCGATCCTGGCCCAGGACCGCTACCTGCCGCGCCAGCTGCACACCCGCGGCGACCGGCTGGCGTTCTCCAACGGCATCATCCTGCTGGCGATCGCCGCGATCCTGTTCATCATCGCCTTCGACGCCGACCCCAACCGGCTGATCCAGCTCTACATCGTCGGCGTCTTCGTGTCCTTCAACATGAGCCAGTCCGGCATGATCCGGCACTGGACCCGACTGCTGCGCAGCGAGACCGACCCGGCCAAGCGCCGCCACATGCAGCGCAGCCGGGCGATCAACACCTTCGGCCTGGTGATGACCATGGCCGTGCTGATCGTCGTCCTGGTCACCAAGATCAGCCACGCCTGGATCGCGATCGCCGCGATGGTCGTGCTGTTCGTGATGATGAAGGGCATCCGCCGCCACTACGACCGGGTCTCCGACGAGCTCATCGCCGCCGAGGAGCCGGACGACGTGGTGCTGCCCACCCGGGTGCACGCCATCGTGCTGGTCTCCAAGCTGCACAAGCCGGCGCTGCGCGCCCTCGCGTACGCCAGGCTGGCCCGCGCCCACACCCTGGAGGCGGTCACGGTCAACGTCGACCCGGCCGACACGGTGGCGCTGCGGCAGGAGTGGGACGAGCGCGGCATCGAGGTGCCGCTCAAGGTGCTGGACTCGCCGTTCCGCGAGATCACCGGGCCGGTCCTGGACTACGTGAAGAACCTGCGCCGCGACAGCCCCCGCGACGTGGTCTCGGTCTACATCCCCGAGTACGTGGTCGGGCACTGGTACGAGCACCTGCTGCACAACCAGAGCGCGCTGCGGCTCAAGGGGCGGCTGCTGTTCAAGCCCGGTGTGATGGTCACTTCGGTGCCCTGGCAGCTGGAGTCCTCCGAGCGGCGCAAGCCGCAGAAGGCCTGGTCGGCGCCGGGCGCCGTCCGGCGTGGCGAGCCGCGGGCGCCGAAGGCCGTACAGTCGAAGGATTCCGTCGCCATCGGCACGAGTGCCGGTGCCACCTCCGACCGCAGCAAGGACTCCTCCTCGTGACCCGCAACACTCCGCCCCGCTCCTCGGGCTCCTCCTCCGGCAAGGGCGCCCGCCGGGGCGGCTCCCAGCCCGGGCAGGTGTCCCGGCCGCGCTGGGGTCGTCCGGCCCGTCCGGAGGCCACCGACCGCGACGGCCTCACCGCGCGCACCGCGCCGATCGTGCCGGGGGAGCAGGTGCCGTCGGAGGGCCGCACGCCTGGCCAGGGCGGTGCGGGCCAGGGCGGCTCGGGCCGAGGCGGCGCCAAGGGTGCTGCCGGTAAGGGTGCTGCGAAGGGCGCTGCCGGGAAGGGCGCTGGGAAGGGTGCCGACGGGGCCTCCGGGGCCTCCGGGGCGCCCGGTGGGGCTCGGAAGGCGCCGCGCAAGCAGGCGGTGCGGCCGCCCAAGGCGCTGCGCACCGCCGGCGCGCGGGCGCCGCGGCCCGAGACGCCGTCCGGCGAACCGCTGGCCGGGCAGCGCTACGAGGTCGAGGTCGGCCCGGTCGCGCACGGCGGCGGGCACTGCGTGGCCCGGTACGAGGGGCGGGTGCTGTTCGTGCGGCACGCGCTGCCCGGCGAGAAGGTCGTCGCCCTGGTGACCGAGGGCACCACCACCTCGCGGTTCCTGCGGGCCGACGCGGTGGAGGTGCTGGAGCCCGCCAAGGAGCGGATCGAGGCGCCGTGCCCGTTCGCCGGCCCGGGCAAGTGCGGCGGCTGCGACTGGCAGCACGTCACCCCGGGCGGGCAGCGCAAGCTCAAGGCGGCGGTGCTGACCGAGCAGCTGGCGAAGCTGGCCGGGCTCACCCCGGCCGAGGCAGGCTGGGACGGCAGCGTCGAGCCGGTCGGCGGCAAGCTCCCGGCCGGGCAGGTGCCGGCCTGGCGCACCCGGGTCCAGTACGCGGTGGACCCGGAGACCGGGAAGGTCGGCCTGCGCAAGCACCGCTCGCACGAGGTGCAGCCGATCGACCGCTGCCTGATCGCCGCCGAGGGCGTCACCGAGCTGGGCATCGAGGCCCGCGACTGGCCGGGCGTCGCCTCGGTCGAGGTGATCGCCGCGAGCGGCTCCTCGGACCGCCAGGTGGTGCTCACCCCGCGGCCCGGCGCCCAGCTGCCGCTGGTCGAGCTGGACAAGCCGGTGTCGATCGCCCGGATCGACGAGCAGGACAACATCCACAAGGTGCACGGACGCTCCTTCGTCCGCGAGCGGGCGGCCGGGCGCACCTGGCGGGTCAGCAACGGCGGCTTCTGGCAGATCCACCCGGAGGCGCCGGACACCCTGGTCGACGCCGTGCTGGACGGTCTGGACCCGCAGTGGGGCGAGAACGCGCTCGACCTGTACTGCGGTGTCGGCCTCTTCGCGGGTGCGCTGGCCGACCGGGTCGGCGAGGACGGCGCGGTGCTCGGCATCGAGTCGGCCAAGCAGGCCGTGGTCGACGCCCGGCACAACCTGGCCGCGCTGGACAACGTCCGGATCGAGTGCGACCGGGTCGAGACGCTGCTGCCGCGTACCGGCATCACCGCCACCGACCTGATCGTCCTGGACCCGCCGCGCGCGGGCGCCGGGCGCGAGACCGTCGCGCACCTGGTCGGCCTGGAGGCGCGCCGGATCGCGTACGTGGCGTGCGACCCGGCGGCGCTCGCCCGGGACCTGAAGTTCTTCCGGGAGGGCGGCTACCGGCCGGTTTCGCTGCGGGCCTTCGACCTGTTCCCGATGACGCACCACTTCGAGTGCGTGGCGATCCTGGAGCCGGTCGGGGAGTGATCCTCGGCGTCGGTCGAGGCGCTGATCTGCTGCCGCGTCGAGGCGCCGGCCGGCTGATGACGGAGGCGGCACCCGTTCGGGTGCCGCCTCCGTGGTGTTCGAGGAGCGGTCAGTCGTTGTGTTCCTCCTCGTCGGCGCTGTGCGGCAGGTCGATCCCGTGCTGGGCGGCGAGCCGGAGGAGCGAGGCGATCCGGCCCTCGTACGCCTGGACGCCGTCGGCGTCCCCTTCGGCCCGCGCCGCCGCGAGGTCCCGTCGGGCCTGGGCGAGCTGCTCGTGCAGCTCCTGGTCGAACATGGCTGTCATTGCCGGCCTCCGCACCGGTCGGTGCCGCTCAGTGGAACGCTCAGGGGAGTTCAGAGTCCCGGATGGTGAAGGACTCTTCAAGTCTCGCTCGTCCTGGCGGGGGTGGGGCGGCGGTGGGCGGGTATGGGTGATGGGCGGCCCGGAGCGGGGCAGGTGACGGCGTCGGTGAGCGCTTCGGTGCGGCATCGGTGAGGGCTTCGGTGACGGGGAGGTTGCGTGGGGGCGTGCGGCAGGTGTGCGGGCGGTGTGAGTGCGCCCTTGTTGTGCTAGCACTTCGGCGCTAGCTTGACGGGTATGGCCAAGAAGCAGCTGAACGTCCGCGTGGACGCCACGACCGCGGAGATCGCCCGGGAACGGGCCGAGCAGCAGGGGATCAGCATGAACCAGTACATCGAGCGCCTGGTCCAGCAGGACATCGGCGAGTCCGGGCGGGCCTTCGTCGACGCGGCCGCGCAGTTCATGAAGGAGTACGAGACGGCGTTCCTCGCCGAGTTCGGGGAGCCGGGCGACCTCCAGGACGTGCGCCGTTGAAACTGGAGGTCGACCTCTCGTGGCTGCTCATGACCGCCGAGCAGTACACGCCCGGTGATCCGCAGGTCACCGACTACGGCTCGCTGCTCGCGGCCGTCACCCGGCACCATGCCGAGATATTCGACATCGCCGTCTACCCCGAACCGCAGGACCGCGCCGCCGCCCTGATGCACCAGCTGATCCGGGTGCCGGCCCTGGAGAAGACCAACGAGCTCTTCGCGACCGCCGTCGCGTACGCCTACCTCGTCGCCAGCGGCTGCACCGTCGCCACCACCGCCCGCGAGGTGCGCAGCCTCTCCCGGGCCATCCGCGAGGGGCGGCTCGGGGTGTCCGGCGTCGCCGAGCGGCTGGCGGCGTGGGTGGTGGACGAGGCCGAGGGGGAGGGCGTCAGCGGGGCGGACGACGAGGACGAGGACGACGACTGACCGTCGTCCCCGTCGGGGCTCGTTTTGTCGTGCTGTCGTGCTGTCGTGCTGTCGTGGCTGCGGCCAGGGCCGAGGTTTGCCGTTACGGCTGGGGTGCGGCGGACTCCGCGATCAGGGCCGTCGCGAACGGGCGGAAGCCGGCCCGGCGGTAGATCCGGGCGACGGCCTCGTCGGCGGCGGACAGGAAGACCGTCCGTACGCCGTTGGCGCGGGCGTGCTCGACCAGGGCCGCCGTGACGGCGAGGCCCAGGCCGCGTCGGCGGGCGGTGGGCAGGGTGCCCACGCCGACCACCTCGCCGACCGGGCCCACCGGGATGTACTGGCCCGCGCACTGCACCGCGTCGCCGTCCAGGGCGGCGGCCAGCACGCTGTTGCCGTCGACGATCCGCTGAGCGACCCGCGCCACCCCGCCGTCGGCCGTCAGCGTCGCCACGCTCCGGGCCAGCTCGGCCGCACCGGCCGCGCCGATGGCGGTGCCCGGGGCGCCGAAGGCCACGTGCGGGACGGCCACCGCCTCCGCCAGCTCGGGCGCGTCCGGGGCCAGCACCCGCACGGCCATCCGGTCCGGCAGCGTGGGCGCGGGGGCCGGCTCGTCCTGCGGGCCCAGCACCAGCAGCGGGTGCTCGTGCACCGTCAGGCCCGCCGCCTCGACCGCCGCGCGCAGCTCGGGGTTCTGCTCGGCGACCCACTCGAAGGCCTCCGGCGCAGCCAGCTCCCGCTGCCGCTCCAGCACCCGGTGGACGTCCTCGGCGGTGGCGGCCGGGCCGTCGTGGCCGAGTGTCGGGCGGGCGTAGTAGTGCCAGCCGGTGGCGCTCTTGCGGACGAAGAGGGTCAGCGGGCCGAAGTCCTCGGCGTGGGCGGCGCTGCGCGGTGCGGCGTCGTAGTAGCGCTCGATCTCGTCGAGCAGGGGGCGGTCGGATGCATGATCAACAGAAGTCACGGCGTGCATCCAAGCAGGGGCGCGGGCGGGCCGCCACCGGTTTGTGCGCGGCGCGGGCGGGGACGTCGGGCGCCCTGGGAGCGGTGATTGTTGCCGAACGCTTACCGGCTCGCAGCGATCTTGTGCGCACACAGCGTGCATGCTGATGCCTTTACAGCTCTGCCGAGGGGGACGGCGGACGTCTGCACTCGGCGAGGCAAGGGGGAAGACAGGCCCATGAGGCTCTGCTTTCTGGTGGAGGAACACTACCGGCACGACGGCATGCCGCTCGACGTGGCACGTCAACTCACTGCCTGGGGGCACCGGGTGGACGTGCTGCGCCCCGGGGACTCGCTGCTGGCGATCTCCGAGGCGGTCCGCGGCGGCAGCCACGACGCCTGGGTGCTCAAGACCGTCTCCGGCGGGCCCGGGCTGACCCTGCTGGAGGCGGCCGCCGCCGTGGGGCTCACCACGGTGAACGACGTGCGCTCGATCCGGGGCGTCCGGGACAAGGCGCTCGCCGCGGTGATCGGCCGCACCCGCGGTCTGCCCGTCCCGGTCACCTACGCCGCCGCGCGCTGGGAGCGGCTCGCGGAGATCCCGGCCGCCGAGTACCCGCTGGTGGTCAAGCCCGCCGACGGCAGCTCCGGGCGCGCCGTGCGGCTGGTGCACGGGCCGGAGCACCTGCTGGAGGTCGGGCCGGAGCTGGCCGGGGAGGGGCTGCTGATCGCGCAGCCGTACGTGCCGAACTCCGGCACCGACCTCAAGGTGTACTGCGTCGACGGGGAGCTGTTCGCGACGGAACGTTCCTCCCCGCTGCACCCCGGGCAGGGCGTCCGGGAGCGGCAGGTGCCGCTGCCGGGGAGCGTCGCGCGGATCGTGGCGCAGGTCGGCGAGGTGTACGGGCTGGACCTGTACGGGGTCGACGTGCTGCTCGGACCGGACGGGCCGGTGGTGGTCGACGTCAACGACTTCCCGAGCTTCCGGCAGGTGCCGGACGCCGTGGCCCGGGTCGCCCGGGCGGTGCTGCGACTCGCGCGCACCGGGACGGCCGTGTCGGTGCCCGGCGAGCCCACCGCCGAGCTGGTGCCCGCGGGTGGGGAACGCTACGGCCGACTCGGTTTTGGCGAAGGGGAGTTGCTGTGAGGATCGGGCTGATCTCCGGGAACCCGGGGCACCCGGTGCTGGCGGCTGCGGCTGCGCTGCTGGTGCGGCGGGGCCACGAGGTGGTGGCCGTTCCGCCTGCGGGACCGGCGGGCGAACTCCCGGACGCCTGCCTGCTCAAGGCGCGTACGCCCCAAGCACTGGTGCTGGCAGCGGAGTTGGAGCGTCAGGGCGTGCCGGTGGTCAACTCGGCGGCGGCCACGGAGCTCTGTCAGGACCGGGTGCGGATGGCCGAGCTCGCGCGGGCCGCCGGGCTGCCGTTCGCGGAGACGGTGGACGGCGGGCGCTTGGGCGAACTCGCCGACCCCGCCTACCCGTTCGTGGTCAAGAGCCGGCACAGCCGGCGGCACGACCTGGTCGCCCGGGTCGACGGCCCGGCCCGGCTGCGCGAACTCGCCGAGCACTGGCCCGAAGAGCCCGTCGTCACCCAGCCGTTCGTCCCGGGGACCGGCTGGGACCAGAAGCTGTGGGTCATCGACGGCCAGGTGTTCTCCGCCCGGCGGCGGTCCGAACTCGCCACCGGAACGGAGACGTCGGGGCAGGCGGAGGACTGGGAGCCGCCGCCGGGGCGCGCCGAGCTCGCGCTGCGCGTCGGCGAGGTCTTCGGGCTCGACGTGTACGGGGTCGACCTGCTCGACGGGCCGGCCGAGCCCGTCATCGTGGACGTCAACGCCTTCCCCGGGGTCCGCGGCCGGCCGGGCGCGCCCGAGGCGCTGGCCGCGCTCGCGCTGCGGGTCGCGGCGGAGCGGGGTGTCGGGCACCGTGTCGGGCGGGTTGTCGGGCGGGTTGTCGGGCAGGGCGCGGGGCAGGGTGTCGGGCCGTTCGCGCGGTCGGGCGGGCCGGGTCGTTAGGCTGGCTGGCGCCCCCGACCGGCCGGGGCGTACGGCGAGAGAAGACGGAACGTTGCTGCAGGACATCGAGCGCTACCTGGCCTGCCCGCTCTGCATGCAGGACCTCACCCGGCACGACCGCAGTCTGCGCTGCCCCGCCGGGCACAGCTTCGACGTCGCCAAACAGGGGTACGTCAGCCTCCTCGCCGGCGACGCGCACACCGGGACCGGGGACACCGCGGAGATGGTCGCCGCCCGGGCGGACTTCCTCGCGGCCGGGCACTACCGGCCCATCGCGGACGCCCTTGCCGAGGCGGCCGCGTCGGCGCTCGCGGGCGGGTACGAGGCGGAGTTCGGAGCCGGGAACGACGGTCTGGTCGCCGACCTCGGTGCCGGCACCGGCCACTACCTGGCCCACGTGCTCGACGCCCTGCCCGGCAGCGTCGGCGCCGCCCTCGACATCTCCAAGTACGCGCTGCGCCGCGCCGCCAAGGCGCACCCGCGGATCGGCGCCGTCGTCTGCGACGCCTGGCGTCCGCTGCCGCTGCGCGACGCCTCCGCCGAGCTGATGCTCAACGTCTTCGCCCCGCGCAACGGGCCCGAGATCCGCCGGGCGCTGCGCCCGGGCGGGACGCTGCTGCTGGTCTCGCCGACCGCCCGGCACCTGGGCGAACTCGTGGACGCGCTGGGGCTGTTGTCGGTGGACGAGGAGAAGCAGCGGAGGATCGACGAGAAGCTCGGGCCGTACCTGACGCCCGGGGAGCGGCGGGAGGTCGAGTTCACCCTGCGGCTCGGCCCGCAGGACGTGCGGACCGTCGTCGGCATGGGGCCGAGCGCGTGGCACACCGACCCGGAACGGCTCGGTGCCGCGCTCGCGGCGCTGCCGGAGCCGGTCGAGGTGACCGCCTCGGTGACGGTGGCCGCGTACCGGCGCTGAGTGCGCCCCGCCGCCGCCCCGCCGCCGTTCGGGACGGGTGGTCTGCCGGCGACTGGTCGGCAGGACCGGTCAGCGCGGCTGGTCAGCGCGATCGGGGTGGGGCGCCTCGTTGGGATGAATCTGCCGTGCAGGCACGTTTCCGCCCGTCGGCCTGCGGCTAACGTCCGTCGGGTGAACCGCGACGCCACCAGGCCTGCCGGGCCCGCCCACCTGCGACCGGACGCCCCGGGCTCCGAGCGGCCGCCCGTGCCGCGTCCCACCGTCGAGGAGCTCCGGCTCACCTCGTTCAAGTCCTACCGGCGCGCGGTCCTGCCCCTCGCGCCCCTCACCGTGCTGTACGGGCCCGCCGGGGTGGGCAAGTCCAACGCCCTGGACGCGCTGGCGGTGCTGTCCCGGCTCGCCCTCGGCGAGGAGATCACCGACTCGCTGGACGGCCTGCCCGACCGCACCGGCCCGCTCGCCGTACCCGTGCGGGGCGGGCTGGCCGGGTGCGTCCCGCACGGGCGGGACGCGATCATCCTCGGCTGCACCGTCCGCTCCCCGCACGGCCGGATCCGGCTCGACATCGTGATCCGCACCGACGGCCCGGTCCGGATCGCCCGGGAAACGCTCACCCTCGACGGCCGCACCCTCGTCGACACCGGCGAGCAGGACGTCCGCAACCACCGGGTCAACGTCTGCTGGCACAACGACACCCGTCAGGGCGACATCCGGGCGCCGTTCCCCAGCGGCACCATGATCACCGCGCAGCTGCCGCTGCGGGTCGCGGGCTCCTCGGCCGGCGAGTGCCTGGTCCTGGCCGCCGCCGAGGACCTGCTCACCGCGCTGCGCGAGGTCTTCCCGCTGCACCCCGTCCCCGCCCTGATGCGCGACTGGGCCCGGGCCGACCCGCAGGCCCGGCTGCGCGGCAACGCCGCCAACATCTCCGCCGTCATCGACCGGTTGAGCAACGAGTGCCCCCGGCGGTACGGGCAGCTGCTGCGCGTCGTCCAGTCCGCCGCGCCGCACCCGCTGCTCGGGCTCGCCGTGGCCGAGCGGGAGAGCGAGGGAGTACGGCGCGTCCTGGCCGTCTTCGACGAGGGCGTCCTCGGGCGCACCGGTGCCGACCAGGCCTCCGACGGCATGCTGCGCCACCTTGCGTTCGCCGCGGTGCTGCTGACCGGGGCCGGGGTGCTCGACCTGGACGTGGCCGCCGAGGTGCCGTGGGCGCACCGGCAGCTCACCGTGCTGGCCGAGGACCTGGGAGCCGGGCTCTCCGTCGAGCAGACCGCCTCGCTGCTGCGGCTGGCGCGGGACATGGCCGAGCGCGGCCAGCTGCGGGTGGCGGCCACGCTGCAGGAGCCGGCGGCGGCGCGGGAGGCGCTGGGCGCGGGGGACCTGCGGTCGGGCGGGGCGGTGGTGGTCGAGTGCCGGCGGGATCCCGGCTCGGGCTTCACCGTGCTGCGGCCGGAGGCGGCGCGGGTGCCGGCCCAGGGCGGGCGCGGGGAGGGGGCCGGCGGGGGCGGCGGGGCTGCGGAGGCGGCGCGGCCGATGGGGGAGCGGTCGGTGGGGGAGCCGGTGGCGGAGGGGTCCGGGTCGGCGGTGGACGGCGATGCGGTAGACCTGGAGGGGTGAGCGAACGAGTGACGGGGGCCGGGGAGCCGACCCTGGAGGCCCTGCGGCAGCGGTTGGTGGACTTCGCGGCGGCGCGACGGTGGGAGCCCTTCCACACGTCGAAGAACCTGGCGGCGGCGTTGAGCGTGGAGGCGGGGGAGCTGCTGGAGATCTTCCAGTGGCTGACGCCCGAGCAGGCGGCCGCGGTGATGTCCGACCCCGAACGTGCGCACCGGGTGCGCGACGAGGTCGCGGACGTGCTGGCGTACCTGCTGCAGTTCTGCACCGCGGTCGGGGTGGACCCACTGGAAGCGCTTGCGGCGAAGATCGAGCGGAACGAGCACCGCTTTCCGGTGCCGGACGGGGGCGACGTCAACTCGGACGTGGGCGACCAACCCTTGTGAGGGACAGAAGTTATCCACAACCCCCGACTTGTCCACAGCTTCTGACAAGGCGGATGCACGCTCGCGCTCTTCCTCGCACGCTTTCGCCGTGACCACAGGGCCGCTTCCCCGGCGGCCCGGGTCGACGGTGACGGCGAGCGAGAGGAGCGGTGGCCATGGAGGCGCTGCGACTGATCAAGACGGCCAGGCACGCCCTGGCCGAGGCCAGGCACGTACCCGATGTGCTGGCCGAGGCGCGGCAGGCCGCGCTGCTCACGGAGGCGGTCGGCGCCCGGCTGGCCGAGTCGGAGGACGAGGAGCTCACCGGGCTGGGCCAGCAGCTCTCCGAGGCCGGGGCGCACGCGGCGCTCTGCCTGGACCGCTCCGTCGTCCGCGCCGCCCTGGTGAGCGGCGGCCGGGCCGCGCGGCTCACCGACCTCGGGGAGGCGGAACCGGCCCTGGGGGCGCTGGACGGGCTGCTGCAGGACGTCGGCGAGACGCTGGTGGTGCTGGCCTGCGGGGCGGACACCGAGAGCCTCTACTGGACGTGCATCGACGGTGTCGACGCGGTGTCGGAGTGCAAGGATCTGACGGGGCGACTGCGGGAGGCGGCGGGTCGGCTCGAAGGCGCGGAACCGGCGGCGCTGGGCGGGGCGGAGCCCGAACGGGCGGGCTGCGGTGCGCCGTTACTCGTCGTCCGGCTCGGACCGCCGGATGGTGGGGCGGCGGATGGTGGGGCGGCGAACGAGGCTCCGGTGAACGGCGGTCAGGCGATCGGTGGTTCGCTCAACGGCGGTCCGACGGGAGAAGCCGGACTGTCGGGTGAGGATCGCCCGCCGGACGACGGCGGCCCGCCCGGCGGGGGCGGGCCGACGGTTCGGCAGCGGGCACCTGGCTACCTGGTGCCCGGCGCGGCCGGGGCCTCGGAGGTGTCCGTGGCGGTCGGGTAGGCGGCGGGTCCGGTGTCCCGGGCGCCGGAGGACCGCAGCTCGGCGAGGTCCGCGGTGACCGAGGCGAGCAGCTCCTGCATCTGCTCCAGCAGGCTCTTGGGAGTGACGGGTCCGGCCGAGGTGCCGACGGCCGAGCCCGTCGGGCTGCTCGGGAGCTGCGGCGTGGCAGATGGTTCGGACATGACGGGACCTCTTCGACTCGGTGGTGCGGTGTGAAGCGGCCGACGGTGGCCCGGCCGCGCGGCGGGGCGGCACCTGTCCGGCCCGGCCGGGGCACCAGAGCCCGCCGCAGCACCCAACGAACCGCTCCGGCGGCCGTCACCGGGCACCACTCGATGCGGTCCGTCTCCGGTGCGCCGTAAGCCTCACGGGTGAGCCGGGGTTGCCGCCGCGGCACGGCCTGGGCTAGGCGCGAAAGGAGCGCGAATAGAAGAAGCCGAAGGAGGAAGCCGAAGGAGGAAGCCGAAGGCGGAAGGAGGAAGCGGAAGAGGGAGAACCCACCCCTTGCCACTCTCAACGTATAGCGCACGGGGGGTCTTGCGGCAAGGCCCCTGCGCTGGCGCACAATCACAGGCCTCAGATCGGAGCTGATGCCATGAACCCCCTCACCACCAGCGCGTTCGACCTTCCCGACCGCCTCTCCGCCAAGGCCGACCCGACACTGATCGGCCGCGACGAGCGGCACTTCGCGGCCGTCGAGGCGAGCCTGGCGCAGACGATCGCCGAGCTGTCCGACCGCCTCGACGCCCTGCGCCGGGCACCGGGCGGTGCCGGCCGGGAGGCGATGGACCGGGACATCGAGGTCCACAAGCTGACCGGTCGCCTGCGCGCCCTGCGTCGCTTCGGTCTGGACCTGTGCCTCGGGCACGTCGTCGGCGCGGACGACCCCGAGCCGGTGTACATCGGGCGGCTCGGCCTCACCGACAGCGAGGGGCGCCGGCTGCTGGTCGACTGGCGCTCGCCCGCGGCCGAGCCGTTCTTCGCGGCGACCCACGCCGACCCGATGGGCCTGGTGAGCCGCCGCAGGTACCGCTGGACCGGCGGCCGGATCGGCGACTACTGGGACGAGGTGTTCGCCGCCGAGGCGTTGGAGGGGCATGCCGCGCTGGACGACCAGTCCGCGTTCATCGCCGGCCTGGGGAGCAACCGGTCGGCCCGGATGCGGGACGTGCTGGCCACCATCCAGGCCGACCAGGACGCGATCATCCGGGCCGGATCCCGGGGCGCCCTGGTGGTCGACGGCGGCCCCGGCACCGGGAAGACGGTCGTCGCGCTGCACCGCTCCGCGTACCTGCTCTACTCCGATCCGCGGCTCGGCCACCGGCGGGGCGGCGTGCTGTTCGTCGGACCGCACCAGCCGTACCTGGCCTACGTCGCCGACGTCCTGCCCAGCCTCGGCGAGGAGGGCGTGCGGACCTGCACCGTGCGGGACCTCGTCGCCGAGGGAGCACAGGCGGGGGTCGAGGCCGACCCGGAGGTGGCCCGGCTGAAGTCCTCGGTCGACATGGTGAAGGCGATCGAGAAGGCCGTCCGGTTCTACGAGGAGCCGCCTACCGAGGGGATGGCGGTCACGACCCACTGGGCCGACCTCTGGCTGAGCGCCCAGGACTGGGCCGACGCGTTCGACGCGCCGGACCCGGGCACTCCGCACAACGAGGCACGTGAACAGATCTGGGAGGAGCTGGCCACGATCCTGCTGGAGAAGCTGGACGAGGACGACGAGTCGGTGTCGCCCGAGCTGTTCCTCCGGTCACTGCGGCAGGACCGGGAGCTGGTGGAGACGCTCAACCGGGCGTGGCCGCTGCTCGAAGCGGCCGACCTGGTCGGCGACCTCTGGTCGGTGCCCGCCTACCTGCGGATGTGCGCGCCCTGGCTCGCCCCCGAGGAGGTCCGCGTGCTGCAGCGCGAGCACGCGCCCCGGGCCTGGACGGTGTCCGACCTGCCGCTGCTGGACGCGGCCCGGCAGCGGCTCGGCGATCCGGAGGCCGCCCTGCGGCAGCGCCGGCGCGAGGCCGCGGCCGCCGCCGAACGCGCCCGGATGGCCGACGTCATCGGGGACCTGCTGCAGGCCGACGACGACGGTGAGGGCGCGGTGACGATGCTGCGCGGGAAGGACCTCCAGGACAGCCTCGTCGACGAGACCGCCCTGCCCGTCGCCGATCCGGAGCCGCTGGCCGGCCCGTTCGCGCACGTCGTCGTGGACGAGGCCCAGGAGCTGACCGACGCGGAGTGGCAGATGCTGCTGCTGCGCTGCCCGTCCCGGAGCTTCACCATCGTCGGGGACCGTGCGCAGGCCCGGCACGGGTTCACCGAGTCCTGGCAGGAACGGCTGGCGCGGATCGGGCTCGACCGGGCCACGGTGGCCTCGCTGAGCATCAACTACCGCACCCCCGAGGAGGTCATGGCCGAGGCCGAGCCCGCCATCCGGGCGGCGCTGCCGGACGCCAACGTGCCGACCTCCGTCCGCAGCAGCGGGATCCCCGTCGGGCACGGTTCCGTGGCCGAGCTGGACGCGGTCCTGGACGGCTGGCTCGCCGAGCACGCCGAGGGGGTCGCCTGCGTGATCGGCGCCCCGGACTTCCGGGCCCGGCCGCGGGTCCGATCGCTGACCCCGGAGCTGTCGAAGGGGCTTGAGTTCGACCTGGTCGTCCTGGTCGATCCGGAGGCCTTCGGCGGCGGCATCGAGGGAGCCGTCGACCGCTACGTCGCGATGACCCGGGCGACGCAGCGGCTGGTGATCCTCAGGAGTGCGTGAGGGAGGGGCAGTTCGTGCGGGAGGAGGGCTTGGCGGAAGGAAGGAGAGGCTTGGAGGACGGGAGCGGTTCATGAGGTGTGAGAGGGCCCGTGCGACAGGAGGGAGCCGTGAGACGGGAAGACGGGCGGAGGGGCCGGATCCTCCGTCCCCCGGTCGAGTGATGCGGGTGTCGGTCGGTGGCGTCCGGCGGCCAGACTGGGGCGATGGACGAGGAGGAACCGCTGGCGTCGTGGGCGGCCAGGCGGGAGCAACGGCTGCGGCCGGTGGGGCAGTTGCGGGCCGTACCGCTCGCGGACGGGCGGCCGCGGGGCGCCCATGTGGCGCCGGGTGAGCCCAGGCTGATCGTGCGGTGGGACGGCTTCCAGTGGCTGCCGGAGACGGTGGCCGAGGACTACGCCGCCGCGCAGCGGATCCTGCACGGGATCGACGGCGACGGCCGGTTGCGCCCCGCGAACCGGGCGCAGCGGCCGAAGAAGGCGCCGGGGCGTCACCGCAAGCCTTGAGCGGCGGGCGGGCGGGTACTGCGGCACGGGAAGGCCCGGGACGCGTGCGCGTCCCGGGCCCCGGAGCCCAACGGCCTGTGACCGTACGTCAGTTGTGGGCGTGCAGGTCGGCGTTCAGGCCGCCCCAGGAGCCGGAGCGGGCGATGACCTCGACCGCGCCGGTCTGCGAGTTGCGGCGGAACAGCAGGTTGTCCTGGCCGGACAGCTCGACGGCCTTGGCCACCGTGCCGTCCGGGGTGGTGACCCGGGTGCCGGCGGTGACGTAGAGGCCGGCCTCGACCACGCAGTCGCTGCCGAGCGAGATGCCGATGCCCGCGTTGGCGCCGAGCAGGCAGCGCTCACCGACCGAGACGACCTGCTTGCCGCCACCGGACAGGGTGCCCATGATCGAGGCGCCGCCGCCGATGTCGCTGTGGTCGCCGACGACGACGCCCGCGCTGATCCGGCCCTCGACCATGGAGGTGCCCAGCGTGCCGGCGTTGAAGTTGACGAAGCCCTCGTGCATCACGGTGGTGCCGGCGGCCAGGTGCGCGCCGAGCCGGACGCGGTCGGCGTGGGCGATGCGCACGCCGGTCGGGGCGACGTAGTCGGTCATCCGCGGGAACTTGTCGATCCCGTAGACGGCCAGCTGGCCGCCCTGGGCGCGCACGGCGAGGCGGGCCTGCTCGACCTTGTCCACCGGGACGGGGCCGATGCTGGTCCAGGCGACATTGGCCAGCAGGCCGAAGATGCCGTCCAGGTTCTGGCCGTGCGGCTTGACCAGGCGGTGGCTGAGCAGGTGCAGGCGCAGGTACACGTCGTGCGTGTCGAGCGGCTTCTCGTCCAGCGAGGCGATGGTGGTGCGCACGGCTACCACCTCGACGCCGCGGCGCGCGTCGGCGCGCAGCGCCTCGGCCGCGCCGGCGCCGAGCTCGGCCTCGGCCTGCTCGGCGGTCAGTCGGACGGTGCCGGCCGGGCCGGGCTCGGCGGCCAGCACGGGGGCGGGGTACCAGGTGTCGAGGACGGTGCCGTCGGCGGCGATGGTGGCCAGACCGGCGGCCACGGCGCCGTTCGCCGGGGAGGTGGATTCGCGCGAGGTGGATTCAGCAGTCACATCGTGCACGTTAACCAATGCGGGGCCCCGCTGCCGAACACGCCCACCGTGCGGACACGCCCGGCGGCTTCCCCGGCCGGTGGGGCGCCGGACGGGAAAACCCGGTGCTCAGGGGCCGGTTCCTGGTCAATACTTCGGCGGGTGTTCATGTCGATCTCCACCACAGGCAGCGCCGAGAATCCGGCCACGGATCTCGGGTTCCTGCTGCACAAGCACCCCGGCAAGGTCCAGCGGTTCACGACGTCGCACGGTGAGGCCCACGTCTTCTACCCCGAGGCGGGGGACGAGGTCTGCACCGCGGCGCTGCTGCTGGACGTCGACCCGATCGCGCTGGTCCGCAAGGGCCGGGGCGACGGCAGGGGGCGCGGCGGCTCGCCCGACTTCGCGCTCGCCCAGTACGTCAACGACCGCCCGTACGCCGCGTCCTCGCTGCTCGCGGTGGCGCTGCGGACGGTGTTCCGGTCCGCGATGAAGGGCGCCTGCCCGGCCCGTCCCGAACTGCCGGGGCAGGCCCGCCCGCTGCGGATCGAGCTGCCCGCCGTGCCCGCGAACGGCGCGGGCGAGGGCGGCGGCGCGGCGATGGTGGCCCGGTTGTTCGAGCCGCTGGGCTGGCGGGTCGAGGCGGCGGCGATCCCGCTGGACGAGGCGTTCCCGGAGTGGGGCGACTCCCGGTACGTGCGGATCGCGCTCGCCTCCGAGAGCGTCCGGCTCGCCGACGCGCTCCAGCAGCTGTACGTGCTGCTGCCGGTGCTGGACGGTGCCAAGCACTACTGGGTCGCCCCGGACGAGGTGGACAAGCTGCTCGCCGCCGGCGAGGGCTGGCTGGCCGCCCACCCGGAGCGGGCCCTGATCACCCGTCGTTACCTCGCCCGGCGCTGGTCGCTGACCCGGGCCGCGATGGAGCGTCTGGAGCTGGCCCGGCTGGCGGAGGCGGACGACCGTGAGGTCGAGGAGATCGACAACGCGGTCGACGACCGCCCTGGGGACGAGACCGGCGAGGACGGCAGCCAGGAGGACGGCGGTCAGCCGAGCAGCCGGAAGAGCGGCGAGCAGGCGGAGCCCCGCCCGCCGTCCCTCGCCGAGCAGCGCCGCACCGCGATCGTCGAGGCCCTGCGCGAGACCGGTGCCGCCCGGGTCGCCGACCTCGGCTGCGGGCAGGGCGAGCTGATCGGCGAGCTGCTCAAGGACGCCCGGTTCACCGGGATCCTCGGCGTGGACGTGTCCGTCCGGGCGTTGCAGGCGGCGAACCGCAAGCTGCGCCTGGAGCGGCTGCCGGAGCGGCAGGCGGCCCGGGTGACGCTGGTGCAGGGTGCGCTGACGTACACCGACGCCCGGCTGAAGGGCTTCGACGCGGCGGTGCTGTGCGAGGTGATCGAGCACCTGGACCTGCCGCGGCTGCCCGCCCTGGAGTACGCCGTGTTCGGCGCCGCCCGTCCGCGGGCCGTCGTGGTCACCACGCCGAACGCCGAGTACAACGTGCGCTGGGAGAGCCTTCCGGCGGGCGCGGTCCGGCACGCTGACCACCGCTTCGAGTGGTCCCGCGCCGAGTTCCGGGCCTGGGCCGAGAAGGTCGCGGCCGCCTACGGCTACACCGTGGTGCTGCGCCCGGTCGGCCCGGAGGACGAGGAGGTCGGCGCGCCGACGCAGCTCGCCCTGTTCCGTACCGCCACCGAAAGCCCGGTCGCCCAGCCGACCGCCACCGATCCGACGACGACGCCCGAAGGAGGCGAATCCCGATGACCGACGCCGCAGCCGACCCGACAGCAGCCGACCCGACCGCAACCGACCCGGCAGCAACCGCCGCGACCGCAGCCGACGCCGCACCCGCCGCGACCGGCGCCGCCGCGACGACCGCGAGCACCACCCCCCGCCGCCTCCCCGTCACCGACGTCTCCCTCGTCGTCCTGATCGGCACCAGCGGCGCGGGCAAGTCCACCTTCGCCCGCCGCCACTTCCTGCCCACCCAGGTCGTCTCCTCCGACTTCTGCCGCGGCCTGGTCGCCGACGACGAGAACGACCAGTCGGCCTCCGCCGAGGCCTTCGACCTCCTGCACTACATCGTCGGCAAGCGCCTGGCGGCCGGCCGGCTGACCGTCGTGGACGCCACCAACGTCCAGCCCGAGGCCCGCCGTCAGCTGGTCCGGATCGCCCGCGAGCACGACGTGCTGCCGATCGCGATCGTCCTGGACGTCCCGCCGGGGGTGTGCGCCGAGCGCAACCGCTCCCGCCCGGACCGGCAGCTGCCGGCCCACGTCATCCCGCGCCAGAACCGCGAGCTGCGACGTTCCCTGCGCGGCCTGGAGCGCGAGGGCTTCCGCAAGGTGCACATCCTGCGCGGCGAGGCCGAGGTGGCGTCGGCCGGGATCGAGCTGGAGAAGCGCTACAACGACCTGCGCCACCTCTCCGGCCCGTTCGACATCGTGGGTGACATCCACGGTTGCCGCTCCGAGCTGGAGACCCTGCTGACCCGCCTCGGCTACGCGCTCACCCGGGACGCCCACGGCCGCCCGGTGGACGCCGAGCACCCCGCGGGCCGTACCGCCGTCTTCGTCGGCGACCTGGTCGACCGCGGCCCCGACACCCCGGGCGTGCTGCGCCTGGTGATGGGCATGGTGGCGGCCGGTCACGCGATCTGCGTGCCCGGCAACCACGAGAACAAGCTCGGCCGGGCGATGGACGGCAAGAAGGTCACCGTCTCGCACGGTCTGCAGGAGTCGCTGGACCAGCTGGCGGGGGAGAGCGAGGAGTTCAGGGCCGAGGTGCGCGCGTTCATGCGCGGCCTGGTCAGCCACTACCTGCTGGACGGTGGCGCCCTGGTGGTCTGCCACGCCGGCCTGCCGGAGCGGTACCACGGCCGCAACTCCGGCCGGGTCCGCTCGCACGCGCTGTACGGGGAGACCACCGGCGAGACCGACGAGTACGGCCTGCCGGTGCGCTACCCGTGGGCCGAGGAGTACCGGGGCCGGGCGCTGGTGGTCTACGGCCACACTCCGGTGCCGACCGCGAGCTTCGTCAACAACACCATCTGCCTGGACACCGGCTGCGTCTTCGGTGGCAGCCTGACCGCGCTGCGCTACCCGGAGCGGGAGCTGGTGAGCGTCGAGGCCGAGCGCGAGTGGTACGCCCCGGTGCGCCCGATGATCACCGACGCGCCGGGCGCCCGTGAGGGCCGCCCGCTGGACCTCGCCGACGTGGCCGGGCGCCGGATCGTCGAGACCGGTCTGCACGGGCGGGTCGCCGTCCGGGAGGAGAACGCGGCGGCCGCGCTGGAGGTGATGAGCCGCTTCGCGCTGGATCCGCGGCTGCTCGCCTATCTGCCGCCGACCATGGCGCCGAGCGCGACCTCCCGCCGGGACGGCTACCTGGAGCACCCGGAGGAGGCCTTCCTCGCCTACCGCGCGGACGGAGTGCGGCACCTGGTGTGCGAGGAGAAGCACATGGGCTCGCGCGCGGTGCTGCTGGTCGCCCGGGACGGGGCCGAGCTGGAACGCCGCTTCGGCGTGGCCGGCCCGGGCGCGATCTGGACCCGTACCGGTCGCGCCTTCCTCGGCGACGACGAGCTGACCGCCGCCGTCCTGGGCCGGGTGCGGGCGGCCGCCGAGCGCGCCGGGCTGTTCGAGGAGCTGGGCACCGGCTGGCTGCTGCTGGACGCCGAGCTGATGCCGTGGTCGCTGAAGGCGGTGGAGCTGCTGCGCCGCCAGTACGCGGCGGTCGGTGCGGCGGCGGGTGCCGCCCTGCCGGAGGTGCTGTCCGCGCTGGAGCGGGCGGCCGGGCGCGGCCTGGACCTGGCCGCCCTGACCGACCGCCAGCGGCAGCGCGCCACCGACGCCCGGGCGTTCACCGAGGCGTACCGGCGTTACTGCTGGCCGACGGAGGGCCTGTCCGGCATCCGGCTGGCGCCGTTCCAGCTGCTGGCCGCCGAGGGGGCGAACCTCGCGGTGCGCCCGCACGACGAGCACCTGGCCTGGATCGACCGCCTGGCGGCGGCCGACGAGGAGCTGGTGGCCGCCGGGGAGCTGGTGGCCGCCGGGGGTGCCGACGGTGCCGACAGGGCGGGCGGCGCCTACGGTGCGGGCGGGGCGAAGGAGCCCGTGCTGCAGCGCACCGGCCGGATCCTGGTGGACACCGAGGACGAGGCCTCGATGGCCGCCGCCACCGCCTGGTGGGAGGAGCTGACCGGGGCGGGCGGCGAGGGCATGGTGGTCAAGCCGCTGGCCTCGCTGGTGCGGACCTCGCGCGGGGAGGGCCGGCCGGGCGGGCTGGTTCAGCCCGGGGTGAAGGTCCGCGGCCGGGAGTACCTGCGGATCATCTACGGCCCGGACTACACCGAGCACCTGGACCGGCTGCGCCAGCGGGCGTTGGGCCACAAGCGCTCACTGGCGCTGCGCGAGTACGCGCTGGGCCTGGAGGCGCTGGACCGGCTGGCGGCCGGGGAGCCGCTGTGGCGGGTGCACGAGCCGGTGTTCGCCGTGCTGGCGCTGGAGTCGGAGCCGGTCGACCCGCGGCTGTAGCGGTGGATGGTGAGAAGGGGAGTCCTTACCGGGCTCCCCTTCCGCCCGTCCTATTCTGTATAGAAATTCGGCACATCGTATACACTTGCCAGCCTTCCCCCCTCGTCCCGTCACCCCAGGAGCCCGGCATGGCCTTCAACCTCCGGAACAGGCACTTCCTCAAGGAGCTCGACTTCACGCCCCAGGAGTTCCGCTTCCTGGTGGACCTCGCCGCCGGGCTCAAGGCGGCGAAGTACGCGGGCACCGAGCAGCCCCGGCTGCGCGGCAAGAACATCGCGCTGATCTTCGAGAAGACCTCCACCCGTACCCGCTGCGCCTTCGAGGTCGCCGCCCACGACCAGGGCGCCACCACCACCTACCTGGACCCGGCGGCCTCGCAGATCGGCCACAAGGAGTCCATCAAGGACACCGCCAGAGTGCTCGGCCGGATGTTCGACGGCATCGAGTACCGCGGCCACGGCCAGGAGGTCGTCGAGGAGCTCGCCGAGCACGCCGGAGTCCCGGTCTGGAACGGCCTGACCGACGAGTGGCACCCCACCCAGATGCTGGCGGACGTGCTCACCATCACCGAGCACACCGTCAAGCCGCTCCCCGAGGTCGCGCTCGCCTACCTCGGCGACGCCCGCTCCAACATGGGCAACTCGCTGCTGGTCACCGGCGCCCTGCTCGGCATGGACATCCGGATCGTCGCCCCGCGCGGCCTCTGGCCGACCGAGGACGTGCAGAAGTCGGCGCAGGCCCTGGCCGAGACGACCGGCGCCCGGATCACCCTGACCGAGGACGTCGACGAGGGCGTGGCCGGCGCCGACTTCCTCTACACCGACGTCTGGGTCTCGATGGGCGAGCCCAAGGAGGTCTGGGCCGAGCGGATCGAGCTGCTCAAGCCCTACCAGGTCTCCATGGACACCGTCCGCGCCACCGGCAACCCGGCCGTGAAGTTCCTGCACTGCCTGCCGGCCTTCCACGACCTCGGCACGGTGGTCGGGCGGCAGATGTACGAGGCGACCGGAATGACCGAACTGGAGTGCACCGACGAGCTGTTCGAGTCGCCGCACTCCATCGTCTTCGACCAGGCCGAGAACCGGCTGCACACCATCAAGGCGGTCCTGGTCGCCACCCTGGGCTCCTGAGCCGCCGGGCTCCTGACCTGCCGGGTTCCTGACCTGCCGGGTTCCTGACCTGCCGGGTTCCTGACCTGCCGGGCTCCTGACCTGCCGGGTTCCTGACCTGCCGGGTTCCTGAGCTCCCGCCGGTCAGCGCTCCAGCTTGACGCAGGCCACCCGGTCGCCCGCCGCGCGCGGGCCGGCCGGGCTGCCCGCGTGCAGCACCAGCGAGCGCGCCCCGCCGGGCCGGGGCTGCCAGTCCACCGCGGTCGTGGCGGTGCCCCCGCCCCGGCCGTCGGTGCGCAGCAGCAGCCGCAGCTCGTTGTGCTCGTTGGCGTACGCGGGGTCGATGGACGGCTGCACCGGGTCGACCGCGTTCTGGTAGTGCGGGCCCGAGGAGGCCGGGTCGGCCCCGCAGCTTCCGGTGTGCAGGTGGACCGGGAACTCGTGGTCGGCGGCGAGCCCGGAGGCCGTCAGGGTGAGCACCGTCCGCCCGGGCACCGAGCGGTCGGTGACGACCCGGGCGTGCGAGCCGTACGGCACCAGGTCGGCCGCGTAGCTGACGGCGGTCGGCGGGACGAAGGCGGTGGCCGGGTCGAAGGCGGCCTCCAGCACGGAGACCGCCGACGTGGGGGCCGAGGAGGAGGCCGGCGAAGCGGAGGCCGGTGTGGCGGCGGGGGCGAGCAGGGCCAGCGGCAGCAGGGCGGCGGCGAGCGGAGCGGACATCGGTCGGGCCTTCCGGGGCAGGGCGACGGTCACCCTGCTAACGGCGCCGGCCCGTGAAGGACACCGCCGGCCCGCGCGGGAGACTCGCCCGCAACAGCCGCCGCCCGCAACAGCCGCCACCGCCCGCAACAGCCGCCACCGCCCGCAACGGCCCTCGCCGTCAGGCCGGCTCGCGCCGGATCCCCCGGATCTCGCAGCGCGGCCCGCTGGCCCGCATCAGTCGCAGGTCGGCGGTGACCAGCGGCACCCCGTGCAGTTCGGCCACCGCGACGTACGCGGCGTCGTCCGGGGTCAGGTTGTCCTTGAGCTCCCAGATCCGGCCGAGCAGCGGCGCGACCTCGACCTTGCGGATCGCCACCGCGGCCAGTTCGCCGGTGAGTTCGGCGACCCGTGCGGCGGTCAGCTCCTTGGCCAGGTAGAGGCCGCGCAGCGACTGCATCACCTCGACCAGGATGTGCTCGGGCGCCAACCACTCGCCGCCGGAGGCGAGTTCGGCCCGGGCGGCGGCCCCGCGCGGACCCTCGTCGGCCAGTGCCAGTACCAGCGCGGATGCGTCCACCACGATCATCGGTCGTTCCCCTGCCCGTCCCCGTACGTCAACTCGGGTCACCGTACCGGGGCGGCGCTCACCCCTTGCCGCCGGGCGTCGGGCCGGCGGTGGCGGCACCCGCGTTCGCGCCGGAGCCGGTGCCGGACGGCATGTTCTTCCCCGGGGTGTCGTCGTGGAACGGCCGGACCGCCTCCTCGGCCCGCTCGGCCTCCTCCGGGGTGATCCACTCGTGGAAGCCGGCGGCCATCGCGGCGGTCTGCAACTGGTCGAGGCTCAGCGGCAGTCCCTCCCGGAGCGGCTGGGGCTTCCTGGAGTCCGCCACCGGGACGGAGTTGGTGGCGGTCACGATGACCCGGGTGTTGTCCGGGCGCAGCAGGTTGACGGTGCGGGTGGTCACGCGGTCGAGGACCGACTCGGTGAGCTTGAGGTGGCCGCCGTCCGGGAGCACGGTGGCGGAGCAGGAGCGGATGTTCGGCGCGACCGTCTTCGTGCAGTCGTACTCGTCGTCGTAGCCGATGACGTACGGGTCCTGGCCGGGGCCCGGCGGGTAGGAGCCGGGCCGGTAGAGGGCGCCGATGCCGCCGTCGACCTCGACGCCGACCTCGACCGGGCCGGTGCCGTCGTCGTACAGGAGGGTGGCCCGGGCGGCCACGTTCCTGGTCGGCGCTTCGGTCCAGCCGACCACCCCGGAGTAGCCGGAGAACCCGGAGGTGTGTCCTCCCGGGGGCAGGGCCCGGGCGAGGGTGAGGACGGCCGCGTGCCCGGTGAGGGCGACCGAGCCCTGCTGGGCGCCGGTGCCCGGGTCGAGCCGTTCGGGGCCGGTGTCGGACTTCTGCAGCAACTGCGGGAACGCCCGGCTCGGCATCGGTGAGGCGGAGGCGGTCGGTGCCTGGACGGTGACGGCCGCGTTGCCGCCGCCGGGCCGCAGGGTGAGGGCGCCGCCGACGACCAGGACGGCCGCGACCGCGGCCGCGCCGGCCGCGGTCGTCCGCCGTCGGCGCCGGATCGAGCGGCCGCGTTCGGCGGCCCCGGCGACCAGCGGGCCCAGGTCGGCCCCGACCCCGTCCAGCGCGCGCTCGAAGGTGGCGGACAGCTTCCGGCCGTCCACGTCGGACTCGTTCATGCGGGTGTTCCTCTCGGGTGCGTGACGTGGGCTCAGGACAGGGTGAGCTGGTCGGCGGCTTCCGGGCCGAGGACGGCGCGCAGCCGTCCGAGGGCGCGCAGCGACTGGCTGCGCACCGCCCCGGTGCTGAGGCCGAGTTCGGCGGCGGTCTCGTCGACGCTGCGGTCCTCCCAGTAGCGCAGGACGAGCACGGCCCGGTCCCGGGGCGGCAGTTCGGCGAGGGCGGTGAGCAGGGTGACGCGCAGCGCCGGGTCGCCCTCGGGGGCGATGCCTTCCGGCAGTTCGCCGAGGGCGGGCCGCTCGCCGGTGCGGCGCAGCCGGCGGTGGGAGAGGTAGGTGCGGACGAGGGTGCTGCGGGCGTAGGCGTCCTGGTTCTCGGCGCGCCGGACCTTGGACCAGGAGGCGTAGAGCTTGGCCAGGGTGACCTGGGTGAGGTCCTCGGCCAGGTGCCAGTCGCCGCACAGCAGCAAGGCCGTGCGGAAGAGGCTCTGCCCCCGGCCGTACGCGAAGCCCTCGAACTCCGCGGTCTCCTCCGCCCGTCGCTTCTTTCCGGTCACTGCCGTCCCCTCGAACCCCGTGGATGTGGGGTCTGCGCCCCCTGTGCCTGGTAAGACGCCTGAGTCCGGAGGCCGCGTTACGGGCCGCCGGGACGGAATGTGGAACCGGATCAGCTCCCGAGCAGGAACCCGGCGAGCACCGAGGCGGCGTTGGCGGTGGTGGCGGCGGCCCAGGGGAGCGGGGTGCGCAGCCGCAGCCCGGTGAGCGGGCCGAGCAGGGCGCCCTCGACCAGGCAGACGCCGGCCTCGCCGATCCCGAAGGCGGTCCAGTACGCTGCGGCGGGCCCGGCGGAGTACGGCCGCAGGGACCACCAGAGCAGCGGGTGCGTCGCCAGGTTGACCAGGACGGCGGCACCGGCGGCCCGGGCGGGGCGCAGGCCGCCGGCCCGGACGAGCGCGGCGGTGTAGACGGGGACCTCGACCAGCAGGGTCAGGGCCAGGGCGAGGGCGTAGGGCACGGCGGGGATCGTGCCACGGGGAGGGGAGCATGGCCACCGAGGTCGCACCGGCACCGCCGGCCCCGCCGGTCCGGCCCGCGCCCGGCGCGGCGCCCGGCCAGGTCGCCGCCCCGCTGGCGGGCTTCGCACTGTCGGCCGTCCTCGCGCTCGCGCTGGCCCTGCGGGCGCCGACGGGCCTGGCGGTGCTGGGTCTGGCCACCTTCGGACTGCTGCACAACGTGCTGGAGCTGCGCTACGTCGCGGGCCGGTTCGCCGCCGTCCTGGCGGGCCCGCTGCTGCGGCTGCTGCTGGTGCTGGTGACCGGCATCGTGCTGTGCCGGCTGCTGCCGCCGTCCCGGGTGTCCCAGTCGGCGGAGATCCTGCTCGCGTACGGTCTGCTGGCGGCCGCCTGCCGGTACGGGCTGCGCGGTCGTCCTCGGCTGTCGACGGGGATCGCGGTGCTGCTGCTGGGGGCCGGGGCGGCGTCGCTGGCCTTCCCCGCGTACCACTTCGTGGTGCTGGCGCACCTGCACAACGTGGTGCCGCTGCTGTTCCTGGCCGAGTGGTCGCGCCGGCTGCCGCGCGGGCGGGCGGTGTTCCTGGCGGTGCAGTGCGGCTGGGTGCTGCTGGTTCCGGCGCTGCTGCTGAGCGGCCTGCTGGACGGCCTGCTGTCCCGGCCCGCCGACGGCTGGGCGAGCGGCTGGGCGAGCGGATGGACGGACCGGCTGGCGGCCGCCTACACCCCGCCGGCCTGGCTGACGCCGGAGGTGGGCCTGCGCTTCCTGGCGGTGTTCGCCTTCCTGCAGACGATGCACTACGTGGTCTGGGTCTGGTTCCTGCCCCGGTACGCGCCGGAGGCGGCGGAGCGCTTCGACGCCCGGGTACCGGCCCTGCGCGGCGTGCGGGCGTGGCTGCTGGGCGCGGGGGCCGGGCTGCTGCTGGCGCTGCTGTTCGCGGTGGACTACGCGCAGGGCCGGTCCCTGTACGCGGCGCTGGCGAGTTACCACGCCTATCTGGAGTTCCCGGTGCTGCTGATGCTGGTGCTCGGCGCCGGCGACAGCCTCGGTGCCGGCGCAAGCCTCGGCCACAGCGCCGGCGACAGCCTCGGCGACAGCGCCGGCGTCGGCGCGCGGGCCGGTTCGGAGCGGAGCGCGGATGGAGCGGAGGTGAACGTATGAGGACAACCCTGCTGGCGGACATCGCCCCCTCGCCGACCGGCGGTTCCGGTGGTGAGCTTGTGGTGGTGTTGCTGATGGCAGCCGCGGTGGTGGCGGGAGCGGTCTGGCTGATCAGGCTGGAGCGCAAGCGGCGCGGCCCGGACGGCGAGTGAGTCACGGCATGCACTATGGTTTATCTCGACATCGAGATAACTGCCGCTTAGGATATATCTCGACATCAAGATACTTGCCGAGAGGCGCTCACCGGCGATGCGGGCAAGGCAAGCCTAAGTAAGGCTGACCTTACCACCGCGTGGCGGCCGGATATCGCACGAAGCACCCAGAAGGAGTCAGTCGTGTCCGCGAACAGCTTCGACGCCCGCAGCTCGCTGCAGGTGGGCGACGAGTCGTACGAGATCTTCAAGCTCTCCGCCGTCGAGGGTTCCGAGCGGCTGCCGTACAGCCTCAAGGTGCTGCTGGAGAACCTGCTCCGCACGGAGGACGGCGCGAACATCACCGCCGACCACATCCGCGCCCTCGGCAACTGGGACGAGAACGCCCAGCCGAGCCAGGAGATCCAGTTCACCCCGGCCCGCGTGATCATGCAGGACTTCACCGGCGTGCCGTGCGTGGTCGACCTCGCCACCATGCGCGAGGCCGTCAAGGAGCTGGGCGGCGACCCGGCCAAGATCAACCCGCTGGCCCCGGCCGAGCTGGTCATCGACCACTCCGTCATCGCCGACAAGTTCGGCACCAAGGACGCGTTCACCCAGAACGTCGAGATCGAGTACGGCCGCAACAAGGAGCGCTACCAGTTCCTGCGCTGGGGCCAGACCGCCTTCGACGAGTTCAAGGTCGTCCCGCCGGGCACCGGCATCGTCCACCAGGTGAACATCGAGCACCTGGCCCGCACCGTCATGGTCCGGGGCGGCCAGGCCTACCCGGACACCTGCGTCGGCACCGACTCGCACACCACCATGGTCAACGGCCTGGGCGTGCTGGGCTGGGGCGTCGGCGGCATCGAGGCCGAGGCCGCGATGCTCGGCCAGCCGGTCTCCATGCTGATCCCGCGCGTGGTGGGCTTCAAGCTGACCGGCGAGCTGCCGGCCGGCACCACCGCCACCGACCTGGTGCTCACCATCACCGAGATGCTGCGCAAGCACGGTGTGGTCGGCAAGTTCGTCGAGTTCTACGGCGACGGCATCGGCTCCATCCCGCTGGCCAACCGCGCCACCATCGGCAACATGTCGCCGGAGTTCGGCTCGACCTGTGCGATCTTCCCGATCGACGCCGAGACCATCAACTACCTGAAGCTCACCGGCCGCGACGCGCAGCAGCTCGCCCTGGTCGAGGCGTACGCCAAGGAGCAGGGCCTCTGGCACGACCCGTCGGTCGAGCCGGTCTACTCCGAGTACCTGGAGCTGGACGTCTCCACCGTCGTCCCGTCGATCTCCGGCCCGAAGCGCCCGCAGGACCGCGTGATCCTGGCCGAGGCCGCGAGCAAGTTCGCCGAGGCGCTGCCGACCTACTCCGCCGAGGCCTCGAAGCCGACCACCGTCACCGCCCCCGACGGCTCGACCTACGAGATCGACAACGGCGCGGTCGTGATCGCCTCGATCACCTCCTGCACCAACACCTCCAACCCCTCCGTCATGCTGGGCGCCGCCCTGCTGGCGAAGAAGGCCGTGGAGAAGGGCCTGCACGTCAAGCCCTGGGTCAAGACCACCCTGGCGCCCGGTTCCAAGGTCGTCATGGACTACTACGAGAAGGCCGGCCTGCTCCCGTACATGGAGAAGCTGGGCTTCAACCTGGTCGGCTACGGCTGCGTCACCTGCATCGGCAACTCGGGCCCGCTGCCCGAGGAGGTCTCGGCCGCCGTCAACGAGTCCGACCTCGCAGTCGTCTCGGTGCTCTCCGGCAACCGCAACTTCGAGGGCCGGATCAACCCCGACGTCAAGATGAACTACCTGGCCTCCCCGCCGCTGGTGGTCGCCTACGCCCTCGCCGGCAACATGAACGTCGACATCACCAAGGACGCCCTGGGCCAGGACGCCGACGGCAACGACGTCTTCCTCGCCGACATCTGGCCGTCCGAGCAGGAGGTCGCCGAGGTCGTCGCCGGCTCCATCGACGAGGCCATGTTCGACAAGGGCTACCAGGACGTCTTCGCCGGTGACCACCGCTGGCAGTCGCTCCCGGTCCCGACCGGCAACACCTTCGAGTGGGACGCCGAGTCCACCTACGTCCGCAAGCCCCCGTACTTCGAGGGCATGGCCAAGACCCCGAGCCCGGTGACCGACATCGCCGACGCCCGCGTCCTGGCCAAGCTGGGCGACTCGGTCACCACCGACCACATCTCCCCGGCCGGCAACATCAAGCCGGGCACCCCGGCGGCGCAGTACCTGACCGCCAACGGTGTCGAGAAGCGCGACTTCAACTCCTACGGTTCCCGTCGTGGCAACCACGAGGTGATGATCCGCGGCACCTTCGCCAACATCCGCCTGCGCAACCAGATCGCGCCGGGCACCGAGGGCGGCTACACCCGCGACTTCACCCAGGCCGACGCGCCGGTGTCGTTCATCTACGACGCCTCGCAGAACTACCAGGCCGCCGGCATCCCGCTGGTCGTCCTGGCCGGCAAGGAGTACGGCTCCGGCTCGTCCCGCGACTGGGCCGCCAAGGGCACCGCGCTGCTGGGCGTCAAGGCCGTCATCGCCGAGTCCTACGAGCGCATCCACCGCTCGAACCTGATCGGCATGGGCGTCCTGCCGCTGCAGTTCCCGGAGGGCGAGAACGCCGACTCCCTCGGCCTGACCGGCGAGGAGACCTTCTCCATCACCGGCGTGACCGAGCTCAACGAGGGCCGCACCCCGAAGACCGTCAAGGTCAAGGCGGTCGGCGCGGACGGGACCAGCAAGGAGTTCGACGCGGTCGTGCGCATCGACACCCCCGGTGAGGCGGACTACTACCGCAACGGCGGCATCCTGCAGTACGTGCTGCGCTCGCTGATCAACGGCTGAGCCCAGGCGCCTCAAGGGGAGGCCGGACCGCACTCCGCGGTCCGGCCTCTTCCGCATCCTGTGCGCAGGGGCGGCAGATGCCGGGCCGGGGCACGGGGTCATGGCGGCCACCGCCATCCCCTCCCACGCAACACAGCACTGTGCGGGCAGCCCATTCCGCTGTCACCCCGTCGCCGCTTCGGCACAGCCGAAACGGCGACGGGGTTGTCTGACCCTTTTGCGCAGGACGTCGGCCAGCCCGACTTCCTGTGCAAAAGGGTCAGAGGGCTGCGCCAACGTCGGCGGGCCCGTTCGCTCAGCCTGAGCTCAGGCGGTCAGCCCCGGTCGCAGGCCTGCGCCCGCAGGGCGCGGGCCAGGTCGTCCCGGCGCTCCAGGACCAGGCGGCGCAGCGCCGGGGCCGCCTGCCGGTGCCCGTCCAGCCAGGCGTCGGCCTCGGCCAGGGTCTGCTCGGTGGTCTGCGCGCTCGGGAAGAAGCCGCCGACGAAGCGCATCGCGATCTCGATGGTGCGCTCGGACCAGATCCGCTCCAGCAGCTTGAAGTACGGCGCCGCGTAGAGGGCGGTCAGGTCGCGGTGGGAGGGCAGCGCGAAGCCCGCGATGTTGGCCTCGACCAGGGCGTTCGGCAGCTCGTCCGAGTCGACCACGGCCGACCAGGCGGCGGCCTTGGCCTCCGGGGTGGGCCGGGCGGCCAGGCACTGGGTGTACTGGCGCTTGCCGCTCGCGGTGTTGTCGGCGGCCAGCTCCGCGGCCAGCTCCTCGTCACCGGCCTGACCGGCGGCGGCCAGGGCCAGCCACAGCGACCAGCGCAGCTCCTGGTCGACCTCCAGGCCGTCGATCCGGGCGCTGCCCGAAAGCAGGCCGCGGACCAGGCCGAGGTGCTCGGCACCGCCCGCGGTCTGGGCGAGGAAGCGGGCCCAGGCCAGCTGGTGGTCGCTGCCGGGCACGGCGTCGCGCAGCTCGCGCAGGGCGCCGTCGGCGAGCAGCCGGCCGCCCTCGGCGCGCCAGGCCGGGTCGGCGTACAGGTCGACGGCGGTCTTGGCCTGGGCGTGCAGCGACTGCAGCACGCCGATGTTGCCCTCCTGGCCGGCGAAGCGCAGCACCAGGGCGACGTAGTCGCGGGCCGGCATCAGGCCGTCCCGGGTGAGGTTCCAGACGGCGGACCAGGCCAGGGCGCGGGACAGTTCGTCGCGGATGTCGCCGAGGCCGGTGCGCAGGGTCTCCAGCGACTCCTCGTCGAAGCGGATCTTGCAGTAGGTCAGGTCGTCGTCGTTGAGCAGCACCAGCGCCGGGCGGGGGCGGCCGGTGGCGCCGGTGACCACGGTGCGGGCGCCGGTGACGTCCAGCTCGATCCGCTCGGTGCGCACCAGGGCGCCGTCGGCGTCCCGGTCGTACAGGCCGACCGCGATCCGGTGCGGGCGCAGACCACGCGACGGAGTCGCAGAATCGTCCGCAGTGCCGTCCTGCACGACGGCCAGTTCGGTGATCCGGCCCTCGGCGTCGGTGGTGACCTGCGGGGTGAGCGCGTTGACGCCGGCGGTCTGCAGCCAGGCGGCGGCCCAGGACTTGAGGTCGCGGCCGCTGGTCTCCTCCAGGATGTCCAGCAGGTCGGTGAGCTCGGTGTTGCCGAAGGCGTGGCGCTTGAAGTAGCGGCGGGCGCCCTCGAAGAAGGCCTCCGAACCGGCGTACGCCACCAGCTGCTTGAGGACGGAGGCACCCTTGGCGTAGGTGATGCCGTCGAAGTTGAGCTTGGCGTCCTCCAGGTCCCGGATGTCCGCGGTGATCGGGTGCGTAGTGGGGAACTGGTCCTGCCGGTAGGCCCAGGCCTTGCGCTGGTTGGCGAAGGTGACCCAGGCCGAGGAGTAGCGGGTGCGGGCGCCGATCAGGCCGTAGGAGCCCATGAAGTCGGCGAAGGACTCCTTCAGCCACAGGTCGTCCCACCAGCGCATGGTCACCAGGTCGCCGAACCACATGTGCGCCATCTCGTGCAGGATGACGTTGGCCCGGCCCTCGTAGGCGGCGTCGGTGACCTTCGAGCGGAAGACGAACTCCTCGCGGAAGGTGACGCAGCCCGGGTTCTCCATCGCGCCGATGTTGTACTCGGGGACGAAGGCCTGGTCGTACTTGCCGAAGGGGTACGGGTAGTCGAACTCCTCGTGGAAGAAGTCGAGTCCGAGCTTGGTGACGCCGAGGATCTCGTCGGCGTCGAAGTACGGGGCGAGGGACTTGCGGCACATCGCGGAGAGCGGGATCTCCAGGGTGGTGCCGTCGGCGAGTTCGCGGCTGTAGTGGTCGCGGGCGACGTGGTACGGGCCGGCGACGACCGCGGTGAGGTAGGTGGAGATCGGCTTGGTCGGCGCGAACTCCCAGGTGCGGGCCGCGCCTTCCGCGGTGGCGGTCTCGGTGACGGTCTCGTGCGGGGCGTTGGACCACACGTCCCAGGCGGCCGGGGCGGTCACGGTGAAGGTGAACGGGGCCTTCAGGTCCGGCTGTTCGAAGGTCGCGAACACCCGGCGGGCGTCGGCCGGCTCGTAGTGGGTGTACAGGTAGGTCTCGCCGTCCACCGGGTCGACGAAGCGGTGCAGGCCCTCGCCGGTGCGGCTGTAGGCGCAGTCGGCCTCGACGGTGAGCTCGTTCTCGGCGGCCAGGCCGTCGACGTGCACCCGGGCGCCGTCGTAGGCGGTGGCCGGGTCGATGGCGCGGCCGTTGAGGGTGATCGAGCGGACGGCGGGGGCGAGCAGGTCGAGGAAGGTGTCCGCGCCGGGCCGGGAGCAGCGGAAGGCGATCGTGGTGGTGGAGCGGAAGGTGGCGGCCGCCGGGTCCGGCGCCGAGGTCACGTCCAGCCGGACCCGGTAGCCGTCCACGGCCAGGAAGCTGGCCCGGTGCTGGGCTTCGTCGCGGCTGAGGTTCTTGCCCGGCACGGCGGTACTCCTTTGTCCGGCTCGCACGGTGGTGCGGGTCTGGGCGGTGCGGTCACGGTGCGCGGTGTGGCCGCGCACGCGGGTCATCCTTTCACGCCCCCGCCGTCGGTACCATTGCACAGGCCGCCGCGTCCGCGCCGGAATCAGCGGCGCCGTGCGGGTGTTGGGCCTCGGGGGCGGAGATTCCCGGCCCGGACCCCCTCACGAAGGACGACACGCAGTGACGACTGCCGCTGAGCGCAAGACCGCAGACTTCTGGTTCGACC
The DNA here is from genome assembly GCF_003635085.1 of Streptomyces sp. 1114.5. Classification (NCBI taxonomy): domain Bacteria; kingdom Bacillati; phylum Actinomycetota; class Actinomycetes; order Kitasatosporales; family Streptomycetaceae; genus Streptomyces; species Streptomyces sp. 1114.5. The sequence goes on from NZ_RBXE01000001.1 coordinate 2,650,237, forward strand.
CGGCCTGCCCGTGGGCGTGGATGACCTCCCGCTGGCTGATCGAGGTTCAGCAGCTGCGCCCGGTCGACGTGCGCTGGCACGTGATGAGCCTGTCCGTGCTGAACGAGCACCGGGACCTCCCGGAGAGCTACCGCAAGATGCTGGACAACGCCTGGGGCGCGGTGCGGGTGTGCATAGCCGCGGCCGAGCAGCACGGCGAGGAGGTGCTCGGCCGGCTCTACACCGAGCTGGGCCTGCGCTTCCACAACCAGGGCCTGCCGCAGAACCGGGAGACCGTCACGGCCGCCCTGGTGGCCGCGGGCCTGCCCGCCGAGCTGGCCGACGCGGCCGACACCGACACCCACGACGAGGCCCTGCGCGCCTCGCACAAGGAGGGCATCAGCCTGGTCGGCGAGGACGTCGGCACCCCGGTGATCGCGGTCGAGGGCGCGGACGGCGACCGGGTCGCCTTCTTCGGCCCCGTGGTCACCCCGGCCCCGAAGGGCGAGGCCGCGGCCCGGCTCTGGGACGGCACCCTGCTGGTGGCCTCCACCCCGGGCTTCTACGAGATCAAGCGCACCCGGACGGCCGGCCCGTCCTTCGAGTGACCGCACGGCCTTCGGGTGTTCGCGCGGCCTTCGGGTGTTCGCACCGCCTTCGGGTGTTCGCGCGGCCTCCGAGAGGCCGTGCGGCCGTACGGCGAAGGGCCCGGTACCGGACTCCGGTACCGGGCCCTTCGGGTCGGCCTCAGCGCGTGGCGGCGTCCCGGCGCTGCTTGAGCAGCCCGGCGGCGCTCAGCACCGCCACCAGCACCCCGGCCGCGTACAGCTGTTCCCGGTTGCCCTCGGTGGTGGTCATCAGCGCGAGGATGCCGGCCACGGCGGCCATCGCGACCCAGGTCAGGTACGGGTAGCCCCACATCTTCACGGTCAGCAGCTCGGGCGCCTCGCGCTCCAGCCGGCGGCGCATCCGCAGCTGGACCACGCAGATGAACAGCCAGACCACCAGGATCGCCACGCCGGTGGTGTTCATCAGCCAGGTGAACACGGTGTCGGGCCAGAACTTGGCGGCCAGCACGGCGCCGAAGCCGAACAGGCAGGAGGCCAGCACGGCCCGGCGCGGCACCCCGCCGCTGACCTTGGCCAGCGCCTTGGGGCCCTGGCCGCGGCCGACCAGCGAGTACGCCATCCGGGAGGCGCCGTAGATGTTGGCGTTCATCGCGGACAGCAGCGCGACCAGCACCACGACCTGCATGATCGCCCCCGCGCCGGGCACCCCGAGGTGGCGCAGCACGGTGACGTACGGGCCGTCGGCGACGACCGCCGGGTCCTTCCAGGAGACCAGGGTGACCACCAGGGCCATCGAGCCGATGTAGAAGATGGCGATCCGCCACACCGCGGTGCGCACGGCGTTGGCGACGTTCTTCTTGGGGTCGTCGGACTCGGCGGCGGCGATGGTCACGGTCTCCAGACCGCCGTACGCGAAGACCGAGGCGAGCAGACCGACGATCAGCCCGTTGACACCGGTGGGCAGGAAGCCGCCCTGGCCGGTGAGGTTGTCGGTGCCGGGGGATCCGGGGCCGAGCACCCCGGCGATGCCCAGCCCGCCGAGGACCAGGAAGGCGATGATCGCGGCGACCTTGATCGTGGCGAACCAGAACTCGAACTCGCCGAAGTTCTTCACCGCGGTCAGGTTGCTGGCGCAGAAGAAGACCATGAACAGGGCGACCCACACCCACGAGGAGACGCCCGGCACCCAGCCGTTGACGATCTTCCCGGCGGCGGTGGCCTCGGCGGCGACGCCGCAACAGAGCATCACCCAGTACATCCAGCCCGCGGTGATCCCGGCCCACGGGCCGATCTCCTTCTCGGCGTGCACCGAGAACGAGCCGGAGGCGGGACGGGCCGCGGACATCTCGCCGAGCATCCGCATGATCAGCATGACCAGCAGGCCGGAGAGCACGAAGGCCAGGATGATCGCAGGACCCGCGGCCGCGATGCCCGCGCCGGAGCCGACGAAGAGGCCCGCGCCGATCACACCGCCGAGGGCGATCATCGACAGGTGGCGCTGCTTCAGCCCGTGGGAGAGCTGCTGGCTGTTCGACGCCGGGGTGGCGGCGTCGGTGGTCCCGGGCGCCGGGGGCGCGGAGGTGGGGGCCATAGGGGTGGTTCCAGACTGTGCGGTATGCGGCATGAGTTGTCCAATATCCGGGGACACCTCTGTTCATGCCAACGCGTTCCGGCCCGGGACCACATTGCGGACCAGGCGGAAACGCGGAGTGACGGCAACGTCACCAAGGGTCGTTCCCGGGTGGTTCCGACAATGCGAACAGGCGGGGCTTTGTCCGAAACCGTGAAGGTGGCGGAGTGGATCACCGCGTAGGTTCACAGGTGTTCACTCACCCGGATCCCCACGGAGGAGCCCCCGATGGCCACCGCCACCACCCCGATACCGCGCCGCGCCGTCCTCGCCGACCTGCTGCCCGCCGCGTCCACCCGCCTCGGCGCCCAGGCCCGCGACCTGGCCCTGGTGGCCGGCGGCGCCGCGCTGACCGGCGTGGCCGCCCAGCTGTCGGTGAACGTCCCCGGTTCGCCGGTGCCGGTCACCGGCCAGACCTTCGCCGCCCTGCTGGTCGGCACCGCGCTCGGCGCCCGCCGCGGCGTCGCCTCGCTCGCCCTCTACCTGCTGGCCGGCATGGCGGGCCTGCCCTGGTTCGCCGCGGGCACCTCCGGCTGGGCGATGCCCTCCCTCGGCTACGTGCTCGGCTTCGTCGTCGCCGCCGCCCTGACCGGCGCGCTGGCCCGCCGCGGCGCCGACCGCACCCCGGTGAACACCGCCGTCGCCATGGTCCTCGGCAGCCTCGCCATCTACGCGGTCGGCGTCCCGTACCTGGCCTTCTCGCTGCACGTGTCGCTCGCCCGCGCCGCCGAGCTGGGCCTCTACCCGTACCTGGTCGGCGACGCCCTCAAGGCGGCCCTCGCCGCCGGCGCCCTGCCGCTGACCTGGAAGCTCCTCGGCCGCCGCTGAGCACAGCCTGATCGGCCCGCCCGGCCCCCGTTGTCGGGCCCGGGCGCACGCGCATGCCACACTCATGGCATGCGCGTGTACCTGGGCTCCGACCATGCCGGATACGAACTGAAGAACCACCTCGTGGAGTGGCTGAAGGGGGCCGGCCACGAGCCGGTCGACTGCGGGCCGCACATCTATGACGCCGAGGACGACTACCCGCCGTTCTGCCTGCGCGCCGCCGAGCGCACCGCCGCCGACCCGGAGGCGCTGGGCATCGTGATCGGCGGCTCGGGCAACGGCGAGGCGATCGCCGCCAACAAGGTCAAGGGCGTCCGGGCCGCGCTGGCCTGGAGCGTGCAGACCGCCGAGCTCGGCCGTCAGCACAACAACGCCAACGTGATCTCCATCGGCGGCCGCATGCACACCGAGGACGAGGCCACCAAGTTCGTCGAGGTCTTCCTCGCCACCCCCTACAGCGGCGAGCCGCGGCACACCCGCCGGATCGAGATGCTGAGCGAGTACGAGACCACCGGCGAGCTCCCGCCGATCCCGGCCCACCACCCCCAGGGCTGATCCCGCCCCCACCGTCCTCCCGGCCGGCCGCACCCTCCCGTGCGGCCGGCCGCCGCCGTCCCGGGGCGCAGCCGGTGCCGGAGCCCGTCCGGCGGACCCCGGTCCTGTGGGATCGGCCACAGGCCCCGGCGCGCAGCCGGCACCGCGCGCGGGGCGCGCACGCCGCCCGCCCGTTTCCGTACGCCCAACCGCCGTACGCCTCCTGACGACCTGCCCGCGGCCGCCCCGATCGGCCGAAACCCGCCGAGCGCCCCGCGCCCCGGCGCCCGCGCCCGCCCCCGGGCCGTCGACGCCGGGCCGTACCCGTGGATAGGGTCGGGCCCCATGGCTGGCAGACCGCCGGGCGCACCGCCCCAGACGACTGCGACGAGGCCCGGCGCCGCCCCGGCGTCCGAGTCCGTGACGGCCCGGTTGCGCAAGAGGCTCCGCCGGGTCCGCCGAAGGCTGCGCACGGCCGGTGTGGACTACTTCCGCGGCGGCGCCGCCGACTGGCCGGTGCTCTGCGCGCTCGCCCTGCTCGTCCCGATGCTGATCCTGCTCAACATCTGGATCCCCGACTGGGCCCCGCCCACCTCGCTGGTCCTGCCGATCCTGGCGGGCGCGCTGCTGCTGCGCCCCGGCAGCCTGGTGGTGCTCTACGCGCTGGCCGCGCTCGGCCTCTCGGCCGAGTCCGTGATCCACACCGGCCAGCGGGTCGCCAGCGACAACCCGCAGGCCTACCTCTACGGCGTGACCCCGGGAGCGGCCCTGGTGGTCGGCGCCGCCGGAGTGGGCGGCCTGCTGCTGGCCCAGTTCCGGGCGCGGGTCGGTGTGCCCTGGTGGGGCGGCTCCACCATGCTGTTCGACCTGCGTGAGCGGCTGCGGGTGCAGAGCCGGGTGCCCCGGCTGCCGGACGGCTGGCACGCGGACATGGCGCTGCGCCCGGCCGGCGGGCAGTCCTTCTCCGGGGACTTCGTGGTCGCCGCCCGCACCGGCCCCGGCCAGCGGCTGCTGGAGGTGGTCCTGGCGGACGTCTCCGGCAAGGGCATGGACGCCGGCTCCCGCGCGCTGCTGCTCTCCGGCGCCTTCGGCGGCCTGGTCGGCTCGCTGCCCGCGCACGACTTCCTGCCCGCCGCCAACGGCTACCTGCTGCGCCAGTCCTGGGACGAGGGCTTCGCCACCGCCGTCCACCTGGTGCTGGACCTGGACACCGGGGAGTACGAGCTGCTGTCGGCCGGGCACCTGCCGGGCATGCAGCGACTGGCGGGCGCCGGCCGCTGGGAGGTCAAGGAGGCCGACGGCCCGCTGCTCGGGATCTACGACGGCGCCAAGTTCGAGGGCGTGCGCGGGCGGTTGAACCGGGGCGACGTCCTGATGCTGTGCACCGACGGCATGGTCGAGGCCCCCGGCCGGGACCTCACCGAGGGCATGGACCGGCTGATGGGCGAGGCGGACCGGCTGGTCCCCGGCGGCGGCGCGGGGGCGGGCAGCGCGGCCGCACTGATCGAGACCGTCGCCCGGGACATCAACGACGACCGCGCGGTCCTGCTGCTCTGGCGCGATTAGGTGCCGACGGGTCGCGTCCTGGCACATGCCGCAGGCAGCAGCTGTCAAGCCTGGCAGCTGATCTTCGGCCAAATCGGACGGCCCGTCGGTAGACCGGACCAGCGGCTTCCGTTACCCGCCTCCGACCGCTTCCCGGCCGCTCAGCGCGGCCCCGCCGACGATTCGTCAGGGCGGCTCGACTATCGTCCCGGTCGGCGGAAACTCGTCTCGCATCGCAGGATATCGGCGTTGGGCTGACTGTCAGACCTTTACGCAATCGGCACGGTCGACCACACTGAGTCCGGGCGGGACTGTTCAGGATTCGGGGGATAGGGGGCGTCACGTGCGGCACGACAGACAGCGGTCGACCGTGGGCTCCCTCACCGGCGGTGTGTCGGACGGTCCGCGATTCCGCCTCGGGACCGTCGGACAGACAGGCCGGGGTCCGGCTTTCGCTGGTGTCGCCGGGTGGTGGCACCCCGCTATGAAAACGAGGAAGTGAGTCCGGGTGGCACTCTCCGTCTCCGCGCTGGTCCTGTTCGCGATCCTGAGCATCATCTTCATCCGCAACAAGCAGATGAAGATCCCGCACGCGATCGTCGCCGCCCTGTTCGGCTTCATGCTGCACGAGACCACGGTCGCGACCTCGATCAACTCCCTGCTGGCCAACCTCGCGCACAGCATCTCCAGCATCACCGGCGGGTAGCCGGACCTCCTCACCGGCCGGCCCGTCTGGCCTCCCGCCAGCGGGCGAACAGACCCCGGGGGCGCACCGCCGCCGGGGCCGCCTGGGCGCGCATCGGTGCGGGTGCCACGCCACCCGCCGGTGCGGCCTGCTCGGGCGCGGTCCGCTCGGTCGTCAACAGGACGAACAGCCGCGCCCAGCACAGCCGTTCACCCCGCGGCCAGTCCAGCGCGCGCAGCGCCGCGGAGGCGGCCTCCGAGACTTCGCCGCCCACCCGGACCTCGGCGACGTCGTCCCCCGCCTTCCCGCCCAGGAAGAGCTTCACCCCGACCGGGCCGGGCCCGGTCAGTTCCGAGCGCAGCGCGGGCGCCAGCGCCGGCAGCACCCGGTTCTCGGCGAGCCATCCCGCCAGGTGCTCGTTGCCGAAGCCGAACACCGCCGCCGGCCCCTGCACCGCGTGCCAGCCCGGGAGTTCGGGCACGTCCGGGCGGTCGGCCCGCAGCCCGTACCCCTCGGCCAGCTCGACCAGCACCGAGGCGGTGGTGGTCGCCCACATCTTGACCGCGTTGGCGAGCTTCTCCTCCTCGGTCTTGCCGAGGCCGGCCGCGCAGTCCCACACCACCGGGGCGTCCGCGCGGCCGAGTTGGAGCACGAAGCCGAGGTCCACGTGCCCGGTGCCGTCGTCCCCGGGGTGCTCGCGCACCGCGACCGCCGTGGTGCCGGGGCCGCGCACGACCTCGCCGTCGGGGCGGAAGACCTGGCCCAGTCGCGCCATCTCCCGGACCACACAGCGCTGTATGACGGCCAGTCGCTCCTGCGGACGCACCGGGACTCCTCCACCTCGGGAGCGCGGCGGCTGAGCTCACGCTCGAACTGCGCTCGAACGCCGCCGAGGCTATCGGCCCGGGAGGCAACCGGGAAACCGTCCGGACGCCCGGGCCCTCCGGTCGCGGAATTGTCTGCAATGCCCCACTTTGGGCAGCGGAACCCGCACGCTGTCCGCCCGGAGGGCCCGCATGCCCCGCACCACCGCCCCGCCCGCCCCGACGCCCCTGCCCGCACCCCCGCCGCTGGTCCACCCGGACGGCTGCGGCCTGGTCGCCGAGATCGAGGCGTACCTCGCCTCCCTGCCCGCCCCCGCGCCGTACGCCCATCCGTACGCCCATCCGTCCGTCCACCCGTACGGCAGCACCCCGCAGCCCTGGCACACCGGCCACCCGCTGCCCCGGGCCACCCTGCTCGACCGGGTGCTGCGCCGCCCCGCCCGCCCCGTCCCGGTCAGCGCGGCCGGCCACCTCAGGCTCGCCTCCCGCTACATCGGCGCCCACGGCTGGCTGCAGGGCGCGATGTGGGACGAGGCGGGCCGGGTCTGCCTGCTCGGTGCCCAGGCCGCCGTGCTGGCGTACGGCTACGGCACCCCGGCCACCGTCCGCACGGCCCGGGTCCAGCTGATGGAGGTGCTGCACGCCACCGGCCGCCCGGCGCACTCCCCGGACGAGTTCAACGACCGCCCCACCACCCGGGAGGGCGACGTCCACCAACTGCTCGACCGGGCCGCCGCCCGGGCCGCCCGCCTCGGGCTCTGATCCGCGGGCTGCCCGCCGGGCGGATCCCGGGAACGCAACCGGCCCCGGTGTGCGGACTGCACACCGGGGCCGGACGAAGAGCGGGCGACGAGAATCGAACTCGCGTGACTAGTTTGGAAGACTAGGGCTCTACCATTGAGCTACGCCCGCGCGACCCCCCGACCGGTACCGGCCGGAAGTTCGGGGAACAGCGTACCTGGTCCGGCGCCCGCCGTGCACACCGCATTCCGCACGGCATTCCGCGCACCCCCGCACAGCGCCGTGCAGACCGTCGCGCACGCCCCCGCACGCCCGGGTGGAAATAGTCGGCGAGCCGAACAGGCCTGCCGTGTACGCTTCCTCTCGGCACCACGGGGTGTGGCGCAGTTTGGTAGCGCGTCCGCTTTGGGAGCGGAAGGCCGTCGGTTCGAATCCGGCCACCCCGACAGTGCGGCAGGGTCTCGCCCACCGGGGCGGGGCCCTGTTCTGTTCGGGCGGTACGGTGGCGCCTGGCGTCCGCCTTTCGTGGTACCGGTAGGATGGGGCGCTGGCGGTAGTCCCTGTGGCGTCAACCCAGGTCAACCGCACGAGGGCGAGGAGTCAAGCTCACCGTCCACCCCCACGGGAGATGCAGCTCCAACCGCCCATCGCCCGTCTCGTCCGACCCACTCGTACGGCTCCGGCCGTACGGCGGGGACGGGCGGAGACAACCTGACCGCAAGCCATAGGAGACCAAACCGTGAAGAGCGCCGTCGAGACTCTGAACCCGACCCGGGTTCGACTCACCGTCGAGGTGCCCTTCGAGGAGCTCAAGCCCAGCCTCGACGCGGCGTACAAGAAGATCAACCAGCAGGTCACGGTTCCGGGCTTCCGCAAGGGCAAGATCCCGGCTCGCGTCATCGACCAGCGTTTCGGCCGTGGCGCCGTGCTGGAGGAGGCCGTCAACGACGCCCTGCCGCGCTTCTACACGCAGGCCGTCGACGAGGGCAAGATCGAGGTCCTCGGCCAGCCCGACATCACCAACATCGAGGGTGTCGAGAAGATCGCCGAGGGCGGTGACCTGAAGTTCACCGCCGAGGTGGACATCCGCCCGGAGATCACCCTGCCGGAGTTCTCCTCCATCGAGGTGACCGTCGACCCGATCGCCGTCTCCGACGAGGACATCGAGAAGTCGCTGGAGCAGCTGCGCGAGCGCTTCTCGTCGGTCAAGGACGTCGAGCGCGCCGCGGCCACCGGCGACATCGTGGTCGTGGACCTGGTCGCCAAGGTCGACGGCGAGGTGCCGGAGGACGGCACCGCGACCGGCGTGAGCTACGAGATCGGCTCGGGCCGCCTGATCGACGGCATCGACGAGGCCGTCGTCGGCCTGTCCGCCGGCGAGGAGAAGACCTTCGAGACCGAGCTCAAGGGTGGCACCCAGGCGGGCAAGACCTCCGAGGTCACCGTCACCGTCACCGCCGTCCAGGAGAAGGAGCTGCCGGAGCTGGACGACGAGTTCGCCCAGCTGGCCAGCGAGTTCGACACCCTGGAGGAGCTGCGCGCCGACTCCCGCAAGCGCCTGGAGCGCATGAAGGAGTACGACCAGGCCACCCAGGCCCAGGAGAAGGTGCTGGACGCGCTGCTCGCGCTGGTCGAGATCGAGTACCCCGAGAAGCTGCTCGCGGACGAGATCCAGACCCGCAAGCACAACGTCGAGCACCACCAGCTGGAGCCGATGGGCCTGAACCTCGACACCTACCTGGAGACCCAGGGCAAGACCCGCGAGGAGTGGGACGCGGAGATCGAGGAGCAGGCGAAGAAGGGCATCAAGACCCAGTTCGTCCTGGACCAGATCGTCGCCGACGAGGAGCTGGGTGTTAACCAGGAGGAGCTGACCGAGCACCTCATCCGCCGCGCCGCCGGCTCGGGCCTCACCCCGGACCAGTTCGCGCAGCAGGTCGTCCAGGGTGGCCAGGTGCCGCTGCTGGTCGGCGAGGTCGCCCGCGGCAAGGCGCTGGCCACCGTGGTCGAGGCCGCCAAGGTCGTCGACACCGAGGGCAACGAGATCAACTTCGACGACGAGGACGAGACGGCCGAGACCGTCGAGGCCGCCGCCGAGGAGAGCGCCGAGGAGAAGACCGAGGCCTGAGCCCCGGCAGCCCCCTGAGGCACGCAGCGGGCCCGGACGCCGACAAGGTGTCCGGGCCCGCTGTCTTCCCGCCCGAGGGCCCGCCGCGACCCTGCGCTCACAGCGAACAGTTCTGCGTGAGGGATTCTGCGGCCCGGCCTGCGCGTTAGGGTCCTTGGACAGCAACAATCACGACGTGATACCCGGAAGCTGTGCGACACCGTGACGGCCGTGGAGCGACCGTCCAAATCGACTGAGCAGGTGGCTAAGTGACGTTCCCGCAGATGCAGATGCCTGGCCCGATGGCGCCGCACGCCGCCGCTGGTGACGTGCTCGGCGGCCTTGGCGACCAGGTCTACAACCGGCTGCTCAACGAGCGGATCATCTTCCTCGGCCAGCAGGTCGACGACGACATCGCCAACAAGATCACCGCGCAGCTGCTGCTGCTGGCCGCGGACCCGGACAAGGACATCTTCCTCTACATCAACTCCCCGGGCGGCTCGATCTCGGCCGGCATGGCGATCTACGACACCATGCAGTACATCAAGAACGACGTCGTCACCATCGCGATGGGCATGGCCGCCTCGATGGGCCAGTTCCTGCTGACCGCGGGTGCCCCCGGCAAGCGCTTCTCGCTGCCGAACTCGACGATCCTGATGCACCAGCCCTCCGCGGGCCTGGGCGGCTCCGCCACCGACATCCGCATCCAGGCGGAGCAGCTGCTCCGCACCAAGAAGCGGATGTCCGAGCTGATCGCGCACCACAGCGGCCAGTCCTTCGAGCAGATCACCGCCGACTCCGACCGCGACCGCTGGTTCACCCCGGAGGAGGCCCTGGAGTACGGCCTCATCGACGCGATCATGCACAGCGCCGCGGACGTCCCCGGCGGCGGCGGCACGGGCGCTGCCTGAGCCTCGGCCCGGCCCGCGAGACCACAGCCACAACGCCCCGGAGGACAAGAACCCCCATGAACATCCCCAGCCTGTCGGCCGCCAAGGCCCGCGTCGAGGACATGCGTGCCGAGGGCCGCTACATCGTCCCGCGCTTCGTGGAGCGCACCACGCAGGGCATCCGCGAGTACGACCCGTACGCCAAGCTGTTCGAGGAGCGCATCATCTTCCTCGGCTCGCAGGTGGACGACGTCTCGGCGAACGACATCATGGCGCAGCTGCTGTGCCTGGAGTCGATGGACCCGGACCGCGAGATCCAGATGTACATCAACTCGCCCGGCGGCTCGTTCACGGCCCTGACGGCCATCTACGACACCATGCAGTACGTCAAGCCGGACATCACCACGGTCTGCATGGGCCAGGCGGCCTCCGCCGCGGCCGTGCTGCTCGCCGCCGGCACCCCCGGCAAGCGGATGGCGCTGCCGAACGCCCGGATCCTGATCCACCAGCCGTACACCGAGACCGGCCGCGGCCAGGTGTCCGACCTGGAGATCCAGGCCAAGGAGATCTTCCGGATGCGCGAGCAGCTGGAGGAGATGCTGTCCAAGCACTCCAACAAGTCGGCGGAGCAGGTGCGCGAGGACATCGAGCGCGACAAGATCCTCACCGCCGAGGAGGCCGTCGAGTACGGCCTGGTCGACCAGATCATCTCCACCCGCAAGACCTCGCTGACCTCCTGAGGTCGGCTCCCTCCCCGTCCGTCCAGCGGGTCCGGGAGGCCCCATCGGGGCGGGACGGCGCACCCCGGGTGCGCGTCCCGCCCCGGCCCATCGGCGGGCCCGCGCACGGCATCTGTTCGGTATCAATTCGCCCAGGGCGTAGGGCAGACCCGGCGAAGAGGACGGAATCACGGGCCCGGCAGAGTACCGTCGGATAGCGAGACCGAGCGCCGTCGGCGTTGACGGTCCACAGCACCAGGCCCCGGAACCCCTGCGGGGCCCCTGGCGAAGGGGAAGCACCTCGTGGCACGCATCGGAGACGGTGGCGACCTGCTCAAGTGCTCGTTCTGCGGCAAGTCCCAGAAGCAGGTGAAGAAGCTGATCGCCGGCCCAGGCGTGTACATCTGCGACGAGTGCATCGACCTGTGCAACGAGATCATCGAGGAGGAACTCGCCGAGACCTCCGAGGTGCGCTTCGAGGAACTCCCGAAGCCGCGTGAGATCTACGAATTCCTGGACCAGTACGTGGTCGGCCAGGACCTCGCCAAGAAGGCGCTGTCGGTCGCGGTCTACAACCACTACAAGCGCGTCCAGGCCGGCGAGGCGGGCCGCAGCGGCGGCAACGGCCGCGAGGACGCCATCGAGCTGGCCAAGTCCAACATCCTGCTGCTGGGCCCCACCGGCTCCGGCAAGACGCTGCTCGCGCAGACCCTGGCCCGGATGCTCAACGTGCCCTTCGCGATCGCGGACGCCACCGCGCTGACCGAGGCCGGCTACGTCGGCGAGGACGTCGAGAACATCCTGCTCAAGCTGATCCAGGCGGCCGACTACGACGTCAAGAAGGCCGAGACCGGGATCATCTACATCGACGAGATCGACAAGGTCGCGCGCAAGAGCGAGAACCCGTCGATCACCCGGGACGTCTCCGGCGAGGGCGTGCAGCAGGCGCTGCTGAAGATCCTGGAGGGCACCACCGCGTCGGTGCCGCCGCAGGGGGGCCGCAAGCACCCGCACCAGGAGTTCATCCAGATCGACACCACCAACGTGCTGTTCATCGTCGGCGGCGCGTTCGCCGGCCTGGAGCGGATCATCGAGGGCCGTGCGGGTGCCAAGGGCATCGGCTTCGGCGCCAACATCCGCTCCAAGCGGGAGTCGGACGCCAGCGACCACTTCCGCCAGGTGATGCCCGAGGACCTGGTGAAGTTCGGCATGATCCCCGAGTTCATCGGCCGTCTGCCGGTGATCACCAGCGTGCACAACCTGGACCGCGAGGCGCTGCTGCAGATCCTCACCGAGCCGCGCAACGCCCTGGTCAAGCAGTACCGCAAGCTCTTCGAACTGGACGGCGTGGAGCTGGAGTTCTCCCGCGACGCGCTGGAGGCGATCGCCGACCAGGCGATCCTGCGCGGCACCGGCGCGCGCGGTCTGCGGGCCATCATGGAGGAGGTGCTGATGTCCGTGATGTACGAGGTCCCCTCGCGTCAGGACGTCGCCCGCGTGGTGGTCACCGGGGACGTGGTCTCCAAGCACGCCATCCCCACCCTGGTGCCGCGCGACATGATCAAGCGCGAGCGCCGGGACAAGAGCGCCTGACCCGACGCAGCACGAAGGGGCCCCGTACCGGACATCCGGTACGGGGCCCCTTCGCGTACGGCGGGCGCTACTTGGCGACCACCATCGCGTCGCGGATCGCCCGGGTCCTGGCGGCCGCCTGGTCCGCGCTGAGCGCCGGGCCGCTGCTGCCGCTCGTGCTGATCTTGCTGAAGGTGACCCGGCCGGTGGTGGACTTGTCCGCCCACACGCAGACCGTCGGGCCGGGCTTGCCGAGCATGGTCGTCGTGCCGCAGGTGAGCTTCGCCGAGGAGCTGTGCGAGTCCTGCGCCGGGAAGTCGGTCATCGACACGGACAGGCTGCCGCTGTCCTTCTTGGAGTCCTCGATGATCTGCGCGGGGTCGTTGAGGTTCCCGTAGACGCCGACCACCGAGAAGGTGTCCAGCGCGTCCGAACCCTTGCTGTAGCTGGCCACCAGGACCTGCAGGTCCGTGCCGAACTTCGCCGCGTCCGGCTTGCTCATGTCGGCGGCCTGCTCCTTCGCCGACTTCTGCACGTAGCCGTCCGGCAGCGACTGCGGGGCGGTGATCTTGTACGTGCCGCCCTGGTCGCTGCCGCCGAGGAACTTCCACGCGGCGAAGCCGCCGCCGCCCAGCACCAGCGCGCCGATCACCAGGCCGATCACCAGGCCGCCCTTGCCCTTCTTCGGCGGCGGGGCCACCGGGTAACCGGGCTGGCCGTACGGCGCCTGCGGCGGCACGCCGTACGGCTGCTGGGGCGCGCCGTAGGGCTGCTGCTGCGGGTAGCCGTACGGGGGCTGCGGGGCGCCGTAGGGCTGCTGCGGAGGCTGGCCGTACTGCGGCTGGCCGCCGTAAGGCTGCGGCTGTCCCTGCGGATACTGCTGTCCCTGGCCGTACATCTGCGTCTGTGCTCCCCCGCCGCACCCGCGGCCTGTCGTGGTGTGGAGTCGTTCCGTGCCCGCCCGGTACCGACCGGACGAGTGCCCGGGCACGGTACCGCACGGCGCCCGCCGCGGGCCCGTACGGGCGTGTCGGGTCCGCCCACCGAAAGCGGTTCGTAACCCGGGCCCGCGGTTACGTAAACTGTGCGTCGTGACCGACACGACGAACCAGCGCCCCGTGAGCACCACCGGGGACGATGCGGCAACCCTCCCGACGACCTACACCCCCGCGGACGTAGAGGGCGAGCTGTACGAGCGCTGGGTAGAGCGTGGCTACTTCACCGCGGACGCCAAGAGCGACAAGCCCCCGTTCACGATCGTCATCCCCCCGCCGAACGTCACCGGCAGCCTGCACCTGGGCCACGCCTTCGAGCACACGCTGATCGACGCCCTGGTCCGCCGCAAGCGCATGCAGGGCTACGAGGCGCTGTGGCAGCCCGGCATGGACCACGCCGGCATCGCCACCCAGAACGTGGTCGAGCGCGAGCTCGCCAAGGAGGGCAAGTCCCGCCACGACCTGGGCCGCGAGGCCTTCGTCGAGCGCGTCTGGAAGTGGAAGGCGGAGTCCGGCGGCCAGATCTCCGGCCAGATGCGGCGCCTGGGCGACGGCGTGGACTGGTCCCGCGAGCGCTTCACCATGGACGAGGGCCTGTCCCAGGCCGTCCAGACCATCTTCAAGAAGCTCTACGACGACGAGCTGATCTACCGCGCCGAGCGCATCATCAACTGGTGCCCGCGCTGCCTGACCGCCATCTCGGACATCGAGGTGGAGTACCAGGACGACGACGGCGAGCTGGTCTCGATCCGCTACGGCGAGGGCGAGGACTCGATCGTCGTCGCCACCACGCGCGCGGAGACGATGCTGGGTGACACGGCCGTCGCCGTCCACCCGGAGGACGAGCGCTACAAGCACCTGGTCGGCACCGAGATCGAGCTGCCGCTGACCGGCCGTCGGATCCCGATCGTCGCCGACACCCACGTCGACCCGGAGTTCGGCACCGGCGCCGTCAAGGTGACGCCCGCGCACGACCCGAACGACTTCGAGATCGGCCAGCGGCACAACCTGCCGAACATCGCCGTCATGGACGAGCACGCCGTGATCACCGTGCACGGCCCGTTCCTCGGCCTGGACCGCCTGGAGGCCCGCTCGGCGATCGTCGCCGCGCTGCGCGCCGAGGGCCGGATCGTCGCCGAGAAGCGCCCGTACGTCCACTCGGTGGGCCACTGCTCGCGCTGCAAGACCACCATCGAGCCGCGGCTGTCCATGCAGTGGTGGGTCAAGGTCGGCCCGCTCGCGAAGGCCGCCGGTGACGCGGTCCGCGACGGCAAGGTCAAGATCCACCCGCAGGAGATGGAGAAGCGGTACTTCGACTGGGTCGACAACCTGCACGACTGGTGCATCTCGCGCCAGCTCTGGTGGGGCCACCGCATCCCGGTCTGGTACGGCCCGAACGGCGAGATCGTCTGCGTCGGCCCGGACGAGCAGCCGCCCGCCGGCGAGGGCTGGCACCAGGACACCGACGTCCTGGACACCTGGTTCTCCTCCGGCCTGTGGCCGTTCTCCACGCTCGGCTGGCCGGAGCAGACCGAGAGCCTCGCGAAGTTCTACCCGAACTCCGTCCTGGTCACCGGCTACGACATCCTGTTCTTCTGGGTCGCCCGGATGATGATGTTCGGCCTCTACGCGATGGACGGCACCCCGCCGTTCCACACCATCGCGCTGCACGGCATGGTCCGTGACCAGAACGGCAAGAAGATGTCGAAGTCCTTCGGCAACGTGGTCAACCCGCTGGACTGGATGGACAAGTACGGCTCCGACGCGCTGCGCTTCACGCTGGCGCGCGGCGCCAACCCGGGCGTCGACGTGCCGATCGGCGAGGACTGGGTCCAGGCGGCCCGCAACTTCGCCAACAAGATCTGGAACGCCACCCGCTTCGCGCTGATGAACGGCGCCACCGTCGAGGGCCCGCTGCCCGCGCCGGAGGAGCTGACCGCGAGCGACCGCTGGATCCTGTCCCGCCTCAACAGCACCGTCGCCGAGGTGGACGGGCTGTACGAGGACTACCAGTTCTCCAAGCTCTCCGAGGCGCTGTACCACTTCGCCTGGGACGAGGTCTTCGACTGGTACGTCGAGCTGTCCAAGACCACCCTGGCCAAGGGCGGCCCGCAGGCCGACGCCGCGCGCCGGGTCCTCGGCGAGGTCCTGGACGTCACGCTGCGTCTGCTGCACCCGATCGTGCCCTTCGTCACCGAGACCCTGTGGACCACGCTGACCGGCGCGGAGTCCGTGGTCATCGCCGACTGGCCGAAGGACAGCGGCTACCGCGACGCCGCGGCCGAGGCCGAGATCGCCACGC
Source organism: Streptomyces sp. 1114.5 (assembly GCF_003635085.1). NCBI lineage: Bacteria > Bacillati > Actinomycetota > Actinomycetes > Kitasatosporales > Streptomycetaceae > Streptomyces > Streptomyces sp. 1114.5. The sequence goes on from NZ_RBXE01000001.1 coordinate 2,666,157, forward strand.
TGCAGCAGGTCGTCACCGAGGTCCGCCGGTTCCGTACGGACCAGGGCCTGAAGCCGGGCCAGCGGGTGCCGGCCACCCTGGAGCTGGACGGCACCGCGCTGGCCGCCCACGAGGACGCGATCCGCTCGCTGCTGCGGCTGACCGTCCCCGAGGAGGGCTTCGCGGCCACCGCCTCGCTGCCGGTCGCGGGCGCCACCGTCGCGCTGGACCTCTCCGGCACCATCGACGTCGCGGCGGAGCGCAAGCGCCTCGCCAAGGACCTCGCGGCCGCCGAGAAGGAGAAGGCCCAGACCACCGCCAAGCTCGGCAACGAGGCCTTCCTGGCCAAGGCGCCGGACGAGGTGGTCGCCAAGATCAAGGCGCGCCAGGAGGCCGCCGAGGCCGACATCGCCCGGATCACCGCCCAGCTCGCGGCGCTGCCGCAGGGCTGAGCCCGGCAGAACCGGCCAGGGGCCGCACTCCGTTTTCACGGAGTGCGGCCCCTGGGCCTTTTCCGGCCCCGGCCCGCCTTACACCGAATAGCCCAGCACCATTGCTCCCTTCCGGCGAATATTCATCCCGGACCGGGTGAGGTCCAATTCCGAGCGAATTGATTCCTGTCTTGCCCGCGCGCGTTCGCCGAAGTTTTCAGGTCGGATGTGTACGGTGTGCACGGAGTTTCCCAATGGACGTTTCCGCTGAGCGTTCCTGCTGAGCGACGGACGGGAGGGCACGGCATGGTGGTGACCGAGGAGTTGGCCGACGAACTGCCTGCCGAGGCGGTCGAGGAAGCCAAGGCCAGGGCGGCGACGCTGCTGCTCGCTTTCCGGCACGGGAACCAGCTCGCGTTCGATCACGAGCTGGAGCTGCTGTTCGCCGAGCACGCCGAGCGCGAGGTGACCACCCTGCTGACCTGGATCGCCGCCGAGGCCGTCCGCAAGGCGTACGCCCCCGAGGTCGGCGACCGGGTGCTGCGGGCGATGGCCCGGCGCGCCCCGGCCGACAGCGGGGCGGTCGCGGTGGACGAGGAGTCCGCCGACGCCGCCCGGCTGATCGAGGCGGTGGCGGCCGGCGAGGTGGCCGAGGTGCGCGGCCTGGTCGCCGCGACGGCCGACACCACCTACCTGCTCGGCGGGCTGCTGCAGGGCGTCGCGATGATGCTGCCGCTGCTGCCCGAGGGCGAACTGGCCGAGATCACCGCCGAGTTGCGCCGCCGGCACGGCGCGACCGTGCACGTGCCGGAGGCCCGGGCCGGGGTCTGACGCCCCGGCGGCCGTGAAGTGCTCCTACGCGGCCAGCGGTACGGCTTCCACGGTGGCGGATCCGGTGGTCTCGGCGAGCGAGGCGGTCAGGGCGGCGATCCGGGTCGAGGCCAGGCCGTCGCCGTACGGGCTCGGGGTGGCCGCGAGCCGGGCGAGGCGCTCGGGGGTGTCGCAGAGCCAGGCGCGGGCGAGCTCGCCCAGCTCCTCGCCGGGCTGCACCAGCGCGGCGAAGCCGGCCGCCACCGCCTCCGGGCGTTCGGTGGAGCGGCGCACCACCAGCAGCGGACGGCCGAGCACGGTGCACTCCTCCTGCACGCCGCCGGAGTCGGAGACCAGCAGGGCCGCGTGGCCCGCCAGGCCCAGGAAGTCGGCGTAGCCGACCGGCCCGGTGACGGCCAGGCGCTCCAGCAGGCCGTCCAGGCCGAAGCGCCCGACGGCGGCCCGGGTGCGCGGGTGCATCGGGAACAGCACCGGGGTGCCGGCCCGGGCGATCCGGTCCAGCTCGGCGAGCACCGCGCCGAGCGCCTCCGCGGTGTCGGTGTTCTCCGGACGGTGCACGGTGGCCAGCACGTACCCGTCCGGGCGCAGACCGTGCGCGGCGAGCAGCGCGGCGCGGGCGGCGGCGTCCGGCAGCTGACGGCGGACCACCTCGACGACGGTGTTGCCGGTGAGCGCGATCCGCTCCTCGGCCAGCGACTCGGCGCGCAGGTTGGCGACGTTGTCCGGGGTGGCGGCGCAGAGCAGGTCGGAGACGTGGTCGACCATCACCCGGTTGTGCTCCTCGGGCATCGCCCGGTCGAAGCTGCGCAGCCCGGCCTCGACGTGGACCAGCGGGATCTCCCGGGCGTTGGCGGCCAGCGCGCCGGCGAGGGTGGCGTTGGTGTCGCCCTGGACGACCACGGCGAGCGGGCGGTCCTCGGCGAAGGCGGCGTCCAACTGGCCCAGCGACTGGGCGATCTGGCCGGCCCGGGGGCGGCCGCCGACACCGGTGAGCAGCTCGGGCCGGGGCAGGTCGAGGTCCCGCAGGAAGCGGCCGGACATCGCCTCGTCCCAGTGCTGGCCGGTGTGCACCAGCCGGGTGGCGTCGCCGAGCTCGTGGATCAGCGGGGCGAGCTTGACCAGTTCGGGGCGGGTGCCGAGGACGACGGCGACGCTGGACGGGGGCAGGCACATGCTCATGCGGGGGCTCCGTGGAGGCGTGGGGAGGAGGCGCGGGGGAGGGGGAGCGGGTGGCTCAGGATTCGAGTGCGGTGGGGGCGCCGACGGTGACCTTCTCGGCGTTGCGGCGGGTCTTGGCCCAGCCGTTGCGTCCGAGCAGCATCCGGACGGCGGCCCGGGCGGCGACCACGAAGAGGTGGTACGCGTAGAGCCAGACCAGGACCCCCCAGAGAAATCCGGTCAGCCTGCTGCGGTCGGGGTGGACGAGCCGGCGGTAGGCGAGGCCCCAGAACACCATCGGCAGGGTGGCGAGCACGAAGGCGAGCAGCATCCACGGCCCGTACCGGAGCTGGAAGTCGGCGGTCTCGGCGGGGAAGAGCACCAGCCCGGCGGCGGTGATCCCGAGCGAGAGCGGGACGAGCAGCACCAGCAGCACGCAGACCACGGGCTGCAGGAAGGTGTACATCACCTCGGCCTTGCCGGACCAGGTGTAGTGCGGTGAGCGCAGCACCCGGCCGGTGTAGCGCAGGCACTGCATGTTGCCCTGGGCCCAGCGGGTGCGCTGGGTGAGGAAGCGGCGCAGCGAGATCAGGCCCTCCTGGGAGACCTGGGTCTCGGTGACGTGGGTGAGCCGCCAGCCGGCGAGGCGCAGGTCCAGGCCGGACTCGTAGTCCTCCAGCAGGGCGCGCTCGGGCCAGGGGCGGCCGGCCCGGCCCTCCTCGGCGGTCAGCGAGTCGAGGGCGGTGAGCCGGACGAACTGGCCGTTGCCGCCGAGGCCGACGCTGCCGGTGCGGCGGCGCAGCAGCTGCATGCCGGCGTTGTTGGCCTGGAACTCGACGTCCTGCATCCGGACCAGGGCGCGGGCCAGGGCGTTGGCGGCCCGGCCGCGGCCGGGCAGCGGCAGCTCCTCGTCGGCGTTGCGCATCCGGACGCCGATCTGGACGGCGCCGGTGTCGGGGCGCCCGAGCGCCTTCTCGTTGCAGACCTGGGCGAGGGTGCCCGGGTCGAGCCGGCCGTCGGCGTCGACCACGCCGATCACCACGCGGGAGCGGTCGGTGGACTCGGGGAGCCAGGCGGAGATCTCCCGGTAGGCGGCGTTGAGGGCGGCGCCCTTGCCGATCCGGGCGTGCGGGCGGCGGCGCTGGACGAGGTGGACGCGCGGGTCGTGGGCCGCGGCGGCGAGCACGAGTTCGCGGGTGGCGTCCTCGCTGTCGTCGTCGATCACCCACAGGTGGGCCTCGGGGGCGCTTGCCCGCAGGCCGGCGAGCGTCTGGGTGACCACGGCCTCCTCGTCGCGGCAGGGGATCACCAGGTGCCACCGGAAGGCGGCCGGGTCGCCGGGCGCGGCGGGGCGGTTGTGCCGGAAGGCGTGGCGGGAGCCGGCCCAGTACACGAGGAAGCGCCCGAAGACGAGCACCATGTAGCCGACGAGGGCCAGGGAGATCAGTCCGGCGACCCAGACGACGGCGTCCTGGCGAAGCACGATCCAGTCGTGCAGGGCGTCGGGCATGGCGCGGTTCTCCTTGCGATCGAAGGTGACGGGGCTCCTGCGAGGCGCGAGTCGATGCTTCGTTGCGGTTCAAATCGCTAAATCGATAGTAAAGGTGGCAAACTGGAAAGTCAGGGCAAAGTGGTCGTTCTCACCCCGTGAGGAGCGCCCGCCGCCGCTCCGTAGACTGTGGTCGTGAGCGACAAGGCCGACCCGAACCCGTACACCATCCGCCCCGCCGACGGCGGCACCGGCGACGCCCTGCGCGACGTCGAAGTGGAACTCTCCAAGCGCTGGCCGGAGAACAAGCTGGAGCCCTCGCTCGACCGGATCGAGGCGCTGATGGACATCCTGGGCCAGCCCCAGCGGTCCTTCCCCTCCATCCACATCACCGGCACCAACGGCAAGACCTCCACCGCCCGGATGATCGAGCAGCTGCTCAACACCTTCGAGCTGCGCACCGGCCGCTACACCAGCCCGCACGTGGAGTCCGTCACCGAGCGGATCAGCCTGGACGGCGCCCCGATCACCCCCGAGCGCTTCGTCGAGGTCTACCGCGACATCGAGCCCTACGTGCAGATGGCCGACGCGGCGCAGCCGGTGCCGATGTCCTTCTTCGAGGTGCTGACCGGCATGGCCTACGCCGCCTTCGCCGACGCCCCGGTGGACGTCGCCGTGGTCGAGGTCGGCATGGGCGGCTCCTGGGACGCCACCAACGTCATCGACGCCGCCGTCGCCGTGATCACCCCGATCGGGCTGGACCACACCGACAAGCTCGGCGAGACTACCGGCGAGATCGCCGTCGAGAAGTCCGGGATCATCAAGTCCGGCGCCGTCGCCGTCGTCGCCCAGCAGCAGCTCGACGCCGCCCAGGTCATCCTGCGCCGCGCCGTCGAGGTGGACGCCACGGTCGCCCGCGAGGGCATGGAGTTCGGCGTGATCCGGCGCGAACTCGCCATCGGCGGCCAGCTGGTGACGCTGCGCGGACTCGGCGGCGAGGAGTACGAGGACGTCTTCATCCCGTTGCACGGCGAGCACCAGGCGCACAACGCGGCGCTCGCGCTGGCCGCGGTCGAGGCCTTCTTCGGCGTCGGCGGCGCCCGCGGCGGGCAGCTCGACGTGGACAAGATCCGCCAGGGCTTCTCCGGCGTCTCCTCGCCGGGCCGTCTGGAGGTCGTCCGCCGCAGCCCCACCGTCATCCTGGACGCCGCGCACAACCCGCACGGCGCCCGCGCGACCGTCGCCGCCCTCACCGAGTCCTTCGGCTTCACCCGGCTCGTCGGCGTGATCGGCACGTCCGGGGACAAGGACGTGGCCGGGGTCCTGGAGGCCTTCGAGCCGATCCTGGCCGAGGTCGTCATCACCCAGAACTCCACCCACCGCGCGATGGACGTCGACGCGCTGGCCGCCCTGGCCGTCGAGATCTTCGGCGAGGACCGCGTCCAGGTCGAGCCCCGGCTCGACGACGCCATCGCCGCCGCCGTCACCCTCGCCGAGGAGGAGGGCGACCTCGGCGGCGCCGGGGTGCTGGTCACCGGTTCGGTCATCACGGTGGGCGAGGCCCGCCTGCTGCTCGGGAGGAAGTGACATGAGGACGCTCTGCTCCTCGACCCTGATCGGCGAGGCGTTGCTGATCATGTTCGCGGCACTGGTCGCGATGCGGCTCTCCGACGTCTCCGACGGGGAGATCTGGACGGTCAGCGGCATCGCGATGGCGCTGTGCATCGCGCTCTGCGGCATGATCAACCGCCCCGGCGCGGTGCAGATCGGCTGGGCGCTGCAGATCGGCCTGATCGCCAGCGGCTTCATCCTGCCGACCATGTTCGGCCTCGGCGTGGTCTTCGCCGGCCTGTGGTGGTGCTCGGTGCACTACGGCCGCAAGGTCGACGCGTTCAAGGCCGCCCGGGCCGCCGCCGTCGAGGCGGCCGCCGTACAGGCCTGAGGCCCGGACCGACGGGCCGACACGCCGTGTACGCAAGGTAACCTCTGCCGTGTCGGCCCCACGCGTCGACCCGACTGTCTGCCGAACCGAATCCCCAGGAGACGCACCGTGTCCCAGCGCACTCTCGTCCTGCTCAAGCCCGACGCCGTCCGCCGCGGCCTGGCCGGCGAGATCATCAGCCGCATCGAGCGCAAGGCCGGCTGGAAGCTCGCCGCCGTCGAGCTGCGCACCTTCGACCGGGCGACGCTGGAACTGCACTACGCGGAGCACGTCGGCCGCCCGTTCTACGAGCCGCTGCTGGAGTTCATGACCTCCGGCCCGTCGATCGCGCTGATCGTCGAGGGCGAGGAGGTCGTGCCCGGCATCCGCATGCTGGCCGGCGCCACCAACCCGCTGGAGGCCGGCGCCGGCACCATCCGCGGCGACTACGCGACGATCACCCGCGAGAACCTGATCCACGCCTCGGACTCCCCGGAGTCCGCCGAGCGCGAGATCAAGATCTTCTTCCCGGCGCACGCCTGATCCGAGCCGGGCGACGAGCCCGCAGGACCGAAGACCTGCCCCGGTCGGGACCATTGGCCCGGCCGGGGCATTCTTATCGTGAAATAGGGAACTGGGGCTGCCGACACGGCGTCCCAATCCTCGGAGAAGCGATCACGCTCCGGACAATGGACGGTATGCCCCGCGTCGACGTCCGTACCGCGCCGCGTGACTACGATGGACGCGACCCAAGGGCCCGGTAAGGCAGCTCAGCTGGTCTCCGCCCGAGCGTGGGCGCGCAGTCGTCCACCACCCCCATGAACTCCGAGCCCGGGAAGGCACCTACTCTCCATGGCGAGCAACCTGTCGTTCATCGGCCGCGACTTGGCGATCGACCTCGGAACTGCCAACACGCTGGTGTACGTCAGGGGCAAGGGCATCGTCCTGAACGAGCCGTCCGTGGTCGCGGTGAACACCAACACCGGCGGCATCCTCGCCGTCGGCGCCGAGGCCAAGAAGATGATCGGCCGCACCCCGGGCAACATCGTCGCCATCCGCCCGCTCAAGGACGGCGTGATCGCCGACTTCGAGATCACCGAGCGGATGCTGCGGTACTTCATCCTCAAGATCCACCGCCGCCGCTACCTCGCCCGCCCGCGCGTCGTCGTCTGCGTGCCCTCCGGCATCACCGGCGTCGAGCGCCGCGCCGTCATCGAGGCCTCCTCGCAGGCCGGCGCCCGCCAGGTGCACATCATCGAGGAGCCGATGGCCGCTGCCATCGGCGCCGGGCTGCCCGTCCACGAGGCCACCGGCAACATGGTGGTCGACATCGGCGGCGGCACCACCGAGGTCGCCGTGATCTCCCTCGGCGGCATCGTCACCGCCCAGTCCATCCGGGTCGCCGGCGACGAGCTGGACAACGCGATCGTCCAGCACATCAAGAAGGAGTACTCGCTGCTCCTCGGCGAGCGCAGCGCCGAACAGATCAAGATGAGCATCGGCAGCGCCTTCGGCCTGGAGGGCGAGAAGGACGAGCACGCCGAGATCCGCGGCCGCGACCTGGTCAGCGGCCTGCCCAAGACCGTCGTCATCTCCGCCGCCGAGGTCCGCGAGGCCATCGACGAGCCGGTCAACTCGATCATCGACGCGGTCAAGACCACCCTCGACCAGTGCCCGCCCGAGCTGGCCGGCGACGTCATGGACCGGGGCATCGTGCTCACCGGCGGCGGTGCCCTGCTGCGCGGCCTGGACGAGCGGCTGCGCCGCGAGACCGGCATGCCGATCCACATCGCCGAGAACCCGCTCGACTCCGTGGCGCTCGGCTCCGGCAAGTGCGTCGAGGAGTTCGAGGCGCTCCAGCAGGTACTCGACGCCCAGCCGCGGCGTTAGCCACCACGAACGACAACCGACACCGACTGAACGGGCCGCCGCCCGGGCCCCACAGCCCCGGGCGGCTGCCAGGTACGAAGGGGCAGTACCAGCACCGTGAGGGACACACGAGAGAGCCGGCTGCTGCTCATCCTGCTGGTGGCGGTCGCCTTCGCGCTCATCACCGTGGACATCAAGGGCGGTGAGGACTCCCCGCTCGGCCCCGCCCGCCGCGCCGCCGCCGGCGTCCTCGGCCCGGTCGAGCGCGGCGCCGCCACCGTCGTCGACCCCGTCGCCGACACCGTCCGGGCCTTCCGCGACGCCGCCACCAACAGCGGACGCACCGACCAGCTCGCCCGCGAGAACACCGAACTTCGGCAGAAGCTCGCCTCCTCCGACATGGCCTCCGGGCGCACCAAGCAGCTGGACGACCTGCTGCGCACCGCCGGCGCCGGCGGCTACACCGTCAAGGCCGCCCAGGTCATCGCGATCGGCCCGGCCCAGGGCTTCTCCTGGACCATCACCCTCGACGCCGGCAGCGACGACGGCCTCACCCGCGACATGACGGTCATCAACGGCCAGGGCCTGGTCGGCCGGATCACCACCGTCGGACCGACCACCGCCACCGTGCTGCTCGCCTCCGACCCCGGCTTCTCGGCCGGCACCCGGCTGGAGGGCACCGGCGAGATCGGCTTCGCCTCCGGCGGCGGCGACAGTCCGATGAAGGTCTCCCTGCTCAACGGCAAGGCCCAGGTCAAGGCCGGCGACCGGCTGGTCACCTTCGGCTCGCAGAGCGGCCGCCCGTTCGTGCCCGGCGTCCCGGTCGGCAAGGTCGTCGAGGTCCAGGCCAACGCGGGCCAGCTGACCAAGACCGTCCTGGTCGAGCCCTTCGTCCAGTTCACCCGGCTGGACCTGGTCGGCGTGGTGGTCGTGCCGCCGCGCACCGACCCGCGCGACGCCGTCCTGCCGCCCGCCCCCGCCGCCGGCCAGGGCCAGGCCCCCGCCGCGCCCGCCCCGGGCCAGGCCCCGGCCTCCACACCGGCCGCCCCGCCCGCCAAGCCCAATGGGGGGAACTGAGCCATGCGCCTCGCCCGCATCCCCGTCTCCGCCGGCCTGATCCTGTTCGGCCTGATCCTCCAGGTCAGCGTCTTCGGCCGGCTCCAGCTCCCGGGAGCCACCCCGGACATACTGCTGCTCGTCGTCGTCGGCCTGGCCATGGTCTACGGGCCCACCGGCGGCTGCCTGGTCGGCTTCTCGGCCGGCCTGCTGGCCGATGTCGCACCGCCCTCCGACCACGCGATCGGCCGCTACGCGCTGGTGCTCTGCCTGATGGGCTACGCCGCCGGGCTGCTGCGCCCCGACCACGGCCGCCAGCGCTCCGTCGCCAGCGCGCTGCTGGTGGTCGGCGCCGCGGCGGTCGCCTCCACGCTGCTGTACGCGATGGTCGGCGCCCTGGTCGGCGACACCGCGGCCCGGCACGTCGGCCTCGGCGGCCTGGTGATCAGCGCCCTGCTGTACGACCTGCTGCTGGCGCCCTTCGTGGTGCCGCTGGTGATGCTGCTCGGGCGCCGCTTCGGGCGCGATCCGCTGGCCGCCGCCGACGACGACCAGGGCGGCCCGGGCCTGGGCACGCTGGCCCGGTACCGCACCACCCGCGAGGCCTCCTCCGGCCCGAGGTACAAGAAGCGGCGCGTGCCCGGCTTCGCCCGCCGCCCGTAACCGGTCCGGCCCCGACCTCCCGACCCTCCCCGCATCCTGGAGCGCACGAGACGTGAGCAACATCCCCGAGACCGGCCGCACCCGGAGGGTGACGATCCGTCTGGTGGTGCTGCAGATCCTGGTGCTGTCGCTGCTCGCCACCCTCGGCGGGCGGCTGTGGTACCTGCAGATCCGCAACGCCAAGGAGTACACCGCCAAGGCGACCGGCAACCACATCCGCGAGGTGGTCGAACCGGCCGTCCGCGGCGAGATCCTGGACGCCTCCGGACGGGTCCTGGCCGGCAACGAGACCCGGCTGGTGGTCTCCGTCAGCCGCACCTCGCTGCTGCAGATGAAGGACGGCGGCAAGGCCGTGCTGGCCCGGCTGGCAGACGTGCTCGGGATGCCCGCCAAGGACGTCCAGGAGAAGGTCCGGCTCTGCGACGCCAAGACCCCGCAGCCCTGCTGGAACGGTTCGCCGTACCAGCCGATCCCGGTCACCAAGGAGGCGACCACCCAGCAGGCGATGCAGATAATGGAGCGCCGCGAGGACTTCCCCGGGGTCACCGCGCAGCCCACCGCCGTACGCCGCTACACCGGCGCCGAGGGCGCCAACCTGGCCCAGGTGCTCGGCTACCTCTCGCCGGTCACCGACGAGGAGGTCAGCAAGACCGCCGCCAAGAGCGGCCTGGACCGCTACCTGCCGGCCGACCAGATCGGCCGGGCCGGGCTGGAGTCGGTGTACGACCGCGACCTGCGCGGCACCGCCGGCATCACCAAGCTGGAAGTGGACAACCTCGGCCGGGTGATCGGCACCGCCGGCGCCGTCGCCCCGCAGACCGGCGACAACCTGGTCACCAGCATCGACGCCCGGGTGCAGAAGGTCGTCGAGGACAACCTGGCGCAGGCCATGAACGACGCCCGGAACACCTTCGACAAGGTCACCAACCGCAACTACGAGGCCGACTCCGGCGCCGCCGTCGTGATGGACGTGCACACCGGGCGGATCGTCGCGATGGCCAGCGCGCCGACCTACGACCCGAACCTCTGGGTGGGCGGCATCAGCGGCAAGGACTACCAGTCGCTGACCAGCAAGGAGTCCAACTTCCCGCTGCTGAACCGGGCCATACAGGGTCAGTCCGCCCCCGGCTCGACCTTCAAGGTCATCTCCACCACCGCCGCCGTGCAGGCCGGCTACCCGCTGGACGGCACCTACCCGTGCCCGAAGAGCATGACCATCGGCGGCCGCGAGTTCAAGAACTTCGAGAGCGAGAGCTTCGGCTCCATCTCGCTGGAGAAGGCGCTGGAGGTCTCCTGCGACACCGTCTTCTACGGGCTGGCGAACGACCAGTGGATGAAGGACGGCGGCATCAAGCCGAAGAAGGAGCCGGCCGACTGGTTCTTCAAGACCGCCCACGAGTTCGGCCTCGGCGCCAAGACCGGCATCGACCTGCCGGCCGAGGTGACCGGCCGGGTGCCGGACCGGCAGTGGAAGCAGTCCTTCTACGACAACAACAAGGACGCCTGGTGCGCGCAGGCGCAGAAGGGCGGCAACAGCTTCTCCGACCAGATCGCCCGGGAGAACTGCGTCGACGGCTACCAGATGCGCGCCGGTGACGCCGTCAACTTCGCGATCGGGCAGGGCGACACCCTGGTCACCCCGGTCCAGATGGCCCGGATCTACTCGGCGCTGGCCAACGGCGGCACCTTCTACCGGCCGACGATCGCCAAGGCGGTGATAAGCCCGGGCGGGGACCTCGTCCGCGAGATCGCCCCGCACGAGGACGCCAAGTTCCCCGGCGACCAGAAGCTGCTGAGCTACATCAACCAGGCCACCGAGGGCGTCGTCAAGAGCGGTACCGCCGCCTGGAAGTTCACGCAGGCCGGCTGGCCGCAGGACAAGATCGCACTGCACGCCAAGACCGGCACCGCCGAGGTCGAGGGCAAGCAGACCACCTCCTGGCTGGCCACGTACAGCAAGGACTACGCGATCATCATGACGATAAGCCAGGGTGGCACCGGCTCCGGCGGCTCCGGCGACGCCGTGCGCCGGATCTACCAGGCGCTGTACGGCGTGGACGACAAGGGCAACGTCGACAACGGCAAGGCGCTGCTGCCGACCCCGCAGGGCGAGCTGCCGAAGTTCAACCCGGACGGCACCGCGATCATCAAGCCGGCCTCCTACACCGCCGCCCCGGCCCCGGCCGGCCCGGCGGCGGGCTCCCCGGCCTCGGCCCCGGCGCTCGTGCCGGCGGCGGCGCTGCTCGACGCGGGCTCCGCGCAGGCGGTCCCGGCGCCGGCCTTCCTCGACCAGGCGCCGCCGGCCGACCGGCCGGCGTCGTACACCGCGGCCGACGCCGCGCTCGAACCCGGACGCGGCCCGGGAAGGGGACGGGCATGACCTCCTACGGCTCCTACCGGCAGCTGCGGCTGGCCCCGCAGCGCCGCGGCGTCTCCAAGGCCCTGGCCAAGGACTCCCCGCTCTGGCGGCTGGACTGGATACTGCTGCTGGCCGCGCTGGCCCTGTCGGCCGGCAGCTCGCTGCTGGTCTGGTCGGCCACCCGCGGGCGCGAGTCGCTGACCCACGGGGACCCGCAGTACTTCCTGTACCGGCACCTGACCAACTTCGTGGTCGGGCTGGTGCTGTGCGCGGTGGTGATAGCGATAGGGAGCCGTCGCTTCCGCACGCTGGTGCCGTTCGTGTACGTCGGCGTGATCGTGCTGCTGCTGGCGACGCTCAGCCCGCTGGGCTCCACCATCAACGGCGCACACTCGTGGATCCAGCTCGGCGGCGGCTTCTCGATCCAGCCGGCCGAGTTCGCGAAGCTGGGTATCGTGCTGGCGATGGCGGTCGTGCTGTCGGACCAGGTCGACGCGGGGGAACGGGAGTTCCCCTCGCACCGGGCGGTGTTCCGCGGCCTGGTCTGGGCCGGGCTGCCGATGTGCATAGTGCTGCTGATGCCGGACGCCGGCTCGGTGATGGTGATGGCCGCGATCGTGCTGGGCATCCTGCTCGGCTCGGGCGCGGCCAACCGCTGGGTCCTCGGGCTGCTGGTGGCGGGCGCCGCCGGGTGCGTGGCGATCTGGAAGTTCGGGCTGCTGAGCAAGTACCAGATCGACCGCTTCGCCGCGTTCGCCAACCCGCAGCTGGACCCGAACGGCGTCGGCTACAACACCGCGCAGGCCCGGATCGCCATCGGCTCGGGCGGTCTGACCGGCAAGGGGCTGTTCCACGGGACGCAGACCACCGGGCAGTTCGTGCCGGAGCAGCAGACCGACTTCGTGTTCACCGTGGCCGGTGAGGAGCTGGGCTTCGTCGGGGCGCTGGCGATCATCCTGCTGGTCGGCGTGGTGCTGTGGCGGGCCTGCCGGATCGCCCGTCAGGCCACCGACCTGTACGGCACGATCGTGGCGGCCGGGATCATCGCCTGGCTGTCCTTCCAGGCCTTCGAGAACATCGGGATGTGCCTGGGCATCATGCCGGTCGCGGGCATCCCGCTGCCGTTCGTCTCGTACGGCGGGTCCTCGATGTTCGCGAACTGGATGGCGGTCGGGCTGCTCCAGGCGGTGCGGAGCCAGCGGCCGATAGCGGCCTGAGCCGTGGCCCTTCCGACGGGGCCGGTCCGGGACTTCCCGGGCCGGCCCCGCGGCGTGTGCGGGGTCAGACGGAGAAGCCGATCCGGGCGAGCACGCCCCAGCGGTCGTCCCGGCGGGTGAGGACGTAGACCGAGTCGAAGGAGCCGGTGCGGGCGCCGGACGCGTCGTGGCGGGCGAAGCGGACCAGGGCGTGCACCTGGTCGGGGGAGGACTGGCTCAGCTCCACGCTCTCCCAACTGCTGCGGGTCCAGCCGGAATCGACCAGCTGGGCCAGCTCGGGGGTGGAGCGCTCGACGTAGCCGGCCTCGTCCTCCCAGACCGTGACCGCGCCCTCGTGCACCCGGACGTGCGGATAGTGCAGGGTCTCGGCCCAGGCCGCCAGGTCGCGGCTGTTGAGGGCGTCGAGGAAGGCGTCGAGGGCGGCGCGGGCGGCGGCCTCGTGGGCGCGGGGTTCGGCGGACACGGCGGGCTCCAGGGCGGGGTGCGGACGGGAGGGGTCCTGGCCAGCCTGGGCCATCGGTGCGCCCGGCGGGGCCGGGCGGCGCCGATTCAGGTCCAAAGGCCGGGGCAGAGACCGGTCGCACGGCCGAAGAGGCGCCCCGGGAGTGTCGGGGAGAATCAGTGGGCGCCGGCCGGCTCACGGGTCGCGGCGCTGAGCACGGCGTCCAGCAGGCCGGGGAAGCGCAGTTCGAGGTCGTCCCGGCGCAGCGACATCAGCCGGCGGGTGCCCTCGACCCGGGTGGTGGTGACGCCGGCCTCGCGCAGCACCTTGAGGTGGTGGGAGAGGGTGGACTTGGACAGCGGTACGTCCAGGTCGCTGCAACACTGCTCGTCGACCTCGGCCAGGCCGGTCACGATGGAGAGGCGGGCCGGGTCGCTGAGGGCGTGGAAGATCCCGGCGAGCTGGATGGATTCGGTGGCCGGGTGGCTGGGGGTGCGCATGGCGGCTCCTCTGTCGTCCTGTGACGCGTGATCGATTGTTCGAACTTTGGCGTACTATCCAATCTTAGGCAATGGGGCCGGCCCGCACCGCCGTTCCCGCGGAAGGACACCGGATGAGCGAGCGCCGCGAGCGGACCGCCGGGAGGTGCGCATGGGCCGCCACGGGGTGACGCTCCCGCTGCGCGGCGTCCCCCTGGACCGGCACCGCGCACTGGTCGAGGAACTGCCCGACCTGGGCTACACCGACGTGTGGACCGGGGAGGCGGCAGGCTACGACGGGTTCACCCCGCTGGCGCTCGCGGCCGCCTGGGCGCCCGCGCTGCGACTGGGCACCGGCGTCGTCCCGGTGCAGACCCGAGGGCCGGCGCTGCTCGCGATGACCGTCGCCACGCTGGCCGAGGCCGCGCCCGGCCGGGTGGTGGTGGGCGTCGGCTCCTCCGGCCCGCCGTTCGTCACCCGGATCAACGGGATCCCGTTCGAGCATCCGTACCGGCACGTGCGCGACACCGTGCGCTTCCTGAAGCAGGCGCTGGCCGGGCGGACGGTGCGGGGCGACTTCGACTCCTTCACCATCGAGCAGTACACCCCGGCGCTGCGGCCGGACCCGGTGCCGCCGGTGATGATGGGCGCGCTCGGCCCGCAGATGCTGCGACTGGCCGGGCGGGAGGCGGATGGCCTGGTGACCAACTTCCTGGCGGTGGAGGACGTCCCGCGGGTGCGGGCCGCGATGGGCGGGCCCGGCCGGGACAAGGAGGTGGTGGCCCGGCTGTTCGTCTGCCCCACCAAGGACCGCGACCACGCCCGCCGGCAGGGGCGGCAGTTGCTCGGGCCGATCCTCAACGCCCGGACGTACGGAGGCTTCCACGACTGGCTGGGCCGCGGGGAGGAGCTGGCGGCCTCGCACGCGGCGTGGGCGGCGGGCGATTTCCACGGCGCGCTCGCGGCGGTGCCCGACCACCTGGTCGACGCGCTGCTGATCCACGGCTCCCCGCAGGAGTGCCGGGAACGGGTGGCGGAGTTCGTGGCGGCGGGGGTGGACACGCCGCTGCTGGCGGTGCTCCCGGTGCCGGACTTCGGCGCCGGACCGGGGTTGCGCGACACGCTGCGGGCCCTGGCCCCGCAGACGTGACGCCGCACCGGGCGGGCGGTGGGTCAGCCGGCCGCCCGGTGTCCCGACCGGGCGTAGACCATCGCCTGGGCCCGGCTGCGCACCCGCAACTTGCCGAGCACGTTGGACACGTGGAACTTGACGGTCTTCTCGCTGAGGTGGAGCTCGGCGGCCATTTCCGCGTTGGACAGGCCGCCCGCGATCAGGGTGAGCACCTCCTGTTCGCGGGGTGTGAGCAGGTGGAGCAGCGGGGGCGTGTGCAGTGGCGGGCCGGGCAGCCGGCGGGCCATCGCGGTGACCACCTCGGCCGTGATGGACGGGGAGATCAGCGCGTTCCCGGCGGCGACCGCCCGGACCGCGTGCACCATGTCGGCCTCCGGGCCGTCGCGCAGGATCAGGCCGCGGGCGCCGGCTCTGAGGTAGTCGAGCATGCGGTCCGGGTCGCCCGGGCGGACCAGCAGGATCGTGCCGGGCTGCCCGGTGCCCCGGGTGTCGGTGAGCTTCTTGACCTCGCAGGCGTTCTCCATGCCGGGCATGTCGGCGTCGACGATGACCACGTCCGGCCGTTTGGCGGCGCAGACCTGGGCGATCCTGGCGGTGCCGGCCGGCTCGGTGAGCGGCTGCAGCCCGGGTGCGCGCTGCAGGATGGTGCGCAGCCCGGTGCGCAGTAACGGCGAGGCCGCACAGATCAGCACCCGTACGGTCGGGCCGGCCAAGTCGGTCGGGCCGTTGGGGCGGTAGAGGGACAGGCTCATGTTCGTTCTCCTTGCCGTCGAGGTTCCGGGGCCCCGGGCGGCCACCGGGCGCAGCGCGGTCAGGACACCGGCGGGGTGCGTGGGGGCACCGTCGCGGGGTGGAACCGTGATGATGAGAGGAGATCTCTTTCCGGCGTCACGTCAGTGTGCGGACGCGGAGGGGGAGTTCAGGGGCGACAGCGGCCGTGGCCGGTCGCGCGGTCGGAAGTCGCCTCGGCGGCAAGGCCGTTGACTCGACATTCCCGGAACATGGTGGCCATCCTAGGGAGCCGTTCGAGCGGTGGTCAAGGATGTTCGGGCCCGTCCGGAGCCCTCCGGGACCGCCTACCAGGTGTCCCAGTGGGCGATCCGGTCGGTCTCGACCCGGGGGCCGGGGCGGAAGTCGGTGCCGATGGTGTGGGCCAGCGGGATCAGGGCGGCCTGCAGGACGGTCTCGTAGGGGATGCCGAGGATCTGTGCGGCCTCGCGCTCGTAGTGCAGGTGCGGAGTGGTCCAGGCGGTGCCGAGACCGCGGGAGCGGGCGGCGAGCATGAACTGCCAGGTGGCCGGGATGATCGAGCCCCAGGTGTTGGCCTGGCCGACGAAGGAGTCGACCTCGTGCCGGCCCTCGATCCGGACGCACGGGATCACCAGGACGGGGACCTCGTGCAGGTGGTCGAAGAGGTGCTGGGCGCTCTCGGCCAGGCGCAGCCGGCGCAGCTGGTCGCCGACGGTGCGGTCGACGCCGGTGCCGACCGTCTGCTGGCGCGGGCGGACCAGGCCGAGCCGGTAGAGGTCGGCGAGGGCGGAGCGCTTGGCCGGGTCGGTGACGATCACGAAGTCCCAGCGCTGGCGGTTGCGCCCGGTGGGGGCCTGGGTGGCCAGGGTCAGGCACTCCTCGATCAGCTTGCGCTCCACCGGGCGGGTGAGGTCCAGCCGCTTGCGCACCGCCCGGGTGGTGGTGAGGAGTTCGTCGATGGAAAGCGCGAGGGGAGACATGGGCGCCAGCTCCGGTCGGGTCGGGTCGGGGTGCGGATCCATCGCCCGCGAATGCGTACTCGACTGGCCAGCCTAGTAATGGTTCGAAACTTGCGCAACATTCGAAGTGACGAGACTGGTTCTCAAGTCCCGCTCTTGTGTGCGGAGTTGATTCTTCCTATGCTTCCAACAACTTCGAACATTCGAAACATGACGAGTGCGGTCGACCGCGAGAGGACGCCATGTCGCAGATCAAAGTCGAAGTCGAACCGGCCGAGGTCGGGCTGGACCCCGAACGGCTGCGCAGGATCGACGAGTACCTCCGGGCCTTCGTGGACGACGGCCGGCTGCCCGGTTGGCAGCTCGCCGTGACCCGCGGCGGGAAGGTCGCCCACCTCGCCGCGTACGGGCACCGCGACGTCGAGAAGGGCCTGACGCAGACCGCGGACACCATCTACCGGTCGTGGTCGATGACCAAGCCGGTCACCTCGGTGGCCGCGCTGGTCCTGCTGGAGGAGGGCGCGATCGGTCTGCAGGACCCGGTCTCCCGCTACCTGCCGGAGTTCGCCGACGTCCGGGTCTACCAGCGCGGACCGGCCTCCCGGCCGGTCACCGTGCCCGCCGCCGAGCCGATCCGGATCGTCCACCTGCTCACCCACACCTCCGGGCTCACCTACGGCTTCCACCGGGCCCATCCGGTGGACGAGATCTACACCGCCAACGGCTTCGAGTGGACCACCGCCCCCGGGCTCGACCTCGCCCAGTGCGTGGCGAAGTGGGCCTCCTTCCCGCTGCTCTTCGAACCGGGCACCGCCTGGAACTACGGCGCCTCCAGCGACGTGCTCGGGCGGGTGATCGAGGTCGCCTCCGGCCGGCGGCTGGACGAGTTCCTGGCCGAGCGCGTGCTCGGCCCGCTCGGCATGGCGGACACCGGCTTCCACGTCCCCGCGGACAAGGCCGACCGGCTGGCCGGCTTCTACGTCGTCAACCCCGCGAACGGCAAGGCGGTGCGCAACGACGCCTTCGGCGGCGACGTGCTGCACGAGCCCGTCTGCCTCTCCGGCAGCTCCGGGCTGGTCACCACGCTCGCCGACTACCACCGGTTCAGCCAGATGCTGCTCGGCGAGGGCGAGTACCAGGGCGTACGGGTGCTCGGACGGCACACCGTGCGCCACGCGCTGCGCAACCACCTGCCCGGCGGCGGGGACCTGAAGAGCGTCGGGCGGCCCGTCTTCGCCGAGATGCCCACCGCCGGGGTCGGCTTCGGGCTCGGCTTCGCGGTGGTGCAGGACCCGGCCGCTGCCGGGGTGCCGGCCAGCGTGGGGGAGTACGGGTGGCACAGCGCCGCGTCCACCATCTTCTGGGTGGACCCGGTGGAGCGGCTGACGGTGCTGTTCCTGACCCAGCTGATGCCCTCCAGTGCCCATCAACTGCACGGGCGGCTGCGGCAGTTGGTCAACCAGGCGCTGGTGGACCGACGGTAACCGGCAGCGGTGGCGGCGGGGGGCCGGCCGGCGTCGGTGCGCCGACGGGCGCCGGAGGGCCGAGGCGCGCAGGTGGGCCGGCCGCGGGCCCGGGTTCACCCGGTGGGCTGGACGGCGAGGATCTTGCGGGTCAGCCGGGTCAGCGTCGCCCGCTCCTCCGGGGTGAGCGCGGCGAAGACCCGGTCCATCAGCGGGGCGATGCCCGCCTCCGCCTCGGCCAGCGCCCTCGATCCGGCCTCCGTCATGGTGACGGCGTAGGCGCGGCGGTCGCGCGGGTGGCGCTCGCGGACGACCAGCCCGGAGTTCTCCAGGCCGTCGATGCAGCCGACCATGACGCTGCGGTCGATCCGCAGCTGTTCGCTCAACTCCTGCTGGGAGCAGGCGCCGACCGCGTCCAGCATCTTCAGCACCAGGTGCTGGGCCACCGTCAGCCGGGCGTCGGTCAGCTCCTCGTCGATCGCCCGGGCGACCACCGTGGTGGCCCGGCAGAGCGCGATGTCGGGGCGCTCCCGGGTGAGCGTCGCGAAGTACTTCCGGCGCTCGCCGTCGTCCTCCGTCCGGCTCGGCGAGGCGAGGCGGGGCGTCCGCGGGGCGGTGGCCATCGGATCTCCTTCTGCGGGCGGGGCCACCAGCATAACGCGTTCAGGAGATTGTTTTCCGATAGATGTTCTCCAAGGAAGGGGAATCCCATGTGCTCACCCGAGACGGTGGCCGGCGCCACCGCGCACAGCGCCCACCTCGCCACCGCAGAACCGGCCGTGGAGGTCTCGGCGCCGATCCGGGCCAGAACCCCCGTCACGCTGCCGGGCGGGGCCGTCCGCGACCTCACCCACGTGGTCGGACCGGACTGGCCGGTGTTCGAGCTGTACGTCAAACCGATGGAGATCAAGCGGCTCGCCAACCTCGCCGAGCACGAGTACAACGCCTTCGAACTCACCTACAACGAGCACATCGGCACCCACCTCGACGCGCCCTCGCACTTCGACGACAACGGCCTCGCCACCCACCAGATCCCGGCCGACACCCTGGTCGCCCCGCTGGCCGTGGTCCGGATCGGCGAGCGCGCCGCCCGGGACAACGTCACCGAGCTGACCGTCGACGACCTGCTGAGGTGGGAGAGCCGCAACGGGCGGATCCCCGACGGCGCGCTGCTCGCGGTCGACAACGACTGGGCGCACCGGATCCACACCCCCGGCGCCTTCCTCAACCTCGACCCCGCGGAAGGGCTCTACCGCTTCCCCGGCATCTCGGTGGAGGCCGCGCAGTTCCTGGTGACCGAGCGCTCCGTCGTCGGCGTCGGCACCGACTCGATCAGCCTCGACCCCGGCACCCGGCCCGCCGACCCGGACACCCACCGGGTGCTGCTGCCCGCCGGCAAGTACGCCATCGAATGCCTCGCCGGGCTCGACACCGTGCCCGACCTCGGCGCCGTCGCCGTGGTCGGCGCGCCCAAGCACCTCGGCGGGACCGGCGGCCCGGTCCGCGTCCTCGCCTTCGTCTGAACCACCCCCGAAACCACTCCCGAAGGCCCCCGCCGCCCGTCGTACGGCCCGTGGAGCCCGCACGACCCCGTCAACCCGCACGCCCGACCGCGATCACAGGAGAAACCCATGACCGTACAGACCGGCTCGGAGTCCGTCTTCGCCGGGGCCAGCGGCGAACGCTGGCAGTGGAACGAGGAGCGCTACCGCGACGGGGTGTTCAGCCACGCCGTCGGCACCGAACTGCACCGGCTGCGCCTGCTGGAGTCCGTCCTGGACGAGCACACCCGGGCCCGCTTCCGGGCGCTCGGCCTGCGCGCCGGGCACCGGGTGCTGGAGGTCGGCGGGGGCGGCGGCTCCGTCGCCCGCTGGCTGGCCGGGCAGGGCGCCGAGGTGACGGTGACCGACCTCGACACCACCTTCCTGGACGAACTCGCCGCCGACGGCGTGCGGGTGCTGCGCCACGACGTGTACACCGACGACTTCCCGCCCGCCTCCTTCGACTTCATCCACGCCCGGTACGTGGTGATCCACCTGCCCGACCCGGAGAAGGCCGTCGAGCGGCTGGCCGGCTGGCTGGCGCCCGGCGGGACGCTGGTGCTGGAGGAGCCGGCGTTCTTCCCGATCAAGGACTCCCCGCACCCCGGCTACCGGACCGTGCTGCGGGCCTTCCGCCGCCACCTGGAGACCGCGGTGGGCACCGACACCGAGTGGGCCCGCAGCCTGCCGGTGCCGCTGGAGGGCAAGGGGCTGACCGGCCTCGGCCACGACGCGCGCTTCCAGCTGGTCACCGGCGGGGACGACGAGGCCGAGTGGTGGCGACTCACCCTGGAGCAGACCCGGCCGGCGGTGGTGGCCGCCGGGCTCGCCACGGACGAGGACTTCGAGGCGGCGTACCGGGAGCTCGCCGACCCGGAGTTCCGGGACCTCTCGCTCGCCGTGTTCACCGCCTGGGGGACGCGGGCCTGAACCGGCCTGAACCGAGCCGGAACGGGGCGCCGCCCGTACCCCCGGAGGACGGGGTACGGGCGGCGCTGTCGTGGGTGCGGGGCGCGTGGGTGCGGGGGTTGCGGGGCGCGGGGGTTGCGGGGCGCGGGGTCAGAGCACCACGCGGACGCCGTACGTCCGCAGCCAGGCGTCCAGCAGCAGGGCGCGCGGCAGCCACGGCGGCGGGGTGAAGGTGCCGGTGTGCCAGTCGCCGCCGTCCACCTGGGCGCGCAGCGCCTCGGCGTTCAGCAGCGGCAGGGCGGGCGAGTCCTTGTCGGCGAGCAGCGCGCGGACGGCCTCGCGGACCGCTTCCAGGTACTCCGGGCTCTGCCCGAACGGGAAACCGCTCTTCTGCCGCCGCACCACCTCGGTGGGCAGCAGGTCGGCGACCGCCTCGCGCAGCAGGCCCTTCTCCTGGCCGGCGGCCCGCTTGAGCGCCCACGGAACGTTCCACACGTACTCGACCAGCCGGTGGTCGGTGAACGGCAGCCGGACCAGCAGGCCGGCCGCGAAGCTCATCCGGTCCTTGCGGTCCAGCAGGAACGGCAGGAAGCGGGTGAGCTGGAGGTGGAAGGCCTCGCGCAGCCGGTGGTCCTGACCGGACTCGCCGTCCAGGCGCGGGACTTCGGCGATCGCCTCGCGGTAGCGGGCGGCCACCGCGGCGTCCACGTCCAGGTGGCGGCGCAGCTCGGCGGAGAGCATCCCGCTGCGGTCGGTGATCCCGGCCGACCACGGGAAGTTGGCGGTCGGGCGGTCGGCCTCGGCGGCGAACCAGGGGAAGCCGCCGAAGACGTCGTCCGCGCCCTCGCCGGAGAGGACCACCTCGGCGTGGCCGCGCACCTCGCGGAAGAGCAGGTGCAGCGAGACGTCGAGGTCGCCGACGCCGGGGAGGTCGCGGGCGCGCAGGGTGGCACCGAGGTGGTCGAGCAGCGAGGGGGCGTCCAGCAGGATCTCGGTGTGCTTGGTGCCGACGTGCTCGACCACCGCGCGCACGTACGGGGCGTCCCGGCTGACGTGCAGGGCGTCGGCCTTGAAGTCGGTCTCGCTGCCGGCGAAGTCGACCGAGTAGGTGGCGACGCTGTCGCCGCCGGCCGCGGCCAGGGCGACGATGGCGCTGGAGTCCAGGCCGCCGGAGAGCAGGGCGCCGGGCTTGACGCCGGTGTCGGCGGCCTGCCGGCGCACCGTGTCGCCGAGCAGTGCGCGCACCCGGCGCACCGTCGTCGGTTCGTCGTCGGGGTGTTCGGCGGCCTCCGGCGCCCAGTATCGCTGGTGGCGCACCCCGTTGGGGCCGGCGATCAGCACCCAGCCGGGGCGGACCTCGTGCAGGCCGCGGTAGACGGCGTCGCCGGGGCGCTTGAGCGCGACGGTGAGGACGTCGACCAGGCCGTCGGCGTCGACCTCGGCGGGCAGGCCGGCGGCCAGCAGGGCCTTCGGCTCGGAGCCGAAGGCGAGGGAGCCGTCGGGCAGTTCGGCCCAGTAGAGCGGTTCGACGCCGAGCCGGTCGCGGATCAGCACCAGCTCCTCGGTGCGGGTGTCCCAGATCGCGACCGCGTAGCCGCCGATCAGCCGCTCGGCGGCTGCCTCGCCCCACTCCAGGTAGGCGCGCAGGGTGAGTTCGGCGTCCGAGCCGTTGCGGACGCGGTGGCCGCGGGCGGTCAGCGCGGTGTGCAGCGGGCCGGGGTTGAGGAGTTCGCCGGAGAATGCGATGACGGCCGGGGCCGGGTCGAGCTCGGGCGGGAACCAGGGCTGCGGCACGTCGTTGCGGGGCCCGGTGTGGAACTGGCGGTGGCCGAGGGCGGCGTGCCGGGCGAGCCAGGTGCCGCCGCGGCGCGGGCCGCGGTGGGTCAGGGTGTCGGTGAACTCCCTTACGAGATCGGCCTGTTCGCGCACATCCCCGCTGCGCGACACCAGCCCTGCAAGAGCGCTCATGCCCGTACTCCGGTGGTCTTCGCGACCTGCTCCAGCGACTCGCGCACCAGGGAGGTGAGCGGGGCGGGCAGCCGGCCCCAGTTGGCTTCCTCGTTGAGGTCGAGGACCCGGGAGAGCTTCCAGCCGAGGTACTGGCCGAGCGAGGCCAGCGGGGGCAGCTTCTCCACCGGGTGGACGGTCACCGTGTACTCCTCGAACAGCGGGGCGAGGCGCTGCTCCAGCACCCGGGCCCAGGAGCCGTCCGGGGTGCCGTCGGTGGTGACCAGGCAGACCAGCGTCCGCCCGCGCAGCACCAGCATGTAGTTGAACACCGAGGCGCCGGGCAGGGCTTCGGCCCACAGCGCCTCCTCCAGGTCGTCCTGGCGGATGTTGTTCTCGGCGAGCAGCAGGACGTCCTGGGCGCGCCCGAGGGTGCGCAGCACGGGTAGTCGGATGCCGCAGTCGCACGGGTCGGTCTCGATCCGGACGAGGTCGCCGGTGCGGTAGCGCAGCAGTGGTCGGGAGGGGATGTCGAGGGTGGTGACGACCAGTTCGCCCTGCACGGGCTCGTTGTCCGGGCCCAGTACGGTGGTGCGCTCGCCGTCGTCGATCTCCAGCAGGTAGCTCTGGAGTTGCAGGTGCAGCCGGCGGTGTTCGCAGGTGACGGCGAGGGTGCCGGTCTCCGAGGAGCCGTACGAGCCGACGTAGGCGGTGCCGCCGGTGAGGCGTTCGAGGTGGCGCACGAAGCTGGGGCCGGTCTGCTCGGCCATCAGCAGGAGCCGGTCGAAGCGGGGCAGCGGCAGGCCGTTGCGCTGGGAGAACTGGGCCATCTCCAGCAGCCGGGAGGGCGGCCCGACGTAGACGTTGGCGTTCAGCTCGGAGACCAGGCGCAGCACCCGGGTGTAGTCGCCGGTGATGTTGTCCACCCAGGGGCGGAAGGACATCACCCCCAGGTACTCCAGCACCTTCTCGAACTGGTAGGCGGCGGGGGCGAAGGGCGCGTTGATGAGGATCAGCGCGACGTCGGAGGGCTGCAGCAGCCGGCCCCACATCTCGCCGATGTTGAGGGTGTTGATCAGCAGATCGTCGACGGCCTTGGGGGCGGGGGCCGGGTCGCCGGTGGTGCCGGAGGACTCGTAGTAGTGCAGGAACTCCGACAGCGGGCGGGTGAAGGCGCCGGCGCCGTGGCCGCCGAGCTCCTTCTTGCCGAGGAAGGGCAGGGCGGCGAAGGCGTCGAGGGCTTCGGCCGGGGTCAGCGGGGTGTCGGAGCGCAGCCGGTCGGCGAGGGCGCCGGTCAGGGTCTCGGCGTACATCGGGGACCGTACGGCGGCGGTCAGGGTGTCGGCGAGCTTGGCGCCGTAGCGGTCGGCCGGGGCCTGGCCCTGCCAGGTGCGGTGGATCAGGGCGGTGTGGGAGTCCAGGCGCTCGGCGGCGTCCTGGCGCAGTACGGGATCGCGCAGTAGCAGCATCTCTGATTGCTCCTCGGGCTGTGGGGAGTCTCGGGCGGGACGGTGCCGGTGCGGGGGAGGGGCGGTGGGGGCCGCGGTGCGGTCGTCGTTCGGGCTCGGGTGTCGTTCGGGCTCGGTGTCGTTCGGGCTCAGTCGGTGGCGAAGGGCTCAGCCAGTGGCGAAGGGTTCGGGGAGGCCGGCGGCGCGGCGCAGTGAGCCGTCCCGGACCAGGCCGGCCACGGCGGCGATGTCGCCGTCCATCCGCCGGTCGCGGTCGGTGAAGGGGGCGTGCTCGCGGATCAGGCCGTGCACCTTCTGCAGGGTGGGCGCGGCCTGGCGCAGGCCGCGCAGTTCGACCGCCTGGGCGAGGGCGAGCAGGTGGATCGCGGTGACCTCGCGGGCGAGCTCGACGACCGTCCGGGCGTCGCGGGCGGCGATGGTGCCCATGCTGACCTTGTCCTGGTTGTGCGCCTCGGTGGAGCGGGAGAACAGCGAGGCGGGGGTGGCGGTCTTCAGCGCCTCGGCGGTGATCGCGGAGGCGGCGATCTGCATGCCCTTGAAGCCGTGGTGCAGTCCGGCCTGGTGGTCGGTGTCGGCGGTGGGGGCGATCAGGTTGGGCGGCAGGCCGCGGTTGAACTTGGGGTCGACGACCAGGGCGAGCTGGCGGTCGAGCAGGTCGGCGAGGTTGGCGACGGCGGTCTTGAGGCCGTCCATGGCCTGGCCGACGTGGCCGGCGTAGAAGTTGCCGCCGTGGTGCAGCAGGCCCTCGCCGGTGTCGAACAGCGGGTTGTCGGTGGAGGAGTTGACCTCCGTCTCCAGCCAGGGCCGCACCCAGTCCAGGGTGTCCCGCAGCACGCCGTTGACGTGCGGGGCGCAGCGCAGCGAGTACGGGTCCTGGATGCGGTGCTCGTGGGTGAGGAAGCCGCGTTCGCCGAGGAGTTCCTGGCGGCCGAGGATGCCCTCGTAGTCGGTGACGAGGTCCGAGCCGTCGAGCAGGGCGCGGATGGTGGCGGCGGAGGTGATTTGGCCGCTGTGGGGCTTCTGCCGGTGCAGGAACGGGTGGTAGTGCGAGACGTTGCCCCGCAGGGCCTCCACGGCGAAGGCGGTGGCGATGTCGGCGGCGGCGGCGAGTTCGGCCGCGTCGTGGGCGGCCAGGACGGCGAAGGCGGAGGTGAAGGCGGTGCCGTTGATCAGCGCCAGGCCCTCCTTGGCGGTCAGGACGACCGGATCGATGCCTTCCTCGGCCAGTGCCTCGGCGGCGGGCCGGACCCGGCCGCGGTGCAGCACCTCGCCCTCGCCGAGCAGCGCGTACGCCAGGTAGCAGAGCGGGACGAGGTCGCCGCTGGCGCCGAGCGAGCCCCGTTCGGGGATGAGCGGCAGGATGTCGGCGTCCAGGTGGCGCAGCAGGGTCTCGATGACGACGGGGCGGATCGCGGACGGGCCGCGGCCCAGGCAGTTGGCGCGGATCAGCTGGACGGCGCGGGCGACCTCGGGCGCGGCGGTCGGGCCGGTGCCGTTCAGGTGGTAGGTGACCAGGTTCCGCTGGAGCGCGGCGGCCCGGTCGGCGGAGATCTGGCGGGAGACGGAGTCGCCGAAGCCGGTGGTGATGCCGTACAGCGGGATGCCGCGGGCCAGCCAGTCCTCCTTGAGGGCGACCGAGGCGGCCATCCGCTCGACGGCGGCCGGGGCGAGGACCGGCCTGGGGGCGCCGGGGCGGGCCCGGGCGACGGCCACGATGGCGGGGAGGGTCAGGTGGTGACCGGTCAGCGGCAGGGGGGTTGCGGTGGGTGTCGGTGTCGGCGGCAGTGTCGGCGGCATGGGTCCTCGTTCCTGGGCGGAGCGTGCGGTCCGGTCGTCGGTGGTCCGTGTACCGGCTGGCCCCAAGTCTCGGGATCGGACGGGTGTTCCGTCTTCGGGCGTCGGTACGGACCGGATCCCGTCCCAACGGACGGGCGGCGGCCGGGGGCCCGGTCCAACGGACGGGCCGTCGGACCGGGCGTCGTGGGCGGGCGAGGGCCGGGGCGTGAGGGGGACTCGGGGTGCGGGCGGCTGGGGGCGGGTGGCTGGGGCGTGGGCGGTCGGGCGGTCACCACTCGACGGGCAGCGCCTTCGGACGCAGCGTCAGCAGGCCGCCGAGCCATTCGACCTCCTCGGCGGGCACCGCGAGCCGCAGTGAGGGCAGCCGGCGGGCCAGGGTGCCGAAGGCGACCTGCAGTTCCATCCGGGCCACGCCCGCGCCGGGGCAGTAGTGGGCGCCGTGGCCGAAGGCGACGTGCCGGGGGTCGGTGCGGGTGAGGTCGAGCCGTTCGGGATCGTCCACCCGGCGGATGTCGCGGCCGGCGGCGTGCATCACCGGGATGACGCCCTCGCCCTTGGCGACCGTGGTGCCGGCCAGCTCCAGTTCCTCGGTGGCGATCCGCATGAAGCCGATCTCGGACGGCGGGGCGTAGCGCAGCAGTTCCTCGGTGGCGTTCTCCAGCAGGTCGGGGCGCTCGGTGAGCAGCCGCCACTGGTCGGGGTGGCGCAGCAGCTGGTAGAGCGCCCGGGAGACGGCGCTGACCGTGGTGTCGTGTCCGGCCACCAGCAGGTTGATGCCGAGCCAGACGAGTTCGCGCTCGTCGAGGCGGTCGTCGTCGTCCCGGGCGGAGATGAGGGTGGAGAGCAGGTCCTCGCCCGGGTCGGCGCGGCGTTCGGCGACGAGCTTGGCAACGTACGCCGCGGACTCCTGGCGGGCGGCGAGCCGTTCCTCGGGGGTGTGGGCGGTGATGGAGACCAGCCGATCGGTCCACTCCTGGAGCAGCGGGCGGTCCTCGACCGGGG
The DNA here is from genome assembly GCF_003635085.1 of Streptomyces sp. 1114.5. NCBI lineage: Bacteria > Bacillati > Actinomycetota > Actinomycetes > Kitasatosporales > Streptomycetaceae > Streptomyces > Streptomyces sp. 1114.5. The sequence continues at coordinate 2,693,020 of NZ_RBXE01000001.1, forward strand.
CGCCGACCATCTCGCAGATCACCCAGACCGGCAGCACCGCGGCGAAGTCGTGGTGCAGGTCGGCCGGGCGGGGTCCGGCGACCAGCCGGTCGATCAGCTCCTCGGCGATCTCGACCACCCGGGCGCGCCAGCGCTCGGCCTTGCGCGGGGTGAAGGCGGGGGAGATCAGCCGGCGCAGCCGGGCGTGGTCGGGGCCCTCCTGGTTGAGCAGGTTGTACGGGTTGTCGGAGAAGTCCTCGCCGGAGACGGTGCGGACGGCGCCCGGTTCGCGCAGGGCGGCCCGGGACAGCCGCTGGTCGGAGAGCGCGGAGACCACCTCGTCGTAGCCGGTGACCAGCCAGGCCTGGTCGCCGCTGGGCAGCCGGACCCTGCTGACCGGGCACTTGGCCCGCAGGTCGGCGAACTCGGCGGGCGGCTCGCCGTAGGGGGAGAGCGGGAGGGGGTAGGCGGTGAGGTCCTGATCGGTCATCGGGCGGCCTTTCGGGTCGGATGGGATCGGCTCGGATCGGCTCGGGTGGGGCGGCTCGCGGTCGGGTGGGTCGGCTCGCGGCCGGGTGGGGCGGCTCGCGGTCAGGTGGTGGTGGCGAGGTCGGGGGCGGGGGCCGGGTCCCCGGAGGACCCCTGCCGGGTGGGGCCGCCCGGGCGTGTGCGGGAGCCGGTGAGCAGCCGTACGGCCGGGAGTTCGACGTAGCGGTGCAGCGCCCCGGCCAGCAGCCAGGAGGCGGCGAAGGCGCCGAGCAGCAGGGCGGTGGCGACCGGGGTGCTGAACTGGCCTCCGCCCAGGGCACGGTGGCCGTGGTCCAGGATCAGCCGGTGGACCAGGTAGAACGCGAAGGTCCAGTTGCCGAGGGTGACCAGCGGCCGTGAGGTGAGGAGGGAGGTGCGGCCGGCCAGGTCGCGGGCGGCGAGTGCGGGCAGCAGCAGGGCGATCGGGATGATCGAGGGGGTGGTCAGGCCCCAGAGGAACGGCAGCTGCTTGGCGAGGAGTTGGGCGGGGACGAAGAGCAGTGCGGCGGCCGCTGCGCCGAGCGGCAGCCGACGGCCGGTGCGGACGATCCGGGCGAGCAGGATGCCCAGGACGAACTCCAGCAGGCGCACCGGCGGGAACACGTAGACGAACCAGAACTGCCGGACGGAGCCGGAGCCGAAGGGCAGCGGCGGGCGGTCGGGCAGCAGCGCGGAGGCGGCCGGGACGAGCAGGATCGCGGCGATCACCGCGGCGGCCCAGTACCAGAGCCGCTCGGGCCGGATCCGCCGGATCCAGCGCACCAGCAGCGGGAAGGCGGCGTAGAAGAAGACCTCGCAGGAGATCGACCAGCTGACGTCGTTGAGGCTGGAGAAGACCGCGCGGTCCGGGTTCCAGGTGTGCACCAGGAACAGGTTGGGGACGGCCTGGCGGGCGGTGGCGGCCGTGCCGGCCACGGCGAGCAGGATCAGCGCGGCGGCCCAGGTGAGCACGTGCAGCGGGTAGATCTTGGCGGCCCGGCCGCGCCAGAAGCGGCCCGCCCGGTGTTCGGGGCGGGAGCCCCAGGTGATCACGAAGCCGCTGAGGACGAAGAAGAGGCTGATCGCGGTCCAGCCGCCGTTGCTGACGGTCCAGGCGTAGGCGTCGGCGACCCCGTGGTCCCCGAACGGCTTCTCCATGTCCACGTGGAAGGCGAAGACCGGGATCGCGAGCAGGAACCTGATGCCGGTGAGCGAGGGCAGCTCGGGACGTCTGTGGGTGGTTCCGGGCATGGGCGGGCACTCCCCCGTGCGTAGGGACGGTATTTCTAAGGTTCGGGAATTATCAAACAATATGAAGTCAACTCGGCTCTGCGCAAGGGGTGTTGGGTTTCATGTGGGGCCGAGATTGTTTGACGCTAGATGATTTGGCTGCTACGTTCGGTCCACTTGATTGAGACGCAGACGATTGTCTGCCAGATGGATAGGGAGAGGGCCGATGCCGGACACGGCGCCCCGCACCCTCGGCGCACACAAAGGGTTGGCACTCCTGGTGCTCTGCGCCCAGCTCTTCCTCGACTCGATGGACGTCTCCCTGATGGGCGTGGCGCTGCCGGAGATCAAGCAGGACCTCGGCCTCGGACCCGAGACGCTGCAGTGGATCATCTCCGGCTACGCCGTCGCCTACGGAGGCTTCCTGCTGCTCGGCGGACGCGCCGCCGACCTCTTCGGCCGCCGCCGGCTCTTCTTCTGGGCCACCGCCGTGTTCGCGCTGGTCAGCCTCGGCGGCGGGCTCGTCTCCGACGGCACCCTGCTGGTCGTCAGCCGCGTCATCAAGGGCATCGCCGCCGCCTTCATCGCCCCCGCTGCGATGTCGATCATCACCACGACGTTCAAGGAAGGCCCCGAGCGCACCCGCGCGATGGGCATCTTCTCCCTCACCGGCGCCAGCGGCTACGCGGCCGGCCTGGTCTTCTCCGGCGTGCTCACCGAACTCCACTGGCGGCTCATCTTCTTCGTCCCCTTCGTCGTCGCCTCGCTCGTCCTCGCCGTCACCAACTACGCCGTCGCCCCCGACCGGCCGCGCACCGGCGAACGACCCGGCTTCGACGCGGCCGGCGCCCTCACCGCCACCGCCGGCGTCCTGCTGCTCGTCCTCGGACTCGTCCGCGCCCCCGAGGTCGGCTGGGGCTCCACCGCCACCCTCGGCTCGCTGATCGCCGCCGTCGTCCTGCTGGTCGTCTTCGTGGTCATCCAACAGCGGCGCACCGACCCGCTGCTCCCGCTGCGGATCTTCCGCTCGCGCACCCTCTCCACCGCCAACACCGTCGGCCTGGTCTGGGCCGGCGCCACCATCGGCTGGCAGTTCATCGCCCTGCTCTACCTCCAGCAGGTGCTCGGCTACAGCGCCCTCCAGGCGGGCCTGGCGATCGTCCCGATGGCCGCCGCCATCCTGCTGGCCGTCAACCTCGCACCCAAGCTCATCAACCGCTCCGGGCTGCGCCCCGCCGCCGTCCTCGGCCTGCTGCTCCAGGGCGGCGGCATCCTGCTCTTCCTGCGCACCGGCACCGACAGCAACTACCCGAGCGTCCTGCTGCCCGCCCTGATCGTGCACGGCCTCGGCAACGGCACCAGCTTCCTCGCCTTCAACATCGCCGCCGTCAGCGGCGTGAAGAACGAGGACCAGGGCCTGGCCACCGCACTGGTCACCGCCGCCCTCCAGCTCGGCGGCGGCATCGGCGTCGCGGTCGGCGCGGCCGTGCTCACCGGAGTCGGCGGCGCCTCGCCCTCGCTCTCCGCCTACCACTGGGCCTTCCTGGTGGCCGCGATCTTCTCGGCCGTCGGACTGGTCGCCGCCGCCCTCGGCCTGGGCGCGCCCAAGGCCGAAGCCGGCGAAACGGCGGACGCGGGCGGCGACGGGGCGCCGGCGACCGCGGCCGACCTCCAGAAGGACCCGGCGTGACCGCGACCCGACCCGCTGCTGTGACGTCCGGCCCTGCGGCTACCACCACCGCCGTCGAATGGCTCACCCCGGAGGACCCCCGGCTCTCCTGGGACGGCATCAACGGACTGGCCCGCCGCGACGACCGCTGGATCCCGCTGCGCCTGCCCCTGGACCGGGTGGCCACCACGCTGTCCGGCAACTTCGCCCGGCTCGCCGAACTCCCGGTCGGCGCCCGCTTCGGCTTCCGCACCGACGCCGTCGAACTGACGCTGGAACTGGACGCCGAGCCCGGCAGCGCCCCGCTGGACGTGGTGGTGGACGGCGTCGTCGCCCACCGCTGGCACCCCGTGCCCGGCCGTCACCGGCTGACCCTGCCGCTGCCCAGCGGCACCGGAGCCGGAACCGGAACCGGGACCGACGCCGACACCGGCGGCCCGGCCGAGGTCGAGGTCTGGCTGCCGCACCTGAGCCGCACCTGGCTCGGCCGGCTCTCCGTCCGGGGCCACCGCGTGCTGGAGCCCGTCGAGCGCACCGGCCCGCGCTGGGTCGCCTACGGCAGCTCGCTCACCCACGCGATGTTCCCGCACGGCCCGTCCGAGAGCTGGGTCTCCCTGGTCGCCGTCCGGCACGGCTGGCGGCTGCGCAACCTCGGCTTCGCCGGGGAGGCGTACCTGGACCCGCTGGTCGCCCGGATCATCCGGGACACCCCGGCGGAGCTGATCACCCTGGAGATCGGCACCAACGCCTACATCCGCAACGTGTTCACCGCGCGCAGCTGGGGCTCGGCGGTGTGCGGCTTCGTCGAGACCATCCGCGACGGGCACCCGGACACCCCGATCGCGGTCATCGCCGCGCTGCCCTCGGTGGAACGGGAGAAGGTGGTCAACGCCGCCGGACTCACCCTGGAGGGCATCCGCGAGCTCACCGGCGAGGCGGTCCGGGTGCTGCAGCAGCTCGGCGACCGGCGGCTGCACCTGGTCGACGGCCGGGACGTCCTGCCGATCGCGGACGCCGACCGGGTTTACGCGGACGGGCTGCACCCCACCCCGGACGGCGAGCACGACCTCGCCGACCGCGCCGCGCCGATCCTCAAGGGGATCCCGCTCGGCTGACGGGCGGTCACGGTGGTGCCGGGTGCCCCGGCGGGAGACTCCCGCCGGGGCACCGTCGCGTCAGGCCGCCGTGGCCCGCTCGGGCAGTCGGGGCACCGCCGCCAGCAGCTGCCGGGTGTACGGGTGCTGGGGCGCGCGGAACACCCGCTCGGCCGGACCGTACTCGACCGCCCGGCCGTCCTTCATCACCAGCACCCGGTCGCTCACCTGCCGCACCACCGCGAGGTCGTGCGAGATGAACAGCATCGCCAGGCCCAGTTCGGACCGCAGCCGGGCCAGCAGCTCCAGCACCTGCGCCTGCACCGAGACGTCCAGCGCCGACACCGGCTCGTCGCACACCAGCAGCCGCGGCCCGGTGGCGAGCGCCCGGGCGATCGCCACCCGCTGGCGCTGCCCGCCGGACAGCGCCCGCGGCCGCCGTTCCAGGTGCTCCTCGCCGAGGCCCACCTGCGTCAGCAGCTCGACCGCCCGCTCCCGCCGGGCCGCGCCGCGGGCCACCCCGGCGACCGCCAGCGCCTCGGCCAGGATCCGCCGGACGGTGAAGCGCGGGTCGAAGGAGGCCAGCGGGTCCTGGTGGACCAGCTGGACCGCGGGCCGGGCCGGACGGCGCTCGCGCTCGCGCAGCGCGCTCCACGGCCGGCCGTCCAGCAGCACCTCGCCGCCGTCCGGGGCCAGCATGCCCATCGCCAGCTGGGCGGTGGTGCTCTTGCCGGAGCCGGACTCGCCGACGATGCCCAGGGTCTCGCCGGGGGCGAGGGTGAACGACACGTCGGCGACGGCCTCGCGCAGGCCGCCGTCGGGGGTGCGGTAGCGCTTCACCAGGTGGCGGGCGGTGAGGAGTCGGGCCTGGTCGGGGTCGGGGTCGGTTTCGGGGGCGGGGGCGGGGGCGGGGTCGGCTCCGGCGGGTTCGGAGACGGTCCCGGCAGCGCCGGCGGTGGCCGGCCCCGGGCGGTCCGGATCGGGGGCGGCGGCCAACAGCATCCGGGTGTACGGGTGTTCGGGCGCGCCCAGGACCTGCGCGGCCGGGCCGGTCTCCACGATCCTGCCGTCCTTCATCACCGCGATCCGGTCCGCCAGCCGGGCCACCACCGCCAGATCGTGGCTGATCAGCAGCAAGGCCGTCCCCTGGTTCTTCAACTCGCCGAGCAGGTCCAGTACTTGGGCCTGTACGGTGACGTCCAGCGCGGTGGTCGGCTCGTCCGCGATCAGCACCCGCGGCCCGGCCGCCAGCGCCGAGGCGATCAGCGCCCGCTGACGCAGCCCGCCGGACAGCTGGTGCGGGTACTGCCGGGCCCGCCCGGCCGGCTCGGGCACCCCGACGGCGCTCAGCAACTCCTCGACCCGTCCGGGCACTTCGGCCTTCGGCAGGACGCGGTGGGCGCGCAGCGGCTCGCCCACCTCGGCGCCCACCCGGCGCAGCGGATCCAGGGCGGACAGCGCGTCCTGCAGAACCAGCCCGACCGTGCGCCCCCGCACCCGGCGCCACTCCCGCTCGCCGAAGCCGGCGGCGTCCCGGCCCTCCACCAGGAACCGCTCCGCCCGTACGGCGGCACCGGGCGCGGTCAGCCCGACCAGCGTCCGGGCCGTGACGCTCTTGCCCGAACCGGACTCGCCGACCAGCGCCAGGCACTCGCCCGCCGCCAGCGCCAGCGACACCCCGGCCACCGCCGTGGTCCGCTGCCGCCCGTGGCCGAACTCGACGCTCAGGCCCTCCAGTTCGATGATCGGGGTCATGGTGTCCGTCCTTCCAGGCGGCGGTGCAGCAGTCGGCCGAGCACGGTGATCGCCACCACCACGGCGGTGATGGCGGCCCCCGGGAACACCGCGATCCACCAGGCGGTGGAGAGGAAGTCGCGGCCCTGGGAGAGCATCGCCCCCCACTCGGGGGCGGGCGCCTTGGGCCCGAGCCCCAGGAAGCTGAGCGCCGAGCCCGAGACCACGGCGGTGCCGACGGCCAGGGTCGCGGGCACCGTCAGCGGCCCCAGGGTGTTCGGCAGGACGTGCCGCAGCACCACCGCCCTCCGGGGCACCCCGAGCGCGGTCGCGGCGCGCACGTACTCCGAGCCGCGCACCACCATCGCCTGCCCCCGCACCAGCCGGGCGAAGCCGGGGGTGGCGGCGATCGCGATGGCCAGCAGCGAGTTGCCCGTGCCCGGGCCCACCACGGCGATCACCAGCAGGGCGAGCAGGAGTTCCGGCAGGGCCAGCAGGACGTCGACCGCGCGCATCGCGACCTGGTCGCCGACCCGCCCGGTCAGTGCGGCGGACAGGCCGACCAGCAGGCCCGCGAGCACGGACAGCGCGGTCGCGCCGAGCCCGATCAGCAGCGAGTAGCGGGCGCCGTACACCACCCTGGCGTACACGTCCCGGCCCAACTGGTCGGTGCCCAGCCAGTGTTCGGAGCCGGGCGGGGCGAGTGCGGCGATCGGGTCGGCCGCGGTCGGGTCGGCGTGCGCGAGCAGGCCGGGCCAGGCGCAGGCGAGCAGCGCCGCCGCCAGGACGAGCGCGGCCGGCAGCGCGCCGGGGCGTAGCCGGGCGGTCCGCCGCCCGGCCGAACGGACCGCCCGGGCGGGGGCGGCGGCCGTTCCGGTGACGGGCCGGGTCATGCCGCCACCTCCCGGACCGCCGCCGCCCCGCCGCCGCGCAGCCGGGGGTCGATCAGCAGGTAGAGCGCGTCCACCACGGTGTTCACCACCAGGTAGACCGCCGCGGACAGCAGGATCAGCCCGATCACCACCGGCAGGTCGTGCCCGGTGACCGCGTCCAGCGCCACCCGGCCCAGGCCCGGCCGGGCGAACACCGTCTCCACCAGGACCGTCCCGCCCAGCAGCCCGCCCACCAGCCAGCCGCCCAGCGTCACCGCCGGGACCAGCGCGTGCCGCAGCGCGTGCCGCCCCCGCAGCGCCAGCGGGCCGATCCCGCGCGAACGGGCGGTCAGGGCGAACGGCTCGTGCAAGGCCGACTCCAGCCCCTCCCGCAGCACCTGGGAGAGCAGCGAGCCGAACGGCACCGCCAGCGTCACCGCCGGCAGCACCAGCGACTGCCAGCCGTCCGCCCCCGCGACCGGGAACAGCCGCAGGTGGAAGGAGAACAGCGTGAGCAGCAGGACGCCCAGCCAGAACGGCGGGGTGGAGATCGCCAGCAGCTCCGCCCCGGACGCCGCGCCGCGCACCGCCCGCCGCCGCCCGGCCGTCGTCACGGCGGAGACCAGCGCCAGCAGCAGGATCAGCCCGAAGGCCGTCAGCGCCAGCGCCGCGGTCGGGCCGAGCTGCTCGCCGATGATCCGGCTCACCGGCTGCTGCTGCTGGTAGGAGCGGCCGAGGTCGCCGCCCGACAGCCGGCCGAGGAAGGTCGCGTACTGCTCCCACAGCGGCCGGTCCAGCCCGAACTCCCGGGTGATCTCGGCCCGGACGGTGTCCGAACCGGTGGTCACCGAGCCGCCGAGCAGGGTCGCGACCGGATCGCCGGGCACCAGGTGCAGCGCGAGGAAGCCGAGGGTCGCGGCGCCCCACAGCACCAGGACCGCGCCGCCCGCCCGGTGCAGCACCGTGCGGGCCGCGGTCCGGGTCAGGCCTCGGTGCCCGCTCACCTGGTCTTCCAGACGCCGGCGAACTGCGGCCAGGCGTTCGCGTCGAACACCAGGCCCTGGACGCCCTGCGCCCGCCCGACCAGGTTGGTGGTCACGTACAGCGGCAGCACCGTGGCGTGCTCGACCGCCCACCGCTCGGCCTTGGTGTAGTTCCCCTTGCGGGCCGCCGGGTCGGTGGTCGCCGCGCCCGCCCTCAGCCAGCCGTCCAGCTCCGGGTCCTTGCTGAGCGAGACGTTCTGGCCGCCTGCCGCCGGGGTGTTGGTGGAGAGGTAGAAGCCGGCCAGGACGGCCGGGTCGGCCCGCACCCAGGAGTTGTCCCACAGGTCGTAGTCGCCGCTCGCGTAGATCGTGAAGTAGGTGCCGTTGTCGATCGAGTCGCGCACCAGCTCGATCCCGGCCTTCTTCAGGTCGGCCTGGATGCCCGCCGCCAGGGTGTCGCGCTGGTCGCGCACCAGCGAGGCGATGTACGGCCAGTGCAGGGTCAGCCGCTTGCCGTCCTTCACCCGGTAGCCGTCCGCGTCCCGGGCGCTCCAGCCGGCCTCGTCCAGCAGCCGGCCGGCCGCCGCGGCGTCGTGCGGGAACGAGTCCTTCAGCCCGGCCTCGTACGCCGCCGGGGTCGTCGGGCTGAGCGGGCTCCAGGCGCGCTCGTACTCACCGAAGTAGATGCTCCTGACCAGCGCGTCCACGTCCACCGCCCGCTGGACGGCCCTGCGCACCCGCTCGTCCTGCAGCGCCCCGCGGGTCGTGTTCAGGAACAGCGAGTAGACCACGCCCGGGTTCTGCGTCCGGCTCACCTCGATGCCGTTGGCGGCCCGCACGGTGCGCACCGCCGTCACCGGCAGGGCCGCCGCGTCCACCTGGCGGCTGGTCAGGGCGCCGCTGCGGACGGAGTCCTCGGGCAGGAAGCGGATCGTCAGGCCGTCCAGGTACGGCGCGCCCTGGTTCGCGGCGCCCTCCGGGGCCCACGCGTAGGCGTCGTTGCGCCTGAACTCGACGTGGTCGTTCTTGACGTACTCGGTCTCCTTGAACGGCCCGGTGCCCACCGAGTTCGCGCCGCCCGCGCACAGCTGGTCGGCCTTCTCCGCCAGCGACTTGGGCGAGGCGATCCCCAGGTACGGGGTGGCGGCGGCCTGCAGGAACGGGACGTACGGCTCCGAGAAGGACACCCGGACGGTGTGCGGGTCGACCACCTCCGCGCCGGTGTACGGGCCGAGCAGGCTGGCCGCGTACAGCGACTTGGTCCTCGGGTCCTTGATGTGGTCCAGGTTGGCCTTCACGGCGGCGGCGTCGAACACCGTGCCGTCGTGGAAGGCGACGCCGTCGCGCAGCCGGAAGGTGTACGTCCGCGCGTCCGGCGAGACCTGCCAGGACTTCGCCAGCCACGGGTGGAAGCCGCCCTTGTCGTCCAGGTACACCAGCGAGTCGAAGACGTTGCGCTGGATCACGGCCGTCACGTCGCCGGGGCTGACGTGCGGGTCCAGGCAGGACGTGCCCACCGCCACCGCGTACTTCAGGGTGCCGCCGCGCACCGGTGCCGCGGCCGGGCCCGCGCCCGTCCCGGTCGGGCCGGCGGAGGAGCAGCCCGCGAGCAGCACGGCCGCCAGGCCGGCGGCGGGCACGGCCGGGGGGACGGCGAACGGGCGGGGGGAGCGTCGGGGGGAGCGCTGGGCGGCGGGCACGGGTCTGCTGGGCATGCGGGGCTCCTTGGTGGTGCCGGTGGAGGGCGTACGGGACCGCCGCCGGGCGCGCGGGGGCGGCGCACGGCGGGGTGGGGAGGGGAAGCGGTTCGGCTCGGACCGTCGACGAAGGTCGGGCCTGGGGCCTGGGGCCTGGGGCCTGGGGCCTGGGGCCTTGGGGGCGGGGGCATTGGGCCGGGGGCCTGGGGTCGGGCGCGGTGCCGGTGCGGGTGCCGGGCCGGTGTCAGGCCCGGCGTGGGCGCCGGTTCAGACCCCGGCGCGGTCGAGGACGCGACATCGGCCGCGGGCGGGGCACCGGACCGCCGGCGAGGCGACGCCCCGCGCGGCCAGGGTCCTGCCACCGCTGCTGTGCACTGCGTTCTCCGATGCCTGAGCCGTCCGCCCGTTTCGCGCACCAGGGTGCCCGTCGGCGGCGGTTCCTGGCCACCGCGGCGTTTCACCCAGTGGAAGCCGCGTTCCCCGCCGCGTTCCCCGCCGTGTTCCCCGCCGCCCGCTCCGCCACCACCGAGCGCGCCACCTCGGCCGCCATCAGCCGCCCGGCCTCGCGCAGCCGCCCCTCGTACCGGGCCGGGTCCACCGGGGCCGGCACCACCAGCCCCAACGCGGCCAGCAGCGAACCGTCCGGGTGGAACACCGGCACGGCCGCCGCCCCGTACGCCGGCTGCATCTCCCGCCGCGCGTACCCGACACCCCCGCGCCGCACCGCTGCCAGCTCCCGGGCCAGCCGGCCCGGCGCCACCACGGTGTACCGGGTGTGCCGCGCCCCCGCCGCGGCCAGACCCGCCGTCACCTCCCGCACCAGCGCCTCCGGCGCGAAGGCCAGCAGCACCCGGCCCACCGCGGTGGCGTGCAGGTCCATCCGCCCGCCCACCCGCACCTGGAACGGCGAGGACTGCACCGCCGCGCCCGGCAGCCGGTCCAGCAGCAGCGCCGAACGGCCGTCCAGCGCCGCCACCAGCGCCGTCTGCCCGGTCCGCTCGTGCAGCTCCTGCAGGGCCGGCTGCGCCAGCTCACGGATCCGCCGCAGGCACGGCGCCAGCGCCCCCAGCGACCACAGCCGCCGCCCCAACCGGTACCCGCCGTCCCGCTGCCGCTCCAGCGCACCCCAGGCGACCAGCTCGCGCACCATCCGCAGCGCGGTGGGCGCCGGCAGGTCCGCGTGCCGGGCGATCTCGGCCAGCCGCAGCGACTCCCGCTCCCCGTCGAAGGCCTCCAGCACCGCGAACACCCGCCCGGCCACCGACCGCCCCCCGGCCTCACCCGAGTTCCCCGCCATCGCCCCACCCTCCGCCGCCCGGCCCGCGCCCTTCCCCCGCCCCAACACCCTTGCCCCGCACGGTGATTCCGGCAGGCCCGGCGACACCCGCGGCCCGGGTCAGAGGAGGCAGTCGGCGGTGGTGAGGACCGCACGGGTCTGGTGGGCGAGCTGTTCCTGGACGGGCACCCAGCGGGCGCCGAAGCGGTGGCGCAGGCGGTCGAGGCTGTCGGAGACGACGGCGCGGGCCCGGTCGCGGGCGGTGTCGGCGGCCGGGCCGCGGGCGTCGGCGAGCAGCCGAAGCAGGATCGAGGCGACCCGCAGCGGCACGCGGGCGGCGACCAGGCCGAGGGTGGTCACCCGGGAGGCGGTGAGCGGCTGGTCGGACCAGCGCTCCAGCCACTCCTCGGCCACCCGCGGGGCCACCGCCAGGCTGAACTCGGCGGTGCGCAGCAGCGGCCCGTACGCCCCGCCCGCGCCGCCCCCGTGCGCCGGCACGTGGGCGAGCAGCGCGGTCAGCTCCTCGGCGCGGGCGGTGAGGTCCCGCGCGGCGGCGCCGAGGGCCCGTGCCGCGGCGGGGTGGGGGCGGGCGTCGCCGACCGCGTCGACGGCCCACATCGGGACCTCCAGGACGGCGGTGACCGCGCCGTACCGGGCGGCGTGGGCCCAGGTGGAGAGCCCGGGCTCGTCCGGCAGTGCCCGGGAGACCTCGGTGCTGCCGGGAGCCGGCATCAGGTAGGTGCCGGGGGAGGGGCTGGCCCAGCCGATCGCGTCGTAGGAGTCCACGTCGAGCGGCAGCCCGGCCCGTTCGGCGGAGCGGGCGAAGCGCTCGGCGAGGCCGGGGACGGGGCCGGTGAGCTGGACGAAGGCCCCGCCGAAGTCCACCCCGTGCAGCGAGCACTGCAGGAACGGGCGCAGCTCGTCGATCAGACCGGTCAGCGCCAGGCTCTCCGGCATCGGCGCGCGGCCGGAGCCGGGAGCGGGCAGCAGTTCGGGCTGCTCCTCGAAGGCGGGGCGGAAGAAGTGCTCGTAGTGGCGGCGCATCGTGAGCGGGCCGTCGAGCCAGCCGGCGTTGAGCGCGGCGCCGTCCGGGTCGAGGCAGAGCAGCAGGTGCCAGGAGAGGCCGGGGCGGGCGGGGCGTTCCAGCAGCACCTCGGCCAGTCGGACGGCTCCGGCGGTGCCGATCGGCTCGTTGGGGTGCGGGCCGCCGACCACCAGCACGGCGCGCGGGCCGCGGTCGACGGAGAGCAGCAGCAGCGGGCGCCCGGCCCGGGAGCGGCCCACCTCGCGCAGCCGGCAGCGGTCCGGGTGGCGCAGGGCGAGCCGTCGGGCGGCGGCCTCGGCCTGCGCCTGCGTGGGGTAGCGGGCCGGCCGGGCGTCGAGGGTCCGGAGGGCGCGGATCCGCCGGCCGGTGTCGGTCATGGTTCTCCTTGCGCCGGTCGTGCGGCCGCCGGGGCGCGGCGGGAGGGGGCAGCGCCGGGGGAACTCCGATGAGGGCCGAGCGTACGACCCAACTTCCTTGTCCGGAAGGGGTGCAGAATGTGTGCACGATTCTTGGCGGAGCCCTGTCAGTACCGCACGGGCCCTCCGGGCGTGTCAACGGCGGACGGCGCCGGGCGAACACGGGCGCACCGCGCGTGCCGGACGCCCGGGGCGCGCCCGACCGCGGAGGCCGTGATCCGCGGCAGACGGCCCGTTCCCCGGATTGGGCTACCCTTGAGGGTCACCCCTCCCGTGCTGCTCGCGGCACCGAATCACGTCGTAAGGGTTCCTAGTACATGACTGTCGAATCGGTCTTCCCACGCCTGGAGGCCCTCCTCCCGCACGTCCAGAAGCCGATCCAGTACGTCGGCGGCGAGCTCAACTCGACCGTCAAGGACTGGGACGCCTGCGACGTCCGTTGGGCGCTGATGTACCCCGACGCCTACGAGGTCGGGCTGCCCAACCAGGGCGTCATGATCCTCTACGAGGTGCTGAACGAGCGCGAGGGCGTGCTCGCCGAGCGCACCTACAGCGTCTGGCCGGACCTCGAAGCGCTGATGCGCGAGCACGGCGTCCCGCAGTTCACCGTCGACGCCCACCGCCCGGTGAAGGCCTTCGACGTGTTCGGCCTGTCGTTCTCCACCGAGCTCGGCTACACCAACATGCTGACCGCGCTCGACCTGGCCGGCATCCCGCTGGAGGCCAAGGACCGCACCGACGAGGACCCGATCGTCCTCGCGGGCGGCCACGCGGCGTTCAACCCGGAGCCGATCGCGGACTTCCTGGACGCGGCGGTCGTCGGCGACGGCGAGCAGGCCGTCCTCGACATGACCGAGATCATCCGCGCCTGGAAGGCCGAGGGCCGCCCCGGCGGGCGCGACGAGGTGCTGCTGCGCCTGGCCCGCACCGGCGGGTTCTACGTGCCGAAGTTCTACGACGTGGAGTACCTGGCCGACGGCCGGATCGCCCGCGTCGTGCCGAACGCCCCCGGCGTGCCGTGGCGGGTGTCCAAGCACACCGTGATGGACCTGGACGAGTGGCCGTACCCGAAGCAGCCGCTGGTCCCGCTCGCGGAGACGGTGCACGAGCGGATGTCCGTGGAGATCTTCCGCGGCTGCACCCGCGGCTGCCGCTTCTGCCAGGCCGGCATGATCACGCGCCCCGTGCGGGAGCGAAGCATCACCGGCATCGGCGAGATGGTCGAGCGCGGGCTGAAGGCGACCGGCTTCGAGGAGGTCGGCCTGCTGTCGCTGTCCAGCGCCGACCACACCGAGATCGGCGACATCGCCAAGGGCCTCGCGGACCGCTACAGCGAGGACAAGATCGGCCTGTCGCTGCCGTCCACCCGGGTCGACGCCTTCAACATCGACCTCGCCAACGAGCTGTCCCGCAACGGGCGCCGCTCCGGCCTCACCTTCGCCCCCGAGGGCGGCAGCGAGCGCATGCGCAAGGTGATCAACAAGATGGTGTCGGAGGAGGACCTGATCCGCACCGTCGCCACCGCCTACGGCAACGGCTGGCGCCAGGTGAAGCTGTACTTCATGTGCGGCCTGCCGACCGAGACCGACGAGGACGTGCTCCAGATCGGCGAGATGGCGAAGAACGTCATCCAGAAGGGCCGCGAGGTCACCGGCCAGAACGACATCCGCTGCACCGTCTCCATCGGCGGGTTCGTGCCCAAGCCGCACACCCCGTTCCAGTGGGCCCCGCAGCTGTCCGCCGAGGCCACCGACGCCCGCCTGGCCAAGCTGCGCGACTCCATCCGCGGCGACCGCAAGTACGGCAAGAACATCGGCTACCGCTACCACGACGGCAAGCCGGGCATCGTCGAGGGCCTGCTCTCCCGCGGCGACCGCCGGGTCGGCGCGATCATCCGCGCCGTCTACGAGGACGGCGGCCGCTTCGACGGCTGGCGCGAGTACTTCTCGTACGACCGCTGGATGGCCTGCGCCGAGAAGGGCCTGGCCGGCACCGGCGTCGACGTCGACTGGTACACCACCCGCGAGCGCACCTACGAGGAGGTGCTGCCCTGGGACCACCTGGACAGCGGCCTCGACAAGGACTGGCTCTGGGAGGACTGGCAGGACGCCCTCGAAGAGGTCGAGGTCGACGACTGCCGCTGGACCCCGTGCTTCGACTGCGGCGTCTGCCCCCAGATGCAGACGGCCATACAAATCGGCCCGACGGGCAAGAAGCTGCTCCCGCTGAGCGTCGTCAACGGCGCTGACCAGCAGAAGTAGCCGACGACGTGGGTGACACAGTGAGCGAGCTGTGTGACTTACTTCACAGCCTTCCGGAGGGTGAGCGGGAGCTCGTCCTGGGCGCGCTCCACATGACGCGCGCCCAGGACGGGCCCGCCCCCGCCGCCGGGAAGGCCCGGCAAGGCGGCCAGAGGACCCCTCTGCCCGCCGCCAGGAGCGCCCCGGGCATCGAGTCCTCGATCGAGTGGATCTGAGGCCTTGAGGCCACGCGTAGAGCCCTCCCCGATCCGATACGGTCGGGGAGGGCTCTTGTGCTTCTTGGGTGCTTCCCACCTTCGAGTGATAGCCGACCGCCGTCAGCTACTCACTAGGAGTGGCAGGTGCGCGCTGGCCGAGTTGGACAGACTCTCAGATGGCCATCCCTGACTGGCCCGTTTGACGCCGCGACTCATGGTGCCGTTCCGGGCGCGGCCATGCCCCAGCGTGAGTAGATGCGGACGTTCCGGCTCGTGATAGTCATCGTCCTTGACACGGTCGCGGGCGAGGTAGGGAGTGCGGAGCGCCGTCCCGTGGCCAACTGGCCTGGGCTGCGCTCTGTCTTTACCGCTGGTCCCTGATGCGCGCTGCCCAGCCCAGGGCCGGGAGAGTGGGTCTGCCATTTGCGAGATGGAATTGGTAGATGCAATCTGAGAGGGGACGGTTCGCCCCTGTGAGTTTGGTGAATGGCCGACCTTTGAACGTACGGTGGAGGACAGAGCCTGCATTGCATCGGGCTGGGCCTTGATTCTCGTGCCGTGGGAGCAAACTATGCACAAAAAACCTTGGGCGCTTATCGCAGAAAAGCGGGCGGATCGTATAGGGCGCGACGCCGTGACCGCCAGGCTTAGTTCTCTCAATTGGGGGGTGCTTCAGGAACTCCAATACGCGTATGTTGCAGATAGCGTGGCCGCCGTCCGCTCGGCAGTGGAAAAAACACGGAACTGGCCGCCATGGAGCATTGCCAGGCAACGGGAGTCCGTGCAAACCCTTGTCCATGCTGCCGAAATGTCAGTTCTCCCAGTCTTGACTGAAATTCAACTGCAAGCTGAGCTGCCCAGGATGCAGCGCTCAATTGATGACTATCTGCCCAGAGAGGATCTTCGGCGGGCGTGGGTCGATGAGTGCCTGGGGGGCCGAATCAAGGAATGCTCCCCGCATGGCGGCCGTGTGACCGATTATGAGCGTGAGCGTCTATCCTCCGCTTTGAGCTGGGCATACTATGTCAACAGTCTCAATCGTGCACGCCTTATATCCTTCCATCGGATGCTGGTCTGGGCGGCGGTGGCACTCTTCGCAATACTCGTGGCTCTCTCGCTTGTTCAGGTTTATGTCTGGCCGCACGTACAGATTGTGTGCCCATCTGTATGTCCCACAAGCGGCGGGGGTGAATCGCGTCGAGGTGACGTGGTTATCGTTGCGATTTTCGGGGTTATCGGTGGAGCCCTTGCCGCGGTGCGGGCGATAGCAAGCGCGCGTCGAGCGATTGATCCATATGCCATCCATGCAGCCCAGGCATTTCTCAAGGCAATGGCGGGAGGGGTTACGGCAATTGTGGGGGTCATGCTGCTCAGTGCAGCTAGTATTAAAGCTCAGAACTCTATCCAGGTCCTGTCCTTCGCTATCGTTTTCGGCTACTCGGAGGAGCTGGTTACTCACATGATTTCAAAGAGGGAGGAGGCGCTTCTGAAATCTGCCGTACCTAGCGTGCCGGAAGGAGAGCGGAATTGATGATCGGCACGCGATCCTGCAACACCCGTCATCGAGCGCAACGACAGTCGAGCCCTTCCCCTTGCGGGAGAGGGCTCAACTCGACTGGGGGCGCTCGCTCAGGCTGCCAGTAGTTCGCGTGCTCGGTCGTTGAAGTCGGCGACGAGAGCGTGGCGGCCGAAAGGCACCATCTGCTGCTTGAGGTTCTGCACGGCCTCGACGGCGCGGGACGACTTGACCTGGCTGGTCAGCCTGAGCGTCCGCAGGCCGGCCGCGTGGGCGGCTTCGAGGTCTCGGCGCTGGAGGTGCGAGACGGCGAGGGCCGCTTGTGACATCGCGCCGCGACGGGCCCGCTTCTGGGCCGTGGCGTGCTCGATGGAGAGGCGGGCGTAACGCTCGGACTCGGTGGCATCGCCGAGATCCTGGAAGGTGTGGGCGTGCTCGCCGTTGAGGTAGGCCGGGTCGATGAACCGGGCCCACTCGGCCTCGTTGTCGAGCTGGACGTTCTCGTAGGCCTTCTCCGAGGCGACGACGGCCTGAGCTGCCGCACGCTTCTCGCCGAGCTTGGCAAGTGCCCGGCCTTCGAGTGCCCAGAGATCTGCCAGGCACGCGTCCGACTCCGGCGTCCTGGAGAGCCCCGCGCGCCCGGCCTGGGCGAGACGTCGGCCCTCGTCCGGGTGCCCGAGCAGCGTGGCCTGATCGGCCATGCCGGCGAGCACGTGGGCGCCGAGTGCCGGGTTCCCGGACTCCTCGGCAAGGCGGAGAGACTGGATCAGGTACCGCTGTGCCGGTCCGTGTTCGCCGTTGTCGTACGCCATCCACCCGAGCAGGTAGGTCTGCTCCGCGGCGGCTTCGGACAGTGCACGGCGGATCTCTTCGGTGTGGGTCTGCCGCAGCAGCGGGAACACGTGCTCGTTCATGTAGGCGGCGAGGGCCAGGCGACCTGATCCGCCGCCCTGGAAGATGTCCATCTGCTGGAACGCGCCGAACATGTTCTTCACGGCGGTCACGTCTTCCAGTTGGACCCGCCGGCCGGGCTTCGGTGCCTGGTCGAGTGTCTGGAGCAGCCAGTCGCGAGACGGCCCGACAGCTGCCGCGACAGCGAATGTCGATCCGGTCAGGAACTTCCGTCGATCCACGTCGGCCCTCCCAAGGTCTGCAACAGCCTCCACCGTAGCGGGGTAGGACTGGTTGTAGACAAGGGCTCGGTCCGCGACGGACGAAGTCTCAAGCCCGAGGTCGTACGCGGTGACCCGGTAGCCGAAGTGGGACGAGAACACGTCGGACAGGATGTCCGGGACCGGCCAGCGGGGAGTCTGGCCGTCAAGCCATCGCTTGACGCTGGACGGGTCCGATGAGACGTGGTTGTGGCCGCACTCGGCTGCCTTCGAGCGGACCCGGCGGGCGAGTTCGCCGAGTGACCATCCGGTTCGTCCCAACCAGTCGGCGAGTTGAGCGTTCGGTGTCTTCAAGATCGTTCCCCTGTCGGTGTTCTGACGCCCATTCACAACGGTTCAACACCCCCTACGACATTACTCCGACCTGGCCCGGCGGTGTTGTCTGAAGCGGAAGGTCCGTACGGCTGCTTCGTGGACCGAGCGAGTTGGGCGAGGGTTGGGGCGGATGTGGTGAACAGGGCAGGTACATCGGCTGGGGCGTCGGTATCTCCGCCCGCGCCGTCGGCGTTCTTCTGGCTGCCGCGTCACCGGCGGTCGGTCGGTGAGGCGCGGTGGCTGTTGCAGGACTTCCTGCGCGGCGTTCCGGGCGGCGTCGACCTCATGGACAGCAGTGAGCTCGTGGTCTCCGAGCTGGTGACCAACGCGGTGCTGCACGCCCGGGTGCCCAAGGGCCGGCGGATCGCCGTGCGCTTCGAGAGCGTGTGCGGGCACCTCCGGATCGAGGTGCACGACGCGAGCAGCGAGAAGCCGGCCATCCGGCGGTCAGCCGCCCCGGACGACAGCTCCGGGCGGGGACTCTGCCTGGTGGAGGACCTGTCCGTCGAGTGGGGCTGTGCGGTCCGGCCGGAAGGCATCGGAAAGATCGTTTGGGCCCTGGTCGGCCCGGAAGGTGGTGCGTGATGAAGCGGGGAAGGCCGGGCGGGTTGGCGGCAGCGCGGTGCCACTACTGCGGCGCGGGGCTGCTGAAGGCGGTGACCCGAACCATCGTGGTGAACGGTCGGGCGGTTGGCGTCCACGTGTGGCACCCGCGTCGTACGGGGGAGGTGTCGGGGAAGTGATGCCGCTTGGAGACCGTGGTACGCCGGGGACGGAACTGGTCCTGGCGGCCGGCGGTGCTGTGTCGGATGCGGCCTCGTCGTACCCGTTCCCGGTCGTCGCGGAAGTTCGAGGAGTGACGGGGCCTGCCCGGTTCAGCAGGTTGGCGGACGCGATGGACGCACTCCTGAGGACGCTCGGGGCGCTGCCGCTCAGCGCGGACCAGCAAGGCTACTTCGCCGAGCTGTTCGGCCCCTCGGAAGTGCAGTCGATCGGGCATCGGCTCGCGACGCACGGGGAGGTGCGGGCTCTGGCCTTCCTCGACCTGACCCCGACCGTGGTCCTCCTGTATCCGGCCGATTCCGGGGCGCCCCGGTGATCCGCCGGGCGCGGGCTTGGAGGGAGCGGGTCATGACCTGGTGGCTCCTGGACGGCCAGTTCTCGCGGATGGTCCGGGCGGTCTCGCCGGGGCGTCGTGCCGCGCACCGAGAGGTGGCGCAATGGTGCGCCGAGCCGGGATTTCTCGACGGCTTCCGGGCGGACCTGATGTGGCGGGTCCGGCGAGAGAGGAGCGGAGTCGATGATCCGCTACTCGGCCTGAGTGAGGAGGTGTTGTTCCGGCGGATCTTCGGGTGCGACGCCGAAGACGGCGGGGCAACGCGATAAGGCCTGGCTTGATCAGGGACAACTGAAGACGTGCCGGACCACCCCGAGACCTTGGCGGGGATGGGGTGGTCCGGTGGGTCGGAACCCGGTGCCGATGGTATCGGGCTCCTCGGCATGTCCGTGCACGGATGAGCTGTTTCGGTTGCAGATCAAGGGAGTTGAAGCGCTGTTGGACGGGGACGACGACTTCGGTGCGGAGTTGGCGGCGAGCCTCGACCCGGACTCGTGGGTGTGGTTGCCGGGCGTGGACTACGCGGCCGGGTGGAGAGCCGCGCGGCGGACAGCGGACGAGCTGAACGGGTTGCTTGGCCTGTGCGGGGTGGAGCGTGCGACGTTGCGGGCAATCGCTGACACCGATGCCCAGGGCGGGCCGGTGGTGCGGCTGGAGGGTGTCGCCGAGGGGTGGTTGAGCC
Source organism: Streptomyces sp. 1114.5 (assembly GCF_003635085.1). Taxonomy (NCBI): domain Bacteria; kingdom Bacillati; phylum Actinomycetota; class Actinomycetes; order Kitasatosporales; family Streptomycetaceae; genus Streptomyces; species Streptomyces sp. 1114.5. The sequence continues at coordinate 2,712,782 of NZ_RBXE01000001.1, forward strand.
TTGAGGAGCTGTTGTGTCTGGCGGCTCATGCGCGGCGGGCGGGTGCGTGACTACGGGCGGCGGGGGGAAGCTTTGGGCGGTGTCCTTGCGGGGTTGGGGTCGGGCATGGTCGGGGGGCCGTAAGCTGCTGCGACTCGGTCAGGGCTTTTGGGCCTGACCGCAGTATGGCCGAGTGGCCCCCCGTCCTTGCCCGACGCGGGCCCCGGCCCGGCAAGGTGCGTAAAGCTTCCCGCCGCCGGCCACCAGCCACCGCGCGGCAGCGAGCGGGACTGAGAGCCTTCTGTCTGCCGAGTGGTGAAGCATTCGTGGGCGGGCCAGGCGCCCGGCCCGGAACGGCCGCAAGGCCGCATGCCCGGCCGGGGCGGCTGGGGCCGCCCGGCGGCGCGGATGCGCCGCCGCTTGAGTAAGTGAAGAAGAGTTGCGACAGCCCCCAACCCGTTGTCAGGGCGTGGGGGCTGATCGGTACGGCTGGTGCTCAGCGGGCGGTCTTGGCTGTCCGGGCGGCGCGCCTGGGCTTGGTGGCCTCGATGTCGTAGGTCAGGCCGGTGGTTTCGGCGCCGAGCCGGAGTTCTTCGAGCAGCAGGGGCAGGCCTGTGGCCTGGTCGTAGGTGATGCGGTGGGCGACCAGTAGGACGGCGGCCTCGGAGAGGCGTAGGGCCTCGCGCTCGTCGGGCTGGGGAACGCGGGCGCTGACCCGTTCGCGCCAGGCGAGTTCGTGGCCGGCGGTGGTCAGCGTCGTGTAGGCCTCGGCCGGTGTCACGCCTGGCTGCTGGGCGAGCGGCGTGCCCTCGATGCGTTCCATCGGCAGCATCAGGCGGTGCAGGGCGCGGCTGTCGCCGGAAGGTTCGGTGAGCAGGCGGTCGCAGCCGAGCATGAGTTCGTCCTGCTGCATTTCCAGCAGTGGAGCCGTGATCGCGTCCGTGCGCGTGCGGTAGACGCTCGGCTCTTCGCCGGTCCCGAACCAGGCGTCGGTGGGTGTTTCGAAGACGCCACTTCGGAGGCTGACCGTGCGCTCCATGGCGCTGGCGGGGCCGTGGACCGTGGTGCGGACGAAGGTTCCGCGCCCCTGCTTGACGTCCAACTGGCCTTCGCTGCGCAGAGCGGCGACGGCGAGACGGACGGTGGGGCGGGAAACGCCGTACTTCTGGGCGAGGTCGGTCTCCGTGGGCAGCTGCGTGCCGGGTGGCCATTCGCCGCCGGCGATCGCCTGCCGCATCGCCGCTGCCACCTGCTTGTGCAGTGCCTCGTTCCGGATGATCGCCATGGTGTTGACCCCTTGGTGCGGGCGCCGGGGAGGCCCGCTTCGCGTATGTCGTGTCGTTTTCGAGGGTTCGGGTGTGGTCGTTTGCCCTGCTCGGGCGGCATCTCTATGTCTGTCGTCAGTCGCTAGGCGTTAAACGTAAGCATGAATCGCTTGCGTCGGGGCGTCAAGGAGGGGCATCATCGAGCGAGCAAAGGTAAGTACGTTTGACATCTGACGTCATGCGGCCTTTGGTGACCCTGGAGCGTGCACTCATGCAGTCCATCCCCGTCGACATGACCCGCCTGGGCACGATGACCTGCATCGTCGCCCCCGAAGCGCGGATCGCGAACCGCGAGACCGGCGAGATCAGGAAGAACCGCGACGGCCAGACCATGTACACGGTCGGCGTCGCGGTCCGCCAGGACGGCCGGCGGGCATCGATCATCGAGATCAGCGTCCCGGGAGAGCCGGCCGGCGTGGTCGAAGGCGTACGGGTGCACGTCACCGGCCTGACCGCCTTCTCGTGGGCGATGGGGGACCGGCACGGCCTGTCCTTCCGCGCCGACGCCATCACCCCCGCCCCGGCCCCGGCCCCGGCCGGCTCGCGCAAGGGCGGCGACGCCTGATGAGCGGCGCGACGCGCGTGAAGCTGCGCGGCCTGCTGCGCGAACTCGGCGACCTGGCCGAAGAGGTCGACCCGTTCGCCCACGACGACAGCGGCGCCCCGCTCTTCGACCACATCGCCAAGGTCGCCACCAAGGCGGCCGGACAGGCCCGTGACCTGGAGACCGAAGCACACAACACCGCGATGGAGAACGGGGGTCGGCCGTGATCGTTCTCCAGCTCCTCTGGCTGGCACTCCTGGCCGCGGTGCTGATCCTGCTCAGCACGGCACCGGGCCTGCGGCGCAACTACCCGTACGTGTGGTGGTGCCTGCTCGGCTACCCGGTCACGGTCGTCCGGGTCCGGGTGACGTGGCGGCGGCTGACCACGAACCTCGGCCTCGCGGTGGCCAAACGTCCCGGGCGTGCGCTGCTCGGAGACATGGTGGTGCGCGGTGATCCGCTACGGCCGGCCCCGCCCCGCATCGGTGTGCCGAAGCTGAGGCGCGGCGGCCTGGACGTGACGGTGAGGCTGCACCCCGGGCAGGTACCCGACCACTTCCACTCGGCCGTCGAAGCGCTCACCCATGCATGGCGGGTCCACGCCGTCCGGCTTGCGTCCGACGATCGGGGCTTCGTCACCCTGTCCGCGCTCGCCTGGGATCCGCTCCGGACGCCCGTCGTGCCCTACCAGCTGAAGCAGCGCGCCCTGCGCGCGGTGGTCGGCCTGCTGGAAGACGGCCGGGCCTGGGCCATCGACTTCCGGAGAGCGCCGCACTGGCTGGTCGTCGGCGCAACCCGCTCCGGCAAGTCCACCCTCATCGCCGCCCTGGTGAAGGAACTCGCTCCGCAACGCGTCGCTCTGTTCGGCATCGACCTCAAGGGCGGCATGGAACTGTCGCTCTTCGAAGACCGCCTGTCCGCCCTGGCCTCCACTCGGACGGAAGCGGCGCGACTCCTGGCCGAACTGGTCGCCGAGATCGAGGCGCGGATGGAACTGTGCCGCACGGTCGGGGCCCGCTCGATCTGGGACCTCCCGGCCAAGCTCCGCAAGGTGCCCATCGTCGTCATCGTTGACGAAGTCGCGGAGCTGTACCTGATGGCCACACGGGAGGACAAGGCGGAGGTCGCGGAGATCTCCACCAACCTCCTGCGACTCGCCCAACTCGGCGCGGCCCTCGGCCTCCACCTGGTCATCGCCGGACAGCGTGTCGGCTCCGACCTCGGCCCCGGCGTCACCGCCCTCCGCGCCCAGTTGGCCGGCCGCATCTGCCACCGGGTGAGCGACCCCGGCACGGCAGAGATGGCACTCGGCGACCTCAACAAGGACGCACTCGAAGCCGCCCAGCGCATCACCCTCGCCGAACAGGGCGTCGCCATCACCGCCGACACCGACGGTCAGTGGACCCGGGCCCGCTCGATCCACGTCACCCCCGACCAGGCCCGCCGAACCGCCACAAAGTACGCCCACCTCGCTCCCGCCTGGCCCGGCCTCCACGTCGATGAGCCGACCGAAGGGGTCTACCTCTGATGAGCAACGGTGCCGCCCTCACCCTGATCGCCTTCCTGGCCCTCGCCACCTTCCTGCTGGTCCGCTCCGGCGAACTGCGCTTCTGGCAGGTCCTGCTGGTCGGCGTACTCGCCATCTACCTCGACCGCATCGGCTGGACCGACCCGATCGTCTACGCCGTCACCTGGATCGTCCAAGGCCTCACCCACACCACCACCTGAAAGACGTGATCACCGTGCCAACCCACCCAGCCCCCACCGGCGGCCCCACCCCCACCCGCCGGACCGGCTCCACCCACCCCAACGCCACCCCCGGCCGCGCCAGCACATGCCTGGCCCGGCCGGGGCCCGGCAACCCCTGGCCCTGGAGACACCCACCATGACCACCGGCACCAACCCCTACACCGACCCCACCGCACGCCGCGCCCTCCTCGATCGGGAGGCGCGGCTGCGCCAACTGCCGTCCATCGAGCGCGACTTGGTCCGCCTCGGCGAGATGCCGGACCTGAACCGCTGGCTCGACCAAATCCGCGCCACCGGCGGCTGCGCCGAACCGATCTACCTCACCGGGCACACCACCACCCTCGACGCCGACACCGGCGAAGTCCTGCGCCACTACTCGACCGCCACCGAACCCGGCGGCCGACTCGCCGTCCGCTGCCGCAACCGCCGAGCCACCCGCTGCGCACCCTGCTCACGCGAGCACAGCGGCGACACCTTCCACCTGGTCCGCTCCGGCCTCATCGGCGGCAAGGGCGTCCCCGAAACGGTCCGGACGCATCCGCGGCTGTTCGTCACCCTGACCGCCCCCTCCTTCGGGCGCGTCCACCGCGCGGGCGAATGCCACCAGGCCCGGCGCCGACGTTGCGACCACGGGGGCCGGCACGGCTGCGGCCGAACCCACCCGGATACGGACCCGCTCATCGGACAGCCGCTCTGCGCCGACTGCTACGACTACCCCGGCCACATCCTCTGGAACGCCATGGCCCCAGCGCTCTGGAAAGCCTTCCGTGACAACCTGTACCACCACGTCGCCTCCGGAGCGGGCGTCAGCCGGTCGCAGGTGCGCACCCTGGTCCGGGTTTCGGCTACCAAGGTCGCCGAGTACCAGAAGCGCGGCGCCGTCCACTTCCACGCCGTCATCCGCCTCGACGGCCCCGACGGACCCACGTCCCCGCCCCCGCTTTGGGCCACCCCGACCCTTCTTCTGGAGACGGTCCACTCGGCCGCCGCCGCCGTGGCACTGCCGTGCCCTGACTCGGCTGCCTACAGCGGCGGTCGGCTCAGCTTCGGCACCCAACTCGACGCACACCCCCTCACCAACGGGACCGGCGGACGAATCACCGACGACGCCGTAGCCGCCTACGTCGCCAAGTACACGAGCAAGAGCGTGGAAGCCGCCGGCGCCGTCGACCGCCGCATCGAATCCCTCGCCGAGATACGGGCCCTGCGAGTCAGCCCGCACGTCCGGGCGCTCATCGCCACCGCCTGGCGCCTCGGCGGCCTACCCGAACTGCAACCCCTGCGCTTACGCGCCTGGGCTCACATGCTCGGCTACCGGGGCCACTGCCTCACCAAAACCCACGCCTACTCCACTACATATGGGCAGCTCCGATCTGCCCGCGCCGAACACGCCCATGGACTGTACGCCGGCTGGGACGGCGAGACCGTGGCTGAAGCGGCCTGGCGCTTCGTCGGAACGGGGCACACCACGGCGGAAGCACTCATCGCTGCCGGCATCGCCGAAGACCTCGCCACCAACCGGGAGATTGCCCGTGAAGAAGTGGACGTGGCGGATAGGGCAAGGGGGAGGGGATGACAGCCCAGCGCGTCGCTCTCAGAGCGTCGTCCGATCCGCGGGCGGCTGTACCGGCTCCAGCGAGACAGACGACGCTCCGAGCTCCGACCATCGAAAGCGAGATCGTCATCGTGGATGATGAGGGCTACGAAGAGCCGTACGACTCCGCCAAGCACTGAGCACCACAGCCCCCGCCACGATGACGGGGGCTGTCGGCGTCAGAGCTTGCTTGCGAAGTGGTCTTCCTTGACGATCAGCCGGTCCCGGTAGTCCTTGGGGATCATGAGCCGCAGCTTGATCGCGGGAGCCCGCTGACCCTTGACCTTGGTACGGGTGACTTCACAGCGGACGCCCACCCTCAGGAGGTCTGCGGCCATGGCCTCGGTGCCGCCGTCCTCCCACTGCTGCCGGAACGTCTTCCCGTTGGCCACGTTCACCCACCGGTCTTGGGTGGTCTCGGGATCGATCTCCCCGAGTTCGGTGATCAACTTGTCCAGAGTCTCCTCCGCCTGCTCGCGCGTGAACCGGGTCTTCGCGTACCGGCCGCCGGGCTCCAGTTCCTTCATGTAATAGGCGATGGACTCCTCAAGCTGCGCTACATGCGCGCGTGCCTCCGCACCCCGTGCGTACTCGCGAACCTGCACGGGCTCATCGCCGAGGACCGACAGCACGTCGAGGACGAGCTTGGCGTTGATCACGTCGGGGTTGGGAGCGCCCAGGCCTCCGCCCTTGCAGCCCTGGCACCGCAGGTACTCGTACACCCGATCCTTGGCGCGGTTCCGCTGCTCCAGCATGTTCGTCTTGCAGTCGACGCAGAAGAAGACTCCGAGGAACTTCGTGGCACCGCCGGGCCTGCGCTGAGGCTGGTTCTTGCTGCGTTTGTCGAGATCCGCTTGGAGCTCGTTGAACTCCTCGTCGGCGAAGACAGCCTCCGCGACCCTGATGGGCTTCCCGGCCTTGTCCAGGACAAGTTTGGATCGGCGAGCGCCGCCCTTCTTCTCCTCTTCCACCCGGTAGCCCATCAAAGCGGGATTGCGGAGCTGACGCAGAAGGGTCGTAGCTGTGAGGCCGTCGCTGGCGAGGCCCGCGCGCTTCAACAGCTTGACCATGCGGGTAGCGGAGACGCCTCGACGGGCCATGCGCCGGCACCAGTGCAGGGCCTTGTGTGCGTCGGCCTCGATGACAAGGACGACGTTCCCGTTCTCGTCCTCGGCGGTGGTGTATCCGAAGGCCGGCTTGCCGACCAGCCAAGCGGACTGGGTCTTCGTGTAGTCCCAGAGGCTCGCGACGCGGGTGCTCGTGTTGGTGGCCTCGATCTCCGCGATGCCGCCGATCAGCGTGACCAGGATCTTCCCGACGACCGTGGTCAGGTCGATCGAGTCGTGCTTGGAGACGAGGTTCTTCCCGTACTTCAACGCCCAGTCGATCATCGTGTGCAGATCGGACAGCCTGCGGATGAACCGGTCGAGCTTCCAGAACAGCAGGACGTCGAACTCCGGGGCCCGATTGTTCAGCCAGTCGCCCAGCTGCTTCCGCTTCCACGGGGGCACCTTCGTGGCGGACACGTTCAGATCGCTGGCCACACCGACCACGCGGCACCCCCGGTTCAGGGCTTCGCGGCGGAGGTCGAGCTCCTGGCGCACGGGGGAGGTGGTGTCCTCTGTCAGTACGGACAACCGGACCGAGAGCAGCGCCCGGGGCGCGTCCGTCGGAAGGGCGGCCTCGGCCCTCTTCAACTGTTCGAGGAGAGCCAGATCCGCGGCGGTCCACTCGGCCTCGACCGTGTACGTCTTCTGCTGCGCGGCACGGGCCGTACGGGTGCGCTTCGCCATGTCGGTGACCCCCTGATGAGTTGTAGGTCTGCCTCCATATAGCCCCAGATGGACACGGCCATCCAGATCGGCCCCACCGGCAAGAAGCTGCTCCCGCTGACGGTCGTCAACAAGTAGCCGTCGGCGAGTGACGGTCGCCACATCCCGGACCCCCGGTCGGAACGTTCCGGCCGGGGGTCGCCCGTGCGTGGCTGACCAGGGGCGGAGCGAGGGGGGTGGCGGGGCGCGTACCCTTTGGGGTGACAGAGTCCGGACAGTGGCGGGAAGACGCCGTGCCGGACTGGGACAACTGACTAAGGACTGAGCGACCCTGGCACGCCGTACGCCCGACGGTCCGCCGCCCGCGCCGACGGTGCAGCGGATTCGTCTCCGCTACACCAAGCGCGGCCGGCTCCGCTTCACCAGCCACCGCGACTTCCAGCGCGCCTTCGAGCGCGCCCTGCGCCGGTCCGCCGTTCCGATGGCCTACTCGGCCGGCTTCACCCCGCACCCGAAGGTCTCCTACGCCAACGCGGCCCCGACCGGGGTGGCGAGCGAGGCGGAGTACCTGGAGATCGGCCTGGCCGCCCTGCGCGACCCCGAGCAACTGCGGGCGCAGCTGGACGAGTCGCTGCCGACGGGCCTGGACGTGATCGACGCCGTCGAGGTGCGCACGCCGAACTTCGTGGAGCGCCTGGAGGCCTCCGAGTGGCTGGTCCGGCTGGACGGTGTCGAGCCGGACGAGGCGGCCCGTGCGGCGGCGCGTTTCCTCGCCGAGGAGCGGGTCGAGGTCGAACGCCTCACCAAGAACGGCGTGCGGGTCTTCGACGCGCGCGGCGCGGTGGCGGCGCTCGACGTCGTCCCGGCCCAGGTCGACGCCGGTGCGGACACGGAGACGGGAACCGACCACGATGTTCGGACGGCCCGTCCCTGTGCGATACTGCGCCTGGTAGTACGACACGCCACACCCGCCGTACGACCCGACGACGTATTGTCCGGTCTCCGTGCGACGGCCGACCTGGCGCCGCCGGTCCCCGCAGAGGTGACCAGGCTGGCGCAGGGGCCGCTCGACGAGGGGACCGGCACGGTGACCGACCCGCTGGCGCTCGACCGCGCCGCGGCCCCGGCCGGCTGAGAAACGGCTGCCGGGCCGCGCGCTACCGCGTCCGCCTAGCGGGCGGAGGCCGGGTCCAGTGACTCACTGGGCCCGACGGTCCTCCAGGGTTCCCGCGGCTCCCCAGGGGAGCGAGCGTCGTCGCAGCACAGGCCTGCCACCCGGGGCCTGCCGGCCAGGAAGGCCGGTGGGCCCGGGGCCCCGTCCGGGAGCCACCCGGGGTTGGGGGAGGGCGCAGCTTGGGAAAACCTCAGAAGACTGGTCAGACCAGAAGACTTTCGACACCCCGCCGAGCGCGGGGCGCCGAGCGAGACTACGAGCCCCTGTGCGGCCTCGCGTCCGCGCGGCGGTACCAAGGAAGGGTCCGGCCCGAGCATCGTCGCGATGCCGGCCGCCCACCGGTGCCGTGCCGTGCCCGGATGCGGAGCCCGGGGGCCTGACGGGAGATCCACCCGCATGCTCGATAACACCGATCCGCAGCAGACTGCGGCCACGGAACAGAACGAAGCCGCCGCGGCCGGCGGCGAGGGCGCGTCCGCCGCGCCCCCGCGTCGCCGTCGCCGCGCGGTGTCCCGCCCGGCGGGCACCCCGCAGGGGGCGGCCGCCGAGGCGGCCGAGACGGTCCTGCCGGCCGAGGCACCGGCGGTCGAGACCGCCGCGGCTGCGGCCGCCGAGCCGGTGGCCGAGAAGGCCGCCGAGAAGCCGGTCCGGGCCCGCCGGACCCGCAAGCGTGCCGAGGCCCCGGCCGGGGCGCCGGAGGCCTCCGCGATCGTGGTCACCGCGGCGGATGCCGCCGTGACGCCGGTCGAGGAGCAGCCGGCGGCGAAGGCCGAGAAGGCCGAGAAGGCCGAGAAGGCCGACAAGACGGAGAAGGCCGAGACGGCGGAGAAGGCCGAGACGGCGGAGAAGCCGGTCCGGGCCCGTCGTACCCGCAAGCGTGCCGAGGCTCCCGCGGGTGCGCCCGCAGCCGAGGCCCCCGCCGCCGTCGAGGCGCCGGCCGTCGAGACGCCCGCCCCCGCCGCCGAGCCGGTGGCCGAGGAGGCTCCGGCCGCTCCGGCCCGCCGTCCGCGCCGTCGCCGGGTGGTCGAGGCCGCGCCGGTGGTCGAGGCGCCGGTCGAGGAGCCCGCCGCCGAGGAGCCGGTCGTCGCGGAGGAGGCCGAGGAGGAGGCCGTCGAGCCGGTGGCCGAGACCGCCCCGGCTGCCGCCCCCGCCCCGGCCGTCGAGGCCGAGCCGCACCACCGGGTGCGCCGCCGCGCCGTCCGCCCGGCCACCGCGGTCTTCCAGGCCCCGGTGTTCCAGGAGCCCGCCCCCTACGTCGCGCCGTCCGCGCCGTCCGCGCCTGCCGCGCCCTCCGGGCCGGCCGCGGCGCAGCAGCCCGCCGCCGCCCCGGCGCCGGTCGAGGCCCCGGCCGCCGTCGAGGGCGCCGAGGACGAGGAGTACGAGTACAGCGGCGTCGGCCGCCGCCGCCGGGTCCGTGCCCGGGTCGAGTCGGGCCGTCGCAAGCCGGCCGCCGCGGCGCGTGCCGAGGCCCCGGCGGCCAAGGCCCCGGTCGTCCAGGCCCCCGCCGTCGAGGCTCCGGCCGCCGAGGCGCCCGCCGTGGAGGCACGGGCCGCCGCCGGTCCGGAGGCCGAGGGCGACTGGGAGGAGGACGGCCGTCCGTCGCGCCGCCGCCGCCGGGGCGGTCGCCGCCGCCGTCGTGGCGAGGCCGAGGACTTCGAGGCCGCCGAGGCCGTCGAGACCGAGCAGCCCGCCGCCGAGGAGCCGGCCCGGGCCGTCGCCGAGGAGGAGGACGAGGAGGAGGACGACGACCTGGCCGCCGGCCTGTCCTCGTCCCGTCGTCGTCGCCGCCGTCGCCGCCGCAGCGGTGAGGCCGGCGCCGTCGAGACCGCCGAGACCACCGAGGACGGCGTCCGCACGGTGGTGAAGGTGCGCGAGCCGCGCCGCCGTTCCACCGAGCCGTCCTTCGACCCGGACGAGGTGCAGTCCATCAAGGGCTCGACCCGTCTGGAGGCGAAGAAGCAGCGCCGCCGCGAGGGCCGCGAGCTGGGCCGCCGCCGGGTGCCGATCATCACCGAGGCCGAGTTCCTGGCCCGCCGGGAGTCGGTCGAGCGCGTCATGGTGGTGCGCCAGAACGGTCAGCGCACCCAGATCGGCGTCCTTGAGGACGGCGTGCTGGTCGAGCACTACGTCAACAAGGAGCAGGCCACCTCGTACGTCGGCAACGTGTACCTGGGCAAGGTCCAGAACGTGCTGCCGTCGATGGAGGCCGCCTTCGTCGACATCGGCAAGGGCCGCAACGCGGTGCTGTACGCCGGCGAGGTCAACTTCGGTGCGCTGGGCGGCCACGGCGGCCCGCGCCGGATCGAGTCGGTGCTGAAGTCCGGCCAGTCCGTGCTGGTGCAGGTCTCCAAGGACCCGATCGGCCACAAGGGCGCCCGCCTGACCAGCCAGATCTCGCTGCCCGGCCGCTACCTGGTCTACGTGCCCGAGGGCTCGATGACCGGCATCTCGCGCAAGCTGCCCGAGAACGAGCGCGCCCGCCTGAAGCAGATCCTCAAGAAGATCGTCCCGGACGACGCGGGCGTGATCGTGCGCACCGCCGCCGAGGGCGCCTCCGAGGAGGAGCTGACCCGCGACGTCCAGCGGCTGCAGCAGCAGTGGGAGGACATCCAGAAGAAGGCCACGACCGGCAACGCCCCGGCGCTGCTGTACGGCGAGCCGGACATGACCGTCCGGGTCGTCCGCGACATCTTCAACGAGGACTTCACCAAGGTCATCGTCTCCGGTGACGAGGCGTGGAAGACCATCCACGAGTACGTCTCCAACGTGGCCCCGGACCTCGCCGAGCGGCTCCAGCGGTGGACCTCCGAGGTGGACGTGTTCGCCACCTACCGGATCGACGAGCAGCTGATGAAGGCGCTGGACCGCAAGGTCTGGCTGCCCAGCGGCGGTTCGCTGGTGATCGACCGCACCGAGGCGATGGTCGTCATCGACGTCAACACCGGGAAGTTCGTCGGCCAGGGCGGCAACCTGGAGGAGACGGTCACCCGCAACAACATCGAGGCGGCCGAGGAGATCGTGCGCCAGCTGCGGCTGCGCGACCTCGGCGGCATCATCGTGATCGACTTCATCGACATGGTCCTGGAGTCCAACCGCGACCTGGTGCTGCGCCGCCTGCTGGAGTGCCTGGGCCGGGACCGGACCAAGCACCAGGTGGCCGAGGTCACCTCGCTGGGCCTGGTCCAGATGACCCGCAAGCGGGTCGGCCAGGGCCTGCTGGAGTCCTTCTCCGAGGCCTGCGTGCACTGCAACGGCCGCGGTGTGATCGTCCACATGGAGCAGCCGAGCGTCCACGTCCACGCCCCGGCCGCCGCGGCGGGCGAGGCCGCCTCGGGCGGCAAGCGCCGTCGCCGGGGCAAGGGCGGCGCGGCCCACGAGGAGCTGCAGACCGTCGAGGCCGCCGCGGCCGAGGCGGTGGCGCGGGTCGGCGCGGAGGCCGTCGAGGCCGTCGAGGCGTCGGCCGAGCCGGTGCGCGAGGAGATCGAGGGCCAGCTGGCCCTGGAGGTCCCGGGCGTCGAGGCCGCTGCCGAGGCCCCCGTCGTGGAGGCCGCCGAGGCCGTGGTCGTCGAGGCGCCGGTCGCCGAGCAGGCCCCGGCCGCTCCGGCGGGCCGCCCGCGTCGCCGTGCGGTGCGCAAGGCGACCGCTTCGGCCGGTTCGCCGGGCACCGCCGAGATCGTGGTGCTGCAGGCGAAGGCCGAGGCGGCGCTGGAGGCGGCCCTGGAGGCCGCGACCCCGGCCGTCGCCGAGACCGCTGCCGAGGCCGCCGTCGAGGCGCCGGGCGAGCCGGCCGTCGTCGCGGAGGCCGCGGTCGCCGAGACCCCGGCCGAGGAGCCCGCCGAGGCCCCCGCCGCCGAGGCAGCGGCCGAGGAGGCCGCGGCCGAGGAGGCGCCGGCGCCGAAGAAGCGGGCTGCCCGCAAGACCGCCGCGAAGAAGACGGCCGCCAAGAAGACGACCACGGCGGCCAAGAAGACCACCGCCCGCAAGACCGCCACCAAGCGGACGAGCGCGGCGGCCAAGAAGGCCGCGGCCGCCGAGGGTGATACGGCGGCCGAGTAGTGCCCACGCCCGGGGCGGGAGTCGTTCCCGCCCCGGGCCGTACGGGCCGGTTTGCCCCCTGGGCGGCCGGTCCGTATTCTTGACCATCGGCGTGTCTACGCCATGCTCCCGAGCACATCACCTTCCCGAAGCACCGCGTCCGCGCGGTACGGAGGGAAGAGGCTCCTGTGTCCGTACCCAGGTGGCTGGCGTCGGGGGTTCAGACCGAGCAAGGAAAGCAGGTACCGCATGTACGCGATCGTTCGCGCAGGCGGCCGCCAGCACAAGGTCGCCGTGGGCGACGTGCTGGAGATCGACCGTATCGAGGCCAAGCCGGGTGACTCGGTCGAGCTCTCGACCATCCTCGTCGTCGACGGTGACGCTGTCACCTCCGACCCGTGGGTCCTGGCCGGCGTGAAGGCTCACGCCGAGGTGGTCGACCAGACCAAGGGTGACAAGATCGTCATCCTGCGCTACAAGAACAAGACCGGCTACCGCCGCCGTCAGGGTCACCGTCAGCAGCACACCGCGGTGCGCATCACCAGCATCGACTCGGTCAGCAAGTAAGGGGTTAGCGAGATATGGCACACAAGAAGGGCGCAAGCTCTACCCGTAACGGCCGTGACTCGAACGCCCAGCGCCTCGGCGTGAAGCGCTTCGGCGGCCAGGTCGTCTCGGCCGGCGAGATCCTCGTCCGCCAGCGCGGCACCCACTTCCACCCGGGTGCGGGCGTCGGTCGCGGTGGCGACGACACCCTGTTCGCGCTGACCGCCGGTGCCGTGCAGTTCGGCAACCGCCGCGGCCGCAAGGTCGTCAACATCGTGGCCGTCGAGGCCTGAGTCCCCGCGGACTCCCGAGTCACATAACGACTCACAGTGAAGGGTGGGCCGGAATTCTCCGGTCCACCCTTCACGCTTTACGCAGGTAGAAGCAGACTCTCGCGCACTGGAGGCACACCCATGACCACCTTCGTGGACCGCGTCGAACTTCACGTCGCCGCGGGTAACGGGGGCCACGGCTGCGCCTCCGTGCACCGCGAGAAGTTCAAGCCGCTCGGCGGCCCGGACGGCGGCAACGGCGGGGAGGGCGGCAGCGTCATCCTCACCGTGGACTCGCAGGTCACCACCCTGCTGGAGTACCACCACTCGCCCAAGCGCAAGGCCACCAACGGCAAGCCGGGCGCGGGCGGCAACCGCACCGGCGCCGACGGCGAGGACCTCGTCCTGCTGGTGCCGGACGGCACCGTGGTGCTCGACCGCAAGGGCAACGTGCTGGCCGACCTCGTCGGCCACGGCACCAGCTTCGTCGCCGCCCAGGGCGGCCGCGGCGGCCTCGGCAACGCCGCGCTGGCCTCGGCCCGCCGCAAGGCGCCCGGCTTCGCGCTGCTCGGCGAGCCCGGCGAGGCCCGTGACATCGTCATGGAGCTCAAGTCCGTCGCCGACGTGGCCCTGGTGGGCTACCCGAGCGCCGGCAAGTCCTCGCTGATCTCGGTGCTCTCCGCCGCCAAGCCGAAGATCGCGGACTACCCGTTCACCACCCTGATCCCCAACCTCGGCGTGGTCACCGCCGGCGACACCGTCTACACCATCGCCGACGTGCCCGGCCTGATCCCGGGCGCCAGCCAGGGACGCGGCCTGGGCCTGGAGTTCCTGCGCCACGTCGAGCGCTGCTCGGTGCTGGTGCACGTGCTGGACTGCGCCACCCTGGAGCCCGGCCGCGACCCGCTGAGCGACCTGGAGACCATCGAGGCCGAGCTCGCCGAGTACGGCGGTCTGGAGGACCGCCCGCGCCTGGTCGCGCTCAACAAGGTGGACGTGCCGGACGGCCAGGACATCGCCGACCTGACCCGCGCCTCCCTGGAGGAGCGCGGCTACCAGGTGTTCGAGGTCTCCGCCGCCTCCCGCAAGGGCCTGCGCGAGCTGAGCTTCGCGGTGGCCAAGATCGTCGCCGAGGCGCGCGCCGCCAAGCCGGTCGAGGAGTCCACCCGGATCGTGCTGCGGCCCGCCGCCGTCGACGACGCGGGCTTCACCATCACCGAGGAGGACGGCGCCTACCGCATCCGCGGCGTCAAGCCGGAGCGCTGGGTCCGCCAGACCGACTTCAGCAACGACGAGGCCGTCGGCTACCTCGCCGACCGGCTGGCCCGCCTCGGCGTCGAGGAGAAGCTGTGGAAGGTCGGGGCGCAGGAGGGCGACACCGTCATCATCGGCCCGGACGAGAACGCCGTCGTCTTCGACTGGGAGCCGACCATGGCCGCCGGCGCGGAGATGCTCGGCCGCCGCGGTGAGGACCACCGCATGGAGACCCAGCGCCCGGCGGTCGACCGCCGCCGGGAGAAGCAGCGGGGCCGGGACGCGGCCGAGGCCGAGTTCCTCGCCTTCGAGGCGCTCTCCAGCGGCCGCCAGGCCGCCATCGAGGGCGACGACGAAGACGAGGACTGATCCTGCGCGCAGCCGCTGACGCCGAACGGCCCCCGCCGACCTTCCGGTCGACGGGGGCCGTTCGCCTGCCCGGTGGCAGTGGTGACGGATCGTCACTTCGTCCAGGCGGCCTGGACCTTGGTGATGTCGGTCGAGTCGCCGTAGCCGATCATCACCGGCGAACCGCCGGCCGGGAAGCTCACGATGTCGCAGCCCTTGAACTCCACGCCCTTGGTGGCGCCCGAGAAGCTCGGGGTGGTGCACTTGGCGATCGGGGTCGAGCCGACCGGGTTGGCGAAGCTCGCGGTGTTGCCCGAGGCGTCGTAGACCTTGAGCTTGGAATCGGGGGCGCTGAAGGTCAGCTTGGTGTCCCCGAGGTTCTTCATCGTCCAGCTGACGTAGTAGAGCGCGCGGCCGTCCAGACCGGCCGGGTTGGCCTTGGCGTCCTGGAAGTCCTTGAGCGAGCCCGGGGCCACGCCGGTGACGGTGAACTCCAGCTTGGCGTTGATGTTCGAGGTCTTGTCGGTGAAGTCCACGGTGGCCGGCTGGCCGAACTTCACCGCGGTGCCGGCCTGCGGCAGCTTGCCGCCGCCGGCCCCGCCGCCCGCGGCCCCGGCCGTCCCGGCGCCGCCGGTGGCCGCGCCGCCCGTGGCCGCACCGGTGGCCCCGCCCGTGGCCGCGCCCGAGGGGGCGGCGGTCGAACCGCCGGCCGCACCGCCGGTGGCGGCACCCCCGGAGGCCCCGCCGGTGGTGGCCCCGCCGGTCGGCGCCGGAGCGGCACCGGTCGCACCGCCGGTACCGGTCGACGGGTCCGAGTTGTCCGGACCGCAGGCCGCGAGCGACAGCGCGGTGGCCGCCGCCAGGGCGGCGACGGTCAGCTTGGTGGTGTACGAACGCATGATGCGCTTTTCTCCCGGGCGCGCAGCCGCGAACCGTTGCCGGCATGCCCAGTGCGGCGCCGCCCTCTCGTGACAGGAAGGGTCGAAGACGAAATGGGTCCAGCGGGCAAGAAGCCGTCCCCCGATCTGGCTTTCGGTCAGGGACCATACCAGCCATCCGGATTGTCGACCGGTCTGTGGCAAGCCCGTGACCAGGCCGGGTCCAGCCGGTGAAACGGCCTTCGGGAGACCTGCGCGAATCGCGTAGATTTCGGGGGTGACGGCAGGCCGGGCCCGCCGTACCCGCACCACACCGGAAGGGCGTACAGCCAGATGAGCGAGGACTTTCTGCGGGAGGAGGTGCTGACCGCACGACGGATCGTCGTCAAGGTCGGCTCCTCCTCACTCACCACGGCGGCCGGCGGCCTGGACGCCGACCGCGTCGACGCCCTGGTGGACGCGCTCGCCAAAGTGCGCAGCCGCCCCGACGCACCCGAGGTCGTGCTCGTCTCCTCCGGCGCCATCGCCGCCGGACTCGCCCCGCTCGGCCTGGAGAAGCGCCCCAAGGACCTGGCCCGCCAGCAGGCCGCCGCCAGCGTCGGCCAGGGACTGCTCGTCGCCCGCTACACCGCCTCCTTCGCCCGGTACGGCATCCGGGTCGGCCAGGTGCTGCTCACCGCCGAGGACGCCAGCCGGCGTGCCCACTACCGCAACGCCTACCGCACCCTGGACCAGCTGCTGGCCATGGGCGCGATGCCGATCGTCAACGAGAACGACACCGTCGCCACCGCCGAAATCAAGTTCGGCGACAACGACCGGCTCGCCGCGCTCGTCGCCCACCTCGTCCGGGCCGACCTGCTGGTCCTGCTCTCCGACGTGGACGGCCTCTACGACGGCGACCCGTCCCGCCCCGGCACCAGCCGGATCGCCCGGGTCAGCGGCCCGCACGACCTCGACGGCATCGAGATCGGCAGCGCGGGCAAGGCCGGCGTCGGCACCGGCGGCATGGTCACCAAGGTCGAGGCGGCCCGGATCGCCACCGGCGCGGGCATCCCCGTCGTGCTCACCGCCGCCAGCCAGGCCGCCGACGCCCTCGCCGGCCGCTCCACCGGCACCCTCTTCCTGCGCACCGGCGCCCGCACCTCCGACCGGATGCTCTGGCTGGCCCACGCGAGCAGCCCGCGCGGCGCCCTGCACCTGGACGCGGGGGCCGTCGAGGCGGTCGTCTCCGGCGGCGCCTCGCTGCTCCCGGCCGGGGTCACCAAGGTCGACGGGGAGTTCGCCGCGGGTGATCCGGTGGACCTTCTTGCCGAAAACGGCCACATCGTCGCCCGCGGACTGGTCAACTTTGATGCGAGGGAGTTGCCCCGCCTGCTCGGCCGGTCCACCCGCGACCTGGCCCAGGAGTTGGGCGCCGCCTACGAGCGCGAGGTCGTCCACCGCGACGACCTGGTCGTTCTGCGCGGCTGACCGGCCCCGGGGGCCGGCACCGGCCGATCGGCACAGTGTGGACGGCGGGCCGCTGCGAACGGGAGCGGTCCGGCCACGGGCGAGGAGGGGCGCAGCCGCACCCGTCGGCCCGGAGCCGACGGGGACGGGTGGGGGACGGTGGGGACGACAGGACATCGCCGAACAGGAGGCCGCCGGTGGAACGCAGGCGCGAGGCAGCGCTGACCGGAGGGACGGCAGGCCGACGGCTGACCAGCATCGACGGCGGACGCGGGGACGGCCCCGCCGAGCCGGCCGGTCCGCCACACCAGAGGCCCGGGGGAGCGCGCAGGCCGCAGCGCACGGACGCGGCACAACCGCCCACCGTGCCCGAGCAGGCACGACTGTGGCACGTGGTGCTGAGCGTGGCCGGGCAGGTGACCCCACTGTCCTCGCTGCGCGCCTCGCTGGAGCAACTGGCGCACGACCACTCGTTCTTCCTGACCGCCCGCTACGCGGCCGATCACGCCGAGATCCGTTACTGGGAACAGGCCCGGGACCTGCACGACGCGGCGGCGATGGCGCTGCGGCTGTGGGGCGAGCACAAGGTCACCGCGAAGCTGCCGCCGTGGGAGATCGTCGGTCTTGAGGTCGTCGACCGGACGACCTACCACAAGCGGGTGGCCGAGGGCTTCGGCGATCCGCCGCCGCACCTGGGCGGGGTGCACCCGTACTGAGCCGTACTGAGCCGTACCGGGCCCGTCGCGGCGGGGTCGGCGGGCCGGTTCGCCCGGTGGTCCCGGTCGGCGTCCCAGCGGCGTCCCGCCGGGTGTCTCACCGGGCGAAATACCGGCCGGGGCGGCGCGCGCAGTCGCTACCCTTGGCGGCATGACCAGCGACCTCGCCACCGCCGACAGCCCCGTCCTCGCCGTAGCGCGCCGAGCCCGGGAGGCCGCCGCCGCGCTCGCCCCGCTGCCGCGCAGGGCGAAGGACGCCGCGCTGCTGGCGATCGCGGACGCGCTGGTCGCCCGCAGCGCCGAGATCGTCGCGGCCAACGCCGAGGACGTGGCCCGGGCCCGGGAGGCCGGCACGGCCGAGTCGGTGGTCGACCGGCTGACGCTCACCGACGAGCGGATCGCCGCGATCGCCTCCGACGTGCGCGACGTGGCCGGCCTGCCCGACCCGGTCGGCGAGGTGGTGCGCGGCTACACGCTGCCGAACGGCCTGGACGTGCGGCAGGTCCGGGTGCCGCTCGGCGTGGTCGGCATCATCTACGAGGCCCGGCCGAACGTCACCGCGGACGCCGCCGCGCTCTGCCTCAAGTCCGGCAACGCGGTGCTGCTGCGCGGCTCGGCCTCGGCCTACCGCTCGAACACCGCGCTGGTCGCCGTCCTGCGGGACGCCGTCGCCGCGGCCGGGCTGCCCGCCGACGCGATCCAGCTGGTGCCCGGGGAGAGCCGCGACTCGGTGCAGGAGCTGATGCGCGCCCGCGGCTACGTCGACGTACTGATCCCGCGCGGCGGCGCCTCGCTCATCCGGACCGTCGTCGAGGGCTCGACCGTCCCGGTGATCGAGACCGGCACCGGCAACTGCCACGTCTACGTGGATGCCGACACCGACCTGGCGATGGCCGTCGGCATCCTGCTGAACTCCAAGGCGCAGCGGGTCAGCGTCTGCAACGCGGCCGAGACCCTGCTGGTCCACCAGGACGTCGCGGACGCCTTCCTGCCGCTCGCCCTGGCCGCCCTCGCCGAGGCCGGGGTGACCGTGCACGGCGACGAGGCGGTGCTCAAGGCCGCCGAGGGCGGCCAGGCCACCGTGGTGCCCGCGACCGACGAGGACTGGGGCGCCGAGTACCTGTCGCTGGACCTGGCCGCGGCCGTGGTGCCCTCGCTGGAGGCCGCCGTCGACCACATCCGCCGCTGGTCCTCCGGCCACACCGAGGCGATCGTCACCACCTCGCAGGCCGCCGCCCGCCGCTTCACCCAGTTGGTCGACTCGACCACGGTCGCCGTCAACGCCTCCACCCGTTTCACCGACGGCGGTGAGTTCGGGTTCGGCGCGGAGATCGGCATCTCCACCCAGAAGCTGCACGCCCGCGGCCCGATGGGCCTGCCCGAGCTGACCAGCACCAAGTACATCGTCACCGGTGACGGGCACGTGCGGGGCGAGGCGACGCAGACCGTCGGCGGGAGCTCGGACGCCCGCTGAGCCGGGGGGACGGGAACCGGCCGTCACACGGGTGACGGACCAACTGCCGGGAGCCACAGACAAATCGCCCGGCCGGTAATACGCTGAATCCGTGGCTGAGGATGTGGGGGGCTTGCCGTACCCCGACGGCGCCGACCACGGTGGTGCGGACGACGAGTTCGCCACCGTGGTCTTCGATGAGGCCTTCGTCCGGTCCGCCGCCGTGCACGAGCCGACCGCCAAGGAGCGGCAACTCGCCGCTGCCGAGGCCCGGTTCGAGTCGGACGCTGCGGGCGCGGGCTGGGGCCATGAGGTCCCGGCCGGGGACGGGCTGCCGCTGGAGCTGCGCCCGTACCCGAGCGGACTGGACGCGGACCACCTCTACCCCGACCCCTGGTCGGGAACGGGCCGCTCGGCCGGGCGCCAGGGCCGGCGCTGGTGGCGGCGCGGCTTCGACCCGGTGGGCGGCCGCGGCCGGTACGTGGCCCAGCAGCGCTGGCACCGGCCGGTGGCCTGGGTGCTCGCCGTGATCATGGGCGTGAGCCTGGTGGCGGTCGCGGTCGCGGCGGTCTACCAGGGCGTGGGCGGCTCCCCGAGCGCGCCCCGCAGGCCGGAGTCCGGCAGCAGCAGCGCCGGGGTGGACCCGCGCCCGGCGCCCGCCGAGCCCTTGCCGGTGGTCACCGCCGCACCGGCGGGCTGAGGCCCGCCTCCGGGCCACCGCCTGCGTTCGGGCTTCCGCACGGATGTCGGTGTGGAGGCCGCGCGGGCGTACGCCCCGGGTGGTGGTCACCGAGCGTCCCCGGGAATCTGCGCCGGGCCCCTCGTGGCGGCGCGGGTGTCCGCCTACCCTTGGTGGTATGGGTGACCCGCGAGAACCTCCTGAGGGTACGCCCGAGGGCGGTTCCGGCAACGAGGACGAATTCCGGTCCGTCGTCTTCGACGAATCGTTCGTCCGGGCTGCCCGGATCCAGGAGCTGTCCGCCCGGGAGCGGCTGGCCGGCTCCTTCGGCAAGGCCACCCGGCAGCGCGTGCGGCTCGGCCCGCTGGGCTCCGTCCCGCGCCAGGCACTCGCCCTGCTGCTGCTCATCCTGCTCGCCTTCGGCGCCGCCGTGTACTTCGGGGTCAGCTCGCCGAGGGGCGTCCCGGCCCGCCCCGAGGGCAGCCAACTGACCGTCAGCCTGGTCGCGTTGAGCCCGGCTTCGACCGTCCACCCGGTCGCCGACCCGGCCAACCCCTTCGCCGCGCTGCCGGCCGGGTACGGGGACGGCACGCTCGGGCTGAACACCCCGACCGGGGCCGCCACCGAGCACTTCAGCCGGGTCGAGGTGACCAAGGCGCTCGACACCGTCCAGCGCTACCTGGTCGCCTCCTCGCTGGCCCCGGCCGCCCTGGTCCAGGGCGCCACCGCGGACGTACGGACCTTCGTCACACCCGGTGAGCAGGCCGGGTTCGACGCGAGCGTGGCCCAACCGCTGGACGACCGGCACCACGCGGTGACCGGCTGGGTGGTGCGCTTCGACCCGGCGCAGGTCGCGCTGGCCTCGAACACCGTGAAGGTGGCCGGCGCGATGCGGATCGACGAGGCGGACAGCGGGACGCTGCAGATCACCACCGACCACACCTTCGTCTACGCGCTCAAGCCGGCCGGCGCCCCGGCCGGAGCACCGGTCACCCTGGAGACCGTGCGGCGGCAGCTGACCTTCCAGTTCGACCGGGTCGACCTGGCCTCGGCGCAGCTGCGGCTGGTGGACTCGGTGCTGGAGGCCGGGCCGGCACCCTGCGGCACCTCGATGGCGGGCTTCCTGCAGCCGGTGCTGGCCGGCGCCCAGGGCACGGCGGTCGCGCCGCCGACGGCGGTCGACCCCGGCAACCACGCCCGGCCGGCCTGGCAGGTGTGCGGAGTGCTGGCGGGGAGCTGAGGGGCGGCGGACGCAGGCGCGGGCGCAGGTGTGCGGGCGGACGCGCGGACGGCCTTAGGCGCGGACGGCCGGTGACCCGGGTGGGTCACCGGCCGTCGTGCGGCTCGGGCGGGCCGGCTCAGTCGGCGTCGCGGTCGTTCGAGCCGCCGCGTCCGGCCCCGGCGAAGGTGTCGCGGAGCTTGCCGCCGACGGTCGCGGCGCCGCCGGCGACGTCCCGCAGCAGGCCCATCAGCGGGTCCTTGCTCTCCTTCACCGAGGTCGCGTAGTGGTCAGCGGCGGCCTTCCACTGCTCGCCGACCGAGGCCTCCCGGTCGTCCTCGCGGCGCGGGTAGGCACCGGCCAGGATCGAGCGGTACTCGTCGCTCTCCGCCCACTTCTTCAGCTGGGCGACCCGGACCACCGCGAAGGGGTGGGTCTGCGGCAGCAGCTGCAGCAGCTTGAGGACGCCGTCGCGCAGGTCGCCGGCCTTCTCGTACTCCTCGGCCTGCTCCAGGAAGGCGTCCACGTTCATCTCGGCCAGGTTGTGCCCGCCGGCCAGCTTCATCAGGGCCCGCATGGACGCCTGCAGGTCCTGCCCGGCGAGCAGGCCGGCCCGGTCGCTGGACAGCTCCGCCTTGCGGAACCACTCCTTGAGCGCGGTGATGACGGCCGTGATCGCCAGGTTGCCCAGCGGCACCCAGGCGATCCGGGTGGCGATGTTGGTGAGGATCATCAGCATCGTCCGGTAGACCGCGTGGCCGGACATCGCGTGGCCCACCTCGTGGCCGATGACCGAGCGCAGCTCCTCCTCGTCGAGCAGCTCGACCAGGCCGCTGGTGACCACGATGATCGGGGTGTCGATGCCGATGGTGAACGCGTTGACCGACGGGTCCTGGGTCACGTACAGGTCCGGGACCTGCTGCAGGTCGAGGGTGTACGCGGCGTCGCGCACCATGTCGTACAGCTCGGGGAACTGGCGCTCGGAGGTCTTCACGGCGGTGGCCAGGAACATCAGCCGTATTGCGCGCTCGGAGACCAGCCCGGCGAGCTTCTTCAGGATCTCGTCGAAGCCGGACAGCTTCCGCAGGGCGACCAGGGCCGAACGGTCGGCCGGGTGCTCCCAGGCCCGGGTGGAGATGCCGGGGAAGCGCTCGCGGCGGCGGCTCGGGGTCTTCGCGGTCGTGTCGGTCATGGTCTGGGTTACCTCCTGGTCGACGGCGGTCCCGGCGCGCCGGCCGGCCCCCCGCTGCTCTTCGCCTGCAACGACTGTCTGTGCAACGTCCGCGGTTGCGCACTCGTCCCCGGGCCCGGCGTACGAACGGCCCCGGCCCCGGCCGTCGGCGCCGGGGCGGAGCGCCGGGGCAGAGCGCCGCGGAGGTGAGCGGGCGAGTCACAGCCCCGGTGGGCGGCGCCCGTGTGAGGCCGGTCTACCCTGAATGACCTGGACGACCGAGGCCGGATCCGGCCGCGGTACCGAGCAGTTCGAGGAGCCCCCGCAATGTCCACCGACGCGCTTGTCAGCCTGGCCTCGCCCATTTCCGACGAGGCCGGCCCGGGCCTGTTCCTGCGGATCATCATCGTCGCGTCCTTCGTGGGCGTCGGCCTGCTGGTCTGGATCATGGCCCGCGCCTTCCGCGGCAACTAGACGGGAACCGGCAGGACCGGGACCAGAACGGGACCGGACCCGTTTTCGACCGCCCCCGACGGCACGGGCTCACGCCCGGTCAGCGGCGGTGGGCCGCCGAGCGGTTGCCGGGTGACCCCCCGTACGATGACGGGTGGGCCCTCACCGGCCCGGAACAACCCCCAGGTCCGTTCACCGAGCCGAGAAGGTCCCGCCGACCATGAACACTGCCGCCGCACTCCCCGTTCTGAACCTGCTCGCCGAGGGCGAGGGGGGCAACCACGACAGCCTGAACCCGGCCCTGACGGGTGGCGCCGCGCTGTTCATCCTGCTGCTCCTGCTCTTCATCACCACCCGCTTCAACCGGGACCGCTGAGCCTGCTCCACGGACCGCCAGGGGAGCGTCCGGCCATCGGGCCGGCCGCTCCCTCACGCATCTGCGGGCAACCCCCACACGGGCGTTCCCGCACCGTAACGGGCGTCGCGTAAGGTGTGGCGGCATGGGAAAGCAGGCCGGGAATCCCGGCGGACCGGAACCGGTGAAGAAGCGCCTCGGCGTGATGGGCGGCACCTTCGACCCGATCCACCACGGCCACCTGGTCGCCGCCAGTGAGGTGGCGAGCGCGTTCCACCTGGACGAGGTGATCTTCGTCCCGACCGGACAGCCGTGGCAGAAGAGCGACCGCCAGGTCACCCCGGCCGAGGACCGCTACCTGATGACGGTCATCGCCACCGCCGAGAACCCGCAGTTCTCGGTCAGCCGGATCGACATCGACCGCGAGGGCCCGACGTACACCGTCGACACCCTGCGCGACCTGCACGCCCTGCACCCGGACGCCGACCTCTTCTTCATCACCGGCGCCGACGCGCTCGCCCAGATCCTGTCCTGGCGCGACTCCGACGAGCTCTTCTCGCTGGCCCACTTCATCGGTTGCACCCGCCCCGGCCACATCCTGTCGGACGCCGGTCTGCCAGTGGGCGGGGTTTCCCTGGTGGAGGTCCCGGCGCTGGCCATCTCCTCCACGGACTGCCGCAACCGGGTCGCCAAGGGCGAGCCGGTCTGGTACCTCGTCCCGGACGGCGTCGTCCGTTACATCGACAAGCGGGCGCTGTACGCGCCGCGCGGGACCTGAACCGGGAGCGGGTGGGCGCGTGAGCGAGCGCAGCGGCGGGCAGCAGCAGCCGGAGGAGTGGTCCACCGGGCAGTACCAGCAGCCGTACCAGGGCTACCGGCAGCAGCCGGGGCAGCCGTACGAGCAGCACGGACAGCACGGGCCGTACGAGCAGCAGGGGCAGCAGGGGCAGCAGGGGTCGTACGAGCAGCAGGAGCGGTACGACCAGTACGACCAGTACGGGCAGCCGGTGTACGGCCAGGGCTCGTACGGGGGCTACCAGGAGCAGCAGCCGTACCAGCAGCAGGCCTACCAGGGGTACCAGGAGCCGGGGCAGTTCCCCCAGCACCAGCAGCAGCACTACGGCGAGTACGACCAGTACGGGCAGCCCGTGCAGCCCGGCCGGCCCGTGCAGGGGTACCAGGAGCAGGGCGGCTACGGGTACCAGGAGCCGTCGTACGGCTACGACGGCTACCAGCAGCAGCCCTACCAGCCCGCCCAGGCCGCTCCGGCGGAGCCGGTCGTCGCCGAGCCGGAACCCGCACCCGCACCCGCCGCCCCCGCTCCGGCCGCTGTGCCGCCGCGCCCGCGGGTGCCCCGGCCCGCCGCGGCGGCGCCGGCCAAGCCCGAGGCGCCGTCCGAGCAGGTCGCCGGGGCGCGCTCCGGCAAGGCCGGGAGCAAGGCGTCCAGGGACGGCTACACCACGGGCGAGTTCGCCTTCGCCGAGGAGGAGGCGGAGGAGACCGAGGACGTCATCGACTGGCTGAAGTTCGCCGAGTCCCGCAGCGAGGTGCGCGCCGAGCGCCGCCGCAAGCTGCGCAACCGGCTGATCGGCCTCGGTGTGGTGGTGGCGCTGGCGGCGGGCAGCGTCGGCGGCTACCTGTGGTTCACCGGCGACAAGCCGACCGCGGCCGCCGCGGCCGGCGGGCGCCAGGTCAACGTCGTCCACCTGCGCGACCTGCAGGGCAAGGTGTCCAGCGCGCTGCTGGTCGACGACGCCTCCGGCAAGAAGGGCACCGTGCTGCTGCTGCCCGACAATCTGCGGCTGCCCGGCCCCGCCGACCCGCCGGTCACCACCGTCGGCCAGGCCATGGACACCATCGGCGCCTCGGCGACCCGCGACGGCCTCTCCACCGTGCTCGGCGCCCAGGTGGCCGGCACCTGGCGGCTGGACACCCCGTACCTGGAACTGCTGGTCTCCCAGCTCGGCGGCGTCCGGGTGGACACCAACGCCGAGACCCACGAGGGCGGCAAGCCGGACGGCAAGCTGCTCTCCGTGGCCGGGAAGAACACCATGCTCAGCGGAAAGGCCGCGGTCGCCTACGCGACGCTGCAGAACGCCGGGGAGGGCCGGGACGCCCAGCTGGCCCGGTTCGGGCAGGTCATGGAAGCGGTCGTGCGCACCATGCCGACCGAGTTCAAGGACGCCAAGGACGACGTGCACCGGATGAACGCGGTGCTCGACCCCTCCCTGCCCGAGGACGCCCTCGCCGGAGTGCTCGCCCAGCTCGCCCAGCAGGCGAAGGACGGCCACTTCGGCACCACCGCGCTGACCGTCAAGCCGGACGGCAGCCTGGACGAGGCGACCGCGGGCAAGCAGGTCAAGGACGTGCTGGGCGGGACCGTGAAGTCCGCGACCGCCGCGGACGCCCCGGCCCGGGTCGCACTGCAGGACGCCAGCGGCAACGACGCGGCGGCCGCCGCCGCGCAGGTCCAGATCGTCAACTCGGGCCTGACCTTCATCCCGGGCGGCGCCAAGAGCGCGGCGCAGGCCACCAGTGAGATCCGCTACACCGACGACGCCCGCCAGGGCGCGGCGAAGTCGCTGGCGACCAGCCTCGGCCTGCCGGACACGGCGGTGAAGAAGGTGACCGGCGACACCCAGAACGCGGACCTGCTGGTCGTGCTCGGCAAGGACTACCAGCCGCCGAAGAACCAGTAGGGCGGCGGCCGGGTCGTCCCCGGGCGGTCCGTCGGGTCCGTCCCGAGGCGGCGCGGCGGCCCTGAGCGAGGCGGTACGGCGGCCCGGGGGCCCGGAAATCGGTTCCGGGCCCGCCCGGGCGGCGTGAGATCCTGGAAGGCGACCCCGGCCCCGCGCCGGGGCGCCGCCCCAACGCCGCCGAGCCGGAAGAACACCGTGACCGTCACCGACCACAGCCAGCAGCTCATCACCGTCGCCGCCCAGGCGGCGGCCGACAAGCTGGCCCACAACATCATCGCGTTCGACGTCAGCGAGGTGCTGTCGATCACCGACGCCTTCCTGATCGCCTCCGCGAACAACGACCGCCAGGTCCGCGCGATCGCCGAGGAGATCGAGGACCAGCTGCGCGAGCAGCTGGACATCAAGCCGGTGCGCCGCGAGGGCGAGCGCGAGGGCCGCTGGATCCTGCTCGACTACCTCGACATCGTCGTGCACGTCCAGCACTCCGAGGAGCGCTCCTTCTACTCGCTGGACCGGCTCTGGAAGGACTGCCCCGAGCTGCCCATCCCCGAGGACGCCCTGGCCTCGCGCAACCGCCCCGACGCCCACACCGACGAGGCCGGCAACGCCGTCGCCCCCGCCGACGACTTCGGCAAGCCCGAGGACCTGCACTGAGCCGCGGCGCGCGAGGCCCGCGCATTGTCTTCTGGCGGCACGGCCAGACGTCCTGGAACCTCGAATCGCGGTTCCAGGGCACCACGGACATCGAGCTGACCGGGCAGGGCGTCCTGCAGGCCCAGCGGGCGGCCCGGCTGCTCTCCGGGCTCCGCCCCGACCTGCTGATCTCCTCGGACCTCAAGCGCGCCCGCCGCACCGCCCAGGAACTGGCCGCGGTCACCGGACTCGACGTGACCCACCACGAGGGCCTGCGGGAGACCTACGCGGGCTCCTGGCAGGGCCTGACCAACGCCGAGATCCGCGAGCGCTACCCGGAGGAGTACGCGGCCTGGGCGGCCGGCGAGCCGGTGCGCCGCGGCGGTGGCGGGGAGCTCGCCACCGAGGTCGCCGACCGCTCCGTCCCGGTGGTGCTGGAGGCCGCGGCCAAGCTGCCGGAGGACGGCACCCTGGTCGTGGTCAGCCACGGCGGGACGATCCGCACCATGCTCGGACGGCTGCTCGACCTGGAGCCGGTCCAGTGGGAGTGCTTCGGCGGGCTGTCCAACTGCTGCTGGTCGGTGCTCGGCCGGGGGGCGCGCGGCTGGCGCCTGCTGGAGCACAACGCGGGCACGCTCCCGCAGCCGGTCATCGGCGACGACACCTGACACCTGCCGGCTGACGGCTGACGGCTTCGGCCGAGGGCGGCCCCGGGGGCCTCGGAGCGGCCACACCGCAGGGCCCCTGAGGGGGGCGCTGCGGGGCCCGGAGGGGGCGCTGCGGGAGCGGATTTCGCAGTTCCGGCCCTGACCAGCTAGAGTCTTCCTCGTTCGCAGGGAAGGAACGCGGCCCGGAAGGGAAGCGGGAGATCCGGTGTGTGCGGGGCTATAGCTCAGTTGGTAGAGCGCTTGCATGGCATGCAAGAGGTCTGGGGTTCAATTCCCCATAGCTCCACTCCGCATCGGCGGTCGTGGTCAGCCAGGGTCGCCTGTGTCGCGGGGCTATAGCTCAGTTGGTAGAGCGCTTGCATGGCATGCAAGAGGTCTGGGGTTCAATTCCCCATAGCTCCACAGTAGTTCGGGAGGTCGTCACCCAACGGGTGGCGGCCTCCCGGCATTTCGGGGCCGGGCTGCCCCGGCCTTCGGGCGCCCCGGGGCCAGGGTGCCCCGGCCTTCGGGCATCCCGGCCCGGGGTGCTCGCTCGGGCGCTCACTGCTCGCAGGTGTGCGTCCAGCCGCCCGGCGGCAGCGACCCCAGCCGCTCGACCCGCTCCCGGTCCTGCGCACTCGCCGGCACGTAGACCACGATGTAGCACTCCTGCACACCGGGCATCGTCAGATAGGTGGCGTTCAGCCGCAGCAACCCGACCTCCGGGTGGCGGAAGACCCGCAGCCAGGTCTCCGGCGGCGCGACCTCCTGGCGCGCCCACAGCTCCCGGAACTCCTCGCTGCGCGCCGACAGCCGCTGCACGTGCTCCTCCCAGGCCGGCTCGCCCACGTGTTTGCCGTAGGCCGCGCGCAGCACCGCCACCATCCGCGGCAGGGACTCCTCCCGGTTGCCGCACGGATTGCAGCACGGCGGCGCCACCAACATGCACCACAGGCTGTTGAAGAACGCCCCGTGGGACGGCCGCATCCGCTCGGTGCCGAACAGCGAACGGTACGGCCCGTTGAAACTCAACACGTCGAAACGGGTGTTGGAGACCGCCGCCGGCAGCGGGGCCAGCGAGTCCAGGATCACCTGGATCGACGGGCTCAGCTCCGGCGGAGCCGGCTGCGGGAACCGCGAGGGCGCCATCCCGGCCAGCCGGAACAGGTGCTCGCGCTCGGTGCCGTCCAGCCGCAGCGCCCGTGCCACCGCCAGCAGCACCTGCTCGCTCGCGTTGATCGGGCGTCCCTGCTCCAGCCACGTGTACCAGGTCACCCCCACCCCGGCGAGCTGCGCGACCTCCTCGCGCCGCAGCCCCGGCGTACGGCGCCGCAGCCCCGGCACCAGCCCGACGTCCTCCGGGGTCACCCGCGCCCGGCAGGCCTTCAGGAAACGGGCCAGCTCGGTACGGCGGCGGTCACGCCCGGTCGCGCCGGTCGGCAGTTCCTCCAGGACGGTCATGCCCACCATCGTGCCGCAGGCCCGCCGGGCGATACAGGTGCTGCCAGTACCAGGATCCGCAGGCTCTAACCACCAGTACCGGTACGGCCCCACGCTGGTACCCATGACGGACCTTCAGATCCGGCCCGGCGCGGCCGCAGGCACCACCGGGCCCCCGGCCGTACGGCCCGGGCTGCTCCTCGCGCTCGTCCTGTGCGGGCAGTTCATGGCCGTGCTCGACGTCTCCATCGTCAACGTCGCCGTGCCCACCATCCGCACCGACCTGGGCGCCTCCGGGGCCGCCCTGCAACTGATCATCGCCGGCTACACCATCGCCTACGCCGTCCTGCTCATCACCGGCGCCCGCCTCGGCGCCCGCTACGGCTACGGCCGGCTCTTCCAACTCGGCCTCGCCGCGTTCACCGCCACCTCGCTGGCCTGCGGCCTCGCCCCGTCCACCGGGTGGCTGATCGCCTTCCGGCTGCTCCAGGGCGCCGGCTCCGCGCTGATGGTGCCCCAGGTGATGAGCCTGATGCAGCGCACCTTCACCGGCACCGCCCGCACCCGTGCGCTCGGCCTCTACGCGGCGGTGCTGGCCGGGGGCATGGCGCTCGGCCAGGTGCTCGGCGGCGTGCTGGTCAGCGCCGACCTGTTCGGCAGCGGCTGGCGGCCGGTGTTCCTGGTCAACGTGCCGATCGGGGTGCTGCTGCTGGCGGCCGGCGCCCGACTGCTGCCCCGACTGCCCGGCGACGCCTCGCGCGGCTTCGACATCCCCGGCCTGGTGGCGCTGGGCACGGCACTCGGCCTGCTGGTGGTGCCGCTCGTCCTCGGCCACGAACTCGGCTGGCCCGCCTGGGGCTGGGCGATGATCGCCGGCAGCGTGCTGATGTTCGGCCTGTTCGTGCTGGTCGAGCGCCGGATCGCCCGCCGCGGCGGACAGCCGCTGATCTCCGGCCGGGTGCTGCGCGCGCCCGGGCTGCGGCCGGCGGCGGCCGGACTGTTCTCGATCATGGCGGCCTTCGCGGGCTTCATGTTCGCCTTCGCCCTGCACCAGCAGGCCGGGCTCGGCCACAGCGCGCTCAAGGCCGGGCTCTGCTCGGCGCCCGTCGCGATCGGCTTCGGCCTGTCCAGCATGCACTGGCACCGGCTGCCCGGACGGCTGCACGGTGCCATGCCGGCGCTCGCCGCGGTCCTGGTCGGCGGCGGCTACCTGCTGCTCGGGGTGCTCCTCGGCGGCGGCGCCGAGATCGGTGCCGGGGAGCTGGTGGAGATGGCCCTGCTCGGCCTGGCCGCCGGCTGCGCGTACTCACCGCTGTTCGCCCGGGCCCTCGCGGGGGTGGCGCCCGAGGACGCGGCCGACGCCAGCGGAGTGATGGTGACGGTCATCCAGCTCGGGCAGGTGATCGGGGTCGCGGTGCTCGGCTCGGTCTTCCTCGGGCAGGTCGACCTGCCGGCGCCGGCCGCCGAGTCGGGGCACGCGCTGCTGATCACCCTGGCGGTCGACGCCGTCGCGGGGGCGGCCGCCGCGGGCTTCGCCGTGCGCAGCCGGCGGGCGGCGCGGTAGGGGCGGCGGGGGTCCGGCGCGGGCCTCGTTGCGGAGCTTGCTGCGGGGCTCGCCTCGGGGCCTCGTCTCGGGCCTCGTAGAGGAGCTCGGGAAACGGATTTCTGGACCACGCCCCGGACCGTGTAAAGTAGTCGATGTCGCCGAGGGAAACCGGAAGGAAACGACCGAAACCCCGGTGACATCGCAGGTCAAGGGGCTATAGCTCAGTTGGTAGAGCGCTTGCATGGCATGCAAGAGGTCTGGGGTTCAATTCCCCATAGCTCCACAGCAGTCGAGAGCCGCCTCCCGGAAACGGGGGGCGGCTCTTCGCCGTTTCGCCCGTGCGACCGGCGGCAGGGACAGGAATCCCGCTACCGTCGTGCCATGGCCGATCTGGAGCGAAGGCGGAACGAGGAACTGGCCCGGATACTCCACCAGCTCGGCTGGAGTCCGGAACGGCTCGCCCGCGAGGTGAGCCTCGCCCTGCCGCCCGGCCTGGCCATCAGCTCCACCGCCCCCTACAAGTGGCGCGACCGCGGCATGGTGCCCCGCAGCCCGCACGACCAGGCGGTCTGCGAAGTGCTCAGCCGCACCCTCGGCATCGCCGTCACCTACGAACAGCTCTGGGGCCGCATGGGCGGCCACCGCGGAGCCAAGATCCTCTCGCCCCGGCTGCTCACCGACCCGTGGACCGCCGACACCGCCCAGACCGCGCTGCGCGAGGCCGCCACCGACGCCGGGCCCGTCCGCCTCACCGACCTGTTCCGCAACGCCGACCTCGACCAGGCCGCCGCCCGGCTCGCCTCCCCGCCCCCGCCCGTCGCGGGCGGCGAAGGCGCCCTGCGCGTCGAGCCCGGCCTCGTCGGCGAACTCGGCCTCTCCTACCGCAGCAAGCAACGGCTCGAACGCTCCTGTGGCGGCGGCCTCGTCCTCGGCCCCACTCGGGCCGAACTCGCCATGCTGGCCAAGCTGTTGGAACTCGGCGCGTACGACGAGCGGCTCGGCCGGGAGCTGTACGGCACGGCCAGCAGCCTCGCCCGGCTGGCCGGCTGGGCCGCGTACGACCTCGGCCACGACGCGGCCGCCCAGCGCGCCTTCGTCGCCGCGCTGCGCGCCGCCCACGTCAGTGGCGACCCCCGGCTCGGGGTCGCCGTGCTCGGCGCCCTGGTGGTGCTCGCCACCCAGGGTCCGGGCGGGCGCGGCCTGGACGCCGTCTCCGCCCTCGAAACCGCCCTGGAGGTCCACGGTGCCGCGCTCGGCCCCACCGGGCGGGCCCGCCAGCTCGGCCGGCTCGCGCGCGCCCACGGCCGCCGGGACGAGGCCCAGCGGGCCGAGGCCGCCGCCGCCCGGGCCTTCGCCGAACTGGACCGCGTGCCAGGCACCGACGAGGCCCGCGCCTCCCTCGCCGGGATGGTCGGCGAGGCGCGGCTCGCGCTCGGCCAGCACCGGATGGCGAAGGGGCTGCTCGCCGAAGCCGTGGCCGGGCTCGGGCCGGGGCGGGCACGTTCCAAGGCGCTGCTGATGGTGCGCCTCGCCGAGACCCACCGGCAGCTCGGCGACCAGCGGGAGGCGGCCCGCACCGCGGCGCTGGCCCGCTCCCTCGCGGCGGGGATGCAGTCGGAGCGGTTGGCGAAGGCGCTGCGGGACTTCGACGCGGCGGGGCGGGCGGGGGTGCGGTGAGGGTGGCGCGCTGCGGTGGCGGTGGCGGTGGCGGTGGCGGTGGCGGTGGTGCGGAGTGCTGGGGCTGTGGTGCGGCGTGGCGGTGCGGTGAAGGTGCGGCGGCGGGCTGAGGCGCTGACGCCGCTGTTCGTACGGGCGCCCGGGCGGTATACCCCGCAGCGCGCCGAGTCGCTTGCGGTACCCTGAGCCCATGCGAACCGTGCGCCTGCTCCTTAGCCGGCCGCGCTGACCAGGACCGGCTGAGCCCTCGGGCGGTGCCGGAGTCGGCGTGGCGTCCCCTCCTGCGAGGGGATTTTTTGTTTTCCGCCCCCGACCCCGTCCCGGGCCGGGGCCCACGGCTCGGCCGCCTGCGCGGTTCGCCAACTGACACCGATGGAGCTTGAAGGACCATGAGCGAGACGACCCCTGCGTCCGGCGCGGCCGAGACCGCGACCGAGCCGTTCCGGTACAGCGCCGCGCTGGCGGCCGAGATCGAGTCCCGCTGGCAGGACCTCTGGGAGAAGGAGGGCACCTTCCACGCCCCCAACCCCACCGGTGCGCTGGCCGACCCGTCGGCCGGCGACGTCGCCGCGAAGCCGCACAGCTTCATCATGGACATGTTCCCGTACCCCTCGGGTGCGGGCCTGCACGTCGGCCACCCCCTGGGCTACATCGCCACCGACGTCTACGCCCGCTACCAGCGGATGACCGGCCACAACGTGCTGCACACGCTGGGCTACGACGCCTTCGGCCTGCCCGCCGAGCAGTACGCCGTGCAGACCGGCACCCACCCGCGGGTCTCCACCGAGGCCAACATCGCCAACATGCGCCAGCAGCTGCGCCGGCTGGGCCTGGGCCACGACCCGCGCCGCTCGATCTCCACGATCGACCCGGAGTACTACCGCTGGACCCAGTGGATCTTCCTGCAGATCTTCGACTCCTGGTACGACGAGACCGCCCGCAAGGCCCGCCCGATCGCCGAACTGGTCGCCCAGTTCGCCTCCGGATCGCGTGAGCTGCCCGGCGGGCGCGACTGGGCGTCGCTGTCCGCCGCCGAGCGCGAGGACGTCCTGGGCGAGTACCGCCTGGCGTACGCCAAGGAGGTGCCGGTCAACTGGTGCCCCGGCCTGGGCACCGTCCTGGCCAACGAGGAGGTCACCGCGGACGGCCGCTCCGAGCGCGGCAACTTCCCGGTGTTCAAGTCCAACCTGCGCCAGTGGATGATGCGCATCACCGCGTACTCCGACCGCCTGATCGAGGACCTGGACCTGCTGGACTGGCCCGAGGCCATCAAGCTGCAGCAGCGCAACTGGATCGGCCGCTCCGAGGGCGCCCGCGTCGACTTCGCCGTCGGCTCCGGCGAGAAGATCACCGTCTTCACCACCCGCCCCGACACCCTGTTCGGCGCCACCTACATGGTGCTGGCGCCCGAGCACGCCCTGGTCGACTCGATCGTCCCCGCCACCTGGCCGGAGGGCGTGCCCGCCGAGTGGACCGGCGGGGCCGGCACCCCCGCCGAGGCCGTCGCCGCCTACCGGGCCGCGGCCGCCGCCAAGTCGGACGTCGAGCGGCAGGTCGACGCCAAGGTCAAGACCGGCGTCTTCACCGGCGCCTACGCCGTCAACCCGGTCAGCGGCGCCGCCGTCCCGGTGTTCATCGCCGACTACGTGCTGATGGGCTACGGCACCGGCGCCATCATGGCCGTCCCCGCCCACGACCACCGCGACTTCGCCTTCGCCCGCGCCTTCGGCCTGCCGATGCGGTGCGTCGTCGAGCCGACCGACGGACGGGGCCCGGACCCGGCGGAGTGGGACGACGCGTTCGACACCTACGACTCCGTCATCGTCAACTCCGCACGCTCCGAAGGCGACCTGACGCTGTCCCTGGACGGGCTGAGCGTCGTCGACGCCAAGGCCCACGTGACCGCCTGGCTGGCCGAGCGCGGCATCGGCGAGGGCACCGTCAACTACCGCCTGCGCGACTGGCTGTTCAGCCGCCAGCGGTACTGGGGCGAGCCCTTCCCGATCGTCTACGACGAGGACGGCGTCATGCACGCGCTGCCCGAGTCGATGCTGCCCGTCGAGGTCCCCGAGGTCGACGACTACTCGCCGCGCACCTACGACGCGTACGACTCCGCCTCCTCGCCCGAGACCCCGCTGTCGCGCAACGAGGACTGGGTCAACGTCGAGCTGGACCTGGGCGACGGCGTCAAGACCTACCGCCGCGAGACCAACACCATGCCCAACTGGGCCGGTTCCTGCTGGTACGAGCTGCGCTACGTCGACCCGTCGAACTCCTCGGCCGTCGTCGACCCGGCCAACGAGAAGTACTGGCTGGGCCCGACGGACACCAAGCCCGCCGGCGGCGCCGACCTGTACGTCGGCGGTGCCGAGCACGCCGTGCTGCACCTGCTGTACGCCCGCTTCTGGCACAAGGTGCTGCACGACCTGGGCCACGTCTCCTCCGTCGAGCCGTTCCACAAGCTGTTCAACCAGGGCATGATCACCGCCGACGTCTACCGCGACGAGCGCGGCTTCCCGGTGCCCGCCGCCGAGGTCGAGGAGCGCGACGGCCAGTACTCCTGGCAGGGCGAGCCGGTCAAGCGCGAAGCCGGGAAGATGGGCAAGTCCCTGAAGAACGCCGTCGCCCCGGACGACATCGCCGACGAGTACGGCGCCGACACGCTGCGGCTGTACGAGATGTCGATGGGCCCGCTGGACGTCTCCCGCCCCTGGGACACCCGCGCCGTCGTCGGCTCGTACCGCTTCCTGCAGCGGCTGTGGCGCAACGTCGTCTCGGAGACCACCGGCGAACTGGTCGTTACCGAGGAGGCGCCCGACGAGGCGACGCTGCGCGCCCTGCACAAGGCCATCGACGGCATCCGCGGCGACATGGCCGGGCTGCGCTTCAACACGGCCGTCGCCAAGGCGATCGAGCTGAACAACTACCTGGTCAAGCGCGGTTCGACGCCGCGGGTGGTGGCCGAGCAGCTGGTGCTGATGGTCGCGCCGCTGGCCCCGCACATCGCCGAGGAGCTGTGGCGCCGGCTGGGCCACGGCGAGTCGCTGGCGCACACCGACTACCCGGTCGCCGACCCGGCGTACGTGGTCGACGAGTCGGTGACCTGCGTGGTGCAGATCAAGGGCAAGGTGAAGGCCCGGCTGGAGGTCGCGCCGGGCATCTCGGACGCCGAGCTGGAGGCGCTGGCGCTGGCGGACCCGGCGGTCGTCGCGGCGATCGGCGGCGCGCAGGTGCGCAAGGTGATCGCGCGGGCACCGAAGCTGGTGAACATCGTCACGGGGTGATCGGGGTTCGGGCTCGGAGTGGTTCGGGCTGGGGCTGGGATCCGGGTCCGGGTTGATCCGGGTCTCGGTTCGGGCTCGGTGATCGGGCGGGCGTCCTTCGGGGCGCCCGCCCGGTGCTTTTCGGGGGGATTTCGGGCGGCGGGGCCCTCCGGGAGATCCCGGATCTGTCCCTGATCTCCGACCGTCGGGCCCGCGCGGGCCGTCCTCGGGCGGGTTCGGCGGATACCGTGGAATCCTCGGCGATGCGGCCCGCGTTGGGCCCGGTGGGGGCCGAAACGGTTGCGGAAGGTGGCGCGCGATGGACGTGTTCGGCGTGATGATCGGCCTGGTCCTGCTCTTCGGACTCGCGGTGGTCGTCCTGGCGGTGGTCGGCACGGTCAAGGCGGCCAAGGCCGTGGGCGCGAAGATCGAGAAGCACGAGGCCAATGCCCGGCGCGCCGTGGAGACCGCCACCCTCAAGGCGAAGACGTACACCAAGGTCGGCCCGCCCGCGCAGATCGCCACCGTCCGGCTGAGCCTGCGGACCTCGCTCGACGGCACTCGCCAGGTGCTGGAGGGCGGCCTCGACCAGGACGGCCAACTCGGCGAATCCCTTGCCCTGTTGACCCGCCTCGACGCCCACGCGGCGGAGCTCGACGGCGAACTGCGGATGCTCGAACGCGAGCCGGACACGGCACGGATCGCCGCCAAGCTGCCGGAACTGCGCGAGCGGGCGGAGCGGATCACGCACTCGGCGGAGACCATGCGCTGGGCGGCGCAGGACCGGATGCACCGGTTCGCGGACGACGAGCTGAGCCGGCTCAGCCAGGAGTGCGAGAGCGAGGCGGGGGCGCTGCGGCACTGGGACGGTGCTGGTGGTTCCGGTGCTGCTGGTTCCGGTACGGGCGCGGGTACGGGCGCGGGTTCGGGTTCGGGGGCCGGTGCGAGCGCCGGTTCGGGCTCCGCGGGTGGTGCGGCGCGGGCCGGGCTGACGGACGGGAAGGGCCGTCCGAGCGCGGAGGAGCTGCTGGGGCTCGCCGACCCGCTGGCCAAGCTGGCGCAGCGGCTGCGGAAGCCGTCGGCCGGGCCCTCGGCGGGCTGAGCCGTCAGGGCTCCCCGACAGCCCCGAGACAGCGGCGGGCCGGCCTCCGGGGCGGCCCGCCGTCGGGCGCTGTCCTCCCGGACGAACGGGGAGTAACCTCCGCCTCATGCCCTCCGACCTCGCACTTGTCACCGATTCCACGGCCTATCTGCCGCAGGAGGCCCTCGACCGGTACGGGATCACGGTGGTCCCGCTGAGCGTCGCGGTCGGTGACTCGGTCCTGAGCGAGGGCGTCGAGATCTCCCCGAAGGACGTCGCCGAGGCACTGCGCGGCAAGCAGCGGGTGACCACCTCCCGGCCGAACCCGGAGACCTTCGCCGCCACCTACCGGGCGGCCGCCGAGGCCGGTGCGACGGGGATCGTCTCGGTGCACATCTCGGGCGAGCTGTCCGGCACCGTCGAGGCCGCCCGGCTGGCGGCCGTCGAGGCCCCCGTACCGGTGCGCGTGGTGGACAGCCGGCTGGTCGGGATGGCACTCGGCTACGGGGTGCTCGCGGCCGCCGGGGCGATCGCCGCCGGACAGGGCCTGGCCGAGGCGGCCGAGGCGGCCGGCCGGCGGGCGGCCGGGACCAGCGGGTTCTTCTACGTCGACACCCTGGAGCACCTGCGCCGTGGCGGGCGGATCGGGGCCGCGCGGGCGCTGCTCGGATCGGCGCTGGCGGTCAAGCCGCTGCTGCACCTGGACGGGGGGCGGATCGAGCCGCTGGAGAAGGTGCGGACGGCGTCGCGGGCGATCGCCCGGCTGGAGGAGATCGCGGTCGAGCGCTCGGGGGAGCGGGAGGTCGACATCACCGTGCACCACCTGGCGGCCGAGGACCGGGCCGAGCCGCTCGCGGAACGGCTGCGGGCGCGGGTGCCGGGGCTGCGGGAGCTGTACGTCGGTGAGGTGGGCGCGGTGATCGGTGCGCACGTCGGGCCGGGGCTGCTGGCGGTGGTGGTCGCGCCGCGCTGAGCCGGCGGGTGGGTGGGTGGTTGGGCGGGTGGGTGGTTCGGGGGCCGGGGCCGGGGCCGGGGCCGGGGTGCCGGGGGCCGGGGGACTTGGGGGCCGAGGGGATCGTCCGTCAACTTGAGAAGCCCTTGCTCGCTCGCGTGAGTGACGTTTTTTGTCCACAACCCCCGGGTTATCCACAGGGTTCCGGTAATCTCCGCGCGTTCGCCGGAGGACTCCTACCGTCCTCGGCATGACGACCATGGGCCTGGGCGCGGCGAAGCGCCAAGCGATCAACGAGACGGTGCGGCTGCGGATGGCGGCGCTGCTGCCGACGGGTGACGAGTCGGTGGGCGGCGTGGCGACCTCCGCTGCTTCGGGTGCGGCTCCGGGTGCGACTCCGACGATGGCAGGGCCGGGGACGACCGGTCCGCCGCCGGGTGCGGCGCCGGTGCCGCAGCCGCCGGGCACCAACGATCCGGACGGCCACGGTGCCGTCGAGGATCCGCCGGGTGCCAGGGCCCGCCCACGGTTCGGCTCGCTCGCTTCCTTCGCCTCGGCGGTGGCGCTCGACCGGCGTGCGGTGGCCGGGCTGGCCATCCTGCTGCTGTTCGCGGTCGGCTACGCCGTGCAGCACTTCTGGCTGGCCAGACCGGAGACGGTGGCCGTGCCCGCGCTGACGGCCGGCCCGGCACCGCCGGGGGCGAGCGCTTCGCCCGTCGAAGCCGCGTCAGGGACCAGCCCGCCCGAGGCCGCTGCCGCCGCTGTCGCCGGCAGTGGGACGGTCGTCGTGGTCGACATCGGCGGACGGGTGCACGTCCCCGGGCTGCACACGCTGCCCGGTGGTTCGCGGGTGGCCGACGCCCTGCTGGCGGCCGGTGGTCCGCTGCCGGAGACGGACACCAGGAGCCTCAACCTCGCCCGCGTCCTGACGGACGGTGAGCAGCTCCTGGTCGGCGAACAGGCCCCGGTGTCGGCTGCGGCTCCGGCCCTCGGAACCGGCAGCGGACCGGCAGGCCCCGCCACACCCCGGCCACCCGTCAGCCTCAACCGCGCCACCCTCGAACAGCTCGACACCCTCCCCGGCGTCGGCCCGACCCTCGCCCAGCGCATCCTCGCCTACCGCAGCTCGCACGGCTCCTTCCGCTCCCTCGACCAGCTCCGCCAGGTCAGCGGCATCGGCACCCGCACGTACGCGGAACTCCGACCGTTGCTCACCCTCTGACGCCTCCTCCGCCGTTCTCGCCCCTCCGAAGGGAGGTGCCGCCGTTGTCCGCCACGCCCGCTGTGCCCGCAGCTTCCGCCGTTTCGGTCGTTCCCGTCGTTTCCGTCATCACCACGCCCGATCCGCCCACCCGTTCCCCGGGCGCCGACTTCCGGCTACTGCTGCCCGCCGTCTCGGCCTGGGTGGTCACGGCGGCGCTCCTGCCCCTGGAACCCGGGTACGAGGTCCCCGTCCTCGCGGCGGCGGCCGCCGCCGTACTCGCGGCCGTCCGGCTGCTCAGCCGACGCGGAGCCCTG
Organism: Streptomyces sp. 1114.5; assembly: GCF_003635085.1. Classification (NCBI taxonomy): domain Bacteria; kingdom Bacillati; phylum Actinomycetota; class Actinomycetes; order Kitasatosporales; family Streptomycetaceae; genus Streptomyces; species Streptomyces sp. 1114.5. The sequence goes on from NZ_RBXE01000001.1 coordinate 2,751,203, forward strand.
CGCCGGCGTGGCGCTGCCGTGACGCTGGCCGCCGTCCTGCTCACCGCAGCGGCAGCCGCGATCGCGACCCCACTGCACACCGCCGACCTGCACCGGGGCCCGCTGGCGGAACTCGCCCACGCGGCCGAGCGCACCGAGCCGCGGTCACCGACGGCGCCCGCCCCGGCGGTGGAGGCCGAGCTCACCGTCGTGGGGGACCCGAAGGTCCACACCGCCCGGGGCGGCGTCACCGGTGGGCAGACGCTCCTCACGGTGGACGCGGTGGCCGACCGGGTCGTCCTGCTCCCGGAAGGGCGGACCACCCGCACGCACACACCCGTGACCGTCATGGTCCGAGGCGCGGAGAGCGAACCCTGGCAGCGGCTGCTCCCGTCCGAACGGCTGGCGGTGGAGGCCGAGGTACAGCCGGCGGGGGAGGGGCACGACACCGAGTCCGCGGCGCTGCTGCTCGTCCACGGCCCGCCCCGGCAGCTGGCACCGCCCAGCCTGCCGCAGCGGATCGCCGGCCGTCTGCGCGAAGGGCTGCGCACAGCCACCGACGGGCTCCCGCCGGACGCGCGCGGGCTGCTCCCGGGACTGGTCGTCGGCGACACCTCACGTCTGCCGGACGACCTCGAAGACGCTTTCCGGGCCACCGACCTCGTCCACCTGGTCGCGGTCAGCGGGGCCAACCTGGCGATCGTCCTCGGTGCGCTGCTGGGCGCGCCCGGGCAGGCCGGCACCCCGGAACGGCGCGGGCTGGCCGCGGTACTGGGGCTGCGGCTGCGCACCGGCGCCCTGCTCGGCACCGGCCTCACGCTGGCCTTCGTCACCGTCTGCCGGCCCGAGCCCAGCGTGCTCCGGGCAGCCGGGACGGGCCTGATCGGCATGCTGGCCCTGGCCACCGGCCGCCCCCGCCAGGCCGTGCCCGCGCTCGCCGGGGCGGTCCTGGTACTGGTCCTGCTGGACCCGTTCCTGGCGCACTCGTTCGGCTTCCTGCTCTCGGTGCTCGCCACGGCCGGGCTGCTCATCCTCGGGCCGCACTGGGCCGAGGCCCTGCGGGCGCGGCGCTGGCCGCACCACCTGGCCGGCGCCCTCGCGGCGACGGCGGCCGCGCAGGCACTGTGCGCGCCGGTCACGGTGGTGCTCTCCGGGCACATCAGCCTGGTTGGCATCCCCTGCAACCTGCTGGCCGAGCTGGCGGTGGCGCCGGCGACGCTGCTCGGCTTCGGGGTGCTCGTCCTGCAACCGCTGTTCCCGGCCGCGGCCTGTCTGCTCGCGGAACCGGCCGGGGTGCCGGCCGGCTGGCTCGCCCTGGTCGCGCGGCGCGGTGCCGAGCTGCCCGGCGGCCAACTGGCTTGGCCGGGAGGCTGGTTCGGGACGGTGACGGTTGCAGTGGTCGTCCTGTCGGCCTGCTGGGCGGCGCCGTTGCTGCTGCCCCGGCCCGTGGAGCCCGGCCGACCGGCGCCCGCCCGGCGGCGCTGGGTGAGAGCGTTGCTGACGGGAGCATTGCTGACGGCGCTGCTGGCCGTCCTGCTGCGCCCGCCGCAACTCGCCCGGATCGCCACCGGATGGCCGCCGCCGGGGTGGCGCCTGGCGATGTGCGACGTCGGTCAGGGGGACATGTTGGCCCTCGCGACGGGGGAGCCGGACAGCGCGGTGGTGATCGACACCGGGCCGGATCCGAACGCTGCCGACCGGTGCCTGCGCGACCTGGGCATCACGGCGGTGCCCCTCCTGGTGCTGACGCACTTCCACGCCGACCACGTCGAGGGCCTGCCGGGGGTGTTGCGGGGCCGCCGGGTCGGCGCGGTCGAGGGTACGACGCTGGACGACCCGCCGGGCGAGGCGGCCCGGGTGGCGCGCTGGGCCGCCGAGGCGGCGGTCCCCCTACTGCGGGCCGGTCGCGGTGAACGGCGTTCGGTCGGAGCGGAGTTGGCGTGGGAGGTGGTGTGGCCTGCGCCGGGGGCGTCCGTCGAGGCGCCCGGCGCGAACAACGCGAGCGTTGCACTGCTGGTCTCACTGACGGGAGGACTGAGGATGGCACTGCTGGGAGATCTGGAACCGTCGGCGCAGTCGGCCTTGTCGGGCCGTCTGGGGCGGGTCGACGTACTGAAGGTGGCTCATCACGGCTCGGCACACCAGGACTGGGACCTGACGGGTGCTCTGCGGCCCCGGCTGGCGCTGATCTCGTGCGGCGAGGGGAACCCGTACGGGCACCCGTCCCCGAAGACGGTGGACCGCCTGCGCGGCCTCGGCGCGGCCGTCCTGCGGACCGACCGGGTGGGCGACATCGCGGTGACGGGGGATTCCCCGGCGACCCTCGGCGTGTCCGTCCACCCGCAGCCCGGGCACGCGGCCCACAGGCCGCGTGCCCGGGACACCAGCCGCTCGGCGGCTCCCGCCCGCCCCGGCGAGGCTCCCGCATCACCGCGGGGCCCGCCCGCGTGATGCCTGCTCTCCTCCTCCCGACTACCGAGTGGGGAAGGGTAAGGGGTAGGGGTGGTGGGAGGTGGAAGGGAGGAGCGGGAGCGGGCCCGGGAGAAACGTTTTTGCGGCGCGCTCCCGGGGCGAGCCCGGAGCGCGCCGCCGGGTTCGGGGAGTGCTGGCCTGCCCGGGCCGCGCCCGGGCAGGCCAGCAGATGAGCATGGTCGGGCATGGGTGGGGCGTTCGTGGAGCATGGTCGGGCGGTGGCAGACCACCGCCGGGCACGGGTTACGGTGGCAGGTCGCGGGCTCCCGGGGCGACGGGTGGGTGCCAGGGGGCAGCGGTTCGACGGGGAGAACCGGCATGGGTGGGGCAGCGCAGGGCGGGGCGGGGCGGGAACCGGGAGCTTGGTTGCGGTGTGCTCCGGGCGGGCCCGGAGCACACCGCCCAGAAACGTCGCCGCGCAGAGTGCCCCCGGTTTGATGCCTGGGTGGTTCGGGGCGGGTGGGCCCGCGTGGCCGTCAGGCGTTCTCGCGCCAGCCTTCGTGGTCGGCGGCGAGGGTGTCGAGGGCGTGCAGGTGCGCGGGGGTCCAGCCGGTTTCCGGGGGTTCGACGACGATGAGCCACTGGGCGTCCTCGGCGTCGTCCTCACCGGCGAGGGCGTCGCGGACGATTTCGAGCTCGCCGAGATCGGGGTGGGCGGCGCCGAGCTCCTCGGCGGCTTCCTCGGCGGTGTCGCGGTCGGGCAGGACGAGCAGCTGCCGGGCGTGCGGGTCGTCGACGTCCGGGAGGTCGGTGGCGTGGTTCTCGGTCACCGGATCATTGTCCAGGCCCTCCTCCGTGGGCGGGCAGGCGGGCAGGCGGGCAGGTGGGCGGGAGTGTCCGCGGCCCGTGGGATGCTGGTAGGCGATGGCCAGGAAGAATGCACCCGACGACCTGCTCGCCCCGCTGACCCTCGCGGTCGGCCAGGAGGAGCTGCTGCTGGACCGCGCGGTCGCCCAGGTGGTGGCGGCGGCGAAGGCGGCGGATCCGGACACCGACGTACGGGACCTCCCGCCCGGCGGGCTGCAGCCCGGCAGCCTGGCCGAGCTGACCACGCCCTCGCTTTTCGCCGAGCGCAAGGTGATCGTGGTCCGGGCCGCCCAGGACCTCTCCGCCGACTCGGTGAAGGAGGTCAAGGCGTACATCGAGGCGCCCGCCGAAGAAGTGATCATGGTGCTGGTGCACGCGGGCGGGGCCAAGGGCAAGGGCTTGCTGGACGCCGGGCGCAAGGCGGGCGGCCGCGAGGTGGCCTGCGCGAAGCTGGCCAAGGCGAGCGAGCGGCTGGCCTTCGTCAAGGGGGAGTTCCGGGCGCTCGGCCGCTCGGCGACCCCGGAGGCCTGCCAGGCGCTGCTGGACGCGCTCGGCAGCGACCTGCGCGAGCTGGCGGCCGCCTGCCACCAGCTGACCTCGGACGTCGAGGGCACGATCGACGAGACGGTGGTGGCCCGCTACTACAGCGGCCGGGCCGAGGCGACCGGCTTCGAGGTGGCCGATCTGGCGGTCACCGGCCGAGCCGCGGAGGCCTTGGAGCGGCTGCGCTGGGCGCTGGCCGTCGGCCAGCCGCCGACCGGCATCACCTACGCGCTGGCGTCCGGCGTGCGCAGCATCGGCCGGCTGGCGACCACCGGGCGGAACATGCGCCCGGCGGACCTGGCCCGCGAGCTGGGCATGCCGCCGTGGAAGGTCGACCGGGTCCGTCAGCAGATGCGCGGCTGGACGGGGGACGCGGTGGCCACCGCGCTGACCGCGATCGCCCAGGCCGACGCCGCCGTCAAGGGCGGATCGGACGACCCGGCCTTCGCCCTGGAGCGCGCGGTGGTCGCCGTCGCCCGGGCCGCCCGCGCCGGATCCCGCCCCTCGTACTGAGCGCCCGAGCACGCAGCCACCCGAGTCCGCAACGGCCCGAGCACGCGGCTACCCGTGCAGGGCCGCCAGCTGCTCGGGCACCCGGCCTACTTCCGCATCGCCCGGATGGCGTCCTGGCCGTCGGACTGCAGGGCGCTGCGCAGCTCGTCCTTGGACGGCGGCTTGCCCTTCCCCTCCGTGTAGCTCGCGGTGTAGTTGATGTAGTAGGTCATCCCGCCGTCGCGGATGTCCAGCTCGGCGTAGAGGCTGTGGTACTTGTCGGAGCCGTCGTCCTTGTACAGGAAGTACGCCTCCTCGCCGACTCCGGAGATGTCGGTGACCTGGTAGCCGCGGGCCCGGTAGAGCTCCTTGTTGGCCTCCAGCTCGGGCGCCGGGTTGACGGCCTTGTGCAGGTCGGCGCGCAGGTAGACCGAGACGTACTCGCTGTCGCTGTTGCCGCCGATGCGCTTGAGGCTCATGGAGCAGTTCATGCTGTCCAGCGCCGGGTGCCGGTCGGTGTGGTGGGTCGGCGCGGAGGTGTCGGAGACGGCGTAGGTCTGCAGCAGCTTGGTGGGCTTAGCGGTGGCGCAGAAGTCGTCCGAGAGGTGGTAGCTGCCGAGGCTGCGCGGTGACGAGTCGGTACTGACCATGCCGGGGACGGCCATCACGGCGGCGGTCCAGCCGGCGGAGGCGAGTACGGCGCCGACGAAGGCCCAGACGGCGTTGCGCCGCAGGTTCCCCCCGGAGCGCGGCGGAGTCCCGGAAAGGCCCGGCAGCCCGGGTGAGGTGGGTATTCCGGGCGACGCGGGCAGCCCGGGCGGCGGCCCGAAGCCCGAAGCGCCCGGTACGGGCTGTGCCCCCGGCCCGCCCGCGGGCGGCTGCTGCGGGAACCCGTACCCCGGCCCGTTCGACACCGGCCCGTTCGACCCCGGCCCGTTCGGGCCCGGTGTCGGCGATGGCGGCGGCGGTGGCGGCGTCGTCATGGAATTCCCCCCTGTGTCCGGCGCCGGGGTGCTCCCCGCACCCCGATCGAACCTGACCGACCGACCATAGCGGCCGGACCGTGGAACGCGACAGGCGCCGCAGTGGCCTCTGGGGAAGAGGCCGACTGCGGCGCCTGCCGTACTGCTTGATTGCACCGCACCCGCGTGGCGAACGCAGGCCGCGTGCGGTGCGAGTCTCATACGTCTCGGGGTCCGGGTAGAGGGCCGGATCGTCCCGAGGCGGTGTCGGGGGTCGCAACCCCCGGGGGCGTCAGGCCTGGACGGCGGTGTTGACGCGCTTGGTGATGGCCGACTTCTTGTTGGCGGCCTGGTTGGCGTGGATGACGCCCTTGCTCACGGCCTTGTCCAGCGCCTTGGAGGCGGCGCGGGCCAGCTCGACGGCCTTCTCGGTCTCGCCGGCGGCAGCGGCCTCACGGGCCTTGCGCAGGGCGGTCTTCAGCGAGGACTTGACGGCCTTGTTGCGCAGGCGCGCCTTCTCGTTGGTCTTGTTGCGCTTGATCTGGGACTTGATGTTCGCCACGAAGGAGCCTCAGTCTGTCTAAAGATTTCGAACGGGATCGCACCGGCGGCCGTCGGTCCAGCTGAGAGGGCATGCCGAGGCCAGGTGCAGCAGCCCACGCTACCAGGGGCCCGCCGCCCGTCCCAAACCGGCTGCCGGCCGCTACGCCCCGAGCAGCGGCTCGCCGTAGTGCTCGACCTCGGGGAACGGCCGGTAGTAGTGGTGCAGGAGCTCACGCCAGCGCTGGTACTCGGGGGAGGTGCGGAACCCCTCCGTGTGGTCGGCGAGCGTCTCCCATTCCACCTGCAGCAGGAAGCGCGAGCTGCGGCCCTCGTCGAGGCAGCGCCGCAGCGCCAGGGAGCGGAAGCCGCGCTGGACGGCGATCAGCGGTCGGGCCTCGGTGAAGGCGGCGAGGAACTCGTCCTCCCGGCCGGGGAGGACGTCGAGCAGGGCGTTTTCGAGGATCACGGGAGGCCATCCTGCCGCCGGGCAGCGGCGAGCGGAAGGCCGGCGGACGGACCGGACGGTGCCCGAACGGCAGCCCGGCCCGCGCTCATGGGAAGATGGGAGGAACTATTTCGATCGGACGAGACTGTCCGGTCCCCGGGAAACCGGTCAGCGATGACCCGGACACCCCCGGCCCCGGACCAACGGAGAATCGGACCAAGGTGCCCGCGACCCCCAGCAATGTGCCAGAGCCCAGCCGTACCGACCCGGCGCTGATCCGCAACTTCTGCATCATCGCCCACATCGACCACGGCAAGTCGACGCTCGCAGACCGGATGCTGCAGATCACCGGCGTCGTCGACCCCCGGCAGATGCGTGCCCAGTACCTCGACCGCATGGACATCGAGCGTGAGCGCGGCATCACCATCAAGTCGCAGGCGGTCCGCCTCCCGTGGGCGCCGAAGACCGGGCCGAACGCCGGGTCCACGCACATCCTCAACATGATCGACACCCCCGGACACGTGGACTTCACGTACGAGGTGTCCCGCTCCCTCGCCGCGTGCGAGGGCACCATCCTGGTGGTCGACGCGGCCCAGGGCATCGAGGCGCAGACCCTCGCCAACCTGTACCTGGCGCTGGAGAACGACCTCACGATCATCCCGGTGCTGAACAAGATCGACCTGCCGGCCGCCCAGCCGGAGAAGTACGCGGCGGAGATCGCGCACATCATCGGCTGCGACCCCGCCGACGTGCTCCAGGTCAGCGCCAAGACCGGTCTCGGCGTCGAGGACCTGCTGGACCACATCGTCAACACCATCCCGGCCCCGGTCGGCGTCAAGGACGCCCCGGCTCGCGCGATGATCTTCGACTCGGTGTACGACTCCTACCGCGGCGTGGTCACCTACGTCCGTGTCGTGGACGGCCAGCTCACCAAGCGCGAGCGCATCGCGATGATGTCCACCGGCGCGACCCACGAGCTGCTGGAGATCGGCGTCATCTCGCCCGAGCCGAAGGTCGCCGACGGCCTCGGTGTCGGCGAGGTGGGCTACATCATCACCGGTGTGAAGGACGTCCGGCAGTCCAAGGTCGGTGACACGATCACCTCGATGCACAAGGGTGCCACCGAGCCGCTCGGCGGCTACAAGGACCCGCGCCCGATGGTGTTCTCCGGCCTGTACCCGCTGGACGGCTCGGACTACCCGCTGCTGCGCGACGCCCTGGACAAGCTGCGCCTGAACGACGCCGCCCTGGTGTACGAGCCGGAGACCTCGGTCGCGCTCGGCTTCGGCTACCGCTGCGGCTTCCTCGGCCTGCTGCACCTGGAGATCATCCGGGAGCGCCTGGAGCGCGAGTTCAACCTCGACCTGATCTCCACCGCCCCGAACGTGGTCTACCGGGTGATCATGGAGGACGGCACCGAGCACACCGTCACCAACCCGAGCGAGTTCCCGGCCGGCAAGATCGCCGAGGTCTACGAGCCGGTCGTGCGCGGCACGATCCTCGCGCCCAACGAGTTCGTCGGCGCGATCATGGAGCTGTGCCAGTCCCGCCGGGGCTCCCTGCAGGGCATGGACTACCTCTCCGAGGACCGGGTCGAGCTCCGCTACACCCTGCCGCTCGCGGAGATCGTCTTCGACTTCTTCGACCAGCTGAAGTCCAAGACCCGCGGCTACGCCTCCCTCGACTACGAGCCCATCGGCGAGCAGACCGCCGACCTGGTCAAGGTCGACATCCTGCTGCACGGCGACGCGGTGGACGCGTTCTCCGCGATCGTGCACAAGGACAAGGCCTACAACTACGGCGTGATGATGGCGGGCAAGCTGCAGAAGCTGATCCCCCGCCAGCAGTTCGAGGTGCCGATCCAGGCGGCCATCGGCTCCCGGGTGATCGCCCGTGAGACGGTCCGCGCGATCCGCAAGGACGTCCTCGCCAAGTGCTACGGCGGTGACATCTCGCGCAAGCGCAAGCTGCTGGAGAAGCAGAAGGAAGGCAAGAAGCGGATGAAGATGGTCGGCCGCGTGGAGGTCCCGCAGGAGGCCTTCATCGCCGCGCTGTCCACCGACGCCGAGGCGCCGAAGGACAAGAAGTAGCCGTACACCGGTAGCGGCAGCAGTCGGCGCAACGGAAGGGCCCGGGCACCCGCCCGGGCCCTTCCGCGTCTCCCGGCGACGGCCGTATCTCTCCGGCGACGGCCGAGCTCCCCGGCGACGGTCGTATCTCCCCGGCGACGGCCGCGCTCCCCGGCTACTTCAGTGCGCCGAGGACGACCGAGACGATCCCGGCCTTCGCCAGCCGCCCGGCGGTGCCGGTGAGGACGGTGGGCTTCATCGAGTCGTCCGGGTGGACCAGCTGGAGCAGCCCGTCCCGGCGGCCCAGGCTCAGGCACTGCACGACGTAGCGGAACGAGAACGGCTTCGCGGTGCGGCCGTCGAGCAGCCTGCCGACGTACTGGCCCTGCGGCAGGGCGGTGGCGCAGCCCATCCGCAGGGTGCCGACGCCGGGGACGGTGACCGCGGCGGCGTCGCCCACCACGTGGACGTCCGGGTGCGAGCGCGAGCGCAGGTGGTCGTCGACCAGGGCCCGGCCGCGCTCGTCCACGGCCAGCCCGGCCTGGGCGGCGAGCGGGTGCGGCTCCAGCGAGGCGGCCCACACGGTGAGGCCGGCCTCGATCGGGCCGGCGGTGGTGCGCAGCCCGTCGGGGGTGACCTCGGTGACGGTGGCGTTCTCGTGGACGGCGACGCCGAGCCGGTCGAGGACGCGCCGGATGTGGGCGCGGCCCTTGGGCGAGTAGGTGCCGCCGACCCGGCCGGCCGCGACGATCCGCACCCGCCAGTCGGGGTGGGCCTCGGCGAGTTCGGTGGCCAGTTCGATGCCGGTGGCGCCGCCGCCGACGACGGCCAGGGTGCCGGGGTGCTCGGCCTCGCGGATCAGGCGCCGCACCTCGGTGGCGCGTTCCACGGGGTGGGCGTGTTCGGCGGCGCCGGGGACGTCGTGCCAGGCGGTGCGGCTGCCGAGGGCGTAGACGAGGGTGTCGTAGCCGAGGCTGGTGCCGTCGTCCAGGGCGACCTTCCGCCCGGCGAGGTCGAGTTCGACGGCGCGGGCCCGGCGGTGTTCGATCGTACGGCCGCGGGCCAGGTCGGCGATGGCGGGCCAGTCGCGGCCGCGGCCGGCTGCCGCCTCGTGCTGGCGGATGCGGTGCAGGAGCCGTTCCTCGGGGGCGACCAGGGTGACGCGGTGGTGGCGTCCGGCGCCCTTGGCCGCGGTGAGTCCGGCGTAGCCGGCGCCCAGGACGACGATCCGCTTCCCGGTGCTGCTGGTGCTGCTGCTCATCTCGTCCGCCTCCTGTTCCGTGCGCCCTCGTGGGGCGCTGTTCGGGAAGGGGACGACGCAGCCGGTCGGGATGTGACCGTGACCCGCGTCACGGCATCGTGGGGTCGGGGTCGGGGTCGGGGTCGGGGTCGGGGTCGGGATCGGGGTCGGCGTCGGCGTCGGGGCCAGGGTCAGGGTCAGGGTCAGGGGGCGGTGACCGGGCTGATCCGGCCGAGCTTCTCGGGGTTGACCACGACGTACGCGTCGGTGATCCGTCCGTCGACCACGGCGAAGGCGAGCACTCCGCCGACGGCGCCGGTGGTCCGCTCGTACCAGACCAGTCCCGGTTCGCCGTTGACCACGGCGGGGCCGATGGCCACGTCGGGGGTGAACCACTTGGCGACCAGGCCGGCCACCAGGCGGGCCACCTTGTCGGCGCCGTGGACCGGTCGGGCGGCGGCGCGGACGATGCCGCCGCCGTCGGCGTGCCAGACCACGTCGGGGTCGAGGACCTCCATCAGGCCGAGGATGTCGCCGCGGGCGGTGGCGGAGGCGAAGGCCTCGACGGCCCGGCGGTGTTCGGCCGGGTCGGCGCTGCCGGTGTGCCGGCTGCCGTCCTTGATGCGGCGGCGGGCCCGGGAGGCGAGCTGGCGGGTGGCGTCGGGGGTGCGGTCCAGGGAGGCGGCGATGTCCTCGAAGCCGACCGCGAAGACGTCGTGCAGCACGAAGGCGGCCCGTTCGGCGGGGGAGAGCTGTTCCAGGACGGCGAGCAGGGCGAGCGAGACGGACTCGCTGCGTTCGGCGAGTTCGGCGGGGGTGTCGGGGCCGTCGGCGTAGGAGACGGCGGGCTCGGGCAGCCACTCGCCGTAGTAGGCCTCCCGGCGGGCGCGGGCGGAGCCGAGCTGGTCGTAGCAGAGCCGGGTGACGACGGTGGTCAGGTAGGCGCGCGGGTCGGCGACGGCGGTGCGGTCGGTGGCCTGCCAGCGCAGCCAGGCGTCCTGCAGGACGTCCTCGGCGTCGGTGAAGGAGCCGAGCAGCCGGTAGGCGACGGAGCCCAGGTAGCGGCGGTTGGCCTCGAAGGCGTCCGGGGCGGTCGGGGGCTGCTCGTCGATCACGCACCCAAGGTAGCGCCCGTCGGCACGCATGGCGACAAGCCGGGGCGCGGCGACGGGAGGCCGCGGGAACGCGAAGGCCGGGGCGGAAGGTCCCGCCCCGGCCCGTGTACCTGGCGCCGCGTCAGTCCACCTCGGCCACGGCCTCCGCGAACTGCGCCTGGTAGAGCCGGGCGTAGGCGCCGCCGGCGGTGATCAGCTCGTCGTGCGAGCCCTGTTCCACGATCGACCCGTTCTCCATCACCAGGATGACGTCGGCGTCCCGGATGGTGGAGAGCCGGTGGGCGATCACGAAGCTGGTGCGGCCGGTGCGCAGCCGGGCCATGGCCCGCTGGATCAGTACCTCGGTGCGGGTGTCGACGGAGCTGGTGGCCTCGTCCAGGACCAGGATGGACGGCTGGGCGAGGAAGGCCCGGGCGATGGTGATCAGCTGCTTCTCGCCGGCGCTGACGCCGGCGCCGTCGTCGTCGATGACGGTGTCGTAGCCGTCCGGCAGGGTGCGGACGAAGCGGTCGACGTGGGCGGCCTTGGCGGCCTCGACGACCTGTTCGCGGGTGGCGCCCTGGGAGCCGTAGGCGATGTTGTCGGCGATGCTGCCGCCGAACAGCCAGGTGTCCTGGAGGACCATGCCGATGCCGGAGCGCAGGTCCTCGCGGGACATGGCGGCGATGTCGACGCCGTCGAGGGTGATCCGTCCGGAGCTGACCTCGTAGAACCGCATCAGCAGGTTGACGAGGGTGGTCTTGCCGGCGCCGGTGGGGCCGACGATGGCGACGGTCTGGCCGGGTTCGACCTTGAGCGAGAGGTCCTCGATGAGCGGCTTGTCGGGGTCGTAGCGGAAGGAGACGTCCTGGAAGGCGACCCGGCCGTGGACGGTGTCGGGCTTCTCGGGCATGGCCGGTTCGGGGCTCTGCTCGGGGGCGTCGAGGAGTTCGAAGACGCGCTCGGCGGAGGCGACCCCGGACTGCACCAGGTTGGCCATGCTGGCGACCTGGGTGAGCGGCTGGCTGAACTGCCGCGAGTACTGGATGAACGCCTGGACGTCGCCGATGGACAGGGCGCCGCTGGCCACCCGCAGGCCGCCGACGACCGCGACCAGCACGTACTGCAGGTTGCCGATCAGCATCATCGCGGGCTGGATGATGCCGGAGATGAACTGGGCCCGGTAACTGGCCTGGAACAGCGCCTCGTTGTGCTCGCGGAAGGTCTCGGCGGATTCGCGCCGGCGGCCGAACACCGTGACCAGGGTGTGGCCGGTGTACATCTCCTCGACGTGGGCGTTGAGTTGGCCGGTGGACTTCCACTGCTGGACGAACTGTGGCTGCGCCCGCTTGCCGACCTTGGTGGCGACGACCACCGAGACCGGGACCGAGACCAGGGCGATCACCGCGAGCAGCGGCGAGATCCAGAACATCATCGCGAGCACACCGACCACGGTGAGCAGCGAGTTGACGACCTGTCCCATGGTCTGCTGCATGGACTGGCCGATGTTGTCGATGTCGTTGGTGACCCGGCTGAGCACTTCGCCGCGCGGCTGCTTGTCGAAGTAGCTGAGCGGCAGGCGGGCGAGTTTGGCTTCGACGTCCTGGCGCAGCCGGTAACCGGCGCGCTGGATGGCCGTGGTGGCGAGCCGGCCCTGGAGGATGCCGAAGACGGCGGAGGCGACGTAGATGCCGAGGACCCAGAGCAGGACGGACCCGATGGCGCCGAAGTCCATGCCCTGGCCGGGGGTGAAGTCGACGGCGGAGAGCAGGTCGGCGACGCCGCCCTCGCCGTGGGCGCGCAGCCCGTCGATGACCTGGGCCTTGGTGGTGCCGGGCTGGAAGCGGGCGCCGATGACGCCGGCGAAGATCAGGTCGGTGGCGTCGCCGAGGACCTTGGGGCCGATGACGGCGCAGCCGATGCCGAGCACGCCGAGGACCAGGACGCCGGCGAGCAGGGTGCGTTCGGGGCGCAGCAGGCCGAGGACGCGTTTGCCGGAGCCCTTGAAGTCCATGGACTTCTCGGTGCCCTGGCCGCCCATGAAGCGGCCGGGGCCGGCGGGGCCGCGGCGGGCGGCGGCGGCCTGGGAGTCGCTGGGCAGGTCGGCGTCGGCCTTCTTCAGGTCGGCCTGCGCTCTGTCCGCCGCTGCGGGCTTTCCTGGCGTGGTCACGCCGCCTCCTGCTCGGTGAGCTGGGAGAGCACGATCTCCCGGTACGTCGGGTTGTCGGTCATCAGTTCGTGGTGGGTGCCGGTGCCGACGATGGCGCCCTCGTCGAGGACGATGATCCGGTCGGCGTCGCGGATGGTGGAGACGCGCTGGGCGACGATCAGGACGGTGGCGTCGGCGGTCTCGCGGGCGAGGGCCTTGCGCAGTTTGGCGTCGGTGGCGTAGTCGAGGGCGGAGAAGGAGTCGTCGAAGAGGTAGACGGAGGGCTTGCGGACGAGGGCCCGGGCGATGGCGAGGCGCTGGCGCTGGCCGCCGGAGACGTTGCTGCCGCCCTGGGCGATGGGGGCGTCCAGGCCTTCGGCGAGCTTCTCGACGAACTCCTTGGCCTGGGCGATCTCCAGGGCGTGCCAGAGTTCCTCGTCGGTGGCGTCGGGCCGGCCGTAGCGGAGGTTGCTGGCGACGGTGCCGGAGAAGAGGTAGGGCTTCTGCGGGACGATGCCGACGTGGTCGGCGATGGTGTCGGCGCCGAGTTCGCGCACGTCGACGCCGTCCAGCAGGACCTGGCCGGAGGTGGCGTCGAAGAGGCGGGGGACGAGGCCGAGCAGGGTGGACTTGCCGCTGCCGGTGGAGCCGATGATGGCGGTGGTCTCGCCGGGGCGGGCGGTGAGGTCGATGCCGCGCAGGACGGAGGCTTCGGCGCCGGGGTAGCGGAAGTCGACGTCGCGCAGTTCGAGGTTTCCGCGGCGGGTCACGGCGGTGACGGGAGCGGTGGGCGGGACGACGCTGGACTCGGTGCCGAGGACGTCCTGGACGCGTTCGGCGCAGACCTCGGCGCGGGGCACCATCATGAACATGAAGGTGGCCATCATGACGCTCATCAGGATCTGCATCAGGTAGGAGAGGAAGGCGGTGAGCGCGCCGATCTCCATGTCGTGGTCGGCGATGCGGTGGGCGCCGAACCAGAGCACGGCGACGCTGGAGACGTTCACGACGAGCATGACGGCCGGGAACATGACGGACATCAGCCGGCCGACGCGGCGGGCGACGTCGGTGAGGTCCTCGTTGGCGTCGGCGAAGCGGGCCTGTTCCTGGCCGTCCTTGACGAAGGCGCGGATGACCCGGATGCCGGTGATCTGTTCGCGCAGGACCCGGTTCACCGTGTCGATCTTCTCCTGCATGCTGCGGAACTTGGGGCGCAGCGCGCGGACCAGCAGGACGACGACGACGGCGAGGGCCGGGATGACGGCGAGCAGCAGGCCGGAGAGCGGGACGTCCTGGTTGAGGGCCATGATGATGCCGCCGACGCACATGATGGGTGCGGCGACCATGAGCGTGAAGCTCATCAGGGCGAGCATCTGGACCTGTTGGACGTCGTTGGTGGTGCGGGTGATCAGGGAGGGCGCGCCGAACTGGCCGACCTCGCGGGCGGAGAAGCTCTGCACCTGGTCGAAGACGGCGGCGCGGACGTCCCGGCCGAAGGCCATGGCGACGCGGGCGCCGATGTAGACGGCGCCGATCGAGCAGAGCGCCTGGACGATGGTCACGCCGATCATCACCCCGCCGACGCGCAGGATGTAGCCGGTGTCGCCCTTGATCACGCCGTCGTCGATGATGTCGGCGTTGAGCGTGGGCAGGTACAGCGCGGCGAGGGTGGACACCAGCTGGAGGACCACCAGCAGGGTGATCGGTCGGGAGTAGGGGCGCAGGTACGCCCGGAGCAGTCTGATCAGCACTAGCACACTCTTGTCGTCGCCGGTCGGGTTCGCACCCCGATTCTCGTTGTTCTGTAGCGTCGTACGAGCCATTCGGCGTGTGGGAACCTGAGGTTTGCCGGGCTTTTGCCGAACGGCCCGGCAGCTTCGCCGGCACCGGTCACCGGAGGCACGGGGGTGTGCCAGGAGGCGTCGCCCTCTTACGGAATGACCGGTTTCCCCCTAGGCTGCTGGTTGCCCCCTTGTTACCGACCGGTACCGTCCGCGTGAACCGGGGCCCGGCGACCGCCCCCACGGACGCCGCGAACAATCCCTCAGACGGCCACCCGCCCCCGGAGGTCTCGTTGAGTTCCGCGCAGTCCCTGATCGACTCCGGCAGGCCCGACCTCGTCGCCGGGCGCCCCGCCTCCGTCGCCCACCTGTTCCTGGAGCGGGTCGCCGCGACCCCGAACGCCGAGGCCTACCGCCACCCCGCACCGGTCGACGACCAGGCCGCGGACGGCGCACCCGGCGCCGAGCAGTGGCGCTCGCTGACCTGGGCGCAGACCGCGACGCGGGTCAAGGCGGTGGCCGCCGGCCTGATGGCGCTCGGCATCCGCCCGGAGGACCGGGTCGCCCTGGCCTCCTCCACCCGGATCGAGTGGATCCTCGCCGACCTCGGCGCCATGTGCGCGGGCGCGGCGATCACGACCGTCTACCCGAGCACCAACGCGGACGAGACCGCGTTCATCCTCTCCGACTCGGGCTCCCGTGCGCTGTTCGCGGAGAACGCCGCCCAGCTGGCCAAGGCCGTCGAGCAGATCGGTCAGCTGCCCGAGCTGCGCACGGTCGTGCTGTTCGACGCGCCCGAGGGTGCCCCGGAGGGCGAGCCGGAGACGGGCGGCCTGGACGTGCTCACCCTCGCCGAGCTGGAGCGGCGCGGCGCCGAGTACCTGGAGCAGCACCCGGACGCGGTGGAGAAGGCCGTCGACGGGCTCGGCAAGGAGCAGCTGGCCACCCTGATCTACACCTCCGGCACCACCGGCCGTCCCAAGGGCGTGCGCCTGGTGCACGACTGCTGGGCGTACGAGGGCCGGGCGCAGGAATCCAGTGGGCTGCTGCGCTCCGACGACGTGCAGTTCATGTGGCTGCCGCTGTCGCACGTGTTCGGCAAGACGCTGATCTCCGGGCAGATCGCCACCGGCCACGTGATGGCGGTGGACGGCCGGGTGGACCGGATCATCCACAACCTGCCGGTGATCCGGCCGACCATCATGGCCTCGGCGCCGCGCATCTTCGAGAAGGTCTACAACGGCATCGCGGGCAAGGCCCGGGCCGAGGGCGGCGCCAAGTACAAGATCTTCCTGTGGGCGGCCAAGGTGGCCCGGGAGCACGCCCGGGCCGTCCAGGAGAGCCGGATCGCCACCGGCACCGGCACCGCCCCGCTGGGCCTGCGGGTGCAGCACGCGCTGGCCGACAGACTGGTGTACGCGAAGATCCGGGCGGCCTTCGGCGGCCGGCTGCGCGGGGCCGTCTCCGGCAGCGCGGCGCTGGCCCCGGAGATCGGCTACTTCTTCCTCGGCGCCGGGGTGCCGATCCTGGAGGGCTACGGCCTGAGCGAGACCAGCGCCGGCTCCTGCGTCAACCGCGAGGAGGACGTGCGGATCGGCACGGTGGGCCGCCCGCTGCCCGGCACCGAGGTGCGGATCGCCGAGGACGGCGAGATCCTGCTGCGCGGCCCGGGCATCATGCGCGGCTACCACAACCTGCCGGAGAAGACCGCCGAGGTGCTGGAGTCGGACGGCTGGTTCCACACCGAGGACATCGGCGAGCTCAGCCCGGACGGCTTCCTGCGGATCACCGACCGCAAGAAGGACCTGTTCAAGACCTCCGGCGGCAAGTACGTGGCGCCCAGTGAGGTCGAGGGCCGGTTCAAGGCGGTCTGCCCGTTCGTCAGCAACATCCTGGTGATCGGCAACGGCCGCAACTACTGCACCGCGCTGATCGGCCTGGACGAGGCGGTCCTCATGCCGTGGGCCGCCGCGCACGGCCTGGCCGGCAAGTCGTACGCCGAGCTGGCCGCGGAGCCGGCCGTCCACGAGCTGATCGAGGGCTTCGTGAAGCGGCTCAACGCGGGGCTGCAGCGCTGGCAGACGATCAAGAAGTTCCACCTGCTGCCGCGCGACCTCGACGTCGAGCACGGCGAGCTCACCCCGAGCCTGAAGATCAAGCGCCCGGTGGTCGAGCGGACCTACGCCGACGCCGTCAGCGCGATGTACGCGGGCGCCAACGAGGCCTGAGCCCTCCCGTCCCGTACGGCCCGCGGGGAACGCCCGGGCCGTACGGGACAATGGGGTCATGCCCTCCGCACTCCCCGACGGCGAACCCGTGCCGTCCGACGGTTCCCTGCCCGCGCACGCCCTCGACGGGCTCGGCCGGCGGCCGTTCGGCTTCTACCTGCACGTGCCGTACTGCGCCAGCCGCTGCGGCTACTGCGACTTCAACACCTACACCGCGACCGAGCTGCGCTCCTCCGGGGCCGTCGCCTCCCAGGAGACGTACGCGGACAACGTGGTCGCCGAGATCCGGCTCGCCCGGAAGGTGCTCGGGGACGTCGACCTGCCGGTGCGGACCGTGTTCCTGGGCGGCGGCACCCCCACCCTGCTGCCCGCCCGGGACCTGGTGAAGATGCTCGCCGCGATCCGCGAGGAGTTCGGGCTCGCCGACGGCGCCGAGGTCACCACCGAGGCCAACCCGGAGTCCGTCGGCCCGGCCTACCTGGCCGAGCTGCGCGAGGGCGGCTACAACCGGATCTCCTTCGGCATGCAGAGCGCCCGGCCGCACGTGCTGCAGCTGCTCGACCGCCACCACACCCCGGGCCGCCCCGAGGCCTGCGTCGCCGAGGCCCGCGCGGCCGGCTTCGAACACGTCAACCTCGACCTGATCTACGGCACCCCCGGCGAGTCCGACGACGACTGGCGGGCCTCCCTGGACGCCGCGATCGGTGCCGGGCCCGACCACGTCTCCGCGTACTCCCTGATCGTGGAGGAGGGCACCCGGCTCGCCGCCCGGGTCAAGCGCGGCGAACTGCCGATGATCGACGACGACGTGCACGCCGACCGCTACCTCATCGCCGAGCAGGCGCTCGCCGCCGCCGGCTACCACTGGTACGAGGTCTCCAACTGGGCCACCACCCCCGAGGGCCGCTGCCGCCACAACGAGCTCTACTGGACCGGCGCCGACTGGTGGGGCGCCGGCCCGGGCGCCCACAGCCACGTCGGCGGCGTCCGCTGGTGGAACGCCAAGCACCCCGCCGCCTACGCCCAGGCCCTCACCGAGGGCCGCACCCCGGCCCTGGGCCGCGAGGTCCTGGCGGAGGAGGACCGCCGCGTCGAGCGCATCCTGCTGGAACTGCGCCTGGTCGAGGGCGTCTCCCTGGACCTCCTCACCGCCACCGGCCGCCGGGCCGCCGCCCGCGCCCTGGCCGACGGCCTCCTCGCCGCGGAGCCGTACGAGCAGGGCCGCGCCGCCCTGACGCTCCAGGGCCGGCTGCTCGCGGACGCCGTCGTGCGGGACCTGGTGGACTGACGTTCGTCAACGACCCGCTGGGTGCCCTTCTCGACACCTCGGAATTCCAGGCCTACGCCTGACCCGGCAGCGTCACGAAGTCGATCAGTTCCTCGACCCGGCCCAGCAGTTCGGGCTCCAGGTCCTTGTAGCTGTCCACCTTCGAGAGGATGTGCTTCCAGGCCGCCGGGGTGTCCACCGGCCAGCCGAGGCGGCGGCAGGTGCCCTCCTTCCAGTCCTCGCCGCGGGGGACGGCGGGCCAAGCGGGGATGCCGACGGAGGAGGGCTTCACGGCCTGCCAGATGTCGATGTAGGGGTGGCCGACGACCAGGACCGACGCGCCGGTGACCTGGGCGGCGATGCGGTGCTCCTTGGTGCCCGGGAGCAGGTGGTCGACCAGGACGCCGAGGCGGCGGCCGGGGCCGGGGGCGAAGTCGGCGACGATCGCCGGGAGGTCGTCGATGCCGCGCAGGTACTCGACGACGACGCCCTCGATGCGCAGGTCGTCGCCCCAGACCCGCTCGACCAGTTCGGCGTCGTGCCGGCCCTCGACGTAGATGCGGGACTCGCGGGCGACCCGGGCGCGGGTGCCGGGGACGGCGATCGAGCCGGAGGCGGTGCGCCCGGGCGTACGGGCGGGGGCGGGGCCGGCCGGGCGGACCAGGGTCACCACGCGGCCCTCCAGCAGGAAGCCGCGCGGGACCAGGGGGAAGACCCGGTGCTTGCCGAAGCGGTCCTCCAGGGTGACGGTGAACCCCTCGGCGGTCTTCTCGCAGCGCACCACCGCCCCGCAGAAGCCGGTCGCGGCCTCCTCGACCACCAGGTCCCGTTCGGCGGGCACCTCCGGGGCGGGGGTCTGTCCCCCAGCCCGGCGGCCGGGAGGTGCCCCCGTCTTCCACGGCGGGGTGAGGTCGGGTCCGTACCGGTGGCTGCGCATGAGGGCGACTATACGGACGGACCGTCACAGGCCCGGCGCGCCCCAGACCGGGAACCAGCGGCTCAGGTCCTTCTCCAGCCGCAGGTCGTTCCCCAGCATCGCGTTGACCTGAAGCTCCAGCGGGCTGTTGCGCTTCTCCCCGCCGCCGGGCATCGGGGCGAAGGGGTAGAAGGTGCCGCGCTTGTAGAGGTAGACCAGGGCCAGCGACTGCCCCTCGGCGTTGCGGAAGACCACCAGGGAGCAGAGCAGCTGCGGTCCGAAGCCGTTCGCCTCCAGCTCGCTGTTGACCGCGTGCAGGTCGTTGACCAGCTCCGGAAGCTCCTCGGGGGTGTGCCGGGCGAGCAGCCAGGAGTAGCCGTAGCCGTCCTTGGAGGCCTCCACCGGGACGCCGCCGCGCTCGGTGTCGGCGTCCAGCAGCGCCCGTACCTGCTGTTCGACCTGGACGAAGGCCGCGCCCTCGACGGCCGCGAAGCAGACCGAGCCGAGCCCGGTGGGCAGGAACCCGGCGCCGGCCTCCAGGGTGAGCGCGGCGGACGGCACGCCGAACAGCTGGTCCAGGTCGGGCTTGACGGGCTTGGTGCGGCCGAACAGGGCGTCCAGGATTCCCACGGCGGTCCTTTCCTCGACAGGGGTCAGCGGCCGAGCTGTTCGGAGATCTTCGCCAGCTGCTCCAGGCGCTTCTCCAGCGTCGGGTGGGTGGAGAACAGCTGGGAGGCGGTCTCCCGGGCGTTCAGCGCGGGGGCGAAGTAGAAGGCGTTGTACGGCTGGGCCTGGCGCAGGTCCTTGCTGGGGATGGCCGCGATCTGCCCGGTCACCTTGGTGAGGGCCGAGGCGAGCGCGCTGGGCCGTCCGGTGAGCTGGGCGGCGGCGCGGTCGGCGGCCAGTTCGCGGTAGCGGGAGAGGAGCCGGGTGAGCAGGAAGCTGATCGCGTAGACGACCATCGAGACCAGCGGGATGATCAGGGCCACGATGGCCGCGTTCTGGTCGTTGTTGTTGCGGCCGCCACCCATGAACCCGCCGTACACGGCGATCCGGGTCATCGCGCCGGCGAGGACGCCGAGGAAGCCGGCGATCGTCATCACCGCGACGTCCCGGTGGGCGACGTGGGACAGCTCGTGGGCGAGGACGCCCTCCAGTTCCTCCGGCTCCAGCCGGCGCAGCAGGCCGGTGGTGACGCAGACCACCGCGTTCTGCGGGTTGCGGCCGGTGGCGAAGGCGTTCGGCATGTCGTTGTCGGCGACCGCCACGCGGGGTTTGGGCATGTCGGCCAGCGCGCAGAGCCGGTCGATCGTGCCGTGCAGCTGGGGAAACTCCTCCGGGGACACCTGGTGGGCGCCCATCGCCCGTTCGGTGATCTTGTCGCTGAACCAGAACTGGGCCACGAACAGCCCGCCGGAGATCAGGACGATCAGCGGCCACGCGCCGCGCAGCAGCGCGATCAGCAGGCCGGTGAAACCGACGTACAGCAGCCCGATCACGAACATCGTCACGACCATGCGGCTGGTCAGGCCGCGGTCGGGCGCGAAGCGGGTGGGTTGGCCCGAGCTCGACATCGCTTGCTCCTCCATTCGCCGTCGCTTCCGATGCTGCCACCCGGACGGCCCCGGGGCACCACCCCCGCGCCGGGAACCGTGAACGGTCGCCGCCGTGCGGGCCGTACCCGGAACTGCGGGCAGGATCACCCCGGGCGGGCCGTTCCTGCCGTAGGACCCGGGCCTTACACTGGCAGGTACGGTTCTGGCACTCGTGTGTTCAGAGTGCCAAGACCGGGGCCTCCCGGGGGCGGCCCGTGGCAGTACTGCAGGGACACACAGACGGACAACGTGCGAAGACGGAGGTGCGTGCCCCATGGCCGGAGAGGTCCGCCAGCTGGACGACCGCAAGCTCGCGGTGCTTCGCGCGATCGTGCAGGACTACGTGGGCACCGAGGAGCCGGTCGGCTCCAAGGCCCTGGTGGAGCGGCACAACCTCGGGGTCTCGCCGGCGACCGTCCGCAACGACATGGCGGCGCTGGAGGAGGAGGGCTACATCCACCAGCCGCACACCAGCGCCGGGCGGATCCCGACCGACAAGGGGTACCGCCTCTTCGTCGACAAGCTCGCCGAGGTCAAGCCGATGAGCGCCCCCGAGCGCCGGGCGATCCGGCACTTCCTGGACGGCGCGGTCGACCTGGACGACGTGGTCGCGCGCACCGTGCGGCTGCTCGCCCAGCTGACCCGCCAGGTCGCGGTGGTGCAGTACCCGTCGCTGTCGCGCTCCACCGTCCGGCACATCGAGCTGGTGGCGCTGGCCCCGGCGAAGGTGATGCTGGTGCTGATCACCAACACCGGCCGGGTCGAGCAGCGGATGGTCGATTGCCCGGGCCCGGTCGGCGAGACGGTCCTGGCGGACCTGCGGGCCAGGATCAACACCAGAGCCGCCGGCCGGCGCCTCCCGGAGGTCCCCGGGCTGCTGGAGGAACTTCCGGCGATGTTCGAGCAGGCCGACCGGCCGACCGTCAGCACGGTCCTGGCGACGCTGTTCGAAACGCTCGCGGAACAGAACGAGGAGCGGATCATGCTGGCCGGGACGGCCAACCTGACCCGCTTCGGCCACGACTTCCCGCTCACCATCCAGCCGGTGCTGGAGGCTCTGGAGGAGCAGGTCGTCCTGCTCCGCCTCCTGGGTGAGACCACGGACGCCGCGATGACGGTCAGGATCGGCCGGGAGATCGCCTACGAGGGGTTGAATTCCACCTCGGTGGTGTCGGTCGGTTACGGTTCGGGCGACGAGAGCGTGGCCAAACTGGGTGTGATCGGTCCGACCCGGATGGACTACCCGGGCACAATGGGGGCGGTGCGGGCGGTGGCACGGTACGTGGGCCAGATCCTGGCCGAGTCGTAGCAAGGGCCGCCGTTAAAAATTAACGGCCGGCGACCAGTCGCAGCACTACTACAGGCGGAACAAGCGGAGCATTTGGTGGCCACGGACTACTACGCGGTACTCGGCGTCCGACGGGATGCGGGGCAGGACGAGATCAAGAAGGCGTTCCGGCGCCTGGCACGCGAACTGCACCCGGACGTCAACCCGGACCCGAAGACGCAGGAGCGGTTCAAGGAGATCAACGCCGCCTACGAGGTGCTCTCCGACCCGCAGAAGCGCCAGGTCTACGACCTCGGCGGGGACCCGCTGTCGCCGAGCGGCGGCGGTGGCGCGGGCGGGTTCGGCGCCGGCGCGGCGGGCTTCGGCTTCTCCGACATCATGGACGCCTTCTTCGGCGCCGCGGCCGGCCAGCGCGGCCCGCGCTCGCGCACCCGCCGCGGGCAGGACGCCATGATCCGGCTGGAGATCACCCTGGAGGAGGCCGCCTTCGGCACCACCAAGGAACTCCAGGTCGACACCGCCGTCACCTGCACCACCTGCAGCGGCGAGGGCGCGGCCCCCGGCACCTCCGCGCAGACCTGCGACATGTGCCGCGGCAAGGGCGAGGTCTCCCAGGTCACCCGGTCCTTCCTGGGCCAGGTCATGACCTCCCGCCCCTGCCCGCAGTGCCAGGGCTTCGGCACCGTCGTGCCGACCCCGTGCCCGGAGTGCGCCGGCGACGGCCGGGTCCGCGCCCGCCGCACCCTGACCGTCAAGATCCCGGCCGGTGTCGACAACGGCACCCGGATCCAGCTGGCCGGCGAGGGCGAGGTCGGCCCCGGCGGCGGCCCGGCCGGCGACCTGTACGTCGAGATCGCCGAGACCACCCACAGCATCTTCCAGCGGCGCGGGGACGACCTGCACTGCACCGTCACCATCCCGATGACGGCGGCCTCGCTCGGCACCCAGGTGCCGCTGCAGACCCTGGACGGCCTGGAGGAGGTCGACATCCGGCCCGGCACCCAGTCCGGCCAGTCGATCCCGCTGCACGGCCGGGGCATCACCCACCTGCGCGGAGGCGGCCGGGGCGACCTGATAGTGCACGTCGAGGTGAAGACGCCCACCAAGCTCGACCCCGAGCAGGAGGAGCTGCTGCGCCGCCTGGCGGTGCTGCGCGGCGAGGAGCGGCCGTCCGGCCAGTTCGCGCCGGGCCAGCAGGGCCTGTTCTCCCGGCTGAAGGACGCCTTCAACGGCCGGTAGCCGTCCCGGGAGGGGTGCCGAGGCTTCCTCGGCACCCCTTTCGCGTTCCCGTTCCGCCCCCTTTCCGGAGGTTCCCGCATGACCGCGCCCGTCTTCGTCGTCGAGACCGAGCGGATCGCCGCCGCCGCGCCCGGGGCCGTGGTGCGCCTGGACGGCCCGGAGGGGCGGCACGCGGCCGCGGTGAAGCGGCTGGAGCCCGGCGAGGCGGTGACCCTGGCCGACGGGCTGGGGCTCGGCGTGGACGGGACGGTCGCCGAGGTGTTCGGCAAGGACGCGATCGAGGTGAGCGTCACCGCCGTGCGCCGGGAGCCGGAGCCGGCGCCGCGGATCGTCGTCGTCCAGGCGCTGCCCAAGGGCGACCGCGGCGAGCTGGCCGTGGAGACCATGACCGAGGTCGGCGTGGACGTGGTGATCCCGTGGGCGGCCTCGCGGTGCATCACCCAGTGGAAGGGCGAGCGCGGCGCCAAGGCGCTCGCCAAGTGGCGGGCCACCGCCCGGGAGGCGGGCAAGCAGTCCCGCCGGCTGCGCTTCCCCGAGGTCCGCGACCCGATGACCACCCGGCAGCTGGCGCCCGTGCTGGCGGGGGCCGCGTTCGCCGCCGTGCTGCACGAGGAGGGCGCCGAGCCGCTGGCGTCGGCCGCGCTGCCGCCGGCCGGCGACCTCGTGCTGGTGGTCGGCCCCGAGGGCGGGGTCTCCCCGGAGGAGCTGGCCGCCTTCGCCGAGGCGGGCGCGAAGCCGTACCGGCTGGGCCCCTCGGTGCTGCGCACCTCCACCGCCGGGGTGGCCGCCGGCGCGCTGCTGCTGGGGCGCACCGGCCGCTGGTCGTAGGTTCCCGGCCCGTACTACGGGCCCGCGGCACCGTCCAGCGGGCACGCCCGGGGGTGGCGACTCTGCCGAAAAGCCGGGCGGCTCGTGCGCGCACGTGCCTACGCTGGCCGCGTGACGGACACCCTCAGCACCTCTGCGGGCGCCTACCTGCGCCATCCCCATCTGCACGGCGACCTGGTCACCTTCGTCGCCGAGAACGACATCTGGCTCGCCCCGCTGGAGGGCGGCCGGGCCTGGCGGCTGACGGCCGATCACCTGCCGGTCCGCGACCCCAGGTTCTCCCCGGACGGGCGGCACATCGCCTTCACCTCCACCCGGGACGGCGCGCCCGAGGTGCACGTGGTGCCGGTGGACGGCGGGCCCTCGCGCCGGCTCACCCACTGGGGCAGCGGCCAGACCAGGGTGCAGGGCTGGACGGCCGACGGCCGCCCGATCGCCACCACCGCCGCCGGCCAGGCCACCCTGCGCCGCACCTGGGCGCAGGCCGTGCCGCTGGACGGCGGCGAGCCGGTGCGGCTGCCGTACGGGCCGATCGGCGGGATCGCCGCGGAGCCGGGCGGCGACCGCGTGCTGCTGGCCAGTGCCGCGATCCGCGAGCCGGCCTGGTGGAAGCGCTACCGGGGCGGCCGGGCGGGCAAGCTGTGGATCGGCCGGGACGAGTTCACCCGGATCCACGAGGACCTGGACGGCCAGCTGTCCTCGCCGCTGTGGGCTGCCGGTCCCGACGGCGGGCAGGGCGGCCGGATCGCGTTCCTGTCCGACCACGAGGGCGTCGGCGAGCTGTGGTCCAGCCTCCCCGACGGCTCCGACCTGCGCCGCCACACCGCCGACCCGGACGGCTTCTACGCCCGCGACGCCACCACCGACGGCACCCGGGTGGTGTTCCACCGGGCCGGCGACCTGTGGCTGCTGGAGAGCCTGGCCGAGGGCACCGAGGCGCGCCGCCTGGACGTCCGGCTGGCCGGCCCGCGCAGCGGCCGCCGCCCCCGCCCGGTGCCCGCCGCGCACTGGCTGGAGTCCGTCGCCCCCGACCGCACCGGCCGGGCCAGCGCCGTCGTGGTGCGCGGCAGCGTGCACTGGCTGACCCACCGCGAGGGCCCGGCCCGGGTGCTGGACGAGACGCCGGGCGTGCGCGGGCGCCTGGCCCGGGTGGTGCCGGGCGAGGACGGCGCCCAGGGCGTGCTCTGGGTCTCCGACGCCGAGGGCGAGGACGCGCTGGAGTACGCCCCCGCCGTGCACGGCGCCGAGCGCCGCCGGCTGGCCGCCGGGCAGCTCGGCCGGGTCAACGTGCTGACCGTCTCCCCGGACGGCAAGCAGGCCGCGCTCGGCGTGCACGACGGCCGGGTGCTGCTGGTGACGCTCGCCGACGGCACCGTGCACGAGCTGGACCGCAGCACCGACGGCCAGGTCAGCGGGCTGGTGTTCAGCCCGGACTCGGCCTGGCTGGCCTGGTCGCGCCCGGTGCCGGGGCTGGGCCCGTACTCGCTGCGCCAGATCGTGCTGGCCAACCTGGCCACCCGGACGGTGAGCGAGGCCACCCAGCAGCGCTTCATCGACACCTCGCCGGCCTTCACCGCGGACGGCCGCTACCTGGCGTTCCTGTCGGTGCGCAACTTCGACCCGGTCTACGACTCGCACGTCTTCGACCTGTCCTTCCCCAACGGCTGCCGCCCGTACCTGATCACGCTGGCCGCCGACACGCCGTCCCCGTTCGGGCCGCAGCGGGCCGGGCGCGCGCTCGGCGGGGAGGAGGACGAGCCGCGGGCCAAGAAGGCGGACGGCGAGGAGGGCGGCGAGGCCGCACCGGTGACCAGGGTGGACCTGGACGGCATCGCCGACCGGATCATCCCGTTCCCGGTCGAGGGCGGCCTGTTCGGCACCCTGCGGGCCGCCAAGGACGGCGTGCTGTGGACCAGGGCCCCGCTGCTGGGCGAACTCGGCGACGAGGCCGCCTCGTTGGAGGACGAGCGGCCCCGCCCGGTGCTGGAGCGCTTCGACCTGAAGAAGCGCCGGGTCGAGCAACTGGTGCACGACATCGACGGCTTCGCGGTCAGCGGGGACGGCAGCCGGGTCGCCGTGCTGGACGAGGGCGAGCTGCGGATCGTCCCGGCCGACCACAAGGCGGGCGGCGAGGACGACGAGACCGCCGTCGACCTCGCCCGGCTGCGGGTCACCGTCGACCCGGCCGCCGAGTGGCGGCAGATGTACGCCGAGAACGGCCGGCTGATGCGCGACAACTTCTGGCGCCCCGACCTCTCCGGCGTCGACTGGGCCGGCGTCCTGGAGCGCTACCGGCCGCTGGTGGAGCGGGTCGGCTCGCACGACGACCTGATCGACCTGCTCTGGGAGGTGCACGGCGAACTCGGCACCTCGCACGCCTACGTTGTCCCGTACGGCTCGCACACCGAGCCCGCCCGGCGCCAGGGCCTGCTCGGCGCGGACCTGGTGAAGGACGGCGGGCAGTGGCGGATCGCCCGGATCCTGCCCGGCGAGTCCTCCGACCCGCGGGCCCGCTCGCCGCTGGCCGCGCCCGGGGCGGCGATCCGCCCCGGCGACGCGATCCTGGCGGTCAACGGCCGCCCGGTGGACCCGGTCACCGGCCCGGCCCCGCTGCTGGCCGGCACCGCCGGGCAGCCGGTCGAGCTGACCGTGGCCGGCAAGGACGGCACCGACCAGCGCCACCCGGTGGTCGTCCCGCTCGCCGACGACGAGGCGCTGCGCTACCACGACTGGGTGGCCGGGCGCCGGGCCGCGGTGCGCGAGCTCTCCGGCGGGCGGCTCGGCTACCTGCACGTCCCCGACATGCAGACCACCGGCTGGGCCCAGATCCACCGCGACCTGCGCTCGGAGATGGCCAAGGAGGGCGTGATCGTCGACATCCGGGAGAACCGCGGCGGCCACACCTCGCAGCTGGTCGTCGAGAAGCTCGCCCGCCGGATCGTCGGCTGGAACGTCAGCCGGGACACCGACAGCCCCGTCCCGTACCCGGGTGACGCCCCGCGCGGGCCGATCGTCGCGCTCGCCGACCAGGACTCCGGCTCGGACGGCGACATCGTCAACGCCGCCATCCAGGCGCTGGGGATCGGCCCGGTGGTCGGCACCCGCACCTGGGGCGGGGTGATCGGCATCGACAGCCGCTACCGGCTGGTCGACGGCACCCTGGTCACCCAGCCCAAGTACGCGTTCTGGCTGGAGAACTACGGCTGGGGCGTGGAGAACCACGGCGTCGACCCGGACGTCGAGGTGCCGATCGCCCCGCACCAGTGGGCGGCCGGCGAGGACCCGCAGCTCGCCGAGGGCGTCCGGCTCGCCCTGGCCGCCCTCGCCACCACCCCGGCCCGCACGGCGCCGCCGATGCCCTGGGAGTAGCCGGGACAAGGTCAGAGCGCCCCGGAGGCGAGCGGGCGAGTCGCAGCGCAGGAAGTCGGACGGGCCGACTTCCTGCGCTGCGGCGTGGGTAGGATGCGGGGCTGTTTCTTGATCCACAGCTCTCGGGGGAATCAGATGGCGCAGGGCTACCCGCCGCCGCAGTACGGCCAGAACCCTTACGCACAGCCGCAGCCGTACCCGCCCTACCAGCAGCAACCGCAGCCCCACCCGCCGCAGTACCAGCAGCCGCCGCAGGGTTACGCGCCGCCGCCGCAGCCGTACCCGCAGCAGCCGTACGGCCAGCCGCAGCCGTACCCGAACCCCTACCCGCAGCAGCCGCGGCCCGCCGCGGCGCTGCCGCCCTGCCCGAAGGAGGCGGGCGGCGGGCGGCGGTTCCTGGCGATCGTGCTCGACTTCGCCTTCGCGGTCGGCCTCGGCTTCGTCGCCGCCAACGCCGCGAGCCGGCCGAAGGTCAAGCACGTGGCCGGCCACGCCGTCCAGACCGGCGGCCCGGCCGTGCCGTACTTCGTGGCGCTGCTCGTCGTGGGCCTGCTCGCGTCCTTCCTCAACCAGGTCGTGCTCGCCCGGCTGGTCGGATTCAGCGTCGGCAAGGGGATCCTGGCGATGCGGGTGGTGCGCACCAAGCGGGTGATGCGCCCGAACACCTGGCGGCTCACCAGGCGCTGGCTGCTCGGCTTCGTCTTCCTCGCGGTGGCGTTTCTCTCCGAGGACTTCGACCTGGACGACGGCGACGTCGTCGGCATGCGCGCGGTGCGCTGGAAGCACCTGCGGGAGTACCAGCAGGCCGTGGCCGGGCTCGGCTAGGCTGCGCCCGTACGGCGCCAGCAACCAACGACCACGAACCGAACCGAGGAGACGTCATGGCCGGCGAGCCGCAGCCCGACTGCCTGTTCTGCAAGATCGTGGCGGGCGAGATCCCGGCGACGGTGGTGCGCAAGACCGAGCGCATCCTCGCCTTCCGCGACATCGCCCCCAAGGCCCCCGTGCACGTCCTGGTCATCCCGCACGTGCACTACCCGAACGCGGCCGCGCTGGCCGCCGCCGAGCCGGAGATCGCCGGCGAGCTGCTCGCCGAGGCGGGCCGGGTGGCCGAGGACGAGGGCCTGGCGGACTACCGGCTGATCTTCAACACCGGTGCGGGCGCCGGGCAGACGATCTTCCACGCGCACGTCCACGTGCTCGGCGGCACCCACATGACCGAGAGCATGGTCTGATCCCAGGTGTCCCAGCGCGAACTCGTCGTCCTCGGCACCGCCAGCCAGGTGCCCACCCGGCACCGCAACCACAACGGCTACCTGCTGCGCTGGGACGGCGAGGGCCTGCTGTTCGACCCCGGCGAGGGCACCCAGCGCCAGATGCTGCACGCCGGGGTCACGGCCACCCAGATCACCCGGATCGCGGTGACCCACTTCCACGGCGACCACTGCCTGGGCCTCGCCGGGGTGATCCAGCGGATCAACCTGGACCGCGTCCCGCACCCGGTGGACGTCTACTTCCCGGCCTCCGGCGAGGTCTACTTCGAGCGGCTGCGGCACGCCACCGCCTACCACGAGACGGCCGTGCTGCGGCCCCGGCCGATCGACGAGCCCGGCCCGCTGCCCGCGCCCGGCGCCCGCTTCGCGCTGGACGCGGTGCGCCTGGACCACCCCGTGGAGTCCTTCGGCTACCGGCTGTCCGAGCCGGACGGCCGCCGGCTGGTGCCCGGACGGCTCGCCGCGCTGGGCGTGTCCGGCCCGGCGGTGGGCCGGCTGCAGCACGAGGGCGCGATCGAGGTGGACGGCCGGAAGGTCACCCTGGACGAGGTGAGCGAGCCGCGGCCGGGCCAGAAGTTCGCCTTCGTGATGGACACCCGGCTCTGCGAGGGCGTGCACGCGCTGGCCGAGGGCACGGACCTGCTGGTGGTCGAGGCCACCTTCGCCGACGCCGACGCCCGGCTCGCCGAGGAGCACGGCCACCTCACCGCCGGGCAGGCCGCCAAGGTCGCCGCCGAGGCCGGGGTGCGCACCCTGGTGCTGACCCACTTCTCCCAGCGCTACCCGGACCTGGGCCAGCACCTGGCCGACGCCCGCAAGCACTTCGACGGGGAGCTGGTGCTCGCCGCCGACCTGGCCCGGGTGCCGGTTCCGGCCCGGCGCCTGCCGTGACGGGCGGGCGCCGTGGCACCGGCCCGTCACGGCAGGCGGCGTGGGGCCGGGGCGCGCGCGGACGAAAAAGGGCTCGCGCCGGCCACCGAACTGCCGCAGCATCGACGGGTGCGGCCCCGCCGCCCGCCGCGGCGATCACGCGCGCGGCGTACCCTGGTGCCCCGGAGACCGAGCGGCACACGACACCACGGATGGGATGAGGCAGGCCCCAGCGCCGACCTATGAGTGACACATCGCAGACCCGTACCAATGGTCAGTCGCGCCCCGAACCGGCCGACGACGGCCGCGTCAGCGCCCGGATCGTCATCCCCGAGAAGCACCCGATGGTCACCCTGCTCGGCACCGCGGACTCGCTGCTGCGCGTGATCGAGCAGGGGTTCCCCGCCGCCGACATCCACGTCCGCGGCAACGAGGTGACCGCCACCGGCACGCGTGCCGAGGTCGCCCTCGTCCAGAAGCTGTTCAGCGAGATGATGCTGGTGCTGCGCACCGGCCAGCCCCTGACGGAGGACTCCGTGGAGCGCTCCATCGCCATGCTCCGAAGCCAGGCGCAGGACCCGGACAGCCCGGCGCCGTCGCAGGTGTTCACCGCGAACATCCTGTCCAACCGGGGCCGGACGATCCGCCCCAAGACCCTCAACCAGCAGCGCTACGTCGAGGCGATCGACAAGCACACGATCGTCTTCGGCCTCGGCCCGGCCGGTACCGGCAAGACCTACCTGGCGATGGCCAAGGCCGTCCAGGCCCTGCAGGCCAAGGAGGTCAACCGGATCATCCTGACCCGCCCGGCGGTCGAGGCGGGGGAGCGGCTGGGCTTCCTGCCCGGCA
Source organism: Streptomyces sp. 1114.5 (assembly GCF_003635085.1). Lineage (NCBI taxonomy): Bacteria > Bacillati > Actinomycetota > Actinomycetes > Kitasatosporales > Streptomycetaceae > Streptomyces > Streptomyces sp. 1114.5. The sequence goes on from NZ_RBXE01000001.1 coordinate 2,781,502, forward strand.
CGCTCTACGAGAAGATCGACCCGTACCTGCGCCCGCTCTACGACGCGCTGCACGACATGATGGACCCGGACTCCATCCCGCGGCTGATGGCGGCCGGCACCATCGAGGTCGCCCCGCTCGCGTACATGCGCGGCCGCACCCTCAACGACGCCTTCATCATCCTGGACGAGGCCCAGAACACCTCGCCCGAGCAGATGAAGATGTTCCTCACCCGCCTCGGGTTCAACTCCCGGGTGGTGGTCACCGGCGACACCAGCCAGATCGACCTCCCGGGCGGCACCCGCAGCGGCCTCAAGGTCGTCCAGGAGATCCTGGCCGACGTGCCCGACATCCACTTCTCCGTCCTCACCAGCACCGACGTGGTCCGCCACAAGCTGGTCGGCCGGATCGTGGACGCGTACGAGCGCTGGGACGCCCGCCAGGAGGCCGAGGAGGCCTCCCCGACCGCCCGCAAGCCCGCCCAGCGGCGCCCGGGCAAGGCGGCCGCGCCCCGCGCACCCCGCGCACCCCGACAGTCCCATCGCACCGAAAGCTGAGCACACAGCCCGTCATGTCGATCGACATCGCCAACGAGTCCGGTTGGGACGCCGACGAGGAAGCCATCCTCGACGTCGCCCGCTTCGCACTGGACAAGATGCGGATCCACCCGCAGTCCGAACTGTCCGTGATCCTGGTGGACGGTGCGGCGATGGAGGAGCTGCACATCCAGTGGATGGACCTGCCCGGTCCGACCGACGTGATGTCGTTCCCGATGGACGAGCTGCGTCCCGGCAAGGAGGGCGAGGAGCTGCCGCAGGGCCTGCTCGGCGACATCGTGCTCTGCCCCGAGGTCGCCGAGCAGCAGGGCAAGGCGGCCCCCTCGAAGCACTCGATGGACGAGGAGCTGCAGCTGCTCACCGTGCACGGCGTGCTGCACGTCCTCGGCTACGACCACGAGGAGCCCGAGGAGGAGGAGGAGATGTTCGCCCTCCAGAAGCGCATCCTGGACGACTGGCGGGCGGGCCGCGGCCTCGGCGGCATCTCCCCGGCCCCCACCACCCACTGACGCGGAGCCCGAACCCCTGTGAGTGGTGAGAGTACGAGCTTCATCCTGGGTGCCGTGCTGCTCGTGGTGCTCGGCTGGCTGGCCGCGTGCGCCGAGGCGGGCATCTCCCGGGTCTCCCGTTTCCGGGCGGAGGAGGCCGTGCGGGTCGGTCGGCGCGGGTCGGCGCGGCTGCTGACCCTCGCCTCCGACCCGATCCGCTACCTCAACCTGGCGACCCTGATCCGGGTGGCCAGCGAGATGGCGGCGGCGGTCCTGGTCACCGTGGTGTGCGTGCGCAACGTGACGCCGACCTGGCAGGCCGTCCTGCTGGCGTTCGGCGTGATGGTGCTGGTGTCCTTCGTCGCGGTGGGGGTCTCGCCGCGCACGATCGGGCGCCAGCACCCGCTCACCACCGCGACCGCGGCCTCCTTCGTGCTGCTGCCGCTGGCCGCGGTGCTCGGTCCGATCCCGCGGCTGCTGATCCTGCTCGGCAATGCGCTGACCCCGGGCAAGGGCTACCGGGAGGGGCCGTTCGCCTCCGAGGCGGAGCTGCGGGCGCTGGTGGACCTCGCGGAGAAGGACGACCTGATCGAGGACGAGGAGCGCCGGATGGTGCACTCGGTCTTCGAACTGGGCGACACCATCGTGCGCGAGGTGATGGTGCCGCGCACCGACCTGGTGATGATCGAGCGGCACAAGACCGTCCGGCAGGCGCTCACCCTGGCGCTGCGCTCGGGCTTCTCGCGGATCCCGGTGGTCGGGGACAACGAGGACGACGTGGTCGGCATCGTCTACCTCAAGGACCTGGTGCGCCGCACCCACATCAACCGGGAGGCGGAGGCCGAGGAGGTCGGCGCGGTGATGCGCCCGGCGGTGTTCGTCCCGGACTCCAAGCCGGCCGGCGACCTGCTGCGCGAGATGCAGCAGCGCCGCTCGCACGTGGCGATCGTGATCGACGAGTACGGCGGCACGGCCGGCCTGGTGACCATCGAGGACGTCCTGGAGGAGATCGTCGGCGAGATCACCGACGAGTACGACCGGGAGATCGCGCCGATCGAGGACCTCGGCGACGGCTCGTACCGCATCACGGCCCGGCTGCTGGTGGAGGACCTGGGCGAGCTGTTCGGCATCGAGCTGGAGGACGAGGACGTCGAGACCGTCGGCGGCCTGCTGGCCAAGCACCTCGGCCGGGTGCCGATCCCCGGTTCCGCCTGCGAGATCCCGCTGCCGGAGCCCCTGGACGGCAGTCTGACCGGCATCCTGCTGACCGCCGAGTCCTCGGCCGGCCGCCGCAACCGGATCGGCTCCATGGTCGCCTCCCCGGTCCGCGGCGGCGACGCCCCCGAGGAGCCCGCGGGCGAGTAGCGGGTGCGCGGTGGCCGAGCGACCATGGAGGGCATGACGCACAAACTTCGCGCGGAGTACGGCCCGCAGGGGGCGGCCGGCGGAGTCAAGTCCTGGCACGTGGTGCGGGACGAGGACCCGTCGACGGCGCTCTGCGGCCGGACCATCACCGACGCCGCCGAGACGCGGCCCGAGCAGGAGTGGGGGACCGGGCTGCGCTGCTGCCAGCAGTGCGGGTCGCTCTACATGCACGAGACGCCGCACATGCAGGGGAGCCACCCCTACAGCTAGGCCGTGGCTGGGCTCTGGAGGTCGCCATGAAGCTGCAAGACGAACTACCCGTCGACAACCGGCTCGTCACGGTGTGGCGGATCGGGGCGGGGCTCGGAGGGATCTTCCTGATCGTGTTCGGGTGCCTGGGGCTCGCCGACCACCCGGGGTTCCTGGACACGGAAGGTGACCGGGTCGCGGGGCTGTCGACCAACGGTGCGCTGGCCATCCTGTCCATCGTGGCGGGCGCGATCCTGGTCGTCGGGGCGGTGATCGGAGGGAACTTCGCGTCCTACCTGAACATGGCGGTGGGCGTGCTGTTCGTCCTGTCCGGCTTCTACGGCCTGACGGTGCTCGGGCGGCCGGACGCCAACATCCTGAACTTCCGGATGTCGAACGTGCTGTTCGCGTTCATCTTCGGGGTCATCCTGACCACCTTCGGGATGTACGGCCGGGTGAGCAGCCACCTGCCGCACGACAACCCCTTCTGGCGGCGGCGGGTCGAGCGCGAGGAGCCGCTGCCCTCCGGGCCCAAGACCTTCGTGAAGGTCATGAACCCGAACCCGGGCCGGACCCACCCGGTCGGCCACTGAGGGGGCCGGGGTGCCTATGCTCGGCGGCATGAGTGACATCGTCGAGCTCGACCCCGAAGACAAGAAGATCATCACCCTGGCCCGCTCGGCCCGCGCCCGCAACGGCGTGGCCGAGGGGGCCGCGGTGCGTGACGAGACCGGCCGCACCTACGTGGCCGGGACGGTCGCGCTGGAGTCGCTGCGGCTGAGCGCGCTGCAGACGGCGGTGGCGATGGCGGTGGCCAGTGGCGCGAAGTCGCTGGAGGCGGCGGCCGTGGTGAGCGAGGCGGAGCAGCCGGCCGAGGCGGACCTGGCGGCCGTACGGGACCTGGGCGGGGCGGGGACGCCGGTGCTGCTGGCCGGTCCGGACGGGGCGCTGCGGGTGGCCGCCGAGGCGCGCTGAGGCCGTTCTCGGCCCGGGGCGGCAACGGGGTGGCCCGGCGTGGTGGCTCCCCTGGGTTCTGCGGATAATCTCACCGGGGGAGTGGATACGGTGAGGGGACTGGGGCATGGGGGCGGTGGCGTTCTTCGCCGGGCTGCTGCTGTTCGTGATGGGGCTGGGCAAGTGGCAGGAGACCGGGTCGCCGTTCTGGCTCTACGGCTCGCTGGGCTTCCTGCTGGTGCTGGTGGTGATCGCGCTGATCCCCGGCGGCGGCAAGGGCCGTAGGTAGCGCCGAGCGCCCCCGAAGACCGCCGCGAGCTCCCCTGCGGGCACCCCGGGGGCGCCCCCGGACGGCGGGGCTCAGGTGATCAGGGAGAATGGAGCCCATGAATGCCCCTTCCTCCTCGTACCGCTCCGGGTTCGCGTGCTTCGTCGGCCGGCCGAATGCGGGCAAGTCGACCCTGACCAACGCCCTGGTGGGGACGAAGGTCGCGATCACCTCCGACCGCCCGCAGACCACCCGGCACACCGTGCGCGGCATCGTGCACCGCCCGGACGCCCAGCTCGTGCTGGTCGACACCCCCGGTCTGCACAAGCCGCGCACGCTGCTCGGCGAGCGCCTCAACGACCTCGTCCGCACCACCTGGGCCGAGGTCGACGTGATCGGCTTCTGCCTGCCCGCCGACCAGAAGATCGGCCCCGGCGACAAGTTCATCGCCAAGGAGATCGCCGGGATCAAGAAGACCCCGAAGGTCGCCATCGTCACCAAGACCGACCTGGTCGACTCCAAGCGCCTGGCCGAGCAGCTGATCGCCATCCAGCAGCTCGGCGTCGAACTGGGCTTCGAGTGGGACGAGATCATCCCGGTCTCCGCCGTCGGCGACAAGCAGGTGGAGCTGGTCGCCGACCTGCTCACCAAGCTGCTGCCGGAGGGCGACCAGCTCTACCCGGAGGGCGACCTCACCGACGAGCCCGAGCAGATCATGGTCGCCGAACTGATCCGCGAGGCCGCCCTGGAGGGCGTGCGGGACGAACTGCCGCACTCGCTGGCCGTCGTGGTCGAGGAGATGCTGCCGCGCGAGGGCCGCCCGGCGGACCGCCCACTGCTGGACATCCACGCCAACGTCTACATCGAGCGGCAGAGCCAGAAGGCCATCGTGATCGGCGCCAAGGGCGCGCGGCTCAAGCACGTCGGCACCACCGCCCGCAAGCACATCGAGGCGCTGCTCGGCACGCCGGTCTACCTGGACCTGCACGTCAAGGTCGCCAAGGACTGGCAGCGCGACCCGAAGCAGCTGCGCAAGCTGGGCTTCTGACAAGCCGGACAAGGGAGTTCACCCCCAGCGGGAATACCAGGGCCCGGCCGGACGTTGCGCGTCCGGCCGGGCCCGAGCCGTCGGCCCGGCCTCACGCGACGTCAGGAGGGGGCAGGCGCAATGAAGTTGCACACCCGGGAGTGGGGCAGCGGGGAGCGGACGGCCGTGCTGGTGCACGGCATCACCTTCGACCACCGCACCTGGCGGCGGGTCGGGCCGGAGCTGGCCGGGCGCGGCTACCGGGTGGTCGCCGTCGACCTGCGCGGGCACGGGCTGAGCCCGCGCGGCACCGGGGCGGGCCCGCTGGAGCGCTACCCGCTGGAGGCGTACACCGAGGACCTGCTGGAGACCCTGCCGACCGGGCCGGAGCTGGCGATCGGCCACTCGCTCGGCGGGATCGTCCTGGCGGACGCCGTCGAGCGGTTGAAGCCGGCCCGCGCGGTCTACGTGGACCCGGCCTGGCGGTTCCGGCAGTGGGGGCTGGACCCGACCACCTGGGTCGCGGAGCGGGAGGCCACCCGGGAGGGGCTGGTCGCGCACAACCCGCACTGGTCGGCCGAGGACGTCGACGCCAAGCTCGACGCCCTGGCCCACTGGGACACCGACACCGCGATGGCCCTGGCGGCCCAGGGTTCGGACCTGCCGGCCGCTCCCGTGGTGCCCTCCCTGGTGGTGCGGGCGGACGGCAGCACCGTGGTGCGCGACGTGGACACCGAGACGCTGCGCGCCCGCGGCTTCGAGGTGCGCACCGTCGCCGGCGCCGGGCACAACGTCCACCGGGACGACCACGAGGGCTTCCTGGCGGCCCTCGACGGCTGGCTCTGAGGGACGGCTGGCTCTGAGGCGACCCCCGGGCGACTGGTCTCCCCGGTGCTACGCGCCCTCGCGCAGCACCAGGGAGACCAGCTCCCGCTGCGAGTCGGTGAGCTTCGGATCGGCGCAGTGGACCGTCCGGCCGTCGACGGTGATCTCGTAGTGGAAGCCGTCCGGCACGCCGTAGGAGGGGGCGCGCAGCCCGCCCGCGACGGCCTCGCGGGCGAGTGCGTGGACGTGCGGGGCGTCCGTGCGGTCGGCGGTGTCGAGCTCCGCGTGGCGGACGATTCCCGCGAAGCCGCCGGTCCGGGTCACCTGGATACGCATGGTGTCCATGGTGATACGCAGGGAAGGGGTTCGCCGCTCTTTTCCCGGACCGTGACCTTCGGGGCCGGCCCCGCGGTCACCCAGGGCTGACCCCGACCTGCGCCCAGGAGGCCGTGACGGTGTCCGCGACCGCGCCCTGGTCGGGGTAACGGGCCTTGGCGGCGGCCACGGTGGCCCGGGCGAAGGCGGCGAAGTCGGCGTCCGCGGGCACCGCGTGCCCGGTCAGCGCGTCGTACCAGATCCGTCCGGCGCGCTCCCAGGACGAGCCGCCGAGGGCGGTGGCCAGCAGGTAGAACGCGTGGTTGGGGATGCCGGAGTTGATGTGCACCCCGCCGTTGTCCTCGGAGGTGTTCACGTAGTCCCGCATGTGCGCGGGCTGCGGGTCCTTGCCGAGCTGCGGGTCGTCGTAGGCGGTGCCGGGGGCCTTCATCGAGCGCAGCGCCACGCCCTGGATGCCGGGGGCGAGCAGCCCGGCGCCGATCAGCCAGTCGGCGTCGGCGGCGCTCTGGTGCAGCGCGTACTGCTTGACCAGCGAGCCGAAGACGTCGGAGACCGACTCGTTGAGTGCGCCGGGCTGGTCCTGGTAGTCCAGGCCGGCGGTGAACTGCGTGACGCCGTGGGTGAGTTCGTGGCCGATGACGTCGATGCAGGCGGTGAAGTCGCCGAAGATCCGGCCGTCGCCGTCGCCGAAGACCATCTGGTGGCCGTTCCAGAAGGCGTTGTCGTAGTTGCGGCCGTAGTGGACGCTGGCGTCCAGCCGCAGGCCCCGGTCGTCGATCGAGTGCCGGCCGAAGACGTCGGCGTAGAGCGCGAAGGTGGCGCCGAGGCCGTCGTAGGCGTGGTTGACGGAGGCGTCGGAGACCGCGGCCTGGCCCTCGGTGCGCACGGTGCGCCCGGGCAGCCGCTGGCCGTGGCCCGCGTCGGAGATCACCCGGTTGAGGCCCGGGGCGCCGCCGGTGGCCGGGGGTGGGGAGAGGCGGGCCGCGCGGTGCGCGGCGTCGAGCGTGAGGGTGTGGGCGGCGGCTTCGTGACCGGCCTCGGCGAGGCGGTCCAGGACGTACGGCGGGACGATCGCGCAGATCGGTACTGCTGCAGTCATGCGGCCCAGGGTGAGGCTTCGATAACCGGATGTCACGACCTTTGACATGACCGGTCGACGTCTCAAGGAGTGGAACGGAAGCCCGGATCACTTCGGGGGCGCGCGGTGCTGGGTTACGCTGGGGCATCATGCGCAACGGGCTGCTTCTTCTTAGCTGCCGCGTCGAGGGCCTGTAGTCCACTGGGGCCGGCTCCCTCGCCGCGGGGAACGAGCTGTGCGCGCAACCGGCGGTCCGATCGCGGTCCGTGAGCGGCAGCAGAGGCCGGCCAGTCGGTGTCCATCCCTCCCGACCAGCCCGCACCACGCATCCACAGGAAGCCGAGAGTCACCTCCATGACCGAGCAGACCTCCGCCGCGTCCGTCCCCGCCGCCCGCGCCTTCGTCGACCGGCCCACCCCGATCACCGCCGCCTCCGTGCGCCAGCAGCCCTCCGGCATGCGGCACGGGCGCTACCTGCCGTTCGGCACCGTGGACCTGCCGGACCGCACCTGGCCGAGCAAGGTGATCAGCAAGGCGCCGCGCTGGCTCTCCACCGACCTGCGCGACGGCAACCAGGCGCTGATCGACCCGATGTCCCCGGCCCGCAAGCGCAAGATGTTCGACCTGCTGGTCTCGATGGGCTACAAGGAGATCGAGGTCGGCTTCCCCTCCTCCGGCGCCACCGACCACGCCTTCGTACGGTCGCTGATCGAGGAGGGGGCGATCCCCGAGGACGTCACCATCTCGGTCCTGACGCAGGCCCGCGAGGAGCTGATCGAGAAGACCGTCGAGTCGCTGGTCGGCGCCCCGCGCGCGACCGTCCACCTGTACAACGCGACCGCGCCGCTGTTCCGCCGGGTGGTGTTCCGCAACGACATGGCCGCCACCAAGGCGATCGCCACCGACGGCACCCGGCTGGTGATGGAGTACGCCGAGAAGCTGCTGGGCGACGACACCGTCTTCGGCTACCAGTACTCGCCGGAGATCTTCGTCGACACCGAGCTGGACTTCGCGCTGGAGGTCTGCGAGGCGGTCATGGACGTCTGGCAGCCGGGCGAGGGCCGCGAGATCATCCTGAACCTGCCGGCCACCATCGAGCGGGCCACCCCGAACGTCCAGGCCGACCAGTTCGAGTGGATGTCGCGCCACCTGTCGCGCCGCGAGTTCGTCTGCCTGTCGGTGCACCCGCACAACGACCGCGGCACCGCCGTCGCCTCCGCCGAACTGGCCTACATGGCGGGTGCCGACCGTATCGAGGGGTGTCTGTTCGGGCAGGGCGAGCGAACCGGAAACGTCGACCTGGTGACGCTGGGGATGAACCTGTTCTCGCAGGGCATCGACCCGCAGATCGACTTCTCCGACATCGACGAGGTGCGCCGCACCGCCGAGTACTGCAACCAGATGGAGGTGCACCCGCGCCACCCGTACGCCGGCGACCTGGTGTACACCTCCTTCTCCGGCTCCCACCAGGACGCCATCAAGAAGGGCTTCGACGCCCTGGAGGCGGACGCCAAGGCGGCGGGCGTCCCGGTGGACGAGCACACCTGGGGCGTGCCGTACCTGCCGATCGACCCGAAGGACGTCGGCCGCACCTACGAGGCGGTCATCCGGGTCAACAGCCAGTCCGGCAAGGGCGGCGTGGCGTACGTGCTGAAGAACGACCACAAGCTGGACCTGCCGCGCCGGATGCAGATCGAGTTCTCCCGCATCATCCAGGCCAAGACCGACGCCGAGGGCGGCGAGGTCACCCCGGCCGACATCTGGGCGGTCTTCGAGGACGAGTACCTGCCGACCACCGCCAACCCGTGGGGCCGGATCTCGCTGACCGGCTCGCGCACCCTGACCACCGAGGACGGCCGGGACGCACTGACCGCCGAGGCCGTGGTGGGCGGCGAGCCGGTGACCCTGACCGGTACCGGCAACGGCCCGGTCTCGGCCTTCGCGGACGCGCTGGCCCGGATCGGCGTGGACGTGCGCGTCCTGGACTACGCCGAGCACGCGCTGAGCGAGGGCGGCGACGCCCAGGCCGCCGCGTACGTCGAGTGCGCGGTGGACGGCAAGGTGCTGTGGGGCGTGGGCATCGACGGCAACACCGTGCTGGCCTCGCTGAAGGCGATGATCAGCGCCGTCAACCGGTCGCAGCGCGGGTAGTTCGTACGAGTGGCATGCGGCGGGGCCGTCCTCCGGGGCGGCCCTTCGCCGTGCCCCGGCACCCCGGCCGGGGCGCTGTGTCCTGCGCCACATTTTTTGGGATCGGAAGCCGTTCGAGGTACTGACACGTGCCGGTAACCATGGCAACATCGATCCACCGGCAAGCCGGGTCGGTGGGACGGCTCGGTGTCCGGTCGCGTGACCTGCCCATCGTCGAGCAGGCCGCCTGCCATGTCTGGGGAGTGGCGCCGTGACCAGGTTGTGGGGTGTTCGCCCGCGGTGGCGGACTGACGTTCTCGGTGACTTCTTCTGCCCGGGCTGCGGCGGGGACCGCAACTACCGCCGGCAGCACGGCCGGCGGTGGCTGCGGTTGCTCGGGACCCCGGTGCTCCCGCTCGGACCGGTGATCGGCAGCGTGCAGTGCACCAGCTGCCACGGCCGGTACGGCGTCGAGAGCCTGGACCAGCCGACCTGCGTGCGTCTCGGCGCGATGCTGCGGGACGCCCAGTACACCATCGCGCTGGCCCTGCTCGCGGCCGGCGGAACCGCCCACCGGGCGGCCCGCGAGGCGGCCTGCGCGGCCGTGCGCGAGGCCGGGTTCGAGGACTGCGGCGAGGCCCAGGTGCTGGCCGCGCTCGCCGCGCTCTCCGGGCTCGGCGGCGAACTCCACGACGCCCACGACCTGGGGGCACCTCCCGGCCAACGGCTGGGGGAGGCCGGGGGCCTCGCCGTCGAACTGCACGCGGTGCTCGAACCGCTCACCCCCAACCTGGCCCACCAGGGCCGCGAACGGCTGCTGCTGCAGGGCGCGGCGATCGCACTGGCCGACGGGCGCTACCTGCCGCAGGAGCGCGAGGCGCTGGCCGCGGTCGGGCGCTGCCTGGACCTGCCGCAGGCGCGGGTCCAGGCGCTGCTGGAGGCGGCGACCCGGGCTCCGTACAAGTAGGCCGGGCTCCGGGCTCCTCCGGACCACACTGTTCGTCGCACCCACTCCGTAGAGGCCATTCCCCGCCCCCACAAAACGGGCCCGACCCCCCTCCGGGCCCGCCGTGACCCGCACCGCTGTGGTCCTCCCCCACGGCCCCGGTGCGGGCAACACGGCTGTCCGCGGCTGTCCGCGGCTGGGGGAGAATGGTCGGCATGAGTCTTTTCCGGGACGACGGCGTCGTGTTGCGGGCGCAGAAGCTCGGCGAGGCCGATCGGATCATCACCCTGCTGACCCGCCAGCACGGCAAGGTGCGGGCGGTGGCGCGCGGGGTGCGGAAGACCAAGTCCAAGTTCGGTGCCCGCCTGGAGCCGTTCTCGCACGTGGACGTGCAGTTCTTCAGCCGCGGGAGTGAGCTGGTCGGCCGCGGGTTGCCGCTGTGCACCCAGGTGGAGACCATCGCGCCGTACGGCGGTTCGATCGTCACCGACTACGGCCGCTACACCGCCGGCACCGCGATGCTGGAGACGGCCGAGCGCTTCGCGGAGAACGAGGGCGAGCCCGCCGTCCAGCAGTACCTGTTGCTGGTGGGCGGGCTGCGCACGCTGGCGGCCGGGCTGCACGAGTCGCACCTGGTGCTGGACGCCTTCCTGCTGCGCTCGCTCGCGGTGAACGGGTACGGCGCGAGCTTCACCGACTGCGCCAAGTGCGGCCTGGAGGGGCCGAACCGTTTCTTCTCGCTCCCCGCAGGCGGGGTGCTCTGCGCAGACTGCCGAGTGCCCGGATGTGCCGTACCCTCCCCTGAGACACTGGTACTGCTCGGGGCGCTGCTGTCAGGGGACTGGCAGACGGCCGACACCTGCGAGCCGCGGTACTGGCGGGAGGGCAGCGGCCTGGTCGCGGCCTATCTGCAGTGGCACCTGGAGCGGGGCATCCGCTCGATGAGATACGTGGAGAAGTGAGCACATGGCAGCGCGACGGCTCTTCGGCGGCGGCAAGCAGAGGTCGTACGTCCCCCCGACCCCGCACCCCAGTGGCGCACAGCCCCCGAAGATCCCCGGTGAGCTGGTGCCCGAACACGTCGCCATCGTGATGGACGGCAACGGCCGCTGGGCCAAGGAGCGCGGGCTGCCCCGCACCGAGGGCCACAAGGTCGGCGAGTCCGTGGTGCTGGACGTCCTCAGGGGCGCCATCGAGCTCGGGGTCAAGAACATCTCGCTGTACGCGTTCTCCACCGAGAACTGGAAGCGCTCGCCCGACGAGGTGAAGTTCCTGATGAACTTCAACCGGGACGTCATCGCCCGCCGCCGCGACGAGATGGACGCGATGGGCGTGCGGATCCGCTGGGCCGGCCGGATGCCCAAGCTGTGGAAGAGCGTCGTCCAGGAGCTGCAGGTCGCCGAGGAGCAGACCAAGGGCAACGACGCCGTCACGCTCTACATGTGCGTCAACTACGGTGGCCGGGCCGAGCTGGCGGACGCGGCGCAGGCGATCGCGCGGGACGTCGCGGCCGGGAAGCTGGACCCGAAGAAGGTCAACGAGAAGACCCTGTCCCGGTACATGTACCACCCGGACATGCCGGACGTGGACCTCTTCCTGCGTCCCAGCGGTGAGCAGCGCACCTCCAACTTCCTGCTCTGGCAGTCGGCTTACGCCGAGTTCGTGTTCCAGGACGTGCTCTGGCCGGACTTCGACCGCCGGGACCTGTGGCGGGCCTGCGAGCAGTACGCGATGCGCGACCGGCGCTTCGGCGGGGCGATCCCGAACGAGGTCCCCGCGTCGGTGCCGTCCCAGCGCTGAGGCCGGTCGGCATTCGGGACGACGTCGGGACGCATGCGGGACGACGACGCATGCGGGACGACGACGCATGCGGGACGACGATGAAGGACCCGCCGGGTGATCCCGGCGGGTCCTTCATCGTCGTACGGGCCTCAGCCCTTCTTGGCGCACTCCGCGCAGGTGCCGAAGATCTCCAGCGTGTGCGCGATGTCGCTGAAACCGTGTTCGGCGGCGACCGAGTTGGCCCAGCGCTCCACCGCCGGGCCCTCCACCTCGACGGTGGCGCCGCAGTGCCGGCAGACCAGGTGGTGGTGGTGCCCGCTGCTGCACCGGCGGTAGACCGCCTCGCCGTCCGCGGTGCGCAGCACGTCCACCTCACCGGCGTCCGCGAGCGACTGCAGGGTGCGGTAGACCGTGGTCAGACCGACGGAGTCCCCGCGGTGCTTGAGCAGGTCGTGGAGCTCCTGCGCACTGCGGAAGTCCGCGATCTCGTCCAGGGCAGCCGAGACGGCGGCACGCTGCCGGGTCGATCGTGCGCGCGGCGACGGGCCTGCGGTGGTCACCGTGGGTCCTCCTGAGGTCGTGGACGTCTCGCACATCATTGTGCCAGCCCGCCCCGCCGCTCAAGGGTGGTCGCGTCGGAGGAGGCCGGCTCCGGCGACGGGACCGGGATCTCGACGTCGCAGACTCCGGGCCCCGGTTCGCCGTCGGCGCGGTGCCGGCGCCGGGCGAGCGGTGCGGCGATCAGGCTGAACACCGCGAACACCGCGATGGCGAGCAGCACGATGGCCGGGCCGGAGGGCACGTCGAGGTGGTACGAGCCGGTGACCCCGGCCAGCGAGACGACCACGCCGAGCGCGATCGAGGCGGCCTGGGTGGCGGCGAAGGAGCGGGTGAGCTGCTGGGCGGCGACGACCGGGACCACCATCAGGGCGCTGACCAGCAGCAGCCCGACCACCCGCATGGCGACGGTGACGGTGACCGCGGCCATCACCGCGAGCAGCAGGTTGAGGGTGCGTACCGGCAGGCCGGTGACCCGGGCGAAGTCCTCGTCCTGGCAGATCGCGAACAGCTGGCGGCGCAGTCCGACGGTGACCGCGATGACCACCGCGCCGAGCACCGCGATGGCGGCCAGGTCGCCGGGGGAGACGGTGAGGATGGAGCCCCACAGGTAGCTCTCCAGCGAGCCGGCGCCGGCCGCGGCGGAGAGCGAGACGAGCAGCTTGCCGCAGGCCATGCCGCCGTAGAAGAGCATCGCCAGGGCGATGTCGCCGCGCTGGTTCCCGCGCGAGCGGACCAGCTCCATGGTGACGGCGCCGAGCACGCAGACCAGCACGGCCATCCAGACGGGGCTGGTCTGGAAGATGAAGCCGAGGCCGACGCCGGTCATCGCGACGTGGCCCATGCCGTCGCCCATCAGGGCCTGCCGGCGCTGCACCAGGTAGATGCCGACGGCCGGGGCGGTGATCCCGACCAGGACGGCGGCGAGCAGGGCGCGCTGCATGAAGTCGTAGGACAGCATCTCGGTCATGCGAGCAGCCTCGGCGGGGTCAGGTCGGCGTGCGGGTGGACGTGGTCGTGGCCGGGCAGCGCGTGCAGGCCGGTGTTGGGCACGGGCGGGCCGTCGTGGGCGACGCAGCCGTCCCGCAGCACCACGGCGCGGTCGATCAGCGGTTCCAGCGGCCCGAGTTCGTGCAGTACGAGGAGGACGGCGGCGCCGCGGCCGACCTCGGCGCGCAGGGTGTCGGCGAGCACCTGCTGGCTGGCGGCGTCCACCCCGGCCATCGGCTCGTCCATGATCAGCAGGTCGGGGGTGCCGACCAGGGCGCGGGCGATCAGCACCCGCTGCTGCTGGCCGCCGGACAGGTCGGCGACGCCGTCCCCGGCCCGGTCCAGCATGCCGACGGCGGCCAGCGCGCGGTCCACCGCCTCGCGGTCCTTGCGGCGGAACGGCAGCAGCCGGTGCTGCGGCAGCCGCCCGGTGGAGACCACCTCGCGCACGGTGGCCGGGACGCCGGAGGCGGCGGTGGTGCGCTGCGGGACGTACCCGATCCGGTGCCAGGCGCGGAAGGAGCCGTACGGGACGCCGAACAGTTCCAGGCCGCCCTGCTCCAGCGGCACGGAGCCGATCACGGCCTTGACGGTGGTCGACTTGCCGGAGCCGTTGGCGCCCAGCAGGGCGACGACCTCGCCGGGTCGGACGGTGAGGTCGACGCCGCGCAGCACCGGCCGGCCGCCGCGGGAGGCGACGGCGTCACGGAGGCGGACGGCCGGAGGTATCGGGTGGGTCATGGTGTTCCGTCCCGTCAGCTGGTCGCGGCAGGGGTGGCGGTTCCGGCCGGGGTGGTGGCTCCGGCGGGGGCGGTGCCCGTTCCGGCGGGGGTGCCGGCCGCGGCCGGGTCGCCGAGGGCGGCCTTGAGGTTGGCCAGGTTCTGCTTCATGACGGTGAGGTAGTCGTCCTTGGACGGGTCCTTGACGCCCTCCAGCGGGTCCAGGACCGCCGTCTTGAGGCCGAGGTCCTTGGCGACGGTGTCGGCGAGCTTGGGGCTGACCAGGGTCTCGAAGAAGACCGTGGTGACGCCGTTGTCCTTGGCGGCCTTCTGCACGGCGGCGAGGCGGGCCGGGGTGGGCTCGGACTCCGGGTCGACGCCGTTGATGGCGACCTGGGTGAGGCCGTAGTGGTCGGCGAGGTAGCCGAAGGCGGCGTGGCTGGTGACGAAGGTCTTGGTCCTGGTGTCCTGCAGCCCGGTCCGGAACTCCTGGTCGAGCGCGGTGAGCTTGGTGACGAGCTCGTCGGTGTTCTTGCGGTAGTCCTCGGCGTGGGCCGGGTCGGCCTTGGCGAACTCGTCGCCGACGCTCTTGGCGATCGCCGCGTAGCGGGTCGGGTCGAGCCAGATGTGCGGGTCGCCGGCCGGGCCCTCGTGCGGGTGGCCGTCGGCGGTGTGGCCGTCGCCCTCCTCGGTGCCCTCGTCGAGGTGGTGGTCGACCAGCGGGCTGGCGGCGGTGGCGTCGATCTTGTGCTTGCCGGCGGACTGCGCGACGGCCTGGTCGACGGTGGGCTGCAGGCCCTTGAGGTAGAGGATCGCGTCGGCCTTCTGGACGGTGCCGACCTGCTTGGCGGTGAGCTCCAGGTCGTGCGGCTCGACGCCGGCGGCGGTGAGGTCGGTGACCGCGACGTGCTCCTTGCCGATCTGCTGGGCCAGGAACTCCATCGGGTAGAAGGAGGCGACGACCTTCAGCCGGCCGTTCCCGCTGTCGGCGCTGCTGCTGCCTCCGCAGGCGGTGAGGGCGAGGGAGGCGGTGAGGGCAGTGGCGGCGAGGGCTATGGAGGTGCGGGTCCGGCGAGGCAGTCCGATCATCATGACAATCATTCTCATCTCACATGGAAATGATTGTCAACTCACTCGAATGGGTGAACGCCGGGTGACGGTGGGTGGGGGCGGCCGGACGATACCGATTTGAATCACGTACCCGTATGGCCGGTAACCTGAGGTATTCGGGTACGCGCAACCAGCCGTGCCCTGACCGTGCCGTACGTACTGAAGAGAGCACTGTGGCCGCCGACAAGATCGACACGATCGTCAGCCTGAGCAAGCGCCGTGGCTTCGTCTACCCCTGCAGCGAGATCTACGGCGGCACGCGTGCCGCCTGGGACTACGGGCCGCTGGGTGTCGAGCTCAAGGAGAACATCAAGCGCCAGTGGTGGCGCGCGATGGTGCAGGCGCGTGAGGACGTCGTCGGACTCGACTCGTCGGTCATCCTCGCCCGCGAGGTCTGGGAGGCCTCCGGCCACGTCGCCACCTTCAACGACCCGCTGACCGAGTGCCTCTCCTGCCACAAGCGCCACCGGGCCGACCACCTGGAGGAGAAGTACGAGGCCAAGCACGGCTTCCCGCCGCCGAACGGCCTCAAGGACGTCAACTGCCCCGACTGTGGCACCAAGGGCCAGTTCACCGAGCCCAAGGACTTCTCGGGCATGCTGAAGACCCACCTCGGCGTCACCGAGGAGGCCAGCGGCCTGGCCTTCCTGCGCCCCGAGACCGCCCAGGGCATCTTCACCAACTTCAAGGCCGTCCAGACCACTTCGCGCAAGAAGCCGCCGTTCGGCATCGCCCAGACCGGCAAGAGCTTCCGCAACGAGATCACCCCCGGCAACTTCATCTTCCGGACCCGCGAGTTCGAGCAGATGGAGATGGAGTTCTTCGTCAAGCCCGGCGAGGACGAGCAGTGGCACGAGTACTGGCTCCAGCAGCGCTGGGACTGGTACGTCGGCCTCGGCCTGCGCACCGAGAACATGCGCTTCTTCGAGCACCCGAAGGAGAAGCTCTCCCACTACGCCAAGCGCACGGTGGACATCGAGTACCGCTTCAACTTCGGTGGCAGCGAGTTCTCCGAGCTGGAGGGCGTCGCCAACCGCACCGACTACGACCTGCGGGTGCACAGCGAGGCCTCCGGCCAGGACCTGAAGTACTTCGACCAGGAGTCCGGCGAGCGCTACTTCCCGTACGTCATCGAGCCGGCGGCCGGCCTCAACCGCGCCATGCTGGCCTTCCTGATCGACGCCTACTTCGAGGACGAGGCGCCCAACGCCAAGGGCGTCATGGAGAAGCGCGTCGGCATGCGGCTCGACCCGCGCCTGGCCCCGGTCAAGGTCGCCGTCCTGCCGCTGTCGCGCAACGCCGACCTCTCCCCGAAGGCCCGCGGCCTCGCCGCCGACCTGCGCACCGCGTGGAACGTCGAGTTCGACGACGCCGGCGCCATCGGCAAGCGCTACCGCCGCCAGGACGAGATCGGCACGCCGTTCTGCGTCACGGTCGACTTCGACACCCTTGAGGACAACGCGGTGACCGTCCGCGACCGCGACACCATGTCGCAGGAGCGGGTGTCGCTGGACCAGGTCAAGGCGTACCTCGCGGCGCGCCTGATCGGCTGCTGAGTGATCGGCTGCTGAGTCCGGTCCTCCGCTGAGACCGGTTCTCGTCGGGGAGCCCCCGTCCGCCCTGTCCGGGGCGGACGGGGGCTCCCTGCTGTGGTGCGGGGGCCCGCTTCAGCGCCGTCCCCAGCGGGAGCGGGGTGCGGCGGGCGGCGCCGTCGGCAGGCCGGCCGCGCGCAGGGCGGCGAGGGTGGTGCGGTGGCGGGCCTCGTCGGCGAGCAGGCCGCCGAGCAGCTGCCCGTACAGCTCCCGGCTGCCGGCGGAGTCCAAGGTGGCTGCCAGGCGCACGAGTTCGACGGGCGGGCGGAGCACCACCAGCTCCTGCAGCAGGGCGGTGGCGAGCGCGGGCGGCAGGGTGGCGGCGAGGTCGGCGAGGTCGGCCGTGGGGCGGCCGGCGGCCTGGCGCAGCAGGGTTCGGACGTCGGCGGGCCGGCCGTGCTGCTGGAGGCAGGCGGCCAGGGAAGTCAGCTCGGGCGTCGGCGCCGAACCCCACTCCCAGAGCAGTGTCGCGCCGTCGGCGTTCTGCCCGGCCCGCTCCAGGGCCGAGAGGAGGCCGGGGACGGCCGCCGCCGGGTAGGCCCAGAAGGCGTGGAACAGTTCGGCCGCCTGCTCGGCCAGGCCCAGTTCGCGCAGCTCTGCCAGGACGGCGACGGCGTGCTCGGGGGTGGACCGCGCGGCGGCGCGGGCGAGGTGGAGGGAGGCGCCGGTCGGCCCGTACCGGGCCAGCATGCCGACCAGCAGGGCCGCGTCGGCGGGGGTGAGGCGGGCGGCGGCCTGGTCCAGCAGCTCGGCGGCCTCGGGGAGGGCGCCGCTGCGGTGGAGGGCGATGATCCGCTCGGTGAGGGCGCCGATGTCGGGGCGGGCGGGGGGCGGCGGGGACTGCTGCGGCGCGGGTGCGGGTGCGGGCTCGGGGGCGGGCTCGGGTATCGGTTCCGGGCCGAGCCGGGTCGGTTCCTGCGGGTCCTGCTGCTGGTGCCGGTGTCTGAGGCGGGTCTCCAACGCCTCCAGCTGGTCGCTGAGTTGGAGGCAGCGGGCGCCCAGTCCCTCGCGGAGGATGCGGGCCTGGGCGAGCTGCCGCAGCAGGTCCCCGTCCGGCCGCTGGCGGCCCGGGGTCGCTCTGATCGCCTCGTTCAGCCGCCGTTCACGTTGAGTCGCGTAGCGGCTCGCACGGAGTAACTCGTCCAGCTCTGTGCGGAGTTCGGCGGCCTGTTGCTCGCCCTCCAGCTGCTGGCCTGCGGATTGTGCCGTCGACCGCATGCGCATGATCGCCCCAACCTGTCCATCCAGACCCTGACTGCAGGACATCCTGGCGTCGGTATGTGGCTGGGGAGTTAAGAGCGCACGACCAGTCGTGCCCGAGTGGTGTCAAGGAGCGCGCAGAGGGCGGTCGTGGCGCGGAGTGCGCCGGTCGCGCGCCGGAGGGGGGCGCCGCGTCGTACGGCCCGGGGGCGAGGACGGCGACGGCCGAGGCCGCCGCCGTCCCGTCCGGCAGGAGGGCGACCGTGCTCACGCGGCCAGCCGCGCCCGGGCCTCCATCAGCGCGAAGCCCAGCAGGTTCAGCCCGCGCCACTCGGCGGGCCGCTGTGCCCGGATGTCGTCGGCCGCCAGCCCGATGCCCCAGATCCGGTCCACCGGGCTGGCCTCGACCAGCACCCGGCTGCCGGTGCCCAGCAGGTACGCGCGCAGCGACTCGTCCTGCCCGAACTTCGCGACGTTGCCCGCCACGACCAGCTCGAACCGTCCGGCCGTCCAGGTCTCGTCGTCGAAGTCCTTGACCAGCCGCCCCAGCTTCTTCGCCTCGGCCGGCGTCCGGGCCGCCAGCACCTGCTCCTCGACGGCCGTGTCCCCGAACATCCGGGCCTTGCCGGCCATCATCCAGTGCTCGGCGGACCCGTACGTCACCCCGTCGACGGTGAACTCGCCCGGCCACCACTGGCTCAGGCACTCCTGCCGGGTGCCGCCGCCCTTGCGCGCGGTGTGCCCCCAGAACATCACCCACTTCGGGTGCACCCCGTCGGCCATCAGCGCGGCCAGCTCCTCGCGGCTGCGGACGGCGGCAGGGCTCCCCACGTGCATCTCGCTCATATCGTCAGTCTGACACAAAGGGGGGTGTGGTCGCGAACCGTTTGCCGGCTCCGCAGGAGCGATGCCGTCCCGGCGGTCGTCACGACGGTCGTCACGACGGTCAGGCCTTGGCGGCCAACTCCAGGAAGTGCAGGCCCACTTCGGTGACCTCGGCGGGCGTCCAGGACTGGGCCGGGGCGCCGAGGGTGACCTCGGCCATGGCGAGGCCGGGGGCGGCGTCCTGCCAGGGGCCGACGAACCAGGTGCCCTCCTGTTCGGCGAGTGCGAGGTGGGCGGCGTCCAGGGCCTTCGCCGGGTGGGGGAGCCAGAGTTGGAACTCGTGGGTCACCGGGGCCTCCGGGACCAGGCGGGCGCCGGGGAGTGCGGCCAGGGCGGGGGCGAGGGTCGCGGCGTGGCGGGTGTAGGACGGGATGCGGGGGAGGACGGTGTCCAGGCCGTGGAGGGCGGCGAGGGCGGCCGGCCACTGCTGGAAGAGCTGGCCGCCGTAGCGGTGGCGCCAGGTGCGGGCGTAGGCGGTGAGGGCGGCGTCGCCGGCGAGGGCGGCTCCGCTGGTGCCGCCCAGGTCCTTGTAGAAGGACACGTAGACGCTGTCGGCGAGGGCGGCGATCTCGTCGAGCTGCCTGTCGAAGTGGACGGTGGTGTTCCAGAGGCGGGCGCCGTCGAAGTGCACCCGGGCGCCGGTTTCGCGGGCGGCGGCGACGAGTTCGGTCAGCTCGTCCCAGGTGGGGAGGAGGAAGCCGGGGTCGCGCAGCGGGAGTTCGACGGTGAGGGTGCCGAACGGTTCGCCGAGCGCCCGGAGTTCGTCGGCGGTGGGATGGCGCTGCTCGGTGGTGGGCCAGAGGCCGCGCAGGCCGGTGAGCTGGGTGTAGGCGTGGCGTTCGTGGCGTTCGAGGTGGCAGAGCGGGTGGAGGGCGACGGCCGGGTTGCCGGTGAGCTCCGCGTGGTGGCGGAGGGCGACCTGCTGCGCCATGGTGCCGGTGGGGAAGAAGACGGCGTCCTCCTTGCCGAGCAGCGCGGCGGTCCGTTCCTCCAGCTGCCGGACCGGGCCGTCCGTTCCGTAGAAGTCGGGGAAGGTGTCCAGACCGTCCAGGGCGGCGAGTTGGGCGATGCGCTCGCGGATGCTGAGGAAGCGGTCGCCGGAGAGGAAGCGCCGGCAGGACAGGCGGGCCGCGCGGCGCCGCTGGACATTGCTCTGGTCGTCGGTCATCCGGCGAT
The DNA here is from genome assembly GCF_003635085.1 of Streptomyces sp. 1114.5. NCBI lineage: Bacteria > Bacillati > Actinomycetota > Actinomycetes > Kitasatosporales > Streptomycetaceae > Streptomyces > Streptomyces sp. 1114.5. The sequence goes on from NZ_RBXE01000001.1 coordinate 2,801,716, forward strand.
TGTCGGGCGGACGGCGAGCTCGGACCAAGTGCTTTTCGGGTGGGGGCGCTTCGGTCGGGTGCTGTCCGGTGCCGTGGCGTATCGGCACCGGACAGCACCCGGCCGCGCGGGTGGGGCTGCGGCCGGTCAGGCGGTCTCGTCGTTCTGCCAGTCCGCGCGCTGGCGCAGCGAGATCCGGTTGCCGTCCGGGTCCAGGGCCTCGATGCGGATGCCGAAGCCGTAGTCCTCCGGCTCGGGCCGGTCGAAGGTCACTCCGCGCTCGCGGAGCACCTCGAAGTCCGCCCGCAGGTCGTCCGATTCGAGGAAGACCGGGCCGATCGCCGTGCCGGGCTTCGACTCGGCGGGCTGTGCGGGGGCCGGGGTCTGCGACCAGAGGATGATCTCCACCGGGCTGCCGGGGACGGCCACGGTGAGGAAGCGTCCGTCGGGCCCGGGGTAGTCGATGCGCTTCTCCAGGCCGAGCTGCTCCGTGTAGAAGCGCAGCGCGCGGTCCTGGTCGGTGACCGGCATCGTCACGTACATGAGGTTGGTCAGCATCGGGTGGTCCTTCCGTCGGTGGTCGGTGCTGCTTCACCGACGGATCCCGGCGGGGGAGTGTGACGGAGCTGCCGGTGTGGTTCAGGTCCGGGCTTGTGCCTGGCGCTCGTCCACGTACGCGGTGATGAGCGAGAAGAAGCGGGCCGGGTCCTCGAAGGGCAGGCCGTGGCCGCCGGGGACCTCCAGGTACGCGGCCTGGCGGATGGCGGCGGCCAGTTGGCGCTGGTGGTGGGGCGGGATGATCCGGTCGTCGGCGCAGGCCAGGACGAGGGTGGGGGCGGTGATCCGGCCGACCGCCTCGCGCAGGTCGATGCGGGTGTCGAGGTCGATCTGGCCGAGGATGCGCTCGTCCAGCATGGCGGTGAAGCCTGCGGTCAGGTCGGCGAACCCGCCCTCGTCGAGGGTGTCGAGGAGGTCGGGGCCCATCGCGGTGAGGACCAGGTGGCGGGCCAGCAGGGCCGGGTCGGTGCGGAGCAGGCGTGTCCACAGGTCGAACATGACGGCTTCGCGCGGGGTCGTCCGGACCCATCCGGCGTGCAGGGCGAGCGAGGTCACAACCTCGGGGTGCCGGGCGGCCACGGCGGTGGCGAGGGCGGCGCCCAGGGAGTGGCCGACCAGGTGGAAGCGTTCCAGTCCGGCGGTCCGGGCGGTGGCGACGATGCGGTCGGCGAGGGAATCGAGGTCGATCGGTGCGGGGTCGACGGGGGTGGCGCCGGCGCCGGGCAGGTAGGGGGCGACGACGGTGTAGCGGTCGCGGAGCGCGTCGATGAGCGGTCCCCAGTTGGAGTTCGCGTCGGCGCCGGTGCCGTGGATCAGGACCAGGCCGGGGCCGGAGCCGGCGGCGATGTGATCGAGCGGTTCGGGGCGGGCCGGAGCGTCGGTCAAGGGGGCGGAAGGGAGGGAAGGGGCGGGAGAGGTCAAGGGGGTGCCTCCATGCGTGGGGTGCCGAGTGGGCCGAGTGGGCCGAGTGACGGCCTGAAACATAGCAGAGCTCTGTCATGTAGCAGAACCCTGTTATTGATCAGGGTTCGATCCCGTGCCGTACGATCGGTCCATGGAGATGCCGGTCACGGAACGCCTCGGGCTGCACATCAAGCGGGTGGAGCAGGAGCTGATGGCGGCCAAGCACGCCGCGCTCCGGCCGCTCGGGCTGACGGTGCCGCAGTACGCCGCGCTGTACATGCTCGAAGACCAGCCGGGGCTCTCCGCCGCCGCGCTCGCCCGCGCCTGCCTGGTCACTCCGCAGACCATCGCCACCGTGCTCGCCAACCTGGAGGCGAAGGGGCTGGTCACCCGCCGCCCGCACCCCTTTCACCGCAAGGTGGTCGAGGTGCTGCTCACCGAGGACGGGCGCCTGCTGCTGGCCCGGGCCGATGCGGCGGCCGTCGCGATCGAGCGGCGGATCGCCGACGGGTTCAGCCCCGAGGAGCGGGAGCTGCTGATCGGGCTGCTGGCCCGCGCGTCGGGTCGGCTGACGGCCGAGCCGGCGCAGGACTGAGCTCCTGGCGGGGCTGGGCTCCCGGGGGTCGACCACCGGCCCCTCGCCCCCGCCCTGGCCGCCGGCCGCGTCGAGCAGCTGCTGCGCGGCCTCGCGGATCCGAACGGCGCTCAACTCGGCCGGTAGGAGCACCACTTGGCCGGTGCCACCTCAACTCCCGTGGTAGTAGGTCTCGATGGCGAGGCGGGCCTCGTCGTACAGGACCGGGCCCTCCTGCGTCACGGTCGGCCAGGCCCCCGACTCCGGGTTGAGGGCGACGAGTTGCTCCGTCGACAGCGCGTACACGACCCGGCCGATGCCCGAGCGGACGAGACCGCCGGTGCACATCCCGCACGGCTGGCAGCTGGTGTACATCGTGGTGCGCGCGGCCGTGTCCGGGTCGAGCTCGCGGGCCGCCCAGCGGGCCAGCTTCAGCTCCGGATGGGCGGTGATGTCCTTGTCGCGGCGCACCGTGTTGCGGGCCTCGGCAAGGATCTCGCCGTCCGGGCCGGCCAGCAGGGAGCCGTACGGGGCGTCGCCCTGGGCGACGGCGCGGGCCGCGATGGCGACGGCGCGGCGCAGGAGGATCTCGTCGGCTTCGGTGATCACGAGGTTGCTGCCTTCCAGTGGGTGGCCACGGTGGCGAGGTCCTGCCAGGCCGTCTGCGGCCGGCGGGTCTCCTCGGGATCCCCGTGGTAGGGGTCGAACACGACGGTCTCGGCGCCGAGGGCGCGCAACTGGTGGAGATCGTCCAGGACTTGCTCGATGCTGCCCACGCCCGCCGGGCGCTCCGGGCCGTCGACCGGTGCGTCGGTCAGCCGCAGGGCGATGCGGGGCGCGAACCCGGGCACCGGGTGCTCGGCCAGCACCGACCGCATCCGGTCGAGCGGGAGCCGCAGGGGGTGCCAGGCGTCGCCGAAGCGGACCGTCCGCCGCAGTGCCGCCTCGCTGTGGCCGCCGACCCAGACCGGCACCGGCCCGAGTCCGCTGGGCTCGCCGCCTCCGCTCGGCTCGCCTTCGCCGCCCGTGCGCCAGGCCTCCCGCAGCGCGCCCAGGTACTCGTCGGTCAGCCGGCCGCGCGTGCCGAACGGCACGCCGAGCGCGTCGAATTCCTGGCGGGCCCAGCCGACCCCCACGCCGAGGACGAACCGGCCGCCGCTGAGCCGGTCGAGGGTGCCGGCCATCCGGGCCACCAGCAGCGGGTTCCGGTACGGCAGGACGAGGACGGTCGTGCCCAGCCGCAGGCCGGTGGTGATCCCGGCCAGCCAGGACAGCGTGGTGAACGGCTCGTGGAACGGCTCCGGGTAGCGCTGGGCCACGTCCGGAGTCACGACCACGTGGTCCGAGAGCATGAGGAGGTCGAAGCCGATCCCCTCCACCGTCCGGGCCCACTCCCGCAGCACGCCGGGATCGGTCCCGGGCCCGAAGTTCGGTACGTTGACGCCAAATTGCATACTTCGAGGCTATCCCCGTGATCATGGCGAACGGAACGGGATCTTCCTGCCGTGAGGGCTGGTTTCCCGTGGTTCTCCCGGTAGATTCGCGTGATGGCCGTGAATCTCGACGAAACCGACTGGGCGATCATCGAACAGCTGCAGCAGGAGGCCCGCATCTCCCTCAGCGAGCTGGGACGGCGGGTCAACCTCAGTCCCTCCGCCACCACCGAACGGGTGCGGAACCTGGAGTCGCTGGGCGTCATCACCGGCTACCACGCCACGGTGGACCTGGCCAAGGTCGGCTACCCCGTGCTCGCCGTCGTCCGGCTCAAGTACCCGGGCAACCGCCACGAGCCGCTGCGCCGGATGCTCGCCGAACGCCGGGAGATCCTGGAGTGCCTGCGCACCACCGGCGACGACTGCTACACCCTGAAAGTCGCGGCGACGTCCATGGAGCACCTGGAAGCCCTCATGGACGAGCTGGCCGGCTTCGGCAGCACCACCACCAGCGTCGTCTACAGCCGGACCCTGCCGCTGCGCGGGCCCGCCCGGCCCTGAGGTGGCAGGGGCTCCCCGCCCGAGGGCGAGGATGCTCCCTCGATCGGGGGAGGTCGTCCGCGAACCGTGCGACCAGACTGGCGGACGTGACCAGGGAGGCCCTTCTCCCCACGACCCCGGAGGAGTTGACCCATGCGCAGGAAGACCCGCAGGATCCGCCACATGGCGCTCGCGCTCTCGACCGCCGTCGCCGTCTCCCTCGGTGTCCTGGCCGTCCCCGCGGCCTCGGCCGCCACCCGGCCGGGCCCCGTCCAGCAGGGGCTCGACGCGCTGGTGCGGTCGGACGGTGTGCCCGCCGCGCTGGCGACCGTACAGGGCCGGGACGGCCGGGCCCGGCACTACACCGCGGGGGTGGGGAACCTGGCCACCGGAGCGAAGGTGCCGGTCGACGGACAGGTGCGGATCGGCAGCAACACCAAGACCTTCACCGCCGTCGTCGTCCTGCAGCTGGTCGCGGAGGGGAAGGTCGACCTCGACGCCACGGTCGAGACCTATCTGCCGGGTATGGTCCACGGCGAGGGCATCGACGGGCGGCTCGTCACCGTACGCCAACTCCTGCAGCACACCAGCGGGTTGCCCGAGTACGAAGGGCTCCTCGACGAGGCCTCGCTCCGCCACCGGTACTTCGAGCCCCGCGAACTCCTGGACCTCGCCTTCCAGCACAAGCCCGAACTCGCCCCCGGCGCCGAGTTCAGCTACAGCAGCACCAATTACGTGCTGGCCGGGCTGATCGTCCAGAAGGTCACCGGCCGCCCGCTCGCCGAGGAGATCGACCGGCGCATCGTCCGCAAGCTCGGGCTGCGGCACACCTACTTCCCCGCCGTCGGCGACCGGACCATCCGCGAACCCCACCCCGAGGGCTACCGCAAGGACTCCGCCGAGGGGCCGCTGGGCGACTTCACCGAGATGGACCCCTCGGCGGCCTGGGCGGCCGGGCAGATGATCTCCACCGACTCCGACCTCAACCGCTTCTTCACCGCACTGCTCGTCCCCGGGCGCCTCCTCCCCGAGGCCCAACTCGCGCAGATGCGCACCACCGTGCCGATCGGGGACACCGGTGCGGGCGCCGGGCTGGGGATCCTCAGCAGGCCGCTCTCCTGCGGCGGGGTCTACTGGGGCCACGGCGGCGACATCCCCGGGTACGAGACCCGCGGCGGCGCCACCGACGACGGCCGTGCCGTCAACATCGCGGTGACCACCGTCCCGACCGACTACGACGTCACCCGACGCCTGGAGGCCGTCGTGGACACCGCCCTCTGCCGCTGAGCGGTCAGGAGCCGTAACGGTGCACCTCGTCGGTCATCAGACCGTGGCCGCCGTGGACGTGCCGGCTCGTGTAGGCCGTCCGCATCGACGCGGCTTCGGCGGTCCGCTGCTGCTCGATCAGCACCCCCGACAGGTCGTCCGAGTGGAGCCTCCGGGCCCGCTCCCGGCGCAGCAGGAAGGCGGTGATGCCGACGATGGCGGCGACGAGCGCGAGCAGGAACCCCAGGAGGAAGGTCATGGGGTCATCATTCCCCCGGAAAGAAGGCCTCCACCGCGGATCGGAACGCGACGTCGAACGGCCCCGCGGCCGACCGGAGTTGCCGGTGGCCGCGGGGCTGCTGCGCCGGTCGTGCCAGGGCCGTCACCCGCGGTGCCGGGAACCCGCGACGCCGAGGCCCCGAGGCGCCCGGCGCCGGTGGCCGGTGGCCGGTCAGCCAATGGACCGGGGCAGGCGGGTGGTCAGGTACAGGATGGTGAACGACCCGAGCAGCTGGATGCCCAGGCAGAGGGCGAACGCGCGGGCCATGCCGAGGCTGGGCGAGAGCGACAGGTAGAGGGTGCCGAGGGTGGCGACGCCGAGGGCGAGGCTGGACTGCTGGCTGGTGGCGAGGACGCCGCTGCCGACGCCGGCCCGGGCGGCGGGCACCTTGGAGAGGACGACCCGGAACAGCGGGGTGCCGATCAGGCCCTGTCCGATGCCCGCGAGGGCGACTCCCGGGGCCATCCGCAGCGGGGAGAAGTGCGACCAGTCGGCGAGCGCGGTCAGGGCCAGGGTGGCGAGGCCGAGGGCCTGGATAACGGCTCCGGCGCTGAGCACCCGGCTGCCGAAGCGGCCGATCAGCCGGGGGCCGGAGAGCGAGGCGGCGAAGTAGCCGACGGCCATCGGGACGAGTGCCCAGCCGGCTGCGACCGGGCCGAGGTGCAGGCCCTGCTGCAGGGCGACGGCGATGACGAACATGAAGCCGCCGAAGCCCGCGAAGTAGGGGAGGGCGATGCCCAGGCCGCGCCGCATCTCGGGGATGCGCAGCAGGGTCGGCGGCACCAGTGGGGTGTCTCCGCGCCGCTCGGCGCGGCGCTCGACGACGGCGAAGGCGGCGGCCAGGACGGGGAACAGCCCGAGCAGCACCCAGGACCAGAGCGGCCAGCCGGCGGCGCGGCCCTCCATCAGCGGGATGAGCAGGGCGAGCAGGGTGGCAGTGAGCAGGACGGTGCCGGGCACGTCCACCCGGGCGGCCCGGGTGGCGCGGCTCTCCGGGACGTGGCGGAGCGCCGTGACCACGGCGAGCAGCGCGAACGGCACGTTGACCAGGAAGACCGAGCGCCAGCCGGTGCCGAACAGGTCGGCGGCGACCAGCATCCCGCCGAGCACCTGCCCGACCACGACCGAGATGCCACCGACCGCGCCGTAGATGCTGAGCGCGCGGCCGCGCCGGGCACCCTCGGTGGTGGCGGTGATGGTGCCGAGCACCTGGGGGATCAGCAGTGCGGCCGAGGCGCCCTGGGCGGCCCGGGCGGCGACCAGGGACCACGCGTCGGGGGCGAGCCCGCAGGCCAGCGAGGTGAGGGCGAAGGCGGCGGCGCCGGCCACGAACAGCCGGCGGCGGCCGAAGACGTCGCCGAGGCGCCCGCCGAGGACGAGCAGGACGGCGAAGGCGATGCCGTAGCCGGCGGCGACCAGTTCGAGGACGGCGGGCCCGGCGGCCAGGTCCTCGTCGATGGTCGGCAGGGCGACGTTGACGATGAAGAAGTCGAGCATCGGCAGGAAGGCCCCGAGCAGGACGGTGACCAGCCCGGCGGTGCCGAGGGAGGGACTGCCGGGGGAGGCGGTGCCGGGGGAGGCCGCGCGGGGGGCGGTGGCGGGGGAGGCCGCGCGGGGGGCGGTGGCGGTGCGACTGGGAGCGGGGGCAGGGGCTGGGGCGAGGGCGAGCTGTCGGGTCACGGGTCCTACGATCCGCCGCGCCGTACCCGGGTACCAGAGTGAGGTTATCCAGGTATGAGAAGTACCTGGCAACAGGCTGACGACTGTCGCATGCTGGGGAGCATGAGCCTGATGACTCCCGCCGCGCAAGCCCGTAGGGCCGTCGACGCGCAAGCCCGTACGGCCCCGGCGCCCGCCGCGCAAGCCCGCACCGGCTCCGCCGGACAGCCCCGCGCCACCCCCGGCGAGGCCCGCCGGCACGAGCTGGCCGCCTTCCTGCGCAGCCGCCGCGAGCGCATCGCGCCCGAGCAGGTCGGCCTGCCGATGACCGGACGCCGCCGGACGCCGGGGCTGCGCCGGGAGGAGGTCGCGCAGCTCGCCGCGGTCGGGGTGACCTGGTACACGTGGCTGGAGCAGGGGCGGGACATCCAGGTGTCCGCCCAGGTGCTGGACTCGGTGGCCCGGGCGCTGCTGCTGGACCCGAGCGAGCGCGCGCACCTGTTCACCCTGGCCGGCGCGGACGACCCGGCGCCGGTGCTGGAGTGCCCCTCGGTGACCCCGAGCGTGCGGCTGCTGCTGGAGCAGCTGGCCCCGTACCCCGCCGTGGTGGTCAACTCCCGCTACGACGTGCTGGCGTACAACGCGCCGTACACCGGGATCGTCGGCGACCTCGCCGCCCTGGCGCCGGAGGACCGCAACCTGATGTGGATGGCGTTCACGCCCTCGTACTTCCGCGAGGTGCTGATCGACTACCGCACCGAACGCCTCGGCATGGTGGCCCGGTTCCGTGCGGCGATGGCCGAGCACAGCTCGGAGCCGGCCTGGAAGGCGCTGCTGGCCCGGGCGCTCAAGGCCTCGCCGGACTTCGCGGAGCTCTGGCAGCGGCACGACGTGATGCGGCCGGGCAACGGCATCAAGCGCTTCCAGGTGCCCGGTGTCGGTCTGCTGAGCTGCGAGTACACCAACTTCTGGCTCAGCCCCCGGCTCGGCACCCGGATGGTCACCTACACCCCGCTGGACGAGCAGACCCGCGCGCTGATGGACAAGCTTCCGACCGACAGCTGAGCCCGTACGCCCTCAGATCCTTACGCTCTCAGGCCCGTACGGCCGCGGCCCGGCCGAGCAGCAGGCAGACCACGGCGAGCGGCAGCTCGATGCAGCACGCCATGACCAGCGCCGCGAGCACCGCGTGGCCCGGGCCGGCGAAGGCGATGTCGGCCAGCGCGTCGCCGGTGAGCAGCAGAGCCACCGCCGCCCCCGCCCACAGCGCGGCGGGGCTGCGCCGGCGCAGCAGCGCGTCCAGCGAGAGCAGGGCGGAGAACTCCACCAGGTCGAGCACCACCCACGGCGTCTCGTGGCAGACGGCGAGGACGCCCAGCCAGGGCAGCAGCGCGACCGCCGCCATGGCCGGTATTCGGGCGAACCGCTCGGGCAGGACGAACGAGGCGGCAAAGGACGCGGCGAACGAGGTGGCGAGCGAAGCGGCGGACGAAGGGGCGGACCGGGTGGAGAGGACGGCGGTGCTCATGCCGCACCCCCGACCCGACGCTCCTGAACCCGCACCCGCACCCGCTCCAGCGGCAGCCGCTCGGCCGGCCCGCCCGCGGGGTGCTCGACGAGCACCCCACGGAACGGCCCCTCGGCCCAGGCGAGCCAGAACCGCCCGGCCACCGTGACCACCTGCGCCGCCAGGCCGGACCGCGACGACCGGAGCGACCACCGCCCGGTGAACACCACCGAGGGCGCCGCGCCGTCGGCCGCCAACCGCCCCCAGGCGAGCACGTGCCGGCGCCCGTCGCCCGCGCTGCGCCGGGCCCCGCGCAGCAGCTGCGGGGTGAGCCGGGCGTCGACCAGGACGTCGGCCAACTCGCCGTGCTGGTACAGCTCCAGCGCGGCCCGGCCGCGGCCGGACTCGGCGACGCGGACCGACCAGGGCCCGATCCCGACGGGCAGCGTCCCCACCCGGAACGTCCCCTCCGACGGAACGACAGCCGGCAGCTCCCCCGCCGGCCCCGACGCCGGGTGGAGCGCGCCCCCGGGAGCACCCCCGTGGTTCCCGGGGAGGCGCCGCCCGTGCGGCGGAGTGGCGGAGTGCGATGCAGTGCTCGTCATGCCGTCAAGCTTTCCGTCCTGCACCGTCTCCTGTCGGTGGTGTCCCACACCGAATCGGGGGTGTACCTAGCTACACCCCCACCGGGCACCCCCCTTCATGGCGGCCGATGATCACCGGGCCCTACGCTGTCCGGCATGCCCTCCACCACGTTGCGCCGAGCGCTCGTCAGGAGCCTCCGGCGCCCACCGTGGTCGCCCGAGGCCTGGCGGGACACCCGCTTCATAGCCGCCGGAATACCGCCGGCCCTGCCGGTCTGGCTGGCCGTCACCGAGTCTCAGCTGCTCTTCCCGGTGCTCGCCGCCGTCCTGCTCTGCACCCGCCCGCTGACCGCCCTCCAGCGCGGCCGGCTGCTGGCCCTGCACGGGGTGGAGGTGCCGCCGCCGCGGCCGTTCACCTGGCGCCGGGCCTGGCTGCTGGGGCTGACCTGGCGCCAGGTCCTCCACCACCTGGTGGTCGGCCCGCTGCTGGCGGCGGGTGCGCTGGTGGTTGTGTACGTCTGGGGCGCAGCCGCGGTGCTGATCACCCTGTACGGCTGGATCTGGCTGATGCCCCCCGGCACCACGCTGCGTACGGACCTGGACGGGCTCGACGTCGGGCTCACGGCCGGCGGCGTGCTGCTGCTGCTCGCGGCGCCCTGGGCGGCGGCGCTGGTGGCCCGGCTGGAGGTGTGGGCGGCGCAGCTGCTGCTCGGCCCGGGCCGCGCGGAGGCCCTGGAGCGCCGGGTCGAGGAGATCACCGAGAGCCGGGCCGGGCTGGTCGACGCGGTGGACGCCGAGCGCCGCCGGATCGAGCGCGACCTGCACGACGGCGCCCAGCAGCGCCTCACCTCCCTGGCGATGAACCTGGGCCTGGCCCGGCGCACCCTCAAGGACGTGCTGCCGCCCGAGGCCATGCAGGTGATCGTGGCCGCGCACGAGGAGGCCCAGGCGGCCATCGACGAGCTGCGCGACCTGGTCCGCGGCCTGCACCCGGCGGTCCTGGAGGACCGCGGCCTGGACGCGGCGCTGTCCGGCATCGCCGCCCGCGCCCCGCTGCCGGTGCGCCTGGACGTCGACCTCACCGAGCCGATCGCCCCGACCGTCGAGGCGGTCGCCTACTTCACCGTCTCCGAGGCGCTCACCAACGTGGCCAAGCACGCCCGGGCCGACCGGGTCGACCTCTCGGTGCGGACGGCCGGCGGCCGGCTGCGCCTGGTCATCAGCGACGACGGCGTGGGCGGCGCGGACCCGTCGCGCGGCACCGGGCTCACCGGTCTGCGCAAGCGCACCGCCTCGGTCGACGGAACGCTGTCCGTTCTCAGCCCCCTCGGGGGCCCCACCACCATCACCGTGGAGTTGCCGTGCGCGCTGTGATCGCCGAGGACTCGGTCCTGCTGAGGATCGGGCTGGTCAAGGTCCTGGAGGCGGTGGGCTTCGAGGTCGCGGCGGCCGTCGGGGACGCCGAGGAACTGCTGGCCGCCGTGGAGGAGCACCACCCCGACGTGGTGGTCGCGGACGTCCGGATGCCCCCGGGCTTCACCGACGAGGGCGTGCGGGCCGCGCTGTTGATCCGCCGGCAGTGGCCGGAGGTCGCGGTCCTGCTGCTCTCCCAGTACGTGGAGGAGCGCTACGCCGCCGACCTGCTGTCGACCAACACCAGCGGGGTCGGCTACCTGCTCAAGCAGCGGGTGGCCAATGTGGACGACTTCGTGGAGGCGCTGCAGCGGGTCGCCGAGGGCGGCACCGCGCTGGACCCGGAGGTGGTCGCCCAGCTGCTGGTGCGCCGCCACCGGGATCCGCTGGAGAAGCTGACCCCGCGCGAGCGGGACGTGCTCTCCCTGATGGCGGAGGGCCGTTCCAACGCCGCGATCGCCGGCTCGCTGGTGGTCAGCGACAGCGCGGTGGCCAAGCACATCAACTCGATCTTCACCAAGCTCGACCTGCCGCCCGCCGAGGACAGCCACCGCCGGGTGATGGCGGTGCTGCGGTTCCTGGAGGTCGGGTGACGGTGGGCGCGGACCGGGTGATGGTGGGCGAGGACGGGGCAACGGCGGGCGCGGATCGGGCGACGGCGGGCGAGGACCGGGCGACGGCGGGTACGGCGAAGGCCTGGCGGGTCACCGGGACGCTCGCGATCGCCCTGGTCATGGTCGCCGGTGCGGGGCAGACCTGGTCGATCGTGGCGCAGCAGCAGAAGAGCAGTACCCGGCAGTTCGACGGCCCGATCCACCGGCTGAGGCTGGAGACCGGCAGCGCCTCGGTCAGGGTGCGGGCCGGCCGGGAGGACCACGTGGTGGTCCACCAGCGGCTGGACTGGATGGGGCGGGAGCCGGAGGTGTCGCTCACCCCGGTCGGCGACCAGCTCACCGTCGGCCTGCACTGCCGGCTGATCCTGCCGGCCCTGGACCTCGGCTGCGGTGCCGAGATCGAGGTGGAGGTGCCCGCCGCCACCCAGGTGTCGGGGGCGGTGTCCTCCGGCTCGGTGCAGGTGGAGGGCATGAGCGGGAACGTGGACGTCCGGCTCACCTCCGGTCAGCTGATGCTGGTCGACACCTCCGGGGACGTGACGGCGCACACCACCTCCGGGATGATCCAGGGCACCAACCTGAGCTCCCGGCGGGTGACGGCGGAGACCACCTCGGGCTCGATGGAGCTGAACTTCACCAAGCCCCCGCAGCAGGTGGAGACCAGGGCCACCTCCGGTTCGGTGAACATGACCCTGCCGCGGGGCAGCCGCTACGCCTTCACCGGGGAGACCGGCTCCGGCAGTGGCGGGATCGACCCGCAGCTGACGGACTCGGCCAGCCCGAACCGCATCCACGCCACGGTCACCTCGGGATCGGTCAGCATCAACCCGTCATAGGAGTCGCCGGTCGCCGGTCGCCGGCAGCTCGGGCAGGGACGCAGCCGGCAGCTCGGGCCGCTCACCCGGGTGGGGGACAATGGAGAGTCCCGTCCCCCACCCGACGCCCCGAGGTCAGCCGCGCATGACAGCCACGCCCGCACCCACCGCGCCCGACACCGAGTTCTCGCCGCTCGACATCGGCCCGATCAAGGTGTGGCCGCCCGTCGTGCTGGCGCCGATGGCCGGCATCACCAACGCCCCCTTCCGCACCCTCTGCCGCGAGCAGAGCGGCGGCAAGGGCCTGTACGTCTCGGAGATGATCACCACCCGGGCGCTGGTCGAGCGCAACGCCAAGACCATGCAGCTGATCACGTTCGACCCGAGCGAGAAGCCGCGCTCGATCCAGCTGTACGGGGTGGACCCGGTGACCGTCGGCAAGGCCGCCCGGATGATCGCGGACGAGGGCCTGGCCGACCACATCGACCTCAACTTCGGCTGCCCCGTCCCCAAGGTCACCCGCAAGGGCGGCGGCTCGGCGCTGCCGTACAAGCGCAACCTGCTGCGCGAGATCCTGCGCGAGGCCGTCGCCAACGCGGGCGACCTGCCGGTGACCATGAAGATGCGCAAGGGCATCGACGACGACCACCTCACCTACCTGGACGCCGGCCGGATCGGCGCCGAGGAGGGCGTGGCCGCGATCGCCCTGCACGGGCGCACCGCCGCCCAGCACTACGGCGGGACGGCCGACTGGTCGGCGATCGCCCGGCTGCGCGAGTCGGTCCCGGCGCACGTCCCGGTGCTGGGCAACGGGGACATCTGGTCGGCCGACGACGCGCTGCGGATGATGCGCGAGACCGGCTGCGACGGTGTCGTGGTGGGCCGCGGCTGCCTGGGCCGGCCGTGGCTGTTCAGGGACCTGGTCGCGATCTTCGAGGGCGACGTCGACTACGCCCGCCCCGACTTCGGCTACGTGGCGCGGGCGATGGTGCGCCACGCGCAGCTGCTCGGCGAGTGGATCGGGGACGAGACGCGCGGCGTGATCGACTTCCGCAAGCACGTCGCCTGGTACACCAAGGGCTTCTCGGTCGGTTCCGAGCTGCGGGTGCGGCTGGCCAACTCCTCCTCGCTCGCGGAACTGGCCGAAACCCTCTCCGAGGTCGAGCAGTCCCAGGGCTGGCCGGCCGGTGCGGACGGCCCGCGCGGGCGCACCAGCGGCAACGGCCGGGTGGTCCTGCCGGAGGGGTGGTTGGACGATCCGTACGACTGCGCCCGGCCGGGCGAGGATGCCGAATCGGACACCTCCGGCGGATGATCTGTACGGATTGTAAAAGTGGGCCCTTCTGGCCCGATTGCCACTAGGTCCCAGCCCTCTTGTCCATTCTGGACAGGAGGGCTCCTTTTCGGCATTCGGAGGTCACGGAACGGGCACGTTTCTGGACGCTGTGCGACGATCGGCGGAGGCGGTCTACGTTCGACCCGCGAGATGCGCTGGTGACGCTTGCCACATGCGGCGGCGACTGACGGTAGGTCAGTGGACGAAATGGACAGGTCGACCGTGAATCGCTTCCCGAAGCCGCCCGGCCGGGGATCGGCCGATCCGGGTGCAGGAAATCAAGCCGGGGCAACGCGACCGACCCGAGGTCGCTACCCAGCGTCCGGATCGTGTGATCTTCGGGTTTCGTTGTCTTCAAGAGTTGAACACTGGCTCGCGTCAGGCGGACGATTTCACCAACAGAGGTGAACGCCTTTATGCGCTTTCGATCTAGCGGGTTACCCCTCGGTACCGGCCTCGTGTGGCCTATTCAGGGCAGAGAAGTGCCTTCGAAATGGGTATGTTCTCCGGCGTCAGGGCAACCGCGTACGAGGAGACCGACCCGTGCCGTCCCAGCAGAAGTTTGTTTACTCCTTCACCGAAGGAAACAAGGACCTCAAGGATCTTCTTGGCGGCAAGGGCGCGAACCTGGCCGAGATGACCAACCTGGGCCTCCCCGTCCCTCCGGGCTTCACCATCACCACCGAGGCCTGCAAGGTCTTCCTGGAGACCGGCAGCGAGCCCACCTCCCTGCACGAGGAGATCAGCGCCCACCTGGTGGCCCTTGAGAAGGAGATGGGCAAGAAGCTCGGCCAGGCCGACAACCCCCTCCTGGTCTCGGTGCGCTCCGGCGCGAAGTTCTCCATGCCCGGCATGATGGACACCGTCCTCAACATCGGCCTCTCCGACGCCTCGGTGCTCGGCCTCGCCGCCCAGTCCGGCAACGAGCGCTTCGCCTGGGACTCCTACCGCCGCCTGGTCCAGATGTTCGGCAAGACCGTGCTGGGCGTCGACGGCGAGCTGTTCGAGGAGGCCCTGGACGAGGCCAAGCACGCCAAGGGCACCGTCAACGACCTGGACCTGGACGCTTCCGACCTCCAGGAACTCGTCGAGGTGTTCAAGGGCATCGTCGAGCGCGAGACCGGCCGGGCCTTCCCGCAGGACCCGCGCGAGCAGATGGACCTCGCCATCCACGCCGTCTTCCACTCCTGGAACGGCGACCGCGCCCGGCTGTACCGCCGCCAGGAGCGCATCCCGAACGACCTCGGCACCGCGGTCAACGTCTGCACCATGGTCTTCGGCAACCTCGGCGAGGACTCCGGCACCGGCGTCGCCTTCACCCGCGACCCCTCCACCGGTGCCCAGGGCGTCTACGGCGACTACCTGTCCAACGCCCAGGGCGAGGACGTCGTCGCCGGCATCCGCAACACGCTGCAGCTGTCCGAGCTGGAGAAGCTCGACAAGAAGTCGTACGACGAGCTGATGGCGATCATGCAGAAGCTCGAAAACCACTACCGCGACCTCTGCGACATCGAGTTCACCATCGAGCGCGGCAAGCTCTGGATGCTGCAGACCCGCGTCGGCAAGCGCACCGCCGCGGCCGCCTTCCGGATCGCCGTCCAGCTGGTCGACCAGGGCCTGATCGACCTGGACGAGGCCCTGATGCGGGTCACCGGCGGCCAGCTCTCCCAGCTGATGTTCCCGCGCTTCGCCCCCGACGCCGAGTCGAAGCAGATCGCCCGGGGCCTCGCCGCCTCGCCCGGCGCCGCGATCGGCAAGATCGTCTTCGACTCGTACACCGCGGTGAAGTGGTCGCGCTCCGGCGAGAAGGTCATCCTGGTCCGCCGTGAGACCAACCCGGACGACCTGGACGGCATGATCGCCGCCGAGGGCATCCTCACCTCGCGCGGCGGCAAGACCTCGCACGCCGCCGTCGTCGCCCGCGGCATGGGCAAGACCTGTGTCTGCGGTGCCGAGGAGCTGGAGGTCGACACCAAGCGCCGCCGGATGACCACCGCCGACGGCGTGGTGCTGGAGGAGGGCGACGTCGTCTCGATCGACGGCGCGACCGGCAAGGTCTACCTCGGCGAGGTACCCGTGCTCCCCTCCGCCGTGGTGGAGTACTTCGAGGGCACCCTGCACGCCGGCGCCGACGTCCAGGGCGGACTGGTCCAGGCCGTGCACCGGCTGATGTCGCACGCCGACGGCCGCCGCCGGCTCGCCGTGCGCGCCAACGCCGACAACGCCGAGGACGGCTCGCGCGCCCGCCGCTACGGCGCCCAGGGCATCGGCCTGTGCCGCACCGAGCACATGTTCCTCGGCGAGGAGCGCCGCAAGGAGGTCGAGCACCTGATCCTGGCGGACAACGACAAGGACCGCGAGCTCGCCCTCTCCACCCTGCTGCCGCTGCAGAAGGGCGACTTCCTGGAGCTCTTCCAGGCGATGGACGGCCTGCCGGTCACCGTCCGCCTGCTCGACCCGCCGCTGCACGAGTTCCTGCCCGACATCACCGAGCTGTCGGTGCGCGTCGCCCTCGCCGAGGCCCGCAAGGACCCGAACGAGAACGACCTGCGCCTGCTCCAGGCCGTGCACAAGCTGCACGAGCAGAACCCGATGCTCGGTCTGCGCGGTGTGCGCCTCGGCCTGGTCATCCCCGGTCTGTTCGGCATGCAGGTCCGGGCCATCGCCGAGGCCGCCGCCGAGCGCAAGCTGGCCGGCGGGGACCCGCGCCCCGAGGTGATGATCCCGCTGGTCGGCACCGTCCAGGAGCTGGAGCTGGTCCGCGACGAGTGCGAGCGCGTGCTCGCCGAGGTCGCCCAGTCCACCGGCGTGACGCTGGACATCAAGCTCGGCACCATGATCGAGCTGCCGCGCGCCGCGGTGACCGCCGGCCAGATCGCCGAGGCCGCCGAGTTCTTCTCCTTCGGCACCAACGACCTGACCCAGACGGTCTGGGGCTTCTCCCGGGACGACGTGGAAGCCTCGTTCTTCACCGCCTACCTGGAGAAGGGCATCTTCGGGGTCTCCCCGTTCGAGACCATCGACCGCGACGGCGTCGGCTCCCTGGTCAAGCACGCCGTCGAGGCCGGCCGGGCCACCCGCCCCGACCTCAAGCTCGGCGTCTGCGGCGAGCACGGCGGCGACCCGGAGTCGGTCCACTTCTTCCACGAGGTGGGGCTGGACTACGTCTCCTGCTCCCCCTTCCGGATCCCGGTGGCGCGCCTGGAGGCCGGCCGCGCCGCCATCGAGTCGGCGGGCAGCGACTCGCGCTGAGAGGGGGTAGGCATCCCCTCCTCAGGCGCGGGCACGACTGACCGCTCCCCCTCCCGTCGGGAGGGCGTACACCGGAGCTCGGCGCAGGAGAACCGGCGTACGTAACACGGCCGGGCGGGGACGGACAACGGCGTCCGTCCCCGCCCGGCCGTACGTCCTTGTGGCCTCGGCCACGTGTGTGACTCGGCCGCCCGTACGGCCGTGCCTGCCAAGCTGGTCCGCATGACCAGAAGCAAGAGCCCACTCGTCGTCGTGGCCGTCCTGATCCTGGCGGTCCTCGCCGGAGTCGGCTACCTGCTCGCCGGCAAGGGCGGCAGCAGCCACCCCAAGGCCGCCGCGAGCGCCACCACCGCCGCCGCGCCCAAGCCCTCGGCCCCCAAGCCGTCCCCGCCCGCCGGCACCGCCCCCGCCGCGGCCGGCACCTGGGTGCCCGCCGACCCGGCCCTGGCCGACGTCTGCCGCACCAAGCTCCCCAGCCAGGCCCAGGACACCCTCGGCCTGATCGCCAAGGGCGGCCCCTACCCCTACAACCGCGACGGCATCGTCTTCGAGAACCGCGAGAGCCGCCTCCCCAGGAAGGCCGACGGCTACTACCACGAGTTCACCGTCGTCACCCCCGGCTCCAACGACCGCGGCACCCGCCGAGTCGTCACCGGCAACTCCGGCGAGCAGTACTGGTCCCCGGACCACTACGCCACCTTCCAGGAGATCGACCCCCGCTGCTGAGGCCTCCCGCCACCCGCTCTCACGTCGCTTCGCCTCGCCTCGCCTCACCGCGCCTCACCTCGCTCGGCGCCAGGTGATCCGGGGGTGCGGTCCGTGCGGGCCGGTGGTGATCAGGGCGGTCAGTTCGTGCAGGACCGGTGAGGGGTCGCGGCGGAGCTGGACCGGGGTGGTGCGGACCACCGGGAGGCCGGCGGTGGTGAGGCGGTTGGCGCGGACCAGGCCGCGTTCGTGGTCGGCCGGGCGCAGGTGCCAGGCGCGGGAGTCGATCTCCAGGGCCACGCAGGCGTGCGGCCAGTAGGCGTCCGGGACGGCGAGGAAGCGGCCGTCCAGGAAGAGCACCGGGTTCCACAGCGGTTCGGGCAGGCCCGCGTGCGCCAGCAGTTCGCGGGCCTCGCCCTCGACCACCGAACGCACCCCGGCGGTCAGGTCCTCCACCACCCGGGCCACGTGCGGAAGCCCGAGCGCGCCGGGCCTGGCCAGCAACTGGTCCAGCAGTTCGCCGAGTTCGCAGTGCCGCCGCTGGACGGCCTCCGCGCACAGCGCCCGGAACCGGTGCTGCCCGGTCTCCCGCGGCGCGAGGTCGGCCAACGCCCGTGCGACGGTGGTGCTCCACAGCCCGTCGTCCCGCTCGAACCCGCCCGGCATCGCCCCCGGCGACCGGTGGATCCGGACGAAATCCCTTTCACAGACCCGGCGTTGAGTTGGGATCAGGACGTCCACCGCGCCGAGGTCGGCCGGGTGCCCGGCGGTCGGCAGTCCGGCGGCGGTCAGCACCGCGAAGCCGGTCAGCAGCACCTCCCCGGCCTGAGGTTCGCGCCCCTTCGGGCTCGCGTACGCCAGGGCGGCCCGCAGCTTCTGATGATGCGTCAACCTCCCGCTCTGCAGGCAGATCACCCGGGGCAGCACCTGCTGCCAGGGCCCGCCCGGCCGCAGCCGGTGGGCGATGGTGCCGGAGGGCACCCCGAGCCGGCGCAGCTGTGCCCGGGTGGCGATGTGCTGCTGGTCGGCCCCCAGCAGGGCGACCGGGTCGAGGGGGTTCGTGCGGCTCATGCCAGGGTGCTGCCCGCCCGGATCGGAGGTATGCGAAACATCCCCCGTCGGTGGCGCCCTGGCAAACAGGTTGACGAAGCGCGCGCCGAGCCGCTGAGCTGGTGCCCATATGACAACCCCACCCACCGGCCCCGCGCTCGACGCGCTGAACGGCCTCTCCGTCGGCGACGCCCTCGGCGCCCAGTTCTTCGTCCCCGGCACCGCCCGCGCCCACCTCGCCGACCGCACCGCCCCGCCCGGCCCCTGGCCGTGGACCGACGACACCGAGATGGCCTGCTCGGTGTACGCCGCCCACACCGAGCGCGGCGCGATCGACACCTTCGACCTCACCCACGCCTTCGCCCGCCGCCACGACTTCGACCGCGGCTACGGTCCGGCCGCCAACCGGATGCTGCGGCTGGTCCGCGAGGGCGGCGACGCCAGGGGGCTGGCCGCCGAACTCTTCGACGGCCAGGGCTCGTACGGCAACGGCGCCGCGATGCGGGTCGCCCCGCTCGGCGCCGCGTACGCCGAGGACCCGGCCGCCGTGGTCCGGCCCGCCGCCGACACCGCCGTGATCACCCACACCCACTCGCAGGCGGTGGACGGCGCGATCGCCGTCGCGGTGGCGGCCGCGTACGCGGTCCGGGCGCGGACCGAGGCCGTGACGCCGCAGGCCTTCCTGGCGGCGGTGGCCGCGCTCACCCCGCGCGGGGCCGTCCACGACGGCCTGACCGAGGCGATCGCCCTGCTCGCCGAGCCGGATCCACTGGTCGCCGCCCAGGTGCTCGGCAACGGCAGCCGGACCTCCGCCGTCGACACCGTCCCGTACGCCCTGTGGTGCGCCGCCCGGAACCTCGCCGACTTCCGGACCGCGGTGTGGGAGGCGATCGCGCCCGGCGGCGACACGGACACCGTCGCCGCGATCACCGGGGGAGTGGTCGCCGCCCACACCGGCACCCGGGACATCCCGGCCGACTGGCTCACCGCCCGCGAACCGCTGCCGGCTTGGACCTTCCCCGAGCCGGGCGGTGTCCGGCCCGCCCCGGAAGGCGACTCCCGGCTGAAGCCGCTGCTGCTGCCCCGCCCGTGCTCGGTGCCGGACCTGCTCTGGACCGACGAGCAGTGGCAGCGAGTCAGGTCCGGGCGGATTCCCGGGGACCTGGACGGGCGGTGGGAGTTCTACACCGCCGAGGGCGTCCTGCACCTGCACCGCAGCTGGACCGGCCACGAGATCTGGCGCGTACGGGTGGCCCCGGTGAAGGGCGGCGGCTGGCGGCCCGTGTCCGCGCTTGTCGAGGCGCACCCCGGGCGCTACACGGGCGAGCCCGAGGTCTCCGCGGCCCTCCTCCGCCTGGTGGCCGGGGACTACGGGCGGCCGTAGTCCCCGCTCACGCCGTGATCATCAGCTGCCCGGCGCCGCTGCCGCCGTGTCTAAGGCACTCCTGGTTGATCTCCGGATCCGGGGCGCTCGGCGAGGTGGCGGCGGCGATCCGCAGCTCGATGATGTCCCGGACGGCGGGCCACTCGGCGTCGAGGATCGAGTAGAACGCGGTGGAGCGCACCACTCCGTCCAGCCCGCGCGAGTGGGCCCGGCGCACGCCCTCGGAGGTCGCGCCGAGCCGCTCGATCGCGGCGCGCGAGCGCTGGTTGCGGGCGTCCGCGCGCAGCGAGATCCGCTGCACGCCCCAGGTCTCGAAGGCGTGGCGCAGCATCAGCAGCTTGGCCTCGGTGTTGATGCCGGTGCCCTGGGCGCGCGGCGAGAGCCAGGTGTTGCCGATCTCGGCGGCGTCCGGGACGGCCGTGGCCGGGTCGCCGAAGGGGACGCCGGGAGCCGGCGGCCACACCATCGGGCCCTGCCAGTAGTCGAGTTCCAGGAAGCGGGTGGAGCCCACGACCCGGCCGTCGGCGACGTTCACCGTCGCGAACGGCAGCGACCGTCCCGCGGCCTGGTCGGCGAGTGCACGCGCGATGTAGTCGCGGGCCGCTTCCAGGCCGTGCGGGACGGGGGTGAAGGCGTAGGTCGTACGGTCCTCGGCGCCGGCCTCGGCGATGGCCTCGGCGTGGTGCGCGGCGAGGGGCTCCAGCCGCACGGTGCGGCCGGTGAGGATGACAGGTACGGGCACGGAACCTTCGGTCCTTCATCGGTCGGAGGATGCCCCCCGCGCCGGGGTACGGCACGGGGTGCGGTGGACTGGTTTCGCCCCGGCCCGGGTCCGTCCGCCGGGTGGCCGCGCACGCCGGAGGTCCGGTCGGGCGGGGCGGGGGCGGCGGCCCGGAACGGGCGGCGCGGGGTGCCGGAACGGACACGGGTCCTCGGACCGGTCCGGCGGGAAGAGCGAGGGGACAGTGTGCGTCCGCGAAATGGCCGAGGAGGAGACGAGAGCGCGAAGGGAAGCAGGCGGCCAGGTGAAGGCAAGGTGCGTCGTGGGGGCTGGCCGAGCACCGGACCGGGACGTGGTCGACGGCGTTACGGACGACGTGACGACGACGCGACGATGCGAGGCAGCGAGAGGACGATACCCGCCAGAAGGCGGTGCGTCACTTCGCGGCACGCGAATGGCCGCGCGGGCCGACCGGCCGGGCCCGGGAGCGGGTCCTCGCGGGCCTGTGACCAGGGCTTCTTCCGTCGGGTGCGATCATGGTCCGGAGGGGGCGGAGACGGCCACCGGACGAGTCGCGGCGAGTCGCGGACGAGTCGCCGGAGGAACCGTCGGGGCAGCCGCCGGAGGAGCCGTCGGGTGCGGCGGGAATTCCGGCGGCGCCCGGCACGCTGCACAGGACGACAAGACGGTCGGCCGAGACGAGCAGAGAACGGGGTTGGGTGCGCGGTGCGTGACTTCCAGGCGCTGTACGAGCTGGATCAGCAGGGCGTGGCCGCGGTGGCCACGGCCAACGCGCAGTTGCGCGACACCGGTGCCGGCCTGGTGCTGCTCCAGCACTTCGAGGGCTTCATGGATGCCGGGGACGCCGGCGGCCAGGTGGTGGCCCACCTGCTGGAGACGGGATCGCCGCAGGTGGTGGCCCGTTTCGACCACGATCGGCTGGTCGACTACCGGGCGCGCCGCCCGTCGATGATCTTCGACCGCGACCGCTGGACGTCCTACGACCCGCCGGAGATCCTGCTCCAGCTCGTGCACGACGCCGCCGGCGCGCCGTTCCTGCTGCTCACCGGCCCCGAGCCGGACGTCGAGTGGGAGCGCTTCGCGCGCGCCGTCCGCGAGTTGGTGGAGCGCTTCGAGGTCCGGCTCTCGATCGACTTCCACGGCATCCCGATGGGCGTGCCGCACACCCGCCCGGTCGGCCTGACGCCGCACGGCAACCGGCTCGACCTCGCGCCGGGCTTCCCGCAGTGGTTCGAGCAGGCTCAGGTGCCGGGCAGCGCCCAGGCGTTGCTGGAGTACCGGCTGGCCGAGGCCGGGCACGACGTGCTGGGCTTCGCCGTGCACGTCCCGCACTACGTGGCCCGCTCGGCCTACCCGGCCGCGGCGGTGCTGATCCTGGAGTCGGTGCAGTCCGCCACCGGGCTGGTGCTGCCCGGCACCCGGCTGCGCGAGCGGGTCGGCGAGGTCTACGCGGACATCGAGGAGCAGCTGACGCACGGGGACGGCGAGCTGCGCTCGGCGATCCGCGGCATGGAGGGCCAGTACGACGCGGTGGCGGGTGCCGAGGGCCGGGAGAGCCTGTTGGCCGAGCCGGTGGACTTGCCCTCGGCGGACGAACTTGGCCGACGCTTCGAGGAGTTCCTCGCCGAGCACGAGCGCGGCGCGGAGTAGGCGGGAACCGGCGCCCCCCGGCGGCCTCCGCCGGGGACGCGAATTCCCCGTGGAAGGATTTCGCGGAGGCGGGAGCCATCGGCGCCGTCCGCTCGTTGGAGCCGGAGGCGCCCGGGGGACGGGCTGCCGTGAGGAGCCGACCATGACTCGTCGTACCCCCGGGGGGATGCCATGCCGAGGACCGTACGCCCGATCGTCGCCTTGACGGCCGGGCTGGCCGCGCTGCTGCTGGCCGGATGCACCGCCGGCAGCGGCTCGGACGGCAGCCAGGGGAAGGGCTTCGCGGGCGCGCTGCCCGGCCGCGCGCCGGCCGGCGCGACCCCGTCGCCGACCCCGACCCCGCCACCGACCGGCCCCTACGTCGCGCTCGGCGACTCGTACACGGCAGGCATGCAGATCCCCCCGCAGACCGGCGAGCCGCGTGGCTGCGCCCGCTCCGGGGTCGACTACCCGGCGCTGGTGGCCAAGGGGCTCGGGCTGTCCGCCGACCGGTTCCGGGACGTCAGCTGCACCGGCGCCCGGACCGGGGACCTCACCGCGGCGCAGAACACCGGCAACGGCACCAACCCGGCGCAGCTGGACGCGCTGACCCCGCAGACCACGCTGGTCACCCTCGGGATCGGCGGCAACGACGCCGGTTTCACGGACGTCGTGATCGAGTGCGCCAAGGACAGCCTGGTGGACGCGGTCAAGGGCGTCGTCCAGCAGACCCGTGCCGCCTCGCCCTGCCGCGACCACTACGCCTCCGGCGACGGCACCGACGAGGTCCAGCACCGGGTGGACGCCGCCGGCGTCCGGCTCGGCCAGGTGCTCCAGGACGTCAAGCGGCGCTCCCCGCAGGCCCGGGTGTACGTGGTCGGGTACCCGACGGTGTTCCCGGCCGACCCGTCGGGCTGCCTGCCGCTGCTCGGAAGGACGGTGGCCGTCGGGGACGTCGCGTTCCTCGCGGAGAAGCAGCAGCAGCTCAACGCCATGCTCAGGCAGCGGGCGCAGGCCGCCGGCGCGGTGTTCGTGGACGCGGCGGGTCCCTCGGTCGGGCACGACATGTGCGCGGGGGAGGGCGAGCGCTGGGTCGAACCGCCGTTCCCGGTCGGCGGCCTGGCCCCGATCCACCCCAACGCCAAGGGGCACGAGGCGGTGGCCGGCCTCGTCCTCAAGGCGCTCAAGGGCTGAGCTCGCTTCGGGGAGCCCGCGCGCCGCGCAGCGTTCACGTCCCGGCCCGTGCGCCTTCGCGCGCGGCACCCCCCGCGTGTCGGAGGCGCGGCGTACCGTGAAACCCATATGGACGACACCACGCACCGCCTCGCCGCCCCGATCCCGTACGACCACACCGCCGAGGCCCGCTGGGTCCCCGAACCCGACAAGCGCCCCGGCCGTACGGCTTTCCAGCGCGACCGCGCCCGGGTGCTGCACTCGGCGGCGCTGCGCCGGCTGGCCGGCACCACCCAGGTGGTCGCCCCGATGCGCAGCGACTTCCCGCGCACCCGGCTCACCCACTCCCTCGAATGCGCCCAGGTGGGCCGGGAGTTGGGCGCGGCGCTGGGCTGCGACCCGGATCTGGTGGAGGCCGGCTGCCTGGCCCACGACATCGGCCACCCGCCCTTCGGCCACACCGGCGAGGAGGCCCTGGACCAGGCCGCCGAGGCGTGCGGCGGCTTCGAGGGCAACGCCCAGTCGCTGCGCATCCTGACCAGGCTCGAACCCAAGCGCTTCGCCCCGCAGGAGGAGCCGTCGACCCGGCTCGCCCCCTGGCCCGGCCGCAGCGTCGGCCTCAACCTGAGCCGCGCCGCGCTCGACGCCGCCACCAAGTACCCGTGGACCAAGGGCGCCCACCCGACCGACCCGCAGTCGCCCAAGTACGGCGTCTACGCCGACGACCTGCCGGTCTTCCGCTGGCTGCGGGCCGGCTCCCCGGCCGGGCGCAAGTGCTTCGAGGCCACCGTGATGGACTGGTCCGACGACGTGGCCTACTCCACTCACGACGTGGAGGACGGCCTCCAGGCGGGCCACATCGACCCGGCCGCGCTGCGCGCCCCGAGCGAGCGCGCCGAGCTCTTCAAGGTCGCCGAGCGCTACGCCCCCGACGCCGATCCGGAGGAGCTGTCCGCCGCCCTGGACCGGCTGCTCGCCCAGGAGTGGTGGCCCCGCTCCTACGACGGCACCGCCCGGGCCCGGGCCGGGCTCAAGGACCTCACCAGCCAGCTGATCGGCCGCTTCTGCCTGGCCGCCGAGCAGGCCACCCGCGCCCGCTACGGGCCCGGCCGGCTGACCCGCTACACCGCCGAGCTGGTGGTGCCGCGGGACGTCCGGCTGGAGTGCGCGGTGCTCAAGGCGGTCGCCGTCCGCTTCGTGATGCAGCGGGACGAGCAGGCCCAGCTGCGGGCCCGGCAGCGGATCGTGATCGCGGAGCTGGCGTACGTGCTCACCCAGCGCGCCCCCGAGGGGCTGGACCCGGTGTTCGCCGCGATGTACCACGAGGCCGAGGACGACCGCGCGGCCCTGCGCACGGTCATCGACCAGATCGCCACGCTGACCGACGCCTCGGCCCTGGCCCTGCACGCCAAGCTCGTCGGCGCGGCCTGGGCGTGAGCGGCCCGGCCCGGGCATGCGCCGCCCGGGCGTGAGCGGCCCGGACGCACCCGGCCGGAAACCCCGGCCGCCCCAGTAGACTTCCGGGGTGGCCGGGCGGATCAGGGACGAAGACGTACAGGCGGTGCGCAGCGCACTGCCGATCGATGCGGTGGTCGGCGACTACGTACAGCTGACCAACGGTGGCGGCGGCGAGTACAAGGGCGTCTGTCCCTTCCACGACGAGAAGTCCGCCTCCTTCTACGTCAACCCCGCCAAGGGCGTCTTCCACTGCTTCGGCTGCCAGGAGAACGGCGACACCATCGCCTTCCTGATGAAGATCGAGCACTTCACCTTCGCCGAGGCCGTCGAGCGGATGGCCGCCCAGGCGGGCATCACCCTGCGCTACGAGGAGGGCGGCTACAGCCCCCGCCACCAGCAGGGCGAGCGCACCCGCCTGGTCGAGGCGCACAAGGTCGCCGCCGCCTACTACCAGGAGCAGCTGGCCTCGGCGGAGGCGGAGATCGGCCGCCGCTTCCTGGCCGAGCGCGGCTTCGACGAGGAGGCCGCGAAGGCCTTCGGCGTCGGCTACGCCCCGGCAGGCTGGGAGCACCTGGTCCGCTTCCTGCGCGGCAAGGGCTTCACCGACAAGGAGATCCTGCTCGGCGGCCTGGCCTCGCAGGGCCAGCGCGGCGGCCTGATCGACCGCTTCAGGGGCCGGCTGGTCTGGCCGATCCGGGACATCGCGGGCGAGGTGGTCGGCTTCGGCGCCCGCCGCCTGCGCGAGGACGACAACGGGCCGAAGTACCTGAACACCCCCGAGACGCCGATCTACAAGAAGTCCCACGTGCTGTACGGCATCGACCTGGCGAAGAAGGAGATCGCCAAGTCGGGCCGTGCGGTGGTGGTCGAGGGCTACACCGACGTGATGGCCTGCCACCTGGCCGGGGTCACCTCGGCGGTGGCCACCTGCGGCACCGCCTTCGCCGAGGACCACATCAAGATCATCCGCCGGTTGCTGATGGACACCTCCCAGTACCGGGGCGAGACGGTCTTCACCTTCGACGGCGACGCGGCCGGGCAGAAGGCCGCGCTGCGGGCCTTCGAGGACGACCAGAAGTTCGCCGCCAAGACCTCCATCGCGGTCAGCCCGGGCGGCATGGACCCGTGCGACCTTCGCCTGGCCCAGGGCGACGAGGCGGTCAAGCAGCTGATCGACAACCCCGTCCCGCTGTTCGAGTTCGCGCTGACCTCGGTGGTGGCCCGGCACCGGGTGGACACCCCGGAGGGGCGTTCGGCGGCCCTGGAGGAGGCGGCCCCGATCGTCGCCAAGATCAAGGACCGCTCGATCCAGCACGAGTACGCCGTCCGCCTGGCCGGCATGCTCGGCATCCTGGACGAGCAGTTCGTCGTCCGCCGGATCTCCCAGCTGGCCCGCTGGGACCGCGAACGCCAGCAGAACCCGCGCGGCGCCGCCGCCCAGCGCCGCCCCGAGCCGGTCCAGCCGGCCCGCCCGGCGCAGCCCGCCTTCCGGCTCAACCCGCGCGACCCGGCCCAGTTCGTCGAGCGCGAGCTGCTCAAACTGGCGCTGCAGCACCCGGACCTGGTCAGCCCGGCCTTCGACCACTACGGCGAGGACGAGTTCCCGACCCCGCCGTACGCCGCTGTCCGCCAGGCCATCGCCAAGGCCGGCGGCGCCGCGTACGGAGCGACGCTGCCGGACTTCACCAGCGCGGTGCGCGAGGCCTCCCCGGACGACCGGGTGCGCTCGCTGGTCACCGAGCTGACCGTCGAGCCGGTGCGCTCGCGCCGCAAGGCGGACGCCGTCTACGCGGGGGAGTTCCTGGTCAAGCTGCGCCTGCTGGCCGTCGACCGGCGGGTCACCGAAGTCCGCGGCTACCTCCAGCGGCTCGGCCCCCGGGCCGACGCCGAGCAGCTGCACGCGGTGCAGACCGAGTTGTGGCAGCTCCAGCAGTACGGGCAGCAGCTGCGCAGCCGGGGCGCCGCGGCGCTCTGAGAACGGCGGCGCAGAAAGTCGGCGCACGAGTCTCGGCCACGGAGTGTGGCGTACCGCACACTGGAGGGCGTCCCACCTCCGAACAGCGCGGGCCCGCCAGAGTCGCGCCCGCCCTTGAGGGGATGCCCGTGGAGCAAGGCCTCGCCGCAGCGACCACCAGAGCGACCGCCACCAGGACGAGAGCGAACCCCGCCGCACCGGACGGGGACCAGGAGAGCGACCCCGCCGTCGATGCCGAGACCGAAGCCGACTCCGACGCCGGCCCCGAGGTCGACGGTGACATCGACGTCGACGCCGGGGACGAGCGCCGCGGGCCGGTCGAGAACGGCGGACCGGCCGCCGACCTGCTGCGCCAGTACCTGCGCGAGATCGGCCGGATCCGGCTGCTCACCGCCGCCGAGGAGGTCGAACTGGCCCGCCGGGTCGAGGCCGGCCTGTTCGCCGAGGAACGGCTGAACGGTCAGCCGCCGCCGTCCGACCCACTGGCCGGGGAACTGGACACCCTGGTGGTGCGCGGCCGGATCGCCAAGCGCCGGCTGATCGAGGCCAACCTGCGCCTCGTCGTCTCCGTCGCCAAGCGCTACATCGGCCGCGGGCTGACCCTGCTGGACCTCATCCAGGAGGGCAACCTCGGGCTGATCCGGGCGGTCGAGAAGTTCGACTACACCCGCGGCTACAAGTTCTCCACGTACGCGACCTGGTGGATCCGGCAGGCGATGAGCCGGGCGCTGGCCGATCAGGCCCGGACGATCCGGGTGCCGGTGCACGTGGTCGAGCTGATCAACCGGGTGGTCCGGGTCCAGCGGGGCCTGCTGCAGGAGCGGGGCGCGGAACCGACGGCGGCCGAGATCGCCGCCGCCCTGCAGCTGACCGCGGAGCGGGTGCGGGAGCTGCTCCGGCTCGCCCAGGAGCCGATCTCGCTGCACACCCCGGTCGGCGAGGAGGACGACGTCGCGTTCGGCGACCTGATCGAGGACGCCGACGCCGCCTCGCCCGCCGAGTCCGTGACCTTCCTGCTGCTGCGCCGGCACCTCGACGCGGTGCTGGCCACCCTGGGCGAGCGCGAGCGCCAGGTCGTCCAGCTCCGCTACGGGCTGGACGACGGCCGCCCGCGCACGCTGGAGGAAATCGGCGCGGTGTTCGGCGTGACGCGGGAGCGGATCCGGCAGATCGAGTCGAAGACGCTGGTCAAACTCCGCGACCACGCCTTCGCCGAGCAGCTGCGCGGCTACCTCGACTAGGGCCTGTCCGGCGGATCTTGTCGGATCAGCGCGCGGCTCCCCCAGCCTTCGGCCGGGAGGTACCCCCACTTCGCGCCCGTCTGGGCGTGCGCCCGAATCGCCCTCGTACTGGGTGTACTTGGACGATTCGGGCGTGCGTCCAGGCGGGATGATCCGGCGTCGTGCGCCCGGCAAGATCCGCCGGACAGGCCCTAGGACCGCCGGAGCCCTAGGACGGCCCGGGCGAGTCGGTCGCGGCGGCCGTCGGCGTCTCCGTCGGTGCGGCCGCCGGGGTCTCCGTCGGATCCGGGGTGGCCGCCGCCGCTCCGGCGCCCGTGCCCGGGGGCGGCGAGGCGGGGCCGATCGGGATCGGGGTGGAGGCCACCACCGAGGCCAGGTCGGAGACGACCGCCGTGCAGTCGTGCCCGGCCGGCTGGTAGCCGCAGACCTGGAAGGTGACGGCCGGGTCCGCCGCGCTCAGCATCGGCGAGTAGTTGTCGTAGCCGTAGTGGATCAGCGCCGTCTCGCTGTCACCGTTGCCGTCGGTGATCGTCGCGTAGTCCTTCGGCTGGCCCTCGGTGATCGCCGCCCAGGCGGCCCGGCAGGTCTGGCTGTACCGGAGGTAGACGACCACCTTGCCGACCACCTGGGTCTGCAGCGTCCGGGCGTCCTTGCCGCAGCCGGTGGTCTTGGGGTCCTTGTGCGCGCAGCCGACGGCCTCGCAGGCCGGGGCGCCCGGGGCGGGCTTGGCCGCGGTGGTGACGGCGGGGCTCGGCGAGGGTTCGTCGGCCGCCGAGGCCTGCTCGTCGTGCCGCGAGATCCGCAGCCCGACCAGCACCAGCAGCAGCGCCAGTACCGCCGCAAGCGCGACCAGCGCCGCCGGGCGGCGCCACCAGGTCGCGCGGGCGGGTCCGGCGGGCTCCTCGACGGCCACGGTCACCGGCTCCTCGACGGCGGGCTCCTCGACGGCCGGCTCCTCGACCGGGGCCTCTTCCGCCGTGGGCTCCGCGGGTGTGTCGGCGGCCTCAGCCACCGCAGCCGGAGCCTCCCGCTCGGTCGGCTCCACCGCCTGCCGCCACAGCCGGCGCAGCTCAGGGGCGTCGCAGTCCACCGCCCCGATCAGCGCCTCCAGCGCCTGCTCGGTGACCACCCGCTTGCCGTTCAGCCAGCGCTCCCAGGAGGCCCGGCTGTAGTGCGTGCGCGTGGCCAGCTCGGACAGCGAGAGGCCGGCGGCGTCCTTGAGGGCCCGGAGCTCCTCCGCCAGGCGTCGGGCGGGCTCGGACAGCTCCTCGGGCAGCTGCTTCCAGGCGGAACCCAATGCGGCGCTCCAAAGTCACGAAGGGGGACGGGGGGGGGGACGGGGCGGGCGGGTGGGGGTCCGGCCCGGGCCGTTCGGCGTCTCCCCCTTCTCCAACCTCAGCGGCTTGGCGTCCCAAACCCCAGGTCATGGCGTTGAGACGGACGGAAGTGTCTCACAACCCCGGCGAACCATCGACCGGTCACCGGTTCGTCGGGCAGAGTTCCCTGGCCGGTGCGTTCCGTCGCCCGGCCGCTTCGTTCGGACAACCGGCCGGTCAGCCGTCGCCGGGTCCGACAGCGGATCCCGGATTCCCCCACCGGTCGGGGCAGCCTCGCGGGGGGAGGCTGCCCCGACCGTCCGGGACGCCCGGTGGGAGGGCGCGTGACCGTGCCCTCCCACCGGGACCGAAGCGCCTCGTACGGTCGTACGGCCCTCAGTGGTGGAAGCCCGACCGGGCCGGCACCCCGAGCTCCTTGAGCGGGACGGGCTGGCGCCGCAGCTCCGGCAGCAGCCGGTGGAGGTCGGCCAGCAACAGGTCGGCGAGGTCCCGGGAGAAGCCGTTGCGGCAGACCACCCGGAGCACCGACAGGTCCTGCCGGTTGGCCGGGAAGGTGTACGCGGGCACCTGCCAGCCGCGTTCGCGCAGCCGCCGGGAGACGTCGAACACGTCGAAGGGGACGTCCCCGTCGGTGGTGAAGGCGAACACCGGCACCTCGTCGCCGCGGGTCAGCAGCCGGAAGCAGTCCAGCTTCCCGATCTCCCCGGCCAGGTAGCCGGCGACCTCGCGGCAGGCGCCCTGGACGGCCCGGAAGCCGTCCCGGCCGAGCCGCAGCAGGACGTAGTACTGGGCGATGACCTCCGCGCCGGGCCGGGAGAAGTTGAGCGCGAAGGTCGGCATCTCGCCGCCGAGGTAGTTGACCTTGAAGACCAGCTCTTCCGGCAGTGCCGTCCGGTCGCGCCACAGCGCCCAGCCGACGCCCGGGTAGACCAGGCCGTACTTGTGGCCGGAGGTGTTGATCGAGGCGACCCGGGGGAGCCGGAAGTCCCAGACCAGCCCGGGGTCGAGGAAGGGTGCCACCATGCCGCCGGAGGCGCCGTCGACGTGCACCGGGACGTCGATCCCGGTGCGCTCCTGGAACGCGTCCAGGGCCGCGCAGATCTCCGCGATCGGCTCGTACGAACCGTCGAAGGTGGAGCCGAGGATGCCGACCACGCCGATGGTGTTCTCGT
This sequence comes from Streptomyces sp. 1114.5, assembly GCF_003635085.1. NCBI lineage: Bacteria > Bacillati > Actinomycetota > Actinomycetes > Kitasatosporales > Streptomycetaceae > Streptomyces > Streptomyces sp. 1114.5. Next base: position 2,832,295 of record NZ_RBXE01000001.1, read on the forward strand.
CGCACAGGGCGACCGCCCGTTCGGCGTCGAGGTGGAAGCGCTCGCCCTCCATCGGCGCGGTGCGCGCCTCGATCTCCCAGAAGTTGCAGAACTTCTCCCAGCACACCTGCACGTTGACGCCCATCACCAGGTTGGGCCGGGCCCCGGCCGCGTAGCGTTCGGCGTTGCGGTGCGTCCAGCGGCGCTTGAGCGCCATGCCGGCGAGCATGCAGGCCTCACTGGAGCCGGTGGTGGAGCAGCCGACCGCGCTGTCCGGGTCGGGGGCGTGCCAGAGGTCGGCGAGGATCGCCACGCAGCGCCGCTCCAGTTCGGCGGTCTGCGGGTACTCGTCCTTGTCGATCATGTTCTTGTCGAGGCACTCGGTCATCAGCCGGGTGGCCTGCGTCTCCATCGACGTGGTGACGAAGGTGGCGAGGTTGAGCTTGGCGTTGCCGTCCAGCATCAGCTCGTCGTGGATCAGCTGGTAGGCGGTCTCGGCTGCCACCGGGCCCTCGGCGAGCCGGTGCAGCGGCGGGGCCAGCCTCATCGCGCCCAGCGGATCGGCGGTGGCCGCGAACGGTCCGATGCTCAGCCGGCGGTCGTCGCCCGCCCCCTTGTGCAGCGCCATGGCGTCCTGCCGCCCTTCGCGTCGGTGGCCGTGTCACGCCCGGTGGTGTCCCGTCCGGCCGCGTCCCGTCCCACGCTGCCATCGGGCGCCGGGTGACGCATCTTCACAGCCCGCCGCAGGCAGGCCCTAACCCGCGGCCTCCGGGTGGATCTGGTCCCGGGCGGCCCGGTACTGCATGCGCACCGCCGAGCCGATCGCCAGGTCCTGCTCGCCGTCGGGCTCGACGGTCTCGGCGTCCGGCAGCTCCCACTCGGGCGGCTCCGGGGTGCCGGCCAGCGCCCAGGCGGCCTGCCGGGCGGCCCCGCGGGCGGCGTGCGCGCCCGGCGGCGGCACCACGACCGGGACGCCGAACAGCATCGGGGCGATGTGCCGGACGGCGGGCAGCCGCCCGGCCGTGCCGAGCAGGAACACCCGCTTCACCTCCACGCCTTGGGCGCGCAGCACGTCCAGCGCGTCCGCGATGTTGCACAGCATGCCCTCGACGGCGGCCCGGGCCAGGTGCTGAGGGGTCATCGCCTCGGCCCGGAGGCCGGTCAGGGTGCCGGCCGCGTGCGGCAGCGCGGGGGTGCGCTCGCCGTCCAGGTACGGCAGCAGGACCAGCCCGTACGCGCCGGGGGAGGAGTGCAGGGCGAGGTCGCTGAGGCCGTCCAGGTCCTGGCCGAGCATCGCGGCGGTGGAGCGCAGCACCTGGGCGGCGTTGAGGGTGGCGACCATCGGCAGGTGGCGGCCGCTGGCGTCGGCGAAGGAGGAGACCAGGCCGGAGGCGTCCACCACGGCCTGCTCGTGCACCGCGAAGATCGTCCCGGCGCTGCCGAGCGAGACCACCGCGTCGCCCGGTCCGAGGCCCAGGCCCAGCGCGGCGGCCATGTTGTCGCCGGTGCCGGCCGAGATCAGCAGGCCCTCGGGGGTGTGCCCGGCGGGTTCGGCCGGGGGAAGGACGTCGGGCAGCCGGAGTTCGTGGCCGAGCGCCAGCTCGACCAGGTCCTGGCGGTACTCGCCGGTGATCGGGGACCAGTAGCCGGTGCCGGAGGCGTCGCCGCGGTCGGTGGTGCGGCGCTTGGGGTGGCCGAGCAGCTGCCAGACCAGCCAGTCGTGCGGCAGCAGCACCTCGGCGACCCGGCGGGCGTTGGCCGGCTCGAACTCGGCCAGCCAGCGCAGCTTGGCGATGGTGTACGTGGCGGCGGGCACCGCGCCGATCGCCGCGGTCCAGGCGGCCGGGCCGCCGAGGGCGTCCAGCAGCTTGGCGGCGGCGCCGCTGGAGCGCGGGTCGTTCCACAGGATCGCCGGGCGGACGAGCACCCCGCCCGCGTCCAGGCCGATCATGCCGTGCTGCTGGGCGCTGACGCCGATCGCCCGGACGCCCTCCAGCAGGCCGCCGGCCGCGGCGTCGCCGAGCGAGTGCAGCCAGACCTGCGGGTCGGCCTCGCCGGGGCGCAGATCCTGGTCCTCGGGGACGGGGTGCGGGGCCTTGCCGGAGCGCAGGACGGCGCCCGTGTCCGCGTCGCAAGCGACGATCCGGGTACGGCTGGTCGAGCTGTCTATCCCCGCGACGATGGCCATGTCGAGATCATGCCTCAGCCCGGCCCGGGACGCGTCCGGGCCGGGCGAGCCGTTGCCGGTTCGCGACCCTCGGTCGGGTTCCGGTTCACCGTCGCGTCACCGCCCGGTCACGGGCGGACGGTACCCCAGCCGTCGTCCTCGGGCCGGGTGCGGTTGAGGTACGGCACCCGGTCGGTGACGGCGGACGGCAGCCGGTCGCCGACCCGGTCCGCGACCGCGCCCGCGGCCTTCCCGGCCACCGCGCCGGCCTGCTGCCGCGCCCGGTCGGTCGCGCTCTGCACCGCGGGGCTCTGGGCGATCTGCCGGGTGACCTTGGCGATCTGTTCGTAGCGCCGGCGCCCGGCCCGCGAGCCCAGGACGTAGCCGGCCGCGAAGCCTGCGGCCAACGACAGCTTCCACATGATCGGATCCACCCTCTCCTGGCGGCCTTCTGCCGCATTGCCCTACCCGTCCGTCGGGACGGCGAACCATCCGCGCTCCCAGCATCCCCGGGTGCGGTGGCGGGCGCGCGCCGGGCACGCCGGGCGGCAGGGCCGGGGCGACTGCGGAAAGCGATTGGCGGACCACCCCCCCGAGTGCGCTAATGTATGTCCCGCAGCGAGCGCCGCGGAGCCCGGGAAACCGGGGGCCGGGGCGGAAGCCGATCCCCCATAGCTCAATTGGCAGAGCAGCCGACTGTTAATCGGCAGGTTATTGGTTCGAGTCCAATTGGGGGAGCTCGGGACGAGGCCCTTCGTGGGCCGTCTTCCCGTCCGTGGTGCGGAAGTCGAGTGCCGCGATCCCGCATAGCTCAATTGGCAGAGCAGCCGACTGTTAATCGGCAGGTTATTGGTTCGAGTCCAATTGCGGGAGCTGCGCCGGGCCTGCCCGGTGACTGCTCAGAGCGAAGGCCCCTCGGTAGACCGGGGGGCCTTCGTGTTGTTCCGGCACGGTTTGTCCCCGCACGGTGTCGCGTACGTCACGTCGAGGGGCCGGGCCCCCGGGGCCGAGGCCGCGGGTCAGGTGGTGGCCTTGCGGTAGAGGTCGGCGACCCGCTGGTCGAAGGTGACGCTGTACGAGGTGCCGGGGGTGCTGCCGCCCTCCTGGTAGCCGCCGATCACGCCGACCACCGCGCCCTTCTCGGTCACCCACGGGCTGCCGCTGGTGCCGTCGGTGTAGCCGCCGCAGTCGAAGCGCTCCTGGGTGGGGCTCTGCGACCTGGTGCGGACGGCGCAGGTGATCGGCTCGTCGCTCTCGTTCGGGTAGCCGGTCACCGAGACCGGCAGGCCGAAGCCCTGGCCGGTGCCGATCGGGTTGCCGCCGACCGCGTCCTCGACCTGCCGGCCGTCGACCGGGCCGACCGTGACGAACGCCACGTCGTACTCGGGGTCGTCGCCGGCCGCCCAGCGCGGGTCGATCGTGACCGCCTGCACCGGCCAGGTCCCGTACGGGGTGGCCCCGTTGCGGTAGCCCGGGGTGAACACCAGGCCGTCCAGCAGGCCGATCCGGCGGGTCTGCACGCAGTGCGCCGCGGTGACCAGCAGGTTGCGCCGGGGGCTCTGCACCACGCTCGCGGTGCAGGCCCGGGGGCCCTGCGCGGTGTGGAGGGAGAGGGTGCCGACCCGGTCCCGGGCGGGGCTCTGCCCGGCGACCTCGGCGGTGGGCGCCCCGTCCTGCTGCCCGCCGCACGCGGTGCCGGCGGCGAGCAGCAGGACGGCCAGCGCGGCCGTTCGCAGCCTGCGCGCGGGCCGTGCCGGGCGGGGGGCCATCGGGGCTCCGTCTCGTTCCTCGGGGCGGGTACCGGTCCGGTGCGTTCCGCCGTTCGTGAGGAAGATCTACCAGGCGCCGCCCGGCGGCGCCACCACCGGGTGTCCAGGCCCTTCCCGGTCAGCCGGTGGCGCGGTCGTAGAGGGCCTGGACGCGGTCGCCGAAGTAGCTGCTGTACGAGGTGTCCGGGCTGTTGCCGCCCTCCTGGTAGCCGCCGATCACGCCGACCACGGTGCCGGTCCTGGTCGCCGGGTCGAAGTCGGTGACCCAGGGGCTGCCGCTGGTGCCGCCGGTGTAGTCGGGGCAGTCGATCCGCAGCTGGGTGGGGCTCTGCTGGGAGGTGGTGTTGACGCAGGTGATCGGGACGTCGCTGCTGCCCGGGTAGCCGGTGACCCGCACCGGAAGCCGGTAGCCCTGGTTGACGCCCAGTCGGTTGGCGCCGAGCACCTGTTGGACCTGTTGCCCGTTCTGGGCCTGGACGACGGCGAAGGCGACGTCCACGTCCGGGTCGGCGTGGTCCTTCCAGGCGTCGTCCACGGTGACGGCCAGCAGCGGCCAGACGCCGCTGGGGGTGTCGCCGTCCCGGTAGCCGGGGACGAAGACCAGGTCGCTGCGCCGGCCGAGTTTCGGGTCCCAGACGCAGTGGGCGGCGGTCACGATGAGGTTGAGCCCGGCGCTGTCGACCACGCTGGCGGTGCAGAAGTGGTCGCCGTCGGCGTTGCGGGTGAAGACCGCGCCGACCAGGCCGTTGAGGACGGTGGGTTTGGCGGTGCGGGTGACCCCGGTGGCCCGGCCGGCGGCGCCCTTGAACCGCTGCCTGTTCCAGCCGTGGCTGCTGCCCGAGGAGGCCGTGGCCGGCGCCGAGGTGACCGTCGGCACGCCCCCGCCGGGCCCCGCCGAGGTGGTGCAGCCCGTCACGGCCGGCAGCAGCACCGCCAGCCCGGCCGCCAACGTCGCCGCCGCCCTACGTATCGTCATCCGCCCAGGCTCCCCCGGGCGGGGGGTCGGCCGCCAGCCGGGCTGCGCCGGCCGGAGAGGCGTGCGCCCTCCCGCACCCAGGTGCGCCCCCGGCGCGCACCACGGGTGATCGACCGGCTATGCTGCCCGGGACGGCCTCGCTGGGGCCGTCTGCTGCTGCCGTGGCCGAGGACCGGCGCGCGCGGCGAACCGGGGCGGTAGCTCAGCCGGTTAGAGCAGGGGACTCATAATCCCTTGGTCGTGGGTTCGAGTCCCACCCGCCCCACTTCCTCGATGGCGACGACTGTCGCCGACCGTCCGCGGGCAGGCCTCCGAACCGGAGCTCCGCCGCCTGCGACGACGCAGAGTCTAGGGCGCGGCCCTCTCCTCCCCCCGTGCGGCACGCCGGGATTCACCCGCTTGTGGCCGGCCTCCCCGGTGTCCCCGTGTTCCCTGGTGTCCGTCTTTCCCCGACCGTCCACCCACCCCTGGTGCAGTGCGCGAAAAAAGTGATATCACTTTGCTGTCGGAAGCGAACACTCGCCGAAGGAGTCGGCCCCATGGCCACACCGCATCACGCCGTCACGGACGGCTCTGCCCTGGACCTCCCGGTCCCCGGGATCACCGAACGGATCATCACCGGCGCTGCCGGGCTGCCCGTGCTGTTCGGTTCGCTGTTCGGCCTGGCCGCGGGGGTCGGGTCGGTCATCTCCGGCGCGGTCCAACTGGCGGGCGGGAACAAGGGGGTGGGCACCACCCTGGTGATCCTCGGGCCGGTGCTGCTGCTGACCTCGCTGCTGCTGCTCTGCGGGCTGACGGTGGTGTCGCCCGGTGAGGCCCGGGTCGTCCAGCTGCTCGGGCGCTACCGCGGCACCATCCGGGCCGAGGGCCTGACCTGGCTGAACCCGTTCACCAGCCGCCGCCGGATCTCCACCCGGATCCGCAACCACGAGACCGAGACCACCAAGGTCAACGACGCCGACGGCAACCCGATCGAGATGGCCGCCGTGGTGGTCTGGCAGGTCGAGGACACCGCGATGGCGGTCTTCGAGGTCGACGACTACACCGACTTCGTCGCCATCCAGACCGAGACGGCCGTCCGGCACATCGCCAGCAGCTACCCGTACGACGCCCACCACGAGGGCCAGTTGTCGCTGCGCGACGGCGCGGACGAGATCGCCCGCAAGCTCTCCGCCGAGATCGCCGAACGGGTCGCCTCGGCCGGCGTGCGGGTCGTCGAGTCCCGGATCACCAGGCTCGCCTACGCGCCGGAGGTCGCCCAGGTGATGCTCCAGCGCCAGCAGGCCGGGGCCGTGGTCGCGGCGCGCAGGCTGATCGTCGAGGGCGCCGTCGGTATGGTCGAGGAGGCGCTGGACCGCCTCGCCGAGCGCGACGTGGTGGAGCTGGACGAGGAGCGCAAGGCCGCCATGGTCAGCAACCTCCTGGTGGTGCTCTGCGGCGACCGCGGCACCCAGCCCGTCGTCAACACGGGCTCCCTCTACCAGTAAGGCGCGGCAGTGGCGACGGAACGGAAGAAGATCCTGTTGCGACTGGACCCTTCAGTTCACGACGCACTCGCCAGGTGGGCCGCGGACGAACTGCGCAGCACCAACGCGCAGATCGAGTTCCTGCTCCGCCGCGCCCTCGGCGACGCGGGCCGGATGCCCAGCGGCGCGACCCGGCTTCCCCGGCGCGGACGCCCGCCCAAGGAGAGCCCGGAGGACGGCGGCTCCGCAGAGAGCTGACCGGCGGCCCGGGCACACGAGGACCCCTTCGGAGACCGACATGGACCAGCCCGCCACCCTCCCCGAGAAGCTGTACCTGCTCGCCTACGACCCGCACCGCGAGCGAGTCACCGCCACCGACCGGCTCGACCTGGTGGTCCGCGCGGCGGCGCTCGCCGAACTCCTGCGGCGCGGACTGATCCGCGAGGACGGCCGCCACCCGGCCGCCGTCGACGGTGGCCCGACCGACGGCCTCGACCCGCTCACCGCCGCGCTGCTGGAACAGATCCGGCAGGAGCGGCGGCACAGCTGGCAGAGCTGGATCGGCCGCAGGCGCGGCCCGACGGCCCGCGCCGCCCGCGTGGTCCGGGACGGCCTGGCGGCGGCCGGCCGGATCCGGATCGAGCAGCGCCGGGTGCTCGGACTGTTCCCGTGCGACCGGGTCACCCTGCGGGAGCCCGGGCTGCGCAAGTCGCTGGTGGCCTCGGTCGGTTCGGCGCTGACCGGCCCGTTCAGCCGGATCGACCCGGCGGATGCCGCCCTGGTCGCCCTGGTCGACGCGGCCCAGCTGGGGACGGTCCTGACCTGGCGCCGACGGCGCGAGTTCCGCGCCCGGATCGACAAGCTGGCCCCGGCCGCCGGCCCCGTCCCGCGGGCGCTGCGCCGGGCCGTCAACGCCAAGCGCTCCGACGGCTCGGCCGGGGGCTGAGCCGCCCCCTCCCTGCGAGCCCGGCCGCCTCCCCGGTGGCCGGGCTCGCGGCCGTTTGCGGCCGTGCACGACCCGTAAGCTGGCCGGATGCTCGAACCCGCCCTGCTGCCCACCCCGCTGACGGACTGCACCGACGAGGTGTTCGCCCGGGCCGGGGTGCAGCTGCGGCTGAAGCGGGACGACCTGCTGCACCCGACCGTCCCCGGCAACAAGTGGCGCAAGCTGGCGCCCAACCTGGCCGCCGCCGTCGAACAGGGCCACACCCGGCTGCTGACCTTCGGCGGGGCGTACTCGACCCACCTGCGGGCCGTCGCGGCCGCCGCCGGGGCGCTGGGGCTGGAGAGCGTCGGGCTGGTCCGCGGCGAGGAACTGGCCGACCGGCCGCGCAACTGGTCGCTGCGGGCCGCCGAGGCGGCCGGGATGCGGCTGGAGTTCCTGACCCGGGCCGCCTACCGGGAGGCCACCGGCCGGGCCGGCGGCGACCACGGTACGGACGGGGACGTGCAGCGCCGCTGGGGGCCCTGCCTGGTGCTCCCGGAGGGCGGCTCCAACGCCCTGGCCGCGGTCGGCGCGGCCGCGATCCCGGCGGAACTACCCGACCTGGGCGAGCGCGACGTGGTCTGCTGCCCGGTCGGCACCGGCGGCACCCTGGCCGGCATCGCGGCGGGCCTGCCGCCGGGCGCGCGGGCGCTCGGGGTGGCCGTGCTGCGCGGAGGCGAGGGGTACCTGGAGGCGGAGGTGGCCCGGCTCCAACGGGCTGCCTACGGGCGCGAGTTCGGCAACTGGCGGATCGACCACGGGCACCACGGCGGCGGCTACGGGAAGGTCCCGGCCGGGCTGGCCGGCTTCGCCGAGCGGTTCGAGCACCGCCACGGCGTCCCGCTGGAGCGCCGTTACGTCGCCAAGCTGCTCGCCGCGCTGGCCGACCTGGCGACGGCGGGCGCCTTCCCGCGCGGCACCCGCCTCACCGCCGTGGTCACCGGGGTGCCGGATCCCGACCCGGCCACCCCTTAGGGCCTGTCCGGCGGATCTTGCCGGGCGCACGACGCCGGATCATCCCGCCTGGACGCACGCCCGAATCGTCCAAGTACACCCAGTACGAGGGCGATTCGGGCGCACGCCCAGACGGGCGCGAAGTGGGGGTACCTCCCGGCCGAAGGCTGGGGGAGCCGCGCGCTGATCCGACAAGATCCGCCGGACAGGCCCTAGGGCAGGCCCTGGCGGCTCAGCCGAAGGTCAGGTTGGCGCAGGGATCGGTGTCGGCGTTGCGGGTGTTCTCCGCTATGCCGGTCGGGACACCGGGCGACGGGGTGCCGGGCGGGGTGCCGGGGGTGGCCGCTGCGTCGGGGGTGGCGCCGGGTGCGGGGCTGGCGGCGGAGACCGAGTCGATCCGGGTGCCCGCCGCGCGGTAGTCGGCGCCGAGGGTGACGGTGATCGTGCCCGAGCCGGGCTCCTCCACCGCCTGGGCGCCGGGGAAGAGGGCCACCACCTGGTCGGCGGCGGCCTTCAGCGCGGGGTCGTAGCCGATCCGGGAGGTCGGGTGCCCCGGCTCGTTGGCGCCGAGGGCGACGTTGGTGAAGCCGCGCGCCTTGAGCGTCTCCGCGCCGGAGCCCGCCAGGCCGGCGGTGCCGACCCCGTTCACCACGGTGATCGGGGCTGCGGCCTGCTCGGGCGCCAGCGGGGTGCCGGCGCCGGTGGGGGCGCCCGGGTCGGCGGTGGGGGAGGAGGTGACCTGGCCCGTCCCGGCGGTGCTCTGCCCGTCCAGGGTGCGGTCCTCGCGCAGCAGCTTCCAGAGGGCGTCGGCGTCCGGCTGGACCAGCCGCACGCGGTCGCCTGCGAAGCGCCAGGGCGCGGTGACGAAGGTGATGTCGGAGAGCTTGATGTCCTGGACCGAGCGGGCGAAGTCCACCAGCTTCATCGCGGTGCCGAGCCCCTCGTCCACGGTGAGCGACTTGGTGGCGGCGTCGGCCAGCGGCAGCAGGGTGGGCAGCGAGAAGCCCTGGCTCTGGACCTTCTTGATCATCGAGGAGAGGAAGGCCTGCTGGCGCTTCATCCGGCCTATGTCGGAGTTGTCGCCGATGCCGTGGCGCGCTCGGAGGTAGTCCACCGCGGACTGCCCGGAGAGCTTCTGCAGGCCCTTCTTGAGGTGGATGCCGTACTGGTTGACGTCGTTGGGCACGCAGGCCTCCACGCCGCCCACCGCGTCGGCCATCGCGGCCGCGCCCTTGAAGTCGACCACCACGGTGTGGTCGATCCGCAGCCCGGTGAGCTTCTCCACGGTGTTCTGGGTGCAGGCCGGGTTGCCCTTGGGGTACTCGCCCACGGTGAAGGCGGAGTTGAACATCTGGTCGTTCTTCGGGGTCGTCCAGGTCCCGTTCTGCAGCTTGCAGGACGGGATGGTGACCAGGGTGTCGCGGGGGACGGAGACGCCGACGGCGTGCTTGTGGTCGGCGTAGACGTGCACCACGATCGCGGTGTCCGAGTGGCCGACCCCCTCGCCGCCGCCGCCCAGCGAGTCGTTGCCGTCGTCGCGGGTGTCGGAGCCGAGCAGCAGCACGTTGACCGGCACCTGGGCACCGGGGGTGGCCGGGACCGGCGCGGGCGGGCGCTCGGTGGCGACGCCGCCCGCATCGAAGGTGGTGATGTTGTTGTCCAGCCGGTGGTAGAACCAGGCGCCGGCTCCCACCACCGACAGCACCAGCACGGCGGCCAGGCCGATCGCGGTCCGCAGGTAGCGGCGCCGGCGCGTGCTGGTGCTCATCCTCCGTGCCCCCCGTTTCAGGTGTCTCGCGTTCGATGTTCGAACGTTAGACGTTCCGGAAGGCCGTTCGGTTACCCCCGATGGGCGAACGGATCGCTTCGGAGGCCTGTGATGCTGGTCACGCCCCGGGGCCGGAGGCACCCATGAGCATCCGCTGGAGCAGGTCGCGCAGGACCGTCCGCTCGTCCTGGCCGAGCGCGGCCAGCGGCTCGCGGGCGAAGTTCAGCGACTCGCGCAGCTCCTCGGAGGCGGCCGCGCCGGTGTCGGTGGCGGCGACCAGCTTGACCCGGCGGTCCTGCCGGTCGGCCTCGCGGGTGACGAAGCCGCGGGACTCCAGCCGGTCGACGATGCCGGTGATGTTGGACGGTTCGCAGCTGAGCGTCTGGGCGATCTGGCGCATCGGCATCGGTCCGCGCCGCAACAGGGCGAGGACCTTGGCCTGGGCTCCGGTGAGCGAGCGGGCGGCGGCGGCCTCCTCGTACTCGCGGTGGAAGAGCGCGACCAGGTTGGCCATCAGGTCGACGACCTCGCGGGTGATCTCGTCGGACTGCGGCGTGGCGTCCGGGGCCGGCTGGGTGTCCATGGTCCAGAGTCTACCTGAAAAGTTGACAAGGTGAACCTTTCATGTCCATCGTTACTTAAGTTTCTCAACCTTTCATGCACCTGAACCGCAAGGAGCAGCGCCATGGCAGAGCAGGCCGTCCCCGCCACCGCCCGTGAATGGCACCTCGCCGCCCGTCCGCAGGGCTGGCCGGTGCCGACCGACTTCGCCCTGGTCGAGGCCCCGGTCCGGACCCCGGGCCCGGGCGAGATCCTGGTCCGCAACGCCTACCTCTCGGTGGACCCGTACATGCGCGGCCGGATGAACGACGTCCCCTCGTACGTCCCGCCGTTCCAGCTCGGCAAGCCCATGGACGGCGGCGCGGTCGGCTACGTGGTGGCCTCGGAGGCCGAGGGCTTCGCCCCCGGCGACGCCGTGCTGCACGGGCTCGGCTGGCGCGAGTACGCGACCCTGGACGCCAAGCGCGCGGTCAAGGTCGACCCGGCCGCCGCCCCGCTGTCCGCCTACCTCGGCGTGCTCGGGATGACCGGCCTGACCGCCTACGCCGGCCTGCTCGCCGTCGGCGGCCTCAAGGAGGGCGACAAGGTCTTCGTCTCCGGCGCGGCCGGCGCGGTCGGATCGATGGTCGGCCAGATCGCCCGGCTCAAGGGTGCCTCCCTGGTGGTCGGTTCGGCCGGCTCGGCGGACAAGGTCGCCAAGCTCGTTGACGAGTACGGCTTCGACGCGGCCTTCAACTACAAGGACGCCCCGGTCCGCGAGCAGCTCGCCGAGGCCGCCCCGGACGGCATCGACCTCTACTTCGACAACGTCGGCGGCGACCACCTGGAGGCCGCGATCGGCGCCCTCGGCGTGCACGGCCGCGCGGTGCTCTGCGGCGCGATCGCCCAGTACAACGAGACCAGCGCGCCCGCCGCCCCGCGCAACCTCGCGCTCGCCATCGGCAAGCGGCTGCGCCTGGAGGGCATGCTGGTCGCCGACCACGCCGCGCTTCAGCCGCAGTTCGTCGCCGAGGTGGCCGGCTGGCTGAAGTCCGGCGAACTGCGCCACGAGGAGACCGTGGTGGACGGCTTCGAGAACGCCGCCGAGGCCTTCCTCGACCTGCTGCGCGGCGTCAACACCGGCAAGATGGTCGTCCGCCTGGAGGGCTGACGCCTCGTCGGCGAGCTGACCTGCCCGCCCCGCCGCCCCGTCCGGGCGGCGGGGCGTTCCTGTCGGGAAGGTTCGCAGTCGGGCGCAGGGGGCCGCGCCGCACTACCGCATTCCGGCCGGATCCGAAAGTGCGTCAGCCATCCCGCCGGACGGCGCGGTACGGTGGTCCCGCCCGGCGATGGGGCCGTTCGGGGGAGAGATCCGGCCGAGGGGTAGACCTCGTTGAGGATTCGACTAGCATTGAGCGAAAGCCTGTCCGTTTTGCTCAATTTAGTGACTTAATGTCGGCTAACGTGGGTAACTGTGGATCAACTGCAGGCACGAGGCAGCTGGGGAAGGCGACCCTCGTCCACAGCCTGGAGGTCCCGGTGACGACACGTGGAGTTCTCTACATCCACTCCGCGCCCCGCGCGCTGTGCCCGCACGTCGAGTGGGCCGTCGCGGGGGTGCTCGGTGTGCGGGTGAGCCTGGACTGGATCCGCCAGCCGGCCGCACCCGGACATTGGCGTGCGGAGCTCTCCTGGCAGGGGGAGCCCGGCACGGCCTCGAAGCTCGCCTCCGCGCTGCGCGGCTGGCAGCTGATGCGGTACGAGGTGACCAGCGAACCCTGCGCCACGGCGGAGGGGGAGCGCTACAGCAGCACGCCCACCCTCGGCATCTTCCACGCCGTCACGGGCATCCACGGCGACATCCTGATCCCCGAGGACCGGTTGCGCGCCGTCCTGCTGCGCGCCCGTAGCGAGGGCGCCGACCTGGAGGCCGAGATCGCCCGGCTGCTCGGCAAGCCCTGGGACGACGAGCTGGAGCCGTTCCGGTACGCGGGCGAGGGCGCCCCGGTGCGCTGGCTGCACCAGGTGGTCTGAGAGAAGCGGGAACGACGGAGGGGCCGACGCTCTGCGCGAGCGTCGGCCCCTCCGTCGTGTGTGCGTCAGCGGGTGCGGAAGGCCAGCACCACGTTGTGGCCGCCGAAGCCGAACGAGTTGTTCAGCGCCGCGATCCGGCCCTCGGGCAGCTTGCGGGCCTCGCCGCGCACGATGTCCGCGTCCACGTCGTCGTCCAGGTCGTCGACGTTGATGGTCGGCGGGGCGAGACGGTGGTGCAGGGCCAGCACGGTGGCGACGGTCTCGATGCCGCCGGCGCCGCCCAGCAGGTGGCCGGTCATCGACTTGGTGGCCGAGATGGCAATGTGGTCGAGGTCGTCGCCGAGCTCCTTGCGGAGCGCCTTCAGCTCGGCGGTGTCACCCTGCGGGGTCGAGGTGGCGTGCGCGTTGACGTGCACGATCTCGGCCTTGTCCAGCTCGTTGCGCTCGAACAGGTCGGCCAGCGCGCGGGCCACGCCGGCGCCGGTGGGCTCGGGCTGGGCGATGTGGTGGGCGTCCGAGGACAGGCCCTGGCCCACGGCCTCGCAGTAGATCCGGGCGCCGCGGGCCTCCGCGTGCTCGATCGACTCCAGGACCACCACGCCGGCGCCCTCGCCCAGGACGAAGCCGTCACGGGCCTTGTCGTACGGGCGCGAGGCGTGCTCGGGGTCGTCGTTGTTCTTGGACATCGCCATCATGCTGGCGAACGCGGCGATCGGCAGCGGGTGGATCGCCGCCTCGGTGCCGCCGGCCACCACGACGTCGGCGCGGCCGGTGCGGATCATCTCGATCGCGTAGCCGATCGCCTCGGCGCCGGAGGCACAGGCGGAGACGGGGGTGTGCACACCCGCGCGGGCGCCGACCTCCAGGCCGACGTTGGCCGCCGGGGAGTTGGGCATCAGCATCGGGACGGTGTGCGGGGAGACCTTGCGGGCGCCCTTCTCCTTCAGCACGTCGTACTGGTCGAGGAGGGTGGTCACGCCGCCGATGCCGGAGGCGATGACGGTGCCCAGGCGCTCGGGGGCGAGCTTGGAGGACTCGTCGGTGGCGGGGGTCTCGTAGCCGGCGTCGGCCCAGGCCTCGCGGGCGGCGATCACGGCGAACTGCGCCGAGCGGTCCAGCTTGCGGGCCAGCGGGCGGGGCAGGATCTCGCCGGGCTCGACGGCGGTGCGCGCCGCGATCCGAACCGGCAGTTCCTCGGCCCACTCCTCGGTCAGGGCCGCCACACCGGACTTACCGGCGACCAGGTTCTCCCAGGTGCCGGCGGCGTCGGCGCCCAGCGGCGTGAAGGCGCCGATACCCGTGACGACCACGGTGCGATTTTCAGCGGTCACTGGTTTCTTCTTCTCTCACGTGTGCGGGGGGTCGGCGGGAGCCGAGGAAGGGCCCGGCCGGGCGCCCCGGTGGGGCGTCCCGGCCGGCTGGTCGGCCCGGCTCGCAGGAGTCGGGCCGACAGGTCAGCCGTCGGAGGCGTGCGGGACGCCGGACGGACTGGCCGAATCGAACGAGTCGATCGCTCAGGCGTTGGCGAGGATGTAGTCCACCGCGTCGCCGACCGTCTTCAGGTTCTTGACCTCGTCGTCCGGGATCTTGACGTCGAAGCGCTCCTCGGCGGCCACGACGACCTCGACCATGGACAGCGAGTCGACGTCCAGGTCATCGGTGAAGGACTTGTCGACCGCGACATCCTCGGTCGGGATACCGGCGATCTCGTTGACGATCTCGGCGAGACCTTCCAGAACCTCGTCCTTGGTAGCCATACTGGCTGCTCCTCTTCAGTGTTGAACGTGTCCGGCCGGCGGCCGGACACAGGCTTGTGGATCAGTGGGCGAAACGCGCCTAGGGGAGCGTAACGACTGCCGCGGCGTACACGAGACCCGCCCCGAACCCGATGATCAGCGCCAGGTCGCCGCTGTGGGCCTCGCCGGTCTCCAACATGCGTTCCATCGCCAGCGGGATGGAGGCCGCGGAGGTGTTGCCGGTCTCCGCGATGTCGCGGGCGACCGGCACCGACTCCGGCAGCTTCAGCGCCTTGATCATGGCGTCGGTGATCCGCATGTTGGCCTGGTGCGGGATGAACGCGCCGAGCTGGTCGGCGGTCACCCCGGCGGCGTCCAGCGCCTGCTGGGCGACCTTGGCCATCTCCCAGACCGCCCAGCGGAAGACCGGCTGGCCGTCCATCCGCAGGTACGGCCACTTCGTCTCCTCGCCCGGGCCGTTGACGGCGTCGGACTTGGCGAAGGCGGTGTCCCAGGCCGCTGTCTGGGTGATGACGTCGGCCTGCGAGCCGTCCGAACCCCAGATCAGCTTGCCGATGCCGGGAGTGTCGGACGGGCCGACGATCGCGGCGCCGGCGCCGTCGCCGAAGATGAAGGCGGTCGAGCGGTCCGACTTGTCGGTCAGGTCGCTGAGCCGCTCGACACCGATCACCAGCACGTACTCGGCGTTGCCGCCGCGGATCATGCCGTCGGCCAGGCCCAGGCCGTAGCCGAAGCCGGCGCAGGCGGCCGAGATGTCGAAGGCCGGGGCGTTGCCGCAGCCGAGCCGCTCGGCGATCTCGGTGGCGATCGCCGGGGTCTGCTTGAGGTGCGAGACCGTCGCGACGATCACGCCGCCGATCTGCTCGGGGGCGATCCCGGCCTGCGCGATGGCCTTGCCGGCGGCCTGCACCGACATCTCGGCGACGGACTCCTCCGGGCCGGCCCAGCGGCGCGCGGCGATCCCGCTGCGGGTGCGGATCCACTCGTCCGACGAGTCGATCCACTCCAGGACCTCGGAGTTGGGGATCACCCGGACCGGGCGGTAGCCGCCGACGCCGTGGATGCGCGAGTACTGCGCGCCCGTGGCGGGACGGATCTGGGGCTTGGTCATGCGGTGGTCTCCTGCTCCTGACCGCCGTGCTCGGCGACGAGCTCGCGGGCCTTGTCCAGGTCGGCGGGGGTCTTGAGGGCGAGCGTGGCCACACCCTTGAGGTTGCGCTTGAGCAGTGCGGTGAGGGTGCCCGCGGGGGACAGCTCGATCACGGCCGTCGCGCCCAGTCGGCCGAGGGTCTCCATGCACAGGTCCCAGCGGACCGGGTTGGAGACCTGCGACACCAGGCGCGCCAGCACCTCGGCGCCGGAGTCCACGACCCCGCCGTCCTTGTTGGAGACGTACCGGACCTGCGGGTCGGCCGCGGTCAGGGTCGGGGCCAGCTCGGCCAGCCGCTCGACACCCGGGGCCATGTGCTCCGTGTGGAACGCGCCGGCCACCTTCAGGGCGATCAGCTTGGCGCCGGCCGGCGGGTCCGCCTTCAGCGCCTCCAGCTGGGCCAGCGTGCCGGCGGCGACGATCTGGCCGCCGCCGTTGTTGTTGGCCGCGGTCAGGCCGTGTTCGGCCAGCTTCGCGGCGACGGTCTCCGGGTCGCCGCCGAGCACGGCGATCATGCCGGTCTCGGTGACGGCGGCGGCCGCGGCCATCGCCCGGCCGCGCTCACGGACGAAGGTCAGCGCGTCGTGGGCGCTGAGCACCCCGGCACCGGCGGCGGCGGTGATCTCGCCGACGCTGTGACCGGCCACGGCACCGACCTGCTTGCGGGCCAGGTCCTCGTCCGGGAAGAGCGCACGGGCGGTCACCAGGCCGGCCGCGACCAGCAGCGGCTGGGCGACGGCGGTGTCCTTGATCTCCTCGGCGGACGCCTCGGTGCCGGCGTGCACCAGGTCGAGCCCGGCGACCTCCGACCAGGCGCGAAGGCGGTCGGCGACACCGTCCAGCTCAAGCCAGGGGCTGAGGAAACCGGGGGACTGGGCACCCTGTCCAGGGGCGACGATTACGAGCACGGTTCAACCCTCTCTCGCCAGGCGCCCAGGGGCGGGTAGGCGACGGTAACGAAGAAAACCATCCGGGATTGTATGGTCCCTACACTCCGGCTCAGCCGGGCTCTCCGGCGTCCGTCAGCCGGCCGAGGGCCAGTGCGATCCGCAGCGTGAACGCCGAACGTACATCGGAGGGGGCGTACCCCGTGACGTCGGTCACACGTCGGAGCCGGTAGCGCACCGTGTTGGGGTGGACGAAGAGCATCCGCGCCGCCCCCTCCAGCGAGGAGGCCTGCTCCAGGTAGACACTCAGCGTCTCCAGGAGCGCCGAGCCCGCCTCGTCCAGCGGTGTGTAGATCTCCTCCACCAGCTGACGGCGGGCGGCCTGGTCCCCGGCGAGTGCGCGCTCGGGCAGCAGGTCGTCGGCCAGCACCGGGCGCGGGGCGTCCGGCCAGGCCGCGCAGGCCCGCAGGCCGGCCGCGGCGGCGTGCGCCGAGCGGGTCGCGGAGAGCAGGTCGGGCACGGTCGGGCCGACCACCACCGGGCCCGGCGCGAACTGGCCGATCAGCGCCCTGGCCGCCTGCACCGGCTCCTTCTCGCCGCCGACCACCACCACCAGGCGCTTGCCCAGCACCCCGGTCAGCACGTGCAGCTTGGCGTACCGGGCGGCCCGGCGGATCGCCTCCACCACCAGCTCGCTGTCGCCGTCCGGCGCGCTGCCCATCACCACCCGGATCTGGCTGGGCTGGCCCCAGCCGAGCGCCGCGGCGCGCGAGAGCACGCCCTCGTCGGCGTCGCCGGACAGCAGGGAGTTGACCACCAACGCCTCCAGCCGGGCGTCCCAGGCGCCGCGCGCCTCGGCCGCCTGGGCGTACACCTGGGCGGTGGCGAAGGCGATCTCCCGGGCGTAGACCAGCACCGACTCGCGCATGTCCGCCTCGTCGCCGGGGGCGGCCACCTCCTCGATGGCCTCCTCCATCACCTCGATCGTGGTGCGGATCAGCTCCACGGTCTGACGCAGGGTGATCGCCCTGGTCAGCTCGCGCGGGGCGGTGCCGAAGACGTCGGTGGAGATCGCCTTCGCGGACTCCGGGTGGCGGTACCACTCGGTGAAGGCGGCGATACCGGCCTGGGCGACCAGGCCGATCCAGGACCGGTGCTCCGGCGGCATCCGCCGGTACCAGCCGAGCTGGTCGTCCATCCGCGAGATCGCGGCGGTGGCCAGCTTGCCCGAGGACTTCTCCAGCCGCTTGAGCGTCGCCGCCCGGCGCTCGGCGCGCTCGGCGGCGGTTCTGCGCTCCTGCGCCGTCAGGCGGGGCGCCGCGCGGCCGGGACGGTCACGGCCCGACCGGGGAACCGGGCCCTTCCCGGTCGGTTCGGGTACGGGACTGGGTTCGCTCTGGGAGTTCGCGGAAGCGGCTGGCACAAGGACAAGACTGCCTCACCCGAGTGACTGCTCGTGCACACCCCGGGCGGAGCGGTCGGTGGCAAGGGTCACACCGCCGACTACGGTGGGTGCGTGACCGACGCCGCTGACCGCCCCCGTGCCGACCTGCGCCGCGCCGCCGAGCGCTACCGCTCCACCCCGGCCGAGGGCATCGAGACCCGACACGCCTTCTCCTTCTCCGGCCACTACGACCCGAAGAACACCCACTTCGGCGCGCTGCTCGCGTGCAACGAGGAACTCCTCGCCCCCGGCGCGGGGTTCGAGGAGCACAAGCACCGGGACACCGAGATCCTCACCTGGGTGCTGGAGGGCGCGCTGGCCCACCGGGACTCGCACGGCCACAGCGGGGTGGTCCGGCAGGGGATGGTCCAGCACCTCGGCTCCGGCTCCGGCGTCACCCACACCGAGCGCAACGTCGGCGGCGCCACCGGCCCGGTCCGCTTCGTCCAGATGTGGCTCCAGCCGGACGAGTTCGACGCGGACCCGGTGTACGGGCTGCGCAGGGTGGAACCGGCGGACGGCGCGTTGACGCTGCTCGCCTCCGGGCTGGCGCGCGACGCCGGGACCGACGCCCTGCGGCTGCGCCGCCGCGACGCCGCGCTCTGGCTGGTGACCGCCGGGCCGTGGCAGCCGCTGCCCGAACTGCCCGCGGCGCCCTGGCGGTACGCGCACCTGACGGCCGGCTCGCTGGGCTACCGGACCGTCCCGGGGCCCAAGGGCGGCGGCCGCTCGATGGCCCCGGGCGACAGCGTGCGGATCACCGGCGAGGCCTTCGCCGACCCGTCGGCGGGCGAGACCGGCGCGCAGCTCCTGCTCTGGGAGATGCACTCGCCGGTCTCGTACGGCTAGCGGGTGTCCGGCTAACGCTTCAGTTCGGCGAGCACCGCGTCGGAGAAGGCGGGCCAGGCCTCGACGGACCAAGGGCCGAAGTCCCGGTCGGTGAGCGCGATGCAGGCCGCGCCCACCTCCGGGTCGACCCAGAGGAAGGTGCCGGACTGGCCGAAGTGGCCGAAGGTGGCGGGGGAGTTGCCGGCGCCGGTCCAGTGCGGGCTCTTGCCGTCGCGGATCTCGAAGCCGAGGCCCCAGTCGTTCGGGCGCTGGTGGCCGTAGCCGGGCAGCACGCCGCCGGTGCCGGGGAAGGCGACCTCGCGGGTGGCCTGCCGGACGGTGGACGGGGCCAGCAGCTTGGGCGCCTGGAGCTCGGCGGCGAACCGGGCGAGGTCGGCGACCGTGGACAGGCCGCCGGCGCCGGCCGGGGACTTGTGCGCGGTGTTGATCAGGGTGTCGGCCATGCCCAGCGGCTCGAACACCGCCTCGGCGACGTAGCGGGAGAACTCGATCCCGGCGGCCTCGGACAGCGCCCGCGCCAGCGCGTCGAAGCCCGCGTTGGAGTAGAGCCGGCGGTTGCCGGGCTCGGCGAACACCCGGTCCTCGTCGAAGCCCAGGCCGGAGGTGTGCGCCAGCAGGTGGCGGACGGTCGCACCGGGCGGGCCGGCCGGGTCGTCCAGCTCGAAGACGCCCTCCTCGACCGCGACCAGCGCCGCGTACGAGGTGAGCAGCTTGGTCACCGAGGCCAGCGGGAACAGGTGCTGCTGCGGCCCGTGCGCCCCCAGCAGCGCGCCGTCCGCCCCCCGGACCACGGCCGCCGCGGCGTGCGGCACCGGCCAGTTCTCGATCACACGCAAGCTCTCCATGAGGCCCGACTGTAGTCGGGAGCGGGGAACGTGGTGGCGGGGGCACCCGGCTGCCGGGCCGGTCGGGCTTGCTTGGAGTGCACTCCAACTCGGTAGCGTTTTTCCCGTCGCACGAGACAGGGGAGACGATCCATGGCCGTACCCGCACGCATCGAGGCGGACCTGCGCAGCTGTTCCGAGGTGTACGGCGGCGCGCCGGGCGGTGATCCGGACCGGACCCCGCGGCACACCATCAGCGAGGTCGCGGTGGCGAGCGGGCTCACCGCGCACACCCTGCGCTGGTACGAGCGGATCGGCCTGCTGGACCCCGTCGACCGCGCGGCCGGCGGCCAGCGCCGCTACTGCGACGCCGACCTGCACCGACTGGCCTTCCTGGGGCGGCTGCGGCTGACCGGCATGTCCGTGGCCGACATGCTCAAGTACGTGGACATGGCCCGCCAGGGCGAAACGACCTACGAGGGGCGGCGCCGGCTGCTGGTGGCCCAGCGCGAGGAGGTCCTGCAGCGGATCGTCGACCTCCAGGCCACCCTCGCCGTCCTCGACTACAAGATCGATCTCTATGCCGGGAAGGTCGCCGAGAGCGGCGGCGCCCCGGCCGACCGCCAGTACCACCAAGAGGAGCAGAGCGCATGACTCACCCAGTCCTTCCCGCCGTCGAACTCGGTACCGGCGGCCCGCTGGTGGGCGTCCAGGGCCTCGGCTGCATGGGCATGAGCGAGTTCTACGGCCCGACCGACTCCGACGAGGCCGTCGCCACCCTGGACGCCGCCCTGGAGGCCGGTGTCACCCTGTTCGACACCGCTGACGCCTACGGCTTGGGCCGCAACGAGGAGTTCATCGGCCCCTTCGTCCGGGCCAACCGGGACAAGGTGGTGCTCGCCACCAAGTTCGCGCTCGTCCGCAAGGAGGAGGACCCGGGCTACCGGGGCATCAGCAACGACCCGGCGTACATCCGGGCCGCCGTCGACGCCTCGCTGCGCCGGCTCGGCGTGGACGAGATCGACCTCTACTACATGCACCGCCGCGACCCGGCCGTGCCGCTGGCCGACTCGGTCGGCGCCATGGCCGAGCTGGTCGCGGCCGGCAAGGTGCGCCACCTCGGGCTGTCCGAGGTGACCGGGGCCGAGCTGCGCGAGGCGCACGCCATCCACCCGATCGCCGCGCTGCAGTCCGAGTGGTCGGTGTTCGCCCGCGACGTCGAGCGCTCGGCGGTGCCGGCCGCGGCCGAGCTGGGCGTCACCTTCGTGCCGTACTCGCCGCTCGGGCGGGGCTTCCTGACCGGCTCCTTCCAGGACGCCGACCGCCTCGGGGCGGACGACGTGCGTCGGACCCAGCCGCGCTTCACCGGCGACAACGCGGTGGCCAACGCGGAACTGCTCGCCCCGCTGCGGGAGATCGCGGCAGCGCGCGGGGTGTCGCTCGCCCAGGTCGCGCTGGCCTGGGTGCACCAGCAGGCCGAGGTGCACGGGCTGACCGTCGTGCCGATCCCGGGCACCCGCAAGCGCAGCCGGCTCGCCG
Source organism: Streptomyces sp. 1114.5 (assembly GCF_003635085.1). Taxonomy (NCBI): domain Bacteria; kingdom Bacillati; phylum Actinomycetota; class Actinomycetes; order Kitasatosporales; family Streptomycetaceae; genus Streptomyces; species Streptomyces sp. 1114.5. Next base: position 2,853,383 of record NZ_RBXE01000001.1, read on the forward strand.
AGAACACCGCGGCGGCGACCCTGCGGCTCACGGCGGAGGAGCTGGCGCTGCTGGAGCCGGTCTCGGGCCAGGTGCGGGGTGGCCGCTACGCGGACATGGCCTTCACCTCGGTCGGGCGGGAGTAGCGGCCGGCGGGGCGGGCGGGCCCGGGGGAGTCGGCGACTTCCCGGGCCCTGCCCCTTGCCTCTTGCCCCTGGCCTCTCAGCTCGTGCGGCCCAGCCAGGCGGCCAGTCGGGCGTGGACGTCGGCGTCCTCGGCGACCGGCTGCACCTCGGCGAAGGGGACGCCCTCGACCCGGCTCTCGGGCGGCAGGACGACCTCGGCGATGGCCAGTGCGGTGTGCGCCAGGGCGTCGTCCCGCGCGAAGCCGCTGTCCAGGGCCTGCGCGATGTCCCAGCTGTGGGTCACCGCCTCCATCACGTAGCCGCCGACCACCATGGCGCCGGGCACCTCGCCCCAGGGCGCGACGGTCGGGCGGCCGAGCTTGGCGTCCTGCGCCCAGGCGGCGGTCGCCCGGGCGCGGGCGCGGCCCAGCGCGGCCGGCCAGCCGTCGTCCCCCGGGTCCTCGATGGCGGGCACGATGTCCTGGGACCGGCCGCCCTCACCCAGGTACGCGCAGCGGTGGATGCCGCCGACCACGTGGTTCAGCAGCTGCCGCAGCGTGAACTCGGTACAGGGGGTGGGCCGTTCGAGGTCGGCCGGGGTGATCGTGGCGACCAGCTTCTCCAGCTGGTCGAGGGCGAGCAGGTACTGCGGCCGGGCGTCCTGGACGGCGGTCATCTGCGGTCAACTCCCTGGTGTCGGGCGGTTCTTCGGGCTCGGAACGCAATCTCCCAGTAAAACCTGACAACGGCCGTCAGGATTGCTGGGATTCTTGGACCATGAAGGCCGACCGCCTGCTCTCGATCCTCCTGCTGCTCCAGACCCGCGGCCGGGTGTCCGCCACCGAACTCGCCGAGCGGCTGGAGGTGTCCGTCCGCACCATCTACCGGGACGTGGACTCGCTCTCCGCCGCCGGGGTGCCGGTGTTCACCGAGCGCGGGCGGCACGGCGGCATCGGCCTGCTGCCCGGCTACCGCACCGACGTCACCGGGCTGACCGCGGACGAGGCCAAGGCGCTGTTCGTGCTCTCCGCCCGCGGCGCGCACAGCGACCTCGGGCTGGACGGCGCGCTCGGCTCGGCGCTGCGCAAGGTGATGGCGGCGCTGCCCGCCCCGCACCGCCCGGCCGCCGAGCGGACCAGCGAGCGGATCCTGGTGGACCCGGCCCGGTGGATGCAGGGCGCCGCGCCGGGTGGCGCGCCCGGTCCGGACCTGGGCGAGCTTCAGTACGCGGTCTTCGCCGACCGGCGGCTGCGGCTGCGCTACCGGCACGGCGGGGCGCCCGGGCCGGTGGAGTACACCGTCGACCCGTACGGGCTGGTGAACAAGGCGGGCGTCTGGTACCTGGTGGCCGATCTGCACGGGGAGCCGCGGCTGTTCCGGGCGGACCGGGTGCTGGCCGCGGAGACCGCCGAGGAGGCGGTGCGCCGCCGGGCCGGGGTGGGGCTCGGCGACGCCTGGGCGGTGCTGCGCGAGCAGGTGGAGCGGCTGCCGGTGGAGGTGCCGGTCCGGGTGCGGGTCCGGCGCGGGCGGCTGGACATGTTCCTGCGGATCCACGGCGGCCGGGTCACCGCGCCGCCGCCGGAGGCGGTCCTCGGGCCGGCCGAGGACTGGGTGGAGGTGGCGATGGCCTTCCCGGCGCCGGCCGCCGTCCGCTCGCTGCTGGCGCTGGGCGCGGACGTGGAGGTGCTGGCCCCGCCGGCCGCCCGGCGCGAGCTGGCCCGGGCGGCGGCGGAGGCGCTGCGGCTGTACCAGGACCAGGGGCCGTAGGGCCTGTCCGGCCCCGGGAGTTGGGCGGCCCCGGGAGTTGGGCGGCCCTAGGAGTTGGGCCGGATCACGTCCTGGTAGTGGCCGAGCGAGATCGCCGCGAAGTTGTGCAGGCTGTCGGTGCCCTCGGTGAAGTAGCCGGTGTGGCCGACGGCGCGGGCCGAGGAGATCTGCTCGGAGCCGAAGCCGCTCGCGGTCGGGTCGGCGCCGTGGCCGAGCCCGCCGACCTCCAGGAACGGCACGTTGCCGATCCAGTCGCTGGGGTTGCGGGTGGCCCAGACGTGGACGCCGGTGCCCAGCTCGGCGGTGCTCTGCACGCCCATGCCGGGGCTGCCGAAGACCATCATGTCGGTGATGCCGGAGGTGTCGGACGGCGAGGCGGCCGCGCGCGGGATCTCGGGGGCGGCGGTGCCGCAGACCACCGAGCCGTACGAGTGGCAGAGCAGCGACGGGGGCGCGTCCGGGCGGGTGGTCTCCTTGAGCCCGGCGAGCAGCCGCTGCAGCCGGGGGGCGGCGACGTCGGCGAGCCGGGAGGTGGCCGCGTCCGGGCCGAGGCCGGAGGGGGTGACGTAACCGGTCCAGGACACCACGGCGGTACGGGTGCCCGGGGACTGGCGCTGCTCCTCGGCGTGGAGGGCGCGGGCCATGCCGGCCGGGGAGCGCAGCGGGTCGACGGCCTGGTCGAAGTGGCCGAGGTCGGCGTCCGAGCCGGGGACGACGACGGAGATCCGTTCGGCGTCGGCGAGGTCGCCCCACACCTCGGTGACCAGGCCGCGGCCGCGCGGGTCGAAGGCGAGGATCTGCCGACCGGGGGCGAGCAGGTGGTCGACGTCGTTGGCGCGGGAGACGGCCAGCGCGCGGGTGTCGGAGTCGAGCGTCCGGTCGGCGGCGCGGGTGCGGGCCTTGTCGCGTTCGGCGGCCAGGGCGATCCGGTTGGCGCGGTAGCGCAGGTCCAGCGGGGCGCCGTCGTAGTTGCCGACGACCAGCGGGTACGCCTGGATCAGCCGGTCGAGCTCGGTGGGCGCGAGCGAGGCGAAGAACTCGGCGGCGGCGGCCGGGGTGGTGGTGGCCGGGTCGGGCAGCGTTCGGCCGAAGGAGTGGTCCTGGATCCAGGCGGCGCTGCCGGCCGGGGGCGTGGAGATCGCCAGTTGCTCGGAGGAGACCGCGGCCGCTGCGGCCGAGGCGCCGGCGTCGGCCAGCACGGCACAGCCCGCGAACGCCCCGATCAGTACCCGCTTCCAGCGCCGACGGTTGCGCACCGCACCAACTCCCTTGGGGCCTGTCACCGTTTCACGGGCGGTGCCCGGAGGGTGCGATAGGACTGCTGACTTCCCTGCGCAAGCCTAGGGGGCCGGGAGGCACGCCGGGCACGCCTAAACTGTGGGATGGATCACATGAACCGGGAGTGTCCTTCCGGCGTCTCCCAGTGGTTCGGACGGCGGCGCGGGCGAGGGCCCGAACGGAGGGCCGCTCAGGCGTCGAACTCCCGGACCAGCCGCTTCGGTGCCGTCCGCCGCCAGGCCTCGGTGACCAGGTCGCGCAGCTCGTCCGGGTCGACCAGGCTCAGCCGGACGCTCACCCAGCCGTGCCGCCCGACGTAGGGGGCGGAGGAGAACACCTCGGGCTCGGCGGCGAGAAGTTCGGCCTGGTCCTCGGGAGAGGCCTTGACGGTGACCCGGTCCCCGTCGGGGGCGCCCATCGCGAAGATCCGGCTGCGGACCCGCAGCGTCTCGATGTCCCAGGTCGGCTCCTGGGCGGCCTCGGGCAGGGCCAGGGCCATCGCGCGGAATTCCTCGAACGTCACCATGGCGGCAGGTTAGGGCAAGGCACTGACGACGCGCCCCCGGTGTGCGCGTGGCGCACCGGGGGCGCGTGTTCCTCCGGCGTCCCGGTCGGGCGGTTTCGGCGTCCGGCCGGACCGGGTGTCGGTGTTGCGTCAGGACAGCGAGGCCCAGGCGTCGCAGGAGCGGTCGCCGGAGACCAGCCGGTCCGGGTGGCCGCTGCCGTCGGCGATCGAGATCCGGCGGTAGTTCTGGCCGCTGAACACCCAGTACTCGCTGCTCCCGCCGACCCGCTGGCAGTCCGGGACCGGCAGGAAGCAGTCCACCCGGTTCAGGCCGTTCAGCGAACCCCACTGGGAGAGTTCGCGGTCGGTGCGCTCGCGCACGTCGGTGTGGGCGGTGCCGTCGGCGATCGAGATCAGCCGGTACTGCTGGCGGCCGCCGGTGGTGTGGAAGCACCAGTACCAGCTCTTGCCGCCGACCCGCTGCTGGTCCGGGACGGGCAGCCAGCAGTCCACCTGGCCGACGCCACTGAGCGAGCCCCAGTAGGTGAGGTCGCGGTCGGAGCGTTCGAGGGCCGTGGTGTACCGGCCGCCGCCGCAGGTGATCGAGACCAGCCGGTACTGCTGGCGGCCGGCGGTGCTGTGGAACACCCAGTACACGCTCTTGCCGGCCGGGTCCTGCTGGTCGGGTACGGGCAGCACGCAGTCGACCCGGCCGACGTCGCGCAGACAGGTCCAGCTGGTCAGCCAGGTGTCGTCCTCGACCTTGCGGTCGGTGTGGGCGGTGCCGTCGGCGATCGAGATCAGTCGGCAGCGGTCGCCGTGGAACGCCCAGTACTGGCTCTGTCCGGCGCGGCGGTACTGGTCCGGGACGGAGACGAACTCGTCGCAGGGGTAGGCCTTCACCGGCTGGGGCCGGGGCTGGCCGCCGATCTGCCCGGTCTGGCCGCCGGTCTGGGTGCCGCTCTGGCCGGTCTGCCCGCCGACCGGGGCGAGCCGGCCCTCGCAGAGGCCGCGCAGGATGCTCAGGGAGGGCATGAAGGCGTACACCGAGCCGGTGGTCTGGACGAACTGCGCGAAGTTCAGCGGGGTGTGCCGGATCAGGCCGCCGGTGTCCCGGCTCTCGTAGTCGACGGGGGTGACCTCGCCCGTGTCCGGGTCGGTGCAGTTCTGGGTGACCGGGTCCCGGCCGGGGACGGGCCTGGGGTTCGCGTGCCCGGGCGGGGTGGTGTCCTGCGAGTTGCGGTTGGGCGGGAAGTTCGCCCGGTCCATCCAGCTGGCCTGGATGAACTCGAACTGCCGCTTGAGGTCCGCCTGGTAACAGACGAACAGCAGCCCGCGCGGGTCGTCGGGGCCGCCCGGGCCCTCGGAGGCCGGGTCGAAGGGTTCTCCGTACGGGGTGCCGCGCCGGATGATCCGCCGGCCGTTGAGGTCCTTGGCCGGGAACGGGGGCTTGTCCGGGCTCTCCTGCAGGCCGGCGCGCGGCTCGGTCTTGCGCAGGTGCGACCAGAGGGGGGTGACCAGGCCCTCCGGGTCGTCCGCGAAGTCGAAGGCGTTGTCCTTGGCGGCGGTCGGGTTGTTCGGGACGTCCCGGTCCGGGAAGTGGCAGACCGGGGCGCCGGAGCGCCAGCGGCCGACCATGCGAGCGGCCAGCCACTCGGTGGTGGCGTGGTCCGGGACGGCCTTGGCCGTCCGGAGCTCCCCCAGCTTGACCGCGACCTGCGACCACCAGCCGGGGACGTCCTGGGCGAGCCGGCGGACGACCTGGAAGGAGCCGTTGTGCGTCCAGGCCGGGTACTGGTCCTTGGGGAAACTGAACTGGTCGTTCTCCAGGCCGCAGATGAACTCGCCGGCCGGGATGATCCGGGTGCCGGGGTGGCCGTCCACCTGCTCCGGGTCGCTCGGGCTGGGCCGGTCGAACCCCTTGACGCCGGGCTCGCTGATGCCGTCCTTGAACCCGAAGTGCTCCTTGCCGCGGCGGCTGCCCAGGAGGGTCTTCGCGTTCTGCTGGTAGACGATCACGACGCGGCATTCGGCGGCGGCGATCCGCTGGGCCTCGACGGCCGCCTGCAGGTCCTTCTCGGTGTCCGCGGAGATCTTCAGGACGGCGTGGACGGACTGCGTCCTGCCGTTGCCGAAGAGCCAGTTCTCCGGGGAGTTGTCGCCGGTGTCGCCGAGCCCGCCGGCCCGTCGGGCCGCGCCCTCCTTGAACGCCTTCAGGCCGGTGTCGCCCTGCGGGAGCGTCGGGAGCGGGTCGGAGCCGGAGAGCATCAGCAGGCCCTCGTAGGTGAAGCTGATGCCGAGCCAGGTGGCGGTCAGCGACTTGGGGTCGTCGCCGCCGGACGCGGCCCTGGCTTCGCTGAACGCCTCGTTGAACGTGGCGACTTCGCGGGTGGTGGAGATCTGCGGGGTCAGCTTGCGGAGCCAGTCGCGCGCCCTGGCCGCATCCTCGAACTTGAGGAAGAGGATGCTGACGTTGTCCTTCTTGAAGCCGGCGAGGATGTCGCCCTGGATCTCTTCGCTCTCGCGCAGACTCAGGTCCGTTGCCATGGGTGGGGAGTTCCTTTCGGTGGGGGCGGGGTCAGACGGACGGGGTGAGCTGGATCCACTTCGCCTCGCTCGGCACGCCCTTGCCGTCGAGGAGGAAGATCATGTACCAGCCGGGCGGCGCGGCCTTGGCGTCCGGCGGGGCCTGCAACTGGATCCGGTTGCCGGCCTGGCTGGTGATCCGCAGGTCGAGGTACCGCTGGCTGGTGTTGACCGAGTGGGTGGAGGTGGTCGGCGCGAGCAGGACGGCCTTGACCACCTGGTCCGAGGTCGAGCTGGAGACCGTGAACTTCTTGTCGTAGCCGATCGGCACGGTCGGCGCGTCGTCCAGGTCGGGCCGGCTGCCCTGGTGCAGGTAGGCGGGCTCGTAGATCTCGATGGTGCCGTTCATGGTGACCGGCCCCGCGGTGCCGGGGATGCCGCTGACCGTGCGGTTGACGTCCGTGTTGTTGGCCAGCTGCTGGAGCTCGTCGCCGGTGACCAGGACGCGTCCGTCCGGCAGCACGACCGCGTTGGAGTGGTAGCCGCGCGGGAGGCGCTGGACCGGGCCGAGCTGCCAGTTGCCCTGGTCGTCGCGCAGCTCGATCTGGCGGTACTTGAGGTCCGCGTTGGGGTTGTACGGGCCGTTGCCGTAGTCGCGGATGTCGTAGGCGCCGTTGACGGTCATCAGCCGGCCGGTGGGCAGCAGGATGGTGTCGTCCTGGGTGCGGCCGAAGGCGCGGGACTTCTCGGCCGTCCAGGTGCCGTTGGAGAAGCGCAGGGTGCTCGGGTTGTCGCGGTCGCCGCCGAGGATCAGCGCGGAGTCCGGGCCGTTGGTGCCGTTGGGGAGCAGCACCGCGGAGCCGTAGTTGCGCTTGCGGCCGTCGGGGCGGGCCGCCAGGTCGCTGCGGGACTCGACGACCGGGTCGAACTTCCACTGCTCGGCGGGCTGGCGGCCGAACCCGTAGACGTTGCCGTCGTTGAGCGAGAACAGGTGCGGGTAGTCGGTGGTGAACGGGGCGTCCACCTTGAACCGGTCCACCGGGGTGTCGGTGGGCAGGTCGGTCTTCCTCACCGGGACGGCGAAGGGCTTGGCGGGGAAGCGCTCGACCACCGGGGTGGGGGTGCCGTAGCCGAGTTCGGACTGGCCGGACATGATCAGCTGGCGGCCGTCGGCGCCGGTCACCACGGAGGGGTACCAGCGGCCGACCGACATGTCGGGGTTGCGGGTCCAGGTCTCCGTCCACGGGTCGAAGATCAGCGAGAGCTTGGCGCCGGTGCCGCCGTTGCCGCCGAGGTTGCCGCCGAAGACGCCGAGCATGCCGTTGGGCAGGAAGGAGTGGCCGGAGCAGAAGAACGGCGCCGGGCGCTTCTCGCCGAGGCCGTCCGGCATGTCGACGACCGGCGGGTTGACCTGCTTGAACGCGTCCGGTCCGTAGTTCTTCCTCGGGTCCCAGAGGAACGCCCGGCCGGCGTTCTCCTTGCCGGTGGTCTGGGTGGGGGCGGGCTCCTTCTCCGGGTTGGTCTCGATCCGTTCGAAGGAGAAGAGCAGCACCTTGCCGGTCGGGAGGAGTGCGACGTGGTCGCCGAAGTCGGGGGAGTCGAAGTACTGCCTGAACGCGCCGAACACCGCCGGGTCGAAGGCCTTGTTGTGGTCGGCCTGGGAGGCCGTCAGCGCGTTGTACCGGTTGGTGCGGGTGGTCTGCGGGTAGTCGCCGATGCCGCGGATGGCGGCGCGCATCCGGGCGTGCTCCTCGGCGTGCTCCTGGCCGAGTGCCGCGACCTCGTCCTGCCGCAGTTCGGCCATCACCCGGGGGGAGTCGACGTGCGGGGCGAGGTCGTCGGCTCCCGGGGCGGCCGGTCCGCCGTGGGCGACGGCCGGGGCGACGGCGCTCAGCAGGGTGCCGGCGGTCACCGCGAGGACCACGGCGGTGCCCGCGAGCCGGCGGCGGGCCCGGGGCCGCGGCGACTGTGGGCGGGATGGGGGCATGGGCATGGGACTCCTCAGGAGCGGGGGTGGCTGGGGGTGTCGTCGAATGCGGACGGACGGGCCGAGGGGGGCGGGCACGCTCCTGCGAAGGTCGCCGACGGTCACAGGACATCACAGTGCGTGGTGGTTCGCATGCGGGTGCACTTCCCTGCTGCAACCCTCGGGTGAGGGGTGTGCAGACTGCCCGAAGGGGGCGTGGACCGACTGGTCCACGCCCCCTTCGTCCGGTGCTCCACCGGTGCTTCGGCAGGCTCACACCACGCCGAGCGCGTACGCCGCGAACAGCGCCGCCGCAGTGCCGGCCACCGCCTTCCCGGCCCGGGAGAAGGACGTCCACGGCCCGTCGAACCGCCGGGTGAACCACCCGATCGCCGCCAGGGCGACCCCGAACAGCGGAAGCAGCGCCAGCCGGGCGGCCACCCAGCCGAGCGAGTCCGGTGCGGTGGTCAGCCCCGGGACGGCGCCCAGCCCGGCCGCGCCCGGCACCGCCACCGCGAGCATCGCGCTCTGGTGCCAGCAGAAGATCGTCATCGCCGACAGGTTGACCACGACCACCGGCAGCCACAGCAGCGGACGGCCCGTCAGCAGCCGGCCCAGCCGCTCCCGCAGCAGCATCGCGGCGCCGCACTGGAACGCCGCCAGGGCGAGCACCAGCAGGGACGGCGGGTGCGAGTTGGTGCGCTCGGCCCCGGGCACGCCGACCATGCTGGCCGGGTAGTGGAACACCAGCAGCAGCACCGCGAACAGCGCACCGCCGCCGAGCAGCAGCACCCGGGCCGCCGGGCGGCCGAGCCGGCCCTGCGCCCAGAGCACGCCCAGCTGGTAGCCGAACAGCCACCCCGGCAGGATGTTCAGCAGCGCCACCCAGGACGGCACGGCCTGCGCCCACGGCCCGTACCGCAGCAGGTCGACGGCGGCGACCGAGACCACCAGCAGGCCCGCCGACCAGCCGCCCAGCCGGCGCCCGGCGGCCACGCAGAGCGGGGTGAGCGCGGTCAGTCCCAGGTAGACGGCGATGTACCAGAGCGGCTGCACCACCAGCGTCGCGCCGGTGCGCACGGTGTCCGCGGGCACACCGAGCGCGGGCAGCAGCGGGACCAGCAGCGCCCAGACCGCCGTCACCCCGAGCACCGGGCGCAGCAGTCGCACCGAACGGCTGCGTAGCCAACTGCCGTAGGTCTCACCGCGGTTCCGGGCCCGTTCCAGTGAGCGGACCGAGGAGTGGCCGCCGACCAGGAAGAACACCCCGAGCATCTGGAGGCCCCAGCTGATCGGGGCGAAGAAGCCGAGCGAGGAGAGCGGGCTGGCGTTGTGCAGGGCGCCGTCGGGGGAGAGGGTGAAGCCGCCGAGCATCCAGTGCCCGACCGGGACGGCGAGCAGGGCGAGGGCGCGCAGTCCGTCCAGGGCGCGGTCGCGGGTGGCGGGCGTCTGCGCGTCGACCTTCTCGGCGGCGCGGCGCAGGGTGGCGAGCGGGTGGGCCATGTCGGTGCTCCTTCCGGGAGGTGCGGGGTCAGCTGCGGCCGAGGGCGACGGCGGCGTAGGCGGCGAGGGAGGCGGTGCCGGGGGCGAAGTAGCCGGTGTGGCCGTGGGATCCGGTGGCGGGCAGCGGGCGGGCGCCGAAGCCGGGGGCGGTCGGGTCGGCGCCGTGGCCGAGGCCGAGCAGCCGGACGTTGGGCACGTCGCCGATCCAGTCGGAGCCGTTGCGGGCGGTGGCCCAGAGCGGGACGCCGTGGTCGAGGTCGGCGGCCGAGTCGACGCCCATGCCGGGCGAGCCCAGCACCACGAGGCCGGAGGCCCGGGCCGGGCTGGGGTGGGCCAGGCCGCAGACCACCGAGCCGTAGCTGTGGCAGAACACCGTGGGCGGGGCCTCGGGGCGGGTGCTGACGGCGAGTCCGTCCAGCAGCCGGGTCAGCCGGGTGGCGCCGGCCCGGGCGAGGTCCTCGGTGGCGGCGTCCACGCCGAGGCCGACCGGGGTGGTGTAGCCGGCCCAGGCGATCACGGCGGTCTGCGTGTCGGCGGCCTGCTGCTGCTCCTCGGCGCGGAGGGCGCGGGCCATGCCGGCGGGAGTGCCGTACGGGTCGGCGGTGCGGTCGAAGCGGAGCAGGTCGATGTCCGAGCCGGGGACGATCACGGCGGTGCGGCGGGCGGTGGCCAGGTCGCCGTACACCTCGGCGACCTGGCCGCGGCCGCGCGGGTCGAAGGCGAGGATCTGCCGGTCGCCGTCCAGCAGGGTGCGGTAGCGCTCGGCGCGGGTGCGGGCGGCCTCGTGGTCCTGCGGGGTGAGGGAGGGGTCGGTGGCGCGGGCGAGTTCGCGGGTGCGTTCGGCGGCGAGGGCCAGGGCGTTGGCCCGGTAGCGGAGGGCGACCGGGGCGCCGTCCAGGTTGCCGACCACCAGCGGGTGCCGGGCGGCCAGCGCGTCCTGCTGGTCCTGGGGCAACTCGGCGAAGAACGAGGCGACTTGGGCCGGGGCGGCGGTGGCCGGGTCGGGCAGTCGCAGGCCGAGCGAGGTGTCGGCCGTCCAGGCGGCGGTGCCGGGCGGCGGTCCGGTGAGGGGGGTCTGGGTGTCGGCGGCCCAGCCGCCCGCGCCGAGCACCGCGGCCAGTGCCACCGCGGCGGCGGCGATCGTCCGTCCGGCCCGAAATCTGCGCATGTCCCTGCTCTCCCTCGTCCGTTCGACTGGCGACGGAGAGGAAGGTAGGGACGCGACGGCCCCGCGGACGTCACTCCGCGGGGCCAACTGCCGGGTGCTACCGGGGTATCAGGAGGATTTCCCCCGCACTGACCTGGTGCCACCGGGGTGGGGACAACCCCCCTACTGGCCTGGCGTCACCAGGCCCGACTCGTAGGCGAGCACCACCGCCTGGGCGCGGTCGCGCAGGTCGAGCTTGGCGAGGATGCGGCCGATGTGGGTCTTGACGGTCTGTTCGGCGAGCACCAGGTGGGCGGCTATCTCCTGGTTGGACAGGCCGCGGGCGATCAGCTCCAGCACCTCGGTCTCGCGCGGGGTCAGGCCGTTGAGCCGCACCTTGGGGTCGCGGCGCTTGGCCGGGCGGGTGCGGGCGAAGTCCTCGATCAGCCGTCGGGTCACCGAGGGGGCGAGCAGCGCCTCGCCGGCCGCGACCACCCGGACGGCGGCGATCAGGTCGGCGGGCGGGGCGTCCTTGAGCAGGAAGCCGCTGGCCCCGGCGCGCAGCGCCTCGTACACGTAGTCGTCCACGTCGAAGGTGGTGAGCATCAGCACCTTGGGGCGGTGCGCGCCGGGCACAGCCGGGTCGAGTAGCCGCCGGGCGGCCTCCAGACCGTCCATGACGGGCATCCGGACGTCCATCAGCACGACGTCCGGGTGGGTGCGGCCGACGACCTCCAGGGCCTGCGCGCCGTCCGCCGCGTCCCCGACCACGTCGATGTCGCTCTGGACGCCGAGCAGGGCCGCGAAGCCGGCGCGCACCATGGCCTGGTCGTCGACGATGATCACGCGAATGGTCATGCGGTGGTCTCCCGGGGAGTGTCGAGGGGGTCGAAGGGCAGGACGGCGGCCACCTTGAAGCCGCCGTCCGGCAGCGGGCCGGTGTCCAGCCTGCCATCGACCAGCCGGACGCGTTCGCGCATGCCCACCAGGCCGTGCCCGGTGCCCTCGGCGGAGGCCTCCAGCGACTCGGTGCGCTCCGGCGGGGGCGCGTTGACCACCGTCACCAGCAGGGCCGGTCCGTCGGAGGCAGAGCCGGAGCCGGAGTCGGAGTCGGAGCCGGAGCCGGAGCCGGAGGAGAGCGAGACCCAGGTCCGCGCGCCGGGGGCGTGCCGCACCACGTTGGCCAGCGCCTCCTGGACGATCCGGTAGGCGGAGAGGCCGACGGCCTGCGGCACCGTCTCCACCAGCCCCTCGTCGACGCTCAGTTCGGCCGGCACCCCGGCCCGTCCCACCGTCTCGACCAGCTGGTCGAGTTGGCCGACCCCGGGCTGCGGGGCCTTCTCCCCGCCGGACTCCTCGCTGCGCAGCACGCCGAGCAGCCGGCGCATCTCGGCGAGCGACTCGCGGGCGGTGCCGGCGATCGTGGTGAACTCCTCGGCGGCTTCGGCCGGTACGTCGGGGATCCGGTACGGCGCGCTGGCCGCCTGCACCGCGATCACCGACATGTGGTGGGCCACCACGTCGTGCAACTCCCGTGCGATCCGGGCGCGTTCCTCCAGCAGGGTGCGCCGTTCGCGTTCGACCTCGCTGATCTGCTCCTGCTCGGTGAGCAGTCGGCGGGCCTCGGCGCGTTCCCGCAGGGCGCCGCCGAGGACCAGGACGGCGCCGGTCAGGGCGATCGCGAGCAGGCTGTTGTCGCCTCCCCAGTCCCGTACCGCGCCGATCACCGAGAAGGCGAGGCTCGACCCGGCGGTGGCCAGCCAGACCGCGACCAGGGTCCGGCGTTCCTCGCGGAGGGCGAGCGGCAGCATCAGCAGCAGGTAACCGATCAGGGCGGTGGCGGGCCAGGGCCAGACCGGGGAGGTGTTCTGGCCGGTGGTGAGCGTCAGTGCGGAGGTCAGCAGGTTCGCCGATCCGACCATCCACCAGGCGGCCAGCGGCCGGGTGGGCGCCAGCAGCAGGGGGACGGTCTGGGCCACCGAGAGCGCCGCGGCGAGTCCGGCGTTGAGGCCGTAGTCGTGTGACAGCACGTTGATCGAGCTGGGCAGGAGCGAGGAGATCGCGGCGAGCGCGGCGGCGTACGGCAGGTAGCGCACCCACGGCCGGCGGGCCTGTGCCAGCAGCGGCGTGTGGTCGGTGGACGGGTGCAGCAACGACGCGAGCAACGAGGCGAGCCGGGTGCGCGGGGACGGGCCGCGGGACTGCCCGGGGGACGGCTGGATCATCCCGCCAGGGTAGGGGTGGGCGCGGTGGCCGGCGTCGGACCGAGGGCTGGATCCCGGGTAGTACTGGGGTGGTACGCCGGGACTGCCGCGGGAGCAGCGGGCATACGGGAGGTCAGATCGCGGGGGTGCGCCAGTGGCCGGCCAGGGCGGGGCCGAGCTGGTCGAAGTGGCGCTCGATCAGCGCGATCATGCCCTCCGGGCCGTCGGGTTCGCGGTCGGCCGTCCAGGACAGGTGGGCGGCGCGCAGCACGCTGCCGAAGACGGCGGCGAGCACGGTGGGCCGCAGGTCCTCGCGCGGGTCCAGTCCCTCGCGTTCGGCGAGCACCCGGACGACGATCCGTTCCTGTTCGGTGACCCGGCGCAGGTGGGCGGCGAGGAGGGTGGGTGCGTCCTCGATCAGCCGCATGAGTTCGAGGGCGCTGGTGATCGAGCCGGGGCCGGTGGCCTGGGCCTTCCCGAGGTCGCGCCAGGCCTTGACGATCGAGGCGCGCAGGGCCTGGAGCGGGGTCTCCTCGGCGGGGCGGTGGCGCAGGCACTCGATGAAGTAGTCCTCGGCCTCGGCCATGACGGCGAGCGCGACCTCGTCCTTGTTGGCGAAGTAGCGGAAGAAGGTGCGCTGGGAGACGTCGACGGCGGAGGCGATCTCGTCGACGGTGGTCCGGGCGAAGCCCTGGCCGAGGAAGAGCTCGTGGGCAGCCTGGACCAGGGCGTCCCGGGTCTGCTGCTTCTTGCGCTCACGCAGCCCGGGTGTCCGTCCGGCGTCCTCCGGGGCGGTGGCGGCGTGGGGGGTGCGAGCGGCCATGGCGGGGGCCTTCCGGAGCGCGGGTCGGGCGGGTGGGAGCACAACCTTAGCGTTCTGCCAAATGTCAGTAATGGCCAGAAGTCACTGTTTGCCTAATGTCAGCAGCTGACATAATCTGCGGCGAGTGGCGCCCGTCGGGCCGGGGCACCTGTGGGGACGGGTGGGCCGGGGCGCCACGACCACGTTCCGAACGAGCCACGCCCCCGGAGGGCCCAGATGAGCCAGTCCGTCGTCAAGAACTCCGAGGCGGACGCCCCGCCACCGCCGAAGCCACCGTCCGGGGGCGGCCTCAAGGGGCACCCCTGGCTGACCCTGCTGACCGTCGCCGTCGGCGTGATGATGGTCGCGCTGGACGGCACGATCGTCGCCATCGCCAACCCGGTGATCCAGGAGAAGCTCAAGGCCGCGCCCTCCGAGATCCAGTGGGTCACCAGCGGCTACCTGCTCGCCCTGGCGGTCTTCCTGATCACGGCCGGCAAGATCGGCGACCGGTTCGGCCACAAGACCACCTTCCTGGTCGGCGCGGTCGGCTTCGCCGCGACCTCGGCCGCGATCGGCTTCGCCGGCAACATCCAGACCGTGATCGCCTTCCGGGTGCTGCAGGGCCTCTTCGGCGCGCTGCTCCAGCCCGCCGCGCTCGGCCTGCTGCGCGGGGCCTTCCCGGCCGAGAAGCTCAACATGGCGATCGGCATCTGGGGCGGCGTGATCGGCGCCTCCACCGCGGCCGGCCCGATCGTCGGCGGCCTGCTGGTCGAGCACGTCAGCTGGGAGTCGGTGTTCTTCATCAACGTCCCGGTCGGCCTGATCGCGCTGGCGCTCGGCCTGTGGATCCTCAAGGACGTCCGGGCCGAGAACGCCGCCAGGTCCTTCGACGTGCCCGGCATCGTGCTGCTCTCGGTCGGGATGTTCGCGCTGGTCTTCGGCATCATCAAGGCCCCCGAGTGGGGCTGGGGCGACACCCGGACGCTGCTGTACCTGGGCGGCGCGGTGCTGCTGATGGTGCTGTTCGCGCTCTGGCAGGGCAAGGCGCGCGAGCCGCTGGTCCCGCTCGGCCTGTTCCGCTCCGTCCCGCTGTCGGCGGGCGTGCTGCTGATGGTGCTGATGGCCTTCGCCTTCTTCGGCGCGATCTTCTTCGTGACCTTCGACCTGCAGAACGTGCACGGGATGAAGCCGGTCGAGGCCGGCGTCCACCTGCTGCCGATGACCGGCATGATGATCGTCGGTTCGCCGATCGCCGGCATCGCGATCGGCAAGCTCGGCCCGCGGATCCCGATCACGGCCGGCATGCTGATCACCACCGCCGCGATGTTCGGCATGTCCACCCTGGACACCGGCTCCGGCACCGGCGTGATGTCGCTCTGGTTCGTCCTGATGGGCCTGGGCATCAGCCCGGTCATCGTCGGCGCCACCGAGGTCATCGTCGGCAACGCGCCGCTGGAGCTGTCCGGCGTGGCCGGTGGCCTGCAGCAGGCGGCGATGCAGGTCGGCGGCAGCCTGGGCACCGCCGTGCTGGGCGCGCTGATGGCCGCCAAGGTCGGCGACGTGCTGCCCGGCAACTGGGCCAAGGCCGGCCTGCCGCCGGTCGAGGGCCCGCAGGCCGAGGGTCTCAAGCAGGCCGCCCAGCTCGGCATCGCCCCGCCGGCCCCGCCCGGTACCCCGCAGCAGGCGGTGGACGCGATGGCCGGCGCCGTCCACGAGTCCTTCGTCAGCGGCATGTCGCTCGCCTTCGTGGTGGCCTCCGTGGTGGCCTTCGCCGCCGCCCTGCTCGCCCTGCTCACCCGCCGCGGCACCACCGACGCGGGCCCGGCCGTGCACATCTGACGCCCCCGCCGGTACGGCACGGCCCCGGACTCCGTGGGGGAGTCCGGGGCCGTCGTGCAGCCGGACCCGTCCCGCGGCACCAGGCCCCGGCACCGGTGTGGCGCCCGAGGAACGCCGAAGGCCGGACCCCGTACGGGAGTCCGGCCCTTCGGCGTTCAGCCGGTGATCAGGCGTCGCCGCCGGCGGCGCCCGGGTCGGCCGCGGCCACGTCCAGTAGCTGGTAGCGGTCGATCGCGTCCTTCAGCGCCGAGCGGTCGATCTTGCCCTGCTTGGCGAGCTCGGTGAGCACCGCCAGGACGACCGACTGCGCGTCGATGTGGAAGAAGCGACGGGCCGCGCCACGGGTGTCGGCGAAGCCGAAGCCGTCGGCGCCCAGCGACTGGTACTGGCCCGGCACCCAGCGGGAGATCTGGTCCGGCACCGCGCGCATCCAGTCGGACACCGCGACGACCGGGCCCTCGGCACCCTGGAGCTTCTGGGTGACGTACGGCACGCGCTGCTGCTCCTCGGGGTGCAGCAGGTTGAACTCCTCGGCCTCCACCGCGTCGCGGCGCAGCTCGTTCCAGGAGGTCGCGGACCAGACGTCGGCCTTGACGTTCCACTCCTCGGCGAGGATGCGCTGGGCCTCCAGGGCCCACGGCACGGCCACGCCGGAGGCGAGGATCTGGGCCGGGATCTGGCCGGCGGCGCCCGGCGCGTACTTGTACAGACCCTTGAGGATGCCCTCGACGTCCACGTTCTCGGGCTCGGCCGGCATCTTGATCGGCTCGTTGTAGACGGTCATGTAGTAGAACACGTCCTCGCCGTGCGGGTGCTCGGCGCTGGAGCCGTACATCCGCCGCAGACCGTCCTGGACGATGTGCGCGATCTCGAAGCCGTACGCCGGGTCGTACGCGACGACGCCGGGGTTGGTCGAGGCGAGCAGCTGCGAGTGGCCGTCGGCGTGCTGCAGGCCCTCACCGGTGAGCGTGGTGCGGCCGGCGGTGGCGCCGATCACGAAGCCGCGGGCCAGCTGGTCGGCCATCTGCCAGAACTGGTCGCCGGTGCGCTGGAACCCGAACATCGAGTAGAAGACGTACACCGGGATCAGCGGCTCGCCGTGGGTGGCGTAGGAGGAGCCGGCGGCGATCAGCGAGGCGGTGCAGCCGGCCTCGGAGATGCCGTCGTGCAGCATCTGGCCGGTCGGCGACTCCTTGTAGGCGAGGAGCAGGTCCCGGTCGACCGACTCGTAGGTCTGGCCGAGCGGGTTGTAGATCTTCGCCGACGGGAAGAGCGAGTCCATGCCGAAGGTGCGGTACTCGTCGGGCGCGATCGGCACGAAGCGGTTGCCGATGCCCTTGTCCCGCATGAGGTCCTTGAGCACCCGGACGAACGCCATGGTGGTGGCGATGGTCTGGTTGCCGGAGCCCTTCTTGACCGCCTTGTACGCGTCGTCGCCGGGCAGCTCCAGCTTGCGCGGGCGCACCTTGCGGGTGGGCACGTAGCCGCCCAGCTCGCTGCGGCGGTCGTGCATGTACTGGATCTCTTCCGAGTTGCGGCCCGGGTGGTAGTAGGGCGGGTAGCCCTCGTCGAGCTGCTTGTCGGTGATCGGCAGGTGCAGCCGGTCGCGGAAGCGCTTCAGGTCCTCGACCGTCAGCTTCTTCATCTGGTGGGTGGCGTTGCGGCCCTCGAAGTTGGGGCCCAGCGTCCAGCCCTTGACCGTCTGGGCCAGGATGACCGTCGGCTGGCCCTTGTGCTCGCGGGCCGCCTTGAACGCCGCGTAGATCTTCTTGTGGTCGTGGCCGCCGCGACCCAGGTGCTGGATCTGCTGGTCGGTCATGTTCTCGACCATGGCGCGCAGGCGCAGGTCGCCGCCGAAGAAGTGCTCGCGGATGTAGGCGCCGGTCTCGGTGGCGTAGGTCTGGAACTGGCCGTCCACCGTGGTGTTCAGCTTGTTGACCAGGACGCCGTCGCGGTCCTGCGCGAGCAGCGGGTCCCAGCTGCGGTCCCAGACCAGCTTGATCACGTTCCAGCCGGCGCCCCGGAACTGGGACTCCAGCTCCTGGATGATCTTGCCGTTGCCGCGGACCGGGCCGTCCAGGCGCTGCAGGTTGCAGTTGACCACGAAGGTCAGGTTGTCCAGGCCCTCGCGGGCGGCCAGGGAGAGCTGGCCGAGGGACTCGGGCTCGTCCATCTCGCCGTCGCCGAGGAAGGCGTACACCTGCGAGTCGGAGGTGTCCTTGATGCCGCGGTGCTCCAGGTACCGGTTCATCCGGGCCTGGTAGATCGCGCCGAGCGGGCCGAGGCCCATCGAGACGGTCGGGAACTCCCAGAAGTCCGGCATCAGCCGCGGGTGCGGGTAGCTGGACAGGCCGTACGGGGCCTTCGACTTCTCCTGGCGGAACGCGTCGAGCTGCTGCTCGGTGAGTCGGTCCAGGAGGAAGGCGCGGGCGTAGATGCCGGGGGAGGCGTGGCCCTGGAAGAAGATCTGGTCGCCGGACTCGCCCTCGGCGTCCTTGCCGCGGAAGAAGTAGTTGAAGCCGACGTCGTAGAGCGACGCGGAGGAGGCGAAGGTGGCGATGTGGCCACCGACGCCGATGCCCGGGCGCTGCGCCCGGGAGACCATGACGGCCGCGTTCCATCGCGTCGCGTTGAGGATCTTCCGCTCGATCTCCTCGTTGCCGGGGAAGAACGGCTCGTCCTTGGTGGCGATGGTGTTGACGTAGTCCGTGCTGCGCATCTCGGGCACGGCGACACGCTTCTCGCGGGCGCGCTCGATCAGCCGCAGCATCAGGTAACGGGCACGCTCACGCCCCCGCTCGTCGATGGCCGCATCGAGCGACTCCAGCCATTCCGCGGTCTCCTCGGGATCGAAGTCCGGGACCTGACTCGGAAGGCCGCCAATGATGATCGGGTTGCGATCGGATCCGGAAGCCACGCTGTTCCTTCACTGTCGGTCGAAACTGAGGTGTGTCGCGCCGCCTCCATCGTGCTACCGCGCTCGGAGATCCGTCATCTCTACCGATCGGTAACCGTTCCGCCTGGTGGGCGGTCCGGTCTGGCGGCGTGCGGCGCGGGCGTCATCGCCCGTTCCGCGCACCCCCGGGTGTTACGAAAAGAGGTGGTCCGACCTGGTGTCCCGTCCGCCCGATGGCGGGCGGCCGGGGTGAGGGCCAACAGGAGACTCTACGCCCGCGCACGCGCGGACCCGAATGCCGTTCGCATCTCGGGCACGCGTACGGCCTGTGGGCCGGGACCACCCGAAGCATCCTTGTCCCATGCAGAGAAGGGCAAATCGGTGTGATTCCTGACACGTCGAGCGGCGTGTCCCGGTGTGGCACGTCAACCTTTGGAGGGGATCGGGGGTCGGGTACTTGCGCGAACCGCCGCGCCCGTGTGGACTACGGCCACAGCCTCGGCATGGATGCCGAGCCGAATACTGGAGGTTATTCCCGTGAGCGCGACCGCGGACCCCGCGGACAAGTCCAACCCGGCGACCCGTCTCGGCTTCGAAGAGGGCCAGATCATCCAGGAGCTGGGGTACGACGAAGACACTGACCAGGATCTCCGTGAGGGCATCGAGGAGATCACCGGGACGGAGCTCGTCGACGAGGACTACGACGACGTCGCGGACGCCGTCCTGCTGTGGCAGCGCGACGAGGACGGGGACCTCACGGACTCCCTCGTCGACGCCCTGGAATACCTGGCCGAGGGCGGTCTGATCTGGCTGCTGACGCCCAAGACCGGTCGGGCCGGCCACATCGAGGCCTCCGAGATCGCGGACGCGGCTCGCACCGCCGGTCTGTCGCAGACCAGCTCGATCGCGATCGCCAAGGACTGGGCGGCCACCCGCCTGGCGACCAAGTCCACGGCCAAGCAGCCCAAGCAGCGCTGAGCGGGTTACCGAGCCGCACGCCGGGCCCCGTCGGAGTCGTCCTCCGGCGGGGCCCGGCGCTTTTGCGGTGCGGGCGTCTTTCGAGGTCTTCGCGTTCGCGTTTTTGCGCTCGCGCGTTTTGCGTTCGCGCGCTTTGGCGTTCGCGTGTTCTTGGCGTTCGCGCGTTCGCCCAGGGCGAAACGCGGCGGGCGCCGGACCCGCCCGCCTCATCCGTTCGGCGGAACGGGCCTCGACGAATGGCAGGATGTTGGCCTGGCCGCGTCCGCCGCGCGGCGCCGCCGTGTCAGAAAGGTCCCGTTCATGGCCATCGAGGTCGGCACCCAGGCCCCGGACTTCGCCCTCGGCAACCAGCACGGGGAGACGGTCCGGCTCGCCGATTTCCGGGGTTCGAAGAACGTGGTGCTGGTCTTCTACCCCTTCGCCTTCACCGGCGTCTGCACCGGCGAGCTGGGCACGATCCAGCGCGAGCTGGCGGGGCTGCAGAACGACGACGTCCAGGTGCTCGGCCTCTCCTGCGACTCGCAGTTCTCCCAGCGCGTCCTCGCCGACCGGGAGGGCCTGGAGTTCCCGCTGCTGGCCGACTTCTGGCCGCACGGTGAGGTCACCCGCGCGTACGGCGTCCTCGACGAGGAGCGGGGCTGCCCGCTGCGCGGCACCTTCGTGATCGACAAGGCCGGCACGGTGCGCTGGAGCGTCGTCAACGGCCTCCCGGACGCCCGGGACGAGCAGGAGTACCTGAAGGTCCTCGCCGGGCTCTGAGCCCCACGGCGGGCGACCGGCGCGGGATCGGCGCGCGGCGGGGTGGGCCCGGCGGGGTCCGGTAGGCGCCCGGCGTGGGCCTGGTGTGGGCCTGGTGTGGGCCCGGCACCCGGCCGGCCGGGTGCCCGACGGCCGTGTCCGGCGGCAACCGCGCTGCGGACGGGAACCGCGTACTACGCTCGGGCCGTTGGCAGGGTGGGGTGCGGGAGCCGGTGCGCTCCCGGCCCCCGAACCCGCACCACCGGGGGCACCACCAAGGACGTGCCTCCCGATTCTTGGAGGACACGTGGGAGTCAGCCTCAGCAAGGGCGGCAACGTCTCGCTCACCAAGGAGGCCCCTGGGCTCACGGCCGTGGTCGTCGGCCTGGGCTGGGACGTCCGGACCACCACCGGGACCGACTTCGACCTGGACGCCAGCGCACTGCTCTGCAACGCCCAGGGCAAGGTCGCCTCGGACGGCAACTTCGTGTTCTTCAACAACCTGAAGAGCCCGGACGGCTCCGTCGAGCACACCGGCGACAACCGCACCGGTGAGGGCGAGGGCGACGACGAGGCGATCAAGGTCAACCTGGCGGGCGTCCCGGTCGACGTGGAGAAGATCGTCTTCCCGGTGTCGATCTACGACGCCGAGAACCGCGGCCAGAACTTCGGCCAGGTGCGCAACGCGTTCATCCGCGTGGTGAACCAGGCGGACAACACCGAGCTGGCCCGCTACGACCTCTCCGAGGACGCCTCCACCGAGACCGCGATGGTCTTCGGCGAGCTGTACCGCAACGGCGTCGAGTGGAAGTTCCGCGCCATCGGCCAGGGCTACGCCTCCGGACTGCGCGGCATCGCGCAGGACTTCGGCGTCAACGTCTGAGCCGTCGTCGGCTCTCGCCGGCGTCCTGCGGCGCTCGTCGGCACTCGGTGGCGCGGGCTTCGCGCCGTCCTCCCGGGGCGGCCCCGGACCTCCACGGTCCGGGGCCGCCCCGGTTTCGTCCGACCCGCTGCCGCGCCGTTCCGCCGCGCTGCGAGGATGTGAGTTCAGGAAGTTCAGCCGGCCAGAACGGGCCGGCCGGGGTCGCGGGGGACTAAACCTGTAAGGCGCCCCGGGAGAAGCAAGGGAGGAAGAACGTCATGGTGGTCACGCTCGCCAAGGGCGGCAACGTCTCGCTCACCAAGGCCGCGCCGAACCTGACGCAGGTCCAGATCGGTCTCGGCTGGTCCGCCCGTTCGACCACGGGCGCCCCGTTCGACCTCGACGCGAGCGCCCTGCTCTGCGGTGGCGGGCGAGTGCTCGGCGACGAGTACTTCGTCTTCTACAACAACCTCAAGAGCCCCGAGGGTTCGGTGGAGCACCAGGGCGACAACCTCACCGGCGGCGACGACACGGGTGACGACGAGGTCGTCCTGGTCAACCTGGACCTCGTCCCGGTGCAGGCCGACAAGGTGGTCTTCGCGGTCTCGATCTACGAGGCCGAGGCGCGGCTGCAGAACTTCGGGCAGGTGCGCAACGCCTACATCCGGGTCGTCAACTCGGTCGACGGCCAGGAGATCGCCCGTTACGACCTGTCCGAGGACGCGTCCGGCGAGACCGCGATGATCTTCGGCGAGCTGTACCGCTACGCGGGCGAGTGGAAGTTCCGTGCGGTGGGCCAGGGGTACGCCTCCGGCCTGCGCGGCATCGCGCTCGACTTCGGCGTGAACGTACAGTAAGGGCGGAAATCGGACCATCGGACCAATCGCACCCGACCCGATCATGAGAACAGAGGGCAGTGCGGGGGTGACCTGACCGGGCCGGGCCCGGTCAGGGGCGTCTCGGGGACGAGGCCTCCCCCGGCACGGCCTGAACCCGAAAGGTAGCCAACTCCCGTGTTCCTCCGCACATTCGGCTGGTCGTTCGCGATCACAGCCATCGGACTGGCCGCGGCCGGACTGCTCTGGGGAGCCCAAGGCTTCGGCATCGTGCTGATCCTCTCCATCCTGGAGATCTCCCTGTCGTTCGACAACGCGGTGGTCAACGCCACGGTGTTGAAGCGGATGAACCCGTACTGGCAGAAGATCTTCCTGACCGTCGGCGTGCTCATCGCCGTCTTCGGCATGCGCCTGGTCTTCCCGCTGCTGGTCGTCGGCCTCACCGCGAAGCTCAGCCCGGCGACGGTCATCGACCTCGCCCTGCACACCGACAAGACCCACAACGGCCTCACCTACGGCCAGTACCTGGAGGCGGCCAACCCGGCCATCGCGGCCTTCGGCGGCATCTTCCTGCTCATGATCTTCCTGGACTTCGTGTTCGAGGAGAAGGAGCACAACTGGCTGGGCTGGCTGGAACGCCCGCTGGAGAAGGTCGGCAAGCTGGACGCTCTGTCCACCGTCGTGGCCCTGGTCGCGCTGGTGCTGGCCTCCCACTTCTTCGCCGCCGAGCACGCCGAAACCGTTCTGCTCGCCGGTGTCCTCGGCCTGATCACCTACCTCGCCGTCAGCGGCCTCTCCTCGATCTTCGAGTCGGGCCTGGAGGAGGAGGCCGAGCGCGAGGAGGAGGCGGAGAAGTCCGGCAAGTCGGTCGTCCAGGTCGCCGGCAAGGCCGCGTTCTTCCTGTTCCTCTACCTGGAGGTCCTGGACGCGTCGTTCTCCTTCGACGGCGTGGTCGGCGCGTTCGCCATCTCCAGCGATATCTTCCAGATCACCCTGGGCCTCGGCATCGGCGCCATGTACATCCGCTCGCTGACCGTCTTCCTGGTCCGCAAGGGCACCCTGGACGACTACGTCTACCTGGAGCACGGCGCACACTACGCGATCGGTGCGCTGGCGGTGATCCTGCTGGTCGGGATCGAGTACCACATCCCGGAGATCGTCACCGGGCTGATCGGCGTCGCCTTCATCGGGCTGGCGCTCGGCTCGTCGATCCTGCGCAACCGGCGCGAGGGCGCGGAGGAGCAGGCGGAGTTGGTGAGCAGCGGCAAGTAGCCGGCTGGGCACAGCCCGGCTCTCGGGCACGTGAAACGGCCGCCTCCGGGGTTTCCCGGGGGCGGCCGTTTCGTGGTTCGGGCGGTGGTGCAGTGGTGGTGCGGTGGCGTGGTGGTGCGGTGCTGGGCGCCTCGGTCAGCCGAGCTGCTGCTCGATCGCGCGCAGCTTGCGCTCCAGCGAGTCCAGCTTCGGCATCGACAGGGTGTCGTCGTCGGCCGTCAGGTCGACGGTCGAGCTGCGGTGCGACGAGCCGGAGAGGGAGGAGGAGTAGGAAGAGCCGGAGCCGGAGCCGGAGAGCGAGGAGGAGTAGGAGGGGGAGACGGCGGCGCGGGGGCGGCGGCCGGCATCCAGGGCGGCGGGCTCCAGCGAGGGGGTCGAGGGGGAGGCGTCGGACCCCGCGGCTAGAGCAGGCTCCGTAGCGCTCGGGCCGTCTCCGGCAGCCGTGAGGGCGGGCACCTGGCGGCCGCCGCGGCCCCGGGACAGCATGCCGCCGCCCTGGCGGGAGATGGCCTTCAGCTCGGCACGCTCGCGGCGGTCGGCCGTACGGGCGCGGGCCTTGGCGTCCAGCTTCGCCTGGCGCTCCTCGCGCACCTCCTCGACCGCCTCGTCCAGACTGCGGACGTTCTCCAGCAGCATCAGCGACCAGGCCGCGTAGGTCTCGCGCGGGGCGCGCAGCCAGCGGACGATGCGGATCTGCGGCAGCGGGCGCGGCACCAGGCCCTGCTCGCGCAGCGCGGCCTTGCGGGTCTGCTTCAGCGCGCGGTCGAACAGGATCGCCGCCGAGATCGACATGCCGGAGAAGAACTGCGGGGCGCCGTCGTGCGAGACGCCGCGCGGGGCGTGCACCCAGTTGAACCAGGCCGAGGCGACCGCGAACACCCAGACCAGCAGGCGCGAGCCGAGCGCCGCGTCACCGTGGCTGGCCTCGCGCACGGCGAGCACCGAGCAGAACATCGCGGCGCCGTCCAGACCGAACGGGACGAGGTACTCCCAGCCGCCGGACAGGCCCAGGTTCTCCTTGCCGAAGCCGACCAGGCCGTGGAAGGACAGCGCGGCGGCGACACCGGCGCAGCAGAACAGCAGCGTGTACGAGGAGATGCCGTAGATCATCTCCTTGCGGCGGCGGCGCTCCTCGCTGCGCTCCCAGGAGTCGCCGGACTCCACCTTCTTCGAGCTCTTGAATCGCAGCGTCGCCATCAGGACGGCAACGAACAGCAGGGCTGCGCCGCCGACGACGGTCCAGACCAGCTGTATGGAGGTCAGGTTCATTGCGGGTCGGGCCTCGGGTTTCCGCAGGGGACAGGTTCACAGTGCGACACAGGCGATCAGGTCCCGCCGTACGGGCTCCGCCTGACGGTTCGTTCGTCGCCGCACGACGTGCCTGCCGCGCCCGGGCGGGGGCGGACGGGACACCTGTGCGGCTAGACGATATCGCGTCCGAAGGGGCGGCATGTTACGGGAGGTCGGCTTGCTCCCGCCAATCGACTCGCCGGTCGGTCGGCGGTCGGTCGCCGGTCGGTCGTCGGTCGCCCGGCGGTTGTTCGTCGGTCGCCGGTGGTTCGCTGACGGTTCGGCGCTGGTTCGCTGTCGGCTCGCTGCTGATTCGTGGCGCGGATGACCGGCGGGCGGCCGGGCGGGGTAGAGGAGGGGCAGGACGGGGTATCCGGCGGCCGGGCGGATGCCCGATCATTGGTCGGCGGGCCGTCAGATCGCCTGGCGGGAGCAGGGGGAGGGGAGAGGACGGGATGGTCTCGATCTGGGAGTACCTGCGCGGGGAGAGGAGCTACACCTTCGACAACCCGGGCGGTCAGCACAAGGTCATACTCACCAAGTCGGCCCCGCAGCACGCGATCACCGGGGCGGCCGCCACCACCGGCTACCTCTACGTCAACCTGCACTGGTCGATGCGCCCGGGCGCCTCCCGGCCGAGCACCCGCGATACGGTCAAGCGGTTCTTCAGCCCGCGGATCCTCAGCCCACGGGAGCCGGACTCGGCGCAGAACAGCGAACCGCTGAACGTCGACCTCGACCTGGCCTGCATGTACGAGCTCTCCGACGGCTCCACCGGCGTCGTGCAGCCGCTCGGCGGCCTGTTCGGCGACCTCCAGAACCCGCCGTACGTCAAGCTCAGCGGCGACGACCAGTACGGGGCGCCCTCGGGCGAGACCATGTACGTCAACCTGGAGAAGAAGGACAAGTTCAAGCGGCTGCTGATCTTCGTCTACATCTACGACGGCACGCCGGCCTTCGAGCAGTCGCAGGCGGTGGTGACGATCGTGCCGCAGACCGGGCCGCGGATCGAGATCAAGCTGGAGGAACGGGCCCGGGCGGCGCGCTCCTGCGCGGTGGTGCTGATCGAGAACGCGGGGGACAACCAGCTGACGGTGCGGCGCGAGGTGCGGTACGTCAACGGGTTCCAGTCGGACATCGACCGGCTGTACGGGTTCGGGATGCAGTGGCAGCGGGGGTACAAGGGGTAGCCGGGCGGGGCAGCGAGTGGCCGGCCCCGGGCGGCGGGGCCGGCCGGGGCCGTTTCGGGTGGAGACGTTTCGGTGGGGCCGTTTACGGTGGAGCCGCTTCGGGCGGAGCCGTCCTTGTTGGGGCCGGGTCAGCGGGGCTGGAACTGGGGGCCCTGCGGGGGCAGGGCGAACTGCTCGCCGGTGGGCGGCGCCGGGGGCTGGGCCGTCGGCGGCTGCGGCGGGACGGGCGGCTGCTGGCCGGTGCCGGGCTGCGGGTAGCCGTAGCCGCCCGGGTGCGGCTGCGCCGGGACGGCGTGGTTCGGCTGGGGGTAGCCGTAGCCGGTGCCGGGTTGCTGCTGTGGATACGGCTGGGTGGGCTGCGGGTAGCCGTAACCGGTCCCGGGCTGCTGCTGCGGGTAGCCGTACCCCGTGCCGGGCTGCTGGGGGTAGCCGTAGCCGGTGCCCGGCGGGTGGCCGGGCTGGTGCGCCGGCTGGTGGCCCGGCGGCGGGGTGGGCGGGGCCGGGGGGACGGTCGGGGGCGCGGTGGGCGGCGGGGGTGTCGCCGGGGCGGCCGGTGCGGCGTTGCTCGGGGCGCCCGTCGGCGCGCCCGTGGTGGCGGCGACCGGGGCGGGGGCGGCCGGGGCCTGGGGTTGCGGGACGGCCGGGGCCAGGGTGAAGGTGCCGGGCTCGGGGGTGGTCGGGCGAGGGGCCGGCATCGGGGTGCTGCGCGGGTCGACCGCACCGGTGGGGGCGGCGCTGGAGGCGGGCGCCGGGGTCTGGGCCTGTCCCTGGGCCTGTCCCCGAGACTGGGCCTGGGCCGCGTCGGTGCCCTCGGCCGCGTCGTCGACGGTGATGCCGAAGTCGGTGGCCAGGCCGATCAACCCGGAGGTGTAGCCCTGGCCGACCGCCCGGAACTTCCAGGACCCGGCCCGGCGGTACAGCTCGCCCGCGACCATGGCGGTGACGTTCTCGGCGTCGCTGATCGCGAACTCGGCGAGTGCGGGCGCGGATTCACCGGCCGCGGCGTCGAACAGCAGCAGCCGCAGGCCCGGCACCGTGCGGAAGGACCCGCCCTCGGAGGAGCCGGCCAGCACCACGCGGTCCACCTCGGCGGGCAGCTTGCCCAGCTCGACCTCGACGGTGTCGATGATCTCGGCGCCGCCGGAGGCCTGCTGCTTGGGCAGGTGGCGGACCAGCCCGGAGGGGTGGCGGGGTTGGTTGTAGAAGACGAAGTCGGCGTCCGAACGGACCTTGCCGTTGGCGCCGAGCAGCAGCGCGGACGCGTCCACGTCCGGCGCACCGGGCGCGGCGCTCCAGCGCAGCACGGCGCGGACCGCCGCCGCCGGCAGTGCGATGTTGGCGCCCTTGGCCATCACGTGCGTCATAGCCGACCATCCTGCCTGTTCGCCACCCCTTCGGACAACGTGACCGGAGCGGCCCGCGCCGGGTCGGACTTTGCCAAGACTTGCGCTTTTCGGGGTTTGTCGCCCCCGAGTCCATGATCGTCCAAGTGGACCGGGATGTTCCGGGAGTTCAGTGCCGGGGAACCGGGAACGGCTTGATCCCGTCCTTACGATGGGCGGTCGAGAGGCCCCGGGGTTCGGCGGAGGGACGGATCCGCCGCTGGCGGTCCGGGGAACCATGGAGCCCGGTCGGCCGGTTGACCAGGGTGTCGTCGCCGGCAACGGGCCGGGGGCCGGCCCACTTCCTGGAGGAGAGCACCATGCGCCATTTCGGCCACCTCGCCGAGGACGTACGCGGCCGGCTCTTCCTGGAGCAGCCGCGTGCGTTCACCGCGCAGAGCGAGCCCGAGGTGCTCGCCACCGCGCTCGGCGGCACCCTCTACAGTCCCGCCACCAGGCCCGCGCTGGCCGCCGACATCCGCAAACAGGCTGCTCGGGGCGTGGTGTCGATGGTGCTCTGCCTGGAGGACGCGATCGCCGACCACGAGGTCGACGCCGGGGAGCGCAACCTGGTCGAGCAGCTGAACGACCTGGTCAAGGATTTCACCGACTGCACACAGAGTCACCCACTGCTCTTCATCAGAGTCCGAGCTGCCGCTCAGATCCCCGACCTGGCCGAGCGGCTCGGTCCGGCCGTCGAACTGCTCAGCGGGTTCGTGCTGCCCAAGTTCACCCCGGAGAACGGTGGCGGGTACCTGGCCGCGCTCGCCGCAGCCGAGGCCGCGACCGGGCGGCGGCTGTTCGCCATGCCCGTCCTGGAGTCACCCGAACTCGCCCACCTGGAGACCCGGCGCGACCGGCTCTTCGCCATCGCCGACCTGCTCGCCGAACACCGGGAACGGGTGCTGGCCGTCCGGCTCGGCGTCACCGACCTCTGCTCCGCGTACGGACTCCGGCGCTCGCCCGACCTCACCGCGTACGACGTCGCGCTGGTCGCCGGGGTGATCGGGGACGTGGTGAACGTGCTCGGCCGGGCCGACGGCACCGGGTACACCGTCACCGGGCCGGTCTGGGAGTACTTCCCGGTGCAGGAGCGGATGTTCAAGCCGCAGCTGCGCCGCACCCCGTTCACCGAGGGCTCGTTCACCGCCCCCGGGACGACCCGCACCTCCGGCGAGGAGGTCCGCCGGCGGATCATCGAGCACGACCTGGACGGGCTGATCCGGGAGGTCGAACTCGACCGGGCCAACGGCCTGCTCGGCAAGACCTGCATCCACCCCAGCCACGTGCCCGCGGTGCACGCCCTTTCCGTGGTCACGCACGAGGAGTACTGCGACGCCCGCGACATCCTCCGGCAGGAGCAGGACGGCGGCGGAGTACTGCGCTCGGCGTACACCAACAAGATGAACGAGGCCCGGCCGCACCGGGCCTGGGCGGAACGGATACTGCTGCGGGCGCAGGTCTTCGGCGTCGCCCGGGAGGACGTGAGCTTCGCGGAGCTGCTGTCGGCCTGCCTGTGCGGCTGATCTCGTGAGACGGACATGACGAACGCACCAACGCACCACCGAAGGCCATCGCACCACCGAAGGCCGCCGTACCGCCGAAGGCCATCGCACCACCGAAGGCAGGACCAGCAGTGACAGCAACACCGCAGACGTGGACCGGCCGTTGGGTCGCCGACCGGGCCGGGATCGTGCTCACCGGATCCGACCGCCTCACCGAACTCGTCGGCCTCGCCCTCCGGGAGAACGGCAAGCGCGCCCACCTGCTGGTCTCCACCGTGCTCGGCAAGCACGTGCCGCAGCGGCCCTCGGTGGTCCACGGCGCCGGACTCGAACTCGGCCGTACGGTCCGCGAACTGCTCGGCGAGCAGGCCGCTGCGCGGACCGTCGTGCTCGGCTACGCGGAGACCGCCACCGGCCTCGGCCACAGCGTCGCCGACGCCCTCGACGCCCCCTACCTGCACTCCACCCGCCGACCCGTCCCCGGGATGACCCCGCTCGGCGGCTTCGAGGAGGAGCACTCGCACGCCACCTCCCACCTGCTGCTCCCCGCCGACCCCGAACTCCTCGCCGGGGACGGGCCGCTGGTGCTCGTCGACGACGAGTTCTCGACCGGGACGACGGTGCTCAACACCATCCGTGAACTGCACGCCCGGCACCCGCGGGACCACTACGTCGTGGTCGCCCTGGTCGACCTGCGCTCCGCGGACGACCGGAACCGGCTCGCCGACGCCGCCGCCGAACTCGGCGTCCGGCTCGACCTGGTGGCCACCGCCAGCGGCGGGGTCGAGCTGCCCGAGGACATCATCGAGCGGGCCGGGCGGCTGATCGCCCGGACGGCAGCGGCCGACGCCCCCACGGCGGCCGCCGGCCGCGGCTCGGCCGACCCCGCGCCGCTGGTCCGGGTCGGGCTGGACTGGCCCGCCGGGCTCCCGGACGGCGGCCGGCACGGCTTCACCGCCCACGACCGCACCCGGCTCGACGCCGCCCTGCCCCGGCTGGCCGGGCAGCTCGCCGAAGCCCTGCCAGCGGCGGCCCGGCGGGTGCTCGTCCTCGGCTTCGAGGAGCTGATGTACGCGCCGCTGCGCCTGGCCGCGGCCCTCGACGAGCACCTCGGCGGCGACCGCGTCCGCTACTCCACCACCACCCGCTCGCCCGTCCTGGCGGTGGACGACCCCGGCTACGCCATCCGCACCCGGCTCGCCTTCCCCGCCCACGACGACCCGCAGGACGACGCCCCGCGCGAGCGCTACGCGTACAACGTCGCCCCCGGCAGCGACCCGGCGCGGCGCTTCGACGCCGTCGTGCTGGTGGTGGACGACGTCGCCGACACCCCCGCGCTGCACCGGGGCGAGCGGGCACTGCTCGGGCAACTGCGGCAGGTCACCGACCGGGTGGTGCTGGCGGTGCTGCCCTCGCACCGGCCGGTGCCGGCGCCTCCGTCGGTGCCCGGGGCGGTGCCGGTGCCCGGGGCGGTGCCGGGTCCGTTCGCGTCGGTGCCCGGGGCGGTGCCGGGTCCGTTCGCGTCGGTGCCCGGGCCGCCCGCGCCTGGGCTGCCTGCGCCGTTGTACGGGCCGGGGTTCTCCTCGTACCGGGCCGAGGAGGTGGCCTGGCTGCTCAAGGACCTCTCCGGCGTCGCGCTCGAAGCGCCCACCGAGGAACGCGAGGAGGCCGTCCAGAACGGCGGCGCGCACTACGCCGAGTCGCTGCCGGTCGAGTACCAGCCCAGCCCCGAGTACCAGGAGCTGTTCCACCAGGCGCTGCGCGGCTCCGCCCGCCGGATCGCGCTCGCCGTCGGCACCGTCGCCGAGACACTGCTGCGCGAGCGCGGCCCCGGCCTGGTGCTCGCCTCGCTGGCCCGGGCCGGCACGCCCGTCGGCATCCTGATCCGCCGCTGGCTGGCCTTCGCCCACGGCCTCTCCGTGCCGCACTACGCGGTCTCGATCGTGCGCGGCCGCGGCATCGACCCGGTCGCGCTGCGCTACCTGGCCGCCCAGCACCGTGCGCAGGACGTGGTGTTCGTGGACGGCTGGACCGGAAAGGGCGCGATCACCCGCGAACTCGCCGACGCCCTCGCCGGCACCGGCTTCGACCCGGACCTCGCGGTGCTCGCCGACCCCGGCCGCTGCGTGCGTACCTACGGCACCCGGGACGACTTCCTGATCCCGTCCGCCTGCCTCAACTCCACGGTGTCCGGCCTGGTTTCGCGCACCGTACTGCGGGCCGGGCTGATCGGGCCGGACGAGTTCCACGGCGCCAAGCACTACGCCGAACTGGCCGGGAGCGACGTCTCGGCGGCCTTCCTGGACGCGGTGGCCGCCTGCTTCGCGGAGGTGCGCGCCGCGGCGGTCGAGGGCGCCGACCGGCTCTCCGCCGACCCGGACCGGACGCCCGACTGGGCCGGCTGGGCCGCCGTCGAACGGATCAGCGCCGAGTACGGCATCGACAACGTCAACCTCGTCAAGCCCGGCGTCGGCGAGACCACCCGGGTGCTGCTGCGCCGCGTCCCCTGGCGGATCCTCGCCCGCCGTGGCGCCGGCGCGGACCTGCACCACGTCCGGCTGCTCGCCGCCCAGCGCGGCGTCGAGGTCGAGGAGGTGGACGGTCTGCCGTACACCTGCGTGGGCCTGATCCACCCGCGCTACAGCCGCGGGGCGACCGGGGGCGACGGGCGGTCGGTGGCGGCGGGTTCGCTGTCGGGTGCGGGTGCGGGTGCGGGTGCGGGTGCGGGTGCGGGTGCGGGTGCGGCTTCGGGCTCGGGTGCGGCTGAGGGTGCGGCTTCGGGTTCGGCTGAGGGTTCGGTGACGGGGAGGGATTCCTGATGGGTGTTCTGGTGGCGAGCGACCTCGACCGGACGCTGATCTACTCCGACCGGGCCCTCGCCCTGGACGTCCCCGACCGGCTCGCGCCGCGGCTGCTCTGCGTCGAGGTGTACCAGGGGCGGCCGCTGTCCTACATGACCGAACGGGCCGCCGGACTGCTCGCCGACCTCTCCCGGCAGGCCTGCTTCGTCCCCGCCACCACCCGCACGCCGGAGCAGTACCACCGGGTCAAGTTGCCCGGTCCGACGGCGGGTTGGGTTCCCGCGTACGCGATCTGCGCCAACGGCGGGCAGCTGCTGGTGGACGGCGTGCCGGACCGGGACTGGCGGGCCGAGATCACCGCGCGGATCGCCGACGGCTCGGCCCCGCTGGAGGAGGTCGTCCGGCGGCTCGCGCTCTGCGCCGACCCGCAGTGGACGCACAAGCGGCGCGTCGCCGACGAGCTGTTCGCCTACCTGGTGGTCGAGCGCGCCGAGCTGCCGGCCGGCTGGCTGGAGGAGCTGACCGGCTGGTGCGCGGAGCGCGGCTGGGCGGTCTCGCTGCAGGGCCGCAAGGTGTACGCCGTCCCGGCGCCGCTCACCAAGAGCGCCGCACTCACCGAGGTCGTACGGCGGGCCGGGGCGACCACCGTGCTCGCCGCCGGGGACTCGCTGCTCGACGCGGACCTGCTGCTCGCGGCCGACGCGGCCTGGCGGCCGGGGCACGGCGAACTCGCCGACAGCGGTTGGACCGCCCCCGGCGTCACCGCCCTCGCGGAGGTGGGGGTGACGGCGGGGGAGGAGATCGTCCGGCGCTTCCTGGCCGGCGCGACGGCGGTGCCGGTCGGCTGATCCGTCGATCCGTCGATCCGTCGATCCGTTGGTCTGTTGACCTGTGGCTGACCGGCGGCCTGTCAGGCGGGGGTCAGCCGCAGCACCCGCCGCCGCAGCAGCCGCCCCCGCCACCGCCGGCCGGGGCCTGCTGGGCGCCGGCCGCGCCGGTGACGGCGACGGTGGACAGCAGCTTCACGGTGTCCTCGTGGCCCTGCGGGCAGACGGCGGGGTCGCCGGCCTGCGCCATCGGGCGGCGGAGCTCGAAGGTGGCGCCGCAGGAGCGGCAGCGGAAGTCGTAGCGTGGCATGACGGCAGGGTACCGAGGAGACGGCCGTCCGCTCCAGAGGAGACCGTCGCCGGCCGTACCGCCGGTACCACCCGTCCTACCGGTGTCCCAGGTCGCCGCGGATCAGCCCGATCACCTGCGCCGCCGTGTCCCGCACCGCCGCCAGTTCGGTGAGGAAGTGCCAGTAGTCGGGGTGCCGGCCGGCCGCCTCCAGGGTGGCCACCGCGCGGTCCAGCCGGGCCACCGCCTCGTCCAGCGGGGCGGCGTGCCGCGGGTCCGGGGCGTTGCGCCCGGCCATCGCCAGCCGCTGCGCGTCCCGGATGGCGAAGCGGGCGCGCTCGATCTCCCGGTTGGGATCGTGCTGCACCTCGTTCAGCTGCCGCAGCCGGTCGTTCACCGCGACCACGGAGCCGTCCGCGGTCTCCAGCAGCGCGCGGACCGTACCGATCGCGGCGGTGGCGTCCGCCCAACGCTGCTCGTCCCGGGCGCGGGCGGCCTCGGCGAGCTTGCGCTTGGCGGCGCGCCCGCTCTCCGCGACCTGGTCCGGCACCCGCTGCAGGTCCTGCCAGCAGGCGGTGCTGAACCGGCGGCGCAGCTCGCTCAGGGCGGGGTCGACCGTCGCGGCCTTGGTCTCCAGGGCCTGGATCCGGGTCCGCAGGCTCGCCACCCGCCGGTCGATCTCCCGCGCCCGCTCCGGCAGCTGCCCGGCGTCGGCGGCGACCGCCTCGGCCCGCCGCTTCACGTCCTCCGCGCGCTGCAGGGTGCCCGCCACCCCGTGCCGGGCCGGGCCCTCGTTCAGCCGGCCCAGCTCCGGTGCCAACTCGGCCAGCCGGGCCGCCAGGTCGTCCGCCCGCAGGCCGGCGCCGCGCGCCTCGTCCAGCGCGTTGGAGGCCGCGAGCAGCGCGCGCTTGGCCTGCTCGACCGCCGGGGTGACCCGCATCAGCTGCTGCTCGGCGTGTTCGAGGGTCGGCTGCAGGCGGCGCAGGAAGTCGTTCAGCTCCGCCTTGGCCGAGCCGAGCTGGCCCTTCACGTCCTCCAGTTGGCGCCGGGCCTGTGCGGCCGCGCCGGAATCCAGGGCCTCGCTGTCCAGGTTGTGGGCGTCGAGCGCGCCCAGGTAGTTCACCGTGACCTGCTCGACCCGGCCGGAGATGGCCGCAAGATCGGCCAGCGCGCGCTGCGCCGTCGGCCCGTCCTCGGCCGCGCGGACGGTCTCCACCGCGAGCTGCACCTCGCGCTGCGTCTCCTCCAGCTCGTAGAACGCCTCCTGCGCCGCGGCCCGGGCCTCCCTGGCCCCCGCCCGTACGCCCTCGCCGCCCCCGCGCCGGCCCCACCAGCCGCCCGTCCCGGCCGACGCCAGCCCGACCGCCCCCAGCGCACCCGCCAGCACCACCGGCAACACCAGGGCGTCCGCCAGCGCACTCCCCGCCCGACGCCGCCCCCGCCCGCTCCCGCCGGCCACCGTCACTGCGCGCTCCCTGCTCCGACCCGCTGATCCGGCCCCATTCTCCCCGATCACCCCACCCGCCCGTCACCCCCTCCCCACCCCCTTCCGCCCGCCCGGCCCGCACCACCCTCCGGGACCAGGTACCCTAGGCACTCGTCGTGTGCCCGCCAGGCCACGGCCGGGGGCGCGTAGCTCAGCGGTAGAGCGCTGCTCTTACAAAGCAGATGTCGGCGGTTCGAAACCGTCCGCGCCCACCAGCACAAAAGGCCCGCAGCGATCACGCTGCGGGCCTTTTGACTGCACTGATTGA
Organism: Streptomyces sp. 1114.5; assembly: GCF_003635085.1. Classification (NCBI taxonomy): domain Bacteria; kingdom Bacillati; phylum Actinomycetota; class Actinomycetes; order Kitasatosporales; family Streptomycetaceae; genus Streptomyces; species Streptomyces sp. 1114.5. Next base: position 2,887,647 of record NZ_RBXE01000001.1, read on the forward strand.
CGGCAACTGCTGGTGTCAGTCGGTCTTCCGGCGCCTCTTGAGGAGGCGGTCCATGTGCCCGAGGGCTTCGCGCCGGGTCTCCTCCGAGACGTGCGTGTAGACGTTCATGGTCACGGCGATCTGGCTGTGGCCGAGGATCTCCATCACCACCCGCGGGGCGACGCCGGCGGCGAACAGGATGGTCGCGCAGCCGTGCCGCGTGTCGTGGAGGCGGATGCGCGGCAGACCGGCATCAGCACCGATCCGCTCGAAGGACCGACTGAGGTTCCGGGGCTCGATCGGCCGACCAGTCCGCGTGGTGAACACGTACCCGGTGTCCTCCCAGTCCCGGCCAGCCTCCTCCCGCTGCTTCGTCTGCTGGAACCGTCGCCACCGCAGCGGAGCGATGCACATCGCCGGCAGCGGAATCGCCCGCGTCCGACGGTTCTTCGTGCTGTCGGCGTACAGCTCCTTCTGCACGCGCTGGAGCTGGGTCCGAACGGTGAGCTTGCGTCCGTCCAGGTCGATGTCGCTCCAGCGTAGGCCCAAGATCTCGCCGCGCCGCAGGCCCAGCGTGATGGCCAGCACGAACGCGGTGTACAGCGGGTCCGGGCGGGCCGCCTCCAGGAAGGTGATCGTCTCGTCCAGCGTCCACGTCTTCATCTCGCGCACCTCCACACGCGGGGCCGGGACCAGGGTGGCCACGTTCCGGCTGATCAGTTCCTCGCGGCACGCAGCCGTGAGGGCCGTACGGAGCACGCGGTGCGACTCCTTGGCCGTGGCGGCGGATGCCTGCCGCGCCACGGTGTTGACGAGGCGGCGCACGTCGGGGACGCTCAGCGACTCCAGGCGCTTGGTCCCGATGTTCGGGATCAAGTAGCGCCTGACGTGCGTCTCGTACTTGGCGTACGTCGTCTTCTTGCGCTGCGGCCGGATGAACTCCTCCAGCCAGTAGGGGAGCCACTCGGAGAGCTTCTGCGAGCGGGTCGGGGTGGGCACACCATCCCGGGCGCGCTTCACCAAGTCCTGGCGCTTGGCGTCGCACTCCTCCCAGGTGTCGCCGTAGACGGTCTTGCGCTTGCGGGTGCCGTCCGGCTGCGGCACGTACACGCGCCCCTCGTACCGGCCGTCCTTGCGCTGCCAGATGCTGCCGGCGCCGTTCGGGTTCTTTCGGGCCATCAGGAACGGCTCTCCTCGGTCTTGGTGCGGATGTAGTCGGCGAGGCTGTCGACGGCGATCCGTCGGCAGCGGCCCTCGGTGAAGCTGATGAGCGTCTTGGCGCGGATGAGGTCGTAGACCTTGCTGCGGCTCATCCGGAGTGCGGCCATGACCTCGGGCACGGTCAGGGCTTCGGGGATGGCGGTGGCCATGCGTGCTCCCTGGGCGGTGGTGGGGCTTGTCGCGGCGCGCGTTTGTCCTAGGTGGGGATTTCTGCGTCATTGCGTCATCAGCGTCATGCGAGCCTCTGACCTGGGGCTTCGCATGACGCAGTGTTCGAGGGCTGCGTCACGGATGCGTCATGGGCTGCGTCATGGCATGACGCAGATGACGCAGGATGACGCAGCGTCCGCCGTCTGCGTCATGGGTGTCGGCGCAGGCCAGGGGCCGTTTTCCGTCCCGCATGACGTACATGACGCAGCGTCTTCCCTCTTAGGACAAAAGAGGGGCTGTTTGCTTGTGGTGCGATGCGCCTCAGAGCGTGAAGAAGGAGCCGCTTCGCGGCGCGACCTTTGGCGGCTTCGCCGAACAGCAAGAGGAGCACCCGGGGCGCCGGTGCTCTTCTTGCTTGTCTGGCGGTGCGGGTCAGATCAGCCGGGGCTGTTCGTGCGAGGGCGGGACGGCCGGGCAGGCCATTTCGAGGTAGCGGCCCTCGAAGGTGCGGCCCGTGTCGATGAGGACGCCCCGGGCCGCAAGCGTCGGCTGAAGGCGCTTGAGGCGGTCGGAGAGGACCTTGCCTGTGGTCGGCCAGCCCTTGGGCAGGGAGCGCAGGTCGTCGCCGCTGTAGAGACGGCTGAGGTGGCTCAGCCACTCGGTGGAGGTCATGCGCTGCGCGCCGCCGGGTTCGATGGTCTCGGCGTGCTTGAGGACGGTCTGCGCGAGCAGGTCGCCCTCGATGACGTCGTCGTTCAGGTCGTCCAGGCTGGCCCGGTAGGCGGCCAACGCCCCGAGGTGGGTCGCCGCGTCGAGCTGCGCGCACAGGTGGGCGAAGTCGGCCATGCGCAGGTCGGTCGGGGTCTCCGCTTCGGCCGCGCGGACCTTGACCGTGAGGTCGAGCAGGGATCCGAGGACGACGGGCAGGACCTCGGCGTACTCGGCCCACAGTTCCGCCTCGGTGCGGCGGACGCGGGGGCGCTCCAGTCGCAGGGGCAGGAGGCGTTCGGCGAGGTCGGGCCGGATGACGCCCACGTCGATGCCGGTCAGGAGCAGGGGGCGGCGGTAGCTGGCGCGGTGCACGTCCCCGTCGGTGAACAGGGCGCGCTTGACGGACTCGGCTCCGGTGACGATGCAGCACATGGCGTCGGACAGGTCCGGGGTCATGTGGCTCAGGTTGTCCAGGGCGGTGACCCATCCGGCCGCGACCGCCGCGATCAGGTTCTCCTCGTCCTTCGGGGCCCGGCGCAGGTCCCCGCTCATGCCCTCGATGATCCGCACGAGCATCCGGCCGCCGGTGGACTTGCCGGCGCCCTGCGGGCCGGTGAGGAACGGGGCGGGCACGGGCACGCCCGGCGAGAGGCAGCCGACCAGCCAGGCGAGAGCCAGGCACTCGGTCTGGGCGGTGGCGAAGTTCGTCAGCCTCAGCAGGAGGTCGATGCCCTTGCCGTCGGTGTCCTTGGCCGGGAGCGGGAGCTCCCCGGTGAGCTGGGTGCGGCGCCAACAGACCTCACGCGGATCGGGGGTCAGGATGTCCCAGCCGGTGGGGTGGATGCGCACGGACTTCCCGTCGGCGCGCCCCAGGTCGAGCCAGGTCGCGCCGTCGAACCCGGGGGCGACGCGGATGTGGACGGGCTGCACGTCCTCGGACATGGCGAGCGCTTCGATCAAGTCCAATGCCTCCTTGATGGCGGTTCCGTTGAAGACGCCGACCCCGTCCCGGTAGAGGCCGACGATGAGTTCCTGGCGGTGGCTGCCGGTCGTGCCCTGGGAGCGCATCGGCCGGGCCACCGGGTGGCCGATGCGCTGCGAGTACACGGCGCCGTCGGCGGTGCGGAAGTACCGGAAGTGCGCCAGGGCGTACTGGGCGATGACCTCGCGGGCTGGGTCCTTCTCGTCCTCGGCCACGGCTACATCCCCAGCCGGGTCAGGGCGTTGGCCCACGCGTCGGCGCAGTGCCGGGGCGATTCGCCCTTGGCCTGCGCGGCGGCGAACAGCCGCGCGGTGTGCGCCTCGGTCAGACAGCCGCACCGACCGTGAGTCGAGAGCACCGCGAGGAACGTCGTGAACACGGTGGCATGCACCGCACTGGACGCCTCCGTGATGCGCTGCTCGGCCATGGCGATGCCACGGGCCAGGTACGCCGGGGTGCGGTGGGGGCACCTCCCGCCCCTGGCCGGGGCGGGCATCGTGACGGCCGCTGGCCGGACCGGGGTGGGCGCCTTCACCACCAGGGCGCGGACGACGTCCGGCAGGGCGGTGATCGTGCCGGTGCCGGGGCCGAGCCACCGGGCGTAGGCCATGGACGACTTGATGTCGGCGCCGGGCCGCACCGCGTTGGCGGAGGCCATGGTGCCCTGGTAGAGCCAGTGCTCACCCCTGGTGGTGGCGACGGTCCGGGTGGCGGGCAGGATGGCGCGCGCCCACGCGATGGCGTCCGCGTTGTCCAGGTCCACGACGGTCAGGCCGGCGCCGCCGGGGTGGTAGGCCACCGCCGCCGCCTGCCGCCACGCCCGCGCCCACTCGGGCGAGTTGATGACGTCGGGGTCGGTGGTGGCGGCGGCCCAGCCATGGCACGGCTTCGGGCAGTGGCACGGCCCGGGGTGCTTCATGTTCGGCCGGCCGCCGCACGCGTTGTCGACGCAGTCGCAGCAGTTGCCGAACGGCACCTTCCCGGCCCGCAACGGCAGCACGGGCACGCCGTCGGCCGCCAAGGAGAGCGCGGCGGGAAGGTGCTCTCCCCGAACCCTGGTCAGTTGGGTCATGCTGGGTGGTCTCCTCTTCTCGGTTCGAGCAGGGGACCGGAGCGGTCGGACGTGTCCTTGCCGGGAGTGCCGGCCGCTCCGGGCAAGGCGTTTGCCCCTGCTGTCAGGCGGCGGTGCGGGTGCGGCGCCAACGGCGATCTGCGGTGGCCAGGTCGGTGCCGGGGGTGTACTGCTGCCATCCGCCACCGGCGCGCTTGGCCTGGTACATCGCCGTGTCGGCGGCGGCGAGGGCGGTTTCGAGGCTGCGGTCGGGCAGGTCGGCGACGAGGGCCATGCCGATGGAGGCGCTGCGGGGCAGGGACAGGCCCGCGTAGGCGACGGGCTCGTTGAGGTAGGCGTTGAGGATGTAGAGCTTGCCGTCGGCCCTGTTGCGCGGGAGGGGGCGGATGATGGCGAACTCGTCGCCGCCGAAGCGGGCCACGTGGCCGTAGCCGCCGGTGCAGTGGGTGAGGTGGGCGGCGGTGTCCTTGAGGATGGCGTCGCCGGCGGCGTGGCCGTGGGTGTCGTTGGCCTGCTTGAAGTGGTCGAGGTCGATGAAGAGCACGGCCGCGTCCTGGTGGCGGATCAAGCGCTCGGCCTCGCGGGTGAAGCCGTCGCGGGTGAGCAGGCCAGTGAGCGGGTCGCGGCGGGCGCGGTCGAGGCGGCGGCGCATGACGGTGGCGTGCGCGCCCCATGCGGCCAGGGGGAGCGCGGCGGCGGCGATGGCGTGAAGGTGCTGCGGGGCGAGGCGGTTGGGGTCCATGCTGGTGTCTCCTGATTCGGTGGTGCCGGTCAGGGACCTGGGGCGGCCGGTTTGCTTGCAGGCCATCGGCCGCCCCGGGATTGGTGGGTGTGAGTCAGCCCTCGTCGGGGCCGCAGGCGCAGTTCTCGGGCGCGGCTCCCTGGCCGATCCGGCAGGCGCAGTACAGGAACCCGAGCGGGGTTTCGATGGGCTCGCCGCCGGTGCAGCAGTCGCACTCGCCCGGCTGCCAGTCCTCGGCGTCCTCGGGGTCGTACTCGTCGTGGCCGTGGCCGTCCAAGTCGTAGTCGTACACGGGCACGGCCTTTCGTCAGGAGCCGTCGAGGGCGGCGGTGATGAGGTGGTGGGCGAGGCGGGGCGGGACGGCGTTGCCGATCTGTTGGCCGATGTCGCGGCCGGTCCACGGGTGGTCGGCGGGGAAGGACTGCAAGCGGCCGGCTTCGGACCAGGTGAAGCGGGATTCGGTGCCGTCGTCGGCGAGCACGCGGACGCGGCTGACCTTGCCGGTGACGGTGGCGGACGGTTCGCTGTTGGTGCGGCGTCCTCGGGCTTTGGGGTCGCCGCCGGTGCCGTAGTTGGAGACGACGGTGAACGGGCCGCGCTCGGGCAGGACATCACCCATCGCCGCCCAGGGCAGCAGTCCAGGGTCGCCTGCAGTGCGGGGGACGCCCTTGGCGTACGGCCGGTGGGTGGGGGTGGGCAGGGCGGCGGTGCCGGTGTGGCGGGCGATGAGGACGGCGCGTTTGCGGGTCTGCGGGACGCCGTACTGCTCGGCCCGCACGACCCCGGCGACCGCGCTGTATCCCTCGGCGCGCAGGATCGCGGCGTAGGTGTTCCAGACGGGCAGGACGGCCGGGACCTGCTCCAGCACGATCGCCTCGAACGGCCGCCCAGCGTCCGACGCGTCCAACACCCACCGCAGCGGTTCCAGGACGAGGCGAATGAGGTCGTCCACGCCGTTGTGGCCGTGGCGGGCGACCGTCTGCCGCTCGGACAGCCGGTGGGCGAGTGCGACGATGTCGGCCAGCGCCCGGCGTCCGGCGCCGGTGCCCGCCGCGCTGAAGGGCTGGCAGGGCGGCCCGCCGAGCAGCATGTTCGCGTCGGGGAAGTCGTCGGGGCCGTAACGGCGAACGTCTCCCTCGATCGTGGTCAGTCCGGCGGCGCGGCGGGTGGCGCACGCGTCCGGGCTCCACTCGATCCCGGTGACGTGGACCCCGAGCGCGCGGGCGGGCAGGTCGAGGCCGCCGACACCGGCGAACAGGTCCACGCCCCGCCACGAGGGCCGGTACTGCTGGTGGTCAGGCCGCACGCCGAACCCGCCCCTCGGGGAACGCAAGAACGGTGGCGAGGCGGGCCGGGGTTTCGGCGACCGGGGCCGGGGCGCCCTCGCCGCCGTCCGGCGGGGCCATGTCGGTCTCGGCCGTGCGGGCGGCGCGTTCGGCGGCGGACTCGGCGAGGACCTGCAGCACGGCGGCGGAGTCGGCCTTGGCGCCGCGCTGGGTGATGAGGGCGGCGGCGCCGAGCAGGGCGCCGGGGCCGATGAGGACGGCGGCAGTGATGGCGTCGGTGGTGGTGCTCACGTGGTTCCTCCGGTGCGGGCGGCGTGGGCGAGGAGGTCGAGCAGGTCGGTGCCGAGCAGGTGGGCGCGCTGCTCGATGGCGGTCCAGGACTGGGGGTCGATGTGCATGAGGGCGGCGAGGGCGGCGGCCGGTTCGTGGTTGGCGGCGGCGGTGAGGGCTTCGCGCAGGTGGACGGCGGCGAGAGGCCGGATCGTGGCGGGGGTGGTCATCGGGGGCGCCGGTCAGTGGTTGCCGATGGCGGAGACGACGGCGGCGAGGAGGTTGTTGACGGGTCCGGCGAGGCCGGTGGAGGCGGCGGTGAGGCCGGACAGCCAGATGATGAGGGCGGTGCCGGCACCGACGCGCTTGGTCCACACGAGGGTGATGGTGATCAGGCCGGTGACGGCGGCGACGGAGAGGGTCACGTTCATGCGGGTTCTCCCGGGCTGAGCGGTGGGCGGGTGGTCTGCAGGGGCTAGTTGGTGCCGGCGCGCCAGGTGCGACGGGCGACGTTGTAGAGGTGGCGTCCGACGCGGATGCGCTTGCCGACGCCCCGGCAGCGGCGGCAGTGCTTGCCGCGCTTGGGGTTGCCGCGCCGGTCGTGGGCGAGCTGGAAGCCGAGTCCGCCGCACTTGCGGCAGTCACCGAACGGGCTCGCGGCGCACAACGCTGCGTAACAGAGCGCGGCCAGTGCGGCGGCGGCGAGCGCGGCGAGTATCAGGGGGGTCATGGGGGCCTCCAGGGCGGTTTCCGGGGCTCTAGCGGACGGTTCGCTAGGCGCTAGGTCCCTGATCAGGGCATGTTTTGGTCGCTAGCGGGGTCGCTAGGTCTAGCGAGGGTGCTTGCTAGACCTAGCGACCGTTTCGGGGCTGCCCGGGGGCTATCCGGCGTCGCGCTTCTTGTCGCGCTCGGTGACGGCCCGGGTGATGTGGTCGCGTTCGACGCCGCGCCGGTTGGCGCCCTTGCCGGCGTCGGTGGTGCCCCAGACCTGGCCGGTGGTGATCCCGTAGGGGCGAAGCGCGGTGGCGATCTGGTCGGCCTTCGCCCGGCCCTCCAGCGCTGCCCACGGCCCGTAGGCGTCGGGGCGGAGCTCGGCGAGGCGGGTGGCGATCGTCTCCGACCAGAGCTTGGGCTCGTCGGGGCCCATGACGGCGAGGATGTCGGCGAGCAGGTCGTAGGCCGGCGCCGACGCGGGAGCGGCGTCGGCGTGGCCGGCGGCGTGGCCCCTCAGCAGACCGGCCTGCTCGCGGGCCTCGCGTCCGCGCTGGGCGATGGCCTCGGCGGCGGGGGCGTCCACGAACACGGAGCGGATGATCTGCGCGTCGGCGCCCTCACCGCCGATGTAGTAGGCGATGCCCCGGTCCGCGCGGGTGAACGTCGTGGCCCGGATCCCGCGCTTGTAGGCGGAGGTGCCGAGCACCATGTCGTTCTCCAGCTGCCCCATGACCTTCAGGCACAACCTGAGGACGGCGTTGGAGCTGATGCCGGTGGGCAGGGACTTGGCGTCGGGGCGCTGGGTGGCCAGCAGGGAGAGGATGCCGACCGCCGGGCCGCGCTTGTTGACGTCGGTGCAGATCTCCTCGATCTCCGGCCCGTACTTGGGGTGCTCGAACCACACCTGGCACTCGTCGGCGGCCAGGACGATCGGGTGCAGCCGCAGGGACCTGTTGTCGGCGAGCTTGGTGGTGACCTTCGACTCCGGGCACACGTCCCGGGGCAGGTTGCGGATCACCTTGGTGCGCCGGCGCATCTCCTCGCGTAGCTCTCGCAGGTCGGCCAGGGCGTACTCGATGTCCTCTTCGTCGTCCCCGGCCCGGTGACGGTAACTGACCTTCTCGCCGACCGGGTCGAGGTCGCCGGTGCCCTTCAGGTCGTAGGTGTGCAGCTCCGCGCGCGGGTCGAGGGCGGCGATCAGCAGCAACAACCTGAGCAGGAAGGTCTTGCCCATGCGCGGGACAGCGCCGATCACGCCGGAGACGAACATCAGGGTGACGTTGACCCAGTTGCCGCGCTGGTCGGTGGCGAAGGGGACCGGGTCGAACAGGTCCACCGTGCCCTTGCTCGCGAGCGGCCAGGCGGGCTGCTTGGCCTTGGCCATGTCCTGGTCCCCGACCCACAGCACCATGCGGCCCGGGTGCTCGCCGGGTGCCTGCTCCGGCCACACGGTGCCCAGCGGGCGGCGAAGCCCCGAGGCGAGCTGACCCCGGCGGGCCATCACGTCCGCCACCTCGACGCCGTGCGGGAGCTCGACCTCTGCCCGCCACCCCGGCCCGTCGCGCATGATCGGCGCCGGGAACGTGATGCCGGAGCCCTTGGACTTGGCGGAGGTGATCCCGCCGATGCCCAGCGACTCCAACGCCCGCACCACCATGTCCGAGGTGAGCTTGGGCGCCTTCGCCTTCACGACCGCGCGGGTGATCAGCGGCTCGTCCGCCGGCGCCCCCGCCACCCCCAGCGCCAGCACGACAGCGGAGGCGAGGGCGAGCAGGGTATCGGTGCTGGTCAGCACCCACAACACCACCACCGCCGCGAGACCGAACACCGAACCCAGCAGCGAGATCAGCGAGCGCAGACGCACCCGGTTGTCGCGCTGGCGGGTGAGCTTGAGGTACAGCTCCGCGTCTTCACGCCGCGCGGCCGCCGCCCGCAGCGGCTGGCCCTCGGCGTCGGAGGCCCACCGGCCCAGGAACGTCATCGTTCGGGCCGCGCCACGCGGGGCCCGCATCGCGAGGCGGCCTGCGTAGAGCGGGGTGCGGATCGCGTGATAGGCGACCGTGTGGCCCATCTGCCCGGCCGTGTAGGCGAGTTGGGTCTTCAGTTCGGCCTTGGACAGCAGCCACGCCGGCAGGATCGGGCGGCGGGCGCCCTCCGGCACCGGCAGCGGCACGGGGGCGGGCTGGTCGACGTAGACGGACGGCTCGTCGTCGCCGTCGCTGTCGTCGTCCACAGCGGTGGCGGTGGGGCGGCGTTCGGCGCGGGCCTTGGCGAGGTCGACCACGCCGTCCTCGGCCATCTCCGCCGCGAGGCGGGCGAACAGCTCGTTCTCGGCGTCGTCACCGGCGCCGGGGCTGTGGTGGTTCACTGGGCTTCCTTCCTCACTGCTGCTGTGGTGCGGAAAGGGATCCCGGGGCGGCCGGACGCGCCGGCAAGCAAGCACGGCCGCCCCGGGGTGTGGTCAGGCCTGTTCGGGCCGGGGCCAGGGGATGGAGCGGCAGGTAGCGGCGTGGTCGTTGGCGTCCTCGCGCGCCATGGAGCGCATTTCGGCGTGCCAGGAGCGGGCCCCGCAGCCCAGGCACCGCCACCGGCACCAGTCGCCGGAGTCCGGTCCGGCCGTGTAGAGCGCGACCAAGGCGGATCCGAGGGTCAGGAACAGGGCCGTCGTTCCAGCCGGCAGATCGGCGGCGGGTACCGCTGCCACGGTGGGCATGTGCATGCCAGGTACCTCCGTGTGGGAGTGGACAGGGTGGTGGCTAAGCCGGGGGTTCAGGCCGCGAGGGGCACGCCGTCGGCGCAGGGCAGACAGACACCCAAGTGCGCGGGCAGGACGTAGCCGGCGTCCCGCCCGCACTGCGGACAGGTGCGACGGGCGGTGTTCGCGGCGGCCAGGGCCCGGCGCCTGCCCTCGGTCAGGGGGCGCACGGGCGCGGCGAGGTCGGGGCGGTAGAGGTAGGCGACCCGCACGCCCAACTTCGAGCGGCGGGAGCGCCACATGAGCTGTGCGGCGACGTCCTGTCCGTTGGGGCGCAGGCCGTGGGCGCGGAGCTGTCGGCGGGTGAGCAGGCCGTCCGGGGCCATCTTCCACGGGTAGGTGGGGATACCCCCGGACCGGCGGCCCTCCGGATCCCAGAACCGGGGCCGGGCCACGTCACGCCCAGGCGGTGGCGGGTTCGGGCAGGTTGTAGAAGCCGACCAGCTCGACCGGGGCGCCGAACACGGTGCCGGTGACGATGAGCCAGGCCAGGACGCTGCCGTCGTTGTGCTTGAGCTCGACGGCGGCGGGGTCCAGGTCGAGGGCGGCGCGCCACTGCTCGAACCCGTTGAGGTCGTCGTGGAGGGTGGCCCGCAGGCCCCACGTCGTGCCGGAGTCGGGCACGTGGGTCTCTCGCAGATCGAACCGCGGTGCGGGCAGGTCGGCGTGGGCGGTGAGGATGGCCACCAGCGCGCCGGCGGCGCCGATCTGCTCGCCGCTGGTGGTCGTGCTGTCGAGGGTGGTCACGACGCCTTCTCCTCAGGAGAGTCGGTGGTCTCGGTGGTCTCGCCCGCCGAACCGTCGTAGGCGTCCGGGGCGGGGTCGGGCACGGCATGCAGCGCCGGCCGCTCCGCCTCGGCGGCGGCCTGTGCAGCGCGTTCGGCGGTGAGGGTGTCGCGCAGGATGCGGGCGCGCTCGGCGGAGGTGCGGACCGTGGTGCGGATGCGGTCGGCGGTCAGCTCGGCGTCCGGCCAGTCGGCCGTGGCCGACCGGGCCTCGTCGAGCAGTTCGGCGTCCGTGCGCTTGGGTCGGGTGGTCCGGGCCGACTTCGGGACAGTGCCGGTCGTCCGACGCGGCCGGGCCGCCGCCGCGGCGGTCGGCCTCCGAACCGGCACCGTGGGCGCCTTGTCGGTCGGGTCCTCAGTCGGTTCGGCCGCCGGGGCGGTCGGGGCCGGGACGGGAGCCTGGTCGGCCGACTGGTACAGCGGCCAGTCCGGTTCGTCCGTCTCGGGTTCGCCCTGGTCAGACCCCGACTGATTCGTCATGGTTTGGTCTGTTTTATCGGCCTTGGGTCGGGCGTGCAGCACCTTGGCCACCAGGTCCGACCCGAAGTAGATCGAGCCGACCGGCAGCGACGACGCGAGCAGGACCAGGGCCCAGTGCGCGGGCGCCCACTCGGCCAGTCGGGTCCGGCCGCCGCCGTGCAGAGTCGGTACCAGGCCGTGCACGTAGTTGAGCACCAGCGACGCGGCGGTGTACCCGGCCAGGACCCGCAGCGCGAACTTGCGGTCTGCGTCGGTCAGCGCCAGTGCGACGACCAGTGCCAGCGCCATCAGCCCGTCGACCACGAGCGGGTAGACCGTGGCGGCGGTCGAGTCGGCCCCGATCGCCGACGCCACGTCTCGCAGCGCGTTCCACGAGACTCGGAACGCCATGGCGGCCACGGCCAGCAGGCCCGCCACCAGCCACCACTTCCCGGCGCGGCTCACAGGGTGCCTCCCGGCGCTCCGGCGGCGATGAGGGGCTGTGCGGTTTCGCGTGCGGCGCGTGCGGCCTCGGCAGCAGCCGCAGCGGCGATCCGGGCCGCTTCCGAAGCGGCGGCGGCCCGCTCGACCTCCGCGCGCGCCTCGGCGGTCACGCCGCCACCCCCGAGTGGCTGCGGCGGCCGGCGGGGCGCGGGCGGTGCAGCGGGACGGGGGCGGTCCGCAGCAGCTCGGCCGCGACCTCCGCCGACTCCGGGTCCGACTCCCACAGCTCCGCCAGCACCTCACGGGCCACGTCGGTACGAGCGGCGTACTGGGCCACGCTCTCGCCGGCCACGCCACCGAACAGCGACCCGAACGGGTCGTTGTCGATGCCGAGCGCCAGCTCCGTGTACTCCAGGGCCGAAACGGCCCGTTGGCCTGCAACAATCGACTTCACGGGTTCACCTCTTGGTAGTTGGGTGAGTGAGCCCGAGGGCCGCCGCGCGTTCCTTGGCCGGGAGCGCGGCGGCCCGACTCATTCGGGCCCAGCCACTCGTCACATCACGAGCAGCCATGACCCCCGACCCGCCACGGGCGGCACGGATCGGGGACCAAAGTCACTCGTTTTTGATCAGCACACTGTTGAGTTCTCAAGGGACTGTGCTCTGTGTGGACAGAGCCCTGGTTCCGCAGACACCGGGCCTGTCGCGACAGTGAGTGCGCGACGGTTCCCGGTCCCGTAACGGCCGTTTGACGTGCAGGAATAGCTAGGCCTGAGTGAGCTTTGCTCTCTCTGCCACACAGAACACTGTGAGGCAGAGAAGCAGAGTTGGCAAGTCCATCAGCCGGGCGACATGCGGAAGCATTGGTTCCGGCCGAAGGGTGCGGCACTATGAGGCAGAGACGCAGAGGGATGTGGAGTGGTGATGGTCGAGTGGACCGGCGAGAAGTCCGCCTACCGGCAGGTGGCCGATGACCTTTGCGCACGGATCGCGAAGGGCGAGTTCGCCGCCGACGGAAAGATCCCGTCACTGGCGAAGCTGCAGGCCTCCTACGACGTGAGCCCAACCGTTGCGCGTGCCGCCGTCGGCCACCTGCGGGAGACCGGGCTCGTCGTGAGCCACCAGGGCAAGGCAGCCTTCCTGACCGAGGGTGCGGAGTCGAAGGCTGCTGCCGTTGCCGGCAGCGAGGCCGGACAGCTCCGGCGCGAGCTTGCGGAGGTTCGCGGAGAACTTCGCGACCTGCAAGCCCGGGTCGCGGAACTAGAGGCCCGGTGACGGGCGGATGGGGGGATCAGGGGATCGCGGCTGTGCTGCGGTCCCCTGGCTGCATATCGGGGCGGGTGACGCTTCACTGATGCCTCCTGGGCTGGACAGGAATCAGTTCACACCCATCGGAGCGGCATCTGTATCACGGAGCCTTACCGGTATTCGGTAGCAGATCCTTACACGACTACTATCACGACTTCTATCGCGATTTTCGGGTGACTCAACGAGCCGCTACACTCGCGGCACGAGCAGTTTCCTAGGAGGGGAATATGGCTCGGCAACGCCCAGGATGGAATCCGGCAATTCTCAAGCAGGTCAGGGAATCCCACGACCTGACCCTTGAGGAAGTCGGCGAGAAGCTGCGGGAAATCGGCGATCGGCACAAGTTCAACCTTGCCGCCAACTTTCAGACGGTCTGGGCGCATGAGGCGGGTTCCTCGTTCCCGCGCCCCGACTACCGCCGGGCTTACTGCCTTCTCTATCGCATGAACGAGGCGGAACTGGGCTTTCGCCGACCGCTCCCCGGAGAGGTCACCACGGTGCCCAACCAGCGTCCAGCAGCAGAAACTGTCCCCAACCTGGACCAGGCGATCCGCGAGGCTCTAGGCAGCATCCACGAGGGCGCGGACAACGTCGATGTCGACGCGTTTCGCAGTCGAGTCATCAACGAGTGGAAGCGTCGGAATGGCGGCGAGAATTCAGGCCCGATGGTTCTCCTTGTCGGCGGATATGCCGGTTCTGGGAAAAGTGAGTTCGCCAAATTCATCGGCCGTCTTACTGGGTGGCCAGTGCTGGACAAGGATTCCTTGACGCGCCCGCTGGTCGATCAGCTTTTGATGGCGCTCGGCGGAAAGGTGAACGACCGAAGTTCTGAGCTCTACCGCGAGAAGGTTCGGCCGCTCGAATACCGCTGCCTCATGGAGGCCGCGTGGGACAACGTCGACTGTGGCACGTCCGTGATCCTCGACGCGCCATTCCTGGCGGAGTTCTCACAGGCCGACTGGATGCAGCGCTTCTACAACCGCTGCAAGGCGAAGCGAGCCACCGTGGCCGCTCTCTGGGTCGAGTGTGACCCCGACTCGATGAGGGAGTACATCGAGTTCCGAGGCGCGGCCCGGGACATCTGGAAGATGGAGTCGTGGGAGGAGTACCTGGCGACAATTGACCTCAAGCTCCGGCCTCAAGGCCCGCACTTCGTGGTGGACAACCGCCTTGGTGCGGCGATCGCCGCTGCCGATCAGGCCCGTGACGTGCTGAGCGGAGGTGGGCTGTGACGTCGCACGGTTTTATCCTGTACGGCCCGCCGGCTGCCGGGAAGGACACCGTCACCCGAGCCCTCCGGGACATCAGCCCGGACTACCGGCTCTTCTCCCGACTCAAGGTCGGCTCCGGGAAGTCCGCTGGCTACAGGATGGGCACTGCTGAGCAACTGGCCGAGCTGGAGGCCGCGGGCGATGTCATCTACCTGAACCGCCGGTACGGCAACACGTATGTGATCGACCGTCCGGGGATGGACGAGGCGTTCATGACGGGCATCCCGGTTGTCCACCTGGGCCAGGTCGAGGGCATCAACGCGCTCATCAAGGGCTACCCGGCCGACTGGGCCGTCGTGTTGCTCTGGTGCTCGCGTGAAGCGACGGCGTCCCGGTCAGCCGGACGTGGCGATGCCGACACCGCGGATCGGCTGTCCGCATGGGACGCCACGCAGGTCGATGTCGACGCGCACCCAGGGCAGGCATGGGACCTCACGGTGGACACGGGTGCCGTCGGACCGGCCGAGGCAGCGCGGCTGATCAACGACCTCTTGTCGCGCGACCGTGCCGGCGGAAGCCGGTAGCGGCCTGCGCTCACTGCGGCCGGGACAGACGGTCAAGGGCCTCGTCGGGCGTCAGCTCGGCGAGGTCTTTGCTGTCCTGCCACCGAGCGAGGGTCTGCGACACGGCCCGCAGCATCTCGTCGGGCAACCCGACTGCTGACAGCATGTCGGCGGCCTCGTCCATCTCGGGACCCCAACGCCATGCCCGGGCAGCGGTCTTGGCGATGTACCCAGTCTCTACCAGGTAGCTTCCCTGCCGCTTGCCAGCGACGTCGAGCAGGGCATCGTCCACACCGTGCGCACGCGCCGCGCCGAAGGCAACCGCTGCAAGCACCCGAGATGCCTTCTGATACGAGCTGTACGCCAGCTTCAGAGCCGATGCCCGACCGACCTCTTCTCCCAGCACGGGAGTTGCCACCGCGCTGCCAGCGAACAGCCCTTCCACCAGCGGGATGGCGTCGAACGAACCGGAAAGGTACATCTGAGTCTTTTTCCCGTTGATCGGCGGCGAGCCGATTACCGCTCCGTCGACCACGGCACGCGCGGACCTGCTCAGCACCTCGGCGATGCGAGTCATCCGCTCCGGGTTGATGGCGTTGGCCTCCACGTAGATACCGGCGTACCTGCGCTCGGCGACGGTGTGGGCCAGTTGCTCGGCGGCCGCCGGAGGGCAGAGGCTGAGGATGACGTGCGCCTGCTTCACCAGGGTGTCCAGGTTGTCAACCGGCTCCAGCCCGGCCTGCTCAGCCCGGGCTACGGTGGCCACACTCCTGCCGGCCGGGCACCAGAGAACCCGCGCCGCGTTCGGGCGGGCGCAAGCTGCGACCGCCGCACCCATGCTTCCGGGGTGGAGGATGCCGACGATCGGCTTGATGGTCATCGCGTGCTCTCCGGTCGTCCAAGCAGGAAGTCCAACGCTTCCACGACGGTGGGTGAGATGTGATCAGGGGCGAGTCCAGGTGTGGCCCAGGTGCCGCCAGCTGAAACCCAGACCGTTCGCAGGCCGGCGGCGCTAGCCCCAGCGATATCCGTCTCCGGGTTGTCTCCGACCATCCAAGCGTCAGCCGGAAGCATGAAGCCGCACCGGGCAGCAGCCGTCCGGAAGGCCTCAGGATCCGGCTTGCGGGCCCTGGTCTCCTCGGAGATACACACCGCATCCACGTGATCGAGGATCTTTGCGGCCGACAACTTGGCTCGCTGGATGTCCGATGCCCCGTTGGTCAGCACTCCCACGGACCACCCTGCGGCCCGCAAGAGATCCAGCCGAGACAGTGTCCCGGCGGCGCAAGCTACCCGCGCCGCAATGCCAGCAACGTAGGCACTCCAGAGTTCCGCGGACGACTCTGGCAGGCGTAGGTGATCGCGAACCACATCGAATGTTTCTGGCTGCGCTCGATCTCTTAGGACGTTCTCAACAAACTGTGCTGCCTCGGGCGTGAGCTGCCGATCTGCGCTGAAGCGGGCCACCCATGCGGTCATAGCGCCGTGTCGGCTGATCAGGGTGTCGTCAAGGTCAATCAGAACGAGCCGGCGCATGGTGAGGACCTTATCGGTCCCTCTTGATCCATCGGCAGGATGGTGAGGCGTGGCTGCTGGGCCGTTCGTCTAGGTTCGCCGGGAGGCCCAGCATAGGCCGCTGATCTTGGTCTGGCCTGCTCTCTCCTCCTCCGGAGATCTCCATGAGATCTCATGGGAACTACCAGCTCAGCTATCTACAGGGCATTCACAAAGAACCCGCTGTGGCGACCAACTCCCGTGGTGTCAGCGCTTGTTCTCTGCGAGCCGGCGGTGCCATGGTGGGGCGCGTGAACGAGCAACCATCTTGGGAGGGACTCACCGCGGCAGAGGTCGCTGCTGACGCTGCCGAAACCCAGAGATTCCTCTTGAATCGCAAAGCTCAACGGCGGCTCCATGTTCCTGTGCGCCGCGACTTTGTGCAGCTCCCGCCACGTAGCGAGAGCCGCCACAGCGTGCTTGCCCAGTTCGTTCGGGGTAGGGACGTCCGTGGACTGAGGGCATACCTGTTCATCATCGCGATCACAAGCTCGGACCTGGACAACTGGAGTACCACGCTCAACAGCTCCGTGTGGGCCCGCGCGATCGGTGCGACTGAGACTGCGGAGCCAGCCAGTGCCCGGGCCGCGGTCACCAAGATCTTCGGCCGGCTGCACCAGCGCAGGTTGATCACCTGTACGCGACTGCTAGGGACTCATGACATCAGGGTCACCTTGCTTCGCGAGGACGGGAAGGGTGGTGCGTACACCAGGCCAGGGAAGGAAAACCGGGACCCATACCTGAGGATTCCGCGTGAGCTGTGGGACGAGCGAGTAATCGACGACTTGGGCCTGCCAGCCCTTGCCATGCTCCTTGTCCTCAGCTGTGAACGACCAGGCTTCGAGTTGCCTTCCGAGCGAACGCCCGAGTGGTACGGGTGGTCGGCGGACACCGCCGAGCGCGGTTTCAAAGAGCTGGTCGACAAGGGCCTTGTCGAGGTCAGAAAAACGTTCAAGTCAGCACCAGCCAGCCCGAGGGGCTATACCCACTGCAACCGCTACACCTTGGTGGCTCCCTATGCCCACCGTGGACGGGCCATCCAGTAGACGCAGTCAAGGGCCTCTAGCGGCTGTGGGGTGCGGCAATGCCGCACCCCACAGCTCCACCGGCCGAGGCGGACAACGCCGGCAAGCAAGTACTGCCTCAGCCGCAAGCAATCCCCATCTAGAAGGAGACCTACTTGAGCATCAACCGTAACCCGGGTGCGCGAAACGGCGAACCCGCGATCAACGTTTCCATCTCGGGGAACGCCCAGATCACCTGGTCGTACTCCGGTGAAGGTCCGCGCTGTCAGCCTGGCCCGACTGCTAGGGATGCCGGTGCCGATGGGACTGCAGACCAATCCTTCTGGAAGAGCGCGATCTTCTGGGAGGCGGTCAGCGCTATGGCGACGGTTACGAGCGCCGTCGCGACCTTCCTGTAGACGCGGCGGTCTCACTTCTGGTCTCGGTCTGCGGCGATCCGCGGTCGTCCGCCCTCGTGGTGATCCGGCGGCGCGGCCGGTCGGATGTCTGGCCGCAGTCCTGGTCTCTTCTGGAGGCCGCTGACGGCAGATCCTGACGGCAACACTGACGGACTTGGGGCGGCAGCGGAGGCCGCCTGCGCCCGGCCAGCGGGAGGCGCGTGTGGCTTCGCTGAGCCCGTTCGAATGATCGAACGAGCTTACAAAGCAGATGTCGGCGGTTCGAAACCGTCCGCGCCCACCATTTCGAGGGCCGGTCCGGGAGGTTCACACCTCCTGGACCGGCCCTCGGTCGTTGTCGGTGGCGGGGCCGGGCGGGGCGGGTGAGGATCGGGGGCGTGGTCGGGTCGCTGAGAGCGCGGTGGCGGATGGTGGAGGAGGTCGGGGGGTCGCGGGCGGCGTTGTCGTCGCGGCTGAACTGGCTGCGGGCGGCGGTGCTGGGGGCGAATGACGGGGTGGTGTCGACGGCCGGGATCGTGACCGGGGTGGCGGGGGCGACCGGGTCGCGGTCGGCGCTGCTGGCGGCGGGGGTGGCCGGGCTGTTGGCGGGGGCGATGTCGATGGCGGCCGGGGAGTACGTGTCGGTGAGTACCCAACGGGACACCGAGCGGGCCGCGTTGGCGAAGGAGCGGCGGGAGCTGGCGGAGGACCCGGAGGGGGAGCTGGACGAGTTGACCGACTACTACCGGGGGAGTGGGCTGGCGGAGGAGTTGGCCCGGGACGTGGCGGTGGCGTTGACCGAGCGGGACGCGCTCGCGGCGCACGCGCAGACCGAACTCGGCATCGACCCGGAGGCGTTGACCAACCCGTGGGAGGCGGCGCTGGCCAGTGCGGCCGCGTTCACGCTGGGCGCGCTGGTGCCGCTGCTGGCGGTGTTGCTGCCGCCGGAGTCGTGGCGGCTGGCGGTGACGGTGGTGGCGGTGGTGGCCGCGCTCACCCTGTCGGGCTGGGCGAGCGCCCGGACGGGCGGGGCGGGACCGGCCCGGGCGGTGGGGCGCAACGTGGCGGGCGGGCTGCTGGCGATGGCGGTGACGTACAGCGGTGGTGTGCTGCTGGACCGCTTCACGGGGTGACGGAGCAGGGGCGTGCGCTCCGGGACGGCGCCGCCCCGCTCGACAGGCGGGGGTGCGCGGCCTGTGTTTGTGTGGCTGCAAATCGCTTGGGAGAGGTGAATCGCCGTGACCATGCCCCCGTTCGGCTCGAACGATCCGTTCTCCGACCTGCTCAGTCGGTTCTTCGGGATGAGCCCGCTGGCCTCCCCGCCCGCCGTGCAGCGGGTACCGATCGGGCGGCTGCTCAGCGAGTCCTCGCAGGAACTGCTCGCGCTGGCCGCGCAGCGCGCGGCGGAGGACGGCTCCAGCGACCTGGACACCGCGCACCTGGCCTGGGCGGCCACCCGGGTGGAGCCCTCGCGCCGAATGCTGGAGCGGGCGGGCATCGATCCGGACCGGCTGTCCGGCGACCTGGAGCACGCCCTGCCGTCCGGCACCCCGGACGCCGTCGACGGACGGCCGGCGCTCACCCCCTCCGCCAAGCGCGCGCTGCTCGCCGCGCACGCCCGCTCGCAGGAGGCCGGCGCCTCGTACATCGGGCCGGAGCACATCCTGGGCGCCCTGCTGGACCAGGAGCGTTCGGGCGCGGGTACGGCGCTGCGCAACGCGGCGCCCTCGCAGGAATCGTTGAAGTCGGTGCTGGAGGGGCGCGGCACCGGCGGTGAACGCAGCAGCGCGGGGGCGCACCCGAGCGAGACGCCGACGCTGGACGAGTACGGGCGCGACCTGACCGAGGAGGCGCGCGCCGGCCGGCTGGACCCGGTGGTCGGGCGGGCCGAGGAGATCGAGCAGACCGTGGAGATCCTCTCCCGGCGGACCAAGAACAATCCGGTGCTGATCGGTGAGCCGGGCGTCGGCAAGACCGCGATCGTGGAGGGCCTGGCCCAGCGGATCGTCTCCGGGGACGTGCCGCAGAGCCTCAGGGACAAGCGGGTGGTCGCCCTCGACCTGACCGCGCTGGTGGCCGGCTCCAAGTACCGGGGCGAGTTCGAGGAGCGGCTGAAGAACGTGATCGACGAGGTCACGGCGGCCGAGAAGAGCGTGATCCTGTTCCTGGACGAGCTGCACACCGTGGTCGGCGCGGGCGGTGGCGGCGAGGGCTCGATGGACGCCGGCAACATCCTCAAACCGGCGCTCGCGCGCGGCGAGTTGAGCGTGGTCGGCGCGACGACGCTGGACGAGTACCGCAAGCACGTGGAGAAGGACGCCGCGCTGGAGCGCCGCTTCCAGCCGGTGCTGGTGCCCGAGCCGAGCGTCGAGGAGACCATCGAGATCCTGCAGGGGCTGCGCGACGCGTACGAGGCGCACCACCAGGTGCGGTTCACCGACGAGGCCCTGGACGCGGCGGCGCGGCTCTCCGACCGGTACGTCAGCGACCGCTTCCTGCCCGACAAGGCGATCGACCTGCTGGACCAGGCCGGTGCGCGGGTGCGGCTGCGCAGCCTGAGCGGGTCCACCGAGTCGACCGGGGTGCAGGACCGGATCACCAAGCTGAAGCGGGAGCTGGAGGAGGCCGTCACGGACGAGGAATTCGTCCGGGCCGCCAACCTGAAGACCGAGCTGCGCCGGACCGAGGACGAGCTGGCGGCGATCGCCGAGTCCCGCGAGGAAGTCGTCGACGTGACGGCCGAGGACATCGCGCAGGTGCTGTCCTCCCGGACCGGCATCCCGGTCGCGGAGCTGAACGCGACCGAGAAGGAGCGGCTGCTCAAGCTGGAGGAGCACCTGCACGAGAAGGTGATCGGCCAGGAGGAGGCGGTCACCGCTGTCGCCCAGGCGGTGCGCCGCGGCCGGGCCGGGATGGGCGACCCGGAGCGGCCGACCGGCTCCTTCCTCTTCCTCGGGCCGACCGGCGTCGGCAAGACCGAGCTGGCGAAGGCGCTGGCGGCGCTGCTGTTCGGCGACCCGGACCGGATGATCCGCTTCGACATGAGCGAGTTCCAGGAGAAGCACACCGTCTCCCGGCTGGTCGGTTCCCCGCCCGGGTACGTCGGCTACGACGAGGCGGGGCAGCTGACCGAGGCGGTGCGCCGCAAGCCGTACAGCGTGCTGCTCTTCGACGAGGTGGAGAAGGCGCACCCGGACGTCTTCAACCTGCTGCTCCAGGTGCTGGACGACGGGCGGCTGACCGACTCCCAGGGACGTACGGTCGACTTCCGCAACACCGTGGTGATCATGACCAGCAACCTCGGCTCGCAGCGGATCCTCGACCACTCCGGGAACGTGGACGAGATCCGCGACGACCTGATGCGCGACCTGCGGCAGCAGTTCCGGCCGGAGTTCCTCAACCGGATCGACGAGGTGATCGTCTTCCACGCGCTCACCCGGAAGGACCTGGTGTCGGTGGTGGACCTGCTGCTGGACCGCAGCCGCCGGCGGCTGCGGGCCCAGGGCGTCCGGCTGGACGTCACCGAGGCGGCCAAGGAGTTCCTGGTCAACCGCGGCTACCAGCCGGAGTTCGGGGCCAGGCCGCTGCGCCGGACGATCCAGTCGGAGCTGGACAACCGGATCTCCAACCTGCTGCTGGACGGCTCCGTGCGGGAGGGGGACACGCTGGTCGCGGACGTGAGCGGCGGCGAGCTGGTGGTGAGGCTGACGCGGCCGGAGGCGTCGGCGGCCTTCGAGGAGGCGGAGGAGAAGGCGGAGGCGGGGGCGGCGAAGGGCGGGGAGAGCTGACTGCGGCGGGGGCGGGATCGGGGGCGGGGTCGGGGTCGGGGTCGGGGTCGGGGTCGGGGGCGGGCGTACTCCCGGGGGAGTACGCCCGAACGCCACTGGTGGAGGACGCGTGAGGACGGGGCGCGGGTCTAGCTTGTGGGCATGATGCCGCCCACCTCGCAGCCGCCGGAGCCGTTCCGGGAGGGGCCGTCCGCGTCGGGCCCCTCCCCGTCGGGGCCGTCCGCGGAGGGGGCGCCCGAGCCGGGGCGCCCGCCGCGGGCGCGGGTGCCCGGGGCGGGCCGGCCGCTGGGGCAGCCGGTGGCGGTCGCGGTGGGGCAGGCGGTGGCGGTCGCGATGGTGCAGGTGGTCGGGTCGACCTTCGCCGCGCACAACCAGCACGGCCGGGCCCCGCTGGACGCCTTCGGCTACCTCCTGCTGTTGCTCGGGCCGGCCCTGCTGGTGCTGCGCCGCCGCCGGCCGGTCGCGGTGGTGGCCGGCACCTCGCTGGTCACCGCCGGGTACCTGGCCGCCGGCTACCCGTACGGGCCGGCCTTCGTGAGCTGGCTGATCGCCTGCTGCGCCGCGATCGGCGCCGGGCACCGCCGGGCCGCCTGGGCGGGGCTGGCCGGGGTCTACCTGGTGCACGTGCTGGCCACCTTCGTGCTGCCCGCGGACTGGCAGCGCGCCCGCCCGCCGTCCGGCTCCCCCTGGCTGCCGGAACTCGGGTTGCTGGCCTGGCTGTTGCTGGTGGTCGCGGGGGCCGAGCTGGTGCGGTTCCGGCGGGAGCGGATCGCCGCCCACCGGGCCTACCGGCAGCAGCTGGAGGAGCGCCGGGCCAACGAGGAACGGCTCAAGATGGCCCGGGAGTTGCACGACATCCTGGCGCACAGCCTGTCGCTGATCAACATTCAGGCGGGGGTCGCGCTCGCCCTGCTCGACCGGCGGCCGGCGGAGGCCCGCACCGCGCTGGTCACCATCAAATCGACCAGCAAGGAGGCGCTCGGCGAGGTCCGCCAGGTGCTCGCGACGCTGCGCGGGCCCGGGGCGGCACCGCGCGGGCCGGCCCCGGGGCTGGACCGGCTGGACGAACTCACCGAGCAGGCCGACCGGGTGGGCCTGGAGGCCGAGGTGCACGAGCGCGGCGATCGGCGCCCGCTGTCCGCCACCGTCGACCTCACCGCCTTCCGGATCGTCCAGGAGGCGCTGACCAACGTGGTGCGGCACTCGGCGGCCCGGCAGGCGGTCGTGGTGCTGGACTGGACGGACCCGGCCGTGCTGGTCGTCCGGGTCGAGGACCCGGGGCCGGCCGTGCTCGGCGACGCCGGCGGGTCGGGCAGCGGGCTGGTCGGGATGCGCGAACGCGCGGCCGCGTTCGGTGGCACCATCACGGCGGGGCCGCTGCCCGGCGGCGGCTTCCGGGTCCGGGCGGAGCTGCCGACACCGAAGGCGGAGAGTGAGTGATTCGGGTACTTCTGGCGGATGACCAACTGCTGGTCCGGGCAGGCTTCCGGGCCCTGCTGGACCTCCAGGACGACCTCACGGTGGTCGGCGAGGCGGACGACGGGGAGGCGGCGCTGCAGCTGGCCCGCGAGCTGGTGCCGGACGTGGTGCTGATGGACATCCGGATGCCGCGGATGGACGGCCTGGAGGCGACCAGGAGGATCGCCGAGGATCCGGCGCTGTCCTCCGTACGGGTGGTCGTGCTGACCACCTTCGAGCTGGACGAGTACGTCTTCGAGGCGCTGCGCTCGGGGGCGGCGGGATTCCTGGTCAAGGACACCGAACCGGCCGACCTGCTGCGGGCGATCCGGGTCGCGGTGGCGGGGGACGCGCTGCTCTCGCCGGGGGTGACCAGGCGGCTGATCGGCGAGTTCGCGGCCCGCTCGAAGGCGCCCGAGGCGGCGCCGGAGGGGCGGCTCCCGGACGTCTCGATGCTGACCGAACGGGAGCGCGAGGTGCTGGCGCTGGTCGGGATGGGGCTGTCCAACGAGGAGATCGCCCGGCGGCTGGTGGTCAGCCCGCTGACGGCGAAGACGCACGTCAGCCGGGCGATGGTGAAGGTCGGCGCGCGGGACCGGGCGCAGCTGGTGGTGCTGGCCTACGAGTCGGGGCTGGTGCGGCCGGGGTGGCTGGGCTGAGCCTGCTGTGGACGGGCCGGCTGGGCTGAGCCGGTCGTGCCCGGGGCTCTTGGCCCTCTGCCCGGGGACGTCCCGGTTCTGCCCGGGTACTCCCGTCCCGGCGTGTCGCGGGGCGTCCGTACTCTCCGGGGAGTATCCCAACTGCCGCTGCTGGTAGGACGCGTGATGAGACTCCGGTGAGGGACGCTCTGGACATCTCGGGAACCGCCCGAGGTCCTGGAGGCCCACCACCGAGGAGTTGAACCACCATGTACACGCAGCTGGCCGATTGGCACGGGCCCGGCCCCTGGATCCTGCTGGTCCCCCTGATCTGGATCACCGTGGTCTTCCTGGTGATCCTGGCGCTGCGGCGGACGGTCTGGCGGCGGCGCGGCTGCGGCTTCGGGTACGGAGCCGGCGCGGCCGCCGAGCACCCGCTGGCCGTCCTCGGGCGCCGCTACGCCGAGGGCGACATCGACGCCGAGGAGTACCGGGCCAGGCGGGCCGTGCTCAGCGAACCATCCCGTGACGACGCCCGAGGAGGCGGCGGTGGCAGGTGACTGACGCGATCCGGAGGGTCACTCCGTGGCCTGCGGGAACACCTCGCGCAGCAGCGGGTCCGGCAGGCCACGCTTGCGCCACTCGCGCGGGTAGCCCAGCGAGACCTCCTCGAAGGGGACACCGTCGTAGGTGGTCCTGCGCGGGATGTGGAGGTGGCCGTAGATCATCGCCGCGGTGTTGAAGCGGCGGTGCCAGTCGGCGGTCAGCTCGGTGCCGCACCACTGGGCGAACTCCGGGTACCAGAGGACCTCGGTGGGGTTGCGGACCAGCGGGTAGTGGTTGACCAGGACGAGCGGGACGTCCGGGTCGCAGGCCGCCAGCCGCTCCTCGGTCAGCCGGACGCGCTCGCGGCACCAGGAGTCGCGGTCCGGGAACGGGTCCGGGTGGAGCATCCGCTCGTCCGCGCAGACGATGCCGCTCTCGTAGGCGGCCTCCAGGGACTCCTCCTTGGTGGTCGTGCCCGGCGCACGGAAGGAGTAGTCGTACAGGAGGAAGAGCGGGGCGATGCGGACCGGTCCGTCCGCGCCCTCCCAGATCGGGTACGGGTCCTCGGGGGTCAGCACGCCGAGGCCGCGACAGAGCTCGACCAGGTGCTCGTAGCGGGCCACCCCGCGCAGCTGGACCGGGTCCTGCGGGTGGGTCCACAGCTCGTGGTTGCCGGGCACCCAGACCACGCGGGCGAAGCGTTCGGCGAGTGAGCCGAGGGCCCACTCGATGCTGGTGGTGAGTTCGGCGACGTCACCGGCGACGAGCAGCCAGTCGTCGGGGTGGCTGGGCTGCAGCTTCTCCACCAGGTCGCGGTTCTCCTGGTAGGAGATGTGCAGGTCGCTCACCGCGAGCAGTCGGCCGCCCGTCGGGGCGGGCCGTGCCGGCTGTGCGTCGCTGCGGTTCTCCGTGGCCACTCCTGCCCCCTGAGGTCGTCCGGCCGATGGGGCCCACCCTACGTGGCAGGCCGGGGGAGCGGGGCGGGTTGACGGGATCAGTTGTTCGACGGGCAGGAAGGGAGTTGAGGCTGGCTCAGGAGCCGAAGTCCATCAGCACGCCGTGGGAGGTGGCGGTGGTGACGGCGAGGAGCGCCAGCGAGGCGACGCCGAGCACCAGGCCGAGGACGGCGCGGCCGCGGCGGTTGGTGCCGCGGACCAGGGCCAGGGTGGCCAGGGTGATGGCGATCGGGCCCAGGACGATGTTGAAGAGCAGCAGGCCCGGGAGGCCGAGGAGGAAGGAGGCGATGGCCAGGCCGTCCGCTTCGGTGGCGCTCCGGCGGTCGGGGGCCTGTCGGGCGGGGGTCTGAAGGGTGGTGTTCTGGCGGGTGGTGTTCTGGCGGGCGGTGACGGTGCTCATGGCGGTGCGGGTCCTCTCGTGTCGTGGAGTGGACGCGGGTGTGGTCCGGGGAGCGTTTGGGTCGGCGCAGCGTCCGGGTCGGCGCAGCGTCCGGGTCAGCGGTGGCGCAGGCGGGAGATGCCCTCGCGGGCGCCGAACGCGAGCAGCCAGGCGGTGATGGCGGCGGAGGCGGTGAGGAAGACCGGGAGGGACGTGTGGGCGGCGGTGCCGATCAGGACGCCCATGGCGATCAGGGCGGAGAGGAGGATCACGGCTGACTCCTTCGGCTGAGGCTGAGGTGGCGGCTGGGGGGCAGTGGCTGCGGGGCAGGGGCTGGCAGGGGGAGGCTGAGCCGGTTTCGGTTGACAAGTGTTCACCGACTTCGGTCCCACTGTACGCCCGGCTGGCCAAGTTCGGCAAACGAATGTTTACTGAATGGCGTGAGTCACACCGTGGGGGCCAGACAGGCCCAGAAGCAACAGAGTCGGCGGGCCTTGCTGGACGCGGGGTTGCACCTGCTGGCCGATCAGAACCTGGCCAGCCTGGGCGTCCGCGAGGTCACCCGGGAGGCCGGGCTCTCCCCGGCTGCCTTCTATCGGCACTTCCCGGACCTCGCCGCCCTCGGCGTCGCGCTGGTCGAGGAGTCGCTGGCCAGCCTGCACGTCATGATCCGCTCGGTGCTCGCCGAGGCCGGCGGCGCCGAGGAGGTGATCGACCGCGCGGTGGACGTGATCGAACGGCACGTCCGCGAACACCGCCCGCACGTACGGTTCCTGTCGCGGGAGCGGCACGGCGGGGTCCGGCAGGTGCGTGAGGCGATCGATGCCGAACTCGGCCGCTTCGCCGCCGAAGTGGGGGCCGCGCTGGCGCTGCAGCCGGTGTCGGAGGGGTGGAGCGAGCGGGACCTGCGGATGCTCGCGGAGCTGTACGTGGATCACATGGTGTCGACGGCCTCCGCCTTCCTGGAGGCGCAGGAGGCCGACCCGGCCCGGGCGCGCGGGATCGCCGACACCGCCCGCTTCCAGCTGCGCCTGATCAGCCTGGGGCGGCGCCACTGGCAGGGGCGCTGACCGACCGGGGAGCGGGGCGGCGAGGGCCGCGGTGGGCGGTCCTGGGCGGCGGCCGGGTGCCCCGGCCCCGCCCGGGCGGCAAGCGGCCCGGCAACCGGTCCGGTAATCGGCCATTGCCGTCGGGATGGTTTCTTGGTCTCGCTTTGACTCTTGACAGTGGGTCATGTCCGCGACAGCTTTGGTGGACCCCCACACCGAGAGGTCTCTCATGAAGAAGCCGCTCATAGGCACGCTCGCCACCGTCCTGGTCGCCGGTGCCACCGCCCTCGTCGGCGCCTCCCCGGTCCAGGCGGCTCCCACGGCCACCGTCAACTTCGCCGGGACGGTCGCGCTCAGCAACTGCTCCGGCTCGCTGGTGCGGATGCCCGGCTCGGCCGCGAGCGACCCGGCGCTCGTGCTCTCCAACGGCCACTGCCTGGAGTCCGGCATGCCCGGCCCCGGCGAGGTGGTCCTCAATCAGGCCTCCAGCCGGACCTTCACCCTGCTCAGCGCCACCGGTGGCCGGCTCGCCACCCTGCGCGCGACCAAGGTGGTCTACGGTGCGATGACCGACACCGACGTGTCGATCTACCAGCTGAACACCAGCTACTCCTCGATCCAGTCGCGGTACGGGATCGCGCCGCTGACCGTCGCCGCCGGTCACCCCGTCCAGGGCACCTCGATCAAGGTCGTCTCCGGCTATTGGAAGAAGATCTACTCCTGCTCGGTCGACGGCTTCGCCTACCGGCTGAAAGAGGCCGACTGGACCTTCAAGGACTCGGTCCGCTACACCTCGGGCTGTGACGTGATCGGCGGGACCTCCGGCTCCCCGGTGGTCGACGCCTCCTCCGGCCAGGTGGTCGCCGTCAACAACACGATCAACGAGAGCGGCGAGCGCTGCACCCTGGACAACCCCTGCGAGGTGGACCAGAACGGCGTCGTGACGGTGCGCCAGGGCATCGGCTACGCCCAGGAGACCTACGGGATCCCGGCCTGTTTCGCCGCCGGCAATCGCTTCGACCTCACCCTCCCCGGCTGCACCCTGCCCCGCCCCTAGGGCGGGTCCGCACGGGAACCCTCACGGGGAAACCCCCATGAGGAACCCGCACGAGGAACCCGCACGAGGAACCCGCACGAAGAACCCCCATGTGACCAGCACTTCCGCCCCGATGGGCCATCCGCCGACGGCGGGTGGCCCATTCGGCCGTCCCCCGGGCGGCCGTCGCACCGTTGGCACCGCAGAGTCGTCCTGACAGGCGGCATGCATGTCCGTTGACCAGATGGAGAGTTGATGACCACCACCGTGAGAAGGCTGCTGGTTTCCGCCCTGCTGATACCGCTGCTCGCGTTCGGCGGCCTGGCGTCCCCGGCGCTGGCCGCCGACGCCCAGGGCGCCCGGGGGGCCGGATCCGCCCACGGCCGGAGCCCCGCCGACGACCCGAACGCCGACATCAAGGACCGCCTGGCGGCGATCCCCGGGGTCACCATCACCGAGGAGAAGCCGACCACCACCGGTCACCGCTACTTCATCGCCACCTACACCCAGCCGATCGACCACTTCCGCCCCTGGCTGGGCACCTTCCAGCAGCGCTTCAGCGTGCTGCACCGCGGCTACGACCGCCCGACGGTCTTCTACACCAACGGCTACACGCTGGGCACCAACCCGTCCCGCACCGAGCCGACCCGGCTCGTGGACGGCAACCAGGTCTCCATCGAGTACCGCTACTTCACCCCGTCCCGCCCCGAGCCGGCGGACTGGTCCAAGGCCGGCATCCGGCAGGGCGCCGCCGACTCGCACCGGCTGGTGACCGCGCTCAAGCGGATCTACGACCAGGAGTGGCTGTCCACCGGCGCCAGCAAGGGCGGCATGTCCTCCACCTACTACCGCCGCTTCTACCCGGACGACGTGGCCGGCACGATCGCCTACGTCGCGCCGAACAACACCGACGTCAACGACTACGCGGCCTACACCCAGTTCTTCAGCACCGTCGGCACCCCCGAGTGCCGGAGCCGGCTGAACGCCGCCCAGCGCGAGCTGCTGGTGCGCCGTGACCGCCTGGAGGCCCGCTACGTCGCCGACAACAAGGCGGCCGGCTCGACCTTCGGCACCCTCGGCACCCCGGACCGCGCGTACGAGGCCGGAGTGCTGGACGTCGTCTGGGCGTTCTGGCAGTACAGCCTGGAGGCGGACTGCGCAAAGGTCCCGGTGGCCGCCACCGCGACCGACGACGAGCTGTACGCCTGGTTCGACGCCCAGTCGGGCATCACCGGCAACAGCGACCAGTCGCTGGCGAAGTACACCGCGTACTACTACCAGGCCGCCACCGAGCTGGGTGCGCCGTTCTTCGACGTCTCGTACCTGAAGGACCTGCTGCACTACGACTACAAGGAGCTCTACTCGGCCCGCAGTTACGTGCCGAAGGAGATCCCGACCGCCTTCAACCCGTACGCGATGACCGACGTCGACCGCTGGGTGAAGCGCGAGGGCGAGCGGATCATCTACGTCTACGGCGGCAACGACCCGTGGGGCGCCAAGCCGTTCCGCCTCGGCCGGGGTAGTGAGGACAGCTACGTCTACACCGTGCCCGGCGGCAACCACGGCTCCAACATCGGCAAGCTGCAGGCCGCGCAGGCCGCGGAGGCCACCGCCAAGGTGCTGGAGTGGGCCGGTCTGGGCGACCAGGACAAGGCCCGCTCGCTCGCCAAGTCGCCGCAGCTGATCCCGGACTTCGGTCCGCTGGACGTCGAGGGCCAGCGGCTGGAGCAGGAGCGCCGCCCGCTGTAGCACCTGAGCCGACCAGGGCCACGCAGACAGGAGGCCGCCCCGCTGCCCGGGGCGGCCTCCGTGCGTCCACCCCCGACCGCGGACCACGGGCGACCGCCCCCTCCCCGAAGCGCTGAATCGGTGCTTCAATGCTTCCATGGCCTACCGACGCACGCCCGCCGTACAAGCCCGCCTGGATGCCCAGCGCGAGGCGGTACTGCAGTCGGCCGTCCTGCTGCTCGCCGAACGCGGTTACGGGGGCTGCACGATGGCGGCCGTGGCGGACCGCGCCGGGATCGCCACCGGCAGCCTCTACCAGCACTTCGCCAACAAGGCCGAGCTGTCGGTGCAGTTGTTCCGCCGAGTGGTCACCCGCGAGATCGACGCGGTGAACGCGGCCCTCGCCCAGCGGGACACCCCGCAGCAGCGGATCGCCGCCGTGGTCGAGACCTTCGCCACCCGCGCCCTGCGCGCACGCCGGCTGGCGTACGCGCTGCTGGTCGAGCCGGCCGACGCGGTGGTGGACGGCGAACGCCTGGTGTTCCGGCGGGCGTTCCGGGACGTGATAGCCGCCGAGATCGCCGCCGCCGTGGCCGGCGGCGAACTGCCGGAGCAGGACCCGGTGTTGACCGCTGCGGCGCTGGTCGGCGCGGTCGGCGAGGCCCTGGCCGGCCCGCTCGCCACGGCCCCCCGGCAGAGCGGCGACCAGCACAGCGGCGACCGGCAGAGCAGCGACCAGCTCAGCAGCGACCGGCAGAGCAGCGACCGGCACAGCGGCGCTGACGCCAGCCACAGCGACACCCTGCACAGCGACAACACCACGGTGGTCCCCGCCCTGGTCTCCTTCACCCTGCGTGCCCTGGGAGGACGCGATGACAGCGACGCATGAGGTCACCAACCAGGTGCCACTGCCGTACGGACACGACACCGCCGCCGACCCCACCTTGCTGGCCGCCCTGGACCGGGCCGGCGCCGGTTGGGCCGAGCCGGAGCTGCGCGAGCTGGGCCGGCTGGCCGGCTCCGAGCAGGCCGCCGAGTGGGGCCGGCTGGCCAACGAGAACCCGCCCGTGCTGCGCACCCACGACCGCTTCGGCCACCGCGTCGACGAGGTCGAGTTCCACCCCGCCTGGCACGAACTGATGCGCACCGCCGTCTCCTACGGCCTGCACGCCGCACCCTGGCGCGACGAACGGCCCGGCGCCCACTCCGCCCGCGCCGCCAAGTTCTTCGTCTGGGGCCAGGTCGAGGCCGGCCACACCTGCCCGATCTCGATGACCTACGCCGCCGTCCCGGCGCTGCGCGCGAACCCGGCGCTGGCCGCGGAGTTGGAGCCGCTGCTGGCCGCGCGCGAGTACGACTACGGGCTGCGCGAGCCGCGCACCAAGCGCGGGCTGATCGCCGGCATGTCGATGACCGAGAAGCAGGGCGGCTCGGACGTCCGCACCAACACCACCACCGCGGTCCCGCAGCCGGACGGCACCTACCGGATCACCGGCCACAAGTGGTTCACCTCGGCGCCGATGTCCGACCTGTTCCTGACGCTCGCCCAGGCCCCGGGCGGCCTCAGCTGCTTCGTGCTGCCGCGGATCCTCCCGGACGGCAGCCGCAACCGCCTGCAGCTGATGCGGCTCAAGGACAAGCTCGGCAACAAGTCCAACGCCTCCGCCGAGCTGGAGTACGACGGCGCGGTCGGTTGGCTGGTCGGCGAGGAGGGCCGCGGGGTGCCGACCATCATCGAGATGGTCAACATGACCCGGCTGGACTGCACCACCGGCGCCGCCTCCGGCATGCGCTACGGCGCCACCCGGGCCGTCCACCACGCCCTGCACCGGCGGGCGTTCGGCAAGGCGCTGGTCGACCAGCCGCTGATGCGCAACGTGCTCGCCGACCTGGTGGTGGAGTCCGAGGCGGCCACCGTCGTCGCGATGCGGCTCGCCCACTCCACCGACCTCGCCCTGGCCGGGGACCGGACCGAGGCGCTGGTCCGGCGGCTGGGCCTGGCGGTGGCCAAGTACTGGGTGTGCAAGCGCGGTCCGGCACACTCCGCCGAGGCGCTGGAGTGCCTGGGCGGCAACGGCTACGTGGAGGAGTCCGGGATGCCCCGGCTCTACCGGGAGGCCCCGCTGGTGTCGATCTGGGAGGGTTCCGGCAACGTCGCCGCCCTGGACGCGCTGCGCGCCATGGCCAGGAGCCCGGAGAGCGTCGAGGCCTTCCTCGGCGAACTCGACGCCGCCGCGGGCGCGGACCGCCGGCTGGACGCGGCGGTCGCCGCGCTGCGCAAGGACCTCACCGACCCGACCGACCTGGAGTTCCGCACCCGTCGGTTGGTCGAGTCGATGGCGCTGGCCTTCCAGGGTTCGCTGCTGGTCCGGTACGGCAGCCCGGCGGTGGCGGACGCGTTCTGCGCGAGCCGGCTGGGCGGCGACCACGGCGCGGCCTTCGGCACCCTGCCGGCCGGGGTCGACACCGGGGCGATCATCGACCGGGCCCGGCCGGTGCCGGCGTGAGCGAGGTCGGGGAGACCCGGGAAGCCCGCGAGGTCCGCGAAGCCCGCGAGGCCCGGGAAGTCCGGGAGGTCCGAGCGTTCTGGCAGGCCCTGGGCCTGCCCGGACTGGTCGACGTGCACACCCACTTCATGCCGAAGAACGTCCTCGACAAGGTCTGGGCGTACTTCGACGCGGCCGGCCCGCTGATCGACCGGCCCTGGCCGATCACCTACCGCGAGGCCGAGGCCGAACGGGTGCGGCGGCTGCGGGAGTTCGGCGTCCGGGCGTTCACGGCCATGCTCTACCCGCACAAGCCGGGCATGGCCGCCTGGCTGAACGCCTGGGCCGTCGACTTCGCCGCCCGCACCCCGGACTGCCTGCACACCGCGACCTTCTTCCCCGAGCCCGGGGCAGCCGGATACGTCGCCCGGGCAATCGAGGACGGCGCCCGGGTGTTCAAGGCGCACCTGCAGGTCGGCGGCTACGACCCGACGGACCCGCACCTGGACGAGGTCTGGGGGCTGCTTGCCGAGACCGGCACCCCGGTGGTCAGCCACTGCGGATCCGGGCCGGTGGCGGGCAAGTTCACCGGTCCCGGCCCGATCGGCGAGGTGCTGGCCCGGCACCCGGGGCTGGTCCTGGTGGTCGCCCACCTCGGCATGTCCGAGTACCGCGACTTCCTCGACCTGGCCGAGCGCCACCCGTCCGTCCGGCTGGACACCACCATGGCGTTCACCGACTTCGTCGAGGCCGAGGACCCGTTCCCGCGCGGGGAACTGCCGCGACTGCGCGGCTTGCAGGACCGCGTCCTGCTCGGCACCGACTTCCCGAACATCCCGTACCGCTACCTCCACCAGCTGGAGGCGCTGGCCGGGTTGGGGCTGGGGGAGGAGTGGCTGCGGGCGGTCTGCCACGACAACGGCGCCGCGCTGTTCGGGCTCGACCCGTCCTTCGGGTTCGACCCGTCCATCGGGCTCGACGGAGCGGGCTGATCAGCGCACCGCCCGAAGGACCCCCAGCGCGTCCGCGTGCAGTCCGGGCGCGGCGACGAGGAAGCTGTCGGAGCCGGCCGTCCAGGCCGACCCGGCGGCGTCCGTCACCGCCGCGCCCGCCTCGCTCGCGATCAGCGCGCCGGGCAGCAGGTTGCCTGCGTCCAGGCCGTACTGCCAGAACAGCGCCAGGTGCCCGGAGCCGACCTGCGCGACCTGGAGCGCCGTCGGGCCGAGGTTGCGCACCGCCAGGACTGCGCCCGCCATCGCGGACAGCGACTCGCCCGCTCGGCGCAGCGCCACCGGGTCCGCGGCCACCGCGGGCGGCTGGCTGGTGGTGGCGACGGTGATCGCCAGTTCGCGCTCCAGCGGCGCGATGGCCAGCCCGTCCAGGTCGGCGCCGCCGCCCAGCACGGCCCGGTAGGTGCGCCCGCCGTCCAGCTCCGGGGCGTGCACCACGGCCAGCACCGCCGCGCCGTCCCGCACCAGCGTGGCGGTGACCGCCCAGTGCGGCTGGCCGAGCAGGTACTGCACCGCGCCGTCGGTCGCGTCGCACAGCCACCACTCGCCCTCGGCGGGCATCGAACCGTCGAGTTCCTCCGGCACCCAGCCGGCCTGCGGGCGCAGCGCCGTCAGCCGCTCCCGCAGGCCGGCGGCGGCCGGGCCGTCCAGCTCCGCGAAGCGCGCCCCCGCCTCCGCGAGGGTCCGCGCCGTGGTGGGCTCGGTGGACCGACGTGCCGCCAGCTCCGCGCCGACCGCGCGCACCGCGGCCTCCACACCCTCCGCCAGCGTCCACAGCTCGTTCGTCTCGTACGACTCGATCGGCATGGTGACCCCTCCTCGCTCCCGGCCGGGCCGCTCCGGCCCCGCAGGACAAGGTGTAGCGTCAGGGCTGCCGAACAGGACGCTCAAGTGGTCGAGAACGACGGAGATCGGACACCATGGACCTCACCACGACCGATCCGGACAATGTGCTGGACGCCCTCGACCGCCGCCTGGTCTGCGCCCTGCAGGTGGACGGACGGGCCGAGCCCGGCCGGATCGCCGAGGTGCTGGGCGTCTCGGCCCGCACCGTCACCCGCCGACTGGCCCGGATGCGGCAGGCCGGCGTGCTGCGGGTGGTGCGGATGCCCGACGTGGAGGACGCCGCGGTCGGTGCGCTGCTGCTGCGGGTCCGGGTGCTGAGCGGCCGGGTCGACGTCGTCGCGCAGGCGCTGGCCGACCGCCCCGACATCCCCTTCGTCGACGTGATGCTCGGCGGCCACGAGGTCGGCGCCGTGATGCTGACCGACGCCGGCTCCCGCGACCGGCTGCTGTACGGGCAGCTGCCCGCGACGAGCGCCGTCACCGAGACCATCACCCACGCCGTGCTGCACGCCTTCGCCGACGCCGGGCAGTGGCAGGCAGGCCACCTGACCGAGGAGGAGGCCGCCGCGCTCGCCCGGCCCGCCGTCCCGCGCCCCGCCACGCCCCCGCCGCTGGACGCCCTCGACCGCGCGCTGCTGGGCCGGTTGGGCGAGGACGCCCGGCAGTCCCACGCCGTCCTGGCCGCGGCCGTCGGCGCGCCCGAGTCGACCGTGCGCCGCCGGCTGCACCGGCTGGACGGGCTCGGGCTGCTGCGCACCCATGCCACCGTCGACCCCCGGCTGCTCGGCATGGCCGTGGACGCCAACCTCTGGCTGGACGTGCCGCCCGGCCGGCTCGCCGAGGTCGGCACGGCGCTGGCCCGCCACCCCCAGGTGCACGGCGTGTTCGCCACCAGCGGCCCGACCAACCTGCTGGCCACCCTCTTCTGCACGGACCACGACGAGCTGTACCGCTTCCTCACCGACACCCTGGGCCCGCTCGGGGCCGCCCGCGCCGAGACCACGATCACCGCCCGCGCGGTGAAACGGTCCGGCGTCCTGCTCCGGCAGCCGCCCCGGAAGCCGTGAGCGGTGACCGGCCCTCACCTGCGGGGTGATCGACGCCCACCGTCCGGCCGGGCAGGGTGGAGGCGCCCGGGGCGGCCGGGCGGCCGCCACGGCCCGGGATCCCACCCCCGAGCAGGAGGCGATCCGCCATGTCCGCCCACGCGAACACCCTGACCGCCGGGTACGTCTGGATCCTGCTGCGGGCCGCGGCGGTGGCCCTGTTCGCCGTCCTGCAGCTCACTGCTCCACCGCGGACTGCAGGAAGCGCACCGTCTCCGCGTCGGCCGGGAGGAAGGTCTCCATGGCCAGCTCGGAGACGGTCACGTCCAGCGGCGTGTTGAAGGTCGCGATGGTGGAGAGGAAGGAGAGGATCCGCCCCTCGTGGCGGATCCGCAGCGGCAACGCGAACGGGAAGCCCTCCGCACCCGGGCCCCCGGCAGAACCGTCCGCGGGGCAGTCCGCAGGGCCGTCGGACGGCTCGGGGTAGTCGCGGACCTCCTCGTACAGCCGCCGCAGCGGCTCGGAGCGGACCAGCTCCAGCTTCTGCTCCATCCGTTCCAGCAGGTGCCGCCGCCACTCCCGCAGGTTGACGATGCGCGGCGCCAGCCCGTCCGGGTGGAGGGTGACCCGGATCGCGTTGAGCGGCGGCTGCAGCAGGTGCGGGGCGACGCCGTCCAGGAGCAGCCCGAGCGAACGGTTGGCCGCCAGGACGCGGAAGCTCCGGTCGACGACGACCGTCGGGTACGGGTCGTGGGCGGCCAGCAGCCGCTCCATGCCGCCGCGCAGCGCGTCCATCGAGGGGGCGTCGAGCGGGGTCTCGGGGTAGTGCGGGGCGTAGCCGGCGGCGAGCAGCAGGGCGTTGCGCTCGCGCACCGGGACGTCCAGCTGTTCGGCCAGCCGCAGCACCAGCTCCCGGCTCGGGCGGGCGCGGCCGTTCTCCACGAAGCTGAGGTGGCGGGCCGAGGAGTCCGCCCGCAGGGCCAGTTGGAGTTGGCTGAGCTGTCGTCGTTCCCGCCAGCCGCGCAGCAGTGGTCCGACGCCGGTTCCCGTCGGGCCGCCCATGCCCGCCATGATCGTCATGGACCGGGACGGTACTCGAACGAGCTCGCTCGGCGGGAGGGGGCACCCCCTGCTCGGACCGGACGCGGGTGCCGGACCTCAGACGCCGGTGCTGGAACCCGGTCGGACGACCATGAGCACCACGACCACGGCCCACAGCAGGTTGAACACCCCGGCCGTCATCGGCAGCAGGCGCAGACCGCCCACGGCCTTGGTGCGCCGCTCGTCCGCCGGGTCGAGGTCGAGCGCGTCCACGGCGGCCTGCTGGCCGGGCAGGACGAAGAGCAGCAGCGCGAGCGCGGCGATCGCGGTCAGCACCATCGAGACGATCAGCCAGGACTGGCCGATCACGTCCATGACCTGGGCCAGGCCGATGCCCAGCACCGGCACGGCGACTCCCAGCAGCGCGTAGACCTGGGTGATCCGGTGCAGAACGCGCAGCACGCCCGCGTCGGAGGCCTGGTCCGCCCCGCCGGCCAGCGCGGCCTTCGCCCGGCGCGGGAACATGCTGACGGCCACCGCGACCGGGCCTATGAACAGGACCGACACGAGGACGTGCAGGCTCAGCAGGAACTTGGCCATGGCGGGGCACCCTTTGGTCCGGTGGCGTTGGGATCGGTGGGCGAGCGCGGTCGGCGGGCCCACGACCAGGCACCGTAACACCGTTTATCCACAGGCCCGGCGTGCGGGTCCGGTGCAGGCCCCGGGCCGTGCCAGGGTCGCGCGGGGCCAGCCCGCGGCCGGTGGCGAGGGGTCAGCCCGTGGCCGGTGGCGAGAGCTCCACGATCCGCGGCGGGGCGGTGCTGACGGCCGCGACGGCGGCGCCGTGCTCCGGGTCGGTCCAGTCGACCAGGTGCAGGTCCTCGTACCGGCTGCGCAGCGGGGGCCCGGGCGGGACGGTCAGCAGCAGGGCGGAGAGGTCGATCCGGCCGAGGGTGTCCAGGGTGGCCCGGCCGATCTTGATCAGCGACTCCTTGCGCACCCACTGCCGCAGGAACGCCCGGTCCGGCTCCGGGTCGGCCTCGACCGCGGCCAGCTCGGCCGGGGCGAGCACCCGGCGGGCGACCGCGCCCAGCGAGCCGCCCCGGGCGGAGAG
Organism: Streptomyces sp. 1114.5; assembly: GCF_003635085.1. NCBI lineage: Bacteria > Bacillati > Actinomycetota > Actinomycetes > Kitasatosporales > Streptomycetaceae > Streptomyces > Streptomyces sp. 1114.5. Next base: position 2,924,375 of record NZ_RBXE01000001.1, read on the forward strand.
CTCGACGTCCACGCCGATCGGCCGGTAGCCGGCGCCCGCCGCGACCACGCCCCGGGTGTGCGACAGGCTCACGTGCACCCCCGGGTGGTCCGGCAGGTACGGCTTGCCGTGGTCGGCCAGCCCGCAGTCCGGGCACTGCTGGGCGAGCACCAGGCCTTCGGCCGGGATGCCGAGCAGTCGGGCGGCGCAGAGCCGGACCAGCAGGTGCCCGGCGGTGAAGTCGGTCCGCCCGGACTCGTGCCGGAAGCGTGCCGCGCGCTCCTGTTCGAGTGCGGTCAGCAGGTGTTCGCCCGCCTCGGGGTGCCGTAGTACGGCGTCGGCGGACGCCACGGCGACGAGCGGCGCGTTCCGGTCCAGGGCCTCGGTGGTCATACCTCCAACCTAGCCCGATCCCGCCGGCCCCCAGCCCCGTGCCCTCGGGGGCCGGACCGGTGGGGACCGGCAGGGGAGCGCGCCGGGGACCGTGGGTGGCCGTTCGTGGGAACTCCGGATCGGATTCGAGGTCCTGGAGGGAGTGAATCGTCCGATTCGAGGTTGGATGTCCTGGATCTGTGGGATGGTCAGCAAATATCACAGAACATGGCAGGCCGTCCGGCCCTGCCCTTTTCCATGCGCGGAGGAATTGTCGATGGGTCAGGCAACCGGTTCGCCGGGTCACAGAACGACCGCCGTGAGGACACCTGCCACCCACGGCCGCCGGGCCGTCCGGGCCGCGGTGGCGACCGCCGTCGCCGCGCTGCCGCTGGCCGCCGTGCTGACGGTCGGCTCGGCCGCCCCGCTGGCGCCGCCGTTGGGCGCCTGCACCGGACCCGACTGCCCCGCCACCTGGCCGCCGCCGAACAACGGTGACTTCACCGGCCGGGACTCCACCATCAACGTCTTCACCGGCGGCGACTACACCGTGAACGGCCGCGCCGCCGAGGCCGAGGGAAAGATCGTCACGCTGGGGAACCTGACCGTCGACAAGAACGGCGGCGGGGTCTACAACATGGGCGTCGTCGGTGTCGGCTCCCGCGTCGTGCCGCCCAACGGCAGCGACTTCGTGACCACCGGCGGCAGCGTCGACGTCAAGACCGGCAACCGGATCCTGATCGGCGGCAGCGACTCCCACGGCCCGGCCTTCGGCAACCTGCGCCACGCGGGCAGCGTCACCGGCACCGTCAACATCGACCCCACCGGCCAGTCGATCCAGGACCCGAACGCGGCCGCGCCGTACCAGACGGTGCTGACCCAGATCGAGGAGGTCTCCGACTGCGTCGGGCGGGCCGCCGCGACCGGAACGGTCGACATCTCCTCCAGCCAGGCCACCTTCACCGGAGACGGGACCAGCATGAAGCAGGTCTTCAACGTCACCGGGAACCTCACTTCGCCCACCGGCGGGCAGATCGGCCTGGTCTTCAACAACATCCCGGCCGGCGCCACCGTCGTGGTGAACATGCTCGGTGACAGTCCGATCATCAACACCTACACGGGCACCGGTCTGGCCGGGGACCAGACCACCGCCATGCGGTCGAAGCTGATGTACAACTTCCCGACCGCGACTTCGGCCCAGATCCTCGGCAGCGCGCAGTTCCAGGGCTCGGTCCTGGCCGGCAACCCGGGCGGGACCACGACCATCGCCCAAGCGGGCATGAACGGGCGGGTGTACCTGGCGGGCAATCTGATCCACACCGGGACGGGCGGCTACGAGATCCACAGCTACCCGTTCGACGGGGACCTGCCGGAGTGCACGGTGACGCCGAGTCCGTCGCCGACGTCCTCCTCGCCCTCGCCGACGTCGCCGAGTCCGACGTCGCCGAGTCCGACGTCGCCCAGCCCCACCTCTCCCTCCCCGACGTCTCCGTCCCCGACTTCGCCGTCGCCGACGTCTCCGAGCCCGACGAAGCCCAGCCCCACCTCTCCGTCGCCGACGTCTCCGAGCCCTACGTCGCCGTCGCCGACCTCGCCGAGCCCGACCCGCACCGGCCACAGCCCGAAGCCGTCGACGTCGAGTGCGGATCCGACCAGCCACCACCCGACGGAGCACCCGACCGGGCACAACTCCGCCAGCCACCACCCGGGTGGCAGCGGTGAGTTGCCCTCCACGGGTGCGGGCAACGCCCCGGTGGTCTTCGGCCTGGCAGGCGTCGGCCTGCTCGGTCTCGGTGGCCTGGCCGCGATGGCCGCCCGCCGCCGCGGCCGCCACGGCTGACCCACGACCCAGGCCGCCCGCGTCGACCCGACCGGGCGGCCTGGGCACGTCCTGGGGCCAGGCCTAGGAAGGCCGGTTCTCCGAGAGGTAGCGGTCCACCGTGCGGCGGTGGGCGGCGACGGTGTCCACCGGTTCGCCGACCACCCGGCCGGCCAGGGCGACGGCCAGCTCGCCGACGTCCTGCCGGAGCCGGTCGGCGGCTGCGGCGCGGTCGGCGGCGATCCGCGCGTGGCTGGTGGCGAGCAGGGCTTCCCGGGCGTGCAGGCCGTCCGAGCGGGCCGCCGCGATCGCCGCCGCGCCCCGCTGGGCGTACTCCTCGCGGATCCGGGCCGCTTTGTGCCGGGCCGCGCCGATCTCCCGCAGTGCGGCGTCCCGGACGACCTCGGCCTCGGCGCGGACCGCCTCCGCGCGTTCGGTACGGCCTTCGGTCGCGTCCCACCGTGCGGCCCGCACCCGCTCGATGCGCGGGAGCAGGCCGCTGCCGAGGGCCCACATCATCAGGAAGAGCTGGGCCAGGCCGAGGGTCAGGATGGAGGGATCGGGCTTGAGCGGACCGAGTTCGATGTTCACGCGCAACCTCCCCTTGGTCTGACTGGCAGTCAAGTGCCGGTCGAGTGGGGGGATTCCCCGGCGTGATGGCGGTCGAACGTTCACTCGACCATGAGCTCGGTCACGTAGGGTGCGCTACGTCACCGCGCCCCGGCGGGAGAAGCGTTCCGCCCGCCACTCGCCGCTCTCCAGCACCTCGGCCAGCTGCCGGGCGGCATCCCAGACCTCGGTGTAGGAGAGGTAGAGCGGCGTGAAGCCGAAGCGCATCAGGTCCGGCGCGCGGAAGTCCCCGATCACCCCGCGCTCGATCAGCGCCTGGACCACCGGGTAGCCGTCGGTGTGCCGCAGCGCGACCTGGCTGCCGCGTCGGGCGTGCTCGCGCGGGGTCACCACCTCGATGCCGTCCAGGCCCTCGGTCAGCGCGATGAACAGATCGGTCAGCGCCAGGCTCTTCGCCCGCACCGCCGCGAGGTCGACCCGCTCCCAGAGGTCCAGCGAGGTGTCGAGGGCCGCCTGGCCGAGCAGTGAGGGCGAGCTGGTCAGGAAGCGGCCGATGCCCGGCTTCGGGTCGTACCCGGGCTCGAAGGCGAACGGGCGGGCGTGGCCGAACCAGCCGCTCAGCGGCTGCAGCGGACCGGCCGCCAGGTGCCGCTCGGCGACGTACAGGAAGGCCGGCGAACCGGGGCCGCCGTTGAGGTACTTGTAGGTGCAGCCGATCGCGAAGTCCGCGTTCGAGGCGCCGAGTTCGACCGGCAGCGCGCCCACCGCGTGGCACACGTCCCAGATCATCAGCGCGCCCGCGGCCTGCACCCGGGCGGTGATCCCGGGCATGTCCAGCAGCTCTCCGGTGCGGTAGTCCACGTGCGAGAGGACGACCGCGGCGACGTCCCCGTCCAGGTGCCGGTCCAGCTCCTCCGGCCGGACCAGCACGCTGCGCGCCCCCTCGACCAGACCGGCCACGCCCTCGGCGATGTACAGGTCGGTCGGGAAGGCCTCGGCGTCGCCGAGCAGCGTGCGCCGGCCCGGGCGCAGCCGCAGCGCGGCCGACAGCACCTTGAACAGGTTCACCGAGGTGGTGTCGCAGACGACCACCTCCGCCGGATCGGCCCCGATCAGCGGCGCGATCCGCCGTCCCAGCCGGTAGGGCTGCTCGAACCAGCCGGCGTCGTTCCAGCTGCGGATCAGCTCCCGGCCCCACTCCTCCTCGACCACCTGGCGCACCCGCTCGGGCGTGCGCACCGGCAGCGCGCCCAGCGAGTTGCCGTCCAGGTAGATCACCCCGTCCGGCAGGGCGAACTCCTTGCGGAACGCCGCCAGCGGATCGACGGCGTCCAGCGCCGCGCACTCCTCGCGCGTGGTCGCGCCCATCCGTGCGCCCGTTCCTGCGCTCATCCCCGTGACCGTCCCTTCGTCCGTTCCCGCGTCCGTTCCCGCGCCCGCCACGTCGTTCCCCTCGTTCACAGCTCGTCCCGGATCGTCCACAGCTCCGGGAAGACGTCCTGCTCGGCCGACTTGCGCAGCCAGGTCAGCCCGCTGGAGCCGCCCGAGCCGGGCTTGCCGCCCATGGTCCGCTTGACCGCGGACAGGTGCCGCTGGCGCCAGCGGGTGACCCGCTCGGCGACGTCCAGCAGGGCCTCGCCGAGCGGCTGCAGCGCGGCGAACTCCGGCTCGGTGTACACCCGCCGCCACGCCGCCGCAACCTCCTCGGACGGGCGGTAGCGCTGCTCCGACGGTTCCGGGAGCGGGCCCAGGCCGCGCCGCGCCAGCAGTGCCAGCACCTCGTCGTAGAGGCCGGGGGAGCGCAGCGCGTCGACCAGCTCCTCGCGCGTCCGCGGCATCCCCTCGTACATCCCCAGCAGCGCGGCGTTCTTGTTGCCGAGCACGAACTCCAGGTGCAGGAAGGCCGCGGACTGGAAGCCGGAGGCCTCGCCGAACAGCGCGCGGAAGGAGTTGAACTCCTGCGGCGTCATGGTGGCCAGCAGGTCCCAGGAGTCGACCAGGACGTCCTGGGCGTGGGTGCCCCGGCGCAGCGCGGCCAGGGCGGCGGGCAGGTCGTCCTCGCGCAGCGCCTGCCGGGCGAGCGTCCACTCGTGCCGTAGCAGGTCGAAGAGCAGTTCCATCACCTGGGTGGTGATGATGAACGACAGCTCGGCGGGCTCCTTGCTGCGCGGGTGCTGCAGGTCGTGCAGCTCCTCCAGGCGCACGTACTGGGCGTACGGAGTGCTCCGACCCGGCACCCCATCCCGACCGAACGACAGGTTGGGTGTCTCCACCGTGTCGTGCCCCATCCCGATGCCTCCTGATCCGTCCGGGCCCCGTCGCCCGCTCCGGTGAACCAGACGGACTGCCTGATTCCACCGGGGTGCCCATTGTGCGGCGGTGGAGCCCCCCGCTTGAATGGTCGACGGGCACCGCAACCGCCCGTGGAGCTGTCGTTCGCGAGGCGTTCGGCCGATTCGCTTTACGAATGGAAAACCCTTGATCCCGACCACCCGGGGAGTCGCCATGGACGCCGTCGACCGCCGCCTGCTGGCCGAGCTGCAGGCCGACGCCCGGCTCTCGTACAACGAACTCTCCCGCCGGGTGAGCCTGTCCGCACCCGCGGTGGCCGAACGGGTCCGCCGGCTGGAGGCCGAGGGCGTGATCAGCGGCTACCACGCCCACGTGGACCCCACCCGGTCCGGGCTGCCGATCACCGCGCTGGTGCAGATCCAGTGCTACGGCCCGCGCTGCGTACTGCGCGATCCGGAGGTGGCGACCTGGCCGGAGGTGCTCCAGCTGCACCGGGTCACCGGCGGCGCCTGCTGCGTGCTGCTGGTCGCGGTGGCGACGATGGCCGAGTTCGAGGCGCTGTGCGACCGGCTCGGCGGCTACGGCCAGCCGGCCAGCTCGATGATCCTCTCCAGCCCGGTGCCGTGGCGGCCGCTCGCGCCGCGCTGACCCGCGGGTTTGGGTGGTGGCGGTGGCGGCCGGTGGTCCTGACGTCGGCCTTGATGTTGGCCTTGACGTTGACGTCAAGGAGTAGGTTCCTCGGCATGTCGAACGAGTGCCACATCCTGCTGCTGCCGGGGAGCCTGCGGGCCGGCTCCGCCAACGAGACGGTGCTGCGCACCGCGGCCGTCGTGGCCGCCGCCACCCCGGGCCTGCGGACCACGTACTACACCGGGCTGGCCGGGCTGCCGCACTTCAACCCCGACCACGACACCGACCCGCTGCCGGAGCCGGTGGTCGCCCTGCGGGCCGCGATCGAGGCGGCCGACGCGCTGCTGGTCTGCACCCCCGAGTACGCCGGAACGCTGCCTGGCTCGTTCAAGAACCTGCTGGACTGGACGGTCGGCGGGGTCGAGATCTCGGACAAGCCCACCGCCTGGATCAACGCCGCCGGGCCGGGCCGCGGCGGCGGCGCCGAGGCGACCCTGCGCACCGTCCTCGGCTACACCGGCGCGGCGGTGGTGGACGCGGCCTGCGTGCGGATCCCGCTGGAGCGCGGGGCGGTCGGCCCGGACGGGCTGGTCGCCGACCCGCTGGTGCGCGAGCGGATCGGCGCGGTGCTGGCCGAGCTGGCCGCCGCCTGACGTACCGGTGGGTCGGCGGGCCAGGTGGGTCGGGCGGGCCGGGCGCTTCGGGCGGGTCAGTGCGCCGCGGGCAGGTGCACCCCGAGCCCGGCCAGGCCGGCCAGGACCAGCTCCACGCCGACCGCCGCCAGCAGCAGCCCGAGCAGCCGGGACAGCACCTCCAGCGAGGTGCGGTGGGTGCGCTGCATGATCGGCGCGAGCAGGGCCACGCAGAAGTAGTTGATCACCGTCACGGAGACGTACGCCCCGGCGACGGTGGCCTTCCAGGCCCAGTCGTCCCGCAGGAGCGAGGCGACCAGGACGGCGCTCACCGCGAGCGGGCTGGCGATGTACGGCAGCAGCAGCTCGCGGATGCCGTCGACCAACGGGTTCGGCAGGTGCTCGTCGTCCTCGTCCGCGCCGCCGAGGTGCACGCCGAAGACCAGCGCGACCGCGTACACGAAGAAGATCAGCCCGCCCGCGAGCTGCAGCGACTGGTCGCTGATGTGGAAGAGCGTGCTGACCTCGTCCGCCGAGAAGCCGAGCACCAGGCCGATCACCGCCGAGATGGCCGTGCTCCACGCCGCCAGCCGCCGCAGCTCCCGGGTGCTGCGGGTGGGGGCCAGCCGGGCGAAGGCCAGCAGCGTCTTCGGCGGGCCGACCACGGCGAAGAAGGTGATGAACGCGCTGCTCAGGTTGAAGACGAACATGGGCCAAGCATGACCGCGGCGCCGGTGGCGGCCGGGCCGCCACGCCCCGCGGCCGGGCGTGGCGTGGATCTCCCCGGCGCGCCCGTGGACCCCGTTCGGCGGGGCATTCCCGGCTGTCTGCGGATTCGCCCGGATGGCGGGCTCCGGCTCGAACGGGTGCGCGCCCTCGGGTGCCATGGAGACAGGACTGCCACCGGGCAGCGACCACTCCGCCGCGGAAACGAGGATGCGACATGTGCCTGAACCGTAAGGACCTGGGCCTGTTGGCCCTGCGCAGCGCGGTCGGCGGGGTGCTGATCGCGCACGGCACCCAGAAGCTGTTCGGCTGGTTCGGGGGCGGCGGCCTGGATGCCACCACCCAGGCGATGGACCACATGGGCTTCCACCCGGCCCGGCAGAGCGCGATCGCAGCCGGTGTCGGCGAGGCGGGCGGCGGCGCGCTGCTGGTGGCCGGGCTGGCCACGCCCGCGGCCGGGGCGGTGGTGGCCGGGACGATGGCGGGCGCGGTGGCGGTGCACGCCCCGGCCGGCTTCTTCGCGATGTCCGGCGGCTACGAGTACCCGGCCTTCCTCGGCGCGGCCGGGCTGGCGATCGGCCTGGCCGGGCCCGGGCGGTACTCGCTGGACCACCTGACCGGCCATGTCTTCGACCGGTCGTGGGTCGGCCTGCTGTCCTTCGTGGGGAGCGCGGCGGCGGCGTACGGCGTGGTGGCGCGGCGCCGGCACCTGGTGCGGCTGCGCGAGGAGCGGGCCGCCGTGGAGGCGGACGAGCAGGAGGGCTCGGGGCTGTCCTGAGCGCAGCACCGAGGGGCCCGCTCACCCGGAGGCAGCAGCCCTGCTGGCGGCCGCCCCCGGGCCCGCGGAGGGTGGGCGGGAGGCGTGCCGGGCAGCCCGGCGCCGACCGGAAACGCCGACCGTGAACGAGGGATCGCATGGACCGCCAGCCGCTCACCCGGGCCACCCCCCGGACCCCGTCGAGAGTCACCGCGCAGGACCTGGGCGCGCCGCCGCTGCGCGGTCAACGGCAGCCTGTAGCACGGGTGTTGGTCGCATCGGTGGCCGGTGCGGTGCTCGGTGCGGCGGTGCTGGCGGGCTGTTCCTCGGGCAAGAGTGCGAGCAGTGTGGCCTCCGAGGCGGCGTCCGCGGCGGCGAAGGGCGCGAGCGCCGCCGCCTCGGCCGCCTCCGCGCTGGCCTCGGTGGCCGGCGGGGCGTCCTCGGCGATCGCCTCGGTGGAGGCGCAGGCCTCGGCGGCGGTGTCGGCGGCCTCCTCGGCCGTGGCCGGGATCAAGGGTGGGCTGGACGCGAAGGCCGACGTCACCGCCGGGCCGGTGACCACCGGCGTGGACGGCAAGGCGCTGGTGCAGTTGACCGTCACCAACCACGGCCAGCAGTCGTACCGGTACGTGATCCAGCTGAACTTCACCGACGAGTCGGGCAAGGTGCTCGACGCGACCGCGGTGACCGTCCAGGACGTGGCCGCCGGGCAGAGCGCCCAGGCCACCGCGCGGAGCAACCGGGAACTCTCCGGCACGGTCAAGGCCGAGGTCGCCAACGCCATCCGCTACTGAGGCGCAGCCACCGGGGAGCCGGGGCGCAGCTCGGCGGGCGCCTTGGCGCGGGCGTCGAGCGGGGCGTCGAGCGGGGGCGTCGAGCGGGGTCGAACCTTAAGCGGGACTCAAGGCCCAACGGGACCCCTTGACGGGCGAGTTGGTCTAGTCCATTTTTATTGCCCAGGTGCAGGGAGCCCCTGAACCGGCGTCAACGGCCTCGTGCCGCGGGCGCCGGTTCGGCACATCCCGGTGTCCGTCATGGCCTGATCCCGCTCGATTCCCCACCCTTTCCTGTCATGTCCCGGTCGTCCGGCCCCACCCCGGACGCACACCCCGCGGGCCGACCGGAATCCCCCACAACCAGGAGTCATGCACCCATGCTGCGCTCACGCATTGAAAGGGCCGGGACGCCGGCTCCGCAGGGCGGCTGTCGACGCCGCCCCAAGAGCCTGGCCGCCATCGCGGCCGGCACCACCGCCTCCCTGCTGCTCGGCGCGGGCCTCGCGCTGTCCGGCGGCGCCGCGGCCAACGCCGCGACCACCAACAGCACCGGCGCGCCCGCGACCAGCGGCGGCATCAAGGTCGCCTACTTCGACCAGTGGTCGGTCTACGCGAACGCGTACTACCCCAAGACGATCCAGGACACCGGCGTGGCCGGGAAGCTGGACTACCTGATCTACGACTTCGCCAACATCCACCCGACCGACCTCGGCTGCTTCGAGGCCACCAAGGCCGCCGACACCAACGACAACAACCCCAACGCCGGCGACGGAGCGGGCGACGCGTTCGCCGACTACCAGAAGAGCTTCGGCGCGGACATCTCGGTCGACGGCGTCGGCGACGTCTGGAACCAGCCGATCGCGGGCAACTTCAACCAGCTGAAGAAGCTGAAGGCGAAGAACCCGAACCTCAAGGTCCTGCTCTCGCTGGGTGGTTGGACCTACTCCAAGTACTTCTCGGCGGCGGCCGCCACGGACGCCTCGCGCAAGCACCTGGTCTCGTCCTGCCTCGACATGTTCATCAAGGGCAACCTCCCGTCCGACGCCGGCTTCGGCGGCCCGGGCTCGGGGGCGGGCGTCTTCGACGGCATCGACATCGACTGGGAGTACCCGGGCGGCGGTGGCCACACCGGCAACCTCTCCAGCCCGGCCGACAAGCAGAACTTCACGGCCCTGCTGAAGGAGTTCCGCACCCAGCTGGACGCGCAGGGCAAGGCCGACAACAAGACCTACGCCCTGTCGGCGGCGGTCGGCGCCGGCCAGGACAAGATCATGAACGTCGAGACCGACAAGATCGGTCAGTACCTGACCTTCCTCGACGTCATGACCTACGACATGCACGGCGGCTGGGACGCGCAGGGCCCGACCAACCACCAGGCCCCGCTCTACTCCGGCCCGAACGACCCGTCGACCCCGGCCAAGCCGGGCAACGGCAAGTACTCGATCGACAACGCCGTCAAGGCGTGGACGGTCGGCGACGCGCAGTACGGCATCCCCGGCGGCTTCCCCGCCAACAAGATCAACATGGGTGTGCCGTTCTACTACCGCGGCTGGACCGGCGTGAAGGACAACGGCCAGCACGGCCTGTTCCAGCCAGCCGCCAGCCCGGCGGCCGGCGCGGCGATGTCCGGCAACGTCCCCGGCATCCAGATGTACAAGGAGCTCGCGGGCTTCGTCGACAACCCGTCCAAGACCTTCTGGGACGACGCCGCCAAGGCCACCTACTTCTACGACGGCAACACCTTCTGGAGCGGTGAGGACGCCAAGTCGATCCAGGCCAAGCTCGACTACGCGCACTGCAACGGCCTCGGCGGGTCGTTCGCCTTCTCGCTGTACGACCTGGGGACCAGGACCGCCCTGTTCGACACGATGGTGACCGCCACCAACGGCTCCGCCGCCGGCTGCCCGGCCCCGCCCACCGGCACGCCGACCCCGACCCAGACCCCGACCGGCACCCCCACCGGTACGCCGACGGGCACCCCGACCGGAACCCCCACGGGCACCCCGACCGGCACCCCGACCACGCCGGCCACCTGCTCGGCCGCCCCGAGCTGGGACCCGAACACCACCTACGCGGCCGGCGGCACCAAGGTCTCCTGGAAGGGCCACTACTACACCAACAAGTGGTGGACCAAGGGCGAGGACCCGACCCTGAGCGGCCAGTGGGGCGTCTGGGCCGACAACGGGCCCTGCTGACACCCCGCAGCACCGGAGGCCCGACGGCCCCTTGCACCACCTGATGTCATGAGTCCGGCCCGCCGGGGGGAGTCCCCCGGCGGGCCGGACTCGACCGTTTTCCGGGCCTGTTCGGCCCGAGGGCCCCGAGGCTCCGAGGCCCCGCGGCTCCGAGGCCTCGAAAGCCCCGCGCCGCTAGCCCAGGTCGGTGGTGCGTGCGGGGGTGTCGGGGCGGCTCTCCTCGATCCGGCGCAGCATCCGGGCCAGCAGGCCGGAGAGTGCGGTGCGCTCCTCGCCGGTGATGTCCTGGAGCAGCCCCTCCTCGAAGACGGCCGCCATCCGCATCGATTCGAGCCACTTGTCGCGGCCGGTCTCGGTCAGCTCGATGATCACCCGCACCCGGTTGGACTCGTCCCGATCCCGGGTGACCAGGCCGTCGGCCACCATCCGGTCGATCCGGTGCGTCATCGCCGCCGGGGTGAGCCCGAGCCGCTTGGCCAGCTCGCCCGGCCCCAGCCGGTAGGGGCTGCCGGCGACCACCAGGGCCTTGAGCACCTCCCACTCGGCGGAGGTGATTCCGAGCACAGTCAGCTGCCGGTCGTACGCCACGCCCATCCGTCGGGAGACCCGGTTGAGGGTCTGCACGATGGTCTCCACCTGGGGGTCCACGGTGGGGAATTCCCGCTGGTAGAGGGCCACCTGCTCGGCGATGCCGAACTCCAGGGGGGTGGCCGGCACGGGCTTGTCCGTAGTCATGCGGACCAGTGTCGCACGAGGGTGCACGCCTTAAGCCTTTGACTCCGCACTCTTCCGGTGCTAAGACTTTATCTCGTCAAACTTTAGCTCTGAAATCTTCTGGACTTAAGAGTGTGGGTCTCAAGAGTGTGAGGCTCAAGACTGTCCAGTCGAAACCAGGAAGGGATGTGCACGGTGACCGGCACGGTGAAGCAGCAGAGGCAGCAGCGACGCGGGGCGGGCGGCCCGCTGCGCCGCGTCCAGATCGGCAACGCGCTCAGCGCGTTCGGCAGCGGGTTCACGATGCCGTACATGTTCGTGTACGTGGACCAGGTGCGCGGGCTGGGTTCGCTGGCGGCCGGGATGGTCTTCACCGTCTTCGCGCTGGCGGCCCTCGCCGTCCTCCCGTTCACCGGGCGCGGCATCGACAGGTACGGCCCCCGCCCGGTGCTGCTGGCCGGCGCGGCGCTCGCCGCCACCGGCGCGTTCGCCTTCGGTCACGCCACCGGCACCCCGGCCCTGCTGGTCTCCTCCTTCCTGTTCGGTGCGGGTGTCACCACCTGCCAGCCGGCGCTCGCCACGATGATCGTCCGCTGCTCCACGGCGGCGACCCGCTCGCACGCCTTCGCGCTGCAGTTCACCCTGGTCAACCTGGGCATGGGCATCGGTGCGCTGGTCGGCGGGCAGATCGTGGACGTCTCCGACCCGGCCAGCCTGACCAGGCTGTTCACCATCGAGGCGGCGACCTTCCTCGGCCTGGCCCTGGTCACCGGCACCGCCCGGATGCCCAAGGTCGTGCTGACCGCCGTCCACGGCAGGAGCGACGGCCCGACCGGCCTGCGCGCGCTGGTCGCCGACAAGGCGATGCTGCGGCTCTGCCTGCTCGCCGGGCTGATCTTCTTCACCTGCTACGGCCAGTTCGAGTCCGGCGTCGCGGCCTTCGCCACCGACACCGTCGGCACCGCCCCCTCCACCCTGGGCTTCGCGATCGGCGCCAACGCGCTCACCATCGTGGTCCTGCAGATGTTCATGGTGCGGATCACCGCGCGCCGCCGCCGCACCACCGCGATGGCCGCGGCCGGCCTGGTCTGGCTCGGCGCCTGGGCGATGGCCCTGCTGGCCGGCCTGATCCGGACCGAGACCATGGCCGCCACGGTCGCCATCGTCTCGATCTACGCCCTGTTCGGCGTCGGCGAGTCGCTGCTCGCCCCCACCATGGGCCCGATGGTGGCCGACCTCGCCCCGGCCCGGCTGCTCGGCACCTACAACGCCGGGTACGCCCTGGTGAAGCAGATCGCGATCGCGGTCGGCCCGGCCGTCGGCGTGCTGCTGGTCGGCTCCGGCACCTGGCCGCTCTACCTGGCGGCGATGGCCGGCTCCACGCTGCTGGTCGTCACCCTGGCGCTGCGGCTGCGCCGGCACCTCACGCCGGAGCAGGACAACGCCGCACCGGCCGTGGTCCACGCCGTCCCGGTCCGCGAGCTGCAGACCGCCGCGTAGCAGACCGCCCCGCGGCGGAGGGCAGCCGAAGGGCACACAGCCGAAGCGCGCGTACGAGCGTTCGGAACGGGCGCCGACCAGGTCACCTGGTCGGCGCCCGTCGCGCTTGGCTTCGCGAGCACCGCCACATAGTGTCAGTGGCTGTTGACCGCCCGGATCCGGCCGCACCGGCCGGCCCGGGCAGCGAGCAGACAGGCGATTCGGCAGGCTATGACGCAAGCGGCGCTCACGCACCCCCCGGCGGCCCCGACCCCCGCCGCCCCCGCACCGGCCCCCCGCGGCGGCCTGGTCCGCTGGGCGGCCGACCGCTCCGGCTGGCTCGGGCCGATCGGCGTCGCGCTCTTCGCCGGCCTGCTGCGGTTCTGGCACCTCGGCTACCCCAACGCCTTCGTCTTCGACGAGACGTACTACCCCAAGGACGCCTGGTCGCTGCTGCAGCAGGGCTACGAGGGCTCCTGGCCCGACCACGCCAACGCCGACATCCTGGCCGTCCCGCAGGCTATCCCGCTCGGCTCCGCCCCCGAGTTCATCGCCCACCCGCCACTCGGCAAATGGGTGATGGCGATCGGCGAGCAGCTGTTCGGCCTGCATCCCTTCGGCTGGCGGTTCATGACCGCCCTGCTCGGCACCGTCACCGTGCTGATGCTGGCCCGGATCGGCCGCCGCCTCTTCGGCTCCACGCTGGTCGGCTGCACCGCCGCGCTGCTGATGTCGGTGGACGGCCTGCAGCTGGTGATGAGCCGGATCGGCCTGCTCGACGGCATCCAGATGTTCTTCGTGCTCGCCGCCTTCGGCAGCCTGCTGATCGACCGCGACCACGCCCGCGCCCGGCTGGCGCAGGCGATGGACGGCGACCGCGTACGGCTCGGCGCGCGCCCCTGGCGGATCGCCGCCGGGGTGTTCCTCGGCGCCGCCTGCGCGGTCAAGTGGAACGGCGCGCCGATCCTCGCCGCCTTCGGCGTCCTCACCGTCCTGTGGGACCAGTCCGGCCGCCGCGCGGCCGGCGCCCGCCACCCCTGGCGCTCCATGCTGCGCCGGGACGCCGTCCCCGCCTTCTTCGCGATGGCCGGCTCCGCCCTGGTGGTGTACGTCGGCGCCTGGGGAGGCTGGCTGGCCAGCGGCGGGGTCGGTGACGGCGGGTACGACCGGCACTGGGCCGACGGCCGCGCCGGGCTCTCCCCGGACAGCTTCCTCGGCATCCCGCTGCCGCAGGTGTCGATGAGCTGGGTGCCCGCGGCGCTGCGCAGCCTGTGGCACTACCACTCGCAGATGTACGACTTCAACACCGGCCTGAGCACCCCGCACACCTACCAGTCCAACCCCTTCGCCTGGCTGGTCGACGGCCGCCCGGTCTCCATGTACTGGGAGCAGGTCCCCGAGGGGGCGCGCGGCTGCACCTCCTCCGGCGGCTGCTCGGCGCAGATCCTCGGCCTGGGCACCCCGTTCCTGTGGTGGGCGGCCTGCTTCGCGCTGGCCTACCTGCTGTGGCGCTGGTTCTTCCGGCGGGACTGGCGCTCCGGTGCGGTGCTCTGCGCGGTGGCCGGGATCTACCTGCCCTGGTTCCGCTACCAGGAACGGACGATCTTCTCCTTCTACATGGTCGTGCTGGTGCCGTTCCTGTGCCTGGCCGTCGCCCAGATGCTGGGCGCGATGGTCGGCCCGCCCGGCTGCAGCCCCCGGCGCCGCCGGATCGGCGCGATCGGGGCCGGGGCCGTCGTGCTGGCGATCGTCGGGTGCTTCGCCTTCTTCTATCCGCTGTACACGGCGGAGGTGATCCCGATGTCGTCCTGGCAGGACCGGATGTGGTTCACCAGCTGGATCTGATGGCGCCAGGGCCCGCCCTGGCGGCCTCCGGCGGTCAGCTGCTGCCGGTCACCCCGGTGCTCGGGGTGGTCACCGCCGTCCTGCTGGTGGCCGCCGTCGCCGTCGCCGGGCGGGGCCTGCTCGGCCACGGGCACGCGGTGCTGCGGGCCGGGCTGCGGGCCGTGGTGCAGCTGGCCGGGGTCGCCGCGGTGATCACCTGGGTGGTCGGCTCGCTCTGGTGGTCGGCGCTGTTCGTGCTGGTGATGTTCGTCGTCGCGGTGCGCACAGCCGGGCGGCGGATGACCCCCGGGCCCGGCTGGGTCTGGGCGGCCGCCCCGATCGGCGCCGGGGTGCTGCCGGTGCTGGCCCTGCTGCTGGGCGTCGGACTGCTGCCGCCGAAGGGGCTGTCCGTCATCCCGGTCGCGGGCATCCTGATCGGCGGCGCGCTCACCGCGACCTCGCTGGCCGGCCGGCGCGCCCTGGACGAGCTGCGGCAGCGGCGCGGCGAGGTGGAGGCGGCGCTGGCGCTCGGCTTCGAGGAGCGCGAGGCGCGGCTGGAGATCTGCCGTACGGCCGCGGCGACCTCGCTGGTCCCGGCGCTGGACCAGACCCGGACGGTCGGCCTGGTCACCCTGCCCGGGGCCTTCGTCGGGATGCTGCTCGGCGGGGCCTCGCCCGTCCAGGCGGGGGCGGTGCAGCTGTTCGTGCTGGTCGGGTTGCTGGCGGTGGAATCGGTGGCGATCGTGGTGGTGCTGGAACTGGTCGGCCGGGGCCGGGTGACGGCGGTGGCGGTGGGCGAGGGCTGAGGGCTGCGGGCTCCGGGGCTTCGGTCGAGGGCTGTGGGCTCCGGGGCAGTCGGCGGGGTCGGGTACCCTTGGGGGCGTTGAAGGGGAGTAGCCCTCCACCGGACCGTCGACATACTGGCCCCCAGGGGCCCGGCGCCCGGGGCACCGCTCGAAGAGCGTTGCCGGCGAGACCTTCGGCCGCAGTGCTGTGACCATGACCAGTGCTGTCGGGCCGAAGCGTCCCCTGACGGAGCTGCGGAGGCCGGGCAGCCCGACCGAGGAACCCTTCTGATGAGTTTGACCGTCGCCGCGTTGACCTTCGGCATCATCTTCCTGGCCGAACTGCCGGACAAGACCGCGCTGGCCAGTCTGGTGCTGGGCACCAAGTACCGGGCGAGCTACGTCTTCGCGGGCATCGCCGCCGCCTTCGCCCTCCAGGTGGGCATCGCACTGGTCGCCGGGCACCTGCTCTCGCTGCTCCCGCACCGCTGGGTGGAGGGCGTCACCGGCCTGCTCTTCCTGGCCGGCGCCGCGATGCTGCTGTTCCACGGCGGCGGGGACGAGGACGAGCACGCCGCCAAGGAGCCGTCCTCGAACAGCTTCTGGAAGGTGGCCGGGGCCAGCTTCGTGGTCGTCGCGATCGCCGAGTTCGGCGACCTGACCCAGATCATGACCGCCAACCTGGCCGCCAAGTACGCCGATCCGCTGGCCGTCGGCATCGGCTCCTGGCTGGCGCTCTGCGCGGTCGGCGGGGTGGCCATCGTGGGCGGCCAGAAGCTGCTCAAGTACGTGCCGATGAAGCTGATCATCCGGGTGGCGGCGGCGATCATGGTGGTGCTGGCGGGCGTCAGCATCTTCGGGGCGATCACCGGCTGACGGGCGGGGCGCCGCCCGTCAGCGGGTCCGGGGGTGCGGGTGGCCGGGATCCCGGTCCGGGGCCGGTCAGCAGCCCGGGTCGGCGGCGAGGACGGCCTGGGTTTTGGGGCCGTAGACGCCGTCCTCGCCCTTGATCCGGTTCTCCTTCTGGTAGCTGCTGAGCACCGACCGGGTCCAGTAGTCGAAGGTGCCGGTGACGATCGACTTGTCGACGAATCCGCACTCGGCGACGTACAGGCGCTGCTGCAGGTCCTTGACGTCCGGACCGTTCATCCCGAGCTGCAGCACGCGGGCGGTGGTCGTCGGCGTCGGGGTGGGCGTCGGGGTCGGGGTGGGGGTCGGCGTCGGCGTCTGGACCGGGGTGGGCGTCGGCGTCGCGGTGGGGGTCGGCGTCGGCGTGGCCGTCTTCGTCGGTGTCGGCTTGCGGGTGGGCGTCGCGGTCGGGCTCGGTGCCTCGGAGGTCGGGGCCGCCGTGGTCACGGCGGGCGCCACGGTCGGATCCACCGGCGCGGGCGCCAGGGTGGTGGTCGGCAGCGGCAGCGCCTGCTTGGCGTCCGGCCCGGCGGAGGGCGTCACCGCGTACGCGACGCCGATGGTGAGCGCCACCAGCGCGGCGCCCACCCCCGCGAGCAGGCCCTTGCGCTGGGCGAGCGGGTTCCTCGCGGCCTGCTCGGCGGCCCGGCGCGCGGCCCGGCCGCCGGCCTCCGGTTCGACTCCGGCGTCGAGCCCGGGTCCGAAGCCGGGAGCGGCCGGGGCGTTGGCGAAGGGGAAGAAACCGAGCTCGTCGTCCTGCCGTTCCCCTTGCCCGTGCCCTCCCTCGTGCCCGTGCCCGGTGGGCGGCACCGGCGGCAGCACGGTGGTGGCGTAGGCGTCGGCGTCCGGCCCCAGCGGGGCGCGCCCCGTCGGGACGGGCGGCAGCACGGTGGTCGCGTACGCGTCCGCGTCCGGCCCCAGCGGAGGGGTGACCGGCCCGGCGGGCGCGCCCGGCTGCCCCGGGGCGACCGGGGGCAGCACCGTGGTCGCGAACGGGTCCACGACCGGGCCGTCCGCCGGCAGCTCCTCGGCCACCTGGTCGGCGGTCTGCGGGACGTACGGGCGGACCAGCGGCGGGCCCTCGGCATGGGGGAGGACGGCGGTCTCGATGAGGCTCGGATCCGGGACGCAGCCGCACCCGGTTGAGCGTGCGGTGCCGCACGTCGGGCAGTGCTGGTCCGGCATCGGCCGGTCCTCCTCGATTTCGCGTCGGTCTCGCGGGCGGTCTTGCGGGTGATCCTGCGGCGGTCTTGCGGGGTCGCCCGCGCTTCGGGGCGGGGCCCGGGCCGCACGATCGCGCCTGATTATGCAGGACGGCCCGGAGGGGGGACAGGGGCGTCCGGTCCCGGGCGGGGGTGTTGTGGCGGTTGATGCCGGTTGGCCCCTCCGAGAACGGTCCGCAGGCCCCGGACGTCCCCGCTGCTGACGTTGCCTCTGGCGCTGCTGCTGACGTCGCCTCTGACGCAGCCGCTGACGTTCGGCTACGTTCGGCTCAATCAGGCGGAACAAATCGGGGCGAATCTGCCAGCATGGTGAGCTGGGAGTGATCATCCGCCCGGACCCGCCAGCCCGGGGGCCCGCGACCCTCCGGACCCGCCCCTTGCCCCCGAGATCCTCTGGAGACGCCATGACGGATCCGCTCGCCGCGTCCGACCGGAGCCCGGCGGGCGAGCCCGGTCCGCCGGCCGCAGCCGTCCCCGACCTGTGGGTGCCGATCGGCGCCCTGCTGCTGGCGATGCTGCTCGCGGCCCTCGACCAGACCATCGTCTCCACCGCGCTGCCCACCATCGTCAGCGACCTCGGCGGCCTCGACCACCTCTCCTGGGTGGTCACCGCCTACCTGCTGGCCTCCACGGCCGCGACGCCGCTCTGGGGCAAGCTCGGCGACATGTACGGCCGGAAGCGGTTCTTCCAGGCCGCCATCGTGATCTTCCTGATCGGCTCGGTGCTGTGCGGAATCGCCCAGAACATGGGCGAGTTGATCGCCTTCCGGGCACTGCAGGGCCTGGGCGGCGGCGGGCTGATGGTGCTCTCCCAGGCGATCGTCGGCGACCTCGTCCCGCCCCGGGACCGCGGCCGCTACCAGGGCCTGTTCGGCGCGGTGTTCGGCGTCACCAGCGTGCTCGGGCCGCTGCTCGGCGGGCTGTTCGTCGACCACCTCAGCTGGCGCTGGGTCTTCTACGTCAACCTGCCGGTCGGCGTCGTCGCCCTGCTGGTGATCGCGGCAGTGCTGCACGGGACGGAGGTGCGGCGCGAGCACCGGATCGACTACCTCGGCACCGCCCTGATCGCCGCGGTCGCCACCTGCCTGGTGCTGATGACCTCGCTCGGCGGCACCACCTGGGCCTGGAGCTCCTGGCAGATCGTCGGCCTCGGCGTGCTCGGGCTGGTGCTGCTGCTCGCCTTCGTCCTGGTCGAACGCACCGCCGCGGAGCCCGTTCTGCCGCTGCGCCTGTTCCGCTCACGGACCTTCAGCCTGGTCGCGGTGATCTCCTTCGTGATCGGCTTCGCGATGTTCGGCGCACTCACCTACCTGCCGACCTTCCTCCAGGTGGTCATGCAGGTCTCGCCGACCATGTCCGGCATCCACATGCTGCCGATGGTGCTCGGCATGCTGCTCACCTCGATCGGCTCCGGCCAGATCGTCGCCCGCACCGGCCACTACCGCGTCTTCCCGATCGCCGGGACGGCGGTGACGACCGTCGGACTGCTGCTGCTGTCCCGGCTGGACGAGCACAGCAGCACCGCCGAGACGAGCTGCTACTTCCTGGTCTTCGGCCTCGGGCTGGGCCTGGTGATGCAGGTGCTGGTGCTGATCGTGCAGAACTCGGTCGGTTACCAGGACCTCGGCGTGGCCACCGCGGGTGCCACCTTCTTCCGCTCCATCGGGGCCGCCTTCGGCGTCTCCATCTTCGGGACGATCTTCGCGAGCGGGCTGCGGGACCGGCTCGCCGACGCCCTGGCGGGGGTGCCGCTGCCGCCCGGGTTCCAGCCCGACGCCATCACCTCCGACCCGCGGGTCATCTCCCGGCTGCCGGCCGCCGTCCAGGCCGGCGTCTACCACGCCTACGCCGAGTCGATCACCCGCGTCTTCCTCTACGCGGTGCCCGTCGCCGTGGTCGCCTTCATCCTGTCGCTCTTCCTGCGCGAGCAGAAACTGCGCTCCACCGTGACCGCGCCGGACCTGAGCGAGTCCATCGGACTCAACCCGGTCGAGCGCAGCTCCCTGGACGAGATCGCCCGCGCACTCTCGGTGCTGAGCACCCGCGATGCCCGGCGCG
The DNA here is from genome assembly GCF_003635085.1 of Streptomyces sp. 1114.5. Taxonomy (NCBI): domain Bacteria; kingdom Bacillati; phylum Actinomycetota; class Actinomycetes; order Kitasatosporales; family Streptomycetaceae; genus Streptomyces; species Streptomyces sp. 1114.5. Next base: position 2,944,115 of record NZ_RBXE01000001.1, read on the forward strand.
ACCTCTTCCGGCGGATCACCGCCACCGCCGGCCTCGACCTGCTGCCCGCCTCCAGCTGGCTGCTGCTGCAGATGCACCAGCACGGCTCGGTCGAGCCGGCGGAGCTGGCCGAGCGACGGATCGTCCCGATCGCCGTCATCGAGCAAGCCGTCCGGGAGGTGGAGAGCCGGGGACTGGCCGCGCGCACCGGCGGGCTGCCGCTGCGGCTCACCGAACCGGGGGAGGAGGCGGCGCTCCGGCTGGTTGCCGCCCGGCGCACCCAACTCGCCGACCTGCTGGGCGACTGGGACGAGAAGCAGTACGCCGATCTCGCCGAACTGCTCACCAGGCTCAGCTCCACCCTGTGCGCCGACCGGAGGGACCGGCCCGACCCGGTCGGACCGGAGCCGCCGTACCGGAGCGAGGGGCGGTCGTTCTGACCGTCCCCAAGTGGCGTATCAGTGAGGCGCATCGGCGTATCGTCGCGATATCACCAGGTCGCTGGGCAGCTCGGGAAGGAAAGGTGCGGCATGCCACTCGAAATCGAGCGCAAGTTCCTGCTGACCGCCTTCACGCCGCCGGAGACGGCGGTGCGGCGACGGATCGAGCAGGGCTACATAGCGATCAAGGACGACGGGACGGAGGTGCGGCTGCGGCGGATCGGCGACAGCTGCGTCCTCGGCGTCAAACGCGCCACGGCGGGAGCCGCACCCGTCCGCGTCGAGGTGGAACGCGAGCTCGGGGAGCGGGAGTTCGACGAGCTCTGGCCGGCCACGGCCGGCGCCCGGCTGGTCAAGGACCGGTACACCGTCGAGTCGGCCGGCGTCACCGTCGATGTCGACGTTTACCGGGGCGAGTTGGCCGGACTGCTCACCGCCGAGGTCGAGTTCGGCTCGGAGGAGGCGGCGGAGGCCTTCACCCCGCCGGACTGGTTCGGCGCCGAGATCACCGGCGTCCCGGCGTACAAGAACCAGAACCTCGCGGTCCGAGGCCTCCCCGAGTCCTGACGCTGCCACGGCAGTTGCGCGCTCCCGGGCCTCAGGGCGTGCCGAACCAGCGGGGCGTGTCGAGGCGGAACGGGTCGCCGGGGGCGAGCCGGCGCAGCCCGTCCTCCACCTGACGCAGCTGCTCCTCGCCGAGGGCCGCCGACCACTCGGCGCGCAGCTCGTCGAAGATCCGCGCCGAGCGGACCAGGCAGTCCACGCCCCGGTCGGTGAGCCGGACCACCTTGCGGCGCGCGTCGGCCGGGTCGCTGCCGCGCTCGACGTAGCCGAGCTGCTCCAGGCTCTCGACGGTTTTGCCGGCCGCCTGCTTGGAGACGCCGAGTCGGCGGCCGAGTTCGACGGCGGTGGTGCCCTGCGGCCCGATCGCCTGGAAGACGAAGCCGTGCATCGGGCGCAGGTCGGGGTGGCCTTCGCGGGCGATGCGCTCGTGCAGTTCGTCGATGATCGTCCGGAAGGCGAGCAGCAGGCGCAGCGGCAGCTCGAAGCCCGGCGGGGCGGGTTCGGTGGATTCGCTTGACACGATAGACAACCTCATTGACCATATAGACAACTTCATTGTCCATCTTAGGGGGTTCCTTCGCCATGCCCGTGATCCACCGATCCGAAGCCCGCCGCACCGAGACCCCGAACGCCGTCATGACCACCCTCGGCTCGCCCACCCAGGGCACCACCACCCTGGCGATGTGGCAGGTCGAGATGCGGCCGCACGCCCAGGGGCCGCTGCACGCCATGGACGCCGAACAGATCTGGACCCTCCTCACCGGCTCCGCCACCGTCGCCCTCGCCGGCGAGACCCTCACCCTCTCCGCCGGCGACACCCTCGTCCTCCCCGCCGACGCCGCCCGACGCATCGCCACCACCGAAGGCTTCACCGCCGTCGTCGCCTCCACCTCCCCCTCCCACGCCTACAACCCCGACGCCCGCACCCCCGAGGACGCCTGCACCCTCGCCCCCCGCGACGCCCAGCGCCTCCTCCCGCCGTGGATCGGCTGAACCCGCCGGCGTGAGGTGTAGGACACTGCTGACAATGACCGAGCCGACGGCCCGCACGCGGACCCCGGCGAAATCGACAAGGAGCGGCATGTCCGTCGTCAAGATCAACGTACTGACGGTCCCGGCCGAGCAGCGCGAGGTGCTGGAGCAGCGCTTCGCCTCCCGCGCCGGCGCGGTGGAGAACTCGGACGGCTTCGAGTGGTTCGAACTCCTCCGCCCGGTCGAGGGCACCGACCAGTACCTGGTCTACACCCGTTGGCGCAGCGAGGAGGACTTCAAGGCCTGGATGGAGGGCCCGATGAAGTCGGCCCACCAGAACGGCGGCGACGGCGAGGCGCCCAAGCGCCCGGCTGCCTCCGGCTCCACCCTCTGGTCCTTCGAGGTCGTCCAGTCGGCCGGCCCCAAGAACGCCTAGATTGCCTCGCTGTTGCTTCTTCTCGTGCTTCGGGCCCTCCCCTGACGTCAGGAGAGGGCCCGTTGTGAGGGGTGTGCCTCGGCGGGCGGCCCAGGCGCCCGGCCCGGAACGGCCGCAAGGCCGCATGCCCGGCCGGGGGCGGGTGGGGCCGCCCGGCGGCGCGGATGCGCCGCCGCTTGAGTAAGTGAAGGAGAGTTGCGACAGCCCCCACGCCCTGCCCGGACGCGGGGGCTGTCCCTTTCGGTGGCTATGACGTGCTCGTCGGCGAGACCGACGCGGGCGGGGGCAACAGGCAGGGAGTGATGATGCCGAGGTACATGCGATCTCCGCTGCCCGAGGTCTCCGCCGTGGCGGTGTACCGGCTGTTGGGGTGGACGGCGTCGACGAGCGCATCGGGCTTGCCGTCCACGAACTCGCGATAGCCCTCCACCGTCAGGCCCTCGCCCACCAACATGTCTCGGACCTTTCTGACCGCTTCCGGATGCTGGGCGCGCGGCACCGAACTCTTCACGCTGTACATCAGGATGTACCGGTCATCAGTCGCGGTTTCCCCGTTCCTGCCAGTACACGGAGTGAAGAGTGCGTCGACGGTCGTGGGATCGATCTCGATCCCGGCGGTCCGGGCCATGTGCTCGGTTATCTGTTGCGCCCAGGTCTGGGCGTCAGCCTTGGACTTCACGGGTGGTGTGTCATTCCTGTCGGTCGGAGTGGATGAGCACGCGCCGAGCATCGCGACCAGGAGCGCAGTGCAGGCAAGGCGCCTGGAAAGCCGGGTAGGGGTCGCGGTCATGACGCTCCTGAGGATGGTGCGGATCGACTGTTCGGTGGACTGGTGACAGGGTCAGCGCGGGTAGCGGGGGGCGAGCGTCGGCGGGCGGCCGGCGATGATCCGCCCCTGATTTTGGAGGCTTTCACTTGCGCCTCCAGGGCCGAAGTCCCAGTAGCCGCCGTGTCCGCTGGTGTCGATCTGGATGCGCTGGGCGTCGAAGTCCCTGTACTGGGGGCCATCGCCGAGAACGGTGCCGGTGAAGGTCTGGATGAAGTCGTCCTTGGCCGTGCCGACCCAGACGTGCTTCGGGTCGACGTTGAGCTGCCACGCGCCTTCCACCCCCATGCCGGGGCTGCCGAGCGCGAGGATGTCGTTGGCATTCGCCCCGCCGGCGTCGCGTGCGGCCACCCCGACGACGTAGCTGCCGTAGCTGTGCCCCATCAGGGTCAGGTGTGAGCAGACGCCGTTGTCGCCCTCGGCCACCCGCAGGCCCTTGGTGAAGTTGCGCAGCAGCGGTGCCCCGGCGTCCCCGCGGTCGGACTGGGCCACGGAGCCGTCCAGCCAGTTGGGTGTCTCGTAGCCAAGCCACGAGACGACGGCGACATTCTCGTCGCCGGCTTTGTCCTCGGCCGCCTTCTGGAGGCGGCGGATGTGGTCCATCTGCCCCGGTACCCCGGCGAACACGGTCCCGGTGCCCGGTACGAAGACCGCCGTGTGCTGCGCCTTGTCGGGGTTGCCCGTCGAGACGATGGCCCGGCCGTTGTGCGCCTCGGGGTCGATGCCGAGCAGGAACATCTGGTGCTTCTCGGGGTTTCCGTCGGAAGCCGTCAGCTTCCTCTTGATCTCCTCCAAGGCGTTGATCCGCGACTTGTACTCGTCCTCGTCGATGCCGAAGTCGCCGGGCTTCCCGCTTCGGTAGGCGTCCAGCTTCTCGTCGAGCACGAGGCGGTTGGCCTCGTCGCGCACGGTCGTGGGAAGGCCGTCGAGCTTGCCGATCTGATCGGGGTGCAGGGCCAGGTAGGCCTCCTGTTGCTCCGGGGTGAGGCCCTTCCACCACGCGGCGGACTTCTCCGGGTCCTTGCCGTCCGGGATGTACGGGTCGACCAGGCCCAGGTCCTGCATCGCCGCGGCGGCCGCGTTCTTCGCCCCGGTGAGTGCGCCGTTCACCTTGGTCGGGTCGAGAGCATTCGAACTGAGCTGGCCCAAGGCCTTGTTGCCCTGATCGCTCGCCGTCTGGGCCTCCTTCAGCGCGGTGTCGATCCGGCTCTGGAAACCCTGCATCTCCGAGGCGAGTTGCTGGCGAGCCTTTATCGCATCCGGGTCGTTGGCCTCTCCCTTGCCTACGGGCGGGATGCTGACGACACCGTCGGCAGACACATTCAGGCCGGCATCCACCGAGCGCTTCACGGCATTGGTGAGGTTGGTCTGCGCCTGGTAGATCCGGTCGGCGACGGTGTTGAGCACCAGGGCCGCAGTGTCCGCCTCCATCTTGACGATGTTCAGCTGCTGCTCCGTCTTCGCCATGTACGAGAGCGCAGCCTTCGCATCGTCCCCCTCCCAGTTGCCGGCCAGCGGTCCGTTGACCTGGCTACGATGCCGCTGGCCGATGCTTTCCGCCGTGTGACCCAGGGCCGTCCAGGCCTTCGCCGCGTCATGAAGTCCGTGCGGGTCGAACTTCACCAGGAGTTCGTAGAGGCTCACTTGCCCCCCTGCGGTGCGACGGCCCACGCACCGGCGATCGCGCGGTCCTTGTGCTCATGGGCCGTGGCGTTGGCGTTCAGGTTGGCCGCGGTGTCCGCGAGGCGCTGACGCAGGTCGCCGAGCGGCTTGGACCAGCCGGTGCCCAACTGGCTGAGCCCGCCGGCGATCGACCAGCCGGCGAGCTGGCCGGAGACGGTCTCGCTGGTGTTCACCGCGTTCTGAACGGGAGGGCCAAGCTCCTCACCCAGACTCTTGGCGATACCTGCGGAGGCCCGCAGATCGGTTGGTTGTATAGCGACCTTGCCGGTGGCGTTGTCACCCACTGTCTTCTCCCCCCACCCAGGCGTTCGATACGCGTATCTGTGTTCCGCGGAACGTTAACTGAGTCCCGCACGCTACGTATCCGTCAAGATACTCAGATCATATGGACAGCTGGCGGGCTGCCTTCGGCTGTCCAGCGGCGCGCTTGGGCTTGGTGACGTCGATGCCGAAAGTCAGGCCGGTGGTGTCAGCGCCGATCCGGATCTCTTCGAGGATCAGGGGGAGGCTGAAGGTCGGTCGTAGGTGACGCGGTGGATGGCCAGCAGGACGGCGGCCTCGGACAGGCGAGGTGCCTCCCGCTCGTCGGGCTGGGGACGCGGGCGCTGACCCGCTCGCGCCAGGCCACACCGTGCTCTGCCGCGGCCGGCGTTGCGTAGGCGTCGACCGGTGCCACACCGGGCTCCTTCGCCGACGGGGTGTCGGGTTCCGGCTGCCGGCTCCTCGGGCCCTGGGCGATGATGGCGGCCCGTGCACCGGCGACGTGGGGACGGGTGCCGCAGCACGAGCTGGTCGACCTCTTCTCGACGCTCGCGGACGAGCAGGCGGGCGCAGCGCGGTCAGGGGGTGGCGGCGTGGAGGGCCTGGTGGAGGGCGGGGGTGGGGGTGCGGTCGGCGCGCCAGACGAGGCGGAGGTGGAGGGGTGGGGGCGGGGGTGTGAGGGGGAGGCGGACGAGGGTGCCGGTGGTGAGTCGGTCGTGGACGGCGGCGTCGGGAAGGAGGGCGAGGCCGAGGCCCTGTTCGGCGCAGGCGCGGGTGACGGGGATGCCGCCGGTGGGGACGCGGGCGAGGTGGTGGCCGAGGAGGCGTTCGCCGGCGAGGTGGAAGGAGCAGGCGGGGGTGTTCACCAGGAGGCGCTGGCCGGTGAGGTCCTCGGGGGTGAGGGTGGTGGCGCGGGCGAGCGGGTGGGTGGGGGCGGCGACCAGGGCGAGCGGGACGTCCTGCAGGTCGAGGTGGTCGAGCGGGGCGGGTGGCAGGGAGAAGCCGAGCCCGCCGAGCGGGCCGGCGGCGTCGAGGATGAGTGCCGCCTCCAGAGCCCCGGCGGCGACGCCGTCGAGCAGGCCGTCCCGGGTGGTGCCGGTGTGCAGGGATATCTCCAGGTCGGGCCGCCGTTCGGCGAGGCGGGCCAGGACGGTGGGCAGGTGGGTGGCGGCGATGGTGTCCAGGGCGCCCAGGCGCAGCTGGGCGCGGGCGGCGACGACCTCGCGCCGGGCCTGTTCGGCCTGGTCGAGCAGCCGCCGGGACCACGGCCGCAGCCGTTCGCCGGCCGGGGTGAGGGCGAGGCCGCGCGGGGCCCGGTCGAAGAGTTCGGTGCCGAGGCCGTGTTCGAGGGTGCGGATCTGCTCGGTGACGGAGGACGGGGCGAGCCCGAGTGCCGCCGCCGCGGCGGTGACGGAGCGGTGGGCGACGACGGCCTCGAAGACGCGCAACTGACGTAGTTCCACTGGTTCCCCCGAACGCCCTGGCTCCCGGTGCTGCGGGACAGCGTACGGGGGCGTGCGCGCGGTCGTACTGGGGTGCGGACATTCCGAACGGCGCGAGGGTCGGGGAGCGGGGGCGTGAACCGGGTCAGGTGAGCGGCGTGAGGAAGATCCACACGTGCCCGAACGGGTCGCGCAGCATCGACTGCCGGGCGCCGTAGAACATGTCCGCCGGGGCCGAGAGCAGTTCGGCGCCCGCGGCCGCGGCCCGGTCCGTCAGCCCGTCCACGTCCGGGACGTACACGTGCAGGGCGACGGACGGGCCGCCGGTGCCGGGCGGTGCGAAGGGCGCGTCGGCGTCACCGAGCATCAGGGTGGCGCCGTGGACCTTGATCTCGGCGTGCATGATCCGCCCGTCCTCGCCCGCGAGCCGCATGTGCTCGGTCGCGCCGAAGGCGGTGGTGTAGAAGGCGATGGCCTCGGCGGCGCCGTCGACCATGATGTGCGGGATGACGGTGTGCCGGTAGTGCTCGGGAATCTCCATGTGGATCAAGGTAGGCCGCTGTCGGTCGGTCAGGGATCGGGCCAGGGGCGCAGCCGGTCCTACACCGCTGGGCGGAGGACCGGCGGACGAGCAGGGCGCGCAACGGCGTACGGCGCAACGGTGTTGGACGAATCGGTGTGGGACGAACCGGTGCAGGACGAACCGGAGGCGTGGCGGTTCAGCCCTCCGGTGGGCGGAAGGTCACCGGGGAGTGGAAGGCGGCGCGGCGGGTGGCGCGGCGCAGGGCGCGCAGGACGGGGGTGCCGAGGGTGAGGCAGAGCACGACGGTGAGGGCGGCCCGGGGGAGGTCCCAGCCCAGGGATGTGGTCAGGCAGTAGGCGGCGAAGCGGACCAGGTTGGCGCCCACCGGGTCGCCAGGGACGAAGGAGACGGAGCCGGCCAGGCCGCCGATGTACGGCCAGCCCTGCAGGTTCATGATCGTCCCGTACAGCACGGCCGAGACGGCGCCGTACCCCGCCAGCAGCAGCAGTTCGCGGCGGCCGCGCAGGGTGGCGGAGCCCGGCAGCAGGCCCGCGCCGAGGCAGACCCAGCCCATCGCGAGCATCTGGAACGGCAGCCACGGCCCGACGCCGCCGGTGAGCAGGGCCGAGGCGAACATCGACAACGAGCCCAGGACGAAGCCGAATCCGGGGCCGAGGACGCGGCCGGACAGGACCATGAGGAAGAACATCGGCTCCAGGCCGGCCGTCCCGGCGCCCAGCGGGCGCAGGGCGGCACCGGCCGCGGCCAGGACGCCCAGCAGCGCGACGGACTTGGCGTCGAGCCCCGGCGCGCCGCCGCCCGCCTCCCGTCCTTCGGAGATCTGCGCGATGACGACGGCGAGCAGCAGCGGCAGCAGCAGGGCGAACAGCCAGGGCGCGTCCGTGGAGTGGCCGACCAGCGCCGACCCGGTGGAGGCGAGCAGCGGCCAGCCGAAGGCGGCGACGCCGACGAGCGAGACGAGGGCCAGGGCCGCGGCGGAGCGGCGGCCGAGCGGGACCGGGTGGCTCATGCGCCCAGCGCCTCCGACCCCAGCGCCTCCGCGCCCGGCACCTCCGCGCCCGGCACCTCCGCGCCCAGCGCCTCCGCGACCTGCCCCACGGTGAGCCACGGCCCCGGCGCCAGGACCTTGGCGACCTGCGGGGCGAAGGCGGGGGAGGAGACCACGACCTCGGCGGTCGGCCCGTCCGCGACGATCTCGCCCTCGGCCAGGATCACCGTGCGGTGGGCGAGTTCGGCGGCCAGCTCGACGTCGTGCGTGGCCAGCAGGACGGAGTGCCCCTCGGCGGCGAGGCCGCGCAGGACCTCCACCAGCCGGGCCTTGGCGGCGTAGTCCAGGCCGCGGGTCGGCTCGTCCAGGAGCAGCAGCGGGGGCCGGGCGGTGAGCACGACGGCGAGGGCGAGGGTGAGGCGCTGGCCTTCGGAGAGGTCGCGCGGGTGGGCGGTGTCGGCGATGCCGGGCAGCAGGCGTTCGACCAGGGCGCGGCAGGTGCCGGCGGCGGCGCCCGCGTCGGTGTCCGCCGCCGCGCACTCGGCGGCGACCGATTCGCCGTACAGCAGGTCGCGCGGGTCCTGCGGGACGAGGCCGACCTGGCGGATCAGCTCGGCGGGGCGGGTGCGGTGCGGGGCGCGGCCGCCGACCCGGACGGTGCCGGAGACGGGGGCGTGCAGGCCGACCAGGCTGCCCAGCAGGGTGGACTTGCCCGCGCCGTTGCGGCCCATCAGGGCGGTGATCTCGCCGGTGTGGAGGGCGAGGTCGACTCCGCGCAGGGCCTGGACGGGGCCGCGGCGGACGGCGAGGCGGTCGGTGACGGTGACGGGTTCCCCCCGTCGCGGGGGTACGGCGGCGGGCGTGCGCCCGTCCAGGTCGGAGCGCAGCGGCGCCGCCTTGCGGCGTGCGTCGCGCACCGACAGCGGCAGCGGCCGCCAGCCCGCGAGCCGGCCGAGGCCGACGACGGGCGGGTGCACCGGGGAGTGCGCCATCACCTCGGCCGGCTCGCCGAGGACCGGGGGTGCGCCCGGGGTCAGCAGCAGCACCTGGTCGGCGTACTGGACGACCCGCTCCAGCCGGTGCTCGGCCATCAGTACGGTGGTGCCGAGGTCGTGCACCAGCCGCTGGAGGACGGCCAGCACCTCCTCGGCCGCACCCGGGTCGAGGGCCGAGGTCGGCTCGTCCAGGACCAGGACGCGCGGGTGCACGGTGAGCACCGAGCCGATCGCGACGCGCTGTTGCTGCCCGCCGGAGAGCGAGCCCAGCGCGCGGTCGCGCAGGTCGGCGAGGCCGAGCAGGTCCAGGGTCTCCTCGACCCGGCGGCGCATGACGTCGCCGGGCAGGCCCAACGACTCCATGCCGTAGGCGAGTTCGTCCTCCACCGTGTCGGTGACGAAGTGCGCGAGCGGGTCCTGCCCCACGGTGCCGACCAGGTCGGCGAGTTCGCGCGGCCGGTGCTCGCGGGTGTCCCGGCCGCCGACGGTGACCCGGCCGTGCAGCACCCCGCCGGTGAAGTGCGGCACCAGGCCGCTGACCGTCCCCAGCAGGGTGGACTTGCCGGAGCCCGACGGGCCCACCAGCAGGCAGAGTTCACCCTCGGGGACGGTGAGGTCGACCCCGCTCAGGGCGGGTGCGGCGGTGCCCTCGTACCGGACGGAGACCTGCTCGAAGGTGATCACGATGCCCTCCGGGGCGGGGTCGGGGCGGCGAACGCCGGTACCAGGCCGAGCAGTACGGTCAGCACGGCGGCCAGCGGCAGCGCGGGGACGGTCGGCGGGACGACGGTGGGGGCGAAGGCGGCCGGGTCCTGCGCAGCCAGGTAGGTGGTGAGGGCGGCCACCACGGCCCCGGACCCGGCGGTCAGCCACTCCGGAAGCACCCAAGGGTCGGGACGGTAGCGCGATCTGACGGATCGTCGGCTGCCGAGCAACAGCCCGGCGGAGGCCGCGGCCAGGCCGAGCAGCAGGACGGGCAGCGCCCAGCCGGTGCCGCCCGCGGTGAGCAGTCCGTACGCGGCCAGGCAGACCCCGAGTAGCCCGGCCAGGGTGAGCGCGGCCGTCGCCCGGGCGAGCCGGCGCGGGACGTCGGCGGTACGGCCGAAGCCGCGGGTGTCCATCGCCGCGGCCAGTGCGACCGAGCGCTCCAACGCGCCCTCCAGCACCGGCAGTCCGACGCTCAGCACGGCGGCGACGCCCCGGTCCGTACGGCCGCGCAGGCGCCGCGCGGCGCGCAGCCGGCGGACGTCGGCGACCAGGTTCGGCGCGAAGGTCATCGCCACCACCACCGCCACGCCCGCCTCGTAGAGCGCCCCGGGCAGGGTGCGCAGCAGCCGGGCCGGACTGGCCAGGGAGTTGGCGGCGCCGACGCAGACCAGCAGGGTCGCCAGCCGCAGCCCGTCGTACAGCGCCGCGAGCAGGCCCTCGGCGGTGACCCGGCCGCCGAGCCGCACGCCCTGCGCCCAGGTGGGCAGCGGCAGTTCGGGCAGCGTGAACAGCACGTGGGTGCCGGGGATCGGCGAGCCGAGGAAGACGGCGAACACCAGCCGGATGCCGAGCACCAGCAGCCCCAGCCGCAGGAACGCCCCGTACGACCGGGACCAGGGCGCGTCGCCGCGCCGGGCTGCGACCACGTATCCGGCGACGGCGGCGAGCAGCAGCAGGACCGCCGGGTTGGTGGTGCGGGTCGCCGCCGCGCCCAGCCCGAGCGCCCACAACCACCAGGCCCCGGGGTGCAGTTGGCGGGGACCGGTGGGTGGTCGGGTGCTGCGGGGGGTGCTGCTCACGGGGTCTTTCCTGGAGGGGGTTCAGTCGGGCGGGGTCAGGGGTGACGGCGGCGGCGCGCCTGCCAGACGGCGCCCCCGGCGAGGACGGCGACCAGCGCGCCCCCGGCGATCGGGCCGATGTCCGGGCCGCCGCTCCCGGCCTTCGGGGCGTCCGGCCGGGCGGCGCCCGCCGCGCCGACCTGGTCGGCGCAGCCCGCCTTCGGGTACCCGGCGATGGCGCAGAGCAGGCCGTTGGTGTCGTACCGCAGCGGCGGGGCGACGGCGGCCAGCACCTCGGCCGAGGTGGCGCGGGGCGTGACGGCGGCGCACGCGGTCCGCGGCTCGGGGACCTCGGCGGAGGAGGAAACCCCCGTGTCCCCGGCGGTGCCGAAGTCCAGCACCACGGCCACCCGCTTCTGCCCCTCCTGCGCGGGCGTCCCCGCGCAGATGTCCGCGAAGCTCCCGGCCGTGCGCGGCTTCGCGGCGTCCTGCCCGCCGTCCGGGCTCACCGCGAACCGCCAGCCGTCCACGGCCCCGTCCTGCGGCACCGCGACCGCGGGCCCCTGCTGCTGGTACGCCCAGCCGCCGCCGTCCGCGCCGCGCCAGAACGACCAGTACCGGTACCCGGCGGCCTCCGCGGGCGAGGCGGCCGCGGCGAGGACCAGCAGGGCGCCGAGCAGGGTGGCGAGCAGCGCGGCGAGAGAGGCCCCTGAGGTGCGGGCGGCGTGCGGGCGCATCAGAGCTTCGGGTTGCGCTTGCGCTGGAGGCTGAGGAGCAGGCCGCCGCCGATGCCGATGAGGAGGCCGACGCCGATGAGCCAGTACTGGCTGATGCTGTCGGTCTTCTTCTTCGCCGGGGTGGCGTGGTCCGAGGTGGTGGTGGCCTTGGGGGTGGGGCCGAGCGCGGTGAGCTTGCCGGTGAGTTCGGCGGTGTCGCGGTGGGCGGCCTCGGAGACCAGGAGCAGGGTGGCGGTGGCGCCGGCGTCGCTGCCGTCCTTGGTCCAGGCGGCTTCCTGCTGGTCCAGCCAGTCGACGGCGCCGGCGGCCTGGTCGTGGTGGCCGCTCTGGCTGAGGGCGAGGGCGGCCCAGGCGGTGGCGGTGTAGTCGGGGCTGGGGGCGGCGCCCGGGGTGATGAGGGTGAGGTGGTCGCCGCCGCCGGTGAGCTGGGCGCTCAGGTAGGCGCCGACGGCCTCACCGGCCTCGGCGTGCGGGACGGTGGCGGGCGCGGAGCCGTCGGCGCAGGCGAGCGGCTTGGGCTCGGTGTCGGCGCGCACCGAGCCGGCGACCGGCAGGTGGCCGCCGGCCGCGGCGAGCGCGGCCTGGGCGCTGGCCAGGGTGTTGGGGGCGAGGGCGCCGGTGGCGGCGTCCGGCTGGTAGGCGAAGGCGCCGCGCTGGTCGGCGGGGGCGGCGCAGCCGAGCTGGAAGCGGGCGAGGCCGTCGAAGGCGTTCTTCCCGGCGGCGCCGCCGCTGCCGGCCTTGGCGACGCTCGCCGGGTCGGTCCGGGCGGCGAACAGGGCGCTGACGGCGAGGCCGGTGGAGTTGGCGTCGCCCGGGTTGCCCGGGTTGTAGGCCCAGCTGCCGTCGGCGTTCTGGTTGGCCTTGAGCCAGGAGACGCCCTTGTCGACGGCCGGCTGGTGCCCGCCGAGGGCGATCAGGGCCTGGACGGCGACGGCGGTGGCGTTGCTGTCCTCGGACTTGGGATCGCAGCCGGCGCCGGCCGCGCGGTAGGAGGGCCAGCCGCCGTCCTCGCACTGCTGGCCGGTGAGCCAGCCGACCGCCGAGTCGGCGGGGGTGACCTTGGCGGCGGTGAGCGCGGTGAGGGTCAGGGCCTGGCGCCACACGCCGTCGTACGTCGGGTCGCTCTTGCCGTACAGGCCGTCCGGGACGGCGGGCGGGGACACGTCGGCGAGGGCCGGTCCGGCGGCGATGCCGGTGAGCAGCGCGGCGGACAGGGCGGCGGCGCCCAGGCGGGCGGCGGTCAGCATGGTGCGGGTGTGCCTTTCGGTGAGCGGAGGAGGCCCGGGCGGGGCCGTTCCGTGGTCCTCGACGGTGCCGGGCGAGCGGACCGGGCCGGCCGCCCGTCGACTCTAGCCGCCGGGGCGGCCCGGTCCGCTCGCGCGGGCAGGAACAGGTTCCAGTCAGCGGTCCGGTCAGGGTCCGGGCGTCGGCCCGGTCAGGGCAGGGTGAGCAGCCGGGCCGCGGTGTGCAGGTCGGCCCGGACCTCGGCGATCGAGGCGCGTCCGGAGAGCCAGGCGACGAGCGCCGAGTGCCAGGTGTGCTCGATGACCCGCACCGCCGCGCGCTGGCTCTCGCTGGGCGGGCCGGACTGGCCGATCGCGTCCAGGATGAGCTGCCCGGTGGCGGCGCTGACCTCGTCCACCTCGGCCCCGACCGAGCGGTCCGCGAAGGACAGCGCCCGGACCATCGCCTCGGCCAGCAACGGCTCGCGCTGCAGCCCGTGGAACGCCCGGGTGAGGGTGTCGGCGACCCGCAGCGCGGGCTCCGCGTCGGTCGGCGGGTGCCGCCGGATGTGCTCGTGCAGGCCCTGCAGCTGTTCCAGCATCACCGCGACGAGCAGGTGCACCTTGGACGGGAAGTACCGGTAGAGCGTGCCGAGCGCGACCTGCGCGCTCTCCGCGACCTCCCGCATCTGCACCGCCTCGTACCCGCCCCGCGAGGCCAGCGCGGTGGCCGCCCGCAGGATCCGCCGCCGGCGTTCGGCCTGGCGCGCGGTCAGCGGCAGCTCGGCGGCCCGGGGCAGGACGGGGCTCGGGGTGAGGGGTTCGGTCGTCGACGGCAAGGGTGCTCCCGGGCGGGCGAGAGTGGCGGCGTGCTCCACGAGATCGGCAGGGTCGGTGGGATCGGTGCAGGCAACGGACAGGACCGGTCGGCCGGTCGGGCGTGGCGGGAATCACCAACCCTGGCAGCCGAGGTAAAGCTACGGGCCGGTATCTTCGAGGTCTCTCATTGTTCACGTGGTCGACGGCGTGTTCCAGGGCCACTGAAACCTGATCTACTTTAGCGACCGGCAGCACCGACCGGCAGTGAAGATCGCAGCTAGAGAAGAGGGCCCAGGATGACCGCGCAGCCGCTGCGGATTGCCCTGCTGTCGTACCGGGGGGACCCCTTCTGCGGTGGTCAGGGCGTCTACGTACGGCACCTCTCCCGCGAACTGGCCAGGCTCGGCCACCACGTGGACGTGATCGGCGCGCAGCCCTTCCCGGTGCTGGACGAGGTCGAAGGACCCGGCTCGGTGCGCCTGGTCGAGCTGCCCAGCCTGGACCTCTACCGCGCCGACGACCCGTTCCGCACCCCCGCCCGCAGCGAGTTCCGCGGCCCGGTGGACGTGCTGGAGTTCGCCACCATGCGCACCGGTGGCTTCCCCGAGCCGCTGACCTTCTCGCTGCGCGCCCGGCAGTACCTGGCCGCGCACAAGGGCCGCTACGACGTCGTGCACGACAACCAGACCCTCGGCTACGGCCTGCTGGGCCTGGCCCGGCACGGATTCCCGCTGGTCACCACGATCCACCACCCGATCACCGTGGACCGGCAGCTGGAGCTGGACGCCGCCGGCACCCGGCTCAAGCGGCTCTCGCTGCGCCGCTGGTACGCCTTCACCCGGATGCAGCGGCGGGTCGCCGCGCGGCTGGACCACGTGATCACCGTCTCCGGCACCTCGCAGCGCGAGATCGCCGAGCACCTGGGGGCGGCGCCCGGCGCGATCTCGGTGGTGCCGATCGGCGCCGACACCCGGCTCTGGTCGCCCTCCGAGGAGATCGCCCGGGTGCCCGGCCGGATCGTCACCACCTCCAGCGCGGACGTCCCGCTGAAGGGCCTGGTCTTCCTGGTGGAGGCGCTCGCCAAGGTCCGCACCGAGCGGGACGCCCACCTGGTGGTGGTCGGCAAGCCGCAGAAGGAGGACGGGCCGGTGGCCGAGGCGGTGCGCCGCTTCGGGCTGGCGGAGCACATCGAGTTCCGCAGCGGTCTGACCGACCGGGAGCTGGTCGACCTCTACCGCTCGGCCGAGGTGGCCTGCGTCCCGTCGCTGTACGAGGGCTTCTCGCTGCCCGCCGCCGAGGCGATGGCCACCGGCACCCCGCTGGTCGCCACCACCGGCGGGGCGATCCCCGAGGTGGCCGGGCCGGACGGGGAGACCTGTCTGGCCGTGCCGCCGGGGGAGGCGGACATGCTGGCCGCCGCGCTCGGCCGGCTGCTGGACGACCCGCAGCTGCGCGCCGAGCTGGGCGCGGCCGGCCGGGAGCGGGTGCTGGCCCGGTTCACCTGGGAGCGGGCCGCCGAGCTGACCGCCGAGGCGTACCGTGCGGCGATCGCCACCGGCGTCGGCGCCCGGGCCCGCTCGGGGCCCGGCTGGCGGTACGTGGCCTGAACCGGGGCCCGGCCCCGGGTGGGCCGGTGCGGCCCGGGTCGGTCGGTGCGGATTCGCCGCCCGAGGCGGCGCGCACAGGCCGACGATGCGTGACGAAGCGTCAAGAACGCTTGGTAGCAATAGGAATGGGAGTCCTGCAGTGCTGACCGTCGATTTCTCGCGGTTCCCGCTCGCCCCTGGCGACCGGGTGCTCGACCTGGGCTGCGGCGGGGGCCGGCACGCGTTCGAGTGCTACCGCCGCGGCGCCAATGTGATCGCCCTCGACCAGAACGCCGAGGAGATCGCCGAGGTCACGAAGTGGTTCGCGGCGATGGAGCAGGCCGGTGAGGCCCCCGAGGGCGCGTCGGCGGTCGCGATGGAGGGCAACGCGCTGGCGCTGCCGTTCGAGGACGAGTACTTCGACAAGATCATCATCTCCGAGGTGATGGAGCACATCCCCGACGACAAGGGCGTGCTCAACGAGATGTTCCGCGTCCTCAAGCCGGGCGGCCTGCTCGCCGTCACCGTGCCGCGCTGGCTCCCGGAGAAGATCTGCTGGGCGCTGTCCGACGAGTACCACGAGGTCGAGGGCGGCCACATCCGCATCTACCGGGGCGACGAACTGCTCGGCAAGCTCAAGGACGCCGGCCTGGAGCCGTACGGCACCCACCACGCGCACGCGCTCCACTCGCCGTACTGGTGGATCAAGTGCGCGGTCGGCGTGAACAACGACAAGGCGCTGCCGGTCAAGGCCTACCACCAGCTGCTGGTCTGGGACATCGTCGGCACCCCGGTGATCAGCACCCTCACCAAGGCCGCCGAGAAGGCGCTCAACCCGGTCATCGGCAAGAGCTTCGTCGCCTACGCCTCCAAGCCGCGGCGGGCGGGCGCATGACCGCCGCCGTCCCCGAGGTGCTGCTGCTCGACGGGGTGCTCGACGCCGAGCAGGCCGCCGACACCGTGCGCAGCATCCTCGCCGAGCAGCGCCCCGACGGCGCCATACCCTGGTTCGCCGGCCACCACCTGGACCCGTGGGACCACACCGAGGCCGCGATGGCCCTCGACACGGCCGGCGAGCACGCCGCCGCCGAGGCCGCCTACCGCTGGCTCGCCGCCCACCAGAACCCGGACGGCTCCTGGTACGCCGCGTACACCGACGGCGTGGTCACCGACCGGGCCAAGGAGAGCAACTTCTGCGCCTACGTGGCGGTCGGTGTCTGGCACCACCACCTCAGCACCGGTGACGACGCCTTCCTGGAGTGGATCTGGCCGGTCGTCCGGCGCGCCCTGGACTTCATCACCGCCCTGCGGCTGCCCGGCGGTCCGATCGCCTGGCGGGTCGACGAGGACGGCACCGCCACCGAGGAGGCGCTGCTCACCGGCTCGTCCAGCATCCTGCACGCACTGCGCTGCGGCCTGGCCATCGCCGACTACCTGGAGGAGCCGCAGCCCGACTGGGAGCTCGCGGCCGGCCGGCTGGGGCACGCCGTCGCCCACCACCCGGAGCGGTTCCTGGACAAGGACCGCTACTCGATGGACTGGTACTACCCGGTGCTCGGCACCGGCCTGCGCGGCGACGCGGCGCTGGCCCGGATCGAGCGGGACTGGGAGCGCTTCGTCGTCCCCGGCCTCGGCGTGCGCTGCGTCAGCGACCGCCCGTGGGTGACCGGCGGCGAGAGCGCCGAACTGGCCCTGGCGCTCTGGGCGATCGGCCAGTCCGACCGCGCGGTGGACATCCTGCGCTGGATCCAGAAGCACCTGCGGCACGAGGACGGCTCGTACTGGACCGGGTACGTCTTCGAGGACGACGCGATCTGGCCGGAGGAGCGCACCACCTGGACGGCCGGGGCGCTGCTGCTCGCCGTGGCCGCGCTCGGCGGGGATCCGGCGACGGTCGCGGTCTTCGGCGGGGAGCAGCTGCCGGTCGGACTGGTGGTCCAGGACTGCTGCTGACAGCGGTCGCGGGTACGGCGAGCCGGCACGTGCGGCGAAGCGGAACCCACGGCGAAGGGGCGGGACCGGAGAGAATCCGGTCCCGCCCCTTCATCCTGCCTGCGGTGCGTCAGCCGCGCTGGATGCCCTGGGTGTCGGCCAGCACGCCCTGGGTGCCGTCCGGCAGCTGCGCGACCAGCGCGGTGCCGCGCTGCTCGACGGCCAGGTACCAGGTGCCGGGCACGACCTCGCCGATCGGGGCGCCGGCCGGGTTGTCCTTCGGGGCCAGCTGGCGCGGGGCCGGGACGGCGAACCAGAACGGCTGGAAGTCCGCCGCCGGGGCGGGCTGCTGTGCGACCGGGGCGGCCGGCTGCGGGGCCGGGACACCGGCGTCCTGCGGCTGACCGGCCTGGGCCGGCTGACCGGGCTGCGGCTGGCCGGCGGCCGGGTAGCCGTAGCCGCCCTGGGCGCCGAACGCCGGGTCGTGACCCTGGGCCGGGTAGCCGTACTGGCCGGGCTGACCGGGGGCGCCCGGCTGGCCGGCGCCCGGGTAGCCGCCCTGGTACGGGACGGCCGGGCGGTCGGAGACCAGCGGCGCCTTCAGCGCGGGCACCAGCGGGCCGGCCGCGGCCGCACCGGCGAGCACGATCAGCGAGATCAGGCCGAGCCAGGCGCCGAAGCCGTGGCTGATGCCGGCGCCGTCGTAGCCGCCGCCCAGCGCCCAGATCGAGGTCCACAGCGCGGCGACCGCGAAGGCGATGCCCCACTGGTCCAGCCGCAGGCCGAGCACCTGGCGGTTGGTCGCGGCCTGGCCCTGGAAGCGCTGCACCAGGATCAGCACCGCGGCAGCGATGCCCAGCAGGTAGATCGAGGGCAGGATGGGGAACAGCTGGGTGCTCCACGCGTTCTGCGAGGCGTCGGGCCCGCAGTACCTACCGGCACAGCTCACGGTCCAGTAGGGCAGGAAGGAGGCGATGAAGAGCAGGACGGCCGCGCCTGCGACGGCGGCGTCTCCCCTGGTGAGAGCGCGCAGATTCACTAACGTTCCCCTCGTTGACGTGTCGTGGACGGTGGTTCGTGCGGTCGGGCTGACCGGCCGAAACTCCCGAACGGACCAGAAGCCTAGGGCCAACCGTCCTGCCGGCGCACGGCGGGACCGGGAACGGGGCGAAGTCGTTGCAAACCACGCGGGCCGGGCGTAGTGCCCTCCGCCGGGTCGTGCGGCCCAACTTCCGTACTGGGTCCCCGAGATCTTCTATTGGGTCGTCAGGAACGCGGTCAGCGCGTCGGCGATCCCCTGGGCCGCCAGCTGGCGCCACTGAGGGTCCGTCATCCGCTTCGCGTCCGTCGAGTTGCGCATGTTACCGCACTCGATGAACACCTTGGGGACGCCGGAGAGGTTGAGGCCGCCCAGGTCGGAGCGGGTGTCCAGGCCCTGGTTCGCGATGTAGTCCGCGTACGGCTCGCCGGTCACGGTGTGGAAGTGGTCGCGCAGCAGCAGGCCGAGCCGGTGCGAGGGTTCGACGATCGCGGAGTTGTCCGCCTTCCCGGCCACCACCTTGGCGGGCATGATCACGTGGAACCCGCTGCCGCTGCCCGGGCCGCCGTCACCGTGCACCGAGACCGCGACGTCGGCGTGCGCGTCGGCGCCGGCCTTGGCGCGTTCGTCGATGCACGGACCCCAGGGGCGGTCGCCGTCCTGCACCAGCACCACGTGGGCGCCCCGGGCGGCCAGGATGGCGCGGGCCCGGCGGGAGACGTCCAGGGTGAACTCGGCCTCGGTGTAGCCGGCGTTGGTCTCCGTCCCCGTGGTGTCGCACTCCTTGCGGGCGTTGCCGATGTCCACCTGACGGTTGATCTCGGCGGGGTGTGCGACGTTGCCGGGGTTGTGGCCGGGGTCGAGGACGACGGTACGGCCGGCGAGGCCGGTGGCCGCGGGGGCGGTGGTGGGGCCGGAAGCGGTGGTCGGGTCGGCCGGGGCGGGGGTGGCGGTCGGGGCGTCGGCGGTCGGGGTGCCGCCAGTGGGCGGCGGGGCGACGGGCGGGGTGAGCGGCGTCGCGGCCGGGTCGGCGGTGCCCGCCGGGGCGGTGGCGGTGGCGGAGGCCGTGGCGGCCGTGGCGCCCGCCGGGCCGGAGTCGTCGAGGGCCCGCCAGCCGAGCCAGCCCGCCGTGCAGAGCGGAACGACCGCGGCCACCACCGTGGTGACGCGCAGCAGGGCGGAGCGGCGGGGCGGTCGGGAGGTGGTTCCGGTCACGGGCTGGTCAGATCCTGTCCTGGGTCCGCGGGGTCAGGCCGTAGCTGTTCGCGATCGGGTTCCACTTGGTCATGAAGTCCGTCTTCGCCTGCGTGGCCTGCGGGTTGAGCTCGTCCGCGTGCTTCTTGTCCTGGGTGGTCGGGGCCTTGCCGGAGCAGCCCTGGGCGGCGACGGCGCGCGCCCAGCTCGCGTACGCCTTGTCGATGTCGGCGGACAACTGCCAGGCCGACTTCAGCGAGTTCACCGCGTCCGTGCCGCCCGGCACGTCCGTCACGCTCAGCTTGGCGAGCTTGGTCAGCAGTGCGGCCCGCTGGGTGGCACCGCTGTCGAACACCTGCGCCGCGCCCTCGATGTCCGCCTTCGACGGGCAGCTGCTCACCTTCGCGACGGCGTTGCCGATCGGGGCCTTGGCGCTCTCGCCCTCGCTGAGCAGGCCGTCCAGCGCCTGCGCCTGGGCCTGCGCGTTGGGCCCGGCGCCGGTCGCGGTCGGGGACGGCGCCGCGGTGGGCGAGGCCGGGGCACCCGAGGCGGCGTCCGTACCGGTGGGGGCAGTGGCGGGCGGCGGATTGCCGGCGCCGGTGGCGGGCGCGGTCGTGGGGGCGGGTGCGGCCTGGGCGCCCTTGTCGCCGTCGCCCCGGGCGGCGAACAGCAGGCCGCCGCCGATCGCCAGCACCAGCAGCAGGGCGAAGCCGATCAGCAGCGGCGTCCGGCGGTTGGCCGGGCGGTCGTCGTCCTCGTCGTCCTGGTAGGCGGACGGGTAGTCGGCGGGGTAGCCGGTCGGGTAGCCGGGCTGGGCGCCGTACGGGGGCTGCGGCGGGGCGGCGGGGGGCTGGAGGGGGTAGCCGTGGTCCTGCTGCTCCGGGGCTCGGTACGGGGGGCCGGGGGCTGGGCGGGTTGGTACGAGGGGGCCTGCTGCGCGGTCGCGTGGGCGGGGAACGGCGAGGCCGCGGGAGGGCCGGTCGGGGGCTGCGGGGCGGCGGCGCGGGGGAACGGGGCGGTCGGCGGGTCGTAGCCGGGCGCGGTGGCCAGGTACGGGCGGGCGCCCAGCGGCGGGCCCTGGTCGCCGACGGCGCCGGGCCCGGGCGGCGGGGCGACCGGGCCGGGGCGGGGATCGGCGGGGGCCTGCGGGGTGACGGGTGGCTGCGGCGCCGCGGCCGCCTCCGGGGCGGGACCGGCGCCGGCCGGGTGCTGCGGGCCGCGCACCCAGCCGCCGGCGCCGCCGCGCGCCGTGGGATCCCAGACCGCCGGAGCGGTGTTCTGCTGGTCGGTCATGTCGCTGCTGGCCCCCACCGTCCGCCGATGCTCTGCCTGGTGCTGCGCGGCCACCGTACCGTTCGACCCCCCGCCCTGGCACGACGTCGGGACATCGGTGCGGGGCCCGTGGGGTGGCTCGGCGGATTCGTCCGAGGTCAGGTCCGGACGCCGGGTGTCAGCGGGCGGGGCGGCGCAGGACGCGCAGCGAGCCGGTCACCGAGACCTCCTCGAAGCCCTCGGCCAGCGCCCGCAGGTACACCCGGTACGGGGCCTGGCCGCCGTCCGCCGGGTCCGGGAAGACGTCGTGCACCACCAGCAGGCCCTCCGGCGCCAGGTGCGGGACCCAGCCCTCGTAGTCGCCGGTCGCGTGCTCGTCGGTGTGCCCGCCGTCGATGAACACCAGCCCCAGCGGGCGCCCCCACAGCGCGGCGATCCGCGGCGAGCGGCCGACCAGCGCCACCACGTGCTCCTCCAGCCCGGCGGCGTGCAGCGCGCGGCGGAAGCGCGGCAGGGTGTCCATCAGGCCGACCTCCGGGTCGACCAGGGTCGGGTCGTGGTACTCCCAGCCGGGCTGCTGCTCCTCCGAGCCGCGGTGGTGGTCCACGGTCAGCGCGACCGTGCCGGCCTCCCGGGCCGCCGCGGCCAGCAGGATCGCCGAGCGGCCGCAGTAGGTGCCGATCTCCAGCACCGGCAGGCCGGTGTCGCGGGCCGCCGCGACCGCCGCCGCGTACAGCGCCAGCCCCTCGTCCACCGGCATGAACCCGGTGGCCGCCTCGAACGCCGCCAGCACCTCGGGCGCCGGGTGGGCGCTCTGCAGCAGGTCGGACATGCGGTGCTCCTCGGGGTGGGACGTGGACGGACGTGGCTCGGACCCTACTCGACGGTAGCGGCGGGGGCATCGGCGGGGACCGCCCGGTCGGGGCCCGGGGAATGTCCACAGTTCTGCCGCGCGGTTCTTGTGGAACGCGTTCTACTCCGGCCGTGCCGGGAATGCCAGAATCGGCCGTCCGAGGATCCATCCACCGCGTCACCCGATGCACCCAGGGAGCAGCCAGATGCGCGCAGCCGTCCTGCACAAGACCGGACAGGACACCCTCGACGTCCGGGAGGACGTGACCGCGGTCGGCTTCGGGAAGGGCACCGTCCGGGTCCGGATGCGGGCCGCCAGCCTGTGCCACTCCGACCTCTCCGCGATGAGCGGCGTCCTCCCGCAGCCGGCGCCGTTCGTGCCCGGGCACGAGGGCGCCGGGGACGTGCTGGAGGTCGGCGAGGACGTGACCGGCCTCGCCGTCGGCGACCGCGTGGTGCTCTGCTGGATGGCCCCGTGCGGCCTCTGCGACCACTGCCGGCGGGACCGCGGGCACCTGTGCATCGCCAGCCTGCGCCGGCTCGGTGCCCCGGGCTTCCGGATCGAGGAGGGCGGTCTGACCGCCTCCGGCTTCTACGGCACCGGCGCCTTCGCCGAGGAGGTCGTGGTCTCCGCCGACGCCGTCATCAAGGTGCCCGCCGACCTGCCGTACGAGGCCGCCGCGCTGATCGGCTGCGGGGTGACCACCGGGGTGGGCGCCGCGGTGAACACCGCCAGGGTCGAGCCGGGGGCCTCCGTCGCGGTGATCGGCGCGGGCGGCGTCGGCGTGGCCACCGTCCAGGGCGCCCGGGTCTGCGGCGCCGGCCGGATCACCGTCGTCGACCCGGTCGCCTCGCGCCGCGAGCGCGCCCTCACCTTCGGCGCCACCGAGGCCATCGCCCCCGAGGAGCTGAAGGCCGTCGCCAAGAAGGTGCCCGGCGGCGGCTTCGACTACGTCTTCGAGGCGGTCGGCCGCGCGGCCACCGTCCGGGCCGGCTACGATGCGGCCCGGCGCGGCGGCGCGGTGGTCGTCATCGGCGCGGGCGCCCAGGACGACCTCGCGCAGTTCACCATGGGCGAGCTGTTCTTCAACGAGAAGCGCCTGCTGCCCTCGCTCTACGGCGGGGCGACGGTGGGGCGCACCATTGCCCTGGTGGTGGACCTCTGGCGGGCCGGGCGGATCGACCTCGACGGCATGGTCACCCACCGGGTGGGGCTGGCGGACGTCAACGAGGCGATCGCGCAGATGCGCAGCGGCGAGGCGCTGCGGACCGTGGTGACGATGGACTGACGGCGGGCCGAGGGCTCTCGGGTTGCTCCTGATGCGCCGTCGAGTGTGCTGCCGAGTGTGCTGACGAGTGCGCCGACGAATGCGCCGACGAATGCGCCGACGAATGCGCCGACGAGCGAGGGCCCGCCGGGGAGCGCTGCTCCCCTCGGCGGGCCCTCTGCGTGCTGCTGCTGCCGGTCGCGAGCCGCGGGTGGCCTCGCGTGCCGGGGGTTCGCGGGTGCGGGTCAGCCCTGCGACCCGGCCGCGCGGTGGCGGCCGTGCGCGTCGGACTTCGAGCTGTCGTCGGCGGCGGACCGGCCGCGGTGACGGCCGTGCGCGCTGTCATCGGCCGTCTTCTCGTCGGCGTCGGTCCCGTTGACCGCGGGTCCGGTGATGTCGGTGAGGGTGTCGGACATGAGAAATCGTCTTCCGTGCGGAGGGTGCTGGTCATCGGCGCCCGCCCGGCGCCGGAGGCACACGGCCGGGTCCCCGATCGAGCGCTCGGTACGCGCTTCGAGGGTCCGTCTTCGGGCCTGGCCGGTGATCGCGGCCCGTGCCCCGGCCACCATAACGGCCGCGGCGGACGAGATCCTATCGAGATCACGACGCGAGCCCGGCGCCGGTCCGGGGCGCGGAACCGAGCCAGTGGCCGACCAGCTCGCGGTAGAGCGGGGACAGCACCTGCAGATCGCCGTGCCGGGCCAGCAGCCCGTGCCCGCCGTCCAGCAGCAGCACCCGGTCCGCCCGCAGCGCGGAACTGATGCGGTGTGCCACGACCACCAGCGTCCCCGGCCGGGCGGCGAAGGCCCGCTCGACCCGCTCCTCGGCGGCCGGGTCCAGGTGGCAGGTCGCCTCGTCCAGCACGACGACCGGGGCGGGGGACAGGTACGTCCGTACCAGCGCCAGCAACTGGCGCTCACCTGCCGAGAGTTCACCCGAATCGCCCAGGGCCGCCGCCAGGACGGCGGTCGGCCCGCCCAACCGCGCCACCAACTCCTCCGCGCCCAGCAGCGCCACCGCCGCGGCGAGCCGGGCGTCGTCGGTGTCCGGGGCGAGCCAGAGCAGGTTGTCCCGTACCGAGCCAGGGAACACGTACGCCTCCTGCGGCACCAGCGCCACCAGCCGGGCCGGCTCCGGCCGTACCCCGCCGACCGTCACCCGCCCCGCCGTCGGCTCCAGCACCCCGGCCAGCAGTGCGGCGAGCGTCGACTTCCCCGCCCCGCTCGGGCCCACCACCGCCACGTGCTCGCCGGGCCGGAGGCTCGCGTCGAGGCCCGCCAGGACGGGTACGGCCCCGCCGCCGTGCCCGAACCGGACGCCCGTCAGCCGCACCTCGGCCGCCGTGTCCCCGGGTGGGGCCGAGCTGCCGGCGCGGGCCGGAACCAGGACGGCGGGAGCGGCCGTGGTGGTGGCCAGGCGGTCGAGGACGACGGCGAGGTCGAGCAGCCAGCCGCCGACCGTGCCGGCCAGGGTCCGGACGGCCGGGTCGAGTTGTTGGACGAGGTAGGTGGCGACGCCGAGCAGTTCGCCCGGGGTCAGGGCGTGCCGGGCGAGCAGCCACGGTGCCGCCGCGAGGACGGCCAGCACGGGCAGCCGTCCGCCGACGGCGACGACGAGGGCCCGCAGGGCGGAGGCCCGGCCGAGTGCCCGGGAGGCGGCGGCGCTCTCCCGGGCAGCCGCGGTCAGCGCCCGGGCCACCTCGTCCCCGGTGCCGGTGGCCTGGACGTCGCGCAGCCCGTGCAGCGCCCGGCCGGCCTCGGCGGCGAGCCGTTCCTCGGCCAGGACGACGGCCCGCCGCCGCGCCACCAGCGGGCGCAGCAGCCGGGCGAAGAGCAGCCCGGCGGCCGACAGCGGCAGCAGCACCAGGGGCAGGACGGCGGGTGCGAGCAGCGTCAGGCCGATCAGGGCGGCGACCAGGGTGACCCCGACCCCACGCAGGGTGCGCAGCAGCGTCGCGGTCAACTGCCGTACGGCTTCGACCTGTTCGGTGAGGCGGGCGAGCTCGGCCGGATCCGCCGACGGGCGGTGCAGCGCACTGCGGACCACCCGTTCGACCAGGGCGTCCCGCAGCGGCTCCACCACCCCGGCGAGGTGCGGGAACCCGGCGCGCGTCGCGTACGCCCGGACGGTCATGGCCGCGCCGAACCCGCCCAGCCAGGCCACCCCGACGCCGGGTCGGCCGAGGAGGAAGCCCTGGTCGACGGCGGCCGAGACGAACAGCCCGGACACCAGCGGCGGCAGCGCCTCCACCCCGGACCAGGCGAGCAGCCGCAGCAGCGGGCCCCGGGTGGCCGTCAACTGTCGCTGCAGCAGCTGCCATCCGGGCGCGGAGCCGAGCGCGGAGCCGAGCGCGGGACGTCGGCCCGGTCGACGTCCCGCGCGGAGTGATCGGGCGGGGTGGTCGGTGCGCAGGGGCGGTGTGGGGTGCATGGGAGGTCGGATCCGCGGGCTTTCTGTGAGGGGCGGGCGCGGGAGTCTGCGCAGGAAGTCGGCCCGGCCGACTTCCCGTGCGGGCCGTCGGCCGTCTGTCAGCGGGCCGTCAGCGGGCCGCCGCCTGGAGGGCGCTGTCCGCGAGGGTGGCGCGGTAGTCGGGATCGGCGAGGAGCACGGCATGCGGGGCCAGGGCACGCAGCCGGCCGGCGTCGAGCCAGGCGACCAGGTCGGCGCGCGCGGCGACGGCGGCGCGGTGGGCGACCACCAGGCGGGTACGGCCGTGGGTGGCCTGGTCGAGGGCCTGGCTGACCTGGTACTCGGTGGCCAGGTCCAGGCCCGAGGTGGCGTCGTCCAGGACGACCACCCGGGTGCGCCGCGCCAGCAGCCGGGCGAGCCCGAGGCGCTGCAACTCGCCGCCGGAGAGGCGGAGTTCGTCGAGCGGGGTGTCCCAGCCGTGCGGCAGCCGGCGCAGCAGCCCGTCGGTGCGGGCGGCCGCCGCCTCGGCCGGTCCCGCGCCCGCCAGGGCGTCGCGGACGGTACGGCCGACCAGCTCGGGCCGGGCGAAGGCGTAGCCGACCGCCTGCCGCAGCTCGGACGGCGCCAGCACGCCCACCGGGACGCCGTCGATCAGCACGGTCCCTTCGTCGGCGTCGCGCAGCCGCCCGGGCAGCGCGGCCAACAGCGACTTGCCGGAGCCGGACCGCCCGACCAGGGCGAGCGTCCGGCCGCCGGGGACGGTGAGGTCGAGCGGGCCGAGCAGTACCCGGTCGCCGTCGCGCACCACCACGCCGCGCAGCTCGACCTCCCCACTGCCGGCCCCCGGCAGCGCCTGCGTACCGCAGGGCGCCGGCGCCAGCGCCAGCAGCTCGTCCACCCGGGCCTGCCCGGTCCGCGCGTGCGCCACCCCGACCAGCGCCTCGAGCTGCTCGAACAGCCCCGCGCCCAGCGCCGCCCAGCCGGCCGCCGCCGCGAGCGCGCCGGGGGCGAGGGCGCCGCCCGCGAGCAGGAAGCCGGCGGTGGTGAGCACCGCCACCTCGACCAGGGCGATCAGCAGGGTCGCCTGCCAGGCGGTGCGCCGCTGCGCCGCCCAGAGCGCGCGGCCGGCCGCCGAGAGCTCCGGCAGCGGCGCCAACACCCTTGCAGCCTCGCGCTGTTCGGCATCCGCCGCGTGGATGCTGCGCAGCCCGGTGAGGGCGCCGCTCAGCCGGGCGGCGAGTGCGGCCTGGACCTCCTGGTAGCAGGCGAACACCGGCCCGGCCTGCCGCAGGAAGAGCCGGATCAGCACCACACCGGGCACCACGCCCGCGAAGAAGGCGAGCGCCAGCCACGGCGAGAGCACCCCGAGCCCGACGATCGCGCCGACCGAGGTGAGCAGCGCGGTGGCGGCGCCCAGGACGGCGGGCAGCCGCCCGCCCGCGTCGCCGGCCGAGCCCAGCAGCCGGGCGGCGAGGTCGCCGGGAGGGGTCCGCCGCGCAGCCGGCCGCCGGGCCCCAGAGCGAGCAGATGGCGGACGAGGCGTCCGCGCAGGGCGGCGGTGGCCTCGGCGGAGCAGGCCGGTCCGGCCGCGGCGGCGGTGGCATGGGCGGCGGCCGCCGCGCCCAGGAGGAGGGCGAGCAGCAGGAGCGCGCCGGGCCCGGACCGCCGGCTGAGGGCGGCGTCGACGGCCCCGGCGAGCACGGCGGGCAGCGCGAGGGCGGTGGCGGCCTCGACCGGCAGGGCGATGCCGAGCGCGAGGGTCCAGCCGGTGGGGCGGCAGGGCAACGGCGGGCTCCCGTCGAAGAGTCGGAGAAAAAGGAGGGAAGACGGGTGCCGCCCCCGCCTGTCCGGACAGGCAGGGACGGCACCCGGTGGCTACCGCCCGATCAGCGGTCGGCCGAGCCGGTGGCTCAGCTGACGGTGAAGAGCAGGCAGGTCAGGATGAGACAGGTGTACTGGCAGCCGTTGCCGTGGCCGGTCAGCTCGACGGACTCGGTCTCCGGCAGGTTCTGCAGCGCCGCGAGGTCGGTCTCGAAGTCCACCATGTTCTCCATGAGTGTTTCCTCCCCTTGAAGGTGCCGCCCGCAGCGATCTGCGTGCGGGCATCGGGTGTTGCCCCCCGGGCGGCCTCCATCCACCGCGCCGGGGGTGTGCCCGGGCCTCGACGGGCCCGGGAGTCTGGGGTGCGGGCGGGCTCAGCCCGGCCGGCCGGTCCGCAGGAAGGCGGCCAGCAGTTCGTGCAGCACGGCGCCGCCCTCCTCGGCGAGCACCTCGTGCCCGGAGCCGGCCGCCTCGACGTACCGGAAGTCGGCGCCCTCGACCCGCCCGATCCGCAGCAACTCGTGCCGCAGGGAGCGGGATTGGCTCACCGGAACGACCTCGTCCCGGTTGCCGTGCACCATCAGCAGCGGCGCGGTCAGCCGGTGCGCCAGCTGCAGGACGTCGCGCGGTCCGCGGGCGTCGGTGATCGGCTCGCCGGCGCCCAGCCGGGTGGTCAACGCCCGTACGGGGGGCGCCGCTTCGGCCAGCAGGCGGGCGCCGGACAGGAACGGTGCGACGACGGCGCAGCGGGCGACCTGCCCGGCCGGCGCGTGCGCGGCCGCCAGCAGTGCCAGGAACGCGCCGTAGCTGACCCCGAACAGTGCGGGCGGCTCCAGGCCGAGCGCCGCGCGCTGGCCCGCGATGCCGTCCAGCAGGTACAGCACGTCGTCGAGGTCGGGCCCGCCCCAGGCGCCCCGGATGGCCATCGCGTGCGGCACCCCGTAGCCCGTCGAGCCGCGCTGGTTGGGGGCGACCACGGCCAGGCCCTCGGCGGCCATCCGCTGCAGCGCCGGGTCGAACTCCAGCCGCCAGGCGTCCGCCGGGCCGCCGTGCAGCGCCAGCACCAGGTGCGGGCTGCTCAGCCAGGCGTCCCCGCCGTACACCACGGCCTCCAACGGGCCTGCCGGGCCCGCCAGTTCGAGGCTCTGTGCGGGGAACCAGCGGCCGCCGTCCCCGGGCGGGGTGCTGCCGTCCAGCCGCCAACCGGCGGGCGGGGTCCGTACGGTGCGCACCCCGCCGGGCTGCCAGGGCAGCACGGTGTCCCGCCAGGGCCCGGGCAACCCGGAGCCCAGCGGCGCGAGTTGGAGCGGCAGCGGCATCGGGACGGTACCGGCGGGCAGCGGGCCGTGGGCCAGCAGGGCGTCCACGTCCAGGGTGGCCAGCGCCGCCGGGTGGTCGGGCGAGGAGTACGGCATCCGCAGCCCCGCCCCGTCCCAGTGGCCGACCGCGCCGAGCCGCCCGGGCGGCACCGGCAGCGGGTCCAACCGTCCGGCGGACGGCTGCCACTGGGCGAGCGCCGAGCCGGCGCCGTGGTCGATCTGCACCGCGACCCGGGGACCGTCCGCCCCCGCCCCGCGCCGCAGCGCGACCGGCCGCAGGACCATGCCCGCGACGTGCAGGCACTCCGGGAACCGCAGCGGCTCGCCGCCGCCGAGGACGCCCCAGCCGAGCCGGTCGGTGCCGGGCGCGTCGCTGCGCACCATCGCGAACCGGCTGTCCGGGTCGAACAGCACCAGGCGGTCGTTGCTGCGCTCGCCGATCTCCAGCAGCGGGGTGGCGGCACCGGTGCGCAGGTCCAGCACCACGCTGCGCACCAGGCCGGCGTGGACCCGGTCCAGTGCGAGCAGCGCGCCCGCGTGGTCCAGCCAGACGCCGCCGCCGTGCAACCCCGGGAGTTCGGCGACCTGTTCGGGGGCGCTGCCGTCGGTGCGCACCAGCCAGGCGGTGGTCGCCGGGCGGGTGTCGGTGCCGAGGGCGAGCGCCACCGGCGTCCGCGGGCCGGCGCCCGCCGGGACCGGGAGCGGCACCAGGCGCAGCCCGGCCATCCGGAGCGAGGCCAGGGGCTCCTCTGCGGCACCGTACGAACCGCCCTCGCCGTGTTCGCCGCAGGAGAGGCGGACCAGGTCGTGCCGTTCGCCGTCGTGCCGGCAGACCAGCACCGAACCGTCCGGCAGCGCGACCAGTTGCGAGCGCAGGCTCTCCGAACGGTTGCCGGACAGCGGCAGCGCGAGCGGCACGGCCGGGGTGCCGTCCGGTGGCAGGCGCCAACTCTCCGCGTACCAGCCGCTGTCGGCGGAGGAGGCGAGGCAGGCGGCATGGCTGCCGTCGGGGGCGAAGGTGAAGCTCAGTCGGCGCAGGGCCTGGGTCATGGTCCGGGTGGCCACGTTCATGCTCCACTCACCCCGCCGCTGCCGGAGGGGAGTCGGCGTACGGTGGGCGGCACCGGGTCCAGCCAGAGCCGGGGGCCGCCGTCACGCAGCCGTAGCAGGAAGGCCAACGGGCCTGCCGTGCCGGTGCCGTAGGCGGGGGCGCAGCCCGTACCGGTCTCGTCGGGGAGCACCAGGAGGCCGTCGCGCCGGGCCGTCCGGGTGGCGATGAGGGCGGCCGACTGCTCGGCGGCGCAGCGGAATTCGGGCTCTCCGGTGGCCTCGGCGAGGTCCAGCAGGTACTCGCCGTCGCCGGCCAGTCCGTGGCAGGCGCTCACCCCGCCGTGCCAGCGGGCGGCGGACACGGCACGTCCGGCGGCGCGGGCCAGGTCGAGGGTGTCGGCGTCGCCGGTGGCCCGCCAGAGCCGCAGCAGGAAGCTGCCCGCGCCGGCGGAGCCGCTGCACCAGTGGGAGAGCCGGATGTGGGCCGGGTCGTTCGCGCTCTGCGGCCACCGGGCGCGCTCGCGACCGTCGTCCCAGCGGACGGTCGCGGCGAGGGTGTGCCCGGCCGCGACGGCGCCGGCCAGCAGGGCCTGGTCGCCGGTGGCCTCGGCGGCGGCCAGCAGGAAGGCGCCCACACCGGCCACGCCGTGGGCGAAGCCGAGGTGGGTGATCCCGGCGAGCGCGGAGTCGAAGTCCAGGGGCACCGGCCAGACCGTTCCGTACGGTTCGTGGCGGGCGGCGGCGAGCAGGGCGCGGGCGGCGTGGGCGGCGCGGTCCAGGAAGTCCTGGCTCCCGGCCGCGGCACCGGTGAAACCCCCGGCGGTGAAGCCTCCGGTGGTGAAGTCATCTGCGGTGAAGTCCCCTGCGGTGAAGTCCACGGCGGTGAAGTCATGTGCGGCAAAACGGAGTTGGGTGAATCCGGCGCCGGCCGCGCCGTGGCAGACGTCGGGGTTGGGCCACTCGACGGCGATCCGACGGGCGAGTGCGGCGGCCCGAACGGCCAGCTCGGGGTCGTCCAAGGCCCGGGCGGCGTCCAGGAGCGCCCAGGCGGTGCCGGACCGTCCGAAGTGCAGGCCGGGCAGCACCACCGGCTCGACGGCGATGCGCCGCTCGATCCAGTCTGCGGCCGTCCGCGCCGTCCGCACGGCCTCCTCCCGTATCCCGTCCGGCAGCCGCCCGCCCGCAACGGCCCGGGCCAGCACGGCCAGCACCCCGGCGGCGCCGTGCTGCACATTGCACGGATCGGTGCGTTCCCCGGCGGGCACCACGGGCCAGAGCCGGTCCCGCCGCTCCGGGGTGGCGGTGGCGGCGAGGTGGCGCAGGCCGTCGTGCAGCAGCCGGTCGAGCGGCGGGGCGTCCTCGTCGCCGGCGCGAGCGGTGCCGCTGTCCGTGCCCCGCCGGGCGGGCGCGTGCCACAGCGGTGTGACGACGGCGGCACCCCGCCCCGGTGCCACACCGGCCCTGTCCGGCTCGCCCGCGCCCAGCGCCTCCCGGACCCGCCCGATCCCCCACCGCTGCTCCGGCTCCTCGGCCCGCAGCCCGAGGACCGCCGGCGCCAGCCGCCGCGCCGTCGCCCCCGTCCGCGCCGCGAGGGCGAGCCAGCGGCCGAGGCGTTCGGCGACCGGCCGGGCCTGCGGGAGGTCGTCCGGCAGGAGCGGGTCGTGCCCGGTGGCCAGGAGGAAGAGCAGGCCGCCGAGGGCGTACAGGTCGACGGCCGGGTCGGCGACGCAGCTGCCCGTGCCGGCGAGCCGACCGGGCCCGTGTTCGGGCGCGCGGTAGCCGGGGGTGCCGGCCGATCCGGCGGCGCGGCCGGTCTCGGCGGCGAGTTCGAGGTCGACCAGCCGCAGGGTGCCGTCGGGGCGGACCATGACGTTGCCGGGGGAGAGGTCGCGCAGTACCAGCCCCTGGGCGTGCACTCGCTCGACCAGGTCGAGCAGGGCGTGCGCGAGCGGTCCGGCTTCGGCCCAGTCGACGTCGGGGCTGCCGTCGCGCCGCAGCCGGGCGGCGACCCAGCTGCCCAGCGGCTGTCCGGCGATTCGTTCCTGCACCAGGAAGACGGAGTCGTCCTGCTCGATCAGGTCGACGGCGCGCGGCGCCAGGTCCTGCCCGGCCAGGCGGTCGAGCAGCGCGGCCTCGTGCCGCAGCGCGTCGCGGGCGTCGGTGCCCGCGCGGTCGACCTCGATGTGTGCGCGCGCCTGCTTGACCACGACCTCGGCGCCGCTGGACGTCTCCCGCCCGAGGAACACCCCGCCCTTGGCGCCGTGCCGCACGGCGGCGGTGACCGCGTACCGCCCGGCCAGCAGCACCCCGCTGCTGCCCTTGCGCCCGCCGCCGGCCTTGCGGCCACCGCCCCCGGCGGTCTCCGCGCGCAGCGGATCCCGCACCCACGCCGGCGCCCGGTACGACCCGCCGCGGACGTCCTCCGCCCGCTCCCCGCCCGGCCCGCGCAGCACCGACCGGTACTCCCCGTCGTTGCCCAGCTCCGCCGGCAGCGCGAACGCGCCGTACCGGTAGTGCACCCGGCTCCCGGGCCGGTACGGCCGGTCGGAGAGCACCACCGGCCCCGGCAGCCCGGCGGTGGCCCGGTCGAGCCCGGCCGCCAGCCGCTGGAACTGCGCGTCGTCCGCCGGGTAGACGGTGATGAACTTGCCCGCCGAACCACGGTCGCTGTTCCGGGAGTTGAGCTCCCGCAGCCGTTCCGGCCCGGCGGCGAACTTGAAGCTGCACGGATCCTCGGCGAGCTCCCGGACGACCACCGCGAGCACCTGCTCGCCGACCACCGAGGCCGCGCTCACGTGCAGCTTCCACCCCTGCTCCGGCAGTTCCACCGAAGGCCGGGACGAGGACGCGGACGGCCTGGCCGTGCACCAGAAGCCACCGACGGTGACCTCCCAGCCACCGTCGCCTCCCCGGCCCCCGGTACCGGCCAGCGCCGCCCGCGTCGTCTCCGGCCACGAACCGGCCGCACCCGGCCCGCGCCCCACCGATCCCCTGTCCCCGGCCGTACGCGGTGATGTGCCCGCCCTCATTCGCCGCCACATCCCTTCGTCTCGGCCGCCGCCACCCGCGGGTGCCGCACTGCTCCGGCACCCGGGGCGTACGGCCCGGCCTGATCGGTGTCCTTGTGCGACCCCGGCTCGGGGCTCGCGCTCCCGGCTCGGGGCTCGCGCTCCCGGATCGGGGCTACTGACGGGGCAACTCCCGTTCGCAGAGCTGAAGTTAGTTTCGAGAAAACCGACGCCTCAACGCAGAGCCGGTCACTTCACTCGTAAGGGTGATCAGGATGCGGTTTCGCATCCGGACGGGGGCTGCGGTGTGAGCAGAGCGCGCCGGGCGTGCGGGGGCGCACGGCCCGCGCGGGCCCGGGCGGGCGCTCCTCGCCGACCCCGCGCCGCAGGTTGACGCGCATCCGTACGCCGACGGCACCCCCGTCCGAACCCGCGCCCGCAGCCGCCGGAGCCGCCGGAACGCCGGGCCCCGAACGGCCGAGGCCCGACCGCCCCCGCGCGCACGGTAGTCTCGACAGGTGCCGAAACTGTCCGACGTCATCACCGCGCTCGAAGAGGTCTACCCCCCGCAGTGGGCGGAGTCCTGGGACGCCGTCGGCCTGGTCTGCGGAGACCCTCAGGCCGAGGTCAACCGCGTGCTCTTCGCCGTCGACCCCGTCCAGGCGGTCGTCGACGAGGCCGTGGAGTGGGGCGCCGACCTGGTCGTCACCCACCACCCCCTCTACCTGCGCGGCACCACCAGCGTCGCCGCCACCACCTTCAAGGGGCGGGTGGTGCACTCGCTGATCACCAACGGCATCGCCCTGCACGTCGCCCACACCAACGCCGACCACGCCGACCCCGGCGTCTCGGACGCGCTCGCCGAGGCCGTCGGCCTGCGGGTGACCGGTCCGCTGGTGCCGGACCCGACCGACCCGCTGGGCCGCCGCGGCGCCGGCCGGATCGGCCTGCTGGAGCCCCCGCTGACCCTGTCCGCGTTCGCCGCGCAGGTCGCGAAGGGCCTGCCCGCCACCGCCGCCGGCGTCCGCGTCGCGGGCGACCCGACCCGGCTGGTCAGCCGGGTCGCGGTGTGCGGCGGCTCAGGCGACAGCCTCTTCGCCGAGGTCCGGGCGGCCGGCGTGGACGCCTACGTGACCGCCGACCTGCGCCACCACCCGGCCTCAGAGGCCGCCGAGGCGGCGCCCGTCGCGCTGATCGACGCCGCCCACTGGGCCACCGAGTGGCCCTGGCTCACCCTGGCCGAGCGGGCCCTGCAGTCCGCCGCGGACAAGCGCGGCTGGGCCGTGGAGACCAAGGTCTCCCACCGGGTCACCGACCCGTGGACCGCGCACGCCCCCATGTCCTTCACCGCCTGACCCGATTCACAGGAGCTCTCCGCTTGAACGCCGCGCCCGCCGACCAGATCCGCCTGCTCGACCTCCAGGCCATCGACTCGAAGCTCGACCAGCTGGCCCACCGGCGCCGGAGCCTGCCCGAGCACGCCGAGATCGACAAGGCCACCGCCGACCACACCGCGCTCAAGGACCTCGTCGTCGCCGCCGAGGCCCAGAAGGGCGACACCGCCCGCGAGCTGACCAAGGCCGAGCAGGACGTCGAGCAGGTCCGCGCCCGCGCCGCCCGCAACCAGCAGCGCCTGGACTCCGGCGCGATCACCTCGCCGAGGGACCTGGAGAACCTCCAGCACGAGATCGGCTCGCTCGCCAAGCGCCAGGGCGACCTGGAGGAGGTCGTGCTGGAGATCATGGAGCGCCAGGAGAGCGCCAAGAGCCGGGTCGAGGAGCTGTCCGCCCGCCTGGAGCACTCCACCGTCGTCCTCACCGAGGCCGAGGGCCGCCGCGACGCCGCCTTCGCCGAGATCGACGCCGAGGCCGACAAGGTCAAGCGCGACCGCGAGACCATCGCCGCCGTCATCCCGGCCGACCTGCTGAAGGTCTACACCAAGCTGCGCGAGACCCAGGGCGGCGTCGGCGCGGCCCGCCTCTACCAGCGCCGCTGCGAGGGCTGCCGCACCGAGTTCTCGATCACCGAGCTGAACGCCATCAAGGCCGAGCCGGCCGACAAGGTCGTCCGCTGCGAGAACTGCTCGCGGATCCTGGTCCGCACCGCCGACTCGGGCGTCTGATCCGGTGGCGGCGCGCTTCATCGTCGAGGCGGACGGCGGGTCCCGGGGCAACCCGGGGCCGGCCGGCTACGGCGCGGTGGTCCGCGACGGGGACACCGGGCAGATCGTCGCCGAAGCCGCCGAGTTCATCGGCCACGCCACCAACAACGTGGCCGAGTACAAGGGCCTGATCGCCGGCCTCAAAGCGGCCCGGGAGCTCGACCCGGACGCCTCGGTGGACGTCCGGATGGACTCCAAGCTGGTCGTCGAGCAGATGTCCGGGCGCTGGAAGATCAAGCACCCCGACATGCAGCCGCTCGCCGCCGAGGCCCGCACCGTCCTCCCGCGCGGCCGGGTCACGTACACCTGGATCCCGCGCGAGCGGAACAAGGACGCGGACCGGCTGGCCAACGAGGCGATGGACGCCGGCAAGGCCGGCCGCCAGTGGGAGCCCCGGAAGCCCGCCGCTGCCACCGCCGCCGCCTCCGCCGCTGACGCCGTCGCGGACGAGCCGCCGCTGGAGACCGCCGCCCCCAAGGCCGGCTGGGCCGCCCCGGCCGACCTCGGCACCCCGACCACCTTCGTCCTGCTGCGCCACGGCGAGACCCCGCTCACCCCGGAGAAGCGTTTCTCCGGCAGCGGCGGCAGCGACCCGGAGCTCTCCGACAAGGGCCGCTGGCAGGCCGAGCGGGCCGCCGAGGCGCTTGCCGCGCGCGGCAGCATCCAGGCCGTCGTCGCCTCCCCGATGCGCCGCACCCGGCAGACCGCCGAGACCGTCGCCGCCAGGCTCGGCCTGGAGGTCCGCTACGAGGACGGGCTGCGCGAGGTCGACTTCGGCGACTGGGAGGGCCTGACCTTCGCCGAGGTGCGGGAGCGCTACCCGGACGACCTGTCGGCCTGGCTCGGCTCCGCCAAGGCCAAGCCGACCGGCAGCGCCGAGAGCTTCACCACCCTCACCCACCGGGCGGGCGTCGCCCGGGACAAGATCATCGCCCGGTACGCGGGGAAGACCGTGCTGGTGGTCTCGCACGTCAGCCCGATCAAGACCTTGGTCCGGCTGGCGATCGGCGCCCCGCCGGACTCGATGTACCGGATGGAGCTGAGCGCCGCCTCGATCTGCGCCGTCCAGTACTACGCGGACGGCAACGCCTCGCTGCGGCTGCTCAACGACACCTCGCACCTGCGCTGACCCGGCCGGGGCAGCCGGTCAGTGCACCTCGGTGACCACCACGTCCAGCTGCCACGGCTTGCGCGCGGTGCCCTCCGCCGCCAGCTCCACCCGGTGGCCCAGCTCCAGCAGCGCGTCCATCAGCTCGCCGGGCGTCTTGGGCTCGGCCCCCGCGACCAGCAGGTCCCGCACCAGCCGCCCCTTCGTCGCCTTGTTGAAGTGGCTGACGACGGTGCGCTTGCCGTTGCGCTCCTGCAGCACCCGGACGGTCGCCGTACGGGAGGCCACCTCGCCGGCCGGCTTCCACGCCGCCGCGTACGCGGAACTGCGCAGGTCCAGCACCAGGCCGTCCGCCACCTCCGGCAGCACGGAGGCCGTCGCCCCGCGCCAGTACGCCCCCAGCGCCCCAAGGCCGGGCAGCTTCACGCCCATCGAGCAGCGGTAGGACGGGATCCGGTCGGAGATCCGCACGGCGCCCCAGAGGCCGGAGAAGACCAGCAGCGAGCGCTCGGCCCGGTCGTACGCGGCAGGGTCCAGGGTGGCCAGCCCGAGGTTGTCGAACAGCACCCCGGTGTACACCTCGCCCGCCGGGCGGGCGCCCGCCGTCCGCAGGCCGGCGTTCTTGGCGATCTCCCCGCGCAGCCCGGGGGAGAGGCCCAGCACCTCGGCGGCGGCGTCCTCGTCGCCCCGGCAGAGCCCGACCAGCGCGTCCAGCACCGCCCCGCGGGCCGCCGTCAGCCCGGGCAGCGACAGCCCGTCCAGCTCCACCGGCCCGCCGTCCCCGGACCCGGCCTTGCCCTCCGAGGGCGGCAACAGCACCAGCACAGCGGACTCCTCAACAATTTGTGGCGGACGAACCCCGCCACCCTACTGCGGCCGCACCCACCCCCAGGGCCACGCACAGGGGCGAGTAGTACCGGACGTTCAGCCGCCGGAACCGGTCCGACCGCTCGGACAACTGCCCGAACAGCACCGGCCCGCCGACCCCGCGCGCCAGCAGCACCCCGGCCACCGCCCGCACCCCGGCCCGCCGCACCCGCTCCGGCCCCACCGCCGGCAGCACCCCGGCCTCCGCCCCGACCAGGTACGCGGCCGTCCCCAACAGCCCCGCCACCGCGACG
Organism: Streptomyces sp. 1114.5; assembly: GCF_003635085.1. Classification (NCBI taxonomy): domain Bacteria; kingdom Bacillati; phylum Actinomycetota; class Actinomycetes; order Kitasatosporales; family Streptomycetaceae; genus Streptomyces; species Streptomyces sp. 1114.5. The sequence continues at coordinate 2,980,930 of NZ_RBXE01000001.1, forward strand.
CACGCCGCCGCCGGCGGCACCCCCTCCCCGGCCCCCACCACGGTGTCCGCGAACTCCTCCGGCGTCCGCAACGGCCACGGCGTCACCGCCCACACCGCGTGCAGCGCTCCCATCGCCGCCAACGCCCCCGCGACCACGTCCCCGGTCGCCCGCACCACACTGCTCATCGCTCGCATCCCCTCACCCGACTCCACGTGCCCCCACCGTACGAGTCCTCACACCCGGCGCCGCGGCCCACCACCCCGGCGCCCGATCCGGTGGGAACCGACCTCGGCGGCCGGCTCTCGGCCATCGCCCGCCCCCGGGCGAGCCTGTTCGGCGGCGACGCCTACCCGGACCTGTGGTCCAAGTCGGCGGCCCTCGGTCAGAGCCTGGCCCGCAACCACCCGCTGATCGACCGCAACAAGCGCACCGCCTTCGAGGCGATGCTGCTGTTCCTGGACTACAACGGCGAGCCGTACGCCGCCCCGCACCCGGACGACGCCGTGGCGTTCATGCTGCGGCTGGCCACCGGTGGGTACGACGACGCGGTCGCACTCGCTGCGAAGGATCTGAGGTCGCTCCTCGGGCGCTGATCCCCGCCCGGGCGCCGGGGCCCACGGCGCGTCCGGCGGGGGCCTCCGTCCGGAATCACCCGATTCGCCCTACGCTGCCTCCATGCCTCGCCGAAAACTGCGCGTCAAGGCCGCCGACTCCGCCCGGATCAACACCGAGCTGACCGAACTCCGCACCCGCCTGGAGATCCACACCGAGTGGCCGGAGGCCGTGCTCGCCGAGGCGGAGGAGGCGGCCGAGCGTCCCCGGCTGCCTGAGCACGACGCCACCGACCTTCCGCTGTTCACCGTCGACCCGCCCGGCTCGCGCGACCTCGACCAGGCCATGCACCTCACCCACCGCGCCGGCGGCGGCTACCGGGTGTACTACGCGATCGCCGACGTCGCCGCCTTCGTCCGCCCCGGCGGGGCGATCGACACCGAGGCCCGCCGCCGCGTCGAGACCCTCTACTTCCCGGACCACCGCGTCCCGCTGCACCCCACCCGGATCTCCGAGGACGCCGCCAGCCTGCTCCCCGGCGAGCCCAGGCCCGCCCTGCTCTGGCAGCTGGACCTGGACGCCGACGGCGCCGTCGTCCTCGCCGACCTGCGCCGCGCCCTGGTCCGCTCCCACCGCCGCCTGGACTACCTCGCCGTCCAGCGCGCGGTCGAGCTGGGCGGCGCCGACGAGCAGCTCGCCCTGCTCGCCACCGTCGGCCGGCTGCGCGAGGAGCAGGAGCGCGCCCGCGGCGGGATCAGCCTGCCGGTGCCCGAGCAGGAGGTCGAGGAGACCCTGCACGGCTACGTCCTCGGCTACCGCGCGCCGAACCCCGCCGACGGCTGGAACGCCCAGATCTCCCTGCTCACCGGCATGGCCGCGGCCGAACTGATGCTGGACGCGGGGGTCGGCCTGCTGCGCACCCTGCCCGCCGCGCCCGCCGGCGCGTACGAGCGGCTGCGCCGGATCGCCGCCGCCCTGGACGTGGAGTGGCCACAGGCGCTCCCGTACCCGGAGCTGATCCGCTCCCTGGACCCGGACGTCCCGCTGAACGCCGCCTTCCTCAACGCCTGCACGGGCCTGCTGCGCGGGGCCGGCTACCACGCCTTCGACGAGTCCCGCGGCCTGCCCGCGCCCGCCGAGCCGGACCACGCGGCCCTGGCCGCCCCGTACGCGCACTGCACCGCCCCGCTGCGCCGGCTCGGCGACCGCTTCGCGCAGGAGGTGTGCGCGGCGGTGGCGGCGGGGGAGGACGTGCCGGACTGGGCACGGGAGGCGCTGCCGGCCGTTCCGGCGCTGATGGCGCGCGGGGACCGCCGCGCGGGGGAGGTCGAGCGCGCCTGCGTGGACCTGGTGGAGGCGGAGCTGCTGGCGGGCCGGGAGGGCGAGGACTTCTCCGCGGTGGTCATCGACGTGGACGAGAAGCGGCCCGCCGCCGGCACCGTGCAGCTGCGCGACCCGGCCGTCCGGGCCCGGTGCGAGGCGAAGGCCGACGGCGAGGCGGGCCGGCTGCCGCTCGGCCGGGTGATCGACGTCCGGCTGACGACGGCCGACCCGGCCACCCGGACCGTCCGCTTCGCGGCCGTGTAGCGGGCGGCGCGCCACCCGTACGGTCCGTCCGGTCTCCCCGGCCGCGGCGCGCGGTGGGAAGATCGGTCCGTGCCCGAAGCCCTGCCCCCCACCGCCGCGCCCGAGCTCGCGCCCGGGCGCCGCCGCCGGCTGCTGGTCCTCGCGATCTGCTGCCTGAGCCTGTTCATCGTCGGCCTCGACAACACCGTGGTGAACATCGCCCTGCCCGCGATCCAGCGGGACCTGGACGCTCCGGCGTCCGGGCTGCAGTGGATCATCGACGCCTACACCCTGGTGCTGGCCTCGCTGTTGATGCTGTTCGGCTCGGTGGCGGACCGGTTCGGCCGCCGCCGGGTGTTCCAGACCGGGCTGGTGTGCTTCGCGCTGGGCTCGCTGCTGTGCAGTCTGGCGCCGAGCCTGGAGTGGCTGGTGGCGTTCCGGGCGCTGCAGGCGGTGGGCGGTTCGATGCTCAACCCGGTGGCGATGTCGATCATCGCCAACACCTTCACCGACCCGAAGGAGCGGGCCCGGGCGATCGGCGTCTGGGGCGGAGTGGTCGGCATCTCGATGGCGCTCGGCCCGCTGCTCGGCGGCTTCCTGGTGGACGGCGCGGGCTGGCCGTCGATCTTCCTGATCAACGTCCCGGTGGCGCTGGCCGCGATCCTGCTGACCGCCCGCTTCGTTCCGGAGTCCCGCGCGCCCCGGCCGCGCCGGCTGGACCCGGTGGGGCAGCTGCTGATGGTCGTGCTGCTCGGCTGCGGCACCGCCGCGATCATCGAGGGCCCGGCCAACGGCTGGACCTCCCCGCTGATCCTCACCCTCGCCGCGACCGCGCTGGCCGCGCTGGCCGCCTTCCCGCTCTGGGAGCGGCGGGTGGCGGAGCCGCTGGTGGACCCGCGGTTCTTCGCCAGTGCGCCGTTCACCGGGGCCACCGTCACCGCGGTCTGCGCCTTCGCCGCGCTCGGCGGCTTCCTCTTCCTCAACACCCTCTACCTGCAGGACGTCCGGCACTACGGCCCGGTCGAGGCCGGGCTGTGGACGCTGCCGATGGCCGGGATGATGCTGGTCTGCGCACCGCTGTCCGGACGGATCGTCGGCAGCCGGGGCCCACGCCTTCCGCTGGTCGCTGCCGGGCTGGGCCTCGCCGCGAGCGGGCTGCTGCTGACCCGTCTCACTGCCGACTCCCCGTCGGGGCTGCTGCTGGTCGCGTACGCGCTGTTCGGCTTCGGCTTCGGCATGGTCAACGCGCCGATCACCAACGCCGCCGTCTCGGGGATGCCGCGCGCCCAGGCGGGCGTGGCAGCCGCGGTCGCCTCGACCAGCCGTCAGGTCGGCCAGTCGCTGGGCGTGGCGGTGATCGGCACGGTCGTCACCTCGGCCGTGGTCGGCCCGCTCGCGGTCGGCTTCGCCCCGGCCAGCCACGCCGGCTGGTGGATCGTGGTCGGCCTCGGCAGCGCGATCCTCGTCCTGGGCCTGGTCGTCACCACCTCCTGGGCGGGCGGGACGGCCGCCCGGGTCGCCGCCCGCCTCGGCGGTGAGCCGGTGGCCGTCCGGTCCGGTGTACGGGAGGCACCGCCCGAGCGGCTACGATGACCACTACGGCGGAAGAGCCGGCCGGGCGGTCGCGACGGGTCACCAGACCCGCCGAGGAACGTCCGGGCTCCACAGAGCAGGGTGGTGGGTAACGCCCACCCGGGGTGACCCGCGGGACAGTGCCACAGAAAACAGACCGCCCACCGCTTTTGGTGGTGGGTAAGGGTGAAACGGTGGTGTAAGAGACCACCAGCGACCGGGGTGACCCGGCCGGCTAGGTAAACCCCACCTGGAGCAAGGTCAAGATCGGTGCCTTCGGGCGCCGTGCGCGAGTGTTCGAGGGCTGCTCGCCCGAGCTCGCGGGTAGACCGCACGAGGCTGTCGGCAACGGCAGCCCTAGATGGATGGCCGTCTCCCCGGGCCGCGCAAGCGACCCGGGTGACAGAACCCGGCGTACAGGCCGACTCTTCCGTCGCCGGTTTGAGAAGAGCCCCCTGATCTGCAACTTCGCAGGTCAGGGGGCCTTTTCATGTTTCGAAGAGCTGTAACCGTTTGCTGACTCTTCGTGCCTGTTGCGGCCTGTTCCTGGGCGTGCTGTGGCGATCGTGTGGCGGTGAGAACGGTCGAAGCAGCTGTCCAAGAGTCCCCGGTAGCCTCGTTGCGGCTAGCCGGCCAGCGCCTCCCCGAGCAGCGCGTACGGCCGACCGGTGAGCTGGCGATGCAGCGTCTCGGTGCGGGATCGGATCAGGCCCTCACGGTAGGCGGCCGGCAGCCGCCCCCACACCCCGGACGCCATCTCGGCAGCACCGGTCGGGTCGCCGTCGACGCGCAGGCATGCGGCGGTGTCCACTGCCAGCAGGGCTCGCGCCATTACCGACGGAGAGTCCGTGAGCGCCAGCGCGTCCTCCTGCGCCTGGTAGGCGCTGCCCGTGTCGCCCAGCAATGTGTACGCCTGCGACAGGTGCACGTGGTGTTTCTGCTCGGGGTAGCCGAACCAGGTGTCGGCCGCCTCGGCGCCGTCCAGGCGCTCCGCCAGATTCCGCGTGTCGTCCACCGCCCGCCGGGCCCCTTCGAAGTCGCCGGAGGCTGCCAGAGCCCGCGCGGTGACGGCCGCAGCGAGTGCTCCGGCCGCCGTCGGGCCGCTCCCCGCCTCCCGCCGGGCCTGCTCGGCGATCCGAGCGGCCGCGCCAGGAGCGCCGTAGTTGAGCGGGACCATGGCGTGCCGGGCCAGCACCCACGCGATCATCCGCTGATCACCGGACTCCCGCGCGGCCTGCTCGGCGGTGGCGAACCAGCGGTAGGCGTCGCGCTGGTCACCGCGGTCGTGCTGGACGATGGCCACCAAGCCCGCGATGCCTGCCGCCGTCCGGGCGAGGTCCGCACGGGTGCGCGCCGGGTGAGGTCGGTTCAGCACCTCTCCCAGCAGATCGAGATCACCCATCATCTCGGCCAGCACCGCCTCCGGTGCCCGGCCACGGTAGCCGCCCCGGTGCCGCTCGAACGCCGACTCCAGGTAGGCGAGATCACCCTCTCCGGATGGCCTGAGCGCTGCGGTGATCCCCTCGTGGGCCTGTGCGATGCCGGGCAGCGCGACGAGGCCGGTGGCTGCTCCTATCCCTGCTCCGATGAACTTCCGCCTGTCCACGCTGTTGCCCTTCGTGCTGCGCTCACTCCGGTACCGCCGGGAGGCGGCGGCGGCCTCGGCCACCTGGCCCACGGTCAGACCGTAGGCGTCGGCGATCCCCTGGTACGAGGGTTTCTGCGGAATTCGCTTCTCGGTTTCCCACCGCTTGATGGTCTCCCAATCGCACCACTCGCCACTTGCGGCGGCGACTAACTCTGCCTGCTCGGCGCGTGTCTTCTTCGGGTACGCCTCGCGGATCTCCCGCAGCAGTCGGCCGATCCCGCCCGGGCTGACACCGCTCACAAGTGGCCTCTCGATCGAAGCTGACAGCGCATCAATTCTGGCCCCGTTGGCGGACCCCTGCTGGAAAATGCACCCCTTCGTGGCCCCTCTCCTGCGGCATGCCCGCGCCGTTCAATAACTAACAGCCGCCCGGCGGGAGGAATCACCGATCCCCCTCGGCTCCATGGAGGAGCGCCGGGCGGCCCCTGACCACCGGAGGCCGCCGTGACGACGAGGATGACGCTGCTGCGCACGAAGCACGGCCCGACCCAGGCCGACACCGCCTTGGTGGCCACCGCACTTGACGTGCCCGCCATGCAGCGCCGCCGCTGCATGCGGCACATGCCCTGCGCCCCCGAGTCGGCGAGGAGTGCCCGACACCTGGTCCAGGAGAAGCTGACCGATTGGGGCCGTCTCGATCTGCTGGAAGATGCTCGGCTGATCGTCTCGGAACTGGTCGGCAACGCAGCCCGGCATACCGGTTGCACCCGGCTGTGCGTCGCACTCGGCCTGGACGGTGACCGGCTTCGACTGGCGGTCCGCGATTCGTCACGCACCCTGCCCGCGGTCATCAAGACCGGGGTCACCGAGACGTCCGGGCGCGGCATGGGCCTCGTCGACAGCATCGCCAACCGCTGGGGCGTCGACGAAGCCCCGTTCGGCAAATGGGTTTGGGCCGAGATCGGTTGACCCCACCAAACGCACTGCGGCAGGTGGGCCAGCACGGCATCACATCGACCGAATACCGCTCAGATAAGGAGGGAACACGTGCATGACCTGATCGCCAGCCCGTTCCTGGACGAATACCTCTTGGTGCGCCCCGGTGGCCGGGGTGGTCTCCGGCTCCCGCAGGCCGACTACGAGGAGCTGCGCGCCCACAAACCCGCTCAGGCAGCTCCCTCGTGGCTCGCGGACGCCGTGCGCGCCCAGTGGGCCGACCTGGACGTTACCGGTCGTCCTGCGGGTGACGTCCTGCTGGTCCGGCAGCCCTCCACGTGGGGCTACTCGCGAGCCAGCTGGGAGATCAACCTCGGCTGCAACTACACGTGCAAGCACTGCTATCTCGGGCTCAAGGTCAACTCGGGCATGCCGCTCACGGACAAGCTCACCTGCCTGGGCATCATGGCCGAGGCCGGCGTCCTCTGGCTCCAGATCACCGGGGGCGAGCCCACCGTGGACCGGGACTTCATGCCTTCGTATCGCCGCGCGTTCGAGCTGGGCATGATGATCACCGTCTCCACCAACGCCTCGTTGCTGTGGCGGGAGAACCTGCTGGAGATGTTCCGCGAGTGCCCGCCCTACCGGGTCACGGTGTCGATGTACGGGGCGAACAAGGCCAGCTACGACGAGCTGACCCAGCGGCAGGGCGCCTGGGACCTGTTCATCCAGGGCATGAACGCCGGCCGCCGGGCCAAGCTGCCGCTGCGGATGAGCATCATCGTCACCGAGGACAACGCCACCGAGGAACAGGCGATGATCGACCTGTGTGAAGGCTGGGGGCTGGAGTACAACGTCTTCACCAACATGACTCCGACGATCTACGGCGGGGCGGAGTCGCTGACCGCGCAGTCCAAGGAGCACCTGCGGATGCGCAAGCCGTTCGGCGGCTGCAACGCCGGACACACCTTCTTCCACACCGACCCACACGGGCTGGTGTCCATCTGCAAGATCGGCCGTGACGACCAGATCAGTCTCCCCACCGAGGGGATCAACGGCCTCGCCCGGCTCGGCGCCATCGCCGACCGCCTCATGCTTCGCACCGGTGGATGCTCCGGCTGCCAGCTCTCCGGCGCGTGCACCGTCTGCCGGCCGCTGGCCAAGCACTACCAGGAGGCGAAGGCACCACTCGCAAGTTACTGCCAGCACGGGATCAAGAAAGCAGGGTGACATGACCGCTGTAGCTGTCGAACTCTCCCCGAGGCGTCCGCTCCCGGACGACGGCCCGGCCCAGCGCCTGCCGTACCTCACGCGGCCGATCGCGGCCCCGACCCCGCCCGTCACCGAGATCATCGCCGTCGGCGACCTGGACGACGTCATGGACAGCGTGAAGTGCTCGTGCAACGCGGGCGACGACAACCCCCACTGAACCACCCGCTGATCGCACCTGATCAGTAGTGCTCAGGCCCCGGCGCTCTCCGCGTCGGGGCCTGAGCCGTGCGGGGCTGGCGAGTAGGGTGCGGGTATGGATCTGCGCTGGGACTTGCTGCGCCCCGTGATGTGCGTCCCGTATTTTCCGACGCTCGGGCCGCTCCATCCCGAAGCTGTTTCCGCTGAGCTTCTGGCCGAGGCGTTCGCCGTCGCCGGTACCGGAGAATTCCTGCCACACGACAAGGACCGGCGGTGGTCCGACCACAAGGACGAGCATGTCCTGCTGGACGCCGTCGTTCAGGACCAGGCCCGCACGCTGATCCCCACCATCACCGGTCGCGGCATCCTGCGCGTCCATCTCTACGGCGCCCGCGAGCACCGGCAGGAGGCCGAGGAACTGGCCGCCAAGCTCGCCGCCGGGCGCGACGCATCCAAAGCCCGTGTGGTGTGGTTCCAGGACACCGCCGCCCCAGTGGCCGCCTCTACCCGCGTGCAGCTCCGTACCTTCGACCAGGACGCACCAGCCGTCGAGGGAATCGATGCCCTCGACCAACAGCCCGAAGCCATCCGGACCACCTTCCCCGAGTTCGCCGAGAAGCTGGCCGGCGAGGGCTTCGTGTTCCTGCACTCCCGGATCGACAGCGTCGGCCCCGTGCTGGTCGCCGTCCAGGACGAGCGCGTAGTAGGCGCAATCGGCCCCATGGAGACCATGGCCGACCCCAACGGCAGGCGACGACTCCTCCCGCAGTACTTCGGTGTTCTGCCGGAATACCGCAGCCTCGGCCTCGGGCGGCTCCTGTGGCGCGCGGCGATGCACTGGGGCAAGGCGCACGGCGCCGACTACCAGCTCTTGCAGACAGCTGCCGGGGGCGCATCCGACCGGCTGTGCCAGAGCGAGGGCCTGGCCGACCTCGGATTCGTCTGCACCACCACCGTCTGACGAGAGCCTCACGACGGTCGAGGAGCCGCTGAAGAGGCCAAGTGAGCGGCGGTCGCCGAAGGTGTGGCGATTGCGTGGCGATCGGACCGCCGGGAACGACGTTTCCGCAGGTCGCTGCCGGTGCGGAGACTGTTCCCGGCGTACTGGCCGACTCTTCCGCCCCCTCTCCCGCCCGTGTCCGGGCGGGCCGTGCACCCGCTATGCGGGGTGCGCGCCGACGGCGTCGCGGATCTGCTCGCCGAGGCCGCCGTTGATCCGGGCGCAGTTGGCGCAGCAGAAGAACATCCCGGCCACTTCGACGCCGTGGCCCACGATGCGGACGGAGCACTGCTCGCAGCGCGGCGCGAGCTTCTCCATCGCGCACTCGAAGCTGTCGAAGGTGTAGGTGTCGCCGGTGACCGTCTTGATCTCGAAGGCCAGCCAGTAGTCGTTGCCGCAGGTGACGCAGATGGCCATGGCGGCCGTCTCCTTCCGGTGGGGCCGCCCTCGGCGGGGCGGCTGCTCCCAGTGTCGAAGGCCCGGTCGGCGGCGGCCACCCGGCGGGACTGTTCAGACCCGCTACCGCCGGGAGAGTTCCTCCAGGGCGCGGACGGCGCGTTCGGCGTCGTCGGCGGTGACGAACAGGTGGTCGTGGTGGAAGCCGGCCACCACGTTGCAGCTGATCCCCTCCTCGGCGAGCCGCCCGGCCACGGCCGCGGTCAGCCCGACGGCCTCCAGTGCCGAGTGGATCTGCAGGGTGATCCAGGCCGCCACGTACTCGTAGCGCAGCCCGAGCGCGTCCGCCTCCTCCTGGGCGACCACCACCGTCACCCCCTCCGGCTCGGCGACCGTCACCACCGGCCGCATGCCGGCGGGCACCTTCGCGGGGAGCGTGCAGTACACGTACCGCCCCGGGTTGAGCAGCGGGCGCATCCCGCGCAGCAGCGTCGCAAGGTCTCGTTCTCCGGCCATGCCCGCCACCGTAGCGGCTGGACGGGTCGGCTGGTGAAGCCTGAGGAACCGTGTCGGGGGCCGGCGGTGGCAGGTCGGCGGTGTGTCGGCGAACCGTTGACGAGCGACAGTCACCGATATATCGTCGAACTATCGAGACAGTGACTCGACTGTTTCGGAGAAGGGTTCGTCAGCACACAGGAGGTGGGCGCCATGCGCTCAGGAATGCGATTTCGCGGAGAGGGCCCCGGCGGCGGTCGCCGGCGCGGGCCGGGGCCGGAGTTCGGGGGGATGCCCGGGGAGGGCTTCGAGGGCCGGGAGGCGTTCGGCGGGTTCGGCCCGCCGTTCGGCGGCGGCGGCCCCGGCCGGCCGATGGGCGGCCCGTTCGGGCACGGCTTCGGCGGGTACGGCGGTCGGCGCGGTGGCCCGCACGGGCGGCGCGGCGGCCGGGCCCGGCGCGGTGACGTCCGCGCCTCGCTGCTGGCGCTGCTCAAGGAGCGGCCGATGCACGGCTACGAGATGATCGCCGAGATCGGCGAGCGGACCGGCGGGGCCTGGCGGCCCAGTCCGGGCTCGATCTACCCCAACCTCCAGCTGCTGGAGGAGGAGGGCCTGATCACCGCGGAGGAGGTCGGTGGCAAGCGGCTGGTCTCGCTCACCGAGGCGGGCCGGGCCGAGGCCGAGGCCGGGCCGGCGGAGCCGTGGGCCGAGGCCGGCCGGGAGGTCGACTGGGAGGCCGTCCAGGAGGTCGGCCAGGCGCTCGCCGCGGTCGACCAGGCGATCCGGCAGGTCATGGCGACCGGCACCGAGGCGCAGCGCGCCAAGGGGCTGACCGTACTGACCGAGGCCCGCAAGAAGCTGTACCTCATCCTCGCCGGGGATGACTGACCGGCCCGGGGGGACCGGCCGGCGCGGAGGGAGCGCCACCGGCACGACGGGCGGTGCCGCTGCTCAGGGGCGGACCAGGAACAGCGCCACGCTGACGAGCAGCAGCACCGCCCAGCCGAACCAGAGCCAGCCGTCGGGCCCGATGACCACGCTGTAGAGGCAGACCACCAGCAGCAGCACCCCGGTGACCGCGGCGACCTGCCGGTTGTGGTGGGCGACCGCCCGGGAGCGGTCCCTCGGGTGCCGTACCGTCCTCGCCATGCCGACCTCCCGGGGGGAGCGCGGAGGAAGGAGGCGGACGGCCGTCAGGCGGAGGCCTTGGCGGAGGCCGCCTCGTCGTACTCGTAGCGCCAGAACCAGCTCAGGCCCCGTACCTGCTTGGCCCGGACGTACACCAGTGTGCGCGCGGGGGCCTCGCCGTGCGCGGGGACCGGGACCTTGTACTTCTTGGGCACGCCGAGCATCGGCCCCAGCGGGATGGGGAGGATCCGCCCGTCCAGGGGGCCGCCGACGAATTCGGTGTCCGCGCTCTTCATCCCTCCAGGGTCTCACCTCCGCGGGGGTGGCCCGGGGTGACCGGGAACACCCCCGGTGGGAGGGGGAACGGGAGGCCTGGTGAGGGCCGCGTGCCGGGAGTGTGCCCGGGGTGCGCAGGGGAGTGTGACCGGAGAGGCACCGCCCCCGGTCATCCGGAGGCCCCGCGCACCCCTATCCTTTCCTGTACGCCCTCGGGGTTCACCCGGGTCAGCGGGCCCCGTACGGGCCGGGCGAGGCGCGGATCCGCGTGCCCTCCGGCCGACTTGGCGCGGACAGCGTGCTGCCGCGACTGCGTACCGTGACCCGGGCGTCGGCCGTCCGGTGACCCCGGGCCACGGCCGACAGGGCGCGGACGGCAGGGCCGAGCACCCCGGGAAGCAGCGGGGGGCGCCGTGCGTTGCGTCGGAGTGGTACGTCGAACGCTGTGTCGCACCAGGCACGGCAGTTGCGCGGAAGGGGCCCGATGGAAGCCGGCGGCAGGTGGACGACCTGGTGGCAGAAGCGTGATCGTCAGCGGGCCCGGGCGGGGGGCCCGGAGGGACCGGCCGAAGGGCTGGACCAGCTGCTCGGCGCCGCGCGCGCCGGATTCCCGCTCGCCCCGGCCGCACACCCGGCCGGCTACCGCTGTTCCTGTGACCGGGTGGCCTGTCCGGCCCCGGCCCAGCACCCGGTCTCCTTCGCCTGGCAGACCCAGGCCACCACCGACGCCGAGCAGCTCTCCCGCTGGCTCGCCCGCGACCCGCAGGCCAACTTCATCACCGCCACCGGCCGGGTGCACGACGTGCTGGACGTCCCGGCGGAGGCCGGACGGCTGGCGCTGGAGCGGCTGACCGCGCTGGGCGTCGGCGGCCCGGTCGCCGCCGTCGGCGAGGACCGCTACCTGTTCTTCACCGCCACCCGCGGCACCCCGCAGGACGAGGACGAGTGGTGGCCGAGCGCGCTCGACTCCACCCCGGACACCATGTCCGAACACCCCGGCCTGCGCTGGCACTGCCGCGGCTCGTACACCCTGCTCCCGCCGGCCGCGCTGCCGGACGGCTCCCGGGTGCGGTGGCTGCGCGGGCCCGAGCAGCCGCTGCCGGACCCGCTGCGCGTCCTGGACGTGCTGACCGACGCCTGCACCGAGGTGGGCGCCGTCGCCGAGGAACAGTGGTTGATCGGCTGATGCACCCACCGGGTGGGGTCACGGCAGGGTGAGGATCTCCGCGCCGTCCGCCGTGACCACCAGGGTGTGCTCGAACTGGGCGGTGCGCTTGCGGTCCTTGGTGACGACCGTCCAGCCGTCCGGCCAGATCTCGTAGTCGTAGGTGCCCAGGGTCAGCATCGGCTCGATGGTGAAGGTCATGCCCGGCTTGATCACCTCGGTGGCCCGCTCGCTGTCGTAGTGCGGGACGATCAGGCCGGAGTGGAACGAGGTGTTGATGCCGTGTCCGGTGAAGTCCCGCACCACGCCGTAGTCGAAGCGCTTGGCGTAGGACTCGATGACCCGTCCGATGACGTTGATCTGACGGCCCGGCTTGACCGCCTTGATCGCCCGGTTGAGGGATTCCCGGGTGCGCTCGACCAGCAGCCGGGACTCCTCGTCCACGTCGCCGACCAGGTAGGTGGCGTTGAGGTCGCCGTGCACCCCGTGGATGTAGGCGGTGGCGTCGATGTTGACGATGTCGCCGTCCTGCAGCTCGGTCGAGTCCGGGATGCCGTGGCAGATCACCTCGTTGATCGAGGTGCAGACGGACTTGGGGAACCCGCGGTAGCCGAGGTCGGACGGGTAGGCGCCGTGGTCGCACATGTACTCGTGGGCGACGGCGTCCAGCGCGTCCGTGGTGACGCCGGGGGCGATGAGCTTCGCCGCCTCCTCCATCGCCCGGGCGGCGATCCCGCCCGCGATCCGCATCTTCTCGATCGTCTCGGCGGTCTGCACCTCGGGCCCGGTGTACGGCGCCGGCGCGGGCCGCCCGACGTACTCGGGGCGCGCGATGTGCGCCGGGACCTTGCGGGTGGGGGACTGGATGCCGGGTACGAGAGCCATGGCCGCGAGTCTAGTCGGCGGGCATCGCGGCGCCCGGCCGGTGCGCGGTGTGCAGGGCGGCCCGGGGCGGGGAATGATCGGTAGCGACCCGACCCCTGAACGTCAGCCGTCTGAACGGGAGAGCGCCATGCCCCTCGGATTCCACCGAAAGCCGACCGGCAAGCCCGGCGAGTGGTTCTACTGCATCAAGCACAACAAGGTCGAGGAGGGCCCGGAGTGCCCGGCGAAGGACCGCCTCGGGCCGTACGACAGCCCCGAGGAGGCCGCCCAGGCGCTGCGCATCGCGGACGAGCGCAACCGGGAGTGGAGCAACGACCCGCGCTGGAGCGACAAGCCGGAAGACCGGGCCGAGTAGCGTCACGCCGTGGCGGCCGCCTCCCGCTGCACCCGCTCGTGCTCGGCGCGGACGGCGGCGGCGTGCGGGTCGGTCCGGTCGTCGTAGGCGAGCAGCCGCGGCAGCGCGGCGGCGACCGCGAGGACGGCGACGACGCAGGCGACACCGCCGGCCCAGACCGCGGCGCGCACGCCGACCAGCCCGGCCATCGTGCCGGCCCGCACCTGGCCGAGCTGGGGGCCGACGGAGTAGCTGAGCATCTCCACCCCGGCCATCCGGCCGCGGACCTCGTCCGGGATCGACTGGTTCCACATGGTCGACCGGGCGAGCCCGCTGATCTGGTCGGCGCCGCCGGCCAGGGCCAGCCCGAGCAGCACCAGCCAGATGCTCCCGGACAGCCCGGCGAGCGCCATCGCCGCACCCCAGCCGACGGCGGCGGCCACCAGCAGCCGCCCGTGCCGGTGGATCCGGGACGTCCAGCCGCTGGTCGCGCCGACCAGCAGGGCGCCGACCGCGGAGGCCGCGTACATCGGGCCGAGCGCCCAGTCCGCGCCCAAGTCCGAGGCCAGGAACGGGAAGACGGCCACCGGATAGGCGAACAGCATGGCGCAGAGGTCGATCGCGTAGGTGCCGAGCAGGTCCTTGCGGCTCCAGGCGTACCGGACGCCGGTGAGCACCGCCCGTACCGACGGCCGCTCGGCGCCGGTGGGCGGTGGGACGGCCCCGATCCGGACGAGCAGCAGCAGCGAGGCGACGAAGGTGAGCACGTCCAGCGCGTAGGCGGTCTGCACCCCGGCGAAGGCCACCACGACGCCGGCCAGTGCCGGCCCGGCCACCGAAGCGGCGTTGTGGTAGAGGGACTTGAGGGCGAACGCGGCGGTCAGGTGCTGGTGCGGGACGATCCGCGGGGTGAGCGAGTCCAGCGCCGGGCGCTGCAGGCCGTCGGCGGCCGCGACCAGCGCGGCGACCAGGTAGATCGGCCAGAGCAGCGGGTGCGGCAGCAGGGCGTTGAGCAGCAGCAGCCCGGCCAGCAGACCGAGTGCGGCCTCGGAGCGCAGCACCAGCTTGCGGCGGTCCAGGGCGTCGGCGAGGGCGCCGCCCCAGAGGCCGAAGACGATCAGCGGGAGGAGTTCGACGGCGCCGACCAGGCCGACCGCGAGGGAGGAGCCGGTGAGCTCCTTGATCTGCATCGGCACGGCCACCAGGGTCAGGAAGCTGCCGAAGCTGGTGATGCAGCCGGAAGTCCAGAGGTAGCGGAAGTCGCGCGAGGCACGCCAGGGCGCCAGGTCGGGCGTGAGCGAGCGCAGCAGCGTCCGGGCCCGCCCGGGTTCGGTGGTGTGCGGAGGTTCGTCGTCGTTCACGAGCCGTCATCCTGCGGTGGCGGCGGCCAGTCCCGCAAAGGGTTTTCGAAGGGTTTCCGAGCGGCGGCGCGTTGTGTACACATGGAGCACTGCGTCCGCTTGGGCGCATGACGCAGCCGTTGCCCGTGGAGTCGATCCGCTCGGCTTCAACACCACCGCACTCGTGTCGCAGCCCGAGCGTCGGCGCCTGCGCGTGGGCGACTACCGGGTCGTCCACACGATCGGCAACGGACAGCTGGTGGTGTGGGTCGTCCACGTCGGCCCCGTTCCACGACCTACACCACGTGATGACGCAGCGTCGTGAACAGCCGCGCGTGATCGGGACCTACCAGCGGCTGATCGCGGGGGCGGAGGTCAGGCGGGCGGCGAGGGCGGCGAGGCGGTCCAGGGGGGAGCGGCGGGCGGGGAGCTGCCCGGCGGCGGTGCTGACCAGGTGCTGGGCGAGGTCGAAGGGCTCCTCGGCGGCGGTGCCGACGGCCAGCCGCTCGTGGGCGAGCCCGCCGAGGTCGCCCGGTTCGGCGGGGGCCGCGCCGTCCAGCGCCAGGACGGTCGCGCCCTGCCGGCGGGCGTCGTGCACCCGTTCCAGCAGCGGGGCGCCGGCCGCCCCCGGGGCCACCACCAGGACGGTGGCGCCGCGCCCGGCCGCGGCCAGCCGGCGCAGGTCGTGCGCCAGGTGGGCCGGGGCGCCCGCCGGGGGGTGGTGCCGCAGCAGGGTGGGCGCCAGCCGGGGGACGGCCGACCAGGCGGCCTCGTCCTCCAGGTGGGCGGCCAGGTGCCAGGGTTCGTACGCCTCGGTGCCGACCAGCAGCAGTCCGCCGGCCCCGCGCCTCTCCACAGAACGCCGCAGCGATCCGGCGAAGCCGCCGACGGCCTCCAGCCAGCCCGTGCCCGTCAGTCGCTCCCGGAGTGCCGAAACTCTCACCGCGTCCATGCGGGCCAGGATGTCGCGCGGGGCCGGAGATTTGGCAGGATCGGCCCATGACTTCCCTCGATTCAGCGACAAACCCGGCCCACGAACTGCCGGACGTCTCGCAGCTGGTGGTCGGCGTCCTCGGCGGCACCGGCGACCAGGGGCGGGGCCTCGCCCTGCGGCTGGCCAAGGCCGGCCAGCAGGTGATCATCGGCTCCCGCGACGCCGCCCGGGCCGAGGCCTCGGCCGCCGAACTCGGCCTCGGCGTGCGCGGCGCCGACAACGCCACCGTCGCCCGGGAGAGCGACGTGGTGATCATCGCGGTCCCGTGGGACGGCCACGCCGCCACCCTGACCGCGCTGCGCGAGGAACTGTCCGGCAAGATCGTCGTCGACTGCGTCAACCCGCTCGGCTTCGACAAGCAGGGCGCGTACGCGCTGAAGCCGGAGGAGGGCAGCGCCGCCCAGCAGGCCGCCGCGCTGCTGCCGGACTCCCGGGTCACTGCCGCCTTCCACCACCTCTCGGCGGTGCTGCTGCAGGACGAGTCGGTGGAGGAGATCGACACCGACGTCATGGTGCTCGGCGACGAGCGGGCCGCCACCGACGTGGTGCGCGCCCTGGCCGCCCGGATCCCCGGCATGCGGGGCATCTACGCGGGCCGGCTGCGCAACGCCCACCAGGTCGAGGCGCTGGTGGCGAACCTGATCTCGGTCAACCGCCGCTACAAGGCCCACGCGGGCCTGCGGATCACCGACGTGTGATCTGCAGGCCACTGTGTCGACCTCACCTCAGGGGTCTGTCGCCGAGATCCCGCCCGCCCTCCGGGCGGACGACGCGATCTCGACGACAGACCCCTGGGCCCGCTCCGGAGGTGAGGTCGGCGACAATGGGTGGCGGCCGCGACCCGGTCGGCCGCACCCGTTCTAGGAGCCTTCCGCCATGCCCCGCACGTCCCTGCTCGCCCTGATCGTCGTCGTCCTCGCGCTGGCCGCCGCCGTCTTCTCGCTGGTCCAGGGCTTCTGGCTGGGCCTGATCTGGCTGCCGCTGGCCGGTGTGGCCAGCAACGTGCTGTGGCTGAACCGCCGCCGGGCGAAGATCGCCGAGGCTGCGGCGGCGGCTCAGCAGGGCTGACCGGTCGGCGCCAGTGCCGGGCGGCGCCGGTGCCGGTCGGCGCTAGTTCTTCCAGAAGCTGAACAGGTACCGGCCGAGCGTCGCGTAGTCCTGGTCCACGCCGAACAGGTTCATCAGGCCGTGGACGATCCCGAAGAAGAACGAGTTCACCTCGGGCTGCCACAGCAGCGCGAACACCGCGAGCATCCCGTACGGCGCGAACGGCTCCACCGCGCGCCGGGTCTTGTACGACAGCCAGGGCTCGACGATGCCGTAGCCGTCCAGGCCGGGCACCGGCAGCAGGTTCAGCACCGCCGCGCTGATCTGGAGGAAGCCGAGGAAGCCGAGCGCGCCGGAGAACGGCGAGATGGTCAGCTCGTAGCCGTTCCAGAACGCGTGCACCGTCGGGTCGTCCAGCCAGCCCGCACCGATCGGGATCAGCAGCGCCGCCGCGATCAGCAGATTGACCAGCGGGCCGGCCGCCGAGACCAGGCTGTGCTTGAGCCGGCCCTGGATCCGGTGCCGCTCGATCCAGACCGAGCCGCCGGGCAGGCCGATGCCGCCGAGGATCACGAAGACGATCGGCAGCACGAAGCTGAGCAGCACGTTGGTGTACTTCAGCGGGTTGAGGGTGAGGTAGCCCTTGGCGCCGACGGTGATGTCGCCGCCGTGCAGCGCGGTGCGGGCGTGGGCGTACTCGTGCAGGCAGAGCGAGACCATCCAGCCCGCGACGACGAACAGGAACACCCCGAAGGACGCGTTGCCGTAGCCCGCGTACACCGCCCAGCCGGAGGTGCCGAGTATGGCGAGGAGCACCCAGAACACCGGGCTGATCCGGCGGTCCTCGCTGCGGGAGCGCGGCGTGGCGGCGAAGGTCATGGTGTGGGTGCTCCGTGGGCAGAGGGAACGGGTGGAACGGGTCGGCCCCGATCATGCCGGGCGGGCCGGTGAGCGGACAAGCCGCTCCGGATGAACGTCCGGCCGTCCGGCCGCGTTCCTCGGCAGGCCTCCGCGGTCCTTCCGCGCGGACGGGGTACGGAACAATTGTGCGTCCCCATCGCCGCCGATCGACCAGAATGGTCCGGTGCACTACGGGATCCTCGGGACGACCACGGCCCACCACGACGACGGCACCCCGGTGCCCCTCGGCGGCGCCCGGCTGCGGGCGCTGCTGACCGCGCTGGCCCTGCGGCAGGGCCGCCCGGTGCCGGCCGAAGTGCTGGTGGACGAGGTCTGGGACGCCGAGCCGCCGCAGGACTCCTCCGCCGCACTGCAGACCCTGGTCGGCCGGCTGCGCCGCACCATCGGCCGGGACGAGATCGGCTCCGGCCCGGCCGGCTACTGGCTGACCGGCCCCGCCACCGACCTCGCCGACTTCCAGCGGCTCACCACCGAGGGCCGCCGCGCGCTGGACGCCGGGGACCACGCGCTCGCCGCCGAGCGGCTGCGCGCCGCCCTGGCGCTCTGGCGCGGCCCCGCCCTCGCCGACCTGCCGGACCGCACCGGCCCGGGCACCCGGCTGGAGGCCCAGCGGGACGAGGCCCGCCGCCACCGGATCACCGCGGACCTCGGGCTCGGCCGGGCGGCCGAGCTGGTGGCCGAGCTGGCCGAGCTGTGCGAGCGCCAGCCGCTGGACGAACCGCTGCAGCTGCTGATGATCCGGGCCCTGCACGCGAGCGGCCGCACGGCCGAGGCGCTGCGCCACTACGAGCGGACCAGGCGTGCCCTGGCCGATGAGCTCGGCGTCGACCCCGGGCGTCAACTCCAGTCCCTCCACGCCGAGTTGCTCGCACCGGTGGCGCAGGCGGTACCGGAGCCCGGTCCGGCCCCGGCACCGGCCCCGGCGCCGAAGCCGCAGCCCGCCGCCCAACTCCCGCGAGCCACCGGCAATCTGCGCGGCCGGCTGACCAGCTTCGTCGGCCGCGAGTCCGATCTCGCCTCCCTGCGCGAGTTGTTGACGAACCGTCGGCTGGTGACCCTGACCGGTCCCGGCGGCTCGGGCAAGACCAGCCTCTCGGTCGAGGCCGGCCGGGCCGAACGGGCCTCCGGGGCCTGGCCGGACGGCGTCTGGGTGGCCGAACTCGCCCCGCTGGAGAGCCCGGCGGCGGTGCCCGCCGCCGTGGTTTCGGCGCTCGGCCTGCGCGAGATCGTGCTGCACAGTGCCAGCATGGTCGCCGAGGTGATCGAGAAGCGCGTCGAGGACCCGCTGCGCCGCCTGGTCGAGCACTGTGGGCACCGCCGGATGCTGCTCGTCCTGGACAACTGCGAGCACCTGATCCAGGCCGCCGCCGACCTCGCCGACGCGCTGCTCGCCGAGTGCCCCGGGCTGACCGTGCTGGCCACCAGCCGCGAGCCGCTGGGTGTGCCCGGCGAGACGGTGCTGCCGGTGGAGCCGCTGCCCGACCCGGTCGCGCTGCGGCTGTTCGCCGAACGCGCCGCCGCCGCCCGGCCCGGCTTCGACCCGGCGGGCGATCCGGAGGCCTGCGCGGAGATCTGCCGCCGCCTGGACGGGCTGCCGCTGGCCATCGAACTGGCCGCCGCCCGGCTGCGGGTGATGACGGCCCGCCAGATAGCCGACCGGCTGGACGGCCGGTTCGCGCTGCTCACCGCGGGCAGCCGCACCCTGCTGCCGCGCCAGCAGACCCTGCGCGCGGTGGTCGACTGGAGCTGGGACCTGCTGGGCAAGCGGGAGCGGGCGGTGCTGCGCCGGCTCTCGGTGTTCGCGGGCGGCTGGCAGCTGGAGGACGCCGAGGCGGTCTGCGCCGACGGCGTCGACGTGCCGCCGGGGGAGGTCGCCGACCTGCTGCTGTCGCTGGTCGACAAGTCCCTGCTGGTCGCCGACCTGGACGGCGCCAGCCTGCCGCGCTACCGGATGCTGGAGACCATCCACGAGTACGCGGCCGAACGCCTCGCCGCCTCCCCCGCCGAGCGCGCCGCCACCGAGGCCCGCCACCTGGCGCACTTCCGCTCCGTGGTCGCCGGCTCCGACCTGCACATCCACGGTCCCCGGCAGCTGTACTGGCTGACCGTGCTGGAGCGCGAGCAGGACAACATCAGGGCCGCGCTGCGCCGCGCGGTCGACCTCCGGGACGAGGAGCAGGCGCTCACCCTCACCCTCGGCATGAGCTGGTACTGGTCGCTGCGCAACTACAGCCTGGAGGCCAGGAGTTGGTACAACGCGGTGGCCGCGCTGGGCCCGGACCCGTTCGGTCCGGACGCCCCGCCGCCGGTGCCGCTGGAGCGCACCGTGCTCTCGTACGGCCTGCCGATGCCGGAGGGGGTCGTCGAGGAGGCCCGCCGACTGCTCGCGATGTACCGGCTGATCGGGCTCTTCGAGGGGAACCTGGAGGTGCTCGGCGACCCGCAGGCCGTCGAGGTGGCCCAGCGGCTCCTGGACGTCTACACCCCGGAGTTGCCGCAGGCCTACCGCTTCCCCGGTCTGATGCGGGTCTTCGGCGCCTTCCTGGCCGGCCGGCTGGACGTGATGAAGGACCTGCTCGACGACGCGGTCGCGGGCTGCGAGCGCCACGGCGACGCCAACGACATGGCGTTCGTCCTGCAGCTCCGGGCCAAGATGATGAACGACTGGCCGGGCGGGGAGGAGCAGAGCGTCCGGGACGGCGAGCGCTCCCTGGAGCTGTACCAGCAGGCCGGCAACCTCTGGGGGATCTCCCAGGCGCTGTCCGCGCAGGGCGAGTCGCTGGCGAATCGGGGCGAGCCGGAGGCCGCCGCCGCCGCGTACGAGCGGGCGATCGAGCTGGCCGAGGAGCTGGGGGCGCCGCAGGAGGTGCCGATGCTGCAGGTGAACCTCGGCAACGCCCTGCTGGAGGTGGACCTGGAGCGCGGCGAGCGGATCGTCCGGGAGGCCTTGGCCTCCCTCGACTCCCCGGGCACGAACCAGTCCAGCACCGGCGCCTGGCTGTTCGGCTACCTGACGCTCTGCGGCGTGCACGCCCAGCGCGGCGAGTACGCGCAGGCGCTGGCCGAACTGGACCGGCTGCGCGAGGCGAAGCTCGGCTTCTTCGCGCCGAGCGTCGTCTCGGGGCTGCTCAGTTCGGCCCGGGGCTGGATCGTGGCCCGGGCCGGAGACCCGGAGCAGGGGCTCGAACTGATCCGCGAGGGCCGGCGGACGCTGCGGTCGGTCACCACGGCCTCCGGTTTCGTGGAGCAGATGACGGTCATGATCGTGCCGGCCGTGGTCGGGGTGCTGCGGGAGTTCGCCGCCCGCGACCGGGACCTGGAGCGGGCCGGGCTCGCGGCGCTCCTGCTGGGCGCGCACAACGGGCTGAACGGCCCGAAGGGCGGCTACCTGGACCGCGTCGAGCGCGAGCGGGCGGCCGTGGCCCTGCGGGACATGCTGGGCGACGCCGTGTTCGAGGAGGCGTACGCCCGCGGCGTGGGGATGACGCCGGACCAGACCCAGTCCCTGCTCTCGGAGTTGATCGACTAGCAGGTGTCCGGTCGGGAGGCATCGAATAGGTGTGGGCCCGGCGGCCGGTGCCCGTCCCCTGGTCACCGGCCGCCGGGCCCGTACGACGGCCGGCGCCTGTCCCGGGCGCCGGCCATCCCGTCCGTCGGCCTCCCCCGGAGGCGGGCCGACGGTGGTCCGCAAGGTCAGGTCCGCTTGCGGAAGCGGGCGACCGCGAGCGGGGCGAAGATCGCGGTCGAGGCCGCGGACCAGATCAGCACCACCATCACCGGGTGGGCCACCGCCCCCTCGCCGTTGAGCAGCGCGCGGGAGGCGTCGGCCAGCGCGGACAGCGGGTTGACCTTGGTGAAGGCCTGCAGCCAGCCCGGCATGGTGCTCGTCGGCGCGAAGATCGAGCTGCCGAACTGCAGCGGCATCAGGACCAGCATGGAGACGCCCTGGACGGCCTGCGCGCTGCGCAGCGACATGCCCAGCAGCATCGAGATCCAGACGATCGACATGCCGAACACCAGCGACAGGCCGATCGTGGCCAGCAGCTCCGGGATTCCGGTCTTCAGCTCGAAGCCGAGGATGAACGCAAAGGTCAGCAGGATCGCCGAGGAGAGCAGGGCGCGCAGCGTCTCCGCCACCATCTTGGACAGCAGGACGGAGGCCCGGCCGATCGGCAGGGTGCGGAACCGGTCCATCACCCCGGTCTGGAAGTCGGTGTTCAGCCCGGTGCCGACGGCCAGCGCCAGCGTCATGCCGGTCTGCCCGAGCAGGCCGGGGATCATGAACTGCTTGTACCTGTCCGGGTCGTCGGCGAAGATCGCGCCGCCGAAGACGTAGACGAACAGCACGGTGAAGATGATCGGCATCAGCACGGCGTCGAACATCGACTCCGGGTCGGCCTTGATCCGCATCAGGTTGCGGCGGGTCAGCGCGCCGATGTGGCGCAGGGTGGCGGCCAGGCCGATGCGGTCCTCGGCGTGGGTGTCCCCGGCCCGGGCGGGGGCGAGCGTGGCGGTGGTCATGCGACGGGCTCCTTGACGAGGTCGGCGGCGGCCGCGGTGGCCGCGTCGGCGGTGGGCTTGCCGGTGATGGCGAGGAAGACCTCGTCCAGGCTGGGCACCTTGGTGTCGATGCCGGCGATCGCGAAGCCGCGTCCGCCGAGCACCCCGATCACGGTGGTGAGCTGCTGCTCGTCGACGAGCGGCACCGCGAGCAGGCCGTCGTCGGGGGAGAAGGTGGCGGAGCGGATGCCGGTCTCGTGCAGGCAACGGGCCATCTCCGGCAGCTCGGCCGGGTGGGCCGGGCGGACCTGGAGGATCTGGCCGCCGACCTTGGCCTTGAGCTCGGCGACGCCGCCGTTGGCGATCACCCTGCCGCGGTCGATGACGGTCAGCTCGTTCGCGAGCTGCTCCGCCTCCTCCATGTACTGGGTGGTCAGCAGCACGGTGCTGCCCTCGGCGACCATCCGCTGCACCTCGTCCCAGACCTCGTTGCGGGTGCGCGGGTCCAGGCCGGTGGTGGGTTCGTCCAGGTAGAGCACCCGGGGGCGGCCGATCATGCTGGCGGCCAGGTCGAGGCGCCGGCGCATGCCGCCGGAGTAGGTCTTGGCGATCCGCTTGGCGGCGTCGGTGAGCGAGAAGCGCTCCAGCAGTTCGGTGGCGCGGGCCTTGGCCTCGCGGCTGGAGAGGTCGAGCAGCCGGCCGATCAGATAGAGGTTCTCGTAGCCGGAGAGCAGTTCGTCGACGGAGGCGTACTGGCCGGTGAGGCCGATCGTGCGGCGCAGCTGCTTGGGCTGGCGCAGGACGTCGTAGCCGCCGACGAAGGCGGTGCCGGCGTCCGGCTTGATCAGGGTGGACAGGACGCGTACCAGGGTGGTCTTGCCGGCGCCGTTGGGGCCGAGCAGGGCGAGGACGGTGCCTTCGCGGACGGTGAGGTCGACCCCGTCGAGGGCCTTGGTGGCGCCGAAGTGCTTGACGATGCCGTGGACCTCGACGGCGTTGCCCGCGGCGCTTCCCCGGTCGTTCCGGGCGGTGGCGATTCGTGTCATGCCTTCAGGTTGTCCGCCCCGGCTGTCAGCCCCCTGTCAGCGCGGAGGCGGCCCGGACGGCCCGCTGCCAGCCGGCTGTCACGCTGCTGTCACGGGTCGGCCGGGCATGACAGCGGCCCCGCTCCGGCGTGCGGAACGGGGCCGTGCGCGTGGCATCAGTGGAAGCTGTGCTCCTCCGCCGGGAAGGCGCCGCCGCGGACGTCCTCGGCGAACGCCCGGGCGGCGTCGCCCAGGACGGTCCGCAGGTCGGCGTACTTCTTGACGAACTTCGGCACCCGCCCGGCCGTCATGCCGGCCATGTCGGTCCAGACCAGGACCTGGGCGTCGGTGTCGGGCCCGCCGCCGATGCCGACGGTCGGGATCGCCAGCTGCTCGGTGACCTGGGCGGCCAGCTCGGCCGGCACCGCCTCCAGCACCACCGAGAAGGCGCCCGCCTGCTGGACGGCCTTGGCGTCGCGCAGCAGCTGGTGCGCCGCCTCGTCGCCGCGGCCCTGGACCGGGTAGCCGCCGAAGGCGTGCACGGACTGCGGGGTGAGGCCGATGTGCGCCATCACCGGGATGCCGGCCTCGACCAGCAGCTCGATCGAGCGGGCGCTGCGCTCGCCGCCCTCCAGCTTGACCGCGCCGACCCCGGCCTCCTTCATCAGCCGGGCCGCGTTGTGCATGGCCTGCGCGGGGGACTCCTGGTACGAGCCGAACGGCAGGTCGGCGACGATCATCGCCCGCTTGGTGCCGCGGACGACGGCGGCGGAGAGCATCACCATCTGATCCATGGTCACCGGCACGGTGGTCTCGTAGCCGAGGTGGCAGTTGCCCGCCGAGTCGCCGACCAGCAGGACCGGGATGCCGGCCTCGTCGAACACGCCCGCGGTCAGGGCGTCGTAGGCGGTCAGCATCGACCACTTCTCGCCGCGCTGCTTGGCGGTGGCGAGGTCGCGGACGGTGACGCGGCGGTTGGTGACCCCGCCGTAGAGCGTGGCGGTCGACGCCTGGTTCTGGGCAGGCGAAGGCGAAGAAGCGTTCATGGAACGGGCTCCTGAAGGGTTGTCGTCTCGTGGCGCCGTGCGGCGTCCCCGGATCACCTCCATGCTTGCACGCCCCGGCGCGGGCGCAAAGAGGGGTGCGTGCGTCCCGGTGTGCTCCGTGCCACACCCGTCGGGCTTTGCCGTGTTTTTACGAAACGGACTCGTCTCGTATCGTATTCCCCGCTACTCTGGTGCGGGGGGTTACGAGACGTCTGCGGTTCGGAATTCGCGCCTCGGAATTGCCCGCCAGTGCCACGCCAACACGGACGGGAAAGACCATGACCACCGCCGCTGCGCCATCACGCGTACCGGAAGCCATCCACCGTCGGCGCTGGGCGATCCTCTGCACCCTGGTGCTCGCCCTGCTCGTCGTCGTGCTCGACAACTCGATCCTCAACGTCGCGATGAAGACCATCGCAACCCCCGCTCCGGTCGGCCTCGGTGCCACCCAGAGCGACCTGGAGTGGTCGATCAACTCCTACACCCTGGTGTTCGCCGGGCTCCTCTTCACCTCGGGCCTGCTCGGCGACCGCTTCGGCCGCAAGCTCGCACTGCTGGCCGGCATGGTGGTCTTCGGGATCGCCTCGCTGCTGTCCGCGATGGCCGGCTCGCCCGGTGAACTCATCGGCTTCCGCGCCCTGATGGGCGTCGGCGCCGCGCTCGCGATGCCCGCCACGTTGGCGATCATCATGAACGTCTTCGAGCGTTCCGAGCAGCCCAAAGCGATCGGCATCTGGGCCGGCGCGGTCGGCCTGGCCATCGCCATCGGCCCGATCACCGGCGGTCTGCTGATCGAGCACTTCTGGTGGGGCTCGGTCTTCCTGATCAACGTCCCGGTCGTGATCGTCGCGGTGATCGCGATGGCGATCCTGGTGCCGGAGTCCAAGGACCCCAACCCGGGCAAGCTCGACCCGGTGGGCGTGCTGCTGTCGATCATCGGCCTGGTCGCGCTGATCTACGGCATCATCAAGGGCGGCGAACTGGCCGACTTCACCGCCGCCGAGGCCTGGGCGCCGACCCTGGTCGGCGTGGTCGCCCTGGTCGCCTTCGTCTGGTTCGAGCGCCGCACCGCGTTCCCCGCACTGGACGTCACCTGGTTCCGCAACAAGGTCTTCAGCGCCTCCGTGGTGGTCGTCGGCGTGATCTTCTTCGCGCTGATGGGCGTCTCGTTCTTCGGCGTCTTCTACATCCAGAGCGTGCGCGGCTACAGCGCCCTGCAGGCCGGTCTGCTGATGCTGCCGCTGGCCCTCGGCCAGCTGCTGTTCGCGCCGCGGGCCCGGCTGGTGGTCGACCGCCTCGGGGTCGCCCCCACCGCCGCCGGCGGCATGCTGCTGGTCGCGCTCGGCTTCGTCGGCTACACCGTGCTGACCGCCAGTACCCCGATCTGGGTGCTGATGCTGCTCGGCCTGGTCATGGGCACCGGCATGGCGCACGTCATGCCGCCGGTCACCGTCGCGATCATGGGCTCGCTGCCCCGCGAGAAGGCCGGCGCCGGCTCAGCCGTCAACAACACGTTCCGCCAGGTCGGCGGCTCGCTGGGCGTCGCCGTGCTCGGCGCGCTGCTCTCCACCGTCTACCGCGACGGGATGGCCGACACGCTGACCCACCTGCCCGAGAACCTGCGGGACAAGGCCGGCGAGTCGCTGGAGGCCACCCTGGCCATCGCCGACCGGATCCCGGGCGGCGCGGCGCTGATCACCCCCGCGAACGACGCCTTCATCCACGCCATGCACGTGGTCGCCGGGGTCTCCGTGGGCATCTCGGTGGTCGGCGCGCTGGTCGCCTGGTTCCTGCTCCCGCGCCGTACGGCCGCGCCCGGCGGTCCGGCCGCTCCGGGCGGCCCGGCGGGGTCGGCGGAGTCGGCGGGCGCGAACGCCGAGCAGCGCGACCAGTCCCGGCAGGCCGCGGCCGCGGACGCCTGACCGGCGGACGCCCGCTGACCGGCGCACGTCCACGGAGGTCTGCCGACGCCCGCGGACGTCCGGACGGGGGCCGGAACGGCCCACGGCCCAACGGCCGATGACGACTGAGTGACAATGGCCCTGCCACCCCGAAACACGCCAGGGGTGGCAGGGCTCGGTCCGGCGGGCCCCCGCCCGCCGTACGGACCGCCCACGACACCGACGGCGCCCGCGCGCCCGGGGACAGCGAGGGAGAACAGCGGGGATGAAGACGGACACCCCGACCGCCGACACCGGGCAGGCCTGCGCCGCCGTACGCCGCGGCCGGCCGCGCAGCGAGGCGGCCGAGCAGGCCATCATCGCCGCGGTCGTGGACCTGATGGCCGGCGGCACGACGCTGTCCGAACTCACCATCGAGGGCATCGCCACGGCCGCCGGCGTCGGCAAGGCCACCATCTACCGGCGCTGGCCCAACAAGGAGGCCCTGCTGGTCGACGTGGTCGGCAAGCTGGAGGTCCCGATGCCGGAGCCGACCGGCGCCAGCGCCCGGGACGACCTGATCGAGATGATCGACTACATGCGCCGGCGCGGCCTCGCCAAGCGCACCCGCTGGGTGCTCAAGGCCGCCCTGGGCCAGATGCACAGCCTCCCCGAGCTGCACAACGCCTACCGCGAACGGGTGATCAAGCCGCGCCGCGAGGCCGGCCTGGCCCTGATCCGCCGCGCCGTGGACGAGGGCGTGCTGCGCGCCGACCTCGACCTGGAGCTGCTCGGCGACCTCCTGATGGGCCCGATCCTCTACCGCAGCATCCTGTGGGACGACTCCGACCTGGATGACCCCGACCTGGCCCGCACGATGGTCGACTCCCTGCTCGAAGGCCTCTCACCGCGTTAGTGCCGATACTGACCACCTCGGACGTGGCCTGGCTCACCAAACCGGGCCACGCCGGAACCCGCTCCGAAAGCGTGACGTCTGTCCCGGCATAGGCTGAGCCGGGAATCCGATCGAACCGGCACCAGTCCGGCCCTGCGCCCGTACCCCGCGGGCCGGACTCCGGACCGGCAGACGGCACGAGCGAACGGAGCCACGAATGGCGCAGGCGGACAGGACCGAACGGATCGCGGCCCCCGGCGGAGCCGACGACGCGGCCCCCGCGGCCCGCCCCGGCGGCTTCCTCGGCCTGCGCACCTGGGGCCGCGACGCCCGCGGCGCCACCACCTGGCGGCGCGGCCTGGTGGTCGCCGCCCTGGCCGTGCTCACCGCCGCGCTGCTCGCCTTCCACGCCGAGGTGCCCAACGGCGTCGGCAACCTCGGCAGCCTGCTGGAGACCTTCCTGCCCTGGCTGGGCCTGGCCGTCCCGGTACTGCTGGTGCCCGCGCTGCTGCGCCGCTCCGCCACCGCGCTGCTCGCCCTGCTGCTGCCCGTCGTGCTCTGGGCCAACCTGTTCGGCGGCCTGCTGACCGACAAGAACGGCGGCAAGGGCGACTGGACGGTGGTCAGCCACAACGTCGCCGCCGGCAACACCGACGTGCCGGGCACCGTCCGCGGGCTGGTGGCCTCCGGCGCCCAGATCGTCGCCCTGCAGGAGCTGGCCGGCACGGCACTGCGCTCGTACGAGACCGGCCTCGCCGGGGCCTACCCGTACCACACGGTGCAGGGCACGGTCGGGCTCTGGTCGAAGTACCCGATCGAGGGGATCTCGCCGGTGGACCTCAGGATGGGCTGGACCAGGGCCTTCCGGGCCGAGGTCAGCACCCCGCAGGGCCCGCTCGCGGTGTACGTCGCCCACCTGCCCTCGGTGCGGCTGAAGGCCGAGGGCGGCTTCACCGTCGACCAGCGGGACGTCAGCGCGCAGGCGCTCGGCGACGCGATCCAGGCCGAGCCGGTCAAGAAGGTGCTGCTGCTCGGCGACCTCAACGGCACCATGAACGACCGCAGCCTGGCGCCGGTCACCTCGCAGATGCGCTCGGCCCAGGGCGCCGCCGGGGACGGCTTCGGCTTCAGCTGGCCGGCGTCCTTCCCGATGGCCCGGATCGACCAGATCATGAGCAAGGGCGGGCTCAAGCCGGTCGACTCCCGCACCCTGCCCCGGGACGGCAGCGACCACCTCGCGGTGGCCGCCACCTACCGGTACTCCTCGTAGCCTCAGCCGCGGCGCCAGCGGTTGGTGATCGGCAGGCGCCGGTCCCGGCCGAAGTTCTTCACCGAGACCTTCGGGCCCGGCGGGTACTGGCGCCGCTTGTACTCGGCGGTGTCCACCAGCCGCACCACCCGGTCCACCACGGCCGGGTCGAAGCCGGCCGCCACGATCGCATCCCGGCCCTCGTCGCCCTCGATGTAGCGGTCCAGCACGCTGTCCAGCAGGTCGTAGTCCGGCAGCGAGTCGGTGTCGACCTGGTCGGGGCGCAGCTCGGCGGACGGCGGCTTGGTGATCGTGTTCTCCGGGATCGGCGGCACCTCGCCGCGCCCCACGGCCTCCTCGTTGCGCCAGCGGGCCAGCCGGAAGATCAGCGACTTGTAGACGTCCTTGATCGGCCCGAACGCGCCCACCGAGTCGCCGTACAGGGTCGAGTAGCCGACCGCCAGCTCACTCTTGTTGCCGGGCGCGAGCACGATGTGCCCCTCCTGGTTGGAGATCGCCATCAGCAGGGTGCCGCGCAGCCGGGACTGCAGGTTCTCCTCGGCCAGGCCGGTCAGCTCGGTGGCGGCCAGGTAGGCGTCGAACATCGGGGCGATGGGGACGGTCCGGAAGTGCAGTCCGGTGCGGCGGGCCAGGTCGGCCGCGTCGCCCTTGGAGTGCTCCGAGGAGTAGCGGCTGGGCATCGAGACGCAGTACACGTTCTCGGCGCCGATCGCGTCCACCGCGATCGAGGCCACCAGTGCCGAGTCGATGCCGCCCGAGAGGCCGAGGAGCACCGAGCGGAAACCGTTCTTCTCCACGTACGCCCGGGTGCCGGAGACCAGCGCGGCCCAGATCTCGGCCTCGTCCGACAGCCGCGGCGCGACCTCGGCGGTCAGCTTCTCCGCGGGTGCGGGCCCCGGCTCGCCGCCCAGCTCGGAGCGGACCAGGTGCAGGCCGTCGCTGAGCAGCAGGCCGTCGGTGTGGTCGCTGCTGGCGGGCGGCAGGTCGAGGTCCAGCACCAGCAGGTGCTCCTCGAACTGCGGGGAACGGGCGATGACCTCGCCGTCCGCGCCGACCACGATCGAGTCGCCGTCGAAGACCAGCTCGTCCTGACCGCCGACCATGTTGACGTACGCCAGGGTGCAGCCCGCCTCGACGGCCCGGCGTCGGACCAGCTCCAGCCGCTGGTCGTCCTTGTTCCGCTCGTACGGCGAGCCGTTGATCACCAGCAGCAGCCCGGCCTCGGCCTCGCGGGCCGCGGTCACCCGGCCGCCGTCCTGCCAGATGTCCTCGCAGATGGCCAGCGCGACGTCCACCCCGTGCACCCGGACCACCGGCAGCTGGTCGCCCGGGACGAACCAGCGGAACTCGTCGAACACGCCGTAGTTGGGCAGGTGGTGCTTGGCGAAGCGGGTCACCACCTCGCCCCCGTGCAGCACGGCGGCGCAGTTCTGCGGCGATCCGGCCGGCCGGTTGAAGCGCGGCGAGGCGTGCTCGGAGCGCCCCAGGTAGCCGACCACCACCGGCACCTCGCCCAGCCCCTCGGCCGCCAGCCGCCCGGCCAGCTCGACCAGCGCGCCGCGCGAGGCCTCCACGAACGAACGGCGCAGGGCGAGGTCCTCGACCGGATACCCGGTGAGGGCCATCTCGGGGAACGCGACCAGCTGCGCGCCGGCCTCGACGGCCTGCTTGGTCCAGCGCACCACCTCATCGCTGTTGCGGGCGAGGTCACCGACCCAGGGGTCGATCTGGCTCAGGGCGAGACGGAGATTGGGCATGGCTCAAAGTGTAATCGTCTATCTGACGCAATGTCCCGGCCGGGGGTCGGTCCGGGGGTGGAGCAGGGGGTCGGCACTGCCGTCCCGGGCGATGATCGGCCATGATGGGGGCAGTCGCAGCGAGGGGTCGCCGGGAGGCCTCCGGGGCGTAACACGAGCGTAAAGAGCAGAGGTGAGACTGTCCCCATGGGCAAGCAGCAGCAGTTCGTGCTTCGGACGCTCGAAGAGCGTGACATCCGGTTCGTCCGGCTGTGGTTCACCGACGTGCTCGGGTTCCTCAAGTCGGTCGCGGTGGCGCCGGCCGAGTTGGAACAGGCCTTCGAGGAGGGCATCGGGTTCGACGGCTCCGCGATCGAGGGCTTCGCCCGGGTGTACGAGTCCGACATGATCGCCAAGCCGGACCCGACGACCTTCCAGATCCTGCCGTGGCGCTCGGAGACCCCGGGCACCGCCCGGATGTTCTGCGACATCCTGATGCCGGACGGCTCGCCGTCCTACGCCGACCCGCGGTTCGTGCTCAAGCGGACCCTGGAGAAGGCCTCCGACCTGGGGTTCACCTTCTACACCCACCCGGAGATCGAGTTCTTCCTGCTGAAGAACCTGCCCGGCGACGGCACCGCGCCGATCCCCGCCGACCAGTCCGGCTACTTCGACCACACCCCGCGGGGGGTCGGCCACGACTTCCGCCGCCAGGCGATCACCATGCTGGAGTCGATGGGCATCTCGGTGGAGTTCTCCCACCACGAGGGCGCCCCCGGTCAGCAGGAGATCGACCTGCGCTACGCCGACGCGCTGTCCACCGCCGACAACATCATGACCTTCCGTCTGGTCATGAAGGAGGTCGCGCTGGAGCAGGGCGTGCACGCCAGCTTCATGCCCAAGCCGTTCTCCGAGCACCCCGGCAGCGGCATGCACACCCACGTCTCGCTGTTCGAGGGCGACCGCAACGCCTTCCACGAGTCCGGCGCCGAGTACCAGCTCTCCAAGGTCGGCAGATCCTTCATCGCCGGCCTGCTGAAGCACGCCGCCGAGACCGCCGCCGTCACCAACCAGTGGGTGAACTCCTACAAGCGCATCTGGGGCGGCTCCCAGCGCACCGCCGGCGCCGGCGGCGAGGCGCCGTCCTACATCTGCTGGGGCCACAACAACCGCTCGGCGCTGATCCGGGTGCCGATGTACAAGCCGGGCAAGCAGGGCTCCACCCGGATCGAGGTCCGCTCCCTCGACACCGGCTGCAACCCCTACCTCGCCTACGCCGTCACCCTCGCGGCCGGCCTGAAGGGCATCGAGGAGGGCTACGAGCTCCCGCCCGGCGCCGACGACGACGTGTGGGCGCTGTCCGACTCCGAGCGCCGCGCCCTCGGCATCCAGCCGATGCCGCAGAACCTCGGCGAGGCCATCGACCTGATGCAGCGCAGCGAACTCGTCGCCGAGACGCTGGGCGAGCACGTCTTCGACTTCTTCCTGCGCAACAAGCGCCAGGAGTGGGAGGAGTACCGCTCCGAGGTCACCCCGTTCGAGTTGCGCAAGAACCTCCAGGTGCTCTGACGGTCGGTCGAACGCCAGGCGGGCCCGCTCCGGTCGGAGCGGGCCCGTTCTGTTCGTGCGGACGAGTGTCGCCCGTACTCGCTAATCGGTTGAGCCGATCTGATTACTCTGCAGCGGTGCGCACCGTGGCCGGGTGGCGAGGGGACGTATTCAGAAGATCCGTTTTGCGGATCATCCTGGAGTGTCATGCGTACTCGAATCACCACCCTGGTCCTCTCCGGACTGGCCTCGGCCACCCTCGTCCTGGGTGCCGGTCACACGGCCTACGCTTCGACCTTCGTCGAGCACGGCACAGCCTCCGAGTCGGCGGAGGCCCAGGGCGACTGGGTCGACAGCCTCATGCTGCTGGCCCGGGAGGACACCAGCTCCTCCAACAGAACCTGGACCTTCACCGGTCGCAGCATCTCGCAGTCGGACACCACGGAGCCGCCCGCCGCCACCGAGCAGGGTGACCCGGGCCAGGCGGGCGAGGGCGACCCCGAGCGCGGCCAGCCGATGGGCGAGCAGTCGGCGCTCGGACTCCCCATGGGGCAGGGGGCCGGCGGCGAGTTCTGCGACGAGGACGCCCACGGCAACCACGGGCTCCCCGAGTGCATCTGCCCCCCCGGCGAACACGGGGAGCACGGGGAGCACGGGGAGCACGGCGAGCACGGGGAGCACGGGGAGCACGGCGAGCATGGGGAGCACGGGGAGCACGGCGAGCACGGGGAGCACGGGGAGCACGGCGAGCATGGGGAGCACGGTGGTCACGAGGGCCACGGCGAGCACGGGGAGCACGGTGGTCACGAGGGCCACGGCGAGCACGGCGGCCACGAGGAGCACGGGGAACACGGCGAGCACGGCGGCCACGGCGGCCAGGGCGGACAGCAGCAGGGTCAGGGCAACGAGCAGAACCAGGGCCAGGGCCAGAACCAGGGCCAGAATCAGGGCCAGAATCAGGGTCAGGACCAGGCGCAGGGTCAGGACCAGAGCCAGAACGTCGACCAGAACGTCGCTCAGGACCAGAACGTCGCCCAGAGCCAGAACGGCCAGCAGAGCCAGGGGCAGGACCAGCACGTCGACGTGACCGTCATCGTGCAGAACAACGTCAACAACAACCTCAACAACAGCGCGAACAACAGCGCCGCCAGCACGGCGAACAACAGCTCCACCAGCAACTCGAACAACGCCGCCAACAACTCCGCGAACAACAACGCGCAGAACTCGGCCTCGCAGTCCAACCAGCTGTCCAACCAGCAGAGTCAGACCAACCAGCAGTCCGCGCACAACCTGAACAAGATCAAGTTCGTCGCGGAGGAGCGGCCGTACAAGGCGGTCCACCACGGCGGCTCCGGGCACGAGATGAAGCCCGGACACCACCACCACGGGGAGCTGGCCCACACGGGTGCCCAGGGCACGCCGATCATGCTCGGGCTCTCGGCCGCGCTGCTCGCGGCCGGTGCGGCAGCGATGAGGTTCGGCCGCCGACGCGCGTGAGCGGCGTGGCTCCAGACGGGCACCGCCCCGGCCGGTCGACGGCCGGGGCGGTGTGCTGTGGGCGTTCGGGGGTCACCGCTCGCGCAGTTCGGGGGGTGGGGTACGGCCCGGGTCCACCGACTGTTCCCGGACCAGGCTGCCCCAGACGGCCATGCGGTAGCGCGAGGTGTAGACGGGTGTGCAGGTCGTCAGGGTGATGTATCGGCCCGGCGCGGTGTACGGGGAGCCGGTGGGCACCGGGGCGATGACGCCGACGTCGTCCTTGGAGGTCTCGGGCAGGGTGGCGTCCACCCGGTAGACGTACCAGCGGTCGCGGGTCTCCACGACCAGGGGATCGCCCGGCTTGAGCTGGTCCAGGTCGTGGAACACCGCGCCGTGGCCGTCGCGGTGCGCGGCGAGGGCGAAGTTGCCCTGCTCCTCCCAGGGCATCGCGGCGGCGTACGGCGTCGTGTAGGCCCCGGCGACGCCGTCCGCGAGGGTGTCCTCGTCGGTGCCGATCTTGATCATCACCTGGTAGCCGGCACCCAGCGCGGGCACGTGCAGGAAGCCGATGCCCCCGCCGCCGTCGACGGGGGCGGGGGCTGCGGGGCTCGCGGAGTCGGTCGGAGGGGCCGCGGGGGCCGCGGGGGCCACCGGGGCCGCCACCGACCAGCTCTGGCGCAACTGCCCGGCGGCGACGCCCGCGTGCCGGGCGGCCGTGAGGTCGGTCCACCAGAGCGAGTACGCGACCAGCAGGGCGAACAGCACGCCGGTGGTGAACAGCAGGTCGCCGAGCACACCGACCGCGATCCGGAGGGGGCGTCGGCGCGGGGACACGGTGGGGGAGCCCTCGCCGAGGGTGTCCTGGCTGGCCATGCGGGTACTCCACCGTGTCCGGGAGCCGGCGGGCAAGCCGACACGCCACGCCGAGCGCCGGGTCGGCCGGTCCGTGGTCGTGTCCGGCGGCGGGCCGCGCGGGCGCGTAACCTGCTAGGGCCTGTCGTCGAACTCCCGTCGTCCGCCCGGAGCATGCCCCGCAGGCGGGGAGTTCGAGGAGGGGCCCTTGGGCTGACGGATGGAGGGGCCGATGGCGGTGGAGGAGCAGCGGGCCGGGAGCCGGGTCAGCCGGCCGGAGAACCGGCTGGTCCGGCGCGGGTTCGGCGACCCGGCGCGGGCGGTGCGGCTGTTGGGGGGCCCCGGACTGGAAGGGCTGGCCGACGACCCGGTGCTGCTGGACGCGCTCGGGGCCACCGCCGACCCGGACCTGGCGCTGCTCGGCCTGGCCCGGCTGCTGGAGGCCGCCGACGACGCGGACCGGCGCACCCTGCGCGACACCCTCACCACCTCCAAGCCGCTGCGCGACCGGCTGCTCGGCGTGCTCGGCGTCTCCACCGCGCTCGGCGACCACCTGGCCCGGCACCCGCAGGACTGGCACGTGCTGGTCACCTTCGAACTGCGCGACATGCACCCGGGCCCGGAGGACTTCCGCCGCGCGCTGACCGAGAGCGTCCGGGCCGAGCGGGGCGAGGGCGCTCCTGTCCGAGCCGAGAACGGCCGGGAGGAGACCGGCCGAGCCCAGAACGGCCGAGCGGAGCGGGGTCGGGCCGAGCCCGCCCGCGGTGGCGGCCGCAGCCCCGCCGACGCGCTGCGGATCGCCTACCGCCGCTGCCTGCTCGCCATCGCCGCCCGCGACCTGACCGGCACCAGCGACCTCGCCCGGACCGCCGCCGAGCTCGCCGACCTGGCCGGCGCCACCCTGCAGACCGCCCTGGACCTCGCCGCCGAGCAGGACCCGGACGCCGCCGCGGCCTGCCGGCTCGCCGTGATCGGCATGGGCAAGTGCGGCGGCCGTGAGCTCAACTACGTCTCGGACGTGGACGTGATCTTCGTCGCCGAGCCCCGCGAGGGCGTGGACGAACAGGTGGCGATCAGGGCGGCCACCCGGCTGGCCGCCGCCCTCACCCGGCTCTGCGCGGACACCACCGGCGAGGGCACCATCTGGCCGGTGGACGCCAATCTGCGCCCCGAGGGCCGCAACGGCCCGCTGGTGCGCACCCTGGCCAGCCACCTCGCCTACTACCAGCGCTGGGCCAAGACCTGGGAGTTCCAGGCACTGCTCAAGGCCCGGCCGGTCGCCGG
This sequence comes from Streptomyces sp. 1114.5, assembly GCF_003635085.1. Taxonomy (NCBI): domain Bacteria; kingdom Bacillati; phylum Actinomycetota; class Actinomycetes; order Kitasatosporales; family Streptomycetaceae; genus Streptomyces; species Streptomyces sp. 1114.5. The sequence continues at coordinate 3,016,032 of NZ_RBXE01000001.1, forward strand.
GGACGCCGAGCTCGGTGCCGCGTACGTCGACGCGCTCGCCCCGATGGTCTGGCAGGCCGCCGCCCGGGACAACTTCGTCACCGACGTGCAGCAGATGCGCCGCCGGGTGATCGACTCCATCCCGGTCACCGAGCTGGACCGCCAGCTCAAGCTCGGCCCGGGCGGGCTGCGCGACGTCGAGTTCTCCGTCCAGCTGCTGCAGCTGGTGCACGGGCGCACCGACCCGGCGCTGCGCAGCGGCAACACCCTGGAGGCGCTGGCCGCGCTCTCCCGCGGCGGGTACGTCGGCCGGGCGGACGCCGCCTCGCTGGACACCGCGTACCGCTTCCTGCGCTCGCTGGAGCACCGGATCCAGCTGTACCGGCTGCGCCGCACCCACCTGATGCCCACCGAGGCGGAGGACCAGCGCCGGCTGGCCCGCTCGCTGGCCGCGCTGATCAACGACGACACCCGCGCCGATCCGGTGGCCGCGCTGCAGCGCGAGTGGAAGCGGCACGCGGTGGAGGTCCGGCGGCTGCACGAGAAGCTGTTCTACCGGCCGCTGCTCGACGCCGTCGCCGAACTGCCGCCGGGCGCGGCCGGGCTGACCCCGGACGCCGCGCGGGCCCGGCTGGAGGCGCTGGGCTACGCGGACCCGGCGGCGGCGCTGCGGCACATCAGTGCGCTCGCCTCCGGGGTCAGCCGCAAGGCCGCGATCCAGCGCACCCTGCTGCCGGTGCTGCTCGGCTGGTTCGCCGACTCGGCGGACCCGGACGCCGGGCTGCTCAACTTCCGGCAGGTCTCCGACGCGCTCGGCCGCACCCCCTGGTACCTGCGGCTGCTGCGCGACGAGAGCGCCGCCGCCGAGCAGCTGGCCAGGGTGCTGTCGGCCGGCCGACTCGCCCCCGACCTGCTGCTGCGTGCCCCCGAGGCGGTGGCCATGCTCGGCGACCCGCAGGGCCTGGAGCCGCGCGGCCGGGCCGCCCTGGAGGGGGAGATCCTGGCCGCCGTCGGCCGGGCCGGGTCCACCACCGCCGCGGTGGCCGCCGCCCGTTCGGTGCGCCGCCGGGAGCTGTTCCGTACGGCCGCCGCGGATGTCCTCGGCCGGCTGGGGGAGGAGCCCGGGGAGGCGCTGGACACCGCGGGGGAGGCGCTGACCGCGCTGAACGCCGCCACCCTGCAGGGCGCGCTGCGGGCCTGCGTGGCCGGCTGGGAGGCGGAGAACGGGGACCTGCCGACCCGGATCTCGATCGTCGCGATGGGCCGCTTCGGCGGCCGCGAGCTGGGCTACGGCTCGGACGCGGACGTGCTCTTCGTGCACGAGCCGCTGCTCGGCTCGCTGGAGGAGGAGGCCGCCCGGGCCGCCCAGGCGGTCTGCCACGAGCTGCGCGCCCAGCTGGGCGCGCCGTCCACCGAGCCGCCGCTGCTGGTCGACGCCGACCTGCGGCCGGAGGGGCGCAGCGGCCCGCTGGTGCGCTCCCTCGCCTCCTATGCGGCGTACTACCGGCGCTGGTCGCACGCCTGGGAGAGTCAGGCGCTGCTGCGGGCCGAGCCGGTGGCCGGGGACGCCGAGCTGGGGGCGCGGTTCCGGCAGCTGATCGACCCGCTGCGCTACCCGGGCGGCGGGGTGCCGGAGCGGGACCTGGTGGAGATCCGCCGGATCAAGGCCCGGATCGAGGCCGAGCGGCTGCCGCGCGGGGCCGACCCGACCACCCACACCAAGATCGGTCGGGGCGGGCTGGCGGACGTGGAGTGGACGGTGCAGCTGCTCCAGCTCCAGCACGGGCACGCGCTGCCGGCCCTGCGCACCACCCGGACCAGGGCGGCGCTGGCCGCGGCCGTGGACGGCGGGCTGGTGCAGCCGCAGGACGCGGAGGTGCTGGAGGCGGCCTGGGTGCTGGCCTCGCGGGTGCGGTCGGCGGTCATGCTGGTGCGCGGCCGGCCGGGGGACAGTTTCCCGGGGGAGGCCCGGGAGCTGGCGGGGGTGGCCCGCTACCTCGGGTACGGGGCCGGGCACAGCGGTGAGCTGCTGGACGACTACCGGCGGACCACCCGGCGGGCCCGGGTGGTGGTGGACCGGCTGTTCTACGGGGTCGGGTGAGCACCCGGCTGCGTCCGGTGCATGCGAAAGGGGCCCCGGTCGGGGCCCCTTTCGGCTGTCCGGCTGTCCGCCGCTAGCGGCGGGCGGTGCTGACTGCGGGCTCGCTCCACTGCTCGGGAACGGTGATCGGCTGCTCGGCGGCCGCCTCCCGGGCGGGGACCTGCGGCAGCTTGTAGACCCACTCGTGGTAGATCCAGCGGGCGGTGAGGAAGCCCACCGCCAGGCAGAGCTCGCCCCCGACGGCGTCCATCCAGAAGTGGTTGGCGGTCGAGACGATGACCACCAGCGTGGCGGCCGGGTACATCAGGCCGAGCACTCGGACCCAGGTCCGGCGGGCCAGGAAGAAGATCGCCAGGCCGCACCACATCGACCAGCCGATGTGCATCGAGGGCATCGCCGCGTACTGGTTGGAGACGTGGGCGGCGGGGCCGGAGGCCATCGAGCCCCAGGTGCCGTGGGCCTTCACGGTGTCGACGAAGCCGCCGTCGGTCATCAGCCGGGGCGGGGCCAGCGGGAAGAAGTAGAAGCCGACCAGGGCGATCGCGGTGGTGACGAACAGCACGGTGCGGGCGGCGACGTAGCGGCCGGGGTGGCGGCGGTAGAGCCAGACCAGGACGCCGATCGTGATCACGAAGTGCAGCGTCGCGTAGTAGTAGTTCATCCCGGTGATCAGCCAGCCGACGCCGTCCACGGCGTGGTTGACCGAGCGCTCGACGGCGATGCCGAGGTGCTGCTCCAGGTCCCAGATCCAGCGCGCGTGCTTCTGGGCTATCGCTTCCTGCTCGGGGACCGCGTTGCGGACGATCGAGTAGATCCAGTAGCTGATCCCGATCAGGGCCAGTTCGAACCAGATCCGGGGCCGGGCGGGCGAGAGCCGCTGCGCGCGCACGTGGCCCCGCAGGGCGGCGGTGCGGGACTGGGCGGTGCGGGTGGCTCCGTCGGGCAGACGGCCGGGGGTGGCCGTCTTCGCTACGGAACCGCCACCGCTGGCCGCGTCGGCGCGCACGGCGTCGCCTCGCTGGATCTCGGTCGGTTCCCCCATGGGCGGCAAGTCTGCCAGACCGCTCGTCGCCGTCTGCTCATCCTCTGGAAGTGGATTCTTCACCGGCTGTCCCCCTTGAGGGCTAGGGGGCGACTCCCACCGGGGTAGGGGGTGCTGGGGGTTCTGGTGCGTACCGGTGGGACGGGCATACGTCCCATTGTCACGCCCGTCGCTCCGAGGGAGTAATCGGGGTGGCCGGAGCGGGCTCCGACCTGGATGTTCCCGCGACGAAACCGTTTCTGCATCTTGCTGAAACATATTGCAGGCCGCTAGCTTCCTGGGAAAATCGATCGCCCCTTCCCCTAAGGGAGCCCTCAGTGGCCGATGCCCCGCTCCGCCCCCGACGGAGCAGATCCCTGCGCAGGCCGGGCCGTACGGCCGTCCTGCTGGCCGCCGCGCTGACGGCCGCCACCCTCGGCAGCGTCCCCGCGGCCCTGGCCGCCGCCCCGCCGGCCCCGCCCTCGGACGCCGCGCTCGCGGCCACCGCCGGGCGGCACGACCTCACCCGCGAGCAGTTCTACTTCGTCCTGCCCGACCGCTTCGCCAACGGCGACCAGGCCAACGACACCGGTGGCATCACGGGCGGGCGGCTGGAGAACGGCCTCGACCCCGCCGACAAGGGCTTCTACCACGGCGGTGACCTGGCCGGCCTGATCCAGAAGCTCGACTACATCCAGGACCTCGGCACCACCGCGATCTGGATGGCGCCGATCTTCAAGAACAAGCCCGTGCAGGGCAGCGGCGCGGACGCCTCGGCCGGCTACCACGGCTACTGGATCACCGACTTCACCCAGGTCGACCCGCACTTCGGCACCAACGAGCAGCTCAAGGAGCTGATAGCCAAGGCGCACGCCCGCGGGATCAAGGTCTTCTTCGACGTCATCACCAACCACACCGCCGACGTCATCGACGCCGCCGAGCAGCAGCACGGCTACCGCTCGGCCGGCGCCTACCCGACCCTCGACGCGGACGGGAACCCGGTCGACGAGACCGCCGTCGCCGACGCCGGCGTGCCCTGGCCGCGGATCACCAAGGACTCCTTCCCCTACACCCCGGTCCTGCGCACCGCCGCCGACGCGAACGCCAAGACCCCGTCCTGGCTCAACGACCCCTCGCTCTACCACAACCGGGGCGACTCGACCTTCGTCGGAGAGTCCGCCACCGAGGGCGACTTCAGCGGCCTGGACGACCTCGACACCCAGAACCCCCGGGTGGTGAAGGGCTTCGAGAAGGTCTACCAGCAGTGGGTCAAGGACGCCGGCGTGGACGGCTTCCGGATCGACACCGTCAAGCACGTCAACATGGCGTTCTGGCAGCAGTGGGCCCCCGCGCTCAAGGACTTCGCGGCCAAGCAGGGCAACAAGAAGTTCTTCATGTTCGGCGAGGTCTACTCCGGCGACCCGGCGATCACCTCCCCGTACGTGACCAAGGGCAGGCTGCAGGCCACCCTGGACTTCCCGTTCCAGGGCGCGGCCCGCTCGTACGTCTCCCAGGGCGGCTCGGCGAAGACCCTCGCCGACGTCTACGGCCAGGACTACCGCTACACGAGCGCCGACACCGACGCGTACGAGCTGCCGACCTTCCTCGGCAACCACGACATGGGCCGCTTCGGCTCCTTCCTGCTCGCCGACAACCCGGGCGCCGACGGGGCGACCCTGTTGAAGAAGGACCGGCTCGGCAACGAGCTGCAGTTCCTCACCCGCGGCCAGCCCGTCGTCTACTACGGCGACGAGCAGGGCTTCACCGGCGCCGGCGGCGACAAGGACGCCCGGCAGGACCTGTTCGCCTCGAAGACGCCCTCGTACAACAGCGACCGGGTGCTCGGCGGCCCCTCCGGCCCGGCCGACCGGTACGGGCAGGGCGGCGAGCTCTACCAGGGCATCGCGGGCCTCGCGAAGCTGCGCCGGGACAACCCGGCGCTGGCCGACGGCGCCCAGATCGAGCGGTACGCCGCCGACGGCGCGGGCGTGTACGCCTTCTCCCGGATCGACGCCGGGCAGCAGGTCGAGTACCTGGTGGCGGTCAACAACGCCACCGAGGCGAAGACCGTCACCCTGGACACCTTCTCGGCCGGGATGGGCTTCGACCGGATCTACCCGGCGGCGGGGGAGCACGTCACCAGCGGCGCGGACCGCAAGGTGACCGTCACCGTGCCGGCGCTCTCCTCCGTGGTGCTCAAGGCGGGCGGCAGGCTCGCCGCGGTGAGCGCCGCGCCGCAGCTCGCGGTGCAGCCGCCCGCGGACGGCGCGACCGGCCTCGTCACGGTCGGGGCGAAGGCCGACGGCGGCGGCTTCGACCGGGTGAGCTTCGCCGCCCAGATCGGCAACGGGCCCTGGCAGACGCTGGGGACGGCCGACACCGGGAGGTACGCCGTCACCCAGGACCTCGGCGCCGTCGCCCCCGGCACGGTCGTCCGCTACAAGGCCGTCGTCCAGGACTCCAGCGGCCACCTGCGCTCCGCCACCGCGAGCTTCACCACCGGCACCCCCGCACCCAAGCCGGTGCCCACCGCCGGAGCCCGCCCGTACGCCGTCGTCCACTACAACCGGCCGGACGGCGACTACGACGGCTGGAACCTCTACGCCTGGGGAGACCTCGCCGACGGCGAGGCCACCCCGTGGCCGGCCGGGCACGCCTTCACCGGGCGGGACGCGTACGGCGCCTTCGCCTACGTGAAGCTCAAGCCGGGCGCCTCGGACGTCGGCTTCATCGTGGAGAAGAACGGCGCCAAGGACGTCGACGCCGACCGGCACATCGACGTCGGCAGCACCGGCGAGGTCTGGCTGAAGCAGGGCGACCCGGCGGTGCGCACCGCCAACCCCGGCCCGCCGAACAGCCAGCCCGCGAACACCGCCGTCATCCACTACAACCGGGCCGACGGCGACTACGACGGCTGGGGCCTGCACGACTGGACCGGCGCCGCCACCCCCACCGACTGGGGCAAGCCGCTGATGCCGGTGCGCCGCGACGCCTTCGGCGCCGTCTTCGAGGTGCCGCTGGCCCCCGGCGCGACCAGCCTCAGCTACATCCTGCACCGGGGCAACGACAAGGACCTGCCCGCCGACCAGTCGCTGGACTTCGCCGTCAACGGCAAGGAGGTCTGGATCCTCGGCGGCCGCGAGGGCTACCTGCTGCCGCAGAACCCGGCCGCCTCCTCGCAGCTCGACCTCGGCAGCGCCAAGGCGCAGTGGATCGACGGCAGGACCGTCGTCGTCCCGGCGAACTACGGCGCCACCGACGAGGCCCTGGCCGGCGGCACCAGCGCCCAGCTGGTCTACGACCCCGAGGGCGGCATCCGGGCCGACAAGGGCGTGCTCACCAAGCCCGGCCGGTGGCTGCGGCTCACCCCGGTCAAGGGCGGGCTGACCGACGCGCAGAAGGCGAAGTACCCGCACTTGGCGGGCTACCGGGCCTTCACCGTGGACGCCCGCGACGCCGCCCGCGTCCCGGCCGCACTGCGCAGCCAGCTGCTGTTCACCGAACACCTGCCCAGCGGGGCCGTCCTGGCCGGCACCGGGGTGCAGATCCCCGGCGCACTGGACGACCTGTACGCCGGGCGGACCGGCAAGGTCGACTTCGGCCCGGCGTACTACAACGGCAAGGTCGCGCTGTCGCTCTGGGCGCCGACCGCGCAGGAGGTCTCCGTCCAGGTCTTCGACAGCGCCACCGGCGGCACCCCGAAGACGCTGCCGCTCAAGCTCGACGACGAGACCGGCGTCTGGGAAATCGTCCGCGACAAGGGCGAGTTGGACGGCAAGTACTACCTGTACCAGGTGAAGGTCTGGGCGCCATCGGTGCAGCAGGTCGTGGTCAACACCGTCACCGACCCGTACTCGGTGGCGCTGTCCACCGACTCCGGGCGCAGCCTGGTCGCCGACCTCGACGCCAAGGAGCTCAAGCCCGCCGGCTGGGACGACCACGCCCGCCCGCAGGCCGTCCCGCCCGCACAGCAGCAGATCCAGGAACTGCACGTCCGGGACTTCTCGGTGGAGGACGCCACCGTCCCGGCCGCCGAGCGCGGCACCTACCTGGCGTTCACCGAGTCGAACTCGGCCGGCATGCAGCACCTGCGGGACCTCGCCAAGGCGGGGGTGACCACGATCCACCTGCTGCCGACCTTCGACATCGCCACCATCCGGGAGAACCGGGCCGAGCAGAAACTGCCGGCCTGCGACCTCAAGTCCCTTCCGCCGGACGGCCCGAAGCAGCAGGAGTGCGTGGCGGCCGTCGCCGCCGACGACGCCTACAACTGGGGCTACGACCCGCTGCACTACAACGTGCCGGAGGGCTCCTACGCCACCGACCCCGGGAGCACCTCCCGGCCGGAGGCTGGGGGAGGAGCTGCCCGGACCGTGCAGTTCCGCCAGATGGTGCAGGCGATGCACGCGGCCGGCCTGCGGGTGGTGCTCGACGTGGTCTACAACCACACCGCCGCCGCCGGACAGGCCGAGCACTCGGTGCTGGACCGGGTGGTTCCCGGCTACTACCAGCGGCTGGACGCCAACGGCAAGGTGACGACGGACAGTTGCTGCGCCGACACCGCGCCCGAGCACGCCATGATGAACCGGCTGGTGGTCGACTCGGTGACGCTCTGGGCCCGTGAGTACAAGGTGGACGGCTTCCGCTTCGACCTGATGGGCCTGGACCCGAAGTCCACCATGCTGGACGTGCAGGCCGCCCTGCGGAAGATGACGCCGGACTCGGACGGCGTGGACGGCAGGAACGTCTTCCTGTACGGCGAGGGCTGGAACTTCGGCGCCGTCGCGAACAACGCCCGGTTCGAGCAGGCCACCCAGGCCAACATGGCCGGCACCGGCATCGCCACCTTCGACGATCGGATCCGCGACGCCGCCCGCGGCGGCAACTTCATGCTCGACTCCGCGCCCCAACAGGGCTTCGCCTCGGGGCTGTTCACCGACCCCAACGGCTCGTCCGCGAACGGCACCCCGGAGGAGCAGAAGGCCCGGCTGCTGCACCAGATGGACCAGCTGAAGGTCGGGCTGACCGGAAACCTGGCCGGCTACTCCTTCACCGACAGCTCCGGGAAGGCCGTCACCGGCGCCCAGGTCGACTACAACGGCGCCCCCACCGGGTACGCGGCCAAGCCGGGCGAGGCGGTGGAGTACGTGGACGCCCACGACAACACCGACCTGTTCGACGCGCTCGCCTACAAGCTGCCGACCGGCACCGCCCCCGCCGACCGGGCCCGGATGCAGGCGCTCGGGCTCTCGCTCACCGCGCTCACCCAGGGTGCGGGCTTCGCCCAGGCCGGCAGCGACCTGCTGCGCTCCAAGTCGCTGGACTCCAACTCCTACGACTCGGGCGACTGGTTCAACGCCATCCACTGGGACGCCGCCCAGGGCAACGGCTGGGGCCGCGGGCTGCCGCCGGCGGCCGACAACAAGGGGATGTGGCCGACCGCCGGATCGCTGCTGGCCGACCCGAGGCTGACGGTCGGCGCGGCCGACATCCGGGCCGCCTCGGCGCAGTACCAGGAGTTCCTGCGGATCAAGCAGTCCTCGCCGCTGTTCTCCCTGCCGACCCTGGCCGCCGTCCAGCAGCGGCTCTCGTACCCGCTCTCCGGCACGGCCGGCGAGACGCCCGGGGTGATCACCCTGCACCTGGACGGGACCGGGCTGACGGGCGCGGAGAAGGGCATCACCGTGGTCTTCAACGCCACGCCCAGCGCGCAGGGGCAGACCGTGGCGGCCCTGAAGGGGACGAGCCAGGCGCTGCACCCCGTCCAGGCGGGCGGGGCGGACCGGGTGGTGCAGCAGGCCGGCTTCGACGCCGCGACCGGCACCTTCACCGTGCCGGGCCGCACCGTGGCGGTGTTCGTCCAGCACTGAATGCGGCGTGATCAGGCGCGGCGTCTTCCGGCGTCGATCCAGCACTGATTCGGCGCTGATCCGGCGCTGATCCGGCACTGATCCGTACACCGCGCCGATTTCCGGGCCCCGCTCCGCCGTTGAGGTGGCGCGGGGCCCGGTTCCGTTCCGGCCGTGAACTGGCCGGAAACCGCCCCTGGCACGGCCGGAACTGTGACGTGCCCCGCCCGCGCGGCGCTGCGCGCTACTCGGTGGTAGGGGTGGCGGTCCTGAGTGCTGGTCAGTGACTGCCGGTGGTGATCGAACTTTGTCCGGACCATGAAAACCGTGTTCATGAGTTTGCAATGCCGTAGCACAACTGATGAACCGCCATGCATACGGTTTCGGTAATGAACCGGCCAATCCGTGGCATGCATCTGTCATTGGCGGCCGGTTTGCTGCCACGATTCCTCCCGGCTGCAGACGAGGGGGCCCCACCTCCCGGTGCAGCTGTTCCAGCCCAGGTGCAGCGCGTCCCGACCTCGCAACGGGTTGAGAGCACCGCAACCCGCTATCGCACCCCCGTCGCACCCGCCGGGGGCCCCCACTGCGCCGCAACCCCGCGGCCCAGGTTTTCTCTCCACCGGCGCGACCCAGCGCCGGTCGGAAAAGGAGTCCGCATGTCCCGTTACGCTCACGCTCGGAAGGCGGCGGTCGTCATGGCCGCCACCACCGCGCTGCTGGTCACCGGCATACCGGTCATCGCCCAGGCGGCCACGCCGGACGCGCCGGCCGCCGTCGCCGCCCAGCAGACCACCCGGGCCGCGCTGATCGCCTCGGCGAACCAGCAGACCACCTCCCTCGCCCAGGCCCTCGGCCTGAGCGGCCAGGAGAAGCTGGTCACCAAGGACGTCGTCCAGGACTCCAACGGCGGTCGCCACCTGCGCTACGAGCGCACCTACGCCGGACTCCCCGTCCTCGGCGGCGACCTGATCGTCCACCAGGACGCGAACGGTGCCACCAAGAGCGTGACCAAGGCCAGTGAGGCCAACCTCGCCGGCGTCGACACCGCCCCGGCCCTGGCCGCGCCGAAGGCCCAGGCCGCCGCGCTCGCCGCCGAGGAGGGCTCCGCCGTCGACACCGCCCCGCGCCTGGTGGTGTGGGCCGCCGACGGGACCCCGAAGCTCGCCTGGGAGACCGTCCTCTCCGGCCGCGAGTCCGACGGCACCCCGAGCAAGCTGCACGTGGTGACCGACGCCAGGACCGGCGACGTGCTCAGCAAGGCCGACGGCATCCAGCGCGGCTCCGGCAACGGCGTGTTCGTCGGCAACGTGCCGCTGACCACCACCCAGAGCGGCTCGACCTACTCGCTGAAGGACGCCACCCGCGGCGGCCAGTCCACCACCGACATGAACAACGGCACCTCCGGCAACGGCACGCTGTTCTCCAAGTCGAGCGACACCTGGGGCAACGGCCTGGCCAGCAACCGCGAGTCCGCCGCCGTCGACGCCCAGTACGGCGCGGCCGTCACCTGGGACTTCTACAAGAACACCTTCGGCCGCAACGGCATCCGCAACGACGGCGTCGGCGCCGCCAGCCGGGTCCACTACGACACCGGCTACGTCAACGCCTTCTGGGACGACGGCTGCTTCTGCATGACCTACGGCGACGGCTCGGGCGACACCCACCCGCTGACCGAGCTCGACGTCTCCGGCCACGAGATGAGCCACGGCGTCACCGCCGCCACCGCCAACCTGAACTACTCGGGCGAGTCCGGCGGCCTCAACGAGGCCACCTCGGACATCTTCGGCACCATGGTCGAGTTCTACGCGAACCTGCCGAAGGACGTGCCGGACTACCTGATCGGCGAGCTGATCGACATCAACGGCAACGGCACGCCGCTGCGCTACATGGACAAGCCCTCCAAGGACGGTCAGTCCGCGGACTCCTGGTACTCGGGCGTCGGCAACCTGGACGTGCACTACTCGTCCGGTGTCGCCAACCACTTCTTCTACCTGCTGGCCGAGGGCAGCGGCGCCAAGGTGATCAACGGCGTCAGCTACAACAGCCCGACGGTCAACAACATCACCGTCACCGGCATCGGCCGGGACAAGGCGGAGCAGGTCTGGTACAAGGCGCTGACCGCGTACATGACCTCCACCACCAACTACGCGGCCGCCCGTACCGCGACCCTGAACGCGGCCACCGACCTGTACGGCGCGAACAGCGCCGAGTACAACGCGGTCGCCACCGCCTGGGCCGCCGTCAACGTCGGCGGGCTGCCCAACCCGGGCGGCGTCACCGTCACCAACCCGGGCAACCAGTCGACCGCCGTCGGCACCGCCGTCAACCTGGCCATCAAGGCCTCCGGCGGCACCGCCCCGCTGTCGTACTCGGCCACCGGCCTGCCCGCCGGCCTGGCGATCAACGCCTCCACCGGCGCGATCACCGGCACCCCGACCACCGCCGGCACCTCCAACGTGACCGTCACGGTCAAGGACTCGGCCGGCAAGTCGGGCACCACCAGCTTCACCTGGACGGTGACCACCGGTGGCGGCGGCAGCTGCACCCCGGCGCAGCTGCTGGGCAACGCGGGCTTCGAGACGGGCACGGCGGCGCCGTGGACGGCGAGCTCCGGTGTGGTCGACAACAGCTCCAGCCAGGCCGCGCACGGCGGTTCGTGGAAGGCGTGGCTGAACGGCTACGGCTCCACCCACACCGACTCGCTGTCGCAGACGGTCACCATCCCGGCGGGCTGCAAGGCCACGCTGAGCTTCTGGCTGCACATCGACACCGCGGAGACCGGCACCACCGCGTACGACAAGCTGACCGTGTCGGTGAACGGCACCACGCTGAAGACCTACTCCAACGTGGACGCCGCGGCCGGCTACCAGCAGCGCACCTTCGACCTGTCGGCCTACGCGGGCCAGACGGTCACCGTGAAGTTCAACGGCACCGAGGACTCCTCGCTGCAGACGAGCTTCGTGATCGACGACACCTCCGTCCAGACCGGCTGAGCCCGGTCCGGCTCCTGAGGGGCCGGTGAACCAGGACAGGTGAGGGGCCCGGCGGCTACGGCTGCCGGGCCCTTGTCGTATGCCCTGTTCGGGTGGCCAACCGGCTGCCGCTCCGGTGCCCGTTCCGGTGTCCGCTCCGGTTTCCGCTCCGGCGATGCAGAAACGTATCTTCCTGAAGTCTTGACGGTGTCTCCCGGTGACCCTAGGTTCGGCGCTGCAAGTTTCCGGCAAGTTACAGAAACTTCCTGCAGGCTTCACCTCGGCTGCCCCACCCCAGCCACCCCAGGAGACGACGTGGTCACCACCGCCCCCCACCGCCGGCCCGCCCGCGCGGCCGGCGCGCTCGCCGCCTCGGCGGCGCTCGCGCTCTCGCTCGGCACCGCCCTCGGCGCCCCCGCCGCCCAGGCCTCCCCGCCCGCCAACAACGGCAAGGACGTCACCGCCACGCTCTTCGAGTGGCGCTTCGACTCCGTCGCCCAGGCCTGCACCTCGACACTCGGCCCGAAGGGCTACGGCTTCGTCGAGGTCTCGCCGCCGCAGGAGCACATCCAGGGCTCCCAGTGGTGGACCTCCTACCAGCCGGTCGGCTACAAGATCGCCGGGCGGCTCGGCGACCGCACCTCCTTCAAGAACATGGTCGACACCTGCCACGCGGCCGGGGTCAAGGTGATCGCCGACGCGGTCGTCAACCACATGTCGGCCGGCTCCGGCACCGGCACCGGCGGCACGGTCTACAGCAAGTACACCTACCCCGGCACGTACCAGGACCAGGACTTCCACTCCTGCCGCCAGCCGATCAGCGACTACCAGGACCGCTCCAACGTCCAGAACTGCGAACTGGTGAACCTCGCCGACCTGGACACCGGCAGCACGTACGTCCAGACCACCATCGCGCACTACCTGGACGACCTCGGCTCGCTCGGCGTGGACGGCTACCGGATCGACGCCGCCAAGCACATCGCCGCCACCGACCTCGCCGCGATCAAGGCCAAGATGGCCAACCCCAAGGCCTACTGGGTCCAGGAGGTCATCTACGGCGCCGGCGAGCCGATCCAGCCCACCGAGTACACCGGCAACGGCGACGTGGACGAGTTCCGGGTCGGCACCGACCTCAAGCGCATCTTCACCAGCGACAAGCTCGCCAACCTCAACGGCTGGGGCGCCTCCTGGGGCTACCTGCCGAGCAACCAGGCGCGCAGCTTCCTCGACAACTGGGACACCGAGCGCAACGGCTCCACCCTCAACTACACCTACGGCAACACCTACACGCTGGCCAACGTCTTCCTGCTGGCCTCGACGTACGGCTCGCCCAACATCTACTCCGGCTACTCCTTCACCAACAAGGACGACGGCCCGCCCAACGGCGGCACCGTCAACGCCTGCTACCAGGACGGCTGGAACTGCACCCACGCCTGGCGGCAGGTCGCCAACATGGTCGGCTTCCGCAACGCCGTCGCGGGCACCGGGGTGACCGACTGGTGGTCCAACGGCAACAACGCGATCGCCTTCGGCCGCGGCAACAAGGGCTACGTGGCGATCAACCACGAGAGCGGCGCGATCACCCAGACCTTCCAGACCGGTCTGCCGGCCGGCACCTACTGCGACGTCCAGCACGGTGACCCGCAGGCGGGTGGCGGCTGCACCGGGCCGACCTACCAGGTCGGCGCCAACGGGCAGTTCACTGCGACGGTCGGCGCGGGCGACGCGGTCGCGCTGTACGTCCAGCCCGGTGCGGCCGTCTCCGGCGCCTCGTTCAACGTCAACGCGACCACCACGGTCGGCCAGAACGTCTACGTGGTCGGCGACGCCGCGGCGCTCGGCGGCTGGGACCCGGCGAAGGCGCTGCCGCTGTCGTCCGCCGGCTACCCGGTCTGGTCGCTGGCGCTCTCGCTGCCGGCCGGCATCTCGTTCCAGTACAAGTACGTCCGCAAGGACGCGAGCGGCGCGGTGACCTGGGAGTCCGGTGCCAACCGGACCGCGACGGTGCCCGCGGGCGGGGTCGTCACGCTGAACGACACCTGGCGGCCGTAGCGGGCCTCGCTGCTTCGCCCCTTCGCCCCTTCGCCCCTTCGCCACCGAGGGAACCCCCGTCAGCTCCGGCTGACGGGGGTTCCCTCGTACGGTTTCGTACGAACCCGTCCGTAGCCGTCCGAGGCCGTATGACGCCGCATGACGCCGTACGAAGCCGGACAGGCCCTAGCCGCGCCCGATGTACGGCATGGCCGTCGCCATCACGGTGGCGAACTGCACGTTGGCCTCCAGCGGCAGCGCGGCCATGTGCCGCACGGTGCGTGCGACGTCCGCCACGTCCATGGTCGGCTCGGGGGCGATCCGGCCGTCCGCCTGCCGCACGCCCGCGCTCATCGCCGCCGTCATGTCGGTCGCCGCGTTGCCGATGTCGATCTGTCCGCAGGCGATCCGGTACGGGCGGCCGTCCAGCGACAGCGACTTGGTCAGGCCGGTGACGGCGTGCTTGGTCGCGGTGTAGGCGATCGAGTGCGGGCGGGGGACGTGCGCGGAGATCGAGCCGTTGTTGATGATCCGGCCGCCCTGCGGGTCCTGGGCCTTCATTTGCCGGAACGCGGCCCGGGCGCAGAGGAAGGCGCCGGTCAGGTTGAGGTCGACCACGGCCCGCCAGGCCTCGACCTCCAGCTCCTCCACCGGGACGGCCGGGCCGAAGCTGCCGGCGTTGTTGAACAGCAGGTCCACCCGGCCGTGGCGCTCGGCGGTCGTGGCGAACAGCGTGTCCACGGCGGCCGGGTCGGTGACGTCGGTCGGCAGCACGTCGGCCGGGGCGCCGCAGAGCCGGGCGGTCTCGTGCAGGGGCTCGGCCCGTCGGCCGGCCAGCACCGGCAGCCAGCCGGCCGCGGCCAGTTCGACCGCGACGGCGCGGCCGACACCGCTCCCGGCTCCGGTGACGACGGCGATCTGCTGGGGCATGGCGCTCTCCTCGCTGGCTGTTCTCGTGCCTGTTCCGGCGGCTCTCCGCCCGGTCGGCCCGGAGAGATCGTCCCGGATCCGCGGGCCGCCGTCATTCGTCGAAGTGCCCAAAATCCGCTGGCCGGCCGGGAATGCGCCGTCGGCTCCCGCGGTCGATCCCCGCCATCCGGCCCCCGCCGAACGGCGGGAGCGACAGGGGGTTTTACCTGATCGCGAACAAACATTGGATTTCCGGTGGCCGACGCGCAACCGGGCCACCCCGGCCCACGTCATAAGATCGCAGGAAGGCGCGCCCCCGCGAGGGGCGGCGCGCCACTGCTCCGGGGGCCGCACCAGCGTCGCGCCCCGGTCTGTCCGGCCCCACCGGGGGGCCGCCGCCCGGTCAGCCGGACCGGGCGCGACATTCGGTCGGAGAGTCCTCACCGTGCTTAGGCAGTCGTCCCGTTCCCGTGCCGTCCTGTCCGGCGCCGCCGTGCTCGCCCTGGCCGCCTCGCTCGCGGCCTGCGGGAGTTCCGGCGGTGGGAAGGGGGACAGTGCCAAGGCGGACGCCACCCCGTCCGCGACCGGCGGCGTCACCGGGACCCCGACCGGCACGGGCACCCCGGGCGGCGGGGCGCCCGCCGTGGCCGTGGGCAAGGTGCTGATGCCGACCGGCCCGAACGCCAGCCTGGTCAAGGCCCGGGACACCGCCGCCGGACCGATCTTCGTGACCACCGTGACCGGCGCGAAGTCGGGCGTCTCCGGCAAGGTCTGGGTCTGGCTGCCGCCCGAGTACAACGACCCCAAGTACGCCAAGACCGGCTTCCCGGTCCTCACCCTCTTCGCGGGCGGCCAGAGCAACGGCTACAACACCTGGACCGACAACCAGCTGCCGATCCAGGAGGAGAACGAGCAGCTGGTCAAGGAGGGCAAGGCCCACCCGTTCATCATGATCATGCCGGTGCAGAACTTCAACGGCGACGAGAAGAACGCGCTGGACTGCTCCGACATCCCGGGCCAGCCCAAGATGGGCACCTGGATGGCCGAGGACATCCCGGACTTCGTCCGCGCCAACTTCCGCACCGTCCAGGGCCGCGACGGCTGGGGCGTGATGGGCGCCTCCACCGGCGGGTTCTGCAGTGCCAAGCTCGCCCTGCAGCACCCGGAGGTCTACAAGGCCGCCGTACCGATCGACGGCTACTTCATCCCGGACTCGCTGCTGTGGAAGGGCCACGACGCCGAGCGCGCGGCCAACAACCCCGACGTGCTGGTCACGCAGGGCAAGGCCGACGTGAAGATGTACGTCACCGCGGGCGGTGCCAACCCGTACGAGACCAAGGTGGTCAAGAGCTGGGTGGGCAAGGCCGTCGCGCCGACCACCATCGAGTACTACGAACAGCCCGGGGGCAAGCACCTGACCTCGGACTTCAAGAAGATGATCCCGGACACGCTGGTGTGGCTGACCAAGAACCTGGCGGGGCCGGCGGCAGACTGAGCCGCCTGGCGGATCCGGCGGCGGACTGAGTCCCCGCTTCCTGCCCGCACCACCTGTCCTCCGTACCGCCGGTGTCGGCGACGCGCTCGCGTCCCCGGCACCGGCGGTCGGCGTTTCCGCCGGGTCCGTGCGGTTCGCGGGTTCGCGGGCCTTCCCCGAAGTCCCTTCGCCGGCCGTCCCCGGCGGGCTCCCGGGAACCCCCGCGCAGGCCTGTGACCTGCGCGTCAATCGGACATTGATTCGCTTCTGATCGACTTCGAGCACCTTGGCTGGGCGGTCCTGCACCGGCCGCCACCGCCCGCCCTGACCCAAGCCGTGAAGAGAGTGTCATGCCGATCCACTTGCTGCCCCAGCCCGCCCCCATCGTGCCGGCGCCCCGGCAGCCCGGAGCCGACTCCCGGGTCGCCGACGCGTACGGATCGGCCTCGGACGAGGACCCGGCCACCGTACGGTTCGCCGGACTGCGCCTCGTCCACGCCGCGCTGCGCCGCGACCTCGCCCGGCTGCCCAACGCGCTGCGGCTGCTCCAGCCCGGCGAGGACGACAAGGGCGAGGCGCTGCTGCGGCACTGGAACTTCCTGACCGCGATGCTGACCTGCCACCACGAGCAGCAGGACACCCGGCTCTGGCCGATCGTGCGCCGCTTCGCGCCCGAGCTGCGGCTGCTGCTCAACTGGCTGGAGGCCGACCACCACAACCTCGACCACTCCTTCACCCGGGTCACCACGCTGGTCCGGATCGCCAGCCGGGACACCGGCAGCGCCTGGCCCGTCGCGTACGCCATGGAGGACCTGGCGGCCCGACTGGAGACCCATCTGCGGATCGAGGAGCGCCAGTTGCTGCCCCGGATGGAGCGGGTGGTGGCCGACGGCTCCCGGCTCGGCGGCCTGGGTGAGCTGCTGGACCTGCTGCGGGTGGCGGACGGCCCGGGCACGGCGGACGCGCTGGCCTGGCTGCTGGAGGGCGTCCAGCCGGCCGCGGTCGAGCGGCTGCTGGCGGAGTGCGACGACGACGTGGCCCGCAACTGGCCGCACTGGCAGGCGACCTACCAGCGCTGCACCGCGCAGCTGTGGGGTCCGGGCGACGGCCTGGAGGACAGCGCTCCGGGTGAGGCCGTCGCCGGCGACCTGGGGACCGGCGATCTGGGGACCGGCGATCTGGGGACCAACGGCCTGGGGACCGTCGCCGACTGAGCGCCGGGCTTTTCGCGGGCCTTCGATCTACGCGCGTGGCATACGCTCTCGGCATATGCTGCACGGACGTCGGGCATCCGCTCGGCTCGGTACCTCCCCGGCGGCCCACCCGCGCCCGCTTCCTCCCGAGGTCCGCCCTTCCGGCCCGTGGTGTTACGGTCCGCCGATGACTTCTCTGCTCCAACCACCGCTGATCACCCGGCTGCTGGCCGCCGAACGCATCCTGATCGCCGGCGCCGGCGGCGGATTCGACGTGTACGCCGGGCTCCCGATCGCCCTCGCCCTGCGCGCCGCGGGCAAGGAGGTCCACCTGGCCAACCTCTCCTTCACCCACCTCTACGGCCTGCCCGCCGACGTCTGGGCGGAGCCCGACCTCGCCATGATCCGGCCGGACACCGCCGCCCCCGCGGGCTACTTCCCGGAGCGCACCCTGGCCCGCTGGCTGCACCTGCACGGGATGCCCGACACGGTGTGGGCCTTCCCGACGGAGGGCGTGCAGCCGCTGCGCGACGCCTACCGGGCGCTCGTCGGCCGGCTGGGCGTGGACGCCGTCCTGCTGGTGGACGGCGGCACCGACATCCTGATGCGCGGCGACGAGGCCGGACTCGGCACCCCGGAGGAGGACATGGCCAGCCTGGCGGCGGTGGCCGGCCTCACCGAGGTACCCGAGCGGCTGGTCGCCTGCCTGGGCTTCGGCATCGACGCCCACCACGGCGTCAACCACACGCTGGTCCTGGAGAACCTCGCCGCGCTGGACCGGGCCGGCGGCTACCTCGGTGCCTTCTCCATCCCGCGCGACAGCCGGGAGGCGGTGCTCTACCTGGACGCCGTCGAGCACGCCCGGGCCGCCTTCCCCGAGCACCCCAGCATCGTCAACGGCTCGGTGGCGGCGGCCCTGCGGGGCGAGTTCGGCAACGTCCGGTTCACCGAGCGGACCAAGGACAGCGAGCTGTTCGTCAATCCGCTGATGGCGATGTACTTCGGCGTCACGGTCGAGGCGCTGGCCGCCGAGAACCGCTACCTGGACCGGCTGGAGAACACCGTGGTGATGCGCCAGATCGCCACCACCATCGCCGAGTTCCAGGACGAGCTGCCGCGGCAGCGCCCGCCCCGTCAGTTCCCGCACTGAGGCCTGGGCGGCTTTCGGCCTGGATGCAGCGGGCCCCGGGTCGCGGCCGTCAGAGGTCGGCGAGCCGGAACTCCAGGTTCCCGAACCGCACCTGGTCGCCCGGCCGGACCCGGACGCCGCCCGCGATCCGGCGCCCGTTGACGTGCGTGCCGTTGGTCGAGCCGAGGTCGTACAGCGTCCAACCGCCGTTCTCGTGCCGGAGTTCGGCGTGGTTGCGCGAGACCGAGGCGTCGTGCAGCCGCAGCCCGGAGCCGGGGATCCGGCCGATCGTCAGCAGCCCGGCACCGGCCTGCGGCAGGCTCAGCCCGGGCAGCCGCTCGGTGCGCCAGGCCCGGTTCATCCGGTCACCGAAGGCGGAGACCCGGCCGACCGTGCGCAGCACGAAGCGCTCGACCGGCCCGCCGGTCGGCAGCCCGGCCACCGCCGCGTCCAACTCCCCTCGGCTGGTGGCCTGCAGGACGATGTCCATCCGGCCGAGGAAGGTGTCGTGCGAGAGCCGCCCGCTGCCCGCGCCGTCCTTCAGCACCCCGAGCGCCAACTCCCGCTCGGCGTCGGAGGGCCGGATCCGACCGGTCGGGAACTCAGGAGGCGTCATGGCCAGATTGTCGGCTCGGCCGGCTCGGGCTGTCCAGATCACGCCGTGCGCGGGCGCTCGCTTCGTACGTCACGGCAGTCCAGACGCCCCGTCCGGGCGCGCGGTTCCGTACGGTTCCCGTAGGCCTACGGGCCGTCAGGCCTGTGCGTCGTCAGGCCTTGCGGATGCTTGAGCCTGCGGGCTGCTCAGGCCCTGTGCCTGTTCACGCCTTGCGGGCGGCGGCCAGGATCTTCTCCGTGGTGTGCAGGAAACGGGAGGTGACCGACCCCTGGTAGGCCTTGCCGAACATGCCCTCGGTGACCCACTTGCCGTCCTGGCGGACCACGACGTACGCGGCCCCCTGGTCGGCGCCCAGCACCTCGACGTTGCCCTTGGGCGAGCGGAAGGGGAGGGGGAGCGAGGCCGGCAGCGGCTCGGAGAGGAAGGCCAGGACCAGCCGGACGTCCGGCGTCACCGCCACGCCCCGGAACGGCTCGGCGGCGAGCAGCCCGGCCACCTCGTCCACCGTCCGCAGCATCACCGGCACCGGGTAGCCGAGCGAGCGCTCCAGGTGCTCCTCGATCCGCCCGGTCAGCGCGGCCCGCGCCGCCCCGGCGGTGGGTTCGTCCGCGGGCTCCTCGGTGGTGAAGAAGACGTTGCCGGTCTGGATGTACGAGCGGACGTTCCCCAGGCCCAGCTCGGCGAAGAGCGCCCGCAGCCGCTCCATCTTCACCGTGCGGCCGCCGACGTTGATGGCCCGCAGGAACGCTATGTAGGTGGTCGTGGTGGTCACCCCGTCAGTGTGGCACCGCCCTACGACAGCGGCGCCTGCGTCCTGCGGCAGCAGCTGCGTAAGGGCGTACCGCGGCGGCTGTCGGTGCCGGGTGCCAGACTGGCGCCATGGCTACCTGGCAGGATTTCGAGCAGGCGGCCCCGGATCTGGCGCCCCTGGTACGGGCCCGGTTCGAGGCCAACAAGCACCACGTCCTGGCGACGCTGCGCAAGGACGGTTCGCCCCGGGTGAGCGGCACGGAGGTCGAGTTCGTCGGCGCCGACCTCTGGCTCGGGTCGATGTACGGGGCGGTCAAGGCGCGCGACCTCCAGCGCGACGCCCGGTTCGCCCTGCACGCGCACCCCGGGGACGAGACCATGGCCGGCGGGGACTCCAAGGTCTCCGGCCGGGCGGTCGAGATCACCGACGAGACCGAGCTCGCCGCGTTCGCCGCCTATCTGCCCGAGCCGCCGCCCACCCCGTTCCACGCCTTCCGGCTGGAGATCGACCAGGTCGTGCACACCGCCGTGGAGGGCGAGCACCTGCTGGTCCGCAACTGGCACCCGGGCCGGCCGGTGGAGACGATCCAGCTCCACTGACCGGCCGGCGCCCCCGGGCAGGCCCTACGGCAGGACGGACCTCACTGCCTCGGGGGTGCGGGCCACGACGGCGTGCCCGTCGTCCGCGGTGATGATCGGGCGCTGGATCAGGATGGGGTGCTCGGCCATCGCCGCGATCCAGCGGGCCCGCTCGCCCGCCTCCCGGGGCCAGCCCTTCATCCCCAGGTCCTTCGCGACCTGCTCGTCGATGCGGGTGATGTCCCAGGGCTCCAGGCCCAGGCGCTCCAGCACCTGCTCCAGCTCGGCCGCGGTCGGCGGGTCCTCCAGGTAGCGCCGCACGGTGTACTCGACGCCGGCCTCGTTCAGCTCGCCGAGCGCCGACCGGCACTTGCCGCAACGCGGGTTGATCCAGATCTCCATACCGCCCAGCCTACCGAGCGGTCGGCACCCGACCGGGGAGCCGGCCGGGGAACGGACCGGGGAATCGACCGGGGAGCCGGCCGGGGAGCCGGCCGGGGAATCGACCGGGGAATCGACCGGGGAGCCGGCCGGGGAACCGACCGGGGAAAGGGCTGGGAAACGCCCGCGAACCCCGCCGTACGGGAACTCCGCCGTGCCCGCCGGTGGTTCACGCACCAGGAAGCGTGACCGTGATCTCGGGAGGGGAGCACCGCATGGACGGCGCGGCGATCATCGAGCAGTTGATGACCACGGAGGTCAGGGCCGACCCGTACCCGCTCTACGCGAAGGCGCTGCAGCTCGGCCCGGTGACACCGGCCGGGGACGGGATGTTCGTGGCGAGCGGCTACGCGGCGGTCAACAAGGCGCTGCGCACGCCCGCCTTCGGCGTCGCCACCGCCGAGATGATGTCCGGCCTGGAGCCGGAGTTCACCGCGCACTCCTCGCTCGCCCTCTTCGGCCGCTCGATCCTCCAGCGCAACGCCCCCGACCAGCCCCGCGTGCGCTCCCTGATCGCCTCGGTGTTCACCCCGCGCCGGGTCGCCGCGCTGCGCCCGGCGGTGGAGAAGGCGGTCGCCGAGCTGCTGGACGGGATGGCCGAGCAGGGCGCGGACGGTTCGCCGGTGGACTTCATGGACGCCTTCGCCTTCCGCCTACCGGTCGGGGTGATCTGCGAGCTGCTCGGCGTCCCCGAGCAGGACCGCTACCGCTTCCGCGGCCTGGCCTCCGACCTGACCGTCGCCCTGGAGATCCTCGCGGACCTCGACGAACTGACCGTGGCCGACCGCGCCGCGGACGAGCTGTCCCACTACTTCACCGAGCTGGCCGCCGAACGGCTGGCCCGGCCGCAGGACGACCTGGTCAGCGACCTGGCCCGGATCGCCGCCGAGGACGATGAGCGGCTGTCCGCCCAGGAGCTGCTGGCCAACCTGGTGCTGCTGCTGGTGGCCGGCTTCGAGACCACCACCAACCTGCTCGGCAACGGCCTCGCCCTGCTGTTCCGCCACCCCGAGGCGGCCGCGGGGCTGCGCAACGGTGCGATCACCCCGGCCGGCTTCACCGACGAGGTGCTGCGCTTCGACTCCCCGGTGCAGGCCACCGGGCGGGTGGCGCTCGCGGACGGCCTGGACATCGACGGGCTGCCCATCCCGGCCGGCAGCGGCGTGACCCTGCTGATCGGCGCGGCCAACCACGACCCGGCCCGGTACCGGAACCCCGGGGTGTTCGACCCGACCCGCACCGACAGCCAGCCGCTCAGCTTCGGCGGCGGCCCGCACTTCTGCCTGGGCTCCCAGCTGGCCCGGCTGGAGGCCGAGGTCGCGGTGCCCGCCCTGCTGGACCGCTTCCCGCGGCTTGCCCCGGGCGGCGTCCCCACCCGGCGGGACCGGCTGGTCCTGCGCGGCTTCGAGACGCTGCCGGTGACCGTGCGCTGAAGGCCGCCGCCCGTCGCCCTCCCATCGGAATGGTGACCGTTCGCTCGGTACGGTGACCGTCCGCCGACCGGCCCCCGACCGTCCGTGTCGGGGCCGGCCCGGTACGGAGAACGGGACGTCCGACCGTTCGTAGCTGGGCCGTTCGTAGGAGAGCATGGAGGGACAAAACCGGCCACACCCGGAGCTTTCCCCCCCCCCGGTCCGGCCGCCAGCCAGGAGGCTCCGCCTCCAGCCAGGAGGTCCCGCCGTGCCCACCGCACCCCGCCCGCCGCGCCCTGCCGCGCCGCAGCCCCGGGTGCCGCGCTGGGTGCCGTGGCTCCCCGTCGTCCTCCTCCTGCTGGACCTGATCACCGAGGCGATCGTCCCGGACGCCGTGGCCGCCGGCTTCCTGCTGACCGCGCTGCCCGTGGTGGCCGCGTTCAGCTACGGCCCGGTCCTGACCGCCGCCGCCACGGTCGGCTCCCTGGCCCTGCAGATCCTCCTGGCCCTGCACGCCGGCCACGTCAACGAGCAGCACCACGTCTGGGTCTACATCGCCACCCTGCTCTCCGGTGTGATGGGCACCGCCCTGTCCTGGCAGCGCACCCGGCAGAACCGCAACCTGCTCCAGGCCCGTACGGTCGCCGAGACCCTGCAGCGCACCGTCCTGCGCCCGGTGCCCGAGCGGACCGGCGGGCTGCGGGTGGCCGGCCTCTACCGCTCGGCGCAGGCCGAGGTGCTGGTCGGCGGCGACCTGTACGAGGTCTGCGACACCCGCTTCGGCGTCCGGGTGCTGCTCGGGGACGTCCGGGGCAAGGGCCTCGGGGCCGTCCGCACCGTCGCCGACGTCCTCGGCGCCTTCCGGGCGGCCGCCCACGACACCCCCGGCCTGGTCGACCTCGCCGACCAGCTGGACCGCACCGTCCTGCGCGACGCCGCCGACCGCGGCGACGACGAACTGTTCGCCACCGCCGTCCTGCTCCAGTACCGGCCGGGCTCCGACTGCGTGGAGATCGTCAACCGCGGCCACACCACCCCGCTGCTGCTCTCCGGGGACGCGATCTCCCCGGTGCCCTGCGCCGACGAGCTCCCCCTGGGCCTCGGCCACCTCGGCCCCGCCGAGGAACGCGGCAAACCGACCGCCGTCGCCCTGCCCCCGGGCCACACCGTCCTGCTCTACACCGACGGCGTCAGCGAGGCCCGCGACCCCGCCGGCGCCTTCTACCCCCTCGCCCCCCGCCTCGCCGCCCTCGGCACCACCGAACCCGACCGCCTGGTCTCCTTCCTCGCCCAGGACGTCCGCCACTACGCCGGCCTCCTCGCCGACGACCTCGCCGTCCTCGCCCTCACCCCGGACACCTCGGAGGTCTCGGGCGCCCTCCGCCCCACCGACGCGCCTTACACCCCGGGCACCCCGTAACGCCAGAGCCAGGGCCGTCAAGACCAAGCCCGTCGTAGTCGGCTGACCGTGTGTGCGCTATCTTCTGCCGTGAGCATTTTCCCCAGGCAACGACCAGGATCCTCGGGCCGCCGCAAATCCGGCAGGGGCGGCCGCCTCGCCGTGCTGGACGGACTGCGCATCCTGGCAGCGCTGATGGTGGTCTTCCACCACTACGTCGGATACGGCGGCGGCACCAAGCCGGACGACAGCGCCTGGGGCAAGCCGGTCCACGAGGTGTTCCACCGGGCCTCCGTGCCGGGTGGGTACATGTGGACGGGCATCTGCCTCTTCTTCGTCATCAGCGGCTTCGTGATCTGCATGAGCAGCTGGGGCCGCCCGGTGGGCGACTTCGTCCGCTCCCGCGTCATCCGGCTCTACCCGGCGTACTGGTTCGCCGTCCTGGCAGCCACCGCGGTCGTGACGATGTGGCCGGTCGTGCGCCGCCCGCTCGCCTCGGAGCAGGTCCTCGCCAACCTCACGATGTTCCACGGCGGCCTGGGCATCCCGGACGTCGACGCCGTCTACTGGACGCTCTGGATCGAGCTGCGCTTCTACCTGCTCTTCGCCATCGTCGTGTGGAAGGGCGTGACCTACCGCCGGATCGTCGCCTTCTGCTCGATCTGGACGGTCGCGGGCATCGTCGCGACCAGCACCAAGTGGCCGGTGCTGCAGTTCTTCGCGATGTCCGAGGTCTCCTCGTTCTTCGTCGCCGGACTCGCGCTCTACCTGGTCCACCGGTACGGCCCCAACCTGATGCTCTTCGGCATCGTCGGGATCAGCTGGATCCTCTCCGTCCTCTACACGATCCAGCACCAGCACGACGTGAACCCCTACCTCGGCCAACCCGACCTGCCGACCTGGCCGGCCGTCCTGCTGACCACCCTCTCCTATCTGGTGATCATCGTGGTGGCGCTGGGCTGGGCCTCGCGGATCCAGTGGCGCTGGCTCACCTTCGCCGGAGCGCTCACCTACCCGCTCTACCTCCTGCACGAGACCATGGGCTGGACGGCCCTGCGCGCCCTCTACGACCACGGCACCAAGCCCTGGGTCGCGGTCGGCATCGTCACCACCGGCATGCTGGTCGCCTCCTGGCTGGTCCACCGGCTCATCGAGAAGCCGCTGACCCCACTGCTCAAGCGCGGCATGACCGACAGCATCGACCAGCTCCGCGCCGCCGAACCCCTGCCCGCCCCGGCCGCCCCGGCTACCCCCGAGCCCGCCCCGGCCCTGCAGACCGTCCCCGCCGCCACCTGGCCCCCGCCCCCCACCGCGCCCACGTACCCGGCCCAGGCCCCGGACCACTACCGCACGCCCCACGGCCCCGGCCCGTACTGACCCACCCCTGCAGGCGCACGACAGGGCCCGCCGCCACCCGGCGCCGGGCCCTGTCCCGTACAACGGCTCGCAGGCGGCACACCGCCTCTTCGGGTCGAAGCCACCGGAGGCCCCGCGCGTCCGGGTGCACACAGCGCCTACTCGCTGCGGCTTTCTGGGATACGCCAGGTGATCAGAAAGCGCTCCGACGGGGACTGGCCGGGCCGGCCGACTGGGATCATGCTCTTCACGAGGTAGCCGAAGACCTGGTGCTGGGCCTCCTCGGAGATCTCGTCCCAGGTGTCCGGGGTCAGGGTCATCACCTCGCGGAGCAGGCTGTGATCGGCCTCGGCGCGCAGCATCTCGATGCGGTCCTCGCGGTTCATCGTGTCGTCGGCATGCATGGCCCGGATCGAGGCCGGGAGCAGGTTCGGCTCCGCGCGCAGGCGCCGGACGATCTCCTGGCAGCCGTAGCGGAAGCCGAGGTGCATCTCCAGCGCCTCGTAGTCCGGGTCCTGGTAGCCGTAGGGCGAGCCGCTCTCGGCCCCAATGTAGTCGCCCTTGAGGATGCGCAGCAGTGCGCGCAGGGCGAACTCCGCGCCGTGCTCCTCGATGAGCCGGACGCCGGAGCTGACCCAGTCGTCCTCTGTCAGCAGGGGCTCGTGCGGGACGGCGAGGGACGGGTGGATCTCGACGGCGTTGAACGGATTCAGCACCATTCCGGCGACCAGCTCCGGTGTCCACTCACCGTTCTCGCCGCCCCAGCCGTGCAGGGTCAGCTCCCGGGCGGACCTCATGGTGCCCGCTTCGCCCGTGTGCACCGCCCGCCACAGACGCTCGAACCGCCTGACCTCGCCCTGCGGGTCCCTGGGCGGGTCGCACTGGTCGGCCAGCACCGCGACGATCGCCCGGACGGTGTCCCACTTCGGTACGTGGAGACCGTTGAGGGCGGTGCGGACGCCTTCGTGGCTGGGGCAGCCCGGGAGGTCGGGCCGGTTCGCGATCAGTGCGCTGATCCTGCGCGAACTCAATTGCCCGGCCGCACGCTGCAGTTCCTGCAAGGAGCGGATCAACTCCTGGTGCGCGCCGGTCGGTTGGTGAGGTGGAGTGGCTGCCACGGCTCGACAGACCGCCTTCCTGGGTCGGATGCCCGACGACCGCCCGATCCTGCTTCGGTGGCTGTCAGGTTTTGCCAGACTTCTCGGGGAGTGACTGTCAGAATGGTGACAGGCTGTTGGCGTCAGTGTCGAGGATGGGCGTACGCGCCGGACCGCGGCCGCGTCCTGTCCCTGAGGAGCCACACCTGTGCACATTCCCGCCTATGCCCGGGCCACAATCCGCTCCGCCCTGCCGCTGGTGCCCACATCGCGTCAAGTAGCTGCATTGGACTGCTGTTTGTGCGACCAGCCGTTCGGCGGCCGGGTGGTCGTCCCGCTCGGGCCGACTCCGACCACAGGTCTGTTCGGGTGCCGGGAGTGCCTGACCCGGCTGGTGAAGCGGGCCCGCCGGCTTCGCGACAGCGAGCTCGTCGAGGAGGCCGACCTGGCACACGCACAGTCGGCGGCCTGGACCGCGATCCGCCTCCGCCACCTGGCCTCCCTCGAACACGTGAGGCGGGCCGCGGAGGCCGTGACAGGTCTCGCCGAGGACGACGACGTCGAACCGCTCGAACTGGCATGGTTGTTGGTGTCGCTGGAGTCGGCGCACTCCTGGACCATCGAGCAGGCTTCCCGGCCGCCCGGTTCGGAGTCGGCGGACGAGGAGCTCCGGGAGGCGGGCTTCCGGCTCTCGCTGGAGATGATCTCCGCCCGTGAGGCCGTGGCGCGACGCCTCGTCTACCACCTGATCAACGAAGCCGCACTGCCGGAACCGGAGGTCTGCGCGGAGATGGAGTGCCCGGAGTCCTGCTCCGGCCGCCACGACAGCGAACACATCGACTGCGGACCGGACGCCGTCTTCGAGGACTTGGCCCGCCACGGCATCGAGCTGGAACGCCCCGACGACCTCCCGCCGCCACCGCGCCGACCGCCGGTCGAGGAGGAGCCGCTCACCGGCTTCGACGGCGACCCGGACGAACTGGTGCACAAGTACGGGCAGGTGCTGGCGTACTTCGGGCTCGACCACGAGAACACCGAGGTCCTCGTCGACGCAGCCGCGGTCGGACTGGTGGCCGACGTCTGGCGCGACGGCCCGCTGGACGCGATCCTCGCGGCCGCCACCGGGCCGTCCGACGGCGAGGTCTTCGCCCAGAGCGTCGACCTCTACCGGGCGGCCCGCGCGACCCTGCTCGCCGCCCGGGACGGCGGCCCGGAGGAACTGCTCGCGTTCCAGGCGATCGCCTCCGACGTGCGGCTGCGGTGGGCGGGCGGTTCCTCCTTCACCCTCCTGGCCTGTGGAGAGCCCACCGAGGAGTTCCGCCAGGACGTCGACAACCGGATCTGGTTCACCGGCAAGCAGATGAAGGAACTGGGCTGGCGGGTTGCGCTGATGCACCGGGCGATGTCGGCCGCGGTCAAGGCCTCGGGCCACTTCGGCATGCCGGGCTGGCCCGCCATCGCGGCCACCGCCCTGCAGAGAATCAGCGCACTGGACCGTACGGACGCGCCCGGTACGCTGCACGACCTCGCAGCCGTCGACGCCGCACTCCGGGAAGCACCGGACCGACTGGGCGCGGACGCGCTCGACTGGCTCTGCCGCCGGGGCGTGTTCGACCCGGAAGCGGACGTGCCGCGGTGAACTGGGACGGAATCACCATCGGCATCCTCGCGGCCTTCGGATGCGTCATGCTCGTGCTCGCCCAGATCCGCGAGGTGCTGGCCAAACTGCCCGAACTCATCCGGGCCTGGCGCCGGGTGCGACAGGAACTCGCAGTCCCCCAGACGCCAGGCCCGGACGCGCATGGCAACGAGCCGGACACCGGCACCGGATGAGTCCACCCGGGGCCCCTTGTTTCCCGCAGCCTTCGCACCGGACACGTCGGATCGTCACGGCGCCTCAAGGGCACGAGGTGCTGAGAAGTGCCGAGTTGCGACAGAGAGATCGCATCGGTTACTCGCCATGGGGCGCCGCGGCGGACCCCCGACCGAGCCAACCGGTGTCTACTCGCCGGGTTCGAGGGTCTGGCCGCCCGCAGGTCGGTCGAGCTGTTGCTGGCGCCGGCGTTGCTCGTTCCGAATCTGCTCGACGCGCTCGACGAATCGCGCCAGCGCTTCTGGTTGGCTCAGTCCGACAGTCAACCACTGATGTCCCGGGGACCGCGGCCTGCAGCGGTACCAGGCGCACTGCATCGATCTTCTGCGCCATGCCCTCCATCGGTGCGATCGCTGACCCAAGTGAGCCAGGTCGCCGATGACCAGGACCCCTGTCAGGCCGCGCTCGGCCAGAGCGAAGGAACTCGGCCCGGATCAGCTCGGTCTCGTTGTCGCCAACTATCAACCCGATCACTTCTCGGCCGCCCTTGCCGTCTGGCTGATCCCTAGTAGGGCGGGGCGGGTGATGTCCGTGACGTCGGTGATGGTGAACGCCGTGGCCGTGTCCGGCACGGTCACCCGGTAGGTGCGGCCCATGCACTTCATGACGGTTCCGTGGAGTGCCGCCATAGCGGGTAATCGGACCCCTCCTCTCCGCTCCGGGTGCTCTTCCCCCCGCGAGCGCCCCGGCGCATGCTGATTCCGGGCCGGACAACGGAGTCCCGCCCGCGGAGGGGGATCGGCATGGACTACGAGAACCTGTTCGCACGCATCAACGACGCAGTGCTCCCCGTCCTGGCCGAGGGAACCGTCGCCCAGTACATCCCGGCCCTCGCCGCCGTCGACCCCCACCGGTTCGGCCTCGCGATCGCGGACACCCACACCCGCAAACCGCCGCGCGGTACCGGGGAGTGGCAGGTCCCGTTCTCCATCCAGTCCATCTCCAAGGTGTTCACCCTCGCCCTGGTCCTGGCCGTTGACGGCGATTCGTTGTGGACCCGGGTGGGGAAGGAGCCCTCCGGGTCACCCTTCAACTCCCTCGCCCAGCTGGAGCGGGAGAACGCGATCCCGCGCAACCCGTTCGTCAACGCCGGCGCACTGGTGATCACCGACCGGCTGCTCACCCTCACCGGGGATTCCCGGGGCACCCTGCGGGAGTTCCTCCGCACCGAGAGCGGCAACCCCCGCATCGACTTCGACGCCCAGGTCGCCTGGAGCGAGAGCCAGCACGGACACCGCAACGCCGCGCTCGCCCACCTGCTGGCCGACCACGGCCGCCTCGACAACCCCGTCCCGGACGTCCTCGACCACTACTTCTGGCAATGCGCCCTCACCATGAGCTGCCGCGACCTCGCCCTCGCCGCAGGGTTCCTGGCCAGGCACGGCCTCCGGGCCGACGGCACCCGGCTGCTCACCCGCAGCGAGGCCAAGCGCATCAACGCCGTCATGCTGATCGGCGGCACCTACGACGCCGCGGGCGAGTTCGCCCACCGCGTCGGCCTGCCCGCCAAGAGCGGCATCGGCGGCGGCATACTGGCCGTCATCCCGGGGCGCGGAACGCTCTGCACCTGGGGGCCGGCCCTCGACGGTCACGGCAACTCGATCGCGGGCATCACCGCGCTCGACGCCCTCACCACCCACACCGGCTGGTCCATCTTCTGACCGGCGGTGCACGGACCGGCCGGGGCAAGCCGGCTGCCGTCCGGTCGCACATGAGGGCGACGGTCTCGTCGAGGCGTGCCGAGTGGACGCCGAAGGAGGTTTCGCGCATGTACTGCTCGCGCAGCTCGTGGGCCTTCTTGTACGCGTCGGTCGAGAGCGCCTCGGCCATGGCCTCCTGTGACTCGAAGCCGATCTGCACGACGAGTCGTTGCGGCCTGGTGGATCGGGTACGGCCCTTCCCGGCCCGGCTCAGGTCTGTCGAGCAGCCTTACACCTCGTTCGCGGGGATGGCCTGCCGTGTCGCGTAGCGGTTGCGCATCGCGTCGCTCGCTGCGGGACCCGCGGTGAAGACATAGGTGCCGCTGTCGTCGAGTCGGCGGCCGGTCCTGGCGTCGACGACGACGGGCTCGACCTCCTCGCCGCTGCGCGCGTCGATGAGGATCATGCTGCGCTCGGCCGGTGTGAGACGGGAGTTGCCCCATGCGGCCAGGGCGACGATCACCGGACGCAGGGAGTGCCCGAGTTCGGTGAGGACGTACTCGTGGCGCACGGGGTTGGTCTGGTAGGGCCGGCGCTCCAGGAGTCCGTCCGCGACGAGGGTCTTCAGCCGGGTGGTGAGCATGCTGGAGGAGATGCCCAGGCTCTCCTGGAACTGGTCGAAGCGGGTGTAGCCGTCGAAGGCGTCGTGGAGGATCAGCAGCGTCCACCACTCGCCGACGTGTTCCACCGTCGTGGACAGCGGGCACTCCCGGTCCTCCAGCCTGATCCGGCTTGCCACGGCGACCATCCCCTCAGTTACTGCTAAAGTAGAAGTAAGTGGCTTCTATTCTAGCAGTCATAGCGGTAGCGGTGCTTTGCGTGCCCGCACCCGAGGACGGAGCACACCGTGACCACATCCATCAGCGAATCCCTCGAAGGCCGACGCGCTCTGGTCACCGGCGGCACCAAGGGCACCGGAGCCGCCATCGCCCGACGGCTCGCCGAGGCCGGCGCGACCGTGCTGGTCACCGCCCGCACCCGCCCCGACGGCGCCGACGAGAAGGCGTTCATCACCGCCGACCTGTCCACCGCCCAGGGCGCCGCCCACGTCGCCGCCGAGGTGGACGCCCGCGTGGGAGGCGTCGACATCCTGGTCAACACCCTCGGCGGTTCCGAGGCACCGGCCGGAGGGTTCGCGGCGCTCGGCGAGGACGACTGGGCCAGGGAGCTGAACACGAACCTGCTGGCCGCCGTCCGCCTGGACCGCGCACTCCTGCCGCACATGATCGCCACGGGCAAGGGCGCGGTCGTGCACGTCACCTCGATCCAGCGCCGCATGCCGCTGTGGAACGGCACCCTGGCCTACGCCGCCGCCAAGGCCGCCCTGACCACCTACAGCAAGGGCCTGGCCAACCAGGTCGCCCCGTACGGCGTCCGCGTCAACACCGTCTCGCCCGGCTTCGTCCAGACCTCGGCCGCCGACAACCTCGTCGCCCGGATCGCCCACGACGCGGACATCACCCAGGAAGCGGCGCTGGGACGGCTCATGGACTCCCTGGGCGGCATCCCGCTCGGCCGTCCCAACCGGCCCGAGGAGGTCGCCGAGCTCGTCGCCTTCCTCGTCTCCGACCGCGCCTCGGCCATCGTCGGCGCCGAACACGTCATCGACGGCGGCACCACCCCCACCGTCTGAACCCGCCCACCGTCTGAACCCGCCCACCGTCTGAACCCGCCACACCCCGAGGATCGTCATGCACGACAACCAGCCCCGAACCCCGGACGCCCTGCCCGAGGTGATCACCCGCTACCTCAAAGCGCACCGCGCCCACGACACCGCTACCGCGGTCACGGCGTTCACCGGCGAAGCCACGGTGATCGACGACGGCAACACCTACCAGGGCACCGAGGAGATCGAGGGGTGGCTCGGCCGATCCGCCACCGAATTCACCTACACCATCCACCTCACCAACGCCCAGCAGAGCGACGCGACCCACTACATCGCCACCCACCACCTCGAAGGCGACTTCCCCGGCGGCACCGTCGATCTGCGCTACCAGTTCACACTCCGCGACGACCTCATCGAACGCCTCGTCATCGAGCCCTGAGTCCGCCCCCTGCTGCCGGCCGTGCTCGGCCAGGCGCCGCGCGTACGGGTCCGCGGTCTGTTCCTTCACGCCGCCGCCGGGATGCCCCAGCACGATCGCGGGGCGGGGCACGCCGGTCTCGCCCGCGGGGGTGCGGAGGTGGCCGGCGAGCTTCGGTCCGGCGCCGGGGAAGGTGATGTCCGTCGTCATGATGGTGCTCTCCGGGTGGCACGAGGGTCGGGCTCCGGTGACCGTGGCGGCCACGTTCACCACCGCCGCGCCCCCTCCCAGGAGGCACCGCGCTTCCTCCTCCAGTGGTCGGCCCGCCCACCCGCCCCGCCGAGCCTGAAACGGGAACAGGCGTTTTCGTTTAGGGTGTGGGGTATGCCTCGACTGAGTGATGAGACGCGGGAGGAGCGGCGGCGCCACATCCTCACCAGCGCCTGGCGCTGCTTCTCCCGCGACGGCTTCCACGCCACGTCGATGGACGACGTGATCACCGCGACCGGTATGTCCTCCAGTGCGGTGTACCGGTACTTCCGCAGCAAGGACGACCTCATCCTGGCCGCCACCGACGAGTCCCTGGCCCTGGTCCGCGACCTGTTCAGCGGGCTGCTGGAGCAGCGTCCCACCCCGTCGCCGGCCCAGGTCGTGGCCGCGATGGTGGCCGAGCTGCGGGACCGTGAGCCGGGGCAGGGTGACGACCTGCGGCGTATCGCCATCCAGGCGTGGGGGGAGGCGCTGCGCAGGCCGGAGCTGGCGGAGCGGACCCGCTCCTTCTACCTGGACGTGCGCGGCAGTCTCGCCGAGCTGGCCGGGCGGTGGCGCGAGGAGGGCCGGCTCGGGCCGCAGGCGGACCCGGAGGCGGTGGCGTCGGTGCTGATGTCCCTGATGCCGGGGCTGCTGGTCGGCCGCTACCTGGTGGACCCGGTCTCGGTGGACCGCATGGTCGAGGGCCTGTCGGCCCTCGCCTCGGCATTCCCTCCGGGGCAGGACGGCGACGGGCTGTAGCGGTTCTGCGGAACCGTCAGCTCGTGTTCGGGCCCCGGGCCGGGATGAGACCGGGCCGTTCGCCGGTCCGGTGGCGGGACTACCGGATGCCGCGCCCGGAGGCGCTCGTTCGGGCGGCGACAGCCGCACCCTCTCCCGATGGCGGCGAACTCGTCGGCCTCTTCCGGGAGTTGCCGAGCGCCGAGGACCGCAGCCCGGCCTTCCGTCCGGGTGTCCTCTCACCGCCCGCGGCCCCGGCCGTACGGTGGCCTGCCCCCGGCCGCGGCCGGGGCCGGGGCCGGGGCCGCCGGAGACGGATCGGGGTTCACGGAGCGGGGCGCCGTGGCCGGTGGGAGGGGGCGAGCCAGGGCGAGTCGTACTCGACGTGCTCGGGGCCCAGGTCGTGGGGGGTGTTGGTGTAGAGGCGCAGGCGCAGCCCGTCGGGGTCGGGGACGACGAGGAGCCAGCCCGAGAGAGCGACGACCGGCGGCGAGTGGAGGACGTCGAGTGCGTCGAGGTGGGCGGTCCAGCGGTCGAGGGCGGGGCGGTCGTCGACGGCGAGGGTGAGGAAGTCGTAGCCGTTGAGGGCGGTGCAGGTGGCCGGGTCGAGGCGCAGTTCGAGGCGGGTGTCCAGGCCGGGGGTGTCGAGGATGACGGCGAACAGGGTGCCGTCGGGGCGGCGGTGGTCGAGGGCCTCGACGCGGCGGGCGCCGAGGACCGCGGTGTACCAGCGGGCGCTGCGCTCCAGGTCGGTGACGGGCAGCTTGAGGTGGTGGATACCGGTGTAGGGCGGGGCGGTGGTGGGGTTCATCGTCAGCTCCCGATCTTTGCGGCACCGGCAGCGGCACCGGCAGCGGCACCGGCACCGGCAGCGGCACCGGCAGCGGCACTGGCACCGGCGCCGCCGGCGGCGAGGGCGGGGCGGTCGACGGGGGTGCCGCGGCGCCACAGGCGGGTGATGGCGCGCAGGGCGGTGATGTCGTGGGTGGGGTCGCCGTCGACGAGGAGCAGGTCGGCGCGCAGCCCGGGGGCGATGCGGCCGCGGTCGGTGAGGGCGAAGGCGTCGGCGGGTGCGGCGGTGGCGGCGGTCAGTGCCTGGGCGGGGGTGAGTCCGGCGGCCACCAGCAGGGCGAGTTCGCCGTGGTAGCTGATGCCGTGGGTGGTGGGGTGGCCCATCCCGCCGGTGCCGTCGGTGCCGGCCAGCAGGGGGACGCCGAGGCGGAACATGCGCAGGGCGGCGTCGGCTGCGTGGGCCGGGTCCATGCTGATCGGGCCGACGCGCTCCGCGGGGTTCGTGGTGCGGATGCGGTCGAGCTCTTCGAGCCATCGCGCCTCGGCGTAGGGGCGCAGCCGGGGGTCGTCGGCGAGTGCGTACTCGGCCGGGGTGGGAGTCATGCCGGTGAGTGCGGTCAGGGTGGGGACGACGAAGACGCCGTGGGCGGCGGCGGCCTCGATCAGGTCGTCGCTGCTGGGGCCGTCGGCGGGGGCGTGGGCGAGGCCGTCGACGCCGCAGTCGACGGCCTGGCGGGCGGCGGTGCGGGTGAGGGTGTGGGCGATGGTGCGCAGGCCGCGTTCGTGGGCGGCGCGCACCAGGGCGGTGACGGTCCGCGCGGACATCAGCGGCATCGGGTGGCCGATGGCGGTGCCGTCCTCGATGAAGATCTTGAGGTGGTCGGCGCCTTCGGCGACCCGGGCCGCGACGAAGGCGTCGGCGTCCTGCCACCGGGCGACGGTGGGGAAGGGGTCGAGCAGGCCGGACTCGACCAGCTGGCCGGGGTGTCCGCCGGGGGTGGTGGCGCCGGTGGTGGCGACGCGCAGGTCGGCGAGGTCGTCCCGGTCGCCTGCGGCGGCCCGCAGCCGGCGGGCGGTGGCGGGTGCGCCGCCCATGTCGAGTTCGGTGGTGATCCCGAACAGCAGGGACTGGCGGAGCTGTCCGGTGTCGGTGGCGTGGGTGTGGGCGTCGATCAGGCCGGGGAGCAGGGTGCGGCCGGCTCCGTCGACGAGGTGCGCGTCCTCGGGCAGCGGCAGGGCGTCGCCGACGGCGGTGATGAGCGGGCCCTCGATCAGGACGTCGCGGGCGGGGTGGAGGCGGGTGCCGTCGAAGACGGCGGCCCGGCGGATGAGGGTGGGGCGGGAGGCGGCAGTGGTCATGTCCGTGACTCCTTCGAAGGTGCGGTCTTCAGGCCGAGGGGTCGAGGGGAAGGTGGTCGGCCAGGCGGGC
Organism: Streptomyces sp. 1114.5; assembly: GCF_003635085.1. NCBI lineage: Bacteria > Bacillati > Actinomycetota > Actinomycetes > Kitasatosporales > Streptomycetaceae > Streptomyces > Streptomyces sp. 1114.5. Next base: position 3,051,151 of record NZ_RBXE01000001.1, read on the forward strand.
GGCCACCTCGCCGGGCGTGGCCGGCAGGCCGTGGGCGGCGAGGTAGCCGTCCGGGCGGACCAGCAGGGTGGTGTCCAGCGCGGGGATGTGCCGGACCGTCAGGAGGCCGTGCACCGCGGACGTGTCGGGGGCGGCGGCCGCTGCGGTGGGTGTGCCGGGCAGGGCCAGGGTCCAGTGCAGGCCGTCCGGGGGGACGAGCCGCGGGCTGACCCGGGTGCCGGGGCGCGGGGTGTCGAGGTCGGGCCGGTCGGTGTAGCCGATGTCGAGCTGGGCGAGCTTGGCGGCGATCCAGCCGGTGGTGCCCGGGGTGCCGGCGGCGGCGGACAGCAGGGCGTTGCGCCGCGTGCAGGCGGCCGGGTCGGTCAGGGCGGCGGCCTCGGCGAAGCGGGCGGTGAAGGAGACGAGTGCGCGGGCGACGGGGTGCCGTTCCCGGTGGTAGCTGTCCAGCAGTTCCTCCGGTGCCGTCCCGCTCAGGACGGCGTGCAGCTTCCAGGCCAGGTTCCCGGCGTCCTGGATGCCGGTGTTCATGCCCTGCCCGCCGGCGGGGCTGTGGGTGTGGGCGGCGTCGCCGACCAGCAGGACGGGCCCGGCGCGAAACGACTCGGCGACCCTCTCCTGCACCCGGTACGTCGAGGCGGCGACCACCTCGGCGACCCGCGCCGCCCCTTGTGCGGGACCGCGCTCGGCCAGCAGCCGCTCGACGTCCGCCGCGCACGGCGCGGCCGATCCGGCAGCGGCGGGGGCGACCAGCCGGTGCAGGCCGCCGGCGAGCGGGGAGAGCAGCAGCATGCCCGCCGAGGAGAGGAAGAACGTGGGGTCCTCGCAGTCCGCGGCCCGCGTGCCGGCCTTGAGGCGGACGTCGGCGAGCGCGAACAGCTGCTCCCGCGCGGTGCCGGGGAAGGTGATGCCCGCCGCCGTGCGCACCGTACTGTGCAGGCCGTCGCAGCCGATGAGGTAGCGGGCGGAGACGGCACGCAGCACCCCGTCCGGACCGGCGACCGTCGCGCTCACGCCGGGACGGTCGGGAGTGATGCCCAGCAGGCGGTGGTTGCGGTGCACGGCGCCGCCCAGCTCCTCCAGCCGCGCGAGCAGGTGCTCCTCGGTCCTCTGCTGGGAGGCGAGCAGCATGTACGGGTGGGGGGTGTCCAACTGGTCGTAGCAGGCCCGCAGGAGCGTCCGGTCACGGTCGTGGAGGCTGAACCCCCGCGCCTTCGTCCCGGCCCGGACGAGCGGGGCGCCGACCCCGATCCGGTCCAGGTACTCCAGGGTGCGGGGCTGGACGGCCGCCGCCCGGCTGCCGGGGCCGATCCCGGCGCCCCGGTCGATCAAGACATGGTCCACGCCCAGCTGGCGCAGGCTCACCGCCAGCGCCAGACCGGCAGGACCGGCCCCGACGATCAGCACAGCGGTCTGGCAGGGAAGGGGTTCGACAAGCGGTAAGGCGGTCATGACACGCTCCTCGCCGTACAGGAGGGCGGCCGCCGGAGGACTCCGAGCAGCAGCACACCAAGCGGAAACGAACGTTTCCGTTTCACGTCGACGGTAGCATTCGCCACCTCATAGCGCAAACGGTCGTTTCGCTTTGGGGTGGGATTTCCGGCGGGCCCACCGGCCCGCGCACGCGGCCCGAGCGCGCACCGCCCGACGGCCCGACGGCCCACCGCCCGGGGCCTCACCGCCTGTTCCCGGGTGCGGTGCACCGAGGAAGACACGGCCTTCCCCGGCCCCCGGCGGGTGCGCATGATCGAGTCGACCGTGCTCGGCGCCTTCTCGCGAGGGGAGAATCCATGACAGCGAACTCCACACCCCGGCCCGCAGCCGCAACCGCGGACCTCTTCCGGCTCGACGGGCGGCGGGCGGTGGTGATCGGCGCGGGCAGCGGCATCGGCGCCGCGAGCGCGCGCGCCCTCGCCGCCCACGGCGCGGAGGTGGTCTGCGCCGACCGCGACCTGGCCGCCGCCACCGCCACCGCTGCCGCGACCGGCGGCGAACCGTACCCGCTGGACGTCCTGGACCGCGCAGCCGTGCGGGCCGCGCCCGCCGACCTGGGGGACGTCGACGTGCTCGTCTTCACCCCGGCGACGAACATCCGCAGGCACCTGGTCGACTACGCCGACGAGGAGTTCGACCACATCGTCGACCTCAACCTGCGCGCGCCCTTCGACCTCCTGCGCGCCTTCGGCCGCCCGATGGCCGAACGCGGCCGCGGCTCGATCATCGGCGTCTCTTCGATCCGCGCCGTCACCGTGGAACCCGCCCAGGGCATCTACTCCGCGACCAAGGCCGCCCTGGTGGCCCTGCTGAACACGGCGGCCGCCGAACTCGGCCCGCTCGGCGTGCGGGTGAACACGCTCGCCCCCGGGGTGGTCGAGTCGCCGATGACGACCTGGGCCACGTCCGACCCCGCGCGCTACGACTCGTACGCGGCCAAGACCGTGCTGGGCCGCTGGGCGCAGCCCGAGGAGATGGCGGGTGCGGTGGTGTTCCTGGCCTCGGACGCCGCGAGCTACGTGACCGCCGGCGTGCTCACCGTCGACGGCGGGTGGACGGCCGTCGACGGCCACTTCGCTCCACCGCAGTGAATCGGGGACGGGCCCCGGCCGCCACGGCAGCCGGGGCCACCGGTGTGGTCAGGCACTGGGAAACATGGCCTTCGTCATCTCCTGCGCACCACCGATCGTGTCGATGACGACCAGGGGGTTGGAGTAGTCCCGCCAGTGGACGATCCGCCGCTGTCGGATCGTCACGATCGAGACGTAGCGCTGGTGGTAGGGCCTGCCGGTGGCGACCCCGGTGCCGTGGCCGGCGTACTCCAGGATCACCACGTCCGGGGTGGTGGTCGGGTAGACCTTGGAATCGCTCATGCGCTCCAGGGCGATGATGCGCCCGTACCCGCGGAACGAGTCGATGATCGCCTGGCGTCCGTGCAGCGCGGGCGGTGTGCCCGGGGGCGCGTAGAGGAACTCCATGACGACGTCGTCCGCGAACAGGTCGAAGTAGTGCTCGCCGTCGGTCAGACCGGCCAGTGACTCCTCGACCAGTTCCATGAAGGGGCCCAGGGCCCTGAACTGCGCGTAGTCGACCATCGTCTCGCTCATCGTGTCTTCCGAATCCCGGCACGGGCCGCCGGCCGGCGGCCCGTGCCGCTTGCTGTCCGCGCCGCGTCAGACCTGGTTGTTCCACATCCGGAACATCACGCAGCTGCCGTGGTCGTCGAAGGTCACCGTCCAGAGGTTGGCGAAGGTGCCGAGCTCCTCGTAGGCGCCGGTGCCCTTGATCGCGGCCGTGTCCCCGTTGATCATGAGAATGGACCATTCGAAGTCCCAGCCGCCCTGCTGCCAGGCCTGGCGGGACTGCCAGCCCTTCACGATCTCCTCGCGGCCGATCCAGTCGGTCTCATACGGCCACTCGTGGTACTCTGCGTCGGCGGAGAACAGGGCCGCGATGTCCTCGGGCGCGTTGCTGCGCCAGGCCCGCACGTACGCCTGGACCCAGTCGTTGACCTGCTGTTCGGTCGGCATCGCCGGCCTCCTTCGTCGTCGGTCCACGCCCGGGTCTCAGGCCGAGGCCGCAGCGGCGTGGCGGAGGGTGAAGGTCTGGGGCGCGGTGTATTCGAGCAGGCCCTCGGCGCCGCTCTCCGAGCCGAGCCCGGACTGCTTGTGGCCCGCGAAGGTGACGAGCGGGGTGAGGTGCTGGACCTCGTTGATCCACACCGTGCCGGCCCGCAGGCGCCGTCCGACGGCCAGGGCCGCCCGCGGGTCGGACGACCAGACGGAGGCGCCGAGGCCGTACTCGCTCGCGTTCGCCCGGGCGACGGCGTCCTCGACGTCGTCGAAGGAGAGCACCGGCAGGACCGGCCCGAACTGCTCCTCCTGGACGATCCGCGAGGACTCCGGGGGATCGTCCACGAGCGTCGGCACCACGAAGTAGCCCGGCCCCGCTCCGGCCCGGCCGCCGGTGGCGAAGCGGTGGCCCTGGGCGTGGGAGTCCTGGAGGAGGTCGAGGACCCGCTCGTACTGCGGGCGGTTCTGCACCGGGCCGAGCCTCACGCCCGGCTCGGTGCCGCGGCCGACCCGCACGGTGGCGGCATAGGCGGCCAGCGCCCGCAGGAGCGGCTGGTGGATGTCGCGGTGGACGTACAGCCGCTTGATCGCCAGGCACACCTGGCCGCTGTTGGCGAAGGCACCCCAGAACAGCTTCTCCGCGACGGCGGGCACATCGACGTCCGGCAGGACGATCGCCGCGTCGTTGCCGCCCAGTTCCAGGGTCACCCGGGTCAGCGTCGGCGCCGCGCCGGCCATCACCCGGCGGCCGGTGCGGGTGGAGCCGGTGTAGCTGATCATGTCGATGCCGGGGTGCGCGGTCATCCACGGCCCCAGCTCGGCGCCGCCCGAGACGACGTTCAGGACACCGGGCGGCAGGACCTCGCACAGCAGCTCGCCGACCTTCAGGGTGACCAGCGGGGTGGACGGGGACGGCTTCCACACCACCGTGTTGCCCGCCAGCAGCGCCGGGGCGAGTTTGAACCCCGCGTTGCCCAGCGGGTAGTTCCACGGAACGATCGCGCCCACCACCCCCAGCGGCACCCGGCGGGTCACCGAGAGCCGCTCCGCGCTGTCCTCGTTCACCGTCTCCGGCAGCGACAGCGACGCCGTCCCCCGCAGCCAGTACCCGAACCCGAGGATCTCCGCGGCGGCGTCGTCCAACGACTTGCCCTGCTCCCGGGTCAGGAGCCACTTGAGGGGTTCCAGGTGCGCCTCGACCGTGTCGGCGACCGCCAGCACGAGCCTGCGCCGCTCCTCCAACGGCGTCGCCGACCAACCGGGCAGGGCTGCCCTGGCCGCCGCCACCGCCTGGTCGAGCTGCTCGGGCGAGCAGACCGGCGCCCTGGCCACGACCGTCTCGTCAGCCGGGTCGAGGACCTCGTAGGACGCCGCACCCGGCACCGCCCGGCCGGCGATGGTCATGGTGAAGTCGGTGAAGGCACTGGCGTCCATGGTGGTTCTCCTGGCACGACGATCGCTGGTGTGTGCCCGCCTTCGGGGCGGACGTCCGGCCCGGTGCCCCAAGGCCGCGGACCGGCACACCATCGACTATCGGCACCGCACAGGCCACCAGGAAGGCCGGGCCTGCCTAGGAGTGCCACACCCAGGAACAGACGCCCGAATCCGCGCCACGACCGGTGCGAGCCGCCCCGGCGAGCCGGTGGCCTGGGCGGCGTACGATGCGAGCATGAGTGGCCACGAGCTGGGCGCGTTCCTAAGGGCACGCCGCTCCCGGGTGACGCCCGCCGACGTGGGCCTGCCCACCTCCGGCTCCCGCCGGGTCGCGGGCCTGCGGCGCGAAGAAGTCGCCGTTCTGGCCGGCGTCAGCGCCGACTACTACGCCCGCCTGGAACAGGGCCGCGAGACCAACCCCTCCGGCCAGGTGATCGACGCCATCGCCGGCGCCCTGCGCCTTGGCACCGACGCCCGCTGGCACGCCTACCGCCTGGCCGGCCTGCTACCCAAGTCGGCGCCCGCCCACTCGCACGACCAGGTGCACCCCGCCCTCCTCCAGCTCATGGACGCCTTCCCCACGGCCGTGGCCTACGTCATCAACCGCCGCTTGGACGTCCTCGCCTCCAACTCCCTCGCCGACGCCCTGCTCTCACCCCTGGCCGACCCGCGCCGCATGGTGCGCTCCCTCTTCCACGACCCGGCCGCCCGCGAACTCTTCGCGGACTGGCACAGCGTCGCCCGCGACACCGTCGAAGCACTGCGCCTGGCCGCCGGACACGACCGCCACGACCCCGAGCTCGCCGCCATGGTGCGCGAACTGATCACCGACAGCCCGGAGTTCGCCGCCCTGTGGCGCGACCACAGCGTCAGCGGCCTGGGCCGCAAGACCAAGGTCTTCAACCATCCCGACGTCGGCCGCATCACCCTCACCTACCAGGCGTTCGACGTGCAGGGCGCCGACGGCCAGTACCTCCTCGTCGGCACCACGGCGCCGGGCAGCACCGACACCGACTCCCTCGCACTCCTCGGCTCCCTCCACGCAGCGGGACACCGGGACGACGTACGGCCCGCCGGCAGCTGACCGATTGCCGTCCGGCGAGGGCCGTCTGTCGGCCATGCGCGGGAGAAGCTGTTGGGCTCGGCGGTCTGCGGTCTCGTGCTCCGTTTCACTCCGATTTCACATCGCGAGCCACCGGATGTCCGACGGCGGGTCCGAAGACAGCGTTTCCGCAGGTCAGAAGGGTGTCCGACCTGCGGAAACGATGAGCGATCACACTGCGTTTCCGCAGGTCAGAGAGGGTCCTACAGGTCGTAGTTCTGATCGAACGCGCCTCTGATCTGCGGAAAAATGACTCTCAAGGAAGATCATTTCACAACCAGTGCACACGCGGCGGCCTCAACGAATGAGGGACACCGGAAAGTGTCGGGTGGTGATGAGAGGTCGCGCCGCTTGCTCGTTGTGCGGCCTACGGAGAGCTACCGAAGTGCGAGCCCTCCCTGGCCGCGAGGGGGCGACAGAGTCCTACTGGTCCGCCACGATGAAGCATGCTCGGTCGTAGAGTTCGTCGAACGTAATGACCTCGATGCCTTGGACGGAGGATCGGTAGAGTTCGAAGGAGCTGAGCTTTTCTGGGTTGACCTCGCCGTTGTGTTTGAATTCGGCCAGGCTGCCGATCACGAGGACCTGGCGGGGTTTGGTGGTCGAGAGTTCGGTACCGGTCGGGGTGCCGTCAGCCTGGTAGAGCCGGGTCAGTTCCTTGGATATCAGCCGTTGGGCTTTGTGGACGGTCTTCTGCACTTGGGCGACTCCGCCTCCGAGTTCCGTCGAGACCTGGTAGACGTCCGGGGTGCGGTAGAGGGTCTTGGCGAGCAGTGGCGTTTCATGGGTCTTGATCTCGCAGAACAGCATGCTGCTGATGAAACCTTTGGAGCGCATGATCGCGTCGATCCGCTTGCCGGCTCCGGTGAAGATGTTGGCCCCGGTGGTGATGCGTTCCAGCTTGCCGTCATCGAGGGTCTCGCAGGCGACGAGGTTGAGACCGTAGCCGAAGATCCAGGAATTTCCTTCGAAGTAGTCCTGCCAGAGCGCTTCGCTGGACTTGGCGGTTCGGTCCTTCTCCTCCTGAAAATATTCAGGGTCGTTCAGCAGCCGGTCGAAGCGCTGGAGCTGGATCTTGCGGTTGCTGATGAGGCGGATGTCTTCTTCGGTGAGCGAACCACCGATGGCGGTCTTGAGCGCTTGCAGGAGCATAGTCCGGTCCTGGCCGGTCAGAACTTCGGCGAGCTGATCGGCATCGCCGACAGCCAGACCGGCACGACTGCCCGGGGTGTGGAGCCCGGTGCACCCTTGGAGGAAGTTGATGACCTTCCAGAAGTTCTCGTGGGCGTCGCTGGTGTCGACGACCGCCTTGATGAGCTGTGTGCTCTCGGTGCCGGGAATGACCTCCATGGCCGCTGCCTTCTCGGCTTTGCTCTTGTCCTTCTTCCACAGCTTGATTCGGGGGGAGTAGATATCGCCCTTCCTGATGATGGTGACGTTGCACAGCGTCGCTACTTGGGGTCGGTCGTCGAGCACGAAGTCGGTGACCGGCCTGTTCGCCCGCGTGTCGTAGAGGTAGTGGAAGCCGCCGTCCGCAGCGGAGCGGATCTCAAGGTCGGAGAAGTCCTGGCGCACAACGTCGAAGTCGGTGGAAGCGAAGTTGAGGCGGGCGCCGCGGATCACGGGGGAAGCCGGTGTGACCGCGCGGCCTCTCCAGTCGTGCGGGATGTAGGGCATCGGCCCCATATCGCCTTCGATCACGAGCGACTGCACGTCTTCGCGTCCGAGCCGTGCGAGTACTGCTCCCAATTGGTGCCAGGTCGCCTCGGCCACCGCTGGCGTGAACGCGGGGATGAGTGGGCGGTCGACGGTGAGGACGGCTTCGTACGTGCTGGCAGTCCAGTTGTCGCCCGGCATGGGGTGGTAGAAGCCGCCGTCGCGACGCAACGTGAGTCTGGTCTTGGGCAGGAGGTCGCGGGCGGCCTCCTGCCCGTCGCAGTCGAGGAGGCTGTAGACCTGGCCGAGAACGAGGTCGAGCTTGCCCGCGTCATCGTCGTTCAAGGGCAACGACACCAGCAGGCCGGCAGCCTGTACCCGGACAGGTGAGTAGATCGGCCGGCCTGACAGGAACTGGTAAGCGCGAAGTGCCCAGCCATCGGGTTCCAAGATGCGGTTCAGTTGATCGACGTGCCGTGAGGCTTGGTCGACGTCGGAAAGCACTTCCGGGTGCAGGGCCTCCACGAGGAAGGCGAGCAGTACCTCGTCCGGACCGGATCGGAGTCCCAGGCGTGGATCCGTGAAGATCCAGTCGTCGTCCCAGTCGTCGTTGTTGAGCCGGTGCTGAGCTATGTCGCCGCGTGCAGTGGTGAACCGGCTGTCGGTCGACGGCAACTCGTCCAGTTTGTAGAGACGCTCCAGGAACGCGATCTCGTCGTCGAGTCGCCCCCACCACGGGGTGCCGGTACTGCGCAGGTAGTCAAAAATGTCACGCCGCGTCACTGCGGTGATCTTCGTCATGGCGGGTGGGGCCGCAGAGGCGTTGGACAGGGTCATGCGTTCAGAATGGACCTCCAGGTACTAACTCGTCTGGAGATTGACGGCTTTCGAGCCCATCGCCCGGTATGGCGAGGAGGACCGTGATCTTGGTCCGGTGGAGCTTGAATATCGCGCCGTCACGTTCAGGGTAGGGTCGCCACGTTGGCCACCTCACCGAGTTGGAAAGACACGAAGGATGTCCCCTCGTTCCGGTTGCGCAGCCAACACAGCATCGACGGGCAGTGCGAGTAGCTGGCCGGGACCTGAGCTGGGAGCCGGCGGCGGCGCAGTGTGTGGGAGGCAGGTCACGCTTGGCCGGCGGGGACTCAAGTGCATGCGACTGAGAGCGATCTACTGCGAGACATAGCTCTGGCGTGATCTCTACAATCAGCTGTAGGAGCGGCGTGAAGCCCGGGCCGCTGTGGGTGGTCAACTCTCCGGCGCGCGGGGCTGCGAGGTCTAGGTGCGCTTTCGGCGCGAGTGCCTGATCGGTAGGGGGTTCGATGGAGAACTATGAGGCTGGGCTCAGGAGCCAGGATGTCCATCAAGGGCTGCGCAACATGGACCCGCACTCACCGGCCTTGGTCCCGCTAACGAAGACTCGGCTGGTCGGCAGCGCTGCTGACGTCGCTTCCCTGATCCGAGGGCGCGAAGTGGTCCAGGATGTGTCCGCGCTACAGGTGATAGCGGTTAGGGAGCTCGACGTGGCCCCGTCCTCGTTCGAGCAAGTGTTGGAGGTCCTCGAGACCGCTGGCTTTGTCGATCTTGTCCGCAACAACCGAGGCGAGCCTGTCGGACTCACCGAGAACGTGCCCGTCTACCGGACGCTCTACGAGGACCTTGGGTTGGCATGGCGAGAGAGTCGTCCTCGGCAGATCGAGGAGGAAATGCTCGCCGTTGTGCGACGCCTGGCCAAGGGTCCGGTTCCGGTTGAGTCGCTTGCTTCGGAAGTTGGCATCGATTCACATCCTGACGATATCGTCATGCTGGGGCGCGACTCCAGCATCCTCAAGGTTGAGTCGACGCTCGACGGAGACATCCTTTACTCCCCCTTCTCGGCATTTGAGAATCCGTCAGTCTTGAATGGGCTTCTAGTGGAACACGGAAGTGCCCAGATGCAGGACGAGTTTGAGAAACTGCATGGGCATCAGGGCCTCCCCATTACGGCAGGGACCTATCCAATGCTCACAGATGCTGTCGCCCGTGGACTCATTTCTGCGCCCTCTGTTGCGCTGCCGGATGGGAAAGAGATGTCCTTTGCCGTCCTTCCCTACACTCTGGATCGGGAGTTGCTCACAGAGCGAAAGCCGGTCCTGGACAAGGCGCTGGCAATCGTTGCATGTGTGAGGTGCGGTCAACAGTTCGGTGGCTCCACCAATGTCTCAAGTGCACTTGCGATCATCTCTGCGCTGCTTGATCCGGGGAGGGGGAAGCTGGCGCCGCACAGCTCTCACGAACGTCAATACGCTTTGATGCGGAATCTTGGGGTTATCCGATTTGGCGCTGACCCGTATCCCGGCGGCACGTGGGTCCAGCCTGTTTTTGTCGATACTCCGGACAATCGTGAAGCGATGGAAATTGCACGCGAGTTGATTGGGGCTGGCGAGACGATGGCTGGCAGGACTCCGTCTCCTGAGACGCGACAGCTGCTTGATCTGGATGCTTCGTACCTGCGTCCCATTCAGACGGTCTCCCGGACGCGCACGAGGCCGGATGTCACTCCCTCCCAGTACCGTGGCTTCTGGGATGCGCTGATGGGAAGGGGATCGCTGTGACTGAGTTGGATCTGGAGCTGAAGGCGCTTGGCCGGCGCCTTCTGTGGACCATGGGGTTCTCCACCAGGGTGGATGTCCAGATGCGCTCGTACGTCCCTGTACGATCCCGAGGAGGGAGAAATAGCACCGGGTTTGAGTCATACACGGACCTTGACGTCCTTGGTATTGCCTTTAGCCCTGGGTTTCAGACGCAGCGTGTGGTCATCGACTGCAAGACAACAAAGTCGGGTTCAACCGAGAGGATGTTCTGGCTTCGAGGTCTCGCCGACTTTTTCGAAGCCGATATGGCGTACATGCTGCGCAGTAAGGCTGTCACCGATTCGGCTCGACAGCTTGCTTCGCGATTGAATCTTGGCGCGTTGCTTCCTGCCGATGTCGAAGAGATGGAAAAACTTCACAGGGTTCCATTCGACTTTACGATTGGTCCTCTGGCGCAGCTATTCGATCCCGCATCGATTGCGAGGCAGCTAGAGAGGAGTCGGCAGGTTGACGACCGGCTCCAGTCGCTCATGGAGTACCTCGAGTTCGATTACTGGGTCTACGACCCTTATCGGAATCTCGCCCAGATGGTCGCTCACCTTGCGGATGTCCGAGGTGTTCTCAGTCCGAATAATCCGCGCCACTTGGCTATCCTATTCGATTGTGTTTGGCTCTACCTGGCGACCTGTGCCAAAGCAATTGAATACGTGCGGATTACGCACATCTCAGATGTGGACAAGAATCTCCAGGCGTACCTGTTTGGGGGGCAAGTTGGTTTCAGGGAGAAGCAGCAGCTGGCTACTCGGATGCGCAGCTTGGTTGGTGACGACCCTTCTCTGGGGGGCGTCCTGCCAGATTGGTATCCGGGGCTTCTGGAACTCATCGGTCGGCTGATCAGAAATCCGTCCATGTTTGCGGCGGCAATGCGCTATTCGGAGTGGATGAATTTCTCTCTCGCTATCGACGATCCACACAGTATTCGTGACGCTTTTGGAAATTTCTCCCAGCCCTTGGCGGCGAAACTGGTGGCCGACGTTGCGGGGTTTCTGGTAGCGGCGGCAGGGCTCAAGCCCAGCTTTCGGTCAGCCGCTCGGGCCTTTGTTGTTGATGACTTTTTCGTTGATTCACAGGAGCAGATCCCAGGGCAGCTTTCGCTGGGCGACCCCCAAAGCTAAGGCGCAACTTCCTGATTCGAGTGGAGACCGCTGCCCGGTATGCGATGACAATCGTTGCGCTGGACTCGCTGTTTAGCACCGGATCGAGGGCTGCATTGCCCGGGAGATTTCCACTCAAGACCTGATCTCGAGGATGACCTGCAACCTGCAGTGGAGATGTTGCCTGGCGCGGTCGGCACCGACCTGTCTGAGCCGCCCGAGTCGAAGCCTCGGCGTGGCCCTGCCGCTGCCCGGCGTCGGAACGGGTGTACCCAGGCGCCGAGGTGATGTGGCGCATGACCGCCAGGGCTGTGGTGTGTGCGGGGTGTTCCTGTTCGACGCAGGCGGTCCCGGGCTGCGTCATTGCCCGGCAGCGGCCTCGGTCGGGAAGAAGCCGAACCTCTGCCCGTCCCGTTCACGGCTGAACATGTAGACCTGTGCCTCTTCGGTGATATCGGCGGGCGGGTCGCCGTTCTCGACGACGATGGCCTGTCCGGCGAAGTTGTGGAGGAGGCCGCGGTAGAAGTAGTCCTTCACGCTGTCCGGGAGAGCGGCGTCGCGGGTTCCGGGTTCGCGGTAGGTAACCAGCGGGGAGTCGAGGACGACGAACCCTGGGTGGCTGTGCTCCTGGGAGAGGCACAGGTCGGCCAGGGCGACGGTGAACGCCGCGTTGAGGACTGCACGCATGCCCTTGCCGTGGCCGGCGCGCGTCTTGCCGCCGACGGACATCTCTGCGGTGTACTGGTCGTAGTCCACCTCACCGGTGAAGCGGACTCTCCACACCTCGAGTGCGTGCTGAATAGCCCGCTCGAATCCGACGATGACGCGGGCGGGAATGCTGCCGCTTGGCCGCCCTCCGGGGACGGCACCTTCAGCGACGAGTGACTGCTTCACGGTCTCGAGCTCCTCGATCCGCTCGTGCAGGCCCAAGTCGCGTTCGATTTCTGAGCGTTTGGCCATCAGCTCGGCGGTCTCGGCCTCCAAAGGCCGTAGCTCCTCCTCGGTGATGCGCGTGATCTCTCCGGTCACCGTCTCAGCCTGGGCACGGTGGTTGTCGCGCAGCTGGGCGAGCTCGTCGCGCTGCACGCGCAGGCCGTCGATGGTCAGCAGGAGGTCACCCAGCAGGTGGTGGGTCTTGGTGCTCTCCGCGTCGACGGCCGCGTGCAGTGCGGTGGTCTCCTGCTCGCTGTGTGTCGGGCGTTGATGCTCGGGCTCGGCACCGCAGAACACGCAGGCGCCGGTGGCGAAGTAGCCGAGTAGGCTGCCGGCTTCGTTGACCATCGCCAGACGCGCGAGGTCGGACTCGTACTGGCTGCGCAGCAGGCCGAACCGGCCGAGGAGGCTGTCGATCTCGGCGAGGCGTTCGTCGTACTGCGCGAGTGTCACCGACAGCGTGGTGCGGTGGGCGACGGCCTCGACGTGCCGGTCGGCTACCTCCCGCAGCGCAGAGGAGCGGGAGTTGAGCGTGGAGAGCAGGCGGGCGAGCTGTTGCTCGAGGTCGAGTTGGTTGCTGTCGTTGGTGAGCTGCCGTTGGAGGTCGATGATCAGCCCGTCGAGGAGGGTGATCTTGCCTTTGTGGACACGGCGTTGTGCGGGGTTGGGTCCGGTGGCGGTGGGCGGTTCCCCGGCGCCGGTGAGCATGAGCTTGAGAGCCGAGCGGTAGGCAGTCTGGCCGTTGGTGCCCGCCGCCCGCAGGGCTGGGGGTACGGGTGAGACCATGCGTGTTTCGCTGACCAGGCATAGCTGCAGTAGGTCGCGGAAGGCTAGGAGCTTGGTGTTGCCGCGGTCGTTGGTGCTGATGAGGGTGTTGTCGAGGCCGATTTGGCTGAGCAGGAACCGGGACAGGTTCGCGCTGCCTTTGGTGGAGTGCTGGGCGGCCAGCACCAGGTCGGGGCTGTGGTGAACGACGTCTCGTACATCGCTGCGGTAGACCTTGATGATGGTGGACCGCAGCCCGCGCACGAGAGTGATGACGCTGCCGTCGGGCAGAACGACGCCCAGAAGGATCTGAGAGTAGTGCTCGGCCTCGGGGATGACGTTGAGTTTGCGGGCGCCGAGCATGTAGTCGATCGCCTCGGTGACGAAGGACTTGCCGGTGTCGGAAGCTCCGTAGACGACGGTCAACCGCGGGTGGAAGGTGACCTGTGCCGGCTCCAGACCCATGCCGGCGAAGGTCAGGTGAAGGAGCCTGAGGCTAGACAAGGTCACTCCCGGGAAGAGGCAGGCTGTCGCGGAACTTGTGGACCCAGCGGTCGGTGATCTGCCGGGTCGCGTCCCGGACTTCGGCCGCGGGAAGGCGCAGGTCTCTGAAGATCCAGTTGGCCCGGGTGCGCAGGTCACCGATGTAGGGGGCCTCAAGGACGTTGACGAACCCCGGACCCTCCTCGCTCGCGCGGTACACCAGGCCGTCTGCGGTCGCCTCGACGTCGGCCAGTCCGGCCCGTAGGAGGACGACCAGGCCCTGCTCGATGAGGTGGCGCTTCATGGCGAGCTCGCCGGGACCTGCAGGGAGTGAGGGATGCAAGCTTGGCGGACCGTCCAGGTCTGCGCTGTGCAGCATCACGTGGTCGAGGTAGACCAGCTGAGCCAGGTCCAGGGGCTGCGGGAACGACGTTGACAGCAGGACCAGCGTTCTCATGCCCACCTCGAGCGGGCCGTTGAGTGGAATCACGATCCCTCCTTCGGGCACCAGGTCAGACGGTCATCGTTGGCCAACTGGTGGCAGATTCCCTTGCGGTCATTGGAGTGCACGTAGTCGACGAGGATGTTGTTCGCCAGCGGCATGTCGCCGGCGGTGTCCAGTACCTTGTTGAGGCGCTCGTAGCCGTTGGGGAAGTCCCGCAGCTCGAAGTCGGCGACTCGGTTGTAGATGTCGTCCTGCAGGGCTTCGAAAGTTCCGGGCGGGACGCTGTCTCGGGCGAAGAGTCGCAGTGCGTCCGCGCAGAAGAACGCCTCGCGCTGGCTCTGCAGGTGCCGACCAGCGTGCGGGTGAGCCCGGGCGTTGAGAGGGGAGTCGGCCGGGCAGCCCCATCTCTCCTCGTAGACTTCCAACAGCAACTGGATGTACCGCGCCTCGTTGGCGGTGTGCTCCATGGGAGGCTGACCAGTAGCGGGCCGTGGCTTGAGTGGTGTGCCGAACCGCTGGGCGTGGTAGGGGCCTTCGGCGTGCTGCTCCAGGATCTTGTCGAGGTTGGCGGCCTCGAAGCAGGAGAAGTCCGTCACCTGCGCCAGGTCCAGTGCGGCGGCCAGTGTGTCGTCGTCGTACTCCGCGCTGAGCCTGCTGCCGGGTGCCACCGCGCGCAGGAACTCGTCCTTGAGTTCACCGGGCTTGGCCAGAAGCTGGACCAGGGACGCGCCGATCCTTGGCGCGACGAAGACGTAGCGTTCGGGGAACTCGCGGTAGCGCCGGACGGCCACTGCGGCGAGGATCTTGAGCATCTCTGGGTAGGCGATGGCTGGGGTGAGCGATCGCTCGTAGCGCTTGCACTGAAAGCAGTGCCACGGCCCGTCGGTCTTGCGCTGGGTGAGGAACGCCGCGACATCGGCTCCCCGGTCGTTGGCCCCTCCCATGCCCACCACGTCGACGTACCCTGTCCCCTTCAGCGCCAGCAGCCACTCACGGACGAACTCCTCCCACTGCTCGGCCGACTGACTCATCAGAATCTGCTTCGGTGTCATGTGCGGAGGTGGAGCCATCATGGGGGATAGCACTGTCACCGGCGTCTGGGACGGCAGCGGCAGGTCGGTGAACAGCGGCTCCATTTCGTAGGAGTACGAGTGCTTCCTGGCCATCTCGCCCCCGGGTCTGTGCACGCTGTGTGATCACTTACTGAGCAAGCAGTAATATCATTCATTGGCAGCACTCGGAAAGGCTCGGCGGGGACCGGACGCGTCACCACCTTGAGCCGCTTGGGCGCGGAGGGGGTATTCACGCCCCCTTATCCGAAGGCGCCTGGTGTGTGCGCAGGAGAGTGTGGACCGGTTGGGGCGCGTGCGTGGGTGCCCGCCGCCAGGGCGCGGGACGCGGATGCGCTCCATGGCTGGTATGAGCTGCGGGGCGTCGCCCCACTGGCCCGGCGTGACCAGCAGGCCCAGTGGGGCGACGCCCGCCCTTGCCAGCCAGGTGGATCTTCGTCGTCAGCCCGCCCCGGGAATGCCAGAGTCCTTCATCGGGGCGGTGCTGCCGAGGCGTTGATCCTTTCCCGGCACGCGGGGCGGTTTCTTCTGGGCTCCGGCGGCGTGCTGGTGAGCCCGACAGGAGGTGGAGTCCACGCTCACCATGCTCCAGTCGAGGTGGCCCGCCGCATCGGCATCCGCCTGGACCGCACGCAGGATCCTGTCCCACGTGCCGTCCGCAGACCAGCGCCGGTGCCGCTCGTAGACCGTCTTCCGGCTGCCGAAACGCTCCGGAAGGCCCCGCCACGGGACACCGGTCCGCTGCCGGAACAGGATCCCGTTGATCACCCTACGGTGGTCATTCCAGCGCCCGCCCCGCCGACCGCCTCCCGGCAAATGCGGAGCCAGTCGGGCCCATTCATCGTTCGTCACATCACCCCGCCCCATGCCGGGCACAACGAGTCGGGCATGGGGAAGTCACATGACCCGCAGGATAGGGCCTAGCCCGAGGGAGCGGCAGGGCTGGCAAAAGATCGAACCTGGTGAGTCGGCAGTTCATGAGTGGCGACTGCTGAAAGTAGCGAGATGGTGCACCGCCCAGCGCTGGCAAGGGCGACGGGATGATCATCGCGTGTTCGATCTACGCGTGCTCAGTTCACACTCATTTCACATCGGGAGCCCCAGAGCAATCGACGTGACGCGACCGACCGGCGTTTCCGCAGGTCAGGACCTTGCCTGACCTGCGGAAACGGTGAGAGATCGAACTGCGTTTCCGCAGGTCAGCGGTGCTCCTACAGGTCGTAGTACAGCTCGAACTCGTGCGGGTGGGGGCGGAGGGCGATGGGGGCGATTTCGTTGGTGCGCTTGAAGTCGATCCAGGTCTCGATCAGGTCCGGGGTGAAGACGTTGCCGGCGAGGAGGTACTCGTGGTCGGCTTCGAGGGCTTCGAGGACGGCCGGGAGGGAGGAGGGCACCTGGGGGACGTTGGCGTGCTCTTCGGGGGCGAGCTCGTAGAGGTCCTTGTCGACGGGCTCCAGCGGCTCGATCTTGTTGCGGATGCCGTCGAGGCCGGCCATCAGCATGGCGGAGAAGGCCAGGTACGGGTTGGAGGACGGGTCCGGGGCGCGGAACTCGATGCGCTTGGCCTTGGCGTTGGAGCCGGTGATCGGGATGCGGATCGCGGCCGAGCGGTTGCGCTGGGAGTAGACCAGGTTGACCGGCGCCTCGAAGCCCGGGACCAGGCGGTGGTAGGAGTTCACCGAGGGGTTGGTGAACGCCAGCAGGGACGGGGCGTGCCGGAGCAGGCCGCCGATGTAGTAGCGGGCGGTGTCGGAGAGGCCGGCGTAGCCCTGCTCGTCGTAGAAGAGCGGGGAGCCCTCGGTCCACAGCGACTGGTGGACGTGCATGCCCGAGCCGTTGTCGCCGAAGATCGGCTTCGGCATGAAGGTGGCGGTCTTGCCGTTGCGCCAGGCGACGTTCTTGATGATGTACTTGAACAGCATCAGGTCGTCGGCGGCGTGCAGCAGGGTGTTGAACTTGTAGTTGATCTCCGCCTGGCCGGCCGTGCCGACCTCGTGGTGCTGGCGCTCGACCTCCAGCCCGGCCTTGGCGAGTTCCAGCGACATCTCCGCGCGCAGGTCGGCGAAGTGGTCCACCGGCGGGACGGGGAAGTACCCGCCCTTGTACTTGACCTTGTAGCCGCGCGCGTCGCCCTCGGCGGCGCCGGTGTTCCAGGCGCCGGCCTCCGAGTCGATGTGGTAGAAGGACGCGTTGGCGCTGGTGTCGAAGCGGACCGAGTCGAAGACGTAGAACTCGGCCTCGGGTCCGAAGAACGCGGTGTCGGCGATGCCGGAGGAGGCGAGGTAGGCCTCGGCCTTCTTGGCGACGTTGCGCGGGTCGCGGCTGTAGGCCTCGCCGGTGACCGGGTCCTGGATGAAGAAGTTGATGTTGAGGTGCTTCTCGGCCCGGAAGGGGTCGAGCCGCGCGGTGGCGAGGTCCGGGACGAGGGCCATGTCGGACTCGTGGATGGCCTGGAAGCCGCGGATCGACGAGCCGTCGAACATCAGGATCTCGGACGGATCGAAGGTCGCCGCGGGTACGGAGAAGTGCTGCAAGACGCCCGGCAGGTCACAGAACCGGACATCGACGAACTTCACGTCGTTGTCCTGGATGTACTGCTTCACTTCGGCGGCGTTGTTGAACATCCATCCTCCTCGGTGCGAATGGGGCTCACCCTAGGAATGGGTCGTTTCCGGACGGTGACCCGCTCGTTTCCTAGATGTTAACCACGGCCCCCGGGCGGGCGGCAAAGATGTACGGGACGGGGCAAAACGCCCCTCCCACCTGGGCGGGCTCCGACAAGTGGTCTGGACCACTGGAAAAGCCGTCGGGAACGCCCAGGTGCTGGGATTCACTCCCCAGGGGACGGCGCCGCGACGGCGCCCCGCCCGGAGGGGAGCCGGTGGCGGTCCGGACCGTCAGCCCGGTTAGTGTGGATTCGTGGACACCAGAGAAGCGTTGGGATCGTGGATCGACGGCCCCAAGGCGGCCGCCGAGAAGATGGGCGCCGACTTCGGCTACCGCGGCGAACGCCTCGGCCTGCCCGAGGAGGGCTCCGGCTCGATCGCCGGCCCCGGCCGCCGGATCGGCGCGCTGTTCGTGGACGGCTGGCTGGTCGCGCTGATCTCCTACGGGCTGATCGCCCGCGGCGACCAGGCCGAGGCCAACCTGTGGACGAGCCCGCTGTTCTTCCTGGTCGCGGCCCTGCTGCTGTCGACCACCGGGACGACGGTCGGCAAGCGGTTGTTCGGCCTCCGGGTGGTCCGCCTGGACGGCGGCCGCGCGACCATCCCGCAGGTCCTGCTGCGCACCCTGCTGCTCTGCCTGGTGGTGCCCCCGCTGGTCTGGGACCGCGACCACCGCGGCCTGCACGACAAGGCGGTCGGCACGGTCGAGGTGCGGATCTAACCGGCTCCGCCGAGCCGGAACGTCGGAACGGCCCCGCCGCGGAAGCTCCGCGGCGGGGCCGTTCTCGTGTCGTCAGGGGAGGGGGAGAGTCAGCGGACCTGGCCGCCCTTGGGCATCCGGGCGCCCTTCGGCATCGGGCCCTTGGGGATCGGGGCCTTGGAGAGCAGGTCGCCCAGCGCGCGCAGGCGGTCGTTGGTCTCGGTGACCTGGGCGGCGGTGATGGCGCGGGGCAGTCGCATGAGGTGGATCTGCAGCTTCTTCAGCGGGATCTCGCCCTCGCCGTTGCCCACCACGATGTCGTGCACCGGCACGTCGCCGACCACGCGGGCCATCTTCTTCTTCTCGGAGGCCAGCAGCTGGCGCACCCGGTTCGGGTTGCCCTCGCCGATCAGCGCGATGCCCGCCCGGCCCACCGCGCGGTACACGGCGTCCTGGTTACGGGTGACCGCCACCGGCGTGGTGTTGGAGCTCCAGCCGCGTCGGATGTTGTTCAGCACCGCCGCGACGGCGCCCGGCTGCCCCTCCATCTGCCCGAACGCGGCGCGCTCGGCCCGGCGCCCGAAGACGATCGCCATGGCCAGCACGGCCACGATGAAGCCCAGGATGCCCAGATAGACGGGGTGCTCGATCGCGAAGCCGATGGCGAGGAACACGCCGAAGGTCAGCAGGCCGACGCCGGCGATGATCAGGCCGATCTTGGTGTCGACCTTCTTGGTCATGGTGTACGCCAGACGGATCTGCTTCAGCCGTCCGGGGTTCTCGGATGTTTCCCTCGCCATAACGCTCATGGTACGTGGCACGGGTACGGGATATCCAAGCCCGGGTACCCGTTCGCCCGAACCGTGACCCTTGTGCCCGTACGCCGTCGCGGACAGCGACGGGCCTCACGGCGGTAGGGACTTCAGCGTGACGGGAGCTTCACGGCCGTACGGGCTTCAGGTCGTCCGGGCTTCACGGCCGTACGGGCTTCGCCGTCGCTCCGGCGGCGACCGCGTCGTGCCGGCGGTCCGCCGCGTACCGGCGGTTCTCGCACACCGCCGTCCACGCGTTGCGGCGCGCGTGCTGCTGGCCCGGCGCCAGCAGGACGCTCTCGGCGAACCGCAGCGCCGCCCCGACCGACCGAACCGATCGCACCGACCGGATCCGCATTCCCATCGCCATGCCGAACAGCTCCTCTCGTGACTGATCGTGGCTGAGAAGAATCGAACGCTTGCTGGGCGTCCATCGTCCCCACCCCGTGTTACCAGTCCGTGACCAGGCAGTCAAAGCGTGGTGAAAACCGGAAGGGCGGAGCCGCAGCTCCGCCCTTCCAACAGCTCAATGGCTCAAACGCGCCGGGGAACCGTGCCCGGTCAGACCGCGGCCTGCTCGCGCCGCTCCAGCGCCTGGCGGTAGAGCCGGCCGGCTCGGTACGAGGAGCGCACCAGCGGGCCCGACATGACGCCGGCGAAGCCCAGCTCCTCGGCCTCCTCCTGGAGCTCGACGAACTCCTGCGGCTTCACCCAGCGCTCCACCGGGTGGTGGCGCAGCGAGGGGCGCAGGTACTGGGTGATGGTGATGAGCTCGCAGCCGGCGCCGACCAGGTCGGCGAGCGCCTGGCTGACCTCCTCGCGGGTCTCGCCCATGCCCAGGATCAGGTTGGACTTGGTCACCAGCCCGGCCGCGCGGGCCTGGGTGATGACGTCCAGCGAGCGCTCGTAGCGGAAGGCCGGGCGGATCCGCTTGAAGATCCGCGGCACGGTCTCGACGTTGTGCGCCAGTACCTCGGGGCGGGAGGAGAAGACCTCGGCCAGCTGCTCGGGGACGGCGTTGAAGTCGGGGATGAGCAGCTCGACGCCGGTGCGGCCGGCCGCGCGGTCGGCGGTCATCGCGTGGACCTGGCGCACGGTCTCGGCGTACAGCCAGGCGCCGCCGTCCTCCAGGTCGTCGCGGGCGACGCCGGTGATGGTGGCGTAGTTGAGGTCCATGGTGACGATGGACTCGGCGACGCGGCGGGGCTCGTCACGGTCGAACTCGGCGGGTTTGCCGGTGTCGATCTGACAGAAGTCGCAGCGGCGGGTGCACTGGTCGCCGCCGATGAGGAAGGTCGCCTCGCGGTCCTCCCAGCACTCGAAGATGTTGGGGCAGCCGGCCTCCTGGCAGACCGTGTGCAGCCCCTCCTTCTTCACCAGCGACTGGAGGGCGTTGTACTCCGGGCCCATCTTCGCGCGGGTCTTGATCCACTCGGGCTTCCGCTCGATGGGGGTCTCGCTGTTGCGGACCTCCAGGCGGAGCAGCTTCCTGCCGTCGGGCGCGACAGCGGACACGTGCGACTCCTAGAACTAGACGGGGTACCCCCAGGGTACGCCTGTGGTTGTACGGCCTTCGCCGGGCCTGCCGCCCTGCAATCGCAGGGCAACACGGCTACCGGTCAGTAGATTCCCAGCGCTGCGGCCTCATGCCGAGGGCTTCAGAGGGCTTCAGCGGGCGAGCGCCGGCTCGGGCAGCTCGGCGAAGACCTCCGCCAGGTGCCGCTCGACCACCGGTGCCGCCTCGGCGACGGAGAGCCCGCGCGCCAGCTCGCCGGAGAGCGAGGCCACGCCCGCGTCCCGGATGCCGCACGGCACGATCTTGTCGAACCAGGTCATGTCGGGGTCGCAGTTGAGCGCGAAGCCGTGCATGGTCACCCCGCGGGCGACCCGCACGCCGATCGCGGCGAGCTTGCGGTCGTCGCCGCGCTGACCTGCGTTGGAGGGCGCGTACTCGGGGCCGGCCAGCCGCGGGTCGATGCCGAGCGGCAGACCCATCCGCAGGGTCAGCTTGCCGAGGTCGACGACCTGGGCCGGGTCGACCACGGCGTCCGGGATGGACTGGCCCAGCACCCAGACCCCGCTGCGGCCCTCGACCCGGGTGGTCCCGACGCCGAACTCGGCGGCGGCGCGGATCAGCGCCTCCTCCAGCCGGCGGACGTAGGCGATGACGTCGATCGGATCGGGCAGCTTGACGATCGGGTAGCCGACCAGCTGACCGGGGCCGTGCCAGGTGATCTCGCCGCCCCGGTTGACCTCGACCACCGGGGTGCCGTCCAGCGGCAGGTCGGCGGGGTTGGTGCGCTTGCCCATCGTGTAGACGGACTGGTGCTCCAGCAGCAGGACCGTGTCGGGGATCTCGTCCGCGACCCGCAGCGCGTGCAGCCGCTGCTGCTCCTCCCACGCCTCCTGGTAGGGCACGGTGCGCTCACCTATGCCCATCGAAACGAAACGCACGTTCTCGCTCACCGCTGCCGCTCCTTGCCAGGCGTTCGAGACCAACCTCGCCACTGTACGCCCAGCCCGGTTCGTCCCCGTCAGCCGTCCCGCTCGGCCGTCCCGCTCGGCCCCCGGCGAACCGGACCCTCGCGGGCGTCAGTCCCCGGCGAGCAACTGCAGCCGCAGCGCGAGCTGGAGCTCCAGCGACCGCTCCGGGTGGTTCCAGTCCCGCCCGAGCAGCGCCTCCACCCGGTCCAACCGCTGGACCACCGTGTTCACGTGGACGTGCAGCTCGTCCTTGGCCCGGGTGAGGCTGCCGCCGCAGTCGAAGTAGGCCCGCAGGGTGCGGACCAGCTCGGTGCCGCGCCGGGCGTCGTACTCCAGCAGCGGGCCGAGGGCGGCGCCGACGAAGCCGTCCACGTCGTGGCCGTCGCCGAGCAGCACCCCGAGGAAGCCGAGGGCGCGGGCCGAGGCGCCCTCGCCGGCGCGGCCGAGCACCCGCAGGGCGCGTACGCAGCGCAGGCCCTCGGCGTACGAGGCGGCCAGCGCGGGCGGGCCGGCGGCCGGGCGGCCGGCGCCGACGGTGACGGGGAAGCCGGCCAGCCGGGCCAGCCGTTCGGCGGCCTGCCGGGCGGCCTCCTCGGGGTCTCCGGGGTTCTCGGGGTGCTGGGCGCCGCCGGTCTCGACGGGTACCAGCAGGACGACCGCCTCGCCGTGTTCGGCGCTGACGCCCCGGGAGCCGAACAGGTACCGCCGGGCCGCGCCCGCCAGCCGCCCCCGGTCGGCGACGGCACCGGCACCGCGACCGGCTCCCCCGGCGGTCGCGGTGCCGGTCACGTCGCCGGCCGTAGCCGTAGCCGTAGCCGTAGCCGTAGCCGCAGCCGTAGCCGCAGTCGTAGCCGCAGTCGCAGGCTCGGCGACCAGCACCAGGTGCGGCCGGGCGAGGTCGACGCCGAGCCGCCGGCCGCGGGCGGTGAGCCCGGCCGGGTCGCGCTCGGGAGCGGTCAGCAGGTCGGTGACCAGCTCGCCGCGGACCCGGTTCTCGGTCTCGGCCACCGAGCGGCGCAGCAGCAGGAGCAGCGCGGTGACCACGCTGGCCCGCTCGAACAGCCGCCGGTCGGCGTCGTCGAGGTCGGGCCGTCCGCGCAGCACCATGGTGCCGAGCGTGTCGTGCCCGGCGAGCACCGCGCAGACCCACTGCTCGCCGTGCCGTACGGACCGGCCCTCGGCGCGGGAGGCGGCGACGGCCCCGGCCAGTTCGGCGGCGGGTACGGACCGTCCGGCCAGCGGTTCGCCCTCGGCGTCCAGGACCGCTATCTCCCCGCCGAGCAGCGCCGCGACGGCGGCGGCGACGTCCGGTACCTCGGCGCCGCGCAGCACCAGGTCGGTGAGCCGGTCGTGCGCCTGCTCGGCGCGTTGGACGGCGGCGGAGTGGGCGCGGACGAGTTCGTTGGCGGCGTTCAGCTCGGCGAGCGCGGCCCGGGTGTCGGCCAGGGACTTGGCGGTGTCCAGGGCGATCGCGGCGTGCGCGGCCAGGGTGCAGAGCAGGGCGACCTCGTCGGGGGAGAAGGCGCGCGCCGAGCGGTCGGCGGCGAACAGGACGCCGATGACCTGCCCGCCGAGCAGCAGCGGCACCCCGATGATCGCCACCAGGCCCTCGTCCAGCACGCCCGCGTCGATCGTGCCGGTGTGGTGGAAGCGTTCGTCGGTGCGGTAGTCGGGGGTGGCGTACGGGCGGGCGGTCTGTGCGACCAGCCCGCCCAGGCCGTCGCCGAGGCTGAGCCGCAGGTTCTGGAACAGCACGGAGACCGAGCCGTCGGTGACCCGCATGTAGGTGTCGCCCGCGGCCTCGTCCGGCAGGGTCAGGTACGCGGTGTCGGTGCCGAGCAGCATCCGGGCCCGGCGGACGATCGCCTGGAGTACGGTGTCCAGCTCCCGGGAGGCGGCGAGGTCCCCGGCGGTGTCGAACAGGGCGGTCAACTCGGCTTCCCGGCGCCGGTGTTGGCGCAGGGTCCGGTGAACCCGCAGGGCCTGCCAGGTGGCGTCGTCGATCTCGGCGAGGACGGCGGCCGGCGCCCCGCGGTGGCGGGCGTCGGCCAGCACGTCGGCGAAGTCCTCGGTGGCGGCGCCCGAGGCGAGCAGGTCGAGCAGCCGCCGCAGTGCGGGCGCGGCGCTCTCGTCGGGGTGGTTCATGGTGCGGGCCGCCAATCGGCGTCGGTTCCGACGGGTGCGGGTACTCGCGAGGTGCGAGAACTCGCGATGCTATCGGCTCAACGCTCAGGCCACCGCGGGCTTTCCGACCGGGGCGCCGTCGGCCGGCTGCTCCTCGATCCGGGTCAGGTCCCGCCCCCTGGTCTCCCGTCCGCACAGCACGGCCAGCACGGTGACCACGGCGGCGAGGGCGACGTACACCGAGATCGGGGTGGAGCTGCCGTAGTCCTTGAGGAGCGCGGTGGCGATCAGCGGGGCCGGGGCGCCGGCCGCCACCGAGGCGAACTGGGCGCCGATGGAGGCGCCCGAGTAGCGCAGCCGGGTCGCGAACAGCTCGGAGAAGAAGGCGGCTTGGGGTGCGTACATCGCGCTGTGGAAGACCAGTCCGACGGTCACCGCGAGGACCAGCTGAGGGAACGAGCGGGTGTCCACCAGCCCGAAGAACACGAACGCCCAGACCCCGACCCCGGCCGCGCCCACCAGGTACACCGGCTTGCGTCCGACCCGGTCGGAGAGCGCGCCGAACAGCGGGATCAGCGCGAACTGGATGGCGGAGGCGATCAGTACGGCGTTGAGCGCGCTCTGCTTGCCGAAGTGCGCGTGGCTGACGGCGTAGGTGAGCACGAAGGTCGTCATCACGTAGTAGGAGATGTTCTCCGCCATCCGCGCCCCCATGGCCACCAGCACCTCCCGCCAGTGGTGCTTCAACACCCCGACCAGTGGGGCCTGTTCGGCCTCCGGCTGGTTCGCCTTGTTCGCGATCGCCTGCCGGAACAGCGGCGACTCCTCCACCGCGAGCCGGATCCACATCCCGACCCCCACCAGTACCGCCGACAGCAGGAACGGCACCCGCCACCCCCAGGTCAGGAAGTCCGCGTCCGACTGGAGCGTGGTCATCAGCGACAGCACGCCCGCCGCCAGCAGGTTCCCGGCCGGCGCCCCGCCCTGTGGCCAGGACGCCCAGAACCCCCGCCGCCGCTGGTCCCCGTGCTCCGACACCAGCAGGACGGCGCCGCCCCACTCACCGCCGAGCGCGAACCCCTGCACCAGCCGCAGCGCCGTCAGCAGCACCGGCGCCGCGACCCCGATCGAGTCGTACGTCGGCAGCAGCCCGATCGCCGTGGTCGAGCCGCCCATCAGCAGCAGGCTCACCACCAGCAGCCGCTTGCGCCCCACCCGGTCCCCGAAGTGACCGAACACCAACGCCCCGAGCGGCCGCGCCGCGAAACCGATGGCGTAGGTGAGGAACGACAGCAGCGTTCCGGTCAGCGGATCGCTGTGCGGGAAGAACAGCTTCCCGAACACCAGGGCCGCGGCCGTTCCGTACAGGAAGTAGTCGTACCACTCGATGGTCGTGCCGATCAGGCTGGCAGCCACCACTCTCGGGAGTGAACTGCGCGTAGCCGCAGCGCTTGCAGGGGCGTTCATGTGCCACCACTTCCAGGGCCGGGGGAGGAGGGAGAAGACGAGGAGGAGACGTCGGGGAGACGACGTCGCCACAAGGTAGGAATCCGCCGTGCGGAGGCCCATGTGGGCGGATCACACAGCGGTCGGCACAGGCGTGGTGGCAGGAGCCACTGCCCCGCGCCGGTCAGTGGGTCGGCCAGTGCGCCGGTCAGTGCGCCGTCCAGCCGCCGTCGACGGGGAGGCTGGTGCCGGTGATGTAGGACGCGGCGGGGGAGCAGAGCCAGACGGCGAGTTGGGCGACCTCCTCGGGTTCGATGAGGCGCTTCACGGCGGTGCGGTCGAGCATGATCCGCTCCACCACCTCGTCCTCGCGGATGCCGTGGGCGAGCGCCTGGGCGGCGATCTGCTTCTCCACCAGCGGGGTCCGCACGTACCCCGGGTTGATGCAGTTGCTGGTGACGCCGTACGGTGCGCCCTCCAGGGCCACGGTCTTGCTCAGGCCTTCCAGGGCGTGCTTCGCGGTGACGTACGCGGACTTGAAGGCGCTGGCGCGCAGCCCGTGGACGGAGGAGACGTTGACGATCCGGCCCCACTCCTGCTCGTACATGTGCGGCAGGGTCCGGCGCAGGATGCGGAACGGGGCCTCCACCATGACGCGTTGGAGGAGCGTGAAGCGGTCGGGCGGGAACTCGTGCACCGGCGCGACGTGTTGGAGCCCGGCGTTGTTGACCACGATGTCGGCGTCGTCCGGGAGGGCGTCCACGGCCGCGGGGTCGGAGAGATCGGTGACGATGGCGCGGCCGCCGATCCGCTGCGCGAGCTCCTCGGCCGGGCCGGCCGAGAGGTCGACGACGTAGACCCGGGCGCCGGCCGCGGCGAGGGCCTCGGCGCAGGCCCGGCCGATGCCCGAGGCGGCCCCGGTGACCAGGGCCGTGCGGCCGTCGAGCGGGCGGGCTGAAGTGGTGTCCATGGCCGAGAACGGTAGGAATCCGCCGCCCCGGCTCCCATGTGGCGGGCCGCCACAGCGTCCCCGGGAGCTGTGGCGGCAACCACTACGAAGGTCGATCGACGGTTCGACCGCGGAAGGCCAAACCCATGGTGACCCCGCTTCCCCACAATGGGCGCGGTTGCTTCACCCGTTCGGAGGATTGCTCGGTCAGATCCACCCATAGCGCCCGAATGCTCGCTACATTCACGCCGATTCCCGACAGGGGGCGCCGCCCCAGGCAGCCGAAGTGCTGGTAGAGCCCGGTGCGACGTCCGAGAGGTGTTGACAGACATGCCCCAACGGCCTGCAACCGACAGCCCGGCGTACGGACCGCTCGACCCGCTCGGCCAGCACCGAGGGCCGGTCGGCCGGACCCTTCCGGACGCCCCCGACGCCCTGGCCCCCAACGCCTTGACCGGCGACACGCTGACCGCCGACGCCCCGACCGCCGACGAACTGCGGCTGCCCGCGCAGGCCACACCCGACCGGCACGAGACCTCCGCCGCCCCCGCCGCCCCGCGGGGCACCGGCCACGCGGGTCCGGGCCCGCAGAACGGCCAGCTCGCCGCACTGATCGAGGAAGCCGGCTTCTCGCACGCCGGCCTGGCCCGCCGGGTCGACCAGCTCGGCCTGGAGCACGGCCTCGACCTGCGCTACGACAAGACCTCGGTGACTCGCTGGCTGCGCGGCCAGCAGCCCCGCGGCGCCACCCCCGCCCTGATCGCCGAGGTCTTCACCCGCCGCCTCGGCCGCCGCCTCACCGCCCAGGACCTCGGTCTGGACGCCTGCGCCCCGGTCTACGCCGGCCTGGAGTTCGCCGAGACCCCGCAGGAGGCGGTGGACATCGTGGCGAGCATGTGGCGCAAGGACAACGGCCCGCAGTCCGAGCTGCGCCGGATCGCCTTCACCCCGGCCGGCCTGGTCGTCCCCAGCCGGGACTGGCTGATCGGCCGCACCGACGAGCGGGTCGCCCGGGACGGCTCCACCCTGGTCCGCCCGGACGCCGCCACGGGCCCACCGTCCGCCGCCGCCACGTCCGCCACCGGCGCCCCCGCGCAGAACGGGCCCGGCGCGCCCGGCGCGTCCGCCACGGGCCCGGCGCGCGGCCAGGCCGTCGGCGCCCCCGGTGCCCCCAACCCGCCCGCCGCGCCCACCGCACGCAGCACGGCCGGGACGACCGGCACCGCCCCCACCATCGGCCGGGTGCCCACCCAGAGCCGCCGCCCGCCGGTCGCCGTCGAACCGCCGTACACCGACCCGGCCCGCGAGTCCCGTCCGGTCCTGCGGGTCGGCCGCGGCGACATCGCCGCCATCCGCGCCGTCGGCGACCTCTTCCGCGCGCTCGACCACGCCTACGGCGGCGGCCACGCCCGCCAGGCACTGGTCCGCTACCTGGAGAGCGAGGCCGAGCCGATGCTGCGCGGCCGCTACGGTGAGCAGATCGGCCGGGCCCTGTTCGGCGCGGTCGCCGACCTGACCAGGCTGGCCGGCTGGACGTCCTTCGACATCGCCGCACACGGCCTGGCCCAGCGCTACTTCGTCCAGGCGCTGCGGCTGTCCCAGGCCGCGGGGGACCGTGCACTGGGCGGCTACGTGCTGGTGACGATGAGCCAGCAGGCCGTCCACCTGGGCCACGGCCGGGAGGCGGTGCAGCTCGCCAGGGTCGCCCAGCAGGGAGTGGGCACCGCCGTGCCGCCGGTGGTCCAGGCGCTGATGCACGCCGCCGAGGCGCGCGGGCACGGGCTGCTGGGCGACGTCCGGTCCTGCACCACCGCCCTGGTGCGCGCCGAGCGGGCCCTGGCGGCAGCCCGCAGTGGCGACGAACTCCCCTCCTGGGCACGGTACTTCGACGAGGCCCAGCTCTCCGACGAGTTCGCCCACTGCTACCGCGACCTCCAGCAGTGGCGCACCTCCGCGCAGCACGCCGAGAAGTCGCTGCGGCTGCGCTCGCCCGCCTACGCGCGCAGCCGGATCTTCTGCCGGCTGGTGCTGGCCACCGCCCGGCTCGGCATGGGTGACCTGGACGAGGCCTGCACCATGGCCACCGACGCGCTGCGTGCGGCGGGGGAGATGCGCTCGGCCCGCTCGCTGGAGTACGTCCGGGACTTCCACCGCCGCCTCACCCCCTACCGTGGCAGCCCGGTGGCCCGCGCTTTCGAGGAGACGGCCCGCCAGGCGGGGGTGATCTGAGAGCCTGACCCAGGGCCTGTCCCCCGGGTCCCGGCGTGCGGGGCCGAGGGCCACCAGCTCTCGGCCCGGATCCTCGACGTCCCCCCCGCCCGACGCGACGCGACGCCGCCCTCAGGCCGCCGCCTCCGCCTCCCGCGCGTCGGCCGGGACACCGAGGTCGCGCAGCACCGCCCGCGCCGCCCGCCGTCCGGAGACCAGCGCGCCCTGCACGGTGCTGGTGTCCCGGTGGTCCCCGGCGACGTACAGCCCGGCCAGCAGCCGCACCGGGCGCCGGGTGTTGTGCGGCGGCGGCATCGCGGGCAGCGCGTCCGGGACGTGCCGCACGGTGAGGAACTGCCAGTCCCCCGTCGAGGCGCCGTACAGCTCGGTGAGCCGGGCCCGGACGGCCGGTTCCAGCCCGGCGGGGCCGCCCGCGTCGAAGGCGCGCCGCCCGAGGACGGTGGTGGCGATCAGCGCCTGGCCGGCCGGGGCGTAGGACGGGTGCAGTTCGCTGAGCACCAGCGAGTGCGAGACCAACGGCGGGTGCCCGTCCGGCCGTTCGCCGTCGAGCAGCAGGACGGCCTCGCCCAGCGGGGAGCGGTCGGCCGCGTGGTAGAAGGTCGTGACGGGGTGGAAGTCGGGCAGCCGGAGCCCGGGCAGCAGGTCGGCGGCGGAGCGGGCGTCGGTGGCGACGATGACGGCCTGGGCGCCGATCCGCCCGTGGGTGAGGGTCTCCACGCCGTCCGCGGCGATCGAGGTGACCTGGACACCGGTGCGGAGGGTGCCGGCGGGCAGGGCGGCGGCCAACTGGGCCGGCACGGCCGCGATCCCGCCGGCGGGCAGACAGAGCCGCCCGCGGGCGTAGGAGCGCAGCACCAGGTCGGCGACCCGGCTGCTGGTGCCGAGCGCCGGATCGCCGAGCAGGGCGCTGAGCAGCGGGCGCAGGAAGCCGTCGACGGTGCGCGGGGCGAGTCCGTGGCCGGCCAGCGCGCGGGCGGCGGTGGTCTCCGGCCGGGCCTGCAGCCGGCTGACCGGGGTGGTGGCGAGCCGGCCGAGCCAGCTGCCGAGGCGGGCCTTGTCCAGCGGGCTGCCGAGCGGGGCCCGAGTGGCGGCCTGCCGGGCGGCGGTGAGCTGCGGGTCCCCGGCGCGGTACCGGCGGCCGCCGCTGTGCACGAGTACGCCGGGCGCGAGCGGGCGCAGGTCGAGGCGGTCGAGGTCGAGCGTGCGGCGCAGCTCGGGGAAGGCGGTGTTCAGCAGGTGGCTGCCGTCGTCCAGCCGGAATCCGTCCAGCTCGCGGGTGGCCATCCGGCCGCCGATCCGCTCGGTGGTCTCCAGGACCTGAACGGTGAGGCCGTGGCCGGTGAGCGCCCGGGCTGCGGCCAGACCGGCGAGTCCGGCGCCGACCACGACGACGTCCGGGTCGGACGGCCGACGGGCGCGGCGGGTG
Organism: Streptomyces sp. 1114.5; assembly: GCF_003635085.1. Lineage (NCBI taxonomy): Bacteria > Bacillati > Actinomycetota > Actinomycetes > Kitasatosporales > Streptomycetaceae > Streptomyces > Streptomyces sp. 1114.5. Next base: position 3,081,165 of record NZ_RBXE01000001.1, read on the forward strand.
AAGTCGTACGTGGGCACTGGGGTGCTCCCTCCCTGGTCCCGGGGCTCCGGCCGACGCAGGCAGCGGGGTGCCGGGACACGGTCCGAGGAAGGTGATGCCCAGTCAGTGTGAGCATCAGACAAGCACATCGGACCGGATCCGGGGGCCGGGCAGGGTTGTGCGGCGCCGGACGGGGGCGCGGTCACGGACAGTGCGCCGCGGCGGCCGGGTTCGGGGGTCGACGGGCGCGCACGGTCACCGGGGGCGTGCGACGCGCCCGCCATGTGCTCCCGTGCGCCCCCTCCCGGAGCCCCGTCCGACCCCCGCCCGATTCCGTCCGGCCCCCGCCCGGCATATGCCCCTGGCCAGGGCGGATGCCGTAGCCGGAGGTACGCACGAGGCCCGGCGCGCGTACGTCACAGCGCCGCCCGCCCAGGCCCGGCGCGCGTACGTCACAGCGCCGCGAGCACCGCCGAGTACACGTCCGGGTGCGTGAAGCGGAAGCCCGCGTCCAGCAGCCGCCGCGGCACCACCCGGTGGCTGCCGACCACCTCGACCGCCAGCTCGCCCAGCACTGCCTTGAGCACCGGCTCCGGCACCGGGAACGGCGTCGGCCGCTTCAGCGCCCGTCCGATCGCCGTGGTCAGTTCGGCGTTGGTCACCGGGTTCGGCGCCGTCAGGTTGAAGGCGCCGGACAGGTCCTCGTGGTCGATCAGGAAGCGGAGCGCGGCCACCTCGTCGTGCAGCGAGATGAAGCTCCAGTACTGCCGCCCGCTGCCGAGCCGCCCGCCCAGGCCCAGCCGGAACAGCGGGAACAGCCGCCCGCCCGCCCCGCCGGCGGTGGACAGCACCATGCCGGTGCGCGGGTGGACGACCCGGATCCCGGCCCGTTCGGCGGGCCTGGCGGCGGCCTCCCACTCCAGGCAGACCTCGGCGAGGAAGTCGTCACCGGCGGGGGAGTCCTCGTCGATCACCCGGTCGCCGGTCTGCCCGTACCAGCCGACCGCGGAGGCGCTGACGAGCACCTGCGGCGGCTCCTTGAGCGCGGCCAGGGCGACCGCCAGGGTCTCGGTGCCGTAGACCCGGCTCTCCCGGATCTCCCGCTTGTAGGCGTCCGTCCAGCGGTGGTCGCCGACCCCGGCGCCGGCCAGGTGCACCACGGCCTGGACGCCGGTCAGCCCGTCCCGTTCGACCTCGCCGAGCAGCGGGTTCCAGCCGATCGCCGTACTGCCGTCGGGCTGCGGGCCCGTCCTGGACCGGTGCCGGACCAGCCGGACCACCTCATGGCCGTCCGCCAGCAGGGAGCGGACGAGCGCCGAACCGATCAATCCCGTGGAGCCTGTGACAGCGATGCGCATGCGCCCATCCTCGCAGGCCGAACGCTCCTGGCCGTCCCCAGCGGCCCGAATGGCCGTCAGGCACGCCTTACCATGGCCCGCATGCCCGATGACGATCTGATCATCCGTCCGGCGCAGCCCGAGGACGAGCGCGAGCTCGCCGTCCTCAACCGCGCCGCCTGGTCCACGCTCTCCGACGTCTCCCCGGAACCGCCCGCCGATGACGCGGTCTTCGACGAGCGCCACACCCCGGAGCAGTTCCTGCTCGCGATCCTGGACGGACGGATCGTCGGCTACGTCCGCCAGGTCCCGGCCACCCCGCTGGCGAGCAACCGTCACGTCCGCCAGATCCAGGGCCTGGGCGTCGACGGCACGGTCCGCGGCCGGGGCATCGGCCGCCGCCTGGTCGAGGCGGCCTGCGCCGCCGCCCGGGCCGAGGGCGCCCGCAAACTGAGCCTGCGGGTGCTCGGCTGGAACACCCCGGCCCGCCGCCTCTACGAGAGCTGCGGCTTCGCCGTCGAGGGCTCGCTGGCCGAGGAGTTCCTGATCGACGGCTCCTACGTGGACGACGTCTGGATGGCCCGCCGCCTGGCCGACTGACCCCTCCCCGACCCGGCCCGTCCGACCGCCCCCCGGACCCCGTCCGACGGCCTCCCGAACGGTGTCCGGGGCGGTGCAGAGTCGTGACACACCCGCCCTGTCTGGACCACTGCCGCGCCGGGTACCGTACGGCCGTGAGCAACTCGACGCCTCCCGGGTGGTACCCGGTTCCGGGTGCGGACGGCACCCCCGGTCACGAGCGCTGGTGGGACGGCAACGCCTGGACCAGCGAGGTCCGGCCGCTCCAGGGCGGCGTCGCGGGCCCGCTCGCCGACGCCCCGACCCAGACGACCTGGCAGTCCTCCGAGCAGAAGCCCGGCTACGGGTACCCGGGCACCGCCCCGGCCCCGTCCTACGGCTACCCGGGTCAGGACGCCGTCCCGGCGGCCGGCTACGGCTACCCCGCCCAGGACGCCTACCAGGGCCAGAACCCGTACCAGGGGCAGGCCGGCTACCCGGCCCAGGGCGCCGGCTACGGCTACCCGGGCCCGGGCTACCCGCCGCAGGGCCCGGCGAAGAGCCGGACCGGCATGATCGTCGGCATCGCGGTCGGCGTGCTCGCCGTGGGCGGGATCGTCGCCGGGATCGCGCTCTACGGCGGCGGCGACCCCGAGGCGGACCTGACGCCGAACCCCACGGTCACCGTCACCCAGAGCAGCAGCCCCACGCCGACCCCGACCCGGCCGACCACCAGCCCCACGGTTCCGGTGCCCAAGCCCGTGCCGGCCCTCAAGACCACCGTCCCGGACCCCCAGCACGCGATCACCGTCCCGGTCTTCGACGGCTGGGACGCGGCGCCCAACCCCTCGCACTCGACGGTCTTCCTCGGCAGCGGCCAGTACACCTGCCCGGACGGCAACTCCTGCATCCGCGGCCAGTTCTCGATCGAGAAGGACACCATCCAGGGCACCACCCCCAAGGCGGCCGCCGACGCCGCGATGCCCACCTACGCCGGGCAGATCTTCACCGGAATCACCTCGCACACCGACTACGGCTCCGGTTACGTCACCGTCGCCGGCGTGCTCGGCTACGCGACCCGCTGGCACGTGCGCACCTCGGACGGCACCCAGGGCTACGTCCTGCTGGCCGCCGTCCCGGCCAAGGGCGGCGGCTACGTGGTCTTCCAGGGCGGCGTGGACGACGACCCGGCCGCCCCGGACTCCTCGGTGCTGGACCAGATCCTCAAGGGCGTCAAGCAGGACGGCTCGTCCGGCAGTTCCGCCTGAGAACCACCGGCCGGCAGTTCCGCCCGGGAACCGCCGGCCGGCCGCCGCGGGCCCGGCCACCTGCTCACGCGCGCCCGCTCAGTCCCCGTACCGCTCCCAGAGCTTGGGGAAGCGCTTCGCCATCACGTCCGGGTCGTCGAAGTCCAGCGACGCCCCGGACGGCCGTCCGGCCTGTCGCCCGCCCACCTCGGGCAGCGGCAGCCCGGTCAGCCGCTCGTACGCCTCGTCGGCGGCGTAGCCGATGTCCTCGGCCTCGCCGTCCTCCTCCTCGTCGAACTCGGGCAGCAGGTCCGCCAGGTCGTCGGGCTCGGCCAGCCCGCCCTCGAAGACCTCCCGGCCCTGGGCGATCAGCCAGCAGCGGAAGTAGTCGAAGGTGTCCTCGGAGGCGCCGTCCAGCAGCAGGTAGGCCGCGCCCCACAGGTCGGAGCGGTAGGCGCGCTGGAACCGGGCCTCGAACAGCCGGGCGAAGTCGATCACGTCGTCCGGGGTCAGTTGGACGAGCCGATCCACCAACCGGTCGGCCTGCTCGTCGGGGTCGCCGTCGGCGGCGTCCCGGGTGTCGTCGATGATCTGCCAGAAGTCCGTCTCGTCCATCACCGCTCCAGCATCCCCGTTCGTCCGCGTCCGCGCATGCCCTGCCCCCGCCCCGGCGCGGCGTGGCGCCGGGAACGGCGGAACCCCGCGCCGTCCGGGGACGACGCGGGGTTCCGCGGGGACCGTGGAGGGGTCAGAGGCCGAGCTCGACCTCGAACTCGCCGGCCTCCAGGATCTCCTTGACCGCGACCAGGTAGCGGGCGGCGTCGGCGCCGTCCACCAGGCGGTGGTCGTAGGAGAGCGACAGGTAGGTCATGTCACGGATGCCGATGGCGGTGCCGCCGTCGGCCTCGATGACCACCGGGCGCTTGACGGTGGCGCCGATGCCCAGGATGGCGGCCTGGTTCGGCGGCACGATCACGGTGTCGAACAGCGCACCGCGCGAGCCGGTGTTGCTGATGGTGAAGGTGGCGCCGGACAGCTCGTCCGGGGTGATCTTGCTGTCGCGGACCTTGCCGGCCAGCTCGGCGGTCTTCTTCGAGATGCCGGCGATGTTGAGGTCGCCCGCACCCTTGATGACCGGGGTCATCAGACCCTTCTCGGAGTCCACCGCGATACCGATGTTCTCGGTGTCGAAGTAGGTGATGGTGCCCTCGGCCTCGTTGATCCGGGCGTTGATGACCGCGTGGGCCTTCAGCGCCTGGGCGGCGGCCTTGACGAAGAACGGCATCGGGGACAGCTTGACGCCCTCGCGGGCCAGGAAGGAGTCCTTGGCCTTGCCGCGCAGCGACATGATCTTGGTGACGTCCACCTCGACCACGCTGGTCAGCTGGGCCTGCTCGTGCAGGGCCTTCATCATGTTGTCGCCGATGACCTTGCGCATGCGGGTCATCTTGACCGTCTGGCCGCGCAGGGCGGACGGCGCGGCGGCGGCCTTCGGCGCGGCAGCCGGGGCGGCAGCGGCGGCCGGGGCCGGAGCGGCCTTGGCGGCCTCCGCGGCGGCGATGACGTCCTGCTTGCGGATGCGACCGCCGACGCCGGTGCCAGCGATGGAGGACAGCGCGACGCCGTGCTCGGCGGCGAGCTTGCGCACCAGCGGGGTGACGTAGGCGTCACCGTTGTCGGCAGCCGGGGCAGCCGGGACAGCCGGGGCGACCGGAGCGGGGGCGGCGACCGGGGCCGGAGCCGCGACCGGAGCCGGGGCGGCAACGGGAGCCGGGGCGGCAACGGGAGCCGGAGCGGCGACCGGGGCCGGGGCGGCCGGAGCCGGGGCGGCCGGAGCCGGAGCGGCAGCCGGAGCCGGGGCAGCCGGAGCCGGAGCAGCCGGAGCAGCGGCCGGGGCCGGAGCGGCGGCGACCGCACCCGCGGCGCCGATCAGCGCGAGCTGGGCGCCGACCTCGGCGGTCTCGTCCTCGCCGACCAGGATCTTCACCAGGGTGCCGGCGACCGGCGACGGGATCTCGGTGTCGACCTTGTCGGTGGAGACCTCAAGCAGCGGCTCGTCGACCTCGACCGTCTCGCCCTCGGCCTTCAGCCAGCGGGTGACGGTGCCCTCGGTGACGGACTCGCCCAGGGCGGGCAGCAGCACCGGGGTGGCGTCGCCGGCCGGAGCAGCCGGAGCGGCAGCCGGGGCGGCGGGGGCGGCCGGAGCGGCAGCCGGGGCCTCGGCGACCGGAGCCGGAGCAGCGGCGGCCGGAGCGGCAGCCTCGGCGGCCGGGGCGGCAGCCGGGGCGCCGGAGCCGTCGTCGATGATCGCCAGCTCGGCGCCGACCTCGACGGTCTCGTCCTCGCCGACCTTGATCGAGGAGAGGATGCCGGAAGCCGGGGCCGGGATCTCGGTGTCGACCTTGTCGGTCGAGACTTCGAGCAGCGGCTCGTCGACCTCGACACGCTCACCCTCGGCCTTCAGCCAACGGGTGACAGTGCCCTCGGAAACGCTCTCGCCCAGTGCGGGCAGTGTTACTGAGACCGCCATGGTTTCAGCGACTCCTATCAAGTCTTGCGTACGGAAGTACTTGCGTACGGGAAGTACCGGAAAAGGGGGGTGGGGCGCGATCAGTCGTGCGCGTGCAGCGGCTTGCCGGCCAGCGCCAGGTGCGCCTCGCCCAGGGCCTCGGACTGGGTCGGGTGCGCGTGGATGAGCTGCGCGACCTCGGCCGGCAGGGCTTCCCAGTTGTAGATCAGCTGGGCTTCGCCGACCTGCTCGCCCATGCGGGCACCGACCATGTGGACACCGACCACGGCGCCGTCCTTGACCTGGACGAGCTTGATCTCGCCGGCGGTCTTCAGGATCTTGCTCTTGCCGTTGCCGGCCAGGTTGTACTTGAGGGTGACGACCTTCTCCTTGCCGTACAGCTCGACGGCCTTGGCCTCGGAGATGCCGACGGAGGCCACCTCGGGGTTGGAGTAGGTCACGCGCGGGACGCCGTCGTAGTCGATCGGCACCGGCTTGAGGCCGGCCAGGCGCTCGGCGACCAGGATGCCCTCGGCGAAGCCGACGTGGGCCAGCTGCAGGGTCGGGGCGAGGTCGCCGACGGCGGAGATGGTGGGCACGTTGGTGCGCATGTACTCGTCGACCAGGACGTAGCCGCGGTCCATCGCGACGCCGTTCTCCTCGTAGCCGAGGCCGGCCGAGACCGGGCCGCGGCCGATGGCGACGAGCAGCAGGTCGGCGTCGATCTGCTTGCCGTTCTCGGTGGAGACGCGGACACCGGTCTCGGTGTACTCGACGCCGGAGAAGCGGGCCTTCAGCTCGAACTTGATGCCGCGCTTGCGGAACGCACGCTCCAGCAGCTTGGAGGAGTTCTCGTCCTCCAGCGGGACGAGGTGCGGCAGCGCCTCGACGATGGTGACCTCGACGCCGAAGGACTTCCAGACCGAGGCGAACTCGACGCCGATCACGCCGCCGCCGAGGATGACGGCCGACTTCGGGATGCGGTCGAGCTTGAGGGCGTGGTCCGAGGAGATCACGCGGTTGCCGTCGATCTCCAGGCCCGGGATCGAGCGCGGCACGGAACCGGTGGCCAGGACGATGTGGCGGCCTTCGATGCGCTGGCCGTTGACGTCCACCGAGGTCTGCGAGGAGAGCTTGCCCTCGCCCTGGATGAAGGTGACCTTGCGGGACGCCACCAGGCCCTGCAGGCCCTTGTACAGGCCGGCGATGACGTCGTCCTTGTACTTGTGGACGCCGTTGATGTCGATGCCCTGGAAGGTGGCCAGAACGCCGAACTCGGCGGCCTCCTTCGTCTCGTCCGCGATCTCCGCGGCGTGCAGCAGAGCCTTGGTCGGGATGCAGCCGCGGTGCAGGCAGGTGCCGCCCAGCTCACCCTTCTCGACCAGGGCGACGCTCAGGCCCAGCTGAGCGGCGCGGAGCGCCGCGGCGTAACCGCCGCTTCCGCCTCCGAGAATGACTACGTCGAAAACGGTGCTGGCGTCGTTCGCCACGTCACGTCCTCCATGCATGGGGTGGGTCGCCGGGCCGGTCGCGGTCCGGTGGGTCGGAAGCCTTTGTGGGGCGCCCAGTCGTGCCGGAAATACATCTTCGCACTTGTTCGCGGTGGCTGATGTCCGGGTCCACCCCAGGGGTGTCCCGCGGAGCGGTCACCGGGGCGGCAACACCCCCGACGGATGGGCATCATCGCAGCTCAGGGCCGTGTTGACAGCCGCCGGACGGGGGTCTTCCGGGCCGTTCGGCGCGGTCTCTTCCGCACTGCGGAACAAAGTTTCGCCCGCAGCGAACACGCGTGCGCCGCACTGTTCCGGCCTACTCGCAGGTAACCGCGCCGGAACCTCGTCGGAACCCCGCCGGTCCGACGCGGACCGACTCGACCCGGCCCGGACCGGCCTGACGTGCCCGGAACGCCGACGGGGCCCGGCGCACACGCGCCGGGCCCCGTCACCGCAGGTGCCTGATCAGGCCTTGCCGTTCGCCGTCCGCTCGGCGAAGCGGACCAGGGTGCGCACCGCGCTCGCGGTGCCGCCCTTCGGGGTGTAGCCGAACGGCGCGCCCTCGTGGAACGCCGGGCCGGCGATGTCCAGGTGCGCCCAGTCGATGCCCTCGGCCACGAACTCCTTCAGGAACAGACCGGCCACCAGGCCGCCGCCCATCCGCTCGCCCATGTTGGCCAGGTCGGCGATGGTCGACTCGGTCATGCCCTTGCGCAGGTCGGCCGGCAGCGGCATCGGCCAGGACTGCTCGCCCACCTCGCCCGCGAGGGCGTGCAGGTCGTCGCGCAGCTCGTCGCTGTTGGCCATCACGCCGAAGGTGCGGTTGCCCAGGGCCAGCACCATGGCGCCGGTCAGGGTGGCCACGTCGACGATGACGTCCGGGTTCTCCTCGCCGGCCCGCACGATGGCGTCGGCCAGCACCAGACGGCCCTCGGCGTCGGTGTTCAGCACCTCGACGGTCTTGCCGCCGTACATGCGCAGCACGTCGCCCGGGCGGGTGGCGGAGCCGGACGGCATGTTCTCGGCCAGCGCCAGCCAGCCGGTCACGTTGACGGCCAGGCCGAGGCGCTTGGCGGCCACCACGGCGGCGAACACGGCGGCGGCGCCGGCCATGTCGCACTTCATGGTCTCGTTGTGGCCGGCCGGCTTCAGCGAGATGCCGCCCGAGTCGTAGGTGATGCCCTTGCCGACGAACGCCAGGGTGGCCTTGGCCTTCGGGTGGGTGTAGGCCACCTTCACCAGGCGGGGCGGGTTCGTCGAGCCGTTGCCGACGCCCAGCAGGCCGCCGAAGCCGCCCTTGGTCAGCGCCTTCTCGTCCAGCACCTCGACCTTGAGGCCGTGCTCCTTGCCGGCCGCCTGGGCGATCGCGGCGAAGCTCTTCGGGTTCAGGTCGTTCGGCGCGGTGTTGACCAGGTCGCGGGCGCGGTTCATCTCCTCGCCGATCGCGGCGGCGCGCTCCACGGCGGCCTTGGCGTCCTTGCTGCCCTTGCGGGCGGCCAGCACGACCAGCTCGCCGACCGGCTCCTTGCCGTTGCCGTTGCCCTTGTACGTGCCGAAGGAGTACGAGCCGAGCAGGCCGCCCAGCGCGACCGCCTCGACCTCGTCCGCGGACTCGACCGGCAGGGCCAGCGCGACCTTCTTGGCGCCGGCCAGGGTGCGGGCGGCGACACCGGCGGCGCGGCGCAGAGCCTCCAGCGCGTAGCCCTCCTCGGCCTCGCCGAGGCCGACCGCGAGCACGAGCGCGGCCTTCAGGCCGGCGGGGGAGGGGACCTTCACGGCCTCGCCCTCGGCGCCGGTCGCGCCCAGGGTGCTGAGGACCTCGGCCAGCTTGCCCTCGAACGCCTCGTTCACGGCCTCGGCGCCGGGGGCCAGCACAACGCCCTTCGGCCCCTTCGCGACACCGACCACCAGGGCGTCCGCGCGCAGCGAGGCGGCGGAGGAGGTGCTCACAGACAATGCAGTCACGTAATGCGTCCTGTTCTTTCGCGGTCCACGGCCGGTCACGGCGAGGCTGCCGCACCGGCGCAGCCCGCCGTTGCAGGCCCGTCCGCCGGCGGGCCTCCGGGTCCGGGCCCCCTGGCTACGCGAACCCGCCGGACGGGCACGCACACCAGAGGTCCCGGCTCCTCGGTACGCGCCGGGCGGGCAGGACCTGCCACGGTGCAGGGCTGCGGTGCTTCACGCATGGTAGTCCGCATGGTGGGATCACGCGCCGCCCGGTGTCAGCCGAGCAACGCCAGGGCGAACAAGGTGCCGGTCGCAGCGGTCTCCGCCATCGCCCCGAGCACGTCCCCGGTGATCCCGCCGAGCCGCCGTACGCACCGTCCGAGCAGCAGTCGGGCGCAGCCCGCCCCGAGCACAAGGGCCACCGGGAGGCGCAGGGCTGACCATCCGTCGAACAGTCCGAGTGCGGCCAGGGCCAGTGCCGCGCCGGCAGTTGCGGCGACCGCGCCGGCGGGCGACACCGTGCTCGCCACCATCGCGCCCAGCCCGCCCGGCCGGGCGGCCGGCACCGACCGCAGGCAGCCCCAGGCGAGCGCGCACCGGGCGGCCGTCGCCGAGGCCAGCACCGCGAGCGCGCCGCGCAGCGGCGACTGCCCGAACTGCCCGGCCAGCGCCGCGACCTGGGCCAGCAGGACGAGGACCAGGGTGAGCACGCCGAACGGGCCGATGTCGGACTGCTTCATGATGCGCAGCGCGTCCTCGGCCGGCTTCCCGCTGCCCAGCCCGTCCGCGACGTCCGCCAGGCCGTCCAGGTGCAGCCCGCGGGTCAGCCCGGCGAGCACCCCGACCGCCGCCACCGCGCCGAGCGGCCCGCCCGCCCGCCAGGCCACCAGCGCCCCCGCCGCGGCAGCCAGGGCTCCCAGCGCCAGCCCCACCAGCGGGGCCGCCACCATCGCCCGTGCCCCCGCCTCCCGGTCCCACCGCTCGACCCGCACCCGCAACACCGACAGGGTTCCGAACGCGAACCGCAGCCCGTCCCCCCAGCCGGCCCGGTCCCGGAGGTCCGTCATCGCCCTCACTCCTCAACCGCCCCGTACGGAACGGACCCCCAGTGCCCCTGACGGGGAGCTGGGGGTCCGGTTGTCCACGCCCTAGAGCCTTCTGAGCAGGTCCGCCGCCGAGGGCAGCTTCGGCTGCTCCTTCGGCGCGGCCGGCACGTACGGCTTCGGCGCCTCGTCGGCGAGCGCGTCCCCCGCCGCCTGCAGCAGCGGCAGCGCCAGCAGGGCGCCGACGCCCTCGCCCAGGGTGATCCCCTGGTCCTGCAGCGGCGTCAGGGTCAGCCGGTCGTACGCCTTCGCCTGCGCGGGCTCGCCGCTGGACTGCCCGGCCCGCCACCACTCCGGCGCCCGGAAGGCGATCCGCTGGGCGACCAGCGCGCAGGCCGCCGAGACCACCCCGTCCAGCACCACCGGCAGCCGTCGCACGGCCGCCTGCAGCAGGAAGCCGGTGATCGCCGCGAAGTCGGCCCCGCCGGTGGCGCCGAGCAGCGCCAGCTGGTCGCCGAGCACCGGCCGGGCCCGGCGCAGCGAGTCCCGGATGGTGGCGCACTTGACCATCCACACCCGGTCGTCGATCCCCGAGCCGCGCCCGGTCACCGCCGCCGCGTCCGTCCCGCACAGCGCGCCGACCAGGACGCCGGCCACCGTGGTGGAGCCGACCCCGAGGTCGCCGAGCAGCACCAGGTCGGTGCCGGCGTCGGCCTCCTCGTCGGCGACGGCCATGCCGGCCCGGAAGGCCCGGACGGTCTCCTCCGGGCTGAGCGCGTCCTCGGTGTCGATCCGCCCGGAGCCGCGCCGGATCCGGTGGGCGACCACGTCGTCCGGGAAGTCCGCCGGGTCGGTGTCCACCGCGACGTCGACGATCCGCACCTCGGCGCCGTAGCGCGAGGCCAGCCGGGCCACCGGAGCGGTGCCGTCCAGCACGGCCCGCACCCGGGCCGCCGTGCCGCCCTCGGCGGGCAGCCGGGAGACCCCGAGCGCCGCCACGCCGTGGTCGGCGGCGAACAACAGCACCTTGGGCGCGGAGATCGGCCGTACCGATGAGCGCCCCTGGACGGAGGCCAGCCAGCTGCCCAGCTCCTCCAGCCTGCCGAGCCCGCCGGGCGGCCGTCCGGCCGCCTGCCAGCGCTCCTCGGCGGCCCGCCGGGCGCTCTCGTCGGGGCGCTCGACGAGCGAGGAGAACGTATCGAGATCCACGGTCGTGTCCATCGTCGGGAAGGCTACACGGCGCGGGTGTTCAGCCTGCGGCTGGCTTGACGTCCGGCTTGATGGTCAGCACCTGACCTGCCACGACCAGCAGGACGCGCTCCGAGGCGTCCGCCACGGCCATGTTCAGCCGGCCCAGGGTGTCGCGGAAGCGGCGCCCGGCGGCGGTGGCCGGGACCACCCCCATGCCGACCTCGTTGCTCACCGCGACGACGGTCCGTCCGGTGGCCGCCCAGGCCGCCGCCAGCGCCTCGCAGCGCCGCTGCACCGCGGCCTCGGCCCCGTTCGCCCAGCCCTCGTCGTCCCAGGCGCCGCACTCGTCCATCACCGCGGTCAGCCAGAGCGCCAGGCAGTCGACCAGCACCGGCGCCGGGTCAGCGGTGTCGGCCAGCACGGCCTCCAGGTCGCAGGTCTCCGCGGTGCGCCAGCTCGCCGGCCGGCGCTCACGGTGCAGGGCGACCCGCTGCGCCCACTCGGCGTCGCCGTCCCGGGTGCCGCCGGTGGCCACGTACAGGACGTCCGGCCGGTCGGCGAGCAGCTGCTCGGCGCGGGTGGACTTGCCGGAGCGGGCGCCGCCGAGCAGCAGCGTGCGGGGGAGCGGGGGGTGGGTCGCCATGCGGCTCATCCTGCCCGACCAGGCATACGGAAGATCGGGCCGGGCAGGCTAAGGTGCGCAGCATCACAGGCAGCGTCGTCGGTGGGAGGAGCCGGGCATGGCGTGGACGTGGCGGTACGAGAAGGCGGACGGCAGCGCGGTGACGCTCGACGGCAGCCAGGAGGAGTTCGCCGGCCAGGGGGACGCCGAGACCTGGATCGGGGAGACCTGGAAGCAGCTCGCGGAGGACGGCGTCGACACGGCGGTGCTGCTGGAGGACGACCGGGTCGTCTACGCGATGAGCCTGCACGAGGAGTAGCCCCGGCTGCTCCCGCTCGCTCCTGCTGCACCGGCTCCTGCTGCACCGGCTTCTGCTACTTCGAGCCGATCACGTGCAGCAGCGCGGCGACCTGCCGGTACGGGTCGGTGCGGCCGGCCCGGTCCTCGGCTTCCAGCAGCTGGGCCAGCTGCCGCCCGTCCACCGGCGGGGCCGCGTCGTCGGGGGCGTTGTCGGTGAAGACGCGCACGCCGTACCAGTGCCGGATCGGCACCGACACCTCGGAGAGGGTGACGGAGAGGTCGGCGAGCCGGTCGGCGCGGGCGGCCAGTCCGAGCCGGTTGTAGTACCGGTCGCTCTCGAAGGCGTGCAGGGCGGCCCGCCAGTCCCCGGCAGCGGCGGGCCGCAGCGCGAGCGCGTCCCGGTTGCGGACCAGCAGCGAGAGCAGCCCGCCGGGTGCCAGCAGCCGGGCCAGCGAGGCGATCATCGGATCCGGGTCGGGCAGGTACATCAGGACGCCGTGGCAGAGCACCACGTCGAAGCTGCGCGGGCCGAACCAGCGCCCGCACTGGTGGCCGTCCCCGCTGAGCAGCTGCAGCCGGCCGCGGACCTCCGGCGGCTCCTCGCCGAGCGCCCCCTGGGCGACGCCGAGTGCGACCGGGTCCGAGTCGATCCCGGTGACGTAGTGGCCGGCCCGGGCCAGCCGCAGCGCCTGGGTGCCCTGGCCGCAGCCGATGTCGAGGACGCGTTGTGCGCTGCGGCCGGTGAGCTGTTCGGCGAGCTGGCGGGTGACGAGTTCCTGGCGGACGAAGTTGCGCAGTCCGCCGAGCCGCTCCAGCCAGGCGGCGGTGCCGCCGGCGAAGGACCCGCTGCGGGAGGGCAGCCGGCGCTCCTGGCCGGCCCGCTCCTGGCCCAGCCGGTCGTGGCCGCCGTGGCCCTGCCCCGGCAGCGCGTACAGGCCGGGCCCCTCCCAGGAAGGCGGGGCCCAGCCGGAGTCGACCGGTTCGGCGGTCAGGGCTTCTCCCCGCGCCGCACCTGCGGCTTGGGCAGGCGCAGCCGGCGCATCTGCAGGGTGCGCATGATGCCGTACGCGATCGCGCCGCGGGTGTTCTCGTTCGGGAAGCGCGCGGCGAGCTGCTTGCGCAGGCCGAGGCCGAGGCGGACGAAGTCCAGGATCACGAAGACGAAGAACAGCAGGAACAGCAGCGTGGAGAGCACCTGCAGCTGCGCGACCTTGATGATGCTGAGCACCAGGATGACCACGGCGGCCGGCAGGAAGAACTCGGCGAGCGACCAGCGGGCGTCCACGTAGTCGCGGGCGAACCGGCGCACCGGGCCCTTGTCACGGGCCGGCAGGTGGCGCTCGTCGCCGTCCATCAGTGCCTGGCGCTGCTTCTCGCGCTCGCCCCGCATCCGGTCGCGGGCCTGGCGGGCGGCCTCCTTGCGGTCCTTGGGCACCGTCACCCGGGTGCGCCGGCCGGCCTCGGCCTCGCTGCGCTTGGGGGTGGGGCGGCCCTTCTTGGCCTCCGGGTGGCGGGCCTGGGCGGTCTCGTCCTGCTTCTCCAGCACGGTGGCGGAGGCGGCGGCATCATCTGAACGGCGTCGGAACACACCACCAGCGTACGGGGTGCGGAGCGGCTTCCACGGGTGCCCTCGGAACCGAACGCATATCGATACCGCGAGCCGGCGCTTCCCGCCCGGATTTCCCGGGGACTTCCCGTAGGGGATCAATCGGATGGACGATGGGGGGGATGAGGGGCGGATCCACCCGGGGGATGAGGAAACGCCACTGGTCGCTGTAGCAGTCTTGTTGCAGGCAGGTGCACTGCGGCGACGGGCTCGCTGCACATACACTCGTCGTGTCTGGTAACGAGATAGAGACCGCAGGCCGGAGAAGGGGGCACCCGAGGCCCATGAGCGACGGAATCATGAAGCGTATGGGGCTGATCTTCCGCTCCAAGGCGAACAAGGCCTTGGATCGGGCGGAGGATCCCCGTGAGACGCTCGACTACTCCTACCAGAAGCAGCTCGAACTGCTGCAGAAGGTACGGCGTGGCGTCGCGGACGTCGCGACCTCGCGCAAGCGCCTCGAACTCCAGCTGACCCAGCTCCAGCAGCAGTCGGCCAAGTACGAGGACCAGGGCCGCAAGGCGCTGTCGCTCGGCCGTGAGGACCTCGCCCGTGAGGCGCTGACCCGCAAGGCCAACATGCAGTCCCAGATCACCGATCTGGAGACGCAGTACCAGCAGCTGCAGGCCGAGGAGGAGAAGCTCACCCTCGCCTCCCAGCGGCTCCAGGCCAAGGTGGACGCCTTCCGCACCAAGAAGGAGACCATCAAGGCGACCTACACCGCCGCCCAGGCGCAGACCCGCATCGCCGAGTCCTTCTCGGGCATCTCGGAGGAGATGGGCGACGTCGGCCTGGCCATCCAGCGGGCCGAGGACAAGACGGCCCAGATGCAGGCCCGGGCCGGCGCCATCGACGAGCTGCTCGCCTCCGGCGCGCTCGACGACGCGAGCGGTCTCGGCCGCAAGGACGACATCGAGGCCGAGCTGGAGCGCGTCGCCGGCGGGTCCGACGTCGAGCTGGAGCTGGCCCGGATGAAGGCCGAGCTGTCCGGCGGTCCCGCGTCCGGTCCGGCCGCGATCGAGCAGGGCAAGCCGCAGGACGCCCAGCCGCAGCCGCACGCCCAGCCGCAGCAGGACACCCCTCGCATCAACTACAACAAGTGATCTGAGCTCGACCCCACGAACCAGGGAGACGCACGGCATGATCATGAGGGTCATGGGTGAAGGGCAGTTCGAGGTGGGCGAGGCCCACCTGACCCTGCTCAACGAGCTCGACGCCGAGCTCGTCACCGCAGTGGACTCGGGGGACGAGGAGCTCTTCCGCCAGGCCTACGGCAAGCTGCTGGGCGCGGTGAAGCAGTACGGCACCCCGGTGCCGCTGGATTCGCTGGAGCCGTCCGAGCTGATCCTGCCGAGCGCCGATGCGACGATCGGCGAGGTCCGCGAGCTGCTGATGGCCGACGGCGAGGGCGTCATCCCGGGCTTCCCGGAGTAACACCGCGGCCGCTGCCAGACGAAAGGGCGGGCCCCCTCCACACGGAGGGGGCCCGCCCTTTCGCGCTACGAGGAGGCCGGTTACGGCAGGGCCAGCATCCGGTCCAGCGCCGCCTTGGCGTACTTCTCGGTCTCCGGGTCGACGGTGATCACGTTCGGCACCCGGCCCTCGACCAGCGACTCCAGCGCCCAGACGAGGTGCGGGAGGTCGATCCGGTTCATGGTCGAGCAGAAGCAGACCGCGCGGTCCAGGAAGACGATCTCCTTGTCCGGGTGCGCCTTGGCCAGGCGGCGGACGAGGTTCAGCTCGGTGCCGATGGCCCACTTGGTGCCGGGCTCGGCGGCGTCCAGCGCCTTGATGATGTACTCGGTCGAGCCCACCATGTCGGCGGCCGCGACGACCTCGTGTTTGCACTCGGGGTGCACCAGGACGGTCACGCCGGGGATCCGCTCGCGGACGTCGTTCACCGAGTCCAGGCTGAACCGGCCGTGCACCGAGCAGTGGCCGCGCCAGAGGATCATCTTCGCGTCGCGCAGCTGCTCGGCGGTCAGGCCGCCGTTCGGCCGGTGCGGGTTGTAGACCACGCAGTCGTCCAGCGAGAAGCCCATGTCGCGGACCGCGGTGTTGCGGCCGAGGTGCTGGTCGGGCAGGAACAGCACCTTCTGGCCCTGCTCGAACGCCCACTCCAGCGCGCGCTTGGCGTTGGAGGAGGTGCAGATGGTGCCGCCGTGCCGGCCGGTGAAGGCCTTGATGTCGGCGGAGGAGTTCATGTACGAGACCGGGACGGTCACGTCGGCTATGCCGGCGTCGGTCAGCACGTCCCAGCACTCGGCGACCTGCTCGGCGGTGGCCATGTCGGCCATCGAGCAGCCGGCGGCGAGGTCCGGCAGGACGACCTGCTGGGCGTCACCGGTGAGGATGTCCGCGGACTCGGCCATGAAGTGCACGCCGCAGAAGACGATGTACTCGGCCTCGGGGCGGGCGGCCGCGTCGCGGGCGAGCTTGAAGGAGTCGCCGGTGACGTCGGCGAACTCGATCACCTCGTCGCGCTGGTAGTGGTGGCCGAGGATGAAAACGCGGTCGCCGAGCGCGGCCTTGGCCGCCCGGGCGCGCTCGACGAGGTTCGGGTCGGAGGCCGGGGGGAGGTCACCGGGGCACTCGACGCCGCGCTCGCTGTTCGGGTCGGCCTCGCGGCCGAGCAGCAGCAGAGCGAGCGGCGTCGGAGTGGGGTCGACGCCGTAGGTCTCGGTGATGGTGGTGGTCACGGGCGGGTGCCCTTCTGTGCGGCCGATCAAGCGGTGAAGCCTTTTCGTCTAACTGACGCTATCTATGATAACCGGTTAGCGTCAGAGTGACGATGGCCATCCTGTCGATGTGACGAGAACCGCTCGCCGAAACGGATGCTTCCGGGCGTATCCGAATCGATATTTCGAAGCCTTCGGGTATGGCTGGGCCATGAAAGCAATCGTCATCAACCGCTACGGCGGCCCCGAAGTGGTCGAGTACACCGATCTGCCCGACCCCAAGGTCGGCCCGGACTCGGTTCTGGTGGAGGTCCGGGCGGCCGGGGTGAACCCGGTGGACTGGAAGGTCCGGGAGGGCGCCCTGGACGGCGTGCTGGACGCCCACTTCCCCCTGGTCATGGGCTGGGACGCGGCCGGGGTGGTCCGTGCGGTCGGCGGCGGGGTCACCGAGTTCGCCCCGGGCGACGAGGTCTACGGCTACGTCCGCAAGGACGCCGTCGAGCACGGCACCTACGCCGAGCTGGTCTCCGCGCCCGTCCGCACCCTCGCCCGCAAGCCGGCCGCCCTGGACTGGGCGCAGGCGGGCGGCCTGCCGCTGGCCGGGCTCAGCGCGCTGCAGGCCCTGAAGGCGCTGCGGCTCGCCGAGGGGGAGACCGTCCTGGTGCACGCCGCGGCGGGCGGGGTCGGCCACCTGGCCGTGCAGCTGGCCCGGGCCCGCGGCGCCCGGGTGATCGGCACCGCGGCCGAGCACAACCACGACTACCTGCGCGGCCTGGGCGCCGAGCCGGTCGTCCACGGCGAGGGACTGGCCGACCGGGTCCGTGCACTGGCCCCGGACGGGGTGGACGCGGCCCTCGACCTGGTCGGCCGCGGCGCCGTGCAGGTCTCGGCCGGCCTGGTGGCCGACCCCGGCCGGATCGCCTCGAT
Organism: Streptomyces sp. 1114.5; assembly: GCF_003635085.1. Lineage (NCBI taxonomy): Bacteria > Bacillati > Actinomycetota > Actinomycetes > Kitasatosporales > Streptomycetaceae > Streptomyces > Streptomyces sp. 1114.5. The sequence goes on from NZ_RBXE01000001.1 coordinate 3,098,602, forward strand.
CGTCGATTTCGGGGTCAAGGCCCTCGGCGGCCGGTACGTCTGGGTCCGCCCGGACGCCGAGGGCCTGGCCGAACTCGCCGCGCTCGCCGACGACGGCCGGCTGACCGTCACCGTCGCCTCCACCTTCCCGCTGGCCCAGGCCGCCTCCGCCCAGGCGCTCAGCGCGGAGGGCCGCACCCGGGGCAAGATCGTCCTGATCATGGACTAGAGCACGGCTGACGGTCGCCCACTCGTCATCCGTCGGCGGTGAACTCGTTCAGGTCATCCGCCAGAATGGTGGCGAACCGTTTCGGCAGGGGTCGGCCGTGGTCGGCCGTGGTCGCCACCACCGGGACGCGCCCCGCCGAACCCCGCACGACCCGTGGAGCCCCGCACCGATGAGCAGCAGCCGAGCGCACGAGGTGGTCGGGGCCGACCTGGACGAGACCGACCGGCTGCTGCTCGCCCGCCTCGGCCGCGACGGCCGCGCCTCGTACGCCGAGATCGGCCTGCAGGTGAACCTCTCCGCCACCGCCGTGCGCCGACGGATCGACCGGCTGCGGGCGCGCGGCGTGGTGCGGGGCTTCACCGTGGTGCTCGACCCGGCCGTCCTCGGCTGGCAGACCGAGGCCTTCGTCGAGGTCTACTGCCGCGAGCGCACCGCCCCCGAGGAGATCCTGGCCAGCCTGCGGCAGTTCCCCGAGGTCGTCGCCGCCTGGACGGTCACCGGCGATCCGGACGCCCTGGTCCACCTGAGAGCCGCCGACATGCGCCATCTGGAGGCCGTCATCGAGCGCATCCGGCGCGAGCCCGGAGTCCAGCGCAGCCGCTCCTCGGTGGTCCTCTCCCAGCTCATCGGCTGAACCCGGAAAGCGTACGCAGGAATCCTGCGCGCACCCGTCCGAAGACGCTCGAAACCTGCCTGACCAGCCGCGTTCCGACGCGCGGCGGAGTACTCCGGCTGCCTACGCTGATCACGTCCGGTCGTCGCGGTGAAGCCTCCCGCCGACCGGGCCGGATCCTCACCCCGACCCCACAGCCGAGAGGGACCAGCCGTGTCCGCAGCCCCCGACCGCATGCACCGGCCCGACAACGAACTGGTCGACCTGGTTTTCGACTACATGCGGGAGCGGCTGCAGTACGACCCCGTACCGCTCGACCACCCCGGTGACGGCGAGCACCTGCGCGCCCAGCTGTCCGGCCTGCTGAACCAGGACGGCAACAACCCGGTCGACGTCCTCAAGCTCTACGACCACGAGCTGTCCCGGGCCGTCATCTCCGCCGACAGCCCGCGCTACCTGTCCTTCATCCCGTGCGCCCCGACCAAGGCCGCGCTGCTGTTCGACATGGTCGTCTCCTGCGCCTCGCTGCAGGGCATCTCCTGGCTGGAGGCGGCCGGCGCGATCGCCGCCGAGAACCAGGTTCTGCGCCTGATCGCCGACCGCGCGGGCCTGCCCGGGACGGCCGGCGGCTGCTTCGTCTCCGGCGGCTCGGCGGGCAACCTCTCCGCCCTGGTGGTCGCCCGCGACACCGCCCGCCGCCGCCTCGGCGTCGGCCCGGAGGCGCGACTGCGGATAGCCGTCGCCGACCAGGTCCACTCCTCGGTCAAGAACACCTTCAACATCATCGGCGTCGAGGCCTTCAAGGTCCCGACCGTCGACCGGCGGTTCACCGGCGAGGCGCTGCGCGCCGCGCTGGCCGCCGACCCGAACCCGGAGACGGTGATCGCCGTCGTCGGCACCGGCGGCACCACCAACGAGGGCATCGTCGACGACCTGGCCGGCCTGGCCGAGGTCGCCCGCGAGCGCGACCTGTGGTTCCACGTGGACGGCGCCTACGGCGGCGCGGGCCTCTTCGCCCCCTCGGTGCGCGAGCGCTACAACGGCATCGAGCACGCCGACTCCTTCGTGGTCGACCCGCACAAGTGGCTGTTCGCCCCCTTCGACTGCGCCGCGCTGATCTACCGCAACCCGCAGCTCGCCCGCGCCGTGCACACCCAGGACGCCTCCTACCTGGACGTCCTGCACACCGAGGGCGACGAGTGGAACCCCACCGACTACGCCTACCACCTGACCCGGCGCGCCCGCGGCCTGCCGCTCTGGTTCTCGCTGGCCGTGCACGGCGTCCAGGCCTACACCGACGCCATCGAGGCCGGCCTCACGCTCGCCCGGGACACCGCGCAGCTGATCCGCGAGACCGACTACCTGGAGCTGCTGTTCGACCCGCAGCTCTCCGCGGTCTGCTTCAAGCGCAAGGGCTGGACCAACGACGACTACTACCGCTGGTCGCAGCAGCTGCTCGCGGACCAGATCGGCTTCGTCACCCCCACCGGCTGGGACGGCGAGACGGTCGCCCGCTTCGCCTTCCTGCACCCGGGCACGACCATGGAGATGGTCAAGGAGATCCTGGACACCATGGCCTGATCGAGGCTCCCGGCTCAGAGGCTCCGACGTACGGCCCCACCGGCTCCCGGTAGGGCCGTACGCATTGCCGCACGCTGCGGCACCGCAGGCCTACAGGAACGCCCCGCTCGGCAGGTACGGCGTCGGCGGTCGCATCCCGCGCACCCCGACGAAGCCCCCGGCCCGCGGTGTCAGCCCGACCTCCAGGCCGACGTCCAGCGCCCACTCCTGTTCCGCGGTGAGGAATTCGAGCCGGGCCTCGACGTCGTACGGCACCCGGGCCAGCGCCTCGCGCAGCAGCCGGGCGGCGATCCGCTTGCTGGTGGCCGCCAGCAGCTTCACCGCGCCGCCGTCCCGGTAGCAGTAGCCGCTGCCGGCCAGCGCGTCGGCGATCAGCAGCTCCTCGAAGTGGCCCAGCATCAGCTCGTGGTCGGGCCCGTGCGCGGAGCCGCGCAGCCGGCGGTCCACCGAGTCCAGCAGGTGCAGGTGGGTGGCGTTGCCGCGGTGCACCGGAATGTCCCCGGGGTCGAGCAGCCCCTCCCGGTCGACCCGCCCGGACAGCCGCATCGCCGGGTGCAGGGTGAACCCGGCCATCCGGTAGCGGCGCGCCGCCGCCGCGGAGTCCGAGGCGCAGACCATCCCGCGCAGACAGCCCCGGGCATGCGTCGCCGCCCGGTCCAGCAGCAGCCGCCCGACGCCCTTGCCCTGCGCGGACGGCCGCACCGCGTACAGGGACGGCGACCACAGCCCCTCCCGGCGCATCGACAGCACCACCCCGACCGGCTCCCCGCCGCTCTCGGCCAGCCAGCAGCCCCCGGGGTCGGTGCGCGCCAGGTGTCTGGTCCGCGCCAGCTGGAGCGGCGTCGGCCGCGGCGCCGGCCCGGCACCGGCGGGGTCGGTGAACGCGGCGGCGGACAGCTCCTGGACGGCCTCCGCGTCCGCGGCGGTGTCCCTGACCGGGCGAAGGATCACGGGCACCATCCTGGCAGTCCGGCGGGCCGCCGCGGGGCCGGTTCGCACCGATCCGCACCCGGGGCGGTGACCGTCCCTGCCGGGTTGTGCGAGCATGGGGAGCGTAGGGGCCACGGGTGGCACACCCGTCCCGCGGGTAACCAGCCGCGAACAGGCCGCAGAAATCCATCGCCGTCCGGAAATGAATCCGGACGACCGGTGGTTGGCACTGGCGGCAGACCGTCGTCAAAGACCGGGAGAAAGCAGATGACCGTCCAGGACGAGACCACCGTCGAGAGTGGCATCCTCCTTACCGATGCCGCCGCGGCCAAGGTCAAGGCCCTGCTGGAGCAGGAAGGCCGCGAGGACCTGGCGCTGCGCGTCGCCGTCCAGCCCGGCGGCTGCTCCGGCCTGCGTTACCAGCTGTTCTTCGACGAGCGCTCGCTCGACGGCGACGTGATCAAGGACTTCGACGGTGTGAAGGTCGTCACCGACCGGATGAGCGCCCCGTACCTGGGCGGCGCCACCGTCGACTTCGTCGACACCATCGAGAAGCAGGGCTTCACCATCGACAACCCGAACGCCACCGGCTCCTGCGCCTGCGGCGACTCGTTCAGCTAAGCCCGCTGCGAAAGGCGGCCCCGGGTGCTCCCGGGGCCGCCTTTTCGTTTCGGCCTGCGCGGGGGTGTGCCCACCCGCTCCTGGTCGGCCTGCTACTGGCCGGCGATGTCCGGGGCCACCGGGTCCGGTCCGGCGTGCGGGTCGCCCTCCAGCGGCAGCTCCTGCCCGCTGGTCCGGTCCACCACCGTCCGCCCGGCCAGCGGCGAGCGCAGGTCGGCCGAGACCGACTGCCGCTTGGCCAGCGCGTTGCAGACCTGTCCGGGCTGTACGGCCGGCGGGCCCGGCACGACCGTCACGTCCACCCGGCCCGGCTGCGACTCGTCCGCCTTCAGCGCGTACTTCGTGCAGACCCCGCCGAAGAAGTACACGGTCAGCTTGGTGGTGCCGTCCACCCGGTAGGCGACCGGCGGGCGGGTCGGCGGGGTCGAACCGTTCGGGTTGGGCTCGCCCGGCGCGATCCCGTTGCCCGGGGGAGTGGCCGGATCGGGCTTCCCGGGCGGCGGCGAAGCCGGGGTGGGGTCGAAGCCGGTCGGCGGCGTGGCCGGCTGGGTGGCGCCCGAGGGGCTGCCCGGCTCGGCGGTCGCGGACGGGCTGCCGGGGGGCGTCGGGGCCTGCGGGGAGGCGCTCGCCGAGGCCGAGGCACCGGCCGTGGCCGAGTCCGAGGCGGGCTTGCCGCCGCCGTCGCAACCGGCCACCGTCATCACCGTCGCCAGCGCCAGACCCGCCAGGGCCAGGGCCCGCCGACCGCGCCGCGGCATCGTCTCCAGATCCATCTGCACATCCTCCCGAGGGCTCAGCGGCGCCGCCTCCTCGGCCGCTCCGCGCGGATGTGACGTGCTCCGGACCGATCCGGTTCCGCCGCGGATCCGGTACGGCTTCAGAGGCCGTACTCGGGCATTCCGGCGACCACCCGCCGAGCCCCGGAGGGGACCCGGAAACCGGCGGACACCGGGGCCGTGGGCTCCGGGCCGGCCGTCAGCTGGGGCCAGAACCGGCGCAGCCGTCGGGAGGAGTCCACCAGGGCGTCCAGGGTCTCGCCGTCCTCGGCACGCAGGCCGGGCACAGGGGAGGGGTCGGTCGTCATCGGGCATCGCTCCGATCCAGGGCCGTGGCCGCACTGCCACGGTCGACGTCGGGGCCCACCCGCGCGGCGGGCCTCCTGAGGCCGACCCTAGGCCGGGGTTCGGGCCGCCCACCAGTGCTACCCGGAGGTAGTACACGTTCGACGGCAACGGGTGCCACCATGGCCGAGCGGGCGGCAACTTGGGCCACTCCTGCCTGGCCGCGTCGCCCGGCCGGGTACCGTAAGTGGGTTCGCCCCTGCATGCCCGCTGGCCCAGTAGCCATCCTGAGGAGACCTTCCGTGCGTATCGCCGTCGCCGGCTCGATCGCCACCGACCACCTGATGACGTTCCCCGGCCGGTTCGCCGACCAGCTCGTCGCCGAGCAGCTGCACACCGTGTCGCTGTCCTTCCTGGTCGACACCCTGGACATCCGCCGCGGCGGGGTCGCGCCGAACATCGCCTTCGGCATGGGCGTGCTCGGGCTCCGCCCGGTCCTGGTCGGCGCCGCCGGTGCGGACTTCGCCGAGTACCGCAGCTGGCTGGAGCGCAACAACGTGGACTGCGACTCCGTCCACATCTCCGAGACCCGGCACACGGCCCGCTTCATGTGCACCACGGACGAGGACCACAACCAGATCGCCTCGTTCTACACCGGTGCCATGGCCGAGGCCCGCAGCATCGAGCTGAAGCCGATCGCCGACCGCGTCGGCGGCCTGGACCTCGTCCTGATCGGCGCCGACGACCCGCAGGGCATGGTCCGCCACACCCAGGAGTGCCGCACCCGCGGCTACGCCTTCGCCGCCGACCCCTCCCAGCAGCTGGCCCGCCTGGACGGCCACGACATCCGCGAGATCGTGGACGGCGCCGCGTACCTCTTCACCAACGAGTACGAGGCCGCGCTGATCGAGACCAAGACCGGCTGGGACGCCGAGGAGCTGCTGACCCGCGTCGGCACCCGGATCACCACCCTGGGCAGCAAGGGCGTCCGGATCGAGCGCAAGGGCGAGGCCCCGATCCTGGTCGGCTGCGCCAAGGAGGACGCGAAGGTCGACCCGACCGGCGTCGGCGACGCCTTCCGGGCCGGCTTCCTCGCCGGCCTGTCCTGGGAGCTCGACCTGGAGCGCTCCGCCCAGCTCGGCTGCATGCTCGCCACCCTGGTGATCGAGACCGTCGGCACCCAGGAGTACGAGCTGCGCCCGGCCACCTTCCTCAAGCGCTTCGAGGACACCTACGGCGCCGAGGCGGCCGCCGAGATCCGCGCGCGCCTGGTCAAGTAGTACGCCGGACGACGAGGTAGGCCGAGCCCCGGTCGCCGCCGTAGTCGGCGGCCGGGGCCTCGCCCGCGTACTCCTGCCCGCGCATCTCGCACCAGGCCGGGATGTCCAGTCGGGCCGCCTCGTCGTCCGCCAGCACGACCACCGTGCCGCCCGGCGGCACCTCGCCGATCCGCTTCGCCAGCTCGATCACCGGCAGCGGGCACCGCTTGCCCAGGGCGTCGATGACGAGGGTGGCGGCCTCCGCCGTCGCCTTCGGCGCCGGCAGGTCCAGCCCCAGCGGCGCCCGGACCCCGGCCACCAGGTCGGGCAGCACGGCGAGGAAGCGCTCCACGTCGGCCTCGGCCGTCCCGTACGGCAGCGAGACCCGGACGTTCCCCTCGGTGAGCACCCCCATCGCGGCCAGCACATGGCTGGGCGTCAGGGTGGAGGAGGTGCAGGAGGAGCCGGAGGAGACCGCGAAGCCCGCCCGGTCCAGCTCGGTCAGCAGCACCTCGCCGTCCACGTACAGGCAGGAGAAGGTGACGATGTGCGGCAGCCGCCGCACCGGGTCGCCGACCACCTCGACCTCGGGCACCAGCTGCGGCACCCGGGCCCGGATCCGCTCCACCAGCGCGTGCAGCCGGGCGTTCTCCTGCTCTGCCTCGGCCCGTACGGCCCGTAGCGAGGCGGCCGCGGCCACGATCGCCGGGACGTTGACGTAGCCGGGCACCCGGCCGCCCTCGCGCTCGTCGGCGGGCAGCGGCGAGGCGTACCGGACGCCCTTGCGCACCGCCAGCACCCCGACCCCTGGCGGGCCGCCCCACTTGTGGGCGCTCGCGGTCAGCAGTGACCAGCCGGCCGGGACGTCCACCCGCCCGGCGCTCTGCGCCGCGTCGACCAGCAGCGGGACGCCGGCCTCGGCGCACAGCGCGGCGACCTCGCCGACCGGCTGGACGGTGCCCACCTCGTGGTTGGCGCTCTGCAGCGCGGCCAGGGCGGTGTCCGGGCGCAGCAGCGCGCCGAAGGCCTCCGGGTCGACCCGGCCGCCCCGGTCCACCGGGACCACCGAGACCTCCCCGCCCGCGGCCTCGTGGCGCTCGGCGACGTGCAGCACGCTGGAGTGCTCCACCGCCGAGTGCACCAGGTGGCCGCCGCGCCGCCGGTTCCCGGCCAGGGCGCCCAGCAGGCCGAGTTGGACGGCCTGCGTCCCGCTCGCGGTGAAGGCGATCTCGTCGGCCCGGGCGCCGAGCACCGCGGCGACCGTCTCCCGGGCGGCGTCGAGCAGCATCCGGGCCTGCCGGCCGGAGCGGTACAGCCGGGCCGGATCGGCCCAGCCCTCGTCCAGGGCGGCGGTCAGTGCCTGCCGCGCGACGGGGTGCAGAGGGGCCGTCGAGGCCGCGTCGAAGTACACGGTCACATTTAACGCCACACCCCGGGCGCGTTCCGGCCCGGCCGCACGGCTCACCCACCGTCAGTGGATCACCCCGAATGTCCGCTTCGTCCGCGTCCGACGGATCGTCACGGCCGTTGTTCGAGGTCATCCCCCGATCGGGCGTACGGACCTCGGATGCCTACGATGACCTGCGGCGCAGCCCCCACCGGCCCTGATCGGGCTACCGGGCGGCGCGTTACCGGGGGCTGCCCGTCAGGAGCGCATAAGGCTGGAGTAGGGTTTGGCCCGCATAAGCATTCAAACCGTGCCCGTGGACGGGTCGCCGGGGAGGCTCACACTCCTCCCCGGGGCGACGCGAAGGCGGGCGAGACTTCGGGAAGGCGCTACGTGAGTCCCAACGGCTCCGACCGCTCGCCGCGGCGCACGATGCGGCGGAAGCTGCCTCAGGCGCTGGCACTGGGCCTCGTCATCGCGACCGCCACCGGCTGCTCGGCCAACGACCTCCCCAGGCTTGGCCTCCCGAGCCCCGTCACCAAGGAAGGGCCGATGGTCCTCCAGATGTGGCAGGGGTCCTGGATCGCGGCGCTGGTGGTCGGCGTACTGATGTGGGGTCTGATCATCTGGAGCGTGATCTTCCACCGGCGCAAGCGCACCGGTGTGGAGGTCCCCCCGCAGACCCGGTACAACGTGCCCATCGAGGCGCTCTACACCGCGGTCCCCATCATCATCGTTTCGGTGCTCTTCTACTTCGTTGCCCGCGACGAGAGCAAGCTGACCGCCGTCTCCGAGAAGCCGCAGCACTACGTCAACGTGGTCGGCTTCCAGTGGAGCTGGGCGTTCAACTACGAGAACACCGAGACCCCTGACCCGGCCAACAAGGACGCCGCCTACGAGGTCGGCACTCCCAAGGACGCTCCGACGCTCTGGCTGCCGGTCAACGAGACGGTCCAGTTCCGTCTCACCTCGCGTGACGTCATCCACGACTTCTGGCCCGTCAACTTCATGATGAAGATGGACGTCGTGCCGGGCGTGGTGAACAAGTTCGAGGTCACCCCGACCGTCAAGGGCGAGTACATGGGCAAGTGTGCCGAGCTCTGCGGCACCGACCACTCGCGCATGCTGTTCAACGTCAAGGTCGTCGATCGCGCCGACTACGACAAGCACCTGGCCGAGCTTCGCGCCAAGGGCCAGAACGGTGCGGTGCCCTCCGGCCTCATCACCATGGGAAGTGAAGAGAAGTGACCATCCTCAACGAGCCCGCCGCGGCCGGCGGGGGCGCCGAGGCCGTCACGGTCGGGGCGCAGCGGACCCGGAAGCCGGGTTCGACCATCATCAAGTGGCTGACCACCACTGACCACAAGACGATCGGCACCCTGTACCTGGGCACGTCGTTCGCCTTCTTCCTGATCGGTGGCATCCTCGCCCTGGTCATGCGTGCCGAGCTGGCTCGTCCCGGGACCCAGATCCTGTCGAACGAGCAGTTCAACCAGGCGTTCACGATGCACGGCACGATCATGCTGCTGATGTTCGCGACGCCGCTGTTCGCGGGCTTCGCGAACTGGATCATGCCGCTGCAGATCGGCGCCCCGGACGTGGCGTTCCCGCGTCTGAACATGTTCGCGTACTGGCTGTACCTCTTCGGTTCGACCATCGCGGTCTGCGGCTTCCTGACCCCGAACGGCGCCGCCAACTTCGGTTGGTTCGCCTACTCCCCGCTGTCGGACGCGGTGCACTCGCCCGGCGTCGGCGGCGACATGTGGATCATGGGTCTGGCCTTCTCCGGCTTCGGCACGATCCTCGGTGCGGTCAACTTCATCACCACGATCATCTGCATGCGCGCCCCGGGCATGACGATGTTCCGGATGTCGATCTTCGTCTGGAACGTCCTGCTGACCTCGGTGCTGGTCCTGCTGGCCTTCCCGGTCCTGGCCGCCGCGCTGTTCGCTCTGGAGGCCGACCGCAAGTTCGGTGCCCACGTCTTCGACCCGGCCAACGGCGGGGCGATGCTCTGGCAGCACCTGTTCTGGTTCTTCGGCCACCCCGAGGTGTACATCATCGCGCTGCCGTTCTTCGGCATCGTGTCGGAGATCATCCCGGTCTTCAGCCGCAAGCCGATGTTCGGCTACTCCGGTCTGATCGCGGCCACCATCGCGATCGCCGGTCTGTCCGTGACGGTGTGGGCGCACCACATGTACGTCACCGGACAGGTCCTGCTGCCGTTCTTCTCGTTCATGACCTTCCTGATCGCGGTCCCGACCGGTGTGAAGTTCTTCAACTGGGTCGGCACCATGTGGAAGGGCTCGCTGAGCTTCGAGACCCCGATGCTCTGGACGGTCGGCTTCCTGGTCACCTTCCTCTTCGGTGGTCTGACCGGTGTCCTGCTCGCCTCGCCGCCGATCGACTTCCACGTCTCGGACTCGTACTTCGTCGTCGCCCACTTCCACTACGTGGTCTTCGGCACCGTCGTCTTCGCGATGTTCGCCGGCTTCCACTTCTGGTGGCCGAAGATGACCGGCAAGATGCTGGACGAGCGCCTCGGCAAGATCACCTTCTGGACGCTGTTCTTCGGCTTCCACACCACCTTCCTGGTGCAGCACTGGCTCGGCGCGGAGGGCATGCCCCGCCGCTACGCCGACTACCTGGCCTCGGACGGCTTCACCACCCTGAACACCGTCTCGACCATCGGCTCCTTCGTGCTCGGCCTGTCGATCCTGCCGTTCCTCTACAACGTCTGGAAGACCGCCAAGTACGGCGAGAAGGTCACCGTGGACGACCCGTGGGGCTTCGGCCGCTCCCTGGAGTGGGCGACCTCCTGCCCGCCGCCGCGGCACAACTTCCTCACCCTGCCCCGGATCCGCTCCGAATCCCCGGCCTTCGACCTCCACCACCCGGAGATCGCCGCGCTGGACTACCTGGAGAACCACGGTGAGCCGGCCAAGCACCTCGCCGGCGTGACCCCGGCGAAGTACGACGCCCCGAAGCTGGGCAAGGGCAACAAGGAGGGCGACGCCTGATGAAGGAACAGGGAAAGATCTTCCTTGGCCTGTCGGTCTTCGTGCTGGCGATGGCCATCACCTACGGCCTGTGGACCAACAACTCGGGGCCGGGCCTGGAGGCCGCCGGTACCACCGCGCTGTTCCTGGCCTTCGCGCTGTGCGCCTTCATCGGGTACTACCTCGCCTTCACCGCCCGCCGGGTGGACAGCGGCGCGGGTGACAACCCCGAGGCCGAGGTCGCGGACGACGCCGGCGAGCTGGGCTTCTTCGCCCCGCACAGCTGGCAGCCGCTCTCGCTGGCGCTCGGTGGCGCGCTGGCCTTCCTGGGCGTGATCTTCGGCTGGTGGCTGATGTTCTGGGCCGCCCCGATCATCATGATCGGCATCTTCGGATGGGTCTTCGAGTTCTACCGGGGCGAGAACCAGAACCAGTAGGGTTCCCGCTCGCCGACACCAGGGCCGGTCCTCCCGCACGGGGGGACCGGCCCTGGTGCATCTCCTGGGTGACGGCCTCACTCAGCCGGGTGAACGGCGGGTCCCCTGGATGTCGCTCCGCCAGAAGGCGTTCCTACGATCAGATCAATCGTGCGAACCCTCGGAGGCGGTCATGGCCGACAGGCGCGGAATCGCAGGCATCGGCAGCATCTCGCTGGCCCTCGTAGTACTGGCCCCGCTGGCCGCCTGCTCGTCCGGTGACGACGAGTCCGCCGGGCCGCACCGGATCGATGCGGCCCCGCTGGTCCACCTCTCGGCGGACGGCAAGGTCGATCCCTCCCAGCCGGTCACCGTCACCGCGGTGGCGGGCAGCCGGCTCACCGACGTCACCGTGGTCGGCCCGGACGGCCGGGTGGTCGCCGGAACGCTCGCCGACGACCAGCGCAGCTGGCAGACCACCGGCCGGCTGAAGGCCGCCACCGCCTACTCCGTGCGGATCTCCGCCGACGACGGCAAGGGCGGCCGGGGCGACACCACCGCGAGCTTCAGCACCCTCGCCGCCCAGCGCCTGCTCACCGCGAAGCTCGGCCCGGACTCCTCCGGCAGCGGCGTCTACGGGGTGGGCCAGCCGCTCACCGTGCAGCTCTCCGAGGCGGTGAAGGACCCGCAGGCCCGTCAGGAGGTCGAGCGCGACCTGACCGTCAGCTCCCAGCCCGCCGTCACGGGCGCCTGGTACTGGGTGGATGACAAGAACCTGCACTTCCGCCCGGAGGACTACTGGCCGGCCGGGACGACCGTCTCGCTGTCCTTCGACGGCACCGGCAGCCGGATCGCGGACGGCCTCTACGGGGGCGACCGCAGCGCGCTCAAGCTGCGGATCGGCGCACGGGTGGAGTCGGTGATCGATGCGGCCGCCCACGAACTCACCCTGAAGCGTGACGGCGAGGTCGTGCGGACCATCCCGGTCACCACCGGCAAGCCGGGCTTCGACACCCGCAACGGCACCAAGGTGGTGCTCGGCCAGGAGCGCTCGGTCCGGATGAACGGCGAGACGATCGGCATAGCCACCGGCAGCTCGGAGGCCTACGACCTGAACGTCGAGTGGGCCACCCGGGTGACCTGGAGCGGCGAGTACGTCCACGCGGCGCCCTGGTCGGTCAGCTCGCAGGGCGTGGAGAACGTCAGCCACGGCTGTACCGGCATGAGCACCGACAACGCCAAGTGGTTCTACGACAACACCCGGGTGGGGGACCTGGTCACGGTGGTGAACAGCCGCGGCCCCCAGATGGAGGCGTTCGGCAACGGCTTCGGCGACTGGAACGTCGGCTGGACCGACTGGGTCAAGCACAGCGCCGTCGGACAACCCCTCAGCACCACCGCGCCGCCCGCCCAGGCCCCGGCCTCGGGCATGATCCGCCCTGAGGTCTAGGGCAGGCCTGCGGGGGCCCGCCGGACAGGTCCTAGGCCTCGGGGTAGGCCAGCCGCAGGGCGGTGACCACCGCGGCCAGGGCGTCCGCGTGGGAGAGCCCGAGGCGGTCCGCGCGCTCGGCGTACTCGGTGGCGGCCGCGGCGGCCAGCCGGTGCGCGGTGTCCCCGGCGGCGGCGATCAGCGTGCCGCGCCGGCCGTGGGTCTCCACCACCCCGTCGGCCTCCAGCTCCCGGTACGCCCGGGCGACGGTCCCGGCGGCCAGCCCCAGTTCCTCGGCCAGAGCCCGTACGGTCGGCAGTCGCAGCCCGGCCGGCAGCTCGCCGGAGCGGGCCTGCTCGGCGATCCGGGCGCGGATCTGCTCGTACGGGGGAGTGGCGGAGTCGGGGTCGACGGAGAGCTGCACGGGGGGCTCCTGGGGGACGTGGGCGGCTGCGGGGCCGGTGGATGCGAAAAGGCCCGAGGGCCGCCGACCAGACGAACTCTGGTCGGCGGCCCTCGGGGTGACGCGGGGTGCGTACGGGATCAGTGGTGGCCGTGGCCGCTGGTGATCTCGTGGTGCTCCTCGGAGGTCGGCTTGGGGATCTGGCCGCCCTCGCCGTAGAAGCCGCGGGACAGCTTGGCCCGGGTGCGGGTGAGGACGCCGGCCTTGCGGGCCACGCCGTTCTCGTCCGTCTGGGCCGGCAGCTCGACCGGCTGGTTCTGCTCGTGCGCGGTGAGCTTGAACAGGTCCTTCTGCGGCAGCTGGGCGTGCACCTCGATGAACTCGCCGTGCGGCAGGCGCTTGATGACGCCCGTCTCGCGGCCGTGCAGCACCTTCTCCTTGTCACGGCGCTGGAGGCCGAGGCACCAGCGCTTGGTGACGATGAAGGTGATGACCGGCACCACGAAGAAGCCGACGCGCACGAAGTAGGTGATCGAGTTCAGCGACAGGTGGAAGTGCGTGGCGAACAGGTCGTTGCCACCACCGATCAGCAGCACCAGGTACAGGCTGATCCAGGCGGCGCCCAGGCCGGTGCGGACCGGGGCGTTGCGCGGGCGGTCCAGGATGTGGTGCTCGCGCTTGTCGCCGGTGATCCAGCCCTCGATGAACGGGTAGACCGCGATGGCGACCAGGACCAGCGGGAAGATCATCAGCGGGATGAAGACACCCAGGTTCAGGGTGTGGCCCCACAGGCTGATCTCCCAGCCCGGCATGACGCGGATCAGACCCTCGGAGAAGCCCATGTACCAGTCCGGCTGGGCGTCCGTGGAGACCTGATCCGGGCGGTACGGGCCGTAGGCCCAGATCGGGTTGATCGAGGCGATCGCCGAGATGGCGGCGATGATGCCGAAGACCAGGAAGAAGAACCCGCCGGCCTTGGCCATGTAGACCGGCATCAGCGGCATGCCGACGACGTTCTTCTCGGTCTTGCCCGGGCCCGCCCACTGGGTGTGCTTGTGGTAGAAGACCAGGATCAGGTGCGCCACCAGCAGGCCGAGCATGATGCCGGGGATCAGCAGCACGTGGATGGTGAAGAACCGCGGGATGATGTCGTGCCCGGGGAACTCGCCGCCGTACAGGAACATCTGGATGTACGTGCCGATCAGCGGGACGGCGAGGATCGCGCCTTCCATGAAGCGGATACCGGTGCCGGAGAGCAGGTCGTCGGGCAGCGAGTAGCCGAAGAAGCCGTCGAACATGCCCAGGACCAGCAGCAGGAAGCCGAAGACCCAGTTGATCTCGCGCGGCTTGCGGAACGCGCCGGTGAAGAACACGCGCATCATGTGCACGAGCATCGCGGCGACGAAGACCAGCGCGGCCCAGTGGTGGATCTGACGGATCAGCAGGCCGCCGCGGACCTCGAAGCTGATGTCGAGCGTCGACGCGTAGGCCTCGGACATGCCGATGCCCTTGAGCGGGACGTACGACCCGTTGTAGATCACCTCGCCCATGGAGGGCTTGAAGAACAGCGTCAGGTAGACGCCGGTCAGGATGATGATGACGAACGAGTAGAGGCAGATCTCGCCCAGCATGAAGGACCAGTGGTCCGGGAAGATCTTCCGCAGGTTGGCCTTGGCCAGGGAGTAGATCCCCAGCCGGCCGTCCGTCCAGTCAGCCGCGGCCTCCCACTTGTTGGCGGGCTTGGCGCGCGTGCTGGAGGGCTTGGCGGCACCGGTCGTGGTGCTGCTCGCGCTACTCATCGAGCACGCTCCCAGAAGCTCGGGCCGACAGGCTCCTTGAAGTCGCCGGTGGCGACCAGGTTGCCCTTCTCGTCAGTGGTGATCTTCAGCTGCGGCAGCGGGTGGCCGGCCGGGCCGAAGATGACGCGCGCGCCGTCCGCCAGGTCGAAGGTCGACTGGTGGCAGGGGCAGAGCGCGTGGTGGGTCTGCTGCTCGTACAGGCTGATCGGGCAGCCGACGTGGGTGCAGATCTTGGAGTAGGCGAGGATGCCCTCGAAGCCCAGCTCCTTGGACTTGTCGTCCTTGATGTCCTCGGGCGCGATGCGGACGAGCATCAGGGCGTCCTTGGCGATCCGCTGCTGGAAGTCCTCGCTGTGCGTGGACAGGCCCTCCGGCATGGCGAAGGTCAGCGAGCCGACGACGATGTCCTCGGGCTTCATCGGCTGCATGGTGCTCATGTTGATGAGGGACAGCGGCTTGGTCGCCGTCGCCTCCTTCCAGCCGGTCTCCTGGAGCTTCTTCTCCGGGAGCGGGCCGAGGTCGCGGAGCAGGACCACGCCGGAGAGCGGGACCAGCGCCATCGAGCCGATGAGCGTGTTGCGGATCATCTTGCGGCGGCCGAAACCGGACTCGGCGGCACCGGTCTTGAACTGCTCGATGACGTCCGCGCGGACCTCGTCGTCAGCCTCGATCGGGTGACGCTCGGCCGGCAGCTCGACGTCCGACATCAGGGTGCGGGCCCAGTGGACCGCGCCCGCGCCGATCATGAAGAGGGCGACGCCCAGGGTCAGGCCGAGCGCGAAGTTCAGCGCGCTGACGTGGCCCAGCGGGAAGATGTAGACGATCTTGTCCGGGTCGATGGCCACGTACGAGGCGATGAAGCCGATGGTGGCGAGCATCGAGATCACGAACATCAGCGACACCTGGCGCTCGGCCCGCTGGGCGGCCCGCTCGTCGATGTCGGTGCGCCGGGGCTCGTGGGCCGGCAGACCCGGGTCGGCGAACGGGTCGCCGTGGTGGGCCACCTCGCCGGCGGAGCCGTGGGACTCCGGGAGCTTCTCTTCTGACATGTCGTGGCTCATGACTTCTTGGCCTTGGTGGTGTGGGCGGCGACCCAGATCGCGACCGCGATGAGCGTGCCGAGGCCGAAGATCCAGCCGAACAGACCCTCGGTCACCGGACCGAGGCTGCCGAGCGTGAGACCACCGGGGTTGGGCTCATCGGAGGTGGTGTGGCGGACGAAGGCCACGATCTGCTTCTTCTGCTCCTCGGGCATGGTGGTGTCCGGGAACGACGGCATGTTCTGCGGGCCGGTCTGCATGGCCTCGTAGATGTGCTTGGCGTCCACGCCCTCCAGCGACGGGGCGTACTTGCCCTTGGTCAGGGCACCACCCTGGCCGGCGAAGTTGTGGCACTGGGCGCAGTTGGTGCGGAACAGCTCGCCACCCTTGGAGATGTCGTCGGGGTTGGTCGAGGTGTACTGCTCCTCCTTCGGGGTCACCGGGCCGGGACCGAGGGAGGCGACGAAGGCGGCGAGCTGGTCGATCTCGGCCTGCGTGTAGATGTTCTTCTTGCGCGGCACCTGGGCGCCGGGCTGCTGGGCCGGCATGCGGCCGGTGCCGACCTGGAAGTCGACGGAGGCGGAGCCGACGCCGACCAGGCTGGGACCGTCGCTGCCGCCCTGGCCGTTCAGGCCGTGGCAGGAGGAGCAGCCCACGGCGAAGAGCTTCTTGCCCTCATCGATCGCGAGCGACTGCGCGGCGACGTCGGCCTGCGCCTTGTCGGCGGGCGCGAACGCGGCGTACAGCCCCCCGGTTGCCGCCAGGGCGAGAAGTAGGACGACCAGCGCCGCCAATGGGTGGCGCCGTCGTGCGGAGAGCTTTTTCACGGAATAACCCCGGTGTCAGGATCTGGTCGACTGGTGGGTGCACCCGGCGGCCGGTCTGGCCGGCACGAGGCTGCCTGTCTAGGGCTGCGCGCGCGGTCGGTCGGTGGGAGCGTCGGCACCGGCAGAAGCGGCCCGTCGCCGGTGAGGGCGGGGGCCGCAGCCGGTGGCCAGCGACCTGATCAGCTGGTTACTTGATCAGGTAGATGGTCGCGAACAGGCCGATCCACACGACGTCGACGAAGTGCCAGTAGTACGACACGACGATCGCGGCGGTGGCCTGCTCGTGCGTGAAGCGCTTGGCTGCGTACGTCCGTCCCAGGACCAGCAGGAAGGCGATCAGACCACCCGTCACGTGCAGGCCGTGGAAGCCGGTGGTGAGGTAGAACACCGTGCCGTACGGGTCGGAGGACAGCGACAGGCCGTCCTCCTTGACCAGCGCGGTGTACTCGTACACCTGGCCGCCGATGAAGATCGCGCCCATTGCGAACGTGAGGATGAACCACGCCCGAAGCTTCTTCACGTCACCGCGCTCGGCAGCGAACACACCGAGCTGGCAGGTCAGCGAGGAGAGCACCAGGATCGTGGTGTTGACCGAGGAGAAGGGCACGTTGAGCGCGTGGGCCTTCTCGGTCCAGAACTCGGCTCCCTTGACGGAGCGGAGCGTGAAGTACATCGCGAAGAGGGCCGCGAAGAACATCAACTCGGAACTGAGCCAGACGATCGTTCCGACGCTGACCATGTTCGGCCGGTTGACCGATCCGTGCGCGTGCCCGGTTTCTACTGCTGTTGCTGTCGCCACGACGGACATTATGTCGGTCCCTTATTCCGTCTTCACGCCGGGGGGTGTCCCTCGGAGTGTCCGGTGCGTGCGGTATGCCCGCTTGGGGGGCGGCGGGGTGTCCGTACGGCGGCTGAGCAGCCGCGTGTCCCTTTTCTGACGGTTCCTCGGAGTGCTCGCGACCCCGTTGCCCGGCGCGTCGTTGCCCGGTCGGAGTAGCCGCGGGAGGTAGGGGGGAGCGGGCCGCGTCGGCCGTACGGGTGGACCGGGCCGGGTCGGGTGACGCGCCGTCCTCCAGGCGGGTGAGCCCGGGGCGCGGCGGCTTGAGAAGGAACGTGTCCGAGGGGGCTCGGCGGGCGGTGATCGGGAGTAGCATCCGGATCAGGCGAACGTGGTCCGGATCACACTTGAGGGAGCAGGGTCCATGGCGTACACCACCGATGAGACGCTCACCGTCCTCGTCTACAGCGACGACCGCAACACCCGCGAGCAGGTGCTGACGGCGCTCGGCCGCCGGCCGGCCGAGGATCTTCCGGAGCTGTCCTACCTGGAGTGCGCGACCACCCCCGCGGTGCTCAAGGCGCTGGAGAAGGGCGGCGTGGACCTCTGCGTGCTGGACGGCGAGGCGGTGCCGGCCGGCGGGCTGGGGCTCGGGCGCCAGCTCAAGGACGAGATCTACGGCTGCCCGCCGGTGCTGGTGCTGATCGGCCGGCCGCAGGACTCCTGGCTCGCCGCCTGGAGCCGGGCCGACGCTGCGATCTCCCACCCGGTGGAGCCGGTGGCGCTGGCCGACGCGGTCGCCACCCTGCTGCGGGCACGGCTGGCGAAGCGGGCTCCGGTGGCCCGCTGAGCAGTGGTGTTTCACTACTAGAGAAGGGGACCCGGCGGTTCCCGGTCGCTCGATAGGCTGGCTCCATCCGTACGGACGTCCCCCGCCGAGCGGGGAACCGACAACAGTGGAGTCAGCCATGGTGAACGTGAACCCTGCGAACGGCGGTAGCGACCCCGTGCAGGTGGTCCGCACCTGGCCGGACCTCCTGGCGGCGCTGTTGAAGGGGGAGGACCTCGACCGCGCCTCCACCGCCTGGGCGATGGACCGGATCATGAGCGGCGAGGCCTCGCCCGTCCAGGTGGCCGGCTTCATGATCGCGCTGCGGGCCAAGGGCGAGACGGTCGACGAGGTCACCGGTCTGGTGGACGCGATGTACGAGCACGCCGAGCCGCTGGACATCCCCGGCCCGGCGGTGGACATCGTCGGCACCGGTGGCGACCGGGCGAAGACCGTCAACATCTCCACCATGTCGGCGATCGTCGCGGCGGCGGCCGGCGTCAAGGTGGTCAAGCACGGCAACCGGGCCGCCTCCTCCTCCAGCGGATCCTCGGACGTGCTGGAGAAGCTGGGCGTGGCACTGGACCTCTCCGCCCGGCGGGTCGCCGAGGTGGCCGAGGAGGTCGGGCTCACCTTCTGCTTCGCGGCGAAGTTCCACCCCTCCATGCGGCACGCCGCCACCGCCCGGCGCGACCTCGGGGTGCCGACCGCCTTCAACATCCTCGGTCCGCTCACCAACCCGGCCAAGGTCACCGCCCACGCCATCGGCTGCTTCGACACCCGGCTGGCCGGGCTGATCGCCGGGGTGCTCGCCCGACGCGGCTCGACGGCGCTGGTGTTCCGCGGTGACGACGGGCTGGACGAGCTGACCATCACCACCACCTCGCGGGTCTGGGTGGTGCGTGACGGGGCGGTCACCGAGACCACCTTCGACCCGCGGGACGTCGGCATCGAGCTGGTCGGCATCGAGACGCTGCGCGGCGGGGACCCGGCGTACAACGCCGAGGTCGCGCGCCGGCTGCTGGCGGGGGAGCGCGGGCCGGTGCGGGACGCCGTCCTGCTGAACACCGCGGCGGCCCTGGTCGCGCGCGACCTCGGCGACGCACCGCTGACGCAACAGCTCGCGGCGGGCATGGCGCGGGCCGCGGAGGCCATCGACTCCGGTGCCGCGCAGGACCAGCTGCGGCGCTGGTCGGAAGCCACCAGCCGGAACTGAAGCGGCAGTCGGGAGCCCGTACCGGTACGCCGGTGCGGGCTCCTCGGCGTGCCCGGGCGTACCGGAGGCGAGCGGGTCGGAGGCGCTGTCCGGATGGTGGATGCCCGTTTGACCACCCGCTGGACGCGACCTAGAGTCTTCGGCAGGTCATGAGTGACAGCGTCAAGCCCCAGCTTGCTGTCCGGCAACCCTCCGTCCGTGGCGGGGTGCCCTGGGTGAGGACCGGGTCGCCACGGCAAACCGTCCGTGCGGCAAGCGCGGACGCCCGACGATGAGCACTCCCGGGGGTCCCTTACCCCCGAAGGAGTGCATCCTCATGTCGGTCTCCACTGAAATCTGCGCCCCGCTCCCCGTCCTCGGCGCCGACGTCCAGGTCCCGCTCGTCAGCGGTGAGAAGGTCGGCTACGCGGCGCTCGACTATGCGGCCAGCTCGCCGGCGCTGCAGCGGGTCTGGGACGACGTCGCCGCCTACGCGCCGTACTACGGCAGCGTGCACCGCGGGGCCGGGTACCTCTCGCAGCTGTCCACCGACCTGTTCGAGCAGAGCCGCCGCACCGTCGCCGAGTTCCTCGACCTGCGCGAGGGCGACCAGGTGGTCTTCACCCGGGCCACCACCGACTCGCTCAACCTGCTGGCCGGCGCCGTCCCGGCCGGCACCCGGGTGTTCGCCTTCGAGACCGAGCACCACGCCTCGCTGCTGCCCTGGGCGCACGCCGGACTGGACGTCAGCTACCTGCGCGCGCCGCGCTCGCGGGCCGAGGCGGTCGCCGCCCTGGACACCGCGCTGGCCGCGGCGCCCGAGGGCCCCAAGCTGCTCTGCGTCACCGGCGCCTCCAACGTGACCGGCGAGCTGTGGCCGGTCGCCGAGCTGACCGCGACCGCGCACCGGCACGGCGCCCGGGTCGTGCTGGACGCCGCCCAGCTGGCCCCGCACCACCGGGTCTCGGTGCGCGACCTGGACGTCGACTGGATCGCCTTCTCCGGCCACAAGATCTACGCGCCGTTCGGCGCCGGGGTGCTGGCCGGCCGGGCGGACTGGCTGGACGCGGCCGAGCCGTACCTGGCCGGCGGCGGGGCGACCCGTACGGTGGCCCGGGAGACCGACGGCTCGGTGGCCGTGCAGTGGCACACCGGCCCGGCCCGGCACGAGGCCGGCTCGCCGAACGTCATCGGCGCCTACGCGATCGCCTCGGCCTGCCGGGCCCTGAGCGAGGCCGGCTTCGACGCGCTGGAGGCCCGGGAGCGGCAGCTGGTCGCCCGGCTGACGGTGGGCCTGGCGGAGATCCCGCAGGTCAGGGTGCTGAACCTGTTCGGTACCGATTCGCCGCGGGTCGGCGTGCTGTCCTTCGTGGTGCAGGGCTGGAACAGCTCGCATTTCTCGGCCGCGCTGTCCGCCGAGTACGGCATCGGGGTGCGCGACGGGCTCTTCTGCGCCCATCCGCTGGTGCGGACCCTGCTCGGGGACGAGGACGTGGCGGTCTCGGAGTGCGGCGCGCCGGAGCCCTCGCTGCCGGGCGAGCGCAGCCTGAACGCGATCCGGGTGAGCTTCGGCGCCGGCACCCCGGACGAGCACATCGACCGCTTCCTGACCGCCGTCCGGGAGCTGGTCACGGACGGCGCGGCCTGGAACTACCGCAACGAGGGCGGGCGTTGCGTGGCGGACACCCGGCGCTAGAGCCTGAGCCTCGGACCGGGCGCTACTCGTCCAGGCCGAGGGCGAAGGCGGCCTCCAGGTCGTGCTGGGAGTAGGTGCGGAAGGCGATCTGGGTCTCGGTGTGGGCCACGCCCGGGACCTTGTTGAGCCGGCCCGGGATGACGTCGGCCAGGTCGTCGTGGCGGCGCACCCGGACCATCGCCACCAGGTCGTACCCGCCGGTCACCGAGTACACCTCGCTGACGCCCTCGATCGCGGCGATGGCCTCGGCGATCTCCGGGATGCGGTCGACACTGGTCTTGATCAGGACGATGGCGGTGATCACTGTTTCGGGCTCCTTTGTGGGGTGCCGCCAGCGTATCGGGCGTCAGCCGGGGCGTCTTGAGGGGTGGCGGACCACGGTGCAGGCGTACAGGAAGCCGGCCGAGAAGCCGATCACGTGCACCAGGTAGGCCACCCCCGGGCCCGCCGAGTGCACCGACCACCACTGGAGGGCGAACCAGAGTCCGAGCACCAGCCAGGCCGGGAAGCGCAGCGGCAGGAAGAACAGCAGCGGGACCAGCGTGGTCACCCGGGAGCGCGGGTGGAAGCGCAGGTAGGCGCCGAGGACGGCGGAGATCGCGCCGGAGGCTCCGATGAGGACCCGGGTGGAGTCCGGCGAGTGCGCCTCGGCAAGCGCGAAACCGTACGTGGCCAGGCTGCCGGCGGCCAGGTAGAAGAGGGCGTACCGGGCCCGGCCGAGCCGCTGCTCGACGGTCGGGCCGAAGACGTAGAGGAAGAGCAGGTTGCCCAGCAGGTGCAGCCAGCCGGCGTGCAGGAAGAGGCCGGAGAGGACGGACAGCGCCGGGTGCTTGCCCGGGGTCGGGGCGGCCCGGCAGCCGGGGACCGGGTCGGGGGCCTCGGCCAGCTGTTCGGCGGTCAGCGGCCGTCCGGCCAGGAGTTCGGCCGGGACGGCGCCCCAGCGCTGTTCGTACCGCTGCTCCGCGCAGACCCGGGCCTGGCCGGTGCCGTACAGCGGGTTGAGTCCGGCGGCCGGGCCGAGCAGGAAGACCAGGGTGTTGACCGCGATCAGGGCGTAGGTGACCGCCGGGGCCGGGGGCTGCGGCCCGCCGCCCCGTGCGGCGGTGTGGTCGGGGGCCGTGAGCGCCATGCGGCCAAGCATCCCTCCGGGCGCCGCAGGTGACACGGCGGTTTACGGCAGGTGGACTAGCTGCCTTATTCGGCTGACCGATGGTCGTGACGGTTGCCCCAGGCAATAGGCTTGGGGCGGGCAATCCCGCCTCCCGCCGCCGATGCCGGGGCTCCGGGGGGAGCGCCTGGCCCACGCAGGGAAAACCCGAGAGGATCCCCGATGACCGTCCCCGCCCTGACCGCCGAGACGCGCTGGCGCTGCACGCTGTGCGGCAACCTCACCCGTTTCGACGTGACCCGCACCGCGCGGGTGACCGAGTTCCTGCACTTCGACCTGGCCGGCGAGTCCAAGGTCGAGGAGACCGAGGTGCTGAGCGAGACCGTCGAGTCGGTGCGCTGCCGCTGGTGCAACGCCGTGGACCAGGTCGAGCTGGTGGCCCGTCCGGGCGCCGAGGACGCGCAGACCCCGGCCGAGCAGGGCTGATCCCGCCGGTCCGGCGGGCGGTGCGCGGCGCGCCCGTCCGCCGCACGGGACAATACAGAACAGACAAGAAGCACGGAGCGTGACGACAGGGGGGTCGCGGCCGTACCCGCCGGACAACAGGATCGGAGCCGAGGACGTGGTGGACGCAGCGAAGGAGCCCGGCGAAGCGCAGGGACTTCGGCCCGCTGCGCAGGCGCAGGCGCCGGACGCCGGGGTGGGCCCGGCGCAGAGCACTGCCCCGTCCGACTCCGTGGAGCCAGGGTCGGAGCGTGCGGTCGAGAAGCTCGACCGGCCGCTGCCGGAGGGGGTGCGCCGGCGCGTGGTCGGGCTGGCCTCGGACGCCTTGGGCGGACTGCCGCCGGGTGAGCTGCCGCAGAGCCTGCGTCAGTACGTGAAGTTCACCCCTGCGCGGCGGGCCAAGTACGCGGCCACCGCGCTGGCCGCGGCGCTGGAGGCGGAGCCGGCCTTCCGGGTGCGGATAGCGGAGCGGCTGCGGCTGGGGCAGCCGGATCTGGTCCGTGCGCTGGAGTCGGGCAGCGTCCCGGGCGCCGCCGATCCGATGGACGTCGCCGCTGCCGCCTACCTGGTGCGCTCGGCGGGCTGGAGCCGGCTGGTCGCCGAGGCCGGTGACGAGGCCGAGCGGGCCGGTGCCGAGGACGCGGCCGCCGAGGCGACCCGGCTGGTGGAGAAGCTGCAGGCGGAGCTGGCCGAGGTGCGGGCCGCGGCGCGGGCGGACCTGGACCGGCAGCGCGCGGAGTTCGAGGGCGTCCGGCGGGAGGCCGAGTCGCTGCGCAAGAAGCTGCGGTCGCTGGAGAGCGACACCCGCCGGGCGCAGGCCGAGACGCGCCGGGTGACCGCGGAGCTGGAGGCGGCGAAGGCCCAGGGCGCGGCCGAGCGCAGTGCTGCGGAGGGCGAGGCACGGCGGCTCCGGCACCGGGTCTCCGAGCTGGAGACCGCCGCCGAGCAGGGGCGCCGGTCGGCCCGGGAGGGGCGCAGCGTCGAGGACATGCGGCTGCGGCTGCTGCTGGACACCGTGCTGCAGTCGGCCCAGGGGCTGCAGCGGGAGCTGGCGCTGCCGGTCTCCCAGATCCGCCCGGCGGACCTGGTGGAGGCGGTGGTGCCGGGTGCGGCCTCGCCGCACGACGTGGCGCGGCGCGGGCTGGCCGAGGACGATCCGGCGCTGCTGGACCAGCTGCTGGCGATCCCACAGGTGCACCTGGTGGTGGACGGCTACAACGTGACGAAGACCGGCTATCCGACGCTGCCGCTGGAGCAGCAGCGGATCCGGCTGCTGGGCGGGCTGGCGATGCTGGCCCAGCGCACGCAGGCGGAGGTCACCTGTGTGTTCGACGGGCAGGACCTGGACGTTCCGGTGATCATGGCGCCTCCGCGCGGGGTCCGGGTGCGGTTCAGCCGGACCGGGGAGACCGCGGACGAGCTGATCCGCCGTCTGGTGCGGGCCGAGCCGCAGGGCCGTCCGGTGGTGGTGGTCTCCACCGACCGGGAGGTCGCGGAGGGCGTGCGGAAGGCGGGCGCGCGCCCGGTGGCCTCGGTGCTGCTGCTGAACCGGCTGGCCCGGCCCTGACCTCGGTCGGGCGGCATGACGGCTGGTCGGTGCGGGTTTCGCGACGGTGTGCGCTTCCGGTGAAGTCAGTGTGGGAAACGGACTTCACGCCTTTGGGGGAGTGGCAAATCGGTTAGATCTTCACTAGGGTCTGGCGTCAAACCTATTTTCCGGAATCTCGTCCGATCGGGTGAGTCCGATGGAAGAAGGAGCCGGGCCCTTGGCCTCCCACCGCCGTCCCAAGCAGCCGAGCCGCGCGCGAGTCTCCGTGCTCACTGCTGCGGCTGCGACCGCGGTCGCGCTCTCCGCCCAGGTGGCCGCGCACGCCGCGCCGCAGCCGAACACGACGGACGTCAAGGCGCAGATCGACCAGCTCCAGCAGGAGCAGGAGCAGGCGGCGGAGAAGTACAACGGCGCCAAGGAGCGGGCCGACCAGCTGCGCAAGCAGGCCGACCAGCTGCAGGACCAGGTGGCCCGCAGCCAGGAGCAGATGACCCAGCTGCAGGGCGGCCTGGCCGAGGTGGCGGGCGAGCAGTACCGCACCGGCGGCATCGACCCGTCCGTCCAGCTGATGCTCTCCTCCGACCCGTCCGGCTACCTGGAGAAGGCCTCCACCGTCCAGCAGGCCAGCACCACCCAGGCCGAGGCGCTCAAGGGGCTGTTGGAGCAGCAGCGCCGGCTGGACCAGGAGAAGGCCGAGGCGGCCGCGGTGCTGGCCTCGCTGGACTCCACCACCAAGGACCTGAACCAGGCCAAGTCGGACGTCAACACCAAGCTGAAGGCCGCCCAGGACCTGCTGAACTCGCTCAGCTCCGCCGAGCGCGCGGCGCTGAAGGCGCAGCAGGCGCAGGACGACCGCGCCTCGCGCGGCAGCGACCGGGTCGACCTCAGCAGCCTGCCGCCGGCCAGCGGTTACGCGGCCGTCGCGGTGTCCAAGGCGATGAGCAAGCAGGGCTCCGCGTACGTGTGGGGCGCCACCGGGTCCACCACCTTCGACTGCTCGGGCCTGATGGTCTGGGCGTACGGGCAGGCCGGCGTCTCGCTGCCGCGCACCTCGCAGGAGCAGGGCCACTACGGCACCGCCGTGCCCGGGCTGGCCGCGGCGCAGCCGGGCGACCTGGTCGTCTACGGCGGCGACATGCACCACGTCGGGATGTACATCGGCAACGGCATGGTGGTCCACGCGCCGCACACCGGTGACGTGGTGAAGGTGATGAAGGCCGACGCGATGCCGATCAACACGATCCGCCGGGTCTGACGGCCCGACACGCCGAAGGGGCCCGGGTTTCGGCCCTGTGATCCGCGCCACCTCCGGTCGGGGGTGGCGCGCGGCTTTCCGTCGTTTTGCGACCGACTGGTGAGACCTGATCAGCCTTGCGTACGGTGGCGATCACCATCGGTCATTTTCACAAGAGAACTTGGGTAATCTTCCGTCTTTTTTCTGACAAGGATTTGAACCGATCACGGTTCAGTTACTAGGGTCGTGCCCCGAACCACCGCACTGTCGATCACCCAGCCCGGGTGGCGGCGGTGGTTACCGCCGAGTTCGCGAGGCAGCGGGGCAGGTCGAAGCGACTGCCCGACAGGGGAGCCCAGTGGTCGGGGGCGCTGCGGAGCGGAGCCGGGGAACCACGTTCCTCCGGGGTGAATCGGCGCCAGGTCGGCCGGTAGAACGGCCGTGAGGCGTCGTAGGGCATGCTTCCGGCCCGAACCCGTCAGCTCACCCGGTAGGCGGACGCAGGAAGAAGGAGTCCGCCTTCGTGGCGTCCCATCGTCGTCCCAAGCCAGCAGGCCGTGCCCGGGTCTCGATCCTGACCGGTGTCGCCGCCGCAGCCGTCGCCCTCTCCGCGCAGTCCGGCGCGCACGCCGACCCGCAGCCGACCAAGGACCAGGTCAAGGAGCAGGTCGACCAGCTCAACGAGCAGGCCGAGGTGGCGACCGAGCAGTACAACGCCGCCCAGGAGAAGCAGCAGACGCTGGAGAAGCAGGTCTCCGGCCTGCAGGACCAGGTGGCCCGCCAGCAGGCCCAGGTGACCGATCTGCAGGGCGGCCTCGCCGAGATCGCCGGGGAGCAGTACCGCAACGGCGGCATATCCCCGACCGTCCAGCTGATGTTCTCCTCCAGCCCGGACAACTTCCTCAACCAGGCCGGTGCGCTGAACCAGGCCGGTGACACCCAGAGGAACCAGCTGAAGCAGCTCCAGGAGCAGCAGCGCAAGCTGGACCAGGACCGCACCGAGGCCCAGGGCAAGCTCGCCGAGCTGGAGTCCACCACCCAGCAGCTGAAGGCCTCCAAGGACGAGGTCCAGAAGAAGCTGAACGCCGCCCAGGCCCTGCTCAACACCCTCACCGACCAGGAGCGCGCGGCGCTGAAGGCGGCCGAGGACAAGGCCGCCGCGGACGCCAAGGCCCAGGCCGACGCCGCCAAGGCCCAGCAGCAGGCCGCGGACCGCGCCTCGCGCGACAACAGCCGCGGCGACATCGCCACGAGCCCGGCCTCGCCGGTCGTCAAGCCGGCCGCGCCCGGCAGCTCCCGCGGTGCCGCTGCACTGTCCGTCGCCGCCTCGAAGATCGGCAGCCCGTACGTCTACGGCGCCGTGGGCCCGGGCTCCTTCGACTGCTCCGGTCTGATGGTCTGGTCGTTCAACCAGGTCGGCGTCTCGCTGCCGCGCACCTCGCAGGAGCAGGCCAACGCCGGCACCCGGATCGGCACCGACCTGTCCCAGGCCCAGCCCGGCGACCTGCTGATCTTCTACAGCGACGCCCACCACGTCGGCATCTACGCGGGCAACGGCCAGGTGCTGCACGCGCCCAAGCCGGGTGCCAGCGTCCGCTACGAGGCCGTCACCAACATGCCGCTGACCTCCATCGTGCGGGTCTGACTCCCGCCCGACGCCGCCAGGCCCGGTCTTCCGTCAGGGAAGGCCGGGCCTGCGGCTTTGTCCGCGGTTCGGGCCGATGTCCGATTACGGGTCAAATATTCGGGTCGGGAGGGGTTTGGACTCGCTTGCCCGGACTCGCTAACGTCTGCCACCGGACTCCCGCTCGACGGCCGCCCGCAGTGCGGCGGCGGGGCCGAACCGCAGGATTGGAGCTGCTGCCGCCATGCCCGTGCACCGCCGTTCCCAACTGCTCGCCCGTGCGCTGGTGCTGACGGCGGCCGCCACCACCGCGCTGGGTGTCGCGACCAGCGGCAGCGCCCAGGCCGCCCCCGGCACCCCGGACCCGGCCGACCGCAAGGACGTCAAGGCGCAGGTGGAGCAGCTCTACGACGAGGCCGAGCAGGCGTCGGAGAAGTACAACGCCGCGCAGGAGGCCCAGCGCAGGCTCCAGGGCGAGACCACGACCCTGCAGGGCGAGATCGCCGTCGCCCAGGACCAGCTCAACGAGCTGCGCGGCGACCTGGCGACCGTCGCCGGGGCCGAGTACCGCGGTGGCGGGATGAACCAGACCGCCCAGCTGATGCTCTCGCCCGACCCGGAGGACTACCTCGCCCGCGCCCGTACCCTCGGCCAGGCCGCCGAGCGGCAGCAGGAGGCCCTGCACGAGCTGGTGACCCGCCAGCGCCGGCTCGACCAGCGCCGCACCGAGGCGGCCGGCAAGCTCGCCGAGCTGGACGAGACCCGCCGCTCGCTCGCCGACAGCAAGCAGCAGATCCAGCAGCGGCTGGCCGCGGCGCAGAAGCTGCTCAACGGCCTGGGCGCCGTCGAGCGGGCCAGGTTGACCGCCCAGGACGCCCGGGACGCCGAGCAGCGCGCCACCCGGGGCACCGACCGGCTGGACCTGGGCACCACCCCGCCCGCCTCCGAGCGCGGGGCCGCCGCGCTGGCCGCCGCGGTGCGGATGATCGGTGCGCCGTACGTCTACGGGGCCACTGGGCCCCGCGCGTTCGACTGTTCCGGTCTGATGTACTACAGCTGGCGGCAGGCCGGAGTGACCCTGCCGCGGACCTCGCAGGCCCAGGCGTCCGCCGGGCAGCGGGTCAACCTCTCCGACGCGCGACCGGGAGACCTGGTGATCTTCTACCGGGACATGCACCACGTCGGCATGTACGCCGGCGGCGGTGTCATCGTCCACGCCCCCTACCCGGGCGCCAGGGTCCGTTACGAGAGCGTCAACGCCATGCCGGTCGCGGGGGTGGTCCGGCTCTGAGCGCGTCGCCGTCCGGCCCCGCCGGCCACGACCCCGCCCACATACCGCGCCGGGCGCTGTCCCGGCGCGGTGCGCTGCTGCTCGCGGCCGGCGGGCTGCTCCAGCTGTCGCTGCCGCCCGCGGCTCCGGCGGCGGCGCCCGCCCGGCAGGCGGCCGGCCTGCGGGGCGACCTGCGCGGCGCGGTCGCCTCGGTGCTGGCGGAGCGGGCGCGCTCGCTGCCGGCCCGGACCGGGCTGCCGGTCGCCGAGGCCTCGTACCGCAACCTGGTGCTCGCCGCGGCCGGGCCGCCGGACCGGCTGACCGCCGCCGCCGACCTGGCGGTGCGGATCGCCGGGTACGACGACCACCCGGTGGTGTACCCGCGCCGGATCGAGCTGGTCCGGGCCGGGGACGGCTGGCGGGTCGAGCACGAGGAGGGCACGGGCGGGCCGCCCGCGCTCTGGGACCTCGGCGCCACGCGGTCGGCGCCGGGCGCGCACTGCCTGGTGCTCGGCCTGGCCGACGGACCCGACCCGGCCGGGCTGGCCGCGGTGGGGGACCGCGCGGTACCCGCCGTCACCGCGGTCTGGGGCGATGCCTGGCCCGGCCGACTGCTGTTCGAACTGTCCGCCACCGAGGCGCAGTTCGCCCGGCTGCTGGAGGGCGACCCGGCGGCCTGGGCGGGCATGGCGGCGGTCACCGTGGCCGCCCCCGGCGCGCCCTCGCACACCCCGGCGGACCGGGTGCTGGTCAACCCGGAGGCGTACGGGCGGCTCAGCGACTTCGGTCGGCAGGTGGTCGTCACCCACGAGGCCACGCACGTCGCGACCAGGGCCGACACCCGGGCCTGGACCCCGCTGTGGCTCTCCGAGGGCGTCGCCGACTGGACCGCCTACCGGGACTCCGGCCGCACCCCGCGGCAGATCGCCCCCGAGCTGGCCCGGGACGTCACCGCCGGGCGGCTGCCCACCGAACTGCCCGCCGACCGGGACTTCGCCGCCGGCGCCACCGGCATCGCCCAGGCCTACGAACAGTCCTGGCTGGCCTGCGAGCTGATCGCCCGCCGCTACGGGCCGCAGCGGCTGGTCGGCTTCTACCGGGCCGTCGGCGCGGGCGACGGGCAGGGCGAGGACCGGGACCGCCGTACGGACCGGCTGCTGCGCGCCGAACTGGGCGTCGGTTTGGCTGAGTTCACCCGGCTCTGGCTGGACGCGGTGGCGGCGCTGAAGGCCTGAGACGTCGAAGGGCCGGTCAGCGCCGCTGCTCGGCCGGGGCGCCCGGGTGGTCGATGCCGTCCAGCAGGTCCTGCTCGTACGCGATGCCCGGGCGCACCGGGTAGCCGGAGCCGGCCGGCAGCGCGGCGGGCTCGCGGTCCAGCACCACGGTCGGCGGCAGCGGCGCCTCGCCGCGGGTGGAGCGCCAGAGCCGGATGCAGGACAGCACGGTGGCGGCCACCAGCAGCAGGTTGCGCAGGGCCAGCACGGTGATCGCGCCGGGCTCGCTGGCCAGGACCTGGGTGAACATGGTCGGGAACTCGACCAGCGTCAGCGGGCAGGCGACCAGGATCAGCAGGGCCACCGGCCGCTGGCTGGTGCCGCGCACGGTCAGGCAGACCGCCGCGACGCCGACCAGCCAGACCAGGTACTGCGGGCTGATCACCCGGCTGGTCACCACGAAGATCAGCAGCGCGCACAGCGCCGCGTCGTACATGGTGGCCGCGTTGCGGCGCTTGGAGGTGAAGCGCCACAGCAGCAGCCAGAGGAAGCCGAGCACGGTGCCGGCCATCATCACCTTGCTGATCACGGTGACCCACGGCCCGAGCATCTCGGGGGAGCCGTAGTTCATGGTGACCCGGCCGCCCCAGCCCCCGGCGATCCGGGCGAAGTGCAGCGGCAGCGCGCCGACCGACTCCACCTCGATGCCGCGGTCCTTCTGGAAGGCCAGGAAGTCGAAGGCGCCGTTCATCCCCGCCGCGAGCAGGAACCCGACCGAGACGGCGGTGGCCCCCGCCAGCGTCCAGGAACGGCGGGTACGGCGTCCGGACGGGGTGCCGATCAGCCCGAGCAGCGGCCAGACCTTGACGATGCCGCCCAGACCCAGCAGCAGCCCGCCGACCGCCGGGCGCCGGATCAGCGCGAGCAGGCCGGCCAGGGCGACCGCGGTGACGATGATGTCGAAGCGGTTGTAGATCATCGGGCCGAGCAGCGGGACGGCCACCACCCACAGCCAGGCGCCGGTCAGGGCCCGGCCCCGGCGCAGCCCCGTGCGGACCAGCAGCGCGAGCGCGGCGGCGTCGGCGATCCCGCAGATCACCCAGAACGAGACCAGGTACGACCAGGGCAGCAGCCCCGGCAGCAGGATCACCAGGGCGGCGCCCGGCGGGTACTGCCAGGTCACGTCGTCGAACGGGAAGGTGCCGGTCTGCAGCACGCCGTACCAGGCGTGGTAGATCATCCACACGTCGGCCGTGACGTCGCCGCCGGGCGACTTCAGGACGCCGGTGATCAGCAGCACCAGCACGGTCCGGGTGGCCACCCAGGTCGCGCCGAGCGCGGCGAGCGCCCCGAGCGGGCGGCCGAGGCGGCCGCGCGGAGAACCGGACTCGGTGGCCGGGGCCAATTCCACTGCGCTCCCTCGTTCGTCGCGGACGTCCTCACCAGGCGTCGAACTGACGGACGCCCGGGCCGCGTCCCGGACGACGGCCCTGGGGCCGGTCTCCGGACCCACCTACTAGGACTGACCCGGCGGTCAAACGGTTGCCGTACGCGGTTCCGTTCCCGGCGGGTCATGGTGTTGACCTATCGTACGGATCACCCAGCGGTGCGCCGAGCACCCCCCGACCGAGCGAGCCATGGCCAGATGCACAGAACCTTGATCGTCACCAATGACTTCCCGCCCCGCCCGGGGGGCATCCAGGCCTTCGTGCACAACATGGCCGTCCGTCAGCCCGCAGGAAGCGTCGTCGTGTACGCCTCGACCTGGCGGGACGGCAGCGAGGTGCGGCGCTTCGACGCCGAGCAGCCGTTCCCGGTGATCCGGGACCGGACGAAGGTGATGGTTCCCACACCCCGGGTCACCCGGCGGGCCGCCGAGATCCTGCGCGCCGAGCAGTGCGACTCGGTCTGGTTCGGCGCCGCGGCCCCGCTCGGCCTGATGGCGCCCGCGCTGCGCAGGGCCGGCGCCGGGCGGCTGCTCGGCATGACCCACGGGCACGAGGCCGCCTGGGCCCAGCTGCCCGTCTCCCGCCAGCTGCTGCGCCGGATCGGCGCGGGCACCGACGTGCTGACCTACCTGGGCGAGTACACCCGCTCGCGGATCGCCGCCGCGGTCGGGCCGCAGGCCGCGGCCCGGATGGTGCAGCTGCCGCCGGGCGTGGACGAGACGACCTTCCACCCGGAGTCCGGGGGCGCCGAGGTCCGCCGCCGGCTCGGGCTGGCGGACCGGCCGGTGGTGGTCTGCGTCTCCCGGCTGGTGCCGCGCAAGGGCCAGGACACCCTCATCGAGGCGATGCCGCAGATCCTCGCCGACGTGCCGGACGCGGTGCTGCTGATCGTCGGCGGCGGCCCGTACCGGGCGGACCTGGAGAAGCTGGCGGACGCCAAGGGCGTACGGGACTCCGTGCGGTTCACCGGCTCGGTGCCGTGGGAGGAGCTGCCCGCCCACTACGGGGCCGGGGACGTCTTCGCGATGCCCTGCCGCACCAGGCGCGGGGGGCTGGACGTCGAGGGCCTGGGCATCGTCTACCTGGAGGCCTCGGCGACCGGCCTGCCGGTGGTCGCGGGCGACTCCGGCGGCGCACCGGACGCGGTGCTGGAGGGCGAGACCGGGTACGTGGTGCCCGGCGGCTCGGCCGCGGCGGCCGCCGAGCGGATCGTCCGGCTGCTGCGCGACGAGGAGCTGCGCCGGCGCCTGGGCGAGGCCGGGCGGCGGTGGGTGGAGCGCTCCTGGCGCTGGGACCTGCTGGCCGGGCGGCTGACCTCGCTGCTGGCGGGCTGACGCGCGCGGGCCCCGCCTCCTCCGGGAGACGGGGCCCTTGCGGTTGCTTCCGTACGGGGCCGCTACTTCTGGTACAGCGCCTCGATGTCGGCGGCGAAGTCCTTCAGCACGACGTTGCGCTTCAGCTTGAGCGAGGGCGTCAGGTAGCCGTTGTCCTCGGAGAACTCGACGTCCAGGAGGCGGAACTTCTTGACCGCCTCGGCGTGCGAGACGGCCGCGTTGCCGTCGTCCACCGCGGACTGCAGGGCGGCCAGCAGCTCCGGGTCCTGGGCGAGGTCGGCGATGGTGGCGTCGGCGGACTTGCCGTTGAGCTCCTTCCACTTGGGGAAGAAGTCCGGGTCGATGGTGATCAGGCAGGCGACGAAGGGCTTGCGGTCGCCGACCACCATGACCTCGCCGACCAGGGCGTGGGCCCGGATCCGGTCCTCGATCACGGCCGGGGCGACGTTCTTGCCGCCGGCGGTGACGATGATCTCCTTCTTGCGGCCGGTGATGGTCAGGTAGCCCTCGGAGTCCAGCGAGCCGAGGTCACCGGTGGCGAACCAGCCGTCCTGCAGGGCGTCCGCGGTGGCCTGCGGGTTGTTCCAGTAGCCGGTGAAGATCTGCGGGCCCTTCAGCAGCACCTCGCCGTCCTCGGCGATCCGCACGGCCGAGCCGGGCAGCGGCTGGCCGACGGTGCCGATCTTCGGCTTGTCGTGCGGGTTGAAGGCGGTGGCCGCGCAGGTCTCCGTCAGGCCGTAGCCCTCCAGGACGGTGAAGCCGATGCCCCGGTAGAAGTGGCCCAGGCGCTCGCCGAGCGGGGCGCCGCCGGAGATCGCGTGGGTGGCCCGGCCGCCGAGGGCGGCGCGCAGCTTGCTGTAGACCAGCTTGTCGAAGACCGCGTGCTTGATCCGCAGGACCAGGCCCGCGCCGCCGGCGTCCAGGGCCCGGCTGTAGGCGATCGCCGTCTCGGCGGCCTTGTCGAAGATCTTGCCCTTGCCGTCGGCCTGGGCCTTGGCACGGGCGGTGTTGTAGACCTTCTCGAAGACTCTGGGCACGCCCAGGATCAGCGTCGGCCGGAACGAGGCGAGCTCGGCCGTGACGTCCTTGACGTCCGAGACGTGGCCGAGCTTGATCGGGGCGATCGCGGCGGCGATCTCGGCGATCCGGCCGAGCACGTGCGCGAGCGGGAGGAACAGCAGGACGGAGCCCTCGCCGGTCCGGAACAGCGACTCCATCCGGGCCGTCACGTTGCCGAGCTCGGCGAGGAAGTTGCCGTGGGTCAGCTGGCAGCCCTTGGGGCGGCCGGTGGTGCCCGAGGTGTAGACGATGGTGGCGATCGAGTCGGCCGCCGCCGTCGAGCGGCGCTCGTCGACGGTCGCGTCGGGGACCTGCTGCCCCGCCTCGGCCAGCGCGGCCAGGGCGCCGGCCTCGATCTGCCAGGTGTGCTTCAGCTCCGGCAGCCGCTCGCGGACCTGCTCGACCACCTCGGCGTGCCTGCCGGTCTCGGTGAGCACGGCCACCGCGCCGGAGTCGCCGAGGATCCACTCGACCTGCTCGGGGGAGGAGGTCTCGTACACCGGCACGGTGATCGCCCCGGCCGACCAGATCGCGAAGTCCAGCAGCGTCCACTCGTAGCGGGTCCGGGACATGATGCCCACTCGGTCGCCGGGGCCGATGCCGGCCGCGACCAGGCCCTTGGCGGCGGCCCGCACCTCGACCAGGAACTGGGCGGCGGTCAACTCCTGCCACTGGCCGTCCACCTTGCGGCTGAGCACCACGACGTCCGGGTGCCGCTCGGCGTTCTGGTGCACGAGGTCGGAGAGGTTACCGCCGCTCGGTACCTGGTAGAGGGCCGGAAGGCTGAAGTCGAGCAAGACTGCTCCTCGTTCGCGACGCTGCGGGACGGCAGGACGTTACTGCCCGGTAGGCGGCTTCGACCAGGGGGGTCGGCCCCGGTGTTCGAAGTGTCACACCCGGGCCGGGTCCGACCAGGCCGTGACCGGGTCGTTCGAATGGCACCCTACGGCAGTGCCGCGGTGACCCGTCGGTAGCCCGGTGGGTGGTACTCGCCCGCTCGCCTCCGGGGCGCTCCGACCCGGTGCCGACGGTCGGCGCTCCCTCGCTTCGCTCCCTCGCTTCTCCCTTTCGGCACCGGCGCGCCCCTTCGGCTCGGGGCGGGGACTCGCCCGCTCGCGTCCGGGGCGCTCCGGCCCGGTGCCGACGGTCGGCGCTCCGGGCGGGGCGGGGGCAGCCCGCGCCCTGAGTGGGGAGAGCCCGCGCCTTAGGTGGGGAGGGGCGGGCGCGATAGCCTGCTCCGGGCGGACCGGGCCGAGCGCGCGGCGGCCGGACCGGCAGGCAGAGGGACGACGCGGAGGGCCATTCCATGGCGGAGCACACCAGGTCGAGCATCACCATCGAGGCGACCCCGGCCACGGTCATGGCCGTGATCGCCGACTTCGCCGCCTACCCGGCCTGGACCGGTGAGGTCAAGGAGATCGAGGTCCTGGAGACCGGCGAGGACGGCCGCGCCACCCAGGTCCGGCTGCTGCTCGACGCCGGCGCGATCCGCGACGAGCACGTCCTCGCGTACACCTGGGACGGCGACCGCGAGGTCGGCTGGACCCTCGTCCGCAGTCAGATGCTCCGCTCCCTGGACGGCTCGTACACCCTCACCGCACTGTCCGGCGGCCGGACCGAGGTCACCTACCAGCTCGCCGTGGACGTCAAGATCCCGATGCTCGGCATGATCAAGCGCAAGGCCGAGAAGGTCATCATCGACCGCGCCCTGAGCGGGCTGAAGAAGCGCGTCGAGGACTGACGCGGCGGAACGGGACCCGAACGGCATGACGGCGACACGCACCATCCTGGTCAGCGGCGACGCGGGCGCACCCGCGGTGGCCGCGGCCACCGCCCTGCACGCCGCCCGGCGCGGCCACCGCACCTGGCTGCTGGCGGCCGACGACCCGCACCGCGCGCTGGACTCCGTCCTGGGCAGCCGCCTGGAGCCCGAACCCCTCCGGTACGCCCCGGGTCTGACCGTCTCCCGGATCGACGAGCAGGCAGCCTTCCGCTACGCCGTCGGCGAGCTCACCGGCCGGCTCAAGCCCGCCCTCGACCTGCTCGGCGCCGAACAGCTCGACCCCGAGGAGCTCACCGCCCTCCCCGGCATCGCCCGGCTCGCCCTGCTGCGCGCCCTGCCCGCCGCCGACCAGGACGTCCTGGTCGTGCTCGCCCCGCCGCCCGCCGAGCTGATCGCCACCCTCGCCCTGCCCGAGCAACTGGCGCGCTACCTGGACCGCCTCGTCCCCGAGCAGCGGCAGGCCGCCCGGGCGCTGCGCCCGCTGCTGGCCGGGTTGGCCGGCGTCCCGATGCCCGCCGACTGGCTGTACGAGGGGCGGGCCAAGGCCGCCGCGGCGCTCGCCGAGTCCGCCGCCGCGATCACCGACCCCGGCACCAGCGTCCGCCTGGTCGTCCCCGCCGACGGCCACCCGTACCCGGAGCTGCGCCGGATCCGGGCCGGACTCGCGCTGTACGGGCACCGGCCGGACGCCGTGGTCGTGCACGGCGTGCTGCCCGAGGCCGCCGCCTCCTCGCCCGACCCCTGGCTGGCCGCGCTGGCCCGCCGCCGGGCGGAGGAGCTGGCCGGGCTCGCCGCCGGGACCGACGCCCCCGTGCTGGCCACCGGCCTGGCCGACGCCACCCTGGAGGCCGTCGCCGACCGCCTGTACGGGGACGGCCCCGGGCCCGAGCGCCTGGCCCCTGCGCCGTGGACGGTCGAGGACCGGCTCGCCGAGGACGGCCTGCTGGTCTGGCACCTCGACCTGCCCGGCGCCGATCGGGCCGAACTGGACCTGGTCCGCCGGGGCGACGACCTGGTGGTCGGACTCGGCACCCATCGCAGGGTGCTCACCCTGCCCTCCGCGCTGCGCCGCTGCACGGTCGCCGGTGCGGGGCTGCTCGACGGGGTGCTCTCGGTGCGGTTCGCACCCGACCCTTCGCTCTGGCCACAGGGCTGACGGGCCGTTCGGCCGTTCCGGGTGCTGCGGCCGGTCGGGTAGCGTCGGGCCGGAGGGCCGCGGGGTGCGGCCACGGCTGAGGAGGCGCCCGCGATGACCAGCACCGACGACCGCACCGAGCCCGTCGACGACCGCACCGGTGATCGGACTGACGGCCGTACGGAGCCCGTCGACGGTCACCCGTTCGGGCCGGAGCTGGGTCCGCTGGTGGACGAGGTGCGCCGGTTCGCGGGCGCGCTCGGCGAGAAGGCCCAGGAGGCGAGCGCCACCACCCTGATCGCCCTCTCCGGCCTGGCCGACCGCCTGCGCACCCAGCAGCCGGAGGTGTACACCCACCTCACCGCCGCCGGCTCCGGGATCGCCGCCGCGGGTGCCGAACTGCTGGCCGCCTACCGCGCCGCCGTGGCCGGGCACGAGAGTCGCTGGACCGCGGGGCAGGGCGCGGCCGCCGAGAAGATCGACCTCGACGGGCCTGAGGGGCCAGATGGGCCGGACGGGCCTGAGGGGACTGACGAGCCGTCCGCCAAGCAGTGAAACCGTAACTTCCGGAGCGTGACCGCGTTGCTCTCGTACGTCACGAAGAAGGAGATTAGATAAGACTTTTGAAGTGTCCTGGCCCGGTTATCCCAGAATTGTCTTCGGTTAATGTATGCGAGGCTGTGTACGGGGGCAGGGTTGGGCGGTACCGTTCCGTCCAGCGGGAACGAGTGAATAGCTGAGGGACACATGGCTCTGACCATCGGCGTCGATGTCGGCGGGACCAAGATCGCGGCAGGCGTGGTCGACGAGGCGGGCGCGATCCTGGCCCGGACCAGGGTGCCCACCCCGGCCGACCCGCAGTGGGCGGTCGACGCCATCGCGCAGGCCGTGCGCGAGCTCAAGGAGCAGCACCCCGGCGTCACCGCGGTCGGCGTCGGAGCACCCGGCTTCGTCGACAGCAACCGCTCGACGGTGATCTTCGCCCCCAACATCGACTGGGAGAACGAGCCGCTGCGCGGCCGGGTCGAGGAGCTCACCGGCCTGGACACCGTGGTCGAGAACGACGCCAACTGCGCCGCCTGGGCCGAGTTCCGCTTCGGCGCGGCCGCCGACCACCAGGACATGGTGCTGATCACCGTCGGCACCGGCATCGGCGGCGGCATCGTGCTCGACGGCCGCCTGCACCGCGGCCGCTTCGGCGTGGCCGGCGAGATCGGCCACCTCAACATGGTCCCGGACGGCCTGACCTGCGGCTGCGGCGGCAAGGGCTGCTGGGAGCAGTACGGCTCCGGGCGCGCGCTGCGCCGCTACGGCCGGGAGAAGTCCGCCGCCGACCCGGTGCGCGGCCGCCGGATGCTGGAGCTCAACGACGGCGTCGCCGAGACCATCCGCGGCATCCACATCACCCAGGCCGCCGAGGAGGGCGATCCGCTGGCCCTGGAGTGCTACGCGGAGCTGGCCGACTGGCTCGGCCGCGGCATGGCCGACCTCGCCGCGCTGTTCGACCCGGGCGTCTTCGTGCTCGGAGGCGGCGTCTCCGACTCCGGCCGCCTGCTGCTCGACCCGGTCGCCAAGGCCTTCGAGCACTACCTGACCGGCGGTGTGCACCGCCCGCGCGCCGAGGTCGTCCTGGCCTCGATGGGCTCCGCCGCCGGCATCGTCGGTGCGGCGGACCTGGCCCGGGTGCCCTGACCCGCCCTGCCCCTCACCCCAGCTGTGTGACCCCTCCCAGCCCGCCGGCGGCGGTGCGACCGGGCCCCGACCGCTCCCGGACGCACCGCCGCCGTCGCACGTCCCGGGACCGCCGCGTACGGTCGGACCCATGACCGCCGGACCCGTGACCGCCGCGACCAGCAGCACCGCGAACGCGACCGCCGTGACCGCCGCCACTGCCGCGCCCCTCGAACCGCCGCCGTCCGGACCGCGCCGGCTGCGGCTGCTCAGCTACAACATCCGTTCGCTGCGCGACGACCGGCGGGCGCTGGCCCGGGTGGTCCGGGCCTGCGCTCCCGACCTGGTCTGCATCCAGGAGTCACCGCGCTACTGGCGGCCCAAGGGCCAGGCCCGGTGGCTGGCCCGGAGCACCGGGACGGCCGTCCTGGCCGGCGGCGGCCGGACCGCGGCCGGTCCGCTGCTGCTCGGCCGGCCCGGCGCGGTGGAGGTGCTGGGGGTGCACGACCGGCTGCTGCCCAAGACCCGCGGCCTGCACGCCCGGGGCTTCGCCACCGCACTGCTGCGGGTGCCGGGCGCGGCGCCGTTCACCGTCACCAGCTGCCACCTCAGCCTGGATCCCGAGGAGCGGTACGGGCAGTTCGAACTGCTGCCGGAGCAGCTGGCGATCGCCGAACACGGCATCGTGGCAGGGGACTTCAACGAGCACCCGGACGGCCCGGGCTGGCAGCTGCTGGCCTCCCGGCTGCAGGACGGGTACCCGACCGCTCCCTGGGGCGGCGAGTTCACCTCCGTACCGGAGCGCCCCTACCAGCGGATCGACGCCGTGTTCGCCACGCCCGGGATCACCGTCCTGGGCTGCGGGGTGCCGCACGGGCTGCCCGGGGTCACCGAAGCCGACCTCCGGGCCGCGACCGACCACCTGCCGGTGCTCGCCGTCCTCGAACTGCCGGAACGCGAAGCCCCCGAACCGCCGGAACGCTAGACGACCGCGCCGTGGTCCGGGTCCTCCGGCTCGTCCTCGTCGCGGTCCCGCATCCGGGCCACCAGGGTGACGAAGCCGCCGAGGAAGGCGGTGATCCCGACCCAGGCGGGCCAGCCGGAGATCTCCCGCCAGACCGTGGCGTCGATCAGCAGCAGGGCCGGGCCGCCGAGCACGGCGAGCCAGGCGAACTTGGCGGTCACGTCGGCCTCGGGCAGCGGAGGCGGCTCCGGCGGGACGAAGTGGCCCTCGTCGGTCTCCTCGGCCAGCTCGAAGTCGCGCGGGCCCGATTCGGCGGCCGGCAGCACCGGCCGGCCGGAGCGGGGGCGGGGCTGCGGGGCGAGGTCGGCGAGGTCGTCCTGGTCACCGTGGCCGCCGGTGCCGTCCTTGTAGCCGCCCTTGAGCTCGTTCTGGGCCCGGAGGTTCTCGACCTCCGGCCAGTTGGGGTTGTTGAGGTCGACCGGGTCGTCGAACTGGGCGATCAGGGCGGCGAAGATCTCGTCCTGTTCGGCCTGGCTGCGCTCGGGCGCGCGGCGCGGCCGGGGCTCGGCGGGGGCCTTCGGCGGGGTGGGGGCCTCGGCACCGCCGGTGTCGTCGCCGATGTCATCGCCGGCGGCGGCGGCGTCGGTGGCGGCGGCGTTCTGCGCGGGCGGGGGCGTCACGGCGCCGCCCGCGCCGGTACGGTCCGTCGGCGCACCGCCCGGGGCGGCGGCGCCCGTCGCCCCGCCGTCCGTCGTCGCGCCGTCCTCGCGGGGAGCTTCGTCCCCGCTGCCCGCCGTGCTGCTCTCGTGCACTTCCGGCCCTTCAGCCATGGTGATCGTCGGATTCGACCCGGGTGGCGCCCGCCGCGTGTGCGGGAACCAGCCGTCGGATGAAGTCCCGGCCGGCCGCGAATATTTCCGCCGCGTCGTGGTCCAGCGTCGCGACGTGGAAGCTGCGCCCGCACAGCCGCTCCGTCACGTCGGTCGAGGATATCCGGGCCAGCACCAGTTCCGAGTTGGCCGGCGAGACGACGTGGTCCTGCGGGCTGTGGAAGAGCAGCACCGGCTGGGTCACCTCCGGCAGGCGTCGCTGGACCTCCCGCCACAGCCGGCTCAGGGACCAGGCGGCGTGCAGCGGCGTCCGGTGGTAACCGACCTCGGTGGAGCCGGCCTTGGCGATGTCGTTCACGATCCCGGGCACGCTCGGGACGAGGTGGCGCAGCACCGGAAGCAGCACACTCGCGGGGGTGTCCGCGCGCACCGACGGGTTGACCAGCACCAGCCCGGACACCGTCGGGCCGTGCAGCGCGGCGAGCCGCAGCGCCAGCGCGCCGCCCATCGACAGCGCGAAGACGAACACCTGCTCGCACTCGTCGGCGAGGGTCAGCAGCTCCCGCTCGACCTCGGCGTACCAGTCCTCCCAACGGGTGAGCTGCATGTCCTGCCAGCGGGTGCCGTGCCCCGGCAGCAGCGGCAGCGACACCGTGTACCCGGCCGCGGCCAGGTCCTCGGCCCAGGGCCGCAGCGACTGCGGCGAGCCGGTGAAGCCGTGACAGAGCAGTACTCCCACCGGTCCGCCGCGGTGGCGGTACGGTTCGGCACCGGGCAGCAACGGCATGGCGGGCTCCTTCGCGGGCAGGTGGCGCTGGGGGAGGGGACGCTGGAGGGGGGAGCTGCGGGGAATCCGCATCGTCCCACGCCCCGCGCCGGGCCGTACACCCCCTTCGGCGGGGCCGGGCGCAGCCGACGCCCACGGGGCATTAGGATCTAGCGGTCCGCATAACAGGAGGCCCGGCTTGTTCTACCGACTGATGAAGATGATCGTCGCGCCACTGCTTCGGATCTTCTTCCGGCCGTGGCTCGAAGGTGAGGAGAACATCCCCACCGAGGGTGCGGCGATCATCGCGAGCAACCACCTGTCCTTCTCGGACTCCTTCTTCTTCCCCGCGCTGATCAAGCGCCGGGTCACCTTCATCGCGAAGGCCGAGTACTTCAACACCCCGGGCCTCAAGGGCCGGCTGACCGCCGCCTTCTTCAAGGGCGTCGGCCAGCTGCCGGTGGACCGCTCGGGCGTGCGAGGCGCCGGCGAGGCCGCGATCCGCAGCGCCATCGCGGTGCTGGAGCGGGGCGAGCTGTTCGGCGTCTACCCCGAGGGCACCCGCTCGCCCGACGGCAAGCTGTACCGCGGCAAGGTCGGTGGCCTGGCCCGCGTCGCGCTGGCCACCGGCGCCCCGGTGATCCCGGTCGCCATGATCGACACCGAGAAGGTGCAGCCGCCCGGCCAGGTCGTCCCCAACTTCGGCATCCGCCCCGGCATCCGGATCGGCCGCCCGCTGGACTTCTCCCGCTACCAGGGCATGGAGAACGACCGCTTCATCCTCCGTTCGGTGACGGACGAGGTGATGTACGAGATCATGCGGCTCTCCGGCCAGGAGTACGTGGACATCTACGCGACCGCCGCCAAGCGGCAGATCGCCGACGAGAAGAAGAAGGCCGACGCCGAGCGCCGGGCGGCGGCCAAGGCGGAGAAGGCGGAGGCCGCCGAAGCCGAGAAGGCCGAGAAGGCTGCCGCGGCCGAGGCGGAGAAGGCCGCTGAGGCCGAGAAGACCGCCGAGGCGCAGAAGACCGCCGAAGCGGACAAGGAGACCGGCTCGGCCTGACGGCCCGCCGGGCCCAGGGGAGGGGCGGGATGACGGACGTCGGCAGAGCCGGCGCGGTGGGCGGTACGGTGGCGGCCGGCGGCATGTCCGTCGAACTCCCGCTCTGGAAGGCCATCTCCTACTTCCGGGTGCTGGCGCTGATCTACGCGCTGCTGCGGTACGTCAACTCGTACCTGCACTTCCTGCACCCCGTCGCCGGCTGGATCTTCCTCGGCGCGCTCACCCTCTGGACCCTCGCCACCACCCGGGCCTTCGCCAACCCGCAGCGCTGCACCTGGTACGTCCTGGGCGTGGACCTCACCCTCGTGGTCACCGGGATCGTGATGAGCGGTCTGACCGACGCCCCGGGCCGGATCAGCCACGGCGCGCCCACCCTGCCGACCATCTGGGCCGCCGGCACGGTCCTCGGCTGCGCCGCGAAGGGCGGCTGGCGCCCGGCGGCGGCCTCGGGCTCGGTGATCGGCGCCGCCAACATCCTCTGCCACGGCGGGCCGACCGGCGACAACCTCCACAACATCGTGCTGCTGCTGGTCGCCGGGTGTGCGATCGGCTACGTGATCGAGCTGGCCCGGGCCAGCGAGGCCACGCTCACCCGGGCGCTGCAGGTCGAGGCGGCCACCCGGGAGCGCGAGCGGCTCTCCCGGGACATCCACGACGGCGTGCTGCAGGTGCTCGCCCTGGTCCAGCGGCGCGGCGCGGAGCTGGGCGACGGGACGGGCGGCGCCGGTGCCGGCGCCGGTACGGGCTTCGCCGAGCTGGGGCGGCTGGCCGGCGAGCAGGAGCGCGCGCTGCGGACCCTGATGACCGGCGG
Source organism: Streptomyces sp. 1114.5 (assembly GCF_003635085.1). Classification (NCBI taxonomy): domain Bacteria; kingdom Bacillati; phylum Actinomycetota; class Actinomycetes; order Kitasatosporales; family Streptomycetaceae; genus Streptomyces; species Streptomyces sp. 1114.5. The sequence continues at coordinate 3,141,040 of NZ_RBXE01000001.1, forward strand.
GCCGATCCCGGCCCAGCGCCTGCCGGAGCCGGACGCCGCCGAGCCGCGCGACCTCACCGCGCTGCTGCGCCCGTACGGCGACGAGCGGATCACGCTCTCCGCCCCCGGCACCCCGGTGCTGCTGCCCGGCCCGGCCGCGGGCGAGCTCGCCGCGGCCGTCGGCGCGGCCGTGGACAACGTCCGCCGGCACGCCGGTGAGCAGGCCCGGGCCTGGATCCTGGTCGAGGACGAGCCGGAGGCCGTCACGGTCAGCATCCGCGACGACGGCCCCGGGTTCGCCCCCGGCCGGCTCGGTGAGGCGGAGCGGGCGGGCCGGCTGGGCGTCTCCCAGTCCATCCGCGGTCGGCTGCTGGACCTCGGCGGTACGGCCGAGCTGTACTCGGCGCCCGGGGAGGGCGTCGAGGTCGAACTGCGCGTCCCGAGGAAGGCCACTCCATGACCGACCAGCAGCTGATGATCGATCAGCCGACCACCGGCCGGCCGGTGCGGGTGATGGTGGTGGACGACCACCCGATGTGGCGGGACGCCGTCTCGCGCGACCTCGCCGAGGCCGGGCTGGACGTGGTGGCCACCGCGGGTGACGGCGAGGAGGCCGTCCGCCGCGCCCGGGCCTGCTCGCCGCAGGTCGTCGTGCTGGACCTCAACCTGCCCGGCCTGCCGGGCGCGGAGGTGTGCCGGCAGGTGGTCGCGCAGGACCCGGCGGTGCGGGTGCTGGTGCTGTCGGCCAGCGGGGAGCACCAGGACGTGCTGGAGGCGGTGAAGTCCGGCGCGACCGGGTACCTGGTGAAGTCGGCCGGCCGGGAGGAGCTGCTGGACGCGGTGCGGCGCACGGCCGTCGGCGACGCGGTGTTCACCCCGGGCCTGGCCGGCCTGGTGCTCGGCGAGTTCCGCCGGCTGGCGGCCGAGCCGGCCCCCGCCTCGGCGCCGGCCGCCCCGCAGCTGACCGCCCGGGAGACGGAGGTGCTGCGGCTGGTGGCCAAGGGCCTGTCCTACCGCCAGATCGCCGACCGGCTGGTGCTGTCGCACCGCACGGTGCAGAACCACGTGCAGAACACGCTGGGCAAGCTGCAGCTGCACAACCGGGTGGAGCTGGTCCGGTACGCGATCGAGCAGGGCCTGGACGACGAGATCTGACGGGCCCCGGGCGGGGCGGCCACCCCGCCCGGGACACCGTCGACGGCTCAGTTCCGGACGGTCGAGGTCTCGCGCAGCAGGTCCGCCACGATGTCGACGCCCTCGCGGGTGAGCACCGACTCGGGGTGGAACTGCAGGCCCGCGAAGCCGGCCCCGCGCAGGGCGTGGACGTCACCGGTCACCGCGTCCCGGGCGACCTCGACGCCCTCGGCGGCGAGCCGGGCCGCGTCGGCCTCGGAGCAGCGCGCGGTGAAGGTGTTGTAGAAGCCGACCGTCCGCTTGGCGCCGAACAGGTCGATGGTCTCCTGCGCCCCCTGGTACGGAACGGGCTTGCGGCCGAGCGGCAGCCCGAGCTCGGCGGAGAGCAGCTGGTGGCTGAGGCAGACCGCGAGCAGCGGCGCGGTGCGGGCACCGGAGCGGACGTCGGCCAGGGCGCCCGCGACGATCGGCCGCAGCACGGCCATCTTGGGGTCGTCGGCGAGCGCCGGGTCCCCGGGGCCGGGGCCGAGCACCAGCGGGCCGCGGTGCGCCGAGACCAGCTCGCGCAGGCCCGGGGCGTCGTAGCGGACCACCTGCACCTGGTGGCCGAGCGAGCGGAGCAGGTGGCGGAGCATCGAGGTGAAGGTGTCCTCGCCGTCCACGACCAGCGTCTGCTCGGCCTCGGTGACCCGGGTCGAGGTCTGCATCCGCAGCCAGAACGGCGCGAGACCGGCCCGGCGGGCGTCGAGGGCGGCCTGGACCCGGTGGTCGTCGGCGAGCCGGGGGCCGGCGGGGTGGGGCAGCCGGGCGGGGGCGGGCCGGGCGCCGATCGCGGTGAGCACCCCGGCGGCCTTGGCGTGCGTCTCGGCGACCTCGGACTCCGGGACGGAGTGGCGCACCAGCGTGGCGCCGACCCGGACGACCAGCCGGCCGGTGGCCGGGTCGATGTCGGCGGTGCGGATGCAGATCGGTGAGTCCATCAGCTGCCCGCCGCTGGCGGAGCGTCCGATCAGCGCGAGCGCGCCGGAGTAGTAGCCGCGCCCGGTCGGCTCGTAGCGCTGGATGACCCGGGTGGCGTTCTCGACCGGGCTGCCGGTGACGGTCGCGGCGAACATCGTCTCGCGGAGCACCTCGCGCACGTCCAGCGAGGTGCGCCCGCGCAGCTCGTACTCGGTGTGGGCGAGGTGGGACATCTCCTTGAGGCGGGGCCCGAGCACCTGGCCGCCGAGGTCGCCGACCGTGCACATCATCTTGAGTTCCTCGTCCACGACCATGGTGAGCTCCTCCAGCTCCTTGGGGTCGTGGAGGAAGTCGAGCAGCGAGTCGATGTCGGAGCCGCCCGCCGGATAGCGGTAGGTGCCGGAGATCGGGTTCATCACGACGGTGCCGCCGCTCTGGCGGACGTGCACCTCGGGGGAGGCGCCGACCAGCACCCGGTCGCCGGTGTGCACCAGGAAGGTCCAGTACGCGCCGCGCTCCTGCTCCAGCAGCCGACGGAAGAGCGTCAGTGCGAGCTCGGGCGAGAAGTCTTCGAGCGTGGCGTGGAAGTCGCGCCGGATCACGAAGTTGGCGCCCTCGCCGTTGCCGATCTCCTCGTCGATCACCCGGCGGACGATCGAGGCGTACGAATCGTCGTCCACGTCGAACGCGCCACCGTCAAGCGTGACCGGCAACTGCGGCAGCTCGGAGAGGAATTCGGCCAACGGGAGGACATGCTGTTCGGCCACTGACAGGGCCTGCAGCGGGGTGCCGTCGTCATGTGTCCGGAAACCGCGCTCGCGGATCTGTCGGTACGGGACCAGCGCGAGCAGGTCGTGCACCGGGGTGCCGCCGGCCGGGACGCCGTTGCGCACCGGGAGGTCGGCGAGGTGTTCGTAGCTGTCGACGGTGCCCAGCAGCACCTCGACGGTGTCCGGCGTGAGCCGCGGGGTGCGGCGGTGCAGCAGGGCGAATGCCGGGGCGTTCGGGGAGGTGAGACGGGTGAGCAGGTCGGCGGTCGTGGTCACTGGTACGGCTTCCTTCCGAGTAGCTGATCAGGGCTGTGCTCGATCCGCTCCGGGAGGGTGGCCGTCTGCCGAGATGCCGACGGCCGCCCCTCCGGGGCGGCCGTCGTGTCGTCTCAGGAACGCGCGATCGGTGGGCCGCCCTCGGGGGAGGCCCACCACCAGGAGGAGTTGTGGTGCGCGTGCATGTGTTCGACAGTAGCGGATCCGGTGGGGCTGGTGGGGCCGATCACGTCAGATGTCCGAGATGCGTCTCACCCATCGGGCAATGGTCACGATTCGCTCGCGTCACCCCGTAGCCTTGCCGTGTGACCGCTACGACTGAGACATCGAGGGCTGCCCACTCCTGGCAGTCCCTGCCCGCGGCGCAGCAGCCTGAATGGCCGGACCAAGAGGCTCTGCGCAAGACCCTTGCCGAGCTCGCCTCGTATCCGCCGCTCGTGTTCGCCGGTGAGTGCGACCAGCTGCGTGCCCGGCTCGGAGCCGTGGCCCGCGGGGAGGCGTTCCTCCTCCAGGGTGGTGACTGTGCCGAGGCCTTCGACGGTGTTTCGGCGGAGCACATCCGCAACAAGCTGAAGACCCTGCTGCAGATGGCCGCCGTGCTGACGTACGCGGCCTCGGTGCCCGTGGTGAAGGTCGGCCGCATCGCCGGTCAGTACTCCAAGCCGCGCTCCAAGTCGACCGAGACCCGCGACGGCGTGACCCTGCCGGTCTACCGCGGCGACTCGGTGAACGGCTTCGAGTTCACCCCCGAGTCCCGGATCCCGGACCCGGAGCGCCTGAAGCGGATGTACAACGCGTCCGCCGCGACGCTCAACCTGGTGCGCGCCTTCACCACCGGTGGTTACGCCGACCTGCGCCAGGTGCACGCCTGGAACCAGGACTTCGTGCGCAACTCGCCGGCCGGCCAGCGCTACGAGCAGCTCGCCCGGGAGATCGACAACGCCCTGGCGTTCATGAGCGCCTGTGGCGTGGTGCCGGAGGAGTTCAAGGCGGTCGAGTTCTTCTCCTCGCACGAGGCGCTGGTCCTCGACTACGAGACCGCGCTGACCCGCGTGGACTCGCGCACCGGCGAGCTGTACGACGTTTCCGGCCACATGGTGTGGATCGGCGAGCGCACCCGGCAGCTGGACCACGCGCACATCGAGTTCGCCTCGAAGATCCGCAACCCGATCGGCGTCAAGCTCGGCCCGACCACCTCGGTGGACGAGGCGCTGGCCCTGATCGAGAAGCTGGACCCGGAGCGCGAGCCCGGCCGCCTGACTTTCATCACCCGGATGGGCGCGGGCAAGATCCGCGAGCACCTGCCCACCCTGCTGGAGAAGGTCACCGCCTCCGGCGCCAAGCCGGTGTGGATCTGCGACCCGATGCACGGCAACACCTTCGAGGCCTCCAGCGGGCACAAGACCCGCCGCTTCGACGACGTCCTGGACGAGGTCAAGGGCTTCTTCGAGGTGCACCGCGCGCTCGGCACCCACCCGGGCGGCATCCACGTGGAGCTGACCGGCGACGACGTCACCGAGTGCGTCGGCGGCGGTGACGAGGTCCTGGTGGACGACCTGCACCAGCGCTACGAGACGGCCTGCGACCCGCGGCTCAACCGCAGCCAGTCGCTGGACCTGGCGTTCCTGGTGGCGGAGATGTACCGGGGGCAGTGAGCCCCAGCGGGCGAGTCCCTGTGACGAAGACCCCTCCGGATTCGGGATTCCCGAGGCCGGAGGGGCTTTTTCGTACCCGGATCGCCAGGTAAGGTGAGGCTTAGTGAACTAAGGCAAGCCTTAGTCAAGATCCACTCCGCTTCACCCCCGGGAGAGACCGCGATGTACGTGTGCATGTGCCATGCGGTCACCGAGGACCAGGTGAAGAAGGCGATCGACGGGGGCGCCAACACCCCGCGCCAGATAGCGAAGGGCTGCAAGGCCGGCACCGACTGCGGGTCCTGCGTGCGCCGGATCCAGGCGCTGCTCGGTGAGCACGGCGCCCGGCCCTGCCCGACCGCCCGGCTGGCCGCGAAGCTCGGCCTCGCGGACCCGGAGGTCCAGGCCGACCCTGCACCGGAGGCCCGGGGGGCGGCCCCGATCGCGCCCGTGGCCCCGGTGGCCCCGGTGGTTCCGCTGCGCGTGGCCTGAGCCCTCGGGGGGCCCTGAGTCCTCAGGACTCCGGCTGCTCGATGAGCTGGGCCAGGTAGAGCGGCTCGCCGAGCTTGGCCAGCAGTTCCAGCTGGGTGTCGAGGTAGTCGATGTGGTGCTCCTCGTCGGCCAGGATGTCCTCGAAGATGTTCGCCGAGGTGACGTCGTTCTTGGCCCGCATCACCACGATCCCGCGCTTGAGCCGGTCGATCGCCTCGACCTCGACCTGGCGGTCGGCCTCGAACATCTCCTGCACCGTCTGGCCGATCCGGACGTGGAACAGCCGCTGGTAGTTGGGCAGGCCCTCCAGGAACAGGATCCGGTCGGTGAGCGTCTCGGCGTGCTTCATCTCGTCGAAGGACTCGTGCCGGGTGTACTTGGCGAGCTTCGTCCAGCCGAAGTTCTCCTGCATCTTGGCGTGCAGGAAGTACTGGTTGATCGCGGTCAGCTCGGCGGTGAGCTGTTCGTTGAGGAACTCGATGACCTCGGGATCGCCCTGCATGGCGGTGCCTCCTGCGCTCGTCCTGCGGTGGGTGCTGCGCTGCGCATCCTGGCACCGTGCCGGGAAGAAATTCCAGTAAGTTCACACTCACTAGGACATGTGTCGGAATATCCGATTTGGGTGGAAGTGTGAGGGGCGGCGGGTGGAGCTGTGGGCGGAGTGTCGGGCGGGCTCCGATGGTGGACGATCGACCGTTGGTCCGTACGGGCGGGGCGTGAATCAGCTCCAAAGGGGCGCGCGTCGGCGCCCGCCCGCCGTCTGTCACCATGGATCCATGGGTCAGTCCAGTAACGAACCGCTTCCGCCGTCTGACCCGAGCCTCCCCCCGGGCCAGCGCGCACAGCGCGGCTGGCCCGCTCTGCACTACGGGCCGGTGCCCCGCTTCAAGCCGCTGACCTGGGACCTCCAGGTGTTCGGCGCCACCGCCTCGGCGGAGAAGCACAGCTGGGACTTCGAGGCCTTCAACGCCCTGCCGCGCACCACCGTCGTCGCGGACCTGCACTGCGTCACCAAGTTCTCCGTCCTCGGCAACGAGTGGACGGGCGTGTCGGCCGCCGCCGTGCTCGACCTGGTGCCCCCGGCGCCCGGCGTCACCCACGTGATGGTCTGGGCCGAGTACGGCTACAGCGCCAACCTGCGGCTGGCCGACTTCGCCGACCCGCACACCCTGCTCGCCACCCACCGCAACGGCGAGGCGCTGACCGCCGAGCACGGCTTCCCGGTCCGGCTCGTGGTACCGCGGCTCTACGCCTGGAAGGGCCCGAAGTGGGTCCGCGCGGTGGAGTACATGCGGGCCGACCGGCGCGGCTTCTGGGAGGAACGCGGCTACCACAACCTCGCCGACCCCTGGCGCGAGCAGCGCTACTCCTACCAGGAGAAGCCCGGCGACGGGCCGCTGCGCTGACGCTGGTCGGAGACGCCGGTCAGAACAGTGAGAACTTCACCGTCACCGTGCTGCGCTGCGGCCGGCGCTCGCCGGCCGCCGGGGACTGGCCGGAGGCCTTGACCGCGCCGAACACGTCCCAGCCGCTGGTCTGCATGGTGAAGCCCGCCGCCTGCAGCGCCTTCTGCGCCTCGTCCTTGGTCATCCCGGAGACGTCCGGGACAGGCACCATGCCCTTGCTGACCACCAGCGAGACCGCGGTGTTCTCCTGCAACAGCTGCCCGGCCGCCGGCGAGCTGCTGATCACCGAGCCCTCCGGTACGCCGTCGTTGTAGGTCTCGGTCACCGCGCCCTTGGTCAGCGAGGCGCCGGCCAGGGCCGCGGCGGCGTCGGCGGCGCTCCTGCCGGCGAGGTCCGGCACCGCGATCCGCTTGGGGCCCTTGGACACCGTCACGGTGATGCTGTCGCTCCGGCGGGTCCGCGCCCCCACCCCCGGATCGGTGGAGATCACCTGGCCGGACGGGACGGACTCGCTGAACGCCTCGACGAACCTGCCGTGCAGGCCCTCGGTGTCCAGGATCCGCTGCGCCTCGGCCCGGTCCTTGCCGAGCACGCCGGGCACCGAGCCGTACAGCCCCTCGGAGAGCCCGTAGGTGGCGCCGCCGACCGCCAGTACCAGGGCGATCAGTGCGACGGCCCAGATCAGCGGCTTGCGGGGGAGGCGGCGCAGCAGGCCCGGGCGGCGTTCGCGGGCCGGAGCCGGCTCGTCGTACGGGCGCGGCTCGGTGAGCAGCTGGTCCATCAGCTCCGGCGGGACGTCCAGCACGCTGGTGCGCTCCGGCGGCGGGGCGTCGGCGGGCCGCGGCAGCGGCTGGATCACCGAGGTCGGCTCGCTGGTGGGGTAGCGCGGGCTGGGCCGGGTGGAGGCCGGCGGCTCGGCGTCCAGCTCCTCCGGGCTCAGCGTGCGGCGGACCCGCTGGAGGGCGGCCAACAGCTCGACCGCGTCGTACGGGCGGGCATCGGCGGTCCGGGCGCAGGCTCCGGCCACTATCGCGTCCAGCTCGGGGCCGACGGCGGGGGCGACCAGGGAGGGGGCGGGGACGTCCTCGTGCAGGTGCTTGTACATGACCTGGACGGGGTTGTCGCCGGTGTGCGGGCGGCGGCCGGTGAGCATCTCGTACAGCAGGATGCCGGCCGCGTAGACGTCGACCCGCTGGTCGGTGGGGGCGTCCGGGAGGATCTGCTCGGGCGCCAGGTAGGAGACGGTGCCCATGACCGTGCCGCCGGTGGCGGTGCTGGTGGAGGTGGGGGCGCCGTCGGCGGTGCCGAGCACCCGGACCAGGCCGAAGTCGGCGACCTTGACCAGGCCGCTCTCGGTGATCAGCACGTTCTCCGGCTTGACGTCCCGGTGGACCAGCCCGGCCCGGTGGGCGGCGCCCAGGGCGGCGAGCACCGGCTCCAGGACGTCCAGCGCGGCCCGGACGGAGAGCGCGCCGCGGTCGCGCAGCAGGTCGCGCAGGGTGCGGCCGGGCACGTACTCCATGGCGAGGAAAACGTTTCCGCCGTCGGCGCCCTGGTCGAAGACGTTCACCACGTTGGGGTGGGTGAGCTTGGCGATCGCCTTGGCCTCGCGGATGAAGCGGGCGGTGAAGCCCTCGTCGCCGGCCAGCGAGGGGTGCATCACCTTGAGGGCGACCACCCGGTCCAGGCGGGTGTCGGTGCCCCGGTAGACGGTGGACATCCCGCCGGTCGCGATGCGCTGCTCGACCCGGTACCGGTTGTCGAGCAGCGTGCCGATCAGGGGGTCGTGCAGTGCCATGTCCACCCGCGGGAGTCTAGTGCCGGGCCGGGCGGCCGGACCCTGGGGACGCAGCCCCGGGCCCGGCTGTGCCCGGCTTGTGACACGCCGGGCTCCGCAGGACTCTTCCTAGAAGGCCGGGTGTTCCCGGGTGTCCAGGTCGGCCCGGCCGGCCATCGCGGAGGAGGCCTCGGCGTGGAAGCGGCGCGGGATGCGGCCGGCCCGGTGGGCGAGCCGGCCCGCCTCGGCGGCGTGCCGCATCGCCTCGGCCATCAGCACCGGGTCCTGAGCCCTGGTCACCGCGGAGGCGAGCATCACCGCGGCGCAGCCCAGCTCCATCGCCAGCGCGACGTCGGAGGCGGTGCCGGCGCCCGCGTCCAGGATCACCGGGACGCCCGCGCTCTCCACGATCAGCTGGAAGTTGTGCGGATTGCGGATGCCGAGGCCGGAGCCGATCGGCGAGCCCAGCGGCATGATGGCGGCGCAGCCGACGTCCTCCAACTTGCGGGCCAGCACCGGGTCGTCGTTGGTGTACGGCAGCACCGTGAAGCCGTCGTCGACCAGGGTCTCGGCGGCGTCCAGCAGCTCGATCGGGTCCGGCAGGAGGGTCCGCTCGTCGGCGATCACCTCCAGCTTCACCCAGTCGGTGCCGAGCGCCTCGCGGGCCAGCCGGGCGGTCAGCACGGCCTCGCCGGCGGTGAAGCAGCCCGCCGTGTTGGGCAGGACGCGGATGCCGTTGCGAGTCAGCACGTCCAGGACGGAGCCCTGGGTGCCGGCGTCGACCCGGCGCATCGCGACGGTGGTCAGCTCGGTGCCGGAGGCGAGCAGGGCGCGCTCCAGGACCTCCAGGCTCGGGGCGCCGCCGGTGCCCATGATCAGCCGGGAGGAGAAGCTCGTGCCGGCGATGGTCAGCAGGTCGTCGGCCATCTCAGCCTCCCTGCACGGCGGTCAGGATCTCCACCCGGTCGCCCGTGTTCAGCGGCGTCTCGGACCACGAACTGCGGGGCACCACGGCCTCGTTGAGCGCGGCGGCGACGCCGGTGTTGGCGGCGCTGACGGTCGCCACCACCTCGGCGAGGGTGGACGTTGCGGGTACCTGGCGGGGCACGCCGTTGACGGTCAGGGCGATCTCGGTCATGCGGAGGCCTTCGTGGTGGAGCGGTCGGGGGAGAACCGGGTGGGGGTGAACGGCTCGGCCAGTTCGGGGAGTTCGCCGGTGGCCAGGTACTCGGAGAGCAGGTCGGCGGTCACCGGGGTGAGCAGCACGCCGTTGCGGTAGTGACCGGTGGCGGCGACCAGGCCGGGCAGCGAGGTCGGGCCGAGCAGCGGGGCGTTGTCGGGGGAGCCCGGGCGCAGGCCCGCCGAGGTCTCCAGCAGCGGGAGTTCGGTGATGCCCGGGACCAACTCGTGGGCATCGCGCAGGAGTTCGTACACCCCGCCGGCGGTGACGGTGGTGTCGTAGCCCTGCTCCTCGGTGGTCGCGCCGATCACCAACTCGCCGTTCTCCCGGGGCACCAGGTAGAGGTGCCGGCCGCGCACCACCGCGCGGACGTTGCGGTTCAGGAACGGCCGGTACGCGTCGGGGATCCGCAGGCGCAGGATCTGGCCCTTCACCGGACGGACCGCCGGCAGCACGCCCTCGGGCAGGCCGGCCAGCCGGTGGCTGTGCGGTCCCGCGGCGAGGACGACCTGATCGGCGGTCACCGTGTCCCCGGTGCCGAGCCGGGCTCCGACCGCGCGGCCGTCCTCGACCAGCAGCTCGACGGCCTCGGCGCGGTGGCCGACGACGCCCGCGCGCTCACCGGCCAGCAGTAGTGCGGTGAGCAGCCGCCGGGGATCCACCTGGTGGTCGTCGGCGACGTGCAGGCCGCCGCGGACGCCGGGGGCGAGCATCGGCTCCAGCCTGCGGGCCTCCCGGCCGGTCAGCCAACTCGACTCCAGGCCGAGCCGCTGGTGGAAGGCGTGCAGCTCGCGCAGTTCCTCGCGGTCGTCGGAGTCCAGCGCGACGGCGACCGTCCCGCAGCGGCGGTAGCCGGTGTCCTCGCCGCCGCTCGCCCCGGAGAGCTCGGCGGCGAAGGCCGCGTACCGCTGGTTCGAGGCCATGCCGAGGCGCAGCAGCGGCTCCTCGCCGTACTGGAGCTCGGTGACCGGGGCGAGCATCCCGGCCGCGACCGCGGCGGCCCCGCGACCGGGGGAGGGGTCGACCACGGCGGTGCGCAGCCCGCGCTGCGCGGCGCGCCAGGCGACGGCGAGGCCGATGATGCCCCCGCCGATCACCAGGACGTCGGTGCGGGCGCCCGATGGCAAGCGTGTCAAGGCTGCTCTTCTCCCTTCGCCGGTATGACCCGGATCAGGTTCGGACGGTCGCAGGCCGTGTCAGCCCGCCTCTCAGCCCGGTTCGCCGGGCTCCCGTGATGGTGTCCCCACCATAACGCCGGGGCCCGGCCCGGCCGAAGGCCCGTACGAGGGGTGGACGGCCCCTGGGGCGGTGGTGGGGTGCTGGGTACAGTGACGGGCGTGGCAGAGCTGAGCGGAACGGATCAGGTGGTCGTCGTCGGGGCCGGGCTGGCCGGGGCGCAGTGCGTCCTGAAGCTGCGGCAGGGGGGCTGGCGGGGGCGGATCGTCCTGGTCGGCGAAGAGCCGCACGCGCCGTACGACCGGCCGCCGCTCTCCAAGGACGTGCTGCTCGGCAAGAGCGACAGCACCACCCTGGACATCGACTACCCGAACCTCGGCATCGAGGTGCTCACCGGCCGCCGCGCCACCGGCCTCACCCCCGGCGTGCTGCACACCGACGGCGGCGACCTGCCGTACGGCTCGCTGGTGATCGCCACCGGCGCCGTCCCGCGCGCCCTGCCCGGCGCCGAGCGCGCGCACCTGCTGCACACCCTGGACGACGCCCTGGCGCTGCGCGCACTGCTGCGCCCCGGCCTGCGGCTGGTGCTGGTCGGCGCGGGCTGGATCGGCGCCGAGGTGTCCACCGCCGCCCGCCAGGCGGGCTGCGCGGTGACCGTGGTCGAGGCGGGCCCGGCGCCGCTGCCCGGCGCGCTGCCGACCGCCATCGGCTCGGCGATGGCCGCCTGGTACGCCGAGGCCGGTGTCGACCTGCGCTGCGGGGTCGGGGTGGCCGCCGTCGAGCCCGGCGCGGTGCTGCTGGCGGACGGTTCTCACCTGCCCGCCGACGAGGTGGTGGTCGGCGTCGGGGCCAGGCCCGCGACCGGCTGGCTGGCCGGCTCCGGCGTCGAACTGGACGAGGCCGGAGCCGTCGTGGTGGACGAGCGGCTGCGCACCGGCCTGCCCGGCGTCTTCGCGGCCGGCGACTGCGTCAGCTACCCCTCGGCCCGGGCCGGCGCCCGACTGGCCGTCCAGCACTGGGACCACGCGCTGCAGTCCGGCGAGGCGGTGGCCGCCGCCGTGCTCGGCGCGGAGGCGCCGCCGTACGACCCGGTGCCGTACTTCTGGTCGGAGCAGTTCGGGCGGATGGTCCAGTACGCCGGCCGGCACGCCGAGAGCGACGAGCTGCTGTGGCGCGGCAGCCCGCAGGACGCCTCCTGGGCGGTGCTCTGGCTGCGCGACGGGGTGCCGAGCGCGCTGCTGACCGTGGACCGGCCGCGCGACCTCACCCAGGGGCGGAAGCTGATCGAGCGCGGGGCGGCACTGGACCCGGCCCGTGCGGCGGACCCGGCGGTGCCGCTGAAGTCGGCCGTCGCGGGGTAGTGCCTGGTGCGCGGCGGGCTGCGGAGGTGGCAGTCTGGTGGCGTGAGCGAGATCGAAAGCAAGATTGAATCCCTGGTCCCGGCGTGGCTGTACCTGCCCGACATCTCCGAGCGGTGGGGTGTGGTGGTCACCGAGGTCCGCAACATGGTCAAGAAGGGTGACCTGATCGCGGTCCGCCGCGGTCCCAACAAGTCCCTTCAGGTCCCGGCGGCGTTCATCGACGAGGACGGCCCGGTCAAGCACCTGATCGGGCTGCTGACCGTGCTGCGCGACAGCGGGTTCCGCGACGACGAGATCATCGAGTGGATGTTCACCGAGGACCCGTCGCTGCCCGGCACCCCGATCCAGGCGCTGTGGGAGAACCGCGCCACCGAGGTCAAGCGCCGCGCCCAGGCGATGGCGCTGTGACGACCCCGCGGCGCGAGCGGCTGGCCGACGCCCGGCTCTACCTGTGCACCGACGCCCGCCGGGAGCAGGGCGACCTCGCCGAGTTCCTGGACGCGGCGCTGGCGGGCGGCGTGGACATCGTCCAGCTGCGCGACAAGGGCCTGGAGGCCAAGCAGGAACTGGAGGCCCTGGAGGTCTTCGCCGACGCCTGCCGCCGCCACGGCAAGCTGCTGGCCGTCAACGACCGCGCCGACGTCGCCCACGCGGCCCGGCCGGACGTGCTGCACCTCGGCCAGGACGACCTGCCGGTGCCGGCCGCCCGGGCGATCCTGGGCGAGGACGTCCTGATCGGCCGCTCCTGCCACGCCGAGTCCGAGGTGGACGCGGCGGTCGCCGAGCCCGGCGTGGACTACTTCTGCACCGGCCCGGTCTGGCCGACCCCGACCAAGCCGGGCCGCCCGGCGCCGGGCCTCGGCCTGGTCTCGTACGCGGCGAAGCAGGCCACCGACCGGCCGTGGTTCGCCATCGGCGGGATCGACCTCGGCAACCTGGACGAGGTGCTGGCCGCCGGTGCCCGCCGGATCGTCGTGGTCCGGGCCATCACCGCCGCGGAGGACCCGCGGGCGGCCGCCGCGGAGCTGTCCCGGCGGGTGCGCGCCAGCTGAGCCCCCCGGGTGTGTCCGGGCCTCCGCCGTCCGCAGGCCTCAGTACTTGCGGACGGTGGCGGCCTCGGCCAGCGCCAGCAGCACCAGGCGGGCCCGCTCGTCCACCAGCGGCGCCGCCTCCAGCGCGGCCAGCGACTGCCGCATCAGCTCCTCGATCCGGTGCTCCACCAGCTCGGGCGCACCGCTGCGGGCGACCAGCTCGCGCAGCCCGGCGACCTCCTCGGCCGCCAGGTCCGGCGCGCCGAGCCGCTCGTCCAGGTGCCGGGCGTCGGCGGCCGACAGGCCCCGCATCGCGTGCGCGACCAGCAGGGTGCGCTTGCCCTCGCGCAGGTCGTCGCCGGCCGGCTTGCCGGTGACGGCCGGGTCCCCGAAGACGCCGAGCAGGTCGTCCCGCAGCTGGAAGGCCTCGCCCAGCGGGAGCCCGAACGCCCCGAAGGCCTCGACCAGCTCCGGCCCGGCGCCCGCCAGCAGCGCGCCGACCTGCAGCGGCCGCTCGATCGTGTACTTCGCGGACTTGTAGTGCAGCACCGTCTGCGCCCGGTCCAGCGCGCCCTCGTCGGTCGAGTCGCCGGCCACCGGCTCCAGCACGTCCAGGTACTGGCCGAGCATGACCTCGGTGCGCATCAGGTCGAACACCGGCTTGGCGGCCAGCACCGCGGCCGGCTCCAGGCCCGAGCGCAGGAACAGCTCGTCGCACCAGATCAGCAGCAGGTCGCCGAGCAGGACGGCGGCCGAGGCGCCGTACTGCTCGCGGTCGCCGCGCCAGCCGCTGTCGCGGTGCAGCGCCTCGAAGCGGCGGTGGATCGAGGGCAGGCCGCGGCGGGTGTCGCTGCGGTCCATCAGGTCGTCGTGCACCAGGGCACTCGCCTGGAGCAGTTCCAGGGCGGCGGCCGCGTTGGCGATCCCCTCGCCGCCCGCCCCCTCGGCCGGGCCTCCGGCGCCGCGCCAGCCCCAGTAGCAGAAGGCCGGGCGCAGCCGCTTGCCGCCGTCCAGCAGGAAGTCGCGCAGCGCGTCGGAGGCCGGCACCAGCTGGGGCGAGATCGTGCCGAGCATCGCGGACTGGCCGTCCATGAACGCGGCGAGCGCGGCGTTGACGCGTGTCCGGACGTCCTCCACGTCAATGGGGTTGGCCGGCCGGGTGCTGGACGAGGTCACGATGGGGCTCCGCTGGTTCTCTGGGGGTGCAGCCAGCCTAGCGGGGCAGCTGGGAACGGGCGTGCGAGCGGCCCGGAGGGCGGCCCGGGGAGCGGCCCCGGGAGTGGCCGGTGGGCGCGCAGGCAGAAGCGGAATGCCGTCCGCCAGTTGTCTCAATCCGTGGAATACGGTTGTCCGCCCTCCTCGAAGGCCGGATAGCCTGCCAGCATGGCACTCGGTATCGCTTCCACGAGAACGGATCGCGCACTGACGGTCCGCGACCTCCTGGCGGCCGGCAAGCGCTCCTTCTCCTTCGAGTTCATGCCGCCGCGCAGCGAGGTGGGCGAGCAGAAGCTCTGGGACGCCATCCGCCGACTCGAACCGCTCGACCCCAACTTCGTCTGCATGACGTACGGCGCCGGCGGCTCCTCGCGCGAGCGCACCGTCAACATGGTCGGCCGGATCGCGACCGAGACCACGCTGACCCCGGTCGCCCACCTGACCGCCGTGGACCACTCGATCGCGGAGCTGCGCAACATCATCGGCCAGTACGCCGACCAGGGCGTGCGGAACGTCCTCGCGGTCCGGGGCGACCCGCCCGGTGACCCGATGGGCGAGTGGGTCACGCACCCCGAGGGCGTCACCTACGCCTACGAGCTGGTGGAGCTGATCAAGGGCATCGGCGACTTCTGCGTGGGCGTCGCGGCCTCGCCGAACATGCACCCGCGGTCGACCGACTGGGACGAGGACATCCGGCACTTCGTCGCGAAGATCCGCTCCGGGGCCGACTACGCGATCACCCAGATGTTCTTCGAGGTGGACGACTACCTGCGGCTGCGCGACCGGGTGACGGCCGCCGGCTGCGAGGCGCCGATCATCCCGGAGATCATGCCGGTGACCAACGCCAAGCAGCTGGAGCGCTTCCCGCAGCTCAGCGGCGCGCCCTTCCCCGCCGACCTGGAGGCCCGCCTGCGGGCGGCCATCGACGACCCGGCGGCGCTGCGGGCCGTCGGCATGGAGCACGCCACGGCGATGGCCGAACGCCTCCTCGCCGAGGGCGCGCCCGGCCTGCACTTCATCACGCTGAACCACTCCACGGCGACGCTGGAGATCTACCAGAACCTGGGCCTGCACCAGCGTTAGGGCCTGTCCGGCGGATCTTGCCGGGCGCACGACGCCGGATCATCCCGCCTGGACGCACGCCCGAATCGTCCAAGTACACCCAGTACGAGGGCGATTCGGGCGCACGCCCAGACGGGCGCGAAGTGGGGGTACCTCCCGGCCGAAGGCTGGGGGAGCCGCGCGCTGATCCGACAAGATCCGCCGGACAGGCCCTAGACCCCGCTGTTCACGAGCCCGTCACCGTCGCGTCGGTGGCGGGCTCGGTCGTGTGCGGCCGGTGCCGGGCGCGGCGGGAACGCGATGCGGTACCTCGGCCGTTGAACCGGTACAGTCGCCGGACACGCGCGGCGCGGACGCGCGGGCACGCGACTGGAGGTAGCGGGCGGATGGGCATCGGATACCTGCTGCTGTACGCCGCGTTGGCGGTGGTGGCGCTCTGGCTGGTCGCCGAGGTGCTGCTGCAGAACCGGGCGCCGCTGCACTGGCGCGTCCTGGCCCTGGTGGGCTTCCTGGGCGTGGCCGCCGGGATGAGCCTCGGGTCGGTCGTGGTGATCGGAGCCGGCGCGGCACTGTTCGCCGTCGGGCAGACCTTCGTCACCCTCTCGGTCAAGCGCGGCTACCGGAACGGCTGGTCCCTGCGGAACGCCGACGGCAGCCTGCCCGGTCCGCTCGCCAAGGTGCCGCTGCTCGGCGCCCTGACCGGCGGTGGCGCGGCGGCGGCCGTCGTGGTCGCCGAGGAGCGGGTCGGCGAGGTCAGCGCCGTCGAGGAGCCCCCGGCCGCCGCTCAGTCGGAGCCCGAGGAGCTGCCGGAGGTCGAGCAGACGGCGGCCTTCGAGATGCAGGAGCTCGCCCAGGACGGCGTCTACGCGTCCTCGTACTACGAGCAGCCGCAGCCGCACCAGCAGCAGGTCCAGGACCCGTACGGCGGCGCCTACCAGGGCGGCTACGACCAGCAGCAGTGGCAGACCCAGCAGCAGACCGCCTACGGCTACGACCAGTCCTACGGCGCCTACCCGCAGCAGCAGAGCCCGCAGCAGCCGGACCCGTACGGCAACTACCAGCAGCAGGACCAGTACGCGGGTTACCAGCAGGAGCAGCTGCACCAGCAGGCGGCCTGGGATCCGAACGCCCAGCAGCACGAGCACCAGCACCAGCAGCAGCACCAGCAGTGGCAGCCGCAGCCCGACCCGCAGGCCCAGGGCGTCCCGCAGCAGCCGGCGTACGACCAGAACTACGGCTACCAGCAGCAGAACACCTGGCAGCAGTAGGGCCCTGCCCGGGCGGGGGCTACGCCGGGCCGACCAGGTCGGCCGCGATGCAGGCCGACATCCCGACCCGGGCGAGCCCGCCGCCCGGATGGGCGGTGCCGCCGATGAGGTAGAGGCCGGGGACGGGCGACTCGTTGGCGGTCTTCAGCCAGGCGCCGTCGGCCCCGGCGAGGACCGGCAGCGCAACCGAGCCGCCGAGGGCGCCGGTCTCCCGGCGGGTGTCCTCCGGGGTGCGCACGACCCGCCACAGCACCCGCGCGCGCAGGCCGAGCCCGGCCGCGTCGACGTGGTCGAGCAGCCGGTCGGCGTAGCGGTCGGCGACGCCGGGCGCGGTCCAGTCGACCCCGCCCTGGGCGGGCACGGTCGCGGTCAGCACCACGCTCTCGTGGGCGTCGTCGGGGCGCAGCGCCGGGTCGTCCGGGCGCAGCACCTGCACGGTGGGGCGCTCGCAGAGCGGGGCGTCGAGGGCCAGGGCGCGCTCCTCGGCGGCGAGGTCGGCCGCGTGCACCACCGTGCGGTGCGCGGCGCCCTCGGGCCGTGGGCCGCGCAGGGCGAGCAGCACGGTGAACCGGCCGGGCGCCCCGGACGGCTGCCACGTGGCGGCCGGCCTGCCCGGCCACTCGGCCAGCCCGCTGCGGAACAGCGCGTCGGCGTCCATCGCCGAGATCACCAGGTCGGCGTCGATCCGGCCGTCCGCCGTCTGCACGCCGCAGGCCCGCCCGTCCTCGACGACCACCCGGGTGACGGGCGTGTCGAAGCGGAAGTCGACCTTGCGAAGCTCGCAGCGCCGGTACACGGCCTCGGCCAGGGCGCGCAGGCCGCCCCGGACGTACCAGACGCCGAAGGACTGCTCCATGTACGGCAGCACGGTGGCCCCGGCGGGGGCCCGGCCGGGCAGGAAGCCGTACCGGACGGCGGGCTCGAACAGCAGGGCGGTCAGCCCGGGGTGGCCGTCCAGTCGGCGCGCCGCCACGTCCCGCAGGGTCCACGGCGCGGGGCGGCGCAGCCGGGCCAGGCCGGTGCGCGGAGGGACGGGGTACGGGTCGGTGCCCAGGAACGCCCGGTCGGCCGGGAGCGGTTCCTCCAGCAGCGGGCGGCGGGTGGCCTCCCAGACCGTCCGGCCGTGGTTCATCACCTCGCTCCAGCGGGCGCCGGAGCCGGCGCCGAAGGCCGTGTCCAGGGCCCGGCCGACGCCACCGCGGGAGGCGTTGGGCAGGGTGACGACCGTCCCGTCGGGGAAGAGGTGCCGGCTCTCCGGCTCGACCGGGGCCAGCTCGACCAGCTGCTCCAGCGGCTCCTTGCCGGTCTTCAGCGCGAGGTCGCGGTAGACGGCCGGGAGGGCGAGCAGCCCGGGCCCGGTGTCGAAGGCGAACCCGTCCCGCTCGTACCGGCCGACCATCCCCCCGTACGTGCCGCCCGCCTCGCAGACCGTCACCCGGTGGCCGAGGGTCGCCAGCCGGGAGGCCGCCGCGAGCCCGCTCATTCCTGCGCCGATGATGACGATCCGTGCCATGACCACTGATCCTAGGACCGCTGCAGGGAGGGCGTTCCCGCAGCCCGGGCGGCCCTGCGTTCGCGGCGGCGGGCGCGGAAGGCGCGGATCCTGCTGATCGCCAGCCAGACCAGCAGCAGGCCCACGGCCAGGACCACGGCGGCGATCGAGGCGGCCAGCCAGGGGTGGAAGATCGCCAGGGTGACCAGGCCGGCCACCGAGAGGTCCTCCGCCATGCTGACCACGATGTTGCTGGCGGGCTCGGGAGAGGTGTTGACGGCCATCCGCAGCGAGGCCTTCACCAGGTGGCTGACCAGCGCGGTGGTGCCGCCCATCGCCCCGGCCGCGACCTCGCTGAGCGAGCCGGGGTCGTTGCTCGCGATCAGCACGCCGACGGTGGCGCCGGCGATCGGCCGGATCACGGTGTGCACCACGTCCCAGACGCTGTCCACGTACGGGATCTTGTCGGCCACCGCCTCCAGCGCGAACAGCACGGCGGCCGCGACCAGCACGTCCGTGCGCTCCAGCGCGTGCGGCACCGACTGCGCGTCGGCGAACCTGCCCAACAGGCCGAGCAGCAGCACCACCGCGTACGCGTTGATGCCGCTGGCCAGTCCGCTGGTGAAGATCAGCGGCAGGATCGTCATGGCCTCCCCCTTCCTCGCAGAACCGGGCCGGTTCCGCCCGGCCCCGCCGTACCGTACCGGCAGCAGGGGACGCCGGGCGCACCCGTCCCGGTTCCGGGCCCGGGGACTGAGTACGGATACTCAGGTGCACGGTTGAGTACGTCAGCGGATGGCCTGCGACCTGCGGAGACGGGAGAGTAGTGGCACCCGGGAGGGCGGCGCGTCGGGCGCCGGCCCACCCGGGCGGCGGATCCGTGAAGGATTCGCGACGGGGCTGGTCACGGTCCCCGCACCGCCGACACGGGGCGGCGGAGCGGGCCGGGGGGAGACCGGCCACGGGGGAGGTTCGCCACCGCCGTCCACGGGGGGAACGGCGGAGCGACGGCACACGGCGGCGGCGCGGTCCGGGGGAGGGCCCGCGCCCGCCGCCGGTTTGCTTTCCCGGGCGGCCCTGCCCGGCGGAGCGGCCGGCCCGGCCGATTGTCAGTGGTGCCGTTCACGATGGAGGGGCACGGACCACCCGGTCCGCGCGCTGCCTCGGAACGGGGGAGACCATGACCATCAGCCATCCTGAGCCCGTCACCGCCCGCCTCCACTCCGCTGCCCTGCCGCACACCCCGGGGCCGTCCGGTGGCCGCCCCGCCGGAGCGGACGTCCACCCCGTGCTGCGCCGGGTCGCCGCGCCGCCGGCCGCGCTCGACCTGCTCGCCGACGCGCACCGCACCCTCGTCCGGGCCCGCGCCCTGGAGGACCCGCTGGAGCGCTACGCGACCGCGCACCTGGCCGCGCTGCGCACGGTGGCGGCCGTCCTGGCGGCGCGCGGCCGCCCGGAGAAGAGCCCACGCCGGCGCAAGGCCATCCGCAGCGCCTGGGAGGTGCTGCCCGAGGTCGCCCCGGAGCTGGCCGAGTGGGCGCTCTACTACGGCGCCGGGGCGCGCCGCCGGGCCGCCGCCGAGGCCGGGATCAGGGGCGCTGCCTCGGCCCGCGACGCCGACGACCTGATCCGCAACTCCGCCCTGTTCCTGCGCCTGGTCGAGCGACTGCTGGGCCTGCGGGTGGCCCCGCCGGCCCCGCGACTGCCGCTGGACGGCGACGGGCCGCCCGCCGGCCGTCGGGTTCAAGGCCGTCAGGCTTAAGGCCCGGGGCCGTCAGGCTTAAGGTGGGGGCATCCTGATCGATCCGCACGTGCCGAGGAGCCCCACCTTGTACCCGACGCGTCCCCGCAGCGCCCTGCGTACCGCCGTGGTGTGGGAGGTGGTGCGGGCAGCCCTGGAGAAGCGGGCCGCCGAGCTGGACCAGCCGGTGCTCGACGTGGTCGACACCGGCGGCGGCACCGGCAACTTCGCCGTGCCGGTGGCCAAGCTCGGCCACCGCGTCACCGTGGTCGACCCCAGCCCGGACGCCCTGTTCGCCCTGGAGCGCCGGGCCGCCGAGGCCGGGGTGACGGAGCTGGTGCGGGCCGTCCAGGGCGACACCCAGACCCTGCCCGAGCTGGTCGCCCCGGGCAGCGTGGACGCGGTGCTCTGCCACGGCGTGCTGGAGGTCGTGGACGACCCGGCCGAGTCGCTCGGCAGCCTGGCCGCCACCCTGCGCAAGGGCGGCCTGGTCAGCCTGCTGGCCGCCAACCGCAACGGCGCCGTGCTGGCCCGCGCCCTGGCCGGCCACTTCAACGAGGCCCGGACGGTGCTCTCCGCCGCCGACGGCCGCTGGGGCGAGCAGGACCCGATGCCGCGCCGCTTCACCGGCGAGGAGCTGGGCCGGCTGGCCGAGGCCGCGGGCCTGCGGGTGGAGTCGGTGCACGGCATCCGGGTCTTCGCCGATCTGGTCCCCGGCGTCCTGGTGGACACCGAGCCGGGCGCTCTGGAGGCGCTGCTGAAGCTGGAGGAGGCAGCCGCCGCGCAGCCCGACTTCCACGCCGTGGCGACCCAGCTGCACCTCCTGGCCACCCTGGCCTGAACCGTCTGCCGGACGCCTTCGCGAGGCCTTCGCGAAACCTCCCGCCGCCGTACGGCTCGCCCGCCGTACGGCGGCGGTTCGCGTTCCGTACGGGCGAGGGGTTCCGCGGCCGGATCCCGATCACCGGAGGTGAAGGTCCCCAGGTCTCGACCGATTCCATCGGATCGGGCACTTGTCCGGGGCGTGGCGCGTTGACACCGGTGCGGCCGTACCCGCCGGAAGTGGCCCGTCCCACGCGGCGCAGACCACCCCGTAACGGGCCCACGGACCGTATGATCTGGGTAAAGCCGGAAAGCATGACAGCCGGACGCGTGGGGCATATGGACGACACGGGCCGGGTCCCCCGCACAGGCGTCCGACCGTGTGCCCCATGGCTGATTGGACTTGCCTCCCCGACCGGGGTGGGCGGACCGGTCGCACCCGCGACCGACGAGTAGGAGGACTCCGTGCCGCTCTCGGAGCACGAGCAGCGACTGCTCGACCAGATGGAGCGAGCGCTGTATGCCGAAGATCCCAAATTCGCGTCGGCGCTTGAGGGAACCGGGCTGCGCACCCACACCCGTCGTCGGGTCTACCTGGCCGTCGCCGGCTTCGTGGTGGGGATCGGCCTGTTGATGGGCGGCATGGTCGTTCCGGACCAGATCTGGGTCAGCGTCGTGGGCTTCCTGGTGATGCTCGGGTGCGCGGTGTTCGCCGTGACCGGCTGGCGCCGCGGGCCCGCGGGCCAGGGCTCCGGGGCCCGCCAGACCGCCGCCGCGCGGCGCAAGGCCGGGATGATGGACCGGGTCGAACAGCGCTGGCAGCGCCGACGGGACGAGCAGACCGGCGGCTTCTGAGCCGCGGCCGCTCCGGAAGCCGGATTCCGGGGCCCGGATCGTCGAACGCAGGACTCCAGAACGCGGACGCCGGGGGCGGGTAGTCGATCGACTGCCCGCCCCCGGCGTCGGTGCGTCCGGCCCCGGTCAGGACTCCGGGGCGTCCGGCTTGGGGCGCCGGGTGAAGACCCGCCGCACCGGCGCGGACACCGCCTCGCCGGCCCGGCCCGCGCCGGTGGCGACGGCCGTCCTGGCCGTCCGTACGGCGTCGGAGATCCGCCACCACAGCTGCGCCGAGGACGGCGGCAGCAGCAGCGCCCTGGTCCGCCCGGCCCGGCCGGCGTGCGCCTGCAGGCCGCGCCGGGCGGTCTGGACGTCGGCGGCCAGCGGCGCCGTGGTCGGCTGCCCGGGCGGGGCGTAGAGCACCCGTTCGGTGGCCAGCGCCACTCGGCCGGCGGCGGCCGCCGAGTCCGCGTCCAGGGCCGCCTTCTCGGTGATCCGTCGGGCGGCCGAGCGCGGGGTGCGTGACTCGTCCGGGGGAATTCCGAGGTCCCAGGCGGAGTCGACCAGCTCGTCCCAGGCGGCCAGCACCTGGGCGTCGGTCAGCTCCGTCGGGCCGTCCCCGCCGGGCCGGCGCCGCCCGCTCCGGCCCAGCCGGCGACGGCGTACGGCCGTGCGCCAGAGCATCGGGAGGAGCAGCAGCGCGAGTACCGCGAGCACTGCGGCGAGGGTGCCGAGCACCTGCCCGGAGAGCAGCCAGGACTCCTCGCCGGCCTGGGCGGCGGCCTTGCTCTTGGGGCCGCAGTCGCCCAGCTGGCGCTGCTTGGCGGTGCAGTCCGAGCTCGCGGACGGCGCCGGGGCGGCCGAGGCGGTCTGCGGGGCGGCGGTCGCCTGCTGGGTCGGCGCGGTGGTCGGGGCGCTGGACGTCTCGGTGTAGCGGGTCGGGGTGCCGCGGCTGGGGGTCGGCTCGAAGCGCAGCCAGCCGTAGCCGCTGAAGTACAGCTCGGGCCAGGCGTGGTACATCCGGCCGGTGACCGAGTACACGTTGCCGCCCTTGTTGTCGCCGGGGGTGAAGCCGACGGCGACCCGGGCCGGGATCTTCAGCGACCGGGCCATCGCCGCCATGGTGGAGGCGAAGTGCACGCAGAAGCCGCGGCGGTCGCGCAGGAAGACCGCGATCGCGTTGCTGCCGGTGCCGGCTGAGACGCTGGTGTCGTACTTGAAGTCCGGGCCGGTGAACCAGTTGACCAGGGCCATCGCCCGGTCGTAGTCGTTCTGTGCGCCGGAGGTGACCTTCCTGGCCTGCTCGGAGACCACCGAGGGCAGGTCGGAGGGGACGGCGGTGTAGTGCTCCCGGATGCTCGACGGCGCCGAGGGGGCCTGGCGCAGCTCGTTGGCGGTGGGCCGCAGGTCCAGGGCGCTGACGTGGTAGCGCAGGCCGCGGATCGCCTTGTCGTTGGCCGGCAGGACGGTGCGGGTCAGCGGGTCGAGCCGCCAGTCGCCCCGGTTGGGGACCTGGACGGAGGCCGCCGGGTAGGGCATCGGCAGCCAGCTGTTCTCCAGCCGGTCGCTGACCTGGAAGTCGCCCTCGATCCGGGGGACGTTGGCGTCGTGCAGGCCCTCGGGGAGGGGCAGCGTGGCCGGGAGGTCGTTGACGGTGGTGCTGGCGAGCCTCCAGTTGGTGCCGTCGAACTGGTCCAGCGAGCCGGTCCGCAGGTAGGTCTGGTCGGCCAGCGTGCTGTCCAGGGTGTAGCTGAGCAGCTCGGCGTCGGTGGGCTTGGTGATCGCGGCCTCCAGGCTGACCAGCGGGTCGAGGCTGGTCGCCACGCTCCCGCCGCCGGTGCCGCCCGAGCCGGCGGGGCCCGAATGCAGCAGCCCGCCGCCCCACTGCGGCAGGACCGCGGGAAGCACCATCGCCACGGCCAGGGCCAGGATGCCGACCTGCCGGCCGCCCGGGTTGACCGTCTCCGCGTTCACCATGCCGCGCGCGCCGCCGCGGAAGATCCGGCCCCAGCGGGAGACCCGGTCCTGGCCCTCGACGAACAGCAGCAGCAGGTAGCCGGCCGCGGCGACGGCGAACCAGACCCAGCTGCCGTGGTCCCCGGCGAGGCCGTTGCCGATCGAGTAGAGCGCCAGCAGCGGCAGCCCGGCCAGGGCCGCGCGGCGGTAGGTCACCGCGACGGTGTCCACCGCGACGGCGATCAGGCCGACCGCGGAGACCAGGATCAGCCGCAGGCCGGGGGTGGGCGGCGCGGGGATCGCGTACTGCTGGATGTCGTCCAGGCCGGAGGCGAAGACCTGGTCCAGGACCCGCATCGTGGCCGGGCCGGGCAGGATCCCGCCGGCGCCGGCGAAGCCGAGCAGCATCAGCAGGAGCAGCACCAGCAGCTGCCCGACCGGCACCGTCCAGCGGTACAGCGGGGAGCGGCGCAGGCCCGCGCCGACCGCGGCGAGCACGGCGATCACCAGGACGGCGTGGGTCAGCCAGCTGCGGGTGGTCAGCAGCGGCAGCATGCAGAGCGAGGCGAGGGCGGTGGCCAGCGCCGAGTAGACGGTCAGTTTGGCCCGGGTGGTCACGCGCCGGCCTCTTCTCGGTTGGGGGCGGTCGTCTTGGCGCCCTCGGCGGCCCGCCACAGGGTCGGCAGGGAGTCGCCGGCGCGCACCGGGATCACCGTCCAGCCCGCCTCGCGCAGCTTCCGGACCCGGGCCCGGAACTCGTCGCCGCCGGTGTCCGGGGCGAGCATCCGCAGGCCGGCCCAGGTGCCGCTGTCCAGCAGGAAGGCGATCGCGCCGCCGGTGCGGCTGCGCAGCCGGCCCAGCCGGGCGGCCTGGGTGTCGTCCAGCTCGCCGAGCACGGCGACCAGCAGGCCCTCGCCGCCGGTGCGCAGCGGCTCCTCGGCGCGGGAGAGCGTGCCGCCGTCGGAGAGGTCGGCGACCGCGAGGGCGTCCAGGATCAGCCCGGAGGTGTCGGCGGCGCTGTTGTTGCCGCCCGCGCCGGGGCCGGGCACCGACTGGCCGGTGTCGGTGAGCAGCTGGACCTGGTAGCCGCGCTCCAGCAGGTGCGCGGCGACGGAGGCGGTGCAGCTGACCGCCCACTCGAAGGAGGAGGCGGGGCCGCTGCCGCGGTGGCCGATCTCCCGGGTGTCCAGCAGGACGGTGGCCCGGGCCCGCTGCGGCTGCTCCTCGCGGCGCACCATCAGCTCGCCGTACTTGGCGGTGGAGCGCCAGTGCACCCGGCGCAGGTCGTCGCCCGGCCGGTACTCGCGCAGGATCACGTCGTCGTCGCCGGCCAGCGCCAGGGCGCGGCTGCGGTTCTCGCCCTGGCCGAGCCACTCGCCGCTGAGCCGGACGTGCGGCAGCGCCTGGATCTGGGGGACGACGGTGAGGACGTCGGAGGCGGTGAAGGAGCGGGTCACCTCGCACATCCCGAACGGGTCGGACAGCCGCAGCTGCAGCGGGCCGAGCGGGTAGCGGCCGCGCAGGTCGGAGCGGACCCGGTAGGACACCTCGCGGTAGCCGCGCGGTTCGACCCGGTCCAGCACGAAGCGCGGCCGCGGCCCGAGCACGTACGGGACCTTGTCCTCCAGGAGGAGCAGCCCGGTGGGCACCCGGGAGACGTTGTCGAGCCGCAGGTGAACCCGGGCCTCCTGGCCGGCGACCGCCCGGCGCGGGCTGAGCCGGCGGCCGCTGGCCACCCGGTAGCGGGTGTTGGCGACCACCACGACGGCGACCAGCGGCAGCGCGGCGAGCAGCACGCCGACGCGCAGCAGCGCGTCCTGGCCGAGCAGGTAGGCGCAGGCCACCGCGGTCAGCCCGGCGGCGAGGAAGGAACGGCCCCGGGTGGTGAGGCCGCGGAATCCGGCCCGCAGCCCCGAGGCCGAGTCGGACTGGGCCACCTCAGACCCTCCGGACGGCCGGGCCGCCCTGCGGGCGCGGCAGCGGCAGCCGGGCGACCAGGTCGGTCACGATCTGCTCGGAGGTGCGGCGGCTGAGCTGGGTCTCGGCGGTCGGCATCAGCCGGTGCGCGAGGACCGGGACGGCGAGGCGCTGGACGTCGTCCGGGGTGACGTAGTCGCGCCCGTCCAGCGCGGCGGCGGCGCGGGCGGCCCGGACCAGGTGCAGGGTGGCGCGCGGCGAGGCGCCCAGGCGCAGCTCGTGGCTGGTGCGGGTCGCGCCGACCAGGTCGACGGCGTAGCGGCGGACCGGGTCGGCGATGTGCACGGTGCGGACCAGGTCGATCAGCTTGAGGATGTCGGCGGCGTGCGCGACGGGCTGCAGGTCCTCCAGCGGGCTGGCGCCGGCGTGCACGTCCAGCATCGCCAGCTCGGCCTCGGGGCTGGGGTAGCCGATCGAGATCCGGGCCATGAAGCGGTCGCGCTGGGCCTCGGGCAGGGGGTAGGTGCCCTCCATCTCGACCGGGTTCTGGGTGGCCACGACCATGAACGGCGAGGGCAGCTCGTAGCTGGTGCCGTCGATGGTGACCTGGCGCTCCTCCATGGACTCCAGCAGCGCGGACTGGGTCTTGGGCGAGGCGCGGTTGATCTCGTCGCCGACCACGATCTGGGCGAAGATCGCGCCCGGGCGGAACTCGAAGTCGTGCCGCTGCTGGTCGTAGATGTTGGTGCCGGTGACGTCCGAGGGCAGCAGGTCGGGCGTGAACTGGATGCGGCGCACGGTGCAGTCGACGGACCTGGCCAGCGCCTTGGCCAGCATGGTCTTGCCGACGCCGGGCACGTCCTCCAGCAGCAGGTGGCCCTCGGCGAGCAGGACGGTCAGGGCGATCCGGACGGCCTCCGGCTTGCCCTCGATCACGCTCTCGACGTTGGCGCGAACGCGTTCCACGACCGCCGCGAGCTCAGGCAGTCCGATCGGCCGGTACCCGTCCGTCCTCCGCTCGCCCCCCGCAGGACCACCGAGACCGGCCTGATCGTTGTAGCTCGTCACCCGTTTACGCTCCCTGGCACCCTGTGCCCGCCCCGTCCCGAGGCCGGACCCCACCCATGCTTGACGCGGCCGTCCCGGGGCCGGTTCCGAAGGAGGATCCGGCGCGGGGGAGGCGGCCTGCGGCCCGGCCGCCCCAGGTGGTTCGGGGTCCGACCGGCAGGCGCATTCTCCCCCGCGCGGCGGCCGGAAGTCACCATTCGGCCGCCGCCGAATGGTGGGGAGGGCCGGGGCTACGCGATCTCGCGCAGCAGGCCGGTGTGGACGTCGAAGACGAAGCCGCGGACGTCGTCGGTGTGCAGCAGGAAGGGGGAGGTGCGGACGCGCTGCATGGACTGGCGGACGTCGCCGTCCAGGTCGACGAAGGCCTCCACCGCCCACTGCGGGCGCTGGCCCACCTCCAGCTCCAGCTCGCGGCGGAAGTCCTCGGTGAGCCCGAGCAGGCCGCAGCCGGTGTGGTGGATGAGCGCGATCGAGCGGGTGCCGAGGGCGCGCTGGCTGATGGTCAGGGACCGGATGGTGTCGTCGGTGACGACGCCGCCGGCGTTGCGGATGACGTGCGCGTCGCCGAGTTCGAGGCCGAGCGCCGCGAACAGGTCGAGACGGGCGTCCATGCAGGCCACCACGGCGATCTTCTGCACCGGACGGGCGTCCATGCCGCCGTCCTGGAAGGTCACCGCGTACTCGCGGTTGGCCGAGACGAAGCGGTCGATGATGGTGGGGCGGGCGGAGTCGGCAGCGGCGGTCGGCGTGGGCCGGTCGGGAGTCACTGTCATGGCGGCGACGTTAGTGTGATTCGGGCGTCCGCGGTGGGGCGGAGAGCTACAGAACGAGCCGCTGTGATCGAGCACATAGCCACAACGGGAGGGTTTGTCCGGGCTGCTCCCGAGGTGGGTCGTACGCGCTCGCGGGGCGGGGGGCGCGCGGCGGTCTCCGTGGGCCCCCGGATCGGACCGCCGCGGGGCCGCCCCAACGGCCGCGACCTGCGATGATCCGTACCGCCGCCCGGGTGGTGCGCCGGAGCGGACCATTGACTGGCGAGACCCGCGCGATAGAGTTTGCGGCGCAGTGGAGCACACCCGCCGGAGCCCGTCAACCGGGCGTTCCCGGCCGGTGCGGCCCGGTCGACGCGGTCCGTGGCCTCCACCCGCTCCGTGCCACCTGGCGCACCTTCCCCGGCGCCGGGCGGTCACGATCTTCCCCTTGAGCGGGCGGGGACCACGGGCCGCTTCGTCGTGCCGGGGGGCGGTGGGCGAGAATGGTCGCAGCTCCCGGACGTCGGGCTGCTCCGCACCGAGGAAGGGCGCCGCCGCGCATGACCACCAACGAACCGGGCCCCAAGCACGTCCCGGTGATGCTGCAGCGGTGCATGGACGCACTGGCCCCGGCGATCTCGCGCCCCGGTGCCGTGGTGGTGGACGCCACCCTCGGCCTCGGCGGGCACAGCGAGGCGCTGCTCACCCAGTTCCCCGAGGTCCGGCTGATCGCGGTGGACCGCGACCCGCAGGCGCTGAAGCTGTCCGGCGAGCGGCTGGCCCCCTTCGGCGACCGGGCCACCCTGGTGCACGCCGTGTACGACGAGATCCCCGAGGTGCTGGAGCGCCTGGGCATCGACCGGGTGGACGGCGTCCTGTTCGACCTCGGCGTCTCCTCGATGCAGCTGGACGAGGCGGACCGCGGCTTCGCGTACGCCCAGGACGCGCCGCTGGACATGCGGATGGACCAGACCCGCGGGATCAGCGCGGCCGAGGTGCTGAACACCTACAGCCACGGCGAGCTCGCCCGGATCCTCAAGTTCTACGGCGAGGAGCGGTTCGCCGGGAAGATCGCCTCGGTGATCGTGCGGGAGCGGGCGAAGGAACCGTTCACCACGAGCGCGCGTCTGGTCGAGTTGGTGCGCAACGCGATTCCGGCGGCGACCCGTCGCACCGGCGGGAACCCGGCCAAGCGGACGTTCCAGGCGCTGCGGATCGAGGTCAACGGCGAGCTGGAGGTCCTGGACCGGGCGATCCCCGGGGCCTTGGACGTCCTCACGATCGGCGGTCGGATGGTCGTGATGTCGTACCAGTCGCTGGAGGACCGCCTGGTGAAGCAGTACTTCGCCGCCGGGGCGACCAACACGGCCCCACCGGGGCTGCCGTTCATCCCGGAGGAGCACCAGCCCTGGCTCAAACTGATCACCCGCGGTGCCGAGCTGGCCACCGAGGAGGAGATCGAGGAGAACCGGCGCGCCGCGCCCGTACGGCTGCGGGTGGCGGAGAGGATCAGGGACCGAAGCAAGCGGGGCTGACGAACCGGCCCGGCGGGGTCCGAAGGGCGGAGGAAAGCGGTGGGGCCGGTGGCCGGTGAGGTCCGGGCGGGGCGGGGAGGACTCCCCGGACAGGGCAGGGCACGCATCACGGTCCGGCCGGGGAAGCGCCCGGTCCGGGGGCGCACGCCGTTCGCGGTGCTCATCGTGGCGCTGCTCGCGGCGGGGCTGTTCGGGCTGCTGGCACTGAACACGGCGCTCAACGAGGGCTCCTTCGAACTGTCCCGGCTGCAGAAGCAGACCACCAAGGCGACCGACGAGCAGCAGAGCCTCCAGCACGAGATCGACCAGAGCTCGGCGCCGGACGCGCTGGCCAAGCGCGCCGCCGAGCTGGGCATGGTCCCGGCCGGCGGGATGGCCTTCCTGGACGTGCCGAACGGCGGCAAGGTGATCGGCACCCCGGGGCCGGCGCAGGACAGCCCGCCCGTCAAGCGTTCGACGGCCGAGCCCTGGCCGACGAAGACCGTTCCCGGCGCTCCTCAGCCGGGCGCCGGGCAGTCGCCGGCTCCGCAGGGCGCACCGCCGGCACCGGCCCCGCCGGCCGCTCCGCAGACCACGCCGACGGCGGCGGCCTCGGCCGGCGACTCGGTGATCCAGCTCAACCCGGCCTCGCCGGCCCAGTCGAATGGGGGTGCGGGTCGGTGAGCGAGTGGAACGAGCGAAAGGGCACGCCTCGTCAGCCCGCCGGGGGCTCCGGTTCGGGCTCGGGCAGCGGCCGCCGACCGGCACCCCGGGGCGCCGCGCCGCGCGCCCAGTCCGGCAAGGGACAGCCCGTGAAGGGACAGCCCGCCCGCAGCCAGTCGGCCAAGGCGCAGCCCGCCAGGACCGCCGCCGCCCGTACCCCGCGGGCGCCGCAGCCGCGCCGCTCCGAGGAGCGTCCGGCGGCCCGCAGCCAGGCGGCGGTGCGGCCGCTCCCGAGGACCCGGCCGGCGCTGCGCCCCAAGGCGCTCAAGCTGGCCGAGCCCAAGCGCCGCCTGCGGGTGATCACCGTGGCGATGTCGCTGGTGTTCTCGGTCTTCGCGGGCCGCCTGGTCCAGCTCCAGCTGGTGGACTCCGATGCGCTGGCCGCCGACGCCAACACCAACCGCTACCTGAACATCCCGATCACCGCCGAGCGCGGCTCGATAACGTCCGCGGACGGCGTGGCGCTGGCCGCCACCGTCGACGCGTACGACATCACGGCCGACCCGGCGATGTTCACCCCGGAGGCGACCGGCATCCCGGACGCGCCGGAGCAGGCGGCCGCGCTGCTGTCGCCGATCCTCGGGCTGTCCAAGGAGAAGATCGCCGCCGACCTGCACACCCCCAAGACCCGCTACAAGCGGCTCGCCGCCCAGCAGACCCCGGCCGCCAAGAACCAGATCAGCGACCTCAAGTCGAGCCTGGAGAAGCAGGCCGGCTCGCGGGCCTGCCAGCTGCAGAAGAAGCTGCTGGGCAAGCCCGCCGACCAGGGCGGGCGCACCCGGGTGGACAACGAGTGCGCCAACCCGCTGGCCGGGGTGTTCAACCGGGAGACCCAGAAGCGCGTCTACCCCGCCGACGGGCTGGCCGCCAACCTGGTCGGCTTCGTCAACGGCGAGGGCGCGGGCGCCGGCGGGCTCGAACTGCAGTACCAGCAGCAGCTGGCCGGCAAGGACGGGCACAGCAGCTACGCCCAGGCGGGCGGGCGGCTGGTGCCCACCGCCGGCGGCTCGATGGACCCGGCCGTGCCCGGCAGCGACGTCAAGCTGACCATCAACCGGGACATCCAGTGGGCCGCCCAGCGGGCGATCACCGACCAGGTGGCCAACTCCGGCGCGGAGAAGGGCTACGTCGTGGTCCAGGACGTGAAGACCGGCCAGGTCCTCGCGATGGCCACCGCGCCCGGCTTCAACCCGAACGACCTGAGCCTGTCCAAGCAGGCCCAGCTGGGCAACCCGGCCCTGGTCGACGCGTACGAACCGGGCAGCACCGCCAAGCTGATGAGCCTGGCCGCCGTGCTGGACTCCGGCAAGGCCAACTGGGACACCAAGGTCACCGTGCCGAACCGGCTGGTGCGCGCCGGGCAGCAGTTCAAGGACGACGTCGAGCACGGCGACTGGTACCTGACCCTGGCCGGGGTGCTGGCCAAGTCCTCCAACATCGGCACCATCGAGGCGGTCGAGACCCTCGGCGACGGCAACCAGCTGCAGGCGAACAAGGTGCTGGACGGCTACATGCGCAAGTTCGGCGTCGCCCAGCCGACCGGCCTGAACTTCCCCGGGGAGACCGCGGGGATGCTCAAGAAGCCGGAGGACCTGGTCGCCTCGGAGAAGTACAACATCTCCTTCGGCCAGGGCCCGCTGCAGATGAACGCCCTCCAGGCCACCTCGGTCTACTCCACCATCGCCAACGGCGGGGTGCGGGTGGCGCCGAGCATCGTCCAGGGCGTCACCGGCCCGGACGGCAAGTACAGCCCGACGGCGGCGGGCGAGCAGACCCGGGTGGTCAGCCCGGAGACCGCCAAGACCCTCACGTCGATGCTGGAGTCGGTCGTCGACGACGAGCAGGGCACCGGCGGCAAGGCCGCCATCCCCGGCTACCGGGTCGCCGGGAAGACCGGCACCGCCAACCGGGGGGCCGCCGACGGCAAGGGCTACGACGGCTACACCGCCTCCTTCATCGGCTTCGCCCCCGCCGACGCCCCCCGGGTGACCGTCTCCTGCACCCTCCAGGGGCCGGTCAACGGCCACTTCGGCGGCCAGCTGTGCGGGCCGGTGTTCAAGCAGGTGATGGAGTTCACCCTGAAGACCCTGCAGGTCCCGCCGAGTGGCAGCCAGGCGCCCAACCTGCCCGTCGAGTGGAAGCCGTGAGCGAGGATGAGCGACGAGCGGGGCGGGCCGGACGACGGCGCGGCGAGGGGCCGGTTTGGCCCTGGACGCCCTTCGACGGATAGCCTTCCCGCCGTGCCGAAACCCGATCAAACCACCGTGAGTCCGCCCCGCCCGACCGGGAGCGCCGCTCTGCCGCTCGCCGAGCTGGCCCGCCGGCTGGGCCTGGCGCCCGTCGAGGGCGGCGCCGTGCGCGGCGTCACCCACGACTCCCGGGCGGTCCGCCCGGGCGACGTGTACGTGGCCTTCCCGGGCGCCAACCACCACGGCGCGGCCTTCTCGGCCAAGGCCGCGGAGGCCGGCGCGGTGGCCGTGCTCACCGACCCGGCCGGCGCCGAGCTGGCGGCCGGCACCGGCCTGCCGCTGCTGGTCGTGGATCGGCCGCGGGCCGTCATGGGCGAGCTCGCCGCCATCGTCTACGGCCGCCCCTCGGAGCGGCTGCTGATGATCGGGCTGACCGGCACCAACGGCAAGACCACCACCTCGTACCTGGTCGAGGGCGGCCTGCGCGGCGCCGGGCGCACCCCCGGCGTGATCGGCACCGTCGAGATGCGGGTCGGTGAGGAGCGGATCAAGAGCGAGCGCACCACCCCCGAGGCCACCGACCTGCACGCGATCCTCGGCGTGATGGCCGAGCGCGGCGCCGACGCGGTGACCATGGAGGTCTCCAGCCACGCGCTGGTCTTCGGCCGCACCGACGGCGTCGCGTACGACGTCGCGCTGTTCAACAACCTCACGCCGGAGCACCTCGACTTCCACCCGGACATGGAGGACTACTTCCAGGCGAAGGCCCGGCTCTTCCAGCCCGGCAAGTCCCGCCACGGCGTGGTCAACCTGGACGACGAGTACGGCCGCCGGCTCGCCGCCGAGGCCAAGATCCCGGTGACGACCTTCTCCGCCGCCGGCGCCCCGGAGGCCGACTGGCGGGCCGTCGACGTCCAGCTCGGCCCGGTCGGCTCCACCTTCCGGGTGCTCGGCCCGGACGGCGCCGAGGCCGACGCCGCCGTGCCGCTGCCCGGCCCCTTCAACGTCGCCAACGCGCTCGCCGCGATCACCGCGCTGGTCGCCGCCGGGCTGCCGCTGGAGCGCGCCGTGGCCGGCGTGGCCGCCGTCCCCGGCGTGCCGGGCCGGCTGGAGCGGGTGGACGCCGGACAGCCGTTCGTGGCCGTCGTCGACTACGCGCACAAGCCGGACGCCCTGCGGGCCGTCCTCGGCTCGCTGCGCGAGGTCACCAAGGGCCGGCTGCACGTCGTCGTCGGCTGCGGCGGCGACCGCGACCCGCACAAGCGCGGCCCGATGGGCGACATCGCCGCCCGCCTCGCCGACACCGCCCTGCTGACCAGCGACAACCCGCGCAGCGAGGACCCGCTGGCGATCCTCGCCAGCATGCTGACCGGCGCCGCCGCGGTGCCCGAGGCCGAGCGCGGGGACGTCCTGGTCGTCCCCGACCGGGCCGAGGCGATCCTGCTCGCGGTCGCCCGCGCCCAGGCCGGGGACACCGTGCTGGTGGCCGGCAAGGGCCACGAGCTCGGCCAGTACGTACGAGACGAGATCCGCCCCTTCGACGACCGGGAGGTGCTGCGCGAGTCCATCGCGCGGACCACGGCCGCGCGGGGCGACCGAGGAGTAGAGCAGCAGTGATCGCACTGACCCTCGCCGAGGTGGCCGCCGCAGTCGGAGGCACCCTGGACGGCGCGGACCCGGACGTCCTGGTCACCGGCCCGGTCGAGGTCGACTCGCGGAAGGTGAGCCCCGGCGGCCTGTTCGCGGCCTTCGTCGGCGAGCACGTGGACGGCCACGCGTACGCGGCCACCGCGGTCGAGGCCGGCGCCGTCGCGGTGCTGGCCTCCCGCCCGGTCGGCGTGCCCGCCGTCTTGGTCGACAGTGTGGTGGAGGCGCTCGGCAGGCTGGCCCGTACCGTGGTCGCCCGCGCCGAGAGCACCGCCGTGGTCGCGCTGACCGGCTCGGCCGGCAAGACCAGCACCAAGGACCTGATCGCCCAGCTGCTGCAGCGCCACGGCGAGACCGTCTACCCGCCCGGCTCGCTCAACAACGAGATCGGCCACCCGATGACCGCGCTGCGGGTCGAGGCCGGCACCCGGCACCTGGTCATGGAGATGGGTGCCCGGCACAAGGGCGACATCGAGTACCTGACCTCGATCACCCCGCCCCGGATCGGCGTGGTGCTGAACGTCGGCACCGCCCACGTCGGCGAGTTCGGCTCCAAGGAGGCGATCGCCGAGGCCAAGGGCGAACTCGTCGAGGCGCTGCCCGTCGACGGGGCCGCGATCCTCAACGCGGACGACCGGCTGGTGCGCGCGATGGCCTCCCGCACCAAGGCGAAGGTGGTCCTGTTCGGGGAGTCCCCGGACGCCCACGTCCGGGCCACCGACGTTCGCCTGGACGCCACCGGACGGCCATCCTTCACGCTCACCACCCCAGCCGGTTCCGCGCCCGTGCAGCTGCGCCTGTACGGTGAGCACCACGTCTCGAACGCCCTCGCCGCCGCCGCGGTGGCGGTGGAGCTCGGGATGTCCGTCGACGACACCGCCGCAGCCCTGGGCGAGGCGGGTGCGCTGTCCCGCTGGCGCATGGAGGTCGTCGACCGGGCCGATGGTGTCACCGTCGTCAACGACGCCTACAACGCGAACCCCGACTCGATGCGGGCCGCGCTGCGGGCGCTGGTCTCGATCGGGGGGCGCGGCCCGGAGCGCCGCCGCACCTGGGCGGTGCTCGGCGAGATGCGGGAGCTCGGCGAGGAGAGCCTGGCCGAGCACGATGCCATCGGGCGCCTCGCCGTCCGGCTGGACGTCACCAAACTGGTGGCGGTCGGCGGACGCGAGGCGGCCTGCATGGAACTCGGCGCGAGGAACGAAGGTTCGTGGGGTGAGGAGTCGGTGCTGGTGTCCGACGCGGACGCGGCGGTCGAGTTGCTGCGCAGTCAGCTGCGGCCGGGGGATGTGGTCCTGGTGAAGGCGTCCCGTTCGGTGGGGCTGGAGAAGGTGGCCGAGGCGCTCCTGGCGGACGGTGCTGCCCGATGATGAAGCAGATCCTCATCTCCGGGATGATCGGCCTGATCCTCTCGCTGGTCGGCACGCCCGCCCTGATCAAGCTGCTCGCCCGGCAGGGCTACGGCCAGTACATCCGCGACGACGGGCCGAAGGCGCACCACAGCAAGAAGGGCACGCCCACCATGGGCGGCATCGCCTTCATCCTGGCGACCCTGATCGCGTACTTCGGCACCAAGGCGATAACGGGCGAGCCCCCGACCGCCTCCGGGCTGCTGGTGCTCTTCCTGACCACGGGCCTCGGCCTGGTCGGTTTCCTGGACGACTACATCAAGGTGGTCAAGCGCCGCTCGCTGGGCCTGCGGGCCAAGGCGAAGCTGGCCGGCCAGTCCATCGTCGGCCTCGTCTTCGCCGTCCTGGCGCTGCAGTTCCACGACGACCGCGGGCTCAGCCCGGCCTCCCAGTCGCTGTCCTTCGTGCGCGACTTCAAGTGGTCGATCGGCCCGGTGCTGTTCGTCATCTTCGCGTACTTCATGATCGCGGCGACCTCGAACGGCGTGAACCTGACGGACGGTCTGGACGGTCTCGCCACCGGCGCCTCGGTGATGGCCTTCGGTGCCTACACCTTCATCGGCGTCTGGGAGTACGGGCAGAGCTGCGCCTACTTCCTCTCCGCCACCAACGCCTGCTACGACGTCCGCGACCCGCTGGACCTCGCGGTGGTCGCCGCCGCTCTGATGGGCTCCTGCTTCGGATTCCTGTGGTGGAACACCTCGCCCGCCAAGATCTTCATGGGTGACACCGGCTCGCTCGCCCTCGGCGGCGCCCTGGCCGGTCTGGCGATCTGCTCCCGCACCGAGCTGCTGCTGATCCTGCTCGGCGGCCTCTTCATGATCATCACGCTGTCGGTGATCATCCAGGTCGGCTCCTTCCGGATGACCGGCAAGCGCGTCTTCAAGATGGCGCCACTGCAGCACCACTTCGAACTCAAGGGCTGGAGCGAGGTCCTGGTCGTGGTCCGCTTCTGGATCATCCAGGGTCTGTGCGTGGCCGTCGGCCTCGGCCTCTTCTACGCGGGATACCGGACCGGATGACGAACCCTGACTTTGTGAACCTGCCCGTCGTGGTCGCCGGCCTCGGCGTCTCGGGCATCAGCGCCGCGCGCGTCCTGAACGGGCTCGGCGCCCGGGTCACCGTGGTCGACGGCGGCAGCGGGCCGGGCCTGGCGGCCCGGGCCGCCGAGCTGGAGGCGCAGGGCGTCGCCGTGCGCCTCGGCGACGGCGCCAGCCTGCCCGAGGGCACCGAACTGATCGTCACCTCGCCCGGCTGGGCGCCGGACAGCCCGCTGTTCGCCGCCGCCGAGGCGGCCGGGGTGCCGGTCTGGGGCGACGTCGAGCTCGCCTGGCGGCTGCGCAAGCCGCTGCCGGGCACCGGCGAGCCCGCCCCCTGGCTGGCCGTCACCGGCACCAACGGCAAGACCACCACCGTCCAGATGCTCGCCTCGATCCTCACCGCCGCCGGCAAGCGCACCGCCGCCGTCGGCAACGTCGGGGTCTCGGTGCTGGACGCGGTGCTCGCCGAGGAGCCGTACGACGTCCTCGCCGTCGAGCTCTCCAGCTACCAGCTGCACTGGGCGCCCTCGCTGCGCCCGTACTCGGCGGCGGTGCTCAACCTGGCGCCCGACCACCTCGACTGGCACGGCTCGATGGAGGCGTACGCCGCCGACAAGGGCCGGATCTACGAGGGCAACGTCGTCGCCTGCGTGTACAACCTGGCCGACCCGGCCACCGAGGCGCTGGTCATGGAGGCCGACGTCGAGGAGGGCTGCCGGGCGATCGGCTTCGGCCTCGGCGCGCCGAGCCCGTCGAACTTCGGCGTGGTGGACGGGCTGCTGGTGGACCGGGCCTTCGTCGAGGACCGGGCCAAGAACGCGGCCGAGCTGGGCGCCGTCGAGGACGTCAACCCGCCGGCCCCGCACAACATCGCCAACGCGCTCGCCGCAGCGGCGCTGGCCCGGGCGTACGGCGT
This sequence comes from Streptomyces sp. 1114.5, assembly GCF_003635085.1. NCBI lineage: Bacteria > Bacillati > Actinomycetota > Actinomycetes > Kitasatosporales > Streptomycetaceae > Streptomyces > Streptomyces sp. 1114.5. Next base: position 3,177,784 of record NZ_RBXE01000001.1, read on the forward strand.
CGAGCCGAAGGCCGTCCGCGAGGGCCTGCGGGCCTTCCGCCCGGACGCCCACCGGATCGCCGAGGTCGGCGTGGTCCGCGAGGTCACGTACATCGACGACTCCAAGGCCACCAACACCCACGCCGCGGCCGCCTCGCTGGCCGCCTACCGGCCGATCGTCTGGATCGCCGGGGGCCTGGCCAAGGGCGCGACCTTCGACGACCTGGTCCAGGGCGCGGCCGAGCGGCTGCGCGCGGTCGTGCTGATCGGCGAGGACCGGGCGCTGATCCGGGAGGCGCTGGAGCGACACGCTCCGGATGTGCCGGTGATCGAGGCGGCCGCGGGCCAGACTGGCGCGGTGGCGATGACCGAGGTGGTCCGCACGGCCGCGTCGCTCGCCCGATCGGGCGACACGGTGCTGCTGGCTCCGGCCTGCGCCTCGATGGACATGTTCACCAACTACGGCGAGCGCGGCGACCTGTTCGCCGCGGCCGTCCGGCAGCTGGCGGACTCCGGGGAGTAGGCCGAGAGGCCGCACCGGGGCGAGTGAGCCGCAGGGTCGGGTCCGGAGCGACCCGGAGGCGAACGAGCCGTACGAAGGGGAGAACGGTGGCGGGGCAGGGCAGGGCGGATTCCGGCATGGGGAAGCAGGACGCCGCCGAGCCGTGGCGAGTGATCTCCGCCACCACGACCAAGTACAAGTCGGCCGGTCCGCTGGCCCGCGTCCAGGCCCTCCGGGCCCGGGTGCGGTACTGGCTGGACCGGCCGCTCACGCCGTACCTGCTGGTCGTCGGCAGCACGCTGCTGCTGGTCGTGCTCGGGCTGATGATGGTCTTCTCGGCCTCGCAGATCCTCGCCCTGAACCAGCACCACGCCGCCCAGTACTACTTCCTCAAGCAGCTGGTCGCGGCCATCCTCGGCCTCGTCCTGCTGATCGGCTTCGCCTCCGTGCCCGTCGCGGTGCTGCGGGTGATCGTCTACCCGGTGATGATCGGGGTGATCGGCGCGCTCACCCTGGTCGCCGTGCCCGGCATCGGGGTGCGGATCAACGGCAACCAGAACTGGCTGGATTTCGGCTTCTTCCAGTTCCAGCCTTCCGAGTTCGCCAAGCTCGCGCTGGTGCTCTGGGGGGCCGACCTGCTCGCCCGCAAGCAGAAGGCGGGCACCCTGAACTCGTGGAAGCACCTGCTGGTGCCGCTGGTGCCGGGCGCCCTGCTGCTGCTCGCGCTGATCATGTTCGGCGGCGACATGGGCACCTCGATGATCCTGGTGGCCATGGTGTTCGCGCTGCTCTGGATGGTCGGCGCACCGCTGCGGCTGTTCGTGGCCACCCTCGGGGTGGCGGTGGTGGTCTGCACCGCCCTGGTCGTCACCGTCCCGCACCGGGCGGAGCGCCTCGGTTGCATCGGCGTCACCAAGCTCGACCCGGAGGGCGCCTGCTTCCAGGCCCTGCACGGCGTCTTCGCGTTCGCGAACGGCGGCGGCTTCGGTACCGGCCTGGGCGCCGGCGTGGAGAAATGGGGCCAGCTGCCCGAGGCGCACACCGACTTCATCTTCGCCGCGACCGGCGAGGAACTGGGCCTGGTGGGGACGCTGTCGGTGATCGGTCTCTTCGCGGCACTAGGCTACGCGGGTATCCGTGTGGCCATCGGCACGAAGGATCCCTTCGTCAGGTACGCCGCGGGAGCCGCCACCACCTGGATCATGGCGCAGGCCATGATCAACCTGGGGTCGGCGCTGGGACTGCTGCCCATCGCGGGCGTCCCGCTCCCGCTGTTCTCCTACGGCGGTTCCGCCATGCTGTCGGCCATGTCCGCGATCGGTGTGCTGCTGTGCCTGGCACGCAGCACCTCGGGCGCGAAGGCGGCCCTGGCCGCCCGGAGCAAGAACTCCCGGATCAGGAAGCGACTGGCCCGGGTGCTGCCACGACGACGAACCACAGCGCGCCCGGCCCCCGGGCCGGCACGCAGGGAGCGGTGAATTTCGGTGCATGTCGTACTCGCCGGCGGGGGGACCGCCGGTCACATCGAGCCGGCCATGGCCCTCGCGGACGCACTCCGCAGGCACGACCCGTCCATCGGGATCACCGCCCTGGGCACCGAGCGCGGTCTGGAGACCCGACTGGTACCCGAGCGCGGCTACCAGCTGGAGCTCATCCCGGCCGTTCCGCTGCCCCGCAAGCCCACCCCGGAGCTGATCACCGTCCCCGGCCGGCTGCGCGGCACCGTCCGGGCCGCTCAGGAGATCATCGAGCGGGTCAACGCGGACGCCGTGGTCGGCTTCGGCGGCTACGTCGCGATGCCCGCCTACCTGGCCGCCAAGCGGGCCGGCGTGCCGATCGTGGTGCACGAGGCGAACGCCCGCCCCGGGCTGGCCAACAAGATCGGCGCCCGCTACAGCGACTTCGTGGCCGTCTCCACGCCCGACAGCAAGCTGCGCGACTCCCGCTACATCGGCATCCCGCTGCGCCGGACCATCGCCACCCTGGACCGCAACGCGGCCCGCCCGGAGGCCCGGCAGTACTTCGGCCTCGACCAGCGGCTGCCGACCCTGCTGGTCTCCGGCGGCTCCCAGGGCGCGCGCCGACTCAACGAGGTGGTCACCGCGATCGCTCCGCGGCTCCAGCAGTACGGCGTGCAGATCCTGCACGCGGTCGGCCCGAAGAACGAGCTGCCGCAGGTCGCGGACGTCCCCGGGATGCCGCCGTACCGCCCGGTGCCGTACCTCGACCGGATGGACCTCGCGTACGCGGCGGCCGACATGATGCTCTGCCGGGCCGGCGCCATGACGGTGGCCGAGCTGGCGGCCGTCGGCCTGCCCGCCGCCTTCGTGCCGCTGCCGATCGGCAACGGCGAGCAGCGGCTGAACGCCCAGCCGATGGTCAAGGCCGGCGGCGGCCTGCTGGTGGACGACGCCGAGCTGACCCCGGACTGGGTGCTGCAGAACGTGCTGCCGGTGCTCACCGACCCGCAGCGGCTGTGGGACATGAGCCGGGCGGCCGCCGAGTTCGGCCGCCGGGACGCCGACGACCTGCTGGTCGGCATGGTCTACGAGGCCATCCAGGCCCACCGCGGCGGTCGCCGCCGTGGCTGACGGCCGGCTCGCCGACCCTCTGGAGGAGGAGCTGGAGGGCGAGGAGTCCGCTCCCCGCCTCCGGCTCTCCCGGCGGGGCATCGTGGTGCTGAGCGTGTTCGGCGCCGCGGTGCTGGGCGGGCTGGCCTGGCTGGTGTTCCTCTCGTCGGTCCTGGACGTGCGCAGCGTCGCCGTCCAGGGCACGAGCGACGACAAACTGACGGGCCCGCAGGTCCGCGACGTGATCGGCGGGCTCGGGCACGGCCCGCTGGCCCGGGTGGACCTGGACGACGTCCGGCGCCGGGTGGAGGCGATCCCCCGGGTGGCGAAGGCCGAGGTGTGGCGCGGCTGGCCGCACACCCTGCAGGTGAAGGTCGTCGAGCGCAAGGCGGTGGCCGCCGTCAAGGGGGATGACGGCCGGTTCACCCAGGTGGATGCCGCGGGCGTGAGCTTCGCCACCGAGGCGGCTCCGCCGGAGGGCGTGCCGGTGGTGGAACTGCGGCTCAGTCAGCAGGCGAATGACGTGGACGGCGTGATTTCCCGTCCGCAGTTGGTGCAGGGCGCGGTGGCGGTGGCCGCCGGGCTCCCGCCGGAGGTCGCCAAGCGGGCCGGAGCGGTGCTCGTGCATTCGTACGACGACATCGAGCTGCAGCTCAGCGGGGGTGCGACGGTGCGCTGGGGGAGTCCGGAGCAGAACGACCGCAAGGCCCGGGTGCTGGTGGCGCTGATGAATCAGAAGGGTACGAACTTCGATGTGACCGCACCGGAGGCGCCGGCGGTGTCGGGATGATCCGGTAGGTTCTGTGCCTGAGGGAGGGGTTGACGCCTCGAAGTGTCGGCCCGACCCTTGGTGGTCACCCCGGTTTCATATGCCGGCCGATGATCACATAGGCTCAAAAGAAAAAGGGAAGCTCGGCGTGTTCGTTGAAACGCGTGCCCGGGGCGACCTAGTGTCCTGTGTCACCAGACTGTGCCCTTTGGTGATGTGACGGAGGCACAGGACTAACCCTAAAGGTCAAGTTTAGGGTTGGGGTCGGCGGTCGGCATTTCGGACATTCAGTCAGAAACCAGGCTCCCTACCCATCGACATCCGTCGGAACGGACCCTCGCCGGGCCGGGCCGACCCGGAAATTCGAGGCGAGAGGCCTTCGACGTGGCAGCACCGCAGAACTACCTCGCAGTCATCAAGGTCGTCGGAATCGGCGGCGGTGGTGTCAACGCCATCAACCGGATGATCGAGGTCGGTCTCAAGGGCGTCGAGTTCATCGCGATCAACACCGATGCGCAGGCCCTCCTCATGAGCGACGCCGACGTCAAGCTCGATGTGGGCCGTGAACTCACCCGGGGCCTCGGCGCCGGCGCCAACCCCGAGGTGGGCCGCAAGGCCGCCGAGGACCACCGCGAGGAGATCGAGGAGGTCCTCAAGGGGGCCGACATGGTCTTCGTGACCGCCGGTGAAGGCGGTGGCACGGGCACGGGCGGCGCGCCCGTCGTCGCCAACATCGCGCGCTCGCTGGGTGCCCTGACCATCGGCGTGGTCACCCGCCCCTTCACCTTCGAGGGCCGGCGCCGGGCCAACCAGGCCGAGGACGGCATCGCGAGCCTGCGCGAAGAGGTCGACACCCTCATCGTGATCCCCAACGACCGGCTGCTGTCCATCTCGGACCGCCAGGTCAGCGTGCTCGACGCGTTCCGCTCGGCCGACCAGGTCCTGCTCTCCGGTGTCCAGGGCATCACCGACCTGATCACCACCCCGGGCCTGATCAACCTCGACTTCGCCGACGTCAAGTCCGTCATGTCGGACGCCGGCTCGGCGCTCATGGGCATCGGCTCGGCCCGCGGCGAGGACCGCGCCAAGGCCGCCGCCGTGATGGCGATCTCCTCGCCGCTGCTGGAAGCCTCGATCGACGGCGCCCGCGGCGTGCTGCTCTCGATTTCGGGCGGCTCCGACCTCGGTCTGTTCGAGATCAACGAGTCGGCCCAGCTGGTCAGCGAGGCCGCCCACCCCGAGGCCAACATCATCTTCGGTGCGGTCATCGACGACGCGCTCGGCGACGAGGTCCGGGTCACCGTCATCGCGGCCGGCTTCGACGGCGGGCAGCCGCCGGCGATCGTCCGCGACCCGGTGGTCAAGTCGACCGCCCCGGAGCGCCCGGCCACCCCGCCGGCCTCCCCGGACCGCCCGGCCGGCCGGCCCTCGTACGGGAGCATCGGCTCGGTGACCTCCCGTTCGGAGACGGAGACCCCGGCCGCCGCGCCGAGCCGGTCGACCGAGAGCTCGGCCACCACGACCGCCGCCGCCCCGGTGCCGCCGCAGGTGCAGCCGGCCCGCCAGCCCTTCGTGGAGAGCCCGGCGGAGGAGCTCGACGTCCCGGACTTCCTTAAGTGATCGATCACGCAGTACATGCGGGTGCTCACTTCGCCTTCACCGACCGGTGGGGCGGGGTGAGCACTTCGCCGTACGGGGAGCTCAACCTCGGCGGTGCGGTGGGGGACGACCCGGAGGCCGTCCGGGAGAACCGGGCGCTCGCCGCCCGGGAGCTGGGACTCGAACCGGCCGACGTGGTGTGGATGAACCAGGTGCACGGCGCCGAGGTCGCCGTGGTGACGGAGCGCCAGCCGCTGGGGCAGGCCCCGACGGTGGACGCAGTGGTCACCGACCGACCGCTCGCGCTGGCGGTGCTGACCGCCGACTGCACGCCGGTACTGCTGGCCGACCCGGTGGCGGGCGTGGTGGGCGCGGCCCACGCGGGCCGGCCCGGGCTGGCGGCCGGGGTGGTGCCCGCGGTCGTCCGGGCGATGGTCGACCTGGGCGCCGAACCCGGACGGATCGTCGCCGCCGTCGGGCCCGCCGTCTGCGGCAGCTGCTACGAGGTGCCCGCCGAACTGCGGGCCGAGGTGGCCGCCGTGGTGCCGGCGGCGTTCGCCGAGACCTCCTGGGGGACGCCGGCCCTGGACGTGCCGGAGGGAGTCGCGGCCCAGCTGGCCGCGGCGGGGGTCAGCGAACCGATGAGATCACCGGTCTGCACCCTCGAATCCGCCGATCACTACTCCTATCGCCGCGAGCAGCGCACCGGCCGGCTCGCGAGCTACGTCTGGTTGGGCTCTGATCACTGATGACGAACGACATCTTCGGAACGTTCCCCGGCCGGACCGCCGGCGTTCCCGACCGGAGTTGGCTGGACGCGCTGACCGAGGGCCAGCGGGCCAGGTACGAGGAGCTCGGGACCAACCTCGACGTGGTCGAGCGCCGGATCGCGGACGCCTGTGCGGCCGCCGGGCGCGCGCGGGACGAGGTCACCCTGATCGTCGTCACCAAGACCTACCCCGCCGAGGACAGCGCGCTGCTGGCCGGGCTGGGTGTGACGGACGTCGCGGAGAACCGCGACCAGGACGCCGCGCCCAAGGCGGAGCAGTGCAGAAACCTTCCTCTTGACTGGCACTTCGTCGGACAGCTGCAGACCAACAAGGTCCGCTCGGTCGTCCGGTACGCGAACCACGTGCACTCGGTGGACCGGCTGCGGCTGGTCGAGTCGCTCTCCGCGGCGGTGCTCAAGTCGGAGCGCCCGGAACTGGGTTGCCTGGTGCAGGTGGCGCTGGACAAGGAGCACGGCGAGGGCGAGCACCGCGCCGGGGTCGCGCCGGAGGACGTCGAGCGCATGGCCGACGCGATCGCCGACACGCCCGGGCTGCGGCTCGACGGTGTGATGACCGTCGCTCCGCTCGCCGGTCCGCTGGCCGGCGACCCGGCCCGGGCCTTCGATCGGCTGGCGGAAATCGCAAGCGCCGTACGGGCGGCCCATCCTGCTGCCACCATGGTCTCCGCAGGGATGAGCGGCGACCTTGAGCAGGCGATTGCCGCCGGGGCGACACATGTGCGCGTCGGAACGGCGGTACTCGGAGTGAGGTCACCCCTCAGGTAACGTCACCGGGTAAGTAGATCAGACTGCAGGACAAAATAGGACAGAATCTAGCAGCTCCCAGGAGCGCTAGCGAACCGTGGATCGCAGCTCCGCGGCCCCCACTCCATGAACCCTGACAGGCCGTCGGCCTGACGCGCCGTCGTGGGGGGACCGCGGAATCCGCAGGCAGGGCCGTACGGCCTGACCGCCGGGACGGTCTGCACGGAGCGAGCGGAGCGAGCGACCATCGGAAGGTGCGCGCTCCGCGAGGCAGCCACCGAGCGTCAGCGAGGTGGCCATGAGCGGAGGAGACAGGAGCATGGCCGGCGCAATGCGCAAGATGGCGGTCTACCTCGGCCTCGTGGAGGACGAGACGTACGACGGCCAGGGGTACGACCCCGACGACGACTACGACGCGGACCCCGAGCCGATCCGGACCGGCCAGCGGACCGAGGACATTCCCCGGCCGGCCGCCCCGGCCGCCGCCGCGCCCGCCCCGGTCTCCTCGATCACTCCGCAGCCGGTGCCGGCGGCGGTGCCGATCCGGCAGGAGACCCCGAGGATGGCCCCCGTGTCGTCCATCACACCCGAACGCCGCCACAACCTGGAGAAGAGCGCCCCGGTGATCATGCCCAAGGTAGTGAACGAACGAGAGCCCTACCGCATCACCACGCTGCACCCCCGGACCTACAACGAGGCCCGTACCATCGGGGAACAGTTCCGTGGCGGTACCCCCGTGATCATGAATCTGACCGAGATGGACGACACCGACGCGAAGCGGCTCGTAGACTTCGCCGCTGGACTCGTCTTCGGTCTGCACGGCAGTATCGAGCGCGTGACACAGAAGGTGTTCCTGCTGTCGCCTGCTAACGTCGATGTCACGGCGGAGGACAAGGCTCGGATCGCCGAGGGTGGGTTCTTCAACCAGAGCTGACCCGGCCACGACTTTACGTGTGGATCTGATCAACAGTGGTTGGCGACAGGTGACGAGCGGTGGGCCCCAGGGCCCGGGACCGGGGAGAGGGAAACGCGATGGACATCGTGTGGGCGGTGCTCTACTACGCCCTGACCGTCTTCCTGGTGTTCCTGCTCGTACGGCTGGTCATGGACTGGGTCTTCCAGTTCGCGCGTTCGTGGCGGCCCGGCAAGGCCATGGTCCTGGTCCTGGAGGCCACGTACACTGTCACGGATCCGCCGCTCAAGCTTCTTCGGCGGCTCATTCCGCCGTTGCGTTTCGGGGGCGTGGCGCTCGACCTGTCCTTCTTCGTACTGATGATCATTGTGTATGTCCTGATCTCGCTTGTGCACCCCTAGTCGTAGGTGAGCGATGCGACAGGATGCCGGTGTGCCGACGATCACGTTGAGGTGAAGAGATGCCATTGACCCCCGAGGACGTTCGGAACAAGCAGTTCACGACCGTCCGCCTGCGTGAAGGCTATGACGAGGACGAGGTCGATGCCTTCCTCGACGAGGTCGAGGCGGAGCTGACCCGCCTCCTCCGGGAGAACGAGGACCTGCGCGCCAAGCTGGCCGCCGCGACTCGTGCCGCCGCGCAGAACCAGGCCAACCTGCGCAAGGAACCGCAGCAGGACGCCCCCCGTCAGGGCGGCGCTCCGGTTCCGGCCGCCATATCCGGCCCGCCGGTCCCCGGCCAGCAGGGCCCGGGCGGCCCGCAGCAGATGGGCCACGGTGGTCCGCAGCAGATGGGTCCGGGTGGTCCGCAGCAGATGGGCCCCGGCGGCCCGCAGCAGCAGATGGGCAACCAGCCCCTCGGCCTGCCCGCCGGCTCCGCGCCGCAGCTCCCGGCCGGCGGCCCGCAGCAGCAGATGAACCAGACCATGGGCGGCCAGCAGCAGCTGGTCCAGCCGATGGGCGGTCAGATGCTGCAGCCCATGGGCGGCCCCGGTGGCCCGCAGCCGATGGGCAACCCGATGGGCCAGGGCATGGGCCAGCAGCAGATGCAGCAGATGGGTGGCCCGATGGGCGGCCCGCAGCAGATGGGCGGCCCCATGGGCGGCCCGATGCAGCAGCAGGGCCCCGGTGGCGACAGCGCCGCCCGCGTGCTCGCGCTCGCCCAGCAGACCGCCGACCAGGCGATCTCCGAGGCCCGTTCCGAGGCCAACAAGATCGTCGGCGAGGCGCGCAGCCGGGCCGAGGGCCTGGAGCGCGACGCCCGTGCCAAGGCCGACGCCCTGGAGCGGGACGCGCAGGAGAAGCACCGCGTCGCGATGGGGTCGCTGGAGTCCGCGCGGGCCACGCTGGAGCGCAAGGTCGAGGACCTGCGGGCGTTCGAGCGTGAGTACCGCACGCGTCTGAAGTCGTACCTGGAGACCCAGCTGCGTCAGCTGGAGTCGCAGGCGGACGACTCGCTCGCGCCGCCGCGGATCCCCGCCACCGCGTCGCTGCCGCCGGCGGCCTCGTCGATGGCGCCGGCCGGTGCCGGGGCGATGACCTCCGGTGCACCGTCCTTCGGTGGGAACCAGCCGTCGTTCGGGGGCAGCTCGCCGTCGTTCGGTGGGCAGAGCTCCTTCGGCGGGAACTCGCCGGCGCCGAGCTTCGGCGGGCAGCAGAACGGTGGCAACAGCGGGGCTCCGCAGATGCAGCCGGCCGGGATGACCCAGCCGATGGCGGCGGTCCGTCCGCAGCCGCCGCAGCCGATGCAGCAGGCTCCGGCGCCGATGCGAGGCTTCCTGATCGACGAGGACGGCGACAACTGAGGTTGTAGTACGGCCTTTTGAGGGCGTCCCCTCTCTGACCTTCGGGTTGGGGAGGGGACGCCTTTTTGGTGTGCTCGGAGGTGGGGCCGGATGGGGGCGGGGGGCGGGAGGGGAAGAGGGCGGGGAAATGCGGAACCGCCGCCCGGCTGGGGAGCTGGGCGGCGGTTCGCGGGGTACTGGTCAGGCCTTGCGGAGTTGGAAGGTGAGGCCGAGGGAGTCGTCGGTGAAGGCTTCGGAGGTCCAGTCGGCTGCGCCGGCGGCGAAGTCGGTGGCGAGGACCTCCTCGGCGACGAGGGGGCCGTGTTCGGCGATGGCCTCGGCGGTCTCCTCCGAGGTGGCGCGCCAGCGGAGGACGATGCGGTCGGCGACGTCCAGGCCGGAGTTCTTGCGGGCCTCCTGGATCTGGCGGATGGCGTCGCGGGCGACGCCGAGGCGCTTGAGCTCCGGGGTGATGGCCAGGTCGAGGGCGACGGTGGCGCCGGACTCGTTGGCGACGGCCCAGCCCTCGCGCGGGGTCTCGGTGATGATCACCTCGTCGGGAGAGAGGGTGATCGTCTCGCCGTCGAGGTCGACGCTGGTCTCACCGGTGGCGCGCAGGTCGGCGGCGAGCCGGGCGGCGTCCGCGGCGGCGACCACCTTGGCGACGTCCTGGACGCCCTTGCCGAAGCGCTTGCCCAGCGCACGGAAGTTGGCCTTGGCGGTGGTGTCGACCAGCGATCCGCCGACCTCGGCCAGGGATTCGAGGGCGGCCACGTTGAGCTCCTCGGCGATCTGCGCGCGCAGGTCGGCGGGCAGCTCCTCCCAGCCCTGGGCGGCGACCAGCGCGCGGGAGAGCGGCTGGCGGGTCTTCACACCGGACTCGGCGCGGGTGGCCCGGCCCAGCTCGACCAGGCGGCGGACCAGCGCCATGTGCTTGGAGAGCTCGGTGTCGATCAGGGCCTCGTCGGCCTCCGGCCAGGCGGCCAGGTGGACCGAGGCCGGGGCGTCCGGGACGACCGGGACGACCAGGTCCTGCCAGACCCGCTCGGTGATGAACGGGGTCATCGGGGCCATCAGGCGGGTGACCGTCTCCAGAGCCTCGTGCAGGGTGGCGAGCGCGGCGGCGTCGCCCTGCCAGAAGCGGCGGCGGCCGCGGCGGACGTACCAGTTGGACAGGTCGTCGACGAAGCCGGAGAGCAGCTTGCCGGCGCGCTGGGTGTCGTACGCCTCGAAGGCGGCGTCGACCTCGCGGACCAGGGTGTTCAGCTCGGAGAGCACCCAGCGGTCCAGCTGCGGGCGGTCGGCCGGGGCCGGGTCGCTCGCGGAGGGCGCCCAGTTCGAGGTGCGGGCGTACAGGGCCTGGAAGGCGACGGTGTTCCAGTAGGTGAGGAGGGTCTTGCGGACCACCTCCTGGATGGTGCCGTGTCCGACCCGGCGGGCCGACCAGGGCGAGCCGCCGGCCGCCATGAACCAGCGGACGGCGTCGGCACCGTGCTGGTCCATCAGCGGGATCGGCTGCAGGATGTTGCCCAGGTGCTTGGACATCTTGCGGCCGTCCTCGGCCAGGATGTGGCCCAGGCAGACGACGTTCTCGTAGCTGTTCTTGTCGAAGACGAGGGTGCCGACCGCCATCAGCGTGTAGAACCAGCCGCGGGTCTGGTCGATCGCCTCGGAGATGAACTGCGCCGGGTAGCGCTTCTCGAACAGCTCCTTGTTCTGGTACGGGTAGCCGTACTGGGCGAAGGGCATCGAGCCCGAGTCGTACCAGGCGTCGATCACCTCGGGCACGCGGGTGGCGGTGCCGCCGCAGTCGCGGCAGGCGAAGGTCACCTCGTCGATGTACGGGCGGTGCGGGTCGAGGCCGCTCTGGTCGGTACCGGTGAGCTCGGACAGCTCGGCCAGCGAGCCGACGCAGGTGAGGTGGCCCTCCTCGCAGCGCCAGATCGGCAGCGGGGTGCCCCAGTAGCGGTTGCGGCTGAGCGCCCAGTCGATGTTGTTGTTCAGCCAGTCGCCGAAGCGGCCGTGCTTGACCGTCTCCGGGAACCAGTTGGTGGCCTCGTTCTCGCGGATCAGCGCGTCCTTGACGGCGGTGGTCCGGATGTACCAGGACGGCTGCGCGTAGTAGAGCAGCGCGGTGTGGCAGCGCCAGCAGTGCGGGTAGCTGTGCTCGTACGGCAGGTGGCGGAAGAGCAGGCCGCGCTCCTTGAGGTCCGCGACCAGGGCCTCGTCGGCCTTCTTGAAGAACTGGCCGCCGACCAGGGGGACTTCGGGGGCGAAGGTGCCGTCGGCGAGCACCGGGTTGACCACCGGCAGGCCGTACTTGCGGCAGGTCGCGAGGTCGTCCGCGCCGAAGGCGGGGGACTGGTGGACGATGCCGGTGCCGTCCTCGGTGGTGACGTAGTCGGCGTTGAGGACGTAGTGCGCGTTCTCGATCTCGACCAGGTCGAACGGGCGCTGGTAGGCCCAGCGCTCCATCTCGGCGCCGGTGAAGGACTCGCCGGTGGTCTCCCAGCCCTCGCCGAGGGCCTTGGCGACCAGCGGCTCGGCGACGACCAGCTTCTCGGTGCCGTCGGTGGCCACCACGTAGGTGACCTCGGGGTGGACGGCGGCGGCGGTGTTGGAGACCAGGGTCCACGGGGTGGTGGTCCAGACCAGCAGGGCGGCCTGGCCGGCCAGCGGGCCGCTGGTCAGCGGGAAGCGGACGAAGACCGAGGGGTCGACGACGGTCTCGTAGCCCTGGGCCAGCTCGTGGTCGGACAGGCCGGTGCCGCAGCGCGGGCACCAGGGGGCGACCCGGTGGTCCTGGACGAGCAGGCCCTTGTCGAAGATCTGCTTGAGCGACCACCAGACGGACTGGACGTAGGACGGGTCCATCGTCCGGTAGGCCTCGTCCAGGTCGACCCAGTACCCCATGCGGGTGGTCAGCTCGGCGAAGGCGTCGGTGTGGCGGGTCACCGAGTCACGGCACTTGGCGTTGAACTCGGCGATGCCGTACGCCTCGATGTCCTGCTTGCCGGAGAAGCCCAGCTCCTTCTCGACGGCGAGCTCCACCGGGAGGCCGTGGCAGTCCCAGCCGGCCTTGCGGGCGACGTGGTAGCCCTTCATGGTCCGGAAGCGGGGGAAGACGTCCTTGAAGACGCGGGCCTCGATGTGGTGGGCGCCGGGCATGCCGTTGGCGGTCGGCGGGCCCTCGTAGAAGACCCACTCGGGGCGGCCCTCGGACTGCTCCAGGCTGCGCTGGAAGATCTTGTTGTCCTGCCAGAAGGAGAGGATCTGGTGTTCGAGGGCGGGGAGGTCCACCTGTGCGGGGACGGAGTTATAGGTGGTCATCGCGGGCGTCTACCTCCGGCGGATGCTGGGACTGGATCCTCCGGAGGGACGAGACGGCCGGGCCGCCCCGCGGTACCACCCTCCTTGGCCGCGGTGCTGCGTTCGCGGCCCTCTTGTTTGGGCTTGCTGCCGGGTCTAGTGGGCCGCTGCGGGCTTCGCGGCGGCCGTTCTTCCGGCGGCTCCGGGGTGATCTTCCCGCCGTGCACACCCCCGGGCTCGCACCGTCCCCGGGTCGCTGGTGGCTGCGTACGTCGGTACTCGTCCCATCTGCGCCTTGCAGGGCCAGTGTATCGGCCGGGCGAGTCGGTTTGTCCAAACCGTTTCGGGCGGGCGGGCGCCCGGGGGTGCGGCGGGGCTGGTCAGGCGGTGGTTAGGCGGGGGCGATCTGGGCACAACCCTCTCAGCGTGCGGGGCGTGGTGGTTGGGGCGGCTGCCTGGGTGGGATCACTGTGAGGCGTCGGTATGTCATGTTGTGACCGGTTTTGATCGGGATTATCGTTCCGGCACTGGAAGCCGCCGGGAACCGGCGGCTCGATTCGTTCGTAGATGGGGTCGAAGCCATGGCTGAGAAGGGAACCGGCGCGGGTACCGCCACCAAGCGGGCACGCAAGGCCGTGGCGGTCGATCCAGGGGAGGGGACCGTGACCACTACCGCACCGAAGACCAGCACCGACACCGTCACCGTGCCGCGAGGGGCCGAGTCCGTGGACCCGGCAACGCTGCCGGTCCGGCCGGGCGAGGACCCGTGGACCACCGAGGAGGTCCACGAGCTGCACAACGAGCTGATCAGCGAGCTGGACCGGCTGCAGAACGAGATCGACGCCGCCGAGGCGGCCATCTCGGGCCTGATGCGCGACTCCAACGACGGAGCCGGTGACGACCAGGTCGACGCCGGTACGAAGAACATCTCGCGGGAGAGCGAGCTGGCGCTCGCCAACAACGCCCGGGACAGCCTCGCCCAGACCGAGCGGGCCCTGGCCCGGCTGGAGGGCGTCGGCTTCGGGACCTGCGAGTCCTGCGGGCAGGCCATCGGCAAGGCCCGGATGCAGGCGTTCCCCCGGGCGACGCTCTGCGTCCAGTGCAAGGCCAAGCAGGAACGCCGCTGAACCGGGCGACCGGAGCGACGCGGGGGGTCGGGCTTGCCGTACGCTCGACCCCGTAACGTCGCCTGACCCGTCCACAACGCTCGTGGACGCGTCCAGGGCGTCACCGGCCCACCACCCTCCCCCTCCTACGGCCGGGGGAGCTCCATCGGCAGCGGAGCGGATCATCAGTACGCAAGGTTCCCCCCAGACCCGGGACGACGCCGTCCCGTCCACCGCCGATGCCGTGGAGGTGCTTGTGGCCGAGCCGACCGAGGCGGCGCCCGTGGACGAACCGACGGCCGCGCAGAAGCCCAAGGGCCCGCGGCGGGTCGGGGTGCTGCTGGTGGTCGCGGTGCTGGCCTTCCTGATCGACCTGGGCAGCAAGCTGCTGGTCGTCGCCCGGCTGGAGAACCACTCGGCGATCAAGGTCATCGGGGACGTCGTCACCTTCCAGGTGATCCGCAACTCCGGCGCGGCCTTCGGAATGGGGCAGGCGCTGACCGTCGTCTTCACGATGATCGCCTCGGCCGTCATCGTGGTGATCTGGCGGATCGCCCGCCGGCTGTACAGCCTGCCGTGGGCGATCGCGCTCGGCCTGCTGCTCGGCGGGGCGCTCGGCAACCTCACCGACCGGCTCTTCCGCTGGCCCGGGGTCTTCCGCGGGCACGTGGTGGACTTCATCTCCGTCCAGCACTTCGCCGTCTTCAACCTCGCCGACTCGGCGATCGTCTGCGGCGGGATCCTGGTCGTGCTGCTCTCCTTCCGGGGCAGCAACCCGGACGGGACCGTGCACCAGCAGGACGGCAAGGCGGAGTAGCACCGCCCTGCGGGGGCGCGTCGGGGAGTTCGGTGCGGTTCGGTGGGGCGGGCCGGGGAGTGCGGCGCGCGGGGGAGGCCCGGGTGTCCGGCATACTCGTACGGGTGAGTACCGCAGCGCAGATCCGCAGCCTCCCCGTTCCCGACGGCCTGGAGGGCGAGCGCCTCGACGCCGCCCTGGCCCGGATGTTCGGCTTCTCCCGGACCAAGGCCGCCGAGCTGGCCGCCGACGGCAAGGTGACGCTCGACGGCGCCGTGGCCGGCAAGTCTGACCGGGTGACCGCCGGCTCCTGGCTGGAGGTCGAGATCCCCGCCCCCGCCGCCCCGGTGCGGATCGTCGCCGAGCCGGTCGAGGGCATGCGGATCGTCCACGACGACGAGGACATCGTGCTGATCGACAAGCCGGTCGGCGTCGCCGCGCACCCCAGCCCCGGCTGGACCGGCCCCACCGTGATCGGCGGCCTCGCCGCGGCCGGCTACCGGATCTCCACCTCGGGCGCGGCCGAGCGGCAGGGCATCGTGCACCGGCTGGACGTCGGCACCTCGGGGCTGATGGTCGTCGCCAAGTCCGAGCGCGCGTACACCGACCTCAAGCGGCAGTTCCACGACCGGGTGACCGACAAGCGCTACCACACGCTGGTGCAGGGCCACCCGGACCCGATGAGCGGCACCGTGGACGCGCCGATCGGGCGCCACCCCAGCTCGGACTGGAAGTGGGCGGTGACCCAGGAGGGCAAGCCGTCCGTCACCCACTACGACCTGATCGAGGCGTACCGGGCCGCGTCGCTGCTGGCGATCAAGCTGGAGACCGGGCGCACCCACCAGATCCGCGTCCACATGTCCGCGCTGCGGCACCCCTGCGTGGGGGACCTGACGTACGGCGCCGACCCGACGCTGGCCAAGCGGCTCGGGCTGACCCGGCAGTGGCTGCACGCGGTGTCGCTCGGCTTCGAGCACCCGGCGGACGGGCAGTGGGTCGAGTTCTCCAGCGAGTACCCGGCGGACCTGCAGAAGGCGCTGGACGTGATCGCGGCGGAGAGCTGACGGTGAGCGGCGGGGTGGGTGCCGGGGTGGGCGTCACTCTTCGGGTCGCCGAGGGGGAGGCGGACCTGGCGCTGGTGCGGGCCGTTCGGCGTGAGGTGTTCGTCGTCGAGCAGAACGTGCCGGAGGAGCTGGAGTACGACGAGTACGACCGGACCTCGGTGCACCTGCTGGCGGTGGGGGCCGACGGCGGCGGCCTGGGCACCGGGCGGTTGATCTTCGGCGAGCAGGCGCGGGAGCTGACCGGGGGTGTCGACGGGCGGGTGCTGCTCGGGCGGCTCGCGGTGCTGCCGGCGGCCCGCGGGACCGGGCTGGGTGCGGAGCTCGTGCGGGCGATCGAGGCCGCGGGGGTCGAGCGCGGGGGCTCGGAGATGGAGTTGCACGCGCAGGTGCAGGCGCTCGGGTTCTACGAGCGGCTGGGGTACGTGGCGGAGGGGCCGGTGTACGAGGATGCGGGGATACCGCATCGGACGATGACGCGGAAGCTGTGAGCGTCAGGGGGCCGTGGGGCTGACCTTCGGGGTCGGGTTCCGGTGGTCGCCTTCCGCTTCGCGCAGTTCCCCGCGCCCCTGATGGGGCGCGGGGAACTCGTGCTTCGGGGGGAGGGGGTGCGGGGTCAGGGGTCGGTGGTGCGGAGGCGGGGGAGGGCGTGGGGGTGTTCGTCGCGTAGGTGGGCGATGAGCTGTTCGCGGATGTCGAAGCGGAGTCGGGCGGCGTCGTCGGGGGTGCGGGCGGTCATGGTGGCGCGGACGACGATGGTGCTGGGGGTGGTGTCGGTGACCTGGAGGGCCCATTCGGCGCCGTCCCAGAGCGGGTGCCGGTCGAGGTGGGCGCGCAGGGTGGCGCGCAGCTCGTCGACCTGGGTGGTGTGGTCGAGGTGGAGCAGGACGGCGGCGAGCAGGCCCGGGTCGCGGCGGGTCCAGTTCTCGAAGGGCTTGTTGACGAAGTAGGAGACCGGGACGATCAGTCGGCGGTGGTCCCAGAGCCGGACCACCAGGTAGGAGAGGGTGATCTCCTCGACGGTGCCCTGCTGGCCGTCCACCACCACGGTGTCGCCGATCCGGACGGTGTCGCCGAAGGCGATCTGCAGGCCGGCGAAGAAGTTGCCGAGGGTGCTCTGGGCGGCGATGCCGGCCACGATGCCGATGATGCCGGCGGAGGCGAGCAGGCCGGCGCCGACGGAGCGCATCGCGGAGAAGGTCAGCAGCATCACGGCGACGGTGACCACGACGATGACCGCGCTGGCCACCCGGCGCAGCATGCTGATCTGGGTGTGGACCCGCTGGCGCCGGGCCGGGTCGTCGATCCGGGTCTCGTAGCGGCTGAGCAGGGCCTCCAGGACGGCGGCGACCACGCGGACGGTGAGCCAGCCGAGCGAGGCGAGCAGGAGGAGCAGGAGCAGGTGGTGCGCGCCCTCGTCCCGGCGCAGGTGGAAGATCCGCTGGAGCGGGCGGGTGGCGAGCAGCAGGGCAGCGACGACGGCGAGTTGGAGCGGGATCCGGCAGCGCCGGAGCAGTGGCCAGAGCGGGGCGTCGGGGTGGCGGGCGGCGGCGCGTTGGAGGGACTGGTCGACGATCCAGCCGATCGCCAGGGTGGCGGCGACGGTGGCGAGCAGCGTGATCAGCGGCCGGAGCATGGGCCGTACGATACGCGGGCAGAGTGGAGTGAAACGGGCAAAAGGGTGCGACCGCGTTCGTGGTGGCTTCGGGGTGGCTTTATCGGGTGCCTACCCGGACGGCGGATACGATCAGCGGCCATGGAGTTCGGTGGGGCATGGCGTCGGTGGCGCGGCCGGGGTACGACGGTCGGGCGCAGGCTGCTGGCGGGTGCGGTGGCCCTGGTGGCGGTGGCCGGGGTCGGTACGGCGGCGGTGGCGTCCGGCGGTGAGCAGACGGTCCGTGAGGAGGACCGTTTCCTCAGCATGCCGGAGACGCCCGGCAGCGCTGAGCAGATCCAGCTGGACACCTCGTTCTTCACCACCGGCAGCAGCCCCCGACCGGCGGTGCTGCTCGCGCACGGCTTCGGCGGCTCCAAGGAGGGCGAGCGCGAGCGGGCCGAGCAGCTCGCCCGGCAGGGGTACGCGGTGCTGACCTGGTCGGCGCGCGGGTTCGGGCGTTCGGGCGGCAAGATCGGCCTCAACGCGCCCGACCGCGAGGTCCAGGACGTCCGGCACCTGGTGGACTGGCTGGCCCAGCGGCCCGAGGTGCAGCTGGACGGGCCCGGCGACCCGAAGGTCGGCATCACCGGCGCCTCGTACGGCGGGGCGGTCTCGCTGCTGGCCTCCGCGGCCGACCGCCGGATCGACGCGGTGGCCACCCAGATCACCTGGTGGAACCTGGCCGACGCGCTGTTCCCGCAGGGCGTGCAGGGCTCGGGCGCGGCGGACGGCGTGTTCAAGAAGCTGTGGGCCGGGATCTTCTTCACCACGGGCTCGGTGGCCCCCGGTTCGGCGGGCGGTCTCGGGCCGTCCGGCGGTGCGCCGCGGGCGGGCGGTGACGCGAAGCCGGTGGAGGACGGGCAGGCCGGGTGCGGGCGGTTCCTGGAGTCGCTGTGTCAGATGTACGACCGGGTCGCCACCGCGGGGCACGCCGATCCGGAGGCCGTCGCGATGCTGGACGCCGCCAGCCCGTCCTCGGTGGCGGCGCTGCTCAAGGCGCCCACGCTGGTGGTGCAGGGGCAGCAGGACTCGCTGTTCCCGCTCGACCAGGGCGACCGGATCGCGCAGGCGGTCGCCGCCAACGGCGCGCCGGTGGCGGTGGACTGGTTCGCGGGCGGGCACGACGGCGGGACGGACACCAGCGCCCGGGTGGACGACCGGGTGACCGCCTGGTTCGACCACTACGTGAAGGGCCGGGGGAACGACACCGGACCGGCGTTCCGGGTGACCCGGACCGGCGGGGTGGACTCGACCGGCTTCCAGGCCGTCCTGCGCGGGGCCACCGCCGGCCGCTATCCCGGGCTGGGCGGGACGGGCTCGCGGTCCGTCGAGCTGGCGGGCGGGGAGAAGACGATCACCAATCCGCCCGGCGGGGCGCCGCCGGGGATCTCGACGCTGCCGGGCATCGGCGCGCTCAGCCAGGCGTCCTCGCTGGGCGCCGGGCTGTCGCTGGACTTCCCCGGGCAGAACGCCGCGTTCGACTCGGCGCCGCTGGACTCGCCGCTGCACCTGACCGGACAGCCGACCGTGCCGGTGCGGGTGAAGGCGGACCGGGCGGACGCGGTGCTGTTCGCGAAGCTGTACGACGTCGGGCCGGACGGCAAGGCGGTGCTGCCGCAGCAGCTGGCCGCCCCGCTGCGGGTGACCGGCGCGGACGCGGGGCGGACGGTCACGGTGGCGCTGCCGACGGTCGACCACACCTTCCCGGCCGGGCACCGGCTGCGGCTCGTGCTGGCGAGCACCGATCTCGCGTACGCCTCGCCCGTCGAGCCGGCCGTCTACCAGGTCGCTCCGGCCGGGGCGGTCACCGTGCCGACCGTCGAGGAGCTGGCCACCGAGGCGGCGCCGCTGCCCTCGCGGACCTGGCTGCTGCCGGTGGTCGCCGTGGTGGTGGCGGCGGGGCTGGTGCTGGCGCCGCGGCTGCGGGGCGGACTGCGGGGCGGGTTGCGGGGCGGCTTGTGGCGTGGGCGGGCGACCGGCGGGCCTTCCGGACCGGAGTTCGATCCGGCGCTGGCGGGTGTGCCGCTGCTGATCAGCGGGTTGAGCAAGCGCTACAAGGGTGCCCAGGACCGCTACGCCGTACGGGAGTTGGGCTTCCGGGTGGAACGGGGGCAGGTGCTGGGACTGCTCGGGCCGAACGGCGCGGGCAAGACCACCACGCTGCGGATGTTGATGGGGCTGATCCGACCGGACGCCGGGGAGATCCGGGTCTTCGGGCACCTGGTGCGGCCCGGTGCGCCGGTGCTGTCGCGGGTCGGGGCGTTCGTGGAGGGTGCGGGCTTCCTGCCGCACCTGACCGGGCGGGCCAACCTGCGGCTGTACTGGCAGGCGACCGGGCGGCCGGAGGCCGACGCGTGCTTCGACGAGGCGCTGGCCATCGCCGGGCTCGGCGAGGCGCTGGACCGGGCGGTGCGCACGTACTCGCAGGGCATGCGGCAGCGGCTGGCAATCGCGCAGGCGATGCTCGGGATGCCGGACCTGCTGATCCTGGACGAGCCGACCAACGGGCTCGACCCGCCGCAGATCCGTGAGATGCGCGAGGTGATGATCCGGTACGCGGCCGGCGGGCGGACGGTGATCGTTTCGAGTCACCTGCTGTCCGAGGTCGAGCAGAGCTGTACGGACCTGGTCGTGATGGACCGTGGGCAGCTGGTGACGGCGGGGGCGGTCGGTGAGATCGTCGGGTCGTCGGAGCTGCTGATGATCGGTGTCGCGGGCTCGTGCGATCCGGAGTCGGTGGTGGAGAAGGTCGGTGCGATGGCCGGGGTCGGCTCGGCGGAGGCCGTCGAAGACGGGCTGCTGGTACGGCTGGACGGGCTCGCGGCGAGCGAGCTGCTGGCGGAGCTGGTGCGGCTGGGGGTGCCGGTGGAGAGCGCCGGGCCGCAGCGGCGGTTGGAGGACGCGTTCCTGTCGTTGATCGGAGGTGGTGGGCAATGAGCACCGTGGTGTCGGAGGACCACGGGAAGGACCCGCGCGCGAAGGACGCCTGCGCGAAGGACCCCCGCACGGACGACCAGGCGACGGACCACGCGGAGGGCTACCGGGCGAGCCGGACGCTGCCGCTGCGGGTGGAGGCGATGCGGCAGCTGCGCCGGCGCCGCACCCTGGTGATCGGCGGGGTGCTGGCCGCCATGCCGTTCGTCATCCTGGCCGCGTTCCAGATCGGCGGCACCCCCGGCCGTCCGGACCGGACCACCTTCATCGACCTGGCCACCGCTTCGGGCGCCAACTTCGCGGTCACCATGCTGTTCGTGGGCACCGGCTTCATGCTGGTGATCCCGGTCGCGCTGTTCTGCGGCGACACGGTGGCCTCCGAGGCCAGCTGGTCCTCGCTGCGGTACCTGCTGGCCGCGCCGGTGCCGCGGGCCCGGCTGCTGGTGCGCAAGTTCGCGGTCGGCCTGGCGTTCTCGGCGGTCGCCGTGGTCATGCTGCCCGCGATCGGGCTGGCCGTGGGGACGGCGGCGTACGGCTGGGGCGACCTCAAGCTGCCCGCCGGGGTCAGCCTGCCGGCCGGGGACGCGCTGCCCCGGATCGCGATCGCGGTCGCCTTCGTCTTCCTGAGCGAGATCGTCATCGCGGCGCTGGCCTTCTGGCTGTCCACGGCGACCGACGCACCGCTCGGCGCGGTGGGCGGGGCGGTGTTCGCGTCGATCATCACCGGGGTGCTGGACGCCGTCACGGCGCTGGGCGACCTGCGGGAGTGGCTGCCGGCGCACTGGCAGTACGCGTGGGCGGACGCCCTGCAGCCGCAGCTGGAATGGGGCGGCATGGTGCAGGGCGTCTCGCTGTCACTCTCGTACGCGGTGGTGCTGCTGGCGCTGGCGTTCCGGGGGTTCGCGCGCAAGGACGTGGTGTCGTAGGCGGGCATGGTCGTGGCCGTGGGCCGGGGAGTGACGGTGGGCCGGGGCGTGCTGTGGTCGGGCGCGGTCGGGTCGTGGGGGCGGGTACGGCATGGGGGATCATGGGTGGGTAGCTGACTCCCCTGGTGAAGGACCCGAACCGTGGCCCAGATCGTCCTCTTCCACTCCGCCTACGGGCTGCGCCCCGCCGTGCAGGCCGCCGCAGACCGGCTGCGCGCCGCCGGGCACACCGTGCACACCCCGGACCTCTTCGACGGGCGGACCTTCGACTCCGTGGAGGAGGCGCAGGAGTTCCAGGAGGAGATCGGCGGCCGCGACGAGCTGCTGCGGCGGGCCGTGACCGCCTCGGCCCCGCTCTCCGAGGGCGGGCTGGTGTACGCGGGCTTCTCGCTCGGCGGCGCCGTCGCGCAGAACCTGGCCCTGGCCGACGACAAGGCCCGCGCGCTGCTGCTCCTGCACGGCACCTCGGACCTGCGCGAGGACGCGGCCACCGAGATCCCGGTGCAGCTGCACATCGCGGAGCCGGACCCGTTCGAGCCGGAGGACTGGCTGAACGCCTGGTACCTGCGGATGCGGCGGGCCGGCGCGGAGGTGGAGGTGCACCGGTACCGGGGCGCCGGACACCTGTTCACCGACCCGGAACTCCCGGACTACGACGCGGAGGCGGCGGAGCGGGCCTGGGCGGCGGCGCTGGACTTCCTGGGGGAGTTGGAGGACTGAGGGACGGGTCGTACGGGCGGGGCCGGCGGAGGCCGGGCCGAAGCGGATGCTTCGGTCCGGCCTCCGGCGTTTCCGGGGTGGTGTTCCCGTGTGGTGTTCCAGCTGGTCACCGGGGGGTTGGTGGGGTCTGTGGTACGGCTGTGAACTGCTGTGAACTGGTGTGGCGAAGCGTCAGGGGGACGCTCGGGAGGCGGTGGAAGTGCCGGTCGCGTGCCGGAAGGGCTGTTTCCGGACAGCTACGCTCGGTGATCAGGATCCGGGTGGTCCAGACCTCTTCTCGGGCTCGTCCCGTGCGGCCAGCACAGATGATCGAACCACGAACTGTTGTTAACCCGGCGGCCGTCCGTCCGTCACCGCCCGGCGGCGGATCAGGTTGACCGGAATGACCACGGCGTCGTTGATCTCCCGGGAAATATCTCCATAGCATCGCGGTGCACTCCGGCCTTCCCCGGCTCCCCGGATCCACGGATTCGCGAATCCGTGGAAATGCCGTCGAGTCATTTCCCGTGTGACATAAGCATTGGAGCGGCACGCATGCTTGTTCTCGGAATCACCAACAACGACCTGGCCGGCGCCTGCCTGGTCCAGGACGGAACCGTCGTCGCGGCCGTCAGCGAGGAGCGGTTCACCCGGATCAAGGACCACAAGACCTGGCCGCAGAAGTCGATCGACTACGTCCTGAAGGAGGCCGGGGTCACCCTTTCCGAGGTCGACCGGGTGGCCTACGGGTGGCAGGCGGGATTCAGCGCGGAAAAGCACCTGCTGCTCTACGTGGACCGAATTTCGGAGGAGGCCCGACTGCGCCCGGAGGCGCTTCCGCACCTGCGCAAGCGGATATCCGACGAAATCGTGAACGACCGCGAGAAGCGCGGCGAGTTCGACGCCTTCATCGAGGAGAACGGACTGCGCGGCAAGGTGGTTCACGTCGACCACCACGAGTCGCACGGCCTGGGCGCCTTCCTCTGCTCCCCGTTCGATCAGGCCCTGGTGGTGACCTGCGACGGCCGCGGGGACTTCCAGTCCCTCACCGTCACGCACTACTTCCCCGGCGGCGAGGAGGTGCTGCAGCGCGAGACCTCGATCGACAGCCTCGGTTACTTCTACGGCCGGATCACCAAGCTGCTCGGCTTCCGCCCCAACCGGCACGAGGGCAAGATCACCGGTCTGGCCGCCAACGGCGATCCGGAGAAGCTCCTTCCGCTGATGCGCCGGATGATCGACGTCGAGGAGAACGGCGCGATCCGCGCCCGCTGCGGCGACTGGTACCAGCCGTCCTACGAGGGCTACTCCGAGGAACTGCTGCGCGAGATCGCCACGCACGACCCGGCCGACGTCGCGGCGGCGGCCCAGCGGCACGTGGAGAACCTGCTGACCGCCGTGGTGGCCCGGCACATCGGCAAGGTGCCCGGCGGCAACGTTTGCCTGTCCGGCGGGGTGTTCGCCAACGTCAAGCTCAACCAGCGGATCTTCGACACCGAGGGTGTGCGGAACGTCTACGTGCTGCCGCCGATGGGCGACGGCGGGCTGCCGCTGCAGGCGGCCGTGATCGTGGCCCACCGGGAGACCGGCGAGCGCCCGCGGGTGCCGTCGATGGCGCTCGGGCCGGACGCGGCCATCTCCGAGGGCCGGCTGGAGGAGATCCTGCACGACTACCCCGGGCTGCGCTACCGCCGGATCGGCGAGGGCATGCAGGAGACCCTGCTCGCCGCGCTCGGCGCGGACCAGGTCATCGGCACCTACCGGGGCCGGATGGAATTCGGCCCGCGCGCCCTCGGCCGGCGCAGCGTCATCTACGGCACCGCCGACGTGACCATGAACGACTGGCTCAACAAGCGCCTGAACCGTACCGAGTTCATGCCCTTCGCGCCGATCACCGCCGAGGACCTGGCGGCCGACTGCTACGTGGGGTGGGAGCCGGACCAGCCGTCGGCGCTGTTCATGACGATCACGTACGACTGCCACGAGACCTTCGCCAAGGCCTGCCCGGCCGTGGTGCACGTCGACAACACCGCCCGTCCGCAGATCGTCCGGGCCCAGGACGACCCGTTCCTGCACGGGCTGCTGATGGCCTGGTACGACCGCAGCGGGCAGGCGGCGCTGGTGAACACCTCGTTCAACAAGCACGAGGAGCCGATCGTGGGGTCGCACCGCGATGCGCTCGACCCGCTGATGGACGAGGTGGTCGACCTGCTGCTGGTCGACGACGTGTACCTGGTCTGGAAGGAGTCGGCGAACGCGTTCATGGCGGGGCAGGTCGCTTAGGGCAGGTCGCTCAGGGCAGGTCGCTCAGGGCCTGTCCGGCGGCTTGGTCGGGTCGGATGGACTGGGTTGTGAGGTCTAGTCCAGTTGACCGTTCCGGCCGGTGAGAGTTGAACTATCGTCAGACCGTATGGCGTGAGTGCCGAGTGAGGAGACCGATGCAGCCGCAGGCAGCCGGAACGCGGTACGAGGTCGAGGCCGTCGTCTTCGACATGGACGGGGTCCTGATCGACTCGCGGCCCGTGATCGAGGAGGCGTGGCGGTCGGTGGCTCGGCGCCACGGCCGGGTGCTGGCCGACCCGGAGATCGAGGAGTACGTCCACGGGCGGACCGGCGACGAGACGGTGCGGCTGATCTTCCCGCACCACTCGGACGCCGACCGGAAGGCGATCTGGGCCGAGGTGGACACCGTCGAGGAGGAGGCCCCGTACCGGGCCGTCCCCGGCGCCGACGGGCTCGCCACCCGGCTCCGGCAGGCCGGCGTGCCCGTCGGGCTGGCCACCAGCAGCTGGACCCGGAAGATCGACAACGCGCTCGGCGGACTGGGCCTGCTCGACGTCTTCCGGGTGCGGGTCACCCGGGACGACGTCGAGCGGGGCAAGCCGCACCCCGACCCGTACCTGTCCGCCTGCCGCGGGCTCGGGGTCCGGCCGCAGCGCACGCTGGTCTTCGAGGACTCCGTCAGCGGGGTCCGCTCGGCGGTCGCGGCCGGCGCGGTGTGCGTCGGGATCGGCGGGACCGGCGCGGGGCGGGCTCTGGTGGAGGCCGGTGCGGTGGTGGCGGTGGCGGACTTCACGGCGCTGGCGGTGGACCGCTCCGGTGGGACGATCACATTGGCCGACCCGGACGGGCTGGTGGTCGTCGCGCTCACGGTCGGTCCCGACGGTGCCTGAGGCGGTACCGGTCGCGGCGGGGGCGGGGGCGGGGGCGGGGTCGGAGTCGGAGGGGACGGTCGGGACGGCTGGGACGGCTGGGACGGCTGGGACGGCTGGGACGGCTGGGACGGAGTCGGGTGCGCCGGTGATGGCGAGGTCGGCGGCGGTCTCGGCATTCGGGGTGTTCCTCGTCCTGGGGGTGCTCACCGCCTCGCTCGGCGCCTCGCTGCCCTTCCTGCGGGAACGGTTCGGCGCCGCGCACGAGGTCGGGCGGGTCGTCTCCGCGTACAACCTCGGCGCGCTCGCGGCCACCGTCGGCATCGGGCTGCTCGGGCGGCGGCTGAACGTCCGGGCGGCGCCACCCGTCCTGCTCGGCGTCTTCGCGGCGGGTGCGGCCGGGATGGCGGTCAGCCCCGGCTGGGCCGGCTACCTCGGCTGCGCGGCCGTGACCGGCATCGGGTACGGCGGGCTGGCGCTCACCCTCAACACGGCGTTCGCGCGCGGGTTCGCCGGCAACAGCGTGGTGATGGTCAACCGGTTGAACGCCGTCTTCGGAATCGGCGCGATGCTGGGCCCGCTGGCCGCCGGGGCCGTCGGGCACACGGACATCCGGCTGCTCGCGCTGGCGGCGGCGGTGTGCGCGCTGCCGTGCTTCCTGGTCGGACGGGCGGGGGCGGTGCTCGCTGTGCCCGAGGCCGAGCCGAGCCCAGAAGACGCGGGTCAGGGTGGTCAACGCGTGCGGGTCGGGCTGGAGTTGCTGCCGTTCCTGCTGGTGGGCCTGGTGTACGCGGGCATGGAGACCAGCATTGGCACCTGGCAGTCGACCCAGCTGGTGCGCGATGGCTGGACCACCCAGGCGGCGACCACCGCGGCCTCCGGGTTCTGGGCCGGGATGGCCATCGGGCGCCTGGTCGTCCCGCAGCTGACCAGGCGGCTGCCGGGCCGTACCACCCTGCCCGGGTACCTGGCGGCGGCCCTCGCGGCGTTGCTGCTGGCCGCCGTACCGCATCTCGCGGTGGTGGCCTACCCGCTGGCCGGGCTGGCGATGGCGCCGGTGCTGCCGACGCTGATCGCCTGGGTCTCCGGCGTGGCGGAGGTGCCGCAACAGGCGACCTCCGTGCTGACGCTCTGCTGCATGCTCGGCAATGCCGTGGTGCCGGCGGTGGTGGGGGCGCTCGGGGGATCGGGCGGGGCGGTGGTGATCCCGCTGGTGCTGGCCGGGGCGTGCCTGCTCTGCCTCGGGCTCGCCGGGTGGCTGCGGGTGGCTCGGCGGTAGTCGCGGTTGCGCGCAGGAAGTCGGGCGGGCCGACTTCCTGCGCGTCCAGCGTGGGCGCGGTTTCAGCTGAGCGCGCGCGGGGCGGTGCGCCTGTGGATCGCGCCTCCCGGGGTGTACCAGCCGGCCTTCTTGCGGACGGCCGGGCTCGGGTCCTGGGCGTGGGAGGCCTGCAGGGCGTTGAGGGCGCGGGCATCGGTGTGGACGAACTTGCCGACAAGTTCGACGGCCCGGGTGCGGACCTGCGGGTCGGGGTCGTCGGCCAGGTGCCGCAGGCCTGGGTCGAGCACCCGGTCCGCGCCCGGGGCGCAGGTGTCGCCCTTGCAGCGGTCGCAGGCGAGGGCGTGGAAGGCGGCGATCCGGACGCGGGCGTCGGGATCGTCGGCCATGGCGATGAGCAGGTCCATCGAGTCGGTGTCGACCAGGTGGTCGAGGAGGCGGCAACAGCCCTCCCGTACGGCCGGGTCGGCGTGGGACAGTCCGGTGCGGATGGCGTCGAGCGCGTCCGCGTGGCGGCGGAGCAGTTCGTGGTAGGCGGCCACGGTGCGCTGTGGGTCGCCCAGGCACGAGACGAGGGCTTCGTTGTCGGTCCGTGCGAATCCGAGCATGGGGCGAGTGTCCGGCCGTACGGGGTCGCGGGGCAACGGGATTTCGGTTGGCGCCGACGAGCAGGCGGTCACGCGGCGGGGCGGGGCTGTCGGCTGAGGGCGGTCCGGCGCAGGGCTTCCAGCAGGAGGGCGCCGGGGTAGGCCGCGAACTCCGGGTAGCGCCAACGGTGGTAGCACGCCCAGTAGCTCACCACGCGGCGCTCGGTCGTGGCGAAGAAGCCGGGATTGCGGGCGATGAACTCGCCGTAGAGGTCGTGGTGGGTGGAGCCCGCGGCGGCCAGGTCGGGGAGCCCGGTGCGGATCGCCGACACGATCTCCAGGACGTACTCGCCGGCCAGCCGCAGGACGAAGGGGACGACCCACGGCTCGGTGGAGGCCACGACTTCCTCCAGGTGGCGCTGGCGGACCAGCCCGTCGGAGTGGCGGGAGTACAGGCAGTGGAGGATCGTCCGCTGGGTCGCGGTGAGTTGTGGCAGGACGACGGCCGGTGGTTCGGAGGTGTGGATCCGGTGGGGGATCGCGACGGTCTCGCCGAGGACGTCGACGGCGAACGGGGCCCCGGGGGTGCAGCGGGGCCCCGGCATCGCGCCGGCGACGGTTCGTGCGTCGTCCGCGAGGTGGGCGGGGAGCGCTGCCGTCACGGTGGACGTCCAAGGTGTCTGCACGGGGGGAGCGTAGTCGGAGCGTGGACGGGGGCGGGCGGACCACGTGGTGCGCCCCCTCGGGCCGGTGGGCGCGAGGGGGCGGCGGGCGTGCATCGGGGGGCGGGGGCTACATGGGGGTCGGCTTGATCATGGCGAAGGGGGCGCCCTGCGGGTCGGCGACGACCGTCATGCGGCCGGCCGTCATGTCGAAGGGCGGGGCGAGGACCGTACCGTTGCGCTTGATCAGGGCGTCCACGGTGGAGTCGACGTCGTCGACCGCGAAGTAGGTCAGCCAGTGGGCCGGGGTGCCGGGCGGGTCGTTGGCCAGGAGGGTGGCGCCGCCGACCGGGCGCCCGCCGACCTGCAGGGCCCAGTAGGAGTCCGCGCCCTCCATCGGCTCGATCTCGATGCCGAACGCCGCGCCGTAGAAGGCGGTCGCGGCCGAGATGTCGCTGGTGTGCAGCTCGTTCCAGGTCAGCGCGCCGGCCTCGTTGACCACCCGCGCGCCGGAGAACTCGCCGGGCTGCCAGACGCCGAACACCGCGCCCTGCGGGTCGGCGGCGATCAGCATCCGGCCCAGGTTGCCGACGTCCATGGTCGGGACGATCAGGGTGCCGCCGGCGCTGACGATGTCGTCCTGGGTGGCCTGGGCATCGGTGGTGGCCAGGTAGCTCGTCCAGACGGTCGGCGGCTCCGGCATGCCCTCGGGCGCCGCCGCCGGGCCGATGCCGGCCGCGGCCTTGCCGTCCAGCTCGCAGACCGCGTACCCGCCGAACTCGGCCGGGCCGGGCTGGCCCTGCCAGCCGAACAGGTCGCGGTAGAAGTCGAGCGCCGCCTGCTGGTCCTTCGCCATCAGGTCGACCCAACACGGGGTGCCGGTGGCGTACGGTGTGGTGACTTCAGGCATTTTGACCCTCTCTGGTGGGGTTTGCTGCCGGTCACGATTTCGTCGTGGCAGCGGAATCGCCACTCGACACGCCGTCGGGGGTGGCGGGGCGGTGAGTGGGGGCGGGGCGAATTCCCGTGTGCGGCGGGGTGTTCGGAGTTGTTGGTGCAGCACAGGGAGTCGGACGGGCCGACTTCCTGTGCAGTGCGGTACGGGCCCCGGCGGGGGGAGGTGAGCGGCGGAGGGCTGCTCCGCCAAATCCGTTCGACCGGGCCGCGTGGCCGCCGTACGGTCGGAAGCATGGACACACGTGCGCGACTGCTCTCGGTCAACGTCGGCAGGCCCCGTCCGAACCCGTGGAAGGGCCTCCGGCAGACCGGCATCGACAAGCGCCCGATGGACGGCCCGGTCGCGGTGTCCGCGCCCGGACCCCGGGGCACGGGCGCGGTCGGCCTGGCGGGCGACCGGGTGTACGACGTGAAGAACCACGGCGGCGACCACCAGGCGGTGTACGCCTACGCCCGGGAGGACCTGGACGGCTGGGAGGTCGAGCTGGGGCGGGAGCTGGGCAACGGCTCCTTCGGGGAGAACCTGACCACGGTGGGTCTGGACGTGAACGGCGCGCTGATCGGCGAACGCTGGCGGGTCGGGTCGGAGGTGGTCCTGGAGGTCTCCTGCGCGCGCATCCCCTGCGGGACCTTCCAGGGCTGGCTGGAGCGGGACGGCTGGATCCGGCGCTTCACCGAGGCCGCCCTGCCCGGCGCCTACCTGCGGGTGATCGTGCCGGGCGAGCTGCGGGCGGGGGATCCGGTGGAGGTGGTGCACCGCCCGGACCACGACGTCACGGTGGCCGGGTCGTTCCGCGCGGTGACGACCGAACCGAAGCTGCTGCCGAGCCTGCTCGCGGCGGACGCACTGCCGGAGGAGATCAAGGAGCTGGTCCGCCGGCGGACCCGGGCGTAGGCGCCCCCTTGCCCCGGTGTCGGGGCGAGGGGGCACAGGTGTCACGGGGTGGCGGTGTCGGATTCGGTGGAGAGGGCGCCGGTGGCGAAGGCGCGGGTGCGCTCCGCGGCCTGGTCCAGGGGGACGTGCTGGTTGTTCGGCGGGTAGAAGTCGACCTCGCCGACCGCGCTGTAGTTCGCCCAGAAGCACGTCGTCATCGGGAAGCCGTCGGTGACGTTCTGCTGGCACTTCATCACCAGCGCCTTGGTGGAGTACGTCTTCGGCTCGCCGACGAGGGAACGGCCGTAGTCCTTGCTGAGCTTCATGCTGCGCTCGAAGGACTTGTCGAGCGCGCTCTGAGGGTCGGCGACTGCGGTGAACAGGCTGGTCTTGCCAGTGAGGTGAGGGACCGTCGCGCTGTGCGTCCCCTTGCTGATCGTGATCCGGGGGTTCCCGAAGCACGACGCGGTTCCCTCGACGTCGCGCTTGTCCTCCTTGAGGGCGGGGAGGTCGTCGACCCCGGCGACGATCATGTCCAGGTCGTCGCCGTACTTGAAGCCGCCGTTGCCCTCGGTGCAGGTCAGTCCGTCGAGTCGGGGGACGGTGGCCTCCGTGTACCGCACCCCGGTGTCCGGCCCCAGCTTCTCCGACTTCGGCGCGGCGGCCGGCTTGCCGCCGTCCCCCTGGCTCGACCCGCACCCTGCAACGAGCACACCCAGAACCAGGGCTGCCGCCGGAATCCCCCACTTGCGCACGTGCGTCTTACCTTTCGTGTCCCCGTAAACGATCTTCAGGGGATCGTACGCGACGCGATGGGTGGGCCACTCCCGCG
The DNA here is from genome assembly GCF_003635085.1 of Streptomyces sp. 1114.5. Classification (NCBI taxonomy): domain Bacteria; kingdom Bacillati; phylum Actinomycetota; class Actinomycetes; order Kitasatosporales; family Streptomycetaceae; genus Streptomyces; species Streptomyces sp. 1114.5. The sequence goes on from NZ_RBXE01000001.1 coordinate 3,208,261, forward strand.
CAGGAAGTCGGGCGGGCCGACTTCCTGCGCGGGAGGCGAGAGCACTGACACAGAACGATGAACCCGCCGGCTCGTGGTGGCGAAAGTGGGGTTCCCGGCCGACCGTCGTCACTCCCGCACCTGGGCCGCGAACCCGGCCACCGGTCCGGCGGGCGGGTCCAACGCGCGTTGTTCGCAGCCCACTTCCGTTTCTCGCCCTGGTCAGAGCCGCAAGATTGTTTGTCCGCACTCCGACGCGCCGGGTACCTGCCGCGGTGGCGTTCTCCGGGATTGATTGTCCGGGCCCGACCTGTGCTGACCAGCGGCGAAGAAGTCCTCCACTGTGGGTGGCGCCGCAGCCGGGCCGTCCGTCCGCTGCGGCCATCACCCACCGGAAGGTCAAGGAACACGTCGATGCGACGAATACTCACCGCCCTGTCCACCGCCCTGCTCGCCCTGGCCGGGGCCCTCGCCCTGCCGGCCAGCGCACAGGCCGACCCGATCAACCCGCAGCCCTACGCGTACGGCGTCCTCGTGGCGCTCGCCCGCCCGGCCAGCGGCGGCCCCAACGGCACCTACTACTGCGCGGACGAGTACCGGCAGATCAACGGTGACGGCCGCCCGGTCCTGCTGCGCCCGTGCGACGGTTCCTGGAACCAGTTCTGGTTCGTCGCCCCCGACGGCCTGATCCACAGCACCAACGACGGCCGGTGCCTGTGGGGACACTTCCCGGACAGCCCGTCCGACAGCCCGGGCGCCCAGGCGAGGGGCTGCAACGCGAACGACGCGAACCAGCGCTGGACGTTCGACACCGACGGCAGCGTGTGCAACGCCGCCGGCGCCTGCCTGACCTACGTCGGCACCCCCGGCCCGCGCTCCTCCTACGCCCTGTGGACCCTGGGCCGCAACGCGGGCGCGGGCATCACCCAGCAATGGGGCTGGCAGCACTCCGACAGTGACCGCCCGGTCTTCCCCAACATCTAAGCGACGTACGGGGGGCGTCGTGCCCCGGCCCCGCCGCCCCGGCATCCGGGACGGCGGGGCCACAGCGGTCACGTGATGGGCGCCGTGCCCACTCCGCTCGGGTCTCGGATCAGTACAGGTAGACGACGCCCTGATAATCCGAGACGTTCCCCGACTCGGTGACCTTGACCGCGACGTTGAAGCCGCCGTTCGGCACGTCGCACCACTTCTCGAAGGTGTCGTAGGTGGTGTTGTAGTCGTTGTCGGAGAACCAGTCGTACGACGACCCCTCAGCACCCGGGTACTGCCCGCACTGCGAGGTGACCTGGAACCACGCGCGCTCGTCCGTCCTGCCGCGCTGGAGCACGTTGTAGCTCATCTTCAGGTAGTTCGCGTTGACCACGTAGGCGCACATCGAGATCCGCGCACCGTACCTGGTGTCCAGCTCCGCGCAGCGCTGCCCGTCCGCGTGCGCCGCACCCGCACCGAGTCCCACGACACCGGCCGCGGCCAGGCCGAGCGCCGCGCCCGTGCCGGCGAGTCGCTTGATCATGCTCTTCATCGTCTCTCTCCTCGCTCAGCGCTCAGTGGTAGACCGGGAAGTAGCTGTTGCTGTCCTGCACGCCGGACTCCGTGGTGTACACCTCGACGGAGCGGATGTAGCCGCCGGTGAGGCTGCCGCTGGTGTAGCCCAGGCTCCAGTTGGGCTCCTGCACATCGTTGCCGGAGAAGTACTTCTCGCCGGAGCTCGACTCGACCTTGAACCAGACGCGCTCATCGGTGCTGCCAGGCGTCAGCACGCTGTAGCTCATGCCCACCCAGCCCGGGTAGCCGTCCTGGTGAGCGCAGACGTGGATCACCGCCTGGTAGCGAGTGCTGAGGTTGGTACAGCCGTCGGCGTGAGCCGCAGTGGCGGTCAGACCGACCAGGCCGGCGGCGGCCAGACTCACGGCCGCGCCGGTCGTGGCCAGGCGCTTGGTCAATCGCATGGTTCTCCCGTCCGCCCCCGACAGTCCGGGGGCACCGAGGGGGGAGTCTGGTGCACCGGTGATGAGCACGCATCACATCCGCCAGAAGAGAGAACCACGATTCCGCTCACGGGGTGTCCACAGGGTCTTAGCCCCGCAGTCCCGGAGGAGAATCAGTCGAGGCAGAACTCGTTGCCCTCGATGTCCTGCATCGTGATGCACGACTCGTTGACGCCATCGGCGCGCTGCGTCAGCACGTGCTTCGCGCCGAGCGCCATCAGCCGCGCGCATTCGGCTTCGAGCGTGGCCAGGCGCTCGTCACCCACGAGCCCGGCGCCGGCCCGCACATCGAGATGCACCCGGTTCTTGACGACCTTGCCCTCGGGAACGCGCTGGAAGAGCAGGCGCGGGGCCACACCCGACGGATCAGTGCACGCGAAGTAGATCTCGTCCTCGGGCGGCAGCGTGCGGTGGTACTCCTCCCACGTGGCAAAGCCCTCCGGGACCGGAGGTACGACGTACCCCAGCACCTCGCACCAGAAGGCGGCGAGGCGGGCAGGCTCCGCGCAGTCGAAGGTCACCTGGAACTGCTTGATCGTTGACATCGGCGCACAGTAACAGAGGCCCTGATCCCGCTGCCAAGGATTAGTTACGGGACAACCCTTGGCCCCCTCGCTCGGGGAGGGCGAGGGGGCGAAGTGTTAGGCGTGGTGGTCGAATTCGCCGGCTTTGGTGGCGTGGAGGAGGGCGGCGAAGGTGGCGGGGGTGGTGCGGAGGATGGTGTGGGCGTCGTCGGATTCGCGGAGTTCGACTTCCCCGTCGACCGTGCGGATCTCCACGCAGTACTCCGTGGATCCGCTGAAGGTGGACTTCTGCCACTCGGTGTTGGTCACGTTGGCCTCCTGGGTTGGGGGCCGATGGTACGCCCCCTCGCTCGGTGAGAGCGAGGGGGCGAAGTGTTAGGCGTGGTGGTCGAATTCGCCGGCTTTGGTGGCCTGGAGGAGGGCGGCGAAGGTGGTGGGGGTGGTGTGGAGGATGGTTTCGCCTTGGTCGGACTCGCGGAGTTCGACCGCGCCGTTGACGGTCCGGACCTCAACACACTCGTTGGTCGCGCCGCTGTAGCTGGACTTCTGCCACTTCGACTCAGGCATAGCTGTCTTCCGCTTCCTTCTTGACTGATCGGATGAGATCCCGCGACTTCTCGTTGGAGAACGCCAGGGCGTCCATGCGGTCGAAGATGGTTCGATGCATGGCCAGGTCTGCTGGGGAGTCGAAGAACAGCACGCCTTGCGCGACGTCCATCTGGACGGTGTCCAGTTCGGGGATCGGGCTTTTGGCGAACGTGAGGTTTTCGGAAGCACCGGGGAAGGTGGCGACGGCGAAGGGCACTACACGGATTGAGATCCCGGGATGCGTGGAGTCATCGATAAGTGCATCGAGTTGTTCGGCAAGCACCTTGGGCCCACCGAACTGCATCCGGAGCGCGGCTTCGTGGATGAACGCTTGGAGAGGCGTCTTGCCTGACCGGACTATCTGCTGGCGTTGGATCCGAAAGGCCGTGCGGACGTCGATCTCGGCGCGGGACAACGGCGGATAGACCCGCGTGAAGACAGCGGAGGCGTATGCGCCGGTCTGCAACAACCCCGGGATATAGGTGGTCGTGCAGGTGGAGAGCGCTGTTGCGTAACTCTCGATCTCGGCGACTTCGAGGAAGTCTGTCGTCAGGACCTCGCGGTACTCCTCCCACCAGCCTCTTCCACGCTCGGAGATCATCTCGGCGAGGGCGTCGATCAGCGACGGATTCGCACAGTTGCATGCGGAGGCGATGGTGCGGAGACGGTCGATGCTGATGCCGATCCGCCCGGATTCCATCTGGGTCACCTGGGCGGGAGTCATGCTGACGATGCGGCCGAGTTCCGAACCTCCGTAGCCAGCCCGCTCGCGCATCCGCCGGAGCTCGGTTCCAATCCTGCGCTGGCGGAGTGTTGGGTTGGAGCGTGGAGGCATAGGTCCCTTCCGAAGGTCAGTGTGGTCAGTCTGCCGCGCGCTTCGAGCGTCGGTCCACCCGTTACCACCGTAGGGGGAAGTTTCCGCAAAGGGTGGAAAATTAGATACTCACCTGCGCTATGGTCGATCTCACATCGATCCGACGGATCGTCAGTAACGCCTGCTAGCAAGCACCGCAGAGCAGCCATGCCCTTTCGCCTGGCCTGGCTCACGGCGACATGTGTTCCGCCGGTTCTTCCCTCACTCACGCCTCGGGAGAAGTCCCATGCGTCACCTCAACACGCCCTCGCTCGCCATCGCCCGTCAGTCCCTCCGCGACACCATGACCCGTGTCGGGTGGGAGCCCTCCACGATCTTCGACGCGCAGCTCGCGCTGGTCGAACTCCTCGTGAACGCCTGGCGGCACGGGGGGACGCCCGCGCCGATCATCCAGATCATCTCGATCGACCACACCCTCCGCGTGTCCGTGGCGGACGAGAGCCCGATCCCGCCCTCGCCCGGGACGCCTGATCTCTTCGCGGAGGCGGGGCGGGGGCTCCAGCTCGTCTCCGGGCTCACGCACCGGTGGGGTGTCGACGCCCAGGAGCGCGGCAAGTCCGTGTGGTTCGAGCTGCAGAAGGACGCCGCCTGATGAAGCGCCGCTACCCGATGAAGCCCACCGACCCGCGCGTCCAGTCCTTCTCCGATGCCCACGTCCGCGCCTTGCTCGCCGAACTCCACGAGCGGGGGCAGAAGTTCGGGCTGGTCTGGCCCTCCGCCACCACGGACAAGACCCTGGACGGCCGCGTCCTCGTCCGGTTCAACACGGCGCCGGTCTCGACCCTCCTGAACCTCCTCACCCTCCTCCTCGACGCCGACCGGAACGACGACCCGTGCGGTTTCTGATCGCCGCCGCCTTCGCCGTCCTCCTCGCCCTCGCGTTCGCCACCGTCGCCCTGGGCGTTGTCACCGCCCTCCGCGCGGCTCCGCCGCCGCAGGACGAGGACGCGTGACCCCCGCCAGCCCCCGCCGCACGTGCGTCGGGGGCTGCGGGCACGATTGGGGTCATGGCACAGCGGAGATACGAGTACGCGCCGGCGGGGACGCTCCCCGGGCTCCTTCAGCGTGGCCGGGGATTGGGTGCGCGGATGGCGGAGGAGGATCCGGCTGCGGCCGCCGACCTCGTGCACGGGTGCCTCCGCTGGGACTGGCGGTGGGATTCCAAGCTCGACCAGCGGTCGATCTACCTCGCACGCCTCATCCGGGACCTGGCGCTGCCCGGGGGCGCGCTGGTGCCGGAGGCGGGAAGCGCGCCGGAGCCGATCGTCGACCCCCGGCCGCTGCCCGAGCTGCTGGACGCCCTGGAGCAGCACTGGGTGGACCAGGCCTGGTCCGGCCCGGCCGCGCTGGCTCGCGGTCTGGCCCGGTACGGGAGCGAGGCCGCCGGCGCCGCCTCGCTGCTGCGCCGCTTCTGGCTCTACACGCCGCACTCTCACGAGCGGCCCGCGTATCTGGAAGCGCTGGCGGCGATCAACCCCCTCGGGCTGGCCGAGGTGTACACCGAGTCACTGTGGGACTGCGAGGCGCAAGCCCGTCTGCTGGGGGCCGAATACGCCCCCGACCGCCCTCATGTACGGGACCGCCTGGCGTACCTCCGGGACGATCCGCTGGAGGCGCCGGAGGTCAGGGAAGCCGCCGCCGCGCGACTCGCCGGGCTGAGCTCGGCGACCTCTCCCGCCGAGGGGAAACCAGTTCGAGGGGGCTAAGGTAGACGCGTGAACGTGTGAGTGATGGTCCGGACCCCGTGAGGTGTTCCGGGCCACATCCATTTCCAGGCCTTTCCGCCCTGTGACCTGCACGTTCGCCGGCCCACCAGACCAGCACCAGATTCCCCGGAGGCCCCGCCTTGAGCGACCAGCCGTTCGCGCATCTGCACGTCCACACCGAGTACTCGATGCTGGACGGTGCCGCCCGGCTGAAGCAGATGTTCAAGGAGGTCGAGCGCCTGGGCCAGACCCATGTGGCGATGACCGACCACGGCAACATGTACGGCGCCGCCGAGTTCCACCGGCAGGCCACCGACGCCGGCATCACGCCCGTCATCGGCATCGAGGCGTACGTCGCCCCGGAGTCCCGCTCCAACACGAAGCGCATCCTGTGGGGCCAGCCGCACCAGAAGAAGGACGACGTCTCCGCGTCCGGCGCGTACACCCACAAGACCATCTGGGCCCGCAACAAGGAGGGCCTGCACAACCTCTTCAAGCTGACCTCGCGCTCCTACGCCGAGGGCTGGCTCGTCAAGTGGCCCCGGATGGACAAGGAGCTGATCTCCGAGCTGTCCGGCGGCCTGATGGCCACCACCGGCTGCCCCTCCGGCGAGGTGCAGACCCGCCTGCGGCTCGGCCAGTTCGACGAGGCGCTGAAGTCCGCCGCCGACTACCAGGACATCTTCGGCAAGGAGAACTACTTCCTGGAGTTGATGGACCACGGCCTCGACATCGAGAAGCGGGTCCGTGACGGGCTGCTGGAGATCAGCAAGAAGCTGAACATCCCCCCCGTCGTCACCAACGACTCGCACTACACCACCGAGGCCGACGCCGGCGCGCACGACCTGCTGCTCTGCGTCCAGACCGGCAAGAACCTCTCCGACCCGGACCGCTTCCGCTTCGACGGCACCGGCTACTACATCAAGTCCGCCGCCGAGATGTACGCGCTGGACTCCTCGGACGCCTGGCAGGAGGGCTGCCGCAACAGCCAACTCCTCGTCGCCTCCCGCGTCGACACCGAGGGCATGTTCAAGTTCAAGAACCTCATGCCCCGCTTCCCCATCCCGGAGGGCTTCGAGTCCGAGGCGGACTTCTTCAAGTCCAAGGTCTGGGAGGGCATGGACTGGCGCTTCCCGAACGGGTACGACGAGGAGCACAAGAAGCTCGCCGAGTACGAGATGGACACCATCATCCAGATGGGGTTCCCGGCGTACTTCCTCGTGGTCGCCGACTTCATCATGTGGGCCAAGAGTCAGGGCATCGCGGTGGGCCCCGGTCGTGGTTCGGCGGCCGGCTCGCTGGTCGCGTACGCGATGGGCATCACCGACCTCGACCCCATCCCGCACGGCCTGATCTTCGAGCGCTTCCTCAACCCCGAGCGCATCTCCATGCCCGATGTCGACATCGACTTCGACGAGCGCCGGCGCGGTGACGTGATCCGCTACGTGACGGAGAAGTGGGGCTCCGACAAGGTCGCCATGATCGTCACGTACGGCACCATCAAGGCGAAGGCCGCCATCAAGGACTCCTCGCGCGTCCTCGGCTACCCCTACGCGATGGGCGACCGGATCACCAAGGCGATGCCGCCGGACGTCATGGGCAAGGGCATCCCGCTCTCCGGCATCACGGATCCGAGCCACCCGCGCTACAGCGAGGCCGGCGAGATCCGCAGCCTGTACGAGAACGACCCGGACGTCCGGAAGGTCATCGACACCGCGCGCGGCATCGAGGGCCTGATCCGCCAGCCCGGCGTGCACGCGGCCGGCGTCATCATGTCCGCCGAGCCGCTGACCGACCACATCCCGGTCTGGACCCGGCACACCGACGGCGTCACCATCACGCAGTTCGACTACCCGACTTGTGAAGGCCTCGGCCTCCTCAAGATGGACTTCCTCGGCCTGCGCAACCTGACGATCATGGACGACGCCGTCAAGGCGATCGAGAAGAACAAGGGCATCAAGATCAACCTGCTTGATCTGCCCCTGGACGACAAGCCGACCTACGAGCTGCTGGCGCGCGGTGACACGCTCGGCGTCTTCCAGCTCGACGGCGGCCCCATGCGCTCGCTGCTGCGGCTGATGAAGCCCGACAACTTCGAAGACATCTCGGCCGTCCTCGCCCTCTACCGGCCGGGCCCGATGGGCGTCAACTCCCACACGAACTACGCCCTCCGCAAGAACGGCCAGCAGGAGATCACCCCGATCCACCCGGAGCTGGAGAAGCCCCTGGAGGAGGTGCTGCGGCCCACCTACGGCCTGATCGTCTACCAGGAGCAGGTGCAGAAGGCCGCCCAGATCCTCGCCGGCTACTCGCTCGGCCAGGCAGACCTGCTGCGCCGCGCGATGGGCAAGAAGAAGAAGGAGATCCTGGAAGCGGAGTTCGTCCCCTTCCAGAAGGGCTGCCGCGAGCGCGGCTACTCCGACGCGGCGATCCAGGCCGTGTGGGACGTCCTGGTCCCCTTCTCCGGCTACGCGTTCAACAAAGCGCACACCGCCGGGTACGGGCTGGTCTCGTACTGGACGGCCTACCTCAAGGCCAACTACCCGGCCGAGTACATGTCCGGCCTGCTCACCTCCGTCAAGGACGACAAGGACAAGTCCGCGGTCTACCTCAACGAGTGCCGCAAGATGGGCATCCAGGTGCTGCCGCCGGACGTCAACGAGTCGGACTCGGACTTCACCCCGCACGGTGACGACACCGTCCGCTTCGGGCTCACCGCCATCCGCAACGTCGGCGGGCCGGTCGTCGAGTCGATGATCCGGACGCGGAAGACCAAGGGGAAGTTCTCCTCCTTCCCCGACTTCCTCGACAAGGTGGAATCGGTGGTCTGCAACAAGCGGACCGTCGAATCGCTGATCAAGGCCGGCGCCTTCGACTCGCTCGGGCACACCCGCAAGGGGCTCAGCGCACAGTTCGAGCCGATGATCGACAACGTGGTGGGGGTGAAGCGGAAGGAGGCCGAGGGGCAGTTCGACCTGTTCGGCGGCGACGCCGAAGCCGACGAACCCAGCTTCGGGCTCGACGTCGTCTTCTCCGAGGAGGAGTGGGAGAAGTCCTTCCTGCTCACCCAGGAACGGGAGATGCTCGGCCTGTACGTCTCCTCGCACCCGCTGCACGGCATCGAGCACGTGCTCGCCGACAAGGCGGACTGCGCGGTCGCCGACCTCGCGGAACGGCCCGACGGGTCGATCGTCACCATCGGCGGCATCATCTCGGGCCTGCAGCGGAAGATGACCAAGCAGGGCAACGCCTGGGCCATCGCCACCGTGGAGGACCTGGCCGGCTCGATCGACTGCATGTTCTTCCCGGCGAGCTACCAGCTGGTGTCCTCGCAACTGGTCGAGGACGCGGTGGTGTTCGTGCGGGGCAAGCTCGACAAGCGGGAGGACGTGCCGCGGCTGATGGGGATGGAGCTGTCCGTTCCCGACCTGTCCAACGCGCACGCCGAAGCGCCGATCACCATCAACATCCCGAGCGGGAAGATCACCCCGCCGCTGGTCGCCCGGCTCGGCGAGGTGCTGGGGAGCCACCGGGGGACGACCGAGGTGCGGGTGCGGCTGGAGGGCCGCGACAAGACGACGGTGCTGCGGTTGGACCGGCACCGGGTGAAGTCGGATCCGGCGCTGTTCGGGGATCTGAAGCAGTTGCTCGGGCCCAGCTGCCTGGCGGTGTGATTCGCGGTGTGAGAGGGCTGTTGACGCCTGAGTGCGGGTAGTGGCCTTCCGCTTCGCGCAGTTCCCCGCGCCCCTTTCGGGCGCGGGGAACTTTCGTCTGGGGGAGGGAGAACGGGCGCGGAGGGGAGGGGAGGGGAGGGGAGGAGGGCGCGGGGAACTTTCGTTTGGGGGGAGGGAGAAAGAGGAGGGCGCGGGGTCAGGGGATGCCGTTGATGAGGGCCGGGGGGACGGCGGTGTGGAGGGCGGAGACGAAGGCGGAGATGGCGGGGTGGGAGCCGGCGCCCGCGCGGAAGGCGGCGTGGGTGCGGCGGTAGACGGGGAGGCGGGTGAGGACGACGCCGGGCGGGGGCTGGGTGGCGCCGAGGTGGGGGATCAGGGCGACGCCCTGCCCGGCGGCGACCAGGGCCAGGACGGTGGTGAAGTCGTCGATCTGGTGCCGGATCCGGGGGGCGAAGCCCGCCGCCTCGCAGGCGCGGACGGTCATGCTGTGGCAGAGCGTGCCGGGCGGGGACATGATCCACGGTTCGCCGCGCTGCTCCGCGATCGTGCCCGGTGCGCGGGCGGCCAGGTACATGGGCTCGGTGAAGACCGGGCGGGTCACCGCGAGGCCGGGCTCCGGCTCGGCCGGGACGAGGTCGTACTCGTGCACCAGGGCCACGTCCAGCTCGCCCGCGCGCAGCGCCGCGCCGACGGCGGCCGGGTCGACCTCGGTGACCATCGGCTCCAGCCCCGGGTGCCAGCCGGCCAGTTCGGCGAGCAGGGCGGGGATGATCGCGCGGGCCGCCGAGGGGTAGGTGCCGATCCGCAGCGGGCCGGCCAACCCCTTTTTGGCGTGGGCGAGTTCGGCGTCGGCCTGCTCCAGCAGGGCGAGCACCGACTCGGCGTGCCGGACCAGGCCGCGCCCGGCCGGGGTGAGGGCAACCCGCCGGCCTGTGCGTTCCAGCAGGGGGACGCCGGCCTCCTTCTCCAGGACGGACAGCTGCTGGGACACCGCCGAAGGGCTGAAGGACAGCGCCTCGGCGACGGCCGCGATGGTGCCGAGGTGAGCGAGTTCGCGCAGCAGGCGCAGGCGTCGGACGTCGAGCATCGGCTCAGCTTACGAGAAGCGTCGGAAATGTGAACTGGACCCGGCCGGTCCGCCGACCGCAGGATCGTGGGCATGGAACGCACGGAACTCAAGGGCATCTACGTCCCCCTGGTCACTCCCTTCGCCGCCGACGGCACGGTCGCGCTGGACGCGCTGGAGAAGATCGCGCACGAGGCGCTGGACGCCGGTGCGGCCGGGCTGGTCGCGCTCGGCACCACCGGGGAGCCGGCCGCGCTGACGGCCGAGGAGCGGGACGCGGTGGTGGAGGTCGCGGCGGCCGCCTGCGCCGGGCGCGGGGCGCAGCTGATCGTCGGCGCCTTCGGCGGCGACACCCGGGCGACCGCCGAGGCGCTGGACGTGCTCGCCGCCCGGGTGCCGAGCACGGCGGCCGCGCTGGTCACCGTCCCGTCGTTCGTACGGCCCGGCGAGGCGGGGACGGTCGCGCACTTCCGGGCGCTGGCCGCGAGCAGCCCGCTGCCGCTGCTCGTCTACCACATCCCGTACCGCACCGGGCAGGAGCTCTCCGCCGCGGCGCTGCGCGAACTCGCCGCGATCGACGGGGTGGTGGGCGTCAAGTACGCGACCGGCGGGCTGGACCAGGCGAGCGTGGAACTGCTGGCCGACGCCCCCGAGGGCTTCGCCTTCCTCACCGGCGAGGACGCCTACCTGTCGTCGGCGCTGGCGCTCGGTGCGGCCGGGGGCATCCTCGCCTCCGCCCAGCTGGCCACCGCCCGGTTCGTGGAGCTGGCGCAGGCCTGGCAGGCCGGGGACGCGGACCGGGCGCGGGCGCTCGGGCACCGGCTGACCCGGCTGGCGCTGGCGGCGTTCACGGCGCCGAACCCGGCGGTGACCAAGGGCGTGCTGCACGCCCAGGGGCGGATTCCGACGCCGGATGTGCGGTTGCCGTTGCTGCCGGCGGGGGAGGCGGAGGTGGGGGCTGCGCTGGCGCTGGTGAATGGTCTGGACCACTAGGTTCGTCCGTCGTCGCTCTCACACCGTGGAATACCAGGTCGCACCACCCGCGTGACAAGGCATGATGGGCGGAGTGCGGCTGTAGACAGGACCATTCAGAGGAGTAGTCGGAAATGAAGATCGGCATTGTCGGTGCCACCGGCCAGGTCGGCGCCGTGGTTCGCGAGATCCTGGCGGAGCGCGCAGGACTTCCTGGTGGACTCGGCCCGGTGGAGCAGCTGCGACTGTTCGCCTCGGCACGTTCGGCCGGGCGCACCCTGCCCTGGCAGGGCACCGAGATCACCGTCGAGGACGCGGCCACGGCCGACTACACCGGCCTGGACATCGTGATCTTCTCGGCCGGCGGCTCCACCTCCAAGGCCCTGGCCCCCAAGGTCGCCGCCGCCGGTGCCGTCGTCATCGACAACTCCTCCGCCTGGCGCCGCGACCCCGAGGTCCCGCTGGTCGTCTCCGAGGTCAACCCGGAGGCCATCGCGGACCGCCCCAAGGGCATCATCGCCAACCCGAACTGCACCACCATGGCCGCCATGCCCGTGCTGCGCCCGCTGCACGAGGAGGCCGGCCTGGCCGCGCTGGTCGTCTCCACCTACCAGGCCGTCTCCGGCAGCGGCGTCGCCGGCGTCGCCGAGCTGCAGGACCAGGCCGCCAAGGTCATCGACGGCGCTGCCGGCCTCGCCCACGACGGCTCCGCGGTCGAGTTCCCCGAGCCCAAGGTGTACAAGCGCCCGATCGCCTTCAACGTGGTGCCGCTGGCCGGCTCCATCGTGGAGGACGGCTCCAACGAGACCGACGAGGAGCAGAAGCTCCGCCACGAGAGCCGCAAGATCCTCGGCATTCCCGCCCTGAAGGTCGCCGGCACCTGCGTGCGCGTCCCGGTCTTCTCCGGCCACTCGCTGCAGATCAACGCCCGCTTCGAGCGCCCGATCAGCCCGGAGCGTGCCGTCGAGCTGCTGTCCGGCGCCCCCGGCGTCGAGCTGTCCGACATCCCCACCCCGCTGCAGGCCGCCGGCCAGGACCCGAGCTACGTCGGGCGCATCCGGGTGGACGAGACCGTGGAGAACGGCCTGTCGCTGTTCGTCTCGAACGACAACCTGCGCAAGGGCGCCGCGCTCAACGCCGTCCAGCTGGCCGAGCTGGTGGCCGCCGAGCTCAAGGGCTGAGGCACCCGAGCCCCGGTCCGAGGGCCCGAGGGCCGTCGTACCGCTGCGTGACCAGGGGCGGGCTCCGTCGTTGAACGGGGCCCGCCTTCGCGTTCCTTTGCGGTTCGTTGGGGCGGCTGTTGCGGTACCGGGACATCCGGCAAGGTTCGGCAGGCGAACCCCGGGTAAAAGGTGACCCAACGATCGGGCGACGACGGGGGCCCCTCACCTCGGCACGCCCGGACGGCGGGCGTGTCGCCCTCTCCGAATCGATCCACCCACTGATCCCGAGGGCAAGCGAGAAGAGGTGCGCGATGGACCGATGTGTCGTCCTGGTGGACGCCGGATACCTGCTGGGCGCCGCCGCCAGCCTGCTCGCCGGAGACCCGTCCCGCTCCAAGGTCACGGTCGACCACACGGCCCTGATCGCCGCGCTGCGCGAACGCGCCGAGGCCGAGACCGGGCTGCCACTGCTGCGCATCTACTGGTTCGACGCCGCGCCCGACCGGCGCCCGATGCCCGAGCACCGACGGCTGCGCGTCCTGCCCCGCGTCACCGTACGGCTCGGCGCGCTCACCCGGGCCGAGGGGCGCTGGGTGCAGAAGGGCGTCGACGCCGCGATGCACGCCGAACTCTCCGAACTCGCCCGCAACCGCGCCTGCGCCGACGTCGTACTGATCACCGGGGACGGCGACCTGCTGCCCGGCATGATGACCGCCAAGGAACACGGCGTCGCCGTCCACCTGTGGGCGCTGCAGGCCGCCGACGGCGACTTCAACCAGTCCGAGGACCTGGTCGGCGAGGCCGACGAACGGCGGGTCCTGGACCGCGAGTGGATCGAGGGGTCCTTCTCGCTGCGGGACACCGCCAACCTCTTCCCCGCCCCCGGGGCCGGGGCCCGGCAGGAGATCGCCAAGATCCTCGCCGCCCCGCCGGCCGCGCCGAGCGTGGTGCCGGCGGCGCTCCCGAACGGGGTGCCGAACGGGGTGCCCGCCGGGGTGCCGCCCACCGTCCGCCCGGCGGCCGCCGCCCCGGCCGACACCGCCCCCGCCGACGGACGGCCGCAGCCCGCGGCCGCGCTCAAGGTCGTCCCCACGCCGAAGGACCTGGCCGAGCGGCCCTCCTCGGTCACCCCGATCACCCCGGTGGCCACCGGGCACGGCCTCAACGGGCACGCCGCCAACGGAAGCGGCCTCAACGGGCACGCCGTCAACGGAAGCGGCGTCAACGGCCACTCCGCCAACGGCGCCGTCGCCCAGGCCGGGCCGGTGCTGCGCTGGTCCTCCGACCGCGGCTGGGTCGACCGGCCCACCCCCGAACCCGCCGTCACCGCCGGCGACAACCTGCCCACGCTCGCCCAGCTCACCACCGCCGAACAGCGCTGGGCCGACCGCGAGGAGGACATCACCTCCATCGGCGGCGACGCCCACGAGGTCGGGCAGGTCTTCGCCCGCCGCTGGAGCGAGCGGATCGGCGATCCCGAACGCCTCACCGTCCTGTGGCCCGACTACCCGCGCATCCCGCACCGCGTCGACGGCGAGCTGCTGCGCTACGCCGCCCGCTTCGGGCTGCTCGCGCACAAGGACGACCAGATCGACGAGCACGACCGCTACGCCATCCGGGCCGGGTTCTGGAAGGAGCTGGCGGCGCAGGTGCCGGGCGGATCGATGGTCGTGGACGACTGAGGCGACGACCGCGCCGCGTCCGGACGTGGGGTGCGGCCGGCCGCCGCTCCCGCTGGTCAGGCCCCCTTGTCCGGTTCGCCCGTATGAGCGCGTAGAGTCTTCGGTCGTGAGTGAGACGGCCGGGCCAGCACCCGAGGAAACCCCGCCGTGCGTAGCCGTGCGCGACCTCGTCCGGACCTACCGCAGCGGGCGCGGCGCCGCCGCCACCGAGATCCGGGCCAACGACGGGATCAGCCTCACCGTCCGACAGGGCGAGATCTTCGGGCTGCTCGGGCCCAACGGCGCCGGGAAGTCGACCCTGGTCCGCCAGATCACCGGACTGCTGCGCCCCGACGCGGGCTCCGTCGAACTGCTCGGCCACGACATCGTGCGCCACCCCGACCGGGCCGCCCGACTGCTCGGCTACCTCGGGCAGGAGTCCACCGCCCTCGACGAGCTCACCGTGGCGCTGGCCGCCGAGACCACCGGGCGGCTGCGCGGCCTCGGCCGGGCACAGGCCCGCAGCGCGGCCGCCGACGTCCTGGACGAACTCGGGCTGACCGCGATCGCACAGCGGCCGCTCGCCAAGCTGTCCGGCGGGCAGCGACGGCTCGCCTGCTTCGCGGCCACCCTGGTCGGGGATCGTCAGCTGCTCGTCCTGGACGAGCCGACCACCGGTATGGACCCCGTCGCCCGGCGGGCGGTGTGGCGCGCCGTCGACCGGCGGCGCACCGAGCGCGGGACGACCGTGCTGCTGGTCACCCACAACGTGATCGAGGCGGAGACGGTGCTCGACCGGGTCGCCGTGATCGACGAGGGCCGGGTGATCGCCTGCGACACGCCCGGCGGGCTCAAGGCCCTGGTGGACGGGGACGTCCGGCTCGACCTGGTCTGGCGGGACGAGGCGCCGGTCGGCGTGCCCGCCGTCGCCGCCCTGCGCGACCGGGCCGAGTGCACCGGGCGCCGCTGGACCGTCCGCACCACCCCCGAGCAGGCCCGCGAACTCGTCGCCGCCGTCACCACCGGCCCGGCCTTCGCCGCGCTCGACGACTTCACCCTCGCCACCCCGAGCCTTGAGGACGCCTACCTCAAGCTGGGCGGCCGCCACGGAGGACTCGCCAAGTGACCCTGCTCTCGGCGCCGCCCCGGACCGAACCGACCACGGCCGGGCCCGCCCCGCTCGCCCCCGCCGCCCGGCTGCTGCCGGCCCTCGCCGCCGTGTACCGGGCGCAGCTCGCCCGGGCGCGGGTCGCGCGGATCCCGCTGCTGTTCGTCGCCACCTTCCAGTCCGTCGGCATCCTGGTGATGATGCGGGGCGTCGTGGACGCCGGGCAGTCCACGGCGGCGCGGTCGGTGGTCGCCGGGTCGAGCGTGCTGGTGGTCGCGTTCGTCGCGCTGAACCTGCTCGCCCAGTACTTCGGGAAGCTGCGGGCCACCGGCGGCCTCGACCACTACGCCACGCTGCCCGTGCCGCCCGCCTCGGTGGTGCTGGGCGCGGCCGCCGCGTACGCCTCCTTCACCCTGCCCGGGACCGTCCTCACGGCTGCCCTCGGGGCGGTGATGTTCGGGCTGCCGCTCGGGCAGCTGTGGGTGCTGCTGGCGGTCGTGCCGCTGGCCGGGGCCGCGCTGTCGGGGCTGGGGGCGGCCTGCGGGCTGTTGGCGCCGCGGCAGGAGATCGCCACGATGCTCGGGCAGCTCGGGATGTCGGCCGCGCTGCTGCTCGGCGTGCTGCCGGTGGACCACCTGCCGCAGCCGGTGCAGTGGCTGCGGGACCTGCTGCCCTCCACGTACGGGGTGGAGGCCTTCGCGCGGACCTTCGCGCCGGACCCGGACTGGGCGATGGTGCTCGCCGACCTGGGGGTCTGCGCAGGAGTGGGCGTGGTCTCGCTGACGGTGGCCACCTGGGCGTACCGGCGGGCGGTCGCGCGGTAGGGGCCCGGTGGGTGGTGAGGGCCGTCCGGGTGGTGGGGTCGTTCCGAGGGCGGTCGTGAAACGATGGGGCCTGTGACCGTACCGAACACACCTCCGGATCCCGCCCACACCGATGTGCAGGCGGGACCGGACGCCACGCCCGTGTCCGACCCGTATGCGGCTCCGCAGGGGCTGGGGCCCGACGCACCCGTCGCGCCCGTCGCGTCGGACGGGTCGGAGGGGCAGGGGACCTCACTGGCGCAGCGACTGCTGCCGGAGGTACGGCTCGGGGCGGGCGTGGTCCTCGCCTGCCTGCTGGTCGGACTGGTGATGGCCGGGCTGTGGGCCTGGCTGGCGCCGAAGGTGCCGCTGGTGGTGGACGGGGACCGGATCCTCTACGTCGACCCCGAGGGCGAGCAGCGGGCCGGGGCCGACGCGGTGTTCGTGCTCATCGGCCTGGGCGCCGGGATCCTGACCGCGCTCGGCGCCTTCCTGGTGACCCGGCGCCGCGGCGGCGGGATCGCCGTCGCCCTGGGGCTGGCCGTCGGCGGGCTGCTCGGGTCGATGGGCGCCTGGCGGATCGGGCGCTGGCTCGGGCCGAGCAACGACCTGATCGGCGAGGCCCGGCGGGTCGGCAACGGCGGGCACTTCGACGCGAGCATCGACCTGGGAGCGCTGGGCGCGCTGCTGGTGTGGCCGATGGCGGCGATGGTGGTGCTGCTGGCCGTGTCGGCGGCGTTCGGGAAGCGGGAGGAGGACCCGCCGCCGTACTGGGGCGTGCCGGCGGGGCAGGCTCCGGTGGGGCCGCAGGTCGAGCCGGGGCCGGGGCCGGAAGGCGGTAGCGGGCACTGAGCAGGGGCGGGGGCGGGCGGGGGCCTTCGGCTTCGCGCAGTTCCGCGCGCGCCTGAGGACCCCGCTGACCCCGGGGGGACTCCGCTGACCCCGGGGACTCCGCTGACCCCGGGGACTCCGCTGACCCGAGGAACGTGGGGTCAGCGGGCGATGGGGGCGGTGTGGCCCCGGGTGAGGGTGATGAGGTCGGTGGGGGAGAGTTCGACCTCCAGGCCGCGGCGGCCGGCCGAGACGTAGACGGTGGGGTGGGTCAGGGCGCTCGCATCGATGACGGTACGCAGGGGGCGGCGCTGGCCCAGGGGCGAGATGCCGCCGCGGACGTAGCCGCTGCTGCGTTCGGCGGCGGCCGGGTCGGCCATGGTGGCGCGCTTGCCGCCGACGGCGGCTGCCAGGGCCTTGAGGTCGAGCTGTCCGGCGACCGGGACGACGCCGACGGTGAGGGTGCCGTCCACGTCGGCGACCAGGGTCTTGAAGACCCGCTCCGCGGCCACGCCCAGGGCCTCGGCCGCCTCGCCGCCGTAGGAGGCGGCCGCCGGGTCGTGGTCGTAGGCGTGCACGGTGAAGGCGACGGCGGCGGTCTCCAGGGCGACGGTGGCGGGCGTGCCCTGGCCGCCCTTCTTGGTCTTCTTGGCCATGCGGGGGTCCTCGGGCTCCTGGGGCGGTCCGGGCTGTTTCGGGGCTGTGCCGGGGCTGTTCGATCGGGGCTGTTCGGTCGGGGCTGTTCAGTTGGGGCTGAAGGACTGGCGGGTGAGGTCGACGGCGGGCAGCGAGGGGAGCCAGGTGAGCACGGCGGTCTCGCGGCGCAGCAGGTCGAGTTCGGTGCGCAGGCGCTGGGCGGTGTCCGGGGCGGCGAGCAGCTGCTGCTTGAGCGGGGTCTCGAACACCGAGGCGGCGGCGACCAGGTAGGAGAGCACCTGCGGGTCGTCGGGCAGCTCCTGGCGGCCGACCGTGCTCGCCTCGCGGGCGCCGGCGAGGCGCTTCTGGTAGACCCGGAACGCCCGCTCGACCTCGGCGGCCAGGGCGCCGGAGCCCTCGCCGGGCTGCTCCTCGATCGGCTCGATCTCGCCGGTCAGGTACGGGCCGGAGGTGTCCACCGAGAGGAGCCGGAACCGGGTGGTGCCGGTGACCAGGAGCTCGTAGCGGCCGTCCGGCTGGTGCTGGACCGAGGCGACGTCGGCGATGCAGCCGATGGGGAAGAGCGCTTCGAGTGGGTCGCCGGTGGCGGTGCCGAGGCCGTCCAGCGGACCGGCCGGGCCCTCCTCGGGCCGGACCGGGGCGACCTCGCGGCCGTCCTTGATCGCGAGCACGCCGAAGCGCCGCGGGGCGTCCTCGGACTGTTCGAGCAGATCGGCGACGAGACGGCGGTAGCGCTCCTCGAAGACGTTCAGGGGCATCACCAGGCCCGGGTAGAGCACGGTGTTCAGCGGGAAGAGCGGCAGCCGTTCTGTCACGGCGGACAGCGTAGTTCCCCGGACGGGGGCCTTGTCGCGCGGATAACGGGCCGAACGGTCACGACCCGGATCCCGACCGGCTCACCCGCGCTGGAGCATGCGGGTGGCGCCGGCGACGACGGTGGAGGCGAGCAGCCAGCCGATGACCACCAGGGAGGCGGAGATCCACTGGGAGAGGCCGCCCGGGTTCCAGCCGCCCTGGTTGAGGTCCACGATCGGCAGCAGCTGGTTGAGGGTGTACAGCACCGGGCTCCAGTGCGGGCGCTCGTCGGCCTTGAGCGGGTCCAGCGGGTGGGTGGCGAACCAGAGGCTGCCGAGCATCCAGGCGAGCAGCAGCCACAGGCCTGCCCGGCCCGGGCGGTAGCCGTAGCCGACGCTGGCGTCCTGGACGGCGCCCCAGATCCGGGCGGGCAGCGGCAGGGTCCGGCGGCGCCGGCGCTGCTTGGCGTACAGCACCTCGCGGGCGTCGTCGTCGGCGCCGTCGCGGCGCAGGGCGGCGGCCAGCTGCTCGTAGGACTCGGGCTGGAAGTCGACCGAGGAGCCCTCCAGCCAGGCGATCCGCTCCCGGACGCCGAAGGCCTCGACCGGGCGCAGGTTCTCGTACACGAAGCCGGTGAGGCCCAGGTGCTTGCCCTGCGGCCAGGCGTCCGGGGTGTCGACCAGGTTGCCGACCCGGGCGCGGGTCAGCGCGACGGTGCCGGTGGGGCGGTACTTGCAGGTGAAGCGCAGTTCGGGGGTGTGGATGCGGCGCAGCGAGACCTCGTCGTCATCCTCCAGGTGGAACTCGCCGGAGATCAGGCAGGCGCCGTCGAAGCGGCTGTCGGACAGCCGCACCCGGCCGAAGGCCCGGAAGGGGGTGACGGGGCCGTCCGGCGCGGCGTACTCGCCGTAGCCGGAGCCGTAGTAGCCGCGGGAGCCGGCCCAGCCCTGGTCGGCGGAGCCGGTCAGGTAGAGGGTGTGGCCGACGGTGACCCGGACGGCGTTGAGGCAGGTGCGGTTGTGCGCCCGGTCGGCGTGCAGCTGGGCGCCGCGCAGCGAGAGCCGGCCGCCTATCCGGGCGGTGCGTATGCTCAACTCGCCCCGGGTCTCCAGGCGTTCGGCCTCGAAGTCCTGGTTGACGGTGATCCCGTCGGCGGAGACGGCGCGGCCGTGGCGGTCGCCGCCGACGGCGGTCTGGTTGAGCAGCAGGTCGGTGCCGATCCGGGCGTCGGTGAGCCGCATGCCGTCCGGGACGCGGCAGCGGGCCAGGTGGAGGTCGCCGGTGGTGGTGAGCCGGGAGGCCTCCAGGCGGGGGATCAGGCAGTTCACGAAGCGCAGCGTGGAGGCCGCCGCCTCGGAGATCAGGATCTTGTGCTCGAAGCGGCAGTCGTGGAGTTCGACGTAGTCGCCGATGGCGCCGCCGGCCAGGTTGAGCGCGCCGGTGACCAGCACCCCGCTCATCCGCAGCGAGGCGACCCGCCCGGGGGCGGGCCGGGGGCCGGCCAGCAGCAGCTGGGCCAGCACCTCGGCGCGGACGGTGCGGTCGGGACCCCAGACGGCGCTGCCGAAGGCGTCGTCGGTGTCCTGCTCGCCGCTGCGGCGGTCCAGGATCTCCCCCTGGCGGTAGGCCTCCCAGAGCTCACGCTCGGTATCCGTCCAGCCCTCCGGAGCACGCTCCGCCATGGTTTCCCCCGTCCCCCGGTCGTCTCGCCTTTCGTATCACGGACTGAAATGCGGGACCAGCGATTCCGGCCACTCCTTACACTGGGTGGCGTGATCTCTCGAATCGACCTCCGCGGCTCGCTGGACGACCCGCGTGACCTGCTGCCCCGTGCCGAGTTCGACGTGGCGGCCGCCCTGGAGAAGGTGCGGCCGATCGCGGAGGACGTACGCCATCGCGGCGTCGAGGCGCTGATCGAGATCACCGAGCGCTTCGACGGCGTCCGCCTGGAGTCCACCCGCGTCCCGGCCGAGCAGCTGATCGAGGCCCTGGAGACGCTGGACCCGAAGGTGCGCGCCGCACTGGAGGAGTCGATCCGCCGGGCCCGCGCCGTGCACGCGGACCAGCGCCGCACCGGGCACACCACCCAGGTGGTGCCGGGCGGCACGGTCACCCAGCGCTGGGTGCCGGTCGAGCGGGTCGGCCTGTACGTGCCGGGCGGGCTGGCCGTCTACCCGTCCTCCGTCGTGATGAACGTGGTGCCGGCCCAGGAGGCGGGCGTGCGCGGCATCGCGGTCACCTCGCCGCCGCAGAAGGAGTTCGGCGGCCGGGTGCACCCGACGATCCTGGCGGCCTGCGCGCTGCTCGGCGTGGACGAGGTCTACTCCGTCGGCGGCGCCCAGGCGGTCGCCATGTTCGCCCTCGGCACCGAGGAGTGCGCGCCGGTCACCATGGTCACCGGCCCGGGCAACATCTACGTGGCCGCCGCCAAGCGCTACTTCGCCGGGCGGATCGGCATCGACTCCGAGGCCGGCCCGACCGAGATCGCCGTCCTCGCCGACGACAGCGCGCTGCCGAGTGACGTCGCCGCCGACCTGATCAGCCAGGCCGAGCACGGCCCGACCTCCGGCTCGGTGCTGGTCACCGACTCCCCGGCGCTGGCCGACGCCGTCGAGGCCGAGCTGGCCGTGCAGGTCGCCAGGACCAAGCACAGCGAGCGGGTCGCCGAGGCGCTGGGCGGCAAGCAGTCCGGCATCATCCTGGTCGACGACCTGACCCAGGGCCTCGCCGTGGTCAACGCCTACGCGGCCGAGCACCTGGAGATCCAGACCCGCGACCCGCACGCGGTCGCCGCCCGGGTCGTCAACGCGGGCGCGATCTTCATCGGCCGCTGGACCCCGGTCTCGCTGGGCGACTACGCGGCCGGCTCCAACCACGTGCTGCCCACCGGCGGCTGCGCCTGCCACTCCTCCGGACTGTCGGTGCAGACCTTCCTGCGCGGCGTCCAGGTGGTCGAGTACGACCGGGACGCGCTGGCGGACGTCGCCGCGCACGTCGTCAACCTGGCCGACGCGGAGGACCTGCCCGGCCACGGGGACGCCATCAAGGCCCGCTTCGACTGGACGGTGCCGGGATCGTGACTCAGCCGACTCGTACGACCCGTATCGACGACCTTCCGATCCGGGACGAGCTGCGCGGCCAGTCCCCGTACGGCGCGCCGCAGTTGGACGTCCCCGTCCAGCTGAACACCAACGAGAACCCGTACCCGCTGCCCGAGGAGCTGGTGGCCCGGATCGCCGAGCGCGTCGCCGAGGCCGCCCGGAACCTCAACCGCTACCCCGACCGGGACGCGGTCGAGCTGCGCACCGGGCTCGCGGCGTACCTCACCCGCACCACCGGCTTCCCGGTCGTCCGCGAGCAGGTGTGGGCCGCCAACGGCTCCAACGAGGTGCTCCAGCAGCTCCTCCAGACCTTCGGCGGCCCCGGCCGCAGCGCGCTCGGCTTCGAGCCCTCGTACTCGATGCACGCGCTGATCTCCCGCGGCACCGGCACCGCCTGGATCTCCGGCCCGCGCAACGACGACTTCACCATCGACGTCGACGCCGCGCTCGCCGCCATCGCCGAGCACAAGCCCAACGTGGTGTTCATCTGCTCGCCGAACAACCCGACCGGGACGGCGGTCGCGGCCGACACCGTGCTGCGGCTGTACGAGGCCGCCCAGGCCGCCCGGCCCAGCCTGGTCGTGGTGGACGAGGCGTACGTCGAGTTCTCGCACCGCGCCTCGCTGCTGCCGCTGATCGAGGGCCGCCCCAACCTGGTGGTCAGCCGCACCATGTCCAAGGCCTTCGGCGCCGCCGGGCTGCGCCTGGGCTACCTGGCCGCCGACCGGGCCGTGGTGGACGCCGTCCAGCTGGTGCGCCTGCCGTACCACCTGTCCGCCGTCACCCAGGCCACCGCGCTGGCCTGCCTGGAGCACACCGACACCCTCCTCGGGTACGTCGGCCGGCTCAAGGAGGAGCGCGACCGGCTGGTCGAGGCGCTGCGCGGACTCGGCCTGGAGGTCACCGACTCGGACGCCAACTTCGTCCAGTTCGGCCGCTTCGCCGACACCCACGCCGTCTGGCAGGCCATCCTCGACCAGGGCGTCCTGGTCCGGGACAACGGCGTGCCCGGGTGGCTGCGCGTCACCGCCGGCACCCCCGCCGAGAACGACGCCTTCCTGGACGCCGTCCGTACAGTGATCAAGGAGCTCTAACCCCCCATGTCCCGCATCGGACGCGTCGAGCGCACCACCAAGGAGACCTCCGTCCTGGTCGAGATAGACCTCGACGGCACCGGCAAGACCGACATCTCCACGGGCGTCGGCTTCTACGACCACATGCTCGACCAGCTCGGCCGGCACGGTCTGTTCGACCTCACCGTCAAGACCGACGGCGACCTGCACATCGACACCCACCACACCATCGAGGACACCGCCCTCGCGCTCGGCGCCGCCTTCAAGCAGGCCCTCGGCGACAAGGTCGGCATCTACCGCTTCGGCAACTGCACGGTGCCGCTGGACGAGTCGCTCGCCCAGGTCACCGTGGACCTCTCCGGCCGGCCCTACCTGGTGCACACCGAGCCCGAGAACATGGCGCCGATGATCGGCAGCTACGACACCACGATGACCCGGCACATCCTGGAGTCCTTCGTGGCTCAGGCGCAGATCGCCCTGCACGTCCACGTGCCGTACGGGCGCAACGCCCACCACATCGTGGAGTGCCAGTTCAAGGCGCTCGCCCGGGCGCTGCGCTACGCCTCCGAGCGCGACCCGCGCGCGGCCGGCATCCTCCCCTCGACCAAGGGTGCGCTGTGAACAACACCGCGATGATCCTCATCTTCGTCGGCCTCTTCCTGGCCGGCGGGGTGATCTCCTTCTGGAAGCAGAAGCACTCGAAGAGCGTCATCCTGGTGCTGGCCTTCGGCTCCGTGATGTGCCTGGCCTCGGGCCTCATGCGCCTGTGAAGCCCGTAGTAGAGAGACTGGACACCTGAACATGGGCAAGAACGTCGTCGTCCTCGACTACGGCTCCGGCAACCTCCGCTCGGCGCAGCGCGCCCTGGAGCGGACCGGGGCGAACGTCACGGTCAGCTCCGACTACGACACCGCGATGGCCGCGGACGGCCTGCTCGTCCCCGGCGTGGGCGCCTTCGAGGCGTGCATGCGCGGGCTGAAGTCCGTCCGCGGGGACTGGATCGTCGGCCGCCGCCTCGCCGGGGGCCGCCCGGTCATGGGCATCTGCGTCGGCATGCAGATCCTCTTCGAGAAGGGCGTCGAGCACGGCGTGGAGACGCCCGGCTGCGACGAGTGGCCCGGCACCGTCGAGCCGCTGGAGGCCCCGGTCGTCCCGCACATGGGCTGGAACACCGTGGACGTCCCCGAGGGCAGCCGGATGTTCGCCGGCCTCGACCCGGACACCCGCTTCTACTTCGTGCACTCCTACGGCGTGCGGCACTGGGAGCTGGAGACCCACAGCGCGCGGATCAACCCGCCGCTGGTCACCTGGGCCACGCACGGGCAGCCGTTCGTCGCCGCCGTCGAGAACGGCCCGCTGTGGGCCACCCAGTTCCACCCCGAGAAGTCCGGCGACGCCGGCGCCGCCCTGCTGACCAACTGGGTCAACACCCTCTGAGCGTCTGAGAGTTGTTACTGATGAGCCTTGAGCTGCTGCCCGCCGTCGACGTCCGCGACGGCCAGGCCGTCCGCCTGGTCAAGGGCGCCTCTGGCACCGAGACCTCCTTCGGCGAGCCGCTGGCCGCCGCCCTCGCCTGGCAGAACGCGGGCGCCGAGTGGCTGCACCTGGTCGACCTCGACGCCGCCTTCGGCACCGGCTCGAACTACGAGCTGCTGCGCGAGGTCACCGGCCAGCTGGACATCAAGGTCGAGCTGTCCGGCGGCATCCGCGACGACGAGTCGCTCGCCCGCGCGCTCGCCACCGGCTGCACCCGCGTCAACCTGGGCACCGCCGCCCTGGAGGCCCCCGAGTGGGTCGCCAAGGCCATCGCCGAGCACGGCGACAAGATCGCCGTCGGCCTCGACGTCGTCGGCACCACCCTGCGCGGCCGCGGCTGGACCCGCGACGGCGGCCAGCTCTTCGAGGTGCTGGACCGGCTGAACGCGGAGGGCTGCGCCCGCTACGTCGTCACCGACGTCAACCGCGACGGCACCCTGACCGGCCCCAACCTGCAGCTGCTGCGCGACGTCTGCGCCGCCACCGACCGCCCGGTGGTCGCCTCCGGCGGCGTCTCCTCGCTGGACGACCTGCGGGCCATCGCGGGTCTGGTCGAGGTGGGTGTCGAGGGCGCCATCGTGGGCAAGGCACTCTACGAGCAGAAGTTCACCCTCGAAGAGGCCCTGGAGGCGGTTTCCGGATGACCGAAGGTCGGATCGTGCGCGGGCAGGTCGTGGCGGGTCGGGTGGGTGGCTTCTCCCCCTGGGAGGAGGAGTTCGGCTACTCCCGGGCCGTCGCCGCCGGTGACCACGTGCACGTGGCCGGCTCCACCGCCTGGGTGGACGGCCACATCGAGCACGAGGGCGACCCGTACCGGCAGACCCTCGCCGCGTTCGGCGTCGGCCTCAAGGCCCTGGCCGCGTACGGTCTGACCGCGGACGACGTGGTCCGCACCCGGATGTACATCACCCACGTCCGCGACGCCGAGGAAGTGGGCCGCGCCCACCGCGAGCTCTTCGACGCCGCACGCCCGGTGGCCACCATGGTGGTGGTCGAGGGACTGATCGACTCCCGGATGATGGTCGAGATCGAGCTCGACGCCTACCGATCCGGGCTGGCAAAGACCCTGGAAGTCTTGGAAGGCGAACAGCCGTGACCCTCGCAGTACGTGTCATCCCCTGCCTGGACGTCGACGCCGGGCGGGTGGTCAAGGGCGTCAACTTCCAGAACCTGCGCGACGCCGGCGACCCGGTCGAGATGGCCAAGCTCTACGACGCCGAAGGCGCCGACGAACTCACCTTCCTCGACATCACCGCCTCCTCCGGCGACCGCGAGACCACCTACGACGTGGTGCGCCGCACCGCCGAACAGGTCTTCATCCCGCTCACCGTCGGCGGCGGCATCCGCGCCGTCGAGGACGTGGACAAGCTGCTGCGGGCCGGCGCCGACAAGGTCGGCGTCAACACCGCCGCCATCGCCCGCCCGGAGCTGGTCCGCGAGATCGCCCAGCGGTTCGGGCGGCAGGTGCTGGTGCTCTCGGTCGACGCCCGGCGCTGCCCCGCCGGGGTGGAGACCCCCTCGGGGTACGAGGTCACCACGCACGGCGGCCGCCAGGGCACCGGCCTCGACGCCGTCGAATGGGCGGGCCGCGCAGCCGAGTTGGGCGCCGGCGAGATCCTGCTCAACTCGATGGACGCGGACGGCACCAAGGACGGCTACGACCTGGAGATGATCCGGGCCGTGCGCAAGGCCGTCTCGGTGCCGGTCATCGCCTCCGGCGGGGCCGGCAAGCTCGCCGACTTCGCCCCGGCCGTCGAGGCGGGCGCGGACGCGGTGCTGGCCGCCAGCGTCTTCCACTTCGGCGACCTGCGGATCGGCGAGGTCAAGGACGCGCTGCGGGAGGCCGGGCACCCGGTGCGGTGAGCTGTGCTTGTGCCGAGGGCCCGCGGTTCTGCGAACCGCGGGCCCTCGGCGTTTGCTCGGTGCGCGCTCAGGATTCCTGCGGCTCGCCGTGGATCAGGGCGAACGGGGCGCCGTTCGGGTCCGCCAGCCAGGCGATCCGGCCGACGTTCTCCACGTCCGCGGCGGGCATCAGCACCGTACCGCCGGCCGCCGTCGCCCTGGCGACCACCGCGTCCACGTCGGCGGCCGAGAAGTACGGCGTCCAGGCGGAGGGCTGCTCCGGGGACATCGTCGGGGCGATGCCGCCGAAGCTGGCGGCCCGCAGGTCCCCCTCGGCGGTGGAGATCACCCGGTAGGTCATGCCCGGGGACGGTTCGAAGTTCTCCATCCGCCAGCCGAACAGCTTCTCGTAGTAGGCGAAGGCCACCTCCGGGCCGGAGGTGTGCAGCTCGGACCAGACCAGCGCGCCGTCCTCCGAGACCACGTCCAGGCCCTTGGTGTTGCCCGCCTGCCAGATCGCGAACTCGGCGCCCTGCGGGTCGGTCAGCTGGGCGAACCGGCCCTCCTCCATGACGTCCATCGGCGGGACGCGGACCGAGCCGCCGGCCTGCTCGACGGCCTTCACGGTGGCGTCCGCGTCCTCGGTGCGGAAGTACGTCGTCCAGGCCGAGCGCGCGCCCGCGTCCAGGTTGCCGAGCGCGCCGACGGTCTTGCCGTCCAGCTGGAGGAAGCCGTAGCCGTCCGTTCCGGGAACCTCCTGGAAGGTCCAGCCGAAGACCTTGCCGTAGAACTCGGCAGTGGCGGGGATGTTCGGGCTGCCCAGGTCGATCCAGCAGGGCGAGCCGGTGGGGAAGTCGGTGGTGAGCATGGAGTGGTACCCCTTCGACGCAGAGTGACCGGGCATGGCCGGAACGGTTGCGGCCGGAACGGTTCCGTCGGACGCGCGCACGCCCCTTCCCGACCACCTGCGAGTCTGCACCCGGGCACTGACATCCGCAGCCGGGAGGCGCCTGACCGGCGGGTTCGAGGACGGGCCCTACAGCCAGCCGCGCTGCGCCGCCTTGAGGCCGGCCTCGAAGCGGCTGGCGGCGTCGAGCCGTTCCATGAGGGCGGACATCTGGCGCCGTACGGTGCGCACCGAGATGCCGAGCCGCTTGCCGGCGGCCTCGTCGGTCAGGCCCGTACCGAGCAGCCGGAGCAGGTCGCGTTCGGCCGGAGTGAGGCCGGTGTCCTGGTGGGTGGGCTGGTCGGCGCCGAGCGGTACGGCGGTGGACCAGGCCTGTTCGAACAGGGCGACGAGGGAGGCGACCAGCCCGGGCTCGCTGGTGCAGAGCGCCCCGAGCCGGGTCCGGGCCGGGTCGATCGGGACGACGGCGGTGTGCCGGTCGAAGACCAGCAGCCGCGGCGGCAGGAGGGGCGCCGTCCGCACCTGGCCGCCGAGCTCGGTGAGCCACTGGGCGTACGCGTGGGTGGCCTGGTCGTTGCGGACGCTGTCCTGGTACAGCGTCCGCATGGTGACGCCGCGCTCCAGCGCGTCCCGGTCGAGCGGGCGGGCGGCGTCCATGCTGGCCTGGGACTGCGCCCCGCCCGAGATCGCGGCGAGGAACTCCTCCCGGAGGCCGCGCGCCAGCATTTCGAGCTTGGCCTGGATGGCGTCCATCCCGACCAGGCGCTCGGTGGCGTCCGAGGTGGTGTTGGGCACCAGGTCCGCGTAGGCGGCGACGGCCTGGGCCACGGCGGCCTTGCTGGCGGCCAGCTCCTGCTGGCGGCGGGCGAGGTCGTCCTCCTGGCGGCGGATGACGGCCTCCAGGCCGACCGCCGGGCTGACCGGGCGCAGCGCGCCGGAGACCTCCTGGGAGGGGCGCAGCAGCGTCAGGTCCGCGAGCTGGTCGAGGGCGTCCCGGACGGCGGACTCGGAGAGGCCGAACCGGCGGCACAGCTCGGCGACGCCGCACCCGGGGTCGACCAGCAAGGCTGCGTAGACGGCTTCCGCCGTCGGGTCCAGTCCCAGGACTTCGAGCACGATTCCCCCCGGTCGCGGCGATGCAGGCGGCCAGCTGGTGTCAAGGCCGTCTGCGTGATTCTCACAGTTCGCACATGTGTGTGCAAGGAGAGTTGACGGTCCGTCGGTGAGGCGGGTGGGGCAGGTGGGTCGGCTGGGGTGGTGCTGGGGTGGCGCCATGCTGCCAGACCTGATGCTGCCGCAGGGCAAGCCTTCCGGAGCACCGGTCGGGGCTTGCAGGATAGGGATCACCGAGCCGCAGGGGCCCCGAGCCCCGGGCCGGCGGGACGGCGGGAAGCAGCCGCCGTCCGTCCGACGAACCGACCGACCATCAACCAGGGGGTTGTTCTCCATGCGGATCACCGCTCGCGTCTCCGGTGTCCTCGCGGCTACGGCAGTACTGGCCACGCTCGCCCTTCCGGCCGTCACCGCCTCCGCCGCCACGCCGGTCACCGCGGCGGGCGTGTCCGCGGCGAGCAACCCCGGCACCAGCACCCCCGGCACCGGCAACCCCGGCACGGGCGACGACGCGCACGGCGGGACCGGCAAGCCCGGCCTGGGCGACCCGGGCAGCATCAGCTGGGACAACAAGAAGTGACCGCCGCCGTCTGCGCCGGGCGCGTGAACCGAGCCCGATGCACATTGTCAGACTCATCCTGACGAGCCCCGACCGGCGCCCGCCCACCGCGGCCGACGCCCATGTCCTGAAGGACGTGCTCTGGGCCCACGCCGATCCCTTCGGCGGCCTGGAGCACGTCCAGTCGAGAGCCCGTCAGGACTCCATCGATCTCGTCCTCTTCACCAGCGGCGGAAGCGGCGACAACGCCCCCGCCCATTCGCTGGCCATCTGTTCCACCGCCCTCTCGCGGTCTCCGGCCTTCCGGTCCTGGCGCCTTTCGCTCGCCGGCTGACGGCCGTCCACACCTCCTGCCGGAGTTTCCTCCGGCGCTCCCTCTTCCGGTGATCCGGGCGCCGCTGCGCCGCACCGGTCCTCAGAACGCCCTTTTCAGGAGTATTCATGTCCCGCAAGGCCTATCTCCGTACGTCCGCCGTCGCCGTCGGCCTGGCCGGCTCGCTGTTGCTCGGCCTGCTCGTCCAGGGCGGCACCGCGTTCGCCGCCGACCCGGCCCCCGCCGCCGTCGCCTCGGTCGCGGGCGGCGAGTACGGTGGCGCCGGCCAGCCGGTCGGGGTCGCCCAGGCGCCCGCCGCTGACGGATCGTCGGCCGTCGCCTCCGTCCTGGCCCCCGCGGTCACCCGGCACGAGGCGATCCAGCGCGCCAAGACCTGGGTCGGCATCGGCCTCGACTACAGCTGGACCGGCTCGCACAACGGGTACCGCACCGACTGCTCGGGCTACGTCTCGATGGCCTGGAAGCTCGACGACTCGCTGACCACCGACACCTTCGGCCCGCGGGGCGTCATCGAGAACATCGGCAAGGGCGACCTCAAGCCCGGCGACGCGCTGCTCAACGACAACAGCGGGGCCAGCGGCCACGTGGTGCTGTTCGAGAAGTGGACCGACTCCAGCCACTACATGGGCTACGAGTTCACCGGCAGCGGCGTCCACTACCGCGAGATCCCCTACCCGTACTACCCCGGCTACGGCACCTTCGTGCCGGTGCGCAACAAGTCCATCCGCGAGGACGGCCCGTCCGACCCCGGGATGACCAACCTGACCGCCGGTGACTTCAACGGTGACCACAAGAAGGACCTGGTGGCGGTGGAGGTGTCCACCGGCAAGCTGTGGTCGTACCCCGGCACTGGGACCGGGACGCTGAAGAGCCGGGTGGAGATCGGCAGCGGCGGCTGGAACGGGATGGGCAACCTGGCCGTCGGTGACCTGAACGGTGACGGCAAGGACGACGTCGTGGCGACGGAGAAGTCGACGGGGAAGCTGTGGCTGTACCCGGGGACGGGCAACGGTCTGGGTGACCGGGTGGAGATCGGTTCCGGTGGCTGGAACGGCATGAACAACACCGCGGTCGGCGACTTCAACGGTGACGGCAAGGACGATGTCGTGGCGAGTGAGAACTCGACCGGGAAGCTCTTCCTCTACCCGGGCAACGGCCGCGGTCTGGGTGACCGGGTGGAGATCGGTTCCGGTGGCTGGAACGGGATGAACAAGATCGTCAGCCCCGGTGACATGAACAAGGACGGCAAGGACGACCTGGTCGCGACCGAGACGTCCACCGGGAAGCTGTGGCTGTACCCGGGCACGGGCCACGGCCTGGGTGACCGGGTGGAGATCGGCAGCGGTGGCTGGAACGGGATCTCCGACTACGCGGGCGCGGACTTCACCGGTGACGGCATCGGCGACCTGGCGGCCGTGGACTCCGACCCGGGCGAGACCGGGAAGCTCTACCTCTACAAGGGCACCGGCAACGGCCTGAGCTCCCGCACCGAGATCGGCAACGGCGGCTGGTAACCGCCTACGGGCTCAACCGGCCGCTCCCGGCCGGGCGCTGAAACCGGGGTGGGTCCGCGACCACCGCGCGGGCCCGCCCCCGCCCACCCCTGCCCACCCCCCACCCGCCGCTCACCCTTCCCCGCCCCGCTGCGTGCAGCCCTGCCCGGGTCCGTCCCCGGGCGGCTCCGCCCTGCCCGTCTCCTTGGAGAGATCCGTGAACCACCACCGTCTGAGGGGTGTCGCCTCGCTCGCCGTGGCGGCCGGCGCCCTCACCGCCGTCCTGCCGCTGGCCCCGGTCGCCCAGGCGGCCGAGCCTGCAGCAGCGGGTCAGAGCGTCAAGACCGTGACCTACCAAGGTCTTTCGCTCCAGGTGCCGTCGAGCTGGTCGGTGGTCGACCTGGCCCAGGCGCCCGACACCTGCGTCCGGCTCGACCGGAACACCGTCTACCTCGGCCACCCCGGCGCGGACCAGAACTGCCCGACCCACCTGATCGGGGAGAAGGCGGACGCGCTGGTCGTCGAGACCTTCGCCGGCGCTGCCGAGCGGGCCGACCTCACCACCGTCGCGGTGCCCGCCGGGCGCGGCGTCCCGACCCTGCCGGACAGTGCCGGCCAGGAGGCGCGGGTGGCCTTCGAGGGCGCCGGCGTCTACGTGACGGCCAGTCACGCCGGGGCGTCCGCCGCCGTGGTGCAGAGCGTCCTCGCCTCCGCCTCGATCGGCGCCGGCGCCACCGCGGCCCCGGTGCCGCAGCCCCCGAAGGCCGTACCCGGCGCCCTCGCCGCGCCCGGTGCGACCTCGGCGGCCGAGTCGGCGACGCCGAGCACCGGCTACACCGGCAAGGCGTTCGACGCCTGTGCCGCCCCCTCCTCCGGCGCGATGGCGGACTGGGCCTCCTCGCCCTACCGGGGCGTGGGCATCTACATCGGCGGTCCGACCCGGGTCTGCGCGCAGAACAACCTCACCGCGTCGTGGGTGGCGCAGCAGAGCAGCGCCGGCTGGCACCTGCTGCCCATCTACGCGGGCACCCAGGCCGCCGGGATCTCCTCCTCGGACGCCGAGGGCCAGGGCCGAGCCGCGGCGGAGGCCGCCGTCAAGCTGGCCAAGGGGCTGGGCTTCACCACCGGCACGGTGCTCTACACCGACATGGAGGACTACGCGCCCGGCTACCGCACCAACGTGCTGAACTACCTGTCGGGCTGGACGGGCCGACTGCACGAGCTCAACTTCCGTTCCGGTGTCTACAGTTCCTCCTCCAGCGGGATCAAGGACATGGCCGCCGCGTACAACTCGTCGAGCTTCGACCGCCCCGACGTGGCCTGGTCCGCGAACTGGAACAACGCCGCGGACACCAACGACAGCTACATCCCGGCGGGGTACTGGTCCAACCACCAGCGCGTCCACCAGTACGCCGGCGACGTCACGGAGTCGCACGGCGGGACCACCATCAACATCGACCGAAACTACGTCGACGTCGCCGCCAAGGCGCCGGTGAACGACCCCGGGATGACCAACCTGACGGCCGGTGACTTCAACGGGAACGGCAAGAAGGACCTGGTGGCGGTGGAGGTGTCGACCGGGAAGCTGTGGTCGTACCCCGGCACCGGGACGGGCACGTTGGGGAGCCGGGTGCTGATCGGCAGCGGCGGCTGGAACGGGATGAGCAACCTGGCCGTCGGTGACCTGAACGGTGACGGCAGGGACGATGTGGTGGCGACGGAGAAGTCGACGGGGAAGCTGTGGCTGTACCCGGGGACGGGCAACGGTCTGGGTGACCGGGTGGAGATCGGTTCCGGTGGCTGGAACGGGATGAACAACACCGCGGTCGGCGACTTCAACGGTGACGGCAAGGACGATGTCGTGGCGAGTGAGAACTCGACCGGGAAGTTGTGGCTGTACCCGGGCAACGGCCGTGGTCTGGGTGACCGGGTGGAGATCGGTTCCGGTGGCTGGAACGGGATGAACAAGATCGTCAGCCCCGGTGACATGAACAAGGACGGCAAGGACGACCTGGTCGCGACCGAGACGTCCACCGGGAAGCTGTGGCTGTACCCGGGCACGGGCCACGGCCTGGGTGACCGGGTGGAGATCGGCAACGGCGGTTGGAACGGGATCTCCGACTACGCGGGCGCGGACTTCACCGGTGACGGCATCGGCGACCTGGCGGCCGTGGACTCCGACCCGGGCGAGACCGGGAAGCTCTACCTCTACAAGGGCACCGGCAACGGCCTGAGCTCCCGCACCGAGATCGGCTCCGGCGGCTGGTAGGCCGCGAAGCGCACCGGCGCAGTCCCGAATCCACGTACGTCCGCACCGACTTCAGGGGGAGAACACCCATGTCCGCACAGACCCGTATGCGCAGGAGCCTTGCCGTCTTCGCGCTGAGCCTCGCACCTCTCGGCCTCGCCGGCACGGCCGGCGCCGCGTCCGTCAGCACCTGGGACAAGGTGGCCGCCTGCGAGAGCAGCGGCAACTGGTCCATCAACACCGGGAACGGCTACTACGGCGGCCTGCAGATATCCGAGTACAACTGGCAGCACTACGGCGGCACCCAGTACGCGGCCTACCCGCACCAGGCGACCAAGAAGGAACAGATCCTGATCGCCGAGAAGATCCTCGCCGACCAGGGCGCCGGCGCCTGGACGTGCAGCCCCGGCACCGGGCTCTCGACCGACCACGCCGACCCGTACCCGGCCGGGCCGGCCGACCCCGGGATGACCAACCTGACGGCGGGTGACTTCAACGGGGACGGCAAGAAGGACCTGGTGGCGGTGGAGGTGTCCACCGGCAAGCTGTGGCTGTACCCGGGCACGGGGACCGGGACGCTGAAGAGCCGGGTGGAGATCGGCAGCGGCGGCTGGAACGGGATGAGCAACCTGGCCGTGGGCGACCTGAACGGTGACGGCGGGGACGACATCGTGGCGACCGAGAAGTCGACCGGCAAGCTGTGGCTCTACCCCGGCAACGGCCACGGCGTCGAGGGCCGGATCGAGCTCGGCAGCGGTGGCTGGAACGGCATGAACAACACCGCGGTGGGCGACTTCAACGGCGACGGTGTGGCCGACGTCGTGGCGAGCGAGAACTCCACCGGGAAGCTCTTCCTCTACCCGGGCCTCGGCGGGGCGCTGGGCAAGCGGGTGGAGATCGGTTCCGGTGGCTGGAACGGGATGAACAAGATCGTCAGCCCCGGTGACATGAACAAGGACGGCAAGGACGACCTGGTCGCGACCGAGACGTCCACCGGGAAGCTGTGGCTGTACCCGGGCACGGGCCACGGTCTGGGGGACCGGGTGGAGATCGGCAACGGCGGTTGGAACGGGATCTCCGACTACGCGGGTGCGGACTTCACCGGTGACGGCATCGGTGACCTGGCGGCCGTGGAGTCCGCTCCGGGGGAGACCGGAAAGCTCTACCTCTACAAGGGCACCGGCAAGGGCCTGAGCTCCCGCACCGAGATCGGCACCGGCGGCTGGTAAACGGGGGTCGGACGGCGTCGACCCGGTAGCGGGGCTCAGTACGGCGGGCCCGTCGGTCAGGGAACTCCCCGACCGGCGGGCCCGCTGCACGGGATTCAGTGGTTCGGGCGGATCATCACGCTCAATCGCGGCGAATCCGGCGTCGGCCGCTGGACGTTGAAGGGCCGGTAGCCCCAGGACTCGTAGAGCCGCCGGACCTTGCCGTCGCCGGCGAGCGGGTTGACCATCAGGGTGACCCGGGTCTCGGTACGGGCCGCCAGCAGGGAGTCGTGGATCCGGCGGGCGGTGCCGGTGCCGCGCCAGGGGGAGCGGACGCCGATCTCCTTGAGGGCCACCACCGGGGTGCCGGTGAAGCCCTCGGGCAGCGGCTCGGCCATGCGCTTCCAGTACGGGTCCTCGGCGTCGACGGTGTTGCCGTAGGCGTATCCGACCGCGGTCCGGCCGTCGTGGCCGAGGACGAGTTCGAAGCCCGGCTCGGCGGCGTGCCGGTCGAGGCGTTCGAGGAACGCCGCGACGCCGTAGTTCGGCAGGTGCAGCAGCGGGGCCCGTACGTCGGTGTACACGTCCAGCAGGTCCTGCCGGGCCTCGGGCGTCAGGGTGGTGTGGTGGCGGAGCTCGACGGTCACGCGGGTGGTCCTCCGGGTGTCATGGGCGGCCCGGTCGCCGCCTGGGCACAGGAAGTCGTCCTGGCCGACTTCCTGTGTCCGGGGGTCAGGGCAGCGGGAGGACGTGGCGCAGGGCCTCGACGGCGTCGGGGGCGCCGTCGACGGTGAGGGTGGTCCGGGCGCCGCGGCCGTAGGTGAAGAGGACGAGTTCGGCGGGGTCGCCGGTGAGGTGGACGGTGGGGGCGCCGGCCGGGCCGACGGTGAGGGAGCGGCCGTCGGGGTGGGTGAGGGTGAGGCGGACGGGGGAGCGGCGACCCGCTTCGAGGCGGGCGATCATCGGGAGGCGGCGCCAGAGGGCTTCGGCGCGGCCGGGCGGGACGGGCTGCGGGGTCCAGTCGTCGGCCGCGCGCAGGACGTCCTCGGCGTGGACGAAGTACTCGACGGTGTTCGCGGCCTCGTCGGCGCCGGGGAGGGCGAACAGGGAGTAGACGGGCGGGCCGGCCCGGAAGAGCCGGACCAGGTCCTCGTACGGCCGGGCGGCGTACTCGTCCTGCACGCGCTGCGTCCGGCCGGCCAGGGCGCTGATCCGGATGCCGGCCGCCGCGTCGGGGCGGCGCTCGCGGATCACCAGGTGCGCGGCGAGGTCCCGGGTGGTCCACCCGGCGCACAGGGTGGGGGCGTCCGGCCCTGCGGCGGTGAGGAGTTCGGCGAGGCGGTGGCGTTCGGCGAGCGCGTGGTTCGACATGGTGGCAAGCCTAGGGCCAAAGCCTAGGGCCGGAGCCTAGGGCCGGAGCTGGCCGCTGAGTTTGGGGCCGCCCTGTTTGTTGCTCGCCGTGAGGGTGCAGGTGTAGTCGCGCCAGCCCTGCTGGTAGTTGACGAGGGCGGGGCCGAACTGGCGGCCGTAGTAGGTCCGGCCGTCGGTCTGC
The DNA here is from genome assembly GCF_003635085.1 of Streptomyces sp. 1114.5. Classification (NCBI taxonomy): domain Bacteria; kingdom Bacillati; phylum Actinomycetota; class Actinomycetes; order Kitasatosporales; family Streptomycetaceae; genus Streptomyces; species Streptomyces sp. 1114.5. Next base: position 3,243,619 of record NZ_RBXE01000001.1, read on the forward strand.
CTGGCCCTGGCGGCGGCTTCGGCCTCCTTGCAGCCGTCGTGCATGGCGAGGGCGATGGGGAGTTCGCCGGCCAGGTTGTCGGGGAGTTTCAGGTCGGCGATGACCTCGCCGTCGTGGTCGCCGGTGCAGGGGCGTTCCTCGGCCTTGGTGATCACCGGGCTGAGCTGGGGGTGGTCGAAGCAGGCGCCGACCGGGAAGAAGGCGTACGGCGGCTGCGGCCTGGTCGGGGTCGGTGTGGGGGTGGGGGTCGGCGTCGGGGTGGCCGTGGGGCTGGGCGGGGGCGGCGGCGCGGCGGCGGGCTCCTTGTCGTCCGGCCAGAGGACCGCGGTGGCCACCACCGCGAGGAGGACGACCAGCACGGCGGCGACCGTGAGGACCAGGCCGCGGGACGGGCGGGCCGCGGCTGCGGGCGGCTGCTCGGAGGTCATGGCCATGAGGATGGCCCACGGAGGGCCCGCCCGGCAGGCGGTTGGCCGAACTCGCCCCGTACGGCCGGCCCGTCGGCGCCGGAGATCGGAGGACCCCGCCGGGGCGGCCGGTCGGGCTGACACAATGGCCCCATGTCCACCACACCCGCCACTCCCGGCACGACCGCCCTCGCCCCCGAGATCGCCGCCCGGCTCAAGCGCACCGAGGACGGCCTGCTGCCGGCCATCGCGCAGCAGTACGACACGGGCGAGGTGCTGATGCTCGGCTGGATGGACGACGAGGCGCTGCACCGCACGCTCACCACCGGCCGCTGCACCTACTGGAGCCGCAGCCGCAGCGAGTACTGGGTGAAGGGCGACACCTCGGGCCACGTCCAGGCGGTCAAGTCGGTGGCACTGGACTGCGACGGAGACACCCTGCTGGTGAAGGTCGACCAGACCGGCGCGGCCTGCCACACCGGCGACCGCACCTGCTTCGACGCCGACGTGCTCCCGCTCTCCTGAGCCCAGCCCGCCCAATAGCGCAACAGCGCAACAGCGCAACAGCGCAACAGCCCAACAGTCCGAGAACCCGAGAACCCGAGAACTCAAGAAGGTGCCGCCCCGCATGGACCTCGAAGCCTTCCGCAAGCTCGCCGTCGACACCCGGGTCATCCCGGTCACCCGCAGGCTCCTCGCGGACGGCCTCACCCCGATCGGCCTCTACCGCAGCCTCGCCGAGGAGCGGCCCGGCACCTTCCTGCTGGAATCCGCCGAGCAGGGCCGCAGCTGGTCGCGCTACTCCTTCGTCGGGGTGCGCAGCGCCGCCACGCTCACCGTCGGCGAGGACGGCGACGCCCGCTGGCTGGGCACCCCGCCGGTCGGCATCCCCACCACCGGCGACCCGCTGCAGGTGCTGCGCGCCGCCCTGGAGGCGCTGCACACCCCGCGCCACCAGGACGACGGCCTGCCCCCGCTGACCGGCGGCCTGGTCGGCTACCTCGGCTACGACATCGTCCGCCGGCTGGAGAAGCTGCCCGACCTCAACCCGGACGACCTCAAGCTCCCCGAGCTGACCATGCTGCTGGCCACCGACCTCGCGGTCCTCGACCACGCCGACGGCACGGTGCTGCTGATCGCCAACGCCGTCAACCACAACGACCTGGACACCGGCGTGGACGAGGCCTACGCGGACGCGATGGGCCGCCTGGACGCGATGGAGGCCGACCTGGTCAAGCCGGTCGACCCGGGCCTGGCCACCTTCACCCCGGCCGGCACCGGCGAGGTGCACTCGCCCTTCGGCGGGGCGCCCTACCGGGCCGCGGTGGAGGAGATCAAGGAGCGGATCCGGGCCGGCGAGGCCTTCCAGGTGGTGCCCTCGCAGCGCTTCGAGGCGCCCTGCCCGGCCTCCGCGCTCGACGTCTACCGCGTTCTGCGCACCACCAACCCCAGCCCGTACATGTACCTGTTCCGCTTCCCCGGGCCGGACGGCACCGCCGAGGGCGGCTTCGACGTGGTCGGCTCCAGCCCGGAGGCGCTGGTCAAGGTCACCGACGGCGAGGCGATGCTGCACCCGATCGCCGGCACCCGGCACCGCGGCGCCACCCCGCACGAGGACGCGGCGCTGGCCGCCGAACTGCTGGCCGACCCCAAGGAGCGGGCCGAGCACCTGATGCTGGTGGACCTCGGCCGCAACGACCTGGGCCGGGTCTGCGAGCCGGGCAGCGTCGAGGTGGTCGACTTCATGCAGATCGAGCGCTACAGCCACGTGATGCACATCGTCTCCACCGTCACCGGCAAGGTCGCGCCCGGGCGGACCGCCTACGACGTGCTGACCGCCTGCTTCCCGGCCGGCACCCTCTCGGGTGCGCCCAAGCCGCGGGCGATGCGGATCATCGAGGAGCTGGAGCCCACCCGCCGCGGCCTGTACGGCGGCTGCGTCGGCTACCTGGACTTCGCCGGGGACTCCGACACCGCGATCGCGATCCGTACCGCGGTGCTGCGCGACGGTACGGCGTACGTGCAGGCCGGCGCGGGCGTGGTCGCCGACTCGGACCCGCACGGCGAGGACACCGAGTGCCGCAACAAGGCGGCCGCCGTGCTGCGGGCCGTTGCCACGGCCAATACGCTGCGGAGGCCGGAACTGTCCTGAGGTAGCTGTCCTGAGGGAGGCGGCCGGATGCCCGAGGTGCCGTACGACGAACTGCGCTGGGAGACCGTGCTGAGCGTCGCCGGGCAGCTGGCCGAGCAGCCGGCCGGCCACGGGCGGGTGCTGTCCGGGGTGGCGGTCGAGTTCCCGACGGCGCCCGGCGGCCTCGCCCCGGACCTGGCGGTGCTCGCCCCGGACGCGGTTCGGGGCGAGCGGGGCCGGTTCGGGGCGGACGCGGTCGAGGCGGTGCTGGAGGTGGCCCGCCCGGGGCTGGCGGAGGCCGGGCGGGCGTACGCGCAGGGCGGTGTGCCGCTGTACGTGGTGGTCGACCCGGTGGCAGCGGTCTGCACCGTGCACACCGCGCCGGCCCCCGAGGGGGTGTACCGGGAGGCCGAGCGGGTGCCGTTCGGCAACGACCTGTTCCTGCCGTTGGGCGGGCGGACGGTGGTGCTGCGGACGGATCCCTTTCCCGGGCCGTTCCCCACCCCGGGTACGGACTGAGGTGTCGGGCGGGGGATAGTGGACCGGTGAGCGCTGACCAGACCCCTGCCCCCGCCGCCCCCAGCCGTCGCACCCTCGGCGTGATGCTGCTGCTGACCGTGCTGAGCGCCCTGCTGGTGCTGACCGCGGCCGGGCGGACCTGGGCCGAGGGCCGGGCGGGCACCCTGGACGTCTCCGTCAGCGGCGGCAAGATCTCCGAACTGCCGGGCGGGCTGGCGCTGGTGGGCCTCGCCGCGGCCGTGGCGGTGTTCGCGGTGCGCGGCGCCGGCCGGCTGGCGGTCGGCGCGCTGACCCTGCTGGCCGGGCTCGGCGCGGCCGCCGCCTCGGCCGCCGGCGCGGGCGACACCGCGGCCCTGGACGCCGAGGCCGCCCGCAAGCTCGCCCTGAGCGGTTCGGCGGCCACCGAGGTCTCGCACACCGGCTGGCCCTGGGTCGCCCTGGTCGGCGGCCTGCTGCTGGCCCTCGCCGGACTGCTCACCCTGCGCTACGGCCGCGGCTGGCCGGCCATGGGCAGCCGCTACGAGGCGCCGACCCGCAAGACCCCGGCGAGGACCGAGACGCCGGGCGACCTCTGGAAGGCCCTGGACCGCGGCGAGGACCCGACGGCCTAGCAGTCCGGCTGCGGAACTCCGGAAGGCCCCGGCGGCAGGTGTGACGCGATAGACCCGCCACCCGCTTTGGGGCGCGGGTGTGTGGCCCGGCACAATGGGATCCGTCAACCCGCCGGCGGCCCCGCAGGCCCGGCCGGGCCCCGAGAGCCAAGGAGCACCACTCAGATGGCAGCAGCAGCACACGGCCACACCCCCGCCGCCTGGACCGGCGTCGTCATCTCCTTCGTCGGTTTCGGCATCGCCGGTGTCGCGATGATCCTGCCGTCGGTGCTGCTGGTCTGGGCCGGCCTGGCGGTCGTGGTGCTCGGCGGCGTCGTCGGCAAGGCCATGTCGATGGCCGGCATGGGCAAGCAGCCGAGCAGCAACGTCTACAAGTCGGCCGACGAGCAGGTCGCGGCCCGCGAGGCCCGCGCCGCCGTCGCCGCCTGACGCCTTTCGCACAGACGCCTTTCGCACAACCGAACGGCGGGCGCGCCGCGCCCGCCGTTTCGTCGTTCCCGGCCCCCGGCGCGGGCAGAATTCGGGGCGTGAACGCCGCCCCCACCGCCTCCGCCCCGCCGCCCGTGCTGCGCCGGCTGGGCCCGCCGCTGGCCGCGCTGGCGGCGGCGGCCGTCCCCGCCGCGTACGTCGCCGTGGTGGACCCGAACGCCCCCGGGCACTACCCGGACTGCCCCTTCCTGACCGCCACCGGCTGGTGGTGCCCCGGCTGCGGGGGGCTGCGCTGCGTGCACGCGCTGGCCCACGGGGACCTCTCGGGCGCCCTGCACGACAACGCCGTCGCCGTCCTGCTGTTCGGCGTGCTGGCGGTGCTCTGGCTGCGCTGGGCCTGGGCCGCGCTGACCTGCGGGCCGCCACCCGGGACCACCGTCGGGGGCCGGCGCTGGGTGCTGATCGCGCTGCTGGTGCTGGTGTTCACCGTGGTGCGAAATTCGCCGGTCGGAGCGGGTCTGGCGCCGTCGGCGCTCTGAGCGGCCTTCTGCCCGGCGACGGGTGGAGAAGCGGTGAAACCGCAGCTGGGGGCGGCCGGAGCGGGCGTCCGCTCCGCGAGACGCCCGCCGGGCCGATGAGCCCCGTACCCCCGGGTGCCGATACCATCGAAGAGCCGGCGGGCTCCTGCCCGCCCGGCTCTCGCTGGCCAACTGGCAACTGGCAGGAAAGATGGGGGCTCCTGAGTGAGTGTGCTCGACTCGATCATCGAAGGGGTCCGCGAGGACCTCGCCGAGCGGCAGGCCCGGGTCTCCCTGGACGAGCTGAAGGAGCTCGCCGCGAAGGCTCCGGAGGCCAAGGACGGCGTCGCCGCCCTCAAGGGCGACGGGGTCCGGGTGATCTGCGAGGTGAAGCGCTCCAGCCCGTCCAAGGGCGCCCTGGCCGCGATCGCCGACCCGGCCTCCCTGGCGCGCGACTACGCGGCCGGCGGTGCCGCCGCGATCAGCGTGCTGACGGAGCAGCGCCGCTTCGGCGGGTCGCTGGCCGACCTGGACGCCGTGCGCGCCGCGGTGGACACCCCGCTGCTGCGCAAGGACTTCATCGTCACCGCCTACCAGCTGTGGGAGGCGCGCGCCCACGGCGCGGACCTCGCGCTGCTGATCGTCGCGGCCCTCGACCAGCCGGCCCTGGTGTCGCTGATCGAGCGCGCCGAGTCGATCGGCCTCACCCCGCTGGTCGAGGTGCACGACGAGGATGAGATCAAGCGCGCGGTGGACGCCGGGGCGCGGATCATCGGCGTCAACGCCCGCAACCTGAAGACCCTCGAAGTGGATCGCAACACCTTCGAGAACGTGGCCCACGCCATTCCGGACGGCATCGTCAAGATCGCCGAGTCCGGGGTGCGCGGCCCGCTGGACGTCATCAACTACGCCAACCTGGGCGCCGACGCGGTGCTGGTCGGCGAGTCCCTGGTGACCGGCAAGGACCCGCGCGCCGCGGTCGCCGACCTGGTCGCCGCCGGGACCCACCCCGCCGTCCGGCACAAGGACTGACACCACCAGATGAAGATCGCCACCCGACTCGCCCCCGGTTGCCGCCCGCGCGGCTGCCGCGCGCCCGCACGCCGGGTGCTGGGGCGGCGGGTGCGGTACGTGATCGGCTGTGAGCCCGGGCAGGTGCCGGGACGGCGATGGCGCGTGACGCGCGGCTGAGGCCCTTTCGGGGCCCGGCCGATCAGACGTCATCGTCGTCCGACTCCCCAAGGAAAACCACATGTCCGAGAAGGACTACCTGCCCGGCGCCCAGGTGCCGGACGCGCGCGGATACTTCGGCGCGTACGGCGGCCGCTTCATCCCCGAGGCGCTGGTCGCCGCGGTCGAGCAGGTCGCCGAGGAGTACGAGAAGGCCAAGACCGACCCGGCCTTCGTCGCCGAGCTCGACGCGCTGCTCAAGGACTACACCGGGCGCCCCAGCCCGCTGACCGACGTGCACCGCTTCTCCGCCGAGGCGGGCGGCGCGCGCATCCTGCTCAAGCGCGAGGACCTCAACCACACCGGCTCGCACAAGATCAACAACGTGCTGGGCCAGGCGCTGCTCACCAAGCGGATGGGCAAGACCCGGATCATCGCCGAGACCGGCGCCGGGCAGCACGGGGTCGCCACCGCGACCGCATGCGCGCTGTTCGGCTTCGACTGCACCATCTACATGGGCGAGGTCGACACCCAGCGCCAGGCGCTGAACGTCGCCCGGATGCGGATGCTCGGCGCCGAGGTGATCGCCGTCAAGTCCGGCAGCCGGACGCTGAAGGACGCCATCAACGAGGCGTTCCGGGACTGGGTCGCCAACGTCGACTCCACCCACTACCTGTTCGGCACCGTCGCCGGGCCGCACCCGTTCCCGATGATGGTCCGCGACTTCCACCGGGTCATCGGCGTCGAGGCGCGGCAGCAGGTGCTCGACCGGACCGGGCGGCTGCCCGACGCGGTCGTGGCCTGCGTGGGCGGCGGCTCCAACGCGATGGGCATCTTCCACGAGTTCATCCCGGACGCCGGGGTGCGGCTGATCGGCTGCGAGGCGGCCGGCGAGGGCGCCGAGACGCCCAAGCACGCGGCGACGCTGACCAAGGGCGACCCGGGGGTGCTGCACGGCTCCCGGACGTACGTCCTGCAGGACGAGGACGGGCAGACCATCGAGTCGCACTCGATCTCGGCCGGGCTCGACTACCCGGGCGTCGGCCCGGAGCACGCCTGGCTGAAGGACACCGGGCGGGCCGAGTACCGGCCGGTGACGGACGACGCCGCGATGCAGGCGCTGCGGCTGCTCTCCCGCACCGAGGGCATCATCCCGGCCATCGAGAGCGCCCACGCGCTCGCCGGCGCCCTGGAGCTGGGGCGCGAGCTCGGGCCGGAGGCGACCATCCTGGTGTCCCTGTCGGGGCGCGGGGACAAGGACATGCACACCGCGGCCGAGTACTTCGGGTTGTACGACGAGCCGGGGGCGGGTTCCGCCGGCGGCTCCGGTTCCGCCGGTGCCGGTTCGGCCGGTTCCGAGCAGGGGGGCAAGTGATCATGGCGTCGAAGCTGAGTAGTGTCCTGGCCGCCGCCAAGGCGGAGGACCGTGCCGCGCTGATCGGCTACCTGCCGGCCGGGTTCCCGACCGTCGAGGGCGGCATCCGGGCGGTCGACGCGCTCATCGAGGGCGGCTGCGACGTGGTCGAGGTCGGCCTGCCGCACTCCGACCCGGTCCTCGACGGCGCCGTCATCCAGACCGCCGACGACATCGCGCTGCGCGGCGGCGTGCGGATCAAGGACGTGCTGCGCACCGTCCAGGAGGTCGCCTCGGCGCACCCCGGGGCGGCGGTGCTCGTGATGACCTACTGGAACCCGGTCGACCGCTACGGCGTGGCGCGCTTCGCCGCCGACCTGGCGGCCGCGGGCGGGGCCGGCTGCATCCTGCCGGACCTGCCGGTGGAGGAGTCCGAAGAGTGGCGCAAGGCGGCGGACGAGCACGGGCTGGACACCGTGTTCGTGGTCGCCCCCAGCAGCAAGGACGCGCGGCTGGCCGAGGTCACGGCGGCGGGCAGCGGATTCGTGTACGCGGCCGCGGTGATGGGCGTGACCGGCACCCGGTCTGCGGTCGGCTCGCTCGCCGAGGACCTGGTCGCCCGCACCCGGGCCACCACGGACCTGCCGGTCTGTGTCGGGCTCGGGGTCTCGAACGCGGAGCAGGCGGCCGAGGTCGCCCGGTTCGCGGACGGGGTGATCGTGGGCTCGGCGTTCGTGAAGCGGATCCTGGACGCGGGTGAGGACGAGGCGGCGGCGCTGGACGCCGTGCGGGCCCTGGCCGGGGAGCTGGCGCAGGGCGTGCGCAGGCGCTGAAGCGGCTCGACCGGGCGACGGCCCGTCACTCCTGCGGGAGTGGCGGGCCGTCGGCGTTCCGGGGGCGGGGCCCCGAACGGGTGAACAGTTGCGGGGACACGCATCAGCCGGGGTTGACCGGCGTTGAGTGGAGGGACGAGTGCACGAACGACGTGTACAGGGGTCGCCGAGCGAGCGAAGGGGTGAGCCGGTGAGGGGTTTCCAGCGGGCCGTTCTGCTGCGGGCGGCGGCTGCTGCGCTCGCTCTCGGGGCCGCGGTCGGGGCGCACGCGCAGGTGGGGCAGGCGCTGGCCAAGCGGGCCGCGGAGCGGGCCGAGCGGGAGGCGGTGGCCTGTGCGGAGGCGGCCCGTTGGGATGCCGCCGAGCGGGCCGGGGGCGGGCGGGAGGACTTCTTCGAGCTGGGGCGGCAGTTCGGGTGCCGCTAGGGCCTGTCCGGCGGACCCAGGAATCCGACAGGTCCTGGCGTTCGACGGATTCGGACAGAAGGTCAGGTAGCGTCACTCTTCCGGCTTAATTCCTGAATGCGGAGGAACCACCCTTCATCCCTTACGGTTCATCAGGACGTGAACGCGTTTCCCGAGGGGGGTTCCCTGATGGCCGGGCCGGCAGTGCAGCCCTGGAGCGAGTGGGTCGGCACGGCCGTTCGGCTCAGCCTCGCGGTGGTGTGGGGCTGGGCCGGGCTGGCGAAGATCTCCGACCCGGCGGAGGCCGCCCAGGCCGTCCGCGCCTACGAGATCCTGCCCGAGGGCCTGGTCAAGCCGATCGGCTACGGCCTGCCCTTCCTGGAGCTGGCGCTCGCACTGCTGCTGGTGCTCGGGCTCGGGGTCCGGCTGGTCGCCGGGGTCTCGGCCCTGCTGCTGCTCGTCTTCATCGCGGGGATCGCCTCGGCCTGGGCGCGCGGCATCTCGATCGACTGCGGCTGCTTCGGCGGCGGCGGGCACGTCGACGAGTCCCAGACGAAGTACCTGCAGGAGATCCTGCGCGACACCGGGTTCCTGTTGCTGGCCGGGTGGCTGCTGTGGCGGCCGCGCACCCGGCTCTCGATGGACGGCTGGCTGGCGAACTGACCCCCCTCCACCGCACCGCCGTCCCCTCCGCCGCACGTCCGTCCCCTCCGCCGTATCCCCGTCCCCCGCACCCGACGAAGGCCCCCGACCGTGGATGTCAAGGCAATGAGCGAGAAGAACCGAGAAGGCAAGCGCACCGCCCGCGAGCGGATGCTGGAGCAGCGGGCCGCCGAGGAGGCCTCCTCGCGGAAGAAGAAGAAGCTGATCGTGGGCGGCGCCGTGCTCGCGGTGATCGCCGCCGCCGTCATCGCCGGCGTCGTGGTGCAGAACCAGCGCTCCAAGCCGGAGACCCCGACCGCGGCCCCGGCCGGGACCATCGGGGACAAGAACCTGGTCATCCCGGTCGGCGCCGGCAACGCGCCCTCCGTCCTGACGGTCTACGAGGACCCGCGCTGCCCGGCCTGCGGCGCCTTCGAGCGGGAGTTCTCGGCGACCGTCGACCAGCTGGAGGACGCCGGCAAGATCTACACCAACTACCACATCGTGTCGTTCATCGACCGGGCTGTGGGCGGCAAGGGCTCCAAGACCGGCGCCAACGCGCTGGCCTGCGCCCAGGACGCCGGGCACTTCCGGGACTTCCACGACGTGCTCTACCGCAACCAGCCGGAGGAGACCAACGACGCCTTCGGCAACAAGGCCGTGCTGCTCAACCTGTCGAAGCAGGTCGAGGGCCTGGACACGCCCGAGTTCCAGGCCTGCGTCAACGACAACAAGTTCGGCGGGTGGGTCTCCTCGGTGCAGCAGGACTTCGACAAGTCCAGCTACAAGTCGACCCCGACCGTGCTGCTCAACGGCCAGCCGATCTACCCGAAGAACGGCAACGAGGAGATCACCCCGGCGAACCTGGCGAAGTGGGTGGACGCCGCGAACCAGGGCAAGCAGCTGGGCACGGCGGGCTCGCACGGGCAGACCCCGGCGCCGACCAGCGCGGCCTCGGAGGCCAACAACCCCTCGCCGACCGCCGGCTGAGCCCCCGACCCGGCCGCCGCGCCCTTCCCGTCCGGAGGGGGCGGCGGCCGCCGTTGTTCGGTTTCTGTGACCCCGGGGGTGCCCGACCGGGCCCGCGGACCCTGTAGCGTCGGAACTGCCATGGATATCGCCTACATTCCCAGCCCGTCGCGGGGCGTCCTGTACCTCGGACCCGTCCCGCTGCGCGCCTACGCCTTCTGCATCATCCTCGGTGTCGTCGTCGCCGTCTGGCTCGGCAGCAAGCGCTGGGTCGCCCGGGGCGGTGCCAAGCACACGGTCGGCGACATCGCCGTGTGGGCCGTGCCGTTCGGCCTGCTCGGTGGCCGGCTGTACCACGTGATCACCGACCACCAGCTGTACTTCGGCGAGGGGAAGAACCCCTGGAACGCCTTCAAGATCTGGGAGGGCGGCCTCGGCATCTGGGGCGCGATCGCGCTGGGCGCGGTCGGAGCCTGGATCGGCGCCCGCCGCCGGGGCGTGCCGCTGCCCGCGTACGCCGACGCCATCGCGCCGGGCATCGCGCTCGCGCAGGCGCTGGGCCGCTGGGGCAACTACTTCAACCAGGAGCTGTACGGCCGGGCGACCACCCTGCCGTGGGGCCTGGAGATCGACAAGACGCTGCCCAACGGCGAGGTCGTGAAGGGCGTCTACCACCCGACCTTCCTGTACGAGTCGATCTGGTGCGTGCTCGTCGCCCTGCTGGTGATCTGGGCGGACCGCCGGTTCAAGCTGGGCCACGGCCGGGCCTTCGCGCTGTACGTGGCCGCGTACACGGTGGGCCGGTTCTGGACCGAGTGGCTGCGGATCGACGAGGCGCACGTCTACTTCGGCCTGCGGCTGAACGACTGGACGTCGATCGTGGTGTTCCTGGGCGCCGTGGCGTACCTGGTGATCGTCGGGAAGAAGCGGCCCGGCCGGGAGGACCCGGCGAGCATCGACCCGGCCGCGCACGCCGAGGAGGACGGCGGCGAGCTGGACGGCGGCGAGGAGAAGGCCGCCGGGCTGCAGGACGGGAAGCCGTCTCGGTCCGTGGACGCCGGCGCGCTCGCCCGGAAGGCCGGCGAGAAGGCCGGCGAGGACGCCAAGAACCCGATCTGACCTGGGACTTCCCCCGGCCGAGGCCACCCTTCGCAGCGCTTGCGAAGGGTGGCCTCAGTGGTGTTCGGACAGCCTTACTTTGCTGGAAATGCCCAGGTCAAGGGGGCTACGTTCAGGGCGGACGAACGACGACGGAGGGGAAGAGACGATGACTGCGACCACCCTGGAACACGAGGCCGGACACCACCCGCGGATACCCGCGGCCGACCACCACCGGGACGTCAACGGCGGCTGGCTGCGCCCGGCCGTCTTCGGCGCGGTGGACGGCCTGGTGTCCAACTTCGCGCTGATGACCGGTGTGGTCGGCGGCGCGGTGTCCAACGGCACGGTGATCCTGACCGGGCTGGCGGGCCTGGCGGCCGGCGCCTGCTCGATGGCGGCGGGGGAGTACACCTCGGTGGCCTCGCAGCGGGAGCTGGTGCAGGCCGAGATCGAGGTCGAGCGGCTGGAGCTGAGCCGCAACCCGCACGGCGAGCTGGCCGAGCTGGCCCAGCTGTACGTCTCGCGCGGGGTCGACCCGGAGCTCGCGCACGAGGTGGCCCGGCAGCTGTCCGCCGACCCGGAGCTGGCCCTGGAGGTGCACGCCCGCGAGGAGCTGGGCGTCGACCCCACCGACCTGCCCTCGCCGCTGGTGGCGGCCGTCTCCTCGTTCCTGTGCTTCGCACTGGGCGCGCTGCTGCCGCTGCTGCCGTACCTGCTGGGCGCGACCACGCTGCTGCCCGCGCTGGTGCTGTCGGCGGCCGGGCTGTTCCTGTGCGGTGCGGTGGTGGCCCGGGTGACGGCGCGCAGCTGGTGGTTCAGCGGACTGCGGCAGCTGGTGCTCGGCGGGGCGGCGGCCGGGGTGACGTACCTGCTCGGCAGCCTCATCGGCGGGCATGTGGGATGACCCAGAAGTCTGCATGATTATGCTGGGCAATGCGTGACGTTTCACACATGGGCGTCGCGTATCGCCTGGCCTAGTCTCATCATCCGGGCCCCGGCGCCGCGGTTTCGCATCCGCGGACGGGCTCCCGGAATGGAATCGCAGGCGGCCATGATCGGCTTGTGTGGCGGCCCGGTTTCGCCCCTGTTTCGGGCCGCGGACCGTTGGGCACAATCGTCAGGACGTGCACTGTGGCACGTCCCTCCCCCCACACCCCCTGACCTGCGACTCGTCCCGCCATGTGGACGGGATATTCCGCTTCTCGGGATCCTGGGCATCATGTAACTTGCACGACACCGCACCATCGCATCAGGGCCAACGTCGTCCCTACTTGCACCAACTTGCCGAAAGACGACGACGGGAGAGCCGATGCTGTCTGCATCCATGCACTCCGCCAACGAGCCCCAGGCCGGCGCCCCCCGCCCGCCCTACGCGCTCGTGCCGGATGCGCGACCTGCTGCTCAGGGCCTGTACGACCCGCGAAACGAGCACGACGCCTGTGGCGTCGGTTTCGTCGCCACGCTGACCGGCATCGCCGACCACACCATCGTCGAGCAGGCGCTGACCGTCCTGCGCAACCTGGAGCACCGCGGCGCCACCGGCGCCGAACCCGACTCCGGCGACGGCGCCGGCATCCTCACCCAGATCCCGGACGCCTTCCTGCGCGGGAAGGTCGACTTCGAACTCCCGGCCGCGGGCTCCTACGCCGTCGGCATCGCCTTCCTGCCGGACGCGGACGAGGCCGACGCGGCCGCCGTCGCGCAGATCGAGGCCATCGCGGCCGAGGAGGACCTGACCGTCCTCGGCTGGCGCGACGTCCCCGTCACCCCCGACCTGCTCGGCGCCACCGCCCGCTCGGTGATGCCGCGCTTCCGCCAGCTCTTCCTCGCCGGCGGCGGCAAGGCCGGCATCGAGCTGGACCGCACCGCCTTCGTGGTCCGCAAGCGGGCCGAGCGCGAGGCCGGGGTCTACTTCCCGTCGCTGTCCGCGCGCACCATCGTCTACAAGGGCATGCTGACCACCGGCCAGCTGGAGCCCTTCTTCCCCGACCTGTCGGACCGCAGCTACGCCTCCGCGATCGGCCTGGTGCACTCCCGGTTCTCCACCAACACCTTCCCGAGCTGGCCGCTCGCCCACCCGTACCGCTTCGTCGCGCACAACGGCGAGATCAACACCGTCAAGGGCAACCGCAACTGGATGCGGGCCCGGGAGTCGCAGCTCGCCACGGACCTCATTCCGGCCAACAAGAACGGGCAGGGCCTGAGCCGGATCTTCCCGGTGTGCACCCCGGACCACTCCGACTCGGCGTCCTTCGACGAGGTCCTGGAACTGCTCCACCTCGGCGGCCGCTCGCTCCCGCACTCGGTGCTGATGATGATCCCGGAGGCCTGGGAGAACCACGCCACCATGGACCCGGCCCGCCGCGCCTTCTACCAGTACCACTCCAACCTGATGGAGCCCTGGGACGGCCCGGCCTGCGTCACCTTCACCGACGGCACCCAGATCGGCGCCGTGCTCGACCGCAACGGCCTGCGCCCCGCCCGCTACTGGATCACCGAGGACGGCCTGGTCGTCCTCTCCTCCGAGGTCGGCGTGCTCGACATCGACCAGGAGAAGGTCACCAAGAAGGGCCGCCTGCAGCCCGGCCGGATGTTCCTGATCGACACCGCCGAGGGCCGCATCGTCGAGGACGAGGAGATCAAGTCCGCCCTCGCCGCCGAGCACCCCTACGCGGAGTGGGTCGCCGCCGGCCAGATCCAGCTCGCCAAGCTGCCCGAGCGCGAGCACATCTGGCACACCCACGCCTCCGTCACCCGCCGCCAGCAGACCTTCGGCTACACCGAGGAGGAACTGCGCGTCATTCTCGCGCCGATGGCCCGCACCGGCGGCGAAGCGCTCGGCTCGATGGGCACCGACTCGCCGATCGCCGCGCTCAGCGAGAAGCCGCGCCTGCTGTTCGACTACTTCGTGCAGCTCTTCGCGCAGGTCACCAACCCGCCGCTGGACGCCATCCGCGAGGAGCTCGTCACCTCGCTGCTCTCCAACCTCGGCCCCGAGGGCAACCTGCTGGCCGCCGAGGCCTCCGCCTGCCGCACCGTCGGCATCACCTTCCCGGTGATCGACAACGACGAGCTGGCCAAGCTCGTCCACATCAACGCCGACGGCGACCAGCCCGGCCTCAAGGCCGTCACGCTCTCCGGCCTCTACAAGGTCGCCACCGGCGGCGCGGGCCTGGCCTCCCGGCTGGCCGAGATCGCCGCCGAGGCCGACGCCGCGATCGCCGACGGCGCCCGGATCATCGTGCTCTCCGACCGGCACTCCGACGCCGAGCACGCCCCGATCCCCTCGCTGCTGCTCACCTCCGCGATCCACCACCACCTCATCCGCACCAAGCAGCGCACCCAGGTGTCGCTGCTGGTCGAGGCGGGCGACGTCCGCGAGGTGCACCACGTCGCGCTGCTGATCGGCTACGGCGCCGGCGCGGTCAACCCGTACCTGGCCATGGAGTCGGTCGAGGACCTGGTCGCCCAGGGAGTCTTCATCGAGGGCGTCGAGCCCGAGAAGGCCATCAAGAACCTGATCAAGGCGCTCGGCAAGGGCGTGCTCAAGGTCATGTCCAAGATGGGCATCTCCACCGTCGCCTCCTACCGCGGCGCCCAGGTCTTCGAGGCCATCGGCCTCTCGCAGGACCTCGTCGACGGCTACTTCGCCGGCACCACCACCAAGCTCGGCGGCATCGGCCTGGAGGAGATCGCCAAGGAGACCGCCGCCCGGCACGCCAAGGCGTACCCGGCCTCCGGCATCCCCGCCGCGCACCGCGCGCTGGAGATCGGCGGCGAGTACCAGTGGCGCCGCGAGGGCGAGCCGCACCTGTTCGACCCGGACACCGTCTTCCGGCTGCAGCACTCCACCCGCAACCGCCGTTACGACATCTTCAAGCAGTACACGGACCGGGTGAACGAGCAGTCCGAGCGCCTGATGACGCTGCGCGGCCTCTTCCGGCTCGACGGCCTCGACCGCGCGCCGATCCCGGTCGAGGAGGTCGAGCCGGTCTCCGAGATCGTCAAGCGCTTCTCCACCGGCGCCATGTCCTACGGCTCCATCTCCCGCGAGGCGCACGAGACCCTGGCCATCGCGATGAACCGCCTCGGCGGCAAGTCCAACACCGGCGAGGGCGGCGAGGACCCGGACCGCCTGTACGACCCGGAGCGCCGCTCGGCGATCAAGCAGGTCGCCTCCGGCCGCTTCGGCGTCACCTCCGAGTACCTGGTCAACGCCGACGACATCCAGATCAAGATGGCCCAGGGCGCCAAGCCCGGCGAGGGCGGCCAGCTGCCCGGCCACAAGGTCTACCCGTGGGTCGCCAAGACCCGGCACTCCACCCCGGGCGTCGGCCTGATCTCGCCGCCGCCGCACCACGACATCTACTCCATCGAGGACCTGGCCCAGCTGATCCACGACCTCAAGAACGCCAACCCGGCGGCCCGCATCCACGTGAAGCTGGTCTCCGAGGTCGGCGTCGGCACGGTCGCGGCGGGCGTCTCCAAGGCGCACGCCGACGTGGTGCTGGTCTCCGGACACGACGGCGGCACCGGCGCCTCCCCGCTCACCTCGCTGAAGCACGCCGGCGGCCCCTGGGAGCTCGGCCTCGCCGAGACCCAGCAGACCCTGCTGCTCAACGGGCTGCGCGACCGCATCGTCGTCCAGACCGACGGCCAGCTCAAGACCGGCCGCGACGTCGTCATCGCCGCCCTGCTCGGCGCCGAGGAGTTCGGCTTCGCCACCGCCCCGCTGGTCGTCTCCGGCTGCATCATGATGCGCGTCTGCCACCTGGACACCTGCCCGGTCGGCGTCGCCACCCAGAACCCGGTGCTGCGCGAGCGGTTCTCCGGCAAGCCCGAATTCGTCGTCAACTTCTTCGAGTTCATCGCCGAGGAGGTCCGGGAGATCCTGGCCTCGCTGGGCTTCCGCTCGATCGAGGAGGCCGTCGGCCACGCCGAGCACATCAACGCCCAGGCCGCGATCGACCACTGGAAGGCCGCCGGGCTCGACCTCGCCCCGCTCTTCCACGTGCCCGCGCTGCCGGAGGGCGCCGCCCGGCACTGCACCACCACCCAGGACCACGCGCTCGACAAGGCCCTGGACAACCAGCTGATCGAACTCGCCGAGGACGCCCTGGAGCGCGGCGAGACCGTGCGGATCCAGCTGCCGATCCGCAACGTCAACCGCACCGTCGGCACCATGCTCGGCCACCAGGTGACCAAGCGGTACCGCGGCGACGGCCTGCCGGAAGGGACCATCGACGTCACCTTCACCGGCTCCGCCGGCCAGTCCTTCGGCGCCTTCCTGCCCCGCGGCGTGACCCTGCGCCTGGAGGGCGACGCCAACGACTACGTCGGCAAGGGCCTCTCCGGCGGAGTCGTCGTCGTCCGCCCGGCCCGCGAGGCCGCGGCCATCGGCAACGGCGCACAGCACCACGTCATCGCCGGCAACACCATCGGCTACGGCGCCACCTCCGGCCGGATCCACCTGCGCGGCAAGGCCGGCGAGCGCTTCGCCGTCCGCAACTCCGGCGCCACCCTGGTCGTCGAAGGCGTCGGCGACCACGGCCTGGAGTACATGACCGGCGGCCGGGTCGTCATCCTCGGCGAGACCGGACGCAACCTCGCGGCCGGCATGTCCGGCGGCATCGCGTACGTCCTGGACCTGCGCCCCGCCAACGTCAACGACGGCCTGGTGGGCATCGAGGCCCCCACCGCCGCCGACCGCGACTGGCTGCGCGAGACCGTGCAGCAGCACTACGAGGAGACCGGCTCCACCGTCGCCGCCGAACTCCTGGCCGACTGGGGCAGCGGAGTCTCCCGCTTCTCCAAGATCATGCCGACCGACTACAAGGCAGTGCTCGCCGCCAAGGACGCCGCTGAGCGCGATGGCCTCTCCGAGGCCGAGACCACTCGCAAGATGATGGAGGCGGCACATGGCTGACCCCAAGGGCTTCCTGACCACCGGCAAGCAGCTGGCCGAGCGCCGGCCCGTCGACGTCCGTCTGCGGGACTGGAACGAGGTCTACGTCGAACGCAGCCTCCTGCCGATCATCACCAAGCAGGCCGGCCGCTGCATGGACTGCGGCATCCCGTTCTGCCACAACGGCTGCCCGCTCGGTAACCTCATCCCCGAGTGGAACGACCTCGCCTACCGGGACGACTTCGTCGGCGCCATCGAGCGCCTGCACGCCACCAACAACTTCCCGGAGTTCACCGGGCGGCTGTGCCCGGCGCCGTGCGAGTCCGCCTGCGTCCTCGGCATCAACCAGGACGCGGTGACCATCAAGAACGTCGAGGTCACCATCATCGACAAGGCCTGGGACCGCGGCGGCGTCACCCCGCAGATCCCGGAGCGGCTGTCCGGCAAGACCGTCGCCGTCGTCGGCTCCGGCCCGGCCGGCCTCGCCGCCGCCCAGCAGCTCACCCGCGCCGGACACACCGTCGTGGTGTACGAGCGGGCCGACCGCATCGGCGGACTGCTGCGCTACGGCATCCCCGAGTTCAAGATGGAGAAGCGCCACATCAACCGCCGCATCGAGCAGATGCGCGCGGAGGGCACCCGCTTCCGCACCGGCGTCCACGTCGGCGAGGACATCACCGGCCAGCAGCTGCGCGAGCGCTTCGACGCCGTCGTCGTCGCCGCCGGCGCCACCACCGCCCGCGACCTGCCGGTGCCCGGGCGCGAGCTCAAGGGCATCCACCAGGCCATGGAGTACCTGCCGCTGGCCAACAAGGTGCAGGAGGGCGACTTCGTCGAGTCCCCGATCAGCGCCAAGGGCAAGCACGTCGTGGTCATCGGCGGCGGCGACACCGGCGCCGACTGCGTCGGCACCGCCCACCGCCAGGGCGCGGCCTCCGTCACCCAGCTGGAGATCATGCCCCGGCCCGGCGACGAGCGGCCCGGTCACCAGCCGTGGCCGACCATGCCGATGACGTACAAGGTCACCTCCGCCCACGAGGAGGGCGGCGAGCGGATCTACTCCGTCAACACCACCCACTTCACCGGCGACGAGGACGGCAACGTCCGGGAACTCCACCTCGTCGAGGTGGAATTCAAGGACGGCCGCTTCGAGCCCGTCCCCGGCACCGAACGGGCCATCCCCGCCCAGCTCGTCACCCTCGCCATGGGCTTCACCGGCACGGACGTGAAGAACGGGCTGGTCGAGCAGCTGGGAGCCGACCTCGACGCGCGGGGTAACATTGCCCGGGACGGCCGGTTCGCCACCAATGTCGATGGCGTGTACGTCTGCGGAGACGCCGGCCGAGGCCAGTCGCTGATCGTCTGGGCCATCGCGGAAGGCCGCTCGGCCGCCGCCGCGGTGGACAAGTACCTGGGCGGCAAGACCCCGCTTCCCGCCCCGATCCGACCCACGGACCGCCCCCTGGTGGTCTGACGGTCCGACCGGCCCCCGAACCCCCGGCGCCGCATCGCCGGGAGCTCAACCCGCTGCCCCCGCCAGCGTCGCCGGGCCAACGCGGTCTCCTGGCGCCTGCCCTCTTCCCCGACCAGTTGGAGGGCGGGCGCCGTCGCGTTCCCCGGGGCAGGAACGCTTTCCGGGACGCGGACGGCTCCGGGTTCTCCGGGCGTGCGCTCCGGGTTCTCCGGGCGTGCGGCCCCGGAATCGCCGTTCGCATGCCGAGCGATGGCTCACAGCGGACGCCCAGGCTTCTCACAGCGGCCGGAATGCCACCCGGAACGGGCTGTTGTTCGTCGGTGCCAGGTGGCAGACTGCCGCCGACGGCCGGGGGGCTGCGCTAGTGCGGAGGTTGACTTCGATGGGCACGACTCAGGCAGGCGGAGGCGCCACGATACGGCGCCTGCTGCTCGGCAGCCAGCTGCGCAAACTCCGCGAGGCCCGAGGCGTCAGCCGGGAAGAAGCCGGATACTCGATCCGCGCCTCCGAATCCAAGATCAGCCGGATGGAACTCGGCCGGGTCGGCTTCAAGGAACGCGACGTCGCCGACCTGCTCACCCTCTACGGCGTCGAAGCCGAACCGGAACGCGCCACCGTCCTCGGACTCGTCCGCGAAGCCAACGCCAGCTCCTGGTGGCACGAGTACGGCGACGTCCTGCCCGGCTGGTTCCAGAACTACCTCGGCCTCGAAGAAGCCGCCACCGAGATCCACAGCTACGAGGTCCAGTTCGTTCACGGCCTGCTGCAGACCGCCGACTACGCCCGCGCCGTCGTCACCGCCGGCTGCCACGACCACGGCGCCGAGGAGATCGAACGCCGGGTCGACGTCCGGCTCAAGCGCCAGAGCGTGCTCACCGGCGACCAGGCACCACAGCTCGTCGCCGTCCTGGACGAGGCCGCGCTGCGCCGCCCCTGGGGCGGACCCGAGCTGATGCGCGGCCAGCTGGACCGGCTGCTCGAACTCGGCGAACTGCCCAACGTCCGACTCCAGGTGCTGCCGCTCGGCAACGCCGGACTCAGCGCCGAGAGCGGCGCGTTCACCGTCCTGGGCTTCGCCGAGCCCGAACTGTCCGACGTCGTCTACCTGGAACAGTTCACCACCGCGCTCTACCTCGACAAACCCGCCGAGGTCGCCGAGTACCGGCACGCCATGGACGACCTGCTCGCCGACAGCCTCGACCCGCAGAACACGCGGGAGTTGCTGCAAGCGGCGCGCCAGGAGCTCTGATTCATCAGTACGATGATCCCCCATCAGGTCGGCGCACACGTGTCGGTGCATGAGAGGGAACAGATGTCGTACTTCTCCGAGTTGGCGCTGCAGTACATCGACGGCGAATGGTGCAGCGGCAGCGGCTCCTGGGACATCGTCGACGTCGACCCCTACACCGGCGAGAAGCTCGCCACCATCACCGTCGCCACCGTCGCCGAGGTCGACCGCGCCTACCGCGCCGCCGAACACGCCCAGAAGGCCTGGGCCGCCACCAACCCCTACCAGCGGCGACTGGTCTTCGAGCGCGCACTGCGCCTGTTCGAGGAGCGCGAGCCGGAGATCGTCGCCGCGATCATGGCCGAACTCGGCGGTACCGCCCTCAAGGCGGGCTTCGAACTCTCACTGGTCAAGGACATGCTGCGGGAGTGCCTGCACCTGTCGGTGGCCGCCGAGGGCCGGCTGCTGCCCTCCACCGCGCCCGGCAAGGAGAACCGGCTCTACCGGCTGCCGGTCGGTGTCGTCGGCGTGATCAGCCCGTTCAACTTCCCGCTGTTCCTCGCGCTCAAGGCCGTCGCCCCGGCTCTCGCCCTCGGCAACGGCGTCGTCCTCAAGCCCCACCAGGAGACCCCGGTCGTCGGCGGCGGACTGATCGCCAAGATCTTCGAGGACGCGGGCCTGCCGCCCGGCCTGCTCAACGTCGTGATCACCGACATCGCCGAGATCGGCGACAGCTTCATCGAGCACCCGGTGCCCAAGGTGATCTCCTTCACCGGCTCCGACAAGGTCGGCCGGCACGTCGGCACCGTCGCCGCCGCGCACTTCAAGCGGTCCGTCCTCGAACTCGGCGGCAACAGCGCCCTGATCGTGCTCGACGACGCCGACCTCGACTACGCCGTGGACGCGGCCGTGTTCAGCCGCTTCGTCCACCAGGGCCAGGTCTGCATGTCCGCCAACCGCGTCCTGGTCGATCGCAGCGTCGAAGCCGAGTTCACCGAGAAGTTCGTCGCCAAGGTCGCCTCGCTCACCGTCGGCGACCCGAAGGACCCGGCCACCCACATCGGCCCGCTGATCAACTCCGTCCAGGCCGACGCCCTCTCCACCCAGATCGACCAGGCGGTCGCCGCCGGCGCCACCGCCCTGCTGCGCGGCGCCACCACGGGGAGCCTGATGGCGCCGACCATCCTGACCGGCCTCGCCGAGGACGCGCCGATCCTGCAGCGCGAACTGTTCGGCCCGGTCGTGCTGCTGGTGCCCTTCGACGGCGAGGAGGAGGCCGTACGGATCGCCAACGACACGCCGTTCGGGCTCAGCGGCGCGGTCCACACCGCCGACATCGAGCGCGGCGTGCGGTTCGCGCAGCGGATCGAGACCGGCATGATCCACGTCAACGGCGGGACCATCGCGGACGAGCCCGCCGTGCCGTTCGGCGGGGAGAGGAACTCCGGCGTCGGGCGGCTGGGCGGGGAAGCCACGGTGGACGCCTTCACCACGCTGAAGTGGATCTCGGTGCAGCACGGGCGGGCGGTGTTCCCGTTCTGATCCCGGGTGCCTAGGCGGCGCGGGGCGCTCACGCGGCGCGGGCCTCCCGGCGGTAGCCGCCGGGGGCCTGGCCGAACTCCCGCTTGAACGCCTTCGCGAAGGCGTACTCCGAGCCGTAGCCGGTCTGCGCCGCCACCGAGGTCAACGGCGCCTCCGACTCGCGCAGCAGCCGGGCCGCCGTGGTCATCCGCCAACGGGTCAGGTACGCCATCGGCGGCTCGCCCACCATCGAGGTGAACCGGCGGGCGAACGCGGCCCGGGACAGCCCCGCCCGGTCCGCCAGCGCCTCCACCGTCCACGGCGTGGACGGCGCCTCGTGGATCGCCGCCAGAGCCGGGGCCACGGCGGCGTCCCGCAGCGCCGCCGCCCAGCCGGCGGCCGTCGCGGCGGGCTGGTCCTCGAACCAGGCCCGCAGGATGTACAGCAGCAGCGAGTCGATCAGGGCCGGCACGATCCCGGCCGAGCCGATCCGCGGATTCTCCAGCTCGGTGCCCAACAGCTGGACGGCCGCCGCCAGTTCGGGGTGGCGGCCGTGCCGGGTCGGCAGATGGATCAGGGCCGGCAGCTGGCGCACCATCGGGTGCGGGCGGCCCTGGTCCAGGTGGTAGTTGCCGCACAGCAGACTGGTGCGGGCGCCCTCGCCGCCCAGTGAGAGGGTGCCGATCGGCGAGCCGTCGTGCACCCGGCAGGCGTGCGAGTCCACCGGCGGGGTGTCCGGATGGTCGGCCAGGACGTGACCGCCGCCGTCCCGCAGGAAGACGACGTCGCCCGGACTGAGCGCCACCGGCTCGTGCGACTGCGCGCCGTCCCTGCCGCCGAGGGGGAGCAGCCAGCAGGTGCCGTACAGCACCACGTGGAAGCCGGCGCCGAGCACCGGGGGAAGGCGCAGGGCCCAGGGTGCTCGGCCCTCGGTGCGGACGGAGGACGGGTACGCCGTCCGCATCGAGCCCAGTGCCTCGGTCAGGATGTCCAACGCCCGTCCCCCTTCGGTGTCTTGCACGCCGTTGCTCATTCGACCGGGTTCATTCGACCGGTTCAGTCGACGGTGAGCACGACCTTGCCCTGGACCGTACCGGAGGCCACCAGTTCGTGCGCCCGGCCGGCCTCGGCCAGCGGGAAGGCCTGCGCGACGTGCGGGCGGATCCGGCCCTCGTCCACCAGCGCGGCGATCGCCTCCAGCGAGGCGTAGTCGGGCTCGACGGAGATGCCCGCGAAGCGGCGGCCCGCGGCCTCGATCGCGGCGGCCAGCTCCCGGTCGTGGTGCTCCATGACGCTCACCAGCACGCCGCCGGGCTTCAGCACCTCCAGGGCGCGGGTGTTCTCGGAGGAGGAGTCGAAGACGACGTCGACGTCCCGGACGGCCCGGGTGTAGTCGGTGGTGCGGTAGTCGATGACCTCGTCCGCGCCGAGCTCCTTCAGGAAGGCGTGCTTGGGCTCGCTCGCCAGCGCGATCACGTACGCGCCGCGGGCCTTGGCGATCTGCACGGCGAAGTGGCCGACGCCGCCCGCCGCGCGGTGCACCAGCACCCGCTGTCCCTCGCCGATCCGCGCCGCGTCCACCAGGCCCTGCCAGGCGGTCAGCGCGGCCAGCGGCAGGGCGGCGGCCGCCGCGTGGTCGATCGAGGCGGGCTTGCGGGCCAGCTGGCGCGAGGGCGCCGCCACGTACTCGGCGTAGGCGTTCGCGGCGCGCGGGAAGAACGGCATCCCGTACACCTCCTCGCCCACCCGGTACCGCGCCCCGGGCGCGGCCTCCTCGACCACCCCGGAGACGTCCCAGCCGAGCGTGAACGGCGGCTCGCCCAGCAGCGGGAACCAGCCCGCCCGCACCGCCACGTCCACCGGGTTCACCCCAGCGGCCTTCACCCGCACCAGCACCTCGCCGCTCAGCAGCTCGGGGCGCGCCACCTCGGCGACCTCCAGCACCTCGGGCCCGCCGACCTCCCGCTGCACCACCGCACGCATCGCACTCACTCCCTGTCAGCTCGCTCAACCCCGGCCCCCGGTGGGGCCGTTCGCTCTGCGATCAACGATAGGGACGGCGGGCGAGCCGATGAATATCCTCCAGTCTCTGCCAGATGTCCGATCGTCTCGCCCGGGGGCCGAGTTGGTCAGGCCGGGTAGTGGAGCAGGGTGTCGGTGGCGGGTTCGGAGTCGAAGGGGGCGGGAATCGGGACGGTCGCCGAAGTTTCCGCTCCACCGTGCCGCCGGAGACCTCGACCTTCCAGCCCGGTGGCGGGGTCAGGGTGCGTGCGTACGCGAGGACTCGACTGTCCGGCTCGACCATGAGGGCATGATGGCACCGCGCCGGATGTGGCGAGGCGCCGCCGGGCGGACGGGCCCGGCGGCGCCTCGGGGGAGGGGCGCTGGTCAGAAGACCGGCTGGCCGGCGCGGACGAGGCGCCAGGAGTTGGTGAAGAAGTCGGCGGGGTCGATGACGCCCTTGGCCTTCACCCAGGTGATCATGGTGTTGCGGATCTCGTCGGAGTTCGACCAGACCAGCTTGGCGTTGGCGACGTGCGGGAAGTTGCCGCCGCCGTTGGCGCGGTAGTTGTTGACGGCCAGGGCGAACTGGGCGGCCGGGTCGATCGGCTTGCCCTGGAAGGACAGGTTGACGATCCGCTGGCCCTTCGGCTGGGCGATGTCGATGTCGTAGCTCAGGCCGTAGACCGAGTCGTAGTTGTAGTCCGGGGTGGTCTCGGCGCCGGTCAGGGCGTCCTTGTCGACCGGGGCGCCGGGGGCGAGCTGGTTGTAGTACTTCGCCGAGAACTCCAGGTAGTCCTTGAGCTGGGCGCCCGTCAGGATGCGGGCCTCCAGGGTGTTCTCGTAGATGTACAGGCCCGCGGCGTCGCGCAGCTTGACCTGGCCGGCCGGGATCAGCGCGGTGCGGTTGAACGGCGCGGCCTGGGCCAGCACCGGCAGGTTGGCGTACTGGCCGCCCGCCAGCGCCGCCTTGACGGCGTCGGCCTGGACCCTGCCGATCAGGTCGATGATCGGGGTGGCCTTGAAGCGGGACTCGGCGATCGACAGCTCGATCTTGCTGGTGCCGATGTTCTGGTTGACGTACGCGACGACCTTCTTGTGCTGCTCGGTGATCGCGTCGGTGATCTCCGGGTTCTCCGGCACGGTGTTGGAGTTCAGCACCCGCGAGGAGACCGAGGTGACCTTCCAGGCGCCGTCCGCGAACTCGACCTCGAAGTCGAAGCAGCTCAGGCGCTGGCCCCAGCACAGCGGCTCGGAGAGCACGACCGTCTTGCCGGTCTTCTTGTTGACGATCAGGCGCTGCGGGACCTCCTTGTGGGTGTGGCCCACCAGCACCGCGTCGATGTCCGGGACGGTCGCCGCCATCTCGCCCGAGGCGTCCTCGGGCCAGGGCAGCTGGTCGCCGTAGGTGGTCGGCTCGTCGATGCCCGAGTGCGCCGAGACCACGATGACGTCCGCGCCGGCCGCCTTCATCCGCGGCACGTACTTGGCGGCGGTCTCCACGATGCCCGGGAAGACCATCTTGCCGCTGACGTTGGCCTTGTCCCAGATCGCGATGCCCGGGTTGGTCAGGCCGAGGATGCCGACCTTCAGCGACTTGCCCTCGCCGAGGTGCAGCTCCTTGATCACGTACGGCGGGAAGGCCGGCTTCTCGTTCTTCGCGTGCAGGGCGTTCGCGCCCAGCAGCGGGAACTCCAGCTGGTCCTCGAAGGCCTTGACGGTCGGGATGCCGTAGTTGAACTCGTGGTTGCCGAGCGCGGCCGCGTCGTACTGCATGAGGTTCATGGCGACGGCCATCGGGTGGTCCGGCACGGTGTCGCCGTCGGTGGCGATCGGCTCGATCCGGGCGTAGTAGTACGTCAGCTGGGTGCCCTGGATGATGTCACCGGAGTCGATCAGCAGGCAGCGGTCCCAGCCCTTCTCCTCGCGCACCTGGTTGGCCAGGGTGGAGATCTTCGCCAGGCCGACCGCGTTGTGGGCCTTGTCGACGTACTCGGCGTCGGTGAAGTAGTCCCAGTTGAGCACCCGGCCGTGCAGGTCGGTGGTGCCCATGACGGTGAAGGCCTGCTTGCGCGGCTTGCGCTGCGGGCCCTTGGCGGCCGCCGTGTCCGGCTCGGCGGCCGCGGCGGAGGGGGCGGCGGCGACGGCGGCACCGCTGACCAGGGCGGCGCCGGCGGCGGTGGCGGCGGACCGGGTGACGAAGTCACGGCGGTTCAGGGGCATGGACGACTCTCCCGGGTGGGAACGACGGCAGATGGGCCGTCAACTGGTGTTCGGTGATGACGGGTGCGCGCTTCTGGGCCTGTCGCGCATTGACGCGCGTAGAAGGACGCGCGTAGAAGTCTGCCGTGCAGGCAGGGCCGCTGAATAGCCCCCGGACCTGTCCAAGAGGTGAGATCTTGGCGACTCGTTCGTGACGAGCCCGGGCAGGGACGGCGGTGGTAGGAGCGTCGGGAGTGGCCGGACGTCGGGAGGCGCGTTCCCCGAGGTCAGGCCAGCTCGGCGGCGAGCCGGCCCACCTCACGGCCCAGCTCGGCCGCCGGGTCCGCCGCGTCCGGGCCCGCCCACGGCTGCCAGGTCCGCGCCCGCAGGTAGCCGGCCACCGCCACCGGCAACCGCTCCCGGACGATCCGCTGCGCCACCGGGCCGGGGCCGGCCTCGCGCAGCGCCGTCAGCAGGTCGTCCACGCCGGTGCCGGGCGGCAGCGGGACGGTGCCCAGGTAGGCGGCCAGGGCCTCCAGCTCGGGGTCGGGTTCGGGCTCGGGGGCGGGGGCGGGGGCGGGCTCGGGGTCAGGCTCGGGCTCGGGCGCCGGGGGCGCTGCCGGTACCGGTACCGGCAGCGCCCCCGGCGTCGGTTGAGCAACCGGGCCCGGGTCGGGGCGCGCCGTCGGCCCCCGGGAGGGGTCCGGCCTGCGGCCGGGGGCGAGCAGCGCGCCCACCGCGTACAGGCCCACCACCACCCCCGGCCACAGGTTCCCGCCGAGCCCCGCGTAGTGCAGCCCCACCCCGACCGCGCCGCCCGCACAGCCGACCAGGTTCTTGGCCGACTCCAGGTACCGCAGCGCCCGCCGGAGCGGCCCGTCACTGGTAGCCACGGATCTCCTCGAACGCCCCGTCCAGCGACCCCGAACCGTCGAACAGCTTGCCGCCGCTGAGGTCCGCCACCCCCTGCAACTGGCCCACCGCCGCCTCGCCGAACTTGATCGGGAACACCGGGATCGACTTCTGCCAGGCCGGCAGCCCGTCGTGGAAGCGCTTGAAGTCGGCGTCCGTCGCCCCGGAGTTGCTCTCCCCGTCCGTCATCAGCACGATCGAGGTGAACCGGTCGTCGTTCGCCGCCGCCTGCTGGCGCCCGATCACCCGGTACGCCTCCTCCAACGAGTCGTACAGCGCCGTACCGCCCGTCGCCGACAGCGACTGCACGTCGGCGTTGATCGCCGCCAGCTCCGCCTGCGGCCCCGGCTGGCTGCCCGTGGGCGGCACCAGGTGCGTCCTCGTCCACTTCACCGAGGACGCGAACGACAGCAGGGTGACCTCCTCGCGGTTGCGGAACCGCCGCACCCCGCGGGTGTCGTCCGCCCCCGTCAGCCGGCCCAGCGCCGTCTTCAGCGCCGAGATCCGCGGACCCTCCATCGAGCCCGAGGTGTCCAGCACGTACACCGTCCGCGACGGCCGGCGCAGGTCGTTCTGGTACGAGGCCAGCAGACCGTCCGCGACCGCCCGCGTTGCCGGGAACGGCAGCTCCGGGCGGCGGTCCGTCGGCAACCCGGCGGCCGGCGCCACACCCGCGGCCGCCGGACGGCGCAGCGTCACCTCCGAGATGCGCTTCTGCACCCCGTCCTGGCGCAGGTACGAGGTCAGCCGCTGGAAGGCGTCCCGCTGGTCCGGCCCTGCGGAGGCGAGCAGCGACAGCGGATAGTCCGCCGACACCACGCCGTCCAGCGGGCGCACCACCGTCAACTGCTGCTGCGCCGGCAGCGTCCGGTTCAGCGACAACAGCACCGACTCGTAGTTCACCAGCGCACCCACCACACCCGACTCGGCCCGGGTGTACGCCTGCGCCAGCCACCCCGAGGAACCGGAGGTCAGCTTCTGGCCGGTGAAGAACTGCTTCAACTGCGGCGTCGCCGTCTGCACGTCCGCCTCCGACAGCGCCGCGTCCGCCTTGGAGAACGCCGACGCCACCGCCACCAGCGTGGAGAAGCCAGAGTTGGAGCGCGAGGGATCCGCCATCCCGTACGTCAGCTTGCCCGCCGCGGCCGCGTCGCCCACCTGCGCCCAGGTGACCTTCGAACCGTCGCCCCAGCCCAGCTCGCCGAGCACCGAGGACCGCACCCCGATCGCCACCGGCGAGACCATCACCGGGGTCTCCGACAGCACCTTGGACTTGCCGGCCGGATCCAGCCGCAGGTACTGGTTCGACGGGAACCACACCGCGTCGTACTTCCCGTCCGCCCGGCCCGAGGACACCGCGTCCGCGCCGTCCAGCGTGCCCGTCCAGGAGAACTGCACCGTCACCCCGGTGGCCTTCCGGGCCTCGTCCAGGACCGGTGCCAGGTCCTGCAGTTCGCTGCCGGCCAGGACCCGCAGCACCCCCGGGCGGGCCGTCTCGGCGGGCGGGTCGGAGGGCTTCGGGCCGGCCGTGCCGCCCGAGGAGGTGCAGGCCGTCACCGCCACCAGCACGGCCGCCAGGGCGGCGGTCAGCCCACCCCGGCTCTTCGTACGGACGTCCACTACCCGTTCCCCTTCGCCGCGTTGGTCAGCTTCTGCAGGTTGTCCAGCGACGGCAGCGTGGCCTGCTTGTACCCGGAGCTGCGCAGGTCGTGCGCGAAGGACGGCTTCTTGAAGCCCTTCACCAGACTCCAGAACGCCTCCTGGTCCTCCTGCGGGCGCAGCCCGAACCGGGCCTCCAGACCGCGCAGCACCCCGTCGTTCTCCAGCACGTCGGCCAACTTGCGGCCGCCGTCCGTCCGGGCCACCAGGGTGTGGTCCGACTGCACCGTGGTGTCCGGGTACATCACCACCATGTCCCCGGTGGACTTCCCCTGCAGCGGCAGCGCCGCAGCCTGCGACTCGTACGCCAGGACCAGCGTGCCCACCCCCGCGAAGAAGTCCCGGAATGGCTCGTCACTGCTGATCTTCTGCATGCCCTGCAGCCTGTTCGCCGTGGCCAGGACGTCCCGGACGGCGTTCACCCCGGCGTCGTCCGACACCACCTGGTTGCCGTTCGCCACGTACGCCAGCAGCGCCAGGTACATCGCACCCGAGGACGAACTGTCCGGATCCGTCGTCGACACGTACAGCATCCCGGCCAGCTCCGGGTACTCCGCGGCGCCCTTCAGGTCCTTCCACTTCCGGCCGCCCCGCAGCGCCTCCACGTACCTGTCCATCCGGAACGTCCAGACGCCGCTCTTCTCGTCCACGTCCGCCAGCTGGTTCTGCCGCAGGACCTGGGCCTCCGGCTCGTGCGTCACGATCACCAGCGGCGAGTAGAACGGCACCAGCGGCGAATCCTTCAACTCCCAGTTGCGCTGGATGTCCCGAGCCGGCGCCGCACTCGCCGGGAACGCGAAATCCAGCCCCTTGGTGTTCTTCGCCTGCTCGCTCATCGTCCAGGAACCGGTCGAGTCGGCCCTGACCTCCAGGCCCCGCTTCCTCAACTCCGCCTTCACGTCCGGATTGTCGAAGAAGTCGCGCTTCTCCGAACCGATCAGGCCGGAGACCGTGACCACACCGGCCCCCCTGTCCTCGGGGATCAGCGCGTACGCCACCCAGCCCAGCAGGGCCAAGGCCGCCACCACCCCCAGCACCCGTTTCACGCCGAACGCCTCCCCCTCGACCGCTCCTTCGTCCGGGTGGTTACCCGGGGGTGACGAGCGTCCCGCCGGGCGGGGAGCGGCAACGGAATTGACGGTGAACCAGGGGTGAACACCCCTTCACGGAATCGCATCGGAGGGATGCCGGACGCCGGACTCCGGGCGGCGCTCGCACACCGGTCCGAGGATGTGTCAGATTGTTCAACTACCCTTACGGCAAAGGTCATCCCGCAGTCCGGACCCGCGTCGAGGTTACGCGCCGGTAATGCCTACCCTCAGCAGTATGCGCCGAGCAAAAATCGTCTGTACCCTCGGGCCCGCCACCGACTCGTACGACCAGATCAAATCCCTGGTCGACGCCGGGATGGACATCGCCCGATTCAACCTCAGCCACGGCACCCACGCCGAACACGAAGAACGCTACCGCCGCGTCCGCAAAGCCTCCGACGAGACCGGCCGCAGCGTCGGCGTCCTCGCCGACCTTCAAGGCCCGAAGATCCGCCTCGACACCTTCGCCCACGGGCCCGTACTTCTCGAACGCGGCGACGAGTTCACCATCTCCACCGACAACGGCGTCGTGGGGGACAAGGACACCTGCGGAACCACCTACACCGGACTCGCCGGCGACGTCAGCCGCGGCGAACGCATCCTCGTCGACGACGGCCGCGTCACCCTCGAAGTCCTCTCCGTCGACGGACCACGCGTACGGTGCCTCGTCATCGAAGGCGGCCTGGTCTCCGACCACAAGGGCCTCAACCTCCCCGGCGTCGCCGTCTCCGTCCCCGCACTCAGCGACAAGGACGTCGCCGACCTGCGGTGGGCGCTGCGCACCGGCGCCGACCTCATCGCGCTCTCCTTCGTCCGCAGCGGGCGCGACATCGAGGACGTCCACCGGATCATGGCGGAGGAAGGGCGGTACGTCCCCGTCATCGCCAAGATCGAGAAGCCGCAGGCGGTGGAGAACCTCGAATCCGTCGTCGACGCCTTCGACGGCATCATGGTGGCCCGCGGCGACCTGGGCGTGGAGATGCCCCTCGAACAGGTCCCGCTCGTCCAGAAGCGCGCCATCAAGCTCGCCCGGCGCAACGCCAAGCCGGTCATCGTCGCCACCCAGATGCTCGACTCGATGATCAACGCCTCCCGGCCGACGCGGGCCGAGGCCTCCGACGTCGCCAACGCGGTGCTGGACGGAACGGACGCGGTGATGCTCTCCGGGGAGACCTCCGTCGGCAAGTACCCCGTCGAGACGGTCAAGACCATGGGCCGGATCATCGAAGCCGCCGAGAACGACATCCTCGCCGCCGGGCTGCCCCCGCTGACCACCGGTAGCAAGCCGCGCACCCAGGGCGGCGCCGTCGCCCGCGCGGCGGCCGAGATCGGCGACTTCCTGCACGCCAAGTACCTCATCGCCTTCACCCAATCCGGCGACACCGCCCGCCGGTTGACCCGCTACCGCTCACCCATCCCGGTGCTCGCCTTCACCTACGAGCCCGCCGTGCGCAGCCAACTCGCCCTCACCTGGGGCGTGGAGACCTTCCTCGGCCCCTTCGCCTCCACGACGGACCAGATGGTCGAACAGGTCGACGCTGCGCTGCTCTCCCTGGGCCGCTGCCAGAAGGGCGACATCGTCATCATCACCGCCGGCTCACCCCCGGGGCTGGCGGGCTCCACCAACCTCGTCCGCGTCCACCACGTGGGGACGCTGGACGTCTGAGGTCCCATCGGCGGCGCGACCCCGGCGGGGTCGCGCCGCGGTCAGTACTTCGGGCCGATGTGGGCGTCCATGAGGGCGACGGAGTCCTTGCGGGCGACGGAGATGTTGAAGCCGCCGTTGGACCGTGAGGCGTTCTTCCACTGGACACCGACGGCGTCAAGGGTGGCGGTGAAGAGGCCGATGATGTCGGTCGAGGTGTTGGTGAAAAAGTAACGCGGGTACTCGTAGCGCTTCGTGACGCCACCGACGGTGCGGGTGGCCCAGTTGGTGATGCGGCAGCCGTCGGAGTGGACCAGGCCGCGCAGGAACTCCCAGGGATGGGCGTCCACGATCTCCTGCTGCCACGGCGTGAGGGCGATCGGCCGTAGGTGCTTCTTGCCGGGGCCGTGCTGGGGGAAGAGACAGGGCCAGTGCTTGCTGGTGCAGACGATGCTGGTGCAGCCCGGTGCGTGGACCCGGTTGACCTTGTTCTGAGGCATGACGGCCGACACGGCTCGCTCGCACTCCTCGATGAGGCCGGGCCAGCTGTCGCAACAGGCGATACGGAGTGCGTAGACCTTGCGGCGGCCCTCGCTGATGCAGCCGTCACCGAGATAGAGACCGAGCAGGTAGGCGTAGTCGGCGCGGGGGCGCGAAGGATCGAGCCGACCGCCGCGAACCGGACACTCGGCGGTCATGCGCGGACTTGGCACGGCGCCGGACGCCCATTCACGGATCGCAAACCGGGATATTCCGGTGATGCGGCTGACTTGGCTGAAGGTCAGCCCGGATGCGTGGAGGTCGAGTGCTCGCTGCCGCGTGGTGAGGTCGTACATCTCGCCCTCAGTACTTGGGGCCGATGTGGGCGTCCATGAGGGCGACGGAGTCCTTGCGGGCGACGGAGATGTTGACCTGACCGGTAGGGCGCGGGATCGAAGCCTTCCACCGGACACCGACGGCGTCGAGGGTGGCGGTGAAGAGGCCGATGATGTCGGTCGAGGTGTTGGTGAAAAAGTAACGCGGGTACTCGTAGCGCTTCGTGACGCCACCGACGGTGCGGGTCGCCCAGTTGGTGATCCGGCAGCCGTCGGAGTGGATCAGACCGCGCAGGCGCTCGTGCTTCTTGCCGGGCCCGTGCTGTGGGAAGTAGCAGGTCAGGTGCTTCGAGTACACCTTGATGTTGTGGGCGCCGGGCCGCCGGACGCGGCACGGCGTGAGGGTCGGGAAGACCTGCCGCATGGCCGTCTCGGCGGCGTCCATGATCCCCGGCCAGTTGTCGTCACAGGGGATGAACAGGCTGGCGGTTCGGTGCTGTTTGGGATGACTGATGTGACCGTCCCCCAGGTACAGCCCGAGCAGGTACGAGTACGCGGGCGGGTTCAGGTCGTCGCCGTAGCAGTGTGCGCAGGGCGAGCGTTTCCGGCCAGGGAGTTCGCCGCGCTCGGCGAGGTCCCGGTGCTTCCACCAGGAGACCGTCCCGACCGGGACCCTGAGTCGGCGGGCGGTTTCGGCGGTGCCTGCACCGCCACGTATCAGCCGCACTGCTTGTTCGCGACCAGTGAACTCGTGCATGCGGATGAGCGTGCGCGAACTTCTCGCAGTTGTCGGCCGAATGACCGAACCTTCACTCGAATCGGCGAAGATCGGCAACCATTGTCTGAGTGGCCGATTCCTTCAATTCGAAGGAAAAGTGCCCCGAGTGGGACTCGAACCCACACTGTATGGTGTTTGAGACCATCGCCTGCTGCCAATTGGGCTATCGGGGCCTACGAATCGAAGGCGCCTGCCCTCGCGTCGTGTATCAAACATACCGTGTCTAGGTACCCTCGTGCATGCAGTACCCCGCCGGAACGAGGAGCCCCGTGAGCACCGCCGACGAGCAGGCACAGCCGCTTGAGACCGATTCGCCCCAGATCACCCGGATCGTGATCGCCGAGGATGAGGCGTTGATCCGTCTCGACCTGAAGGAGATGCTGGAGGAGGAGGGGTACACCGTCGTCGGTGAGGCCGGGGACGGGGAGACGGCGGTGAAGCTCGTGGAGGAGCTGAAGCCGGATCTGGCGATCTTCGACGTGAAGATGCCGGTGCTGGACGGGCTGTCGGCCGCCGAGCAGATCCACGAGAAGCACCTGGCCCCCGTGCTGATGCTGACCGCGTTCTCGCAGCGGGAGCTGGTGGACCGGGCGCGGGACGCGGGCGCGATGGCGTACATCGTCAAGCCGTTCTCGAAGGCGGACCTGGTGCCGGCGATCGAGATGGCGGTGTCGCGGTACACCGAGATGCGGGCGCTGGAGAAGGAGATCGGGGATCTCTCCCAGCGGCTGGAGACCCGGAAGCTGGTGGACCGGGCGAAGGGCGTGCTGCAGACGAAGTTCGGGCTGAACGAGCCGGCCGCGTTCCGGTGGATCCAGAAGACCTCGATGGACCGGCGGATGACGATGGCGGCGGTGGCCGAGGCGGTCATCGAGGAGGGCGAGGCCCAGGACCGCAAGAAGGCGGAAGAGGGCACGTCCGACTAGGACGGACATGAGGAAGGGCCCGGCAGAGGGGATCTGCCGGGCCCTTCCTGCGTGATGCGGCTCAGTCCTCGCCGAGGTAGGCCTTGCGGACGGATTCGTCGTGGAGGAGGTCGGCGCCCGTTCCGGAGAGGACGATGCGGCCGGTTTCCATGACGTAGCCCTGGTCGGAGAGCGAGAGCGCGGCCTGGGCGTTCTGCTCGACCAGGAGGATGGTCGTACCGGAGGCCTTGAGTTCGATGATGGTCGCCATGATCTTCTGCATCATGAGCGGCGAGAGGCCCATGGAGGGCTCGTCGAGCATGAGCAGTTTGGGCTGGGACATCAGGGCCCGGCCCATGGCGAGCATCTGCTGTTCGCCGCCGGACAGCGTGCCCGCGGCCTGCTTGCGGCGTTCGCCGAGGATGGGGAACAGCGAGTACGCCCGCTCGACGTCGGCGGTGATGCCGGCGGCGTCGGTGCGCAGGAAGGCGCCGAGGAGGAGGTTCTCCTCGATGGTCATGCGGGGGAAGATGTGCCGGCCTTCGGGGGAGTGGGCGAGGCCGAGGGCGACGATCTTGTGGGCGGGGACGGTGGACAGGTCCTGGCCGTCGAAGGTGATGCGTCCGGCGGTGGGCTTGAGGAGGCCGGACAGGGTGCGCAGGGTGGTGGTCTTGCCGGCGCCGTTGGTGCCGATGAGGGTGGTGACCTCGCCCTGGTTGACGGTGAAGCTGATGCCCTTGACGGCTTCGATCTTGCCGTAGGCGACGCGGAGGTCCTCGACCTCAAGGAGTGCGGTCACTGGTCGGTCTCCGTAACGGCGGGGGTGGTGCCTTCGAGCGGGGCGCCGAGGTAGGCGGTGATGACGCGTTCGTCGTTCTGGACGGTCTCGCGGTCGCCTTCGACGATCTTCTGGCCCTGGACGAGTACGGCGGTGCGGTCGCAGAGGTTGAAGATGAAGCGCATGTCGTGCTCGATGACGAGGATGGAGATGCCCTTGTCGCGGATGGCGAAGACGAGTTCCTCGGCGGCGCGGGTCTCCTGGGGGTTCATGCCGGCGGTGGGTTCGTCGAGCAGGAGGAGGCCGGGTTCGGAGGCGAGGGCGCGGGCGATCTCCAGCTTGCGCTGTTCGCCGTAGGGGAGGTTGCGGGCGAGGTGGTCGGCCTTGTCGGCGAGGCCGGTGAACTCCAGGAGTTCCATGGCCTTCTCGCGGCTCTCGGCTTCGGCGCGGTGGTAGGCGGGGCCGCGGAGGATGGCGGAGAAGATGCCTTCCTTGGTGCGGGTGTGCCGGCCGACGAGGACGTTCTCCAGGACGGTCATGTTGGCGAAGAGCCGGATGTTCTGGAAGGTGCGGGCGATGCCGGCCTGGGTGACGAGGTGGGGCTTGGGCGGGAGGACGACGTCGCGGTAGCGGACGGAGCCCTCGGTGGGGACGTACAGGCCGGTGAGGCAGTTGAAGAAGGTGGTCTTGCCGGCGCCGTTGGGGCCGATGAGGCCGATGATCTCGCCCTCGCCGACGGTGAGGGAGACGTCGTTGACGGCGGTGAGGCCGCCGAAGCGCATGGTGACGCCGGTGACTTCGAGCAGGGGTGCGGCGGTGGTGGTCATCGGGTCGGTCACGCCCCTGCCTTGGTGAGTGCGGTCGGCTCGCCGGTGGGCTGGGCCGGGATGGCGGCCTCGTGGAACTCCAGCTGCCGGCGCCGGTTGGGGATGAGGCCTTCGGGGCGCACGCGCATCAGGACGATGAGGGCGGCGCCGAAGGCGAGGAGCTGGTAGTCGGCGAGGAATTCGAGCTTCTTCGGGATGAGGAAGAGGAGGGTGGCGCCGGCGAGGGGGCCGCTGATGGTGCCCATGCCGCCGAGGATGACGGCGGCGAGCAGGAAGGCGGAGTTGGGCGGGAGGGCTTCGGCGAAGGTGTACTGGTCGGGGGTGACGGTGTAGCTGACGTGGGCCTGGACGGTGCCGGCGAGGCCGGCGAGGCAGGCGCCGAGGGCGAAGGCGAGGAGCTTGAGGCGGAAGCCGTTGATGCCCATGGCTTCGGCGGCGGTCTCGTCCTCGCGGATGGCGACCCAGGCGCGGCCGATGCGGGAGTTGCCGACGCGGGCGAAGACCAGCACGACGAGGGCGGTGACCAGGAGCATCAGCAGGTAGTAGTTGGAGAAGCGGCCGAGTTCGATGCCGGCGACGGTGTGCGGTTTCCCGAGGTCGAAGCCGAGGATCTGCAGGTCGGGGATCCGCGGGATGCCGTTGGAGCCGTTGGTGATCTTCGGGCCGGTGGTGCCGTTGAGGTTGAGCATGGTGATGCGGAAGATCTCGCCGAAGCCGAGGGTGACGATGGCGAGGTAGTCGCCGCGCAGCCGCAGGGTGGGGGCGCCGATCAGGACGCCGAAGACCATGGAGACGGCGGCGCCGGTGAGCATCGCGGCCCAGAAGGGGAACTGGACGTGGATGGGGGAGGCGGGGGACCCGGAGACCAGGGCGGCGGCGTAGGCGCCGACGCCGAGGAAGGCGACGTACCCGAGGTCGAGCAGCCCGGCCAGGCCGACGACGATGTTGAGGCCGAGGGCGACGGTGGCGAAGATCAGGATGTTGGTGGCGACGGAGGTGTACTGGTCGCTGCTCTGGGTGAACGGGAAGCTGGCGGCGGCGGCGAAGGCGGCGCCGGTGGTGACCGGGCGGTGCTTGACGGTCAGTGCGCGCAGCCGGGTGATCAGGCCGGACCTGGTGAGGGCGGCGACGGCGAGGCCGGTGAACAGCAGGCAGCCGGTGAAGAGTTCGCCGTACTCGGTGTCGATGCCGAAGGTGATGGCGAACAGGCCGAGGCCGAAGGCGACGACGATGATCAGGACCTCGGCCCAGGACGGGAGTTCGCGCGGGGCGGCGAGCGGGCGGTCGATCTTGCCGAGGCGCAGCCAGGTGTTGGCGAGGTGGCCGAGTTGGAGCAGCAGGACGGCGCCGGTGGCGATGGCGATGCCGCCGGCGAGGGCGGTCAGGACGGGGGCGACGGGCTGGTCGTCGGGGATGGCGTGGGTGCCGAGCCAGACGAGGGGGGCGGCCGGGACGAGCAGGAGGAGGCGCTTGTCGACGGTCCGCAGCGGGACGCTGGTGCGGCGGTCGAGGGGGAGGCCGAGGGCGCCGAGGACGGCGAGCAGGCCGCCGGCAGCGAGGACCCAGCCGCCGGGTTCGAGGTTGGCGAGGCCGCCGAGTTCGACGGAGATGGTGGCGACCGAGTAGGCGGCGAGGGCGAGGGCGCCGGTGGCTGCGTACAGGACGGCGTTGTTGCTGCGGGTGGGGGCGGCCCAGCGCAGGCCGGGGACGCCTTGGGTGGCGAGCAGCAGGAGGAGGGTGAGGAGGCCGGCGGTGAGGGCGAGCCATTGGAGGCCGGCGGGGGAGCCGTAGTAGGTGAGGTCGCCGGGGAAGTCGGAGGTCCAGGTCCAGGACATGGCGGCGGAGGCGGTGGTGGCGAGGGCGCCGAGGCCGGTGAAGGCGGCGGCGGCTCGGGCCGGCAGGGGGATGACCGGGGTGGTTTCGGTGCTGGTGGTGGTCATGGTGGTCACGCCCTGTCCGCGACGCGCTCGCCGAGCAGGCCTTGGGGCCGGACGAGGAGCACGAGGATGAGGAGTACGAAGGCCCAGACGTCCTTCCAGGCGCCGCCTCCGAAGAGGTGCATGCCGGGCAGGTGCTGGATGTAGCCGGTGGCGAGGGCTTCGGCGAGGCCGAGGGCGAGGCCCCCGAGCATGGCGCCGTAGATGTTGCCGATGCCGCCGAGGACGGCGGCGGTGAAGGCCTTGAGGCCGAGGATGAAGCCCATCCGGAAGTCGATCTGGCCGCTGCGCAGGCCGTAGGCGACGGCGGCGACGGCGGCGAACGCGGCGCCGATGGCGAAGGCCATGACGATGATGCGGTCGGTGTCGATGCCCATGAGCTTGGCGGTGTCGGGGTCCTGGCTGGTGGCCTGCATGGCGCGGCCGGAGCGGGTGCGGGTGACGAACCAGCCGAGGGCGAGCATGCACAGCGGGGCGGCGATGATCAGGAAGAGGTCGCTGCGCTGGATGGTGACGGAGCCGAGGCTGAAGGGGTCGCCGGGGAGCTTGGGGAAGACGCGGGCCTTCTTGGCGTCGGGGTAGAAGGAGAAGACGAGTTGCTGGAGGAAGATGGACAGCCCGATCGCGGTGATGAGTGGGGCGAGCCGGGGGGCGTTGCGCAGGGGGCGGTAGGCGAACCGCTCGGCGGCGACGGCGGTGAGGGTGGAGACCAGGATGCCGGCGATGAGCATCAGCGGTAGGGCGAGCCAGAGGGTGGTGCCGCCGGGGAGGGCGAGGTAGGCGGTCAGGGCGCCGAAGCCGCCGACCATGACGATCTCGCCGTGGGCGAAGTTGATGAGCTGGACGATGCCGTAGACCATCGTGTAGCCGATCGCGACGAGTCCGTAGAGGGCGCCGAGGATCAGGCCGTTGGCCAGCTGCTGCGGTAGGTCGTGCACCGCTGGGCCTCCGTAGTGCGTTCGGGGGTGTCCGCGTGGGTGGTGGATGTGGGGGCGCGCGGGGGCACTCGTGGCGCCCCCGCGCGCTGTGGTGGTTCGGTGGGTGGTGCTCGGCTGGTGGAGCGGCTCAGTCGTCGAAGCGGTTGGAGCCGTTCAGCTGCTGAAGCCGTCGAAGCCGTTGGAGCCGTTGGAGCCGTTCAGCTGGTGAAGCGGCTCGGCCCTCGACGTGGCTCAGCCGTTGAAGGTGCCGGACTTCTCCACGGCCCACTTGCCGTCCTTGACGGCGTAGACGGTGAGCTGCTTGTTGGTGGTGTCACCGAACTCGTCGAAGGAGACCTTGCCGGTCACGCCGTCGAAGGCGACCTTCTGGACGGCGTCGCGGACGGCCTTGCGGTCCGGGACCTTGCCGTTGTTGTCCTTCACGGCCTGCTTGACGCCCTGGATGATGGCCCAGGCGCTGTCGTAGGAGTAGCCGCCGTAGGTCTCGTAGGCGTCCTTGTAGCCGGCGGTCTTGTAGTCGGCGATGAACTTCTTGGCGGTGTCGAGGGTTTCGACGGGCAGGCCGACGGCGGTGGCGTAGTCGCCCTGGCTCTTGGGGTTGAGCTTGATGAAGTCGCCGCTCTGGATGCCGTCGCCGCCCATCAGCGGGATGTTGACGCCGGCGTCCTTGAGCTGGAGGGAGAGCGGGCCGGCGGCGGGGTACTCGCCGCCGTAGTAGACGGCTTCGGCTCCGGAGGTCTTGACCTTGGTGACGATGGCGGAGAAGTCGCGGTCGTCGGGGTTGACGTGCTCCTCGCCGACGAGGGAGCCGCCGAGCTTGGTGAACTCGCCCTTGAAGGTGCCGGCGAGGCCGGCGCCGTAGGTCTTCTGGTCGTCGATGAGGAAGACCTTGGTCTTCTTGGCGTCGTTGTAGAGGAACTGGGCGGCGAAGGGGCCCTGGACGGCGTCGGTGGTGGCGGTGCGGAAGTAGGACTTGAAGGGGCGCTTCTTCTCGCCGCTGGCCCACTTCTCGCCCTGGCTGAGGGCGACGCCGGTGTTGGCGGGGGAGACCTCGACCAGGTTGGCGTCGTCGAAGATCTGCTGCATCGACTGCGCGACGCTGGAGTTGAGGGGGCCGACGACGCCGAGCACCTTGGAGTCGCCGACCAGCTGGGTGGCGTTCTGCTGACCGGGGGCGGGCTTGGCGGTGTCGTCGAGGGCCTTGATCTCGAACTTGACGCCGGGGACCTCGTTGGTCTCGTTGGCCTTCTTGATCGCGAGGTCGACGGAGTTGCGGATGCCGAGGCCGAGGGCGGAGAGGTCGCCGGTGAGGGGGGCGTCGACGCCGATGACGACGGTGGTGCCGGAGCCGGCGTTGGCGGAGCCGTCGCCGCTCTTCTTCTCCCCGCGGGAGCCACAGGCGCTGAGGCTGAGGGCGCCGATCACGGCAATGCTCACGACAATTGCAGAACGATGACGCACGAGGGTCCCCTTCGGTTCAGGAAGCGCCCGCGCGGGAATGGCGGGAGCCGGAGTGCGCGAGGGCCGGGCCCAATCGGATAGCGCGGTGACTGGCCGTGACTCTAGATGTCGATGGGCGGCTCGGGCAGTGCTGCGGGCATGCTGTGATTCTCTTGTTATGAGCACACGGAGCAGTTGTCTCAGCATGTGGTCGTTTCGGCTCGATCGATCCTCCGATGCCGGGCGTTTACTGCCTGGTAGGGGGATGTAAGGGCCAGAAATGCAGGTTGCAGCTGGCAGCGTCGATAATCGGACAGGGGTGTCCGATGCTCAGGTTTCGTTCGTGAGTGTCCGGATTTCGGACCTGGAGGGCGCGGCGCAGGGGATCCGGTGCTGGGGAGAGGCCCGGAATCGGAATCTGGTCGGATTTCCTACTTGTTACGCAGCGTTACAGGTTTGAGATGCGCGCTGACCGTGTCGACCGTGCCGACCGTGCGCGGACATGCGAACGCCCCCCTGTCCTGACCAACGCCTGCCCAGCGTGGCAGGTGGTCAAACAGGGGGGCGGACAAGGGACTTGATCTCGTCTTGACTGAACTCGGCGCGGTGGCGCGGACGTTACGGGCGAGGCGCTGCGCTGTGCTGCCCGCGAACGCGCTGCCGGTGGAGCCGTGCTGCCCGGGCGGCCGTCAGAGGTCGCGCAGCATGCAGGTCAGCCGGCAGCTGGTGATCCGCTTGCCGGTGTCGTCGGTGATCGCGATCTCGTAGGTGGCGGCGGTGCGGCCCTTGAACACGGCCGTCGCCACCCCGGTGACCAGCCCCGACGTCGCCGAGCGGTGGTGGGTGGCGTTGAGGTCCACGCCGACCGCGTACCGGCCGGGGCCCGCGTGCAGCATCGCGCCGATCGAGCCCAGCGTCTCGGCCAGCGCCGCCGACGCACCGCCGTGCAGCAGCCCGTACGGCTGCTGGTTGCCCTCCACCGGCATGGTGCCGACGACGCGGTCGGCGGAGGCCTCGACGATCCGGATGCCGAGCTTCTCGCCGAGGTCACCGCCGGAGAAGGTCTCCGCGGTGACGCCGAGCTTGGCGAAGTGGTCCAGCACGTCCTGCGGGACGTTCAGGACGGGGGCGGTGCCGGGGGCCGCATCGGCCATGGGGGAACTCCTGCC
The DNA here is from genome assembly GCF_003635085.1 of Streptomyces sp. 1114.5. Classification (NCBI taxonomy): domain Bacteria; kingdom Bacillati; phylum Actinomycetota; class Actinomycetes; order Kitasatosporales; family Streptomycetaceae; genus Streptomyces; species Streptomyces sp. 1114.5. Next base: position 3,283,931 of record NZ_RBXE01000001.1, read on the forward strand.
GCTCAGGGGGGTCACTGGTCCTGCTGCCTGTGATCGTACGACCGTCCTACTCGGCACGGTCCCCACCCCTGGGGTCCCCACCCCTGGGGTCCCCACCCCTGCGGGCACGGCCCCCGCGGTCACCGGCACCGTGCTCACCGGCACCGCGCCCCTTTTGTCGGTGCCGGGCCATAGGATCGGTGGCCGGTAGTGGAATCGGCAGGAACGGACGTTGACGTGGCTACGCAGAGTACGGACAAGGGCGCGACGGGTGGCGGCGGGGCCGGCCCGCGGCCCCGGCTGATGCTGCTCGACGGGCACTCGATGGCCTACCGGGCCTTCTACGCCCTGCCCGTGGAGAACTTCAACACCTCCACCGGCCAGCCCACCAACGCGGTCTACGGCTTCGCGTCGATGCTCGCCAACACCGTCCGTGACGAGCAGCCCACCCACCTCGCCGTCGCCTTCGACCTCTCCCGGCAGACCTTCCGCTCCGCCGAGTTCCCCGACTACAAGGCCAACCGCGCCAAGACGCCGGACGAGTTCAAGAGCCAGGTCGGCCTGATCGGCGAACTGCTCGACGCCATGAACATCCCGCGGCTGACCGTCGAGGGCTTCGAGGCCGACGACATCATCGCCACCCTGGCCACCGCCGCCGAGGCGGCCGGCTACGACGTCGACATCGTCACCGGCGACCGCGACTCGCTCCAGCTCGTCACCGACCACGTCACCGTCCTCTACCCGACCAAGGGCGTCTCCGAACTCACCCGCTTCACCCCGGAGAAGGTCACCGAGAAGTACGGCGTCACCCCGCGCCAGTACCCGGACCTCGCCGCGCTGCGCGGCGACCCGTCCGACAACCTGCCCGGCATCCCCGGCGTCGGCGAGAAGACCGCCGCCAAGTGGGTCAACCAGTTCGGCTCCTTCGAGGAACTCGTCACCCGCGCCGACGAGGTGAAGGGCAAGATCGGCGAGAAGCTGCGCGACAACCTCGACTCGGTCAAGCGCAACCGGGTGCTCACCGAGCTGGTCCGCGACGTCGAACTCCCGCTCGGCGTCGCCGACCTGGCCCGCACGCCCTTCGACACGGCCGCCGTCGGCACCCTCATGGAGTCGCTGGAGTTCCGCAACGCCAACTTCCGCGACCGCGTCTTCGGCATCGACCCGGCCGCCGGCGAGGCCGCCGCCGAAGCCGAACTCGCCCCCGGCGTCGAGGTCGACGGCGAACTGCTCACCGACCCGGGCACGTTGGCCGCCTGGCTGCGCGAGCACGCCTCCGACGGCAAGACCACGGTCGCCCTCGCCGCCGTCTACCAGTGGGCACTCGGCAGCGGCGAGGTCACCGAAGTGGCCCTGGCCGCAGGCGAGTCCGCCGCCTGGTTCGACCCGGCGCTGCTCACCGAGGAGGACGAGCGGGCCTTCGCCGGCTGGCTCGCCGACCCGGCCGCCCCCAAGGCCCTGCACATCGCCAAGCAGGTCATGCGCGCCTTCGCCGAGCGCGGCTGGACCATCGAGGGCGTCGTCGCCGACACCGCGCTCGCCGCCTACCTGGAGAAGCCCGGCCGCCGCACCTTCACCCTGGAGGTGCTCGCCGAGGAGTACCTGGCCCGCTCGCTCGCCCCGGCCCCCGCCGCCGAGAGCGGCCAACTCGCCTTCGACGCACCGGAGGAGGACCCGACGGCGCACGCGCAGGCGCTGATGCTGCAGGCCCGCGCCGTCCTCGACCTCGCCGCGCACTTCGACACCCGGCTCGCCGAGGTCGGCGCCACCGAGCTGCTGCGCGACATGGAACTGCCCATCGCCGCCCTGCTCGCCCGGATGGAACGCCACGGCATCGCCGCCGACCGCGACTGGCTCACCAGGCTGGAGGCGCAGTTCGCCGCCGAGATCCAGCGCTGCGTCGAGGAGGCGCACGCCGCCGCCGGGCACGAGTTCAACCTCGGCTCGCCCAAGCAGCTCCAGGAGATCCTCTTCGGCGAGCTCGCGCTGCCCAAGACCAAGAAGATCAAGACCGGCTACACGACGGACGCCGACGCCCTCACCTGGCTCGCCACCCAGACCGACAACGAACTGCCGGTCATCCTGCTGCGCCACCGCGACCAGGCCAAGCTGCGCACCACCGTCGAGGGCCTGCTCAAGACCGTCTCGCCCAAGGGCCGGATCCACACCACCTTCAACCAGATGGTCGCCGCCACCGGCCGGCTCTCCTCGCAGGACCCGAACCTGCAGAACATCCCGGTCCGCACCGAGGAGGGCCGCGCCATCCGCCGCGCCTTCGTCGTCGGCGAGGGCTACGAGACGCTGCTCACCGCCGACTACTCGCAGATCGAACTGCGGATCATGGCGCACCTGTCCGAGGACGAGGCGCTGATCGAGGCCTTCGCCACCGGCGAGGACCTGCACACCACCGTCGCCTCCCAGGTCTTCGAGGTCCCCGGCACCGCGGTGGACGCCGAGATGCGGCGCAAGATCAAGGCGATGTCCTACGGCCTGGCGTACGGGCTCTCCGCGTACGGGCTCTCCCAGCAGCTCGGCATCAAGCCGGCCGAGGCGCAGGGCCTGATGGACACCTACTTCGAGCGCTTCGGCGGCGTGCGGGACTACCTGCGCCGGGTCGTCGACGAGGCCCGGGCGACGGGCTACACCGAGACGCTGCTCGGCCGCCGCCGCTACCTGCCCGACCTCAACAGCGACAACCGCCAGCGCCGTGAGATGGCCGAGCGGATGGCCCTCAACGCCCCGATCCAGGGCTCGGCCGCCGACATCGTCAAGATCGCCATGCTCCGGGTGGACGAGGCGCTGCGCGCGGCCGGCCTGACCTCCCGGATGCTGCTCCAGGTGCACGACGAAATCGTCCTGGAGCTGGTCCCGGGCGAGCGCGAGCAGGTCGAGGCGATCGTCCGCGAGCAGATGGCGGGCGCCTACCCGCTGCGCGCCCCGCTGGACGTCTCGGTCGGCGTCGGCGCCGACTGGGAGGCCGCCGCGCACTGACGGCGGCGTGCTGTCCTCGGCGGGCCCGGACGCGTTGCGCGTGCGGGCCCGCCGTCGTCCGCGGCCGTCCTCCGTGGCCGCTTCGGCAGACGAAGGCCCGGTCGGCTGATGCGGAATTGGACCCTCCGATGGGTCAATTTCGTACTACCGTAGGCCCAATGACAACGGGATCTCCTTCGACCGACCAGTCCATCTCCCTCGCCGAGGCGCCGACCTGCCAGGCCCGCAACTCCGCCGCCTTCTGGACCGCGACCGGCCGCAGCCGGGGCCACGAGGTGATCCGGCGCCGCGGATTCCTCGCGGTCGACGGCGACGAACGCGCGGGCCTGCGGGTCCTGATCCAGGAGCCCGACCTCGACCCCGGCGAACTGGCCGAGGTGAACGAACTGGTCCGCGCGGCCACGGGGACGGCCTACGTCGAGGACCCGTTCAGCTCGACCGACCTGAGCCACCTGGGCCTGCGCAACTGGCAGATGCCGATCATGCTGCGCCTGCCCGGCCCCGTCGCGGAACCGGCCCTGGACGTGATCCGGGTGCAGCGGCCCGAGGACCTCCAGGCGGCCGAGCAGGTCGTGATCGAAGGCTTCGACCTGGACGGCTTCCAGCCCCACCGCCCCGGCGAGCTCTTCCCTCCCGCGCTGATCGAACAGCCGGGCGTGGACGTCTTCATCGCCTCGATCGACGGCATGACCGCAGGCGCCGGCGTCAGCGTCCTGGCCGACGGCGTCGGCAGCCACTACTGGATCGGCACCTCCTCGGCGTTCCGCTCGCGCGGCGTGGGCCGGGCCGTCATGCTCGGCTCCCTCGCCCACCTGGCGGACCTGCCGGCCACCCTCACCGCCTCGAAGCTCGGCAGGCCGCTGTACGAGTCGCTGGGGTACACGGTCGCCTCCCCCTCGACCTGGTGGGCCTCCTCCTGAACGACGGCGCCACGCCGGAACCGGCCGGCCCGCTCCACCGTCGGGCCCGCGGGCGGGTCAGACCGGCAGGTCCCAGCCCGGGCCGTCCTCGCTGCCGAGCCAGACCCGCTGCGCCGCCGTCGAGACCGTGATGCCGAAGGCATCCTGGTGCGGCTCGCCCGCGCCCTGCCACGTCTCGACGGCGGCCTCCACCTGGTCCCACAGGCGGAGCGGGCCGCGCTGGACGACGGTCCAACCGCCTTCGGGGCGAGGCGTGGTGCGGGCCTGGGAGCCGGTGGCCACGTCGGAGAGGATCTGCTGCCCGCCGGCGCCCATGCGCTCGGCGGAGGGCGACGCGAGCTGGGCGATCCAGCTTCCGGTCCACGTGTCGAGCTTCGCCGGGTCGATCCGGCTCGGGCGTTCCGCTCCGGGCAGCAGGGCCAGCGTCGGGCGGGGCGGGCGGTCGTGGGGCCGGGCGATCATGAAGCTGGTGTAGCCGGGCAGGAACCGGCCCGTGGCCTCGCCGGGGCCGGTCACGTCGAGCAGGGCGAGGGCGTTGGCGTAGCCCCACCCGGACAAGGTGACCAGGATCCGGCCGCCGGGCTTCACCTGGCGGAGCCAGGCCATCGGAAGGTACCGGACCGAGCAGGTCGCGATCAGCCGGTCGAAGGTACCGCCGTCCGGGTCTCCGCCGAGGCCGTCGCCGGTGAGCAGGCGCGGGGCGTAGCCGACGGCCCGGAGTGCAGCGGCGGCGCGTTCGGCGACCTGGGGGTCGTACTCGATGCTGGTGAGGTTCGCGTCGCCGAGGCGGTGCGCGCCGAGGGCGGTCGAGTAGCCGGTTCCGGTGCCGACTTCGAGGACCTGGTGAACGCCGGGAGTGTGGCGGTGGCCGAGCTTGGGTGGTGCGCAGGAAGTCGGCGGGGTCGACTTCCTGCGCTTACGGGCTGGCCGTTTGGGTGGCGTGGGTGCGGCAGCGGTGGAGGGCGTGTTTGAGGCGGGTGTCGGGGTTGGGGGTGGTGGTGAGGAGTTCGCCGGCCTGGATGAGGGTGGTCCAGTAGAGGGTGGGGTTGCCGGTGCGGGGCATGGGGTGGGCGGCGGTGAGGGAGAGGTAGGCGGTGGTGAGGTTTCCGGTGGTGAACCAGCGGTGGAGGCCGTGCTGGTGGCCGGGGCGGATGCCGCCCATGGCGTCGACGGCGGTGAGGAAGAGGTCGATGACGGCGAGTTCGGTGGGGGTGAGGGGTTTGGGGACGTCGAAGACGCCGAGGGCTTCGAGGAGTTCGCCGGTGTCGGCTTCGGAGTTCGGGCGGGGGTTGGCGAGCAGGGCGTCGTGGCAGTCGTCGAGGCGGCGGGTGGTTTCGGTGGCGGGGATGCCGAGGGCGGTGCAGACGGCGCGGGCGGAGCGCAGGGGTGCGCGGGTGCGGCGGGCGAGGAGGGCGTAGGCCTGGGCGGGGGTGGCGCCGGTGTCGAACAGGTGCCGGGCGGTGAGGGCGAGTCGCATGGGTGCGGGTCCTGTTCAGGCGGCGGCGATGGTGGGGGTGGGCGCGATGAGGGCCCAGACGTACTTGCCGATGCCGCCCGCGCGGGGGTAGCAACCCCAGTGCGCGGAGAGCTCGTTGACGAGGAAGAGCCCGCGTCCGTGCTCGTCGTCGGGGGTGACGGTGCGCAGGGACGGGCGGCCGCTGCCCGCGTCGTGGACTTCGAGGCGCAGAAGCCCGTTGGTGACGGCGAAGCGGATCTCGATGTGGCGGTCGTCGGGCGCGTCGCAGTACTGGACGGCGTTGGCGAACAGCTCGCCGAGGAGCAGTTCGGCGGTGTCGGCGTAGCGGTCGCCGGCGGGGAGCGCCGAGAGGTACGCCCGGAGCAAGTGCCGCGCGACGGGCGTGGATTCGATGCAGGAGTCGAGCCGCGCGGCGAACGTACGGGGGCGGCAACAGACTTTGAGCATGGCGAATTTCCTCAGGGGCGGAAAGGGATGGTCGGAATGCCGCGACTGGCCTGCGCGGTACGTCAGGGGTTGAGGTGGCAGCCCTCGCCGACTGGGGACGCGGCGTGGGCTGCCACAAGGGCCACCCGGTCTTTGGCCTGGCGGAACGCGGGTGGCTGTCAGCGGTGTGAGTTACTCGGACTTCGGCTTGTCGCCGTTGTGGTCACCGGACCCGCTGTTGGTGCCGTTCTTCTCGTCCATGTCATGCACTCCTTTCGGTTCGCCTCGGCAGATGCGGAGGTAACTGGCGAGCTCGTGAGCTGGCCGCAGGAACGGCCGGCGGCATAGCCCAATGAGTGCCACACAGCACAATGTGACGGATGGTAGTTCGATCGTCACGCCGGATGGCCGATCACCAGTTGACCGCTGCCGCAAGATTGATGGCGGGTGAGGGGCGGACTTTTCGACGGACTTTTTTGTGAAGCGAGGTCTGCGCGGGTAGCGGTCGGCGAGTTACCGTCTGCAATGTGGAGACACAATTCACGCGTCTGTGCGCTGAGTTCGGCTGGAGTGGCCCTGCGCGATTCAGACAGGTGTACGCGGCAACGGCACGCAAGCTGGGCGAGAACGAGGAGGTGAGTGATCGCCAGTTCCACCGCTGGCGGCAGCCTTTGCCGCCGTGCCCGCAGCCGGGACGCCAGCGCGTTCTCGAAGGCATGCTAGGCATCCCGCTGGAGCAGGCTGGCTTCACCGTCCCAGACCACCGCAGATCAGGAATCCCACCGACACCACGAGCGGAGTTGGAAGACGTGAACCGGCGATCGTTCCTCGCTTTGGCCGGTGGTGCTGCTGTTTCCGCTGCCGTCCCCACACCTCGAATCGGCACCGAGACGGTCATGGATCTGAGAGCCGGTCTCGCTTCCCTCTACGGCCTTGACGATCGGTTCGGCGGTGCCACTGTCGGTCCGCTGGCACAGGCCCATCTGGCCCGTGCCGAGCGGCTTATCGCCACGAGCAGCTACCCCAGCACGATCGGCAGGCAGCTTCGGTTGATTGCCGGGGAGACAGCGGAGCACGTTGCGTGGCTGGCCTTTGATGCCGGTGACAACGACCGCGCCCGGACGTACTGGCATCATGCCCTGGTGCGTGCGGAAGAGTTGCAGGATGACTCGCTCGCCGTGGTTGTGCTGGCCTCAATGGCACTGATGAACCTTCGCGAACGTGAGCCGGCGCAAGCCCTTGAACTCACTCGTCGTGCTCAGGATAGAGCCCAGGCGTGGGCTCCCCCCTCGCTGGTCTCGATCCTGATGACGAGGGAGGCGCGAGCGCTGGCGATGCTCGGTGACCACGTCAGCGCGCGCTCGACCCTCGCGCGGGCTACTCGTAGCTACGAGCAGGAGCGGGGAGCGCGGCCGGTACCCGACTGGGCCGTCTTCCATGGGCCTGCGGAACTCGCGCTTGCACAGGCGTCCTTGTTCACCGAAGCCGGGCATCACAAAGCAGCTGTTGAATGGCTGAGGCGATCGCTCGGGAGTCAGGAGTCCAGCTACGCGCGGAATGAGGCGCTTGTGCGCTTCAACCTGGCCGGGGCTCTCGCACAGGCGGGGGAGGCGGAGGAAGCCGCTCATGAAATCGCGTCGGGGGCCGTGCTGCTGACCGAGGTCTCGTCGGGCCGGGCGCGGACATCGATGCAGGAGGCGCACTCCCATCTTCAGGCCCTGAACCCCGCTCTCGCCGCCGCCAGCACTGCCCACTTGATTGCGTAGAAGGAGCACCGTGGAGAAGCCCGTCTTCGAGACTGTGACTGACGCCGAGAGCGCTGCCCGGTTGCTGGACGAGATTGCCCCGCTCTACGAGCAGGTGTTTGCGGAGCCGCCCTACTTCGAGGGTCCGCGCGACCTGGCCGACTTCCTGGAGGGCTACGACAGGTTCCGGACGATGCCTGGCTTCCGGCTGGTTCTCGCGCGATCCGGCGGCCTGGTGGGATTCGCGTTCGGGGTGCTCCTCCAGTCGGACAGCCGTTGGTGGGACAGTCTCGGCTTGGATTCCGAATTCGTGCGGGAGGACGGGCGTCGTACGTTCGTGATCCGGGAGATCGCGGTCGCCCCGGGGTATCGCCGTCGTGGGCTCGGACGAGACCTGCATGCGGCCGTGCTCGAAGACATCGAGGCTGATCGGATCACCCTGGCGGTTCGACCGGAGGCCGAGGCAGCTGTGAAGCTGTACGAGGCCTTGGGCTACCGGAACGTGGGCGACATGACGCCGTCCTGGGACGGTGCCCCGGTGTACCGGTGCATGGTCCGAGATCTCCGATAAGTGAGCAGCCCGAGACCCCACGACCCACAGACGGGTAGCGGGGTCTTCTCTTGCTGCTTCCGGTCGTCGGTGCGCTTCGTGGGCTCGGCCGTGGTCGGGTCTTCGGGCCAGGGGTAGCGAGGGTAGCGGCCCCTCAGGTCTGCGCGGACGGCGTGGTAGCCGTTCTGCCAGAAGCCTTCCAGATCGCCGGTGATGGCGGCGGGGCGGCCGGCGGGGGAGTGTCCGGGCTCATGACGGCCGACACCTGATGTGTCAACGTCGGTTTGCCCGCCGAGTGCCGTCGCCCGTAGGAATGTCTGGTGACCCCGGCAGTGGAGGTGGTGGATCATGCCCAGGCGCGACTACGTGGATGACCCGAACGCCCCCGAGGCGAACTCGCTGGTCCCGGCCGCGTCCGTGGTCGTGGTCGACGAGGCGGGCCGTGTGCTCCTCCAGCGACGGACCGACAACGGGATGTGGGCCCTGCCCGGCGGCAAGATGGACATCGGTGAAGCGCTGATCATCTTCACCACCATGATCTTGGCACTCGTCCTCTTCTCCGCGACCCGGCCGGATCGACGCGACTGACCTATTTCCGGGTGTTGGTGCGGCGGGTGGGCTCGGCGGTGGTCGGGTCTTCGGGCCAGGGGTGGCGGGGGTAGCGGCCCCTGAGATCCGCTCGGACGGCTCGGTAGCCGTCGCGCCAGAAGCTCTCCAGATCACCGGTGACGGCGGCGGGGCGGCCGGCGGGGGAGAGCAGGTGGATGGTCAGCGGGATGCGGCCTCCGGCGAGGGTTGGGGTGCTGGTCCAGCCGAAGAGTTCTTGCAACTTGACGGCCAGGACTGGGCGTTCGGTGGTGTAGTCGATGCGGATCTTGGAGCCGGACGGCACCGTGATGCGTTCGGGGGCCAACTCGTCCAGGCGGCCTGCCTCGCCGCTCGCCCAGGGGAGGAGACGCTGGAGGGCCGATGTGGTGTCGATCCTCGCGAGGTCGGTGCGGCGGCGGGCGCGGGAGAGTTCGGGTTCCAGCCATTCGTCGGCGTGGGCGAGCAGCGCCTCATCGGAGACGTCGGGCCACGGGGCGCCGATGGCGGTGTGGAGGAAGGCGAGGCGTTCGCGCAGGTTGGACGGGAACGTGAGCAGGGTGCTGATGCCCTCGCGGGTGAGGCCTTCGAGGAGCGCGGCGCGGACGAGGGGCCGGTCGGGGCGGTCCAACGGGGATGAGGACAGCTCGATGGCGCCCAGGGACTCCACCTGACGGGAGACGACCTCGCCGCGGCGGGTGTCCCAGTGGACCTCCTCGCGGGCGGTGAGCAGCGAGGCACCGGCGAGCAGGGCGGTGGGCTCGTCCAGTGCCGCGGCATGCAGCACCCGCGCCGAGTGGGAGCCGGCCGGGCGGTCGGCGACGGCTACGGCGAGCCACGGCTGCGCGTCGAGGCGGGTGTCGGGGGCGAGTTCGGCAGCGGTCCCCGAGGCCATCAGGTACGGGCTGCGCTCGCCAGGGGCGGGCTTCTCCACCCGGGCACGGGCGATGCGTTCGGGGAAGGCGAGGGCGACGACGAGGCCGGCGGCGGCCCTATCGGGGAGGTCGGTGGCGGGTTCGTCGGAGGTGGCGCGGAGCAGGCGACGGACTTCCTCGCGCCAGCGCGACGCGTACGGGTCGCTGGAGGAGCGGACCAGCCGCCAGACCGCGCCGAGGTCGTCGCCCAGCGCCCGCGGCGGTTCCTCGGAGAGCAGGGCGACCAGTTCGGCGGCTCTGCGGGCGCCGACGGCGGGGGCGCCGTCGACGAGGGCGCGGGCGAGGCGCGGGTGCAGCCCCGTACGGGCGAGGCGGATGCCGCGCGGCGTGGCGCGGCCGTCGGGGTCGACGGCGCCGAGGGCCTGCAGGGTCTGCCGGGCGGCGGCCATCGCCCCGGCGGGCGGGGCGTCGGGCAGGGCGAGGCCGGTGGCGTCCGGGTCGCCCCAGCAGGAAGCCTGGAGGGCGAACGACGTGAGGTCGGCGAGGGCGATCTCGGGCGTCGGGAAGCGCGCGGCGCGGGCGTCCTCGGCCTCGTGCCAGCAGCGGTAGACGGTGCCGGGTGCCTCGCGCCCTGCACGCCCTGCGCGCTGGCGGGCGGCGGCGAGGGAGGCGCGGACGGTGACCAGGGCGGCGAGGCCCCGGGCGTGGTCGGTGCGGGGTGCGCGGGCGAGGCCGGCGTCGACCACGATGCGTACGCCCGGAACGGTGAGCGAGGACTCGGCGACGGCGGTGGCGAGGACGACGCGGCGCGTGGCGGACGGGGTGAGGGCGGCGTCCTGGACGGGCTGCGGGGCGCGGCCGTGGAGTTGCAGGACGTCGGCCGGAGCGCCGCTCAACTGCCCTGCCACGCGCGCGATTTCGCCGACGCCCGGCAGGAAGCAGAGCACGTCCCCCTCCCGCTCGCCCAGCGCCCGCCGTACGACGGCGGCGACGTGGTCGAGCAGCGCCGGGTCGACCCGGGTGCCGTGCGCGGGCCGGACGGCGCGGGGCGGTGGCGCCCAGACCACGTCCACCGGGTGGGAGACCCCGTGCGCCTCCACCACCGGTGCGCCGCCGAGGAGTTCGGCCCAGGCTTCGGTGTCGGAGGTGGCCGAGGCGCAGACCAGCCGCAGTTCGGGCCGCAGCGCCGCCCGGACGTCGAGGAGGAAGGCGAGCGCGGTGTCGGCGTCCAGGTGCCGTTCGTGGCACTCGTCCAGGACGACCACGTCCACGCCCGGCAGTTCCTGGTCGCGCTGGAGGCGTTGCAGCAGCACGCCGGTGGTGACCACCTCGACCACGGTCTCCGGCCCGACGCGCCGGTCCCCGCGCACGGTGTACCCGACCTCGCGGCCCACGGCGGAGCCGAGCAGCCAGGCCATCCGCCGGGCGGCGGCCCGGACAGCGAGCCGGCGCGGTTCGGCGACCAGCACCCGGCGGACCGGCCCCTCGGCGGTGAGCAGCCCGGCCAGGGCGAGCGGCACCAGCGTCGTCTTTCCGGTGCCGGGCGGCGCGGCGAGGACGGCGGTGCCGTGCCCGGCCAGCGCTTCGTGCAGGGCGGGCAGGGCGGTGCGGACGGGCAGCTCGCGCCACGCAGGGTTCACGAACGCTCCGCGACGAAGATCGCGGTGCCGGGGATCAGCCGCCCGCGCAGCGGGGACCAGCCGCCCCACTCCTGCTCCAGGCCGGCCGGCCATTCGGGTTCGACCAGGTCGAGCAGCCGGAAGCCGGCGGCGACGAGTTCGCGGACCCGGTCGCCGAGGGTGCGGTGGTGCTCGACGTAGGTGGCGTTGCCCTGTTCGTCCTGCTCGACGTACGGGGTGCGGTCGAAGTAGGAGGACATCGCGGTCAGGCCTTCGACGCCGGGCTCGTCGGGGAAGGCCCAGCGGATCGGGTGGGTCACCGAGAACACCCAGCGCCCGCCGGGGCGCAGCACCCGGTGCACCTCGCGCATCAGGGCGACGGTGTCGGCGCTGAACGGGACGGCGCCGTAGGCGGAGCAGGCGAGGTCGAAGGAGGCGTCGGCGAAGGGCAGCACCGCGGCGTCGGCCTGGACGACGGGGACGGGGGTGGTGCCGCGGCCGAGGTCGATCCGGCGGGAGTGCTGGAGCTGGCGGAAGGAGATGTCCAGGGCGACGGGGCGGGCGCCGCGGCCGGTCAGCCAGCGCGAGCACTGGGCGGCGCCGGCGCCGATCTCCAGGACGTCCTTGCCGGCGACCTCGCCGAGCAGTCGGGCGTCGGCCTCGTCCAGGCCCTCGGGGCACCAGGTGAAGCGGTCGTCGCCGAGGAACTCGCCGTGCTCGTCCTGGTATTCGTCGGCGTTGCGGTCCCACCAGTGCCGGCTGGCGCGGCTGCTCTCCCCGGTGCCGGCGTCGCGTCGTACCGCGTCGTCGCCGTCGCCGTCGTCACCGGCTTCTACAAGATCACGGCCGTCGGGGTCAAGATCGTGCACGTCGGACTGGGGGGTGGTGGCCACGGTGATAATGCCCATCGCGTAGGGTGTGGGTGCGGAAGCGCCGCTGCCGCGAACCGGCCCGTCGAAGGGTCCGGATCCTGGCGGTGGCATCCGGGGAAGGGCCCCTTCGGGCGCCACCGCGAGGTGCGCAATCGGAGGATATGGCCTGATCCGTACCGGGCTCCACCGTCTTGCCTCTTCTGGCGTTGACCGTGCCTGGCCGTCCCCGTATGCTACAAGTTGCGCTGCGGGCCTGCGCGCCTCGGACGGAGCAGGTCGCGCTCGCATCTGTCGAAGACCCCACGGTCGCAAGACGGACGCCGATTTTCTCGCTGTGCGGGAACCGTCGGTGTGCCGTGTTCTTGGCTGTCCGGCTTTCGGTGGGAGCGATACGGGCCCTCCGCGTGGCATTACCTACGACTTTCATGTCCGTACCGGAGCCCTTTTCCTAATGACGAGCCCCACCGACTCCTCCCTCAGCACCACCCCGCAGGTCGCGGTCAACGACATCGGCGACGCGGAGGCCTTCCTCGCCGCCATCGACGAGACCATCAAGTACTTCAACGATGGCGACATCGTCGAGGGCGTCATCGTGAAGGTCGACCGTGACGAGGTCCTCCTCGACATCGGTTACAAGACCGAGGGCGTCATCCCGTCCCGCGAGCTCTCGATCAAGCACGACGTTGACCCGCACGAGGTCGTCGCCGTCGGTGACAACATCGAGGCCCTGGTTCTCCAGAAGGAGGACAAGGAGGGTCGTCTCATCCTGTCCAAGAAGCGCGCTCAGTACGAGCGTGCCTGGGGCACGATCGAGAAGATCAAGGAAGAGGACGGCATCGTCACCGGTACCGTCATCGAGGTCGTCAAGGGTGGTCTCATCCTCGACATCGGCCTCCGTGGCTTCCTCCCGGCCTCGCTCGTCGAGATGCGCCGCGTCCGCGACCTCCAGCCCTACGTGGGCAAGGAGCTCGAAGCCAAGATCATCGAGCTGGACAAGAACCGCAACAACGTGGTCCTGTCCCGCCGTGCCTGGCTGGAGCAGACCCAGAGCGAGGTCCGCCAGACCTTCCTCACCACCCTCCAGAAGGGCCAGGTGCGCTCCGGCGTCGTCTCCTCGATCGTCAACTTCGGTGCCTTCGTGGACCTGGGTGGCGTCGACGGCCTGGTGCACGTCTCCGAGCTGTCCTGGAAGCACATCGACCACCCGTCCGAGGTCGTCGAGGTCGGCCAGGAGGTCACCGTCGAGGTTCTCGACGTGGACATGGACCGCGAGCGCGTCTCCCTGTCGCTGAAGGCGACCCAGGAGGACCCGTGGCAGCAGTTCGCCCGTACCCACCAGATCGGCCAGGTCGTTCCGGGTAAGGTCACCAAGCTGGTTCCGTTCGGTGCGTTCGTCCGCGTGGACGAGGGCATCGAGGGTCTGGTCCACATCTCCGAGCTGGCCGAGCGCCACGTCGAGATCCCGGAGCAGGTCGTCCAGGTCGGCGACGAGATCTTCGTCAAGGTCATCGACATCGACCTGGAGCGTCGCCGCATCAGCCTGTCGCTGAAGCAGGCCAACGAGGCCCTGGGTGCCAACCCGGCCGAGGTCGAGTTCGACCCGACCCTGTACGGCATGGCCGCCTCGTACGACGACCAGGGCAACTACATCTACCCGGAGGGCTTCGACCCCGAGGCGAACGACTGGCTGCCCGGCTTCGAGAAGCAGCGCGAGGAGTGGGAGCGCCAGTACGCCGAGGCGCAGGCCCGCTTCGAGCAGCACCAGGCCCAGGTCATCAAGAGCCGCGAGGCCGACGCCCAGGCCGCCGAGGAGGGTGGCGACGCCGTCGCCGCTGCCGCCGGTGGTTCCTACTCGTCCAGCAGCGACGAGGGCTCGGGCGCCCTGGCCTCCGACGAGGCCCTGGCCGCCCTGCGCGAGAAGCTGGCCGGCGGCCAGAGCTGAGGCTCTCGCTTCCCGCTAGCCGATAGCTAGACGGTGGGCCCCACCCGGAATTTCCGGGTGGGGCCCATTTCGTTTTCCGCTTTGACTTATGTGTGGTTTATGTGAAGGAAAGTGTGAGATGAGGCTCATTGTCCTTCTATAGGCCGGAGTTCGGGTTGCACCTACATTGAGTGGAGCTGCCCGAAAGGCTCCTTCATGCGCAAACCCTCCTCCGCCGTTCCCGCCGCCGTGGTCGGCGGCCGGCTCGCGGCCCTCGGCCGGTTCTGCTTCCGGCACCGCCGCTGGGTGCTCGGCTTCTGGGCCGCCGTCCTGGTCGTCGGCGTCCTGATCGGCGGCCGGGTCTTCGCGGGCTCGGTGGCCGGGGCCTCCTCCGCCAGCGCCGAGGCCGACCGGGGCAGCGCGGTGGTCGCCGCGGCCGACCCGTCGGCGGGCACCGTCACCGCGGTGGTGGACGAGAAGGCGGTGGACGGACAGCAGGCGGACGGAAAGCCGGCGGACGGAAAGCCGGTGGGCGGGAAGCCGGGCGACGGAAAGCCGGCGGCCGGGAAGCCGGGCGACGGGAAGCCGGTGGACGACCCGGCCGTCAGGGCCGCCGTCCAGAAGGCCACCGCGGAGATCGCGGGCCTGCCCGGGGTCTCCTCCGCCCTCGACGGGTACGGCTCCGGCCCGGCCTCGGCCGCGCTGCGCTCCGCCGACGGGACGGCGAGCCTGGTCACCGTACGGATGGCCGACACCGCCACCTCCGGCCAGACCGACGCCGTCACCCAGCGGCTGGCCGCGCTGAACGGAGCGGGCGGCGCCCACGTCACCGTCGGCGGTGACCTGGTGCTGCAGCAGGAGGTCAAGAAGCAGACCGAGCAGGACACCCGCTTCGGCGAGATGGTGACGCTGCCGCTCACCCTGGTCGTCATGGTGCTGGTGTTCGGCGGGCTCGCGGCGGCCTCGCTGCCGGTGATCGGCGCCGTCGCCTCGGTGGGCGGGGCACTGCTGGCCATGTTCGGATTCAGCCGGATCATGGACATCGACACCAGCGTGCTGCCGATCGCCACCGTCCTGGGGCTCGGACTCTCGATCGACTACGCGCTGCTCATGGTGAACCGTTTCCGCGAGGAGCGCGGCCACGGCGCGGACATCGCCGCCGCCGTCGAACGGACCGCCGCGACCGCCGGGCGCACCGTGGCCTTCTCCGGACTGACCGTCGCCGTCGCCCTGTCCGGCCTGTTCGTCTTCACCAGCCCGGTACTGGGAGCGGTCGCGGCCGCCGGGGTGAGCGTGGTGGTGATCGCCGTCGCCGCCGCGCTGACCCTGATCCCCGCGCTGCTCGGCTTCGCCGGCTCGCGGATCAAGGCGCCCACCGCGCCGGTACCCGACGAGGGCTTCTTCAGCCGCACCGTCCGCCGGGTCCGCAAGCGGGCGGTGCTCGTCGCGCTCGCCTGCGTCGCCGTGCTGATGGCGGCCGGGGCACCCTTCCTGCACGCCGACATGCGCAACTCCGGCGCCGCCGTGCTGCCCACCTCCTCGGCCGGGCGGCAGGTCGCTGACACCATCGACCAGCGCTTCCCGGACGTCGCGGCCGCGCCGATCACGGTGGTGGTCGAGGGCGGTGCCTCGGTGGCGCAGGCGTACGCGGACGACGTGGTCGCCAAGCTGCCCGGAGTGAGCGGGGTGCGGGCGGTGAGCCCGGTGAGCGCCGGCGTCTCGACGATCGACGTCCTGGTGCACGGGGACCCGCAGGGCGGGCAGGCCAAGCACGTGGTCGAGGAGCTGCGGGCCGACCGCGGCGGGCTGAAGACCTACGTCACCGGTGGCGCAGCCTCGGTGGTGGACTTCCGGCAGGAGCTGCTGTCGCGCGGGCCGTGGGCGCTGGGCCTGGTCGCGGCCGGGACGCTGGTGCTGCTGTTCCTGATGACCGGCTCGGTGGTGATGCCGGTCAAGGCGCTGCTGATGAACCTGCTCTCGCTGGGCGCCTCGCTCGGCGCGCTGACCCTGGTGTTCCAGGACGGGTGGTTCAGCGGGCTGCTCGGCTTCAGCCCGACCGGCGGGCTGGAGACCTTCATCCCGGTGCTGGTCTTCGCCTTCGCCTTCGGGCTGTCGATGGACTACGAGGTGTTCCTGCTCGCCCGGATCAAGGAGCTGCACTCGCGTGGGTACAGCTGTACCAGGGCGGTGGAGCTGGGCGTCCAACGCAGCGGTCGGATCATCACCTCGGCGGCGCTGCTGATGGTGATCGTCTTCGCCGGGTTCGCGCTCGGGGACATGCTCATGGTCAAGCAGATGGGCATCGCCCTGGCCGTCGCCGTCGCGGTGGACGCCACCCTGGTGCGGTGCCTGCTGGTGCCGGCGGCGATGAGCCTGTTCGGCGAGTTCAACTGGTGGGCGCCCGCGCCGCTCAAGCGGCTGCACCGGCGCTTCGGGCTGAGCGAGCACGTCGAGCTGCCGGAGATCGGGCAGGCGGCGGCGTCGCTACCCTCCTCGGCGACGATCCCGGCGCAGCGGCCGGCGGTGAAGGACCTGGTCGGGTCGGAGACCTAGCCGGTTGCCGCGGCGCTCTCCGCCGCGGCGCTCTCCACCGCGGCGCTCTCCGCCTCGGGGTGGCGGAGCAGGGCGAGGCGGCTGGCGGTGCGGTCCAGGTCGCGCTGGATCGGGGAGCCGGGGGCCAGGCCGGTCATCGGGTCGGTGCCGATCAGGACCAGGCGGACGTCACGGTCGCAGCAGACGTCCACCAGGTTGGCGAAGCGCTGGCGGGCGTCCCTGGTGGCGGCGACCAGCGCGGGGACGTCGGCCAGGACGAGGGTGGGGAAGCGCTCGGCGAGCGCGAGGTAGTCGGGTACGGCGGTGCGGCCCTCGCACAGCTCCTCGAAGCCGAACCAGACCAGGTCGTCGCGGACGGCGCGGGCGGGCAGGTCGCGGTGGTGGACGGCCACCGGGGCGGCCTCCCCGGGGCCGGGCGGGGGCAGACCGGCCGCCCCCTCCTGGCCGGGGCGCAGCAGGGCGCCGGTGGCGAAGCGCTGGGACACCTCCTGGGGGCGGGGCTCGCGGCGGAAGTCGACCGGGCCGGAGACGTCGAGGACGTCCATCCGTTCCTCGATGAGCGCGATCGTCGGCTCGAAGAGGTGGTGGTACAGCGGGTCGGGCATCAGGCCGGTGGGCGGGTAGTTGGACGTGGTGACCAGGGTGATCCGGCGTTCCAGCAGGGTGCGGAAGAGGCGGGCGACGAGCATCGCGTCGCCGGCGTCGTGGAACTCGTCGAAGACCAGGATCCGGCAGCCGTCGAGCAGCTCGTCCACGGCGCGGTCGACGGCTGCGCCCTGGTGCTTGGCCGGCCGAGCCGGTCGACCGCCGCGTGCTGGGCCTGGCTGAGGGTGAACCCGCGCTGCTGGGCGGCGTGGTGGAAGTGCCCGCGCATGGCCCGGTCCTGCTGCTCCGCCCTGTCCGTCACGTCGTCGGACCCTAGCAGGAGGTCAGGGGCGTGCCCCGGGCGGGGAGTTCGCAGGTCAGCGCAGGCGTGCAGGGAGTTCGCAGGCTGCAGGTCAGCGCAGGCGGTCGAGGAGGCCGACGGCGGTGCGCAGCTGCTGCCGCTCCTCGGTGGACAGGCGGGCCTCGATGGCGGTGGCGATGTGGTGTTCGCGGCGGGCGCGCTGGTCGAGCAGGGCGGTGTGGCCGGCCTCGGTGACGGCGATGAGTTGCTTGCGGCCGTCGGTGGGGTGGGGCTGTTGGGCGACCAGGCCGGCCTCGGTCATCAGGGCGACGGTGCGGGCCATCGACTGGTGGCGGACGCGCCGGAGGTCGGCGAGTTCGGCGACGGTGTAGGAGCGCTCGTCGCGGACCAGCAGGCCGAGCACGGCGGCCTGGTTCGGCGGCAGGTCGTCGCTGTCGCGCAGGGCGCGGACCAGGCTGCCGAGGGCGGCGCGCAGGTCGGCGGCGAGTTCCAGGGTGTCCGGGTGCGGGGCTTCGCTGGGCATGGGAGCAGTCTATCCGGAATATGTACAGCATTGCTGTACAGCAATGCTGTAGAGTTTCCGGCATGCGAATCACCAAGTTCGGACACGCCTGCGTACGCATCGAGCACGGCGACACCACCGTCGTCGTCGACCCCGGGGCCTTCACCGACCCCGCCGCCCTGACCGGGGCGGACGCCGTCCTGATCACCCACGAGCACATGGACCACTTCGAGGAGTCCCGGCTGCGCGCCGCGCTGGAGGCCGACCCGGCGCTGCGGGTGTGGACCAACAGCGCCGTCGCCGCCCAGCTGGACGGCGTGGCGCAGCGGGTCTCGGCGGTCGGCGAGGGCGACGCCTTCGAGCTCGGCGGGCCCGGCGGGCTGGCGGTGTCGGTGCACGGCGAGTGGCACGCGGAGATCCACGCGGACATCCCGCTCGTCAAGAACATCGGCTTCCTCTTCGACGGCCGCCTCTTCCACCCCGGCGACGCGTTCACCGTGCCGCCGCACGCCGTCGACACCCTGCTGCTGCCGCTCGCGGCGCCGTGGAGCAAGGCCGGCGAGGTGGTCGACTACGTCCGGGAGGCGGGCCCGCGAGTGGCGGTGCCGGTCCACGAGGCGACGCTCAGCCCGATCGGGCACATGGTGGCCACCCGGCTGCTCGGGCCGGACGGGCCGGGCACCGGCGCAGGGCTGACCGTGCTGGGGGAGGGCGAGAGCCTGGAGGTGGGCTGACGGGGCCCGGGTGCCGGGGGCGGGGCGGGGCGGCGGGGGCGGGGCCGGGGCTGACGCCCGCGGGGCCGCGCCGGTAGCCTGACGCCATGCTGAAGATCGGACTGACGGGTGGCATCGGCGCGGGCAAGAGCGAGGTGTCCCGGCTGTTCGCCGCGCACGGCGCGGTGATCGTGGACTCCGACGTGATCGCCCGCGAGGTGGTCGCCCCCGGCACGGCCGGTCTGGCCGCCGTCGTCGCCGAGTTCGGTCCGCAGGTGCTGCGGGAGGACGGCACGCTGGACCGGCCCGCCCTCGGGGCGATCGTGTTCGCCGACCCGGAGCGGCTGAAGGCGCTGAACGCCATCGTCCACCCGCTGGTGCGGGACCGTTCCGCCGAACTGGAGGCGGCCGCCGCGCCGGACGCGGTCGTGGTGCACGACGTGCCGCTGCTGGCCGAGAACGGGCTGGCGCCGCTGTTCGACCTGATCGTGGTGGTCGACGCGGCCGACGAGGTGCGGGTCGACCGGCTGGTACGGCTGCGCGGGATGGCCGAGGAGGAGGCCCGGGCCCGGATGGCCGCGCAGGCCTCGCGGGCGGACCGGCTGGCGATCGCCGACCTGGTGATCGACAACGGCGGGGAGCTGGCCGAGCTGTCGGCCCGGGTGGACGAGGTCTGGGCGGAGCTGGCGGCGCGGGCGGCGCGGGCCTCGGCCTGAGGGGGACTTGGGTCCGACGGGGGGCTTGGCCTGACGCGGGCTCGGGCCTGACCGGACCTGGGGCCGGTCCTACGCGGCGCCGCCCAGCGGTAGGCGGCCGTGGACGGCGAAGCCGCCCTCGGGGGTCGGTCCGGCGTACAGGGTGCCGCCGAGAGGCATGGTTCCGCACCGGGGTGTGGCCGGGATGACCTTCGGACCGAGTGGCCGGGAAGGGGCTGTCGGAAGGCCTCGGGTGCGGGGGAGCATGGCGGGATGGATGATCGTTTCTCGCCCGAGCCGCCGCACCTGGCCGAGCCGCCGCAGCTGCCCGCGCCGCCGCACCTGGCCGAGCCGCCGCACCTGGCCGGGCCGCCGGCCGTTGAGCTGCTGGCGCAGTACACCCGCGCCGAGCAGGAGGAGGTCCTGGGCCCCGGGGACGACCCGTACGGGGTCGCGTACACCGGGCTGACCTTCCTGCCCAAGGAGATCCACTTCGGCATCCGGGCCGCCGGCGGCCGGCTCGTCGCCCACACCGGGCTGCTGCCGCTGCCGCTCACCGCGGGCGGCACCGACCTGACGGTGATGGGCGTCGGCGGAGTCTGCGTCGCCCCCGACCGGCGCGGCGGCGGCCTCGCGCAGGCCGTGGTCGGGGCCGCTCTCGACCACGCCCGTGCGCTCGGCCACCGGCACGCGCTGCTGTTCTGCCGTCCGCCGCTGGCCGCGTTCTACCGGGGGCTCGGCTTCCGGGAGGTGGCGGAGGAGGTGACGGTGGAGCAGCCGCAGGGCCGGCTGGCGGTGATGCCGCTGCGCACCATGTGGACGGCGCTGGCGGCGGGGGCCGGGTGGCCGGAGGGGCCGGTGCGGCTGCGGTCGCTGCCGATGTGAGGGCGGGGCCCGTCCCAGGTCAGGCGATCGGCGCGTAGGCGTCCGGGTCGGTGGCGGCGCCGGTGCCGGTGTCGGTGCCGGTGTCGGTGGGTCCGTACGAGGCCGGTCCGTACGAGGTGGGGTTGACGGTCGGTCCGTTCGCGTCCGCGTGGGCCGTGGCGGCGGTGGCGAAGGCGCGGATCATGGCGTGCGCCCGGGTGCCGTCGCCGGAGAGCTCGGGCTGGAACAGCGAGGCGAGGAAGAACGGGTGGTCCTGCTCGGACAGCTCCAGGATCCGTACGTCGCCCGAGCCGTCCGCGCCGCTGAACCGCAGGCCGTGCGCGCGCAGCCGGTCCAGGTAGGCGGTGTTCAGGCCGTACGCGCAGTGGTAGCGCTCCAGGGTGTGGGTGGTGCCGAGGACGCGCTCGGCAAGGGTGCCCGGGGTGACCGTGACGGCGCCCTCGTGGCCGACCAGCGAGCAGCTCAGCGGGGCGATCACCTGGTGCTCCCGGTCGGGGTGCTCCTCGCCGTGGACGGCGTCGGTCAGCCCGCAGACGTTGTGGGCGTACTCCAGCACCGCGTGCTGGAACCCGGCGCAGGTGCCGAGGAAGGGGATGCGGCCCTCGCGGGCGGTCCGGACGGCGGCGAGGGCGCCCGCCTCGCTGCGGTACGGGCTGCCGGGGAGCAGCCAGACCGCGTCGAAGCCGTCCAGGGCGCCCGGTGCCCCGGCGTCCCCGGTCGGGATCCAGTAGGCGTCCAGGACGAGCCGGTCGTGCTCGGCGAGGGCGTCGAGCAGCCCGGGGATGCGGGCGTGCGAGCGGACGGCCGGGGAGCGGTCGCCGACCAGGGCGATCCGCGGGGTCAGGTAGGTCATGCGGCTATCCTGACCCCGCACCCGAGATCAGCGCCAACGATGATTTCTTAAGTCTCGATCAGATCGGTTGATGACCGCCGTGGATCCGCAGCAGCTGCGCACCTTCGTCACCGTCGCCCGCCTCGCCTCCTTCTCGGACGCGGCGCGGGACCTCGGCTACACCCAGTCCGCCGTCTCGCAGCAGATCGCCGCACTGGAGGCCGACCTCGGCACCGCCCTGCTGGTGCGCCGCCCGGTCGGCCCGACCGAGGCCGGGCGGCGGCTGCTGGAGCACGCCGCGCCGCTGCTGGTCCGGCTGGAGGCGGCGCGTGCCGACGTCGCGCGCCTGGCCGGCGCCCCGAGCGCCCGGCTGGTGCTCGGCGCCACCCCGCTGGCAGTCGGGGCGACCCTGGGGCGCGTACTCGGCGAGGTGCGCCGGGCGTACCCGAGGACGCAACCGGTGGTCCGGGTGCTCGCCCAGGACGTGCTCCCCGCGCAGGTCGCCACCGGCGAGGTCGACCTCGCCCTGGTCGACGGCCTCGCCGCGCCCAGCGACCCGCTGCCGCTGCCCGAGGTCGGCCCGCTGCGCACCGTTGCAGTGGACGAGCGGCCGATCGCCGTCGCGCTGCCCGCCGGCCACCCGCTGGCCGGCCGCGCCGGCCTCGCGCTCGCCGACCTCTCCGCCGCCCGCTGGCTGGACGCCCCCGACCTGGCCCCGCCGGTCGCCCGGCTGCGCGCGGCCGCGGGCGTCGACGGCTTCCGGCCCGCGACCCGCTACCAGGGCACCGACCTGCACGGGCTGCTCGCCCTGGTCGCCGCCGGGCACGGGCTCACGCTGCTTCCCGAACCGGTGCTCGCCGCCGTGCCCGGCGTCGCGTGCGCGCCGATCGCCGCGCCCCGGCTGGTGCACCGCACCGAGCTCGTCCACGGGAGCCTGCCGGAGGGGCCGGCGGCGCTGCTGGCGCGGCTGCTGGAGGGGGCGCGGGCGCTTCCGGCCTGATCGGTGGGGGTGCTCGGCGGTGCTCGGGGGTGCTCGGCGATGGGAAATTCGGTTGCGGGGGCCGCCGGGAGCGATGAAACGATCACGCCATGAGCAGCAGCGACATCACCATCAGACGGGTACGGGCCGAGGAGTGGCGTCGAGCCAAGGAGATCCGGCTGGACGCCCTGCTGGACCCGGTCGCGGCGATCGCCTTCCTGGAGACCCACGAGCAGGCGGCCGCCAGGCCCGACGAGTTCTGGCAGGACCGCACCGCGACGGCCGCGGCGGGCTCCGCCATGGCGCAGTTCGTCGGCGAGGACGCGGACGGGCGCTGGCTCGGCACGGTCAGCGCGCGGGTCGAGCACCCCGGCGGGCCGGGGGCCCTGGAGGGTGACGTCGTCGAGGTCGAGCAGACGCACGTCATCGCGGTCTACGTCCGGCCCGAGGCACGGGGCACCGGGCTGGCGCAGGACCTGCTCCGGGCCGCCCGGGAGTGGTCGTGGTCGCTCACCGAGCCCCGGATCCGGCGGGTGCGGCTGTTCGTCCACGAGGACAACGTCCGGGCGGAGGCGCTGTACGTCAAGGCCGGCTTCGAGCACTCCGGTGTGGTGCTGGCCGTGCCGGGCGCCGGGACGGGCCGGGAGGTCGAGCTGGCGGTGTGGCGGGACTGACCGCGCAGGGGTCCCGGGGGCCCGAGGCGGGCCCCTGGGCGGCGGTTGTGAAGACGGGGATCACCAGGCGTTCACGTCCTGGGTCTGACGGTCGTCGCGCGCACGGTGCTGTCATGAGCACAGTCGCCCGGCGAGAGGCCGGGCCGGCCCAGGAGACTTCCCCATGATGCTCCGTCACCGTCTGACCGTCGTCACCACGGCGGCCGCCCTCGCCGCCGCCGGGCTCGCCGCCGGCACTGCGCACGCGGCCGCCAGAACCTCTGCCATGACCGCGAACTCCCCTACGCTCACGGCGAGTTGTTCGCAGGCGTACCTGCCGTTGCCCGACCCGGACTGCACCCCCGGTGCGTACAACCCGGACGTCACCCAGGACACCATCGGGCAGACCATCTGCGTCTCCGGCTGGACCGCCACCGTCCGCCCGTCGACCAGCTACACCAACAAGCTGAAGGTGCAGCAGATCGCGCAGTACGGCTACGCGGACACCAGCACCGCCGACTACGAGGAGGACCACCTCGTCCCGCTGGAGCTCGGCGGCGCCCCGCGCGACCCGGCCAACCTGTGGCCCGAGCCGCGCTACGGCAGCCAGCCGGCGCAGAGCAAGGACTCCGTCGAGACCAAGCTCAAGAACGCGGTGTGCGGCGGCCGGGTGAGCCTGGACGACGCCCGCAGCGCCATCGCGAGCGACTGGACCACGGCGCTCAGCGTGCTGGGGCTGTGACGCTCTCGGGGCTGTGACGCTCCCGGGGCCGTGAGGCAGGCGCTCCGAGAGCGGGCGTGAATGAGCCGTCCGGCCCGTCCGGTCCCCTGTGCCGGACGGGCCGGACGGCCGTCTGTGGGGTGGTGCGGGCGCCCGTACGTACGGTGCCCGCGGGCCAGCGCCCGCCGTAGGGTCAGTGCCCGTCGCAGCCCGGCAGGGCCTCGCACATCGGCGCCGTCATGCCGGTGCCGACGTACTTGTCCTCGGGGGCCTTCCAGGCGTCCTTGGGCTGGGCGCCGGCCTTGGTGGTGGCCCAGACGGACAGCTCGCTGACCGTGCCGCCGTCGGTGACCGCGTACTCGTGCAGGGTGACGGTGGTTCCGTCGGCCTGCGGGACGGTCAGGACGGCGGCGAAGTACGGCGCGTCCTCGGCGCTGTTGACCTTGACGGTCGCGCCGGGCGCGGTCTTGGCGCAGCCCTTGAGGGCGTCCGTCAGGCGGCCGTACGTCAGGTTGGTGGTCTGCTTGGTGCCGCTGCTGTGGGTCGGGTCGCCCTCGAACAGAAGGGCCTGCTGGGCCGTCCAGCGGTCGCCGCCGAAGCCGACCGAGGCCTTGGCGGACGCGGTGCCGGCGAACATCCACTCGTCGTCCTTGGCGACGGCCGCGTGACACAGCTCCATGCCCTTGAACTGGATCGGGCCGGTGCCCGGCTTGGCGTTGGCCGCCAGCGGAGCGTAGTGGTAGGCCTCGTCCATCGGGATGCTCTTGGTGTCCATCCAGGCCTTGGCCGGGATGGCCTTGGCAGCCCCGCCGGTGCCGCCCGTGGCGGGTGCGCCGGTGGCGGTGCCGCCAGGGCTGCCGGCCGGGGCGGCGGTGGCGGAGGGGGCGGGCGCGGCGGTCTTGCCGGCGTCCTGGCCCCCGTCATTGTCCGGTCCGCAGGCGCTCAGCGCGCCCAGGCAGACGAGGGCTGCGGCGGTGGCGGTGACCATTCGGGTGCTGCGCAACTGACGATTCCTCAGGTGTCCGGTGGCGTGGGCGGGGGTCGGTCGCGCTCCGGGCGCGGGCCGCGGGTGCGCGGTACCGTCCGTCCGTCCTCGCCGCCCGGTCACCGCGTGGTCGCGGGCACTCGGCATGGCTGTTCCTCCCCCGTTGTCGTGCGGCCGTCCGGCTCCTGGCTGCGCCGCCCTCCTCGGATATGAGGGGTGGTCAGAGCCGGTGCTGCGTCGACGGCGGTCGAAACTTATGCCACCGGACGGTCGGGAGCAAAGCGGGATTCCGGCGGATGCTCGCGCGGCGGGGCGGGTTGCAGGGGGCTGGTGGGGAACATGTGTGCGGGCGCGTCGGGAGCTATGGGCGGCGTGCGGGGGTTCCGGCGGCGTGCGACCGCGCCTGCGCGCCGTCCGGAGGGGTCAATTCGCTTGGCTGGGGCACCTGCTACGGGTCCGTACGGTGCTCCCGGCGGTGCGGGCGGGCGGGGTGCGGGTGGTTGCCGACACCAAGGCTTTCCCCCGGGCGGGCGGGGTGGCGGTACCTCGGCGTGGACACGGCGTAGACACGGCGTGGACATGCTAACTGGCGGGGCGGAGCTGCGGGTTGCGGACGGCTGGGCGTTATGCGTGCGTCCCCGGGACGCCGAGTTGCTGGGCCAGCCAGGGCAGGGCCTGAGCGAAGGTCGCCGCGCCGGTCTGCCAGGTGTGCTTGCCGGAGCCGACGGCGGTGACCGTACGGATGCCGTCCTTGCGGGCGGCCGCGTCCAGGGCCTTGGCGGACTCGATCTGGCCGTGCTCCTCGTCGCCCTGGCCGAAGTACCCGGAGACGCCCTGGTACCGGGGGTGGTGGGCGAGTACGGTCAGCGGGTCGTGGGCCGCCCAGGCCGCTGCGTCGCCGCCGTACAGCTCCTGGACGGTGTGCTCCTTGTCGCCGATGTACGGGCCCTTGTCGCCGGAGAAGTCCCCGAAGTGGGTGAAGACGCCCGGGTGTTCGACGGTGAGGTCGAAGGCGCAGGTGCCGCCCATCGACCAGCCGGCCACACCCCACTTGTGCGGGTCGGTGGCGGCGTTGAAGGTCTTCTGGACGAACGGCGGGATGTCCTTGACCAGGTGGGCCTCGGAGTTGCCGTGCGGGCCGTCCACGCACTCGGTGTCCACCCGGAAGCCACCGGTGGCGTCCGCGAAGACCAGGATCGGGGCGAAGCCGTTGTGCTTGGCGGCGAACTCGTCGGCCGTCCGCACCGCGTTGCCGGACCGGATCCAGTTGTCCGGTGCCGCGAACTCGCCGCCGATCATCTCCAGCACCGGCAGCTTGGGTCGGCTCTGGCTGCGGAACCACGCGGGCGGCAGGTAGACCAGCTCCTGGCGGTGGGCGAAGCCGCTGGCGGTGTCCGGTATGTCGACCTGCACGATGCGGCCGGTCCTGGTCTTGCCGTGGATCGAGGCGAGCTCGGCGAGGGTGACCTGCTCCGGCAGCGGCTCCCCGCTGAGCTCACCGACAGCGTCGCCCAGGGTCGGGTAGTAGCCGGTGGCGATGTTCACGCTGTTCGCGGCGGCGAACAGCGCCAGCAGTACGGTCGGCGCCACCAGCACCCGCCGCCACCACCGCGCGCCCCGCCAGCCGAACCCCAGCACGCACAACGCCGCGACCGCCACCCCGCCCCACAGCCACACCCCGAACGGGATCGGGTCGGTGATCCCGCTCAGCGCCACCACGGCCACTGCCACGACGACCGTGACCGCCAGCGCCGTCCCCAGCGCGATCGGGCCCCACTTGCGTTGCCAGGCCCGGTCCCGCCGGACCACCGTGCCCAGGAGCAGCGCGAGGGCCGCGGCCTGGACCGTCCAGGGGAACCAGCCGTCGAGCAGGGAGACGTTCATACGGCCGGAGGCTAGGCGCGGGAGATGAGAGGGCGATTAGAGGCTGGGAGGACGCTGGAAGAGCGCTGTGAGCAGGAAGGGGACGCCGAAGCGGGCCGAGCTCGGGCTGTGGGCGGCCATCGGGCGGATCTCCAGCGGCATGAAGTCCCGGAAAATAGACCGGAGTTCGTCCGGGCTGTAGGCGAGCCCGCCCTCCAGCGCGCCGAGTCGGTACAGCTCCTCGTCCGGCCGCTCGGAGCCCATCGCCCCGGCGGCGAAGGCGGTGACGGCGAAGTGGCCGTTCGGTGCGAGGAGGCGGTCGAGGAGGGCGAGGTAGCTGACCCGGCGGTGCGGCGGGAGGTGGTGCAGGCAGCCGGAGTCGTAGACCAAGTCGTACTGGGCGTGGGGGAGTTCGGCGTCGAAGATGCTCGCCCGGTGGAAGCGCAGGTTGGCGCCCGCGCCGGCCTCGCGGGCGCGCTCCTCGGCCCAGGCGACGGCGGTGGAGGAGAGGTCGACGGCGTCGACCTCGAAGCCGGCGGCCGCCAGGTGGATCGCGTTCCGGCCGGGGCCGCAGCCGAGGTCGAGGGCGCGGCCCGGCCGAAGCAGATCGCGGTCGAGGTAGGAGACCAGGTTCTCGTCCGGCTTCGGCGCGAAGAACGGGCGGTCGGCGGAGCGGTCCGCGTAGAAGCGGTCCCAGAAGGGTGCGGGGGGAGGGAAGAGGCCGTCGAGCAGGACGAGGACATCCTCGGTGGTGCGGATGGTGCGGTTCATGGGGTCGAGCGTAGGCGGGCTCGGGGGGCGAGTGCGATGGGCCGAAAACCCGCTGCAGGGTTGGCTGTTGAGCCCCCGAGCCGGTGGCGGGCACGGGTCATTCGGGTCCGGGGTGGTGAGCGACCCCGCCCCTCTCCCGGGCCGGGAATGGCCGTTCCTGCACGGCGAGGGGATGGCCGGGAGAGGGTTGCGACATAACGTTTCGACCAAGGAGCCCGGCGGGGTCAGACGTTGTACCGGTCGTGCGGCACGGCGCGCTCCCAGACGGCCTCGAACGCCGAGCCGCAGAGCCTTACGGTCCCGGGGGCGGTGGTGACTTCGTGTCCGATGAGGTGGTCACGGCCCGAGAATGCCGATCGGGTTGTCGGGGGTGTCCAGCCAGACCGTGTTCGTCTCCGGGGTCACCGTGAGGCCGTAACGCTCCAGTCCCGGACGGCCGTTGGAGACCCACGCCGTGGCTGCCGCCTCCAGCTCGGACCAGAGGGCGCGCGGGCCGCCCTGGAATGCGCGCCTGGTGCCGTCGGGCCGGCTCTCCAGTACCGCCCAGGAGCCGTCGGGGTGGAGGAACCACTGGCCGGTGACGTCGTCGGCCGTCAGGCGCAGGCGGGTCGTGCCGGGGAGGGCGATCTGGGCGCTCCACAGGAACGACGGGTCGGCGAGGGTGTCGCCATCGACGGTCGTGTCGAGGCCGGGGGCGTCGGTGCGGGCTCGGACGGCAGCACGCATGAGAGGGCCGATCGGGGGCCGGCGGGTCTCGCGGGAGAGCATGAACGAGACCTCGGAGTCGATGAAGCGGCCCTGTGCCACGCCGCCGTCGCCGCCTTCGCCGACGCGCAGTTTCAGGTAGCCGTACGCGTCCAGGCTGCCGACCAGCGACGCCAGGATGATCGCGCCGGGGCGTGCCTGGGCCAGCCACGGGGCCGGGACGTGGTCAGGCGAGTACGTCGCGATGATCCGGTCGTACGGCCCGTTCTCCGGGCTGCCCTTGGCGCCGTCGCCGACGATCAGGCGGGGGTGGTGGCCGAGGGAAGCGAGCCGTTCGCCGTCTGCGGCGGACAGGGCGGCATCGTGTTCGACGCTGGTCACGTACCGGTCGCCGAGCCGGGCGCAGAGCAGGGCGGTGGAGTAGCCGGTGCCGGTGCCGACTTCGAGCACGTTCGCGCCGTCGGGGACGTCGAGGTCTTCGAGCATCCGGACGACGACGCCGGGGAGGGTGGAGGAGCTGGTGGGAGTACCGGTGGAGGGGTTCCCGTTCGGCGGGGTGGCGCCGTGGTCGAGCTGGGTGACCCAGGTGGTGTTCTCGTAGGCCAGTTGTAGCCACCGCGAGGCGTCGGTGTCGCGGTGGACGACGGTGTAGCGGGTGATGCCGTCCGGGCCGTCCTCGGCGGTGAAGAACGCCGGTAGGAAGACGTGGCGGGGCACCGCAAGGACCGCCTCCCGCCACTGCGGGCTGCGCAGCGAGCCGTCGCGCGTCAGCTCCTCGGCGAGACGGACGCGCAGGCCGTGCGCCGTTTCGTCGGTCCCGCTCAGGGGGTCAGGCATGTGTGTGGCCCTTCTCCAGAAGATCCGCGATGGCGCGCGCGATGGGCACGCCGGTCCTGTGCTCGATCCACGACCACTGGCCGTTGGGGTTCACTTCGAGGAACCGCCATTCCCCGGTCGGGGTCACGATGAAGTCGAAGGCCCCGAAGACGAGTCCGAACTCGCGCATGAACGCGGACACGCGCTCGCGCACCTGGTCGGGGACGGCCGTCGGCCGGTAGGTGAGGCTCCTGTAGTCGGTGCGCCAGTCGATGCGGGCGGCCTCCGACCCGGCGTGGATCTCGACGGGGAAGAAGCGGTCGCCGACCACGGTCAGCCGGACCTCGTGCGCCTTGTCGATCCACTCCTGGAAGAGGTGGGCGCACAGCCGCACCGAGTCGTCCAGATCGGCGGGGTCGATGACCACGGTGTCCACAGGCGCGCCGAGGCTCTTGGTGATGACCGGGGCGCCGCCGAGGGCGGCGGCGAAATTCCGGCCCGCTGCAGGGTCGTTGGTGATGATGCTGCGCGGCGGATTCAGTCCCAGGCGCCGGGCAGCGGCGAGTTGCCACGGTTTGTGGTTGGCATCCAGGTCCCGCGCAGGGTGGTTGATCCACAGGCAGGGAAGAGCAACGGCGACACCGACGAACCCCGCCCGGGACTGGGCGGCGGCGAACCGCCGTCCAGCCTCGGACATGCCGTCAGGAAGCCGGAACTCCTCGGGCCTGCGGAAGTAGACCGAACGGACCCGGGACAGGTCGAGCGTGCGGTACCCGTTGTCGAGCACTCCAGCCCACTGGTCCTCCAGGGTCGCCGCCAGGGTGAGTTCGGTCGGGAACTCGGCGGTGTCGCAGCGGAACACCGGGACGCCCCGGTCGTTCAGGTGCTCGACCACCAGATCCGCAGTGGAGTCGAGGCGGTTCGTGAGAACCAGCACCGCCTCGCCGTCGGGTTCCGTCACCTCGGTTCTCCTAGTAGAAGTCGGTGCCTTCGTCGTTCTTGCTGTCGGAGTTGGTGTTGCTGCTGGTCTCGCCGTGCGCGGTGTGCGCCCACGGGTTGCCGTCGGAGGTGACGGCGATCTGCAGCGTGTGGTCGTACGTGACGCCAGTGGCGTCGGCCGGCTCGCTGGTCTGGCGAGCGGCGAAGCGCATGGCGAACGGCTGCTGCGCCATGGAGGCGGTGGTCATGGTGGTCTCCTCTCGTGCTCGATTCCGAGGGTGTCGCTCCGCGCCGTAAGGGGGAGAGCGACATGAGGAGACGGTAGGGATACGGTTACGTACGGTGCCACTACCTTGCACCGTCTTGCATGGATTCACCCGAGGGCAGTGAGAGCATCCTCGATGCAGGATTTCGCCGCCCGTCCGTAAACAGCCATCGAGGCAAGGATTCTGAACGCCCGCATGTAGAC
Organism: Streptomyces sp. 1114.5; assembly: GCF_003635085.1. NCBI lineage: Bacteria > Bacillati > Actinomycetota > Actinomycetes > Kitasatosporales > Streptomycetaceae > Streptomyces > Streptomyces sp. 1114.5. Next base: position 3,313,879 of record NZ_RBXE01000001.1, read on the forward strand.
CGCGATCTCCCCAGGGGTGGTGATGGTGACGGCGGCGGAGAGCAGTTCAGCATTCACCTGTCGGTCGTCGAAGACGGAGAACGCTTCGAGTGGCCACATGAGGCGTGGCGCGCCGAACGGGATGACCCCGAGGCTGACCCGGGCCGCACCCATGATCTCCAGCAGGTACCGCAGTTGATCCTCCATGGCGACCTTGTCGCCAATCGGATAGCGCAGGACGGTCTCCTCTACCACCAGGGCGAAGGTCCGGGAGCCTTCGTGCAGGTAGCGGCTGCGCTGGAGGCGGCTCTCCACGGCGGCATCGACATCATCAGGCGTCTGCTGGAACTCGGTGATGGTGGTCATGAGGGCGCGCGCGTACTCACGGCGCTGCAACATCCCTGGGACGACGTTCGAACAGTAGACACGGATCTGCCGACTTCGCTCGACCAACGGCAGAACCGTCTCCTGGGCATGCTTCATGCCGGTTCGGTGCAGGCGCTTCCACTCGATGTACATCTCGTCGGCCTGCCGGTTGGCGGCTACCAGATCGGCGGCCTTGTCGCCCGCACCACAGGCCTCACACCACGCCCGGATGTCCGCGTCTGAAGGTGGTGTCTTGGCGTTGGCGATCCGAGAGACCTTCGATTCGCTCCAGCCCAGGACGAGGGCCAGGCCATGCCCAGTGAGTCCCGCGTCCGCCCGGAGTTCTCTCAACCGGGTTGCGAGGGCTTCGCGGGCGCTCTGGGCGCTGGACGAGGGAGAGAGGGGCATGGCCTGGTGGTCCGTCGATCACGCTCAGACGCTGTACTTCTCGTGGTCGATGCCCCGTGCCCAGACGGATTCGAAGGCGGAGGCGCACAGCTGCACCACGGCGGAGGCTTCCGTGTGCTGAGGTCCGAGGCCTCCCCCGAAGCCGTCGAACAGGTTGAACCGGGCGAGCTTCCGGTCGAACAGCCAGAAGTCGTTACCGGGGAGTGCGATGTCCGATGCCTGGCTTCGAGGGAGCCAGCGGACCAGCTCGCCGGCGGCCAGGTTCACGCTGGTGATGTGGTGTTCGTAGCGGATGTAGTCGCTCACCGGCTCCGAAACGATCCGGGCTCGCCGGACAACGACTCCGCGCGCGACCGAGTTGCGGATGGCTTCGGTCCAATCCCGCCAGTACTCCGAGTCGGGGTCGGTGTCGACAGGTTCACCGCGATGCCACCTGGTGAACTCGTCGGATTCCTCCGAGACCCCGTATTGGTCTCGCATCTCCAGGTGGACTGCCGAGTGATCGGCGGCGTTCAGCAGCTCAAAGAAGCTCGGAACCCTCTGCGACATCGCAAGCCTTCCTCAGGAGCGGCACAAGCCGTGCCGGGATTCGAATGACCGTCTCGTGAGCGGGGATCACGTTGTCGTGGTCGGGTCCGTGCCCGGCCTTCAGGACAGCAGTGATCAAGCCCTGGTCGGCCGTGTAGCTCTGCACGATCAGGTCGCCCTGCTCGTCGTCCACCCATACGGTGGGACTCTGGTCCTTGCCCGTTTCGGGGTCGATTCCCACGAACCGTACTGCCATGACCACCCCTCCTGTCACGATGCGTGCGCGGCGATGCGTGCCTTGGTGATGCCAATCGTGGTGGCTCGGAACCAAGTTGTCAGGTGTTTGCCGCTTCCGCGCAGAGCAGGGCGGTGGAGTAGCCGGTGCCGGTGCCGACTTCCAGCACGTTCGCGCCGTCGGGGACGTCGAGGTCTTCGAGCATCCGGCGACGACACCAGGGAGGGTGGAGGAGCTGGTCGGCGTGCCGGTGGAGGGGCCTCCGTTCGGCGGGGTGGTCGTGCCGTGGTCGAGCTGAGTGACCCAGGTGGGGTTCTTCTGCACAGACCCGAACTCCCAGGGCGGCGTCGAGTGTGAGACGTTCCACGAGACTGACCGTGACTCTTGGATCGTGCAGCTCAAGAAGCGCGGACCGAGGGTTCGGGATCAGCTCATCGCACTGGCCGACGACGAGACGTTCGGGGAGATGTCCGGGCGGACCATGGATGTGTTCGTACGGAAGTACGTCAGGGAGCGCTGTGGAATTGATCTCGGCATCACGCCGACTTGAGCTGCTGTTCGGCGAGCCCGCTCAGGAGGTCCGGAAGCTTGAGCTGCGGGACTTCTACGAGGTAGATCGCCCGCTGTTCGAGGCGTGGCGCGCAGGCGACCGTGAGACGGTCGAGGAGACGATGGGCGGGCATCGTGGGTTCATGGCCGGGAAGGCCGCCCCGGGCTTCCCCTACCGGCGCGTGCGTGTCGTCTCCGAACCGCTCTCGGAGTACCAGCGGATGGCGATCGAGTTGGCCGACCCCGAGGAACTTCTCCGCTGGCTTCCCCGCTCTCTCGTGTCGGCGGTGCCGTTGCCGGGGAACGACTGTCTGATCCGGGATGACCTGGTGATCTTCAACCTCGTCGGGGGAGACAACCAGCAGACCGAGATCCAGCTCTCGACCGACCCGGACGTGGTCGGGTTCTGCAATGACGCGTTCGAGCGGGCATGGTCGCTCGGCGTCCCCAACGATAGTTACAAGCCCTGACGATATGTCGGACCAAGAGCCATCCGAGTCCGCGAAGCGCTTCCACTCGATGGACATGTCCTCGGCCTGCCGGTGGGCGGCCACCAGATCGCCTTGTCGCCGGCCACACAGGCCTCACAGCAGGCCCGAGATGAGCGCGCGCGACCGCCGGCCGAGAGCCACGGGGAAATTCGGTTGCCGTGGGCCGCCGTCTCGATGATGATCGCCCGCATGGACTTTTGATGACTGCCACGTAGTACGTACCTGTCGCGCGATCGACCTCGGAGCCTGACGACTCGGCCCCGGGGCGTTGGGTCGCGCCCCTCGTGAGCATCCGTCAGAGAGCGATAGCCGCCGAGTGAGTTCGGCATGCCCTCCTGCTGAGTCCTGAAAGCACCCAACACACATGAATACCGACCGCAAGGCCCTGTGGGCCGTGCGTCAGTCCGCCCTGCCCACCGTCATCCGGTCCTGCCCGGACTGTCCCGGCATGCGGCACCGCGCCTCGGGGAAGATCCGCGTCAACGCGAGCGGCAAGCTGCTCGACGTCTGGCTGCTGCTGAGCTGTGCGACGTGCGACCGGACCTCAAAGGTGCCCGTCCACGAACGCGTCCACGTCTCGACGCTGGAGCCGGCCCGACTGGTGGCGTACGAGACCAACGGGCCGGCAGCGGTACGGGAGTTGGTGACGAGCACGTCGCTCGCGGCGAAGAACCGGTACCGGCTCGACTGGACCGGGACGTGGGAGCTGGAGGCCCGGATGCCGCTGTACGCGCTCGACGACCCGAACCCGCTCTCGGTGCAGGTGCGCTTCGAGCTGCCCGCGCCGGTCCGGGTGGAGCGGCTGCTCCAGCTCGGTCTCGGCGTGAGCCGGGCCGAGGTGCGCCGTCTGGTCGCGGACGGCCGGATCCGCCTGCCGTTCGCTCCGGACGTCAAGGCGCACCAGGACTTCGAACTCACCATCCACGGACCCGGTTCCGTCGATGCGGTCAAGCGCGCGAAGTCCCTCGATGTGCCCAACGCCGAACGCACCGACCTGGCTCGGATCGGGCTGCCGCCCGCACCCGGCCGGGAGCTCCCACGCCGGGCCACGGCGCACGCCTGGTAGTGCGTTGTTACGTGGAGCGCCGGGTCTGGGCAGGCTGGCGGCTCGGCGGTTCGCTGTCGGCGTGATTCCGGACGAACTGGCGCTGCCACGTGATGAGTTGGAGGCTTTCGCGGTGGAGGTGTTCACTCCGCTGCGAACAGCCCCGACCTGACAAGGCACTACTGGTCCGCTGGGCGCTCTGGTGTGTCGTCGTGCGCCGGCGCTCGGCAGCCGGGCGGCCCCGCGTGGTGCGCGGGGCCGCCCGGGGGAGCTGCGTCAGAGGGCGGTGGGAAAGTCGTCGCAACGGATGGCGGCGATGAAGGACTTCCAGGCCTCGGGGGTGAAGGCGAGGGCGGGGCCGGACGGGTCCTTGCTGTCGCGGACCGGGACGATGTCGGTGATGCCGTCGGCGACCTCGACGCAGTCGCCGTCGCCGTTGCTGTAGGTGCTCTTGCGCCAGATGGTTTCGTGGGATTGATCTCTCATATGCCGTACTCCTCTGCGACGTTTCTCAGCCGGGTGATGGCCTTCTCGGGCTGTATTGATGAGGCCATGAGTCGGTGAAATACGTCTTCGTGGCGAGCGATCTCGGCCTGGTCCTCGACGTACGTCTTGCTGGTGATGGTCTCGGAGTAGACGATGCTGCCCGGGATGTCGCTGAAGAAGAGGATCGAGAACGATGCACCCATGGAGGCGTGTGCACCAGCTGAGAAAGGGAGCACTTGCACGGTGATGTTCGGGCGTTCATCGGCCAGGTCGGCGATGTGTCGTAGCTGCTCGGCCATGACGGCGTTGCCGCCGACCGGGCGTCGGATGGCGGCTTCGCCGATGATCGCCCAAATCTGAGGCGGGTCTTGGCGATCGAGGATTCGCTGTCGCTCCATCCGTAGAGCAAGTCTGCGTTCGATCTCGCCGGCTGACTCCGTGGGCTGCATGGATCGCATCACATTCCGCGCATACGCCTCAGTCTGCAATAGTCCTGGAAGGAGTTCACACTGAAACGTGAGAATCTTCGTGGCGTCAGACTCGAACCCCACGTACGCCCGGAATCGTTCCGGGACCGCCTCGCCATAGGCGTGCCACCAACCCTGTTGGCGGCTCTGGCGGGTCAGGCTGAGGAAGTGCTTCACCTCATCGGGTGAAGTGACGCCGTAGTGAGCGAGCAGTCTTGCGGCGTCGCGCTCTTGTAGTGGTACCAAGCCGCTCTCGATGCGACTCAGCTTCGAGGCGGACCAACCCAGCGCGGCGGCTACGTCCTTGGCGTTCAGCTCGCGCGATGCACGCAACTTGCCAAGCTCGCCGCCGAGCCTACGCCGCAGCACGATCGGACTGCCCACGCGTCACACTCCCTGGCTGTTCGCTTCCTTGCATAGTCTGCCACCCCTTCGAGGGCCGAATCCTCGCGCTAGATCATGCAATTGCTCGACGGAAGCAGTTGCATGCAATTGCTTCGCGGGTGCATGCTACAGGGAGTAGTCCGGCGGATCGCCTGAGTGATCAAGATCGGATCTGCGGCCGGGCATTCTCGTGCCTTCGCCCGGCCCCTGCATGGCTTCAACCCCGCACCTTGGAAGGTGAATTCGCCATGTCTTCCTCCACCTCCTCCACGATCTGGCTGCCGCGCAGCCGTCGCGCTCCCGTCGAGGCCCGGCGCCGCCTCTCCGCCCTCCTTGCCTCCGTCCCGGACGGGGAGCGGTACTGGGACTCCGGGGCGCTGGTCGTCTCGGAGTTGGTCACCAACGCCGTCCTCCACGGGGCGCCGCCCGGCTATCTCGTCTACCTGGCGCTCGACGTCGACTCCACCCGCCTGCGTGTCGAGGTGCACGACGTCCGGCGGAACCGCAGGCCCGTGCTCGTCGCGCCCGGCGTCACCGTCGAGGCCGGGCGCGGGCTCCAGCTGGTCAAGTCCCTGTCGCACAAGTGGGGTTGCTGCCCGCGGGAGCCGCGCGGCAAGATCGTCTGGTGTGAGGTGGCCGAGTGAGGGCCGATCACGACATCCTCATCGAGCTCCCTGGCCTCAAGCCGCCGGCGGTCCGCACGCTCAACGCCGACACGCTCGACCGGATCTGGGCGTCGATCTGCCACCTGCCGATGTCCCGCTCCCAGCACTACGTCCTGGAGTACCGGCTCACCGGATCCTGCGCCAAGCGCAACGTCATCCGCGACCTCGCCGCCGAACCCGTCCTCGCGCTCGCCGTCGGAGACCGCGAACTCCGCATCAGCTGGGCGAACCCCTCCGGGGAGCCCGCATGACCGACCGCCTCCGGGACTGGTGGTTCCTGCACTGCTCCCGCACCCGCCTCGCCCGCCTGTTGCGCGCCGAACGTCGGCGCCTGGACGCCGAGTTGGCGGGGTGGCTTCCGGAGGCGTCGGCAACCGTCCGGCGGCGCGTCCTCGCCGCGATCGACGATGACCGTCGAGCGTGACGGCGGCCTTCCCCCTGCGTGCTAGGTTTGAACACGTTCAAATAACTGAACGCAGGGGGGATCCATGACTGTCGTGCCGACGAGCGCACGTGTGCTGGCCGCGCTGGCAACCGCGGTCTGCCTGTGGCCGCTGGTCACCGTGACGATGACGTTCGGGGTCGGCGGATCGATCCTGCACGTGATCGCGGCAGTCAGTGCCGCCGCCTGCGCCGTGCCGGTGTTCTACCGCGAGCAGGGCCCGTTCCGGATCGCCTGTGCCGCGGCCGGCGCCGTGGTCGCGGTCGCCTCGCTCCCGCTGCTGTTCGTGGGCAGCCTCGCCGCGGTCGGCCTCGGCGGCTGGTCCGTGTTCCTGGTCTTCCTCTTCCCGACGGCCGCCATCCCCGCCCTGATCGCCGCCTTCCAGCGGGCACGCGGCCGCCAGTTCGGGCTCGTGGCGGCCGCGTTCGGCTGGTTCGCCGCAGTGGCGTCGGTGGCCGGCTGGGTGCTGACCGTCTCCTTCGTGGCGGCCTGGCACCTGCCGGCCTGACACGTCAGCCGGCGAAGTGCTCCCGGAGCGCCGCCAAGCCGGAGGTGAAGACGCCGTGAACCTGCTCGGTGGACTCCTTGTGGTGCTCGGCCGCGACGTCGTAACTCGCGTTCCACTCCACGAAGCTGGCGTTCAGCTCGGTGATCGGGGTGACCCTGAGGGTGGCCCGGTAGTTGTCGAAGTGGAACGTCCCGTCGGGGAAGCTGTAGGTGTGGCTGCGGGCCTCCTCGTCGTAGGCGAGCAGGGTCTCGTACAGCACCGTGCCGTCGAGGTCGAACACCCGCACCGAGCCGATCGCGTTGCCCGGCAGGTCGTTGCCGGGCGTGCTCTCGGGCAGGTGCGGGTGCCAGTGGCCGAGCCGGTGGAAGTCCCCGATCAGCTCCCACACCTGATCGGCCGGGGCCTCCACCACCGTGCTGACCTTCGTTTCCGCCATGGTTCCTTCCGTCCTTCCTGGTGGTCCGTCAAGACGGAACCATCCTCCGGTCCGGATCGGGCCGGGCGCCAGACGGCGTGCGGTCGTGATCGGGGACATCCGGGTCGGGCTGGTGTCAGCCCCAGGTGCCGGTGATGGGCTGGTCGCCGGGGTTGCCGAACTTGATGGTGTGGTCGACGTTGGCTGCGGTGTTGGTGCTCGCCGCGCCGAGTCCGGTGGCGCCGATGCCGAGGGCGGCGGGCGCGGCCACGGAGCGTATGGCGAGTCGTTACGTACGGGACATGGATGGGTTTCCTCCGAGTCGGAGCGAGTGGATTGCTGTGGCGGCCGCGCGGATGAAGAGGGTCGATCCGCATCGGGGCCGCGCGCCCGTAGAGGTCAGGGCGCTTCGCGGGCGGCCGAGGCGGTAATCCGCACAGGCCGCGGGTACTTCGCTGCTGTGCTTCTCGGGTCCTGACGGCGGCGAACCGTTGGGGCGGACGCCCGTACTGCTCTCAGGACCAGCCGGTGTCGCCGGCCGGGGCCGAGCGGCCGATCACGGTCCCCCCTCTCCGGGGTTTTGCCGGATGAACGCCCGTACGTCCTCGACCACGGTCCGCTGCCGGACGTCCCGCGCCGGCGCGGACCCGGCGTCGAGCTCCCGGGCGAGCCGGGCGGCCACCAGGTCGACCAGCACCGCTCCGAGGCGGGACGCCTCGGCCGGCTGGAGGTCGGCGGCCCGCCGGTCCAGGCCGACCAGGAACTCCGCACGGGCGCTGGTCGCCTCGCATTCCCGCGTCCGCCTGATCGCCTCCCGCCACTGCTCGAAGCGATCCTCCGGCCGGGTGCCGGCCTCCTGGACCGTGCTCCCACGTCCCACTGTTCCTACTGTTCCCACGGACAATCTCCACCTCCTCCAGGCAACTTCCGGTCCGGCTTCCGGTGTGCTTCCGGTCAGCGGTGGACCAGTAGGCGCAGAAGACGGACGTAGGGGCTTCGCCGGGCGGGGGTGGCGACCGCGCCCCCGCACGCCCGTACGGCCCGGTCGAGGGCTTCTTCGAGCAGAGCGTCGTGCAGCCGGCGGAAGGCGAGGGGCCAGGTGAGCCGTGCCGGGCCGCGCAGCCGCATGGCGATGGTGTGGCGCAGCCGTGAACCGCCGTCCGCGGGGTCGACGGTGAACTCGTGGAACCCGTGGAACCCGCGCGGCGCGCTGAACCGGAACCGCACCCACCTGCCCGGCAGGTACTGGACGACCTGGTAGCGGACCGGCCCGTGTCCGCCGGAGGCGCCGACCGCGAGCGGGCCGTCGAAGCGCATCCGGGGCCAGTCGGGCGCGGGCCAGAGCCGGTCGTCTGCGCCGGCCAGGCCGTCGATGAGCTCGCCGACGGCCTCCGCCTGGGCCGGGATGCTGCGTTCGTGGATGTTGAGCACGGCCATGCCGTGGCCTCCCTCTGGTTTTGGATGATTCTCTCCAATTGATGTGGAGAGTACTCTCCACTACATGCCCAGACCACCCCGCCACGACGAAGCCTCCCTTCTCGACGCCGCCGTCCGCCTCGCCGCCGCCGGTGGACCGGCCGCCGTCACGATGTCCGCCGTGGCCCGCGAGAGCGGCGCGCCGAACGGCTCCGTCTACCACCGCTTCCCCCAGCGCGCCGCGCTGCTGGCCGAGTTGTGGCTGCGTTCGCTGGGCGACTTCCACGCCGCCTACCTGCCGGTCTTCGCGGAGCACGCCGAACCGCACCGGGCCGCCGGGGCGGCGGCCCGTCAGGTCGTCGCCTGGAGCCGGGCCCACCGCGACCTGGCCGTCGTCCTGCTGCACGGCGCGGAGGCCTTCGGCCGGGCCGAGTGGCCGCCGGAGCAGCAGCAGCGCGAACGGCAGGCCGCGGAGCAGGTGCGGGAGGCGCTGGCCGGGCTCGCCGAGCGGCTCGGCGCCGCGACACCGCTGGACCTCGACCGGGTCAACCTCGCCGTGGTCGGCCTCCCGCTCGCCGTCGTCCGGCGCCACCTGCGCGCGGGCACCCCGCTGCCCGCGCACGCGGAGGAGCTGGCCGAGCGCGGAGCGATCGACCTGCTGCGCGGAGGTACGCCGTAGGACCGTCGGATCGTCACCGGCCCGGTTTGACGGTCCGAGGAACTGCTGTGCTTCGCGTGGCCGTTGGTGCTGGTGTGACTGACGAACCGATCGCCCTCAGCCCGATCACCGAGACCGACCTCCCGCAGTTGGAGGCCCTGCTCGGCGACCCCGAACAGCTGGGCCCGTTCCAGTGGTACGGCTGGCGTGACCCCGGCCGGTTCCGCCGCACCTGGGCCGAGAACGGCCTGCTCTCCGACGAGTGGTCGTTGCTCGCGGTGCGGGCCGGGGGCGAGTTCGCGGGCTTCGTCATGTGGCGCCGGGTGAACGTCGCAAACAACTCCTGGTACTGGAACATCGGCATCCAGCTCCGCGCCGAGATGCGCGGCCGTGGCATCGGCAGCGAGGCCCAACGCCTGCTGGTGGACTACCTGTTCGCGCATTCGCCGGTGATGCGGCTGGAGGCGGACACCGACCCCGCCAACCACGCCGAGCAGCGCGCCCTGGAGAAGGCCGGCTTCCGCCGCGAGGGGATACGGCGCAGCATCACCTTCCGGGGCGGAGAGTGGCGCGACGGCGTCGTCTACGGCCTGCTGCGGACGGACCCGCGTCCCTGAGCGGCCGGGTTTTCCGGAGTCCTGCGGGGTGTGGTCGTGCTGCCCGTGCGGCGGAGGACCCCCAGCGGTCCGCAAGCACGGACAGCCCCCCGGGGTCGGGTGTGAGCCACGGAGCTCACGCCTGACCCGGGTCAGTCGCTGCCGCGTTCGGCGAGGGTGTGGGCGACAAGGGCGTTGGCGTGCCCGTGACCGAGGCCGTGTTCGGACTTGAGCCACGCGACGAGTTCCATGTGCTTGGTCAGGGGCGAGGTGCGGATCAACTCCTTCCACTGCTCGATCGGGCGGCCGTACTTCTTCTCGATCGACGGGAAGTAGCTGGCGGGGCCTTTCACCGGTGCGGTCATGATGCGGTGTCCTGTCTGTCTGAGTGCGGTGGTTTCGAGTTGCGGCTGTGTGTGCGGGAGCGGGAGCCGCTATCGCCGTGAGGTCGGGGCGAGGCCGGCCAGCTGGGCGAGCGCTGCCGTGAGGGCGAGCAGGCCGAGGCCGGCGGCGACGGTGAAGGCCGCGACCGTGGTGGCGGAGCCGGCGAACCCGGCGATGACCACCAGCGGCAGGACGCGGTAGGCCAGGGCCCAGCCACTCCGTCCCCGCGTGGCGAAGTGCCGCGCCAGCGCGAAGAACGCGGCGCACAGCGCGAGGTAGCCCACCGTGCCGCTGAGCATGTGGACCGTTCCGTGCCCACTCAGTACGGCAGGACCGTCCGCGGTGCCGGCCGGGAAGCCCGCGCCGGGGTCCGCCGTGAACACCCCGGCGAGCAGGAAGGACGCGCCGAACATGCCGACCAGGCGCGGCGCCCAGGTGCCGCCGGCGGTGCCGCCGATCACCCGCCGCAGGCCCACCGCGCCGGCGGTGACCAGCGTGCCGGTGACCAGGAAGCTGGCGACCTGGATCCAGCCCAGCGAGCCGAGGCTGAGCTGGCTGATGGCGTTTCGGGTGAAGTCGAAGCCGGTGCGGGTGAGGCCCTCGATCACCCCCACCCCCAGGAACAGCGGACCTGCCGCCGCCCCGCAAGCGAGCAGCGCGCGGGTGGCGAGCGTGGTCGAGGCAGCGCGGCTGGCGAACGGTGCGCGGATCGCCTGCGTCATGTGAAATCCCCCTGGGCCGAGATCGATCTCAGAACTGGACGGTACAGTACTTGCGGAACTGGACGGTACGGTACCCAACGAAGAACTGGACTGTCCAGTACTCTGAGCCGGAAGAGCCAGAAGAGACAGAAGGAGGAGGCATGGAAGCACAGGAATCCGGTGGCCGCTCGGCCCGCAAGCACCAGGCGATCATGGCGGCCGCGACGGCGGTGTTCATGGCGAAGGGCTACGCCGGCACGAGCATGGACGACATCGCCAAGCTGGCCGCCGTGTCCAAGCAGACGGTGTACAAGCACTTCGCCGACAAGGAGAAGCTGTTCGCCGAGATCGTCCTGGCCACCACCGACCGGATCGAGGCCATGATCGACCTGGTGGCCGACATCCCCGCCGACGCGGACTCACTGGAGGAGAACCTGCTCCGGCTGGCCCGCCAGTTCCTGACCACCCTCACCCAGCCCCAGGTGCTCCAGTTGCGGCGCCTCATCATCGCCAATGCCGACACCTTCCCCGACCTGGGCGCCGCCTGGTACCAGCAGGGCTTCGAGCGGGTACTGGCCACCCTGGCCGACACCTTCGGACGCCTGGCCGACCGGGGCCTGCTGCGGATCGAGGACCCGCTCCTGGCCGCCAACCACTTCTCCGGCCTGCTGCTGTGGATCCCGGTGAACAAGGCCATGTTCCACGGCAGCCCGCAGCACAACGAGGCCGAACTCGATCACTACGCCGTTGCCGGCGTCCGGGTCTTCCTCGCCGCGTACCGCTGATCCCGCATTCCGCTCAGGCAGCGGAGTTGCGAAGCCGACTGTCAGGCGACGCCGAACCACTCCTCGGCGAGGGCGTCCAGCGTGCGGGCGGACGGTCTCAACTCCCTGAGGTACCAGGGCAGATTGCTGTACACGTGCAGCAGCGTGTACGCCATCAGCAGGCGGGGGTCGAAGGGGCGGCCGTACGCGGCCAGGAGCCGCCCGAGCAGCTGCCGGTCGCCGCGGGTGGTGAAGAGGCCGACCGCGACGAGGTCGTAGGCCGGGTCGCCGATCATCGCGGGCTCGAAGTCGATCAGGCCGGTGAGGCGCCAGCCGGTGGCCGGGTCGGTGAGCAGGTGCTCGCGCATGAACTCGGTGTGCAGCAGGGCCCGTCGGGGAGTGGCGGTCGGCGGCGGGGCGGCGGCGAGGAAGTCGGGGATCTGCTCGGCCCAGGCCTCGGGCAGGCCGCGTTCGCGCTGCCGGGCGACGGCGCCGGCCCGCTGGCGGGCCAGGAAGGCCGGCCAGTCGCCGGGGCCGAGGGCGTCGGCGAGCGGTTCGGGGTCGAGGGCGTGCAGGGCGGCCAGCGCCTCGCCGCAGTCGTGGGCGATGCGTACCCGGTCGGGCTGCGGGAGGCGCGGCCAGGCGGGGGCGAGGCCTTCGCCGGGCAGCCGGGACATCAGGATGTAGCGCCAGCCGTTGACGTACTCCCCGGCGTCGCGGAGCGCCGGGGTGGGGACGGGCAGCGCGCCGTACAGCCGGTCGAGGACGCGCTGTTCGGTGAGGCCGTCCCGGGCGCTGGCAGCCGGGAACAGCTTGAGGACGTGCTCGTCGCCCACCGCGTAGACCGGGACGGAGCCCTCCGCGAAGCGTTCCAGCGGCAGGCCGCCGACGCCGAGCCGGGCGCACAGGGCCTCGGCGCCGGGGCGCATCATCGACTCGTCGGGGACGACCGCGTCCCACTGCTCGTCCGTCTCCACCACAGGCAGCATGGGCGCACGGTAGGCAGCCCGGACCGGCGGCGGCAAAGGGTTTTCACCGCCCGACGCGACGGCGGCGGAGGGGCTTTCACCGCCCCGGCAGGCGGCTGCCGCAGGCGTCGGCGGCCGGGGAGACCGGTTCGGGCCCGTCGGCCGGGTCGCGGGTGAGCAGGTAGCGGGCGCCGGGGCCGGCCTCGCCGGCGCGGTCGCCGGCGTTGTAGAGGGCGCAACGGGACAGCGAGAGGCAGCCGCAGCCGATGCAGCCGGACAGCTTGAGCTTCAGCAGTTCGAGCTCGGCGATCTGCTCGTCGATCCGGCTCTGCCAGGACTCGGCGACCCGGTCCCACTCGGTGCCGCTGGGGGCGGGGCGCTCGGGGAGGCGGTCGAGGGCGACCTTCGCCTCGTCCAGGGAGAGGCCGACCCGCTGGGCGGCGCGGATGAAGGCGATCCGGCGCAGGGTGCCGCGGGTGTAGCGGCGTTGGCCGCCGGAGGTGCGGGTGGCGTGGATCAGGCCGAGGCTCTCGTAGTAGCGCAGGGCGGACGCGGCGAGGCCGCTGCGGTCGGCGAGTTGGCCGATGGTGAGCAGGTCGGCGTGGTGCGGGCCGGTGGTGCGGCGGCCGTCGGGATGGGCGGTCATGGGAACCCACTGTAACCGCTTGACCTCAAGCTGGCTTTAAGTTGCACCATCGTGGTCATGACGACGAACGCAACCGCCGAAACCCCCACCGAGAGCCGCTTCGAGGACCTGCCGGCCCTGATGGGCCTGATGACCGGCGACGAGAAGCACGGCCCCGCCGCCACCTCCACCCTGGACGCCCTCTGGGTGCTGTACGACCGGGTGTTGCGGGTCAGCCCGGCCGGCGCCGGGGCCCAGGACCGTGACCGCTTCCTGCTCTCCAAGGGCCACGGCCCGATGGCCTACTACGCCGTGCTCGCGGCCAAGGGCTTCATCGACCCCGCGGTGCTGCCGAGCTTCGGCGGCTACGACTCGCCGCTCGGCCACCACCCGGACCGCACGCTGATCCCGGGCGTGGAGATCGCCTCCGGCTCGCTCGGCCACGGCCTGCCGCTGGCCGTCGGCACGGCGCTCGGGCTGCGGGCGCAGGGCCTGACCGACCCGGCGGTGTGGGTGCTGGTCGGCGACGCCGAGTTCGACGAGGGCTCCAACGGCGAGGCGGTGGCCTTCGCCGGGGCGTACGGACTGGACCGGCTGCACGTGGTGGTGATCGACAACTCCTCGGCCACGCACGGCTGGCGGGGCGGGATCGCGGCCAGGTTCGAGGCCGAGGGCTGGTCGGCCGCGACGGTCGACGGGCGCGATCACGAGGCGCTGCACCGCGCCTTCACCGCCGAGCACCCGGGCCGCCCGCACGTGGTGGTCGCCCGGGTCGAGCCCAAGGACTCCTGAGCGCAAGGACTCTGAGCGCAAGGACTCCTGAGCCCGAGGATTCCTGAGCACGTCCCGTACGCACCGAGCCACGACACCACACGACGCACACCCCGAGAGGACCCCCACCGATGGACACCATGCGCGACCGCTTCGTCGACGTCACCACCCGCCTGCTGGACGAGGACCCCCGCCTGGCCGTGGTGCTCGCCGACATCACCGCAGCCGCCTTCGCCCCCGCCCAGGAACGCCATCCCGACCGGGTGGTCAACGTCGGCATCCGCGAACAGCTGCTGATCGGCGCGGCCGGCGGCCTGGCGCTCACCGGGATGCGCCCGATCGCCCACACCTTCGCCAGCTTCCTGATCGAACGGCCCTTCGAGCAGGTCAAGTTGGACCTGGTCCACCAGGGCGTCGGCGCCGTCCTGGTCAGCGCGGCCGGCTCGTACGACTGGCCGGCCGGCGGCCGCACCCACATGTCCCCGGGCGACGTCGCACTGCTGGACACCCTGCCGGACTGGACCGTCCACGTCCCCGGCCACCCGGACGAGGCCGAGCAACTGCTGCGCCACGCCTACGCGGACGGCGACCGCAACGTGTACGTCCGGCTGTCGGCGCACCAGAACGACGCCGCCGTGGCCGTGGAGCCGGGCCGCTTCACCACGGTCCGCCAGGGCTCACGCGGTGTGGTGCTGGCCGTCGGGCCGATGCTGGACGCGGTGCTCGCCGCGACCGAGGGCCTGGACGTCACGGTGCTGTACGCGGCGACGGTGCGCCCCTTCGACGCCGCCGGGCTGCGCGCGGCGGCCGGCGACCGGGCGGACGTGGTGCTGGTCGAGCCGTACCTGGCGGGCACCTCGGCGAACGAGGCGCACGCGGCGCTGGGCGACCGCCCGCACCGGGTGCTGGGCCTGGGCGTGCCGCGCGAGGAGCACCGGCACTACGGCTCGATCGCGGAGCACCTGGCCGCGTACGGCCTGGACGCGCCCGCGCTGCGCGAGCGGATCGGCACCTTCCTCTGGTGAGCGCCGCCGAGCCGCCCGAGCCGCCCGAGCCGCCCGAACCCCCCACCCGCCCGGGCTACCCGGCGACCACGGCGGCCACCGCGACCACGGCCACCGCGTCCGTACCCAACCGCACCGTCGCGCCGTCCAGCGCCGCCGGCCCGAAGGCCGCGACCACCTCCCGCCCGGCGGCCCCCAGCGGCAGCACGGCCTCGGCCGGCCCGAGGTTGACCGCGACCCGGTACGGCCCGCGGTGCACGACGATCCAGCCCGCCGCCTCGTCGTACGACGTCCGCACCGCGCCGAGGTCCGGGTCGGCGAGTTCCGGCCGTTCGCGCCGCAGCCGGATCAACATCCGGTACCAGTCGAGCAGTTCGGCGTGCGGGGAGCGCCGGGGCTCGGTCCAGTCGAGGACGGAGCGCAGGACGGTGGCGGGCTCCTGCGGGTCGGGGACGGCCTCGGCAGCCCAGCCGTGTTCGGCGAACTCCCGTCGCCGGCCCCGGCGGACGGCTTCTGCGAGGTCCGGGTCGGTGTGGTCGGTGAAGTACTGCCAGGGGGTGGCGGCGCCCCATTCCTCGCCCATGAACAGCATCGGGGTGAACGGCGAGGTGAGGACGAGCGCGGCGCCGCAGGCGAGCCGGCCGGCCGGGAGCGTGGTGGAGATGCGGTCGCCGAGCGCCCGGTTGCCGACCTGGTCGTGGGTCTGCAGGTAGCCGAGGAGGCGGTGGCCTTCGCCGGTGGGGAACGGGCGCCCGTGGCTGCGGCCCCGGAAGGAGGACCAGGTGCCGTCGTGGAAGTACCCGCGGGTGAGCGTCCTGGCGACGGCGGCGAGCGGTTCGCGGGCGAAGTCGGCGTAGTAGCCCTGGGATTCGCCGGTGAGCGCGCAGTGCAGGGCGTGGTGGAAGTCGTCGTTCCACTGGGCGGTGAGGCCCTGGCCGCCGGCCTCGCGCGGGGCGGTGGTGCGGGGGGAGTTGAGGTCGGACTCGGCGACCAGGAACAGCGGCCGGTTCGTCGCGACCGCCAACTTCCCGACCTCGTCGGAGAGTTCTTCGAGGAAGTGGACCGCCCGGTCGTCCGCGAGGGCGTGCACGGCGTCCAGTCGCAGCCCGTCGATCCGGTAGTCGCGCAGCCAGGCCAGTGCGCTGCCGATGAGGTAGGCGCGCACCTCGTCCGAGCCGGGCGCGTCCAGGTTGACCGCGGAGCCCCACGGGGTGTGGTGCCGGTCGGTGAAGTACGGGCCGTACGCGGGAAGGTGGTTGCCGGACGGGCCGAGGTGGTTGTGCACGACGTCCAGCACCACGCCGAGGCCCTTGCGGTGTGCCGCGTCCACGAAGCGTTTCAGCCCCTCGGGCCCGCCGTAGGGCTCGTGGACGGCCCAGAGCGAGACCCCGTCGTAGCCCCAGCCGTGCTTGCCGGGGAACGGGCAGACCGGCATCAGCTCGACGAAGTCGACGCCCAACTCGACCAGGTGGTCCAGGTGTTCGGCGGCCGCCTCGAAGGTACCGCGCGGGGTGAAGGTGCCGATGTGCAGCTCGTAGAGCACTGCTCCGGGCAGGGCGCGGCCGCGCCAGCCGGTGTGCGACCAGTGGAAGGCGGCGTGGTCCACCCGGCGGCTGGGGCCGTCCGGGCCGTGCGGCTGCCAGGCCGAGCGCGGGTCGGGCAACGGCGGGCCGCCGTCGAGCCGGAAGGCGTAGTCGCCGTCCGGCGCCTCGCCGGACCACCAGCCGTGGCGGTCGGCGCAGCGCGTCAACTCGTGGGCGGAGCCGTCGACTTCGACGGACACGCCGGTCACGGCGTTGGGCGCCCACACCTGGTAGGCCGGCATCAGCCCCTCCTCGTCAGCAGCGCCACCGGGTGGACCGCCAGCAGCTCGGCCACCGGTACGGCCCCGGCCGGGAAGCTGCGCAGGGTCAGTTCGTCCGTCCACGCCCCGCCGGCCGGCAGCTCCAGCACGGTGTCCCGCCAGCCGCCCGCCCGTTCCAGCCCGTACGGCAGCCGGGTGACGGCGGTGACCACGTCGTCGCCCCGGGCGAAGGCCAGCAGGTGGTCGCTGGAGACGTCGACGACGGGCAGCGGCCGGTACGGGCCGAGCGGGCGGGAGCGGCGCAGGTGCAGCGCGGTGGCGGTCAGGTGCAGCTTCTCGCGGGCGAGGTCACCGGGGCGCGCGGTGGCCGAGTCGGTGAGCCGCACGGCGAGCGCGCCGAGGTCCACCGGGGCCCGGTTGTCCGGGTCGACCAGGGTGTACAGCGGCTCCTCGCTGCCCTGGTAGAGGTCCGGCACGCCCGGCACGGTGAGGTGCAGCAGGGCGGCGGCGAGGGTGTTGGAGCGGGCGTACGGGGCGAGGGCGTGCACCCGGCCCTCGATCCGGGGGAGCAGCCCGGGGTTGCCGTACACGGCGCGGGCCCGGTCCTCCAGGGCCTGCTCGTAGCGGGGGTCGGGGGCGGTCCAGGAGGTGTGCAGCTTGGCCTCGCGGACGGCCTTGAGCAGGGCGGCGACCAGTCGGTCCGGGGCGATCGGCCAGGCGGCGACCAGGGTGTGCCAGAGCAGCCAGTCGGCGTCCCGGTCGAGGGCGGGATGGGCCGGGCCGGCCGCGGTGGACCAGGCGGCGGCCTCGGCGGCCCAGGCCGCGGGCTGCTCGGCGAGGACGGCGAGCCGGGCGCGGGCGTCGGCGCTGCGCTTGGTGTCGTGGGTGGAGAGCACGGTCATGGAGTGCGGCCGGTCGCGCTCCTGCCGGCGGCACCAGTCGTGGAACTCGGCCGGGTGCAGCCCCGGCCGGGCGGGCTCGCCGCCGACCTCGTTGAGCCCGGGCAGGGCGTTCCAGCGGTAGAAGGCGGTGTCCTCGACGCCCTTGGCGGCCACCGCGGCCGCGGTCTGGGCGAAGCGCACGCAGAACTCGTCGTGGTCCGGGCCGCGCCCCAGCCGGCCGAGCGCCAGCGCGGCCACCAGCCGGTCGGTCGGGTCGGCGGAGCCGTCCAGGGCGGCGTGCATCTGCTGCTCCGAGGCCGCGGGCACCGGCTCGCCGGGCCGGGCGTACGGCCGGTAGGCCGGGTAGCCGGTGAGCAGCCGCCCGATCGCCGCGTGCAGCTGTCCGGGCGCGTGGTCGGCGTGCGCGGGCTCGACGGCGCCGATCCGCAGCGCGATGCGGACCAGCCGCTCGACCTCGGCGGCCAGTTCGCCGTCCGGTCCGGTCATCTCGGCCCGCCCGCGCCGGGCGGCGGCGATCGCGGGGTGCGGGTCCTCGCACGGGTCGTGGACCGGGCCGCCGTGCAGGAAGGACTCGTACGCCCCGGCCAGCCGGCAGGCGCCCGCGTGGTCGGTGAGCACGCCGTCGATGCGGCGCAGCGCGTCGTAGCCGGTGGTGCCGGCGACCGGCCAGTCCTCGGGCAGCCGCTCCTCGCCGGCGAGGATCTTCTCCACCACGGTGTAGGCGCCGCCGGTGGCGTCCGCGAGGCGGCGCAGGTAGCCGCGGGGGTCGGCGAGCCCGTCCGGGTGGTCGATCCGGAAGCCGTCCAGGACGCCGTCGGCGTGCAGCCGCAGCAGGACGGCGTGGGTGGCGGCGAAGACCTCCGGGTCCTCGACCCGCAGCGCGATCAGCTCGTTGACGGTGAAGAAGCGCCGGTAGTTGAGCTCGGTGCGGGCCAGCCGCCACCAGGAGAGCCGGTACCACTGGCGGGCGAGCAGGTCGGGCAGCGGCAGGTCCTCGGTGCCGGGGCGCAGCGGCAGTTCGTGCCGGTGGTAGCGCAGCACCCCGTCGTCCACGGTCAGCTGGTCCAGGACGGCGCCGAGCCGGTCGCCGAGCAGCGGCAGCAGCACCCGGCCGCGGTCCGGGGCGTCGGCGGGGCCGGGCTGGGCGTCCCAGTCGATGTCGAACCAGCGCGCGTACGGGGAGTCCGGTCCGTCGCGCAGCACCTGCCACAGCGGCCGGTTGAGCCGTTCGGGGGCGGGCACGGCCATGTGGTTGGGCACCACGTCGGCGATCAGCCCCAGCCGGTGGCGGTGGGCTTCGGCGGCGAGGGCCCGCAGGGCGTCCTCGCCGCCGAGCTGCTCGCTGATCCGGGTGTGGTCGACGGTGTCGTAGCCGTGGGTGGAGCCGGGGACGGCCTCCAGCAGCGGGGAGAGGTGCAGGTGGGAGACGCCGAGGGCGGCCAGGTAGGGGACGGCGGCGGTGGCGTCGCGCAGGGTGAAGCCGGGCTGGAGCTGGAGGCGGTAGCTGGCGGTGGGCACGTTGGGCACGGCGGCGGGCGCGGCGCTGGGCATGCCGGAGGGGACGGGGGCGGCCGGGCGGGGCTGCGCGGGCTCGGCGGCGGAGGTCATAGCTCCATAGGTACCCGGGGAGCCCGCCGCCAAGACCCGCTGCTGACCCGAACAGGTGACCTGATTCGAACGGGTGACCGATCGCGGATGCCGTGAGCCCACTACGCCGGCCGTTGCAGCACCATCAGCGAGCGGTCGATGAGCCACAGCGTGTCGCCCGCCTTGACCCGCGCCCCCGTGCCCGGGGCCGGCAGCCGGGGCTGGGCGGTGTCCACCACGACCCGCCACTCCTGCCCGTGGCCGGCGGGCACGGTGAACTCCAACGGCTCGAAGTGCGCGTTGAACATCAGCAGGAAGGAGTCGTCGACGATCCGCCCGCCGCGCCGGTCCGGTTCGGAGATGGCGTAGCCGTTGAGGAAGACGGTCAGCGACTTGGCGTAGCTGGCGCCCCAGTTGCGCTTGGTCATCTCCTCCCCCGTCGGGGTGAACCAGGCGATGTCGGTGAGGTCGTCGAACCCGCCGGAGGCGGACACCGGCCGGCCGTGGAAGAACCGCCGGCGCCGGAACACCGGGTGGTCGCGACGCAGCCAGATCATCCCCTGGGTGAACTCCAGCAGCCGCGCCTGCGGGCCGTCGCCCTCGGGCCAGTGCACCCAGGTGAGCTCGTTGTCCTGGCAGTAGGCGTTGTTGTTGCCCAGCTGGGTGCGGCCGAGTTCGTCGCCGTGCGAGAGCATCGGCACGCCCTGGGAGAGCATCAGGGTGGCGATGAAGTTGCGCTGCTGACGTGCCCGCAGCTCCTCGACGGCCGGCTCGGCCGCCGGGTCGGGGACGGGGCCCTCGACGCCGCAGTTCCAGGAGCGGTTGAAGGACTCGCCGTCGCGGTTGTCCTCGCCGTTGGCCTGGTTGTGCTTGTCGTTGTAGGAGACCAGGTCGCGCAGGGTGAAACCGTCGTGGCAGGTCACGAAGTTGATGGAGGCGATCGGGCGACGGCCGTCGTCCTGGTAGAGGTCCGAGGAGCCGGTGAGCCGGGAGCCGAACTCGGCGAGGGTGGCGTTCTCGCCGCGCCACAGGTCGCGCACGGTGTCCCGGTACATGCCGTTCCACTCCGTCCACAGTGGCGGGAAGTTGCCGACCTGGTAGCCGCCCTCGCCGAGGTCCCAGGGCTCGGCGATCAGCTTGGCCTGGGAGACCACCGGGTCCTGCTGGACCAGGTCGAAGAAGGAGGAGAGCCGGTCCACCTCGTGGAACTGCCGGGCGAGGGTGGCGGCGAGGTCGAATCTGAAGCCGTCCACGTGCATCTCGGTGACCCAGTAGCGCAGCGAGTCCATGATCAGCTGGAGCACGTGCGGGCTGCGCATCAGCAGGCTGTTGCCGGTGCCGGTGGTGTCCTCGTAGAAGCGCTGGTCCTGGGCGAGGCGGTAGTAGGAGACGTTGTCCAGGCCGCGCAGCGAGAGCGTCGGGCCGAGGTGGTTGCCCTCGGCGGTGTGGTTGTAGACGACGTCCAGGATCACCTCGATGCCGGCCGCGTGCAGGGCCTTGACCATCGACTTGAACTCCTGCACCTGCTGGCCGCGGTCGCCGGTGGAGGAGTAGGAGGAGTGCGGGGCGAAGAAGCCGATCGTGTTGTAGCCCCAGTAGTTGGCCAGGCCGAGGTCGCGCAGCCGGTGGTCGCGGACGAACTGGTGCACCGGCATCAGCTCGATGGCGGTGACGCCGAGCTTGGCCAGGTGCTCGATCACCGCCGGGTGGGCCAGGCCCGCGTAGGTGCCGCGGATCTCCTCCGGGATGCCCGGGTGCAGCCGGGTGAGGCCCTTGACGTGGGCCTCGTAGATGACGGTGCGGTGGTAGTCGGTGCGCGGCGGGCGGTCGGTGCCCCAGTCGAAGTACGGGTTGATCACCACCGAGTGCATGGTGTGCGGGGCGGAGTCGAGGTCGTTGCGGCGCTCGGGGGCGCCGAAGTGGTAGCCGTAGACCGACTCGTCCCAGTCGATGTGCCCGCTCATCGCCTTGGCGTACGGGTCCAGGAGCAGCTTGGCGCTGTTGTGCCGCTGGCCCAGGCCCGGGTTGTACGGGCCGTGCACGCGGAAGCCGTACCGCTGGCCGGGCTGGACGCCCGGGAGGTAGGCGTGCCGGACGAAGGCGTCCGTCTCGCGCAGTTCGACGGCGGTCTCGGAGCCGTCCTCGCCGAGCAGGCACAGCTCGATGCGGTCGGCGCTCTCGGAGAACACCGCGAAGTTGGTGCCGGCCCCGTCGTAGGTGGCGCCGAGCGGGTAGGGCGTACCGGGCCAGACCTGCATGGCTCCTCAACTTCCTTGCTGCAAACCGAAACTGGCGTGTAGTCCGACGATAAGTCCGGCGCGGCCGGGCAGGTGCCGCGCTCGCGCGCCGTGACGCACGGCACAGCGCATACTTCCCGAGCCCTCCCCCGGCGGCCGGGAGAACCGGCCCGGGTTGGTCCGAACGAGTGGCCGACGGGTATTCCTGTGAAGATCGGGGCCCCTGGTGCCGGCGGGTACTGCCCCTGGCGCAGGCGAGGGTGCGGGCGTGCTGCGGGCGGGGTGCGGGCACGGGCTCGGGCGGGAGTCGACCGGCGGGCCCGCCGGAGCCGTCGACCATCCGGCTGCGGGCCGCTCTCGGCGGGCAGTACCCTTGATCGTCCGGCCGCCCCGGCCGACCGGTGCTTGTCAACGGCCCGTCAACGGCCCCCGCGCCCGCGGGGGTCAGCCGCAGATGAGGTGGCGCATGGTGTTCCCTGCTGGCGGCCTTGGTTCCGGGCCCGACGGCCCCCACCGGGGCGCGACCCGCAGCGAGGCGCCCACGGTCGTCATGCGCCCCACCCTGACCGGCCGCACCCTGGTCCCCGCCCAGAGCGGGCCGGTGGAGATACCCGCACTGGCCTGGTCCGCCGGCGAATGGGAGGAGTCCTACCAGCGGGTACGGCTCTCCGGACGCGCCTACGTCTGGCTCAACCTGGTCGAACAGCGGCTGCGCTCCCTGGTGGACGAGGTGCTGCACCCCATCTACGCCCCCGCCCACGGCGAGGACTGGGTCGCCGCCGCCGCCGGACCGGCCGGCGAGGAATGGGCCCACCGCGCCGGGGCCGTCCGCGAGGTCAGCCGCCGCAAGGGCTACCTGCTCGACCCGGCCGACGACGACCCGCTGGTCTTCCTCACCCTGCCCCAGCTGCGCGAGCTGATGGTCCAGCACTGGCCCTGCTTCGAGCCGTACCTGGCCGACCGGCGCGAGATCGAACTCGCCCTGGACGAACTGGAGGTCGCCCGGCACGTGGTCTCCCGCAACCGGGTGCTCACCCAGACCGTCCTCGCCCAGACCGAACGGGCCGCCGCCCGGCTGCTCGCCGTCCTGGACGGCGGCGCGGGCGGCGTGCCCGCCGACGTGGTGGAGTCCCTGGTCGCCGGCCGGTACGCGGACGTCGTCGCGGTGCACGCCGACCGCGTCCGGCTCCAGCGCGACCTGCCCGTCGAGGACCTGCTGGACGGCGCCCGGCGGCTCGACGCGCTCGGCATCGGCCTCGGCATGCTCTGCCAGAACTACACCGGCAAGCGCCTGGTGCGCCTGGCCGGCGAAGGCTGCCGGGTACGGCTGCTCTTCCTCAACCCGGCGAGCAGCGCGGTGCGCCGACGCGAACGCGAACTGGGCCTCGGAAGAGGCGAGTTGTCCCGCTCCATCGAGATGAACATCATGCACGTGCGCCGGGTCAGGGCCCGGCTGCGGGACCAGGGCGGCTTCGAGATCCGGGTCTTCGACGAGACCCCGCGCTTCACCGCCTACCTGGTCGAAGGCCCCCGCACCACCGGCCAGGCCGGCGGGCGCCGGCAGAGCCGCGACCTCGGCGTCATCCAGCCCTACCTGCGCCGCGCCCGCGGCATGGAGTCCCCGGCACTGGTGCTGCGCGGCGGCGCCGGCCAGCAGCCCGGCGGCACCGAGCCCGGGCTGCTGGAGGTCTACCGCGAGGAGTTCGAAGGGCTCTGGGGGGACTCCCGGTCCGTCTCCTGACGCCCGCATGCCGAGAAAGTCCGTGGTCGCGGGATGACCGGACTGCCAGACTGCGGGCCGTGAACAGCCTCCCCGCCTGGACCCTGGTACCCGCCGCGTCCGCCGACCTCGACCTCGTCACCGACCTCAAGGAACAGGTCATGCGCGCCGACCTGGAACGCCTCGGCCGCTGGGACCCGGACCGCTCCCGCCGCCGCGTCCGCGACTCCTTCTCCACCCGGTGGACGTCCGTGCTGCTGGTCGAGGGCGTCTTCGCCGGTTCCGTCACCGTCCGCCCCGACGAGCGGGGCGGACGCCACCTGGAGCTGTTCTACCTGGCCCCGCACCTCCAGGGCCGCGGCCTCGGCACCGCCGTCCTGCGCCGCCTCCTCGCCGAGGCCGACGCCGCCGGAGAAGCGGTGCGCCTCGTCGTCCTGCGCGGCAGCGCCGCCCAGCGCCTCTACGAGCGGCACGGCTTCACCGTCGTCCACGAGGACCCCGTCGACGTCCACATGCACCGCCCGGCACCCGAGCCCGCCTTCGCCGGCACCCCGGAGCCGGCCCGAACCCGCGCGGGGCTCGACGTCGACGTCCACACCGAGGACCGCCGCCTGGTGCGGTAACGATTCCGCCCCGCCTCCGTCCCGGTCACGACAGGTTCCCGGGCCCGTCGTCGAGAGCTCAAGCAGCTTGCGGACCACCTGACTTCGCGCCGGCCCGCGGACCGGCGGGCCCTATGCCCGTCCGCCCGGGGAACCCCGGGGAACTCCCTGATTCCGGCCCGGCAGGTGGGGGCGGGGCCGGGCCCGTGGGTCGGATTGTCGGTGGGGCGGGTGATGATAGGGGCTGTTTCGAGAGGCAGGACGGAAGGACACACCTGATGAGCTGGTGGCAGCAGCCACTGGTCGGCTTCGACCTGGAGACCACGGGCACCGACCCGGCCGTGGACCGCATCGTCACGGCCGCGCTCGTGGACACCGTCGGGGCCGCCCGGGTGGGCGCCGCGCACTGGCTGCTCGATCCCGGGGTGCCGATACCCGCCGAGGCGGAGGCGATCCACGGGATCGGGGACGCGGTGGCGCGGAGCAAGGGGCGGCCGGCGAAGGAGGCGGTGGAGGAGATAGCCGCCGCGCTGTGCGGGCGGATAGCCGACGGCCGGCCGGTGGTGGCGTTCAACGCGCCGTTCGACCTGTCGCTGCTCGACGCCGAGCTGAGCCGGCACGGGCTGGCCACGCTCGCGGAGCGCCTGGGCGGGCCGGTCGGGCCGGTGCTGGACGCACTGGTGATC
Source organism: Streptomyces sp. 1114.5 (assembly GCF_003635085.1). Classification (NCBI taxonomy): domain Bacteria; kingdom Bacillati; phylum Actinomycetota; class Actinomycetes; order Kitasatosporales; family Streptomycetaceae; genus Streptomyces; species Streptomyces sp. 1114.5. The sequence goes on from NZ_RBXE01000001.1 coordinate 3,338,272, forward strand.
GACCGGGCCGTGGACAAGTACCGCAAGGGCTCGCGCACCCTGCAGCGGGTCTGCGAGGTGTACGGGGTGGAGCTGACGGACGCGCACGAGGCCGGCAGCGACGCGCTGGCCGCCGTCCGGGTCGCCGTCGCCCTGGCCGGGCGCTACCCGGCCGAGGTGGGTGAGGTGGCACCGGCCGAACTGCACCGGCGGCAGATCGGCTGGTACCGGGACTGGGCGGAGAGCCTGCAGGCCTGGCTGCGCCGCGACAAGGACCCGCAGGCAGTGGTCGACCCGCGCTGGCCCGCCCGGTAGCCGGCCGCTGACACACTGCCCGGATGACCGTACGCCTCGCCCGCCCCGCAGACCTGCCCGGCTTCCTCGCCCTCGCCGCCGAGGTCGAGCACTGGTTCGGCCCGATGGTCGCCGAGCCGGGCTTCCACCGTGCGGTGCTCAGGAGCATCGAGCGGGGCCGGGCCACCGTGGCCGAGGACGGGGAGGGGCGCGGGCTGCTCGGCGGCCTGCTGTTCGGCCGGGCCCCGGGGGAGGGGCAGCCGCCGCGGCACCACCTGCACTGGCTCGTCGTCACCGGGCGCGCCCGGGGCGCCGGCGTCGGCCGGGCGCTGGTCGCGGACGCGCTGCGCCGCCACGGTGTCCGGGCCCCGGCCACCGTCGAGGTGGTGACCTTCGGGCTCGACCACCCCGGCGCGGTGACGAGCGGCGCCCGGGTGTTCTACGAGCGGCTGGGCTTCACCCCGGCCGAGGCCGCCGACCCGGGCCCGGAGGGCGGCTCCCGGCAGGTCTACCGGCTCGACCTGACCTGACCTGGCCCGGCGGGCGGCGGTGTCACCGCAGGTCAGGCGACTGCGGCGTCGAGTTCGGCGGGGCTGGGGCCGCGGTCGGTCCCGCAGCCGGCCTCAGGGCTGCCCGTCAACTGCCCTACTGTGCCGGGAAGTCGAAGGTGTACCCCTGGGCGACCAGCCAGGGCAGCAGCTGCTTGAGTGCGGCCACGGTCTGGCTGCGGTCGCCGCCGCCGTCGTGCATGAGGATCACCCCGCCGGGCTTGAGCTGCTTCTGCACGGTGGAGACGATGGCCGGCACGCCGGGGCGGGACCAGTCGCGCGGGTCGACGGACCAGCCGAGCGAGCCCATGCCGAGGCTCGCGGTGACCTGCTCGTTGTCGGCGTTGAAGCCGCCGCCGGGAGCCCGGAACCAGTCGACCCGGGTGCCGGGGCCGCCGGCCTGGACGATCATGTCCCGGGCGGCGGTGATCTCGTACACGGCCTTGTCGTGCGGGAGCTTCGCGAACGGCTGCGGGTGGTGGACGCTGTGGTCGCAGAGCCGGTGCCCGGCGGCCAGGACGCGCTTGACCACGGCCGGGTTGGCGGCGGCGTTCTGGCCGATCTCGCAGAAGGTGGCCTTGGCGTGGTACTGGGCGAGCAGGTCGAGGATCTGGCCGGTCGCGGGGCCGGGGCCGTCGTCGAAGGTGAGCGCGACGGTCCGGCCGCCGGAGGCGGTGGAGCCGATCACGGTGCCCGCCCCGGGGTGCGGGGGCGGCGCCGCGGGCGAGGAAGCCGCGGCGGGGGAGCCCGGGACGGGAGTGGTGGTCGGCGCCGCGGGGGAGGACGGCGCCGCGGAGGAGGACGGCGTCGGGCCCGCGGGCGTGCGCGGCGTCGCGGGCGCGGCGGGGACGCTCGGAGCGGAGGAGCCGGGCGAGCCGGAGGGTCCGGACGAGGAGACCGGGGGCAGACCGTCGGAGCCGGGCGTCGGCGCGATGGTGCTCGCGGCCGTCCCGTTCGGCTGCCCGGCGACCGGCGGCTGCGCGGTGGTGCTCGGCGCCGGCGACTGCAGGGCCCCGCTGGCGGTCCCGCAGGCGGCCAGTCCCAGGACGGCGGCCACGGCGGCGCAGCCCGCGATCAGCCGACGCCGGCAGCGGGACGGGCGGTTCGGGGCGCAGGGGCGGCGGGCGGTCCGGTGCATGGCGGCGGCTCCTGAGGTACGAGTACGGTGCCGATCCCTCGGGTCAGGATGACTGTCCGATAGGACGCCGAGCGTACGTGTCCCGGTTGCGCGCCGGACCGGCCTGCGCCGGGAGTCTTCTCACACCCGCCCCGGCTGGCGTCCGCCCGCCGCTCGCGGTACCGGCCCGCCACCGAGGCGGCGGCCCGGCCTCAGAACGGGTACCAGCGCACCCCGGTGGCCCCGTCCCGCAGCGAGTCGACCCGGCGCCGGAACTCCGCCAGGGCGGCCGGGTTGCTCGCCGCCTGCTGGGCGACCCAGGAGGCGCTGGCGGTCTCCCGGGCCCCGCGCAGCACCGCGAAGCCGGGCCACTCGCGCACGTCCCAGCCGTACGCTGCGGTGAAGGCGTCGTACTCCTCGGCGGGCACCCCGTAGCGGTCGTGGGCGAGGGCGAGGACCACCAGGTCGTGTTCGCGCAGGTCGTCGGCGACGAATTCGAGGTCGAGCAGGACCGGTCCGTCCGGTCCGACGTGGACGTTGCGCGGCAGCGCGTCGCCGTGGATCACGCCGGGGTGCAGCCGGGGGACGAGGTCGGGCAGGGCGGCCTCGAAGGCGGCGCGGCGGTGGCGCAGGAAAGCGACGTCCTCGGGGTCGACGTGGCCCTCGGCGGAGGCCAGCCAGCGTTCGACCGGGGCCAGCAGGTCGCGCCGGCCGAGCGGGACGGGCGGCACCGGCAGCCGGTGCAGGGCGTGCAGCAGCGGGGCGAGGTCGACCGGGCGGGCCGGGCGGACGGCGGGGGCGAGCCGGTGCCAGAAGGTGACCGGGTGGCCGTCGGCGGACTGCGGCTCGGGCGCGACCGCGTCGTACGGGCGCACCACCGGGACGCCCTGCCCGGCCAGCCAGTGGGCGACGGTCAGTTCGCGGTGGGCCCGGTCGTGCAGTTCGGGGCCGCGGCCGACCTTGGCGACCACGGCCGGGTCGCCGAGGTCGAAGACGGCGTTCTCGCCGAGCGCGAGCAGCCGGGCGTCGCCGGGGCCGGGCAGCCCGGCGGACTCGCAGGCGCGGGCCAGCAGCAGCCGGGCGCGGCCCTCGTCGAAGGGGATCATGACGGGGCTCCGTTCCGCCGTGGTTCGGCCGGGGGTCCCCGGACGGTGATCATCATGACGCACGGGCGCCGGATCGTGCGGGCAGGCCGCCCCGGGCCCCGTCTCGGGGGCGGGGTGGGGTTTTCCCGGGCGCCCGACCCCGAGAACTCCTCCTCAGGGGTAGGGGACGAACCTCCACCCTGAGGGGGAGATGACTCCACCCGGAGCACGAGGTCAACGGGTGCGCGCTCGGGAGAAACTGGGTCGGGGCCGTTCGGGGGCGGCCTCGTACGGGGGTTGGATTACGGGGGCTCCTTGCCGGGCGGCAAGCAAGTACTCGTAGGATGATGCCCAAACCTACTTACCTGCCGACCGGCAAGGGTGTGCCTCCAGGCACTCCCGGCCGGTCCTGCCGTCGCCCAGCGTCCCGTCCCCCAAGGGCTGCGGTGAACCATGCCCAGGAGGCATCGAGCATGTTCCACCGACTAGGACACTTCGTCGTTCGTCGCGCGTGGTGGGTGATCGCCGCGTGGGTCGTTGCGATGATCGCCATCGTCGCGTCGGCGCCGACGGTCACCTCCCAGACGGACGAGTCCGCATTCCTGCCCAAGCACTACGAGTCCATCCAGGCGGCGCAGCTCCAGGAGCAGGCCTTCCCGTCCAGCTTCACGCCGTCCGCGCTGGCGCTCTTCGAGCGCAACGACGGTGGCCCGCTGAACAGCGAAGACAAGGCCGCGATGGCCAAGATCGTCCAGGGCCTCACGGACAAGAAGATCGAGGCCGTCGAGAAGATCATCCCGGTCGGCGAGCAGACCACGTCCAAGGACGGCAAGTACGCGCTCGCCCCGATAGCCATCGACAAGACCAAGCAGCAGGACCCCAAGGCGTTCGGCGATGTCGCCAAGCACCTCCGCGAGGAGGGCAAGGCACTCGCCTCGGACACCAATGTCAAGTTCCAGCTCGGCGGCGCCGCCGCTCAGTCGCTGGACCAGCAGGAGGCCTCCGGGTCGGCCGACGCCCTCATCGGGATGGCGACGATCGTCCTGGTCGCGATCATCGTCGGGCTGATCTTCCGCAGCATCCTGGCCGGCATCCTGCCGCTCCTGGTCTCGCTCGTGGTCGCCATGCCAACCTCGAACGGCCTGATCAACCACGCCACCAAGGCCTTCGGCCTTGAGACCACCCCCGTCCTCTCGGCGATCCTGATCGTCGTCGTGCTCGGTGTCGGCACGGACTACTTCCTCTTCCTGGCGTTCCGCTACCGCGAGCGGCTGCGGGCCGGTGACGACCGCAAGGAGGCCGTGGCCAACGCGGTCGGTCGGGTCGGCGAGGCGATCGCCTCGGCCGCCGGTGCCGTCACGGTCGCGTTCGCTGTGCTGATCCTCTCCAGCCTGGGCATGTTCAAGGCCCTCGGCCCCGCCCTGGCCATCGCCGTCGTGGTCACCGCCTTCGCCTCGCTCACCCTGGCCCCCGCCCTGCTCGCGGTCATCCCGGCCCGTGCCGTGTTCTGGCCCGGCAAGAAGTGGATGCGGGAGCCGAACGACGCGCGTTTCGCCGCGCTCGGCCGGATGGTGCAGAAGCGCCCGGCCGTGGTCGCGATCGCCTCCGGCGGCGTGCTGCTGGCGCTGTCCGCCGGCGCCCTGAGCTACAACGGCACCTTCGACCTGGCGGGCAGCTCCATGCCCAAGGAGAAGGAGTCGATGGTCGTCCAGGACAAGATGATCAACGGCTTCTCCGCCGGTGCGGCCGACCCGACCCACGTCTACCTGACCAACACCAGCGGCGCCAAGCTCGACCCGGGGGCGTTCGAGTCCTACGCCGCCAAGCTCGGCGGGGTGCCCGGAGTGGCCCAGGCCGCGCCGAAGCCCCAGCTCAGCGCGGACGGCGTGACGGCCGACTTCACCGTCATGCTCACCCACAAGCCGGACAGCAACGAGGCGATCGACACCCTCACGCAGCTCCGGGAGGTCGCGCACGACCAGGTACCGGCAGGGACCTCGGCGAAGGTCGGCGGCCTGACCGCCGTCTACAAGGACATCAACCTCGCGATGGCCCACGACTACAAGCTGGTCTTCCCGATCGCGGGTCTGCTGATCCTGCTCATCCTCGCCCTGCAGCTGCGCAGCGTGGTCGCCCCCTGGTACCTGATGGCCTCGGTGGGTCTCGGCTTCACCGCCACCCTCGGCGCCACCACGCTGCTCTTCCAGAGCATCGGCGGCGAGACCGGCCTGATGTTCATGCTGCCGATCCTCATCTACCTCTTCGTGGTGGCGATCGGCACCGACTACAACATCCTGATCATCGCCCGGCTCCGCGAAGAGGCCCGGGAGGGTCGCAGCCCGCGTGAGGCGGCGCGCGAGGCACTGCGCCACGGCGGCCCGACCGTTGCGGCGGCCGGCTTCATCCTGGCGGCGTCCTTCGCGACCTTCATGCTCGCGGGCAACGTCTTCATGCTGGAGTTCGGCTTCGCGATGGCCTTCGGCATCATCCTGGCGGCCTTCGTGATGGCGATGTTCTTCACTCCGGCGCTCACCGCGCTGATCGGCAACAAGGCCTGGTGGCCCGGCCACGGGGCTGACCCCGGCCACGGCGCGGGCCCGGCGCCGCTGGCGGACGCGCACGGGGTGCCGGAGCCGGCCGGCCGACGCTGACGGACCGCTCCCCAGGGCAGGCGGCGGCCCGCTTCGGCGGGCCGCCGCCTGCCCCTTTCCCAGGGGCGCCAAACGTGATCTGTTCAGCGTAAAAACCCCGGTCGCCCGGGGTGTCGGCGTGCTACAGTCGACTCAGTTGCAGTTTTGGTTCCCATGAACGTGTATGTGCGCCTGCTGGTTCCAACCAACAGGCGCATTTGTTTTGTCCGGTGTTTCAGTCTCCGGATGGGGATCGCGGCTACTTGGGGATTCACGAGGTGTGGATCCCTGATGCCCCAGTTTTAGAGGAGACGGTTATGGCTACCGGCACCGTGAAGTGGTTCAACAGCGAAAAGGGCTTCGGCTTCATCGAGCAGGATGGTGGCGGCGCCGACGTGTTCGCCCACTACTCGAACATCCAGGCTCAGGGCTTCCGTGAGCTGTTCGAGGGTCAGAAGGTCGAGTTCGACGTCACCCAGGGCCAGAAGGGCCCGCAGGCCGAGAACATCCAGATCATCGGCTGACGTCAGCCTCCACGCTGACTCGCGATCATCGCGAGGCGGGGGCCCGCACCGCACGGTGCGGGCCCCCGCTCATGCCGCCGTACGGCCGGGGCGGCGAACTTCCTTCCGACGGCCGACCAGTCCGCGACGCGGGCTGCCGACCGACGCATGGAGATCCCGTGACCACCCCTGCCCGTACGCCGCGCGACCGCGGCCCCCGCAGCACCGACCAGAGCCGCCGCACGGCGGGTGGTGGCGGCCCGCGCAAGCCGCGCAACCGCGCCGGCGCCCCCAAGCAGGCCCGCACCACCGTGCCTGAGGCCGCCGACTTCACCGTCGTCCAGGCCAGCCCCTCGCGGCCCCCGGCGGCCACCTTCGCCGAGCTGGAGCTCCCCAAGGGGATCCTCTCCGCGCTCGGCCGCCAGGGCGTCACCGAGCCGTTCCCGATCCAGGGCGCCACGCTGCCCGACTCGATCGCCGGGCGCGACGTGCTCGGCCGCGGCCGTACCGGCTCGGGCAAGACCCTGGCCTTCGGCCTGCCGCTGCTCGCCCGCACCGCCGGACAGCGCGCCGTGGCCCGGTACCCCCTGGCGCTCGTCCTGGTGCCCACCCGCGAGCTGGCCCAGCAGGTCACCGAGGCGCTGACCCCGTACGCCACCGCCGTCAACCTGCGGATCACCACCGTCGTCGGCGGCATGTCGATCAACAAGCAGGCCAACGCCGTCCGCCGCGGCACCGAGGTCCTGGTCGCCACCCCGGGCCGGCTGGACGACCTGATCGGGCGCGGTGACGTCAACCTCTCCGACGTGGCGATCACCGTCCTGGACGAGGCCGACCAGATGGCCGACATGGGCTTCCTGCCGCAGGTCACCAAGCTGCTGGAGCAGGTCGCCGAGGGCGGGCAGCGGATGCTGTTCTCCGCCACCCTGGACCGCAACGTCGACCGGCTGGTCAAGCGCTTCCTGAACGACCCGGTGATTCACTCGGTCGACCCGTCGGCTGGCGCGGTCACCACCATGGACCACCACGTCCTCCAGCTCGAACCGGCCGACAAGGCCTCCGCCACCGCGCACATCGCCTCCCGCGACGGCCGCGTGATCATGTTCGTGCACACCAAGCACGGCGCCGACCGGCTCGCCAAGCAGCTGCTCGCCAACGGCGTGAAGGCCGCCGCCCTGCACGGCGGCAAGTCCCAGCCGCAGCGCAACCGGGTCCTCGACCAGTTCCGCGAGGGCCACGTCAGCGCGCTGATCGCCACCAACGTCGCCGCGCGCGGCATCCACATCGATGGCCTGGACCTCGTCGTCAACGTCGACCCGCCCGTCGACCACAAGGACTACCTGCACCGCGGCGGGCGCACCGCCCGGGCCGGCGAGTCCGGCACGGTCGTCACCCTCGTGCTGCCCGAGCAGCGCCGCGAGGTCAGCCGGCTGATGACGGTGGCCGGCATCCGCCCGACCACCACCAAGATCCGCCCCGGCGACGCCGACCTGGCCCGGATCACCGGCGCCCGCACGCCGAGCGGCGTCCCGGTCACCCTGGCCGTACCGGTGGCCCAGACGGCCGCCGCGGCGGGTACGGGCGCTTCGGCCGGCTCGGGCGGTTCGGCGGAGGACAAGCCGGGCGGGCGCGGGGGCGCCAAGGCCGGCGGCCCGCGCCGCCGCTCCGGCAAGCGCTCCGGGCTGCCCACCGACGTCGACATGAACGGCAACCCGCGCCGCCCCCGCCCCAAGCAGCGGATGGGCGGCGCCGCCCAGGGCGAGCGCCCGCAGGCGGCCGGCTTCATCGGCCGTTCCTCCGGCCGCGCCAAGCCCGGCAGCGGCTCCAAGTCCGGCGGCAACTACGGGACCGGCCGCCAGCGCCGCTCCTTCGACTGACGGATCCGTACCTGCGGGCAGGCGCCCCGGGCCCCCTCACCGAGAGGGGCCCGGGGCGCCTGCCGTCTCAGACCACGGCTGCCGTAGCAGCGGCAGCAGCCGGGGCCGGGGCCAGGCGGCGCAGCCGGTCCTCCGTCTCCGCGTCGCGCGGCGACATCACGATCAGCTGAAGCCCCTCGGCGGCCAGCAGCACGTGCTGGTCGATCCGCAGCACCCCCACCACCTCGTGGCGGATCAGCTTCTCCGCCCCCGAACGCTCCGCCACCTGGTGCTCGTCCAGCCAGCGGTCCGCCTCCGGGTACTCGCCCCGCACCTGCCGGATCATCCGGGCCAGCCGGCGCCCCACCGCCGTCGCCTCCCCGCCGCGCTCCGCGTAGGCCGAGCGCAACTGCGCCAGGAAGCGGCGGGCGTGCTCCTCCCAGTGCTCGACCCGGGCCCGGTGCACCGGGTTGCCGAACACCACCCACGCCAGGTTGCACTCCTGCGGCGGCCGGCCGGTCAGGCCGAACAGCGCGTCCGCGCCCGGATTCCAGGCGCGGATGTCCCAGTTGGCGTCCATCACGAACGACGGCGCCGGCCACTGCGCGTGCATCAGCCGCAGCAGCGGCGGCGGGACGTCCCCCGGCGCGGCCACCTCACCGTCCTGCGGGTGGCTGCCCGCCAGCCGGAACAGGTACGCCGTCTCCGCGCGGTCCAGCCGCAGCGTCCGGGCCAGGCTCGCCAGCACCTCCGGGGACGGGTGGATGTCCCGCCCCTGCTCCAGCCACGTGTACCAGGTCACCCCCACCCCGGCGAGCAGCGCCAGCTCCTCCCGCCGCAGCCCCGGTGTACGCCGCCGCACCCCCGGGGCCAGCCCCACGTCCTGCGGCGTCAGCCGCGCCCGGCGGCTGCGCAGGAAACTCGACAGCGCCGTCCGGCGCTCCTGGGCGTCCTCAAGCTCGACCATCTCCCCCGTCCTCCCTGGTAGTCGAACTACCAGTATTCCCACGCACTGCCGCGGCCGGCCCGGCCGGGCGAGGCTTGACCACGTCAACGGACCGCACGTGCAGAGGAATTTCCGATGAGCAACCGTCAGCACCGTACTCTCCGCCGCACCCTGGTCGCGGCCGCATTCACCGCCCTGCTCGGCACGGCCGCGACCCTGCCCGCCGCGGCCGCCCCCGCCGACCGGCCTGCCCCGGCTGTCATCACCGGCCAAGCGCCCACCCTGGTGCCCGAGTCGGGCGTCTGGGACGCCACCCACCACCGCTTCCTGCTCGGCTCGCTGCGGCACGGCACCGTCTCCGCCGTCGGCACCGACGGCAACGTCCGCACCCTGGTGGACGATCCCGGCACGCTGACCGAGATCGCCGGCCTGCGGATCGACCCGCTGCGCCACCGGGTCCTGGTCACCAACCTCGACAACGGCATCGGCGAGCGCAGCAGCGCGGCCACCCAGGGCAGGCTCGCCGGGATCGGCGCCTACGACCTGGACACCGGCCGCCGCCTCTTCTACACCGACCTCGCCGCCGTCGCCGCCGACGGCGGGAACCACCTCGCCAACGACATCGCGCTCGGCCCCGACGGCACCGCGTACGTCACCGACTCCTTCGCCCCGGTCGTCTACCGGGTCGCCCCCGACGGCACCGGCTCCGTCCTGCTGCGCGACCAGCGCCTGGCCGCCGACTCCGGCTCGTACGGCCTCAACGGGATCGTCCACCGGGACGGCCGGCTGGTCATCGGCAAGTGGGACGACGGCACGCTGTGGCAGGTGCCGCTCCGCAACCCGGCCGCCGTGCGGCGCGTCGAGGTGGCCGGCGGCGCCTCCCTGCTGCACCTGGACGGCCTGCTCGGCCGCCCGGACGGGTCCATCGCGGGCATCACCAACGCCCTCTTCGGGGCCGGCCGCGACGCCGCGGTCGAACTGCGCTCCGACGACCACTGGCGCACCGCCCGCATCGCCGCCGTCCACCCCTCCGCCGACGCCACCCCCACCGCCCCCGTCGCCGGCCCGGGCGGCAGCCTCTACCAGCTCTCCGGCGGCCTCGCCGGTGCCGCCTCGGGCCACCCGACGGACACCTTCACCCTGCGTCGGATCTGAGCGGCCGCCTCGCTTCGACGGCGCGCACGGTCCCGGCCGCGCGCGCCGCCGGCGCTGCCGCGCGCCGCCGGCGCTGCCGCGCGCCGTCACTCGCTGATCGCCGCAGCGGCTGCGCGGTACCAGCAGCACCGGAAGGAGGAGCGTGCAGTCCGGGTCGACTTGCACGTCGAGCGGGCGCGGCACTGGCCAGCCGTCGAAGACGCCGAGCGCGCCCACCGGGCGGGGAAGGAGGCTCCGTGACTGCTGGTCCGGTTTGCCTCTGGAGAGTTCAGGCAGTCAGGGCCGGGACGGTCTGCACCGTCTGGCGGGCCTCGTCGTAGCGCTCCAGCAGGAGGGTGGCCAGCTCGGGGGCGGGGCCGAGGGTGTCGGCCAGGACGTCCGCCCCGGCTGCGGCGGCCGTGATGCGGTCCGGCAGGAGGCCCGGGGCGAGCAGGTAGGGGGAGACGGCGGTGCGCTCGGCTCCCGCGGTGCGCAGGGCCGCGAGGGCGTCGGGGACGCGGGGGCCGGTGGCGGAGGCGTAGGCGACCTCGACGGCGGCCCAGCCGCGGGTGCGGCGCCACTCGGCGGCCACCGCGCGGGTCGCGGCGTCGGCGGCCGGGTCGGAGGAACCGGCGGCGGCGAGCACGACACCCGTACGGGCGCGGACGGCGGGCGAGGTGACGTCCAGGCCGGCCTCGGCGAGCCGGCGGTCCAGGGCGGCGAGCAGCAGCGGGGACGGCCCCAGCACCTCCGCCACCGGCAGTCGGGAGCCGGCGGCGCGCAGGGCGGCGGGGATGTCGTGCTTGGCGTGGAACGCCCGGTTGAGCAGCAGCGGTACGGCCACCGCGTCCCCGGCGTCCGCCAGCCGTCCCGCCACCTGCGGGATCCGCGGGGCGCAGTGGTCCAGGTAGGCGGTGGCGACCTCGGTGCCGGGCCGCTGGGCCCGCACCTCCTCGACGAGGGCGGCCACGGTCGCGGCGTGGCGCGGGTCGCGGCTGCCGTGGGCGATGAGGAGGAGGGCGGGCATCAGCGGTGCCTCACTTGCCGGTGGCCAGCAGGCCGCGGTTGCGCAGCACCCGGCGCTCGACCGGGGTGAACACCAGCAGCTCGATGGCGATGCCGACGAACAGGATCAGGATGATGCCGAGCAGGACCCCGGACATGTCGGAGAACTCGCGCTGGTCCTCCAGGAAGCGGCCCAGGCCCCGGCCGAGGTCGGGGGAGGAGGCGACCAGTTCGGCGGCCATCAGCGAGCGCCAGGAGAACGCCCAGCCCTGCTTGAGGCCGGCGAGGTAGCCGGGCAGGGCGGCCGGGATCAGGACGTGCCGGGCGCCGTTCAGGCCGGTGGCGCCGATGGTGCGGCCGGCGCGCAGGAACAGCGGCGGCACCTGGTCGATGCCGGCCACCAGGCCGTTGGCGATCGACGGGACGGCGCCGAGCAGGATCACCGCGTACATCATCGAGTCGTTGATGCCGAGCCAGATCACCGCGGCCGGCACCCAGGCGACCGAGGGCAGCGACTGCAGGCCCTGCAGGACCGGCCCGATCGCTGCGCGCACCGGCTTGATCCGGGCGACGACCAGGCCGACGGGGGTGCCGATCACGACGGCGAGCAGGAAGCCGGACAGGCCGCGCCAGACGCTGGTCCAGATGATCGAGAACAGCGTGCCCTGGTACCAGAGGTCCTGGGCGGAGTGCCAGACGTCCGCGGGGCTGGGCAGCTTGTACGAGGAGGTGAGGTGCAGGCTGTAGGCGCCCTGCCAGAGCGCGAGCACCACGAGCACGCCGAGCAGCGGCGGCAGCGCCTTCTTCCGCAGCGCCTCGCCGAGGCTGCCGCGCTGGGCGGTGACGGCGTCGAGGGCGTCCAGGCCGGCGCCGACGTCGGCGGTGTCGCGGGCGGCGGTGTCGCCGGCGGGCTTGGTCAGCGTGGTGTCAGTGCCGGTGCCGGTGCCGGTGCTGGTCAGCGTGGTGTCAGTGCCGGTGCCGGTGCCGGTGCTGGTCAGCGTGGTGTCAGTGCTGGACATGGCGACGGATCTCCCCACGCAGTTCTTCGGTGATCTCGATGGACAGGTCCGCCACGCCCGCGGACTCGATGCGGCGCGGCTGCGGCAGGTCGATCCGCCACTCGCGGGCGACCCGGCCGGGGCGGGAGGAGAGCAGGACGACGCGCTGGGCCAGGCGCACCGCCTCGCGCACGTTGTGGGTGACGAACAGGACGGACAGCTGCCGTTCGGCCCAGATCCGGGTGATCTCGTCGTGCAGGACGTCCCGGGTGATGGCGTCGAGCGCGGCGAACGGCTCGTCCATCAGCAGCACCTTGCTGCCCTGGGCGAGGGCGCGGGCCATCGCGACGCGCTGGCGCATGCCGCCGGACAGCTCGTGCACCCGCTTGCCGTACGCGCCGTCCAGACGGACGAGTTCGAGCAGCCGTTCGGCTTCGGCGCGGCGCTCCGGGCGGGGCAGACCGGCCAGCTTGAGGGCGAGTTCGATGTTCTTGCCGGCGGTGAGCCAGGGGAAGAGCGCGTGGTCCTGGAACATCAGCGCGGGGCGGCCGCCGGGGACCTCGATGCTGCCGGCGCTGGGCTTGTCGAGGCCGGCGACCAGGTTGAGCAGGGTGGACTTGCCGCAGCCCGAGGCGCCGAGCAGGGTGACGAACTCGCCGGGCGCGACGTCGAGGGTGATGTCGTCCAGGACGTGGGTCCGGGCGCCGGGGCGGCCGAAGGACTTGTGCACGTGCGAGATCCGGACGGCGGGGGCGCCGTCGTGGGCGTCGACGCCGGTGGCGTGCGCCGAGGTGGTCAGTGCCGAGGACATCCGGGCACCTCCTGCGTGAGTGGTCTGGCAAGACTGGCGAGGGCTGCGAAGCGGAGCCGGGGCCCGGCCCCCACCCGTCCCGGTGGGCATCGATCGGGGATCGACCGGGAGGGCGGGGGCCGGACCGCGGAGTCAGGGACGAACGACCCGTCCGGGGGCGCTACTTGGCGCCGAGCCCGGCGTCCGGCACGGCGGCCTGGCCCTGGGCGGCGAGGACCTTGTTCAGCAGGGTGAGGTCGTAGATGCCGTTCAGGTTGGGCTTCTTGAGGAGCCCGGCGGTGACGGCGTGGTCGGCCTCGGCCTGCAGGGTGTTCGCCAGCGGGTCGTCCAGGAACTCGATGTCGGCCCAGGCCGGGTCGAGGACGGCCGGCTCCAGCGCGTTGCCGGCCTCCTTCTTGATCGCCTCGTTGGCGTCGGCCTTGGCCTTGTCGGAGTTGGCCTTGATGAAGGCGTTGGTCTTCACCGAGCCGCGCAGCACGGCCTCCACCACGTCCGGGTGCTCCTTGAGGAACTTCTGCGAGACGATGATGTTGGTGATGACGAACTTCTTGTCCGGCCAGACGTCCTTCTCGTTGAGCAGGACCTTCGCGCCGAGCGTGACCAGCTTGGAGGCGGTGGGCTCGGGCACCCAGGCGCCGTCGATGGAGCCGGACTTGTAGGCGTCGGGGGTGACCTTGTTGTCGGTGCGCACCACCGAGACGTCGCCCGCGCCGGAGGCCGCGTCGACCTTGAAGCCCTTGCCCGCGAGGTAGTTGAGCAGCGCCACGTCCTGGGTGTTGCCCAGCTGCGGGGTGGCGATCTTCTTGCCCTTGAGGTCGTCCAGGGAGGAGACCTTGTCCGGGTTGACGACCAGCTTGACGCCGCCGGAGGCCGAACCGCCGATGATCTTCAGTGACTGGCCCTCGGACTTGGTGAAGCCGTTGATCGCCGGGGAGGGGCCGATCCAGCCGATGTCGATCGAGCCGGCGTTGAGCGCCTCGATCTCCGCCGGGCCCGCGTTGAAGACCTGGGTCTTGACCTGGGTGGCGCCCAACTCCTTCTGGAAGATGCCCTCCTGGAGGCCGACCAGCGGGGTGCCGTGGGTCAGGTTGGCGAAGTAGCCGACCTTCACGGTGTCCGCGGACAGCTTCGCACCGGAATCCGCCGCGCCGGCCGAGGCGTTGGCCTTGGTGTCGGAGGACTTGTCCGCCTTGGAGCCGTAGCTGCAGGCCGACAGCAGGGCGACGGCGGTCAGGCCGGCGGCGGCCACCGCGGCGGTGCGTCTGATCCGGCCGGCGTTGGGGCGGACACGGGTATGCGAGGGAGCCGGGTTCGGTGCCATGGTGGGAATCCTGTTCGCGGACGGACCGTCAGGAAGCGGTCTCGGGTGGACGGTTCTGGAAGTGGTGCGCGCGGCAGCGGAGTGCCGGGGCAAGCCGGGCGGCTGTGGGGGAAGACAGCCCGGTGACAGGGCGTTCTCAGCCCTGTCGGCCCGCACATCGGGTCAGGCCGCCCTGGCCGCTGCCGAGGACGCCGCTGCCGATGCGGCCGCCTTCCTTGTCCATGCCCGAGAACGCCTCGCTGGGCATCAGACCCAGTCCTCCTCTTCGGATGCGTCGGGTGCGTCGGTGGTGCGTACGGTCTCGAAGGCCTCGCCCGCCATGCCGGCGGTGAGGGTGGTGCCGTCGGCCGGGTCGATCAGCAGGAACGAACCGGTGCGGCGGTTGGCGGAGTAGCCGTCGAGGGCCAGCGGCTCGGCGGTGCGCAGCTTCACGTGGCCGATGTCGTTGACGTTCAACCCCTCGGGGGCGGGGCGCCGTTCCAGCGTGTCGATGTCGATCCGGTAGGAGATCTCCTTGACGAGGGCGCGCACCGTGCGGGTGGTGTGCTTGAGCAGCACCTTGTCCCCGGCGCGCAGCGGCCGCTCGTTGAGGTGGCTGACGGTGGCCTCGATGTCCTTGGTGGGCGCGGGAGTTGCGCCCGCGGCGAGCAGGTCGCCGCGGGAGATGTCGAGGTCGTCGGCGAGCCGGACGGTGACCGACTGCGGGGCCCAGGCGAGGTCGGTCTCCCGGCCGAGCGCGTCGATGCCGGCGACGGTGCTGGTGAGCCCGGAGGGCAGAACGGTGACCGGGTCGCCGACACGCAGCACGCCGGAGGCCAACTGGCCCGCGTAGCCGCGGTAGTCGGGGTGCTCCTCGGTCTGCGGGCGGATCACGTACTGGACCGGGAAGCGGGCCGGCTCGGCGCTCGGGTCACTGCCGACCGGCACCGTCTCCAGGTGCTCCAGCAGGGTCGGGCCGCCGTACCAGTCCATGTGCGCGGAGGGCTCGACCACGTTGTCCCCGGCGAGCGCCGAGATCGGCACGGCGAGGACGTCCTTGACGCCGAGCGAGGCGGCGTAGGCGGTGAACTCGGCGGCGATGGCGGCGAAGACGGGCTCCGCGTAGCCGACCAGGTCCATCTTGTTGACGGCCAGCACCACGTGCGGCACCCGCAGCAGCGCGGCGACGGCGGCGTGCCGGCGGGTCTGCTCGACCACGCCGTTGCGGGCGTCGACCAGCACGACGGCCAGCTCGGCGGTGGAGGCGCCGGTCACCATGTTGCGGGTGTACTGCACGTGCCCGGGGGTGTCGGCGAGGATGAACCGCCGCCGGGGGGTGGCGAAGTAGCGGTAGGCGACGTCGATGGTGATGCCCTGCTCGCGCTCGGCGCGCAGGCCGTCGGTGAGCAGCGCGAGGTCGGGCGCCTCCTGGCCGCGCTTGCGGGAGGCGTGCTCGACGGCCTCCAACTGGTCGGCGAGCACCGACTTGGAGTCGTGCAGCAGCCGGCCGACCAGGGTGGACTTGCCGTCGTCCACGGAGCCGGCGGTGGCGAAGCGCAGCAGGGAGGTGGCGGTGGTCTCGATGGTCGTGCTCATTAGAAGTACCCCTCGCGCTTGCGGTCTTCCATCGCGGCCTCGGACAGCTTGTCGTCGGCACGGGTGGCGCCGCGCTCGGTGAGGCGGCTGGCGGCGATCTCGGCGATCACGGCCTGGATGGTGGTGGCGTCGGAGTCGACGGCGCCGGTGCAGGACATGTCGCCGACGGTGCGGTAGCGGATGAGGCGCCGCTCGACGGGCTCGGTGTCCTTGGGGCCGCCCCACTCGCTGGCGGTCAGCCACATGCCGCTGCGGGAGAAGACCTCGCGCTCGTGGGCGTAGTAGATCTCCGGGAGTTCGATGCCCTCGCGCTCGATGTACTGCCAGACGTCCAGCTCGGTCCAGTTGGACAGCGGGAAGACGCGCACGTGCTCGCCGACCGCGTGCCGGCCGTTGTAGAGCGACCACAGCTCGGGGCGCTGGCGGCGCGGGTCCCAGGCGCCGAACTCGTCGCGCAGCGAGAAGACGCGTTCCTTGGCGCGGGCCTTCTCCTCGTCGCGGCGGCCGCCGCCGAACACGGCGTCGAAGCGGCCCTTCTCGATGGCGTCCAGCAGCGGCACGGTCTGCAGCGGGTTGCGGGTGCCGTCCGGGCGCTCGCGCAGCCGGCCGTCGTCGATGAAGTCCTGGACGTGGGCGACGTGCAGGCGCAGGTTGTGCTCGGCGGCGACGCGGTCGCGGTAGGCGATGACCTCGGGGAAGTTGTGCCCGGTGTCGACGTGCAGGAGGGAGAAGGGGATGGCGGCGGGCGCGAAGGCCTTGAGCGCCAGGTGCAGCATGACGATGGAGTCCTTGCCGCCGGAGAAGAGGATCACCGGACGCTCGAACTCCCCCGCGACCTCGCGGAAGATGTGCACCGACTCGGCCTCCAGCGCGTCCAGGTGGGACAGCGCGAAGGGGTTGTCGTCGGCCTGCAACAGGCTCTGGGTCGCGGTCGTCACGCGAGGCCCCTCTCGGTCAGGAAGGCGTGCAGCTCGGCGGCGGAGTCGGCCACCTCGCGGCCCTGCGTCTGGACCCGCAGCTCCGGGTTCTCCGGCGCCTCGTACGGGTCGTCCACGCCGGTCAGGCCGGAGATCTCGCCGGCGGCCTGCTTGGCGTACAGGCCCTTGACGTCGCGTTCGGCGCACAGCTCGACCGGGGTCGCGACGTGGATCTCCAGGAACTCGGTGCCGGCCGCGGCGTGCCGCTCGCGCACGGCGGTGCGGGAGTCGGCGAACGGGGCGATCACCGGGGCGAGCACCTTGACGCCGTTGGCGGCGAGCTTCTCGGCGACGAACCCGATCCGGGTGACGTTGGTGTGCCGGTCCTCGCGGGAGAAGCCGAGGCCCTTGGAGAGGAACTCGCGGATCTCGTCGCCGTCCAGGACCTCGACCCGGTGGCCCTCGGCGCGCAGCCGCTCGGCCAGCGCGAAGGCCAGCGTGGTCTTGCCCGCGCTCGGCAGCCCGGTCAGCCACACGGTGGCGCCGCGCTCGCAGGGGGCGGCCGCGGGGGCCGCCTCTGCGGCTCCGTCGGCGACCAGGGTGTGAGCTGTCACGGTGTTCTTCCTTACGCTTGGCGGTTGTTGACGGTGCGTCAGAGGTGGATGCCGCACTCGGTCTTGCCGGAGCCGGACCAGCGTCCGGCCCGCGCGTCCTCGCCCTCGGCGGGCTTGCGGGTGCAGGACAGCGGCGAGCAGCCGATCGAGGTGTAGCCCTCCCACAGCAGCGGGTTGAGCAGCACGCCGTTGGCGGCGACGTAGGCGTCCACGTCCTCCTGCGTCCACCGGGCGATCGGGGCGATCTTGACCTTGCGGCGCTTCGGGTCCCAGGACACCACCGGGGTGTTCGCCCGGGTCGGCGACTCGTCGCGGCGCAGCCCGGTGGCCCAGGCGTCGTAGCCGCCGAGGCCGCGGTTCAGCGGCTCGACCTTGCGCAGCGAGCAGCACAGGTCCGGGTCGCGGTCGTGCAGCTGCGGTCCGTACTCGGCGTCCTGCTCGGCGACGGTCTTCAGCGGGGTGAGCGTGATGACGTTGACCGGCATGGTCGCGGCCACCGCGTCGCGGGTGCCGATGGTCTCCGGGAAGTGGTAGCCGGTGTCCAGGAACACCACGTCCACGCCGGGGAACACCGAGGAGGCGAGGTGGGCGACCACCGCGTCCTCCATCGAGGAGGTGACGCAGAACCGCTTGCCGAAGGTCTCGGCCGCCCAGGCCAGGATCTCCTGCGCGGTCGCCTCCTCCAGCTCGCGGCCGGCCCGGACGGCGGCCGCCTCATGGTCAGTCGCGGTGCTGCTCAAGGCTCGTACCCCCGTGGTTGGTCGGTGACAGCAGGCCGAGGAACTTCAGCTGGAAGGCGCGGCGGCACCCGTGGCACTCCCAGGCGCCGTGTCCGGCCTCGGAGGGGCGCAGGTCCTCGTCCCCGCAGTACGGGCAGAAGAACGGGGCAGCGCGCTCGCTCACGACAGCTGCTCCTCGGTCGCCCGGGCAGTCCACTGGGCGAAGCGCTCGCCCTCGGTGCGGTCGGCCTGGTAGCGGGTCAGCAGGCGCTCCACGTAGTCGGGCAGGCCGGCGCTGGTGACCTTGAGGCCGCGGACCTTGCGGCCGAACCCGGCCTCCAGGCCGAGCGCGCCGCCGAGGTGCACCTGGTAGCCCTCGACCTGCTCGCCGTTCTCGTCGGTGACCAGCTGGCCCTTGAGGCCGATGTCGGCGACCTGGATGCGGGCGCAGGCGTTCGGGCAGCCGTTGATGTTGATGGTCAGCGGCTCGGCGAACTCCGGCAGGCGCTGCTCCAGTTCGTCGATGAGCGTGCGGCCGCGCTCCTTGGTCTCGACGATGGCGAGCTTGCAGTACTCGATGCCGGTGCAGGCCATGGTGCCGCGACGGAACGGCGAGGGGGTGACCCGCAGGTCCAGCTCCTCCAGGCCGGCCACCACCGAGTCGACGTGCTCCTCGGCGATGTCGAGGATCAGCATCTTCTGCTCGGCGGTGGTGCGCACCCGGTCGCTGCCGTGGGCGGCGGCGAGGTCGGCGATGCGGCCGAGCAGCTTGCCGTCGACCCGGCCGACGCGCGGGGCGAAGCCGATGTAGAACCGGCCGTCCTTCTGCTTGTGGACGCCGACGTGGTCGCGCCAGCGGGCGGTGGGCTCGGCGGGGGCGGGGCCGTCGATCAGCTCGTACTTGAGGTACTCGTCCTGCAGGACCTGACGGAACTTCTCCACGCCCCAGTCGGCGACCAGGAACTTCAGTCGGGCGCGGTTGCGCAGGCGGCGGTAGCCGTAGTCGCGGAAGATGCCGATGACGCCGCCGTAGACGTCGGCGACCTCCTCCAGCGGCACCCAGGCGCCCAGCCGCACGCCCAGCTTGGGGTTGGTGGACAAGCCGCCGCCGACCCACAGGTCGAAGCCGGGCCCGTGCTCGGGGTGGACCACGCCGACGAAGGCGATGTCGTTGATCTCGTGCGCGACGTCCAGCTGCGGGGAGCCGGAGACCGCGGACTTGAACTTGCGCGGCAGGTTGGAGAAGTCCTTGTTGCCGATGAAGCGGCGCTGGATCTCCTCGATGGCGGGGGTGCCGTCGATGATCTCGTCCTCGGCGATGCCGGCCACCGGGGAGCCGAGGATGACGCGGGGGGTGTCGCCGCAGGCCTCGGTGGTGGACAGGCCGACGGCCTCCAGCTTCTGCCAGATCGCGGGGACGTCCTCGATCCGGATCCAGTGGTACTGGATGTTCTGCCGGTCGGTCAGGTCGGCGGTGCCGCGCGCGTACTGCTCGGAGACCTCGGCGATCGCCCGCAGCTGGGCGATGGTCAGTCGGCCGCCGTCGATGCGGACCCGGAGCATGAAGTACTCGGCGTCCAGCTCGTGCGGCTCCAGGATCGCGGTCTTGCCGCCGTCGATGCCCTCCTTGCGCTGGGTGTAGAGGCCCCACCAGCGCATCCGGCCGCGCAGGTCGGCGGGGTCGATCGAGTCGAAGCCGCGGTGCGCATAGATCGTCTCAATACGTGTCCGCACATTGAGACCGTCGTCGTCCTTCTTGAACTGCTCGTTGGCGTTCAGAGGCGTGAAGTGGCCCATGCCCCACTGGCCCTCGCCGCGGTGACGGGTCACCTTGCGGGCCGCGGCGGGGCGGCTCGCGGCGGCGCGGTCGGCCGTGGGTTCGGCGGTCTCGGGGGAGGTGGCCATGGTGAAGTCCTTCGGGGCAGGTGGCGCTGGTGCCGGGTGGGTCGCGGTGCGTGCTCAGCCGTGCGGTGCTGCTCTGACCTGCGGGTTTTCTCAGGACCGGGAGGGCAGTGACCGAGGCCGGGCGGGCGCCTGCGCATCCGCTTCGACCGGGATGGCGGGAAGGGAGGGCGCCGGGTGCGGTGGTGCGGCGGGGTGGGGCTCAGGTCACCGGACAGATGGCGCTGGACACGCGAAGGAGATCGACGTGGAGTCGACCTACCAGGGTGGTTCCGGCGCTAGGCATGGCAAGAGATTCGCACGGGGCGGGACTCGCGGTCCACTAACGTCCGAATGCTGGACGCTGAAGTTTCGTCATGTGGGACGGCCGGAGGTTCCCGCCGCTCGCCGACGGGGTGTCCGGTCACGCGTCGGCGCCCGCGGAGATCAGTTGCACACACCCGGGGGATCGGCCGGCGGGTGCGGGGGAGGCCGACCGGCCGCGTCCGGGGGAGAGCGAGCGCCCGTGCCCGGGGGAGATCAACCGGCGGGCCCCGGCCCGATACCGTTAGCCCTGTGCAAGCAGCAGGCGATACGAGCAGACCGACCCCCGAGCGGCCCTCCCGGCGCCGGGGCAAGGGCTCCCGGCGCGCGGCCAAACGGGCCACCTGGACCCGCACGGCGTGGGAGCTGATCAAGGACACCACCAACACCTGCGTCGAGTACCGGGTCACCGGGCTCGCCGCCGAGGCGGCATTCTTCACCCTGCTGTCGATCCCGCCGCTGCTGCTCGGGCTGGCCGGCACCCTCGGCTACCTGGACGAGTTCGTCGGCCAGGGCACCATCGCCGGGCTCAAGAAGAGCATCCTCTCGGCCTCCGGGACGGTGCTGTCGGACTCCTCCGTCAAGGAGGTCGTGGTCCCGCTGCTGGACGGGGTGTTCGACCGCACCCGGCCCGACCTCGTCTCGATCGGCTTCCTGCTGTCCCTGTGGTCCGGCTCCAGGGCCCTCTACATCTTCATCGACACCATCACCGTCATGTACGGGCTCGACGGCAAGCGGGGCATCGTCAAGACCCGGCTGATGTCGCTCGGCCTCTACTTCGGCGCCCTGGTGATCGGCTCGCTGGTGCTGCCGCTGCTGATGCTCGGGCCGGGGCTGCTGGAGAACGCGGTGCCGGGGGTGTCCGGGCTGGTCGGCGCCCTCTACTGGCCGGTCGCGATCGTGCTGCTGACCGTCTCGCTGACCACCCTCTACCACCTGACCGTCCCGGTCTCGACCCCGTGGCGCGAGGACATCCCCGGCGCCCTGGTCGCCCTGGTGGTGCTGGTCTTCTGCAGCGTCGGCCTGCGGGTCTACCTGGTCAGCTCGGTCGAGGGCCCCTCGGTGTACGGCTCGCTGGCGGCGCCGGTGGCCGTCCTGCTGTGGATCTTCGTGGTGGCGCTCGCGGTGCTCATCGGCGCCGCCATGAACGCCGCGATAGACCGCCGCTGGCCCACCCTGGAGACCGCCGACGCCCGCGCCGAGAACGAGCGGGCGCACGAGGAGGCGGCCGCCGCCGTGGTCCGCGAGGTCGCCGCCCGGCGGGCCATCGAGCGGGCCCGGCGTGCCCGTGCACTCGGGCTCGCCGAGGGCGTCGAGGAGGAGTGGGGCGAGGAGGAGGGCGAGGACGTCGACGTGCCCTCCGAGTATCCGGAGCGCTGGGCCGACGTGCTGGCCGCCGAGAACGTGCGCGGCCGTCTCACCGCGCGGGGCGGGCCGCACCACCGGCCCACCCCGCCGCCGCCGGACAGCGACCGGCCGACCGGGCCGCCGTCGGGGCCTGCGGGCGGGCCGCCGTCGGGGCCCGCAGGGCCGTCGGGGCCGTCGCCCGTGCCGCCGGGGCTCTCCGGGCCTCCCGGGCAGGAGGCGCCGGGATACCCGCCGCGGCCGCCCCGGCCGCCGTGGGAGCAGCGGTAGGCAGCGGTAGGGCGAGCGGCGGGGACGGGCGGGACGACACCGGACAGGGCCTCTTCCGCGGGCGCGGGAGAGGCCCTGTCGGGTGGTCGGGTGATCAGGTGGCCGAGGGGTTCGGGGGAGCCGACGGGTAGCCGTACTGCGGTGCGGCGGGGGTGCGGCCGTACGAGGGGCGCAGCTCGGTGGGGGCCGACGGGTCCGCTGCCGACGGTGCGGCGGGCTGCTCGTCGGCGGGCTGCTCGTGGAGGGGCTGCTCGTGGAGGGGCTGCGCGCCGGCGGGGGTCGGGGCGGTGGGGGTCGTCGGGCTCGCGGGGGTCGTCGGGCTCGCGGGGGTCGTCGGGCTCGCGGGGGTCGTCGGGCTCGCGGGCGTCGGGTCGGCCGTCTCGCTCGTCGTCGCTGCCGTCGCCGAGGGGCGGGCCCGGGCCGGAAGCGGCTCGGGGGAGGGCAGGGCCGGCTCCAGGGCGGTGCGCCCGGAGGAGTCGCTCAGCTTGATCAGCAGCGCGACCATCAGCCAGTTCGCCAGCAGCGACGAACCGCCGGCCGCCAGGAACGGCAGCGCCTTGCCGGTCAGCGGGACCAGCCCGCTCACCCCGCCCACGACCACGAAGACCTGCAGCGCCAGGGCCGATGCCAGCCCGGTGGCGAGCAGCTTGCCGAACGGGTCGGTCAGGCCGATCGCGGTGCGCAGGCCGCGCTGGATCAGCAGCACGTAGACCAGCAGTACGGCCGTCACTCCGGCCAGGCCCAGCTCCTCGCCGATCGTGGTGAAGATGAAGTCGCTGCGCCCGGCGAAGCCGATCAGCCAGGGCCGGCCCGAGCCCAGGCCGGTCCCGGTCATGCCCCCGGTGCCGAGGCTGAACAGCGCCTCGGCGGGCTGCTCGGAGATCGCCTTGTCGTGCACCGGCTTGTAGTAGTCGAGCGGGTGCAGCCAGGCCTCGACGCGCCCGTGCACGTGCGGCTCCACGGTGCCGACCACGGCCGCGCCGCCGACCGCCATCAGCAGGCCGAGCACCACCCAGCTGGTGCGCTCGGTCGCCACGTACAGCATCACGATGAAGACGCCGAAGAAGATCAGCGAGGTGCCCAGGTCGCGCTCGAAGATCAGCACCAGCAGGCTGACCACCCAGATCGCCAGGACCGGCCCGGCGTGCCGGCCGCGCGGCAGGGTCATCCCCCAGACCTTCCGGCCGGCCAGCGCGAGCGCGTCCCGGGAGGCCATCAGGTAGCCCGCGAAGAAGATCGTGATCGCGACCTTCACGAACTCGTCCGGCTCGAAGGAGAGCCCGCCCAGCTTGATCCAGCGCTTGGCGCCGAAGCTGTCGCCCGGGGAGGCCACCGGTGCGGCCAGCAGGATCAGCGCGCCCGCCATCAGCAGGTAGACGTAGCGCTGGAAGAAGCGGTGGTGCTTGACGAAGACGATCAGCGCGATCGCCGCCGTCACCGAGATGAACACCCACATCAGCTGGGAGGGCGCGGCCGGGAGCTTCTGGTAGTCGCCCTTGGCGGCGTGCGCGGCCTTGTAGCTGATGTCCAGCCGGTCCAGCAGCATCAGTCCGAAGCCGGTCAGGAACACGCCCAGCGGCAGGATCAGCGGGTCCGCGTACGGCGCGAACCGGCGCACCGCCAGGTGCGCGGCCCCGGCCAGGGCGCCCAGGGCCAGGCCGTGCACCAGCAGCCCGGGCGGCATCTTGCCGGTCAGCGCCAGGTCGGCGTCGATGTGTCCGGCCAGACAGACGGCCACCGCGAGCGCCAGCAGGCCCAGCTCGATGTTGCGGTGGCGCGTGGCCAGCCGGCGGCCCTCGCCGCGTGCAGTGCTTCGCACCTCTTGTCGTCCCCTTGTCACCCACGTGGCGGGTATCGCCGTCGGGCATCCTGCCAGACGTTCGTGGCCTCACCGCGGTTGCGAACGCGGGGGCTCCGAGACCGGAACTTTGCCTGGGCAAAGCTTTGTTGGGGCTGGGTAAAGCTTTGTTCAGGTCCGGGTATAGAGGCGGGCCCCGGCTGCGGCGGGCCGGCGACGCGGCGACATCATGGCTCGGCGAGAGAGCCGGGCGACGGCCGGCGACGGCCGGCGGAAGTCGGCGGGCGTCGGCGAGGACGAGCGAGGTGCGGGCGAGGTGCGGGCGAGGTGAGCGGACGGATGAACGGCGCGGTGGACGGCGCGGTCTCCGCGCTCGCGTACAGCGGGCCGCCGCCGTGGCGCTGGTCCGACCTGGCCACCTCCTGGACGGCCGAACCGCTGGTGCTCACCCTCTCCGTCCTGCTCGCCGCCTGGTACCTCACCGCGGTGCGCACCGTCCACCGCTGCGGCGGCGAACGCTGGCAGCCCACCCGCACCACCGCCTTCCTCGGCGGGCTGCTGCTGTGGATCTGGTGCACCTGCTCCGGCCTCGGCGTGTACGAGCGGATCCTCTTCACCGACCGCGCCGTACAGGTCGTGCTGCTGCTCATGGTCGTCCCGCTGCTGCTCGCGCTCGGCGCGCCCGTCTCGCTGCTGGCCGCCGCCGCGCCGCCCGCCCGGCGGGAGCGGATCCTGCGGGCGCTGCGCAGCCGCCCGTCCAAGGTGCTGATGTTCCCGGCCGTCTCGACCGCGCTGCTGATGGCGCCGCCGTGGCTGCTCTACTTCACGCCCTGGTACGAGGAGTCGGTGTCCAGCGCGTTCGGGAACGTGCTGCTGCACCTGGTGCTGGTGCTGCTCGGCCTCGCCTACTTCTGGCCGCGGCTGCAGCTCGACCCGGTCGGGCACGAGTACCCGCACCTCGTCGGGCTGTTCATCACCTTCGCCGAAGTGATCTTCGACGCGGGGCTCGGGATCGTGCTGATCTACGGTGGTCACCTGGTCGCCGAGCACTACTACGTGGCGCTCGGACGGCCGTGGGGCCCGAGCCCGGCGCAGGACCAGACCTGGGGCGGCAACGCCTTCTGGGTGCTGGGGGACCTGGTCGGACTGCCGTTCCTGGCCGCGCTGGTGCGGCGGATGGTGGTGCAGGGGCGGGAGGAGACCGAGGCCGTGGACGCCGAGCTGGACGCCCGCTTCGAGGCGGCGGCCGCGGAGGCGCGGGCCGAGGGGCGCGCCGAGGAGGAGGAGACGGGGATGCGGCCGTGGTGGCTGGACGACCCGAACCTCAAGCACCGCTACGGGGGGTAGGCGGGCCGCAGGACGGCCGTGGACCGGCTGTGGGGTGCGTTTCCGCAGGTCAAAAATGGGTTGGCGGCGCCGAGTTGCTCCGCTAGCGTGTGACACGTCCGGTTCGGGGGCCATTGGGCCGCCCGAGGAGTAGAGAGCAGGAGGTGAACCCCGTGGTCGTTGTCGCCCCGATAGCTGCCCAGGGCAGCACTCGCGTTCACCTCCCTTTCCCGGCCGCCGGCTGAGCCCTTCGCGCCAGCCGTAGCCCGCCGGGACGCACTCCTCCCGAAGGGCCACTGCGTTGTCCAACGCTGCCTCCGTTCCGTTCTTCTCCTCTTCCCTTTCTTCTGATGACTCCGCTGCCGGCTCCACGCTGGCCGGGTACGGCTGGACGGCCGAGCTCGCGGAGCTGTTCGCCCCGTACGGCGAGGCCGGGCTGCTCCCGGCCCGGATCGTCCGGGTCGACCGCGGCCAGTGCGACGCCGTGATCGCCGACCCGGAGACGGGCGAGCCGCGCACCGTGCGGTTCGACACCCGGCCGGTGGGCGACGCCGACATGATCAACTGCCCGTGCACGGGCGACTGGGCGGCCGTGGACCTCCACGCCCAGCCGATGGCCGCCGTCACCGCGTTGCTGCCGCGCTCCACCGCGATCATCCGCAAGGTGGCCGGCAAGCGCTCCGACGGCCAGGTGTTGGCCGCCAACGTCGACACCGTGCTGATCGCCGCCTCCCTGGCGGCCGACCCCGACCTCGGTCGGATCGAGCGCTTCCTCGCCCTGGCCTGGGAGTCCGGCGCCGAGCCCCTGGTCGTCCTCACCAAGGCCGACCTGGTGGACGACGCCGACTTCATCCGGGCCGACGTCGAGGCCGTCGCCCCCGGCGTCACGGTGCTCACCGTGAGCGCCGAGACCGGTGAGGGCATCGACGTACTGCGCGCCTGCACCCCCGGCACCACCGCGGTGATCGGCCAGTCCGGCGTCGGCAAGTCCACGCTCACCAACGCGCTGGCCGGTGCCGAGGTGATGACCGTCCAGGAGGCCCGTGCGGTCGACCAGAAGGGCCGCCACACCACGACCACCCGCGAGCTGATCCCGCTGCCCGGCGGGGGCGTGCTGATCGACACCCCCGGTCTGCGTGAGGTCGGCCTCTACGGTGGCGAGGGGGTGGACCTCGCCTTCGCCGACATAGCCGATCTGGCCGAGGAGTGCCGCTTCCACGACTGCGGCCACCACACCGAGCCCGGCTGCGCGGTGCAGGCGGCGCTGGCCGACGGCACCCTGCCGCAGCGGCGCATGGACAGCTACCTCAAGCTCCAGCGCGAGAACGACTGGATCGCCTCGCGCACGGACGCCCGGGTGGCCAAGGCCCGGCTGCAGAAGTGGAAGGCGATCACCAAGTCGATGCGTGCCGCGGGAGGTCCGGTGAAGCGCTGACCACCCCATCGGCGGGGGCCGGCCGCCACCGAGCGGCCGCCGGCCGGCCCCCGCCGGGCACACCGGGCACACGGGGTACGCCGGGCTCAGCGGAGGTCGGCCATCAGACGGAAGCGCTGCAGGACCAGCGGAGTGGAGTCGTCCACGGTGAAATCCGGATCATCGAGGGCGGCGAGCAACTCCGGGCTGCGCCAGAACCGTTCGTGCGTCGCACGCCACTCGGCCACGCTGTCGTCCCCCTCGCCCTCGTCCAGGGCGTGCTGCAGGTCGACCTCGGCGAGCGGGACCACCCGGACGTCCGTGGTCTCGATCACCGCGACCCGGCGGCCGTCCGAGTCGAGGACGGCGGCCCGCTCGCCGGCCCGGGGCAGGGACTCGCCCTCGTGCTCGTAGTCGGCGACCAGTCCGGTGGTGCTGGTCTTGGCCCCGCTGAGGATGGCCGCGACCAGCTGATCGCGCAGCGGGCCGGGGAAGGCGAACTCCGCCGGGGGCAGCGCGACGACCTGCGGGTCGTCCGGGCCGGTGTAGGAGTGGTCGGCGGGCCGCTCGCCGGGTTGCTCGGTCATGGGGCGAGCGTAGCCGCGGGCAGGCCGGTCGGCCGGGGAATTTCCCGCCGGACGGCGGGTGCCGGTGCCGGTACAACGGCGATGTCCGATTCCCGCCAGTCCCCCCGCACCCGATCCCGCAGACTGGACAGCGTGATCGACGACGACATCCGGTACCGAGCCGTGGACAGCCGCGACGCCCGTTTCGACGGCGTCTTCTTCACGGCCGTCACCTCCACCGGCATCTACTGCCGGCCGAGCTGCCCGGCCGTGACCCCCAAGCGCGTCAACTGCGTCTTCTACCCGAGCGCTGCGGCCGCCCAGGGCGCGGGCTTCCGCGCCTGCCGCCGCTGCCGCCCCGACTCCGTGCCGGGCTCGCCCGAGTGGAACCACCGCGCCGACCTGGTCGGCCGCGCGATGCGCCTGATCGGCGACGGCGTGGTGGACCGGGAGGGCGTCGCGGGCCTGGCCGGCCGCCTCGGCTACAGCGCCCGCCAGCTGCAGCGCCAGCTCACCGCCGAGCTCGGCGCCGGCCCGATCGCGCTGGCCCGCGCCCGCCGCGCCCAGACCGCCCGGCTGCTCCTGCAGACCACCGAGCTGTCCGTCACCGACGTCGCGTTCGCGGCCGGCTTCGCCTCGGTCCGCCAGTTCAACGACACCGTGCGCGAGGTGTACGACCGCACGCCGAGCGGCCTGCGGGCCGAGGTGGCCGCCGGCCGACGCACCGCGACCCCGGCCGGCGGCCTCACCCTGCGCCTCGCCTACCGCGGCCCGCTGGACAGCGACCACCTGATCGACTTCCTCGCACTGCGTGCCGTCCCCGGTGTGGAGGAGGTCGTTCCCGGCGCCCGCCCGGGCGTCCGCACCTACCGGCGCACCCTCGCGCTCCCGTACGGCCACGGCATCGCCGAGGTCGACGGCCTGGCGCCGGCCGAGCCGCGCACCCGCGGCTGGCTGGACTGCCGCCTCTTCCTCGCCGACCTGCGCGACCTGCCGACCGCCGTCCAGCGCCTGCGCATCCTCTTCGACCTGGACGCCGACCCGCTCGCCGTCGACGAACAGCTCGGCGCCGACCCGGTGCTCGGCCAGCTGGTCCGTGAGCGCCCGGGCCTGCGCTCGCCCGGCCACGTGGACCCGCACGAACTCGCGGTCCGCGCCGTCCTCGGCCAGCAGGTCACCGTCGGGGCCGCCCGTACCCTGGCGGGTCGGCTGGCCGAGAAGTACGGCGCCGCGCTGCCCGAGCCCAGCGGCGGCCTGCGGCTGCTCTTCCCGACCGCGGCGGCGCTCGTCACCGCCGACCCGGAGGACTTCGCGATGCCCGCCGCCCGCCGCCGGGCGCTCACCGGCCTGTGCGCGGCGCTGGCGGAGGGCACGGTCCGCCTCGACAGCGGGGCCGACCGGGAGGAGGCCGCGGCCCGGCTGCTGGAACTGCCCGGCATCGGTCCCTGGACGGTCGGCTACCTGCGGATGCGGGCCCTCGCCGACCCGGACGTCTTCCTGCCGAGCGACGTCGGCGTCAAGCACGGCCTGGTCCGGCTCGGCGCCCCCGGCGACCCGAAGTCCGCCGCCCGCGCGGCCGAGGCCTGGGCGCCGTGGCGCTCCTACGCCGTCCACCGGCTGTGGGCCGGGCCCGTGATCATCAGTACCGGAACGGAGAACGCACGAGCATGAGCACCACCGCCAACACCGAGACCGTCAGCGCCACGACGGCCGACGCCACGGCCGCCGGCACCACCACCGTCTACACGACCATGGAGAGCCCCTTCGGCCGGCTGCTGCTCAGCGGCGTCCTGCCGGCGGGCGGCGGGCCGGCCGCGCTGGCCACCGTCACCGCGCCCGGCCAGAAGTACGCGCTGGCCGAGCCCGCCGACGACTGGGTCCTCGACCCGGAGGCGCTCGCCGAGCCGGTCGCCCAGCTGACCGCCTACTTCGCCGGTGAGCGCACCGAGTTCGACCTTCCGCTGGCGCCGGTGGGCACCGAGTTCCGCCGTCGGATCTGGGCCGCACTGGACGAGATCCCGTACGGCACGACCGTCACCTACAGCGAACTCGCCGAGCTGGCCGGGCAGGAGCCGCGCATGGTCCGGGCGGTCGGCGGCGCGGTGGGCGCCAACCCGCTGCTGATCGTGCGCCCCTGCCACCGGGTGCTCGGCGCCAACGGTTCGCTCACCGGCTTCGCGGCGGGCGTGGACCGCAAGCGCTGGCTGCTGGAGCTGGAGAACCGGACGACCCTGTTCTGATCCGCCTGCTCTCCGGCTCCCGCCGGGGGTTCCCCGGGTTCATTCCGAACCGTGCAGGTCCACCCGCCAGTTGTGGCTGCGCATGAACCGCCCGGGCGGGAACTCGAAGTCCGTCTCGCCGAGCAGGGTGAACCCGGCCTTCGCGCAGACCGCGTTGGAGGCGGGGTTGTCCACCGAGGGGAAGGCGTGCAGGTACCGGTGCGCGGCCTCGCGGCGGGCGGCCGCGACCGCGGCGCGGGTGGCGGCGACGGCGATGCCCCGGCCCTGGAAACCGGGAAGCACGTTCCACCCCATCTCGTGGACGCTCTCGCCCTCCCAGGTCCGGGTGCCGTAGCCGACCGTCCCGACTGCCTCGCCCCCGACCGGCTCGCCCGTAGCCGTCCCGCCCGTAGCCACCCTGCCCGTAGCCGCCCCGCCGGAAGCAGGACCGCCGGAAGCAGGACCGTGCTCCGGCAGCAGCACGATCCGGTACATGCAGCCGAGCCCGGACGGGACGAAGTCCAGGTAGCGCCGGTGCCGGACGAGCAGCTGCTCCTCGGTTTCCGGGCCGCCGACGTGCTTCTTCATCTCCGAAGTGTTGACCCGGCGCAGCAGCGTGAGGTCGCCGTCCGTCCAGGGTTCGATCCGTACCTGTGCCGAGAGGCCCGCCCGTAGTGTGGTCACAGCGGGGACGGTAGTGCTGGGCCGGTGCCGTTGACCAGCGGTTTTCAGCCCTGGTCGGCGCCGGCTCCCGGCGGGGCGAGGGCGCGGGCGAGCCGGTCGAGCGCGGGCAGTGCCTGGACGACGGCCTCGCGGTCGGCGGGGTCGAGGGTGTCGAAGGCAGTGGCGATGCGGCGTTCGTGGGCGCGCTGCCAGTCGTCCAGCTGGCGCCGGCCGGCCGGGGTGAGGGCGATCCGGGCGGTGCGGCGGTCGCCGGGGTCGGCCTGGCGGTCCACGAAGCCGGCGTCGAGCAGCTTGCCGACCAGCCCACTGACGGTGTTGGGGGCGAGCCGCTGCCGGGCGGCGAGCTCGCCGACGCGCAGCGGGGCGGAGGCGAGGGTCTGGAGGAGTTCGACCTGCGCCATCGGCAGGGACTCCCACGGGTAGTCGGTACGGATGCTGCTGCGCAGTGCGCGGCGCAGCCGGGTGACGGTGTCGGTCAGCCGCCGGGCGTGCTCGACCGCCGGATCGGGGCTTTCGGTGGCGGAGTCGGGAACGTGTGGTGACGACGGCATGGCGGACAGCGTATCGCCTGGTACGGGCCGTTCCGGGGGCGCGGTCCGCCCCCCGGGCGGGGTGCGGACGCCCTGCGAGACGCTACGTATCGCAGAACGATCAACTCGTAGAAAGAACATATCTGCATCCGATATATTTGTCCCATGAACGCCACTGCCCTTGCCGTACGGCTGCTCACCGAGCGGCCCCGGCCGCGTGGCATCGCCGGCTGGCGACACGCCCACTGGCTGGCCGTCGGCACGGTGTGTCTCGGTGCCTTCCTCGGCCAGCTCGACGCCAGCGTCATCGCCCTGGTCTTCCCCGCCATCGGCCGCCACTTCGACGTGGGCTTCGCCGCCGTCGAGTGGGTCGCCCTCGCCTACCTGCTCGTCCTGGTCGCCCTGCTCGCCCCGATCGGCTGGCTGTCCGACCTGGTCGGCCGCAAGACGATGTACATCGGCGGCTTCGCCGTCTTCGGCCTCTCCTCGCTCGGCGCGGGATTCGCGGGCAGCCTCTGGATCCTGGTCGGGTGCCGCGCCGTCCAGGCCGTCGGCGCCGCGATGATGCAGGCCAACAGCGTCGCCCTGGTCGCCCGCGGCGTCCCCGGGCACGCGATGCGGCGTGCGCTCGGCATCCAGGCCTCCGCGCAGGGCCTCGGACTGGCGCTCGGGCCGAGCCTCGGCGGACTGCTGGTCGAACGCGCCTCGTGGCAGTGGGTGTTCTGGGTGAACGTGCCGATCGCCGTGCTCGGCATCCTGGCCGGCTGGTACCTGCTGCCCCGCACCCGGACCGACGGCCCGGCCCCCGTACCCGGGCCCCGGACGGGCGGTGCGGCGCGGCGCAGACGGGGCGACGCCCGCTTCGACCTGCCCGGCATGTTGCTGCTCACCGGCGCGACCACGGCACTCCTGCTCGCCCTGTCCACCGCCTCCGGCCTGCCCCTGCCCGGCTGGGCGGTCGCCGCCCTGCTGATCGTCGCCGCCGTGCTCACCGCCGCACTGGTTCACCAGGAACGGCGGGCCGCCCGGCCGATCCTGGCGCCGGGACTGGTCAACACCCCGGGAGTGCGGTCCGGCCTGGTGGTGGCGCTGATCGGCTACCTGCTCCTGTTCTGCCCGCTCGTGCTGGGCCCCGTACTGCTCGCCGACGCAGGGGTGTCGACGGCCCGCGCCGGCCTGGTGGTCACCCTGCTGCCCGCCGC
The DNA here is from genome assembly GCF_003635085.1 of Streptomyces sp. 1114.5. NCBI lineage: Bacteria > Bacillati > Actinomycetota > Actinomycetes > Kitasatosporales > Streptomycetaceae > Streptomyces > Streptomyces sp. 1114.5. The sequence goes on from NZ_RBXE01000001.1 coordinate 3,369,903, forward strand.
CTTCGCCCTCGCCGCGACGGTCGGCGGCGGGCTGCTGCCCCGCGACTGGTCGGACGTCACCCGGTGCCGCCTCGGCGCGGCCGTCGCGGCCACCGGCCTGCTGCTGTTCGCGTTGCTGCCGGCCTCGGCGGTGGCCGCGGGCCCGCTGCTGGTCGCCGGCTACGGGCTGGGCCTGCTGCTGCCTGCCAACAACGCGCTGGTGATGCGGGCGATACCGGCGGAGTGCTCGGCGGTCGGCGGCGGCATGGTGAACATGGCGCGCAGCCTCGGTACGGCCCTCGGGATGGCGCTGTCCGTCCTCGGTGTCCACCTGGCGGGCGCGGCGTCCGGTGGACGGACGGTGCTGTTCGTCCTCGCCGTGGTCGCGGCGGCAGCCGCCCTCCTCACCCGGCCGGCCCGCGCCGTTCGTACGGTCCGTACGGCTCGTCGTTAGGCGGTCGGCGCGGTGGGCGCGTTGAGGGTGTCCTGGGCCCGGTTCAGGCCGAGCCGGACCAGGGTCTCCAGGGCATCCGCGCAGCGGTCCAACTCACCCGGCAGTGCGGCGAGTTCGTCGTCCGAGAACTTCTTCAGCACGAAGTCGCCGATGCTCTGCCCCTTGGGCGGGCGTCCGATGCCGAAGCGCAGCCGGATGAAGTCGCGGGTGCCGAGCACCTCGCCGACCGAGCGCACGCCGTTGTGGCCGCCGGGGCCGCCGCCGCGCTTGAGCCGGGCGGAGCCGAACGCGAAGTCCAGGTCGTCCTGCACGACCACCAGCCGCTCGACCGGCACGCCGTGGCGGCGCAGCAGCGCGGCCACCGGGCGGCCGGACAGGTTGATGAACCACAGCGGCTTCGCCAGCAGCACCCGGTGGCCGTCGACCTCGAACTCCGCGAGCCGGGTGGCGATTCCGCTGCGCCGGAAGCGGACGCCGTGCCGCTCGGCCAGCCGGTCCGCGGCGAGGAAGCCCGCGTTGTGCCGGGTCAGCCGGAACCACGGGCCGGGGTTGCCCAGTCCGGCGATCAGCCAGGGGGCGTCAGGGGTCATGCGCGGTACTCCGTAAGGGGGCGGGAACGGCGGACGGCCGGGGCACGGCGCGGACGGTACGGGACCGTCGGCCGCGCCCCGGCCGTCCGGGGAACGCGAAAGGGTGCGCCGGAGCGGGCTGAGCCGGCAGCAGGCGGTGAGCCGGTACGGGCTGCGCCGGTACGGGCTGCGCCGGCTCAGGAGGCGGGCACGCCGGGGGCGGCGCCGCGCTCCTTGAGCATGTCGGTCATCAGCTCCAGCTCCGAGGTCTGGGCGACCACCATCGACTGGGCGAGCCGCTTCTCGGCGTCGTTCCTGGCCAGGTCCACGTAGCCCTGGGCCATCTCGACGCCGCCCTTGTGGTGCTCGATCATCAGCTGCAGGTAGTACACCTCGGCGTCCCGCCCGCTGAGCGAACGCAGCTTCGCGATCTGGGCGTTGGTGGCCATGCCGGGCATCAGCGAACCGTCGTGCGCCTGGTAGTCGTGGCCCATCTGCATCCAGGCCATCGGCTTGGCGACCGAGTGCTGCGGCAGCCCCCACTGGTCCAGCCAGCCCATCATCATGCCGCGCTGGTTGGCCTGGGTGTTGATGATGTCGAAGGCCAGGGTGCGGGTCGGCTCGTCGGAGGTGCGGTCCCGGACGGCGAACGACAGGTCCACCGCCTGCTGGTGGTGGGTCGCCATGTCGCGGGCGAAACCGGCCTCGGGCGAGTCGTCCGCCGGAACGGACAGCGAGGAGGAGCCGGAGGCCGAGGTCCCGCTCGCCACCAGGGCCGGCACCCCGAGCGCCAGCGCCACGGCGGCGGCCAGCGCGGCCGGCCACCACAGGCGGCGGCGCGCGGACCTGGCCGGGCCCTCGGCGGTGGCGGCCTCGGTGACGGCCGCCGCAGCGGTCGCGACGGCGTCCTCGGCAGCGGACCCGGCGGACCCGGAGGTACCGGCGGATCCGGAGTCGCCCGGGCGGCCCGCGTCGGCGGTCACATCTGCCCCATGGTGCAGGAGGCGCCCGGCTCCTGGGTCTGCTTGCCCTGGACGTACTTGGTGAAGAACTGGTTCACCCGGGGGTCGCTGGCGCTGTCCACGACCAGCTGGGTGCTCCAGGCGTTCAGGGTGATGGTGCCCTGCTCGTCCGGGTACGGGCTCATCAGCGAGTACGGGGTGGTCTTGACCTTGTCGGACAGGGTCTTGATGTCCTCCGGCGTGGCCTTGCCGTTGTACGTCACCCAGACCGCGCCGTGCTCCAGCGAGTGGACGGCGCGCTCGTTCTCGACCGGCTGGTCGTAGACGTGGCCCATGCAGTCCAGCCAGACCGCGTTGTGGTCGCCGCCGACCGGCGGGGTCATCGGGTAGTTGACCTTCTCCTTGACGTGGGTGCGGCCCAGGTCGCCGAAGGTCTTCACGCCCGGGATGTCCGCGTTGGCGGCGGCTTCCTTGTCCTTCTTCTTCTGGTTCTGGTCCATGACGACCCAGGTGCCGGTGGCGATCGCGGCGATCACCAGCACGCCGGCCGCCACCGAGGCGACGACCTTGTTGCGGCGGTCGCGGCGCTGCTCTGCGGCGCGCAGCTCGGCGATCCGAGCGCGACGGTCGAGGCCGGCCTGCTTGCCGCCGGACTTGTTGGACTGCTTGGAGGCGGAACCCATGGTGGTGTCCTTGTCTCCGCCGCGCACCGGTCGGTGGCGGCGGTCAGCTGGAAGGAGGGGAGGGGCGGATCCGTCGGCGGCGGGGCCGGCGGTGGGTTCCGCTCAGGACCGGTGGACCTGGAGCTCGTGCAGATCGGGTGCCGGGTGCGAACCGTCCAGCAGACCGGCGGGCACCACCCGGGGCAGCGCCTCGGGCGCGGCCGGGGTGCGGGGTGACACGGCGGGCTGCGGCTGCGGCGGCGGGTTCGGCAGCTGGGCGTCCTGCGAGCAGTACGGGTGGCTGGAGCAGCCGTTGTTGCGCGGGGGCTGGCCGTCGGCGGTACAGAGGATCCAGTGGCCCTGGCCCTGGTCCTCCGCGAGCTTCGCGGCCTTGGCGGGCCTGGTGGCCGGCGCGGCGGGGTCGGCGTGGGGCGCCTGTCCGGTGGCGACCTGCACGCTGACCACACTGACGACGGTCACGGCACTGGCCGGGGCCGCGGCCGGCACCGGACCGGCGGACCCGTCCACCGCCTTCGCCTGACCGGCGCAGGGCAGCACCGCCAGCAGCGCGCCGAGCAGCAGGACCAACAGCGCACCCACCGGGCGGCCCGCCGGTGCGGCCCTCCCCGGTCGGGGCAAGCTGGGGGCCGACGCGGTCATGCGGACATTTAATCAGCCGAACGAGTGAAGCGATGCCCCCCATCGGCCCTCATTTTCAGGGGCCCGTACGCCCGGATGACCAGGAAACACCTTGCTCCGGGCACATCCGGCAAGCACGGACGGAACGGAAACGAACGATGCGGTGACGCCCCCGCGGCGCGGACGACGAACCGGCAGGTCGGCGGGGTGGCCGGGATGTTCCCAAGGGTGACCGGTTGTCGCCGAAACCCGGACAGGGTCGTTGCACGTGGAGAACAATGACGTCGAGCCCGGCCCGCCGGGGGCGGCGCGACCACCGGACCCACCAGGAGCCGCCAGATGAGCAAGCAGGGTGCACCCGCACAGCCGCCCCGGCCCGACGACGGCTGGTGGGACACCGTCTACGACGGCCCGGCGGGCACCCTCCCCGACACACCGGACGCCGACCCGGGGGACGGCAGCGTGGACGACTGGTTCGACACGGCAGCCGGGCTCATCGGGCAGCAGCGGTCGGGGGAGGAGCCGGCGGCTGAGCCGGAGCCGGAGCCGGGGCCTGGGCCTGGGCCTGAGCCGGTGGCGGTGCCCGAGGTGGTGGTGCCGGAGCCGGACGGCCGGGACAGCATCGACGACTGGTTCGACACCGCGGTCGGAGTGATCGGCGGGGCGGAGGGCATCGGACGCCAGCGGACGTCCACGGAGACCCACCAGTTCCGGGCACCCTCCTTCGCGGACGACGCGCCCGAGCCCGTGGCGGCGCCGGAGCCGGAGCCGGAGCCGGAGCCGATCTCCCTGCAGAAGCCCGAACCGCCTCAGGTGCCCGAAGCACCCGACGTACCTGAAGCACCCGAAGCACCCGACGTACCTGAAGCGCCCGAAGCGCCCGAGGCCCTTGAGGCCCCCGTCCCCGCCCCCGACCTGGCCCCGGAACCCGAGCCCGACCACGCGCCGGTGCCGGAGCCCGACCCGGAACCGGTGCAGCCCACCGCCCCGGCCCCCGCCACCGCCACCATTCCCGACCCCCGGTTGGCCGTCCGTGCCCCGCTCGCCGACGGCGGCGCCCCTGTGCCGCACGTCGGCGAGCGACCCCCGACGTACGGCCCCGAGCCGACGGCCGTCCCGGAGGCGGACCCGGGCTCGCTGCGCGGCCTCGTACCGGACACCGTGCTGGAGGGGGCGCAGTACGGTCCGTCCGTGCTGCGCGCCGTCTCCGTCCGCGGCGACTCCGCGCGCTACCGGGGCGAGCCGCGGCGGGACTCCCTGCTCGTCACCCGGTTCGGCGACGGCCCCGACGGACTGCTGCTCGCCGTCCTCGGCGGCTTCGACCGTACGGGCGGAGCGGCGGAGGACGCGGTCACCGCGGAGGCCGTCGCCGTCGCCGCCGACGAAGCCTGCCGCCAACTCGCCGCCGCGATCGGGCGAAGCCGGGCCGGACTGGCCGCCGACCTGCGCGACGGCGCCCGGGACCGGCTCCGGTACGGCCTCCAGCGGCTGGCGACCAGCGCCGCCGCCCCGCTGCGGGCGCTGGCGCCCCGGGAGGAAGGGGGCGACCCGCAGTCCCCGGCCGCGCTGCACTGCCTGATGGTGTCGCTGGACCCGGCGGCGGGCTACCGTGCGGCGTTCGGCGTCGGCCCGGGCGGGCTGTACCTGCTGCGCGCGGGGCACTGGATCGACGCGTACGCCGCCCGCCTGCTGCACCACCCGGACGGGCAGCCGCCGGTCGCCGAGGCGCCGGTCCCGGACCCGCGTCCGTTCCGCTTCCGGCTGGTCCCCGCGACCCCGGGCGACATCCTGCTCCTCTGCACCCCTGGCCTGGCCGCCCCGATCGCCGACGAGCCCGCCGTCGCCCACTTCCTCTCCACCCACTGGACCCACCCCCACCCCCCGGGCACCATCGACTTCCTGCGCCAGGTCCAGGTCCGGGCCAAGGGCTACGCCGACGACCGCACCGCCGCCGCCATCTGGACCGAATGACCGAAGCCCCACACCGCCCTACACCGCCCGCGCGCACGAGAAGTCGGCCCACCCGACTTCTCACGCACGGACCTCACCCTGCGGCGGACGCGCCTCTTCCGGTGTCCGGCCGGCCCCAAGGTAAAAATCTGTAGACCGGTCTGCATATTTTTCCCGGGATGGTGGCCGCCCGCCCCGCGCAGGAAGTCGGCCCGCCCGACTTCTGGTGCGGGCTCGCCGCCCAGCCCGTGTAATCAGTAGACCGGTCTGCATATTTCTTTCCTGCCGAGCCGGCTGGTCGCATAGGAAGTCGGCCGGGCCGACTTCTCGTGCACAAGCAGAGTTGCGGCCGCGAGGAAATCTGTAGACCGGCCTGCATATTCCTGCCCTCCGGCGGACGGCTGCGCAGGAAGTCGGCCGGGCCGACTTCTGGTGCCGGTGCCGGTGGGCGGCGGCTGCGGGGGGAATCAGTAGGCCGGTCTGCATATTTTCCCGAGGGGGTGGGCACTCGGGGGGCCATCGGGGTGGGGTCAGGCGCGCAGGAGGATGGTGGTGACGGCGGTGGCTTGGGTGAGGGCGGTCGGGGGGTGGGTGTCGGGGAGGCCGATGGCGATGGGGACGGCGAGGCCGTCGAGGAGGGCGCGGATCTGGAGGGCGCGGTCGGCGGCCGGGCCCGGGGTGAAGTGGCCGGTGGCGGTGCCCTCCTCGATGAGGGCGACCAGGTCGGCCTGCCACGGCGCCTCGATCTCCTGCTGCCCCTGGCGGATCTCGGCGCTCGTCGGGGAGCGGCCCCACACCTCGACCCAGAGGATCCACCGCGGGTCGCCCGCGCCCTCCGGCAGGTAGAGGCGCAGGTAGGCGTCGAGGCGCTGCCAGGGGTCGAGGGTGTGGTCGGCGAGGGCGTCGCGGCGGCGGGCGCCGAGCTGGTCCTCGCTCCAGCGGAGGGTTTCCAGCAGCAGCTGGTCCTTGCTGCCGAAGTAGTAGAGCAGGTGTCCGGCGCTCATCTGGAGCTGCTTGCCGAGCCCGGCCATGGTGAGTTTGGCGAGCCCGTGTTCGGCGATCGCGGCCCGGGCGGTGGCGAAGACCTCCTCGCGGGGGCGTGCCGGCCGGCGCGGGCGGGGGTCCGCCATGTGCGTGCTCTCCCTCGGTGGAACGGAGGTTCGAAGACTACCGGAGCGGGGGACGGGCCCCCGCTCCGGCAGCGACGGGCGTCAGAGTGCCTTCGGCTGCTGCTGGGTGATGCAGTGGATGCCGCCGCCGTTGGCGAAGATCTCGCGGGCGTCGACGAGTTCGACGGTGCGGCCCGGGTAGGCGCGGCCGAGGATGGCGGCGGCCTCCTGGTCGCGCGGGTCGGCGAAGGCGCACAGGATGACGGCGCCGTTGGCCACGTAGTGGTTGATGTAGGAGTAGTCGACCGGCTCGCCGTCCTCGTCCAGGAGGACGGTGGGGGCAGGCAGTTCGATGACCTCAAGCCGGCGGCCCTGGGCGTCCGTGGAGGCGCGCAGGATGGCGACGAGCTCCTGGCAGACCTCGTGGTCCGGGTGGGACGGGTCGGGCTGGACGTGGGCGACCACGACGCCCGGGCGGACGAAGGAGGCGACGATGTCGATGTGCCCGCGGGTGCCGAACTCGTCGTAGTCGCGGGTGAGTCCGCGCGGCAGCCAGATCGCCTTGGTGGTGCCGAGGAAGGCGTGCAGCTCGGCCTCGACCTCCTCCTTGGTCCAGTCGGCGTTGCGTCCCTCGCCGAGCTGGACGGTCTCGGTGACGAGCACCGTGCCCTCGCCGTCGACGTGGATGCCGCCGCCCTCGTTGATCAGCCGGGAGGCGAAGCGCTGGACCTCCGTCAGTTCGCTGATGTGCTCGGCGATGTGCTGGTCCTTGTCCCAGCGGGCCCAGGACTGCGCGCCCCAGCCGTTGAAGATCCAGTCGGCGGCGGCCAGCGAGCCCTTGCCGTCGATCAGGAAGGACGGGCCGATGTCGCGCATCCAGGCGTCGTCCAGCGGCCGCTCGACGATCTCGACCTGCTCGGAGACGTACTTGCGCGCCTCGGCCGTCTCACCGGTGTTGACGATCAGCGTCACCGGCTCGTACCGGACGATGGTGTTGGCGACGGCGGCCCAGGCCTCGCGGCCCGCGTGCAGCTGCTCGGGGGTCTCGAAGGTGGGGTTGGCGGTCGGGAAGGCCATCCAGGTGCGGTCGTGCGGGTGCCACTCGGCGGGCATCCGGTAGCCGAGGGAGGCGGGCGTGGGGGTGGTCATCATCAAGTCCTATGGGGGAGAACGCGGGAGGGCGCGGAAGACGAGGGAGGATCAGAGGAAGTAGAGGCGGCTGAGCGAGACGCTGTCGGCCGGTTCGGAGCGCAGCGGCGAGCCGTCCAGGGAGACCAGCCCGGTCTCGGTGACCTCGACGTGGCCGACGCGGGCGTTGCGCACCATGTCGCGCGGCCCGATGCCGCGGGTGCCCCGGACGCCGACGCGGCGGCGGCGGGTGGGCAGCCCGTCGGCGGGGCGGTCGAGGTAGGCGCCGTCGGCGGCGGCCTGGGCGACGAAGGCCACCGAGATGTCGGCGGCGGTCGCGCCGTGGGCACCGAACTGCGGCCCCAGGACGAGGGGTTCGCAACGGTCGGTGGAGGCGTTGGGGTCGCCGACCACGCCGTACGCGGGGAAACCGGCCTTGAGGACGAGCTGCGGCTTGGCGCCGAAGTGGTCCGGGCGCCAGAGCACGATGTCGGCGAGCTTGCCGATCTCGATCGAGCCGACCTCGTGCGAAAGGCCGTGGGCGATGGCGGGGTTGATGGTGAGCTTGGCGATGTAGCGCAGCACCCGCTCGTTGTCGTCGCCGTTCTCCGTCGTCCCGTACGAGCCGGCGCCGTCGAGCGGGCCGAGTTCGGCCTTCATCTTGCCGGCCATGGCGAAGGTGCGGCGCACCGTCTCGCCGGCCCGGCCCATGCCCTGGGCGTCGGAGGAGGTGATGCCGATGACCCCGAGGTCGTGCAGCACGTCCTCGGCGCCCATGGTGCCGGCCCGGATGCGGTCGCGGGCCATCGCGGCGTCGCCGGGCAGGTCGACCTTGAGGTCGTGCGCGGAGACGATCATGCCGAAGTGCTCGCCGAGCGCGTCCCGGCCGAACGGCAGGGTGGGGTTGGTGGAGGAGCCGATGACGTTCGGCACGCCCGCCATCTTCAGCACGTTGGGGACGTGGCCGCCGCCGCAGCCCTCGATGTGGAAGGCGTGGATGGTCCGGCCCTCCAGTACCTTCAGGGTGTCCTCGACCGACAGGCACTCGTTCAACCCGTCGGTGTGCAGGGCGACTTGGACGTCGTACTCCTCGGCGACCCGCAGTGCGGTGTCCAGCGCGCGGGTGTGCGCGCCCATGTCCTCGTGCACCTTGAAGCCGGACGCGCCGCCCTCGGCCAGGGCCTCGACCAGCGGGGCCGCGTCGGAGGACGAACCGCGGCCCAGGAAGCCGATGTTGACCGGCCAGGCGTCGAAGGCGTTGAAGGCGTGGCGCAGCGCCCACGGGGAGTTGACGCCGACGCCCCAGACCGGGCCGAACTCCTGGCCGATGATGGTGGTGACGCCGGAGGCCAGCGAGGCCTCCATGATCCGCGGCGAGAGCAGGTGGACGTGGGTGTCGATGGCGCCGGCGGTGGCGATCATGCCCTCGCCGGAGACGATCGTGGTGCCGGTGCCGACGACCACGTCCACGCCGTCGAGGGTGTCCGGGTTGCCGGCCCGGCCGATCGAGGCGATCCGGCCGCCGATCAGACCGATGGACGTCTTGCGGATGCCCTGGATCGCGTCGATGACCAGGACGTTGCTGATCACGACGTCGCAGGTGTCGCGGACGGCGGCGGGCTTGAGGTGCAGGCCGTCGCGGGCGGTCTTGCCGAAGCCGGCCAGGAACTCGTCGCCGGGCGCCTGGGAGTCGGACTCGACCCGGACGATCAGGCCGCTGTCGCCGAGCCGGATCCGGTCCCCGGCGCGCGGGCCGTGGACGGAGATGTAGTCGTGCGGGGTGATCGCACTCACGAGGGCACCTCCGAGTCGTCGAAGCTGGTCAGGTAGCCGGTCGCGCGGGCCTTCGCGAGGGCGGACTCTTTCGCGCCGGGCGCGTCCAGGGGGCCGTCCACGAGCCCGGCGAAGCCGATCGCGACCCGTTCGCCGCCGATCGGCACCAGGCCGACCTCGACGGTGGCGCCCGGGTCGAAGCGCACCGAGGAGCCGGCCGGGACGGCGAGGTGGGTGCCGTAGGCGGCGGCGCGGTCGAAGGCGAGGCGCGGGTTGGCCTCGAAGAAGTGGAAGTGCGAGGTGACCGAGATCGGCACCCCGGAGGTGTTGTGGACGGGGAGCAGCAGGGTCTCCTCGACCGGGTCGTAGCCGGCGCCGTCGCCGATCAGCGCGCCGCCGGGGGCCTCGTCGCCGAGTGAGCCGGCGCCCTTGAAGGGATCGTTGACGACGGCGAGGCGGGTGCCGTCCTCGAAGACGGCCTCGACCTGGACGACGGTGACCACGTCCGGCACGCCGGGCAGGACGTCGTCGGCGGTCAGCACGGAGCGGCCGGCCTCGATGGCCTCGGCCAGGCGCCGGCCGTCGCGGGCGGCCTCGCAGACGGTGTCCGCGATCAGGGCGGTGGCCTCGGGGATGTTGAGGCGTACGCCCCGGGCTCGGCGGGCGCGGGCCAGTTCGGCTGCTGTGAAGATCAGCAGCCGGTCCCGCTCGGTGGGGGTCAGTCGCACGGTTCCTCGCTCGCGGTTGCCGGGGGAGGGGCGGCTCGGGTACTCGAAGCCTTCCGGATGATGTTAGAACGCCGTTCAAACATCTGGGGTCATTGAACCCGGACCGGGCCGCCCTGTCCAGCCTTGCCGGTCCGCGCGGGTTCGGCTCCCTGGGCGGGGGAGGGGGGTGAGGGCCCCGGCGTGCGGCGGGGGCGCGCAGCCGGGCGCACGGCTCGTACGGGCGCCGGGTGTGCGCGGAACCGAGGGGCGGTGGCTTCGAAAACGGCCGCTGCGCTTCGCAAACCTGTCCGGCGCGGGCAGTTGGATCACGCGAACCTCCCCGTGCCCCTTTCACCCCACGTGATCGGACGCACACTGTTGCAAACGCCGTCAACTGGGCATGAGGATTGGTGGTCAGATCGAGGGGGCCACCCGGCCGGCGGGGGATCCGGAGGCGGGGGCCCGGATTCCAGGGCGGGGGAATGTGGTGATGGACGGTCAGTCGCGATTCCCGCGGCAGCGGACGAGTTCGGGCGACGCCTACCGGTCCGGGCCGGCCCAGGGCCCGGTCGGCGCCGCCGGCACGACCGGCCCGGCGGGTACGGCCGGCACGAGCGCCACGGCCGGTCCGAGCAGCCCGGCCGGTACGGGCGGCACGAGCGGGACGGCCGGAGCGACCGACACGGCCCTGCCGGGCGCGCCGGCCCCCGGCTGTGCGCTGCACCGGCGGCTGCACCTCGCGCTCGACCCGGCCGACCTGGTCGCGGTGGGTGCCGTCCGGCGGCGGCTGCGTTCGGCGCTGAGTCACTGGGGGGTGCCGGAGCTGTCCGACACCGCCGAGCTGCTCTCCTCCGAGCTGGTCACCAACGCTCTGGTGCACACCGGCAAGGGCGCGGTCTTCGACGCGGTGCTCGGCTCGGACCACCGGCTGCGGATCGAGGTGCACGACGGGACGAGCCGGCTGCCCGGCTGTCGGCGTGATCCGGAGGCCGAGTACGCGACCTCGGGGCGCGGGTTGCTGCTGGTGGAGGCGCTCGCCGACGCCTGGGGGGTGCAGCTGAGAGGCGACGGCAAGGTCACCTGGTTCGAACTCACCCTGCCCTGAGTCCGGCCGACCCCGTCCGACCCGGGCCGACTCCGGCCGCTTCGGGTCCGGTTCCCGCGGTCGTACGATTGTTCGCAACCGATTGATTCGCTGTCGAAGGAAGCCCTGAACAGAAGGCGGAGCGGAAGATTTCCGGCCCGTCGGCATTGCCGCTCGACGGAACATTGGCCAGGATGGTGGGACTGTGTGTCCACGTGCGGGAAGCAGCGGGGAGACCGAACCTCGACTGACCACCGTCCGCCGGCACCGTCCCATCCAGCACGACCCATCACATCGCCACGCGGCCCGGCCGGACGGTCGGCGCGGTCCGCCACGGCAGCGGCAGGAGCAGCATGCCCACTGAGCCCGAGTCGCCGGGGCCGGCGCTCCCTTCCGGCACGTCCGCCGCCGAGCCGCGAGTCGCCGAGCCGCGCACCCCAGAGCCCAGGACCGCAGAACCCAGGACCGGAGAGCCGCGCGCCGTGGAACCCAGGACCGTAGAGCCCCGGCCGCCCGCCCAGCCGACCCGGCGGACCTCCGCGATGCGCCCGTCCCCCAGCCTCGCCGCCGCCCGCCTGGCGCCCGTGCTGTCCGGCGGACTGCCGCCCGCCTCCGCCGACACCATGCCGGACTGGCTGGAGCCGGCGATGGCCGCCAACGGCATCGGCTCCTTCGACTGGGACATCCGCCGCGACGTCCTGGAGGGCGACCAGCGCGCCTGCACGATCATCGGACTGGAAGGCCCGGCGCTGGGCCGCTTCGACCGCACCGCCGCCTCCTTCCTGGCCCTGCTGCACCCCGAGGACGCGCCGGTGGTGCGTCGCCGGGTCGAGCGCGCGGTGGCCGAGCTGGGCCAGTGCGGCGCCTACTACCGCACCATCGGGCCGAACGGCACCATGCGCGCGGTGCGCTTCCGCGGCCGGGTGCTCGCCGACGCCTTCGGCCGCGCCTCCCGGATGGTGGGCTTCGTCTGGGACGCCACCGTCGAACTGCACAAGCGCGACCACGCCGACCGGATGGCCCTGCTGCGCGAGGAGCGCTCCCGGTTCATCAAGGAGGCGGCGCGCGCCCTCTCCGAAGCCGTCACCGTCCGTGACGTGGCCCGGGTCTTCACCGAACTGCCGCTGCCCGGGCTGCCGCCGGACGGTCTGGTGCTGGCCTCCTTCGAGGCCGGCCGGGCGCAGATCCTCGGCGCCTCCGGCTACCACGCCGAGGCTCTCGCGGTCTGGGACCGCACCGTGCTGCCGAGCGGCCACCCGGCCGCCGAAGCGCTGCGCCACCGCACCCCGGTGTTCGTCTCCACCCGCGAGGACTTCCGCGGCCGCTACCCCGAGGTCTGGGAGCAGGCCGACCGCACCGGCCGCGGCTCCTGGGCGTACCTGCCGCTGGTGGCCAGCGGCCGGGCGATCGGCGTCTGCGTGGTCAGCTTCGACGACGAGCGCGAGCTGGACGCGGACGAGCGCACCCTGCTGACCACCCTGGGCGGGCTGGTCGCCCAGTCGCTGGCCCGGGCCCGGCTGCACGACGCCGAGCACGAGCTGGCGGCCGGCCTGCAGCGGGTGATGCTGCCGCGCACCGTCCCGTCCGTGCCGGGCGTGACCACCGCCGTGCGCTACCTCGCGGCCGGCTCCGGCCTGCAGATCGGCGGCGACTGGTACGACGTGGTGCCGTTGCCCGGCGGGCACGTCGGCCTGGTGATCGGCGACGTCCAGGGCCACGACGTGCACGCCGCCGGGATCATGGGCCAGCTGCGGATCGCGCTGCGCGCCTACGCGGCCGAGGGCCACCCGCCCGCCGCCGTGATGGCCCGCGCCTCCCGCTTCCTCGCCGACCTGGACACCGACCACTTCGCGACCTGCACCTACGCCGAGGTCAACGTCGACTACGGCGTGGTGTACGCCGTACGGGCCGGCCACCTCGACCCGGTGGTGCGCCGCGCCGACGGCACCGCCGCCGTGGTGCCGGTCGCGGGCGGGCTGCCGCTGGGCATCGACCCGGACCAGGAGTACCGGGTCACCCGGTTCAGCCTGGACCCGGGCGAGACCGTGCTGCTCTGCACCGACGGCCTGGTCGAGGCGCGCGGCATGGACCTGGACGAGGGCGTGGCCCGGCTGACCCGGGCGCTGGCACGTCCGCTGCCGTCCGCCGCGCAGGCGCCCCGCGACCCGCTGGAGGAGCTGGCCGACCGGATCGCCTCCCAGGCCGCCGACTCCAGCGAGCGCGAGGACGACATAGCGCTGCTGCTCCTGCGCTGGGACGGCCCGGCGGGCGGCCTCGCCGCGCAGCAGCTGCGCCGCCGGATCGGCCAGGCCGACCTGGCCCGGGTCGCCGAGGTGCGGGCCGAGCTGCGCGACGCGCTGCGCCGCTGGGGCGTCGCCGAGTTCATCGACACGGCCGAACTGCTCTCGTCCGAGCTGGTCACCAACGCCATCCGGCACACGGACCGTGACGCCATGTTCACTGCGCGCCTCTACCGGGAGCCGGAGGCCGACGGCGGGCGGGCCCGGCTGCGGGTCGAGGTGGAGGACGAGTCGGACCTGTGGCCGACCCGCCGGACGCCGGGCGAACAGGCCTCCTCCGGGCGCGGCTTGATGCTGGTTGAGGCACTGGCGGACGCCTGGGGCGTGGAGCCGCGCGGATCCGGCAAGCGGATGTGGTTCGAGCTCAGCGGGGCGGCAGCTTAGACGGTCCCCGGGCAGCGCCCGGGCAGAAGGTGCGGCCCTGGACGAAACGCGGTCGCGGGTGCGAACCTGAAGACAGGTCACGCGCCCCGGCGCGTCCCGGCAGCCGACGAGGGTGTGTGGCTCGGGCTCGGGCTCGCCGACCCGAGGCGGGCAGCCACGACCACTGCCGACGAGGATCACGCCATGGTGTCGATCTTCCATCACCACACCGACGGCGAGGCCGTCGCGTCCCCCACGATCCCGCTGCCGCCCCCGCAACGGCAGCCGGTCGAGCCCCGCTACGCCCCCGAGGGCGTCGCCCGCCTCCCGCTGATCTACGTCCGCGGCTTCGCCGGCGGCACCAGCGGCATCGACAAGCAGGTCGACGACCCGTTCTACGGCTTCAACGACGGCTCGACCCACATCCGGGTCGGCGGCGACGGCACCGCCCAGTACTACCAGTTCGAGAGCCCGCTGCTGCGGCTGTTCGCCGAGGACGGTTACCACCCGCTGGTGGCCGGTGACCCCAAGTCGTACCTGCGGTCCTGCGCGGCCGGGTCGGTGGACCCGGCGACCGTCTGGATCCACCGCTTCTACGACGCCTCCGCGGACACCTTCGGCAGCCGGGCCGTCGACTTCGACATCGAGGCGGCGGCCAGGGACCTGTACGAACTCGTCCGGCTGGTCCGGGAGAAGACGGGCGCGGAGAAGGTCGACCTGATCGCCCACTCGATGGGCGGCCTGGTCTGCCGCAGCATGCTGCAGAAGTGGTCCTACGACAGCTTCGGCGACTTCCGGCCCACCGTCCCCGGAAAGGACCTGGTCGACCGGCTGTTCACCTACGGCACGCCGCACGGCGGGATCACCTTCGCCGTCGGCGGCGGCCTGCTCGACGAGTTCATGGAGGACCTCGGCCCGGTCGGATCCGACATCTTCTCGCCCGAGATGATGTACGGCTACCTGGTGCCGGGCGTCGAGTACGGCACCGAGGCCCCGGAGGGCTGGCAGGCGAACCGGATCCCGCCCGAGGTCTTCGACGTCGACCGCGTCTTCTGCGTCGTCGGCACCGACCCCGGCGACTACGGCCCCTCCCGGAAGGTCGTCGGCCCGCAGAGTGACGGCCTGGTGGCGATCCGCAACGCCTGGGTGGAGGGCGCGCACCGGGCGTACGTTCACCGCTCGCATTCCGGTCGCTACGGTCTGGTCAACTCCGAGGAGGGGTACCAGAATCTGCGCCGCTTCCTGTTCGGCCGCAAGCGGGTGGCGATCGAGCTGGCGGGCCTGGACCCCGACCCGTCCGAGGTCGACGGCCGGCGCTCCTTCTGGCAGGGCGAGCTGCAGCTGTCGGTCCGCGGGCTGCCCGTGGTGCTGCACCAGCAGCTGGCGGCGCACTACTGCCCCGTCCTGCTGCAGTCAGGGCCCGAGGGCGCCGCCGTCCCGCTGACCACCGTCTTCCTCCTCGATCCGCTGTTGTCGCCCGCCGACGGCGGCAACGGGCCGGTCTCGCCGCCGTCCCGCTACGCGCTGCACCTCAAGGTCTCCCGGCTGACCGAGGAGCACGGGCTGCTGTTCTGGCGCGACCACCTCGCCCAGACCGCGGACTGGGACGACACGTTGATCGTCGACGTGGGGCACGAGAGCGACGACCCCAAGGGCGAGCTGCGGCTCTGGGCCGTCTGGAACTCCCAGCTGCCGACCGCGATCGCCGACCGCGACCCCGTGGGCACCAGCCCGCTCGACCCGGAGCAGGACGCGGTGACGGTGCCCCTGCCGCCGAGTGCGGGCCGGCTCCTCGGCGCCGACGCGGCGCTCGTCCTCCGGCCCGCGGTCTGGGAGTGACCGCGGGAGACCGGCCCCCGGAAGGCCGGGGGCCTGGCCGGTCGGCCCGACTGTGCCGGTCGGTACGCCTGTGCCGGCTGACCTGCCAACGCCGGGCAGCACGCGGCGTCAGCCGAACTGCTGCTCCAGGTCCTTCAGCTTGCGCTCCAGGGAGTCGAGCCGGGGCAGCGTGACGGTGTCCTCCTCCACCGTGAGGTCGATGGTGCGACGCTCCGGACGGGCCGGCAGGCCGGGCTGGACGACCTTGCCCTCGGCGGCCTCGACCTCGCGCGGCGCGGACGCCCGCTCGGCGCCGGGCCGTTCGGCCTGCGGCCGTTCCAACCCGGGGCGCTCCGCCCCGGGCCGCTCCACGGCCGGCCGCTCCGCCCCGGGCAGTTCGGCCGCGGCGGGCCGTTCGGCCCCGGGGCCGCCGGCTATGGCGGACTCCGAGCCGGACTCCAGCTGCCGGGCGACGCCGCTGCGCCGCCAGCCGCCGGTGGAGCGGTTGATCGCCCGGATCTCGGCCCGCTCGCGGCGCCCGGCCAGCTTGCGGCGCTCCTTCTCCAGGGCGCGCTCCCGCTTCTCCTCGCGGACCTCGTCCACCGCCTCGTCCAGGCTGCGGACGTTCTCCAGCAGCATCAGTGACCAGGCCGCGTAGGTCTCGCGGGGGGCGCGCAGCCAGCGGACGATGCGGATCTGCGGCAGCGGGCGGGGCACCAGGCCCTGCTCGCGCAGCGCGGCCCGGCGGGTCTGCTTGAGCGCCCGGTCGAACAGGATCGCCGCCGAGAGGGACATCCCGGAGAAGAACTGGGGGGCGCCGGCGTGGCCGAAGCCGCGCGGGGCGTGCACCCAGTTGAACCAGGCCGAGGCGCCGGCGAAGAGCCAGACCAGCAGCCGGGAACCGAGCGCCGCGTCACCGTGGCTGGCCTCGCGCACGGCGAGCACCGAGCAGAACATCGCGGCGCCGTCCAGGCCGAACGGGACGAGGTACTCCCAGCCGCCGGACAGGCCCAGGTTCTGGACGCCGAAGCCGACCAGTCCGTGGAAGGAGAGCGCGGCGGCGACACCGGCACAGCAGAACAGCAGCGTGTACGAGGCGGCGCCGTACAGGGATTCCTTGCGGTGGCGCCGTTCCTCGGAGCGCTCCCAGGAATCCGTGCCACCGGCGGAGGTGGATCCCCGGCTGCGGAGCAGGGCCACCAGGAGCGCGCTGACCAGCAGCCCCGCGACCACGGTGACGGCCCACCCGAGCGGTATGTCGGACAATTTCATCGCCGGAACCAGCCTCGCTTTCCTGCGTCGAGTTCCTGCGCCGTGACGGCGGGGACCATCATGGCGGATGCTCGGCGGGCGAATGGCCGATTCACCGTCAATGCGCTGGGGAGAGGGATTTCTGACCCAGCAACAATCCTATTTTCTTATCGATTCAATGCGGATTGTTCCTGAAATTCCGGGCTTTCCGGATCTGGAATCGCACGGCCATTCGTCAACGTCGCATGACGCGCGGGCAGCCGCCGCACATGTCCCGCGGCTCCACGGTGTACACGAGGCAGCAACTGGCCCGGGCCCGGTCCGTGCCCGAAGCGTCCTCGCCGGCTCCCCGGGCGGTCGAAGCACCGCCGCGGCCGGGCGCCGGGGGTGCGAAGCCGGCGCCCGGGGTGAAGGGGGCCGGGGCGGGAGCGGGGTCCCCGCACGCGCCGGGCCGACCCGGCGCGTGCGCGGGCTCGCCGGGCGCCAGCAGCGCGGACAGCTCGGCGCGCGCCCGGTCCCGCTCCCCGAGCAGCCCGCCCGCGTACCAGAGGCCCTCCACCACGGCGTCCGTGGCCATCGCCCACAGCACCCGGGGCCCGCGCCGCACCTGCGGACCGAAGGCGGACAGCACCGGCGCCAGGAACCCGCCCAGCGCGCACCGCAGTTCGGCGGCCAGCGCCTGCTCGTCCGCCGCCGTACGGGCCTGCGGCGAGCCGGACGCCGGGTCGCCCGGAAGGCAGGCGAACCCGGTCGGACGGACCGTCAGTTCGACCGTGTCGGTGCGCCGGCGCAGCGAGACGTCCCCGAGGGCGAGCAGCGGGACGCGCCGCTCCAGGAACCACGGCAGGGTGAACAGCAGGGAGACCGGCCAGACGAAGCGGTGCAGCCCGAAGCCGGCCGCGACGTCCGGGCGCAGCGGCCGGCCGTAGCGGGCCAGGCCCTGGCGGGCGTCGTGGGCGATCAGTTCGCACACCGCCTCGGGGCGGGCGGTGAGGTCGGCCGCGGGCAGCCAGCCGCCGCCGCGTCGGGGCGGGGCGCAGCGCACGCCGAGGACGGGGGAGAGCCTGGTCAGCCGGTGGTACGAGGGGGCGCCCGGGGTGGAGGCGGCCGGTGCGGGGGCGGGGGCGTGCGCCCCCGTGCTGCGGGGGGCGCACGGCGTGGGGCCGGGCTTGGTGCTGCTCGCGGTCATGGACGGCCCCATCGGGTCGACCGGGGCCGCCCATGACCGCCCGGTCGGTCCCGGCGGGGGTGGTGGCGCCGGGCCCGACCGGACCGGGGCATGGCGGTGCCCGGGGAACGGCAAGGCGACCCGGCCGGGGCACTGCTCGCCCCGGCCAGGTTAGGCTCACCTTAGCTGATTGTTCCCCCGGTCTCGGTGGTGATGCGCCCGTCCGGGGGAGCCACCGGCGCACGGCCGGAGGCCAGTTGCCGCGCCAGCCAGACCGGCACCCCGCCCAGCGCGTGCACCAGCCGGGCCGCCTCGGCGCGCAACCGCGCGGCCTCGGCCGGCTCGGACACCTCCGCGAGCGCCGCGAGCGCCGGCGCCACCCCCACCGTGAAGCCGAGTTGCTCGCGCAGCCGCAGCGAGGCGTCGAAGCCCTCCCGGGCGTGCCCGCGGTCCCCCCGGGAGAGCGCCAGCGCCGCCAGGTGGCGCCAGGTGTACGAGCGCAGCAGCTCGTCGCCGCGCTCGCCGGCGCCGTCGTGCGCCCGCCGGTAGGCGATCCAGGCGGCGCTGCGGTCGCGCAAAAGGTTCTCGGCGACCAGCCCGCGCCGGAAGTCCAGCAGCGGGCGGCCCGGCGCGTCCGGTGGCAGCAGGGCCGAGGTGCGCCCGAGCGCGGCCTGAGCCTCGTCCAGCCGGTCCCGCGGGCCGAGCACGCTGGCCACGTAGGCGAGGAAGCCGCGGGCGCAGGCGGCGGCCGCACGCTGCTCGGTGCCGGCCGCCTGCGCCTCCGCCAGGCGCAGCGCCTGCTCCGCCTGGGTCCAGTGCGCGGCGGTGAACAGGCACTGCTCGATGAGGAGTTCAGCCCGCCCGAGGGCTGCGGCCGGCTCCTGTTCGGCGGCCGGGCGCAGCAGTTCGGCGGCCTCCTGCCAGCACCCCCGGGACCTCAGCCGCCACACGGTGTCGCCCGGCTCCTCCGCTGCCGCCCGCCCCTGCCCGTCCGGGCCGTTCGGGCCGCTCGGGCCCCATCCGTGCTCCGACAACGCCACCTCCTTGTGTGCGCCATCCGGCAGGGCACGGACCTGCCCCTGGGGCCCTGCCGCCACGACCGTGCGCATGGCAACGGCAGGGCGAAAGGCCCGCGCTGTGGCGGCAATTCAACACGGGGGTGAGCTTGTGCACCAGATCACGAGCGGAGGTTGTTGCTTTTGTGGAGGAAATGATCTAGAGGTGCGTCCCGGCGGTCAGGACGTCCAGCCGGTCTCCATCAGGGCCTCGGCTGCGCCGTTCGCGGGCTGCGGCACGCCGGCCAGGTCCAGGCTGAACAGGGCGACCAGCAGCTGCTCACCGCGCACGGTGGCCTGGTGCGAATAGCCCGCGAGAGTGAACATCGCGGCGGCCATCTCCTCGGCGTGCAGGGTCTGCAGCCACAGGCACTCGACCGACTTCACGTCGGCCGGCTCGGTCCAGGTGTCCACCTGGGCGACCATCCGGCTGCCCAACAGGGTCACGCCGTCGCGTTCCTGGGCCTCGGTCAGCTCCAGGTCGTCGAAGCCCAGCCACTCCAGGTAGCGGGCGGCGGTGAACACCGCGTCCTGCGAGGTGCGCACCGGGTGCGGGCGGAACGGCGAGCGGTGGCGGAACGGGCGGGAGCGGCCGCCGGTGGCGCCGGGCGGTACGGGCGGGGCGGGCACCGGCGCGCCCATCGGGTGGGCCGGCTGGGGGCGGGCGGAGTGCGGGCCGGGGGCGGCGATCGGCGCGGCCGTACCGCTGCCCAGCCGGGTGGCGCGGTCCACCGGCAGCCGGACGGTGGCGCCGCAGTTGCAGGTGAACTCGGGCTGCGGCCACTGGTCGGAGCGGCCGCAGTGCGGGCAGCGCATGTTCAGCCAGGAGTCCTCCCAGGAGCGGAAGCGCACCTGCACCGGCACCCCGCCGCGCAGCAGCGGCACCTTCAGCGAGGCGCCACAGGGGCAGGGCAGCGAGGGCGGTTCGTACAGGTGCTCGCGGCGGCAGGCGGGGCAGCGGATCGCCCGGGCGCCACCGCCCGCCCCCGGCCGCGTGGGGTCGTGTCCGGTGAAGTCATCGGGCAGTGCGGCCATCGCGGGCTCCGTCCGTCGGTGTCGGTGGCTGGGACGATTCCCATGCTCCCCGAAATGTCGGGCGGGGGGCGCGGAATGGGGCAATCCTCAGGGATGGATCAGGGACGGCCGTCCTTCGAGGGCGGGGCCGCCTCCCCCGCACGGGGGAGGGTCAGCCGGCGGACCAGCGGGCCAGGTCGGCGGGGGTGTCGAGGTCGTCCGGGACGGCGACGTCGGCGCACTCGACCAGGACCACCTCCGCCGCGTGCGCCGTCAGCAGGGCGCGGGCGCCGGCGTCGCCGGAGGCGCCCGCGGCCGCCTCGGCGAGGTGGCGGGCGCCGATCAGCACCGGGTGGCCGCGCCGCCCGTGGTAGGCCGCCGCGGCCAGCTCGGCGCCCGCCCGGTGCGCGGCCAGCAGCCGGGCCACCGCGGCCGGGGTGACCCCCGGGGTGTCCACCAGCATCACCAGCACCGCCGGGGCGTTCGGTGCCACGGCGGCCAGGCCGGCCCGCAGCGAGGAGCCCATGCCGCCCGCCCAGTCCGGGTTGGTCACCAGGCGGCAGCCCGGCAGGTGCGCGGTGGCCCGTACCCGCTCGCCCTCCGCGCCCAGCACCACCGTGACGTCCGGGCAGCCGCCGGCCCGGAGCACCGCCACCGCGTGCTCCACCAGCGGCCGGCCCCCGTACCGGATCAGCGCCTTGGGCCGCCCGCCGAGGCGGCGCCCGCCCCCGGCGGCGAGCACCAGGGCGGCGACGGCCTGAGTGTTCTGCATGGGCCCAGCCTGCCGGTACCGCAGGGGGTCGCGCATTGTGTGAATCCACAAGGGGAAGCCGCAGGTGGCGGCCGCTCCCCGGCGGTTCGGCCGCTGGTCCTGTGGGCGGCGGCCGCCTGTACTGGGGCGATGAACACCGCACCGCACCCGCTGGTGGACCGCTTCGGCCGGGTCCACACCGATCTGCGGGTCTCCCTGACCGACCGCTGCAACCTGCGCTGCACGTACTGCATGCCGGCGGAGGGCCTGGACTGGCTGGCCCGGACCGAGGTGCTGGGCGACGACGAGGTGGTGCGGTTGGTGCGGATCGCCGTCGAACGGCTCGGCATCGCCTCGGTACGGCTGACCGGCGGGGAGCCGTTGCTGCGGCGGGGCCTGGTGGGGCTGGTCGGGCGCATCGCGGCCCTGGGCGTCGAGGTGTCGCTGACGACCAACGGGATCGGCCTGGCGCGTACGGCGGTCGCCCTGCGGGAGGCCGGGCTGGGGCGGGTGAACGTCAGCCTCGACACCCTGCGGCCGGAGCGCTTCGCGGCGATCACCCGGCGGGACCGGCTGGCCGACGTGCTGGCGGGGCTGGCGGCGGCGCAGTCGGCCGGGCTGGGGCCGGTGAAGGTGAACGCGGTGCCGGTGCGGGGGGTGAACGAGGACGAGATCGTCGCGCTGGCCGAGTTCGCGGTGGGGCACGGGTATCGGATGCGGTTCATCGAGTCCATGCCGCTGGACGCGCAGGGGGCGTGGGACCGGACGGCGATGGTCACGGCGCAGGAGATCCTGGCCGCCTTGGGCGAGCGCTTCGAGCTGGTGCCGATCGGGCGGGACGGCAGTGCACCGAGCGCTCCGGCGGAGGAGTGGCGGATCGCGGGGACGGAGGCGGTGATCGGGGTGATCGCCTCGGTGACCCGGCCGTTCTGCGGGGGCTGCGACCGGGTGCGGCTGACCGCGGACGGGCAGCTGCGCAACTGCCTGTTCGCCACCGAGGAGTCGGATCTGCGGGCGCTGCTGCGCGGCGGCGCGGACGATGCGGCGATCGAGGCGGCCTGGCGGGTGTCGGTGGCGGGCAAGGGGCCAGGACACGCCATCGGCAGCGCGGAGTTCGTCCGGCCCGAGCGTCCGATGTCGGCCATCGGCGGCTGAGGAAACGTTCCGGCCTGGCGGTGCGCGGGTGGGCGCGATGTGACCCGGGCACCGGACGGGTGGTATTCGTGGGCGGTGGCCCCGTTGATCTCCCGGTTCTCCCAGCGCACCCTGCCCGCCCTCGCCGCCGCCCTCGCCCTGCTGAGCGGCTGTACCGGCGCGGGCGGCAAGGGCGCAACAGCCACCCCGCCGCCCCCGCTGGACGAACGGGTCGCCGCCACCGCCGACCCCGCCCTGCGCGCGTTCTACGACCAGCGGATCGACTGGCAGCCCTGCCCCGACCAGGCCGCCGACGACCCGGACGCCACCACCGTCCAGTGCGCCGTCCTCGACGTCCCGCTCGACTACGCCGACCCCGGCGGCCGCTCCGTCGGCGTCGCCCTCGCCCGGGTGCCCGCCGCCGACCCGGACCGGCGGCTCGGCAGCCTCCTGCTCAACCCCGGCGGCCCCGGCAACTCCGGTGCCCGCATGGTCCGTTGGGGCTGGCAGAGCTACCAGGGGCCGCTGCACGACCGCTACGACCTGGTCGGCTTCGACCCGCGCGGCGCCGGGGACACCACCCCCGTCCACTGCCTGGACGACCGGACCCGCGACGAATGGAACAGCACCGACGACCGGGCCTACGACCACGGCCGGATCCTCGCCGACGCCTGCCGCGCACAGCACGCCGACCTGCTCCCGCACCTCGGCACCCGCGACACCGCCCGCGACCTCGACGTGCTGCGCAGCGCCCTCGGCGAGCGCCGCCTCGACTTCCTCGGCTTCTCCTACGGCACCCACCTCGGCGCGCTCTACGCCGAGGAGTTCCCCGACCGCACCGGCCGGCTCGTCCTCGACGGCGCCGTCGAGCACAGCGTCGACCCGCTGCGGCTCGGCATCGAACAGGCCGCCGCCGCCGAAGCCGGATTCCGGGCCTTCGCCGCCGACTGCGCCACAGACCAGGGCGACGGCTGCCCGTTCGGCACCGACCCGGCCGCCGCCCCGCGCAGCCTCGCCGACTTCCTCGACGGCCTGCGCGACCACCCCCTGCACACCGCCGACGGCCGCACCCTCACCGCCGCCCTCGCCTGGACCGCCGTCCTCGACGCCCTCGCCGACGGCCACCGCTCCTGGCCCCACGTGCGCGACGTCCTCGAACCCGCCGTCACCCGGGGCGACGCCCGGGACCTGCTCGAACTCGCCGACAGCGTCAACGGCCGTACGGAGGGCGGCCGGTACGACACCCCGGCCGACGCCTACGCCGCCATCTCCTGCGCCGACCTCCCGCAGGCGCCCACCGAGGCCGAACAGCGCGCGGCCCTCGCCGACCTCGCCACCCGGGCCCCGCTGACCAGCCGGCACGCCCCCGTGGCCACCCTGCTCGACCCGGACTGCCGCACCTGGCCGTACCGCTCGCCCGAGGTGCCGCACCCGGTACGGGCACCCGGCAGCGCCCCGATCCTGGTGGTCGGCTCCACCGGCGACCCGGTCACCCCGTACCCGTGGGCGCAGCGGCTGGCCGGCGGGCTGGAGCACGGCGTGCTGCTCACCCGGGACGGCGACGGGCACACCGCCTACGACAAGAGCGACTGCGTCCGGGCGGCCGTCACCGACTTCCTGGTGGACGGGCGGATGCCGGCGGCGGGAACGCACTGCGCGTCCGACTGAGTCGTACGACCGACCGAGTACCGGCGCGCCCGGGTACGGGAGAAGGGGGCGGGCCGCGGTTGCGCGGCTCGCCCCCTACGGGGTCGGGCTCGGGGTCAGGTGGCCGGGATCAGGAGGTCGGGGCCGTCAGGTCGTAGAAGGTGGTCGAGCCGATGGTCCTCGCGGTGAAGTGGGCGGTCACCCAGGCCTCGATCCGGGCGGACTCGCTCTGCTTCCCGCCCTCGTCGCCGCCCGCGCCGCCGCCGAAGCCGCGGCGGGAGCCGCCGGCGCCGATGAACCAGTGGACCTTGCCCTCCTGGACGTACTGCTGGAAGCCGGCCAGGGTCAGCGAGGGGTCGGTGCCGTTGAAGCCGCCGAGGGCCATCACCGGCTTTCCGGTGGCGAGTTGGTAGCCGGCCGCGGTCTGCGAACCGATCGTGGCGGCCGCCCAGGTGTAGCGGTCGGCGTTCTCCTTGAGCATGGCGGCGACCTCGTCGGTCACCTTGGGGCCGTCGAGCAGGCCGCCCATGCCGCCGGGGGGCGGGCCGCCGACCGTACCGTTGGTGCCGGTGCCGGTGCCGGTGCCGGTGCCGGTGCCGGTGCCGCGCTCGTGGCGGCCGCCGGGGAAGCCCTGAGCGCCCTGGCCGCCGGGGAAGCCCTGCTGTCCTTGGCCGAACCAGCGGCCGTTGCCGGCGCCGCCGCCCGGGAAGCCCTTGCCGCCCTTGCGTCCCATGCCGCCCGGCCCGAACGCGCCCTGCACGCCGGGCCCCGCGGTCACGATCGAGCCGGTGTGCGCCGTGTTGACGGTGTCCACCGCGTACGCCGCCGGACCGCCCAGCGCCGCCGCCAGACCCACCAGGCCCGCCACCGAGGCGATCCGCGCACCGGTGCGGCCCGAGGACCGTCCGGCGACCTGTCCGCCGACCAGCGCCGCAGCCGCGGCCAGCCCGCCGACCAGCACCGCCCAGCGCAGCCAGGGCAGGAAGTCCGAGCTGCGGCCGAGCAGCACGAACGCCCAGACCGCCGTCACCGCGAGCGTCCCGGCCAGTACCAGCGCCCAAGCCAGCCGGTGCCGTGCCCGCCACAGGCCGTCCACGCCCATGCCGACCAGAGCCGCGACGGCCGGGGCCAGCGCCACCGTGTAGTACTGGTGGAAGATCCCGGACATGAAGCTGAAGATCAGCGCGGTGGAGAGCAGCCAGCCACCCCAGACCAGGAACGCCGCCCGGGCGGTGTCGGTACGGGCGTAGCGGCGGGTCGCCCAGAGGCCGACCACCAGCAGGATCAGTGCGGCCGGCAGCAGCCAGGCGATCTGCCCGCCGATGTCGGTGCCGAACATCCGGGTCAGGCCGGTCTGTCCCCAGCCGCGGCCGCCGCCCGGCGCCGCACCACCCGGCAGGTCCATCCCCGCCGGGAGCCGCCCCCCGCCGCCCACGCTGCCGCGCTCGTTGCCGTCCACCCGGCCGAGGCCGTTGTAGCCGAAGGTGAGCGACAGGAAGCTGTTGTCCTGCGAGCCGCCGATGTACGGGCGGGCCGAGGCGGGCATCAGCTCGACGATCGCCACCCACCAGCCGCCCGAGACCGCCAGCGCCACCCCCGCGAGCAGCAGCTGCCGCACCCGCCGCCAGAAGCCGGTGGGCGCCACGACCAGGTAGATCACCGCGAAGGCGGGCAGGATCAGGAAGGCCGCCAACGTCTTGGTCAGGAAGGCGAAGCCGAACATCACCCCGGTGAACAGCAGCCAGCGGGTGCTCGCCGCCTCGATCGCCCGCACCAACCCGTACGCGGACAGCGTCAGCAACAGCACCAGCAGGGCGTCCGGGTTGTTGAAGCGGAACATCAGCGCCGCCACCGGGGTGAGCGCCAGCGCCGCGCCCGCCAGCAGGCCGCCCAGCGGGGAGAAGCGGCGGCGCAGCGTCGCGTACAGCACGCCGACGGTCGCCGCGCCCATCAGCGCCTGCGGCGCCAGGACCGACCAGGAGGAGAGGCCGAAGATCCGCGCCGAGAGCGCCATCGGCCACAGCGAGGCCGGGGGCTTGTCGACGGTGATGAAGTTCCCGGCGTCGGAGGAGCCGAAGAAGAAGGCCTTCCAGCTCTGGGTGCCGGCCTGGACGGCGGCCGAGTAGAAGGAGTTCGCCCAGCCCGAGGCGCTCAGGCCCCACAGGTAGAGGACGGCGGTCGCGGCCAGCAGCGCCAGCAGGGCCGGGCGCACCCAGCGCGGGTCGTCCTCCCGGCCGCGCCAGGCCCGGGCCGGAAGGGTGCGCAGCCGGCCGGACCAGGAGGCGGGGCCCCCGGGACCCGGCGCCGACCCGACGGGCGGCAGCGGCTGCTCGGGGAAGAGCGGCGCCGGATCCGGCCGGGCGGGGTCCGGCTGCGGCACCTCCGGCGGCGGGTAGTTCGCGGCCTCCGGCCACGGTTCGCCGGCCGGAGGGGAGTAGCTGCTCGTGGTCATGCGCCATACGGTGCGTGGCGAGGCTGAGAGAACCGTGAGACGGGGCTGTGAGGCGCGTGTGATCTGCGGGTGTCGCCCGGGCGGCGGCTCGGTCGGGCGACCGGGTCAGGTGACCAGCTCGGGAAACCGGGTCGGGTAACCGGGTCGGGTAACCAGGTCAGGGAACCGGGTCGTCCGGCTGTGTCGGGCGACCCGGTCAGGCCGCAGCCGGCATGGTGATGTGCTTGCCCAGCCACTCCAGGGCCGGCGGGATCTCCCGGGTCCAGGTGTGGAAGTTGTGGCCGGCGGTGTCCAGGGTGATCGTGGACATCTTGGTGGGGGCCCTGAAGGCCGCGACCATGGCCTTGGTCTCGTCGAAGTTGTTCTCGTCGTTGGCGGTGGTCAGCAGCAGCGAGACCGGGGCGGCCGGCTGGTTCTTCAGCCGCCACAGCAGGTCGTTCTCCTGCTTGAGCTTGTCGCTGCCGCCGAACAGGTCCCCGGTGGTCTCGTCGTGGGCCGCGCTGTAGTAGCCGGAGAGGGCGACCGCCGCCGGGTAGGAGTCGGGCTTGCGCAGCGCGAACTTGAGCGCGCAGTAGCCGCCGGTGGAGTTGCCGATCACGGCCCGGTTGGCCGGGTCGGTGCCGATCCGGTAGGTGGTGGCGAGGGCCTTCGGCAGGTCGCTGGTGAAGAAGGTCTCCACCTGCGGGCCGTTCGGCACGTCGACGCACTCGGTGTCCCGGTTGCCGACGAGCGTGGGGCGGGCCATCACCAGCACGGTCGGCGGCAGCTTCTTCTGCTCGATCGCCGCCAGGGTGGAGGCCGGGTACTGCATCAGCGAGATCAGCTTCTCCGGGGTGCCCGGGTAGCCGGTGAGCACGAGGGCCATCGGGAAGCGCTGCTTGGTGTAGTCCGGCTGGAAGTACTGCGGCGGCAGGTAGACGTACGCCTCGGTGCTCAGGCCGGTGCCGGCTCCTTTGACGTCGACCTTCTGGATCAGCCCGGAGCGTTCCGGGTCCGAGCCCTGGGTGGAGTAGAACTTCTGCTCCCCGGTGACGGCCACGCCGGAGGCGTTCGGGGTGTGGTCGACCACCGTGCCGAGCCCGCCGCTGGTGCCGAGCAGGTCGGTCCAGGAGCTGTAGAAGCCGAAGTAGCTGTTGGCGATCAGACCCATCGCGACCAGCACCGACAGCTGGGCGGCCAGGAAGGCGCCGATCCGGCCCAGCCACGACTTCCAGCCCTTCCCGCCGAACCGCGGCCAGAGCCACATGGTGGCGACGAAGACCACGATCGCGACGACCGAGGCGATGATCTGGAGGGGGAGTCCGGTGAGGCTGAGCACGTGCCCGATCGTAGTTGACCCCACCTGGCGGCCCGGCCCGGGCCCGTCGGATGATCATTCGGTCCCTGCCGACGGGTGTGGTTCGTACCCGGCAGTGTGGTCGCTCGCCGGCGCACGGGGGTGTGCCGGTCAGGCGGGCACGGTGGGGGTCCTCGGGTGCCACCGTGCCCGCCCGTAACGGGCATATCGGGGCGGGAGGTTGCCGGTATCGGTCACAACGCCGCGTCTCCGGTGGCGAGTTCGTCCATAACGGTTGACCCCCTTGAAGTGGCCATGGCACTTTCGTGCGGCGCGGGCGTCGGCGACCAGTCGTGTACCCCGCGATCCCCCACAAGGAGAGCCATGTTCAAGAGACTTGTCGCGATGGTCGGCACCGGCGCCGTCGTCGCGGGCGGGTTGGCCTTCGCCGCCGCCCCCGCGCACGCCGTCCAGGCGGCCGATCTGACGGCCACCATCGCCCTGAGCAACTGCTCGGCCTCGCTGGTCCGTTACCCCACCTCGGTGGCCGGCGACCGGGCGCTGATGCTCACCAACGGGCACTGCCTGCCGACCATGCCCTCGGCCGGCCAGGTCATCCAGAACGTCAGTGCCAGCCGCAGCGGCACCCTGCTGGACGGCGCCGGCAACGGCCTCGGCACCGTCCAGGCCGACAAGGTGCTCTACGCGACGATGACCGGCACCGACGTCGCGCTCTACCAACTCACCGACACCTACGGGTCGATCAGCTCCAAGTACGGCATCACCGCGCTGACCGTCAACGACTCGCACCCGGCCGACGGCGCCGCGATGTACATACCCTCGTCGTACTGGAAGCAGGTCTGGAACTGCTCCGTGAACGGCTTCGTGTCCACCCTGCGCGAGGACGAGTGGACCTGGCACGACTCGCTGCGTTACAGCTCCGGCTGCAACACCACGCACGGCACCTCCGGTTCGCCGATCGTCGACTCCGCCAGCGGGCGGATCATCGGCATCAACAACACCGGCAACGACGACGGCGCCATGTGCACCCTCAACAACCCGTGCGAGGTGGCCGCCGACGGCACCACCAAGGCCTACAAGGGCCAGAGCTACGGCGAGGAGACCTACTGGTTCACCACCTGCCTGAACTCCAGCCGGACCATCGACCTCAACGTGGCCGGCTGCCTGCTCACCAAGCCGGCCGGCAGCGGCGCCGTCTCGGTGACCAGCCCCGGTGACCAGTCCACCGTCGTCGGCACCGCGGTCAGCGTGCAGATCAACGCCTCGGGCGGCACCGCCCCGCTGTCGTACTCGGCCACCGGCCTGCCCGCCGGCCTGTCCATCAACTCCTCGACCGGCCTGATCACCGGCATGCCGACCACCGCGGGAAGCGCCACGGTGACCGTCACGGTCAAGGACGCCGCCGGCAAGTCCGGTACCACCAGCTTCGGTTGGGCGGTCAGCACCGGTGGCGGCGGCAGCTGCACCCCGGCGCAGCTGCTGGGCAACGCGGGCTTCGAGACCGGCACGGCGGCGCCGTGGACGGCGAGCTCCGGTGTGGTCGACAACAGCTCCAGCCAGGCCGCGCACGGCGGTTCGTGGAAGGCGTGGCTGAACGGCTACGGCTCCACCCACACCGACTCGCTGTCGCAGACGGTCACCATCCCGGCGGGCTGCAAGGCCACGCTGAGCTTCTGGCTGCACATCGACACCGCGGAGACCGGCACCACCGCGTACGACAAGCTGACCGTGTCGGTGAACGGCACCACGCTGAAGACCTACTCCAACGTGGACGCCGCGGCCGGCTACCAGCAGCGCACCTTCGACCTGTCGGCCTACGCGGGCCAGACGGTCACCGTGAAGTTCAACGGCACCGAGGACTCCTCGCTGCAGACGAGCTTCGTGATCGACGACACCTCCGTCCAGACCGGCTGACCCCGGCCCCCCGCACGTCCGGTCCGCCCGTGCAGCCCGCCCCCGGCACCCTTCGGGGCGGGCTGCCCGGCCGCCGTATGCTGGCTCGATGATCAAGCCGATAGAGCTCGTGATATTCGACTGCGACGGCGTCCTGGTGGACAGCGAGGTGATCGCCGTACGGGTGCTGGTGCGGTTGGGGGAGGAGCTGGGCTGGCCGCTGCGCGAGGCGGAGGCCGTCGAGCGGTTCGTCGGGCGGTCGGAGGCGGCCAACCACGCGATGGTGGCCGAGCGGCTGGGGGAGGAGACGGCGACGGTCTGGGACAAGCGCTTCCGCGAGCTGCACGCCGAGGCCGTGGACGCCGGGCTGACCCCGGTGGACGGCCTGCCGGAGGCACTGGCTGCGATCGACCTGCCGACCTGTGTGGCCTCCAGCGGCACGCACGAGAAGATGCGGCACACCCTCGGCCGGACCGGGCTCCACGACCGTTTCGCCGGGCGGATCTTCAGCGCCACCGAGGTCGGCCGGGGCAAGCCCGCCCCCGACCTGTTCCTGCACGCCGCCCGCTCGATGGGCGTCGACCCGGCCGCCTGCGTCGTGGTCGAGGACAGCCGGCCCGGCGTCCAGGCCGCCCGAGCCGCCGGAATGCGCGCGCTCGGCTACGCGGGCGGCATCACCCCGGCGGAGTGGCTGGAGGGGCCGGGCACCGTGGTCTTCACGGACATGCGCGAGCTGCCCGCCCTCATCGCCGCGGGCGCCGTGTAGGGCGTGTCGGGAACGCGCTGAGCGCGTAAAGCGCTTGCCGGGGGCGGTCGTCGGTGGCAGGGTCGGGCGTCATGTCGGACTCCCCCGCTCGCCGCCGGATGCACGCGAACGAACTCGACCTCGACGCGGCGCTGGTGCGCCGGATGGTCGCCGGGCAGTTCCCGCACTGGGCCGGCCTGCCGGTCGAGCCGGTGGCCACCGTCGGGACCAGCAACGCGATGTACCGGCTGGGTGCGGAGCTGGTGGTGCGGATCCCGCGGATCCCGGGGGCGGTCGAGGACGTGCGGAAGGAGTACCTCTGGCTGCGGCGCCTCGCCCCCGGGCTGCCGGTCGCGGTGCCCGTGCCGCTGGCCCTGGGCGGGCCGGTGGACGGCTGCCCGTGGCCCTGGTCGGTGCTCCGCTGGCTCGACGGCGTGAACCCGGTGGCCGGTCAGGTGGACGAACCGGCAGCGCTGGCAGCGGACTTGGCGTCCTTCGTGACCGCCATGCGCCGGCTGGACCCGGCCGGCGGCCCGGCCTCCTACCGGAGCGAGTCGCTGCCCGACCGGGACGGCGTCGTCCGGCGTGCGATCGCGGCGCTGGCCGGCACCGTCGACGCCCGGGCGGTGACCGCCGTCTGGGAGGCCGCGCTCGGTGCCCCGCCGCACTCCGGCCCGCCGGTCTGGATCCACGCCGACCTGCAGCCGGGCAACCTGCTGGTGGACGGAGGTGGGCGGTTGAGCGCCGTGATCGACTTCGGCTGTGCGGGCCTCGGTGACCCGGCGGTGGACCTGATCACCGCCTGGTACGTGCTCCCGGCCTCGGCCCGCGGCGCCTTCCGGGCGTCGGTGGGCGCCGACGACGCGGCCTGGGCCCGCGGGCGGGGCTGGGCGCTGTCCGTCGCCCTGCTGGAGCTGGACTACTACCGCGGGAGCAACCCCCGGATGGCGGGCATCGCCCGGCACGTGATCGGCGAGGTCCTGGCCGGCCACGCCTGATCCGGCCGGCCACGCCTGATCCGGCCGACCATGCCTCGTCCGGACCACCACGCCTGACCGGACGGCCCGCGTCCCCGCCCGGCCGCCGCCTCCCGTGGGGCGCACGGCCGGGCGGAGCCGTCGCCGTCCGGTCAGGCGGTCTTGATGGTGCCGCCGTCGATCACCAGGTCGGCGCCGATGATGTTGGCCGCGGCGCCGGAGACCAGGAAGGTGACCAGGGCGGCGACCTCCTCGGGTTCGGTGATGCGGGGCGAGGCCATCTGGAACTGCTGGGGCAGGGTCGACAGCAGGTCGTCGAGTCCGACGCCGTTGGCGGCGGCGACCTTGGCGCCGAAGCTGTCCGGGCCGCGCCACAGGGGGCTGCCGGTCACTCCGGGGGAGACGGTGTTGACGCGCACGCCCCGGGGGCCGAACTCCTCGCTGAGCCGCTTGGTCAGGGTGTTCAGAGCCGCCTTGGCCTCGCTGTAGCCGACCGGGCCGCTCGCGGGGACGCGGGCGTTGATCGAGGAGATGTTGACGATCGCGCCGCGGCGCTCGATCAGGCTCGGCAGTGCGGCGCGGGTGGTGCGGATCGTGCTGAAGAGGTTGAGGTCCAGCATCCGGCGCCACTGGTCGTCGTCGGCGTCGAGGAAGCCGCCGAGGCTGAGGTGCTGGGCGTCGCCGGCGCCGACGTTGTTCACCAGGATGTCGATGCCGCCCAGTTCCGACAGTGCCGCCGCGACGACGGCCTCGACGCCCTCGGGGGTGGACAGGTCCGCGGACACGGTCGCCGCCGCGACCTTGTCGAGCTCCGGTGTCACGGTGCGGGCCGCGCCGAGCACGCGCACCCCCTCGGCGGCGAGGGCTTCGGCGACGGCCAGGCCGATGCCGCGGCTGGCGCCGGTGACGACTGCGGTCTTGCCGGTGAGCTGGAGGTCCATGGGGCGCTTCTTTCTTGAACTGTAGGTCCAGAACTGGGGCATGGTGCGGCCGCCCTCGGGGCCCGCTCGGGGCCCGCTTGGGGCCCGTCCGGGCGTGCCTCGGGCGGCGGGAAGGGCGGGGTCAGGCCGGGCCGAGCACCGTCAGTGCGGTGTCGGCGATGCGGAGCAGGGTCGCCGCGTCGTAGGAGCGGGCCATCACCCGCAGCCCGGCGATCGTGTTCATCAGGTACTCGGCGGTGGCACGCGGGTCGAGGTCGAGGGGTACGTCGCCGTCCCGGATGCCCTGGGTGATCCGGGACTCCAGCGCGGCCATCGTCCGTTCCACGGCGCGGCGCACCGCGCGGGCGATCTCCGGGTCGTGGCCGGACAGTTCGACCGCCGTGTTGACGGCCAGGCAGCCGCGGCGGACGGGGTGGGTCAGGTCGGACTGAACGCTGTCATGCAGGAACGCCCGGAGGCATTCCCGGGTGGTTCCGGGCCGCGCCAGGAGCTCCGCGGCGAACTCCGCACCGAGCCGGTCGTACCGTTCGAGTGCGAGCACGAACAGTTCACGCTTGCTCCCGAAGGCGTTGTACAGGCTCCCCTTCGCCACGCCGGTCGCCTCGGCCAGCGCCGCCGGCGAGGTGTTGGCGTACCCGAGCGTCCAGAACGCCTGCATCGCGCGTTCCACCACGGCGTCGGTCTCGAAGGTGCGGGGTCGGGCCATGTCAGGACGGTAGCAGGTTCTTGACCTGACGGTCCATAATTTCCGCCGTCCGGGTTCCCGCGGCGCCCGCCCGCCGGCACCCGGCCGCGAAGGCCGGGCGCCGGCGGGCGCCGGCGGGCGCCACAGGGGGTCAGGCAGCGCCGAGGTGGCGGGCCAGGAAGCGGGCGCCGCTGTCGGCCTCGAAGCGGGGCAGTTCCTTGTGCCGGCCCGAGTTCACGTGCAGGGACTTCTCCGTCGAGGCGAAGGCGTCGAACAGGGCGAGGCCGTCCTCACGGGAGATGTGCTCGTCGTCCCACTGCATGTCGTACTCGATCGGGATGGTGATCCGCTTCGCCTTCTCGGCCAGGGTGTCGGGCCAGTGCTGGCCGAAGACCGCGGCGGTGATGCGGGGTTCGTCCGCCACGAAGGGCAGTCCGATCGCGGTGCCCATGTTGAGGCCCCAGAAGCCGACCCGTCCGTCGGCGCCGATCTCGGGCAGCTCCTGGAGGGCGTCCAGGGCGGCCCGGTACTCGGGGACGGCGAGCTCCGCCAGGTGGTCGTTGTAGCGGACGACGATCGGGCCCTCCGGCTCGCCGGCGGCCCTGGCCCGGAACAGCTCGGCGATCTCCGCCTCGTCGTGGGCCGTGCGGGGCCGGTCGCCGTGGCCGGGGGCGTCCAGGACGGCGACGTGGTAGCCGCTGCCGGCGACCAGCAGCCGGGCGCGGCCGGACATCGCGGGGTGCTTCTTGTGGTTGCCGCCGCCGTGGGCCATCAGGACCAGGGGCGCGCGGTCGGCGCCGGAGGCGGGCGACCAGAGGACTCCGGGGACGTCGCCCACGGTGAACTCGCGTTCGACGATGCCGTTCGAGGACGACTCGGAGGTGAAGCGGAAGGAAGAAGAAGAGGACATGGCGGGTCGCCTTTCGGAAGTGCCTGTGATGATGCGGCGCTCCCGGCGACGGCTACGTCAGTCGCCGACCGTGACGGAAAGGGGGAGCACCCACGTGGGTCCAGCGGTCATGGGTCTCACCTCCTCGGGCGGTGTCTCGGTCGGGGATGATCTTTCCGCCTGAACGGCCCGCTGCGCAAGCCTTTTTCGCGATCGGCCCGCGGCCGGGCCCGCGTTCCGGCCCTCGGTGGGGATCGGTCAGGATCCTTCGCGGGCGACCCGGTGCTGCCACTCCCGGGTGAACACCACCGACCCGGCCTCCAGCGCCCGCAGTTGCACGATGCTGAGGAAGTGCCCGGCGTCGCAGCGCAGTTGGGTGCGGGTCTGGACGGTGACGTCCCAGCCGATGTCGGGCCGCTCCAGCCGTACGGTGTGGTCGGTGCGGGCCTGGGCGCTGAGCGGGGTGTCGGTGAGGATGCGGTAGGCGGTGACGGTGTGTTCGTCGCGGACCAGGCCGTCGGGGTGGGTGCGGGTGCCGTCGGTGGCGGGGGAGAGTTCGGTGCGCCACTCGTGACGGCCGATGTCGTGGACGGTGAGGCGTTCGGGCCGGGCGGTGAGCGGCTCGGTGAGGTGGATGTCGAGCGGCTCGGGCAGGGTGGGCGTCTCGAAGGTGACGGGGGCGGCGCCGACGTCGGCGGCCAGGTGGCGGACGGGCAGGCTCAGGGTGGAGCGGGACGGGTCGAGGGCGTACCCGGTGGTCCGGGCCGGGGGCCACACCCACGGCCAGTAGACGGAGGAGAAGGCGAGCCGCAGCCGGTGCCCGGCCGGGATCGTCCGGGCGCAGGCCGCCAGTTCGACCTCGGCGTCCGGGCCGTCGGCGACCAGGACGCCCCGGGTGACCAGCTCCGAGGTGCCGTCCGGGCCGACCGCGCAGAGTCGGACGACGACCAGCGGGGCGGGCCCGCCCTCCCGCAGGCGCAGCCGGACGGTCGGGGCGCCGAGCAGTTCGACCGGCTCGGGCAGCGGCTGGGAGTCGAAGCAGACCGAGCGGCCGTCCTCCTCGCGCTGGTCGGGCGGCTGGTCGGCGGGGCGCCCGCGCGGGACGTACGCGCCCGCGTTGAGGCCGGTGTGCTGCGGGGAGCGGACGTGGACGTAGCGGTCGTCGGCGGCGGTGCCGGCGGTGCGCAGCGGCCCGTCCAGGCCGTAGTGGATCGGCCGGACGTCGGGGGAGGGCCAGGTGTCGTCGCCGGTCCAGCGGGTGCCGATCCGGCTGCGCAGGGCGGGCTCCTTGGCGGCGCCGGTGTCGATGCCGCGCAGCCAGTGGTCCCACCAGCGCAGGGTCTCGGGCAGGACGTCCTCGGGCAGGCCGTGCGGCCAGGGGCCGATCACGGCGCGTGCGGTGGGGGATTCGGCGAGCAGGCGCAGGACGAAGGAGCAGGACGGGTCGTCCCAGGCGGAGATCGCGAGCACCGGCGCGGAGACCGGCACGGTGCTGTCGCCGGCGGCGAGCCAGGCGTCGACGGGCGGCTCCAGGGCCTCCATGCGGGCCAGCCAGCGGCTGCGCCAGGCGTCGCCGACGTGGCGCGGGTCCGGGGGCAGGGCGGCGTCGGCCACGAGGGCGGTGAGCCGGGTGTGCAGGTCGGCGGCGAGTACGGCGCCGCCGAGCCGGTGGCCGCCTTCGGGGCAGGCGGTGACCACGGCGCCGACGGTGTCCGGGGCCCGGGCGGCCAGCCGCAGTGCGGTGGTGCCGGCGGCGCCGGTGCCGAGCAGGCCGACCCGGCCGGTGGACCAGGGGCGGCGGGCGAGCCAGTCGACGACGGCGGCGCCGTCGGCCAGCTCCTGCTCGCCGCCGGGCTCGCCGGGGGTGCCGTCGGAGTTGCCGTGTCCGCGGGTGTCGACCCGCAGGGCGGCGTAGCCGTGGCCGGCGTACCAGGGGTGGCGGCGGGCGTCCTCGGCGGCGGTGCGGTCGGTGAGGCGGCCGGCGGAGTACTCCAGCAGGGCGGGGACGGGTTCGTCGCCGACCGGCCGCCACAGCCGGGCGGCCAGCCGGGTGCCGTCGGGCAGCGGGATGCGGACGTCCTCGCGGGTGGTGTGGAAGGGGTACGACGGCATGGCCGCTCCCATCGGGTCCCGGGCCGGGTGGGCGCCGGCGGGCCCGCGGCGGGGACGGGGCACCCGTACCCGCCGCGGGCGTCGGCATTCCGACCCTAGGGGAGGAACCGGCCGTTTTCCTGGCGAGGGCCGCGCGCGAGGGCCCCGCGGCTTTCCCGGCGAGGGCCCCGCGGCGGTCAGGCCTTGCTCAGCCAGGCGGTGGCGTTGAGGGCGAGGGCGGCGTCGGTGCCGGCCGGGTCGTCCCAGCCGTTGTAGAGGGTGTTGCCGGACTGGCCGGTGCCGTCGTCGATCGGGGAGCTGTCGCCCCAGACGGCGACCCGGCCGGAGCCGAAGGTGCTGGTGACGAAGAAGGCGCCGGTGTTGCCGCTGTAGCCGGTCCGGTAGACCAGGCCCTTGACCGAGGGGTTGTCGGCGGGCTTGAGGGTGAAGGTGGTGCCGTTGCGCAGGATCGAGCCGGTGACGGTGCCGAAGGAGCCGTTCAGGACGGGGTCGGTGGCGTCGTTGATGGCGCGCGGGTTGTCGGTGGTGATGTTGAGCAGGTCGACCGAGAAGCCGAGCGGGTCGTTGTTGTTGACGCCGTTGCTGGTCAGCAGGTCGTTGATGATCTTCGGCGAGTCCCAGCCGTCGTTGTTGCGGTCGCTGCCGGTGTGGTCGGAGATCAGGAAGAGCCCGCCGCCGTTCCGGACGAAGGTCATGACCGCGGTCTTCTCGGCCGCGCTCAGCCGGATGTTCGGTTCCGGGATCACGAAGGTGTCGAAGTTGGCGAGGTCGAGCGCGCCGCCGGTGCCGTAGGTGATGGTGGAGCCGGACGGGAGGGTCTTGAGGCTGTACTGGCCGGTCTTCTGCAGGGCGACGCCCCAGGCGGAGAGCGCGCCGGTCCAGCTCTTCTCGGTGGTGGGGCTGGGGTTCTGGGCGAGGGGGTCGGGCTGGCTGGTGCTGATGATCCAGTCGGCGTTGCCGGCGGTCTCGGCCTTGCTGTTGTCGAACAGCACCCGGTGGGGCGTGGTGCTCAGGGTGTGCACGGCGGTGGCGGAGGCCGGGGCGGCGGTCGCGGCGGTGGCGGCGGTGGCGGCCGGGGCGAGGGTGGTGAGGCCGGCGGCGAGCAGCGCCGCGCCGGAGAGAGCCGCGACGGTTCGAATACGGATCGTCATGTGCCGTTCCTCCGTGGGGAGTTGAGGTTGTCGGCGCCCGAGTTTTCGCGCGTAGAACGTGAGTATCCGCGCGTAGAGCGACCGGTGACAGCCCTGGGAGGTGACGAAGCACTGTACGGGTTGTGACGATCTCGCGGCGGGCGGAAACTGAACCGTAATTGCGTATGACTTGCAACTGCGTGCGTCCAGACGGAAAGATGGCCCGGCTCCGCCTGCTCCGCCGAAAGGACACCAAGATGACCGCCCCCCGCTGGCGCGACCGGCTCACCCGTGAGGAGTGGATGCGCCTGGCCGGAATGGGCGGGTTCATCCTCGCGCTGCACGTCATCGGCTGGTTCACCCTGCTCGCGCTGGTCGCGCCCGAGCGCTACGACGTCGGCGGCCAGGTGTTCGGTGCGGGCATGGGCCTGACCGCCTACACCCTCGGCATGCGGCACGCCTTCGACGCCGACCACATCGCCGCGATCGACAACACCACCCGCAAGCTGATGGGCCAGGGCAAGCGGCCGCTGTCGGTCGGCTTCTGGTTCTCGCTCGGGCACTCCTCGATCGTCTTCGGCCTCTGCGCGCTGCTGGCCTTCGGCATCCGCTCGCTGGCCGACCAGGTCGAGGCCGACGACTCGACGCTGCACGAGATGACCGGCCTGATCGGCGTCACCGTCTCCGGCACCTTCCTGCTGCTCCTCGGCCTGATCAACCTGGGCGCCTTCAACGGCATCCTCAAGGTCTTCCGCAAGATGCGCGAGGGCGAGTACGACGAGGCCGAGCTGGAGCGCCAGCTGGAGCGGCGCGGGCTGATGAACCGCATCCTCGGCCGGGTCACCCGGGCCGTCACCAAGCCGTGGCACATGTACCCGGTGGGCCTGCTGTTCGGCCTGGGCTTCGACACCGCCACCGAGGTGTCCCTGCTGGTGCTGGCGGGCGGCGCGGCGGCCTTCTCGCTGCCCTGGTACGCGCTGCTCACGCTGCCGATCCTGTTCGCGGCCGGGATGAGCCTGCTGGACACCATCGACGGCTCGTTCAT
Source organism: Streptomyces sp. 1114.5 (assembly GCF_003635085.1). Taxonomy (NCBI): domain Bacteria; kingdom Bacillati; phylum Actinomycetota; class Actinomycetes; order Kitasatosporales; family Streptomycetaceae; genus Streptomyces; species Streptomyces sp. 1114.5. Next base: position 3,407,586 of record NZ_RBXE01000001.1, read on the forward strand.
GAACTTCGCGTACGAGTGGGCCTTCTCCAAGCCCGTCCGCAAGATCTACTACAACCTGACCGTCACCGGGCTCTCGGTGCTGGTGGCGCTGGTCATCGGCTCGATCGAGCTGATCGGCCTGCTCGGCGAGAAGCTGGACATCACCAGCGGGCCGGTCGCCTGGATCGGCGCGCTGGACCTCAACTTCGTCGGCTACGCCATCGTCGGACTGTTCGTGCTCACCTGGGCCGCGGCGATCGCCTACTGGAAGTTCGGCAACGTCGAGGAGAAGTGGTCGGCCGGGCTGGCGGCCGGCGCCGCGGCCGAGTCCGAGTAGCGACGCACGGTCAGGCGGGACCGAGGGGCGGTGACCGGGGTCTGGTCGCCGCCCCTCGGGGTACCCGGGATCAGCGCAGCGCGGCGAGCACCGCGTCGGCCATCACCTTCTCGCCGGTCGCGTTCGGGTGGAACGGCACGGCGGGCGAGCCGGGCAGTGCGCCCTCGATCCAGCGGTCGTCCGAGCAGACGTCGTGCCCGCGGGTCGGCGTCGCCGTGTCGACGTAGGTCGCGCCGCCGGCCGCCGCGGTGGCCTTGAGCGCGGCGTTCAGCTTGTCGAGGACGCCGTGCATGTACTCGACGTCGCCCGGGGTGACCGGCTGGCGCAGGATGCAGGTGGAGCCGTCGGCGGGCAGCACGGAGGGGTAGCCGACCAGCAGCACCTTGGCCCTGGGCGCCTTGGCGTGGATCTGCCGGAGGGTGGTGGCGATCTGCGGGGCGATGGTGTCGGTGATCCGCTCGGCGAGGTCGTCGTTGCCGTACTGCCAGGACCAGGTGCGCCAGTCCCAGTAGCCGTGGTGGTAGACGTCCTTGCAGGGCGTGCCGAGCGGGTTGACGACCGCTCCGGCGATGCAGGTGGCGACCAGTTCGCCGAGGCCGAGGTCGCTGGCCGCGAGGTCGTTGCCGCCGATCCCGAGGCTGACCAGGTCGGTGTCGGGGGTCAGCGCGTCCAGCTGGGGGTCGTTGACCCTGATGAAGGCGTCGTACTGGGGCTGCGTCATCGCCTTGACCTTGGCGGCGGCGCAGGTGACGTCGGTGTACGCGCCGGCGTCGAGGGCTGCGGCGACCAGGTGGCCGTAGTTGTGGTCGGAGCGCAGGCAGAGGCCGGCCGACTGGCCGGGCACGCCGGCGCCGGCGGCGTAGGAGTCGCCGAGCGCCACGTAGTGCTTCGGGGCGGGGGTGGCGGCCTGGGCGCTGGTCGAGGTGAGTGCCAGTGCGGCACCGAGGGCGACCGCGGCGAGGGCGGTGGAATTCCGGAGGTGCCGGGATTTCCGGGCAGGGCGGAGCACGGTTCCTCCTGGGGGAGAGAAACGACGGGTGGGGGTCGTGCCGAGCCGGGCCACAGCTACTCGCAGGTAAGTTACTGCCAGGTTTCGCGCCCGTCCATGCTTTGCGCAGAAATTGCCGAAATTCCGTCAGATGAGAGTCGCCGACATTTCGAATTCCGCTCCACCGCGTATCGGAGGTATTTCCGAAACGCGGTGGAGCGGAATTCGTGCACTCGCTTGTCACCGGCCGGTCGGGCGGCCCCCGGCCGGCGGGTACAGTGCGGGTGCAGAGCGCGCCGCCGACCACGAGGGGTACCAGGAACCGATGAGCCGCCGAGACCGCGACCGCGACGGTGCCGCCCGGGGCAGTGAACGGAGCAGCGAACGGGCCGGTGACCGGAAGCGGGGCGCCGCCTCCCCGGTGACCGTCACCGTCTGCCGCGGATGCTGCTGCGGCACCGAGGCGAAGCACCCCGGCGTCGACCACGCGGGGCAGTACGAGCGGCTGCGGACGGCGGTGGGCTCGGCGGGCCGGGTCCGGGCCGTCAAGTGCCTGGACGTGTGCACCCAGTCGAACGTGGTGGTGGTCGGCCCCTCCAGCGAGGGCCGGGCGGCGGGCGGCCGGCCGGTCTGGCTCGGCTTCGTGCTGATGGACGAGATGATCGACGACATAGCCGCCTGGGTGCAGGCGGGCGGCCCGGGCCTCGCCGACCCGCCCGGTCTTCTCGACCTCCAGCTGATCTCGGTCTCCCGCCGGGTCCGCGAGGCGCTGCCCGACTGACCGTCGGGCTGTCGGGTCGTCTGATTCGTCTGATCGTCGGGCCGTCCGATCGTCACCCGAGGACCGCTCCGCCACCCGCACCACTACCATGACCGGTGGCGTCGAGCAGGTTCCGCGCGAGGGAGGAAGACGATGACGACGGTCTGCCGCATCTGCGCGGGCACCGGCCGGACCGCCGGCCTCAGCTGCCGCACCTGCCAGGGCACCGGCACCACCGAGGTGGGCGGCGGGGGCGGCAACTGCTTCCTGTGCGACGGCACCGGCGTGTACGTGCGCTACCGGGTGGATGCGACCGGCGCCAAGCACGCCTACCGGGACGAGATCTGCCGCACCTGCGACGGCACCGGGAACCGCACCGCCACGCAGTGGGACGAACCGTCCTGACCCTGCGGCACGTTCCTCCTCCGGAGGGCCGGACCCGAAGCACCCTCAGCGAGCCGGTCCGGCCGGGGCCATGATCCGGCGTCGGGTCGACGTGGACACGTCCTTTACCGAACCATGGTCGAACATTGGTGTTCGAATGGGGGATGCGCTGCGGCCCGTTCACCCCGCGGTCGTGTTCGATCCACGCACCGCTGACAGAGTCCCGCGCATGGATATCCCCAACATGGGCGTGCCGGCCAAGCTCGCCGACAGCATGAGCATGGCCGAGCAGCACGAGTACCTGCGGGCCCGTTTCTCCCGCCGCCGGATGCTGCGCGCCGGGGCCGTGACCGTCGGCGCCGTCGCCGTCGGCGGTGCTCTGGGCAGCGGTACCGCCTTCGCCGCTCCCGCCGGTCCGCAGCTGCTGACGGGCGGCACGACGGACGGCATCGACGGCGCGCTGGTCGCGCCGATCGGCCGTCACCTCCAGTTCGGCCCCGAGCCGGACACCCAGTTCCGCGTCTCCTGGCAGGTCCCGGCGCCGGTCAAGAAGCCCTTCCTGCGCTTCGGCAAGCACCCGTGGGAGCTGAGCCACAAGGTCCAGGCCGAGGTCCGCGCCCTGCACACCCCGGCGCTGACCCCGACCGGCCAGCCGGTGGACCAGTACTACCTGCACGTGGCGCTGGAGGACCTGCACCCCGACACCACCTACTACTACGGTGTCGGCCACGAGGGCTTCGACCCGGCCTCGCAGCAGCAGATCTCCACCCTGCACACCTTCCGCACCGCGCCCTCCCGCGACCACCGCTGGGGCAAGGTGTACGAGCCGTTCACCTTCACCGCCTTCGGCGACCAGGGCGTCAGCTCGCACGCGGCGGGCAACGACCACATCATCAAGGCCCAGAAGCCGGCCTTCCACCTGCACGCCGGCGACATCTGCTACGCCGACCCGGCCGGTTCCGGCACCGACCCGGACAAGTCCGTCTTCAACGCGAAGACCTGGGACGACTTCCTGGTGCAGACCGAGACGGTCGCCGCCGAGATCCCGTGGATGGTCGCCTACGGCAACCACGACGTCGAGGCCTGGTACTCGCCCAACGGCTACGGCGGCGAGAACGCCCGCTTCTTCCTGCCGAACAACGGGCCGGACCCGCGCGCCGTCCCCGGCGTCTACACCTTCCGCTACAAGAACGTCGGCGTCATCTCCCTGGACGCCAACGACGTCTCCTACGAGATCCCGGCCAACCTGGGCGTCTCGGCGAACAAGCAGACCGCGTGGCTGGAGCGCACCCTCAAGGACCTGCGCAGCGACGAGACCGTCGACTTCGTCGTGGTCTTCTTCCACCACTGCGCCTTCTCCACCACCGTCGCGCACGCCTCCGAGGGCGGTGTCCGCGAGGCCTGGGTGCCGCTGTTCGAGAAGTACCGGGTGGACCTGGTCATCAACGGCCACAACCACATCTACGAGCGCACCGACGCCATCCTGGGCAACAAGGTCTCGAAGCAGGTGCCGAGCGGCGCCACCATCGAGCCCGAGAAGGACGGCGTGGTCTACGTGACCGCGGGTGCGGCCGGTCGCAGCCTGTACAAGTTCGACGTGCCGGACACCTACGAGGGGCACGAGAACCACCAGGACGAGGTCAAGACCTACTACTGGGGCAAGGGCCGGGTGAAGGTCCCCGAGACCATCCAGTGGTCGCGGGTGCGCTACACCGGCTACTCCTTCATCAAGGTCGACGTCACCCCGGCGCGCCTGGGCCAGAAGTCGGTCATGAAGGTCACCGCGCTGGCCGAGGACGGCACGCAGATCGACAACTACTCGATCCTGCGCAAGGTCGGCGAGGGCTGGGACTCGGGCCGCGACGACGACGGCGAGGGCGGCGGCTGGGGCTGGTAGTCCCCGAACGCCCGTACCGGGCCCCGGCGTCGAGGAGACCTCGGCGCCGGGGCCCGCTGCTTCAGCGGCGCGGCCCGTACATGATCACGGCGACCCCGGCCAGGCAGACCAGCGCGCCCAGCACGTCGTAGCGGGTCGGCCGGAAGCCGTCCACCAGCACGCCCCACAGCAGCGAGCCGGCCACGAACACCCCGCCGTACGCGGCCAGCACCCGGCCGAAGTGGCTGTCCGGCTGCAGGGCCGCGACGAAGCCGTACGCCCCGAGCGCCACCACCCCCACCCCGGCCAGCCACCACGGCCGTTGCTCGCGCACGCTCTGCCAGACCAGCCAGCAGCCGCCGATCTCGGCGAGCGCGGCGAGCAGGAACAGGGCGACGGAACGCAGGACGGTCATGGGCCGAGCCTACGGATCAGACCTGGCGGTACGTCGCCAGGAAGCGACCGATCCGGTTGATGGCCGTCTCCAGGTCGTCGGCGCGGGGCAGGGTGACGAAGCGGAAGTGGTCCGGGCGCGGCCAGTTGAAGCCGGTGCCCTGGACGACGTGGATCTTCTCGCGCAGCAGCAGGTCCAGCACGAACCGCTCGTCGTCGACGATCCGGTGGACGGCCGGGTCGAGCCTGGCGAAGGCGTACAGCGCGCCCTTGGGCTTGACGCAGCTGACGCCGGGGATCTCGTTGAGCGCCTTGACCGCGATGTCGCGCTGCTCGGTCAGCCGGCCGCCGGGCAGCACCAGGTCGTTGATGGACTGGTGGCCGCCGAGCGCGGCCTGGACGGCGTACTGGGCGGGCACGTTGGGGCACAGCCGCATGCCGGAGAGCATGGTCAGGCCCTCCAGGTAGTCGGTGGCGTGCTGCTTGGGCCCGGAGACGACCAGCCAGCCGCTGCGGAAGCCGGCCACCCGGTAGGCCTTGGAGAGCCCGTTGAAGGTGAGGGTGAGCACGTCGTCGGCGAGGGCGGCCAGGCAGTGGTGCTCGGTGTCGTCGTAGAGGATCTTGTCGTAGATCTCGTCGGCCAGGACCATCAGCTGGTGGCGGCGGGCGAGGTCGAGGATGCCCTCCAGCAGTTCCTTCGGGTAGACGGCGCCGGTGGGGTTGTTGGGGTTGATGACGACGATCGCCTTGGTGCGGGCGGTGATCTTGGCGGCGATGTCGTCCAGGTCCGGGTACCACTCGGCCTCTTCGTCGCACAGGTAGTGCACGGCCTTGCCACCGGCCAGCCGCACCACGGCCGTCCAGAGCGGGTAGTCGGGCATCGGCACGAGCACCTCGTCGCCGTCGTCCACCAGCGCGGTGACGGCCATCTGGATCAGCTCGGAGACGCCGTTGCCGAGGTAGACGTCGTTGACGGTGACGCCCTGGACCCCGCGCTGCTGGTAGTACTGCACCACCGCGCGGCGGGCCGGCAGGATGCCGCGCGAGTCGCTGTAGCCGTGCGCCTTGGGCAGGTTGCGGATGATGTCCTGGAGGATCTCCTCGGGCGCCTCGAAGCCGAACGGCGCCGGGTTGCCGGTGTTCAGCCGCAGCACGCTGTGCCCGGCCTCCTCCAGCGCGTTGGCCTGGTCGACCACCGGGCCGCGGATCTCGTAGCACACGTCATTCAGCTTGCTGGACTGCCGAAACTCCATCTGCGGCCTCCCGACCGTCACCACCGCTCCGCTGCTTCTGCTTTGTTCTACCAAGTTGGCACTTGGAAAGTCCAACCTCTTGGCTATGCTGATCCACATGTCACGCCGAAGCTACGACCAGTACTGCGCCGTCGCCCGCGCCCTGGACGCGGTGGGGGAACGCTGGAGCCTCCTGATCGTCCGTGAACTCCTCGGCGGCCCGCGCCGCTACACCGACCTGCACGCCGACCTGCCCGGCGTCTCCACCGACATCCTGGCCGCCCGGCTCAAGCAGCTGGAGGGCGAGGGCCTGGTCGAGCGGCGCCGACTGGAACGGCCCGCCAACGCGACGGTCTACGAGCTGACCGGACGCGGACGCGAACTGCGGCCGGTCATAGCGGCACTGGGGGAGTGGGGCCTGTCCGCCCTCGGCGAGCAGCGGCCCACCGACGCGGTGCGCGCGCACTGGTTCACGCCCCGGAAGGCGGAGGGCGAGGCAGCGGCCGTCGCGGGGTGACGGCTGAGCGGGGGTGGGAGCAGGGGTGGGGCGGCGGCAAGGCCCCCGTCGCCGGCCGCCGCCCCCGTGGACACGAGCATGGCGCGGGCCGGTAAACGAGCGGTCGGCGCGCGATGAGCGCCGTGGTCAGGGCCTCGCGTCGGTTCTCGCGGGCCCTCGCTGCCGGGTGCTGCGAGCGCGGTCGTACGATCGTCGGACCGCGAAGCCAACCCAGGAGAGCGGAGACCAGTCCGTGCCCACCACCATCCGCAGTTACGCCAGTTACGTCGCCGTCGGTGACTCCTTCACCGAGGGCATGTGCGACGACCTGCTGCCCGACGGCCACTACCAGGGCTGGGCCGACCGGGTCGCCCGGGCCCTGGCGGCGGAACACGCGGAGCGGGCGGAACCGGCAGGGCAGTCGGGGCAGGCGGGGCAGTTCGGGCCGGCGGACGGCGGCTTCCGGTACGCCAACCTCGCCGTCCGCGGCAAGCTCATCGGCCAGATCCACGCCGAGCAGCTGGCCCCCGCCGCCGCCATGGGCGCCGAACTCGTCACCCTGGCCGGCGGCCTCAACGACGTGCTGCGCCCCGGCTGCGACATCGACCGGGTCGAGCGGCTGCTCGGCGACTGCGTGCGCGAACTGCGCGCCGCCGGTTCCACCGTCGTCCTGTTCACCAGCACCGACCCCACCCGGCGGATGGCCGGCAGCGCCCGGCTGCTGCCCACCATCCTGCGGATGAAGGCCTTCGTGCAGGAGCTCGGCCGACAGGACGGCATCGTCGTCGTCGACCTCTTCTCCGCGCCCTGCTTCGACGACCGGCGGCTCTGGGCCGAGGACCGCCTGCACCTGTCCCCCGAGGGCCACCGGCGGGTCGCCGAAGGCGTACTGGAAGCACTCGGCCGCCCCGCCGCCTTCGACTGGCGTGCCCCGCTGCCCGCCGCCGCCCCGCCCGGCCTCACCGAGCGGCTGCGGGACGACGCCCGCTGGCTGCGCAGTCACCTCGGTCCGTGGATCGGCCGCCGGCTCACCGGCCGCTCCTCCGGCGACGGCCGCCCGCCGAAGCGGGCCGAGCTGCTGCCGTACAGCTGAACTGCTAGGACACTCCGGACTCCGGCTCCAGGACCAGGCTCGCCATCGGGGAGTGGGTGGTCCAGCCGAGCGCGGTGTAGAGCGCCCGGCCCTCCGGGGTGCCGACCAGCACGCCGGTGCGGGCGCCCGCCTCGTACGCGGCGGACTGCAGCGTCCGCATCACCACGGCGCCCAGGCCGCGGCGGCGGAACTCGGGCGCGGTGGTGATCTGGTCCGGCACGGCCACCGGGCCGGCCAGGCCCGCCTGGCCGCGGGCGGCCAGGTGCCCGGCCTCGGTGCGCACCAGCACCCGCAGGACGCCGCCCCGCTCCCAGGTGGTCACGGTGTGGCCGGCCGGGACCACGGGCCGTTCGGGGGCGAGCGGGACGGTCATCAGGAAGGCCGGGCCGTCCAGCCGCCACCGCGGGCCGAGCCAGGGGCGCACCATGGCGTCCTCGGCGAACAGCTTCAGCCAGGTGGTCGGCGCGGTGGTGGCCTCGGCGATCTTGCGGACCTCGGCCTCGGTCGGCTCGGGCAGCACGTGCCGGCCCACCTCGCGGTCGGGTGCGCCGACGTCGATGGTCCAGCCCCACGGCTGGTCCACCGGCTCGGCGGCGCCGCGCGAGACGGTCCAGCCCGAGACCCACATCCGGACCAGCTCTCTGATGTCCGGCTCCGTCATGGCTGTCCACCCCGTGTTCCGTGCGCTACGTGTAATAGTCCCTGATGCCTTATGCATCTTACCGATGCGAGGGCGGCCTGCCCAGCCCAGTAGAATTTCCGGGTTCACGGCGTCGCCCCGGCGCCCAGCTGGTGGAAGGACCCCGGAACGTGCGCGAGACCGAGTCGCCGCAGGACCCCACGGCGGCCGCGCCGACCCCGCTCCACTCCGACTGCGGCAGTTGCTTCGGGCTCTGCTGCGTCGCCCTGCCGTTCGCCGCGGGCACCGACTTCGCCGTGAACAAGGCGGCCGGCACCCCCTGCCGCAACCTGCAGGCCGACTTCAGCTGCGGCATCCACGTGCGGCTGCGGGACAGCGGCTTCCAGGGCTGCACCGTCTACGACTGCTTCGGCGCCGGGCAGCGGGTCTCCCAGGTGACCTTCGGCGGCCGCAGCTGGCGCGAGGAACCGGACAGCGCCGGGCAGATGTTCGAGGTCTTCCCGATCGTGCGGCAGCTGCACGAACTGCTCCGCTACCTCACCGAGGCGCTGGCCTTCGCCCCGGCCCGGGCCGTCCACGCCGAGCTGCGGCAGGCCCTGGAGGAGACCGACCGGCTGGCCGGCGGCACCCCCGAGCAGATCCTCGCCGTCGACGTCCCGGCTCACCGGCAGCGGGTCAGCGAGCTGCTGCTGCGGGCGAGCGAGCTGGTCCGGGCGTCCGTCCCGCGCCGGCGCGAGCACCGCGGCGGCGACCTCTTCGGCGCCCGCCTGCGCGGTGCCGACCTGCAGGGCGCCAACCTGCGCGGCGCCCTGCTCGTCGCCGCCGACCTCTCCGGGGCGGACCTGCGGCTGGCCGACCTCATCGGCGCCGACCTGCGTGACACCAACCTGGCCGGCGCCGACCTCAGCACCGCCCTCTTCCTCACCCAGGCCCAGCTCGACGCCGCCCGCGGCGACGCCGCCACCCGCCTGCCGGACGGCCTCAAGCGCCCGGCCCACTGGCCCGCCACGGCCTCCCCGGTGGCGGCGGCGCCGACGGCGAAGCCCCGCTCGGGCAAGGGCGGCGCCGGCCGCCCGGGCGGACCAGGCCGCCCGGGCCGATCGCGCCGACGCTGAGGCCGTTACTGGCCCACCCGGCCGTCGATGCACTCGCGCAGCAGGTCGGCGTGCCCGCAGTGGCGGGCGTACTCGTCGATCCGGTGCATCAGCAGCTCCCGGATCGCGACCCGGCCCCGCCCGACCCGCTCGCCCAGGTCCGGGTAGCCGGCCAACGCGGCGTCGGTCGCCGCCTGTTCGCGGTCCAGGTCGCGGAACGCGGCCTCCACCACGGCCGGGTCGGCGACGGCCCCGTCGAAGTCCGCGTCCCGCGCGCCGTACAGCTTCGGCAGCCGCTCGTCCTCGGTGAGCCAGTTGCGCCAGTCCCGCTCCACCTCGGCGAGGTGCCGGACCAGCCCGAGCAGCGACATCGTCGACGGCGGCACCGAGCGCCGTGCGAGCTGTTCGGCGTCCAGGCCCTGGCACTTCATCCGCAGGGTCAGCCGGTAGTTCGTCAGACAGTCGTGGATCGCGCCGGGTTCGCCGTCCGGGCTCGGTCCGTCGCTGTTGCGGGGGTCGTCGTCCGGGTCGGCCCACATGTCGGGGTAGACGGTCGCCTCGGTCCATCGCACAGGTTGCTCGGTCATACCGACATGCTCGTTCGCAACCGTCCCTTCCCGCCACCGAGTTATCGCCCCGAGTCGTCGCGGTGCGGGCCGTACGGGCCGTGCGGTTGAGGGCTCAGGCGGAGAGCAGGCGGGTGCGCAGGGCGGTGATCTGCTCGCGGTCGATGCCGAGGGTGCCGGTGAGGTAGGCCTCGACGGAGCCGTGGCGGGCGGCGAGGTCGGCGAGGGTGAGGCGGATGACGGTCTCCGGGGCGCGGCCGAAGCCGGGCCAGCGCAGGGTGCGGCCGGGGTGGGCGGCGTGCCAGTCGGCGGCGAGCTGTGCGGTGGCGAGTTCGGTGAGGGCGAAGTCGGCGGCGATGTCGTCCTCGGCGACGCCGAGCAGGGTGAGCAGCAGGGCGGCGATGAGGCCGGTGCGGTCCTTGCCGGAGGCGCAGTGGAAGACCACCGGGGCCTCGGCGGCGGTGATCACGTCCAGGACCTGGCGGATCTCCTTCACCCCGTCCTCGGCGACCTCGGCGAAGCGGTCGGCGAGGTAGCGCCAGGGGTCGAGTCCGGGGTCGATCTCGGCCTGGTCGTACGGGCGGTGCTCGATCGAGAGGTTGTGGTACTCCAGCCCGTCGAGCTCGGGCACCCGGCCCTTGGCGGCGATCTCCCAGGGGTAGCGCAGGTCGATCACGGTCCGTATGCCGAGGGCCCGGAGTTTGTCGAGGTCGGCGTCCGAGGTGAGCTTGCCGAGGGAGTCGGAGCGGTAGAGCAGGCCCCACCGTACGGACCGTCCGTCGGCGGCCGGGTAGCCGCCCAGGTCGCGGAAGTTGTGCAGGGCCTGGAAGTCGTGGTGACGCGTCGTCATGCGCGTCAGCCTAGCCAGCGGCGGTGGCGCTCCCGGCGCTGCTCCCGGCGGTGCCGGTGGCGTAGCCGTGGGCGAGGAGGCCGAAGGCGCGGGTGGCGTCGTCGGCGGCCTCGGCGTGCAGGTCGTCGGCGGTGCGGCCGTCGTCCTGGATGCGGCGCCAGTTGTGCAGGGCGAGGACGCGCTGGGTGGCGGTGACCTGGGCGGCGAGCAGGGCCGCGGTGAGTTCGCGCGGCTGCGGCAGGTCGGGGGCCTCGCGCAGGGCGTCGGCCAGGGAGCGTTCGGCGCGGGCCACGTACTCGCCGACCCGGGCGGCCAGGCTGGGGGTGCCGTAGACCAGGGCGGTGAAGGCGAGTACCGCCGGGTGGTCGTTGAGGCCGGTGACCGGGTCGCGGCGGGTGAGGCCGGTCAGGAAGTCGCGCAGCAGTGCGTCGAGCACCGGTTCGCCGGGGAGCCGGTCGCGGACGACCTGTGCGGCCTGGTCCTGGTGGTCGGCGAAGCGGTGGACGACCAGGTCCTCCTTGGTGGCGAAGTAGGAGAACAGGGTGGGTTTGGAGACGTCGGCGGCGGCCGCGACGTCCGCCACCGACACCCGGTCGAAGCCGTGCTCCAGGAAGAGCGTGATGGCCGCTTCGGAGATGGCCTGTCGGGTCAGTTCCTTCTTGCGTTCGCGCAGTCCGCTCATGGGGTCAGGTTAGCAGCAGGGCTTGACCGGGGAAGGTTTCTTACCCGGTCATCCCTGCGGCGTGTCGCAGCCCGGCAGCCGGCCCGGGCGTCAGGAACGGCCGGCCGCCGCGGACCCGGGCGTCAGGAGTTGATCGAGTCCAGGATCCGGCGGACCGACTCCACCACCGGGGCACCCGCCGTGACCAGCGAGGCGACGCCGGAGATGTTCCGCAGCGCCCGCCGCAGGACGGGCGGCGGGGTGTCGGTGCCGCCCCCGATGGCCTCCAGCGACTCGTCCAGCACTTCGCGGTCCTCGGCCGGCACTTGACCGCGCAACGCCTGCACCGCGCCCACGAGTTCGCGGAGCTCGGCCTGGGGGTCGGCCGGGCCCTGATGCTTGATGATGCCGATGTTGTGGTCGCCGTGCTGGGTGACGGAGTCACCGAAGTGGATGTTGCCGCTCACCGGCCCACCTGCTTCCCGATGTTGTGGTCGCCGTACTGGTTGATCCGGTCGCCGATGTGCACGTTCTCCACCTGGAGGGCGAACTCGGCCTGGGGGTTGTCGATCGCATCCATGATCATCTGGATCAGGCTGCCGATCTGCCGGGGATCGTGGCTCACCACGGCAGTGGTCGCGGAGTTGGAGGTTTCGATGACCAGCTTGTACAGCGCCCGCTGCCGCAGCTTGGTGACCAGCCGGTAGAGGCAGAAGGCGAAGCCCGCCAGCAGCAGCACCCCGGGCACGGCCCCCGCCTGCGTCTTGTCGGCCGAGTTCTTCAGCAGCGCGCCGAGGAAGGTGGTCAGGCAGAGCAGCCCGAACACCTGCCGGACGAACCGGATGATCGTCCGCGAGCGCTTGGGCGGCCACCAGACCAACTGCCGTGCCCGGGCGATGTGCTGCAGCGGGTACGCGTCCCCACCGACCCACAGCACCCGACGGCTCACACTGACGTCGATCACGTTCCGTGCCAATTCCGCTCCCCCGCCCGTAGTGGCGGGGAGAACCATAGCAACAGCAGGCACCGGTGGTGACGGCGGTTCAGCAGGGCCGATCAGGAAGCGGAGCGGCGGGCGGTGACCTCGATCTCGATCCGCATCCGGGGATCGGCGAGACCGCACACCTGCATGGTGGCGGCCGGCCGGACCTCGCGGAAGCAGCGGCTCAGCACCGGCCAGCAGGGCTCGAAGTCCTCGCGCTCGGGCAGCAGGTAGCGCACCCGCACCACGTCGGCGAAGCCGCTGCCCGCCTCGGCCAGCGCCGCCCCGATGTTGCGCAGGCACTGCTCGGCCTGCTCCACCACGTCGTCGGAGATGGTCATGGCGGTGTAGTCGAACCCGGTCGTCCCCGACACGTGGATCCAGTCGCCGTCCACCACGGCGCGGGCGTACCCGATCTGCTCCTCGAAGGTCGAACCGCTCAGGATCGCGCGTCGCGCTGTGGGGGCTGTTGGGTGCGTCATGCCGGGAAGGCTAGGTGGCCTGCGGGGATACGTCCAACACTGCACAGCGCATGATCTGATATCCCTGCAGGTATGGAGCGCCCCGAACTCCCCCTGCCGCAGCTGCACGCCTTCGTCGTGCTCGCCGAGGAACTGCACTTCGGCCACGCCGCCGCCCGCCTCGGCATCGCCCAACCACCACTCAGCCAGCAGATCCGGCGGCTGGAGGAGAAGGTCGGCCACCCGCTGTCCCGCCGCGACCCCGGCGGCGTCACCCTCACCCCGGCCGGCCGCGAACTCCTGCCCGCAGCCCGCCGGGCGCTCACCGACCTCGCTGACGCGCTGGCCGCCGCCCGCGCCGTCGGCAGCGGCGAGGCCGGCCGGCTGCGGATCGGCTTCTCCGCCTCCCTCGCCCTCACCGTCCTGCCCGGCCTGCTCGACACCTTCCGGCAGCGCCACCCCGCCGTGCGGCTGGACGTCCGGGAGTTGACCAGCGCACCGCAGATCACCGCCCTGCACGAGCGGACCATCGACGTCGGCCTGCTGCGCGAAGCTCCCGCGGACGAGCCGGAACTGCGCTTCCGCACCGTCCTGCGCGAGCCGTTCGTCGCCGTGCTCCCGGCGGGCCACCCCCTGGCCGGCCGGCGCACCGTCCGGCTCGCGCAGTTGGCGGACGAGTCGTTCGTCCTGCTGCCCCGGGAAGAGGGGCCGCAGCTGTACGACCGGATCACCGGCCTGTGCACCGACGCGGGCTTCACCCCGCGGATCGTGCAGCACGCGGTGGAATGGCAGACGGTGTGCGCGCTGGTCGGCGCCGGCCTGGGCGTCTCGCTGGCCCCGGCGGGCATCCGGCAGCTGCGCCTGCGCGGCGTGGCCTTCCGCCGGATCGACCCCGGCACCGCCCGCACCGAAGTCGCCGTGGCCTGGCGCGGCAACGACCCCAACCCCCTGGTGCGCCACCTGCTCGCGGCCGTCGGCGTCGTCGGCGCATCGCAGCCGGACAGGCCCTAGACGCTGCGGTCGGCCAGGACCTCGCGGACGACGTGGCGGGCGTTGGCGGTCAGGGCCGGGTCGGTGTGGCGGTAGTAGGGGATCGTCACCAGGGCGATCGAGAACGCCCAGGCGCGGCCGCGCGCCCAGGTGGCGTCATCGGCGTGCAACGCGGCGCGGAAGGCGGGGCGGGCGGAGGCCGGCAGCAGGTTCCAGGCGGCGATCAGGTCGGCCGTCGGGTCGCCGACGCCCATCAGGGCGAAGTCGATGACGGCGGCGAGCCGGCCCGTGCGGGAGAGCAGGAGGTTGCCGGGGGTGAGGTCGCCGTGCATCCAGACCGGCGGGCCGGCGTACTCGGGCAGCCGGACCGCCCTGTCCCAGAGCGCGGTCGCGGCCGCCGAGTCGACCGAGCCGGCGAGCTGGGCGATGGCCGCCCGGGTCGCGCCGTCCCGGGAGGCGAGCGGGACGCTGCGGTGCCCGGCCGGGGCGTTCGTCGGGTCGACGGCGCGCAGCGCGGTGACGAAGCCGGCCAGGTCGCGGGCCAGGGCCGCGGGCGCGGCGAGGGCGCCGACCGCCGGGTTGACGCCGTCGATCCAGCGCAGCACCGACCACTCCCACGGGTAGCCCGCGGCGGGCCGCCCGACCGCGAGCGGGGCGGGGATCGGCAGCGGCAACCGCGCCGCCAGCGCGGGCAGCCACTGCTGCTCCCGCCGGACGCCCCCGGCCGCCCACGCCACCCGGGGCAGCCGGACAGCGAGTTCGGGCCCGAGGCGGAACATCGCGTTGTCCGCCCCGGCGGAGGCGAGCGGCGTGATCGGAAGGCGCTCCCACTGCGGGAACTGGGCGGAGATCAACCGCCGTACCAGGGCCGCGTCGACCACCGGCTCGTCGGGGTGCATCCGGGCGGCAGCGCACATGCCCGGCAGCGTACAGCGTCGATCGTTTTCGTTCAGGCGTATTCCCCAACTGGGCGGATCGGCACCCCGGTACGACCGGAGCGGCCGTACCCGCCGGCCGGGGAGGCGGCAACTCCGCACCGCCCGGGCCCGGTTGGCGCCCGGCCGGCGGCCGGCCCGGGCACGCCACGCCCGGCCGCCCCGGGTGCGGCCGGGTGTCGTCGTCGGCACCTGCCAGAATGCAGGGCGTACGGCGAACGCTCTGAAGGAGAAGGTGACCGGCTTCGTGACCACGCCAGTCGAACAGGTGGCCCGGCAGGCCCAGCAGGCGATCGAGCGCAGGATCGCCGAGGAACTGGGCGTCCGCGAGGGGCAGGTGAAGGCGGCCGTCGACCTGCTCGACGGCGGCGCGACCGTGCCGTTCGTGGCCCGCTACCGCAAGGAGGTCACGGGCTCGCTGGACGACGCCCAGCTGCGCACCCTGGAGGAGCGGCTGCGCTACCTGCGCGAACTGGAGGAGCGCCGGACGGCCGTCCTGGAGTCGATCGAGGCCCAGGGCAAGCTGGACGACGCGCTGCGCGCCCAGGTGCTGGCGGCCGACTCCAAGGCCCGCCTGGAGGACATCTACCTGCCGTTCAAACCGAAGCGGCGCACCAAGGCGCAGATCGCCCGCGAGGCCGGGCTGGAGCCGCTCGCCGACACCCTGCTCGCCGACCCGACGCAGGACCCGGCCGCCCTCGCCGCCGCCCTCATCGAGAACGGCAGCCTGAACGAGTCGGTGGCGGACGCCGCCGCCGCCCTGGAGGGCGCCCGGGCGATCCTGGTCGAGCGCTTCGGCGAGGACGCCGACCTGGTCGGCTCGCTGCGCGAGCGGATGTGGACCCGCGGCCGCCTGGTCGCCACCGTCCGCGAGGGCAAGAAGCAGGACGGCGCCAAGTTCGCCGACTACTTCGACTTCGCCGAGCCGTACACCAAGCTCCCCTCGCACCGCATCCTGGCGATGCTGCGCGGCGAGAAGGAGGAGGTGCTCAGCCTCGAACTCTCGCCCTACGAAGGCGAGTCCGAGGGCGACCTGCCCGGCGACAACGACTACGAGCAGCGGATCGCCGCCCGCTTCGGCATCGCCGACCGCGGCCGCCCGGCCGACAAGTGGCTCGGCGACACCGTCCGCTGGGCCTGGCGCACCCGCATCCTGGTGCGCCTGGGCATCGACCTGCGTGCCCGGCTGCGCGCCGAGGCCGAGGACGAGGCGGTGCGCGTCTTCGCCGCCAACCTGCGCGACCTGCTGCTCGCCGCCCCGGCCGGTACCCGCGCCACCATGGGCCTGGACCCGGGCTTCCGCACCGGCGTGAAGGTCGCCGTGGTGGACGCCACCGGCAAGGTCGTCGCGTACGACACGATCTACCCGCACCAGCCCGCCAACAAGTGGGACGCGGCCCTGCACACCCTGGCCGAACTGGCGAAGAAGCACGGCGTCGACCTGGTCGCGATCGGCAACGGCACCGCCTCCCGGGAGACCGACAAGCTCGCCGAGGACCTGATCAAGCGCCACCCCGAGCTGAAGCTCACCAAGGCGATGGTCAGCGAGGCCGGCGCCTCGGTCTACTCGGCCTCCGCCTTCGCCTCGCAGGAACTGCCCGAGCTGGACGTGTCGATCCGCGGCGCGGTGTCGATCGCCCGCCGCCTGCAGGACCCGCTGGCCGAGCTGGTCAAGATCGACCCCAAGTCGATCGGCGTCGGCCAGTACCAGCACGACCTCAGCGAGGTGAAGCTCTCCCGCTCGCTGGACGCGGTGGTCGAGGACTGCGTCAACGCCGTCGGCGTGGACGTCAACACCGCCTCGGCGCCGCTGCTCACCCGGGTCTCCGGGATCACCGGCACGCTCGCCGACAACATCGTGGCCCACCGCGACGCCAACGGCCCGTTCCGTACCCGCCGGCAGCTCAAGGACGTCTCCCGGCTCGGCCCCAAGGCCTTCGAGCAGTGCGCGGGCTTCCTGCGCATCCCCGGCGGCGACGATCCGCTGGACGCCTCCAGCGTGCACCCCGAGGCCTACCCGGTGGTCCGCCGGATCCTCGCCGCGACCGGCGGCGAGCTGCGCGAGCTGATCGGCAACGGCGCCGCGCTGCGGGCGCTGAAGCCGGGCGACTTCGCCGACGAGACCTTCGGCGTGCCGACCGTCACCGACATCCTCGGCGAGCTGGACAAGCCCGGCCGCGACCCGCGCCCGGCCTTCCGCACCGCGGTCTTCAAGGAGGGCGTCGACAAGATCGGCGACCTGGAGGTCGGCATGGTGCTGGAGGGCGTGGTCACCAATGTCGCGGCCTTCGGCGCGTTCGTGGACGTGGGCGTCCACCAGGACGGGCTGGTGCACGTCTCGGCGCTGTCGAGGACCTTCGTCAAGGATCCGCGCGAGGTGGTCAAGCCCGGGGACATCGTCAAGGTCCGGGTGCTCACGGTGGACGTGCCGCGCAAGCGGATCGGGCTCACCCTGCGGCTGGACGACGAGGTCGGCGGCGGGCGCGCCGACCGGGGTGGCGACCGCGGGGAGCGGGGCGGCGAGCGCGGGGAGCGGGGTGGCGAGCGCGGGGAGCGACAGGCCCGTCCGCCGCGCCAGGAGCGGCGCGGCGGCCAGGACCGGCGTGACCGGGGCGGTCAGGACCGGGGCGGCCAGGGCGGCCAGCGTGACCGGGGCGGCTCCGGTGGGGGCGTGCCGGCGAACAGCGCCATGGCGGACGCGCTGCGCCGGGCCGGCCTGGCCGGTGGCGGCAACGCCGGCAACGGCGGCTCGGGCGACCGGCGCTCCGGGCGGCGCTGAGCCCGGAGGGACGGGACCACGCCCGGGGCCGGTGGACGCGCGACGCGTCCACCGGCCCCGGGCTGTGTCGCCCCCTTCGGGCGGTCAGGCCAGGATCTTGGCCTTGGCCTGTTGGTACTCCTCCTCGGTGATGGCGCCCTTGTCCTTCAGGGCCGCCAGTTTCGCCAGGTCGTCGACGTGGCTGCGGCCGCCGCCACCGGTGTCCGGGGCGCTTGCGGCCGCGTCCCGGACGTAGGCCTTGAACGCGGCCTGGGTCTCCTGGGCCTGTTCGATGTCGCGCTTGGTCATCGACTCCCCCCGGGCGATCAGGTAGACGAGGACGCCGATCAGGGGCAGGAGGATCACCAGGACCAGCCAGCCGGCCTTGCCCCAGCCACTGAGGTCGTGGCTGCGGAAGATGTCCGTGATGATCTTGAACAGCAGGAAGAACCAGAGCACCCAGAGGAACAGCTCCAACATCGTCCAGAAGATGTTGAGCAGCGGGTAGTCGGTGTCGGCCAGGAGAGAGGTGTCCATGGCCGAGTCATATCATCACAAAACGGACATTGCGCCCTGCTGTTCAGCCGTCCCAGTGATCTCCGGTCCGACTCGGAATGTTTCAGCCGAGAAGGGCCCTCCGCCGCAGCTCCACCGCCAGCCCGACCAGCTCGCCCCACCAGGCGTCGTGCCCGGTCAGCAGCAGCCGCTGCGCCTCGGTGGCCGGCACCGCGCGGACCTCGACCACCTGCTCGCCGTCCGCCGGGTTGGTCGGCGTGGAGTCCAGCACCACCTCGCCCCAGCCCCACAGCCAGGCCTTCTCCGGGTGCGGCTGCCACGGCCGGTACGGCAGCGCGTCGTCGGTGCGGCAGCGGTGCGCGCCGAGCCAGCCCGGCTCGCCGAGCAGCCGGGCGCCCGCCTCCTCCCGCAGCTCGCGCTCCAGGCAGGAGGCGATGTCCTCGCCCCGCTCCCGGGTGCCGCCGGGCAGGAACCAGTGGTCCCGGTCGTCCCGGCAGAGCACCACCTCGCCGTCGGCGAAGCCGACCAGGTGGATGTTGGTGACCAGGTCGTCCGGCGGCAGCTCGGTGGAGAACTGCGCGTCGTACCGTCCCCAGGTCCAGTACTGCGGCGCGTGCAACGCCGGGAACAGGGCGGCGAGTTCGGCGGCTCTGGCGGAGGTGTCGGTGCGGTCCGTGGTATCGGTCATTCGGTGATCGTAGTGCCGGCCGGGAAACGGCGGGGAGCCGTCGGATGGACGAGGGCAATGTCGGAGGTGGAGATGGCGCGCGGGCGGCGCGGGCGCAGCGGCTCGGTCGGCGCGCCGACCCAACTGCCCAGCGAGATCTCGGCGGTGATGCCCGGTCCGAAGCCGGCGATCAGCCCCGGGGTGCCCTCCGGCACGCCGCCGTCGGCGAACTGCCGGGCGAGGGCGTCGAAGACGACGGCGCTGGCGATGTTGCCGCGCTCGGTGAGCGTCGCGCGGCTGTGGCGGAAGGCGGCCGGCTCCAGGTTGAGGAAGCGGCACAGGTCGTCCAGGATGCGCGGGCCGCCGGCGTGCACGATGTAGAAGCCGAGCCCGGAGACGTCCCAGCCGTGCTCGCCGGCCAGGCCGCGCAGCGCGGGCGCGAGCAGCTCCATCGTGCCGGGCACCCGTTTGTCCAGCTGGAAGTGGAAGCCGGTGTCCTTCACCCCGTAGGAGATCCAGTTCTCGGTGCCCGGGACGAGGTGCGAGCCGTTGCGCTCGATCTGCACGCCGTGCCCGCCGTGGCCGCGCATCACCACGGCCGCCACCGCGTCCCCGAACAGGCCGTTGGAGAGCAGGGAGCCGACGGAGAGGTCGGTGGGCTGGTAGCAGAGCGAGCAGAACTCGCAGGCCACGATCAGCACGTTGGCGCCCGGGTAGGCGCGGCAGAAGTCGTGCGCGCGGTTGACGGCGGCGCCGCCGGCCGCGCAGCCGAGCTGGGCGATCGGCACCTGGCGGGTGTCGGAGCGGAAGCCCATGGTGTTGATCAGCCAGGCGGTCATCGAGGGCATCATGAAGCCGGTGCAGGACACGTAGACCATCAGGTCGATGTCCCGGGCGGTCAACTCGGCGTGGGCGAGGGCACGTTCGACCACCTCGGGGACGCGGAGCTTGGCCTCGCGCTCGTACACCTCGTTGCGGAGGGTGAAGCCCGGGTGGGTGAGGGTCCGCTCGATCGGCTGGACGAGGTGCCGCGTGCGCACCCCGGTGTTCTCGATCAGCCGCAGGGCCAGGCCGAGTTGGGGGTGACCGGCGTGCAGGGTGCGGGCCAGGTCGAGCGTTTCGTCGAGGGTGATGACGTGCTCGGGCACGGCGATGGCGGGGCGGCAGAGTGTGGCCATTGGGTGTGGGTCTCCCCAGTCAGGAACGGTGTGTCGAAGGGGAGGTGTCACCAGGCGACCGGCAGGGTGCGCGGGAAGCGCCAGATCGAGCCCGAGTCCCAGTCGAGCCCGGACGGGTCGACGGCGAGCCGCAGCCCGGGGAAACGCCGAAGCAGGGTGCCGATGGCGACCTGCAGCTCCATCCGGGCCAGGTGCGAGCCCAGGCAGTGGTGCTGGCCGTACCCGAAGGCCATGTGGGTGGGGGCTCCGCGGTCGAGGTCCAGCTCGTCGGGGCGCTCGTAGACGGCCGGATCGCGGTTGGCGGTCAGGTAGGAGACGTGCACGGCCTCGCCGGCCCGGATCAGCACGCCGCCCAGCTCCACGTCCTCGGTGGCGACCCGGGCGATGCCGACGCCCTGGCGGAACGGGATGAAGCGCAGCAGCTCCTCCAGGGCGCGCGGCAGCATCTCGGGCCGGGCGCGCAGTTCGGCGAGCTGCTCGGGGTGGGTGAGCAGGGTGTGGGTGATGTTGCCGAGCTGGTAGGTGCTGGTGTCGTGCCCGGTGACCAGCAGGACCATCGCCATGACCGTCAACTCGTCCGGGGTCAGCAGCTCGTCGCCGTCGCGGGCGGTGGCGAGGGCACTGATCAGGTCCTCGCCGGGGGCGGCCCGGCGGGCGGCGGTCAGCTCGGTGAAGTACGCGCGCAGGGCGGCCTTGGCCTCCTCCTGGCCCTCCCGGCTGCCCGGGCCCATCCGCATCATCGCGACGGCGTGGCCGCGCAGTTCGGTACGGTCGGCCTCGGGGATGTCCAGCAGCTCGCAGATGGTGGTGAGCGGGAGCCGGGCGGACAGGAAGTGCATCAGGTCGGCGGGGGCGCCGTGCTCCTCCATCTCGTCGAAGTAGCCGTCGACGGTGCGCTGGGTGGCCGGGCGCATCCGCTCGACCTGGCGGTTGGTGAAGCCCTGGGCGACCAGGCGGCGCAGCCGGTTGTGGGCGGGCGGGTCCATCAGGTTGATCGCCTCGGCCTGGGCGATCGGGGCGGGCGTCATTCGCGGCAGGTCGCGGCCGATGCCGGCGGCGCGGCTGAACCGGCGGTCGGTGGTGACCACCTTGACGTCCTCGTAGCGCGTTGCCAGCCAGGCCTCGCCCTCGCCGTGCGGCAGTCGGATCCTGGCGATCGGGGCCTCGGTGAGCAGCCGCTTGAGGAGTGGGTCGAACTCCAGACCGTCGGTGTGGTGGAAGGGGCAGTCCCACACGGGGGCGGCGGTGGTGGTCACGGGCCTGTCCAATTGTCTTTTGTCATGTCGGGTGATGCCGCCCGAGGCGGTGCCGCGGTGGGGCCGAGGTGGTGCTTCCGCCTGGGCGCGGACATGCAGATGTTGCCCCATGGGATGGCAAAAAGGCGGATTCGACGGGGAGTTAGCTCTAATGAGTGAGATGGATGATTGTCGTGCTAATTATCGTTCCCTGTGCGGCAGTTGACGGTCAGCCGGTGCCGCCCGGTGCCACCAGTCCGGTCTCGTAGGCGAGTACCACGGCCTGCGCCCGGTCGCGCAGGTCCAGCTTCGCGAAGATCCGGGCCACCGGCCTGGTCGTCGCCGCGCTGATCGTCGGCAACGTGGTGAGCGGCGCGGTGGTCTCCGGCTACCGTCACATCGGCGTGCTGAAGTCGATCGGATTCACCCCGCGCCAAGTGGTCACCGTCTACCTGACCATGGTCTCGGTGCCCGCCGTCGTCGGCACCGCCCTCGGGACGGCGGCCGGCTGGGCGGCCTCCTACCCGATCCTGCGGAGCGCCTTCAGCGGGATCGCGACCGGCACCGCCGTGATCGAGCCGGCCGGCTGGCTACCCGCCGCCACCCTGATCGGCGTCCCGCTGCTGGTCGCCCTCGCCGCGCTCGTCCCCGCCTCGCGCGCCCACCGGCTCTCCGCCGCCCAGGCCATCTCGGCCGGCAGCGCGCCGCGCACCGGACGCGGGCTCACGGTCCAGCGCCGGCTGAGCGGCACCCGGCTGCCACGCGCCGTCAGCCTCGGCCTCGGCCAGCCCTTCGCCCGTCCGGCCCGGACGGCCCTGACCATGGCGGCGATCGCACTCGGCGTGGTCACCGTGACCGTGACCACCGGGGTGAGCAGCACCCTGGCCAGGTCCATGGCCGCAACCGATCACCGAACCCACATCGACGTGAAGACCAGCGCCTTCTCGGACAACAGGATCGCGCCCAGGCTGACCGCGGCGCAGACCGAGGCGATGCTGCACGCCACCCCCGGTGCCGAACGGGTCTCCGTCCGCGGCCTGGTCCGGGTCGGCATCCTGGGCCAGCCCCAGCTGGTCTTCGCCAACTTCTACGGCGGCGACGACATGGTCGACCACGCGCGGCTCGACGTGGTCGAGGGCCGCCAGGCGACCGGCCTGAACGAGGCCGAGGCCGGGCCGGGCTTCCTCGACCAGCACGGGCTCAAGCTCGGCGACCGGATCACCCTGGTCCTGGACGACCGGCAGACCACCGTCACCCTGGTCGGCAAGGAGGCCCAGGGCAACCCCAACGCGATCACCTCCAACGACGCCACCCGGGCCCGGCTCACCCCCGACCCGCACGTGGTCGAGTACGACGTGCGGCTCGCCGACGGCACCGACGTCGAGGCCTACCGGAAGGCCGTCGCGGACGCCGACCCGAGTCTGTCCACCTCGGTGGCCACCGGGGGAAGCGACGGGTCCGTCGTCGCGATCAAGACCTTCACCACGACCTTCACCGTCCTGCTGTCGGTGGTCGCCGCACTCGGCGTCTTCAACACCCTGCTGCTCACCATCCGCGAGCGCCGGCGCGACCTCGGGATGCTGAAGTCGATCGGGATGACACCCCGGCAGGTCGTCGCGATGACGCTCACCTCGGTGGCCTGGCAGGGCGTGGTCAGCGGCGTCGTCGGCATCCCGGTCGGGGTGGCGGTGCACCGGCTGATCGTCGAGAACGTGCGGACCATCGAGTTCACGGAGCCGCAGATCGACGTCTGGGGCGTACCTCTGCTCGCCGGGCTCGGGCTCGCGGGAGTCGCCATCGCCGTCCTCGGCGCGCTCGTCCCGGCGCGGTCGGCGGCCCGGCTGCCGATCGCGGAGGTGTTGCACAACGAGTGAGCGGGGGTAGGTGGTGGGGGCTGGGCGGTCGGGCCGGCGGGCGGCCGTCCCGGCGCGCGGGCGGGGAACCGTGCGGCCGTCCCGGCGCGTCCCAACTTCCGCCGGAGCCACGGTGATCGGTGGGCTCGGATGATCGGGGGAGAACGTCGTGCCACTGCTCAGGACGCCAGGCCTGGGCCGCCGGGTGGCGGTCACGCTCGGCGGGATCGTGCTGTTCCGGCTCGGGCAGAGCCTGCCGCTGCCCGGCGTCGACCCGGCGGCGCTCGGGCCGGTCGCGGACGGGGTGCTGCCGGGCGACGGGCTGCGCGGCCTGGCCGACCTGGCCACCGGCGGCGGGATGTACCGGCTCGCGCTGCTCCCCTTCGGTGTGCTGCCGTTCCTGTTCGCCCGGGTGCTCGTGCCCGCCCTCGCCCGGCTGCACCCCCGGCTCGCCGCGCTGCGCGCCGTACGGGCCGGGCGGTTCCTGCTGGAGCGCCGGACGGCCCTCGCGCTCGGCCTGCTCGGCGGCCTCGTCCTCGCGCTGGTCGCCGCTGCCGGGCACCTGCTCCCCGGCGCGGCCGCGGAGGAGGTGCTGCACCTGCGCGGGCCGCTCGCCGTGGTCGTCCTGGCGGCGGGCGCCGCGGCGGGCACGGCGGTGCTGCTGCCGCTCACCTGCTGGATGGACCGGAACGGCCTCGGCGACGCGGTCGCGGTGCTGCTGTTCGTCCAGGTGCTCGCCGTGCTGCCCGGTCAGCTGTGGGCCGTCCGGGAGCGGTCCGGGTTCGGCGGCTCCCTGGCGGTGGCGGCGGCCGTCCTGGTGAGCCTGGCCGTGACGATCGCTCTGGTGATCGCCGGCCGCAAGGGCGAGCGGCGGGTCGAGGTCCGGTACTCGCCGCTCGGCGGGCGCCGCCCGGGCGCCGAACTCCGCTACGTGCCGCTGGTGCTCAGCCACCGGGGCTTCGTCCCGGCCGTGGTCGCCGTCCTGCTGCTCGCCCCGCTGCGGCTGCCCCGACTCCCGTACCTCGCCCTGCTGTTCCTGCTCGCCGCGGCCGGGGCCTGCCTGGCGGTACGGGCCGGCCGGTCCGTACTGACCGACCCCGAGGCCAAACTGCGCACCCACGTCTACCTCCCCGGCGTCGAACCCGGCGTGGCGACCGTCGAGTACCTCGCCGCGCTGCGTCGCCGGCTCGCCGTCGCCGAGGCGCTCGGCACCGGGCTGGTCGCCGTCCTGCCGGCGCTCGCGCTGGCCGCGGCGGGCGGGGCCGACTCCGACGGGTACGGCTTCGGCGGGTACGCCTTCGGGGGTGCGAGCGTGCTGCTGGTGGCCGGAGCGGCGATCGACGCGGTGGGGTCGGTGATGCAGGAGGTGCAGCGGAGGCGGGTGATGCAGTACTACGCGGCGCGGTCCGCATGACAGAACATCAGTCGCAGTGGTCCGACGCCCTATCATCGCGCCATGGCCACCGCTGAGCTGATCCGCATCGTCTCCCGCTCCTCGCCCATGGCACTCGCCCAGGTCGACCGGGTCCGCGCCGAACTCGCCCTGCTGCACCCGGACTTGCGTACCGAAGTGGTGCCGGTCACCACCTCCGGCGACCGCTGGACCGGCGACCTCGCCCACCTCGGTGGCAAGGGCGCGTTCACCAAGGAGGTCGACGCCGCGCTGCTCGCCGGGGAGGCCGACGTCGCCGTGCACTGCCTCAAGGACGTGCCCGCCGACCGCCCACTGCCCGCCGGCACCGTCTTCGCCGCCTACCTGCGCCGCGACGACATCCGCGACGCCCTCGTCCACCCCGACGGCCTGACCCTCGCCGAACTCCCGCCCGGCACCCGGATCGGCACCTCCTCCGTCCGCCGCATCGCCCAACTCGCCTCCTCCCACCCGCACCTGGAATGCGTGCCGATCCGCGGCAACGCCAACAGCCGGCTCGCCAAACTGGAAGCCGGGACCGTGGACGCGCTGCTGCTCGCCGTCTCCGGCCTGGAGCGGATCGGCCGGCCCGACCGGATCACCGAGATCCTCGACACCGAGGCGATGTGCCCGCCGATCGGTGCCGGGATCCTCGTCCTCCAGTGCCGCGAGGACGACACCGCGACCATCGACGCCGTCGCCGGGCTCGGCCACCACGACACCTGGCGCGAGGCGGCGGCCGAGCGGATGTTCCTGCACGTCCTGCAGGGGCACTGCAACAGCCCGATCGCCGGCTACGCCAGGGCCGAAGCGGACGGCCGCCTCGCCCTGCGCGGCCGGGTCTTCACCCCGGACGGCAAGCGGGTGCTGGACGCCCACGAGTGGGCGGGCGCGCTCAGCCCGGAGGACCTGGGGACGTCGGTGGCGCTGGCGCTCAAGCGGCAGGGGGCGCAGGAGCTGATCGCCTCGATCCCGCACTGAGGCGGTGGGGCGCGGCCGGCCGTGGGCGCGGTGCCGGGTGCGGTCCTGCCCCAGGTCGGTGCCTTCCGGTGTGGTCAGAACAGGGTGTCGGCGAGACGGTCCACCTGGTCCGGGTCCGAGGACCAGCAGTACAGCACCACCTCGTCCGCGCCGGCGGCCGTGAAGCCGTCCACGGCGGCCCGGATCGCCTGCGGGGTGGTGAGCAGGCGGTCCGCCACGTGGGCGGCGCGGCCGGTGAACTCGTAGTACGAGCGGATGTTGTGTCGGGCCTGCTCGACGGTGGACTCCGGACCGAACGCCACGTTCGCCTGGGCGACCAGCCGGGGCCGCCCCGACCGTCCGTGCCGCTGCCAGGCCGCCTCGACGTCCCGGAACAGCCCCGCCATCGCCTCGGGCGGCAGCGCCGCGCCGAGGAAGCCGTCCCCGAAACGGGCGACCCGCTCCAGCGCCGCCGGAGCGAAACCGCCGAACAGCACCTCCGGGCCGCCGGGCGTCACGGGCGCGGGACCGATCGGCCCGACCTCGCCGTCGTACGGCTCGCCCGCCCAGAGCCCGCGCAGGACGGGCAGTTGCTCGTCCAGGCGGCGGCCGCGGCGCCGCAGGTCGATGCCGGCCGCACGGCAGTCGTCCGCGCGACCACCGATGCCGATGCCGAGCGTGAACCGGCCGCCGGAGAGCCGGTCCAGCGTGGCGGTCTGCTTCGCGAGCAGCGCGGTGTTGTGGTGCGGTGCGATGAGCACTTCGGTCTGCAGGCGGATCCGGGAGGTCGCGCCGGCCAGGGCGGCCAGTGTGACCAGGGGCTCGGGGTTGTCGAACACCAGCCGGTCGAGCAGGCCGAGGGTGCTGAACGGGGCGGCGTCAGCGCGCCGGGCCCAGGTGAGGAGCAGGGCGGGGTCGTCGACGGGGAGGCCGAGGCCGATCTTGCCGATGTCGGCGGGGGTGCCGGTGTCGGTGGGGGTCGCGTCGGTGGGGGTCGCGTCGGTGGGGGCCGTGTTCATGGGGCCGTCCTTCGGGGAGGGGCAGGCCGCGTCCGCGGCATGCCGGATACCGGTGCCGCCCCTCCATGGGCCCGTGCCGCGCTCTGCGCTGCGGGCCGTGCTCCCGTACTGCGGCTGCTTCGTTCCGGGGAGCGTGATCGTCAGAGTGCCGTGACGTTAGCGCGGGGCGCCGGGTCGGGGCAAAGCCTTTTCGCTCCGCCCGTTTTCTCCGGCCGTTTCTCCGGCCGTTTCTCCGCCCGTCCATTCTCCGCCTGCCGGCGAGAACCGGGCGGGGGTCCGCGGCGTCCGTTGAGGCGTGATCAGTGCGGTGCTCGGCGGGATGCCGATGTTCTGGCCCGGGCTGCTGCTCTCGCTGGTGCCTGCGGCTCTGCTGAACCGGCCGGTGGGGCGGTTGCTGCGGGCCCATTGGGCGGTGGGCTTCCTCCTGCTGCTCGGGCTCGGCGGGGTGGTGGTGGCCACGCTGCTGCCGGAGGCGTTCCGGCTCTCGGAGGACGCCGTGCGGCACTGCACCGTCGCCGGCGGACGGCCGCGCTCGCCGTACGAGCTGCTGCACGTGCGGCACATCGAACTCAAGCTGGCGACCTACGCCCCGGTGGGCTTCGCGGCCGCGCTGGCCGGGACCAGACGGCGGGCGGCGGTGGCGCTGCTCGGGGCGGCGGTGCTGCCGTTCGCGGTGTCGGCGGTGCACTACGCGTTTCCGGCGATCGGTCGCAGCTGCGACGTGCAGGACGTCTGGGACGGGGTGCAGGGGGTCGTCCTGGGCGCGGTGGTGGGGCTGCTGGTCGGGCCGGTGGTACGGGCGATGGCGCGGCAGTCCTGGCGGCGGGCCTGAGCGGTCGCTGGTCTGAGCGGTCGCCGGTCCGAGCCGTCCCCGCAGCCGGTCGGTCAGCCTTCGTCGAGGAGGGGGAAGAGGCGGGTGACGGCGGCGACCGGGCGGGTGGCCGGGTCGGCCTCGCGGCCCCGGTAGCGGGCGAGGACCTGGCGGACGGCCTCGCCGACGGCCGTCAGCTCGGCGGGGGTCAGGTAGACGACGGCGCTGAAGGCCTCGTCCTGCTGCCAGTCGGCCGGGGCCTCGGCGCGGCGGGCAAGCCAGCGCTGGTAGCTCTCGTCCTCCAGGCCGCGGGCCAGTGTGCCGAACTCGTCGGGGGTGTGCGGGTCCTGCAGCCCCTGGGTGCTCGACGGCTGCTGCGGGTGGGGCTGGGACTTGGGCTGCGGCAGGCGCCAGGGGCGGGCGCGCCCGTCGACGGGCGGGGCCTCCTCGATCAGGCCGTGCCGGCCGAGCTGCCGCAGGTGGAACGAGCACAGGCCGGAGCTGAGGCCGAGCCGGGCGGCAGCCGCGGTGGAGGTGAGGGTGCCGTGCTCGGCGAGGAGTTCCAGCAGGGCGGTGCGCACGGCGTGTTCGGGGAGGGCGCCGGTGGTGGCAGCGGCGGCGGTGGTGGCGAGATCTTCTTCTGGCACTTTGCAAAGTCTGCTACTTTGCAAAGTCGCTGACAAGTGACAGGCCGTCATCCGCCATGTCCCGAACCCCCGAACCGTGGAGCGCCACCCGTGCCCGATCGCCGCGAACGCCCGCCCGTCCCGTCCGTCCCTCCCGTCCCTCCTGTCCTGCGGATCACCGAGATTGGTGAGCCGATCCTGCACGGCCCCTGCCGCCCCGCCGGCGAACAGGACTTCGGCAGCCCGGAGTTGGCGCAACTGATCGACTCCATGTTCGCGAGCATGTACGTCGCCGACGGCTGCGGGCTCGCCGCCAACCAGGTGGACGTGGACCTGCGCCTCTTCGTCTACGACTGCACCGACGACGACGGCGTCCGGCACACCGGCCACCTGCTCAACCCGGTCGTCGAAGCGCAGACCACCGGGCGCCCGCTGATCGAGGACACCGAAGGCTGCCTCTCCGTCCCGGGTGCGAGCACCCCCGCGCTCGCCCGCCCGGCCCGCGCGGTCGTACGCGGCTTCGACCGGCACGGCACCCCGCGCACCATCGAGGCCACCGGCTACTTCGCCCGCTGCCTGCAGCACGAGACCGACCACCTCGACGGGCAGCTCTACGTGGACCGGCTCTCCCGGCGCGACCGCAAGGACGTGCTGCGGCAGACGGCCGACCGGCGCGAGAAGGTCTTCGCGCAGCGGACGGCGGCCGCCGACCGGCTGAAGTGGCGCGGCACGGTGGACGGTTGCGACACCTCATGCCGCTGCCGAGGCCTGGAAGCCGCGCCGTGAGCGAAGCCGAAGCGGTCGTGCCCGCCGGCCACCTCCTCCTGGCGCACACGCAACCCACTCCGGCGGGGGAGCGGGTTCCGCCGAGCGACTGACGCCGGTGTGCTGCGGTCCGGGCGACGGTGGACGCATGCTGAAGAACATTCCGGTGGGCGACACCGAACGCCCGGTCCCCCCTTGGGCCCTGCGCCTCGCCAAGGCCCTTCCGCTCGTCCTGCTGCCGCACTGCCTGTGGCGGCTGCCGTTCGCAGTGGACTTCAGGATGGGACTACTCGACCCGGACGCCCCGGGCCTCACCTGGTGGGCGCCCCTCTACGTGACCGGGCTGAGCGTGGTCACCGAGGCACTGGCGCTGCTCACCCTGGGACTGGTCAGCGGCTGGGGCGAGGTCTTCCCCTCCTGGGTACCCGTCCTCCGCGGCCGACGGGTTCCCCCGCTCGCCGCCGTCATCCCGGCCACCCTGGGCGGGCTGACCCTCGTCGCCCTCTTCGACCCCATGCCGCTGGCCTGGTTCGACCTCCTCGGCTTCGCGGAGGCCCCGTACGCCAACGGCTGGTGGCAGGCCCTCGCCCGCGTCTGCACCTCAACCGCCATGCTCTGGGGCCCGATCACCCTGGCCCTCACCTACTCCTACTACCGCCGCCGTCGCCGCACCGCCGGTGCCGTACCGCCGCCGCGTAACAGCCGGCACGGGCAAAATATGTAGACCGACCGTCATATTCCTCTCGCACCCGCAGAACCCGCGCTCAGTGCGCACGAAAAGTCGATCCCGTCGACTTCCTGCGCGCACACAAATATGTAGACCGGTCTGCATAGTTTCCCTCCGCTGATGCGCCGCGCGGGCTGCGCAGGAAGTCGGCGGGGTCGACTTCCTGCGCGAGGTGATGTGGTCGACTTGGTGAAATCCGGCGGTTGTCATGCTCCAAGGCATGTGAAGTGCTCACCCGGTCACCTCGCCCATCACGCCTGCGCCTGCCCAAGCACGGCCAAGGCGTGTCCCGGGCAACACCCGAGACACGCCCATTGCTTGCAACTTGCTCAGCCGCCGATCGGCCGCCTCAGCCCGCCAGAAGCGCCTTCGCGGCCGCGATCACCGGCACGCCCACCTCGCCGACCAGCGCCGCGATCCCGGAGATGCGCTGCACCAGGCTACGCCGGCGCTCCGCAGACGTCTCCTCGGCGATCGAGTCGGCCGCCGCGTCCACCTCTGCCCGGTCGTTCTCGTCCAGGTGCGGGCGCAGCTTCTCGATCTCCCGCAGGAGGGCCTCCACCGCAGGCCCTCCTGCGGTCGCGCCGACGGTCTTGCCGCCGGCCACGATGTCACCGGAACCGGTGTGCTCGGCCTTGCCGATGCTGCCCGAGCCGTACTGCTGGATGTGGTCGCCGCTCATGATCCCCCGATGTTCCCGCTGCCACTGTGCTGGGCCTTGCCGATGCTGCCCTCGCCGTACTGGTTGATGACGTCACCCTGCACCGCGTGGGCCACGTTGATGACCGTCTGTGCGACGTCGGGATTGCCGATCGCCTTGGTGATCTCGTAGATCAACTGCTGGATCTCCTCCTGCGACGTGGACCAGATGGCCTCACGCTGGGTGCCGGAGGTGTTGAGGACCAGACCGTACACCGGGGGCTTCTGCAGGGCGGAGACCAACCTCCAGACCAGAAGTGCCTCGACGGCGAGGAAGACGATCGTTCCCACGGTGCCGGCGAAAGAGGCGAATATGCCGCCCAGGATGAACCATCCGATGCTCTGGAGGATGAACTTCCTCCACGCGGCACCCTTGTCGACGGTCAGTCGTCTCTGGCCGACATGGGAGATGTTGCGCAGCGGATAGGCGTCGCCACCCACCCACAACACGCCTTCATTGATTGTTACTTGGGCCACCAAGGGACCCTCCTGCCCACTCCCGGACGATGAGGTGTGGAGCATACCGAAGCCGATGCGGACACGAGACGGGAATCACGCTTTCCGCCCGTTGCCTTCGAGTGAACCGTAATGGCAACAAGCCGACTTGAGCAGGATTCAGTGGCAAAGAGGAAGATCGACTGTCGCGGGACAGCCCCGTTCCTGACCTGCGGTGGTCCAGGGACAGTGAGACGCGCCCCGCCTCAGGGTCTCGCTCGATCCGGCCCAACTCGGCCTCCGGGGAGGAATCGAGGTGATCGACTACATGTCCGTGACGATGGTTCGGCACTGGTTGTTGCCGCGTTTCGAGTGGTCCGTCAGGCGACCCGGCCGCCGACATCGGTGGCCGGGTCGTGGAAGGTGCGGTTGGCTTCGTGGCGGTTGTTCAGGAGAGAGCGTCGAACGGCTCATCAGGCTCGTCTGCCAGCCCGAGTACGGGCAGGCAGGGGCCGAGTCCGGTGATCGAGACGGAGGTGTTCTGGTGGGCTTCCCACTGGGCGCGGGAGATCCGGAGGCGACGCATGACGGTGACGCGGCCGCGGACAACGTGGTGCTCGATTCCGTCGGGCTCGTAACCGAGCTTGCTGGACACCCGGAACGAGGAAGGGTTGTCTGCGAAGGCCCCGGACGTCGCCTCGTTCGCCTCCAGTCCGGCGAATGCCAGCTGCAGGACCGCCGCACGCATCTCAGTGCCGATGCCTCGTCCATGATGCCGAAGGCCGAGCCAGGAGCCGGTGGCGACCTCGCGCACGGTGGCGTAGTTGCGGGCCGCGATCGTCTGCAGGCCAACGATCTGACCCGCCTCGAAGACGGCGAGATTCAGCGACCAGTTGTCGGGAGTCCAATTGCCCAGCCGGAGCCAGTGGTGCTGAACCACCGAGCGCGCCCGTTCCGTGGGCGGCAGGTCGGTCCAGGGGACGTAGAAGGGCATGCGGTCCGGCTCGTGGACACCTTGCGCTGCGAGGTCAGCCAGTTCGGAAAGCTCCTCGCCGGACGGCAGCCGCAGTTCCAGCCGAGGGGTGTTCAGTCGCAGTCCGAGCAGGGGCCAGTGGTCGATGAGCATGGGCCATTGTGCGCGCCCAGCCGGCCTCTGATCACCTTGTTTTCGCAGCGAAAGAACTGTCCCGGCCAAAGCAAGGGGGTGTTCCAGAGCACCCTGGGAGGAGCCGCCACGGCGTGAGGCGGTGACGACTACTCGGAACGGTCTTGTGGCCAGGTCACCTCGTGCCAGTGGGGTCGACGATCTGGGCTTCGAGGCCGGCGACGCGGCGGTCTTGAAAGCGGAGGTTGGAGCGGGCGGCCTTGAGGTGTTCGTCGAGGGTGTGGTTGTCGGTGATGCGTGGGCGGACGCGCCCGGCGGCGTCCGAGAGTTGACGGCGTGCGGCGAGAGGCGGGGCGGCGGTTGATGGCGCCGACTGTCTAGTCGGCTGCGTGCCCTGTGAGCAGTGAGTCGGCGAGCCGTTCTGCCGTGGTGGTGTCCAGGGGGCCGTGTCCGAGGAGGAAGCGGTACCAGAACACTCCGTAGACCTGGTCGACGATGAGGTCGAGGTCGGCGTCGTCGGGCAGTTCGCCGCGTTCGCGGCCGCGGGAGAGCAGGTCGTGCAGGGCGGTGCGGCGGGTGGCGGTGAAGGTCCGCATGAGGTCGGCGAGGTGGGGGTCGCGGGCGGCTTCGCGGGCGACGGTGCGCAGCGCGGAGGCGGTGGTGCTGCGTTGGGCGGCATCGAAGGTGGTGGCGACGAAGGCGCGCAGGTCGGTGCGGAGGGTGCCGGTATCGGGGCCGGGGACGTCCTGGTCGGCGCGGGCGGTGAGGGCGTCGATCAGGACGGCGCCCTTGGAGGGCCACCACCGGTAGACGGTCTGCTTGCCGACGCCGGCGGCCCGGGCGATGGCGTCGATGGTGACGGGGGTGCCGTCGGAGTGGGCGAGCAGCTGCAGGGCGGCGTCGAGGATCGCGCGGTGGGCGGCCTCGTTGCGGCGGCGGCCGGTGTGCGGGCGCGCGGGCGGGGTCTGTTCGGTCGACGCCTCCGATGCCTCCGACGCCTCTGGCGCCTCCGACGCCTCCGATACCTCCGGGGCCTCTGGCGCCTCCGGTCGGGTGGTCTCCTTCATCGTGATCGCGCTTCCTCTCCTCATGCCTCCGCTTGACAAGACTAGCAGTCTCGACAAGCATCATTGACGGAACCAGCGGTCTCGACAAGTCGAAAGGCCCCACCACCATGAGCACTGCGTCAAACCTCTTCGCCGGACAGCGCGTCGTCGTGATGGGCGGCAGCTCGGGCATCGGCGAGGCCGCCGCGTCCGCCTTCGCCGGGGACGGCGCCGAGGTCGTGGTCACCGGCCGTGACCGCGAGCGGCTGGACGCCGCCGTCGCCCGGATCGGCGGCAGGGCCACCGGCCGGCGGCTGGACGCGGCCGACCCCGCCGCGCTCGCCGCCTTCTTCGCCGGGGAGGGAACCGTCGACCACCTGATCGTCGCGGTCAGCGGGGCGGCCGGCAGCGGCCCGTTCGCGCAGCTCGACCTGGCCGAGCTCGCTACCGGCTTCAGGGGCAGCAGCCGGTCGCAGAGCAGTGCCGGGGCCAGGGCGTTGACCAGCTGGGTCTCCAGGAGCTCCACCGGGTCGAGTGAACCGAGCGTGGCGGACCAGGAGTTGGCGGGTGCGAGGTCGGGCAGCAGTCCGGCCTCGTCCGTCAGGTCGAGCAGCGACCCGGCCGCGGGCGGTGTTCCGGTCCCGAGCAACGAGGCGGCCGCGGCGGTCAGTTGGCCGCTCGCGCCGAGCGGCCGGAAGCCGGGAGCGTGGGTGATGGCCCGCCGGTCGGCCGCGGGCAGGGCGGTGGACTCGCCGGCGGCCAGCAGGGCGTACGACTCGGGCGGGCGGCGCAGCGTCTGGGCCGCGTTGTTGACGAGGATGTCGAGCGGACGCCCTTCGGCGCGCAACTGGTCGGTGAGTTCGATGACTTGGCGCGGGTCGCGGAGGTCGATGGCGACGACGGTGAGCCGGTCCCACCAGTGCTCGCTGCCCTCGGCGGCGCGGAAGCGGCGCACGGTGTCCTGCGGGAAGCGGCTGGTGACGATCAGCTCGGCGCCGTCGCGCAACATCATCAGGGCCAGTTGGAAGCCGATCTTGACCCGTCCGCCGGTGAGCAGTGCGCGGCGCCCGCGCAGGTCGGTGGTGAGGGCCCGGCGGGCGCTGTTGTCGGCGGCGCAGTCCGGGCAGAGCAGGTGGTAGAAGCCGTCGACCTGGCGGTAGGACTGCTTGCAGACGTAGCACTTGCGCGGTATCGCGAGCTCGCCGACGGGCCCGCCGGTCGGCGCCGAGGCCGGGGCTGGGGCCGAGGCCGGGGCCGGGGTCAGCGGGGCGTCCTCGCGGCGCTGTCGGCTGCCGGTTGCCGTCGTGGCGAGCAGTTCGGCGTCGGCGTCCCGCAGGGCCTGCCGGGCCTCCTTGCGGCGGCGTTTGCGGCTCTCCATCACGAAGGAGCTGAGCTGCCGCTCGGCGTGCTGCCGGGTGCGGTCGTCCGCGGGGAGCGCCCGCAGCCGGCCGAGGGTACGGCTGAACGCGGCGAGTTCCTCGGGGGTGACACCGGCCGCGCCGGCGGCGTCTCCGGTCGGAAGGATCGTGCTGAGCTGGTTGTGGTCGTCCCGGACCGTCATGTCCGCCCCTTCGTGCTGTACAGATGGGACGGACAGTAGCCGACGGCCCGGGATGATGTTATGCCAATTTCTCCGGGTATGACCTGCGCCGGTACGGCGGCCCAGGCCGCCTGCGTACGGCTCAGCCCGCCTGCGTACGGCTCAGCCCGCGTACTGGGCGAAGAGCTTCGCGAACTCGTAGGGCTGCTGCGGGATGTTGGTGCACTTGGAGAGCGAGCCGCCGGTGCAGGCGTTGGCGTCGCGGGTGGCGTCCCAGAAGGCGAGCAGGCCGAGGTGGTTCTGCCGGGCGAAGGTCACCAACTGCTGGGCCGCGGCCTGGTTGTAGATCTGGTGGTCGTCGTTCTCGCCGATCATCGGGGTGACGCCGACCATGGCCCACAACTGGGCGTCGGTCTTCGCCGGGTAGAGCGCCTTGAGCTGGCCGAACAGCGACTGGGCGGCCTGGACGGCGGCGTTGCCGTAGTCGGTCCCGCTGCGGTAGTAGTCCATCGCCATGACGTTGACCACGTCGGTGGTGACCCCGGCGTCGCGGGCGGACTTGACGATGGCCACGCCCTCGGCGGTCAGGCCCTCGGGCAGCACGGGCAGGGTGAAGGAGACCTTGAGGCCGGGGTGGGCCTGCTGCAGCTTGGCGAGCGCGGCGGAGCGGCGGTCGTTGGCGGCGGTGTCGGCGATGGCCGCGCCCTCGATGTCGAAGTCGACGTAGCGCAGGTTGTAGGCCTTCACCACGGCGTCGTACTCGGCGAACAGCGAGTCCACCGAGGTGCAGGCGGCGGCGAGTTCGGTGCCGCTGGCGCCGCCGAAGGAGACCTTGACGTCGCCGCCGGCCGCGCGCAGCGCGTCGACCTGGTCCTTGGCCCAACCGGTGCGCGGGTCATAGGCGTTGAACCAGCTGGCCTTGCATCCGACGCCGGTGACGAAGCCCATGGTGTAGCCCTTGAGGTTGCCGGCCCTGGCCATGTCGGGCATGGACGGGGTGGGCCAGGCGCCCATGTCGATGTACGGGGCGACCGGGAGCGCGACACCGGGCGGCGGGGTGCTCGGCCCGCCGGTGGGCGTGCTCGTGGGCGTACCGGTGGGGGTTCCGGTCGGGGTGCCGCTGGGCGTGCCCGAAGTCGGCGGTGTGGCGGTCGGGTTGCTGCCGCCGGGGCCGGTCAGGGTGATGTCGTCGGCGAGGTAGCCGCCCTGCCCGTACCAGCCGTGCACGTACACGGTGACGCTCGTGGTGGCCGGGCCGGTGGTGAAACTGGTGGACAGCTGCTGCCAGTTGGCGCCGCCGGGCGTCCAGGTGGCCGGGTCGGTGACGCCGCTGCCGGTGGCGCCGAGGTAGACGTACTGGCCCTGCACCCAGGCGCTGAGGCTGTACGTGGTGTTGGGCTGGACGGCGACGCTCTGGCCGCACTGCGCGGTGTCGCTCGTGCTCACTGCCCCCTTCAGCGCGTACGTCCCGCTGTGCGCACCGGAGTTGACGACGCTGCCGGTGCCGGCGGAACAGCTCCAGGGGCTGACTGCACCGCTCTCCAGGCCGCCGTTGGCGAGCAGGTTGCCGTCGGCGGCACCGGCGTTCCCGGCGAGGGCGGCCAGGCCGCCGGCAGCCAGTGCGGTGGCGGCGGCGAGGCTCAGCAGGGTGGTCCGGCCGGAGGGGCGGGCGGCGGGGCGGGCGGTGGGGCCGCGGTGTGTGGGGGCAGGCTGGTACGCGCTGGGCATGGGGGTGCCTCTCGGGACGTGGTGGCCGCCCGCGCCGCGAAGGGGGAGACGCGGGGCGGGCGGCAGCGTGGGGGTGGTCCGGTGCGGGGGAGCGCGTTGCTGAGCATCAAACTGGACTAGACCAGCTGTGCACGTCAAGCACTTCCCGGCGCCGGGCACCGCACCGGAGGCAGGTTTTAGGAAGGGTTAAGGCTCCGGGTCCCGGGGTCGGGACGCCCCGTGGAGCAGGTCAGCCGCAGCACGGCTTGCAGGCCGTGACCTGCACGTTGTCGATCACCGGCCCGTACGCCCCCGCCACGGTGCTGACGAAGCCCAGCGTGGTGGAGGAGTTCTGTGCGACGAAGGTGAACTGCCGTCCCACGTAGCCCATCGCGGCCATGGTCTTGCCGGTGACGTCGAAGGTGAAGTCCTGGAAGGACTGGCCGTCGATCGTCACCCGGCCGGTCCGCAGGGCGGGCCCGCCCCCGGGGTTGCCGGCCAGCGCGTACGTCACCGAGTAGGTGGTGCCGGGGACGGTGGTGAAGGCCTGGCTGACGGTGCCGCTGTTGCCGCCGTTCAGGTCGAGCGACTGGTCGCCCTCGGCGGCCTGCCAGAAGCCCGCGCCGATCAGGTCGACGCTGCCGCTGACGACCTTCCACGGGCCGATCACCTGACCGGCGTTGAACTCGGTGAAAGCGTTCGCCGGGGCCTTGGGCGTCTCGAAGCTGCCGTCGTCGAAGCGGCTGAGCGCACGGTGACCGCCGGCGGCCTGGGCCGGGACGGCGAGCGCGGTGGTGGCGGCCGCGATCAGGGCGACGACGGCGACGCGGGTGCGCGAGAGCTGCATGGGTGGGTTCCTCTCCGAGGGAATGTGCACGAGGGCCGTGCGGACTGCGTGGTGACCGGTCGATGAGCGACCGTCGAGCGGTCGTCGAGCGGTCGTCGAGCAGTCGCCGAGCAGTCGTTGATCGGCCGTGCACAGAGCGTCGATCGTCCCGGCGGGCCCTGCCAAGACCGGGCGGGCGGCGCCCGGTGGTGCGAAAGGCTTGCAAGCGGGCTCTCTCGCGCCGGTTTGACGGAGGGCAACCTGTGATGACCCGGTGAAAGGTCCGCGAACGAACGTCGAAGGGTCGACGGCCGCATCATCGGCCCCGGTGGTGAAATCGGAAGCGCGCGCCCCGAATGCGCCCATACGGTGGGCCGATGACCATACAAGTCAGCTTCGATGGTCCCCGGATCTGCTTCCTTGGGGACTCCTTCATCCAGGGCCTCGGCGACCCGGAGTTCCGCGGCTGGGTCGGCCGGGTGCTGCAGGCCGCCGCGCCCGACGCCACCGCCTTCAACCTCGGCGTCCGGCGCAACACCTCGACGCAGGTGCTGCACCGCTGCTGGCCCGAGGTCGAGGCGCGGACGGCGCCCGGCGCGGACAACCGGCTGGTGGTCTCATTCGGCGCCAACGACGCGGTGGAGGAGGCCGGTTCGCCGCGCGTCGCGCACCGCGAGACCGTGGCCAACCTCGCCGCCCTGCTCGACGGCGCCCGCCGGCGCGGCCTCGGGGTGCTGGTGGTCGGCCCGCCGCCGGTGCTCGCCGGGGGAGCGGCGCACCTGGCACGGCTGCGCCGCCTCACCCCCGAACTGGCCCGGGTCTGCGCCGAGTTCGAGGTCCCGTTCGTCGACGTCACCGAGGCGCTGGCGGCCGACCCGGCCTGGGTGGCGGAGGCCGGGGCGGGCGACGGCGCGCACCCGGGCGCCGGCGGGTACGGACGGCTGGCGCAGCTGGTCCTGGACGGCGGCTTCCGGGCGTGGATCCGAACGGACTTGACCTAGAGCACACTCCAAGGTGAAAGCTGAAGGCGTTGATCACGCGGCGCCGCACACAGCACCGCGGACCGCACCGCACGCAACACCGCACGCAGAATCGCACGCAACACCGCATGCAGCACCGTAAGAACCTCGGAAACCACGATGGGAGCACCGTCATGCGCAAGGCCACGTTCGGTACCAACGGTCCGGAGATCGGCGTCCTCGGCCTCGGCTGCATGGGCATGACCTGGGCCTACGACGTGCAGAACCGGGACGACGAGAACTCCGTCCGGGTGATCCGGCAGGCGCTGGACCTCGGCGTCTCCCTGATCGACACCGCCGACATGTACGGCCCGTACACCAACGAGGAGGTGGTCGGCGCCGCCCTGGCCGGCCCGTACCGGGAGCGCGCCTTCCTGGCCACCAAGGTGGGCATCGTCCCGGGCGGCCAGGGCCAGCAGGAGCGCAACGGCCGCCCCGAGCACGTGCGCCGCTCGATCGACGAGAGCCTGCGCCGCCTGGGCACCGACCACGTCGACCTCTACCAGCTGCACCGGGTCGACCCGGAGGTGCCGATCGAGGAGACCTGGGGCGCGTTCGCCGAACTCGTCGCGGCGGGCAAGGTCCGCAACATCGGCCTCTCCGAGGTGACCGTCGAGGAGATCAAGCGGGCGCAGTCGGTGCACCCGGTGGCCTCCGTGCAGAACGAGCTGTCGCTGTGGACCCGGGACGCGCTGGACGAGGTCCTGCCGTACACCGAGGAGCAGGGCATCGCGCTGCTGCCGTTCTCGCCACTCGGCCGGGGCTTCCTGACCGGCAGCATCTCCTCCTTCGACGAGCTGCCCGCCGACGACTTCCGCCGCCGGCTGCCGCGCTTCCAGCAGGACGCGCTCAAGGCGAACCTGGCGCTGGTGGGGAAGGTCCGGGAGGTCGCCGAGCGGATCGGCGCCACGCCCGCGCAGGTGGCGCTGGCCTGGGTGCTGGCACAGGGCCGGTACGTCTTCCCGATTCCGGGCACCAGGACGCCGCGCTACCTGGAGGACAACGTGGGCGCGGCCGGGGTCGTGCTCTCGGCGGCCGACCTCGCCGAGCTGGACGCGCTGCCGGCACCGACGGGTGGTCGGTACTAGTAGAGCTTGGTCAGGTCGGTGCCGTGGTGGCGTGTCCTGGGGAGTAGGTGGCGCGTTGTTGGTGTGTGACACCTGGGGAGATGGCCGAGGTCCGGGAGGACCTGGAGGCGTTCACGGCGGGGTTGTTCGAAGCGTTCACGCGCGCTGACCAGCGGCGTTGGGGGCAGGCGTACGTGCGTGGGCTGCTCCTGGACGGCAAGCGGAAGTCGGTGGAGCCGATGGCCGCGCGGCTCGGGGAGGACGGAAACCGGCAGGCTCTCGCGCACTTCGTCACGACAAGCCCCTGGGATCCGGCACATGTCCGGGCCCGTTTGTCCTGGAGGATGCAGGACGCCATCGATCCGACCGCGCTGATCATCGACGACACGGGGTTCCTCAAGGACGGCGACGCGTCGGCGTGTGTGTCGCGGCAGTACACCGGAACCGCGGGCAAGGTCACCAACTGCCAAGTGGGCGTCTCGCTCCACTTGGCCCGTGACCACGCCTCGGCGCCGGTCAACTGGCGGCTGTTCCTCCCCGCGTCCTGGGACCCCGAATCGACGAAGGCCGACCCGGACAAGGTCGCCCGGCGAGACCGGTGCGGCATCCCCGCAGGCCTGGGCCACGTGGAGAAGTGGCAGCTGGCCCTGGACATGATCGACGAGACCCGGTGCTGGGGTGTCCACGTCCCGCTCGCCATCGCCGACGCCGGATACGGCGACGCCGCGGCCTTCCGCCTCGGCCTCCAGCAACGCGGCCTGCACTACGTGCTGGGGATCTCCACCACGCCGACCGCGCACCCTGCCGAAGCCCGGCCCGTCACGCCCGCCTACAGCGGCACCGGCCGGCCGCCGGTGGCGAAGTACCCGGACAAGGCCCGCAGTGTGAAGGACCTGGCCATCGCTGCCGGGCCGAAAGCGGCCAGGCCGGTGTCGTGGCGGGAGGGGTCGCGCCCAGGCAAGGCGAAGAGCGGCTTCAAGCGGATGTATTCGCGCTTCGTGGCGCTGCGGATCCGCCCGGCCGGACGCGAGATCCGCGACGCCACCGAGGGCGTGGAGCTGGCCGAGTGCTGGCTGCTGGCCGAATGGCCCGCCAAGGAAGCCGAGCCGGTCCAGTTCTGGCTCTCGAACCTGCCCGCCGACACCCCGCTGACCACTCTGGTGCGAATGGCCAAGCTCCGCTGGCGGATCGAGCACGACTACCGGGAGATGAAACAGGCCCTCGGCCTGGCCCACTTCGAGGGCCGCACGTTCACCGGCTGGCATCACCACGTCACGCTCGTCTCTCTCGCCCACGCGTTCTGCACCCTGCGCAGACTGGCCACCGCCCCAAAAGACGCGGGGCCGGCCTGAGCCTCTACCAAGTCGTCCGCGAGCTCCAGATCCTTCTGGCGACCTGGGCCGGCGCCTGCCCCACCTGCCACCGCGACATACCCACACGAAAACAGACCTGACCAAGCCCTACTAGGGCCTGTCCGGCGGATCTTGCCGGGCGCACGACGCCGGATCATCCCGCCTGGACGCACGCCCGAATCGTCCAAGTACACCCAGTACGAGGGCGATTCGGGCGCACGCCCAGACGGGCGCCCGACGCCGCGCGCTGATCCGACAAGATCCGCCGGACAGGCCCTAGGCGGGCGGGCGGTACCAGACGGGCGGGCGGGGCGGTACCAAGCGTGCGGGCGGGCGGTACTACGGCCGCCTGCCACCGATCGCCGGTTCCCCGGGGTGCGGGCGGCGTTCCCTGACCCACACCAGCTGCCGTCCGGTCTCGCCCGGGGCCCGGACGGCGGCTTCGGCGATCCGGTCCAGCCGGTAGCCGAGCTTGCGCGGGACGGCCGCGCTGGCGGTGTTCGCCCGGTCGCAGCGGATCTCCACCCGGCTGATCCCGGGCAGGGCCAGCGCGGCCTCGGTCAGCGCCCCGGCCGCGGCGGTGGCGATGCCGCGGCCGACGTGCCCGGCGGCGACCCAGTAGCCGATCTCCAGCGCGCCCGGGCCGAGACGTCCGTGCAGGCCGAGGGCGCCGATCACGCCGCCGGGGTCGGTGTCCAGGCCGGCCAGGTACATGAAGTCGGTGCCGGCCTCCCAGGCGGCGGAGCCGGCCCGGGTCAGTTCTGCGGTCCGTGCGCGGGTGGGGGCCTCGGCCGCCCACTCCAGCCAGGGCCGCAGGTGGTCCAGGTTGGCGCGGACGGCCCGGTTCAGGGCCACCGCGTGGGTGCTGCGGCGCCGGCGCAGCCAGAGGCCGCCGGGCAGCCGCAGCAGTTCGGGTGGCCGCCCGGTGGTCACCTCCACCGCGGGTTCCGCTGCCGTGGGCGCCGCGGTCGGCTCCGCCGCCGTCCGGACCCCTCCGGCCCGGGCCGGGCCACAGGACCGTGACTGTGCTTGGCTCATGACGGCGATTATGTCCTTGGCCCGGACCTGTCACCATCCGGACTCCGGAGGGATCCCCGGACGGCGGGCGCGCGGGTCGGTGGACGGGCGCACCGTCCCGCCACCAGGCGCGCCCGGCCCGGGCCCGGCGCGACGGCTCGCGGACCGGCGCTCCCGCTCGCGGACCGGCGCGTCAGAGCCGGACCAGCACCTCGTCGAGCTCCTTGCGCCGCAGATCCGGCACGCGCGCCCCCTCGGCCGGGTAGCCGACCGGGATCACGTACGCCGCGCGCTCCTCCGTCGGTCGGTCGCACACCTCGTTGAGGAACCTCATCGGGCTCGGCGTGTGGGTCAGCGTGGCCAGCCCGGCCTGGTGCAGCGAGGCCAGCAGCAGTCCGACCGCGATCCCCACCGACTCCTTGGTGTAGTACGGGCGCGGCGAGTCGGGCCCCTTGTGCACCTCGAAGACCACGATCACGGCCGGCGCGTCCTCCAGGAACGGCTTGCGCCAGTCGGTGCCGATCGGCGCGAGCGCGGCCAGCCACTCCTCCGACGCCCGGTGGCCGTAGAACTCGCGCTCCTCGGCCTCCGCCGCCTCGCGCAGCCGCCGCTTGCGCTCCGGGTCGGTGATCACCACGAACCGCCAGGGCTGGACGTGGGCGCCGCTGGGCGCGGTGCCCGCGGTCCGGACCGCCCATTCGACCACCCCGTCCGGGATCGGGCGGGTGGAGTAGTCGCGGACGGTGCGGCGCCGGGCCATCACGTCGTGGAAGGACCTGCTGCGGGCCTCGGCCTCGTGGGCGGGCACCGTCATGGGGGTGAGCGCAACCGTCGGGTGGGACGTCGGGTGAGTCGCCCCGGCCGCGGCGCCGTCTGTGCTGTCAACCATGGCGGACAGCACAGCACATGACGGCCCTTCCGGGAAGAGGTCGAGACCAATTCCCGCAGGGGCCGCCGTGCTGCCGTTCCGCGATGCCGCCGTGCCGCCGTACCGCCGTACCGCCGAGCCGCCGTGCCGCGGTACCGCCGTGCCGCCGTGCCGCCGTGCCGCCGCCGAGGTGCGGGACCGGGCCTACAGCTCGTGCACCCGCCCGTCCCGGACCTCGATCCGCCGGTTCACCGCGACGGTGTCCAGCATCCGCCGGTCGTGGGTGACCAGCAGCAGCGTGCCGGTGTACGAGCCGAGCGCGGCCTCCAACTGCTCGATCGCGGGCAGGTCCAGGTGGTTGGTGGGCTCGTCCAGCACCAGCAGGTTGACCCCGCGGGCCTGCAGCAGCGCCAGCGCGGCCCGGGTGCGCTCGCCGGGGGAGAGGGTGCCGGCCGGGCGCAGCACGTGCACCGCCTTGAGGCCGAACTTGGCCAGCAGGGTGCGTACGTCCTCCGGCGACAACTCCGGTACGGCGGCGGCGAAGGCCTCCGAGAGCGGTTCCCCGCCGAGGAACGACCCGCGCGCCTGGTCGACCTCGCCGACCACCACGCCGGAGCCCAACGAGGCGCTGCCGCCGTCGAGTTCGAGCCGGCCGAGCAGTGCGGCCAGCAGCGTGGACTTGCCCGCGCCGTTGGCGCCGGTGATGGCGACCCGGTCGGCCCAGTCGATCTGCAGGTCCACCGGGCCGAAGGCGAAGTCGCCGCGACGGGCGACGGCCCCGTTCAGGGTGGCGACCACCGAGCCGGAGCGCGGCGCGGTGGCGATCTCCATCCGCAGCTCCCACTCCTTGCGCGGCTCCTCGACCACGTCCAGCCGCTCGATCATCCGCTGGGTCTGGCGGGCCTTGGAGGCCTGCTTCTCGGTGGACTCGGCGCGGGTCGCGCGGGCCTTCTTGTCGTTGTCGCTGCCCTTGCGGCGGGCGTTGCGGACGCCGTGCTCCATCCAGTTGCGCTGCATCTGCGCCCGGGCCTCCAGCGAGGCCTTGGTGTCGGCGTACTCCTCGTACTCCTCGCGGGCGTGCCGGCGGGCCACCGCCCGCTCCTCCAGGTACGCCTCGTAGCCGCCGCCGTACAGGTGGACCTGCTGCTGGTGCAGGTCCAGCTCCAGCACCTTGGTCACCGTGCGGGCCAGGAACTCGCGGTCGTGGCTGATCAGCACGGTGCCCGCACGCAGGCCCTTGACGAAGGCCTCCAGCCGTTCCAGGCCGTCCAGGTCGAGGTCGTTGGTGGGCTCGTCGAGCAGGAAGACGTCGTAGCGGGAGAGCAGCAGCGAGGCGAGGCCGGCCCGGGCGGCCTGGCCGCCGGAGAGCGCGGTCATCGGCAGGTCGAGCGAGACCTTCAGCCCGAGCGAGTCGGCGACCTCCTCGGCGCGCTCCTCCAGGTCGGCACCGCCGAGGTCGAGCCAGCGGTCCAGGCCGGCCGCGTACGCGTCGTCGGCGCCGGCCCGGCCCTCGACCAGGCCCTCGGTGGCCTCGTCCAGGGCGGCCTGCGCGGCCGCCACGCCGGTGCGGCGGGCCAGGAAGTCGCGCACCGTCTCGCCCTCGCGCCGCTCCGGCTCCTGCGGCAGGTGGCCGACGTTGGCGCCGGCCGGGCTCAGCCGCAGCGAGCCGCCCTCGGGGGTGTCGAGGCCGGCCAGCAGCCGCAGCAGGGTCGACTTGCCGGCGCCGTTCACGCCGACCAGGCCGATCACGTCGCCGGGGGCGACCACCAGGTCCAGGCCGGAGAAGAGGGTGCGTTCGCCGTGGCCGGCGCTGAGGTCCTTGACTACGAGTGTGGCGCTCATGATGAGGCCGATTGTAGGAGGAGCGGGCCCCCATGCCGAAAAAAGCCCGGGGGCCGCGGCTGTGGCAGCCGCGGCCCCCGGGTCAGTGCGTGCAACCCCGGCGGATCACCTCTCGGTGATCACTTGGCCTTCTTCGAGAAGTACTCGAACATGTGCTGGGCCACGTCCTCCAGGTACGGACCGGCCTCGTAGGTGTTCGCGCCGTTGCCGATGGAGGTGTCGCTGACCAGGGCCGGCTTGCCGTCCTTGGTGGCGTACCAGCCGCCGCCGCTGCTGCCGCCGGTCATGTTGCAGCCGATCAGCAGCATCGCCGGGCGGCTCGGGTCGCCGGTCTTCTTGGACGGCTTGCCGCCGTCGCAGTGCTCCAGCTCGACGCCGTCGAAGGGC
Organism: Streptomyces sp. 1114.5; assembly: GCF_003635085.1. NCBI lineage: Bacteria > Bacillati > Actinomycetota > Actinomycetes > Kitasatosporales > Streptomycetaceae > Streptomyces > Streptomyces sp. 1114.5. Next base: position 3,451,739 of record NZ_RBXE01000001.1, read on the forward strand.
TTGCCCTCCGGGAAGCCGTAGTTGCTGACCGAGGCGAGCTGGTCACGCGGGGCGTTGAACCAGAGCGGGACGGAGCCGCCGACGGTCTCCTCCAGCGACTTGGCGCTGCCGTCGGGGTTGGCCACCTTGATGATCCCGAAGTCGTACTGGCTCCAGGGGCCGCCCTTCTCCGGGTCGGCCTCGGCGGTCCACTGCGGGGAGACCATGCCGGCGGTCGCGCCCCACTCGCCGTACGGCTCGGCGTCCTCCACCTTGGCCTGCTGCTTGCCGGCGCCGCTCAGCACGCCGTTGCTGTTGAAGGCCGGGGCGAAGGTGATGTCGGTGTAGTACTTGTTGCCCTTGCCGCCGTGCAGGCAGTGGCTCGCGGTCCACACCAGGTTGCTCTTGCCCGGGTGCTCCGGGTCCGAGATGACGGTGCCGGAGCACACGTAGTCCTCGTTGCCGTCCTTGAAGAAGATCTTGCCGTTGACGTGCGTGTTCTTCGGGAACGGGTGCGCCACGGGCTTGGCCGGGACCATGGCGGGCAGCTGGTCCGGGCCGGCCGGCGGCTGGGCCGCGGTGGGCTGGGCCGGGGCCGCACCGGTCGGCTGGGCGGTCGGCTGCGCCGTGGGCTGGGCGGGCGCCTGCGTCGGGTCCTGGGCCGGGGCCTGGGGCAGCGGCTTCGGCTTGGCGTTCAGCAGCTTCTGCAGGGTCCAGTAGCCCTTGACCGCCGGGGTGATGACGTTCGCCTGCGCCCACTTGTCCCAGTCGTCGAGCTTCCAGGCCTTCAGCTCTTCGATGGTGGGCAGCTTGATCGGGGCCGCGCCCGGCTTGCCGGAGGCGCTGGCCGCGACGGTGGGAGCGCCGGTCTCGGCTCCGACCGGGTCGCTGTTGTCCGGGCCGCAGGCGGTGGCGACCACCATGGTCAGCGCGGCGACGGATGCGCCCAGGACGGCACGGCTCGGCCGGGATATCGGTGACATGAGTTCAAATCCCCCTGTTGACTACTGCCATACGGCCCGTTCCGCGGGTACGGCCCGCGGGCCGTAGGTATGGCAGGTGAGGAGTCTGCCATGCGGATAAGAATCTCCTTACATCCGGCCCGGGCTGGGACGGGGCTGTCACCGGATCGGCACCAGGCCTCCGCCGGGCGCCACTTGGTGCGCGGCGGCTGTCCGGTGCGTGGCCACCCGGTCCGTGGCCGTCCGGTCCGCGGGGACCCGATCCGCGGCGACCCGGTCCGTGCCGCCCGAGCCGCGGCGTCCGATAAATCGGTTGCACACGTCCGCCGACGGTCCTAGCGTGGTCCGGGTCATCAGCCAGACAAGGAGAAGGCCGTTGCTCTACTGAGGTCCCGGGACACCGCCCCGCCGCGCAGGCCCTGTTGCCGCGTGGTGCGCGTGTGTGCGACCTCAGTCACGGCCCCCCGGCGCTTCCTTCCGCCCTCCTGTCCTCCGGCCGTACCGGTTCCACACCCGCGGTGTCTCCCCGTGTTGCTCATCACCCCTTCGGCAACCACCCCGGGAGTCCCTACATGGCACAACCCACCACCGCCGTCCTCTGCACCGACCTCGCGTTCGAGTGGCCCGACGGCAAACCCGTCCTGGACGGCTTCCACCTCGCCGTCGGCCCCGGCCGCACCGGCCTGATCGGGCTCAACGGCGCGGGCAAGTCCACCCTGCTGCGGCTGATCGCCGGCGACCTCACCCCCACCGGCGGCACCGTCCGGGTGGACGGCGAACTCGGCTACCTGCCACAGGGCCTGACGCTCGACACCACCCTCCGGGTGGACGAGGCACTGGGCATCCGCGCCACCCGCGAGGCGCTGCACGCGATCGAGTCCGGAGACACCGACCAGCGCCACTTCGACGCCGTCGGCGACGACTGGGACGTCGAGGAGCGCGCCCGCGCCACGCTCGACCGGCTCGGTCTGCGCGGCCTCGGCCTCGACCGCACCACCGGCGAACTCTCCGGCGGCGAGGCAGTGTTGCTGCGGCTGGCCGCCCTGCTGATCGCCCGCCCCGACGTCCTGCTGCTCGACGAGCCCACCAACAACCTCGACCGGGCCGCCCGCGAGCGGCTCTACGAGACGGTGGCCGGCTGGAACGGCGTGATGCTGATCGTCAGCCACGACCGCGAGCTGCTCAGCCACGTCGACCAGATCGCCGACCTTCGGGACGGCGACGTCACCTGGTACGGCGGCAACTTCGAGGAGTACGAACGCACCCTCGCCGCCCAGCAGGAGACGGCCGAGCGGCTGCTGCGCAACGCCGAGGCCGACGTCCAGCGCCAGAAACGGGACCTGGCCGACGCCCGGATCCGGCTGGACCGCAGCGCCGCGTACGGGAAGAAGCGGTCGGTCACCCGAAACGACCCGCACATCTTCGCCGGGATGCTCAAGCGCAAGGGTCAGGAGACCGCGGGCCGGCTCCAGGGCATGCACGCCGAGCGGCTGGAGGAGGCCAAGGCGCGGCTCGGCGCGGCCGAGGAGGCCGTGCGGGACGACGCCGAGATCCGGATCGACCTGCCGCGCACCGCGGTCCCGGCCGGGCGCACCGTGCTCACCCTGCAGAAGGTCCGGCTGCCCTACGGCACCACCGCCGACCTCGACCTGCGCGGTGCCGAGCGGATCGCCCTGGTCGGCCGCAACGGCGCCGGAAAGTCCACCCTGCTGCGCGCCATCGCAGGCGAACTCGCCCCACTGGAAGGGGAGATCACCACTCCGGTGCCGTTGCGGTACCTCCCGCAGCGGCTCGACCTGCTGGACGACGAGCGCAGCGTGGTGGAGAACGTCAAGCTGTTCGCGCCCGCCGCCGGGGACAACGCGATCCGCGCCCGCCTCGCCCGCTTCCTGTTCCGCGGCGCCCGGGCCGAGCAGCCGGCCGGCACGCTGTCCGGCGGCGAGCGGTTCCGGGCGACGCTGGCCGCCCTGCTGCTGGCCGACCCACCGCCGCAGCTGCTGCTGCTGGACGAGCCGACCAACAACCTGGACCTCGCGAGCGTCCGCCAGCTCACCCAGGCGCTGGCCGCCTACCAGGGCGCGCTGATCGTGGTCAGCCACGACCTGCCGTTCCTGCGCGGCCTGGGCCTGACCAGGTGGCTGGAGCTGGACGGCGAACTGCGGGGGGTGGACCCGATGTAGCGGACCCGAGGCAGCTGCCCCGGAGTCGTGGCAGCCGGCCGGTGGCGGCGGGCTACCGGGATCGTCGGCTCCGGGCGTCCTCGGTGAGCTCCCGGCGGGCGGTGCTCAGGGCGGGCCCCTGAGCACCGCCACCGGCCCGGTGATGTGCGCGCCCGCCGCGGGCCGTACGGTGATCGGCTCGGGGCGGGTGAACGTCGAGGTCGACAGGAGGTCGGCAACTCGCCGTGGCTACGCCTGCGGTGCGGGCCGCAGCTTGCCGGCGACCAGCGTGCCGAGCCGGTCCAGGCCGACGACGAGCGCGGCGAGCACCACGAACTCGACGGTCAGCTGGGCGATCTGGCCCCAGACGTAGCCGTAGCCCTTGGTGGTCGGGTCGAAGAAGAAGTAGGGGTAGGGCGTCGGGTAGTCGTCGAACAGCGCGTTGCGGGTGAGCACGATCGCCGCGTAGCCCAGCGGGAAGGCCAGCCAGAGCGGGATGTCCTTCCAGGCCGCCGCGTTGCGGGGCTTGAGCACCAGCCAGTCGATGATCACCATCACCGGCGTCACGTAGTGCAGGAAGAACGACGACCAGTGCGCGAGCCGGTCCGGCCCGCTGACCAGTCCGGGCAGCGGGTTGGCGCCGTGCTGCAGCAGGATGTGTGAGACCAGCCCGGTGATCAGGATGTAGAGCGTGGCGGCGCCGCGCAGCCGGGGCGCGGGCGCGTCCACGGTGCCGCGCTTGGTCATCCAGTACACCGCGCCGATGAAGTAGCCGAGCACGATGACGTTGCTCTGCACCGTGAAGTACACGAGCGGTGCGGTCCCGAGGGACAGGCCGAGGCCCGCCGAGAGCACGATTCCCATGCGCCACCACAGCGCGGGGCGGGTCCGGACTGTCATGCGGCCACCAGTTCGTTCCAGGCGATACGGGAGGTATCGGACGGCAAAGGGGAAAATCGAACTCTACTCGCTGGTACCGGCGCGGTGGAACCCGTGTGCGATTCCTCGGTGCCCGGACCGGCGCGCGCCCCTCCGCAGTGTTCAGCCGGGCAGTCAGCGGGGCAGTCAGCGGGGCAGGACGAACCCCGACTCGTACGCCGCGATGACCGCCTGGGTGCGGTCCCGCGCGCCCAGCTTGGCGAGCACGCTGCCGACGTGCGTCTTCACCGTCTCCTGGCTCACCACCAGCTGCCGGGCGATCTCGCCGTTGTTGAGCCCGGTGGCCATCAGCCGCAGCACCTGCCCCTCCCGCTCGGTCAGCCGTCCGATCGGCCCCTGGTCGGCCTCGGCCTCCCGGCGGCGGTCCGCGCCGTGGCGCAGCGCGAGTTCGCGGACGGCCGCCGGGAAGAGCAGCGAGTCCCCGCGCGCGACCAGTCGCACCGCCTGCACCATCTCCTCGGCCCGGGCCCGCTTCAGCAGGAAGCCGGCCGCGCCCGCGCGCAGCGCGTCGTACACGTGGTCGTCGTGCTCGAAGGTGGTGACCACCAGGATCCGCGGCGGCTCGGCCATCCCGCCGACCAGCTGCTCGGTCGCGCGGATGCCGTTGATGCCGGGCATGCGGACGTCCATCAGCACCACGTCCGGCAGCAGTTCGCGCACCAGCGGGACGACCTCGGCCCCGTCGGCGGCCTCGCCGACCACGGTGAGGTCCGGTTCGGCGTCGATGACCACCCGCAGGCCCATCCGGACCAGCCGCTCGTCGTCCGCGATCACCACGCGGATGGCGGGCGCGGCCTGGCCCGGGCCGTTCCCGCCGGTGCCCGTTCGCCCGTCGCTCACTGCGTCGCCGTCCCCGTCCCCGCCGTTCAATGTGGCCCCGCCGTTCAATGTGGCCCCGCCGTTCACTGTGGCCCCGCCGTTCACTGTGGCCCCGCCGTTCACTGCGTCCGCTGCGTCCCTGTCGTTCACCGTGTCCCCCTCGTGCGTCATGCGGATCCTGCCACCGGCAGCCAGACGGCGAGCTGCCACGTCGTCCCGTCCTCGTCCGGTCCCGCCGTGCTGCCGCCGTGCAGGGCGGCAGCGCGTTCCCCGATCCCGCGCAGTCCGCGTCCGCCGCCGGGGCGGCTCGGGCGGCCGGGGCCCATCGGGTTGGTCAGTTCGATCTCCAGCCGGCCGCCGGCCAGCCCGACCCGCAGTCCGGCCGCGACGCCTCCGGCGTGCCGCAGGACGTTGGTCAGGCCTTCCTGCACGATCCGGTACGCCTCGCGGGAGACGGCGTCGGGCAGAGCGGCCAGGCCGGGGGCCAGTTCGGCGTCCACCGTGACCCCGGTGCGGGCGAGTTGGCGCAGCAGGTCGTCCAGCCCGGCGAGGGTGGGCCCGGCCGGTCCTGCCGCCCCGTTGGCTTCCGGGTCCTCCTCGCGCAACAGGCCGAGTACGGTGTCCAGTTCGGCGACGGCCGCCCGCGCGGTCTCCTCGATCGCCTGCAGTGCCTCGGCGGCGAAGTCGGGGTTGCTGCGCAGCACCCGGGCGGCCGCCGAGGCCTGGATGCCGACCGCGCTGAGCGCGTGTCCGACGGAGTCGTGCAGTTCGCGGGCCAGCCGGTTGCGCTGGGCGAGCACCGTGGCCCGGCGTTCGGCGGTGGCCAATCGTTCCTCCGGGGTCGGGCCGAGCAGGGCGGGCGCCCAGCGGGCGAGCAGTGCGCCGAAGCCGGCGTTGGCGAGGAGGATCAGCAGCAGGACGGCGAGGCCCAGGGCGGGGCCGGTGAGCATCCAGCCGGGGAAACGGTCCTCCCAGAAGCGTGCCAGGTCGCGGGCGCCGCCGATGTTGAGGATCAGCACGATCGCGAACGGCGTCCCGGCCAGCGTCATCCCGGCGACGACCCCGCCGGAGAAGAGGTGCAGGACGAACCAGAGCGAGGTGCGCCACCGAGCGGGCCACGACCGGGCGGGTCCGGTGGCCAGTTCCTCCGGCCGCGCGGTCGAGCAGAGGGCCCGGGCGGCCGCGCCCTCCAGACCGCGGACGGTCGGCAGCAGCGCGGTGACGGCGGCCATCGGCAGGGAGGTGAACAGCGACAGGAACTGCAGCAGGGTCTGACGAGCGGGTCCCTGTGCCGGGTTGAGCGCCCCGAGCATCACCACCGACAGCAGCCAGTACGGCATCAGCAGCGCGCCGCCCAGCACCAGGTGCACCCAGCGCAACCTGGCCTGCCGTCCGAACATCGCCCCTACCGCACGCCGCAGTCGCGTGCCCGCCCCCGTGATCACCTGGGTGACTCTACGTCAGCGGTGCTCTGTCGGGCTTCCCGTGTTTGGGCTGCCTGTGCCCGGCCTGTCCGTGCTTGGCCTGCCCGTTCCCGGCCTGCCCGCTCCCGGGCCGCCCGCTCGGTGAGCGCGATCGCGCCGACGGCCAGGATCAGCACCCCGGTCACCACCTGGGCGGTCTGCACCAGGGGCAGCAGCCCGGGCACCGCCTTCCGCAGGTCGGTCACCCGGGTCGTCGTCGTCCCGAACGCCACCAACTGCCAGCTGCCCCAGCCGAACAGCGAGCCGGCCGCCGTCCAGGCCACCAGCAGCGGCCCGAGCAGCCGCCGCCGCGGCTCGATCCGGAAGACCAGGACCAGCAGTGCCGCCGCCGCGGCCACCGCCATCACCGCGGTGACGCCGTCCATCACCGCCACGCCCCGGCTGCGCGTCTCCGCCATGTCGACCGGCAGCCCGGCGGTGCCGCCCGCCGCCCAGTACAGCCGGGCCGCCGCCACGCCGACGGCGAGCAGGGCGGCGACGCAGGCGAGGGTGCGCTGCACGGTCAGCGTGGCGGAGCGCGGCAGGTCGCCGATCCGGTCCGTCAGCAGCCCGGCCCAGCGCTGCCGGGCGTAGAGCGCGAAGGCGGTGAGCAGCGCGAGGCCCTGCACCGTGAACCCGCCGTACACGACCAGGAAGACCCAGCCGCCGAGGCCCTTGTCGTCCGGGTCGGTGCGGTGCTCCGGGCCCAGGACGAGGACGCTCAGCAGGAACAGCGGCAGCGCCACCAGGATGGTGCCGAGCAGCCCGGTCGCCACCCACATCGGGAACGCCACCAGCCCGGCCGGCGCCCGCCGCCCCCACGGCCGGACGAAGGCCAGCGCCAGGGCGACGGCGATCGCGTCCATGCCGAAGGTGAGCAGGTTCAGCAGCCAGAGCTTGTCCATCTCGCCGGGATCGTCCGACCCCACCGGGTGTCCGGTCAGCCACAGCAGTTTGAGCGTCAGGTACGGCCCGGTCGCGGCCACCGCCGTCCACGCTGCCCCGGACCGTACGGCGCCTTCGTTGATTCTCATGCCCCCACGGTCGCTCCGCGCTCCGGTCCCGGTCCTCCGCCCGGAGCGGGATCCCGCTCCCCCCGGCGGGGGATCCTCGCCGGGGGGAGCGAGGAAGCGCCGGTTCGGGCCTGCGGTTCGGGCCCTCAGTTCGGGCCTGCCGCTCGGGCTTGCGGCTCGGGCTTGCGGCTCAGGCCTTCGGCTCAGCCATGCGGTGGATCAGCCGGTCCTCCTCGTCGACCCGCCCGTCCGGGTCCGCCACCAGCCCGAGCCGTTCGGCGAGCCGGCGGGAGGGCAGGTTGTCCGCCCGGATCAGGGCGATCACCGGGATCCCGGGGAAGCGGGGCAGGGCCTCCGCCATCGCCGCCCGGGCCGCCTCCGCCGCGTACCCCCGGCCCCAGGCGGACGGCCGGAACCGGTAGTAGAGGTTGAACACCCGCTCCCCGTCGAGCGTGTGCAGGTAGAGCCCGGCGTACCCGATGATCGTCTCCGGCTCCTCCCGCGTCGACACGGCGCAGTAGCCCACCCCGTCGCGCGGCCAGTCGGCCACGAACCCGTCCAGCATCTCCTGTGCCTGGGCGAGGTCCCGCTGCGGCCCGTGCGGGTTGTACCGGTTGGTCTCCGGATCCCCGTGGACGGCGAACAGCGCCTCGGCGTCGCCCTGTTGGGGCCGGGTGAGCACCAGCCGCTCGGAGGTGGTGACGACCGTGCGGGTGGTGTGGTGCTGGGCGGTGGTCATGGTGTGCTTCCCCGGTTGTCGCTCGTGGCGGTTGCTGTCGTCGGCCATGGCTTCGTAATGGCTGATTCGCACCTTAGACCGTTACACAGACAGGTGTCCGGTGATTTTCCCGCCCGCGGGTCCAGCGGGGGAGGGGCAGGCCCGGAGGTCTTGTTACCGATGGGTCGCTTCTCTATCATCCCGAGTGTTACAGCTTTACTGTCAAACCCCGAAAGGGTTCTGCGGCCAGTGCGTGACGCGACAGGTGTACCGGACGTGCCGGATGTACCGGGCGGACCGGACGTGCCGGACGTACCGGGCGGACCGGGCCTACCGGGAGCCGGCGGCCCGTTGGCGGGTGTGCGGGTGGTGGAACTGGCCGGGATCGGGCCGGGGCCGTTCGCCGCGATGCTGCTGGGGGACCTCGGGGCGGACGTGGTGCGGGTGGACCGGCCGGAGCCGTCACCGCTCGGCACGGACCCGGCCCACGACCTCACCAACCGCAACAAGCGCTCGGTGCTGATCGACCTGAAGTCGCCCGAGGGGCCCGGGCGGGTGCTCGACCTGGTCGAGCGGGCCGACCTGCTGATCGAGGGCTACCGGCCCGGCGTCGCGGAGCGCCTCGGCGTCGGCCCGCAGGCCTGCCTGGCACGCAACCCGGCGCTGGTCTACGGCCGGATGACCGGCTGGGGGCAGCAGGGCCCGCGGGCCACGACCGCCGGGCACGACCTCGGGTACGCGGCGGTCGCCGGAGTGCTCGGGATGGTGGCGGCGGGCGGCGCCGACGAGCCGCCCGGGATCCCGGCCAACCTGCTGGGGGACTACGCGGGCGGCTCGCTCTACCTGGTCGTCGGCCTGCTCGCCGGGCTGCACCACGCCCGGGCCACCGGCGCGGGCCAGGTGGTGGACGCGGCGATCGTGGACGGCGCCGCGCACCTCGGCAGCATGCTCTGGGGGCTGCTCGCCGCCGGCCACTGGCAGGACCGCCGGGGCGTCAACCTGCTCGACGGCGGCGCGCCGTTCTACGCCGTCTACCGCGCAGCCGACGGCGGGCACCTGGCCGTCGGCGCGCTGGAGCCGCGCTTCTACGCCGAGTTCGCCCGCCTGCTGGAACTGGGCCCGGACGCGCCCGGTCAGTACGACCTCGCCCGCTGGCCCGAACTGCGCACCCTGATCGCCGCCCGCTTCGCCACCCGGACCAGGGCCGAGTGGGAGGCCGTCTTCGCCGGCTCCGACGCCTGCGTGGAACCGGTCCTGACGATGCGTCAGGCTGCCGTGGACGGGCACCTGTCGGCGCGCGGCACCTATGTCGAGGCGGACGGCGTCACCCAGCCCGCCCCCGCCCCCCGCTTCTCCGCCACCCCCGGCGCACTGCGCCGCCCGCCCGCCCGGCCGGGCGCCGACACCGCCGAGGTGGCCCGGGACTGGGGCGTGCCCTCCCTCGGCCCCTCCGCCCCCGGCTCCGCCGGGCCCGACTCCCCAGCAGAACAAGGAGAGTAGCGTTGCAGCGCGAGATCTTCACCGAGCAGCACGACGACTTCCGGGCCACCGTACGGGCCTTCCTTGCCAAGGAGGTGCTGCCGCACTACGACCGCTGGGAGAAGGCGGGCATCGTCGACCGCTCCGTCTGGCTCGCGGCCGGCCGCCAGGGCCTGCTCGGCATCGCCGTCCCGGAGGAGTACGGCGGTGGCGGCGCCCCGGATTTCCGCTACGCCGCCGTGCTGGCCGAGGAGTTCGCCCGGGCCGGCGCCTCCGGTCTGGCGATCGGCCTGCACAACGACATCATCGGCCCCTACCTCACCTCGCTCGGCACCGAGGAGCAGAAGCGCCGCTGGCTGCTCGGCTTCTGCTCCGGCGAGCTGATCACCGCGATCGCGATGACCGAGCCGGGCACCGGCTCCGACCTGCAGGGCATCCGCACCCAGGCGGTCGACCGCGGCGACCACTTCCTGCTCAACGGCGCCAAGACCTTCATCTCCAACGGCATCCTCGCCGACCTGGTGATCGTGGTCGCCCGCACCACCCCGGAGGGCGGCGCGCACGGGCTGAGCCTGCTGGCCGTCGAACGCGGCACGCCCGGCTTCGAGCGCGGCCGCAACCTCGACAAGATCGGCCAGAAGGCCCAGGACACGGCCGAGTTGTTCTTCGAGGACGTCCGCGTCCCGAAGGAGAACCTGCTCGGCGAGCTCCACGGCGGCTTCGTCCACCTGATGCAGAACCTCGCGCAGGAGCGGCTGACCATCGCGGCCGCGGCGATCGCCGGCGCCGAGTACCTGGTCGAGATCACCACCGACTACGTCAAGCAGCGCGAGGCCTTCGGCCGCCCGCTCGCCAAGCTGCAGCACGTCCGCTTCGAGATCGCCGAACTGGCCACCGAGTGCGCCGTCACCCGGACCTTCGTGGATCGCTGCATCACCGAGCACAACCGCTACGCGCTCACCCCGGCCGACGCCTCGATGGCCAAGTGGTGGGCCACCGAACTGCAGAAGCGCACCGCCGACCGCTGTCTCCAACTGCACGGCGGCTACGGGTACATGAGCGAGTTCCCGGTCGCCAGGGCGTTCACCGACGGTCGCATCCAGACCATCTACGGCGGCACCACCGAGATCATGAAGGAGATCGTGGGCCGCTCCATCCTCGGCTGACTGCTGACTGCTGACCGCTGACCGCTGACCGCTGACCGCTGACCCCGTTCGCGAGGTCCGCCTCCTCCGGCGAGCCCGACGCCATCCCCCCGCCCCGAAAGGCAGTCCCATCGTGACCACCGAAGCGTACGTCTACGACGCGATCCGCACCCCGCGCGGCCGGGGCAAGGCCACCGGCTCGCTGCACGGCACCAAGCCGATCGACCTGGTCGTCGGCCTGATCCACGAAATCCGCTGCCGCTTCCCCGAGTTGGACCCGGCCGCGATCGACGACATCGTGCTCGGGGTGGTCAGCCCGATCGGCGACCAGGGCTCCGACATCGCCCGGATCGCCGCCATCGCGGCCGGCCTGCCGGACACCGTGGCCGGCGTCCAGGAGAACCGCTTCTGCGCCTCCGGCCTGGAGGCCGTCAACCTGGCTGCCGCCAAGGTCCGTTCGGGCTGGGAGGACCTGGTCCTGGCCGGCGGCGTGGAGTCGATGTCCCGGGTCAAGATGGCCTCCGACGGCGGCGCCTGGTTCGCCGACCCGATGACCGCGTACGAGACCAATTTCGCCCCGCAGGGCATCGGCGCCGACCTGATCGCCACCATCGAGGGCTTCTCCCGCACCGACGTGGACGCCTTCGCCGCCGAGTCCCAGGCCCGCGCCGCCAAGGCCCAGGCGGACGGCCTGTTCGACCGCTCGGTGGTCCCGGTGCGCGACCGCAACGGCCTGGTCGTGCTGGAGCGCGACGAGTTCATCCGCCCCGGCACCACCGTCGAGACCCTGGCCGGCCTCAAGCCCTCGTTCGCCGCGATCGGCGAGGCCGGCGGCTTCGACGCCGTCGCCCTGCAGAAGTACCACTGGGTGGAGGCCATCGACCACGTCCACCACGCGGGCAACTCCTCCGGCATCGTGGACGGCGCCGCGCTGGTCGCCATCGGCAACCGCGAGGTCGGCGAGCGGTACGGGCTGCGCCCGCGCGCCCGGATCGTCTCCGCCGCCGTCTCCGGCTCCGAGCCGACCATCATGCTCACCGGCCCCGCCCCGGCCACCCGCAAGGCGCTCGCCAAGGCCGGGCTCACCGCAGCCGACATCGACCTGGTCGAGATCAACGAGGCCTTCGCGGCCGTCGCCCTCCGCTTCATCCGCGAACTCGGCTTCCGCGCCGACCAGGTGAACGTCAACGGCGGCGCGATCGCGCTCGGCCACCCGCTCGGCGCCACCGGCGCGATGCTGCTCGGCACCGTGATCGACGAGCTGGAGCGGCGCGACCTGCGCTACGGCCTGATCACCCTCTGCGTGGGCGGCGGCATGGGCATCGCCACCATCGTCGAGCGCGTCTGATCCCCTCCCCGCAGATTACGGAGACCGTGAACCCATGAGCGACACCACCACCACCATCCGCTGGGAGCAGGACCAGGACGGCGTGGTCACCCTCGTCCTCGACGACCCCACCCAGTCCGTCAACACCATGAACGAGGCCTTCACCGCCGACTTCGAGGCCGTCGTCGGACGCCTGGCCGGCCTCGTCGTCATCACCTCCGGCAAGAAGACCTTCTTCGCCGGGGGAGACCTGCGGATGCTCTCCGCCGCCCGCCCCGAGGACGCCGAGGCCGTCTTCGAGAAGTCGATGCGGATCAAGCGCTCGCTGCGCACGCTGGAGACGCTGGGCAAGCCGGTCGTCGCCGCCGTCAACGGCAGCGCGCTCGGCGGCGGCCTGGAGATCGCGCTCGCCTGCCACCACCGGATCGCGCTGAACACCCCGGCCGGCCGGATCGGCCTGCCCGAGGTCACCCTCGGCCTGCTGCCGGGCGGCGGCGGGGTGGTCCGCACGGTGCGGCTGTTCGGCATCACCGACGCCCTGCTGAAGTTCCTGCTGCAGGGCCGCCAGTACCGCCCCGGGCAGGCACTGGAGCACGGACTGGTGCACGAACTGGTCGACACCCCCGAGGAGTTGACCGCCCGGGCGAAGGCCTGGATCGAGGCCAACCCGACCGCCGTCCAGCCCTGGGACGTCAAGGGGTACAAGATCCCCGGCGGCACCCCCGCGACCCCGGCCTTCGCCGCCAACCTGCCCGCCTTCCCGGCCAACCTGCGCAAGCAGCTGAACGGTGCGCCCTACCCGGCCCCGCGCAACATCCTGGCCGCCGCGGTGGAGAGCGCCCAAGTCGACGTCGACACCGCGATGGTCATCGAGGCCCGCTACTTCACCGAACTCGCCTGCGGCCAGACCAGCAAGAACATGATCCAGGCACTGTTCTTCGACATGCAGGCGGTCAACTCCGGTGCCGGGCGCCCCAAGGACGTCGAGAAGCGGACGGTCCGCAAGGTCGCCGTGCTCGGCGCCGGCATGATGGGCGCCGGCATCGCCTACGCCTGCGCCAAGGCCGGCATCGAGGTCATGCTCAAGGACGTGAGCATCGAGGCCGCCCGGCGCGGAAAGGCGTACTCCGAAGGGCTGTTGGCCAAGGCCGTGGCGCGCGGGCGCTCCACCGAGGCCAAGCGCGACGAACTGCTCGCCCGGATCACCCCCACCGCCGACGCCGCCGACCTGGCCGACTGCGACGCGGTGATCGAGGCGGTCTTCGAGAACACCGAACTCAAGCACAAGGTGTTCCAGGAGATCGAGGGCGTCGTCGCCCCCGACGCGCTGCTCTGCTCCAACACCTCCACCCTGCCGATCGGGCTACTCGCCGAAGGCGTTCGGCGGACCGGCGACTTCATCGGCCTGCACTTCTTCTCGCCGGTCGACAAGATGCGGCTGGTGGAGATCATCCGCGGCCCGCAGACCGGCGACGAGGCCCTGGCCCGCGCCTTCGACCTGGTCCGGCAGATCGACCGGACCCCGATCGTGGTCAACGACTCGCGCGGCTTCTTCACCTCGCGGGTGATCGGCCAGTTCCTCAACGAGGGCGTCGCCATGGTCGGCGAGGGCATCCACCCCGCCACCATCGAGCAGGCCGCCGGACAGGCCGGCTACCCCGCCAAGGTGCTCTCCCTGATGGACGAGCTCACCCTCACCCTGCCGCGCAAGATCCGCGACGAGTACCGGCGCTCGGTGGAGGCCGTCGGCGGCACCTGGACGCCGCACCCGGCGGACGCGGTCGTCGACCGGATGGTCGACGAGTTCGGCCGCCCGGGGCGCAGCGGCGGCGCGGGCTTCTACGAGTACGGCGAGGACGGCAGGCGCGGGCGGCTCTGGCCGGGGCTGCAGGAGCACTTCGCGGGTGCTTCGGCCGATGCTTTCGCCGAGGTCCCCTTCGAGGACCTCAAGGAGCGGATGCTGTTCAGCGAGGCCCTGGACTCGGTGCGCTGCCTGGAGGAGGGCGTGCTGACCTCGGTCGCCGACGCCAATGTCGGCTCCATCCTCGGCATCGGCTTCCCGGCGTGGACCGGCGGCGTGTTCCAGTACATCAACGGGTACGAGGGCGGCCCGGCCGGTTTCGCGGCCCGCGCCCGCGAACTCGCCGCCGCGTACGGCGAGCGGTTCGCGCCGCCGGCGCTGCTGGAGCGGATCGCGGCGGAGGGGCGGACGTTCGGCGACTGACGGGCCCGGCGCGGGCTCCTACCCGCCGTAGTCGCCAGACTCGCGCGACTCGCCAGACCTGCTCGACTCGCGCGACTCGCTTTACCCGTTCGACTCGCCGTGCTCGGGTGGGGCCGTGCTCAGGACGGCCTCACCCAACTCCTCCCGGAGCGAGCGCTGGAACGCCGTGACCAGCGCCTGCGCCACCATCGGCTGGATGTGGTCCGTCAGCTCCTTCATCCGGGCCAGCTCCGCCGGCGCGGGCTCGCTCTCCCGGTACGGCTTCCACACCGTCTCCCGGAACAGCCGCTGCAACTCCTGTGCCGTGGCCCGGCTGTGCTCCAGCACCACCGCCCGGGCGGCCAGCAGCGTCTCCAGGGGGATCGGCACGTCCAGGATCCGCACCCCCAGCGGGAGCAGGCCCGGATCGACCCGGAACACCTCCGGATCGCCGGTCCGCTCCAGCGCCCCCATCGCGGCCAGCCGCTCGACGTGCTCCTCCGACAGCCCCCGCCCGGCCCGCCGCTCCAGCTGCGCCCGCCCCAGCTCCTCGGCCGCCTCGGGTGTCCAGGACGCCACCAGCGCCCGGTGGATCGCCAGGTCCAGCGGGCTGCTGTCCTCCGGCAGCTGCGCCAGGTACCGCTCGATCGCCGCCAGCGTCAGGCCCTGCCGCTGCAACTCCTCGATCAGCCCCAGCCGGTCCAGGTGCGCCGCCCCGTACAACCCCACCCGCCGGGGCCCCAGCTCCGGCGGCGGCAACAGCCCCTTCGTCCCGTAGAACCGCACCGTCCGCACCGTCACCCCGGCCCGCGCCGCCAACTCGTCCACCGTCAGCCGCACCTCGCCCACCCCGGCGCCGCGCTCCCCCATCCGCTGCCTCCCGCACTGGCACACTCCTGCTGTGACAGCAGCAGTGTGACAGTGCGGCCCGTGCCGGTCCACCGGCGGTCCACCGGCGGACCACCGGCGGACCGGCGCGGCGATGCTGCCGACGGCGCTCTGCACGGCGAAGCCCCCGCCTGCGCCGGGGTTCGGGCGCAGGGCAGGGGCTTCGTGCGGGGGCTCGCCGGTTTCGTCAGGCAGGGGCCGTCGGGCGGGGCCCGGTCAGGCGAGGGCGGGGTGGTGGCGGCGGGTGACTTCGGGGTGGGCTCGGGTGTAGCCCTTCCACTCGTTGAGGCCGAAGTCGGCGAAGAGGGGGTTGTCCGGGTCTTCGGTGGCGCCGGGGGCGTGGTGGGCGAGGGGGAAGTCCAGCGGCGCGATGTGGGCGTCGAGGCGCGGGTTGAAGAAGAACGGGACGGAGAAGCGCTCGCGGGCGCCGGGCGGGCTGACCACGCGGTGGCTGGTGGCCTTGAGGTAGCCGTCGGTGGCCACCTCCAGCAGTTCGCCGAGGTTGACGACGAAGGCGCCGTCGAGCGGCGGGACGTCCAGGAAGGTGCCGTCCGGGCGTTCGACCTGGAGGCCGCCCACGGTGTCCTGGAGCAGCAGGGTGATGAAGCCGTAGTCCTTGTGGGCGCCGACGCCCTGGCCGGCGCCGTCCGGGGCGGTGCCGGGGTAGCGGACCAGCTTGAGCCGCAGGTGGGGGTGGCCCGCGAAGGCGTCGTCGTAGAAGTCGGGGCGGGCGCCGATCGCGGTGAGCAGTTCGTGCAGCAGCCGCCGGGCGACCGCGCCGAGGCGGTCGATCCAGCCGAGCGCGGCGGTGCGCAGCTCGGGGAGCGCCGCGGGCCACTGGTTGGGGCCCTCCAGCCACCAGTACGGGGGCTCGCCGGCGCCGGGGACGTGCGGCGGCAGCTCGGCGCCGATGTCCAGCTGGTCGCGCCAGTCCTGGCTTCCGCCGGTGCGCTCGTCGCCGGTGCGGGTGTAGCCGCGGTAGTGGGGGGAGTTGAGGTTGCTCACGGCGAGCCGGTCGGCTTCGGGGAGCGAGAAGAAGGCGCGCATGGCCGCGGTGAGGGCGGCGGTCTCCTCCCGGGTGACGCCGTGGCCGACGAGCTGGAAGAAGCCGACACCGGTGGCCGCGGTGCGGAGCTCGTCGTGCAGGCGGCGGCGGTCGTCCGGGCTGCCGTCGGCGAGCGAGAGGTCGATCACCGGGAGGGAGTCCGCCGGGGCGGAGCCGGAGGCGGCTTCGGATATGGGCGTGTACTGCTGCGTCATGTGTGACATCCGCTGGGTCTCGTCCCGACCGGCCCCGGTGGTCGACCGAGGGGTGGCCGGAGCGACCGCCTGGTGCGGCTGGTGCTCCGGGGGGCCGGGAGGTGGGTGGCGGCCGGGTGGGGACCGCCGTTGAGGGTGGGTGGCGCGAGGTTCAGCCGGAGCGTCGACAGGACATGCTGGTCACGCGGAGCAGGTCCACGTGACGGCGGCGAACAAGGATGAGCACGTCACCAGCCTAGATGACCCGTTCGGCGGCGGGCGAGCCCCCTGCGGCGGAGGGCCGCCCATCACTTGTCGGTGGTCGTTCAAGGTGTGCTTGCCGCGGGTCTCTCACAGCTGCCGTAAGGGTCGCTGCTGTGCCGCCTCTGTGCCGTCTCCGTGCCGTCTCTGTGCCGCCTCAGGTGTTGTTGAGGTACGCCAGGACGGCCAGGACGCGGCGGTTGTCGTCGTCGGAGGGCTGGAGATCGAGCCGGACGAAGATCGACGCGGTGTGCTTGGCGACGGCCCGCTCGGTGATCACCAACTGCTGGGCGATGGCGGCGTTGGAGCGGCCCTCCGCCATCAGCGCCAGCACCTGCCGCTCGCGCGGGGAGAGGGTGGAGACCGGCCCGGCGGAGGAGTTGTGGGTGAGCAGCCGGGTGATCACCTCCGGGTCCATCGCGGTACCGCCCTGGGCGACCCGCCGGACGGCGTCGATGAACTGGGTGCCGTCCATCACCCGGTCCTTGAGCAGGTAGCCGATCCCGCCGGTGCTGCTGCCGGCGAGCAGCTCGCGGGCGTACAGCTGCTCCACGAACTGCGACAGCACCAGGACGGGCAGGCCCGGGTGCGCCCGGCGCGCGGCCAGCGCGGCCCGCAGCCCCTCGTCGGTGAAGCCCGGTGGCAGCCGGACGTCGACCACGGCGATGTCGGGCCGGTCGGCGGCCACCGCGGCGAGCAACTGGTCACCGTTCTCGACCGCCGCGGTGACCTTCATGCCGTTGGCCTCCAGCAGCCGGGTCAGGCCGTCCCGGAGGAGGAAGAGGTCTTCGGCGATGACAACGCGCACGGGATCTCCAGGTTCACGATGGTCGGACCGTCGGGCGGGCTGCTGATCGCGAGCACCCCGTCGAAGGCGGCCAGTCGGCGTTCGGTTCCGCTGAGGCCGGTGCCCAGGGACGGGTCGGCGCCGCCGCGCCCGTCGTCGGTGACCGATATCCGCAACAGCCCGTCACTGTGCCCTATCTCGATCCACACGTGCGAGGCGCCCGCGTGCTTGACCACGTTGGCCAGCAGCTCGGTGACCGCGAAGTAGGCGGATGACTCCACCGGGGCGGGCGCCCGGCCGGGCAGCTCGCCGCTGAAGGTGACCGGCAGCGGCATGTCCAGTGCCGTGGCCTGCACTGCGTCGGCCAGTCCGCGGTCGGCGAGCACCGGGGGGTGGATGCCGCGGACCAGGTCCCGCAGCTCGCTCAGCGCCTTCACGGAGGACTCCCTGGCCTCGGCCAGCAGCGGGCCCAGGGCGTCCGGGTCGTCCTTCAGCTGTTCGGCCACGGTCAGCAGCATGCCCAGCGCCACCAGCCGGGCCTGCGCCCCGTCGTGCAGGTCCCGCTCGATCCGGCGCAGCTCGGCGGCCCCCGCGTCGATGGTGTCCGCCCTGGTCCGGGCCAGGTGGCTGACCTGGTGGGCGAGCTCGGCCCGCCGGGAGGGCCCGAGCAGGGCCCGGGCGGCCCGCTCGTGGATCCGCAGAACCGGCGGGGCGGCCCACAGTGCGGCCGCCGGGGCGGCGCACAGGCCCATCCCGTAGACCAGACCCAGCGGGAAGAAGGGCCCGTTCCGGCCGAAGATCTCCAGGACGATCGGGGTCAGCAGGACGATCGCGGCGGTGAACAGCACCGCGAAGCCGGTGAGCAGTGCCCAGGCGAAGTCCCGCCAGGTCGCCGGGTCGGCCAGCCAGCCGCCGGCCCGTAGCCGCTGCCACGGGCTGTCGGCGCCGGGCGCACGGCGGTACGGCACCGGGACCGGCCGCCCGCTCCACTTGCCGACCGTCCGCCGGCTCTCCGTCGCGATCCAGCGCGCGCCGAACAGCCCGAGCATCACCAGCGAGGGCGCCAGCCAGAGCGAGACCGACCGGCCGCCGGGCGCCGCGCCCCCGTAGAGGTGCGTCGCTATCACCGCGAGCGCACCCGGGGCGAACAGGGCGGCCCCGACCGCCCGGCCGCCGCCCCCGGTGGCCCAGCAGAGCGCCCAGACAGCGACCGGGGCCAGCGGCACCAGGAGGAAGAACGGGCCGCCCGGCCCGAACGGTCCGGCCTCCTCCGGTCCGAACAGCGCGGCGGCCACCAGGATCGGCCCGGCCAGCAGCGCGATCAGGCCCGTCACGGCCATCGTGACCACGTACCAGGCGCGCACCCCGTCCACGCAGGCCCGGACCGCTCGCCGGGCCGCCCAGGCCACCGGCCCCGGGTGCTCCTCCGCCGGCACTCCCGCCGGCACTCCCGTCGTCACTCCTGTCGTCACTCCCGTCGTCATGACGCGCCCCCTCTCCGTCCCGCAGCCCCGCTCGGAGGCCCCGTCGCCCTCGGCTCCGGAGCCCCAGCGGACCCCGGTCCCGATCTTTCGGTGGCTCAGTCTGCCGGTCCGGGGCGGTCGGCGCTCTAGGCCTGAACACCCAGTTCGGGGTGTATCTGGATACACCTCGGAGAGGCCGTCCAGACGGCTGTCCGCACCCCCGCCGCGATTCGTAGCGTCATGTCCCGTCAGCCGGACCCGGGTTGCTCCCGGTGCCGGAACCCGAACCGTGGAGGGCCCGTGAACGCGCCGATCATCCGGATCCGCGGCGTCAGCAAGACGTACGACCGATCCGACGCCGCCCGCCCCGCCCTGGCCGGGCTCGACCTGGAGGTGCGGGCCGGCGAGGCGCTGGCCGTGCTCGGCCGCTCGGGCAGCGGCAAGTCCACCCTGCTGAACCTGATCGCCGGCCTGGACCGCCCGAGCGAGGGCACGGTGGAAGTGGACGGCGTGCCCGTCCACCGGCTCGGCGAGGCCGCGCTGGCCGAGTACCGGCGGCGGCGGATCGGCATGGTGTTCCAGTTCTTCAACCTGCTGGACGACCTGAACGTGGAGGACAACGTGCTGCTCCCGGCGCAGCTGACCGGGATGCGGCGGGACCAGGCCAGGGCCCGGGCCGGGGAGCTGCTGGAGCAGCTGGGGGTGGCCCGGCACGCCAAGACCTTCCCCGGCCGGCTCTCCGGCGGCGAGCGGCAACGAGTCGCGGTGGCCCGGGCGCTGATGAACCGTCCGCCGCTGCTGCTGGCCGACGAGCCCACCGGAGCGCTGGACACCGCCTCCGCCGCCGACGTCCGCGACCTGCTGCGCCGGCTCAACGCGGAGGGCCAGACGATCCTGCTGGTCACCCATGACACCGCGCTCGCCGAGGCCTGCGCGGACCGGACGATCGAGCTGCTCGACGGCCGGCTGGTCCGGGACACGGCGGCCGTGCCGACACCCGGGGGAGTGCTGTGACGGTGACCGGGCGGACGGAGGACAGGCGCGGACGGCGCGGATGGGCGGACGCCGCCGCGGAGCGAAGGGAGGTGAGCGCATGAGCGCGCTCGGCAAGGTGGTCCGG
Source organism: Streptomyces sp. 1114.5 (assembly GCF_003635085.1). NCBI lineage: Bacteria > Bacillati > Actinomycetota > Actinomycetes > Kitasatosporales > Streptomycetaceae > Streptomyces > Streptomyces sp. 1114.5. Next base: position 3,471,703 of record NZ_RBXE01000001.1, read on the forward strand.
GCCGGGGTGGGCCGCAAGCGGGTGCAGACCCTGGTCATGGTGCTCACCACGATGATGTCCGTGACGGCGTGCATCCTCGCGGTCGGGCTGCTGGTCGCCGCCCAGGGCCCGTACCAGCGCTCCTTCGCCGACCGGCACGGCGCGCACCTCAACGTGCTGTACGACCCGGCCAAGGCGAGCCCGGCCCAGCTGGCCGCGGCGGGCCGCGCGCCCGGCGTGACGGCCTCGGCCGGGCCGTACCCGGCGGTCACCGTCCAGCCGCGCTCCGGCGAGGACACCACGCTCCCGCCGCCCGGCAGTCCGCTCCCGCCGATGACGCTGGTCGGCCGGGCGCAGGACGGCCCGATGGACGGCCTGCGGATCACCATGGGCCGCTGGGTCCAGGGCCCCGGCGAGGTGGTGTTCCTGGACGGCCACTCCCCGCTGGCCGTCGGCGACAGCATGCGGTTCCCGGGCCTGCCCGGGCAGCCGACGCTCAAGGTCGTCGGCCTCGCCGACTCCGTCTCCTGGAGCGCGGACGGCTGGGTGGCCCCCGAGCAGGTCGCCGGGCTCACCGCGCCCGGCACCACGCCCGCCGCCCAGTACCTCTACCGCTTCGCCCGGGCCGGCACCGACGCCGAGGTGGAGACGGACCACGCCGCGCTCGCCGCCGCGGTGCCACCCGGCGCACTCGCCAGGGCCACCTCCTACCGGCCCGCCCAGCAGGAGGCCGACCGGACGGCCTCGACCTTCGTCCCGTTCGTCACGGCCTTCGGGCTGCTCGGCCTCGCCATGTCGGTGCTGATCATCGGAGTCGTGGTCAGCGGCGCCGTCACCGCGGCCACCCGCCGGATCGGCATCCTCAAGTCCCTGGGCTTCACCCCGGCCCAGGTGGCACGCGCCTACATCGGCCAGGCGCTGATCCCCGCCGGGATCGGCACGGCGCTCGGCGTGCTCGGCGGCAACCTGCTCTCCGTCCCTGTCCTCGGCATCGCCCGGAAGGCCCTGCGCGGCGGCCTGCTCGGCATCCCGCTCTGGGTGGACCTCACCGTTCCGGCGCTGGCCCTGGCCGCGGTGGTCGGCACCGCCCTGGTGCCGGCGCTGCGGGCCGGCCGGCTGCGCACGGTGGAGGCGCTCGCGGTCGGCCGGACGGCGCCGGGAGCCAAGCGATCGGCCGCCCGGGGCCGAGCCGGGCTGGCCGGCCTCCTGGCGGGGCTGCAGAACGGGATCGGCCGACTTCCGGTGCCGCGTGCGCTGAGCCTCGGGCTGGTGACCCCGCTCCACCGGCCGGGCCGCTCGGCGACCACGGCGGCCGCGGTGGTGCTCGGCACCGCAGGGGTCACCCTCTGCGTCGGCCTGACGCTCTCACTCGGCCTGCTCCAGGACGGTCTGGAGGCCGGACGCACGAGCAAGGTCGTGGTCGAGGCGCCGATGGAGGGCCCGAGCAAGCCGGCCGACCAGCTGGACGAGGCGGCCGTGGCCCGGGCGATCGAGGCCCGTCCGGGCACCCGGGCCTGGTACAGCAGCGTCCCGGCGCCGGTGACCCTGGCCGGGAACACCGGGCGCTCCGAGGCGATCGCGTTCACCGGCGACGTCTCGTGGGGCGGCTACCAACTGGTCTCCGGCCGCTGGTTCGACGGCCCCGGCGAAGTCGTGGTCGGCTCCACCTACCTCCGGACCAACCAGGCGAAGGTCGGCGACACCGTCACCCTCACCGACCACGGGCGCACCGCCCCGGCGAAGATCACCGGCGAGGTCCTGACCACCGGTGACGTCGTGTTCATGGACCGGGTCGCGCTGGCCCCGCTCGGCGGCGCCGTCGCCGCCGAGGCGATCTCCTTCCACATCGACCTCACTCCCGGCACCGACGCGAACGCCTACGCCGACGCGCTCGACGGCGTGGTCCGGCCGATGGGGCTGAGTGCCGAGCCGGGCGAGCAGCACATCAACATCGTGATGCTGGCGATGAACACCCTGGCGGGGACGCTCACCCTGCTGCTGTCCGTCGTCGCCGGGCTCGGGGTGCTCAACACGGTGCTGCTGGACACCCGGGAACGGGTGCACGACCTCGGGGTGCTCAAGGCACTCGGGATGTCGCCCCGGCAGACCGTCGGCATGGTGCTCACCTCGGTGTGCGGCAGCGGGCTGGTGGCCGGGGTGATCGGGGTGCCGATCGGGATCCTGGTGCACCACCGGGTGATGCCCGCGATGGCCCGCGCCGCCGGGATCAGTGTGCCCGAGGCGGACCTCACCGTGTTCGACCTGGCGGTGGTGGGGCCGCTGATACTCGGCGGGCTGGCGCTGGCCCTGCTCGGTGCAGCCCTCCCCGCCACCTGGGCTGCCCGAACCCGGACGGCCACGGCGCTGCGGACGGAGTGACGGGCGGGGTGCGGCGAGGGGACGGCGGTGGGGGCGCCCCCACCGTCACCCCCCCACCGTCACCCCCGCCGTCCCCCTGCCGACCGGGGCCGGGCTCAGCCCAGCCGCGTCGCCGCGTAGGCCTCCATGGCGGCACGCTGGTACGCGGCCAGGCCCGGGGCGATCGCCTCGTAGACGGCGGCCCACTGCTCGTTCTCGGTGCAGGACTGCGCCATCGCGAGGTACTCCTCCGCCGGGACGGACCGGATCGTGCCGAGCATGCGGTACTCCTCGTCGATCGTGCTCTGCACGGGCTCGGCGTCGGCCGGGTGGCCGGCCGCCATCAGCTCCGCCAGGCGGATCATGCGCGTGGTCCGCTCGCGCTGCCCGGCCTCGATCTCGGCCGGGCTCATCGCGGCGGTCGCGCGCCGGGCCGCCTCGGCGTGCTCGGGGAAGTCGCGCAGGCCGGCGTCGATGTCGGTGGGCTCGATGCCCTCGAAGAGGTTCTCGGGGCGGTTGATGGTCATGGGAGTGCCTTCCTTCCGGGAGCGTTCCAGGTCGGCGATCGTGCGGGAAACGGTGCCGGCCAGGGCGTCCAGCCGGTCGCGCTCGGCGAGCAGCCGTCGGTGGTGGCCCCGCAGGGCGTCCAGCTCGTCCACCTGATCGCCCAGGATCCGGGCGATCTCGGTCAGGCCCACGCCCAGTGCCCGCAGGACGAGGATCTGCTGCAACTGCAGCAACTGCCGCTCCTCGTAGTAGCGGTGGCCGTTGGAGCCGGTCCGGGCCGGAGGCAGCAGCCCGATCTCGTCGTAGTGCCGCAGCGTCCGGGCGGTCACCCCGGACATCCGGGCGACCTCCGCGATCGGCCAGGCCATGGCCGCCACCTCACTTCCGAGCGTCCGAGTTCCCGTGTTCGTCGTGACCGGGGCCGGTTCCTCCGGCCCTGGTCACGACGGTAGAAGCTGCCGCTGCGGCAGCTTCAAGCCCGAACGCGCACCGACCGTCCCGGGCGACTGTCCCGGGCGACTGTCCCGGAGGAGGACCTATAGGAGGACCTATGCGTTGCCGAAGTCGTCGAACCAGTCCAGGGACTGCCCGTGCGGCCCGGTGAAGGCCACCGGCCGCTCGTCCAGGGCCAGCGCGAACAGCCCGGATCCGGCCGGGGCCGGGCGGGGGAGCCGTCGGGCGACGGCCGGCAGCACGGAGACCGCCTCGTTGGAGATCCAGTGCCCGGGCAGCTCGCGCATGGTCGCCGAGAACTCCTCCCGAGCCTCCGGCGACAGGTACGCGAGGACGGCGCTGTGGAACACCACCGGCGTCGCCCCGGCCGGCACCCGCGCCACCAACTCCCGTACCGTCGCGTTGAGATCGCCGCGCAGCAGCAGCGGCGGTTCGGCCCGGGCGACCCGGACGGCGCCGCGCAGCCGGTCCAGCCGATGCGCCTGCTCCGGCCACACCAGCGACTCCAGCCAGCGCATGTCCTCCTCGTCCCGGACGTCCAGCGGGTTGAGGTCGATCCCGGCCCGCCACACCACCTCGGGCAGGCGCTCCCGCAGGGCGGCGGTGAGCGGCACCGGCCCGTCGACCGTGCAGTCCAGCGTCACCGGGCTCCCCGTCGCACCGAACTCGGCCACCACGGTGGCCGTTCTGCCCGCCCCGTCCGTTCCGCCCGTTCCGGCTGTGTCGGCTGCCCCGTCCGTTCCGCCCGCCCCGTCCGTTCCGGCTGCGTAGGCTGCCCCGTCCGCAGAGAGGTACCGGTAGCGGTACCGGTCCGGGTACAGGCAGAGCCCCGCCGAGGCCCCCACCTCGATCAGTGCGAGCGGCTGCGGCAGCGTCGCGAGCAGCGGCAGCAGGGTGGCGCAGCGACCTGCCTCGTTGGTCTGCGTCCGCCGCTCCAGCATGGTCGCCGTCACCTCGTCCCGGTGGGCCGTCACCCAGTCCCGGAAGGCCGGCCAGCCCGCCGTCACCGGCCCGCCCAGGTGGCGGACGGCGCCGAACAGCAGGTTCGGCTGCCGCTTCGCGGCCGGCAGACCGTCCAGCAGGGCGAGCAACCGGTCGTCCTCGGCGACGTGTTCGGCCAGGTCCCGGTAGATCGCGGAGTTGCCGCGTGCCTCCCGCTCCGCGAACGCGCGGTAGAGGTCCCCCGTGGCGCTGTACATCTCTCGCCCTCCCTTTCGAGTGATCGAATCGGCCCAGCCTACGGGCGGCCCGATACGTCGTCCGCTGGATCCTCTGTGATGTTCCCGACCGTCCGGCCCGCCGTTCTTCCCACCGTCTGCCCCGCCGTCCGGCCCGCCGTTCGTCCTGCCGCCCGCAGCGCCGTGACCAGCGCGCCGAGCACCGGCTGCCCCCAGGCGCTCTCCCGCACGGCGGCGTGCAGGATGCGAACCGGTTCCGGATCGCGCAGTCTCCGTACGGAGACGCCCGGGTGGCGCTGGGTCAGGCCCAGTTCGGGGACCAGCGCCACGCCCAGTCAAGGCCGCGCTGTACGCCTCCGTCCCGCTCGCCTGGTGGCTGGACGTGCTCACGCTCTGGCAGTTGTGCGCGGTCGCGCTGCTCACCGGCTGTGCGACGGTCTTCTTCGACATCGGCTCGCAGAGCGTGCTGCCCCGACTGGTGGGTCGCGCGCAGCTGGTGGACGCGAACGCCGCCGTGGTCGGCCTGATGGCAGTCGGCAACGTCGCCGGACGCGGCGCGGGCGGCGTGCTGGTCCAACTCCTCACCGCCCCGCTCGCGATCGTCGTCACGGCGCTCAGCCACCTCGGCTCCGCCCTGCGCCTGACCGCCGTGCGCTGCACAGCTGCCCCCGAAGCCCCCGAAGCCCCCGAAGCCACCCAAGCCTCCGAACCGTCGACCGGCCCGCGCCTGACAAGCGCCCCGCGCCTTCGCGCGCAGATCGCCGAGGGGGTGCGGCACGTCCTGGGCAACCCGGAACTGCGCGCACTCGCCCTCACCGCCACCCTCAACAACCTCGGCTCCCAGCTGGCCAACACCCTGCTTCCGGTGCTGTTCGTGCGTGAACTGCACCTGCCCGCACGGGCGTTGGGCCTGTTCTGGGCGGCCGGCGGGGTCGGCATCCTGCTCGGCTTGCGCTGCGCCCGTCCGGTCGCCGCCCGGTTCGGCCACGGCCGTACGCTCGGCCTGGCGGGCCTGTGCACGGCGCCTGCCGGGCTGCTGGTGCCGCTGATCGGCGATGGGCCCTGGCTGTTCGTGGCGGGGGCGGGCTGGCTGGTGGTGTCGCTCAAGACCGGTATGGACAACGTGCTCGGGGTGAGCCTGCGCCAGCGGATGACCCCGGCCGCGCTGCTCGGCCGGATGAACGCGACCTTCCGCTTCCTGCTCACCGGCGCGCTGGCGATCGGGTCCGCGCTCTCCGGGCTCCTCGGCGAAGCCCTCGGCCTTCGGCCGACGCTCTGGCTGGGCGGGGCAGTCCTGGCGACGGCCTTCCTGCCGGTGTTCCTGTCCCCGGTCCGCACCGCCGCGGGCTGCCCGGTCAGCCGGACCCGCGCCCCGACAGCCACCCCGGCCCCGGCCCCCTACCCGGCCCCGCACCGGAACGCCTGACCGACGGTGGGCCGACCGAGCCAAGCCGACCGAGCCAAGCCGACCCGGCAGACCCAGCCGGGCGCTTCAGCCCAGCAGCCCGCCCATGTGCCCGTCCTCGGCGAGCAGCCGCCAGGAGCAGCCGGGCGAGGCGAAGGCCTCCGGGTCGACGGCCTCGACCAGCCGGTCCACCACCGTGCTCAGCAGCGACTGCGGGTCGAACACCGCCCAGGTGTCCCGGCCCCGGCCGTAGTCCCAGCGGTCCCACTCGGCGCGCAGCCGCTCGTACGTCCAGAGGGCGTAGAGCAGAGCGGACAGGTCGCGGTTCAGGTAGGCCTCGGGCTGGCCGTCGTCGTACCAGTCCGGCAGCTCCAGCCGTCCGGTGGCGCCGTCCAGGGCGATCGTGAGGTCGGTCGGCCAGTCCCCGAGGGCGATGAAGTCGCGCTGGTACGGGCGGTCCTCCTCGCCGTCGAAGTACTCCGGGTACGCCTCGCCCATGGTGGCCAGCGGCTCGTCGCACACCCCGAACATCGCCCCGCCCAGCGGCAGTCCGACCTCGGTCAGCAGCCGTCGGGTCGGCTCGTGCACCAGGGCGGAGGGCAGGTGCTCGGGCCGGAAGCGGTGCACCCGGCCGGGCCCGTCGTCCTCGTCCGTCAGCGCCGCGAGTTCCGCGACCAGTTCCGGGCCGACCTCGTACGCGGGCCCGTCCGGTCCGCCCGGCAGGGCGCCCCAGCCCAGGGCGTGCACCAGCAGTGCGGTGCCCCAGTGCGCGGGCGGCGTGGCGCCGGCCCTGGCGCCGTCCCCGAACAGCCCGGGATCGATGGCCCGCATCCGTCGTTCGGCACCGGCCACCACCTCGGCCACCACCGCGGGCCCGCGCCGCCCGTCCAGCGCCTCCGGCCGGCGCGCGGCCTCGGCCACCGCCTCCACCTCCCGGACCAGAGCGGCCAGCGCGGTCAGGTCGGAGGCCAGCAGGTCCCGTCGGGGGCCGCCGTTGTCCAGGAACACCTCGCCCGTCGTGCCGTCCAGCAGCACCAGGTTGCCGACGGCGGCGAAGGGCGTGCAGTAGTCCGTCTCCCCGAGGACGAACAGCCGTTCAGCGTCCGCCGGGAACGGCCGCACCACCCCGAACTCCAGGAACGCCCCCGCAGCCGGCAGCCCCTCCCGCACCAGGAACTCCCGGCTCCCCGCGTGACCCACCCCATCCGGCAGACCCGCCACCTGCTCGCACCCCACGTCCCCCACCCTTCCCCGGCACCGACCCCCAGACCCTAGCGGTCCGGCCGGACATCGCCCCGCGGGTTTACACCTCCGACTCCGAGAGCTCCGTCGCCGGGGCGACTACGCCTCCGCCGCCGGGGCGAGTCCGCCGGCCTCGCGGGCCGCCTGCTCCACGCGGTCGCGGTGGGTCCGCCACCAGTCCGCGTCGCCCTCGGCGGTGTTGATGCCGTCGGGGCGCTGGCCGATGACGCCGTCGATGAGTTCGCGGACCAGGTCGGCGTGGCCGGCGTGGCGGTGGGTCTCGGCGATCAGGTGGACGAGGACCCGGTGCAGGGTCTGCCGGGGCCGGTTGTCGAAGGGCAGTTCGCCGACGGCGTCCAGCGGCAGCGCGTCGATGGTGGCGTCCGCGTGCGCCCAGATCCGCCGGTAGCGGCCGACGATCTCCTCGGTGCTCTCGTCCGCCCGCGCCCACAGGTCGGCGTTCGGTTCGGTCTGGCCGAGGAACCACAGCGGGGTCGGCTCGGGGAAGGGCCGTCCGAAGGTGTCGCCGAGGTACAGCGCCTCGGCTCCGGTGACGTGCTTGACCAGGCCCAGCAGGTTGGTCCCGGTCGGGGTGAGGGGGCGGCGCAGGTCGTACTCGGAGAGGCCGTCGAGCTTCCAGAGCAGGGCGTCGCGGGCGTCCTGGAGGTAGATCCGAAGGTCGGTCTTGTCATCCGTCACGGTCATGGGATCAGTCTGGTGATCACAGGAAGCCTGTCCACCGGTTTCCCTGGCTGACCGGCCGTCGACCAGCCAGGGGACATGGGGCGGCGGTCAGCGGACGACGTCGAAGACCTGCTTCTGCAGGCCGTTGGCGTAGGCCTCGTGCTCGACCAGCTTCAGCTTCTGGGCGTCCTTGTCCGTGGTGCTGAACAGGCGCTTGCCGGCGCCGAGCAGCAGCGGGTAGACGATCAGGTGGTAGCGGTCGATCAGGCCGGCGTCCGAGAGGGCGTGGTTCAGGGCGGCGCTGCCGTGGACGATGATCGGGCCGCCCTCGGTCTCCTTCAGGGCGGCGACCTCGTCGACCGAGCGCAGGATGGTGGTCTCGCCCCAGTTCGACACCAGGTCGGCGTCGGTGAGGGTGGTGGAGACGACGTACTTCGGCAGCGTCTTGTAGCGGGCGAACTCCGGCATGTCCGGCCACACCGCGCTGAACGCCTGGTAGCTGACCCGGCCCAGCAGCATCGCGGTGGCCTCCTCCTGCTCCCGTCCCTTGATCTCGAACGCCTCGGGGAGGAACTCGACGTCCTTGAAGGTCCATCCGGAGTTCCGGTAGCCGGGCTCGCCGCCGGGGGAGTCGACGACGCCGTCGAGCGAGACGAAGGCGGTGCTGATCAGGGTGCGCATGGGTGGTTCCTCAATTCCGCGTTGTCGTGCGTGCGTGTGCGTGCGTGCGTGATCCGGGGCGTGCGGGGCGTGTGTGATTCGGGGTGTCCGGTGCGCGCGGTGCGTGCGGGGCGGCGTGCGGCCCGTTCAGGCGAGGAGCCCGGTCAGCCACCGCTGCCAGGCGGCTTCGGCTTCGGCCGCGTCCGGTGCCGGGTGGGCGAAGAGGTGGTGGAACATCAGCACCAGTCCCGAGCCGTGGTGGAAGGTGTAGAGCCCGTCGGCGGTACGGAGCTCGAAGCGCTCGTCGTCCGCCCAGACCACCTCGCCGTCCAGCGCCGGCAGCCCGGCCGGCTCGCCGTGGGCCCGCGCGCCGACGACGACCGGGAGCGGCAGCGACAGGGCCCCGGCGAGGGCCGCGCGGACCTCCGGCTCCGGTCGCCCGGCGGACGGGGCGGCGGCGAAGACGGGGACGGCGGTGCGGCCCGGGAAGTGGGCGAGGTACTCGCGGAGCGTGTGGAGGTGGAAGGGCCAGCCGCGGCGCAGCGCGTCGTACTCGTCCTGCCAGTCGTCGCCGAGCAGTCCGCTGTGGACGACGCGGAGCACGGTGGCGGCGCCGTCCCGGCCCTCGATCAGGTACTCGAAGGCCATGAAGCGGCCGTCCTCGCGGGTGGCCGTACGGGTGGCCAGGCGCTTGCCGGGCTCGTAGGCGGTGACCACGGCCTCCTCGCGGTGGCCGCCGGTCTCCATGGCGGCGGTGCCGCCCTCGCGCGGGTCCAGCTCGTTGCGGCCCATGAACCAGGAGTCGATCCCCGGCCCGGTGGCGATCGCCTCCCAGACCTGTTCCGGGCTCGCGGGCAGGGAGGTCTCCAGCTCGATCTCGAACGGGTGCGTCATCGTGGGTTCTCCTGGTCGTCCTGGTCGTCCTGGTTCAGCTGGTGCTCCTGCTGCTCCTGCTGCTTCTGGCTCGGTTCGGCTTCTGCCGCCTGGGCGGGCGGCGCCGCCGGGATCTGGTGGAGCCCGACGACCACCCGGTGGCTTCGGCCCCCGGGTGCGGACTCGTCGTGGTAGCGGCTGACCAGGGTGGCCACGGCCTGGGCGAGTTCGTCGGCGAAGGCCGTCCGGTCGGCGGCGGAGGCGAACCGCACCTGCGCGTCGATGCCGAAGGCGGCGACCCGTCGCCGGGCCCGGGCGGCGCCGGTCAGCAGGGTGCCGACCTCCTGCACCAGCCGGGAGCCCAGGGCGAGCAGCCAGCGGGCGGAGAGCTGGTCGGGTGCGCGGGCGGGGTCGGGGCTGACGGCGGCCAGGACGCTGGGGGAGATCACGTAGGAGGCCGCGGTGGCGCGGTACACCCGTTCGGTGACGTTGCCCTTGCGGCGTTCCTCGGCGAGCTCGACGAGTCCGTGCCGTTCCAGTTCCTTCAGGTGGTAGTTGACCTTCTGTCGGGGCAGGCCCAGGCGGGTGGCCAGCATGGCGGCCGAGCCGGGCTCGGCGAGGGCGGCGAGGATCCGTGACCGCATCGGGTCCAGGGCGGCCTCGGCCGCGGCGGGTTCTTCGATCACGGTGACGTCCAGCACGTCTCCAGGATCCATCCGACAAAAAAATTTGTCAAGGAAAGAAGACTTGTCGGTCGCCCGCCGTGACCTGCACGGAGAGTGACGGGTGGGGCCACTGAGTCGGACTTGAATCTTTGCGAACGAATGTTCGATCCTGGAGCCGTGCCCGTTTTCGAATCTGTTTTCGAATCCACCGCCGAGCAGCCCGCGCGCCCCGCGCTCCGGCCGGTGGCGCTCCCGGCTGCCGTACCGGGGGAGCCGGGCGGGGGCGTGCCGGGCGTGCCGGGCGCATCGGGCGCATCGGGGGAGGGCGACGGACGGGCGGAGGCCCGGGGCCTGCTGCCGGTGCCCTTCGCACTGCGGGAGGTGCTGCCGGACGGCGGGCTGCGGCGGGGGACCGCGGTGTCGGTCGCGGGTGGGGACGCCGGGCTGCTGCTGGCGCTCGCCGCCGGGGTGCGGGAGACCGAGGGCGGCTGGGCGGCTGCGGTCGGACTGCCGGACCTGGGGCTGGCCGCCGCCGAGGGGTACGGGCTGGACCTGCGCCGACTGCTGGTCGCGGACGACCCCGGGCCGCACTGGGCCGAGGTGGTGTCGGTGCTGGCCGGCGCGGTCGAGCTGATCATGCTGCGCCCGGACGGCCCGGTGCCGCCGAAGCAGGCCGCCCGGCTGGCCGCGGTGCTGCGGCGCAGCGGCTGCGTACTGCTGGTGGCCGGGCCGTGGCCGGGCGCGGTGCTGCGGCTGGGGGTGCGGTCCGGGCGCTGGTACGGGCTGGGCGACGGCCACGGGCAGCTCACCGGCCGGCAGGTGGAGGTGGTGGCCGAGGGCCGTGGTGCGGCGGTGCGCGGCCGGACCGCCCGGCTCTGGCTGCCGGACGAGCACGGCGCGGTGCGCCCGGTACGGGAGCAGCCGCAGCCGGTGGCGGAGCCGGCGGAACCACGTGTCGCGGCGGTGGTCTGAGATGACGGTGCCCGAGAGGACGACGGTGCCCGAGACGACGGTGTCCCGGACGGCGGAGGAGCGGACGGCGGAGGAGCGGACCCCCCGGGTGCTGGTGGTCTGGTGCCCGGACTGGCCGGTGGTGGCCGTCACCGGCGACGACCCGGTGGCGGTGACCGAGAGCGGGCGGATCCTCGCCTGTTCGGCGGGCGCCCGGGCGGCCGGGGTGCGGCAGGGGCAGCGGCTCAAGCTGGCCCAACGGCTCTGCCCGGAGCTGGAGCTGCGCGACCGCGACCCGGAGGCGGAGACCCGCCGCTTCGAACCGGTGGTCGCGGCGGTGGAGGCGTTCACGCCCCGGGTGGAGGTGATCCGCCCGGGCCTGTGCGCGATCCCGGTGAAGGGCCCGGGCCGCTACTTCGGCGGCGAGGAGGCCCTGGCCGCCAAGGTCCGTACGGCGGTGGCGGACGCCCTCGGGCAGCCGCCCGTCCCGGACGCGATCCCGGGCGCGGTCACCCCCGAAGCCCCCAGCCCCGCCGACCCCGCCGAAACCCCCAGCCCGGCCAACCCCACCGAAATCCCCGAAACCCCCGAAACCCCCGCGGAAACCCGCGCCGCAGGACCGGCGGCGAACCCCCCGCACGCCCTGGTCGGCGTCGCCGACGGCCTGTTCGCCGCCGTGCTGGCCGCCCGCGCCGGGGTGCTGGTCCCGGCCGGGCGGACGGCGGAGTTCCTCGCCCCGTACCCGGTGGCCACGCTGGGCGACGAGGCGCTGGCCGAACTGCTCGGGCGGCTCGGCCTGCCCACCGTCGGGGCCTTCGCCGCGCTGCCGGCCGAAGCGGTCGCGGACCGCTTCGGCCCCTCCGGGACGGTCGCGCACCGGCTGGCCCGCGGGCTGCAGCCGCGCCCGCTGGTGCCGCGCGACCAGGAGCCGGACCTCTCCGTCGAGCAGCACTTCGATCCGCCGGAGCCGCTGGCCGAACCGCTGGTGTTCGTCGCCCGCACGTTGGCCGAGGCGCTGCACCAGCGGCTGGCCGGGGCCGGGCTGACCTGCCGCCGGGTGGCCGTCGAGGTGGCCTGCGCGGACGGCCGGACGGCCTCCCGGCTGTGGCGGCACGAGGGCCGGCTGTCGGCGACGGCGCTGGCCGAGCGGGTCCGCTGGCAGCTCCAGGCCTGGCAGGGCGCGGGCACCTTCGCCGATGGGCAGGAGGGGTTCACCCTGCTGCGCCTGGCCCCCGACGGCCTCTCCCCGGACCAGGGCCGTCAGCTGGCGCTGTGGGGCCAGGCCGTCGCGGACGACCGGGTGGAGCGCGCGGTCGCCCGGGTGCAGGCGGTGCTCGGGCACGCCGGGCTGCGCCGGATCGAGCCGGCCGGCGGGCGCGGCCCGGGGGAGCAGGCGGTCAAGGTGCCGTGGGGCGAGCCGTACGAGGCGGCGGTGCCGGCCGAGGCGCCCTGGCCGGGGCGGCTGCCGGAGGTGTGGCCGGCGGTGGTGCTGCGGGAGCCCGCGCCGGTGCGGGTGTTGGACGGGGTCGGGCAGCCGGTCACGGTGGACGGCCGGGCGGGGGTGTCGGCCCGGCCGGCCGTGGTCGTGGTGCGGGGGCGGGAGGAACCGGTGGACGGCTGGACCGGGCCGTGGCCGGCGGTCGAGTACTGGTGGGACCAGTCGCTCGCCCGCCGCCGGGCGCGGTTCCAGGTCGTGGTGGGCGGCGGCCGGGCGCTGCTGCTGACCGTGGAGGGGGGTGCCTGGTACCTGGAGGCCGGCTACGACTGACCCTTCCGGAGCCGAAGGGGGGCAGGACGAGCACGAGAACGACGAAGGCAACCCCCGATGGGCTTCACCAGCCACCCCACCCTCCCCTGGAGCGAGCTGCACCGCCGACTGACCGGCGCGGCGCCGGACCGTACGCCGGGCAGCACGCTCCCGGGCAGCGCACCGGACGGCGCACCGAACGGCACACCGGAGCCGGACCGTACGGTCGTCCCGCTGCGCCGCCGCCCCGCCCCGGCGGAACCAGCCGCCCCCGAGTCCCCGGCCGAAGCCGCCGAACCCTGGGCCGAGCTGCACGTCCACTCCGCCTTCAGCTTCCTGGACGGCGCCAGCGACCCGGAGGACCTGGTCGCCGAGGCGGCCCGGCTGGGCGTGGAGACCCTGGCGGTCACCGACCACGACGGCCTGTACGGCGCCGTCCGGCTCGCCGAGGCGGCGCGGGGAACGGGCGTGGCCACCGCGTTCGGCGCCGAACTGACGCTCAGTCATGAAGGGGCGGGCGAGCACCTGTTGGTTCTCGCCCGTGACCCGGCCGGCTACCGCCGCCTCTCCGCCGCGATCGCCGCCGCCCAGCTGGCCGGCGGCGCCAAGGGCCGCCCGGTGTACGACGTCGCGGCGCTGGCCGACGCGCACGGCGGCCACTGGGCGGTGCTCACCGGCTGCCGCCTCGGCCGGGTTCCCGCCGCGCTGCCCGATCAGGCCGAGGCGGAGCGCCGACTGCGCACCCTCACCGAGGCGTTCGGCCGCGAGAACGTGTACGTCGAACTGATCGACCAGTGGCTGCCCGGGGACGACCGTCGCAACGACGCCCTCGCCTCCCTCGCCGCCCGGGCGGAACTGCCCGTCGTCGCCTCCACCAACGCCCACCACGCCGGCCCCGCCCAGGGCCGCCTCGCGCAGAGCCTCGCCGCGCTGCACGAGCGCCGCACCCTGCAGGGCGCGGTCGGCTGGACCCGGGCGGCCGGCACCGCGCACCTGCGCTCGGGCCGCGAGATGGCCGGCCGGCTGGCCCGCTTCCCGGGCGTGCAGCGGGCCACCGCCCAGCTGGGCCGGGACTGCGCCTTCGACTTCGCCCGACTGGACCCGGAGCTGCCGGGCTTCCCCGTCCCGGAGGGCGAGAGCGAGATCGGCCACCTGCGCGCCCTGGTCGCGGCCGGCGGCCCGGCCCGCTTCGGCCCCGGCAACGCCGCCGCCCGCCGCCAGCTCGCCAGGGAACTGGACGTCATCGAGGACCTCGACCTGGCCGGCTACTTCCTGATCGTGCACGACATCGTGGACTTCTGCCGCAGCCGGGACATCTGGTGCCAGGGCCGGGGCTCGGCCGCCAACTCGGCGGTCTGCTACGCCCTCGGGATCACCGCCGTCGACCCGATCCACTACCGGCTGCTGTTCGAACGCTTCCTCTCCACCGCCCGGGACGGGCCGCCCGACATCGACCTGGACATCGAGAACCGCCGCCGCGAGGAGGTCATCCAGTACGTCTACCGCCGCTACGGGCGCGAGCACGCCGCCCAGGTCGCCAACGTGATCACCTACCGGCCCCGGCTGGCGATCCGCGACGCCGCCCGGGTGCTCGGCTACCCGCAGGGGCAGGTGGACGCGTTCAGCCGGCAGACCGACTTCCGCTCCGCCCCCGGCGCGGACGCCGTCATCCCCGCCGACGTGCTCTCGCTCGCCGCCCAACTCCACGGCCTGCCACGCCACCTGGGCATCCACTCGGGCGGCATGGTGCTCACCAAGGAGCCGATCGGCGAGATCTGCCCGACCGAGTGGGCCCGGATGCCCGGGCGCTCCGTCCTGCAGTGGGACAAGGAGTCCACCGCCGGCGCGGGGCTGGTGAAGATCGACCTGCTCGGCCTCGGCATGCTCGCCGCGCTGCACGACGCCTGCGACCTGGTCGCCGAACACCACGGCCTGCGCTACGACCTGGCCACCATCCCGGACGACGACAAGGGCGTGTACGCGATGCTGCGCCGGGCCGACACCGTCGGCGTGTTCCAGGTCGAGTCCCGGGCCCAGATGGCGACCCTGCCCCGGCTCAAGCCGGACCACTTCTACGACCTGGTGGTCGAGGTCGCACTGATCCGCCCCGGCCCGATCCAGGGCGGTTCCGTCCACCCGTACCTGCGCCGCCGGGCCGGCGCCGAACCGGCCGACTGCCCGCACCCGTTGATGGAGAACGCGCTCGGCAAGACCCTCGGGGTGCCGCTGTTCCAGGAGCAGATGATGCAACTCGCCATCGACTGCGCCGGGTTCAGTCCCGCCGAGGCAGACCGGCTGCGCCAGGCGATGGGCGCCAAGCGCTCGCACGAGCGGGTCGCCCGGCTGCGCGACCGGCTGCTGACCGGGATGGCCGAGCGCGGCATCCCGCCCGAGGTCGCCGAGGACGTCTACGGCAAGATCGAGGCCTTCTCCAACTACGGCTTCCCGGAGAGCCACGCGATCAGCTTCGCCTACCTGGTGTACGCCAGCGCCTGGCTCAAGCACCACTTCCCGGCGGCCTTCACCTGTGCCCTGCTGGCCAACCAGCCGATGGGCTTCTACTCACCGCTCAGCCTGGTCGCGGACGTCCGGCGGCACGGCGTGCGGGTGCGCGGGGTGGACGTCAACGCCAGCGGGGCGCGCCCCACCCTCGAGCCGTACCGGGGGCCGACCCCGAAACCGCCGCTGACCGCCGGGCGTCCGCAACCGGCGATCCGGCTCGGCCTGGAGACCGTCCGCGGCATCGGCACCCCGCAGGCCGAGGCGATCGTGGCCGGTCAGCCGTACGCGGACCTGGAGGACTTCGCCCGTCGCACCGGGCTGCCCGCACCCGTCCTGGAGGCGCTGGCGACCGCGGGCGCCTTCGACTGCTTCGGGATGACGAGACGTCAGGCGCTTTGGGCCGCAGGGGCGTTCGCCGGAATCTCGGCCGAACTGATCCCCGGCACCACGCCCGGCACCGAGGCGCCGGACCTGCCCGGCATGAGCCCGGTCGAGGAGACCATCGCCGACCTCTGGGCCACCGGCACCTCCGCCACCAGCCACCCGCTCCAGCACCTGCGCCCCCACCTGGACCGCGGCGGCGCCCTGTCGGCCGCCCAACTCCCGGACGTGGCACCGGGAACGGCGGTGGTGGTCGGCGGCCTGGTCACCCACCGGCAGCGGCCGCCGACGGCCGGCGGGGTGCTCTTCCTCAGTCTGGAGGACGAGACCGGCCTGATCAACGTGATCTGCAACCGCCCGGTCTGGGAGTCCCAGCGCCGCACCGCCCTGGACCGGGCCGGGCTGCTGGTCCACGGCCACATCGAACGCGACCGGGGCGCCACCAACCTGATCGCCACCCGGCTCACCCCGCTCCGGATCGGCCTGTGAGGGGCGCCGGTGCCACACAGGACCCGGCGGCCCGGGCGCCCCTGCGCCCCGGGCAGGCGGCCCGGACGGCCCCTACGCCTGGGGCTGCCGCCCCTTGCCCGGGGCCCCGGCGAAGGCCTGGGCGACCGGGAGCCAGGCGGTGGCGACCGGGCCGGTGGCGGTGAGGGCGAGGTCGTCCCGGTGGCGGCGTTGGGTCACCAGCAGGCAGAAGTCCAGGGCCGGGCCGGTCACCACGTCCGGCGCGTCGGCCGGGCCGAAGGCCCACAGCCCGCCGTCGGGGGCGGTCAGTTCGAGCCGGACGGGGCGCTCCGGCGCGGGCAGGCCGTGCGCGGCGAAGGCGAAGCCCAGGGTGCGCAGCCCCAGGTGGGCGATGTGCCGCAGCCGGGCGGTGGGCTCACGGGTGACGCCGAGCGCATCCGCGACGTCCTGGCCGTGCGCCCAGGTCTCCATCAGCCGGGCGGTGGCCATCGAGGCGGGCTTCATCGGCGGGCCGAACCAGGGCAGCCGCAGGTCGGCCGGTACGGCGGCGAGCGCCGTCCGCACCTCCTCCCGCCCGGCCCGCCAGCGGGCGAGCAGGGCCGTCGGCTCGGCGGCCGCACCCTCGCGGGCGCCCTCCTCGACCGGGTCGGCGCCGGCCGCGAGCAGCGCGCCGAAGCGCTCGCCGATCGCTGCGGTGAAGCCCTCCGGGTCGCGGGCGGCCAGCGCCGTCCAGTCGTCGGTCCAGGCCAGGTGGGTGATCTGGTGGGCGATCGTCCAGCCCTCGGCGGGCGTCGACCGGGACCAGCCCTCGGCGGGCAGGCCGACGACCAGCCCGTCCAGGACCTCGCTCTCGGCCTGCAGGTCCTCCAGCAGCCCGCCCAGGACGTCCGCCGGGGTGCTCCGCTCCGTGGTCATCTCTTCCCCTCTTGCCCGCTGCTCGGCCTTGCTTCGGCCGACCGCACTACCCGTCGGTAATCCCGGCCCGCACCCTATGCCGGGCCCGGCCGGCCCGCCCGCGATTCCCCGAAAGACGCAGAAAGACGCACGTCAGGACTCTCGCCACCGGCCCCGCCGCGTGTGAGAATCGCGCGATGAAAAGCGCGGACACCGCCCGAACTGCGCAATCCGAAGCCGCCAGAGCCGCCCAGGCCACCGAAGCCACTGAAGCCGCTGAAGTCGCCGCGCGTGCCGCCGCGCTGGTGCGGGACGCCGTGCTCGGCGACCTCGCCCGGCGGGTGGTGGCCGAGTGCGGCGTGGACGTCGGGCTGGTCGGGGTGCCGGAGGCGTTGCCCGGGAGCCGCGCCGGCAGCGAGGGCATGGTGCTGCGGCACTGGGCCGGCACCCGCGCGGACCTGCTGCACGACGTGCCCGTCCCGGCCGGGCTCGGCCTCGGCGGCCGCGCCCTCGCCGAACGCGCGCCCACCTGGGTGCCCGACTACCGTGCAGCGAAGGACATTTCGCACCACTACGACGCGGCCGTGGCCGCCGAGGACCTGTACGCGATGCTCACCGTCCCCCTGCTGGACGGCACCACCGTGCACGGCGTGGTGTACGCCTCGGTACGCGCCGTCGTGCCGTACGGGGACGTCCGGATCGCCGCCGTCGACCGGCTGGCCCGGGCCGCGGCCCGGGCGCTCGCGGAGTCCGCCGCCTGGTGCCGCGAGAAGCCGGCTCCGCCGGCCGTCTCGCCGGCCGCCCCGAAGCCGGCCCCGCCGGCCGCCGTACGGCCGTTGACCCCGTCGACCCCGCTGACCCCGCGCGAGCACGAGGTGCTGCGCTGGGCGGCGACCGGCCGGACCAACCCGGAGATCGCCGCCCGACTGGGCCTGACCCGCAACACCGTGACGGGCTACCTCAAGTCCGCGATGCACAAGCTCGGCGTCCGTAACCGGACCGAACTCGCCCTGGCAGCACGGGAGTCAGGCTTGGTCAACTGAGCCGCGCGCCCAGTTGACCCTCAGTTGACCTGCCGCTCCCGGCCGGCCCAGTACGGCTCGCGCAACCGGAACTTCTGCAGCTTCCCGGTGGCGGTGCGCGGCAGCGCCTCCCGGAACTCCACCGTGGTGGGCGACTTGTAGCCGGCCAGCCGCTGCTTGCAGTGCGCGATCAACTCGGCCTCGGTGACGGCCCCGTTGCCCTCCCGGAGCACCACCAGCGCCTTCACCGTCTCGCCCCACTTCTCGTGCGGCACCCCGATCACGGCCGCCTCGGCGACCGCCGGGTGGCTGTACAGGCAGTCCTCCACCTCGATCGAGGAGACGTTCTCCCCGCCGCTGATGATGACGTCCTTCTTCCGGTCCGAGATGGTGAGTTGGCCGTCCTCGAAGGTGCCGCCGTCACCGGTGTGGAACCACTCGTCCCGCAGCGCCTCGGCGGTTGCCTCCGGCTGCTGCCAGTAGCCGTCCAGCACGGTGTTGGAGCGCACCAGCACCTCGCCCTGGGCGTCGACCCGCAGCTGGGTGCCGAGCGCGGGGGCGCCGGCCTGCACCAGCTTCTCGGCCCGTTCGGCGGCCGGCAGCGCGTCCCACTCGGCCCGCGAGCGGTTGACCGTGACGATCGGGGAGGTCTCGGTCAGGCCGTAGAGCTGCATGAACTCCCAGCCCAGCTGCTCCTCGACCTGCTGCACGACCGAGGTCGGCGGCGGCGCGCCGGCCACGATCATCCGCACCCGGTCCCGGCCCGGCACCGGGCCGTCCCAGTCGGCCGCCGCGTCCAGCACCATCTGGACGACGGCGGGCGCGCCGGACAGGAAGGTCACCCCGTGCCGTTCGACCCGGCGCAGGATCTCCGCGCCGTCCACCTTGCGCAGCACGATGTGCCGGGCGCCGAGCCCGGTGAGGGAGAACGGCAGGCCCCAGCCGTTGGCGTGGAACATCGGCAGGGTGTGCAGGTAGACGTCCCGGTCGTTGGCGCCGTAGTGCAGGCCCATCAGCGTCGCGTTCAGCCAGACGTTGCGGTGGGTGAGCTGAACGCCCTTGGGGCGGGCGGTGGTTCCGCTGGTGTAGTTGATGGTGGCGGTGTCGTTCTCGGAGATCGCGTACCGACGTGGGGAGTTGTCGAAGTCGTACAGCACGGCGTCGCTGTCCGCGCCGAGCACGAACTTGTGCTTGGCCACCACCCCGCCTAGGGCGTCGGCGAGTTCGGGGTCGACCAGCAGGACGGAGGCGCCGCTCTGCTCGACGATGTACTCCACCTCCTCGGCCTTCAGCCGGAAGTTCACCGGCACCAGTACCCGGCCGTACCCGCTCACCCCGTAGAAGGAGGTGAGCAGCCGCGCCGAGTTGTGCGAGACGATCGCGACGCGTTCGCCGGGCCCGACGCCGAGCCGGTCCAGCCCGGCCGCCTGGGCGCGGGCGAGTTCGGCAACTCGGCGGTAGCTCAGCTCGCCCCAGGATTCGGCCGGTTGGGCCGGTTCGTCGACGATGCCGACCCGGTCGCCGTAGACCAGCTCGGCCCGGTCGAGGAAGTCCATCACGGAGAGTGGAATCTGCATGCGCCTACTGTCCTCCCCCACCCGCCCCCTGCACACCCCCGATCGGGGGTGTCACCCTTCCGCGGCACTCCCGGCCGCTGCGAGTGCCGCCACCAGCCGGTCCCGCGCCTCCGTCTGGGCGGCGATCCGCCGCTCCACCACCGCCAGCCGGTCCCGGGCGATCCGCAGCACCCGCTCGGACGGCGGCTGCACCAGCACGTCCCCGTCCAGGCAGCCCAGCAGCGGCCGGAGGTCCGCCAGGGTGATCCCGGCGGCGACCAGTGCACGGATGTTGCGCACCCGGACGACCGCCGAATCCCCGTACCCGCGGTAGCCGTTCGGCTCGCGTTCGGATTCGATCAGACCGGCCTGCTCGTAGTGCCGCAGCGCCCGGACGGTCGCGCCCGTCGCCCGCGCCAGCTCGCCGATCCGCACCCGTACGCTCCCCGCCCCCGCCTCGCCCGTGCGCGTCAGCCCACCAGCGCGCCCCCGTCGACGGACAACACTACGCCGGTCACGAACGAGGCCCGCGGGGAGGCGAGTTGCGTGATCGCCCAGGCCACCTCCTCCGGGCGGCCGATCCGGCCCAGCGGGGTGTGCTCGATCTGCCACTTCCGGACGGCCGCCCGCTGCTCGGGCCCGTACCCGGAGTGGTCGCCGATCGGGGTGTCGATCGCCCCGGGCGCCACGGCCGCCACCCGGATCCCGCGCGGCGCCAGCTCGACCGCCCAGCTGCGGGTCACCGTCTCCAGCGCGGCCTTGCTCGCCGCGTACACCGCGTTGGAGGGCCAGCCGCGCTGCCCGACGGCGGTGCTGACGTTGACGATCACGCCCCGGCTGTCGCCCAGTGCCGGCAGCGCGGCCTGCCCCAGCAGCACCGGGGCGACCAGGTTGGTGGCCAGCAGCGCCTCGATGCCCGTCCGGTCGTAGCCGCCGACGCCCTGGCCGCTGCGGACGATCCCGGCGTTGTTGATCAGTACGTCCAGCCGCCCGAACCGCTCCAGCGCGGCCGCGACGACGGCCTCCGGCGCCTCCGGCCCGGTGATGTCGGAGGCCAGCGGCTCGATCAGCGACGGGTAGGCGCCCGCCGTCTCCGCCAGCGGTTCCGGCCGCCGCCCGACCGCCAGCACCCGGGCTCCCTCGGCCGCGAAGGCCCGCGCGGTCTCCCGCCCGATCCCCGTCCCGGCCCCGGTGACCACCACGACCCGGTCCTTGGCCGTGTCCTCGTCGCTCTCGTCGCTCTCGTCGTTCTCGTCGTTCTTCGGGAACTCGTTCATGCGCACCACCCTCCGACCCTGCCGCTGACGTCAGGGTCAAGCGGGCACCGCCGAGCCGCCTGGCACCCATACGCCTGCACCCGGCCCGTCCGCCTGCTAGGAAGGTCGCAACGCACGGCCACACACGTACGGCCAGACACGTACGGCCAGACGCGTACGGCCACACAGGTACGGCCACACACCCACGGGGAGCACGTCCATGAACGACCAACAGCCCGAGACCCTCTACGAGGCGGTCGGCGGCATCGAGGCCCTGCGCCGCCTCAGCCACACCTTCCACCGGGGCGTCCTCGCCGACCCGCTGCTCGCCCCCGTCTTCGCGAACTTCACCCCCACCCACATCGAGCACGTCGCGGTCTGGCTGGCCGAGGTCTTCGGCGGTCCGACCGCCTTCACCGACGAACACGGCGGCCACCAGGCACTGCTCGGCGCCCACCTGGGCCTGGACATCACCGAGGAGCAGCGGCTGCGCTGGATGGAGCTGATGACCGAGGCCGTCCGCCGCGAGCTGCCCGAGGACGAACTGCTACGCCGCCGGGTGCTGGAGTACTTCGACTGGGGCACGAAGATCGCCGAGGACGTCTCCGCCTCTCCGGCCGGCACCGACCTGGGCGAGCCCGGCCCGACCCCGCGCTGGGGCTGGGAAGGACTGAAGTGACTGCTCGTCAAATACCGTCTGCAGCAACGCCGATGGCCGACCGCATGACCGCCGGCGGCCTGCTGCTGCGCCCCTTCGAGGAAGCCGACGCACCGGCCCTGATCGAGATCTACCGGGACGAGACGCTGCGCCGCTTCACTCGCGTCCCGGTGGAGGACGCCGAGCAGGCCGCGCGCTGGCTCGGGCTGCAGCGCGAGGGCTGGGCAGCCGGCACCCGGTACAGCTTCGCGGTCCTGGACGCCGGCGAACTGGTCGGCAACGTCGCACTCAAACGCGGCGTGCTCCACCGCGGCGCCCCGGGCGGCTCCCCGGGCGGGGAGACGGCCGAGGTGGGGTACTGGACGGCGGGCCCGGCCCGCGGCCGGGGCGTGGCTCCGCGCGCGGTGCAGGCCCTCACCACCTGGGCCTTCGCCACCTTCGCCGAGGACGTCCTGCACCGGATCGACCTGCTGCACCAGGTGGACAACCCGGCGTCCTGCCGGGTCGCGGAGAAGAGCGGCTACGCCTTCCAGGAGGTGCTGACCGCCCTGCCGCCGGAGTTCCCGCTGGACGGCCACCGGCACTCCAGGCCTCGGTACTCCGGTCCTCGGTACTCCGGTCATCGGTACTCCGGGAAAGGGCTGGACGAATCCGAACGACCCAGGTCAGAGTAGGCGGCATGGCTTCTCTGGTACGACATGTGACGATCGATTGCGCCGACCCGCACGCGCTCGCCGGCTTCTGGGCCCAGGCGCTGGAAGGCACCCTGGGGGAGGACGACAACCCGGGTGACGACGAGGCCGTGGTGGAGTCCGCCGGGGCCTCGCTGCTGTTCATCCGGGTGCCCGAGGGCAAGTCGGTGAAGAACCGGGTCCACCTCGACCTGCAGCCGCAGGACCGCAGTCGGGACGAGGAGGCGGACCGCCTGGTCGCCCTGGGCGCCACCGTGCTGGCCGACCACCGCAATCCGGACGGCACGGGCTGGATCACCCTGGCGGACCCGGAGGGCAACGAGTTCTGCGTCGAGCGCAGCAAGGCCGAGCGCGCTGCCACCGGCGCCGCCTGAGCCGGCGGCCCGGGCAGACACCCGACGCCGAACGGCCGCCCGCACGTCCGCCCGGGACGCGCGGGCGGCCGTTCGCGTCGGCTCACGCGAACGGCCGACACCCCGGGCCCGCGCAGCAGCACCATCCGATAATCGACCCTGTCCGACGCCATCCCCGCACCCGAGCAATCAGGCAGGTACCCCATGGTCGGCATCGCCGTGATCGGCGCCAACGGCACCATCGGCAGCGCCGTCGTCGCGGAGGCGGCCGCGCGCGGGCACGAGGTGGTCGCCGTGGTCCGCGACCCGGGCCGCTACCGGGGCGGAGCGGCCCTGGTCGAGCGCGCGGACGTGCTGGACCCGGCGGACGTCGCCCGGGTCGCGGCCGGCCGGGACGTCCTGGTGAGCGCCGTCGGCGGCGGTGACGGCCCGGGTCACCTGGCGTTGATCGAGCCCGCTGCCCGCTCCCTGGTCGAGGGCCTGCGCAGGCTCGGCGCCGCGCCCCGGCTGATCGCGGTCGGCGGGGCGGGCAGCCTGGAGACCGCTCCGGGCGTACGGGTCTGGGACACCCCGGGGCTGCCGGAGCCGGTCCTGCAGATCATGCACGCGCACGGGGCGGCGCTGGACTACTACCGGACGGTCTCCGACATCCGCTGGACGGTGCTAAGCCCGGCCGCCGAGATCGGCCCGGGGGAGCGGACCGGCCACTACCGCACCGGCCTGGAGCAGTTGCTCACCGACGACGAGGGGCGCAGCCGGATCTCGGTGCCGGACTACGCGGTCGCCCTGGTGGACGAGATCGAGCAGCCCGAGCACATCGGCGAGCGCTTCACCTGCTGCTCGCTGTAGTCCGTACGATCCGGCGGGGTTCAGCCCAGCTGGACGGAGCGCTTGGCCAGCCCCATCCAGAAGCCGTCGATGACGCTGCGCTGGCTGTCCAGGTCGGCCTCGCCGGCGCCGAGGGTGACGAACAGCGGGGCGAAGTGCTCGGTGCGCGGGTGGGCGAGGCGCCCGGCGGGGGCCTTGTGCTCGAAGTCGAGCAGCGCGTCCAGGTCGTGGGCCTCCAGGGCGCGCCGGCCCCAGTCGTCGAACTCGGCCATCACCGAGGTGATCCGGCCGTCGCGGCTGAGCGCCCGCAGGTTGTGGGTGAAGAACCCGCTGCCGACGATCAGCACGCCCTCGTCGCGCAGCGGGGCGAGCTTGCGGCCGATCTCCAGCAGCCGCTGCGGGTCGAGGGTGGGCAGCGAGACCTGCAGCACCGGGATGTCGGCCTCCGGGTACATCTCCACCAGCGGGACGTAGGCGCCGTGGTCGAGCCCGCGGTCGGGGATGTCCTGGACGGGTGTGCCGGGGGCGCGCAGCAGCTTGCGCACGCGCTCGGCGAGCTGCGGCGCGCCGGGGGCGGCGTACCGGACCCGGTAGTAGTGCTCGGGGAAGCCCCAGAAGTCGTAGACCAGCGGGACGGTGGTGACGGCGCCGAGGGCGAGCGGGGCCTCCTCCCAGTGGGCGGAGAGCATCAGCACGGCCGCGGGCCGGGGCAGGTCGGCGGACCAGGCGGCCAGCTGGCCCGGCCAGACCGGGTCGTCGGCGAGCGGCGGGGCGCCGTGCGACAGGTACAGGGCGGGCATGCGTTCGGGGGCCGCGGCGCTCATGGCGTCCTCCTCGGGACCGGACCGTGGGGGCTCACGGTGGCTTCACCGTGGGCCGGTTTCCATAGTAGTTCAAATTTGAACGTCTACTGTTGTCGACGGTACACCTTCGTTCGAATTTGAACAACAGGAGTAGGCTGCACACCATGCCCTCACTGAACGAACCCCGCTGGCTGGACCCGGACGAGATGGCCGCCTGGCGGGGCTTCGTCGTCGCGAGCAACCTGCTCAACCGCCGACTGGAACGCCAGCTCAAGGAGGACTCCGGCCTCTCCCATCAGCAGTACGAGATCCTGGTGCACCTGTCCGCGGCCCCCGGCGACTCGCTGCGGATGACCGAACTCGCCGACAAGCTCGTCACCTCCAAGAGCGGCCTGACCTACCAGGTCACCCAGCTGGAGCGGGCCGGCCTGGTCGCCCGCCGCTCCTGTCCCAGCGACGTGCGCGGCGTCATCGCCGAACTCACCGACCAGGGGCGGGAGATGCTGCGCCAGGCGGCGCCCGGGCACGTCGCCCTGGTGCGCGAACTGCTGATCGACGTCCTCACCCGCGAACAGCTGGCCGTCCTCGCCGAGGGCCTGGGCCGGGTCAGCGCCCGGCTGCGCCAGGACGAGACCCCGTAGGGGCGCGACGTCCGGCATCCGCCGCCCGCCGTGGTGGCCGCACGCCGTGGTGGCTGCCCGACACGGTGGCCACCCGACACCGTGGTCGCCCGGACGGAGCATCCGCCCTGGTGGCGAAGGGTCGTGAGGGGGTTCGGGCAATGCGGCAAAAACGCTCGCCGCGGCCGGGTTTCCGTGCCAACATGCCCCATATGGGGACGATTCTGCACGGCACCCTGGTGACGCTCCGCCCGGCCACCACCGACGACATCCCGGCCCTGGCGGCCATCCGCGGCACACCCGAGGTGTTCGCCCGGTGGCGGGGCGGCGACGACCTGCCCGCCGAGGTCGCCAACGACCTGGAGTCGCCCGACACCGAGACCTTCGCGATCGACGTGGGCGGCCAGGTGGTCGGCGCCATCCAGTGGTACGCCAACAACGACGACGAGTACCGGCACGCCGGGATGGACCTCTACCTCGACCCGGCGGTGCACGGCCTGGGCCTGGGCACCGACGCCGTGCGGACGATGGCCCGGCACCTGGTGCACGACCACCACTACCACCGGCTGGTGATCGACCCGGCCGCGGACAACCTCGCCGCCATCCGCTGCTACACCAAGGTCGGCTTCCGGATCGTCGGCACCATGCGCCAGTACGAGCGCGGTTCGGACGGCACCTGGCACGACAACGTGCTGATGGACCTGCTCGCAGACGAACTGCTCGACGGCTGACGGCGGTTCGGGCGGGCTCCCGTGCCGGCCCGAGGGCGGTGCAAGGGTGTACAGACATCTTGTCGCCCACCGGCCCCGACCTGTACAGACATCTCACGGCCACATGATCGGCCGGAACTGATCTCCTGGCGTTCTTCCCCCCGTACCGGGCAGTAGCTAGCGTTCCTCCGCCAATCCCGGTCGCCGGCCACCCCGGCGCCGGGCCCCGCAGGGTAGACGAATTCCCCAGGAGAACGCCCATGCTCTCGCGTCGCACGGCCACCGCCCTCACCTCGGCGGCCGCCGCCGCACTGCTGCTCGGCGGCACCGCCCCGGCCGCCACCGCCGGCACCCCGGCGGGCCCCACCACGCTGTCCGTCTTCGCGTTCAACGTCGACCTCGGCACCGCCGTCGTCGACAGCACCCAGAACGAGCAGGCCGCCCGGCGCACCCCGGTGATCGAGCAGATCGTCCGTCAGCACAACGCCGACGTCGTCGTCCTGGACGAGCAGTTCAACAACAGCTCGACCGCCGACATCAACAGCAAGCTCGCCGACCTCTACCCGTACCGCACCCCGGTGGTCGGCGGCACCTGCTCCGGCGGCGGCTGGACGGGTGTCAGCGGCAACTGTTCCAACTCGTGGTTCGTCATCAACGGCGGCACGATGATCCTCTCCAAGTACCCGATCACCGCCCAGTACGCCCACGTGTTCTCCAACTCCACCTACGGCACCTGGGACTACCACGCCAACAAGGGCGCGGCGCTGGTGAAGGTGACCAAGAACGGCAGCACCGCCTGGGTGGTCGGCACCCACCTGCAGGCCGACGAGTCGGACGTCTCCACCGACACCACCCAGTCCACCCGGCTCGGCCAGCTCGCCGAGATCCGCGCCTGGGTGGACGGCATCGTCGGCAGCGGCGCCCCGGTGCTGATCGGCGGTGACCTCAACGTCGAGTACGTCCACGGGCAGGCCCGCGGCGACTACGCCAACGCGCAGAACGCGGTCAACGGCGTGCTCGGCACCCCGGCCACCGACCCGACCCAGAGCCTGACCACCATGGACTGCTCGGTCTCCGCCTGGTGCCAGTACATGTCGGGCGTCGAGACCTTCCCCAAGGACTACCGGGACGACCTCGACTACATCGGCTACCTCAACGCCCCGGGCCGCCCGGTGCCGACCGCGATGTCGAACGTCAAGGTCGACTTCGATCCGCAGGCGGGCTGGACGCCCGGACAGCTCGACACCAACGCGCCCAGCGACCACTACCCGGTCGAGGCCACCTTCCAGCTGGGCTGACGCCCACGGCGGCGCCGGACAGGCTCCAACCGGGGGAGGTCAGCCCAGGGCGCGGCCCGGCCCGGCAGCGTCCGGCGCCGGGCAGCCGCAGGAGCGCCGGACCACCAGCCGGGCCGGGAAGGTCCGGATGCCGGCGGCCCGGCGCTCGGCCCCGCCGAGGACGAGCTCCAGCGCGGCACGGGCCATCTCGTCCTGCGCGGTGGTGACGGTGGTCAGCGCCGGCCCGGCGATCACCGCCTCGGCGATGTCGTCGAAGCCGGCCACCGCCAGGTCCTCCGGCACCCGGATCCCCAGGTCGTCGGCGGCCCGCAGCAGACCGATCGCCTGGTCGTCCGTCGCGCAGAACACGGCGGACGGCCGGTCGGGCCGGGCGAGCAGGGCGTGCGCCTCGGCGTGCGCGCGGACGCGGTCGAACGGCGCGGGGGTGAGCCGCCCCTCGGTGGGCAGCCCGGCCTCCTCCAGCGCGCCGACCCAGCCCGCCGTCCGGGCGGTCACCGGGTCGTGCGGGCTGAGGGCGAGGGTGCCGCCGAAGCAGTGCACCTCCGGGTGCCCGTGGTCGAGCAGATGGCGGACGACAGCGCGGGCGCCGCCCTCGTCGTCGGCCACCACGGAGACGCCGGTGGCGCTCTCCGCGCGGTGGTGCAGCAGCACGACGGGGGTGCCGTCGGCCACGTCGAAGCCGGTCAGCCCGGGGGTGGCCGGGTCCTGGGTGACCAGGATCAGGCCGTCCACCTGCATGCCGAGGAAGGCGCGGATGTAGTGGGCCTCGCGCTCGTCGGCGTAGTCGGAGTTGCCGATCAGCAACAGCCGGCCGTGCTCGGCGGCGGCCTGCTCGACGGCGTGGGCGAGCCCGGCGAAGAACGGCTGACGGGCGTCCGGCACGACCATCCCGAGCAGGTTGGTCCGCCGCCGCGCCATCGCCTGGGCGACCCGGTTGGGGCGGTAGCCGAGCTCCTCGACCGCCGCGAGCACGCGCGCCCGGGTCGCCGGCGCCACCGGCCGCGGCCCGTCGTTGATCACATAACTCACGACGGCCGTGGACGTCCCCGCCGCCCGCGCCACATCGTCCCTCGTCACCCTCGCCATGACCGTTGAGCCTACACAGCGCCTCCGACACCGCCGACCGGCGAGTTTCCGGCCTCGGAGCGGGCCCCGGAGCGGGCTCCGAGGCGGGGCCCCTGAGCGAACCCCGGAGCGGGCCCCGATCGGCCGTCTGCGGTTGCGGGGCGGGCGGCGCCGCGCGGAGGGTGGCGGAACGGGCGGCCTCCGTCGTCGCCGCCGACCGTGGGAGCAGGTCGATGAGCACGCCGCCGCACCGCCGGGCCACCCGGCCCCCGCGACCCAAGGCCCGGCCGCGGGTGCGCCTGCACTCCCGGGCGCGGGCCGCGAGCGCCGTCCGGCCGAGGGTCCGGCCCTGGAGCGCGTACGCCGTGGCCACGGCGATCGTGCTGTTCGTCGTCGCGGGGCTGCTGCTCTACGTCGACGAGCGGTCCAGCCGCGGCCACGCCCAGATCATCGGGACCGCCCCCGGCCCGGACTTCCTGGAGGTGCACGTGGTGCTCCAGCGGGTGGACGCGGCCGCGCAGACGCTCACCGCGAAGGTCCTGCTCCTGCCGCACGGCGGCGCCTTGCAGGAGGCCGACGACCCGCTGGTGCCGGCCCGGGACATCGTGCTGGAGACCACCTCGCTGGAGCAGACCTCTATCAGGTACCCGGCGGGGCAGCAGATCGCCTCCAGCATGGTGACGTTCAACCTGGTCGACGGGCGGGTCACGGACTACCCCTTCGACCGCTACCACACGCCGATCGGCTTCCAGGCCACCCTGGGCGGGCAGCCCGCGGCGGTGGTGATCGCGATCGAGGAGGCCGACCCGTTCTTCGTCTTCAAGCGGAGCGCCACGGGGAGCGAGGGCGGCGCCACCGCGGTCACCGAGCGGATCAGCCGCTCGCGCAGCACCTTCATCCTGGCCTGGTTCATGATGGCCGCGATGTGGGCGCTGGCGCTGTCCGCGCTGGTGGCGGCCTGGCTGATCGTCCGGCAGCGGCGCGGGATCATCTGGCCCGCCCTCGGCTGGATGGCGGCGACGCTGTTCGCCCTCGTCGGCATGCGCAACGCCGCGCCCGGCAGCCCGCCGATCGGTTCGCTGCTGGACTACGCGGCGTTCTTCTGGGCGGAGCTGCTGGTCGCGGTCAGCCTGACCATGGTCGTGGTCTACGGCGCCCGGGTCGAAGGCGGGCACCGGCCTCCGGACCGGCCCTAGTAGGCGTGGTCCGCGCAGATGTCCGCCGAGAGGCCGAGGGCCTGTTCGGCGGGCCGCCCGCGCAGCACCAGCAGGGTCTGGGTGAGGGCGTCGACGACGGCCAGGTGGGCCAGCCGGCTGGCCGTGGTCTCCAGGCCGAACACCAGGTCCTGCCCGCCCGCGACCAGGGTGCGGGTGGCCGTCTCGGTGAGCGGGGAGCGGGCGTAGCTGGTGAGCGCGATCACGGCGGCCCCGGCCGTACGGGCCCGGCGTGCGGCGTCGATCACCAGCGGGGTGGCGCCACCGTGGCTGACGGCGAAGCAGACGCCCGTGGGCGGCAGGCCGGCGGCGGCGAGCTGGGCGGTGAGCGGGTCGGCGGGGGCGTCGACGCGCAGTCCGAGCGCGCGCAGCCGGTAGGCGAGGTCGAGGACCACTGCGCCCGACAATCCGGAGCCGACCAGCACCACCTGGTCGGCGTCGGCCAGCAGTTCGGCGGCCGCCCGCAGCTCCTCGGCGGAGAGCGTGGCGGTGATCCCGTCCAGGGCCTCGCGGGCGGCCCGCAGGGTGTCGGCGAGCGCCCGGGCGGCCGGATCGCCGTCCTCCGCGGGGGCCGGCGTGGCGGCGGGGGCGTGCCGGGCGGCGGCGATCTTCAGCTCCTGGTAGCCGCGGAAGCCGAGCCGCTGGCAGGCCCGGACCACCGAGGAGGGGGCCGTCCCGGCCAGCGCCGCGACATCGCTGACGCCCAGGTGCACCAGGTCGGCGCCCCGGTCGAGCACCACCTGGGCGACCCGCGCCTCGGTGCCCCGCAGCTCGCCGAGCCGGGCGCGGATCTGCGCGGCCAGCCCGGACTCCAGCGGCGTGAATTCGGAATGTCGTTCCATGGGTCTAGGGTAGCGTGGAATTCGGTTCCAAGCCCGTCGGAATTCCGGCGGGCCGTCGGAGGGGAGCTTCGCCATGCCCGGAGTCGCCATGCCCGGAGTCGCCGTGTCCGGAGTCGCCGTGTCCGGACTCGCCGTGTCCGGAGTCGTCTCGGCCGTGCCGGTGGCCGTGCTCGCGTCGGCCGTGCTGCACGCCGTCTGGAACGGGCTGGCGCACCGGATCCCGGACAAGCTGGTCGGCTTCGCGCTGATCAACCTGACCTACGCCGCGTGCGCCGTCGTCCTGGTGGCGCTCAACCCGCTGCCGGCCGCCGCCTGCTGGCCGTACCTGCTGGCCTCGGTCGTGGTCGAGGTGACGTCGACGCTCCTGCTGCTGCGCGCCTACCAGCTGGGCGACTTCGGCCAGATGTACCCGATCGCCAGGGGCACCGCGCCGTTGCTGGTGGCCCTGATATCGGCCGCGCTGCTCGGCCAGCACCTGGGCACGGGCGAGCTGCTGGGGGTGGTGGTGATCTCCGGCGGCCTGATCGGGCTCGCCTTCGCCCGCGGCTGGCCCGGGCGGGCACAGCTGCCCGCGCTCGGGGCCGCCGCCGGGACGGGCGTGATGATCGCCGGCTACACGGTGCTGGACGGCATCGGCGTCCGGCACGCCGGGACGGTCGGCGGCTACGTGGCCTGGCTGTTCCTGCTCCAGGGGCCGCTGCTGGCGCTGATCGTGTGGGTCCGGCGCGGCCGGTCGCTGCTCGCCGGGGCGGGCCGGGCGGTGCCACTGGGGATCGTGGGCGGGGTGCTCTCGCTGACGGCGTACGGCCTGGTGGTGTGGGCGCAGTCCCGGGGGAACCTGGCCGCGGTCGCGGCCCTGCGGGAGACCAGCATCGTGATCGCCGCGCTGATCGCCGCCGTGGTGTTCCGCGAGCGCCTCGGCCGGCTGCGGGTGACCGCGGCGTTCACCGTCCTGGGCGGGATCGCCATCCTGGAGCTCGCCCGGCCGTAGGGCGTGTCCTGCGGCCGGGCGGGCGCGGAGGTGGCACCCGGCGTCACCCGGCGTCGGGCACGAGCACCGTCAGGGAGGTCTCCTGCAGCACGAAGCCCAGCGACTCGTACAGGTGGCGGGCCGGGTTGCCCTCGGACACCGCCAGCCCCAGGCCGGCCACTCCGCGCGCGGCGGCGTCCGCGACGGCCCGGCGCAGCAGGTCGGCACCGAGGCCGCGGTAGCCGAGCTCCGGGTGCCGGAAGACCTCGCCGACCCAGGGCTGCGCGTTGCGGTCGGTCAGGATCGCCGCGCCGAGCACGCGGTCCTCGGCGTCCACGGCGAGCACGCTGGACGGCAGGACGGGGCCGATGGCCTTTCCGGCGAGCAGCAGCCCGAGCCGTTCCGCGAGCGCCCGGGCGTCGTCGGCGTGGAAGTGGTCGACGTGCCCCGGGCCGAAGGCGGCCCGCCAGGCCGGGAACAGGTCCTCGGGGGCGCGGTCGCAGGGCACGGCCCGCAGGCCCTCGCGCAGCGGCGCCCCGGCCCAGTCGGCGGGCGGGGGATCGGCGCGCAGGTCCCGCCGGAAGGTGTGCGCGTGCCGCAGCACCGTCGCGCCGTCCGCCACCAGCCGCTGCCCCAGCTCGGGGGAGCCGGAGACGACCCACCCGGGCAGCTCGGCCCGGATGTACCCGGCCGCGTCCACCGACTCGTCCAGCACCTCCAGCAGGTCGGCCCAGGGCCGGCCCTCCCGCTCGCCCGGCAGGTAGCGCAGCACCGGGGTGCCCTCGCCGTCGTGCCTGACCACCCAGTCCTCGGCCATGGCCCACCCCGTCCTGTTCACGAGAGTCGTACGGTCGTTCGTCGGCGGCCCATGGTCACCGAGGATCTGCCGTCGGGCAACCGGTTTTGAGGTCCTCCGGACTCCCGGTGGGCCAGGCCACCGTCCGTTCCATCAGGCAGCAGCCGTCCGGCCCGTCAGGCCACCGTCGCCGCCCGGACGCAGAGCACGTCCGGCAGGTGGGAGAGCAGCAGCGACCAGCTCTCGCCCTCGTCGTGGCTGCCGTACACCTCGCCGGTCCGGTTGCCGAAGTAGATCCCGGCCGGGTCGGCGTCGTCGGTGCGCAGGGCGTCGCGCAGCACGATGCCGTAGTGGTCCTCGCCGGGCAGGCCGTCGGCGAGCTGCTGCCAGCTGGTGCCGCCGTCGGTGGTGCGGAAGACCCGGCAGCGGCGGCCGGGCGGGATGCGGTCGTCGGCGCCGCCGAGCGGGAAGAGGTAGGCGGTGTCGCCCCGGTGCGGGTGGGCGGCGACCGCGAAGCCGAACTCGGCGGGCAGCCCGTCGACGATCGACTGCCAGCTGCCGCCCCAGTCGTCGCTGCGGTAGACGCCGCCGTGGTTCTGCAGGTAGAGGCGGTCGGGGTGGACCGGGTCCGGGGCGATCTTGTGGACGCACTGGCCGAACTCGGGGTACTGGCTGTCCGGCGGGAAGAACTCGGCGCGCAGACCGGTGTTGGAGGGCTCCCAGCTGTCGCCGCCGTCCTTGCTGCGGTAGACGCCGCCGCTGGAGACAGCGACCAGCAGCCGCTGCGGGTCGCGCGGGTCGGTGAGGATGGTGTGCAGGCCCTGGCCGCCGTAGCCGGCGCCCCACTGCGGTCGCTGGGGGTGGTTCCAGAGCGGCTCGACCAGGGTGAAGGTCTCGCCGCCGTCGGTGGAGCGGAACAGTGCGGCGGGCTCGGTGCCCGCGTAGACGACGCCGGGGGCCTCCGCTCCGGCGGGCTGCAGCTGCCAGACCCGGGTGAGCGAGGCGCCGGTGGACTCGGGGAAGCGGATGGCGGGCCGCGGCGGCTCGTACCAGCTGGCACCGAGGTCGTCGGAGCGCCAGACCGAGGGCCCCCAGTGGCTGCTGTCGGCGCCGACCAGCAGTCTGGTGCGGCCGCCCCGGCGGTCGACGGACACGGAGTAGATCGCGTTCATCGGGAAGTGCGGCCCGCTGAACTCCCACGTCAGCCGGTCGCGGCTGCGGCCGAGAAAGAGGCCCTTCTCGGTTCCGACGGCCAACAGCACCTCGGTCATGTCTCACACCACCTGGTCACGAGTACGGCCCCCCGGGACGGCCCCCGACCGCCAGTGTCCCGCCGTTCACCGGTGGTCACATCTCGCCGCGCCGTTCACCCGGGAGGCCGCGCCGTTCACCCGGGAGGCCGTGCGCTCACCCGGGAGGCCGTCGGCCCGTCGAGTGGCGTCATCCCGCCGGTCGGGGGACCGTCATCCGGCAGCCGGGCCCGTCACCCCCGGCAGCCCTCCAGCAGCCGCAGCCACACCTCGCTCATCGTCGGGTAGGCCGGCACCGCGTGCCAGAGCCGGTCGATCGGCACCTCGCCGACCACCGCGACGGTCGCCGAGTGCAGCAGCTCGGCCACGCCGGGGCCGACCAGGCAGGCGCCGACCAGCACCTGGCGGTCCAGGTCGAAGACCACCCGGGCCCGGCCGCGGTAGTCGTCGCCGTACAGCGAGGCCCCGGCGACGGCACCGAGGTCGTGGTCGACGGACGTGACCCGCAGCCCGGCCTCCTCGGCGGCGGCCAGGGTCAGGCCGACGGCGGCGACTTCCGGTTGCGTGAACACCACCTGCGGCGCGCCCGCCAGGTCGGCAGACGCAGCGTGCGCGCCCCAGCGCGCGGTGTCCAGCGGGCGCCCCTGGGCGCGGGCGCCGATCGCCGCGCCCGCGATCCGGGCCTGGTACTTGCCCTGGTGGGTGAGCAGCGCCCGGTGGTTGACGTCCCCGGCGGCGTAGAGCCACCCGCCGTCCACGCCGAGCACCGTGCAGCTGTCGTCCACGTCCAGCCAGGCGCCCGGCTTCAGCCCGACCTGCTCCAGCCCGATGTCGGCGGTGCGCGGGGCCCGGCCGGTCGCGTACAGCACCTCGTCGGCGGTCAACCGCTCCCCGTCCCCGAGCGTCAGCGTCACCGGCCCGGAGCCGTCGGCCCGCTCCACCGCGGTGACCTCGGTGCCGAACCGGACGTCCACCCCGGCGTCCCGCAGGCCCTCGGCGACCAGCTCGCCCGCGAACGGCTCCATCCTGGGCAGCAGCCCCCCACCGCGCACCAGCAGCACCACCTCGGAGCCGAGTGCCCGCCAGGCCGCGGCCATCTCCACCCCGACCACCCCGCCGCCGACCACCGCCAGCCGTCCGGGGACGGCCGGTGCGCCGGTCGCCTCCCGGTTGGTCCACGGGCGGGCGTCGGCGAGCCCCGACACGTGCCCGGGCAGCACCGGACGGCTGCCGGTGCAGACGACGACGGCGTGCCGGGCGGTGAGCACCCGCTCGCTGCCGTCCTCGGCCTCCACCGTCACCGTCCGCTCGCCCGCCAGCCGGCCATGGCCGCGGACCAGGTCGATGCCGGTGTCGCGCAGCCACTGCACCTGGCCGTCGTCGCTCCAGTGCGAGGTGAAGGAGTCCCGCCGGGCCAGCACCGCGGCCGCGTCCAGCCGCCGGTCGCCGACCGCCTCCCGGGAGCCGGCCACCGCCCGGGCGTCGGCCAGCGCGGCCACCGGGCGCAGCAGCGCCTTGCTCGGCATGCAGGCCCAGTACGAGCACTCGCCGCCGACCAGCTCGGCCTCCACGACCACCGTGCGCAGCCCTGCGGCGACCGTCCGGTCCGCCACGTTCTCGCCGGTCGGGCCGGCCCCCAGGACGATGACGTCGTATTCCTCGGCGGTGCTGGTCATACACGGTCCTCCGTCGTCTCGATGGGTCGCCCCCGCCCCGCTCGGCGGCGGGCGGTCCGGTACGGCCGGATTGCCCGCCCCCGGGGCCCGAGGCCCGTTCGGGTGCGGCGTGGGCCCCATCCTGCCGGGCCGGACGCGCCCGCGCGACGGACGGACACGCGCGGGTTCAGATCGCGGCGAACTCCGCGAGCACCGCCGCCGTGTCGGCCGGGCGGGAGAACATCGGCCAGTGCCCGGTGGGCAGTTCGCGCAGCTCCCAGTTCGGCCCGTCGAGCCCGGCGAACCACGGGTGGCCGGAGGCGATCAGGGCGCGCACCTGGGAGAGCGGGAACGAACAGGACACCAGCGCCTGCGGCAGGGCGGCCCCGGCGCCGGTCAGGTGCAGCCGGTCCCGGTACGCCCCGGCCGGGTGCGGGGTGACCCGCGCGCCGATCCGGGCCAGCGCGGCCTCGTCCAGGCCCTCCACGCTGGCGCCGTGGGCGGCGAGGAAGTCCCAGGGCGGCATCGGCAGGCGGCCGTCGACCACCGAGGCGTCGGCCGCCTCGCGGTAGTCGGGCTGCCAGAGGTCGTACAGCGAACCGCCGTCGACCACCGGGCCGGAGTCCAGGTAGACCACCCGGCGGATCCGCTCCGGCATCCGGTCCGCGATCCCGCCGGCCGGGGCGCAGGCGCCGCTGTGCGCGACCAGCACCACGTCCCACAGGTCCTCGCGGACCAGCAGGTCGGCCAGGTCGGCGATGTGGTCCTCCAGGCCGAACTCGCCGCTCTCGCACGCGCGTTCCGCGAGCCCGGGCAGGGTCACGGCGTGCACGGTGTGCCCGGCGGCGCGCAGCGGCGCGGCCACCTCGTCCCACGCCCAGGCGCCGAGCCAGAACCCGGGGACCAGTACGAACGTGCTCATGGCGGATCACTCCTCCGTCGGTGGGGCCTTCCGCCGACGACTCTAGGAGCGGACGCACCTCCGGGCGCGGCCCGAGGAGTACGAGTCCCCGGGCCCCTCGATGCCATCGGCGCGTCGCCCGGCTGCGCGCCGGCCCGGCTGCGCGCCGGCCCGGCGGCGCCGGCTCAGGCCTGGCCGTCGGCCGCCTGTTCCGCGGCGACCTTGCGCTTCACCTCGGCCATGTCCAGGCCGCGGGCCTGGTCGATCAGGTCCTCGAACACCGCCTCCGGCAGCGCACCGGCCTGCGAGAAGACGAGCACGCCCTCACGGATGATCGCCAGCGTCGGGATCGACTGGATCCCGAACGCGGAGGCCAGCTCCTGCTGCGCCTCCGTGTCCACCTTGGCGAAGACCAGGTCGGAGTGGCGCTCGGCCGCCTTCTCGTACACCGGGGCGAACTGCCGGCACGGCCCGCACCACCCGGCCCAGAAGTCGATGAAGACGAAGTCCTTGCCCTCCGGGCCAGGGACGATGTCGTCGAAGTTCTCCTTGGTCAGCTCGACCGTGCTGCTCATCTCGCGGTCCCTTCCTCTCCGGATGCTGCGGTACAGGCCATGTGCCCGCGACAACGGCGCCACCCGGCACCGTATTCCGGACGCCCTCCGGCGCCATTGAGCAGCCGGCCGGCACTGCCCGTACAGAAGGGTGTCCACTCCGTTCCGGCCGCGGGAGGCACCCCATGCGCAGCAACCCCCGTACCCGGCGGGCCGCCGTGCTGGCCGCCTCCGGCATCGCGGTGGCCGCCCTGATCGCCGGCTGCGGGTCCTCCGGGGGCGGGTCGTACGGGAGCGGCAAGGCCGGCGCGCCGAGCACGTCGAGCAGCCCGGGCGCCCCGACGGGCGCCACCCTGCAGGCCGCCACCGACCCCAAGCTGGGCGCGATCGTCACCGACAGTTCCGGTTTCACGCTCTACCGCTTCGACCAGGACAGGGACAACCCGCCGGAGTCCTCCTGCAACGGCAGCTGCGCCACGATCTGGCCGCCCGAGCACGCCAACGGCGACGTGACGGTCAAGGGCATCGACAGCAAGCTGGTCGGCACCGTCACCCGCTCCGACGGCACCAAGCAGATCACCCTCAACGGCCGGCCGGTCTACCGCTACTCGCAGGACGCCAAGCCCGGCGACACCAAGGGCCAGGGCGTGGCCGGCACCTGGTTCGCGGTGACCCCGAGCGGCGGCAAGGCGGGCACCGGCACCTCCGCCCCCGGCCCGGCCACCCCCAGCCCCATGAACCCCGGCCCGGCCACCCCGAGCCCTGCCAACCCCAGCCCGATGCCCAGCATCCCGGGCTACTGACCGACCGGGCAGCTGAGCGATGACGACCGCCCTCGACCAGGAGGCCCGGGTGCGCAACGATGAAGTGGTGACCGAGGAGCACCCCGTCGGCGGCACGGCCGGCCACGGCACGGGGGCGTCCGACGAGGAGTTGATGCGCGCCCTCTACCACGAGCACGCCGGACCGCTCTTCG
The DNA here is from genome assembly GCF_003635085.1 of Streptomyces sp. 1114.5. Lineage (NCBI taxonomy): Bacteria > Bacillati > Actinomycetota > Actinomycetes > Kitasatosporales > Streptomycetaceae > Streptomyces > Streptomyces sp. 1114.5. Next base: position 3,508,669 of record NZ_RBXE01000001.1, read on the forward strand.
GCTTCGTGCTCCACCTGGTCGCCGGCGACCGGCAGCGGGCCGAGGACGTCGTCCAGGAGACGCTGGTCCGCGCCTGGCGCAACATCCACCGGCTCGACCCGCAGGCGGCCTCGCTGCGGCCCTGGCTGGTCACCGTCGCGCGGCGGATCGTGATCGACGGCCACCGAAGCGCCCGGGCCAGACCGCGCGAGGTGGACGCCGCCGCCCTGGAACTGCTGCCCGCCGAGGACGAACTCGACCGGGCCCTACGGATGATGACCGTCGCGGACGCGCTCGCCGACCTCTCGCCGGCGCACCGCGAGATCATCGTCGAGACCTACCTGAAGGGCCGCACGACCGCCGAGGCGGCCGCCGAACTCGGCATCCCGGCCGGAACCGTCCGGTCGCGGGTGTTCTACGCACTGCGCTCGCTCAGGCTCGCGCTGGAGGAACGGGGAGTGACATCGTGATCAGGCGTCCCGACCCGGTGCCCGGCGGGCCCGACCCCGAAGCGGGCGGGCCGGAGCACGTCGACGTCGGCGCGTACGTCCTCGACCTGCTGGAGCCCGTCGAGCGCGCCGCCTTCGAGCGGCACCTGGCCGACTGCCCGCAGTGCGCCGAGCAGGTGGCCGAACTCGGCTTCATGGAAGCGCTGTTGGCCGAGTACACGGCCTCCGCCGTGGCCGCCGGACTGGACCCGGCCGGCCCCGCCCCGCAGCCGGAGCCGCAGCTCCTGGGCCGGCTGGTCGCCGAGATCGGGGCCGTCCGGCGGCGCGGCCGGGTGCGGCGGCTCGCGCTGGCCCTGGCGGCGACCGCGATGATGGCCGCGGGCCCCGCCGTGACGGCCGCGGTGCTCACCGCCGAAAGCACCCCCGCCGTGGTCGCCGTGGCCGAACAGTTCAGCGCCACCGACCCGACCACCGGCGCGCACGCCACCGTCGGTGTGGACGGCACCACCTGGGGCAGCCGGATCAGCATGCAACTCGGCGGCGTACACGGCCCGTTGACCTGCAGCCTGGTCGCCGTGGCACACAACGGCGAGCAGCAGACGGTGAACACCTGGTCCGTCCCGGCGAGCGGTTACGGCGGCCCGAGCGGCGATCTGCGCACCACCGGCGGCGCAGCCCTCCAGCCCGGCGAGATCGACCACTTCGACGTGCGCGTCCAGGGCACCGGCGCCCTCCTGGTCGCCGTCCCGGCCCACCACGCATGAATCAGTGAGCGGCGGTCGGGTCCGGCACGTACGGCTCCGGCGTGCCCGCGTCGGTCATGTGCGCACACTGGTCATGCCGGGGGTTCCGGACTCAGCTCCGAACCCAGCGCCGGACCCGGCTCCAGGTCGAGTGCCCGGGCGAGTGCGGCGGTGACGGCCGCGGCGTGCTCGGGCAGCTGCCGTTCGGCCCAACTCGCTGCCAGGGCGAGGAAGTCGCGCAGGTCCTGCTCGGCTCCGGCGAGCAGCCGGCGCAGCTCGTCCGGCGGCAGCTCGATCACCGGGCTGTTCTCGTCGTCGGCGTCCTGGGTCAGCTTGACGGTCCGGCCGACCCACTCGACCCGGGCGTCGGGGTCGTGGCCGAACCAGGCGGACCCCGAGCCGTCGGTGACGTCCAGCCAGGCGCGCCACTCCTCCAGGCCGGTGCAGCAGCCCGGGGTGAAGACGGTGCCGGTGACGGGGTCGGTCACCCGTAGGCCGCCGGGGGCGAAGAGGTCCGGCATGGTGAGCAGCCCGTGCAGGAAGGCGCCCAGTGGGTCCTCCGGGCGCGGGCCGCGCTCGTCGTCCTCGTCGGGGTCGACGTCGTTGACGTCGGTGAGCCGCCACACCGCCGTGCCCACCTCGGCCGGCGTCAACTGCCCGTTCAGCGCCAGGTACCCCCAGGCCTCGTGCTCACCCGTGGGCCAGAGCGCGAAGTCGTCGGGGGCGTGGATCTCCAGGACGGGCTGCATCAGCATCACCCGGGGATGATGCCGGACGGTCCGCCCGCGCCGCCAAAGGATTACCCCGCGTCCGCCGCGATCCGGGCCAGCACCCGCCCGCAGCGGCGGGCGAAGGCGCGCTGGGCGAGCGGGAGCAGCGGGCCGGCCAGCCGGGCGTACCAGGCGACGGGCCGGCTGAAGGCGGTGACGGAGAACCAGACCGCCTTGTCCGGCCCCATTTCGACCAGGAACGTTTCCTCGCCGCGGGCCAGGTGGCCGTGCCGCGTCCCGTAGGTGAAGCCGTAGCGGTCCGGGCCGTCGACGGCGGCCAGCACCCGGTTCGGGGCCCCGGCGCGCAGCGGGCCGACGCCGATCGCACAGTGGACGGCGACGCCCGGGGCCGCCTGCTCCGCGTCGGCGTCGATCCGCACGCCTGCCAGCCGGTGCATCCGCCACCCGAGCAGGGCGGCTCCGGCGACGGTCAGCGCGGCGCGGCCGTGGCCGATCAGCGCCCGGTGCCGTAGGTGGTGGTAGCCGTCGGGCAGGGTGCAAGTGGCGCTGGCGCCCTGCTCGGGGTAGCTGAAGTCGGTCATCGGCGGGCCTCCGGGGTGGCGGTGCGGGCGGTTTCGGTGCGGGCGGTGGCGGTGCGGTCCGCGCTGAGGCGGCGCCAGGCGAGGAGGGCGCAGAGGGCGAAGCCGAGTGCGTTGCCGACGCCGTGGGTGGCGGCCATCCAGGTCAGGGTGGGGTGGGGGAGTCCGGCGGCCCGGCCGAGCGCCCACCAGAGGGCGAGCAGCATGGTGACCGCGAGGACGGCCGAGGAGACGGCGAGCAGCCGGGCGGCGGCGGCGTCGCCGGCCCGGGGGCGCAGCTCGCGCCAGGTGACCAGGCCGACCAGCCACATGCCGGTGGCCAGTACGAGGGCTCCGGCGAACTGCCACCAGTTGCCGAGGAAGTACCCGGCCAGCACCAGCAGCGTGCCCGCGGGGACGCTGAGCGCGGCGCAGCGGGCCGGGCGGGAGGCGGGGTCGGCGGTGCGGCAGACGAGTCCGGCGACCAGGGCGGCGGTGAACCCGGCGTAGTGGAAGTGCGGGACGGTCAGCGCCAGGATGTGCGGTTCGAAGCCGAAGAGCGGGTATCCGGAGCGTTCGGCGACCAGCGCGACCCCGGCGACGGAGGGCGCGGCGAGTGCGGTGAGCACGGCGATCTCGGCGGGGGCGAGCGAGCGGGTGCGGGCCAGTCGCAGCGGCGCGTGCAGGGCGATGGCCAGGGTCCCCAGGGCGTAGACGACGGCCGGGCCGGCGGCCAGGGCGCCACGTGGCAGCCAGAGCGAGAGGGCGCCGGGGACGGCGGCGAGCGGCCAGAGCCGGCGGATCCGGGCGAGTCCGGGTTCGTCGATCAGGGCGAGGCCGAGCGGGACGACGGCGCCCATGCCCAGCAGGACCAGCAGGTCCACCAGTTCCGTGGTGCCCTTCCCCATGGCGGGCCCACCCCCCTTGAACGCGTTCAAATGAGCTTCGCCGCCGACTCTACGCCGTCGACTTGAACGCGTTCAACTTGCCCCCGGGGTGGCCCGGAACTCGCCCCGGAACCCGCTCCGGAATCCGCTCCGGAATCCGCCCGCGAACCCGCTGCCTGGTGTTCACGCTGGGTGCGGCGCACTCTGGAGGAGTAACCGATGGAGGTGATCCGCCATGCAGACTCTGGTCGGTTGGCACATCGAGATGGAGTTCCGTGAGGACGGTCCGCGGACCAGCGCCGCCGCCCTGCTCCGGCTCGGCGACGGGACCGAACTGCGTGCCCACGGCTACAGCAGCCGCCACCCCTCCGACCCGGACCAGCTGCGGGTCGGCGAGGAGGTCGCGGGGGCCCGCGCGCTCAACGACCTCGCCTCGCAACTGCTCACCAAGGCCCACGGCGAGATCCAGGAGGTCAGCCCGGTCCCGACCCACCCGCTGACGTGACGACCGCGCGACCCGGCGGCGACGGCGCCGAACGGGAGCCGACCACCCGCCCCCGGATCCCGCTGATCTGCCCGCGCTGCGGGCACGAGCAGCAGGTCGTGCCCGGCGGTCCGCAGCGGGCGGTCAAGGTGGTCCACGTCGGGACGGGCCGGGAGGCCTGCGAGCCCGGGGACCTGGCACGGGCTCCGGACGACGACGGACCCTGAGGCCGCCCGTCCCGCCCGTCCCGCGTCTCGCCCGTCCCGTCCGTTCCGTACGACGCGAACGCGGAAACGCCGAGCGCCGCGTCCGGCCGCATCCGGACCCGGCACTCGACGGGCTCGACCACGGGTTCAACCGCGAGCTCAACCGCGCCAGTCCGGCGCGATCGCCCAACGGCTCTGCGACCGCCCTCAGTTCACGCAGTACGTGCCCGGCGGCTGCCACTCGGGCCCGACCAGCCGCTGTTCCAGCTCGTTCAGCGTGATCCGGATCCCGACCGTCCCGGCCAGCCCGACCCGGAACCGGCTGCGGGCCAGTGCGATCAGCGCCGTCAGCCCGTACTTGTTGATCAGCTCGGTGCGGTAGCGCGCGGTCGCGTCGGCGTCGCAGAGCCGTGCGCGGGCCGGGAGGCTACGGCCGGTCGGGCGCCCGCGGGCGTCGCAGGGGCCGATCAGCACCCGGGAGTGGTGGCGGATCCGTTCGGCCTCGCCGGAGTGGGCCGGGGTCCAGACTCCGAGTGCCGTGCCGTCGGGCACCACCCAGAGCTGCGACTCCAGCCGGCTGCCGTCCTCGGCGAAGGTGGTCAGCAGGAGGTATCTGCTGTCGGCGAGCTGGTCGGTCGGGTCGTGCACGATGTCCTCCCTCTGGTGTGGGGGGCGGGTCAGTGCCCGTGGCCCTCGGTGATCTCGCGGTACTCCTCGGCGGTGGGCTTGGGGATCTGCGCGTGCTCGCCGTGGATGCCGCGGGACAGCCTGGCCCGGGTGCGGGTGAGCACTCCGGCCGGGCGGGCGACTCCATTCTCGTCGACGGGGGCGGGCAGTTCGAGGGGGCGGGGCTGCTCGTGTGCCGTGAGCCGGTGCAGTTCGGCGGGCGCGAGCCCGGCGTGCACCTCGGTGAACTCGCCGTGCGGCAGGCGCTTGATGAGGCCGGTCTCGCGGCCGTGCAGCACCTTGTCGCGGTCCCGGCGCTGGAGGCCGAGGCACCACCGCTTGGTGACCACGAACACGGCCACCGGGACGACGAAGGCGCCGGCGCGCACCGCGTAGGTGATGGTGTTGAGCGACAGGTGCAGGTGGGTGGCGATGAGGTCGTTGCCGCCGCCGGCGAGCATCACCAGGTAGAGGCTGATCCAGGCGGCGCCGAGCGCGGTGCGCACGGGCGCGTTGCGCGGTCGGTCGAGCAGGTGGTGTTCGCGCTTGTCGTCGGTGATCCAGCCCTCCACGAAGGGGTAGACCGCGATGGCGAACAGGATGACCGGGAACAGCAGGAACGGGATCAGCACCCCGAGGTTGAGGGTGTGGCCCCACAGTCCGATCTCCCAGCCGGGCATCACGCGGATCAGGCCCTCGGCGAAGCCCATGTACCAGTCAGGCTGCGCGTCGGTGGAGACCTGGTCCGGGCGGTACGGGCCGTACGACCAGATCGGGTTGACGGTCGCGATCGCCGACACCAGCGCGATGATGCCGAAGACCAGGAAGAAGAACCCGCCGGCCTTGGCCATGTAGACCGGCATCAGCGGCATGCCGACGACGTTCTTCTCGGTCCTGCCGGGGCCCGCCCACTGGGTGTGCTTGTGGTAGAAGACCAGGATCAGGTGCGCCACCAGCAGGCCGAGCATGATGCCGGGGATCAGCAGCACGTGGATGGTGAAGAACCGCGGGATGATGTCGTGCCCGGGGAACTCCCCGCCGAACAGGAACATCTGGATGTACGTGCCGACCAGCGGGACGGCCAGCACCACGCCCTCGATGAACCGGATGCCGGTGCCGGAGAGCAGGTCGTCGGGCAGCGAGTAGCCGAAGAAGCCGTCCAGCATGCCGAGGAACAGCAGCAGGAAGCCGAAGAGCCAGTTGATCTCGCGCGGCTTGCGGAACGCGCCGGTGAAGAACACCCGCATCATGTGCACGAACATGGCCGCGACGAAGACGATCGCCGCCCAGTGGTGGATCTGCCGGATCAGCAGACCGCCGCGCACCTCGAAGCTGATGTCGACGGTGGAGGCGTAGGCCTCCGACATCCCGATGCCCTTGAGCGGCACGTACGAGCCGTCGTAGATCACCTCGCCCATGCTCGGCTTGAAGAACAGGGTCAGGTAGACGCCGGTCAGGATGATGATCAGGAAGGTGTAGAGGCAGATCTCGCCCAGCATGAAGGACCAGTGGTCCGGGAAGATCTTCCGCAGGTTGGCCCTGGCCAGGGAGTAGATCCCCAGCCGGCCGTCCGCCCAGTCGGCGGCCCGCTGCCCCCGCCCTGGGCTCTGTTTCCGGGTCATGTGCACGCACCTCGGTCCGAAGAAAACGGGGAGATGCCCCCGTTTCGTACTGGCGCCCACCTTAATCGGGGAGTGATCCCCACTTCTACCCGGGGGTGCCGTCGAGCGGGGGAGCCGTCAGTCGAGGTTCACCGGGCCCGGAAACGGCGAGCGGCCCGCCCGGTGTCGTGGAACACCGGACGGGCCGCGTACGCACCCGAGTGACCCCGCGGGGCCCGTGGCGTCAGTGCACCAGCACCGGCACCTCGTCGCTCTTCACGGCACCCTCGCCGGCGCCCGCACCCGCCGCGTCGGGCCGGCCGGCGTTGATGAAGGTGAAGGCGACCGCGGCGGCCGCCACCAGGATCCCGAAGGACACCCAGATCGCGGTCGAGAAGCCGTGCACCATGCCCTGGAACTGCAGCGCCTTGGCGGCCTCCGGGGAGGCGGCGGCCGCGCCGGTGACGTGCGAGGTCAGCCAACTGGTGGTCGCGCTCGCCGCGATGGTGTTCAGCAGCGCGGTGCCGATGGCGCCGCCGACCTGCTGCGAGGTGTTGACCATCGCGGAGGCCACACCGGCGTCGCGCGGCTGGACGCCGTGCGTGGCGAGGCTCATGGCCGGCATGAACGCGGTGCCCATGCCGAGGCCCATCAGGATCAGGCCGGGCAGGATCAGCGCCGGGTAGGAGGTGTCCAGGCTGATGTGGGTCAGCAGGAACATGCCGATCGAGGCGACCAGGAAGCCGGGCGCCATCAGGTAGCGCGCCGGGACCCGGGTCATCAGCCGGGCGCCGATCTGGGTGGAGCCGGTGATCATGCCCGCCACCATCGGCAGGAAGGCGACGCCGGTCAGCACCGGGCTGTAGCCGAGCACGATCTGCAGGTAGTAGGTCAGGAAGAGGAACAGACCGAACATGCCGATCACGGCCATGCCCAGCGACAGGTACACCCCGCCGCGGTTGCGGTCCAGGACCACGCGCAGCGGCAGCAGCGGGGCCTTGACCTTGAGCTCCACCAGCACGAAGGCGGCGAGCAGCACGGCGGCCGCGGCGAACAGGCCCAGGGTGCTGCCGGCCGTCCAGCCGTGCGACTCGGCCCGGGTGAAGCCGTACACCAGGGAGACCAGACCGGTGGTCACCAGCAGGACGCCGGGGACGTCCAGCTTGTTGCGGTTGCGGCCCTCGGCGGGCTCGCGGATCACCATGACGGCGCCCACGGCGGCCACGATGGCGAACGGGATGTTGACGAAGAAGGTCCAGCGCCAGTTCATGTACTCGGTCAGCAGGCCGCCGAGGATGAGGCCGATGGCGCCACCGCCACCGGCGATCGCACCGTAGATGCCGAAGGCCTTGGCGCGCTCCTTGGCCTCGGTGAAGGTCACCGCGAGCAGCGACAGCGCGGCCGGGGCGAGCAGCGCGCCGAACACGCCCTGCAGGGCGCGGGCGCCGAGCAGCATCGCGGTGTTGGCCGCGGCACCGCCGAGCGCGGAGGCCAGGGCGAAGCCGGTCAGGCCGACGATGAAGGTCCGCTTGCGTCCCCACAGGTCCGCGATCCGGCCGCCGAACAGCAGCAGGCCGCCGAAGGCCAGCGCGTAGGCGGTGATCACCCACTGGCGGTTGCCGTCGGTGATGCCCAGGTCCCGCTGGGCGGAGGGCAGGGCGATGTTCACGATGGTCGCGTCGAGAACGACCATCAGCTGGGCGAGGCCGATGAATATCAGCGCCTTCCAGCGCCGGGGATCGGGCAGCGTCGCCGGTCGGGCGTCGGTTCGAGACATGGGGGTACTCACTTCACGGTGCGTGGTGCGTGAAAACGGTCGACTGCCGTACGGGAACGACGGATCGCCGTACGGTGAAAAGGCTTGCAGGAAAGGCGTGTTGAAGGCGTGTGCAGGCGCGGCCGCAGGGCGCGGCGCAGCGACGCCGGTCGGTCGGTGCCGGCTGGTCGGTGCCGGCGGGTCAGTGCCGGTGGTCGGTCGGTTCTGGGATCGGTGCTCGGATCAGTTCTGGGGCTGGAAGTCCTCGAAGGTCGCGGCCCGGCCGGGCAGCGCCGAACGGGCCGGCGCGCGCATGCCGTCCAGGAACAGCTGCAGGTGCCGGTGGACGAACTCCTCCAGCAGGCCGCAGGAGGTGCCCGGCAGCGGTCGGGTCAGCTGGCCCATCGCGATGAACAGGTCACCGTGGTCGACGTCCGGCCGCAGTTCGCCCGCGGCCCGGGCGCGCTCCATCAGTCCGCTCACAGCGGACCGCAGGCGCTCTCGGATCTCGGTCAACTCCGGGTCGTACGGGTCGACATGGCTGGTGAACAACGGGCAGAGTCCGCCGACCTTCTCCGCGACGGCCGCGTGCGCGAACCGCTGCAGGGCGTCGAACGGGCCGCTGCCGTCAGGGGTGTCCGCCTCCACCGTCGCCGTCTCGGCGAGGGCCAGGATGCGGTTCTTGACGAGCAGCGCCACCTCGCGGATCAGCGCCATCCGGTCCGGGAAGTTCCGGTACAAGGTGGCGTTGCCGACCCCCGCCCGCTTCGCGATCTCGTCCAGCGGCACATCCGCACCGTGCTCGACGAACGCGTCCCGGGCCGCCACCACGATCCGCTCCCGGTTCCGGCTCGCGTCGGCACGCAACTTCGGCGTGCGGACGCTCCCCGCGGGACGGACCGACTCAGCGGCTGCGGTGGTCACGACGACTGCTCCTCCATAGTACCGGGGAAGTTCTCCCCGCTTCTGCCAATGTAATCGGAAACGGGGAATCTGTCCCCGGAATTTCCTCTGTCGATGTGACCTGGGTCACATCTCGGTGCTGTCGGGCGTCCACGCCCACAGCTCGCCGATCAGGGCGGCCTGCGGCTGCGGCGGGCGCTATCGTCGGAAGCCACGCAGCCAGTAGCCATCCGACGGTGAGTTCGTTCCCCCGGAGGGTGCCCAGGCGAAGGGGGAAGGCCCGTGACCGCGATCTCCGACCGCCCGCAGATGCTGCCCGAGCAGTTCGAGGAGTTCGCTCGTCATCTGGGGCGGACTGTCGAAGGCATCCGGCTGGAGTTCATCAACGGGAAGTTGGGGATCAAGCCCGTGCCGGACGGCGACCACGGCCGCATCATCCAGTGGCTCAACCGGATCTGCATTCAGGCCCGGCCGGAGCTCTATGTCCATGACCAGGGGCTGAAGATCCAGGGCTATCGGGGCGGGTTCGCTCGTCCGGACGGCACGCTTGCTGATGCGGACGCCTTCGTCGGGCGGGGAGATTGGGCCACGACGGAAGACGTGCTGATGGTTGCGGCGGTCACTTCGTTCGACTCCGAGACCGACCGCCGGGATCGCGTCGAGAAGCCCCGGGCCTACGCGGAGGCCAGCATCCCCGTCTACCTGCTGATCGACCGGGACTCCGCCGAGGTCGTCGTCCACAGCCAGCCCGACGGCGTGCGCTACGAGAGCGTCCGGATCCTCCCGTTCGGCAAGGCCGTCCACCTCCCCGAGCCGGTGGGCATCTCGCTGGACACCGAGCCGCTGAAGAACTGGGTGCGCTGATCCCGGGCATGGCTTCCCAAGGGTGTCCGGGGTGGCCCCCTAGGCTGTGGGCGTCCCGGGCGGCCGGTGGGTCGTGGGAGTCGGGAGGGGCCCGGCCGCCGGGTGGGCGAGGAGGTTCGCGATGGGCAGCGGTGAGACCGCCAAGGTGCGTTGTGTGGCGGCCGTTCCGTGCTGGGTGAGCCTGATGACCCGGAACCTGGAGGGGGCCGAGGGGTTCTACGGGCCGCTGCTCGGCTGGGAGTTCGAGCCCGGGCCGGACCGCTTCGGGCCGTACGTGCACGCGGTGACGGGTGGCGAGGCAGTGGCCGGCCTGGGCGTCGCGGAGGGCGGGGCGATCCCGGTCGCCTGGACCAGCTACTTCGGGACGGAGAGCGCGGACGCCGCCGCCGACGCGGTGCGCGAGCGCGGCGCGACCCTGGCCGTCGGTCCGCTGGCCTTCGACGCCGGGCGGGTCGCCATCGCGGCGGACCCCGCGGGCGCGGTGTTCGGCATCTGGGAGGGCCCGCCGGGCCGGGCCCGGAAGCTGGAGCTGCCCGGCGCCCCGGTCTGGATCGAGCTGCGCACCCCGGACCCGTTCGCGGCGGCGCTGTTCTACGGCGAGGTGTTCCGCTGGGACGGCCGCGACCCGGAGCGCTTCGAGGTGCGCTGGGAGCACGACCGGGTGGTGCTGCGCGCGGAGGGCAACAGCGTCGCGGCGCTGGCCAAGGAGCAGGCGGGCGGCCCGGCGGGGATGCCGCCGCACTGGGAGGTGTTCTTCGCCGTCCCGGACACCGACCGGGCGCTGGCCCGCGCGGTCGAGCTGGGCGGTGTGGCGCTCGGCCCGGCCTTCGACTCCCCCTACGGGCGGGTGGCCCGGCTGCAGGACCTGGAAGGCGCGCGGTTCGCGGTGATCAGCCCCGAAGCCTGACCGGCCCCGAAGCCTGACCGGCCCCTGACCTCCTGACCCCGGAGCCCCCGAGCCCCCGAGCCCCGATCACTCGGGCGGCGCGCCGAGTTCCGCGCGCTCCGCCCGCAGCCGGTCGCCGAGGGCGGTGCGGGCGGCGGCGGGCAGGGCCTTGCGGGCGGCGGGGAAGATCCCTTCCTCCTCGCTGCGCAGGTGTCGTCGCAGGGTGTCGGCGAGGCCGCGCAGCAGGGTTTCGAGGGCCGGGTCGGCCGGGCCGAGGGCTTGGAGGTCGGCGAGGTACTGCCCGATCGCCAGGTGGTCGTGGATGCTGCCGAACACCAGCGCCCCGCCGTCGGGCACGTCGTGCTGCACGACCGGGAAGAGGTGTTCCTCCTCGGCTGCGCAGTGGGCGAAGAGCAGGTCGGTCAGGCGGGTCACCAGCTCGCCGCGGTCGGTGCCGCCGGCCGGGGCGGCCTCGATCCGGTCGAGCAGCTCGGTGACCGCCCGGTGGTCGGCGGTGAACTCGTCGAGGATGTCCGGCCTGCGACTCATGGTGCCCGCCTCTCGCACGGAAGTCTGCCCCCGCACCTTCCAGTATCCGGCGTCGGGCCGATCGACCGGGCGGGCCTGCGATCGCCCTCCGAAACAGCCTGGTCACCCTCCGTCCCGCCGCCCGGTGAGGGCGAGCAGCCGGGTCTGCGGGCCGGCGTCGTCGGCCACCGGCAGCGGCGGGTCGAAGAGCCCGCTGCCGGAGAGGTCGCCGTAACCGGTGATCTCGCCGAGTGCGAAGTCGACGAGGCCGGCGGGGAGCCGGGTGCGCCGGCCGATGCCCTCGGCGAGGTCCCAGGTGTGGACCACCAGGTCGGTGGTGAGCTGGTCCAGGTAGTACTGACCGGAGACGTCGGCGAAGGAGAGGTGGACGGTCAGCTCGGTGGCACCGGGGACGGCCCAGGCCTCCCGGGCGGCCGTGGCGGCGTCGGCCCAGGCGGCGACCGGGTCCGCGCCGAGCACGTCGCCGTCGAAGCGGCCGCCGACCTCGGCGATGGTGGCGCCCATCAGCAGCTCGGGTACCCAGAGCTGTTCGCCGGTGAGGTGGTTGACCAGGTCGCGGACGGACCAGTCGGCGCAGGGGGTGGGGGAGTCCCACTGGTCGGGGGTGATCAGCCGGACGCGTTCGTCGAAGGCGTCCAGGGCCTCGGTGTACGGGGTGCCGGTGCGCGCTGCCCGCTGGTGCTGCCTGCGTTGAGCCATGCCTCCACCCTGCCCCGACCAGGGTGGGGCCCGCGAGTCGTTCACCAGCCGTCAGTTGTTCAAATTCGAACTCCGGGGTACGGTCGAGGAGCGGCCGGTTCAAATTTGAACAATGGTGCCGGGGTGACGACCCCCGCCCGCCGCCTTCACCGCACCTTGCACTCACGCCGGCTCCGGCCGGCGACGACCGACCCTCGATCGATGGAGACGCGCATGCCGAGCAGCAGCCCGAGCACGACCGCCGCCACCAGCCCCACCGTCCGCCCGGCCGGAGCGACCTCCGGCCCCGCGACGGCGACCTCCCCGCACGCCTACGACGCCGGACTCCTGCTCCTGCGCCTGGCCCTCGGCCTGACCATGGCCGCGCACGGCAGCCAGAAGCTGTTCGGCTGGTTCGGCGGCGGTGGGATCGACGGCACCGGTCAGTTCTTCACCATGAGCGGCTACCCGGCCGGCCACGCCATGGCCGTGGTGGCCGGCCTCACCGAGACGCTGGGCGGACTCGCCCTGGCCGTAGGCCTGTTGACCCCGCTTGCGGGCGCCGCGATCGTCGGCACCATGGTCAACGCGATCGCCGTCACCTGGGGCGGCGGCTTCTTCGCTCCGAAGGGCAACGAGTACGAGCTGCTGCTGACCGCCGGGGCCGCCGCGCTCGCGCTGACCGGCCCGGGTCGCTACGCCGTGGACCGCTTCCTGCCGGTGGTGCGGGCGCACCGCCTGGCGTACGGCGTGGCCGCCGTCGTGGTCGGCCTGGCCACGGCCGGGGTGATCCTGCTGCTGCGCAAGTAGTGCTTCCTGCCGGGCCGTTGGTCGGTCCGGCACAAGACTGACACGGGGCCCGGCGAACCAGTCAGCCCAACTCACCGGCCCGGAGGCCGTGGTGGCGAACCGTCACCACGGCCTCTGCGCTTTTTCCGCGCACATCGCACACAACGGCGAGGGTTCCCAAGGCATGTGATGTGTGCCATGGTACATGTCACATTCCCCACCGTGTTCCCGGCGGAGCCGCCCCCACGCGGCGCCGTCGCCAACGGTCCTCGATTCCCCACACCGGCCGCGCCCCAATCGCGGCCGACGACGGCCCGGAGGCCCCCACGTGAGTCCCGCACGTCTGCTGCGACTCCTGCAGCCGGCACGACTGTTGACGCTCCTCCTGTCGCTCTTCCTCGCGGTCGGCCTGTTCGCCCCGCAGAGCCAGGCCGCTCCCGTCGCCGCTCCCGCCGCCACCCCCGGCGGCGCGCCCACCACCCCCGCCGGACCGGCCCCCCAGCCGGCCACCGGCACCCCCCAACGCGGCGACGGTGAGCGGCAGTTCACCTCCCTCGACCAGCGCGCCCCGCTCCCGCTGGACACCAGGCCGGCCGAGGCCCGGCCCGCCGCGCAGCCCCGGAACCTCGCCACCGCGGCCCAACAGGCCTGTACCATCAGCGACTTCACCGGCCGGACCGGCAGCGACCTGGTCCAGCACATCAAGGCCGCCGACGTCCAGTGCATCAACAGCCTCTTCCCGCTCACCGGCAGCGACGCCCGCGGCGCGTTCCGCGAGGAGCAGATGACCACCGTGGCGTACGCGCTGCGCGACGCGGCGGGCAGCTACCCGGGCGACGACTCCACCTCGGTCGAGCAGTTGGTGCTCTACCTGCGCGCGGGCTACTTCGTGCAGTGGTACCACAAGGACGACGTCGGTACGTACGGCACCGCCCTGCAGACCGCGATCCGCTCCGGGCTGGACGCGTTCTTCGGCAGCGCGCACTCCCGTGACGTCACCGCGGGCAACGCGACCATCCTGGGCGAGTCCGTCACCCTGATCGACAGCGCGCAGGAGAACGTCCGCTACCTCCCGGTGGTCAAGCGGCTGTTGACCGACTACGACAGCGCCAGCTGGAACCCGGCCGGCATGGCCTGGGCGGTCAACCCGGTGTTCACCGTGCTGTTCCGCGGCCACCAGGTGGACGGCTTCGACGCCGCCGTCGAGGCCGACCCGAGCGTGCTGGACACCCTGTCGGCCTTCGCCGGCCGCACCGGCGACCTGCTCGGCGGCGACTTCGGCGTGCTGCCCTACAACGCGACCAAGGAGCTGGGCCGCTTCCTGAAGGACGCGGCGCTCCAGGCCAAGGTCCGTCCGCTCGCCAAGGCGCTCGCCGCGCAGTCCGCGCCGAGTGGCCGCACCGTCTTCCAGTGGGCCGCGGTCGCCGAGTCGGTCGGCTACTACGACGCCGCCAACTGCTCGTACTACGGCACCTGCAATGCCGCCGACCAGCTCAAGTCCGGTGTGCTGACGATCAGGTACACCTGCAGCCCGAGCATCAAGCTGATCGCCCAGGCGCTGGACGGCACCCAGCTGGCCACCACCTGCGCCAGCCTGACCGGCCAGGACGCCTTCGTCCACGCGGTGGTCAAGGACAACGGCCCGGTCAAGGACGACGGGAACACCACGATCGAGGTCGTGGTCTTCCACTCCTCGCTCGACTACCAGGTGCTGGCCGCCGCGATCTACGGCATCGACACCAACAACGGCGGCATGTACCTGGAGGGCAACCCGGCCGCGGCGGGCAACCAGCCGCGCTTCCTCTGCTACGAGGCCGAGTGGGTCCGCCCGTCCTTCCAGATCTGGAACCTCAACCACGAGTACACCCACTACCTCGACGGCCGGTTCGACATGTACGGCGACTTCGACGCCGGCATGACCACCCCGACGGTCTGGTGGGTCGAGGGCTTCGCCGAGTACGTCTCCTACTCGTACCGCAAGGTCACCAACGACGCCGCCGTCGCGGCGGCCGCCCGGCACACCTACAAGCTGAGCGACCTCTTCGACACCGTCTACGGCGACCAGGACCGCGTCTACCGCTGGGGCTACCTCGCCGTCCGCTACATGCTGGAACAGCACCGCCCCGACGTGGACGCGCTCCTCGCCAAGTACCGGGTGGGGGACTGGGCCGGCGCCCGTACGCTGCTGAAGACCACCATCGGCACCCGGTACGACGCCGGCTTCGACAGCTGGCTGACCAGCTGCGCGAACGGCGCCTGCGCCACGACCCCGACCGTCCCGACGGCACCGGAGTGCACCGCCGCCGACACCCGGCAGCTGGGCGCCGGCTGCGCCCGCAGCAACGTCGCGGCCACCACGGGCAACTACGCGCACTTCTACCTCCTGGTGCCGGCCGGCACCAAGCAGGTGAAGATCACCACCGGCGGCGGCACCGGCAACGGCGACCTCTACTACAACGCGAGCAACTGGGCGTACACCGGTGCCTACACCGCGCGGTCGACCGGCCCGGACAACTCGGAGACGCTGACCGTCACCAACCCGCCGGCCGGCTACGTGTACTTCAGCCTCTACGCCCAGCAGGGATTCAGTGGGGTGACCGTCACGAGCGAGATGTGAGCCGGGCACGGCGAACGGACAGGTGACCGCCCCGGCGGAGCGCTTCGGCGCCCCGCCGGGGCGGGTCCGTTCCCCGGGTCTTCTCTAACCCCCGACCCGGATCAGCGCCAGCGTGATGTTGTCCGGCCCGCCCGCCTCGATCGCCGCCTTCCACAGCTCGAACGCGGCCTTGCCGTCGGAGCGTTCGGCCCCCTCGTACGGCTGGGCCAGCAGCTCGGCCAGTTCCTCCTCGGGCACCGGGTCGGTGAGGCCGTCGCTGCAGACCAGGTACCGGTCGCCGGCGGCCAGCGGGGCGGTGCGGACGTGCGGTTCGACGAAGGTGAGCCCGAGCGAGCCGCCCAGGGTCTGGGTGACCATCGAGGTGGTGCGCTGCCCGGGCGGCAGCGGCGGGCTGTCGTCCACGCTCACCCGGCTCAGCCCGTCCCCGGTGATCCGGTAGACCCGGCTGTCGCCGACGTTGAAGGCCAGGGCCTGCTCGGGCAGCAGCACCAGCCCGGCCACGGTGGTGCCCATCGCGGCGAGCTCCGGATCCCCGGCGGCGGCCGCGAAGACGGCCCGGTTGCACTCCTGCAGCTCCTCCCGGACGGCCTCCTCGTCGGCGAGGGCGTCGCCGTCGGTGGCGAGCCGGCGGGCCACCAGGGCGCTGGCCACCTCGCCGCCGGGGTGGCCGCCCAGGCCGTCGGCCACCGCGACCACGCAGGGCGGGCCGAGCGGGAAGAGCAGGGTCTGCGGGTTGGCGGTCACCGTGGCGCAGAGGGTCCACGGCCCGACCGTGAGGCTGTCCTCGTTGTGCTCCCGCACCAGGCCCTCGTGGCTCAGCGCGCTGACCGCGATGTACGGCGCCATCGTCCGCCGCCCTTTCCGGATCCCCTGCCGTCTGTCGATGCCCCGCCTTCCATTGTCGGCGGGAATAACCGTCCCCACCCGACTGCTAGGATGGTTGAAAGTTGGACTACCTGGCCCCCTGGGAGTGGTGAGCAGCATGCAGTTCGGAATCTTCACCGTCGGTGACGTCACGGCCGACCCCACCACCGGCCGCACCCCGAGCGAGCACGAGCGGATCAAGGCCATGGTGGCGATCGCGCGCAAGGCCGAGGAGGTCGGCCTGGACGTCTTCGCGACCGGCGAGCACCACAACCCGCCGTTCGTCCCGTCCTCGCCGACGACCATGCTCGGCTACATCGCCGCGCAGACCGAGCGCATCATCCTCTCCACCTCGACCACCCTGATCACCACCAACGACCCGGTGAAGATCGCCGAGGACTTCGCGATGCTGCAGCACCTCGCCGAGGGCCGGGTGGACCTCATGATGGGCCGCGGCAACACCGGCCCGGTCTACCCGTGGTTCGGCAAGGACATCCGCCAGGGCATCCCGCTCGCCATCGAGAACTACGCGCTGCTGCACCAGCTGTGGCGCGAGGACGTGGTGGACTGGCAGGGCCGCTTCCGCACCCCGCTGCAGGGCTTCACCTCCACCCCGCGCCCGCTCGACGACGTCCCGCCGTTCGTCTGGCACGGCTCGATCCGCAGTCCCGAGATCGCCGAACAGGCCGCCTACTACGGCGACGGTTTCTTCGCGAACAACATCTTCTGGCCCAAGGAGCACTTCCAGAAGCTGATCGAGCTCTACCGCGAGCGCTACGCCCACTACGGCCACGGCACGCCCGAGCAGGCGATCGTCGGCCTCGGCGGGCAGGTGTTCATGCGGAAGAACTCCCAGGACGCCGTGCGCGAGTTCCGCCCGTACTTCGACAACGCGCCGGTGTACGGACACGGGCCCTCGCTGGAGGAGTTCACCGAGCAGACCCCGCTGACCGTCGGCAGCCCGCAGGAGGTCATCGAGAAGACGCTGACCTTCCGCGAGACCTTCGGCGACTACCAGCGCCAGCTGTTCCTGATGGACCACGCCGGCCTGCCGCTGAAGACGGTGCTGGAGCAGCTGGACCTGCTCGGCGAGGAGGTCGTGCCGGTGCTGCGGGAGGAGTTCGCCAAGGGCCGCCCGGCCGGGGTGCCGGAGGGTCCGACCCACGCCGCGCTGCTCGCGGCCCGCGACCAGGAGCACGCGAACGCGGCGGCGACCGAGAACGAGAACGCGAACGCGAACGAGAACGCGAACGAGAACGCGAACGAGAAGGTGGAGGTGGCCAAGTGACCGCGTACAAGCTGGTGGTGGTGAGCGCCGGGCTGAGCAAGCCCTCCTCGACCCGTCTGCTGGCGGACCGGCTCGCCGAGTCGACGGTCCGTCAACTCACCGCAGAAGGAAGCCCGGTGGACGTACGGGTGGTCGAACTGCGTGACCTGGCAACGGAGATCGCCAACAACTTCGTCACCGGCTTCCCCGGCGCCGCGCTGCGCGAGGCGGTCGAGGCGGTGACCGAGGCGGACGGGCTGATCGCGGTGACGCCGATCTTCACGGCCTCCTACAGCGGCCTGTTCAAGTCCTTCTTCGACCTGATCGACCACGACGCGCTCACCGGCAAGCCGGTGCTGATCGCCGCCACCGGCGGCACGCCCCGGCACTCGCTCGCCCTGGAGCACGCCGTCCGCCCGCTGTTCAGCTACCTGCGCGCGGTGGTGCTGCCGACCGCCGTCTACGCGGCCACCGACGACTGGGGCGCGGCCGGGGACGGGCTCACCGACGGGCTGCCGCGCCGGATCGACCGCGCGGCGGGCGAGCTGGCGGCCCTGCTGTCCGGCCGCGGCCCGGCGGCCCCGGCGCTGCCGGAGCAGGTGGTGCCGTTCGCCGAGCAGCTGGCGGCGCTGCGGGTCTGAACCAGCAGGGGCGGTACGGGCGGGTGCGCGATCCGGCGCACCTGCCCCTCGCCGTGTCTCGGGAGCCGGTCTCGGGAACCGGCCGCCGCAAGCAGCCTCAGGCCGCGCCCTCCCGCGCGTCGTACGCCGCCCGCGCGGCGGCGATCTCGGGCTGGTGCGTCTCGGTCCAGGTGACCAGCGACTGGATGGTGGCGTGCAGCGTCCGCCCGAGCGGTGTCAGCGCGTAGTCCACCCGGGGCGGCACCACCGGGTGCACCGTCCGCTCGACCAGCCCGTCCCGCTCCAGCTGGCGCAGCGTGACCGTGAGCATCCGCTGACTGACCCCGTCGATCGCCCGGCGCAGCTCGGTGAAGCGCAGCGACTGCCGGTCCAACAGCGCGATCACCAGCAGCGACCACTTGTCGGCGATCCGGTCCAGGATCTGCCGCACCTCGCAGTCCTCGCGGACGTCCCACTGGAGGACGTCGTAGAGGTCTTCGGTACCCGTGCAGTGCGTCGGTTCCTTCAAAGTGCCTTCTTCCACGCTTCCTGATGCTGCCCCAGGATGACGGTTGGTTACAAGAGGGAACCGACCGGACGGAAGAGAACCGTCGGGGCCCTCGCCATTCCCGTTCCCCCGAGGAGCCCCAGGTGTCCGTGCCATCAGCCCTGCCCGAAACCGAGTCCCTGCCCGAAGCCCTGCCCGGCGCCGCGCCCGGAGCCCGACCAGGAAACGCCGCCCGGGAGCCCGCCGGGCAGCCCTCGACGGTGCTCGGCGGCCGGGCCGCCGCGGTGCTCGCCGTGCTGTGCGGCGCGATCTTCCTGGAGGGCATCGACGTCGCCATGCTCAACGTGGCACTGCCCTCGATCCGGACCGACCTGGGCATGTCCACCGGCGCGCTGTCCTGGGTGCTGAGCGCCTACGTGCTCGGGTACGGCGGCTTCATGCTGCTCGGCGGCCGGACGGCCGACCTGCTGGGCCGGCGCCGGATGTTCCTGTTCTGGCTGACCGTCTTCGTCCTCTTCTCCGGCCTCGGCGGCCTGGCCACCGATGGCTGGGTGCTGATCCTGGCCCGCTTCGTCACCGGCCTGTCGGCGGCGTTCATGACCCCGGCCGGGCTGTCGATCATCACCACCGCCTTCCCCGAGGGCCCGCAGCGCAACCGGGCGCTGCTGGTGTACGCCGGGACGGCCGCGGCGGGCTTCTCGCTGGGCCTGGTGGTCGGCGGCCTGCTGACGGCGGTCAGCTGGCGGTGGGTGTTCTTCGCCCCGGTGCTGCTGGCGGGCGCCCTGCTGGCGGCGGCCGTCCCGCTGATCCCGCGGGACACCGCGCCGGAGCAGGCGGGCGGCGGGCGCTTCGACCTGGCCGGGGCGGCCACCGCGACCGGCGCGATGCTGCTGCTGGTGTACGGCGTGGTCCGGATCGGGGAGCCGGGCGCGGCGGCCGAGCTCACGGCGGCCGTCCTGGCCGGCGGGCTGGCGCTGCTGGCGGCCTTCGTGGCGATCGAGCGGCGCTCGTCCTCGCCGCTGGTGCGCCTGGGCATCCTGCGCTCCGGGCCGCTGCTGCGGGCCAACCTCGGCGCGGTGCTGTTCGCCGGCTCGTTCTTCGGCTTCCAGTTCACCGCCACCCTCTACCTGCAGGACCTGCGCGGCTGGTCCCCGCTGCAGACCGGCCTCGCGCTGCTGGCGATCGGGGTGGACTCCGTGCTGGCACCGACCCTCACCCCGAAGCTGGTGGAGCGCTTCGGCAACGCCCGGGTGATCCTCGGCGGCTTCCTGCTGGCCGCGCTCTCGTACGGGCTGTTCCTGCCGGTCGGCGCCGACTGGACATACCCGATGATGTTCCCGACCATGCTGCTGACCGGGCTCGCCTTCGCGCTCGCGTACGGGCCGCTGACCATCGCGGCCACCGAGGGCGTCGCGGAGGAGGAGCAGGGGCTGGCCGGCGGGCTGCTCAACACCTCCTTCCAGTTCGGCGCGGCGCTCGGCCTCTCGGTGGTGACCACGGTGAACCTGGCCGCGCTCGGCTCCGGGGCGAGCACACTGGAGGGGTTCCGGGCGGCCCTGGTGGTGCCGGTCGCCTCGGCGGTGCTGGGCGCGGTGGTGGCGGCCACCGGCGCGGGGCGGCGCCGCGCCTGACTCCCGTTCGGAAGGACGCCGCCGCTCACCCGTACGGCCCTGTCGGAGCACCGCCCGGCAGGGCCGTACGGGTGCGCGGCGGCCGTGCCGATTCGTCCGCTGTGCGATGTACTGGCCCGGGTGTCCCGAGGAGGTCCGAACCGTGCAGCCCCAGCCCGAACCGCAGTCGCAGCCGCAGGCCGAACCGCAGCCCCGGCCCGAACCGCAGGCCGTGCTCTCCCCGCTGACCGGCGCGGCCGTCTTCCTGGTGCTCACCGTCGAACCCGGCGGCGAGGACACCGTCCGCGCCCTGCTGCCCGATCTCGCCGGGCTGCGCCGCTCGGTCGGCTTCCGGGCCCCCGAGGGTGGCCTCACCTGTGTCACCGGCATCGGCTCCGCTCTCTGGGACCGCCTCTTCGACGGCCCCCGGCCGGCCGCACTGCACCCCTTCCGGGAGGTGGCCGGCGCCCGGCACCTGGCCCCGGCCACCCCCGGTGACCTGCTTCTGCACCTGCGGGCCGAGCGGATGGACCTCTGCTTCGAGCTGGCCGGGCAGCTCACCGACCGCCTCGCGGGCGCGGCCACCGTGGTGGACTCCGTCCAGGGCTTCCGCTACTTCGACGACCGGGACCTGCTCGGCTTCGTGGACGGCACCGAGAACCCCGAGGGCCGGGCCGCCGTCAGCGCCGCACTGGTCGGCTCGGAGGACCCGGACTTCCTCGGCGCCAGCTACGTCGTCGTCCAGAAGTACCTGCACGACCTGGACAAGTGGAACGCGCTGGTCGTCGAGGAGCAGGAGGCGGCGGTCGGCCGCACCAAACTCACCGACATCGAGCTGGCCGACGAGGTCAAACCCGCCGACTCGCACGTGGCGCTCACCGTGATCACCGGCCCGGACGGCGAGGAGCGGAAGATCGTCCGCTTCAACATGCCCTTCGGCTCCTTCGAACGGGGCGGCACCTTCGGCACCTACTTCATCGGCTACGCCCGCGACCCCGGGGTGACCGAGGAGATGCTGCGCAACATGTTCGTCGGCAACCCGCCCGGCACCACCGACCGGCTGCTCGACTTCTCCACCGCCGTCACCGGCTCGCTGTTCTTCGTCCCGACCGCCGACTTCCTCGACTCCCCGCCGCCGGCCCCGGACACCGCCGCGCCCGCCCGGTCCGCCCAGTCCGCCCCGTCGGCCCCGGGTGACGGCTCGCTGGGCATCGGCAGCCTCAAGCAGACCTCCCGAACAGGACCCCGCCCATGAACAACCTCCACCGGGACCTCGCCCCCGTCTCCGCCGCCGCGTGGGAGGAGATCGAGGAGGAGGCCCGCCAGACCTTCAAGCTGCACATCGCCGGCCGCCGGGTCGTCGACCTGAACGGCCCCGGGGGCACCACCCTCGCGGCCGTCGGCACCGGCCACCTGACCGGCATCGAACCGCCGGCGGACGGCGTCCGGGCACACGCCCGCGCCGCCCAGCCGGTGGTCGAGCTGCGGGTGCCCTTCACCGTCCGCCGCGAGGCCGTGGACGACGTCGAGCGCGGCTCCCGCGACTCCGACTGGCAGCCCGTCAAGGACGCCGCCCGCACCCTCGCCCTAGCCGAGGACCGGGCGGTCTTCGAGGGCTACCGCGCCGCCGCCATCGACGGCATCCGGGCCGCCTCCGGCAACCCGCCGGTCCCGCTCCCCGAGGACGTCCGCGAGTACCCCGAGGCGGTCAGCCGGGCCCTCACCGCGCTGCGCCTGGCCGGCGTCGGCGGCCCGTACTCCCTGCTGCTCGGCGCGGCCGCCTTCACCGCCGTCAACGAGACCAGCGACCACGGCTACCCCGTCCACAACCACCTGGCCCGCCTCCTCGACGGCGACATCATCTGGGCCCCCGCCCTGGAAGGCGCCTTCCTCCTCTCGACCCGGGGCGGCGACTTCGAGCTCTTCCTCGGCCAGGACGTCTCCGTCGGCTACCTCTCGCACGACGCCGAGACGATCCGGCTCTACCTCCAGGAATCCCTCACCTTCCGCGTCTACACGGGCGAGGCCGCCGTCGCCCTGGGCGGGACCCCGCCGGAGCAGTCCCCCCGGGCCCCAGGGCACCGGGAAGGGTACTGAGTTCCTTTACGAGGGGTACTGAGTGCCGTATTCTCTCCGTGGAGCCTCTGACGCCAGTCGAAGAGAGCCGACACGGTATGCCGGTCCAGGTGGCGCTTGCGACGCGCGGGTCGCGGCCGGGCCGGACTTGGCACTCAGTACCCTCGGCATGACCCGAGGCCATGGATCCGTGCATCCGAGCACCCGTGACAGGAGAACCGCTGATGAGCTTGAGGATCGTCGTCTGTGTGAAGTACGTGCCGGATGCGACGGGTGACCGTCGTTTTGCGGACGACCACACCACCGACCGGGATGGCGTGGACGGCCTCCTGTCGGAGCTGGACGAGTACGGCGTGGAGCAGGCGCTGCGGATCGCGGAGGCGAACGAGGGTGCCGAGGTGACGGTGCTGACGGTCGGTCCGGACGATGCGAAGGACGCGCTGCGCAAGGCGCTGTCGATGGGTGCGGACAAGGCCGTGCACGTGAACGACGACGACATCCACGGTTCGGATGTGATCGGGACGTCGGCGGTTCTGGCGAAGGCGCTGGAGAAGACCGGGTTCGACCTGGTGATCGGTGGTATGGCGTCGACGGACGGCACGATGGGTGTGCTGCCGGCGCTGCTGGCGGAGCGTCTGGGTGTGCCGCAGGTGACGCTGCTGTCGGAGGTGTCGGTCGAGGGCGGTGTGGTGAAGGGCCGTCGTGACGGTGACGCGGCGACGGAGCTGGTGGAGGCGGCGCTGCCGGCGGTGGTGTCGGTGACGGACCAGTCGGGTGAGGCCCGGTACCCGTCGTTCAAGGGGATCATGGCGGCGAAGAAGAAGCCGGTCGAGTCGCTGGACCTGGACGATCTGGGGATCGAGGCGGACGAGGTCGGTCTGGCGGGTTCGTGGACGGCGGTGGAGTCGGTGGCGGCGCGTCCGGCGCGTACCGCGGGCACGGTCGTCAAGGACGAGGGCGAGGGCGGCAAGGCGCTCGCCGGCTTCCTCGCCGACCAGAAGTTCATCTAGTCCGACCCCTCGAACCTGCGAACACGGAGACATTGAGCAATGGCTGAGATTCTCGTCCTGGTGGACCACGCCGACGGTGTGGTCCGCAAGCCGGCCCTGGAGCTGCTGACCCTGGCCCGCCGTATCGGCGAGCCGTCCGCGGTGGTGCTCGGCGCCGGTGGCGCGGCCGCCGACATCGCCGCCAAGGCCGGCGAGTTCGGCGCGGTGAAGGTGTACGTCGCCGACGGTGCCGAGTTCGCCGACCAGCTGGTCGTCCCCAAGGTGGACGCCCTGGCCCAGATCGCCAAGGCCAACGACGTGGCGGCCGTGCTGGTCACCTCGTCCGGCGAGGGCAAGGAGGTCGCCGCCCGCGTGGCGCTGCGCCTGGGTTCGGGCATCATCACCGACGCGGTGGACGTGGAGGCCGGTGATGGTGGTCCGGTGGCGACGCAGTCGGTGTTCGCGGCGTCGTTCCAGGTGAAGTCGAAGGTCACCAAGGGTGCGCCGGTCATCACCGTCAAGCCGAATGCGGTGGCTCCGGAGGCCGTTGCGGCGGCGGGTGCGGTGGAGAACGTGTCGGTGGCGTTCACCGGCAATGCGGCCACGGTGACCTCGCGCACGCCGCGGGTGTCGACGGGCCGTCCGGAGCTGACCGAGGCCGCGATCGTGGTCTCCGGTGGCCGTGGTGTCGGTGCCGCCGAGGGCTTCGGCGTGGTCGAGGAGCTCGCGGACGCGCTGGGCGCGGCCGTCGGTGCCTCGCGTGCCGCGGTGGACGCGGGCTGGTACCCGCACAGCAGCCAGGTCGGCCAGACCGGCAAGCAGGTCTCCCCGCAGCTGTACGTGGCCAACGGCATCTCGGGCGCCATCCAGCACCGGGCCGGCATGCAGACCTCGAAGACCATCGTGGCCGTCAACAAGGACCCCGAGGCCCCGATCTTCGAGCTGGTCGACTACGGCGTGGTCGGCGACCTCTTCCAGGTCCTGCCGCAGCTCACCGCCGAGGTGAAGGCCCGCAAGGCCTGATCCCGCGGTAGCCCGAGCACCACGGGCGACACGTGCAACACGAGTAACACAAGGAGGGCGTGGCACCGGGTACCCGGTGCCACGCCCTCCGGCGTTCGTCCTCGCGGCCGGACCGCTCCGCTCACTCCGCGAAAGCCGCGAGGTGCTGGGTGAAACCGCCCTGGGAGGGCGGCAGCGGGCGCAGCTCGGGTTCCGGCAGCGGCGGCGGCTCCTCCATCGGGAGCAGCCGCAGCTCGGGCTGCTCGGAGTCGGGGGAGGAGAGCAGCCGCACCCGGGTGCCGACCGGCACGGTGCTGCGCATCCCGTCCACGATGCACCAGACGTCGAAGCCCTCCGCCATCCGGATCAGGGACTTCTGACGGACCAGCGGCGTCCGGGCCTGCTCGACCGCGCAGCGTCGGACCACGCCGGTGCCCTCGCTGGGCTCCAGCCTCAGGTCGGTGGAGCCGCAGGTGGGGCAGAGCAGCCGCTGGAAGGTCGGGTTGTTGCACCACGTACAGCGCTGGAAGTACAGCGTGGTGCTCCGGGTGTCGGCATCGATGGCTGGGTGGACCACGCTGTCATCTCCCTGGGCTCGGACCGGTTCGTTCGACAGTTCGGCAGAAGTTCGGCAGAAGTTCGGCACGAAAAGGATAGGGAACTCAGTACCGCCAAGGGAAGGCACTGAGTTCCCTTTTTGCTGCGCCCATGCATAATGAAGGGTACTGAGTACCGTCGTGAAACAGGAGTGGCGATCATGAGCCAGGACTTCGATCTCTTCCGTATCTCCGAGGAGCACGAGATGCTTCGTGAGGCGGTGCGTTCGCTGGCCGAGGCGAAGATCGCTCCGTTCGCGGCGGAGGTGGACGAGCAGGGTCGGTTCCCGCAGGAGGCGTTGGACGCGTTGCGGGGCAATGACCTGCATGCGGTGCACGTGCCGGAGGAGTACGGCGGTGCGGGGGCGGATGCGCTGGCGACGGTGATCGTGATCGAGGAGGTCGCGCGGGTGTGCGGTTCGTCCTCGTTGATCCCGGCGGTGAACAAGCTGGGGTCGCTGCCGGTGCAGTTGTCGGGCTCGGAGGAGCTGAAGGCGAAGTACCTGGGGGCGCTGGCCCGGGGTGAGGGGATGTTCTCGTACTGCCTGTCGGAGCCGGAGGCGGGTTCGGACGCGGCGGGGATGAAGACCCGGGCGGTGCGGGACGGTGACTTCTGGGTGCTGAACGGGGTGAAGCGCTGGATCACCAATGCCGGGGTGTCGGAGTTCTACACGGTGATGGCGGTGACGGATCCGTCGGCGCGGTCGAAGGGGATCTCGGCGTTCGTGGTGGAGAAGGGCGACGAGGGGGTGTCGTTCGGTGCGCCGGAGAAGAAGCTGGGGATCAAGGGGTCGCCGACGCGTGAGGTGTACTTCGACAACGTGCGGATTCCGGCGGACCGGATGATCGGTGCGGAGGGTACGGGTTTCGCGACGGCGATGCGGACGCTGGACCACACCCGGGTGACCATCGCCGCGCAGGCGGTGGGGATCGCGCAGGGTGCGCTGGACTACGCCAAGGGTTATGTGAAGGAGCGCAGGCAGTTCGGGAAGGCGATCGCCGAGTTCCAGGGCGTCCAGTTCATGCTGGCGGACATGGCGATGAAGCTGGAGGCGGCGCGTCAGATGACGTACGTGGCGGCGGCGAAGTCGCAGCGCGGGGATGCGGATCTGACGTTCTTCGGTGCGGCGGCGAAGTGTTTCGCGTCGGACGTGGCGATGGAGGTCACCACGGACGCGGTGCAGCTGCTGGGTGGTTACGGGTACACGCGGGACTACCCGGTGGAGCGGATGATGCGGGACGCGAAGATCACGCAGATCTACGAGGGCACCAACCAGGTCCAGCGCATCGTCATGGCCCGCAACCTGCCGTAACCCCGCAGGACACCGCCGACGGTCGGCCGTACCCCGGTCCGACCTGCGCCGACGGCCGGACCGGAGTGGTCCGGCCGTCGGCGCCGGCGCGGTGCACCGAGGTAGGTTGCGGAGATGAGCGAGAAGGAAGAGCAGGACCTGCCCATGAACGACGGTCCCCCCAAGCCCGCCATGCGCGAGGCGCTGGTGGCCGCGGCTTTCGAGCTCTTCCTGGAGCGCGGCTTCGAGCAGACCACCGTCGACGACATCGTCTCGCTGGCCGGCGTCGGCCGGCGCTCCTTCTTCCGCTACTTCCCGGCCAAGGAGGACGTGGTCTTCCCCGACCACGAACGCAGCCTGGCCGAGATGACGGAGTTCCTGGAGTCCGGCACCGGCGAGGAGGACCCGGTCCGGCACGCCTGCGACGCCGCCCGCCTGGTCCTGCGGATGTACGCCGAGCAGCCCTCCTTCTCCGTCCAGCGCTACCGGCTGACCCGCAAGGTGCCGGGACTGCGGGCGTACGAGCTGTCGGTGGTCTGGCGCTACGAGCACACCCTCGCCGCCTACCTGCGCGGCCGCTTCGCCGACCGCCCGGACGGCCCGCTGCGCGCGGACGTGATCGCCGCGGCCGTCGTCGCCGCGCACAACCACGCCCTGCGCACCTGGCTGCGCTCGGGCGGGGAGAGCGACTGGGTGGCCGAGGTGGACGCGGCGATGGGCTTCGTCACCGGCACCTGGAGCGACCGCCCGTCCGAGACCGCCGCCGAGGGGGAGTCCGACGAGGTGGTGGTCCTGGTCGCCAGCCGCCGGGCGCCGCTGTGGCGGATGGTCCAGGGCATCGAGAGCGCCCTGGGCGCGGACACCCGCCAGGCCTGACACGCCGCTCTGACGTCCGCCGCCGTCCCCGGCCCGGCTGCCAACGTCCGGTGTCGCCTCGAACCCGCACGGGGACGGCAGGTGAACATCCGTCGATTCCCGGGCAGTCGGCCCGCCGCATGCCGCATAACGGAGGAGTCTCCCGACCCGCCGACTCCGAGGACCCCACCCATGCCGATCCGCGACTACGGCGTGCTCGCCGCCACCGCCGTCGACCGGCGCCGCGAGGGCGCCACCGACACCCCGCACTACCAGATCCACCTGCGCGACGCGCACGGCACCGACTACCGCGCGGCCGTCAACGTCCTCTCCCAGCAGGCCCCTTCGGACCTGCGCCACCTCGCCGACGAGGACTTCCGGCACCCCGTCACCGGCCTCCTCCCGCCCGCCGGCAGCGGCTGGAACCCGCTGCCGTCCCGCCCCGGCACGGCGAGCCTCGACTTCGTCCGCGGCCGGCTCTTCGACCCCGCCGCGATGCACGTCCTGCCGCCCGACGCCCCGGGCCCGGACAACGACCTCGCCGACCAGCTCGACCGCCACGTCCAGCGGGCGATCGCCGACCCGGCCGCCGTCCTCTACGTCTTCGGCCAGCGCTTCGGCCCCGAACCCGGCGTCCCCGACAAGGTGTTCGGCTTCCTCCCCGGCAACGGCGTCCACGACATCCACATGAACCAGGGCAACAGCGGCCGCTTCACCGCCGACGACGACGTCTACCAGGACGGCGCCGTCCTGATCCACCTCCCCGCCGAGAACCGCTGGACCGCCCTCTTCCTCGCCTTCCAGTCCCAGTCCTGGCACACCGACGACCGCACCGGCCACGCCCTCCCCGCCCGCACCCCCGTCCCGCGCCCCACCCGCCCCCACCAGCCCACCACCCCAGGGCACCGCTGACGGCCGGGGCCCCGAACGGAACCCGGCAGAAACCCGGCCGGGTTCCCGCCCCGCCCCATCCCTGCTCCGAAAACGCGAAATGCGGGCCAGGATTTCTCCTGACCCGCATCACTCTGTGTCCGAGGGGGGACTTGAACCCCCACGCCCGATAAAGGGCACTAGCACCTCAAGCTAGCGCGTCTGCCATTCCGCCACCCGGACCGGGTGTCGTCCTCGCGGCTTCCGATCTCTCGTCCGTCGCGCTGACAGATGTAACTGTAGCAAAGATCGGCTTGGGCTCCCAAAACGGCTCCGGACGGGGGAGCGGGGCCGGTGGCGCGGGCAAGGGGTGCTCTGTGGCGGGGGCGTGACCAGGGGGTTTCGAGAGCGTGCGGGGGGTGGATCCGGCTGGGGGGCTGGGGGAGGATGGGCGGACGTGCTCGTACGGCCCGGGTGCAGGTCCCGGGGGTGGCGCGCTGGTGCGTCGGTGCGGGCCAGAGACGAGGAGTGACCGTGAGCGAGCGGAGCGAGTCGGCGGCGCCGAAGGTGACGGCTGAGTCGGAGGTCGCCGGGATCTGTCGCGATCTGATCCGGATCGACACCAGCAACTACGGTGACGGCTCCGGCCCGGGCGAGCGCAAGGCGGCCGAGTACGTGGCCGAGCAGCTCGCCGAGTTCGGGCTCGAACCGAAGATCTTCGAGTCGGCCAAGGGACGGGCCTCCACGGTGGTGCGGATCGAGGGCGAGGACCGTTCCCGCCCGGGCCTGCTGATCCACGGCCACACCGACGTGGTGCCGGCCAACGCCGCGGACTGGACCTACGACCCGTTCGCCGGCGAGATCGCCGACGGTTGCGTCTGGGGGCGCGGCGCGGTCGACATGAAGGACATGGACGCGATGACGCTGGCCGTCATCCGCGACCGGCTGCGCACCGGGCGCAAGCCCCCGCGCGACATCGTGCTGGCCTTCCTCGCCGACGAGGAGGCGGGCGGCACGTACGGCGCGCGCTTCCTGGTGGACAAGCACCCGGGGCTGTTCGAGGGCGTGACCGAGGCGATCGGCGAGGTCGGCGGCTTCTCCTTCACGGTCAACGACCAGGTCCGCCTCTACCTGGTGGAGACGGCCGAGAAGGGCATGCACTGGATGCGCCTGACGGTCGAGGGCCGGGCCGGGCACGGCTCGATGGAGAACGACGACAACGCGATCACCGAGCTGTGCGAGGCGGTCGCCCGGCTCGGCCGGCACCAGTTCCCGCTGCGGATCACCAAGACCGTCCGGGCCTTCCTGGACGAGCTCTCGGACGCGCTCGGGGTCGAGCTCGACCCGGAGAACATGGACGAGACGCTGCGCGTCCTCGGCGGCATCGCCAAGATGATCGGCACCACGCTGCGCAACACCGCCCAGCCGACGATGCTCGGCGCCGGGTACAAGGTGAACGTGATCCCCGGTCAGGCCACCGCCCACGTGGACGGGCGCTTCCTGCCCGGCTACGAGGAGGAGTTCCTGGCCGAGCTGGACAGCGTGCTCGGCCCGCGCGTGAAGCGCGAGAGCCTGCACTCCGACAAGGCGATCGAGACCGGCTTCGACGGGGCGCTGGTCGAGGCGATGCAGACCGCGCTGCGGGCCGAGGACCCGATCGCCCGCGCGGTGCCGTACTGCCTGTCGGGCGGGACGGACGCCAAGTCGTTCCAGGACCTGGGGATCCGCTGCTTCGGCTTCGCACCGCTGCAGCTGCCGCCGGAGCTGGACTTCGCCGGGATGTTCCACGGCGTGGACGAGCGGGTGCCGGTGGACGGCCTGAAGTTCGGCGTCCGGGTCCTGGACCGCTTCATCGACGCCTGCTGATCGCCCCCTGGCTGTCCGCCGATCGACCGCCGGTCGGTCACCGGTGGCTGATCAGGCGACTGGGTCGGCCCGTTCCCGGAGTTCCGGGGGCGGGCCGACCGCATTGTCCGAGCTGATGATTGTGGGACGGGTGGGAGGAGATCGACAGAAACGATTCTGCCCGGAATTCCGCGCCGACCATCTGTGCGAGACCTCACCGTTGCGGGTGAATGGGAAATCCGTTCCGTACCCCGTTTGCCGCAGCGTCGTTCATCCCTGTGCACCCCGCCGAACGGGTTGCGTTGTCCATACAGGAGGAATGATGAAGGTCAAGAAGATCGCCGCTGTCGCCGCCGCCACCGGTGGCCTGGTGCTCGCCGCCGCCGGTGTCGCATCCGCTCACGGCGGTGCCGCCGCTCAGGGTGCGGCCGTCGGTTCCCCGGGCGTCGCCTCGGGCAACCTGGTCCAGGTTCCGGTGCACATCCCGGTCAACGCCTGCGGCAACACCGTCAGCGTGATCGGCGTGCTGAACCCGGCGTTCGGCAACCACTGCGCCAACTTCTGAGTCGACCTCCGGGCCGCTGAGGCCTGTTGAGCGGACTCGACCCGGCCCCCGGGCGGCGGACGCGCCGTACCGGGGGCCTTCGCGTCCCTGGATACCCGACGGCGACACGATCGCTCGATCGGGTGAAGCTGCTTCGTTCGGCCCAACCTCCCCGTCGGCCCGTCGTTAACTCCTGTGCAGCCAAAGACCCTGCGTGATTTACGGATATTCGGAAATTCCGACTTTCATAAGGTTCATGCCAAGGTCGAAACCTCGTCTCGAACGTCAGGGGAAAACATGAGGAATGTGGCCAAGAAGGGCATCCTCACGGCCGTGGCCACCGGCAGTGTGCTGGCCTCGACCGCCGGCTACGCCTACGCGGGCGCCGAGGCACAGGGCGGTGCCGCGGGTTCGCCGGGCGTCGCCTCGGGCAACTCGGTGCAGGTCCCGGTGGAGGTGCCGATCAATGCCTGCGGCAACACGGTCGACGTGATCGGCGTGCTCAACCCGGCCTACGGCAACCACTGCGCCAACGTCAGCGGCGGGCGCCACGCGGCGCCCCCGTCCGGGCAGGCCGGCCAGGGCGGCCACCCGGGCAGCGGAGCCACCGAGGGTTCCGGCACCGGCGGGAGCCGGGGCACCACGGCCTCGGGCTCCTCCGCCTCCGGCACCGCCGCGGGCTCGCCCGGCGTGGCCTCCGGCAACAGCGTCCAGGCCCCGGTGCACGTCCCGGTCAACGCCTGCGGCAACTCCGTCAACGTGGTCGGCGTCGGCAACCCGGCCTTCGGCAACGACTGCGGCAACGTGGCGCAGCCCGCGCCTCCCGCGCACACGCCCGCCCCCAAGCCGGGCGACGACTGCCACGAGGGCGACCACCCGACCCCGCCGCAGACCGGCGGCGAGACGACGCCGAGCACCCCGGGCATCCCGCGCACCGGCGGCCCGGAGACCGGGGCCCCGGCCACGCCGGTCGTCCACGGCACGACCCCGGGCACCCAGGCCGTCCCGGCCGCCGCCCCGGCCGCCACCCCCACCGCCGACAGCCAGCTGGCCTCCACCGGCGCCGGCGGCGTCGAGCTGCTCGGCGCGGCCGGCCTCGCCCTGCTGCTCGGCGGCGGCGTGCTCTACCGCCGGGCTCGCGCCGGAGCCCGCTGAGATAGCAGCCCCGCGGGGCCGACCGCGGAAACGACGCACCCGCGGCCGCCGGATGACCAGGCGGCCGCGGGTGCGTGGAAGTCGTGCGCGAGGTCCCGCCACGGGCGGAGCGCCCCGCCCGTCACCAGTTCCGGACCTGGCGGATGATCCTCCGCTTCAGCCGGACCGTCCGGCTGCCGTCGGGGAACAGCCGCAGCCGGTCGAGCTCCCAGTGGCCGTACTCGGCGTGCTCGGTGAGCAGTTGGCGCGCCGCGTTGCGCGTGGTGCCGCGCGGCATGCGCAGCGACTGGTACTCGTACTCCGGCTGCCGGACCGGCTTCCGTGGGGTCAAAACGCTCCTCCTGAGGATCACCTTCAGGCAAGCCTACGGCCTACCCCGGACAGTCGGCCCGGGTATTTCCGGCCGTCCTCCCGTGCGGGAACGGCAGCCAGGGAGATCATGATTCGGGCAGTCGGCTGACAGTGCATCAGTTCTGTTGCGGCTGTGGAGGGGATACCCCGATCCCGGCGCGCGAAGCGGTACCCGGACGGCCTCGCCGGGTCCGCCGTGCGCCCTCCGCGCCCGTCTCGCGCCCGTACCGCAGGGGGACGTACGTGTGCAGATCGGACATCGGGGGGGGAAGTTGCGGTGAAATCGCGGGTGTAGGTGACAACCGCTGTGCGTACCGACACCGCGGGGAGATAGCGTCTGCACCATGTCTGATGCCGCGCAGCCCACCATTGCCGAGGTACGCGCCGCCGCTGAGGCGGTCAAGGCCGCCATCGACCGTCATCTGGAAGCGGTGTCAAGCCCCAACGCAGCCGATGATCCCGCCGTGTCCGCCGCCTACGAGCAGCTCGCGACGGCGGCCATCGCCTACGACCAGCTCCTGTACGAGGCCTACGACGAGGTCACGCCCTTCGAGATCCCCGGGGACGAGGGACCCGGCGGGTACCACGGTCCCGAACAGCCCGAGGCGATCAGCGTGTTGATCCGCCGCGACTACCACGTCGTCGACCCCAAGCGGCTGCGCGCCCAGGCCGAGCGGCTGGACGAGTCGCTGACCCCGGGCGGCGCCGGCGCGGGCGAGGTGAACGCCGCGATCGGTGTGCTGTTCGGCGAGTACGAGCCGGACGAGATCGCCGCCCGCAGCGAGGAGTTCGGGCTGGAGGAGGGCGACTCGACGCTCTGGGTCGCGGCGGCCGAGCCGACCGAGCCGGGGGAATGGCTGCCGGAGCCCTTCGAGCACGCCGACCCGCAGCTGCTGATCTGCCGGTTCGACGTCAGCGAGGTCTACGACGACGAGGACGGCGACGACTGACCGGCTGACGCCTGACGGACGCGACGACGGGCGGACGCGACGACGGGCGGACGTGATGACGGGCGGGCCCCGGAGCATGGGGCCCGCCCGTCATCACGTTCGTCGGGAGTGCGCTCAGTACGCCGGGGCGGCGTTCTCGGCGAGGATCGCCCGCAGCCGGGTGGTACGCGGCTGCGCCGGGCGCTCGGCGACGGCCTGGACGAGCGCCGGGCCCGCCGCGTGCACCACGGACAGGTGCCGCTCGCCCCGCCCGAACGCGGTGTAGACCCACTGCCGGGTGAGCGCCGGGGCGGCGTCCTCCGGGACCACGACCACCGCGCCCGGCCAGCGGCGGCCGAGTGCCTGGTGGACCGTCAGCGCCCAGCCGTGCCGCAGCCGGGCGGCCTCGGCGGGCGGGACGGTCCGGCGGGTGCCGTCCGCGTACTCCAGGTGCAGACCGTCGGCGTCGCCGTCCAGCACCCGGGCCGGGCGGGTGATGCCGGGCGCGGGGGAGTCGACCACCCGGTCGCCCGGGTCGAACCCGCCGAACCGGCCCGGGCCGGGGTTGAGCCGGGCCTTGGCGGCGGCGTTCAGGGCCCGGGTACCGGCCGCGCCGCCGTGGCCCGGGGTGAGCAGCACCACCTGCTCGGCGGGGATGCCCAGGGCGCGCGGGATGGAGTCGGTGAGCAGCTGGATCGCCCGGTGGACGGCCTCGCCGGCGTCCTTGGCGGTCAGGATGACCACCTCCTTGTCCGGTGCGTCGACCGGCTGGAGCTCGCCGATGCCGACGCCGGAGACCAGCTCGCCGATCGGGCCGAAGTCCGGGGTCCGGGAGGCGACCGCCGGGCAGGCCTTGGCGGCCAGCAGGTCGGCGAAGAAGCGGCCGGGGCCGGCCGACCAGAGCTGGCCCGGGTCGCCGCTGAGCACCAGCCGGGTGCCGTCGGCGAGCGACTCCACGACGGTCGCGGCCAGTTCGACGTCCAGCAGCGGGGCGTCCAGGACGATCAGCAGATCCAGGGCGAGCATGCCGTCCGGCCCGCGGCCCGGGCCGGCGGTGCCGGCCAGCAGCTCGGCGAGGGTGACCACGGGGGCTCCGGCATCGGCTCCGGCCCCGGCCCCGGCTCCGGCGAGTGCGGCGAAGGAGGCCCGGCCCTGGTCGGTCCAGGTGGCGGCCCAGGCCCGCAGGCCGAGGCCCCGGGCGGCGGTGAGCAGCGCGGCCGGCTCGGCGCGGGCCGCCTCGCCGCCGGTGTGCAGGACGAGGGCGTTGTCGGCCACCGCCTGGATGAGGGCGGTCGCGGAGGAGGTCGGCGCGGCCTCGGCGGCGGCCGCCCACGCGGCCGGGCCGGGGGCGGCGACGGGCTCAGGCTCGGCGCCCTCCGCCTCGCCGTCCGCTGCGCCCGCCGTCTCCCCGCCCGCCGACTCGACGTCCGACTCGACGTCCGATTCGACGTCCGATTCGACGTCCGATTCGACGTCCGAATCGGGAGCGGACTCGACGGCGGAGGAGTCGCCGTCCTCCTCGACGTCCTCGCCCGGTACGAAGGTCGCCATCAGCTGGAGCAGCCCCTCGGCGAGGGTGGTCTCCGCCATCGCCAGCCGCTCCAGCGCGAGCAGCGTCCGGGTCGGCGGCTCGTCGTCCTCGCCGCCCGCCGCCTGGGCCTCGGCGCCGGTCAGCTCCTCCTGGGCGGGCAGCACCCGGCCGTCCTCGACGGCGGCCTGGACGGCGGCGACCGGGTCCGGCATCCGGAGCCGGTCGAGCCCGGAGGTCACCTCGGCGAGCTCCAGGGCCGAGTGCCCGCGCAGTGCCGCCTGCTCCAGCAGCCAGACCACCAGCGCCTGCGCGCGGCGCGGGTCCGCGGGCTCGGCCTCGGGGCCGAGCAGCTCGCGGGCGAAGCGGTCGGCGTGCTCGGGCCGGACGCCGGGCAGGCCCAGCACCGCCCACGGGTCCTCGCGCAGCCGCTCGGCCGCGTCGTCGCCGAACTCGGCCACGGCGGCGGCCGCCAGCTCGGCGGGGGCGCCGCCCGCGGCCAGCACGGCGCTGGTCCGCTGGAGCGCGTCGCCGCGCGGCCCGTCCGCCATCACGGCCGCCGGAGCCGCCGGAGCCGCTGGGGCCGCCGGAACGGCCGGGGTGGCGGCCACCGAAGCCTCCGCCTCCGCCCTCGCCTCCGCCTCCGACGCCGGTTCGGCCGGGCGCCTCGGAGCCAAGCCCGCCGAAGCCCCCGGCCCCGACCCCTGCGGCGCGATGCTGCGGATCCGCGCCGCCAGCTCCGCGATCGCCGCGGCCTTGTCGGCCGCAGTCCCCTGAGTCGCCGCGGTCCCCGGAGTCGCCGGAGCCGCCGAGGTCTCCTCCGGAGCGCCGTTCCCCGTGTCACTCATCGTCGTCCGCTCCAAAGGTCACTCCACTGCGCGTTCTGCTCGACGACCCGGCCGACTGGTCACAGCTCGGTCCACCCCTGGTCCGGGTAGCGGTGCACCGGGGACGACACGTCGTCCAGCGCACTGCGGATCTCACCCGGAAGCGTAAGCGCCTCCACCGACAGCGCCGCCTGCAGCTGGGTCGCCGTCCGTGCCCCGACCAGCGCGCTGGCCACCCCGGGGCGGTCCCGGACCCAGGCCAGCGCGACCGCCAGCGGGCTGCTGGCGAGCCCGTCGGCGGCGGTGGCGAGGGCGTCCACGATCCGCCGCGAGCGCTCCCCGAGGTACGGCTGGACGAACCCGGTGAGGTACGGCGAGGCGCCGCGCGAGTCCTGCGGGACGCCGTGCCGGTACTTGCCGGTGAGCACCCCGCGCCCGAGCGGCGAGCCGGCCAGCACCCCGATCCCGTCGTCCAGCGCGGCGGGCAGCGCCTCGCGCTCGATGCCGCGCTGCAGCAGCGAGTACTCCAGCTGCGCCCCGGCGAGCGGCACCCGCCCGTGGTGGGCGCGCTGCCAGGTGGCGGCCTTGGCGAGCTGCCAGCCGCTGAAGTCGCAGACGCCGACGTAGCGGGCGCGCCCGGTGGAGACGGCGATGTCGAGGGCGCTGAGCGTCTCCTCGACCGGGGTGGTCGGGTCGAAGGAGTGCACCTGCCAGAGGTCGACGTAGTCGGTGCCGAGGCGGCGCAGCGAGTCGTCCAGGGCGGCGAGCAGGTGGCCGCGCGAGCCGTCGAAGCGGCGGGCGGAGTCGGGGACGCTACCGGCCTTGGTGGCGATGACGAGGTCGGAGCGGGGGATCAGGTTGTCGGTGAGCCGGGAGATCAGGTACTCGGCGCCGCCGTCGGCGTACACGTCGGCGGTGTCGATCAGGTTGCCGCCGGCGTCGACGAACTCCTTGAGCTGCTCGCCGGCCTCGTGCTCGTCGGTGTCGCGGCCCCAGGTCATGGTGCCGAGGCCGAGTCGGGAGACCTGCAGACCGGTACGGCCCAGGTGACGCTTTTCCATCGGACGGGCCCTCCACTGGCCGGTGGCCCCGGGCGCCCCGGTGGCCCTGTGAAAGCGCAGGTGAGGAGAGTGCTCTCCCACGTCGGCTGAGCGTAGCGGCCGGTGTGCGGGCAGGTGTGCAGACCCGCAGAACGATCACCGCCGGAGGAGGTGGTGCGGGTGTGACCCACCCCACCACTACCCGTCAGTAGCATGTCCGGCGCGGGCGCGGTTACCCTCGCCACAACCCAACCCACTGGAAGGTGCGGCAGATGCGACTCGGTATCAACCTCGGCTACTGGGGACTCGGCATGGACGCCGACAACATCGCCGTGGCCCAGGAGGCGGACCGGCTCGGGTACGCGGTCTGCTGGGCGGCGGAGGCGTACGGCTCGGACGCCGCGACGGTGCTGAGCTACGTCGCCGCGAAGACCGAGCGGATCGACGTCGGTTCGGCCATCTTCCAGATCCCGGCCCGTACCCCGGCGATGACCGCGATGACCGCGGCGACCCTGGACACCCTCTCCGGCGGCCGCTTCCGCCTGGGCCTCGGCGTCTCCGGCCCGCAGGTCTCCGAGGGCTGGTACGGCGTGAAGTTCGACAAGCCGCTGGCCCGCACCCGCGAGTACGTGGAGATCATCCGCAAGGCGATGTCCCGCGAGCGCCTGGTCCACGAGGGCGCGCACTGGACCCTGCCGCTGCCCGGCGGCCCGGGCAAGCCGATCAAGCTCACCGTGCACCCGGTGCGCGAGCACATCCCGCTGTACATCGCCGCGATCGGCCCGAAGAACCTGGAGCTCACCGGCGAGATCGCCGACGGCTGGCTCGGCATCTTCTTCTCGCCCGAGCACTCCGCGCTCTCCCTCGACCCGCTGACCGCCGGCCGCGCCAAGGCCGGGAAGACGCTGGACGGCTTCGACCTCTGCCCGACCGTGAACCTGGCCGTCGGCGAGGACATCAAGGCCGCCGTCGACTCCCTGCGTTCCTACGCCGCGCTCTACATCGGCGGCATGGGCAGCAAGGAGAAGAACTTCTACAACCAGCTCACCCGGCGGATGGGCTTCGAGCAGGCCGCCGACGAGATCCAGGAGAAGTACCTGGCCAAGGACTACGCGGGCGCCGCGGCCGCCGTCCCGCACGACCTGGTCGACGCCACCTCGCTGATCGGCGACACCGCCCGGATCGCCGACCGGATGCAGGCATACGCCGACGCGGGCGTCACCACACTGACCCTGGCCCCGGCCGGGTTCACCCTGGACGAGCGGATCCAGGCGCTGCGCACCGGGGTCGCGGCCCTGGAGCGCGCCGGCCTGGCGTAAGCGCCTGAGCGTGTTCGAGTGGCGCTACAGCCAGTCGTGCCGCTTGAACACCCGGTGCAGCACCACGCAGACCACGGCCATCAGCACCAGTACCGCCGGGTACCCCCAGGGCTGGTGCAGCTCGGGCATGTCGTCGAAGTTCATCCCGTAGATTCCGGCGATCATCGTCGGCACGGCGGCCAGCGCCGCCCAGGCCGAGATCTTCCGCATGTCGTTGTTCTGCTGCACGCTGACCTGCGCCAGGTTGGCGTTGAGGATGTCGGACAGCAGCCGGTCCATGCCGTCCACCTGGTCGTTCACCCGGGCCAGGTGGTCGGCGACGTCCCGCAGGTAGGGCGCTGCCTCGGGGCGGACGAATCGGGCGCCGCGCTCCAGCTCCAGCATCGGCTCCAGCAGCGGGCCGGTGGCGCGGCGTACGGACATCACCTGGCGCTTGTAGCCGTAGATCCGCCCGGCGGTGTCGCGGCCGACCCGGCTGGGGGTGAAGATGTCCGCCTCCAGCTCGTCCAGGTCGCTCTGCAGTGCGGTGGCCACCTCCATGTAGCCGTCCACGACGGTGTCGGCGACCGAGTGCAGCACCGAGCTGGGCCCGAAGCGCAGCAGTTCGGGTTCCTGCTCCAGGCGGGCCCGCAGGCCGCCGAGCGGGGAGTCCGCGCCGTGCCGGACGGTCATCACGAAGTCGGGCCCGAGGAAGACCATCACCTCGCCGACGGTGACGACATGCGCGCCGGGGGCGTAGCCGAGGGTCTTCAGGGAGACGAACAGCGAGCCCTGGTAGGCCTCCACCTTGGGGCGCTGGTGGGCACTGACGGCGTCCTCGACGGCCAGCGGGTGCAACGCGAACTCCTTGCCGACGTGGTCGAGTTCCTCGGCGGTGGGTTCGAAGAGGCCTATCCAGACGAAGCCGTCCGGACCGGCCGCGCGGGCGGCGGCGAGCGCACCGGCCAGGTCGGCGGGGGCCTCGATCCGGCGGCCGTCGGAGTAGGCGGCGCAGTGGACGATCATGCGGGCCATTGTCACCCGACCGCGGCCTCCGGGCACAGGACCGGTGCGGTGCGGGTCCACCGGCCGGTGCCGGCGGCCGGTGTCGTCGGCTCGGTGGCGAGGCGGCTCGGCGGGCAGGACGGCCGACCGAGACCGCCCCAGGCGCCCGGGCGGATAACCGGACGGTAACCCGCCTCCACGGCCGGGCCCGGAGGCCGTAGGCTGAGCCCCATGCCCACCCTGCTGCTCGTCCGTCACGGCCGCTCCACCGCGAACACCGCCGGAATCCTGGCCGGTTGGACCCCCGGCGTCGACCTCGACGACACCGGGCGCGGGCAGGCCGCCGCGCTGGCCGACCGGCTGGCCGGGATCCCGCTGGTGCAGGCCGTCAGCAGCCCGCTGGAGCGCTGTCGCCAGACGCTGGAGCCCCTGCTGGCCGCCCGGCCCGAGCTGGGCGCCCCGGCCGAGGACGAGCGGCTGGGGGAGTGCCACTACGGCGACTGGACCGGCCGTCCGCTGGCCGAGCTGGCCAAGGAGCCGATGTGGCGCACCGTGCAGGACCACGCCGCCGCCGCGGCCTTCCCCGGCGGGGAGTCGCTGCGCGAGCTGAGCCACCGCACGGTGAGCGCGGTGCGCGAGTGGAACGGGAAGATCGCCGCCGAGCACGGCGAGGACGCGGTCTGGATCGCCTGTTCGCACGGTGACGTGATCAAGGCGGTGGTGGCCGACGCGCTCGGCCTGCACCTGGACCACTTCCAGCGGATCAGCGTCGAGCCCGGCTCGGTCACCGCGATCCGGTACACCCCGCAGCGGCCCTTCGTGCTGAGAATGGGCGACACCGGCGACCTCTCCTCGCTCGCACCGCGGACCGGCGCGGCCCCGGTCACCCCGGCCGGCGACGCGGTGGTCGGCGGCACCGCCTGACCGCGGCCACCCGCGACGCGGGCCGGCAGCCCCGCCGGCGTCCCTCCCGCGCGTGACTGCCCGGGCGTCAGCGCCCGCACGTCACCACCCGAGACCCCGGGTGCCATCCCCCCGGCCGTCGGCTCGGCTCCCCGACCGGAGCCCGGAGGTCGTAGGGTGACTAACGAGTCCCGAAACCCGCGATCCCCCACGGCGGATCCGCGCCGACCGACACGATCCGGAGCGAGAGCGTGCCCCGTCAGGTCTTCTTCTACGACCAGCCCGAACGGTTCGTGGCCGGCACCGTCGGCCAGCCCGGCGCCAGGGCGTTCTACCTGCAAGCCAGCGCCCGGGGCCGGATCACCAGCGTGCTGCTGGAGAAGACCCAGGTCGCGGCGCTCGCCGAGCGCATCGAAGAGGTGCTGGACGAGGCGCTGCGGCGCAGCGGCGGCGACACCGCCATCCCGGCCACCGCCCCCAAGGACCTGCTCGACACCGCGCCGCTCGACCTGCCGCTGGAGCAGGAGTTCCGGGTCGGCACGATGGCCCTGGCCTGGGACAGCGTGGACGGCTGCCTGGTGGTCGAGGCGCAGGCGCTGGTCGAGGACGAGGAGGACGAGGAGGGCGCCGAGACGGTCTTCACCGACGACGACACCGGCCCGGACATGCTGCGGGTGCGGCTGTCCGGTGCGATGGCCCGGGTGTTCGCCAAGCGCGCGCTGGACCTGGTCGCGGCCGGCCGCAAGCCCTGCCCGTTCTGCAACCTGCCGCTCGACCCGGAGGGCCACCTGTGCCCGCGCGCGAACGGCTACCGGCGCTGAACACCGAGACCCCGCCCCAGGCCGACCCGGCGTCGGCGGCCGCGCTGGCCGCCGACGTGCCCACCGCCCTCGCGCTGCTGCGCCAGGGCGAGCTGACCGTGCACGGCCGCCTCACCGACGCCTCCAACGCCGCGCTGTACTGCACGGTCGCGCACGGCTCGCTGAGCGCGCAGGCCGTCTACAAGCCGGTGGCCGGCGAGCGCCCGCTGTGGGACTTCCCGGACGGCACCCTGGCCGGCCGTGAGGTCGCCGCCTACGAGCTGTCCGCGGCGACGGGCTGGGCGCTGATCCCGCCGACCGTGCTGCGCGAGGGCCCGCACGGGCCCGGCATGGTGCAGCTGTGGGTCGAGCCGGACCCGCAGGCCGAGCCGCTGCTCGCGCTGCAGGACCCGCGCGGCCCGGAGGAGGGCTGGCTGCCGATCATCCGGGCCGAGGTCGAGGGCGGGCGCACCGCGCTGCTGGTGCACCACGACGACGGGCGGCTGCGCCGGCTCGCGGTGCTGGACGCGGTGCTCAACAACGCCGACCGCAAGGGCGGCCATCTGATCCCGGCCGCCGACGGGCGGGTGTACGGCATCGACCACGGCGTCACCTTCAACACCGAGGGCAAGCTGCGCACCCTGCTCTGGGGCTGGGCCGGCGACCCGCTGCCGGCCGAGGCACTGGAGGTGCTGGCCCGGCTGGCCGAGCAGTTGGACGGCGAACTGGCCGAGCGCCTGGCCCCGCACCTGACGCAGGCCGAGCTGGCGGCCACCCGGGCCCGGGTGGCCGAGCTGCGCGACTCCGGCCGCCACCCGCTGCCCTCCGAGGACTGGCCGGCGATCCCCTGGCCGCCGGTGTAGCGGCCGCTTCGGGCCAAGGCAGGGCTCCCGTATGGGAGTTGGTGGTCTGGACCGGTCCCCGGAGGAGGTCGCACACTGCTCCGATGGACGCGCGACGGACCACCCCCACCCCCGCCCCCCGAACCACGCCGGACCTGCCGCTGCACCGTCTCCAGGTCCCGCTGCCCCACCTGCTCCCCTTCGCGATCGGCAGCTTCGACGCGATCGGCCCACTCTCCCGGGCCGGCTTCCCCCACCGACACTCGTTCTACGAGATGGTCCACGTCACCGGCGGCCGCGGCGCCCACGTCCTGGACCTCGTCCAGCGGCCGCTGGCACCACCGCAGTTGTGCGTGATCACCCCCGGCCAGGTGCACTACTGGGCGGACACCGAAGGCCTCGCCGGCCGGGTCGTGCTGTTCAACGAGGACTTCCTGCTCGGCCACCCGCAGGACCTCGCCGCCCTGCGGGCGCTGGCCGCCCGCCCCGCCCTCGCGCTCGGCGGGCAGGCCGACGCGATCGGCGCCCTGTTCGCCGACATGGAGCACGAGTACCTGACCAGGGCGCCCGGCTACCAGGGCGTGCTGCGGGCCAGTCTGCACATCCTGATCGTCCGGGCGCTGCGCGCCTGCGCCCCGGACGACCGGCCGCTGGTGCCCAGCCGCCCGGCCGAAGTGGCGGCCGCCTTCACCCGGTTGATCGCCCGGCCGGGCGGGGTGCGGCACTCGGTGGCCTCCACCGCCCAGGAACTCGGTGTCTCCCCGGGGCACTTGCAGACCCTGGTGAAGCAGGCCACCGGCCGCACTCCGGGCGGACTGATCCGCCGACAGCAGACCCTGGAGGCCAAGCGGCTGCTCGCCTGTACCGATCTGACGATCCGCCAGGTGGCGAAGGAAGCGGGCTTCGTGGATCCGGCGTACTTCTGCCGCTTCTTCCGCCGGGAGACCGGGATGACGCCGGGGGGGTTCCGGGCCAAGGTCGACGGAAATCACCACGATCCCCGGATCATGTCCATCGCGGTCGCACCGGACGGCCCGTAGTTTTGCTGCTGGCCCGAGGAGTGGCGTCGGCGGTCGGTCCGGCGCGTACGGGCGGTCGGTCGGCCCGGTCCTTGTCATGCCCCCACCATGGCAAGGGCCGCCCCTCCGCCCTTCGCTTCCCGCCTCACGAGAAGGAGACGGCGCATGCCCATGCCCGACCGCATGATCAGTCGCAAGACCGTACTGAAGGCCGCCGCCGCGCTCGGGGCCGCCCCGCTGCTGATCGGCGGCGGGGTCGCCCTGGCTCGCGACCAGGTCGGCACCGGCCGGGCGCCGGAGCTCACCCCCGAGTGCCACGACGGCGACGACCCCACGATCGAACAGACCGAGGGCCCCTATTTCAAGCCCGACTCCCCGCTGCGCAGCTCCATGGTCGGCGACGGCCCGGGCACCCGGCTGGCCGTCATCGGCTACGTCTTCGGCCGCGCCTGCCGGCCCGTCCCCGGCGTGCTGCTGGACTTCTGGCAGGCCGACGACGACGGCGCCTACGACAACGTCGGCTACACCTTCCGCGGCCACCAGTTCACCGACGCGGGCGGTGCGTTCAGGCTGGACACCATCGTGCCCGGCCTCTACCCCGGCCGTACCCGGCACCTCCACGTCAAGCTCCAGGCCCCCGGCCGCCCGATCGTCACCACCCAGCTGTACTTCCCGGGCGAGCCGCGCAACAGCACGGACTCCATCTACGACGCCCGGCTGCTGATGAACGTGCGGCAGAACGGCCCGATCCGCGAGGGCAGCTACGACTTCGTGCTGGACGTGCCGCAGACCCCCGGCACCCCGAGCCCGACGCCCACGCCGACCCCGACCTCCACGCCCACCCGGCCGCCGAGCGGCAGTTGGACCCCGGGCACCGCCTACCGCGCGGGCGACCGCGTCACCTACTCCGGCGTCTCCTACGTCTGCCTCCAGGCGCACACCGCCATGGTCGGCTGGGAGCCGCCGAACGTACCGGCCCTCTGGCAGCAGCGGTCGTAGCGGCTCCGGCCGCCTCCCGGAGAGCCGGGCGCCCGGTCGGCAGCAGGGCCGACCGGGCGCTCACCGCTGCCCGGAATCCGGACCGATCTCCGTGCGGCGAAGGTGCATCGAAAGGTCCAATACCAGTCGGGAAGCGGTCAGGCAACGACAGGAAGCGAATCCAGTCGATCTTGCTTACTGGTTAGGCTTTCAAATGTTCGCAAGGTTAAAGTTGTTTCCATGCATGCCTGGCCCGCCTCCGAGGTTCCCGCCCTGCCTGGTCAGGGGCTCCCTCTCCGTATCCACGACACCGCAGCGGGCACGGTCCGCGAGGTGGTGCCGCAGGACGGCACCGCCCGGATCTACGTCTGCGGCATCACCCCCTACGACGCGACCCACATGGGCCACGCCGCCACCTACAACGCGTTCGACCTGGTCCAGCGCGTCTGGAAGGACGCCGGCCACGACGTCCTGTACATCCAGAACGTCACCGACGTCGACGACCCGCTGCTGCAGCGCGCCGTCGAGACCGGCCAGGACTGGACGGCCCTCGCCGAGCGCGAGACGGCCCTGTTCCGCGAGGACATGACCGCCCTGCGGCTGCTCCCGCCGGCCCACTACATCGGCGCCGTCGAGTCGATCCCGTGGATCGTCCCGATCGTCCAGAAGCTGCTGGCCTCCGGCGCGGCCTACCGGGTGGACGGCGACATCTACTTCTCGGTCGACGCGGACCCGCACTTCGGCGAGGTCTCCGGCCTCACCCGCGAGGCCATGCGCCCCGTCTTCGCCGAGCGCGGCGGCGACCCGGACCGCCCGGGCAAGCGCAACCCGCTGGACGCCCTGCTCTGGCTGGCCGCCCGCCCGGGCGAGCCTGCCTGGGACACCGAGCTCGGCCACGGCCGCCCCGGCTGGCACATCGAGTGCGTCGCCATCGCGCTGCAGTACCTCGGCATGTCCTTCGATATCCAGGGCGGCGGCAGCGACCTCTCCTTCCCGCACCACGAGATGGGCGCCGCGCACGCCCAGGTCGCCACCGGCACCCACCCGTACGCCAAGGCGTACGTGCACGCCGGCATGGTCGCCCTGGACGGCCACAAGATGTCCAAGTCCCGCGGCAACCTGGTCTTCGTCTCGGCGCTGCGCCGCGACGGCGTCGACCCGGCGGCGATCCGCCTGGCGCTGCTCTCGCACCACTACCGCGCCGACTGGGAGTGGACCAAGAGCGTCCTG
Source organism: Streptomyces sp. 1114.5 (assembly GCF_003635085.1). Lineage (NCBI taxonomy): Bacteria > Bacillati > Actinomycetota > Actinomycetes > Kitasatosporales > Streptomycetaceae > Streptomyces > Streptomyces sp. 1114.5. The sequence goes on from NZ_RBXE01000001.1 coordinate 3,552,857, forward strand.
GACGAGGCCGTCGAGCGACTCGCCCGCTGGCGCGCCGCGGTCTCCCGGCCGGACGGCCCCGCGGCCGAGCAGCTGCTCGCCGAGGTCCGTACGGCGCTCGCGAACGACCTGGACGCGCCCGCCGCGCTGGCCGCCGTCGACCGCTGGGTGGAGCGGCAGGAGACCGAGGGCGGCACCGACATCGGCGCGCCCGGCCTGGTGACCCGCACCGTGGACGCCCTGCTCGGCGTCGCGCTGTAGCTCCCCAGGACGGCTGCAGGTCCCTCAGCCGCAACGCCGAAGGGGCGTCAGGACACCGGTCCTGACGCCCCTTCGGCGTTGCTGGGGCCGAGGCGGCTACTCCTCCTCGGCGCCGTCCGGGCTCTCCCGGCCCGGGCCCGGCGGCTCCGGCTCGGCCGGCCGCTCCGCGGTGGCGTGCCCGGCGACCGGCTTCTCGCCGGTCGGCCCGACGTTCTCCCGGCGGCGCAGGTAGCGCTCGAACTCGCGGGCGATGGCGTCCCCCGAGGCCTCCGGCAGCTCCGCGGTGTCCTGCGCCTCCTCCAGCTGCTGGACGTACTCGGCGACCTCGCTGTCCTCGGCGGCCAGCTGGTCCACGCCCAGCTGCCAGGCCCGGGCGTCCTCGCCGAGCTCGCCCGGCGGGATGCGCAGGTCCAGCAGGTCCTCCAGCTTGTTGATCAGGGCCAGCGTGGCCTTCGGGTTCGGCGGCTGCGAGACGTAGTGCGGCACCGCCGCCCAGAGCGTCACGGCCGGGACCCCGGCGTGCGTGCAGGCCTCCTGGAGCACGCCGACGATGCCGGTCGGGCCCTCGTAGCGGCTCTCCTCCAGGTCCAGCCGGCGGGCCAGGTCGGGGTCGGAGGTGACACCGCTGACCGGCACCGGGCGGCTGTGCGGGGTGTCGCCGAGCAGCGCGCCCAGGATCACCACCAGCTCGACGCCCAGCTCGTGCGCGAAGCCCAGCAGCTCGTTGCAGAACGAACGCCAGCGCATGCTCGGCTCGATGCCGCGCACCAGCACGACGTCCCTGGTCGTCGGCTCGGTGACCCGGATCACCGAGAGCCGGGTGGTCGGCCAGGTGATCCGGCGGATGCCGCCGTCCAGCCAGACCGTGGGCCGGTTGACCTGGAAGTCGTAGTAGTCCTCCGCGTCCAGGGCGGCGAACACCTTGCCGCCCCAGGTCTCGTCCAGGTGCGCCAGAGCCGCGGAGGCGGCGTCACCCGCGTCGTTCCAGCCCTCGAAGGCGCAGACCATGACCGGGTCGATCAACTCGGGAACATCTTCCAACTCGATCACCCAGCGTCTCCCTCCGGTCGGCGGTCGGACCGGCGCCGCCTCGGCCGGCTTGCCGGGCGCCGACGGGCCTGCTGCCGACTGTCGAACCTCTCGTCACCCATGGAACGCCTCGCCCCATGGTCCCTACCTGCCCAGCCTACGGGCTTTGATGCGCCCCGTGACCGGGCACCGGGACAGTCTGGGGGAGCCGGCCGTGCCGATCCAGCGGATATCGGGACGGCCCGGCCCGACGGGGCGTCAGCCCGCGGCCGGGGCCGGACCGCCTCCGCCCGGCGGCCCGGCCCGACCGCGTGCCGCCCAGGCGGGACGGCGCGATGATGAACGGGCGGGGGCCGGGCGGAAGGGGCCGGACCGATGAAGCGATGGCTGTGGATCGGCGCGGGCACGGGCGCCGTCGTGCTGGCCGGTGCCGCAGTGCTGGCGGCGGACCGGGCCGGGCGCCGGTTGCCGGTGGAGCACGTCACCGAGGGCGGCCTGGAGCTCGCCCAGTCGCCCGGCGCGGTCTGGGACGTGCTGACCGACATCGACCTCTACCCGGCCTGGCGCCCGGGCCTGACCCACGTCGAGCGGCTGCCCGCCGCGGCCGGCGGCCGGGAGCGCTGGCGCGAGTACGACCGGCACGGGCACACCACGTACGAGGTGGTGGCCAGCGAGGCCCCGCACCGCCTGGTCACCGGCATCGCCGACCCGGACCTGCCCTACGGCGGCACCTGGACGTACGTGCTGACCCCGGCCGGGCCGGGCTGCTCGCTGACCGTCACCGAGCGCGGCGAGGTGCGCCGGCCGCTGTACCGGGCCGTCTCGCACTACGTCGTCGGCGAGGACAGCACCATCCACCGCTACCTGGGCGCCCTGGCCCACCGGATGGCCGCCTGACGGCTACCGGACGTCGACCCAGCCGCTGCGGTAGTCCGCCCAGTTCCCGGGCGTCGAGGCGAAGTCCACGTACAGCGCGACGCCGAAGTTCGCCCGCCGCGGGTCCTCCCGGCCCAGGCCCAGCCGGACGCCGCGGACGGCCGCCGGGACGGTCTCGGCGTCGCCCCAGTGGCCCCACTTGTCGTCCCAGTAGAACGGCAGGCCGATCAGCAGGTCCACGTCGGCCGGGGTGGCCTGCAGGGCGAGCTCGGTCTGCTGGGCCACGTAGCCGCCGTACAGCGGAGCGGTCGGCATCGAGGTGTCGTAGGTCATCACCGCGACCTGGTCGACCCGGCGGGCGGTCGCGGAGAAGTACGCCCGGTCCCACCACTTGCCGTGGTCGGTGAGCAGGATGCCGGCCGTGTGCAGGCCGGGGACGGGGTCGATCTGCGGGGCGGCGACCGAGAGTTTGGCGCCGCGGGCCGCGGTGACCGGGCGGACCTGGTCGAGCAGGGCCAGCCAGCCGGCCGAACCCGGGCGGATCGGTTCCATGTCGAAGTGCACGCCGTCGAAGCCGAGGTCCAGCACCTGGCGGGCGGAGGCGGTGACCCGGTCCCGGGTCGGGGCGTCCTCCAGGTCCATGGCGTCCTTCTCCGGCTTGACCTCGTCGCCCAGCCAGCTCTGCACCCGCACGCCCGGCAGCTCCCGGTGGACGGTGTCGGCGAACCAGCGGGCCCGGGGGTGGACGGCGGGCGGCAGGGTGCCGTCGTGCTCCAGCGGGCCGGTGTGCACGTACAGGTCCCGGATGCCGGTGCCGGCCAGCTGGTGGACCAGCCCGGCCACGTCGGTCTCGGTCTTGCGGCCGTCCACCCAGGCGTGGCCGAGCCAGAGCGCGTCGCGGCCCCGGGTGCGGGCCTCGGCCGGGGGTTCACCCGTGTAGTGCAGTCGGATCGTGACGAACACCGAGCCGAGTGCGGTGGCGGGCACGGCCGCCGCCAGCACCAGGACCAGCAGGGTCCGTCGCCACCAGGACCAGCCTCGCCAGCGGTCGCGCAGCGCCCGGAACGGGACCGCCAGGGCCCCGCCGATCCGCCGCGCGCCGGTCCGGAATCGGGCCACGCGGTCGCTCCCCCCGTTCGGTCGAACGCTCAGGATACGGAATGGGCCCGCAGCCCGAGCCGTGGGCCGGATACCCTGGCCACGTGCGTGCCCGAGCAAGCGGGCGTGCAAAGCCGACAGCCGTCGCACCAGGGAGAAGCCCCATGGCCACTGCAGCCAGTCCGTCCGTCACTCCGCAGAGCCGCGCGAACGCGCTGCGTGAAGCGCTCGCCACCCGGGTGGTGGTGGCCGATGGTGCCATGGGCACCATGCTCCAGGCCCAGGACCCGACGCTGGAGGACTTCCAGAACCTCGAAGGCTGCAACGAGGTCCTCAACATCACCCGGCCCGACATCGTCCGCTCCGTCCACGAGGCCTACTTCGAGGTGGGCGTGGACTGCGTGGAGACCAACACCTTCGGCGCCAACTTCTCCGCGCTCGGCGAGTACGAGATCTCCGACCGCATCCACGAGCTGTCCGAGGCCGGCGCCCGGATCGCCCGCGAGGTGGCCGACGCCCACACCGCCGCGGACGGCCGCCTCCGCTGGGTGCTCGGCTCGATCGGCCCCGGCACCAAGCTGCCCACCCTCGGCCACGCGCCGTACGAGACGCTGCGCGACGGCTTCCAGCGCAACGCGGCCGGCCTGATCGCCGGCGGCGCCGACGCGCTGCTGGTCGAAACCAGCCAGGACCTGCTGCAGACCAAGGCCGCCATCCTCGGCTCCAAGCGCGCCCTGGCCGAGGCCGGGCTGGATCTGCCGGTGCTGGTCCAGGTGACGGTGGAGACCACCGGCACCATGCTGCTCGGCTCCGAGATCGGCGCCGCGCTCACCGCGCTGGAGCCGCTCGGCGTGGACTACATCGGCCTCAACTGCGCCACCGGCCCGGCCGAGATGAGCGAGCACCTGCGCTACCTGGCCAAGAACGCCCGGATCGGCCTGTCCTGCATGCCCAACGCGGGCCTGCCGGTGCTCGGCAAGGACGGCGCCCACTACCCGCTCACCCCGGCCGAACTGGCCGACGCGCACGACGTGTTCACCCGCGAGTACGGCCTCTCGCTGGTCGGCGGCTGCTGCGGCACCACGCCCGAGCACCTGCGCCAGGTGGTCGAGCGCGTCCAGGGCCGCGAGATCGCCCCGCGCACCCCGCAGCCCGAGCCCTCGGCGGCCTCGCTGTACCAGGCGGTGCCGTTCCGCCAGGACACCTCGTACCTGGCGATCGGCGAGCGCACCAACGCCAACGGCTCCAAGAAGTTCCGCGAGTCGATGCTGGCCGGCGACTGGCAGGCCTGTGTGGAGATCGCCCGCGACCAGATCCGGGACGGCTCCCACCTGCTGGACCTCTGCGTGGACTACGTCGGCCGCGACGGCGTCGCCGACATGAAGGAGATCGCCGGCCGCCTGGCCACCGCCTCCACCCTGCCGATCGTGCTGGACTCCACCGAGCCGGACGTGCTGCGGGCCGGCCTGGAGGCCCTGGGCGGCCGCGCGGTGCTCAACTCGGTCAACTACGAGGACGGCAACGCCCCCGACTCGCGCTTCGGGAAGATCGCCTCGCTGGCCCGCGAGCACGGCGCCGGCCTGATCGCGCTCACCATCGACGAGGAGGGCCAGGCCCGTACGGCCGACGCGAAGGTGGCGATCGCCGAGCGGCTGATCGCCGAGCTGACCGCCGACTACGGCATCGACGAGGGCTCGATCCTGGTCGACTGCCTCACCTTCACCCTGGCCACCGGCCAGGAGGAGTCCCGCCGGGACGGCATCGAGACCATCGAGGCGATCCGCGAGCTGAAGCGCCGGCACCCCGATGTGCAGACCACGCTCGGCCTGTCCAACATCTCCTTCGGCCTCAACCCGGCCGCCCGCGTGGTGCTCAACTCGGTCTTCCTGCACGAGTGCGTGGAGGCCGGCCTGGACTCCGCGATCGTGCACGCCTCCAAGATCCTGCCGATCTCCCGGATCCCCGAGGACCAGCGCGAGGTCGCCCTCGACCTGGTCTACGACCGCCGCCGGGACGGCTACGACCCGCTGCAGCGCCTGCTGGAGCTGTTCGCCAACGTCTCCTCGGCCTCGGTCAGGGCCTCCAAGGCCGAGGAGCTGGCCGCGCTCCCGCTGGAGGAGCGGCTGCAGCGCCGGATCATCGACGGCGAGCGCAACGGCCTGGAGGCCGACCTCGACGAGGCGCTGGCCGGGCGCCCGGCGCTGGAGATCGTCAACGAGACCCTGCTGGCCGGCATGAAGGTGGTCGGCGAGCTGTTCGGCTCCGGCCAGATGCAGCTGCCGTTCGTGCTGCAGTCCGCCGAGGTGATGAAGACCGCGGTGGCCCACCTGGAGCCGCACATGGAGAAGTCCGACGACGAGGGCAAGGGCACCATCGTGCTGGCCACCGTCAAGGGCGACGTCCACGACATCGGCAAGAACCTGGTCGACATCATCCTGTCCAACAACGGCTACAACGTCGTCAACCTGGGCATCAAGCAACCGGTCTCGGCGATCCTGGACGCCGCGCAGGAGCACAACGCGGACGTGATCGGCATGTCCGGGCTGCTGGTGAAGTCGACCGTGATCATGAAGGAGAACCTGGAGGAGCTCAACCAGCGCAAGCTGGCCGCGAGTTACCCGGTGATCCTGGGCGGCGCCGCGCTCACCCGGGCCTACGTCGAGCAGGACCTGCACGAGATCTACGAGGGCGAGGTCCGCTACGCCCGGGACGCCTTCGAGGGCCTGCGGCTGATGGACGCGCTGATCGCGGTCAAGCGCGGCGTGCCCGGCGCCGCCCTGCCGGAGCTGAAGCAGCGCCGGCACGCCCGGGTCGAGGTGGCGGAGCCGGAGCCGGAGGTCAACCTCGGCCAGATCCGCTCCGACGTCGCCGTCGACAACACCGTGCCCACCCCGCCGTTCTGGGGCGACCGGATCGTCAAGGGCATCCCGTTCGCCGACTACGCCTCCTGGCTGGACGAGGACGCACTGTTCAAGGGGCAGTGGGGCCTGAAGGCGGCGCGCAGCGGCGAGGGGCCGTCGTACGAGGAGCTGGTGGAGACCGAGGGCCGGCCGCGGCTGCGCGCCTGGCTGGACCGGCTGCAGACCGAGGGCTGGCTGGAGGCGGCCGTGGTCTACGGCTACTACCCGGCCAACTCCAAGGGCGACGACCTGATCGTCTTCCACGAGGACGGCACCGAGCGCACCCGTTTCACCTTCCCGCGCCAGCGCCGCGGGCGCCGGCTCTGCCTGGCCGACTTCTTCCGCCCCGAGGAGTCGGGCGTGCGGGACGTCGTCGGCCTGCAGGTGGTCACCATGGGCAACCGGATCTCGGAGGCGGCCAACGAGCTGTTCGCCGGGAACTCCTACCGCGACTACCTGGAGCTGCACGGCCTCTCGGTCCAACTGGCCGAGGCGCTGGCCGAGTTCTGGCACGCCCGGGTCCGCTACGAGCTGGGCTTCTCCGGCGAGGACCCGCAGGACGTCAAGGACATGTTCGCGCTCAAGTACCGGGGCGCCCGCTTCTCGCTCGGCTACGGGGCCTGCCCCGAGCTGGAGGACCGCGCCAAGATCGCCGAGCTGCTGAAGCCCGAGCGGATCGGCGTGGTGCTCTCCGAGGAGTTCCAGCTGCACCCGGAGCAGTCCACCGACGCGATCGTGATCCACCACCCGGAGGCGAAGTACTTCAACGCCCGGTAACGCCTCGGTCCCCCTCCGTTCGCTCTTTTCGGACGAAGCGGGCGTATCCTGGAGGATCCTGAACGGGCCGGTCCGCTCACCAGCGGGCCGGCCTGTGCCATCCCCGGGGGCTCCCCGGGGCCTGCCGGAAGGACGTCCGCCCATGACCACCAGCCCCACTGCCACCCGGGTCCTCGACCACGGTGACGACCGCGGTCTGCAGGCGGTCCTGCTGGACATGGACGGCACCCTGGTGGACACCGAGGACTTCTGGTGGCAGGCCGAGGTCTCGCTCTTCGCCGAGCTCGGCCACGAGCTGGACGAGGCGGACCGCGCGCACGTGGTCGGCGGCCCGATGACCCGGGTGATGGACTACCTGGTCGCCCGGACGGGCGTGGACATCGCACCGGCCGACCTGGGCGTCCTGGTCAACCAGCGCTTCGTGGACCTGTTGGCGGGCGGCGTGCCGCTCATGCCGGGCGCCGAACGCCTCCTCAACACCCTTGCCGCGCACGGGATCCCGGCGGCCATGGTGTCCGCCTCGCACCGGCACGTGATCGACATCGTGCTGCGCTCGCTGGGCGCCCACCACTTCGCCTTCACCATCGGCGGGGACGAGGTGCCGCGCACCAAGCCGTTCCCGGACCCGTACCTGGAGGCGGCCCGCCGGCTGGGCGCGGAGCCGGCCCGTTGCGTGGTGGTCGAGGACACCCCGACCGGGGTGAGCGCGGGCGAGGCGGCCGGCTGCCCGGTGATCGCGGTGCCCTCGGTGGCGGCGATCGAGCCGGCCCCCGGACGGCTGGTGCTGCCCTCGCTGGAGCAGGTCGACCTCGATCTGTTGCGCTCGCTGGTCGCCTCGCGGGTGTGACCCGCGGGTGACCGTCGAGTGTGATTGTCCTCTCATTGCGGACCGCCCCTACCGGCCGGTACGGGGCGTCAGGGGGCTCCGATCCGGGGGGATCGGGGGAGAAAAAGGGCATTGACCGACATCTCGTCGGTCGCGGCCGCGTTGCCCGTAACCACCGTGTCCCAAACGTCATCTGCGCGGGTATCGGTCGTGCGTGTTCGATATGGCACGCTACTCGGGTTTCGTGCCACCGATAAGGACGCGCCCCGTGAAGACTTCAGCTGAACGCCTCGCAGTACTCGGCTGTGCCGGTCTGGTCGCCGTGACGGTGGCCGGCTGCGGATCGGTGACCGACGCCGTCAAGGGGGACAGCGGCAAGTCGATCACCATGGGCACCGCCCAGCTGACCGGCACGCTGGACCCGGCGATGTCCTACGACTCCGGCTCCTGGCTGGTCATGCGCAACGCCTTCCAGTCGCTGCTCACCTTCCCGGCGGCCGCCAGCACGCCCACCCCGGACGCCGCGCAGTCCTGCGAGTTCACCAGCAGCGAGGCCACCGAGTACCACTGCACCCTGCGGCCCGGGCTGAAGTTCTCGAACGGCCACCCGCTGACCGCCGCGGACGTGGTCTTCTCGATCGAGCGCACCCGGAAGATCAACGACGAGAACGGCCCGGTCTCGCTGCTCTCCTCGATCAAGTCCGTCGAGGCCAAGGGCGACACCGAGGTGCTCTTCCACCTCACCGCGCCCGACGCCACCCTGCCGGCCAAGCTGGCCACCCCGGCCGGCGCCATCGTCGACCACCAGGTCTACCCGGCCGACAAGGCGCTGCCCAACGACAAGCAGATCGGCTCCGGCCCGTACCGCATCGACTCGGTCGAGACGTCGGGCAAGCAGCTGGGCAAGGTCGTCCTGTCGCCCAACGACAAGTACGGCGGCGACGCCAAGCTGCGCAACAACAAGTTCACCGTCCGGTACTTCGACAAGGCCGACGACCTGAAGGCCGCGCTGGACAAGGGCGACGTCGACCTCACCGACAACAGCCTGGAGCCGAACACCGCCGCCCAGATCCGCGCCGACCAGCAGGGCGGCAAGACCGACCTGCAGGTGACCGAGGGCGACAGCAACGACACCCGCTCGCTGGTCTTCAACACCAAGGACGCGGTCGGCGGCAACGTCGCCGTCCGCCAGGCCGCCGCGCAGCTGGTGGACCGCAAGGCGCTCGCCCGCGACGTCTTCGCCCGGACCGTCCAGCCGCTGTACGCGATGGTCCCGGCCGGCGTCACCGGCCACACCACCGCCTTCTTCGACCGCTACGGCGACCAGGACCTGGCCAAGGCCAAGAAGATCCTGACCGACGCCAAGGTCCAGACCCCGGTCAAGCTGAACCTCACCTGGTCCCGCTCGCGGGCCGGCAGCAACGAGGCCGACACGCTGAAGAAGCAGCTGGAGGCCGGCGGCCTCTTCCAGGTCACCGTCCAGCAGGAGCCGGACTGGGACGCGTACAAGAAGGGCTGGGCCGAGGGCAAGTACCAGGCGTACGTCATCGGTTGGTTCGCCGACTACCCGGACCCGGACAACTACATCGCCCCGCTGCTGGTCAACGGCGGTGCCTACCACCACGGTTGGGACGACCCGCGGATCAGCGGGAAGCTGGTGCCGGAGGGCCTCAAGCAGGCCGACCGCAGCGCCGCCTCGCCCGGCTACGCGCAGATCCAGCAGATCGAGGCCGAGAACGCGCCGCTGATCCCGCTGTACCAGAACAAGGCCTTCTACGCGGCGCGTTCGTACGTCACCGGCGTCGAGTCCACCGTCGACACCACCGGCTTCTTCCGCTTCTGGGAGATCAGCCGGAACAGCAAGTAGTACCGGCACGACGGCGGCCCGTCCGCTCCCTCGTCACCACGGGGGAGCGGACGGGCCGCCGTCACGTTTCTGCAGGCCGTTCACCGGCCGCTGCGGGCCGCCCTGGAGGGCTCCTGGGGGCCCGCAGGAGCCCCTACAGGGCCCCCGGGCGCACCAGCCCGCTCTCGTAGGCGTACACCGCGGCCTGCACCCGGTCACGCAGCTGGAGCTTGGTCAGCACGTGGCCGACGTGGGTCTTCACCGTGGTCTCGCTGACGAACAGCTCGGCCGCGATCTCTGCGTTCGACAGCCCGCGCGCCACCAGCTTCAGCACCTCCAGCTCGCGCTCGGTCAGCGCCCCCAGTGCCTGCGGCGGCGCCTCGTCGCCCGAGGGCAGCTTGGTGGCGTACATGTCCAGCAGCCGGCGGGTGATGCTCGGCGCCAGCATCGCCGCGCCGTCCGCGACCACCCGGATCGCCTGCACCAGCTCCTCGGCCGGCACGTCCTTCAGCAGGAAGCCGCTGGCACCCGCGCGCAGCGCCTCCACCACGTACTCGTCCAGGTCGAAGGTGGTCAGCACCAGCACCTTGGCCGGGCCGTCCCGCCCCGGGCCGGCGATCCGGCGGGTCGCCTCGACGCCGTCCATCCTGGGCATCCGGATGTCCATCAGCACCACGTCGGGCTGCAGCGCCCGCACCTGGTCCAGCGCCTGCTGACCGTCGCCGGCCTCACCGACCACCACCAGGTCGGACTCGGCCTCCAGGATCATCCGGAAACCGGTGCGCAGCAGCGGCTGGTCGTCGACCAGCAGCACTCGGATCGTCACCTAGGACACTCCTTGATCATCGGATCCCCCGTTGGGATCGTCTTCCTCCGACGTACGGGCCGGCGGCAGTGGCAGCGGCAGCGGGTACGGCGGCGGGGTGCCGCCGAACTCCGGGCAGCTGGCCTGGTGGTCGCACCAGTCGCAGAGGCGGTTGCGGGTGGCCGGGAAGTCCCCGGTGGCCACCGCGTGGCCGATCCGCTCCCACAGCGCCTGCAGCTTGCGCTCCACCGCGAGCAGGTCGGCCTCGTCCGGGTCGTAGCTGACCACGTCCCCGCCGCCGCCCAGGTACACCAGCTGGAGGCGCTTGGGGATCACGCCCTTCCAGCGCCACACCACCAGTGCGTAGAACTTCATCTGGAACATCGCCTTGCCCTCGAAGTCCCGCGAGGGCGCCCGGCCGGTCTTGTAGTCCACCAGCCGGACCTCGCCGGTCGGGGCGACGTCCACCCGGTCGATGTAGCCGCGCAGCAGCAGCCCCGAGTCCAGGGCCGTCTCCACGTACAGCTCCCGCTCCACCGGGTGCAGCCGGGTCGGGTCCTCCAGCCGGAACCACTGGCCGACCAGCTTCTCGGCGTCCGCCAGCCAGCGGGTCAGCGCCGCGCCGTCCGGGTCGTCCGGGAACAACGAGCCCAGCTCCGGCCGTTCTCCCAGCAGTCGCTCCCACTGGGGGCGCAGCAGGCCCAGCGCCCGCTCCGGCGTCCGCTCGGCCGCCGGGCTGTCGAACAGCCGCTCCAGCACCGCGTGCACCAGCGTGCCCCTGGTCGCCGCCGCGCTCGGCGGCTCGGGCAGCCGGTCGATCACCCGCAGCCGGTACAGCAGGGGGCAGGTGAGGAAGTCCCCCGCCCGGGACGGGGACAGGCCGGTCGGAGGCGCCGCCGGGCGCACCGGGGCCCCGGCGGTGCTGGTGGTGTCGGTCTGCTGCATGGCTACGACCCTATTGCCCTTCGCTGTCATCTGACTGCCACCGGGCTGCCACCGCGGCCCGCGCAATGGGTATGAAGGCAGAAAGAGGGGCGCGAGGCCCCGGCAGTGCCGCGATCACGTAGCGTGGGCGCACCGGGGGCACGACGGGGGAGACGACCGAAGGGATCACGGTGAGCGACAGCAGGGGGCAGCAGACCTCCGACCAGCCACCGCAGGACGACGGCGGCCGCCCGACCGGGAAGCCGCCGGAGCGCAGCGGCGGCATCCTGATGGGCCGGCCCTTCGGCGTGCCCGTCTACGTCACTCCCTCCTGGTTCGTCATCGCCGCGCTGATCACCTGGGTGTTCGGCGGGCAGCTCGGCGACGTGCTGCCCGACCTCGGCGGCGCCCGCTACCTGGTCGCGTTCTCCTTCGCGGTCGCCTTCTACGCCTCCGTCCTGGTGCACGAGCTCGCCCACACCCTGGTCGCGCTGCGTTACAAGCTCGGGGTGCGGCGGATCCAGCTGCAGTTCTTCGGCGGCGTCTCCGAGATCGAGAACGAGGCCACCACGCCCTGGCGGGAGTTCTGGCTGGCCTTCGTCGGCCCGCTGCTCTCCCTGGCGCTCGGCGGCCTGTTCTACCTCGCCGTACGGGCCGTGGACCTCGCCACCGTGCCCGGGGTGCTGCTCACCGGCCTGATGGTCTCCAACCTGGTCGTCGCCGCCTTCAACCTGCTGCCCGGCCTGCCGCTGGACGGCGGGCGGATGCTGCGCGCCGTCGTCTGGGCGGTCACCGGCAAGGCGATGACCGGCACCGTGGTCGCCGCCTGGGTCGGCCGGGCGCTGGCGGTCGCGGTGCTGTTCGGCCTGCCGCTGGTCAGCGCCGCCCGCGGGGGCGAGCGCAGCACCACCGACACCCTGGTGGACGCGGTGCTGGCCGCCGTGCTCGCCGCGATCATCTGGAACGGCGCCACCGGCAGCGTGCGCAACGCCCGGCTCAAGGAGGCGCTGCCCGCCCTGCGGCTGCGCGACCTGGCCCGGCGGGCCGTCGAGGTCACCGCCGACACCCCGCTCGGCGAGGCGATGCGCCGCGCCCACGAGGCCCGGGCCGGCGCGGTGGTCGTGGTGGACGGCCGGGGCGAGCCGATCGCCATCGTCCGCGAGTCCGCGGTCCGGGGCGTACCCGAGCACCGCCGCCCCTGGGTGGCCGTCGGCCCGCTCGCCCGCGACCTCGAACCCGGGCTGAGACTGGACGCCGACCTGAGCGGCGAGGAGCTGCTGCGGGCCGTCCAGGCCACCCCGGCGGGGGAGTACCTGGTGATCGAGGCGGACGGCCGGGTGTACGGCGTCGTCGCGCTCACCGACATCGAGCAGCGGCTGACCGCCGCCGTCGCCGGGCGGTGACCGCGGGGTGGTGACCACCGGGCGGTGATCACCGTGGTCGGCCGGAGCGCACGCTTCCCTTAGGATTGGCCGCATGTCCGAACCGACCGGTGCCGCCCGCCGACGCGGGCCCTTCCAGGTCGGGGACCAGGTCCAGCTGACCGACCCCAAGGGTCGCCACTACACGTTCACGCTCCAGGCCGGGAACCAGTTCCACACCCACAAGGGTGCGTTCCCCCACGACGAGCTGATCGGCGCCCCCGAAGGCACGGTCGTGCGCACCACGGGGAACGTCCCGTACCTCGCGCTGCGCCCCCTGCTCCCCGACTACGTCCTGTCCATGCCGCGCGGCGCCGCCGTGATCTACCCCAAGGACGCGGGGCAGATCCTGGCCATGGCCGACATCTTCGCCGGCGCCCGCGTGGTCGAGGCCGGTGTCGGCTCGGGCGCGCTCAGCACGTACCTGCTGCGCGCCGTCGGCGAGCAGGGCATGCTGGCCTCCTACGAGCGCAGGCAGGACTTCGCCGACATCGCCAAGGGGAACGTCGAGCGCTACTTCGGCGGGTCACACCCGGCGTGGAAGCTCACCGTCGGCGACCTCCAGGACAACCTGGTCGAGACCGACGTCGACCGCATCATCCTGGACATGCTCGCCCCCTGGGAGTGCCTGGACGTCGCCTCCAAGGCGCTCGTCCCCGGCGGCCTCATCTGCTGCTACGTGGCCACCACCACGCAGATGTCCAAGACCGTCGAGGCGCTGCGCGACCACGGCACCTTCACCGAGCCGCAGGCCTGGGAGACCATGGTCCGCACCTGGCACCTGGAGGGCCTGGCCGTCCGCCCGGACCACCGGATGATCGGCCACACCGGCTTCCTGCTCACCGCCCGCCGCCTGGCGGACGGCGTCGAGCCGCCGCTGCGCCGCCGCCGCCCGGCCAAGGGCGCGTACGGCGAGGACTACGACAGCGGGGCGCCCGAGCCGTCGCTGCAGGAGCGCGCCGCCGCCCGCAAGGCCGCCCGCGCCGGCGACACCGACCAGCCCGACCTGGGCTGAGTCCGCACAACCGGAACAGGGGTGGCACGAGAATTCTCGTGCCACCCCTTTTGTCGTGGCCGGCCCGCCCGTGCAGCGCCCCGGCCGGCATTTCCGTCAGCACGGTGTGGGAGGATGCTCGCTCACGCAGACCAGCTCCTGGAGCTCTGGAGGGGACGCCTGGTGGAGACCTTGGTCGGGACGACGGCGACGGCTGGACAGCAGACACCGCGGGGCCGCACCCGGCCCGGGCACGCGCGGACCTCCCCCTGGCACTGGGCCCTCGCCCTGGCCGGCTGCGGCGCGGTGGTGGCCGCCGCCCTCGCCGCCTCCCCGGCGACCGGCACCCCGGTGCCCGGGCACGGCACTCCCAAGGCCCTCGCCGCGAGCGCGGCCCCCGATCCGGCCGAGGTCCAACTCCCGCTGGACTGCGGACCGTTCCCGGTGAAGACGGTGCTCAGCGTGCCCGCCGAACTCGGCGGCGGCCGCCCCGGCACGGTGGTCGCCGCGCACTGCGACACCGAGACCGGCACCCCGCCGGACGCCGTCTTCCTGCTCGGCTTCGGCTCCGACGGCCGCCCCGCGGTGGTCGCCACCCTGCTCCCCGAGCGCGAGAACCTCACCGTGAACCGGCTCGCGGTGCGCTCCGACGGCGCCATCACCGGCCACGCGCAGGGGTATTCGAGCGAGGACGTGCCGCGCTTCCGGCCCGACATCTCACTCGACCTCAGCTGGACGCACAAGGGCGGCGGCTGGGAACGCTCCCAGACCGCCGCCCCGGTCTCCGTGGCCTGACAGCAACTCGCCCGCTCGCCTCCGGGCGCTCAGGCCCGGTGCCTCGGGGCGGTTACTCGGCGTCCGGCCCGTACACCTCGACCCGGTCGGACGCCCGGCGCACGTGGATGCAGTCGCCGGGGCAGTCCTTCGCCGAGTCCACCACGTCCTGAAGGAGCGTCAGCGGCACCGGGGCGCTCTCCCCGGGCTGCTGGCGCAGTTCGTCGTCCGGCCCCTTGACGTAGGCGAGGCCGTCGATGTCCAGCTCGAAGACCTCCGGTGCGTACTGGACGCAGATTCCGTCGCCGGTGCACAGATCCTGGTCGATCCACACCTCCAGCGCCTCGGTCGCCGCAGCCGTCTGCTCGGTCACCGACATGGTCCCCTGCCGTTTCTGTCCCGGGTCGCCCTATTCCTGGAGCAATCCCGCCATTCGTACAACGATCGGAGCCGGAGTGGCGGTCGCGATCGGATATCACTTCGCTCGACGATACATCTGGCCCGCTTTGGGTGGTGCGCGGTGGGTATCCCCTATGCAGAGGGGAAGCACGCTGGGGCGAAGATCGGACACGCCCGTTCCATCTTTCTTGATCTAGGGGTTTACGGACCCCTGGTCCCAGGTAGGGTCTGGAAGCGTCCAGCTCCCCGGAGGAGGTGAGGACCGTGGCAGCCCACGATGACGACTACAACCGCAGCACCGGCAGGCCCGCTCGTGGTTCCGACGAGGCCGCTCAGGTCTCGTACCTAGAGCAGGAAATCGCAGTGTTGCGCCGCAAGCTCGCCGACTCGCCGCGCAATTCGAGGATCCTCGAAGAGCGGATCGTCGAGCTCCAGACCAACCTGGCGGGCGTGACCGCCCAGAACGAACGGCTCGCCTCCACCCTGCGCGAGGCCCGCGACCAGATCGTGGCCCTCAAGGAGGAAGTGGACCGGCTGGCACAGCCCCCGGCCGGCTTCGGCACCTTCCTCGAAGCGAACGAGGACGGGACCGCGGACATCTTCACCGGCGGGCGCAAGCTCCGCGTGAACGTCAGCCCCAACGTCGCCCTCGACGAACTGCGGCGCGGCCAGGAAGTGATGCTCAACGAGGCCCTCAACATCGTGGACGCGATGGCCTTCGAGCGCATCGGCGAGATCGTCACCCTCAAGGAAGTCCTGGAGGACGGCGAACGCGCCCTGGTTCTCGGCCACACCGACGAGGAGCGGGTGGTGCGCCTCGCCGAACCGCTGCGCGAGACCAACATCCGGGCGGGGGACGCCCTGCTGTTGGAGCCCCGTTCCGGCTACGTGTACGAGGTCGTGCCGAAGTCCGAGGTCGAGGAGCTGGTCCTCGAAGAGGTCCCGGACATCGACTACCGCCAGATCGGCGGCCTCAGCAACCAGATCGAGCTGATCCGCGACGCGGTCGAGCTGCCGTACCTGCACGCCGACCTCTTCAAGGAGTACGAGCTGCGCCCGCCCAAGGGCGTCCTGCTCTACGGTCCGCCCGGCTGCGGGAAGACGCTGATCGCCAAGGCGGTGGCCAACTCGCTGGCCAAGAAGGTCGCCGAGGTCACCGGCCGCCCCCAGGGGAAGAGCTACTTCCTCAACATCAAGGGCCCCGAGCTGCTCAACAAGTACGTGGGCGAGACCGAGCGGCAGATCCGCCTGGTCTTCCAGCGGGCCAGGGAGAAGGCGGGCGAGGGCACGCCCGTCATCGTCTTCTTCGACGAGATGGAGTCGCTGTTCCGCACCCGCGGTTCCGGCGTCAGCTCGGACGTGGAGAACACCATCGTCCCGCAGCTGCTCGCCGAGATCGACGGCGTGGAGGGGCTGGAGAACGTCATCGTCATCGGCGCCTCGAACCGCGAGGACATGATCGACCCGGCGATCCTGCGGCCCGGCCGCCTGGACGTCAAGATCAAGATCGAGCGCCCGGACGCCGAGGCCGCGAAGGACATCTTCTCCAAGTACCTCAAGGAGTCGCTGCCCTTCCACCCGGACGACCTCAAGGAGCACGACAGCTCCGTCGAGGCGACGGTGGCCGCGATGATCCAGTCGGTCGTGGAGCGGATGTACTCCGAGACCGAGGAGAACCGCTTCCTGGAGGTCACCTACGCCAACGGTGACAAGGAGGTCCTGTACTTCAAGGACTTCAACTCCGGCGCGATGATCCAGAACATCGTCGACCGCGCGAAGAAGATGGCCATCAAGGACTTCCTCGACCACGGTCAGCGCGGTCTGCGCGTCTCCCACCTGCTCGCCGCCTGCGTGGACGAGTTCAAGGAGAACGAGGACCTCCCGAACACCACCAACCCGGACGACTGGGCCCGCATCTCCGGCAAGAAGGGCGAGCGGATCGTCTTCATCCGCACGCTCGTCACCGGCAAGCAGGGCGCCGAGTCCGGCCGTTCGATCGACACCGTCGCCAACACGGGGCAGTACCTGTAAGCACACACGGTTACCCGGGCCGGCAGCGGTCCCCGGAGCTGTACGCACACCGTCCGGCTGTGGCGCCTCGCGGCCCCGCAGCCGGACGGCGCGTCTCGGGGCCCGCCGTCCGGCGCCGGGTTCTAGGCTCGACCCACCGTTCGCGGGCAGATCGCCGGCGTCGGTGTTGTTCAGCGGTACGTCAGCGTGTCCCGCCCGTCGGGGGCGGGGCACCGGGCAAGGAGGGCCGCATGACCGTACGGCGCGTGATGGGCATCGAGACCGAGTACGGGATCTCCGTGCCCGGCCACCCCAACGCCAACGCCATGCTCACCTCGTCCCAGATCGTCAACGCGTACGCGGCGGCGATGCACCGGGCACGGCGGGCCCGCTGGGACTTCGAGGAGGAGAACCCGCTGCGCGACGCCCGGGGCTTCGACCTCGCGCGGGAGGTGGCGGACGCCAGCCAGCTGACCGACGAGGACATCGGCCTCGCCAACGTCATCCTCACCAACGGGGCCCGGTTCTACGTGGACCACGCACACCCCGAGTACAGCTCGCCCGAGGTGACCAACCCGCGCGACGCCGTGCTGTGGGACAAGGCCGGCGAGCGGATCATGGCGGCCGCCGCCCAGCGCGCGCTGGAACTGCCCAACGGCCAGACCATCCACCTGTACAAGAACAACACCGACAACAAGGGCGCCTCCTACGGCACCCACGAGAACTACCTGATGAAGCGGGCGACCCCGTTCGCCGACATCGTCCGCCACCTCACGCCGTTCTTCGTCTCCCGCCAGGTGGTCACCGGCGCCGGCCGGGTCGGGATCGGCCAGGACGGCTCGGCGCACGGCTTCCAGATCAGCCAGCGGGCGGACTACTTCGAGGTCGAGGTCGGCCTGGAGACCACCCTCAAGCGCCCGATCATCAACACCAGGGACGAGCCGCACGCCGACGCCGAGAAGTACCGCCGGCTGCACGTGATCATCGGGGACGCCAACCTCTCCGAGATCTCCACCTACCTCAAGCTGGGCACCACCTCGCTGGTCCTGTCGATGATCGAGGACTCCTTCATCGCCTCCGACCTCGCCGTCGACCAGCCGGTGCGCACCCTGCACCGGGTCTCCCACGACCCGACGCTCAAGCACCTGATCACCCTGCGCAACGGGCGCAAGCTCACCGCGGTCCAGCTCCAGCTGGAGTACTTCGAGCTGGCCCGCAAGTACGTCGAGGACCGCTTCGGCAACGACGCGGACGAGCAGACCGTGGACGTCCTGGTCCGCTGGGAGGACGTGCTGGGCCGGCTGGAGCGCGACCCGATGTCGCTGTCCAGGCAGCTGGACTGGATCGCCAAGCGGGAGATCCTGGAGGGCTACCGCACCCGGGACGCCCTGGAGTGGTCCAACCCGCGGCTGCACCTGGTCGACCTCCAGTACAGCGACGTGCGGCCCGAGAAGGGCCTCTACAACCGCCTGGTGGCCCGCGGGCGGTTCGAGCGGCTGCTGACCGAGGACGAGGTCGAGCGGGCCGTCTCCAAGCCCCCGGAGGACACCAGGGCGTACTTCCGCGGGCGCTGCCTGGAGCAGTACGCGGAGCACGTCGCGGCGGCCTCCTGGGACTCGGTGATCTTCGACCTGCCGGGCCGGGACTCGTTGCAGCGGGTGCCCACCCTGGAGCCGCTGCGCGGCACCCGCAACCACGTCAAGGAGCTGCTGGACCGCTGTCGCACGGCGGAGGACCTGCTACGGGTCCTGTCCGGCGGGTAACTTTTCGATCACCACGGGTGAACGTCCGCCGAATGGGAATCATCCGGGGTGGCAGCGGGTGTTGGACAGGAAGCGCCACCGGCAAACCGGGAGCGGCAGTCGCACCTTGTGTATAGGGTCGGTGCAGCAAGCAGCGACCCAACCGTGCCAGACGAATCGAGCGGGGTGAGGGAAATGGCGAGCAAGGACACCGGCGGCGGCCAGCAGCGGGCGAACCGCTCCTCCGAGGAGGTCGAGGAGCAGGTTGC
This sequence comes from Streptomyces sp. 1114.5, assembly GCF_003635085.1. Lineage (NCBI taxonomy): Bacteria > Bacillati > Actinomycetota > Actinomycetes > Kitasatosporales > Streptomycetaceae > Streptomyces > Streptomyces sp. 1114.5. The sequence goes on from NZ_RBXE01000001.1 coordinate 3,571,787, forward strand.
GGAATCCCAGAATTCCGACGACCTCAAGGAGCGCCAGGAAAAGCTGAGCGACGACGTCGACGCGGTACTGGACGAAATCGACGAAGTCCTCGAATCGAACGCCGAGGATTTCGTCCGGGGATTCGTGCAGAAGGGCGGGCAATAGCCCCTCCCCGGTCATCGGGAATTCACGGTCGAGACCGTCGAGGGCGGTCGGGCGGCTTCTGCCGCCCGGCCGCTCGGCACCTCCGCTCCAGGCGTGGACAAAGATCGTCGGGCGGGTAGGGTGCGGGCAATGCGCGCTTCAAGCTACCTGGAAGGAATCGTGTGGAAGCCAACACTCGTGGCACCGGGCGTCTACCGGCTGCCTTCCTGACCCCGGGGTCGTCCTCGTTCCTCGACTTCCTCGCCGAGCACAGGCCGGAGCTGATCCCCGGCCTGAGAGGGCTCCCCGAGGGAGTCGTCGTCGAGGCCCCGCACGGCACCACGATCGTGTCCGCGGTCTTCGACGGCGGCGTGGTGATCGCCGGTGACCGCCGGGCGACGATGGGCAACGTGATCGCCCAGCGCGACATGGAGAAGGTGTTCCCGGCCGACGAGTACAGCGCGGTGGGCATCGCCGGCACCGCCGGACTCGCGGTCGAGATGGTCCGGCTGTTCCAACTGGAGCTGGAGCACTACGAGAAGATCGAGGGCACCGTGCTCTCCCTGGAGGGCAAGGCGAACCGCCTCACCACCATGATCCGGGGCAACCTGGGCATGGCGATGCAGGGCCTCGCGGTGGTGCCGATGTTCGCCGGCTACGACCTCGACCTCGGCCGCGGCCGGATCTTCAACTACGACGTCACCGGCGGGCGTTCCGAGGAGCGCGGCTTCGCCGCCACCGGCTCGGGCTCGGTCTACGCCCGCGGCTCGATGAAGAAGCTCTACCGCGAGGGCCTGACGGCCGACCAGGCCTCGACCCTGGTCGTCCAGGCGCTCTACGACGCGGCGGACGACGACTCCGCCACCGGCGGCCCCGACCTCACCCGCAAGATCTACCCGCTCGTCTCGCTGATCACCGAGGACGGCTTCCGCCGCCTCACCGACGCGGAGGTCGCCGAGATCGCCGTCTCGATCACCGACGAGCGGCTCGTCCACCCCAACGGCCCGCAGGCCCCGCTGCTCTAGCCACACCTCACAGGAAAGGGACGACCGCCGGTGTCGACACCGTTCTACGTCTCGCCCCAGCAGGCCATGGCGGACCGCGCGGAGTACGCCCGCAAGGGCATCGCGCGCGGCCGCAGCGTGGTCGTGCTCACCTACGCCGACGGCATCGTCTTCGTCGCCGAGAACACCTCCAGGGCGCTCCACAAGGTCTCCGAGATCTACGACAAGATCGCCTTCGCGGCGGTCGGGCGCTACAACGAGTTCGAGAACCTGCGCATCGGCGGCGTCCGCTACGCCGACCTGCGCGGCTACTCCTACGACCGGGCCGACGTCACCGCCCGGGGCCTGGCCAACGTGTACGCCCAGACGCTGGGCACCATCTTCTCCTCGGTCGGCGAGAAGCCGTACGAGGTCGAGCTGATCGTGGCCGAGGTCGGCCGATCCGCCGACAACGACCAGATCTACCGGCTCACGCCGGACGGCTCGGTCGTCGACGAGAAGAACTACGTGGTGGTCGGCGGCAACGCCGACTCCATCGGCAACTACCTGGGCCAGCGCCACCGCGTCGGCCTGAGCCTGACCGAGGCGGTGAAGGTCGCGGTGGACTCGCTCGCCCGCGACCCCAACGGCGGCAGCCCGCGCAGCCTCACCCCGGAACAGCTGGAGGTCGCGGTCCTCGACCGCCAGCGGTTCCAGCAGCGCAAGTTCAAGCGGATCCTGGGCAACCAGCTCGGCCGACTGCTCGACGGGGACCAGTCCGCCGAGGCGGACGACGACGACAAGCCGGCGGCCACCCCGCCGTCGGACGAGTAGTGCCTTCGGAGTCCCGTGCGGCGCGATCGCCGTACGGGACTCCGGTGCCCCTGCGGCGGCCCGGCCGCCGTGGAGGCGGTTTCGGACAGCTCCGACAAAGCAAGGAGTGCTCATGGACCGCCGGATTTTCGGGCTGGAGAACGAGTACGGCGTGACCTGCACGTTCCGCGGGCAGCGGCGGCTGTCGCCGGACGAGGTCGCGCGGTACCTGTTCCGCCGGGTCGTCTCCTGGGGCCGCAGCAGCAACGTCTTCCTGCGCAACGGCGCCCGGCTCTACCTCGACGTCGGCTCCCACCCCGAGTACGCCACTCCCGAGTGCGACGACGTGGTCGAGCTGGTGACCCACGACAAGGCGGGCGAGCGCATCCTCGAAGGCCTCCTGGTGGACGCCGAGCGGCGGCTGCACGAGGAGGGCATCGCCGGGGACGTCTACCTCTTCAAGAACAACACCGACTCGGCCGGCAACTCCTACGGCTGCCACGAGAACTACCTGGTGGCCCGGCACGGCGAGTTCTCCCGGCTGGCCGACGTGCTGATCCCCTTCCTGGTCACCCGGCAGCTGATCTGCGGGGCGGGCAAGGTGCTGCAGACCCCGCGCGGCGCGGTGTACTGCGTCAGCCAGCGGGCCGAGCACATCTGGGAGGGCGTCAGCTCCGCCACCACCCGCTCGCGGCCGATCATCAACACGAGGGACGAGCCGCACGCGGACGCCGAGCGCTACCGCCGGCTGCACGTGATCGTCGGCGACTCCAACATGTCCGAGACCACCACGCTGCTCAAGGTCGGCGCCACCGACCTGGTGCTGCGGCTGATCGAGGCCGGCGTGGTGATGCGCGACCTCACCCTGGAGAACCCGATCCGGGCCATCCGCGAGGTCAGCCACGACCTCACCGGCACCCACCAGGTGCGGCTCGCCAACGGCCGCGAGGCCAGCGCGCTGGACATCCAGGAGGAGTACTACAGCAAGGCGCTGGAGTTCGCCGACCGCAAGGGCATCAACACCGGCACCATCGGCCGGGTCCTCGACCTGTGGGGCCGCACCCTGGAGGCCGTCCGCAGCGAGCGGCTGGACGGGGTGGCCACCGAGATCGACTGGATCATGAAGTACAAGCTCATCGAGCGCTACCGCGAGAAGCACCAGATGAGCATGTCCAACCCGCGGGTCGCCCAGATCGACCTCGCGTACCACGACATCCACCGCCGTCGGGGCCTGTTCTACCTGCTCCAGGGCAAGGGCCAGGCGCAGCGGGTGACCACCGACCTCAAGACCTTCGAGGCCAAGTCGATCCCGCCGCAGACCACCCGGGCCCGGCTGCGCGGGGACTTCATCCGCCGGGCGCAGGAGCAGCGCCGGGACTTCACGGTGGACTGGGTGCACCTGAAGCTGAACGACCAGGCGCAGCGCACGGTGCTGTGCAAGGACCCGTTCCGCTCGGTCGACGAGCGGGTGGAGAAGCTCATCGCGGGGATGTAGCCCGTGGGCGCCGCGACCGCGGCGATGTGATCAAGGTCGTGACCGGCCCCGGTGGTGTCTACCGGGGCCGGACGCGCGCCGGGCATACGCTGTCCGTCGAGTCAGGAGAGCCGACTTCGACCGACAGTTAGGACCACCGTGCGCCGCACCGCCGGTTTGCTTCTCACCCTGCCCCTGCTGCTGGCGGTCGCCTGCAGCAGTTCCCCCAAGGCGGCCGGTCCGGCGACGCCGTCCACGGCGAGCGCCGCTCCGACGGTGCCCGCGCCGGTCAGCGAGGCGTCGCCGATGCCCACCCTCTCGGGCGGCGGCTTCGGCAGCAAGGCCACCATCACCATCCCCGAAGGCCAGCAGCCCAGTGGCCAGTTCGTGGTGAACACGGCGATCGACGGCGAGCGCTCGACCGTCAACAAGGGCGACTGGGTGACGGTCAACTACACCGCGAAGGACTGGACCACCGGCAAGGACCTGCCCAGTTCGTACGACCCGAACGGCAAGCCGCAGCTCTACCAGGCCGGCAGCGGGCAGTTGGTGCCGGCGCTGGACCAGAGCGTGATCGGGAAGAAGGTGGGTTCCCGGCTGCTGGTGGTGGCCCCGCCGGCGGCGGCCTTCGGTGAGCAGGGCTCCGGCCAGCTGGGCGTCAACAAGGGCGACACCGTGGTGTTCGTGCTGGACATCATGGAGAGCCTGCCGCAGGACTCCACGCTCACCGGGAACATGACCCAGCCGGCCGCGACGCTGCCGCAGGTCAAGGACAACGGCAAGGCGCCGGTGACGATCACCATCCCGACCGGGCAGGCGCCGCCCACCGACCTCCAGCAGGCGGTGCTGATCAAGGGCGAGGGCAAGCAGGTCAAGAGCGGGCAGACGCTGGTGGTGCAGTACACCGGGGTGCTGTGGAGCAACGGCCAGCAGTTCGACGCCTCCTGGACGCACGGCGGCGCGCAGGCGGTGCAGATCGGTACCGGCAGCGTGATCGAGGGCTGGGACAAGGGCCTGGTCGGGCAGAACGTGGGCAGCCGGGTGCTGCTGGTGGTGCCGCCCGCGCTGGGGTACAAGGACCAGGCCCAGGGCGCCGTCCCGGCGAACTCCACGCTGGTCTTCGTGATCGACATTCTGGAAGCGGTCTAGGAAGTCACCCGGGGGATTCCGTACGCTTGGGCGGACGCTCGTACAACGAAGCGTCCGCCCTCATCCTGAGCTGTCATACTGCCCTCGCGCTGTGGCAAGCGCCGTCCGGCGCCAAGGTACGGGCGGGCGGTGCGGCGGCAGGCCGGCGCTCAGCACGCCGGGCGCAGACCTGGAAGACCTGTGGCGAGATGGATGGGGAGTCATGACTGAGAAGACGCCGAGCCCGGGCGGGGCCGGCACCGCGGCGAACGACAGCCCTGCGGGTGACCCGGCCGCCTCCCGTCCCGGCGGCCCGCTTCCGGGGGACGGCGAGTCGATCGTCGTTCCGCCGTCGATCCTGAAGCAGCAGGCCGGCTGGGCCCGGCCCGGTGACGCGCCGCGTGCCGCGGGCGGGACGAAGACCGACGACACCCCGCAGATCTTCGCCTCCAACGTGCGCAAGAGCGACACCTCCGAGGCCGGGTACGACGAGAACCCGCCCGGTGTCGGCAGGCTCGGCGTGATCCTCGGCACGGTGCTGGCCGTGCTGCTGGCGGGCAGTGCCGTGACGCTCTACATGGTGAACAAGGACGGCTCCAAGGACGACGCGTCGGCGGCCAAGCCCGACGCGGCCAAGACCGCGCCGCCCACGCCGACCGCCGACCCGGTGCCGCCGGTCAAGGACAGCGCCAAGGTGCTGCCGACCGTCGCCGGTGACTTCGGCAAGAAGGCCGACATCCAGGTGCCGGCCGACAAGTCCGACGGCTCCTTCGTGGTGAAGGTGCTCACCGAGGGCACCGGGCCCAAGGTGGACAAGAACTCCTGGACCTCGGTGGACTACACCGCCAAGGACTGGAACACCGGCAAGGACATCCCGAGCTCGTACGACGCCAACGGCAAGCCGCAGATCTTCCAGGCCGGCACGTCCTCGCTGATCCCGGCGCTGGACCAGGCCGTGCTCGGCAAGAAGGCCGGCAGCCGGGTGCTGGTGGTGGCCCCGCCGGCCGCCGCGTTCGGCTCCCAGGGCAAGGCCGACATGTCGATCGGGCCCAAGGACGACCTGATCTTCGTGATCGACATCCGCAACGCCAACGCGCCCGACGCGGTCGTCAGCGGCACGGTCACCCCGCCGCCGGCGGACTTCCCGCAGGTCAAGGACAACGGCAAGAAGCCGGCCGAGATCACCCCGGTGGCCGGCGCCAAGGACCCGACCGAGCTGAAGTCGCACGTCCTGATCAAGGGCACCGGGCCGAAGGTGGAGAAGGGCGACAAGGTCCTCGTCCAGTACACCGGTGCGCTGTTCAAGGACGGCAAGGTCTTCGACTCCTCGCTCGGCAAGGGCCAGGCGTACGCCTTCCCGCTCGGCGGCGGCCAGGTCATCCAGGGCTGGGACCAGGGCCTGGAGGGCCAGACGGTCGGCAGCCGGGTCGAGCTGGTGGTCCCGGCCGCGCTGGGCTACGGCGACAAGGGCCAGGGCGACATCCCGCCCGGCGCGACGCTGGTCTTCGTGGTGGACATCCTGGACGCCGGTGTGGGCTGATCCACTTTCGGGTGAGAATGGTGTGCGTGTGACCTTCGGGTCCGGCCGCGTGGCCGGGCCCGGACGGGCGGCGGGCGCCCGTACCGTGGTCCATTCCGGGACCACGGTACGGGCGCCCGCTGCTTGGTCGTGAAATGCAAGGCGAGACATGAGAAGAGGGACTGTGAGCGTCAACCTCAACGAGAAGCCCGAGATCGACTTCCCGATCGGCGACGCCCCGACGGAGCTGCAGATCCGCGACATCGTCGTGGGCGACGGCGCGGAGGCCAAGAAGGGCCAGAACGTCAGCGTCCGCTACGTCGGCGTGACCTTCGAGACCGGCGAGGAGTTCGACGCCAGCTGGAACCGGAGCCCCAACGAGTTCCGCTTCCCGCTGGGCGCCGGCCGCGTCATCAAGGGCTGGGACCAGGGCGTCGTCGGCATGAAGGTCGGCGGCCGCCGCGAGCTGACCATCCCGGCGAAGCTGGCGTACGGCGCGCAGTCGCCGTCGCCGCTCATCCCGGCGAACTCGACCCTGATCTTCGTGGTCGACCTGCTGGCCGTCTGAGGCCCTTCGCGCCGTGGGCCGGACCCCTCCGGGGGCCCGGCCCACGGGCGTGTCCGGGCCCGGAGGGCACGGGCGGAGGACCGGGTTCGGGAGGCGGCTTTTGCAGTGCGTACCGCTACCGGTACGGTCGGTCCCGCCGGGTCGAGATCGCCCGGTTGGCGCACCCCGCGCGCGGCGCGGCACACCGGAAGGGTCAGCGATGGCGATCGCCAAGGCAGAGCGGCTGATGAATCTCGCCCTGTGCCTGATGAACACCAGAAGGCCGCTCTCCAAGAAGGAGCTGCGGGAATCCATCGAGGCGTACCGCGAGGCCTGGCAGAGCAGCAGCGAGGACGCCTTCAACCGGATGTTCGAGCGGGACAAGGACGACCTGCGCGAACTCGGACTGGTGATCGACGTCGACGAGAGCGCCCTGGACGGCGAGTTGGGCTACCTGGCCCGGGCCGACCGCAACCGGCTGCCCGAGATCGCGCTGGACGCCGAGGAGGCGGCCGCGCTGACCCTGGCGGCCCGGGTCTGGCAGCAGGCCAAGATGTCCGGCGCGGCCAGCGGCGCGCTGCAGAAGCTGCGTGCGGCCGGAGTGCCGTTCACCGAGGCCGAGGGCCGTACCGCCCTGGAGCCGCGCATCCCCGCCCGGGAGGCCGCGTTCGAGCCGCTGCTCACCGCCGCCCGGGACCGCCGCCCCGTCACCTTCGAGTACCGCAAGGCCGGCGCCGCCGCCGTCGAGCAGCGCAGCGTCGAGCCGTGGGCGCTGGAGTGCTGGCGCGGGCACTGGTACCTGGCCGGGTACGACCGCGACCGCGGCGACGCCCGGGTGTTCCGGCTCAGCCGGATCACCGGCAAGGTGCGGGCGAAGAACGGGGCCTTCCTGGGCACCGTGCCCGAGCACGTGGACGTCCGGGCCACCGTGGCGAAGTTCGCCGGCGAGGGCGCCACCGCCACCGCCACCGTGCGGGTCCGGCGGGGCGCGGGCTTCCCGCTGCGCACCAAGGCGCTGGCCAGCACCCGGGTGGACGAGGTCTGGGACGAGCTGGAGATCCCGTACGGCAACGGTCTGGGCGCCGACCTCGCGGAGTTCGGGCCGGACGTGGTGGTGCTCGGGCCGGAGGAGCTGCGGGCGGATGTGATCGACCGGCTGCGGGCGGTCGCGGGGCTGGACTCGGAGGACGTTCGGGCATGAGTAACGCAATCGACCAGACGCGACGGATGCTGTCGCTGGTCACCTACCTGCGCGAGCGGCCCGGGGCCGAGGTCGCCGAGGTGGCCCGGGCCTTCGGGATCAGCGAGCGCGAGCTGATCGGGGACCTCAACGTGCTGCCGATGTGCGGCACCAGCTTCCGCGGCGGCGACCTGCTCGACATCGACACCGACGGCGAGCGGATCTGGTGGCACAACGTCGACGACGTGGCCCAGCCGCTGCGGCTGGCCGCCGACGAGGCCACCGCGCTGCTGGTGGCCGCCCGCGCGGTCGCCGGACTGCCCGGGCTGCGGGCCGGGGACCGGGAGGCGCTGACCCGGGCCGTCGCCAAGATCGAGAACGCGGCGGGGGAGAGCGCCGAGGGCAGCGCCCGCGTCGGCGTGACCTTCGAGGCGGAGAGCCACGTCTTCGCCGACATCGACCGGGCGCTCAGTGAGGGCCGCCGGCTCTGGCTGCGCTACTACTCGCACGGGCGCGGCGGCATGACCGAGCGCGAGGTCGACCCGATCCGGCTGCTCACCGAGGGCCACACCTACCTCGAAGCCTGGTGCCGCACCTCCGAGGACCACCGGATGTTCCGGCTCGACCGGGTCGCCGAGATCCGCGTCCTGGACGTACCCGCCGACCCGCCCCGGCGCGAGCCGCGCGACCTCAGCGGTGGGCTGGTCAACCCGGCGGCCGACGACCCCGAGGTCGTCATCGAGGTCTCCTCCGCCGGACGCTGGGTCGCCGAGTACTACACCCACGACCGGGCCGAGGAACTGCCCGACGGCGGGCTGCGGATCACCCTGCGCAGCGCCGACCCCTCCCAGCTGCGCCCGCTGGCGCTGCGGCTGGGCCGGGACGGCCGGATCGTCTCGCCGCCCGAGCCGGCCGAGCAGGCGCGCTCGGCCGCGCGCGAGGCGCTGGCCGCCTACGGGGAGGGGCAGGTCTGAGCGGTGGAACCCGGGACCAGATTCAAGGTGTACTGCTCGGAGTGCCGGGAGAAGGTGGAGCTGCCCGCCGAGGAGTTCCGGCTGACCCTGGGGCGCACCCCGGCCCAGGCGCACTACAGCTTCGGCTGCCCGCAGTGCGGGGCGGCGGTGCGCAAGCAGGCCGGGGAGAAGATCGTCGAGGCGCTCACCGGGGCCGGGGTCCGCACCATGCGGCTCGTGCCGGCGGAGGGGTAGCGGGCGGGGTGAGCGGGGGGTAGCGGGCGGGGCGAGCTGGGGTAGGAGTCGGGGCGGGCCCCGCTCGGGGCCCGTATAGGGTGGGGCGCATGTCCTGGATGCTCGTCGCCGCCGTCCTGCTCGCCACGGCGGGCCTGCTGGTCCTGGGGGTCCTCGCGATCCGGCTCTGGCTGGACGTGCGGACGCTCGCCAAGGGCGTGGACGCGGCCTCGCGGGCGCTGGCCTCGGCGGCGGAGGACCTCGCGGAGGCGGTGCCGGGCCGGGCGTAGCGCCCTGGCGCGGCGCCCGCGGCCCGTAGCACGGCGAAACCGTTCGCGGTACGGGGGCTGCTGCGCGGAGGTAGGGGCGGGTTACGCTCTCAGATGGCTCCTGAGAACCGTGTACCGGGGGCCGCTGTCCTGTTCGGGCGGCCGTCGTCGTGGCGTCATCCGCAGCGGTTACCATCCGCAGCGGACGGCCCGTCGGGCCGCCATGACTGAAGGTGGTCGGCCATGCGCATCTCGATGACCGCGATCGTCGTGATCGTGGTAGTCGCCATCGTGCTGTTCGGAGCCAAGCGGCTGCCGGAGGTGGCGCGGTCGCTGGGCCAGTCGCTGCGGATCCTGAAGAGCGAGGCCAAGGCGATGCGTTCGGACGGGGAGTCCGGGGCCGACGGCGAGCGTCGGCCTTGAGCGCGACGCACACGGCGCACGCGACGCACACGACCACGCAGGCCCGTCGACCGGCGGGCCTCGACGCACGAGTTGAGGACCGGGGTTGAGCAAGCTCTCCAAGGCGTCGAAGGCGCCAAAGGACCCTGAGGGGCGGATGGCCCTCGCCGACCACCTGCGGGAACTGCGCAACCGCGTGGTGAAGTCGGTCCTGGCGATCGTGCTGTTCGCGGCCATCGCGGCGGTCTTCCACAAGGACATCGAGCACTTCCTGCTCCAGCCGCTGCCGCAGTGCAACACCAAGGTGGCCGCCGACCATTACCACGGGCGCTGCGCCCAGGTGTCCAACATCGGCCTCACCGCGGGCTTCAACTGGATGCTGAAGGTCGCGCTGACGGCCGGCGTGGTCGCGGCCGTCCCGGTCTGGCTGTACCAGGTGTGGGCCTTCGTGGCGCCCGGTCTGCACCGGCACGAGAAGAAGTACGCGATCCTCTTCATGGTCTGCGGCGCCCCGCTGTTCCTGGCGGGCGTGGGCTGCGCGATCATGGTGATGCCGACCATGGTCGAGATGCTGATCTCGTTCACCCCGAGCGACACGACGCCGATCCTGCCGCCCGAGGACTACTTCGACATCGCCACCCGGATGGTGCTGGTCTTCGGTCTGGCCTTCGAGTTCCCGCTGCTGCTGGTGATGCTCAACCTGGTCGGCATCGTGACCGGCAGGCGGCTGCTCGGCTGGTGGCGCGGGATGGTCATGGCCATCACCGTGTTCGCGGCGTTCGCCACCCCGGGCGCCGACCCGGTCAGCATGCTGCTGCTGTCGGCGCCGATCTGGGCGCTGTACTTCATCGCCGTGGCGATCGCGCTCTTCAACGACAAGCGGAAGGCGCGGCGCAACCCGGACGCGGGGCTGGACGACGAGGAGGCCTCGCACCTGGACCTGTCCGTGCAGCCGGTGGCCGGTGCGGAGGCCGTCCGGGCGTCGGCGGCGCCGACGGCGAGCAGCGCCCCGGTGCCGGGCGCCCGCCACGAGCAGATGGACGACATCACCTGAGCCGGTGAGCCGTCGTAGGCCGTCGTGGCCGGCGTAGGCCTTCGTGAGCCCCGGCCCGTCGCTTCCGAGCGGCGGGCCGGGGCTTTTCGCTGGTCGGGGGCTCCCCCGGGTTTCGGCGGGTGGTCTTGGCAGGGTTGATGGCATGTGACATATTACTGGCGTGCTGAAGACCCAGAGACCTCCCCTGGACGTCGTCGTGGTCGGCGCCGGAGTGGTCGGCGCCGCCTGCGCCTACTACGCCGCCCGCGCCGGGCTCGCCGTCGCCGTCGTGGACCGCGGGCCGGTGGCCGGCGGCACCACCGGCGCGGGCGAGGGCAACGTGCTGGTCTCCGACAAGGAGCCCGGCCCCGAACTCGACCTCGCACTGCTCAGTGCGCGGCTCTGGCGCGAACTCGCCGACGAGCTCGGCGCGGCCGTCGAGTACGAGCCCAAGGGTGGCGTGGTGGTCGCCTCCACCGCCGCCGGGCAGGAGGCGCTGCGGGCCTTCGCGGAGGGCCAGCGCGCCGTCGGGGTGGTCGCCGAGGAGGTCCCCGGCGAGCGGCTGCACGAACTGGAGCCGCACCTCGCCCCCGACCTGGCCGGCGGCTTCCACTACCCCCAGGACGCCCAGGTCCAGCCCGCCCTCGCCGCTGCCCGGCTGCTGCTCGCGGCCCGCCGGATGGGCGCCGAGCTGATCACCGGGGAGACCGTGACCGCCGTGGACCGCGGGCCGGACGGCGCCGTGCGCGGTGTGCGCACCGACCGCCGCCGGCTGGCCGCACCCGCCGTGGTGAACGCGGCCGGCACCTGGGGCGGTGAACTGGCCGCGCTGGCCGGGGTGCACCTGCCGGTGATGCCCCGGCGCGGCTTCGTGCTGGTCACCGAACCGCTGCCGCGGGTCGTCCGGCACAAGGTCTACGCCGCCGACTACGTGGCCAACGTGGCCAGCAGCTCGGCCGGGCTGGAGACCTCCGCCGTGATCGAGGGCACCCCGGGCGGGCCGGTGCTGATCGGCGCCAGCCGGGAACGGGTCGGCTTCGACCGCACCCTCTCCCAGGAGGTGCTGCGCCGACTGGCCGTCCAGGCCGCGGAGCTCTTCCCGGTGCTCGCGGAGGTCGCCGTGATGCGGGCCTACCGGGGCTTCCGCCCGTACCTGCCGGACCACCTGCCGGCGATCGGCGCGGACCCCCGGGTGGCCGGGCTGTACCACGCGTGCGGGCACGAGGGGGCCGGCATCGGGCTGGCTCCGGCGACCGGACTGCTGATCAGCGAGCAGCTCGCCGGCAAGCAGCCGGAGCAGGACCTCGCGCCGTTCCGGGCGGACCGGTTCCCGGCCGGGTGAGACCGGTTCCCGGCCGGTGAGACCGGCCCCGCCACCGCCCCGTCACCGCCCCGTATGAGATTCCGTCCTGGATTGGAGAAGCCGCCGATGCGCCGCCGCACCCCCGCCGGGCTGGTCGAGGCCGAGCCCGGGCCCGCCCACCACATCGAGTTCGACGGGCGGCCCGTCCCCGCCTTGCCCGGGCAGTCCATCGCCGCCGCGCTCTGGGCCGACGGCGTGCTCGCCTGGCGCACCACCAGGGTCGGCGGGAAGCCGCGCGGGGCGTTCTGCGGGATCGGCGCCTGCTTCGACTGCCTGGCCGTCGTGAACGGCCGCCCCAACCAGCGCACCTGCCTGCTGCCCGCCGAGCCCGGCACCACCGTCACCACCCAGGAGGGCCACGGCCGTGCCGACCTCGCCGTCTGACGATTCGCTGTTCGACCTCGCGGTGGTCGGCGCAGGCCCGGCCGGGCTCGCCGCGGCCGTCACCGCCGCCGACCTCGGGCTGCGGTGCGTCCTGCTGGACGGCGGGTCGAGCACCGGCGGGCAGTACTACCGCCACCCGGCGCCCGGCCTCGGCGCGGCCCGCCCGGACCGGCTGCACCACCACTGGTCCGCCTACACCGGCCTGGCCGACCGGCTCGCCGCCCACGAACGGTCCGGGGCGGCCGCCTTCCGCGGCGGGCACCAGGTCTGGGCGCTGGAGCGCACCGGGGACGGCTTCGCGGTGCACGTCACACGCGGGCCGGAGAGCACCGACCGGGCCACCGTCCGGGCCCGGTCGGTGCTGCTCGCCACCGGCGCGTACGAGCGGCAACTGCCGTTCCCCGGCTGGACCCTGCCCGGAGTGGTCACCGCGGGCGGCGCGCAGGCGATGCTCAAGGCCGGGCTCGTACTGCCCGGGCGGCGGATCGTGGTCGCCGGAAGCGGACCGCTGCTGCTCGCGGCGGCGTCCTCGCTGGTCACCGCCGGGGCCGAGGTGCCCGCGGTGGTCGAGGCCACCGCCTACCTCGGGTACGCGCGGCGCCCCGGAGTGCTCGCGGGCGTCCCCGGCAAGCTGGTGGAGGGCGCCGGGCACGGCGGCGCGCTGCTGCGGCACGGCGTACGGCTGCGGCCGCGCAGCGCCGTGGTCGAGGCGCACGGGACGGACCGGGTCACCGGCGTCACGGTCGCCCGGCTGGACGCCGACTGGCGGCCGGTGCCCGGCACCGAGCGGCGGATCGACTGCGACGCGCTCGCCGTCGGCCACGGCCTGCTGCCACAGATCGACCTCGCCACCGAGCTGGGGGCGCGGACCCGGACCGGGCCGGACGGTGCGGTTGCGCTGGAGGTCGACGCCCGGCTGCGCACCAGCGTGCCCGGCCTCTGGTCGGCGGGGGAGACCAACGGCGTCGGCGGCGCGGACCTGGCGCTCGCCGAGGGCGAACTGGCCGCGCACGCGGTGTCCGGGGCGCTGCCGGCGGCCGCGCTGCTGCGCCGCCGGGCGCGGCTGCGGGCCTTCGCCGAGCTGATGGCCGCCGCGCACCGGCCCGGGCCCGGCTGGACCGGGTGGCTGCGTCCGGACACCGACGTCTGCCGGTGCGAGGAGGTGCCGGTCTCGGCGGTCCGGGAGGCGGTGGAGGAGCTGGGCGTGGGGGATCCGCGCACCGTCAAGCTGCTCACCCGGGCCGGGATGGGCTGGTGCCAGGGGCGGATGTGCGGGCCGGCGGTGGCCTGTCTGGCGGGGGCGGGTTCGGCCTCGGGGCCGGATCGGCGGCCGCTGGGGTGCCCGGTGCCGCTCTCGCAGTTGGCGGCGGGGCCGTCGCCGGGGTAGGGCCTGCCGCTCGGCCGCTCGGCCTGTTGTCGAACGGGTCGGTCGGGGACCTTGTCTCCGGCCTGTCCGCTCCTATAAAATGTCACACCTCACCAAGGAGTTGCACGTGTCCATCACCCAGCACGACACCAACCGTCCCTGGCGCGGCATCATGGTCGCCACCACGATCCCGCTGCGCCCGGACCTCTCCGTCGACTACGACGCCTACGCCGAGCACGTCCGCTGGCTGATCGACTCCGGCTGCGAGGGCGTCGTCCCCAACGGCTCGCTGGGCGAGTACCAGACGCTCACCGCCGAGGAGCGCGCCCGGGTCGTCGAGGTCGCGGTCGAGGCGGCCGGCGACGGCTCCCGGGTCATGCCCGGGGTCGCCGCGTACGGCAGCGCCGAGTCCCGCCGCTGGGCCGAGCAGGCGGCCGAGGCCGGCGCCGGCTCCGTCCTGCTGCTGCCGCCGAACGCCTACCGGGCCGACCACGCCTCGGTGCGGGCGCACTACGCCGAGGTCGCCAAGGCGGGCCTGCCGATCGTCGCCTACAACAACCCGATCGACACCAAGGTGGACCTCGTCCCGGCGCTGCTCGCCCAGCTGCACGGCGAGGGCTCGATCGTCGCGGTCAAGGAGTTCAGCGGCGACGTCCGCCGGGCGTACGAGATCGCCGAGCTGGCCCCCGGGCTGGACCTGCTGATCGGCGCCGACGACGTGCTGCTGGAGCTGGCGCTGGCCGGCGCGGTCGGCTGGATCGCCGGCTACCCGAACGCGCTGCCCGAGGCCTCGGTCGCGCTCTACGACGCCGCGGTCAAGCACGACCTGGAGACCGCGCTGCCGCTGTACAAGTCGCTGCACTCGCTGCTGCGGTGGGACTCCAAGACCGAGTTCGTCCAGGCCATCAAGCTGTCCATGGACATCGCCGGGCGCCCCGGCGGGCCGGCCCGGGCGCCGCGGCTGCCGCTCACCCCGGAGGTCGAGGCGGCCGTGCGCGCCGCCACCGAGAAGGCGCTGGCCGAGGGTCTGGCGTAAGGCCTGCCCCGGGGCGTGTCCTGGCCGCGCCCGACTTCCCGGCCGGCTGCGGGGGCAGCCGGCCAGGCCCCACCAACCACCAGAACCTGTACGGGAGTTGTGACCCATGCGGAGCCGTCATGTGTTCCATGCCGTCGACTCGCACACCGAGGGCATGCCGACCCGGGTGATCACCGGCGGCTTCGGCATCATCCCCGGGGCCACCATGGCCGAGCGCCGGGTGCACTTCCAGGAGCACCTGGACCACTTCCGGACCCTGCTGATGTACGAGCCGCGCGGCCACGCGGCGATGAGCGGCGCCATCCTGCAGCCGCCGACCCGGCCGGACGCCGACTTCGGGGTGCTCTACATCGAGGTCTCCGGGCTGCTGCCGATGTGCGGGCACGGCACCATCGGCGTCGCCACCGTGCTGGTCGAGACCGGGATGGTGCCGGTGGTCGAGCCGGTCACCACCGTACGGCTGGACACCCCGGCCGGGCTGGTGGTCGCCGAGGTGCAGGTCGAGGACGGCGCCGCCAAGGCGGTGACCATCCACAACGTGCCGTCCTACTCGGTCGCGCTGGACCGCAAGATCGAGGTGCCCGGTTACGGCACCGTGAGCTACGACCTCGCCTACGGCGGCAACTTCTACGCCATCCTGCCGCTCGACCGGTTCGGGCTGCCCTTCGAACGCGAGCGCAAGCAGGAGATCCTGGACGCCGGCCTCGCCCTGATGGACGCGATCAACGCGGGCCCCGACCGGCCGGTGCACCCGGAGAACCCGTCCATCCACAGCTGCCACCACGTCCAGCTGCTGGCGCCCGGCTCCACCGCCGAGCACTCCCGGCACGCCATGGCCATCCACCCCGGCTGGTTCGACCGCTCGCCCTGCGGCACCGGCACCTCCGCGCGGATGGCCCAACTGCACGCGCGCGGCGAGCTGCCGCTCGGGCAGGACTTCCGCAACGACTCCTTCATCGGCACGACCTTCATCGGGCGGCTGGTCGAGGAGACCGAGGTCGCCGGGCGGCCCGCCGTGGTGCCCACCGTCACCGGGCGGGCCTGGGTCACCGGCACCGCCCAGTACTTCCTCGACCCGAGCGACCCGTTCCCGGCGGGCTTCCTGCTCTGAGGCGAGCCCTGCTCCGAGCAGAGCCCTGCTCCGAGCAGAGCCCTGCTCCGAGCAGCACCCGCGTTGCCCGTGCCTGCTGAACCACCCCCGAAGGGCTGCCAGTTGTGACCATCACCTCGTACAACCCCGCCGACCCCACCGACCTGGTGCTCGCCGTCGAGGAACCCGGCGCCGAGGCCGTGCGGGCCGCCGTCGGCCGGGCCCGGGCGGCGCAGACCGGCTGGCTCGCCGCCGGGGCGGCCGCCCGGTCGGCGGCGCTCGGCCGGATCGCGGACGCGATCGAGGCGCACGCGGAGGAGCTGACCGCGCTGATCGTGCGCGAGGTCGGCAAGCCGCTCGCCGAGGCCCGCGGCGAGGTCGCCCGGACGGCGGCGATCTGGCGCTACTACGCGCAGGCGCCGTACACGCCGTCCGGGGCGGTGCACGAGACCGCCGCCGGGCCCGGACTGCTGTTCACCCGGCGCCGCCCGTACGGGGTGGCCGGGCTGATCGCGCCCTGGAACTTTCCGCTGGCGATCCCGAGTTGGAAGGCGGCGCCGGCCCTGGCGGTCGGCAACACGGCCGTCCTCAAGCCGGCGCCCGAGGCGACGGCGTGCGCGCTGCGGCTGGCGGAGCTGGCCCGGGGGGCCGGGTTGCCGGAGGACGTGTTCACCGTGCTGCCCGGCGGGGCGGAGGAGGGCGCGGCGCTGGTCGAGACGGCGGACGTGGTCTCCTTCACCGGCTCGACCGGCGTCGGCCGGGCCGTGGTGCGGGCGGCGACCGAGCGCGGGGTGCCGGTCCAGGCCGAACTCGGCGGGCTGAACGCCGCGTTGGTGCTGCCGGACGCCGACCTGGAGCTGGCCGCCACGCACATCGCCGCCGCCATCGCCGGGTACGCCGGGCAGAAGTGCACCGCCACCAGCCGGGTGATCGCGGTCGGCGCCGCGTACCAGCCGCTGCGCGAGGCACTGGTCAAGGCGCTGGCGGCGGTGGACGACTCGGTGTGCGGCCCGGTGGTCAACTCCGGGGCCCGGGACCGGTTGACCGGCGCGGTGGACTCGGCCGTCGAAGCCGGCGCGACCGTGCTCACCGGCGGCGGCGTGCCCGAACGGGTCGGCTGGTACGTCGAGCCGACCCTGCTCGCCGACGTACCGGCCGAACACCCGCTGGCCCGCGAGGAGTTCTTCGGCCCGATCGCCGTGCTGCACGCCGCCGCCGACCTGGACGAGGCGATCGCGCTCGCCAACGACACCCCGCACAGCCTCGCCACCTCGGTGCACACCCGCAGCCTGGACGTGGCGCTGGCCGCCGCGGACCGGCTGGACGCGGGCATGATCCGGGTCAACGCCCCGTCCAGCGGCGTCGACTTCCACCTGCCCTTCGGCGGGGCCAAGGGCGCGAGCCACGGCGAGCGCGAACAGGGTCAGGCGGCACTGGACTTCTACACCGCCGGCCGGACCGTCAGCGTGCTGCCGGGCGGAGGCGCGCTCTGATGTTCGTGCGGACGGTCGACTACCACACGGCCGGCGAGCCGTTCCGGATCGTGCTCGACGGCACGCCGCCGATCCCCGGCGACACCGTCGCCGAGCGGCGGGCCATCGCGCTCGGCGCCGGCGGCAGCGCCACCGCGCCCCGGCCGAGCGCGCTGGACGAGATCCGGCAGCTGCTCACCCGGGAACCGCGCGGACACGCCGGGATGTACGGCGGGTTCCTGGTGCCGTCGGACGACGACGAGGCCCATCTCGGCGTGCTGTTCTGGCACAAGGACGGCTACTCGACGGCCTGCGGGCACGGCACCATCGCGCTCGGCGCGTGGGCGGTGGAGTCCGGCCTGGTCCGGGCCCCCGAGGACGGCGTGGCGCGGGTCCGGATCGACGTGCCCTCGGGGCGGGTCACCGCACTGGTGCACCGGGCCGGCGGGCGCACCACCGGGGTGACCTTCCGCAACGTGCCCACCCGGGTCAGCGCGCTGAAGCTGCCGGTGGAGACCTCGCGGGGGACGGTCGAGGTGGCGGTGGCGCACTCCGGCGCCTGCTACGTCTCCGTGCCGGCGTCGGCCTTGGGGCTTGCCGTGGAGCCGGCCCGACTGCCCGAACTCACCGCTGTGGGGCGGGAGATCAGGGCGGCGCTGGCCGGCGCGGAGGCGGTGGCGCACCCGACTGACGCCCGGCTGTCGGGGGTGTACGGGGTGATCCTCCACGACGAACTGCCCTTGGCGGACGGGATGTTGAACCAGCGGAACGTCACCGTGTTCGCGGACGGGCAGATCGACCGCTCGCCCTGCGGCTCCGGCACCTCAGCCCGGCTCGCCGTGCTCGCCGCAGAGGGCCGGCTGACCCCTGGGGAGATCCTGCGGCACGAGTCCGTCATCGGGACGGTGTTCACCGGTCGAGTGCTCCCCGGCGGCGACCCGTCGGGGGAGGGCGTCGTCACCGAGGTCGGCGGGACGGCCTTCCGCACCGGGGAGCACGGGTTCGTGCTGGACGCGGACGACGAACTGGGGACGGGGTTCCTCCTGTGAGTCCGGACGGGTCGGGAGTGACGGTTCCGGGTGTGACTCCTTCGAGTCCGACTGCGCTGCCCGGTACGGCGGTTGTGCCGCTCCAGTACGCCGTGCCGGGCACCGGCGGGGTCGGGCCCGCCGAGGCGGTGGGGGCGATCGAGCGGGTGCTGCTGAACGGGTTCGACCCGGAGGCGGCACCCGCCCGGTCGGCCGTGCCGGTGCCCGCCGGCGAGCTGCTGATGATGCCGGCCGCCGACGGGTCGTACGCGGGCGTGAAGATCGCCGGGGTCGCGCCCGTCAACCCGGCGCGCGGCCTGCCCCGGATCACCGGCAGCTACCTGCTGCTGGACGGGCCCACCCTGCAACCGCTCGCGCTGCTGGACGGCGCCGCGCTCACCGCGCTGCGCACGCCCGCCGTCACCGCGGCGGCGCTGCGCCGGCTGGCGGTGCCGGAGGCACGGCACCTGGTGCTGTTCGGCTCCGGGCCGCAGGCGTACGGGCACCTGGACGCGCTGCTGGCCGTGCGGCCGCTGAGCCGGCTCACGGTGGTGGCGCGGCACGCCGGTCGGGCCGAGGCGCTGGCGGCGTACGGCCGGGGGCTCGGCCTGGCGGCCGCCGTCGGCGGGCCGGAGGCCGTCGCGGAGGCGGACCTGGTGGTCTGCTGCACCACCGCGCGCACCCCGCTGTTCGACGGCACCCTGGTGCCCGCGCACGCGGCGGTGGCGGCGGTCGGCTCGCACGAGCCGGACGCGCGGGAGGTGGACGGGGCGCTGGTCGGGCGGGCCGAGCTGTACGTGGAGGCGCGGTCGGTCGCGGCCCGGGAGGCCGGGGACCTGCTGCTGGCGGGGGTCACCGGGCGGCAGCTGTGGAACCTCGCCGAACTGGTGCGCGGGGACGCGCTGGTGCCGGCCGGGCGGCCGCGGTTCTTCAAGAGCGTCGGGATGGCCTGGGAGGACCTGGCGGTCGCGGCGGAGGTGTACCGGCAGGCGCAGGCGCAGGCGTAGGCGTTCGCAGGCCTGGTTGTGAGGCTGGAGTCGGCCCGGCGGGAAGGGATCCCCCGCCGGGCCGGCTTCTTTGCGTTCTCGGGAAGGCGTCGGCAGCGGGCCGGGCGTCAGCAGTAGCCGGCGAGCAGGCGGGCCAGGTGTCGGCCGGTGACCAGCAGTGGCTCCTCGCTGCGGGCGACCTGGGCGGCGAGCTCGGCGCCCTCCAGGGTGTTGATGACCGTGCCGGCCAGTTCGCGGGCGTCCTGCTCGGCGATGCCGGAGGCGCGCAGCCGCTCCGCCACGATGGCCTGCCAGTTGGCGAAGGCCTCGGTCACGGCCTGCTCGATGACGGGCACCCGGCCGACCGTCTCCAGGGCGGTGGTGGTGATCGGGCAGCCGTCCTGCCAGTCGGAGGCGCGCAGCTCGTGGGCGAGCAACCGGGTGCAGGCGTTCACCGCCTCGCCCAGGTCCTCGGAGGAGCCCAGCCCGGCGCGCAGCAGGACGGCGAACTCCTCGTCCCCGTGCCGGATCGCCTCGGCGGCCAACTCCTGCTTCCCGCCCGGGAAGAAGTGGTAGACGGAGCCGAGCGTGGCCTCGGCCTCACGGGAGATCTGCTTGATTCCGGTGCCCTCGTACCCCTGGCGTTGGAGCAGGCGGGAGGTGGCCCGGATGATCCGCTCGCGGGTGCCGACGGTGGTGGTCTTCTCGGACGTCTTCACGGGGGAATCCTAGTCGAGGATCTGGGTAGAGCGTTCGTTCTAGGACTGTGCTAACGTCGACCCCGTCGCTCTGGGTAGAGCGTTCGTTCCAATCGAGGGGATCTGCTGCTGTGTCTGTTACGTCGTCCGCCGTGTCCGCTGGTTCCGCCGGTTCCGCCGCGAGGTCCGTGACGGTGATCGGGCTCGGCCCGATGGGGCAGGCCATGGCCGGGGCGTACCTGGAATCCGGGTACGCCGTCACGGTGTGGAACCGTACGCCCGAGCGGGCCGCCGAACTGGTCGCCCGGGGAGCCGAGTTGGCGCCGAGTGTGGAGGCGGCGGTGGCGGCCAACGAGCTGGTGGTGCTCAGCCTCACCGACTACGACGCGGTGTTCGCGATCCTGGAGCAGGCGGAGCCGGCCCTGAAGGGGAAGGTCTTCGCCAACCTCACCTCCGACACCCCGCAGCGGGCCCGCGAGGTCGCGGCGTGGCTCGCCGACCGCGGGGCCGGGCACCTGACCGGCGGCGTGCAGACCCCGCCCTCGGGCATCGGCAGCCCCGAATCGTCCACCTTCTACAGCGGCCCGGTCGAGCCGTTCCAGCGGCACCGGGTGGCCCTGGAGGTGCTGACCGGCGCCGACTACCGCGGCGACGACCCCGGGCTGGCGCAGCTGTACTACCAGATCCAGATGGACCTGTTCTGGACCTCCCTGGTCGGCTACCTGCACGCCACCGCGATCGCCGAGGCCAACGGCATCTCGGCCGAGGAGTTCCTGCCCTATCTGAGCTCGACCGCCGCCTCGATGGCCGGCTTCCAGGCCTTCTACGCGCCGCGGATCGCCGCCGGGGACCACCGCGGGGACGTCGACCGGGTGGCGATGGGGCTCGCCGGCATCGAGCACGTCCGGCACACCGCCGAGGCCTCCGGGGTCGACGGCGCGCTGCCGGCCGTCCTGGAGGCGGCGTTCCGGCGGGCCGTGGAGGCCGGGAACGGCGCGGCGAGCCTGACCTCGCTGGTCGGGCAGTTCCGCCGGGCATAGCCGTGGGTGGGGCAGATCGTGTGCCGTCGGCCGTTGTCACGGCCGACGGCCGCTGCCACCATGAGCGTCGGCAGGCCCGGGAGGCATTCGAATCACGGACGGTTGCGCACGCACCGTAACGTGACATTGTACGCTGGGGTTCTGCACCCACCCGGAGGAACACTATGGCCGACCTCAAATCCCGCACCCTGATCTCCGTCCAGGAGCGGCTTCGCGACCAGGTCGCCCACGCACTCCGGGCCGCCCTGATCTCCGGCGAACTGCGCCCCGGCGTCGTGTACTCGGCACCCGCCCTCGCTGCCGACTTCGGCGTCTCCGCCACGCCGGTCCGCGAGGCCATGCTCGACCTCGCCCGCGAAGGCCTGGTCGAAGCCGTCCGCAACAAGGGCTTCCGGGTCACCGAGCTCACCGAGCGAGACCTGGACGACTACACCGAGATCCGCGCCCTGATCGAGGTCCCGACCGTCGGCCGGGTCACCCGCGCGGCGAGCAAGGACCAGCTGGAGCGGCTGCGCCCGCAGGCCGAGGCGATCGTCGCCGCCGCCCGCAAGCACGACCTGATCGGCTACCTGGAGGCCGACCGGCAGTTCCACCTCGACCTGCTCGGCCTGGCCGGCAACGCGCGGCTGGTCGACGTGGTCGGCGACCTGCGCAAGCGGTCCCGGCTGTACGGGCTGAACCGGCTGGACGAGCGCGGCGAGCTGGTGTCCTCGGCGGAGGAGCACCTGGAGCTGCTGGACCTGATGATCTCCGGCGACGCGGAGGCGGCCGAGGCCTGCATGACCCGCCACCTCAGCCACGTCCGCTCGCTGTGGGCCGGCCAGGACGAGGCGGCGGAAGCGGACCGCCCGGCCCTGCGGCTGCGGGCCCGGTAGGGGCTTGAACCGCCCCTTCGGGTGAATACGGAGGATCGGGCGTCGGGGGTGCCCGGGTCCTACGATGATGGTCCCGACATCGGCAGTCAGGAGGAATTCCGTGTCCGCCGCAGCAGTGGAAGAGCCCATGGAGCAGCCGACGCTGCTCGAAGCCGCCGAGCTGATCTCCAACCAGTTCGCCGGGCACCGGGTCGAGATCGTCGGGAGCCAGATCACCGTGACGCCACTGCCGAATGCTTCGCACGGCAGGTCGCTGAGCCGCCTCATGCGGGTGCTGTTCGCGGCCGGCCTCGACGGGGACGAGGTCGACGTCCTGCAGAACGTCGGGATCTGGTTGCCGACTGGGCCATCGGACTATGCCGTGCCCGATCTGTCGATCGTTGACTCCGACATCGATGACCACCTGATCGAGTACAACTGTTACGACCCAGCGGTCTTCCGTCTCGTACTGGAGGTCACCTCATCGAACCTGAGTGATGATCTGAAGCGGAAACCCACCGTGTACGCCACGGCTGGGGTACCCGTTTACGTCATCGTGGACCGCACGAACCAGCGCGTCCTGGTGCTGACCGAGCCGCAGGACGACGAGTACCGCGTGCACGCCGTCCACCACCGGGGTCAGTCGTTCACCTTGCCGGAGTCGATCGGAGCGCCGGTGACGCTCGCGGTGGACGACGTGCTTGCCGCCAAGAAGTAGCTCAGACCGCTGACAGCACCGTCAGCCTTCCGTCGTGGACTTCGGCGATCCGGTCGACGGCGGTGAGGTGGGTGCGGTCGTGGGTGACCAGGATGGTCGCCGTGGCGCGGCGGTGGGTGAGGTCGGTGATCAAGTCCAGGACGGCGGCGCCGCGTTCGTGGTCGAGGGCGCTGGTGGGCTCGTCCACGAGCAGGACCGTGGGGTCGTTCATCAGGGCGCGGGCGATGTTGATGCGTTGACGCTGGCCGCCGGAGAGCTGGTGCGGGCGACGGGCGGCCTGGTCGCGCAGGCCGACGGCGTCCAGCAGGTCCAGGGCGCGGGGGAGGGCTGCGCGCGGGGGACGGCCGTCGAGGTGGGCCATCACCTGGAGTTGTTCGACGGCGGTGAGCGAGGGCAGCAGGTTGGGCTGCTGGAAGACGATGCCGATCCGGGTGCGGCGCAGGGCGGTGAGTTCGGCGCGGCCGAGGCCGGCGGTGTCGGTGCCGTCGATGACGACGTGCCCGGAGTCCGGGGTGATCAGGGTGGCGGCCACCGCCAGCAGGCTGGACTTGCCGGAGCCGGACGGGCCGACGACGGCGGTGACGGAGCCCTTGGGGACGGTCAGCGAGACCTGGTCGAGGGCGGTGAGCCGGTCGTCGCCGTCCGGGTAGGTGAGCGTGATGCGGTCGAGGTGCAGAGTCATCGTGCGCTCCCCAGAGCGGTCAGCGGGTCGACGGAGGTGATCCGGCGGATGGACAGGGCCGCGCCGACCGCGCCGAGGGCGATCATGACGACGGCGGGCAGCAGGACGGTCGGGGCGTCCAGGACGAAGGGGACGGCGGAGCCGATCAGCGCGCCGAAGCCGGCCGCGATCGCGGTGCCGACGGCCGTACCGAGCACCAGCAGCAGCACCGCCTGGCCGAGGGCGTCGCGCAGCAGGTAGCGGGTGGAGGCGCCGAGGGCCTTGAGGACGGCGATGTCGCCGCTGCGCTGGATCGTCCAGACGGTGAAGAACGCGCCGATCACCAGCGCGGAGATGGCGAACAGGAAGCCGCGCATCAGCTGGAGGGAGCCGTTCTCCGAGGTGTAGGAGCCGATCGCGGCGAGGGCGTCGTCGCGGGTGCGGCTCTCGGTGCCGTGGCGGGCGTCGGCGGCGGCGAGGTCGGCGCCGTTCGCCGTGGTCAGGGCGATGACGGTGGCGTGGCCGGCGCCGCCCGGGGCGAGCTG
The DNA here is from genome assembly GCF_003635085.1 of Streptomyces sp. 1114.5. Taxonomy (NCBI): domain Bacteria; kingdom Bacillati; phylum Actinomycetota; class Actinomycetes; order Kitasatosporales; family Streptomycetaceae; genus Streptomyces; species Streptomyces sp. 1114.5. Next base: position 3,595,687 of record NZ_RBXE01000001.1, read on the forward strand.
CTGCCAGTCGGTGAGGCTGGTCCAGATCACCGGGGTGTGGCTGTACGCGGCGTCGCCGTCGACGGCGGCGACCCGCAGCGGGTGCCCGGCGAGGGTGAGATCGGCGCCGGGAGTGAGGCCGCCCAGGTTCTCGGCGGCGGTCTTCGACAGCACGGCCCGGCCGGGGGCGATCCGGCTGCCCTGGGGGGCCAGCCCGGAGCCGTCCGGGACGCCGAAGGCGGAGAGTGCGGCGGTGCGCTTTCCGGCGGCGGCCTTGGTGGTGGTGATGCCGAGCGGCTGGGCGGAGGTGACGTCGGGCTCGCGGGCCCAGGCCTGCCACTGGTCGGGCGTGACCTGGGAGTCGGTGAAGGAAAGCTTCTGCCCGTCGGCCGGCCGGCCGAACACCAGGTGGTCGGCGGGCAGGCCGGTGATCGCGGAAATGTTCTGCCGGCCGAGCCCGGCGGTCAGCCCCGACAGCAGGCCGACCAGCACGGTGATCAGCACGATGACGGTTCCCATCAGGGCGAACCGCCCCTTGGCGAACCCCAGGTCCCTCCAGGCGACGAACACGGTGGCCTTCCTCTGCACGGGTGTCTGCCGGGCACGGTGTTTCCGACGCTCCCACCGTCGCGGACCGCCGGGCTCCGGGGCATCGCGCCGCGGATTGCATCCTGGGCATCGAAGGGCAGAAGCGGAGCTCAACCTTTTGATTGATGCCGGGGCCGGTGGGCGGAACTTAGGCTGGAGGGATGGCGACCGAACGATCCCGCACCACCCCCGTCGCCCGCGTCCTCCAGGTCTGCCTGCACCTGCTCGTGGCGGGCCTGCTCGTGCTCGCCGTCGCCCGGTCCGTCCTCGCCGGCGGTACCGGGCCCGGCGGCGGCCCGGCCGCCGTCGCCGCCGCGGCCACCGCGATGGGAGCCGCCTACGCCGTCGGGCCGCAGCTGGCCGCCGTCCGCCGCTCGCGCCGGGCGGCCGCGCTCTGGCTGGCCCTGCTCGGGGTCACCTGGGCGGGCGTGCTGCTCGCCACCCAGGACGGGGTCTGGCTGGCCTTCCCGCTGTACTTCCTGGAACTGCACCTGCTCGGGCGGCGCGGCGGGCCGGTGGCCGTCGCCCTGACCGCCGCCGGGGCGATCGCCGCGTGGTCCTGGCACCAGCACAGCCTCAGCCTCGCCGCCTCGATCGGGCCCGCGCTCGGCGCGGCCGTCGCCACCGCCACCGTGCTCGGCTACCAGGCGCTGTACCGGGAGAGCGAGGAGCGGCGCCGACTCATCGACGAACTCACCGCCGCCCGCGCCGACCTCGCCGCCGCCCACCACACGGCCGGAGTGCTCGCCGAACGCGAGCGCCTGGCCCGGGAGATCCACGACACCCTGGCGCAGAGCCTCAGCTCCATCCAGCTGCTGCTGCGGGCGGCCCAGCGGGCCCTGCCCGAGCGCACCGAGGCCGCCGCCGGGTACGTCGAGCAGGCGCGGCAGGCCGCCCAGGACAACCTGGACGAGGCCCGGCGGTTCGTCCGCGCGCTCACCCCGCCCGCGCTGGACGGCGACTCGCTGCCGGTCGCGCTGGAGCGGCTGTGCGCGACGACGACGGCGCAGTCCGGCCTGCCGGTGAAGCTGCACCTCTCCGGTGACCCGGTGCGGCTGCCGGCGGCGCAGGAGGTGGCGCTGCTGCGGATCGCGCAGTCGGCGCTCGGCAACACCGTGCGGCACGCGCAGGCCGCGCGGGCCGAGGTGACACTCAGCTACATGGAGGGCGAGGTGGCGCTGGACGTGTTCGACGACGGGGCCGGGTTCGATCCGGCGGCGGTCGCGGGCCGCGCGGGCGGGGACGGGGGGTTCGGGCTGCCCTCGATGCGGGCCAGGGCCCGGGCGCTCGGCGGGAGCTTCACGGTGGAGTCGGCGCCGGGGGAGGGCACGGCGGTCGCGGTGCAGCTGCCGGTCGGCGCGGTCGGGCCGGGCGGGCTCGAAGCTCCGAGCCCGGAGGTGGCGCCGTGATCCGGCTGCTGATCGCCGACGACCACCCGGTGGTGCGGGCCGGGCTGCGCGCCGTGCTGGAGAGCGAGCCGGACTTCACCATCGTCGCGGAGGCCGCGACCGCCGAGCGGGCCGTCGAACTGGCAGCCGGGCCGGAGGTCGACGTGGTGCTGATGGACCTGCAGTTCGGGCCCGGCTCGGCGATGAACGGGGCGCAGGCCACCGCCGCGATCACCGCCCGGGCGGGCGCGCCGCGGGTGCTGGTCGTCACCACGTACGACACCGACGCCGACACCCTGCCCGCGCTGGAGGCCGGCGCGACCGGCTACCTGCTGAAGGACGCGCCGCCGGAGGAACTGGCGCAGGCCGTCCGGGCCGCCGCGGCCGGACGCTCGGCCCTGGCGCCCAGCGTCGCCGACCGGCTGCTGGAGCGGATGCGGACGCCCGCGGCGGCGCTCAGCGCGCGGGAGACCGAGGTGCTGGGGCTGGTCGCGGACGGGCTGACCAACCAGCAGATCAGCCAGCGGCTGCACCTGAGCCAGGCCACCGTGAAGTCCCATCTGGTGCACATCTACACCAAGTTGGGGGTGGACTCGCGTACGGCGGCGGTGCGGGAGGCGCGCGGGCGGGGGTTGATCCGCCGCGCGTAGGCTGAGGACGCCGTCCGTACCCGCAGCAGCGTGAGGAGCCACCGATGGCCGTCCGTCCCGCCCTCGAAACGCTCGCCGTGCCGGTGATCGCCGCGCCCATGGCGGGCGGCGCCTCCACGCCGGAACTCGCGGCCGCGGTGAACCGGGCCGGCGGGCTCGGGTTCCTCGCGGCGGGGTACCGCAGCGCCGCGGCGATGGTCGAACAGATCGCGCTGCTGCGGAAGTCGACCGAACGGCCGTACGGGGTGAACCTCTTCGTCCCCGCCCCTCCCGGGGACCGGGAGGCGGTGGCCGCCTACCGCGAGCGGCTGCGGCCCGAGGCCGAACGGTGGGGGGTGGAGCTGCCGGCCGAGATCGGGCCGGACCGGGACGACTGGGACGCCAAGCTCGCCGCGCTGCTCGCCGACCCGGTGCCGGTGGTCTCGTACACCTTCGGGCTGCCGACGGCGGAGGAGGCGGCCGCGTTCCGGGCGGCCGGGACGCTGCAGGTGGGGACCGTCACCACGCCCGAGGAGGCGCGGGCGGCGGAGGCGGCCGGGATGGACGCGCTGTGCGTGCAGGGCCCGGAGGCGGGGGGCCACCGGGCCACCCACCGCGCCGCGGACCTGCCGGGGGAGCTGCCGCTGCTCCGACTGCTGCCCGCGGTACGGGCGGTGACGGCGCTGCCGCTGATCGCCGCCGGCGGTCTCGGGGACGGCGCGGCGATCGCGGCGGCGCTGCGGGCCGGGGCGGTCGCGGTGCAGCTGGGGACGGCGCTGCTGCGCTCGGACGAGTCCGGCGCCTCGGCCGCCCACCGGGCGGCGCTCACCGAACTCCCGGAGACCACCGTCACCCGCGCCTTCACCGGCCGCCCCGCCCGCGGCCTGCGCAACGCCTTCATCGACCGCCACGGCCCGTACGCCCCGCCCGCCTACCCCGAGGTCCACCACCTCACCGCCCCCCTGCGGGCCGCTGCCGCCCGCCGCGGAGACACCACCGCCATGCACCTCTGGGCCGGCACGGCCCACCACCTGGCCCGCTCCGGCCCGGCGGAGCAGATCGTCGCGGACCTGTGGAGCAGCGCGCGGGGGTAGAGCGCCGGGCGGGGCGCGTTGTCGCTCGCAGGGACAACCTGCGGGCGTACGCCGCGGCCATCGGCGGCGAGGTCGAAGTCGCCGAGGTGGCCTGATCGTCCGCTCCGGCTACTCCTCAGCTCAGCAGGGTGGCCATCCAGGACTCGATGGCGTCGGCGGTGCGGGGGAGGGCACTCGACATCAGGTGGGCGCCGTCCTGCGTGATGACGAGGTCGTCCTCGATGCGGATGCCGAGACCGCGCAGTTCGGTGGGGAGGGTTTCGTCGTCGGGCTGGAGGTAGAGGCCGGGCTCGACGGTGAGGACCATGCCTTCCTCCAGGGTGCCGTCGAGGTAGCGGTCGGCGCGGGACTTGGCGCAGTCGTGGTAGTCGAGGCCGAGCATGTGGCCGCTGCCGCAGAGGGTGTAGCGGCGGTAGAGGCCGTTGTCCTCGGCGAGGGCCTGTTCGGCGGGGATGCGCAGGACGCCCCAGTCGGCGAGGCCTTCGGCGATGACCCGCATGGCGGCGCGGTGGAAGTCGCGGAAGCGGGCGCCGGGGCGCAGGGCGGCGATGCCGGCGCTCTGGGCGGCGAGGACGAGGTCGTAGGCCTGGCGCTGGACGGGGGTGAAGGTTCCGGAGAGCGGGAGGGTGCGGGTGATGTCGGCGGCGTAGAGGGTGTCGGTTTCGACGCCGGCGTCCAGCAGGAGCAGGGAGTTCGGGTCGAGGGCGCCGTCGTTGCGGATCCAGTGCAGGACGCAGGCGTGGGCGCCGGAGGCGGCGATGGTGGTGTAGGCGGTGCCGTTGCCCTCGGCGCGGGCGCGCAGGTCGAAGACGCCCTCGATCCAGCGTTCGCCGCGGTGGTGGCGCAGTGCGGTGGGCAGGGCGCGGACGACGTCCTCGAAGCCGGTGACGGTGTGGTCGACGGCGAGTTGCAGCTGCTCGACCTCCCAGGTGTCCTTGACCAGGCGCAACTCGGAGAGGACGGCGGCGAGTTCGCCGTCCGAGGCGGTGCCGGCACCGGGCCGTCCGGTGGCTTCGTCCACCCGCGCGTCGGTGCCGGCCAGGACGCGGGTGGGCGGCTGCGGGCCGGAGAGCAGCGTGTCGAGGTCGTCGAGGTGTTCGGTGCGCACCCCGGTGAGCCGGGCGGCCTCGGCGAGGTCGGGGCGGGAGCCGACCCAGAACTCGCCGTAGCGGCGGTCGCGGTAGAACTCGCCGCCGTCGCGCGGGGAGCGGGGGCGCAGGTAGAGGACGGGTTCGTGGCCTTCGGGGCCGGCCGGTTCGAGGACGAGGACGTGGTCGGCCTGGTCCTCGCCGGTGAGTCCGGTGAGCCAGACGTACGCGCTGTGCGGGCGGAAGCGGTGGTCCAGGTCGTTGCAGCGGACCTTGAGCCGGCCGGCCGGGACGATCAGCCGTTCGCCGGGGAAGGCGGCGGAGAGGCGGGCGCGGCGGCCGGGGAAGTGGTGGTGGCCGGGGACGCGCAGGTCGGCGGGGAGGGGGGTGGCGGCCCACTGGGTGCCCATGAAGGCGGCGAGGGCGGGGGAGACCGGGAGGTCGTGACTCCCGGTGTTGAGGCCGGTCGGGGGCGTGGTCACCGGTGAACTCCTAGGCGGGGCTGGGGAGATGTGCGGCACGGTCGTGGGCACGGACACAGCTCGGTAACGGGTGGCGTCACCTCTTGTGCAGTGCAATTTCACATTACTATGTTACGGGTCACACAGCGGAGCGGCCGGATCAGGCCCCCCACAGCGGAGTTGCAACATGACCAGGCGCACCCACGCCGCCCTCGCGGCGGCCCTCGCGGCGACCCTCACCCTCGGCCTCGGGGCCTGCAAGAACGACAAGAGCGACAGCGGCGGCAGCACCACGGCCGGCAGCACCCAGGCCCCGGGCGCCGCGTCCGGATCCATCGTCGGCGGCACCCCGGTCAAGGGCGGCACCCTGACCGTGCTGTCCAACCAGGACTTCGCCCACCTCGACCCGGCCCGCAACTGGACCATGCCGAACATGGACTTCGGCATCCGGCTGCTCTACCGCACCCTGGTCACCTTCAAGGCCGAACCCGGTGCCGCCGGCAGCGAGATCGTCCCCGACCTCGCCACCGACCTCGGCCGCTCCTCGGACGGCGGGAAGACCTGGGCCTTCACCCTCAAGGACGGCGTCAAGTACGAGGACGGCACGGCGATCAAGTCCGCCGACATCAAGTACAACGTCGAGCGCTCCTTCGCCCCGGACCTCACCGGCGGCCCCGACTACGCCCAGCAGTACCTGGCGGGCGGCGAGAACTACAAGGGCCCGCTGACCGGCGAGCACCTGGCCGGCGTCGAGACCCCGGACGACAAGACGATCGTCTTCCACCTCAAGCGTCCGGTCGCCGAGTTCTCGTACACCGCGACCCTGCCGACCTTCGCGCCCGTGCCGCAGTCCCAGGACAAGGGCACCCAGTACGACCTGCGGCCGTTCTCCTCCGGCCCGTACAAGATCGAGACCTACGACCGCGGCAAGCAGCTGGTGCTCGTCCGCAACGCCGCTTGGGACCAGTCCACCGACCCGGTCCGCAAGGCCTACCCGGACAAGATCGTGGTCACCCAGGGCCTCAAGGGCGGCCAGGTCGACGACCGGATCATCGCGAGCGAGGGCGCGGACGCCTCCACCGTCGAGTGGATGGGCCTGCGCCCGGAGTCGATCGCCAAGGTGCTGCCCAAGCCGGACGTGAAGAACCGGCTGATCGCCGAGCAGCAGGGCTGCACCGACATGCTCTACCCCAACACCTCCAAGGCGCCCTTCGACGACCCGAAGGTCCGCGAGGCGCTGCTGTACGCGGTGGACCGCGACGCGCAGGTGACCGCCAACGGCGGCCCGGCGATGGCCGACCCGGCCACCTCCTACCTGCCGCCCGCGCTGACCGGCGGAACCAAGGTCGACAGCCTGAAGATCCCCGCCACCGGCGACGTCGAGAAGGCCAAGCAGCTGCTCAAGGACGCCGGCAAGACCGACCTGAAAGTCTCGCTGACCGTCTCCTCCGGCGACAAGACCCGGGCCGAGGCGCTGCAGCAGTCGCTGGCCAAGGTCGGCATCCAGGTCACCATCACCACCGCCGACCCGTCCGTCTACTACGACACCATCGGCGACACCAAGAACGCGCCCGACCTGGCCATCCTCGGCTGGTGTCCGGACTACCCCTCGGGCGCCACCTTCCTGCCGATGGTCTTCGACGGCCGCACCATCAAGGAGAAGGGCAACCAGGGCAACGTCGAGCAGTTCCGCGACCAGGCCACCTCGGACCGGATCGACCAGATCAGCGCGATGACCGACGTCACCGAGGCCAACAAGGCGTGGCTGCAGCTCAACGACGACCTGCTGAAGAAGGCGCCGACCGTGCCGCTGATCTGGCAGCGCCGCCCGCTGCTGGCCGGGACGAACATCGCCGGCGCCTTCGGCCACCCGGTGTGGACCGGTCAGTGGGACTTCGCCACGATCGGCCTCAAGGACCCCTCCAAGAGCCAGGGCTGAGGGACCGTCCGATGAGTACCACCACCCCCTCGGGCGCCGAAGGCCGCGCCGGCGCCGAGCGAGGAGTCACAGTCGAGGCGGCCCCCGCCTCGGCCGCCGGTCCCACCGGGAGGGGGCCCTGGCGGCTGGTCTGGGACCAGCTCTGGGCCAAGGGCGCGGCCCGGTTCGGCCTGGTCACCGTCGCGCTGCTGGTCCTGCTGGCCGCGCTGGCGGGCCCGCTGAGCGACCTCGGCGGCTGGACCCCCGAGGAGTTCGACAAGCGCGCGGTGGACCCGTACCTCGGCGGCCTGCCGATCGGCGACTTCGGCGGGGTCGGCACCCGGCACTGGCTGGGCGTCGAACCCGCCACCGGGCGCGACCTGTTCGCCCGGGTCCTGCACGGCGGCCAGGTCTCCCTGCTGATCGCCTTCACCGCGACCGCCGTCGTCGTGGTCGTCGGCACCCTGGCGGGCATCGCGGCCGGCTACTTCGGCGGCCGCGCCGACGCCGTGCTCTCCCGGCTGATGGACCTCACCATGTCCTTCCCGTCCCTGATCTTCATGATCTCGATGATGTCGGTGGCCAAGGACGTCAACCGGGTCGTCCTGATGACCCTGGTGATCGGCCTGTTCGGCTGGCCCGGCATCGCCCGGGTGGTGCGCGGCCAGACCCTCTCGCTCAAGCACCGCGAGTACGTCGAGGCCGCCAAGGTCGGCGGCGCCCGCTCCTGGCGGATCCTCACCAGGGAGATCCTGCCGAACGTCTCCGGCCCGATCATCGCCTACACCACGCTGCTGGTCCCCGGCATGATCGCCACCGAGGCCGCGCTCAGCTACCTCGGCGTCGGCGTCCGTCCGCCGACCCCGTCCTGGGGGCAGATGATCGCCGAGAGCATCAGCTTCTACGAGACCGACCCGACGTACTTCCTGATCCCGACGGCCTTCCTGTTCCTCGCCGTGCTCGCCTTCACCCTGCTCGGCGACGCGCTGCGCGACATCCTCGACCCCAGAGGAGGCCGGTCGTGATCCTCTACCTCTGCCGCCGGCTGCTCGCCGCGGCCGGCATCCTGCTCGCCGTCTGCGCGATCACCTTCACCATCTTCTACCTGCTGCCCTCCGACCCCGCCGTGGCCGCCTGCGGCAAGACCTGCAGCCTCGAGCGGATCGCCGAGGTCAAGGTGGCGATGGGCCTGGACAAGCCGGTCTGGGAACAGTTCCTCAGCTACCTCACCGGCATCTTCGCCGGGCGTGACTACGGCAGCGGGCCGAGCGCCACCCACTGCGGCTTCCCCTGCCTCGGGTACTCCTACGAGTACTCGCTGCCGGTCTGGAACCTGCTCACCGACCGGCTGCCGGTCTCCGTCTCGCTGGCCGTCGGCGCCTCCGTGCTCTGGCTGGTCCTCGGCCTCGGCGCGGGCGTCACCTCGGCGCTGCGCAAGGGCAGCACGACCGACCGGACGCTGATGGTGCTCTCGGTGGGCGCCGCCTCGCTGCCGGTCTACTTCACCTCGATCATGCTGATCTGGGGCGTCGTCAGGACGGCCGGACTGCTGCCCTACCCGGCGTACCACGCGTTCACCGACAACCCCTTCGCGTGGGCCTCCAACCTGCTGCTGCCGTGGATCGCCCTGGCCCTGCTGTACGCGGCCATGTACGCCCGGCAGAGCCGCAACTCGATGATCGAGGCGATGGCCGAGCCGTACATCCGCACCGCCCGGGCCAAGGGCCTGCCGCCGCGGACGGTCACCGTCAAGCACGGGCTGCGCTCCGGGATGACGCCGATCCTGACCATCTTCGGGATGGACCTCGGCGGACTGCTGGCCGGCGCCGTCATCACCGAGTCGATCTTCGGCCTGCCCGGGGTCGGACGGCTCTTCTACGACGCGCTGGTCCGCTCCGACCAGCCCGTCATCCTCGGCGTCACCCTGCTCGCGGCCGCCTTCATCGTCGCCGCGAACCTGCTGGTCGACCTGCTCTACGCCTATGTCGACCCGAGAGTGAGGTACTGATGGCTCCGCTACTGGAGGTCGAGGACCTCAAGGTCGCCTTCGACACCCCGCGCGGCACGGTCCGGGCGGTGGACGGCATCTCGTTCAGCGTCGAGGCCGGGCGCACGCTCGGCCTGGTCGGCGAGTCCGGCAGCGGCAAGTCCGTCACCTCGCTCGCCGTCATGGGGCTGCACCGCGGCGCCGCCGTCACCGGCTCGATCCGGCTGCACGGACAGGAGTTGAACGGGCTCGGCGAGAAGGAACTGGGCACCGTCCGGGGCCGCCGGGCGGCGATGATCTTCCAGGACCCGCTGTCCAGCCTGCACCCCTTCTACACCGTCGGCGAGCAGATCGCCGAGCACTACCGGGTGCACTTCAAGGCCAACCGCAAGGCGGGCCGGGCCCGCGCGCTGGAGATGCTGGCCGAGGTCGGCATCCCGGAGCCGGCCCGCCGGATCGACGAGTACCCGCACCAGTTCTCCGGCGGCATGCGCCAGCGCGTCATGATCGCCATGGCGCTCGCCTGCGAGCCCGACCTGCTGATCGCCGACGAGCCCACCACGGCCCTCGACGTCACCGTCCAGGCGCAGATCCTCGACCTGATCGCCCGGATCCAGCAGGAGCGCGGCCTCGGCGTCGTGATGATCACCCACGACCTCGGCGTGGTCGCCCGGGTCGCCCACGAGGTGCTGGTCATGTACGGCGGCCGGGCCGCCGAACAGGCCCCGGTGGACCGGCTGTTCGCGCAGCCCGCGCACCCGTACACCCGCGGCCTGCTGGACTCGCTGCCGCGCCTGGACGACACCGACGACGCCCCGCTGCGGGCCATCCCCGGCAGCCCGCCGTCGCTGATCGCCCCCGCCCCCGGCTGCTCCTTCGCCCCGCGCTGCGCCCGCACCACCGCCGCGTCCGCCGAGGAGCACGCCCGCTGCCTGGCCGAGCGCCCCGTGCTCGGCCCGCTCGCCGCCGGCCACCAGGCCGCCTGCCACCTGCCGCTGGTGCCGGAAGGGGTGCTGTGATGGCCGAACCGACCGGGCAGGCCGAACACCTGCTGACCGAACCGGCCGTGCGGGCCGTGCGGGCCGAACCCTTGTTGTCCGTACGGGACCTGGTGAAGACCTTCCCCGGCCGGCGCAGCCGCACCGGGCGGCCCGGGGCGCCGATCCGGGCGGTGGACGGGGTCAGCTTCGACGTCGGTGCGGGGGAGACCCTGGGCCTGGTCGGCGAGTCCGGCTGCGGCAAGTCCACCACCGGCCGGATGATCGTCCGGCTGCTCGACCCGACCTCGGGCACCGTCACCTTCGACGGCACCGAGATCGGCGGGCTCTCCCAGGCTCGGCTGCGCCCGCACCGGCGGGACCTGCAGATGGTCTTCCAGGACCCGTACTCCTCGCTCAACCCCCGGCAGACGGTGGCCCGGATCATCTCCGAACCGCTGCTGGTCCAGGGCGAGAGCGCGGCGGCGGCGCGCAAGCGGGCCGCCGAGCTGATGGAGCTGGTCGGGCTGATCCCCGAGCACCTGGACCGCTACCCGCACGAGTTCTCCGGCGGTCAGGCGCAGCGCATCGGCATCGCCCGCTCGCTGGCCACCTCGCCGCGCCTGGTCATCGCCGACGAGCCGGTCTCCGCGCTGGACGTGTCCATCCAGGCCCAGGTGGTCAACCTGATGGAACGGCTCCAGCGGGAGCTCGGGCTGGCGTACGTGTTCATCGCGCACGACCTCTCGGTCGTCAAGCGGGTCTGCGACCGGGTCGCGGTGATGTACCTGGGCCGGATCGTGGAGATCGGCGACAAGGCCGAGGTGTACGGCAGCCCGGCGCACCCGTACACCAGGGCGCTGCTGTCCGCCGTGCCGCTGCCGGACCCGCAGGCGGAGCGGACCCGGGAGCGGATCGTGCTGCTCGGCGACCCGCCGAGCCCGGCCGCCCCGCCGCCCGGGTGCAGCTTCCACCCGCGCTGCCCGAAGGCGCAGGACCTGTGCCGTACCGAGCGGCCGCTGCTGCGGATCGCCGGGCCGGGCAGCCGGCAGGCGGCCTGCCACTTCCCGGAGACACCGGGAAGCTGAGAGACCCCCGGTCGGGCGTGGCGGGGAACCTTACGAGGGCCGCGTCCGACCGGGTTCCAACCTTTTCGCCGGGGTGGTCACTCCTCCGGCAGCAGCAGTCGCGGGCCGGGGCCCTCGGCGGCCAGTTCGTCGCCGGGGTTGAGCACCCGGCAGCGGCGCAGCGACACGCAGCCGCAGCCGATGCAGCCGGTCAGCTCGCCCTCCAGCCGTTCCAGCTCGATCCGGCGGGCGCGCAGCTGCTCGGCCCAGCGCAGCGAGATGCGCTCCCAGTCGTGCTTGCCGGGCATCCGGTCCTCCGGGAGGCCGGTGAAGACCTCGGCGACCTCGGAGAGCGGGATGCCGAGCCGTTTGGCGACCAGGATGAGGGAGATCCGGCGCAGCACGTGCCGGCGGTAGCGGCGCTGGTTGCCGGCCGACCGCTCGGAGGAGATCAGCCCCTGGTCCTCGTAGAAGCGCACCGCCGAGGTGGCGATCCCGGCCCGTCGGGCCACCTCGCCGACGCTCAGCAGATCGACCGGCGCGGTGCTCATGGCGGCTCCTCGGCTTCTCCCTGACTTCAAGTTCTGTTGAAGTCCCAGCGTACCGGACGTGACCGGATCAACGCTGGTCAGCCGATTGCCGGACCGGCTGGGCGCCACACGTGAGCAGGCCCCGGATCCCCTTCGTCAGGGGATCCGGGGCCTGCTCACGACCGCCTCAGGAGGCCGGGCCCACCCGGACGGTGGTGATCCGCCCGCCCTGGGACTCCCGGACGACCTCGATCTTCGTGTTGGTGTCCGGCACCTTCACCGTCAGCTGCGGCGTCGCCGGGTCGGCGTACACCCCGCTGTGGTCGTTGAAGACCGGGACGGCCGGCTCGGCCGGGATCCGCACCGCGACCCCGCCCTTGTGCAGGGTGAACGGCGTGGTCGGCTTGAGCGAGAACGGTGCGTCGAAGGTCTGCGCCCGCCCGTTGACCAGCGTCCCGTCGGTGAAGCGGATCGGCGTCGGGTGGGCGTCGATCGGCAGGATCAGCCCGCCGCCGGGGTGGTCCTTGGTGTTGTTGTCGCCGTACGAGGTGTCCCAGAGCCAGAGCAGGACGCCTTCCTGGTACGGGTAGTTGTCGACCACGTTGGCCTTGCCCGCGACGCCGCCGTAGCCGAAGTTGTACGGGCCGGTCTTCAGGAACGCCCCGTAGCCGGTGTAGCGGCGGTTCTCGGCGAGGTACGCGCGCGGGTGCTGCTTGACGGCGGTGCGGCCGGTGATGACGGTGAAGCCGCTGGCGGTCCACCCGTTGAGCCCGTTCTCCGCGCCGTCGGCGAAGAGTTCGGTGCCGCCGGCGGTCGCCCGTACGGCGTCCACCAGCACGCCGCGGCCGTGGGTGTTGCCGTCCGAGGTCGCGTGGATGCGCAGCCGGACCTGTTGGCCGAGGTAGCCGTCCAGCGGGATGTGCAGCTTTCGGTAGGTGCCGGAACTTCCGCTCAGGCCGGGGGTGTTGGCGCTGGTGTTGCCGATCGGCGCGCCGTCGACGGTGCCGCCCAGGGCGGTCCAGTGCTTGCCCTGGTCGGTGGAGGCCTCGACGGTCAGGAAGTCGTAGTCCTGCTCGGTGTCGTACCAGGCGGCGGCGTCCAGCGCGGCCGGCCCGGTGGCGGTGCGCAGGTCGACGTCCCGGGCCAGGGAGTTGTCGAGGTTGTCGCCGGTGTCGCTCCACCATTGCTTGGCGCCCTCGTACGGGTCGGCGAGGTCGGTGCTGGTGGTGCCGTCCGGCAGGTGCACCAGGACGGCCTGCGCCTGGTCGGTGTTGTAGCTGCTCACCCCGAGGGCGTGGCTGGAGCGGGTCGCGGCCTGTGCCTCGTCGTAGTTGAGCCAGCCGAACTGCAGCTTGCTCCAGGCGTCGAGGTCGCCCGGGTAGCCGCCGGTGGTGTTGGGGCCCTTGCCCAGGTACGAGCCGGAGGACATCAGCGACCAGAAGTTGACGCTGTTGTCGCCGCCGGTGGTGCTGTACAGGTCGGGCAGGCCGAGGTTGTGGCCGTACTCGTGGGCGAACAGGCCGACGCCGCTGTTCTCGCCGCCCTGGACGTAGTCGTAGACGTAGAGGCCGGTGTCGCCGACGGGCGCGCCGCCGATCTTGTCGCCCTCCGGGCCGGTCTGCCCGGTCGCGTCCGGGAAGGCCCAACTGCGGTGCGCCCACAGCGCGTCGGCGCCCTGGGCACCGCCGCCCCAGGTCTCGTCCACGCCGGCGTGCACGACGATGACGTTGTCCAGGTAGCCGTCGGGCTGGTTGAACTCGCCGTTCTTGTCGTGGTCGTAGCGGTCGTAGACGTCGTACTGGGCGAGCTGCGCCTTGATGTCGGCCACCGGGCGGCCCTTGGCGATCTCGCCGTCGTACCAGGCCTTCACGGCGTCCCGGACGAACTCCTGGGCCTGGGTCCAGGCGCCGGAGCCCTGTGGGCCCTTGTTGCTGCCGTAGCGGGCCTCGTTGTACGGGACGGTGACCCAGTCGCTGACGGTGCCCTCGACGTCGTAGCGGCCGGAGGACTGGGTGCGGTAGTAGTTGCGCATCGATACTGCGCCGGGTGTGTCGTCAAAGAACATCTTCTGGTAGTAAGAGCGGTCGAAGTCCGCCGACCAGAGCGTGTGGTTGTCGTCCTTGCCCGGCTGGGGGATCTGGTTGTGGCGCGGGCCGGGTGTGCCGCCGTAGCGGGGCTGGCCGTTCCACTGGGTGGTGTCGTCCACCTCGTCGCCGAACTGGGCGAGGATCACGAAGACCTTGTCCGTGCGCTGGTGTGCCAGTTGGACGTAGTCGTTGCCGATCTTCACCTTCGCGGGGGCCCGCTTGTCGGCGGTCTTGGCGACGGCGCCCTTGTTGAGCTGCTCCAGGGCCTTGCTGCGGAGCGACTGGCGCTCGCGCTCCTGCGGGACGAGCGGGGCGGGCGGGGCCTCGGCGCCCTGCTCGGCGGGGTCCGCCGCCGCGGCGACGGTGACGGGGGTCGGGGGTGCGGCCTGGGCGGGGGTGCCCAGCAGGGTGGCCGCTATCGCGCTCGTGGTGAGCGCGGCTGCGAGGGCCGCGGACAGTCTGCGCAACTGACCGGTCCTTTCCGGGGGATGAGGGTGCTTCGGGCATGGGTGGGTCGGTGAAGCGCAGGTAATATTTCACATGTCACGGGTCACGTGGAAGAGGTTCGGGGCAAGCGAAGGGGCGCCGCACCGGCGTGCGACGCCCCGTCCCGGCTCCTCCGTCAGCCGGTGGTGTACTCCACCGCCACGCTGACCACCACCAGCCCGCCGTACACCGCGGCGAGGGCGGTCCGTCCGGTCGCATGCAGCGCGAGCGCGGCCGAGCCGAGGACGACCAGCTTGAGCACGATCTCCGCGGCGAGCGGCAGCCGGAACCTGGGCCCGCCCGCGGCCAGGAACAGGCCCCAGATGCCGGCCGCCAGGGCCGGGGCGCCGAGCCCCAGCAGCAGCCGGGTGCCGAGGCTGGAGCCGGTCTTGAAGCCCCAGTAGCAGAGCGCCGCCAGCATGGCGAGTTCCAGTCCGAACGCGAGCCCGCCGTTGACCGCGGTCAACGGCGTCCACTGTCGCTGCCCGACCGGGCCGGGTCTTTCGATCCTCATCCGTCCGCGCTCCCCGTGCGTCGTGCCGCCCGGGCCGGGCGGCGATCACGCGGAGTGTCGCAGTCCGGCCCGGGCCGTGCAATGGAGCGGGGGCGACCGTTCAGCCCAAGGCGTCTCGGAGGAAGGCGAGTTCGGCCTGGGCCAGCTGCTCGTTCATGCCGTCCGGGGTCATGTGGGTGACGCCGGGCAGCGGCAGTACGGCGTGCGGGCGGCCGGCCTCGGTGAGCGCCTGGGAGAGCAGCAAGGTGTGCGCGGGGTGGACGTTGTCGTCGGCCAGCCCGTGGATCAGCAGCAGCGGCCTGGTCAGCCCGGGCGCGTCGGTGAGC
Source organism: Streptomyces sp. 1114.5 (assembly GCF_003635085.1). Classification (NCBI taxonomy): domain Bacteria; kingdom Bacillati; phylum Actinomycetota; class Actinomycetes; order Kitasatosporales; family Streptomycetaceae; genus Streptomyces; species Streptomyces sp. 1114.5. The sequence goes on from NZ_RBXE01000001.1 coordinate 3,610,806, forward strand.
AGGCAGTCGCCGGCGTAGCCCTCCGGGTTGTCCTGCGGCAGGCCGAGGTAGCGCTCGGTGTACGCGGTGTCGTACAGCCGGAAGTCGGTGGGCGGGGCGCCCGCGCAGGCGGCGTGGAAGACGTCGGGGCGGCGCAGCACGGCGAGGGCGGCGAAGTAGCCGCCGTACGACCAGCCGCGCACGCCGACCCGGCGGAGGTCGAGGTCCGGGTGGTGCGCGGCGAGCGCGTGCAGGGCGTCGACCTGGTCGTCCAGGGCGGCCCGGGAGAAGCGGCGGAAGATCGCCCGGGTGAAGTCCGGGGAGACGAAGGGGGTGCCGCGGTTGTCGGTGGTGACGACGGTGAAGCCCTGGTCGGCCCACCACTGGCGGAGCTGCCAGCGGCGCGGCTCGGTGGCCACGGCCTGGTAGCCGGGCCCGCCGTAGACGTCCAGCAGGACGGGCAGCCGCCGGCCGGGGACGTGATCGCGCGGGTAGACCACGGCGCTCGGCAGTTCGCGGTCGGTGACCCGGGCGAACTGCGGGCGGACCGGGTACGGCAGGGCGGCGGAGAGGTCGGTGAGCGGAAGTTCGGGGCCGTCCCGGCCGTCGGCCCCGCGGGTGGTGCGGCGGACGGTCCGGCGGATTCCGCCGGGGCCGGCCGCGATGAGCAGCAGGGTGTCGGCGGCGGCGAGGGCGGAGTGGACGCCCGGGCCGGTGGTGAGCGGTTCGGGGGCGCCGCCGTCCGGGTCGACCAGGTGGACGTGCTGGTCGGCCGGGTCGCCCTGGCCGGTCTCGCAGAGCAGCCGGCCGTGCAGCCGTCCGACGACCCGGCGGATCTGCAGGCCGGTGGTGTCCAGCGGCTTGCCGTCGAGCGCGAGGCCGCGGGCCTGCGGTGTGTCGTAGGCGGTGAGCAGCCGGCCGCCGGGCAGCCTGGCGGGGGTGCCGGGCAGGTCGTCCACCCAGAACTCGTCGGTGGTGCGGGAGAGTTCGCGGGTCAGGCCGGTGGCCGGGTCGGCGCTGAGCAGCAGCACGTTCTGCTGCAGGCGGTCGGCGACGGTGAGCAGCACCTCGTGGTCGGAGGCCCAGGAGGCGGCGCAGAGGTACGGGTGGGCGTCGGCGTCCCAGTGCAGCCGGGTGCGGCTGCCGTCGAGGCCGAGCACCCAGAGCTGGACGTCCGCGTTGGGGCCGCCGGCCTGCGGGTAGGCGAAGTCCTCGGGTGCCTCGCCGGGGTGGGCCGGGTCGGCGAAGTGGCGTCGGGGGAGGGCGGATTCGTCGACCCGGGCGGCCAGCAGCGCGCCGCCGTCCGGGCGCCACCAGTGGCCGCGGGCGCGGCCGAGTTCCTCGGCGGCGGCGAACTCGGCGACGCCCCAGCGGGCGCCGTCGGCGGGGGAGAGCGGGTCGAGGCCGGGGGTGACGTACAGGGCGGTGCCGTGCCCGGCTTCCTCGGTGACGTAGGCGACGCGCTGTCCGGTGGCGTCCGGGCGGGGGTCGAACGCGGGCCCGGCGACGGGGAGTTCGTCGCTGCTGCCGGTGGTGGTGTCGGTGCGGAACAGCCGGCCGTCGAGGGTGAAGACGGCGACCGCGAGGTCGGCGGTGGCGGCGTAGCTGCCGATTCCGGCGGCTACCAGCCGGGTGCGTTCGCGCAGCCGGCGCTCGACGGCGGGCAGGTCGTCGCGGCGGCCGCTGCGGCCGGGCAGCAGTGCGGCGGGGTCGGCGACCAGGCGTTCCTCGCCGGTGGCGGTGTCGAGCAGGTGCAGGCGGTCGACCGGGTCCTCGGAACCGGTCGAGCGGAGCAGCAGCAGCCGGGTACCGTCCTCGGCGAGGGTGTACGCGCGCGGCGCCCCGTAGGTGAACCGGCCGGTGCGGGCGCTGAGGGCAAGGAAGGCGTCGGTGATGGTCACGGCCCGATCGTGGTCGCGCGGTGCGGGCCTCGACCAGTATTCTACCATGTGAAATGTCACACACCATGTCATTGCGTTGGGGGAGGACGTCGTGCGGGAAGACAGAGCGGGTGGGGAGCGAGTGCCTGAGGAAAGGGCGCTTGAGGCCGTCGTGCGGGAGGACGGCGTGATCGAGGACCTGTGGACGGCCGAACCGCCGGCCCCGCTGCCCGCCGCCGACGGGCTGTTCAGCGTGTCACCGGAGGCCGCCCACCTGAACCACGGCTCCTTCGGCGCGGTGCCCGTCCCCGTACAGCGGGCGCAGGAACGGCTGCGCGCCGAGCACGAGCTGGACCCGGACGGCTTCTTCGCCGACCTCCCGGCCCGGATCGCCGCCGCCCGGGCCCTGATCGCCGCCGAACTCGGCACCGACCCGGACCGGCTCGCCCTGCTCACCAACGTCACCGAGGCCACCGCGATCGCCCTGGACAGCATCCCGCTCGCCCCAGGTGACCGGATCCTGGTCACCGACCACGGCTACGGCGCGGTGACCCAGGCCGTCGCCCGCAAGGCCGCCGAGACCGGCGCCGAGCTGGTGGTGGCCGCGCTGCCGCTGGACGCACCGGACGAGCACGCCGTCCGCGAGGCGGTGCTCGCCGCCGTGGACGCGCGCACCACCGTCGCCGTCCTCGACCAGCTCACCTCGCCCACCGCCCGTCTGGTGGCCGGCCCGGCCCTGCTCGCCGAGCTGCGCGCCCGCGGCGTGACCACCGTGGTGGACGGCGCCCACGCCCCCGGCATGCTGCCCGCCCCGGCCGAGCCCGACGCCGACTTCTGGTTCGGCAACCTGCACAAGTGGGCCTTCGCCCCGCGCGCCACCGGCGTGCTCGCCGTCCGTTCCGAGTGGACGGGGCGGGTGCGCCCGCTCGCGCTGTCCTGGGAACACGACAAGGGCTTCCCCGGCAACGTCGAGTGGCGCGGCACCTGCGACTACACGCCCTGGTTGGCCGCCCCGGCCGGCTTCGGGCTGCTGCGCGAACTCGGCCCGGCGGCGGTCGCGGGCCACAACGCCGCGCTCGCCGCGTACGGCCAGCGGGTGCTGGCCGAGCGGGCGGGCCTGCCGCCGCTGCCCGCGACGCCCGGGGTGTGGATGCGGGCCGTGCGGCTGCCGGCCGGCCGGTGCGAGGTCGAGGCGGAGGCGAAGGCGCTGATGGCCGAGGTGTGGCGGCGGCTCCGCACCCGGATCGCCGTCCGCCCGTGGGCCGGCGGCGGGGTGTTGCGGGTCAGCGCCCAGCTCTACAACCGGCCGGGGGAGTACGAGCGGCTGGCGGACGGGCTGGCGGAACTGCTGAAGTGAGGCGGCCGGCGGAGGGACGGTGAGGCGGCCCGCGGAGGGGCCGGCTCGCCGGCCCGCGGAGGAGCTACTGCGGCCCCGCCCGTAACTCCGCGAGCAGCCGGTTCCGGTCGGCGAGCAGCCCGGTGAGGATCCGCCGGGCCGCCCGCAGCAGGTCGGCCACGTCCCCGCCGGCCAGCGCGTAGACCACCGTGCCGCCCTCCCGGGTGGCGGTGACGATGCCGGACCGGCGCAGCACCGCGAGCTGCTGGGACAGGCTGGAGGGTTCGACCTCCAGCTCGGCGAGCAGGCCGCGGACGGGCGTCGGCCCGGCCTGGAGCAGTTCCAGCACCCGGATCCGGACGGGATGGCCGAGCATCCGGAAGAACTCTGCCTTGACCTGGTAGAGCTCCCCCAGCCGCTGGCCGGGAGGTGTCCCCGACGTCACGAGGCCCCCCTTCCTGGTGTCGGTCCGGGGTCAGATCTCCAGCGAGCCCTCGATCTGCTTGAGCCGGTGGCGGGCCATCGCGAGGTTGGCCCGGCTGCGGTTGAGCGCCAGGAAGAGGAAGAGGCCGCGTCCGGCGTGCGTCGTGAGCGGCCGGACCATGTGGTACTGGCTGGTCAGGCTGATCAGGATGTCCTCGATCTCGTTGTCGTGCAGGTTGAGCGCCTCCATCGCCCGCATCTTGGCGCGGACCACGTCGGTGTTCCCGGCCGCGGCGACGTTGAGGTCCAGCTCGCCCCCGTCGCCGAGGCTGCCGAGGGCCATGCCGCTGCCGTAGTCGACCAGGGCGACGCCGATCGCGCCCTCGATCGCCATGGCCTCCTTGAGGGCCGTCTCCAGGTTCGCCATCGTGGCTGTCCTCCCGTGTGTCGGTGGCTGCGTGGTGCAGTGCCGTCGAAGGTAGGGAGGCCGGACGGTGTTCCACCGGCAATGACCGAAGACGTTCGAAGTCAGTCCGTCCGTGATCACTTGAAGACATTTGCAACTATGGACCTGAGAGAGAACTGATCCCGAGGTGCAGAAAAACGGTGCTATCGATGTCAGTCCTCCCGGGTAACCTCTCGCTGAGATGCGAGATCACACCAATCACACCCGGACGGCGATGAACACCCCCGATCCAGAGCCCCAGGACGACCGGGAGCTCAGCCCCGCCGAGGCGTACGCGGCCAGCCGTCGCCGGGCCAAGGAGCAGGCCACCGCCCTGTACGGCTTCCAGCAGCTGTACGACTTCCCGCTGGACGACTTCCAGCTGGAGGCCTGCGAGACGCTGGAGGCCGGATCCGGCGTCCTGGTCGCCGCCCCCACCGGCTCCGGGAAGACCATCGTCGGCGAGTTCGCCGTGCACCTGGCCCTGGCCGCCGGCCGCAAGTGCTTCTACACCACGCCGATCAAGGCGCTGTCCAACCAGAAGTACGGAGACCTGGTCAAGCGCTACGGCGCCGCCAAGGTCGGCCTGCTCACCGGCGACAACACCGTCAACGGCGACGCCCCCGTGGTGGTCATGACCACCGAGGTGCTGCGCAACATGCTCTACGCCGGCTCCAGCACCCTCAACGGGCTCGGCTACGTCGTCATGGACGAGGTGCACTACCTCGCCGACCGCTTCCGCGGCGCCGTCTGGGAGGAGGTCATCATCCACCTCCCCGAGTCGGTCACCCTCGTCTCGCTCTCCGCGACCGTCTCCAACGCCGAGGAGTTCGGCGACTGGCTGGACACCGTGCGCGGCGGCACCAAGGTGATCGTCTCCGAGACCCGCCCGGTGCCGCTGTGGCAGCACGTCATGGCCGGCAACCGGATGTACGACCTGTTCGCCGACCCCGACCGCGACGGCCGCCCCAAGAACAACCTGAAGAACCCCGGCAAGGCCGTCAACCCCGAGCTGGTCCGGCTCGCCCGCTCCGAACTCGACCGCAACCCCCGCGACCGCTTCGGCCGCGGCCGGGGCCGCTCGATGCCCAACGGCCGCCCCGGCAAGGTCTGGACGCCGGGCCGGGTCGACGTCATCGACCGGCTCGACGCCGAGGGCCTGCTGCCCGCGATCACCTTCATCTTCAGCCGGGCCGGCTGCGAGGCCGCCGTCCAGCAGTGCCTCAGCTCCGGGCTGCGGCTCAACAAGGACTCCGAGCGCGCCCAGGTCCGCGCCATCGTCGAGGAGCGCTGCGCCGACATCCCCGACGAGGACCTGCACGTCCTCGGCTACTTCGAGTGGTTGGACGGGCTGGAGCGCGGCATCGCCGCCCACCACGCCGGGATGCTGCCCCGGTTCAAGGAGGTCGTCGAGGAGCTCTTCGTGAAGGGCCTGGTCAAGGCCGTCTTCGCGACCGAGACTCTGGCGCTCGGCATCAACATGCCCGCTCGCTCGGTGGTCATGGAGAAGCTCGTCAAGTGGAACGGCGAGATGCACGCCGACATCACCCCCGGCGAGTACACCCAGCTCACCGGCCGGGCCGGGCGCCGCGGCATCGACGTCGAGGGCCACGCCGTGGTGCTCTGGCAGCGCGGGCTCGACCCTGAGGCGCTGGCCGGTCTGGCCGGCACCCGCACCTACCCGCTGAAGTCCTCGTTCCGGCCCTCCTACAACATGGCCGTCAACCTGGTCTCCCAGTTCGGCCGGCACCGCTCGCGCGAACTGCTGGAGACCTCCTTCGCCCAGTTCCAGGCGGACCGCTCGGTCGTCGGCATCGCCCGCCAGGTGCAGCGCAACGAGGAGGGCCTGGAGGGCTACCGCGAGTCGATGACCTGCCACCTCGGCGACTTCGACGAGTACATGTCCTTGCGGCGGCAGCTCAAGGACCGGGAGAACGAGCTCGCCCGCGAGGGCAGCAGCCAGCGCCGCGCGGCCGCCGTCGAATCCATCGAGCAGCTCAAGCCGGGCGACGTCATCCACGTCCCCACGGGCAAGTTCGCCGGCCTCGCCCTGGTCCTCGACCCGGGCCTGCCGCCGGTCCACCGCTCCGGCCGCGGCGGCCCGCGCCACCCCGATTTCCAGGACGGCCCGCGCCCGGTGGTGCTCACCGCCGAACGCCAGGTCAAGCGGCTCGCCATGATCGACTTCCCGCACCCGGTCGTCGCGATCGAGCGGGTGCGCATCCCCAAGTCCTTCAACCCGCGCAGCCCGCAGTCCCGCCGCGACCTCGCCTCCGCGCTGCGCACCAAGGCCGGCCACCTCGAACCCGAGCGCTTCCGCCGCGGCCGCGCGGCCGCCGCCGACGACCCCGAGATCACCCGGCTGCGCACCGAACTGCGCCAACACCCCTGCCACGGCTGCTCCGACCGCGAGGACCACGCCCGCTGGGCCGAGCGCTACCACCGGCTGCACCGCGACACCGAACTGCTCGAACGCCGGATGCGCTCGCGCACCCACACCATCGCCCGCACCTTCGACCGGGTCTGCGCCCTGCTCACCGACCTCGGCTACCTGCGCGGCGACACCGTCACCGACGACGGCAAGCGCCTCGGCCGGCTCTACGGCGAACTCGACCTGCTCGCCTCCGAATGCATCCGCGAAGGCGTCTGGAACGGCCTCGCCGCCGCCGAACTCGCCGCCTGCGCCTCGGCGCTGGTGTACGAGGCCCGCCAGTCCGACGACGCCGGCGCCCCCCGCGTACCGGAAGGCGCCGCCAAGGAGGCGCTCGGCCAGATGGTCCGGATCTGGGGCCACCTCGACGCCCTGGAGGAGCAGCACCGGATCAACACCGCCGAAGGCGTCGGCCAGCGCGAGCCCGACCTCGGCTTCGCCTGGGCCGCCTACCGCTGGGCCCTCGGCCACAACCTCGACCAGGTCCTGCGCGACGCCGACATGCCCGCCGGCGACTTCGTCCGCTGGACGAAGCAACTGATCGACGTCCTCGGCCAGATCCAGGACGCCGCCGGCCAGGACGCCGAACTCCGCAAGACCGCCCGCAAGGCCGTCGACAGCCTCCGCCGCGGCATCATCGCCTACTCCTCGGTGGGCTGACCCCCGCCCACCAAGCTCGAAGGCCGGGCCCGCGCTGATTGCGCGTGCCCGGCCTTGGTGTGGTGCTGATGTTGCGGTGGGGATTCGGAAGGCCCGCGCCCCGGATGCCCTGGGGCGCGGGCCGAAGACATGAGAGCTTCGAGCGCCTGTCAGGTCAGATTTCAGGCGTCCCAGGCGCTCACGACCGGCTCGGGCCATTCCGGCTCCGTTGCCGCGAGGTCCGCGGGGAGCAGGGCAAGCAGCAGCGAACGGCCATCGGCCACGGCGCGCAAGGCAGCCTCTTGAGCTTCGTCCTTGGTATCGAACATCCCGTCGCCCACAGTCTCATTGTGAGGCGGTTGGCCGACCTCGCCGACCCACTGGGACGCGCCCGGCCACACCCGGACGTGGGTCAGCCGGGAAGGCTCCGGTAGTCCGGTGATGCCCCGGGCGGCGGCTTCCTTGATCACGTCTTCGATGGTCATGTTCGGGCTCTCCTCATCTCGGCCAGTGCAGCGTCCAGTCGCGCGGAACGGACGACGGCTGAAAGGTCGGTCGCGGTGCGGGCATAGTGCTCGGCTTCTTCCGGAGCACCTTGGCGGTAGAGCACAGTGGCCAGCTTGGCAGTGTCGATTGCCTTCGAGCGGGCCCGGTTGGACGTCTGGGAGTCGACGGCCCGTCGGAGCCGGGACACGAGATCGGAGACCGGTCTGTCCTTGACCAGGGAAAGGAGGTAGAGGGCGTGCCCGGTTTCTCCAAGCAGTTTGTGCTCGGTGAAGTACCACATCCAGCGCGGTTCGCTGCGGAGATCGGTGACGCGACTGTAGATCGACTCCGCGAGGGCGATCTGCCGCATGACCTCGGTCTCGTCGCCCTGGATGGCATAGGCCTGGGCCTTCACGGCTGCGATCATCGAGAGTGCTGACAAGGGAACGTTGCCCATCGCCCGGTCGGCGAGCGCCACGGCGTCCTTCGACCTGCGTTCGGTAATCTCCTGACGAGCGAGGCCGGTTGCGACGTGGCACAGGAGTCCGTCGTCGCCTGCCTCCTGTGCCGCCCTGATGCCGAGTCCGAAGGTGTTCCGTGAGGGCCCGCTCTGACCCGCGTCGAACGCCGCCCAAGCGGCGAGGTCCGCGAGGTTGGCGATCTGGCCGCACAAACGATCGCGGACACGTGGCCCCATTGATGCCTTGGTGAGATCGACGACGCTTCGCAGCTCGCCGAAAGCAAGGTGGCGGGTGGCCAGGCCGCCGCTGCGCCGGTCCCACTCCTCCAAGGCGAAGGTTCGCTCCGCGATGTCCTCAACGTCTTTCATCCCAAGGAAGATGGGCAAGGCATCACATCGGGAAGGATCGAGGCCAGCGAGACGGACAGGAAGTCGCGGCGCTTCGATTCACTCACCTCCTCGCGGTCTCGCCGGGTCCTCTTCGAGAACAGTCCCAGCTCTGCGTTCGTGGCCACTCCGAAGACGCCGCGTAGTGCGTCGCGGACGTCCCCCTCCGGCCAGCCGATCACGCCACGTTCTCATCGGCTGATCACGTTGGCGTCAATCGCGGACTCTCGCCCTGTCGCAGCCTTGATCCGGGCGTTCACCCGATTCGCGACTTCCCTTTGTGTCCACTCTCGCCCGAGGCGAAGCCTGCGTAGTGCGTCGTTGGTCATCTCGGACCCGTCCGTGCGGTGCCGCTGCTGGGAGTCAGACCGCCCTAGTGAAGTGCCTAGCGTCTGCCTACAGGATCGCCCTGTTCCGACCCGCAGCGCAGGCGTTTTGATGAGTCTCAGTCGCTCGGGGTGATGGATCGATCACTCCAGGCTTGCCGGAAGGGCCATGAGCGGCGCTATTCCAACCTGCCCGCTCGCAACCTGGGGGCCCGTATGTCAGTCAGTGCCAGTGCAACGCCGGCCGATCCTTCGGACGGCGTACTTGTCAGGATTCCCGAGGTTCGACCTGATGACGCCAGGTGCCTGCTGGAACTGGACTGCCGTCCGAATCCGCCAGGCCCGCTCGCAGGTTGGTGGCTACTGCGCTGACTGCCTGGTCCGCCGATGAGTTGCGTGACGTGGCCGAGCTGCTGGTCAGTGAGCTGGTCGCCAATGCGGCCAGGCACACGGGCCGCACACGGATCTCCGTCTCGGTGCACCGGCGGAAGAGCTGCGTCTGGGTGGGTGTCCGGGACTCGTCCGGTGCGTTGCCCTGCCGGTCGGAGCCGAAGCGCGAGGCCGAGTCCGGGTACGGCCTGGGTTTGGTGGAGACGCTTTCCTCTCGTTGGGGGGTGGCCTGGGCTCCGCGCGGGAAGTGGGTCTGGTTCGAGCTGACAACGGCGACTTCGTGACGGCGGAGCGGACTGCGGCAGACGGTCGTCGGCGCGGCCTGATGTGAGCCCCGTTCCGACCGACCACCGCTGGCGGCCGGGCGAGTGGTGAGCATCGCACAACCGTGAACCGAACTAGGAAACGGAGTTCACATGGAAGTGGCCCGAGGATCCTTCATCACCCTCGACGGCCTCAGCGCGAGTGGGAAGACCACCGTCGCGCCTTTGGTAGCAACCCTCCTCGGTGGTGTTCACGTCACGGACGCGACATTGCCGACGTTCCCCCGCATGCGTGCGGAGGTCGACGCCACCGGCGTCCTGTCGGCGCGGTTCCACTGGTGGATGATGGCGAACCACATCAAGTCGGAGGCGGCCCGCGCTCTCGTTGAGAGCGGCCGGACGGTGGTGGTCGAGTCCTACTTCCCGCGCACCGTGGCCACCCACCGGGCCATGGGGCACGACTGCGCTCCTGGGTACCCGAGCGGGGTCCTCATTCCGGACGTGGCGATCCTGCTGGAGGTCGACGAGCGGGTTCGCCAGGACCGCCTTCGTCGCCGGGCCGAGCTCGGGAAGCTGAGCTACTGGCACCAGCGAGAGGAGCCGAACATCGCCGAGAGTTCCCGCGTGTACTGGATGTTCGGCCTCGTCCGCGTGGACGGCACTGACCGCTCGCCGGAGGAGGTGGCCGCCGCGATTGCCGCTATCGTGCGCTCGAATGTCCAGAACCCGCACTAGGAAAGGCTAACTCCCCATGGCCGCAACTGAGTTCGAAGCGAAGCTCCTCAACGTCGAGCCGGAGAGGATCCGTGCGGTGCTGGCCCAAGTCGGGGCGGAGCACCTGGGCGACCGGGTCCAGCGCCGGTACGTCTATGACATCCCCGGTCGGCCCGGCGTATGGGTCCGCCTGCGCGACACCGGCCACAACGTCACGTTGTGCGTCAAGGAGATCCACTCCGACGCGATCGACGGCGTGACCGAGACGGAGACGGTCGTCGGCGACTTCGACACCGCGAACACGCTCCTCGGCAAGCTCGGTTACCAGCCGAAGGCGTACCAGGAGAACCGGCGGTCCTCCTGGACGCTGGGCGGCGCGGCCGTGGAGATCGACGAGTGGCCGCTGATCCCGCCGTACCTGGAGATCGAGGGGGACAGCGCCGATCACGTCCACGCGACGGCGCTCGCGCTCGGCCTCCCGCTGGGCGAGCTGACGAGCGAGAACACGACCAAGGTCTACCTCCGGTACGGGATCGACATCGAGGCGATCCCCCGGCTCACGTTCGAATGAAAGGAGGAACGCCGTGCCCGTGACTCAACGCCCGGCGGTCCGGATCGTCCGGGACAACACCATCCGCGTCAAGGTGATCGACGCCTGCGGGATGGCCTGCACGTTCTGCCACAACGAAGGCACGCCCGTGACCGCCGACAACAAGGGCCGCACGCTGCTGCCCTTCCTGTCGGGGCCCGGCCGGACCGGACGCGTGTCGATCTACAGCGAGACGAACGGTGTCGACTTCCTCTCGGCGAAGATGGCCCCGGACATGTCCTTCCGGCGGGCGGTCCGAGCGGTGGCGAGGGCCTTCGACGCGGGCGAGGTTCACCTCACCGGAGGGGAGCCCACGCTTCACGCGGAGGTGGCGTCGCTGGTCTCGGCACTCACCGGAATGGGACTGAGCGTCGGGATGACCAGCAACGGGGAGCGCGGGCGCCAGGTGATGCCGGCGTGCTCGGCGGCGGGCCTCAACCGGGTCAACGTCTCGGTCTTCGGTACCACCGCCGAGGAACTCCAGGCCGTCCAGTCCGAGCGCTTCAACTCGGCGGGCCTGGCGGACTCCAAGATCCGTGCCGCCGAGCAGACCATCCGCGCCGCCGTGTCCAACGGCGTGAAGGTGTCCGTGAACATCGTCGTTCCCGGAATGGCCCACGTCGACCGGGTCGTCAACCTGGTCGAGTCGTACGGCCAGTTCGCGGACGTGCGGATGCTCACCAGCATCGGGGACGGAGCGGAGTCGGCCGCGGCGATCGCCGAAGTGCTGGCCCGCGTCGGTGCGGAACCGGTCCTTCGGACGTTCACCGCCGGGACCTCCGACGAGCGCACCCTCTACCGGGCGCTCGGCGGCCGGGCGGTCTACGTGAAGCGGCTGCTGCCCGTACGGCTCCCCGACACCTGTGCGTCGTGCCGGTTCAACAACGACACGGACTGCGAGGAGGGCTACTACGGCATCCGTCTCTACCTCACCGAGCAGGGGGAGTACATGGTCGGCGTCTGCATCCAGCGGATGGACCTCTGTGTCCCCGTGACCGATCTGCCGGGAAGCGGGATCGTGGAGGAGGTACTCGCCTTCAAGGACGCCGAAGTCCGGCGGCTGACACACGAGTACGGCGCCGTTGCCTGACGCGAGTCCGGACGCGGGCCCGCACGTTCGTGATGAACGTGCGGGCCCCTTGGTATGCCGGGTGAGGTTCCGGCGGCGAACTGTGGAAGCCGCTGCACGGGAAGTCGGCCGGGCCGACTTCCTATGTTCGGGGGTGTTCGGAGGCGGCGGTGTCGAGGCGGCGGACCAGGGCGCGGAGGGCGCGCAGTTCGTGGTCGAGGGCTTGGGCGCCCTGGGGGGTGAGGGAGACCCAGGTGCGGGGGCGGCGGCCGACGTAGCCCTTGGTGACGGTGACCAGGCCGGAGTCCTCCAGAACCTTGAGGTGGCGGGACAGGTTGCCGTCGGTGGCGGCGAGTTGCTCCTTGAGGAAGCCGAACTCGACGCTCTCGGCCTCGCGGGCGATGGTCAGGATGCCGAGCCGGACCCGCTGGTGGACGGTGTCGTCCAGGGCCAGGGTCGGGTGCTGTTCTCCGGCTTCGTCGGCAAAGCTCATGAGTTGACCGTACGGGACGGTGCAGGGCTGCGGCGGGCCGCGGCCCACTGGGCCAGCCCGGCGGCCAGCAGGATCGTGGCCAGCAGGAGGGCCTTGGGTTGGGGGCCGTCGGTCCAGCCGCCGTCGTTCCGGTGGAGCCACGGCAGCCAGCCGCTGTCCCAGGAGGCCGCGAGGTAGGCGGTGAGCAGGGCGGTGTGGGCGAGGCCGGCGCCGGCGACGAGCGGGCTGCGTTCGGTCAGGCCGAGGACGAGCAGGCCGATGCCGATCACGTACCAGGGCGAGGCGTAGCTGTTCGCCAGCAGGGACAGTGTGAACGGCGTCCGGTCGGCGAGGAGCAGCACGAGCAGTACGGCGGTGACCAGGGCGCCGGCGCCGGCCGCGGTGGCGAGCCAGGGGGTGCGGCGCGGGACGATGCCGCGGGCCTCGCCGCGGCGTCGGTACCAGCGGGCCAGGGCCAGCCAGGCGAGGGGGAGCACCGTGAACCAGATCCCCCAGCCGAGGAAGCGGAGGATCGCCCCGTCGAATTCGTGGGTGTCGCAGGCGACGTCCGGCGCGTGGGAGACGCAGAGGCCGGTCAGTTGCGCGTACGCGAAGGCCGGGTACGAGGCGACGCTCCGTCCGTTGGCGCCGAAGTTGTAGGCCTGTCCGGCGATCGGGGCGGCTGCCAGTGAGAGCAGGCCGAAGCCCAGCAGTGGCACTCCCGCGCCGCGCAGCCGGTTGCGGGTGCGGGCCCGCAACCCTTCGGTGGCGGCCAGTAGTTCGGACGGGTCGTCGCTGTGCAGTGTGTCCATGGTCCACCTCTGGTGTGCTTGATCGTGGACTTCACTTTGCATCGCAAAGTTGATTGTGGTCAAGAGTTCACGGGAAGGCAAAGCAGAAGGCGGTCCGGGAACGCCGGAGGGGCCCGTCGCGTGCGACGGGCCCCTCCGGGGTGCGCGGGGTCAGCGGGTGGCGAGGGCTTCGATGACGCGTTCCAGGGAGGTGCCGAGGCCCCAGCGGGTGGAGAGGTGCTCCAGCGTCATCGGGTCGAGGGGTTCGCGCGGCAGCGCCGGGTCGAAGGCGGGGAGGGGGGCGTCGACGGCGACGCGGACGACCGTCGGGGCGACGTCGAGGTAGCCGGCGCCCTCGACGATGTTGCGGCGGCGGGCCGGGGTGAGCCTGGAGCCGAGGTCGAGGGCGGCGGCGCGGACGGCCGCGATGTCGCCGTACTCGTTGATCAGCTGGGCGGCGGTCTTCTCGCCGATGCCCTTGACGCCGGGCAGGCCGTCGGACGGGTCGCCGCGCAGGGCGGCCATGTCGGCGTACTGGGCGCCGCGCACGCCGTACTTCTCCAGGAGCAGGGCGTCGTCGGTGACCTGCAGGTTGCCCATGCCCTTGACCGGGTAGAGGACGGTGATCTGGCGGGCGTCGTCGACGAGTTGGAAGAGGTCGCGGTCGCCGGTGACGATCTGGACCGGGCCCTCGGCACGGGCGGTGAGGGTGCCGATGACGTCGTCGGCCTCGTAGCCGGGGGAGCCGACCCGGGCGATGCCGAGGGCGTCGAGGACCTGCTCGATCACCGGGACCTGCGGGGCGAGCGTGTCGGGCACCTCCTCCTCGCCGGCCGCAGCGGCCTCGGGAGCCTCGGCGACCCGGTGGGTCTTGTACGAGGGGACGAGGTCGACCCGCCACTGCGGGCGCCAGTCGGCGTCCATGCAGGCGACCAACTGGTCGGGCCGGTGGTCGTGGACCAGCCGGGCGATGAAGTCCAGCAGGCCGCGGACGGCGTTGACCGGCTCGCCCTGCGGCGAGCGCAGGGTGTCCGGTACGCCGTAGTAGGCCCGGAAGTACAGGCTGGCGGAGTCGAGCAGCATCAGTCGCGGTGCGGTCACGCGTCAGATCATGCCGCACCGCACTGACGGACGGGCCGCTTCGACGGACGGGCGGCCTCAGTGTTCGTGCGGCCCGGCACGGTGGACCGGGCCGTGGGCCTCGGCGCAGTGTTCGGCGGCGGTGTCGTCGTCGGCGGTGTCGTCGGGGGCGGTGATCTGCAGCAGGGCGCCCGCCTCGTCCTCGCCGACGTGGTCGACCTGGAGGGTGCTGTGGGTGATCCCGTACTCGTCGGCCAGCCGGCGCTGGAGCTGGCGCCGGACGGCGTGGCAGTCGCCGCCGGGGGTGACCAGGATGTGCGCGGACAGGGCCGGCTGGTTGGAGGTGATCTCCCAGATGTGCAGGTCGTGGATCTCCTCGACCAGCGGCTCGGTGACCATCCGGTCGGCGACCGTGTCCGGGTCGATGCCGGCCGGAGCGGCCTCCAGGAAGATCCGTCCGGAGTCGCGGACGAGCGCGATGCCGGCCTTGAGCATCAGGGCGACCACGATCAGCGAGGCAATGGCGTCGGCCCGGGCGAAGCCGGTGGTCAGGACGACCAGGCCGGCGATGGCGGTGGCGATGAACGCGTACAGGTCGGTGAGCACGTGCTGGAAGGCGCCCTCGACGTTCAGCGAGCTGCGGTTGGCCTTGGACATGCACCAGGTGGCGGCGAGGTTGACGACGATCCCGACCAGCGCGGTGACCAGCACCAGCGAGCCGGCGACCTCCGGCGGCGTGATCAGCCGGGTGACGGCCTCGTAGCCGAGCCAGGCCGACAGCACCAGCAGCGTCACCCCGTTGGCCTGGGCGGAGAGGATCTCGGCGCGCTTGAGGCCGTAGGTGTAGCCGCCGCGGGCCGGGCGGGCGGCGAGCCGCATCGCGATGAGCGCCAGCACGATGGAGGCGGCGTCGGTGAGCATGTGCGCCGCGTCGGAGATCAGCGCGAGGGACTGGGCGGCGAAGCCGACCGCGACCTCGCCGGCCATGAAGACGACGATCAGGGCGAGGGCGCTGAGCAGCCAGCGGCGGTCCGCGTCGGCGGCGACGCCGTGCGAGTGGCCCCCGTGCCCCCCGGGACCGTGCGCGTGGCCCCCGTGCGCGTGGCCACGCGAGTTCGTGTGGTCATGCGCATGATCATCGTGCGAGTGCTCGTGCCCGGCCATGGAAGTCCTCTCTGGGCGCACGGGTGGGAACAGGGGCGCGGCGCGACCGCCCTGCACCCGAAGTGAACCGCAGAATCGACAAAGATCCAAAGGCTGTACTGGTGACCGTTGTCGTTGCCGTTCGGGCGGCCGTACCCGGTGCAGGCCGCAGCCCCCCGGTCGGCGGAAGTCCCGTGTGCTCGCGCCCAGTTGTGCTAGCCCAGCGTGATTGCGTCCAGCGCGGCCGGGTCCGGTGCGGCGGCGTCCAGTTCCATCGCGTCCAGCACCGTGATGTCCAGCGCCGCGGCGGTGGCGGCCCGGACCAGGGCCCGCATCACCCGCAGGTCGTCCCCCTGCTCCGGATGCCACTGCACCCCCAGCGTGAAGCCCGGCCCCTCCACCGCCTCCACCGTCCCGTCCGGCGCGTGCGCGCTCACCCGCAGGCCCTTGCCGAGCCGGTCGACGGCCTGGTGGTGGAAGGTCGGCACGGACAGCTCGCTCTCCGGCAGCAGCCCGCCGAGCAGTGTCCCCGGCACCGGCCGCACCAGGTGCGACCCGTACCGCCCCGGGGAGCCGCGGTGCACGTCCACCGGCACCACGTCCGGCAGGTGCTGCACCAGCGTCCCCCCGCACACCACGTTCAGGACCTGCATCCCCCGGCAGACCCCCAGCAGCGGCATCCCCGCCGCCAGCGCGGCCCGCAGCAGGGCGACCTCCCAGGCGTCCCGCCGCGGCGAGTCCGCCTCGGTGGCCGGATGGGCGGGCGCCCCGTAGTACGCCGGGTCGATGTCCGGCCCGCCGGCGATGACCAGGGCGTCCAGCCGGGCCAGCACCTCCGGCGCGCGCTCCGGTGCGTCCGGCGGCAGCAGGACGGCGATACCGCCGGCGTCCTGGACGTACGCGGTGTACCGCTCGGGTACGAGGGCCACCGGGCGGTCCCGCCAGTCGCTCCAACTCGCGTCCACCAGGTAGGTGCTGACGCCGATCAAAGGCCTGCGATCCATGGCGGGCATTCTGCCCCCGAGCTGCCGGATCGACCGTCAGCCACGCGCATCGGCGCGCCACACCCGACCGCCCTCTTCCGCCCCACGAGTCGCAGGCCGTACGGTTCGCTGTGACCGCTTGATCTCGAAGAGTGATCGAGGAAGGAGGGTTCAGCCATGCCCGAGCACAACACCCCCGAGCACAACACCCCCGAGCACACCACCCCCCGGCCGCCGCTGACCCTGGACGAGCTGCGCACCCTGGTGGACGCCGGCGAGGTGCACACCGTCGCGCTCGCCTTCACCGACATGCAGGGCCGTCTGCAGGGCAAGCGCTTCGCCGCCCGGTTCTTCCTCGACGAGGTCGCCGAGCACGGTGCCGAGGCCTGCGACTACCTGCTGGCCGTGGACGTCGACCTGAACACCGTGGACGGCTACGCCTTCTCCTCCTGGGCCACCGGCTACGGCGACTTCGCGATGCGCCCCGACCTCGGCACCCTGCGGCTGACCCCCTGGCAGCCCGGCACCGCCCAGGTCACCGCCGACCTCGCCCGGCACGGCGGTCACCCCGTGGACGCCGCCCCGCGCCAACTGCTGCGCCGCCAGATCGCCCGGCTCGCCGAGTACGGCCTGGCCGCCGACATCGGCACCGAACTGGAGTTCCTGGTCTTCCGCGACACCTACGAGCAGGCCTGGCTCGGCGGCTACCGCGGCCTGACCCCGGCCAACCTCTACAACGTGGACTACTCGATGCTGGGCACCGCCCGGGTCGAGCCGCTGCTCTCCCGCATCCGCAACGAGATGGCCGGCGCCGGACTGGTCGTGGAGTCCGCCAAGGGCGAGTGCAACCTCGGCCAGCACGAGATCGCCTTCCGCTACGCCGACGCCCTCACCACCTGCGACCAGCACAGCGTCTACAAGACCGGGGCGAAGGAGATCGCCGCCCAACTCGGCTGCGCGCTCACCTTCATGGCCAAGTACGACGAGCGCGAGGGCAACAGCTGCCACATCCACCTCTCGCTGCGCGACGCCGTCGGCGCCCCCGCCTTCGCCGACCGGGACGGCCGGATGACCGACACCATGCGGCACTTCCTGGCCGGCCAGCTGGTCGCACTGCGCGAGTTCAGCGTGCTGTACGCCCCGAACATCAACTCCTACAAGCGCTACCGCCCGGGCTCCTTCGCCCCGACCGCCGTCGCCTGGGGCCGGGACAACCGCACCTGCGCCTACCGCGTGGTCGGCCACGGCCCCGGCCTGCGGATGGAGAACCGGGTGCCGGGCGGCGACGTCAACCCGTACCTCGCGGTGGCCGGGATGATCGCGGCCGGCCTGTACGGGCTGCAGCGCAAGCTGGAGCTGCCCGCACCCTGCCTGGGCAACGCGTACGCGGTGGAGGAGTACGCCCGGGTGCCCGGATCGCTGCGGGAGGCGGCCGACGCGTGGGCCGGGGGCGAACTGGCCCGGGAGGCCTTCGGCGACGACGTGGTCGAGCACTACCTGAACATGGCCCGGGTCGAACAGGCCGCGTACGACGGCTCCGTGACCGACTGGGAGCGCTACCGGTCCTTCGAACGGATGTGACGGATGTGGCGCGTGACGAACGGACGTGGAGGGTCGGCCCGATGAGCGAGAAGCACGCCGCGCAGGACGGGCCGGTCTGCCGCCGGCTGGTCGGCCGCACCGCCGTGGTCACCGGCGCGGGCAGCGGCATCGGCCTGGCCTCCGCCCGCCGGCTCGCCTCGGAGGGGGCGAAGGTGGTCTGCGCTGACCTCGACGAGGAGACCGGCCGGGCCGCCGCCAAGGAGGTCGGCGGGCTGTTCGTGCACACCGACGTCACCGACCCGTACATGGTCGAGGCGCTGTTCGACGAGGCGTACGAGACCTACGGCAGCGTGGACGTGGCGTTCAACAACGCGGGCATCTCGCTGCCGGAGGACGACTCGATCCTGACCACCGGGCTGGACGCCTGGCGCAGGGTCCAGGAGGCCGACCTGACCTCGGTGTACCTGTGTTGCAGGGCCGCCCTGCCGTACATGCGCCGACACGGGCGGGGCTCCGTCATCAACACCGCGAGCTTCGTGGCCCGGATGGGCGCGGCCACCTCGCAGATCTCGTACACCGCCGCCAAGGGCGGGGTGCTCGCGATGTCCCGGGAGCTGGGCGTGCAGTTCGCCCGGGAGGGGATCCGGGTCAACGCGCTCTCGCCGGGGCCGGTGGACACCCCGCTGCTGCGCGAGCTGTTCGCCGCGGACCCGGAGCGGGCGGCGCGGCGGCTGGTGCACATCCCGCTCGGCCGGTTCGCCCGGGCCGAGGAGATCGCCGCCGCGGTGGCCTTCCTGGCCAGTGACGACTCCTCCTTCATCACGGCGAGCGAGTTCCTGGTGGACGGCGGAATCTCGGGGGCGTACGTCACCCCGCCGTAAGCGGAGCGGGGGCGGGACGGGGGTGTGGCGGGGGCCTGGAAGGGCTTCTCACCGTAATCTCATCGAAAACCGGGGGAATTCCGTGCCGCGCTGATTTCGCGTTTATCCGGCTGCCTTTAGATTCTCTGCTGTGAGTGAGCAGATCCCCGCCGGGTGGTACCCGGACCCCAAGGACACCGTCGGCGAGCCGCGGGCGCAGCGGTGGTGGGACGGCAAGGGCTGGACGGCCGACACCCGGCCCGCCCCCTCGGACGCCCCGGAGCCGGCCGCGCAGGCACCGCAGGCCCCCGAGCCGGCCGCGCCGGGGACGGCCGAGCAGGCCACGGTGCTGGAGGGCGAGGTCCTGGAGAGCGGCCCGACCGTCCGCTACCCGGAGCCGCCGCCGTTCGGCACGGCCTACGGCTCGCCCGTCGCGCCACCGCCGCGCAAGGCTTGGCGCAAGCCGTCCAAGCTGGTCGTGGCGACCGCCGTCGCCGCCCTGCTCGGGCTGGGCGCCGGCTCGGGGATCACCTACCTCGCGATGGACGGGCACGGCGACCGTCCGAAGGCCTCCGCCCGGCAGGCCCCGCAGGGCGGGTACGGGCCCTGGGACGGCTTCCCGGGCTTCGGCGACCCCGGCGGCAACGGTGCGCCCGGCGGCAACGGTGCGCCCGGCGGCAACGGCGGCAAGGGCGGCAAGGGCGGCGGCAGCGGGGACGGCAAGGGCAGCGGCAAGTCCCGGCCCGGCGCCGGCCAGGCGATCGACGTGGTGAACCGGCTCACCCTGCCCGTCCCCTCCGGCTGGCAGGCCGGTACCTCCGGCGACGGCTACGCCATGATCACCGTCGGCTCGTACACCTGCGCGGACGGCACCGACAACTGCACCCTCGGCGGCGTGACCACCGGCCGGATCGACGGCGGCGGCACCGACGTCCAGGCGGCGGCCAACGCCGACATCGCCAAGGCCGCCAAGGAGTCGTACGGCGACATCACCGGGCACCAGGAGCTCAAGTCCGAGGCGGTCAAGGTCGACGGCCGGAACGGCTACCTGGTCCGCTGGAAGGTGGACGCACCCAAGGGCAACAACGGGTACGTGCAGACGGTGGTCTTCCCGTCCGCTGACGGCAAGGCACTGGTCTCGGTGCACTTCGGCTTCGACATCGCCGACAAGGCGCCGGACGTCGCGGTGATGGACACCATCGTCCAGGGCATCGCCGACTTCAAGGGCAAGATCCCGAGCATCCCCGGGCTGCCCGGCTCGGGTTCGGGATCGGGTTCCGGTTCCGGGGCCGACGGTACGGGAGGCACCGGGGGCACCACCACCTGAGCCCCGCGCTCCTCACACGGCGGCGGCCTACCCGGGACGTGAACCCCCGGGTGGGCCGCCGCCGTTCACGTTCAGGGTTCCCGCAGTGCCGCGGGAACCGGGCCGGACGGGGGTGTGGCCGGCCCGGTCCCGCGTCCGGCGTCAGGAGTCGCGTCGAACAGCCTCGACACGACGGCGCCGGAGCACCATGCCGGCCCAGCCGACGCCGATCGCGGCGGCACCGGCGAGCAGCAGCGGACCGGTGGCCGAGGTGCCGGCCACGGCCGCGGAGCTGGTCGGGGCGATCCGGCCCGCGGGGGCGTTCGGATCCCCGCCGTGGCCGTGGTGGGCGACGGTGGACCTGGGCGCGTCGGCCGCGATCTGGGCGTCGCTGGGCGCGGCCGGGGCCTCGGCGGCGAGCGCCGGGGCTGCAGCGCCGGAGGCCGAGCCGAAGTCGACGTCGGAACAGCTGTAGAACGCCTCCGGGCTGTCGCTGCGCTGCCAGATCATGTACAGCAGCTGACGGCCGGTGCGCTGCGGCAGCGTGCCCGAGTAGGTGTAGTAGCCGTTGGTGGCCGTGCGGTCGACCTGCACCCGGGCCACCGGGGTCGGGTCGAGGTCCGACCACTTCAGCGGCTTGGTGGGGTCGTAGCCCGGCTTGGTGAGGTAGACGGTCTGGGTGCCGAGGTGCGGCGCGGTGGTGCGGAACTGGAAGGTGAACGCGCCGGCCTTGACCGGGGTGGCCGGCCAGTCGGTGCGCGGCCAGTCCAGTGCGGCGTACTTGTCGCGGTTGGCCGAGCAGAGCCTGCCGTCCGGGATCAGCGCCTGGTGGTTGCCGTTGGCGTTGGCGATGTTGACCTCGTTCCAGTCGTACAGCGGCTGGGTGCCGCTCGCGGCGACGAGGTCCTTGCAGACCTGGGACACCGGGTGCTCGGGGCCCTCCGCGTAGCAGGCGGCGACCCGGCTGACGGGATTGGTCATCGTGCCGTGGGCACTGGCGGTACCGGCGGTGGTCGCGGCCACCGCGAGGACCGCGGCGCCGACCACGCCGACGGACAGGGCAGTTCGCTTGAGGGACATGGGGTGGGGACTCCTTGACCGTCGTTCCGGGCGAGTGTGGGGGAACGGGCACGCCTGCCCGCTCGGGGGTCGCCGGCCCGGTGCGCGACCCCCGGCCAGAGCGTAGGATTGGTCTGGACCATCGCGCAATAGTCGTGCGTGGAGCAGTTGTTGACGGGCCGTAGGCCCCAGAGCAGCACAAAGGCCCGATGAAAGGCCGGAGTTGGCTCTTCCATCGGGCCCTCTTAAGGCTCCGGAAAGGTCAGCGCTTCAGGTTGTGGATGATGCCGGCCTGGATCACGGTGTCGTTGTACGTCGATCCGCCGCCGTTGTGGGTGTTGGTGATGTAGTTCACGGTGGTCGCCTGCTCGGACACCTCCGGCTCGAACTCGTCGAGGATCGACCGGAGTTCGGTGACCATGGCCGGGTTCGCGGCCAGCAGTCGGCGGAGCTTCGGCGCCCACTCGCCCTGCGCGCTCCGGGCGGCGGACTCGCTGTCGCCCTCCTGCGCCGCGACCAGCTCGGCCTGGGTCTCGTCCAGCTCCTCGGAGACCGACTCCGCCCGGTGGCCGAACATCGCCGCGATGCGCGGCCTGACCCGCTCCCAGGCCGAGGTGACCATGAGGCCGGCCAGAACGGTCGCGCCCCTCGTTGCGATTTCCGTGATCTCGGCGTCCAATGCCACTCCCTCGCTCATGACGCAGTGTCGCCACCACGGTAGGGCAAGGCCGGACGGAGCGTCAGAGGAACGTCTTCCCCTCGCCCCGGTACGTCGGCACGGTCCGGACGACCCGGTCGCCCTCGATCAGGTGCAGCTCCGCGAAGCGCTCGCACAGCTCGCCCGCCTTGGCGTGCCGGAACCAGACCCGGTCGCCGATCAGCAGGTCGTCCGCGGCCGAGCCGAGCAGCGGGGTCTGCACCTCGCCGGCGCCCTCCATCGGGTCGTAGCGCAGGCCCGGCGGCAGGTACGGCACCGGGGAGCGGTCCGGGCCGGCCGCGCCGGAGGCCGGGTAGCCGCCGCCGAGCACCGTGACCACGCCGACGCCGGGGCGCCGCACCACCGGCTGGCCGAACAGGGCGGCCGGACGGCCCCGGAAGGCGCGGTAGTTGTCGAACAGCTGCGGCTGGTACAGCCCGGAGCCGGCCGCCACCTCGGTGACGGCGCGCTCGGCCACGGTGGACTCGACGCTGCCGGTACCGCCGCCGTTGACGAACTCCAGCTCGGCCACCTGCCGCAGCCGCCGGACCACCGCCGCGCGCCGCTCGGCCAGTTCGGCCCGGGACCTGGCCTGCATCAGCCGGACCAGCTGCGAGCGCACCGGCCGTGCGGGTACCCGGTCGCCCACCCCGGCGACGTGCCCCTCGTACGCCATCAGGCCGACCACCCGGAAGCCCGGGCGCCGTTGGACGAGTTCGGCGAAGGCGCCCAGGTCCTCGGGGGTGCGCAGCGGCGAGCGGCGGGCGCCGACCCGGACCCGTCCGCCGAGCAGGTGCAGGGCGGTGTCCAGCTCCAGGCAGACCCGGACCTCGGCGTCGCCGCCCCGGGCCTTGTCGATCAGGTCCAGCTGGGCCGGGTCGTCCAGGACGACGGTGATCTCCCGGGCGAGTTGCGGGTCGGCGGTCAGTTCGGCGAAGCCGGTCCGGTCGGCGGAGGGATAGGCGAGCAGGATGTCGCGGAAGCCCGAGCGGGCGAGCCAGAGCGACTCGTCCAGGGTGAAGCCCATCACCCCGGCGAAGCCGTCCGTGGCCAGCACCCGCTCCAGCAGGGCCCGGCAGCGCACCGACTTGCTGGCCACCCGGACCGGCTTGCCGCCCGCTCGGCGCACCAGGTCGGCGGCGTTGGCGTCGAAGGCGGCGAGGTCCACGACGGCGACCGGTCCGTCCAGGTGGGCGGTGGCCCGGTCGTACCGGAGGCGGTCGGAGACCGGGGCGGGCGCGGGTGCGTCGAGGATCACCATGGCCGCAGGGTGCCACAGCGGGCTACCGGGGGGTAGGGGGTGCGCGCAGCGAAATGGGGCCGGTCGGGTGCAGTGGCATAGGGTCGGCGGGTGGACCGCAAAGACTTCTCCAACCCGGCGTTCGTCGGCAAGAACATCCCGAACCCCGGCTTCGGCGACGACGACGGCACGGCCGATCCGGCGCTCGCCGAGGCGCTCGCCCGCTGGTCGCAGGACCGTACGGCGGAGCCCGGGGTGCTGGCGGCGCTGACCCCGACCCGGCTGATGGTCCCGATCGTCGCGCTCCTCGGCGAGGTCGAGGTGGACGAGCACGGGCACAAGCACGACAAGAGCAGCGACATGGCCGTCCCGGTGCTGGAGGCCCCGGACGGGCGCCGGGCGCTGCCGGCCTTCACCTCGCTGGAGACGCTCGCTCGCTGGCGGGCCGACGCCCGCCCGGCGCCGGTGGCCGCCCCGCAGGCCGCGATGGTGGCCTTCTCGGAGCGGGCCGACACCCTGCTGATCGATCCGGCCGGCCCGGTGGCCTTCCAGCTGACCGGCGCCCGGCTGCGGGCGCTCGCGGAGAACCGCCCGTTCCTGCCGCCGGCCCGGGATCCCGAGGTGCGCGAGGCGGTCCGGGCACTGCTGGCAGCCGAGCCGCAGGTGGCCGCCGGGCTGCTGGCGCCCTCCGACAGCTCGGACGGGGTGCTCGCGGTGGTGTTCGACGCGGCGCTCGACCAGTCGGGGCTGCAGGCCGCCGCGCAGCGGGTCGGGCAGGCGGTGGCCGCCGACCCGGTACTGCGGGTGCGGCTGGACCGGGGCCTGGACCTCGCGGTGCTGCCGGCGAGCGCCGAGCTGCCGGGGGAGCCGCTGTACCGGCGCTAGGACAGGCCCTGGGAGACGCCGAAGGGCCACCTGCCCGGATGGGTGAGGTGGCCCTTCTCGCAGGTTCTCAGGCGTAGACCGGCCCGGTGAACTTCTCGCCCGGGCCCGCGCCCGGCGCGTCCGGGACGAGGGAGGCCTCGCGGAAGGCGAGCTGCAGCGAGCGCAGCCCGTCCCGCAGCGGGGCGGCGTGGAAGTTGCTGATCTCCGGGGCGCCGGCGGTGACCAGCCCGGCCAGCGCGGTGATCAGCTTGCGGGCCTCGTCCAGATCCTTGTCCTTCTCGCCGCCCTCGGCGAGACCGCACTTGACGGCGGCCGCGCTCATCAGGTGCACGGCGACGGTGGTGATCACCTCGACGGCCGGGACCTCGGCGATGTCGCGGGTGAGGTCGTCGAAGCCGATCGCGTCGTCGTCCGCGCCGGGGGTCTGGGTGGGCTCGCTGCTCAAGAGGGGCTCGTTCCTTCGTGCCAAGTGGGTACAGGTGGAGCGTACAAGGGCTCCGGAACGCGCCGGAAAGGCAGTGCGCGGGGGCGGAATAGCGTTCGACGGCGCGACGCTGTAAGCTTCGAGACTGACCGGCCGGGATCCCGCATGGGCGCCTGGCCAGCAAGTGGAGGCTCCACTGAGGAGGCCCGAGAGGGCAACCGCGAAAGTCTCCCACCTGATCGACTTCGCGGTCGACGGGTCCCGGTCCGCGACGGGCGCTCTGGCGCCGAGTCGCCGCAGCGCCCCTCACCGGGCGCCGCCCCCGGTTGTGTGGAGCCCCGCTTGTACCGAGCGGGGCTTTTTTCGTGTCGCGGGTGCACACGGTGCCGGAGGGTGCCGGGCAGCGCAGCACGAATGAAGCCCCGCCCAGTGGTCGAGTCCACTACGTGCGACCGCCGTCCGACGGCCGCATCGCAGAAGGTGCAACCGAGGAGGCCCCATCAGCACCGAGCCCCGCATCAACGACCGGATTCGCGTCCCCGAGGTGCGACTCGTCGGTCCCAGCGGCGAGCAGGTCGGCATCGTGCCGCTTGCCAAGGCGCTGGAGCTTGCGCAGGAGTACGACCTCGACCTGGTCGAGGTCGCGGCGACCGCCCGGCCGCCGGTGTGCAAGCTCATGGACTACGGCAAGTTCAAGTACGAGTCGGCCATGAAGGCCCGTGAGGCGCGCAAGAACCAGGCGCACACGGTCATCAAGGAGATGAAGCTCCGGCCGAAGATCGACCCGCACGACTATGACACCAAGAAGGGTCACGTCGTTCGGTTCCTCAAGCAGGGCGACAAGGTCAAGATCACGATCATGTTCCGCGGTCGTGAGCAGTCCCGCCCCGAGCTGGGCTTCCGCCTGCTGCAGCGGCTCGCCGACGACGTCCAGGACCTGGGCTTCGTCGAGTCCTCGCCGAAGCAGGACGGCCGTAACATGATCATGGTTCTTGGCCCGCACAAGAAGAAGACCGAGGCGATGGCCGAGGCCCGCGCCCTCGCGGACGCCCGCAAGGCCGAGCGTCAGGGCCGCACCCCCGGCTCCGACGCCGCCCCCGCGGACGACGACGCGGTGGCCGAGGACCTGGTGACCGAGGACGCCGAGACCGAGGCGCAGGACGCCCCGGCCGAGGCGCCGGCCACCGAGGCCGAGGCTCCGGTCGAGCAGCCGGCCGCCTCCCAGGGCGCCTGAGCCTTCACCGGCTCGGGCAGTCCGGGGGACCGGCCCCCAAGGTGACGGGGCAGCCCGCCCGGTCACCGCAGATCCATCCAGTTCACGCCCGCGTGGCACGCGCCGCGCGGGCGCGAACGGGACCGACGAGGAGATACGGCGAAATGCCGAAGCAGAAGACGCACAGTGGCGCCAGCAAGCGCTTCAAGATCAGTGGCTCTGGCAAGGTGCTGCGCGAGCGCGCCGGCCGCCGCCACCTCCTGGAGCACAAGCCCTCGACGCTGACCCGCAAGCTGGCCGGGACGATCGAGCTGGCCCCCGCTGACGCCAAGAAGATCAAGAAGCTTCTCGGCAAGTGATCGCCCTCCCGCCCGGCGCGAGCCGTGAGCGGGGCAGCTGATCCTTCCCGACCCATTCGAATGACGGACCACGTGAAGTAGTCCGTGGTCCAACCCAAGGAGTAATCAAGTGGCACGCGTCAAGCGGGCAGTCAACGCCCACAAGAAGCGCCGGGTCATCCTGGAGCGCGCCAGCGGCTACCGTGGCCAGCGTTCGCGCCTGTACCGCAAGGCCAAGGAGCAGGTCACCCACTCGCTGGTCTACAACTTCAACGACCGCAAGAAGCGCAAGGGCGACTTCCGTCAGCTGTGGATCCAGCGCATCAACGCTGCGGCCCGTGCCAACGGCATCACCTACAACCGCTTCGTGCAGGGCCTGAAGGCCGCCAGCGTCGAGATCGACCGCAAGATGCTGGCCGACCTGGCCGTCAACGACCCGGGTGCGTTCGCCTCCCTGGTCGAGGTCGCCCAGAAGGCGCTGCCGGCCGACGTGAACGCCCCGAAGGCCGCCGCGGACGCCGCCTGATCTTCCGAGATCGGTTGAGCTCTGACCGGACCCGCAGGCTCTCCTGCGGGTCCGGTTCTGCATTCCAGCCCCTCAGCGACCTCCGTCCGCCAGCGCCTCCAGAGAACGAGACCATGCCGAGCACCGACACCCCCCTGCTGACCTCCCTGCGCTCGCCGCGCGTCGTGGCCGCCCGCCGGCTGGCCAAGCGCAACCAGCGGACCAAGGAGCGCCGCTTCCTGGCCGAGGGCCCGCAGGCCGTCCGGGAGGCCATCGCGTTCGGCAGGCTGCCGGGCACGGCCGAGCACGCCGTGGTGGAGGTGTACGTGGGGCCGGACGCCGCCGAGCGGCACGCGGACATCGTCGAGGCCGCCCTCGCCGAGGGGCTGCCGGTGCTGACCGCCACCGACGAGGTCATCGCCGGGATCTGCGACACCGTGACCCCGCAGGGCATCGTGGCGCTCTGCCGCTTCATCGACACCCCCTTCGACGAGGTGCTCAAGGCCCGCCCGCGGCTGGTCGCGATCCTCGCCCACGTGCGCGACCCCGGCAACGCCGGCACCGTGCTGCGCACCGCCGACGCGGCCGGGGCGGACGCGGTGGTGCTCACCGACGCCTCGGTGGACCTCTACAACCCGAAGGCCGTCCGGGCCTCCGTGGGCAGCCTCTTCCACCTGCCGGTGGCCGTCGGCGTGCCGGTCGAGGAGGCCGTCGGCAGGCTGCGCGAGGCCGGCGTCCGGGTGCTCGCTGCGGACGGCGCGGGGGAGCGCGACCTGGACCAGGAACTGGACGAGGGCACCCTGGGCGCACCCGGCGCGTGGGTGTTCGGCAACGAGGCGTGGGGGCTCCCGGAGGAGACCCGCGCGCTCACCGACGAGGTCGTGCGCGTCCCGATCCACGGCCACGCCGAGAGCCTCAACCTGGCCACCGCCGCCGCCGTCTGCCTGTACGCCTCCGCCCGGGCGCAGCGCTCCCCGGGCGGCTGCCGCTCGAACGCCTGACCGGGCGCGTGCGGATCACCCGTTGCAAGCCCTACTGCCTGGGCCTGGGAGGCGCTAGGGTCTGCCTCGGTGGGGGGAACGGCACGGTGGGTAATCGGGGAGGCAACCCATGGTCGGCAGCGGGCCCGAGCTCGACCCGGACGACCTTCCGGACGGCCTGGTGGTCGCCGACGGGCTGGGCCGGGTGGTCTGCTTCAACCGGGCCGCGGCCCGGCTCACCGGCGTGTCCCCGGAGGCCGCGCTCGGCCACGAGCTGGAGGACGTCCTCCCGCTGGAGGACCTGGACGGCCGGCGCTGGTGGCAGCTGACCGACCCGTACGGCGGCCTGGCCACCCGCACCCGCCAGCCGGAGCGCAACCTGCTGCTGCCCGGCGGCCGCGAGGTGCTGGTCTCCGCCCGGTACGTCCGTACGGAGCCGTGCGGGCGGCTGGAGCGCCTGGTGATCGCCCTGCGCGGCACCGAGGCCCGGCGCCGCACCGAGCGCAGCCACGCCGAGCTGATCGCCACCGTCGCGCACGAGCTGCGCTCGCCGCTGACCAGTGTCAAGGGCTTCACGGCGACGCTGCTGGCCAAGTGGGAGCGGTTCACCGACGGGCAGAAGCGGCTGATGCTGGAGACCGTGGACGCCGACGCCGACCGGGTCACCCGGCTGATCGCCGAGCTGCTGGACATCTCCCGGATCGACGCCGGCCGGCTGGAGCTGCGCAAGCAGGTGGTGGACCTGGCCGCGGCGGTGCGCCGGCACGTCGAGCGCAAGGTCGCCACCGGAATCCCCGAGGAGCGCTTCGACGTCCGGGTCAACGAGCCGCTGACCGTCCTGTGGGCCGACCCGGACAAGGTCGACCAGGTGCTCGCCAACCTGCTGGAAAATGCGGTGCGGCACGGTGAGGGAACTGTCACGATCGAGGTGGCACCGGCCAAGGAGGTCGTCGAGGCGCCCGTCTGGGAGCGCTCCGGCACCCCGCCCCGCATCGTGGAAGGCACAGCGGTCACCGTGAGCGACGAAGGTAGCGGCATTCCCGAGGAGTCGATGCCGCGCGTCTTCACCCGGTTCTGGCGCGGTTCCAAGCGCGGCGGCACGGGCCTGGGCCTCTACATCGTCAAGGGCATCGTGGAGGCGCACGGCGGCTCGATCCGCGTCGACCGCGCACCCGGCGGCGGCGCCCGGTTCCGATTTATCCTGCCCGCCGGCATTCCGGACTTCATGCTCTGACCTGTTCCGACAGGTCACGGAGGTCCCGCCGGACGGGCTTCGCGGCAGCCGCGCTACGCGCTGCGACTACACTCGACCTTTGGCGTCGCGCAACGCCCTGCGCGGCTGAGCCGCGGACACCCCCTCCCGTGAGCCTCCGGTGAACGGAGATCGGCTGCCCGTGCCTCCGGCCCCGCCGGGCGTGACGCGAAGGCGAGCCCACCCACCTGAGCACGGACGAGCAGGAGCACGGGAAAGATAGAGATGTCGGCACCCAACAAGTCGTACGACCCGGTCGAGGTCGAGGCCCTCAAGCCCGAGGTGGTGGAGCAGGCGCGGGACGAGGCCATCGCCGCCTTCGCCGCCGCCACCACCCTGGACGAGCTGAAGCAGGCCAAGGTCGCCCACACCGGCGACCGGTCCCCGCTCTCGCTCGCCAACCGCGAGATCGGCGCCCTGCCCCCGCACGCCAAGGCCGCCGCCGGCAAGATGATCGGCGAGGCCCGCGGACGGGTCGGCAAGGCCCACGCCGTCCGCCAGGCCGAGCTGGAGGCGGAGCGGGACGCCCGCGTGCTGGTCGAGGAGGCGGTGGACGTCACGCTGCCGTACGACCGCACCCCGCGCGGCGCCCGGCACCCGCTGACCACCATGGCCGAGCGCATCGAGGACACCTTCGTGGCCATGGGCTACCAGGTCGCCGAGGGCCCCGAGGTCGAGGCCGAGTGGCTCAACTTCGACGCCCTCAACCTGGGCCCGGACCACCCGGCCCGGTCGATGCAGGACACCTTCTTCGTCCAGGCCCCGGACGGCTCCGCCGACTCCGGCGTGGTGCTGCGCACCCAGACCTCCCCGGTCCAGGCCCGCACCATGCTCGACCGCGAGCCCCCGCTGTACGTGGTCTGCCCCGGCCGGGTCTACCGGACGGACGAGCTGGACGCCACCCACACCCCGGTCTTCCGCCAGGTCGAGGGTCTCGCGGTGGACGAGGGCATCACCTTCGCCGACCTCAAGGGCACCATCGAGGTGCTGGTCGAGAAGCTGATCGGCGACCACCTCGAACTGCGCTGGCGCCCCTCGTACTTCCCGTTCACCGAGCCGTCGGCCGAGGTCGACCTGCAGTGCTTCGTGTGCCGCGGGGAGAGCGTCGGCAACCCGGACCGGCCGTGCCGCACCTGCTCCTCCGAGGGCTGGATCGAGCTCGGCGGCTGCGGCGTGGTCAACCCGCGGGTGCTGATCGCCTGCGGCGTCGACCCGAACCGCTACAGCGGCTTCGCCTTCGGCCTGGGCCTGGAGCGGATCCTGATGAATCGTCACAACGTCGCCGACATGCGCGACATGGTCGAGGGTGACGTGCGCTTCACCCTCCCGTTCGGGATGGAGATCTGATGCGCGTCCCGCTTTCCTGGCTGCGCGAGTACGTCGACCTGCCGGCCGGCGAGACCGGCCGTGACGTCGCGGAGCGCCTGGTCCGGGCCGGCCTGGAGGTCGAGACCGTCGAGCAGCTCGGCGGCGAGCTCAAGGGCCCGCTGGTGGTCGGCGAGGTGCTCTCCATCGAGGAGCTGACCGGCTTCAAGAAGCCGATCCGGCACTGCTTCGTCAACGTCGGCGACGCCAACGGCACCGGCGAGCCGCAGGAGATCGTCTGCGGCGCGACCAACTTCGCGGTCGGCGACAAGGTCGTCGTCGTGCTCCCCGGCGCCGTGCTGCCCGGCCCCTTCCCGATCGCCGCCCGCCAGACCTACGGCCACACCTCGGCCGGCATGATCTGCTCCGCCCGGGAGCTGGGCATGGGCGACGACCACAGCGGCATCATCGTGCTCCCGCCGGAGTACGAGCCCGGCACCGACGCCATCGAGCTGCTTCAGCTCGTCGACGAGGTGCTCGACATCGCCGTCACCCCGGACCGCGGCTACTGCCTGTCCATGCGCGGCGTGGCCCGCGAGGCCGCCGCCGCGTACGGTCTGCCGCTGGCCGACCCGGCGCTGCTCGACGTGCCGCCGGCCAACTCCTTCGGCTACCTGGTCAAGGTCAACGACCCGGCCGGCTGCGACCGCTTCGTGGCCCGGACGGTCGTCGGCGTCGACCCGAACGCCAAGTCCCCGATCTGGCTGCAGCGCCGCCTGCAGAAGGCCGGGATCCGCCCGATCTCACTGACCGTCGACATCACCAACTACGTGATGCTGGAGGTCGGCCAGCCGCTGCACGCCTACGACAAGCAGCGCGTGAACGGCCCGATCACGGTCCGCCGGGCGGAGGAGGGCGAGACCCTCACCACCCTCGACGGTGTGGAGCGCAAGCTCTCCGCCGAGGACCTGCTGATCTGTGACAACAGCGGCCCGATCGGCCTGGCCGGCGTGATGGGCGGCGCCTCCACCGAGATCCTCGACCCGGCCGCCGGCCCGGGCACCACCGAGGTGATCATCGAGGCGGCGCACTTCGACCCGGTCGCCATCGCCCGCACCGCCAAGCGGCACAAGCTGCCCTCCGAGGCGTCCAAGCGCTTCGAGCGCGGCGTCGACCCGGAGGCCGCCCGCGCCGCCGCGCAGCGCGCCGTCGACCTGCTCGTGCTGATCGCAGGCGGCACCGCCGAGGCCGGGGTCACCGACATCGCCGGCCCGCACCCGGTGCGCACCATCACCATCGCCGCCGACCTGCCCGACCGGGTGGCCGGCACCGAGTACGGCCGCGAGACCGTCACCCGGCGCCTGCAGGAAGTCGGCTGCGCGGTCGCCGGTGCGGACGTCCTGGAGGTCACCCCGCCGAGCTGGCGCCCCGACCTCACCGACCCGTACGACCTCGCGGAGGAGGTCATCCGGCTGGAGGGCTACGACAACGTCCCCGCCCGGATGCCCAACGTGCCGCCGGGCAAGGGCCTGACCGAGGACCAGCGGGTCAACCGCCGGATCGGCGTCGCGCTGGCCGCGGCCGGCTACGTCGAGGTCAACAACTACCCGTTCCTCGGCGACGCCGCCTGGGAGGCGCTCGGCCTGGAGGCGGACGACCGCCGCCGCCGTACGGTGAAGCTGGTCAACCCGCTCAACGACGAGGAGCCGGCGCTGCGCACCACGCTGCTGCCGGGCCTGCTCGGGGCGCTGCGCCGCAACGTCGGCCGCGGCAACACCGACCTGGCGATCTTCGAGGCGGGCACCGTCTTCCTGCCCAAGGACGAGCTGCGGGTCGCCCCGCGTCCGGCCGTCGACCACCGGCCCAGCGACGAGGAGCTGGCCGAGCTGGACGCCGCGCTGCCGGACCAGCCGCGCCGGATCGCCGTCGCCCTCGCGGGCGAGCGGCTGCCCTCGGGCTGGTGGGGCAAGGGAGACCAGGCCTCCTGGGCGGACGCCGTCGAGGCGGCCCGTACGGTGGCCCGTGCGGCCGGCGTCGAGCTGACCGTCCGCCAGGGGCAGCTGGCGCCCTGGCACCCGGGCCGCTGCGCCGAGCTGGTCGTGGCCGGCACCGACCGGGTCGTCGGCCACGCCGGTGAGCTGCACCCGCGGGTGGTCAAGGCGCTCGGGCTGCCGGCCCGCAGTGTCGCGATGGAGATCGACATCGACCTGCTGACCGCCGACGGTGCCGAGCGGGTCAGCGGCCCGACCGTCTCCGGCTTCCCGGTGGCCACCCAGGACGTCGCGCTGATCGTCGACACCAAGGTCCCGGCCGCCGACGTGGAGTCCGCGCTGCGTGCGGGCGCCGGCGAACTGCTGGAGGCCATCCGGCTGTTCGACGTGTTCACCGGCGAGCAGATCGGTGAGGGCAAGAAGTCGCTGGCCTACGCGCTGCGCTTCCGCGCCGTCGACCGGACGCTGACCGCCGACGAGGCCAGCGCGGCCCGCGAGGCGGCCGTCGCCGAGGCCGTCACCCGTACGGGCGCGGTGCTGCGCGGCGCCTGATCGCGTAGCGCCCTGCCAGGGGCCCCACTCCGGACCGAGAGGTCGGGGTGGGGCCCTTTGCATGTTCCGGATTTGACGGTGTCTTGGGTTGACCGGACATCAGTCCATCGCTTATCTCTTTACCTATGGAAGTAGATAAAGGCGAGGACCGGCCCTCTCCGATCGAGTTCCGCCTGGACCCGGCCTCCGGCGTCCCGACCTACCTGCAGCTCGTGCAGCAGGTCGAACAGGCGCTGCGGATGGGCTGGTTGACCGAGGGGGACCGGCTGCCCCGGGTGCGCGAGGTGGTGGCCGGGCTGGCGATCAATCCGAACACCGTGCTCAAGGCGTACCGCGAGCTGGAGCACCGTGGCCTCGCGGTCGGCCGCCGGGGCCAGGGCACCTTCGTCCGGGGGCTGCCCGCCGGGGTGGTGCCGCTGCGCGAACGGGCCGCGCTGCGGCGGGGATTGCTGGACTGGATGCGCTCGGCGCGGACCGCCGGGCTGGACGAGGAGGGGATGGCCGCCGTGTTCGAGGACGCGCTGCGCGACCTGCGCGAGGGCCGGGACGGGGTGGTGGCCTGATGGCCGCGGACACGGTGATCGACTGCGCCGGGCTCGGCAAGCGCTACCGCCGCTCCTGGGCGCTGCGGGACTGCCGGCTCGCCGTCCCGGCCGGGCACGTGGTAGCCCTGGTCGGCCCGAACGGCGCCGGCAAGACCACGCTGCTCGGCCTGGCTGCCGGCCTGACCCTGCCCAGCGTGGGCGCCATGACCGTCCTGGGTGACCAACTCCCGGGCTCTCCCCGGGCGTTGGACCGGATCGGCTTCGTCGCCCAGAACGCCGTGCTCTACCCGGGCCTGCGCGTGCGCGACCTGCTCGCGATGGGCCGCCACCTCAACCGCCGCTGGGACGCCGCCCGGGCGCGCACCCACCTGGACGGCCTCGGCATCCCGCTGGACCGCAAGTACGGCCGTCTCTCCGGCGGCCAGCAGGCGCAGGTCTCGCTCGCGCTGGCGCTCGCCAAGCGGCCTGAACTCCTCCTCCTGGACGAGCCGCTGGCCGCGCTCGACCCGCTGGCCCGGCACGACTTCATGTCCGTGCTGCTGACCGCCGTGGCCGAGGACGGCCTCTCGGTGGTGTTCTCCTCGCACGCCGTCAACGAGCTGGAGCAGAGCTGTGACTACCTGGTGGTGCTCGGCGGCGGCCGGGTCCAGGTGGCGGGGGAGGTGGACGACCTGCTGGCCGGCCACCGGATGCTCACCGGCCCGACCGCCGAGGCGGACGCGGTCGCCGGGCGGCTGCCGGTGGTCCGCGACCGCCGGGCCGGAGTCCAGTCCCACCTACTGGTCCGCACCGGCGGCCCGGACGCCCCGGTGTCCGAGGGCTGGCGCCAACAGCGCGTCGGCCTGGAGGAGTTGGTGCTCGCCTACCTGCGCGAGCCGACCGCTTCCGCCCTGCCCGGCCCGCGCGGAGCGGTTCGCCCGAACGAGAGGGTGCTGCTGCCGTGAGTGCCACCACCATCGCCCCGCCCCGCTCCGCCGTCCTGCGGGCGGCCGGGCTGCGCCACCGGACGACCCTGGTGACCCTGCTCGCCGTGATGGCCGCGATCGCGCTCGCGCTGCTGCTGCACGGCTGGTACGTCCACGACGGCCTGGAGCGTTCCGGGGCCGCGTCCTGCGACCCGGCCTCGGAGGCCTGCCTGCAGAAGTTCAAGCAGTTCCTGCACCAGTACGGCGGCGCGGGGCTGCAGTCCCTCGACCTGGTGCTGTACGTGCTCGGCGGAGCGTTCGGCGCCTTCGTCGGCGGTCCCTTGCTGGCGCGGGAGTTCGAGCACGGGACGGTGCGCTTCGTCTGGACCCAGGGCGTCGGCCGCACCCGCTGGACGGCCGGCTCGCTGGCGCTGGCCGGCGGGGTGGTGGCCGTGGTGGCCGGGCTCTTCGGGCTCCTGCTGCGCTGGTGGAGCTCGCCGCTGAAGCTGGCGGACGGGCAGTTCTCCGAGGACCTGTTCGCGCAGACCTGGCCGGTGATGATCGGCCGCGTGGTGCTGCCCTTCGGCGTGGCCGCCCTGGTCGGCGCCGTGCTGCGGCGCACGGTGGTGGCGGTGGGTACGGGCCTGGCGGTCTCGGTCCTGCTGCCGTACGTGGCCGCGTCCTTCCGGTTCCACTACCTGCAGCCGCTGGAGGAGCCGGTGCACTCGATGCGGGCGATGGCGCTGGACGGGCGCTGGCTGGGGGAGGTCTGGTACTCCGACCCGGCCGGGAACCGGATCTCCGTCGACGAGTTCTACCGGCACGGCGACTTCGGGCAGCTCCAGGCACTGCTGCGGGACGGCGGCTACACGGCCCATCAGGTGTACCAGCCGGCGGACCGCTTCTGGCCGTTCCAGTTCATCGAGTTCGGGTGGATGACCGCCCTGGGGCTGGCCGCCTGCGCGGCGGCGGTGTGGTGGGTCCGGCGCCGGGCGGCCTGACCTGCGACTCCCTTGATCGCTTGAAGAGTTTCCGTCAAAACCCTTGCGGGGGCGGGTCCGGAGGGCGTTTCCTTTCCTCTCGTTAGGAAAGTTTCCTAACCCACGAGGAATCGGAGCGTCCCATGCGCCCTCAGCCCCGCCGTGCCCTCCGCATCGCCCTCGCCGCCGCCCTGGTGGCCGCGCCCCTCACCGTCGCGGCCACCACGGCGGCCCAGGCCGCCCCGGCGCCGGCCGCGTCCGTCCGGCTCAAGGGGGTCGGGCTGGACGACCCGCACAAGAAGGACATCGCGATGCAGCTGGTGTCCAGCGCGGAGAACTCCTCGCTGGACTGGAAGGCCCAGTACAAGTACATCGAGGACATCAAGGACGGCCGCGGCTACACCGCCGGCATCATCGGCTTCTGTTCCGGCACCGGCGACATGCTGGAGCTCGTCCAGCACTACACCGACCTCAAGCCCGGCAACATCCTCGCCAAGTACCTGCCGGCCCTGAAGAAGGTCAACGGCACCGACTCGCACGCCGGCCTCGGCTCCGCGTTCGAGCGCGACTGGGCCACGGCCGCCAAGGACACCGTCTTCCAGCAGGCCCAGAACGACGAGCGCGACCGGGTCTACTTCAACCCGGCCGTCAACCAGGCCAAGGCCGACGGCCTGCGCGCGCTCGGCCAGTTCGCCTACTACGACGCCATCGTCATGCACGGCCCGGGCAACAGCTCGGACAGCTTCGGCGGCATCCGCGCCGCCGCCATGAAGAAGGCCAAGACCCCGGCCCAGGGCGGCGACGAGGCCACCTACCTGAAGGCGTTCCTGGACGCCCGCAAGGTGGTCATGAAGAAGGAGGAGGCCCACTCCGACACCAGCCGGGTCGACACCGAGCAGCTGGTCTTCCTCAACGCGAAGAACTTCGACCTCAACCCGCCGCTGAAGTGGAAGGTCTACGGCGACAGCTACGCCATCAACAGCTAGCTGATGCACCATCAGTAGCTGACGTATCGTCAATGCAACGGGCCCGGCAGCCGGATCACGGCCGCCGGGCCCCGTTGTCGCTCCCGCCGGAAGGGTCAGGCGCTCGCGGTGTAGTCGTAGAAGCCGCGGCCCGACTTGCGGCCCAGCAGGCCCGCGTCGACCATCCGGGACAGCAGCGGCGGAGCGGCGTACAGCGGCTCCTTGTACTCGTCGTACATCGACTCGGCGATCGAGACGATGGTGTCCAGGCCGATCAGGTCGCACAGCCGCAGCGGGCCCATCGGGTGGGCGCAGCCGGCCTCCATGCCCTTGTCGATGTCGGAGGCGGTGGCCACGCCCGACTCGAACATCCGCACCGCGGACAGCAGGTACGGCACCAGCAGCGCGTTGACCACGAAGCCGGCCCGGTCGCGGGCGCGGATCGGCTCCTTGCCGAGCACCTGGGTGGCGAAGGCCTCGACCCGCTCGGTGGTGGTCGCCGAGGTGGTCAGGGTCGGGATGACCTCGACCAGCTTCTGCACCGGCGCCGGGTTGAAGAAGTGCAGGCCGATGACCTGCTCCGGGCGGGAGGTGGCGGCGGCCAGCTTCACGATCGGGATCGAGGAGGTGTTGGAGGCCAGGATCGCGTCGCGGCGCTCGATCACCTGGTCCAGGGTCTGGAAGATCTGGACCTTGATGTCCTCGCGCTCGGCGACCGCCTCGACCACCAGGTCACGGTCGGCGAAGTCGGACAGGTCGGTGGTGAAGGACAGCCGGGCCATCGCCTCGTCCCGCTGCTCGGGGGTCAGCTTGCCGCGCTTGACGGCCGTCTCCAGGGAGTTGGTCAGCCGGGTACGGCCGAACTCCAGCGCCTCGCCGCTGGCCTCCGACACCAGGACGTCCAGCCCGGCCCGGGCGAAGACCTCGGCGATGCCCGACCCCATCAGACCGCAGCCGACTACTCCGACGCGCGCGATGTCACTCACTCAGTTGCCCTTCGGTGGTGCTGGGGGTCACCCAGCGACTGGTGGCCCAGCAAGCTGCTGGTCAACGGGCCGGTGCGCCGGAATGGGTGCACCGGTCACCGCCCCGACGACGTTACTACTCCGTACCGGCCGGTAGGTCACCCCCTCCCCGGAGGAGTGCCACCGCCGGGAGTCCCCCGAAAGGGTGAGCCCGCGCCCCCTGCGGGTGCGCCCGGGGGCCGCCACCGCCCGCCGGCCGACAGAATGCCGCAGACGGGGGCCGGGGACGGGAAGGGAGCACACGGTGCCGACGGGATCGCTCACAGGACAGGTCGCCCTGGTCACCGGCGCCGGCCGGGGAATCGGCCGGGAGATCGCCATCGGCCTGGCCGCCGAGGGGATGGCCGTCGGCCTGGTCGGCCGCACCCACGAGACGCTGACCGCAACCCTCAAGGAGTGCGTCAAGCACGGCTCCCGGGGCGTGGCCGTCACCGCCGACGTCACCCGGCCCGGCTCGGTGCGCGAGGCCGTCCGGCTCGTCGAACGCGACCTCGGCCCGATCGACCTGCTGGTCAACAACGCCGGACAGGTCGACCGCGCCGAGGTGCCGATCTGGGAGACCGACGCCAACCAGTGGTGGCAGGTGGTCGAGACCAACCTGCGCGGCCCCTACAACCTGCTGCGCTGCGTCCTGCCCGGCATGGTCGCCCGGCGGAGCGGGCGGGTGCTCAACCTCAACTCCGGCTTCGCGCTGCGCCCCGACGGCCACTACACCGCCTACGCCACCTCCAAGGGCGCGCTGCTCCAGCTCTCCGACAACATGGCGGACTCGCTCGCAGGGCACGGCGTCGTCGTCCTGGACATCAGCCCGGGCGCGGTGGCCACCGACATGACCGCCGGGATGCCGATGTTCAAGGACATGAAGACCTGGGGCTCCATCCCGTACATGGTCGCGGTCACCGCGGACGCCGCCCGCGGGCGCTTCGACGCGCTGCACGGGCGGTTCATCCACGCCGGGCGGGACGACCTGGAGGAGCTGGTCACCCGGGCCGAGGAGATCCGCGCCGCGGACGCCCGCACCCTGCGGCTGCGCCCGTACAAGGACGACGACCCGATGGTCTGATCAGCAGTCCTTCAGGCGCACAACTGGCTGGCCGTCACCGGCTTGAGCCCCGCCTTGGCCAGGCCGTCCAGGATGGCCGGCAGCGCGTCCACCGTGCACTGGTGGCCCATGTGCAGGGCCACCACCGAACCGCCGCGCACCGAGTTCAGCACCCGGCGCTGCAGTTCGGCGGCCGAAGGGTCGCTGTAGTCGCGCGGGTCGACGTCGAAGGACAGCACGTGCTCGTAGCCGACGGCCCTGGCCTGCTCGCGCACCATCGGGGTGGCGTACTGGGCGGCGGAGGGGCGGAACCAGCGGCCGATCGAGCCGGTGAGCCGCTGCAGCCGCTCGGCGCACTGGGCGATCTCGGCGCGCGCCTGGTCGGGCGTCATGGCGGAGATGTTGAGGTGGTTCTGGGTGTGGTTGCCCAACTCGTGGCCGCCGTCCAGGATCCGTCGGGCCATCTGCGGCTGCTGGTCGAGCCAGCTGCCGACGACCATCACGGTCAGCTTGGCGCCGCGCTGCTCGGCGATCTCCAGCAGGGCGGTGGCCAGCTTCGGGTCGCCGCTGCCGTGGAAGGTGAGCGCCACGTTCCTGCCGGTGCGCGGCCCGTACACGACCTCGACCGGGGTGCCGGCCGCGAGCGGGGGCAGCGGGGGCGGGGTCGGCGGGGCGGAGGGCTGGGCGGCGGTCGCGCCCGCCCCGGCGGCGGCCTGCGGCTCGGCCGGCTCGGCCGGGGCCGTGGGGGCGGGGGAGGCCGGGCCCTCGCCGCCGTTCCACGCCGGGTCGGTGGTGTGCTGCGGATCGACGGTGCCGGGGTGCGCGGCCAGCGCCCCGGGGTCGGCCCGGCGGGGCGTGCCGGTACCGCAGGCCGTGAGGAGGCCGGCGGTGGCGGTGAGGGCGGCCATCTTGGCGGTGGTGCGCAGCACGGTGCGGCGGTCGGCAGTCATCGGCAGCCAGCATAGAGACGACGGGCCCGGCGGGCGATCCGGTACGACCGGTGTCCGGGCCGTTGCCCGTACTGCTGTCCGTATCGCTGTCCGTTCGCTGTCCGTTCGCTGTCCATGGCGTGTTTGACGTGCACACATCTTGTCTACGGGTGTTGCGTAAACCTGAACTCCCGCTGTTTCCACGGCCTGTCGTTGGATACGATCACCGCGCACCGCGGGACGACGCGCGGTCGCCACACTTCCGGCATGGCGCATTGGGGGCGGGACGGGATGTACGAGGACACTGCGGCGGGGCGGGCGGCCGACACCGACTGGAACTGGGTCAGAGCGGACGACTGGCAGCCGCCGAGCGAACTGGACACCGGCATCCCGCACACGGCCCGGATGTACGACTACTACCTGGGCGGCAAGGACAACTTCGAGGCCGACCGCAAGGCCGCCCAGGCCGCGATAGCCGCCTACCCCGCACTGCCGCTGCTCGCCCGCACCAACCGGCAGTTCCTCGGCCGCGCCGTGGAGTTCGTGGCCGGCCGGGGCATCCGCCAGTTCGTCGACATCGGCACCGGCATCCCCGCCGTCGGCTCCACCAGCGAGGTCGCCCAGCGGGTCGCCCCGGACGCCCGCGTGGTGTACGTGGACAACGACCCGATCGTGGCCACCCACGCCCGCGCCCTGCTCGCCGGCCACCCCACCGGGCACACCTCGGTGATCGAGGCCGACCTGCGCGACCCGGCCACGATCCTCGGCCACCCCGCGCTGGCCGCCGCCGTCGACCTCTCCCAGCCGGTCGCGCTGATGCTGGTCGCCGTCCTGCACTTCATCCGCGACGAGGACGGTGCGCAGCAGATCGTCCGCGCCCTGCGCGACGCGCTCGCGCCGGGCAGCGCGCTGATCCTCTCCCACGGCAGCCCCGACTTCGCCTCCCGGGAGAGCGCCGCCGAGGGCACCCACATCTACAAGAGCGCCAGCGCCCCCCTCGTCCTGCGCCCCCGGGCCGGCGTCGAACCCTTCTTCGGCGACTTCGAGTTCGCCGGCCCCGGCCTCGTCCAACTCCCGCTCTGGCGCCCCACCCCCGGCCACGTCCCCACCACCGAACTCCCCGAGGGCTGGCAGGACGTCTCCGCCTACGCGGGCGTCGCCTTCAAGCCGTAGGCAGCCCGGGGCGGACCCAGGCCCACCGGCGAGCCCGCGCCCGCCCGGATGACCCGGTACGTACCGGGAGAAATTGACGCGACAGGCCGCGGGCGGCGGTGTTAGCTTCCGCGCCATGGAACCCCTGAGTGAGAACGAGATCCGCGCGTCCTTCGTCAACTGCTCCAAGGGCGAGGCCCGTCGGCTCAACCTGCCCCGGGGTCTGGCCGAACTGCCGTGGGAGAACCTGGACTTCCTCGGCTGGCGGGACCAGGGCGCGCCCGACCGCGCCTACCTGGTGGCCGTGCACGGCGGTGAGCCGGTCGGGGTGACGCTGCGGGTGCCGACGGTGCGGCGCAGCCTCACCAAGAGCAACGTGTGCTCGCTGTGCATCACCACCCACGCCGGTACCGGCGTCGCGCTGCTCGCCGCCCGCCGGGCCGGGGTGGCCGGCCGCGAGGGCAACACGGTCGGGACGTACATCTGCGCCGACCTCGCCTGCTCCCTCTACGTGCGCGGGTTGAAGAAGTCCACCCTGGTGACCAGGCCCGACGAGTCGCTGCCGCTGGAGCAGCAGATCGCCCGTACGGTGGGCAACCTCGACGCCTTCCTGGCCAAGGTGCTCACCGACACCGCCGCGTAGCCGAGTCCCGGCGGGGGAGCGTCAGTGCCCGCGCAGCTGGTCCAGGTCGCGGCGCTCCCGCTTGGTGGGGCGTCCCGTCCCGCGGTCCCGCTGCCCGGCCGCTGCGACGAACTCGCGCGGCGGCCGCGGCGGGCTGTTGTCGACCACGCACTCCGCCGCGGCCGCGGCGCCGACGCGCTTGCGGATCAGCTGCCGTACGACCACGACCCGCTCGTACCCCTCCTCGCGGACCCGCACTTCGTCCCCGGGCTTCAGCGCCTGGGCCGGCTTGGCCCGTTCGCCGTTCACCCGGACGTGCCCGGCCCGGCAGGCGGCCGCCGCCAGCGCCCGCGTCTTGACCAGCCGGACCGACCAGATCCAGCTGTCCACCCGCACGCTTCCCTCGTGTTCAGCCATCCTCGGAGCCTACCCAAGGGCCCGGACGGAAGCCGGAGGCCTGGGCCCGAGCCCACGGCGGAGCCCCGTGCCCGGCGCCCACGCCGGAGGCCTACGCCGCGGCCGGCGCCTCCTGGACGGCCCAGCCGTTGCCGTCCGGGTCGTTGAAGAAGACGAAGTTGTTCCACGCCTCGCCGTGGCCGTCGACCCGGGTTCCCGCCACGAAGTGCTGGATGGGGCTGACCTGCACGCCCCGCGCGGCGAGTTCGGCGTGCGCCTTCTCGATGTCGGCCACCACCAGCTGGAGCCCCTTGACCGAGCCGGGCGGCGAGTCGATCACGCCCTTGCCGACCACGATCGAGCAGCGCGATCCGGGAGGAGTCAGCTGGACCACCCGGAGTCCGTCCCGCAGCCGGGTGTCGTGGTCGACCGTGAAGCCGGCCTGCTCCTCGTAGAAGAGCTTCGCGCGGTCCACGTCGGACACCGGGACCACCACGACTTCGAGCTTCCAGT
This sequence comes from Streptomyces sp. 1114.5, assembly GCF_003635085.1. Lineage (NCBI taxonomy): Bacteria > Bacillati > Actinomycetota > Actinomycetes > Kitasatosporales > Streptomycetaceae > Streptomyces > Streptomyces sp. 1114.5. The sequence continues at coordinate 3,652,315 of NZ_RBXE01000001.1, forward strand.
CCATCGCCCTCACCCCTCTCGGTCGGGCACTTCCAGTATCCGTCCGGCGGCTTCCATCCAAAACTGTTCCCCGGAGCCCGTCCGATAGCCTGAGAACACGATGAATCCGCAGACCACGCCCGCCGCGGCGCCGCCCGCCGCGACCCCGTTCGCCACCCCGTGGGGCACCTTCGACCTCACCCGCTTCCCCGAGGACCCGCGCGAGCGGCTGCGGGCCTGGGACGCCGCCGACGAGTACCTGCTGCGCCACCTCGCGGGCGAGACGGACAGCGCGGCCGGCGCCGCCACCGAGCTGGCCGGCCGCCGGATCGCCGTCCTCGGCGACCGCTGGGGCGCACTGACCACCGCACTCGCCGAGCACCGGCCGCTCCAGATCAGCGACTCCCACCTCGGCCGGAAGGCCACCGCGGCCAACCTGGCCCGGGCCGGCGCCGCCGTCGACGAGGCCCGGCTGCTCACCACCCGGGACAGCCCGCCGGAGCGGATCGACGTCCTGCTGGTGCGCGTCCCGAAGAGCCTGGCCCTGCTGGAGGACCAGCTGCACCGGCTCGCCCCCGCCGTCCACGAGGGCACCGTGGTGGTGGGCTCCGGCATGGTGACCGAGATCCACACCTCCACGCTCCGGCTCTTCGAGCGGATCCTCGGTCCGACCCGCACCTCGCTGGCCGTCCGCAAGGCCCGGCTGATCCTCTGTACACCGGACCCGGCGCTCGCCCCCGGTCCCAGCCCGTGGCCGCACCGCTACGTGCTGCCGTCGGGCATCGGCCCCGCCTCCGGCCGTACGGTCGTCAACCACGCCGGGACGTTCTGCGCCGAGCGGCTCGACATCGGCACCCGGTTCCTCCTCGCCCACCTGCCGACCCCCGCCCCCGGCGACCGGGTGGTGGACCTGGGCTGCGGCAACGGTGTGGTCGGGACGGCCGCCGCGCTGGCCGGGCCGGGCGCCGAGCTGCTGTTCGTGGACGAGTCGCACCAGGCGGTGGCCTCCGCCGAGGAGACCTTCCGCACCAACCTGGGCCCCGACGCCCGGGCCGAGTTCCTGGCCGCCGACGCGCTCGCGGCGGACGTGATCGCCCCGGGCTCGGTGGACCTGGTGCTCAACAACCCGCCGTTCCACTCCCATCAGGCCACCACCGACGCCACCGCCTGGCGGATGTTCACCGGATCGAAGCGGGCGCTGCGGCCCGGCGGTGAACTCTGGGTGGTCGGCAACCGCCACCTCGGGTACCACGTCAAGCTGCGCCGCCTCTTCGGCAACTGCCAACTCGTGGCCGGGAACCCCAAGTTCGTGGTGCTGCGCGCCGTCAAGCGCTGAGTGCCGGGCGCCGCCGGGCGCCGAGTGCCGAGCAGCGTGTGGGGCGCCGGGTGCCGCGCGCCGTCAAGCGCCGACCGGGGGTTCACCCCCGGGTCGGGGCTTCCACGCATACTCCTTGCATGGATTTTCCCTCACGCGTATATTCATGCCACGACAAAGGAGGAACGCCATGGCATTGCGAGTCGCCGTCGCCGGCGCGAGCGGATACGCGGGCGGCGAGGTGCTGCGCCTGCTGCTCGGCCACCCCGAGGTGGAGATCGGAGCGCTGACCGGCGGCTCGAACGCGGGCACCAGGCTGGGCGCACTGCAGCCGCACCTGATCCCGCTCGCCGACCGCGTGCTCGAACCCACCACCCCCGAGGTGCTGGCCGACCACGACGTGGTGTTCCTGGCGCTCCCGCACGGCCAGTCCGCCGCCGTTGCCGAAGCCCTCGGCGAGAACGTCCTGGTGGTCGACTGCGGCGCCGACTTTCGGCTCAGGGCCGCCGCTGACTGGGAGCAGTTCTACGGCTCCGCGCACGCCGGCACCTGGCCCTACGGCCTGCCCGAACTCCCCGGCCACCGCGCCGCGTTGAAGGGCAGCAACCGGATCGCCGTACCCGGCTGCTACCCGACCGCGGTCTCCCTGGCGCTGTTCCCCGCCTACGCGGCCGGTCTCGCCGAGCCGGAGGCCGTCGTGGTCGCCGCCTCCGGCACCTCCGGCGCCGGCAAGGCCGCCAAGCCGCACCTGCTGGGCAGCGAGGTGATGGGCAGCGTCAGCCCGTACGGCGTCGGCGGCGTCCACCGGCACACCCCGGAGATGGTGCAGAACCTCACCCCGCTCGCGGGCGAGCCGGTCACCGTCTCCTTCACCCCCACCCTCGTCCCGATGCCGCGCGGCATCCTCGCCACCTGCTCGGCCAAGGCCCGGCCCGGGGTGAGTGCCGAGAGCCTGCGCGCCGCCTACGCCGAGGCGTTCGCGGACGAGCCCTTCGTCCACCTGCTGCCCGAGGGGCAGTGGCCGCAGACCAGCAGCGTCTACGGCGCCAACACCGCCCTGGTCCAGGTCGCCCTGGACGCCACCGCCGGGCGGATCGTCGCGATCAGCGCGATCGACAACCTCGTCAAGGGCACCGCCGGCGGCGCGGTGCAGAGCATGAACATCGCCCTGGGCCTGCCCGAGGAGCTGGGCCTTCCCGTGAACGGAGTCGCACCGTGACCAGTCCCGACAACCTCGGAGTCACCGCCGCCAAGGGCTTCCGGGCCGCCGGCGTGACCGCGGGCATCAAGGCCTCCGGCACCCCCGACCTCGCCCTGGTGGTCAACGACGGCCCCTCGCTCGCCGCCGCCGGCGTCTTCACCGCGAACCGGGTCAAGGCCGCGCCCGTGCTCTGGTCCGAGCAGGTCCTCAAGGGCGGCCAGGTCTCCGCCGTCGTCCTCAACTCCGGTGGCGCCAACGCCTGCACCGGCCCGCTCGGCTTCCAGGACACCCACGCCACCGCCGAGAAGGTCGCCGCGGAGCTGGAGCTCAACGCCGGCGAGGTCGCCGTGGCCTCCACCGGCCTGATCGGCCAGCGGCTGCCGATGGACGTCCTGCTGCCCGGCGTCACCCTGGCTGTCGGGGAGCTCAGCGAGACCGGCGGCGAGGCCGCCGCGATCGCCATCAAGACCACCGACACCGTGCACAAGACCGCCCAGGTCACCAGCCCGGCCGGCTGGACGGTCGGCGGCATGGCCAAGGGCGCGGGCATGCTCGCCCCGAGCCTCGCCACCATGCTGGTCGTGCTCACCACCGACGCCGCCGTGGACAGCGCCGGCCTGGACGACGCGCTGCGCGGCGCCACCCGCACCACCTTCGACCGGATCGACTCCGACGGCTGCATGTCGACCAACGACACCGTGCTGCTGCTCGCCTCCGGCGCCACCGGTCTCACCCCGGACCCGGCCGAGTTCGCCGAGGCCGTCCGCACGGTCAGCGCCGACCTGGCCCGCCAGCTGATCGGCGACGCCGAAGGCGCCAGCAAGGACATCCGGATCGACGTCACCGGCGCCGCCACCGAGGACGAGGCCGTCGACGTCGCCCGGACGATCAGCCGCAACAACCTGCTCAAGTGCGCCATCCACGGCGAGGACCCCAACTGGGGCCGGGTGCTGGCCGCGATCGGCACCACCACCGCCGCCTTCGACCCGAACCGGCTGGACGTCGCCATCAACGGCGTCTGGGTCTGCCGGGACGGCGGCGTGGCCGAGGACCGCGACCTGGTGGACATGAAGGGCCGCGAGGTCGTCATCACCGCGAACCTCAACGCCGGTACGGCGAGCGCCTCGCTGTGGACCAACGACCTCACCGCCGACTACGTTCACGAGAACAGCGCCTACTCGACCTGATCCGCGTCACTTCGTCCGCGGCATCCTGAGCCGCGACAGGCCGGCCGCGACCAACCGGTCACGACAGGCCGGCTGCGCACCCGGTCCGCGACTTCCTCCCCCAGCCTCCGGCCGGGGGACCCCATCGACGAGGGAACCCCGTGCAGATCGCACCCAAGGGCGAACAGGCCCGCAACAACACCGCGTTGCCCAAGGCCATGACGCTGATCGAGGCGCTGCCGTGGCTGGAGCGCTTCCACGGCAAGACCGTCGTGATCAAGTTCGGCGGCAACGCCATGGTGGACGACAGCCTCAAGTCGGCCTTCGCCCAGGACGTCGTCTTCCTGCGCTACGCCGGCCTCCACCCGGTCGTGGTGCACGGCGGCGGCCCGCAGATCAGCGCCCAGCTGGACAAGCTCGGCCTGGAGTCCAACTTCACCAACGGGCTGCGGGTGACCACCCCCGAGACCATGGACGTGGTCCGGATGGTGCTGGCCGGCCAGGTGCAGCGCGAGCTGGTCGGCCTGCTCAACGAGCACGGCCCGTTCGCCGTCGGCATGACCGGCGAGGACGCGCACACCATGACGGCCGTCAAGCGCTACGCGGTCGTCGACGGCGAGCAGGTGGACATCGGCCTGGTCGGGGACATCGTCAACATCGAGGCCGGCGCGGTGAAGGCGCTGATCGCCGACGGCCGGATCCCGGTCATCTCCTCGATCGCGCGCGGCGCCGACGGCCACGTCTACAACATCAACGCCGACACCGCGGCCTCCGCCCTGGCGGTCGCGCTCGGCGCCGAGATGCTCGTCGTCCTCACCGACGTCGAGGGCCTCTACAAGGACTGGCCGCACTCCGACGACGTGATCAGCCAGCTCAACGCGAGCGAACTGGAGGAGCTGCTGCCCGAGCTGGCCAGCGGCATGCTCCCCAAGATGGAGGGCTGCCTGCGCGCCGTCCGCTCCGGCGTGGGCACCGCCCGCGTGCTGGACGGTCGGGTGCAGCACAGCCTGCTGCTGGAGATCTTCACCGACGAGGGCATCGGCACGATGGTCGTGCCGGACGACGAACCGACCGTGACCGGGGGACTGGCATGACGCACAACGAGCAGCTCACCGGCCGGTGGCAGCACACCTTCACCGACAACTACGGCACCCCGCGGATCCCGCTGGTGCGCGGCGCGGGCAGCAAGCTCTGGGACGCCGACGGCAAGGAGTACACCGACCTGCTCGGCGGCATCGCCGTCAACGCCCTGGGCACCGCCCACCCGGCCGTCGTCGAGGCGGTGAGCCGGCAGATCGCCACCCTCGGCCACGTCTCCAACCTCTTCATGGCCGAGCCCACCATCGCCCTCGCCGAGCGGCTGCTGGCGCTGGACGGCCGGGAGGACGGCCGGGTGTTCTTCTGCAACTCCGGCGCGGAGGCCAACGAGGCCGCGTTCAAGATCAGCCGGCGGACCGGCCGCACCCACCTGGTCGCCCTCCAGGGCGCCTTCCACGGCCGGACCATGGGCGCCCTCGCGCTGACCGGCCAGCCCGCCAAGCAGGACCCGTTCCGCCCGCTGCCCGGTGACGTCACCCACGTCCCGTTCGGCGACGTCGAGGCGCTGCGCGCGGCCGTCACCACCGAGACCGCCGCCGTCTTCCTGGAGCCGATCCAGGGCGAGAACGGCGCGATCCCGCTGCCGGACGGCTACCTCAGGGCGGCCCGCGAGATCACCCGGGCCACCGGCACCCTGCTGGTCCTGGACGAGATCCAGACCGGCGTCGGCCGCACCGGCCACTGGTACGCCCACCAGGCGTTCGAGGGCGTCGAGCCGGACGTCGTCACCCTCGCCAAGGCGCTCGGCGGCGGTCTGCCGATGGGCGCCGTGCTCGCCTTCGGCGAGGCCGCCGACCTGCTCACCCCGGGCCAGCACGGCACCACCTTCGGCGGCAACCCGGTGGCCGCCGCGGCCGGGCTCGCGGTGCTGGACACCATCGAGTCCGAGGGCCTGCTGGAGCACGTCCGCAAGCTCGGCGAGCGGCTGCGCCAGGGCGTCGAGGCGATCGGCGACCCGCTGGTCTCGCACGTGCGCGGGGCCGGACTGCTGCTCGGCATCGTGCTCACCGAGCCGGTCTCGGCCGCGATCCAGGTTGCGGCCCAGGACGCGGGCTTCCTGGTCAACGCGGCCGTCCCGGACGCCGTCCGGCTGGCTCCGCCGCTGGTGCTGACCGAGCAGGAGGCGGACGCCTTCCTCGCGGCACTGCCGGGCATCCTCCGGACGGTGCGCGAGGGCGCCCCGGCCGATGCGAGTTGACGGTCGTCCGGGAGAATAATCACATGACCGCTTCCCACTCAGGCCCCTCCGCCGCCGGCCCGACGCCGCAGGTCCCGCAGACCCGCACGGCGCGCCACCGGCGGATCGTGGACCTGCTCACCCGCCAGCCCGTGCGTTCGCAGAGCCAGCTCGCCAAGCTGCTCGCCGACGACGGACTCGTGGTCACCCAGGCCACCCTCTCCCGGGACCTGGACGAGCTGGGCGCGGTCAAGATCCGCAACCGGGACGGCGCGCTGATCTACGCCGTCCCGGCCGAGGGCGGCGACCGCACGCCGCGCGCACCGATGGGGGAGTCGGCCAGCGAGGGCCGAATGGCCCGGCTGGCCGGCGAGCTCATGGTCTCCGCGACGGCCTCCGGCAACCTGGTGGTGCTGCGCACCCCGCCGGGCGCCGCCCAGTTCCTGGCCTCGGCGATCGACCAGGCCGAGGTGTTCGAGATCATCGGCACCATCGCCGGCGACGACACCGTCCTGCTGATCAGCCGCGACCCGGCCGGCGGCCAGGCGCTCGCCGACCACCTCATGCAACTCGCCCAGGCCAAGGCCCAGTAGCCCGCACCGGCAGTAGCACCCACGGGCAGCAGCCCGCACCACCGACAGCGTCCACCGAGCGCCGACCCCGTCCACCGGCCGGGGTTGGCGTTTCATGCACCCTCGTGCATACTTATGCCCAACGCCGTAAACCTGTACGCCTGCACGTCCCCTCGTAAGGAGCTCGACGCGATGACCGCCGACCAGTCCGCCGACGTCCGCCTCTGGGGCGCGCGCTTCGCCGACGGCCCCTCCGAGGCGCTGGCCAAGCTCTCCGCCTCGGTCCACTTCGACTGGCGCCTCGCGCCGTACGACATCGCCGGCTCCAAGGCCCACGCCCGGGTGCTGCACAAGGCGGGCCTGCTCTCCGACGACGAGCTCGCCGGCATGCTGGCCGGCCTGGACCAGCTGCTCGCCGACGTCGAGGCGGGCACCTTCACCGGCACCGTCGCCGACGAGGACGTCCACACCGCCCTGGAGCGCGGCCTGCTGGAGCGCCTCGGCCCCGACCTCGGCGGCAAGCTGCGGGCCGGGCGCTCGCGCAACGACCAGATCGCCACGCTCTTCCGGATGTACCTGCGGGACCACGCCAGGACCATCGGCGCCCTGCTGCTCGACCTCCAGCAGGCCCTGGTCGACCTCGCCGAGGCGCACCCGGACACCGCGATGCCCGGCCGCACCCACCTCCAGCACGCCCAGCCGGTGCTCTTCGCCCACCACGTCCTCGCGCACGTGCAGGCCCTCGGCCGGGACGCCGAGCGGCTGCGCCAGTGGGACGCCCGCACCGCCGTCTCCCCGTACGGCTCCGGGGCGCTGGCCGGCTCCTCGCTCGGCCTCGACCCGCAGGCCGTCGCCGCCGACCTCGGCTTCGAGGGCGGCTCGGTCGGCAACTCCATCGACGGCACGGCCTCGCGCGACTTCGTCGCCGAGTTCGCCTTCGTGACCGCGATGATCGGCATCAACCTCTCCCGGATCGCGGAGGAGGTGATCATCTGGAACACCAAGGAGTTCGGCTTCATCACGCTGCACGACGCCTTCTCCACCGGCTCCTCGATCATGCCGCAGAAGAAGAACCCGGACATCGCCGAGCTCGCCCGCGGCAAGTCCGGCCGCCTGATCGGCAACCTGACCGGCCTGCTCGCCACCCTCAAGGCGCTGCCGCTGGCCTACAACCGGGACCTCCAGGAGGACAAGGAGCCGGTCTTCGACTCCTGCGACACGCTGGAGGTGCTGCTGCCCGCGTTCACCGGGATGATGGCCACCCTCACCGTGCACCGGGAGCGGCTGGAGGAGCTGGCCCCGGCCGGCTTCTCGCTCGCCACCGACATCGCCGAGTGGCTGGTCAAGCAGGGCGTGCCGTTCCGGGTCGCGCACGAGGTGGCCGGGGCCTGCGTCAAGGTCTGCGAGGCGGAGGGCATCGAACTGTCCGACCTGACGGACGAGCAGTTCGCCGCGATCTCCGAACACCTGACCCCCGAGGTCCGGTCGGTGCTCAGCGTGCACGGCGCCATCGCCTCCCGCAACGGGCGCGGCGGCACCGCCCCCTCGGCCGTCGCGGTCCAGCTCGCCGAGGTGAAGGCGGACCTGGCGCGGCAGCAGGAATGGGCCCGGGGCTGACCGGAGGTCGGCACGGATGGGGCGCGGCGGTCCGACCGGCGCGCCCCTCCGGCGTCCGCGCCCCGGCCCGGGCGTAACCGGCCCAGCCCCGGGCCGTCATGCACGGTGTGTGCACCACCCTTCCCGCCGCTCCCTCCGCCGAGGACGTCTACCTCGCCGAATGCCGCCGCCGCGCGGTCCGCGAGACCGTCGCCGCGCTGCCCGGCCGCTGCCCGGAGCTGATCGCCGCCCTCGCCGAGGACCCGCCGCCCACCTACCGCGAGCTCTCCGAACGCCTCGGCATGCCCCGCGGCTCCATCGGCCCCACCCGCTCCCGCTGCCTGGCCTGCCTGCGGACCCTGCTCCACGCGGAGCGCTATCCATGACCCCCGGGGCCGCGGCCCGGCCCCTCTTCCACCTCATCAGCCCCCTCCGCCCCCTCCGTCCCCGAGTGACCCTCGCCACGTCCGACCCTCCGAAGGTTGAGGGAAGCTGACACCCGGGTAGAGCGCTGGCGAACGCAGCTCTTGACGGTGACGCGATCGCTCGGATACTGAGCGTGAGCGCGCCACCCTCTGCGCGCCGGGCACGACGACTGGGGAGGCCCCTCCACATGGGCATGAGCGTGATCATCTCGGCCGCGGAGGCCGACGATGCGGAGCAGATCCTCAAGCTCCAGTACCTCGGCTACCAACCCGAGGCCGAGCTGTACGGAGACTGGGCCCTGGAGCCCCTGACACAGAGCCTGGAGAGCCTGCGCGCCGAACTGGCCGAGCAGCACTTCCTGGTCGCCCGGCTGGGCGACGAGGTGGTCGGCACCGTCCGCGGCCGAATCGGTGCCGACGGCGTCGGTCGGATAGGGCGTCTGGTCGTCCACCCGCGGATGCAGCGTCACGGCCTCGGCGGCCGCCTCCTGGACGCGCTGGAGCGCCGCCTGGCCGAGGAGGGTCCGGTGAGCGCCTACCGCCTGCACACCGGCCACCGCAGCCTGGGCAACCTGCGCCTGTACGCCCGTCAGGGCTACCGGCAGACCCGGGTCGAGCAGGTCAGCAGCCGGCTCAGCTTCGTCCACCTGGAGAAGCCCGTCGCCACGCCGCTCGCCGACACCCCGCTTGCCGCGACGGCCTGAGCCCGCCCGCCCCGCCGCCCGCACCACGCCCCTCGGCGCCGCCACCATCCGGACGATCCGGTGGCGGCGTCGAGCCGTATCCTCGCTGGTCAGGGCCACAGGTGTCCGCATTGCGGACAGCGGCGTCAAACAATTGGGCGTACTTCCGCCCATCTGTTTTACTGGCTCACATGACTGCGACGACGAACTGGACCCCCACCGGCACGCTGCCGGCAGGTGAGCGTGCCATGTGCCGTCGAATGTGTCACTGCTGAGGGCCATCGCCCCCGGCGCCCCCTGAGGTGCCTTCCCCTCGCGCCCCGAAGCGAGACTCCGGCGTCGCTCCCGCCCGTGCGAGCGCGCCCTTCCTCTCCGGACCCCTCCCCTTGCCGTGCCCGCCCACCCGCGGGCGCCGGTGACTCGTAAGGGCCACGCCGTCGCGCGGCCCGGCCGTCCAACGGTCACGATCAAGGGGTGGCAGGTCCGGATCCTCCTGGCGAAGCGCCGTAGGACACCGCCGACCGCAATCCGGTCGGCCGGTCGACCCACGCCGCCCGCCCCCGACCCACGGAAGCCGCTGTGATCACCACCACGGACCTCACGAAGGTCTACCGCTCCCGAGGCCGCGAGGTGACCGCCCTCGCCGGTGTCGACCTGCACGTCCGCCCGGGCGAGGTCTACGGAGTCGTCGGCACCAGCGGTGCCGGCAAGTCCACCCTCATCCGCTGCGTGAACATGCTGGAGCGTCCGACCTCCGGCACCGTCACCGTGGACGGGGTCGAGCTCACCGCGCTGTCCGGCGGCGAGAACCGGGCGGGACGGGAACTGCGCGAGGCGCGCCGCCGGATCGGCATGGTCTTCCAGCATTTCAACCTGCTGTCCTCGCGGACGGTGCAGCAGAACGTCGAGCTGCCGCTGGAGATCATCGGCCTGGACCGCACCCAGCGCCGCCGCAAGGCCGCCGAACTGCTGGACCTGGTCGGCCTGGGCGACAAGGCCCGCAGCTACCCCAACCAGCTCTCCGGCGGCCAGAAGCAGCGCGTCGGCATCGCCCGCGCCCTGGCCGGCGACCCCAAGGTGCTGCTCTCCGACGAGGCCACCTCGGCGCTCGACCCGGAGACCACCCGCTCGATCCTCAAGCTGCTGCGCGACCTCAACCAGCAGCTCGGCCTCACCGTCCTGCTGATCACCCACGAGATGGACGTCATCAAGTCCGTCTGCGACTCCGCCGCCCTGATGCGCGGTGGCCGGGTGGTCGAGTCCGGCGAGCTCACCGAGCTGCTTGCCGAGCCCGGCTCCGAGCTGGCCCGCGAGCTGTTCCCGCTCAGCGAGTTCGGTACCGGCCACCCCGGCTCCACCGTGCTGGAGATCACCTTCCAGGGCGACACCTCGGCCCAGCCGTTCGTCTCCCAGCTGGCCCGCACCTACCAGATCGACATCAACATCCTCGGCGCCGCGGTGGAGACCATCGCCGGCCGGATGGTCGGTCGGATGCGGGTCGAGCTGTCCGGCGGCCACCAGGACAACGTGGTGCCGATCGGCTACCTGCGCGAGCAGGGCCTGCAGGTGGACGTGATCGGCGCGGCGAACGGAGCGGTGGCATGACCTGGGACCAGATGTGGGCCCTGATGGGGCCGGCCACGCAGGAGACCTTCCAGATGGTCGGCGTGTCCGCGTTCGTCACCGTGCTGCTCGGCCTGCCGCTGGGCGTCCTGCTGGTGCTCACCGACAAGGGCGGCCTGCTGGCCAACCGCGCCGTCAACAAGGCCATCGGCTTCGTGGTGAACATCGCCCGCTCGGTGCCGTTCATCATCCTGATGATCGCCCTGATCTCCTTCACCCGCTGGCTGGTCGGCACCTCGATCGGCTGGCAGGCGGCGACCGTGCCGCTGACCATCGGCGCCATCCCGTTCTTCGCCCGCCTGGTCGAGACCTCCGTCCGCGAGGTCGACCGCGGCCTGGTCGAGGCGGTCCAGTCGATGGGCGGCAGCACCCGGACGATCGTCCGCAAGACCCTGCTGCCCGAGGCGCTGCCCGGCATCGTGGCCTCGATCACCACCACGGTCATCACGCTGGTCAGCTACTCCGCGATGGCCGGCACGGTCGGCGGCGGCGGCCTCGGCACCCTCGCCGTCAACTACGGCTACCAGCGCTTCGAGACGGCCTTCATGTGGGTCATCGTGGCCGAGCTGGTGATCATCGTCACCGCCGTCCAGCTGATCGGCGACTTCGCCGTCCGCAGCCTGGCCAACCGCGGCCGTTCCGGCGGCCGGACCCGCCTGCTGGGCCGCACCCCGACGACTCCCGACAAGGACCTCGTCGGCTCCTAGACCTCCCTCGTCCGACTCCGGACGCGGCTCCCCGAATCACGCAGAAAGGCACTTTTCGTGCGCACCGTTGTGAAGTTCACCAGTGTCCTCGCCACCGCCGGCCTCGCCTTCTCGCTGGCCGCCTGCAGCAGCTCCGGTTCGTCCTCCTCGGACCCGAACGCGCCGCTGAAGGTCGTGGCCAGCCCCACCCCGCACGGGCAGATCCTGAAGTTCGTCAAGGACAACCTCGCGGACAAGGCCGGCCTCAAGCTCGACATCAAGGAGGTCACCGACTACGTGACCCCCAACACGGCGGTGCAGGACGGTTCGGCCGACGCCAACTACTTCCAGCACGTGCCGTACCTGGAGGACTTCAACAAGAAGCACGGTACGACCATCGTCTCGGTCGAGCCCGTGCACCTGGAGCCGCTGGGCCTGTACTCCAAGAAGGTCAAGGCGATCACCGACCTGCCGGACGGCGCCACCATCGGCCTGCCCAACGACGCCACGAACGAGGGCCGGGCGCTCAAGCTGCTCGCCGACAACAAGCTGATCACCCTCAAGGACGGCGTCACCACCACCGCCACCCCGGCCGACGTGACGGGCAACCCGAAGAACCTCAAGTGGAAGGAGCTGGAGGCCGCCCAGCTGCCCCGCTCCGTCGCCGACCTCGACGCCGCCGTCATCAACGGCAACTACGCGCTCGACTCCGGTCTGAAGCCGGCCACCGACGCGCTGGTGCTGGAGAAGGCCGACGGCAACCCGTACGCCAACATCCTCGCCGTCAAGAAGGGCAAGGAGGACGACCCGCGGGTCAAGAAGCTCGCCGAGCTGCTGCACTCCGACGAGGTCAAGAAGTACATCAACGACACCTTCCAGGGCTCGGTCATCCCGGCCTTCTGATCCGCCGATCCGCCGGACCGCTCGGGCGTACCGCTCCCTCGCACCGCTCCGTCGTACCGCGATACGCCCCGACGACCGGGCCCCCGCCGCACCTCGGCGGGGGCCCGGTCGGGCAGTATGCACCCGGGACGCCCCGGGCGACGGCGTTCTGACGTACCGTCGTGCGGGCGGCGCACCGGGTGGTACCCGGAGCGCGACGGAGGCGTACGGTGTTGTGTTCACGACCCGGCGAGGAGAGACGGCATGGCAGCGAGCTTCCCCGAGACCGCCATCAGCACCGAACGGCTGCTGCTGCGACCCCTTGCGGAGGACGACGCCCCCGGTCTGGCCACGATGATGGCCGACGACCTCGTGCGGGCCTGGACGGACCTCCCGCACCCCTTCACCGAGGAGTACGCGGCCGAACTCGCCCGCGCCCTCGCCCCCGCCCACCGGGCCGCCGGCCGCGGCATCGTCCTCGCCGTCACCGAGCACCTGACCCAGCGCCTGGTCGGCCTGGTCGAGCTGCGCAACACCGACTGGCGCCTGCGCAGCACCGAGATCTCCTACGTCACCGCCGCCTGGGCCCGCGGCGAGGGGTACGCCCCGGAGGCCGTCCTCGGCGTCGCCCAGTGGCTGTTCGAGGACCGCGGCTTCCTGCGCCTGGAACTGCGCACCGCCGCCGGGAACACCGCCGCCCAGCAGGTCGCCCAGAAGGTCGGCGGCATCAGCGAGGGCGTGCTGCGCAGCGCCTGGATAGTGCGCGGCGAGTCCGGCGAGCTGCTGGTGGGGGCACCTCCCAGCCGCCAGGCCGGGGGAGAGAGCCGCAGCGACCTCATCCTGTGGAGCCTGCTCCCGGAGGACCTGGAGTCGCCCGAACTGCACCGCGACGGCTGGCACGGCGACCACCGCTACGTGCTGCGGGACTGACCCGCCCCCGGCCGTACGGACATCTGTACGAGATGTCGGCGTCCGGGGGACGACACCCGGTAGCCTCTCCACCGGCGCCGCAACGACGGCGCACCGAGTGGCGCACCGAGTCGAGGGAGAACGGCCGCAGATGGCTGACCGGATCACGGTCATCGGGTGGGACGGCACGCCGCTGACCGAGGCCGCCGGTGCGGCCCTCGCCGCGGCGACCCTGGTGGCCGGCGCCCCCTACCAACTGAACGCCCTCCCGGTGCCGGAGGCGGCCGAGCGGATCGCCCTCGGCGACATCCGGCACGCCGCCCGCCGGATCGCCGAGCACCGCGGTGCCGCCGTCGTGGTCGCCGAGGGCGACCCGGGCTTCTTCGGGGTGGTGCGCACCCTGCGCCGCCCCGAGTACGGCCTGGAGCTGGAGGTGCTCCCCGCCGTCTCCTCCGTCGCCACCGCCTTCGCCCGGGCCGGCATGCCCTGGGAGGACGCCCAGGTGGTCAGCGCCCACGGCGGGCGACTGCGACGCGCGGCCAACATCTGCCGGGCCCACCCGAAGGTCGCGGTGCTCACCGCCCCGGGCGCCGGGCCCGCCGAACTCGCCCTGATGCTGCGCGGGGTGCACCGGACCTTCGTGGTCTGCGAAGCCCTCGGCACCCCGGAGGAGGACGTCACCGTCCTCACCTCCGACCGGATCGCCGACCACGTCTGGCGCGACCCGAACGTGGTGCTGGTGATCGGCGGCGCCGCCCAGGCCGCCGCGGTGGACCAGGCGGCCGGCTGGCTGGCGGGGCGCCCGGTGGGCTACCCCGGCGCGGAACGCGGCTGGGCGCTCCCCGGTGACGCCTACGCGGGCGCCGGGCGCACGGGGGGTGAGGCGGGCGCGTCGGAGGCGCTCCCCGCGCACGTGCGCGCCCTGGTGCTGGCCCGTCTGGGTGCACGTCCGGGGGACCTGGTCTGGTCGGTCGGTGCGGGCAGCGGCGCCCTCGCGGTGGAGGCGGCGCGGTTCGGCGCCGCGGTGGTCGCGGTCGAGGGCTCCCGCTCGGCCTGCGCCCGGCTGACCGTCAACGCCCGCCGGTACGGCGTCGAGGTGGAGGCCGTGTACGGCAGCGGCCCCGAGGTGCTGGGCGGCCTGCCCGAGCCGGACGCGGCGGTGGTGGAGTCCGGCGGCCCGGACGTCGTGCGCGCGGTGCTGGCCCGCAGGCCGGAGCGGTTCGTCGCGCTGCCCCGGACCTTCACCGAGGCGGAGGAGGTCCGCCGGGCGATCGGTGAGGCCGGCTACCGGGCGGACGGCGCGCTGCTGCAGTCGACCCCGCTGCGACCTGCGGGGGAGGGCGGCGGACTGGAGCTGGGGGCGGGCGGTACCGGCGTGCTGGTGCTCTGGGGTGAGCAGATCGTGTGAAGGCCTGGGGCGTGCGCCGGGGCCGTCCGGTGGCGGCGACGGTGATCCAGGTCGCATCCGGACACCGATTCGAGAGGTGACAGCGCCGGGCCGGTAGTGTGACGTCCTGGGCGGCTGCAGCGGTCGGCGACCCACCCGATTCGGTCGGTTTGTCACCTTATTGACGGGGTGCAACCCGATTCCGCTCGGAGTGTGGGCAATTCGACGGGCCTCGTGCCGGACCTGGAGAATGCCGTAGGGTCCGGTGCGGTCGTGCCGGTTGCTCCGGGTTGTCGTTGTTTCAGACGATGTGCCGCCCCTTGGGGGTGGTGCGCCGGGCCGGGTGCCGCAGCGCGCCCGAAGGACTTGGGCCGCAGCGCCACGGCGCGGCGGCCGCGTGTGGTTGAGGGGCGGGTCGGCCAGGCCCGGCCCGTGCGGATGGGCGCTGCGGTCGGTGATCGTGTCGCCAAGGGCGCGGCAGCGGCCTGGAAGGAGCTTTGACAATGACCGATGGCGGCCACGTCCCGGGCGAGGGACTGCCGGAGCACCCGCACACCGGGCCCGCCCCGCTCGGCGGACCGGAGGGCGTCGCGGGCGTTGCCCCCCTGCAGGGCCTCGCGACCGACGGCGGTGCGATCCCGAGCCAGGCGGTCCCGGTCGGCGGCATGCCCGGCGCGGTGCCCCAGGGCGCGGGCGTCATCCCGCCGCAGGGCCAGCCCGGCTTCACCGTCCCCGGTGTCTCCGGCGTGCCTTCTCCCGGGGTCCCCGGCGACGGCTGGGCCCTCGACCAGGGGGCCCCGCGCCCGGCCTTCCACTTCCTCGACCAGCCGGACGGCCTGGACGACGAGGACGACGTGCTGCTGATGCCCGGCCCGCAGGGGTCCTGGGGCGAGCCGGTGGCGACCGTCCCGGCCGACCAGCTGCCGCTCGCGCCGCAGCAGGACGGCATGCCGGTCGAGCCGTCCTGGCCGCCGGTGGACCCGCCGGTGCTCGGCGCCGAGCACGTCCTGCAGCAGCCCGTCCAGGTGCAGCCGTCGGGGCAGCAGCCGATGACGCAGGCTCAGCAGCCGCGTCGCCCGCTGCACGCCGGCCCGCCGATCCCGGACCCGTCGCTGATGACCGGCCAGGTCCCGGTCCGCTCGCTGGCCGACCGCGGCCCGTCGCAGGGCGGCACGCCCGCGCACGGCATCCCTGTCGTCGGCCGGCCGCCGGTGCCCGAGGCCGCCGCCCCGGCGCCGGCCGCCGTGCCGCAGGCCGCTCCGGCGGCCCCGATGGCCCCGACGGCCCCGGTGCCGTCGGTCGTTCCGGTCACGGAGGGGCAGCAGCTGCCGCACCCGCAGGACGCCCAGCAGGCGGTGCAGGTGCCGCTCGCCTCGCAGCCGGTCGAGGCCGTGATGGCCGTCGAGACGATCGGGGCGATCGAGGTGGTCGAGGTCGTGGAGCTGCCGGACGCGGCCCAGGCCGTCCAGGGCGCGCACGCCGCCCCGGCCCCGACGGTGCCCGAGGCCATGATCGAGGCTGTCTCGGAGGCTGTCACCGTCGCTGTCGCGCCGCAGGACGCCGTGGCCGAGCCGGCCGTGGCGGAGGCCGCCCAGGCCGCGCCCGTCGCCGTCGAGCCGGTCGCCGTCGAGGGTGGCGCTGCTGAGGGCGCTGTCGCCGAGGGTGCTGCCGTCGAGGATGCCGCTCAGCCCGAGGCCGGCGCCCAGGCCGGTCAGCCGCGCAGGATCTCCGCCTTCCTGGCCGCACCCACCCCGCACGGCCTGCCCCAGGTCGAGGCGACCGGGCAGGCTCCGGCGGCCGAGGAGACGGCGCCGCAGCAGCCCGCGCCCATAGCGGCCGCCGACGCGCCGCAGGCCGCCGAGGGCGGCGAGGCGGTCCAGGAGGCCCAGGCCGCTCCCGGTGCCGAGGCCGTCCAGGCCGTGTCCGAGGCCGTCGTCGCGCCGGTGGCCGAGACTGCCGCCGGCACCGGCGAGATGCCGTCCGGCCAGGTCGTCGGCGAGTCCGGCACGGAGGCCGAGCAGCCGCAGCAGCAGGAGGCCGTCCCGGCGGAGACCGCCGTCGAGCCGGTCACCGAGCAGGCCGTACAGGCCGAGCAGACGGTTCAGGCGGAGCAGGCTCCCGCCGATGCTGTGGCCGAGCCGGCTGCCGAGGCTGCCGCAGAGGCCGCCGTGCAGGAGCCCGAGCAGCAGCCCGTCGCCGAGACCGCGCCGGAGGCCGTCACCGAGTCGGCCGAGACCGCGGCCGAGCAGGCTGCGGCCGAGTCGGCTGCCGAGACTCCCGTCGAGGCCGTCACGGAGGTCGTCGCCGCGGCCGTTGCCGAGCAGGCCCCGGCCGAGGCCGTCGCCGAGCAGGTCCAGCCCGCCGCCGAGGCGCCGACCGAGGCCCCCGTCGAAGCCGCGGCCGAGCCGATCGCGGCAGCCGACAACGCCGAGGCCGTCGAGCCCGTCGAGCCCGGCCAGGAGCAGGCCCCCGGGGCCTCCGCCGCCGAGGAGCCGCAGGCCGAGCAGCCCGCCGACCAGCAGGCCGAGCAGCCCGCCGCCGAGCAGCCCTCGCCCGAGGAACCGCAGCAGCCGGAGCCGCAGGACCAGCAGGACCAGCAGGTCTCGCAGGACCAGCCGCACCCCGAGGAGCCCGCCGAGCCCCGCGGCCCGGCCGCCCCCGGTTACGACGAGGCCGGCCGCGAGGCCGTCCACCAGGTGATCCGCGAGCGCCGCGACATCCGCAACGGCTTCCGCCCGGACCCGATCCCGCACGAGGTGCTGATCCGGGTCCTGGAGGCCGCCCACACCGCGCCCAGCGTCGGCTACTCGCAGCCCTGGGACTTCGTGGTGATCCGCTCGCGCAAGACCCGCAAGCGCATGCACGCCCTGGCCGAGCGCCAGCGCGAGGCGTACGCGGACTCGCTGCCCAAGGGTCGGGCGAAGCAGTTCAAGGAAATCAAGATCGAGGCGATCCTCGAAACCCCGGTCAACATCGTGGTGACGGCCGACCGCACCCGCGGCGGCCGGCACACCCTGGGCCGGCACACCCAGCCGCAGATGGCCCCGTACTCGGCCGCCCTGGCCGTCGAGAACCTCTGGCTGGCGGCCCGCGCCGAGGGCCTGGGCGTCGGCTGGGTGAGCTTCTTCGACGACGAGGAGCTGGTCCGCGAGCTCGGCCTGCCCGAGCACCTGGAGGTCGTCGCCTACCTGTGCGTCGGCTTCGTCGACTCCTTCCCGGGCGAGCCGGAGCTGGAGCAGCAGGGCTGGGCGAAGAAGCGCCCGCTGTCCTGGGTCGTCCACGAGGAGCAGTACGGCAACCGCGCGCTGCCCGGCGAGGAGCCGCAGAGCCTGCTCGCCGACACCCTGCGCGGCATCCGCCCGCTGGACGCCAAGGCGCTCGGCGAGGCCTGGGACCGGCAGAAGCGGATGACCAAGCCGGCCGGCTCGCTCGGCATGCTGGAGATCATCTCCGCCCAGCTGAGCGGCCTGTCCCGCAAGTGCCCGCCGCCGATCCCGGAGCCCGCCTGCGTGGCGATCTTCGCCGGTGACCACGGCGTGCACGCCCAGGGCGTCAGCCCGTGGCCGCAGGAGGTGACCGCCCAGATGGTCGGCAACTTCCTGGCCGGGGGAGCGGTGATCAACTCCTTCGCCAAGCAGATCGGCACCGAGGTCTGCGTGGTCGACGTCGGCGTGGCCGCCGAGCTGCCGGACGCCGTCCAGCAGGGCCGTGCCACCGGTCTGCTGCCGCGCAAGGTCCGCCCCGGCACGGGGGACATGACCCAGGGCCCGGCGATGACCCGCGAGGAGGCCCTGCAGGCCATCGAGGTCGGCATCGAGACCGCCCGCGACCTGGTCGCGGCGGGCAACAAGGCGCTGGTCACCGGCGACATGGGCATCGCCAACACCACCGCCTCGGCCGCCCTGATCTCGGTGTTCACCGGCCTCGACCCGGCCGAGGTCACCGGCCGCGGCACCGGCATCGACGACGAGACCCACGCCCACAAGATCGAGGTCATCCGCGCCGCGCTGGCGCTGCACCGGCCCGACCCGGCCGACCCGATCGGCGTCCTCGCCGCCATCGGCGGCCTGGAGCACGCGGCCATCGCGGGCTTCCTGCTGGGCGCCGCCTCGCTGCGCACCCCGGTGATCCTGGACGGCGTCATCGCCGGTTCGGCCGCACTGGTCGCCAAGGCGATCGCCCCCGAGGTCCTGGCCGCCTGCATCGCCGGCCACCGCTCCGCCGAGCCCGGTCACCAGGCCGCGCTGGCGAAGCTCGGCCTGCGTCCGCTGATCGACCTGGACCTGCGCCTCGGCGAGGGCACCGGCGCCCTGCTGGCCCTGCCGCTGGTGCAGAGCGCGGCCCGGGCGATGCACGATGTAGCCACCTTCGACTCCGCCGGGGTCACCGAGAAGGCCTGACGCACTCCGTCACCGCTCCGCGGACCGGCCCGAGGGCGCGCCGGCCCGCGGAGCGGCGTCTCGCCCTCCCCTCCCCCCACACCCGCACCCCCCGATCAGGAGCACCGCCGATGACCGCGCCCAACCCGCACCCGAGCACCGAGGGCCGTACCCCTTACCCGGTCGGACTGCTGCTGGCCGGCCGCCGCGTCATCGTGGTCGGTGGCGGTCAGGTCGCGCAGCGGCGGCTGCCCGCCCTGATCGCCACCGGGGCCGACCTCCACCTGATCTCCCCGTCGACCACCCCGGCCGTCCAGGCCATGGCCGACGCGGGCGAGCTCACCTGGCACGCCCGCCCGTACCGGGACGGCGACCTGACCGGTGCCTGGTACGCCCTGGTCGCCACCGACGACCCGACGGTCAACACGGCCGTCAGCGCGGAGGCCGAGCGCGAGCGGGTGTTCTGCTCCCGCAGCGACGACGCTTCCGCCGCCACCGCCTGGACCCCGGCCAGCGGCCGCGACGCCGGCGCCACCGTGGCCGTCCTCACCGGCGACCCGCGCCACTCCGCCGCCCTGCGCGACGCCATCGTGGACGGCCTGCGGGACGGCTCGCTGGCCGCCCGCCAGTACCGCTCGCACGGCGCCGGCGTCGCCCTGGTCGGCGGCGGCCCCGGCGACCCTGACCTGATCACGGTGCGCGGCCGCCGCCTGCTCGCCGACGCCGACGTGGTGGTCGCCGACCGCCTCGCCCCGCGCGAGCTGCTCGCCGAACTGCCCGAGCACGTCGAGGTGATCGACGCCTCGAAGATCCCGTACGGCCGGTTCATGGCCCAGGAGGCGATCAACCGCACGCTGATCGAGCACGCCAAGGCCGGCAAGTTCGTGGTCCGGCTCAAGGGCGGCGACCCGTACGTCTTCGGGCGCGGCGGCGAGGAACTGCTGGCCTGCGCCGAGGCCGGCCTCCCGGTCACCGTGGTGCCCGGGATCTCCAGCTCGATCAGCGTCCCCGCCTCGGCCGGCGTCCCGGTCACCCACCGCGGGATGACGCACGAGTTCACCGTGATCTCCGGCCACGTCGGCCCGGACGACGAGCGTTCGCTGACCAACTGGGAGGCCGCGGCGAAGATGAGCGGCACCCTGGTGCTGCTGATGGCCGTGGACAAGATCGGCGCGATAGCCGCCCGGCTGGTCGAGTACGGCCGCTCGGCGGACACCCCGGTCGCGATCGTCCAGGAGGGCACCACCGCCGCCCAGCGCCGGGTGGACGCCACCCTGGGCACCGTCGCCGCCGTGGTCGAGGCCGAGGGCGTCAAGCCCCCGGCGGTCATCGTCATCGGCGACGTGGTCAACGTCCTGGCCGCCGCCTTCCAGCAGTAGCGGGAGCGCCTTCGGAGTGGGAAGTCGGCCCGTCCGACTTCCTACTCCAGCGGCTGCTCCGTCCAGATGACCTTCCCCGTCGCCGTGTACCGCGTCCCCCAGCGGTCCGCGAACTGCGCGACCAGGAACAGCCCGCGCCCGCCCTCGTCCTCGGTCGCCGCGTACCGCAGGTGCGGCGAGGTGCTGCTGCCGTCCGACACCTCGCAGATCAGCGCACGGTCCCGCAGCAGCCGCACCCGGATCGGCCCGGAGCCGTACCGGATCGCATTGGTCACCAGTTCGCTCAGGATCAGCTCGGTGACGAACGCGGCCTCGTCCAGTCCCCAGCCCTCCAGCTGCCGCGCCACCTCCGCCCGGACGGCCCCCACCGCCGCCGGGTCCGACGGCACGTCCCATTCCGCCACCCGGTCCGGCGCCAGCACCCTGGTCTGCGCCACCAGCAGCGCGATGTCGTCCTGCGGATGCGCCGGCAGCAGCGCCCCGAGCACGTCCGCACAGGTCTGCTCGGGCGTGCGCGACGGCCCGGACAGCGCCGAGCTCAGCAGGTCCAGCCCCTCGTCGATGTCCCGCTCGCGGTCCTCCACCAGGCCGTCCGTGTACAGCACCAGCCGGCTGCCCTCCGCCAGCTCCAGGTCCGCGGTCTCGAACGGCAGCACCGCCAGCCCCAGCGGCGGCCCGGTCGGCAGCTCCGGGAACACCACCCGGCCCTGCGGGTCCACCACGGCCGGCGGCGGGTGCCCGGCGCTGGCCAGCGTGCAGCGCCGCGACACCGGGTCGTAGATCGCGTACAGGCAGGTCGCCCCGGTCAGCCCGGCGCTGTCCCCGCCCGCCGCCTCGTCCTGGTCGATCCGGTTCACCAGCTCGTCCAGGTGCCCCAGCAGCTCGTCCGGCGGCAGGTCCAGGGTCGAGAAGTTGTGGATCGCCGTGCGCAGCCGGCCCATCGTTGCCGCCGCGTGCAGCCCGTGCCCCACCACGTCCCCGACCACCAGCGCCACCCGCGCGCCCGGCAGCGGGATCACGTCGAACCAGTCCCCGCCCACCCCGGCCTGGGCCGGCAGGTAGCGGTGCGCCACGTCCAGCGCGTTCTGCACCGGCAGGCTGCGCGGCAGCAGGCTGTGCTGCAGCGTCACCGCCATCGCGTGCTCCCGGGTGTAGCGCCGGGCGTTGTCGATGCACACGGCCGCGTGCGCGACCAGCTCCTCCGCCAGCGCCAGGTCGTCCGCCTCGAACGGCTCCGCCCGCTGCGCCCGCCAGAACCGGGCCACCCCCAGCAGCACTCCGCGCGCCCGCAGCGGCACCCGCACCAGCGAGTGCACCCCGTACGCCAGCGCCCGAGCCGCCCCCTCGGGATCCTGCTGGCGCCACTCCTGAGCCTCGGACAGGTGCGGCTCCAGGACCGGCTCGCCGCTGTTCAGGGCCCCGGCCAGCGGGGTCTCGGGCACCACCTCCAGCACGGTGCCGACCGGGTAGAACGGCGCGTCGTCCCGGACCGCGGCGCAGGCCGCCCGCCGCATCTGCCCCAGCAGCGCGCCCGCCGGAGGCTCCTCACCCGCCAGGACCTGCTCCGCGAGGTCGACCGTGACGATGTCCGCGAACCGCGGCACCGCGACCTGCGCCAGCTCCTCGGCCGTCCGCGTCACGTCCAGCGTGCTGCCCACCGTCACCCCGGCGTCGTACAGCAGGCGCAGCCGCCGCTGGGCGCCTTCGGCCCGGCCGGCCAGCGCCAGCAGCTCGGTGGAGTCACGCAGCGTGGCCACGCAGCCGGGCGGTCCGCCCGCCCGGTCGGTCAGCCGGACGTTCACCGCCAGCAGCCGCTCCCCGGACAGCACCACCTCGTCGGTCACCTGGCGGTTGCCGGTCAGCAGCTCCAGCGGCGCCGGCTCCAGGCCCAGCTCGGTCACCGGGCGGCCCTCGGCGTCCGGCGGCAGGTCCAGCAGCCGCCGCGCCTCGTCGTTGCAGAGCAGCAGCAGCCCGTCCCCGCCGACGATCATCACGCCCTCGCGCACCGCGTGCAGCACGGCCGCGTGGTGCTCGTACATCCGGGTCATCTCGACCGGGCCCAGCCCGTGCGTCTGCCGCCGCAACCGACGGCTGATCAGTGCCGAACCGAGCGTGGCCAGCCCGATCGCACCCGCCGCCGCACCCAGCACCACCGGCAGCTGGCGCTCGCTCGCCGTGCTGACGTGCGCCAGCGTGACGCCCGCCGAGACCAGCCCGACCACCTGGCCGTCCGGCGCGTACACCGGCACCACCGCCTGCACCAGCGGCCCGAGCGTGCCGTTGATGTGCTCGGTCACCACCTGGCCGTGCAGCGCCGGCTCGTAGTTGCCGACGAACTTCTGGCCGATCCGGGCCGGGTTCGGGTGGGTGTAGCGGATCCCCTGGTTGTTCAGCACCACGATGAAGTCGACACCCGAGGCGACCCGCGCGGACTGCGCCTTCGGCTGCAGGATCGCGGTCGGGTCGGGGGAGCGCAGCGCCTCGACCATGCCCGGCGAGTGGGCGAAGGTCTGCGCGACCGCCACGGACCGGTTGCGCGCCTCGTTGTCGGCGTCCCGGTGCGACTGCACCACCAGCGCCACCACGGCCGCCGCGACCAGCAGCAGCACAACCAGGATCTGCAGCGCGAACACCTGCCCGGCCACCGACCGGTGCCACACCGGCCACCGTCGCCTAGCGCGCGGCAGCTGTGGCCGACCGTGTGGGCGCCCACCGGTGGAGCCGGTGGAGCCAGTGGCGCCAGAGGCCGACGGAACCCAGGATCGGCCCGGATAACGGGCCATACGGTCATATTTGCACTCCCGCCAGCCCGGGACCACCCCGTCCCATCGGCCGTTTGGCCATCACCACCCCGGCTTGGCAAGATCGCAGGATGTCCGAACCCAGCACCATCACCGACCCGGCCGACCCCCGCCTCGCCGACTACACCGGCCTCACCGACGTCGAACTGCGCCGCCGCCGCGAACCCGCCGAGGGCCTGTTCATCGCCGAAGGGGAGAAGGTCATCCGCCGCGCCCTCGCCGCCGGCTACCGGATGCGGTCGATGCTGCTCACCGCCAAGTGGCTCGACGTGATGGCCGATGTCATCGCCGAGGCCGACGCACCGGTCCACGTGGTCGAACCCGGGCTCGCCGAAGCCGTCACCGGCTACCACGTCCACCGCGGCGCCCTCGCCTCGATGGAACGCAAGCCCCTCCCCGAGGCCGCCGACCTCCTCACCGGGGCCCGGCGGGTCGCCGTCCTGGAGGGCTTGGTCGACCACACCAACCTCGGCGCGATCTTCCGCAGCGCCGCCGCCCTCGGCATGGACGCCGTCCTGCTCTCACCCGACTGCGCCGACCCGCTCTACCGGCGCGCCGTCAAGGTCTCCATGGGCGCCGTCTTCGCGGTCCCGTACGCCCGCCTCGACCCCTGGCCCGCCGCCCTCGACACGGTCCGCGCCGCCGGCTTCACCCTGCTCGCCCTCACCCCCGCCGACAACGCCGTCGACCTCGCCACCCTCACCCCGCACCGCCTCCCCAAGGCCGCCCTGATGCTCGGCGCGGAGGGCGACGGCCTCACCCCCCAGGCCATCTCCGCCGCCCACCACCCCGTCCGCATCCCCATGGCCCACGGCATCGACTCCCTCAACGTAGGCGCCGCCGCCGCCGTAGCCTTCTACGCCGTCACCACCCCCTGACCCCCCGACCCCTGCCACCCAGAAGTCGCGCACCCCGACTTCCGGCGCAGGCTTCGCCCGCTCCGGACCGCCATGCTGCTGCCTTCAGCCGCTCCGGGTACCCGAGCACCACCAGAAGTCGGCCGATCCGACCTCCTACGCAGCCAGGGCCTGCCGACCTCTCCCGGCCACCGGCCCCGCCCGCCGCCATCACGTCCGCAGAAGCCGCCCACCCCGACTTCTGGTGCAGGCCCAGCCCGCTCCGGGTCGCCATGCTGTCTTCGGCTCCCCCCAGGGAGTCCGGGTACCACCAGAAGTCGGCCGATCCGACTTCCTGCTCCGCAGCTCAGCCCGCGGCTGCCGTGGGCGGGGCCGGGGCGGCGGCAGGCGGCGGGGTGAGGCCGCCGGAGGCTCCTGCGCCTGCGCCGGGCCAGGACTCGTCGAGGGTGCCGTCGGCGCGGACGGTGTAGCGGGTGGAGGTGACCGCGCCGGTGGCGGCCACGCGCTCCTCACGGACGACCGTGCTGCCGTCGAGCCGCCAGGCGGCCGTCGCCTGCGGGTCGGCCGCCGAGGTGCGGGAGGTGGTGGCGACCGGGGTGTCCCCGGCGAAGGTGTAGAGCTGGACGAGGTCGACCGGCGCCGACCCCTCTGCTCGCCGCAGGACGACGACTGCGGCCGGCAGGCTCTTGTACCGGGCCGGCAGCACCGCGCTGAGCGCGACCTGGGGCCCGGCTCCGACGGAGTGTCCGTCCTTCAGCGCGATGGCGGGCCCGCCCGCCCCGTCGGGGTAGCTGCGGTTCGGCCAGTCGACCGCCGGCACCGGCCCCTGCGGTGGCGTCAACGCGCCGTCCGCAGCCGCGCCGCTGCGCGCCGCAACGGGGAGCGGCGTGGCCGAGGGCTGAGGGACCGGGGGCTGAGGGACCGAGGGCGGCGGGGCGACGTCCACCGAGGTCCCCGGCACCGCCTGCTCGCCGCCACCGCCCGTCCCGGCCTTCGCGCTCGCGACCGCCCCGGCCGGCGGCCGCAGCCCCTGGTCGCTCCGGTTCTCGCACCCCTGCGCCGCCGCGATGGCCAGCGCCACCCCGATCGTCACCGTGACGAAGACCACCAGCCGCTGGCGCAGCAGCCGCTGCCGCGCGCTGCCGGGCCGCCCGCCGGGGGCGGGGGTGTGCTGGCGCTCCCGGGGCCGGGCCCGGTCGCGGGTGCCGGGGCGCGCGGAGGGCGGCGTCTGCGATCGGTCCGGACGGTCCGTCCGCAGCGGACGGGTCACCGGCGTCGGCTCGGGCCGGGGGAGCGGTGCGCCCATTCCCTGGGGACGCCGTCCCGCGCCGCCGGACGCCTGCGCCCCCGGTCGACCGGCCGCCGCCCGGGCTCGCGCCGAGGCGGGCGGCTCGGGCGAGCGCCCGGGCGCCGGAACGTTCTGGCGGGCACCGTCCTGGGGGGCGGGCGCGGACGCCCCGCGGCCCGGACGCGCCGTTCGCGTCGCGCCACCGACAGCCCCCGCCGCCGCCCCGCGCGCTGCCAGCTCGCTGAGCCGCTCGTGCAGGGCTGCTGCCCCGGGCCGTTCGGCGGGCTCCTTGGCCAGGCAGGCCCGGATCAGCGGCGCCAGCTGCGGCGGTACTGCCGACAGGTCGGGCTCCTCGTGGACGACCCGGTACAGCATCACCTCGGAGGAGGCCCCGGATCCGAACGGGGTGTCCCCGGTGAGGGCGTACGCGAGCGTGGCGCCGAAGGCGAAGACGTCGGTGGCGGGCGTGACGGCGGCCCCGCGCACCTGCTCGGGTGCGAGGAAGCCGGGGGAGCCGACGGCCGTTCCGACGTGGGTGAGGGTGCTGGCGCCGCGCGACCACGCGATGCCGAAGTCGATGATCCGCGGGCCGCGGGGGGAGAGCAGGATGTTGGACGGCTTGAGGTCCCGGTGGACGACGCCCGCCTCGTGCACCTTGACCAGCCCGTCGGCGAGAGCGGCCCCGATCCGGGCGGCCTCGGGCCAGCTCAGCGGCCCTTCGTCGCCGACCTGCTTGTAGAGCGAGGGCCCGGGCACGTAGGCGGTGGCCAGCCAGGGCCGGTCGGCCTCGATGTCCGAGCCGACGACGCGGGCGGTGCAGCCGCCCCGGATCCGGGAGGCGGCGGCGATCTCGCGGGCGAAGCGGGTGCGGAACTCCAGGTCCTCGGCGAGTTCGGCGCGGATCAGCTTGAGGGCGACGCGCTGCCCGCGGCGGTCGGAGCCGAGGTACACCACGCCCATGCCGCCGGCGCCCAGTCTCCGGTGCAGGCGGTACGGCCCGACGATGCGGGGGTCCTCACGCCTCAGCCGCATCATCGCCATGTTCCGTCCCCGTCAGCCTGTGGGTGAGGCCCCGTCGGTTGGGCCGTCGTCAGTTCCTGTCTGGCACAGCTTACGGACTGCCCGCTGCGGTGTGCTGATACGCAACACCTCAAGCCGCCGTGGGATTGTCTGATCTTGCGTTGACCCGCAGGTCAGAGGGGTGTCGGATCGCCTCTCGGGGTTACCCCTCAGGGTTCCCCCGGGGGTCGGGTCAACCCTCCCTCCCCCTGCGGTAGTAGTCCCCGCGTCCGGGCGTCATCCTCCGGGACGTCCGAGGAACAGTACGACGGCATGACGTCCGGAGGACCCCCTGGCCAATAGCGTTGTGTCCAGCGGTGGACGGGGAGCTCGTCCCCCGAGGTAAGCCGTCCACCGCGCCAGACTCGACCGGATCAGGAGTAAGGGCATGGCACCGCAGATCACGGGAACGTCCCGCCGTCGGCCGGCCTCCCTCCAGTCCCGGTCCACCACCGAGCAGCCCACCCGGCACCCCGCGGTGGCGCTGGCCATGGCCCTGCCGTGCGCGGTGCTCCTGGTGCTCCTCTTCGGAGGATGGGAGCAGATGGCGAACCAGGCCCAGGCCGTCGCGGACATGATCAGCCGCTGACGAGGAGCTGCAGAAGGACGCCGTCCCTCCGGGGCGGCCACAGAACGGGCACCGGTCCCCTGGGGACGGGGAGCGGTGCCGCCGGGGAGGCCGCGGCCGCGATGACACGCGGACGGGCGAGAGCGGTACGCAGAGCGCCCCGGCAGGCGGAGATGCCGCGTACGGACGTCGGTGAGGGCGTCCGTACGCGGCTCTTCCACGTCTACGTCCGTACGTCCGGCACCTGTACGAGAAGCCGACGCAAAAGGGCCGGGGCCGTGATCCCGACGGATCACGGCCCCGGCCGTTACTGTGCGCGATACTGGGATTGAACCAGTGACCCCTACCGTGTCAAGGTAGTGCTCTCCCGCTGAGCTAATCGCGCCTGGTGAGGCGGTCCTGCAGCAGGCCCCGGAGGGCCCGACGTGCGCGATACTGGGATTGAACCAGTGACCCCTACCGTGTCAAGGTAGTGCTCTCCCGCTGAGCTAATCGCGCCTGGTAAGGCGGTCCTGCAGCAGATCCCGGAGGATCCGACGTGCGCGATACTGGGATTGAACCAGTGACCCCTACCGTGTCAAGGTAGTGCTCTCCCGCTGAGCTAATCGCGCCTGGTGAGGCAGTCTTGCAGCAGGCCTCGAAGGGCCCGTTACTGTGCGCGATACTGGGATTGAACCAGTGACCCCTACCGTGTCAAGGTAGTGCTCTCCCGCTGAGCTAATCGCGCGGGGAGGTCTCCCGGACGAACCGGGTGAGCCTCTTGGAGGTGGAGACGGGATTTGAACCCGTGTACACGGCTTTGCAGGCCGTTGCCTCGCCTCTCGGCCACTCCACCAGGCAACACATGAAGAACGATCTTACACTGTTCTCCATCGAGCGGACGACGAGATTCGAACTCGCGACCCTCACCTTGGCAAGGTGATGCTCTACCAACTGAGCCACGTCCGCCTGTCTCCCGGGGTCTTCGCCGTTTTTCCCGGCTGCGCTCCCTGGCGACGTGTTGAACTCTAGCGGATTCCCGGGCCAGCTAAAAATCCGTTCCCGCAGCGTGCCGAGGGGGTGCCCGTCGCGTGCCGTTCCGTCAGCCCTCCCGGGCGGTCACCGGCTGCCACCTGCGGCGCTCCCGGACGATCATCCGCAGGCCCCCCGGCGCACACCCGGGCGACGTCCGGAACTGCTCACGCCCCGCGCCCGCACCCGGTCGCGCGAGGCGGCGCGCGAGGCGGCGCCCGAGCCGGCTCCGCGCCCCCGACCTACACTTCAGGCACCGCCGCCCAGCACCACCGCGCAGGAGAACCGTGTCCGGCCACCCCGACCCCAGAACCCCGCTCGCCCGTTTCGGCGGCCGCCTGGCCACCGGACTGCGCGACGTCACCTCGGACCCGGCCGCCCTCGACTCCTCCGGCCACTGGGCCGTCGCCTACGACTTCGAGGGCCGACTGACCTGCGCCCGCTTCGACGAGGTCCGCCCCGCCCCCGCCCCGCCCTCCGGCGCCGGCTGGCGCGGCCCGGACGCCGGCAGCTGGCACAGCTCCATGGACCGCACCGCCTACACCGCGGGCGTGCGCCGCATCCGCGAGTACATAGCCACCGGTGAGGTCTACCAGGCCAACCTCTGCCGCGTCCTGTCCGCGCCGCTGCCCGACCCGGCCCTGAGCGACATCGACGCCCTCACCGGCCTCCTCGCCCACGGCAACCCCGCCCCGTACGCCGGCACCATCCGCCTGCCCGCCCACGGCGTCGAGATCGCCACCGCCTCACCCGAGCTCTACCTGCGCCGCACCGGCCGCACCGTCTCCTCCGGACCGATCAAGGGCACCGGCCGCACCGAGCACGACCTCCTCGACAAGGACCACGCCGAGAACGTGATGATCGTGGACCTCGTCCGCAACGACCTCGGCCGGGTCTGCGAGACCGGCAGCGTCACCGTCCCCGACCTCTGCGCCGTCGAGAAGCACCCCGGCCTGGTCCACCTGGTCTCCACCGTCGAGGGCACCCTGCGCGAGGACGCCGGCTGGCCCGAACTCCTCGCCGCCACCTTCCCGCCCGGCTCCGTCACCGGCGCCCCCAAGTCCAGCGCCCTGCGGATCATCGAGGCCCTGGAGACCGCCCCGCGCGGCCCCTACTGCGGCGCCGTCGGCTGGGTCGACGCCGACCGCGGCGAGGCCGAACTCGCCGTCGGCATCCGCACCTTCTGGCTCGACCGGACGGACCCCGGTGCGCCCGTCCTGCGCTTCGGGACCGGCGCCGGCATCACCTGGGGCTCCGACCCCGAACGCGAGTGGGCGGAAACCGAACTGAAGGCCGCCCGCCTGGTCGCGATAGCGTCGGGCAGCGAACCCGACCCGACCGGGTCGTGAGCCCCACCGCTGAGGAGCAGCCCCCGATGCACAAGCGCACCACGAGCTGGGTCAACGGCACTCTCGTCGACTCCGCCGACGCCGCCGTCTCGGTCCTCGACCACGGCCTCACCACCGGCGACGGCGTCTTCGAGACCATGAAGGCCGTCGACGGCGAGGCCTTCGCGGTCACCCGCCACCTCGACCGGCTCACCCGCTCCGCCCGCGGCCTCGGCCTGCCCGACCCCGACCACGACCTGGTCCGCGAGGCCTGCGCCCAGGTCCTCGCCGCCAACCCCGAGCCGCTCGGGCGCCTGCGGGTCACCTACACCGGCGGCAACGCCCCGCTCGGCTCCGAGCGCGGCACCGACGGCCCCACCCTGGTCGTCGCCCTCGGCGCCCTCAACCGCCGACCGGACGAGACCGCCGCCGCCGTCGTCCCCTGGCGCCGCAACGAGCACAGCGCCGTCGCCGGCCTCAAGACCACCTCGTACGCCGAGAACGTCGTCGCCCTGGCCGCCGCCCACCGCGCCGGCGCCTCCGAGGCCCTGTTCGCCAACACCGCCGGCCGGCTCTGCGAGGGCACCGGCTCCAACGTCTTCGTGGTCATCGACGGCCGTCTGCTCACCCCCACCCTCGGCTCCGGCTGCCTGGCCGGCATCACCCGGCAGCTCGTCATCGACTGGTGCGACGCCGAGGAGGCCGACCTCCCGCTCGACGTCCTCCAGGACGCCGAGGAGATCTTCCTGACCTCCACCACCCGCGACGTCCAGGCCGTCACCCGCGTCGACGACCGCGAACTGCCCGGCATCGGCCCCGTCACCGCCAAGGCCATGGCCGTCTTCACCGAGCGCAGCGGCGACGACCTCGACCCCTGATCCGCACGCTCCGGGAGGCCGGACCGGCCGCGTGGGCATGCCCGTGGATAACCTCCCCGGCAGGGGGAAAGGACCACCGCATGACCACCACGCTGCGCCCCGAGGGCCCGGAGACACCCACCGCGGCCGGCGGCCGCACCAGACGCTGGCGGATCCTGTCCAACGGCCACCCGGTCGGTGCGCTGCGCACCACCGCCGATCCGTTGGGTAGTCAACTCGGGGGAAAAATATCCGAGTTGGAGGTCACCGAGGGGCGCGGTCGGGGGCGCGGCACCTTCGGCGGGCTGGCCGCCGAGGAGGTGCTGCGCACCTGGGGCTGCACCCGGGTCGACGTCAACATCCCCGAGTCGGCGCCGACGGCCCGCGCACTCGCCGTGACCCTCGGCTACGTCGAGCGGGCCCTGATCATGTCCAAGCAGCTGGTCGCCGCCCCCGGCCTCCCCGCCGGGGTGGGCGTGCGCCCCTTCGACCGGCCGGCCGAGCTCCAGGCCTGGCTCCACCGCTCCACCGAGCGGTACGTCCGCTGGCTGGTGAACTCCGGCCTCACCGAGGAGCAGGCCCGCGCCCGCGCGGCCGGCGGACCGGAGAACCTCCTGCCGCAGGGTGCGGACACCCCCGGCGTGGTCCTCGGCCACCTTTTCGGCGCCGATGCGGCCGAGGGGTCGTACGGTTCGCTCTGGGTGCAGCTGCGCGTGCGCGACCTGCCGAACGGTGAACCGCTCGCCTGGGTGATGATGGTCGAGGTGCCCCCGGCCCGCCGGGGCCAGGGGCACGGACGCACCCTGATGCTGCTCGCCGAACGCGAGTGCCTGGCCGTCGGCGTGCGCAACGTCGGCCTCAACGTCTTTCCCGGCAATCAGAGCGCCATCCGGCTCTACACCTCGCTCGGCTACCGGGTCACCGAGCGCGTCTACGGCAAGCAGCTGTGACCTGACATGACGTCAGGAAGCCTTCGCCGCCTCGATGACGGCCACGATCGCGTCCCGCAGCCCGTCCTGGCTCTGCCCGCCGTCGAACCGCTTGCCGCCGATCACGTACGTCGGCGTGCCGCTGACCCCGATCGCCTTCCCCTCGGCCTGGTCGGCGTCCACGGTCAGCATGTGCCGGCCGTCGATCAGCGCGGTGTCGACCTCCTCGACGTCCGCCCCGACCTCGCGGGCGACGTCCAGCAGCGCCTGCTGCCCGCGCGCGTCCAGCTCCTCGACCCGGGCCAGCAGGGCTTCCACGAACGGCCAGCCCAGCCCCTGGGCGAACGCCTCCTCGGCCGCCTCGGCGGCGGCGTAGGCGTGCTTGTGCTTCTCCAGCGGGAAGTGCCGCAGCTCCACGGGCAGTGCGTCGCCGTACTGCGCACGCAGCGCCCGTACGTCGTCCAGCGCGGTGCGGCAGTCCGGGCACTGGAGGTCGCACCAGAACTCAAGGCGGGGGAGGGAACCATCGATCATTCCCCCAGTGTTCCACCTGTGGGCGTCCGCTCCGGCCGGCGGTGCGCCCGCGGGCGGACCGACAGGGAGGCACCGATGACCAGGAAGACCGGACGCGAAGGGGTGGCCTCGTGCTGAGTGCGACGATCAGCTTCATCCTCACGGCAGGCGGGGTGGCCGTCGCGGGCCTGCGGGCCTACCGGCGGCGCTTCCTCTCGGCGACCCGCTGGTTCGCGGTGGCCCTGCTGCCTGCCGGGCTCTACCTGACCGGCCTGTTCCCGCTGGCGAGCACGATCGGCCGGGCGTTCACCGACTGGGCGGCGAAGCTGGTCCTCGACCCCCGGGTGTGGTCCGGCATCGTGCTGCTGGGCGTCTCCGCGCTCCTGCTGGTCACCACCCGCTGGGTGGGCCGCCGCGGCACCGCGCCGGAGAGCGCGCCCGAGCGCCCCGCGGCCGCCGGCCCGGCACCCGATCGCCCCGCACTGGCGCCGAAGCCCCAGGCGCCCAAGGCGGCCGGGAAGCAGGCCGGAGACAAGCGGAACGACGGCCTCGGCGACTTCGCCGACATCGAGGAGATCCTCCGCAAGCGCGGGATCTGAGCGCGCGGCCGGCCGGCCCTCAGGCGGAGGGGACGGCCTCCGCCGAGCGCTGCCGCGCCCGGTAGGCGGCGACGTGCAGCCGGTTGCCGCAGGTGCGGCTGTCGCAGTAGCGCCGGGAGCGGTTGCGGGAGAGGTCGACGAAGACCCGCGCGCAGTCCGGCGCCTCGCACCGGCGCAGCCGCTCCCGCTCGCCCGCCATGAGGATGAAGGCCAGCGCCATGCCCAGCTCCGCCGCCAGGTGGTCGCCGAGCGCGGCGTGCGGCGCGAAGTAGTGGATGTGCCAGTCGTGGCCGTCGTGGTCGGTGAGCCGGGGCGTGGTGCCGGCGGCGGCGACGATCGCGTTGACGAGTTCGGCGGCCTCCTCGGTGGACTCCGTCCGGAACACCTCGCGCAGCCGGGTGCGCAGCTCGTGCACCCGCTGCAGGTCGTCCTCGGTCAGCGAGTCGATCTCGCTGATCTCCTGGCCGACCACGAAGGCGTCCAGGGCGGCGACGTCCGGCAGCCGCTCGGCGCCGCACACCTCGGGTGCGGTGTTGAGCAGCTCCACGAGGATGCTCAGCGCGCACTCGGTGTCATGGGTGATCAGCACGTTGGGGGCTCCTCGCGCAGGGGGACTCCGATACCCCGCGTCCACGGTTACCCCAGACCATACCGGGCCTTGTGCCAGAAGGGCGGCGTGTTCTTTCGAAGGCTTGTGCGGGATCCCGGCAGAGCATCCGAAACCGGGCGCCGCCCCGGCACCCGGTTTCGAAGCGGCGCCGACCGGGTGGCTGCGGGCGGCCCATGAAAGACGTCGGCGCCCGGCACCGAGGCCGGCCACCCGTACGGATGACCGGCCTCGGTGCCGGGCGCCTTCGGTGCTGCGGACCCGCTCCGGTGGGAGCGGGCCGCCACCGGGCCCCGAGACCGCGTCGTGCGCGGCTGAGTCCGCTGCCGTGCCCCCGAGTAGGACGGCTGCGATGACGGCAGGGGGTGCGGCCCCGCCGTCGGCGGGGCGTGACCGCCTCCGGGCGGGGTCAGCTTTCGGCGAGGATGTGGGACAGCTCCCGGTCGAGGTCGAAGTGACGGTGTTCGGTGCCGGGGGGCACGGCGGCGTCCGTCCGCTTGAGGAACGACTCAAGCGCCCGGGCCGGGGCCTCCAGCAGGGCTTCTCCTTCCGGAGAGCTCAGTGCGATGCAGACCACCCCTTGCCCGTGGCTGCGCGACGGCCACACCCGGACGTCGCCGGTACCGGTGGGTCGGTGCAGCCCCTCCGCGAGGAGATCTCGGGCGAACACCCACTCCACGGTCTCGTCGGCGCCCGTGTGGAACGTGGCGTGCACGGCATAGGGGTCGGCGGTGTCGTAGCGCAGGCCCGCGGGGACGGGCAGTGAGGACTCGCTGGACACGATGAGGCGCAGGTGCAGCTCGCAGCTGACCGTGGTGTTCATAAGCGCCATGGCCTTTCGCTCAGTGTGCGCTCGGGGAATCGCACGTCGGCGAACGGACCATCCCACCCCCAAGACCGATGTAAACCCCTCTGTCCCGATTCGGGCGCGAGTCGTACCCCTTACGGCGCATTGCGGAATCGCCGCGGTGCGGCCGGGCCCGGCATTAGCGAGGTACTTCTTGGTTAGTTTCCTGGCATGACTGTGCGAAACGACAAGACGGGCGGGAACACGAGAACGGGTGAACCGGCTGCGGCGGATGACGCGGCGGTCGGCGGTGGCCGGGCGGCGGGCTCGCGGGCTCCGGCCTTCGTCCGTCGCTCCCCGGCGCTGCACCGGGCCTGGCAGGTGGCGGTGTTCCTGGCCGGCCTCGCCGTGGTGGGGCTCGGCGTGGTCATGCTGCCGCTGCCCGGACCCGGCTGGGTGGTGATCTTCCTGGGCATGGGGATCTGGGCCACCGAGTTCGCCTGGGCCCGGCTGGTCCTGCGCTGGACCCGCCGCAAGGTCGCCGAGGCCGCCCACCGGGCCATGGATCCGCGGGTGCGCCGCCGCAACCTGACGGTCACCGCGATCGGGCTGGCCGTCCTCGTCGGCGCGGGCGGCTGGTACCTCGCCCGGTACGGCCTGGTCGTGCCCTGGAGGCTGGACGAGAGGTGAGCCGCCAGGGCCCGGGGCCGTGGGCCGGGAGGGTGTTCGGACCACCCTCCGGGATGCGGTAATGTTTTCCCTGCACCCGGGCGATTAGCTCAGCGGGAGAGCACTTCGTTCACACCGAAGGGGTCACTGGTTCGATCCCAGTATCGCCCACCGGAATGCATTGTGATACGTGAGGCCCAGCCGATTATCGGCTGGGCCTCACGTGTATTTTCGGAATCCTCCTGAAGGGCCGTCCGTAATCGGCTGAGGCACAGTCATCTTCCGCGTGGAGCGCGAGTTCTGCGGATGTGCCGGCCGCACCCCGGAAGGGGCGAGTTGTACGACGACCCCCGAATGGTGCTATGGTTCTTCTCGTTGCCCGGGCGATTAGCTCAGCGGGAGAGCACTTCGTTCACACCGAAGGGGTCACTGGTTCGATCCCAGTATCGCCCACCGGACAGCACGCAGGCCCTGACCAGGAAACCGGTCAGGGCCTGCGGCGCGTCCAGGGGCCGGAGGCCCGGGAGCCGCCCGGCTAGGCCGCCGCCTCGCACACGTGCTCCTGCTCCAGCCGGCGCCCGCAGCCGCACCGGGCCGGTCGCAGCGGCCAGGACAGGTCCACCCGCTCCGTCGCGCCCGAGCGGTCGAACCAGCTCTGCAGCCCGCGCGCCTGCGCCGCGTGCCAGACCGTCTGCCGCAGGTGCAGTTCGGCCGCCGTCAGACCGCCGAGCGCCGCCGGGTAGCGGGCGCCTATCCGCCGGGTCAGCGTCAGCGAGGCCGTCGCGTCCGCCGCCGCGTCATGCGCCCCGGCCAGCTCCACGCCGTAGTGGGCGCACAGGTCGGTCAGCGTCCGGCGGCCCTTGCGGTAGCGGTCCACGTGCTTGTCCAGCACCCGCGGATCCACCACCAGCAGGCTGCACCCCTCCAGCCCGCCGCCCAGCGTCAGCCCGTGATGGCGGCGCAACTCCCGGTCCAGCAGCGTCAGATCGTACGGCGCGTTCATCACCACCAGCGGATGCCCGGCCCGGGCCTCGGCCGCCAGCGCGCGGGTGACCTCCGCCACCACCGCCCGGGCCGGGCGGCCGTGGGCGCGCACCTGCTCGTCGGAGATGCCGTGCACCGCGCGGGCGCCGTCCGGGATCGGGACGCCCGGATCGGCGAGCCAGGTGGTGGTCCGCACCGGTGCGCCCGGGGCGAGTTGGACGACCAGGGCGGCCGAGACGATCCGATCGGTCTCGACGTCCACGCCGGTGGTCTCGGTGTCGAAGGAGGCGAGTGGGCCGGTGTACCAGAGCTGCTGCATGACTGCCCCTCAGACGAGCGTTGCCGCGCCCTGTTGATACCCGGTTCTGACGCAGCTTCAACCCGTTTGGCCCAGGCCCCGCCGGGGATCCTGCCCATGACCGTCCCGTTTCGTATGACTGGCGCCGTTCGAATCCGGACGGGCCCGGAGCCCGGGGGAGGCGACGGGGGCGATGGCACTGACACAGCCGCAGCCCGAGGGGGCGGCGGCCGTCCTGCGGGGCAACCTCGCGGTCACCGCCTGCATGGAGACCCTGCAGGTCGGCTACCTGCACGCGGTCGCCGCCGCGGCCGGCTGCTCGCTCTCCCAGCCGTTCCCGGACAACGGCATCGACTGGCAGGTCAACCACGGCTCCCGGGCGCACCAGGTGGACGACGAGGTCACCATCAAGATCCAGCTCAAGGCCACCCAGCAGATCGCCCCCGACCCGGCCGGACGGTTCTTCAGCTTCACCCTGGACAACGACCACCTGCGCAAGCTCGCCCGGGCCCGGGTCGCCGTCCCCCGGATCCTGGTCGTGATGCTGCTGCCGAGCCGGGTCGACCACTGGCTCCGGGCCCGCCCGGACGCCCTGGAACTGCGCCACTGCTGCTACTGGGTCAACCTGGCCGGCCACCCGGTCACCGGACAGCGGCGCACCAACGTCCGGGTGCCCACCGACAAGGTCTTCGACGACCGGGCGCTCTGCGACATCATGGCCAGGGTCGGCGCGGGCGGCAGCCCGTGACGGCCCGGCCCAGGCAGCGAGGAGTCGACCCCATGACACCGCCGCACGGACCGGGCGAGCCGGCCCGCCCCCTGCCCGACCCGGCCACCGTCGACCCCGCGGTGCTGGCCACCCTGCTCGCCCGGCACGGCTGGGTCCGCCGCGGCGGCCCGGCGGCGCGGTACGGACGCTGGACCCCGCCCGACGGCGAACCGGGCACCAGCCTGCTCGTCCCGGCCGGCGACGGCTTCGACGACGCGGTCGAACTCCTCGCCGACGCCGTCACGGCGCTCTCCCGCTCCCGCACCCCCTCCGCCCGCTCGATCCTGCTCGCCCTCGCCGTCCCCGGCGACGAACTGCGCTGGCACCGCGAACCGCCCGGCCCCGCCGACGTCGCCTCCTGGGACGACGCCGAGCGGCTCCGGCAGGCGGCCCGCGGGATGCTCGCCGCCGGGGCCAAGGCTGCCCGCACCCGGGCCGCCTACTTCGGCGCCCGGCTGGACGCCCTGGCCGGGGACTTCCTGGACCGCGTCCTGGTGGTCGAACAGGGCGCCGCCCTCACTGCGTACACCCCCGCCCCCGAGGGCCGCGCCGCCGTCACCACCCTCGTCCGCGCCCTGGAGTCGCTGCGAGACGCGGTCGACTACCGCCGGGTCAGCGGCGGGCCGGAGGCCTTCGAGAACGCCGTCCAGGCCGGGGTCAGCCGGGAACTCGTCCAGTCCGTCGAGGAACTGGTCCGCGATGCCACGGCGGCCCGGCTCTCCGTCGCCTGGTCGCCCGCCGCCGGGATCCCGGGCGGCTTCGGGGACCGCCGGATCGTCCTCGACTTCTCCCCCGGGGATCTGCCCGCCCTCACCGAGGCCGCCGAGCTGCTGGAGCGGATCGAGCCCGCCGTCGCCGTCACCGTGATCGGGGTGGTCACCCGGCTCAAGCGCAACGACCCAGCCGGGCCCGGCTCGGTCCGGCTGCGCGTGCTCGGCGGCGCCGAGGTCCGCGACCTCAAGCTCCGCCTGCCCGACCCCGACTACCGGCTGGCCGCCGAAGCCCATCTCGCGGGCCTGCCGGTGCGGGTCTCGGGGCGGCTGGAGCGGCACGGCGGCTTCCGCCGGCTCACCCGCGCGCACGGCCTGGAACTGTGCGGCTGGGAGGAGGGCGACCGGGAGCGGCTGCTGAAGTCGCTCGGCGAGGCGGGCGAGGAAGGGGGAGCGGGGACGTAGGTGGACGGTGGGGGCGGCGCTCTCGGTACCATCGTCACGCGCAGCGCAGTGTTGCGTCCTCTGAAATCCAGCACGTCAGGAGAGACCGGTGACGGACGTCCGGGTAATCATCAGCCGCGAACCCGATCGGGAAGAGCGCGTGGTGACGACGGGCACCACGGCCGCCGAGCTCTTCGCCGACGACCGCTCGATCATCGCCGCCCGCGTCGGCGGCCAGCTCAAGGACCTCGCGTACGCCGTCCAGGACGGCGACGAGGTCGAGCCGGTCGCGATCGACAGCAAGGACGGCCTCGACATCCTGCGCCACTCCACCGCGCACGTCATGGCCCAGGCCGTGCAGCAGCTCTACCCCGAGGCCAAGCTCGGCATCGGCCCGCCGGTCAAGGACGGCTTCTACTACGACTTCGACGTCGAGAAGCCGTTCCACCCCGATGACCTCAAGGCCATCGAGAAGAAGATGCAGGAGATCATCAAGCGCGGGCAGAAGTTCTCCCGCCGCGTGGTCACCGACGAGGACGCCCGCGAGGAGCTGGCCGCCGAGCCGTACAAGCTGGAGCTGATCGGCCTCAAGGGCTCCGCGGCCACCGCCGGCGAGGGCGCCGACGTCGAGGTCGGCGCGGGCGAGCTCACCATCTACGACAACCTGGACGCCAAGAGCGGCGAGCAGTGCTGGGGCGACCTCTGCCGCGGCCCGCACCTGCCCAGCACCCGCCACATCCCGGCGTTCAAGCTGATGCGCAACGCGGCCGCCTACTGGCGCGGCAGCGAGAAGAACCCGATGCTCCAGCGCATCTACGGCACCGCCTGGCCGACCAAGGACGAGCTGAAGGCCCACCTCGACTTCCTGGTCGAGGCCGAGAAGCGCGACCACCGCAAGCTCGGCAACGAGCTCGACCTCTTCTCCATCCCCGAGGAGATCGGCTCCGGCCTCGCCGTCTTCCACCCCAAGGGCGGCATCATCCGCCGGGCGATGGAGGACTACTCGCGCAAGCGGCACGAGGAAGAGGGCTACGAGTTCGTCTACACCCCGCACGCCACCAAGGGGAAGCTCTTCGAGAAGAGCGGCCACCTCGACTGGTATGCGG
This sequence comes from Streptomyces sp. 1114.5, assembly GCF_003635085.1. Lineage (NCBI taxonomy): Bacteria > Bacillati > Actinomycetota > Actinomycetes > Kitasatosporales > Streptomycetaceae > Streptomyces > Streptomyces sp. 1114.5. Next base: position 3,690,956 of record NZ_RBXE01000001.1, read on the forward strand.
ACGGCATGTACCCGCCCATGCAGCTCGACGAGGGCGTGGACTACTACCTCAAGCCGATGAACTGCCCGATGCACAATCTGATCTTCGATGCGCGCGGCCGCTCCTACCGCGAACTGCCGCTGCGCCTCTTCGAGTTCGGGACGGTGTACCGCTACGAGAAGTCCGGCGTCGTGCACGGCCTGACCCGCGCCCGCGGCTTCACGCAGGACGACGCTCACATCTACTGCACCCGCGAGCAGATGGCGGAGGAGCTCGACTCCACGCTGACCTTCGTGCTCAACCTCCTTCGCGACTACGGTCTGACCGACTTCTACCTGGAGCTGTCGACCAAGGACCCGGTCAAGTACGTCGGCAGCGACGAGACCTGGGAGGAGGCCACCGCCGTCCTGGCGAGCGTGGCCGAGAAGCAGGGGCTGCCGCTGGTACCGGACCCGGGCGGCGCGGCCTTCTACGGCCCGAAGATCTCGGTGCAGGCGCGGGACGCCATCGGCCGGACGTGGCAAATGAGTACGATTCAGCTGGACTTCAACCTGCCCGAACGTTTCGATCTTGAGTACACGGCGGCGGACGGCTCGCGTCAGCGGCCGGTCATGATCCACCGCGCGCTCTTCGGCTCGATCGAGCGGTTCTTCGCGGTGCTGCTGGAGCACTACGCCGGCGCCATGCCGCCGTGGCTGGCCCCGGTCACCGTGACCGGCATCCCGATCACCGACGAGCACGTGCCGTACCTGCTGGAGGTTGCGGCCGAGCTCAAGAAGCACGGGATCCGGGTCGAGGTCGACACCTCGGACGACCGCATGCAGAAGAAGATCCGCAACGCGCAGAAGACCAAGGTCCCGTTCATGCTGATCGCCGGCAACGACGACGTCGAGGCGGGTGCGGTCTCCTTCCGCTACCGCAACGGCGAGCAGAAGAACGGCGTGCCCCGTGACGAGGCCATCGCCGAAATCGTCGATGCTGTGGCGCGCCGTGTCCAGGTGTGACGTGGTCCCTGTCTGAGCGGGGGAAATCCGTCGAGTTGGATCGTGGAGATCCGACAGGTGCGGCAGGCCCCGCCCTGGCGGGGATGTGCGGGGCAGGCTCTCGATGAGTCTGCCCCGCGCGGCTTTGCAAGCCCGGTCGGGCGAATATGCTGATCAGCATGACGACTGAGCCGGAACTGCAGCGGGGCGTCGGTGAGCCGGACGGCTTCCGCCGCCTGTGGACCCCCCATCGGATGGCGTACATCCAGGGTGAGAACAAGCCCACCGGCCCGGCTCCGGACGACGGTTGTCCGTTCTGCTCGATCCCGTCGCTGAGCGACGAGGACGGGCTCGTCATCGCCCGGGGGAGCGCCGTGTTCGCGGTGCTGAACCTGTACCCGTACAACGGCGGCCACTTGATGGTGGTCCCGTACCGGCACGTGGCCGACTACACCGACCTGGACGAGGCGGAGACGGCCGAGCTGGCCGACTTCACCAAGAAGGCGATGACCGCGCTGCGCGCGGCCTCCGGGGCGCACGGGTTCAACATCGGGATGAACCAGGGCGCCGCGGCCGGCGCCGGGATCGCGGCGCACCTGCACCAGCACGTGGTGCCGCGCTGGGGCGGTGACACCAACTTCATGCCGGTGGTGGGCCACACCAAGGTGCTGCCGCAGCTGCTGGCGGACACCCGCAAGATGCTGGCCGAGGTCTGGCCGCAGGGCTGACCCCGGGTACGAGGAGGGGCCCGTCACCGAGACGTTCGGTGGCGGGCCCCTCTCCGTGCGTGCGGGTGTGCGTACGGGCTCAGCCGGCGTTGAAGGTGTCGACGTCGTACGGCCGGCTGCCCTGCGCCTCGGACTTGATGATCGAGGTGCGGTTCTTGAAGAAGCGGTCGGCGTCGAGGTCGTGCTCCTGCAGGAACTCCAGCGTGGCGGTGTGGACCGCGTTGAGGACCGGCACGGAGGCGTTCATGGCGTTGTCGATCATGGTGCGGCTGTCCCAGGCACGGCCGACCCAGACGTGCCGCAGGCCGAACGGCTCGGGCAGGCCGAGCCCGCCGCCGAGCCAGCCGAGCAGGCCGGGCATCCGGTAGAAGGGGGCCCGGACGGCCTGGCGGACGACCTCGTCGTTGTCGATCAGGGGGAGCTTGACCGTCCGCTCCTCCCAGAACTTCACGGTCTTGTTGACCGTCTTCTCCTTGTCCTTGGGCTTGTCGAAGAAGACGCCCTTGACCGGGCCGAGCGCGTAGCCGGCCACCGAGATGGTCAGCACGTTGGCGAGCAGGGTGACCGTGACGGTGAAGGTGATGACCAGCTTGCCGTCGTGGGTGATGAATTGGGTGGCGAGGTAGTGCCGGGGGCCGCCCGGGAAGGTCTGCTTGTCGGCGATGCTCTGCACGGCGAAGTCGCGCATCCGGTCGCCGTCCATGTCGGCGTTGCCGGGGCGGCTGATCTCGTCGGCGCCGGCGCCGATGTCGAAGACCACCCACTGCTTGATCGCCACGTTGGGGATGCCGCTGTTGGCGACGTGGCTGACGCCGAGGCCCTTGAGGTGGGAGGAGATCCGGCGGACCAGGTCCCAGGGGTGGAAGGCGCGGAAGTCGGCGTGACCCTCGGCGGGGTGGAGGGTGTCGGCCAGGCGCCACTCGCCCCAGCGGCGGCCGGCGCCCAGGATGCCCTTGGGGACGGCGTAGTGCTGGACGTTGGTCTCCTGCTCGGCGTCCAGCCGACCCAGCTTGTCGCGCAGGTCGACGGCCTTCTTGTCGAGGTCGTCGCGCGGGACGGCCTTGGCGACGGTGGCGGCCACGGCGCTGCCCTCGACCAGGGACTGCCAGCGGGCGCGCAGGTCCTTGGCGGAGCGCAGGACCACCCGGCGGGCGAGGTACCAGCCGATGACCGGGGCGAGCATGGTGACCCGCAGGTAGACGCCCAGCGGGCCGGTGGCCGGCGGGCGCACCGTGAGGATGACGGCCAGGACGGCGGCCAGCACGAGGGTGATGGCGCCGTAGACGGCCGCGTTCTTCGGGTTGTCCCGCTTGAGCCAGGCCCGGACCTGGAAGGCGGCGAGCCAGAGCACGGTGCCGGGCAGGGCGAGCAGGCCGGTGAGGAGGGTGATGCCGGTGAGCTTGCGGTCGCGGGTGTGGCGCAGTTCCTCGGCGGCCAGGCAGTGCTCGACGACCTGGCGGGTGTCGACGCCGAAGGACGGGACGAGGGGTTTGCGCTTGCTGCCGAGGGCGCGGGAGACGAGCGCCTTGCTGAAGGCCTCGCCGGCGTTGGGGCGGAAGAGGGCGAAGCGGCCCTTCTTCTCCGTGGCGTCGGTGACGGCCTCCACGAAGGCGCCGACCTCGCCGTCGCGGTAGGCGGCCGAGGAGAGCGCCTGGGTGACGGCGGTCTGCGGGCCGGCGTCCGTTCGGGGTATCTGCGCACCCGGGGTCATGTCGAGCGTGGTCACGGTGGCGTCCCCTCCTCCCCTTGTCAGCGGCAGGTTACCGTGCCGCGCCACCCCGGCGCCGATGATCGTCTGAAGTACCGTCACGATCGAGCCGTGCCGGGCCCGGGAGGCATGATGCCCGGTTGGAGGGCGGTCGATACCCGCCGGGGCGGGCCGGGACGGGGTGGAGGAGGATGGTGGGGGAATCGAGGAAAGGGGAGCCGCGGTGAAGGATCCGGTGCTGGTCTTCGACGGGGACTGCGCGTTCTGTTCGTCCTGTGTGCGGTGGGCCGAGCGGTACCTGCGGCAGACGCTGGCCTCGGGGGGCTGGGAGGCGGTGGCGTTCCAGTTCGCGGATCTGGCGGGGCTGGACGCGCTCGCGGGCGGCCGGGGTGAGGTGTCGGCCGAGCGGGCGGAGCGCGAGGTGCTGTGGGTGACGCCGACCGGGCGGGTGTACGGGGGCGCGCAGGCGGTCGCGCGGCTGCTGATGCGCTCCGGCGGGGCGTGGGCGTACCTGGGCGCGGTGTTGACGGCGGCGCCGGTGCGGCCGGTGGCGGCGCTGGCCTACCGGTGGGTGGCGCGCAACCGGCACCGGCTGCCGGGGGGTACGGCGGCGTGCGCGCTGCCGAACCGGCCCGGGGCTGCTCAGTCGGTGTAGCGCTCGGCCAGGGCGGCGGGCATGGGTTCGTGGCGCAGGTAGGCGCGGGAGAACTCGGCGGTGCCGTGGGTGAGGGAGCGCAGGTCGACCGGGTAGCGGACGAGTTCGAGTTCGGGGACCTCGGCGCGCAGCAGGGTGAGGCCGTGGCCGCCGGTCTCGGTGCCGAGGACGCGGCCGCGGCGGGCGGAGAGGTCGCCGAGGACGGCGCCGAGGTAGTCGTCGGGCAGCAGGACGCTGACGGCGGCGACGGGTTCGAGCAGGCGGATGACGGCGTGTTCGGCGGCGTCGCGCAGGGCGAGGGCGGCGGCGTTCTGGAAGGACGCGTCGGAGGAGTCGACGGAGTGGGCCTTGCCGTCGGTGAGGGTGACCCGGACGTCGACGAGCGGGTGTCCGGTGGCGATGCCCTTGGCGAGCTGGGCGCGGACGCCCTTCTCGACGGAGGGGATGAAGTGCTTGGGGACGGCGCCGCCGACGACGTGCTCCTGGAACTCGAAGCCCGAGCCGGCCGGGAGGGGTTCGACCTCCAGGTCGCAGATGGCGTACTGGCCGTGGCCGCCGGACTGTTTGACGAGGCGGCCGTGGCCGGCGGCGGCGGTGCCGAAGGTCTCGCGCAGGGCGACCTTGGGTTCGACGGTGTCGACGTGGACGCCGTGGCGGGTGCGGAGGCGGTCGAGGACGACCTCGGCGTGGGCCTCGCCGGTGCACCAGAGGACGAGCTGGTGGGTGTCGGGGTTCTGTTCGAGGCGTAGCGCCGGGTCCTCGGCGCTGAGGCGGGTGAGGGCCTGGGAGAGCTTGTCGTCGTCGGCCTTGCTGTGGGCTTCGACGGCGATCGGGAGCAGGGGTTCGGGGAGCGTCCAGCCGTCGAGTTCGACGGGGTGTCCGGGGTCGTGGACGGTGTCGCCGGCCCGGGCGGTGGTGAGTTTGGCGGCGCAGACGAGGTCGCCGGCGACGGCGTGCGGGACGGGGCGCTGGAGCTTGCCGAAGGGGCTGGTGAGGGCGGTGACGCGTTCGTCGCCGTCCTGGCCGGCGGTGTGGGCCGGGCCGAGCAGGTGGATCTTGGTGTCGGGGCGCAGGGTGCCGGCGTACAGGCGCAGCAGGCTGATCCGGCCGACGTAGGCGTCGCCGGTGATGCGGACGACCTGGGCGGCGAGCGGGGCGTCGGGGTCGCAGTCGGGGGCCGGGCGGGTGCGTTCGGTGGGGTCGGGGAAGGTGTGCGCGATGAGGTCGAGGAGTTCGGTCGCGCCCAGGCCGTTCTCGCTGGTGGGGACGGCGGGGTGGAGGGCGCAGGCGAGGACTTCGCGGCGCAGGCCGGCTTCGAGGGAGTCGGTGTCGAGGGTGTCGCCGGCGAGGTAGCGCTCCATGAGGGTGTCGTCCTGGCCGGAGATGGCCTCGACGAGGCTGTCGTGGGCGGGGCCGGTCTCGGGGAGCGGGCTGGCGTCGCCGTAGGTGTCGCCGGTGAGCAGGTCGACGCTGCCGTCGGGCCGGCCGTCGTGGAGGACGGGCAGGAAGAGCGGGCGGAGGGTGTCGGGGCCCAGGTCGAAGGCGTCGTGGCAGGCGGTGAGGATGTCGTCGAAGCTCGTGCGGGCGAGGTCGAGTTTGGCGACGGCGACGGCGCGGGGGATGCCCTCGGCGGCGCACTCGCGCCACAGGGCGCGGGTGGGGGCGGTGACCGGGTCGGTGGCGGAGACGACGAAGACGGCGGCGTCGGCGGCGTGCAGGGCGGCGCGCAGGTCGGCGGTGAAGTCGGGGTGGCCGGGCGGGTCGAGCAGGTTGATCTTGACGCCCTTCCATTCGAGCGGGAGCAGCGAGAGCTGGACGGAACGCTGCTGCTGGTGCTCGATGTCCTCGTGGTCGGAGACGGTGGTGCCGTCGGTGACGCGGCCGGCCCGGCCGGTGGCGCCGGCGGCGAGGGCGAGGGATTCGGCGAGGGTGGTCTTGCCCACACCGCTGGAACCGATCAGGACGACGTTGCGCAGGTCCCGGGGGCCGGTGACGGCGGGTGCCTGGCCGGCTCGTGCCGTGCTGCGGTCGGGCATCGGGGTCTCCTCCCGTGGCGCCGAGGCTGTCCATCGCAGTCTAGGGGCGGGTGTCACGGCGGCGCGTGTCGTAGGGCTGGTCGGTCGGCCACTCGGTGACCGGACGGATGCGTGCGGTGGGCGGGGGCCGGTGCGCCGCGGTGCGTGCGGCGGAGCGTGTCGTCGGCGTGGCTACGATGGGTGCGCCGGACGGGCTGATCCGTTCGGCCGTCTGCCGCGCGTGCTGCGCCAGGCGGGTATCCGGTAGATCGGAGCGGCTGGGAAGGCCATGCTCAACAAATACGCGCGTGCCTTCTTCACACGTGTTCTGACCCCGTTCGCCGCGTTCCTGATCCGGCTGGGCGTGAGCCCGGACGCCGTGACGCTGATCGGTACCGCCGGTTCGGTGGCCGGTGCGCTGGTGTTCTTCCCGCGTGGGGAGTTCTTCTGGGGCACCATCACGATCACGCTGTTCATCTTCTCCGACCTGGTGGACGGGAACATGGCCCGCCAGCTGGGCCGGACCAGCAAGTGGGGGGCGTTCCTGGACTCCACGCTGGACCGGGTCGCGGATGCGGCGATCTTCGGCGGGCTGGCGATGTGGTACGCGGGCAAGGGTGACGACAACCTGCTGTGCGCGGTGGCGATCTTCTGCCTGGCGAGCGGACTGGTGGTGTCGTACACCAAGGCGCGGGCGGAGAGCCAGGGCCTGCCGTGTGATGTGTCGGGGCTGGTGGAGCGGGCCGAGCGGCTGGTGGCGAGCCTGGTGGCGGCCGGGGTCGCGGGTCTGCACAAGTTCGGTGTGCCGTACGTGGAGTGGCTGCTGCCGGTGGCGCTGTGGCTGGTCGCGGCGGGCAGCCTGGTGACGGTGTTCCAGCGGATGCTGACCGTGCGCCGCGAGGCGTTCGAGGCCGACCGAGCGGCGGCCGGGAGCTGATGGGGGGCGTCCTGCGGTGACGGACCGACTGGTGTACTGGGCGTACGCGCTGGGCTGGGGGGTGCTGAAGCACCTGCCGGAGCCGGTGGCGCGGGGGCTGTTCGACCGGCTGGCGGACTACGCGTGGCGCAAGCGCGGCAAGCGGGTGCTGCAGCTGGAGGCGAACCTGCGCCGGGTCCGGCCGGGGCTGGAGGAGGCGGCGCTGCGGTCGCTGTCGCGGGCCGGGATGCGCTCCTACCTGCGGTACTGGATGGAGTCGTTCCGGCTGCCGGTGTGGAGCCGGGAGCGGGTGGCGCGGGACGTCCGGGTGGAGGGCTTCGAGCACCTGCGGGCGCCGATGGAGGCCGGGCGGGGCGCGGTGATAGCGCTGCCGCACATGGGGAACTGGGACCTGGCGGGTACCTGGGTCGCGCAGCAGGGCTACCCGTTCACCACGGTCGCCGAGCGGTTGAAGCCGGAGCGGCTGTTCGACCGGTTCGTGGCGTTCCGGGAGGGCCAGGGCATGGAGGTCCTGGCGTTGACCGGTGGCGGGGTGAACGTGATCGGCACGCTGGCGCGGCGGCTGCGCGAGGGCCGGCTGGTGTGCCTGGTGGGGGACCGGGACCTGTCGGAGGCGGGCATCGGGGTGTCGTTCTTCGGCGAGGCGACCCGGATGCCGGCCGGTCCGGCGGCGCTGTGCCAGCGGACCGGGGCGGCGCTGCTGCCGGTGACGCTCTGGTACGACGGTCCGGTGATGAGGGCGCGGATCCACCCCGAGGTGGCGGTGCCCGAGGAGGGCAACCGCAAGGAGCGCACGCAGGCGATGACCCAGGCGATGGCGGACGTGTGGGAGCGCGGGATCCGCGAGTACCCGCAGGACTGGCACATGCTGCAGAAGTTCTGGCTCGCCGACCTTCCCGTCCGTGAGACGGTGAAGGAGGCGGCCGCGGTGCGCACGGAGGCGGCTCCGGAGCCGGCGGCCGAGGCCTCCGGGTCCTGAAACCCGTCCGGTCGCTGTTCCGGCCGGTGCTGAGCCGGTACGACTGTCCGAAGGAGCTTGAGGAACCCGTGAAGATCGGCATCGTCTGCCCGTACGACTGGGACGTCCCCGGTGGGGTCCAGTTCCACATCCGGGACTTGGCCGAGCATCTGATCGGCCTGGGGCACGAGGTGTCGGTGCTGGCGCCGGCCGAGGACGACGAGGCGCTGCCGCCGTACGTGGTCTCGGCCGGGCGGGCGGTGGCGGTGCCGTACAACGGGTCGGTGGCGCGGCTGAGCTTCGGCATCCTGTCGGCGGCGCGGGTGCGGCGGTGGCTGCACGACGGGCGCTTCGACATCCTGCACGTGCACGAGCCGGCCTCGCCGAGCCTGTCGATGCTGGCCGCCTGGTCGGCGACCGGGCCGATGGTGGGGACCTTCCACACCTCCAACCCGCGCTCGCGGGCGATGATCGCGGCCTCGCCGATCCTGCAGCCCGGCCTGGAGAAGATGCGGGCCCGGATCGCGGTGTCGGAGTACGCCCGCCGGACCCTGGTGGAGCACCTGGGCGGGGACGCGGTGGTGATCCCCAACGGCGTGGACGTGGGCTTCTTCGCGGACGCGGAGCCGGACGGGCGCTGGATGGGCCACGCGGCGAAGGGGGAGCCGGGCACGATCGGCTTCATCGGCCGGATCAACGAACCGCGCAAGGGCCTGCCGACGCTGCTGGCGGCGCTGCCCGGGATCCTGGCCGAGCGTCCGGGGGTGCGGCTGCTGGTGGCGGGCAAGGGCGACGAGGAGGAGGCCGTCGCGGGCCTGGCGCCGGAGGTGCGCCGGCAGGTGGAGTTCCTCGGGATGGTGAGCGACGAGGAGAAGGCCCGGCTGCTGCGCAGCGTGGACCTGTACGTGGCGCCGAACACCGGGGGCGAGAGCTTCGGGATCATCCTGGTCGAGGCGATGTCGGCGGGCGCCCCGGTGCTGGCGAGCGACCTGGACGCGTTCAAGCAGGTGCTCGACGGCGGGGACGCCGGCGAGCTGTTCCCGGTGGAGGACGCGGACGCGCTGGCCCGTACGGCGCTGCGGTTGCTGGGCGATCCGGCGCGGCTGGAGGAGCTGCGGAAGGCGGCCTCGCGGCACGTGCGGCGGTTCGACTGGTCGACGGTCGGCGCGGACATCCTGGCGGTGTACGAGACGGTCACGGCGGGGGCCGCAGCGGTGGTCGAGGAGGACGAGCGCAGCGGGCGGTGGAGCCGGTTCGGGTTGGCCCGGGACTGACCCCGGCTGTCCGCGGGGTTAGGGTCGGGCGACCGTACCGCTGTGAACCATGGGGGCAACGATGCCGCAGATCTCCGTCGACTACTCGTCCGGCCTGGCCGGTTCCTTCGACCGCCGGGCGCTGGGCCTGGCGATCAACCGGCTCGCGGTGAAGACGATCGACGCCAAGCCGGAGGCGTGCAAGACGCTGTTCCGGGCGAGCGACGACTTCGTGGTGGGGGAGGCCGAGGAGCCCGCCGCGCAGGTGTACGTCGAGTTCCAGATCTTCCCGGGCCGCACGCCGGAGGCGAAGGCGGCGCTCAGCGAGGGCGTGCTGGCGCTGCTGGCCGAGCACGTCGCGCCGGCGGCCGGCACCCGGCTGTACACCGCGGTGAACATCTCGGACATCGATCGGGAGAGCTACCGCAGCACGACCGCCGCAGGCTGAGCCGGTGACACCCGGTAGCGTTGCGCCCCGTGACTACCTGGATCTGGGCCGGCGTGGCCGTGGTGCTCTTCGGCATGTACCTGAGTTGGACGGCCGGCCGCTTGGACCGGCTGCACGCCCGGATCGACGCCGCGCGGGCGGCGCTGGACGCGCAGCTGGTGCGTCGGGCCTCGGTGGCGATGGAGCTGGCGACGTCCTCGCTGCTGGACCCGGCGGCCTCGCTGCTGCTGCTGGACGCGGCGCACGCGGCCCGGCAGGCCGACGACGAGCAGCGCGAGGTGGCGGAGAGCCAGTTGAGCCTGGCGCTGCGGGCGGTGCTGGAGGAGCCGGAGCAGGTGGCGGCGCTGGTGGCGGAGCCGGGTGGCGAGGACGCGGTTCGTGATCTGACGGCCGCGGTGCGCCGGGTGCCGATGGCCCGGCGGTTCCACAACGACGCGGTGCGGGCGGCGCGGGCGGTGCGCGAGCACCGGTTGGTGCGGTATTTCCGGTTGGCCGGGAAGGCCCCGTTCCCGATGGCCTTCGAGATGGACGACGCCCCGCCGCCCGCCCTCACGCCCGAGGGGGCGCCTGCTTAGGGTGTTCCACGGATACGGCCCGTTTGTCGTGTCCCGTCGTTCGGGCTGGACTGGGTGGCACATGGAGGTGCCACTCCGTCCGCCTACCATAGGGCGATAGCACTGGTTCATCTTCGAGTGAGGTCTCACGTGTCCACCACCCCCACCACCGCAGACCAGCCGCAGATCGGCACCGCCCGGGTCAAGCGCGGCATGGCCGAGCAGCTCAAGGGCGGTGTGATCATGGACGTGGTCAACGCCGAGCAGGCCAAGATCGCCGAGGACGCCGGCGCGGTGGCCGTCATGGCGCTTGAGCGGGTTCCGGCCGACATCCGCAAGGATGGCGGCGTGGCCCGCATGTCCGACCCGAACATGATCGAGGAGATCATCGAGGCGGTCTCCATCCCGGTGATGGCCAAGTCCCGCATCGGTCACTTCGTCGAGGCCCAGGTCCTGCAGTCGCTGGGTGTCGACTACATCGACGAGTCCGAGGTGCTGACCCCGGCCGACGAGGTCAACCACTCGGACAAGTGGGCCTTCACCACTCCCTTCGTCTGCGGCGCCACCAACCTGGGCGAGGCCCTGCGCCGCATCGCCGAGGGTGCGGCCATGATCCGTTCGAAGGGTGAGGCCGGCACCGGCAACGTGGTCGAGGCCGTCCGCCACCTGCGCCAGATCAAGAACGAGATCGCCAAGCTGCGCGGCTTCGACAACAACGAGCTGTACGCCGCCGCCAAGGAGCTGCGCGCCCCGTACGAGCTGGTCAAGGAGGTCGCCGAGCTCGGCAAGCTGCCGGTCGTGCTGTTCTCCGCCGGTGGCGTGGCCACCCCGGCCGACGCCGCGCTGATGCGCCAGCTGGGCGCCGAGGGCGTCTTCGTCGGCTCCGGCATCTTCAAGTCGGGCGACCCGGCCAAGCGCGCCGCCGCCATCGTGAAGGCCACCACCTTCTTCGACGACCCGAAGATCATCGCGGACGCCTCCCGCAACCTCGGCGAGGCCATGGTCGGCATCAACTGCGACACCCTGCCGGAGACCGAGCGCTACGCCAACCGCGGCTGGTAATCCCGCAGCTTCCGAGTCGGCCCGCCGCAGCGCCTCGGCGCCTGCGGCGGGCCGCGCCACGTACTCCCGTAGTAACGATCGATTGAGGTTGAAGACCGTGAGCACTCCAGTCATCGGCGTCCTCGCCCTGCAGGGCGACGTCCGCGAGCACCTCGTGGCGCTGGCCGAGGCCGACGCGCTCGCCCGCCCGGTGCGCCGTGCCGAGGAACTGGCCGAGGTCGACGCGCTGGTGATCCCCGGCGGGGAGTCGACCACCATGTCCAAGCTGGCGCTGCTGTTCGGCGTGATGGGCCCGCTGCGCGAGCGCGTCGCCGCCGGGATGCCGGTGTACGGCACCTGCGCGGGCATGATCATGCTGGCGGACAAGATCCTCGACGGCCGCGAGGACCAGGAGACCGTCGGCGGCATCGACATGACGGTGCGCCGCAACGCCTTCGGCCGGCAGAACGAGTCCTTCGAGTCCGGGATCGCCTTCAAGGGCATGGACGACGCGCCGGTGCACGGCGTCTTCATCCGCGCCCCCTGGGTCGAGGCGGTCGGCGCGGGCGTCGAGGTCCTGGCCGAGCTGCCCGCCGCGGACGGCCCGGAGAGCCGGATCGTCGCCGTGCGCCAGGGCAACCTGCTGGCCACCTCCTTCCACCCGGAGCTGACCGGCGACCACCGGGTGCACGGGTACTTCGTGCGGATGGTCGAGGAGCACCTCAGCGCCGCGAAGTGACGGCGGTCCTACCACCGGTGGCGACACCGGTAAGATCTCTTCTGTTCATTTCCCTTTGGCGACGTAAAGGAGCTGGCGATGTCCGGCCACTCTAAGTGGGCTACCACCAAGCACAAGAAGGCCGTGATCGACGCCAAGCGCGGCAAGCTCTTCGCCAAGATGATCAAGAACATCGAGGTGGCGGCGCGCACCGGCGGTCCCGACCCGGCGGGCAACCCGACCCTCTACGACGCCATCCAGAAGGCGAAGAAGAGCTCGGTCCCGATCGACAACATCAACCGCGCCGTCAAGCGCGGTGGCGGTCTGGAGGCCGGCGGCGCCGACTACCAGACCATCATGTACGAGGGCTACGGCCCGAACGGCGTCGCGGTCCTGATCGAGTGCCTCACCGACAACCGCAACCGCGCCGCCTCCGACGTGCGCGTCGCGATGACCCGCAACGGCGGCTCGATGGCCGACCCGGGCTCGGTGTCGTACCTGTTCACCCGCAAGGGTGTCGTCATCGTCCCCAAGGCCGACGGCGTGGACGAGGACAAGCTCTTCGAGGTCGTCCTCGACCAGGAGCCCGAGGAGATCAACGACCTCGGCGACTCGTTCGAGATCGTCTCCGAGGCCTCCAAGATGGTCGCCGTGCGCACCGCGCTGGTGGACGCCGGCGTCGACTACGACTCGGCCGAGGCCAACTTCCTCCCGAGCATGCAGGTCGAGCTGGACGTCGACGGCGCCCGCAAGATCCTCAAGCTGATCGACGCCCTGGAGGACAGCGACGACGTGCAGAACGTCTTCGCCAACTTCGACATCTCCGACGAGGTCGGTGCGCAGCTCGACGCCGAGTGACACGGCATCGATCGATCGACGGTGAGTGATCGTTCTCACTGCCCGGCCCGGTGGTCCCAGGACCGCCGGGCCGGTGTCGTCGGTCGCGTTGTCGGACCCGAACGATAGCCTGCGCAGGTCACTCCGGTGAGTGGCGAGTCGACGGGAGGCAGAGCTGTGGTGCGGGTACTGGGCGTGGACCCGGGGCTGACCAGGTGCGGGGTCGGCGTGGTCGAGGGCGCGCCGGGCCGGCCGTTGCGGATGGCCGGGGTCGGCGTGGTGCGCACGCCCGCCGAGGCCGAGATCGGGCAGCGGCTGCTCCTGGTCGAGCAGGGGATCGAGGCCTGGCTGGACGAGCACCGGCCCGACCTGGTCGCCGTCGAGCGGGTCTTCGCCCAGCACAACGTGCGCACCGTGATGGGCACCGCGCAGGCCAGCGCGGTCGCGATGCTCTGCGCGACGCGCCGCGGCATCCCCGTCACCCTGCACACCCCGAGCGAGGTCAAGGCAGCCGTCACCGGCTCCGGCCGGGCCGACAAGGCCCAGGTCACGGCCATGGTGCAGCGCCTGCTGCGGCTGGACGCCCCGCCCAAGCCCGCGGACGCCGCCGACGCCCTGGCGCTGGCGATCTGCCACATCTGGCGCGGCGGGGCGACCAACCGGCTTGAGGCTGCCGTCCTGGCCGCCCGCGCCACGCCCCGCTCCGCCCCCCGCTCCACCCCGCGCTCCACGCCCCTGAGAGGAACAATCCGGTGATCGCCTTCGTGCAAGGGCCCGTGGCAGCCATCTCCGCCGGGACGGCGGTGGTCGAGGTCGGCGGGGTGGGCATGGCGGTGCAGTGCACTCCGAACACCCTGGCCGGCCTGCGGCTGGGCGAGCCGGCCCGGCTGGCGACCTCGCTGGTGGTCCGGGAGGACTCGCTGACCCTCTTCGGGTTCGCGGACGACGACGAGCGCGCCGTCTTCGAGATCCTGCAGGCCGCGCCGGGCGTCGGCCCCAAGCTGGCGCAGGCGATCCTCGGGGTGCACAGCCCCGACGCGCTGCGGGCCGCGGTCGCCGGCGGCGACGAGAAGGCGCTGGTCGCCGTGCCCGGCATCGGCAAGGCCAAGGCGGCCAAGCTGCTGCTGGAATACAAGGACAAGCTCGGCGCCCCGCACGGCGCGGTGCCCGCGCAGAAGCCGCTCGCGGCCGGCCCGGCGCCGTGGAGCGAGCAGCTGCACTCCGCGCTGACCGGTCTCGGCTACGCCCCGCGCGAGGCGGACGAGGCGGTCGCGGCCGTCACCCCGGAGGCGGAGGCGCAGCAGACGCCGGACGTCGGGGCGCTGCTGCGGCTCGCGCTGCGCGGCCTCAACCGGGCCCGCTGAGGCCAACTGACGATCTGTCCATTTGTCGACCGTATCGACGGTATCGACCGTGTCGACCACGTCGACCACGGAGACTTGGGAGCCCGCGACGATGTACGACTCGGAACCCGCCGACCGGCTGGTCACGGCGGCCGCCGATGGTGAGGACCAGGCGGTGGAGGCGGCGCTGCGCCCCAAGCTGCTGGACGAGTTCATCGGCCAGGAGCGGGTGCGCGAGCAGCTGTCCCTGGTGCTCCAGGCCGCCCGCAAGCGCGGCAGCGCACCCGACCACGTGCTGCTGAGCGGGCCGCCCGGGCTGGGCAAGACCACCCTGTCCATGATCATCGCCGCCGAGCTGGGCGCCCCGATCCGGATCACCTCCGGCCCGGCCATCCAGCACGCGGGGGACCTCGCGGCGATCCTCTCCTCGCTCACCGAGGGCGAGGTGCTCTTCCTCGACGAGATCCACCGGATGTCCCGGCCGGCCGAGGAGATGCTCTACATGGCGATGGAGGACTTCCGGGTCGACGTGATCGTCGGCAAGGGCCCGGGCGCGACCGCCATCCCGCTGGAGCTGCCGCCCTTCACCCTGGTCGGCGCCACCACCCGGGCCGGCCTGCTGCCGCCCCCGCTGCGGGACCGCTTCGGCTTCACCGGGCACATGGAGTTCTACGCCCCGAGCGAGCTGCAGCGGGTGGTGCACCGCTCGGCCGCGCTGCTGGACGTCGAGATAGACCCGGCCGGCGCCGCCGAGATCGCCGGGCGCTCGCGTGGCACGCCGCGCATCGCCAACCGGCTGCTGCGCCGGGTCCGCGACTACGCGCAGGTGCGGCACGACGGCGTGGTCACTCCCGAGATCGCCGCCCAGGCGCTGGACGTCTACGAGGTGGACGCCCGTGGTCTGGACCGGCTGGACCGTGCGGTGCTGGACGCGCTGCTGCGGCTGTTCGGCGGCGGCCCGGTCGGTTTGTCGACACTCGCGGTCGCCGTGGGGGAGGAGTCCGAGACGGTCGAGGAGGTGGCGGAGCCCTTCCTGGTGCGCGAGGGCCTGCTCGCCCGGACCCCGCGCGGGCGGATCGCCACCGCCGCCGCCTGGCAGCACCTGGGCCTGACCCGGCCGGCCCAGGCAGGGGCGGCCCAGACCTCGCGCGGCAGCGTGCCGGCCCAGTCGGAGCTGTTCCCCGCCGACGAAAGTTGACCGCCGTCGGCTGAACGGGTGAGTCGGACCCGGAGGTTCCCGCCCGGCGGCGGCGCCGCGCCGCATGGAGGAGCCGGGATCGAAGCCCGGGGAAACAGTGCAGGCGGAGGCTCGCCACTTTCGGCGGCAGGATGCGATGCTTGGCGTTGTCCGATCGAATCGGGGTCGCCTAGACTCCGCCGGACCGCCCCTCTCACCTGACGGGCCGACCAATACCACACAGGCCGCCGGCCGGCGGCCCGTAAAGGACCCTGGCTGCAGTGAACCTCATCATCCTTCTCCTCCCGATCATCGCGATCGTGCTCATGTTCCGGTCGCAGAAGAAGCGCCAGTCGCAGATGCAGCAGATGCAGACGGCGCTGGAGCCGGGGGCCGGAGTGCGCACCATCGGCGGTCTGTACGCCCAGGTGAAGGCGGTCAACGACGAGACCGTCGAGCTGGAGATCGCGCCCGGCGTGGTCACCCACTTCACCAAGAGCGCGATCGCGGCCGTCCTGGACCCCCAGGAGTACGACGCGATCATCAACGGCCGCCCCGCCGACGACGAGCTCCCCGAGCCGGAGGCCGAGGACGCCGACGCCGCGCCGGTCGAGGACAAGCCGCTGACGCTGACCAAGGACAGCGCCGCGAAGGGCGATGCCGAGGGCGGGGCTCCCGCGAGCAAGTAGTACGGACGGGCAACCCGCCCGGCCGCGCGGCGCAGTGCCGCGAGCCCACAGGACCTCAGGGCCGCAGAACCGCCGGACCCCCGTTCCGCCACGAGCCGGACGGGGGTCCGGTCGGGGAAGTGGCATGGACAGGGAGAAACGAGCAAGGTGGCAACACCCAAGTCGCGCCCGCGCGACGGCTACCCAGGACGGGCGCTGGCCCTCATCCTGGTCGTCACCGTCGGACTGGTCGCCCTCATGTTCGGGACGGGCAACACCAAGCCCCGGCTCGGGATCGACCTCGCCGGCGGCACCAGCATCACGCTGACCGCGAAGTCGACCGACCCCAAGGCGATCAACAAGTCCAACATGGACATCGCCACCGGGATCATCGAGCGCCGTGTCAACGGGATGGGTGTCTCCGAGGCGGAGGTCCAGACCCAGGGCGAGAACACGATCATCGTGAACATCCCCAAGGGTGGCGACCGGCAGAACGCGGCGGACCAGGTCGGTACCACGGCCAAGCTGTTCTTCCGTCCGGTCCTGGCCGTGGCGCCCAGCGGCGTCACCGTCCCGGCGCCCACCGGCACCCCGTCCGCCGGAGCCTCCGGCACCCCGGCCGCGACCCCGTCGGCCGCCGCCGGCGCCGCGACCGGCACGCCGTCCGCGACCGCGAGCGCCACCAAGCAGGGCCGCACCGTCGGCGAGGCACTGGCCGCCGAGGGCGCCAGCCCGTCGGCCGCCGCCACCGGCGCGAGCACGGCCCCGTCCGCCCCCGCGGCCGGCGCGCCGTCGGCCGCCGCCACCGGCGCCCCGAGCGCCGCGGCCACCCCGCCGAGCGCCGCCGACCTCAGCGCCGCGATGACCCAGGGCACCGTGCCGCCGGAGCTGTCCGCCGCCTTCGCCGCCCTCGACTGCTCCAAGCCCGAGGTCCGCGCCGCGCAGACCGGCCCCGAGGACAAGGCCGTCGTCGCCTGCTCCCAGAAGGCGGGCAAGAACGGCTACTACGAGAAGCTGGCGCTCGGCCCGGCGGCCGTGAAGGGCGCGGACGTCTCCAAGGCCCAGGCCACCTTCGACACCCAGACCGCTCAGGGCTGGCAGGTCCAGCTGCAGTTCAACGGCACCGGCACCGACGCCTTCGCCAAGGTCACCGGCCAGCTGGCCAGCCAGACCCCGCCGACCAACCAGTTCGCCATCGTGCTGGACAACCAGGTCGTCTCGCACCCGCAGGTCAACGGCCCGATCCCGGGCGGCACCGCGGTCATCACCGGCGGCTTCACCCAGGCCGAGGCGCAGGACCTGTCCAACGTGCTGAGCTACGGCGCCCTGCCGCTGGAGTTCGTCAAGAGCGACATCACCACCGTCTCCCCGGCGCTCGGCAGCGACCAGCTCAAGGCCGGCCTGGTGGCCGGCGCGATCGGCATGCTGCTGGTGGTCGCCTACTCGCTGGTCTACTACCGCGGCCTCGGCCTGGTCTCGATCGCCGGTCTGGTCGTCTCGGCGATCCTGACCTACTCGATCATGAGCCTGCTCGGCGGCGGGATCGGCTTCGCGCTGAACCTGCCCGCGGTCTGCGGTGCGATCGTCGCGATCGGCATCACCGCCGACTCCTTCATCGTGTACTTCGAGCGCATCCGCGACGAGGTCCGCGAGGGCGCCCCGCTGCGCCCGGCGGTCCAGCGGGCCTGGCCGCGCGCCCGGCGCACCATCCTGGTCTCGGACTTCGTCTCCTTCCTCTGTGCCGCCGTGCTCTACGTGGTCTCGGTCGGCAAGGTCCAGGGCTTCGCTTTCACGCTGGGCCTGACCACCGCGCTCGACGTGGTGGTGATCTTCCTCTTCACCAAGCCGCTGATCACGCTGCTGGCCCGTCGCAAGTTCTTCCTGGACGGCCACCCGTGGTCCGGCCTGGACCCGAAGCGGCTGGGCGCCCGCCCGCCGCTGCGCAGCAGCCGTCGCCGTAGCTCCTCCTCTGCCGCCGTGAAGGAGGCCTGACACCGTGTCGCGCTTCTCCAATCTGGGCCACCGGCTCTACCAGGGCGAGGTCAGTTTCGACTTCGTCGGGCGCCGCAAGCTCTGGTACTCCATCTCCGGCGTGATCGTGCTGGTCGCGGCGATCGGCCTGGCCATGGGCCTGCACCTGGGCATCGAGTTCAAGGGCGGCTCGGTCTACACCGTGGCCAAGCCCGGTCTGACCGTCTCGCAGGCGCAGGAGAAGGCCGACCAGGTCGTCTCCTCGCACCCGCTGGTGCAGTCGACGGACAACGGCAAGATCCGGATCCAGGTCAGCACCGAGGAGCCGAAGAGCTCCGACGAGGTGCGTTCGCAGCTCGCCGAGAAGATCGGCGTTCCGCTCGACACCGTCGAGGCCCAGGTGATCGGCCCCAGCTGGGGCAAGCAGATCTCCAACAAGGCGCTCACCGGCCTGATCATCTTCATGATCCTGGTGACGGCCTACCTGGCGATCGCCTTCGAGTGGCGGATGGCGGTGGCCGCCCTGGTCGCCCTCATCCACGACCTCCTGATCACCATCGGCGTCTACGCCCTGGTCGGCTTCGAGGTCACCCCGGGTACGGTGATCGGCTTCCTGACAATCCTCGGTTACTCCCTCTACGACACGGTCGTCGTCTTCGACACCGTGAAGGAGAACACCAAGGGGCTCACCAAGCAGAACAAGCTCACCTACAGCGAGGCCGCCAACGCGGGCCTCAACCAGACCCTGGTGCGCTCGCTCAACACCACCGTGGTCGCGCTGCTGCCGGTCGCCGCACTGCTGTTCATCGGCGGTGGCATCCTGGGCGCCGGCACGCTGAACGACATCTCGCTGGCGCTGTTCATCGGCCTCGCGGCCGGTGCCTACTCCTCGATCTGCGTCGCCACCCCGCTGCTGGCGCAGCTCAAGGAGGAGCAGCCGGAGCTGAAGGCGCTGCGCAAGCGCGTCCTGCAGCACCGGGCCGCCGCGGCCGCCAAGGGCGAGGTCGCGGACGCGGTGTCCGAGGGCGAGCTCGCGGAGGACGGCCAGCCTGCGGGTATGGTCGGTCAGCGCGGCCGGGCGGCCGGCACCTCGCGTGCCAAGGGCCGTCCGTCCACCAAGCGCTGATCCGCACCACGAACCCCGAGGACACACCGTGACCACCGCCGACATCGCACTGGCCGAGCTGCTGAACAGCCGCATCCGGGACGTCCCGGACTACCCGAAGCCGGGTGTGCTGTTCAAGGACATCGCGCCGCTGCTCGCCGACGCCGAGGCCTTCGGCGCCCTCACCCGGGCGCTGGCGGACCGGGCCAAGGAGCTCGGAGCGACCAAGGTGGTGGGCCTGGAGGCCCGCGGCTTCGTGCTGGCGGCCCCGGCGGCCTTCGCGGCCGGGCTCGGCTTCGTGCCGATCCGCAAGCAGGGCAAGCTGCCCGGCGAGGTGTTCCGGCGCTCGTACGAGCTGGAGTACGGCTCGGCGACGCTGGAGGTGCAGTGCGACGCCTTCGCACCCGGTGAGCGGGTGCTGGTGGTGGACGACGTGCTGGCCACCGGCGGGACCATCGGCGCCTCGCTGGACCTGGTCAAGGAGGCCGGGGCCGAGCTGGCGGGCGTCGTGGTGCTGATGGAGCTGGGCTTCCTGGACGGCCGCGAGCGGCTGGCCGGGCACCTGGCGGGCGCTCCGCTGGAGACGCTGGTCACGGTCTGAGGTACGTGTGCGAAGGGGCGGCGGTCGGGACACCCGGCCGCCGCCCCTTCCGTTTCCGGGCCCGGCCGGATGAACACCGGGCCGCCCGGCTCGGTACCATGAAGATTCATCCCCTCCCGGTTGTCCCCGTCCGTTCGGGCCCCGGCAGGGGCCGGCCCGGTGCCCCGAGGAGTTGTCCTTGCCCGACGAGGTTGTGCCCACGGCCGCAGCGGCCGCCCCCGAAAACCGTCCCACGCCCTCGGGGGCCACCCCGGCACGCCCGGCGCCGACCTCCTCGCGTTCGCTCGCCCCGTCCGGCCGCGGCTCCACCGGCGGCATGCGGGCCCGGCTGGCCCGCCTCGGCGGCCAGCGCTCCAGCGTGCTCAACCCCGTCCTGGAGCCGCTGTTCCGCTCGATCCGGGCCAACGACCCCAAGGCCGACCCGGCGCTGCTGCGTGACATCGAGAAGGCGTACGCGGTGGCCGAGAAGTGGCACCGCGGGCAGAAGCGCAAGAGCGGCGACCCGTACATCACGCATCCGCTGGCCGTCGCGACGATCCTCGCCGAGCTCGGCATGGACGCCCCGACGCTGATGGCCGGGCTGCTGCACGACACCGTCGAGGACACCGACTACGGCCTGGAGACCCTGCGCAAGGACTTCGGCGACTCGGTGGCCCTGCTGGTGGACGGCGTCACCAAGCTGGACCGGGTCAAGTTCGGCGAGGCGGCCCAGGCCGAGACCGTCCGCAAGATGGTCGTGGCGATGGCCAAGGACCCGCGGGTCCTGGTGATCAAGCTGGCCGACCGCCTGCACAACATGCGCACGATGCGCTACCTCAAGCGGGAGAAGCAGGAGAAGAAGGCCCGCGAGACGCTGGAGATCTACGCCCCGCTGGCGCACCGGCTGGGCATGAACACCATCAAGTGGGAGCTGGAGGACCTCGCCTTCGCGATCCTCTACCCCAAGATGTACGACGAGATCGTCCGGCTGGTCGCCGAGCGGGCCCCCAAGCGGGACGAGTACCTGGCGACCGTCATCGACCAGGTCCAGGCGGACCTGCGCGGCGCCCGGATCACCGCCTCCGTGACCGGCCGGCCGAAGCACTACTACTCGGTCTACCAGAAGATGATCGTCCGGGGCCGGGACTTCGCGGAGATCTACGACCTGGTGGGCATCCGGGTCCTGGTCGACACCGTCCGCGACTGCTACGCGGCGCTGGGCACCATCCACGCGCGGTGGAACCCGGTGCCGGGGCGGTTCAAGGACTACATCGCGATGCCCAAGTTCAACATGTACCAGTCGCTGCACACGACGGTGATCGGCCCCGGCGGCAAGCCCGTCGAACTCCAGATCCGCACCTTCGACATGCACCGGCGGGCCGAGTACGGCATCGCCGCGCACTGGAAGTACAAGCAGCGCGCGGTCGCCGGGGCGTCCAAGGTCCGCACCGACACCCCGACCCAGGTCCGCAAGGACGACAAGGCCGGCGCCGTCAACGAGATGGCCTGGCTGCGGCAGCTGCTGGACTGGCAGAAGGAGACCGCCGACCCGGGTGAGTTCCTGGAGTCGCTGCGCTTCGACCTGGCCAGCAACGAGGTCTTCGTCTTCACCCCCAAGGGCGACGTGATAGCCCTGCCGGCCGGCGCCACCCCCGTGGACTTCGCCTTCGCGGTGCACACCGAGGTCGGCTACCGGACGATAGGCGCCCGGGTGAACGGGCGGCTGGTGCCGCTGGAGTCGACGCTGGAGAACGGCGACACCGTCGAGGTGTTCACCTCCAAGGCGGAGAACGCCGGGCCGTCCCGGGACTGGCTGGGCTTCGTCAAGTCGCCGCGCGCCCGCAACAAGATCCGCGCCTGGTTCTCCAAGGAGCGCCGCGAGGAGGCGATCGAGCACGGCAAGGAGGCGATCGTCCGGGCGATGCGCAAGCAGGGCCTGCCGATCCAGCGGATCCTCACCGGCGATTCGCTGGTCACCCTGGCCCACGAGATGCGCTACCCCGACATCTCCTCGCTCTACGCCGCGATCGGCGAGGGCCACGTCGCCGCGCAGAACATCGTGCAGAAGCTGGTCCAGGCGCTCGGCGGCGAGGAGGGCGCGACGGAGGACCTGGCGGAGACCGCCACCCCGACGCACGACAACCGCCGTGCGGTGCGCCGCCGGGCCAAGGGCGACCCGGGCGTGATCGTCAAGGGCGTCGAGGACGTCTGGGTCAAGCTGTCCCGCTGCTGCACCCCGGTGCCGGGCGACCCGATCGTCGGCTTCGTCACCCGCGGCAACGGCGTCTCGGTGCATCGCGCCGACTGCGTCAACGTGGAGGCGCTCAGCCAGCAGCCGGAACGCATGATCGACGTCGAGTGGGCGGCCACCCAGTCCTCGGTGTTCCTGGTGGCCATCCAGGTCGAGGCGCTGGACCGCTCCCGGCTGCTCTCGGACGTCACCCGGGTCCTCTCCGACCAGCACGTCAACATCCTGTCGGCGGCGGTCCAGACCTCCCGCGACCGGGTGGCGATGAGCCGCTTCACCTTCGAGATGGGCGACCCGAAGCACCTCGGCCACGTGCTCAAGGCGGTGCGCGGCGTCGAGGGCGTGTACGACGTCTACCGCGTCACCTCCGCCCGCAAGTGACGACGGCATGAGGAAGGCCCCCGGGGAGGTTTCCCCGGGGGCCTTCGTCGTCCATGCGGGATCAGCCGCTGAACTCCTCCTGGCTCTTGTGCGCCTGCTCCAGCAGGGTCTGCACGCCGGCCAGCTCGGACTCCAGCTTGGCGGTCCGGCCGGCGTTGCCGGCCGCGCGGGCCTTGGCCAGGTCGGCCTGGAGCTTGTCGGCCTTGGCCTGGAAGAGGCCGACCATGCCGGCCGCGCGGGCCTTGGCCTCCGGGTTGGAGCGCTTCCACTCGGCGTCCTCGGCCTCGCGGATGGCCCGCTCGACCGCGTTCAGCCGGCCGTCCAGCTTCGGACGGACCTCGCGCGGCACGTGCCCGATCGCCTCCCAGCGCTCGTTGACCTCGCGCAGCGCGGCCTTGGCGGCCTTCAGGTCGGTGATCGGCAGGATCGCCTCGGCCTCGGCGGCCAGCGCCTCCTTGAGCTTCTGGTTCTCCACCTGCTCGGCGTCCCGCTCGCTGAACACCGCGGAACGGGCCTGGAAGAAGACGTCCTGCGCGCCGCGGAACCGCGCCCACAGCTCGTCCTCGATGTCGCGCTGGGCCCGGCCGGCGGCCTTCCAGCGCGCCATCAGGTCGCGGTAGGCGGCCGCGGTGCTGCCCCAGTCCGTGGACGAGGACAGCGCCTCGGCCTCGGCGACCAGCGCCTCCTTGGTCTGCCGCGCCCGGTCGCGCTCGGCGTCCAGGGTGGCGAAGTGGGCCTTGCGGTGCTTGGAGAAGACCGAGCGGGCGTGCGAGAAGCGGTGCCACAGCTCGTCGTCGCTCTTGCGGTCCAGCCGCGGCAGGCCCTTCCAGGTGTCCACCAGCGCACGCAGCCGGTCCCCGGCCTCCCGCCACTGGGTGGACTCGGCGAGCTGCTCGGCCTCGGAGACCAGCGCCTCCTTGGCCGCGCGGGCCTCGTCCTGGGCCTTGGCGCGAGCGGCCTTGCGCTCCTCGCGCCGGCTCTCGATCTCGCCTGCGAGCGTGTCCAGCCGCTTGGCCAGGGCCTCCAGGTCACCGACCGCGTGCCCCTCGACCACCTGGGCGCGCAGGTGCTCCAGCGCGGTCAGGGCGTCCTTGGCGGCCAGGTCGGTGGTGCGCACCCGCTTCTCCAGCAGGCCGATCTCCACCTCGATGCCCTGGTACTTGCGCTCGAAGTAGGCGAGGGCCTCCTCGGGCGAGCCGGCCTGCCAGGAACCCACGACGCGTTCGCCGTCGGCCGTCCTGACGTAGACCGTGCCCTGCTCGTCCACACGGCCCCACGGGTCGCTGCTCATAGCGCGTCCTCCACATGACGTCGCGCCCGCGCCGGGGCGGCGCGCGTCCGTCGTCCACAGTTGATGTGCGGCGGACCGATGAGTCCGCCGTCCCCGTCCGCCGTGCCTTTCTGCCGAGGGTGACGGCCAGGCGGGTCCGGGCACCCTATACAACGCCAACATAGGCGACCAGGCCCGGTGCTGTCCGCATCCGGGCCGGGCGATTTCGGGCCGGGGCCGGGCGGGGATGTCGCGGACATCGCTCGCCGGCGGCCCCGGGGCTGGTCAACCCTTCGACACCGTAGCCGAGTTGAAGGTGACGTCGGCCATCGGGTGGCCGTCCGGGGAACCTTCCAGGGTGCCGGCGGCGGCGATCTTCTGCACCACGTCCAGGCCGCCGGTGATCTTGCCGAACGGGGTGTACTTCGGCGGCAGCTGGGTGTCCTTGTAGACCAGGAAGAACTGGCTGCCGTTGGTGCCCGGACCGGAGTTGGCCATTGCCACGGTGCCCGCCGGGTAGGTCGCGCCGGTCAGGTTCTCGTCCGCGAACTTGTAGCCGGGGCCGCCGGTGCCGCCGGGGACGGTCGCGCTGGCGGTCGGGTCGCCGCACTGCAGCACGAAGATGCCGTCGGTGGTGAGGCGGTGGCACTTGGTGTGGTCGAGGTACTTCTCGCCGGCCAGGAAGGCGAAGGAGTTGACCGTGTGCGGGGCCTTGGCCGCGTCCAGCGCGATCGTCACCTTGCCGCAGTTGGTGTCCAGCGCCATGGTGTACGAGCCGCTGGGGTCGATCGACATGGCCGGTTCGGCCTGCCACTGCTTGCCGTTGGGCGCGCCCGGCGCCGGGTCGGTGCAGCCCTCGACCGGCTTGCGGGTGGGCGTCGTCGGCTCGGTGGCCTTGGTCGGCGCCGCCTGCGCGGAGCCGGCCGCCGAGGCGGACTTGTCCTTGTCGTCCGAGCTGAACGCGCCGGTGGCGAACAGCGTTCCGCCGCCGGCCAGGACCACGACGGCGAGCGAGGCGCCCAGGATCGTGTTGCGGCGCTTGCGCGCGGCCGCCGCCTCGGCGCGGCGCTGCATCTGGCGCTCGTACTTGTCGCGGGCGAGCTGCCGCCGCCGCTGTTCGCTGCTGACCACCGGCCGTGTCTCCTACGGATGTGCGGGAAAAGTGGATGGATTCCGGAGCGGATCATCGCATCCATCGGCGGCCAAGTGTAGGGACCGGGGCCGTAAGAACACGGTGAACCCGGTGGTGAACCCGTCGGACGGCCGCGCCAGGCCCGCTATCTGGTTCGCTACCGGGACCGGACCGCCGGTAGGCTGCCCCTGGACAACTGATTCGCAGCATCACTCCTGGTGGTCCTCGCCGACCGACCGCCGCACACCCGAAGGACGCGCGTGTTCATCGCCGGATTCCCCGCTGGAGCCTGGGGCACCAACTGCTACCTGGTCGCTCCGGCGGCGGGCGAGGAGTGCGTCATCGTCGACCCCGGGCACCAAGCGGCGCGCGGCGTCGAGGAGATGGTCCGCGAGCACCGGCTGAAGCCCGTCGCCGTGCTGCTCACGCACGGGCACATCGACCACGTGGCCTCGGTGGTCCCGGTCTGCGGCGCCCGCGGCGTCCCGGCCTGGATCCACCCCGAGGACCGGTACATGATGTCCGACCCGGAGAAGGCGCTCGGCCGCTCCCTGGGCACCCAGCTGATGGGCGAGCTCACCGTCGGCGAACCCGACGACGTGCGCGAACTCACCGACGGCAGCGTGCTGGAGCTGGCCGGCCTGCAGCTCACCGTGGACCACGCCCCGGGCCATACCAAGGGGTCGGTGACCTTCCGGACGCCCGGTGCCGAGGACCTCCCTCCGGTGCTGTTCTCGGGCGACCTGCTGTTCGCCGGCTCCATCGGGCGTACCGACCTCCCGGGCGGGGACAGCGAGGCGATCATGACGTCGCTGGCCCGGGTGTGCCTGCCCCTCGACGACACCACCGTGGTCCTCTCCGGCCATGGCGGACAGACCACCATCGGCCGTGAGCGCGCCACCAACCCCTACCTCCGACAGGCAGCGGGGGCGGTCGGCGCCCCGGCTTTCCCGCGACGAGGAATGTGACGGATAGAGAAGTTGAGCACCTTCACCGCCCCCAAGGGCACCTACGACCTGCTGCCCCCCAGCTCCGCGACCTTCCTGGCGATCCGCGAGCGCATCGCCGCGCCCGCCCGGCGGGCCGGTTACGGCTACGTCGAGACCCCGGTCTTCGAGGACGTGAAGCTGTTCTCCCGCGGCGTCGGCGAGTCCACCGACATCGTCAGCAAGGAGATGTACACCCTCACCACCAAGGGCGGCGACGAGCTCGCGCTGCGCCCGGAGGGCACCGCCTCGGTCCTGCGCGCCGCGCTCCAGGCCAACCTGCACAAGCAGGGCAACCTGCCGGTCAAGCTCTGGTACTCCGGCTCGTACTACCGCTACGAGCGCGCCCAGAAGGGCCGCTACCGCCAGTTCTCCCAGGTCGGCGCGGAGGCGATCGGCGCCGAGGACCCGGCGCTGGACGCCGAGCTGATCATCCTGGCCGACGACGCCTTCCGCTCGCTGGGCCTGAGCAACTACTCGCTGCTGCTCAACAGCCTCGGCGACAAGCAGTGCCGCCCGGTCTACCGCGCCGCGCTGATCGAGTTCCTCTCCGGCCTGGACCTGGACGAGGACACCCGCCGCCGCGCCGAGATCAACCCGCTGCGCGTGCTGGACGACAAGCGCGAGTCGGTGCAGGCCCAGCTCACCGACGCCCCGATGCTGCGCGACTTCCTCTGCGAGGAGTGCAAGGCCTACGACGAGAAGGTCCGCGAGCTGCTCACCGCGGCCGGCGTGGCCTTCGTCGACGACCCGAAGCTGGTCCGCGGCCTGGACTACTACACCCGCACCACCTTCGAGTTCGTGCACAACGGCCTCGGCGCGCAGTCCGCGATCGGCGGCGGCGGCCGCTACGACGGCCTGTCCGAGATGATCGGCGGCCCGGCGCTGCCGTCCGTCGGCTGGGCCCTCGGAGTGGACCGCACCTACCTCGCCCTGGAGGCCGAGGGCGTCACCCTCGACCTGCCGCCGGCCACCGCCGTGTACGCGGTCGCGCTGGGCGAGGAGGCCAAGAACGTCCTGTTCGCCAAGGTGATCGAGCTGCGCCGGGCCGGCGTGGCCACCGACCTCGCCTTCGGCGTCAAGAGCATCAAGAACGCCATGAAGTCCGCCGACCGGTCCGGCGCCCGCTTCGCCCTGATCGCCGGGGACCGGGACCTCGCCGAGGGCGTCGTCCAGCTCAAGGACATGAGCACCGGCGAGCAGACCCCCGTCGCCCTCGACGCACTCGTCACCACCCTGAAGGAGAAGCAGCTGTGATCCGCACGCACGACGCGGGCACGCTCCGCCCGGAGCACGCAGGCACCACCGTCACCCTGGCCGGCTGGGTCGCCCGCCGCCGCGACCACGGCGGCGTGGCCTTCATCGACCTGCGCGACGCCTCCGGCACCGTGCAGATCGTGGTCCGCGACCTGGACTCCGTCCACGGCCTGCGCGCCGAGTACTGCGTCAAGGTCGTCGGCGACGTCCGGGTCCGCCCCGAGGGCAACGAGAACCCGGACATCCCGACCGGCGCGGTCGAGGTCGTCGTCAGCGCGATCGAGGTGCTCTCCGAGGCCGCCCCGCTGCCCTTCCCCGTCGCCGAGTACGAGCCGGGCACGGTCAACGAGGAGGTCCGGCTGCGCTACCGCTACCTGGACCTGCGCCGCGAGGGCCCGGCCAAGGGCCTGCGGCTGCGCTCGAAGGTCAACAACATCATCCGCCGGGTGATGGAGGAGAACGACTTCCTCGACATCGAGACCCCGTACCTCACCCGCTCCACCCCCGAGGGCGCCCGCGACTTCCTCGTCCCGGTCCGCCTGCAGCCCGGCCACTGGTACGCGCTGCCGCAGTCGCCCCAGCTGTTCAAGCAGCTGCTCATGGTGGCCGGCATGGAGCGCTACTACCAGATCGCCCGCTGCTTCCGCGACGAGGACTTCCGCGCCGACCGCCAGCCGGAGTTCACCCAGCTGGACATCGAGGCCTCCTTCGTCGACCAGGAGGACATCCTGGCCCTCGGCGAGAAGATCATCGGCGCCATCTGGCGCGAGGTGCACGGCTACGAGGTCCCCAACCCGCTGCCGCGGATGACCTACGCCGACGCCATGGGCCGCTACGGCTCCGACAAGCCGGACGTCCGCTTCGGCCAGGAACTCACCGACCTCACCGAGTACTTCAAGGGCACCGAGTTCCGCGTCTTCCAGGCCCCGTACGTCGGCGCCGTGGTCATGCCCGGCGGTGCCTCGCAGCCGCGCAAGCAGCTGGACGCCTGGCAGGACTGGGCCAAGGCGCGCGGCGCCAAGGGCCTGGCCTACGTGCTCATCGACGCCGAGACCGGCGAGCTGCGCGGCCCCGTCGCCAAGAACCTCTCCGAGGAGCACCTGGCCGGCCTGGCTGCCGCCGCCGGCGCCAAGAACGGCGACGCGGTGTTCTTCGCGGCCGGCAAGGAGCGCGCCTCGCAGGAGCTGCTGGGCGCCGCCCGCCTGGAGATCGGCCGCCGCTGCGGCCTGATCGACGAGTCCAAGTGGGCGTTCCTCTGGGTCGTCGACTTCCCGATGTTCGAGCCGATCGAGGACGACAAGGGCGCGTTCCAGGGCTGGCACGCGGTGCACCACCCGTTCACCGCCCCGACCCCGGAGTCGCTGGACACCTTCGACACCGACCCGGGCGCGGCGCTGTCCAACGCCTACGACCTGGTCCTCAACGGCTCGGAGCTGGGCGGCGGTTCGATCCGTATCCACCAGCGCGACGTGCAGAAGCGGGCGTTCGACGCGATCGGCCTCTCCGAGGAGGAGGCGGCCTCGCAGTTCGGCTTCCTGCTGGACGCCTTCAACTACGGCCCGCCGCCGCACGGTGGCGTCGCCTTCGGCCTGGACCGCATCGTCACCCTGCTCGGCGGCTACGACACCATCCGGGACGTCATCGCCTTCCCGAAGACGTCCACCGGTGGCGACCCGCTGACCGGCGCCCCGACCCCGATCACCCCGGCGCAGCGCCGCGAGGCCGGCGTGGACGCCCAGCCCAAGGTCCGCGAGGACGCCAAGTCCGAGGCGCAGCCCAAGGCCTGACGTCTCGTCATCCGCTAGCCTGCAACGGCCCCGGACGGTCCACCCACCGTCCGGGGCCGGTCCACAACGGTGTGAGACACAGGGAGGGTGACTCATGCAGGTCACTACGAGAGTCGAATGTCCGCAGGACGCCCCGGCCACCAGACGCGTTCACATGGCCGCGTTCCCCGGCCCGGACGAGGCGGACCTGGTGGACGCGCTGCGCCGCGATCCCGCCTGGCTGCCCGGGTTCTCGCTGGTCGCGGTCGACGAGACCGGGCTGGTGGTCGGACACGCGCTGCTGACCCGGCTGCGGGTCGGGGACGGCGAGGCGCTGGCGCTCGCGCCGGTCGCGGTGGCGCCCGAGTGGCAGCGCAGGGGCGTCGGTGAACTCGTCGTCCGGGCCGCGCTGTCGGAGGCCGAGGAGGCGGGGGAGAAGCTCGTGGTGGTCCTCGGCGACCCGGCGTACTACGCGCGGTTCGGCTTCACGCCGGCCGGGCGGCACGAGGTCGTCGGCCCGTTCGAGGTGCCGGAGGCCTACTTCCAGGCGCTGCCGCTGGCGGCGTACGACGGCGGCCCGCGCGGGCTCTGCCGCTACCCCGAGCCCTTCGTCGTCGCGGTCTGAGCTCCCGCTTCCTTCCTGCGGTCCGGTCCGGCCTGCGGGCTCGCCGTGCTGCGCCTACGGTGAGGGTGCATCAGCAGCAGCCGGACGGAGGGTCAGAGGGTGGCCGAGAAGCAGCGGACCGCGAAGCCGGAGCGACTGGGGAGGAAGCCGTACGAGCGGGAGCTGCTGCGGCTGCAGCAGGAGCTGGTGAAGCTCCAGGAGTGGGTGCGGGTCGAGGGCGCCCGGCTCGTGGTGGTCTTCGAGGGGCGTGACGCCGCGGGCAAGGGCGGAGCGATCAAGCGGGTCACGGAGTACCTCAACCCGCGCATCGCCCGGGTCGCGGCGCTGCCCACGCCGACCGAGCGGCAGAAGTCCGAGTGGTACTTCCAGCGGTACGTCGAGCACCTGCCGGCGGCCGGGGAGATCGTGTTGTTCGACCGCAGCTGGTACAACCGCGCCGGGGTCGAGCGGGTGATGGGCTTCTGCACCGACGAGGAGTACTGGCAGTTCCTGCACCAGTGCCCGACCTTCGAGCGGATGCTGACCGAGGCGGGCATCCTGCTGCGCAAGTACTGGTTCTCGGTGAGCGACACCGAGCAGGAGCGCCGCTTCCGGGACCGGCTGGAGGACCCGATGAAGCGCTGGAAGCTCTCCCCGATGGACGTCGAGTCGATCACCCACTGGGAGGACTACTCGCGGGCCAAGGACGAGATGTTCGTCCACACGGACGTCCCGGACTCGCCCTGGCACGTGGTGGAGAGCGACGACAAGCGCCGGGCCCGGATCAACATGATCGCCCACCTGCTCTCCACCGTGCCGTACCAGGAGATCATGGCGCCGCGGATCGAGCTGCCGCCCCGCCCGGCCCCGCGCGGGTACCAGCGGCCGCCGCGCGACCTGCAGAAGTACGTTCCGGACCACGCTGCCAGACTGGAGTAGACGGGGCTCACCGGGCGCTGCTACCGAGACCGGCCCCGCGTGGCGCCCGGGCGTCCACAGGAGGCGCGCTCATGTTCGTCCGTACCGTCTACGCCACCGGCGACCCGGACCGGATCGACCGGACCCTCGACGGCCTGGCCACCGAGGCCGTCGAGCTGCTCTCCGGCCAACCCGGGTACCGCGGCTACGGCCTGTTCGCGGACCGGAGCGTCGGCAAGATCACGATGGGCTCGTGGTGGGAGTCCGAGGAGGCCGAGCGCGCCAGTGACGAGGCGCTCGGTGAGCGCCGCCGCGAGCTGCTGGCGCCGCTGGCCGGCACGGTGACCACCGAGGTCTGGGAGGCCGTGGCGACGGCGCCGCCCGGTGTGGCCGGGCCCGGCGCGAGGTTCCGGCTGTCGCGGTCCGACGTCGACCCGGCCACGGTGGACACGGCCGCCGAGGTCTTCCGCGACCGGGTGCTGCCGGTGCTGGCGAAGCAGCCCGGCTTCGTGACCGGCGCGATGCTGGCCGACCGCACGACCGGCCGGCTTTCCGTGGGCGCGATCTACGCGGACCAGGCGACCTTCGACGCCTCGCGGGGGCCGACGGCCGACTCCCGGGCGAAGGCGTTGACCACGCTGGGCGGCACCCTGCGGTCGCTGGAGGAGTTCGAGGTCGTCGTGCTGGACCGCCGGGCGCCGCAGCAGTGAGGAGTGTCGGAGGCCTCGCATAGGCTTCCGGTGTGGACGAACCGGACCTCTTCACCGCCGCCGCCGAGGAACGCCAGGCCAAGGAGCCAGGGCGGGCGCCCCTGGCCGTGCGGATGCGCCCGCGCACCCTGGACGAGGTGGCCGGGCAGCGGCAGCTGCTGAAGCCCGGCTCGCCGCTGCGGCGGCTGGTCGCGGGCTCGCGCGGCCCGGCCGCGACCAGCTCGGTCATCCTCTGGGGGCCGCCGGGCACCGGCAAGACCACCCTGGCGCACGTGATCAGCCAGGCCGTCGAGGGGCGCTTCGTCGAGCTGTCCGCGATCACCGCCGGGGTCAAGGAGGTCCGGGCGGTGATCGACGGCGCCCGGCGGGCGGTCGGGATGTCGGGCCGGGAGACGGTGCTCTTCCTGGACGAGATCCACCGCTTCTCCAAGGCCCAGCAGGACTCGCTGCTGCCGGCCGTGGAGAACCGCTGGGTCACCCTGATCGCGGCGACCACCGAGAACCCGTACTTCTCGGTGATCTCCCCGCTGCTGTCCCGTTCGCTGCTGCTCACGCTGGAGTCGCTGACCGACGATGACATCCGTGCGCTGCTGCGCCGCGCGGTCGCCGACGAGCGCGGCCTGGAGGGCGCGCTGGAGCTGACCGAGGAGGCCGAGGACCACTTGGTGCGCCTCGCCGGCGGGGACGCCCGGCGGGCGCTCACCACGCTGGAGGCGGCGGCCGGGGCCGCGCTGGAGAAGGGCGAGCCGGCCATCACGCTGGCCACCACCGAGACGGCCGTCAACCAGGCGGCGGTGCGCTACGACAAGGACGGCGACCAGCACTACGACGTGGCGAGCGCGCTGATCAAGTCGATCCGCGGCAGCGACGTGGACGCCACCCTGCACTACCTGGCCCGGATGATCGAGGCGGGCGAGGACCCGCGGTTCATCGCCCGCCGGCTGATGATCTCGGCCAGCGAGGACGTCGGCCTGGCGGACCCGACGGCGCTGCAGACGGCCGTCGCCGCCGCGCAGGCGGTGGCGCTGATCGGCTTCCCGGAGGCGCGGATCATCCTCTCCCAGGCGGCGATCGCGCTCGCCCTCGCGCCCAAGTCCAACGCGGCCTACCTGGCCATCGACGCGGCCCTGGCGGACGTCCGGCAGGGCCTGGCGGGCGCGGTGCCGGCGCACCTGCGGGACGCGCACTACGGCGGCGCGGGCAAGCTCGGCCACGGCAAGGGCTACCAGTACCCGCACGACCTGCCGGAGGGCATCGCCACCCAGCAGTACGCGCCGGACGCGGTGCACGGCCGGGAGTACTACCAGCCGACCAGGCGCGGCGGCGAGGCCCGGTACGCGGACGTCGTGGAGTGGACGAGGGCCAGGCTCAGGGGCGAGTGACGGGCGGGTGACACGGGTGGTCGATCACCCCGGTATACTCGATCGGAGTGCCGTGTCCCGGGACGGCGGCGGGGGAGACCCCACCGACCGGCCGCACCAGCGGGGCACCGGCCGTAGGCCCCTCTTTCGAGGGGCCCGCACCAGGAGCGTCGCGCACCGTTTCGGTGTCGCGGGCAGCCCGGATTTCGGGTCGGCCCGTGTGACCAGCACTTTCGTGCCCGGCTCCGGAGAGCGGCTGATCCCACCGTGCAGGCGGCGGGGTTTTCTCCGGGTCGCGAGATGCGACCTCCGTCAACACCTGGTGAAGCCGTATTCGTAAGCAAGGAAGGTTTGGTTCATGGCGAACCAGAAGCGTCCCAAGGTCAAGATCGCGCGTGCGCTCGGCGTGCCGCTGACCCCGAAGTCCGTCAAGTACTTCGAGGCCCGCCCGTACCCGCCCGGCCAGCACGGCCGTGGTCGGAAGCAGAACTCGGACTACAAGGTCCGTCTGATGGAGAAGCAGCGTCTGCGCGCTCAGTACGACCTGAGCGAGAAGCAGATGGCGCGCGCGTTCGACCGCGCGAAGAAGGCCGAGGGCAAGACCGGTGAGGCGCTCGTCGCCGACCTGGAGACCCGTCTGGACTCCCTGGTCCTGCGTTCGGGCATCGCCCGCACCATCTACCAGGCCCGCCAGATGGTCGTCCACGGCCACATCGAGGTCAACGGTGGCAAGGTCAACAAGCCGTCGTTCCAGATGAAGCCGGGCTACGTGGTGACCGTCCGCGAGCGCAGCAAGGAGAAGGTCCCGTTCCAGGTCGCCCGTGAGGGTGGCTACGCGGGCGAGGGCCAGACCCCGAAGTACCTTGAGGTCAACCTGAAGGCCCTGGCCTTCCGCCTGGACCGTGCGCCGCAGCGCAAGGAGGTCCCGGTGATCTGTGACGAGCAGCTGGTCGTCGAGTACTACTCGCGCTGACCCGCCGCCGTTCCGGCACCTGCAGTACCCAGCGAGCCCCCGTCGCCTTTCGAGGCGGCGGGGGCTCGCCCCTTTTCCGGTTCCCGCTGACCGGGTCTCGCCGGTGCCTACGGGGTCTCGCCCGTACCTACGGGGTCTCGCCGGTCATCGCGGCGGCCAGCCGCAGGTGCGGGCGGGCCTCCTCGGCGCGGCCCTGGCGCTCCAGGGTGCGGCCGAGCATCAGCCGGGCGTAGTCCTCGGCCGGGTCGGCCTCCAGGATCCGGAGCAACTCGGCCTCGGCGCGGCCGAGTTGGGCGGAGTGGTAGTAGCTGCGGGCGAGCAGCAGCCGGACGGAGAGGTTGGCCGGCTCCTCGGCCAGTACGCCTTCGAGCATGCGGGCGGCGTCGGAGTACGCCTTGGAGTCGAAGTAGAACTTCGCCATGCGGTACTCGTCGGCTGCGGTGTGGACGGCCATGGTGCTCCTTCCGGGTGGTTCCTTGCCTCCTCAAGCAATGGACAAGTTTCAACTATTCCGGTCGGCCGTCGCGGGTTGGCCGTCACGGCCGGCGCTCAGCTGTTCCGGACCGGTGAGGGCGCCGGAGCGGGCGGCACCGAACAGGGCCCCGGCCCCGGCTCCGAGCCGTCCGCCGGGCCCCCGCCGCCGAGCGCCCGGGAGACGGCGGCGTCCAGGTCCAGCCGGGTACCGGCCTGGTAGCACTCCTCGTACTCCTGCTCGGTCAGCCCGGCCCGGGCCCGCTCGGCGCACTCCCGGTGCGTGCCGAAGAAGTTCCGCGAGCCCAGGAACGGCGTGCCGACCGCGCGCCAGATCCGGTGCGCAGCGCCCTGCAGCACCCGGGCCTCGCGCAGGTCGCCCGGCTCGCCCGGGCCGTTCGGCTCGGTCTCCAGCAGCGCCAGCAGGTCGATCCCCAGCACGATGCCCAGCAGGTCGTGGAAACGGTGGTTCAGCCGGACGCACTCCCTGGCCAGCGCGCGGGCCGGCTGGACGGCGCCGTCCAGCCAGTGCGAGTACGCCATCGCGAACAGCACGTACGCGTACGCCCACTGCTCGCCGTGCTCCTCACACAGCTCGCGGGCCCGGCCGAACCAGAGCTCGCCGCAGTCCAGGTCGCCCTGGAAGAGGTAGGCCAGGCCCAGCTCCAGCATCGCCATCACCACGTTGCTGTTGAGCTCGCCGATGGTTCGGTAGTGCCAGAGCGCCTCCTCGAACAGGTCGGCGGCGCGGTCCGGGTCGTCGCCGATCAGCGCGGCGCAGCCCTGCCGGTGGACGGAGTAGGCGAGGGCGCGGTCGTCGCCGGTGTCCAGGGCCTGGCGGCGGCACTCCTCCAGGGCCGGGCGGGCGGCGCCCAGGTCCCCCTGGAGCGTGGCCATGTAGCCGGTCACCCAGAGCGCCTTGGCGCGGGCCTCGGTGGGTTCGCGGTCCAGGGCGAGCGCGCGGTCCAGCCAGTACCGGCCCTCGCCGAGGTGGCCGCAGCCGACCCAGTAGAACCAGAGCGTGCCGGCCATCAGCAGGGCGATCTGCTCCTCGCCGGGCTCGGCGAGGCAGAACTCCAGCGCCGCGCGGAGGTTGGTGTGCGCCAGCTCGGTGCGTTCGGCGGTCTCCGCCTGGCGGGGGCCGAACCACTCGACCTCGCCCCAGGTGGCGACGCCCAGGTACCAGTCCCGGTGGCGGCGCAGCAGCCGCGGCTCCTCGCCGGCGGCGCGCAGCCAGTGGCCGCCGTACTCGCGCAGGGTGTCCAGCAGGCGGAAGCGGACGCCGAAGGCGCTGTCCTCGCGCAGGACGACCGACTTGGCGACCAGTTCGTCCAGCAGGTCGAGCACGTCCTCGGTCTCGATGCCCTCGCCGGCGCAGACGTACTCGGCGGCCTCCAGGTCGAAGCTGCCGGCGAAGACCGACAGGCGGGCCCAGAGTAAACGTTCCTGCACGGTGCAGAGCTCATGACTCCAGCCGATCGTCGTCCGCAGGGTCTGGTGCCGTGGAAGGGCCGTGCGGGAGCCTCCGGTGAGCAGCCGGAAGCGGTCGTCCAGCCGGGCGGTGATCTGCTCCACCGACAGTGCGCGCAGCCGGCCTGCGGCCAGCTCCACGGCCAGCGGGATCCCGTCCAGCCGGCGGCAGAGCAGGCCGACCGCCTCCGCGTTGGCCGCAGTCACCTCGAAGGAGGGCAGCACCGCCCGGGCCCGCTCGGCGAACAGCCGTACCGCATCCGGGAGTTCGCCCACCGGCAGCGGGCCGTCGGGCGGCGGGCCTGCAGGCCGTGGGCCTTCGGGGAGCGGGCCTTCGGAGAGCAGGCTCCCGGAGAGCAGGCTCCCGGAGAGCCGGCCCTCGGGCAGCGGCCCGACCGGCAGCGGCGCGAGGGTCAGCAGGTGCTCGCCCGAGGCCCGCAGGGCGGTGCGGCTGGTGGCCAGCAGCCGCAGCCCGGGCAGCGCCCGCAGCAGCGCGTCCGCCAGTTCGGCGCAGGCCTCCACCAGGTGCTCGCAGCCGTCCAGCACCAGCAGCAGGCGCCGGCCGGCCAGCCGCTCGGTCAGGACGTCCAGCGGCGGACGGGCGGTGCCGTCGGTCAGCCGCAGGGCCTCCAGGAGGGCGTGGCCGAGCAGCAGCGGGTCCTGCACCGGCGCCACGTCCACCAGCCAGGCGCCGCCCGGGAACGCCTCGCCCGCGTGGGCCGCCGCGCGCACCGCCAGCCGGCTCTTGCCCACCCCGCCCGGCCCGGTCACGGTCACCAGCCGGGCGGCGGCCAGCAGCTCCGCCACCTCGGCCAGTTCCCGCTGCCGCCCGACGAAGCCGGTCACCTCGGCCGGCAGCCGGCCGGGCTCCGGCTCGCGCGGCCCCGCCGCGGGCTCCCGCGGCTGTGCTGTCCAGTCGCCGGCCAAGCGCTGCTCCCCGTGTTCCAGGCCGGACCGTCGCGGTCCGGACGTGCATCGGGCCGTACGGGCGACGGCCTGCCTGGCAGAACGAGGTGACCGGCCGGTAGGTTACGCGCGCGGATCGTACACCCGGTCGGATCGCCCGCGCGGAGAACCCGGTCCGGAAACCGGGCGTCGGCGCGATAGGGTTCCGTCTGGAGAACAGTGAGGCGAGGGAGCGCGCAAAGGTGTCCGTGGGAGAGCTGGCCGGATTGCTCGTCGCCGTTTTCTGGGCGGTCCTGGTCACCCTGCTCGCCGTCGTGCTGGCCCGCCTCTCCCGGGTCCTGAAGGAGGCCGCCGTCCTGGTCTCCGCGGTCACCGAGCAGGCCGTGCCGCTGCTGACCGACGCGGGCGCCGCGGTGCGCAGCGCCAACCAGCAGCTGGAGCGGGTGGACGAGATCACCGCCAACGTGCAGGACGCCGCCGCCAACGCCAACGCGCTCTCCTCCACCGTGGCCGCCACCCTGGGTGGACCGCTGGTGAAGGTCGCGGCCTTCAGCTACGGCGTCCGCAAGGCCGTCGCCAAGCAGCAGGGCCACCTGCCGTCCGTACCGCTGCAGAGCGGCGAGCGCGAGGAGCTGGCCCGGCTGATCCGGGCCGAGGTGCGCGCCGCGAGCGCGCCGCGCGGCGGCCTGCTCTCCCGGGTCCGGCGAGCGGTGAGGGGCTGACGGCATGGTGCGACGCATCTTCTGGATGGCGGTCGGCGCCGGCGCCACCGTCTGGGCCATGAACAAGGCCAACGAGGCCGTGCACCGGCTCACCCCGGACAGCCTCTCCGGCACCGCCGCACGCGGGGCGCTGCACCTGGGCGACCTGGCCAAGCAGTTCGCCCTGGACGTGAAGGCCGGCATGGCCGAGCGCGAGGAACAGCTGAAGGACGACCTCGGCCTGCACGGCACCGCCGTGGTGGAGCCCCGGCAGCGCCGAGTGCTCAGAGGCGAGCCGCAGTACCGAGCTATCTCGGCGGCGCCCGGCAGCCCGGCCGCCGCCCTGCCTCCGTCCGGCGCCCTGCCCAACGGCAGGGGCCGCACCATCCCCCAGACCACTGAAGAAACGCCCCGCCGCGCCCTGCCGCCGCGGGGCGGCACCCCGAACCGGAAGGACCACTAATGGAGTCGGCAGAGATCCGCCGCCGCTGGCTGCGCTTCTTCGAGGAGCGCGGCCACACCGTCGTTCCGTCGGCGTCCCTGGTCGCCGACGACCCCACCCTGCTGCTCGTCAACGCCGGCATGGTGCCGTTCAAGCCGTACTTCCTGGGCGAGGTCAAGCCGCAGTTCTCGCGCGCCACCAGCGTCCAGAAGTGCGTGCGCACCCTGGACATCGAGGAGGTCGGGAAGACCACCCGGCACGGCTCCTTCTTCCAGATGTGCGGCAACTTCTCCTTCGGTGACTACTTCAAGGAAGGAGCCATCAAGTTCGCGTGGGAGCTGCTCACCACCCCCGTCGCGGACGGTGGCTACGGCCTGGAGAAGGAGAAGCTCTGGATCACCGTCTACAAGGACGACGACGAGGCCGAGCAGATCTGGCGTGACGTCATCGGCGTCCCCTCCGAGCGCATCCAGCGCCTCGGCATGAAGGACAACTTCTGGTCGATGGGCGTCCCCGGCCCGTGCGGCCCGTGCTCGGAGATCAACTACGACCGCGGCCCCGCTTACGGCGAGGAGGGCGGCCCGGCCGTCAACGGCGAGCGCTACCTGGAGATCTGGAACCTGGTCTTCATGCAGTACGAGCGCGGCCACGGCGACGGGAAGGACGGCTTCGAGATCCTCGGCGACCT
The DNA here is from genome assembly GCF_003635085.1 of Streptomyces sp. 1114.5. Taxonomy (NCBI): domain Bacteria; kingdom Bacillati; phylum Actinomycetota; class Actinomycetes; order Kitasatosporales; family Streptomycetaceae; genus Streptomyces; species Streptomyces sp. 1114.5. The sequence continues at coordinate 3,728,898 of NZ_RBXE01000001.1, forward strand.
GCCGAGCAAGAACATCGACACCGGCCTCGGCCTGGAGCGCCTCGCCGCCATCCTGCAGGGCGTCGACAACCTCTTCGAGATCGACACCAGCCGGATGATCCTCGACCGCGCCGCCGAGCTCACCGGCCACACCTACGGCGCCGACCACAAGTCGGACGTCTCGCTGCGCGTGGTCACCGACCACATCCGCACCGCGCTGATGCTGATCGGCGACGGCGTCACCCCCGGCAACGAGGGCCGCGGCTACGTGCTGCGCCGCATCCTGCGCCGCGCCATCCGCAACATGCGCCTGCTGGGCGCGACCGGTGTGGTGGCCAAGGACCTCACGGACACCGCCATCAAGGCGATGGCCCCGCAGTACCCGGAGCTGGAGACCGACCGCAAGCGCATCGAGACGGTCGTCGTCGGCGAGGAGGCGGCCTTCCTCCAGACCCTGAAGGCCGGCACCAGCCTGCTGGACGCCGCGGTCACCGAGACCAAGCAGGCCGGCGGCGCCGTCCTCTCCGGCGACCAGGCGTTCAAGCTGCACGACACTTACGGCTTCCCGATCGACCTGACCCTGGAGATGGCCGAGGAGCAGGGCCTCCAGGTCGACGAGGCCGGCTTCCGCCGCCTGATGCAGGAGCAGCGGGACCGCGCCAAGGCGGACGCCAAGGCGAAGAAGATGGGCCACGCCGACGTCGCCGCGTACCGCGAGGTCGCCGACAAGTCCGGCGCCAGCGTCTTCACCGGCTACACCCGCACCGAGGGCGAGGCCACCGTGGTCGGCCTGCTGGTGGACGGCGTCCCCTCGCCGGCCGCCACCGAGGGCGACGAGGTCGAGATCATCCTCGACCGCACCCCGTTCTACGCCGAGGGCGGCGGCCAGCTCGCCGACCACGGCCGGATCCGGCTGGAGTCCGGCGCGGTGGTGGAGATCCGCGACGTGCAGCAGCCCGTCCCGGGCGTCGTCGTGCACTCCGGCGGGGTGCTGTTCGGCGAGGTCGTGCTGGGCGCCTCGGCGTACGCCACGATCGACACCGAGCGCCGCCGGGCGATCGCCCGCGCCCACTCGGCCACCCACCTGACCCACCAGGCGCTGCGCGACGCGCTCGGCCCGACGGCCGCCCAGGCCGGCTCCGAGAACGCCCCCGGCCGCTTCCGCTTCGACTTCGGCTCGCCCGCCGCCGTCCCGGGCAGCGTGCTGGTCGACGTCGAGCAGAAGATCAACGACGTGCTGGGCCGCGAGCTCGACGTCACCGCCGAGGTCATGACGATGGACCAGGCCCGCAAGGCCGGCGCCATCGCGATGTTCGGCGAGAAGTACGGCGACGAGGTCCGGGTCGTCACCATCGGCGACTTCTCCAAGGAGCTGTGCGGTGGCACCCACGTCGGCAACACCGCCCAGCTGGGCCTGGTGAAGCTGCTCGGCGAGTCCTCGATCGGCTCCGGGGTGCGCCGCGTGGAGGCGCTGGTCGGCGTCGACGCGTACAAGTTCCTGGCCCGGGAGCACACCGTGGTCTCCCAGCTCACCGAGCTGGTCAAGGGCCGCCCGGAGGAGCTGCCGGAGAAGATCTCGGGCATGCTCGCCAAGCTCAAGGACGCCGAGAAGGAGATCGAGCGCTTCCGCGCCGAGAAGGTCCTGGCCGCCGCGGCGGGCCTGGCCGACTCGGCCGAGGACGTGCACGGCATCGCCGTGGTCGCCGCGCAGGTCGCCGACGGCGTGGGCGCGGACGAGCTGCGCAAGCTGGTCCTGGACGTGCGCGGCCGGCTCGGTTCGCGCCCGGCCGTGGTCGCCGCCTTCACCGTGGCCAACGACCGCCCGCTGACCGTCATCGCCACCAACGAGGACGCCCGCGGCCGCGGCATCAAGGCCGGCGAGCTGGTCCGGACCGCTGCCAAGACCCTCGGCGGCGGCGGTGGCGGCAAGGACGACGTCGCCCAGGGCGGCGGCTCCAACCCGGCGGCGGTCGGCGAGGCCATCGCCGCGGTGCGCGGCCTGGTCGCGGAGCGCGCCAGCTGATGGAGTCCTGATGGAGTTCGAGGAGAAGCCCTTCCGGCGGGGGCGGCGGATCGCCGTCGACGTCGGGGACGCCCGGATCGGGGTCGCGTCCTGCGACCCCGACGGGGTGCTCGCCACGCCCGTGGAGACCGTGCCGGCCGGTGTGAAGTCGCAGGCCAGGCTCGCTGCCATCGTCGAGGAGTACGGCGCGATGGAGGTGATCGTCGGGCTGCCGCGCTCGTTGAGCGGCAAGGAGGGCCCGGCGGCGGAGAAGGTGCGGGCGTACGCGGCGCGGCTGGCGAACCGGCTCTACCCGGTGCCGGTGCGGCTGGTGGACGAGCGGATGACGACCGTCACCGCGACCCACGGGCTGCGGGCCTCGGGGGTCAAGGCGAAGAAGGGCCGCTCGGTGGTCGACCAGGCCGCCGCGGTGGTGATCCTGCAGACCGCCCTTGAGTCCGAACGGGTGAGCGGACGCCCGCCCGGTGAGAGCGTCGAGGCGGTCGGCTGAGGAGCCTGATCTAACGTCCCGGTTCGAGGGGTCCGTGCGGACGCGTCCGCACGGACCCCTCTTCGTTCGCTTTCGAGACCGTTTCGGGTCGATATCGATCGAGATCGATCGATCCGAGGCGATCTGGGACCGTCGAGGGGACGCGAGCCATGATCGACCAGGACTACTACCCGGGGCTCACACCCGGGCACCTGGGTGCGCCGGTACTGGAACCGGAGGGCCGTCCGCCGTCCGCGCCCCGTCCGCGCCCCGATGCACCGGATCCGCACCGACGGCGTAACGGACTGGCCTGCGGGCTCACCGCGTTCGCGTTGATCGCCGTGTTCGGCGGGATCGGGCTCACCGGCTACACCTGGTTCCAGGCGCAGCGCAAGCCCCCGGCCGCGGCCGACTTCGGCGGGCAGGGCACCGGCAGCGTCCAGGTCTCGGTGCCGGAGGGCGCCGGCCTGTCCCAGATCGCGTCCGCGCTGGTCCGCAACGGGGTGGTGGCCAGCTCGCTCGCCTTCACCCGGGCCGCGAAGGGCAGCGCGGCGGCCGCCGGGCGGATCCAGCCCGGGACGTACACGCTGAAGCAGAAGATGTCGGCCGCGGCGGCGCTGGCCATCCTGATCGACCCGGCCAACGCCAACGGCCTGACCATCCCCGAGGGCTGGCGCGGCTACCAGATCTACGCGGCCATCGACAAGAAGCTCGGCCTGCCCGAGGGCACCGCCCAGCGCACCGCCCAGGAACAGGGCGCCGAACTCGGCCTGCCGGACTTCACCAACGGCAGCCCCGAGGGCTACCTGTTCCCGGCGACGTACAGCGTCACCGACGGCACCACCGCGCTCGACCTGCTGAAGCAGATGGTGGAGCGGGCCGGCAAGGAGTTCAGCCGGGACGATGCCGGGGTCGTCGCCCAGAACCTCGGGCAGACCATGTACGGGCTGGTCACCGTGGCCAGCATGGTCCAGGGCGAGGCCGACAACACCGCGGACATGGGCAAGGTGGCCCGGGTCATCTACAACCGGCTGGCCAAGGGCATGCCGCTGCAGCTGGACTCCACGATCAACTACGCGCTCGGCCGCTCCACCCTGAACACGACGGTGACCGAGACCAGGCTGGACTCCCCGTACAACACCTACCTGCACCCCGGGCTGCCGCCGACCCCGATCTCCAACCCGGGGCGGCAGGCGATCATGGCGGCGCTGGACCCGACGCCGGGGGACTGGCTCTACTTCGTCACCGTGAAGCCCGGGGACACCCGGTTCACCGACAGCTTCGACGTGCAGCAGCGCAACGTGGCGGAGTTCAACGCCAACCGCGCGGCGGCGAAGCCGAGCGCCTCGGGCTCGGGCTCGGCTTCCGCCTCGGGCGCGGCGTCGGGGCCGGCTTCCGGCGGGTCGGCGGGCTCCGGTGCGGCGGGCGGCTCCGGTGCGGCGACTCCGTGACGGCGGTGTGTGCCGTCGGTGAGGTCGCCCACTGACGGTGCGTCCACCCGGGCGGGGGTAAGGCTGCGGTACGGTAACGTCTCCCTCCAGGCGCTGCGCTAGCACGCCGGTTCGAGAATCAGCCGGGACCGTGTCGTCCCGGACGGCCGGTCCGATCCTCCGGCCGTCACCGTCGGTTAAGGGGATCAATGACCGATCTGGGCGGGGGCTACAACCCCCAGGGCGAGCCGTGGCACCCCGGTGATCCCGGGTACGACGGCCGACAGCCGGTCCCCGGCCAGCAGGACGGCCAGTGGCAGCAGCAGTACCCGCAGCAGGGCCAGCAGCAGTACGGCGACGTGCAGCAGGGGTATCCGCAGCAGCAGCAGATGCCGCAGCAGGGCTACCCCCAGCAGCAGATGCAGCACGGGTACCAGCAGCAGGGGTACCCGCAGCAGCAGATGCAGCAGGGGTACCAGCAGCAGATGCCCCAGCAGCAGATGCCCCAGCAGCAGATGCCGCAGCAGGGGTATCCGCAGCAGCAGATGCCCCAGCAGCCGATGCAGCAGCAGGGATACCCGCAGCAGCAGGGGTACCAGCAGCAGGGGTACCCGGGCGCTCAGCAGCAGCCGGGCGCCCAGCAGCAGGCGGTTCCGCCGCAGCACCAGACGGCGCAGCAGCAGGCCCGGCCGCAGGCGGCTCCGGCACCCGCGCCCGCCTCGGGCCCCGGGCCGGACGGCATCGACTGGGAGGCCGAGGCCGCCGCCCTGGAGGCCGGGGCCGACCCGGTCGGCGGTGTGCGCGAGGACGGGACGGACGGGTGGGACGGCCACGACGACGGCCACCACGAGGACGGCACGCACCCGGGCGAGGACGTCGAGCCGCATGAGACCGGCGGCTTCCTCGGCGAGCAGGACGACTCCCGCGAGGCGAAGAAGAAGCGCAAGGAGAAGGGCAAGAAGTCGGGCCGCCGCAACGGCGGCGCCTGTCTGCTGGTCGCGCTGGTGCTGCTCGGCGCCGTGGGCGGGGCCGGCTGGTGGGGCTACGGCTTCTACCAGGACCACTTCGGCCCGCCGCCGGACTTCACGGGCGAGGGCACCGGGTCCGTCCAGGTCGAGGTCAAGCAGAACGCGGTCGGTGGGCAGATCGGTCTCGCGCTGAAGAACGCGGGCGTGGTCAAGAGCGTCGACGCCTTCAGCAAGGCCTGCGACGCCGAGCCCAAGTGCAAGACCATCCAGCCCGGCTTCTACACCATGAAGAAGGAGCTGCCGGCGGCGACCGCGCTCAACGACCTGCTCGCCGGGGCCGGCGGCGCCGGTCTGGTGATCCCCGAGGGCAAGAACTCCACCGAGATCTACGCCCTGATCGACACCAAGCTGAAGCTGGCGCCGGGCACCACGGCGGGCGTCGCCAAGGCGCAGCTGCCGAGCCTCGGCCTGCCCTCGTACGCGAACAACAACATCGAGGGCTTCCTCTGGCCGACCCGCTACAACATCTCCGACGGCATGAAGCCCGAGGAGCTGCTGAAGCAGATGATCAAGAACGCCATCGACAAGTACGCGAACCTGGACGGGCAGGCCGCCTCGGTGGGCCTCAAGAACGGCTACGAGGTCGTGATCGAGGCGAGCATCCTGCAGCGCGAGGGCAACAACCCGGGCGACTTCGCCAAGATGGCGCGGACGATCCAGAACCGGCTGGCCGCCGACGGCGTGATCAAGCACCGCCTGGGGATGGACACCACCCTGCAGTACTCGCTGGGCAAGAAGGAGCTGACGTCGAAGGAGATCAACGACGGCTCCAACAAGTACAACACCTACATCAACCCGGGCCTGCCGCCGACGCCGATCGCCAACCCCGGCGACGAGGCGCTCAGCGCGGTGCTGCACCCGGCGGACGGCAAGTGGCTGTACTTCATCGCGATGTCCCCGACCAGCACGCTCTTCGCCGAGACCGACGAGGAGCACAAGAAGAACGTCGCGGACTACTGCGCGCAGCAGGGCCTGAAGTTCGACAAGGAAGCCGTGCACTGCAGCAAGTAGCCTGGGCCGGAAGGCAGTTCACGGAGAGCTTCAAGAAGAGGTTCACGGGGACGTTCACCGAGACGTTCACGGAGAGGCAGCGTTGACCACCAGACACCGGGCGGCCGTCCTCGGCTCGCCGATCGCCCACTCGCTCTCGCCCGACCTGCACCGGGCCGCCTTCGCGGCGCTCGGGCTGGACGGCTGGCGCTACGACCGCTTCGAGGTCGACGAGGCCGGCCTGCCCGGCTTCCTCGCCGGACTGGACGAGGCCGAGTGGGCCGGGTTGTCGCTGACCATGCCGCTGAAGCGGGCGATCGTGCCGCTGCTGGACGAGGTCAGCGAGACGGCGCGCTCGGTGGACGCGGTGAACACCGTGGTGTTCACCGCCGACGGCCGGCGCACCGGGGACAACACCGACATCCCCGGGCTGGTCAACGCGCTGCGCGAGCGGGGGATCACCGAGGTGCCCGAGGCGGCCGTGCTGGGCGCCGGGGCCACCGCCTCCTCGGCGCTGGCGGCGCTCGCCCGGATCTGCACCGGCGAGGTGACGGTCTACGTGCGCAGCGCCGAGCGGGCCCGGGAGATGGCCGAGCTGGGCGAGCGGCTGGGCGTGGCCGTCCGCACCGCCGACTGGGAGCGCGGCGCCGAGGCGCTGGCCCGGCCGCTGACCGTCTCCACCACGCCGGTCGGCGCGACCGACGCCTTCGCCTCCTCGCTGACCGCCGCGCCGGGGGCGCTGTTCGACGTGCTGTACCACCCGTGGCCGACGGCGCTGGCCGCCGCCTGCGCCGAGCGCGGGGCGACCGTCCTGGGCGGGCTGGACCTGCTGGTGCACCAGGCGGTGCTGCAGAGCGAGGCCTTCACCGGGCGGGCGCCCGGGCCGCTGGCGGCGATGCGCGAGGCGGGGGAGAAGGCGCTCGCCGGGCGCTGAGGCGGACCCGGACCCCGGCCCGGGTCCGGGCCTTCGGCGGGGGCTGCGGCCCGCCCTTCGGACGGTTCCGGGAGGGGATCCCGGCCGGATCGTGGCCGGTTGCCGTCCGTCACGCGGACTGTGCCCCCGGGTGCTGCCGGGTCATGAAAGGATTCAGGGACAAGGCACGCCCGGGCGGGCCGCGGCGGTGCCGCGGGCCGGTCCGCTGATGAAGGAGCTCCGTTGGGTACGTTGCGCTGGCTGACGGCGGGGGAGTCGCACGGCCCCGCACTCGTCGCGACGCTGGAAGGCCTGCCCGCCGGTGTACCGGTCACCACCGACGTGGTGGCCGACGCGCTGGCGCGCCGCCGGCTCGGTTACGGCCGCGGGGCGCGGATGAAGTTCGAGCAGGACGAGGTGACCTTCCTCGGCGGCGTCCGGCACGGTCTGACCATGGGCAGCCCGGTCGCGATCATGGTCGGCAACACCGAGTGGCCGAAGTGGGAGCAGGTCATGTCGGCCGACCCGGTCGACCCCGAGGTGCTGGCGGGCCTGGCCCGCAACGAGGCGCTGACCCGCCCCCGGCCCGGCCACGCCGACCTGGCCGGCATGCAGAAGTACTCGATCGAGGAGGCCCGGCCGATCCTGGAGCGCGCCAGCGCCCGGGAGACGGCCGCCCGGGTCGCGCTGGGCGCCGTCGCCCGTGCGTACCTGCGCGAGGTGGCCGGGATCGAGATCGTCAGCCACGTGGTCGAGCTGGCCGCCGCGAAGGCGCCCGCCGGTGTGGTCCCGCTGCCCTCGGACGAGGCCCGGCTGGACGCCGACCCGGTGCGTTGCCTGGACGCGGACGCCTCGAAGGCGATGGTCGCCGAGATCGACCAGGCCCACAAGGACGGCGACACCCTCGGCGGCGTGGTCGAGGTCCTGGCGTACGGCGTGCCGGTGGGCCTCGGCTCGCACGTGCACTGGGACCGTCGCCTGGACGCGCGGCTGGCCGCCGCGCTGATGGGCATCCAGGCGATCAAGGGCGTCGAGGTCGGCGACGGCTTCGAGCTGGCCCGGGTGCCGGGCTCCCAGGCGCACGACGAGATCGTCCCGACCCCCGAGGGCGTCAGGCGCACCTCCGGCCGTTCCGGCGGTACCGAGGGCGGCCTGTCCACCGGCGAGGTGCTGCGGGTGCGCGCCGCGATGAAGCCGATCGCCACCGTGCCGCGGGCGCTGCAGACGCTGGACGTGCGCACCGGCGAGCCGGCCAAGGCGCACCACCAGCGCTCGGACGTCTGCGCGGTGCCGGCGGCGGGCATCGTCGCCGAGGCGATGGTGGCGCTGGTGCTGGCCGACGCGGTGATCGAGAAGTTCGGCGGCGACCACGTCTCCGAGACGCGCCGCAACGTGCAGGGCTACCTCGACAACCTGATCGTCCGATGACCTCTCCCGTGGTCGTGCTGGTCGGCCCGCCCGGCAGTGGCAAGTCCACCGTCGGGCGGGTCCTGGCCGAGCGCCTGGGCGTCGGCTTCCGGGACACCGACACCGACATCGAGACGACGGCCGGCCGGCCCATCCCGGAGATCTTCATCGACGAGGGCGAGCCGCACTTCCGCGCGCTGGAGGTGGCGGCCGTCCGCGCCGCCGCCACCGGACACGACGGGGTGCTGGCACTCGGCGGCGGCGCGGTGACGGCCGAGGCCACCCGCGAGCTGCTGCGCGAGCTGCCGGTGGTCTTCCTGGAGGTCCCGCCGGCGGACGCCGTCAAGCGGGTCGGCCTGGACGCCCCCCGCCCGCTGCTCGCCGTCAACCCGCGGGCCCGCTGGCGCGAGCTGATGGACGCCCGCCGCCCCCTCTACCTGGAGGTGGCCACCGCCGTGGTCGACACCGCCGGGCGCAGCCCGGAGCAGGTCGCGGACGCCGTACTGGAAGCACTGGAGCTGAAGACCCCCCATGACTGACACCACCGTCAGGATCCACGTCGGCGGCAGCGCCGGCCACGACCCGTACGACGTGCTGATCGGGCACCAGCTGCTCGGAGAGCTGTCGCCGCTCATCGGCACCCGGGCGAAGCGGGTCGCGATCATCCACCCGGAGGCGCTGGCCGCCACCGCCGACGCCATCCGCGAGGACCTGGCCGGCGAGGGCTACGAGGCGATCGCGCTGCAGGTGCCCAACGCCGAGGACGCCAAGAGCGCCGAGGTCGCCGCGTACTGCTGGTCGGTGCTCGGCCAGACCGGCTTCACCCGCAGTGACGTCGTCGTCGGCCTCGGCGGCGGTGCCACCACCGACCTGGCCGGCTTCGTCGCCGCCACCTGGCTGCGCGGGGTGCGCTGGATCTCCATGCCCACCACGCTGCTCGGCATGGTCGACGCGGCGGTCGGCGGCAAGACCGGCATCAACATCGCCGAGGGCAAGAACATGGTCGGCGCCTTCCACCCGCCGGTGGGCGTGCTGGCCGACCTCGACACCCTGGAGACCGTGCCCAAGCACGACTACGTCTCCGGTCTCGCCGAGGTCATCAAGTGCGGCTTCATCGCCGACCCGGTCATCCTCGACCTCGTCGAGGCCGACCCGGAGGGCGCCAAGTCGCCGGCCGGCCCGCACACCGTCGAACTGATCCGCCGGGCCATCCAGGTCAAGGCCGACGTCGTCTCCGGCGACCTCAAGGAAGCCGGCCGGCGCGAGATCCTCAACTACGGCCACACCCTCGGCCACGCCATCGAGCGCAACGAGCGGTACAAGTGGCGGCACGGCGCCGCGATCTCCATCGGCATGGTCTACGCCGCCGAACTCGGCCGCCTGGCCGGGCGGTTGGACGACGAGACGGCCGACCGGCACCGCACCGTGCTGGCCTCCGTCGGTCTGCCGCTGAGCTACCGGGCGGACGCCTGGCCGAAGCTGCTGGACGCGATGAAGATCGACAAGAAGTCGCGCGGCGACCTGATCCGCTTCATCGTCCTGGACGGCCTCGGCAAGACCTCCGTCCTGGAGGGCCCCGACCCGTCCCTGCTGGTCGCCGCCTACGCGGAGGTCTCGGCGTGACCCGGGTGATGGTGCTCAACGGCCCCAACCTCGGCCGGCTCGGCAGCCGCGAACCGGACGTCTACGGCGCCACCTCGTACGCCGGGCTGGTCGAGCGCTGCACCGCGCTCGGCAAGGAGCTCGGCTTCGAGGTCGAGGTGCACGAGACCAACTCCGAGCAGCAGATGGTGGCCTGGCTGCACGAGGCGGCCGACGGGCAGGTGCCGGTGGTGATCAACCCGGCCGCGTTCACGCACTACTCGTACGCCATGCGGGACGCCGCCGCGCAGCGCACCGCGCCGCTGATCGAGGTGCACATCTCCAACCCGTACGCCCGCGAGACCTTCCGGCACACCTCGGTGATCGCCGCGGTGGCCTCCGGCACCATCGCCGGATTCGGGATCGGCTCGTACGAGCTGGCGCTGCGCGCGCTCGCCGAGCAGCTCACCACGCGCTGAGGCACGGGCCCACGGCCCGGCGGCGGACTGTGCCCGCCGCCGGGCCGACGTGTAGTGTCCCCGCTGAGAGGTGTCGGGAGGGTGCCGTGACGCAGTACGCCGGAGGTGGGCAGGTCCCGCCGCGTCCCGCCGCTCCGCCGGTGCCGCCGGGCGGTGCGGGGGCGAGCCCGTCGGGGGCGGCCGTGTCGGGGGCGAGCCTGTCGGCGAATCCGTCGGGCGCGCCGGTCCCGCCGCCGCCTCCTCCGCCGTCGGTGCGGCCGGTGCCGAATTCTGCGCCTGCGCCTGCTCCTGTTCCTGTTCCTGTGGCGCCTGCGCCTGTGGCACCCGCTCCGGCACCCGGCGCGCCCAGCGCGCCCGTCCCGGCCGGAGGCACCGGGCACTTCGTGCTGCCCTCCGGGACGCCCGTGCAACTGCCCGCGCACCCGCCGCGCCAGCACGCGCCCACCGGGCCGATCGCCGTCCTGCTGATCGGGCCCGCCGGGGCCGGCAAGACCACCGTCGCCCGGTACTGGGCCGAACGCCGGCCCACCCCGACCGCGCACATCAGCCTGGACGACGTCCGCGAATGGGTGCAGTCCGGCTTCGCCAACCCGCAGTCCGGCTGGAACAACGCCTCCGAGGCGCAGTACCGGCTGGCCCGCCGCACCTGCGGCTTCGCCTGCCGCAACTACCTGGCCAACGGCATCTCCTGCATCATCGACGACGCTGTCTTCCCCGACCGCCCGGCCATCGGCCTCGGCGGCTGGAAGCGGCACATCGGCCCCGGCATGATCCCCGTCGTGCTGTTGCCCAGCTTGGACTCGGTGCTGCGCCGCAACGCCCGGCGCGGCGGCAACCGGCGCCTCGGCGACGAAGAGGTGGCACGCATCCACGGGCGGATGGCCGGCTGGTACAACTCCGGGCTGCCGATCATCGACAACTCCTCCCTGGACGTCGCCGGGACGGCCGCCGAGCTGGACCGCGTCATCCTCGCCCGGCTGATGGGCATGCCGGTCCGCTGACCAGGGCGTTCGTGGTGCTGTCGGAGCCGGCTGCGATGATGGACGAGTCCTTGGGCCCGCCCGCCGGCCCGTCCTGTCGAACCACCCGGGGGAGCTGACGCCCGTGCCGGAAGGCCACATCATCCACCGCCTCGCCGCCGAGAACCGGAAGGCCTTCGGCGGCCGCCCCGTCCGGGCCTCCAGCCCGCAGGGCCGGTTCGCCGACGAGGCCAAGGTGATCGACGGGCAGCTGCTCACCGGCGCCGAGGCCACCGGCAAGCACCTCTTCCTCGGCTTCGAGGAGGGCGCTTGGGTGCACGTCCACCTCGGGCTCTACGGCGGCTTCACCTTCGGCGCCGGCCCCGCACCCGAGCCGGTCGGCCTGGTCCGGCTGCGGCTGGAGAACGAGGACGGCTACGCCGACCTGCGCGGCCCCAACACCTGCGCCCTCGTCACCGACGCCGAGAAGGCCGCCGTCGCCGACCGCCTCGGCCCGGACCCGCTGCGCGCCGACGCCGACCCGGAAGCCGCCTGGCGCCGGATATCCGGCAGCCGGACCACCGTCGCCGCGCTGCTGATGGACCAGAAGGTGCTGGCCGGGGTCGGCAACGTCTACCGGGCCGAGGTGCTGTTCCGCCACGGCATCGCCCCGCACCGGGCCGGGCGCGACCTCACCCGCCGCGAATGGGACGTGATCTGGGCCGACCTGGCCGCCCTGATGCGCGAGGGCGTCACGGCCGGCCGCATCGACACCGTCCGCCCCGAGCACACCCCCGAGGCGATGGGCCGCCCGCCCCGCGTGGACGACCACGGCGGCGAGGTCTACGTCTACCGCCGCGCGGCCATGCCCTGCCTGGTCTGCGGCACGGACGTGCGCACGGAGGAGCACGCCGCGCGCAACCTCTTCTGGTGCCCGACCTGCCAGGCGGCCTGAGGCGGGCTCAGGTCCGGCACGGCCGGTAGCCCGTAGGCTGGGCCCGGGCCTGCCGGAGGGAGCGTACGGGTGGACGACTACGAGGTGTCCAACGAGGTGTCGGGCACGGTGTACGGGAACGTGATCCAGGGCGGGAGCATCACGGTCCAGCAGCAGCCCAGGGTGCCGATCCCGCACCAGGTGCGGCCGCCGCGCGAGAGCTTCGTCAATCGTGAACCCGAACTCGCCGCACTGGTGGGCGCGTTGGAGCGGGCCGCGGCGGGCCGGCCCGGGATCGTGGTGTTCACCGGGCTCGGCGGGGTCGGGAAGACGGAGCTGATCGCCAGGTTCGCCCGGGACTACCGGTCGCGGTTCCCGGACGGAGACCTCTACGCCGACTTCCAGGCCTACCGGCACCAGGGCGGAGTGGACCTCTCCGAGATCGTGGCGGGCTTCCTGCGGGCCCTCGGGACGGAGGCTCCGCCGGTTGAGGCGGAGCGGTTCACGAAGTTCCGTACGGTCACCGCCGAGCGTCGGTGCCTGTTCTTCCTGGACAACGTCGAGCACGCCGCGGAGGTCCGGGCCCTGCTCCCCTCCAGCGGCCTGGTGGTGGTCGCGAGCCGCCGACGGCTGCCCGCGCTGCGGACGGACGGCGCCGAGGTGCGACAGCTCGGGCCGCTGAGCCTGACGGCGGGCTCCGACCTGGTGCGGGCATGGCTGGGCGCCGAACGGGGTACCGACCGCGAGTTGGCGGAGCTGGTCGAGATGTGCGGCGGGCTGCCCCTGGCGCTGAACGCGATCGGGAGCCGGCTGCTGGACCGCGATCGGCTGGCAGTCGGCCGGGTGGTGGCCGAACTGCACGACCGGGAGGGGAAGTCGGTCATCCTGGACAGCGAAGAGGGGAACCTCCGTCCGACCTACGACCTGGTCTACGAGCGGCTTCCGCCGGAGGGCCGGGCCCTCTACCACCTGATCGGGGTCCACCCGGGCCCCTTCGTGTCGGCCGAACTCGCCCGTGCGGTGGGCGTGGAGCGGGCCGTGGCGGCGCTGGACGAGCTGCGCGCCGTGCACCTGCTGGACGAGGTGGTGGACGACGATCCGGAGGAGCGGTTCCGGGCACACGACGTCGTGCGGTTGCACGCCCACGACCGGGCGCGCGAACTCCCCGACCGGGCCCGGCTCCTGGCCCGGGTGGTGGCGTACTTCCGGGGGCGGGCGTCGCTGGCCGACCGCGCGATGGGGACGCGGGTGCGGCTGCAGGAGCCGAGCGGTGAGGACCTGCCGGGCTTCGCCTCGTACCCGGAGGCGCTGGAGTGGCTGCAGGCGGAGCGGGCCAATCTGCGCGCCGTGGTGGAGGCGGCGGCCGAGGAGCAGTGGCACGGCGAGGTGTGGCGGCTCTGCGAGTCGCTCTGGCCGCTCTACCACAACCGCAAGCACTACCAGGACCTGATCGCCACCCATCGGCTCGGGGTCGAGTCGGCCCAGTGGGACAACCAGCCGAATGCGGTGGTCCGGCTGCGCAACCAGCTCGCCCGTGCCCACTACGAGCGCAAGGAGTACGGGCTCGCCGCCGAGCAGTTGGCGCGGGCCACCGAGCTGGTTCCGCTGGTGACCAACCGGATCGTCGTGGGGGTGCTGTACGAGACGGACGGCCTGCTCTGCCTGGCGGACGGGCGGACCGGCCAGGCGGTGGAGCGGTTCACGCTGGCCCTGGAGGAGAACCGGGGCGACGACCACGGCGAGATCGTGCAGCGCTACCACCTCGCCCAGGCGCTGACCGCCGACGGGCGTCCGGAGCAGGCGCTGCTCGTCCTGGCCGAGGCGGCTGCGCGGGCCGAGGCCACGGAGGACCACGACATGGTGATGAAGCTGCCGCTGGTGCGGGCCCGCGCGCACCGGGCGCTCGGGCGGCTCGATCTCGCGGTCGAGGACGCCGGTGCCTGCGTCCGGAAGGCCGAGGAGCTGAAGCAGTACGCCAAGGAGGGCCAGGCGCACACCCTGCTGGTCGCCCTCGCCGAGGAGCTGGGCGACGAGGACTTGGCGGAGCGCAGTCGTGCGCGACTGCGGGAGCTGGGGCTCTAGGTCTACGGCCCGGTGGTGAAGGAGACCCGGGTGCGGTGCTCGCCGGTGCGGATGGTGAGGCCGTGCTCGGGGAGGCCGGCCGGGTCGCCGCCGTCGGCGAGCCAGCAGGCCACGGCGGAGCCGAGCAGCAGCGGGTCGAGGCGGGGTTCGGGGCTGCTCCAGTCGCGTTCGGCGCAGGCCTCCAGCAGCAGGCCGGTGTGCAGCCGGAGCAGGTGGCGGGCCGGGCCGAGGGCGGCCACCGCGACGGCGAGGCCGGGGAGTTCGGCGGCGGAGTCGGCGAGCCAGCGGGTGGCGGGGCGTTCGGCGTGGACCTCGGTGCGGGCCAGGACCTCGGCGGTGTAGCGCAGTTCGTCGCCGGGGTGGTCGTCGCTGAGCGCGTGGAAGCCGCGCGGGGTGTGGTCACGGGGGTCGAAGGGGTAGCGGCGCAGGGTGACTTCGGTGCCCTCGCTCTCGCCCTCGACGTCGTACGCCGTGGGAGCGTCGGTGGTGTCGGGGCGCGGGACGGGCTTGGGGTAGGGCGGCAGGAGCGGTGCGTGCTCGGGTTCGTCCAGGTGCTCCAGGAAGGAGTAGAGCAGCGGGCGCAGCAGTTCGGCGGAGTGGCCGCGCCGGCTCAGTGAGCGGTCGGTGACGGTGCGCAGTGCGGCCGGGTCCTGCTTCTGCAGGGCCTGTTCGATCTGGGCGGCGAGGTCGCCGTCGGGGTCGAGCGGGGGTGCGGCCTGGCCGAAGGCGTAGCTGGGGGAGCCCGGGTCGAGTTCCGCGGCGCCGGTGGCGGCGAGCAGGGTGGGCCGTTCCAGGGCGGCGCCGTAGACGGAGACCGAGCCGTGGTCGCCGATCAGGCAGTCGGCGGCGACCAGGGCGGCCTGCCAGCCCTGGTGGGGCGGGATCAGGCGCAGACCCATCCGGCAGGCGGTGTCGAGCAGGGCCTCGGGGTCGTGCCGGCTCCAGATGTTGGGGTGCAGGACGACGGCCACCGTGTACTCGTCGGCGGGCAGCCGGCGGACCAGGTGCCGGGGCAGATCGGGGTGCCGGCCGAATAACGAGTGCTCGCTCCAGGTGGAGTCGACGACGACGAGGCGGCGGCCGTCGACGGCGCCGAGTGCGGCGCGGTAGGCGTCGCGGGAGCGCAGGCTGGCGAGCATCCGGTCGAAGCACGGGTCGCCGACCACCCGGGCGACGTCCAGTGCCTCGGGGCAGGAGGTCCGGAGGCGGTCCAGCTGTTCGGGGTGGGACAGGCCGAGGACGTCGACGAACACCCGCCCGTGGTGGGTGAGTTCGTGCCGGGAGAGGCCGGCGGAGCTGACCGTGTCGCGGGTGGACTCGGTCACCAGGCGGTTGTAGCCGGCGCCGTGCGGGAGGACGACGAGGCCGGCGTCCAGGCGGTGCATGGAGGAGTGGACGGCGCAGGCGACGGCGAGGTCGAAGCGGTGCCGGATGGCGTCCTCCCAGTCCAGCACGGTGAAGCCGGGCAGGGCGTGCAGGTAGTCGTCCAGGGCGCGGTCGGCGAAGACGGAGCCGGGGTTGACGGTGAAGTACCGTTCGACGCCGTCCGGGTCGAGCAGGGCGAGGACGTCCAGGACCCGGGTGGCCGAGGTGAGGGTGCGGGCGACCGCCAGCACGCGGGCCTTGACCGGTCGGGTGTTCCACCGGTCGGCGGGCCAGACGTGGGGGTGGGACGGCACGCCATGATCGTACTCATCCGGGCTGCCGCCCGGGTGCTGTTCCCCGAGTGTCGGTCAGCCGGCGGCTGCGGTGGGCTCGTGGTGTTCGGCGGCGGCGCACTCGTCGAGGAGGGGGCGCATGCTCTCGTCCACGAGCCGGTAGCGCACCACGCGTCCGTCCTTGTCGCCGGTGACCACGCCGGCCGTGCGGAGCAGGCGCAGGGCCTGGGAGACGGCGGGGTCGCGCATGCCGGTGGCGACGGCGAGGTCGCTGACGGCGAGCGGGCCGGCGCGGTGCAGGGCGAGCAGCAGGGCGAGCCGCCCGGGGTCGGCGAGCAGGGAGAACCGCTCGGACCAGGACCGGACGTGCGCGGTGTCGCCGATGGCGGCGATGGCCTCGCAGACCCGGTGTCCGTCGATGGTGCGGTGGCCCGCGCGGTCGGCCGGTACGAGATGCATGCGCACATTCTTGCAGGCGAGGGCCTGTGATCCTGGACACCTGCGCAGGTGCGCAGCCTTGCATGGGTCGGGGCGCGACCCCTACGGTGTTCCCCGCCGTGGTGCTCGGGAAGACCGGTGACGGACCCTCAGGGGTCCGGATTCCGGAGCGGCCCTCGCCACTGTGATCGGGTCATTCCTTCGTCCGCGACGGAATGCCGTCCGGGTCCATGACGCCACTGGGTGCCTCGCGCGCCTGGGAAGGCGGGCCCGAACGTCCCGTAAGCCAGGAGACCGGCCACGGCGCTTCACGAAGTCTTTCCACGAGGTGTTGGAGCGTGATCCTGAGATGACCCTGCCCGAAACCATTGCCGACGGGGCGAAGACGGCCCCGTCCGTGCTGCCGACGTTCAGATGGAGGCGCGAGGACACCGTCCGTACGGCCGGGCTGATGGGGGTGATCCTGGCCATGCACGTGGTGGCCTTCGGGACGCTCATCTTCCTGGTCGCACCCGAGCGGTACGCGGTCGGTACCCAGGTCTTCGGGGTGGGCCTGGGTATCACCGCGTACACGCTCGGGATGCGGCACGCCTTCGACGCCGACCACATCGCGGTGATCGACAACACCACCCGCAAGCTGATGGCGGACGGCAAGCGGCCGGTCTCGGTGGGTTTCTGGTTCGCGCTCGGGCACTCCTCGATGGTGGTCATCATGGCCGCCCTGGTCGCGGGCGGTGCGCAGCTGGCGAACACGCTGATGGACGACGAGTCGGCCACCCACAAGTGGCTCGGCGTGATCGGGACCACCACCTCCGGCGTGTTCCTCTACCTGATCGGCGCGCTCAACCTGGCGGCGCTGCTCGGCATCCTCAAGGTGTTCCGGTCGATGCGGGCGGGGCAGTTCGACGAGGCGGAGCTGGAGGCGCACCTGGACTCGCGCGGCTTCATGGCCCGGGTGCTGAACCGGGCGACCCGCTCGATCACCCGGCCCGGGCAGATGTTCCCGGTCGGCATGGTGCTGGGTCTGGGCTTCGACACCGCGACCGAGGTCACCCTGATGGTGATGGCCGGCTCGGGGGCGGCCGCCGGGCTGCCCTGGTACGCCATCGTCTGCCTGCCGCTGCTGTTCGCGGCCGGGATGAGCCTGTTCGACACGCTGGACGGGACGTTCATGAACTTCGCGTACCAGTGGGCGTTCTCCAACCCGGTGCGGAAGGTGTACTACAACCTGACCATCACTGGGCTGTCGATCGCGGTGGCCTTCATCATCGGCACCATCGAGCTGGTCGGGGTGCTGCACGAGAAGCTCGACCTGACCGACCCGGTGACCGGCTGGATCGCGGACATCTCGCTGGACAACGTCGGCTACGCGATCGCCGGGCTGTTCGTGGTGGTCTGGGCGTTGGCGATCGGGTACTGGAAGCTGGCCCGGGTCGAGAAGCGCTGGACCCCCCAGGGGGAGTGAGCCGGGAGGGCATGAGCGGGGCTCATGGGGTGGGGGCATGAGGTTCGCTCATGGGGGCGCCCCCATGAGCGTTGCTCATGCGGCCGCGAGCAGCAGGGTGCCCGCGACGGCCAGCCCGGCGCCGAGCACCTGGACCGGGCGCAGCCGTTCCTTGAACACCCCGCGGGCCATCAGTGCGGTGACCACCGGGTAGAGCGAGGACAGGACGGCGGCAACGGTGGCCGAGCCGCGGTGCGAGGCCATCGCGAAGAGCGCGTTGGCGGCGACGTCGGCGAGCCCGATCGCGGTGAGCGCGGGCAGCCGGGCCCGCAGCCCGGGCAGGAGCCCGCCGGTGCCGCTCCCGCCGGTGCCGCGCGGGCCGGTGAGCAGGGCGGCGCCGCCGACGACGACGTTGCAGACCCGCTGGACGCAGAGCGCCAGCAGCAGCCCGCCGCCGGTCGAGGCGTGCGCGATCAGGGCCATCACGGTGCCGAAGCCGACGGCGGCGCCCAGGGTGAGCAGCAGGGCGCTGCGGGCGGCGGCCGGGCCGCCGCGCTCCGGACCGGCGGCCAGCACCACGCCGGCCACGGCCACCGCGATCCCGGCGACCTGGCCGGGCCCGGGGCGGTCGCCGAGCGCGAGGCCGACGCCGACCGGTACCACCACGGAGACGGTGGTCAGCGGGGAGACCACGCCCATCGGGCCGAGCGCGAGCGCGCGGTAGAAGGCGAGCATCGCGAACGGGCCGATCACCCCGGCCGCGACGGCGTACCAGAGCGCGGGGGAGGCGGCGGCCCAGCCGCTGGTGGCGATGACGGCGGCCAGCAGGACGGCGGCTGCCGCCACCTGGGAGGCGACGACCACGGCGAGCGCGGGCAGCCGCCGGGCGAGTGCGCCACCGCCGAAGTCGGCGAGCCCCCAGAGCAGGCTGGCGGAGAGGGCGAGCAGCACGGTCACGGCCGGCCTCCCGAGGGGTCGGCGGGCGCGGCGGGGAGGACGGGTGATGAGGGCAGCACAATGCACTCCGAAGTACAGTCGGATGGACTCGTTGCCGAGACCGGCAGCGTAGTGCAGTGAACTGAACTTTCCGAACAATATTCCGTACTGTTTCGACCAGTGGACGGAAAGACACCGGAGGACTGACCGCGTGCCGGACCCCGACCTCGTCGCCCGGGCCCTCGCCCGGAACCTCAAGCGGCTGCGTGCCGAGCGAGGCCACACCCTGGACGCTCTCGCCGCCCGCTCCGGCGTGAGCCGCGGCATGATCGTCCAGATCGAGCAGGGCCGCACCAACCCGAGCGTGGCCACCGTCGTGCGGTTGGGCGACGCGCTCGGCGTCTCGATCGCCACGCTGCTCGACTACGAGAAGGGGCCGGACGTCCGGATCGTGCCGGGCGACCAGGCCGTGCCGCTCTGGTCGGGCCCGTCCGGCGGCACCGGCACGCTGCTGCACGGGATCGAGGCGCCCGGGCCGCTGGAGCTGTGGGAGTGGCGGATCGAGCCGGGTGAGGAGTACTCCTCGGAGCCGCACCCGGCGGGGACGGTGGAGATCATCCGGGTCGAGGAGGGGGAGCTGACCCTGGAGCACGACGAGCGCGAGCACCGGGTGCCGGCCGGCAGCACCGTCTCCTTCGACGCCTCCTACCAGCACGTCTACCGCAACGCGGGGGAGCGGGCGGTGCGGCTGGCCATGGTGGTCTCCGTCCCGCCGCCGCGCTGACCTCCGTCCGTACGTGCCGAACGGCGCCTCCCCATCCCGGGGAGGCGCCGTTCGGGCTTTTCAGTGCCGGTCGCCGTAGCGCTGGCGGAAGCGCTCGACCCGGCCCGCGGTGTCGAGCACGCGGGACTGGCCGGTGTAGAAGGGGTGGCTCGCCGAGGAGATCTCGACGTCGATCACCGGGTAGGTGTGGCCGTCCTCCCAGTCGACGGTGCGGTCGCTGGTGACCGTCGACCTGGTGAGGAAGGCGAGGCCGCCGACCTTGTCGCGGAAGACGACCGGGCGGTAGGCGGGGTGGATGCCGGGCTTCATGGGAGGGCTCCTCTCTGGGGGCGGTCAGCGCTCTTCGCGGAAGTCGACGTGCCGGCCCGCGACCGGGTCGTACTTGCGCAGGACCATCCGGTCCGGGTCGTTGCGGCGGTTCTTGCGGGTCACGTACGTGAATCCGGTGCCGGCGGTGGAGCGGAGCTTGATGACGGGGCGCAGTTCGCTGCGGGCCACGGGGTGTCCTCCTGGCGGTCTGGCGGTGCTGGGTGGGTGCTGGATGGAACCGTACACCGAAATGGATGTCATTTTCATTTGGTGTAACGTGAGCCCGGTCCTGCCCATTCCCGGACGCCAGGGAGCACCCATGTCCGCGCACTGCCAGCTCACCGGCCGTCGGCCCGGCTTCGGCAACGCGATCTCGCACTCGCACCGCCGTACCAGCCGCCGCTTCGACCCCAACATCCAGCGCAAGCGCTACTGGCTGCCCAGCGAAGGCCGGTACGTCCGGCTCGTGCTGAGCGCCAAGGGCATCCGTACCGTCGACACGATCGGCATCGAGGCCGCCGTCGCCCGCATCCGGGCCCGGGGGGAGAAGGTCTGATGGCCAAGCAGAGCAAGATCGCCAAGAACGAGCAGCGGCGCGCCGTCGTCGCCCGCTATGCCGAGCGCCGGGCCGAACTCAAGCGGCTCATCGCCCACCCCGGCACCGACCCCGCCGAGCGCGCCGCCGCGCAGGCCGAACTCGCCCGCCAGCCGCGCGACGCCAGCGCCACCCGGATCCGCAACCGCGACGCGGTGGACGGCCGACCCCGCGGCTACCTGCGCGCCTTCGGCCTCTCCCGGATCAACCTGCGCGCCCACGCCCACGCCGGCCACCTGCCGGGCGTCCGCAAGGCGAGCTGGTGAGCGGGGTGGACGGCCACCCGGAGCGGATCAAGCTGCCGGTGGTCGTCGTCGCCGGCCTGCACGCCGACGAACGCCGCGCCGCCGTCGAGGAACTGGCCGCCGCCGCGGTGGACGCGGTGGTGCTGCGGCACGACCTCCGGGACGCCTCGCTCGGCCTCGTCCACCGCGAACTGCGGGACGCCGAAGGGGCGTTCGACACCGACGACGTGCCGCTGACCAACGACTGCCCGTGCTGCGCGCTGCGCGAGGACCTGCTGCCCCGGCTGCTGGAGATCGCCGACGAGGGCCGGTACGGGCTCGCCGTCGTCGAGTTGTGGGGCGGCAGCGACCCGCACCCGGCCGTCGAGGTGATCGCCGCAGGGGAGTCGGACGGCCGGGACCTGGCCGACGTCGTCGAGCTCGCGGGCGTGGTCACGGCGGTCGACCCGGACCGGCTGATCGCCGAACTCTCCGTCCCCGACGACCTGGTGGAGCACGGCGAGCACACCGCCGCCCAGGACGAGCGGACCCGCGCGGAAGCCCTCGCCCACCAGATCGAGTACGCCACCACCCTCGCCGTCCCGCGCGCCACGGCGCACGCGCCGGGGCTCGCGCTGCTGCGGCAGCTCCACGCCACCGCCCGGGTGGTCCGGCTCGGCACCGGTACCCTCACCCGGGCCGCGCTCGGCGGCTTCGACGTCGCCGCCGCCCGCGACCGGGTCAACCCGGCGATCGCACTGCTGCCGCAGGACCGCGACGAGGCGGGCGTCGCCACCCTGGTCTGGGAACGCCGCCGCCCGCTGCACCCGCAGCGGCTGCACGAGGCGCTGGAACTGCTCGTCCCGGCGGCGCAGCGCAGCCGCGGCCGGTTCTGGCTGGCCAACCGGCCGGACCTGATGCTCGCCTGGGACGCCGCCGGGGCCAACCTCGCGGTCGAGGAGTGCGGGCCCTGGCTCACCTCCCTGCCCGACGCGGCCTGGGAGCTCTACCCGCCCGCGCGGCGGGCGGCCGCCGCCCTCGACTGGCACCCCCTGCACGGCGACCGGGTGCAGCAGCTCAGCTTCACCGCGGAGGGGCTGGACGTCGACGGCATCACCGGCCTGCTCGACTCCTGCCTGCTCACCGACGCCGAACTCGCCGCCGGCGAACCCGGCCGGAAGGCCCTGCCGGACGCCTTCCAGGACCTGCTCGACCCCGTCCACTGAAGAACGAGGAAGTGCCCACCCGCATGCGCAAAACGACCGCCCCGCCGAAGCACCGGCCCAACCCGCTGCTTGCGGCGGGCATCGAGTACATCGACTACAAGGACACCGACCTGCTGCGCCGCTTCGTCTCGGACCGGGGGAAGATCCGCAGCCGCCGCGTCACCCGCCTCACCGTCCGGCAGCAGCGGGCGATGGCCCGGGCGATCAGGAACGCCCGCGAGATGGCCCTCCTCCCGTACACCTCCGGTCCCACCCGATAGGAGCCCACGATGGCCGTACCCAAGCGCAAGACCTCCCGCAGCAACACCCGGCACCGCCGGGCCCAGTGGAAGGCGACGCCGCCGAGGCTCGTCCCGATCACGGTCGACGGCCGCGAGCTGCTCGTCCCGCAGAACCTCGTCCCGGCCTACCGGCGCGGGCTGATCGGACCGGGGGAGGCGTAGGGGCGGTTCGCTGTGTGGGGGTGGGTGGGCGTGCCGCCGGGGGGTGTGGGGCTTCCCGGCGGTGGGTCGTGTGGCGGACGGGGGAGGAGGAGGTGGGGCGCGGGCTGATCGGACCGGGGGAGAGGTAGGGAACGGAGCTCCCTCGGCGGTGGTGCGGGGGCGCGGGCGGGTGCGGGCGGGAGCACCCGGGGGTTCTGTCGGGGGTGCTCGGCGGGCGCTTTGGGGTGGGGGTTCGTAGGCTCGACGCATGGCGGATGCGTACGCGGGGCGGCGGGAGCGGGTGAGGGAGCACTGCAGCGCGGCCGGGGCCGATGCGGCGCTGATCACCCGGGCGGCGAACGTGCGGTATCTGACGGGCTGCGCCCCCTGCGGGGCGACCCTGCTGCTGACCAGGGAACGCGCGCTGCTCGCCGTCCCGGACGACCTGCCGCCGGACGACTCCGGGGAGCACCTGATCGCCCCGGACGTGACGCAGCTGCCGGTCTCGGCGGGGGCGGACACCGCGCTGGCCGCGGCGGCCGCCGCCGCGGGCTTCGGGGTGACGGGCCTCGCCGTGGAGGAGCACGACCTGACCGTCAGCCGGCACCGGGCGGTGGCGGGCCTGGCCGGGCGGGCCCGGCTGGCCGACCTGGGGCAGGTGGTCGAGCGGCTGCGGGTGGTCAAGGACGAGCACGAGATCGCCGACCTGCGGATCGCGGCCGAGATCGCCGACCAAGCGCTCGGCGAGCTGCTGGAGTCGATCCTGGTCGGCCGCACCGAGCGGCACCTGGCGATGGAGCTGGAGCGCCGGATGATCGACCACGGCGCCGACCGGGCTTCCTTCCCGGTCTCGGTCGGCACCGGCAGCCACTCCGGCCAGGCCGCCCACCAGCCGACCGACCGCCGGGTGGAGGAGGGCGACTTCCTGACCGTGGTGATGGGCGCCCAGTACCGCGGCTACGGCGTCTCCACCGCCCGGACCTTCGTGATCGGGGCCGCCCCCGCACCCTGGCAGGTGGAGCTGCACCGGCTGGTCTTCCGCGCCCAGCGGGCCGGCCGGGAGGCGCTCGGACCGGGCGTGGAGCAGTGCGTACCCGACCGGGCCGCCCGCCAGGTCCTGGAGGCGGCGGGGCACACCGAGGCCTCGCCGCACCCGGTGGGGCACGGCATCGGGCTGGAGATCCGGGAGGCGCCGCGCCTCGGTCCGTCGGACATGGGTAAACTGGACAGCCGCGTGCCGGTCACCGTCGGCCCAGGGGTCCACCTCCCGGGCAAGGGCGGGGTCCGGATCGAGGACACGCTCGTCGTGCGCCCCCTCGAAGAGGGCGGGCCCGAGCTGCTCACCATCACCACCAAGGAGCTCCTCGCCCTGTGACGGCGGCCCCGTGGGCCGTCGGTGGCAGGACGCAAACCCTTGGTTCCTTGACAGCTATACAGGAGTTAGTGCGCCCGTGGCTTCCACGAACGATCTCAAGAACGGCATGGTCCTCAAGCTGGAGGGCGGCAAGCTCTGGTCCGTCGTCGAGTTCCAGCACGTCAAGCCCGGCAAGGGCCCGGCCTTCGTGCGTACGAAGCTCAAGGAGGTCCTGACGGGCAAGGTCGTCGACAAGACCTTCAACGCCGGCACCAAGGTCGAGACCGCCAACGTCGACAAGCGCGGCATGCAGTTCTCGTACAAGGACGGCGAGAACTTCGTGTTCATGGACATGGACACCTACGACCAGATCACGGTCGAGCCGGCCGTCGTCGGCGACGCCGCCAAGTACCTGCTGGAGGGCTTCGAGGCCCTGGTCGCCACCAACGAGGGCGCCGTCCTGTACATCGAGCTCCCGGCCGCGGTCGAGCTGACCATCGCCGAGACCGAGCCGGGCGTCCAGGGCGACCGCTCCACCGGTGGCACCAAGCCGGCCACCCTGGAGACCGGTGCCGAGATCCAGGTCCCGCTCTTCGTCACCACCGGCGAGAAGGTCAAGGTCGACACCCGCGACGGCAGCTACCTCGGCCGGGTGAAGTAAGTCCGTGTCGGCCGCACGCAGCAAGGCCCGTACCCGGGCCTTCCAGATCCTCTTCGAGGCCGACCACCGCGGGGTCGACCCGCAGCAGGTCCTCGCCGACTGGGTGGCCCGCGCCCGCGAGCCCAAGCCCGACGAGGGCACCCCCCAGGTGGCCGAGTACACCATGGAGCTGATCGAGGGGTACGTCCAGCACGCCCGTCGCATCGACGACCTGATCTCGCAGTACGCGGTGGGCTGGACCCTCGACCGGATGCCGATCGTGGACCGCAACGTCCTGCGGCTCGGCGCGTACGAGCTGATCTGGGAGGACGGCGTCCCGGACGCGGTCGTCCTGGACGAGGCCGTCGAGATCGCCAAGGAGTTCTCCACGGACGACTCGCCGGCCTTCGTGAACGGCATGCTCGCCCGCTTCCAGGAGCTGAAGCCGAGCATCCGCCGGTAGCCGGACATGCTGCCCTTCGGACGGCCGTCGGACCCGAGTCCCGGGACCGGCGGCCGTCCGGCGTTCCCGGCGGTGGGTGTTCCCGGCGGTCCGGTGTTCCCGGTCGTCGCGCGTTTCACCCGGTCGGCGTAGGGTGGGGCCTACTCGTCAGTAACTTGACGTTCCGGAACCAGGCGCGAAGGGCAGGTCCCCCCACATGACCACCGCGATCCGCAGCGAGTTCGACCAGGGCATCGCCCTGACCAGACATCCCGAGGAGCCCGGCCGCTACGAGGCCGAGCTCGGCACCGGCTGGCAGATCGGCGGCGGGGTCAACGGCGGGCTGCTGCTCGCCGTGGCCGGACACGCGCTGTCGCTGGAACACGGCACCCACCCCGACCCGGTGTCGATCAGTGGTTACTACCTGTCCGCCTCCACCCCCGGCCCGGCCACCGTCCGCACCGAGGTGCTGCGCAGCGGCCGGGGCCTGTCCACCGGCACCGCCTCGCTCAGCCAGGACGGCGTCGAGCGGTTGCGCGTGGTGGCCAGTCACGGCGACCTCTCCACCGCCGACGGCGAGGTGCGCACCAGCGCCGTGCCGCCGCAGCTGCCGCCGCCGGAGCAGTGCATCGGCGTGGAGCACGCGCCCAAGGAGCTGATCGCCCAGGCCGCCCTGCTGGAGCGCTTCGACCTGCGGCTGGACCCGGCCACCGTCGGCTGGGCGCTCGGACAGCCCTCCGGCAAGGGGCGGATCCAGGGCTGGTTCCGGCTCGCCGACGGCCGCGACCCCGACCCGCTGCTGCTCCTGCTGGTCGCCGACGCGCTGCCCCCGGTCACCTTCGACCTGGGCATGCCGGGCTGGGCCCCGACCGTCGAGCTGACCGTCCACCTGCGCGCCAGGCCGGTCCCGGGCTGGCTGCGGGTCACCCACGCCACCCGCAACCTGGCCGGCGGGTACTTCGAGGAGGACGCCGAGGTCTGGGACGAGTCCGGTCGCCTGGTCGCGCAGTCCCGCCAGCTGGCCCGGGTGCCGCGGTAGCACTCGCCCCCAGGGGTCGGCCCGAGGCCCGTCCCGGCTCCGCCATCGGTCCTATTACCGGTGGTTACATTCCTGTGACACGCCGTACGTGTGCGGCGCGCGCGGTTGGGGAGGAAGACGGTCAGCGGCGAGCCCGCCGCAGACCGTCACCCGCCGATGCCAGGAGCCACCGATGACTCGAAATGGCCGCTCCCGCCGTAACTCCGACTGCACCGCCGGCGGCTCGCGGCCCGCAGTCCGGGCGTCGCACCGGCCGCAGGGGGCCGAGGGCGCCGAGCAGGCGTTCGTCATCGGGGTGCTGACCAATCCGGCGGACTTCGCGCGGGCCCGCGCCTGGGGGGTCACCGACGCCCCCGACCACGAGCGCTACCTGGCCGACACCGCCGACCTGCTGGCCGACGCGCTGGAGCGGTTCGACACCGTCCGGGCCCGGATGTTCCACCCGCAGGACTTCGAGGAGTTCTGCCTGCTGCACGGGCTGGACCCGGCCGCGCCCGCCGCCCGCGACCGCTACCTGGTCAACCCGCCGCTGCAGTCCCAGCTGCTCGCCTACCAGGGCGAGGAGCTGGCCGGGGACTTCCTGCCCCGCCTGGTCCGGGCCCGGGAGAACGGGCTGACGCTCTGCCACGTCGACCTGCTGCTGGACGGCGGCCTGTACGGGGGCGCGGACGAGCCGGACGTCGAGCACACCCGCTGGGTGCGCGCCGCCTACCAGCGCGGGGGAGAGGTGTTCCGCCGGATGCTGGTCGGCGCGGGCGCCGGCGTGTACGAGTTGCGCCTGCGGGTGGACGCCCCCGGCGGGCGGCTGACCGCGGCGGCCCGGGTGCTCCAGTGGGAGGACGGCGTGGTGCGGATCAACGACGAGGACCTGGAGCTGCTCTGCGCGGTGCTGTGCACGGGGCTGGCGCTGGAGCTGCCGGGCGTGGCGGTGCTGCACGGTTCGCAGGGCTCGGCAGCCTCCTGCGGGGAGTACCTGCCGGCCTCCTGGGCCTGGTCGAGCGGCGGTCAGGACTGGGCGCCGGCGGCCCGGCCGGTCCGGCTGGACGGGGTGGCGGCCCAGCCCGGCTACAGCCTGGGAACGGTCTGCTGACGAGCGTTCGGAGGCGGGGTGGCAGTACCCGCACACGCCGCGGCGCGGCCCCCCATCGGGGTGCCGCGCCGTGACGTTTCTGCTTGCCGACACAGGTGGAGCGAGTGTCGGGAACTGCAAGGATCCGCCGGTGGAAGCCGGTGCGGTGAGCCTCAGCTCGCGTCCTCCTCGCGCACCGCACGGCGCGCGTCGGGGTTCAGCACGCCCCAGGAGATCAGCTGCTCGGTGAGGATCGACGGGGACTGGTCGTAGATGACGGCCAGGGTGCGCAGGTCGTCCTGGCGGATCGACAGCACCTTGCCGTTGTAGTCGCCGCGCTGGCTCTGGATGGTCGCCGCGTAGCGCTGCAGCGGGCCGGCCTTCTCGGACGGGACCTGGGTCAGTCTCTCCAGGTCGAGGACCAGGCGCGGCGGCGGCTCGGCCGCGCCGCCGGGGGTGCCGCCGGGCAGCAGCTCCTGTACCGGGACGCCGTAGAACTCGGCCAGCTCGGCCAGCCGCTGCACGGTGACCGCACGGTCGCCGCGCTCGTACGAGCCGACGACGACTGCCTTCCAGCGCCCCTGGGACTTCTCCTCGACACCGTGCAGGGAGAGACCCTGCTGAGTGCGGATCGCTCGGAGCTTGCCTCCGAGTTGCTTCGCGTAGTCGCTGGACATTGATCTCCCCGGACGAGATTGCTTCGCGTTCAGTGGTGGGTCACGGGCGATTGCCGACGCCGTTACCGGTGGGTTCGACGTCCGTCTCGTAACTCACTGTGAGGTTACGTAGAGTAAGGTAGTTGCGTCAAGCCGAATGGGGCAGTCGTGCGAATGGCCCGCATCGTCGGCGCGTCCGGGGTGTTAACCGGCGGAAGCGGAATGGTGGACTTCGGTTTGTCGTCCGGGCACTGCTAGGATGACCCGAAGCCCGCGCCGAGTCGGCGGGGGCCATCCCGACATCCTTTAAGGCCCGTCCAGTGAGGCGGGGAAGGAGGTCCGCTTCGGCATGACCGCACACAACGAACCGACGCCGCGGCCGCCGCACCAGGTGCTGGACGGCACGGACATCGCCCGGGTGATCACCCGGATAGCGCACGAGATCGTCGAGCGCGCCAAGGGCGCGGAGGACGTCGTGCTGCTCGGCATCCACACCAGGGGCGTCCACCTCGCCCGCCGCCTGCACGCCAGGCTGGCCCAGATCACCGGGCGCGAGATCCCGCTGGGCACCCTGGACATCACCATGTACCGGGACGACCTGCGGCTGAAGCCCGCCCGCGCCCTGGAGCACACCGAGATCCCGCCCGGCGGCATCGACGGCAAGCTCGTCGTCCTGGTCGACGACGTGCTCTTCTCCGGCCGCACCATCCGCGCCGCGCTCGACGCGCTCAACGACATCGGCCGGCCGCGCGCCGTCCAGCTCGCCGTCCTGGTCGACCGCGGCCACCGCGAGCTGCCGATCCGCGCCGACTACGTGGGCAAGAACCTCCCCACCTCGCTGCGCGAGGCCGTCCAGGTGCGCCTGTCCGACAGCGACGGCGTGGACGCCGTGCTGGTCGGCGACCGCGACTTCACCGCACGGTCCTCGCAGGCCATGGCCGCCAAGCCCACCGAACCGCACCTCCCGGAGTAACCCGCGTGAAGCGCCACCTCGTCTCCGCCGCCGATCTCAGCCGCGACGACGCGCTGCTGATCCTGGACACCGCCGAGGAGCTGGCCCAGCTCTCCGGCCGGGCCGTCAAGAAGCTGCCCACGCTGCGCGGCCGCACCGTCGTCAACCTCTTCTTCGAGGACTCCACCCGGACCAAGACCTCCTTCGAGGTCGCCGAGAAGCGCCTCTCGGCCGACGTCATCAACTTCTCCGCCAAGGGCTCCTCGGTCTCCAAGGGCGAGAGCCTGAAGGACACCGCGCTGACCCTGCAGGCCATGGGCGCCGACGCGGTGGTCATCCGCCACCACGCCTCCGGCGCGCCGGCCCGCCTCGCCCAGTCCGACTGGCTGCACGGCAGCGTGATCAACGCCGGTGACGGCACCCACGAGCACCCCACCCAGGCGCTGCTCGACGCCTTCACCATGCGTCGCCACCTCAACCCCGGCGCCGGCCACGACCTCGCGGGCCGCCGGGTCACGATCGTCGGCGACGTCCTGCACAGCCGGGTCGCCCGCTCCAACGTGCACCTGCTGGCCACCCTCGGTGCGCAGGTCACCTTCGTCGCCCCGCCGACGCTGCTGCCGATCGGCATCGAGAACTGGCCCTGCGAGATCAGCTACGACCTGGACCGCGTGCTGCCCAAGACCGACGCGCTGATGATGCTCCGGGTGCAGCGCGAGCGGATGAACGCCGCGTTCTTCCCGACCGAGCGCGAGTACAGCCGCCGCTACGGCATGAACGGCCTCCGGCTGGCCCAGCTGCCCGAGCACGCCATCGTGATGCACCCCGGTCCGATGGTCCGCGGCATGGAGATCACCGCCGAGGTCGCCGACTCGCCGCGCTGCACCGCGGTCGAGCAGGTCGCCAACGGCGTCTCCGTGCGGATGGCCGTGCTGTACCTGCTGCTCGGCGGAGCCACCCCCGCCGACACCCCCGCCGACGCCCCCCGCACCGACTCCGTGGAGACCGCTCAGTGACCAGCTACCTGATCCGCAACGCTCAGATCCTGGGCGGAGCCCCGCAGGACCTCCTCCTCGCCGACGGTGTGATCAAGGAGATCGGCACCGGCCTGGCGGCCGCGGCGGACATCGAGATCGACGCCACCGGGCTGCTCGTGCTGCCCGGCCTGGTCGACCTGCACACCCACCTGCGCGAGCCCGGCCGCGAGGACGCCGAGACCGTGCTCACCGGCACCCGGGCCGCCGCGATGGGCGGCTTCACCGCCGTGCACGCGATGGCCAACACCACCCCGGTGGCCGACACCGCCGGCGTCGTCGAGCAGGTCTGGCGGCTCGGCCAGGAGGCCGGCTACTGCGACGTGCAGCCGGTCGGCGCCGTCACCGTCGGCCTGGAGGGCAAGAAGCTCGCCGAGCTCGGCGCGATGCACGAGTCCGCCGCGAACGTCCGGGTCTTCTCCGACGACGGCAAGTGCGTGGACGACGCGGTGCTGATGCGCCGCGCCCTGGAGTACGTCAAGGCCTTCGACGGCGTCGTCGCCCAGCACGCGCAGGAGCCGCGGCTGACCGAGGGCGCCCAGATGAACGAGGGCCAGGTCTCCGGCGAGCTCGGGCTCGGCGGCTGGCCGGCCGTCGCCGAGGAGTCGATCATCGCCCGCGACGTGCTGCTCGCCGCGCACGTCGGCTCCCGGCTGCACGTCTGCCACGTCTCCACGGCCGGCTCGGTCGAGATCATCCGCTGGGCCAAGGCCAAGGGCTGGGACGTGACCGCCGAGGTCACCCCGCACCACCTGCTCCTCACCGACGAGCTGGTCCGCTCCTACGACCCGGTGTACAAGGTGAACCCGCCGCTGCGCACCGCCGAGGACGTCCAGGCGCTGCGCGCCGCGCTCGCCGACGGCACCATCGACGCCGTCGCCACCGACCACGCGCCGCACCCGGCCGAGGACAAGGACTGCGAGTGGGCCGTGGCCGCCATGGGCATGGTCGGCCTGGAGACCGCGCTGTCCGTCGTGCAGCAGACCATGGTCGAGACCGGCCTGCTGAACTGGGAGGGCGTCGCCGACCGGATGTCGCACCGCCCGGCCCGGATCGGCCGTCTCACCGGGCACGGCCGGCCGGTCTCGGTGGGTGAGCCCGCCAACCTGGTGCTGTTCGATCCCGCGTACCGTGGTGCCGTGAACCCGGACAGCTTCGCCACCCGCAGCCGCAACACCCCCTACAAGGGCCTTGACCTGCCCGGACGGGTGCACGCCACCTTCCTGCGCGGGCGCGCCACCGTGCTGGCCGGCGAGCCGGTCGAGCAGGACGGCACCGCGTGATGGATTACGCCACGCTCGCCAAGGAGCAGGCGAAGGTCACCAACTGGCCCGGGTACATCGGGTGGTCCGTCGGCCTGCTGATCATCATCGGCCTCGTCTACTGGCTGATGCGCCAGGGCTGGAACTGGCGGCGCACCCTGCAGTCCGGCATCCCGCCGCTGCCCGCCGTGCCGGAGCGCGCCGGGCGGACCATCCTGGAGACCAGCGGCCGGTACCACGGCACGACCACCGCCGGGAACTGGCTCGACCGGGTCGTCGCGCACGGCCTGGGCACCCGCAGCAGGGCCGACCTCACCCTCGGCGAGGACGGCCTGCTGGTCCGGCGCCCCGGCGACGTCGACTTCTGGATCCCGGCGGCGCACCTGACCGGTGCCCGTACGGACTCCGGGATCGCCGGCAAGGTCGTCCCGTCCGGGCTGCTCGTCGTCACTTGGACGCTCCCCCAGCCTTCGGCCGGGGGGACCCCCATCGGCACCGAGCTGGACTCCGGCTTCCGGGCCGACCACCCCGACGAGCACGCCGCCTGGGTCGAGGCGATCGCTCAACTTGCCACACGTACGAAGACGAAGATGACGGAAGAGGCCGCGCAATGACCGCACCTGCCCCCACCACGCAGCGCCAACGGCGGGAGCGTGTGCCCGCCGTGCTCGTCCTGGAGGACGGCCGGACCTTCCGCGGCCAGGCCTACGGCGCGATCGGCGAGACCTTCGGCGAGGCCGTCTTCAACACCGGCATGTCCGGCTACCAGGAGACCCTGACCGACCCGTCGTACCACCGCCAGGTGGTCGCGATGACCGCGCCGCAGATCGGCAACACCGGCTGGAACGACGAGGACGACGAGTCCCAGCAGATCTGGGTCGCCGGCTACGTCGTGCGCGACCCCGCCCGGGTCGCCTCCAACTGGCGCTCCCGCCGCTCGCTCGACGAGGAACTGGTCCGCCAGGGCGTCGTCGGCATCAGCGGCATCGACACCCGCGCGCTGACCCGCCACCTGCGCGAGCGCGGCGCGATGCGCTGCGGCATCTTCTCCGGCGAGGCGCTGGCCGACCAGGCCGAGCTGCTCGCCCGGGTGCAGCAGGCGCCCGAGATGAAGGGCGCCGACCTGTGCGCCGAGGTCGCCACCACCGAGCCGTACGTGGTGCCCGCGATCGGTGAGAAGCGCTTCACCGTCGCCGCGCTGGACCTCGGCATCAAGGCGATGACCCCGCAGCGGATGGCCGAGCGCGGCATCGAGGTGCACGTGCTCCCCGCCAACTCCACCCTGGAG
Source organism: Streptomyces sp. 1114.5 (assembly GCF_003635085.1). Taxonomy (NCBI): domain Bacteria; kingdom Bacillati; phylum Actinomycetota; class Actinomycetes; order Kitasatosporales; family Streptomycetaceae; genus Streptomyces; species Streptomyces sp. 1114.5. The sequence continues at coordinate 3,760,944 of NZ_RBXE01000001.1, forward strand.
GACGTCTACGCCGTCAACCCGGACGGCGTCTTCTTCTCCAACGGCCCGGGCGACCCGGCCACCGCCGACCACCAGGTCGCCGTGGCGCAGGGCGTGCTGGAGCGCAGGACCCCGTTCTTCGGGATCTGCTTCGGCAACCAGATCCTCGGCCGCGCACTGGGCTTCGGCACCTACAAGCTCAAGTACGGCCACCGCGGCATCAACCAGCCGGTGCAGGACCGCACCACCGGCAAGGTCGAGGTGACCGCGCACAACCACGGCTTCGCCGTGAACGCCCCGCTGGACAAGGTGAGCGACACCCCGTACGGGCGGGTCCAGGTCTCCCACGTCTGCCTGAACGACGACGTGGTCGAGGGCCTGCAGGCGCTCGACGTCCCCGCCTTCAGCGTCCAGTACCACCCCGAAGCCGCTGCCGGCCCGCACGACGCCGCCTACCTCTTCGACCGTTTCGTGAGCCTCATGGAGGGCCAGCGTGCCTAAGCGCACCGACATCAAGTCCGTCCTGGTCATCGGCTCCGGCCCGATCGTCATCGGCCAGGCCGCCGAGTTCGACTACTCGGGTACGCAGGCCTGCCGGGTCCTCAAGGCCGAGGGCCTGCGGGTCGTGCTGGTGAACTCCAACCCGGCCACGATCATGACCGACCCGGAGATCGCCGACGCCACCTACGTCGAGCCGATCACCCCGGAGTTCGTCGAGAAGATCATCGCCAAGGAGCGCCCCGACGCGCTGCTGCCGACCCTGGGCGGGCAGACCGCGCTCAACACCGCGATCTCCCTGCACGCCTCCGGCACGCTGGAGAAGTACGGCGTCGAGCTGATCGGCGCCGACGTCGAGGCGATCAACAAGGGCGAGGACCGCGACCTGTTCAAGGGCGTCGTCGAAGCCGTCAACGCCAAGATCGGTTACGGCGAGTCCGCCCGCTCCGTCATCTGCCACACCATGGACGAGGTGCTGGCCGGCGTCGACACGCTCGGCGGCTACCCCGTCGTCGTGCGCCCCTCCTTCACCATGGGCGGCGCCGGCTCCGGCTTCGCCCACAACGAGGAGGACCTGCGCCGCATCGCCGGCCAGGGCCTGACCCTCTCGCCGACCACCGAGGTGCTCCTGGAGGAGTCCATCCTCGGCTGGAAGGAGTACGAGCTGGAGCTGATGCGCGACAAGCAGGACAACGTCGTGGTCGTCTGCTCCATCGAGAACTTCGACCCGATGGGCGTGCACACCGGTGACTCGATCACCGTCGCCCCGGCGATGACCCTGACCGACCGCGAGTACCAGATCCTGCGCGACATCGGCATCGCCGTCATCCGCGAGGTCGGCGTCGACACCGGCGGCTGCAACATCCAGTTCGCCGTCAACCCCGAGGACGGCCGGGTCATCGTCATCGAGATGAACCCGCGCGTGTCCCGCTCCTCGGCGCTCGCCTCCAAGGCCACCGGCTTCCCGATCGCCAAGATCGCCGCCAAGCTGGCCGTCGGCTACACCCTGGACGAGATCCCCAACGACATCACCGAGGAGACCCCGGCCTCCTTCGAGCCGACCCTCGACTACGTCGTGGTCAAGGTCCCGCGGTTCGCGTTCGAGAAGTTCCCGAGCGCCGACGCCACGCTGACCACCACCATGAAGTCCGTCGGCGAGGCCATGGCGCTGGGCCGCAACTTCCCCGAGGCGCTGCAGAAGGCACTGCGCTCGCTGGAGAAGAAGGGCTCCCAGTTCTCCTGGACCGGCCCCGTCGGCGACAAGGCGGAGCTGCTGGCCAAGGCGGTCGTGCCGACCGACGGCCGGATCAACACCGTGATGGACGCGATCCGGGCCGGCGCCACCCCGGAGGAGGTGTTCGAGGCCACCAAGATCGACCCGTGGTTCGTCGACCAGCTGTTCCTGCTGGACGAGATCGCCGGCGAGCTGGCCGACGCCGCCGAGCTCACCCCCGAGCTGCTGCGCCACGCCAAGCGGCACGGCTTCTCCGACCAGCAGGTCGGCGAGATCCGCGGCCTCAAGCCGGACGTCGTCCGCGAGGTGCGCCACGCCCTCGGCATCCGCCCGGTGTTCAAGACCGTCGACACCTGCGCCGCCGAGTTCGCCGCCAAGACCCCGTACTTCTACTCGTCCTACGACGAGGAGAGCGAGGTCGCCCCGCGCTCCAAGCCCGCCGTGATCATCCTGGGCTCCGGCCCGAACCGCATCGGCCAGGGCATCGAGTTCGACTACTCCTGCGTGCACGCCTCCTTCGCGCTCGCCGACGCCGGGTACGAGACCGTCATGGTCAACTGCAACCCGGAGACCGTCTCCACCGACTACGACACCTCCGACCGGCTCTACTTCGAGCCGCTCACCCTGGAGGACGTGCTGGAGATCGTCCACGCCGAGCAGCAGGCCGGCCCGCTGGCCGGCGTGATCGTCCAGCTCGGCGGCCAGACCCCGCTCGGCCTGGCCCAGGCGCTCAAGGACAACGGCGTGCCGATCGTCGGCACCCAGCCCGAGGCGATCGACCTCGCCGAGGAGCGCGGCGCCTTCGGCCGCGTCCTGCGCGACGCCGGCCTGCCCGCCCCCAAGCACGGCACCGCCTTCTCCTTCGAGGAGGCCAAGGCGATCGCCGACGAGATCGGCTACCCGGTGCTCGCCCGCCCGTCCTACGTGCTCGGCGGCCGCGGCATGGAGATCGTCTACGACGAGGCCTCGCTCGCCTCCTACCTGGAGCGCCACGCCGGCCTGATCTCCGAGCACCCGGTGCTCATCGACCGCTTCCTGGACGACGCGGTGGAGATCGACGTCGACGCGCTCTACGACGGCACCGAGCTCTACCTCGGCGGCGTCATGGAGCACATCGAGGAGGCCGGCATCCACTCCGGCGACTCCGCCTGCGCGCTGCCCCCGATCACCCTCGGCGGCCACGACATCAAGCGCCTGCGCGCCTCCACCGAGGCCATCGCGCGCGGCGTCGGGGTCCGCGGTCTGATCAACATCCAGTTCGCCCTCTCCGGCGACATCCTGTACGTCCTGGAGGCCAACCCGCGCGCCTCCCGGACCGTCCCGTTCACCTCCAAGGCGACCGCCGTGCCGCTGGCCAAGGCCGCCGCCCGGATCTCGCTCGGCGCCACCGTCGCCGAGCTGCGCGCCGAGGGCCTGCTCCCGGCCGAGGGCGACGGCGGCACGCTGCCCGCCGACGCGCCGATCGCCGTCAAGGAGGCCGTGATGCCGTGGAGCCGCTTCCGCGACATCCACGGCCGCGGCGTGGACACCGTGCTCGGCCCGGAGATGCGCTCGACCGGTGAGGTCATGGGCATCGACAAGGTCTTCGGCACCGCCTACGCCAAGGCGCAGACCGGCGCCTACGGTGCGCTGCCGACCAAGGGCAAGGTCTTCGTCTCCGTCGCCAACCGGGACAAGCGCAACCTGGTCTTCCCGGCCCGCGCGCTGGTCGGCCTCGGCTTCGAACTGCTCGCCACCGCCGGCACCGCCGAGGTGCTGCAGCGCGGCGGCATCCCGTCCACGCTGGTGCGCAAGCACAGCGAGGGCGAGGGCCCGAACGGCGAGAAGACGATCGTCCAGCTGATCCACGACGGCGAGGTCGACCTCATCATCAACACGCCGTACGGCACCGGCGGCCGCCTCGACGGCTACGAGATCCGCACCGCGGCCGTGGCGCGGGCGGTGCCCTGCCTGACCACCGTCCAGGCGATGGGCGCGGCCGTCCAGGGCATCGACCGGCTGCTGCGCGACGAGGTCGGGGTGATGTCGCTCCAGGAGCACGCCGAGCTGATCAACGCCGGCCGCAAGTAGCACCACCGCAGTGGGGGGCACCGGAACCGTTGGGTGCCCCCCACTCGTGTGCCCGAATCCGTTTCTCCGCTCCGGGAGTTGAACCGCCCTTGTACAAGCTTCTGTTCGACCTGGTCTTCAAGAAGATGGACCCCGAGAAGGCCCACCACCTGGCCTTCTTCTGGATCCGGCTCGCCTCCTCGGTGCCCGGCCTGCGCACCCTGGTGCGGCTGGTGCTCGCCCCGCGCGACCGCGCCCTGCGCACCGGCGCCCTCGGCCTGGACCTGCCCGGCCCGTTCGGCCTGGCGGCCGGCTTCGACAAGAACGGCGTCGGCATCGACGGCCTGGCCATGCTCGGCTTCGACTACGTCGAGATCGGCACCATCACCGGCGAGCCCCAGCCCGGCAACCCGGCGCCCCGGCTGTTCCGCCTGGTCGAGGACCGCGCGCTGATCAACCGGATGGGCTTCAACAACCAGGGCTCGGCCCGGGTCGCCGCCCGGCTCGCCGCCCGCCCGCACACCAGCTCCACCCCGGTGATCGGCGTCAACATCGGCAAGACCAAGGTGGTCGAGGAGGCCGACGCCGTCGCCGACTACGTCAAGTCCACCGAGCGGCTGGCGAAGTACGCCGACTACCTGGTGGTCAACGTCAGCTCGCCGAACACCCCGGGGCTGCGCAACCTGCAGGCCGTGGACCACCTGCGCCCGCTGCTCGCCGCCGTGCGCGAGGCCGCCGACCGCACCACCGCGCACCACGTGCCGCTGCTGGTCAAGATCGCCCCCGACCTGGCCGACGAGGACGTCGACGCCGTCGCCGACCTCGCGCTGGAGCTGGGCCTGGACGGCATCATCGCCACCAACACCACGATCGGCCGTGAGGGCCTGCGCACCGACGCCGCCCGGGTCGAGGAGATCGGCATGGGCGGCCTGTCCGGCGCCCCGCTCAAGGCCCGCGCGCTGGAGGTCCTGCAGCGGCTGCGCGCCCGTACCGAGGGCCGGCTCACCCTGGTCTCGGTCGGCGGCATCGAGACCGCCGAGGACGCCTGGCAGCGGATCGTGCACGGCGCCGACCTGGTCCAGGGCTACAGCGCCTTCATCTACGAGGGCCCGTTCTGGTGCCGGAAGATCCACAAGGGCCTTTCCGCCCGGCTCCGGGCCGCGGGCTTCCGCGACCTGGCCTCCGCCGTCGGCAGCGCCGTGCGCAGCTCGTGACCACCCCCATCGGCTCCGGAAACCCCGGTTCTGGAAAGGACGACATGACTCTCGCCCCGTTCGGCGCCCGGCTGCGCCAGGCCCTCGACACCCGCGGCCAGCTCTGCGTCGGCATCGACCCGCACGCCTCCCTGCTCGCCGCCTGGGGGCTCGGCGACGACCTCGCCGGGCTGGAGACCTTCAGCCGCACCGTGGTCGAGGCGCTGGCCGACCGGGTGGCCGTGCTCAAGCCGCAGGCCGCCTTCTTCGAACGCTTCGGCAGCAAGGGCGTCGCGGTGCTGGAGAAGTCCGTCGAGGAGGCCCGGGCGGCCGGCGCGCTGGTCCTGATGGACGCCAAGCGCGGCGACATCGGCTCCACCATGGCCGCCTACGCCGAGGCCTTCCTGTCGCCCGGCAGCCCGCTGTTCTCGGACGCCGTGACGGTCAGCCCCTACCTGGGCTTCGGCTCGCTGCGCCCGGCCCTGGACCTGGCCCGTGAGCAGGGCTGCGGCGTCTTCGCGCTGGCGCTCACCTCCAACCCGGAGGGCGCCGAGGTGCAGCGCGCGGTGGGCGCGGACGGCGAGCCGGTCGCGGCCTCGGTGCTGCGGCAGCTGGCGGCCGAGAACGCGGACGCCGCGCCGCTGGGCTCCTTCGGCGCGGTGGTCGGCGCGACGCTGGCCGACGCGGGCGTGGACCTGGCCATCAACGGCCCGCTGCTGGCCCCCGGGATCGGCGCCCAGGGCGCGACCATGGCGGACCTGCCGCGGGTGTTCGGCGCCTCGGTGCTGAACGTGGTGCCGAGCGTGAGCCGGGACGTCCTCAAGCACGGCCCCTCGGTGGCGGCTCTGCGGGAGGCGGCGGACCGCTTCGTCGGGGAGTTCGCGGACGCCGTCAAGTGACGGTCGTCCTCGCGTGACGGATCGCGTGGCGGATCGGGTGGCGGACGCCGTCGGGTGACGGGAGGTGTCCGCCCGGTTGCGGAAGGCGCGGTTCTGGTAGCGGCGCGGTGACCCTGTGGAGTGTCCGCAGGACGGCGGCGCCGTCGCGGAGTCGACGTGAGCGCCGTCACATCGACCGTGTCAAAGTCTCGCAATCGCGGTCAATTTGCCCGGGAAAGTCCTGGTCGGCCTTGGCTGACCAGGACTTTTCGTGTTCTTTTCCTGACGTGGCGCCGCAATCCGGGTAGTGTCCGGCGATAGGTCATCGGCGAGCCGCGATTCACGCGTCTCCCGCAGGTCAGGGCCTTGTGGTTCCCCCTTGCGGACGGTGTCCTCGGTACCGAACCAGTCCTAGCTCAATCCCTTCCATCCACACCTGAGGTGAACGGCGTGGCTCTTCCGCCCCTTACCCCTGAACAGCGCACCGCCGCGCTCGCCAAGGCCGCCGAGGCTCGCCGGGAGCGCGCCGAGGTCAAGAACCGGCTCAAGCACTCCGGCGCCTCCCTGCACGAGGTGATCAAGGCCGGCAAGGCCGACAACGACGTGATCGGCAAGATGAAGGTCTCGGCCCTGCTCGAATCCCTTCCGGGTGTCGGCAAGGTCCGCGCCAAGCAGATCATGGAGCGCCTCGGCATCAGCGAGAGCCGGCGCGTCCGGGGCCTCGGCACCAACCAGATCGCCTCCCTGGAGCGGGAGTTCGGCGGGGGTGCCGCCTGACCGTGACCCGGTGGTCCCGGGAAGCTCCGCGATCCGGGATAATCGGTGCATGAGTGAGCGTCCGCGGCTGACCGTGCTCTCCGGCCCCTCGGGGGTCGGCAAGAGCACGGTCGTCGCTCATATGAGGAAGATGCACCCCGAGGTCTGGCTCTCGGTGTCGGCGACGACCCGCCACCCCAGGCCCGGCGAGAAGAACGGGGTCCAGTACCACTTCGTCGACAACGACGAGTTCGACAAGCTGGTCGCCAACGGCGAACTGCTGGAGTGGGCCGAGTTCGCCGGGAACCGCTACGGCACCCCGCGTGCGGCCGTGCTGGAGAAGCTGGAGCGCGGCGAGCCCGTGCTGCTGGAGATCGACCTCCAGGGCGCCCGGCAGGTGCGCGAGTCGATGTCCGACGCCCAGCTGGTCTTCCTGGCCCCGCCGAGCTGGGACGAGCTGGTCCGCCGGCTGACCGGCCGGGGCACCGAGCCGCAGGACGTGATCGAGAAGCGGCTCGCCGCCGCCAAGATCGAGCTCGCTGCCGAGCCCGAGTTCGACACGACCCTGGTCAACACCTCCGTCGAGCAGGTAGCGGCCGAACTGCTAGCCTTGCTCGGTGTAGCCTGACCTGTCTGTCTTTTCCACCCTTTCGGAAGGTTTTCGCGTGTCCTCTTCCATGACCGCGCCCGAGGGCATCATCAACCCGCCGATCGACGAGCTGCTTGAGGCCACCGACTCCAAGTACAGCCTCGTGATCTACGCCGCCAAGCGCGCGCGCCAGATCAACGCGTACTACTCCCAGCTCGGTGAGGGTCTGCTGGAGTACGTCGGCCCGCTGGTCGACACCCACGTGCACGAGAAGCCGCTGTCGATCGCGCTGCGCGAGATCAACGCGGGCATGCTGACCGCCGAGGCGGTCGAGGCCGCCTGAGGCGGTCGGTAGCTTCGTGGTTTCCGGGAGGGCCCGGCGGAATCGTTTCCGCCGGGCCCTCCGGCGTTTCCGCTCGCTGTCGGTGGCCGCCGGTAGGGGGTGGGGCACCGCGCAGGCGGCTGAGGGGCCGTAGGGTGGGCGGGTTCCCGATGCGGAGAAAGGTCGGTACATGAGCGCTCCAGCGGACGCCCCCCGCGTGGTCCTCGGTGTGAGCGGCGGGATCGCCGCCTACAAGGCGTGCGAACTGCTGCGCCGGTTCACCGAGTCCGGCCACCAGGTCACCGTGGTGCCCACCGAGGCCGCGCTGCACTTCGTCGGCGAGGCGACCTGGGCCGCGCTGTCCGGCCGCCCGGCCGCCACCGAGACCTGGGAGCGCGTCCACGAGGTGCCGCACGTGCGGATCGGGCAGCAGGCCGACCTGGTCGTGGTCGCCCCGGCCACCGCCGACCTGATCGCCAAGGCCGCCCACGGCCTGGCCGACGACCTGCTGACCAACACCCTGCTCACCGCCCGCTGCCCGGTCGTGGTGGCGCCCGCCATGCACACCGAGATGTGGGAGCACCCCGCCACCCGGGACAACGTCGCCACGCTGCGCCGCCGGGGCGTGATCGTGCTGGAGCCGGCTGTCGGGCGGCTCACCGGCAAGGACACCGGCAAGGGGCGGCTGCCCGAGCCGTCCGCGATCTTCGACGCCTGCCGGGCCGTGCTGCGCCGCGGCGGGGCGGTCGCGACCGACCTGGCGGGCCGGCACGTGGTGGTCTCGGCCGGCGGCACCCGGGAGCCGCTGGACCCGGTGCGCTTCCTCGGCAACCGCTCCTCCGGCAAGCAGGGCTACGCGCTCGCGGTGACGGCCGCGGCCCGCGGGGCCCGGGTGACCCTGCTCTCGGCCAACGCCGAGCTGCCGGACCCGGCCGGGGTGGACGTGGTGCACGTCTCGACCGCGCTGGAGCTGCGCGAGGCGGCGCTCAAGGCCGCCGCGGACGCGGACGCGGTGGTGATGGCCGCCGCCGTGGCCGACTTCCGACCCGCCGAGTACGCGACCGGCAAGATCAAGAAGGTCGAGGGGATCGAGCCGGCGCCCGTCGCCCTGGTGCGCAATCCCGACATCCTGGCCGAGCTGTCGGCCCACCGGCCCCGTTCGGGTCAACTGGTCGTGGGTTTTGCTGCGGAGACCGACGACGTGCTCGCCAACGGCCGCGCCAAGCTCGCCCGCAAGGGGTGTGACCTGCTCGTCGTCAACGAGGTGGGCAACGGCAAGGCCTTCGGCACGGACGTCAACGAGGCCGTCGTCCTGGGCTCGGACGGCAGTGAGACGGCTGTTCCGGTCGGCCCGAAGGAGGTCCTTGCGGACGTGGTCTGGGACCTCGTCGCAAAGCGGCTGGAAACGGGCGGCAACTGATCGAAATCGATCTCAGAACGTTCGAGAATTCCAGAAGCGGGTGACGTTCGACGGAACCAGACCGTTAGAATCCAGGAATCAAGTCTTTCCGGAGTCTCCCGGTCCACCCGGGGAACTTCAGTCAGCAGCCGCTGCAACCCCAGGGAGCGCTGTGTCTCGCCGCCTGTTCACCTCGGAGTCCGTCACCGAGGGACACCCCGACAAGATCGCTGACCAGATCAGCGACACCATCCTTGACGCTCTCCTGCGTGAGGACCCGACTTCCCGGGTCGCCGTGGAGACGCTCATCACCACCGGCCAGGTGCACGTGGCCGGCGAGGTGACCACCAAGGCGTACGCGCCGATCGCCCAGCTCGTCCGGGACAAGATCCTGGAGATCGGCTACGACAGCTCCAAGAAGGGCTTCGACGGCGCCTCCTGCGGCGTCTCGGTGTCCATCGGTGCCCAGTCGCCCGACATCGCGCAGGGCGTCGACACCGCGTACGAGGCCCGGGTCGAGGGTGACGACGACGACCTGGACAAGCAGGGCGCCGGTGACCAGGGCCTGATGTTCGGCTACGCGTCCGACGAGACGCCCGAGCTCATGCCGCTGCCGATCACGCTGGCCCACCGCCTCTCGCGCCGGCTGACCGAGGTTCGCAAGAACGGGACCATCCCCTACCTGCGCCCCGACGGCAAGACCCAGGTCACCATCGAGTACGACGGCGACAAGGCCGTCCGCCTCGACACCGTGGTCGTCTCCACCCAGCACGCCAGTGACATCGACCTGGAGTCGCTGCTCACCCCGGACATCCGGGAGTTCGTGGTGGAGCCCGAGCTCAAGGCGCTCGCCGAGCAGGGCATCAAGCTGACCACCGACGGCTACCGCCTGCTGGTCAACCCGACCGGCCGCTTCGAGATCGGCGGCCCGATGGGCGACGCCGGCCTCACCGGCCGCAAGATCATCATCGACACCTACGGCGGCATGGCCCGCCACGGTGGCGGCGCCTTCTCGGGCAAGGACCCGTCCAAGGTGGACCGCTCGGCCGCGTACGCGATGCGCTGGGTGGCGAAGAACATCGTCGCCGCCGGCCTCGCCCGCCGCGCCGAGGTGCAGGTCGCGTACGCGATCGGCAAGGCCGAGCCGGTCGGCCTCTTCGTGGAGACCTTCGGCACCGAGACCGTGCCGGTCCTCAGCATCCAGAAGGCCGTCTCCGAGGTCTTCGACCTGCGCCCGGCCGCGATCATCCGCGACCTGGACCTGCTGCGGCCGATCTACTCCCAGACCGCCGCGTACGGCCACTTCGGCCGTGAGCTGCCGGACTTCACCTGGGAGCGCACCGACCGGGTGGAGCAGCTGAAGGCTGCCGTGCAGGACTGACGTCCGGACGTCGTGAGGCGGCGCCCGTCCCTTCGGGGGCGGGCGCCGCTTCCGTGTGCGGGCGGGTCGGCCGTGTGGGTCGTCGGTGTGTGTGCGTTGTCGGTGTGACCTGGTAGTACTTGGGAGCGATGAGCAGCACAGGGGAGAACGGGGCCGCGGAGCCGGAGCAGCTGGCCTTCATCCGGGAGACGGTCAAGCGCGCCAAGCCGCGCAGCTGGCGCGGGGCGAAGCGGGCCGAGCACCTGCCGGTGGCCCGGGTCGTGGTGGACAAGGGCGTGCTCACCATCGACAAGTTCTTCGACTACGAGGTGCCGGCCGCCATGGCCGAGGAGGCCCGCCCCGGGGTGCGGGTGCGGGTGCGGTTCGGCGCGCGCGTGGTGAACGGCCAGCGCGAGGGCGGCGAGCTGCACGACGGGTTCATCGTCGCCCGGCTGGAGAAGAGCGACTTCCCCGGGCCGCTCGCCCCGCTGGCGCAGGTGCTCTCTCCCGAGCCGGTGCTCACCCCGCAGCTGCTGCGGCTCTGCCGAACCGTCGCCGACCGCTACGCCGGGACGCTCGCCGACGTGCTCCAGCTGGCCGTCCCGCCCCGGCACGCCAAGGCCGAGGCCGAGCCCTCCCCGCCGCCGCAGCCGCGCCCGGCCGCCCCGGCCCCCGGCGGCTGGCAGCGCTACCCGGCCGGGCCGGACTTCCTCGCCGCACTGGCCGGGGGCGGCTCGCCGCGCGCGGTGTGGACGGCGCTGCCCGGGCCCGGCTGGCCGTACGAGATCGCGCGGGCGGTGGCGGCGACGCTGGCGAGCGGGCGCGGGGCGCTGGTCGTCGTGCCGGACGGGCGGTCGCTCGCCCGGGTCGACCAGGCGCTCACCGAACTGCTCGGCCCCGGGATGCACGTGGCGCTGGAGGCCGAGCTCGGCCCGCGCGAGCGCTACAAGCGCTGGCTCGCGGTGAGCCGGGGCTCGGTGCACGCCGCGATCGGCACCCGCGCCACCATGTTCGCCCCGGTGCGCGACCTCGGGCTGGTCGTCGTCTGGTCCGACGGGGACAGCAGCCACAGCGACCCGCGCGCCCCGCACCCGCACGTGCGGGAGGTGGCGCTGCTGCGCGCCGCCGAGGAGGGCGCGGCGGTGCTGCTGGGCGGGCACGCGGTGACGGTGGAGGGCGCGCAGCTGGTCAGCACCGGTTGGGCCCGCCCGCTCGTCGCGGACCGGGAGACGGTGCGGCAGGTCGCGCCCAGGGTGCGGACCGTCACCGACCAGGACCAGCACCGGGACGCGGCGGCGCAGGCCGCCCGGCTGCCCTCCGTCGCCTGGGAGGCCGCCCGGGAGGCGTTGGCGGCCGGACACCCGGTGCTGATCCAGGTGCCCCGGCGCGGCTACGTACCCCGGCTGGCCTGCGGGCGCTGCCGGACCCCGGCGCGGTGCCGGCGCTGCGAGGGGCCGCTGGAGGCGCCCTCGGCGGACGCCCTGCTGACCTGCGGGTGGTGCGGGCAGACGGAGGACGACTGGCACTGCCCCGAGTGCGGGTCGTTCCGGCTGCGGGCCCAGGTGGTCGGCGCCCGGCGGACGGCGGAGGAACTGGGCAAGGCGTTCCCGCGGATCCCGGTGCGGACCTCGGGCCGGGACGCGGTGCTGGCCACCGTGCCGGACGAGCCCTCGCTGGTGATCTCCACACCGGGTGCGGAGCCCCTGGTGGAGGGCGGCTCCGGGTACGGGGCCGCGCTGCTGCTGGACGGGTGGGCGCTGCTGAGCCGGCCCGACCTGCGGGCCGGGGAGGAGGCGCTGCGGCTCTGGCTGGCGGCCGCCGCGCTGGTGCGGCCCTCGACCGAGGGCGGCACGGTGGTCGTGGTCGCCGAGCCCTCCGCCCGACCGGTGCAGGCGCTGGTGCGGTGGGACCCGCTGGGGCACGCCGGGCTGGAGCGGGACGAGCGGGCGCAGCTGCACTTCCCGCCGGTGTCGCGGATGGCGTCGGTCAGCGGCAGCCCGGCGGCCGTCGCCGACCTGCTGGGGCTGATCCGGCTGCCCGAGGGGGCGGACGTGCTCGGGCCGGTGCCGGTGCCGGCGCTGCGGGGGGAGGAGCAGGAGCGGGCGCTGCTGCGGGTGTCGCCCGGGCAGGGGGCGGCGCTGGCGGCGGCGCTCAAGGCGGCGCAGATCGCGCGGATCGCGCTGCGGACGGCGGAGCCGGTGCGGGTGCGGGTGGATCCGACGGACATCGGCTGAGGTCGGGCCGGGGAGCGGCGCGGGCGGGGTCTCGGGAAGGCTTCGGGGAGGGGCGTGCTTCGGGGAGGGGCGTGCGGCGCCGGTGGGGGGAGTGGAGGGCGTGCGGCGCCGGTGGGGCGGGGTGAGTGGGCCACCCCGCCCCGGACGGCCGGTGGTGCGTACGGTGGTGCCCGTCAGCCGCGCAGGGGGATGCCGGTGCGGTCGACGGGGGTGGTGCGGTCGGGCTGGGGGCGGTCGACGGGGGTGCGGTCGAGCGCGGGGCGGTCCAAGGTGCTGCGGTCCAGGCCGCCCTGGCGGGCGGCGGGGACGGTGGGGGTCAGGCCGCCGGCCGGGGTGGTGGGGAGGTCCTCGGAGCGATCCGGGCGGCTCGGGCCCGGGACGGCGCCGCTGGCGGCGAGGAGTTCGCTGGTCGGGCGGCGCATGCCGTAGCGGCGGTGCACGGCCTGCTTGGTGACCCCGAGGGCGGAGCCCACCGAGTCCCAGGAGAAGCCCAGCGCGCGGTCGAACTCGACCGCCGCCGCCACCAGGGTCTCCACGCTCTCCCGCAACTCCTGCGCCAGGCGCACGGTCGGCGCCGGAGCCCGCCCGTACACCACGAAGCCGGCCGAGGTGCTGGGGCGCCGCGGTCGGTAGACGTTGCCCAGCTGGGCGGTGAGCGTCCGCAGCGCGTCGACCTGGCGCCTCACCCGCTCGATGTCCCGCACCAGCAGGTGCAGGCTCGCCCGCGCCCGGGCGTCGTGGTTGATCTGCTCGGCCATGGCCTACGTGCCACCTTCCGTACGGTTCAGCTCGGCCGGGGCGCGGTGTCCCGTGCGCCCGGCCCCGGTCAATCTCTCTTGACCAACGCCGAATCGGGGGCCGGGGTAACGCGGCTCGCCGGACTCGGGATATGCCAGCGGGTGTTCGGTCGGTCCGAGGGCAGGCTCCGGGGCATGCTCCGGGGTGTGGCCGGGGCATGGTCCGAGGGCATGGGGGACGGGGTCGGCGCGTTGCATAGACTTGGCCGAACAGCCGTTGCCCGCAGCCCCCGAGCGACTCCCGACACCTCGACGGACAGGACCCGTACCCCGTGGCGATCCAGCCGATCCGTCTCTTCGGAGACCCCGTCCTGCGGGCCACCGCCCAGCCGGTGACCGTGTTCGACAAGGAACTGCGCAACCTGGTCCGCGACCTGACCGACACCATGACGGCCGCCCCCGGCGCCGGCCTCGCCGCGCCCCAACTCGGTGTCTCGCTGCGGGTGTTCACGTACCACGTGGACGGCGTCACCGGGCACCTGATCAACCCGGACCTGTCGCTGAGCGAGGACGAGCAGGAGGGCCCCGAGGGCTGCCTCTCGCTGCCCGGCCTGCGCTACGACACCAGGCGCGCGTACGGCGTGGTCGCCAAGGGCTTCAACATGTACGGCGATCCGGTGACGTTGGAGGGCACCCAGCTGCTCGCCCGGTGCATCCAGCACGAGACCGACCACCTGGACGGCATCATCTTCATCGACCGCCTCGACGGCGAGCAGCGCAAGGCCGCGCTGAAGGCGATCCGGGAGGCGGACTGGGGCGGCGGGCCGGCTCCGGTCGTCAAGGTCTCGCCGCACAGCACCTTCGGCGCTGCGCGCTGATTTCCTGAATTCCCTTTTACAGAAAGGCACTTGATGCGCCTCGTGTTCGCCGGCACCCCCGAGGTCGCCGTTCCCGCCCTGGACGCCCTGCTCGCCTCCGACCGGCACGAGGTCGTCGCGGTGGTCACCCGCCCCGACGCCCCCGCCGGCCGCGGCCGCAAGCTGGTCGCCAGCCCCGTCGCGCAGCGCGCCGAGGAGGCCGGGATCGAGGTCCTCAAGCCGGCGAAGCCCAGCGACCCGGAGTTCGTCGCGCGGCTCACCGAACTCGCCCCCGACTGCTGCCCGGTGGTCGCCTACGGTGCGCTGCTGCGCCCCGGCACCCTGGAGATCCCCAAGCACGGCTGGGTCAACCTGCACTTCTCGCTGCTGCCCGCCTGGCGCGGCGCGGCCCCCGTCCAGCACGCGGTGCTGGCCGGCGACGAGGTCACCGGCGCGTCCACCTTCCTGATCGAGCAGGGCCTGGACTCCGGCCCGGTCTACGGCGTCATCACCGAGGAGGTCCGCCCGACCGACACCAGCGGCGAACTGCTCACCCGGCTCTCCGTCTCCGGCGCCCGGCTGCTCGCGGCCACCATGGACGGCATCGCGGACGGCTCCCTGCACGCCGTGCCGCAGCCCGCCGAAGGCATCACGCTCGCTCCGAAGATCACCGTCGAGGACGCCCGGATCGAGTGGAACCACCCCGCGCTGCGGATCGACCGCGTGGTGCGCGGCTGCGCGCCGGCGCCCGGGGCGTGGACGGAGTTCCGGGGCGAGCGGCTGAAGGTCACCGGGCCGGTGAAGCTGCTGGCGGAGTCGGCCGAGCTGGCGCCCGGCGAGGTTGCGATGGTCGGCAAGAACAGCGTGCGGGTCGGGACCGGCAGCCACGACATCGAGCTGGGGGAGGTCCGCCCGCAGGGCAAGAAGGAGATGCGGGCCGCGGACTGGGCCCGGGGCGCCCGGCTGGCGGCGGGGGAGCGGTTCGGGGCGGCGAGCTGAGGGCCCACCCGTGGGCTGAGGGCTCGGGGGCGGTTCGTCCGGGGCGCTGAGATTCGCCGCGCGGGGTGGTGCGGGCGGGCCTACCTTGGTCCGAGTGGGGGGTTCCTCACCAGGAAGGCTGATCCCCATGGCCCGACTCACCTGGACGAGCCCGCGCACCTGGACCGCCGTGGCCGGTGCACTGCTGGTGACCGCGACCTACGGGCTGGCGACCGCTCCACCGGCCGGTGCCGTGACCACCACGGTGGTCGCCGGCGACCCGGCCGCCACGGGCACGCTCTCCTCCGCCACCTGCCCGGCGGACCACCACCTGATCTCGGGCGGCTACGACCTGGGGACCGTCCAGGTCGATTCCTCCAGCGGTTCGCCGCCGGCCCTGGTGGTGGAGCGGAACGCACCGTCGGTCGACAAGAACAACACCTGGGAGGTCATCGCGGTGGGCATCGACGGAGCCCGGGCGCTCGCCCTCTGCGAGGCGGACTGACGAGCCGTCCGGGACGGGAGGCCGGCCCCTTCGGGGAGAGGGGGTCGGACCTCTCAGGCGAGAGGGGGTCGGACCTGTCGGGCGAGAGGGGGTCGGACCTCTCACAGTCGGGCATCGCGCAGTCGGGCATCTCGCAGGGGATATCGTTGACCCCGATAACCACCGCAGCACTTTGAAGCAGTCGAGGCACCAGTGAGCACCCCCACCCCCGGCGCCAAGCGCGCCCCCCGTCCGCACCGCCGTCCGAAGAAGGACCCGGCCCGGATCGTCGCGTTCCGCGCGCTGCGCGCCGTCGACGAGCGCGACGCGTACGCCAACCTGATCCTGCCCTCGCTCCTGCGCGAAGCCGAGCAGAAGGGCATGGACCGGCGCGACGCCGCCCTCGCCACCGAACTCGTCTACGGCACCCTGCGCCTGCAGGGCACCTATGACGCGATCATCGCGGCCTGCATCGACCGGCCGCTCAGCAAGGTCGACCCGCCGGTCCTGGACGTGCTCTCGCTCGGCGCCCACCAGCTGCTCACCACCCGCATCCCCAGCCACGCCGCCGTCTCGGCGACCGTCGAACTCGCCCGGGTGGTGCTCGGCGACGGCAAGGCCAAGTTCGTCAACGCCGTGCTGCGCCGGATCAGCGCGCACGACCTGGACGCCTGGATCGAGCAGGTCGCCCCGCCGTACGACCAGGACGCCGAGGACCACCTGGCGGTCGTCCACTCGCACCCGCGCTGGGTGGTCGCCGCGCTGTGGGACTCGCTCGGCCGCTGGCAGCCGGACGCCTCCGGGCGCAGCGCCGTCGAGGAACTGCTGCGGGCCGACAACGAGCGGCCCGAGGTCACCCTGGTCGCCCGCCCCGGCCGGTCCACCGTCGGCGAACTGGCCGACGCGCTGCCCGAGGCCCAGCCCGGGCGCTGGTCCCCGTTCGCGCTGCGGCTCGCCGAAGGCGGCGACCCGGCCTCGATCGACGCGGTCCGGGAGAATCGGGCCGGCGTGCAGGACGAGGGCAGCCAGCTGGTCGCGCTGGCGCTGGCCACGGCGCCGGTGGACGGCCCGGACCGGCTCTGGCTGGACGGCTGCGCCGGCCCCGGCGGCAAGGCCGCACTGCTCGGCGCGCTGGCCGCCGAGCGCGGGGCGGCGCTCGTCGCGAGCGAGAAGCAGCCGCACCGGGCCCGGCTCGTGGCGCGGGCGCTGGAGGGCAACCCCGGCCCGTACACGGTGATCGCGGCGGACGGAACGCGCCCGGCCTGGCAGGCCGGCGGCTTCGACCGGGTGCTGGTCGACGTGCCCTGCTCCGGACTCGGCGCGCTGCGCCGCCGCCCGGAGGCGCGCTGGCGGCGGCGCCCGGCGGACGTCGCGGCCTTCGGGCCGCTCCAGCGGGACCTGCTGCGCTCGGCGATCGAGGCCACCCGGGTCGGCGGCGTGGTCGGCTACGCGACCTGCTCGCCGCACCTGGCGGAGACCCGGGCGGTCGTGGACGACGTGCTGCGGGAGGAGGGCGGCCGGGTCGAGTGGATCGACGCGCGCCCGCTGCTGCCCGGCGTCCCGGCGCTCGGGGACGGGCCGGACGTGCAGCTGTGGCCGCACCTGCACGGGACGGACGCGATGTACCTGGCGCTGCTGCGGCGGACGGCCTGATCGGTAGCGGGTGGTTGCACCTCCCGTAGGGGGAGGCGGCATGGTGGTTGCCATGAACGGCGACGCGACGTACACCATCGGTGAGCTGGCCCGGCGGGCGGGGGTGACGGTCAAGACCGTCCGCTTCTACTCGGACCAGGGGATCGTGTCGCCGGCCGACCGCAACCCGGCCGGCCATCGGCGGTACGGCGCGGACGCCGTCGCACGCCTGGAACTCGTCCGCACCCTGCGGGAACTCGGGCTCGGACTGCCCGCGATCCGGGGAGTGCTGGAGCGCCAACTCGCGCTGCCCGCCGTGGCGGCGGCGCATGCCGAGGCGCTGGACATGCAGATTCGGGTGCTGCGGCTGCGACGGGCTGTGCTGGGGGCGGTGGCCAGGCGCGGGTCTTCACCCGAGGAGTTGACGTTCGTGCATCGGTTGGCCCGGCTGTCGGAGGACGAACGGGGGCGCCTGATCGGGGAGTTCCTGGCGGGGGTGTTCGGTGGTGGTGGGCCTGGGGGTGGTGGGCCCGGTGGCCGGTTCGCGGCCGCGGCGCGCTCGTTGACGCCGGAGTTGCCGGAAGACCCGTCGGCCGAACAGGTCGAGGCGTGGGTGGAGTTGGCGCAGCTGGCGGGGGACGTGGAGTTCCGGGCGCTGCTGCGCGGGCTCGTCGAGGCGGAAGCGGCGGAAGCAAGCGGGGGGCTGCCGGGGCCTGGACTGGCGGTGATGGTACGGGAGTTGGCGAGGCCTGCGGTCGCGGTGGCGGCGGAGCCCGGGTCGGAGACGGCGGCGCGGGTCGTCGCGGAGCTGCTGGATCGGTACGGGGAGATGGTTCCGGGCTCTGCTGAGGTGCTGCGGGGCCGGCTGGGAGAGCGGCTGCGGGCCATGGCGGATCCGCGGCGGGAGCGGTACCTGGAGCTGCTGGCGGTGGTCAACGGGTGGGCTGCGCCGGAGAGTTGGGCTGCGGAGGTGGAGTGGGCGGTGCGCGCCGTGGGCGGTGGTGGTGGCGGCTCGGTTGCGGCTACGGCTTCGGCCTCGGCTTCTGCTTCTGCTTCGGCTGTGTCGGGGGTGGGCAGGGGAGGTTGGTGAGGAAAGCGTGGGCCTGGGCGCGGAGTTCGTCGACCGGCGGGTCCTCGCAGACCGCCTCCAGGCCGAGTGCGGTCGCCTGGCCCGTGTGGGTGTAGGACTGGTAGGCGAGGTACGGCCGGTGGTCGTCGGTGGGGTCGAGCCCGACGGCGAAGGTCGCGAAGCGGGTGCGCTCGCGCTCCGTCCGGGCGCCCTCGGTTCGGGAGAGTTCCCATTCGAACTCGTAGGGCTCGGGCTCGGCGGGCAGGTCCAGCAGGGCCTGGGCGAGCTGGCGGACCTCGTCCGGGTCGGCGAACGGTAGGGACTCGGACCCGAAGGGTGTGGCGGCGAACAGCTCCCAGTCGTGGCCGTTGTGGCTGACGGTCAGCGCCCACTGACCGTTCTTGTCGTGCCAGTGGCAGTGGAGGGTCGGGTCCATGGTGGTCAACCTCCCTGTGGGCATGGGCCGTTCGTGTTCCCTCATCGTGGCACACCGGGCGGCCGACGGAAGTCGGGACTAAGCCGTTCTCGGGCTCGTTGCCAGACGTTCCGCAGCGGACGGTAGTCAGGACGGTGACGCCGTGCTCGGCGATCACCCGGTGGGCCGGCGGCGGGCATGGCGGACGTCTGCACCGGCGGTCGGGGTGGGTGCGCGGGGATTTTCCGTCGGGGAGGTGGGGCTGGGGAGCTGGGGTGTGGGGGCGTCAGGGGGTGGTGGGGGTGGGGGTGGGGTGCCAGGGGCGGGTGGGGTGCGTGGGAGTGGGGGTGGAGGTGAGGCGGAGGGCGTAGATCTCATGGCCGGGGGCCTCGTGGGGGACCTGGCCGAGGTAGTCGTGGCCGGTGAGGTGGCACCAGGCGGGCAGGTCGAGTGGGGCGGCGGGGTCGGTGGTGAGGATGTGGACCACCGCGCCGGCCGGGAGGTGGGCGATGTGGGCGCGCAGTCGGAGCAGGAGCTGGACGCAGAGCAGGCCGGTGCCGTCGACGGTGAGGTCGGGGGTGGTAATGGGGCGGGTCATGGGGGTTCAGCCTAGGCGGCGTGGCGGGTGAGGGGCGGCGTCGGGTGGGGGTGGCGTCGGAGGGTGGTGGTCAGGTGAGGCGTTGGCCGGGGGCGGTGCCGCCGAGGCGGGTGAGCAGGGCGGACAGGCGGGTGAGGTCGTCGGGGCTCCACTGGGCGGCGGCGAAGTGGTCGGCGGCGACCTGGCGGGCGGTGTGCAGCATCTCGGCGAGCCGGTCGCGGCCGGTGGGGGTGAGGGCGGCGTACGCCACGCGGGCGTCGCGGGCGGCGGCCTCGCGGGTGACCAGGCCGATCCGTTCCAGTGGGGCGAGGCCGCGGGTCACACCGGAGGCGGTGAGGCCGAGTGCTTCGGCGAGGTCGACCCGGCGCATTCTGCCGCCGGGGGCCTGGGCGAGGTGGAGCAGCATGGTGAAGTCGGACAGGCTCACGCCGTGCAGGCCGCTGAGGCTCGCGTCGAATCGTTTGACCAGGGCGGTCTGGGCGCGGACCAGCCGCAGGGCGGTGTCCAGCGGGTCGGGGCTCGGGTCGGTTTCGGTGTGCTCGGTCGTACGGTCGGTTGTGCGCTCTGTCATTGCCACCTCCTTGACTGCTCAAGTATATCCCCGGAGGGAGCCGCCAAGGAGGTGGCGGAGGGGGTCGGATCAGCGGATGGTGGTGGCGGCGCGGCGCTGTCGTTTGCCGAGCGGTGCCTGGGAGAGGTCCTCCGCCTGGGAGCGCAGGTTCTTGTAGCCGTAGCCGCGTTCGGTCAGCCAGTTCTCTGCGGACTGCTCGGCCCGTTCGGTGGCCTCCAGGATGTCCTCCTCGGCCTCGCCCTCGTCCAGGAAGCGGAAGGTGAAGGCGGTGCGGGCGGAGAGGTCGTAGCTGAGGTGGCCCTCACGGGTGAAGGCGGCGCGCAGGACGTCGTGCTCGGGCGCGGCGGCGACGAGTTCGGCGCGCTGCTCCTCGGTGAGGCCGTCGAAGACGCCGCGCACCATGATGCGGAAGGTTCGGGTGGTCATCTCCCGACGATAGGCAGGAGGGGCCGCCGACCGCCAATGCGATTTCGCCGGTGTGGCGGTGTGGCGGTGCGTCGGTCGGCGGCCGCTCGTCGGGGAGGCGGGCGTCAGCCGGTGACGCCCAGTTGGGACAGCAGGGCCGTGTTGTCCTCGATGTGCCAGTCCTCCACGATCCGGTCGGTGCCGACGTGCTGGATGTCGATGGCGTTGAACTCGATGCGCTGGCCGCTGCCCCGGACACCGTCGAAGGTGCCGGTGAAGTGACCGCGGAAGACCAGCCGGGCGGTGATCCGGTCCCCGGTGACCAGGGCCTCGGACAGCTCGCAGGTCAGGTCCGGCACGGCGGCCCGGAAGGTCCGGGAGGCCAGGACCGGGCCGGTGGGGCCCTGCGGGCGGCCGGGCGGGAGCGTGTTGTCCCGGAAGGCCGGGCTGATCGCCGCGTCCAGGTACCGCTGCTGCCCGGTGTTCCAGAAGGTGTACAACTGCTGGGCCAGGTGCACCTCCTGGGCTGCGCGCCGGGCGCCGAGGGAGCGGTCCACGGTGAGCGCCTTCGGCTGGACCAGGTCGGGCGAGCGGTCGACCAGGCGCTGGGGCCAGGGCTGTGGGTCGGGGTGATGGGTGGGCGAGTGGGCGGGCGAGTGGGCCGGGGCAGCGGCGGCGGTGGTGCCCAGCAGGACGGTCAAGGCGGCGGCCACGGCGGCGGTGCGCGGCGCGAGGCGCCGGCGGGTGGCGGAGCTGGCGGTGGTGGTGGTGGCGGCGGCGGTGCCGGGCCGGGGCTCAGACAAGGCGGCCACCCCCGTCGACGTGCAGCACGGTGCCGGTGACGTACGGGTTGTCGATCGCGTAGAACACGGCCTTGAGCAGGTCCTCCGGGCTGCCCACGCGGCGGGCCGGATTGCGAGTCGCGACGCCGCGCAGGAACGCCTCCTTGTCGGAGCCCAGGCCGTCCCAGGAACCGGTGTCGACGATGCCGGGGGAGACCGCGTTGACCCGCACCGGCGCGAGCTCCACCGCCAACGCCTGGACCAGGAAGGCCAGGGCGCCGTTGGTGGTGGCCATCACGGTGCGGCCGGGGGACGGGCGCCACGCGGCCACACCGGAGAAGAAGGTGAACGAGCCGTCCTCGGACACCTGCCCGGCCAGGTGCTTGGCCAGCAGCAGTGGGCCGATCACCTTGGCCGAGAACGCCCGCTGCACGTCGGCCACTTCGAGCTCCTGCAGCGGGCCGTTGGCCGGTATCGCGGCGGTGGACACCAGGTGGTCGAACCGGCCGGCCCGGGCGGCGAATTCGGCGATCGACCGCTCCTCCGCGAGGTCGAGGGCGAGCACCTCGGACGGGCCGGACAGCTCACCGGCCGTCCACTCCAGCTTGCGCGGATCCGGACCGGCCAGCACGAGCTCGGCACCGGCGGCGGACGCGGCCCTGGCGAGAGCACGGCCGGTGCGGGAGCCGGCGCCGACGACGATGAGGCGCCGGCCCGTGAGGGCGGTGGGGGTGCTGGGGTTGGGGAGGTCGGGGAGCTCGGACACGGGAGTGTTCCTTTCGGTTCGGGTCAGGAGCCGCCGCTTTGCTGTTCTGCGGGCGGCGGCGGTACCCCATGAGCCTCGCCTGAGCTGCGGTGATGAGTCCAAGGATTGTTTTCTACGCCGACGATAAAATGTGTTCATGGCAACGCTCAGGCAGCTCGAATACCTGGTCACGGTGGTCGACACCGGCTCCTTCACACGCGCGGCCGAGCAGCTGCACGTCACCCAGCCCGCGCTCTCCCACCAGATCCGGGCCCTGGAGAAGGCCGTCGGTGGCCCGTTGCTGGAACGCCTGCCGCGCACGGTACGGCTCACCCCGATGGGGCGGGCGGTGCTGCCGCACGCCCGTGCCGCGCTCGCCGAAGCGGAACGCCTGCGCACCGTGGCCCGGCGTACGGCGGGGCTGGAGGAGGGCGAGCTGGAGGTCGCGGCCGTCTACTCCGTCAGCCTCGGCATCCTGCCGCCCGTGCTGCGGGCCTGGCGGCGCCGGCACCCCGGCGTGCGGATCCGACTGCGCGAGTACCCGCACGCCGATCGCCTCCAGGCCGCGATGAGCGCGGGCCGCGCCGACGTCGCCATCGGCCCTGCCCCGACCGGCTGGGAGGGGCCGATCCGCGAACTCGGGGTCGAGGAGTTCGTGATCGTCCTGCCCGCGGACGACCCGCTGGCCGACAGCCCCGGCGGCACGGTGGATCCGGCCCGGCTCGCGGACCGGGACTGGGTCCACTACGCCCCCGACAACGGCCTCGCAGACCTGCTCGACCGCGTCGGTGCCCGGGCCGGATTCCAGCCCCGCGCGGCCGTCCGCGCCGAACAGACCTCCGCCGCACCGCTGTTGGCCGCGGCAGGGTTGGGCCCCGCCCTGGTGCCCGCCAACATCGTGCCGCCGCACTTCGACGGCGCCCTGCTCCGCCCGGACCCGCCGATCCGTCGCACCCTCACCGCCTACACCCGCACCCGGCCCGACCCGCTCACGGTCGCCTTCGCGGACCTCCTCGCGGAGCAGGCGAAGGTGAACCCGCCCGCGCCTCCGGCGGCGTTGGGGCCGGTGGGTGGAGAGGGGGAGGGGTGGAGAGTGGTGGGTGGCGGCCGCGACGGGGGTGCTGGGGTGGGGTGATGGCTGGCTGGAGGAGGTGATGCGTCGGCCGGTGGTGGTGGGCTGAGAGGCGGGGAGTGGGGGTGGGGGTAGGGCGCATGATGGGGGCTCCTTGACTGGGCTTGGTGGTGTCAAGGGTGGGGGTTCGGGGGGCGGTTGCGTATGTGCCGATCGGCAGGAATCCGGCGGGAAATGCGGCGGGCCTCCCCTGCCGATCGGCAGGGGAGGCCCGGGAGTCGGGGTGGGTCAGACCCGGACGGGGAGGCGAGTGCAGACGCTGCCCGTCGCGAGCGGGGCGGGTTCGGCGCCGAGGGCGGCGAGGGTGAAGGCGGTGGTGAGCGCGCTGATGTCGCGGGCCTCGCGGAGCAGGTAGTGGTTGGCGCCCGGGGCCTCGTAGCGGGCGAGGTCCGGGACGACCTCGCGGGCGCGCAGCCCGTACTCCAGGGACTGGGTGGCGTTGGCCGCGCTGTGGTCGCCGGTGCCGTGGACGATCAGGACCCGCCGCCCGGCCAGCTGGTCGACCGCGTCGCCGCTGGGCAGCCAGGGGGCGATCCCGGCGACGCCGACGACGGACGGGTGCCCGGCGCACCAGAACGCGGCGCGCCCGCCGAGCGAGTTGCCGATCAGGACCACCGGTACGTCGCCGTACCGGCGGGCGAGTTCGTCGAGCGCCCACCGGGTGTCGACGGCGGTGTCGGCGTCCGCGCCGTTCCAGCCGCTGTACCGGTAGCGCAGCAGGTGGACGGCGGTGCCGTGCGGTCGGCCGCGGTCGGTGAGTTCGACGGCGAGGTCGCGCAGGCCGCGTTCGGCGACCTTCAGCGGTCCGCTGTGGCTCCGGATGAACCCGCCCGGTAGCAGCAGGGCGACGCCGTTGACGGGCCCGTCCCCCTGCCGGGGGGTCAACTCTGCGGTGCGCGGACGCTGCGCTCGGAACACGCGAAATCCTCCCTGATGTGTACAGGCGGATTCTACGGTTCCGGCGACGGGGCGCGGTGCGCCGGCCGGGGCCAGGGGACCCGGTCGGTGACCAGGGGATCCAGCGGGTTCCCCGGGTGCGCGCGGTCGGGTCAGGCGGCGGGCAGGGTCGCTGATGGCGGACTCTCCTCGGCTGCGGAGCGCGGCAGTCCAGCGGGTTGGGCGGCCCAGGCTGAGGGGCCAAGATTGGCCCGTTTTCGTTGGTAGGAGCGCCGGCGGAGCTGCGCGGGCGGAGTGGGGATTCGTGCGGATCACCCCACCTTGGGCCTTTCATGTGCAGGTGATGGCTGGGGTTTTCCCTGCTCTTTGTTTCGGATCATGGCGGGCTCTGCGACGATCCGAAGATCGTCGCCTCGTTGCGGTGGGCGACGCGTCGCAGGGGAGAGACGGGCATGGCCGGTGGGCCCGAGGACAGTGTCGTCCGGGCGGGGTGGAGGGCCAGGTTCGCCTGGGGCAACAGGTTCGCCTGGGACAAGGAGACCTGGATGGTGGTCTCCGGCGGGGTGCTGGGGGCCATGTTCGTCAGCATGGGGCTGGCGGTGCTGTTCGGGCCGGCGAACGGGTTCGGCGGCGACAGCCTCGCGTTCATGGGCATCATCAGCATCCTCGGGCTGATGCCCTGCGGTGCGGGCTTCGTCTGGGCTTTGATTCACCCCCGGGTCGGGTTTCCGTCGGCCGCCGTGGGAGCACTGCTCGGGCTGGGGATCTTCCTCTGCTTCGCCGGGGACGGCGTCAACGACACCTGGACGGCACCGCTGGACCGGCCGTCCACGACCCGCGCGCTGGGCAGCTGGACGGCCGGGGACCTGGTGGTGCGGGTCCGGCCCGACCTGGTGGTGGCGTACCGGAGCGCCACCGGCGCCGTGGTGTGGCGGTGGACCCCGCCCGGGCAGGACTCGGTGTGCGCGATGAGCCGGGGGACGGGGCAGGGCGAGGCCGGCGGGATCGGGCTGATCGGCCACTCGCCGCACGACAAGCCGTGCGCGGCGGTGACCGCACTCGGCCTCACCGACGGCAAGGAGGGCTGGACCGCCGCCGTGGACACGCCCGCCCGGGACGGGGACTCGGCGGCGCCGGACGTGGTCGCCGTCGCCGGGCCGCAGGCCGTCCTGCAGGAGAAGGACGGCTGGCGGGCGGTCCGCCTGGCGGACGGCGCGGACCTGTGGCGCGGTACGGCCGACCCCGGCTGCGCCCCGCTGCAGGTCGCGGGCGGGGCGCAGGACGTGGTGACGGTCGCGCAGTGCGGCGCCGCGCCGCCCGTGCTGCGGTCGCTGGCGGCCGTCGACGGGCAGGAGCGGTCGCGGATCGCCCTGCCGGCGGACGGCGGCCTGAAGAACCTCGCCGTGGTGTCGGTCGACCCGCTCGCGGTCTGGGTCGACGCCCAGGGCGAGCGCGGGACGCACGCGGTGCTCGGCTACGACCGGGACGGGCGGCAGCGGGCGTCGATCCCGGTCTCCGGCGAGGAGTACGACCTGGACGTGATGCTGGGCGGGCTGCACGCCTTCGACGAGTTCGACGCCCGGCCGCTGTTCGGCGGAGTGGTCGTCGGCGACCTGTTCATCGTGCCGGGCGAGAAGCCCGGCGACGTCACCATCAGCGGCGGCAAGCACCCGAGCCGCAGCGCCACCGGCCGCCTCGTGGCGTACTCGCTCGCCGACGGCGGGCAGCGGTGGACGGCGGGGCTGGACGACCAGGTGACCGGCCTGGTGGTGGACGGGAGCTCGGTGTGGGCGATGACGCGCGGCCGGATCGTCCGGGTCGACGCGGCGACCGGACGGCGCAGCGCCGAGCTGGACGTGAACGGCACGTCCTCGCTCTACCCGGTGGACCTGTCGGTCGCGGGGCCGGACCGGTTCGCGGTGGTGGCGGAGGACGGGACGCGGGACGAGCCGCCGGTGCGCGGGATGGGCTGAGGGCCCGTTGCCGGTGGTGCCGGGTGATCTGGTGACGCCGGGTGACGCGGTGGCGCCGGGTGACCAGGTGACGCCGGGTGACGCGGTGGCGCTGGGTGATCTGGTGGCGCCGGGTGACCTGGTGACGCGGGTGATCTGGTGACGCCGGGTGACGCGAGGACGGGTCAGGACCGGAAGTCCGGGTAGCCCAGGATGAAGACCCGCTCGGCCGGGTTCCGGACGTAAGGGATCACCTTGCCGGTGTCCTCGAAGCCCAGCCGCCGGTAGAAGGCCAGCGCCCGCCCGTTGCTCTCGTTGACTCCTAGGGTCAGCCACCGTGCGTCCGTGTGGTCCCGCGCGTGGCGGATCGTCGCGTGCACGAGGTCGACGGCGGGGCCGGCGGCGCCGCGGTGGGCCGGGGCGACGTAGACGGAGCGGACGCACACGGTGTCGGGGACGTCGGGGACGGGTTCGACCCCCGCGATTCCCACCCAGCTCCCGGCCTCGTCACGGACCGTGAGGGTGGCGGAGCCGTTCTCGGCCGTGGCCTCGGCGGCGGCCTGCCGCTGCCAGTGGCCGTCGGGCCGGGCAGCGGCGTCGGCATAGGAGAGGTGGAAGGCGCCGGGGGAGTCCTGCAGCGCCTCCAGCGTGATCTCGCGGAGTTCCCGCCACTCCTCGGCGGCGATCCGGCGTACGACGTAGGGCATGCACCGAGCCTGGCACGGCCGTGACGCAGCGGGATCACACGTGAGGATGATCTTCGTCCCGGTCCTCCCCGGTACGGGGGAGCAGGCCTCCCACCGGCGGGACCTGAGCCTTCCGGGCGGTTGTGTCAGGCTGGTGGGGGAGCACCGCCGAGATCGGGAGGCTCTGATGGCCGAGATCAGCGTGAACGGGGTGACGCTGCACTACGAGGCCCGCGGGCAGGGCCCCGGTGTCGTCCTGGTGCACGGTTCGTGGAGCGACGGGGACTCCTGGGCGCGGGTGATGCCGGGCCTGTCCGAGTCCACCACCGTCGTCGCCTACGACCGCCGGGGACACAGCCGCAGCGAGGACTCCCTCACCCAGGGCTCGGTCCACGAGGACGCGGCCGACCTGGCCGGGCTGATCCACGAGCTCGGCCTCGGGCCCGCCTTCGTCTACGGGGACTCCTACGGCGCGCTGGTCACGCTCCGGCTCGCCGCCGCCCGCCCCGACCTGCTCCGCGGCATCGCCGGGCACGAGCCGCCGGGCACCGGCATCCTGCTCGCCGACCCGGACCTGCGCCCGATCGGCACCGCCTTCGCCGACCGGATCGCCGCCGTCCGTGAGCTGCTGGAACAGGCCGAATCGGCCGCGGCCGCCGAACTGTACGTGGACAGCCTCGCCTTCGGGCCCGGCGCCTGGGAGCAGCTGCCCGCGCCGATCCGGCACACCTACATCCGCAACGCGCCGACCTACCTCGACGAGCTGCGCGACCCGGACGCGCTCGACCTCGACCTCACCGGGCTGGCCCGCTACCCCGACCCGGCCCTGCTGACGCAGAGCGACGACAGCGCCCCGATGTTCGGGGAGGTGCTGGACCTCATCGACCTCGCCCTGCCGAAGGCGGAGCGGCACCTGTACGTCGGCGCCGGGCACGCCCCGCACCTGTCGCAGCCGGAGGAGTGGGTGCGGGTGGTCCTGCCGCGGGCGCTGGCCTGAAGCCGCGAGCGGGCGCCGACCCGAAGCCGCAGGCGGGCGCCGGCCTGAAGCCGCGGGCGGGCCCCGGCCTGACGCGACGGAACGCCCGGGACCGGTTGCGGCGTCAGCGGGTCGCCAGCAGCTCCTCGCCGCGCGGCGTCCGCCGGTACAGCACCTCCCGGCCGCTGCGCATCCGGCTGACCAGACCCGAGCGGTGCAGCACGCCCAGGTGGTACGAGACGGTGCCCGCGCTCAGGAAGTGCCGGGCTGCCAGGTCGACGGTGGTCGTCGGGTCGACCAGGGCGGCGAGCAGGTCCGCCCGGGTCGGCCCGAGCAGTTGGGCCAGCGCCGGAGTGGGGGTACGCGGGACGGCCGGCGGCTTGGCGACCGGGTACATCAAGGTCGGCGCCCGGTGGCAGCCGTCGACCGGGTCCAGGATGACGTGGATCTGCCGGCTCACCAGCGTCGGCATCAGCAGCACCATCCGGGCCGGCATCGTCACCTCGAAGCGGCTCTCCAACCGGATCAGCCCGTCCGCCCAGGAGAGCTCCGGGGAGAGCGAGTTGAACAGCGAACCGGTCCCGTACCGGGCCAGGAAGCGGCCCCGCTCGTCGACCTCGGCGTCCAGCACCGCCCGGGCGTCCGGCCAGTACGGTGCGAGCGCCGCCTCCCAGTACCGGCCCAGCTCGTCGGCGACCCGCTCGGCGAAGTAGCGCGGGCCGCGCTGCACGGCGCGCAGCACCACGTCCGGCACCTGACGGCCGACCAGGTTGGCGGCGGGCAGGCCGTGCCGGACGGTCTCCAGCTCCGCCCGCACCCGCTCCGGGTCGGCCCGGCGGACGGCCTCCAGCTGCTCCGCCACCGTCGGCTCCGGCCCGGCCGGGTGCGGGGAGAGGAAGTCCGGGATGTAGCCGCCCGGCTGGTCCAGAGCCAGCCCCGCCAGCAGCTCCAGCTTCTCCCGGCGCAGCACCCGGCGGGTGCGGCCGACCCAGGCGTACGGGCCGGTACGGGAGTTGAGCGAGAAGGCCATCAGGGTGTTGACGGCCTCATGCAGCGGTGAGACCACGAAGCGGGTGCGGGCGAGCCCGGCCGAGTCGATGGTGAGTCGGATCATGCCGTCCTGTCCGTGGGAGATCGCCTGGGGACCGCCGGATTCGACTGCCGTGCGGCGCCCTTTCGGCTCCGACCTTTCGACTCTGGTCGAATCCTGACACGAATGCTCGCGTTCGGGACCGCCCCGGCTCAAGCTGTTTTCCGTGACCGCGTCAGCACGGACGCGGTGCGAACGGAAGGACGAACATGACGAGCACGCGCGGCCGTGTCGCCGCCCTGCTGGGCGCCGTCGCGGTGGTCGCTGGCACCACCCTGGCCGCCCCCGCCGTCGCGGCGCCGGCCGCAGGAGCGGCCCGGCCCGGCGGCGGGATCACCGGGAAGTCCGGCGGGATCACCGGGCAGGCGCCCTGCCAGGGGGCGCCCGAGTTCACCTGCGGGACCATCACCGTGCCGCTCGACCACAGCGGCGCCACCCCCGGCTCCCTCCAGCTCGACGTGGCGATGACCGGCAACGCCGACGCCCCCAAGGGCGACCTGCTGTTCCTCACCGGCGGCCCCGGCCAGCCCGGCGTACCGCTGATCCGGCGGGTCGCGAGCAAGCTGACGCCCGTCCTCAAGGACTACCGCCTGGTCATGTTCGACCAGCGCGGCACCGGTGAACGCGCGTTGCAGTGCCCCGGGCTGCAGGAGGACATGGGCTCCTCCGACCTCGCCGTGCCCCGCAAGCAGTCCATCGCCGACTGCGCCGCCGCCCTCGGCCCGAACGCCCGCCACTACGGCACCGCGGACACCGTCGGCGACATGGACCTCCTGCGCCAGGCCCTCGGCGACCGCCGCCTCACCATCGACGGCGTCTCCTACGGCACCTTCGTCGCCGAGCGGTACGCCCTCGCCCACCCGGCCCACGTGGCCCGGCTGGTGCTCGACTCGGTGGTGCCGCAACGCGGCTTCGACCCGCTCGACCTGGGCGCGCTGCCCGCCACCGCCCGCGTCCTGCACACCGCCTGCCAGGCCACCGGCTGCACCACCGACCCGGCCGCCGACCTCGCCGCCACCGTCCGCAGGTACGGCAACGGGGCGCAGATCCTCGACGCGCTCACCAGCTACGAGTTCGCCGACCCCGACTACGGCGGGGTGCCGGAAGCCCTGCACGAGGCCGCCGCCGGGCAGCCGGCCAAGCTCCAGGCCTTCATCGACGAGGTGCACAAGAACGACGCCGCGCCCGCCGAATTCCTCAGCCAGGGCCTGCACGCCGCCACCCTGTGCGCCGACTCGCACTTCCCGTGGGGCACCACCGACACCCCGGTCGCCGGCCGGGCGGCCGCACTGGAACGCACCCGGCAGCGGCTGACCACCGAACAGACCTGGCCGTACGACGCGGCGACCGCCACCGGGCTCGGCAGCCTGCTGGTCTGCCTGGACTGGCCGCGCGAACCGGTGCCGCCGACGCCGCCCGCGCACCGCAAGCTGCCCAACGTGCCGGTGCTGCTGATCGGCGGTGACCGGGACCTCTCCACGCCGTACGAGTGGCTGTACGAGGAGGCCGCGCAGGCGCACGACCCGCAGATCGTGATCGTCCCCGGGGCGGCGCACTCGGTGCAGTCCCGGGCGGCGAACCCGGCCGGGCGGCAGGCGGTGTACGACTTCCTGCTGAAGTAGGGCCCTCGCCGTACCGGGCCGGGCGGCGGGCCGTTCCCCACGGGGGTGGGAACGGCCCGCCGTCGGCTCAGGATTCGGCAGCGCCCCAGCCGTCGTCGGGCAGCGTACGGTCCGGCTCGGGGCAGTCGGGGTGGTCGTAGCCCCAGAGACCGGTCTTGTGCAACAGCCAGTCGCCCAGGGGCGGTTCGTCGTGGCCGATCCGGTCCACGAGGACGAAGGCGACCCGCAGCTGCTCGGCCGGGGCCACCTCCAGGGTGCGCTGGCCGGGGATGTTCTCGTAGGTCACCGTCTCCCAGCTGCAGCCGGCGGCGGTGAGCGCGGCGACCAGGGCGGACTCGGTGACACGGGTGTCCAGCGTGCCGAACCCGCCGTCGCCCTCGGGGAGTTCGAGCTCACCGTGCCAGGTGGGCAGGGAGAGGCTGCGGAGCCGGCGGCAGCGGCAGAACACCGTCTGGGCGTCTCCCCAGCCGAAGGCGTGCGGCCAGCGCGACTCCTTGTGGACCCGCCCGCCGTCCCACGGATCGCCGTAGCGGGCGGCGAGTTCGGGCAGCGAGGCGTCGTAGCGCAGATCGCCGAGGCCGCCGGTGAGGGCGAGCGCGGTCAGCCGGCCGAGGAAGTCCGTCACCCCAGGCACCCGCGCACCGCCTCGATCAGCCGGTTCGCCCGGGCGTCGCCGTGGCCGATCATCCGGTTGGCGACGTAGGCGAAGCCGACGCCGAACTCGTCGTCACCGAAGGCGAACTGGCCGCCGGCGCCGTCATTGCCGAAGCTGCGCGCGCCGAGCAGCCTGCGGAAGGCGGGGGAGTCGAGCAGCACCCCGGAACCCCAGCGGGCCCCCATGTCGAAGCCCAGGAAGCCCGCGCCGGCGGAGACTTCGCGCACCGCGTCGGTCACCGTCTCGCGGGAGAGCAGCCGGGGCGAGCCGTCCAGGCCGGTCACCGCCGCCGCGTACAGGCCGGCCAGCCCCGTCGCGGAGGCGACGGCCCCCGCGCCGGGCAGCTCGATCGCGTGCAGCGCCGGGTCGTTCCACCCGTGCGGAACGTCCAGGCCGGGGAAGACCAGCGCGCCGTTCATCGTCACGATCCGGGTCAGCAGGTGCTCCGGGCCCGGCATCGGACGACGACCCTCGGCTTCCACCAGCCGGGCCACGTGCCGGAGTTCGCTCTCCGGAAGGCCGATCCAGACCGGCAGTCCGCCGAGCGGTTCGGCGATCTCCTTGCGCAGGAACGCCCCCGGGGTGAGGCCGGTGATCCGGCGGATCACCTCGCCGACCGCGAAGCCGAGCACATGGCCGTGGTACTCGTACGTCGTCCCCGGCTCCCAGAGCGGCTGCTGCGCCTCGATCGCCCGGATCACCGGCGTCCAGGCAGCGATCTCCTCGAAGGAGAGCACCGCGTCGAGGGCCGGGATGCCCGCGCGGTGGCCGAGGATCATCCGGGTGGTGATCTCCTGCTTGCCGCTTCGCGCGAACTCGGGCCAGTAGCGCGCGACCGGGGCGTCCAGGTCCAGGCGGCCCTGCTGGGCGAGCAGGTGGGCGCTGATGCTCACCGCGCCCTTGGCGCAGGAGAAGACGGGTACGAGGGTGTCCTGCGTCCAGGCCCGCCCGGTCCGCTCGTCGGCGGTGCCGCCCCACAGCTCCACCACCTTGCGGCCGCCGACGAAGACGGTGACGGCGGCGCCCAGTTCGGGGAACTCGGCGAAGTTGCGCGCGAAGACGTCGGCGACGGCACCGAAGCGCTCGTCGGCCCAGCCCTGGTACTGCTGCATGATGTGGTGCCCCGTTCTGACCTCAAGATCGACCGGACCACGCTACGGGAGCGGAGCGGTCGTGACGAGGGGATTTCGCCACGTCGGGGCGGGTGGGGCGGGTGTGACGGACTCGGGCGGCGATCGGGAGGGGTGTGCGGGTTGGCCAGGGTTCCTCAGGAGCTGCTGTGCTACGGGGCCGGCCGATGGATGGCCTCGGGGAGGCCGACGGCGAGCACCGCGTCCTGGGCTTCCCGCCAGAACTGCAGCGAATCACCTGACTTCTATCCGGTACGGCCAGTCGGTCGAGGTGATCCGAGCGACGTCGGAGCGGTCGTGGTCGGCTCGGTCAGGGAGTCCGGCAGGAGCGCCACCTGGCAGGCACCGTCCCTCACCGAGAGGATCACGTCGGTGCCCGAAATCCCGGCAATCCCAAGGACCTTCGCAGCCCCCTTGGACGGCCGCGCATCGATGCTGCGCTGGATCGGCTCACTGGCGGACGTGGCGACGAGCCCGTTCAAGGCCCACGGCCCGTCTCCGCCCTGAGGTGCGGTGCCGCCGCCGGTGCGTGCGGTCGCGAGGCCGGCCGTGGGGAGAAGTGCCGTGCCCACGAGCCGGTTGGACCGCCGCATGTGCTGAAGTCTCCTGGCGGGCCCAGTAGTTGTAACAGAAGCCTACCGGGTGGAGGCGGAGCCGCCGCCGGCAACGCCGATACGCAGCACGTACATCACGCCCGCGAGTGCTGCCCGGTCCGGTATGCGCAGGCGTCCGGGGTAGCGACGACGGCGCTCGGGAAGGTGCGGCTGCCGTAGATCGTTATGTGCGCCGGGCCCTGCGCGCCACCTCGGATGTGACGAACTGCTCCACAACGCGGATGTGGCGGGCCGCGCCAACCAGTTCGATACGGACCAGGAGTGGTATGCCTGAGTCGACGGGCGGCCTGACCTTGATCTTGCCGAACTCCACATTGAGCTCGGTGGTGTCCACCACTATGCCGGGTTTGGTGACCAGGACTAGCTTCCCGCCCTGCGCATCGATGTCGATGTGCAGGGTGCTATGAGTGATCTCTGCTTCGGTGAAGTCGAGGATGACGCGGCAGAAGTGGGTGCCGAACGCGATTCGCCGAGGCACGGTCCATCGGCCGGTGCGTTCGAACCGGCCGAAGCGCTGGTTGATGTGGAGCACCTCCTCGGCCTGCTTGGCGGCCGGTAAGTCAGAGGTGAGCGAGGCGAGTTCGCCGATGGTCCGAGCCGAAAGCGCGGCTTCCACACGGGTTTCGAGCTCATCGGTACTCAGCCGGCCGTCGCCGGCGGCCAGACGCAGGACGTCCACGGCCTGATCCCGGTCCGCGTGCGAGGCTCGCAGCTCCGGCGGTTCTCCCGACATGCGACCAACGTTAGCCCACGTGCTTGAAGGTGGTCTATGACGCTCGGGCGGCTTGCCGCTGGTAGTGGTGGGTTCGAGGCGCGGTCGGAGCGGCGGGACCGGATTCGGACGGCCTGACGCCGGCGCGCTGCTCGGGAAGGTTCCTGCGAATCCGTGGAGTCACGGACAGGACAGGTGATTTCGGCGGCCCCGGCAAACCGGCGGGGGCCGCCCTTCGGCATGCCTTGCCGTTCCGATGCCGACGAAGGGCCTTACTTCACCCTGCAGGCTCGGTGGCAGTGCGGGCGTCCTGCGCGGGGACCGGGCAGCACCCCCGGGCGGGGGAGTGGGAAGTCGGCGGGTCCGACTTCCCACTCCTCGCCGGGGGGTGCCTCTATGGGGTTCGTCAAGGAAAATCGGGCTGCGTTCGGGTGGCGTTGGAGGGCAGCATGGCGGGATGCCGGATCTGCTGTGGGACGACGTCAGGAACTTCTTCGATCCTGACCTGATCGGTGCTCTGCCGGACGTGTCCGTGGAAGGCACTTCGGTGGATGACTGGCAGGCGGTGTTCGATCTGGTCCGGTCGAGCGGTTGGGCGTGGGAGTACTTGGAGGGCCGCGTCGCCGTGCCGCTGCCTCCCGCAGCGGAGGTGTTGTCGCGTCCGGCCGGCGCCGAGACGGTCAACCTTCAGGTCTGACCGGTTCCGGGCGTGCTGGCGATCTTCCGTCCGATGTCTGCCGAGGAGATCGACTTCGATGTCGACCTTCGCGAGCTGCAGGGCCAGGAGGGAGTGGACACTCTGTGCCGGTTCCTGGCGGCGGTCGGTCGGCGACTGGGCAAGCCGGTGGCCATGACCGCCGAAGGCGACTACGGGAACCCGGTGCTCGGGTTTGACCTCGCGGCCGATCGCGTGGTGCTGATGGCGGACCCGCAGTTCAGCTGACCTCTGCCGCCACCCGGGATTCGTAGAAGGTTCCGTCGCGGAGCATGGCGAACAGGACGTCGACCCGGCGTCTGGCCAGGCAGAGGAGGGCCTGGGTGTGCCGTTTTCCTCGGCCGATCTTCTTGTCGTAGTAGGCGCGGGAGGCCGGGTCGCTGAGCGAGGCGAACGCAGCCAGGAAGAACGCCCGTTTCAGCTGCTTGTTGCCCCGGCGCGAGGGGTGCTCGCCGCGTATGGAGGAGCCGGAACTGCGGGTCGCGGCGGCAAGCCTGGATCCGCTTCTCCAGGACCTTGCGCTGGTCGAGGACGGCCCGCAGGGAGCCGGCCAGGCTCGGCACGATCAG
Source organism: Streptomyces sp. 1114.5 (assembly GCF_003635085.1). Classification (NCBI taxonomy): domain Bacteria; kingdom Bacillati; phylum Actinomycetota; class Actinomycetes; order Kitasatosporales; family Streptomycetaceae; genus Streptomyces; species Streptomyces sp. 1114.5. The sequence goes on from NZ_RBXE01000001.1 coordinate 3,795,458, forward strand.
CGCGGCCGCCTCGGTGCCCGGCGACCATCATCTACGTTGAATCGGCAGGTTGTCTGTCCAGCGGATGCCCCAGGTGGGTCGACTTCACGGCTGGGTGCGTCGCTCGGCGGCGTCGAACGCGGGTGCGAGCGGGGCCAGTGCCGTCCGGAGCTGGTCGGGCAGTGAGCCGGAGGGCACGACCAGTCCTCCGGCGCAGAAACTCCCGGCCGCCCCTGCGCTCCCGGCCGGCTGGAGCCAGCCTTCCAGTGCGATGCGAACCGCCGCGGCCACGCTCGCCGCGAGCACGCGGGCTGTGTGTGCTCCGGCGTCAGCCAGGCGTTCGGCGATCACCGCCGTGAGAGGGGGCTCGATGCCGGCGGTGGCGTCGAGGAACGCGTCGCGCAGCGCGGGCTGGGTGGTGATCAGCAGCAGCGCCTCGTGTTCGTGCTCACCGGTGTTCGTGTACTGCTCGACCACTGCTTCGGTGACGGCGTCAGCCAGGCGGGCTCCTGCGGGCCGGGCCGCGACGGATGCCGCGATGCGCGCCTCCCGGTCCGCGGTGACAGCGGAGACGATCGCCTGCTCGCGGCTGGCGAAGTAGTTGTTGTAGGTGCGCGGCGAGACCCCGGCCGCCCCCGCGATGTCCTCGACCCGCACCTGGTCCAGTCCGCGCTCAACAGCCAGGCGCAGGGCCGCCTCGCGTAGCGCCTCGCGCGTGGCCTGCTTCTTCCGCTCCCGCAGCCCTGGTGGTGGTGTCGTCACGGTGACAGCGTTCCACACAGGGATGCGTGCACGCAAACTTGCGCGCACGCAAGTTTCCTGTCAGCCTCGACCCGACCGAGACCGACCGAGAGGACGTCGCCATGCGAGCAAGAGGAATGACCTACGACACCGGATTCGTCGTGCACGGCCAGACATCCCGCGAGCACTTAGACCCCGCGGTGGTCCGGCGTGAACTCGCCATCATCCGCGACGACCTGCACTGCAACGCGGTCCAGATCATCGGCGGCGACCCGGACCGAATGGAACTGGCCGCCGATGCCGCCGCCGAACTCGGCCTGGAGGTCTGGTTCTCGCCCTATCCGCTGGAGCTGAATCCGGACCAGATCCTCACGCTCTTCCGCGACTGCGCCGAGCGCGCGGAACGGCTCCGGCAGCAGGGGGCCACCGTCGTGTTCGTCGCAGGGGTCGAGCTGAGCGTGATGAACCGCGGGTTCCTGCCCGGAGAGAGCCCCGAGGAGCGGGTCGAGCAGCTGATGAGCCGACCCGAGCAGCGATCCGTTGCGATGCGCGAACTCGGCGTGCGCATCAACGCATTCCTCCGCGACGCCGCGGCCACGGTCCGCGAGCACTTCCAGGGCAAGCTCACCTACGCATCCATCCAGTTCGAACAGGTCGACTGGACCCCCTTCGACATGATGACGTTCGAGCTGATCCGCTCCGCCGAGGTCGCCGACCGGTTCCGGGAAGCGGTGCGCACCCTGGCCCAGGGCCCGAAGCCACTCGCCATCACCGGGTTCGGCACCGCGGCCTACCGCGGCGCGGGAGACCGCGGTGGGCGGGTACTGGAAGTGGTCGAGCACGACCCGGAGACCAAGGCCCCGGTACGGCTGAACGGCGTGTACGAGCGTGACGAGGCCGGCCAGGCCGCATACCTGAGCGAACTGCTGGAGATCTTCGAGACCGAGGGCGTGGACAGCGCGTTCGTGTTCCTGTTCGCCTTGCCCGGCTACCCCCACCGCCCGGACGGCGACCCCCGGGACGACCTCGACCGGGCCGGCCTGGGCATCGTCAAACTCCTCGAAGGGCGCCGGGGACAGACCTACCCCGACATGGAATGGGAACCCAAGGCCGCCTTCGCCGCAGTGGCGCAGCGGTATCGGAGGTGACACGCCCCGCGCACGGTGACCACGGCTCGGGATCTGCCCTGCGCCGCAGGGCAGATCCCGAGCAGATGGAAGCGGTATTCGCCGAATCCGGGACGGTGGTGACGGGTGGTCATCGCGCGGCCGACGGGCGGTGCGGCCATGCGGCGATGCCCAGCGCCGTACCGATGCCGACGAAGGCGGCGGCTCCGACCGGAGCCACCCAGCCGGTGAGCGGGCCGTACGGGATCAGCAGAGTGCCGGCCCAGGTCGGGGCGAGCGCGACGCCGATCAGCGCGAGGACGGCGGTGAAGTCGACGCCGTGGCGCTCCAGCCAGACCAGGGCGGTGGGCGCGCCGTTGCGTGCGAACTCGTCCGCCACGTCGAAGCCGTCGGCCACGCCTGCCCGGCCGCCCGCCGCCCAGTACGTCTTCAGCGCGATGTAGGGGAGCGCGAGGGCGCCCGCCAGGGGGACGGCGCTGCGCGCGGTCTTCGGTGCCAAACGGAGTGCCAACTGGGGTGCCATGCCCGCCCACTTCGGTGTCGTCGGCGTCGTCGACTTCACTCTGCGGTACCGCGGGCAGTGCGGGCGTCATGCGCGGGGACCGGGCGGCACCCCCCGGGCGGGGGAGTGGGAAGTCGGACCCGCCGACTTCCCACTCCCCCGCCCGGGGGTTGTCAGGCGGTGAAGCGGGGGTCGCGGGCTTCGATGGCCTGGACGAAGGCGGTCCATTCGGCCTGGTCGAAGGCGAGGTGGGGACGGTCGGGGTTCTTGTCGTCGCCGATCCAGACGTCACCGTTGTCGAAACGCGCGATGATCACGCAACTGCCGTTGTCGTCCCCAGAGAAGGGGGACTTGACCCAGGCGGCAGAGGCGGGATCGTGGCCGTAGGGGTCGCGCTTTTCGCTCACGTCAACTCTTCCAACTTGCGTTCAAGGGCTGCGATGGTGTCCTCCGGGGACAGCGCGCACCGCTTCACGCGGGCAAATGCCCTTTCGGCTCGCCGCACGTCGCGTCCCGTTCTACGCGGGAGCATACCTCCGACGGCTTCGACGAAGACGAAGCCGTCGGAGGGCTCGTCCGGGAAGCGCATGAGGACGAGCCCAGAGGTGAGAATGCCCTGCCGCCCTGCACTCAGAGGGACCATGCGCACGGTGACGTTGGGATACTGAGCGACCTTGATCGTGTGGCGAATCTGCTCAGCCAACACCTTCTGGTCGCCGGCGACCAGAAGGGCTACTTCACCGAAATATGCGTCGAAGGTGAGTACCGGCTCGGTGGCGAGCCGACGCTGACGCAGTATCCGGACTTCAGCGGCGGTCTCGATCTGCTCCTCGTTGGGAGCACTCAGGCCCGCTGCGATCATCTCCTTCGCGTAGCCCTCGGTCTGGAGAAGGCCAGGGAACGCGGACAGGAAGTACTCCTGCATGTGAGATGCGTCGGACTCCAACGCGAGGTACTCGGCGAAGGCGGCGGTGATCGAGTCCGCGAAGTCGAGGTTGCGCCACCACTGCCTCGTGGGGCCGTCGCTGAGCAGACTCTCGAAATCCTCGCGCTCCTGGCCCTCGATGCCGTAATGATCGAGCAGTGTCTTGAGGTCGGATGCGCTGATCTGCTGGTGGGCTCGCTCGATCCTGCTGAGGCGAGCAGCGTTCCAACCCTTCAGGCCGGCGGTCACCTCGGTCAAGGTCTTGTTGTTGTACAGCCGCCAGTTTCGCAGCTCGTCGCCGAGGCGGATCTGCCTGATCGCTGACAGGTCCTTGCTCAAGTGGCGCCCCTCCCTCTGAGTGTGGGTCCAGTGTCGCCATGATGCGCAGGTGGCTCAACTCGTTTCAAGATCCACGGATTTGTTGTTCCGTTCGGGTTGCAGGTTCGAATTGAGATGCCCCACACTCAACGTGACCGCACGAACACGCCACTGAAGGTGTGGGGTGACCCATGTCCACCATGCGTAACCCGGTCCTCCAGACCTGGGAGACCGTCCTCACCGAGCACTCGACCTCGGTCCGTACCGCCCGCCGTCTCATCCACGCCCAGCTGACCTCCTGGGGCTGGAGCGGCGAACCCGTGGACGACCTCGTCCTCATCGCCTCCGAGCTCGTGACCAACGCCGTCGTGCACGCCTGTCAGGGGCACGGCGAAGTCCGCCTCTACCTCCAGGAGTTCGACGGCGACTGCCGCCTCGAAGTCTGGGATCCGCGCGGCGACCTCTCGCTCCGCCGGTCGCGCCCCCGCCGCTTCACCGAAGGCGGCCGCGGCATCGAACTCGTCCGTCAGCTCGCCTTCGACTTCGGCGTCATCGCCCGCCGTGACGCGGGCAAGCGGGTCTGGGCGCGCGTCCTGCTCAGGAGTTGAGCCCGATCAAGCTCTCTTCCACGGCCGCTGTCACCGCGGCCAGCCTCGCCCTCGCCTGCTTCGCATCGGACCTCGTCCCGGCGCGCGAGCCAGCCACCGCCGACGTCGTCTGGTGGACCACCCTGGCCGCCGCCCTCATGACCGGCATCACGCGCCGCAACGACGACGACCGTAACGACCGTAACGACCGTAACGACCGTTCCGACCACGACGATTGACCGAGGAAGACCCATGGTCAACATCCACCCCGCCGCGATCGCCTTCCGCGACCCCGCCGCCTTCCTGGACCGGTGCGAGATCGGCGGCGTCCGACAGCGCCTCCACCTCGAACCCGGCTACGAGAGCGGTGCCGTGCTGCCCGCCGGCGACTGGTCCCCGCTGCCCGAGGACCACCCCGAGCGGTACGCGCCGAGCATCTTCACCCAGGACAGCGGCCTGGTCGAGTTCTTCCGCCTCCCCGACACCGTCACCGACCGCCACTCCCTCGCCGCCCTGGTCGGCGAGCTCGGCGACCCCCACCCCGTCCCCCTCGGCGAGACCGACGACCCGCCCGGCGAGCCCGTCACCCACCGCCTTCCCGAGTCCGGCCTGCGCCCCGGCGTGCACATCGACCACCACGAGAACCTGCCGTACGCCGAGCGCCGGACCTCCCGCCGCCGGCTCTGCGTCAACCTCGGCCCCGGCACCCGGTACCTGCTCCTCTCGACCAGCAACATCCTGTCGGTCTGCCGTACCGTGCGCGACCGTTACGAGACCCACCACCCGCACACCGAAGACCTGCGGATGTGCCTGTCCCAGCACAAGCCGGTCGGCCTGCTGCGGATCCGCATCGAGCCGCGCGAGGGCTGGTTCGCGCCGACCGCCATGCTCCCCTACGACGAGTCCACGGAGGACGAGGAGTTGCCCTCCCGTACGGCCTCCTGGCTCGGCCACTGGGAGCGCGGTGTCTTCGGTCCGTTGATCTGACGATCGGTCACTCTCTGCACACACCCCGTCGGCGGGGCGGGCGCGGGCCGCAGCGTTGCGCACCTTGGAGTGCGGCTGAGCTGCGGGGCGCGTACGGGCGGCCGCGCGCCCCTGTTCACGCCCAGAGGCAGAGACGGGTGTCGACGCCCGGCATCACCGGACGAGTCCGATGGCCTCGATCTCGATCATCCACGCAGGGTCGGCGAGTGAGGAGACCTCCACGAACGACTCCGCGAGGTGGGGCTTGTCCGGGAAGTGCTCTGCGCGCAGCTTGGCGAAGACGTCCTGCTGGGTGATGTCGGTGACGAACACCGTCGCCTTGACCACCTCGGCCAGGCTGGAACCTGCGTTCGTCAGGACCGTCGACAGATTGGCGAGCGCCTGACGGGCTTGCGCCTCGAAGTCCCCTGCGCCGACCGTGGCGCCCTGGGCATCGATCGGCGCCTGCCCCGAGGTGAAGACCAGGTTCCCGACCCGGACGCCGAGCGATATGCCGGCCGACTCGTACCAGTCGGGCTCCGCGGAGACGCGCACGCGCTCGGCGGCAGGCTGTGTATCGGACATGACGCTGACACTCCCTCAAGACTGCTCACACGGGGTCGGGGCACTGTGATCACCCCGACGTGATCCGACAGCCACGAGGTCCTGTGATTCATTCCCGCGACCTGCCGCCACCGACAATGTGGCGAAGCCTCAATAACGGGCCGCCGGCCTGGGCAGTCTGGGGCGGACGACTAGCGAAAGGGGCCGCCAGATGGCCGCAGTTCACGAATCCGTTCTCGACGGGATCGGCGGGACGCCGCTGTTCCGCCTCGCCCGGCTGGGCGCGGACAGCGCCGCGCCGATCTATGCCAAGGCCGAATTCCTCAACATCGGCGGCAGCGTCAAGGACCGCGCCGCGCTCTCCATGATCCTGGCCGCCGAGCGGGACGGTCTGCTGAAGCCCGGCGGGACGATCATCGAGGCGACCTCCGGGAACACCGGCATCGGCCTGACCATCGTCGGGCGGCAGCGCGGGTACCGGGTGATCGTCGGGGTGTCCGACAAGTCGTCGGCGGAGAAGTCCGACATCCTGCGGGCGTACGGCGCGGAGGTGGTGCACGCGACGACCTCCGTGCCGCAGGAGGACCCGCAGCACCTGTTCAACCTGGTCCGGCGGCTGGAGGAGGAGATCCCCGGCGCCTGGCTGGCCAACCAGTACGACAACCTGGCCAACCCCGATGCCCATGTGCGAACCACCGGCCCCGAGATCTGGGAGCAGACCGAGGGGAGGATCACCCACTTCGTCGCGGGGGTCGGAACCGGCGGCACCGTCACCGGCACCGGCTCGTACCTGAAGGAGGCCTCGGGCGGTGCGGTGAGGGTCGTCGGCGCGGACCCGGAGTCCTCGATGTACGGGGGCGGCGACGGGAGCCCCTGGTACGTCGAGAGCATCGGGCACTTCCTGCACCCCGAGACCGTCGAGGACCGCTGGCCGCAGGCCTACCGGTCGGAGGTGGTCGACGCCTTCGAGCGGATTCCGGACCGTGAATCGCTGCTGACCGCGCGCCGGCTGGCGCGGGAGGAGGGCATCCTGGCCGGTCCGTCCTCCGGGACGGCGGTGGCGGCGGCGCTGCGGGTGGCGCGGGAGCTCGGGCCGGAGGACCTGGTCGTGGTGCTGCTGCCGGACTCGGGGCGTTCGTACCTGTCGAAGGTGCACAGCGACGCCTGGATGCGGCAGTGGGGGTTCCTGGAAGAGGAGGGAGAGAGCCTGCGGGGCCTGCTCGACGGGGGCCGGTTGGTGGCCGTGGACGCCGGGGCGACCGTCGGCGAGGCGCTGGAGGCGCTGCGCGACGCGCCGGGCGGGCTGGCGCCGGTCGTGCTCGCGCGGGCCTCGCGGCCGTTCGGGGTGGCCGCGGCGGAGGTGGTCGGCTCGGTGGAGCGGGCGGAGCTGGCGGCGGCGCTCACGGACGGCTCCGCAAAGCCGGGCGACCCGCTGGGGGACCCGGTGGGCGGTGCGCTGCTCGGGCCGGCGCTGCCGACGGTGGGTGTCGGGCAGTCGCCGGCCGAGGCGCGGGCGGCGCTGGGGGAGGCACGGCCCGGGGTGGCGGTGCTGGTGGACGGACGGGTCGCGGCGGTGCTGCCGAGGGCGGCTCTGGCCGTCGGATAGAGACGCGTCCTGCGGCGTCGCGGGTCAGGCGGTCAGGCGGTCAGGAAGTCGACCTTGACGTCGAGTCCCAGCAGGTCGTCGTCGTCCACCGTGTAGCCCCGGACGTTGATGCTGAACTTCGCCCGCGGTGTCTCCCTCGACAGGTCCAGGGTGAGGGTCAGCGTCGTGGGGCCCTTCGGGATCGGGCTCTTGCCGTCGCTGGTGCTGCAGGCCAGTTGGAGGCTGCCCTCGCCGCGCAGTTCGGCGAGGAGGTCGAACTTCTTGGCCATCAGCTTGATCAGGCCCAGCTTGATGACGACGTCGAGGTAGGCACCGTCCTGAATCTCTTCCTGGGCGGTGGCGTTGATGGTGAAGACGTTGGTCTTACCCGGGAGGGGTGGGTCCGGGGTGACGGTGATGCTGGTGATCTGTAGCGGGTCCGTCGGCAGCCCGACGTCGGAGTAGTCCCAGCCGGCCATCGAAAGCCTCCATGGGTGAGGGGAGTTGATCTCTGCAACAGCGGCTCAGTCTGGCGTGCCAAGCCTCTGGGGTTCCGGTGGCGCGCCCCTCAAACCACTCGGACGGGTGATCAACCCCCCGAGCCCCTGCCCTCAGTGCCCCGCCGCCGAGGCCAGGACGGCGGAGATGACCCGTTCCAGGACGCGGTCGAAGGTCCGGTCCGGGTCGGCGGGCGGCCCCGAGGTGGCGAATGCCTGGGCCAGGTGCGGGTATTCGCCGCTCGTCGCCGCCTGGGTGAGGTAACCGACCAGCTCCGCCTGCCACTTGGCGCCCGCGGCCGCCGTCTGCTCGTACTGCGCGTACTGGGTGAGGAAGCCGTTGAACAGGGACATCGCCTCCATCCGGGCAGCGCCGTCGAGGCCGGTGGGGGCGGTGACGGCGAGGAAGTGGTCGGTGTAGCGCAGGGCGTTGGGGCCGATGCCGGGGCGGGCCAGGACCACGGCGGGCACCCAGGGGTGGCGGCGGAGGATGGCCAGCTGCTCGTGGGCGAGGCGGGTGAGGTCGGCCCGGACGTCGCCGCTCGGCTCGGCCGGAAGCCGGTACTCGCCGATGACGGCGTCGAGCATCAGGTCGAGCAGGTGCTCCTTCTTCGGCACGTAGTTGTACAGCGACATGGTGCCCGCGCCGAGCGCGGCCGCGACCCGGCGCATGGAGGCGGCGTCCAGGCCCTCGGCGTCGGCGATCGCGATCGCCGCGGCGGCGATCGATTCGCGGCTGTGGGCCGGGCGCGGTCCGCGGCCGGTGCGCTCGGGGCGCAGCCAGATCAGTTCGGGCGCCTCGGGGGGCGTGGGCCTGGCGGAGGGGCTGGACGGGCGGGGCTCGTTGGACGGGCCGGACGGGCCGGGCTTGCCGGACGGGCTGGGCTTGCTGGACGGCACTGGAAGATCACCTCGGTTCCCCATCTTAGATACGTACGGCGTACGTAGTAGGATGCGCTTGCGCGCGCTTCTACGTACGCTGTACCTAGAGAGAGGGATCAGCCATGTCCGAAGCCAGTCGACCGGCCATCGAGATGGCGGGTGTGGAGAAACGGTTCGGTGCCACGGAGGCCCTGCGCGGCCTCGACCTCGCCGTCCCCACCGGCACCGTCTGCGGCCTCCTCGGCCCCAACGGCGCCGGCAAGACCACCGCCGTGCGCGTTCTCGCCACCCTCATCGCCCCCGACCGGGGCGCCGTTCGGGTCGCCGGGCACGATGCCGTCCGCCACCCCGAGGAGGTCCGGCGGGCGATCGGCCTCGCCGGGCAGCACGCCGCCCTGGACGAGGGCATCACCGGCCGCGACAACCTCCACCTCTTCGGCCGGCTGCACCGCCTCGGCGCCCGCCGGGCCCGGCAGCGCGCCGAAGAACTGCTCACCCGCTTCGGCCTCGCCGACGCCGGGGACCGGCTGGTCCGCACCTACTCCGGCGGCATGCGCCGACGCCTCGACCTCATCGCCAGCCTCGTCACCAGCCCGCCCGTGCTCTTCCTGGACGAGCCCACCACTGGGCTCGACCCGCGCAGCCGACTGGAGATCTGGGACACCGTCAAGGAGTTGGCGGACGGCGGCACCACCGTGCTGCTCACCACCCAGTACCTGGAGGAGGCCGACCGGCTCGCCGACGAGATCGTGGTCGTCGACCACGGCGCCGCCATCGCCACCGGCCCGCCCGACCGGCTCAAGGCGGCGATCGGCAGCCAGGTCTCCGTCACCCTGGCCAACCCGGACCAACTCGCCTCCACCGCGGTGGTGTTGTCCGCCCTGACCGGCGGCGACGCGCAGGTGGACGTGGCCGAGCGCACCGTCACGGTGCTGACGGTGCCCGGGGTGTCCGTCCAGCTGCCCTCGCTGGTGAGGGAGTTGGACGGCGCAGGCGTCCTGGCGGAGGACGTCGCGGTGCGGGCGCCCTCGCTGGACGACGTGTTCCTCGCGCTGACCAAGGAGTCCGCCGCTGCGATGGGGAGGGCCGCCTGATGGCCAACACCGTCAAAACCGCCGCGTACGGCGCCGGGCGCCCCTCGGTCGGGGGACGGCTGGCCTCCGACACCTGGACGTCGATGCTCCGCGTTCTGCTCAACTACCGCCACTCGCCGGGCCTGTTGGCCGCCTCGCTGGGCGTCCCGGTGGTCATGGTCGTGGTCTTCGGGTACGTCTTCGGCAGTGCCATGCAGGTACCGGGCGGCGGTGACTACCGGGAGTTCCTGATGCCCGGGCTGTTCGCCATGGTCGCCACCAACGGCGTCATGCCCACCATGGTCGGCGCCGCCCGGGACGTCGGGCGCGGGGTCACCGACCGGCTGCGCTCCATGCCGGTCTCGCGTACCGGGCTGCTGCTCGGGCAGACCCTCGCCGACCTGCTGGTCAGCGTGGTCGTCCTGGCCCTGCTCGCCCTGGTCGGACTCGCCGCCGGCTGGCGCGCCCGGCACGGAGTCGCCGACGCGCTGGGGGCGTTCGCGCTGCTGCTGCTGTTCCGGTTCGTGATGACCTGGCTCGGCACGCTGCTCGGCCTGGCCGTCGGCAAGGAGGAGGCAGCCGGCCAACTCTCCGTTGTGGTCTTCCCGTTGGCGATGGTCACCAACGCGTACGTGCCCACCGGCGGCATGCCCGGCTGGCTGCGGACGGTCGCCGACTGGAACCCGATCAGCTCCGTCGTCGAGGCCGCCCGCGGGCTCTTCGGCAACCCGTCCGCACCCGGCGCCGCCTGGCCGATGCAGCACGCCGTCCTGGCCACGCTGCTCTGGAGCGGACTTCTGCTCGCGGTCTGCGGGCCGCTGGCCGTACGGAAGTTCGCCACGCACGGGCGGTGACCCGCTGGTCCGGCTGGTCCGGCTGGTCCGGCTGGTCCGGCTGGTCCGGCTGGTCCGGCTGGTCCGGCTCGTCCGGCTCGTTCGCCCCGTCCGGACGTGAAATGTGCTGGACACCGGGCCCGGTGCGGCCGAAGGTGGGCCCCATGGAGTACACCCACCTCGGCCGTACCGGCCTGACCGTCTCCCGCCTCTGCCTCGGCACCATGAACTTCGGCCCGCACACCGAAGAGGCCGACGCCCACCACCTCATGGACACCGCCCACGAGCGCGGCATCAACTTCTTCGACACCGCCAACTCCTACGGCCGCGACAGCGAGGGCAGGCTCCAGGGCCGCACCGAGGAGATCATCGGCCGCTGGTTCGCCCAGGGCGGCGGCCGCCGCGAGCGGACCGTCCTCGCCACCAAGGCCTACGCGAACATGAGCGACTGGCCCAACGACGGCAAGCTCTCCGCGCTCGCCATCCGCCGGGCCGTCGAGGCCAGCCTGCGCCGCCTGCAGACCGACCACATCGACCTCTACCAGATGCACCACATCGACCGGGCCACGCCCTGGGAAGAGATCTGGCAGGCGATGGAGGTCCTGGTCGCCCAGGGGAAGATCATCTACGTCGGCTCCAGCAACTTCGCCGGCTGGCACATCGCCCAGGCCCAGGAGGCCGCCCGCTCCCGCCACTTCCTCGGCCTGGTCAGCGAGCAGTCCCTCTACAACCTGCTCGACCGCGCGATCGAGCTGGAGGTCATCCCCGCCCTCCAGCACTACGGCCTCGGGCTCATCCCGTGGTCCCCGCTGCGCAGCGGCCTGCTCGGCGGCGTCCTGCGCAAGGAGCGCGAGGGCACCCGGGCGCGCAGCGCCATGGGCTACGCGAGCGAACTCCTCGCCAAGCATCGCGACCGGCTCCAGGCCTACGAGGACTTCGCCGACGAACTCGGCGTCGACCCGGCCGACCTCGCCCTCGCCTGGCTGCTCTCCCGCCCCGCCGTCACCGCCCCGATCATCGGCCCCCGCACCCCGGCCCACCTGGACGCCGCCCTGGTGGCGCTCGACCTGAAGCTCGACCAGAAGACCCTCGACCGCCTCGACGAGCTCTTCCCCGGGCACCGGCCCGCCCCGGAGGACTACGCCTGGTAGAACGTGCGGTTCGGCGTCCGGCTCCGGCACCGCCTTCGGGGAGAAGGCGGTGCCGGCCGGTTGTGGTAGCAAGACAGACATGAGGGACATCAGGGAAAGCGCCGGAGAACGGGGTGGCTACCACCACGGGGCGTTGCCGGAGGCGTTGGTGACGGCGGCGTTCGAGGTGTTGGACGAGCAGGGGCTGGAGAAGGTGAGCGTCCGGGAGGTGGCGCGGCGGGCGGGGGTGTCGGCGGGGGCGCCGTTCCGGCACTTCGCCGACCGGCAGGCGCTGTTGACCGCGCTGGCGGACCGGGTGCTGGCGGACTTCACCCGCTGGCAGGAGGCGCAGGTCGCGGCCGCCGGCCCGGACGGCAGGTCGGTGATGCGGGCGATCGGGATGGGGTTCGTCCGGTACGCGGTGCACCATCCGCAGCGGTTCGAGCTGGTGCGCTCGCGGGTGTTCACGGCCACCCGGGAGCCCGAGCTGCGCGAGCAACTGGACGGGATCGACCGGGCGTTCACCGACCTGATCGTCGCGGACCAGGAGGCGGGCCGGCTGCGCCCCGGTGACCCGGCGCTGGTCGCGCTGGCGGGGCAGGCGCTGGTGTACGGGCTGGCGCAGATGATCGTGGACGGCTACCTGCCGGCCGAGAAGGCGGAGGAGGTGGCCGGTCGGGTGCTCGACAGCTTCGGCCAGGGCATCGCCAACCGGCCTGCGCCGTAGACGCCGGCTGGCGTGTGGCCGCCGACCCGGCGATGGCCGTCAACTTGTCCATGGCGGTCAACCAGCTTGTCCCGTAGCCGAATTGTGCCTGTGGCGTGCCTTGACCGGGGTATCGCGCGCTGATGTAATCACCGATTACATCAGCCGTACGGGGAGGCGCAGATGCCGTTGTTCGTCAAGCCGCTGCCGGGCTTCACCACCGCCGCCGCGAGCGGCGACACCGTGGTGCTGCTCATCGGCATGCGGATCAACCGGTTCTGGGCGGTGCACCAGTGGGGCCCGGTGATGTTCGCGATGTTCCGGATGCTGTACGAGCTGAGCCGCGGCCCCGAACGCGGGATGCTCGGCCGCATCCTGCTCACCGCCTCGCCGCGCACCTACTACGTCGTCCAGTACTGGGAGTCCAAGGAGAAGCTGTACGACTACGCGACCGCGCCGGACGGCTTCCACCACCGTGCGTGGAGCATCGCCAACCGCAAGCTGGCGGAGGGCAGGACCCGCGGGCACGTCGGGCTCTGGCACGAGACGTACATCGTGCCGGAGGGCGGGTACGAGTCGATCTACTTCGACATGCCGCCGTTCGGCCTGGCCGGCGCCACCGGCGCGATCCCGGTGGAGCAGCGCGGCCGGCGTGCGGCGCAGCGCCTGGCGTACCGGTCGGGCCGGAAAGCCGCGGCGGGTGCGGCGGGTGCGGCGGGGGAGCCGAACGCGGCGGGCGCGCCGGTCGCGGCCGCTGCGGAGGCCACTGCCGGTGCGGAGGCCGCCGCCGGTGCGCAGGTCGGCGAGCCCGTGGGGGACACGGGCGGCGCCCAGGGAGTGTCGTGAGTCGTCCGGCCGCCGCCGCGTGAGAGCGTCGGGGGATGGTTGATCAGGGCAGCGTGCGGGCGGGCCGGCCGGAGCGGCCGACCCGCGCCGTACAGGGGGCGCGGGTGGTGCACGAGGTGCCGTACCGCGCGCAGTGGGAGTCCGCGGAACTCGTCCGGGAGATCGTGGACGGGCGGCTGGACGCGGCGGCGGACCCGCGCTGGGGGCAGTCCGGGGCGGCCAGCCCGGAGGAGTACGCCTGGTGGTCCTGGCGGCTGTGCGGGGTGGCCTGCCTGCGGATGGCGCTGGAGCACTGGTGGGGCGTGACGCCGACGGCGATGGCGCTCGCGGGCGAGTGCGTGGCGGCCGGCGCGTACGTGCGGGACGGTGACAGCCTGCGCGGGCTGATCCACGCGCCGTTCGCCGGGTACGTCCGCCGGCGCTGGGGACTGGCCGCGCAGGAAGCGGAGTTGACGCCCGAGGAGGTGGCGGCCGAGGTGGTCGGTGGGCGGCTGGTGATGGTGTCGGTGCACCCGTCGATCCGGGAGCCGGGCGGGCCCGAGCCGGTGCGGCGCGGCGGGCACCTGGTGCTGGCGGTCGGCGCCACGGACACCGCGCTGCTGGTCCACAACCCGTCCGGGTTCCCGGGGGAGTCGCAGGCCTTCGCGCGGGTGCCGTGGCGCTCGTTCGGGCAGTTCTACGCCGGGCGGGGGATCGTGCTCGGCCCGCCCGGCGGCCGGTAGCAGTGGACTTCGGGGCTGCCGGTCAGATCTTGTCCGGCAGCCCCATCGGGTTGACCGGCAGTGCGCCGCGACAGAGCGCCGATATCGGCTTCAACGCCGCGGCCAGCAGGTCGAGTTCGGCGCGCGGGTAGTCCTCCCAGACCCGGGCGGCGGCCAGGTCGGTGGCCGCCTCCAGGCCCTGGTGACGGATCCGGCCGAGCTCGGTGACCGCGCCCTGCGCCGTCAGCCAGCCGCGCTCCACCAGCCGCCCCGTGGCGGCCTCCCACTCGGCGTCCGTCCACCCGCGCAGCGGCTGCAGCATCTCCCGCCGCATGTCCATCGCGCACCGGACCACCAGTGCCTCGCAGCCGTCCAGCCCGGCCGCCACCAGGGCGGCGACATGGCCGTCCCCACGGTGCTCCCGCATCACGGTGGCGGCCTGCCAGAGCCGTTCGTACAGGCCGGCCGGCCGGGGGAGCGCGGCGTTGGCAGCGGCCAGCACCCGGCCCGCGCAGTCCAGCCGCGCCGCGGCCTGCTCCAGGGTCTGCGTGACCTGCTCGACCTGCTCCTGGTCCACGTGCTCCAGCAGCCGGGCCAGCGTCGCCGCCGCGCCCTTCAGCCGGGCGGTCAGCACCTCCTCCGGGCCGGCGTGCGTCCACGCCTCCGGCAGTACGCGCTCGACCAGCGACGGGGCGAAGTTGAAGAAGGCGGCGATCACCGGCGGAGCGTCCACCGCGCCCAGCGGCGCCGAGCGCCCGGCGAAGTAGCCGCGCCAGGCGCCGTGCAGCCCGGCCGCCTCGTAGGCCTCGCGGGTCTCGGGCTGGAAGCCGGAGACGGCGTGCACCGGCTCGAAGAGCCACCACAGGGCGCGGGCGGGGTGGACGAGATCGGTCATCGGCAGACCTTCCTCGGACGGAGCTCCCCGACGGAGCGGGGGCTCGGCTGGACGGGCACGGCCCGACGGGCGCCGGGACGGCCCGGGTCGCGGACCGTGCGGGGCGGGTGCGAGGACCGCTCAAGTGCTGATGACCACGGCGGGGGGCCCGGTAACCCCGGGCGGGGTGTGATGACGGTCACGCGCGGACCCGGGCGGGCGGGGGTCGGCGGGGCGCGGCGGTGGCGGGCCGGGCCGGGGGTGGGGCGGTCGGCGCTTGCGCGGCGCGAGATGATGGGACGAGGTGCCCGATCCCGGGGCGCCCCAGCCCTCATGTGAAGGTAGTCGGTCATGGCCCAGATCAACCCCAGCATCCTGTCCGCGGACTTCGCCCGGCTCGCCGACGAGGCCGAGGCCGTCCGGGGTTCCGACTGGCTGCACGTGGACGTCATGGACAACCACTTCGTGCCCAACCTGACCCTGGGTGTCCCGATCGTCGAGTCGCTGGCCCGCGCCACCGACATCCCCCTCGACTGCCACCTGATGATCGAGGACCCGGACCGCTGGGCCCCCCAGTATGTCGAGGCCGGCGCCGGCTCCGTCACCTTCCACGTCGAGGCCGCCGCCGCGCCCGTCCGGCTCGCCCGCGAGATCCGCGCCAAGGGCGCCCGGGCCTCGATGGCGCTCAAGCCGGGCACGCCGATCGAGCCCTACGAGGACCTGCTGCCCGAGCTCGACATGGTGCTGATCATGACCGTCGAACCCGGCTTCGGCGGCCAGGCGTTCCTGGACATCATGCTGCCGAAGATCCGCCGCACCCGGGAGCTGATCGCCAAGCACGACCTGGAGCTCTGGCTCCAGGTGGACGGCGGCGTGGCTGCCAGTACCGTCGAGCGCTGCGCCGAGGCGGGCGCGGACGTCTTCGTGGCCGGCTCGGCCGTGTACGGGGCGCAGGACCCGGCGGCGGCCGTCCGCAACCTGCGGGAGCTCGCCGACAAGGCCTCGGCGGACGCCTGGTGGGCCTGCGAGCACTGAGGCCGGCTCCCGGCTCCCCGTCTCCTCGGCGCGGCAGGACCGCCGGACGGCCGGGCGTGGGTGGAGGAACCGCCGATCGTGGCGCATGATCGGTGACGGACCCCTTCACTCCCCGCCCGGCCCTCCTCGTACGGTGGTGGAACCGCGATGAGCAACCTCGACCTCAAGCCCACCCCGACCGTCTGCGGCCGCGAGGCCGGCGGCGGCCCGGTGCGAGATCTGCTGACGCCACGTCACGTCCCGCTCGGCGAAAGCACGGTGGTCCGCCGACTGCTCCCCAACCTGGGCCGCCGAATGGTCGGCGCCTGGTGCTTCGTCGACCACTACGGCCCGGACGACATCGCCGACGAACCCGGCATGCAGGTCCCGCCGCACCCGCACATGGGCCTGCAGACGGTCAGCTGGCTGCACGAGGGCGAGGTGCTGCACCGCGACAGCCTCGGCAGCCTGCAGACCGTCCGGCCGTACGAACTGGGCCTGATGACCTCCGGCCGGGCGATCTCCCACTCCGAGGAGTCCCCGCGCCCGCACGCCCGCTACCTGCACGGCGCCCAGCTCTGGGTCGCCCTCCCGAACGCCCACCGGCACACCGAACCCCGCTTCGAGCACCACCCCGACCTGCCCGTGGTCACCGCCGGCGGCCTGCGCGCCACCGTCATCCTCGGCACCCTCGACACCGCCACCTCCCCCGGCACCACCCACACCCCTCTCGTCGGCGCCGACCTCGCCCTCACCGAGGGCGCCGACCTGCGGCTCCCGCTCGTCCCCGACTTCGAGTACGCCGTCCTCGCCATGTCCGGCCGGGTCGACGTCGACGGCGTCCCCGTCGAGCCCGGCACCATGCTCTACCTCGGCTGCGGCCGCCCCCACCTCCCGCTCCGCGCCCACACCGACGCGGCCGTCCTGCTGCTCGGCGGCGAGCCCTTCGAGGAGAAGATCCTCATGTGGTGGAACTTCATCGGGCGCACCACCGAGGACATCGCCCGGGCCCGCGCTGACTGGACGGCCGGCACCCGCTTCGGCGAGGTGCACGGCTACGACGGGGCCCGACTGCCTGCTCCGGACCTCCCCGCACTACCCCTGAAGCCGCGCGGCCGGGAACGCTGACCCGCCGTCCGCCCGCCGACCGCCGCGCACTCCCCGTGCGGGTGTCCTCGGACCTCGTGATCCGCCTGCCTTCTTGTCAGTGGTAGGGCCTATGGTGCTACGGGATCTCTGAGGACGAGGGGCGGGAGTTGTCCGTGCAGGACGAGTACCAGGAGTTTCGGCTGCGGTTGCCCAACGGCGGGCCGGTGGCGCGGGGGCGGCTGTTGCCGGAGAAGGGCAGTAACGGGAGTCAGAAGTTCCTGGTGTACGCGGGGGCGCCGGCTCGGGGGAGCGTGGTGCCGTCCTTCTCGGTGCGGAACGCGTCCTCGCATCGGCTCCGGACGCAGCTGATCGAGGACGGGAGGCTGCGGCCCTCCGAGCGCTGGCCCGGGCACCTCGAACTGGTCGCGGACGTGGAGTGCGGCTCGCCGTCCGCCGCCGCCGAGATCCTGATGGGCCGTGCGGCCAACGGGTGGTCGCGGTGGCGGACGGAGGACGACGACCGGCCGTTGTCGGAGTTCATGCCGGGCGTCTGGATGGGCCCGAACCGGGCCTGGCTGGTCCGCGGCTCCAACGTCTCGGGCCTCGACCTCGTCCAGGGGCTGTGGCTTCCCGAGGGGCTGGTCACGCTGGCCGCGTCCCGGCTGCGGCAGGGCGTCGAGAAGGGCGAGAGCAAGGAGAGGCTGCGCGCGTTCGTGCAGGAGGACTACGAGTCTACGGCCACGTACAGCCAGAAGCAGGACCTGGTCGAGGAGTTGCACGCCTTCCTGTCCCGGATCAAGCCCGGTGACACCGTGTGCACCCTGTCCGGCGGCCGGCTCCACGTGGGCGAGGTGACCGGGCCGGTGGAGCAGACGGCGTCGGAGGACGGGCGGTCCAACCTGCGACGGCCGGTGGAGTGGCAGAGCGAGGGGTACCCGTACTCCCAGCTGCCCGAGGAGCTTCAACAGAGGCTCTCGGTGCAGCACGACGTCGTGGACCTCACCTCCGTACAGGCCCTGGTCAAGGGCCTCGGGGTGAGCGACCAGGAGCTGGCGGAGGAGGCCGAGGCCACCGAGCGTGACCCGAGTGCGGAGATCCTCATCGCCCGGCGGGAGTTGGAGCTGCCCGAGCCGACCCCCGAGCTCGCCCGGGACCTGCTCGTCCACGACGTGGCATGGCTCCGGGAGGTCCGCGACCTCCTCTGGGACGAGCGCCAGCTGGTCCTCTACGGCCCTCCGGGGACCGGCAAGACGTACCTCGCGCAGAAGCTCGCGGAGTTCCTGGGCGGCGGGCCCGAGCAGGTCAAGCTCGTCCAGTTCCACCCCTCCTACGCCTACGAGGACTTCTTCGAGGGCTTCCGCCCCAAGGAGGACCCGGAGACCCGCGAGGTCGCCTTCCGCCTCACCGCCGGCCCGCTGCGCGAACTCGCCGACCTCGCCTCCCGCGAGGGCAACCGGCACGTGCCGCACTTCCTGATCATCGACGAGATCAACCGGGCCAACCTGGCGAAGGTCTTCGGCGAGCTGTACTTCCTCCTGGAGTACCGCAACAAGGCCGTCCGGCTCACCTACTCCGGCGACGACTTCGCCCTCCCGCCGAACCTGTTCGTCATCGGCACCATGAACACCGCCGACCGCTCCATCGCCCTGGTCGACGCGGCGATGCGGCGCCGGTTCGCGTTCGTCGAACTGTCGCCGCGCACCGAGCCGACCAGCGGCCTGCTGCGGCGCTGGCTCGCGGCACAGGAGCGCGACGGCGAACCGGCCGACCTGCTGGCCGCGCTCAACGCCCGGATCGACGACGCGGACTTCCGGATCGGGCCCTCGTACCTGATGAAGCCGGGTGTCTACCGCGAGGGCGGCCTGGAGCGCACCTGGCGGACCAAGATCCTTCCCCTGCTGGAGGAGCACCACTACGGCGAGGGCGTCGACATCGAGAAGCGGTACGGCCTCGAAGCGCTGCAGGCCGACGTGGCCGCGAAGCGCTCCAGGTTCGCCGTGCAGCCGGGCGACATCCGGTGGGACGGCCAGTCCCCGGCCGAGTCGTGACCGTCGTCCACCTGACCGAGCACGCCCCGGCGGTCTCCGTTCCCCTCCCGGACGCCGCCGGCCGCGCCGTCGCCGCCTCCCGCATCCTCGACACCGCCGCCCCCGATCCGTACCGGACGGGCCACTGGACGCTGCGGGCCGGCAGCAAGGTCGGCGCGGTGAGCCTGCCGGTGCCGGGCGGCGACCCGGTCACCGTGCGGATCACTCCCAAGGTGCCGATCGCCCGCCTGTTCTTCCTCATCGGGTACAGCCTCGACCCGCGCGGCTGGCGGGACGGCGACGTCGAGGCCGGTGACCACGACGAACTCCTGCCGGCCCTCGCCCACGCCGTGGAGCGCCAGGTGGACCGGGCGCTGCGCCAGGGCCTCCTGCAGGGATACACCGCGGTCGAGGAGTCCGCGCTCGTGGTCCGGGGCCGGATCCGTGAAGCCGAGCAGATACGCCGCAGGTTCGGCGCCGCTCTGCCCGTGGAGATCGCGTACGACGAGTTCACCACCGACATCGCGGAGAACCGCATCCTGCGGGCCGCGGTCGAACGCCTGCTCCGCCTGCCGGGCGTACCCCAGGACGTGCGCCGCCGCCTGCTGCACCAGCGGGTACGCCTCGCGGACGTCACCCCGTTGGTGCGCGGCCAGGAGCTCCCGGAATGGCACGCCACCCGGCTCAACTCCCGCTACCAGCACGCCCTCCAGCTGGCCGGTGTGGTCCTCGACGGATCGTCACCCGGGCACGTGGCCGGTGAACTGCGCATCGACGGCTTCCTGTTCGACATGAACAAGCTCTTCGAGGACTTCGTGACGGTCGCCCTGCGCGAGGCGTTCCGGGGCACGGACCGCACCTGCCGGTTCCAGGATCCGCACCACCTCGACGAGGCGGGCGGGATCCGGATGAAGCCCGACTTCGTCCTGTACGGCCCGGACGGCGAACCGCAGGCGGTGGCCGACGCCAAGTACAAGGCCGAGAAGTCCGGCGGCTACCCCGACGACGACCTCTACCAGATGCTGGCCTACTGCACCGCCCTCCACCTGCGGGAAGGGCACCTGATCTACGCCAAGGGCAACGCCCCGCACGCCGCCCACCGGGTGCGGCACGCCGGCATCGTCCTCCACCAGCACGCGCTGGACCTCGGCCGCGGGCCGGCCGACCTGCTCGGTGAAATCCGCTCCTTGGCCCGGCAGATGACTGCGGGCGGGACGGTGTGACCACGGTCGGGCTGCTGCGGATGAGGGCGCTGCAGTTCCTGCACGCGGAGAGCGCGGTGTTCCTCGATGCCGCCCGCCGGCTGCTCCGGCAGGCCGGGGAGGACGAGCGGCGGGCCCTGGAGGCGGTCTGCGCGGCGGTGACCCGGCCGGGTCCGCGGGCTGTGTCAAGTGCGCTGCCGGATGCGTCACTTCGACTGTGCCACGGCCGAGGTGATGGCACGTCATGTCGTGCATGAGTTCCTTGACGGTATGCGATCGGGGCGCTTACGGTGGTGATCGATCCTGCCGAGCGCGGTCGCCCGGCGGGAGAGAGAGCACCCCAGGTATGAAGGGTCGGGTCAACTCCCCGACCGCGGCGGGGCATTGCCCGTCAGGGGTATTCGAGGATCCGTGGGGACAACGGGGCGCTTTTCACGGATCTTGGTTGACGGTTCATCATCAATGACCACGGGGGGAATCATGGGACGAGCGTCGGTGTCGTGTCCGGGCGTACGGTTCGGGTCGTCGTCCGGGAGAACTCCCAGGTCCTAGGCCTCTGGGCCTCGGCTGCCGCCTCCGCCGCCGCTCCTGCTCGCGCCGTGTGAACTCCGGTGCGGCCAGGCCGTGTTGCCCTGCCCCCGGCGGTACTGCCGGTTCATCTGTCCATTCGTTCGTTCACTCACTCGCTCACGGATCGCCGCTCCGGTGTCAGGGACGTCCACCGGGTCGGTGCGCCGCGCATGCGTTGCTTCGGATCGCTTAGGAGTGGAAATGGCCAACTCGCTCGACATGCGGGACATCGCCCGCAACGCGCTCTGTCCCGCCGGACAGCACCAGGACTTCCGGAAGAAGTTGGACGAGTACGGGTTCGTCGTCCTCCAGCCGGGCGGCGCCGACGACCGCAGCCTCGACGACATCATGTGCGAGCTGGGCGAACCCGTGGAGTACGGCTTCGGCCCCAAGCTCGACCTCCAGCCGAAGGAGGGCTCCGACAACCTGCAGTTCACCACCCGCGCGATGCCGCTGCACACCGACGGCAACTTCAACGCCGGGCCGGCCGTCCGGTACATCGGCATGTACTGCGAGACGGCGCCCGCGGTCGGCGGCGAGACGCTGATCGCCAGCAACGACGCCTTCTTCGCCCAGGCTCCGGCCGATCTGCTGGCGGACATGCAGGGCGTCACCATCGAGTACCGCAACCGGATCGCCGGCTACTACCGCGACCGGGCCGATGGCGACCACCCCCGGGTGGCCCCGATCCAGGACGACCCGGTCACCGGCAAGAAGCGGCTGGTCATCGGCCTCACCGACCCCGAGGACCCGATGCGCACGCATGACGCGGCGATCGTGGGCCGCAGCGCCGAGGAGAGCGCCGACCTGCTCGACCGGATCAAGACCGTCCTGCACCAGCCGAGCGTGCTCTACGCGCACAAGTGGCAGGTCGGGGAGGTGATCGTCCAGGACAACCTGCAGGTCGTCCACGGTCGTGCCGCCTTCCCCGACCAGCCGCGCAAGCTGGTCCGGCTGTCGGTCGCCTGAGCGGCGACGGCACGATGAACACGTTTCCCTCGCTCCTTCTGGACGTCCGCAGCGAGCGCGCGGGCCTGGTGATCCGGCTCGACGGTGCCGGTCAACTCCCCGACACCGGCCGACTCGTGGTCGAGGAGTTCGGCCGCGGGCAGGCACTGCCCTCCGGCGGCGTGGACGACTGCAACACCGTCGAGTGGACCGGTGAGCAGGTCACCGTCCGCACCAGCCGGCAGAACCCCACGATCCTGCGCCACTGGCAGCAGCCGGGCACCGGCCGCGTCCTGATCGGCACCGACCTGGCCGAGCTCACCGCGCGCGCCATCGCCCTGCAGGGCGCCCGACCCGACCGCGTCGCGCAGATCCGCGCCGTCCGCGCCTCGATCCGCGCGATCGGCGGCGGCCGCACCGTCGTCCTGTCCCGCTCCGCGAACGGCGGCCCGACGGCCATCACCGAGACGGTGTCGCAGAGTTGGCAGGCCGCCGTGATCACCGGCGAGAGCGCCGTCGAGGCCGGCGCCCGGCAGATCGAGACCCTGCGCCGGGAGATCGCCGCCTCCGGCACGCCCGGGCCGGTGACCGCCATCGTCTCCGGCGGCGTGGACTCCGGGCTCGTCGCGGCGCTGGCCCAGCAGGCCGGGATCCTCGACCACCTGGCCACCCTGGGCACCCCGTGGGGCGACGAGTACGCCGCCGCCGACGAGCTCGGCGCCCACCTGGGCCTGCCCGTGCGCCATCTGGCGCTCTCCGAGGAGGACATCCTCCGGGCGATCCCGGAGACCGTCCGGATGCTCGGCGTCCCCAACCGGGAGATGGTCGCCGGCGGGGTCAACCTCGTCGCGGTCTACCGCCAGGGCGGCATCCCCGCCGGCACCGTACTGACCGGCGTCGGCGCCGACTTCATCAACTCCGGGCTGCGGACCGAAGCCGGCACCGTGCCCGACCTGCAGCGCGCCGTCGCCCAGTGCCTGGCCGACGCGGCCGCGGCCGGCGAGCTGTCCGGCGCGGCGGCCGCGGCGTACGGCTACACGCTGCGCCACATGTACTGGAACACGCCCGTCATCCAGGCCGCCCTGGACACCGATCCGCTGGTCATGCGCCACCGCGACCGGGAGAAGGGCCACATGCGGGTCGCCGCGGAGGCGCTGCTGCCGCCGCAGATCGCCTGGCGGCCCAAGCAGGCCCTGCACCACGGCAGCGGCGTCCAGGCCAACCTGGACGGCGCGGTGGCCCGGCTGATCGGCCGGGCCGAGGTCGACGTGGAGCGCTTCTACGAGCTCGTCGCCACCGAACAGGCCGGCGCGCTCGTCGACTCACCGCACGAGCCGATCGACTCGGACAAGTGCCTGGAGGCGGCAGTGGCCGCCTACGTCCGCGAGTACCACTGAGAACGGGGGAGAACGTCGTGGGATTGATCGACATCGAGGACGTCGAAGGAGTCCGGGTCCTGACCCTGGCCCACGAGAAGCCGACGAATCCGTTCGGCAAGGAGATGGCCGAGGCCTTCATGGCCGCCGTCCGCGAGGCGGACGGGGACGACACCGTGGGCGCGATCGTCGTCCACGGCGGCCACGACCGCAGCTTCAGTGCCGGCGGGAACTTCAACGAGGCCCTGCAGCTGGGGACGGACGACGCCGTCAACGAGACCATCGACTGGTGCACCGACCTCTACCTGTCGGTCCTGGACACCCACAAGCCGACGATCGCGGCGATCGACCGCTACGCCGTCGGCCTGGGCTTCCAACTGGCCATGATGTTCGACTGGAAGATCATGTCCACCCGGGCGAACCTGCTGATGCCGGAGCTGGAGCACGGCATCGGGGCCTCCATGGCCGCCACCATCCTCTCCACCAGCACCGGGTACGACATCGCCCGGCACGTCATCATGGGCTGCCGCCCGATCCCCGCCGACACCGCCCTGCGCTGGGGCATGGCCGACGAGGCCTGCGAGCCGGAGTTCCTGCTCGACCGGGCCCTCCAACGGGCCCGGCGGATGGCGCGCTACCCCGAGGTCGCCTTCTCGGCCACCAAGCACGTGCTCACCGGCCGGATGCGGGCCGCCCTGGAACAGAGCCGCGAGGACTCCAAGGCCGTGCACCGCCGGACCTTCGCGGCGAAGGCGATGCACGGGCACTTCCACAACGTGCTGGGCACGGAGGCCAAGAACGGGGCGAGTGCCGCCTCATGACGCTGTATCAGGAACTGCTCGGCGTCGCCCGGCGCCGGCCCGGGGCGACGGCCGTGGTGTCCTACGACGGCACCGAGGTCTCCTACGGACGCCTCGTGGAGCACGCCGACGCCATCGCCGAGCAGCTGGACGCCGACGGGCTCGGCTACGACCGGCTCGCCGCCGGCCGGCTCGGCTCCGTCCTCGGCCTGGCACTGGACGACCCGGTGACCTTCGTCGCCGCCTACTTCGCCGCCGCCAAGGCGGAGTCGGTCATCGTGCTGCTGGACGGCCGGGCGGCACCCGAGGAGACGGCCCGCCTCGCGGCCAAGTTCGACCTGGACGCGGTGCTGCGCGACGGCCCCGACGGCATCGGCTCCGTCACGGCGGAGCCGACCGCCCCGGGCCGCGACACGGACCCCACGGCGCGGCTGCCGCACGCCTACCTGCCCGCCGACTTCGTCGTGCACTGCACCTCGGGCTCGACCGGCGAGCCCAAGGGCATCGTGATGAGCCAGGCGGCCGTCCTGGAGCGGGTCCGCTCCTGGGCCGGCAAGGGCGCCCTGGGGCCCTCGGACGTGGTGCTGTGCGCGCTGCCGCTCTGGCACGGCCACGGCATCGACGTGCTGACGCTGCCCAGCCTGCTCAGCGGGGCCAAGGTCGTCTTCACCCGCGGCTCGCACCTGACCGGCCGCGGCCTGGCCCGCGCCATCGCCGACCACGAGGTCACCCTCGTCAGCGGCCTGCCGGTGATGTACCAGATGCTGGTCGCCGCCGACGGGGTCGACCCGGCGATGCTGCGCTCGCTGCGGCTCGCCCTCACCGGCAGCGCCCCCATCGCCGCCGACACCCAGGCGCGCTTCGGCGAGCGCTTCGGCCTGCCGCTGCGCCAGGGCTACGGGCTGGGCGAGATCGGCACCATCACCTACGACGCCGACAACGCGGGACCGGGCACGATCGGGCTGCCGCTGCCGGGGATCGAGTGGCAGCTGGAGCCGGTCGACGGCAGCGGCGGCCTCGACGGTTCCGACGGCTCCGACGGCGAGGAGCAGGTCTGCGAACTCCTGGTGCGTGGACCGGCCATGGCCCGCGGGTACTACCGCGACCCGGTGGCGGAGTCGGCGATGTTCGTGGACGGCTGGCTGCGCACCCACGACCTCGTGGTGGCACGGCCGGAGGGCTGGTACATCCGCGGGCGCAAGTCCACCTTCATCAACGTCACCGGCAACAAGGTCGCGCCGATCGAGGTCGAGACGGCCCTGCGCAGGTGCGAGGGCGTCATCGACTGCGGGGTCGTCGGGCTGCCCGACGGGGAGGGCGGCGAACAGGTCGCCGCGCTGGTCGTGGCCGAGCCCGGGTGCGACCCGGAGTCGGTCCGCCGGCAGGCCGGCGCGCACCTGCTCCCGTACCAGCTGCCCCAGCGGTACGGCTTCGCGGCCGCGCTGCCGCGGACCCCGGTCGGGAAGACCGACTACGCGGCGGTCAAGCGCGCCCTCCAGGAGGAAGGGGTGCTCACGGTATGACCACCGTGGAAGCCGCGGGCCTGCGATGTCCGGCCCCCGGCAGCGAACGGGCGGCGCGGACCGCCGTGCAGTGGTGCGGCCGGTCGATGACGTACGGGCAGCTGGAGGCCGCCGTCGCCGCCCTGGCCGAGCGGCTGGCGGCAGCGGGCGCGGCGGGCGCGAGCGTCCTGGTCATGGGCCCGCTGTCGCCCGCCTACCTGGTCGGGCTGCAGGCCGCCTGGCGGGCCGGCGCGGTGCCCGTCCCGGTGGACGCCGGACTGACCGCGCAGCAGTACGGCTGGCTCGAACAGCGCACCTGCCCCGCCGCCGTGGTCAGCCACGACGCCACCCCGGCCGACCAGTACCGGGGGGCGAGCGGGGGAGTGACCGAGCTCGTCCTCGACTCCGCCACCGGGGCCGTCCTCCTCGAAACCGCCCCGCCCACCGAACGGCCGGCCCGGCCGACCCGGCGGTTCCCGGACCCGGACGCCGGCTACGTCATCCCCACCTCCGGTTCGACCGGCGAACCCAAGGCCATCGTCGGCAGCCGGCACGGCCTGGACCTCTTCCTCGACTGGTTCCGCGAGGAGTTCGCGCTCACCGACACGGACCGCTGCGCCGCCGTCACCCGGGTCAACTTCGACCCCTCGCTGCGGGAGCTGTTCGGCGTCCTCGGCGCGGGCGGCGTGCTGTCGCTGCCGCCCGTCGACGCCCAGCTCGACCTGCCGGCGCTCGCCGACCACCTGGTCGACAGCGACCCGACGGTGGCCTTCCTGGTGCCGTCCATCGCGACCCGGCTGGCCGAGGAACCGCGGCTCGGGCCGGCCGCACTGCCCCGGCTGCGGCTGCTCTTCTTCGCCGGCGAGGTCCTGGGCCGGCGGGTGGTGGAGCAGTGGGCCGCCATCGCGCCCGGCGCCGAGATCGTCAACCTGTACGGCCAGACCGAGGCCACGCTCGCCCAGCTGTACCGGCGCGACGTCCAGGACCTCGACCACGGCGACGCGCGGTCGATCCCCGTCGGGGTGCCGCGCCCCGGCGTCCGGGTGGACCTGCGCGACCCCGACGACACCGGGGTCGGCGAAGTGCTCCTCACCTCACCGGCGCCCGCGCTCGGCCTGCTGGGCGCCGCCACCGGCGACCGGCACGAGCTGACGCCGTTCCCCGTCCCGCTGCCCACCGGCGACCTCGGCCGCCGGAGCGAGGACGGCGCCCTGGTGATCGTCGGCCGGGCCGGCAACGACCTCAAGTTCGGCGGCCGCAGGGTCTCCTTCCAGCCGCTGATCGACGACATCGAGGCGCTGCCCGGCGTGCGGCAGTGCGTGGTCGTCGACCACGGGGGCCCGCAGCTCTTCGTCACCACCGTGCCGGGCGCGGCACCCGCCGAGGACCTGCTGGCCGCTACCGTCCACGGGCTCGGCCGCGGCCGGCGGCTGCCGCGGTTCACCCTGCGGCTGCGGGCGGACCTGCCGATGCTGCGCAGCGGCAAGATCGACCGGCGGGCCCTGCTGGCCTCCCTGGACCGGCTCGCCGCCGGGCCGGCCGAGGAGACCGCCGCGGCCGAGGGGCACGAGGTCGAGCAGCACCTGCACGCCCTGCTGGGCACCGACGAGGGCACCCTCAGCCTGGTCGACGCCGGGGTCTCCTCGCTGGACATGCTGGCGGCGGTGTCGAGTGTCCACCGGGTCTACGGGGTGCGCCTGACCGTCGCGGAGTCCTTCGGGCTGCGCGACGTTCCCGCGCTGGCCCGCGAGATCGACCGCCGCCGGCGGCCGCGCGGCGGCGCCGTCGGCACCGACCGGGTCTCCCTCCCGGCCGCGACAGCGGCGGCGCCCGAGCGCTACCCGCTGTCCTCCCGTCAACTGGCCTACATGTGGGTCTGCATGGCGGGCGGCAACGCGAACTGGTGCAACATCTCCCGAGAGATCCCCCTCCCGCACCGGCCCTCCGAGTCGGAGCTCGGCGAGGCGATCGGGCGGCTGCTCGCCCGGCACGACGCGCTGGGGCTGGCGCTCGCCCCCGGCTGGCAGGAGCAGACCTGGACGGCGCCGGAGGAACTGTCCTGCGCCGTCAGCGTCGTGGACACCGACGCCGCGACGGACACCCCGGCCTTCCGCGACTGCGTGCAGGCCACTCGGACCGCGCTGGTCGCCGAGCCGATCGACCCCGAGGCCGCGCCCGCGATCCGGGCGGCGCTCGTCCGGGGGAGCACCGGCAGTTCGGTCGTCCTGGTGGCGCACCACCTGTTCGTGGACGGGCTGGGGCTGGACGTGCTGGCCGGCGAGCTGCGGGCCGCGCTGTCCGGCGGGCCGGAGGTCGGCAGCCTCGACGGTGGCGAGGACTCCGGTGTGGACTCCGGTGGGGACCGGGACGGCGGCGGCTACCGGGCGTTCTGCCTGGCGACGGCCCGGGAGACCGAGCCGGGCCCGGCGGCCGCGTACTGGCGCAGCCTGCTGGCCGGCGCCACCCAGGTCGAGCTGCCCGAGGCCACCGGCCCCGGAACGGAACAGGGCGAACTGCTCTCCCTCCCGCTGGGCGCCGTGTGCACCCGCCGGATCCACACGATCGCGCAGGAGTCGGGCGTCTCCGCCTTCACCGTCGCGCTGGCCGCCTTCGAGCGGGCCGTCGCCGACACCTTCGGCCTCGACCGCCCCGCCGTCATCGTGGTGAGCCAGAACCGCGGCGACAGCGACGCCGCCGTGGTCGGCAACTTCACCACCAGCCTGATCGTGCGCGGACCGGGCGCGGCCTCGCTGCGGGAGAACATCGGCGCCATGGCGAGCCAGCTCGCCGACGGGACGCGGTACGGCGACTGGGAGTTCGACCAGCGCATCGCCGACCCGGGACTGGCCGCGACGAGCCGCTTCCCGCTGTCCACGGTCCTGTTCAACCAGCGGCCGATGCCGCGGGACCTGCGGGCCCGCGACCTGGGGGCGTGGAGCCCGCGGGCACTCGGCCGTGCACTGCGCTACCAGCTGCAGGGGGAACTTCAGATGTCCGGGCCCGAGATGGTCATGACGTACTACTACCGCAAGGGGATCTCCGGCGCCGACGAGATCGGGCGGGTGCACCGCGCACTGCTGCGGGCGATCCGCTCCGGCGAGGAGGCGACCGGTGCCTGAACACGCCGTGCCTGAACACGCCGTGCCGGAAAACGCCGTGTCCGAACACGCCGAGCTGCCGGCCGGGACGGCGGCGGCGGACCACGGGCTCGGCCCGCTCCAGCGCGCCTACCTGGTCGGCGACCAGGACGGGCTCGAACTGCGCGGCCCGGCCCGGTACTACCTCGCCTGCGAGCTGCCGGTGTCCGCCGTGGACTCCCTCCAGCAGCGCCTGGACCGGCTGGTGCGGGAGAACCCGATCCTGCGCACCCGGGTCGGGGCCGACCTGACTCGGACGCCGGTCACCGAGGAGCCCGTCGTCCCGGTCACCGTGCTGGACGCGACGGAGGACGCCTTCGACACCGTCGACGGCGCGGTCCGGGACGAATTCCGCTCGGACACCCTGGAGTTCGACGCCTGGCCCCAGCTGAAGGTCACCGCGGTGCGCTCCGGAGGGCGGGCCCGGCTCCACCTCGTCTACGCGCTGTGGCTGATGGACGCCGCCTCCCTCGCCCGCTTCCTGCGGGCGCTGGCCGGCGAAGGCATCGACGGCGAGCCGGCCGACTCCGTACCGTCCGACTCCGTACCGGCCGACGCCGAGGCCGGAGCCGCCCAGCCGGTCGGCCGGCGGCGGCGGGAGCGGGACGAACGGTACTGGCGCGCCGTGGCGCCGACGCTGCCGGAGACCGTCGAGGCACCGCTGCGCCCCGACTGGCGGCACGTCGGCCGGGCCGTGACCCACCGGATGCTGCACCTCGACCGCCCCACCGCCGAGGCCGTCACCCGGCGGGCCCAGCAGCACGGCCTGACCGTGCCGATGGTGCTCCTCACGGTGTACGGGGCGCTGCTCGGCAGCGTCGGCGGCGGCCGGCCGCACACCGTCACCCTGGTGCGCTCCCAGCAGGACCCGGCCGCGGGCGACGGGCGGCTCGGCAACCACGGAACCCCCCTCCCGGTGGCGGTACCGGCGCTGGAGGGACGCGACTTCGTCTCGCTCGCACGGGAGGTGCAGGGCCGCGTCCTGGAGCAGTCGCTGCACTCCTCGCTCAGCGGCCCCGAGATCGCCCGGCTGGCCGACCCGGCCGGCGACCGGCGTCGGCTGCTGTACCCGTTCGCGTTCACCGCGACCGAACTGGACACGCCGGGCGAGGCCGCGCTCGGCCTGCAACGGGACTGGGACACCCTGCAACTGCGGGTGCCGCAGGTCCTGGTGGACCACCAGGTCGGCGTGGACCGGGACGGCACCATCCGGCTCGGCTTCGACTGGCGCACCGACGCCTTCGACGAGGGCTTCCTCGACGACTTCGTGGACCAGTACGCCCGGGCCGTCGAGCGGCTGGCGGCCGACGGGGCCGACTGGACCGTCCCGGAGGAGCCCGCCCTCCCGGCGGCCGTCCGCCCCGAGCGCCCCCGCCCCGCTCTGCACCGCGACGCGACGCTGCAGCAGCGCGTGCTGGCGACCATCGACCGGACCCCCGACGCGCCGGCCGTCCGGGACGCCGACGGCGTGCTGACCTACGCCGAACTGGCCGACGCCGCCGCCGAGGTGGCGCAGCGGCTGACGGCCGCGGGCGCCGTCGTCGGCGACCACGTCGCGATCCACCTGCCGCGCGGCCGCGGCCAGGTGGTGGGGATCCTCGGCGCCCTGCTCGCCGGCTGCGTGTACGTCCCGCTGGACTGGAGCCTGCCCCCGGGCCGGCTCGACCGGATCACCCGCCAGGCCCGGCTGCGCTTCGCCGTGACCGCCGGCGAACCGAAGACCGCCGGCGAACCGAAGACCGCCGACGAACCGAAGACCGCCGGCGAACGGAAGACCGCCGAGGGCTGGCAGCAGCGCGGCGTCGAGCCGATCGCCGTGCCCACCCAGGCGGAGGCCGCGGCCCGCGGCGGGCGCCGGCTGCCGGAGCGCGGTGCGCCGGACGTCGCCTACGTGATCTTCACCTCCGGCTCGACCGGGGAGCCGAAGGGCGTGGTCATCCGCCACCACGCGGTGCTGAACACCGTCGACGCCGTCAACGACCTGGTCAAGCTCGGGCCGTCCGACAGCGTGCTCTCGGTGTCCTCGATCGGCTTCGACCTGTCGGTGTGGGACGTCTTCGGTCCGCTGCTCGTCGGCGGCGCGGTGGTCATGCTGCCGGAGGACACCGCGCGCACCCCGTCGGCCTGGACCAGGACCGTCACGGAGCACGCGGTGACGGTCTGGAACTCGGCCCCGGCGCTGGCCGCCCTGCTCGCCGAGGAGGGCGCCGCACTGCCGTCGATCCGCTCCTACCTGCTGAGCGGCGACTGGATCCCGCTGAACCTCCCCGCCGGGCTGGAGCGGCTGTCCCCCGGGGCGGAGGTGACCAGCCTGGGCGGTGCGACCGAGGGCTCGATCTGGTCGATCCACCACCGGATCACGCCCGCCGACTGCACCGGCCGGTCGATCCCGTACGGGAAGCCGCTGGCCGGCCAGGACATCCTGGTGCTGGACCCCCGGCGCGGGGTCTGCCCGGACTGGCACATCGGCGAGATCCACATCGCGGGCGACGGCGTCGCCGACGGGTACCTGAACGACCCGGAGCGCACCGCGGAGGCCTTCCTCGACGACCCGCAGCACGGGTGGATCTACCGCACCGGCGACCGCGGCCGCCGCGGCCCGGACGGCGTGGTGGAGTTCCTCGGCCGGGCCGACACCCAGGTCAAGGTCAACGGCTACCGGGTCGAGCTGGGCGAGATCGAGGCGCAGCTCAACGCCATGGAACACGTGGGCCGCAGCGCCGTCTGCGTCCCGCCGGACGGCGGCGGCGTGCTCGCCTACGTCACGCTCGCCGCCGACGCCCCCGCCGACTGGCGCGAGCGCAGCCTCGCCGCGCTGCGCGACCAACTGCCGTCCTACATGGTGCCGTTCGCACTCGTCGACCTGGACGAGATCCCGCTGACCGCCAACGGCAAGGTCGACCACCGCCGGCTGCGCTCCGCGGCCCCGCCGCCCGCCGCGCCGGCCGCGGCCGCCGCGCCGCTCGACCGGGGCCCGCACGCCCAGGAGGTGGCGGCCTGCTGGACCGAACTGCTGGGCCGCCCGCCCGGCACGGAGGGGTTCTTCGAGTCCGGCGGCTCCTCGCTCGACGCGATCCGGCTGCTGTCGATGCTGCGCGGCAGGTTCGGGTACGACATCGCCTTCGGGCGCTTCCTCGCCGACCCGACGGTGACCGGACTGGCGCGGCTGTGCCGGACCGGGCGCGGCTCGGCGAGCGAGGCGGTGTGGAGCTTCACCCCGCGCCCGGTGGCCGAGCCGCGCGGCCGGGTGCTCGTCTTCCCGCCGGTCGGCGGGGGCGTCGCCTGCTACGCCGGACTGGTCCGCAGCCTGCCGGGCGACCTCGACGTCCACCTGCTCGGCTTCGACCGGCCCTTCGATCCCGACGCGGCCCCGACGCTGGCGGCGGCCGCCCAGCAGTGCCTGCGGCACCTGGAGGCCCGGATCGAGGACCCGGAGGTGCCGTGCGTGTTGGTCGGCTGGTCCTTCGGCGGTGCGCTCGCCGCCGAGGCCGCGCGGGCCTCCTCGTACCCGGTCACCCGGGTCGTCGTGCTCGACACCCCGGTGTCGGCGGCGGCGCGCCGCTGCGCGGACTCGGACCCGGCGATGGTGGCCGAGTTCGTGGAGGACATCCGGCGGGCGGGCGGCGTGGTGGCGTCGGAAGGCGACGTGGCCGGCGACCCGGCGCTGCACCGCAGGTTCGAGGTGTACCGGCAGAACATGCTGCTGCTGCGCGACTGGCAGCCGGGCCGGGTGCCGGTCCCGCTCGTCCAGTTCCGGGCCGCCGAACGGCCGGCCGAGCCGGACCCGCAGGCCTGGCGGGAGTGGGCGCCGACGGTGCGCACCGTCGCGCTGACGGGCGGGCACTTCGACGTGTTCGAGCCGGAGAACGTACGGCGGGTCCAGGACGAGATCGAAGGCGGATGGCAGTGACGGCAGTGAACGAAGCGAACGAAGCGAACGAGCCGAACGTGACCGGCACGATCGTGGACCAACTGGCGCGGCAGGGCTACCGGATCGCTCCCGAGGAGTACGAGGCGGACCTGGTCGGCGCCGGGGTCAACTCGGTGAACCTGGTCCGGCTGCTGTCCGTCCTGGAGGAGGAGTTCGACGTCGAGTTCGCCGTCGCCGAGCTCTTCCGCGAGCCGGTGACCGTCGTCCGCCTCGCCGCGGAGATCCACGCGCAGATCGGCGAGCCGATCGACGCGGAGGCCGACGCGCAGACCGACGCGCAGACCGACGCGCAGCGGGCGGTGCGCAGGTGAGCGCCGCGGTGACCGCCATCCGCCCCCTGCGGCCGCTGGTCGAACGAGCGGCAGAGATCGCCGAGTTGGCCGGCCGTCAGGCCGAGAAGGCCGAGGCCGCCCGCACCCCGGACCTCGACGTCGTCACCGCGCTCGTCGCGGCCGGGGCCGCCCGCCACTTCGTACCGGCCTCCTTCGGCGGCTCCGGCGGGACCTTCGCGGAGCTGAAGCAGGCGGCCGTCGTCCTCGGCGCGTCCTGCCCGGCGACCGCCTGGTGCACGGTCGTGGCCGGGCTGATGACCCGCACCGCGGCCCACCTGCCGCCCGCCGGGCAGCAGCGGCTCTGGGCGGACGGGCCGGACACCCTGATCGCGGGCGGGGTGACGCCCCGGGGCAGCGCCGTCCCGGTGGCGGGCGGCCGGCTGCTGTCGGGCGCCTGGCCGCTGGTCTCCTCCTCGGAACGGGCCGACTGGATCCTGCTGTTCGCCCTCGCGGGGAACGACAGCGCCGCCGCAGGGGAGGGAGCCACCGCGGGCGGGGCCGCCGCCGGGCCGCTGGTGTGCCTGGTGCCGCGCGCCGAGGTCCGCATCGAGCGGACCTGGGACGACGTCGGGATGCAGGCGACCGGCAGCCACACGGTGGTCGTCGAGGAGGTCTTCGTCCCGGAGGAGCTGACCTTCCCGGTCGCCGTCCTCGCCGACCTGGACGCCCCGCAGCCGGGCCCGGACGGCCGTGCGGTGCCGCTGCAAGCCGTGAACACCTTCCTGTTCTGCCTGCCGATGCTCGGCGCCGCCCGCGGCGCACTGCGGCACTGGCAGGAGCTCACCTCGGCCAAGCTGCAGGCCCGCCCGGCCGGTTACGACCCGGTGGTCGCCCACCTCGCGGACGTGCTCGCGCGCAGCTCCGCCGAGATCGACGCAGCCGACCTGCTGCTGGACCGCATCGCGCAGCTGATCGACACTGCGCCGGCCGTCACCCGCGCCCAGGTGGCGCGCAACCAGCGGGACTGCGCCTTCGCGGCCGAACTGCTGGTCGGCGCGGTGGACCGGCTGATGCGGGCCTCCGGCGCCGCCGGCCACAGCACCGGGTCCGTCCTGCAGCGGCTGTGGCGCGACATCCACACCGCGGGCTCCCACGCGACGCTCCAGTTCGGCCCGGCCGCGGCCGGCTACGCCCGGACGGAGCTCACCGGCGGCCGGACGCCGAAGGCCTGACGCACCGTCACCGACCGTCACCGATCCGCGAAGAAGGGACACCATGGACCCCACCACCGACATGCGGCTCGCCGCCGCCGACGCCCGCTGCGGCCGGGCGGCGCCCTCGCCGTACCTGGAGAAGCTGCAACGCCACGGCTTCGTCGTCCTGGAACCCGAGGGCCCGGACCAGATGTCCCTGGAGGACATCATGGCGCCGCTCGGCGAGGGGGCGGCGTACGGCTTCGGCAGCCAGCTCATCCAGGAGCAGCGGCCCGGCACGGACAACTCCCAGTTCCGCACCGGCGCCATCCCGATGCACGTCGACGGGCACCTGAACGCCAACAAGGTCAGCTACATCGGGCTGGAGTGCCTGGAAGCCCCGTACGAGGGCGGCGAGACGCTGGTCGCCGGCAGCGCCGCGTTCTTCGCCGCCGCCCCCGCCGACCTGGTGGAGACCCTGCGCGGCCTGGAGATCGAGTACTGGTCCCGGGTCTCGGGCTTCTACGTGGAGCGGCCCGACGGCAACCCGGTCGTGGCGCCGGTCCAGGTGGACCCGGTCACCGGCGGGGACGCCCTGTGGGTCGGACTGGACTACCCGCCGGACCCGGAACGCAACTTCGGTGCGGCCGTGCGCGGTTACACCCCGGAGCAGAGCACCGCGTTGTTCGAGGTGCTGGACCGCTGGCTGACCGCCCCCGAGGTGATGTACCCGCACCGGTGGCAGGCCGGCCAGGTGCTGGTCATGGACAACCGGCGGGTCGTGCACGCGCGCGCGGCCTACCCCGCGGACTCGCCGAGAAAGCTGCGCCGCATCTCGGTCGGTTGACGCCCGCTGGTACCGCCCCCCTCTCGGAGTCTCCCCATGTCTGATGTCGCAGCGCTCCCGGCCACCGGAACCGGCCGGGACGTCCGCCCGCTCCGCCCCGGCATCGTGCTGGCCACCCTGCTCAGCTGCCAGTTGCTGATCGTCCTCGACGTCACGGTCATGAACGTGGTGCTGCCCCGCATCCGCGCCGACCTGCACTTCGGTGCCACCACGCTGCCCTGGGTCCTCGACGCCTACACCCTGGCCTTCGGCGGGCTGTTGCTGGTCAGCGGCCGGGCGGGCGACCTCTTCGGCCGGCGGCGGCTGTTCATCACGGGTGTCGCCCTGTTCACCGCCGCCTCGCTGGCCGGCGGCCTGGCACAGTCGCCGGGCTGGCTGCTGGGCGCCCGGGTCGCCCAGGGCGTGGGCGCCGCCATGGCCGGGCCGAACGCGCTGGCCCTGCTGAACACGGTCTTCACCGAGCCGAAGGCGCGGATGCGCGCCCTGGCGCTGTACTCGGGGATGGCCAGTGCCGGCTTCGCCGTCGGACTGATCCTCGGCGGACTGCTGGCCCAGTGGCTCGGCTGGCGGGCGGTGCTGTTCATCAACGTCCCGCTGGGCGTCCCGGCGGTCCTGCTGGCCTGGCGGTACCTGCCGGTCGTGCCGCGGCGGGAGGGCCGGCTGGACCTGCTGGGCGCGCTGACC
The DNA here is from genome assembly GCF_003635085.1 of Streptomyces sp. 1114.5. NCBI lineage: Bacteria > Bacillati > Actinomycetota > Actinomycetes > Kitasatosporales > Streptomycetaceae > Streptomyces > Streptomyces sp. 1114.5. Next base: position 3,830,886 of record NZ_RBXE01000001.1, read on the forward strand.
GCGACGGGCGGGGTCGCCGCCCTGGTCTACGGCTTCATCCAGGCCGCGACGCACGGCTGGGGCGGGCTGGGCATCGACCTCTCGCTGCTCACGGGCGCGACCCTGCTCGTGGCCTTCGTCCTGGTGGAGCAGCGGGCGGCCCAACCCCTGCTGCCGCTGGTGCTGTTCGCCGACCGCGACCGCGCCACCGCCTACGCCAACGTGTTCGTCGGCTACATGGCGAGCATGTCGATGTTCTTCGTGCTCTCCCTGTTCATGCAGGACGTACGGGACGCGGGCCCGCTGGCGACCGGGTTCGCGTTCCTCCCGACGGCCGTGCTGATGTTCGCGATGATCCGGCTGGCGCCCACACTGCTGCGGCGCTTCGGACCGAAGCCGGTGACCATGACCGGCACCGTGCTGCTGCTCGCCGGGCTGCTCCTGCTGACCCGACTGACCGTCGACACCGGCTACTTCCCGCTGGTGTTCGTGGCGACCGTGCTGATGGGCTGCGGCACCGGCCTGGGGCTGATGCCGCTGGCCGTGATCATCATGGCGAAGGTGCCGTCCAGTGCGGCCGGGTCCGCCGGCGGCGCGATGCAGACCATCCAGCAGACCGGGGTCACCCTCGGCGTGGCCATCCTGACCACGGTGTTCGGGGCGTACTCCCGGGACGCGACCAGGACCCCGAAGGACGCCATGGTCAGCGGCATCACCGCGGCGTTCGCCGCCGCCGCCGTGATGGCCGCGCTGGCGTTCCTGGGGACCTTCGCCTTCCGTTCCGCGAAGGCGACTGCGACGGCAACTGCGGAAGCAACCGACTCTTCGAAGACGGGAGACCGATGAGCAGCACCGTACCCGCGGACTCCGTACCCGCGGACTCCGTGCACCGGCTGACGGAGGACTTCTTCCAGGACCCGCACGCCGAGTACCGGCGGCTGAACGAACTCGGCCCGGTCCACCGGGTGGAGTTCCCCAGCGGCGTGCGCGCCTGGCTCGTCACCGGCTACGAGGAAGCCAAGCAGGCCCTGACGGACCCCACCGTCAGCAAGGAGCTCTACGGCCCGGCCGGCGAGCTCGCGCAGGCCAACGGCAACGCCGTGCTGCGGCTCGACCCGCCGGTCAACGACCACATGCTCTACTCCGACCCGCCGCGCCACGCCCGGCTGCGGAAGACCGCCATGAAGGCGCTGTCCAGCCGGGTGGTGCACGACTTCACCCCCAGGATCGAGCGGATCGCGCAGGAACTGCTCGACGGCATCGAGGGCAAGGAGACCGTCGACCTGCTGGCGGAGTACGCGTACCCGTTCTCCTGCACCGTGATCTGCGAGCTGATCGGCATCGACGCCGCCGACCGCGGCGAGTTCGAGAAGTCCCTGACCACGCAGGTGTCCACCGCGGACGCGGCCGAACGGCACGCCGCGGCCGCCGCCTTCGGGAACTACGTGAACCGCCTCATCGACGCCCGGGAGCGCACGGGCGGCAACGACCTGATGTCGGAGCTGCTGGCCCCGGCCGACGACGGCGACCGGCTCGACCGGCGCGAACTCGTCGCCATGGTGAACGTCATCCTGCTCGGCAGCCAGGAGACCACCTCCGGTCTGATCGGCAACGCGGTCCTGATGCTGCAGGACCGCCCCGAGCTGCGCGCGCAGCTGCTGCGGGAGCCGGGCCTGACGCCGGCCTTCCTGGAGGAGGTGCTGCGGTACGAGAGCTCGGGGAACATCTCCAGCTACCGCTTCACGACCGCACCCGTCCGGATCGGCGGGCGGACCATCGAGGGCGGGCAGATCCTCCTGGTCGCCGTGGCCTCCGCCAACCGCGACCCCCGGCAGTTCGACCGGCCCCACGAGCTGGACCCGCACCGCGCGGACAACCGGCACCTCGCCTTCGGCCACGGCATCCACCGCTGCCCCGGCGCCGCCCTGGCCCGGGTGGACACCCGGATCGGGCTCTCCGCCCTGCTGAACCGCTTCCCCGACCTCTCGCTCGCCGTGCCCGCCGGTGAACTGCGCTGGCAGCCGAGCCTGATCGCCCGCTCGCTGGTGTCCCTGCCGGTCCGGCTGGGCACCGCGTGAACCCGGTACAGCGAACCGCGTGAAAGCCCGCACACACCACAGACACCGCAACGACAGGACGGACATGATGGACGAACTCGCCCGCGCCGTGGTGACAGGAGCCTCTCCCGAGGTCATCGAGCGCACGCCGCTCCCCGCCGAGTACCTGGCCGCCCACCTGAGAATCGAGGACGTCGGCCTGTTCTCCGGCCAGGAGGACAAGGACGTCCGCCAGTCGATCCGGCTGGGCCCGGTCCCGATGCCGGAGCTCGCCCCCGACGAGGTGCTCATCGCGGTGATGGCCTCCGCGCTGAACTACAACACCATCTGGTCGGCGACCTTCGAGCCGCTGCCCAGCTTCAACTTCCTGCAGTACTACGGCAAGCAGGGCGGTTGGGCGGCGCGGCACGACCAGCCGTACCACGTGATCGGCTCGGACGCGGCCGGCGTGGTCGTGCGGGCCGGCAGCGGCGTGCGCAACGTGAAGATCGGCGACCACGTGGTGGTGGCGACCGCGCACGTCGACGACCAGGACCCGGTCACCCACGCCGACGGCATGCTCGGCGCGGAGCAGCGGGCCTGGGGGTTCGAGACCAACTTCGGCGGCCTCGCCCACTACGCGGTGGCGCGGGCCAGCCAGCTGCTGCCCAAGGCCGCCCACCTGAGCTGGGAGGAGGCGGCCGTCAACCCGCTGTGCGCCGGCACGGCCTACCGGATGCTGGTCAGCGAGCGCGGCGCCAACATGCGGCAGGGCGACGTCGTGCTGATCTGGGGCGCGGCCGGCGGACTCGGCGGGTACGCCGCCCAGTTCGTGCGCAACGGGGGCGGCATCCCGGTCGGGATCGTCAGCTCGGACGAGAAGGCCGACATCGCGAAGCGCCTGGGCTGCGAGCTGGTGATCGACCGGCGCGAGATCGGGGAGCTCTCCGCCGACCCGGAAGTCACCCTGAAGGCGGGCAAGCGCCTGGGGCGGATCATCCGGGAGAAGATCGGCGAGGACCCCAACATCGTCTTCGAGCACGTCGGCCGGGACACCTTCGGCGTCTCGGTGTTCGTGGCCCGGCGCGGCGGCACCATCGTGACCTGCGGGTCCAGCACCGGCTACCAGCACACCTTCGACAACCGCTACCTGTGGATGCGGCTGAAGAAGATCGTCGGCAGCCACGGCGCCAACCTGCACGAGCAGTGGCAGACCAACCGGCTGATCCAGCAGGGCCGGATCTTCCCGATCATCTCCGGGGCGTACCCGCTGGAGGCGGTCGGCGAGGCCGCCCGCGCAATCCAGCAGAACCGGCACACCGGCAAGGTCGGCATCCTCTGCCTGGCCCCGGAGGCGGGCCTCGGCGTGACGGACGGCGGGCTGCGGGCGCGGATCGGCGAGGAGCGGGTGACGCCGTTGATGGCGGGCACCCGGTGATCGACGACCGCTGCGCGGCGGCCGTCAAGCCGCGCGCGGCAACAGGATCCTGACCACCCGCGAACGGCGGTGACGGCCGGGGCGACGGCCGGGAACCGACTGTCGCCCCGGCCGTGACCATGCGGCGTCGAATCCCTACGACTTCCTCATGGCGTGCCCGTACGGTCCGGCCCGTGGCAGAGAAGCGGGTGGGAACGGGCGTACGGAAGACCGGGCACGGGGCGCGGCTGATCGGCATCAGCGTGATCGCCGGTGTGGTGGCGGCGGGCATCGCCCTGCCCGCCAGTACGTGAAGAACGTGTTCGTCGACGAGGCGGGGGACGATCCGCAGAAGGTCGCGGAGGCGCAGCGGCAGACGGTCGGCCGCGCGGCGCTACACCCCCGAGATGGCCGGCGCGACCGTCGTCAGCGACACCGACAACCCGAAGCCCCTGGACGGCCGGCGCATCGGCGGAACGATCGTCCCCCAGGCCTTCGGCGGCACCCTCGCCGGGCCCGTCCGGCGCGACGCCCTCGACGGCGCCCTCGCCGACACCCCGCCCGGCGCCTTCCCGCCGGTCCAGCTCCCTTAGGGCCTGTCCTGGCGGACATACGGATCCACGCCGGGTCAGTGGTCGGGGAGGGCGGCGAGGGCGTCGATCTCCACGAGCATTCCGGAGAGGAGGCCGACGATCACGGTGGTGCGGGCCGGAAAGGGCTGGCCGAGGAATGCGGCGTAGGCGGCGTCCATGGCGGGGAAATCGTCCGCGTGTGCGATATGGACGCGGACCATGATGACGTCGGCGAAGCTCGCGCCCTCGGAGCGGAGAATGGCCTCGATGTTGCGCAGTGTACGAGTGGTCTGTTCGGCGACTCCGCCGGGGACGAGTTTTCCGGTCGCCGGGTCGGTGCCGCCCTGGCCGGCGACCTGGAGGAGGGTGCCGCGGCGGGCGCCCTGGGAGTAGCTGCCGACCGGGGTGGGGGCGGAGGGGGTCTGGACGGCAATTCTGGACATATAGCCGTTTGTAGCCGTGGAGTCGGGGTGGCGGCAAGGAAGCGGGGGCTTCCGGATCCGGACATGGCTTGTTGCAGACACCTCAAGTCCGGTGTGCGAATGGATGATTATCGGGTTGTTACGGGAATAGCGCCCGGATCCGGACGGATCGGTCGACGGGCGGGACACCGAGCCCGGAATTCGACGATCAAGGTGCGGGTATTGCGGAGGTCTCGACTCCGATGTTAGGCATAGAGAAGATCGGGTTTATCAGGGATGTGTCACGGGGGTTTCCTGATGCTTGAACCGTTCGGCCTCGGGCCGGAAAGCGAAAACCTCTACCTGACGATGCTCCGCAATCCCGCCACGGACATCGCGCGGATCGCGGGCAGCCTCGGGTGGGACCAGAACCGGACGGCGGCCGAGATCGCCAAGCTCGCCGGCCTGGGCCTGCTGCGGCCCTCGTACGACGCCCCGGACACGCTCTACGCGGTCAGCCCGGAGGTGGGCCTGCAGGACCTGTTGACCCGGCAGCGGGTCGAGCTGGCGCGCAGCCGCAGTCGGATCGAGGAGGGCAACGCGGCGCTCCAGGTGCTCCGCAGCGAGTTCGCCGACCGGCGGCTGACGACGATGGACGTGGAGGAGTTCACCGGCACCGACACCGTCTGCGACCAGGTGCGGCGGCTCTCCCGCGAGGCCCGGCACGAGATCCTGGCCTTCGTGCCGGGCGGGCCGCAGCCCCCGGAGGCGCTGGTGACCAGTCGGGCCGCCCACCAGGACCTCCGCTCGCGCGGGGTCGAGGCCCGGTCCATCTACCTGAACACCGCCTGCAACGACCCGGCCACCCGTGCCCATCTGCGCTGGCTCCAGGAACGCGGGGTCGAGGTCCGGACGACCGCGCTGCTGCCGCCGTGGATGATCCTCTTCGACCAGGAGCAAGCACTCCTCTCGGTGGACCCGGACGACGCGCAGGGCAAGGCCGCGATCCTGCTCTCCGGCCCGGGAACGGCCGCGATCGTGGCGCTGGCCTCGCTGTTCGACCAGTCCTGGCAGCAGGCCGCGCCGTTCGGGGCACCGGCCCGGGAGCGGGAGGCCGGCGACACCCGGGTCGAACTGGCCGGGGACACCAGGGCCGTGCTGCAACTGCTGCAGGAGGGCTACACGGACGAGCAGGCCGGTCGCAAACTGGGCATCTCCAGCCGCACGGTCGGCCGGATCGCGGGCAAGCTGATGACCCAACTCGGCGCCCGGAGCCGGTTCCAGGCGGGGGCGCTGGCCTCGCGGGAGGGCTGGCTGGACCCGTGACGGGCAGGTCGGTGACGAGCGGGTCGGACCGGTGACGGGCGGGTCGGAGCAGAAAGGAGCGGGTCGGTGAGGGGCGCGGTTCGTTGATCACCTCCGGCGCCCGTGCCATGCTCGACGCCGTGCTGCGACGCCGGACCGGGACCGAACTCGTCGGGCGGGACGGCGAACTCCGCGACCTGCTCGGCGCGTTGGCCCGTGCCAGGGCCGGAGAGCCCGGGGCGGTCCTGGTGTCCGGTGAGGCGGGCATCGGCAAGACCCGGCTCATCACGGAGTTCGCGGCCGCCGCCGGGCGTGAAGGCGCGCTGGTCCTGACCGGACGCTGCGTGGACACCCGCTCGGCCCTGCCGTACCTGCCGTTCGCCGAGCTGGTGCAGCAGGCCGCGGCGGCCGGCCGGCTGCCCGAACCTTCCGAACTTTCCGAACTGCCTGAACTTCCCGAACGGCGCGGCGCGCTCAGGCTGTTGACCGCCGGGCCGACGCCCGAGGACGAGCGCTCGGGCACCGGCCGGGTGCGGATGTTCTCGGCGGTGCAGGCGGCCGTCCGGGAGCTGGCGCGGGAGACCCCGGTGGTGCTGGTGGTCGAGGACCTGCACTGGGCCGACCGCTCCAGCCTCGACCTGCTGTCCTACCTGCTCTCCCGGCCGGGCATCGGGCCGGTACTGACCGTCGTGAGCCACCGCAGCGACGACCTGGGCCCGCACCACCCGCTGCGCCGGGTGCTGGCCGAGCTCTACCGGCTCCCGCGCGTGCACCGGCTCCGACTCGCCCCGCTGACCGGGGAGAAGACCCTCGACCTGGTCCGCGCCCTGGCGGCCCCGGAGACCGGACGGCCACCGCTGAGCGCCGCCGAGCTCGAACTGATCGCCCGGCGCTGCGACGGAAACCCGTTCTTCGCCGAGGAGTTGGTCACGGCCGGGACGAGCGCTCTGACCGGCGGCCTGTCCGAGGTGCTGGCCGCCCGGGTCGACCACCTCGCGGACCCGACCCGGCTCCTGCTCCGGGCCGCCGCCGTGATCGGCCACCCGACACCCGCCGGCACCCTGGGGGCGCTCGCCGAACTGGACGGCGCGAACCTGGACGACGCACTCCAACAGGCCCTGGACCACGGCGTGCTGATCCCGGAGTCACCCCCCACGACCGCCCCGGCGGCCCGCACCGCCGCCGTCCGGCACTTCGGCTTCCGCCACGCCCTGCTGCGCGAAGCGGTGTACGACCGGCTGCTCCCCGGCCCGCGCGCCCGCCTGCACGCCCGGTGCGCCGCCCTGCTGGAGCAGGCCGGCGGCAGCGCGGCGGACACGGCCTTCCACGCGCTGGCCGCGCACGACCTCCCGCTGGCGCTCGATGCCAGCGTGCGCGCCGCCCGGGACGCCGCGCACCGGGGCGCCTTCGGCGAGGTCCTGGCGCACGGCGAACGCGCCCTGGAGCTCTGGCCGGCCGTGCCCGATGCGGCCGCCGTCACCGGGGCGAGCGCCGTCGGCCTGACCAGGCTCGCCGCGATGGGCGCGGGCGACAGCGGCGAACCCGAACGGGCCCTGGCGCTCCAGGAGAAGGCCGTCGAACTCGCCGAGGCGGACGGCGATCCGGCGGTCGCGGCCGCGACCCGGCTGCGGTACGGTCTGCGCCTGCTGGAGTTCCCCGGCCGGGCCGAACGGGCCGCCCGCCAGGCCGAGATCGCGCTGCGCCTGCTGGCCCCCGCACCGCCGTCCGCCGACCGGGCCTGGAGCCATGCGCTGCTCGCTCGCGCACTGCACCGGCTGGGCCGGGCCGAGGAGGCGGCCGAACAGGCCGCGAGCGCCGTCCGGGACGCCCTGGCGGCGGGTGCGCAGGAGGCGTTCGCGCCCGGCACGGACCCGTACGGGCCGGAGTGCGACGCCCTGGGCGCGGAGGCCGACGCGCGCATCACGCTGGCCTTCGCCGGGCTGGGCCGCCCCGGTGCCGCCGCCGTCCTGGCCGACATGCGCCAACACGGCGGTGTGTCCGGGCACTTCGGGGTCGAGCTGCGCGCCCACTACGGCCTGGGGCTGACCAGGCTGCTGGCCGGCGACCCGGCCGGGGCGGTGGCCGAGTTCGCGGCCGGCGAGGAGCGGGCCGACCGGACCGGGACGACCTGGAGCGAGTACGGGCTGCGGCTGCGGACGGCCCGCGCGCTCGCGCTGTTCCGGGCCGGCGACTGGGCCGGGGCCGACCGGGCACTGCGACCCGAGCACGTCCCGGGGTCGGAGCTGATCACTCGTCAACTGGACGCTGCCGCAACGGTGCTGGCAGCAGCGAGGGGTGAGGAGGTGGCCGGGCTCGGCGACGGGGCGCTGCCCCCGCACCTCGCGCTGCTCGCCGCCCAGGCGCGGGCCGAGGCGGCGCTCTGGCAGGGCCGGCCGGAGGCGGCCGCCGACCTGGTCCGCCGGGCGCTCGACCGCGACTGCGGCGAGGACTCGGCGGCCCGACGGGCCGAGGAACTGCCGCTGTGCGCGCTGGGCGCGACCGCCCACGGCCGGCTCGGCGACGCCGACGGGGTGGCCGCGCTGGCGCGGCGGGCCCGCTCGCGCGCCGGGGACGCGCCCTCCCGGGGCTGGCTGGCCTGGATCGACGCCGAGCACCGGACGGCGCTCGGCGAGGCCACGGCCGAGCAGTGGGCCGAGGTCGCGGCGGCCTTCGCGCCCGCGGCCTTCCCCGCCCCGGAGGGGATCGGTGGCGGCGACCGCTACCGCCGGGCGCAGGCGCTCTGGCGGCGGGCGGAGGTGCTGGTCCGCACCCGCTCGGCGGGCGCCGGCCGCCGGGCGGGCCAGGCGCTGCGGGCGCAGTCCGGCGCCGACCTGGACCAGGCCGGCCGGATCGCCCGTCGCCTCGGTGCGGCGCCGCTGCTGGCCGCCGTCGAGGACCTGGCCGGCCGGATCGGCGTCCGGTCGCCGGCGGCGCCGCAGGCAGCGGACGGCCCGCTCACCGGCCGGGAACGGTCGGTGCTCGCCCTGGTGGCCCAGGGCCTCACCAACCGGGAGGTCGGCGAGCGGCTGTTCATCAGCGAGAAGACCGTCAGCGTCCACCTGACCCGGGTGATGGCCAAGCTCGACGCCGGCAGCCGGACCGAGGCGGTCGACGCCGCCCACCGCCGCCGCCTGCTCGGCCCGCCCCCGCAGCCCTGAGCGCACGCCCTTACCCGCCCCTTACCCCGCCCCACCGGCGCCCGCCCGACACGACGTGATCTCCCGATGTGCCGGCCGCCGTACGGCCGAAGACTGGTCCGCGCCCGCGCTCGCTCTGCACAGGGGGAAGCACCGATGAAGGAACTGCTCGCCGACGTCACACCGCTGCGGCGGTCCCCGGCGTTCCGGAGACTGTTCGTCGGCCAGTGCCTGACCATGGTGGGCAGCCAGGTGACCCAGGTGGCGGTGCCCTGGCAGGTCTACTCGGCCTCCCACTCCTCGGTCGCGCTCGGCCTGGTCGGCCTCGCCGCCCTGCTGCCGATCGTCGTCTTCGGCATCTACGGCGGGGCGATCGCCGACTCGATGGACCGGCGCCGGCTGATCCTGATCACCTCCACCGGCTCGGCGGCGGTGAGCGTGGCCCTGACCGTCCAGGCGCTCGTGCACACCGACAGCCTCTGGGTGCTGTACGCCTGCGTCACCGTCCAGGCCGCGTTCTTCGCGATCGACCTGCCCACCCGGCGGGCGCTGCTGCCCCGGCTCGTCGCACCGGAGGACCTGCCCGCCGCCAACGCCCTGCTGCTGCTGGTCTTCACCGTCGGCATCGTCGGCGGCCCGCTGGCGGCCAGCGCGGCCGTCTCGCTCGGCGGGTACGGCGCCGCGTACGCGGTGGACGTGGTGTGCTTCCTGCTCGCCATCACCTTCATCTCCGGGCTGCCGTCGGTGCTGCCCGAGGGCGGCGGACGCCGCGCCGACCTGTCCTCGGTGGTCGAGGGCATCCGGTACCTCAAGTCCCGCCCGGTGCTGTGGATGTGCTACGTCCTGGACCTCAACTCGACGGTCCTCGCGATGCCCACGGCGCTGTTCCCGATCCTCGCGGTGGAGCGCTTCCACGGCGGCCCCGAACTGGCCGGCTACCTCTCGGCGGCGCTGGCCGCCGGCGCCTTCCTGGGCTCGATGTTCGGCGGCTGGATGCCCAAGGTCCGCCGGCTCGGACGGGCCGCGCTGCTGGCCGTGTTCGCCTGGGGCCTCTCGCTCGGGGCGCTCGGGCTGGCCGGCTCACTGTGGACGGCGATGCTGCTGCTGGCGGTCGCCGGCTACGCCGACACGGTGAGCGCGGTCGAGCGGTCCTCGATCCTGCAGCACGAGACGCCCGACGAGCTGCGCGGCCGGACCTCCGGGGTGCTCACCGTGGTCGGTGCCGGCGGCCCCCGGCTCGGCGACGTCCGGGCGGGCCTGGTGTCGGCGGCCGTCGGGCCCGCGGTCGCGGCGGTCTCCGGCGGGGTGGCCTGCGTGCTCGGGGCGCTGGCGCTGGCCAAGGCGGCACCCGAGTTCACCCGCTACCGGATGGCCGAGCCGAAGCCCGCCGAGCAGGGCACGGGAGGGCAGGGCGCGGCCTCCGAGCAGGGCACGGCCTCCGAGCAGGGCGCGGCCGCACCGGATTCCGCCCAGGCACCGGCGCTCGCCGACGACTGAAGGCGCCCGAAGACGCCCGAAGGTGCCGGAAGTCGGCTTCCTACTCCGGGCTGTCGGCGGGCAGCCCGGTCCAGTGGGGTTCGCGCCTCTCGGCGAAGGCGCGGGGCCCCTCGATGGCGTCCCGGCTGTGGCGGCGCCGTTCCTCCCAGGTGAAGCGGGTGCCGAAGGCCTCCGGGAGCGGCATGTCCAGGGAGGCCAGCGCCGCCTCCTTGATGGCGTAGAGCGACAGCGGCGCGCCGCGCAGCACGTCCTGCACCCAGGCCTCGGTCCGGGCGTCGAGCTCCCCTGGCGGCGCGACCTCGTTCACCAGGCCGAAGCGCAGCGCGGTGGCGGCGTCCAGCCGGCGGCCGGTCAGCAGGTGGCCCATCGCGGCCTTCAGGGGCAGTTGGCGGACCAGCCGGAACACGCCGCCCGCGCCCGGCATCAGGCCCAGACCGGCCTCCGGCAGCGCGAAGACGGCGCGGTCGGAGGCGATCACCAGGTCGCAGGCGAGGGCGAGTTCGAAGCCGCCGCCGAGCGCGTAGCCGTCCACCCGGGCGATCACCGGTTTGACCAGTCCGAAGCGCTCGGTCAGCCGCGGGTGGCCGGGCAGGCCGCGGCTGCCGAAGGAGCTGCGCGGCGTGCCCTCGGCGTCGAGCCGGGCGCGTTCGCGCAGGTCCTGGCCGACCGAGAAGGCGCGGTCGCCCGCGCCGGTCAGCACGGCCACCCGGATCCGGTCGTCGGCCTGGACGTCGTCCCACACCTCGGCCAGCTCGGCGTGGGTGCGCAGGTCCATCGCGTTCAGGACCTCCGGCCGGTTGACGGTGACCCGGGCGACGTGCCCGTCCTTGGCGTAGAGCACGCGCGGGGGTTCGGTCACGGCGCCGCCGTCTCCGGGTTCGACGGCTGCGGGGCGGAGCGCGCCGAGAAGCGGCCGACCTTCGCCAGGACGTCCTCGCCGAACAGCCGCAGCGCCTGCTGGAGGGCGAACTCCGCCATGTAGAGGCGGAACGCGTCCTGCGGCTCCTCCGCCAGGTTGAGCATCCGCCGGTTGGTGAGCACCGCCGGGCCGCGCAGCGCCCGCAGGGCCCGCTCCACCGCCGCGCCCACCTCGGCGGGCTCGACCACCTCGTCGGCGAACAGCCGGGCGTCCGGCTCGGCGGCCCGGATGCGGCGGCCGCCGAGCACCAGCGAGCGGGACTGCCGGGCGCCCATCGCCCGGCCGAGGCGGAAGTTGGCCGCCCCCGGGACGATGCCCTCCTGAGCGGCGGGCACGCTGAAGAAGGCGTCGGCGGCGGCGATCACGTGGTCGAAGACCAGCAGCAGCTGTGCCCCGCCGCCGATCGCGAAGGTGTCCACGGCGGCGACCCACGGCTTCTCCACCGTCCGGCGGTCCCAGCGCGGGCGGCCTGCGGGGCCGTCGTCGGGGCCGTCGGCGGGGAGGATGCCGCGGATCAGCTTGTGGATGTAGCCGAGTTCGCGCCGCAGCAGGAAGTCGACCAGCGGGATGCCGCCGCCGTGCAGGGCCTTGAGGTTGATGCCCGCGCTGAACACCCGCCGGCCCGCGTACCGGGGGTGGCTCATCACGCCGCCGCGCAGCAGGCCGACCTCGGTGCCCGGGTCGAGCAGGGCGAGGTCGACGGCGGTCTCCATGTCCTCGACCTGGCGCGGGTCCTCGGCGTTGAGGCAGTCCTCCCGCACCATGGTGAGCCGGGCGGCGCCGTCGGTGCGCTCGATCCGGACGGAGCCGAGGTCCGCGCGGCCGGTGGCGGTGAACTCCGGCAGCAGGGCCAGGGCGCGGTCGGTGGGGCGCAGCATCGCGTCCAGCAGGTGGGGGCCGGCCGTGGGCGAGGCCAGGACGTGCCGGAAGAACAGGCCCTGGTCGATCTCCCGGCCCTCCTTCTCGGCCTGCGGGAGGGCGTGTTCGGCGGTGAGGGCGTCGGCGCCGGGCACCAGCCCGGGGAAGGCGAGGGCCGCCGCGGCGGCGAGTTCGCCGATCCGCAGGTGTGCGGTGCGGCCGGCGGTCAGTTCGTCGTGGACGGCGTCGACGTGGGCGGTCAGGAAGGCGTGGCGCAGGGTGCGGGCCTCGTCGTGGGCCTCGGCCGCGGCGGCGCGGTCGGCGTCCGAGCGGCGGCCGGGCGGGGGCAGGACGGCGAGGCGGGCCTCGCAGCGTTCGGCGGCGAGGGCCAACGCCTTGCGGGCGGCGGGGAGTTCACCCCGGACGGCGGCGAGCTCCGCGGCGAAGCCGGCCGCGTCGGGTACGTCACGCACGTCGGTCACGTCGGTCACGCCGTTCCCCCGTCCGCGGTCCGGCGCAGCACCCGGTCGCAGGCGGCCAGGTGCACGCCCAGCGCCTCCTCGAAGGAGACGGTGCCCGCGTCGAACATCAGCTGGCGCCGGATGGCGAGTTCGGCCCCGCAGAGCCTGCCGGCCGGCGTCCCGGTCGATGCGCCGAGCCGTCCCAGAGCGGCCGACAGCGCGCCGGGCACGTCGTCGGAGACCTCGTCCACCAGCTGCACCGACCGGGCCCGGAAGGCGTCGATCGGCTCGCCGAACAGCAGCGCCCGGCGGACGGTCGCCACGCCCGCGCCCTGCCGGGCGAGCCGGTACAGGGCCATGCCCGGCCAGGTGCCGCTCGCGCCGCCGGTGGTCACCGGCATGACCAGCCGGGCGGTGGTGGTGGCGATCCGGTAGTCGGCGGCGAGCAGGGCGTCCAGGGCGGTGCCGCCGCAGTCGCCGTCCGCCACGGCCACGGTGAGCGCGGGCAGGCGCTCCAGCAGCCGCAGTCCGCGCTCCCACTTGCTCACCAGGCCGACCGTCAGGCCGTCCGTCCAGCCGGGGCCCGGCGTGCCCGCGACGCGCAGCACCAGCCGGGCGCCGGGGCCGTGCTGGACCCGGTCGCAGGCCTGCGCCACGGCGGCCACCGAGGCCGCCGACAGCGGCTGCGTGCCGTCGATCGCGAGGGTCACCACGTCCGTTGCGGTCGCGTCGTCCATCTCCGTCGCCCTTCCCGTTCCGTCGGTCACCACTGCACCAGCGCCGTCTCGATCGTCGAGCCCGGGCCCATCGTCATCAGCACGCCGTACTCCCCGGGCTGCACGACCCGCTCGCGCAGCAGCCGCTGGTACGAGAACAGGAAGGAGCCGCTGGAGAGGTTGCCGTAGTCCCGCAGGACGCCCGTGGTGTGGCGGACGTCGTACCGGGTGAGGCCGAGGTTGAGCCGGACGGCGTCGATGACCTTCTTGCCGCCGGAGTGGACCAGCCACTGGGCGACGTCGCTGCGCCGCAGGCCCGCGCCGGAGAGCAGGCCGTCCACCACCCGCTCGGCGTTGGCGCCGACCACGTACGGGATCTCCGGGTCGAGGAAGAAGCTGAACCGGATCTGCTCGTCGTCCCAGTCGTAGCGCATCGCGCCGAGGGCGTCGGTGATGATGTGGCTGGCGAAGGAGAGGATCCGCGGGCCCGGCGCCCGGACCGGCTCCGCTGCGGGATCCCCGGCCGGGGTGGCCTCCTCGCCCGCGACCACGGCGATCGCCGCCGCACCGTCGCCGAACAGGCTGTTCACGACGGCGGTGCGCATGGTGTCGTCGAAGGCGTACGCGGCCGAGCAGGCCTCGGCGCAGACCATCACGGCGACCTGCCCGGGGTGGGCGGCGGCCCAGGCGGAGACCGCGTTGAGGGCGTTGAGCCCGGCGTTGCAGCCCATGCCGACGACGTCCACCCGGTGGCAGTCCGGGGCGATCCCGAGTTCGCGGATCAGCAGGGCGGTCAGGCCGGGGGTGAGGTAGCCGGTGGTGGTCACGCAGCACAGGTAGTCGATGTCGGCGAGGCCGAGTCCGGCGTCGGCGAGGCAGTCGAGCAGGGCCCGCGAGCCCATGTCGACGGCCAGCCGGCGGTGCTTGGCGAGCAGTTCGCCCTGGGACTCGGGCTGGCAGCGGCCGTCCTCGTCCCGGGGCGGGATGGTCAGGTAGCGGCGTTCGATGGCGCTGTTCAGGAAGACCGAGCGGACCTTGGGGTCCTCGATCCGGAAGATGTCGAGCAGTTCGCGCTGGCTGTACGAGTCTGCCGTCACCGCCGTGCCGACCCCGGCGATGCGCGGCGCGGCCGGGGCGCGGCCCGGCCGGCCGGGCCCGGCCAGCACCGAGGGCCGGCTGTGGCGGCGCACGGCGACGGCAGGGGGCGGCACGGCCGTGGAGCCCGCCGTGTCGTCGCGGACGTCGGCAGGGTCATCGATGGCGGCATCGACGGTGCTGAGGGTCATCGGAGGGTCCATCCCCACTGGCGGCGGGTGCCGCGCGGTGTACGGGGGCTGCGGATACGGGGTGCCGGGGTCAACGAAGAGGCCTTCCTTCACCGGACGCCTCCGCCGCCTCCGCCTCGACGAAGCGGGCCAGGCGCGAGATGCCCTCGGCGATGTCGTGTTCGGTGAGGTAGCTGGTGGACAGGCGGATGCCGTGGGTGCCGCCGCCGTGCGGGTGGAAGTAGGACAACGGCGTCCAGATCACGCCGAACTGCCGGGCCGAGCGGGTCAGGGCCGCGTTGTCCGCGACGAAGGGCACGTCCAGGGCCAGGAAGAACCCGCCCTCGGGCCGGGTCCAGCGCACTCCGAGGGCGTCGCGGCGCTCGGGCGGGAAGCACGCGTCCAGGCGGCGCAGGGTGGCCCGCAAGGTGTCGCCGTAGTACGCCGAGGTCTTGGTGTTGAGCTCGGCGGTGCGGCCGTCGGCGGCGAGCAGCATCCCGGCGACCACGGCCTGGCTGAGCGGGGAGGTGTTCACCGTGACCATGCTCTTGATCTTGGTGAGTTCGGCGGCCAGCAGCCCGGTGCGCCCGGCCCGGTCGGCCACCGGCTGGTCGGCGACGGCGTAGCCGACCCGGGCGCCGGGGAACAGCGTCTTGGCGTAGGAGCCGAGGTGGACCACCCGCCGGTCGCGGTCCAGCGCCTTGAGGGTGGGGATCCGCGGCCCGGGGCTGACCATCCGGTAGGGGCTGTCCTCCAGGATCAGCAGGTCGAACTCGGCAGCCAGGTCCAGCAGTTCGCGCCGGGTGGCGAGCGGGACGGTGGTGCCGCGCGGATTGGCGTGGTCCGGGACGAGGTAGCAGGCGCGGGGCCGGAGCCCGCGGGCCCGTGCGGCGAGCACCGCGGCCCGCAGTTCGTCGCAGTGGAAGCCGCCGTCGCGCTCGGGGACGGGCGCGGTCTCGACGCCGAGGACCCGCGCGGCCCCGGCGATGCCCACGTAGCACGGGTCGACCACCAGCAGGACGTCCTGCGGGCGGGCGTGCAGCGCGCGCACCGCGAGCAGCATCGCCTCCTGGCAGCCGACCGTGACCACCACGGCCTCCGGCGGGACGTCGATCCCCTCGTCCTTGCGCAGCGAGTCGGCGATCAGTTCCCGGATCCGCCCGGCGGTCGGGCCGTACTGGAACAGCGCGTCGCGCACCTGCCCGGGGGAGCAGCCGGTCTCCTCCAGGTGGCGCAGGTAGCGGCGCAGGTGGGTGAAGACCTGCTCGACATCGAAGAAACCGTCGTACGGCCGCCCGGGGGCGAAGGAGATCGCCTGCGGGTAGCGGGTGGTGATCTCGTTGAGGAAGTTCATCGTGTCCAGGAGCGGGTCCGACACGCTGGCGTGCAGGTCGTCGATGCTCAACACGGGCGTCACCTCGGCGGGTCGGTCGGCAGGGCGGTGGCGATCCGCGCCAGCTCGGCGGCGATCTTCTCCAGTACGGCGGTGGACCCGGCGTACGGGTGCTGCGCCCGGGGCCAGTTGACCACCAGGTCGGTGAACCCGAGCTCGGCGAGGCTCCCGGCCGCGTCCTCGAAGGCCGCCGGGGAGTCGAGGACGCCGCCGACGGTCGCGCCGGTGTGCAGCAGCCGGCGCAGGGTCGCCGGATCGCGTCCCACCTCCGCGCAGGCCTCGTCCAGCGCGGCCTGCTGCCGGGCGAGCAGCGGCAGGGCCTCGCGATAGGGGAGCGCGTCGAACCGGCCGGGGGTGCCGTTGGTGATCCAGAGGTCGGCGTACTCGGCGGTCAGCCGCAGCGCGCGCCGTCCCCCGGCGGCCACCGCGAGCGGGACGCGGGGCCGCCGGACGCACCCGGGGATCATCCGGGCGCCGTGCGCGCCGTAGTGGTGGCCGGTGTGGTCGGTGACCGGCTGCCGCAGCAGCAGGTCGGTGAGGTGCAGGAACTCCGCGAAGCGGTCGGCCCGTTCGGCCGGCGGTCGCTCCCGGCCGGTCAGCACCGTCCCGTCGAAGCCGCCCGCGCCCGCGCCGAGCCCGCAGATCATCCGGCCGCCGGAGACGTCGTCGATCGTCATGACCTCCTTGGCGAACGGGACGGGGTGGCGGAACTCCGGGGTGGCGACCAGCGTGCCCAGCCCGATCCGCGAGGTGACGGCGGCCGCGGCGGCCAGGGTCGGCAGGCAGCCGAACCAGGGCTCGTCGCGCAGCCACCGCCAGCTCAGGTGGTCGTGCGTCCAGGCGTGGTCGAAGCCGAACTCCTCGGCCCGCAGCCACCGTTCGCGGGCCTCGGGCCAGCGGTGCTCGGGGAGGATCACGATGCCGAAGCGCACGGCCGCCCCTCCTGTGACGTCCCCGCAGAAGGCCGCCTCACCGCCGGCCGCCTCACCGCAGCACACCTCACCGCCGGACGCCGGTGACGAGCCCGTGCTCGTACGGCAGGTCCGGCACGGTGCCGATGTCCACGAACCCGGCCTCGGCGAGCCAGCGTTCGTAGTCGGCCGCCGGGTAGGACATCCCCTGGCCGGTGGCCAGCACGTTGAGGTAGAGCGAGAGCCGGGCGCCGTAGAGGCCGCGCTGCTCGTCCTGCGCCGCATGGTACCCGTACACCGCGACCCTCCCGCCGGGCGGCAGGGCGTCGTGGGCCTTGGCCAGCAGGGCCAGGATCTGGTCGGCGTCGAAGACCTCCAGGCAGTGGCTGAACAGCACGCACTGCGCGTCGCGCGGGAACGGGTCGTGGAAGATGTCACCGGGCTGCAGGGCGACCCGGTCGGCGAGCGGGGCGGCCATCCGGCGGGTGCCGATCTCGGCGACGCCCGGCATGTCGAAGACGGTGAACCGCACGCCGGGGTGGGCCGCGGCCAGCGCCTTGGCGGTGGTGCCGTCGCCGCCGCCGACGTCCAGGACGTGGTCCACGCCGGCCAGGTCCAGGTGGTCGACGATGCCGCTCATCGACCGCAGGGTGAACGCCGTCATCGAGCGGTGCAGCACGTCCTGCAGCTCGGGGCGGTGCTCCAGCCGCTGGTAGAGGGTGGGTTCGCTGCCGGGGTAGGCGGCGAGGGCGGTGTTCCGGCCGGTGCGCAGCGCCTCGGTGAGGTGGGCGAAGGCCGGGTAGTAGATCCGCTGCCAGCCGAGCAGGATGTCCTGCCAGCCGTCCTCGCCCTCGCCCGCGAAGAAGTCCTCGGCGACCGGGGTGTTCAGGTACGCGCCGCCGTCGCGCCGGATCAGTTCGGTGGTGCACAGCGCGAACAGCAGCACGCGCAGCTGGTGCGCGGGCAGGCCGAGGGCGGCGCGGATCTCCTCGAAGGAGGACTTCGGGTGCCGCGACAGGTGGTCGAAGACGCCCAGTTCGGCGCCGGCCACCACCGCGTTGAACAGGGCGGGGCCGTTGGCGATCAGGTGGAAGCGCTCCAGCACCCGGTCGTGGTCGTAGGCCTCGTGGGCCTCTGGGGTCTCGCGCATCGCGCTCATGCGAGGTAGTCCTCCGGTCCGCCGTCGCGCACGGTGTCCAGGGTGAAGCAGTGGAACCCGCCGCCGAACAGCCGGCGGTGGCGGTGCACCACCGGGACGACGGTGAAGCGGGCCTGCTCCAGGGTGCGGATCAGCTCCGGGCAGGCGGCGTTGACCAGGACGGTCTCCTCGTCCACCGAGAGCACGTTGAGGTCGATGTACTTGCTGGTGAGGATGAGGTCGTCGTCCTCGTACTGCGGGAAGTTGTTCACTTCCGGCACCGGCGGGACGATCAGGTCCCAGGTGCGCAGCGGCTCGGGCAGCAGCTCGGCGACCTTCTCGGAGCGCACCAGCAGCGTGCCCGGGCGCAGCGCGAGCACCATGCTGTCGATGTGGCTGTCGCTGAGCCGGTGCACCCGGTGGAAGCGGAACCGGCCCTCGAAGTGGCGCTCCAGCCAGTCGACGGCGAGGGCGTGGTTGGCGGTGGAGATGTTGACCACGACGTCGCGGCCGAGCCGCAGGCACTGCGCGCCGTCGAACATCATCTCGAAGCCGACGTCGTACGGGGAGGGCTGCGGGTCGCGGACCGGCTCGGTGGGGCCGCCGATGGTGCTGTTGGCGTAGGACGGGTCGAAGGAGGCGTCCGTCATCAGCGGGCGCGGCATGACCGTCCAGCGGGCGCCGGAGGCGAAGTACCCGGCGAAGACCGGGGTGAGCAGCTGGGTCTCGAAGTAGCGGGAGCGGATCATCGGCGGCGTCTCGACGATCTCGTCGCCGAGGACGAGGGTGTTGTCCCGCAGGTTGAGCGGCGGTACGACGGCGGCCGACCAGGCGGGGGTGCGCACTTCGACGGTGGCCTTGTCGAGGGGGAGCGGGCGCAGCACCTTCACGCCGAGCGAGCGGAGGGTGGCGGCGATGCCCTCGATGTCCTCGGTGAGCTCGTCGACGTAGCGCTGCTTGATCGGCGACTGGCCGCTCCGGCGGCCCGGGCCCTGGCCACCGTTCGCCCCGCCGTCGGCGCCGGAGGTGGAGCCAGGGGCGGTCAGCCGGGGGTAGTACCACTCGGAGCGGATCAGGTTGTCGTGGTGGAAGAGGTCGAAGGAGAGCTCGCGCTCGTGCGAGGTGTAGTTCTCGGCGGAGCCGACGACCACCTCGCGCAGCCTCGACCACTCGTCGTAGCTGTTCAGCAGTGCCATGGTTGATCCTTCATCAGGTCGGTACGCGCCGTGGGCGCGGGTGCGGGCTCGCGGTCAGGCCGGGGTGGGCAGGAACAGGGACTCGACCCGCTCGCGGACCACCTCGGCGGCCTCGAAGTCCTCGGCGATCACGCAGAACCGCACGGTGCCGTCGGCGTGGCTGAACGCCTTCACCAGGACGACGCCGGTGCGACTGGCCCGGTCGTAGGCGAGGCCGGCCGCGGCGAGCTTCTCGGCGGCGGCCGTGAACGAGGGCACCGGCCACTTGCAGTACTCCACGAGCACCCGGCTGTCGGCGTAGTCCGGCCCCACCAGCTGCCGGCCGATGACGGTGTAGATGTGGGTGGAACCGGTGATCCGCCCGTTGTACTCGGTGAACATCACCTCGCCGGTGCCGGTCACGATGGCGTCGGCGCAGAACTGCCCGCGGAAGCCCATCATCCGCAGCGTCTCGCACAACCGGCCGCCGGCGGCGACCAGTTCGGGCAGCGCGCGGGGCGGCAGCCCGGGGGAGGGGATCACCTGGGCGTTGGCGACCGGCGCGGAGAGCATCTCGCCGTGCTCGGAGAAGACCGGGCCGTCGTCGGTGATGACGAACTCCACGAAGATGCCCCGGCTGTCGGGGACGTAGCGCTCGACCACGGCCGGGTAGCGGCTGCCGTTGGTGGCCCACTCCCACCGCTCGTCCAGGTAGGCCCGGATCGCGGCGCGGTCGGGCAGGACGAGCACCCGCTCGGCGCCGACCGGGCGGTAGCCGTCGACCGGGCTGACGATCTCGTTGCCCAGCCCGCCGCAGGAGTAGTCGCGCTTGACCATCACCGGGTAGCCCTTGGCGAAGAGGCCGGCGATGACCTCCTCGGCGTCGACCTTGCTGGTGCACACCCCGCCCTCCGGCAGCGGCACGCCGGAGCCGGCCGCCACCGCGCGGAAGACCGCCTTGCTGTTGAGCAGCATCCCGCCGCCCTGGCCGACGAAGGCGTGGCCGGGGACGGCCTCCAGGAAGCCGAGCGCGCGGCCCAGTTCGACCACCGAGGCCTCCGGCGTCAGCGGGATCACGTCCTCGACGGGCCGGTCGGCGATGGCCTTGGCGAGGTCGCCGCGGAACTCCGGGTCGGCCAGCCGGTCGGCGGTGAGCAGGTCGGTGCCCACCACGCCGGGCGGGGGCACCAGCACCTGGAAGGAGGAGCGCGGGGTGCCGGTCAGGGCGGTGATGTAGTCGACCAGCTCCTCCTCGGGCTCCTGCGGCAGGACGACGATGTCGTCCGGGCGGGCGAACCAGATGAGCAGCTGGGCGGAGGCGGCGGCCGTCTGCAGGTGCGCCTGCGGCAGCAGCGCCGGGTCGCCGGCGAGTTCGTCGGTGAAGCAGTTGCCGATCAGCAGCCTGGGCATGGCGGTTCCCTTCGGAGGGGGCGTGCGGGAGGCGTCTGCGGGGCGGGGCGAGGGCGGGGTGGGGCAGGGACGGGGTGACGCTTTCACGGCAGGACGTAGACGCCCTGGTCCTCGTACGCCCGGATCCGGGCGCGGTCGCGGTCGACCGTCGCGAGCGAGGGCGCGGCGAGGTAGACGTAGCCCGGGACGGTGGCCAGGTCGACGGTCCGCGGCACCGGCTGCCCGGGGGAGAGCGGCGCGCTCAGCTCCACGAAGGACTCCAGCGCGCGGTAGCGCTCCTGCCAGGCGTCCGAACCGGCCACCCCGGCCCGGTGGTTGGACAGGTAGACCTGGCGCAGCTCCTGCGACCAGCGCAGGTCCTCGTCCGGGAAGGCCTTGAAGGCCTCCGGGTCGGTCAGGGCCAGGGCGTACAGGTGGACGTGCGAGGTGCCGAGGTACTTCTCGTGCACCCAGGGGTGGATGGATCCCATCAGCCGTGCGCCGGTCTCGATCAGCACCGGCCCGGCAGGGGTGAGCATCACCTCGCTGTGCGCCGCGCCGTGCGCGATGCCGAGCGCCGTGACGGCCTCCTTGGTGTACGCCACCACCTGCTCGCCGCGCGGGTCGGAGCGCTGCACCGGCTCGTGGTAGTCGTACACCGGCGAGCCGTGAGGGCCCTTGTTCTTGGTGCACTTGAGGATCTCGGCGACCTTGTGAACACCGTCCCGGGAGACGGTGTTGACGATGTACTCGTCGCCCTCCAGGTAATCCTGGACGAGCACCGCCCGGTTGGCGGCGCCGATGAAGTTCGGCCGGCCGAGGACGTCCTCGGCGGCCTCGCGCACCTGCGCGGCGGTGGTGCAGACCCGGACGCCGTCGGTCGCGGCGCTGGCGAGCGGCTTGACCACGACGGTGGTGCCGCCGTTCGCGGTGAACCAGGCCGTGGCCTGCCCGGCGTCGGCGGCGAGCGTGCCGGAGGGCGCCGCCAGCCCGGCCGCGCGCAGCAGCTCCGCCATCCGGGCCTTGTCCCGGCGGGCGGGTGCGGTGCGCACGTCGTTGCCGGGCAGGCCGAGCCGGTGCGCCAGGGCGTCGGCGAGCAGCACCCCGGACTCGCCGCCCGCGATCACCCGGTCCACCCCCAGCCGGCGCAGGGCGGTGACCGCCTCGTCCTCCGGCAGGTGGCCGAGGTCGACGGCGTAGGCGTCCGGGTCGAAGCCGCGGGTGTAGGACTCGCGGAAGGCCGGCTGGGTGCGCAGGTGGACGCACTCCACCGCGTGCTCGGCGAGCTGTCCGACCAGGATCCGGGAGGTCGAGAAGCCGTCCACTACCGCGATGCGCATGCGAGGCTCCTCACTCGGGGTTCCCCTGGCCGGGGCGGATGTTCTGGTTGTGGTGCAGGGCGTTGCCCGGGTCGTACGCCGCCTTGACGGCGGCCAGCCGCCGGTAGCGCGCGTCCCCGTACACCTCCCGGACCCGGTCGGGGCGCTCGTCCACCAGGTAGTTGACGTACGCGCCGGTGTGGCTCCACGGGTCGAGCCGTTCGACGGAGCGCCGGGTCCAGGCGATGTTCTCCAGGTCCTGCGCCCGCCTGCTCCACTGCGCGGAGACGGTGTGGATGAACGGCGCGTCCCGGCCGGGGAAGGCGCTGTCCTGGTCGGGGACGTCGGCGATCGCGCCGCGCAGGTACTCGAAGTTGATCGAGGACAGCGGGGAGGGCATCGCGGCCAGCGAGTCGACCATCTCGGCGGCGGCCGGCGCCGGGACGTCGGCCAGGTAGCGGGTCTTGGTGTAGTAGCGGTTGCCGTCCGGGCGTTCGTGGTCGCCGCCGCTCTGCAGCTGCCGGTAGCCGATCGGCCCGCTGCTCGCGGCGGCCGGCGGCAGGGCGGCGAACAGCGGCTCGGAGGCGGCCTCGGCCCGCTCGGGCGCGCCGAACCACACCGCCGTCAGGTAGAGCGCGGGGCGGCCGCGCAGCCGTTCGGGCAGCCAGGTCTCGTAACCGCCGTACTGGCCCGCGACCTTGAGCGCGCCGGCCACGTGCAGGTCCGCCGACAGCTCGCCTGCGAACGCCCGGTAGTTCGCCAACGCCTGTTCGGCCGAGGCGAGTTCGTACACGCCGGTGCGGCGGTGCACCGGGACGGCCGGCCGCAGCCGCAGCGTGAACCGGGTGACGATCCCGAAGTTCCCGCCGCCGCCGCGCAGCGCCCACAGCAGCTCGTGGTGGTCCCGCTCGGTCGCCTCGACCACCGAGCCGTCCGCCAGGACCACCTGGGCGGAAAGCACGTGGTCGCAGGTCAGGCCCCAGCGGCGGCTCAGCCAGCCGTACCCGCCGCCGAGGGCGAGCCCGGCCAGGCCGGTGCGGGAGATGATCCCGGTCGGGCAGACCAGCCCGTGCGGCTCGGTCGCCGCGTCCAGGTCGCCGAGCAGGCAGCCGCCCTGCGCCCGCGCCGTCCGGGCCGCCGGGTCCACCTCGACACCGCGCAGCAGCGACAGGTCGACCATCAGGGTGCCGTCGGCCACCGCCGTCCCCGCCACGTTGTGCCCGCCGCCGCGCACCGTCACCTCGTACCCCGCCCCGGCGGCGAAACGCAGCGCCCGGCGGACGTCCGCCACGCTGGCGCAGCGGACGATGTGGGCGGGCCGGCGGTCGTGCATGCCGTTCCAGACCCGGCGGGCCCGGTCGTAGCCGGGATCGCCGGGGCGCAGCCAGGTGCCGTCCAGGACCGGGACGGTGGGCTGACTCACCCTGGTACGACCGGAGTTGACGGTCATCGCAGTGTCACTCCGCCCCAGTCGAAGTCGATCTCCTCCAGTGCCCCCAGCTCGGTGCAGAGCGCGTACAGCGCGCTGTAGTCCTGGACGAGCATGGTGCGCCCCTGGTCCTGCTCGACGTCGCGCATCATCCGCTCGCCGTCCGCCACCCCGACCAGCCGGACCACCCGGCGCCAGGTGGTGAAGTCGTTGGCGCCGAACGCCCGCATGCCGTCGCCCACGGCGTCCAGGAAGTACGCCCGGCGCTCGGCGTCCAGGCCGGCGCAGACCTCCTTGGCGACCTCCTTGGAGATCGCGGAGTGGCAGTACTCGTCGCGGTTGTGCATGGTCGCGGTGGCCCGGTTCACCGGCTGGACCTCCGGGTCCTCGGCGATCAGGTTCAGGTAGGCGTTGATGGACAGCTCCGACACCGTGGCGAAGGCCAGCGTGGTCAGCTCCCGCTGCCACGGCTGCCCGGCCTCGGCCAGCCGCTCGGCGTGCCGGCGGGCCTTGCGGGCCACCGGCAGCGCGCTCTCCGGCAGCTGCCAGCCGCGCCGACGCCGGGTCACCGCACTGGCGTTGAGGTGCATCAGGGTGTGGTACTGCTCGTCCACCATGGCCTGGGTCGCGGCCAGGACGGAGGTCTCGGACAGGCCGGTGCCGAAGGCGTCCCGGGCGATCAGCTCGAAGCCCGGGTTCACCACCCGCTGCTCGTTGTCCATCACGTTCTTGTTGAACGCCACCCAGGCCCAGGCGAGCAGCCGGGCCCGCTGCCCGCCGTCGAGGGCGAGGTAGGCGGGGTGGTCGTGGAAGGGGAGCAGGTGCTCCGGGTAGTCCGGGCGGTCGGGCTCGAACAGGTCGTCCAGGTCCGGCTCGGCCCGCTTCACCGAGGCCCGCCGGGCCCAGTTGCCGGCCAGCCGGGCGATGACGGCGTTCTCGACGGGGTCGTCCGGGTCGTGCTCCGGCAGCTGCGGGGCCGGCGAAGGGTGCGGGGACGGGGGGTGGGCCATGGCGTGCGTCCTCTCGGGAAGCTGTCCTGCGGCGGACCGGACCCTAGGGGTCGTCAGGCACGCCCTAGCACCAGGTTCCGGCCAGCACGGCCTTCTCGTACGCCTCCCCGTAGCGCCGCTCCGGCCAGGTGTTGTAGGCGAGCAGGAAGATGTCGCGGTGCCCGTGCTCGCCGGGCGGCGCGGCGATGTCGGTCGCGTAGTGCCGCATCTTCCGGTCGTCCAGCACGACGGCCTGCCCGGGCCGGAGGACCGTCCGCACGAAGGGTTCGTCGCTGTCCATCGGCAGCAACTGGGTCTCGCCGCCGGTGATGTTGACCCGGTCGATGACCGCGATCACGCTGAACGTGTGCCCGTCCTGGTGCGGCCCCTCCGGCACCGAGACGCCGCGGGTGCTGTCGTCCGAGACGATCCGCCACTGGTGCACGTCGACCTGCCAGTCGGTGGCGGTGTCCAGTGGCACCTCCTCCGCGCCCGCCCGCACCAGCGGGCCGGGGTCGATCCGCAGCGGGTCGAAGTCGCGCAGCCGGCCGCCCGTCACACCGTTGAACTTGGTCGCCTGGCAGAACGGGCGGTGCGGCAGCAGTTCCAACTGCCAGCCGGCGGTGGCGGAGTGGGCGATCCGGTACTGGGAGAACCGGCGGTGGCGGAACTTGCCGTCGCAGTACCGGTCCACGGGCAGGGTCGGGAATTCGCGGAGGACGGAATCGTCGAGTTTCGGGACGGGGAAGAACCGGTAGTGCCGTTCGTCGAGCGCCATGCGGAAGCCAGCCGTTCTGTGGGGTGTCAGACGACGTGAGGGAGACCACGTGGGGAGGGCAGGAGGTACCGGTCCCGGGCCTTTCGGCGCGGCCGGAGGGTCGCTCCTGCGACGACCATCGTCATTCGGCATGACCACGGCGTTCAAGGGATCCGCGCTTCCGGAACCGGCATGACGTGATCCGGACAGGTCGGATACGACGGTTCTCGGGCTGCGAATGCTGAACGGGGAACGCGAAGGGGGCGGAACCGGTCGGTTCCGCCCCCGTTCGATCGCAGGCAATCATGGTCGATCAGGGTCGACTCACTCCGGCACCCACTCCACCAGCCGGTCCAGGACCCGCCGGTCGCCGTCCAGCTTCAGGGACTCCAAGGGGGCCCGGCCGTACATGGTCATGACCAGCTCGTCGGCCGTGCCGCGGGCCGAGAGGTCGGCCGCCTCCGGGGCCTCGCCCGCCGCGGGCAGCAGGATCGGCCGTGCGCCCTGGGCGTCGAACCGCAGGCGCCAGGAACGGCCCCCGGCGATGTGGTAGTCCAGGACGGCCGGCTCGTGCGGCCACGGGGACGTGGTCGCGTTGCAGGTGTGCAGGAAATCCTCGACCCCGTCGAGCGCCACGGCGTCCGGCAGCGGCTGCGGGGCGCCCAGGGTGAGCTGCGCGTCGTAGGTGTGCACCGAGATCTCCAGCAACTGGTGCCGGGCGACGGCACCGGAGGTCTGCGGCGACAGCGATTTGCCCCACCACGTCCAGCAGCCGCGATCCGGCCCGGCCTCCCGCAGTGCCTCCAGCATCAGCTCCGTCGACTCGGCCGACCAGGCGAGCAGTTCCTCCCGGCCGCGCGGCGCGACCGGGCCGCGCCCCGGCTCGAACCCGGCCGGCGGGGTGTCGGCGGGCCCGGCGGCGACGGTGGCGGCCCAGCGCCGGCGGCTCTGGCCCATGTGCTGCGCCAGGTCGAACAGCGTCCAGTCGGGGCAGGAGGGCACCTGCGCGTCCAGGTCGGGTGCGGCGGCGAGGGCAGCACGGAAGACGGTCGACCGCTCGTCGATCAGCCGCAGGTGGTCAGCGAAGTTCAGGGTTTTGTGCACCCCGGATGTCTATCACCGCGCCCCGCCCGCCTGGTAGCGATTTATCAGGGCCCTCGGGCTGGTCCTAAACGTCCTCGGCGGCGGCCCGGCCGGCGGCCCGGTCGGCGGCCTGTTCGGCGGTCTGGGCCGGGGACTCCATGGCGGTCATCCGGGGGAGCAGGAGCAGCACGGCGACCAGGAGGGCGAGCAGCAGGCCGCCGCCGAGCAGCAGGGGCGCGCGGATGCTGGTGGTGGAGGCGATCCAGCCGCTGAGGGCGGCGCCGGTCATGATGCCGAGTCGGGACAGCAGCATGTAGCAGCTGTTGACCCGGCCGAGGAGTTCCTTCGGGACGGCCTGCTGGCGCAGCGAGATGGCCTGGATGTTCCAGGTGACGATGCCGAAGCCGATCACGCCGTACAGGGCGGCGACCTCGAACACCGAGGTGCTGAACGCCATCAGGATCAGTGAGACGCCCATCAGCAAGAAGGAGAGGGCGATCCGGGTGCCGCGGCTGAGCACGCGGCTGATCCGGCCGGCCAGGGTGCTCGCGGCCGTGCCGCCGATCGCGCCGGCGGCGAGGACGATGCCGTAGGAGGCGGCGGGGGCGTGGATGACCCTGGTGACCATCAGGACCATCATGGTGGTGCCCATGAAGCAGGTCAGCGCGCCGAGGGTGGAGAGGACGGCGAGCATCCGCACCTCGCGGTGGCGGGCCAGCCAGCTGACGCCCTCGCGGATCTCGGTGAGGACGGGGCGGCCGGTCCGGGCGCGGGTGGCGGTGGAGCGGCCGGTGGCGGCGACCAGGGCGGCGGCGAGGGCGAAGGAGATGCCGTCCACCGTGAAGGGGTAGCCGGCGGCGACGGCGAACAGTGCGGAGCCCAGCAGCGGGCCGATCAGGTTGCCGCCGACCAGCATGTTGGCCTGCATCCGGCCGTTGGCGGCGTCGAGCTGGTCGGGGCGGACGACCTCCGGGACGGCGGAGGTGGCGGCGTTGGAGAAGACCGTCTCGCCGCAGCCGAGCAGGAAGGCCAGGGCGGCGAGCGTGATCAGCGGCGGGTCGGCGAGGAAGACCCAGCAGGCGAAGCCGAGGACGACGGCGGCGCGCAGGGCGTCGATCGTCCACATCAGCCGGCGGCGGTCGCTCCGGTCGGCGAGCACCCCGCCGTAGAGGGACATCACCAGGAAGGGCAGCGACCCGGCGACGGAGACCACCGAGACCGCGCTGGGCGAGTCCGACACCGCCACCGCGAGCAGCGGCAGGGCCGAGTCCCGCATGCCGTCGCCGACCGAGGAGATCGCCGAGGCCGACCACAGCAGGGTGAATTTCCGGCCCAGTTGCGGACGGCTTTTGGGTGGCTTCTCGGCCAGGTCTGCTGCGGTCACCGAGGCAGTATGTCATGTCCGCGGAGGGCGGTCGGGATGGATTCCGAAGTGCCCGGGCTGTCCCGAACTGCCCGTGCCGGCAAGGAAGTCCGGGTCGCCCCGGGGCGCCCGGACTGTCCTGCGGGTTTGCGAACTCTTGGGGGCTTCACGGCCGTCCGGGCGGGGGCTTCGCGGCCGTGCGGGCGGGGCCTCCGGCTGTCCGAGCCCCGAGGCGCCCTTGACGAGCGTGGCACTCCTGCGGCCGGGGCCCGTCTCCGGACCCCCGGTGGACGACGGGGGTCCGGAGACGGGCCCCGGCGGTTGTGGACGCGGGGGCGGTCAGGGTGTCGGGACGGTGTCGGTGCTCGTCGGGAGGGGGTAGGCGTCGGGGTCGACCGGGCCCGGGAGGTCGGTGGCGGGGCGGCCCGGGGCGGCCGGGTCGGGCAGGGACGGCTGGGCGGGTGGGGCGGGCACCTGGCTGAAGGGGATGCCGGGGGGCGCCTGGACCGGGCTGGTGTGGCCGGCCGGCACGGGCCCGCGGCCCTGGACTCCGCCCTGGACCCCGCAGGCCGCCAGGGTCTCCAGGTTCTCCGGGCTCTGGACGGCGGGCAGGTTGCCGGTGAAGCAGTTGCCCGGGTCGACGGAGGCCAGGGTGAGGTCGGTGCCGTTGCCGGTGGCGCGGTTGCCCTCGATGCGGTTGCCGCTCGCCGGGTGGCCGGGCGGGTCGGTGACGATGATGCCGACTGCGCGGTTGCCCTGGACGAGGTTGCGCTGCACCCGGTTGGCCGTGCCGCCGCCGATGCCGATGCCGATGCCGAAGCCGCCGTCGGCCTGTTCGGGGGTGTCGGCGGCGTTGTTGTCGGCGACGACGTTGCCCGCGATGACCGCGCCGTGCTGCGGGGCGAGGGCTTCGAGGTCGTTGGAGTTGACGGTGACACCGACCCGGTTGCCGGTGACGCGGTTGCCGAGGATCGTCAATCCGTCGGAGGCGTTGGTGAGTTCGATGCCGACGGCGTTGCGCTCGACGGTGTTGCCGCGCACCAGGGTGTCGCAGGGCCTGCACTGGCCGACGTAGATGCCGGAGTCGGCCTGGCCGGAGGCGTACGACTCCTCGATGACGCCGCCGCGCGCGTCGAAGGCGTAGATGCCGTACAGGCCGTTGTCGTAGGCGGTGACGCGCGTCGCGCGGAAGCCCTGGACGACGGGGAAGCGGGCGGTGTCCAGCGGGTCGTAGGCGGAGCCGCCGGCGCCGCGCTGCTGCAGCTTCTCGTCGGTGACGCCGGTGAACAGGACGCCGTTGGCCAGGTAGCCGTGGACGGTGAGGTTCTCGACCACCGACCCGGGCCCGGTGACGGTGACGCCGTTGACCAGGCGCACGCCGCCGTCCAGGACCACGGCGTTGCGGTCGCTGCCGCGCAGCACGATCCGGGGCTTGGTGATCCGGACGCTCTCGCGGTAGGTGCCCGGGTCGACCAGCACGGTGTCCCCCTCGCGGGCGACGTCCACGGCCTGCTGGATGGTCGGGAAGTGCTGCGGCACGCGAACGACCGTGCCTTCGGGATGTTTTGCGTCGGACGAGGTCGAACCGGCCGACGAGCAGCCGGAGACGGCGGTCGAGATGACGAGGGCGGCGGAGGTGAGCAGAGCGGGAATCAGTGCCCGGACTCCCCGCCTGGGTGCGGGTGTTGTGGGGCGAGGAAAGTGACGTGTGGTCAAAAGTTGCATAATGCGTGTTCTATCGTCTCCAATGTCGCCCATGCATGCCGAAACCGGAAAGGCGCAGGACCGGCCACGAACTGTCGGAGGCGGCGTGGACCGCAGGGCCCTGCTCGCGGGCGGGGCGGTGCTGGCCGCCGGGGTCGGCGCGGGGGTGGGGGCCGGGGTCGCGGCGCTGGCCCGCGGCGGCGACGGTGCACCGGCCGCGGCGCCGCCGCCCGAGCCGGCCGTCCCCTTCCACGGCGAACGGCAGGCCGGGGTGACGGCCCCGCAGCAGCCGGCCACTCAGCTGTTCGCCTTCGACCTGGCCCCCGCCGCGACCTCGGACGGCCGAACCGCCCTGCGGGGTCTGCTGGCAGAGGTGACCCGGGTGCTCGCCGAGGCGGCCGGGGGACCTCGGCGGACCAGCGGTTGCGGGGCGGGGAGCCGGCCCGGCTCACCGGCCTGGTGGGCGTCGGCCCGGGGCTCGCCGCCCGGCTGGGACTGAACGTTCCGGCGCCGGTCCTCACCGAGCTGCCCGCCTTCCCCGGGGACCGGCTGGACCCGGCGCGCGGCGGCGGCGATCTGCTGGTCCAGCTGTGCGCGGCGGACCGGTGGCCGCTGTCCGTCGTCGCCGAGCAGCTTGCCGCGGCGGCCACGGCGGCGGGGGCCTCCATGCGGTGGACGCAGTCCGGCTTCCTGCCCCGCACGGCCGGCGGCGCGACGCCCAGGAACCTGTTCGGCTTCAAGGACGGTACGGCGAACCCGGACGAGGAGGCCGCCCGGCAGTGGGTCTGGGGCCCGCCGGGGCCGTACGAGCACGGCACGGTGCTGGTCTACCGGCGGATCCGGATGGACACCGGCGCCTTCGCGGCCCTGCCCGCGGACCGGCAGGTCCTGGCGATGGGCCGCCGGTCGGGCGACGGCGCGCCGCTCACCGGGACGGCGGAGCACGACGAGCCGGACATCTACGCGAAGAACCCGGACGGCTCGTACGTCATCCCCGCCTCCGCGCACGTCCGGCTCTCCAGCCCCCGGCTGGACGGCGGCGCCCGGATGCTGCGGCGCGGCTACAGCTACGACGACGGGCCGGGCGACCGGGGCCTGCTGTTCTGCGCTTTCGTCCGGGATCCGGCCCAGTTCACCCGGGTGCAGACCCGGCTTGCGGCGCGGGACGCGCTGAACCCGTTCCTGGAGCACACGGCGTCGGCGGTGGCGTACGTCCTGCCGGGGGCGCCGGAGGGGCGGGTGCTGGGGGAGGGGCTGTTCGGTTGAGCGTCCGGGCCGTGCCGCCGTGGCTGTTCTGACCCGGCGGCACGGCCCGGCGGCGTCACCAGTCGACGGGGATCCGGGCCGGGCTCCGGGTGGTGCCGCCGAGCTGCCACGCGATGTCCGCGACCGGGGTGGTGAGCCGCAGGCCGGGCAGGGCGGTGGCGAGGCGGTGGAGGGATTCGCGCATTTCGAGCCGGACCCGCCAGGCGCCGATGCAGTAGTGCGGCCCGGCGCTGAAGGCGAGGGTGGGGGCGGCGAGCGGGAGGTCGAGGTCGGCGTCCAGGCCTTCGGGGTGGACGGCGGGGTCGCGGTTGGCGCTGCCGAGGCTGATGGCGACGACGGAGCCGGCCGGGATGGTGGTGCCGCCGAGTTCGACGGGTGCGGTGGCGCGGCGGATGGTGGCCTCGTCGTCGCCGAGCGGGATGAAGTGCAGCAGCCGTTCGGCGGTGCGCTCGGCGGTGTCCGGGTCGGCGAGGCGGGGCCAGTGGTCGGGGCGTTCGCCGAGGAGGTAGAGGAGGGCGTTGCCGAGGGCGCCGGCGACGCTCTCGTTGCCGCTGGCGGTGAGTCCGGCGGTGAGGTAGACGAGTGATTCCTCGGGGATCCCGCCGTCCTGGCTGTCGTCGTGGCCACCGGCCTGGTCGGCGGCCTGGACGAGCCGGCTGACCAGGTCGTCGCCGGGTTCGCGGCGGCGGCGTCGGATCAGCTCGGTGGTGAACTCGCCGTACTCGGCGAGGGCTTCGGCGTGGTCGGCGGCGCTGCTGCCCTGGTTCTCGCCGTCACCTTGGGCGAGCAGCGCGAGGGTCCAGCGCTGCAGCCGGGCCTCGTCCAGGCGGTCGGGCCCGTCGCCGTCGAGCCCCATCAGCCGGGTGGTGACGGCGAAGGGCACCGGCCGGGTGAAGGCGGTGACCAGGTCGGCGGGCGGTCCGGCGGCGACCAGCGCGTCCACGGACTGCTGGACGGCGGCCGCGACCCAGGGCTGCCAGCCGGCGATGGCGCGCGGGGTGAAGGCGCGTTGGACGGTGCCGCGCAGGCGACGGTGGGCGGGGCCGTCCTGGTTGAACAGGGACGCCGGGTTGGCGGCCACGTCGGCGGTGGTGCCGGCGGTGCCGACGTCGTGCAGGTCGGCCCGGGTGATCCGGGGGTCGCCGAGGACCTGCCGGACGTCGTGGTAGCGGGTGACCAGCCAGGCGGGGGTGCCGTCGGGGAGGGTGGTCGGGTGGGGTGGCCGGGCGGGGGAGACGGGGAGCCGGTGGAGCGGCGGGAGGGTGGTCCGGGTGTCGGCTGCGGCGGAGTCCATGGGGCCCTTCGGGTGAGGTGCGGCCTTCGCCTTCAACTGTCATATTTTCAACCGCAGTTGGAGGCTTCAGGCGGTATTTCCCGTTACGGACCGATGCTAAGCGTCACAGCCCCGGGGCGTGTCTTCACACCCCGGACGCCGGCCCGACGGTCGGCAGCTTCGGCCGCTTCATGGGGGCGGTCTTCGCCGGGTACGGCGCGGCCTGGATCGCGGTCGCCCGGCAGACGCCGGTGCCCGCCCGGGCGGTGCGGTGGCTGGCGGCGGTGTTGCTGCTCGGCGGCCTCGGGCGGGTGCT
Source organism: Streptomyces sp. 1114.5 (assembly GCF_003635085.1). Lineage (NCBI taxonomy): Bacteria > Bacillati > Actinomycetota > Actinomycetes > Kitasatosporales > Streptomycetaceae > Streptomyces > Streptomyces sp. 1114.5. The sequence goes on from NZ_RBXE01000001.1 coordinate 3,862,954, forward strand.
GTCCCTCGCGGTGGACGGCCGGCCGCACGCGTTCCAGCTGGTGCTCATGGGGATCGAACTCGGGCTCGCCCCGGTGTAATTCCGGCTCTCCGGCGCCGACGAGCGGGCGCGGGCTGCCGCCCCGGCTCACGCCACCGGGGCGTAGCGCGCGCCGTAGCTCAGCAGCTGCTCGGCGAGGGTGCCCGGATCGGCGGTGGCGCCGGTGAGCGCGACGTAGCCGTCCGGCCGGACCAGGACGACGGCGGGGCCGCGCAGCCCGTACGCCCGGGCCACGTGGCCCCCGGGGTCCAGCACCGCGGCCCGCCGCAGCGGCGTGGCGACGGGCAGCGGGGCGGAGGTCTCCGGCGCCGGGTGGGCGCCGACGGTCAGCAGGGTGAAGTGCGGGCCGCGGAAGAGGTCGAACAGTCGGGTCGGGGTGCCGTCGGCGGTGGTGCAGGGGGCGTCGGGGGCGCGGTCGCCGGCCCGGATGCCGGTGGTGTCGTCGAGATCGCGGCCGAGCGGCCCGCCCCGATAGCCGACGGAGAGCCCGGTGAAGTCGTTCCCGGCGGCGGCCAGGTGGACGAACTGCTCGGTCAGCGCGCGGGCGCCGTCGGCGCCGAACAGCGCCCGGTGCTGGGCGGAGGTGGCGGCGAGGACGGCCCGGGCGACGGGCAGCCGTTCGGCCTGGTAGCTGTCGAGCAGCCTGTCCGCGGCCCCGCGCAGCACGGCGGCGAGCTTCCAGCTCAGGTTGTGCGCGTCCTGGATGCCGGTGTTCATGCCCTGGCCGCCGGCCGCGGAGTGGCAGTGCGCGGCGTCCCCGGCGAGCAGCACCCGGCCGTCGCGGTAGCGCTCGACCATCCGGACCGTGGGCCGCCAGACGGTGGACCAGACCGGCTCGTGCAGCGTGATCCCGGGCAGGCCGGCCCGTTCGGCGAAGAGCCGACGGAAGGTGTCCCCGGTCGGGGCCGGGATCGCGCCGTGCTCGTCCGGGGCGACGGAGAGGTGGACGGCCCAGTTGGCGTCCGCCCGCATCGGGATCATCGCCAGCGCGCCGACGCCGAGCCGGGGGTCGTTCCAGATGTGCATGGCGTCGGTGTCCAGGCCGTCGACGTCCATGGAGGCCATGAGGAACCGTTCCTCCTCCCAGGTCTCGCCGAGGAAGGGGATGCCGGCCAGCTTGCGGACGGTGCTGCGCCCGCCGTCGCAGCCGACCAGGTAACGGGCGGCCAGCTGCTCGGTCCGGCCGGCGGTGTCGCGGCCGTCGGTGTCGCGGCCGGCGGCGCGGTGGACGGTGGCGAGCACGCCGTCCGCGTCCTGGGTGTAGTCGATCAGCTCGGTGCCCGTCTCGACGGTGACGCCGTACCCGGCGAGCCGTTCGCGCAGCACCTCCTCGGTGTGGTGCTGGCCGAGCAGCAGCATGCCGGGGTACGGGCGGTCGGGGGCCGGGCGGTTGCCGGCCGCCGGGTCGACCTCGCCGAGGAGGCGACTCCCCTCGTACGTCCGGACCTTGAGGTCGAGCGCGCCGCGGTCGAGGATCGCGTCCACGACGCCGAGATCGTCGAAGACCTCCAGCGTGCGCGGGTTGACGCCCTTGCCGCGGACGCCGCGGTCGCGAAAGCGCGGCTCCCGCTCGATCACGCGGCAGCCCACCCCGGCGCGGGCCAGCCCGAGGGCGAGCGCGAGGCCCACCGGGCCGGCGCCGACCACCAGGACGTCGATGGCGTTCGTCTGATCGTGGGTGTGCATGGCGGTGTGCAAGGCGGTTTGCAAGGCGGACTCCCCCTGGCCATTCGGTCATAAGATACGGCGCGTTTCTTGTCTTCGACTGTAGACTCGGCCCGGTAAGAAACGCAACGTATCTACGAGAGTCGGCGCGGGAGGGTCGGGATGAACGAGCGGGTGGGCACCTCGGAGGCATCAGGCACCTCGGGCACCTCGGGCCCCTCGGGCGCATCGGGCGCCTCGCGGCGGCGCGGTGACGAACTGGAGCGGGCGATCCTGGACGCCGTCTGGGCCGAACTCGCCGATCACGGCTACGACCGGCTCACCATGGAAGGCGTCGCCGCCCGCGCCCGCACCAGCAAACCGGTGCTCTACCGCCGCTGGCCCAACCGGGCCGCGCTCGTCATCGCTGCCCTCGGCCGCAACGCCCCCGACTACCAGGAGCCGCCGGACACCGGCGAGTTGCGGGCGGACCTGGCGCTCTTCCTGGGCAGCCTGCTGCACCGCTTCGACGACCTGCCGGCCCACGCCGTCCACGGCTTCCTGGTCGACCTGCTGCGCGACCCCGAACTACGGGCCGGATTCACCCACGGGCTGACCGCCCGAGGGCCGGTCGACAGCCTGGGCGCGATGATGCGCCGCGCCGCCGACCGGGGCGAGATCAACCCCGCCCGGGTCACCCCGCGGGTCGTCTCGCTCCCGCTCGACCTGCTGCGGGACGCGTTCCTGACGGGCGGCACCGTGCCGTCCGACCGGGTGGTGGCGGGGGTCCTGGACGAGGTCGTCATGCCGCTGCTGCGGGCACCGTCAGAGAGTTGACGTCTCGTCAATTCCTATGCGACGACGTGCCGCAGGTCGTAGAGGTACGACTTGCCGGCCTTCCAGCTGCGCCACGGGCAGAGCGGCGGGAACGGCTCCCCGGCCGTTCCGCCCGGCAGTGGCGCGGAGTTGGGCACCCCGTCGGCGCCGACGGTGCACCAGCCGCGTTCGGGGAGCCAGCGGCACCAGACGTCCAGGTCGGTGCGCTTGAACGACGGCCGGCCGTTGAAGGTGCCGTCCGGGACGAAGTGGTAGACCAGGCCGTCCAGGCGGCGAACGAACTCGATTCCCGGCACTGTGGGCCGCCCTCCCTTGGATACCCCCGATACCCCCACCCCGTACCCGAAAGCGGCCGGATCGGACCGGTTCCTGTGCGGTGAGGCGGTTCTCCACCCTACCGGCGTGTATGGGAAGGGCAGTCGGCCCGGACGGGTGTGGGGGTCGCCCGGGCCGACGACTGGGCGATCAGCCGTCCAGGCGGCCGATCAGGTCGTAGCCGGCCTCGTCGACGGCGGCGGCCACGTCGGCGTCGGCGAGCGGCCGGGTGCTGCCGACGGTGACCTTGCCGGTGGCGAGGTCCACAGCGACGTCGGTGACACCGTCGAGCTTCTTCAGCTCGGCGGTGACGGAGCTGACGCAGTGTCCGCAGGTCATGCCCTTGACCTGGAAGGCCGAGCTCAGGGCGGACGGCGCGGCGGGGGCCTCGGCGGCGCCGGTGCTGCACGAGCCGCAGCAGGAGGAGGCCTCGACGGTGGCCGGCTGGACGGTGGCGGTGGTCTCGCTCATGGGTGTGCTCCCTCTGTCGTCAAGTGCTCGGCGCCGCACGGGGAGTAGGCCCCGGCGGCTGCTTCGCTTCTGAACATACCATACCCCCCTAGGGTATCCACGAGTTTCTGATGGCCCCTGAATGCCTCGCGGCGCGCCATGGGCTTGGATACCCCGCATGGGTATATGGTGTGGCCGCGCCGATCGAGTCCCACCACGCCGCGGGGAAGGCGGACCGCCATGTACGCGATCCTGCACGCACTGTCCATCGCCGGAGCGATGACCTGGCAGATCACCTGGGCCCTGATCCTCGGCTTCCTGCTCTCCGCCGTCGTCCAGGCCGTGGTCCACAAGTCCACCGTCGTCCGCCTGCTCGCCGACGACCGCCCGCGCACCCTCGCCGTCGCCGCCGCCCTCGGAGCGGCGTCCTCCTCCTGCTCGTACGCGGCCGTCGCCCTGGCGCGCTCGCTGTTCCGCAAGGGAGCGAACTTCACCGCCGCGATGGCCTTCGAGATCGCCTCCACCAACCTGGTCGTCGAACTCGGCGTCATCCTGGCCCTGTTGCTCGGCTGGCAGTTCACCGCGGCCGAGTTCGTCGGCGGACCGGTGATGATCCTGGTGCTCGCCGTCCTCTTCCGGCTCCTGCTGCGCGACTCCCTGGTCCGCCAGGCCCGCCACGAGGCCGAGTTCGGCCGGGCGGGCGCGATGGAGGGCCACGCGGCGATGGACATGTCGGTCGCCGGGGAGGGCTCCTTCGTGCGCCGGCTGCTGTCCCGCCAGGGCGTCACGTCCGTCGCGCACGTCTTCGTCATGGAGTGGGCGGCGATCCTGCGCGACCTCGTCCTCGGCCTGCTCATCGCCGGCGCCATCGCCGCCTGGGTGCCCGACTCCTTCTGGCAGGCCTTCTTCTTCGCCGACCACCCCCTCGCCGGCAAACTCTGGGGTCCACTGATCGGTCCGCTGGTCGCGATCGCGTCCTTCGTCTGCTCGATCGGCAACGTGCCGCTGGCCGTGGTCCTCTGGAATGGCGGCATCAGCTTCGGCGGTGTGGTCGCGTTCATCTTCGCCGACCTGCTGATCCTGCCGATCCTCACCATCTACCGGAAGTACTACGGCCGCCGGACGGCCCTCTTCCTCCTCGGCACCTTCTACACGGCGATGGTCCTGGCCGGGTACGCCGTCGAACTCCTCTTCGGCGGGCTCGGGCTGATCCCCGACCAGCGGACGGCCGAAGTCCCCATGTCAGGCGTCGAGTGGAACTACACCACCTGGCTCAACATCGCCTTCCTCCTGCTCGCCGCCGCCCTGCTGGTCCGCTTCTTCCGCACGGGCGGCGCGGCCATGCTGCGCATGATGGGCGGCTCGCCGGAGTCCGCCCACCATGCGCACGACCACCACTGACGCGTCCGGTGGCCGCTGCGGCCCGTCAGGCCTTGCGAATGGAGTAGGCGACGCCACTCCCGGCGCAGGTGGTGGTGCTGTAGTAGCTGGTGACGACCCATCCGGTCGGAATCGGCGAGAAGGAGCACACGGCCAGATAGGTCTGGTTGGCGGCGTTGAGGATGGTGTACGCGACGCCGCTGCCCGCGCAGTTGTTGGCGCCGCCGTAGGAGGTGGTGACGACCCAGCCCGCCGGGATGGGCGAGAAGGAGCAGACGCCCAGGTTGGTCTGGTTGGCGGAGTTCATGATGGAGTAATTCACGCCGCTGCCCGCGCAGTTGACCGCACCGCCGTAGGAGCTGGTGACGACCCAGCCCGCCGGGATGGGCGAGAAGGAACACACGCCCAGACTGGTCTGCCCGTTCGAATCGGTGATGGTGTACGAGACACCGGTGCCGGGACAGTTGAAGCTGCTGTAGGAGTTCGTGATGACCCACCCCGCCGGAATGGGCGAGTTGGAGCAGACGGTCATGCTGCCGGTGACCCGCTGCGGCGCCGCCTGAGCCTGCGCGGTCGCGACGGTCACCGTGCCCAGCAGCATCAACACGACCGTCAGCAGCTTCGGGAAGTGGTTCCGTAAGGTCTTCAAGGCCTGTCTCGCTTCTTCTCGACGCGCTACGCGCACGGGGGATTGATTGAGCTGAAGTGAACCCCTGCGAACAGTTCGTTCACCTCAGCTGAGAATGGTGTCAGAGTTACCCCAGCGACACCAGAGCACCGTCGGCGACGATCGAGGCCGCCCCGGCCGACTTCCCGCGCACCGATCGAGGAGGGGTGATCACGGCCCCGGACGCATGGCAGGCTGCTCCGCATGGTGATCAGTGATGCGTCGCAGGTTGGTGACGAGGTGTTGGTGGTGTGCCCCGAGCTGACGGATGCCGAGCTCAACGAGTTGTTCGGCGCGTCGTGGCCGGACCACCGGTCGACGTCCTTCGTGCCGGTGCTGGCCCGCAGTCTGGCCTGGATCGCGGCGCGTCGGGGCGGTCGGCTGGTCGGTTTCGTCAACGTCGTCGGCGACGGCGGTGCGCACGCCTTCGTCCTGGACACGACGGTGCACCCGGACGAGCGCCGGCAGGGGCTCGGGATGCGGCTGGTGCGTGCGGCTGCCGAGGAGGCGCGGGCACGCGGCGCCGAGTGGCTGCACGTCGACTACGAGCCGCATCTGGAGTCCTTCTACGGCCAGTGCGGATTCCGGCCGACCGCCGCCGGGCTCATGCGGCTCTGAGTAGCCGCCGGTGCGGTGACCGACAGGGACGACCTCACGAGGAGGACAGCGCCAGAAGGACGACTCAGGAGGGCGACTCGGAGGCGGACGGCCCGGAGGCGGACGGCTCCATCTCCCCCGCGAAGACGATGATCTGGTCGATGAGGTTCCGCCGCAGATGGACGACGTCCGTTCCCGCCAGGCGGGGGCCTCCGTCCGGTGTGGTGAAGACCCACCGGTACCGGGCCCACTCGTCAGGCATGTCCACCGCCGAGCAGCGCGCCATCGTGCCGGTCCCCGCCGGGTGGCGCCGGATGTCCAGCACGAACCGTTCGACCGCCGCGAGTCCTTCGCTGCGGCCCAACGGCCCCCAGAAGACCACGTCCGAGGTCAGGGCCTGGGAGAGCAGGGCAGTCACATAGCTGTCGTCCGAGGCGTTGAACGCGGAGATGAACGTGTCGATCGCGGAGCGTGCCGTCTCTTCCTGCATGCCCCAGTAATACCAGCCGTTGCGCGCGAGGGGTGCCGTCGCGTCCGCCAGAAAATAGTAGCCATGGACATAGCATCCATGTACTCTATTCGACATGAGCAAGGGTTCACTGGGTCCCACGCCCGGCTTCCTGGTATGGCGGCTCGCCAACAAGTGGCGCGTCGCAGTCGATCGCGCGGTGGCTCCGCTGGGCCTCACGCACGCGCAGTACGCACTGGTCGCGTCGCTGTACGGCATGCAGCGCGCCGGCGAGCGGCCCAGTCAGCGCCAACTCGCCGACCGCACCGGCCTGGAGGCGCTGTACGTCTCGAAGCTGGCGCGCACCTTGGAGTCGGCCGGCCTGATCGAGCGTGCCCGCGATCCCCGCGACCCGCGCGCCGTACAGCTCGCCCTCACCGAGCAGGGCCAGGCCGTCACGCGGCGGGCCATCGCGGTGGTGCAGGACCTGCTCCAGCAGTTGCTGGAACCGCTCGGCGGCCTCGACGCCCCACGGACGCGCGCGTTCACCGACGAGCTGACGACTCTGCTCGACGCGCCTCTCGCACCATCCGTACCGAACGACGAGACCACTCAGGGGACAACATCATGACCACCACCGACTTCACCACCGCATCCGTCGCCGACGGCCGCGCCCTCGGCCTGGCCCACTACGCCGCCCGCGGTGTCCTGGAGCACGTTCTGACCCGGCACGGCATCACGTTCCCGCAGCAGATCGCGCTGCGCGCCGCGATCACCGTCGATGCCCCGCAGACGCCGGACGATCTCGTTACCCAGGTCCGGGGCTCCCTCAAGGCCGATCCGGCCGACATCCACGCCACTCTCGACGAACTGCTGGCCAAGCAGCTGCTCGTCGCGGACGGCGCGCACCTTCGTCCCACGGACGCCGGGCGCGAGCTGATCGCCGCCGTCGGCGCGGAGACCGCCCCGATCACCGCACGCATCTGGGGCGGGATACCCGCCGAGGACCTGGCCGCCTCCGGCCGCGTCCTCGCCCTGGTCACCGAGCGAGCCAACGCGGAGCTTGCTGCGCTGACCGCCTGACCGAGCCGACCAGGGTCTGTTGCGACCGTGCTGAAAGCGCGGACGGGCCGGGTGGGGTGATGCCTCGTCCGGCCCGTCCGCCCTCTGCTCAAGTTCGAGCGTGGTCACAGCCCCTCCAGTGTCGCCCACTGATTCACGCGTCAGGATCCACGTTTGACGCACGGCCTAGGCTGAGGTCGTGACCGGGAATCTTGAGTTGCGTACGTTTCAGGTGGGCGAGATGCACGCCGAGTTGCGCGGGCTGAACATGTCGGACGACCTCGAAGGGATGATCGAGGGCACGCCGTACCTGCACCGCCGGTTCAGGGTCATGCAGTTGGAGAAGCAGCTCGCAAAGACGCCGGGCATGTACGTGCACGACCTGGACGGCATCCGGGCCGACGCCGCGGCGCGGGTGGACACCTGGCTGCCACGGATCAGGGTGCACGCCCGGCTGAGCGCGCCCTGGTGCCCCGACGGGGTGACCGACCCCGGTCACAGCGAACTGTCCGTGGTGTGGTTCCAGCGGGCCGGCGATGACCCCTTCGGCCGGTTGGCCGAGATCGTGCGATCGCTGGACTGGACTGCCCTGGCCCGGTTCGAAGCGGATTTTGATTAGTCGCTCGAAGTGGAGAAGTGTGCGCGAGAAGTCGGCCGGGCCGACTTCTCGCGCACACGATGGTTCAGGCGGTGGGGAGTTCGCCGGCCTTGATGGCGGCGACGAAGGCCGTCCACGCGTCGGTGGGGAAGACGAGCGCGGGGCCGTTGGGGTCCTTCGAGTCCAGTTCGAGTTACGCCCGGACGCCCTCCGCATCGAGGTGCACGACGCGGACTCCAACCGACCCTCGGTGCCGCGTCCCGTCTCCGAGGAGGACGAGACGGGGCGGGGGCTCTGGTTCGTCTCCCAGCTCGCTGCCGGCTGGGGCTGCTGCCCGCGGGTGGGTGGCATCGGCAAGGTGATGTGGGCGCTGATCGACGGGGGTACGGAGTGAACGTCGAACTCCCCGAACTCCCGTTCCCTGTCACCGTGGAGATCAAGGGCGTCACCGAGGTCGCCACCTTCACCGAGCTCTCCGACGCCCTGGCTGCCATCCGTGCCAGCCTCGCCCGGCTCCCGCTGGACGACGATCAGTCCGCCTACCTCGCCGACCTCTTCGGCGAGGCCTCTGCCGCCCGGATCGCCCACCGGTTGGTCGAGTTCGGCGTGGTGTGCGCGATCGCCTACATCGGCATCGAATCGATCCATCCGATCTACCTGTGTGCGGCGGCGCCCGCGTGACCGGGCGGCGACTCAGCTGGACGCGGATCGAGATGTGGTGGTGCCTCAAGGCCCAGTTCTCCCGCCCGATCCGCGCCATCAGCCCCCGCCGCCATGCCGCCCACACCGAGATGCAGCGCTGGGCGGCCACCCCGGGCAACGCCGAAGCCCTCCTTCGCACCGTGCTCCGGCAGGCCGCCGCCCGCAACCCGCTCGCGTGAACGGACAACGGAAGGTGCCGGGCGGACCCCCGCAGGGACCGCCCGGCACCTTCCGGCTACGCCTGCCCGGTGGTCACGGTGAACGCCGCCGTGTGGACGGTGTCCCCGTGCTGGAAGTCCAGGAAGAGGCGGTAGCTGCCCGCGCTCGGGGCGGTGGTGGTGAAGGCGATCTCGGGGCCGGGGGTGCTGGTGTCCGGGTGGACGTGGAGGTAGGCGAGGTCGCCGGCGCGCAGTGCGACCAGGTGGCCGTACGCACCCAGGTAGGGCTGGAGGTCGGTGACGGGCTTGCCGTCCCGGCTGACGTTCAGGGTGAGTCGGCTGCTGCGGCCGGGGGTGAGGTCGCCGGTGAGGGTGACGGTGTAGCCGTCGACGGTGGCAGTGCGGCCGGTCTGCGGTAGGGGCGCGGGGCGGAGGTCGCCGGCGGCGTGGAGGTCGGCGCCGAGGGTGAGGCCTTCGGTGGCGCCGGCCGGGGTGAAGTCGGCGAAGACCCGGTACTCGCCGGCGGCGGGTACGGCGGTCGGGGCGCTCCAGGTGCCGTCGGCGGCGAGGGTGGGGTGCAGGTGCTGGAAGGTGGACAGGTCGCGCGGGGCGACGATCAGGTGCAGCTCCTTCTCGTGCTGCTGCTGGTACGCGGTGACCGGTTTGCCGTCCGTGTCGAGGATGCGGAACCGCAGGTCGGTGGGGGAGCCGGCGGTGACGAAGGGGCTGTCCAGGCTGAGGGTGTAGCCGCGTTCGGAGACCTGCAGCCCGCCGGGGAGGTGGTCGGCGGCGGGGCCGTCCTCGGAGTGTTCGGCGTGCGCAGCGTGGCCGGTGGCGTGGGTGGCAGGGGCAGGCCCGGCGGAGGGGCCGGTGCCGGTGGCGTGGCCGACGCCGAGGGCGAGGCCGAAGGCGGCGGCGAGGCCGGCGGTGAAGGCGGTGACGCGCAGCGCGGTGTTCATGGCGGGGTGCTCCTCGGGGCGTAAAGGGGGCGTCACGGATGCCGGCTCAGGTGCGCATGAGCCGGGCGATGGCCTGGGTGGCCTCGGTGATCTTGGTGTCGGCCTCGTCGTTGCCGGCGCCGCCCGCGATGGCGTCCTGGACGCAGTGCGCGAGGTGGCCGTCGAGCAGGTGCAGGGCGACGGACTGGAGGGCCTTGGTGGCGGCCGAGACCTGGGTGAGGACGTCGATGCAGTAGGTGTCGGTGTCGACCATGCGCTGGAGGCCGCGGATCTGGCCCTCGACGCGGCGCAGTCTGCGCAGGAGCTGGTCCTTCTCGGTGCGGTAGCCGGTCATGCGTGCCTCCTCGGGTTCCGGCGTCGGCGGGATGCCTTGAGTGAATACCCCATGGGGGTATCAGGTCAAGCCCGATCGGGCCGGGGAAAATACCACCCTGGGGTATCGGTCAGGGGCTTGCTGCAGATACCCCTCGGGGGTATAAATGGACCTCGGCACCACCGGCAACACCCCCCGATACCCCACCCCGGTACCGGCCCCGGAACGTCACGAGGAGCAACGATGACTACGCAGGCACCCGCCTCCGCGGAGGTGGAACTCTCCATCGGCGGAATGACGTGCGCCTCGTGCGCGGCCCGCATCGAGAAGAAGCTCAACCGGATGGACGGGGTCACCGCCAGCGTCAACTACGCCACCGAGAAGGCGAAGGTCGCCTTCGAGGACGGCGTCGAGGTCGCCGACCTGATCGCCACCGTCGAGGCCACCGGCTACACCGCCGCCGTGCCCAGGTCCCCGGCCGAGCAGGGCCGGGGGCAGGGCCAGGAGCCGGCCGAGCCGGCCGACGTACTGGCCCCGCTGAGGCAGCGGCTGTTCACCGCGCTGGCGCTCGCCGTGCCGGTGATCGCGATGGCGATGGTGCCCGCGCTGCAGTTCGACAACTGGCAGTGGCTGTCCCTGACCCTGGCCGCCCCGGTCGTCACCTACGCCGCCTGGCCGTTCCACAAGGCCGCCTGGACCAACGCCCGGCACGGCGCCGCGACGATGGACACCCTGGTCTCGCTCGGTACGGGAGCCGCGTTCCTGTGGTCGCTGTGGGCACTGTTCTTCGGCGACGCCGGGATGCCGGGCATGCGGCACGGCTTCGAGTTCACCATCGCCCGCAGCGACGGCGCCTCCAACATCTACCTGGAGGCGGCGGCCGGCGTCACTGCCTTCATCCTGGCCGGCCGCTACTTCGAGGCCCGCTCCAAGCGCACCGCCGGTGCTGCGCTCAAGGCGCTGCTGGAGCTGGGCGCCAAGGACGTGACGGTGCTGCGCGGCGGGGCCGAGGTGCGCATCCCGGTCGCCGAACTCGCCGTCGGCGACCGCTTCGTGGTCCGGCCCGGGGAGAAGATCGCCACCGACGGCACGGTGGTCGACGGCGCCTCGGCGGTGGACGCCTCGATGCTGACCGGCGAGTCCGTCCCGGTCGAGGTCGGGGTCGGCGACAGTGTCACCGGTGCGACCGTCAACGCGGGAGGACGGCTGGTGGTCGAGGCCACCCGGGTCGGCGCCGACACCCAACTCGCCCGGATGGCCAAGCTGGTGGAGGACGCGCAGAACGGCAAGGCCGCCGCTCAGCGGCTCGCGGACCGCATCTCCGCCGTCTTCGTCCCGATCGTGATCACCCTCGCGGTGGCCACCCTCGGCTACTGGCTGGGCACCGGCGAGGGCTGGACCGCCGCCTTCACGGCAGCCGTGGCCGTGCTGATCATCGCCTGCCCGTGCGCCCTGGGCCTGGCCACCCCGACCGCCCTCATGGTCGGCACCGGCCGCGGCGCCCAGCTGGGCGTCCTGATCAAGGGCCCGGAGGTGCTGGAGTCCACCCGCAAGGTCGACACCATCGTGCTCGACAAGACCGGCACCGTCACCACCGGCCGGATGACCCTGCTCGCCGTCCACACCGCCGCCGGCACCACCGAGGCCGAGGTGCTGCGTCTGGCCGGCGCCCTGGAGCACGCCTCCGAGCACCCGATCGCCCGGGCGATCGCCGACGCCGCCGCCAGGGCCGGTGAACTGCCCGCCGTCGAGGGCTTCGAGAACGTCCCGGGCCTGGGCGTCCAGGGCGTGGTCGACGGTCACGCCGTGGTGGCCGGCCGGGAGGCGCTGCTGAACCAGTGGTCGCAGTACCTGTCGGAGGGCCTGGCCGAGATCAAGCTCAACGCCGAGGCGGCCGGCCGTACGGTGATCGCGGTCGGCTGGGACGGCGAGGCGCGGGCCGTCCTGGAGGTGGCCGACGCGGTCAAGCCGACCAGCGCCGAGGCGATCGCCCGGCTGCGCGAACTGGGCCTGACCCCGGTGCTGTTGACCGGGGACAACCGGCTGGTCGCCGAGGCGGTGGCGGCCGAGGTCGGCATCGCGCCGGAGCACGTGATCGCCGAGGTCATGCCGCAGGACAAGGTCGACACCGTCAAGCGGCTGCAGGCCGAGGGCCGGGTCGTGGCGATGGTCGGCGACGGCGTCAACGACGCGGCCGCGCTCGCCCAGGCCGACCTGGGCCTGGCCATGGGCACCGGCACCGACGCCGCCATCGAGGCCGGTGACCTCACCCTGGTCCGCGGCGACCTGCTGGCCGCGGCGGACGCCATCCGGCTCTCCCGCCGCACCCTCGGCACCATCAAGAGCAACCTGTTCTGGGCCTTCGGCTACAACGTCGCCGCCCTGCCGCTGGCCGCCGCCGGCCTCCTCAACCCGATGATCGCGGGAGCGGCGATGGCCTTCTCCTCGGTCTTCGTGGTCGGCAACAGCCTCCGGTTGCGCCGCTTCCGCTGAGCCTCCCAGGCGCAGGCCCCCCATCGCAGGCCCCCAGGGCCCCGGCCACCGCTACCCAGCGGTGGCCGGGGCCCGCGGTGTGTCCGGCGGACTGCCGCTCCCCGACCGGACGCGAGGCCTGACGCGAGACCGCCCGCGACGCCGCCGGCAGAGCGCCCGCTCAGCCGTCCGCGATGCCCAGCGCCGTCCGGATCCCGCCGACCAGCCGGGCGTCGAGCCCGCCGACGGTCATCCGGTTCTTGACGAGCGCGAAGGAGAACCGGTGCGTCGGGTCGGCGAAGGCCGTGCTGCCGCCCGACCCGCTGGTGCCGAAGCCGTCCGCCGGGCGCACCGGCGCCCCGGAGTCGTCCCCGACCACGAAGCCGAGGCCCATCGTCCAGGGGATGCCCAGCATCCGGTCCACGCCGCCGGCCCGGCCGGTGGTCGCCGCCTTCAGGGTCGCCGGGGAGAGCAACTGCACCCCCGCCGGCTCGCCGCCGCAGGCCAGTGCCGCGTACAGCCGGGCCACCGCACGCGCGGTCATCACGCCGTTGGCCGGTAGCGCGGTGCGCCGGAAGTCGGCGCGGTTGGCCAGCCCGGCCACCGGGAGCACGGCGGGCGGGGCGCAGACGAAGAACGGCGCCCCGGCCGGGATCCCCTCCAGCCGGGCCGCCCAGCCGCCGTCGTAGCAGGTGGCCACCCGCGCCGACAGGTGCTCGGGGACGTGGAAGAGCAGGTCGTCGGCGATCCCCAGCGGCCCGGCCAGCTCCTCCCGCAGCAGCTCCGCGCAGCTCCGGCCGGTGGCGCGGCGCAGGATCTCGGCGACCAGCACCCCGTACGTCCAGGCGTGGTACCCGACCGCGCTGCCGGGCTCCCACAGCGGCTGCTGCCGGGCCAGCCAGTCGGCCGTGGCCGGGAGGTCCAGCAGTCGCTCGGGGGTGATGTCGGCCGGCAACTGCGGCAGTCCGGCCGTGTGGGAGAGCACCTACCCGAGCGTGATCCGCTCCTTGCCGGCCGCGCCGAACTCCGGCCAGTACCGGGCCACCGGTTCCTCGTACGCCAGCACGCCCCGGTCCACCAGGACCGCGACCAGGGCGGCCGCCACGCCCTTCCCGGTGGACCAGGCCGGGACCAGTGTGTCCGGCCCCATCGGGCAGCCCGAGGCGGTATCGGCCACGCCCGCCCAGGCGTCCACCACCAACTCGCCGTCCAGCCACGCGGCGACCTGTACGCCGAGCTCCGCCCCGGAGCCGGTGACCTCAGCCAGGATCGCCTCGACCTGCCGCTGCGCCGGGTTGTCCGGCGCCCTCCCGCGTCCCGTCCCGCGTCCCGTCCCGCTTTCCATCCGGCTTCACGCCCCCTCCGTCGGGGCCCCGTGCGGGCCCGATCGGGGGTACCAACTCGCTCGGCGGCCGAAAGGATCCCGCCCCGCCCGTGCCGTGCGAACCCCGGCGCGAACCCCGCGGTGAACCCCGCAGCGAACCCCGCGGTGAACCCCCGAGGTGAACCCCGCAGCGAACCCCCGAGGTGAACCCCGCAGCGAACCCCAGGCCTCACGCCTCCTCCGGCAGCTCCACCGCCTGCCAGCGGTACGCCGCGTCCTCCTGCCAGACCTGCAGCTCGCCCTCCACCACCGCGGCCAGGCAGAGCCGCCAGTCGTCGCCCATCGCGAGCGCGACCCGGGTGGCCGGGCGCAGGGTGGGGCGCCACCAGCGCGGGCGGCGGGAGGCGCCGCCGGCCGGCAGCCGCAGCCGGACGCCGCCCGCGCCGGCCAGGGCGACGGTCGGGCCGCCGCGGTGGCCCACCATGGCGATGTCGAGGGAGGGTTCGCCGTCACCGATCTCGGTGCCGGGCCCGGCGGTTCCGAGGGTGTGCAGCTGGACGGAGCCGTCCGGGCGCAGGGTGGCGGCCTGCGGTCCGGCGGAGGTGCGGGCCAGGGCCCCGGCGCGCAGCGGGCCGGCCGGGCCGAGCGGGAGCGGCGGTTCGGTGGCGCCGGGCCGCCAGCTGAGCACCCGTTCGCGGTGCTCGACCAGGAGCAGCCAGCTGCCGGGGCGTTCCTCGACGGCCGCGAGGACGCGGTCGGCGGGGCAGCCGGGCAGTTCCTGGCCGGTGAGGGTGAGGCCGGGCGCCCAGCGGTAGGAGCGCAGTGCCCCGCCGGCGGCCGTCCAGACCGTCATCTCCCCGGCCGGGCTGACCGCTCCCGCCAGGCCGCTGACCCCGCGCGCCGCCTCCCACCAACCGCCCGCGGTGCCGACCCAGAGGGAGCCGCCGCGGTCTTCGACGCAGACCACCAGCTCGTCCTGGCGCCCGGCCCAGCCGGCCGTCAACTCCCGTACGGCGCCAGGCCCCTGGCCGGTGGGCAGGCGCCGGCCGGTGCCGCCGGGGCCGGCCAGGGCGGTGCCGTCGGCGCCGCCGGTGACGAGCAGCGGGCGCCCGGCCCGGTCGGGCAGCACGGTCAGGCCCGCGGTGCGGGCCACCGGCCGGTGGGCGCGCAGCAGTTCGCGGCCGCGGCCGACCCAGGGGCCGAGCGGGGCGGGGCGGCGGTCCGGGTCGCGGGCCAGCGGTTCGCAGGCCCAGCGCGTCAACTCCTCGCCGTAGCCCGCCGCGAGGAGTTCGGCGCGGGCCTGTTCGGCGGCGAGCCGGTGGTCGAGCCGGCCGTGGTCGGGCAGCAGCAGGGTGCGGGCGAGGGTGCCGACTGCGAACAGGTCCTTGGCGGTAGTGGGGAACCCGCCGACCTGCTCGGCCTCCGGCGGTACGTGTCCGGGGGTGAACACCGCGACGGTCAGGGTGTGGTCGAGCGGGGCGAGGAAGGTCAGGTCGATCAGTTTGACCTGCCCCTGGCCGTCCACCAGGACGTTGGCGGGGGAGATGTCGCGGTGCACCCAGCGCTTGCGGTGCAGCTCGTCGACGATCCGGCAGAGCCGGGTCAGCACCTCGGCCACCGCCGGCGGCCCGCCGCGCTGGGTGCGGGCCCAGGTGTGCAGCGGCACGCCCTCGACCCAGGGCGAGATCTGGTAGCCCAGCAGCCCGCCGGAGGGCACCGTGCCGGGCCGGTGCGGGGAGGGGCCGAGCAGGAAGCTGGGCACGACCAGGTCGGTGACGCCCAGTCGGTGCGCGTTGTGCGAGACGTCGTCCCAGCGGCCGAGCCAGCGCCGCACCTCGGACGGGTCGCGCTCCAGCATGATCTTGGCGGCGACCAGCTCCTTGCGCCCGTTGTGGCCGGTGCGCACCGCCCGCCACACCTCGGCCTCGCCGCCCCGGTGGTGGAACTCCAGGAGTTCGTACTGCTCGGGGTCGAACTCCGGCCCGAACCGGAGCCCGGGCACCCAACGCGACTCGGACACACGACCCCCGACGGTTCTGACCGCTGTTGACGCCCTTGTGCACGGACAGGTGATTGGACAGGTGAATGGACAGGTGGTGCGCCGCCCAGGATAGTGCTCTTTCCTGTTCGTCTGTCCGGGCGAGGGCCTATTCTGATGGCGCCCGAGCAACATCACGACACGACGTCAACTCATGATTGCCCGACGGTTTTTGATCATGGAGTGGCGGAATCCGACCACAGGGGGACGGTGCATGGCGCTACTAGCGGTGCTGCTGATCGTGGTGGCACTGGCCGGTGCGGCCACCGTCGTACTGGTCCGCCGCAGAACCTCCCCGGACGCCGAGGCGGTGGCGAAAGCCCTGGCCACGGCCGCCGAACGGCTTGCCGCCGGCAAGGCCGCCCAGGCCCGCCGCCGCTACGCGCGACTGGCCCGACAACTCGCCACCGGGCCCGCGGAACTGCGCCCGCAACGCGGCCTGGCCCTGCTCGGCCAGGCCGAGGCCACCATCCCCACCGGCGACCGGCAGGCCACCCTCGCCCTGCACCGCGAGGCCTTCCCGCTGCTCGCCGACCCGGCCCGCCAACTGCCCCGGTGGAGCCTGCGCCAGCTCGCCGAGGAACGGATACGGACCGCGGACGGCGACCTCGCGCCGTCGCCCGACCCCGCCACACCGCTCGACCCCGCCGCACCGCGCACCCCCACAGACCCGCTCGCCCTCGCCGCACCGCTCGCCTTCCTCCAGGCCACCGCCGCCGGCGCCGAACCCGGCGAGGAAGCCGACACCGCCGCCCGCACCCTGGACTGGCTGCAGCGCCGCTGCCGCGAAGGCACCCCCGCGCAGCGCGAGGAGACCACCGCCCGCGCCCTCGCCGCCCTGCCCGGCCGCGACTGGCCGGTCCTCGCCCGCGCCGCCCTGCTGCGCGACACCGACCGGGCCGCCGAAGCCGAGGCCCTGCTCGCCGCCACCGCCCCCGGCGGCAGCGGCGAACTCTGGTTCCGCTGGGGCGCCCAGCTGTACACCCTGCACCGGGACGAACCCGCCGTCACCGCCTTCGACGAGGCCCTGCGCCGCGGCCCCGGCGAACCCTCCCCGTGGGGCCGCGGCCCGGCGCTGCGCACCGACACCCTGCTCTTCCGCGGCCTCGCCCGCCAGCGGCTCGGCGCCACCGAGGCGGCCTGGGGCGACCTCGCCGCCGCCGCCGTGGAGACCCCCACCGACCCCCGCCCCCGCTACGCCCTCGGCCGGCTCGCCCTGCTGCTCGGCGCCGACGACCAGGCCCGGGACCAGTTCACCGCCGCCCTGACCGTCCAACCCTCCTTCGCCCCGGCCCGGTTCGGCCTCGCCCTGGTGCACGAGCGCGCCGACCGCCCCGCCGAGGCCGCCGCCGACTACCGCACCGGCCTCGACCAGGCCCCCCACTGGCGCCCCGCCCGCATCCGGCTCGGCGCCGCCCTGCTCGCCGCCGGCCGGCCCGCCGAGGCCGAGCCGGTCCTGCGCGCCGAAGCCGACACCGAACCGGGCACCCGCTGGACCACGATCGCCGCCTTCCACCACGGCCTCGCCCTGGCCCGCACCGACGACCCGGCCGGCGCCCTCGCCCGCTGGGAGCCGCTGGACGACGCCGACCTGCGCGAACGCCGGGCCCTGGCCCGCGACCGGCTCGCCCGCACCCGCCTGGCCACCGACCCCGCCGCCGCCCGCGAACTCTGGCAGCAGGCCGCCGCCGAACACCCGGCCGCCCCCGGCTACCGCGCCGCGCTGCGCGAGGCCGCCCTGCGCGAGGCCGCCCACCTGCTGGTCACCGGCCGCGACCGCCCCGAGCAGCGCCACGGCGCCACCGCCGCGCTCGCCCTCGCCGACACCCTGCCCGGCGCCCTCACCCACCGTCAGGCCCGGCTGCGCGCAGCCCTGGCCCTGGCCGACGGTACGACCGAACCCGTCAGCACCCTGCTGGATGCCACCGGCGGCCTGCGCGACCGCTACCACCTGGCCGCCGTCGCCCTGCTGGCCGGCCGCCCGGCCCAGACGATCGCCCTGCTCGGCCCGCCCGACCCGGCCGGCGACCCGGCGACCGCCCGACTGCGCGCCCTGCTCGCCGAACGGGCCGGCAACTGGGCCGTCGCCCTGGACTGGTACCGACACTTCCTGTCCGCCGGTACGGCCCCCCGGGACGACGCCCCGCCCGCCTTCGGCGACTGCACCGGCTGCGACCGCCCCGCCACCGGCGCCTGCGGCGGCTGCGGCCGCGAGGCCTGCACCGACCACCTGTACGCCCCCGAAGGCACCGCCTCACCCCGCTGCATCCGCTGCGCCGGCCCCGCGCTGCGCGCCGTCCTGGACTGCGCCCGCCGCGCGGGCACCCCCGACCAGGCCGAGCCCGTCCTCGCCGCCTGGGCCACTGTCCTCGGCGACGGCGACGGCGACGGCACCGCTGCCGCGCCCGTCCGCCTCGACCTCGCCCTGCTGCGCGCCGAACTCGGCCGCCACGACGAGGCACTGGCCGACCTCCCGCCGGACGCCACCGCCCTGCGCGCCGCCGTCCTGGTCCGCCGGGCCGGCGCCGCCCTCGCCGCCGACCGGCCCGGCCAGGCCGCCGTCGACCTGCGCCAGGCCCTCGCCCTCACCCCGGACCACCCGCAGGCGGCCGGCGCCCTGGTGCTGCTCGCCGAGCACGAGGCCCACCAGCACGCCCTCGACGGCCGCCACCGCGAGGCCTGGGAGGCCTACCGCACACTGCTGCGCCAGGACCCGGCCCACCCCCGGCTGCTGCACGCCCTCGGCCTGGCGGGCTACCGCCTCGCGGCCGCCGCAGGCGCACCCGACGGGCCCGGCACGGCGGACGAGGAGGTCTGGGCCTGGACGCTCGGCTGCCTCGTCGCCGCCCTGTACCAGCCCGAGCTGTGGGCCGAAACCGCCCGGACCACCGGCCGCACCGCCGAACCGCAGCGGCTGGCCGCCGCCCGGGCCGGGCTGATCGACCGCCTCCGCGACGACCTGCGCGCCCTCGACCGGGCGGCCGGGCGCGGTGGCGACGAGATCACCGCCTGGACGCTGCGCCTCGGCATGGAGGCCCACGGCGCCGACGCCTTCGCCCAAGAGGACGTCCGGATCACCCTTCCCGGCCGCCCCGCCCGCCGGCTGACCGCCGGCCCCACCCTCGACCGGCTGCTCCGCGCCCGACCCGGCGCGGCCGAGTCCGGACAGGCCGAGCCAGGCGCAGCCGAATCCGGCCCCACCGGGTGGGCCGAGGCCTTCGACCGGGCCGTACGGCCCTGGCGGCAGAGCGCCCCCGGCCCCGGCGCAGCACCGCTCACCCGGGCCCTCAGCCTCTTCGGCGCCCTCGGCCCGCAGTACTACCTGCAGCTCCAGGGCCGTCAGGCCGCCGCCGTCGCCGCCCTGGACGCGGTGGCCGAGAACGAGCGCGGCGAGGCATGGCAGGCCCTGCTCCGCGACTCCCTGGTCGCCCAGGCCCGCGAGCACCACCGCAACCAGGACTGGCGCGAGGCCCTGGACTGCCTCACCCGCGCCCGGGCCGTCCCCGGCGCCGTGCTGCCCGCCGACGCCGCCGCCATCGCCGCCGAGTCCGGCGTCCGGGCAGCGCGCGCCCTGCTCAAGAACAGCCTGGACGACCAGCCCGGAGCGGCCGAACTCCTGGAGAAGGCCCTGGCGTTGGCCCCCGACGACCCCGAGGTCCGGGGCGACCTCGGCGCCACCTACGCCCAGTGGGCCCGCAAGATCAACAACGAGGACAAGGACTACACCCGGGCCCTCGACCTGCTGCAGAAGAGCCTCGACCTCGTCCCCGGCGACCCGACCGCCCGGCACTTCCTCGAAGCCGCCCTCGGCAACCGGGCCGGACAGCTCAGCCACCCCGAAGCCACCGACGCCGAACTGGAAGAGGCCGCCGACGCCTGGCGGGCCCTGATCGCGCTCAAACCCGACCCCGACAACAGGCTCGGCCTCGCCTTCGTCCTGCGCCACCTCGCCCGCTCCGCCGCCTTCGCCGACGACCGCGTCCGCGCCGTGGAGCGGATGGCCGAAGCCCTGGACGCCGACCCGGAATGGGAGGGCGACGCCCGCCGCGAGGCCCCGCGCCGGGTCGCGGTGATGCTCGCCAACCACGTCGTGGACGCCCTGCAGGACAAGCCGTTCACCACCCAGGCCGCCCTGCTGCAGAAGGCCAAGTCCTACGACGACTCCGACGACATCCGCCGACTGATGGTCAGCGTCTGGCGCGGCGAGGCCATCGGCCACTACGAGGCCCGCAGCTACGTGCAGGCGATCCGACTGCTGGAGGAGGCGCTCGGCCTCTCCCGCACACCGGAGGACGTCGCCAAGCTGCACCGCGAACTCGGCATCGTCTACGGCTCGTACGCCGTCCAGAGCGCCAACGCCCGCCGACTGCGGGAGGCCCGCGAGCTGGCCCGCCAGGCCGTCGAGCACAGCCCGGAGGACGCCGAGCTGCGCGCCATGCAGCGGCGTATCAACGGGCTCTACTGACGGCAACCGCACGGCAGTCGGCATCGTCCTTCAGCCGTAGGACCTGTCATCGCCGCGCCGCTCAGCCGCACCGCCATACCGCAGTACCGCCGTTCCAGTCGCCGTGAGGAGAGGGGCCGCCCGCCATGCCACTGCACGAACCGTCGCCGTACGAGGTCCTGGGCATCCCGCTCACGGCCGGTGTGCGCGAGATCAACCTCGCCGTCGGAACGGCGACGAGGGCGGGCCGCTACACCCGCCAGCAGGTCCAGGAGGCCGCCGCACTGCTGCGCAACCCGGACCGGCGGCTGGAGGCCGACCTCCAACAGCCCCTCCCGCCGGAGCCGGTCGACCAGGCCGCCGACCTGCTCGCCCCCGCCCTCGCCGAACCGCTGCTGGTGATCGAGCGCCCGCCACTGCCGCCCGCCTCCGCCCTGCCGGCCCTGCACCGCGCCGAACTCGCCGCCGACTACGCCGATCCGGCCCCGTCCGGCGCCGACCCCGAACCGCCCGTCCACGCCCGCTACGCGGCCGACCTGTCCGTCCTGCCGCAGATCGAGGTTCCCGAATGACCGACGCACCGACCGCGCCGACCGCGCCCACCGAACCGGCCGCACCCCTGCTCGACGGCCACCGGCGGCTGGAGATCCCGCCGGGTGTCGAAGAGGTCGATCTGGAGCGGAAGTTCGGGCAGCTGCTCTTCCGGGCCTCGCTGCTGGGCAGCAAGTTGACCGAGCAGCGGCAGGCCGCCCGGGCCGAGCAGCGCGAACTGCTGGGCATCCTGGTCGAGGTGGACGACGCGCTCGCCGCCCTCGGGCTGGACGGCGAGCTGGTGGCGCTCGGGCGGGGGGCCGGGATCGAGGCCACCCGGCGGCGGCTGCTCGGGCAGCTCGCCAAGGCCAAGGTCCGCCCGATGCGGCTGGAGGGCATGACGGCGGACCCGGACCTCACCGAGATCGTCGGGACGGAGGCCCGGCCCGGGGTGGCCCCGGAGACGGTGGTGCGGACGGTGCTCACCGGGTTCTTCTGGGAGGACGAGGTGCTGCGCCGGGCCCAAGTGGTCGTCGCCGCACCGGAGTCGGAGAAGCCGTGGGAGCTGCCCGCGGCCGAGGCGCCCGCGTCGACGCCCGAAGCGACGCCGGAACCGACGCCCGAGCCCGAAGCCGACGCCGAAGCGGAAGCCGAAGCCGCCGCGCCGGTCACCCGCGCCCGGCCCAAGGCGGCCCCGCCCCGGGCCCGCCGCAAGGGCGCCGCGGGCAAGCGGGCCAAGCGCAAGAAGTAGCCAGGACCACGAGGGGCAAGAGGGGAACGACATGTACCGCACACTCGGCATCGACCTGGGCACCACCAACTCCGTGGTCGCCCACCTGCGCCGGGGCGAGCCGGAGATCATCTTCAACCGGCAGAACCAGGAGGCCACGCCCTCCGTGGTCGGCAGCGGCCGCAAGGGCGAGCTGCTGGTGGGCTCCACCGCGCGCAGCCGGATCGCCATCGACGGCGCCAACGTGATCCGCTCGGTGAAGCGCTTCATGGGCCGCAAGTTCAAGGACCCGCAGGTCCAGGCAGCCCTCAAGGAGGTCGACTACAAGGTCACCGCGGGCACCGACGGCGACGTCAACGTCTGGTTCAACGGCCGCTCCTACACGCCGATCGAGATCTCCGCGATCATCCTGCACCGGCTCAAGGAGGACGCCGAGCAGCGCTTCGGCGAGCCCTTCCACCGGGCCGTGATCACCGTGCCCGCCTACTTCGGCGAGCGGCAGGTCGCGGCGACCCAGGAGGCGGGCCGGATGGCCGGCCTGCACGTGCTGCGGATCATCAACGAGCCGACCGCCGCCGCGCTCGCGTACGGGATCACCTCCGAGGCGGGCGACGAGGGCCGCACCGTCCTGGTCTACGACCTCGGCGGCGGCACCTTCGACATCTCCATCCTGCTGCTGGTGCCCGGTTCGGTGTCGGTGCTCGGCATCGAGGGCGACAACCTGCTCGGCGGCGACGACTTCGACCGGGCGATCACCACCGCGCTGCTGGAGGACATCCGCGAGGAGTACGGCTCGGACTACCAGCCCGACCTGCGCGACCGCCCGAAGATCGCCTCCACCGCCGAGACCATCAAGATCGAGCTCTCCAACCAGGAGGCCTCCGAGGTGATCCTGCCCGGCCTGGGCGCCGGACAGCTGGTGCTGGAGACGGAGTTCGAGCGCGCCCGCTTCGAGGACCTGATCGAGGCCCGGATCGAGCGCACCATCGAGCTGACCCACAAGGCCATCATGCAGGCCAACCTGACCGTCGGGGACATCGACGAGGTGGTGCTGGTCGGCGGCTCCACCGCGATCCCGCTGGTCGCCCGGCGGCTCGGCGAGGTGTTCGGCCCGCGTCGGATCCGGCGCGGGGTCAACCCGATGCAGTGCGTGGCGCTCGGCGCGGCCGTGCAGTCCGCGCTGGTCGGCGAGGTGGAGTGCCCCGAGTGCCGGGCCCCCGGCGACCTGTCCGCCTCCAACTGCGCCAACTGCGCGACCACCCTGCTGGGCGGGGACCGCGTCCCCTGCCCGACCTGCCACATCCCGGTGGACTCCGAGGCCGCCGACTGCCCCAAGTGCGGTCAGTCCATGGACGGTTCGGGCGGCTCCGGGCCGACCGTCCCGAAGCAGGCGCAGGCCACCACCGTGGTCCGCAGCGACAACTGCCCGCGCTGCGGCACCCCGGCCGCCCCCGGCGTCACCGCCTGCGAACTCTGCGGCGAACCGCTCAACTCGGCCGCCCCGGGCGGGACCAGGGTGTCCTCGACGGCCGCCGAGGACGTCGGTCTGCGCTGCGGTTCCTGCGCGGTGGTCAACCCGCCCGGCACCGAGGTCTGCACCGGCTGCGGCGAGCTGATGCAGGTCACCAACCCCTTCGACATCACCCCGAAGAACCTCGGCATCGAGCTCAACGACGGCCGCCTCGCCGTCATCATCCCCAAGAACACCAGCTACCCGACGAGTTCGCCGGTGAGCCGGGAGTTCGTGGTCTCCGGCAGCGGCCGCCAGCGCCTGGAGATCGCGGTCTACGAGGGAGAGCACGAGATCGCCCAGCAGAACGAGCTCATCGGCCACCTCACCCTGCGCCTGCCCGAGGGCCTGGGCGGCCGCACCCCGGTGGAGGTCTCCTTCGGCCTCGACCGCGACCGCACCATCACCCTGTCCGTACGGATCCAGGGCGGCGCCGAGAAGACCGTCAAGCTGGAGCGGGTCACCCTCGACCCCGAGCTGAAGGTCCAGGTGGAGGAGCAGCAGCGACAGATCGAGTCCTTCACCGACCGCTGGGGCGGCGAGCTGACCGAGGCCGAGATGCGCGAGGCCCAGCGCCTGATGGACACCCTGGACGACCTGGCGGCCGGCCAGACCCGCGGCCGGTCGGTGGACGAGGCGCTGGAGCGGGCCCAGCTGCAGCTCAAGGCTCAGCGCTGGGTGCGCGGCTCGGAGGCGTACCTGAGCCTGTTCATCCACTACTGCGAGAAGCACCTGGACCCGAGCGACCTGGACCGGCTCCGCTCGGTCTCCGCCGAGCTGCGGCTGCGCCGCGAGGCGGCCGACTGGGAGGGCGCGATGCGCGCCGCCCAGCGGGCGGACGAGCTCTGCGACTCGCTCGGGCACACCATGCGGATGCTGACCATGTGCAACGTGTACGTGACCCAGAACATGGTCTCGCCCGCCCTGGCGCAGCTGATCATGGCCGAGCTGCGCGGCCTGGACGCCGCCGTGGAGGCGCCCAACATGGAGGAGGTCAACAGGCACATGTCGAACCTGCTGGCGCTGTACGCGCAGGCGCAGCGGGAGCTCGGCAGCGAGCCGACCGCGGAGTCGCTCGGCCCGGTGCGCCCGGAGGAGGCGGGGCCGCGATGAGCACCCTGACCGAGCCGGAGGTCTCCTGCCCGCTGTGCCGGGTCGCGGCGGACCGCCAGAGCCTGTGCTGCCCCTCCTGCCGGGAGGACCTGTCGGTGCTGTTCCGGCTGCGTTACGCCGCTCGGATCGACTACAACCGGGCGCTGGACGCCCTGGAGGCCGGGGACGCGGCCGCCGCGCGGTGTCGGTTGCGCGGGGCGCTGGAGGCCGAGCCGGGCCTGAACCAGGCGCGTGAGCTGCTGGAATCACTCAGCGTGGCCGGTTCCGGCGGGGTCGCGGCGGCGGGACGGGAGAGCGACACGCCCTCTGAGTGACCAATTCGGACGCTCCCGGCCTGCGGTCGGTTTCGATCGGTGCGAGTGTGATCGTCACACGGAGTTCCGCCACCCTCTCAAGGAGTGACGCAAATGCGTATTCGCACCTACCTCGCCGCCACGGCCGTCGCCGCGGTGTGCGTCGTTGCCGGTGCCGGTACCGCCGCCGCCGGCAGTGCCACCGCCAACGGTGTTGCCGCCGGCTCGCCGGGTGTCCTGTCCGGCAACCTGATCCAGATCCCGATCAACGCCGAGCTCAACGTCTGCGGCAACTCGATCGGCATCATCTCGATCCTGAACCCGGCCTTCGGCAACACCTGCATCAACGCCTGACCCCAGCGCCGGGGCCGTCCGTCGGAGACGACGGGCGGCCCCGGTGTCGTGCTCGTGCCTGGCCCCGGTACCCCCGTTCGGGGGTGGCGGTACGGCCGCGGGACCGGGACCATGGTCCCCGACCCGCACCGCCGTACCCAGGAGTCAGAACGTGCCGACCACGCCGACCCCGCGCAGCTACGCCTCCGGCGCCTCCGGCGTCCCGCTGCTCGGTGACACCATCGGGGAGAACCTGGACCGCGCGGTCCGCACCTTCCCCGACCGTGACGCCCTGGTCGACCGTCCCACCGCCCGCCGCTGGACGTACGCCGAGCTCGCCGCCGACGTCGACGCCCTGGCCCTGGGCCTGCTGGAGCTCGGCATCGCCAAGGGCGACCGGGTCGGCATCTGGGCGCCGAACTGCGCCGAGTGGACCCTCACCCAGTACGCCACCGCCAAGCTCGGCGCGATCCTGGTCACCGTCAACCCGGCCTACCGCGCCCACGAGCTGGAGTACGTGCTGAACCAGGCCGGGATCCGGCTGCTGGTCGCCGCGGAACGCTTCAAGACCTCCGACTACGCCGCGATGATCGAGGAAGTCCGGCCGCGCTGCCCAGAGTTGGAGCGCGTCCTGCTCACCGGCAGCCCCGCCTGGGAGGAGGCGCTGGCGGCCGGCCGTCGTGCCGACCAGGCGCTGCGCGCGGAATTCGCCCGGCGCCAGGGCGAGTTGGCGCCCGACGACCCGATCAACATCCAGTACACCTCGGGGACCACCGGTTTCCCCAAGGGCGCGACCCTGTCGCACCACAACATCCTCAACAACGGGTACTTCGTCGGCGAGCTGCTCAACTACACCGAGCAGGACCGGATCTGCATCCCGGTGCCGTTCTACCACTGCTTCGGCATGGTGATGGGCAATCTCGCCGCCACCTCCCACGGCGCCTGCGCGGTCATCCCCGCCCCGTCCTTCGACCCCGGTGCCACCCTGGCCGCCGTCGCCGCCGAACGCTGCACCTCGCTGTACGGCGTGCCGACCATGTTCATCGCCGAACTCGCCGACCCCGACTTCGAGCGCCACGACCTCGGCAGCCTGCGCACCGGCATCATGGCCGGTTCGCCCTGCCCGAGCGAGGTGATGAAGGAGGTCATCGAGCGGATGGGCATGGCCGAGGTCTCCATCTGCTACGGCATGACCGAGACCTCGCCGGTCTCCACCCAGACCCGGGTGGACGACCCGGTCGAGCGCCGGGTCTCCACCGTCGGCCGGGTCGGCCCGCACCTGGAGGTCAAGGTCGTCGACCCGGCCACCGGCCGCACCGTGCCGCGCGGCGAACCGGGCGAGCTGTGCACCCGCGGCTACTCCGTGATGCTCGGGTACTGGAACGACCCCGAGCGCACCGCCGAAGCCGTGGACAACGCCCGCTGGATGCACACCGGGGACCTCGCGGTGATGGACGAGGACGGGTACCTCGCCGTCACGGGCCGGATCAAGGACATGGTCATCCGCGGCGGGGAGAACCTCTACCCGCGCGAGATCGAGGAGTTCCTGCACGCCCACCCGGACATCCTCGACGTCCAGGTCATCGGCGTCCCCGACGCCAAGTACGGGGAGGAGCTGATGGCCTGGGTGCGGATGCGGGCGGGCGCCGCGCCACTGACCGCCGAGGCCGTCCGGGAGTACTGCGCGGGCCGGCTCGCCCACTTCAAGATCCCGCGTTACGTGCACGTGGTCGAGGAGTTCCCGATGACGGTCACCGGGAAGATCCGCAAGGTCGAGATGCGCGAGGCGGCGCTGCGGATCCTGGGGCTGCAGTGACGAGTACGGCTCCGGGGGAGCTGCGGCGGCACCTGGGCGTGTTCGACGCCGTGGTGATCGGGCTGGGCTCGATGGTCGGTGCGGGCGTGTTCGCCGCGATGGCGCCGGCGGCGGCCGCCGCCGGGTCCGGGCTGCTGCCAGGGCTGGCGCTGGCCGGCGTGGTGGCGTACTGCAACGCGACCTCCTCCGCCCGGCTCGCCGCCCGCTACCCGCAGTCCGGCGGCACCTACGTCTACGGCCGGGAACGGCTCGGCGCCTTCTGGGGCTACCTCGCCGGGTGGGGCTTCGTCGTCGGCAAGACCGCCTCCTGCGCGGCGATGGCGCTCACCGTCGGCTCCTACCTCTGGCCGGCTCAGGCCCACGCCGTCGCGGTCGCCGCCGTCGTGGCGCTGACGGCGGTGAACTACGCCGGCGTACAGAAGGCCGCCTGGCTGACCAGGGCGATCGTCGCCGTCGTGCTGGCCGTGCTCGCCGCCGTGGTCGTCACCTGTCTGACCAGCGGCGACGCCGACACCGGCCGCTGGGCGGTCGGCACCGACGCCGGCCCGCACGGCGTGCTGCAGGCCGCCGGGCTGCTGTTCTTCGCCTTCGCCGGCTACGCCCGGATCGCCACCCTCGGCGAGGAGGTCCGCGACCCGCGGCGGACGATCCCCCGGGCGATCCCGCTCGCGCTCGGCATCGCCCTGGTCGTCTACACGGCCGTCGCGCTCGCCGCCCTGGCCGTCCTCGGCCCCGAACGCCTCGCCCACGCCGGGGCTCCGCTCGCCGACGCCGTCCGGGCCGCCGGGGCGGCCGGCCTCGTCCCGGTGGTGCGCGCCGGTGCCGCGGTGGCCGCCCTCGGCTCGCTGCTCGCGCTGATCCTGGGCGTCTCCCGGACCACCCTCGCGATGGCCCGCGACCGGCACCTGCCGCACTCGCTCGCCGCCGTCCACCCCCGCTTCGGCGTCCCGCACCGCGCCGAACTGGCCGTCGGCGCGGTGGTCGCCGCGGTCGCGGCCGTCGGTGACGTGCGCGGCGCGATCGGCTTCTCCTCCTTCGGCGTGCTCGCCTACTACGCGGTCGCCAACGCCTCCGCCTGGACCCTCACCCGCGCCGAGGGGCGCCCGCCGCGGGCCGTCCCCATCGTCGGTACGGCCGGCTGCCTGGCCCTCGCGTTCGCCCTTCCGGCGACCTCCGTCCTGTGGGGCGCCACGGTGCTCGCCCTCGGCGCCGCCGCGTACGGCCTCCGCCGGGCCCTCGCCCGCCGGGACTGAGCGCACGAACGCCGACGGCCGGCGAGGACCCCGCCCTCGCCGGCCATCGTTGCTCGCGGCGGCCGGCTAGAAGGTGCCCCATTCCTTGTCGGTGGAGACGATCTCGCGGCCCAGCGGTGTGAGGGAGACCGGGATCATCTTGAGGTTGGCCCAGCCGAAGGGGATCCCGATGATCGACAGGAACAGCGGAACGCTGGTGATCAGGTGCGCGAGCGCCAGCCACCAGCCGGCGAAGACCAGCCAGATCACGTTGCCGACGCAGGACGCCGCCCCGGCGTCCGGCCGCTCCACCGCTGCTCGTCCGAACGGCCAGAGGATGAAGCCGGCGATCCGAAACGAAGCAATGCCGAATGGGATGGTGATGATGAGCAGACAGCAGATGATTCCGGCGACCGCGTAGGCAAGAGCCATCCAAATGCCGCAGAAAATCAACCAGATGACATTCAGGATGAATTTCACTGTACTCATTCTTGCTACCTTCTCACGGCCGATGGCATTTGATGACGACCGTGCCATGCCCGCCAGCCGGCGTGTCTACGCCCTTAGGGGTTGTTCCTCAGGGATCGGTGCGGGTTGCGGCCTCGGGCAGGGACTCCTGCGGCTTCAGCGCCCGTGAAGGAGGGCCAGGTGCGCACGGGCAACCCCGCGCGCCGCAAGCACGAACCATCAAGAACATCGTCAGCGGCTGCTCGAACTCGACCCCGCCCTGGTACTGCGCCCGGACGGGGCGCAGGGAGGGGGCACTGCCGAATGACCCGACCGGAACCTCCCCCGTGCGGGCACGCCCGGCCGGCGGCCGGTTACGTCCGGTCGCCTCCCGCCGCGCCCGTCCGCGCCGGCCGGACCCGCCGCGCCCTAGGCTGGGGCCATGATCGAGCTCCCCGGCTTCGCCGTCCTGCTGGCCCGTCTGCTGGACCACCGGGGCCTGGCGCCCGCCGACCTGGCCCGGCGGGCGGAGGCCGCCGAGCCCGAGGTGGCTGCGGTCCTCGCCGGCGCCGCGCCCGGACCCGCGCTGCTGCGCCGGCTCGCGCCCGCCCTCGGCCTGGACGCCGCCGACCTCTTCGAGTTCGCCGCCCTCCCGCTGCCGGAGGACCTCGCCCCGGCCGGTGGCATGGCCACCACCTCGATCACCGGTTTGGTGCGGCTCGTCCTCGCGCTGCCGCCCGCGTCCCGGGCCGAACTCCGCGCCGGCGTCGCCGAGCTGCCGTCCGCACGGCACCGCGGGCGGATCGAGGGCCTGCCCGCCGCCCTCCCGGACCGGCACACGCCGGGGAACCTGCTGATGCGGATGGTCGCCAACCGCAACCTCGGCTGGAACGGCGCGGCGAAGGTCGTCCAGCTACTGACCGGCCGTTCCCGGATGGCCACCGCCTACGGCCGGATCGCGTCCGGCGAGGCCGAGTTGACCCCGGAGCTGGTCGCCGACCTCGCCACCGTGCTGGCCCTGCCCGCGGCGGACCTCGCCGCGGTCCTCGGCCTCCCGCTGCCGGCGGCCGCCCCGGCGCCGGGCGAGGCCGTCACCGACGCCGCCCTGCTGCTCCGGGACCTCCGGCGGCTGGGCGTCGAGCAGTTGCGCGAGGCCGAGGACCTCGCCCGGGCCCTGCCGCCGGCCTGAGCCCCCCGCATCGCGGGTCTCGGTGCCCGACCGTCCCGCGCCGCACTCCCATCGACCGGCCGCGTAGCAGCCGGACGGGGATGCCCACCGCCGCTCCCGCCACCAGCGCGGCGGTCTGCGGCGACCGGTGCAGCGCGGCAGGTCGGGTGCAAGTGCCCTGCAACCGGGCTCCGAAGACTGGGTGTCATGACGTCGAGCAACTCCTCCGATGCCACCGTCCACCTGCACCCGCGATATGGCGATGATCCACCAGGTGTTCCGCCGCGAGTCGCGCCTGCTGGCCGAACTCGTCCGTCCCTGACGCACCGTGCTGCGTGCCTGCCTGTGCAACTACCGCCGCGGTCGACCGCAGCGGCGTGCTGTCCGGCCGCGCGGAGAACGGGCCTTCGAGCCGGCCGTCGGGGTGATGGCGATCTGGACGGCGAACCTGTCAGTCGGCCGCCGGGGCGATCTCGTACATCCCGGGGCCGTCCAGGTAGCGCACCGTGTTGAGGTCGCGCTGCAGGACGGCGTCCACCGGGTGGCTGAGCGTCAGGGTAGCCGGGTATTCGCGATCGTAGGTTGTCGCGGTGATCGCGTCGTCGGGCTTCACCAGCACGGTGAGGGAGCGGAAGCTCGCCAGCTGCTTGAGCTGGTCCAGCGCGCGGTAGCCCCGGAGCCGGCCCGAAGCGGGAGCGACCAGCGCCGCCCAGGCGAACGCGTGCCGCCGCTGGTAGGGCCGGCCCGCCCGGGCGCGGAACCGCTCGGGCCGGACGTAGGCGTCGACGGTCCACTCCAGCTGGCCCTCGCCCAGGACGTCGGCCGTGTAGTACGGCAGCCCCGAAACGCGGGCGCCCACCTCGACCAGCCGTGGGCCGTCCGGAGTCAGCTTGATCTCCAGGTGCGCCGCGCCGTACCGGATGCCGAGGGCGTCCAGCACCCGGCGGCCGTAGCCGAAGAGCTCGCCGACCGGCTGTTCGTCGGAGCGCAGCAGCACCTGCGCGGTCACCAGGTCACGCACCCCGTTGGCCTGGATCCGCTCGGTGCGCCAGGCGTCGGTCAGCTGGTGCACACCCGCGCAACTGACCGTGTTCACGATGTACTCGGCGCCCACCAGGTACTCCTGGGCGACGACCTCGGTGATCGGCTCGCCCAGCACCGTACGGCGGCTGCGCAGCCTGCGCAGCGCGGCGACCGAGTCCTGCGGCAGGTCGCAGAACGACACGCCGGCACCCCAGTAGCCGCGCAGGGGCTTGACGACCACGGTCCCGCCCGCTTTCTCGTGCCAGGCCAGTAGTTCGGCTTCGTCGCCGGTGCGCAGCTGCCGCATGCCGGGGACGCCCTGCGCCTTGATCGTTTCGATCTGCACGTACTTGTCGCGTCGGGCGCTGCTCAGGGCCGTGCCGTTGGAGGCCAGCCCCAGCCGCTCGGAGAGGGCGTCGGCGAGCTCCACGCCGGTCTCGCGACCGGCCACGACCGCGGCCGGCCCCAGCGCGGCCAGCCGCGCGGCCAGGACGTCCAACTCGCCGTCGTGGAGCAGCACATGTGCGAAGGCCCGGTTGTCCACCGGATCGACTCCGACCGGAGGAGCGGGCGAGCTCCGGACCTGGATCACCTCGCCGCCCACCGAGGCGAACGCGCCGGTGAACCCGAAGGACGTGCCGAACGCGTCGACGACCGCGACACGGAATGCTGACATCGGTTGCCTGCCTACTGGTTGGCCGGAGTGGAGCCGGGGCGGGCGAGATCGGCGCGAAGCGCGAGGAGCCGGTACACCGCATTGGTGAGCACGTTCCGGACACTGAACCCCGACGTGCCGGGGTCCCGGCCGTCCAGGATGTCGTGTTCGCCGCCCTGCTCGCGGATGTCGCGACGGGTCAGCCCGGTCCGCTCCCGGAACGCCTCGGGGAGCGCGTGCCGGGTGACGCCCAGGTGCGCCATCCGGAAGTCCACGAACTTGTCGATCACCCTGACCAACCGGTCGCGGCCCGCGGGGTCGAGCACCAGCCGTCCGTCCCGCAGCCGCTGGGACACGTTCGCCCCGCGGATGGAGTCCCCCCGCCACCGCGCGATGACGGGCCGGGACCATGAGGGGAAGTAGGACATCGACTGGTCCAGGAAGATGCCGTACTCCTTCGACGGCGGCAGCAGGGCCAGTTCGAGGAGGTGGACACTGGGCATGAACGCACCGCTCGCGCCGCGCGGGCCGCCGGGATGGCCCATGTGGTAGGGGCGGAACCGGTTGAAGGCCTGCTGCGACAGCTTGCGGTACCTGGCCATGTGCCGCGTGAACTCCGCAAGGTACTCGACGACGTCGTCCAGGACCGCGGCCGGTCGGGCGGCGGCCGCCGGCAGGACCAGCGAGCGCAGGCCGTAGGCGGCCGATTTGGCCCATGGTTCGGAGAGGTGGTGGCCGAGGTAGAAGTCCCGTTCGAGAGCGGCGTCCCGGCCTGCGGAGAACACCCGGATGTCCCCGCTGCGCCGGTATTCCTCGCAGTTGACGTCGATCAGGAGTTCATAGCTCAGATGGGGATCCAGGGCGGGGAACCTGGCGCACTGGGCGGATATCAGCTCGGCCAGGGCGCGGGGCGCGGCGTGCGGCCCTGCGGGCGCGTAGCCGCTGAGCAGGAAGAGCAGATCGAGCTGGAGGAGCCGCGCGTTCCGCTCGTCGTCCTCGGAGAGGCACTGCGGAGTGACCTTCCGGAGCATCTGCTCGTGCGAGTCGGTGAGTTGATCATATGTCAGGCGCCCTGCCGAGAGGTCGCTGAGGGCGGCGGGAAGGCTGCACAGGACGTAGTCGCGCAGCGGTGAGCCCGAGCGACCGGTGGCGGGAGAGGTGTGCTGCCGGGGGTGGTGTGCGACACCGTCGAAAAGTTGGCTGCTGTTCACGTCTGCTCCTGGTCGGCCGCCGCGACGGCCTGTGACGGTACTGGGGTCGGTGTTGCCCGGAGGCCCGGCTGTCTGCCGGGGCCCGTACCGGCGGCGCCGAGGCCGTGCGGGCACCGGTAGCTCACTGCCCCGCCGGGAAGTCGGCGGCGGCGCTCGCCTCGGCCCACTTCCGCGTCTCCTCCGCGCGCGCCTCACCGGCGGCCAGGGCGACGGTCACGGCCTGGGCGCCGAGCAGTAGCCGGCGCGGCGGGTCGTCGTGGCCGACGACGTCGATGATCACCTGGGCGGCGCGGGCCGGGTCGCCGGGCTGCGTGCCGGTGTTCTCCCGCCGGTACCGGTTCATGGCGCCGACGGTCTCCTCGTAGTCGGGCCCCACCGGGTGCAGCTCCATGGACGAGCCCTGCCAGTCCGTTCGGAAGGCTCCGGGCTCGACGATGACCACCTTCACCCCGAACGGGGCGACCTCGCCGGCCAGTACCTCGGAGAAGCCCTCGACGGCGAATTTCGCGCTCTGGTAGGCGCCCATGCCCGGGGTGCCTCCGACCCGGCCGCCCAGAGACGAGAACTGCACGAACACTCCCGACCGCTGCTCGCGCAGCACCGGCAGCGCGGCCCGGGTGACGTTGACGACCCCGAAGAAGTTCGCCTCGAACTGCTCGCGGAAGTCCTGGTCCGTCATCTCCTCGATCGGGCCGCTGTTGGCGTATCCGGCGTTGTTCACCACCACGTCCAGCCGCCCGAACGCCGTGACCGCGCTGTCCACCGCGGCACGGGCCGCAGCCGCGTCGGTCACATCCAAGGCCGCGGTGCGGACCTGCGCCCCGTAGCGGGAGACCTGGTCCGCCAGCTGCTCCGGTCGCCGAGCCGTCGCCAGGACCTGCTCTCCGCTCTCCAGAACCGCTTCGGTCAGGCGCCGCCCGAAGCCCCGGGACGCGCCGGTGATCAACCACGTGCGAGTCATGTCAAGCCCCTTCTGTCTGTGGTGAGACCATCGGTCATCACTGTCCCGTGCGGTGAATCCGTCGCACATCCGTCATATGACGCTGAGTCCGCGATGCCGGCCAGGTCGAGCGTGACTGAATCCGTGCAGCTCAGCCGACCGCGGTGTTCATATGACTGCAGCCGGCGGGGCGGACGCTCGGGGCCGGCCGCGGAGAGCGGCCGGAGGTGGGGAGATGCTGTGGCGCCCGGGGGAGGCCGGGCGCCACGGGGGTCAGCCGGTAACCGGCAGGAAGCTCCAGTGGAGCTTGGGTGCGGTGGACGCGGGGCTGCTGATCGTCGCCACGTCGGAGGACGCGCTCCGGGTGAGGTTCAGCTGCTCCACGGGGGTGGTGCGGTTGGTCAGGAGGGTCCCGTTCGAGCCGTCGGGTGTCGCGCACCACAGGTAGCCGTCGTCGTTGGGGCGGAAGCCGCCCATGGTGACGGCGCTGCCGTCCAGCGGCTGCCCCGGATGGGCCGCCGTCGAGTTGACGTACTGCCCCTGGTTGACCAGGTAGAAGCAGGCGTCCGAGCCGATCCGACCCGCGGAGACCGTACCGAACCGCTGGTTGCCGTTGTGCCCGTTCGGGGCGAAGAACAGCGGGTGGGGCGGGGTCTCCAGATCGTCCACCGTGAGCGCCGAGGGCTGGGACCCGTTGTCCCCCGAGACGATCTCGTTGAGGCCCGCGGCCTCGCGGGGGTCCTGGAGGAACCAGCGCTGGGCGGCCGAGCCGTCGTAGTCGCGGCCGGCCAGCGCCTGGCCGCTGCCGACGTCGGTGAGGAACTGCCGGGTGACGTAGTTCTGCAGGGTCCAGGTGCCGTCGAGCTGGTCGACCGGCGCCCAGAGCTGGTCCAGTGCCGCGTTCGGCCACAGCACCGTCCGCGCGTTTCGGGCGCCGCCCTCCTGCCCCAGGTAGCGGCCGCTGAAGGGAACGTTCGCGTGGAACAGGCGGTAGTAGCCGGGGTACTCGGGGTCGGGCGTCAGGTTGAACACCTGCGACGGGAGGTTCGCCTGGTCGATCGGCTGATCGGCGACCACGTGGCTGGTGCCGGAGGGGCCGGCCACGTTGGTGGTGGCGGCGCTGCGCACCACGACCTGGGCGGGCACGGCCTGCGCGGCCTGCTGCTGCGCCGGCGCCTGCTGGTCGGGGAGGTTGGCGAGGGTGAAGACGACGGGGTAGTGATCCGACGTGGTCAGGTTGACCCGCACGGCTCCGGTGACGCTGGGCTGCGCCTGGACCGCGGGAACGACCGCGTAGTCGATGGTCGAGGACGGCGCCGTGCTGGTGACCAGCGGCGTCGGGCGCGTGGGCAGTTGCTGGGAGTGGATGGTGAAGTCCGGGGCGATCGCGGCCTGCAGGCTGTCCACGGCGCGGTTGTAGTCGCCCATCGCGATCCAGGGCAGGTCGGTGCCCCTCAACTGCTCCCGGATGTTGTGCAGGAGCTGGGGGTCGTCGCTGCCGCTGCCCGAGGATCCGTGCACCGAGAAGTAGACGACGCCGCCGACGTTGATGCCGAGCGCGGGCCGGGAGTCCGTGCCGTCGGTGATCCTGCCCTCCCGGGTGGTGTACACGCCGTTGCGGTCGACCCGGGTTCGGCTGAAGACGGCCATGTTCACCCGCCCGACCGTTCCCGGCCTGGGATTGGTGTCCGTGTGCAGCCAGTACAGGAACCCCGTGGGCCGGGCCGCGCTTCCGATCCGGTACTCCTGGACCGGAACGGTGAATCCACCGTTGTCGAACCACTGGGTGTTGGCGGTCGCGATGTCCCCCAGGAACGTGGCGCCGCGGGGCGGAGCGCCGGCCTCCTGCAGGGCGATGACGTCGGCTCCGGCCTGCCCGAAGCCGCGCCCGTACAGCTGTGGCAGGTCGTTGGCGTACTTGTTGCCGTTGGCGTCGGGGGTGTCCGCCCCCTGCATGTTCCAGGTGGCGACCTTGCGCGTGTTGTCGTCGCGCGGTTCGAGTCCGCCGGTGTCCGCCAGGAACAGCGACGGCCGCTTGCCCGTGTCGAGGGGCACGACACCCTTGTTCGTGAAGTCGAGGGTCTCCCGGCCGCCCCAGTCCGGGATCGCCTGGCCGTCCTGGCTCAGCGGCTGGAACCGGTCGGGGGCGCCGGTGGCGGAGCCGAACTGGAAGGCCGTGCCGGACTGCGTGCCGTAGGGCGCGTAGGGCTCGTACGCCCCGCCCGGTGTGGTCTGCTTGACCATCGTGTTGTCGTGGAAGACGTTCTGCGGGCCCGAGGAACCGGACCACTTGACCGCCTTGGGGCCGGCCGCCCACCAGATCGGGTACCAGGTGCCTTCGTCGACCTCGCCGCCCTCGCCACCGCAGTTGGTCTGGCAGCTGCCCGAGCGGTGCTCGTACGGGACCCTCAGGTTGTTCTGCTCGAAGAGGTTGTTGTGTTCCCAGCCGCCGTGCAGGTTCAGGTCCGAGTCGAGGTCGTTGCGGAAGGCGACGTTGCCGCTGGCCGACCACTGGAAGGTGAAGTGGCGCAGGTTGCGGCTGAGGTTGTAGGCGTACAGCGAGTCCCAGACGCGGCTGCCGCGCAGGTAGCCGTTGCCGCCCTTGCCCTTGTTCCAGGCACCGTCGAAGCTGTTGCGCTCGATCTGGAGGTTGCGGGCGTCCTCGGTGACGATCGGGTGCGAGCCGGTCATCTCGGCCTTCAGACCGCGTACCCAGTCGTTGGCGGCCCACTTGAAGACGATGCCGTGCATCGCGTACTCGGGGGCCATGTTGCCGTAGTTGTGCACGGCCTGGTCGGGGGTCAGCTGGTAGGTGCCGCCGCCGAGCTTGGGCAGGCCGTTCATGTCCTGGGTGAAGGCGAAGTCCTCGAAGCCGACGCCCTGGACGACCTTGAGCGGGGTGACCTTGCTGGCGTACGGCTTGTCGCCCAGGGCGGGGGAGCCGTCGGAGGTGGAGTCGACGGGCAGGTCCCACTCCAGCGGGCGGTCCAGAGTGACGGTCTTGGCCGCCGTGTCCAGGGAGTTGACCCGGAACATCTGCTGGCGCATGTGCAGGTTGTCCATCTGGCTGCGGTCGGACACGCCCTGCTGCTCGTAGAACTTGACGCTGTTGGCCGCTCCGACCCAGACGTAGCCGCCCGGGGAGAACTTCTTCATGTCCGCCTTGGCGTCCAGCTGCACGGTGCTCTGGCCCTGGCGGGCCGCGTAGCCGGGGTCGGCGGCCGGGGCGGCGACCTTGATGCCGGAGGCCCAGTGCTGGTTGACGCTGCCCTCGAAGATGTCCTTGCGGTTGGTGGGGGCGGCCGCCCAGTCGTCCTGGTAGCGGTCGGCGATGTCGCGGGTCTGCACCCGGAACAGGCCGCGGCCGGGCCAGATCCAGCCGCCGGTGCCGACGTCGCTGCCGCTGCCGGCCTTCATGCTGTCCTGGTCCCAGCGGCCGTTGACCTGGGTGTCGTAGCGGGTGTTGACGTCCGGCCGGAACACCAGCCGGGTGCCGCCGTCGCCGGATCCCTGCCCGCGCAGGACCAGGTAGTCGGCGTCGACGTAGATCTGCCGGGACACGTCGATCCGCCCGGCCGGCAGGGAGATGAGCGAGAGCCGGTTGAAGTTGGCGTTCGGCGAGCAGTTGGCCTTGACCTCGTCGATGGCCTTCTGCAGCCCGGCGGTGTCGTCGGCGCCGTCGTTCGCCCGCACGCCGTATCGGGCGGCGAGCACGTCCGGGGTGATGCGGCAACCGGGATCGTCGGTCAGGTCACCGTCACTGGGCAGCTGCTGGCCGCCCCGGAAGCCCACACGGGACCAGTCCGGCATCCCGGGGGGCGGCGACGTGCGGTTGGCGAAGCTCAGGTCCGGGCCGTCGGCCCCGGGGCCGGCCGTCACCGTGGTGGCGGGGGCTGCCGCTTCGAGGACGGGCGCAGCCGAGGCGAGCGCGGGGACGGTGAGGGAGAGCAGCAGGCCGGACAACAGCGCGGCCGCTGGTCGAAGACGTTTGATGGGAGTTCCTTCCGTGTCATCGGATGGTTCCGGGGCGGGTGCCGGGGGCAGTGGCGAGCGGGGCGGATCCGTCAGGCACCGCTCTCGGGCCGGACTCTGCTGCTATGGGCACCAGAACTGGAGGGAGGAGATCCGGTCGTTGACGTAGTACTTGGAGCTTCCGGTGCCGTAGTCGGCCGTCGCACCCCAGTGCCACGTCTCGGTGTAGTCCAGGTCGGAGGGGTGGAGCTCGCCGTACGGGTCGTCCATGAACTTGACCGAGCACTGCGAGTTGTTGATCCAGGACGACACCTGGTTGTCGGCGATCTCCCCGTTCAGGAAGTGGACCTGCGTGAGGCGCACGATCGCCGCGTTGCCGCCGGCCGGGGGAGGCGTGACGATCGCCTTCGAACCCGTCCCGCCCTCGTGCTGGTAGAGGCAGAGCGCCCACGCGGGGCAGCCGTCGTAGGGCGGGTTCGCCGCGGACGCCGGAGCCGCCGTGGCGATCAGCGCCGCGCCGGCGAGGGCGGTCGCGACGGCGGAGGACTTCAGCCGGAGGGATGTGCGGGCCATGGTGGAACTCGCTTTCGGGGGTCGGCCTGTAGAACCGATACAGGCTGGGTGACATTGCTTGCGCGCGGCCATCGAGGGGTACGGTCGGGCAGAGGGGGCACGACGCATCGAGCGGAACCGCTGGCCAACCGTGCTTCACCGCCGCGCGTCGGCACATCAGTCATCTGACTGCGAGAGCCGACTGGTTGATCGCGTCGGTTGCACGTCGGGCGGTGAGCCACGGCCGGGGGGTGAGCGGGCCTGGTTCAGGCTTGACGGAGCGGAAGTACCGTCAAATGGCCGATGTCGAACGGTGGTGCGGAACCGACGACGGAGAACGCACGCCCGCCCCGAAGGGACACACCGTGTCCGTACCTCCCGCGCCACCGGCCCGGGGACGGCCGGGGACGACCGGATCCGTGCGGCTCAGCCGGCCCCGCTCTTCGTAGGATGGGTGTAGCTCCTCCGGGAGGAACTCGTACCGGAGGATCCATGGCACAGCGCGCGAAACACCAGCTGCTCGGGCGCGCCCGGGAGTTGGACGTGCTGGCCGGCTTGCTGCGCGAGGTGGGCGACGGGCGCAGCCGGGTGTTGGTGCTGCGGGGTGAGGCCGGCGTCGGCAAGTCGGCGCTGCTCGATCATCTGGCCGGTCAGGCGGGGCCGTGGCAGGTCGTGCGCGCGGCCGGCGTTGAGGCCGAGGCTGAGTTCGCGTACTCGGCTCTGCAACGGCTGTGCGCCCCGCTGTTGTCGCACCTCGACAGGCTGCCGGAGGTGCAGCAGGACGCACTGCGGGTCGCGTTCGGCCTGAGCGCGGGGAACCCTCCCGAGATGCTGCTGGTCGGGATGGCGGTCCTCGGCCTGTTCGCCGAGGCGGCGGCCCGGTCTCCGCTGGTGTGCCTGGTCGACGACGCGCAGTGGCTGGACCTGATGTCCCAGCGGATCCTGGCGTTCGTCGGACGCCGGCTGGACGCGGAATCGGTGGCGTTGGTGTTCGCCGAGCGGATCACGGACGGGAAGGCGGAGGACGAGGGCCTTTCCGGTCTGCTGGACCTTCCTCTGCGCGGGCTGGCCGACGCCGACGCCCGGGCGCTGCTGGACGGCGTGCTGCCGGGGCCGGTCGACGCCCGGGTGCGGGACCGGATCGTGGCCGAGACCGGCGGGAATCCGCTCGCCCTGCTGGAGTTGACCCGGGGCCTGTCGCCGGCGGAGTTGGCGTTCGGCTT
The DNA here is from genome assembly GCF_003635085.1 of Streptomyces sp. 1114.5. NCBI lineage: Bacteria > Bacillati > Actinomycetota > Actinomycetes > Kitasatosporales > Streptomycetaceae > Streptomyces > Streptomyces sp. 1114.5. The sequence goes on from NZ_RBXE01000001.1 coordinate 3,902,150, forward strand.
CGGCGGGCCCGGCGCCGGCCCGTTGGCGACCCGGCTCGAAGACGGCTTCCGTCGGCGCGTGGACGCGCTGCCGGGCGACACCCGGGCCCTGCTGCTGGTCGCGGCGGTCGAACCGGTCGGCGACGGGTCGCTGTTGTGGCGTGCTCTGCGCCTGCTGGGAGTCGGTCCGGAGGCAGCGGCGGCAGCCGAGGCCGCGGACCTGATCACGCTGGGAGCCTCGGTGCGGTTCCGGCACCCGCTGGTGCGCTCCGCCGTCTGGCGGGGCGCGGAGCCCGCCGAGCTGCGGGAGGCGCACCGCGCCCTGGCCGAGGCCACCGACGCCGAGCGCGACCCCGACCGGCGGGCCTGGCACCGGGCCCATGCCGCGGTCGGGCCGGACGAGCAGGTCGCCACCGCACTGGAGGGCTCCGCCGATCGGGCCCTGGCGCGCGGTGGGCGGGCGGCCGCCGCCTCCTTCCTGGAACGGGCCGCCGCGCTCACCCCCGACCGGAAGGAGCGGGCGCGGCGCGCACTGGCGGCCGCAGCGGCCAACGTCGCCGCCGGCCTGCCGACCCGGGTGCCCGACCTGCTCGCCGCCGCGGAGCTGGGGCCGCTGGACCGGTTGCAGCAGGCCCATGCCGGCCGGCTGCGGGCCAAGGCGTCGTCCATGACCGACTCGGGGAAGGGTGCGGTGCAGCCGTTGCTCGACGCGGCGCGCCAGTTCAGGGACCTCGACCCGGCCGTCGCGCGGGAGACCTGCCTCGCGGCGTTCGACGCGGCCATCTGGGCCTGGCCGCACGACGAAGGCGGAATACGGCGAGCGGCCGAGGTCGCTCGTGGCCTGACACCCGGCGACGAGCCGGCCGGAATCTTCCTCCGTGCCCTGGTCGCATGGACCACGGACGGGCAGGCCGCCGCCTTCCCGCTACTGGCGCGGGCGCTGCGCTCCCTCGCCGACGAGGAGGAGCCGTCCGTCCTGTGGGCGGCCACGAACGCCGCCGCGGAGCTGGGCGATCTCCAGGCATGGCTGGACGTCACCGATCGGGCGGTCCGTTTCGCCCGGACGACGGGCACGCTGTCGGTCCTCTCGACGGCGTTGCCCTACCGGGCGGGCGCGCTGGGCCATGCGGGGCGTCTCTCCGAAGCCGAAGACCTGCTGGCCGAGGCCGCAGCCATGGACACGGCCACCGGAGTGGCGATGCGCACGGCCACGGCGGCCTTGATCGGCGCGTACCGGGGACGGGAGCGAGAGGCCCTGGAACTGCTCGGGGCCATGGAACGGGACGGCGAGCAGCGTGGCCTGGGCCGGCTGATCCGCGTAGCCGCGTGCGAGAGGGCCGTGCTCCACAACGGCCTGGGCAACTATCCGCTCGCCATGGAAGCGGCGCTGCGCGGGGGAGGGCACAAGGACCTCGTGGTGCACTTCTGGACGTGCAGCGAGCTGGTCGAGGCCGCGACCAGGGCCGGCGAGCCGGCCGTGGCGGCCGGGGCGCGCGAGCGGCTCGCCGACTGGAGCCGGGCCGGCACGCCCTGGGCCCTGGGCGCGCATGCGGTCGCCGACGCCCTGACCGGAGCGCCCGAGCGGGCCGAAGACCGCTACCGCGAGGCCATCGACCACTTCGGCCGCGGCGGGCTCGGCGTGTTCGAGACCCGGGCCCGACTGCTGTACGGGGAGTGGCTGCGCCGCCGGAACCGGCGCGCGCAGGCCCGTACCGAGCTGCGGGCGGCGTACGAGGCGGCCGCGCGCATGGGCATGGAGGCGTTCGCCGAGCGGGCCCGGCGTGAGCTGCTCGCCACCGGTGAGACGGTGCGCAAGCGGACCGTCGGCGCGCCGGTCCTGACCCCGCAGGAGGCGCAGATCGCCCGCCTCGCGGCCGCAGGGCACCCGAACGTGGAGATCGGCGCACACCTGTTCCTCAGCCCTCGTACGGTCGAGTGGCACCTGCGCAAGGTCTTCGCCAAGCTGGGGATCTCCTCCCGTCGAGAGATCGACGGCGCCTTGACGGAGCGGTGACCGCCATGCGGTGATCGCCGATGCCCGGCGGGCTCGTGGAACGGCTACGGCAGCACGGTGTGCAACTCCCGCCGTGAGCTGATGCCGAGTTTGGTGAACACCTTGCGCAGGTGCCACTCGACCGTCCGCGCACTGAGGAAGAGCTCGGTCCGATCTCCGCGTTCGAACGGCCGTCCCGTGCGTGCCTGGCGATCCGGCTCTCCTGCTCCGTCAGCTCGACCGTCCGTTGCGCGGCAGGCGGCGACACCGAGACCCCACACTCGGCGAGATGGCGCGGCGGCACCTCGTCACCTGACATCCGATGACAACTGGCTGATGATCCTTCAGCTCCATGTGTCCAGGAAGCATTGAAAGGGCCGCTTCCTCAGCCTCAGGACGTCCAAGCGCGGGCGGCTGTCCGGATGCACCGACCGAGATCCGCTGACTTGAGTCATACGACTGAAGCCCCGGCCACGTCGACCTCTACGACAAGGCCGAGTACATCGACCCCGCTGTCGGCAAACTCACCGCCTACTTCGCTCGCCATCTGGCCGGCGTCACCGACTGACGGTCCAGGCGAGGCCACCGGATCCCTGAGCTCCAGTTCGAGGCGCGTGTTGCGACGCCGCCCCGCAGGCGCGGGTGATCACCACCTTCGTGGGCGCCGGGATCATATCGACGGAGCATCCGCTGCCCATGGACCGGATCCACCTGCTCAACCCGGGTCAGTCCATCGACGTGGGGGACCGGACGCTCACCGCGTTCCGGCCGCCACTGTTCGACAACCCGGCGACCGTCGGGTTCTTCGACGACCGCACCGGGGTCTGCTTCAGTTCCGACTGCTTCGCCGACTGCTGCCGTGCGCGGCTTGCCGAGCGGCCGGCCTGACATGCCCGCGGGCGGCGGTCAGCGCTGGTTGAGCCAGCCGCAGACGAAGTAGTTCTGGTCCGCGTCCCGCTCGACGATCCACTGGTAGTTGACGTCGCCCGCCAGGCGCCCGGTGTTCGGGTCCTGTTGGGTGACCGTCGCCTCGACGCTGAGCTGGTCCGTCCCGACGGGTATGTCGTACGGCTGGAGCTGCCAGCGCGCGACGTAGTAGCCGTTGAGCGCGAACCCGAGCAGCGTCGAGCGCAGCCGGGGGCAGGTCCCGCTGCGCAGGGCCGTCATGTCGTGGTTGGCCAGGCCGTTCATGTACACCTGGAAGACCCGGTCGACGGCCGCACGGTCGAGCGTCGGGACGGCGGGCTTCGGCGTGTAGGTCGGCGTGCGCACCGGGGTCGGGGTCGGCGTCCGAGTCGGCGCGGGCGCGGTGCTGGAGCTGGTGCCGGCACTGCTGGCGGTCGTGGTGGGCGCACTGGTGGCCGCAGTCCTCCCGGCGTCGGATGCCGCTTCCGGCCACAGCTTCCACGTCGCAACGGCGACGGCAGCCGCCAGGACAACTGCGAGGAGCGCGCGGCGGGTTCGCGTGTGCCGTTCCACCGGTGGCGCCAGGCGCATGGTGCCCGGCGTCGGGTGCGAGGCGGCGGGCGGCGCCCAGTCCCGTGGGAGGCGCTTGGTGTCGAGGGCGCGTCCGGAGAGCAGCTCGTGGGCGGCCTCGGCCGTCAGGCGGTCCGCGGGCGCCTTGCGGAGCAGGCCCGTCAGGAGCGGTGCGAGCGCCCCGGCGTGGGCGGCCGGTGTCGGCTCCTCCGTGACGATGGCCAGGAACACGGCCCCGGCGCCCGCACCGGCGAACGGCGGACGGCCCTCCAGGGCGGTGTAGAGCGTCGCGCCCAGGGCCCACAGGTCGGACTCGGCCGTCGCCGGGAGCCCACGGACCTGCTCGGGGGCCATGTAGGCCGGCGTGCCGAGGAGCGCGCCCGAGCGGGTCAGCGTCAGGTCGCCCTCGACGGCGGCGATCCCGAAGTCGGTCAGGACGACGCGCCCGCCCTCCAGCAGCACGTTGGAGGGCTTGATGTCCCGGTGGGTGATGCCCGCCGCATGAGCGGCCCGCAGTGCCTCAAGGACCTGCAGACCGATGCGCGCGACCCGCTCGGGCGGCAGCGAGCCCTCCTCCTGGAGGAGGTCGTCCAGCGAGCGCCCGCGGACCAGTTCCATGACGATCCACGGCAGCCCGTCCTCCCCCGCCACCCGGTCGTGGACGGTGATGACCCCGGGGTGCTTGAGCCTCGCGGCGGCACGGGCCTCGCGGTCCAGCCGCCCGATCCACGACTCCCGCTCGGCGGGCTCCATGCCCTCGGGCAGCCGCAGTTCCTTGACGGCCACCTCCCGGTCCAGTTGCTCGTCGTGGGCCCGCCAGACCGTCCCCATGCCGCCCCGGCCGAGCACGTCGCGCAGCCGGTACCGCCCGGCCAGCAGGCGCCCGAAGTTGTCAGTCACGACACGGAACCTAACGCATCACCGGCGGCCGTCGAACGGAAACGAACGATCAGGGGCCGGAGTCGGTCAGCAGGGAGTGAGGAGGCAGAACTCGTACTCCTGCGGGTCGGCGAGCACGGTCCAGGAGATCGCGGACCGGCCGACACCGGGGTCGGGGGCGCCAAGGGCGCGCAGTCGGGACTCCTCCGCCGCCATGTCGTCACCGCGGCACGGGCGGACGTCGAGGTGAACGCGGCTCCACACGCTCTCGGTGTCCGGCGTGCGGACGAACTCCAGGTAGGGGCCGACCGCCTTGGGCGGAGCGCACGGTGGCGTAGTCGTCGGTGACCTCGCCCCCGCCGCAAACGGCCGCCCCGGCCAGTTGATCGGGGCCGGCCGGTTCTGACTCGCCCTGGCGGCCTGGCGAACGTCCGCCAGGCCGCCAGGCCGGTCAGGAGATGACGGGGCTGCGGCGCTCCACCAACACGACGTCGCGCCAGCGGCCGTTGTGGCGGCCGAGGCGTTCGCGGGTGCCGACCACACCGAAGCCTGCCTTGGCGTGGAGGGCCTCGCGGCCTCCGTGATCGCGCCCTCCAGCCACGTCCACCCCGACGCCCAAGGCCGGGGCGTCGGGGTGGCCCTGCTCCAGGCCCTGCTGGCCTCCACCGACGCCGCCGGGAATCCGGACCGTGCAGTCCGGCATCTTCCCGGAGAACACCGCCAGCCTCGGGGGCGCGGCGGTGTCAGCGGACGTCGGGCCGCGGGACGGTCCAGGAGGGGCGGTCGTTGACGTCGGCGACGGTGGCCAGGGACAGCTCCTTGTATCGTCCGGAGACGGCGGCGGCTCGGTCGGCGGGCAGTGGGCCACCGTGCTCGGCCGCGCGGGCGATGATCTCCTCAGGACCGAGGGCGCGGTTGGCCAGGACCAGCGCGTTCAGGACCGGGCGGCGCAGATCGTCGTACTGCCGCAGGGCGGCCACCGGGTCGGCCTCCCGGGCCAGGCACCAGGCCAGGACCCGGGCGTCGATCACGGACTGCGAGCCGCCGTTCATTCCCATCGGGAGCATCGGGTGGGCGGCGTCCCCGAGCAGGGTGACCCGTCCCGCGCTCCAGGACGGCAGCGGGTCGCGGTCGGCCATCGGGTACGCGAGGACGGGGGAGGTGCGGCCAACCAGGGCCGGTAGGTCGATCCACGGTAGCTGCCACTCGCGCAGGCGGGCCTGGGCCTCGGCCGCGGTGACCGGGCGGGCCTCGGTGGGGGTGGTGGGACGACCGGAGTGCCCCGGCGCCGCTGCGGGCGGCTCGTCGGGTACCTCCAGCACCCAGTTCAGCAGATCCTCGCCGGGCTCGGCGGCCGGGGCGATCGGGTAGGCGACGAACTTCGCGCCGGGCGTGCCGCCCGCCACCACCAGCGAGCGGCCGTCGAGCAGTCGCGGGTGGGGCGCGGTGCCGCGCCACATCAGGACGCCGTGCCGGCGGGCGGCGCTCTCGTGCGGGTGGAGCCGGGCCCGGACCGCGGAGTTGATGCCGTCGGCGCCGACCAGCACCTCGGCCTCCTCCACCACCGTCGCCCCGGTCGGCCGGTCCAGGAAGTGGGCCCGGACGCCGCCCGGCACCGTCTCGAAGTGCTGTAGCCGCCGCCCGGTGCGCACGGCGTCCGGGCCCAGCCGCTCGCGCGCCGCCGCCAGCAGGGTGTGCAGGCGGCCGCGGTGTACGGAGTACTGCGGCCACCGGTAACCGGCCGCCGTACCCAGCGGCTCGTCCCACACGGGTGCGCCGGCCCGGTCGTAGTAGCGCAGCCGCTGCGGCGCGAGGGCGATCGCGGCCAGTTCGTCGGCCAGGCCGAGCTCGGCGAGCTCCCGGACGGCATGCGGCAGCAGGTTGATCCCCACGCCCACCGCCTCGATCGTCCGCGCCGCCTCGCACACCCACGGGCGGAACCCGGCCGCGTGCAGGCTCAGCGCGCAGCTCAGTCCCGCAATCCCGCCCCCGACGACCCCGACCCGCATCAACCCCTCCTCCTTCTCGCACCGCTCCGGTCGACACGGGTGCAGGACGTCCGGCCCATGTGGGGGAGAAACGTATCTGCGCCGCTGCGGCCTGCTGGGGAACAGCCGCCGTAGCCCTTCCTCGCATGCCAGTGACACGTTGTCAGATACTCGTCCATCGAAGGGCCGCCCTGTCGACCTGTGACCCGAACGGGTGAATGCCCCCGGCGCGGCGGAGCCGTGCGCCGACAGCGATCGGTGGATTTGGCGCGGGTATGGCCTGTCGGCCGGCCGCCTTCCTGTCCGACTGGTCCACTACGCATCGTCACCAACGGAAGCGGCATGTCGAAGGATCTCGGGTGAGATGTTCCTGACGGCATCAGGGCCGAACCGTGTCGGACGGTGCCGAGCCGATCCATGCGCGCCGGGCGCTCCCTGACGGGTCCCTCTCCACCTGGCGGGGCCGGTGAGCGGGCGGGCCCGAGCGCAACACGCTCGGGCCCGCCCGGCTACGGCTCAGCCCAGCGTGCAGGCGAGCTCTGCCTTGATCCTGTTTCGGAGGTCCTCCTGGGCATAGCACTGGCCGCTGTAGACGTCCTGGAACTGGGGGCTGATGAGGTGGACGTTCACGATCTCGGTCACGATGTTGACGTTCCCCTGAGCCACGATGGTGTTGTGCGCGACCGCCACCTGTCCCGTCGGAGCCGTCCGGGCGCCGATGACGCCGCCCTCACCGTAGATCAGGTTGGTGATCTTGGTGTAGATGGTCACCTCCTTGCCCTGGATGTTGTTGCCGACGATGGCGACCGACCAGTCCTTGTAGTTGCGCTGCCAGCCGAAGTGGGTCTTCTGATTCAGGGCCTGCACGACGCCGTAACCGAGCACGGATACCCAGCGGTGCGGGAGCAGCGGGCGCCCGGCCGGGTGGTCGCGGGGCTTCGCAGGCTCTCCCGACTGCGCGGCCTCGTACAGGTCCTGGGTCCCCATGCTCAGGCGGTCCGCCGCCGAAACCACCTGGGGTGCGGCGCTGGCAGGCGCGGCGATGGCGCCGGTGACGGCCAGTGCCGCGACCGCGGCGACCGCGGCCGTCTTCCACTTCCCGCCAGGCCGCTGACTGATGGTCATTCTGTTACTCCTCGTTCTCATCTATCAACGAGCGCGCGGCACGCCGGACGCGCCCGCCGCCGGGCACCCCCGGCTCGCACCACTGTCGCCGACCCGTCCCCGGCACACATCAGTCATTTGACTGCAGGACACACCCAGGGCTTCGGCGGGTCTGCGCGGCGGGCGCCGCCGGCCGACAGGGCTGCGCCGGCGCCACGTTCGTTCCGGCGGGCCGACGGTTCCTTCTACCAGTGGCATTGATGCCGTGCCGTAGGTGCCGAAGGCGAAGCACTGCAGGCCGTCGCCATGGTCGAGCACGGTGGAGTGCCGGCGAGAACCCGCAACAGGGTGGACTTGCCGGCGCCGTTCTCCCCGATCAGGCCGATCCGGTGGCCGGGGGAGGCGGTCAGGCAGACGCCGTCGAGGACGCGCCGGCCACCGACGCCGAGCGCGACCCTGACCGGCAGGCCTGGCACCGGGCCCATGCCGCGGTCGGGCCGGACGAGCAGGTGGCGGCCGCGCTGGAGAGCTCCGCCGACCGGGCCCTCGCGCGCGGTGGCCGGGCGGCCGCCGCGTCCTTCGGCGAGCCGCTCGGCATGGAGGCGTTCGCCGAGCGGGCCCGGCGAGAACTGCTCGCCACCGGCGAGACCGTCCGCAAGCGGGCCCCCGGCGCGCCGGTCCTGACTCCGCAGGAGGCGCAGATCGCCCGCCTCGCGGCCGGCGGGCACCCGAACGCGGAGATCGGAGCGCGGCTGTTCCTCAGCCCCCGCACGGTCGAGTGGCACCTGCGCAAGGTCTTCGCCAAGCTGGGGATCTCCTCCCGCCGTGAGCTCGACGGCGCCCTGGCCGGGCAGTAGCCGGCCGCCGGGCAGGGCCTTCAGCGGGTGGCGCGGGCGGCCTTCTCGACGACCCCGGTCACCAGGCCCGGGTGGGACACCGCGACGGAGTGGGACGCGGCCACCTCGGTGGTGTGGGCGTGGGCGCGCTCGGCCATGAACTGCTGCGCGGCGGCCGGGATGTTGAGGTCCTCGGTCGTGACGATGTCCCAGCTGGGTACGGTCTGCCAGGCGGCTGCGGTGGCCTTCTCCGTCAGTGCGGCCTGTGCGATCGGCCGCTGCGACGCGGCCGCCAGCGCGGCCCGGTCGGCCGGGACGTCGGCGGCGAACTGGGCCCGGAACTTGTCCTGCTGGATGTACAGGTCGGTGCCGGTGCTGCCGTCGGCGTTGGTGAACGGCACCGGGTCCAGCGTGCCGGGCAGGGTGGAGCCGGGGAACTGGTCGGTCAGTTGCAGCGCGGACTCTCCCGGCGCGGGCAGGAACGCGGCGACGTAGACGAGGGCCTTGACCCGCGGCTCACCGACGGCGGCCTCGCTGATGACCGAACCGCCGTAGGAGTGGCCGACCAGGACGACCGGGCCCTTGATGTGGTCGACGAGGCTGCGCAGCGCGGCGGCGTCGGAGGCCGGGCCGCGAAGCGGGTTGGCGGCCGCGACGACCGGGTAGCCGTCACGGCGCAGCTTGGCGATCACGCCGTCCCAGCTGGAGCCGTCGGCGAACGCGCCGTGTTCGAGGACGACGGTCGGCTTCGGGGCCCGGTCGGCGGCCGAGTCCTGGGTCGCGGCATTCGCGGTGCCGACGACGGCGAACGCGCCGACGAGGGTGGCGGCGCCGGCGATGAAGCGGCGCGTGCGGCCGTTCTGGATGCTGAACATGGAAACACTCCAAGGGATTTCGAACAGTGCGGTGGATCCGGCGGTCCCCACTGTCGCCCTCGGACCGTTCCCGGCGCATCGGTCATGTGACTTCACGCTTCCGGGCCCCTCCGCGCCTCCGAGCGGCCTCGACGACCGGGCGTCAGGTGACTGATGTGCCGTCATCGGCGGAGAACGTCTTGTCGCCGGTGCCGCGTCGTGCCTGACCTGCTGTGCTCAGAGGCCCGGATCCGCTGCCAGGCAGGAGAACCTGACCGCCAGCGCATCGGGGTCGTGGGCGTCCACCGCCCGATACGCCGGCAGCACCGCCTTCTCCTCGACCATGTCCTCGAAGAGGACGCGTTCCGGGAGCGCGCCGAATCGGGCCTTGCGGATTTCCGTCGCCTGTTCGTGCGTGCCGTGACTGGGATCACTCACGTTCGTACCTCCATGTGGTCGACACGCTTGTGGGTCACAGATGGTCGGCGTCCACCACGGCCTGGGCGAACGCCGTCGGCGCCTCCTGCGGCGCGTTGTGGCCGATGCCCGCGAGGACGCGGTGCTCGTAGGGGCCGGTGAAGAACTGCCGGTACCCGCTGCCGTCGGTCGTGGGCAGGAACGGGTCGAGGGCAGGGTCCACGGCGATGGTCGGTACCGTGACGGGCGGTCGGGCCGCGAGCAGCTGCTCGTAGCGGTCGTAGCAGCGCTCGCCGTCGGCCAGGCCCAGGCGCCAGCGGTAGTTGTGGATCACGATGGCGGCGTAGTCAGGGTTCTCGAACGCCGCGGCCGTGCGCTCGAAGGTGGCGTCGTCGAAGTTCCACGTCGGGGATGTCTCCTCCCACACCAGCCGGCACAGGTCGTGCCGGTTCTGCCTGGTCTCCATGGCGACGCGGCCGCGGTCGGTAGCGAAGTAGTACTGGTACCACCAGGTGTGCTCGGCCTTCGCCGGCAACGGGTTCTTCTGCGACGGGACGTTGACGATGAGGTAACCACTCACCGCCACCAGGGCCTTGACCCGCTCCGGCCACAGCGCCGCGACGGTTCCGGCGGCGCGCGAGCCCCAATCGAAACCGGCCAGCACCGCCTTGTGGATCTTCAGGGCATCCATCAGGGCGATGACGTCGAGGGCGATCGCGGCCTGTTGCCCGGTGCGGACGGTGGTCGGGGACAGGAAGTTCGTGGTGCCGTGGCCTCGCAGGTACGGCACGATCACCCGGTAGCCGGCGTCCGCCAGCAGCGGCGCCACGTCGACATAGCTGTGGATGTCGAAGGGCCAGCCATGCAGGCAGATGACCACGGGCCCGTGCTTCGGGCCGGCCTCGGCGTAGCCGATGTCGAGCACGCCGGCCCGGATGCGCTTCAGGTCTTTGAACGTGGTGTGGGTGCCCGGGGCGACGGCCGGGATGACCGGGGCCGGTCGGCCGGGCCGGTCGGCACCGCCCGCGAAGGCGGCAGGCGCGTTCGATGCCGCGCCGAGCGACACGGCCGTGGCGCCCACGCCGAGACCGACCGCTTTGGTGAAGGTACGCCTGTTGATCATGTCTGATCCTTCCTGGAGACCTGCTGATGCCTCCACTGTTCTTCGGTCACCGGCCCGACGCATCGGTCACATGACGTCGAGACGCACGAAGAGGCTCACAGACGCACGAAGGGTCTGCCGGGCCGCCAGATTCAGTCATTCGACTGTTTCCGCCGTCCTAGCGCTCGGTGATCCTCGAAGGAGCGCCGCGATGCCGGCGGGTCGTCGTGTGCGCAATCGGAAGGTCTGGCCGTGAAGCAAACCCCCGTCGTCCTCATCCACGGTGCGTGGTTCCACATGTCCTCCTGGGAGGGCTGGGCCGAACGGTTCACCGCGCACGGTTACGCGGTGTGCGTCCCGGGCTGGCCCGGCGAAGCGCCCACCGCCGACCAGGCCCGCCGCGACCCCGGCCCGCTGCGCGACCTCGGGCTCGCCGCGCTCACCGCCCACTACGAGGAGGTGGTGCGTACCTTGGACAATCCGCCGGTCCTCATCGGGCATTCGGTCGGCGGCCTCATCGCCCAGCACCTCCTCGCGGCCGGCCTCGGCCGTGCCGCCGTCGCCCTCGCTCCGTTGCCGCCCGGCGGTGTGCCGCTGGACGACGGCCGGCCCCGGCCGTGGTCGCCGATGTCGGCCGGCACGACCCGGAACCCGGGCTTCGGGCTGCTGCCGCGCGCCCGGTTCCGACACCTCGTCGTCAACGCGGTCGGAGAGGAGGAGGCCGAGAAGCTCTTCGACCGGTACGCCGTCCCGGCCCCGCTCCGGCTGCTCGCGGACCTCGGACTCGACCGCACCGCCGCCGGGCCGGCCGACACCGTCGTGAACGCGGCCAACTCGGCACGCGGACCGCTCCTGCTCGTGTCCGGCCAGGAGGACCGGATCGTCCCGGACGCCGTGACCCGCTCGGTCTACAAGCTCTACGGCGACTCCTCCGCCGTGACGGACCTGAAGCAGTTCGCTGATCGAGGGCACTCCCTGGTGTTCGACAGCGGCTGGCGTTCGGTGGCCGACCACGTCCTCGTCTGGCTGGCCGCCAACGGCGTCGAGGCCGTGGTCGCGGGGGGCTGAGCGCGGGCATCAGACCTGCGCCGCGTCGGTCCGGCTCAGTGCGTCGCGCAGCGCCGCCCGGGCCGTGATGCCCAGCTTGGGGAAGATGCGGTACAGGTGTGAGCTGACGGTTCGTGGCGACAGGTGCATCCGCTGGCCGATCTCCTTGTTCGTCAGGCCGCTGGCGGCCAGGTCGGCGATGCGGCGTTCCTGCCAGGTCAGCGAGGCCAGGTTGAGCGTCGAGACGCGGGGGGCAACCCCGGTGGAGCGCAGTTCGGCCCGGGCCCGTTCGGTCCAGCCGGCCGCACCCAGCTGCTCGAACGCCTCGGCCGCCGGGACCACGTACTGTCGTGCCGCCTCCGGACCCTGGACGTGGCGCACCCGGATGCCGTGCGCCAGCCGGATCCGGGCCAGCTCGAACGGGAAGCGGTCGGCGTCCGGGTGGGATTCGGCCCGCGTGAACATCTCGGCGGCCTCCCGCTCGTCCTCGGCGGTCATCGCCAGCGCGCCGTAGGTGATCAGTGCCAGGCGGGGCGACACCTTCGGCAGACCGGTGTCGCGCGCGGCGAGTGCGTGCGCCCGGGCCTGCTCGACGCGTCCGGTGTACCGGGCGGCCTCGACGAGATCGAGCAGGGTGCGCGAGGCCTGGTACGCGTAGGGCCGGAACGTCCCCGGCTGTGTGATGCCGATGGCGTAGAGGTACGCGGTCTCGTAGTCGCCGGAGCTCAGCGCGGCGGTCGCGCCGGCGGAGTCGGCGACCTGGGCCAGGAACCCCAGACCGCGCGGGCGGGCCCAGGCGTCCACCTCGGCCTGGAGGTCCCGCGCCCGCCCGACCTGACCGCGCAGCGCCGCCAGCTGGGCCAGGTACGCGCGGCTCTGGGCGGCGAACAGGTGGTGGCCGTGCTCGGTGGCCAGGTCCAGGCCGCGCTGTCCGGTGTCCTCGGCCTGGGCCCATTCGCCGGCCGTCATCTGGTCGAGCATGATCTGGTGCAGCATGACCATGCCGGTGGCCACGGCTCCGGTCTCCAGCTCGCGGTCCACGACGCGCTGGAGGTGGGGGCGGTAGTGGCTCAGGACGTCGAGGTGGTACGCGGACGCGCCGAGCCGCGTGACGGCCCAGGGTTCCAGCTCGGACAGGTTCGCGGCGGCCTGTCGCACCGGCCCGGCCCAGCCTGCTCCGTGCCTGGTCACATCGCTCCACGTGTCGCTGTAGAGGCGCGAGTGTTCGGTGACGAGGTCGCCCATGGAGGCGAGGAGTTCGCGCGTGCTCTCCCAGGCCGCGCGGTCCCCGCCGAACTGACTGATGGCCAGGAGCAGGATCACCAGCCGGGTGAGGACCTCGTCGGGTTCGGCGGCCTCGCCGGCGATGGCTGTCCCTGCGTCCCGGAGCTTCTCGATCGCGGCCGAGACCTGGCGGTGCGTGGAGCGGACGTCCCCGTCCTGGTAGAGCGCCCGGTAGGCGGCCGCCAGCACCGAGGCCGGCGAGTCCGTCGAGCCGGGTGCGAGATCTGCCTGGACCAGACGGTGCGCTTGACCAAGGCGAGCGGCGTGACCGGCGACGAAGGCCGCGTTGGTCAGTCGCCGGGACCGGTCGGCGTGGTTCTCGCTGAGCTCGGCGGCCCGGGTCAGCCAGGTCACGGCGGCCAGCGCGCCGCCGCGCCGGGTCGCCGACTCGGCCGCCGCCTCCAGAATGCCGGCGACGTCCTCGTCCGGATCGACCGTTGCCGCTGCCAGGTGCGTCGCCCGGCGTTCGAGGTTCTCCCGATGAAACTGCGCCAGCGCCAGGTGCGCGGCGCGGCGCTGGTTGGGAGTGGCCATCCGCATGACGGCGGACCGCACGAGCGGGTGGCGGAAGACGAGATCGGCGGTGACCACGTCGATGTCCAGCAGACCAGCGGCCACCGCCGTGTCGGCGTCGCGCATGCTGTAGCGGGTGCCGGGGCCGGCGTCGGTGCCGCTCGGGGTCCCGGCGCCGTCGAGCGCGCCCATCAGCAGCTGGGTCCGCACCCGCTCGTCGAGGGCGGCGATGCGGGTGCCGAACAGCCGTTGCAGCCGCCGGGGCAGCGGCACGCCGTGCTGACCGATCAGATCTTCTACCGGGAGGTCGCTCGACCGGCCGGCGAAGTGGGCGGGCAGCTCCACCAAGGCCAGGGGGTTGCCCTGGGCCTGCTCCAGGACGATTCGACGGACCCGTCGGCTCAGCTCCGGGTACCGGTGGTCCAGCAGGCGGGCCGCGTCCTCGTCGGTGAGGGCGGTGATCGGCAGTTCGGGCAGTGCGGCGGTGTCGAAGCGGGACGTGAGGTCGGTGCGGACCGCGACCAGCATCCTCGCCGGGCTGCCGGCCAGGCGTCGGCCCACGAACCCGCAGATGTCGGCGCTGGAGTCGTCCAGCCACTGCGCGTCGTCGAGGACCAACAACAGCGGCCGCTGTGCGGAGGAGAGCGACAACAGGCTGAGCACGGCGATGCCGAGCGCCATGACCGACGGCGGATCGCCCTGCACTCCGCCGAACACAGCGTCGAACACCGCCCGGGTCCCGTCGTCCAGCCGCGCGACGTCGGCGAGCAGCGGATGGAGGAACTGGTGCAGCCCGGCATAGGGCAGCTCGGACTCCGCCTCGACACCGGCGGCCCGGAGGACGACGTGGCCCTCCTGCTCCGCCAGCGCGGCGGCGTGGCCCAACAACGAACTTTTGCCGACCCCCGTCTCCCCTCGCAGGACGAGAGCCTGGCCCGTGGCGGACGTCACGAACGCCACGAGCTCCGCCTGCTCGTCCTCGCGGCCCACCATCGCCGTGGTGACGCCCCATCGCTGCAACCCGGTCATGTGTCCCCCTACCTCTTCCTGATTTCGCTCTCACCGCGCTGCAGCTCCATCAGCGCCAGCGGGTTGCCGCGTGCTTCGGCGACGATCGCGTCCCGTACGCGGGGGTGCACCGGACCGGGCAGCACCGAGTCGAGCAACGCCCGGGCGTCGTCGTCGCGGAGCCCGTCGACCTGTAGTTCAGGCAGGCCGGCAAGGAGACCGGCGCTGGTCGGCGTGCGGACCGACGCCGAGGTGGACACGGCGAAGACCAGGGCCACGGACTCGGCGTCCAGCCGCCGGGCGACGAACGCGAGGACGGCCGCGGAGATCCCGTCGATCCACTGCGCGTCGTCCACGACACAGACCAGCGGCTCGACAGCGGCGGCCTCGGCGAACAGGCCCAGCACGGCCAGTCCGGTCAGCAGACCGCCAGGCGATCCGCCATCGCTCGGTCCGCGCTCCAGCCCCAGCCCCAGCTCCAGCCCCAGCGCCGTCGCCAGAGCGGCTCGCTGCGCCGCCGGCAACCGGTCCAGCTGGCTCAGCAGCGGAGCGCACATCTGCTGGAGAGCCGAGTACGCGATCTCGAACTCGGTTTCCACCCCGACCGTGCGGACGACGCGGCCTGCCGGGGCGCGACCGGCCAGATAGGTGAGCAGCGCGGTCTTGCCGATGCCGGACTCCCCGCGCAGGACCAGTACGCGGCTGTGTCCGCGGCGCAGGTCGAGCAACAGCCGATCGAGTACTTCCTGTTCCCGGGCGCGTCCGCGCAGTTGCGGCGACAACGGATCCCCCGTCCCGTCCGGCCTGCCCTTGCCGCCAGGCTCCACCCTCGTCAACTCCTTCGCCGCAACGGAAGCCGGTCGGCGTCCACCGATCACGATCCCGGGACCACGGGCCCGTCGAGCCAGTGTCGAACCCTGGCCAGTACCCGGGCCGGGGGCGACCAGTGTGGGCTCCTCCCCGCGTCCGCGAGGTTCCGCCAGGACCTCGCCCACCGTCTCCCGGGCGATCACGACCCGTTCCCACACGGCCTGCGCCTCCCGCAGCACCGCCCGCGTCCGCGCCTGGCACCGCCTGCACCCCCGCGTCCGGCGACGCTCCGCCTGGAGCGACCACCAGGGCCAACTCCCCACCGTCGAGGGCACCCTGATCCGCCTCGACGTCGAAATCGGCCGTATTGAGTCATACGACTGATGCGTCGGTCCGTGCTGACACGTCAGGATCGGATCCGCGTCCCGTGCAGGTGTGGCGGGCGTCTCGCGCCCAACCGCCGCGCGCGGCCGGAGGAGACGCAACACACTCCTGCGGACGGCCACAACAACCGCGCCCGGATCCGTGCGCTGCTCGCCCTTCTCTGTGGTTCGACCAGGGTCATCGGTACCAAGTTCGACGAGTACTGGAACCAGGTCTGACACCGCTCCTGCCTCGGCCCGCACGCCCAGCCCGCGGCACCGGGGCAGGGGCCTCCGGCCCGGGAGGGACAGTCCCATCCTCACGCGTCCGGAACCTGCCGGAAATCCCACGAACCGACCGACTCAAAGGAGTGCCCGCATGGCCAGGTCCGACATCCGTTTCGACAGTGCCGACATCGAGATCGCCGCGCACCTGTACACTCCCGACACCCCCACTGCGGGCCCTCTTTCCGCGCTGGTGGTAGGCCATCCTGGAACAGGGGTGAAAGAGCAGACTTCCGGGACGTACGCGCAAAGGCTCGCCGAGCGCGGGTTCGTGACCCTCGCCTTCGACGCCGCCCACCAAGGCGAGTCCGGCGGTCTTCCGCGGGGCCTGGAGGACCCGGCGCAGCGTGTGGAGGATTTCAAGGCCGCGGTGTCCTACCTCATCGCGCGTGACGACATCGCAGAGGACCGAATCGGCCTGCTCGGCATCTGCGCGTCCGGAGGGTACTCCTTGTCCGCGACCGGCAGTGACAGCCGGGTGCGGGCGGTGGCCGCCGTGTGCACCGCCGACCCCTCCCGCCAGTTCCGGCTGGGAGCCGACGGGGGGCAGAACCCGGCCGTCTTCCGGTCCCTGCTGGACGCGGCTGCCCGGGCCCGTACCGCAGCCGCCCGCGGCAAGGACCCCGGTGTGATGACGATGTTCCCGCGGAGCGCCGAGCAGGCACACGCGCTGGGCGGCGAGCACGGCGTCGAAGGATTCGAGTACTACTGCACCACGCGCGGCGAGCACGAACGGTCCGCGAAGTTCCTGGCCTGGGAAAGCATCGACCGCCTGGCCGGCTACGACCCGTTCTTCGCCGTCCCGCTGATCGGCCCGCGTCCGATGCTGCAGATCGTCGGCGACCGTGCCGTCACCTCGTGGATGGCCGTCCAGGCACATCAGCGTGCCACCGGCCCGGCCGAGCTGTACTGGATCGAAGGCGCCAGTCACGTCGATCTGTATGACAAGAAGGAGTACATCGATGCGGCCGTCGACAAGCTGACCGCTTTCTTTTCCACGCACCTGAACGCTCGAGGGTCGAGCAGCTGAAGCGCGACCCTTGGCTCCCTGCCCTTCCTGTCCGACCGGCGCAGGTGCGCCCGCGCCACCTCGGGCTGCTGAGGGCAGGGTTCGTGCCCGGCGTCGCTGATTCGGGCCGGCGGGACGTCGAGCTGGTGCGCGAGTGGCTCCAGCGCTGCCGGCTCCCTTGTGTCCGGATCTCACTCATGCACTGATCTTCCGACAAGTTGACCATCCACCAGGCACGTCAACCTGTTGCGCGAGGTAGCACTCGGACGGGCAATTGCCATCCCCATGTCCATATGACTTTCTGGAATCACCCGACAGCCCCCTGCAAAAGACCAACAGGCGGCCAGTGAACGGTGAAGGGATGACGATGAGCACTGCTCCTGAGGCAACCACAGGCAGCGAGAGCCCCGCCCCCGTGATCAGCACGGTGGCGGGGACCGGAGTCCCGGGCCCCAAGGGGGACAACGGGTCGGCGGTCCGGGCAGAGCTGAACCGCCCGTTCGGGATCGCGGTGGACAGCACCGGCACCCTCTACTTCGTCGACCGCGACAACCACCGGCTTCGGAAGGTCACGACCGACGGGAGGATCGGAACGGTCGCGGGCACCGGCACCGCGGGTTTCAGTGGCGACAACGGCCCGGCCGCCAGGGCCCAACTGAGCTACCCCCGCGGGGTGGCGGTGGACGGCGCGGGCACTCTCTATCTCACCGACGGCGACAACCATCGCATCAGGAAGATCACGGCCGACGGCACGATCACCACCATCGCCGGCACCGGCACCGCGGGCTTCAGTGGCGACAACGGCCCGGCCGCCAAGGCCCAACTGAACTGTCCGACCGGGCTGGTGGTGGACAGCACCGGCACCCTCCACTTCATCGACCGCGACAACCACCGCATCAGGAAGATCACGGCCGACGGCACGATCACGACCATCGCCGGCACCGACACCGGCACCGGTGCCGCGGGGTTCAGCGGCGACAACGGGCCTGCGGACCAGGCCCAACTGAACCGCCCGCATGGGCTGGCGATGGACGGCACGGGCACCCTCTACTTCACCGATGCCGACAACCACCGCATCAGGAAGATCACGGCCGACGGCACGATCACCACCATCGCCGGCACCGGCACCGCCGACTCCACCGGCGACGGCGGCCCAGCCGACGAGGCCCAACTGAACTGTCCGACCGGGCTGGTGGTGGACAGCACGGGCGTCCTCTACATCGCCGAATACAACAGCCACCGAGTCCGGAAGATCACGGCCGAGGGCACGATCACCACCATCGCCGGCACCGGCACCGCCGACTCCACCGGCGACGGCGGCCCAGCTGACGAGGCCGAGCTGAACAACCCCTTGGGGCTCGCTCTGGACTGCGTCGGCACCCTCTACATCTCCGAGTACGGCGGCCACCGGATCCGGAAGGTCACCTCACCCGCGACGGCCGGCCTGCCCGAGTCGGGCACGGTGGTCTCCTGGGCCAACGTCCGCAGCAGGCTGCGGATGGGCGCCCTGCGCGAGTCCACCAAGGACGGGGCCGAGATCCACCAGGTCATCGCCGCGCCCCGGGAGCACCAGCGGTGGCGCCTGGTGGTGGCGGGCCAGCAGGACGGCGAGGTGCTCTACACCTTCGAGAACGTGCGCAGCGGCTTGGTCCTGGAGGTCCCCGACGGGCTGAAGGTGCACGGGACGGTGGTCGCGCAGCGCGCCTACCAGGGCGCTGACGCACACCACCAGCAGTGGCGGCTGATCCCCATCGGCCCCGCGACCGACAGCCCCCGGGTGTTCGAGATCGCCAACCGGCACAGCGGCTTGCTGCTGCGCGTCGACGCCACCACCCCCGCGGCCGTCCAGCAGCGAGGGGCCGACGGCGACCACCGCAACCGGCAGTGGCAGCTGCTCCCCATCTGACCGAATGTCGGGCACCACGACCGAAGGAATGACGATGAGCACTCCCAACAACCCGTCCGTCCCTCCGATCGCCACGGCCGCGGGGACGGGTACAGGAGGGTTCGCCGGGGACGGCGGCCCTGCCGCTTCGGCCCAGCTGAACTACCCGCTGGGGGTGACGGTGGACAGCACGGGCACCCTCTACATCGCCGACTACAGCAACAACCGGATCCGGAAGGTCACCACGGACGGCCGGATCAGCACCATCGCCGGCACCGCTTCCGCGAGCTTCAGCGGTGACAACGGCCCGGCCAACAAGGCCCAGTTGAACCAGCCCCGCGGACTGGCGGCGGACCGCGCGGGCACCCTCTACATCGCCGACGCCGCCAACCAGCGGATCCGGAAGATCACGGCCGACGGCACGATCACCACCATCGCCGGAACCGGCTCCGCCGCCTCCACCGGTGACAACGGCCCGGCCAACAAGGCCCAGCTGAACTACCCGTTGGCGGTGACGGTGGACAGCACCGGCATCCTCTACGTCTCCGACTACAACGGCCACCGGGTCAGGAGGATCACCGCGGACGGCCGGATCAGCACGGTCGCGGGGACCGGGGTCGCGGGCTTCAGCGGTGACAACGGCCCGGCCAACAAGGCCCAGCTGTACTACCCGCGCGGGCTGGCGGTGGACGGCGCGGGCGCCCTCTACATCGCCGACGGCAGCAACCACCGGATCAGGAAGGTCGCGGCCGACGGCACGATCACCACCATCGCCGGCACCGGCACCGCCGGCTCCACCGGTGACAACGGCCCGGCCACCAAGGCCCGACTGAACAGCCCTTTGGCGGTGGTGGTGGACAGCACCGGCGTGCTCTACATCGCCGACCACGCCAACCACCGGATCAGGAAGGTCGCGGCCGACGGCACGATCACCACCATCGCCGGCACCGGCACCGCCGCCTCCACCGGTGACAACGGCCCGGCCGACAAGGCCCAGGTGAGCCTCCCGTCCGCGCTCGCCCTGGACAGCGTCGACACGCTCTACATCGCCGAGTACGGCGGTCACCGGATCCGGAAGATCGCCTCGCCGTTGATGGCCGGTCTGCCCGCGTCGGGCACGGTGGTCTCCTGGGCCAACGTCCGCAGCAGGCTGCGGATGGGCGTGCTGCGCGAGTCCACCGAGGACGGGGCCGAGATCCACCAGTCCCTCGCCGTCCCCCGGGAGCACCAGCGGTGGCGCTTGGTGGTGGCGGGCCAGCAGGACGGCGAGGTGCTCTACAGGTTCGAGAACGTGCGCAGCGGCAAGGTCCTGGAGATCCTCGAAGCGGAGGAGGCCGCCGGTGCGGTGGCGGCGCAGGGCGCCTACCAGGGCGCTGACGCACACCACCAGCAGTGGCGGCTGATCCCCATCGGCCCCGCGAGCGACAGCCCCCGGGTGTTCGAGATCGCCAACCGGCACAGCGGTCTGGTGCTGCGCGTCGACGCCACGGGGCCGGCGGCGATCAAGCAGTACGAGGCGGACGGCGACCACCGCAACCGGCAGTGGCAGCTGCTCCCCGTCTGACACGAGCTCTGACACATGCGAAGGGGGTCAGGGGCGGCAGCGCCCCTGACCCCCTTCGCGGTCGACCGCTACTGGGAGCTCGACGGGTCGGCCGCGGTCGGCTTGGTGGCCTTGGGCGTGGCGGGGGGCTCGGGGGCCTCCGCGGTCGGCTTGGTGGCCTCGGGCGTCGCGGGGGGCTCGGGGGCCTCCACGGTCGGCTTCTCCGGCTTGGGGGGCTTCTTGTAGTCGTCCCTCTTCGGCCTGCTCACCAAGTCCGGGGCCTTCTGGAGATCGTCGTTCTGGGTCACCGTCGGACTGGCTGCCCGCATGCGGCCGGCCGCGGCCGTGGAGACCGAACCGGGGTCCTTGGCGTACTGCGCCTGCGTGCCGGCCGAGGCCTGGGTGGTCTGGACGAAGGAGCCGAGGAAACCCAGGATGGCCCGTGCTTCGGGCGACTGCTCCTGCACGATCTTTGCCCGGTTGTTGGCCCCGTGGATCCCGCTGGTGAACAGGCTCGTGGTCGTGTCGTCGTACGTCTCGTCGTCGGAGTCCTCGAAGTCGACGTCCGCGCCGGGCTCCGGCTTGTCGCCGTCGGAGATCACCGAGAAGAGCCCCGCGCCCGTGCCCGCGGATTCGAAGATGTTGCCGAACACCATGGTTGTCACCTCTGGTCGTCGTGGCGGCGCCGCGCCCGTTCACGGCTGTTGGAACAGCTCGGTCAGGGCAGTTTGAAAAGGTCTCGTTCGCTGTCGGTCAGGCTCTCGCCGTCGAACATCGTGTGGTGGACCTCCAGAGCGGAGACCACCTCGGCCAGCCCCTTCATCCGGAAGCCGCCGCCCGCCAGGTCGAGGTCGGCGATGTCGCGGGCCACCACCTTGGCGAGGCCGGGGTAGTCCCCGGGCTGCGGTGGCGAAAGAACCGCCACCGGCACGTCGTACTGCACGGCGAGCAGCCCGGAGAAGGTCACCGGGATCTCGTAGGAGTACTGCTTGCGGGTGCGCCGCTGGCTGGCGATGGTCGCCATCCGGGTGGTCGGCGGGACCTTGCCGGAGATCTGCGAGGTGGACTTCCAGCTGGTGGTCAGGGTGCCACCGACGGAGGCCGTGATGCCCTGCATCAACGCGGCGTTGAGCTGCGCGCTCCCGGTGGCGCTGCCCGTGGTCGTGAACGCCACCGAGTCCGTGATCGAGGATGTCGCGGTGGCCGTGGCGGAGGCCTGCGCCGTAGTGGACATCGTGTTGGTCACGCCGTTCTCGGTGGCGTTCGCGTTGTCCAACCCGACGTTGTCCTTGCTGTTCTTGTTGGTCACCGTGGCGGTGCACTTGTTGGCCATGGCGTTCTGCAGCTGGGCGCTGAGCTGTCCCTGGAGCTGTCCCTGGAGCTGTCCCTGGAGGCTCAGTTGGAGCTGGTTCTGCAACTGCAGCTGGAGTTGCGCGCTGACGTTGCCGCCGAAGGTCAGCTGGGACGACCCCTGCAGTGACCAGGTGACGGCGTTCGAGACGGTGAAGTCGACCGTGTCGGTGAAGCTCATGTCGGACGTCAGGCTGCGGTTGACGTAGCTGCGCGAGGAGAACATGTCGGGCGGCGGCTGCTGGATGTCGCGCCGCTCCTCGATCAGCGGCTCGCCGAGGTTCATGTAGGCGAGCCAGCCGAGTTGGTGGGCCGTACCGGGGAAGGTGCCGAAGCTCGCCTTGTTGACGGAGAAGCCGACGGGTTTGTGCTGTACGCCGTAATCGTCGACGTAGACCAGGCTGGGGTGCTCCAGGATGGCTTGCCAGGTCTGCTCGATGCCCAGTTCCCGCAGGTTCTTCTTGGTCAGCGGCTGGCGCTTGGCCCGATCCAGGTTGTATGCGTTGGAAGGCATTCCCCGTCCTCGGATGATGTCCTCGAATGATCCGGTCGAACCGCGATCGGTGAACTCGGTGAAATAGGAACAGAATTGTGCGCACGTTCCGGCGACCGAAGCTAGCACGGGCCTTATCGCCGGAAGCGACCTGTCCCCGCATGACACTCGTTCGGGTGAAGCAACCTCCGTGCTCTACACACCAGTTGGTGATTATGGAACCGTGGCGCCGCTGGCAGTTTCCGTGCAATGCACTCCTGAACCGAGCGTCCGACGCATTGTTCTCCCACATCCCGAACAGGTGAGGTTTCCGCGATGTACACCCAAGAACGCACCGCGATGGCGAATTTGGTGGTCGGCGGCCCGGTGGCGGTGAACAGCTACGACAACGCGATCGTGGCGGCGCTGATCGAGAACCGCCCGGTCATGCTCGTGCACGCCTTCAACGGCGGCTACTTGCGGCCCGTCGAGCTCAAGGACTCCGTCCACGACAAGGGCGTCAAGCTGGCCACCACGCTGGACCCGGACACCAAGGACGCGAAGGGCCACCTCTGGTACATCACGCCCGGCGGCTTCTTCGGGCAGCGACCGCTCTACTTCCTGGAGAGCGCCGCCGGCCAGACGATGCCCGCGCCCATCGATCCGGCCGGCACCGCCGCCGGGCGCGGCGACGACGGCACCCCGAAGCCGCAGCGGCGCCGCATCAGCGTCCACCAGGACGCCCCGAAGGCCACGGCGGCCGACACCGTGCAGGTCGGCCTCCCCAGCAAGGTCGGCGACAAGTGGCGCGGCAAGAACGGCGCCCCCGAGGACACCCAGCTCTTCGTCGTCTCGGTGACACCGTGGGGCGGGATCACCTTCGTGCCGATCACCCACCCCGACGCCATCCTCGGCTTCAAGGACTACGCGGTGACGCCCGACAACGAGGTGCGCACCACCTACAACTGGGGCGGAGACTTCACCGGGACGATCATCAACACCTTCTACCCGCGGCTGCCCAACGAGTGGAACGTGCCGTACCACCACGTCTTCACGTGAGCCGAGCCCGTCGCCGCGTCACCACCGTCCCTAGCCAAATCCCCTAATGCCTTGAAGAGTTGGAAGAGGCGCCACGATGCCCGTGCCCACGCAAGAACTGAAGCTGGAGATCGTCAACGCCGCCACGGGGAAGACCCTCGGCGCCCCGCCGACGCCGTACTCGGACGGGGCACTGGTCGTCCGCGGCTTCCCCGGGGACGGCCCGAGCCCGGAGCAGTGGCAGCTCGCCCCCGTGCAGACCGCGAACGGCGGGTTCGAGCAGGACGACCAGGGCTATGTGATCCGCAACGCGGCCGACAACAAGGCGCTCGAACCCATCAGCAAGGACGGCGGCGTCCGCCGGTCGGCCGCCGCAGCGGGCAAGAAGGACCAGCAGTGGCACGTCGTCCCTGTCGAGGGTGAGGCGGGCCTCTACTTCATCGAGAGCGTGACCGACGGCACCGTCCTCGACCTCCCCGACCGTGACGAGGACGACGCCGATGAGCCCGAGATCCGTGTCGTCCTGCGCAGGTACGACGACGCCGCGAAGAGCCAGCGCTGGCGCTTCGTCACCGCCGAACCCGCCCGCACCAGCGACCTGGTGCTGCGCTTCGCCCAGCGCGACCACTGGAACGGCCGCCGGTCCTGGCCCCTGGTCCGCTCGACCGCGCTGCGGATGGTCCCCGGCGCCACCCCCTCCTTCAGCGACATGCTGCTCGTCCTGGAGCAGTTCGGGAGCGACAAGACCGCCGGGGAGTGGACCGGCGAGGGGCCCAACCGCGTTCCTGGTCAACCGGGTTGGTGGGCCGGCGCCGGCGCGCGGTTCCTCGCCGACCGCACGGGGGCGGGGCGGCACGACATCGTGGCACTTCGGCCCGCCAAGGGGGCCGTGACGGCGCCCAGTCGGGGCGACGGCACCTTCGACGACGAGCAGGCCCTGTACAAGTCCGCGCCCGCCCTGGCGCCCACCGACCTGTGGACCCTCGCCGACACCACGGGCAGCGGCAAGCCCGATGTCGTGGTGCTGGCCGCCGACGGCGTCCGGGTGTCACTCCAGGGCGACGGCGGCAAGTTCGCCCCTGCCGCCGGCAAGTTGGTCCTCAAGGCGTTCGGCAGCGACCCGAAGGCCGGTGGCTGGCTCGCCGACCAGCACCCCCGCTTCCTCGCCGACACCACCGGCGACGGCCGCCTCGACCTCGTCGGCTGCCACGAGGACGGCGTCTGGATCTCCCTCCAGGCCGACGACGGCACGTTCGCCGATCTCCCGGGTGAGCCGGCCCTCAGGGCCTTCGGCCACGGCGAGAAGGCGGGCGGCTGGCTCCTCGACAGGCACCCCCGCTTCCTCGCCGACACCACCGGCGACGGCCGCCTCGCCCTCGTCGGCTGCCACGACGAGGGCGTCTGGGTCTCCCTCCAGGGCGACGACGGCACGTTCACCGAACCCTCGCTCGTCCTGGGCGACTTCGGGACCGTCCAGGGCTGGAAGTCGGTCGCGAAACACCCCCGCTTCCTGGTCAGGACCACCGCCGACGGCCCCATGGACATCGTCGGGTTCGGCCCGCAGGGCGTCGCGGTGTCCCGCGGGCGCGGCGACGGCACCTTCGAGCCCGCCAAGCTGGTCCTGAACGACTTCGGGACGGCGCAGGGGTGGACGCCCAAGAAGCACCTGCGGTTCCTCGCCGACGTCACCGGCGACGGCACCCCGGACATCGTCGGCTTCGGTGACGAGGGCGTCTGGGCGTCGCAAGGCCTCGGCGACGGCCGGTTCGGGCAGCCTCAGTTGGTGTGCCGCGGCTTCGGCTACAGCGACGACGCGGGCGCCTGGCGGGTCGACCGGCACCCCCGCTTCGTCGGCGACATCACCGGTGAGGGGCGCGTTGACCTCGTCGGCTTCGGCGGGCCGGGGGTGTTCGTGGCCCGGAACCTCTACCGCCGCTTCAGGACCCGCTGACCCACCACGAGCCATCAGGAGATCATCCGGCTACACCCTTCTCAAAGCGGGGTGATCGTCTGATACTTTTCGTCACTCCGAGCCCGACACCGCGGACCGTTACGGGGACAACCATGGTCGGCGCACGTGCGGGCGGAACCGATTCCTTCGGTGTGAGCGTTGAACCAAGCTACCCGTCTTGCTGTCTGACAGGTTCTCGGCTCGATCATGCGCCGCCCGACCGCGCGGCGTCAAGGTCCGATTCCTGCTCGTCGCAGGACGAGAAGTCCGCAACTGATCGGATTTGATCGTACGGCTCTCACAGGGCAGGCTCGGTGCCGCACAGTGGTGGACCCGCCACGGTCCGGCACGGAGGGAGCCGCATGTCCGGGACCGAGCACAGCAAACCAACGGCACACGTGGTCGTCGGATACACCCCGCAGGACGGCTTCGTCGCCGTCCAGTTCAGTCCGCCTCCAGCGGAATACGTGTGGCACGACCGGCAGGCCGAGCACCGCCGGGACCGGTTCGGGCCGGGCAACTGCTACCAGCAGTGGATCGCCGTCGATGTCGCCACCGGCGCCATCTGGTTCGGGGACACCGACTGGCGGACACAGGACGAGGAGGTCGCCGACTCGCTCCCGGGACATCGCCGGGCCACGGTCGGCGACGGCGCACTGCCGTCCCCGGCCGTGTTCGTGATCCCGCTCACCCACCGGACCGTCGACGACCGGGGAGCCGACACCTGGCGCTTCTTCGGTGTCGAGGAACTCCATGCGCTCGTCCGGCGGCTACTGCCCCTGGTCCAGCGGGTGATCGGCTCGCTGCACCGCGTGGGCCCGGGCGGGGATCCGGAATGGTCCGCCGAAGCCGCCACGGCCTGGACCGATC
The DNA here is from genome assembly GCF_003635085.1 of Streptomyces sp. 1114.5. NCBI lineage: Bacteria > Bacillati > Actinomycetota > Actinomycetes > Kitasatosporales > Streptomycetaceae > Streptomyces > Streptomyces sp. 1114.5. The sequence goes on from NZ_RBXE01000001.1 coordinate 3,928,205, forward strand.
TCGAACAGGCCTGCCGGTTCACGCTCGACGCGACGGGAACCGTGACCTGGTCCGAACCCCGCATGAGCCCGGTTCCCGCATGGCGGATCGAAGTGCAGGACTTCCTCGCCCGCAACCCCGAGCTCTGCGACCCGGCCTGGGCGACAGCCACGGACGCCGAGCTCGACGGCTGTGCCGCTTACCAGGCCGATTCCGGATACGGCGGCGTTCCGGGCCTGATGTGCGCTACGGCGGGCGTCCGGATCGAGGAGGGCTACACCTTCTACGGCCACCGGGCCGCCCTGTACGCCTACCGTGCGGCCGCCTGCGGCGACCGGACCCCGGTCGAAGCCGGGATCTGGCTGCGGACCACCGATGCCGGACGGAGCAGCTGGGAGGGCGCGAAGGTCGTGGGAGCGAGCCTCGCCGACGCCCCCGACTGCGTGTTGAACCATCTCGCCGAGACGTTCCGCAGCGCCGCGGCCGACGACGGCGTGGTCCTCACCGGCCTGCCGGCCCACCTGCGGCAACAGCGGGCCGAGGAAAGGGCGGCGATCGACGACACGCTCGCCGCCACCGGGGAGGAGCTGAAGCGCCTGGAGGAGTTGCTGAAGGAGGTCCGCCTGGTCCGGAACACCGTCCTGACCCGGGTCCTCAGCTGGACCGACGGGCGGGACGACGAGGTGATCGCCGGTCTCGCGGCGATGTCCCCCGGCGCCGTGGCCGAGTGGCGCGAGCGGCTCACCGCCGACCGGAGCGTCCACACGGAAGCCTGAGGGGCTGCCCGCAGGGCCGGCCCGCAGGCGGGCCGGCAACGCTCCGAACCGTGCGGCGTTGCCCCCCGCTCAGGAGAGGGCGGCCTGCGCCTGCGCGGCGAGCATCCGTTCCAGGGCCAGGAGGGCACACGGGGCGTGCCGGGTGTCGATGCGGACGGTGTAGATGAAACGCGTCAGCTCCGGGTCGGCGAGGGGGCGGGCCACGACCTGCGCGCTGCCCGGGGGCAGCGCCAGCCTGGGCATGACGGCGACGCACAGGCCGGCGGCCACGAAGCCGAGCACGGTGTTGAAGTCGTCGCCGTCGTAGTCCAGGCGGGCCTGGAAGCCGGGAGTCCTGGCCATCTGGGCGAGCAGTTCCAGGCGCAGGGCGGCCTCGGGGGCGGCGATCCACGTCTCCGAGGCGAGGTCGGCCAGGGCGATGACGTCCCGGTCGGCGAGGGGGTGGTCGGCCGGGACGACCGCCACCACCGGGTCCCGGGCGACCAGCAGTCGGCGCAGCGTCCGGGGCGGCGGCACCGGGATGAAGTCGTAGTCGTACGTGAGGGCCAGGTCCATGTCGCCCCGTTTGAGCCGGCTGTAGCCGGCTTCGGGCTCCACCTGGGACAGGCTGACCCGGACGTCGGGGTAGGCCGCGTGGAGCTCCGCCAGCGCCTGCGGGACGATGCCGGCGGCGGAGGAGGCGAAGGCGCCGAGCCTGATCCGTCCCGCCGTGCCCGCGCGCATCGCGTCGAGTTCCACGGAGGCCGCCGCCAGGGCGCTCCGGACGCGCTGTTCGGCGTCGAGGAGGACCATGCCGGCCGGGGTGGCGCGCACCGGGCGGCGCTCTATCAGGATGAGGCCGGCCCGGCGTTCCAGTTCGGCGATCTGTTGGGAGACGGCGGGCGCGCTGTAGCCCAGTTCGCGCGCGGCGACGTTGAAGGAGCCGTGGCGGACCACGGCTTCGAGGGTGGCGAGCAGCCGGGGGTCGAGTCTCTGCACCGAGTTAACGCTCACTTATCTGTCGCGAAGATGTCTTTTCTTGTGCTTAAGCGTGAACGGCAGCAGGATTCTTGCTCGCGGCCCGGATGCGCAAGCCCGGGTCCGCGGGTCACCCCCACCGTCGTCGGGCGCGTTCGCGCGCCCGTCGGGGCCGTGCACCCCCTCCTCCGCAGCCCGCCCGCCACCGCCTCCGTCGGTCGGGTTGCGGGGGAGACGGCCGTCGACGGTCGAATCCCGCCACCCCCGGAAGGAAGTGGTATGCCCAAGCCACTCATCGGACTCACCACGTACCTCGCCCACGCCCAGTGGGCGGAGTGGGAGTTGCCCGCCGCGCTGCTGCCCGCGGCGTACAACAGCTGCGTCCAGGCGGCGGGCGGCCGCGTGGTCCTCCTGCCGCCGGACGTTCCGGAGGCCGCGGCCGATGTCGTCGCGCGGCTGGACGGGATCGTCCTGACCAGCGGTGAGGACGTGGATCCCGCGCTGTACGGGGCGCAGCCGCACCCCTGCACGGGACCGCCGGTGCACGAGCGCGACCGGTGGGAGTGGGCCGTGCTGTCCGAGGCCCTGGCGCGTGACATGCCGGTGCTCGGAGTGTGCCGCGGAATGCAGCTGCTGAACGTGCACGCGGGCGGCACGCTGATCCAGCACCTGCCCGAAACGGTGGGTCACCACGGGCACAACCTGCACGGCGGGCACTTCTCGCCGCACGCCGTCACCACGGTGCCGGGGACGCGGATCGCCGCGCTCCTCCCGGGGACGCGCCACGTCGCCACGCACCACCACCAGGCGGTGGAGTCCCTCGGGGCCGGCCTGGCGGTGGGTGCGCGCACGGCGGACGGCACCATCGAGGCGATCGAGAGCACTCGGCACCGCTTCGTGGTGGGCGTGCAGTGGCACCCCGAGATGGCCTTCGACTCGGCGGTGGTGCACGCGCTGGTGGCCGCGGCCAGGTCGACTCCGCCTGAGCCTCCCGCTCCGAGCCGCTCCGGAGAGCGGAGGGCCCGGGTCCGGCGGAGTGCACCCGAAGTCACCGGTACGACCGCGGTGTCTTGACACCGCGGAGCTCCGGGCCCAGGATCAGCCCGTGAACCTGTCAGACAGCAAGACAGGTGGATCGGTCCCGCGGCGCGTCAGCGCGATGGAAGCGGTGTTCGGCCACCTGCGCAGCGCCATCGAGCGCGGTGAGTACGCCGTGGGTGACAAGCTTCCGTCCGAGGCGGAGCTGTGCCGGATCCTGGAGGTCAGCAGGCCCGTGCTGCGGGAGGCCCTGCGGGCCCTGCAGGCCATGGGTCTGACGGTCTCGAAGACCGGCAAGGGCACCTTCGTCGTGGCGAACACCGTCGAGGACCCCACCTTCGGCGACTACGCCGCCAGCGACCTCCTGGAGGTGCGCCGGCACGTCGAGATCCCGGTCGCCGGGTACGCGGCGCTGCGCCGGACCCCGGAGGACCTGGACCACCTGGCCCACCTGCTCGACCGGATGGAGCGCGAGACCGACACCACGGCGTGGGTCGCGCTGGACACCGTGTTCCACCTGGCGGTGGCCGAGGCCTCCGGCAATCCGGTGTTCCGCCGGGTCATCGAGGAGATCCGTGACGCACTGGCGCGTCAGTCGACCTTCCTCAACGAACTCGGCGGTCGGCGCGAGCAGTCCAACTGCGAGCACCGGGCGATCGTCGAGGCCCTGATCGACGGTTCCGAGTCCGACGCCGTCGAGGCGATGTCCCACCACCTCCACCGCGTGGAGGCCACCCTGACCGACATCGTGCGCCCCCAGCGGGCGGACACCCCGAGAGAAGGCAGAGCCGAGGCGTGAGCGAGCAGTTCCTCAAAGACGAGAAGCGCCCCACGACCCGTCACGTCGACGCCGGAGACACCGGCTACAGCAAGTCCCTGAAACCCCGGCACGTCAACATGATCGCCATCGGCGGCGCGATCGGGACCGGGCTGTTCCTCGGCGCGGGCGGACGGCTCGCCGATGCCGGGCCCTCCCTGTTCGTCGCGTACGCCGTCTGCGGCGTCTTCGCGTTCCTCGTCGTCCGAGCGCTCGGCGAGCTGGTCCTGTACCGCCCGTCCTCCGGCGCCTTCGTGTCGTACGCCCGGGAGTTCCTGGGGGAGAAGGGCGCGTACACCGCCGGCTGGATGTACTTCCTCAACTGGGCGACCACCGGCATCGCCGACATCACCGCCGTCGCCACGTACACCCACTACTGGCACCTGTTCTCCGACGTCCCGCAATGGGTGATCGCGCTCATAGCCCTGGCCGTGGTCCTCACCGTGAACCTCATCTCGGTGCGGATCTTCGGCGAACTGGAGTTCTGGTTCGCCATCGTCAAGGTCAGCGCCCTGGTCGTCTTCATGGGCATCGGGATCTTCCTGCTCGTCACCCAGCACCCCGTCGACGGCACCGTGCCCGGTCCGTCCCTGATCACCGACAACGGCGGGATCTTCCCCAACGGCCTGCTGCCGATGCTGCTGATCATCCAGGGCGTCGTCTTCGCCTACGCCTCCGTCGAACTGGTCGGTGTGACGGCCGGGGAGACCGAGAACCCCGAGAAGATCATGCCGAAGGCGATCAACTCGATCATGTGGCGCGTGGGCCTGTTCTACGTCGGCTCGGTCGTGCTGCTGTCGATGCTGATGCCGTGGAGCTCGTACAGCTCCGGCCAGAGCCCCTTCGTGACGGTGCTCTCCCACATCGGCGTCCCGGCGGCGGGCAGCGTGATGAACCTGGTCGTCCTCACCGCGGCGATGTCCTCGCTCAACTCCGGCCTCTACTCGACCGGCCGCATCCTGCGCTCCATGGCCGTCAACGGATCGGCCCCGGCCTTCACCGCCCGGATGAGCCGCAGCCAGGTGCCCTACGGCGGCATCCTGCTCACCAGCGGCATGTGCGTGCTCGGTGTCGTCCTCAACTTCGTCGTCCCCGCCGACGCGTTCGAGATCGTGCTCAACCTCGCCGCCATCGGCATCATCGCCACCTGGGGCATGATCATGGTCTGCCACCTGCTGTTCTGGCGGAAGACCCAGGCCGGCGAACTGGCCCGCCCCGCCTACCGGTTGCCCGGCTCGCCCTGGACCGAAATCCTGACGCTGGGCTTCCTCGCCACCGTCCTGGTCCTCATGTACGCCGACGGCGGCGCCGGACGCACCACCGTGCTGTGCGTACCGCTCATCGCCGCCGCACTCGTCGCCGGCTGGTACGCGATCCGCGGGCGCATCGCGCGCGTCGCCGCCGGAACCGGCGACTGACACACCGGACGGCCCGGGCGGATGCGCGGAACACCCGCGCATCCGCCCGCGCCCGCCGCCCGCAGGTCCGCACCCCCCACGTCATCACGATCGAGGCAGTCATGTTCACCAGCCCCCGTGCGGACGCACCCGCGATCCGCGAGCCCCGCCACGTTCCGGTCGCCCACGTCACCCGTGGCGGCGTGGTCGAGAGCACCCACTACGGCTCCGTCGTCGTCCTCGACGCGGCCGGAGGCGTCCGCTTCCGCCTCGGCGACGTCGAGACCGCCTTCTTCCCGCGCTCGGCCCTCAAACCCCTCCAGGCCGTCGCCATGGTCCGCGCCGGACTGCCGCTCGACGGCGAACTGCTCGCCCTCGCGATGGGCAGCCATTCCGGCGAGGAACGCCACCTCGCCGGAACCCGGCGGATCCTGGCACTCGCCGGCCTCACCGAGGACGACCTGCGCAACGTCCCCGACCTGCCGTACGACCCGGCCGTCCGCGATGCCTGGATCCGGCAGGACCGCCTGCCCTCCCGGATCGCCCAGAACTGCTCCGGCAAACACGCCGCGATGCTCCACCTCTGCAAGCTCAACGGATGGCCGCTGCAGGACTACGACGCCCCCGAGCACCCGCTCCAACGGACGATCGCGGAAACCGTGGAGGACCTCACCGGCCAGCGCATCGCCCACGTCACCGTGGACGGCTGCGGCACCCCCCTCTTCGCGGTGTCCCTCCACGGACTGGCCCGTGCCGCCGCGCGCATCGCCACCGGCGCGCCCGGGACACCCGAATTCCGGGTGGCGAACGCACTGCGCAGCCACCCGGAAATGGCCTCCGGCGAGGGGCGGGACGTGGCCCGACTGATGCACGCGGTCCCCGGGCTGCTCTCCAAGGACGGCTTCGAGGGCGTCCAGATCGCCGCGCTGGCGGACGGCCGCGCCGTCGCCCTGAAGATCGCCGACGGGGCGAACCGGGCGCGCGTCCCGGTGACGGCAGCCGCCCTGGCGCTGGCGGGAGTCGACCCGCGACTGCTGACCGAATTCGCGGGGGAGCCGGCGGCCGGCGGCGGCCGGCCCGTCGGTGGCGTACGGCCGGTGGCCGCGCTGGACCCGTCAGCCCTGCTCGCCCGCGCCTGACCCTCGGGCCCATCCGGCCCACCACGTCGAGAGGACCCGCACACCCATGACCGCCGCCACCCGCAGCGAACACGACCTGCTCGGGGACCGCCACGTCCCCGCCGATGCCTACTGGGGCATCCACACCCTGCGCGCCACCGAGAACTTCCCCATCACCGGCACTCCCATCTCCGCCTACCCGCACCTGATCGACGCCTTGGCCGCCGTGAAGGAGGCCGCAGCCCTCGCCAACGAGGAACTCGGCCTGCTGGAACCCGCGAAGGCCGCCGCGATCGTCACCGCCTGCCGCGAGATCCGCGGCGGCAAGCTGCACGACCAGTTCGTCGTGGACGTCATCCAGGGCGGCGCCGGCACCTCGACCAACATGAACGCCAACGAGGTCATCGCCAACCGCGCCCTGGAGCTGCTGGGACACGCCAAGGGCGAGTACCGGCACCTGCACCCCAACGAGGACGTCAACCTCGGCCAGTCCACCAACGACGTGTACCCGACGGCCGTCCGGATCGCGACCGTGTCCGCCGTGCGCGGCCTGCTCGACGCGATGGCCGTCCTCCAGGACGCCTTCGCCCGCAAGGCCGTCGAGTTCCGCGACGTCCTGAAGATGGGCCGCACGCAGTTGCAGGACGCCGTGCCGATGACGCTCGGCCAGGAGTTCTCCGCCTTTGCCGTCATGCTCGACGAGGACCGCAGCCGACTCGCGGAAGCCGTCGAGCTGATCCACGAGATCAACCTCGGCGCCACCGCGATCGGCACCGGCCTGAACGCCCCCGCCGGATACGCCGAAGCCGCCCGCAGCCACCTCGCCGCCATCACCGGGCTGCCCCTGGTCACCGCCGCCAACCTCGTCGAAGCCACCCAGGACTGCGGCGCGTTCGTCCAGATGTCCGGCGTCCTCAAGCGCGTCGCCGTCAAACTGTCCAAGACCTGCAACGACCTGCGGCTGCTCTCCTCCGGGCCGCGCGCCGGCCTCGGCGAGATCAACCTGCCGCCGGTGCAGGCCGGTTCGAGCATCATGCCCGGCAAGGTCAACCCGGTGATCCCCGAAGTCGTCAACCAGGTCGCCTTCGAGGTGATCGGCAACGACGTCGCCGTCACCATGGCCGCCGAGGCCGGGCAGCTCCAGCTCAACGCCTTCGAGCCGATCATCCTGCACTCGCTGTCGGAGTCCATCACCCACCTGCGCGCGGCCTGCCTCACCCTCGCCGAGCGCTGCGTGGACGGCATCACCGCCAACACCGAAATGCTGCGCCGGACCGTCGAGAACTCCATCGGCCTGGTGACCGCGCTCAACCCGCACATCGGCTACACGGCCGCCACCGACATCGCCAAGGAGGCCCTTGCCAGCGGCCGGGGCGTCGCCGAACTCGTACTGGAGCGGGGGCTCCTGCCCGCGGAGCGGCTCGCGGCCCTGCTGCGGCCCGAGGCCCTCGCCGGCACCGGCGTGGCCGTGGTCTGAGCACTGCCCCCGCGCGGACCCGCGATGCTGCTCGGGCGGTCTCCCGTCCGGCTCCGGGTCCGCCGAGCCCGCATGCACGGAGGCCCCGACCGGCCGGACCGGTCGGGGCCCTAGGTGTACTGACCACGGAGGTTGGTGATGATCTTGAGGCCTCCTCCTTGGCCGGATCGACATGACGTCACCCGGTCAGTGGGCGTGGAGAAGTCAGTGGGCGTCGCGGCAGGCCCCGGCGGGGGTGCAGAGGGAGAGGGAGAGGGGCCTGCCGGTGGCCGGGATCCGGTAGTGGTATGCGGCGAAGGTGACGAGGTCGGCGGCGCCGAGGTCGATGGTGCGGAGGCGCACGGGACTGACCAGGTGGTCGGGGTCGCCGGACACCTCGATCTGCGCCACCCGGCCGCGGTAGGCCGTGAAGGCGTAGGAGTCCAGGCCCGCCGTGGTGTCGGCCGGCATGGGGGTGCGGGTGAGCAGGTCCTCGACGGCGGCGAACCAGATGGTGGTCGGCGCGACGTCCCTGTGGTTGATGATCGCGTAGCAGACGTCGAGGCTGTCCACCATCCAGAACGCCACCGCCCGGTCCTGGCCGTCGGTGTCGAGCACCGTCATGGTCGAACGCGTCGGTTCGGGGCACTGGGGCGGGAGGTTGAGCGCGGCGACGAGGTCCACGATCCACTGCGCGGACGCCGGGGCCGGCTCCGGAAGCAGCACGGGCCGGCGGGCCGGGACGAGGACCGGCTCGCACGCGGTGGCCGCGGCCAGCACCGTCACCAGCGCCACCGTCGAACAGAGCACCCCGAAGCCGCGTCCCACCGTGCCTCCCCCCGAATCGCCGAGTGGGACCCAGAATGCGCCCCGCCCCGGACGGCGGCAAGACTCCGGGCGCGGTGCGGGCCGCGCGCCGCGCGGTCGGCGATCCGCGGCTGGTGCGGGCCGGGCAGGGGCTGGTGCCGACTCCGCGGGCGGTCGAACTGCGCGAGGAGGTGGGCGAGTTGCTGCGCGGCTGCGAGAACGTGCTGCGGCCCGGTGCGGGTTTCGACCCCGTGCACCTGGAGCGGACCTTCACCGTGCAGACCAGTGACGTGGTGCCGGCGCCGGTGGTGGGTGTGGCCCGCGGCGGCCATCCGCTCTTCGAGGGGCGGATCACCGCCCGGCGTTTCGCCGCCGCCGACCACATCGGCATCTCCCGCCGGGGCAAGCAGCTCGGCCCGATCGACACCGCGCTGGCCGAGCGCGGGCTGCGGCGCCGGGTGGCGGTGGTGGTGCCCAGCCACACCAGCGCGATGCTGCTGGCCCGGGACAGTGGCCTCGTCTCGCTCGGCCTGGCGGACTGGCTGCCGCAGACCCTCGGCGCGCTGGGCCTGCGGACCTTCCCGATTCCGCTCGAACTCGCCCAGCTGGAGCTGGGAATGGCCTGGCATCCGCGCAACTCGGCCGACCCAGGCCATCGTTGGTTCCGCGAGCACCTGGCGGCCGCCGTCCGGCAGGCGCGGAGCGAGTAGCCCTGGGCACGGCGACGAAACAGCACCGGGCGCGGTACGGACCCCACAGTCCTTACCGCGCCCGGGGGTTGAACGTCAGCGGCGCAGCGGGCCCTCGCAGGTGTAGTCGGAGGTGCCGGCCTTGCCGGTGGTCCAGATGTCGACCTTGCCGAAGCTGCAGTTCATGTCGTTGAGGTTGTTCGCCCCTTCGACGTTCCTGGTGCGGGTGAGGATGAAGTAGTCGACGGTGTCGGACATGTCCTTGAAGACCTTGTCCGGGTTCTTGGCGTCGGAGAGGTTGGCGGTGATCCGGCCGGTGCAGACGAACCGCATCGGCTTGTTGGCCCAGTCGCCGTTGTCCTTGCAGTTCGGCGTGGAGCCGGTGGCGGCGGCGAACTCCTCCTGGACGTCGTCCGCCCAGGCGAGGTCGAGGGAGGCGTTGGGCGTGAAGGTCGTCGACGGGACGTACAGCTTGTCGACGTTCTTGATCTGCGCGTCGAGGAAGGCGAAGTACTGGCTCTGCAGGGCCGTGTCGGCGCCGAGGCGGTCGCGCCAGGCGTCGAAGCCGGCCGGGTCGTCGGCGCGCTGGTAGCCGTACATCTCGCGGAGCAGCGAGGGGTGCTGCTGCCAGAGGAACTCGAAGAAGGTGCCGGCGTAGTTGTAGAAGTGGAACGCCGGGGTGTCGGTGTACTTGGCGTGCAGGAGCTGGGCGACGGTCATCCGGGGTATGCCGGCGGCCTCGTCGGAGGCGAGCTTGCGGACCAGCGACTTGCGCACCAGGATGCCCTGGTCGCGGGTGGAGCCGTCGAAGAACTCGGCGGTGCCCTCGTCCATCGCGGTGGTCTTGTCGTCGGCGTACCAGCGCGGGTCGCCGAAGTAACCCGGCACCGCCCACCGGCCGTTGAGGTAGTGCACGTACTCGTGGCGGAAGAGTTCTTCGAGGGTGAGCGTGGAGTCCTGCGGGACGCGCCGCTGGTAGGTGTAGAAGGTGGCGCCGCGCTCGATGTAGATGCCGCCGTTGCTGGTGCTGTAGCCGGTGAGGATCGGCTGGTAGACCTCGTAGTCGGCGCGCGAGGCGTAGAGGTGGATGTGCAGCGTGGAGTTGACGTCCCCGGCGAGCGGCTGGTCGGTGCCGAGGACGCGGAAGTACTGGGTCTTGACCTGCTTGCTCGCGTAGTACATCTGGTCGACGGTGGCCTTGTCGAGGGCGGTGCGGACCTCGATGGCGCCGTTGTCGTAGGTGAAGGTGTTCGGGAAGAGCTTCGCCTCCAGGTCGGCGATGCAGACGCCGTACTGCTTGCAGACGCCGTAGGTGTTGGCCCAGCCGATGGCCTTGGCCCACGGGTCGGACCACTCGCCGAAGGCGGCCTTGGTGGCGTCGATCACCGGGCCGAGGTCGGCGACGGTGGCGTCGTGCAGGGCAGGGACCTGTCCGAAGCGGCCGTACTCGCCGACGGCGTCGCGGGCGGCCCAGGCGTTCTTGGTGCCCTTGAGGTGCCCCCAGGAGGCGTAGGCGCGGAACGCGGCCCGGTAGTCGGCGTCGGCGGCGACGGCGGAGAGGAAGGCCGGGTCCTGGTTGTAGATGCCCAGGTAGTTGAGGTTGAGCGCCTGGAGGACGGCGTTGCCCCAGGCCGCGCTGTCGGCGACGGTGGTGCCGGGGGCGAGCGCGCCCAGGATCCGGCGGGCGAGGCCGAGGTTGTGCTGGCGCAGGCCGTCGGCGCCGGCGGTGATGGCGGTCTCGCGCAGGGTGTTCGCGGCGAGGTCGGTGCGGTCGAAGGCGTGCGCGCTGCCCGCGTACGCCGTGATCGCCTGCTGGATCGCGTTGAGCGTGGCCGGGTCGCCGATGTTCAACTCGTGGTGACTGAAAGCGTGGTAGACGGTCGCGTGCAGGTACGTCCACAGCTCGTAGAGGTGTGAGCTGCCGGTGCCGTCGTCGGTCGCGGACAGCTGGGTGATCCGGTTGGCGACGGCCTGGACGTGGGCGTTGTCCATGGTGGTGGCGAAGCGGGCGTCCCAGGTCCAGATGACGGTGCGCAGACAGCCGTCGGCGGTGACGGCCGGGTCGGTGAGGAAGGCGGTCAGCTGGGCGGCGGACAGGCCGGTGAAGCCGTCGACGGTACAGGGCACGCCGGCGGCGGTGCTGGGCGCGGTGGCGCCGGGCGCGGCGGCGACCTGGTCGGCGGTGGGTGCGGGGGCGCCGACGTGGTCGGGCAGCAGGCCGGGGACGAGAGTGCTGCCGAGCGAGCCGCCGCCGGGGGCCGGGGCGGGTGCGCCGGGCTTGGCGGCGTCGGTGCCGAGGTGGTCGGCGTCGTCGTAGGCGGTGCGCTGGTCGGGGTCGTTGGGGGTGGAACCGGCGGGGGTGGGTGCGGCCTTGGCGGGGCCGGCCTGGGCGGTCGTCGGCGCGGTGGCGGACGTGGTCGGGGTGGGTGGGGTGACAGCCTGGGCGGTCTGCAGGGTGGGCAGCGTGAGCGTGGCTGCCGTCGCGGCGGCGAGCAGAACTCGCCTGGCAACGCGGGAAGTTGACACCGAATCTCCTGGAGGGGGAAGTAGCAGGGCGGTGCGAGGCGGCAGTGCCATGGGTTCCGGCCCGGGACTGCCGGGGGAGCGTCGGGGCGGGCGCTGTGGGGTCGTGACCGCCGCCGAGTGAGCCGTAACATAGCAATGTGAAATTGCACCTGCCAAGAGGGTGAACGGGGTTGACCCCGACTCGGATCGTCCGCCGCACTTCGGGATACCCTGCGGGGGTACGGTGCGGACGGAGACGGTGGGGAGGCGAACGATGGCGCAGCTGCGACCGTTCGGCCCTTCGCTGCCCCGGGCCCTGCGCCTGCTGCTCCTCGCCGCGCTGCTGCTGGGCATCGTGACGATGCACACGCTCGGCCATCCGACCGGCGGTCACGGGGGGCGTGAGGTGGCAGCCCGGCAACTGCCGGGGCACCACGCGGCGGGCGTACCGATGACTGGTGCGGCCGAGGCCGAGTCCCCTGCCGCGCTCGCCGAGGCCGCCGCCACGTTCGCCGAGGCCGCTGCCACGTTCGCCGAACCCGCTGCCGCGGTTGCCGAGCCAGCCGCCGACGAGGGCATGGACCCGATGACGGTCTGCCTCGCCGTCCTCGCCGGCTGGACCCTGGTGCTCCTCGCCGCCGCCGGCCCGCTGCTGCGCCGTAGCGGCGACGCCGCCGCCGACGTACGGGCCCGCCTGCTGAGGGCCGTTCGCGCGCAGCCCCCGCCCGGGGGCGGGCGGATCCTCCTCAACCGGCTGTCGGTGCTGCGTCAGTAGGCGAGCGCCCGCCGTCCCGTGCCCGCGTGCTCCGCAAGGCGCCCGCGCGCGGAACGGCCGACGCGAGGTCCTGCACACCCACACCCACCGCACGAGGTGCACTCCGCCATGCGCACACCCACCCGTCGTACCGTCCTCGGCGCCGCGCTCGCCGCCGCCGGGACCGGCCTGCTCACCGCCTGCTCCTCCGACTCCGGCTCCGGCTCCGGCTCGGGCTCGGGCTCGGGCTCGGGCTCGATGAAGGGCATGGACCACTCGTCCATGAACCACTCCTCGACGAACCCCACCGCCTCGACGAACCCCACCGCCCCCGCCGGCTACCTCTCCCCGAACGGCCCCGAGGTCGCGGCCGCCGAGGCCCGGCGCAATCCCGGCCCGGAGCGCAAGGTCGCGCTCACCGCCACCGAGACGACCCTGGACCTCGGCGGCCGCACCGTCCGCACCTGGGCGTACGGCGACCGTCTGCCCGGCCGGGAGGTCCGCGCCACCGTCGGCGACACGCTCGCCCTCACCCTCGCCAACCACCTGCCGCAGCCGACCTCGCTGCACTGGCACGGCCTCGCGCTGCGCAACGACATGGACGGTGTGCCGGGCCTGACGCAGGCCGCCGTCAGGGCCGGCGCCTCCTTCTACTACCGCTTCGCGCTCGGCCACCCGGGCACGTACTGGCTCCACCCGCACTCCGGCGTCCAGCAGGACCGCGGCCTGTACGCGCCGCTGATCGTGGAGGACCCGAAGGAGCCGCTGCGCTACGACAAGGAATGGGTCGTCGTCCTGGACGACTGGGTGGACGGCATCGACGGCAGCACCCCGGACGCCGTCCTGGCCGAACTCGCCAAGGGCATGGGCGGCACGGCTGGCACGGGCGCCGATGCCGGCTCGACGGGCGGCATGGACCACTCCGGCCACGACATGTCGGGGATGCCCGGGATGGGGAGCGCACCGAGCGCACCGAGCGCACCGAGCACGCCCGGCACGGCCGGCACGCCCGGCGGCCCGGCCCGGATGCTGATGGGCGCCACCAGCCCGCTGCTCGGCGGCGACGCCGGTGACGTCGCCCACCCCTTCCACCTGGTCAACGGCCGTCTCGCAACCGCCCCCGAGACCTTCACCGCCAAGCCCGGCGACCGGATCCGGATCCGCCTGATCAACGCGGGCGGCGACACCGCCTACCGGGTCGCCCTCGGCGGCCACGAGCTGACCGTCACCCACACCGACGGCTTCCCGGTCGAGCAGGCCACCACCCAGGCGCTGCTGCTCGGCATGGGCGAGCGCTACGACGTCCTGGTCACCGCCAAGGACGGCGCCTTCCCGCTGACCGCGCTCGCCGAGGGCAAGAACGCCACCGCACTGGCCGTGCTGCGCACCGGCGGCGGCGTCGCGCCTGACGCCTCGGCACGCCCGGCCGAACTGGACGGCAAGCTGGTCACCGCCGCGCAGCTGAAGGCCGACCCGAGTGTCCGACTGTCCGTCAAGTCACCTGACCGGACTGTGCAGTTGGAGCTCACCGGCGGCATGGCGAAGGCCGACTGGGCGTTCAACGGCCGCCCGTACGACCCGGCGCAGCGCTACCCGGTGGCGGCGGGCGAGCGGGTGCGGCTGGAGTTCCGCAACAGCAGCGCCATGTGGCACCCGGTCCACCTGCACGGCCACAGCTTCGCGCTGCCGGACGGCGGCCCGCGCAAGGACACCGCGATCGTCCTGCCGGGCGCGACCCTGGCCGTCGACTTCGACGCCGACAACCCGGGGCTGTGGATGGTGCACTGCCACAACGTGTACCACGCGGAGACGGGCATGATGACCGTCCTCGGTTACCGGGCGTAACCCCGTCCGCATGCCGAGACGCCGGGGCGGGGATCATGATTCCCGCCCCGGCGCCCGACCCCGGTGCGCCACCCGCCGCGCCGGGTCACCCTTCCCGACCTGCGCCGTCATGACGTTTTCTTAACGCGGGCCGATGACGACTCCTTGACGCCTGTCGCATAGCCTGGCGCACTGCCGTCGCCCGACGGCGCTTTACGGGGTCTTGAACAAGAGGTGCAAGGTGGTTTCGTCGGGTTCGACGGAGACGGCGACGGAGGATCCGTCCTCGGCGCGAATACGGCTCCGCAGCTGGCTGCTGGAGGACATGTCCCCGGAGAAGGCCGCCCAGAAGGCCGACGCCGAGCGGGCACAGGCGCAGGCGCAGGCGCAGCAGGACGGTGAAGGCGGGGAGCCGGGGGGCTCCGCCGATCACCCTGGTCACTCTGCGCACACGGGCCAGCCGTGGTGGCGCGTGATGTGCCTGACCGGCCTGGACTACTTCTCGACGCTCGGCTACCAGCCGGGCATCGCCGCCCTCGCGGCCGGCCTGCTGTCGCCGATCGCCACGATCGTGCTCGTGCTGGTCACCCTGCTGGGCGCACTGCCGGTCTACCGTCGGGTCGCCAAGGAGAGCCCGCGCGGCGAGGGCTCGATCGCGATGCTGGAGCGGCTGCTGCCGTTCTGGAAGGGCAAGCTGTTCGTCCTCGCACTGCTCGGCTTCGCGGCGACGGACTTCATCATCACGATCACGCTCTCGGCCGCCGACGCCAGCGCCCACCTGGTCGAGAACCCGCACCTGACCAGCGTGCTCGGCGGCAAGCAGATGGTGATCACGCTGATCCTGGTCGCCCTGCTGGGCGCGGTCTTCCTCAAGGGCTTCAGCGAGGCGATCGGCCTGGCCGTGGGGCTCGTCGGGATCTACCTGGCGCTCAACGTGGTCGTCGTCGCGGTCGGCATCTGGAAGATCGTCCAGGCGCCGCACGTCGTCACCGACTGGTCCAACGCGCTGACCGCCGAGCACGGCAACATCTTCGTGATGATCGGCGTCTCGCTCGTCGTCTTCCCGAAGCTCGCGCTCGGCATGTCCGGCTTCGAGACCGGCGTCGCCGTGATGCCGCACATCAAGGGCGATGCCGGCGACACGGAGGCGAGCCCGGTGGGCCGGATCCGCGGCACCCGCAAGCTGCTCACCACCGCCGCCGTGATCATGAGCTCCTTCCTGATCGCCACCAGCTTCATCTGCACCCTGCTCATCCCGGCCAAGGAGTTCGAGACCGGCGGCGACGCCAACGGCCGCGCCCTCGCCTACCTGGCGCACGAGTACCTGGGCGGCACCTTCGGCAGCGTCTACGACCTGTCCACCATCGCCATCCTGTGGTTCGCCGGCGCCTCGGCCATGGCGGGCATGCTCAACCTGCTGCCCCGCTACCTGCCGCGCTACGGCATGGCCCCGCACTGGGCCCGCGCCGTGCGCCCGATGGTGATCGTGCTGACGATGATCGGCTTCCTGATCACCTGGCTGTTCGACGCGAACGTCGACGCCCAGGGCGGCGCCTACGCCACCGGCGTGCTGGTCCTGATCAGCTCGGCGGCCATCGCCGTCACCATCGCCGCCTACAAGAAGCGCCAGCGCGGCTGGACCATCGCCTTCGGGATCATCGCGGCGGTCTTCCTCTACACCACCGTGCTGAACACCATGGAGCGCCCGGACGGCGTCAAGATCGGTGCCTGCTTCATCGCCGGCATCATCCTGGTCTCGCTGCTCTCCCGCCTCAAGCGCGCCTTCGAGCTGCGCGTCACGGCCGTCGTGCTGGACGAGACGGCCGAGCGGTTCATCCGCGACTACGCCCACCGCCCGCTGCGCCTGATCGCCAACGAGCCGACCAAGCGGGACGTCGCCGAGTACCGCGACAAGATCCGGCAGATCCGGGCCGACAACGACATCCCGGGCGAGGACGACCTGGTCTTCGTCGAGGTGACGGTCGACGACGCGTCGGACTTCGAGTCCGAGCTGACCGTCCGGGGCGAGGTCCTGCACGGGCGCTACCGGGTGCTCACCCTGGAGAGCTCCAGCATCCCCAACGCGATCGCGGCGCTGGCGCTCACCGTCCGGGACCGCACCGGGCAGCGGCCGCACCTGTACTTCGAGTGGACCGAGGGCAACCCGTTCGCCCAGTTCCTGCGGTTCTTCCTGTTCGGGCAGGGCGAGGTCGCGCCGGTGACGCGCGAGGTGCTGCGCGAGGCCGAACCGGACCGCTCGCGCCGCCCGCGCGTCCACGTCGGCTGACGGGTCCTTCCGGGCGACGGCCCGCCCGCTCCTCGTGAGCGGGCGGGCCGTCGGCGTTCCCGGTGCCTTCCGGCGGTACGGGACCGAATGGCGCCGCCCACGCCCGGGAGGGGAGGGCGTGGGCGGCGGCTCGGAGGGGGCGGGGCCTCAGGCGGGGAGGTCCAGGACCGTGCCCGGCTGGATGAGGTCCGGGTCCTCGCCGATGGTGCTGCGGTTGAGGGCGTAGAGGGCGGGCCAGCCGCCCGGGACACGGAGGCGTTCGGCGAGGTCGGTGAGGGTGTCGCCGTCGCGGACGGTCCAGGTGCCGTCCTCGGCGGCGGTCGGCGCGGCGGAGGACGCGGCAGAGGACGGCGGGAGGACGGCGGCGGGTTTCGGCGTCGTGGAGTGTTTCGGCGCGACGGCCGGCGGCGGGAGGACGGCGGCGTCGCGGTCGTGGCTGCGGGTGGCGCGGGCGCCGCAGACGGGCCAGGGGGAGAGGCCGCGGTGCTCGGCGAGGTGCTCGGCGACGGCGATCTGCTGCTCGCGGGTGGCGAGGTCGGCGCGCGGGGCGTACCCGAGGCCGCCGTTCTCGCGCCAGGTGGCCTGGTCGAACTGGAGCCCGCCGTAGTAGCCGTTGCCGGTGTTGACGCGCCAGTTGCCGCTGCTCTCGCAGGCCGCCACGTTGTCCCAGTCGTACCGGCCGTCCTGGGGCCGGCTGTCCTGCGGCCGGCTCTCCTTCGCCCGGCTGTCCTCCGCCCGGCCTGGGTCGGAGCCGGTGCTGCGGCCCGGGGGTGCGGCGTGGGCCGCGGGGGCGGCGGCGAGGGCCACGGTGAGGGCGCAGAGCGCGGCGGGGACGAGGCGGCGGAGACAACCGGTGGCAGGCATGGGCGGCTCTCAGGTTCGGGGACAGGGCCTGCGCCGTCCGAAGTCGGCGCCCTCCCACCGACGCACGACCGGCCGGGCGCCCCGCCGCCGACACGTCCGTGGGGTCACCCGTACGGCAGGCCCGGACCACCCCGGCGGCCCGCGGCCAACCGGCCGTACGTGCCGCGCGGTCGTCACGGTCGTCACGGTCGTTCAACTGCCGTTCGCCGTGGGAACCGTCCGAAGTCGCCCGGGCGTGCGGTGGGACTGGGAGCCTCCTCGGCGATTCCCGGAGCCCAGGAGGCGGCAGTGGTGGCACACCCTTCGGCACATCCCTCGCGCAGGAGCGTCCTTCGCACCGCCACGGCGGTCGGCACGCTCGCCGCGCTGCCCGCGTCCACCCTGCTGTGGACCCAGCCCGCGGTGGCCGGCACCCCCGGGCCGGAGCAGGTCCACCTCCAGTGGGGCAACGAGCCGTCCCGCGAGATGACCGTCTCCTGGGCGACGGCGGCGAGCGTCAACCGCCCCCGGGTGCGGATCGGGACGCCGCGCGAGGGCGCGGGCCGTACGGTCGGCGCGCGCAGCCGCAGCTACGTGGACGGCCTTAACAAGGTCGAGACCTTCACCCACCACGCCCGGCTGAACGGCCTGCGCCCCGACACCACCTACGTCTACGAGGTGCTGCACGACGGTGCCGAGCCGGTGCGTGGCACCTTCCGCACGGCGCCGGCGCGCGGCCGGGCCGCGTTCCGCTTCACCAGCTTCGGGGACCTGGGCACGGGCGACAACGTATTCGCCAAGTCCTCGATCCACGGCGCGGCCGCCGTCCGGCAGGTCGAGCAGTTCGACCCGCTGTTCCACCTGCTCAACGGCGACCTCGCGTACGCCAACAACAACCCGCAGCTCCAGCCGCAGGCCTGGAACGCGTTCATGAACAACATGGCGAAGTCGGCCGCCAACCGCCCGTGGATGCCCACACCCGGCAACCACGAGGTCGAGGCCGGCGGCGGGGACCTCGGGTACGCCTCCTACCTGACCCGCTTCGAGCTGCCGGACAACGGCACCCGCGACCACTGCGGCAACTGGTACGGCTTCCAGGTCGGTTCGGTGCTGTTCGTCAGCCTGGACGGCAACGAGATCGCGGTCGAGGACGACGCCAGCATCGACCCGGCCACCGGGCACTCCATCTACATCAGCGACTACAGCGAGGGCGCCCAACTGCGCTGGCTGGAGCGGCTTTTGTCGCGCGCCCGGGGCGGGTCCTCGGTGGACTGGATCGTGGTCTACCTGCACCAGTTCGCGATGTCCTCCTCGGCCGCCAGCCACGGCGGCGACATGGGCATCCGCGAGAAGCTGTTGCCGCTGCTCGACCGCTACTCCGTCGACCTGGTCCTGGCCGGCCACGACCACGACTACGAGCGCACCCACCCGGTGCGCGGCACCGAACCGGGCGGCCTGCTCACCCCGGCCGTCGCCGACGACGACCTGCGGCAGATCGACACCTCGCAGGGCACCGTCCACCTCATCCTCGGCGGCGGAGGCACGGCCGGACACGACGACGTCTACCTGCCCGCCGACCCGGACGGCGTGCGGCAGGCCTCGGTCCGCACCCAGCGGCTCACCTTCAAGGCCGACCCCGACGCCAAGGAGAAGGCCCACTGGTCGGCCGTGACCGACCCGGACACCCACTTCCCGTACGGCGTCGCGGTGTTCGACGTCGACCCGGGCCTGCTCCCGGGCGGCCGCACCACCATCACCGTCAGCTACTACCACTCCGTCCCGGCCACCGCCGCCAACCCCCTCCCGACGCCGGTCCTCTACGACCGCTTCACCCTCTACCGCGACCGCAGCGACGGCTGGGACGACGACGACCAGGACCAGGACGAGAACCGCGACTCCCGGAACGCCGCCGCCGCCCGCTGATCCCGTCCGCACACCCCAACTTCCCGGGCCGCCGCGCAGTTGGCCGGGAAGCCGGGTCGCGCTACCGCGACCCGGCTTCCCGCTGCTACGTCACCTCGGTCGGCACGTCACGGGGTGCGTTCGGGGTTCAGGGTCCACTGCTGGTTCGCCTGGAGCCCGGGGCAGTTGGAGATGTCGAGGCGAGCGCCCTGATCAGTCGCCCCGTTGGGGACCTCCAGGCACCTGCCGGAGGGGCTGGTGGCAGGGTCGATGGTGGCGGGGAGGTAGATGCGACCGTCGGGACGCACGGTCCACCTCTGGCCGGTCCTGCCGTCGCAGTCGGCGAGGATGACGCGGGTTCCGTCGAGGAGAGCGTTGTCCTTGGTGGAGAGGCAGTAGCCCCCGGCCCGAACCGTGCCGTCGGATGCGAGGTTGAAGCGCTGGTTGACGCTCTGCCAGCAACCGTAGACCGTCACCTCCGCGCCACTGCGTGGGCCGCCCTCGACGTCGGCACAGTACCCCGTCTGGTTGGAGCGGATGGAGACGCTGGCGTCGGCGGAGCCGAGGAGCTGCATCGGCCTGAAGCCGTCGACCTTGTTGGGGGTACCGCTGGTGCTCACACCGGGGTAGACGGTGATGACGTTGTTGTTGTCGATGGCCCAGACGTCGGGGTAGCCGTCGTTGTTGAGATCGGCGGCACCGACCCGGGGCTGGTCCGCGGTGGTCCAGTTGGCCCCGGAGAGGATGAGGAATCCGGCATCGGGGTGGCTGAGGGCGGAGTAGTCGACCGTTCCGTCGGGCTTCCAGCCGAGTGCGTAGGCGTAGATGTTGCCGTTCGTGCGGTGCCTGGCCCAGACGGTCGTCTGGTTGACGGGTGAGGAGCCGGGGTTGGGGCTGGTGGTTGCGCCGTTGGCGGCTCCCGGGGTGAGGAGTTCGTAGTCGGCCCAGCTGCCGCTCAGCGTGGGGATGAGCGTTGCCGTGCCGTCGAGCTTGGCGCCCGTCGCGTTGGGCCGGAAGAGGTAGAGGCTCGGCCCCGCGGCGGGGTTGTCCGTCTCCACCGTGAGGATGGAGGTCTGGGACGTCATGATCTTGCGGTTCGGATCGGAGGCCGCCCCGCCGATGGCCTCTCCTTCCGGACTGCCGATGGCCACCGCCTGGGAGACGTTCCTCCATACGCCGCCGGTGTAGCTGGGACACGGACTCCCGGTGCCGTAGCTGATGCAGCTTCCCGGGCGATCCAGCGAGGTGGCCGGGGTCCTGTCGAAACGGCCTGCGCCGTCGTTGTGGACCAGGTAGAGGAAGTCCTTGAGCCTGGGTACCGCGTCCTTGGTGTAGTGGGCGACGAGCTGGTCGACGGCCTGATCTGTCGGGAGCGCGCCGTGGTGGCTGATCTGGAAGTCGGACCAGGTCGTGTTGCCCTCGCTCTTGCCGGGAGCCGACGAGGCCGGGGCCGCGAGGGAGGATGCGGGGTCTGCGATGCCGCCGATGATCCGAAGGTCGCCGTACTTGTCGGCGGTGAGGATGTCGGGCTTCTGATCGTTGTCGATGTCGCCGAACACCGGCTGGGTGCCCGGCTTCCAGGGGACGTAGAAGTTGTAGACGGCCGGCTGGCTGTAGTTGCCGGCGATGTCCATGGCCTGGACGTAGAGCGTGTTGGTCCCCCACTGGCGGGGTTGGTACTTGTAGGGGCCGTCACCAGGGGTCCAGGTCTCGCCCCGCTTGCACTGCCAGCCCACGACCGGGGTCGGATCGGTGCTCACGCGTACACAGGCGATGCCGGAGGCCTGCAGGCCCGGTCCGGGCGCCGGATCCTCCGCGTTGATCGTGAACGACCCCTCGTCGTTCATGTACTTGGTGGGGCTGGGGTTGGGGGTTCCGGACGGAGGGAAGTCGGTGGAGCTGATGCTGACGCGCGGGTTGGTCCGGTCCACCCGGAAGTAGCACCAGGCGCTGTCGGGCGAGGTGAGGATGGTGTCGGTGGACCGGGCGAGCCAGCCGTACTGGTGGCCGTCGGACAGCGAACCGACCGCGATCGAAGGCGCGGGGTCGTTGTAGGACCCGCCCCAGTTTCCTTGCTCGATCCGGAAGTTGGAGTCGTTGTCGTCCCACATGATGTAGCCGGTGTAGAGGGACTGCCCGGCCGGGGAGTAGCTGTTGGCCGTGAGGTAGAGGTTCAGGTTGTTGCCGACCCAGCCCGGGTTGTCCCAGGGATTGGCACCGCCGCTGTTGCACTCGGCCGTGGTCCCGGTGTCGGCGAAGCCGGGTGCGGGGCTGGTACGCGGGTACCAGACGGTGGGAGTGATGTCGTAGGTGGTGACGATGCCCGGGTTGCTGGCGATGGCGTGGCGGTAGAGCTTCTCCCACTCGGTGGCGCGAGGGGCGATCGCGATGGTCCACGTCGGCCAGGTGCCGGACGCCGCCCGCTTCATGACGTCGGTGACATCGACGGTCAACGGACCTGTCCCGGTGATGGTCTGACTGCCGACGAAGGAGCAGCCGTCCATGATGACATTGCCGTTCGTGCCGCACGGCTGCGCGTTCCAGGTCGTGCCCTCGCCGATGCCGGTCGGGGCCCAGTAGACGCCGAGCTCGGTCGGGGTGCTGGGACTGGCGGCGCTGCTGACCTGGGCGTTGAGGGTGGAGGTGAAGACGGTGGGCGGGTACTCCGCGCCGGGGACCTTGGTGTAGATCGCCGCATTGACCTTGAACTGGAAGTAGGCGCGCTGACGGCCGAAGGGATTGCAGTCCAGGTTCGGGTCGCTGCTCCGGTAACCGCAGAATCCGGTGGAGAGGTTGGACTTCTTGTTGAGGTTCGGCGCGGTCGGATGGTTCTCCTGGACCTCGACCGACGCCTCGGTGTAGCTGGTCACTGCGGTGAGCGTCGGGTCGAGATACCAGGGCCCCGTGCCGGATCCGAGGGCGTTCTGGTCCGGGGTCAGTTCGATCGCGCCGCCGGACACGCGGCTGCCTATCGCCGCCACGATGGCGCCGTCCCCGGGCGCCTCCGCAGTGGACGGCGCGTCGGCGGAAGCCGTCGGGTCCGCTGCCGGTGCCGCCGCGAATGCGGCGACCTTGGTGCCTTGCGGGACGGCGACCTTGGCACCGGAGGCCGATGTGGAGGAGTCCCACTGCAGCGGCGCCGGCGAACGGAACCGCACGGCACCGGTGTCGTCCTTCACGTCGATCTGTCCGTGCTCGCCGGAGCCGGCGGTCAGCCCCTGAGCCGTGATCGGAAAGCGCAGGCTCTTCAGGGCCGGGTTGGCAGCGGCCTGCGGGGTACGAACGACGATCACGTCACGCCAGCCGCCGACCGGCAGGGCGGTCAGCTGGAGGTCGACCTCGGGCAGCACGTTCTGGTAGGTCGCGGTCGCGCCGTTCAGCACCGGTTTGGGCAGGGCGAAGGGGGCGCCCACCGAGAGCTTCTTGCCGTCCGTGGTGGAGATGGTGGCCATCGGCCCGGTTCCGCCGCCGGAGAACCACACCGGAATGCTCGCTACAGCGGGGCTGACGCTGCCGTCGGCGTTCGGCTTCAGCGTCGGGTCGAGATCGGTCCAGGTGTTGTCGCGCTTGGTCCGAACCGGCTGGGAGTTGTCGACGGTGGTCAGGGTGCCGTTGGGATTCGCGACGGTCTTCGACGCCTCGTCGGTCATCGCGTCGACGACAACAGGCTGTCCGGTCGACTTGGCCTTGGCAACGGCGTCGATCATCGCCTGCTGAACCGGAGTTCGCGGCGGCGCAGGGGATGACGGCACGAGTTTCGGGATTCCGCCGGTCGGCCCGTGGGTGGTGGGCGGCGGGGTTGCGCCCGTTGCGGAGGCGACCGGTGCGGCCAGCAGGCTGAGGCCCACGGCGAGACTCGCTCCGAGCGCGGTCAGCCCCGCGCCGCGCCGGCGTTTGGGGGGAGGGAGTGTGTGCACTATCGGGTGCGAAATGACGGACATATCGATTCTGTGGTCCTTCCCGCGTCGAGGTCCCGTCATCGGGATGACGTTCGGGTCGGAACGATGGGCCCTGTTGAGCAAGAGCGTCAAACCAGTTGACGCCTTGCACGGACATGTCGGGATTCGGCCGGGCCACCAGGTCACGAGTTCACAAAAATCTCATGCATGGTGGTCGAACGGTCTGGCAGCGCAGTTGATTCGTCACCTATCGTCACCTCGATCATCGGACGAGTCTGTCCATATGACGTTGTGTCGACATTGAATGAGGTGCTGTCTCAGTGGGGCTTTGGCCTGCCCGCACACGGGCTGGGAGACGACCAGGAGGCCGCTGGCGGTCTCCCTTGGTGGCGACGGCGGTCGCCTTGGCGATGACGGGAGTCGCCGTACCGCCGGCAGCGGCATGGACCTTCCCCAAGCCGGACGAGAAGGTCTGGACCCCGCCGAACGGTCCGCACGGCGGCGACACCGTCCCGGTCAAGGGTCACGATCTGGCGACGCCTGCCCGCCAGTCGGCCCCTCAACCGCCCTCGAAGCCGTCGAAGATCGCGAAGCCCCTGGTCACGGGGACCGAGACGGTCACGGTCGGTGCCGACGGCGCCGAAGCGAAGGCCGCGCGCTCCGCGACCGGCGGGGCCTCGCCCGCCTCGGGCGGGGATAGCGGCGCCACGGCGGGAGCCCTGGCGGTGCGGGTCGCGCCCGGGACCGGCGCAGGCGAGAGCGCGCACAAGGTCACCGTCCAGGTGACGGCCCAGGAGAAGTCCAAGGCGGCCGGCGTCACCACCCCGGTCGTCGCCCTGTCCGATGCCGAAGCACCCTCCGACAAGGGCAACCGTACGGCCAGGGTGACGCTGGACCTCAACGCCCTTCAGGCCGCCGACTGGTCGGACCGCGCCGTTCTCGTCGCTCTCCCCGCCTGTGGTCTGACAACCCCGGAGCGGCCCGAGTGCCGCACCAAGACGCCGGTGCCCTCCAAGCTCGACGGCGACGGCCAGATCACGGCCGATGTCGTGCTGCCGGCCACGACCGTGCGTGCGACCACCGCAAACCAGAACGGCACGGTGAAGGCCGGGTTCACGGCTGACCGCGCCTCCGCCGGAGCGGCGGATGCTGCGCAGAGCCAGGCGCTGCTGCTCGGCGCGGACCCCGCACCGAACGGTCCCCTGGGCAACTACTCCGCAACCCCGCTCTCGCCCTCCGCGGCATGGGGTTCGGGCACGAACGTGGGGAACTTCACCTACACCTACCCGATCCAGGTCCCGCCGCCCCTGGGCGGCGCCGCGCCGGCCGTGGGCCTGAGCTACAACTCGGCGGCGGTCGACGGCAAGACCTCGGCGACGAACTCCCAGCCGTCGTGGATCGGCGATGGCTGGGGCTACGAGCCCGGCTTCATCGAGCGCTCCTACCGAGGCTGCGACAAGGCCGGCATCCCCGGCTCCGCCGACCAGTGCTGGGGCGGTCAGAACGCCACCGTGTCCTTCGGCGGCCATTCCGGCACCATCGTGCGCGGCGACAAGGACGGTGTCTGGCACCTGCAGGACGACGACGGTTCCACGGTCGAACAGCTCACCGGAGCGCCGAAGTCCGCCGGTGACACCGACTACCGGGACATGGAGTACTGGCGGATCACCACCCCGGACGGTATCCAGTACTACTTCGGGCGCAACCACCTTCCCGGCGGGGACGGCAGCGACCCGGCCGCCAACTCCGTTCTGACCACGCCGGTGTACTCGCCGAACAGCGGCGATCCGTGCTTCAACTCGGCTACGGGGAACGGTTCGTGGTGCCAGATGGCCTGGCGCTGGCAGCTCGACTACGTGGTCGACACCCGCGGCAACCTGACCACCTACAAGTACGCGACCGAGGGCAACAAGTACGGCCGGGGCCGCGGGCAGAGCGGCAACACCGGCGGCACCGCCACGGACTATCAGCGGGCCGGCTACATCAAGGAGATCGGTTACGGCCAGCGCCTGGACGACCAGAAGGCCGCCAAGGGGGTTCTCAAGCCCGCAGCCAAGATCCTCTTCCAGGAAGAGGAACGCTGTGATCCCTCGCTGACCCCGAGCTGCAGCGCCGACCAGCGCGCCACCCATCCGACCGCCTGGCCCGACGTCCCGGTCGATCAGATATGTGACAGCAGCTCCTGTGCGACCTCCGCACCGACCTTCTTCACGACCAAGCGCCTGTCCCAGATCGCCACCCAGGTGCTGGTGAACTCCGACTACCGCACCGTCGACACCTGGAAGCTGAACCAGACCCTGGCCGACCCGGGCGACATGACGGGCCGGCTGCTGCAGCTCGACTCCGTCCAGCGCATTCCGAGCAACGGCCAGGCGGAAATCACCAACCTTCCGGCGGTGACGTTCAAGTACGAGTTCAAGGACAACCGCGTCGACGGCAACAAGCTGACCGGCCTGCGGTACAAGCGGCCGCGCCTCACCGGGCTGACGACCGAGACCGGCGGGCGGACCAACGTCATTTACGGCGACGTCGAGTGCTCGCGCGACAACAACCACATGCCGGTCTCCGAGGACCGGAACACGATGGCCTGCATGCCGGTCAAGTGGTACCTGCCGGGTCAGTCTTCCCCGGACCCGGTCGACGACTGGTTCAACAAGTACCTGGTCAGGACCGTCACCGAGCAGGACACCACCGGTGCCTCCCCGCTCGCCAAGACCACCGAGTACACGTACGACGCGGCCGGGGCCGCCTGGCACCGCAACGACGCCGAGTTCACCGACCCCAAGACCCGTACCTGGGACCAGTTCCGCGGCTACCAGTCGGTGACCGTCACCACCGGCAGTGAGTTCACGGGCGAGGCGCCGAAGACCCAGCAGAAGGTCACCTACCTGCGCGGCATGGACGGTGACTATCTCGCCGACAAGAGCCGGCGTGGCGTGCAGGTCGCCAACCCGCTGGGGGGAACGGTCACCGACAGCGACTGGCGAAGCGGCCAGGTCCTCGCCACCGAGGTGTTCGACAAGGCCGGCGGCACCGTACAGACGGTTTCCGGGAGCACTCCCACCCCCGATCCCGACGCTCAGCAGATCAGTTCCACCCACGCCCAAAGCGCCGGCGCCCCGAACATCTACGCGCGGTACGCGGACTCCCGGACGACCGCGCTCTCCACGGCCAGACTGGCCGACGGCGGCTCACGAACGACCACCGTCGTCACCACCACCGAGCCCGCTCGCGGCAACCGCGTGATCACGGTCGACGACAAGGGGGACGGCACCGCCGCCACCCCCGAGACCTGTACGACCACCAGGTACGCCGACAGCGACAACAAGCAGCTGCTCAACCTCGTGGCGGAGCGAGTCACCATCCAGGGCCCCTGCGGCTCCTCACCCGCCGCTGCCAACACGGTCTCCGGCACCCGCACCCTCTACGACGGCAAGGCCTTCGGCAAAGCCGGTACCGTCGGCGATCCGACCACTGGTCAGGTCCTCGACCACTTCGACCAGGGCGGCAACCCCGTCTACGTCCACGGCGGCAGCTCGACCTTCGATGCCTACGGACGGAGCCTGGCGACGTCGACCACCGACGGGTCGACCTACGGCGGCGACGGCACCCAGCTGACCGGCCCGTCGGTCACCCCCGCGGTCACCACGAGCGCCCTCAGCCCGGCCTCCGGCGCTCTGCCCACCGAGGTCCGCACGACCGGCCCGATGGGCGCCGCCTGGACGACCAGCGTCACCCAGGACCCGGCCCGTGGCTCACCACTGACCAGCAAGGACATCAACGGCAGGGTCACCACCGCGCAGTACGACGCCCTGGGCCGCATCACGGCAGTCTGGGCGCCCGACCGGCCGACCGGTGGCGAGCCGAGCAAGAGGTTCAGCTACTTCCTGAACAGTGACAAGCCGTCCGCCGTCAAGACGGAATCGCTCAACGACGACGGCGGCACCTACTCGGCCACCATCGACATCCTCGACGGCCTGGGTAGGCCCCGTCAGACGCAGAGCACCAGCGCCGCCCGTCCGGTCGGGCGTCTGATCACCGACACCGTCTACGACTCGCACGGCTGGGTCGTCAAGACCAACGCTCCCTACTACGAGGCGAGCTCGTTCCCGAGCCAGTCGGTCTTCGTAGCGTCGCCCGCGGGCGCCGTGCAGGACGGCCAGATCCCCAGCCAGACGGCGACCTCCTACGACGGAATGGGTCGCGCCGTCCGGTCGGACTTCCGGTCCTACGGAAACGTCCAATGGTCCACCACCACGGCCTACCCGGGTGCCGACCGCACCGATGTCACGCCGCCCGCCGGTTCGACACCGACCTCGACCGTGACCGACGCCCGAGGCCGCACCACCGCCGCGTGGCAGTACCGGACCGCCACGGCCACCGGCAACCCCGCGGACGCGGACGTCACCACCTACGGCTACACGCCGGGCGGACTCGCCTCCAGGCGGACCGACAGCAGTGGCAACAGCTGGACCTACGAGTACGACCTGCGCGGACGGCAGGTGTCGGCGTCCGACCCGGACACGGGCGTGACCCGGACGTCCTTCGACGTCAACTCGCGCATCGACCACACCACCGACGCCAACGGCAGCACCCTGGCCTACTCCTACGACCTGCTCGGCCGCAAGACCGGTCTGTACAACGGGAGCGTCGCTCCCGCGAACCAGCTGGCGGCGTGGACGTACGACACGCTGGTCAACGGTCAGCTGACCTCCTCCACCCGCTACGTCGGCGGAGCCGGTGGCGCGGCGTACGTCAAGGCCGTGACCGGCTACGACACCATGTACCGCCCTCTCGGCACCTCCGTCACCATCCCCAAGAGCGACCCGACGCGGCCCGGCACGGTCCCGGCGGCCGAGGACCCGCTCGGTACGACCTACACCACCACCAACACCTACCGGCCGGTCATCGGGGCCCTGGAGCAGATCGACATCCCCGCCGCCGGCGGACTGCCGGCGGAGTCCGTCGGCTACCAGTACACGATCACCGGCCTGATCACCTACGTCGGCAGCAGCCTCAAGACGGCGATCACGGCCCAGGTGAACTACGACGCGTACGCCAGGCCCGTCAGCACGACGGTGGGCCACTACGGCCAGCAGGTGGTCTCCCGCCAGCAGTACGACGGGGCCACCGGCCGGGTCATCAACTCCTTCATCGACCGCCAGACCGGGACGACCGCGCTCGACCAGACGAGCTACACCTACACACCGTCCGGTCGCATCACCTCGGTCACCAACCTGCAGAACGCGACAGCCCGCGACACCCAGTGCTTCACGTACGACTACCTCGGGCGCCTCACGCGGGCTTGGACCGACACGGGTGGCACTCACACCACCGCGGACTGGACCGACAGCAACGGGACACAGCAAGGAACCGGGAGCTCCGACAAGGTGCCCGGAATCGGTGGCTGTGACAACGCCACCGGCCCGGCCTCGACCGGACCGGGCACGGACACCTTCGGGGGTCCGTCGCCGTACTGGCAGGACTACACCTACGACGCGACCGGGAACCGCACCGGCCTCACCCAGCACGGGTCGGCCTCGCCGACGGCACTCGACACGACCAGGATCACCCAGGTCGCGAGCGCCGCGGACAGCACCCGGACGTGGTCCGTCGCCCTGGCGAACGGCGCGCTCTGGCTCGGTTCCCAGGCCAAGGACGGGTCGACCTCGCCGTACACCGACCTGATGGCCCAGGCCGGCGCCCTGCCGACCGTGACCGCCGTGTCGGCTGCGGTGAGCAACGGCCAGCTCCAGGTGATGGCCGTCGCGGGTGGAAAGGTCTGGCACACCGTTCGGCAGGACGACGGCAGCTGGCAGAAGTGGGGCGACGTCTTCTCCGTCGTCGGCGTCCTTCCGGACCCCAGCCAACTCGCCCTGACCGCCACCGCCTCCGGGCTTGAGGTCCTCACCTTCTCGGGCGGAAAGCTCTGGCACACCGTCCGTCGGCCGGACGGCACTTGGCAAGCACAGGGCTGGGGCGACGTCTACAGCGTCGTCGGCCCGCTGTCGTCCGCCACACAGATCGCAGCGTCCGCCACCGCCTCCGGTCTGGAGATCGCGGTCGGCGCGGGCGGCAAGCTCTGGCACACCGTCCGTCGGCCCGACGGTACCTGGCAGGAACAGGGCTGGGGCGACGTCTACAGTGTCACCGGCGTCCTGAGCGGTGCTCAGACCGGCCAGGGTCAGCTCACCCTCGCCAACACCGACGACGGGCTCCAGGTCGTCGCACTCGCCCAGGGCAAGCCATGGCACGTGGTGCGCAACAGCGCGGGGTCCTGGTCCCAGTGGGCCGATGTCACCGGTGTGGCCGGCCAGATCGCCCCGCTGACCACCGTCGGCGCTGCGGGGGCCGGGGTCGGCCTCAACGTCACGGTCGCTGGGGCCGGCAAGCTCAGCGAGACCACGAGGGACGGGACCACCGGCAAGTGGGCGGCCTGGTCGACGGTCGCCACCGGAAACGGCACGGGCAGCAGCACAACCCAGGCCTTCCGACCGATGGGGAGCACCAACACCCCGACCGCTGCACCCAACACCGGCGGTGGAACAGGCGGGCCCCACGCGCTGCTTAGCTCCACCACCACAACTCCCACCGGGTCCAAGGCCGTCAGCTACCAGTACGACGCCAAGGGCCGCACCACCGCCATCACCGACACCGGCGGCACCGCCACCCTGGCCTGGAACGGCGAGGACAAGCTCGCCTCCTACGCCAGGACCGGCCAGGCCGGTGCCACCACCTACCTCTACGACGCCGACGGCAACCCGCTGATCCGCCGGAGCCCTGGCAAGACCACCCTGTTCCTGCCCACCGACGAACTCACCCTCGACACCGCCACCGGCTCCATGAGCAACGTGCGCTCCATCAGCGCAGGAGGCGGCCTCACCTTCACCCGCGTCACCGCCCCCATCGGCGGCGGCACCGTCCTCATCCAGGCCGCAGACCCGCACGGCACCAACAGCGTCCAGATCAACACCGACGCCGCCCAAACGGTCACCCGCCGGGACACGGACCCCTTCGGCAACCTCCGCGGCACCCAGCCCACCGCCGGCCAGTGGGCCGGCACCAAGGGCTTCGTCGGCGGCACCAAGGACGACACCACCGGCCTCACCAACCTCGGCGCCCGCCAATACGACCCCACCACCGGCCGCTTCATCAACCCCGACCCCATCCTCGACGCCGCCAATCCGCAGCAGTGGAACGGCTACGCCTACAGCAACAACAACCCCGTCAACCTTTCCGACCCCAGCGGGCTCCACCCCGAAGGAGTCTGCGGCGGATTCGGCACCTGTGAAAGCCCCCAACACGACATCATCCACGAGGCCTGGCACCCCAATGACACGGGCGGCTGGAACGTCGACTACTGGGACAACGTCCTCAGCGACTCCAAGCACCCCCTTCACGCCGGCAACGACTGGTCGCTGATCACAAGGGGTAAAAAGACCAAGTGGCAACGCTTCTTGGAGGGCGTAGACCTCGCCGTAAGCCTCACCCCCGTTGGAGCCGTAACGGACGCCGCCAAGGACGTCTACCACGGCGACTACGCTAGCGCCGCCCTGAACCTCGCAGGCCTCATCCCCGGCGAGCGCCTCGTAGGAAAGGCCGCACAACTCGCAGGCAAGGCAGGCAAGGCAGAAAAGGCCGTACAGGAAGCCGAAAGCGCCATAACCGAGGCGTGCGCCCTTGCGGGCGCGACACACAGCTTCCCCTCGGGCACACGGGTGCTTTTGGCCAACGGTACGACTCAAGCCATTGAGGACCTCCAGGTTGGCGATCAGGTCCAGGCAACAGACCCGGTAACCGGGGACACTCAGCCCAAGGCCGTCATCCGCACGATACGCACGCCGGACGATGAGCACTTCACCGACCTGACCCTGCAGGCCAACGACCCCGGCTACGCATCCCAGCAGGCAGAGAACCTCACCAGCACCCAGCACCACCCCTTCTGGGACGAAACCACCCGCCGCTGGACAAACGCCTCAGAACTCCACCCCGGCGACGAGGTACGCACAGCGGATGGCCGAACCCTCACCGTCCTGACGGTATGGAACTACGACACCGCCCCTCAGACCGCCTACGACCTCACCGTCGCTGACCTCCACACGTACTATGTGCTCGCGGGGACCACGCCGGTCCTGGTTCACAATTGCGGGAAATGGACAGGCCAGGGTGAGCACCCTCTTGAGGATTTCGTGGCTAATGCCATCGAGGACGCTCACCCGGATCTCGTGAAGGGTATGGGGCGGAAGACGCTTCGCGAGGATGGAACAACCTGGTCAGATCACGATGTCTACGGAGACGACTTCGTTATTGAGGTAGCCAGTGGAAAGGGGTCCGGCAAGACTGCGCAAATCCGGGACCGAGTCTTGCCTACAGCTGGCGGGGCCCGTGTCGCGGTATATGGCCCAAAGATGGGCGGCCATGTTGCGCGAGGAATTGAAGAGCTAGGCGTACCTGTCTTCAGGAGGATGGAAGACCTCGTGGCCTGGGCGGCTGGCGGATAACCACCGCTGCGCGTCGGTCGAGGATAAGAATCATCGGCCGGCGCGCAGTCGTTTCAAAGGAGTGCAGTCGATGGAGACGCTTGTAATTGTTATCGCCGCAGAAGGCTGGGGTCTTCAAGCGGTCGCAAATGCGCTGGAGTCCTCGCATCAAGTCTCCTTGGTAGACGATAGGTACCTTGAGGTCTCGCAGGCGACCTCCAGTGCCTACGTGTGTGTTATGGATCCGCAGGAGGACGGCCTCTTTGAAGATTGGCCCGAGGCACTGATCCCCAAGGGGCCGTTTGCGGCCTTCTCGGTTGACTACCGAGATCCTTTGCTCATGGAGTCAATCGTTAGAGAGATTTCCGCTAAGGCGACTACTGTCATTGATACAAATTTTGGCGACGTGGTATCCGGTGGCGAATTTATTGCTCGGATTGATCGCGATAATCCTCGATGGGAATGGTGGCATTGGCCGCATGATATCGATGATTCCTTCGCGTAGGAATCTGGCTCGCAATCAACTCCTGGAGCTGATTTTTTAGCTTCGCCGATCCTTGATCCGCGGGCTGTATCAGATCCGGGTGAACCAAGGTTTCACGACCCGAGAAGCTGTCTGCCGGTGCCCGAGGTGCGCGCAGCTCTTGAAGAATTCTGTCGAATGGGCACGGGCAACCGTCCAGAGTGCATTCGCTGGGTCTGCGGATACATGAACGGATATCGCCTATACGAACGTTAGTGGCAAACGGAAGTGGCCCCACCGAATCGTTTCCGGTGGGGCCACTTGGCGTCTTGACGGCAGTAGCTGACGGCAACGTCAGCGGACGGGTGTTGCACAAAGCGGTGGGTCGTCGCCGTCGTCGGGGTTGGCGACGGCTTCGGAGGACTTGCCGAGGGTGCGGCCGAGGAGGTCGATGGCGTCGCGCTGGAGGCGGAGGCGGACGTGTGCGTACACGGTGGCGGTGACGCCGATGTGGGCGTGGCCGAGGAGTTCCTTGATGATGACGAGTTCGACGCCCTGTTCCAGGAGGAGGGTCGCAGTCGAGTGCCTCAGGTCGTGGAAGCGGATCTGGCGGAGGTGCGCGCGGAGGAGGATTGCGTTGAAGTGGCGGGTGAGGGTGGCGGGTTCGATGGGGTGACCGTCGGGCCGGGTGAAGACGTGGCCGCTGTCCACCCAGCTCGCGCCGGCCTTCTCTTTCTCCTGGGCCTGCTGCCCCCGGTGGGCGCGGAGTGAGAGCAGGCAGGGGGTCGGTAGGGCGATGCGGCGTTCGGAGCTGATTGTCTTGGTGGGGAGGGTGGTGAGGCCGCCGGTTCGGGTGCGCTGGAGGGTGCGGCGGATGCTGGCGGTGCCACTGTCGTGGTCGAGGTCTTCCCAGCGCAGGCCGAGGAGTTCGCCCTTGCGGAGTCCGGTGCGGAGGGCGAGTTCGAACAGGGCGTGGAGGCGGTGGCCCTGGGTAGCGGTGAGGAAGGTGCGGGCTTCGTCGGCGGTGAGGGGTTCGAAGCGACGGGGCCGGGGTGTGCCGGTGCGGACGTTGCGGGCGACGTTGCGCGGGATCTCTTCCTCGCGGACTGCGTGCTCCAGGGCGGACTTGAGCACGGAGTGGATGTAGGCGAGCGTCAGCGGGGAGAGCCGCTTGCCGCAGCACGTGCCAGTCGCGCAGCAGCGGGGCTGGTCGCGGGCGGCGTCGAGGCCGCGTGCGCAGCACTGGCAGGTGGTCCGGAGCCCGTTCAGCCAGGTGCGGACGTCCTTCGCGGTGAGTTTGGCGAGCTTCTTTTTGCCGAGACCGGGGACGAGGTAGCGGTTGGTGCAGGTGGTGTAGCGGGTGTGGGTGTTCTCGCGGAGCTGGTGGACGGCGACGTTCTCCAGCCAGTACGTCAGATAGGCGGCCAGGCTGCCCTGGGCAGTGACGACGGGGACGCCGCGGTTGCTCGCCGCGATCTTCTCGGTGAGCTTGGCGAGGGCGTCCTTGCGAGTGGCGCCGTAGACGCTGACGCGCTTGCTGGTGTTGCCGGGGGCGAGGACGTATCCGGCGGCTTCCCAGCGGCCGTCCTTGCGCTGGTAGACGGTGCCGTCGCCGTTGGCGCGGACCCTGCGTGAGCTGGTGCTGGCGTCGGGGGTGATCATCAGGCTGCCTGTTCGAGTTGGTGGTGGACGAGGGCGGTCAGGGCGTGGGTGGGGATGCGGCGGGCGCGGCCGATGGTGATGGAGGCGAGCTGTCGGGTGCGGATGAGGTCGTGGACGGTGGAGCGGCTGATCTTCAGGCGCGCCATGACCTCGGGGACGGTCAGGAGCTCGGCGTCGGCGGTCACTCGGTCACCTCCGCCGGGGCGGCGGTCAGCGGGTCGGCGGAGTGGCCGGTCCGGTCAACGGGGCGTTGCGCCTGCCGGGGACGGGCTGATTGCTCGGGTCGGGGCTTCGGTGCGGCGGCCAGGAGGTCGGTGAGGTGCGCGAGTTCGGGCAGGAGGCCGCTTCCGGTGTACTGCCAGTGCGAGATCACCAGGGTCGTGTCCGTGCCGACGCGCCGCCCGCTCCTTGTGCGCTGACCGGCGCGGTGACCGGAGTCGGGGTCGGTGTGACCGGCGGTCAGGTCAGCGCGGTCACTGCGGTCACTCTGCTGGTCAGTGACCGACCGCCCCTCGCCAGCCCGCTCCTGGGCGTCGTCTTGACGGGTGCGCCAGTTGGTGCGTTCGGCGCGGAGTTGGGTGAGGGTGGTGGAGTAGCGACGGGTGCGGGTAGAGAAGTGGCCTCGGAAGCCGAGCATGTGGGCCCACTGCCGCAGGCGGAGGTGGGCGTGCTGGAGTTGGGCTCCGAGGTGCCAGGCGGTGTGGATCATGCGGCGGGCGTGGTCGGTGAGGTCGTGCTGGGCGAGTTCGGCCAGGAAGCGCAGTCGGCGGTCGAGGGTGCCGGTGGTGGTCTCGGCGCCCTTGGTGGCGTACTTGGCGATGTAGGCGGCGACGTGCCGATCGGTGACGGGGCCGTCGCCGGTGAAGTCGGTACTGCGGATCGCGCGGACGTCGATCTGCCGACCGAACCGAAACACCGTCGGCGTCGGCGACTGTGCGGGCTCGGCCTCCCCTGCCCCGGCCCGGTGCTGGTGCCGGACGCGGGCCCGCTTCGCGGCGGCGCGGACGGCGTGGTCGAGGAGCGCGGTGGTGGCCCAGGCAGGCGGGGCACTGGCGGGGCCGGTGGGTCCGTCGATGCGGATGACGGTGTGGAAGTGGATCTGGCCGCGCTTCTGGTACTCGGCGACCTTGGCATAGGACAGGGTCGCGTGGTGGCGCAGGGTGCGCTGCGTCAGCCCGGCGGCGTTGGCGATCTCACGCCGCAGGTGGGTCGTGAAGCGGGCCCACAGAGCGGGCGCGTGGGCGTTCCACAGCACCGCGCCGGCGTAGTCGTATCGATCCGGGTTCAACGGGGTGCCGAGGAGCGGGTCACCGTCGGCGTGCCGGGTGCCGCAGGTGCAGGGGGCGGCACCGGGCTGGTTGTGGACAGGGCCGAAGCCGGGGGCGGTGAGCGTGGCGAAGACCCGGGGATGGGCGGAGACGCTGGTGGGGACGGTCTTGCCGCCGCGCAGTCCGGCGGCGATGAGCTGATAGGTGTCATAGCGGTAGACGTTCGAGCAGGACGGGCAGCGGGTGGCGCGGCGGTTGCCGCAGCGCTGCAGGAGTTCGCCGGCGGGCAGGTGGCGGGTGTCGAGGTGCTCCAGGATCTGGCCGGTGGCGGTGTCCAGGCGGGTGCGGTGTCCGGCCATCCGGATCGGGCGGGCGCAACCGCCCAGCGAGCCGATCTGCCGAGCCAGGGGCGCGAGGTAACCGGTGGCGGCGAGCTTGGCCAACCGGGCCGTCAGCCGCGCCCGGCGTTCCAGCGCCGAGTCCCTGTTCGCGGACGTGTCGGCGCCCCTAACGAGCGACGGTGCGGCGGACGCCCCGTCAGCCGGAGCGGAGGTGGTTGCGGGGGAGAGGAGTTGGAGCTGTGCGGGCATGGGGACAGACCTCCGGCAGGAGTCGAGAGAAGAGGAGAGGTGAACCGAGTGGCCGGCGCGCGAGGGAACGGCGGGCGCGGGCGGTGGGCCGGGGGCGTCTGGCCTGGTCAGCGGTGGTGTTCACCGGCGGTGCGTGAAGGTAGCATCGCTTCAAGTGCGCATTCAAGTGCATCCCTCCTCATCTGTTTCGGTGGGTGGTTCGGATGCGGGTACTGTGGCCTGGTTTTCCGGTTTGGACGGGCCGGGTTTCGGTGGTAGTGGCGCAGAGAGGGCGGGGTGACCTGCGGTGACGGTGGGGCGGCGGGGGCGTAGACCGGCGGGCGGCACGGTGCTGCTGACGTTCGAGGTCATCGCCGAGGCGCTGCGGGAGCGGATCCGCTCCGGTGGGCTGAAGCCGGGGGACGCGTTGCCGACGCAGGCCGTGTTGATGGCGGAGTACGGGGCTTCCAGCCTGTCCGTGCAGAAGGCCATGGCCCTGCTGAAGCAGGACGGCTACGCGATCTCCCGGCCCGGCAAGGGAGCCTTCGTCGCCCACCCCGACGCTGACGCCGACGGTGACTCAGGTGACGCGGAGGCGGGGAACACGCCCGTCGGTGGGACGGCGGCCCGCGTCGAGGCGCTGGAGCTGGCACTGGCCGAGATGCTTGATCAGCTCACCGCCCTGCGTGCCCGCGTCGACGCCCTTGAAGCAGGCAGCACCGAACGAGGCCGCTGACCCTCCAGCCCCAGGACGGCCAGGGGCTGGAGCTGTGCGTCCAGATTTTCTCTACGAGGTTCAAGGCGGGCCCCGCTCGCCGGAGCGGGCCGCCGTCGCCGACGAGCCCGCCGTTCACTGCGGGCAGTCAGCCAAGCTGGAGGTGGCGAGTCGCCCCGGCGGCTGGGGCATGATCCGGGGCTGCGGGAGCGCACCCGGCTGGTCGCCAGGCTGACCGTAACCGGGCTGCTGGTGCAGCAAGTTGTGCGGTAAGCGTTGCTTACCCCGAGCCCCGGCCAGCCGGAGCAAGTTGTGCCCTATGGACTCCTTGCCCGCGCCGCGGAGCAAGGTGTCGCCTGCGACCGCCCTACGGCCGGATCGCGGGCACAGGGTCGACCAGGGGGCCGACCCTCGACGCGCGCCGCCGGGCTCACCGGGGGCGGGGCTCGCGTCGCCTCCGGCGGGGAGCGAAGCTCCCGGCGGATCCCCTCCCGGCCCGGCCTCCGCGCCTCCGCGCCGCCAAGCCGGGAGCCTTCCTGTGAGCGCTGACCACGGGCGGATGGACGGCTGTTCGGGTGGCGGCACGGTCGAGTGAAAGCCCGGTGTCCCCGAGAGCCCCGCCCCGTATGCTGAGCCTGTCAGCCCGCAGCATGCCCCGGTGGAGGTCCCGATGAGCACACCCAACGCGGACCACCCCGCCTACCCGCCGATCAGGCCCCGCCTCTCGGTCGAGGAACTGCTCGCGGCCAAGAACACCCAGCCGATCCACTCCCTGGACGATCTCGCCGCCGACACTTTCGAGTCGGATCAGGAGCTGGAGGAGTTCCTGGCCTTCACGTACGCCGAGCGTCACCGCGACGTGGCCTGAGCCGCCGCCGTGCAGCCCGTCATCCTCGACACCGACGTTGCCTCGCTGACCCACAAGCGCAAGCTCACCGGTCCGCTGGCCACCCGCCTGATCGGCCGCCGTCCGCTGATCACCTTCGTCACCTTCGGCGAGCTGACCAAGTGGACCGAGATCCGTCACTGGGGCACCCGCAGCCGCCAGGAACTGGCCGACTGGCTCTCCGGCATCCCGATCCTGCCCGGCGACGAACCCGTCGCGGCGATGTGGGGCCGACTGTCCGCCGCCGGCATCCAACGCGGACGCCCGCGCCCGATCAACGACATGTGGATCGCCGCCTGCGCGCTCACCTACGACCTGCCGCTGGCCACCCTCAACCTCAAGGACTACGAGGACTTCCAGACCCACCACGGCCTGCGCATCCTCGGCACCGAGTAGCCGACGCGGCGAACGCCGACGCGTCATCCGAACCGCACCAATGGTCTATACCTCTGACGGCAGCGCTGACGGCAACAACCACGCACGCCAGGGCACTTTCACGGACGCCAGCAGAGCACCAAATCGCCGTTGACCTGCATAAACGCAGGTGGGGAGGGGTCGCGTAGCACACGTACTATGTGCTCGCCGGATCGACGCCGGTCCTAGTTCACAATTGTGGTCCAGTATTTTCCAACCGCTATCCGGAGCGACTTGAGGGCGAGATAGGTTTGATGAAACTGGTCGGCGCTGCCCCGTTGGAGGCTGGTTCTTCTGAGTTCGGCGCGGCCATGGCCGGGAGCGGGAATTACATCTGGTCGGTCGATACGGCTGGCAAGCTTAGGATCATTGAGGGGGGCTTCAACCATACCGTGCTCACAGGAGGGCTGACGTTGTCGGCGCTGGAGGCGTCCGCGTCTCGAACGGGCAGATAATACACCTCGACAACAGGACAGGTCACTATCTTCCTTTTGAAGATCAGGCGGCTCAGGCATTGCAGAATGGCGTGGACGCGTTCAGGAATGCGGGCGTTCATGTTCCAGACAGCGTAACGTTTAATCTCGGAGGAGAACCGAGGCCGTGATGACCGAACCGCTAGAGCTGTATGAGCGGCTACGTGCAGATAGTCCGGCGGACTATCGCGCATGGATAGCCGCGAACGTGCCCGCAGACACACACCTTCAGGCATGGGGTGCAGTCAATGATTTGCTGAAGACGGACGCAATATACGCGCTGGCTGATCCCGATAATCACCCGCGGGGGGATTTCGACCGTGCCGTCGAATTTGTGATCGCCGGCATTGAATCCGGGCGAATTCCGGCGTTCATGGGAGTCAACTGGCTGGGCGTCTATGTAACGACAGCTGATCGGTTTGGCTGGACCATTGAGCATTCGAAACTCAGTCCGGACAACTTCGGGCGGCGCATTCTGGCATGCCTTCCGCTGGAGCGATCCGAGGCATCCAAACTTGCCGAGCGACTGCGCATTGAAGGGCGCCAGCGAGAGGCCGGCATCGGGCTAGATCTGGACACATGGTCGGCCATGAGGTCGGTCAGGCTGGAACTGGAATGGGCCGTGCCGCGGATAAAAGATCTACAACTCGCAACCACGGCGAAGGAATGGCTCGAACTCATATGCCATATCGACGCCTTGATCGATCGAACGAGCTAGCTTCGATTTAGTGCCAGAAGCCCCGCCAGATTACAGATCTGGAACCTGACTGTTAGTCAGCTCCATACGTACTATGTGCTGACAGGGGCCACGCCGATCCTCGTGCACAATTGCGGAGGGGACCTCTTCCGGAGTGACACGCGGGATCCCTCGGAGATTTTCCAGAACGGGTTCAAGGCACTGGGCGATAATATGGATCTCCCTGAGCGTGTGGCAGGTGTATCCGGCACCTACACCCCTCCCTCCGGATTCGTGTCAACAACCACATCAGAGGCACGTGTGATCAGTCGTGGTGGGAACGTCTACACCATTCGCGGTGTCACAGGCAGGGATGTAAACAAGGATATCTCGGACAATCCACTCTCACATGAGCGCGAGATAGCCGTTCCGCATGAGATTGACACCAGCTGTATTGTCGGATGCCGACTCCGGGATGGGACATGGGTTTCTGAATCCGAACTTCAAGGAGTGACACAATGGGCGAGCTCGTGAGTCTTCTGGCTGGAGGACCTGATGGTAGGTCCATGCAGCTGAGCCTTGAGCTCTCCGATCAGATGCCGACCACGCTTCGCATGAAAGTGGCCGACTCTGTGTGGCAGGAATTCCAGGCGTCCAATTGGTTCAATTGCCTGCTTGAAGCCCGTCTCACCTTGGAGGCTGGAGGATTTTTCCTGTGCTGCCAGGGCGCCAGGCCCGACGTCTTTCCGTCCGGCATGTTGCAGCAGATGAACCTCGGAAGATTCGCCTATCACTTGCAGCCTGACGTGCCGCTTTCGGAAGATGATGTCGTCGATATCTTTGCGCCGGCAGATATCTCAGAAGTGGCGAGCGTCGAGGATCAACGGATCGCGGTGCTCAAGTTTTTCAAGATCTCTAAGTAGCGGGAGTCAAGGGTCGTTCCCAACGGTACTGAAGGGGATTTTTTAAAACCGCCAGTGGCCCCGGCGGAGCATATTCCGGTGGGGCCACTGGCGGTTTTGACGGCAATAGTTGACGGCAACGTCAGCGGACGGGTGCTGCACCAAGCGGTGGGTCGGCGCCGTCGTTGGGGTCAGGGGCGGCCTCATAGGCCTTGCCGAGGGTACGGCCGAGGAGGTCGATGGCGTCGCGTCGGAGGCGGGACGTGGGCGTACACGGTGGCGGTGACACCGATGCGGGCGTGGCCCCAACAGCTCCTTGATCGCGACCGGTTCTACTGACCTGGCATCATGAGCAGTACACCGGCTGGGATCGGTTCAAGGCCTGGATCTGCAACTTGTCGTCGACCGACGGCACCACGGCCCCGGCGGGCGGATCTTCGCGGCCCCCGGGTGCTTGTAGCGCACCCGGGTGTGGCGGACAATCCGCAGTTCGTCGTAAGACAGGCCAGGGGCCCGCGGGCAAGACTGTCTTCTGCATGTCCATGCGGATCACCGGCAGTTCTGCTCTGCCGCTCGGATCAACAGCACGCGCCATTCGCACTCCCACACCACCAGAAGGTTGGAAGCGATGCACCTCCGTGCCACGACCCGCAAACTCCTCCTCGCCGGCCTGGCGCTCGCCCTCGGCGCCGCCCCGTTGCTGGCCGTCCCGGCCCAGGCCACCACCTCTACGGTCGCTCTCGCACCGGTGAGCGCGGCCGCGTCCGTCGCCCTGCCGGGCGCCCGAATCTCCGTGTCGACCGCCTTGTTCGCGCTCTCCCCCGACCGGAGCGGTGTCTTCAACTGGAACGGCGCCACCTGGACCCAGGTCGGCGGCCCGGCCGCCACCATCGTCTCCGGCGGCGGCGGGCTGGTCGCCACCAACCCGACCAGCGGGGACCTCTACGTCTACAACGGGAGCCCCAACAGCTGGTCCAGGATCGGCGGGCCGGGCAAGCAGTTCGCCCTGGACGGCAGCCGCCACGTCTTCGGGCTCAGCCCCGACGGCAGCGGTGTTTTCGTCTGGATGGGCGGCACCAACTGGAACCAGATCGGCGGCCCGGCAAGCAGCATCGCCGCCGGCGGCAACACCCTGATCGCCACCAACCCCAGCACCGGGGACGTCTGGCGCTACGACGGCACCGGATGGTCCCGGATCGGTGGCCCTGGCGCCCAGTTCGCCGTGGACGACGCGGGCCGCGTCTACGGCCTCAGCCCCGACCGCAGCGGCGTCTTCCAGTGGCAGGGCGGTACCGACTGGACCCAGGTCGGCGGCCCGGCCGGCAGCATCGTCGCGGGTGGTGGTGGCACCCTGCTCGCCACCAACCCCACCACCGGGGACGTCTGGCGCTACAGCGGCGGGAGCTGGTCCCGGATCGGTGGCCCCGGCGCCGAGTTCACCATCGACGGTGCCGGCCACGTGTACGGCCTCAGCTCCGACCGCAGCGGCGTCTTCCAGTGGCAGGGCGGCACCGACTGGACCCAGGTCGGTGGCCCCGCCGCCTGGCTCGCCGCCTCCTGAGATTCGACGACGACCCGGGCCCGCCGCGCCACTCCGCGCGGCGGGCCGTCCTCACGTGCCGCCCGTGGCTCGAACGTAGACGTCCGCCGCCCCCCGGCGGCCGCCGGGCCGGCGCACCACGAAGACCTGCCGCCCGGCCTGCCCCTCCGGAACCAGCGCGCCCTCCGCCGGCTCGTCGCCGGGGAGCGCCGCCCTCAGGTCCTCCGGCAGCGGGGCGGCAGTGCCAGGCTGCGGCAGGTCGTACGTGCTGAGGAAGTCGTCGACGTTGACGTCGTCCCCGCCGTCGATCCCGTAGTGCAGGTACGCGACCGGCACCCCGCCAACGGTCCGGGCGAGCACGGCCTCCGCCGGCACGTAGTACCGCCCCTTCTTGGGATGCTGGTCGTGATGCAGCCCCGCCACCCGCTCCGCACGGTCGCTGTCGGTCTCAGGCTGATCGCCGAACCGGAGGAACCCGGTCGCCCCCCACCAGAGGCATCCCACGGTGACCAGGATGCAGAGCCCGAGGAACGCGCCCAGGACTCCACGCCGCAACGGCCTGCGATCGGGCCGGCTGTATGTCATGTCAGAGCTTCCTGCT
This sequence comes from Streptomyces sp. 1114.5, assembly GCF_003635085.1. NCBI lineage: Bacteria > Bacillati > Actinomycetota > Actinomycetes > Kitasatosporales > Streptomycetaceae > Streptomyces > Streptomyces sp. 1114.5. The sequence goes on from NZ_RBXE01000001.1 coordinate 3,969,902, forward strand.
CCTGGTCTTGCTGGTTCCCCCCATGTCGAACTCCCGGGCCAGTCCGGTGCGGTGGAGGCGCTGGATGTCCTGGTCCGTCACCCGTCCCACCCCTGGCACATCGGTGCTCTTCCCGTTGTCCCAGTTGTACCGGTCGCGGACGTTCGTCCTGTAAGTGACGGTCACCTCGGGTGGAGCGCCGGGCGACGTCGGCTTGACCTCGACCTTCGCTTCGGTGTTGTAGTGGAAGGAACCAACCGCGTAGAACCAGTCCTTGCTGCTGTCCGGCGTTGCGGACATGGGTTGCCAACCGGTCTGCTGGACCAGCGCGACGGGTTTGCCCGTTCGTCGGTACTCCGCCAGGGCCTCTGCCTCCCAGCCGCTGAGGTTTCCGTCCAGCGTGGTGTTCACGCTCTGCTGGAAGTCGGGGATGTCCTTCAGCATGTCCTCGACGTTCAGGTCCAGCGGCTCGCCCGTGCCGGAGAGGTAGTGCGCCATGTTGGCGCTGGCATGTGTGCCACCGGCCGCGAATGGCATGGCGGCGATTCCGGCCCCCAGCGTGGCTGCCAGCTTGTGGTCCTTGTCGGTCGGGCTCTCGGTGTTGTAGTCACCTGCGCCCCGGTCGTAGGGATCGGGCGGCAGCAGCACCCCGCCCTCACCCCCGAAGACCTTCGGTAGGGCGCGTGCCGCGGCCAGATCCTCACTCACCACCCGCTTCGTCCAGTCATCGAGGTGGCGGTAGGCCACTGCGTCGTCAATGCGATCCAGCTCCTGCCCCGCCGTGTTGCTGACATCGGCCGCGTACTTCTTGGCAGCCGTCAACAGGTTACGGATGTCTCCGGCAACCGCGGCCAGGCGACGGGACTCACCCAGGCTCTCCGGGTCGTTGCTCCCGCTCAACCAAGCCGGATAGCCGATGTCGCCGTCGTCCTTGATCGTGAGGTCGTTGGCATGAGCGAGATCGTCCGCCTCGAACACCCACCGGCGAGCCAGGGCCAGACCTGCGGCGGCATTCACCAGGGTGAGCCGAGCAGCTTCCATCTCCTGCTCGGCGATGGACAATTCGTCAAGCAGGTCGGACAGCACCCGGCGCCCCAGGTCGGCGGCGTCGCCGCTCCAGCCCTCCTGAAGCGTGGAGAGCACGTCGACGGCGAGATAGCGCGCGGAGCCAAGGGCGGTCCCGACCTTGTCCCACTCTTCTGCTGCCCGATGGAATGCCTCGGGGTCACAGGACCGAATCTGCTGCAGTGTGACTGGCTTCGCGAAGTGACGCTCGTGAACGGGTTCGGCGACCTTACGGCGGCCGTCCGGAGCCTCGTCGTAGACGGACGGCATCAGTTCTTGCCATCCAACAAGGAAGCGGCGTTCTGCAGTTGCTCGGCAACGGCGGCTTCCTGTCGATAGTAGTTGGCCGCCGTGATCCGAAGCCCCTCAGCGAGCTTCCTCATCGCGTCGGTGATCCTGCTGGTCTCCGCGGACCAGTGGCTGGTGCACGCGCTGAGGGACGATCCGATGGTCCAATCGCTGTGTCGGGTTGCAGCCGCCGCCGACTCACCGAAGCCGGTGTCGGACTGTGCGACCTTGTCTGCTCCCTCATCCACCTTGGCAGCCGCTACGGGGAGCCGCTCCGGCTCCGATATGTACCCACCCATCCCGTGCCTCCCCAAGCTTGGGTAACACTCCTGGTTCTCACGCTAACGAGAGGGCAGCGGCGGGCGCAGGTGAACGGGATGACCCGTGAGGGAGCCCGACCCATGCCTTCGTCGGCCGGCGTGCCATCCGGACGGGTGTGTTGACGGATGGCGGTTCAGGAAGCCCGCAGGGCCTCCACGTGAGGTGGAGGCCCTGCGGTTTCCCTCGGATGGTCTGTCAGGAGAGCAGGCGGGCGTCGTTGTTGGCCGCGCCGTTGAGGGATCCGGCGTAGCCGGCCGGGTAGGACAGCCAGAAGCCGTCGCTGATCTTGTCGACCCACACCGTGTGGTCGGTGTTGTTCACGATCGAGGCGGCGTTCTGGTAGATGGTCTGGCCGTAGCCGGAGCCGTTCGCCCAGTGGGCGAAGGTGAAGTTGTGCAGGTCGACGTTCTGGCCCGGGGACCAGTTCTCGAACGAACCCCAGCCGACCCCGGGAGAGTTGTAGTACAGGCAGACGGTTCCGTTGGGGCAAGTCTCCACCCCGCCCGGACCTGCGGCGTAGGCGCTGCCGGTGGCCATGGCCACCGCGCCGGCCGTCAGTGCCGCTACCGCTGCGAGCCTGGCCGCACGCGGTTTGATCGTGATGCGCATTCCGTACTCCCGTCCCAAGTCGACAGTGCAGGAAGGCCGGTGGGTGCGGTCCGATGTCGACCGGTGCCCGTTCGAGGCCTCGAACAGGCTGGCACGGCAGTCTCGTTGGCGCCATGGTTTCGCACGGTTCCGCTTGTGGACACATCCGGAGACGGCGGCACCGGTTTCGGAGGGCTCAGGCGGCCTCGGCCCGGCTGGTGGTGGCGGCACCCGGCTGGGCGAGCCAGATCAGCCGGGAGGTGATCCCGGGCCGCCCGGCGAAGTGCCGGACGGCCCGGTCGGGGGAGGAGAGGGTCAATCGGGCCCGCCCGTCGATGCCGATCACGTGCGCTGACCCGTCACCGTTGGCGAATCCCCAGGCCACCACCCACCCGTCGGCGTCCGCAAGGCCTTCGTCGGACACCTGGACGACGGCGAACAGCCGGGGTGCGGTGTCGAGCACCAGCTCGCACAGCTCCTGTTCGAAGGCCTGGTCGACCACCAGTTCAGGCGTGACCGGGTGCGGGTTTGGTGAGGGCGTAGCGGTCATGGAAGTCTCCTGCCTCAAGGCATGGGTGAGCTACCGGACAGCACTCTTGGTAAGTGATCCACGCCATACGGTAGCGCCAGCGTGGCATACTTTCCATGTAGTCCATTGAAGACTTGCTATTTCACTCCGGCTAGTGAACGGGAGGATCGCGATGGCATCGAGCGATGCCCCGACGTTGCGTCAGCAACGTCTCGGCGTTGAGCTGCGCAAACTTCGCGAGAACGCTGGGCTCAGCTCAACTGCCGCCGCAGCTCTCGTCGGTGTGAGTCAGGCCCACATGAGCCGAATCGAAGCCGGCCGCTACGCCGTGAGTGCGGATCGTGTACGCGCGTTCGCTCGCGCGTACACGTGCACGGACCAGAACCTGATCGACGCTCTGGCCGGGATGACCGGTAGGCGGACTCGGGGGTGGTGGGAGGAGTATCGTGACATCCTGCCGCCGAGCATGCTCGATCTTGCCGAGATGGAACACCACGCGACGGCGATGCGCATCGCCTCAGTAGTTCATATTCCTGGTCTCCTGCAGACGGCTGACCAGGCGCGTGTGCTCGCCGGCAACCTCGTACCGCCTCTGGTGCCGCACGAGGTGGAACACCGGGTGTCGTACCGGATCAAACGGCAGGTCGTCCTCTATGGCCAGCGGGCTATCCCGCTCACGGCGATTGTCCATGAAGCGGCCCTGCGGATGGCCTTCGGCGGCCCGGCCGTTGCGCGGGAACAGCTCAGGCATCTCATCGAGGCGAGCACGCACGAAAACGTCTCGGTTCTCGTAATTCCCTTCGGTGCAGGCACGTTCCCGGGTTCCGGGCAGTCCATCGTCTACTGCTCCGCAACAGTGCAGCAACTCGACACCGTGCAGCTTGACACGTATCACGGCTCCGAGTTCCTTGATGCCCATGCGCAACTGGTGAGGTACCGGAAGGTCCTGGACATCATGGAAGCCTTCGCCCTCGACCCCGTGAAGTCACGTGATCTCATTGCCCGCATCGAGAAGGACACCTGAGAGGAAGCGCGCCATGGAACGCCTCAACTGGCAGAAGTCCAGTTACAGCTCTGAGTCGGCCAACTGCATCTACCTTGCCGCAGCTCCTGACCGCGCCATCAAGCTCCGTGAGAGTGATGACCCCGGCACCATCATCACCACCACTCCTGACGCGCTTCGGGGCTTCCTTGGCGGCGTCAAGGCGGGCGAGTTCGACCACCTGACGGCGTAGGGCGGCTCAGGCGGCGGACCTCAGGGGTATTGCCGCTCGGGCTTGGTCATAGCGGTGGAGGACCAGCCGGGCCACGGCGGGGTGGGCGGCCAGGGGGGCGGTGGTCCAGGCTGCTCCGGTACCGGTGGCGCGGCGGGCGAAGAAGCCGGGGGAGAGGAGGTAGGTGGCGAGGGCGACGGCGGGGTGGCCGGCGGCTTGGAGGGTGGCGACTGCCTGGCGGGGGGTGGGGGTGGCTGCGGAGAGGTGGGCCGGGGTGACGTCGCGGCCGAGGCGGGTGGCGAGGAGGTGGGCCATTCGCTCGGTGTCGGCGAGGGCGGTGGGGTCGGAGGAGCCGGCGCCGGCCAGCACCACTGGGGCCTGGGGCGGGGCTCCGCTCTCGGTCAGGCGGTCGGCCAGGGCTTCGGCGAGCAGGGGGTGGGGGCCGAGGGCGGGGGCGAGGTGGGTGCGGGGGAGGCCGGCCGCTGCGAGGGCGGCGGGGAGGTCGACCCGCAGGTGGTAGCCGGTGCCGAGGAGCAGGGGGACCAGGATCGGCTGGCGGCCTGCGAGTTGGGCGAGGGCGTCCTCAAGCGAGGGGCGTGCGAGGTCCAGGAAGCAGCAGCGGACGGGCAGTTCGGGGCGCAGGGTGCGCACCACCCGCAGCAGCGCCCGTACCGAGGTGACCGCTGCCGGGTCTCGGCTTCCATGAGCGACGGCGAGCAGCATCAGCCCGCCGCCAGCCGATAGCCCCGCTTGGGAACGGTGCGGATCAGCGCCGCGTGCGGCCCGAGGGCGGCGCGCAGGCGCCCGACCGCCGCTTCGACGGCGTGTTCGTCGGCGGTGGCGTCCGGCCAGGCGGCGCGCAGGAGTTCGGCGCGGCTGAGGACCCGGCCGGGGCGTTCGGCGAGGGCGCGGAGCACGGCGGCGCCGCGCGGGCTGAGCCAGTGGCTTTCGCCGTCGACCAGGGCGGCGTTCCCCTGGAGGGTCAACCGCTGCCCGGCGAGGTCGACTTCACGTCTGGTGCGGACCGGCAGGACCTCGGCGAGCAGTCGGACGAGGGAGCCGAGCCGGCCGCGTTCGGGGTGGACGGCGGGCAGTCCCAGGTCGGTGAGCGGGCGGGCGCACAGGCTTCCCACGCACACCGGCAGGACGTCGGCGCGCAGGGCGTCGATCAGCGCCTCGTACAGCCCCTCGCTCTCGGCGGCGGCCAGCAGTGCGGTGATCGCGGGCGCGCTGGTGAAGGTGAGGGCGTGCACCTGGCGGCGGACGGTCTGGTCGAGGAGTCTTCGTACCGCGCCCGGGTCCTCCGGGGGCGCCCAGCGGTAGACCGGGACGGAGATCACCTCGGCGCCGCGTTCGCGCAGCGCGGCCGCGAAGGCGTCGAGGCGGACCCCGTGCTCCTGGACGGCGATCCGGCGCCCGGCCAGGGGGCGGGCGAGCAACCAGGTGAGCAGTTCGTCGGTGGCCTCGGTGCCGGGGGAGTAGCCCTCGTTCAGCCCGCTGGCCCGGACGGCGCCGGTGGCCTTGGGGCCGCGGCTGAGCACCACTGCGCCGCGGCAGGCCTCGGCGAGGGCGGCGCCGCGGTCCCAGCCCTCGGCCGCGCTCATCCAGCCGCGCCAGCCGACGCCCGTGGTGGCCACCACGTAGTCGAGCGGGCCCGTCAGGCAGCGGTCGGTGGCCTCGCGCAGGGCGAGGTCGTCGGCGAGCGGCAGGATGCGCAGCACCGGCGCCTCGACCACCTGGGCGCCGCGCCGGGCGAGCAGGGCGGTGAGCTCCTCGCGGCGGCGGGCGGCGGTGACCCCGATGGTGAAGCCGGTGAGCGGTCCGGGCTGGGTGAGGGTTGCTGCCATGCGGGTCAGCCTGCGGCGAGGGTGTTTCGGGGGCGTTGCCCGGCCGTCACCCGACGGTAAGCGAAAGTGCCGCTCCGGTTACGGCAGATGTCCGGCCGTGCACCCCGGTGCCGGAATGTCGTGAGCGAGGCGTACCGCGGCCGCAACATCCGTGACCCGGTCGTGAAACAGCGGGCCGTCACCTTTCTCGGCATGACGCCGACCAGCACCGCCGCCCCCGCCACGGCCCCCGCCGCGGCCACCGACACGCACTGCCCGTACTGCTCGCTGCAGTGCGGCATGCGGCTGGCGACCGGTGTGACCGGAGGCAGCGGAGGAGTCGAGGTGCTGGAGCGCCCGGACTTCCCGGTGAACCGGGGCGCGCTCTGCGGTAAGGGCCGTTCGGCGCCCGCCCTGCTGGCCCGGGACGTCCGGCTGACCGGCCCGCTGTTGCGCGACCGCCCCGGCGGGCCGCTGCGCTCGGCCGGGTGGCCGGAGGCGCTGGACCGGGTCGCCGACGGGCTGGCGCGGGTGCGGGCCGAGCACGGGCCGGACGCGGTGGGTGTGTTCGGCGGCGGCGGGCTGACCAACGAGAAGGCGTACCTGCTGGGCAAGTTCGCCCGGGTGGTGCTGGGCACCGCCAACATCGACTACAACGGCCGGTTCTGCATGTCCTCGGCCGCCGCCGCGCACCGCCGGGCCTTCGGCCTGGACCGCGGGCTGCCGTTCCCGCTGGAGGACATCCCGCACACCGGCTGCCTGATCCTGGTCGGCGCCAACCCGGCCGAGACGATGCCGCCGGCCGTCCGCTACTTCCGCGAACTGCGGGAGAACGGCGGCCGGTTGATCGTGGTCGACCCGCGCCGCACCTGCACCGCCGAACTCGCCGACCTGCACCTGCAGCCGCGCCCCGGCGGGGACCTGGCGCTGGCCCTCGGCCTGCTCCACCTGGTGATCGCGGACGGCCTGGTGGACGAGGAGTTCGTCGCCGAGCGGACCACCGGCTTCGAGCAGGCCCGCGCCGCGGCGATGGCCCACTGGCCGGACCGGGTGGAGCGGATCACCGGTGTCCCCGCCCACCGGCTCCGCGAGGCGGCCCGGATGTTCGGCGAGGCGGAGACCGGCATGGTGCTCACCGCGCGCGGCCCCGAGCAGCACAGCAAGGGCACCGACACCGTCGGCGCCTGGATCGATCTGTGCCTGGCCACCGGCAACTCCGGCCGCCCGTACAGCGGTTACGGCTGCCTGACCGGCCAGGGCAACGGCCAGGGCGGGCGCGAGCACGGCCAGAAGGCCGACCAACTGCCCGGCTACCGCTCGATCGAGGACCCGGCGGCGCGCGCCCACGTCGCCGCCGTCTGGGGCGTCGACCCCGCGACGATCCCCGGCCCGGGCAGGTCCGCGTACGAGCTGCTGGACGGCCTCGGCCGGCCCGACGGCGTCCGGGCGCTGCTGCTGGCCGGCTCCAACCCGGCGGTGTCCGCGCCGAACGCCGGGCACGTCACCGAGCGGCTGCGCTCCCTGGACCTGCTGGTCGTCGCCGACCTGGTGCTCTCCGAGACCGCCCGGCTCGCCGACGTCGTCCTGCCCGTCACCCAGTGGGCCGAGGAGGACGGCACCACCACCAACCTGGAGGGGAGGGTGATCCTGCGCCGACGCGCCCTCGACCCGCCGGAGGGCGTGCGCAGCGAACTGTGGGTGCTGCGCGAGCTGGCCGCCCGGCTCGGCGTGCCGGCGGGCTTCCCGGCGGACGGCTTCCCGGTCGAGGCCGAGCGGGCCTTCGACGAGCTGCGCCGTGCCTCGGCCGGCGGCGACGCCGACTACGCAGGCATCAGCTACGCCCGGATCGCCGCCGAGGACGGGGTGTTCTGGCCCTGCCCGTCCGCCGACCACCCGGGCACCCGGCGGCTGTTCCTGGACCGCTTCGCCACCCCGGACGGCCGGGCCCGCTTCGCCGCCGTCACCCACCGCCCGGCCGGCGAGGAGCCGGACGCGGCGTACCCGCTGTACCTGACCACCGGCCGGGTGCTCTCCCAGTACCAGAGCGGCGCGCAGACCCGCCGGGTCGCCGAGCTCAACGCGGCCGCGCCCGGCCCGTACGTCGAACTGCACCCCCGGCTCGCCGAACGGCTCGGGATCGCGGACGGCGAGCCGGTCGCGGTCACCAGCCGGCGCGGCCGGGCCGTCGCCCCGGCGCGGGTCACCGACGCCATCCGGCCGGACACCGTGTTCATGCCCTTCCACTGGGCGGGCGCCGGCAGGGCCAACAGCCTCACCAATCCGGCGCTCGACCCGGTGTCGCGGATGCCGGAGTTCAAGCTCTGCGCGGTGCGGGTGGAGCCGGTCCTGAAAGAGGTGACGACGTGACCCCGAGGATCGCCGTGGTCGGCGGCGGCATGGCGGCCGCCCGCTTCGCCGAACGGTACGGCGCGCTCGGCGGGCCCGGCACCGTCACCGTGTACGGCGCCGAGCCGCGCGCCCCGTACAACCGGGTGCTGCTCGCCGAGGTGCTGACGGGGCGCTACGACGCCGAGTCGATCGCGCTGCCGCTCGGCGGGGCGACGGCCCGGCCCGGGTGCGAGGTGGTGGCGCTCGACCCGCGGGTCCGGACGCTTCGGCTGGCCGACGGCAGCACCGAGGCCTGGGACGAACTGGTGCTGGCCACCGGCGCCAACCCGGTGCTGCCGCCCGTCCGCGGACTGCGCCGCGCCGACCGGCACGGGCCGGCCGGGGGCGGGCACACGCTGATCGAGGGCGTGCACACGCTGCGCACCGTGGAGGACTGCGCCCGCCTCGCCGAGGAGGCCGTCGGCGCCAAGCGGGCCGTGGTGATCGGCGGCGGGGTGCTCGGGGTGAGCGCCGCCCGGGCGCTGGCGGCGCTCGGCGTGCGCACCGAAATCGTCCACCAGGCACCGCATCTGATCGAACGTCAACTCGACGGTGAGGCGGCCGAGGTGCTGCGGGAGCGGCTGCGGGCGCTCGGCGTCGAGTGCTACACCGGCAACCGGGCCCGGGCCGTCCACGGCGGCGAGAGGGTCGGGGCGGTGGAGCTGGCCGGCGGCTACCGGCTCGACTGCGACCTGGTCGTGCTGGCCTGCGGCACCCGCCCGCGCACCGCGCTCGCGCACGCCGCCGGACTGCCCGTCGCCACCGGCGTGCTGGTGGACGACGCCCTGGCGGTCGCCCCGCACGTGCACGCCGTCGGTGACTGCGCCGAACACCGCGGCACCGTCCACGGATTGGCCGGCCCCGCCTGGGAACAGGCCGACGTCCTCGCCCGCCGCCTCTCCGGCGCCGAACCGGACGCCCGCTACCCCGGCACCCGCCCGCGCGCCCGGCTCAGCACCGGCGGCCTGGAGTACGCGGCCTTCGGCACCGTGGACGAAACCCTCGACCCGGGCCTGGACGTGCTGCGGCTCACCGACGCCACCCGCGGCAGCTACAAGAAGCTCGTCCTGCGCGGCGACCGCCTGGTCGGCGCCATCCTGCTCGGCGACCTGGCCACCGTGGACGCGCTGGCCGGCGCCTTCGCCGACGACGGCGCACTCGCCGGCCACCCCCTGCACCTGCTCACCCAAGGAACTGCGATGACTGGAGACATGCGTTGACCACTGACCACCGCAGTACCCGGGACCTCGTCCTGGTCGGCCACGGCATGGTCGGCCAGCGCTTCCTGGAGGCCTGGACCGAACAGCCGGCCGCCCGCGGCTGGCGGGTCACCGTCCTCGCCGAGGAACCCCGGCCCGCCTACGACCGGGTCCACCTCAGCGCACTGTTCTCCGGCAGCACCGCCGACGACCTCGCGCTCTGCCCGGACGGCTTCCTCGCCGAGCACGGCATCGACCTGCGCCTGGGCGACCCGGCCACCGCGATCGACCGGGAGCGGCAGCTGGTGCGCACCCGGTCCGGCACCCACGTCCGGTACGACGTCCTGGTGCTGGCCACCGGTTCGGTGCCCTCCGTGCCGCCGGTGCCCGGCGCGGACGCCCCCGGCTGCCACGTCTACCGGACCATCGAGGACGTCGACGCCATCCGCGCCCAGGCCGAGACCGCCCGAACGGGCGTGGTGGTCGGCGGCGGACTGCTCGGCCTGGAGGCGGCCGGCGCCCTGCGGGCCGGCGGACTGGACACCCACGTCGTGGAGTTCGCGCCCCGGCTGATGGCCGTCCAGGTCGACGACGGTGGCGGCGCGGCGCTGCGCCGCAAGATCGAGGACCTGGGCGTCAGCGTCCACACCGGCGCCGGTGCCGGCGGCGTGCTCACCGGCCCGGACGGCCGGGTCCGCGCCCTCGCGCTCTCCGACGGACGTGAACTCCCCGCCGACCTCGTGGTGTTCTCGGCCGGCGTGCGCGCCCGCGACCAGCTGGCCCGGGACTGCGCACTGCCCGTCGGCCCGCGCGGCGGCGTGGTGGTCGACGCGCACTGCCGCACCGAGGACCCGGCGATCCTCGCCATCGGCGAGTGCGCCCAGGCCGCCGACGGCCGGGTCTACGGCCTGGTCGCCCCCGGCTACCAGATGGCCGAGACGGCGGCCCGCACCATCGCGCAGCCCGACGGAGCCACCCCGAGGGGCGAAGGCTTCACCGGCGCCGACACCTCCACCAAGCTCAAGCTGCTCGGCGTGGACGTCGCCAGCTTCGGCGACCCCCACGGCACCGCCGAAGGCGCCCTCGACGTGCTCTACAGCGACAGCCGCAGCGGCGTCTACCGCAAGCTCGTCATCGGCGCCGACGGCGCCCTGCTCGGCGGCGTCCTGGTCGGCGACACCGAGGGCTACGGCACCCTGCGCCCGCTCGCCGTCGCCGGCAAGCCGCTCACCGTCGCCCCCGAACAGCTCGTCCTGCCCGCCGGATTCGCGGGGATCGCCGGACCGGTCGTCCTGCCCGACGACGCGGTGCTCTGCTCCTGCCACAACGTCACCCAGGGCGCGGTGCGCGCCGCCGTCCGCGACCAGGGCGCCGACAGCGTCGCCGCCGTCAAGAAGTGCACCCGGGCCGGCACCGGCTGCGGCAGCTGCCTCAAACAGCTCGGCACCGTCGTGAAGGAGGAGTTGGCGGCCGCCGGAGTCAGCACCAGCACCGGCCTGTGCGAGCACTTCACGCACACCCGGGCCGAGTTGTACGAGATCGTCCGGGTGACCGGGGTGGCCGGCTTCTCCGAACTGCTCGCCCGGTACGGCACCGGCGGCGAGGGCTGCGAGATCTGCAAGCCGACCGTCGCCTCCATCCTGGCCAGCCTCGGCAACGGCCACATCCTGGACGGCGAACAGGGCGCGTTGCAGGACTCCAACGACCACTTCCTCGCCAACCTCCAGCGCAACGGCTCCTACTCGGTCGTCCCCCGGGTGCCCGGCGGCGAGATCACCCCCGCGGGCCTGATCACCATCGGCGAGATCGCCCGCGACCACGGCCTCTACACCAAGATCACCGGCGGCCAGCGGATCGACATGTTCGGCGCGACCGTCGACCAACTCCCGGCCATCTGGCGCAGGTTGGTCGACGCCGGCTTCGAGTCCGGACACGCCTACGGCAAATCGCTGCGCACCGTGAAGTCCTGCGTCGGCGAGACCTGGTGCCGCTTCGGCGTCCAGGACTCCACCACCCTCGCCATCGAACTGGAGCTGCGCTACCGGGGACTGCGCTCCCCGCACAAGCTCAAGGCCGCCGTCTCCGGCTGCGCCCGCGAGTGCGCCGAGGCACAGAGCAAGGACTTCGGCATCATCGCCACCTCGGCCGGCTGGAACCTCTACGTGGGCGGCAACGGCGGCATGACCCCCCGCCACGCCGACCTGCTCGCCGCCGACCTCGACCGCGACACCCTCATCCGCACCATCGACCGCTACCTGATGTTCTACATCCGCACCGCCGACCGCCTGGAGCGCACCTCGGTCTGGCTGGAGCGGCTGGAGGGCGGCCTGGACCACCTGCGGGCCGTAGTCCTGGACGACTCCCTCGGCATCGCCGCCGAGCTCGACGACCTGATGGAGCGTCACGTCGGTGGCTATCGGGACGAATGGGCCGAAACCCTCGCCGACCCCGAACGGCTGCGCCGCTTCGCCTCCTTCGTCAACGCGCCCGGCACCCCCGACCCCGCCGTGACCTTCGTCCCCGAACGCGGCCAGATCCGCCCCGCCCGCCCCGGCGAGGCCGGCCACACCCTCGCCTCCCCGGTGCTCGTCGCCGGGGCCCGACCGGAGGTGCTCACCCCGTGACCGTACAGATCCACGACGGCAGCGACTGGCAGACCGTCTGCACCCTCGCCGACCTCCAACCCGGCCGCGGCGTCGCCGTGTTGCTGCCCGACCACGACCAGGTCGCGCTGTTCCGCGACCGCGCCGGAACCCTCCACGCCGTCGACAACCTCGACCCGTTCAGCGGCGCCCCCGTCCTCTCCCGAGGCCTGCTCGGCAACCGCGGTGACCGGCCCACCCTCATCTCCCCCATGTACAAGCAGGTCTACGACCTCACCGACGGACGCTGCCTGGACGAGGACACCACCCCCGACGGCACCCCCGCCGTGCTCCGGCGCTGGCCGGTCCGGATCCACCCCGAGGAGAGCGCCGCATGACCACCGTCCTCGACACGAGAACGCCCTCCCCGCTGGAGAGTTGGGACCCGGAGGACGAGGAGTTCTGGGAGCGCACCGGCGCCCGGGTCGCCCGCCGCAACCTGGTCTTCTCCGTGCTCTCCGAACACATCGGCTTCTCGGTGTGGAGCCTCTGGTCGGTGCTCGTCCTCTTCCTCGGCCCCGAGTACCACATCGACACCGCGGGCAAGTTCACCCTCACCGCCCTGCCGACCGCCCTCGGCGCCCTGCTGCGCCTGCCGTACACCTTCGCCGTCGCCCGCTTCGGCGGCCGCACCTGGACGGTGATCAGCGCCCTGCTGCTGCTCGTCCCCACCGGGCTCGCGGCCCTCGTGCTGCAACCCGGGGTCCCGTACGGGACGTTGCTGGCCGTGGCCTGCGTGGCGGGCGTCGGCGGCGGCAACTTCGCCTCCTCGATGGCCAACATCAACGCCTTCTACCCGCACCGGCTCAAGGGCTGGGCACTCGGCATCAACGCGGGCGGCGGCAACCTCGGCGTCCCGGCCGTGCAACTGCTGGGCCTGCTGGTGCTGGCCACCGCCGGCGCCACCCACCCCCGGCTGCTGCCGCTGCTCTACCTGCCGCTGATCGTGCTCGCGGCGGCCGGGGCGTGGCGGCGGATGGACAACCTGGCGGTGGCGGGCCCCCGTTCGGGGGAGGGGCGGGCGCTGCGCGAGGTCGCCCGCGACCCGTACGGCTGGGCCGTCTCCACGCTGTACATCGGGACCTTCGGCTCGTTCATCGGCTTCGGCTTCGCCTTCGGGCAGGTACTCCAGGTGCAGTTCCACGAGCGCTTCGACACCCCGGTCAAGGCGGCGGCGCTCACCTTCCTCGGGCCGCTGCTCGGCTCGCTGCTGCGGCCGGTCGGCGGACGGCTCGCCGACCGCTACGGCGGGGCGGTCGTCACCCTGGGCACCTTCCTCGCCATGGGCGCCGGGACGGCCGTCGTCCTGGCCGCGTCCCGGGCGGGCTCGCTGCCGCTGTTCCTGGCCGGCTTCATCGCCCTCTTCGTGCTCAGCGGCATCGGCAACGGCTCCACGTACAAGATGATCCCGGCGCACTACCAGGCCCTCGCCCGCTCGGCGGTCGCGGCCGGCGCCGACCCGGCGACCGCCGAGGCCGACTCCCGCCGCCGGTCAGCCGCGCTGATCGGGCTCGCGGGGGCGATCGGGGCGTTCGGCGGGGTGCTGGTGAACCTGGCCTTCCGGCAGTCCTTCCTCGCCAGCCACAACGGGGACGCGGCGTACCTGGGGTTCCTGGGGGCGTACGTGTTCTGCTCGGTGCTGACCTGGGCGGTCTGGCTGCGGCGGAGGTGAGGTGGCGGGGATGAGGTGGCGAGGGGTGCGGCGCCCGGCTCGGGGGCGCGGGACTCGGCTGTTGGTATGACGGCCGGACGTCCTCGGCGCGCGGTGGTCCGGCCGGGCGATTAGCGTCGGCCGCACCACGTCCTCGGTTCAGGGAGGCTGCAGTGCATCGTTGGATCGTCCTGACGGTACTCACCTCGTCCCTCGCCGGCCTCGCCGCCCCCGCCGGGGCCGCCGGCACCACCGACCCCGCCCCCGCCGCCGCCACCACCACGGTGACGCTCGGTGGCGCCAAGATCGACCCGAAACAGCCGGGGAGGGTCCGCGTCGACGTCAGCTACCTCTGCACGGTGGCGGCCGAAGCCCGCTCCCTCACCGTCTCCGTCGAGCAGAAGGACCCGCAGGACTCCTCCGCGATCGGCTTCGGCTCCAGCCGGACCGCCGAGAAGGACGTGATCTGCGACGGGACGCCGCAGCAACGGCAGTTCATCGTCCAGTCCAAGACCTTCAACTGGATCCCCGACACCGACGCCGTCCTGACCGCCACCGTCACCAACATCGGCGCCACCCCGGCGGCCGCGGCCGACGCCAAGCGGGTCACGCTCACCACCGCACCCTGACCCCGGGTTTGCCCTACGCTCGTGCCCTGCACGCGGGGAGGGGCACGAGCGGTGGTCGACAGCTCGAACACGATGAACGGCACGGTGCACGGGGACGCCGTCCAGGCCGGGTACATCGGCAACGTCTACCTGGACGGGCGGCGTCCGCCGGCCGTGAAGGACGGGGACGACCCGTGGGTGCGAGGCGCCGCGGAATCCCGCGCCTGGCAGCACGTACGGGCCGGTCGGGATGCCGAGACGTACCGGCGGGCCGCACTCGCGGCCGTCCGCCGACTCGCCCGGCTGCGCGACGCGGTGGACCGGGCGGACGACCTCGCGGACGACCCCTGGCAGGACCCCGGTATCGCCGTCCGCTTCGCCTCGCGCGTCGGCTGGCTGCTCGGGGACGGCTCGCTCGACCTCTACCCGGCCGAGGCGGCGCTGCTGGCGGTCGTCCCCTTCCTCTACCGGGTCCGCTCCCTGCAGCTGGCCGCCGCCCGGACGACCGTACGCCCGACCGACCTCCGGCCCACGGCGGCCCCCGAGGGCGACCGGGCGGCGTACGAGCAGTTCATCGAGTCCTACGACCTGCTCACCCACCGCACCCGCACCCGCCCCGACTCCGCCGCCCCCATCGGCTGGTGGCTCTACCACCGCTGGCTCGACCAGCACGAGGACCTGGCCGATCCCGAGGGTGTCCGCGAAATCCTCGACCGACTGCCGGTGCTGGACGAACTCGGCGAGACCTTCGCGCTCAAGCGGATCTGCGCCCTCCTGCACGGCCTCCGCCGAGGCCCCGACGTCACCAACCGCGACTACCTCGCGGGCCTCCGCGAGGACGACCACCTGCGCGCCCCCGGCGAACAGCACGTCCGGGAACCGAGGTTGGCGCTCATTCTCGCCCTTGCCTACGGCACCGCCATCGAGATGACGGCCCTGCCCGACATCGTCGCCGAACATCTCGGCATCCCGCACGAAGTCGACCTCGCCGACCTGCGGGAGACCCTCGAACTGGCGGTCTGGGGCGGCTCCTACGACCTGCCGGTGCTGCGAGCGGAGTGCCGGCACGAGGCGGTGGTCGAAGGCCTGCGCGAGTACACGGCCAGGGCCGACGAACTCCTCCACGCCGTCCGCCGCGTGCTGGTGGGGCACCCGCTCCCCACCCGTCTCACCTCCGACGAGGCCGCCCCCGCCGCCGGTGCCTTCACCGGCTGGGCGAGGTTCCGGTTGGACGAACGCCGGGTACGCAGCCTGCTGATGGGCGTGGAGCTCTACCGGGACCGGGACCTGGCAGTCCGCGAGCTCTACCAGAATGCCCTCGACGCCTGCCGCTACCGCCGGGCCAGGACGGAGTACCTGGACCGCACCAACACCCTCGGCGCCAGGTTCACCTACGACGGCCGCATCGACTTCCGCCAGAGTGTGGACCATGACGGCCGCGCCTACCTGGAGTGCGAGGACAACGGCGTCGGCATGGGCGAATCCGAGCTGCGGGGAGTGTTCTCCAACGCCGGTGCCCGCTTCGCGGAGCAACTGGACTTCAAACTCGAACGCGCCGAATGGCGCAAGGCTGATCCGCCCGTCGAGCTGTACCCCAACAGCCGCTTCGGCATCGGCGTGCTGAGCTACTTCATGCTCGCGGACGAGATCCAGGTCACCACCTGCCGCATGGACGCCACCGGCCGGATCGGCCCGCGGCTGGAGGTCTCCATCTACGGCCCCAGCCACCTCTTCCGCATCACCGAACGCGAGGACAGCTGCCGCAAGCCCGGCACCACCGTCCGCCTGTACCTGCGGGACGACATCGACCTGGAGGAGACCTGGTCCGCCCTCGACGTCCTCGAACGCCTGCTGGGAGTAGCGGAGTTCCGCACCACCGTCGTCCATGGCGAGCGCGGATCGGTCTGGGAACCGGGAGTATTCAGGCCCCGGTCGGCGCCTGAGAACGAGACCTTCGGCCTCGACGCGCACGGCGTGACGGTTTCGTGGAAGGACGCTCCGGAAGGTGCGCACGTGGTCTGGTGCGAGGAAGGCGGAGCGCTGTTGGTCGACGGCCTGCTGGTCGAACCGGAGGTGAGGCGAGGAGTTTTCTCGCCGTGGAAAGACAGCCTTGCGGGTGCCGTGGTGAACCTCTCCGGCCGCTTCGCGCCGGGGAAGATGTCGGTGGATCGGCGACGGGTCATCGACGACACGTCGGGAACGGTCGGCGCGTTGTTGGCCGAAGGGGCCGGTGAACTCGTCAGGTCCGATTCGGGATTGTTCGGAATGGAATGGGTCGGTCGGCTCACTGACGACTGCATTCAGCTCGCCGATCTGGTGGCAGCGGAGGCGGTACGTCAGGGCTGCCGGCTGACGTCACAAGGGATCGCGTTCGACCTGGGAAGAGCGGGACTCTTCCCCGCAGACCGGAGGATTCTTGGCTACGTCGGGATCGGACTCGACCCGGAGGAGAACCGGAGGAACCAGGAGAGCGCGACGCCATCGGATCACGTGCTCCTCTGGAGGCTGATGGCGCACGGGAGGACAGACCGACTGGAACGGTTGGCAGGTGTGCCCGCAGAGGCTCTCGCAACCCGAGACATCCGATTGGCGAAGCCTTCCGACTCGGCCCTCCTGATCACGCGAGGTTCTCGCCGCCAGGCACGGACCTGGAGGGAGTCGGTATCCGAGAGCTGGCTCGCCGAGGTGGCCGCCGAGTTGGGCCTGACTCATGAGGAGGTGCGTGAACGGGCTGCTGCGCTCGGGCTTGAAGATGGCGACGGGAGAGCCTCACCGTCCGGTGGTGGCGGATTCGATCGGCCGATCGGTGTAGCCGTGCTGGTCCAGCTCTCGATGTTCGGAAGTGAGCCGATGGAGGATGTCGTCGAACGTCTGACCAGCCGTGGCGTGGTCGTTTCCGCCGAGGTGTCGAAGACGGCTGCGGCGATGGTGGCCGATCCGGTGCTCCTGCGGGGAGGCCTCAAGGGCATGTCGGTGTTCGGAACGCCGTTCGAGCAGGATGGCTCGGTTGCGCCAGGGCATCTGGCGAAGGCGAGTTCGGTGCTCGGGATTTCGACTTCTGAGGCCTGTGCTGCCTTTGCCAAGTACGGAATCGCGGCTGATGCCACAGGACTTCCGGACTTCCCGTCCAGTGATGACGTGAGGTCGCTCAGCGTACGCCTCAACGGCACGAGCCCCTGGCTCAACCGCTCGAAGACGGCGTCCGTGGTCCACGTGCTGCAAGCCGCGGCGACCGAGTCGATCGGTGTGGCTGACGTCATCGATCGGCTGACGGCTGTGGGAATCCCGGTTCCGTCGTTGCCCGCGGACGCCAGTGCCGAGGACGTGGAGCTCTTCAGGGACAAGACGGGCGGGTTCCGGTGGTTTGACAGCCTTTCCTATGGACGCCTCTTCGCGGTTGTCGGACGTGGTGTGTTCACGCTGCAGGAGGCGATCGATCGGTATCGGACCTATGGATTCCACGTTCCCATGAATGCGCCGGAGGTGAATTCCCTCCTGGACTTCCAACTGCTCTCCGGCCACGGCCCGATGAAGTGGCCGAACACGGAGGTCGGCAGTGTCGTGCCGTTCGCCGACCTGATCATGGCGGCGAGCGCGACGGGGCGGAACCCGGAAGAGCTCGTGGCTCGCCTCAAGGCGTGCGGGATCCCGGTGTCGACGGAGACGCTCCCGGCCGATGTCTCCCTGCGGGAGGCGGAGGATTTGGTTCGGTCCTTCGCGAGATCGTCCAGTAGGCCGTCCTCGTTGGCCCTGTTGCTGAGAGAGGAAGATCGACTCGGAAGGTCCGCCCGGCAGATCCACTCGTGGCTTCATGAGTGGGGCGTGGTCGATCGAGACCTTGCGGACGTCGTCCGTGCCGCCCTCGCCCGGGTGCCGGTGGAGGATCCCTCGTAGGCGCGGATTCCGGTGGATGTGCCGGCGCGGGAGCGGGCGTCGGGGGCGCGGCGGCGGGTCAGTGGCGTTGATCGAGTCTGGGGTCGGGTTTCCGTGAGCGGGCGGCGTCGGCGAGGAGGTGGGCGGCGTCGAGCGGGATGTCGAGGCGGCGGGCGATCCAGGGGGCGGGGCGGCCGGCGCGGGCGAGCATCCACGCGGAGTAGAGCTGGCCGAGTTGGGGTGCGTTCTCGGTGAGCAGCAGCGGGCGGACGGCTTCCATCGGGAAGCCTTCGAGGGCGCGGGCGCTGTATTCGCGGCCGTTGGGGCCGACCGGGGGCAGCGGGAGCGGGCGGCGGGTGTCGAGCCAGCGGCTGAGGAGGACGGCGCCGACGACGAGCAGGCCGGTGCCGGAGGCGCCGATCAGGATGCCGCCGATGACGGGGCGGTCGTCCTCCTCGGCCATGCCCAGGGCGATTTCCTCCAGGACGAGCAGGCCGAGCACGGTGAGGAGGACCGCGGCCTCGCCGGGGCGCGGGTGGAGCCGGGACGTCGTCATGCGGAACCTCTTCCTCGGCGGGGTGGCCGGGGCTTCGGGGCGGGTGCGGCGATTCACCTTCCGTACAACGGCGGCGGGCGGTCCGGGGCACGCTTGGGCGGGCCGGGCGGTGAAACGCCGGATCGGAGTTGACGTACCGTCAGATCACTTGCTTGGTCGGCTGATTGGTCGCCACGTGGACGCCTCGGGTCTCGCCTTCTTCCGGTCGGGCGTGCCGTGGGGCACGTTCGTCGACGGGGTGGGGAGCTCGGGTTCGGAGGGGTCGGACCTCGTACCAGCATAGCCTGAGCATGCCAACTTCGACAGCCCTGTCGAAGTTGGCAGCCGGGGAGCCGGGGAGCCGGGGAGCCGTGGGGCACGGGACGTGGGGCGGCAGCCGGCCTCAGCGGGGCCTCAGTCGGCCTCAGCGCGCCAGGAGGGGCAGCGGGGCGCCGGTGCGGGCGGTGAGTTCGAGGCGGGTGAGGAGGGCGGAGGGGGAGACCTCGACCACGCGGCAGCCGGCCCGGTGGCGGCAGTGCCGGGCGACCGAGCCGTGGCGCAGCCGGTCCAGGCGGCGGCGGGTGGCGGCGCCGAGGACGAGCAGGTCGTCCGGGCCGGTGACGGCGCCGACCAGGGCGGGCCCGGGGTCGGTGTTGACCACCAGCGGGTGGATGACCAGGCCGGACGGGTAGCCGCCGTAGGCCTGCTCGAAGGCGATGTCCAGGCGCCGGCGAGCGGCGTGCTCCAGTTCGGAGAGCGGGCGCAGGTCGTCCCGCCCGTCGGCGCTCCAGGCTGCGACGGGCACCAGCACCGCCCGGTACCGGGCCGCTTCGCCGACGGCGTGGTAGAGGGCGGCCAGACTGCTCAGTGATCCGCTCAGGCCGACGATCACTCGGGTGGTCCCGGTCATGGCCGTTCGCCTCCGTTTCTCGGGTGGGGTCTCCCCGGCGGTCTCCCGGTGGAGTTCTCCCGGTCAGGCACTCCTTGCTTCGGATGACTCCAGTGAACCGCGGAACCGGTCCGTCCGTACCGCCGCCGGAGCCGTCATGACGCCGTCATGACGGCTCCGGGACGCATCTTGACGGCCTGCTGACAGCCGTGGCGGTCCGCCGACGGCGCGCGGATGCCGCGCAGCCCGGCCCCGGCACGAACACCACCGGGCCCGGCGCGCCATGCCCGCATTGACGAGGCCTTGGCGGCGTGCGGGCCGTCCTTGACGACTCCCTGACACCGTCAACGGGCCGCTGTCAGGGGGGCGTCAAGGACGGGGGCGGGGGCGTAGGCCATGCGTCAAGGACGGGTGCGGTCGGTGTGCGCAGGGTCTCCACTGGAGGGGTCCGGCCGTACGGCCCGCCGCCCGAAGGGATCCCCGCCATGACCACTGCCACCACCGCCATCGGCGTTCTCGGCGTCAACGGGGCCGTCGAGGCCGGCGAATCGCCGGTGCGGACGATCCGTCTGCTGTCGCGGACCGCCCACGCGGAGCCGCCGGAACCGGCCCCGGCCGACCGCGACCGCATCCGCACCCGCCCGGCGCACTGCCGCACCGCGATGCACTTCGAGGACTGAACCGGCCGCCGCCCCGACCCCTTCCCAGGAGCACCCCATGTCCCAGCTCATCGCCCGCCCCGCCACCGCAACCCCGACCACTGATGCCCCCGCGGCCGACGCCCCCGCCGACGTGCTCGGCGGCCCCTGGCCGGCCTCGGCGCGGCCCGGCCGGAGCGGCGACCTGCTGGTCGGCGGGGTCGGGCTGGCCGAGGCCGCCGAGCGGTTCGGCACCCCGCTGTACGTGCTGGACGAGGGCGAGGTCCGGGCCCGCGCCCGGGCCTACCGGCGGGCACTGCCGCACGCCGACGTGCTGTACGCGGCCAAGGCCTTCCTGTGCAGCGCCATGGCCGACTGGGTGGCCGACGAGGGCCTTGGCCTGGACGTCTGCTCCGCCGGCGAACTCCGGCTGGCCGTCTCGGCGGGCTTCCCGGCGCAGCGGATCCTGCTGCACGGCAACGCCAAGTCCCCGGAGGAGCTGCGGCTGGCCCGGCGGCTGCGGGTCGGGCGGATCGTCATCGACGGCCCGGCGGAGATCGCCCGGCTGGCCGCGCTGGTGGCTGCCGACACCCCGCAGAAGGTGCTGGTGCGGGTCGTCCCGGGCATCGCGGCCGGGCACCACGCGGCGGTGCGGACCGGCGTCGGCGGACAGAAGTTCGGCTTCCCGATCGAGGGCGGCGACGCCGCGGACGCCATCGCCCGGGTGCTCGATCAGCCGGGCCTCGAACTCGCCGGTCTGCACTGCCACTTGGGATCACAGATCACCCAGGTGGAGCCGTACCTACGGGCGGTGGACGCGCTGGCCGGCCTGCTGGCGCAGGTCCGGGACCGGCACGGCGTCGAGCTGCCCGAGCTGGACCTCGGCGGCGGCCACGGCATCAAGTACCTGCCCGACGACGAGGAGCTGGACCTCGCCGAGTTCGCCGTCCGGGTCACCGACCGGCTGGCGGTGCGCTGCGCCGAGACCGGGCTGGCGGTGCCGCGCCTGGTGGTGGAGCCCGGCCGCGCGGTGGCCGGCCCGTCGGCGGTGGCGGTGTACCGGGTGCTGTCGGTCAAGCACACGGCGGACGGCCGCTGCTTCGTCGCCGTGGACGGCGGGATGAGCGACAACCCGCGCCCGGCGCTGTACGGATCGCCGTACAGCGTCCGCCTGGTGGGCCGGCGGTCGGAGGCGGGCTCGGCCCGGGTGGACGTGGTCGGCCGGCACTGCGAGGCCGGCGACGTCCTGGTGCGCGACGCCGCCCTGCCCGCCGACCTGCGACCTGGCGACCTGCTGGCCGTGCCGGCGGCCGGGGCGTACCAGCTCTCGATGGCCTCCGGCTACAACCTGGTCGGCCGCCCGGCGGTGGCGGCGGTGCGGGACGGCCGGGCCCGGCTGCTGATCAGGCGGGAGACGGTCGAGGACCTCCGCCTGCGGGAGGTCGGCCGGTAGGTCGGCACGCACGAACGGTCAATCTCGCCGGGGTCCTGGTCGGCGCCCCGGCCGGGCAGCCGGAGTTCACCGAGTGGGCGTCGCTGCTGGGCCGCGACGGCGCCGCGATCCCCTTCCTGCGCTACCTGCCCGAACGCCTCGACCCCCTCGGCGCACGCGTCGAGGCGGCACTGCGCGAACGGCTGGCCGCAGCGCCGTCGTTCGTCGCCTTCGAGGGCTACGACACGATCGCCGTCCTCGCCGAGGCGCTGCGCTCACAGGGCGTGGACCGGGGTCGCATCGCCGAGGCCCGGCCGAGCATCGCGGTCGAAGGCACCCGGGGCACGATCCGGTTCTCCCGCGTGCCGGGCACCAGCGTCCGGCAGTGGGCCTGGCCACCGGTCCAGGCGGCCGACCGCGATCCGGCGGCCCCCGACCGCTTCCGGAGCCTCTGGAACGGCTGAGCCGCCTTCCTGAAGCGGCGCGCTCCCACGCCGTCGTGCCCGCGGTTCGCGCCGGACCCACTACGCGCCGGCCTGCTGGTAGAGCGTCACCAGCAGGCCGTGCACCGGCTCGCCCTCCGGATCCTCCTCCGTCTCGTCGACCAGTGCGGCCAGCGCCTCGGCGAGCCGCGCCGCCTTGGCCGGGCTGAGCCGGACGTGGCGCAGCGCCAGGAGGTGGTCGACGGGTGAGCGGTCCAACTCCTGGGCGATGGCGCCGAACAGCGCGGCCGTGCCCTCGGCCTGCGGTTCGGGGACGAGGAGTCGTTCGGCGGTCCGCCGGTAGTACTTCTCGGTGCCGCCGCGCACCGTTCGCGTTCCCGCGTCCTGGACCAGCCCGGCCTCGCACAGCACCTTCAGGTGATGGGACACGCTGCCCTTGTTCACCCCCAGCTGTGCGGCGAGTCGGCTGATCGTGGACGGCCGGGCGCTCAGGGCGAAGAGCAGGCGCTGGCGCACCGGGTGGGCGAGTGCGGTGTGCTGCAGCGGCGTGCTGATCCGCTGCACGTCTTCGTCTGGTTGATGACTCACCTGATCAAGCGTTAAGTACGGTTGACGCTTTGGCAAGTCGCTGGTCTACTCCCTCCCATGACTTCCACCACATCGCCCTCCGCGCTGGACGCCGCCGTCGTTGTCGACTCGATCGCCGACCTGGTCTGCGAGAACTACGTCTTCCCCGATGCCGCCCGGCAGCTGGCCGACCTGCTGCGGCGCCGCAGCGCCGAGGGCTCCTACCGGACCGAGTCCGCGCAGGAGTTGGCCGATGCGGTCACGGCCGACCTGCGGTCCGTCAACGGCGATCTGCACCTGGCTCTGAAGCACCACGAGGTGCCGGTGCCGAGCGAGCGGGGCGCGGCGGTGCTCGCCGCGATGCGCAGGGAGTTCGATGCCTCGCTGGGCGGTGTGCCGCGGGTGGAACTCCTCGACGGCGGCGTCGCGGTCCTGGAGATCGGGCCCAAGACGTTCCCGCTGGACTGGGCGGCGCAGCCGCTGGCCGCGGCGCTGTCCCTGGTGGCCCCCGCCCGAGCCCTCATCCTGGACCTGCGCCGCAACGCCGGTGGCGATCCGAACACGGTGGCCTTCATCTGCGGGTACCTGCTGGACGGCCGCACCCACCTCAACACCCTGGTCTCGCGGCAGGGGGAGGTGGCCGAGCAGTCCTGGACGCCCCCGTTCGTCCCGGGTGCCCGCTTCGGCGCGGACAAGCCGGTCTACGTGCTGACCAGCGGAACCACCTTCTCCGCGGGCGAGGAACTCGCGTACGACCTGCAGCAGCTCGGGCGCGCCGAGATCGTCGGCGAGCCCACCCGGGGCGGCGCCCACCCGCGCGAGGGCTGGACGGTGCACCCGCACCTGGAGCTCAGCGTGCCCGTCGCCCGCGCGGTCAACCCGGTCTCGGGCACCAACTGGGAGGGTACCGGCGTCCGCCCCGACGTCCCGTGCGACGCCGGGGCGGCACTCGACCGCGCGCTGGAGCTGGCCGTGGCGCGCCTGGCCTGAGTTGCCTCCTCGGGGTCCAACGGGCTGACCGGACGAGGATGCCGGCGGTGTGAAGCGCGAGAAGTCGGTCCGGCCGACTTCTCGCGCAGTGCTGTTCAGGCGGACGGCAGCCCCGGGCGTGGACCTGACGGGCACGTCGATCGTGGCTGCCGGATAACGGAACGGTTGCGGCGCCCGTCCTTCCCGTGCCCAGGTCTTGACGGCACGAGGAGGACGGGCGTTTGCTGTGTCCCGCTCGTTGGAACCTGTTTGGTTCTGGTTTGTTTTGTGTATTTGAACGTTCAAAACGACGCCGACCCCAGCGCCCGCGCCCCTCAAGCCCGCCAGCGCCACCGCCCCATCGAGAGGAATGCAATGTCACACCTTTCCCGACGCGACCTGCTCCGCGCCTCCGGAGCCGGCCTGCTGGCCCTCGCCGCCGGCGGCACCCTCGCGGCCTGCGGCGACTCCGGCTCCGGCGGCGCCTCGGGCGGGGACGCCGAGACCGGGACGGTCACCGTCTGGTCCTGGGCGACGGCCGCCGAGGCCCTGCGCGGGATCGTCCCGGCCTTCGAGCAGGACAACCCCGGCATCAAGATCGACGTCCAGGACATCGGCAACCCCGCCATCTGGGACAAGATCACCGTCGGTCTGGCGGCCGGCGGCCAGGGCCTCGGCGACGTCCTGCACATCGGCTGCGACTACCTGCCCGGCTACCTGGAGAAGTTCCCGGGAGGCCTGGCCGACCTCTCCGCGCTCGGTGCCGACGCCCACAAGGACAAGTTCGCCAAGGGCCTGTGGCCGGTCGTCACCGGCAAGGACGGCCACGCCTACGCCCTGCCCTGGGAGGTCAACCCGCTCGGCTTCTTCTACCGCAAGGACTACTTCGACAAGGCGGGCATCGACCCCGCCTCCCTCGCCACCTGGGACGACCTGATCGCCGCCGCCGACCGGTTCAAGGCCGCCAACCCCGGCACCTACCTCATCGGCATCAACAAGACCGCCAACCCCGACCCCGACCTCGACTTCCTGCAGTCCCTGATGCAGCTCCAGGGCGCCTTCTACTTCGACCTCCAGGGGAAGGTCACCCTCGCCTCCGAGCCGGACGTGCGCGCCCTGACCATCGTCAAGCGCCTGCACGAGGCCGGACTGGTCGGCGACGCCTCCGGCGACCAGGGCTGGCGCAACCTGATGAAGGCCGGCAAGCTCGCCGTCGCCCCGATGCCCGCCTGGGCCGCGCACTACCTGGAGACCAAGTTCGCCGACCAGAGCGGCAACTGGCGTCTCACCAAGCCCCCGGCCGTCACCCCCGGCGGCAAGCGCACCGCCCTGGTCAACTCCACCCACCTGGCCGTCGCCGCCTCCAGCCCGCGCCGCCGCGCCGCCTGGAAGTTCGTCGAGTACGCCCTCACCCGCCCCGCCTCCGTCAACGCCATGTTCACCGCCGGCGGCGTCTTCCCCGCCCTCACCGCGGCCTACACCGACCCGACGTACGCCAAGCCCAGCGCCTACTTCGGCGGCGACTCCCCGCTGAGGACCTTCGCCGAACTCGCCACCGACGGCGGCGACCCCACCAACTACTCCGGCGACTACGCCCGTGCCCTCAAGCTCGCCAGCGACGCCCAGACCAAGGTCTTCCTCAAGGACGGCGACCCGGCCGCCGTCCTCCAGGACGCCGCCAAGCAGCTCGCCCAGCAGACCGGACGCACGATCGCATGACCGCCGCCACCACCCCGTCCACCGCAGGACCATCCGCCGCCGCCCCGGGGCCGGCCTTCGTCAAGTCCGCCACCGTACGAGCCCGCCGCTCCGCCCCCCGCCGTTCCCGCCGGCGCCGCACCGCCCTGCCGTACCTGCTGCTCGCCCCCGCCCTGATCACCTTCGGGATCTTCAAGGCCTACCCCGTCGTCTCCTCCCTGCTGCTCTCCTTCACCACCGGCTCCGGCACCGCCACCCGCGCCGCCGGACTCGCCAACTACCGCCGCCTGCTGGACGATCCGCTGTTCTGGACGGCCCTGCGCAACACCGGCGAGATCCTGGTCGTGCAGGTCCCGCTGATGCTCGGACTGGCCCTGCTGATGGCCGTCGGCATCAACTCGGCACTCGTGCGCTGGCGTACGGTGTGGCGGCTCGGCGTCTTCATGCCCGCCGTCACCGGCCTGGTCGCCACCGGGGTGATGTTCAGCTTCCTGCTCAACACCGACAACGGCGCGGTCAACCGGCTGCTGCAGGCGGTCGGTCTGTCCGGCGTCGACTGGCTCGGGCAGCCGTTCTGGGCCCGGATGGCCGTCGTCCTGGTGCTCACCTGGCACTACACCGGCTACAACGCCGTCATCTACCTCGCCGGACTTCAGTCCATCCCCAAGGAGTTGTACGAGGCCGCGATGGTCGACGGCGCCGGCCCCGTCCGCCGCTTCACCGCGATCACCGTCCCCGCGCTGCGCCCGGTGCTGCTGTTCACGATCGTGCTGTCCACCATCGGAACGCTGCAACTCTTCGACGAGCCCTACGTGTTGACCGGCGGTGGCCCGGACAACGCGACCCTGACCGTCTCCATGTACCTGTACCAGAACGGCTTCCGGTACTTCGACTTCGGCTACGCCTCCGCCATCGCCTACGCGCTCACCCTGCTGGTGTCGGTGCTCGGTGCGGTGCAGATGCGCCTGATGGGGGAGCGTGACCGATGAACCTCAAGAAGCTGCGCGGCTGGCCGCTGACCTTCCTGCTCGCCGCGATCACCGGGCTCTCCGTCGGCCCGTTCTACTGGCTGGTGACGGCCACCACCCGCAAGGACACCGAGATCTTCGACTGGCCGCCGTCGCTGCTGCCCGGCGGACACCTCGGGGACAACCTCGACCGGCTCGACCGGAGGATCGGCCTGCTCCGGGTGGTCGGCAACTCCCTGCTGGTGGCGGGGATCCAGACGCTGGGAGCCCTCGTCGTCGCGCTGCTCGCGGGCTACGCCTTCGCCAAGTTCCGCTTCCGCGGCCGGACCCTGCTCTTCGCGCTGCTGCTCTCCACCCTGGTGGTGCCCGAACAGGTCATGCTGGTACCGCTGTTCAAGATGATGATGAGCTTCGGCCTGCTGGACACCTACCAGGCGCTCATCCTGCCCGGCCTGTGCGTGCCCTTCGCGATCTTCCTGATGCGCCAGTCGCTGGCCGGCCTGCCGGACGAACTCCTGGACGCGGCAAGGGTCGACGGCGCCGGCGAGTTCCGGGTGCTGTGGAGCGTCGTCGTGCCGGTCATGCGGCCCGTGTTGGCAGCCCTCTCGATCTTCCTCTTCCTGGGCTCCTGGAACCAGTTCGTCTGGCCGCTGATCGCCCTGCGCAGCCCCGGGATGCACACCCTGCCCGTCGCCCTGGCCACCCTGCACGGCAACCAGAGCACCACCGACTACGGCGCGATCCTCTCCGGCACCGCGCTGTCCACCCTGCCGATGATGGTCCTCTTCCTGGTCCTCCAACGGCAGTTCATCTCCGGCCTGCTGGCCGGCGCCACGAAGGGATGACGACCGTGACCGACATCTGGGAGCCGCACGCCCCCACCGCCACCGGCGCCCTGCGCCCGCTGCACGCACCCGGGCCGGGCGAGCTGGACCTGCGGGCGAGCGGCACGGCCACCGTCCGGGAACTCGCCGACGGGGTGGTGGAGGTGAGCGCCGAGGGCACGGGCGAGGTGCGGATCGAGTGGCGGGTGCCCTGCACCGACGCCACCGCCTTCTGGACGCCCGAACCGCGCGGCACCGGCTGGCTGCCCGCCGCCTGGAGCGCCCCGCGCCGCACCGGCCTCACCGTCGGTGCCCCGATCGCCGCCCTCGTCGGCACCGGGGACGTCGCGCTCTGCGCCTTCGCCGCCGGGCGCCCGGACGTCCTGGCCGGCGCCGGAGTGGTCGAGGAGACCGGCGAGTTCCGCTGCTGGGCCCAGGCCGCCGACCGGCTCACCGTGCGCATCGACACCTCGCGCCGGCACTACGCCCGCAGCCTCGCCGACCTCGCCGACTGGTGGGGCACCGGCCACACGGCGTCCGGTCACGCCGCCTCCGGCCACGCCGCCTCCGGCCGTACGATCGCCATCCCCGAGGCCGCCCGCCGCCCCGCCTATTCCACCTGGTACTCGATGCACCAGGACATCTCGCCGAAGGCCGTCGAGACCCAGGCCGCGCTCGGCAAGCAGCTCGGCATGGACGTCATCATCGTGGACGACGGCTGGATGACCGCCGACCGCACCCGCGGCTACGCCCACTGCGGCGACTGGGAGCCGATCTCGCTGCCCGACACGGCCGCCCACGTGTGCCGCGTCCACGACCTCGGCATGCGCTACCTGCTCTGGTACGCACTGCCGTTCATCGGCAAGGACAGCGCCGCGTACGAGCGGATCGGCCGCTACGCCCTCGCCGACGCCGCCCACATGGGGGCGATCGTCGCCGACCCGCGCTACCCCGAGGTCCGCGCCTTCCTCACCGACCGGCTCGCCCGCGCCGTCGAGGAGTGGGGCATGGACGGCCTCAAGGTCGACTTCGTCGACTGGTTCGCCCGCGCCGCCGCCGACACCCCGGAGGCCGGGCCCGAGGCGGACTGCACGAGCGTGGACGAGGGCGTGGAACGGCTGCTCGCCGAGATCCGCCGCCGGATCACCGCTGCCGACCCGGAGGCGATGATCGAGCACCGCCAGCCGTACGTCAGCCCGGGCCTGTGGCCGTACGTCACCATGATCCGCGCCACCGACTGCCCGCTCAGCCCGCAGGAGAACCGCCAGCGGACGATCGACGTGCGGCTCGCCGCCGGGCCCGTCCCGGTCCACGCCGACATGCTGATGTGGCACCCGGCCGAACCGCCGGAGCAGATCGCCTGCCACCTGATCAACGTGTTGTTCTCGGTCCCGCAGATCTCCGTCGACCTCGCCGCGCAGGACGCCGGGCAGCGCGAGGCCATCGCCTTCTGGCTCGGCGTCTTCCGCGAGCACACCGCCACCCTGCAACTCGGCGAACTGCTGCCCGCCCGCCCGGACCTCGGCTACCCGATGGTCACCGCCCGCGGCGCCGACGTCGTCGCCGTCGCCCGCTACGCCGCGCTGCCGGTGAACGCCTCCGGCGACGGCTGGCGCACCCTGCTGGTCGCCAACGCCGACGCCGACCCGGACGTCCGGCTCACCGGCGGCCGGGGCACGGCCTCGGTGACCGTGCAGGACGCCCGAGGGC
Source organism: Streptomyces sp. 1114.5 (assembly GCF_003635085.1). Taxonomy (NCBI): domain Bacteria; kingdom Bacillati; phylum Actinomycetota; class Actinomycetes; order Kitasatosporales; family Streptomycetaceae; genus Streptomyces; species Streptomyces sp. 1114.5. The sequence continues at coordinate 3,998,746 of NZ_RBXE01000001.1, forward strand.
GTATCGTCCGGCAGGGCGAGGTCGAGCTGGCCGGGGCGGACGTGATCCCGGTCCCGCGCGGCGGGCTGCTCACCCTGCGCCGCCCCTGACGGGCTGTCGTTGACGGGTCACCGCCGACCGGCGGCTCCGAGTCGCCCGACCACGAGCCGCCCCCGACCACGCTTGGAGGACCGGATGCCCGAGGGGCCACACCGACCGCGCCGCGGCGCCGCCACGATCGAGGAGGTCGCCCGCGCGGCCGGGGTCTCCCGGCAGACCGTCTCCAATGCGCTCAACGCCCCGCACCGGGTCCGCCCGGACACCCTGGAGCGCGTCACCGCCGCGATCCGCGGACTCGGCTACCAGCCCGACCAGTCGGCCCGCTCCCTGCGCAGCGGGGCCCGGCGCACGATCGGCTACCTCGCCCCGGTGGACGACCCGCTCGACCCCAACCCGCTGATGGCCGGCTTCCTGGAGGCGCTGGTCGACGCGGCCGGGGCCGAGGGCCAGCGGGTGCTGCTGTTCCGGCCCTCGGCGACCTCGGCGACGTCGGCGACCTCGGGGGACGCGGCGGCCGCGATCGACGAGCTGGTGGCGGCCCGTCAGGTGGACGGCCTGGTGCTCGCGGACGTGCTGGCCGAGGACGCCCGGATCGCGCACGTCGCCCGGCTCGGCGTCCCCTTCGTCAGCTTCGGCCGCACCGGGCCGGGGGAGCCGCAGCACTGGGTGGACATCGCCAACGACGCGGCGATGGCCACGGTGGTGCGGCACCTCGCGGCGCTCGGCCACCGCCGGATCGGCTACCTCGGGGCCGCCGAGGAGCTGCCGTGGATGGCGGCGCGCCGGGCGGGCTTCCTCGCCGAGTCCCGCCGGCTGGGACTCACGGCCGTCACGGCGGTCACGGCGGGTGGGGCGGGTACGGCCGTTACGGCGGGTACGGCCGTCGGTTCGGCCGGTGCCCCGCCGAGCACGGCCGTCGACGCCGTCCGGGCGCTGCTGCGCGGCCCCGACCGGCCGACCGCCTTCGCGGCGGGCAGCGACCTGCTGGCGCTGGACGTGTACGAGGCAGTCCGGGCCGAAGGGCTCACGGTCGGCCCGGGCGGGGTGGCCGTCACCGGCTTCCACGACACGCCGCTCTGCCGCCACCTGCACCCCGCGCTCACCTCCGTCCGGCTGCCGCTGCGGCCGATCGCCGCCGTGCTGCTCGCCCGGCTGCTCGCCCAGGTGCGCGGGGAGGCGGCGCCGACGGCCGGGGCCGAGCTGCCGACGGAGCTGGTGGTACGGGCCAGCAGCGGGCAACCCGGTGGCGGACAGCCGGGCAGCGGGCAGCCGAGCAGCGGACCGCCCGGCCTCGGACCCGACTCAGTCGCCGGATGACGCGACGATCAGCTCGCCGACCAGTCCGGCCGCCGCCGCCCGCTGCTCGGCGGGCAGGGTGTCGTCGGTGACCAGGACGTCCAGCTGCGCCAGGGCGGCGAAGGAGGCCAGGCCGACCGCGTTCCACTTGGTGTGGTCGGCCACCACGACGACCCGGCGGGCCGACTGCAGGAAGGTGCGGTTGGTCTCGGCCTCGGCGAGGTTGGGCGTGGTCAGCCCGGTCTCGGGGGAGAGGCCGTGGCAGCCGAGGATCAGCAGGTTGACGTGCAGCGAGCGGATGGCCTGGTCGGCGACCGGTCCGACCAGGGCGTCCGAGGGCGTCCGGACGCCGCCGGTGCGGATCACCGTCGCCGTGGCGGGGGTGCCGTCCTCGTCGGGCTGTTCGAGCAGGTCGGCGATCCGCAGCGAGTTGGTCACCACGGTCAGGCCCTCGACCGCGCGCAGGTGTCGGGCGACGGCGTAGGTGGTCGTCCCGGCGGAAAGTCCGACCGCCGAGCCGGGCGGCACCAGCGCGGCGGCCGCCCGGGCGATGGCCTGCTTGGCCGGCAGCTCCCAGGTCGCCTTGGTCTCGAAGCCGGGTTCGCCGCTGGACGGCGCCTCGACCCGGACCGCACCGCCGTGCACCTTCTGCACCAGGCCGCGGCGGGCCAGCGCGTCCAGGTCGCGGCGGACCGTCATGTCGGACACGTCGAGGTCCCTGACCAGCTCGGTCACCCGGACTCCGCCGCGGGCGCGGACCTGCTCCAGGATCAGCACGCGGCGCTGTTCGGCCAGCGGTTGGGCGCTGTCAGCCATCGGGAGGCCTCCTTCGACCACCTCGGGGGTGGGTGCTTGGCTCTGGATGTGGAATGCTGGTGGATAATGTTTGAGATTGTAGCTTTCTGTTGATTCCAATGACGCCACTCACATGACGCCACTCAGAGGAAGAACGCCATGCCCGGGACGACCCTGACCCAGCCCACCGTCAGGACAGTGACCACCCTCGCGGACGATCGACAGCTGATCTACTACGACCGCGGCACCGTTACCCCCCGCACCGCCGTCGACCAGCGCCCCCTCGACGCGCAGGCACCCGGTTCCCGGATCCGGCTCGACCCCGCCACCGGCGACTGGGTCACCATCGCCGCCCACCGGCAGGCCCGCACCTACCAGCCCCCGGCCGAGGAATGCCCGCTCTGCCCGTCCCGCGACGGCCGGCTCAGCGAGATCCCCGCCGAGGACTACCAGGTCGCCGTATTCGAGAACCGCTTCCCCTCGCTGGCCGGCCCGCCCGCCACGCTCACCGGGGAAGCCGCCGCTCTCACCGGGGAGGCCGCCGCTCTCACCGGGGAGGCCGCCGGCCTCTGGACCAGCGGGCCCGGTGCCGGCCGCTGCGAGGTGGTCTGCTTCACCGCCGACCACGACGCCTCCTTCGCCGACCTCACCCCCGAACGGGCCCGCCTCGTCCTGGACGCCTGGACCGACCGCACCGCCGAACTCTCCGCCCTGCCCGGCGTCGAGCAGGTCTACTGCTTCGAGAACCGGGGCGCCGAGATCGGCGTCACCCTCGCCCACCCGCACGGCCAGATCTACGCCTTCCCCTTCACCACCCCGCGCACCGCCCGGATGGCCGCCCGCGCCACCGAACACCGCGCCGCCACCGGCCGCAACCTCTTCGAGGACCTCCTCGCCGCCGAACGCGCCCACGGCGAAAGGATCGTGCTCGCCGGCGAACACTGGACGGCCTTCGTCCCCTTCGCCGCCCGCTGGCCGTACGAGGTCCACCTCCATCCGCACCGCAGGGTGCCCGACCTGACCGCCCTGGACGAAGCGCAGCGCGCCGAATTCCCCACCCTCTACCTGGACTTGCTGCGCCGCTTCGACCGGCTCTTCGGCCCCGCCGGCCGCACCCCGTACATCTCCGCCTGGCACCAGGCGCCCGCCGGACACCGGGACGAACTCGCCCTGCACCTGCAGCTGTTCACCATCCGGCGCGCCGCCGACAAGCTCAAGTACCTGGCCGGCGTGGAATCCGGCATGGACGCCTTCGTCAACGACATCACCCCCGAGGACGCGGCCCGCCGGCTGCGGGAGGCCGCCGCATGAACACCTTCTCCGAGTCGCCCCGGTCCGCCGAGCCCGCCGAGCCCGCCGAGCTCGCCGTGGCCTCCGGTTTCACCGAGCTCTACGGCCGTCCGTACGACGGGGAGTGGGCCGCCCCCGGCCGGGTGAACCTGATCGGTGAACACACCGACTACAACCTGGGATTCGTGCTGCCGATCGCCCTGCCGCAGACCGTCCGCGCCCAGGCGGCCCGGCGCGAGGACGGGCTGCTGCGGCTCTGGTCCGCCCAGGGCCGGGAGCTGGAAGTGCTCCGGGTCGAGGAGTTGGCTCCGGGCACGGTCCCCGGCTGGGCCGGCTACCCGGCCGGCGTGGTCTGGGCGCTGCGCGAAGCCGGACACCAGGTCGGCGGCGCGGACATCCGCCTGGACAGCGACGTCCCCAGCGGCGCCGGGCTCTCCTCCTCCGCGGCCCTGGAGTGCGTCGTCGCCGCCGCGTACAACGACCTGTACGAACTGGGCCGCACCGCACCGGAACTCGCCCTGCTCGCGCAGCGCGCCGAGAACGCCTTCGTCGGCGTGCCGTGCGGAATCATGGACCAGATGGCCTCGATGTGCTGCCGCCCGGGCGCCGCCCTGTTCCTGGACAGCCGTGACCTGACGTCTCGTCAGGTACCGGTCGACCTCGCGGGCGCGGGCCTCGCGCTGCTCGTCCTGGACACCCGGGTGAAGCACGACCTCGGAGACGGCGCGTACGCCGCCCTGCGGGCCGGCTGCGAACGGGCGGCCGCGCTGCTCGGGCTGCCCGCACTCCGCTCGCTGGACCCCTCCGGGCTTGCCGCCGCCCTGGACCGACTCCCCACGGAGCTACGCCCCTTGGTGCGCCACGTCGTCACCGAGAACGCACGCGTCGAGGCCGCCGTCGCCCACCTGGACGCCGGCGACCTCCCCGCGCTCGGCCCGATCCTCACCGCCGGCCACGCCTCGCTGCGCGACGACTTCCGGGTCTCCTGCCCGGAGACCGACCTGGCCGTCGAAGCCGCCGTCGCCGCCGGGGCCCACGGCGCGCGGATGACCGGCGGCGGCTTCGGCGGCTCCGTCATCGCCCTGGTCGACGCCGCCGAGGCCGAACACGTCGCCGCCGAGGTCACCGCCGCGTTCCGCACCGCCGGCTACGCCAAGCCGCGCACCCTCACCGCCGTCCCGGCCGAGGGGGCGCGCCGGATCGGCTGATCACACCGCTCGGCATCCGCCGGCCACGCTGCTCGGAATCCGGCTCGGAATCCGGCTCGAAGTCCGCTGATCACGCCCGATGGGCCTCCGGGCGCTCCGGGGACGCCTCCGCGAGCGCCCGGGTCACGGCCGCCACCCCGGCGCGCAGCCCGTACACCGGGGTGGCCGGCTGCTGGCGCCAGGACTCGTCGATCCCGCCCGCGTCCACCGTGTCGAAGCCCAACTCGTCCACCAGCGCCCGCACCACCCGCTTGGCCGCCTCGTCGTCCCCCGCCACCGGCACGGCGAGCCGCGCCGGGTCTCCCGCGGGCAGCGGGCGGTCCAACAGGTCCTGCGCGTAGGTGCCGTTGAACACCTTCACCACCGGGTGCCCGAGGTGCTGCTCCGTCCAGCGGCTCTCGGTGAGGCCGCCGTCCTCGATCGCGTCGATCCGCCCGTCCCGCTCCTTCGGGTAGTAGTTGCCGGTGTCGATCACGGCCACGCCCTCCGCGGCCTCGTCGAACAGCCCGGCGGGCAGGTCCGGCACGTTCTTCAGCGGGACGGTCACCACCACGACCTGCGCGCCGCGCGCCGCCTCGGAGACCGTCACCGCCTTCGCGCCGGTCTCCTCCACCAGGGCCTTGAGCGTCTCCGGGCCACGCGAGTTGGCCACCGAGACCTCGTGCCCCAGCGCCGTCAGCCGGCGGGTCAGGTTGCCGCCGATGTTGCCCGCGCCGATGATGCCGATCTTCATGTGAAAGCCCCTCGTCTGCGAGTGCTGCTGCAAATGGCTCGTCGCCAAATGGCTCGTCGCCTTGGCCCAACCACACCCGGAGCGCATCGATTCCCGCCGCAGGGCGGTCGTCCCGAACGCAGGGTGGTCCTCCCGGACCCAGGGTCGAGGCAGGCCTGGTACCGCCCCGGCGCGCGCCGCGAAGGTGGGGCGCATGAACACGCACCACGCGCCCTCCTCCGACCGCACCGTCCTCATCACCGGCGGCACCAGCGGCATGGGCCTCGCCACCGCCCACCGCCTCCTCGCCGCCGGCACCCGGGTCGTCATCACCGGCCGCGACGACACCCGCCTTGCCCACGCCGCCCGGCAGCTCGACGCCGGCGACCGACTGCTCACCGTCCGCGCCGACGCCGCCCTCCCCGCCGACCTCGTCCGCCTCGCCGAAACCGTGCGCGAGCGGTACGGCAAACTCGACGGCGTCTTCGCCAACGCCGGCGTGGCGAGCTTCCAGCCGCTGGAGGCGGTCACCGAGGCCGAGTTCGACCGGACCGTGGGCGTCAACCTCAAGGGCGTCCTCTTCACCGTCCGGCACACCCTGCCCCTGCTGGACGCCGCCGGCGGCGGATCCGTCGTCCTCAACGCCTCCTGGACCCCGCACCGCGGCCTGCCCGGCGCCGCCGTCTACGCGGCCACCAAGGCGGCCGTCCTCAGCCTCGCCCGCACCCTCGGCGCCGAACTCGCCGGGCGCGGCATCCGGGTCAACTCCGTCAGCCCCGGCTACATCGTCACCGAGATGTTCCACGCCGCCATCCCGGACCCGGCCGACCACGAACCGATCCGCGCCGGCGTCCCGCTCGGCCGCCTCGGCACGGCGCAGGACGTCGCCGAGACCGTGGCCTTCCTGCTCTCCGAGCGGGCCGCCTACATCACCGGACAGGACCTCGCCATCGACGGCGGGCTCGTCCCGGCCTTCCCCTCCCTCACCGGCTGAACCTCCACACCTCCCCGTGCACTCGTGCCTGGTCCTGCCAGGACCAGGCACGAACACACCCCTTCGGGTGAGAATCCCCTCCGTGAACCCGAGCAGCGCCCTGAGCGAATTCCTCCGCACCCGCCGAGCCCGGCTGCAGCCCGAGGACGTCGACCTCCCCGACTACGGCGGCCGCCGCCGCGTCGCCGGCCTGCGCCGCGAGGAACTCGCCCACCTCGCCGGCGTCAGCGTCGACTACTACACCCGCCTCGAACAGGGCCGCGTCGGCAACCCCTCCGAAACCGTCCTCGACGCCGTCGCCCGCGCCCTGCGCCTCGCCCCCGACGAATCCGGCCACCTCCACCGCCTCGCCCGCCCCGCAGACCGCCCCCGCCGCCGCCCCACCACCCGCCAGCAGCCCCGCCCCTCCCTGCTGCGCCTGCTCGACCGACTCGACCACACCCCGGCCGTGGTGATGGGCCACCGCATGGACATCCTCGCCTGGAACCGCGCCGCCACCGCCCTGTTCGGCGACTACGGCGCCCTGCCCGTCGAAGAACGCAACATCGCCCGCATCACCTTCCTCGACCCCGCCTCACGCGACCTCTACGGTGACTGGGCCGACTGCGCACGCGAGAACGTCGCCTTCCTCCACCTGGAGGCGGGCCGCCGCCCCGACGACCCCCTGCTCGCCGAACTCGTCGGCCAACTCTGCATCACCAGCCCGGAGTTCCAGCACTTCTGGGCCGAACACCCGGTCGCCGACAAGACCTCGGGACGCAAACTCTTCCACCACCCCCTCGCCGGCCCCATCGACCTCGCCTACGACACCCTCCGCCCCGCCGACGACCCCGGCCAAGCCCTCATCACCTACACCGCAGACCCCGGAACCCCCTCCGACGACGCCCTCCGCCTGCTGCTGTCCTGGTCCGCCTCGCGCTGACCACCGGCCTCAGCGGCGCCCGCGCTGCTGCGGCCGCTGCGACGGGGCCGGCGGGACCGGATCGATCGCCAACCGCACGGAGGTCTCCCGGAGGGCGACCGTGGTCGGGTGGTCGGGCCCGAAGACGCGCACGTGGTCGGCCAGGGCCGCCCGCATCAGACGCTGCGCATCCGCCCGCCGCCCGGCGATCCGGTACAGGGTGGCGAGACAACCCCGGGCCATCACGAGGTACGGGTGATCACGACCGAGGCGGTGCTCGGTCTTGGTCCCGACCTGCTCCAGGACCGTGATCGCCTCGTTGAGCCGCCCGGTGTCGCGGTAACCGGCGGAGAGGTTGATCCGGGTGACGACGGTGTCCTGGTGGTGCGGGCCCAACAGGCGCAAACGGTCGGCGAGCGTCTGCTCCTCGATGGCGACGGCTTCGTGGACCCGGCCCGTCACCCGGTAGCAGCCGGCGATGTTCGAGCGAGCGGTGTGGGTGTCGGGGTGGTCGGGGCCGAGGATGCGTTCGCGGTCGGCGAGGACGCGCTCGTGGAGCTGCGTGGCTGCGGCGGTGCGCCCCGCGTACCAGTAGCAGTTCGCGAGGTGGGACCGGACGGTCAGGGTGTCGGGGTGGTCCGGGCCGAGGAGGCGGGTGCGGTCGGCGAGGACGCGCTTGTTCAGTTCGATGGCCTCACGGGTACGGGCGGCATCCAGGTAGGCGATGGCGAGTTGGGCACGGATGTTGACACTCTTGGGGTGGTCCGGGCCGAGGATGCGTTCGGCATCCGTGTCGAGCAGTTCCAACAGGGAGATGGCCTCCCCGGTGCGCCCCACCTCGGTGTAGGAGGCGGCGAGGTTGGCACGGGCCGTGAGGGTCCGCGGGTGGTCGCTGCCGAGGGTGCGCTCGGTGTCGGCAAGGACCTTCTCCTCGATGTCGATCACCTTGTTGACGAGCCCGCCCTTGGAGTAGGAGATGGCCAGTTCGGAGCGGGCGAGCAGCGTGTCGGGGTGGTCCGGTGCCAGCAGGCGCTCGCGGGCGGCGAGCACGCGTTCACGCAGCCGGATGGCCTCCTCGGTGCGTCCGGCCTCCTGGTAGGCCCCGGCCAGGTTGGCGCAGGTGGTGAGGGCATTGCGGCTGTCCGGGCCGAGGAGACGTTCGAAGTCGGCGAGCACACGCTCGCCGAGGGAGATGGCCTCTGCCGTGCGTCCCGTTTCCCGGTAACAGGCAGCGAGGTTGGCCCGGGGCAGCAGCGTGGTGGGGTGGTCGGAGCCGAGGACGCGTTCGTGATCGGCGACGACGACTTCCAGGAGGCCGAGGGCCTCGTTGTAGCGACCTTCGGAGTGGTAGCCGGCCGCGAGGCTGTTGCGGGCGGCGAGGGTGTCGCGGTGGTGGGCGCCGGCGACGCGCTCGCAGCAGGAGGCCAACTGCTCCCAGTGCCGGAGGGCGGCCGTGTGGAGACCCGCCGCGAGGAAGCTGATGCCGAGCTGGTGGAGCAGGGGGTGGGATCCGCCGGCAGGGTCCAGCAGTTCGTCCCCCGCGTGTTCGGCCAGCACGGCACCGTTGCCGCGGAGTACGGCCGCGAGCTCCCGGTCGGTGTGCTCCTCCTCGGGCCACAGCTCGATCAGGGCGTCGGCGGCCGTCCGGTTCGGGCGCTCGTCCCCGGGCGTGGCGTCGCGCGCGGCCCGGGCGGTGAGGGCGTGGACGGTCACCTCCCGGTGCGGGGCCTCGGTCAGGGTGACCAGGTTGTACGCGTGCAGGACGGCGAGGGCGTCCCGGGCATCGTCCGCCTCGACCGGCGTGCCGGCCGCGGCGCTGAGCCGGCCCAGTACGGACTCGGTCGCCCAGAGGTCCTGCGGGTGGCCCGCCGGGTCGAGCAGCGCGACGAGCCGCAGGGCGGGCAGGGCGAGCCCGACCGGATCCTCCTGCTGAGCGGCGTCCACCGAGAGCAGCAGGGCCGTCGCCACCGGGCCCCGGTAGCCGTCGGCGCCGGATCGTGCGGGCAGCACCTGATCGAGCGTGCGACTGCGGTTGCGGAGGAGTTCGAGGTAACGGCCGCTGCTGCGCCGCGTGTTGATCATGTAGGCGGCGGCGTGGGCCAGCGCCAGCGGGAGACGGCCGAGGGCGTCGGCGAGTTCGACGGCGTGCTCGTCGAGGAGGTGGGCGCAGCCGGCGCGGTCCATCCGCTCCCGCAGGTAGGCGGCGGACTCGGCGGGGGAGTACGTGCTGACGTCCACCAGGGCCCGGTCGCTGCCGGTGCTCGCGGCGCCCCGGTGCCGGGTGGTGGCGATGACCCGCCCGCGGCCGCTCTGGGAGGCGGTCGGCCACAGGTCCTCGGGGGTCGCGTCGGTGGTGTTGTCGAGGACGATCAGCCAGGACCGCTCGGTGGCCGCGAGCCAGTCCAGGAACCGCTCCGCGTCCCGTTCGACGTCCGCGACTGCGCCGCTCGCCCCCGGCACCCGCACCAGCGCGGCGGCCCTCGCGTAGGCGTCGGTGACGGCGGCGGGCTCGGCGGCGTTCACCCACGCCACCAACTCGGTCCCCGCAGCGAGGGCTTCCCGTGCGTAGTGGGCGGCCAGCTGGGACTTCCCGACGCCTCCGCCGCCCGCCAGCACCTGGCTGAGCACGACCGTGCCGTACTGCTCCCGGGCCGCGTCGATCGCCTGCCGCAGTTCCGCGCGCGGCTGGAAGGCACTCGCCCTGGGCGGGATCCGCCCGACCACCACCGGCCACTGCGTACCGGCCGGAGCCGGCGGCAGGTTGACGGTCATCTCGCCCGCCTGGAAGGTGTTGCCGTTGATCGTGCTGTTGTCGATGCCGTTCCTGACCAGCCGGCCCTGCTGTTCCTGCACCTGTGCGCCCCCACCACCCGGCGTGTCGAATGGCCTCCATTATGGAACCGCCGGACAACTCGGAGGCTCTGCCGTAGCGTCCCTCCACGTGACCCTCGACCAGGCCTACGTGAACCAGATCTTCCTGCCGGCCACCTATGCCGGCGGCGTCCCGTACGGGATCTTCCGGGAGTTACGGGCGACGGCGCCGGTGTGGTGGGTGGAGGAGCCGGCGGTGGGGGAGTGGCCGTCCGGGCCCGGCTATTGGGCGGTGTTGCGGCACGGTGATGTGAAGCACGTACTGCGCAATCCGGCCGTGTTCTCCTCGCAGTCGGGGGCGACGCAGATCCGGGATCCGGATACGGCCGCGGACCTGGAGTTCGCGCGGGCGATGATGCTCAACCAGGATCCGCCGGACCACTCGCGGCTGCGCCGGATCGTCGCGGGGGCGTTCACGCCGCGTGCGCTGGGGGAGTTGGCGGCGGGCATCGAGCGGCATGCCGCGGACGCGGTCCGGGAGGTACGGGCGCGGGGGGAGGCGGACTTCGTCGGGCTGGTCGCCGATCTGCCGGTGCGGACGCTGGCCTGGATCATGGGAGTGCCGGAGCAGGACCGGCAGTTGCTGCAGGACTGGGCGAACCGGGTGATCGGCTACCAGGACGCCGACTACGCCCACTCCGGCACAGCCGGCCCGGCCGGCCTCAGCGACATCGGCCGGGCGGCGCTCGCCCACCGACCCACCGCCCGGACCACCGCGGACGGCCGTCCGGTGAATCCGCGCTCGCGGGCCGCCCTCGCCGACATGTTCGCCTACGCCCACGCGCTCGCCGAACGGCCGCGCCCCGGCAGCATGTTGGCCCGGATGCGGGAGGGCGGCCTGGACACCGCGGAGTTCGAGACGATGTTCTTCCTCTTCGCGGTCGCCGGCAACGAGACGGTGCGCAACGCCCTGCCGGGCGGCGTGCTTGCGCTGCTCAGCCATCCCGAGCAGTACCGACTGCTGTGCGATCGGCCGGAGTTGGTGCCTTCGGCGGTGGAGGAGATGTTGCGCTACTGGCCGCCCGTGGTGGACTTCCGGCGGACCGCCGCCCAGGACGTGGAGTTGGGCGGCCGGCTGATCCGCCGGGGGGAGAAGGTGGTGGTCTACCACGCCTCCGCCAACCGGGACGAGACCGTGTTCCCGGACCCGGACCGTTTCGACGTGACGCGGACCCCGAACGACCACGTCAGCCTCGGCTTCGGCCCGCACTTCTGCGTCGGCGCCCAGCTGGCGCGCCTGCAGATGACGGCGATGCTCCGCCGGGTCCTCGCCGAACTGCCGGGGCTGGCCCTGGTTCCCGGCGCGGCGCCCGACCGCCTGGTGTCGAACTTCCAGAACGGCCTCAAGCACCTGCAGGTCCGCTGGCAGCCGCGCAGCTGACCCGTCATTCCGCGGGCGCGGCACCCCTGGTGGTCAGGTTCCCGCAGAGGTCCGTACGGACCCGGCGGCGGATCCGTTCGACGGCGGCGGAGTGGGCGAAGGCGTCCGAGACCTCGGTCAGCCAGCCGACCTCGGCCGCCAGGTCGCACGGGTCCGGGTGCGGGGCGGGGCTGACGGCGGGAACCCGGAAGCGGCGGCCGGCCGCGGCGGCCTCGATGGCTGCGGCGATGACGGCGGCCTCGACGGTCGCGGCCCGCGGGGGGCCGGCCGGCAGGCCCGCGCAGGCCGCGGCGGCCCAGTCCGGCACCTGCGGGTGGACGTGCGCCCGCAGCGCGAGCCGGCCGTCGTGGATCTCGATGACCCGGCGGTAGAGCGCGAACTCGGCGTTGCGCAGCGGGACGGAGAGCATCCCGCCGGGTGTGCCGGCGTCGAGCGCGATCTGCGGGTGGGCGGCGTGCAGGGCCGACCAGAGCGGTCCGATCCTGCGGTAGCTGCGCCAGGCGCGCAGCCGCCGCGCGGGCCCGGCGAGCCGGGCGCCCCAGCCGGGCAGGGTGGCGCCGCCGATGCCGAGCGCGGACGAGAGCAGGGCGAAGGGAACCGACCAGGACGCCTCGGCGGTCGCCCGGTGGCCGGTCCTGAGTGCGACGACCAGCGGGAACAGGCCGAGTGCCGACCACACGAAGGCCGAGACGCCGCCCGCCACGACCACCCGCAGGCCGGTCCTGAGCAGGCCGGGCCCGACGTGCCGGGCGGACCGGTGGACGACCACCGTGAACAGGCCCACGCAGGCGAGGCTGTGCGCGGTGAAGAGGGCGTTGTAGACGGTGAGCGCGGCCCGTCCGCTGTCGGACACGGTGAACTCGCCGTCGCCGGCCCGTACTCCGGCCGCCAGGTACGCCGCCGCGGCGATCACCATCACCGTGAGCGAGAGGGCGCTCTGGCGGCGCGCCCACTGCCGGGCCCGGTCTCCCGGCCGCACCGAGTGCGCCATGAGGGCGAGGAAGTACGCGGCGGCGAGCTTCGCCTCTCCACCGAGCAGGGGGAGCAGGTCGGTCAGCGGCGGCCGGACCGCCTGGGAGGCCGAGCGCGAGAGGAGGACCAGGGACAGGCCGACGCTGAGTCCGAGGCCGATCAGGTACCGGGCCCCGGCATCCGCCCGGTGTCCCCAGATCAGCCGGATCCGGTGGCCCGCGCTGAGGAGGGCGACCGCGCCGGCCAGGTAGGCCACGAGCTCGGTCACCGGGGGCCGCGCCCGGGGGCGGCCACGGGTCTTGTCGGTGCCGCACGGTCTGCCATGGAGCTCCCGGCCGCGGGGGCGCTCCCTGCCGCCGGAGCGTTCCCCGCCGCGGTGGCGCCGAAGACGGAACCGAGCCGGGCGGCGGTCTCCGAGGCCTCCGGACCACCGGCGGCGGCCGAGAGTGCCCGCTCCTGCCGGGCCGCCCGGTGGAGCACCAGGGACGCGAACAGTTCTGCCTCGCGTTCCTCGGTCTCGGTGTACCCCGTCCTGCCGAGCACCCGTCTGATCAGCTCGCCCGACAGACTCGGCAGCAGGGTTTCGGCAGTCGCCCCGGCGAGCCCGTCCGGCCCGCCGCGGTGGCCGCAGAGCAGGTGCCCGACCTCGTGCAGCACGATGTGCCGCTGGTGCAGGGGGGTGGTGTCGCGGGGGTAGCCGATGTAGTCCGCCCGGTCGGTGCTCACCAGCAGCCCGCAGGGCCCGGAGGTGGGGGGCCAGGCCAGCGGCAGGAGTTCCACCGGCCGTCCGAGCCGGGCCGACAGGTCGGCCGCGAGGGCGTCCGGGTCGAAGGTCTCCCGGACGGGCAGGGTGGCCGCGATGCTGCGACATCGCCGCCACAGCTCCCGCTGCTGTCGGCCACCGACCGTGCGCTGCCAGCCAACAACCACGAGCGCTGCCCCCTCGTCCGCCGGATCCGCCGTCCGGTCCGCTGTTGATCGCTAGATCGTAGAGGGGCGCGGCACGCCGGCGGAATCAGTCAGAACGCTGGGATCTGGCCTCTCTGCGTGCGATCGCCTCGATCATGTCGCTGATCGTGCCGAGCCCTTCGGGCGACAGCGTGACGGCCCGCAGCGCGACCTCGCGCACCCCGGCGTCGCGGAGCGCGCCGAGCAGCGCCAGCTCCTCCGCGATCTGCTCGCTCAGCCCGTCGTCGAAGAAGTACGCGGGCGGGACCTGGAAGAACTGTGCCAGCGCTTCGAGATGACGCTTGGTCGGGTTGTCCCGCCGCCCGGTGCGCAGCTGCCACAGGTAGGTGGCCGAAAAGCTCTCCCCGCTGGCCTCCCGGCAGGCCCGCGCGACCTCTTCGTTGCTGTACGGCTCGTGGCTGGGCCGGCGGATGGTCTGGAACAGCCGGTCGATCCGTTCGGCGAGCGTCGGTGCGGGTGCGCCCGGCTCGGGTGCCACTGCGCCTCCTCGGTCGGAATGTCGTGGACGGCCATCGTAGTGCGCCGGACGGGGCGGTGACGGCGGGCCCGGTCCGGCCCGGAAGCTTCGGCGACGTCCACGGCGACGTCCACGGCGATGACCACGGCGACGCCCGCGGGGCTCCGCGGGGCGCCCGCGGGGCGTCCTCGCGCGGCCTGGGCGTTCCGCGCACTCCATTGACATGCATTTCAGTTGAGATAGATTCCTCCGCATCAGCTGAGATGAATGACCCCCCGTCCTTCGTCCCGGTTGTGTCCGCGTTCCACCGACAGAAGGGAAGCACCATGCACGAGAGCGCCTGGATCAAGCCGGAGATCGCCCCGGTCGACTTCGACGCGGAGATGGGCTGCGCCTGCGCCTGCGGCGCCCTGGCCGGTTCCGGCAGCGGCCAGTCCGACTCCTGACCGCCGGCCGGCCGGGTCCGCCACCGGCCGAGGCCTGAACGCCGGGGTCCGCAGCCGGCCGAGGCCTGAACGCCGGGGTCCGCCGCCGGCTGCTCCGCCATCAGAACACCAGGTGGTGCCCGGGGCTCCTGCTCGGGCACCACCCCTCACTCACTGGCGAGGTCAAGGATGAAGCTGCTGGACCTGTGGGACGACCTCCTCGTCCCCGACGACCTGGTGTACTTCGCGAACGACGGGGACCGGTTGGTCACCAACCCCGAGCTGGCGGCCTGGTGCATCCTCTCCGAGCCGGAGACCCGGGTGCTCCAGGCGCTGGCCCGCCGCCGGCCCCGGCCCGCGCCGGCCACCGAGGACACCGACGCGGCGGAACGGGCCCTGGCCAAGCTGGTGCTCAACTGGCTGGTCTACCTCCCCGGCAGACGGCCCGCGATCCGCGAGCCCGAGCCGCCGCTGACCACCGTGTACTACGCCATCACGGACGGCTGCAACCTGCGCTGCCCCTACTGCTACGCCTCCTCCGAGAAGGCGCTGCCCGGGGAGCTCGACACCGCCGAGTCGCTCGATCTGGTCGACCAGATCGCCGACATGAAGGTCGGGCACCTGATCTTCACCGGCGGCGAGCCGATGCTGCGCAAGGACCTGTTCCGGATCGCCCGCCACGCGCGGGACCGCGGGCTGGCCGTCAACATGATCACCAACGGGACGGTCATCCGCCGCCCGGAGACCGCCCGGCAGATCGCCGAGCTCTTCAACCTGGTCACCGTCAGCGTCGACGGCGGCACCGCGGAGATGCACGAACGCACCCGCGGGAAGGGCACGTTCGCCCGCACCGCCAACGGACTGCGGCTGCTGAACGAAGCCGGTGTCGTGCCGGTGATCAACCACGTGGTCACCCCGGAGAACGTCGACCTGCTCGACCGGCTCGCCGAGTTCGTCGGCGGCCTCGACATCGCCCGGGTACGGCTGATGAACCACTCCGACCTCGGCCGGGCCGCGACCGACGGCTACGACTTCGGCTGGGGCGAGTACCAGAAGATCCTCGACTTCATGTGGACCAACCCGCTCACCAAGAACCTGCTGCCGGAGGGCCCGAAGGCGAGCAAGCCCTGCTCGATCAGGGGCAACTGCGGCATGGGCGGCAACGAGATCTACATCAACTCGCTGGGCAACGTGTACCCCTGCAAGCTCGTCACCGAGAAGCAGCACCTGGCCGGCAACGTCCGCCGCAAGCCGCTCGCGGAGATTTTCGCGGCGCCCGTCCTCGCCGACCTGCGGCGC
Source organism: Streptomyces sp. 1114.5 (assembly GCF_003635085.1). Taxonomy (NCBI): domain Bacteria; kingdom Bacillati; phylum Actinomycetota; class Actinomycetes; order Kitasatosporales; family Streptomycetaceae; genus Streptomyces; species Streptomyces sp. 1114.5. The sequence goes on from NZ_RBXE01000001.1 coordinate 4,014,355, forward strand.
AACAGCGTCTACGCGGGCGAGAACCTCCAGGACTGCCGCCGCTGCTACATCCGGGGCGCCTGCGGCGGCGGCTGCCGCGCGTACCACATGGCGGAGACCGGGGACATCCACCGCAACGGCCGCCACCTCTGCCGGATCCTGCGCCGGTCCATGATCGCCAGCATCTGGGAGTCCACCGGCGTCCCCGGAGCACGGCTGAAGGCCGAGCAGGAAACGATGATGACCCCCCGGCTGGTCCTGGACGACTCCGTCCACCCCGTGCACGACGACTGGAAGACCGCAGAGCGCCGCCTGCTGCCGCTCGCCAACTGAGAGGACCGACCGATGCGTTACCGGATCGACCCCGAGGTCGTGTGGACCCCCTCCGACGGCGAAGTGCGGCTCTACTCCGCCCGGATCGGCGAGTTCCAGACCCTCAACAGCACTGCCGCCGAGATCTGGATCCTGCTCTCCGAGGACCGCTCGGCGGAGGACGCCACCGCCGAACTCATCCGGCGGTACGGCGCCACCAGCCCCGCGCAGCAGGCGCTGATCACCCGTGACATCCAGGAGTTCGTGGGCCGGCTGGTCGCGGAGGGGCTGGTCCAGGAGGAGTCCGGTGCGGCACACGCCTGAGGGGCCGTCGGAGGCGATCGTGCTGCGCGCCGTGCTCGCCGCCGCCGGGAGGGCGAGACTGCGGACCCGCGGCGAGAGCATGCTGCCGGCCATCGCGCCGGGGACGGTCGTCACCGTGGAAGCCCTGCCGCTGCCCCGGGTCGTCCCGGGCGACGTGGTCGCCGCCGCCGTCGGCGCACGGATCATCGTGCACCGGGTGGTGGCGACCGCCCCGGACGTCCTGCTGACCGCGGGCGACAACCTTCCGCTGCTCGACCCCGTGGTGGGGCCGGACGGCTACCTGGGCGTGGTGCCCGAGTACCGCGCCGCGGTGCCGCCGCGGCAGCCCGACCTCTCGGCGCTCGGGCCGCCTCCGCGCGACCACCAGCACGACGACGGCCCGGGCCGTACCCGGCTGTTGGTCCCCGGCCCGGTGGCCGGACACCGGTCGACGGGCCTGGACGTCCGACAGTGCGAGCGCCCCGAGCGCCCCGGGTGCCTCGCCGGGCCGGTGATCGGGATCTCCCCGTTCGGCGCCCTGCCGCCCGAGACGCTGGACACCGTGCTGCGCGCCGCCGGAGGTCGCGACCTCACCCTCCTGGTGGGGTACTCCTTCGGCTACCCGCAGGCGGCCGACGGCGGACGGCCGCTGCTGCCGCCCGACAGCGCCGACCTGCACGTCCGCTTCGGCAGCCCGCTCGACCCGCCCGGCCTGGCCGCCACGCTGGACTTCGCGGCCGACCGCGTCCGCGCCCTGCGGCCCACCCCGCCTGCCGTCGCCCCGCCTGCCGTCGCCCGGCCGGCCGCGACCACGCCGCCGGTCGCCGCCCCGCCGGTCGCCGCCGCGCTGGCCGCGGCCGCCCGGACCGCCGCTGCCGCGCTGGCCGCCGCCACCCCGCTGACCGACACCCACGGAGGGTGCCCCCGATGACCGCCGCCGTACACGCCGAGAACCTCGTCAAGCGGTACGAGGGCATGCAGCGCAACGCCGTCGACGGACTCTCCTTCAGCATCGAACCGGGGGCGGTCGTCGGACTCCTCGGACCGAACGGCGCGGGGAAGACCACGCTCACCAAGTTGCTCTGCGGCGCCGCCGTCCCCACCGGGGGCCGGATCACCGTGTTCGGTGCCGGGCCCTCGGCGCACGGCGGGCGGGCCAAGCTCGACATCGGGGTCGTCCACCAGTCCGCGCCCTTCGACATGATGCTGACCGTCCTGGACAACCTGCGGATCACCGCCGTCCTCAAGGGAGTTCGCTGGCGCAACGCCCGACCGGCCTGCTACGAACTGCTCGACGCCCTCGGCCTCAAGGACGCGCTCTCCCAGCTGGTCTTCACCCTCTCCGGCGGAGAGAAGCGCCGGCTCCAGGTCGTCCGGGCCCTGCTCGGCCGCCCCCGGCTGCTGCTGCTCGACGAACCCTCCGCCGGACTGGACGTCAGCGGCCGCCGCCGGATCTGGGAGCTGCTGCGCGAACTGCGGGAGCAGGACGGCACGACCGTGCTGTGGACCAGCCACTACGTCGAGGAACTGGAGCGCAACTGCGCCCGGGTGCTGATCGTCGACCGTGGCCGACTGCTGGAGCACGGCTCACCGGCGGACCTCGCCGAGCGCTTCGGCCACCAGACGGCCCTGGTGCGGCCCGTCGATCCGGAGGACTCGGCGCGCCTGGCCGGCCTGGCCGAACAGGCCGGACTCAGGGCCGTCGCCGCGGACGGCGCGGTGCGGATCACCGGGCGCGGGGTCCGCGACCTGCTGCCGGGTGTCATGGCCCGGCTCGGTTCGCCGGAGGGCCGGAGCGCCCCGGTGGAGTTCCGCACACCGTCGCTGGAAGACGCCTTCCTGGAGCTCGTGGAGAACCGCCGTGACCGTTGAGATCCCTGAGACCGCCGAGACCACCGAGACCCCTGACGCCGCTGCGACCACCAGGGACGCTCCCGCCACCGCCGTAGCACGGCAGACCGAGGCGGGGCGGAGGACCTGGCAGCACGACGTCCTCGCGGTGCTCTACCGGGAGTACTGCCTGCTCACCCGCAACCGGACCAACCTGCTCCTCGCCATCACCCCCAGCGCCGTCTACCTGCTGCTGTTCGCCACCTCGCTGTCGCGGCTGATCGGCGACGTCCGGTACCAGGGGCGGCCCTTCGGCTACGCCGAGTTCACCGTCCCGGCCCTGCTGCTCTCCTCGATGCTGGCCGCGGCGACCACGGCCGGTGCCTCGCTGTTCCAGGAGCGGATGGGGAACATGGACGTCGAGCTGTGGTCGTACCCGCTGCGGCGCGGCAGCTACATCACGGCCAAACTCACGGCCGGAGCCGTGCTCGTCCTGGCCCAGACCCTGGCGGCGCTGGCCCTGGCCGGTGTCCTGTTCTCCTTCCGCTGGCCGGCCGACCACTGGGCGGCGCTGCTGCTGGCGACCGTGCTGGCCTCGGTCGCCTTCAATGGTCTCTACCTCCTGCTGGCGACGGCCTTCAAGGACTTCCAGCGGTTCACGGTCACCATCAACGTCCTGGCGCCCGTGCTGCTCTTCGCCGCCCCGTCGTTCTACCCGGTGGAACAGATGGCCCCGCTGCTGCGCTGGCTGTCCTGGGCCGACCCGGTCACCTACGGCATCCGCTGCCTGCGGGACGCGGCCCTGTTCGGGTTCGGGACTGCCTGGCCGTGGATGCTGGTGCTGGCCGGCATCGCGCTGGCCACCGGTGCGCTGATCACCCGTTCGATGGTGCGGCAGGCCCGCCGCCTCTGACTCCGGCCCCCGCGGTCAGCCCGCGCAGTGCGGGCAGAGCCCCCGGTAGGTGACCTCGGCCTGCGAGACGGTGAATCCGAAGCGCTGCTCCGCCGGGAGGTCGGCGAGCGGGTTGCCGAGCGGGTGGACGTCCCGGATGGCGCCGCAGCCGGTGCAGATCAGGTGCTGGTGCGGGCGGTGGGCGTTGGGGTCGTAGCGCTTGGCGCGGCCGTCGGTGGAGACCTCGATGACCTCGCCGAGCGTGACCAGCTCGCCGAGGGTGTTGTAGACCGTCGCCCGGGAGATCTCCGGGAGGCGCTCGGCCGCCCGGGCGTGCACCTCGTCCGCGGTCAGGTGCACGTGCTCGCCGTCCAGGACCTCGGCCACGACACGCCGCTGGGACGTGAGGCGCCAGCCGCGCCCGCGCAGCCGCTCCAGCAGGTCACTCATATCGGTTCACCTATTCAGGTCAAGGGGAAGACCGGAGTTTACCAATACACATCCTGAGGTATCCGGATCCCGATCGGATATGGGTTTGGTGTCTTTCTTGACTTGGATTCGGTCCATCGTAGGATCGGCTCCGGCGCTAGCCTAGGTACCAGCACGACATGCCGTAGGTAGCACAGAAGACACCGTGATCCGCCTTGTGAGGGAAGGATTCCCATGTCTGACATCCACGATGCAACTGGCGTAGAGGCGAAGGCGGAGGGCTGCCCGGTGAACCACGGGCGTGCGCCGCACCCCACCCAGGGCGGCGGGAACCGCCAGTGGTGGCCGGAACGGCTCAACCTGAAGATCCTTGCCAAGAACCCCGCCGTGGCCAATCCGCTCGGTGCGGACTTCGACTACGCGGCGGCCTTCAGCGCGCTCGACCTCCCCGCCGTCAAGCGGGACATCCAGGAGGTCCTCACCCGCTCCCAGGACTGGTGGCCGGCCGACTACGGCAACTACGGCCCGTTCATGATCCGGATGGCCTGGCACAGTGCCGGCACCTACCGGATCAGCGACGGCCGCGGCGGCGCCGGCGGCGGCCAGCAGCGCTTCGCCCCGCTGAACAGCTGGCCCGACAACGCCAGCCTGGACAAGGCCCGCCGCCTGCTGTGGCCGGTGAAGAAGAAGTACGGCCGCAGCCTCTCCTGGGCCGACCTGATGATCCTCGCCGGCAACGTCGCCCTGGAGGGCATGGGCTTCCGGACCTTCGGGTTCGGCGGCGGCCGGGTCGACGAGTGGGAGCCCGACGAGGACGTCTACTGGGGCCCGGAGACCACCTGGCTCGGCGACGAGCGCTACACCGGCGACCGCGAGCTGGAGAACCCGCTCGCCGCCGTCCAGATGGGCCTCATCTACGTCAACCCCGAGGGCCCCAACGGCAACCCGGACCCGATCGCCGCCGCCCGCGACATCCGCGAGACCTTCTACCGGATGGCGATGAACGACGAGGAGACCGTCGCGCTGATCGCCGGCGGCCACACGTTCGGCAAGACCCACGGCGCCGGCCCGGCCGACAACGTCGGCCCGGACCCGGAGGCCGCCCCGATCGAGCAGCAGGGCCTCGGCTGGAAGAGCGCCTTCGGCACCGGCGTCGGTGTCGACGCGATCACCAGCGGCCTGGAGGGCGCCTGGACGCCCACCCCGGTCACCTGGGACAACAGCTTCTTCGAGACCCTGTTCGGCTACGAGTGGGAGCTCACCAAGAGCCCGGCCGGTGCCCACCAGTGGAAGCCGAAGGACGGCGCCGGCGAGGGCACCGTCCCGGACGCCCACGACCCGAGCAAGCGGCACGTCCCGATCATGCTGACCACCGACCTGTCGCTGCGGTTCGACCCGGTCTACGAGCCGATCTCCCGGCGCTTCCTGGAGAACCCGGACCAGTTCGCGGACGCCTTCGCCCGCGCCTGGTACAAGCTCACCCACCGCGACATGGGCCCGGTCGTCCGCTACCTCGGCCCCGAGGTCCCGAGCGAGCACCTTCTCTGGCAGGACCCGCTGCCGCAGGCCTCCTACCAGCAGGTCGAGGCGGCCGACGTCGCCGACCTCAAGCGGCGGATCAGCGCCACCGGCCTGTCGGTGGCCGAACTGGTCTCCACCGCCTGGGCGGCGGCCTCCTCCTTCCGCTCCAGCGACAAGCGCGGCGGCGCCAACGGCGGCCGCATCCGGCTGCAGCCGCAGATCGGCTGGGAGGTCAACGAGCCCGACCGGCTCGCCTCGGTGCTGCGCACCCTGGAGGGCGTGCAGAAGGACTTCAACGCGCAGGGCGGTGGCAAGCAGGTCTCGCTGGCCGACCTCGTGGTGCTGGCCGGCGGCGTCGGCGTCGAGCAGGCGGCCAAGGCGGCCGGCCTCGCCGTCGAGGTGCCGTTCGCGCCCGGCCGGGTGGACGCCTCGCAGGAGCAGACCGACACCGAGTCCTTCGCCGCGCTGGAGCCGAAGGCCGACGGCTTCCGCAACTGGGTCGGCAAGGGCAACCGGCTGCCGGCCGAGTACCTGCTGCTCGACAAGGCGAACCTGCTGGGCCTGAGCGCCCCCGAGCTGACCGTCCTGGTCGGCGGCCTGCGCGTGCTCGGCGCCAACCACGGCGGGTCCACGCACGGCGTGCTCACCGCGACCCCCGGCGTGCTGACGAACGACTTCTTCGTCAACCTGCTGAACCTGGACACCCGTTGGGCGCCCACCTCGGAGGACTCGCACACCTTCGAGGCGCGGGACGCCGCCGGCAAGGTCACCTGGACCGGCACCCGGGCCGACCTGGTCTTCGGCTCCAACGCCGAACTGCGGGCCGTCGCCGAGGTGTACGCGAGCGACGACGCCAAGGAGAAGTTCGTGACGGACTTCGTCGCGGCCTGGGTCAAGGTCATGAACGCGGACCGCTTCGACCTGGTCTGATCCGTATCTGCTGGTGAGAGCGGGAGCCCGGGGGCGTCAACCCCCGGGCTCCCGCCAGTCGTCACGGCACCTGAGGGGTGGACCCCACGCTGACCAGCCCGGTCTCGTACGCCGCGACCACCACCTGGGCCCGGTCCCGCAGGCCCAGCTTGCCGAGGATCCGGGCCACGTGCGTCTTCACGGTCGCCTCGGACAGCCCCAGCCGGGCGGCGAGTTCGGCGTTGCTGAGCCCGCGGGCGAGCAACGCCATCACCTCCAGCTCGCGCGGGGTGAGCGTGCCCAGCTCGCGGTGCGGCGCCGCCGCCGAGGGCGCGTCCGGGCGGGCGAAGCGCTCGACCAGGCGGCGGGTGATGGCGGGCGCGAGCAGCGCGTCCCCGGTGCGGACCAGCCGGACGGCGGCGGCCAGGTGCTCCGGCGTGACGTCCTTCAGCAGGAAGCCGCTCGCCCCGGCGGCCATCGCCGCGTAGACGTAGTGGTCGAGGTCGAAGGTGGTCAGCATGATGATCCGCGGCCGCTGCGGCTGCGGCTGCGACGGCGGCGGCGGCGACTGCGCCTGCGGCGTCGGGTCGGCGGCGAGGATCCGGCGGGCCGCCTCCAGCCCGTCCAGACCGGGCATCCGGATGTCCATCAGGACGACGTCCGGCACCGTCCGGCGGACGGCGGCGACGGCCTGCTCGCCGTCCTCCGCCTCGGCGACCACCTCGATTCCCTCGGACTCCAGGATCAGCCGGAACCCGGTGCGGACCAGGGCCTGGTCGTCGGCGACCACCACCCGCACGGGCTGCGCGTTCATGAACTCTCCAGCGGTATCAGGGCCGTGACGCGGTAGCCGCCGCGCGGCCGGGGGCCGGTCTGCAGGGTGCCGCCGTAGACGGCCAGGCGCTCGCGCAGGCCGAGCAGCCCGCGTCCGTCGCCGGTGGCGGCGGCGCCGGTGGGGCGCCCGCCGGTGTCGGTGACGTCCACCCGCAGGTGGTCCGGGGCGTACTCGACGGTCACCGCGGCGTCGGCGCCGCCCGCGTGCTTGACGGTGTTGGTGAGCGCCTCCTGGACGACCCGGTAGGCGGCCAGCTCGACCCCCGGCGGCACGGCCCGGCGTTCACCGCGGACGCTCAGTTCGACCGGCAGTCCGGCCCGCCGCACGCCCTCGACCAGCGCGTCCAGCCGGCCGAGGCCGGGCTGCGGACTGAGGTCGGCCCCGCCGGCCGGGTCCTCGCCGCTCTCCGAGTCGATGGTCAACAGGCCCATGACGTGCCGCAGTTCGGTCATCGCCGCGCGCCCGCCGGACTCCACCGCGGCCATCGCCTCGCGGGCCTTGTCCGGGGCGGTGTCCAGGATCTTGCGGGCGGCCCCGGCCTGGATCGTCATCATGCTCACGTTGTGGGTCACGACGTCGTGCAGCTCCCGGGCGATGCGGGCCCGTTCGAGCTCCACCGCGCGGTCGAGCGCGGCCAGCTGCTCCCGCTCCAGGGCGGAGAGCCGCTCGCGGCCCTCGTCCACCCGGCGGCGCCACATCCGCAGCTCGTAGGCGACCGCGAACACCGGCACCAGGACCAGCACGGCGATCACCCCGTTGGGGAAGTGCGGCAGCTTCGCCTCGGTGAACAGCAGCACCAGCGCGGCGGTCGCGGCCGGCAGGCTCAGCAGTACGGCCCGCGGCCGCCGCCCGTACGCGGCCGCGCTGTACGCGGCGACGACCACCGCCACGCCGGCCCCGTACGCGATGTCCTGCGACAGGTGCCGGACCAGCAGCGCGGCCGGCAGCACCGTCCACAGCACCGCCAGCGGGTGGCGGCGGCGCAGCGCCAGCGGCAGCGGGACGAGCGGGACGAGCGGCAACAGCCCGTGCGGGGCGGAAGTGTCGAGGGTGTCGGCGAGCGTGGCGTAGCGGCCGCAGGCGAAGGCCAGGAGAAGGGCCAATGCCAGGTCGAAGGCCTGGCCGCGCCGGGTCGGCCGGGACGGGGGAGCGGCGTCGGGCCCCGCGCCCGGCCGGGTCGCCGCCGCGCGAAGCCGACGCACCGTCGGATGGTTGATCACCGGGACATTGTGGGGCCCAGCCGCCCGGCGGGACAGCCCCGCGGGCGGCGGCGGCCGGTACACCCGGCGACTACCTCGGAAGGATGACGCCGACGGCCGTCCTCCCGGCGCGGTACGGAAGTTGCCGCGGGCGGCGGACGCCGGGGCACGCGGCCCGTCCGTACCGTCGTGCCGTCCACCAGACGGGGGCGGTCGGGAACGGCCGACGAGGCGCGAGGAGCGGGGATGAGCATCGCGGGGATCGACAGCGCGGGAACGAACGGCGCGGGGACGGGCGGAGAACCGGTGGTCGAGCTGAGCGGGGTGAGCCGCCGCTACGAGGGCGCCCGGGCGGCGCTGGACGGGGTGACGCTGAGCGTGCGGACGGGGGAGTCGGTGGCCGTGCTCGGCCCTTCCGGCAGCGGGAAGTCCACACTGCTGAACCTGGTGGCCGGGCTGGACCGGCCGAGCGAGGGGACGGTCACCGTGGCCGGGGTGCGGGTGGACCGGCTCGGTGAGGCGGGCTCGGCCCGCTACCGGCGCGGCACGATCGGCATGGTGTTCCAGTTCTTCAACCTGCTGGACGACCTCACCGTGGTCGACAACGTGGTGCTGGCGGGGGAGTTGGCCGGAGCCCCGCGCGCCGAGGCCCGGCGGCGGGCCGCCGAGCTGCTGGCGGCGCTCGGCATCGACCGGCACGCCCGTGCCCACCCCGGCCGGCTCTCCGGCGGCGAGCGTCAACGTGTAGCCGTGGCACGGGCGTTGATGAACCGGCCGACATTGCTGCTGGCCGACGAGCCGACCGGTGCGCTGGACTCGGCCTCCGGCGAGGACGTCAAGGAGCTGTTCCGGGAGCTGCACCGGGACGGCCAGACCGTCCTGATCGTCACCCACGACCTGCGGCTGGCCGAGGACTGCGCCACCCGCACGGTCCGGATGCGGGACGGCCGGATCGAGGCGGACTCGGCGGTGGCGGCATGACCTCGCTCGGAAGCGTGGTACGGGCAGGCGTCCGCAGGCGCCGGACGCAGTCGGTCGCGATCGGGCTGGCCGCGCTGGTGGCCACCACCTGTTCCGTCCTCGGCGGGTCGCTCCTGGTCGCCTCCCGGGCGCCCTTCGACCAGGCCTTCGCCCGGCAGCACGGCGCACACCTGACGGCGCGCTACGACGGCACCCGGGCGAGCGCCGACCGGCTCGCCGCCACCGCGCACCTCCCGGGCGTGACGGCGGCCGCCGGACCGTTCCGGACCGTCACCGTCGACCCGGAGCCGGGCCCGGGCTCGGACGCCCCGGCCGGGGTGACCATGGCGCCGATGACCGTCACCGGGCGCGTACCGGCCGCCGATGGCGTCGACGCCGTCGAACTGCTGCGGGGGAGCTGGCCGGCCCACCCGGACGAGGTGGTGCTCGACTCCGGCTACCACGACCAGGAGGTGGGGGTCGGCGGCGCCCTGCGCCTGCCCGGTCTGCCGGGAGCGCCGACGCTGAAGGTCGTCGGCTCCGCCCGGTCCGTCAGCCGTACCTCCGACGCCTGGGTGACGCCCGACGCCATCGACGCCCTCACCGCGCCCGGGAGCACCCCCGGCTACCGGATGCTCTACCGCTTCGCCCGGGCCGGCAGCGCCGACGAGGTGGCCGCCGACCGGGCCGCCCTGGCCGCCGCCGTCCCGGCCGACGCGCTGACCGGTGCCCAGTCCTGGCTCACCGGCGAGCAGGGTTCGGACCGCAACACCGCGCTGTTCCTGCCCTTCCTGGTCGCCTTCGGGCTGCTCGGCATCGCGCTGTCGGTCCTGGTCACCGGGACCGTGGTGGCCGGCGCGGTCGGCAGCGCCACCCGGCGGATCGGCGTGCTCAAGGCGCTCGGGTGCACCCCCGCCCAGGTGATGCGGGCGTACGTCGCCCAGGCGCTGATCCCGGCCACCGCCGGCACCCTGCTCGGTGTGCTCGTCGGTAACCTGCTGACCGTCCCCGTGCTCGCCACCACCGGGCAGCTCTACGGCACCAGCAGTTCCGGCCTCGCCCCCTGGGTGGACGTCGCGGTGGCCGGCGGCACGCCGGCCGCCGTCGCCCTGGTCGCGTGGGCGGCCGCCGCCCGCGCCGGACGGCTGCGCACCGTGGATGCGCTGGCCGTCGGCCGCACGGCCGGCACCACCCGGCGGGACGCCCTGGCCGCCCGCGCCGCCGCCCTGGCCGCCCGGCTGCCGCTGCCCCGGCCGCTGAGCCTCGGCCTCGCCCAGCCCTTCGCCCGCCCGGCCCGGGCCGCCGGCATGTTCGCGGCGGTGCTGTTCGGCACGGCGGCGGCGGTCTTCGCGGTCGGCATCGGCGGGACGATGACCTGGGTGCAGGAGGCCAAGGCCCACCGGGCCGGGGACGTCGTGGTGCACCCGGCGCGCCCGGACGGCCCGCCCGCGGCGGGCCCCCCGGCGCGCCCGGACGGCCCGCCCGCGGCGGGCCCCGCGGCGGGCCCCGCGGCCGGGCCCGACCGGGCCGACCGGGCCGACCGGGCCGAGGTGACCGCCGCGCTGGACGCGCAGCCGGGCACCGCCGCGTACTTCGGCACCGGCACCGAGGAGGTCACCGTCCCCGGAGTGTCCGGGAGCACCACGGTGACCGCCTTCGACGGCGACTCCTCCTGGGCGGGCTACCGGATGGTCTCCGGGCGCTGGTACCGGGGCCCGGGCGAGGCCGTCGCCCCCGCCACCTTCCTGACCGAAGCCTCGATCGCGGTCGGCGACCGGGTGACCTTCACCAGCCACGGGCAGGAGGTCACCGTCCGGATCGTCGGCGAGGTCTTCGACCCGCACGTGCAGACCAATGAACTCCTCACCGACGCCGCCGGCTACCTGCCCGGCACGGCCCCGCGGCCGGACTCCTGGACCGTCAGGCTGAAGCCCGGCACCGACCGCACCGGCTACACCGCCGCCCTCGGTGCCGCGCTCGCCCCGGCACACCTGATCGTCCGGTCCGCCGAGCCGCAGGGCAGCAGCGGCACGATCCTCGCGCTGCGGTCGCTCACCGCGACGCTGACCGGGCTGCTGGTGGCGGTCGCCGGGCTGGGGGTGCTCAACACCGTCGTCCTGGAGATCCGCGAGCGGCGGCGGGACACCGGCGTCGCCAAGGCGATCGGCATGACCCCGGCGCAGTCGGTCGGCGTGGTGCTCGCCTCCGTCCTGCTGGTCGGTGCGGCCGGCGGCGCGGCCGGACTGCCGGTGGGGGTGCTGCTGCACCGGGCGACGGTGCCCGCGATGGGCCGGGCCGCAGGGCTGCACTTCCCCGCCCCGGCGGTGGACGTCCTCGGCACCCCGGCGCTGGTGTTGCTCGGGCTCGGCGGGGTGCTGATCGCGGTCCTCGGCGCGCTCCTCCCGGCCGTACGGGCGGCGCGCTCGCGGACGGTGGACGCCCTGCGGGCGGAGTGACGGCGGAGTGAGGGCGGGGGCTGCGGCGGGGGTTCCGCGCGGGGCCGGACGACGCGGCTCAGGCCTCGCCGTCCGGCCCCGCGGCCATCCGCTCCGCCGCGGTCGGCTCCTCGCCCGTGCGCTCCTCGGCCTTCTTCTCCGCCGCCCGGACCTGCTCGGTGAAGGTGTGCGCGTCGATCCGCTCGACCGTCGCGCCGTGCCGGGCGGCCAGCTCGTCGGCCGGGTCGGGGGAGGCCTCCCGGACGTCCAGGGCGATCAGCGCGCCGCCGTCCGGCACCCGGGCCGAGAGCACGATCAGCGCGGCGCCGGTCTCGCTCGCGAAGCGCTCCTCCGCCGCGTTGCCGAGGGCCGCCCCCGCGGTGAAGCCCAGCAGGACGCCGATCGGCCCGCCGACCAGCCCGACCAGTCCGCCGAGCACGCCGGAGCCGACGGTGGCCACGCCCGCGCCCCGGGTGAAGGTGTCCTTGACCTCCAGCACGCCGTCCGTGCCGCGCTCCAGCGCGGCCGCCACCCGCAGACCCGGCAGGTGCTCCGCCTCGTCGAAGGCGGGGCGCCAGCCGGCGGGGCCGGGAAAGGTCAGCAGGACGGCGTTGTGCTGCTCGCTCATCGCACTCCGATCGGGCCGGGACCGGCGTCGGCCGGGCTTTCATCCTGACCCGCGCCGCAGGGCACTGCCACAGGAGAACCGGACATCGCGTACTCCCGCGGTGATCGTTCGCCACCAACTCGCCGTCGCCGACACGGAATTGCCCGGATCGAGTGAGACCCGCCGGGACACGCCGGAGAGCCCCGCGGGCCGCTGCCAGGATCGGGGTCCGCACCGGCAGGCCGACCCCGCGCAGGGTCCGCAGGCACCGCTGTCGACCCCGCACGCCCACCCGGCGTCGAGGGCTGCCCGGGCGCGGATCCACCGCGGCCGCGGGGCCGCCCTACCAGGGAACAGGGAGCACTGTGTCCGAGCAGGTCGTGGAACCCGGGAAACCCGCCACCACCCCCGACGACGAGCACCCCGAGCGGGAGCACCGCGAGCAGTACGACGAGCACCCCGAGCAGGAGCACGACGAGGAACTGCGGCTCCGCTTCCCCGGCGACCGCCGCGCCCAGGCCGGCGCGTCGATGTCCGCGACTGCCATGCTGCGCCGCCTGCCCCACCTGGTGCGCCGGGCGATGACGCTGGCCTGGGCGGCGGACCGGACCTCCACCGTGCTGCTGCTGGTCTGCCAGGCGCTGGCGGGGGTGTTCGGGGCGCTCGCGCTGTACGCCACCACCGGCACGCTGGCCGCGCTGCTGGTCCCCGGCCCGGTCACCGAGCACCTGCGCACCGCCGCGCCCTCGCTGCTCCTGCTGACCCTCTCGGCCGCCCTGCGCGCCGTCCTGGGCATCGCCGTGGTCGGTCTGTCCGGCCGGGTGTCGCCGCGGATCACCCGAGAGGCGGAGCTGGCGCTGATCGCGGCCGGGTGCGCCGCCGAGCTGAAGGCGTACGACGAGCCCACCTACAACGAGCAGTGGGAGGCCGCCGACCGGGGCGCCTCGACCACGCCCGACCTGCTCTCCAACGCCCAGGACGTGATCGCCTCCACCGTCTCGCTCGCCGCCGCCGCGGGCGTCCTCGCGGCTCTGCACCCCTGGCTCGTACCGCTGCTGCTGCTCGGCTCGGTGCCGACCGCGGTGGCCGCCGTCCGGACCGCCCGGATCCACTACCTGGCGGCCGTCACCACCAACGAGGACCGCGGGGCGTTGCGCGTGTACCGCTGGTTCCTGATCGACAAGACCCGCGCCGACCAGGTCCGTTCGGACCAGGTCACGCCCTTCCTGATGGCCAAGTACCGCCGCGCCGAAGCCAAGATCGTCGCCGCCACCGACCGGGCGACCCGGGAGGCGGCGAAGGTGTCCCTGCTGGCCGCGCTCGGCACCGGCGCCGGCAGTGCCCTGATCTGGGGCACCCTGCTCTACCTGGTGGCGAGCGGCCGGATCGACCTCGCCGCGGCCGGCACCGCCACCTTCGCGCTGCGCACCGCCTCCTCCGGCCTGCAGGGCCTGGTCGGCAACGGCGCCCGGCTGTACCGGATGGGCCTCTACCTGGACGACTACTTCACCTTCCTCGACGAGGCCGGCGGCCACCGGATCCGTCGGGGCCACCGGATCCCCGCCGCCCCGCGGCTGGTCGAGGTGACCGACCTGGTCCACGCCTACCCCGGCGAGCAGCAGGAGCCCGCCCTGCGCGGGGTGAGCATGAGCCTGCGGGAGGGCGAGGTGGTGGCCGTGATCGGGCAGAACGGCAGCGGCAAGTCGACCCTGCTCAAGCTGCTCTCCGGCCTCTACCTGCCGCAGTCCGGCCGGATCACCTGGGACGGCGTGCCGGTGGAGGAACTGGACGCCGAGGGCATGTGGTCCCGGGTCGCCCGGGTGCCGCAGGAGTTCGCCCGCTGGCCGCTCGGCGCCGCCGAGAACATCCACCTCGGCCACCTCACCGACCAGGTGATGGCCGACGTCGAGCGGGCGGCCGCCCGGACCGGCTTCGACGAGATCGTGGACCGGCTGCGCTCCGGCTGGCGCACCCTGCTCGCCCAGGGCTGGTGGGGTGGCGCCGAACTGTCCGGCGGCGGCTGGCAGCGCGCGGCCGTCGCCCGGGCGCTGTACCGCACGGCGCGCTGCCCGGGCCTGCTGATCCTGGACGAGCCGACCTCCGACCTCGACCCGCGCGCCGAACACCGCATCCTGCACGCCCTGCGCGCCCTCGCCCCGGGGCGCATCACCCTCCTGGTCACCCACAACATCGCCAACGCGGCGGTGGCGGACCGGGTGATCGTGATGGACAAGGGTCGGATCGTGCAGACCGGCACTTGGGCCGAGCTGGCGGAACGGCCCGACGGCCTGTTCCGCGAACTGCTCGACCTGCAGCGCGACCGTACCGTCCCGGCCCAGCGCGCGGCGGGGGAGGAGAGCTGACCCGGGACTGAGCGGGGCCTTGTCGCGACGGCGGAACGGCGGAGGGCCCCGCAGGATCGCGGGGCCCTCCGAGGGAACGGGCAGTGGCCGGTGGTCAGTTGTAGGTCGTGGTGACCGTGACGCCGCCGAAGCCCTGTTGGGCGTAGAGGCTGAAGTACACCCAGCCGGACGGCGGGTTGGCGATGGTGAGCGTCTCGCCGTTGCCGCCGCTGGTGGACTTGGCGAGGTACGAGCCGGTGGTGGCCCAGGCGCCGCCGTTGTAGTACAGGTCGGCGTTGCCGGTGCCGCCGCCGGTGGTGACGGTCAGCTGCTTCACGCCGGCCGGCAGGTACAGGAAGGCGTAGCTGTAGTTCCCGGTGGTGGCGGCCACGCCGTCGCGGCGGCAGTTCTTGTCGTACTGCCGGGTGTCGGCGGCGGTGCACAGCGGGGCCTGGGTGGCGGGCAGCGAGCCGCAGTTGTCGGCGGCGCAGGCCTTGAGCCAGGTGGCGAAGTCGGCGTCGTACGCGGTGCCGATGGTGTTCTTCAGCAGGGCGCGGGCGCCGTTCCAGTCGCCCACGCGGTACTTGGCGAGCAGCGCGTCGACGTCCTGCGGGTGCGACTGGAGCATGTAACGGACGGCCAGGTAGCCCCAGTTGTAGATCCGGGTGGAGTCGGCATTGGCGTAGGTGCTGTCGAACAGGGTGCTCAGCGCGTACGTGCCCTTGCCGGCCTGGGCGACCGCGTCGTCGTAGTGGACGCCGCGGTAGCTGTACGAGATGTACTCGGCCAGGCCCTCGACCCACCAGACGGTCGGGGTGGTCATGCCGGCGTCGAAGTCGCCGTAGAAGTCGTAGCGGCCGTCGAGGTAGTGGGTGTACTCGTGGTTGAGGTTCCAGATCTGGAACTGGGGGCGCAGCCAGGAGGCCTCGTGGGCGATGAAGCGGGCCTGGTTGCCGGCCGCGTTCGGCTTGCCCTCCTCGTACATGCCGCCGTTGTCGACGGCGATGTGGTACATCTCCCAGGCGTAGAGGCTGTAGTTGTAGTAGTCGTCGAAGACGACGACCTCCAGGCTGGTGTTGTCGTCGTCGGCGACCGGGCCGTTGTCCTTGACCACCCGGTGGAAGTACGCGTCCTGGTTGATCAGGCTGGTGCAGGTGTCGGCGAGCTGCTGCGCGGTCATGTCCTGGGCTCGGATGCGCAGGGTGGCGCTGCAGGTGTGGTCGACGGTGAGCACGAGCGGGACGAGCCGGGTGGGCAGGTCGCAGGTGCCGTAGTAGGCGCAGTTGCCGCTGTCCTTGTTCTCCGCGAACCAGACCAGGTTCATGGTGAGCGGGGCGGTGTTGCCGACCAGCGGGTAGCGGTTGATCAGGTCCTTGACGATCGGGCGGCCCTGGGCGCGCAGCGCGTCGTTGGCGAGCAGGTTGCCGATCTGGATGCCGATGCTCGTCACCGGGTCCGAGCCGGTGAGCTGGGAGCTGTTGCGGGTGACGAAGCCCGCCATGCTGGTGGCGAAGGACGGGTCGGCCTGCAGGGCGGCGGTGAAGGCCGGCAGGTCGTAGCCGCGCTCGATGACGGTCTCGGTGTTGGCGACGGCGGTGGCCATCGAGCCGGTCCAGGCGCTGGTGTAGCCGTCCAGCAGCCGCTTGACGACGCCGGCGTAGCGGGCGTTCTCCTGGGCGCTGTCGATCAGGGTGACGGCCTCGGCGAGGGTGGCGCCGTTGGCCTCGGTGACGTCGCTGCTGTGCGGGGCGGCGTAGAAGGCGTCCAGCGCACCGCGGATGGCGGTCTGCAGGGCGGTGCCGTACGGGCCGACGACGTCCTTGTTGTTCCACTGGACGTAGTAGCCGGCGCGCAGGAAGAGCACCAGCTGGCCGGCCGAGGTGGAGTCGTCGCCGGGGTACGCGGCGGAGACGTCGCGCAGTGCGTTGGCGACGGTGACCATCTGCGCCTCGTTGAAGGCGCCCTTGGCGTCGTTGCCGGTGAGCGTGAACAGCGAGTTGACGCAGTCGAGGCCGGCCGACTTGACCTGCTGGACCAGCGCGGCACCGGAGTTGCCGGTGAAGGCGGACACGGTGCAGGCGGCGGCGGTGAGTTGCTTCGCCGTCCTGGCGGCGCCGACGGAGCTGCCCCCCGTCGGGGCGGCGGGCTTGGCCTGGTGGTCCGCGGCGAGCGGGCGGGCGTCCTTGGGCGTGTCCGGCGACTTGGGCACGGGGATCGCCCGGGGCGCGGTTGTGTTCACGGTCTTGGCGGCGGGGGCTGACGGGGTGTCGGCCGCGTGCGCCTGCGGCGCGAAGAGGCCGAGGGCGAGGAAGAAGGCGGCGCCGAGCGCAGGGACTCTGCGCGCGTGCGCCTTCGCTATCCGGAAGGGACGCATGAGGTGGGGGCCTCCGGGCCGTTAGGGGCCGGTAGTGGCCGTGTGGTTGGGGACACGGCCGCTCCAATGTGTGACATGTAAAATGTCACACCAAGGTCAAGCGCGGGAAGCCCCCGGGAGCGAAAAAGTCATCACCTGACGAGATGTGTGTGACGTGCGGAATAAGCAGGAGCCTATGGGTCGTTCCTGCAACTCATACGCAATAGTGTTGTCCCGGCACGATCAGCATCGTTCAACCCGCCGAAAGGGGCCGTGTCCTGATGGGCACCTACTCGCTTCCCGACCTCCCGTACGACTACTCCGCGCTTGAGCGGGCCATGTCCGCCGAGATCCTGGAGCTGCACCACTCCAAGCACCACGCCGCCTACGTCAAGGGCGCGAACGACACCCTGGAGCAGCTCGCCGAGGCGCGCGACAAGGAGCAGTTCGGCGGCCTGGTCGGCCTGCAGAAGACCTTCGCCTTCCACCTGTCCGGCCACGTGCTGCACTCGCTGTTCTGGCAGAACCTCTCCCCGGAGGGCGGCGACCGCCCCGAGGGCGAGCTGGCCGACGCCATCACCGAGCACTTCGGCAGCTTCGAGGCCTTCAAGAAGCAGCTCACGACCGCCACCACCGGCGTCCAGGGCTCCGGCTGGGGCATCCTCTCCTGGGAGCCGCTCGGCAAGCGTCTGATCGTCGAGCAGGTCTACGACCACCACGGCAACGTCGGCCAGGGCACCACCCCGCTCCTCGCCTTCGACGCCTGGGAGCACGCCTACTACCTCCAGTACCGCAACGTCCGCCCCGACTACGTCACCCGCCTGTGGGACGTCGTCAACTGGCAGGACGTCTCGGCCCGCTTCGCGGCCGCCACCACCGCCTGACAGCCGTCAGGTGCAGCAGGCCCCGGCCCGGTCGGGCGGTCCGGGGCCTGCCCCCTGCCCACCCTCGTCCCCACCTGCAAGAACGCGGGAATCCGGGAACCCGTTCGAGCCGGTTCACGTCATGAACCTCGGAACGCTCGAAGACAGCTGGGGGAGCAGACAGCCGATGGACCTCAACGCACGTGTGAAGAATCTGGCCGGCAGCCGGGTGGCGCTCGCGGTGGCGGCCGTCGTCCTGACGGCGAGCGCCTGGGGAGTGGCGGCCCTGACCGACTCGGACGGCACTCCGCAGCAGAACGTCGCGCAGGAGCACGACACGTCCTCCGACGGCAGTGGCGGCGACGGCAGCAAGGGCGGCGACGGCTCCGACGGCGCCGGCGACGGCGGCACGCAGCAGCCGAGCGGGATACCCGACGGCATAGCCCACGCCTCCGAGAGCGGAGGCAACGCCGTCAACATCACCATCGACGACGGCCCCGACCCCACCTGGACCCCGAGGGTCCTCGACGTCCTCAAGCGCCACGGCGTGACGGCGACCTTCTGCATGATCGGACCGCAGGCCAAGGCCCACCCCGACCTGGTCAAGCAGGTCGTCGCGGCCGGCCACCGGCTCTGCGACCACTCCGTGCACCACGACACCTCGATGGACAAGAAGCCCGTCGCCTACCAGGAGAAGGAGATCCTGGACGCCAAGAAGATGATCGAGGACGCCGCGGGCGGCGCCAAGGTCCTCTACTACCGGGCCCCCGGCGGCTCCTTCACCCCCGACAGCCGCCGCATCGCCGCGGCGAACGGCATGCGCCCGCTCGGCTGGAACGTCGACTCCAAGGACTTCAACAAGCCCGGCACCGCCGCCATCGTGGACACGGTCAAGAAGGAAATGCACCTCGGCCCGACCATCCTCTTCCACGACGGCGGCGGCGACCGCCAACAGACGGTCGAAGCCCTCGACCAGGTCCTCACCTGGCTGAAGTCCCAAGGCCGCCCCACCGGCTTCCCCGTCCAGACCACCCCCTGACGCGCCGGCCCCGGCCCCCGCCGAGCTGGCAGTTCATCAGACATGGAAACGCCTGACAGGTCGATCGTGCACGCGCCAGGTGCGCCGGTTGGCGGCAGACATTGCTCTGCCCGGGACCGACCTGTGGATGTTCGATGACTCCAAGATCATGTTCACCTTCTTCTCGGGCGACGGGGACGTGGTGGACCGGGAGTGGACGACCGAACCTGCCGTCGTTCAGCTCGTGAAGAACGCCTTCGAGACCGTGTGGCACCGGGCGACTCCACACGAGGACTACGTGCTCAAGTAACCGAACGAGATGCGTACCTCTCGCTCATCGAGCGTTCAGCAGGCCCGGAAAGCCCTAGCCGAACGGCTCAAGGAGATCCGCAAGGACTCCGGGCTCACCGGGCCTGCTCTCGCCCTCGCCTGCGGCTGGAGCAAGTCGAAGTGCTCCCGCATCGAGAACGCGATCACCGCACCGTCCGAGCAGGATGTCAGGGATTGGTGCCGCGCCTGCGGAGCCGACGACCAAGCCGCGGACCTGGTGGCTTCCCTCCGCTCAGTAGAGACCATGTTCACCGAGTGGCGACGAATGGAGCGGAGCGGGCTCAAGCGCGCCCAAGAGATTGTCCTGCCGTTGTACGAGCGGACCACACGGTTCCGGGCGTACACACCTGGCATCCTGCACGGTCTTCTCCAGACCCGGGACTACACCCGCTCGGTACTCCAAGCCACCCAACGCCGTCGTGTTGCCGTGGACGACGTGGAAGTGGCCGTGCAGGTGCGCATGGAGCGACAAGAGATCCTGAGAGACCACGGGAAGACCTTCGCCTTCATCATCGAAGAGGCATGCCTGTACCACGGCCTTGGCGGCACGGAGGTAGCCGCCGACCAACTCGCCCACCTGGTCGCTGTCGCATCCCTGGCGAACGTGAGCCTGGGAATCGTTCCTCGGGGCTATTCGCGTCACTCGATGCAGGTCGAAGCGTTCTCGCTCTACGACTCGGCCCAGGCCAACGTCGAACTCGTCTCCGGCTACCTCCAGATCACGCAGCCCTCCGAGGTAGCCATGTACGTCAGCCGGTTCGGGGAACTGGCCGCAGATGCCGTGCACGGCGCTGCCGCTCGTGCCCTGATCACAGAGGCGATTGACTCTCTCGGGTGACTGCTGTGCAACTGCGTGCAACTTGCTGGAGAGCGTCTGACTGAAACTCCTACGGTCTATCACGCACCCGCCACCGCCACGGCGAAGGAGGACAGACCGATGGCGAGACGCACCCCCAAGTCGTCATCGGTCCGAGCAAGGCCGAGTTGAACCGAGCCACGGCGTACGAGTCCCAGTCGTCTGCCGACGACACCTGGGGCTAGGGCCTGTCCGGCGGATCTTGCCGGGCGCACGACGCCGGATCATCCCGCCTGGACGCACGCCCGAATCGTCCAAGTACACCCAGTACGAGGGCGATTCGGGCGCACGCCCAGACGGGCGCCCGACGCCGCGCGCTGATCCGACAAGATCCGCCGGACAGGCCCTAGGTGTATTGACCACGGAGGTTGGTGACGGGGCTCACGGTCAGGTGATCTTGAAATGAGTGAGGGCCATCTGGCCAGGTGTGGATTGCGACATCTACCCCAGCGCCAGAAAGGCCCTCATGCCGCACTCTAATGCACCGTTGACCGAGACCGGACGCCTGCGCCTGGCCCGCTGCGTCGTCGAGGACGGCTGGCCACTACGGCGGGCCGCCGAACGCTTCCAAGTCTCACCGACCACGGCCAAGCGCTGGGCCGACCGCTACCGCGCCCACGGCGAGGCGGGCATGAGAGACCGCTCCAGCCGCCCTCACCACAGCCCGCGCCGGACCCCGACCCGCACCGAGCGTCGGATCATCAAGGTCCGCGTCCTGCGCCGCTGGGGCCCGGCACGCATCGCCTACCTGCTGCGACTCAACCCGGCCACCGTGCACCGGGTCCTGACCCGCTACCGCCTCGCCCGCCTGACCCACCTCGACCGCGCCACCGGCCGCGTCATCCGACGCTACGAGCACTCCGCGCCCGGCGAGCTGGTGCACGTCGACATCAAGAAGCTCGGCAACATTCCCCACGGCGGCGGCCACAGGGTGCTCAGCCGCCAGGCCGGCCGCAGGACCCGCTCCGGGACCGGATACAGCTACCTCCACAACGCCGTCGACGACCACTCCCGCCTGGCCTACAGCGAGATCCTGCCCGACGAACGCAAGGACACCGCCGCCGCATTCTGGACCCGCGCCCAGGACTTCTTCGCCCAGGCCGGGATCACCGTCCAGCGCGTGCTGACCGACAACGGCGCCTGCTACAAGTCCCACCCATGGCGCGACGTCCTGGCCCAGGCCAGGATCACCCACAAGCGAACCCGGCCCTACCGGCCGCAGACCAACGGCAAGGTCGAACGCTTCAACCGCACCCTGCTCGACGAATGGGCCTACGCCAGGCCCTACCAAACCGAGCAAGAACGCCGCGACGCCTACCCCGCCTGGCTCCACACCTACAATCACCACCGCGGACACACCGCACTCGCAGGCAAGCCACCCGCCAGCCGCATCCCCAACCTCACGGGACAGAACACCTAGGGCCAATACTGCTGATTTAGGTAGTTTTCCGGCTGGTTGAGGTGGCTCGGGTCGGCCCGACCAGTCGGACTGTTGGTGCGTCGGGTCGCGGTTGGTTGGAGTACTCGGCGCGCTTGAGTGCCCAGTTCGACATCTTGCGTTTGATCACGCGAGGGTTGGAGCGCAACCGCCTTGGGGGCAGGAGCCGTTCGGTTATCTCACGCAGGCTCCGGACGGTAGCCCGGTTGAGTCGGGAGGGGGGAAAGCGCCGCCTGCCCGGTGACGTGGCGGCGGACGATGCGCAGGGTGCGGGTGAAGGAGATCCGGTCGGGATCGTGCCCGTCTCGCAGGGCGGCCTGGTGCATCAGGTCTCGCAGGGCGTGGTGGACCAGCAGGAACGCGAAGATCTCCTGTTCGACCCCGTGCGGGTGCTGGGAGCGCAGGACGAGCCCGGGGCCGCCCTGGTGGTTCTTGATCTCATCGAGTGTGTTCTCGATCTCCCACCGTTGGGCGTAGAGGGCGGCGAGCTCCGGGGCCGGGGCCCGGGCGGGATCCAGGATGCTGGTGATCAGTCGATAGACGGTGCCGTCGCCGCCGTGCGGGCCGAGTGTGTACTCGACGACCCGTACCCGCTCCGGATCCGCCCGCCGGTAGTGGTCCCGCGCCGTGACGATCTCCGAAAGGTAGGAGCCGTCGTCGAGCATCTCGACCACCGGCAGCACGACCACGCTCCGCACCCGCCACAGCAGATCGGCGCCGCCCGCCCTCGCCGCCCGCCACAGGTCCAGGCCGCAGAATCCGCGGTCGGCGAGCACGAGCATGCCTTCGACCAGCGCGGGGAACAGCCGCTCGGCCAGGACGGCCTCGTGGACGGACAGCGGTCCGATCTCGGCGGCGAACACGGCGTGAGTGCCGCACTCGGCCAGGGCCGCGACCCTTGCCTGCGGATACGCGCTGCGGCCCTGACCGCGACTGCTGCCCGGCCTCCCGAAGAACCCGGCGTTCGCTGTCGTGTCCGGCAGGTCGAAAACGGTGCCGTCCACCGCGACCAGCCGCCACCGCCGATACCAGGCGCCCTGTGTCTCACGGACTGCCACCGGCCGGCAGACCCGGGTGAACAGGACCCGCAACGGCTCGGGCCCGAGCCGAAGACGCGCCCGGCCGATCGCCGCCGTCGTCGGCACTCGCCAGGCCCGAGCCCACCGGCCATCGCGCTCCAGCCCCTGGACGAGCAGCCGGGCGACCTCCTCATAGCCCTGCCCGAAGAACAGGCACATCGCCAGGACGAAATAGACCACCACCCGTGCCGGCAGCAATCGATGCCGCTGTTCGACCCGACCGCACTCGGCGACCACCTCATCGATCAACTCGGGCGGATAAGCCCGCGTCAGCACCCCCAACGCGATCCGATCCGAGAGCCGGTCACTCACCGGCGACTTCACCTGTCCAGGCCTTGGCACAACCCAACCAACGACTGAATCGCACCAAAGTCACCGGTATTGCACCTAGGGCATCTGCGGGCGCTTCGGCTTCCTCCTGCCGGCCCCCGCGCCTTCGGGCGCCCACAGCCTCCCGGCCCGTCGGAAAGGGTCTGATGGGCCGGGCTGCACCACCACGCACAACTGCTCGCCCGTCCCCGGGAGGGCAGAGCCAACCCGATTGGAGAGGCACGTGAGCACCGCCACCACCGAGCCCAGCACCGAGCTGGACGAGCTGGGCAAGTTCTTCACGATCGCCGCGCGCCGGATCGACGCGGGCCAGACCGCTCCGGAGATGTTCTCCGCCGCCATCGACTCCGCGTGGCACCAGCTCGTCGGCGACCCCGTCGCGCACGACGCGTTCGCGCTCCGGCACGCCGGCCGCAAGCTGGCCCACGTCGAGAGCTCGGGCAACGGCCACATCGCCTGGGTGAGTGCCTACGAGGAGGCGTACGGCCCCCTGCCGGAGATCTGGTTCACCGACGCCAACGGCACGGTCAACACCGAGGCCTTGGCCCACTACCGGGACACGGGCGAGGTCTACGCCGAGTGGGACTGCTCGCCCGCCGGCGGAGACGGGGACGACGGCGTCGTGGCCCCGGAGAAGACCACCCGGTGATCACTGCACCATCCGACGGAGCGTCCCGGCCGACCGCCGGGGCGCTCCGCCTCACCGAGGCCCGGACGGAGAACCCCGTCACCGTGGACGTGAGCGGCTACCTCGCCGACCTGTACGAGCACTGCCCGTTCCTGCGGCCGTCCATCCGCCGGGGCATGACCGGCTGGACCGTCTACGAGATCACACCGGGTAGCCACCAGTACGCCGTGGAAGCCGAGTTGTTCTACGCCGGGGTCCAGGCCGCGGAATGGATCCGCCCGCTGATGGGTCGGCCCTACGGTGTTCTCGCGTGCGAGAACGTGGTGTTGCTTGGGCACTGCGAAGGCGCTGACCATCGGGAGCTGATGGCCTGGCCGCACTGGGCGCTCAAACACCTCTACGTCCCGGTCGGGATCATGTTCGGCAAGTTCGCCCAGGGTGCTGCCGAGACTGGCCGGCGCGGGCAGAGCATCCCGCCGCCACCCTTGTCGTTCCTTCCGGCACGGGCGGGCGTCCGGCCGCTGGACCCGATGTTCCTGGAGGCGACACCCGACCTTGCCGCAGCGCTTCCCGTAGCGGCCGACGACGGCCGGGACGTCTTCGAGCACATCCCTTGCGAGTGGAAGGCAGTACGAGAATGGGCACGTTCACTTCCGAGGCCGCAGCGGCGCTGACGGCAGCGGAGGCCGTCTGCGGGCCGTTCGAACTGGAGGAAATCAGCAACCGGCGCGGCTCGGCGGTGTGGAAGGCCAGCGGCCCCCAGGGCGTGGTGAGCATCAAGCTCGGTACCGGCGACGCCGCCGAGGTCACCGCCCGCGAGGCTGCCGTGCTGGACCAGCTCCCCGAGTACACCGTGACCGTCGGCCGCTTTGCCGACGGCGTCTGGTACGTCACCCCGTGGCAGGCCGGGCCGTCCACCTGGGACGTCTTCCGCAGCGTGCGCAAGGCGTCGGGGGGAAGGCCGAAGCCCTCGCCGCTGCGGTCGGTCTGTGCCGTGCCGTGGCAGATCTGCACGAAGCCGGTTGGGTGCACGGGGACCTCCAGCCCCAGCACGGCATCCACACCGAGCAGGGCGTCCGTCTCCTCGACTTCGCGTGGTCCCGGCCGCTCGGCACCACGCCGTGGACGACGTTCGACGGCACGATGATCCACCTCACTGCGCCGGAGCTGGCCGCCCGGATCATCAACGGGCCCCAACCCGTCGACACCACGCAGACCGCCGACGTCTACGCCCTTGCCGGAACCCTGTGGACCTGCGTCACCGGCACCTGGCCACTGGACTACGAGACCGCCGGACTCGGCAAGGGGACGCCACTGGACGTCCTGCGCAACGCCATCGCCCACCGCGCCGTCCCGCTGTCCACCACCTTGCCCTGGCCGTCCCTCCAAGCCCGCCTGCGGCACGTCCTCCTGGCCGCACCCGACGACCGCCCGACCGCCGCCGAGTTGACGAGACTCGTGAAAGCCGCGGACGCGTGATCGAACTGCGGGAGCTGGTTCCCGGCGACGCTGACGCCCTACTTCGCATCTACAGCGCTGAGGCGACGAAATACCTGGGAAGGGCCCCGATGGACGCCGCCGCCGCCCGGTCCTATGCCCGAACCGCCGAAGCCTCCGCAGCATCGACCCCACGCGCCCTGTACACGCTCGGACTCACCGTAAGCGATGACCTCCTCGGAGTCGTCAAGCTCCACCTTGACCGGCCCGTCGCCGCGATCAGCTACATCCTGCGACCCAACGCCTGGGGCATGGGTCACGCCACCGAGGGGGTCCGCAAGATCCTCGTCCTCGCCTTCGGCCACCTCGGACTGCCAGAGGTCCACGCCAAACACCACCCTGAAAACCCAGCGTCGGGCCGCGTACTCCTCAAGGCCGGGTTCACACCCACCGGCGTGGCCGGAGGATTCCGCACCTATGCCATCCAGTCCGCGTCTGGTCTGTTCGTTCCGCACAACCGGGAAGGTCGCCTGACGGTCGGCCAGGAGGGGGGTACCGGGCAACTCTGATGGCCGGTCCATGGAGGAACGCCCGGTTTCCGGTCCCGCTGGAGTGGGGTGTCCCGCTGGCGGACGATGCCGTGCTGGCGCACGCGTGGGGGTGGTGCCCGGCGGGGGCGGGGAAGGTGGTGTGGTTCGAGTACCCCGGAGCCGACGAAGCGCCGTGACCCATGCAGGGTGTGGGGGCACGGCGCTTCGTTGTCGGGCGGGCGGTCAGCCGAAGAAGCTGTCCAGGATCTGCTGGGCGGCGAGGCCGGCCGGCAGGGTTCCGGATCGTACGCCGGCCTCCAACTCGGGAGCGAGGCGCCGCACTTCGGGGTGCTCGTGCAACCGCGCGTACAGCTGGTCGTGGACCATGGCCCAGGTCCACTCCACCTGCTGGTCGCGGCGCTTGGCGGCGAGGGCGCCGGTGGCGTCCAGGACCTTGCGGTGCTGCTGCAGCCGCTCCCACAGCACGTCGAGCCCGGCGCCGTCGCGGCCGCTGCAGGTCAGCACCGGCGGGGTCCAGGCGGCGTCCGGGGCCTGCAACAGCCTTAGGGCGCCGGCGAGTTCGCGGGCGGCGGCTTTGGCGTCGCGTTCGTGCGGGCCGTCGGCCTTGTTGACGGCGATGACGTCGGCCAGTTCCAGGACGCCCTTCTTGATGCCCTGCAACTGGTCGCCGGTGCGGGCGAGGCTGAGCAGCAGGAAGGTGTCGACCATTCCGGCGACGGCGGTCTCGGACTGGCCGACGCCCACCGTCTCGATCAGCACGACGTCGTAGCCGGCCGCTTCCATGACCACCATGGATTCCCGGGTGGCCTTGGCGACTCCGCCCAGCGTCCCCGAGGTCGGGGACGGCCGGACGAAAGCGGCAGGGTCGACGGCCAGGCGCTCCATCCGGGTCTTGTCGCCCAGGATGGAGCCGCCCGTCCGGCTGGACGTCGGGTCGACGGCGAGGACGGCGACGCGATGCCCCAGCCCCGTCAGCATGGTGCCGAAGGAGTCGATGAAGGTCGACTTGCCGACACCCGGCACCCCGGTGATGCCGACCCGGACCGCCCCGCCCGCGTGCGGCAGCAGCCGCTGGAGCAGTTGCTGCGCGAGTGCGCGGTGGTCGGGCCGGGTGGATTCGACGAGGGTGACGGCGCGCGCGATCCAGGCGCGCGAGCCGTCCAGCACGCCCGTCGCGTAGCTGTCGAGGTCGATCGTCCGAGGAGGCATGCGATCGAAGACCTACAGCTCGTGGCCGAGGTCGGCCGCCAGGGACTTCAGCAGGTCGTACGCCGCGTCCGGGATGACCGTCCCGGGCGGGAAGACCGCCGCCGCGCCCGCCTCGAACAGGGCGTCGAAGTCCTGCGGGGGGATGACTCCGCCGACCACGATGGTGATGTCCTCCCGCCCGGCCGCGGCGAGTTCGGCGCGCAGCGCGGGCACCAGGGTGAGGTGTCCGGCGGCCAGCGAGGAGACGCCGACGATGTGCACGTCGGCCTCGACGGCCTGGCGGGCGACCTCGGCCGGGGTCTGGAACAGCGGGCCGACGTCCACGGTGAAGCCGAGGTCGGCGAAGGCGGTGGCGATGACCTTCTGGCCGCGGTCGTGGCCGTCCTGGCCCATCTTGGCGACGAGGATGCGCGGTCGGCGGCCTTCGGCCTGCTCGAACTGCTCGACCAGGTCGCGGGTGCGCTGGAGGGAGGCCGAGGGGCCCGCTTCGTCTCGGTACACACCGGAGATGGTACGGATCTGGCCGGAGTGACGGCCGTACACCTTCTCCAGGGCGTCGGAGATCTCGCCGACGGTGGCCATGGCCCGGGCCGCGTTGACGGCTAGGTGCAGCAGGTTGCCGTCGAGGGAGCCGTCGCGCTGCGGGCCGGCCTCGGCGGCGGCCGTCAGGGCGCGCAGGGCGTCCTGGCAGACGGCCTCGTCGCGCTCCTCGCGCAGTCGGCGCAGCTTCTCGATCTGCCGGGCCCGCACCGAGGAGTTGTCGACCTTGAGCACGTCGATCTGCTCGTCGCTCTCCACCCGGTACTTGTTGACGCCGATGACCGGCTGGCGGCCGGAGTCGATGCGCGCCTGGGTGCGGGCGGCGGCCTCCTCGACGCGCATCTTGGGGATGCCGGCGTCGATGGCCTTGGCCATGCCGCCGGCCGCCTCGACCTCCTGGATGTGCTGCCAGGCGCGGGCCGCCAGGTCGTTGGTCAGCTTCTCGACGTAGGCAGAGCCGCCCCACGGGTCGATGACCCGGCAGGTGCCGGACTCCTGCTGCAGCAGCAGCTGGGTGTTGCGGGCGATGCGCGCGGAGAAGTCGGTGGGCAGCGCGAGCGCCTCGTCGAGGGCGTTGGTGTGCAGCGACTGGGTGTGGCCCTGGGTGGCGGCCATCGCCTCCACACAGGTGCGGGTGACGTTGTTGAACACGTCCTGAGCGGTGAGGGACCAGCCGGAGGTCTGCGAATGGGTGCGCAGCGACAGCGACTTGGCGTTCTTCGGGTCGAACTGCTTGACCAGCTTGGCCCAGAGCAGCCGGGCGGCGCGCAGCTTGGCGACCTCCATGAAGAAGTTCATGCCGATCGCCCAGAAGAACGACAGCCGCGGCGCGAAGGCGTCCACGTCCAGGCCCACGTCCAGGCCCGCGCGCAGGTACTCGACCCCGTCGGCGAGGGTGTAGGCCAGCTCCAGGTCGGCCGTGGCACCGGCCTCCTGGATGTGGTAGCCGGAGATGGAGATCGAGTTGTACCGGGGCATCTTCTGCGAGGTGTACGCGAAGATGTCCGAGATGATCCGCATCGACGGCTGCGGCGGGTAGATGTAGGTGTTGCGGACCATGAACTCCTTGAGGATGTCGTTCTGGATGGTCCCGGCCAGCTTCTCGGCGGGCACGCCCTGTTCCTCGGCGGCGACGATGTACAGCGCCAGGACGGGCAGCACGGCGCCGTTCATGGTCATCGACACCGACATCCGGTCGAGCGGGATGCCGTCGAAGAGCTGGCGCATGTCGTAGATCGAGTCGATGGCGACGCCCGCCATGCCGACGTCCCCGGTGACGCGCGGGTGGTCGCTGTCGTAGCCGCGGTGGGTCGGCAGGTCGAAGGCGACGGAGAGGCCCTTCTGGCCGGCCGCGAGGTTGCGGCGGTAGAAGGCGTTGGACTCCTCGGCGGTGGAGAAGCCCGCGTACTGGCGGACGGTCCACGGCTGGTTGACGTACATGGTCGGGTACGGCCCGCGCAGGTACGGGGCGATCCCGGGGTAGGTCTCCAGGAAGTCCAGCCCGGCGAGGTCGGCCGCGGTGTACAGCGGCTTGACGCCGATGCCCTCGGGGGTGTCCCAGACCTGCTCGTCGACGTCCTTGCCGGTGGACTCCCGCCAGGCGGCCTGCCACTGGGCGTCGGTGACCGGTCCGCGGGTGCCGCCGTCCAGCCCGATTCCGGTGAAGTCGGGGATCATCGGGCCGCCTCGCTCTCGTCGGTGATCAGGTTGAGCAGACCGGTCAGGGTCGCGACCGCGTCCCCGCCCGCGTGGATGAACTGGTCGACGCCGTCCGGCAGTTCGCCGAGCCGACCGGCCAGCAGCACCCGCCGGGCGCCGGCCGCCCGCAGGGCCGCGGCGACGGCCGGGGCGTGCTCGCCGTACAGGGCGTCGCTGGAGCAGAGACAGGCGACGGTGGCGCCGGAGGCGCGGAACGCCTCGGCGAACGCGGCCGGATCGACGGACTCGGTCGAGGCCGTCGCGATGCCGCCCGCCTGGAACAGGTTGGCCGCGAAGGTGGTGCGCGCGGTGTGCGCGGCGGCGGTGCCGATCGAGGCCAGGAACAGCTTCGGCCGCTGCCCGGTGGCGGCGAGGAGGGCGTCGGAGCGGTCCCGCAACGCCTCGTAGGCCTCGGCGCGGCGCACCTGCGGCAGGCCGCCCGTGCGCCCGGCCGGCGCGGCCTCGCGGACCAGCGGCTGCTCGTCGAGGTGCGGGAACTCGCTGACACCGGTGACGGGTTCGCGCCGCTTGGCGAGCTTGACGGAGCGCTCGGCCCAGGTGGCGGCGATCCGCTCGCCGACCAGTCCGGACCCGAGGGCGGCCTGCTGTCCGCCGGCCCGCTCGATCTCCTGGAACCAGGCCCAGGCGGCCTGCGCCAGCTCCTCGCCCAGCTGCTCGACGTACCAGGAGCCGCCGGCCGGGTCGACCACCCGGGCCAGGTGGGACTCCTCCAGCAGGATCGACTGGGTGTTGCGGGCGATCCGGCGGGCGAAGGCGTCGGGCAGGCCGAGCGCGCTGTCGAAGGGCAGCACGGTGACGGCGTCGGCGCCGCCGACCCCGGCGGCCAGGCAGGCGATGGTGGTGCGCAGCATGTTCACCCACGGGTCGCGGGCGGTCATCATCACCCGGGAGGTGACGGCGTGCTGACGCTGCGCCGAGGCCTTGCCGGAGGCGCCGGACACCTCGGCGACGCGGGCCCAGAGGCGGCGCGCGGCACGGAACTTGGCGATCGTCAGGAACTGGTCGGCGTCGGCCGCGTAGCGGAACTCCAGCTGGCCGAGTGCGGCGTCCACGGAGAGTCCGGCCGCGGTGAGCGCGCGCAGGTAGGCGACGCCGGTGGCGAGCGAGCAGCCGAGTTCCTGGGCGGGGGAGGCGCCGGCCTCGTGGTACGGCAGGGCGTCGACGGTCAGCGCCCGGACGCCGGGGTAGCCGGCGGCGCAGCGGGCGGCCAGGGCAGTGGCCTCGGCGAGCAGGGCGTCGGTGCGGGCGGTGTCGCCGGTGCGCGCCTGCAGGCCCAGCGGGTCGGCGCCGAGGTTGCCGGCGGCCGCGCCGGGGGAGACCTCGCGCTGCTCGTAGAGCTTGAACAACTGCTCGGCGGCGTCGGTGAATTCGGGTCCGGCGTCGAGCGCCACGGCGGCCAGGTCCAGGTACACCCCGGTCAGCGCCTCGGGCAGGGCGTCCACCGGCAGGCCCTCGCCGCCGAGTTCCAGCCAGAGCGAGCCGACGCCGTTCTCCAGGTCGGCCAGGACGGCCTCGTTGGTGCGCTGCCGGTCCGGGTCGGTGTGCCGCTGGCGTACGTCCCAGCCGGCGACGGCCGAGCCCTGGGGGCGGCCGCCGCGGACGAAGGGCGGGAAGCCCGGGTACCCGGGGTCGACCGCGGTGTCCTCGGCGGTGTACAGCGGCCGGGCGGCGAGCCCGTCCTGGAGGGTCGTGGCGAGTACCTGCTCGGCGGCGGCGCCGTCCTCGGGCTGGGCACCGGACTTGCGCAGCACGCCCTGCACGAGCTGCTGCCACTGCTCACGGTGCGCGGCCGGAAACTCGGCGGCGAGGGGGAGCCCTTCGGGCGGGACCTTCATGTCCGCAGGTTAGCGCCCGTTCGCAGAGCCGCAGGAGGGGAGGCGCGTGTGACGTTTCCCTCGATTTGGCAGGGCCTTGGCACTCCGTGCGGCAGACGGTGTCGCGGGCGGTGCCCCGGGCGGCGGTCGGCGGGTCCGGCGGGGTGCGGACGGCGGTTGAACCGGAACCCCGGCGGTGTCCGTAGTCAACATCGTTGAGGCGGAAGGCGATCCGCCCCGTCATGGCCCGTAAAGCCATGATCAGGGGGATTGCGGAACCATGCCACTCATCTATTAAGTTACTTCGAAGAAGGTGGGCGGGGCGGCATCCCCCCGTTGTCGGTCCTGCCTGCCTTCGCCTGCCCCGGCCCCCCGCGAAGCCGTCCCCGGCCTCTGCGGAATTCCCCCGAAGGAGAGCCGACCGCCCATGGGAAAGCGCCGCAAGCCCAGCCCCCCGAGCCGGGCCCGCATGGCGGTCCTCACCACGGCCATGGCGGCCGGTGGCGCGGTCCTCGCCTCCGGCACCGCCCACGCCGAGCCCACGCCGACCCTCGCCTCCGTCAAAGAGCAGGTGGACCAGCTCAACGAGGAGGCCGAGCAGGCGATCGAGCGCTTCAACGGCTTCCAGGCCAAGCAGCAGAACCTCCAGGGCGAGGCCAACCGGATCCAGGAGAAGGTCGTCCGCGGACAGGAGGCGATGAACGAGCTGCGCACCCGGCTCGGTTCGGTCGCCGCCGACCAGTACCGCAACAACGGCATCGACCCGTCCGTCCAGCTGATGCTCGACTCCGACCCGGCCGGCTACCTGGAGCGCGCCGCGGTGCAGAACCAGGTCTCCGAGACCCAGGCGGGCCTGCTCAAGCAGGCCCAGGACGAGCAGCGCAGGCTCGACCAGGACCGCGCCGAGGCCACCGCGACCCTGGCCGCGCTCGACTCGGTCGGCAAGCAGCTGGCGGAGCAGAAGAACGACATCCAGACCAAGCTGGCCAAGTCGCAGGAGATGCTCAACAAGCTCAGCGCCGAGGACCGCGCCAAGATCAACGCCCAGCAGTCCGCGGAGAAGGCCAAGGCCGAGGCCAAGCAGGCCGCCGCAGCCGCCGCGGCCGACCGGGCCTCCCGCTCCGCCGACCGCCCCGACCCGGGCGCCCCGGTGCCGGCCGCGAGCGGCCGGGCCGCGACCATCATCGCCTTCGCCCAGGCCCAGCTCGGCAAGCCGTACGGCTGGAGCAGGACCGGCCCCGACAGCTTCGACTGCTCCGGCCTCACCAGCATGGCGTACAAGGCGGCGGGCGTCAGGATCTCCCGGATGTCCCAGGACCAGTGGAACGACGGCCCGCACGTCGACCGCGCCAACCTCCAGCCCGGCGACCTCGTCTTCTTCTACGACGACATCCACCACGTCGGGCTGTACATCGGCGACGGCAAGATGATCCACGCGCCGCGCACCGGCAAGAACATCGAGGTGCTGCCGATCTCGGTGATGCCGTACAAGGGCGCCGTCCGCCCGGCCTGACCGGCGCCCGTCCGCGCCCGCATCCATGGCGGTCCGGTCCGGCCCCGCTACGGCTGCGGTGCGTTACGGGTGTGGTGCGTTACGGGTGTGGTGCATTACGGGTGTGGTGCGCAGGCCAGCAGGTACGGCAGCACCGGCAGCGCCAACAGGCCGAACTGCCAGGCGCGTTGCCGCCGACGGCCGCCGCCCGGGCGGGCCAGCCGACGCACCCGGGCCAGCGTTCCGGTGGAGGCCGCGGCGAGCGCCTCCCCGGGTGCCTCGCCGGCCGGAGCGGGCGAGGCCCCGAAGGTCGCCAAGCTGCAGAGCGCCGAGGCGAGTTCGCCCCGCGACACCCGGGCCAGCGCCGCGTCGTCGGCGGCCATCTCCAGCAGCAGCGCCACCTCCGAGCGCCCCGTGCGGGCCAGCGGCAGCGGCCCGAGGAGCAGCGCGAAGGTGTCCGCCGGCAGCCGGAACAGGTGGTGGCGTCCCCGGATGTGCCCGTGTTCGTGGGCGACGGCTGCGGCGAGCTGCCGTTCGTCCAGCAGCCGCAGTGCCCCGCTCGACAGGACGACCCGGGCGCGCCGCCCGGGCAGGCAGTAGACGGTCGGGTGCGCGTGCTCCAGCACCAGCGCGCCCCAGCGCCCGTCCCGTACGGCGACCAGGTCGAGCATCGCCCGGTGCCGCCGCCGGGCCCGCCCGGTGCGCAGGCCGACGGCGGCCACCAGGACGGCGACCGCGGCGCCGGCGGCGGTCAGGAGCCACCAGTCGTGGGTGTGCGGGAGGACGGGCCCGGCCGGCTCGGCGTGCGGGAGCAGACCGAGCAGCCCGGCCGGCTCGTGGGCGAAGGGCTCCAGCGCGTGGTGCGCCGTGAGCGCCGCAGCCACGGTGAACGAGGCCATCAGCGCGAGCCAGAGCGCCGCGCCCGCCGCCGGGCGGGCCTGCAACCGCGCGGAGCCGGCCAGCCGGCGGGGCAGCAGGACGCCGGCCGCCACCAGGTAGAGCAGGAGCAGCGCGAGGGTCACTGCGCGTCCCGGGCCTTCACCTGTTCGAGGGCGGCGAGCAGGGCGGTGGCCTCGTCCTCGCTGATCCGGTCGATGAACCGGAGCAGTGCTCCGGCCCGGTCGGAGGTGGTGTCCAGGGCCTGGTGCATCAGCCGGGCGGTGTACTCCTCGCGGGTGCAGGTCGGTTCGTACACCCAGGCGCGGCCGACCTTGTCGCGGCGCAGCCAGCCCTTGGTGTGCAGGATGTCGGCGACCGTGGTGACGGTGGTGTACGCGACCGCCCGCTGCTGCTGCAGGTCGTCCACCACCTCGCGCACCGTGGCCGGCCGGCCCCAGGACCAGAGCCGGTCCATGATCTCGGCCTCCAGGTCGCCGAACCCCCGTAGCACCGCCTTGTCTCCCTTGCCGAACCGCTGACCCTACGAACCGCTGACCCTACGGACCGCTGAACCTACTGAGCCTACGAACCGGCGCGTCCTCTGCCCGCCGGAGCGCCGCCCATGGTACGGCGAGCGCCGGGCGCCCGCCTCCGGCCTGCGGAGGCGGACGCCCGGCGTGTTCCGTTCGGTGTCCACGTGGTGTCCGGTGATGTCAGGGAGTGATCGAACAGTGTCCGACCAGCGCTCAGGACAGCCGCCGCCCCAGCGGGATCCGGGACTTGGTGAACAGCGCCGCCAGCAGCCCCGCCACCACCGGCAGCACCAGCACGACCAGCAGCAGCTCGCCCCACGGCGCGGTGATCATCGCCGGCCGGGCGCCGAACCCGCTGGCCCGGGACTTGAGCAGCCCCACCGCCGGCACGAACCCGTTGGCCGCCCCGAGCAGCGCCCCGAGCAGGGCGATCAGTGCGCACTGCAGGCCCGCCATGGTCCGCCGGATCCGCGGCGGTGCGCCGACGGCGGCCAGGGTGGCCTGGTCCTGCCGGGAGTCGGCGGCGGCGAGGCCGGTGGCGATCCCGGCCGCGCCGAGCACGACCAGCCCGGCGAAGCCGGTGAGCGCCAGGGTGAGGGCGTCGCTCTTCGGCTGGTAGCCGCGTTCGATGTCCAGGGTGGAGAAGCGGTCGACCCGGATCGTGGCCGCCTCGGCGCGCTGCTGCTGCTTGCGGTCGGGCGGGGTGGCGGGCAGCCAGACGGAGCCGGTGGGCTGCGCGGAGAGCCCGAGGGCCGGGAGCGCGGAGGGCAGGACCATGCCCTGGGCGAAGCGGGCGGCGTTCGGGTTGTCGACCAGGACCGCCTCGACCGGGACCTCCTGGAGGTCGGGCTTGGGGACCTCGCCCGGCTGCAGCGGTTCACCGCCGCCGCCGCGCAGCACCATGACGGCCTTGCCGTCGGCACCGACCAGGGTGCGGTCGAAGACCAGGAGCCTCCCGGCGGCCAGCGCCTGCTCGGCGGCCGGGTCGTGGATGCCGAACAGGTTGTGCAGCACGGTGGCGTCCCCGACAGCCAGGTGCGGCTGCTCGGTGAGGGTGCGCCAGTTCGCCGTGCCCTTGAGCTGGACGGTGCTGGAGCAGTTGGGGCAGAACCGGTAGACCGCCTGGGCGAGGTCGCCGCGCGGGCCGAGCCCGGTGAGCTGCTTCTCCACCTCGGTGCGCACCTGGTCGGTCCCGGCGCCCTCGGTGAAGCTGGTGAGCCGGACGGCGCCGTACGGGGCCTGCGGCCGGTAGTCGCGCCGGTTCTCGGCGTCGGTGCTGGTGCTGTACACCCCGATGGCCACGGCACCGGCCACCGCGGCCATCACCGCGGCGACGGCCGGGGCGGTGCGCGAGCGGTGCCGGGCGGAGTCGCGCAGGGCGAGCCGGGGCCCGAGCGGCAGCTTCCCGGCGGCCCGGCCGATCGCCGCGACGAGCATCGGGGTGCAGAGCAGCAGCCCGAGTTCGGCGGTCATCGAGCCGCCGAGCACGGTGAGGGTGCGGGTGTCGAAGGTACTGACCACCGGCAGTCCGCGCTGCACCGCGCCCGCGCCGTACATCGCGACGCCGGCGCCGAGGAGGACCAGCAGCAGGCCGGTCACGGTGATCAGGCGGTTGGGCCTGCGGATGGTGTCCCGGCCGGTGAGCCCGGCGGTGACGCTTCGGCGGGCGGCCTGCAGGGCCGGCAGCGCGGCCGCGAGCAGGGCGGTGACCAGGCCGATCCCGGCGATCGCGAGCAGGTCCAGCGGGGGCAGGGCGAAGTGCCCGAAGCGGGCGCCGCCGACCTGTTCGATCCGCGACCGCAGGACGGCGACCAGTCCGGTGCCGAGCACCACGCCCGCCAGCGCCCCGGCCGCGCCGAGGACCAGGCCGCCGCCGAGCACCACCGCGCCGACGTGGGTGCGCCGGCCGCCGGCCGCGCCGAGCAGGGCGAGCTGGCGGCGGGAGCGGCGGGCGCCGACGGCGAAGGCGGGCCCGGCGAGCAGGGCGACCTCCAGCAGCGCCATGCCCGTGACGGTGCCGACGACCACCTTGGTGCTGTTGTCGGCCGCCGGGTCGCGGTAGCGGTAGCCGTCCCGGAAGTACGGGACGGCCGCGTTCGGCGGCGGGGCGAGCGCGACGGAGCGCGCGGTGAGCGTGTAGCCGTAGGCGTTGAACTCCTGAACCTTGGCCCAGTCGAGCGCGGCCCCCGCCGGGAGCCGGACCAGCCAGCGGGTGCGCTCGCCCGAGGTGCGTTCGGCGGCGGACTGGCCGGGCGCGGCCGCGGCGGCCATCGGGTCGAGCAACTCGCCCGGCCTGGCGACGAGTTCGACCCGTCCGAGGTCATCGGGGTGTTCCACGATGCCGGTCACCGTGAAGGGGGTGCTCTCCAGGCCGAGAACGGTGGTGGTGGCGCCGACCTTGAGCCCGGAGTGGTCCAGGAAGGCCCGGGTGGCGGCGAGTTCGTGCGGTGCCTTCGGGGCGCGGCCCTCGACCAGGTCGATCCGGCCGTGCCAGATCGGGTCGCCGAGGTCGGCCTCGGTGGTGAGGGTGCGGACCAGGCCTTCCGGCGTGTTCGCGCCGGTCTCCGACCCGGGCCGGGCCGGGGTGAGTGCGCTGCCGGGCGGCAACAGGGCGGTGACCAGGGTCACCGGGTCGGTGCTCGCGCCCTTCACCTGCTCGGCCGTCGGCTGCTGCCCGGCGCGAGTGTCGACGCTGAAGGCGCCGTCCTCGGCGACCGGCGCCTGCTCGACGGCGCGGCCCGGGGAGAGCGCGGTGACCAGGGCGTCCGCCTGGCCCACCACCCGCTCGACCCGCTCGGCAGGGGTGAGTTGACCGCTGCGGTGGACGACGTCGGCGCCGGTGACGCCGAGCACGGGCAGCGCGACCATGGCGACGATCAGGGCGCTGCGGCCCTTGGCCCGCAGGGCGTCGCGGCGGGCGATGCGCAGGGCGACCCGCCAGGCTCCCAGCCTCACTGCGTCACCCCGCCCGTCTCGGCGGGACGGTGGACGCTCGCCGGGCAGGTCGCGGAGCGGTAGCCGCGGCTCTCGGAGGCGATCGTGCCGTCCTTCAGGTGGACCACCCGGTCCGCCCAACCGGCGTGCGCGGCCTCGTGGGTGACCATCATGGCGGCCGCTCCGGCGTCGCAGCGGGCGCGCAGGACGGCGAGGACGGCCTCACCGGTGGCGGAGTCCAGCGCCCCGGTCGGCTCGTCGGCGAGCACCAGCCGGCGCTCGCCGATCAGGGCCCGGGCGATGGCGACGCGCTGCTGCTGGCCGCCGGACATGTCGTCGGGGAAGCGGTCGGCGAGCTCGCCGATGCCCAGCTCCTCCAGCGCGGCCAGCGCCTCCCGGCGGGCGCGGCGCCCGGAGACGCCGTCGAGTTCGCGCGGCAGGGCGATGTTCTCGGCGGCGGTGAGCGCCGGGATCAGGTTGTAGTCCTGGAAGACGTAGCCGATGGAGCGCCGCCGCAGGTCGGCGAGTTTGCCGCGGCCGAGGCCGCCGAGCGCGACGCCCTCCACGAGCACCTCGCCGTCGCTGGGCTGGTCGAGCCCGCCGGCGAGGGTCAGCAGGGTGGACTTCCCGGAGCCGGACGGCCCCATGACGGCGACGAACTCGCCGGGGTGGACGGCCAGGTCGATCCCGCGCAGGGCGTGCACCTCGGCGGCGCCGCGCCCGTGCACCCGGGTGACGTCGGCCAGGCGCAGGACGGGCGCGGATCGGCTCGGATCGGTGTGGGACACACTTCCCCCTTGTGGGCTGTTCAGCTGCATATGTCGATGAACTATATGTCGGTGAACTATATATGCCGGAGGCTGGCGATCAAGTCGGGCTGGATTGGTCAAAGTTCTACAAAGCTGTCGAAGATCGGCCGGAAAGCGGTCCCACGGCGCCCGCGGCGGGGCTATGCTCTTCGAGGTTTGAAGAGGCACCTCGTTCGGTGAGGCGTCTTCACGGACACAGGCCACTGACCCGACGACGTCGAGAGACGCCCAGGTTCAGGACAGGTCTTCCCGAGTTAAGGGTTGACCCCAAGTGGCTTCCGGCCGGTCGGCCGGACACGCCGTGGAGTGCCAAAGCTCTGACGAGTTGGGGTGTGCCGGTCCCGTACGGGCCGGTGTGCTCCTTGCCGTGTCGTGATGCGGCGCACAGACGGTGCGCCCCCGGCCGGGAGGAGGCGAGAGACATGGACTGCAGTAGTCCGGGCCACAGTTGCCCCTGCCCCCGCATGCCCTCGCACACCTCCGGCACGCGGTAACAACCACCCCTGCGCGTACACCAGTTGCTCGCTCCTGCGCCCAACCATGCGCTGATTCAAGCGGCCTGACGCATCGTCACCACAGCCGCGCACCATCCGTTCGCCCGTACGGCCGCCGCCGCTCAGCGCCGCCGTGCGGTCCGGTGCCGTGCGTTCCGGCGCCCATGAGGTCCGGTGTCGATGCGGTCCGGTGCCATGCGTTCCTGTCGCGCGCCCGCAGGGGGGTTGCTGCTGCGTGCCCCCAACTTCCCCCTCGCACAAGAGGGTTCAGGGAGGCCCTGTCATGACCAATGTGATGCTGGACCCGAAGGTCCCGACGCCGCGCACCGCGGTGCTGGACGACGCCCACGTCGGCGACATCAAGGGTGCCCTCGGCACCATCCGGCTCGACGACACCACCCCGCGCCACGGGCTCTCCGCCCGGCTCAAGACACTCCTCGCGATCATCGGCCCCGGCCTGATCGTCATGGTCGGCGACAACGATGCCGGCGCCTTCTCCACCTACGGCCAGGCCGGACAGAACTACGGCACCCAGCTGCTGTGGACGCTGCTGATGCTGGTCCCGGTGCTGTACGTCAACCAGGAGATGGTGCTGCGCCTGGGCGCCGTCACCGGCGTCGGCCACGCCCGCCTGATCCTGGAGCGCTTCGGCCGGTTCTGGGGCGCGTTCAGCGTGATCGACCTGTTCCTGCTCAACGCCCTCACCCTGGTCACCGAGTTCATCGGCGTCACCCTCGCCGCCGGCTACCTCGGCCTGCCCAAGGCCGCCGCGGTCGTCCTGGCCGCCGCGATCATCATCGCCTCGGCGTTCACCGGCTCCTTCCAGCGCTTCGAACGCGTCGCCATCACGCTCTGCGTCGGCTCGCTGCTGCTGGTGCCGGTGTACTTCCTGGTCCACCCCGGCACCTCGCAGATGGCCCACGACTTCGTGGTGCCCGCCATGCCGGGCGGCTCCGGTCAGCTCGCGGCCGTGATGCTGGTGATCATCTCCATCGTCGGCACCACCGTCGCTCCCTGGCAGCTGTTCTTCCAGCAGTCGTACGTCATCGACAAGCGGATCACCCCGCGTTTCATGCGCTACGAGAAGATCGACCTGTGGATCGGCATCGTGGTCGTGATCGTCGGCGCGGCCGCGATGACGGGCCTGACCGCCGCGGCCTTCTCGGGCACCGACGGCTTCGGCCAGTTCTCCGACGCGGCCGCCGTCGCCCGGGGCATCGAGGCCAAGGCCGGTCACCTGGCGGGCGTGCTCTTCGCCATCGCCCTGCTCGACGCCTCCATCATCGGCGCCTTCGCCGTGTCGCTGTCCACCGCCTACGCCATCGGCGACGTCTTCGGCATCAGGCACTCGCTGCACCGGGGCGTCAAGGGCGCCAAGGGCTTCTACGGGATCTACGCCGGCCTGGTGACCGTGGCCGCCGCGATCACCCTGCTGTCCACCGGGTACACCCAGGGCCTGATGACCCAGTTCGTCCAGGTCCTCGCCGGGGTGCTGCTGCCCTCCGCCACCGTCTTCCTGCTCCTGCTCTGCAACGACAAGGCCGTCCTCGGCCCCTGGGTCAACGGACCGCGGACCAACGCCTTCACCTCGGCCGTGGTCGGCGTGCTGGTCACGCTCTCGATGATCCTGACCGCCGCCGTGGTCTGGCCCGACATCAGCTCCCAGGCCATTCTGTGGATCATGACGGGCTGCGGCGTGGCGGGCGTCCTGGTCGCCGGGTACTTCTTCACCTCCGGCCGTACGGCCACCAAGGAGGACCCCGTCGACCGCACCGACCGGGAGAACTGGCGGATGCCCCCGCTGGAAACCCTCGCCAAGCCCGTCATGTCCACCGCCCGCAAGGCCGGCATGGGCGCCCTGCGCGCCTACCTGCTGATCGCAATGATCATGGTCATCATCAAGGTCGTCCAGACCGCGCTGAGTCACTGAGCCCCGTCCCTCCGCCCCTCCCCGTGAAGGCCCCCTCGTGAAGGAGGTGCCGTCGTGCACACCCTGACCACCGTCGAGTTCCTGGTCCGGCTCGCCACCGGCGTCGCCTGCGGCGCCCTGATCGGCGTCGAACGCCAGTGGCGGGCCCGGATGGCCGGCCTGCGCACCAACGCCCTGGTCGCCGCCGGCGCCACCCTGTTCGTCCTGTACAGCGAGGCCGTCGCCGACACCGGCAGCCCCACCCGGGTCGCCTCCTACGTCGTCTCCGGCATCGGCTTCCTCGGCGGTGGCGTCATCCTGCGCGACGGCGCCGGCATCCGCGGCCTCAACACCGCCGCCACACTGTGGTGTTCGGCCGCCGTCGGGGTGCTGGCCGCGGCCGGGAAACTGGAGCTGGCCGTCCTCGGCACGCTCGCCGTGCTCGCCGTCCACCTCGTCCTGCGCCCGGCCGGCCGGCTGCTCGACCGGGCCC
This sequence comes from Streptomyces sp. 1114.5, assembly GCF_003635085.1. NCBI lineage: Bacteria > Bacillati > Actinomycetota > Actinomycetes > Kitasatosporales > Streptomycetaceae > Streptomyces > Streptomyces sp. 1114.5. The sequence goes on from NZ_RBXE01000001.1 coordinate 4,054,616, forward strand.
CGCAGTCCGGCAGCGACCCGGACTCCACCATCCGCGCCACCGTCCACCTGGAGTGCGACCGCAAGTCCGAGACCCACATCCGGGCCCTGCTGCTCCAGGCCCTCGCCGCCTCCGGCCTCGCCCCGACCGGCCTGCGCGCCCGCCGCACCGAACAGGGCGACGCCACCAACCTGCGGGCCACCGTCGCGACCACCGGGCAGGTCGCCCCCGCCCTCGAACAGGTCGTCACCCGGCTGTCCCTGGAACCCGGGGTCCGCGACCTGCACTGGCACCTGGACGAGGAACCGGAGGACCCGGGCAACCCGGCGCTCGCCTGAGGAGGCCTGAGGAGACCCGGGGAGACCCGGGGAGGCCGGGGGAGTAGAACGGAAAGTCCGTCACACCGACGTCAGGACCAACGCGCGAACCGCCTGGGAGGCCCGATGCCGATCCGCCGACCCGACCCCGAGCACGGGCCACTGGTGCCGATGCTGCTGGTGCTGACCGTGGTCACCGGGGTGGTGGACGCGGTCAGCTACCTCGAACTCGGCCACGTCTTCGTCGCCAACATGACCGGCAACGTGGTGTTCCTCGGCTTCGCCCTGGCCGGCGCCGCCAATTTCTCCGCCACCGCCTCGCTGGCCGCCCTCGTCGCCTTCCTGCTAGGCGCCATGGCCGGCGGCCACCTCACCCGCCGGCTGCCCGGCCACCGCGGGCACCTGCTGACCGCCGCCGTCGCCGTCCAGGCGGTGCTCCTCGCCGGGGCCACCGTCCTGGCGGCGGCCGTCGGACACAGCTCCGACCCGGCCCGCTACAGCCTGATCGGGCTGCTCGGCTTCGCCATGGGCGGGCAGAACGCGGTGGTCCGCGCCCTGAAGGTCCCCGACCTCACCACCACCGTGCTCACCATGACCATCACCGCCCTTGCCGCCGACCGCGCCGGCCCCCGCCGCCTCGCCTCCGCCGTCTGGATGTTCGCCGGCGCCCTCCTCGGCGCCCTCCTGGTCCTCCACACCACCGTCCCCGCCGCCCTCGCCCTGGCCCTCGCCCTCCTCCTCACCGTCGTCGCCCTCACCCACCACGCCGCCAAGCCCACCCCAGCGCCCGCCTGGACCCGACCGCGCTGAGCCCGCCGGCCGCACCAGGCGCTTGCGGCACCGCCGCCACGCCGTCCGAACCCGCCTTCGCCGGCTCAGTCCTCGTGCCGGTGGCCCGCGCGGCCGCTCCAGAGCGGTTCCAGCCGCGCCCAGCCGTCACCCCAGGCGCCTTCGGCGCGGCGGTCGAGGGCGCGCAGGCGCAGCCGCAGGGCGATGGTGAGGGCGGCGAGCAGGACGACGAGGGCGCCGCTGCCGGTGCAGGCGGCGGAGAGGGCGATGGTGATGCGCTCGACCGGGGGTGCGGAGGCGTTGCCGGCCTGGTCGATCCAGATCGGGATCCGGGTGCCGGTGAGGGCGGTGCGCGTGGCCTGGAGGGTGCCGACGTGCAGGCTGCCGTCGGGGCCGGTCCAGGCGGCTTCGACGTCGGCCCGGTTGCTGTAGCCCCCGGCGTAGCGGCTGCCGGCGGGAGCGGCGTGGTCCGGGGCGCTGTGGATCACCGCGTCGACCCGGTGCAGCCGTGCGCGTTCCGCGGCGGCTCGGGAGGCGGTGTCGCGGTAGAGGAGCAGGGCGCCGCCCGCGGCGAGGGCGACGGCGAGCACCGCGCCGAGCGCGGCGAGCAGCCAGGCGCGGGCGCGGGAGCGGTCGAGGGGGCGGGCGAGCGGTTCGTGCCGGGCAGCGAGGGCCCGCCGGAGCTGACGGCCGGTTCGTCGCGGCAGCGACGCGGGCCGGGCCGGGCGGCGGGATGGGCTGGACACGGTGACGGCTCCTCGGGGACGTCGGGGATCAAGGTGGCGCGCCACCCAATCTCCACCCGGCGGCCTCCCGCGCACAAGAGTGGTGCGCGCCCGTAGTACCGGCCGTGGCCGCCACGGTCGGCCGCGGCGTTCCGCCAGTGCCGCTCGTCCCCGCAGCCGGGACGTTCGACCCTCGGCAGCCGCACCCCCGCCGGGGCAGGCTGGGTACCGGCGGCGCCCTCCCCGTGCCCGGGCGCCGCCACGGCCCGGTGATCGTGGGGGTCGTCGGGCCGAGGTGCGGGGCAGGGGGCGGCCGTGGGGGCCGCCCCCTGCACTCCCGCTGCTGCGTCAGCGTTCTGACGTCTCCCCAGGTCATGGCTGTAACTCGCCGGCTACGCCGCGGTCGGGATCATCGCCTTGACGCTGACGCTGACGCTGACGCTGACGCTGCTGAGGCGGATCACCGGGACCGGCGGCGGCCCGCAACGGCTGACCTCGCCCGTTTGCCCGTCCGCCCCGTCTGCCCGTCTGCCCGTCCGCCCCGTCGCCCGCCGGTCAGCGGGCGACGGGGTAGCCGTGCGTCCCGGCCCGAAGCGCCGGGGCGAGGTGCGGCAGCCAGCTGCCCAGCACCAGCGCGGACGGGTAGAACATCGGCTCCGGCAGCGCGTCCAGCGGGAAGCGCTCCCAGCCGCCGCAGGCGTGCGGCTCGGTGACCACCGCCTCGGCCAGGCTCGGCGGCGCCAGCACGGCGGCGGTCAGCCGGGGCCGGCCGAGCTCGTGGTCGAGGTGCACCCCGAGGACCCGCATCGCCTCGGCCGGCAGCAGGATGCCGGTCTCCTCCGCGAGTTCGCGGGCCGCCGTCTGCTCGAAGGACTCGCCCGGGTCGACCTTGCCGCCCGGCAGGCTCCAGGTGGGCGGCTCGCCGGCGGTGGTGCGCCGGCCGAGCAGCACCCGGCCGTCCCCGGTGGGGACGATGATCCCGGCGCCGAGCAGCGGTGCGGTCGGTGTGGTGCTCAACTCGCGGTCTCCTTCAGCTGGTTACCAGTTGGAGCGCTCGTAGTCCTTGAGGAAGCAGCCGTACAGGTCCTCGCCCTGCTCGCCGCGCACGATCGGGTCGTACACCCGGGCCGCGCCGTCGACCAGGTCGAGCGGGGCGTGGAAGCCCTCGTCGGCGAGGCGCATCTTGTCCGGGTGCGGCCGCTCGTCGGTGATCCAGCCGGTGTCGACGGCGGTCATCAGGATGCCGTCGGACTCGAACATCTCCTGGGCGCTGGTGCGGGTGAGCATGTTGAGCGCGGCCTTGGCCATGTTGGTGTGCGGGTGGCCGGCGCCCTTGTAGCCGCGCTGGAAGACGCCCTCCATGGCGGAGACGTTGACCACGTACTTGCGGCGGGAGGCCGAGGCGGCCATCGCCGGGCGCAGTCGGCTGATCAGGATGAACGGCGCAGTGGAGTTGCAGAGCTGGACTTCCAGCAGCTCGACCGGGCCGACCTCGCTGACGGACTGCACCCAGCTGTTGGTGGGCGCGAGGTCGGGCACCAGGCCGCCGGCGTCGATCGCGGTGCCCGCCGCGATCCGGGCGGGGGTGGCGGAGCCGGTGACCAGGGCGAGCGAGGTGACGTCCTCCGCGGCCATCCGCTCGCTCTCGCCGCTCGCCTGGTGGGGGAGCGCAGGCAGGTCGACGCTGCCGCTGCCGAAGCGGCCGATGGTGATGGCCTGCGGCAGCTCGCCGGCGGGCAGCGGCGCGGACTCGGCGTTGACCAGCTCGCGGTAGGACTCCGGCGGGCGGCGCACGGTCTGCGCGGCGTTGTTGATCAGGATGTCCAGCGGGCCGTCGGCGGCGACCTCGTCGGCGAGGGCCATGACCTGGGCCGGGTCGCGCAGGTCGATGCCGATGACCTTGAGGCGGTGGATCCAGTCGGCGCTGTCCGGCATCGCCTTGAAGCGGCGGATCGCGTCGTTGGGGAAGCGCGTGGTGATGGTGGTGTGGGCGCCGTCGCGCAGCAGCATCAGCGCGATGTACATCCCGATCTTGGCCCGGCCGCCGGTGAGCAGCGCGCGCTTGCCGGTGAGGTCGGCCCGGGCGTCCCGGCGGGAGCGGTTCTTGACGGCGCAGTCCTGGCAGAGGTTGTGGTAGAACGCGTCGACCTCGACGTACCGCTGCTTGCAGGTGTAGCAGGAGCGGGGGCGCTCCAGGATGCCGGCGATCTCGGTGGTGGTGACGGTGGTCAGGCCGAAGGCGCCGGCCGTCTCGTCGTCGATCCGGGTGGGGGCGCCGGTGGCGGTGCGGGCGGTGACCGCGCGGTCGTTGGCGGTCTTGCGGGCCCGGGTCTCCTGGCGGCGGCGCTGCTTGAGCGTGCGGAATATACCGCCGACGGCCTTGCGGACGGTGATCGCGTCCGGGTGGTCCACGTGCAGCCGGTCGAGGTCCGCGAGCACCTCCAGGCAGAGCTTCAGCCGCTCGGGGTCGAGGCCGGGACCGTAGTCGATCTCCTCCTCGGTGTCCTCGTCCTGGCCCTGCCGGATGTCCGTCTGCCCGATGCCCACGCCTGCTGCCGCTCTCCTGCTCGCCCTGCCCATTACCGCGTGAATGCTACGGGAGTGGTCCCGGCCGGGGCGAAAAGCGGACGTCAGAGAGGGTGGGGGGAGGTCATTTGGATGATCCTCCATGTCTACGCGCGAAGCATTGATCACGGTTTGTGGACTGCCCCAGCAATGTTCCTCGAACTGGCTTTTGTCCCCACCCTCACGGAGAATCGAACGCTGGGTGCAGGGCGCCCGAGTGCGCCCCGACGGCATCGCCGCAACCGCACCCGAGGTGTAATTTCTCCCAGCCAGAGAGCCCCCTTCATGCGCTTCCTGAACGACCTCAAGCCCTCGTACGACTTGACGTACGACGACGTCTTCATGGTCCCCAGCCGTTCCGCCGTGGGCTCCCGGCAGGGAGTGGACCTCTCCTCGAACGACGGCACCGGCACCACCATCCCGCTGGTCGTGGCCAACATGACCGCCATCGCCGGCCGCCGGATGGCCGAGACCGTCGCCCGCCGCGGCGGCCTGGTCGCCATCCCGCAGGACATCCCCACCGAGGTCATCGCCGAGGTCATCACCTGGGTCAAGCGGCGCCACCTGGTGTACGACACCCCGATCACCCTCGCCCCGGGCGCCACCGTCGCCGAGGCGCTCTCGCTGCTGCCCAAGCGCGCGCACGGCGCCCTCGTCGTGGTGGAGGACGACAAGCCGGTCGGCGTCGTCACCGACTCCGACTGCCAGGGCGTGGACCGCTTCACCAGCCTCGCCGACATCATGTCCCGCGACCTCCTGCTGCTGGACGAGGGCATCGAGCCGCGGGCCGCCTTCGACAAGCTCACCGAGGCGCACCGCAAGCTCGCCCCGGTGGTCGACGCCGACGGCCGCCTGGTCGGCATCCTCACCCGCAAGAGCGCGCTGCGCGCCACCCTGTACACCCCGGCCGTGGACGCGAACGGCAAGCTGCGCATCGCCGCCACCGTCGGCATCAACGGCGACGTCGCGGGCAAGGCCAAGGCCCTGATCGAGGCCGGCGCCGACGTGCTCGTGGTGGACACCGCGCACGGCCACCAGGAGTCCATGATCAGCGCGCTGCGCGCCGTGCGCGGCCTGGACCCGCAGATCCCGATCGTGGCCGGCAACGTGGTCTCCGCCGCCGGTGTCCGCGACCTGGTCGAGGCGGGCGCCGACATCCTCAAGGTCGGCGTCGGCCCCGGCGCCATGTGCACCACCCGGATGATGACCGGCGTCGGCCGCCCGCAGTTCTCCGCCGTCCTGGAGTGCGCCGCCGAGGCGCGCCGGCTCGGCAAGCACGTGTGGGCCGACGGCGGCGTGCGGCACCCGCGCGACGTCGCCATGGCGCTGGCCGCCGGCGCCTCCAACGTGATGATCGGCTCCTGGTTCGCCGGGACCTACGAGTCCCCGGGCGACCTGCAGACCGCCGCCGACGGCCGCCAGTACAAGGAGAGCTTCGGCATGGCCTCGGCCCGCGCCGTGAGCAACCGCACCGCCCAGGACTCCTCGTACGACCGGGCCCGCAAGGCGCTGTTCGAGGAGGGCATCTCGCACTCCCGGATGTTCCTCGACCCGGCCCGCCCGGGCGTCGAGGACCTGATCGACTCGATCATCGCGGGCGTGCGCAGCTCCTGCACCTACGCGGGCGCCAGCAGCCTGGAGGAGTTCCAGGAGAAGGCGATCGTGGGCATCCAGAGCGCGGCCGGCTACGCCGAGGGCAAGCCGCTGCACTCCAGCTGGGCCTGATCACCCGCGTCGGCGGCGCTCGCGTCCGCAGTACCCGTGTCCGCAGCACCCGCGTGAGCGGGGGCCGCGGACGCGGCGCCTGCTTCCGCAGCTCTCGCGTCCGCTCCGGCGGATCCACCGGCCGGCCGGTTCCTCGCCTCGGGGAGCCGGCCGGCCGGCGCCGTGCCGGGGCCGCCGGGGGCGAGGCCCGTCGGGTCACCCGACCAGTGGTCCGTCGGGTGGTCCGACCGACGGCCCGGCCGGTGGCCCGACGGGTGGCGCGGCCCTGAGGTCCCCAGGGGGACCAGCAGCGCGCGGCCGAGCAGCCCGACCGAGCAGTCCAGTGCGGTGGCGAAGGCCTGCGCCGCGCCCGGCAGGTGGCGCAGCTCCCATAGCGCCCGGACAGCAGACCAGGCTCCCTCGCGCGCGGCCTCCACCGACCAGGCGCTGAGCAGGTGGGTGAGCGGCTCCGCGCACTCCAGCAGGTCGAGCCCGGGCATCAGCTGCTCCCGGACGGCCGTCTCCACGGCGGCCAGCACCTCGTTGATCCGGTGGTAGTCCTCCTCCATGTCGGCCGGCGCACAGCCCCGGCGGCGGCAGGTGTCGATGACGGCGAGCGGCAGGTCGTGCTGGATGTGGGCGTTCATCCCGGCCAAGGCGAACTGCAGCGGGTGCACACCCGGGTGGGTGCGCAGCGCGAACAGCGGCTGCCAGCAGGCGGGCGGTTCCTGCCCGGCCGTGTCGGCGGCCACGGCCCGCAGGTACCGCCCGGCGAACACCACGTCCAGCTCGGCCATCGTCGGCGGATCCGTGAAGTACCCGGCGCCGAGCCCGTCGCGCACGGCCTCCGTCACATCGAGGTAGAGCCGGTTGAAGACCGCCACCCCGTCGGCCGGGGGCAGCCCCGCCCCGATCTCCCGCAGCCTGCCGACCACCTCCTCGACCGTGCTCGCCGGTCGGGCCGTCCCGGCCGTCCCGGCCGTCCCGGCCGTGACCGTCCGACCACCCATCGCCGTTCCGGGCATGCGCCACCCTCCGATGTCGATCGTGCACTGATCGCATCATCGTGACAGCGCGGCCCGGAGCCGGGCGGGCGCGGCACGCCGGGCCCGAGTGGGCGGCGGGCCTCAGCCCAGCTCGTACTCCAGGACGTAGGTGTGGGCGCCGGACTCGTCAACGGTCAGGTGGAACTCCCCGGTGATCCCGGCCAGCTCGCCCGCCCCCGTGCCCGGCACCACGCGTACCGTCGTGCCGCTGGTGTCCCAGGCCGCGTGCTGGAGCACGAACGAGCCCTCCCGCCCGTCCAGTTCACCCGTCACGTGCTCCACCGCGACGTACGACGCCGGGCCGCCGCTCGGGCCGGCGACGGACAGCATCCGTACCTCGCTCGTGCCGCTCAGCCCGCCCGTGAACGCCTTGGTGATCCGGACCCGCCCGAAGGCCGCACCGCCCTCCCGCTCCTCCGCCTCCACCGGCTCGAACGCCGTGACCTCGAACGACCCGCTCGCCCTGCTCCCCATGGCACTGTCCCCTTGTCTGCCGTCTGCCGTCTGCCGTCTGCCGTCTGCCGTCAGCCGCCCGTACGGCCGGCACCTCGCCGACCGCGGATGAAGCCTTGCACACGGCACTGACAATCGAGCCCGAGCCGACCGGGGGAGCAGCGCCGCCCGGTCACGGCTCCCAGCGCACCGCCAGCACCGCCGCGTCGTCCGCCAACCCGGAGTCCCCGACCCAGCCGCCGACGTCCGCCAGCACCGCGTCCAGCAGGTCCGCCGGGCTCCCACCGTGCAGTCCCGGCAGCCGCTCCGCCAGCGGGTAGAACCGCCCGCCGGCGTCCCGGGCCTCCGAGACGCCGTCGGTGTGCAGGAGCAGCACGTCGCCCGGCTCCGGCACGAACGCCCGCGCCTGGTACTCGTCGCCGGTCAGCCCGAGCAGCCCCAGCGGCGGCGCGGAGAACGGAGGCTCCAGCTCGCTCACCCGGCCCGCCCGGCGCAGCAGCGGGGGCGGGTGGCCGCAGTTCACCACCCGCACCGGCCCCCGGTCCGGCGCCACGTCGAGCAGCAGCGCGGTGGCGAAGCGGTCCCCGTCCGGGCGAGCGGTGAGCGCCGCGTCCAGGCGCTCCGCGAGCCGCCCGGGATCGGGCTCGGTCCGCGCCGCCTCCCGGAACACCCCGAGCACGTCCGCCGCCGTCTCCACCGCCGGCAGCCCGTGCCCCTGGACGTCGCCGAGCAGGATCCGCACCCCGAACCGGGTGTCGACCACCGCGTACAGGTCCCCGCCGATCCGCGCCTCGGCCGCCGCCGCGACGTAGCGCACCGCCACCCGCAGCGGGCCGACCCGCTCGGGAGGCGGCCGCAGCAGGGCCCGCTGCGCGGCCTCGGACACCGTCCGGACCTGGAACAGTTCCCGCTCGCGGGCCGCCACCAGGACCACGCTGGCGGCGCTGGCCAGGGTGGAGGCCAGCACGGTGACCGGCACGCTGATCCGCACGGAGGCCGGCAGCTGGGTGTTGGCCGACTCCAGCAGCCCGACCGCGAGCAGCGCCGCGGCGCCGACCAGTAGCGGCACCCGGGCCCGCCGGGTGGTCGCCCCGGCGAGGACGGGGGCCACCGCGAGCAGTGGCGACAGGGTGGTCCCCGGGCCGATGGCCAGCGCGGCCACCACGGCCGCGACCAGCAGCAGGAGTGAGCCGTACAGCAGCATCCGGGTCCGTCGGGGCAGGTGCAGCGGCGGCACCCCGTCCGGGCCGTCGGCGGTCACGCGTCCTCCAGTGGTCCGTCGGCTGATCCGACAGGTGTCCGGCAGATGGTCGGAGGCCCCCGGCGGAGCGAGGGCCTCGGTCCACTCTCCTCGCCCGGCCCCGGGTCAGCACCTCGGCCCGCCCCCGCCCCCGGCGCGTCGGCCCGCCCCCGGCCTGGTACCTCGGCCACGGGCCCGCTCGGGGCGCGCACTACGCTGGGCCGGGACATGAGACGTAAGAGCCGCCGCCCCGCCTCCCCCCTCCCGCAGCGCCACGGTGTGGACCCGGTGCACCTGCGGCTGCCGCTCGAAGGCCCCTGGCCGACCGTGCGGGACCACCTGGTGGACCGGCTGCCCGCCGTCCCGGCCGAGCGGATCGACGCGGCGCTGCGCGACCGCGAGATCGTCGGGGAGCAGGGCCCGATCGCCCCGGACGAACCGTTTCGCCCCGGCGCCCACCTGTGGTTCCACCGCGACCTCCCGGACGAGGTGCACGTCCCGTTCGAGCTGGTCGTGCTGCACCGCGACGAGCACCTGGTGGTCGTCGACAAGCCGCACTTCCTGGCCACCACCCCGCGCGGCAAGCACGTCACCGAGACGGCGCTCTCCCGGCTGCGGCACAGTCTCGACCTGCCCGCGCTCAGCCCCGCGCACCGCCTTGACCGGCTCACCGCCGGCCTGGCCATGTTCATCGTCCGCCCCGAGGACCGCGGTGCCTACCAGACGCTGTTCCGCGACCGCCTGGTGCGCAAGGAGTACCAGGCGATCGCGGGTTACGACCCGGAGCTGAGCCTGCCGCGCACCGTGCGCAGCCACATCGTCAAGGAGCGCGGGGTGATCGCCGCGCAGGAGGTCGAGGACGCACCGCCGAACAGCGAGAGCCGGATCGACCTGCTGGAGCGCCGCGACGGCCTCGCCCGTTACCGGCTGCGCCCGCTGAGCGGACGCACCCACCAGCTGCGGCTGCACATGAGCGGCCTCGGACTGCCCATCCTCGGCGACCCGGTGTACCCGGTGGTCCTGCCCGAACCGGCCCCGGACGACTTCCGCCGCCCGCTGCAACTGCTCGCCTCGGTGGTCGAGTTCACCGACCCGCTGACCGGCCGCGAGCGCCGGTTCGAGACCCGCCGCACCCTGGCCGCCTGGACCGACCCGGCCGGCTGGGAGGAAGGGACCGGCACCGGGTCCTAGGACCGTCCGTCGCCCTAGGCCCAAGGTCCGACCGGGGCCCGGTCCCGGTGGCCGATCCGCCGCCCGCCCCGGCGGCGCCATCGTTGCGGCATGAACGCAGCACAGCACACCGTCGCATCGCACCCCACCACGCCGCACCCCGTCGCAGCGCACGCCGCTGCGCCGCACACCGCCCGAGTCGCCCTGGTCACCGGCGCCTCCCGGGGCCTCGGGCTGGCCCTCGCGCACGCTCTCGCCGCCGAGGGCTGGCACCTGGTGATCACTGCCCGGGGCGCGGCCGAACTCGCGGCCGCCGAGGCCGACTTGGCCGCCGTGACCAAGGTCGTCGCCTTGCCCGGCAGCATCGTCGACGACGACCATCGCGCCCGACTCGCCGAGGCCGCCGAGGGCCTGGGCGGGGCGAGTCTGCTGGTGAACAACGCCGGCACGCTCAACGGCGCCGCCGCCCCCGGTTCCGAGCCGCTGCCCCGACTGGCCGACTACCCGCTGCCGGACCTGCTGGAGACCTTCGAGGTCAACGCGCTCGCCCCGATCGCCCTCACCCAGCTCGTCCTGCCCCAACTGCGGGCCCACGCCGGCGCCGTGCTCAACGTCAGCTCCGACGCTGCCGTGGTGCCCTACCTCGGCTGGGGAGGCTACGGCGCCAGCAAGGCCGCGCTCGACCTCGCCACCGCCGTCCTGGCCCGGGAGGAGCCGGAGTTGCGGGTCTGGGCGGTCGACCCGGGCTCGATGCGCACCCGGATGCTCCAGGAGGCCAGCCCGGGCGAGGACATCTCCGGCGAGCCGCTGCCCGAGCAGGTGGCGCCGCTCCTGCTCGGCCTGCTCCGCGACCGCACCCCGTCCGGCCGCTACCGGGCCGAGGACCTGGCAGCCCCGGCCGAGAACCCCACCGCCCCGGCCGAGCAGCAGCCGGCCGTCGCGGCCGCGGACCGGGGTGGCCGGTGACCGCACGCACCGACCTCGGCCTCGACCTCGGTCTCGACCTCGACGTCCCGCCCGAACTCTCCGCCCGCGCACCGGCGGAAGCGCGCGGCGAAGCCCGGGACGGCGTCCGGATGCTGGTCGGCCGCCGCGCCACCGGCGGGGTCGAGCACCGCCGCTTCGCCGAACTGCCCGAAGTGCTGCGCCCGGGGGACCTCCTGGTGGTCAACAACTCGGCCACCCTGCCCGCTGCGCTGCCCGGCTGGCTGCCCGACGGCACGCCCGTCGCGGTGCACCTCTCCTCCGCCCAACCGGACCGGCACGGCGCCCATCTGGTCGAGTTGCGCCGCGTCGTGCCCGGGCAGGCGGCGGCGTACTACCCGCCGGAGGAGTCCCCGGCCCGGGCGGGCCTGCGGGTCACCCTGCCCGCGGGCGGCGCGGCGGAGCTGACCGGGGCCTTCACCTCCCGCCTCTGGCACGCCGAACTAGCCCTGCCGACACCGCTGTTGCCGTACCTGACGCTGCACGGCCGGGCGATCCGGTACGGCTACGTGGACCGGGAGTGGCCGATCGAGGCCTACCAGACGGTCTTCGCGACCGTCCCCGGCAGCAGCGAAATGCCCAGCGCCGCACGCCCCTTCAGTGCAGAGGTGGTGGCCCGGCTGGCCGGCCGGGGGGTGCTCGTCGCGCCGGTCACCCTGCACACCGGGGTGGCCTCGCCGGAAGCGCACGAGGCCCCGTACGCGGAACGCTTCCATGTCCCGGCCGCCACCGCCCGGTTGGCCGGCCATGTCCGGGCCGGGGGCGGCCGGGTGATCGCCGTCGGCACCACCGTGGTCCGCGCCCTGGAATCGGCGGTCGGACCGGACGGCACACTCCAGGAGGCCGACGGCTGGACGGAGTTGGTCATCACCCCCGAGCGTGGCGTGCGCGCCGTCGACGGCCTGCTCACCGGCTGGCACGAGCCCCGCGCGTCCCACCTGCTGATGCTCGCCGCCGTCGCCGGCCGCCCGCTGCTCACCTCCTGCTACCGCGCCGCCGTCCGACAGCGCTACCTCTGGCACGAGTTCGGCGACGTCAACCTCCTCCTGCCGGACTGACTTCTCCGCTCGGGCGGACTCCACCTCTCGGACCGGGTGCCGACCGGGGAGGCGGGTCAGGCCAGCAGGGTGCGGGCGACGTGGTCGGTGTCGAGGTACTCGCGGACGGCGGTGATCCGGCCGTCCTCGACGGTGAAGACGCCCAGGCAATGGTTCTCGTACGGTTCGCCGTTGGCAGCCGTGCCGACGACGGTCCACTCGGCGACCGCCTGCGGGCCGTCGGCGAGGACGTGGGTGAGGGTGATGGCGGGCAGGCCGTCGGCGGCGAACAGGGCGCCGACCTGGCCCAGGAAGTCGCCGAAGATCTCCTGCTTGCCGCGCCAGGTGCGGGAGAGGGCGAGCCTGCCGGGGTAGGTCCAGGTGGCGTTCTCGGCGAACAGGGCGATCGCGGCGTCGAGTTCGCCCGCCGCGAGCAGGGTGACGTAGTCGGTGACGACGGTGCGGGCGTCGGGGTGCTGCACGCTGGGCTCCTCTGGTCCGTCCGGTCGGGGCTGTCCCGCCGTGGCACCAGACAACCGCAGGGGCGGGCCGCCGGGCCAACAACCGTGGCGCCGGTCCGACAACCGTCGGTTGTTCAGGCCGCCGACGAACCGCCCGGGGGCAGCTCCAGCTCGAACCAGACCACCTTGCCGTCCGCGGTCCGGCGGCTGCCCCAGCGGTGCGCGAGCTCGTTGACCAGGTGGATGCCGCGACCGCCCTCGTCCTCAGTGCGGGCGCGGCGGATCCGGGGCGCCGCGGCCTCCTGGTCGGCGACCTCGACGGTGAGCACCCGGTTGCAGAACAGCCGTAGCTGGGTGGGGGATCCGGCGTGCACCAGGGCGTTGGTGATCAGCTCGCTGGTGAGCAGTTCGGCCCAGTCGGCGAGCGTGTCGAGCCCCCAGGCGTTCAGCGTCTCGCGGGTGAAGCGGCGCGAGTGCGCGACCATCGCGTGGTCGCCGGTGAGCGGCAGGGTGGCGATCCGGTCCGCGCCGTGCGGGCGCACCTGCGCCATGATGACGGCGATGTCGTCCTCGCTGGTGCGGCCGGTGAGCCTGGTCAGCACGGCGTCGCAAGTCTGTTCCAGCGAGGCGCGCCGGTCGGCGACGGTACGGCAGAGCAGCCGCAGGCCCTCGTCCAGGTCGCGGCTCCGGCGCTCGACCAGCCCGTCGGTGTAGAGCACCAGGATGCCCTCCTCGGGGAGGGTGAACTCCGCGCTCTCGAAGGGGACTCCGCCGACGCCGAGGGGTGCGCCGGTGGGCAGTTCGACCAGGTGCGCCCGCCCCTCGGTGTCGGCGACCACGGGCGGCAGGTGCCCGGCGGAGGCCGCGGTGCAGCGACGGTCCACCGGGTCGTACACCACGCAGACGCAGGTGGCGAACTGGCCCTCGCCGACGGTCGTGGTGGCCTCGTCGAGCCGGTACAGGACCCGGGCCGGGTCGAGGTCGAGGGTGATCAACGTCCGTGCCGCGGTACGGAGTTGGCCCATGGTTGCGGCGGCGCGGATGCCGTGGCCCATCACGTCCCCGACGATCAGGGCGACCCGCCCGGCGGAGAGCGGGACGACGTCGAACCAGTCGCCGCCGACCTCGCTGACCACGCTGCTCGGCAGGTAGCGGTAGGCGATCTCCAGGCCGAGGGTGCGGTGCACCTCCTGCGGCAGCAGGCTGCGCTGGAGGGTGAGCGCGGTGTCCCGCTCGCGCCGGTAGAGACGGCCGTTGTCGATCGCGAGCGCGGTGCGGGCGGCCAGCTCCTCGGCCAGCGAGCGGTCCGCCGGGCCGAACGGCACCGGGTTGTGGGTACGGACGAACTCGGCGCCGCCCAGCACGTGTCCGCGCGCCACCAGCGGCACCATCAGGTACGAGTGCACCCCGGCATCCAGGCCCGGCTGGACCCGGTCGGGGGAGGCGACGATCCGGCGCAGCTCCTCCTCGGTCACCTCGGACACCAGGATCGAGCGCCGGGTGCGCAGGCTCTGCGCGTACAGCTGGGCGGACTGCGCGGTCTCGCCCACCTGGTCGGCGGCCCCGGTCAGGCTGCCGTCCGGGCCCGCCTCGCCGACCGCCACCGCCCGCATCAGCACCCTGCCCTCCGCGGGGACTGGCCCGGGCTCCTCGCCGCTGAGCACCGCGTCACGCAGGTCCACGGTGACGAAGTCGGCGAAGCGCGGGAGCACCACCTCCACCAACTCCTGGGCGGTGCGGTGCAGATCGAGCGTGGTGCCGATCCGGTTGCTGGCCTCGTTGAGCAGCGACAGCCGCTGCTGGGCGGCCCAGGCCTCGTCCAGCGCCCGCTGCCGGGCGGCGGCCGCGTCGCGCTCGCGGCCGAACAGCAGCGCATTGTCGATCGAGACGGCGGCCCGCACCGCCAACTCCCCGGCCAGTGCGAGGTCGTCGTCCTCGTACGGGCGCTCCACGAGGGTGCGGTAGAAGCCCGCGACACCGACCGGCGTACCGCGCGCGATCAGCGGGACGACCATGAACGAGCGCACGTTCTGCTCCCGTACGGCGGCGGTGCGCACCGGATCGTCGGCGAACCAGGCCATCCCGTGCTCGTCCATCCGCGGCACCAGCACCGGCTTGCGGTGTGCCAGGCTCCACGCGTACGGCGAACCGGGCTGGAAGCGGTGCACGTTGCCGGTGCGGGCGATCGGCTGCATGGTCGAGCCGTGCACCGAGTGGAAGGCCATCCGCCGCAGCAGCGCCGAGCCGTCCGCCGGCGCCCGGGCCTCGCGTTCGCCGCGGACCAGCTCCTCCAGCACCTCCACCACCACCGTGTCGGCCAGCCGGGGCGTCGCCACCTCGGCCAACTCCTGGGCGGTCTGGGCGAGATCGAGCGTGGTGCCGATCCGGGTGGAGGCCACGTTGACCAGCGCCAGGCGCTCCTGCGCGGCCTTCGCCTCGCGCAGCGCCTGCTGGCGGGCCAGCACGGTCTGGTGTTGACGCAGGTACAGCCGGGCGTTGTCGATCGCGACGGCGGCCCGTGAGGCCAGCTCGTCGCCGAGGGTGATGTCGGCCTCGGCGAAGGACTCGCGCTCGCCGCGCCGCGAGTACACCACCATGCCGAGCGTGGTGCCGCGCGCCACCAGCGGGGTGATCCGCACCGAGCGCGGGCGGTCACCGAGGAAGGCCTGCCGGCGGCTCTCGTTGATGCCCTCGCTCAGCGCCGGCAGTTCCCAGGACGGCACCACCACCGTCCGCCCGGTGATCAGCGCGCGGGCGTACGAGGAGTCGGGCGGCAGCTCGTAGACGGTGTCCACCGGCAGCGCCTCGGACGGGTAGAGCGGATCGGCGGTGGCCAGCGCCAGGCGGCGCACCAGCTGCGGGGCGTCCGGCGCGGGCGGCTCGACGTTGCGGCCCGCCACCAGCGCCTCCAGTGCGAACACCCCGCTGATGTCGGCCAGCTTGGGCACCATGGCGTCGGCCAGCTCGCGCGCGGTCTGCCGCAGGTCGAGGGTGGTGCCGATGGAGGCGGTCGCGTCGACGAGCAGGGCCAGCCGTTCCTGGGCGCGGGCCGCACGGGCGTCGGCGCGGAAGCGCTCGGTGATGTCGATGACCGTCGCGCTCACCCCGAGCACCCGCCCGCTGCGGTCCTCCAGCCGGAAGTACGAGGCCGACCAGGCGTGGTCGTGCTGCGGATCGCCCGGGGTGCGGCCGTGCGAGCGGGTGTCCAGCACGGGCTCGCCGCTCTCCAGCACCTCGCGCATCACCGCCTCGGACTCGGCGCCGTTGAGCCCGGGCAGCACCTCGGTGAGCCGGTGGCCCAGGTGCTGCTCGGCGGTCAGGCCGTTCGCCCGGGCCAGCGCCTCGTTCAGCCGGACGAAGCGCAACTCGGTGTCGTACACCGCCATGCCGACCGGGGACTGGGTGAAGAAGCCGTCCAGGACGGCCAGGTCCGCCTGGATCCGGCGCAGCGTCGTCACCTCGGAGGCGACGGCCAGCACCAGCGGCTCACCGCCGGGCCCGCGGATCGGGTGGGTGCGGAACTCCAGGTTGACCAGGTGCCCGTCGCGGTGGCGCACCGGGAAGACGCCGCTCCAGGGCCGGCCCTCCAGGATCTGCCGGAACAGCTCCAGCACCTCGGGCCGCTCGTCGTCGGAGGTCAGCAGCTGGGCGGCCGTCGCCCCCACCGCCTCTTCCACACGGTGACCGAGCAGTGCCTCCGCGTCGCCGCTCCAGTGCAGGATGCGCCCGTCGGCCGCGATCAGCGCCGTGGCGATCGGCACCATCTGCAGGGCGTCCTGCCGCGGCTCCTCCGCGCGCTGCGCGTTGTCGTCCACCATGGCCAGAGAACCGTCCCAGAGGCGTCCGGAGATCGTTCCCACCAGCCCTGCCATCTTCGCACGCGGCCCCGGGCGGCCGCTCACCCTGGCAGTCCGCGCACCGGGGCAGCAGGCGCTCACCGGGGTAGGTCGCGCACCGCCAAAGCAGCAGGTCACCATGGCAGCAGGCGCTCCAGGCAGAAGGGGGCCCGGCTGCCGGGTTCGACCTTCAGCGACTGCACCCGGTACCACCCGGGCGGTACCTCGACGGTCAGAGCGGCCTGACGAACACCCGCTCCTCGGCCAGCCAGCCGACCGGCAGCGGCTCCCCGCCCAGCACCAGGAGGTCGCCGTGCCCGGGCTCCGGGAGGGCGGCCGCGTAGTCGGCGGCGGCCTCCAGCAGATCCTCCCGGCACCCCTCCCACCCCTCGACGGCCACCTCGGGGCACAGGCCGCCCTGCCTCAGCCCGCCGTCGTCGCCGCGAAGTCCTTCTGCAGCCGGCGCAGCAGCGCCGTCCCGTCCGGATCGACCGACCGGCGGGTGTTGGCCAGCACCACCACCCCCACCTGCGTCTCCGGGTCGAAGGCCACGAACGAGCGGAAGCCGCCCGTGCCGCCGTTGTGCCAGATCTGCAGGTGGCCGCCCTGCTGGGTGTGCAGCCGATGGCCGAGCCAGCCCAGGTGGACCCAGGCGAAGGGATTGACCCGGTGCCTGGTCTCCCGGGTGAGCGTGATCGCGGGCGCCAGCGGCGCGTCCGGCTCGCGCCCGGCGGCCAGCTGGGCCCGCAGGAGTATCGCGAGGTCGGCGGCGGTCGAGCGGAGCGCGCCCATGCCGGGTATGGCCGCCATCTCCCAGTACGGCACCGGCCGCCCGCCCGTCGTGTGCCCGTGCGCCAGCCGCCCGGACTGCTCCGCGTCCGACCGCACGTGGGTGTCCGTCAGCCCCAGCGGCTCGCAGACCTCCCGGGCCACCAGTTCCTCGTACCCGGTGCCGCTGCGGTGCGCGAGGGCCAGGCCGAGCAGCCCGGCGCCGAGGTTGGAGTAGCGGAAGCCGCGCCCGGGCGCGGTCCGCAGCCTCGTCCGGGTGAGCCCGTCCAGCACGTACTCGGCCGTGCAACGAGCGTACGGATCCCGGTCGTTGGGCCTGAGCAGCGCCTTCACCAGCATGCCCCGGGGCAGCCGGGGGAGCCCGGAGGTGTGCGTGGCCAGGTGCCGCAGCGTGATCGGCTCCCGGCCCCGGCCCGGAACGGCGGCCCGGCCCTCGCGGACTCCGCCACGCACCCCCTCGCGGACTCCGTCGCGCACCCCGGCGAGCACCTCGGCCAGCGGCTCGTCGAGCCGCACCGTGCCGTCGAGCGCCAGCCGCGCCAGCACCAGCGAGGTGAACACCTTGGTGACGGAGCCGATTTCGAACAGCGTGTCCGGCCCGGGCAGGCCGCCGCCCGGCCCGGTCCGTCCGACGCCGCGGATCTCCGTGGCACCGCCGGCCAGCCCGGCGACCACCGCGCCGACGTGCCGGCCCGCGAGCCGGTCAGCCGTCTCCTGCACGACGCACGCGAGTTCGTTCATGACCATGAGACTAGGCGGCCCCACCTGCCGAATCGTCAGCCGGGACAATGAATCTCGGCTGCCTCCGATGCTCCTCCAGGAGTACGCCCCGCTGCGCCCGGCGCGGTAGGCCCGGAATGTCACCTGCTACGCACGGCCGCCGGAACGCGTTCACCGTTCCAGCGCCGCCCGCAGTCGGGCCGCGACCTCCGCGGCGCCCGCCTCGTCCGGGTACTTCCCCCGCGGCCAGAAGAACCCGCGAAGCCCGTCCTTGGGATTGCGCGGCACCACGTGGACGTGCAGGTGCGGCACCGACTGGCTGATCCGGTTGTTCGCCGCCACGAAGCTGCCCGCCGCACCCATCCCGCGCTCGACGGCCGCCGCCACCTGCTGCACCCGCAGGAAGAACGGTCCCACCAGCTCGGCGGGCAGGTCCGCGAGCGTCCGGTGGTGGACGCGGGGGACGACCAGGACGTGCCCGGGGAACAGCGGCCGGCGGTCCAGGAAGGCGACCGCGGCCTCGTCCTCCAGCACCAGGTGCGCGGGCTCCTCGCCCGCCACCACCGCACAGAAGACGCAGTCCATCCGTCCATTCAAGCCACCGGCGGCCGCCCCGGCACCCCGGCAAACCCCCGTGGGCCCGGCTTCACCCGTCCGGCCGCCGACCGGGTGCGGCCGACCGGCCGGCGGGCGCACGGTGCTGCAGGGGGCCGACCAGCGGCGCGTCACGCGCCGCACGAGGAGGTGGCCCGGATGTCGGGCAAGTTCGAGGTCTAGGAGGACGCCGGTGGCAAGTACCGGTTCCGGCTCAAGGCGGGCAACGGCGAGATCGTCGCCACCGGCCAGGGCTACGTCAGCAAGGAGGCCGCCCACAAGGGCGTCGACGCCGTCCAGCGGGCCGCCGACGGCGCATCCGTGGTGGACCTCCCCAAGGCCGCCTGAGCGCACAGGGCCGGCCGGCGGGCGACCCGGCCCGCCGACCCGGCCCCGCACGGGCCCACCAGCCGACCCCGCACCGGCACGCTGCCGCGCCGCCGGCTCACTCGTAC
Organism: Streptomyces sp. 1114.5; assembly: GCF_003635085.1. NCBI lineage: Bacteria > Bacillati > Actinomycetota > Actinomycetes > Kitasatosporales > Streptomycetaceae > Streptomyces > Streptomyces sp. 1114.5. The sequence goes on from NZ_RBXE01000001.1 coordinate 4,073,480, forward strand.
CGGTACAGCAGTGCCTCCCGCTCGTTCTGCTCGATCATCTCGATGGTCAGCGACTCGTCCCGCAGGTGCGAGAGCGTGACCTCCGCCGAACTCGGCTGCGCGTCCTTGGCGAGCCAGTTCTCCGGCTTCCAGGCCGACCCGCGCATGAGCGACTTCGGGCAGTGCGCGTACACCTCCTCGACCCCGACCACGATCGCGCTGCGCGGCGGCTTGCCGACGGCGGTCAGCTGCCGCAGCAGCTCCGGGTCGGTGGAGACGCAGGCCCGCCCGTTGACCCGCAGCGTGGTGTCCCGGCCCGGGACGACGAAGAGCAGCCCGATCCGGCCGTTCTCCAGGATGTTGTGCAGGGTGTCCAGGCGCTTGTTGCCGGTGGCGTCCGGAAGGGCCAGGGTGTGGTCGTCGAGCACCGAGACCAGCCCGGCCGGCCCGCCGCGCGGCGAGACGTCGCAGCGGCCGGCGGCGTCGGTGCTGGCGACGAACACCAGGGAGGCGCAGGCGATCAGGCGCTTCGCGACCTCGTGCAGGTGGTCGACCTGCTTGCGGCGCGCGTGGTCGCCGGGCTGCTCGTAGACCTCGCGCAGTTGGGCGGGGTCGGTGAGGGCCCCTGCGCTGAGAGCGGCGAACAGGCTGCCCGGCCGGTCCGGACCCAGGCTTGACGGGACGACAGCTTCCGGTGTGGTGGTCATACCGGGAATCTAACCGAGCCCCCTCGGCGCACCCCGGCCGGTGAGGCCTCCCGGAGGCCGAGGGTGGCGTCGAAGCCACCGCCGGGACCCCTCGCCGAATCCTGGCTCCACCCCTCGCCACCAGCGGTTTTCCGCTGATAATGGGGCCAGGGACTCCAGCCGCGCGGAGGTGGTGGTCGTGATCGTGAGAATCTGGGCCGGGCAGGTCCTGGCGGGCCGCATCGAGGAGTTCTGCGCGCACCTGACCACCCAGGTGATCCCGCAGCTGGGGCAGACGGACGGCTGCCTCGGCGGCGAGCTGTTGCGCTCGGTGACGGAGGACGGACGCCGCGTACTGGTGGTGAGCCGCTGGCGCGACGAGGCGGCCCTGCGCGGCTACGCCGGGCCGATGTGGCGGATCCGGCCGGTCTGGTCGGAGGGCGAGCTGAGCTACCTCGCCCACCCTCCGGAGGTCACCCACTTCCTGCAGATCGCCACCCCCGCGACGCTCTGAGCATCGTCCGCGCCGCGCATCGTCCGCGCCGCGCATCGTCCGCGCCGCGCAACGTCCGCGCGCCGCGACCCTTCTCGCGCCGTGCTGTGTCGAGCGCCGCGCACCCGTCTCGCGCCGTGCTGTGCCGGGCGCCGTCCTCGCGGGCCTCAGGCCGTCAGCGGCACCGGATGGATCTCGTCCGCCGGGTGCCCGGTACGGCTGTGCACCCGCTGCACGGCCTCCTTGGAGGGCGCGTCGGAGAGGCAGTACACCGTGCCCGACTCCGGGTCCGCCCACGCCTGCTCGAAGTGGACGCCCTCCTCGCCTTGGATCGCCAGGTCGGCAGCGTGGGCCTGCCTGAGCTGGTCCGCCGTGATTCCGGCCATCCCGTGGTGGACGTCCATGAACTTCGCCATCGCCCTCGCCTCCGTAGCTTCGGTGCGTCACCGGCAGGACCCCATCACCCAGCCTCGCCCCCTCCGGCCGCCTCCGCCACCGAACCACTGCGAACCACTGCGAACCACCGTGAACCGTCGCGGACCACCGCGGACCGCCCCGAAGCGCCGGATCCGGCGACGGCCCGGAGCACCCCCGCCGCGCATTCCCCGCCCGTCCGTGAAACAGACCACAGCGCAACCCCCTCCCTGCCCTCGCGCGGGCCGTGGCAGAATGACCGCAACAGCAGTGACGTTCAGCGCACTCCGGGGTCGGTGAAAATCCGAACCGGCGGTTACAGTCCGCGACCCGTCCGCAGCCAGCGGCCGGTTGACCAGGTGAAATTCCTGGACCGACGGTTAAAGTCCGGATGGGAGGCGTGCGCGGGCGGACGAAGAGCAGTACCCGTGGTCCATCGTTACCGGACCGGACCACGGTCAGGTGGACGGCGGGAGCGGTGTCTCCCGGGCCGGGCGAGCGATCTCCCGGCGGCCTCGGCAACCCCGGCGACGGGTGGTGCCGGCGGCTCGTGCACCGTTGCCCGTCCGTGTCATCTCCCTTCTGCCGCCCCGGAGTCCGCGCCCCAAGCGCGAGGAGAACCCGGGTGTTCACCGGCATCATCGAAGAGCTCGGCGAGGTCGTGTCGATCGAGGAGATCGGCGACTCCTCGCGTATTCGACTGCGCGGCCCGGTGGTCTGTGCGGACGCGGGCCACGGCGACTCCATCGCGGTGAACGGCGTCTGCCTGACCGTCGTCGACTCCCCGGCCGAACTGGCCGAGCGCACCGGCGAGTTCAGTGCCGACGTGATGGCCGAGACGCTGCACCGCTCCAGCCTCGGCGAGCTGAAGCCCGGCTCCCGGGTCAACCTGGAGCGCGCCATGGCGCTCGGTGCCCGGCTCGGCGGCCACCTCGTCCAGGGCCATGTCGACGCCACCGGGCGGCTGTTGAGCCGCGAGCCCGGCGAGCGCGACGCCGACGGCGAACTGCGCTGGGAGGTACTGCGGTTCTCGCTGCCCGAGACCATCTCCCGCTACCTGGTGGAGAAGGGCTCGATCACCGTCGACGGCGTCAGCCTCACCGTGGTGGAGGCCGCCCGGGACAGCTTCACCGTCAGCCTCATCCCGGCCACCCTCGCGCTGACCACGCTCGGCGCCAAGGCCGTCGGCGAGAGCGTCAACCTGGAGGTGGACGTGCTCGCCAAGTACGTGGAGCGCCTGCTCGAATCCCGCACCCTGCCCAACCTGCAGGCCCTGCCGAACCTGCCCGACAGCAGCACCCTGTCGACCGACGAGACCCCGGGGGAGTCCAAGTGAGCTGGCTCAGCGGAGAGGCGTTCACCGTCCTCGGCGAACACGTGAAGTGGGCCGACATGTTCGGCAACCTGCTCGGCTTCGCCGGCCTGGCGCTCGGCTGGCGCCGCTCGGTCTGGAGCTGGCCGGTCCAGCTGCTGTCCGGCGCGGTGCTGATCGCCGCCTACCTCGGGGGCCACGTCCCCGGCCTGATCGGCAAGCAGCTGATCGTCATCGCCACGGCCTCCTGGGGCTGGGCGCAGTGGCGGCGGGGTCGCCGGGACAGCGGCACCATCGCCGTACGGTTCGCCAACTGGCCGGAGCGGATCGCGCTGGTGGTTGGCACCGCGGTCGGAACGGTCGCGCTCGCCCTGCTCTTCACGTCCTTCCCCAACCTGTCGTGGAGCCCCTGGTCGGACGCGTACATCTTCGTCGGCACGCTGGCCGCGATGGTCGCCCAGGCCCGCGGTTGGCTGGAGTTCTGGTTCGCCTGGATCGCGGTCGACGTCGTCGGCGTCCCGCTCGCCTTCAACAGCGGCTACACCTTCTCCGGCCTCACCTACTCCGTCTACTTCGTCCTGGTGCTGCTCGGCCTGCGTTCCTGGTGGCTGAGCACCCGCGAGCCGCGCGTCAAGTCCGCCACCGTCCCGCAGGGAGTCACGGCATGACCGAGAACCAGTCCGGCAAGGGCACCACCGAGGTCGAGCTCGTCCTCGACCCGGTCGAGCGGGCGATCGCCGACATCGCCCTCGGCCGCGCGGTGATCGTGGTCGACGACGAGGACCGCGAGAACGAGGGCGACATCGTCTTCGCCGCCTCCGCCGCCACCCCGGAGCTGATGGCCTTCACCATCCGCTACAGCTCCGGCGTGATCTGCGCCCCGATGACCGGCGAGGAGCTGGACCGGCTCAAGCTCCCGCCGATGACGCAGGTCAACGAGGACCGCAAGGGCACCGCGTACACCGTCTCGGTGGACGCCCGCGAGGGGGTGGACACCGGCATCTCGGCCGCCGACCGCGCCCGCACCGTGCGGCTGCTCTCCTCGCCCGGCACCGAGCCCGGCGACCTCACCCGCCCCGGGCACGTCTTCCCGCTGCGTGCCGTCGAGGGCGGCGTGCTGGTGCGCCCCGGCCACACCGAGGCCGCCGTCGACCTGGCCCGGCTCGCCGGGCTGGCACCGGCCGGCGCGATCGCCGAGGTGGTCAACGACGACGGTTCCATGGCCCGGCTGCCCGAGCTGGTCGTCTTCGCCCGCGAGCACGGCCTCGCGATCATCTCCATCGAGGAACTGATCGCCTACCGCCGCCGCACCGAGCTGCACGTCGACCGCGCCGCCGTCACCGCCCTGCCCACCGCGTACGGCGAGTTCACCGCCGTCGGCTACAAGGGCACCATCGACGGCGTCGAGCACATCGCGCTGGTGGCCGGCGGCCTGGCGGCCGACGGGCGGCTGCCGGACGGCGAGGACGTCCTGGTGCGGGTCCACTCCGAGTGCCTGACCGGTGACGTCTTCGGCTCGCTGCGCTGCGACTGCGGCCCGCAGCTGGAGGCCTCGCTGCGGCGGGTCGCCGAGGCCGGCCGCGGCGTGGTGCTCTACCTGCGCGGCCACGAGGGCCGGGGGATCGGCCTGGCCCACAAGCTGCGCGCGTACGAGCTGCAGGAGCAGGGCCGCGACACCGTCGAGGCCAATCTGGACCTGGGCCTGCCCGCCGACGCCCGCGACTACAGCATCGCGGCGCAGATGCTGGTGGACCTCGGCATCCGCTCGCTCACCCTGCTCACCAACAACCCGCAGAAGCTGACCGCGCTCACCGAGCACGGCCTCAAGGTCAAGGGGCGAGAGGCCGTCGAGATCGCGCCGGGCGAGCACAACCTGCGCTACCTGCGCACCAAGCGCGACCGGATGGGCCACGACCTGCCCGGCCTCGGCTCCTGAAGTACCCCACCAACCACAGGAAGCAGGAAGACATGAGCGGCCACGGAGCCCCCGAGCTGACCATCGACGGCGCCGCCGACCTGAAGGTCGCCGTCGTCGCCGCCCAGTGGCACGACACGGTGATGAACGGCCTGCTGGACGGCGCCCACCGCGCGCTCAAGGAGCTGGGCATCGCCGAGCCGACGGTGCTGCGCGTCCCCGGCACCTTCGAGCTGCCGGTCGCCGCCAAGCGCCTCGCCGAGGGCGGCTACGACGCCGTGGTGGCGCTCGGCGTGGTGATCCGCGGCGGCACCCCGCACTTCGACTACGTCTGCCAGGCGGCCACCGCGGGCCTCACCCAGGTCAGCGTCGACACCGGCGTCCCGGTCGGCTTCGGCGTGCTGACCTGCGACAACGAGGAGCAGGCGCTCGACCGCGCCGGCCTGCCCGGCTCCGCCGAGGACAAGGGCCACGAGGCGGTCACCGCCGCCGTCGCCACCGCCGCGGTGCTGCGCGCCGCGCTCTGACCACAGCCCGTACGGCGCCGGAGCGGTCCCGGACCGTGGACGTCCACCGGACTGTCCACGGTCCGGGACCGTTTACCGTCCGTCCGCCCGCACGCCGTAAGGTGGCCCCATCATGGCTTCGAAGACATTCGAGGAGCTCTTCGCCGAGCTCCAGCAGAAGGCCGCCACCGGCGACCCCTCGTCCTCCCGTACCGCGCAGCTCGTCCAGCAGGGCGTCCATGCGATCGGCAAGAAGGTCGTCGAGGAGGCCGCCGAGGTCTGGATGGCCGCCGAGTTCCAGTCGGACGAGCAGACGGCGGAGGAGATCTCGCAGCTCCTCTACCACCTTCAGGTGATGATGATCGCCCGTGGACTGACGCTCGACGACGTCTACAAGTACCTCTGACCGACAAGCTCCCCGAGCACACCCCTCCCAACAGGTAAGGAAGCAACCTCACATGCTGCGCATCGCCGTCCCCAACAAGGGTTCTCTCTCGGGTCCCGCGGCGGAGATGCTCCATGAGGCCGGCTACCGCCAGCGGAAGGACCCGAAGGAGCTCGTCCTCGTCGACCCGAACAACGAGGTCGAGTTCTTCTTCCTGCGCCCGCGCGACATCGCCGTCTACGTCGGCTCCGGCCGGCTGGACGTCGGCATCACCGGCCGCGACCTCCTGCTGGACTCGCACTCCAACGCCGAGGAGGTGCTCGCCCTCGGCTTCGCCGGGTCGACCTTCCGCTTCGCCCGCCCCGAGGGCGTCGCCGTGGAGGACGTCAAGGGCCTGGAGGGCCTGCGGATCGCGACCTCCTACACCGGCCTGGTCGAGCAGCACCTGGCCGACCACGGCGTGAAGGCGACGGTCACCAAGCTGGACGGCGCGGTCGAGACCGCGGTGCAGCTGGGTGTGGCCGACGTGATCGCCGACGTCGTGGAGACCGGCACCAGCCTGCGCAACGCGGGCCTGGAGGTCTTCGGCGACCCGATCCTGATCTCGGACGCCGTGGTGATCCGCCCCAAGGGCGCGGGCGAGGACGCACGGGTGGAGCAGTTCCTGCGCCGCCTCCAGGGCGTGCTGGTGGCCCGCCGCTACGTGCTGATGGACTACGACATCCGCGCCGAGAGCGTCGGCGCCGCCGTGGCGCTCACCCCCGGCCTGGAGTCGCCGACCGTCTCGCCGCTGCACACCGAGGGCTGGGTCGCGGTCCGCGCGATGGTGCTCCGCAAGGAGGCCCAGCGGATCATGGACGACCTGTGGGGCATCGGCGCCCGGGCCATCCTGGTCACCAACATCCACGCCTGCCGCCTCTGACCTGCGCACTCCGGCCCGGCCGGTCGTCGTCGCGCAGTTAAGCAAGGGTTGAATGGGGCGGGGACGCCGGACGGCGTCCCCGCCCTTCGCCTGGAACCACCCCATCGGAGACCCCACGTGTCCACGCCGCCCGTCGAGTTCCCCGTCACCTGGGCGCCGCGCCGCACCCGCGCCGTGCTGCTGCCGGTCTGCGTCGTGCTGGTGGCGCTGTTCGCCGTGCTGGCCGTGCTGCTCCCGGAGAACTGGCAGCTCAACGACCGGATCATGATGACGGGCAGCGGCGTGCTGTTCGCCGCCGTCGGCCTGATGCTGGCCCGCCCCCGGGTCAGCGCCGACCGGGACGGCGTGACGGTGGTCAACTTCGTCCGCAAGCGCCGGCTCGCCTGGGCCGAGATCGTCCGGGTCAACTTCCGCCAGGGCGACCCGTGGGCCACCCTCGACCTCGCCGACGGCACCTCGCTCGCCGCGGTCGGCATCCAGTCCGGTGTCGGCAAGGCGCAGGCGATCGCGGACGCCCGCGCCCTGCGCGACCTGGTCGAGCACCACGCGAAGGTCTGAGGACGGGCCGCGGCTCCGGAGCCCCGACCTGCGGTTCCGGGCCCCGGTGGGTCCTGGCACCCTTCCCGCCCTGAGTCCGAACACGCTTCCTGCCTCCGCCTGGGTATGGTCTACGCTGGTAAAAGCAGGGCAAAGTTCGCCCTGCTCCGACGCGCGACCCCGACGCGACCGCGACGCGGCCTCCGGCAGCGACCGCGGATGCGTCCCCGCACCGACCTGAGGAGTGACTCTCCCCCTCGATGGACGATCCGTCCGGTAGTACCTGCGCCGCCTCACTTCCGATCCACGGAAGGCAGGCGGCACTGTGATCACCGCCTGGCTGCTGTTGTTCGCAGCCGTTCTCCTGATCCTCGCCAACGGCCTGTTCGTGGCCGCCGAGTTCGCCTTCGTGACCGTCGAGCGCGGGGCGGTGGAACGTTCCGCCGAGGCGGGCGACGCCAAGTCCGCCCGCGTCGCCCGGGCCGTGCGGCACCTCTCGTTCGAGCTCTCCGGCGCCCAGCTCGGCATCACCGTCACCTCGCTGGTGGTCGGCATGCTCGCCGAGCCGGCCCTGTCGACCCTGCTCGCACCCGTGATGTCCGGCCTCGGCGTGCCCGACTCGGCCGCCCGCGGCGTCGCCGTGGTCGTCGGCATGGTGCTGGCCACCGTCGTCCAGATGGTGATCGGCGAGCTCGTGCCCAAGAACTGGGCGATCTCCCGCCCGCTCCAGGTGGCCCGCGCGGTCGCGGCCCCGCACATGGCGTTCTCCTTCGCCTGCCGCCCGCTGATCAGCTTCCTCAACGGCGCCGCCGACCGCACCGTACGGGCCTTCGGCATCGAGCCGCAGGAGGAGCTGGGCCACGCCCGCACCCCGGCCGAGCTGGTCTCGCTGGCCCGGCACTCGGCCAAGGCCGGCGCGATCGACGAGGAGTCGGCGACCCTGTTCGTCCGCACCCTGGGCCTGAGCGAGCTGACCGCCGAGTCCGTGATGACCCCGCGGGTCGACGTGGCCGCGCTCCAGCGCGACGCCACCGCCTCCGACGTGCTCAACCTGACCCGGGCCACCGGCCTGTCCCGCTTCCCGGTGTACGCCGACAGCCTGGACGAGGTCACCGGCATCGTCACGCTCAAGGACGCCCTCGCCGTTCCGGCCGCCCGGCGCGGCCTGGTCCGCGTCGGCGAGCTCTCCTCGCCGCCGCTGCTGGTGCCCGAGACCCTGCCCGCCGAGCGGCTGCTCGAACGGCTGCGCCGCCTCCAGCCGATGGCCATCGTGGTCGACGAGTACGGCGGCACCGCCGGCGTCGTCACCGTCGAGGACATCGTCGAGGAGATCGTCGGCGAGGTGCAGGACGAGCACGACCCGGACGACCACCCCGAACTGTTCCGGCTGCCGGCCGTCGACGGCCTGCCGGTCTGGGAGGCCGACGGCCGCACCCGGATCGACCAGCTGGAGCAGATCGGCCTGAACGCCCCGGACGGCCCGTACGAGACGCTGGCCGGCCTGCTCGCCGACCTGCTCGGCAAGCTCCCCGAGGTCGGCGAGCACGCCGAGCTGCCCGGCTGGCGGCTCACCGTGACCGGTGTCGACCGCCACCGCACCAGCCAGGTCCGGGTGGAGCGCACCGTCGCACCCGCCGTGTTCGGCGAGGACGAGGAGGCCGTCCGATGATCGCCCTCCAACTCGCCGTCGCCCTCCTGCTCCTGCTGGGCAACGCCTTCTTCGTCGGCGCCGAGTTCGCCGTCGTGTCGGTGCGCCGCAGCCAGATCGAACCGCTCGCCGAGGCCGGGCACAAGCGCGCCCGCACGGTCCTGCACGCGCTGTCCAACGTCTCCGCGATGCTGGCCGCCGCCCAGCTCGGCATCACCGTCTGCTCGCTGGGCCTCGGTGCCCTCGCCGAGCCGACCATCGCCTCCCTGCTGGAGGACCCGTTCCACGCGATCGGGATCCCGTCCGGCCTGATGCACCCGCTCTCGTACGGGATCTCGCTCGCCCTCGTGGTCTTCCTGCACATGGTGATGGGCGAGATGGTGCCGAAGAACATGGCCATGGCCGGCCCGGAGAAGGCCGCGCTCTGGCTCGGCCCGCCGCTGGACCGGCTGGCCCGCTGGCTGGCCCCGGTCATCCGGGTGCTGAACGCCTTCGCCAACGGCGTACTCAGGCTGTTCCGGGTCGACGCCAAGGACGAGGTCGAGTCGGTCTTCACCACCGAGCAGCTGATGTACCTGCTGGTCGACTCCCGGGACGCCGGCCTGCTCGACGAGGACCGCCAGGAGCGCCTGGAGGACGCCCTGGAGCTGGGCCACCGCCCGGTCACCGAGGTGCTGCTCAAGCCCGAACAGCTGGTCACCGTGGACACCAAGGCGACCGCCGCCGAGATCGAGGAGCTCGCCCTGCGCACCGGCTTCTCGCGCTTCCCGGTCACCGACGGCGACCCGGCCGGCCACGGCTACCTCGGCTACGTCCACCTCAAGGACCTCCTCGACGTGGAGGAGCCCTCGGCCCCGGTCCCGGCCCGCCTCTGGCGGCCGATCACGGTGCTGCGCGGCGGCCTCCCGCTGGACGACGCGCTCGGCGCGATGCGCCGCGCCGCCTGCCACCTGGCTGCCGTGCTGGACCAGGACGGGCGCACGCTCGGCGTGGTCATGCTGGAGGACGTCCTGGAGGAGCTGATCGGGGAGATGCACGACCCCGACCACCGCGCGACCGCGTAGGTCTCCCGTCCCCGTCCCGGCGCCTCCGGTTCCCGCGTTCGCACCACGGGGTTCCCGCGTTCGCCGAGGGCGTGTCCGCTCCCGGCGATTCTGCCCAGAGCATGCAGCCGTTCCATGCCGGCCGCCCTCGGAGGAGAGTGGCCGGCATGAGACTTCTCCTGCTGGGTGGAACGAAGTTCGTCGGACGGGTCGTCGCCGAGGAGGCGCTGGCCAGGGGCTGGGAGGTGACGGCCCTCAACCGCGGCACACAGCCCGCGCCCGACGGCGTCCGGGTGCTGGAGGGCGACCGCACGGCCGAGGACGGGCTCGCCGCGCTCGGGACGCAGGAGTGGGACGCGGTGGTGGACACCTGGTCCTGGGCCCCGGCGGCGGTGCGCGACAGCGCCCGGGCCCTGAAGGGCCGGGTCGGCCACTACGGGTACGTCTCCAGCCGGTCGGTGTACGCGTACCCGCTGGCCGCCGACGCGGGCGAGTCGGCGCCGGTGGTGGCCTCCTCGCCGGACCTCACCGGCGAGGTGCCCTACGCCGAGGCCAAGCGCGGCGCCGAGCTGGCGCTGGAGGCGGAGTTCGGCGGGCAGGCCCTGCTGGCCCGCGCCGGACTGATCCTCGGCCCGCACGAGAACATCGGCCGCCTGCCCTGGTGGCTGAACCGGATCGCCCGGGGCGGCCCGGTGCTCGCCCCCGGGCCGCGCGAGCTGGCGCTGCAGTACGTCGACGCCCGCGACCTCGCGGCCTGGGCCCTGGACGCCGCGGTGGCCCGCCTCGCCGGCCCGTACAACGTGGTCAGCCCGTCCGGCCACGCCACGATGGGCGAGCTGCTGGAGGCCTGCGTGCGGGCCACCGGCTCGGACGCCGAGCTGCGCTGGACCGAGCCCGAGCGGATCCTGGCGGCGGGCATCGAGCCGTGGACCGAGCTGCCGATCTGGCTGGCCCCCGGCGAGCTGTACGACTTCCTGCACACCGGCTCGGTCGAGCGTGCCGTCGGCGCCGGGCTGCGCTGCCGCCCGGTCGCGGAGACGGTCGAGTCCACCTGGGCCTGGCTGCAGGAGATCGGCGGCACCGCCCCGCAACGCTCCGACCGGGCCACCGTCGGCCTCGACCCCGACCGGGAGGCCGCGCTGCTCAAGGGATCAGCCGGGCTGTGACTCCCGCGTCGGGCGGCAGGACACGCCCTTGGGCCTGTCCGCCGGTCCGGGGCTCAGCCCCGGCCGTCGATCAGTTCCCCGTACGCCTGGACGAGGTCCGGCAGGCGCAGAGTGGCCAGGTCCTCCCGCCCGGGCGGCTCGCGCAGCAGCGACAGCCGCAGGTCCCGGTAGGCGCAGGACTTCTCGTACAGGGTCCGGATGAACCTCCCGTTGCCCAGCTCGTCGATCCAGCCCTCGCGGACCACGTGGGTGCAGATGCTGGCCAGCTCCTCGGCGGCATCCTCGTCCCAGCCGTCGCCGTCCCGGCCGGCCAGCGCGGCGCCGATCGCGGTCAGCTCGCCGGGGCGGTAGCTCGGGAAGTCGACCCGGGTGGTGAAGCGGGAGTTGAGGCCGGGGTTGGTGGCGAGCAGCCGGTTCATGCCCTCGGGGTAGCCGGCCAGGATCACCACCAGCCGGTCCCGGTTGTCCTCGGCGCGTTTGAGCAGTACCTGGAGCGCTTCGTCGCCGTAGGCGTCGCCCTTGGTGTAGCCGGAGTTGGAGAGGCTGTACGCCTCGTCGATGAACAGCACGCCGTCCAGCGCGGAGTCGATCAGCTCGTTCGCCTTGACCGCGGTCTGGCCGAGGAACTCGCCCACCAGGTCGGCTCGTTGGGCCTCCACCAGGTGGTCGCCGGAGAGCAGGCCGAGGGCGTGGAAGACCCGGCCGAGGATGCGGGCCACGGTGGTCTTGCCGGTGCCGGAGGGGCCGGAGAAGACGAAGTGGCGCTTGGGTGGCTGGACCGGCAGGCCCTGGGCGGCCCGCAGTCGCGACATTCTCAACTGGGCTGACAGCGCCCGGACTTGGCGCTTCACCGGCTCCATGCCGACCATCAGCGAGAGTTCGGCCAGGGCGGCGTCCAGCTCCCGTTCGTCACTGTCCGGTCGAGGTGCGGGCTCGGCCGCCGACCGGGGCTGCGGCTGGCCGCGGACCGGCAGCGGCGGAGGCGCGGAGGGGCCGCCCTGGGCGCCGCCCGACCCGGACCGCTCCCCGGCGGCCTGCGGTGCGCCGTCGACGGGCGTCCTGCCTGCCGGGCGGCCGTCCGCGAGATCGGAGTCCGCGAGGCCGGAGTCCACCGCCGGTCCGCCGGTCGGCGCCCCGGACGGTACGCCCCCGTTCGGCATCACGTCGTCCAGCACCCCGTCGCCGGACACGGTCGCACCGCCCTGCCCGACCCCGTCCTCGAACTCCTCGCCGTACCCCGGCCCGGCGGCGTACCCGGCGTCGTCCGGGAGCCCGACCTCGGCGTCCGGCCCGACCTCCGGCCCGACGTCCAGCCCGGCGTCCTCGGCCCCGCCCGAACGCCCGCCCGCCGGCAGCCCGTCCGCGAGCCCACCCGCCAGCGCCTCCGCGAGCCCACCCGCGAGCCCGTCCGAGAGCTCGTCCTCGGCCGAGATGGCGGCCAGCCGGGCCGCGGTGTCCATGAACGCCGGGTCGGCCCGGTGCACCGCCCGGTACAGCGGCAGCGCCGCCGCACTGCGCCCGGCCCCCTCGTACGCCCGGGCCAGCCAGTACCGCAGCTCCTTGCGCTGCGGCTGCTCGGAGCGGCAGCGGGCCAGCGAGGCGGCCAGCGGCGCCTGCGCCTGCGCGCACATGTCCAGCCTTACCCGGGCCATGCCGGCGAACAGCCCGGCCTCGATGCCGAGCATCGGGTCGTCCAGCAGCCGGTCGGTGTCCCGGATCAGCTGCTCCCAGTCCTTGAGCAGGTAGGACCGGCAGGCGTACAGGAAGCGGGCGGACGGGTCCTCGCTGGGGGCCGGGCACTGCTCCAACGCCCGGTCCAGCTCGGCGAGGTGGCGGCCGTCCAGCCAGTGCGAGGCGTGCGCCAGCGCGAGGTCGCGGGCGTCCTCCAGCACGGGCTGCACCCACCAGCCCAGCCAGTACCAGGAACTGAGCGGCCGTCGGTGCAGCCGCCGCTGTTCGCCGAACCGCTTCTGGTGCCGGTACATCGCCAGCAGCGCCGCCGAGGTGTCGCTGCGCAGCGCGTGCAGGCCGAGCCAGGCGTCGGCCATGCCCGGGTCCAGCCGGACGGCCGCCCGGAACTCCTCCTCGGCCCGGGCGTACGCGCCGGCCGTGTAGGCGTCCATGGCGCGAAGCCAGGCCCGGTCGGCGAGCCGGTCCGGGCCGCCCGCCGTGCTGTCCGAACTGTCCACCGTCACTCACGCCCCCCGCGGTGTGGCCCGGGGCCCGGCCGGTGACTCGCGTGCGCGCTGCCTGACCGGTGGTCGTCGAGCCCCTGCGGCGCATATGCGCCCGCCAGGAAATCGTACCGGCGCGGGGCTGATCCGGAAGGGTGCCTAACGGGGTCAAATGTGATCGGGCGAGCGGCCGTTGAGCGGCCGGGCACCGGGAACGGTGTCGAAGGGGCGTCGAAACGGACGCCAGGACGGGTGTCGAAACAGCTGCCGAACCGGGCGCCGGAGGAGCGGCGCAGAAAGGCGGGGGAGCGGGTTTCGGAAAGAGGACCGGACGGCGCCCCCGGCTCACGGGGGAACAAGCCGGGGACGCCGGGTCCGAGGCACCGGACGCTTTCGTTCCGGCGACTGAGGAGAACCTAAGTCCTGGCGATGTCGCAGGTCAAGGCGCTTGTTGAAGTTTCACCGACGGTGCCCGGCGCGATCCGGCCGGTCACCCCGTCGACCCGCGTCGCGGCGTACGGGCGGCTCGGGTCGTCGGCGAAATGCGCCGATTCGGCCCGGGCCCAGCCCGCCCAGAACTCGGCCAGTTCCGGGCCGTCCCGCTCCTCGCCCCGGCGGCGGGCCGCACCGGCGTCCAGCTCCATCCAGATCACCCGGGCCAGCCACGGCCGCACCGCCCGCCGGCCCGAGCCGACCCCCTCGACCAGCACGACCGGGGCGGCCGGCACCGCGGCCGTGCCCGCGAAGCGGCGCAGCGTCCAGTCGTACACCCGGTACGCGGCGTCCCGGCCGGCCGCCAGCGGCTCCAGCACCTGCTCGCGCAGCCGCCCGGTCCACTCGAAGAGCTCGCCGTGGGTGGCCAGGTCGTCCAGGTGCACCACCGGCGCCCCGCCCAGTGCCGCCGACAGGCGCCCGGCGAAGGTCGTCTTCCCGGAGCCCGCGTGCCCGTCCACCGCGACCAGCCGCACCGGCCCGCAGGAGGGCGGCAGCGCCCGCAGCTCCGCGGCGAGCGCGCTCAGCTCGACCGCGAGCGCGCTCGGCCCGTCGACCGGGGAGTGCCGGGAGGGGGAGGAGGAGGGTCCGAAAGCAGCCACAACGTCAACCCTACGGTGCCGTACCCCACCACTGCGGACAGTTCATCCGTGCAGGTCGTGACGGCAGCGCGGGTTTCGGGCATACTCGCTTCGCCACGCCTGTGAACGACCGTTCACCGCAACCCGGTGAAGGTCGGTCCGACCTGCCACACCCGCGCCGGACCAGCCGACAGGCCGGTCCGTCGCCCGATCGAGGAGGCGACCACCGCCATGACCCCCTCCCCTGTGATAGCCGTGGAGCGCCAGCTGCCCAGTGAGGAGGCGCGCGAGCTGCTGAGCCTCACCCGGGACCTGGTCCGGCGCGAGCTCCAGCCGCGCGCGGCGGAGGACGAGGCCGCCGGCCGCTTCCCGCGGGAGGTCTTCCGCACCCTCGGCGAGGCGGGCCTGCTCTCCCTCCCGTACGACGAGAAGCACGGCGGCGGCGAGCAGCCCTACGAGGTGTACCTGCCGGTCCTGGAGGAGCTGTCGGCCGGCTGGCTGGCGATCGGCCTCGGCGTGAGCGTGCACACCCTGTCCTGCCACGCGCTGGCCACCTTCGGCAGCGACGAGCAACGCGACACGTGGCTGCCCGGCATGCTCTCCGGCGAACAGCTCGGCGCCTACTGCCTCTCCGAGCCGCAGTCCGGCTCCGACGCGGCCGCGCTGCGCACCCGTGCGGACCTCGACGGCGAGGCGTACGTGGTGAACGGGACCAAGGCGTGGATCACCCACGGCGGCCAGGCCGACTTCTACAGCGCCCTGGTGCGCACCGGCGAGGAGGGGCCCAAGGGCATCAGCTGCCTGCTCGTCCCCGGCACCCAGCAGGGCCTGTCCTCGGCCCCGCCGGAGCAGAAGATGGGCATGCGCTCCTCGCCGACCGCGCAACTGCACTTCGACGGTGCCCGGGTGCCCCGCGAGCGGCTGATCGGCGAGGAGGGCCAGGGCTTCCAGATCGCGCTCGCCGCGCTGGACTCCGGCCGCCTCGGCATCGCCGCGTGTGCGATCGGCGTCGCCCAGGCCGCGCTCGACCTCGCGGTCGACTACGCGCGCACCCGGCGCCAGTTCGGCCGTCCGATCGCCGAGTTCCAGGGCCTGTCCTTCATGCTCGCCGACATGGCCACCCAGATCGAGGCGGGCCGTGCGCTCTACCTGTCCGCCGCGCGCCTGAAGGACGCGGGCCGGCCGTTCTCCAAGGAGGCGGCGATGGCCAAGCTGTTCTGCACCGACACGGTGATGCGGGTGACCACCGACGCCGTCCAGGTGCTCGGCGGCTACGGCTACACCCAGGACTTCCCAGCCGAGCGCTTCATGCGCGAGGCCAAGGTGCTGCAGATCGTCGAGGGCACCAACCAGATCCAGCGCCTGGTGATCGGCCGCCACCTCACCAAGGGCTGAACCACGGGCTGACGCCCCCGGGAGGGCCGGGCGCCCCGCGGCGACCCGGCGCCTTCCCCGTGCACGGCCTCCGGCCGTCACTCCAGGGTGCGGAGTGACGGCCGGAGGCGTTCTGGTGGTGCGCCGCGGGCGGTGCGGTGCGCCGACCTGCCGGCGTTGCTCCGACCGGCCCGCGTTGCTCCGACCGTCAGTGCCGGACGAGCCGGCGGCGCTGCTCCGGGATGGCACGGAGCGCGGAGACCGTCGGGACGGAGGCGAGGGCGGGCACGGCCTGGCCGATCGCCGCGACCCGCACCGGGCAGTGCGCCACCGCGTGCGAGAACGGCTGGGTGCGCCAGTCCAGTTCGCTCGGGAGCTTGAACAGGGCCCCGAATCCGGTCGGTTGGGCGTCCGCCGGGGCCTCCACCTCCGCGAGGTCGTCGGTCGGCGTGCCCGAACCAGGGCAGACCGCGGGGGCGAAGGGGTTCCAGGCGGTCGGCAGCAGGGCGTGCTCCGGCAGCCGCTCCTCGTCCGCCACCAGGGCGATCGGGCGGCGGCATTCGGGGCAGTGGACCCGGAAGATCTCCCAGGTCTCGGCCTCGCCGAGCTCGGCGCCCGGCGCGTGGTCGACCGCGAGGTCGTCGCGGCCGGTCATATCGTCGGTCTCGTCGGCGGCCAGCTCGCGCTGGTCAGTAGCAGGCATGAGGATCCCCCTAGGATCGGGCCCGACTTGGTCGTCCAGGGCCACAACCAGCACTTCCCTGCGATTCGGACTCATAACCCTGCGGTGTTGTGCACCGTGATGCACCGGGTGTGTCCTTGACCACATCCGCTGCCACATTCACGCGGCATGTGCCCCGCCCCGCACCTGCGGTGCTTGCTCCTGCCGCTCTCGTGCCACCTCGTGCGCCCCCCGTGCACCCGACCGGGTAGGTTGACGGACTGTGGAGGATCTCGACCAACGCATCGTCCAGCTGCTGCTTGAGGACGGCCGGATGAGCTACACGGACCTGGGCAAGGCCACCGGCCTGTCCACCTCGGCGGTGCACCAGCGCGTGCGCCGCCTCGAACAGCGCGGGGTGATCCGCGGCTACACCGCGATCGTCGACCCCGACTCGGTCGACCTGGCGCTGACCGCTTTCATCTCGGTCAAACCCTTCGACCCCAGCGCCCCGGACGACACCCCG
Source organism: Streptomyces sp. 1114.5 (assembly GCF_003635085.1). Lineage (NCBI taxonomy): Bacteria > Bacillati > Actinomycetota > Actinomycetes > Kitasatosporales > Streptomycetaceae > Streptomyces > Streptomyces sp. 1114.5. The sequence goes on from NZ_RBXE01000001.1 coordinate 4,090,294, forward strand.
GAGCGCCTGGCCGGCCTGCCCGAGATCGAGGCGTGCCACAGCGTCGCGGGCGACGAGAACTACATCCTCAAGGTCCGCGTCGGCGCCCCCGGCGACCTGGAGGACCTGCTCGCGCGCATCCGCAGCGCCGCCGGCGTCTCCACCCGTACGACCGTCGTGCTGTCCACCCCGTACGAGGCCCGGCCCCCGAAGCTCTGACTGCCGAATCCCCGACCCCCGAAGCTCTGACCCCGAACGGGCGGGGTGCAGACTTGGCGCCATGACCGAACGCACCTCCCGGACCGTCCTGCTGCGCGGCGGCGCCGTCTACAGCCCCGCCGACCCCTTCGCCACCGCGATGCTCGTGGAAGGCGAGCACATCGCCTGGGTCGGCAGCGACGGCGCCGCCGAGGCGTACGCCGCGAGCGCCGACGAGGTGGTCGAACTGGACGGCGCCCTGGTCACCCCGGCCTTCGTGGACGCCCACGTGCACGCCACCGCCACCGGCCTGGCGCTCACCGGCCTCGACCTCACCGGCAGCCCCTCGCTGGCCGCCGCCCTGGCGGCCGTCACCGCCTTCGTGGACGCCCAGGCCGAGCCCGGCGGGGTGCTGATCGGCCACGGCTGGGACGAGAGCGCCTGGCCCGAGGGCCGCCCGCCGACCCTCGCCGAACTGGACGAGGCCGCCCGCGGCGCCGCGCTCTACCTCTCCCGCACCGACGTGCACTCCGCGCTCGCCACCACCGCCCTGCGCACCCTCACCGACGGCCTCGCCGAACGGCCCGGGTACGCCGCCGACGGTCCGCTCACCAAGGACGCCCACCACGTCGTCCGGCAGACCGCGCTGGCCCGCCTCACCCCCGAGCAGCGCCGCCGCGCCCAGCGCGCCACCCTGGCCCGCGCCGCCGAACTCGGCATCGGTGCCCTGCACGAGTGCGCCGGGCCGGAGATCTCCTCCGAGCAGGACCTGGCAGCCCTGCTGGCGCTGGCCGCCGAGGGCGAGGGCCCCGAGGTCTTCGGCTACTGGGGAGAGCTGGGCGGCGTGGAGACGGCCCGCCGGCTCGGCGCGGTCGGCGCCGGCGGCGACCTCTTCGTGGACGGCGCGATCGGCTCCCGCACCGCCTGCCTGCACAGCCCGTACGACGACGCCGAGCACACCGGCACCGCCTACCTGACGGCCGAGCAGGTCGCCGACCACGTCGCCGCCTGCACCGAGGCCGGGCTGCAGGCCGGCTTCCACGCCATCGGCGACGCGGCCGTGGCGGCCGTCATCGAGGGCGTCCGGGCGGCCGGCGAGCGGGTCGGCGCCGGCCGGGTGAAGGCCCTGCGCCACCGCGTCGAGCACGCCGAGGCCCTGGACGACACGTCGATCGCCGCCTTCGCCGAGCTGGGCCTCACCGCCTCCGTCCAGCCCGCCTTCGACGCCGCCTGGGGCGGCCCGGAGGGCATGTACGTCCAGCGCCTGGGCGCCGAGCGGGCCGCGGCCCTCAACCCCTTCGCCGCCCTGCTGCGGGCCGGCGTCCCGCTGGCCTTCGGCTCGGACGCCCCGGTCACCCCGCTCGACCCCTGGGGCACCGTCCGCGCCGCGGCCTTCCACCGGACCCTCGACCACCGGATCTCGGTCCGCGCCGCCTTCACCGCCCACACCCGCGGCGGCTGGCGAGCGATCGGCCGAGACCAGGACGGCGTGCTGGTGCCCGGAGCCGTCGCCAGCTACGCGATCTGGGCCGCCGGCGAGCTGGTCGTCCAGGCCCCCGACTCCCGGGTCGCCGGCTGGTCCACCGACCCGCGCTCCGGCACCCCCGGCCTGCCCGACCTCACCCCGGGCCACCCGCTGCCGACCTGCCTGCGCACCGTGGTCCGCGGCCGCACCGTCCACCGGCGGTAGCCGCCGACCAGCGGTGGCCGCCCGGCGACGGGTCGCCGCCTACCGACGGCAAAACCGGGTGAAGCGGCGCGGCACCGGTCGTAGGTTGATCGCCATGACGACCCATCCGCTGGTCCCCGCCGACTTCACCGTCCCGCGCGAACTGCTCGCCCCGGAGTTCCGCCTGGAGCCCCTGGGCGAGCAGCACAACGCCTCCGACCACGCGGCCTGGACCGGCAGCATCGAGCACATCCGCGCCACCCCCGGCTTCGTCGGCGGCAGCTGGCCTCCCGTCGAGGGGATGTCGCCGGAGCGCAACCTCGAAGACCTGCGCCGCCACGCCGCCGACTTCGCCGCGCGCACCGGCTTCACCTACACCGTCCTGGAACCCGAGGGGAGCGAGGTGATCGGCTGCGTCTACATCTACCCGGACCGCGAGGACCCGTCCGCGGTCGGCGTCAGCTCCTGGGTCCGGGCCGACCGCGCCCACCTGGACGCCCCGCTCCACCACGCCGTCTCCACCTGGCTCGCCGAGCAGTGGCCACTCGGCGAGATCCGCTACACCGCCCGCTGACCAGCCGGTTCGGGCCCGGCACCCTCACCTCACGTCCCACCGGCGTTCCGGGGTACCTTCTTCGCACAGCGTCCGAAACAGCAAGCCCCAGGAAGATGGTGCGCCGGTGGCCAGTCCCGTCACCCAGGAGCGGTCCGGGACCGCCCCCGAGCCGCAGGAGCCGGCGCCCCGCCCGGGCCGCGGCGCCCGGGCGCTCGCCAAGGTCCGTGCCGGCCTGCCCCGGACCGGCCTCGCGGCCCTGGCCGGCCTGCTGCTCGCCCTCGCCTTCCCGCCGTACGACCTCTGGCCGCTGTCACTGCTCGGCGTCGCCGCGCTCTCCCTGCTCACCCGGGGCCGCACCTTCCGTCAGGGCGTGTGGACGGGCTTCGCCTTCGGCCTGCCGTTCTTCCTGATGCTGCTCAGCTGGCTGCGGGTGGTCGGCTGGGATGCCACGGTCGGCCTGTCGATCGTCGAGGCGCTGTTCCTGGCACTGCTCGGCGGCGCACTGGCCCTCGTCTCCCGGCTGCCCGGCTGGCCGCTCTGGACGGCCTGCCTGTGGATCACCCAGGAGTGGGCCCGCGACCGGCTGCCGCTCGGCGGCTTCCCCTGGGGCCGGCTGGCCTTCGCCAACACCGCCACCCCGTACACCCCGCTGGCCGCGCTCGGCGGTGCGCCGCTGGTGACCTTCGCGGTGGCCCTGTCCGGCGGCCTGCTCGCCTGGGCGGCGCTGCGCCTGCGCGGGCCGGGCAAGGCCCCGAAGACGGCGGCACTGGCGGCGCTCGGCGCCGTGGCGGCGCTGCTCGCCGGCTACCTCGTCCCGGTGCCCACCGCCGCGGCCGACTCCGTGAAGGTCGCCATCGTCCAGGGCAACGTGCCCAACCCGGGCATGGACTTCCTCGGCCGCCCGATGATGGTCCTCAACAACCACGCCACGGCCACCGAGCGCCTGGCCGCCGACGTCGCGGCCGGCAAGGTCGAGCGCCCGGAGATCGTGATCTGGCCGGAGAACTCCTCCGACCTCGACCCGTTCAGCGATCCGCTGGCCCGCCTGCGCATCGACGAGGCCGTCAAGGCGATCGGCGTGCCCACCCTGGTCGGCACCCTGGTGGACGGCCCGGACGCCCAGCACGTCCAGAACGAGGGCATCGTCTGGGATCCGGCAACCGGCCCCGGCGCCTCCTACACCAAGCAGCACCCCGTCCCGTTCGGCGAGTACGTGCCGTTCCGTGCCCAGCTGATGAAGGTGATCACCCGCCTCCAGCGGGTCGCCCGGGACTTCTACCCCGGCGACCACAACGGCGTGATGCAGCTCGGCCCGGCCCGGATCGGCGACGTGATCTGCTTCGAGGTCGCGTACGACGAGATCGTCAGCGACACCGTGGACAGCGGCGCCCGCGTCCTGGTGGTCCAGACCAACAATGCGACCTACGCCAAGACCGGCCAGCCCGAGCAGCAGCTCGCGATGAGCCGGCTGCGGGCGGTCGAACACGGCCGGGCGGTGCTGATCGCCGCCACCAGCGGCATCAGCGCCGTGATCGCCCCGGACGGCACCGTCCAGCAGCGCACCCAGGAGCTGACGCCGGCCGAGCTGTCGGCGACCGTCCCGCTGCGCGACGGCACCACGGTGGCCGACCGGGTCGGCGCCGCCCCGGAGTGGGCGCTGGCCATCGGCGGCTTGCTGGCCTGCGGCGCTGCCGTGCTGGTCGGACGCCGTCGGCGGTCGGGCGCCGGAACACCGGCCGGGCAGGAATCGTTGGACCAGGTGGTGCCGTAGCCGGCCCGGACCTCCCGTGCGGCGCGCAGAGCACCGCATGGAGTGGATTCGTACCGTGACCCAGCAAGCTGCCCCCACCCGTCCGGCCCCGCGCGGAAAGCTCCGCCGGGTGCTGCCGTTGCTGCTCACCGCCTGGCTGGTGCTGGAGATCTGGCTGCTGGTCCAGGTCGGCTCCTGGCTGGGCGGCCTGACCGTCCTGCTGCTGCTGATCGCGGGCGCCCTGATCGGCGGGTCGCTGATCAGGCGGGCCGGGCTGAAGGCGCTGTCGGCGGCGATCGAGCAGAGCAAGAACCCGCAGTCCGCGCAGCCGCAGACCGGCACCAGCATGACCGTGCTGGCCGGCCTGTTGCTGATCGTCCCCGGCTTCCTGTCCGACCTGGTGGCCCTGACCCTGCTGTTCCCGCCCACCCGGGCGCTGTGGCGAGCGGCCGCTCGCCGGGTCGCCGACAAGGCGATGCGCGCCACCTCCACCGTCGGCGCCGACCCGTTCGCCGACGCGATGCGACTGCAGGAGCAGCTGCGCATCCACCGCCCGGACGGCAAGGTCATCCAGGGCGAGGTGGTCGAGCCGGAGGCAGGACCGCGCGGCCCGCAGGGCCCGGACACCACCTACCGCCCGCCGATCACCGGGTGACGGAGCGCACGAAAGAGACCGGACAACGCGAAAGGGACCCTGGAAACCAGGGTCCCTTTTCGCGTCCTCCCGCCGCGGCGGGAGCGAGGTCAGGCGCTCTTACGGGTGTCTCGCGGGTGCACCGCGAGGTTCATCCCGCCGGAGCGGAGCACGGCCAGCCGTTCGGCCAGCACCTCCTCCAGCTCCTCGCGCGTCCGGCGCTCCATCAGCATGTCCCAATGGGTGCGCGTCGGCTTGGTCTTCTTCTCCTCCGGCTCGTCGCCGTCGAGGAGTGCTGCCTCCTGGCCACAGAAGCGGCATTCCCAGACTGCGGGGATCTCCGCCTCGACCGAGAATGGAACCTCGAATCGGTGTCCGTTCTGACATGCGTACTCGACGGTCTGGCGGGGAGCCAGATCGATACCGCGGTCGGTCTCGTAGCTAGTGGCCCCGAGTCGCGTGCCGCGGAGAGCTCGCTCGCTCATGAATCGTGCCTCCCGGGCTTATGGCCCACAGGACTAGTGGTCGCTGTTCTTCGTCGTTCGGTCAACGCTCGGCTTCCGACGAAGATTCCCGTCCCGGGACATGCGTCGTCTGTCGTGCCGCCCCTGTTTGTACCCACCTGCGCCCGATTTGTCACATCTGGCCGGTGATATCACCCCAGGTGTCACCTATTTCACATCTGGTGATCGTGCGGACTTTCTGTGACGAGCGTACCGGGACGGGTTCTGACGGCGTTCGGCGGCCCCGACCCGGAGCCTTCGGGCCGGTCAGGAGATCGGACGTGGGCGGATCATCGGTTCGTCCTTGGCCAGGTCGACCGGGCGGGCGGCCGGGGCGGGATCGACCGGTGCGGCCGTCGGCGGGCGCTCCGGGCGGGGCGGGGTGCCGGCGGGTGCCTCGATGCGGGTGTCGCGGTGCGGCAGCAGGGCGATCACCGCGTCCCTCAGCGGGGCCGGGGCCTCGTCGTCCAGCGGGTCGACGGTGGCGGGCACCTGGAGCCGGACCGGGGCGCCGTTGCCGACCCTGGCGTAGCCGCGGCCGATCGGGGCGTGTGCGGCGGGCACGATGTCCAGCGGTGCGCCGAGCGCGGCGCGGGCCTCGTCGGGGCCGGCCGGGCCGAGCACCACGCGGGCCCGGGTGGTGGCGCGGACGGTGGGGGTGATCCGGTCCCGGGCCTCGACGTCGTCGGCGATCACCACGGTGACCCGGGCGGCCCGGCCGTGCCGCAGCGGCAGTTCCAGCAGGTCCTGCGGGTCGGGGCGGCCCTCGGCCTGGGCGAGTTCGCTCAGCTCGGTCGGGTGGTCCAGCAGCAGCCACAGCGGCCGGGTGACGTCCTCGGGCGGGGCGGTACCGGCGTGCCGGGCGGCGTTGAGCGCGGTGAGCCGCCGGTCGGTCTCCTGGGCGGCCCACTCCAGTGCGGCCAGCGCGCCGTGCAGGCTGGTCTCCACGGTGTGCACGCCGGGCCGGTTCACCAGGCAGGCGTGCTCCCCGGTCCCGGCGCCGTCGACCACCACCAGGTCGGCGTACGGGAGGACCTGCAGGGCGATCGACCGCAGCAGGCTGGAGGTGCCGTAGCCGGTGACGCCGAGGGCCAGCAGGTGCGGTTCGGAGGAGCGCGGGCCGGTGCGCCAGACCACCGGCGGCTGCTGGACGGTCGTGCCGCCCTGGGTGACCGGGATGGTACGGGCGGTGCCGTCCTCGTCGGTGAAGCCGAGCACGATCTCCCCGGGGGTGGCGACGAAGCGCTGGGCGACGACGTCGGTGGGCAGCGGGGCGAGCGCGGCGATCCGCAGCCGGTTGGACTCCTCGTCCCAGTCGAAGCGGTACTCCCGGGCCCGGCCGGCCTTGCCCTGGACGACCTGCTCGATCCGGGCCCGGGCGGCGGGCTCGGTGTCGGTGAAGTACGCGGGGTAGCTCAGCTCCAGCCGGGAGAGCCGGCCCTCGCCGTCGAACTCCCAGGAGCCGAAGGCGTTCTTGTAGCTGCCCTCGAAGTGGTAGAGCGGGTTGGCGTCCTCGGGGCCGCACAGGTAGGGGGTGAGCGCGGAGTAGAGGGCGGTCAGTTTGAGGTCGGCGACGTCCGGCGCGGGCGGGGCGGGCGGGGCCTTGGGGGCGCGTCCGGCCCAGGCGGCGCTGGCCATCAGGGCGATCAGCGCGAACAGCAGTCCGTGCGGCAGCAGGTAGATGCCGACCAGCATCGCGGCGGACAGGAAGAGGGTCGGGCCGCGGCGCTCCTTCGGGGTGGCCTGCCAGCGGGCCTTGGCCCAGTCGGCGTGGTGGCGCAGGCCGCGGCCGATGACGGAGAGCGGGGCGAACATGTCGGAGGCGTGGTCCCCGGCGGTCCGGGCGATCTCGCGGCCCTTGCTGAGGTGGCGGTGGAGCGGCATTCCTTGACTCCCCGGGCGAGTGGGACGGGTGGGAGGTGTGGGACGGGTGGGGCGGTGGGGTACGACGGGGCCCGGGGCGGTGTGGGATCCGCGCCCGGGCCGGAACGGGGGAGAGTGGCGGCTAGAACCTGATGCCGCCGAGCAGGCTCGCGAGGCTGGCGCCGCCCGCGGTGATGCTCGGGGCGATCGACGAACCGGCGACGTAGAAGCCGAAGAGGGCGCAGACGATGGCGTGGGAGACCTTCAGTCCGTCCCTTCGGAAGAAGAGAAATGCGATGGTGCCGAACAGGACGATGCCGGAAATCGAGAGGATCACGATCCGCTCCTCGGGAGGGGGACAAGCGGGGGTGTTACGGAAAGTGCATTAATCGTGACAAAAAGTAATAGATGATGGAACGGTGCAAATGGGTGGTTCTGCCGTCCGATACCGTTCCGGACACCGGATGGCGGTATGCGAACCGGCCGGGGTGGAGCCGGTCGCTGCGGGGATTCGGTGCCGCCAGGCATTCCCGGGGGGTGGGCGGGAAGTTTCCCGGGGGTCCGGGAAGTTCGCTCGGATGGCCGTGCAACCCGTGCGGCCGCGTGTCGGGGCGGCCCGGGCCGTCATCCGGATCACGGACAACGGCTGGCCCGCTCCGGCGGCGGCCGCTACCGTGCCCTGGGCGCAGCCCGTGACCGCCCGACGAACCGACCGGAAAGGCCGCCCGCCATGACCGACGCCGCCAGCCAGCAGCCCGCCGACGCCCCCGACGCCGAGGTGATCGCCCTGGCCGGGAAGCTCTTCGACGCCGCCCGGGCCGGGGAGACCGACACCCTGGCCGCCTACCTGGAGGCCGGGGCCCCGGCCGACCTCACCAACGACCGCGGCGACACCCTCGTGATGCTCGCCGCGTACCACGGCCACGCCGCCACCGTCGAGGTGCTGCTGCGGCACGGTGCCGACCCGAACCTCGCCAACGACCGCGGCCAGACCCCGCTGGCCGGCGCCGTCTTCAAGGGCGCCGAGGACGTGCTCACCGCCCTGCTGGCCGGCGGCGCCGACCCGCACGCCGGCGTCCCGAGCGCCGTCGACACCGCCCGGATGTTCGGCAAGGAGGAGCTGGTCGCCCGGTTCGAGGCCCGCTGAGCCGGGACCGTAGGCTCTCCGACCATGGACACCAGTGCGACCAAGGACACCGGCACCGTCGAGTTCCGCATCACCGGCTACGCCCACCCCGACGCCCAGGCCCTGTCGGCGGAGGTGCAGCAGGAGTACGTCCGGCGCTACGGCGACCCCGACTTCACCGAGATGAGCCCCGAGGACTTCGAGGCGCCGGCCGGACTCTTCCTGATCGCCTACCTGGACGGCCGTCCGGTCGCCTGCGGCGGCTGGCGGGCCAAGCAGGGCGGCCCGGACGGGCTGCGCGACGGCGACGCCGAGCTGAAGCGGATGTTCGTGGTCCCCGGGGCCCGCGGCCGCGGTCTGGCCCGGGCCGTGCTGCGCCACCTGGAGCGGACGGCCGTCGAGGCCGGTCGCACCCGGTTCGTCCTGGAGACCGGCACCGAGCAGCCCGAGGCCATCGCGCTGTACAAGTCCGAGGGCTACGTCGCGATCCGGAAGTTCGGGTTCTACAAGGACCACCCGCTGAGCGTCTGCCTCGGCAAGGAGCTCGGCGAGGAGTCTGCCGAGGAACCCGCCGAGGAGCCCGTCGCGGCGGTCTGAGCGGCTGCCGCCCCGGGTAGGTTCCGGTCGCCCTGACGACCGGTCCTTGGGGGAACGGATGAGCCACCGAGCACCCGGAGCCGACCGGCTCCCCGCCCTGGCAGCGCCGGGCGGGGAGCTGGACCGGCTGGTCCGCGAGGGCGTCCGCGCCGTCGGGGCGGGAGCCGTCTGGGCGGTCGGCGACGCCGCGGGCACGCTCGGCGGCGGCAGCCACGGCCGGCTCGGCCTGGGCCCGTACGCGGAGCTCGAACCCGGGCCGGACACGCTCTACGACCTGGCGAGCCTCACCAAGATCGTCGCGCTCTGGCCCTGCGCCGGGGTGCTCCGGCAGTCCGGACGGCTGCCGCTGGACGAACCGCTCGGGCGGTGGTGGCCGCCGGCCGCCGGGCACCCCGTCGGCGCGGTGACCGCCCGCGGGCTGCTCGCCCACACCGCCGGGATGCTCCCGTACACCCGCTTCGAGTCGCTGTACGGCCCCGAGCCCGCCGCGATCCGGGCCGGGGTGATCGCCGCCCCGGTGGCCCGCGCGCCCGGCACGGCCGTGGAGTACACCGACCGGGCCGCCGTGCTGCTCGGCTACCTGGTCGAGGACCTGGGCGGCGCGCCGCTGGACGTCCTCGCCGAGCGCTGGGCCTGGCACCCGCTGGGCATGGCCGACACCCGGTACGGGCCGCTCGGCGCCGCGCTCACCGCCCGTACCGCGCCCACCGAGTACGAGGCGCGGGCCGGCGGCCACCTGCGCGGAGTCGTCCACGACCCCTCCGCCCGGCTGCTCGGCGGCGTCTCCGGCAACGCCGGGGCCTTCTCCACCGCCCGCGACCTCGCCCGCTTCCTCACCGCGCTGCTCGCCCCGCCGCCCGGCCTGCTCTGGGGGGAGCCGTGGATCCGCGAGTCGCTGCGCGAGCAGACCGGCGGACTGCGGCCCGCCCGCGGCCTGTCCTGGCTGTACGCCCCCGGCACCGAGCCCGCCGACGGCACCTTCGTCCACTACGGCTTCACCGGCACCGGCTTCTGGGTCTCCCCGCGACTCGGCCGCTGGGCACTGCTGCTCACCAACAAGGTGCACTACGACCGCCTCACCCAGCCGCTCACCGATCTGCGCAACGCCTTCCGGAGGGCGGTCTTCGGGTAGACCTCCACGGCACTCGTTCGGGTGATGGAGTACGAACCACCGTTTGCGGAGCGGCGATCGCGGCAGAGTGAGCACGAGAACGGCACCCGGCGGAGGAGGCGCGATGACGGACACCTGGACACTCACCGAGGAGGACTGGCTGGCCCGGCTGGTGCGCGCCTACGTCGGCTGCAGCGTGCTGCTCACCGACGGGGCGGGCAAGGTCCTGCTGCTGAAGGCCAGTTACCGCGACCAGTGGCAGTTCCCCGGAGGCGGGATGGACCCGGGGGAGGGGCCCGCCGAGTGCGCGGCGCGGGAGCTGCGCGAGGAGACCGGGCTGGTCGTCGGCGCGCTCCGGCTGCTCGTGGTGGAGTGGCGCGACGCGATCCCCGACCAGGGTGAACACGCCCACCCCGCCGTGCAGTTCATGTTCGACGGCGGGACGGCCGAGACGGGCGTGGCGGTCCGCCTCCAGGCCGAGGAGATCGCCGACCACGGCTGGTTCACCCCGGCGCAGGCCGCCGCCGTGCTGCACCCGTGCGCGGCGCGCCGGCTCACCGGGGCCCTGGAGGCCCGGCGGACCGGCGCCGCCGCCCTGCTGCACTCGGCGGGGTACGTGGGCTGACGACCACGGCCGAGGAGGATCAGAGGAGCGTGCTCCAGTAGTACCAGAACCGGTTGAGCACCAGCAGCGCGATCACCGCCGCCCACAGCACCGGCAGCGCCCAGTGGTAGCGGGCCGCCTCCCGCACCACCACGCCCAGGCGCGGGCCCACCGCGATCACGCCCGAGCGCAGGTTGTGCAGCGTGGTGTACCAGAACAGCGCCACCACCGTCGCCCACACCACCATGCAGTACGGGCACAGCGCGCCGATCTCGTACAGCGCCTGGCCGATCAGCCAGTGCACGAACAGCACGCCCAGCGCGGTGCCCGCGTGCAGGCCCAGCCAGAACCAGCGCCGGTACGCGGCACCGGCCAGCAGCCCCGCGCCGATCGCCGTCAGCGCACCGAAGGCGGCCAGGCCGAGCAGCGGGTTCGGGAAGCCGAACACCTCCGCCTGCTCGGTGCGCATCACCGAACCGCAGCTGATCACCGGGTTGATGTTGCAGCCGGGGACGTAGGAGGGGTTCTCCAGGATGCGGAGCTTGTCGAAGGTCAGGACGGCCGAGGCGGCCAGCCCGACCAGCCCGCCGAGGAACAGCAGGACCGCCAAGGCCCGGCTCGCCCCGATCGGGGCCCTGCCGGAGGCGTCGGGGGCGGGACGGGAGGGGTGCACGGTGGTAGCGGCGGACATGGCAGCACACTCCGGTGGTGGCGGGGGGAGGGCCGGCCCGGCCGGGAGTCGGCCGGGCCGGTGGTGCCGTGCGGTGGACCGGCCTTACTGCAGGCCGGCGGCCTGCGTGACCTGGGCGGTGAACTGCTCCGGCGAGACGACCGCGTTGCCGGCGAACAGGGTGACCGGCTTGCCGTCCACCTTGACCGTCGGGGTGCCCGTCACGCCGCTGTCGTTGAACGCGTCCGCGACCTTCGCCGCCCACGGCGCGTAGGTCCGGTCGGTGACGGCCTTCACGAACGCGTCCGTCTTCAGCCCGGGCACCTGGCCGGCCAGGTCCAGGAGGTGGTTGACGTCGCCGAAGCCGTCCTCGCGCTCGTCGGGCTGGTTGGCGTACAGCACGTCGTGGAACTGCTTGAACTTGTCCACGCCCTCGTTCAGCGCGGCACCGGCGGCGGCCAGCGCGGTGCGCGAGCCCCTGCCGCCGAGGTTCTTGTCCAGGAAGGCCGCCAGGTGGAACTCCACCTTGATCCGGCCGTCCTCGGTGAGCTTCTTGACCGTCTCGCCGTTCGCCGCCTCGAAGTGCTTGCAGATCGGGCAGCGGAAGTCCTCGTAGACCTCCATGGTGTGCGGGGCGTCCGCCTTGCCGTAGGTGATCACCGTGCCGTTCGGGCCGGTGGCGTTGGCCGGGACGACCAGCGCGGCCGAGCTCGCGGCCGCGGAGGCCTTGTCGTCCTTGTTCGAGGCCGAGTTGACGGCGACCGCGACACCGCCCGCCAGGGCGAGCACCACGACGGCGGAGACCGTCACGACGATCCGCTGACGGCGCTTGGCGGCCTGCTGCTCGATGCGCTGCGCCTCCTGGATCCGCTCACGGGCACTGATGCGCTTGTCCTGCTGCTTGCTGGGGGTCTGAGCCATGGGAAGTCAACTCCTGTACGCGGCGCGCGGGTGCGCGCGGGAAACCGCACCGGGTGCGGCGGGGTCGGGGAACGCGGGAGTCGTGCGCACTGCCTGCGGGCGTACGGGGGCCGGAGGAGTCCGGCCGGGTACGGGAGGGGTGATCGACGAACGCGGGCGAACCGGTGCGGAAGCGATCAGCAGGCAGGCGCGAAGGCCGGCGGGCCGCGCCGGGGCGCCGGGCTCAGCACCACGTCCTCGCGGCGCGGCCGCACGCGGTCCGAGACCGGCAGCGGCACCCGCAGCACCGGGCGCACCGGAGCCGGGAGCAGCAGGACGAGCAGGGCGCGCAGCGGGCGGGCCAGGGACTTCTGCAGCGCCCGCAGCGCCCGGGCCAGGCCCGACAGCGCCGCGTCGCCCAGCCGCAGCCAGCCGGCGGCGGCCAGTGCGATCACCAGGTGCACCAGCAGGAGCAGCAGTTGGGTCGCCACCGGCGCCAACTGCCCGGCGTGGCCCAGCGAACCGGAGAGCAGCGAGCCGTCCATCGAACCGCCGCCGCAGACCAGCAGGTTCACCCCGCGGGCGGGGACCTGCCCGGTGAGCATCGGCCCACAGCTGGTCTGGCCCAGGTTGAAGGTGGTGTTGAGCAGCAGCTCGACCGGCACCATCACGCCGGAGATGTGCAGCATCCGCCGCTCCCCGCCGGCCATCGCGGCCGCGACCAGGAAGACGACGACGCACGCCGAGGCCACCAGCGACAGCGGCAGCGGGCGGCCCGTGATGACCACCTGGCCCAGCGCGGCCATCGGCACGGCGAGCGCGGTGAACACCGCGGCCCGCAGGGCCCTGGTCGCATGGGTGGAGGTCGTCACGCCCCGGAGTATGTCATGACGCCCGTATCCGGGACGAGGGCCCGTACGTCCCTGTTCCGGCTGACAGCGGCTCAGTACCCTGCGCGCTCGGACACGCCTTAGCCTGGAAGCGTTCCCGGTGAGTGACCCCGACGAGGGGATGACCGCACATGGCGAAACCCGAGACCACGGTGGGGCAGGTGCTGCTGGCCCGCATCGAGGCGCAGGCGAAGGTGCTGGCCGGGTTGGACGACGCCGTCCGGGCGGACGAGCCGGACGCGGTGCACCGGATGCGGGTCGCCTGCCGGCGGCTGCGCAGCGCGCTGCGGACCTTCCGGCGGCTGTTCACCCGGGGCGCGACGGACGGGCTGGTCGCGGACCTGCGCTGGCTGGCCGGCGCCCTCGGCGGCGCCCGCGACCGCGAGGTGCTGGCCGCCCGGCTGGCCGCCCAGGCCCGCGAGCTGCCCGCCGAGTGCGATCCGGAACGGGTCGCCGCGGCGCTGGAGCGGTGGGGCGAAGCCGCGTACCGCGAGGTCTGGCCGGAGGTGGTGGCCGCCCTGGACAGCCCGCGCCGCCGCGCCCTCGGCGACGCCCTGGCCGCCCTGCTCGCCGATCCGCCGCTGCGCCACCGGGCCGCCCGCCCCGCCGTCGCCGAGCTGTCCCGGGTCGCCGCCCGGGAGCAGGACCGTACCGCCGAGCGGGTCCGCACGGCCCTCGCGGCGGGGCCCGAGGAGCGCGACCGTGCCCTGCACGAGGCCCGCAAGGCGGCGAAGCGGGCCCGCTACGCCGGCGAGACCGCCGCCCCGGCGGTCGGCGCCCGGGCCGAGCGCTACGCGGAGCGGATGAAGGCCGTCCAGGAGGTGCTGGGCGAACACCAGGACGCCGTGGTCGCCGCCGCCACCCTGGCCGCCCACGCGTCGGCCTCCGGCGAGGCCTTCGGCTACGGCGTCCTCTACGGCCGCCAGCTGGCCGCGGCGGAGGCGGCGCGCGAGCGGCTGCCGGGGGTGTGGAAGCGGGCCGGGAAGCGGAAGCTGACGCGGTTCGGGTAGCGGCCGTCGAAGGGGCTTCCGTCAAGGGTGCCGCCGGCGGGTGGGGGCAGGCCGCGCGGGCCGACTACAGGGTGGTGAGCCCCGCCGAGTGCGCCGCCTCGCGCAGCAGGCCGCGGAGCATGTCGGTGGTCAGCCGGCCGGTGTTCGTGTTGCGCGGGCTGACGTGGTAGCAGCCGTACAGCCGCAGGGCGGGGCCGCCGTCCCGGGCGGGGAGGTCGACCCGGGCGGCGTGGCCGAAGGCGGGCCGGGGGCGGGGGACCTGCCAGCCGGCGTCCGCGAGCACCGGGAGCAGCGCCTGCCAGGCGAAGCCGCCGAGGGCGACGACGGTCCGTACGGTGGGGCGCAGCAGCTGGAGTTCGCGGGTGATCCAGGGCCGGCAGGTGTCGCGTTCGGCGGTGCTGGGCTTGTTGTCGGGCGGGGCGCAGCGGACCGGGTCGGTGATCCGTACGCCGTGCAGTTCCAGGCCGTCGCCGTGGCGCACGGAGGTGGGGCGGTTGGCGAGCCCGAGGTCGTACAGGGCGGCGTAGAGCAGGTCGCCCGAGGGGTCGCCGGTGAAGATCCGGCCGGTGCGGTTGGCGCCGTGGGCGGCGGGGGCGAGGCCGACCAGGACGAGCGGGGCGTCGGGCGGGCCGAAGCCGGGGATGGGGCGGGCCCAGTACTCCCAGTCCTGGTAGGCGCGGCGCTTGGTACGGGCGGTCTCCTCGCGCCACCGGACCAGCCGGGGGCAGGCCCGGCAGTCGGTGACCACCCGGTCCAGCGCGGCCAGTCCGGGGGCCCGGGCGGCGGCGTCGGCGGGGTGGCGGGGGTCGCCGGGGTCGTCGGCGGGGGAGTGGGGAGTGGCCACGCTCGGCATGGCCCCGATCCTAGGGCTCTTCCACGGCGCCCAGGGCTCTCCCCCGGCGGGCTGCACCGCCGTCCGGTGGCTTCCGGGCAGGCGTAGCGTGGAATCAGTTGTTCCGGCGGCCCCCGGCCCGGTCGGGTCCCCGGGTGGTCGGACGCTCCGGTGTGCGCGCAGGCCGCGAGGAGGCCGCGATGATCGTCGATGCGGTGTTGGGAGTTCTCGGGGGGTTGGCCGGGCTGGGGGCGATCTGGGCGAGCCTGAGCATCAGGGTGGTCCAGCAGTTCCAGAAGGGCGTGGTGTTCCGGTTCGGGCGGGTGCGCGACGAGGTGCGCGAGCCCGGGCTGGTGGCGCTGGTGCCGATCGCGGACCGGCTGCGCCGGGTGAACGTGCAGATCGTGACGATGCCGATCCCGGCGCAGGAGGGCATCACCCGGGACAACGTGACCGTGCGGGTGGACGCGGTGGTCTACTACCGGGTGGTGG
Organism: Streptomyces sp. 1114.5; assembly: GCF_003635085.1. NCBI lineage: Bacteria > Bacillati > Actinomycetota > Actinomycetes > Kitasatosporales > Streptomycetaceae > Streptomyces > Streptomyces sp. 1114.5. Next base: position 4,105,678 of record NZ_RBXE01000001.1, read on the forward strand.
ACGCGGTGAAGGCGACGGTCAACGTGCAGGACTACAACTTCGCGATCTCCCAGGTCGCGCAGACCTCGCTGCGCTCGATCATCGGCAAGAGCGAGCTGGACGACCTGCTGGCCAACCGCGAACCCATCAACCAGGGCCTGGAGTTGATGATCGACAGCCCGGCGCTGGGCTGGGGCATCGAGATCGACCGGGTGGAGATCAAGGACGTCGCCCTGCCGGAGTCGATGAAGCGCTCGATCGCCCGCCAGGCGGAGGCCGAGCGGGAGCGCCGCGCGCGGATCATCACGGCGGACGGTGAGTACCAGGCCTCGTCCCGGCTGTCGGAGGCGGCCGCGGTGATGAGCGCGACCCCGTCGGCGCTGCAACTGCGCCTGCTGCAGACCGTGGTGGAGGTGGCGGCGGAGAAGAACTCGACGCTGGTGCTGCCCTTCCCGGTGGAGCTGCTGCGCTTCCTGGACAGCGCGACGGAGTCCCAGCAGCGGGACCTGCTGGCGGCGGCCGCGGTCGCCGCGGCGGCGAAGTCCGCGAAGCAGGCGGTGGAGAGCGGTGAGGTCTCGGAGGAGGAGCTCGGCCGCGAGCAGCCCACGCGTGAAGTCCCGCCGCTGGAGGAGCTGTTGTCCCACTCGCCGCTGGAAGGCGCGGACCTGGAGGGCGGGCGGGCGGAGGCGGACGGTCAGGCCGTGGCGGAGGCGGTGGCGCAGGACCGTACGGAGCCGAAGGAGGCGTCCTGACGGTGCCCGGTGGCGTCCGTCACCCGGTCGGACCAGGATGGACGAGGGGGAGCAAGCCAGGTCAGGAGGCGGACCATGACCAGTGCCGGCGACATCATGCACCCGGGCGCGGAGTGCATCCGCGAGCACGAGACGCTCGCGGCCGCCGCCCGGATCATGCGGGAACGACACGTGGGCGCACTGCCCATCTGCGGGGAGAACGACAGGTTGCTCGGCATCGTGACCGACCGCGACATCGTGCTGCGGTGCGTCGCGGAGGGGCGTGACCCGGCGCAGGTGACGGCGGGCGAACTGGCCCAGGGGCGGCCGATGACGGTGGAGGCGGACGAGGACTGCGAGCAGGTGCTGCGGGTGATGGAGCAGTACCAGGTCCGCAGGCTGCCGGTGATCAACCATCCGGAGCACAAGCTGGTCGGCATGATCAGCGAGGCGGACATCGCGCGCGGCCTGCCGCAGGCGCGGCTCGCGGAGTTCGTGTCGGCGGTCTGCGCCGAGGAGCCGCCCAAGAAGGAGGCGTTGCAGGGCTGACCCGGCGCACGGAGATCGGACCGGCCCCGGCCGCGGTGAACGGCGCCGCCAGGCCGGGGCGGGGTGGGGAGGGCCTTCAGGAGGTGGGGCCGGACGCCCTAGCCCAGGGCGTAGACGGTGGTGGCGTGGGCGGCGGGGTCCTCGGCGCCCTCGGGCGTGAGGGTGACGTCGAGGAAGGCGATCCGGCGGCCGAGTTTGGTGATCCGGGCGTGCACCAGGACGTCGCGGTCGAGGACGGCGCGCTGGAAGCTGGTGGACTGCTGGACGGTGGTCATCGGGCCGAAGCCGCCGCGGGCCGCGGAGACCGCGATCACGCAGGCCGTGTCGGCGGCGGCCATCAGGGCCTGGCCGGAGAGTGCGCCGCCCTCGCGGGCGAGCTGGTCGGACCAGGGCAGGCGCAGGACGGCGTGCTGCTCGCCGGTCTCGGCGGTGGTCAGGCCGAGGGCCTGCACCCAGGGGGCGAAGTTCTCGGCCAGGATCTTGTCCGCCTCGGCGGGGGTGAGGGTCATCGCGCCATTGTGCCAAGAGCGTTGGCGGGGTGTCAGGACGTCGCGAGGGTGTCCAGGTGGCGGCGGAGCACCGCGCGCAGGTCCTCCGGGCCGACCAGGTCGGGGTGCTGGACGGCCTGCAGGGTGAGGCCGTCGAGGAGGGCGGAGAGTCGGCGGGTCTCCACGGCGAGGTCCAGGCCGGGGGCCAGGGCACCGGCCCGGGCGATCTCGACCAGGACGCGCCGGACCAGCTCGTCCAGGCCGGCCTGCAGCTCGGCGGCGCGGGGCCGGAGTTCGGGCCGGGTGCGGGCGGCGGTGACGAAGGAGAGCCAGAGCGCGGACTCCTCCCGGCGCTCGGCGTCCAGCGGGAGGGTTTCGGCGAGCAGCCGTGCGGTCTGTTCACGCCGGTCGGTGCCGGGGGCGTGTGCCGGGTCGAGCAGGGCGCGGGCGTGGGTGCGGATGCGGGCGTCGATCCGGCGGGCCAGCTCCTGCATCGCGAAGATCATCAGCTCGGAGCTGCCCGCGAAGTAGTGCCGCACCGAGCCGATCGCCAGCCCGGCCTCGTCGGCCACGTTGCGCAGCGAGGCGTGCTCCAGGCCCTCCCGGGCGGCGACGCGCAGGACGGCGTCGGCGACGGCCTGGCGGCGTTCGGCGGGATCGACGATCTTCGGCATGTTGCCGTTATAGCACGGGCGAGCTAAATTGCTGATTTAGCACGATCGAGCTATAAAAATTCGGGGAGCAGGGATGAACAACTGGGTGCACACGGCGCTGATCGCCGCCGTGGTGGTCGTGGTGGTGGTCCGGCGGCTGCGCGGCGAACCGCTCAACGCGCGGGACCTCCTCGCGCCGCCGGTGGTCCTCACCGGCCTCGGCCTGTGGGCGCTCTCGCAGCACCACGGCCTGGGCGTCGGGGACTACGTCTGGGTGGGGGCGGGTGCCGTGCTCGGCGTCGCCTTCGGGGCGCTTCGCGGAGCCACCATCCGGGTCTACGAGCGGGACGGGATGCTGCGGCAGCGCTACACCGGCCGGACCTTCCTGGTGGCCGGGCTCTCGCTCGCCGCGATGGCGGGCTTCGCCGCGCTCGCCGCCCGCAACGGCCTGGCGGCGGACGCCCGGCCGGTCCAACTGTCCATCGGTGTCGGCTTCCTGGGGGAGGCGCTGGTGGTCGGCTGCCGCGCGCTCGCCTCCGGCGTGCCGTTCGCACCGGAGCGGCGGCCCTTCGAGCGGTAGCGTCGACGCGGTCACCCCGCGGTGCGCAGGGCCCGGGCGATCAGCTCCGCCAGGTGCAGGGCCTGCCTCCCGTCGGCGAGTTGGGTGATCTGGGTACGGCAGCTGAAGCCGTCGGCGAGCACCACGGTGTCCGGGCCGACCGCCCGGAGCTCGGGCAGCAGGACGCGCTCCGCGATCGCCTCGGACACCTCGAAGTGGCCCCGCTCGAAGCCGAAGTTGCCCGCCAGACCGCAGCAGCCGGAGTCCAAAACCCGGTTGTCCAGGCCGAGTCGGGCCTCCACCCGGCGGTCGGCGGCGGAGCCGAGCACGGCGTGCTGGTGGCAGTGGGTCTGGGTGACGGCCTCCAGCGGCACGCGCGGCAGCGGGGCGTCCGGGGCGTACTCGTCGATGAACTCGGCGAAGGTGCGGGTGCGTTGGGCGAGCGGGCGGCCGTCCGTGCCGAGCAGCCGGGGCAGGTCCTCGCGCAGGGTCGCGGTGCAGCTGGGGTCCAGGCCGACCACGGGGGTGTCGGCCGGGACTCCGGTTGCCCCGATGGCCCGCAGGCTCCGCCGCAACACCCGGCGGGCGCCGTCGAGTTGGCCGGTGGAGTACCAGGTGAGGCCGCAGCAGACCGGGCCCGCGGGCAGCCGGACCTCGAAGCCCAGGTGCTCCAGCACCTCGACGGCCGAGCGCAGCACGTTCGGCTGGAGGTGGTCGGAGAAGGTGTCCGGCCACAGTAGCACCGGTCGTGCGCCGGGCGGTGCCGGGTGCGCGGCGCGGTGCCGGCGGTACCAGGCGGTGAAGGTCTCCGGCGGGAAGACCGGCAGCACCCGCCGCGGGTCGATCCCGCCGAGCCGCTTGAGCAGCCCGCCGAGCGGTGAGCGGAGCAGCGTGTTGGCGGCCCCGGGCGCGAGTGCCACGGCCCGCAGCCAGAGCGGCAGCCGGCCCATCGAGTAGTGCGCGAGCGGGCGAGGCCGGTGCCGGTAGTGCTGGTACAGGAACTCGGACTTGTACGTCGCCATGTCGACGTGCACCGGGCAGTCGCTCGCGCAGCCCTTGCAGCTCAGGCAGAGGTCGAGCGCCTCCCGGACCTCCGCGGACCGCCAGCCGTCGGGGATCGCGTCGCCCCGCAGCATCTCGGCGAGCAGTCGCGCCCGCCCCCGGGTGGAGTGCCGTTCCTCGCCGGTGGCCATGTAGCTCGGGCACATCACCCCGGTGGTCGGGTCCACGCACTTGGCGACGCCCACACAGCGGTGCACCGCCTTGGCCAGGCTGCCGGCGTCCTGCTCGTACGGCAGGGCCAGCGGCAGCGGGCGGCGCGGGGCGGTGACGAAGCGCAGGTCGGCGTCGAGCGGCCGCGGGTCGACCAGGGCGCCCGGGTTGAGCAGGTTCTCCGGATCCCAGATCCGCTTGAACTCGCCGAACAGGCCGATGATCTCGGGCGGGTACATGCGCGGCAGCAGCTCGGCCCGGGCCTGGCCGTCGCCGTGCTCGCCGGAGAGCGAACCGCCGTACGAGACCGCCAGATCGGCCGCCTGCTCCAGGAACTCCCGGAAGACCAGCACCCCTTGGGGCTCGTCCAGCGGGAAGTCGATCCGCAGGTGCACGCAGCCGTCGCCGAAGTGCCCGTACGGGACACCGTGCAGGCTGTGCCGGCGCAGCAGGGCCCGCAGGGCGCGCAGGTAGTCGCCGAGCCGCTCGGGCGGGACGGCGGAGTCCTCCCAGCCGGGCCAGGCCTCCCCGCCCCCGGGCAGCCGCGTGACGATTCCGGCGCCGGCCTCCCGGACGGCCCACAGCTGGCGCTGCTGGGCCGGGTCGGTGACCAGGGCGACGGAGGCGGAGCGCTCGCGGCGCACCGCGTCGGCGAGCCGGCGGGCGGCCTGGTAGGCGGCCAACGGGGTGTCGCCGCCGATCTCCAGGAACAGCCAGCACGCGCCGGCGGGCAGCCGGTCCAGTGCGGGCGGGCGGGGGCCGGCGGCGAGCAGGGCGGCGATCAGGTCGGCGGCCATGCCCTCGGCGGTCAGCGGTCCGTACGGCAGCAGCGCAGGGACGGCGTCGGCTGCGGCGCCCTCGTCGGGGTAGCCGGCCACCACCAGGGCGCGCGCGGGCGGGTCCGCGACCAGGCGGACGGTCGCGGCCAGCAGCAGCGCGCAGGTGCCCTCGGTGCCGGTGAGCGCCCGGGCGAGGTCGTGGCCCTGCTCGGGCAGCAGCGCGTCCAGCGGGTAGCCGGAGGTGCGGCGCGGAAGCCGGGGCATGCCCTGACGGATGGCGGCGAGGTTGCGGTCGGTGAACTCCTGGAGCTGCCGGTGGAGTTCACCGGCCCGCCCGGGCTGCCCGGCCAGCCCGGCGCGCTCGGCGGCGGTGAGCCGGCCGCCGACCGTCAGCTCGGTGCCGTCCGCGAGCAGCAGCTCCAGTCGCTCGACGTTGTCGGCGGTGCGCCCCCAGACGAGCGAGTGCGAGCCGCAGGAGTCGTTGCCGATCATGCCGCCGATGGTGCAGCGGCTGTGCGTGGACGGGTCCGGGCCGAAGCGCAGCCCGTACGGCCTGGCGGCGCGCTGGAGGTCGTCCAGGACGGTGCCGGGGCGCACGCGCGCGGTGCGCGCCTCGGGGTCGATCGCCAGCACCTCGCCGAGATGGCGGCGGAAGTCCAGCACCACCGCGCCCGGGCCGATCGCCTGGCCGCCGATGCTGGTCCCGGCGCCGCGTGCCACGACCGGCACCCGGTAGCGGCGGCAGAGCGCCAGCGCGGTGCGGACGTCGTCCGGGTCGGCGGGCTTGACCACGCCGAGCGGCAGCTGCCGGTAGTTGGACGCGTCGTGGCTGTAGACGGTCCGTTCGGCGGCGCCGAAGCGGACCTCGCCGCGCAGGACGGCGGCCAGCTCACGGGCCAGCTCGGCGCCGGGGACGGCGGACGGACGGCTCACCAGGGACCTCCCGGGCGCGACAGGGCAGGGCCCGATGATCGCAGCCGGGGCGCCGAAGGGGTACCGGGCGCGACGGGGGTACCACCGTCGGGGTGTCCCGGGCCCGGGCGGGCCTACTTCCGCCCGGTGAGCGTGCCGCGCGCGATGTGGGAGAGCTTGGCGACCTCGAACGCCGGGTAGGCGCCGCCCGCGAGCAGCGAGAACTTGATCCCCTCGCGGCCGCCCGGCCGGCGGTGGCCCGGCGGCAGGAAGCGGCGGTGGTGCTCGGCGGCCCGGTGGAAGAACTGCGGCCGCTCGGCGCGGCTGACGCAGCCCGCGAGGTCGAAGACGAACAGGTAGTGCCGGATCATCCGGACGAACAGCGCGTCCCGCACCGCGTACAGGTGCGGCTGGTCCTCCAGCAGGGCGAAGCTGCGCTCGTACTGCTCGAACAGGTCGAAGACGCTGCTGCCCGGCCCGCCCGCCGGGTGGACGGTCTCCCGGCGGCGCAGCTGGACGCACTCGCGCGCCAGCACGGCGGCCTTCTGCGCGCCGAGCAGCGCCGCGTGCACCACCGGGACCTCCTCGTAGCGGCCGGGCGGGAACGCGAGCTCCAGCCCCGCCCAGTGGCCGCGGCGGATCAGCCGGTCCCAGACCAGCGGCGGTGCGCCGAACAGCTCGGGCCGGTCGAAGGGGGCGAACACCTCGGGGCCTGCCTCGGCGAGCAGCGCCTCGGCCCCGCCGGGCCAGTCCCGGCCCTGGTGCCGGCGGGAGTGGCCGAACAGCAGCACGTCCACCGGGCCGGTCTGCTTCAGCCGGTCGGCGAGCGCCTGGAGCGCATCCCGGGGGAGCAGGTGGTCCGCGTCGAGGAACAGCAGGTACTCGCCGGAGGCCCGGGCGGCCCCCGCGTTCCGGGCCACCCCGACGCCGACCGCCGCGTTCAGGTGCAGCACGGACACCCGCGGATACCGCGCCGCGTACGAGTCGGCGAGTCCGGCCGCGGTCTCGGGGGAGCGGTCGGCGACCACGATCACCTCGACGTCGGCCAGGGACTGCGCGAGCAGCGAGTCCAGGCAGTCGGCGAGTTGTTCGTGCTGGTCGTAGGCGGGGAGCACGACGCTGATCAGGGGTGAGGCCATGACGCCGGAGCGTAAGAGGGCCCGCGGACCGTGGCAAAGCCCTGACGGTGCGTAATTCCCAGCAATTGGCGGCAAATCGTACGACCGTGCGCCATATCTTCACGTCACCTTCCGGACGCGTCCACGTCAGGCCGGACGTCGGGTCGGACGCCCGGCGCCGGACGCCTCGGGCCGGACCGCCCGGCGGCAGGAAGGACGCGCGCGAACGGCGGAGGCCCGCGACGCGTCGGTGCGTCGCGGGCCTCCGGGGGTGCCGGGTGAGCGGGTCGGCTCAGTACCAGTGGTGCGCCTGCCAGAACGACCAGGCGGCGCAGGGGCTGCCGTAGCGGCTGTTCATGTAGTCGAGGCCCCACTTGATCTGGGTGGCCGGGTTGGTGCGCCAGTCGGCGCCCGCGGAGGCCATCTTGGAGCCCGGCAGGGCCTGGACCAGGCCGTAGGCGCCGGAGGACGCGTTGACGGCCAGCGGGTTCCAGCTGCTCTCGTGGAACACGATGTTGCTGAAGCACTGCAGCTGGCCGGCCGGGACGATCTGCGCGGCGATCTGCTGCGGGGTGCCGGAGTAGGTGGTCGCGAGGTTCTGGCGCTGCTGGGAGCGGGAGGCGGCGGCGTCCGCGTCGGCCTTGGCCTTGGCGTCCGCCTGGACCTTCGCCTCGGCCTCGGCCTGCGCCTGGGCGGCCGCCTGCGCCGCGGCCTGGGTGGCGGCGTCCGCGTCGGCCTTGGCCTGGGCGTCCTGGGCGGCCTGCTGGTCGGCGGCAGCGGTGTCAGCCCGGGCCTGGTCGGCGGCCGGCTTGCCGTCCACCGAGACGGCGGCCGCGGGGGCGGCGGCCTCGATGGTGTTCCCGGCCTGCGGGATGGCGAGAGCGGCGGTGGCGGCGCTCGCGACCACGAGGGTGGCGATGCCGGTGATCAGGGAGTTACGGCGGGCATGGCTGAGCTGCATGAAGCGGGCGTTCCTTCTCCGTCGGGGACCGTGCCGGTGGTGCCGGGCACGGCGCATCGCACGGGCTCCGGGTGAGCGGGGCCCGCGCGGCCGTCCGGGACGGCCGTGGCGCCCCGGCGGAAGCGGCGGGGCGGGCGGGCTGCGCGGCGGGACCTGGTCGGGGTCGGGCCGCGCTGCCTGGCGACGGGCCATTCTTGGCAGGGCCCGGGACGGGTGGCAAAGGCAGTCGCTACTACGCCGGGTAGTGGCCGCGGGGCGGCCGCGGCGGGGCCAGCCGGGGGATTTGGCGGGATTTGTCCACATTGCGCACTCGGGGGTGGCGACCGGGTGACATCGGAGGAACGTAAGAGTGACAGGCATGGTGGCCTGCGTTCTTCAGGTAGCCGGTACGGGGTCGCTGCCTGGACGGCACACGGCGGCGGTGCTCCGGCGGGGGCGGCCCGGCGACCGTCCACTAGCGAGGATCGTAGACGCCGGACCCTCTGTGGGCGGCCTCACATCGTTGACCGCGCGAGTTCGGCGCAGTGTGACCGGGCGGTCACGGATTCACGGGGTCTCGTACGGGTTCCCGGGAGCGGGCCGTGCGGCGGGGGTGGGGAAGGGTGCGGTCGGCTGCTCCTCCTCCTTCTCCTCCTCTTCCTCTCCCGCCCCGGCCGGGACGAGATCGCGGGCCAGCAGGGTGGCGCCGGCGACGGCCCCCGGCATGGCGAGCACCGTCACCAGCGGCACCAGGAAGGCCAGCACCAGCGGCGTCCCGAAGCCCAGCGCCAGCCCGAGCCGGGCGCGCAGCAGCCGGATCCGCTCGCGCTGCGGCACCCCGCGCCGCTGGAGGGCGACGGCCGTCAGCTCGACGGTCAGGAAGAAGCCGGAGACCAGGAAGCCGAGCGCCGGGACCACCGTCTGCCCGACCACCGGGATGAACCCGCAGGCGAACAGCAGCACACCGAACCCGGCCACCCGCACCAGCACGGACGCGCTGTCGCGCAGCGCGACCAGCAGCTCGCGCCAGAGCGCGGTGTCCGGCGGGGTGGGTGCACCGCCCTCGGTCTCGTCGACCTTGGCGCAGAGCGCCTCGTAGAAGGGCTGCCCGACCAGCAGTGCGACGGCGGTGAAGGTGAGCACGGAGAGCAGCAGGCCGCCGCCGAAGGCGACCGCCGCGAGCGTGTCGCGCAGCAGTGCCCGCCAGGGTGAGCCCCAGTGGTCGGCGAACGGGGTCGCCCAGGCGGCGAGGTCCCCGGCGCGGGCGGCGAGGAAGGCGAGCGCGGCGACGTAGCCGATCAGGGCAAGCAGGGCAGGCAGCATCCCGAAGCCCCACCAGCGGCCGTGCCGGCCCACCCACTTCTGGCCTTCGACCAGGTACTTCATCCCCGCCACAAGATCCCGCATGGGCGATGAGCCTAGAGCCTCCGCAGCCGGAACCGTGCATTGCCGTGTTCCTGCCAGATTCGACCGGCAAGGCCGACCCCCTCCTGTCGCGCGGCTCGCCGGGCCACTCTCGGTCTTCCCCCACCTGCAAGGAGGATCGTGATGAAGCGTCAACTCGGCAGATTCTTCAGCCTGTTGGCCGGCCTGGTGCTCGGCGCCGGCGCGCTGGTGCTGCCCGCCGCCGCCTCGCCCGCGCCCTCGCCGACCGTCGTCGGCGGCACGCGGGCGGCGCAGGGTGAGTTCCCGTTCATGGTGCGGCTCTCGATGGGGTGCGGCGGCGCGCTCTACACCCCGCAGATCGTGCTCACCGCCGCCCACTGCGTCGACGGCACCGGCGCCGACAGCAGCATCACCGCCACCTTCGGCGTGGTCGACCTGCGCAGCGGCAGCGCGATCAAGGTGCAGTCCTCGTACGTCTACCAGTCGCCCGCCTTCACCGGTGCCGAGAACGGAGACGACTGGGCGCTGATCAAGCTGGCCTCGCCGGTGACCAGCAGCCAGGTCAGCACCCTGCCGATCGCCACCACCACGGCCTACGACAAGGGCACCTTCACCATCATGGGCTGGGGCGCGGCGCGCGAGGGCGGTGCCCAGCAGCGGTACCTGCTCAAGGCCGCCGTCCCGTTCGTCGACGACGCCACTTGCGCCGGCGCGTACCCGGGCCTGAACACCGCCGGCTCGCTCTGTGCGGGCTACGTCGCTCAGGGCGGCGTGGACACCTGTCAGGGCGACTCCGGCGGCCCGATGGTCCGCCAGGACACGGCCGGCCGGTGGGTCCAGGTCGGCATCGTCAGCTGGGGCAACGGCTGCGCCCGTGCCGGCTACCCGGGCGTGTACACCCAGGTGAGCACCTACGCGGCGGACATCGCCGCCGCGGCCGCCGGCCTCTGAGCGCCTGACCCTGATACGGCAGGGCCGGTCACCACACCCGCAGGTGGTGGTCGGCCCTGCCGCGTGTGGTGGGCGGGGCGTCGAGCGGCCCACTCCGAGTGGCGTGCGCCACGGCCCCGGCGGTTGGCCGGGAGCGCGCCGTCAGGATGCGCGCACCGTGAGAGAACCACCCTGCGCCTGGGCAGCCTCGCCCAGCGCCCGAGCAGGGCCCCGCCCCGCCCGGGCCTTCAGCTGCGCAGCCACTCCCGGGCGCGGCGCTGTTCGCGGGCGATCCGGCCGGTGGTGCCCGGGGGCAGGCGGGCGAGCAGGGCGGCCGCGGCGTCGGGGTGCCCGGCGTGGGCGTGGGCGCCGGCGAGACGGGCGGTGACCAGGGTGTGGTCGCGCGGGTGGGCGGCCGGGTCGAGCAGGGCCAGGGCGGCCTCCAGCCGGGCCGCGGCGGTGCGGGCGTGGGCGGGGCGGCCGGTGTGGACGGCGAGGTCCCGGTGGCAGGTACCGTGGGCGACGGCCAGGACCAGGTCGGCGCGCGCCGACCAGGGCGTGGGTCCGTCGGAGTGCCGGGCGGCCTCGGTCAGCCGGTGGGCGTCCGCGAGCGCCTGGCGCACCTGCGGTGCTTCGCCGACCAGCGCGTGGGCGTGGGCCTTGGCGACGGCGGCCCAGGCCCGGAGTTCGGGCCGCGGAGGGGCGGCCGCCCGGGCGGCCTCGGCGAGGGCGAGTGCGGTGGCCGGGTCGCCGCTCCACCAGTGCAGGGTGCTCTGCCGGGCGAGCAGTGCGGCCGTGGTGGCCCGGTCGCCGGTCGCGTGCGCCCACTCCAGTCCGGTGGCGTACCAGCTGAGGGCGCGGGCGCAGCGGTCGCCCTCGAAGTGGGCCCAGCCGGCGAGTTCGGCGTACTGGGCGGCGAGCGAGCGGACGGCGGCGAGGCTGGTGCGCGGCGCGGTGTGCTGCCAGCCGGCCAGCGTGCGGGCGTGGTGCTCCAGGACGGCGGTCAGCTCCTCGCCGCCGATCCGGCAGGCGGCGGCGCGGTAGCCGGTGAGCAGGTGGGCGAGCACCTCGACGGTGGCCGCGTCCGGTGGGGCGGCGTCGGCGGCGAGCGGCGGCCGGGTGGCGGCGGCGAGTTCGTCGAGGCGTTCGCGCTCCTGCCGGACGGTCTGCCACAGTGCGGCCAGCTCCCCTCCGGCCAGGAGGAGTTCGTCCGCTCGGGCGGGTAAGCCGGGCGGTGGCCAGCGGCGGGCGTTCTCCACCCGGCTGATCAGCGAGTTGTGGTAGCCGAGCAGGCGGCCGAACTCGGTCTGGCTGAGGCCGCGGGCCTCGCGCCAGTGGCGCAGCCGGCGCCCGAAGCGCAGTCGCGCGGACTCGGGTTCGGTGCGGGGCCGGGGCGGGGTGGCTGCGGGCTGGTGCGGTGTGGGGGCGGGCAGGGGCGGCACGGGATCTCCCGAAGGGCTGGGGGACGCTCGTGGGGGAGCGCCATGCCCAGGTATCCCCCTTGACGTGCCTTGGTCAAACGAGGGTGCGCCGACCTCCTGCCGGTGCCCTGTTGCCGGTGCGCCGCTCGGCCGGGCGGTGGGCGCGGGCGTTGGCACGGCCCCGGAGAACGGCACCGGGCCCGGGAGCCTCCGCAACGGCTCCCGGGCCCGGCGTCTCCGAGCGGATCGGACGGGTCAGGAGCCCGCCGCCACCGCGGCCCGCCGCCGGCGGCCCACCACGGCCGAGGCCGCGAGCACGATCGCCGCGGCGACCAGCGACAGGTACATCTGCTTGCGCCCGTCGGCGTCCGTGAACATGTACGCCATGACGAACCCGATCATGCCCATCGCGGTCCAGGTCAGGTACGGGTACAGCCACATCTTGACGGTGTGCCGCTCGGGCATCTCCCGCTCGATGATCTTGCGCATCCGCAGCTGGGTGGCGCAGATCACCAGCCAGACGAACAGTGCGACCGCGCCGGAGGAGTTGAGCAGGAAGGCGAAGACGGTGTCCGGCGAGGTGTAGTTGAAGAAGACCGCGACGAAGCCGAAGACCACCGAGGAGAGGATGGCCACCCGCGGCACGCCGCGCTCGGTCACCTTGGCGAAGGCCTTCGGGGCGTCGCCGCGCTGGCCGAGCGAGAAGGCCATCCGGGAGGCCGTGTACATCCCGGAGTTGAGGCAGGACAGGACGGCCGTCAGCACGATGACGTCCATCACCTGGCCGGCGCCCGGGATGCCGATGTGGTCCAGCACCGCCACGTACGGGCTGGCCTTGACCTCGGCCGAGTCCCACGGCAGCAGGGTGACCACGAGCAGGATCGAGCCCAGGTAGAAGATTCCGATGCGCCAGATCACGCTGTTGGTCGCCTTGGTGACCGCCTTCTGCGGGTCCTCCGACTCGCCGGCCGCCAGGGTGACGATCTCGCTGCCCATGAAGGCGAAGACCACGGTCAGCATGCCGGTGAACACCGCGCCCACGCCGTGCGGCAGGAAGCCGCCGTGGCCGGTCAGGTTGCTGGCGCCGACCGCGTGGGTGCCGGGCAGCAGGCCGAAGGCGGCCAGCGTGCCGATCACCAGGAACGCGGCGATCGCGACCACCTTGATCCCGGCGAACCAGAACTCGAACTCGCCGTAGGAGGCCACCGAGAACAGGTTGGTGGAGGTCAGCACCGCCATCACGATCAGTGCCCAGCCCCACTGCGGTACGCCGGGCACCCACTGGTTGAGGATCTTCGCGCCGGCCGTCGCCTCGACCGCGAGCACCACGACCCAGAAGAACCAGTACAGCCAGCCGATGGTGAACCCGGCCCAGCGGCCCAGCGCGCGGTCCGCGTACGCCGAGAACGAGCCGCTCTGCGGGTCGGCCGCGGCCATCTCGCCGAGCATCCGCATCACCAGCACGACCAGCGCGCCGGCCAGTGCGTAGGACAGCAGGATGCCGGGGCCGGTGGACGCGATGCCCGCGCCGGAGCCGACGAAGAGGCCGGCGCCGATCACGCCGCCGATGGCGATCATCGACAGGTGGCGGTTCTTGAGCCCGGCCTTCAGGTGGCCGTCGCCACCGTGCCCGTGCGGCCCCGCCTGGTGGGGGACCTGGGCGGTTGCCGCCGGCTTCGTGGTGTTCGCACTCATCTAGGGGTGCCCTGTGCCTTTCCAGCGCGGCGACCCTCGGCTCGTCGCGCCACAGGGTGGGGGGACAGACCCGCGCATTGCGGTGCAACCTAACTTCTACGCCCGAGTATCGGAACAATCCTTTGATAACTGTTCGCTCACCGGACATAAAAGCCCAGGTCAGGGCCGGTGTAATGGGGGTCGGAAAAGCTCAGATCTGACACATCGTCAGGTCACGGGAAGATGTAGGAGGTCAGATCTCGCTCACATCGAGGACGACGACCTCCGGGCGCCGCGCCGGGCGGAGTCCACTCGGGCGGGCGGCGAGTCGGCCGGCGAGCCGGGCGGCGAGGATCCGCGGGATGTCGTCCTCCCGCGAGTAGCCGGGCACCAGCGTGACCTCGTCCTCGCGCACCCGGCCGTCGCCGAACGCGGTGTAGGTCACCCGGTACGTCGTACGGTCCGGTGGCGGAGCGTGGCCGGGCCGGGGTGTGGCGGACATCCGCATCGACCTCCTCGGCCCATTGTCGGCGCGGTGTGGCCGATCGGGGCAAACCAGAGCAGAGTGGGACTCTCGGGGCACTCGTCGGAGCACCCCCCGAGGGCATTCCCCGAGCGTTCTCGGCGCGGTCGGTTCCCGGCGCCGGTCAGGAGCGACCCCATGCAGACCACCTGGAAGGGGACGATCAGCTTCGGGCTGGTCAGCATCCCCGTCCACCTCTACTCCGCGACGCAGGAGCACGACGTCCCGCTGCACCAGGTGCACGCCAAGGACGGCGGCCGGGTGCGGATGAAGCGGTACTGCGAGCGGGAGGAGAAGGAGGTCCCGTACGCGGAGATCGCCAAAGGTTACGAGTCCCCCGACGGGCGGACCGTCACGCTCAGCGACGAGGACCTGGCCGACCTGCCGCTGCCGAGCAAGAAGGTCATCGACGTGCTGGCCTTCGTGGACGAGGGCGAGATCGATCCGCTGATGTTCTCCAAGGCCTACTACGTGGGCGTCGCCGACAAGGCCGCCGCCAAGCCGTACGCCCTGCTGCGCGACGCGCTCACCGACTCCGGGCAGATCGCCGTCACCAAGATCGCGCTGCGCACCCGGGAGTCCCCCGCGGTGCTGCGGGTGCACGACAACACGCTGGTGCTGCAGACCTGCATCTGGCCCGACGAGGTCCGCCCGGCGGCCGGGATCGCACCCGAGGAGGGTGTCACCGTCCGGCCGCAGGAGCTCAAGATGGCGCGGTCGCTGATGGACACCCTCTCCGAGGACTTCGACCTGTCCCAGCTGCACGACGACTACCAGCAGGCGCTGCAACAGGTGATCACCGCGCGGCTGGAGGGCGTGGAGATCCCGCACGAGGAGGAGGCGGGCGAGGCCCCGGACAACGTCATCGACCTGATGGAGGCGCTGCGCAGCAGCCTCAAGCAGGCCAAGGGCGGGCCCAAGGGCGGGCGCGGTCCGGCCGGGGCGGCGGAGGCGGAACCCGAGGCGGAACCGGAGGAGGAGCCCGCGCCGCGCAAGCGCGCCCCCGCGAAGAAGACCGCCGCGAAGAAGACGTCGGAGGCGAAGACGCCGGCGAAGGGGTCGGCGACCAAGACGGCCTCCGCGGCGAAGAAGACCACGAGCCGGAAGTCCGCGGCTCCCCGCAAGGCCTCCTGACCCGTCCCTGGGCCAGGCCTTCCCTCCCGTCCAGCATTGGAGGCGATCCCGATGGACCTGCTGACCTACAAGGAAGTCGAATCCCGCCCCGAAGCCCAGCGCAACCAGAGCTTCGGGCACCGGGCCTGGGTCTGGCTGCTCACCCTCAGCCCGACCGTGGTGACGATCATGGTCGCGCTCTCGGTCGGTCTGGGCATGGTCGCCGTCCAGGTGAGCCAGCTGTGGGTGCTGGTCGTGCTGGCGATCTTCTGGGGGCTGACGGTCGTCGCCATGGGCGGCGTGCTCGCCCGCTGGATGACGCCCGGCCAGGGCAGGCACCGGATGGCGGCCTGACCCGGCCGGGCGTTCCCGAAGCGGCCGGAGGGCGGGGTCCGGGACGACTCAGCCAATCCACACCGTGGTGACGTTGCAGAACTCCCGGATCCCGTGCCCGGACAGCTCCCGCCCGAAGCCGGAGCGCTTGACGCCGCCGAACGGCAGCGCCGGGTGGGAGGCGGTCATCCCGTTGAAGAACACCCCGCCGGCCTGGATGTCGCGCACGAAGCGCTCCTGCTCGGCCCCGTCGGTCGTCCAGACGTTGGCGCTGAGGCCGAACGGGGTGTCGTTGGCGACCGCGACGGCCTCGTCCAGGTCGGCGACCCGGTAGACGGTGGCGACCGGGCCGAAGGTCTCCTCCTGGTGGATCCGCATCGCCGGGGTGATGCCGGTCAGCACCGTCGGCTCGTAGAACCAGCCGCTGTCCCAGCCCTCCGGGCGCCCGCCGCCGCACTCCACCCGGGCGCCGTGCGTCCGGGCGTCCTCGACCAGCTCCTCCAGGTCGTCCCGGCCCTGGCGGCTCGCCAGCGGGCCCACGTCGGTGGCCTCGTCCATCGGGTCGCCGACGCGCAGCGCCTGCATCGCCGCGGTGAAGCCGGCGGTGAAGCGGTCGTAGACGTCGGTGTGCACGATGAAGCGCTTGGCGGCGATGCAGGACTGGCCGTTGTTCTGCACCCGGGCCCGGACGGCCGTGCGCACCGCCGCGTCCAGGTCGGCGCTCGGCAGGACGACGAACGGGTCGCTGCCGCCCAGCTCCAGCACGGCCTTCTTGACCTCGTCCGCCGCGGTGGCCGCGACCGCCCGCCCGGCCGGCTCGCTGCCGGTGAGGGTGACGGCGGCGACCCGGCGGTCCCGGATCACGCCCTCGACCGCGCCCGAGCCGATCAGCAGGGTCTGGAAGCAGCCCTCCGGGAAGCCGGCCCGCCGGAACAGCTCCTCGATCGCCACCGCCGTGCGCGGCACGTTGGACGCGTGCTTGAGCAGGCCGACGTTGCCCGCCATCAGGGCCGGTGCGGCGAACCGGATCACCTGCCAGAACGGGAAGTTCCACGGCATCACGGCCAGCACCGGCCCGATCGGGCGGTAGCGGACGTAAGCCCGGGCGGCCCCGGAGTCGGCGACGTCGGCCGGGGCCGGCTGCTCGTCGGCCAGCAGCGCCTCGGCGTTCTCGGCGTACCAGCGCATCGCCTTCGCGCACTTGGCGGCCTCGGCCCGGGAGGCGGCGAGCGGCTTGCCCATCTCCTCCGTCATGGTGCGGGCGACCGCCTCCAGGTCCTGGTCCAGCAGGTCGGCCGCGGCGAGCATCAGTCCGGCGCGGACCGGGAACGGCGTGCTGCGATAGCTGTGGAAGGCGGCCTCGGCGCGGGCCAACCGCTGTTCGATCCCGGCCGCGTCGAGCGGTTCGAAGGTCTGCAGGGTCTCGCCGGTCGCGGGGTTGACGCTGGCGATGGGCATGCGGGGCTCCCGAGGGGGTCTGGGTCCGGTGCGTCTGCCCTCACACCCTCCCCGACGGCCCGGCTCCGGGCACGCCACGGCGCGCCCGGCGTGTCCCGCCGGGTGCGCGGACGGGGCCGGTCACTCCGGCGGGCGGCGCCGGTCACATCGGCGGACGGGGCCGGTCACTCCGGCAGTGACTCCACCCGGGCCGCCGCCTCCCTGGCCCGGGCACCGGCCCTGGTCCTGGCCGCGGTGACCTGCCGGTTGGGGAAGCGGTGCAGGTACTCGGCCTCCAGCTCCCCGGTGCGCAGCGTGTGCCGTTTCAGCGCGTCCTCCGAGCCGTACAGGAAGGTCTCGTGGCGCGTGCGGTGCAACTGCTCCAGCTCGTGCAGGAGCGTGTCGTTGCCCAGGGCGTGCGGGGAGATGCCCGCGGGCCGGATGTGCGGGTCGTCGGCGTGCCGCATCTCGGTGCCTCCTCGGCGGAAGTCCCCTCCTACAGGGTGCCCGCCGACCGCCGCCGGTGCACCCGTTCGATCCCGGGGCGGGTGGTGCGGATGTATCAACAAGGAGAGTTGTAAAAGGAATATCGTACAAGAGCTCTTGTTGGTAGTCTCCGGGCATGACCGACACAGCCGATCCGACCGATCCGACGGACGAGCCGCGCGGCGCCCGGGAGATCCAGGACTCCCGGGTGCTCGCCGCCCTCACCCACCCGCTGCGCCGCCGGCTGCTCGACCTCCTCAAGGTGGACGGCCCCGCCACGGTCGGGAAGCTGGCCGAGCGCACCGAGCAGGCGGTGGGCAACGTCAGCCATCACCTGAAGGTGCTGGCCGAGAGCGGACTGATCGAGGAGGCGCCCGAGCTCGCCCGGACCAGGCGCGAGCGGTGGTGGCGCCGCGCGGACCGTGAACTCAGCTGGACCAGGGCCGACTTCGACGGCGACCCGGTCACCGAGGCGGTCGCCGACGCAGCCGGATCGATCCTGCTGGAGCGCCAGGTCGAGCTGGTCCGCGAATGGGCCGTGCGGCGCGCCGGGTACCGGCCCGACTGGCGGGACGGCTGCTCGGTGGCCACCCAGGCCTGGCTGCGGCTCACCCCGGAGGAGGCCCGGAGCCTGGCGGCGGACCTGCACGAGGTGATCCAGAAGTGGGCGAACCGGCCGGTGCCCGAGGACGGGTGCGAGCGCGAGACCGTCCTCGCCTTCGCCCACAGCGTCCCGGCCAAGCCGTGAGCGCGGTCCTGGCCCCGGAGCGGGCGTCCGGGAGGGCCCGCTCGCGCTGGGGTCTGTTCGCCCGGCGCGACTTCCGGCTGCTCTGGGCGGGCGAGACCGTCAGCAAACTGGGCAGCAACATCACCTCCGTGGCCTTGCCGCTGGTCGCAGTGCTGGCACTGGACGCCGGACCGCTCGCGACGGGCGCGCTGACCGCCGCGGTCTGGCTGCCGTGGCTGGTGTTCGGCCTGCCGGCCGGAGTCTGGGTCGGCCGGGTGCCCCGACGGACCGTGATGATCGCCTGCAACCTCGCCTCCGCCGTCCTGTTCGCGAGCGTGCCGGTGGCCGGCTGGTTCGGGGCGCTCACCCTGGCGCAGCTGCTGGTGGTCGCCGTGTCGACCGGGGTCTCCTCGGTGTTCTTCGACGCCGCCTTCGAGGCCTACCTGCCCGAGCTGGTGGCGCCCGAGGACCTGATCGAGGGCAACGCCAAGCTGCAGGGCAGCGCCTCGGCGGCCGCGGTGGCCGGGCGCGGACTGGCGGGCCTGACCGTCCAGCTGCTCGGCGCGACGACCGGGCTGCTCGCCGACGCCGCGAGCTTCCTGGTCGCGACCGTCACCCTGCTGAGGATCAGGGCCAGGCCCCGCCCCGCCCCGGCCGGAACCGCGGCCGAGGGGACGTTGCGCCAGGCCCGCGAGGGTCTCGTCTTCCTGCTGCGCGACCCCTACCTGCGCTCCTTCACGCTCTACGGTGCGGCCGCCAACTTCGCGCTCACCGGCTACCAGTCGATCACCGCGCTGTTCCTGATCCGGGAGGCCGGAGTCGCCCCGGGCTGGGTCGGCGGGCTCGCCTCGGCCGGCGCGGTCGGCGGAGTGCTCGGCGCGCTGGCCGCCCGGCCGCTGTGCCGACGGCTCGGCACGGCCCGCGCGCTCCGGACCGTGCTGGTCGCGCTGTCGCCCTTCGGCATGCTGATGGCCCTGGCCGGACCGGGCCCCGGGATGCTGCTGTACCTGGTGGGGGCGCTGGTCGTGGTCGCGGCGGTGGTGTTCTGCAACGTCGTGCTCGACAGCTTCCGGCAGTCCTACCTCCCGCCGGCGCTGCTCAGCCGGGTCGCCGCCACGTCGATGTGCGCCAACCACGCCACCATCCCGCTCGGCGCCCTGGCCGGCGGCGCGCTGGGCGCGGTGATCGGCTTGCGCGCCACCATGTGGGTGATGACCGGACTGCTGGCGCTGTGCGCGGCGCTGCCGCTGCTGTCGCCGCTGCGCACGGTCCGGGAACTGCCGACCGGAGCCGCGGAGGCGGTGCGATGATCGCCCGGATCGTAGGATGAATTCATCCGTACCTTCGGGTTCCCCCCGCTACCGCTCGGACAGATCGCTGATGCCGCTTCCCAAGGCCGAACTCCACCTGCACATCGAAGGCACCCTGGAGCCCGAGCTCGCCTTCGAGCTCGCCGCCCGCAACGGGGTCCGGCTGCCGTTCGCCGACACCGAGGAGCTGCGCACCGCGTACTCCTTCAGCGACCTGCAGTCCTTCCTGGACCTGTACTACGCGCTGATGGCCGTGCTGCGCACCGAGGAGGACTTCGCCGACCTCGCCGACGCCTACCTGGCGCGGGCCGCCGAGCAGGGCGTGCGGCACGCGGAGATCTTCTTCGACCCGCAGGCGCACACCGCCCGCGGGGTGCCGCTGGGCGTGGTGGTGGACGGCCTGACCCGGGCACTGGAGCGCAGCGAGGAGCAGTACGGGATCAGCACCCAGCTGATCATGTGCTTCCTGCGGGACGAGTCCGCCGACTCCGCGCTGGAGACCTTCGAGGCCGCCCGGCCGTACTTCGACCGGATCGCGGGCATCGGCCTGGACTCGGCCGAGGTCGGCAACCCGCCGGCGAAGTTCCGCGAGGTGTACCGCCGGGCCGCCGAGGCCGGGCTGCGGCGCGTCGCCCACGCGGGGGAGGAGGGCCCGGCCTCGTACATCACCGAGGCGCTGGACGTCCTCGGCGTGGAGCGCATCGACCACGGGCTGCGCTGCCTGGAGGACGGCGAGCTGGTCGCCCGGCTGGTCCGCGAGCAGATCCCGCTGACCCTCTGCCCGCTCTCCAACGTCCGCCTGCGCTGCATCGACACGCTGGCCGACCACCCGCTGCGGGAGATGCTGGAGGCCGGCCTGCTGGTCACCGTCAACTCCGACGACCCGGCGTACTTCGGCGGCTACGTCGAGGACAACTCCCGCGCCGTCCACGCCGCCCTCGGCCTCGACCAGGACACCCTGCGCCGACTGGCCGCCAACTCCTTCCGCGCCTCGTTCATCAGCGACCGCCGCCGGGCCGAACTCCTCGCCGAGGTCGAGGAGTTCGTCTTCTAGCCGGCCCCGGTCCGGAAGCGCCTGCCGCAGCGGCCCGTCACCCGTCGAGGGGGGACGGGCCGCTGCGCACGTAGTGGTTCAGGGTGACGCCGTTGGTGAAGCGGTGGGTGTCCTGCAGGGTGAGCGGGGTGGGGCGGCCGGTGGGGCGGAAGAACAGGGTGCCGCGGCCGAGGACGACGGGGTGGACGTAGAGGCGGAACTCGTCGACCAGGTCCTGGGCGAGGAAGGACTCGACGAGGTTCGCGCCGCTGAGGGAGAGGTCGCCGCCGGGGCCGGCGGTGAGGGCGGCGATCGACTCGGGGGTGACCTCGCGGACGATCGTGGTGTTCCAGTCGGCGTGGTCGAGGGTGCGGGAGAAGACCGTCTTCGGCATGGCGCGCCAGATGCCGGCGAACTCGCGCATCGGGCCGTCGGCGGCCGGATCCTGGTCGGCGGTGGGCCAGACGGAGGCCATCAGCTCGTGCGTCACCCGGCCGGAGACGAAACCACCCATCCGGGCGAGCTCCCGGTTGAAGTGGGTGTGGACCTCGTCGTCGACCAGGTTCCAGCTGAGGTCGTGGTCCGGGCCCTCGAAGTAGCCGTCGACCGAGAGCGAGACGAAGAGGACGATCCTGCGGCGCATGGCACCCCACCGGGAGGAATGGTCCGCCGCCCTCCCCGCGTGGCGCGGGAGGGCGGCGGACGGGGGATCAGATCAGGGTGCTCCAGTAGTACCAGAACCGGTTGAGGACCAGCAGCGCGACGACCGCGTACCCCAGCGCCGGGACGACCCAGTGGTAGCGGGCCGCCTCCCGGACGACCACCCGCAGGCGCGGGCCCACCGGGATCACGCCCGAGCGCAGGTTGTGCAGCGTGGTGTACCAGAACAGCGGGATCACCGCGGCCCACACCACCATGCAGTACGGGCAGAGCGCGCCGATCCGGTAGAGCGCCTGGTACATCAGCCAGCTCACGAAGCCGATCCCGAAGACCGTCCCGGCCTGCAAGCCGAGCCAGAACCAGCGCCGGTACCTCGCACCCGCGAGCAGCCCGGCGCCGACCGCGACGACCACCCCGAAGGCGACCAGCCCGATCAGCGAGTTGGGGAAGCCGAAGGCCTCGGCCTGCGCGCTGCGCATGATCGAACCGCAGCTGATGATCGGATTGATGTTGCAGCTGGGGACGTACGACGGGTCCTTCAGCAGCCGGATCTTGTCCAGGGTGAGGACCGCCGATGCGAACAGGCCGACCGCACCGCCGACCAGCAGCAGCCAGGCGAACGGGCGGCTCGCGCCGTACGGCGTCCGCTCGGCGGGGTCGGTGGCTTCGGGGGTGGCGGCCTCGGGAGCAGCGGGCGTCACCCGGTCACCTGCTTGACCAGCGCGGTGAACTGCTCGGGCGAGACGGCCTTGCCGTTGGTCAGGACGTCCAGCTTCTTGCCGTCCAGCTTGACGGTCGGGGTGCCGGTCACGTCGCTCCTGTCGAACTCCTCGTTGACCTTGGCGGCCCACGGCGCGTAGGTGCCGTCCTGGACGGCCTTGACGAAGGAGTCGGTCTTCAGCCCGGGCACCTGGCCGGCCAGGTCCAGGAGGCGGTTGACGTCGCCGAAGGCGTCGCTGCGCTCGTCGGGCTGGTTGGCGTAGAGCACGTCGTGGAACTGCTTGAACTTGTCCACGCCCTCGTTCAATGCGGCGCCGGCGGCGGCCAGCGCGGTGCGCGAGCCCTTGCCGCCGAGGTTCTTGTCGAGGAACGTCGCCAGGTGGTACTCGATCTTGTACGTGCCGGCGTCCGCGAGCTGCTGGACGGTCGGGCCGGTGGTGGTCTCCAGCTGCTCGCAGAACGGGCAGCGGAAGTCCTCGTAGACCTCCAGGGTGTGCGGCGCGTCCGCCTTGCCGTAGGTGATCACGGTGCCGTTCGAGCCGGTCGCGTTGGCGGGGACGACCAGCGGGCCGTTCGCGGCGGCGTCCGAACCGGAGCCGGAGGAGCCGCCGACGGCGAAGGCCACGCCCGCCGCGAGCGCGAGCACGGCGGCCGAGGCTGCGCCGACCACGACCCGGCGGCGGATCCGGTCGGAACGCTCGGCCCGGACCCGGGCGGAGCGCATGCGCTCGGTGGCGGACGTCTTCTTGTCGGTCTTACGGGTGTTGCTCATGGGGTGTCGTCCTGTGCTCTCTGACGTACGGGGGCGGGCGCGACGGAACGGCGTCTGCGCCGGGGAGAGAGGGCGGCCGAGCGGAGGGACTGCTCAGGCGGCCAGGGCGAACACCGGCGGACCGCGCCGGACGGCCGGACGGACGAGGACGTCCTCGGCGGGGACCAGCGCGCGGCTGGCCCGGGGGAACGGCACCCGGGCCACCGGACGGGCCGGGACGGGCGCGGCGAGCAGCAGCAGCCAGCGGGCGGCGGCCGGGAGGTGCCGGTGCAGGAACTCGCCCAGCATCCGGACGGTCCGGGCGAGGCCGGCCAGCGCGGCGTCCGCGCGGCGCAGCCAGTACGCCCCGGCCAGGGCGATCACCGAGTGCAGCAGCAGGAGCAGCAGCACGCCGGTCTGCTGGGAGACTCCGTGGCCGAGCAGGAAACCGCCCAGCGAACCGCCGCCGCAGAGCAGCGGCTGGAGGCCGTGCCCGGCACCGGGCGGCAGGGACGGGCAGCTGCGCTGGGCGAGGTCGAAGAGTGCGCTGACCCCCAGCTCCAGCGGCAGGAACACCGCGGCGACCGCCGGGTAGCCGCGCTCACGACCGGCCAGCGCGAAGGCGACGGTGAACACGGCGGCCGAGGCCGCCACCATCGGGCCGAGCGGCAGCGCCCGGCCGGTGACCAGTACCTGGCCGAGCCCGGCGAGCAGCACGACCAGCGCGGCGAAGACCGCCGCGCGGAGCGTCCTGGTGACCGGGCCGATGTCCATGGCATTCGAGTCTGCCACAGGTCGAACGTGGAACGGTCGGCTCGGCGGAACGCTGTGAAGCGCCTCACCACCCGCTCTGAACTGGGCTTATGTGATCCTTACGGCTCCTGCGGAGGGCCGTCGGCGGCGCCCACCCGGGCCTCCACCAGCTCCCGGAAGTGCCGCAGGTCCGCGCGGACCGTCCGCTCGATCGCCCCGGCCTGGGCGAAGCCGCGCGGACCGCCGAACGCCCGGTGCACGGCCTCCGGGTCGTACTCCACCCGGATCTGCAGCCGGGTGTGCCGGGGGTCGAGCGGCAGCAGGGCGAAGGCGCCGCTGAGCCGCAGGGAGTCCAGCGTCCGCCAGGCCATCACCCGGCCCCGGCCGCGGTCGGTGATCTCGGTGTCGACCGAGCGCTCGGCGTCGCCGACCGCCACCCCGAGGTGCGCGAGGTTGCGCCCGTGCGGGTGGGCGCTGCGCACGCCGTCGACGAACCGCGGGTACTCGTGCACCCGGTGCAGCTGCTCCCAGGCGGCCAGGACCGGGGCGGCGATGTCGATCTGTTCCTCAAGGGTGCTCATGGCGGCGGGGCACCTCCCTCCGTTCCAGCCTGCGCTTCCGTGGCAGGCGGGGCCAAAGGGAGCGCCTGAGGCGCACGTGGGGCGCCCGGGACCAATGGGCGGCGGCCCGGGATCAGTGGAGAGCGCGCGGGCGGGCGGCGCGCGGCGGGGTGCGGGAGACTGGGCGCATGCCGGAGCTGCCCGAGGTCGAGGCGTTGAGCGCCTTCCTGTCCGAGCGGCTGACCGGGCGCGTGATCGCCCGGGTGCAGCCGGTGGCGATCAGTGCGCTGAAGACCTACGACCCACCCGTGACGGCCCTGGAGGGGCGCACGGTCGGCCCGGTGACCCGGCGCGGCAAGTTCCTGGACATCGAGGCCGGCGGGCTGCACCTGGTGGTCCACCTGGCCCGGGCCGGCTGGCTGCGCTGGAAGGACACCCTGCCCGCCGAGCCCCCGCACCCCGGCCCGAAGAACCCGCTGGCGCTGCGGCTGCGCCTGGAGGGCGAGGCCGGGGACGGCTTCGACCTCACCGAGGCCGGGACGAAGAAGGGCCTCGCGGTCTACGTGGTGAAGGACCCGGCCGAGGTGCCGGGCGTGGCCAGGCTCGGCCCCGACCCGCTGGACCCGGACTTCACCCAGGAGGCCTTCGCCGCCCTGCTGCACGGCGACCGGCGCCGGATCAAGGGCGTGCTGCGGGACCAGAGCGTGCTGGCGGGGGTGGGCAACGCCTACTCGGACGAGGTGCTGCACGCGGCCCGGATGTCGCCGTACAAGATCGCGGCCAGTCTCACCGAGGAGGAGACGGCGCGGCTGTACGAGGCGCTGGGCAGCACGCTGCGCGACGCGGTGGAGCGATCGCGCGGGCTGGCGGCGGGGGAGCTGAAGGCGGAGAAGAAGCTCGGGCTGCGGGTGCACGGCCGGACCGGGCAGCCCTGCCCGGTGTGCGGGGACACCGTGCGGGAGGTGTCCTTCGCGGACTCCTCGCTGCAGTACTGCCCGACCTGCCAGACCGGGGGCAAGCCGCTGGCGGACCGGCGGCTGTCGCGGCTGCTGAAGTGAGGCGGGGCCCGGACGGCCCCGCCTCGGCCGGTGGTGGTCCGGTCAGCGCTTGATGGCGACGCCGCCCCAGTAGTAGGCGGCCTTCGGGTCCGCCGGGGGCTCGCCGTCCGGGCGCCAGGCCAGGACCGGGGCGACGCCCGGCTCGACCAGCTCCCAGCCGTCGAAGAAGCGGAGCACGTCGTCGTAGCCGCGCGGCACCAGGGTCATCCCGCCGGCCCGGGCGGCCTCGGCGACCTTGCCGACGGCCTCCGGGTCGAAGTCCGGGGTGGGGGTGGTCAGCGCGAGGCAGCTGCCCGCGGGCAGGGCGTCGCGCAGCGCGGCGACCCGGCCCCACGGGTCGTCCTCGTCGGCGATCAGCATCAGCACGGCGATCATCAGCAGGCCGACCGGCTGGGTCAGGTCGAGGGTGGACGTGAGCGCCGGGTCGGCGAACAGCTCCTCGGGATTGCGCAGGTCGGCGTGGATGTAGGTGGTGCGGCTGGCCGGGCTGGAGACCATCAGTGCCCGTGCGTGGGCCAGCACGATCGGGTCGTTGTCGACGTAGACGACCCGCGTGCCGGGGCTGACGGCCTCGGCGATCTCGTGGGTGTTGGGCGAGGTGGGGATGCCGGTGCCGAGGTCGAGGAACTGGCGGATGCCGTGCTCCCGGGCCAGGTGGCGGACGGCCCGGCCTTGGAAGGCGCGGTTGGCCTTGGCCATCTCCTTGACGCTCGGCACGGCCTGTTCGATGGCCTGCCCCATGGCGCGGTCCGGCGGGAAGTTGGTCTTGCCGCCCAGCCAGTAGTCGTACACGCGCGCGGAGTGCGGGGTGGTGGTGTCGACGCCGAAACGTTCCCACTGGCTCGGCTCGGCGGTGTCGTCCTGCGGGGCCTGCTGGGGGAAGTCCTGACTTGTCGTCATGGCCACGTCCTCTGATGGCAGATCATCACACTGGGAAAGGCACAGCGTAGCGGTCCTGACGGCCCGGGCCCGCTTGGGCCGTCGGAGTGGTGATCGGGGCCGTCGGGAGCACCGGCGGGGAGCGGCGGTGAGTGCCGGGGCAAGCATCAAGAATGCTGTCAGATCGTCAGATTACTTCGCGAAGATTGTTGCTGGTCGCAGCCGGGATGTCCCTGCTGGGGGCGGCCGCCGGTTGCCGGAGCCCCTGGAGCGGCGGGGAGGGCGGGGCCGCGGCGGGAGTTGACGAAACCGTCCTTCCGGCGGTGCCGGCCGGGCCCGAGGGGGCGCCGGGCGCGGTACCGGCCGCGCAGTCGGGGGCGCCCTCGGCGGCCGCTGCGGGGGCGGCGTCCGCGCCTGCCTCCGCCGCTGCCTCGGGTGCCGCTGCCTCGGGAGCCGCTGCCCCGGGTGCCGCTGCCCCGGGTGCCGCCCAGGGCGTGGTGCCCGTCCACAAGGTGCTCACCGAGGCGGAGAGCAAGCCGGTGTACGAACTGGACTCGGCGCGACGGGTGGTGGCGCTCACCATCGACGACGGGCCGGACCCCCGGTACACGCCGACCGTGCTGGCGTTGCTCCAGCAGTACGGGATCCGGGCGACCTTCTTCCTGATCGGCGAGAACGCCGTCGAGCACCCGGCCCTGGTGCGGGAGATCGCGGACCGCGGCCACCACATCGCCAACCACACCTGGACCCACCCCGACCTGCGGAACCTCTCCGAGGCCAAGGCGCGGGAGGAGCTGGAGCGCACCTCCGACCTGCTGCACCGGACCACCGGCCGGCTGCCCACCTGGTTCCGGGCGCCGGGCGGGGACTGGTCCCCGGTCTCGCTCAAGGTGGCCGCGGACCTCGGGATGCGGAACATGGGCTGGTCGGTGGACCCGAGGGACTGGTCCCGGCCGGGCGCCTCGGCGATCATCGACTGCATCCTCAAGGACGTCCGGGCCGGCTCGATCGTGCTCAACCACGACGGCGGCGGGGACCGCTCGCAGACGGTGGCGGCGCTGAAGGCGTACCTGCCGGTGCTCATCGACTCGGGGTACTTCTTCACGGCTCCGCCCAACTGAGGGAACTCCTGCGGGCGGTGAGGTCGCGGCTTTCCCGCTTAAACCACTCGAACGGGTGGATTGGAAGAAGCGTTTCTGCGGATTTTGGGCCTCTAGGGTGGATTCGCACCAATGAACCGGGTACCGATGCGTACCACCTGAAAGGCCCTCATCCATGCGACTCCGCAACGCCGTTCTCGCCGCCGTCAGCGCCGCCGCCCTCGTCCTCGCCGTCCCCACCTCGGCCAACGCCGCCATCGGCGACTTCCTCTACAAGGTCGGCCCCGGGGTCCCGGCCGGGATCGCCGACCCCGAGAGCGGCAAGTGCATCAACCTCTTCGGCGCCACCGAGACGGACCCGGCCTTCGCGCCGAAGAACCTCACCGCCTCCACCGCGACGGTCTTCCTCGACTTCGACTGCAGTGGTGACACCTTCTACGTGATGAACCCCGGCAAGATCCTCGGCGACCGCCTGAAGCTGCGTTCCGTCGTCTTCTCCTGAGGGCGAGCACCCCACCGACCCGGGGGCGGCCCGGTGACCGGTTGTGACCGGTCACCGGGCCGCCCGTCCGTTGGGGCGGGTCTCGGCGGCGGCGTAGCGTGAAGGAGGGCGTTTCGGAGCCTTTCGACGGCCCCGCCGACGGAGGAGGAACGATGTCCGTACGGGAATTGGACGCGGTGAAGCAGGAGGATTTCGCCGGGCGGGTGGTGGAGGTCCTGAACGACGCCTGCCTGGGGCTGATGACCAGCCTCGGCCACCAGACCGGGCTGTTCGACCTGATGGCCGGGCTGGCCCCGGCGACCAGCGAGGAGATCGCGCGCGGCGCCGGACTGAACGAGCGCTACGTGCGCGAGTGGCTGGGCGGCATGGTCGTGGCCGGCTTCGTGGAGTACGACCCCGAGCGGCACACCTACGTGCTGCCGCCCGAGCACGCGGCATCACTGACCCGGGCGGCCGGGCCGGACAACCTGGCGGCCATGATGCCCTTCCTCGCGATGATGGGCGAGGTCGAACAGGAACTGCTCGGCCACTTCCGTACCGGCGGCGGGATGCCGTACTCGGCGTACCCGCGCTTCCAGCAGCTGCAGGCCGAGGAGAGCGCGCGGGTGTACGACCTGGCGCTGGTGGACGCGATCGTGCCGCTGGTGCCCGGGTTGACCGAGCGGCTGCGGGCCGGGATCGACGTCCTGGACGTCGGCACCGGGGAGGGGCACGCCGTCACGGTGCTGGCCAAGGCCTTCCCGGCCAGCCGGGTCACCGGGATCGACATCGCTGAGAACGGGATCGCCGCCGCCCGTGCCTCGGCGGCCGAACTCGGGCTGGACAACGCCCGGTTCGAGGTGGCGGACTCGGCCGCGATCGAGGGGTCGTACGACCTGGTAACCGCGTTCGACGTGATCCACGACCTCGCCCGGCCGACCCGCACCCTGGCCGCCATCGCGGGCGCGCTGCGGCCCGACGGGGTCTTCCTGATGGGCGACGTCGCCGCCAGCAGCAAGCTGGAGGAGAACGTCGAACACCCGCTGGCGCCGGCCCTCTACGCCTTCTCGACCTTCTACTGCATGACGGTCTCGCTCGGCGAGGGCGGGGAGGGCCTGGGGACGGTGTGGGGCGAGCAGACCGCGCGGCGGATGCTGGCCGAGGCCGGGTTCGGATCGGTCGGGGTGAAGCGGGTCGAGGGGGACATCCTGAACCTGTACTACGTGGCGCGGCCGGACGGGGCGGCGAAGGGCTGACGGGCTGCGCGGCCCGGCCGGAGCGGTCGGCGTCCGGCCGGGGTGGCCGGGAGGTGCGCTCCGACGTACGTTCGAAGTGTGTCCGGCCCGTTCGCGGTGCGCCGGTGTGTGCGCGCCCGGAGGCCCGGTCGGCGCAGCCCTGGGCGGAGCGAAGGAGGGCCTGGGATGACCGGCAACGGCTACGCACACCCCGAGGCGCTGGTCGGCACCGAGTGGCTGTCCCACCACCTCGACGACGGGACGATCCGGATCGTCGAGGTTGACGAGGACACCACCGCGTACGACCGGGACCACATCCCCGGCGCGGTCGGCTGGAACTGGAACACCGACCTGCACAGCCGGGTCGGCCGGGACTATGCCGACCGCGAGGGCGTCCAGCACCTGCTGCGGGCGGCCGGGGTGGAGGACGACACCACCGTGGTGCTGTACGGAGGCAATAACAACTGGTTCGCCGCGTACGCCTACTGGCTGCTGCGGCTGCGCGGCTTCGGGCCGGTGCGGCTGCTGGACGGCGGGCGCAAGAAGTGGGAGCTGGAGGGCCGGGACCTCGTCCAGGAGGTGATGGACTACCAGCACACCGGCTACCGGCTGACCGGGCCCGAGCGGCCGGAGCTGCGGGCGATGCGGGACGAGGTGCTGGCCAAGGCCGAGGTGTTCGCCAAACCCGGCGCGGACGCGGTGCTGGTGGACGTCCGCTCGCCGGCCGAGTTCCGGGGCGAGCTGATCGCGCCGCCGCACCTGCCGCAGGAGCAGGCGCAGGTGCCGGGGCACATCCCGGGGGCGGTCAACATCCCGTGGTCGCAGGCGGCCAACGACGACGGGTCGTTCCGCTCGGCGGAGGAGCTGCGGGCGCTGTACGGGGGCCGGGGGGTGGAGGCGGAGCGCGAGGTGATCGCCTACTGCCGGATCGGCGAGCGGTCCGCGCACACCTGGTTCACCCTCACCGAGCTGCTGGGGTACCCGCACGTGAAGAACTACGACGGCTCGTGGACGGAGTACGGATCGCTGGTGCGGGCGCCGGTGGTGCTCGGGGCCTGAGGGGCGGGTGGGGCCTGAGGGGTTGGGGGTGCGGGTGGGGATCGTGACGCCGTTGCGGCCGTGCCGCGACGGCGTCATTTCGGCGCGTTTCTTTTCATGAACATCTCACGATTGGGGAGTGGAGCGGGCACCGCCGGGACAAGGATCGATCCAACCCATCGTTCCGGTGATCCCTGGAGGACCACGTGCGCAAGAGGCTGATCGTCTCTGCTGCCAGTGCCCTGAGCCTTTTCCTGGCCGTTCCCGCCTCGGCATCCGACTTCCAACCCGGTGCGGCCGGGGTCGGCGACTCCTATTACCCGACCTACGGCAACGGCGGATACCGCGTCTCCCACTACGACATCCGGCTGAAGTATCAGCCCGCCACCGATGAACTCGAAGGCACCACCACCCTCCTGGCCACGGCGACCCAGGACCTCTCCCGGTTCAACCTCGACTTCGGGCTGGACGTCTCCGAGGTGCGGGTCAACGGACGGCCCGCGACCTTCCGGACCAGCGGCGAGCAGGAGCTGGAGGTCACCCCCGCCCGGCCGCTCGCCAAGGGCAGCCAGGCCACCGTGGTGGTCCGCTACAAGGGCGTGCCGTCCACCGTGAAGAAGTACGGCTTCACCGCCTGGCTGCGCACGCCGGACGGCGCGGTGGCCGCCGGCGAGCCCGAGTCGGCGTGGTGGTGGTTCCCCAGCAACGACCACCCGAGCGACAAGGCCACCTTCGACATCTCGGTGCTGGTGCCGGACGGCAACCAGGTCATCAGCAACGGCATCCTGGCCGGCACCTCCTCGCAGGCCGGCTGGACCCGCTACAGCTGGCGCGAGAACAAGCCGCAGGCGACGTACCTGGCCACCCTCGCGGTCGGCAAGTTCGACGTCACCACCGACACCACGCCGAGCGGGCTGCCGGTCTACAACGCGTACAGCAAGGACCTCGGCGACAACGCGGACGCGGCCAAGGCGAGCGTCGAGCGCACCGGCGAACTGGTCGACTGGC
Source organism: Streptomyces sp. 1114.5 (assembly GCF_003635085.1). NCBI lineage: Bacteria > Bacillati > Actinomycetota > Actinomycetes > Kitasatosporales > Streptomycetaceae > Streptomyces > Streptomyces sp. 1114.5. Next base: position 4,136,214 of record NZ_RBXE01000001.1, read on the forward strand.
TGAGCGGCTACTTCGGCGACTACCCGTTCAGCTCGGTCGGCGGCTACGTCCCCAACGTGCCGACCGGCTTCGCGCTGGAGACCCAGACCCGGGTCTTCTACAGCCCCCGGCAGTTCGCCAAGGGCTCCAACACCTCGGTGGTCGTGCACGAGCTGGCCCACCAGTGGTACGGCGACAGCGTCTCGCTCTCGCGCTGGAGCGACATCTGGCTCAACGAGGGCTTCGCCCGGTACGCGCAGTTCCTCTGGTCCGAGCACGAGAACGAGGGCACCGCGCAGGAGCTGGCCGACTACGTCTACGCCTCGCACCCGGCCGACGACAAGTTCTGGACCGTCAAGCCGGGCGACCCGGGCCCCGACAACCAGTTCGCGGGCGCCGTGTACGACCGCGGTGCGGTCGCCATCCAGGCGCTGCGCAACGCCCTCGGGGACGAGAAGTTCTTCGCGATCCTCAAGGGCTGGCCGACCGAGCGCCGTTACGGCAACGCCACCATCCCGGAGTTCCGGGCGTACGCCGAGAAGGTCTCCGGCAAGAAGCTCGGCGACCTCTTCGACACCTGGCTGTTCACCGCCGCGAAGCCGGCCACCGGGCCGGTGCCGGCCGGCACCGCTGCGGCGGCCTCGCTCGCGCCGGGAGCGGGAGCGGATGCGGGTGGTGCGGATGCGGGTGGTGCGGATGCGGGTGGTGCGGGTGCGGCTGCGGGCAAGGCTGCGCAGGTGCCGGCGGAGCCCAAGTCCTGGAAGAAGATCCAGGAGACCAACTCGCTGCACGACGCGGGGCACTGACGCCCGCACGTGTGCCGGGGTGACGGGCGCGGCCCGGCCGGCCGCTCGCGCGGGAGCGGCCGGCCGGGCCGCTCCGGCGCCGTCCGCCGCCGGCAGTTCGGTGAGGCGGCGGACGGCGAGAGGTATGAGGTCGCGGACCGGGACCATCGTTCGGGGCCGACCTCGGCGGGCGGCACTGACGACAGGTCAGGACGGGGGCGCCCGCCGTCAGTCGATCGACTTCGCGGCGTCGGTGAACCTCGGGTAGTCAGTGAGGCCGGTCGCCTCCTGGCCGTAGAGGTGGGTCGGGTCGACGGGGGCGAGCGGGGCGTGGGCGGCGAATCGTTCCGGCAGGTCGGGGTTGGCGATGAAGGCGCGGCCGTAGGAGACCAGGTCGGCCACGCCGGAGGCCAGGACCGCCTCGCCGCGCTCGCGGTCGGTGGCGGCGCGGTTCTCGCCGACGTTGGCGATCAGCGGGCCGGACCAGCGGGGACGCAGGTCGGCCAGGGCCGGGTAGTCGTCGTTGTCGGTGAGGTGGAGGTAGGCGAGGCCGAGGCCGTCCAGTTCGGCGAGCAGGGCCCGGTAGACCGGCGCCGGGTCGGCCTCGTGCATGCCGAACTGCGGGTTGCCGGGGGACAGGCGCAGCCCCAGGCGCTCCGGGCCGATCGCGGCGGCGACGGCGGTGACCAGCTCGATCGGGAAGCGCAGCCGGTCGGCGAGGGTGCGGGGGCCGTACTCGTCGGTGCGCAGGTTGGTGTTGTCGGCCAGGAACTGGTGGATGAGGTAGGAGTTGGCGCCGTGCAGCTCCACGGCGTCGAAGCCGGCGGCGAGCGCGTTGCGGGCGGCGTCGACGTGGTCGGTGACGGCCTGCCGGATCTCCTCGCGTGTCATCGCGCGCGGGGTGACGGCCTCGGCCTTGCCGCCGCCCTTGACGTGCACCGGGCCGGGTGCGGGCACGGCGGAGGGGCCGGCCGGGAGGTCGCCGAGCAGCCGGTTGAGCGGGTGGCCCTGGCGGCCGCCGTGCATCAGCTGGGCGACGATCCGCCCGCCGGCCGCGTGCACGGCCTCGGTGACCGCACGCCAGCCGGCCACGTGCGCGGGCGTCTCCAGGCCCGGCAGGAACCAGCCGGACTGGCCGCGGCTGCTGGGCCAGATGCCCTCGGTGACGATCAGGCCGGCGCTCGCCCGCTGGGCGTAGTACTCGGCGACGACGGGCAGCGGCGTACCGTCCTCGGCGGCCCGGTAACGCGTCATCGGGGCCATGACGACGCGGTTGGGGAGGTCGAGCGAGCCGAGGCGGTACGGGCTGAGCAGGGATTCCGTGGTGGTGGTCATGCCGGTACGGTAGAACCTGACACCGGTGTCAGGTTCAAGCGTCAGCGGGGTGGGGCGACGCCCGCCTCGGTGCCCGGCTTGCCCGCCCCGGTGTCGGCCTCGGTGAGGACCAACTCCTCGATGCCGTACAGGAAACGCTCCATCGCCGGGCGCGGGAGCACGGCCGGGTTCGCCGTCATGGCCAGGCTGATCGCCTCGGGGGACTGCAGGGCGTCCAGGGCGTAGGTCAGGCCGGGGCGGGGCTCGAACTCGACCGGCCAGCTGAGGGTCGTCCGGTCGTTGCCCGGGTCGGGGGCGGCCGGGAGCAGGTCGCGGGTGTCGTTGAAGACGCAGGACCGGTCGGCGAGCGGGACGCCCTCGGCGGTCAGCCGCTCGATCTCGGTGGCCAGGGCGAGCCGGTCGAAGTAGGCGTGCCGGTAGGTGCCGATCGCGGCGGCGTGGGTGCGGCGCACGACCTCGCCGAACTCGCCGGTGGCGTCCGGGAGATGGAACAGGCCGTCGCCGGCGACCACGCTCACCGCGTCGGCCAGCTCGGGCAGGAAGCGGTTGTTGACCACGACGTTCAGCACGGCCTCGGTCGTCCCGGCGAGCCTGGCGGTCATCGCGGCCGTCGCGGCGAGCAGCACGGAGCCGGTGCTGACCCGGTGGGCGGCCGCCACCCGTTCGACCGCGCGGGCCAGGGCGGGGGAGCGCAGCACCGCGTTGGGGAACGGGGCGGATGGGTCGGAGGCGGGCGGGAACAGACGGGGCGGGCCCTGGCGCAGTTTGCGCAGGACCTGCCGGCGGGCGGCCGCGTCGCGGCGTGCACCGCGCTCGGAGGTCTGGAACCCGGCTTCCTCCAGCGGCTGTTGGGACGGTCTGCGGAGCTCGTCCGACGCCTGCGGGGAGCTGTCGAGGCAGAGCGCGGTCAGGTCCGCGACCAGGCGGCTCATCCCGGAGCCGTCGACCGCCGTGTGGGAGAGCACCAGGCTGATGTGCCGGACCAGGTCGTCCGCCACCACCAGGCCGACCCGGATCGGCCACTGCGCGGCGGTGTCGAAGGGTTGCGCCGCCAGCTCCTCGTGCAGTCGGGCGCCGAGCTCCGCCGGGGCATCGCGCTCGCCGGCGGTCCGGACATCGATGCCCAAGGTGCCTTCCGGGTCCACGACTTGGCGCAGCGGGCCGCCGTCGTCGTCGGGCGGGAGCAGTCGGGTGTGCAGCGAGTCGTGCCGGTGCAGCAGGCGCTCCAGTGCGGCGAGCAGGACGGGCAGCGGCAGCCCCGGGTCCAGCGGCGCCGCGGTGGTGATGTTGTAGCGCGGCGCGTCGGCCGGGGGCAGCCGTCGGACGGCGTCCCAGATGGCCTGCTGGCCCCAGGTGGCGGGGCCGGAACCGGCGCGTCCGGACGAGAAGGCGATCTCCAGCGGGTGGCGAGTGGTCACGGTGAGGCTCTCCGTTGTGCGGTGGGCGTGACGTCGTGCCGGTGCGTTGGGAGCGCGGGGTGCTGCTGGGGAGAGTGTGGCGCACCTGCTGCGGCGCGTCGAGGGGGCCGGGCGCTCGGGGTCGGGTGGTGGGGGCTCGGGAAGATGGGGGTTCCGCAGGTGTCTTGATATGAAGTATCTTGATGTCGAGATTGATGTCGATCATGCAACGGGGGCCTGCCATGCAGGGGAACGGACTGATGGCGCAGCTGCGGAAGCCGCCGGGCGGGCGGGACGCGCGGATCATGCTGCTCGCACAGTGCGTGGACCGGACCGGGACCGGCGTGTGGGCGGCCGCCTCGGTCCTGTACTTCACCTACGTGTGCGGGATGGACGCCCGGCAGCTCGGCCTGCTGCTGGGAGTCGGCGCGGCGGCCGGGATCGCCGGGTCGCCGCTGGCCGGGCGGGCGGCCGAGCGGGTGCCGGTGCGATGGCTGCTGATCGGCTGCCACCTGCTGCGGCTCGGCACGATGGGCCTGCTGCTGGTCGTCGACGACTTCGCCGCGCTGCTGCCCGTGGTCGCCCTGACCTGCCTGGCCGAACGGGCCGCCAAGACCCTGGAGATGCTGTTCGCCACCCGCGTCGCGGGCGAGCGGCGCGGCACCTACCAGGCGCTGTTCCGCAGCGTGGCCAACGCCGGGTACGCCCTCGGCGCGGGCGTCTCGGCGATCGGACTGGCCGTCGGCACCACGACCGCCTACCGCGCGCTCATCCTCGCCAACGGGCTCTCCTACGTGCTGGCCGCCGTGCTGGTCTGGCGCACCCGGGAGCCCCGTGGGCACGGCCTGGCCGCGGCGGCCGCCGGGGAACAGCCGGCCGGCGACCCGACGCCCGTGCCGAGCCCCTGGCGGGACCGGGGCTACCTGCTGTTCGTCCTGCTCGACATGCCACTGAACCTGGACGACTCGATCCTCAACGTCGGACTGCCGCTCTGGCTCGTCCACCACACCGGCGCACCGCACGCCGTCGTCCCGGTCTTCCTCGTCCTCAACACCGTGCTCGTGGTCGTGCTCCAACTGCGCATCTCCGCCTGGGCGGAGGGCCCGCGCGGGGCGGCCGCGGCGGTGCGCTGGTACGGGGCGACGCTGCTGGGCAGCTGCCTGCTGATCGTGCTCGCCACCGACGGCGGGCCGTGGACGGCCTCGATCGCGCTGCTGGCCGCGGCGATGCTGATCACCCTGGCGGAACTGCTGCGCTCGGTGAGCTCCTGGGAGCTCGCGGTCTCCCTGGCGCCGCCGCGCGCCCAGGCCTCCTACCTGGGGGTGGCCGGGATGTCCCAGTCGGTGCAGAAGTCGGCGGGCCCGCTGCTGCTCACCGGTGCGGTGATGGCGGCCGGTCCGGCCGGCTGGCTGGCCCTCGGCGCGGCGACCGTCGGCCTCGGCGCGCTCCAGCGCCGGGCCAGCCTGCGCCGCCTGGCGGCCCTGGCCGGGCCGGCCGCCGCCGGGGCCGAGCCGGCGCGGCGGACGGGTGTGGCGGTCGGCTGAGCCTCGGCGCGGGGCGTTGCGGGGCGTTGCGGTGTGTCGCGGTGCGGTGCGATCCGTCAGCGGGCGGCGGCGATGACCGGGCGGGCGCGCAGGACCCAGACGGTGGCCGGGGCGGTGCACAGGGCTGCCAGGGCGACTGCCCCCGCGGTGACCAGGCCGACCGGACGCCAGGGCAGGGCCCAGGGCGCGGGCACGCCGAGGGCGGCCAAGGCGGCGTGCATGGTGGCGAGTTGGGCGGCGGTGACGGCGCAGCCGAGTGCTGCGCCGACGGCCGCGACCAGGACCGACTCGGCGGTCACCAGGCGCACGACCTGGGCCCGGGTGGCGCCGGCCAGCCGGAGCAGGGCGAGTTCGCGGCGGCGGTCCGCCGTGGTGGTGAGCAGGGTGCCGGCGAGCGTGATGCCGGTGTAGACGACGGCCAGGCCGAGCACGAGGGCCGTACGGAGCCGGGCGATCCGGCCGGTCGCAGGCGCGGCGACGGCGAGCCAGTCCGCCCGGGTGAGCACCGTCGCTCCGTACGGCGTGGCGGAGACGCGTGCCGCGGCGAGGGCGGCCGTACGGTCGGCTCCGGGGGCGAGGCGGAGTTCGATCCGGTCGACACGGGCGCCCGGGGCGTTGGCGGGGGTGACGTACAGCCCGTCGGCAGCGAGGCCGTCGCGCAGCACGGCGGCGACCCGCAGGGCCGTCCGGCTGCCGTCGGCCCGGATCACCGGCACCCGTTCGCCGACCGTACGGCCCCATTCGGCGGGCAGCACCAGGGCGTCGTCGTCCAGGGCGGCGGGGGTGCCGGCCAGCAGCGGGAGCCGGGCGAGGGCGGTCAGGCCGGCCGGGGCGGCGGCGCGGGCCTCGGCGCGCACCGGGACGCCGTCCGGCTCGACCAGGGCGAGCCGGGTGGGCGCGGTCGCGCAGACGGCATCCACGCCCGGGACCGTGCCCAGGGCCGCGACCAGCCGTGCCGTCGGCGCCGTCGGGGCCGAGCCGGGCACGACGACGAGGTCGGCGGAGGTACGGGCGGCGGCCTCGGCGCCACGGGCGGCGCTCACGGTGTCCAGCGCGCCCGCCAGCGAACCGGTCAGCGCCACCGCCACCAGCACCGGCGCCGCCACCGCCCCCGCCCCCGTCCGGCGCAGCGCGGAGCCGGCGTTCGCGCGCACCAGCCGGCCCGCGTGGCCGAACAGCCGCGCGGGCAGCAGCCGGCCGAGCCCGCGCACCAGCGGCGGCGCGAGCAGCGGGGAGAGCAGGCCGCACGCGCAGATCAGCCACATCGGCCGGGTGGTGTACGTCTTGCGGTGCAGCAGGTCCGCCGGGTCGGTGGCCAGCGCGGTACCGGCGAGCACGGCGGCGCCCAGGAGCAGGCCGAGACCGAGCACGAGCCGGCCGGGAGTCAGCACCCCGGTGTCGGCGTCGGCCGCGCTCAGCGCGTCCAGCGGGCCGACCCGGCCCGCCCGGCGGGCGGCCACCGCGACCCCGCCCAGGGCGACCAGCAGACCGGTCCAGAACGCGGCGTGCAAGGGCCAGACGGAACCGCTCGGCGCGAAACCCGCCGGGGCCATGCCGACCCCGGCCAGCCACCGGATCAGCAGGGGCGCGCCGAACCGGCCCAGCCCGCAGCCGACGGCGGACGCCGCCGCGGCCAGCAGCAGCGCCTCGGCGAGCACCGTACGGCGCACCTGCGCCCGGGTCGCGCCGGCCAGTCGCAGCAGACCCAGCTCGCGGCGGCGCCGCACGACCGCGTAGGAGTAGGTGGAGGCGACCACGAACGCCGAGACGAACACGCTCACCCCGCCGGCCGTTCCCAGGGCGGCGACCAGCGAGACCGACTCCTCGCCGCCGGGCGGCGCCTCGACCGCCGCGGCCAGGCCCAGCAGCATCACGGCGGTCATCGCGACGCCGAGGACGAGAGCGAGGAAGGCGCCGAGCAGGGACGGCCAGCGGGTGGTCAGGGAGGCGAGGGCGATCCGCAGCATTCTCATGGCCTCCAGCGAACCGCCCCGGGGCGGGGGCGGTCGGCGGGGCAGGGTCTACTTCGGACGGTGCGTCAGGGCCTACGTCCGACGGTGGGTCAGGGGCCGCTCCGGACGGTAGGGGTGGCCCTACCGGCCCTGCCCGGGTGCGGTGCCGGCGGTGTGCGGCCGCCGAGAGGTCGTAACGCCGGAGAAAGTAGGCCAGACCCTACCGCCGGGCGGGGCTGCGCTGCCTAGGGTGGGCGTTGGTGTACGGGCGGGACTTCTGCGGCAAGGGGATCAAGGGTGAGCGGGGGCGCGGTGGCCGGGACGGTCGCGGAGGACGGGCAGGGGACGGGCAGCGCCTGGGCGTCGGTGGCCAGGGCGGGCTTCCTGCGCTCCTCGGCGCCCTGGCGGGCGGCCGGATACCTGCTGGTCACCGGGGTGAGCGGGCTGCTGCTCTGCGCCGGGCTGCTGTTGTCGGCGGTGGTCGCCGGGGCCCTGGCAGCGGTGCTGATCGGGGTGCCGCTGGCGGCGGCGCTGGGCCTGGCCGGGCTGCCGGTCGCCGCCTGGGAGCGCCGCCTGGTCCGCTACCTGGACGGCGGCCGCGTTGCGGACCCGCACCGCGTCCCCGAACGGCCGGGCCTGGCAGCCTGGTTACGGCTGCGCTACCGGGAACAGGCGACCTGGCGGGAGCTGGGCTTCGCGCTGCTCGCCGCGTTCGTGCTCTGGCCGATCGACCTGGCAGTGGTCGGCTGCGTGCTCGCCGTGCCCGGCTACCTCGTCGCCGCGCTGCCGCTGTTCGTGCTCGACGGCGAGCAGGTGAACGTGCTCAAGGTCGTCGAGGTGCACTCGGCGGTGCTCGCCGCGCTGCTCGGCCTGGCCGGGCTGCTGCTGCTTCCGCTGCTGGCCTATCCGGTGGCGGTGGTGGCCGCCGCGCGGGCGTCGCTGGTCCGGCTGGTGCTGGCGGCGCCCGGCGGGCGGGAGCAGCGGATCGGTGAACTGGTACGCTCCCGAGCCCGGTTGGTGGACGCCTTCGAGGCGGAGCGGCGGCGGATCGAGCGCGACCTGCACGACGGGGCCCAACAGCGCCTGGTGGCCCTGACGATGGCGCTCGGGCTGGCCCGGCTGGACGCGCCGGCGGACGGTCCGCTGGTCGCCCGGCTCGCCGACGCCCAGCGGGAGGCGGGTGAAGTCCTGGCCGAGTTACGGGAGTTGATCAACGGGATCCATCCGCAGGTGCTCACCGACCACGGCCTGCCGGAGGCCTGCGGGGACGCCGCCGACCGCTCGCCGATCCCCGTCACCACCCGCTTCGACCTGCCCGGCCGGCTGCCGGCGCCGGTCGAGTCGGCCGGCTACTTCGTCGTCACCGAGGCGCTCGCCAACATCGCCAAGCACAGCGGGGCGAGCACCGCGAGCGTCGAAGGACGGTACCTGGAAGGCTGGTTGACGGTCGAGGTGGCGGACGACGGCCGCGGCGGCGCCAACCCCGAATGCGGCACCGGACTGACCGGGCTGGCCGACCGGATCGCGGTCGTGGACGGCATCCTGACGGTCAGCAGTCCGGTCGGCGGACCGACCCTGGTGCGGGTGGAGATCCCCTGCACCCCGATCGACGGAGGAGCGGGGCGACGATGAGTGAACCGACGGCGGAGGGCCTGCGGTTGGTGGTCGCCGAGGACGGCGTCCTGCTGCGCGAGGGACTGGTCGGGCTGCTGGCCCGGTTCGGGCACCGGGTGGTGGCCGCGGTCGGCGACGCCGGGTCGCTGTGCGTGGCGGTCGAGCAGCACCGGCCGGACCTCGTCGTCACCGATGTCCGGATGCCGCCCGGCCAGACCGACGAGGGCCTGCGGGCGGCCCTGCTGCTGCGCGAACGGACCCCCGGGCTGCCCGTCCTGGTGCTCAGCCAGTACGTGCAACGCTCGTACGCGGCCCGGCTGTTGGACGCCGGGGACGGCAGCGGCGTCGGCTACCTGCTGAAGGACCGGATCGGGCAGATCGAGGAGTTCGTGGCGGCAGTCCACACGGTGGCCGCCGGGGGAACGGTGGTGGACCCGGAGGTGGTGCGGCAGCTGCTGCGCCGCCGCCGGGACCCGCTGGAGCGGCTGACCCCGCGTGAGCGTGAGGTGCTGGCGCTGATGGCGGCGGGGCGGTCGAACGCGGCGATCTGCCGGGAGTTGGTGGTGTCGGAGGCGGCGGTGGGCAAGCACATCGGCAACATCCTGATGAAGCTCGACCTGCCGCCGGCCGAGGAGACGCACCGCCGGGTGCTGGCGGTGCTGCAGTTCCTCCGGGCCTGAGGCCGGTGCCGAGCTCTGCCCCCGCCGGGACCCGCCCGCTCACCCTGCTCACGGTGGCGGGCGGGGGGTCCGGGACGCAGCGGCTCAGGAGCGCACGGCCGTGACGACGTGGTAGTCGAGGAGTCCGTCCCGCCAAGCGGGGAGGAAGTTGCGGGTCCAGTGGCCGGGCGGGACGACGTCGACGAGGTAGCGGTCGAGGCCGGGCCAGACGTCGGAGCCGACCGATTCGGTGTGGACGTCGGTGAAGTCGGCCTTGCCGAGGTCGGTGGTGAACCCGCCGAGGGTGTGCGGGACGTCGAGCCCGTCCGCGAAGCTGGCGAGCAGGATGCTCAGGCGCTCGGCGACCTCAGGGCCCCCGGCGGCGAAGAAGGTGGTGACGGCGAGCCGGCCGCCGGGGCGCAGGACGCGGGCGGCCTCGTGCGCGAAGCCGGTGAGTTCGCGGAAGTGCTGGGCGGCCTCGACCGAGTAGACGCCGTCCAGGGAGGCGTCGGAGAAGGGGAGTTCGTCGGCGGCGCCGATGGCGTAGGCGAGGCGGTCGGGGTAGGTGGCCAGGGCCTTGGCGTTGACGGCGCGGGCGCGTTCGACCTGGTCGGGGTGGATGTCGACGCCGGTGACGGCGGCGAAGCGGAACTCGCGCAGGGCGAGGGCGGCGCCGAGCCCGCGTCCGCTGCCGACCTCGGCGAGGCGCAGCTGTTCGCGCGGCTCGGGGAAGGTGCGCAGCACGCGGCGGTACAGCTGCTCCTGGCTGTGCACGCGGTCGTCGGGGGTGGGGGCGGTGAGGTCGATGCCGTGCCAGTCGCCGAAGTTGATGAATCCGCCGGCGAAGCTGGCGGCCTTCGATAGGTCACCGGCGCCGTAGGTCTGGCGTACGGTCGGGGGAATGCGGTTGTGGTCCATGGGCCGCTGGGTCTCCTGATCGCTGGGCGTCTCCTGCTCGGTGGGCGCCCGGGCGCCGGACGCGCCGAGGTACGTACCCAAACCGGTGGTGGTCCGAACACGGTACGTGATGGACGGATGTGCTTGGTGGGAAAAGGGGCGTGGTGGTGCTCCGAGGGGGCTCGGAACACCACCACGCGACCGGGGGCGGCTACCGGGAGAGGTCGGCCGGGGCGTCGATCCTGGTCAGTTTCCGGGGGTTGCGCACGATGTAGACCCGGGTGACCCGGCCGTCCTCCACGGCGACGCTGACCACCGAGGGCTCGCCGCCGAGGTCGATCCGGCCGGCCGGCGCGCCGTTGAGCCACACCGTCTCGGTGTCGAACCCGAGCGGCGCCCGGTGGGCGCGCGCGAGCAGGGCCGCCACCGCCTCGGCGCCGTGCAGCGGGGCGAGCAGGGCCGGCGCGATCCCGCCGCCGTCGGCGATCAGGACCACGTCCGGCGCCAGGACCTCCATCAGGTCCTGCAGCCGACCGGTGCGCAGCGTCTCCAGGAAGCGCTCCACCACCCGCTCCTGTTCGGTGCGGCTCACCCGCACCCGCGGCCGCCTGGCCGCCACGTGGCCGCGGGCCCGCCGGGCGACCTGCCGCACGGCGGCCGAGCTCTTGCCGACGGCCTCGGCGATCTCCTCGTACGGCAGCTCGAAGACCTCGCGCAGCACGAACACCGCCCGCTCGGTCGGCCCCAGCGTCTCCAGCACGGTGAGCATCGCGAACGAGACGCTCTCCGCGAGTTCGACGTCCTCGGCGACGTCGGGGCTGGTGAGCAGCGGCTCCGGCAGCCACTCGCCGACGTACTGCTCGCGCCGTCGGGACAGCGTCCGCAGCCGGTTGAGGGACTGGCGGGTGACGATCCGGACGAGGTACGCCCGCGCGTCCTGTACCTGCGATTCGTCCACGCCGGCCCATCGCAACCAGGACTCCTGCAGCACGTCCTCCGCGTCGGCGGCCGAGCCGAGCAGTTCGTAGGCGACGGTGAACAGCAGGCTGCGGTGGGTGACGAAGGGGTCGGCGGCCGGGGTCACGGTCATGCCGACGGCCCTCCGGCGGCGGGGCGCCCGGCGAGCGGGACCTCGCAGGAGTCGGAGAAGCCCTGCGAGGAGACCCCGTTGGCGATGTTGTTCCTGGCCGCCATGTTGGCGAAGGCGACATAGGCGGTGAGTTCGACCATCGCGGCGGGGCCGAGCGCGTCGAGCAGACCCCCGTACTGCTCGTCGGTGACGGTCGGGGGCGTGACGGACATCGCCTCGGCGTACTCCATCACGTCCCGCTCCAGCGGCGTGAACGCCTCCGAGGCCCGCCAGTTCGGCACCTGGCTGGCCTTGGCCAGGTCCAGGCCCTGGTTCCGCGCCTGGAAGTAGTTGATGTCCAGGCACCAGCTGCACCCGACCAGCGAGGCCACCGCCATGTGGGCGAAGGACTTGAGGCTTTCGTCGAGTGCGTCCCAGGTGGCGAGCCTGCCCGCGAACTCCGTGTTCGCGGCGGCGACCCCGGGGTTGTGCCAGATCACCTCGGTGGGCTCGAAGACGGCGCCGAACGCCTCGATCATCTTCTCGCCGAGCTCGGTGGGCAGCTGGGCCTTCGGCAGACGGAGTGCCATGGAATCCTCCTCGTGTGGTGGTGCGTTCGGGTCGTTCGGCATGAAGACACCGGAGGACGGGCGGATGTGACAGGCGGATGGGGCCGCCGAATCGGACCGGCGGATCGGACCGGGGGGAGAAAAATCCCCGACGGGCGGGCGGCCGGTTCGCTACAGTCCGCGGGATTCCCGAGATCGTGACCACACCCTGAGGAGAACGTCCCCGTGAACGTCCCCGACGAACGCCCCGCCCCGCCGCTGACCGGCGGTGAGCGCGAGATGCTGCGCGGCTTCCTGGACTTCCACCGGGCGACCCTCGCCATGAAGTGCGAGGGCCTGACCGACGAACAGCTGCGGCAGCGCTCCAGCCCGCCCTCCACACTGACCCTGCTCGGCCTGGTCCGGCACATGGCCGAGGTGGAACGCACCTGGTTCCGCCGGGTGATCGACGGCCAGGACCTCCCGCTGGTCTGGTCCGCGGACGGCGACTACCAGGCCGCCTACGACCCCACCGGATCCACCCGCGCCGAGGCCTTCGCCGCCTGGCAGACCGAGGTCGAACACGCCCGCCGCATCGAACGCGCCGCCGACTCCCTCGACGTCACCGGCTACCAGGCCCGATGGGACGCCGAGGTGTCGCTGCGCCTGGTGATGCTGCACCTGATCCACGAGTACGCCCGCCACAACGGGCACGCCGACTTCCTGCGCGAGGCCATCGACGGCGTCGTGGGGGCGTAGGGCGCGCCGTCGGCGCCCGGCCCGCGCTACCAGCCGAGGAGGTGGGTGCGGTGGGTGAGGGCGGCGAGGACGGACTTGGTGGTGGTCTCGGTGGTGAGGTCGGTGGTGTCGAGGGTGTGGGTGGTGCCGTCGGGGGCCGGGCCGGGGTGGAGAACGACGTAGTGGAGGGTGGTGCCGGTGGCGCGGCTCTCGCGGCGGAAGGTGTCGAGGGCGGCGGGGGCGGTCCGGCACTCGACCACGACCTGGTAGCCGCGGGTGGCGTACGCGAAGGCGGCCTGGGCGGCGGCGGCCAGGGCGGCGGCGTGCCGGCGTCCGGCCTCCGGCAGGTGGGGCGGCGGCTGGTCGCCGCGGATGGCCCGCAGGAAGTCGGCCGTCCGCAGGTGGACGCCCGGGTTCAGCTCCCGTGCGAGCTGCGCCGCGACCGGGCCGTCCCCCGCCCCGGACGGGTCGACAAGGACGACGACGCCACCGGCGCCCCGGCCGCCCCCGAGCTCCGGCCCACCTTCGGTCGTACGGTTCACAGCTGCTGATCCCTTCGCGGGCCGGGGACGGGCGGGTAGCCGGGGCGAGGCGGTCGGAGTGCGGAGGAGCTGGTCGGCACGGATCCGGACAGCCGACCGCCTCGTCCCTACGACTGATGCGTTTCGGGGATCAACCTAGTCCAAACGGGTGCCGGAGTCGTCCCCCGCCTGGTGAACGGCCGGGGCGGCGGGTGGGGCGGCAGGGGGATTCGGCGTGGGATCGGCCCGGGGCGGTGGCCGGTCAGTGGTCCTGGGTGCGCAGGACGATCGGGTTGGTGAGGGCCGCCATCGGGCCCCAGGGGAGGTCCGGGCCCATCGCGTTGCCCTTGCCCGGCGTGCCGTCCGCCTTGGGGTGGCGCACCTCGGCCCGGACGTACGCGGCGAGCGAGGCCGTCGTGCGCCACACCACCGTGCCGGAGCCGTCGGCGGGCAGCGGCTCCTGGTGCATCTGCCCCTCGTCGGTGATCAGCCGGACGGTGCCGCCGGGCACGCCCGCCACGGTGAGCCGGACGTCCAGCGGCGCGTCTCCCGGGACGGTCAGCTCCTCGCCGATGCCGGCCTGGCGGCCGTGCCCGGTGACGGTGAACTCCAGTCGGACGGCGGAGGATTCGGCGAGCCAGCTGCGCCCGTCGCGCAGCCCGTCCAGGATCGCGTCCCGGGTGAGGTCCTCGGCCAGCACCACGTTGTGCGGGGAGCCGATGACCTGCGGCTCGCTGTGCGCGTCGCTGTTGCCCATGGCCGGGAGCCAAGAACGGCCCTCGCGCAGGGCGACGGCGAGCCGGCCGTCCCAGGTGTCCACCGCGGACTCGTCGTCGTACGTCCAGGGGCCGTTCCACACCTCGACCGCGTCGGCCTGGTCGTAGCCGAACTTCCACTGGCAGGCGACGTACGGGCAGTACGGATGCGCGGGCACCACCAGGCCGCCGGAGCGGTGGACCTGGCGGGCGAAGCGCGGGAACTCCTCGTCGCGCGAGCGGTAGCGCCAGTCGACGAACCGGCCGGCCTCCAGGCCGAGGGCCAGCCAGTGGCCGTTGCGGGTGGTGATCTCCTCGCCCGGGAGGATCAGCAGGTCCGGGCCGGCCAGCGGGCCCCAGACGGCGTGCGAGGAGCTGGTGTTGTGGTCGGTGGAGACGATGAAGTCCAGTCCGGCGGCGCGGGCCCCGGCCGCGACCTCCTCGGGCAGGCGCCGTCCGTCGGAGTGCACGGTGTGCAGGTGGCAGTCGCCCCGGTACCAGGCCCGGCCGCGGCCGCGGGCCCGTTCCGCCGGGTAGTGCGGGGTGAAGTGCGGCCCGGGCGCGCCGAACCGGAGGGTGACCTGGACGCGGTAGTCCAGGCCCTGCGGGGCGACCTGGTACGGGCCGAGCACGACGTGCCAGGTGCCGGGGTTGATCGGGCCGGGGAGGTAGCCGGGGGTCGCGGCGTCGCGGGCGAGGCTGAACTCGGTGCGGAAGCCGCCCGACCAGCCGCGGAAGCCGGGGCCGCCGAGGTCGGTGCCGCGCTCGTCGAAGATGCCGATGTCGCAGGAGTTGCCGGGGGTGCCGGCCGGGACCGGGGGCTTGTCGTAGCCGTAGGAGACGGCGATCTCGCGGACGCCCTCCGGGACTTCGACCGGGAGGTGGACGAAGTCGGGTGCGCCGGTGGGGAGATGGCCGGTGAGGGTGAGGACGCGGTCGCCGGGGTTCGGGTTCTGGCGCGGTGCGGCGGCGGCTTCGGCAGGGGTGGCGGTGGTGGCGGCCAGGCCCAGGGCGGTGGCGGCGCCGGTGGCGAGGCCGGTGCGGAGCAGGTCGCGGCGGGCGGGGTTCGGGGGCTGTGTGGGGGCGGCGGGATCGGTGGGGTCGCAGGGCTGTGTGGGGTCGGTGGGATCGGTGGGGTCGGTCGGCATCGTGGTCTCCGGGGCGCGGCGGGCGGGTCGCTCGCGGGCTTACCCCGGTGGGTGAACCGGGGGTGAGTCGGGGCTCACGGGGGCCGGGCGGGTCGGTGAAGAGGGGGCCGGCCGGGGGTGGGGGCGAGTTGCGGGGAGTGACGAATGGTCGGTTCATAGTCGTGTAAGCGGTTTATATGACGATTTATGGGCCGGGAGGCGGACGTGGCGGTGAGTCGGCGGACGCTGCTCATGGTGGTGGCCGGGGGCGCGCTGGCGGGGTGCGGAGCCAGGACGGCGGTGTCGGGGGCGGGGACGGGGGCGCCCGTACCGTCGGTCTCCGCCCCGGTGACGGCGTCCGGCACGGAATCAGGCATACCGGCGGAGACCGCTGCTGCGCCGACGGCTGCGGCCACCCCGGCGCCCGCGGACCCGACCGCCCCGGCCCCGGCCACCGCCGCCCCGGCCACCGCCGCCCCGGCCACCGCCGCCCCCAAGAAGGAGCCGACCCGGGCCGAGGTGGTCGAGCGGTACGGCGAGGCGAGCCCGGCCGACTGGGGACTGGACGTCCCCGGGGTGATCACCGAGCTGCCCGACGGCGAGAGCGCGACGGCGCTCACCTTCGACGCCTGCGGCGGCCCCGGCGGCAACGGCTACGACGCCGACCTGATCGACTTCCTGCGCGCGCACGCCGTCCCCGCCACGCTCTTCCTGAACGCCCGCTGGATCGACGCCAACCCGGACGAGTTCGAGCAGCTCGCCGCCGACCCGCTGTTCGAGATCGGCAACCACGGCACCGTCCACCGTCCGCTCTCCGTCACCGGCCGCTCCGCCTACGGCATCGCCGGGACCAGCGACGTCGGCGAGGTGTACGACGAGGTGGCGGGAAACGCGCGCAAACTCGCCGCACTGCTCGGGCAACCGCCCCGCTTCTTCCGCTCCGGCACCGCGCACTACGACGACGTCGCCACCCGGATCGTCGCCGACCTGGGCGAACGCGTCGCCGGCTTCACCGTGAACGGGGACGGCGGGGCGACACTCAGCGCCTCCCAGGTGCGGCAGGAGGTCGCGTCGGCCGGGCCGGGCGCGATCGTGATCGGCCACCTGAACCACCCGGGCGGCGGCACCGCCCCCGGGGTGGCGGCGGCGGTACCGGGGATGCTCGCGGCCGGGCGGCGCTTCGTCCGGCTCTCGGACGTGATGTAGGCCCGGGCGGGGGCGGTCCTCGGGGAGCGACTACGCGAGGCGCAGCCCCCCGGGGTGCTCCTCCTCGATGATCCGGACCAGCCAGTCGAAGACCGTCGCCCCCTTCCCCGCCCGGGCGGCGGCCAGCTCGGCGGCGACGTACTCGCGGTTGGCGGGGTGGCAGCGGGCCAGCCGCAGCTGCAGTTGGCGCGCGGTCTCCGGGTATCCGAGGTTGCGGCGGGAGACCTCGTGGTCGCGCCACTCGATGACCCAGTCCTCGTCGTCGGGCGTGCCGTAGCCGCCGCGCAGGCAGTCGGCGAAGGCGTCGAGGTTGCGGCCGAAGTAGCCGTCGTCGCCGATCTCCTGCCCGACGACGTCCCAGAAGTCCTCCAGGGTGCCGATCTTCCTGCCGTCGATCACATAGGTCACCGTCACGGGGTCGAGGATATGCCCGGGCCGGGAACGGGGCTTCACGGCGGGGCTCCGCCGGACAGGCCCTACGGCTCGACGGCGATGGCGGTGGCCAGCAGCCCTTCCCGGACGGCCCAGCGTCCGTCGAAGCCGTCGACGCGGCGCCCGCCGACCACCGGGCCGGGGACCAACAGGCGGGCGGTGAAGGTGCCGTCGGGGGAGAGGTCCAGCTCGGCCTCGCTGAACTCCAGGAACAGCTCGGTCAGCGGGAACCACGCCTTGTACACCGACTCCTTGGCGCTGAACAGGATGCGGTCCCACGGGGTGCCCGGGTGCGCGCCGGCCAGCTCGGCGAGGCGCTTCTGCTCGACCGGCAGGGCGACGACGTCCAGCACGCCCTCCGGCAGCGGTGCCGCAGGCTCGGCGTCGATGCCGACGGAGGCCAGGGTGCCGGCCCGGGCCACGGCGGCCGCGCGGAAGCCGTCGCAGTGGGTGAGGCTGCCGACCACGGTGTCCGGCCAGCTCGGCGCGCCGCGCAGACCCGGGACGAGCGGGCGGTAGGGCACGCCGAGCCGGGCCAGGGCGGCCCGGGCGCAGTGGCGGACGGTGGTGAACTCGCGGCGCCGCTTGTCGACCGCCCGGGCCAGGACGGCCTCCTCCTCGGGTTCCAGCCGGGCCTCCGGCGGGTCGTCGTACGCCACCACGGTCACCACGGCCTCCGGCAGCAGGTCCCCGATCACCCGTTCCCCCCTCGTTCTCCCGCGCGGGACGGTCGCCGCGCGGGACGAGGGTAACCCGGGCGGGGGGATCCCGGGGGGCCGTTCCCGGAGGTCCGTCGCCTGCGTGAGGCCCTAGGCGAGGGCTGGTGCTACTCGAAGGCGGCTGCCGCCTCGCGCAGCGCCCGGGCGACCGTCTCCGGGTCGTACGGTGCCGGTGCGCCGGGCAGGTAGGTGACGGAGTGCAGCGCGCCGGTGTAGCGGAAGGCGCGGTGGCGCTCGTGCACCGGCCAGGAGACCGGGGACTTGCGGTCGATGCCGACGCTGATGCCCTGGAACGGCGCCATGCCGATCAGCTGGTGGACCGGGCCGAGCCGGCCGACCCCGCCCCGGGGCTCGGCGCCGTCCACGAGCAGCCGGAACTCCCACTTGAGGTCGGCTACGGCGGTGGCCTCCAGGGTGACCCGTCGGGTGCCCGCCGCCAGTGGGCCGCCGTCGGCCTCCAGCAGCTCGCCGTACTGGTTGTAGGCGAGACGCAGCCGGCCGTCCTCGACGTAGAGGCTGTAGCCGCCGCCCTGGTCGCCGTGTGAGACGAGGACGCCCTGGTCGCCGTCGCGGTAGCCGTCCAGCGCGACCTCGACGGTGAAGGAGCGGAAGGAGATCAGCCGGGAGGAGCGGTAGCGCTCCAGCTCGGGGGTGCCGGGCAGCAGGGTGAGCGGGCGGCGCAGCCGGTCCGTCCCGGGGCCGCGCAGGGCGAGGGCGCCGCTGCCGTCGGCCAGCGGGAAGACGCCGTTGCGCCAGGCGGCCGCCTCCCAGGCGGCGGACAGCTCCTTGACCAAGGCGGGGTGGTCGGCGGCGACGTCGTGGATCTCGGTGGGGTCGGTGCGCAGGTCGTACAGCGCCCACTCGCCGTCGTCGTAGGGGGTGCCGGGGCGGTGCAGGGTGACCAGCTTCCAGCCGTCGCGGTAGTAGCTGCGGTTGCCTGTCATCTCGCAGTACTGCTCGTGGTGGGTGCTCGGGGTGGCGCCGTCGCGCAGGACGGCGGCGAAGCTGGTGCCGTCGAGCTCCTGGACGGGTCGGTCCCGGCGCTCCGACGGCCTTGCCACACCCGCGAGTTCGAGCAGGGTGGGGAGGACGTCGGTGACGTACTGGTACTGGGCGCGGACGCCGTCGTCGCCCTCGGCGCGCGGCAGGCCGGCCGGCCAGGAGAGCACGAAGGGGACGCGGACGCCGCCCGCGTAGGTCTGGCCCTTGTACAGCCGGAACGGGGTGTTGGAGGCCATGCCCCAGCCGCGCGGGTAGTGGACCAGGCTCTGCGGGCCGCCGATGAGGTCGATCTCGCGTTGGACGTCCGGGTTCCAGTCGTCCGGGAGTCCGGGGTGGTGGACGAAGCGGCTGAAGTAGCTGCGGGTGCCCTCGGCGCCGCCCTCGCCGGTACCGCCGTTGTCGCTGGTGAACACGATGATGGTGTTGTCGAGTTCGCCGAGGGCGGCCAGGGTGTCGGTGAGCCGGCCGAGGTTCTGGTCGACGTTGTCGACCATCGCCGCGTAAACCTCCATGTAGCGGGCGTACAACTTCTGCTGGACGTCGGTGAGTTCGTCCCAGGGGCCGACCTCGTACCCGGCCTCGGAGTTGCGCTCGGGCAGTTCGGTGCCGGGCGGGAAGTGGCCGGCGGCGAGCTGGCGGGCGAAGCGGGTGCGGCGCAGCTCGTCCCAGCCGCCGTCGTAGCGGCCCCGGTGGCGGGCCAGGTCGGCGGGCTTGGCCTGCAGCGGGCCGTGCACGGCGTTGTGGGCGAGGTAGAGGAAGAAGGGCTTGTCGTCGTCGTGGGCGCGCAGCGACTTGACCATCTTGATGGCCTGGTCGGTGATGTCGTCCGTGTAGTAGTAGTCGTCGGGGAACTCGTCGATGTCCAAGGGGCTGTTGTCGCGGACGAGTTGGTGCGGGTGGAAGAGGCTGGTCAGGCCCTCCAGGACGCCGTAGTACTGGTCGAAGCCCTTCTGCAGCGGCCAGTTGGCGCGGTCGTCGGCGGCGTTGGAGGCGGAGTCGCGGGTGAGGTGCCACTTGCCGACGGCGTAGGTGGCGTACCCGGCGTCGTGCAGCAGCTCGGCGAGGGTGGGGATGTCCCCGGCGACCTCCATGCCGTAGCCGGGGAAGCCGGGGTCGGCGTTGGCGACGAAGGAGTAGCCGACGCGGTGCGGGTTGAGGCCGGTCAGCAGGGCCGCCCGGGCGGGCGAACAGAGCGGCATGGTGTGGTAGTTGGCGAGCTTGACGCCGCCGGCGGCGAGGCGGTCCAGGGTCGGGGTGGGGATCTCGGCGCCGAACGGGCCGATGTCGCTGTAGCCCATGTCGTCGATCAGGACGACCACGATGTTGGGGGCGCCCTCGCGCGGGCGGACCGGCTGCGGCCAGGCGGGGGTGGACTCGCGGAAGGTGCGGCCGACGGTGCCGGGGAAACCGGCGTACGGGTCGCGCCGGCGCGGGTTCGCTCCGGGGGTGGTGGTCATGTGCTGCTCCGGGTGGTGGCTCGTGCGGTCTCCAGGCGCGGGACGGCGGCCAGGAGTTCGGCGGTGTAAGGGTGTTCGGGCGCGGTGACGACGCGGTCGGCCGGGCCGGTCTCGACGATCCGGCCCTGGTGCATCACCGCGATCCGGTGGCTGACCTGCCGGACCACGGCCAGGTCGTGGGCGATGAACAGGATCGCCAGGCCGAGCTCGCGCTGCAGCCGGGCGAGCAGGTCGATCACCTGGGCCTGGACCGAGACGTCCAGGGCGGAGACCGGCTCGTCGCAGATCAGCACGCTCGGCTCGGGCGCCAACGCCCGCGCGATGCCGATGCGTTGGCGCTGACCGCCGGAGAAGGCGCGCGGGTGGCGGTCGGCCGTGGCCGGGTCCAGGCCGACCTGCTCCAGCAGTTCGGCGACCCGGGCGGCGCGCTGTTCCCGGCCGCCGAGACCGTGGGCGATCAGCGGCTCGGCGATGATCTGCCCGGCGGTCATCCGGGGGTTGAGCGAGGAGTACGGGTCCTGGAAGACCAGTTGGACCTCGCGGTGCGGCCCGCCGCGACGGCTGCCGCGGCCCCGGGCAGGCCCCAGCTCCTCGCCGCGGAAGCGGATGGAACCGGCCGAGGGCGTGTGTGCCCGGACGAGCGCCCGGGCGAGGGTGGACTTGCCGGAGCCGGACTCACCGACCAGGCCGAGGGTTTCGCCGGGGTGCAGGTCGAGGTCGACGCCCTGCAGCGCGGTGACGGAGCGCCGCCGGGAGCCGTAGGTCTTGGCCAGGCCGCGGACGGTGAGCAGGGGGCGGGGGTCCGGGGTGCTGTTGGCGGCGGCCCGGGAGGGCTCGTCCAGCCGGGGAACGGCGGCCAACAGCTCGCGGGTGTACGGGTGTTGCGGGTCGGCGAGGACTTCGGCGGTGACGCCCTGCTCGACCACCCGGCCGTGGCGCATCACCAGCAGGCGGCGGCAGGTCTGGGCGATCACCCCGAGGTCGTGGCTGATCACCACCAGCGCGGTGCCCTGTTCCCGGTTGATCCGGGTGAGCAGCCGCAGGATCTGCTGCTGGACGGTCGGGTCGAGGGCGGTGGTGGGCTCGTCGGCGACCAGCACCTCGGCGTCGTGGGCCAGCGCGAGGGCGATCATGATGCGTTGGCGCTGGCCGCCGGAGAACTGGTGCGGATGGTCGCGCAGCCGGCCGGCAGCGTCCGGGATGCCGACCAGGTCGAGCAACTTGGTGGCACGGGCCAGGCGTTCGGCCTTCTTCGGGTGGCTTCCGTGGGCGCGCAGCGCCTCGTCGAGCTGTCGGCCGATGGTGAGGACCGGGTTGAGCGAGGACATCGGGTCCTGGAAGACCATCGCGATCCGCCGGCCGCGCAGGGCGCGCAGCGCCTTCTCGGGGAGGGCGGCGAGGTCCTGCCCGGCGAGTTCGACCGAGCCGGCGGTGATCCGGCCGCCGGGCGGCAGCATCCGCAGCAGGGCGAGCGCGGTGGTGGACTTGCCGGACCCGGACTCGCCGACGATGCCCAGGGTGTCACCGGCTCCCAGCGTGAATCCGACGCCGTCGACGGCGGTGGTGCCGGTGGTGGCGGCGGCGGAGGTCGTACCTCCGAACCGGACGGTGAGGTCCGTGACGTCGAGCGCGGTGGTCATCGGCGGATCCCCCGGTTCAGGGCCTCGGCGATCAGCGTGAAGCCGAGCACCAGCGCGGTGGTGGCGGCCAGCGGGGCGGCCGCGAAGGTCGGGTCGGTGGCGAGGTAGGCGACGGACTGGCTGAGGATGCTGCCCAGGGTGGGCTCCGGCGGGCGGACCCCGAGGCCCAGGAAGCTCAACGCGCCCTCGATGAACACGCCGAGCGAGAGCGCCACGGCGGTCTGCACGATCAGCGGGTCGACGGCGTTGGGCACGACGTGCCGCAGCAGCACCCGGGCCCGGGAGGCGCCGCCGACGCGGGCCGCCAGGGCGTACTCGCGCTCCCGCTGGACCAGGATCCCGGCCCGCAACTGCCGCCCGAAGCCCGGGATTTCGGCCAGCGCGATGACGACCACCACCGGCCAGCGGCCCGGGCCGAGGACGGCCGTCACGGCGAGGCCGAGGATCAGCCCGGGGAAGGCGAGCAGCAGGTCGAAGGCCCGCTGGACGGCGAGGTCGGCCCAGCGGGAGGTGGCCGCGAGCAGTGCGGCCGAGCAGCCGAGCAGGGCGCCGATCGGGACGGCGGTGACGATCAGGGCCAGGTCGGTGCCGATGCCGTGCAGGACCCGGCTGTAGAGGTCGCGGCCGAGGTCGTCGGTGCCGAAGGGGTGTCCGGCGCCGGGACCGGCCAGGGCGAGGGCGCTCTGGGCGTTCGGGTCGGTGGAGGTGAGCAGCGGGGCGAGCAGCCCGGCGAGGGCGACGAGGCCGACCAGGGCGAGGCCGGTCAGACCGCGCCAGGTGCGCAGCCCGGAGAGGTAACGGCTCTGCCGTGCGGGGGACTTGAGGGGAAAGGTGGCGGTGGTCATCGGGTCACTCCCAGCGGATCCGGGGGTCGAGCCAGGCGTAGGCGAGGTCGGTGAGCAGCTGGACGGCGACGTAGACTGCCACCACGAGCAGCAGCAGGTCCTGCACCACCGGGTAGTCCCGGCGGGCGACGCCCTGCTCGATCAGCTGGCCGAGGCCCGGCCAGGCGAAGATCCGCTCCACCAGGACGGCCCCGGCGATGAGTTGGCCGATCTGCAGGCCGAGGACGGTGACGGCGGAGGGCAGCGCGTTGGGCAGTGCGTGCCGCCAGACGATCCGCCGCCGGGAGACGCCGAGCGCGGTCGCGGTGCGGACGTAGTCCTCGGCGAGGGCGCGTTCGATGCCGTCCTTGAGGTAGCGGGCGAGCACGGCGGCGCTGGGCAGGGCCAGGCAGAGCGCGGGCATCGCCAGGTACTGGACGGCGAGGTCCGGGGCGTCCAGCAGGGACTGCTGTCCGCCGGCCGGGAGCAGGTGGAGTGAGACGGCGAAGACCAGGACCAGGACGACGCCGGTGACGAAGGGCGGGATCGCGAGGACGGCGGTGGTGAATGCCTGGATCGCGGCGGCGGCCGGTCGGCGTTGGGCGGTCGCTCCGGCCACTGCCAGCGGCAGGGCGATCAGTACCACCAGGAGCAGCGCTCCCAGGGCGAGTTGGGTGGTGGCGCCGAGGCCGTTGCCGATCAGGTCGGCGACCTGGCCGCCGATCGCGTAGCTCGGGCCGAGGTCGCCGCCGAGCAGGTGGCCGAGCCAGCTGAGGTACTGACCGAACAGCGGCCGATCCAGGCCGAGTTGGGTGCGGATGGCCTCGACGGTGGCGGGGGAGGCGTCCGGGCCGGCCAGGGAGGTGGCCGGATCGCCGGGGATGAGGCGGAGGATGAGGAAGACCAGGAAGGAGGCGAGGGCCAGGACCAGCAGTCCGCTGGGGAGGCGTTTGAGGAGGAAGGTGCGCATGGGTCGGGTTCCGGGCCGTCCTGCTCAGGCCGTCAGATGGGCGTCGTCGAGGTTGAGGTAGCCGAACTTGTTGAGCGTGGCGCCCTGGGCCCTGCGGCCGGCGACCTCGACCAGTCCGGCGATGGCGAGGTCGATCACGAACTCCTCGTCCAGCAGCACGTCGGTGATCTGCTGGTAGAGGGCCTTGGCCTCGGGGCTGTCGCTGTCGCTGCGGTTCCAGGCCCGCTGCACCACGTCGGTGTAGGCGGGGGAGGCGAAGTGCGAGCTGTTCTTGGCCTCGTTGAAGGGGTAGGCGCTCACGGCGAGGGTGGCCGGGTGGAGTTGCGCGAAGCCGTGGCTGAGCGTCCACAGGGCGGGCATGGACTGGGAGATGAGCTGCTTCTGCATGGTCGGCGAGTCGGTGGGCTGGAGCACCGTCTCGATGCCGACCTGCTGGAGGTCGTACTGCAGGATCTGGGCGATCGCGGTCGAGCCCGGCTCGCTGGAGTGGGCGAAGGGCAGGGTGAGCTTCTCCAGTCCGGCCTCCTTGAGCAGGGCGCGGGCCTTGTCCGGGTCGTGGCGGTAGTGGGTCGCGCCGGCCTCGGTGTAGGCGGGGGAGGACTTGGGCCAGGGTATTGAGGAGACGCTGCCGTAGCCGCCGAGGGCCTGCTGGACGAAGCGGTCGCGGTCGACCGCCCAGGCGATGGCCTGGCGGACGCGCTTGTCGCCGACGTGCTCGGCGGTGACGTTGACGCCGATGTAGTGGGCGCCGGCGCCGGTGTCGTACTGCGTGATCCGGAACTGCGGGTCGGTGCGCAGGGCGGCCACGTCCTTGCCGCGGACGTTGTACGACAGGTGGGTCTGGCAGGTCTTGAGGGAGGAGAGCAGGGACTCGGCCTGCGGGACGATCCGGATCTCCACGCCGTCGAGGTAGGGGCGGCCGGGGTTCCAGTACGTCTCGTTGCGGGCGAGGGTGAGCGAGGAGCCGGGCTTGCGGTCGGTGAGGGTGAACGGGCCGGTGCCGATCAGCCTGGTGCCGGCGACGGCGTCCTCGACGGTTCCGGAGTCCGGGATGATCATGAACTCGAAGAGGTCGAAGAGGTTGCTCACCGGGTGGGCGAGCACCAGGGTCAGCTCGAAGTCGCCGTTCTTGCGGAAGTCGGTGACAGTGGCGGCGGTCGAGCGCAACTGGGCCGAACGGGCCGGGTTCTGGAGGTTCTTGACCGCGAAGACCACGTCGTCGGCGGTGAACCGGCGGCCGCTGTGGAACAGCACGTCCTCGCGGAGCTTGAGCGTGACGCTCTGCCCGTCCGGCGCGACCTGCCAGGAGGTGGCGAGTTCGGGCTGCGGCCGGAGCTGGTCGTCGTACCTGGTCAGGGTGTTGAAGACGAGTCGCTGGACCAGGGTGTTGGCGCTCTGGGCGAACAGCAGGCTCGGGGTGAAGTCGACGCCGGTGGCCACGGAGAGCACCCCGCCCTTCCGGGGGGCGTCCGAACTGCCCGCCGTTTTCGCGGAGTTCGAGGCCTCGTCGACGGCGGACCGGCAGGCCGCGAGCGTCAGCAGGCCGGCGCCGGCGAGGCCCGCGCGCAGCAGGGCGCGGCGGCTCGGGGCGGAGGGACGGGTGAGCGCGGTCATGGCGGTCCTTCGGGAGGGGGACGACGGTCAGTGGTGGTGGGCCAGCGCGCGGACGGGCCCGGCGTACAGCTCGCCGAGCACCGGGGTGCCGGCCGCCACGGCGAGGACGTCCGGGCCGCGCCGCTGGGCGATCAGCAGGTCGGCGTCCCGGCGCAGGTGCGAGCGGAGCGCGAACTCGGCGCGGACGACGTCGAGGTAGCGCGGGTCGAGGAAGGAGAAGGTCTCGGTGAGGACCAGCAGGTCGGGGTTGACCACGTCGGCGAGTAGCGCCAGGGCGCGGCCGATGATCCGGGCGCGGTTGCGGACCAGCCGGTCCGCGCCCGGGTCGCCGCGCTTGACGGCCGCGATCAGCTGGGCGCGGTCGGGCTCGGCGGTGACGCCCTCGGCGGCGGCCGCCTCGAACAGCGTGGTGTCGGAGGCGGCCACCGAGAGGCAGCCGAGCCGGCCGCAGTGGCAGCGCGCCTCGCTCTGCGCGTCCGGGTCGGTGACGGTGCCGGTGACCGGCAGGTGGCCGAGGTCGCCGGTGGTCGAGGGCGGGCCCAGGTGGACCGTGCCCGCGACCGCCAGCGCCGCGTCCACGACGTGGCCGACGAACAGCTGGACCATGCTGCGGCGGGCCGCCGGGTGGCCGAAGAGGATCTCCGCCTGGGTGAGCGCCCGGGCGTGGTTGTCCACCCGGACCGGCAGCCCGGTGGCTTCCCGCAGCAGCGCGCGCAGCGGCAGGTCCTGCCAGTCCAGCGGGCCGTGGCGGAGCACGAGGCCGCGCTCCGGATCGACCGAGCCGCCGCTCACGGCGCCCAGCCCGACCACCGTACGGCCGCCGGCCAGGGCGTCGATCAGCCGTGGCAGTCGTGCGAGCAGGGGCTTCAGCACCGCGAGTCCGGTCCGGCCGCGGTTGGAGATCTCCTTGCGCCGCAGCACCCGGCCGCGCAGGTCGAGCAGCGCGAAGGTGGTGTACGGCACGCCGATGTGCAGCCCGGCGACGGCGAGTTGGTCGGTGTCCACGGCCAGCGGGAGCTGCGGGCGGCCGACCGTTCCGGTGCCGCCGCCCGCCAACTCGGGCCGCTCGCTGAGGAGTCCGAGCCGTACCAGGTCCACCGTCTGCCGGGAGACCGCCGAGGCGCTGAGCCCGGTGAGCTCGGCGACCCGGCTGCGGGCGATCGGCCCGTGGTCGAGCACCGTGCGCAGGACGGCGGCGGCGTTGGCGTCCCGGCGGTCATCGCCGGCGCGGAGGGTCGTGGGCATGGTCTCGTTCGCGGGGAGTCGTCGGGCGGCGGGTTCGGGGCGGTCGTAGCGGGGCGGTCGTTGCGGGTCAGTGGGCTGCTTCGAGCTCCGCGGCGGGCACCAGGCCGGGCACCCGCGGCGGGTCGGCCGGCTCCAGCAGGCGGCTCGGGGCGCCGTCCACGCCGACCGGCAGGTCCCCGTCCAGGGTGATCCGGCGCACCAGGCGCGGCTCGTCGCCGTAGTCCGCGACCGCGTAGTGCTGGGTGGCGCGGTTGTCCCAGATCGCCACGTCGCCGACCTGCCAGTCCCAGCGGACGGTGTTCTCCAGCCGCTCGACGTAGCGCTGGAAGAGGTCGATCAGCGCCTTGCTGTCGTCGCCGGACACACCCTGGATCCGCTGCGCGAAGGCGCCCAGCAGCAGGGACTTCTCGCCGGTCACGGGGTGGACCCGGACCACCGGGTGCTCGGTCTTGAAGGCGGTGGAGACGAAGACGTCCCGGAACAGCTTGGCGACCTCGGCGTTGTTCGCCAGCTCGGGGCGCAGGGCGAGCCGGGCGGCGTAGTCGTAGTCGTTGGTGTGGACGGCGCGCAGGGACTCGGCGAGGACCTTCAGCGGGGCGGGCAGGTCCCGGTAGGCGGCCGCGGTGTTCGCCCAGACGGTGCTGCCGCCGGCCGGCGGGACCTCCAGGGCGCGCAGGATCGAGGCCTTGGGGTAGGACGGGACGAAGGTGACGTCGGTGTGCCAGTTGTTGGCGCGCACGCCCTTGGTGGCGTCCAGCTCGAAGATGTAGCGGCCGTCCGCGCTGGGCACGGTGGGGTGGCCGACGGGGTGGCCCAGCAGGCGGGCGAAGGCCTCCTGCTCGGCGTCGTCCAGGTGCTGCTGGCCGCGGAAGAAGAGCACCTTGTGCTCGTACAGGGCGGCTTCGAGGGCGGTGACGGTCTCGGCGGGGAGGTCGCCGCCCAGGCGTATGTCGTGCACGACGGCGCCGAGGCGGCCGGCGGCGGGGGTGAGGCGCAGGGCGGTGGGGGTGGTGGCCGAGGTGGTGGTCGCGGTCGGGACGGTGGTCGGGGCGGTCGGGACGGTGGTCATGGCGGGGCCCTTTCGGGTGCGTGTGGTGACGGTGAGTGATGCGCAACGGGTGTGGCGGGGCGTGGCGGGCGCGGTGGGGCGCGGGTCCGCGGCGCCCGGCAGGGCGCGGCAGGGTGCACGGAAGGCGGGGTGAAGGGGGCCGGTCCGGTCGTGCGGACGGTCAGAACGCGAGCGCGCCGCGACAACAGCGGCGCCGGCAACGGCGGGGAACGGGGCGGACGGCGGTGTGCATCGGCCCTCCTTCCGGCTCGTTGCGAGTGGGCTCGGGGTTCATGGTGCGGACGCCCGCGCCCGCCTGTCAATCGTCATCTTGCCTGGTGGGAAAGGCTGTTGCCGCTTCGTTTCGGCCGCTTGCGGACTGTGTCGGCCCGTTGCGGCGGATGGCGGGCGGATGGCGGGCGCGCTTCGCGCGGGCGTTCGGCCTTGTCCTGCGGGTGCGGGGGTTACTAATTTTCGGAGCGGAAGTAATTCCGGGCCGGCGCGGGGGTTCCCGCGCCGGGGCTTCGGCCTGCCCGGATGGCGGCGTGGCGTTACGTTCCGTGACTGCTGTGGATGCTACTGGCCGAGGAGCCGGGCGAAGTCCAGCCCGAGGCTGCCGAGGACGGGCAGTGCGCCGAGGTCGGTCACCCCGCCGACCGGGATGCTGTAGCCCTGGTTGACTTCGCGCGGGGTGGAGCCAGTGGCGGTGGAGTCGGCGGCGGCAGCGGTGGCGGTGCCGGCCGGGACCAGGAGGGCGCCGAGGAACAGGGCGGCGAGAACGGTGCGACGCATGGGACGGGGCCTCCGGTGCGGGGTGCGGGCATGCGAGGTGCGGGCATGCGGGTGACGGACTGTCAACACCCTCCGTGTCGGTGCGGTCACGTATCTTCGCCCCTTCGGACGCATTCGTAAAGATCCTTGCCTTGTGTTCATGCCAACATCGCGGAGGTCTGGACCATACCGAGGACGGGCGCATACGTTCCCTTCACCGGGCGGACACGGAGTCGCTGAACTTCCTTGCAGAAGGCGCGACTTCGCTCTGTCATGCCCATGACCAGCAGTACGTCTGCCAGCACTGCAACCGGAGGGAACGATCATGCGCGCCATCGGCAAGAACCTCAGGATCCTCGCGGGCGCCCCGCTCGCCGCAGCCGCTCTCATCGCCTTCACCGCCGGCACCGCCAGCGCCGCGATCCCGATCAACAAGCCCATGACCGGCAAGGCCACCTACTACACCGACTCGGGCTACGGCGCCTGCGGCACCCAGATCAACGCCTCCTCGCAGATGCTGGTCGCCGTCTCGCACACCTGGTGGACCACCGCCAACCCCAACAACGACCCGGTTTGTAAGGGCATTTCGGTCAAGGTCAGTTACCAGGGCAAGACCATCACCGTCCCGGTCAAGGACCAGTGCCCCTCCTGCGACTCCACCCACATCGACCTCAGCCAGCCCGCCTTCGCCAAGCTGGCCCCGCTCGACAAGGGCGTCATCAGTGGCCTCACCTGGCAGTTCGTCAAGACCGGTCTGAAGGGTGAGACCGTCGAGCTGTCCGCCCCGATCGCCGGCTCCACCATCGGCTGACCGGCCCCGCGAACGCCGCTGCCCGCCCCCGCGAGCTCACCGGGGGCGGGCAGCGGCATCGGCTTCGACGGCCCCGAAGCCACTGACACCGTCCCCGGCCGTGTCGGCGGCTTACTGTTCTGGGATCCGACGACGGTTCGAGAGTGTTCGAGAGCGGGGGTTGCGGGGTGTCCGAGGTGCGGAAGCCGGTGCTGTACGTCGTGGTGTGTGCGGCGGGGGTCGCGGGCGGGGTCGGGGAGTTGATCGCGGCCGCGCAGGCGGAGGGGTGGCAGGTGGGGGTGGTGGCCACTCCGCAGGCGATGGGGTTCATCGACGCGGAGGCGATCACCGCGCAGACGGGGTATCCGATCCGGTCGGCCTGGCGCAGGCCGGGGGAGCCGCGGCCGTTGCCGGATCCGGAGGCGATCGTGGTGTCCCCGGCGACGTTCAACACGGTCAACAAGTGGGCCCTGGGGATCTCGGACACGCTCGCGCTCGGGATCCTCTGCGAGTCCTACGGGTGGGGGATCCCGGTCGCCGTCCAGCCGTGTCTGAGCGCTGCGCAGGCCGCGCATCCGGCGTACGAGCAGAGCCTGGCGAGGCTGCGGGCGATGGGGGTGCGGGTCGCGGAGTTCGTGCCGGGGGCGTACAGCTGGACACGAGCCCTGGAGCTGCTGCGGGACTGACAGGGTGGCTGATCGCGGCCGGCGATCCTGGCACTGTGCGGGGTGGTCCACGCCGATCGTCCGGAGGTAGCGTCCGGGCAGGTCGGCGAGGGTGCAGGAGGTGTCCGGTGGCGGCGGTCAACGGCGGGGTGTCGTTCTGGTACGCGGCGGACGGGGTGCCCGAGCCCGGGCCCGGGCTGCCGGGGGACCGGGACGTCGACGTGTGCATGGTCGGCGGCGGGTACACCGGGCTCTGGACGGCCTACTACCTGAAGAAGGCCGACCCTTCGCTGCGGATCGCGGTCCTGGAGCAGCGCTTCTGCGGCTACGGCGCCTCGGGGCGCAACGGCGGCTGGCTGTACAACGGCTTCGCGGGGCGCGCCGCATTCGCCCGGCGGTACGGGCAGCAGCGGGCGGCGGCGATGCAGCGGGTGATGGACGAGGCCGTCGGCGAGGTCGTCGACGTCACGGTCGCCGAGCGGATCGACGCGGACCTGGTGCGCGGCGGTGTGCTGGAAGTCGCCCGCAACCGGCCGCAGTTGGAGCGGCTTCGGGCCTTCGTCCGGGCCGAGCGGGCGTACGGGGCGGACCGGGTCGAGCTGTTGAGCGCCGAGGAGGCCACGGACCGGGTAGCGGTGGCCGGCACGCTCGGCGGCTGCTGGTCCCGGTACGGTGCGCGGATCCAGCCCGCGAAGCTGGTGCGCGGACTGGCCCGGGCCGTACGGGACGCGGGAGTCGAGGTGTACGAGGGGACGGCCGTCGGCGCGATCCTCCCCGGCCTCCCCGGGACCGCCCACCGCAGGCCCCGCGCTGTCACCCCGCTCGGCACCGTCACCGCCGACCATGTGCTGCGCGCCACCGAGGGGTTCACCGCCGGGCTGCGGGGCGAGAAGCGGACCTGGCTGCCGATGAACTCGGCGATGGTCGTCACCGAGCCGCTGCCCGCCGGGTTCTGGGCGGAGACCGGCTGGCAGGGCCGCGAGGTGCTGGGGGACTTCGCGCACGCCTACATGTACGCGCAGCGCACCGCCGACGACCGGATCGCGCTCGGTGGACGCGGGATCCCGTACCGCTTCGGCTCGCGGACGGACTCGGACGGCAGCACCCAGGCGGAGACGGTGCGCCAACTGCGCGCGATCCTGGACCGGTTCTTCCCCGCTGCCGCGACGGCCGGGATCGACCACGCCTGGGCGGGCGTGCTCGGTGTCCCCCGGGACTGGTGCGCCACCGTGGAGTTGGACCGGTCGAGCGGGCTCGGCTGGGCCGGCGGGTACGTCGGCAGCGGGGTGACGACGGCCAACCTGGCCGGGCGCACCCTGTGCGACCTGGTGCTCGGGAGGGACAGCGAACTGACCCGGCTGCCCTGGGTGGGCCACACGGTGCGGCGTTGGGAACCGGAACCGCTGCGCTGGCTCGGGGTGCAGGCGATGTACGCCGCCTACCACGCGGCCGACCGGCAGGAGGCGACCGGACGGGCCACCACCTCGCCGATCGCCCGGCTCGCCGACCTGGTCGCGGGGCGGTAGGTGCGGCGGGGCGGCAGGGTGGGACCGGCACGAGGGAGGTGGTGGAGTGGCTATTAGCAGATCTGAGGCCCGGAGTAGTCGATCTTGGAGCTCGCGTCGGCGATACCACCCGAATTGCGGACAGCATTCGGCTGATGGGGCATATTGTGTACCCCGGCAAACTACTCCGATGGAAGTCAGTTTCCCGTCGCGGTCCGAAAACCATCCGTCGACCCCGGTCGGCTGGGATAGCGTCGAAGGCGTCGGGGGGTCGGCACCGATCAGGTGCATTCGAACGCCAGCTACCGGGCCGTAATGGCCGAATGAGTCATGGAGAAAAACATGCGGAATTCCCCTTCGGAAAACCGGCCGGACACGCTCGACGATCTGCAGCTCGCGGTCGAGTCGCTGTCCGCATTCCCGGCCCGGAACGCGCCGGGCGGATCCGATGTGACCGAGCGGCTCGCGGCCGTCGCCGAATTGTGCCGGTCGGTCGACGCGGTGCTCGACAGCCTGGTCGTCCAGGCGGCCGCGGAGGCCGCCGAGGAGGGCTGGACGGCGGCCCGGATGGCAGCCGAACACTCCGCCTACTACGCCAGGCTCCAGCGCGCGCTGCTCCCCGCCGGTGCCGGTGCCGGGCTGACGCAGCAGTGAGCGCGGTGCACCCGGGCGCGCACGTGCTGTCCTGCCCCACCCGGTGGAGCGACGTCGACGAGAACGGGCACATCAACAACGCCCGGCTGGTCGGCTACATCCAGGAGGGGATTTACGACCTGTTCTGCCACCACGCGACCGCCGTCCGGGAATCGCTGTTCCCGTCCGGATTCATCATCGCGCGGCACGAGATCGATTACCTGGAGCAGCTGCACCACCAGCCCGAGCCATTGGCGGTCCGGCTCACCGTGGAACGGCTCGGACGGAGTTCCGCGCACGTCGAGGTGAATGTCTGCCGGGATCCGCGGACGTTTATGCGGGCGCGGACCGTGGTGGTCGCGCGGGACCGCGAGACCGGCCGCTCGCGCAAACTCAGCGAGAACGAGCGGCGCTTTCTGTCGGCGTTTATGCCGGACACGGCGCGCACCGAGGCCGCGCTGGCCTCTGCGAGGACCACCGCGACGGCGACGGCGCCGGCGCAGCGCGTGACCTCGGTGACCGCGGTGACGCCGGTGACCTCGGTGGCCTCGGGGGCCGCCGGTGGCGGGCGGTCGTCCGCGCGCAGGCCGCGGCGGCGGTGTCGCGCCTCGGCGGGCTGAGGACCGCTCGGCGTCCGATCGGTGCCGGCCGCAGCCGCACCGCGCTGTAGCCGTGCTGTGGCGGCGCGCGATCCCGGGCCGGTGCCCGGGCCGGCGGCGTGATCGACAACGGCGTCGATCCGCCGGACCGGCTTCCCGGTGCCCGGCCGGTTCCGAACGCCCCGGGCGGAGTTACGCTGAGCAGCACGGGCAACCGGTTCGTCCCACGGCGGTCACGGGCTGCGACCTCCCCTCCCCGGTCCAGGCGCAGAGCGCCGTCGGCCCTACCGGTCCCGCCGACCGGAAGGAGGACACGATGACCATCTCCTGGGAGGACTTCCTCGCCCGCGTCGTGGAGCGCGGCGAGTACCGGGGCGAGGCGGAGGCCGACCACGCCGCCCGGGTCGTGCTCGCCCTGCTCGGCGAGCACCTGGTGGGCTCCGATCGGAGCGAACTCGCCGACGCGCTGCCCGGGACGTACGCCTCGCTGCTGCGCGACGCCCAGCCCGCGAGCGAGCCGCTGACCGCCGAACGCTTCGTCCAGGCCGTGGTCGGCTGGATCGACGGGGCGACCCCTGCGACGGCGCAGTGGGACATCGGGGCGGTGCTCAGCACCCTGGCGGACCTCGTTCCCGGGGAGTTGGTCGACCGGGTGGTCGAGCAGCTTCCGGCGGGCTACGACCTGCTGTTCGGGCACCCGACGCCGGCCTGAGCGCCGGTACCCGGCGCCCGAGGGCTTGCGTCCGTCCGAGCGGTCGCGCCGGGCTTCGTCCGGTGGCGGCCCGGTGGTGGCCCGGTGGTGGCCCGGTGCAGTTCCGCCTCCGGGCCGGTCAGCCCGACCGGCCCGGCGCCCGGGGGCAGGTCGGCGGACCCGCCTGCCGGAAGGGCGAGTCCGGCGCCGTCGGGGAGTCCGGTCGGGCCCGGAGAACGTGAACTCCTCGGTGGGCGAGGGGAATCCCCTGGCTCGGCCGAGGTGACTCAGCCGAGTCGGCTCGGCGGAGGTGGCTCAGCGGCAGAGGGCGGCGGCGCCGATCAGCCCGGCGTCGGTGCCGAGTTCGGCGCGGCGCACGTCCAGGCCGCGGATGTACGAGAGGGCCGCGTAGCGGTCCAGGTGGCGGGCGAGCGGGGCGAACAGCAGGTCCCCGGCGGTGGCCACGCCGCCGCCGATGACCACCCGGTCGAGGTCCACCAGGGCGGCAGTGGCTGCGATCCCGGCGGCCAGGGCCCGGGCGGCGCGGTCGAAGGAGGCGAGCGCGACCGGATCCCCCGCGGCGGCGGAGGCGGCGACGGCGCGGGCAGAGCGGTCCTCGCCGTCCGGCCGCCAGCCCTCGGCGAGGGCCCGGCGGGCGATCGCGGTGCCGCTGGCAAGGCCCTCCAGGCAGCCGCGGGAGCCGCAGGGGCAGGGCTCGCCGTCCAGGTCGACGGTGATGTGCCCGAGGTGCCCGGCGTTGCCGCTGGGGCCGGGGCGCACGGCGCCGTCGAGCACCAGCCCGGCGCCGACACCGGTCGACACCACCAGGCAGAGCGCGTTGGCGGCGCCCCGGGCGGCGCCCTGCCAGTGCTCGGCGGCGGCCATCGCGACGCCGTCCCCGGCGAGGCGGACAGGCAGCGCGCCGCCGGCCGCTATCGGGTGCCCGGCCGCTGTCGGGTGCCCGGCCACCGCCGGGTGCGCGGCGACCTCGGCGACCAGCGGGAAGCCGCGCCAGCCGGGGATGTTGACCGGGCTGACGGTGCCGCCGACCAGGTCGACCGGGCCGGCGCTGCCGATCCCGACGGCCGTCACGGCGGCCCAGTCGGCCGTGCCGGAGAGCTGGTCCAGCACCTTGTGCACGACGGCGAGCACGGCCGCGCCCGACTCCGTCGCCGGGGTGGGCAGCCGGAGCGAGTGCCGCAGCCGCCCGGCGCCGTCGACCAGCGCTCCGGCGATCTTGGTGCCGCCGATGTCGACGGCGGCGAACAGCGGCGTGGAAGGCACGATGGGCTCCAGTGGAGGTAGGGGCGGCGCCCCGGCCGGTGAGGGGCGGGGCGCCGCACAGCGTAGAGCAGGGCCCGGAGCCCTGTCGCTACTCGGCCGCGCGCAGCCGCAGGGTGACCAGTTCGAACGGGCGCAGCGCCAGGCGCACCGAGCCGTCCTCGACCGCGACCTCGCCGCGGGTGCCGTCCCAGGGCCGTTCCAGCAGGTCGCAGGGGACGGCGTCGGCCAGCGGGAAGGAGGTGGTCAGCCGGCCCCGGGCGCGGCCGCCGCCCGCCTCGTAGACGCGGACGATCAGGTCCCCGCTGCGGTCGTCGGCGAGCTTGACCGCGCTGACCACGATCGCGTCCTCGTCCACTGCCACCAGCGGCGCGACCCGCTCGGCAGAGCCGGTGACGCGGCGCTCGGGCAGGCCGATCCGGTAGCCCTCGCGGACGGCGTCGCCGATCGTCGCGCCCGGGACCAGGGCGTGCCGGAAGCGGTGCAGGCCCTGGTCGGTCTCCGGGTCGGGGAAGCGCGGGGCGCGCAGCAGCGAGAAGCGGACGGTCGTGGTGGTGCCGCCGTCCTCGTCGCGCACCGTGCGGGTGACGTCGTGGCCGTAGGTCGAGGCGGTGACCAGGGCGACGCCCCAGCCGGGCTCCTCCAGGTGGACGAAGCGGTGGTTGCAGGCCTCGAACTTGGCGGCGTCCCAGCTGGTGTTGGTGTGGGTGGGCCGGTGGAGGTGGCCGAACTGGGTCTCGGCGGCGTAGCGCTCGGTGTGGAGGTCCAGCGGGAACGCGGCCTTGAGGAACTTCTCGGTCTCGTGCCAGTCGACCTCGGTGTCGATGTCCAGGCGCTGCTCGCCGGCCCGCAGGGTGAGCGTCTGCACGACGGTGGAGGAGCCGAAGGAGCGGGCGATCCGCACCGAGGCCCGCCCGGCAGTGCACGAGGCGGTGAGGGAGTCCACGCCGGTCAGGTCGGTGACGGTGTTGCGGTAGAACTGGTCGACGTCCCAGGCGTCCCACATGTTGGGGAAGTCGGGGTGCAGTTGCAGCAGGTTCGCGCGGCTGCCGGGCGCGACGGTCTCCCGGCCGCTCGCGACCTCGACCACCGAGGCGACCAGGCCGTCGGCGTCCACCACGACCTCCACCAGGCCGTTGCGCAGCGTGAAGCCGCCCCCGGGCCGCTCGACCGCCGTACAGTCCGTGTCGGCCGGGCGGTCCGGGCCGTCCACCGCGGCGGCCGAGGCGCCGCCCGCCGGCACCGCCGAACGCGCGTGCGGCGCCGCGTTGAACACCAACTCCCGCCCGCCCGAGGCCTGCCCGGCCAGCGCCCGCTGGGCCGCGCCGATCAGCTCCTCCAACTCCCCGGCCAGCGCCGCGTACGTGGCCTCGGCCTCGCGGTGCACCCAGGCGATGGACGAGCCGGGCAGGATGTCGTGGAACTGGTGCAGCAGGACGGTCTTCCAGATCCGGTCCAGCTGCTCGTACGGATACCCGGCGCCGGTGCGCAGGGCGGCGGTGGCGCACCAGAGTTCGGCCTCGCGCAGCAGGTTCTCGCTGCGCCGGTTGCCCTGCTTGGTCTTCGCCTGGCTGGTCAGCGTGGCCCGGTGCAGCTCCAGGTAGAGCTCGCCGACCCAGACCGGCGGGTTCGGGTACTCGGCCTCGGCCTTGGCGAAGAACTCGGCGGGCTTCTCCCAGCGGACGGTGGCCGAGCCCTCCAGGTCCCGCATCCGGGCCGCCTTGGCGACCATCTCGCGGGTCGTGCCGCCGCCGCCGTCGCCCCAGCCGGTCGG
The DNA here is from genome assembly GCF_003635085.1 of Streptomyces sp. 1114.5. NCBI lineage: Bacteria > Bacillati > Actinomycetota > Actinomycetes > Kitasatosporales > Streptomycetaceae > Streptomyces > Streptomyces sp. 1114.5. The sequence goes on from NZ_RBXE01000001.1 coordinate 4,172,000, forward strand.
GGCGAGCGAGTGCCGGGCCACCCCCTTGTCCTTGAAGTTCCGTGCCGCGTGGGCGATTTCGCTTCCCTTCATGGAGCAGTTGTAGGTGTCCACCGGCGGGAAGTGGGTGAAGATCCGGGTGCCGTCGATGCCCTCCCACAGGAAGGTGTGGTGCGGGAACCGGTTCACCTGGCTCCAGGAGATCTTCTGCGTCAGCAGCCACCGGGAGCCCGCGTTGCGGATGATCTGCGGCAGGCCGCCGGCGAAGCCGAAGGTGTCCGGCAGCCAGGCCTCGTGGTTCTCCACGCCGAACTCGTCCAGGAAGAACCGCTTGCCGTGCACAAACTGACGGGCCATCGCCTCAGAGGAGGGCATGTTGGTGTCGGACTCCACCCACATGCCGCCGGCCGGGACGAACCGGCCCTCCGCCACGGCCTTGCGGACCCGGGCGTACACCTCGGGGCGGTGCTCCTTGATCCAGGCGAACTGCTGCGCCTGGGACATGGTGTAGAGGAAGTCCGGCTCGTCCTCCAGCAGCGCCGTCATGTTGGCGGTGGTGCGGGCCACCTTGCGGACGGTCTCGCGCAGCGGCCAGAGCCAGGCCGAGTCGATGTGCGCGTGGCCGATCGCGCTGATCCGGTGCGCGGACGGCACGGCGGGCGCCGCCAGCACCCCGGCGAGGTGCGAACGTGCCCGGGCCGCAGTGGCGTTGACGTCCTGCAGGTCGACGGCGTCCAGCGCCCGCTCGACCGCGCGCAGCACCTCCCAGCGGCGGGCGCCCTCCACCGGCAGCTCGGCCATCAGCTCGCCGAGCACCTCCAGGTCCATCACCAGCTGCCAGACCGTCTCGTCGAAGACGGCGAGGTCCATCCGGGCCAGCCGGTACTGCGGCCGGTCGCCGGCCGTCTCCTTGTCGCCCAACTCGGTGGGCAGGAAGGGGTGGTAGTCCAGGATCACCGGATTGGCGGCGGCCTCGACGTGCAGCAGCACCTGCTCCCCGCCGGCCGCCGGGGACGCGATCCGCACCCACTGGTTCTGCGGGTTCAGGCCCTTCACCGGGCTGCCGTCCGGGCGGTAGACCAGTCCCTCGCACTGGAAGCCGGGCATGTTGGCGTCGAAGCCCAGGTCGATCAGCGCCTCGACGGTGCGCCCCGCCCAGGCCTCGGGCACCGTGCCCGTCACCGTGATCCAGCTGGTGCCCCACGGTGCGCCCCAGGAGTCGCCGACCGCGATCGGGGTCCGCGGGGCGGCCAGGCCCTCGGCGACCGGGACGGGCTCGCCCGGCGCCGTCCAGATGCCGACCTCCAGCGGGACGGACTCGGGGTAGACGGCCGGGCGGATGCGCTCCTCCAGGACTCGCTTGAGGCGGGACTCGACCAGGGTGCGGTCATCGTGCATGTCGGCAGGCTCCGTTGCGTGCAGGCGGGAGGGACAGTCGCGGGAGGGTCGGTGGGTCGGTGGGGCGATGGGACAGCGGGTCGGTGGGACAGCGGGTCGGTCGGTCGGCGGGGCGGTGGGTCAGGGAGAACGTACGTCCTCGGGGCGGACCACCTCGGTGATGCCGCGCGCGGCCAGGTGCGCCCGGTCCTCGGCGCGCTCGGCGAGCACGGTGGTCGGGCGGGCCCCGGCCTCGGTGAGGCGCATGAACGCCTCGAACACCGGACCGCCGGGGCCGCAGACCGAGCGCTCGGGGGAGTTCACCTCGTCGCCGGTGGCGACCACCACGGCGGTGCCGCGCGGCTTCGGCGGCTGCCAGCAGCGGCGGGCCTCGGCGGCGGCCTCGGCGAGCCGGATGCCGGCCGGCTTGACCATCCGGTCGGTGGTCAACAGGCCCAGGCCGTATTCGAGTTCGGGGAAGTCGGCGAGCGAGCGGTCCACGTCGTGCGAGCACCACCAGGTGACCCCCCACAGGTCCGGGCAGTCCAGCACCGCCTCGACGGTGGCGCCGGTGAAGCGCGCGGCGTCCCCGGGGGCGATGTGCGGGGCGGGCGCTCCGACCTCCTGCAGCCAGACCGGGCGGGCCGGGTCCTCCGCCCAGGCCTTGGACAGCTCGACCAGGTACGCGGCGTGCTGCGCGGTCGCGGTGGAGCGGGCGCCGTAGCGCTGGGCGGTGCCGTTGAACACCCAGGAGTGCACGGCGGTGGCGGCGCCGATCCGGGCCGAGTGCCAGGGCGTGAACGGGTGCTCGTCCAGGTACCAGGCGGCGTCGTAGGAGGCGTGCAGGTGCAGCCGGCCGGGGGCGCCCGCCTCGCAGGCGGCGAGCATCCGGCGCAGCCAGGCCTCGGCCTCGGCGGGGGTGGCCCGGTCCGGGTCGGGGTGCGGGGCGCCGGAGAACTGGTTGATCTCGTTGCCGAGCGTCATCCCGAGGAAGTTGGGCCGTCCGTTCAGCGCCTCGGCGAGGGTGCGCAGGTAGGCGGCCTGGCCGTCGGCGACCTCGGGGTCGGTGAAGAGGTTGCGCCGGTGCCAGGTCCGGGTCCAGGAGGGCAGGAAGTCGAAGCTCGACAGGTGGCCCTGCAGCCCGTCCACCGCGACGTCCAGCCCGCGTTCGCCGGCCGCGTCCACCAGGGCCGCCAACTGGTCGACGGCGCGCGGGCGGATCAGGGTGCGGTTGGGCTGGAACAGCGGCCAGAGCGGGAAGACCCGCACGTGGTCCAGGCCGAGGGCGGCGATGGAGTCGAGGTCGGCGCGTACGGAGTCGAGGTCGAAGTCGAGCCAGTGGTGGAACCAGCCGACGGTGGGGGTGTAGTTGACGCCGAAACGGGGCGCCTGCGGGGTGCCGGTCATCTTCGGTGGATTCCTCGACGGTGGTGGGGCGTACGGACGGTGGGCCGGGGCCGGACTTCGCCTGGGGCGCGTCACAGGACGCCCCGGGGGCAGGCCTAGCCCTTGACGGCTCCCTGCTCGACGCCCTGGAAGAAGAAGCGCTGGCAGACGCCGAACACCACGACGATCGGGAGAAAGGCGATCATGGTGCCGGCCGCGATCAGCCGGGGGTTGGCGGAGAAGGTGCCGTTGAGGTACTGCAGCCCGACGGTGAGGGTGTACTTCTGCGGGTCGTTGAGCACGATCAGCGGCCAGAGGAAGTCGTCCCAGGCGCCGATGAAGGTGAAGATCACGATCACGCTGAGCATGCCGCGCACGTTCGGCAGGCCGATGTGCCACAGCCGCTGCCAGACGTTGGCGCCGTCCACCAGCGCCGCCTGGTCGAGCTCGGCCGGGACGGCGGCGAAGGCGGTGCGCATCAGCAGCACGTTGAGCATCGCGACCGAGCCCGGCAATGCGACGCCGGCCAGGGTGTCGGCCAGACCGAGGCTGCGCACCAGCACGTACTGGGAGACGATGGTGACCTCGCCGGGCAGGACGAGCGTGGCGAGGAGGAGGCCGAGGAGCAGCTTGGCGCCGCGGAAGCGCAGCCGGGCCAGCGCGTAGCCGGCCAGGGTGCAGCCGACCACGTTGCCGGTGATGCAGACCGCGGCCACGATCACCGAGTTGAGCGCGTAGGTCCACACCGGGACGGTGTCGGCGACCTTGCCGTAGTTGCCGATGGTGGGCTGGTCGGGCAGGAAGGCCGGGGTGCTGGTGTAGACGTCCTCGGCCGGGCCCTTGAGGGAGGTGGACAGCTGCCAGAGGAAGGGGCCGATGACCAGGAGCAGGACGAGCAGCAGGAGCAGGTAGCGGACGGCGGTGTCGGCGGGGGAGGGGGTGTTGAAGCCCCGGGAGCCCTGGGAGCCCCGGGAGCCCCGGGAGCCCCGGGGGCCGTGCACGGCCCTGGTGCGGGCGGTGGACGCGGGAGGGCGGACGCTGGTCGCGGGAGTGCGGCTGGTGGTCACGGGGTCAGGCCGCCTTCCGGTTGAGCCGCATCAGGAACAGCATCGGGCCGAGCGTGACGACGAACAGCAGCAGGCTGAGCGCGGAGGCGTAGCCGAGGTGGCCGTTGAAGCCGCGGCTGTACATCTGGATCAGCATCACCACCGACATGTCCCGCCCGCCGGGGCCGCCCTGGCCGTGTGAGAGCACGTACAGCTCGGAGAAGACGCGCAGCGAACTCACCGAGATCAGCGCGGAGATCAGGACCATGGTCGGCCGGACCCCGGGCAGGGTGACGTGCCGGAACCGGCTCAGCGGCCCGGCACCGTCCACGGCCGCCGCCTCGTGCAGCTCGCGCGGGACGTTGGCGAGGGCGGACAGGTAGATGACCATGTAGTAGCCCAGGCCTTTCCAGACGGTCAGGGCGATCGCGCTGAACAGCAGCAGCCAGCGGCCGGTCAGGAAGGACACCGGGGAGTCGGTCAGCCCGCTCTGCTGGAGCACTCCGTTGACCAGGCCGCGGTCGTCCAGCACCCAGCCCCAGATCAGCGCCACCACGACGGCGGAGGCGATCACCGGGGTGTAGAAGGCGGTGCGGAAGAAGGTGATGCCGGGGATCCTGCGCTGGACGAGCAGGGCGAGCAGCAGCGGCAGGACGGTCAGCAGGGGCAGGCAGACCAGCATGAAGACGATGCTGTTGAGCAGGGCGTCGGCGAGCTGTTCGTCGTCCAGCAGCCGGCCGTAGTTCTCCAGGCCGGTGAACTGCCCACCGCCCAGGGGCTTGGCGTTGGTGAAGGACAGGATCACCGTGTTGACGGCCGGCCAGAGGTTGAAGACGGCCAGCCAGACGATCGCGGGCCCGGCGAGCAGCCAGGGAGTGAACCAACGCCGGTGGGTCATGCGCCTGCCTTCCTGGGCCGGGAGTGGGGCCGGGGGGATGGTGCGGGTGCGGGGCGGGTGCGGGTCGTTCCCGGGAGCGGCGGGTGTGCGGGGCCCGCCGCTGCGCCGGTGCCGGGTGGGGCGGTTGTGTGGGAGCGGGGATCAGCCCCGGGCGCGGGCTCAGCCCTTGAGCAGCTTGTTGCACTGCTCGACGGCGGAGTCCAGCGCCTGCTTGGAGCCGGCGTCGCCGCTCATGGCCAGGGCGATCTGCTGGTTGACGATGGTGCTCATCGCGTCGTCGACCTGGACCGGCTGGATGAGCTTGGCCTCGGCCAGCGACTTGAAGGCGATCACCTTGGCGTCGCCCGCGTTGCCGCCGTCGCTCCTGCTGAAGAACGGGTCGTTCGCCGAAGCCTTGGTGGACGGGAAGATGCTGGTCAGGTGGGCGAAGGCGGCCTGGTTCTCGGCGCTGGTGACCCAGCGGGCGAGGGCGACCGCGGCGGCCGGGTTCCTGGTGCTTCTGGGGATGGACAGGCCCTGGACGTACAGCGGCGGGGTGGCCATCGCGGGGGACGGGACGACCTTCGGGGCGAGCGTCGGGTTGTCGGTGGCGAGGCTGGTGATGTAGTTGGCGCCGGCGGTCGTCCAGGCGACGGTGCCGGCGTTGAAGAGCTTGGAGTTGCCGGCGTAGGTGTTGGTCAGGACGTCGTTCGGCAGCAGGCCCGCTTTGAAGGCGTCGCGGTACTTGTCGAGCAGCGCGGCGGCCTCGGGGGTGTTGAAGGTGAAGCTCTTGCCGTCGTCGGACATGATCTTCACACCGGCGTTGTAGAGGTCGCCGATGCCGGGTTTGCGGCTCATCAAGTAGGCCTTGCCGCCGGACTTCTCCTTCATCACCCGAGCCTGGGCGATCAGTTCGTCCAGGGTGGTCGGAGGCTTCTTCGGGTCCAGGCCGTACTGCGTGAGGAGGTCCGAACTCCAGTAGTTGACATCGGTGTTGAGGTACCAGGGGTAGCCGAAGGTGCCCTGGAGGCCGGCGTAGCGGTAGGCGTCGACGCCGCCGGCGACGTACTCGTCGGCGAGCTTGGGGTCGGCCTTGGCGACGTCCAGCAGGAGGTCCTTCCTGGCGAGCGGGAGGGCGAAGTCGGGCGGGAGGTTGACCACGTCGGGCAGGGTGCCGGCGGCGGCCTGGCTGAGCACCTTGTCGGAGTAGCCCTCGCCGGGCTGGTCGAGCCATTCGACCTCGACGCCGGGGTACTTCTTCTTGAAGCCGTCGATGACGCCCTGCATGTAGGCAGTGAACTTCGGTTTGAGCGCCCAGGTCTGGAGCGAGACCTTGCCCTTGACCTCGCCGGTGGCGGCCGCACTCGCCACACTGTCGCTGTTCCCGGTGTCGCCGGAGCCGAGCCCGCAGCCGGTGAGTGCGGCGGCGGTGAGGGCCGTTGTCGTCAGTGCCGCCCAAATTCTTCGCATGAGGGTCTCCCGGTGGTCCTGGGGTTCTGGGATGGGGTGGGGGGTGTGTTTCAGAACCTGCATAACTAAACCGGTCCAGCTCTGGCAGGGACTATGCTCCGGCCTAAACTTGGCTGTCAAGAGAGGAGTCGGGATCTGTGGGCAGACCGACGATCGCCGACATCGCCCGCCAGGCCGGTGTCTCCAAGGGCGCGGTGTCCTTCGCGCTCAACGGCCGGCCGGGCGTGAGCGAGGCGACCAGGGCCCGGATCCTGCGGGTCGCCGAGGAGATGAACTGGCGCCCGCACAGCGCCGCCCGCGCCCTCGGCGGCGCCAGGGCCGACGCCGTCGGGCTGGTGATCGCCCGCCCGGCCCGCACCATCGGCGTCGAGCCGTTCTTCAGCCAACTGCTCTCCGGGCTCCAGGCGGTGCTCTCGGCGAGCTCCGTCGCGCTGCACCTGATGGTCGTCGAGGACACCGCCGCCGAGATCGAGGTCTACCGCCGCTGGGCCTCCGAGCACCGGGTCGACGGCTTCGTCCTGGTCGACCTGCAGGTCAAGGACCCGCGGCTGCCGGTGCTGGACGAACTCGGGCTGCCCGCCGTCGTCCTGGGCGGGCCCGGCAAGGGCGGCAACCAGCTGCGGATCTGGGCCGACGACCGGGAGGCGATGCTCTCGATCGTCGACTACCTGGCCGCCATCGGGCACCGCCGGATCGCCCACCTCGCCGGGCTGCCGCACTTCCAGCACACCCAGCGGCGGATCCGCGCGCTGCGCGACGCCTCGCGCCGGCTCGGCCTGGAGGAGGCGGTGTCGGTGCCCACCGACTTCAGCGACGCCGAGGGCGCGGCCGCCACCCGCACCCTGCTCTCCCGGGCCCGGCGGCCCACCGCGATCGTGTACGACAGCGACGTGATGGCCGTCGCGGGGCTCGGCGTGGCCGGGGAGATGGGCGTCGCGGTGCCCGGGGAGCTGTCCATCGTCTCCTTCGACGACTCGGTGCTGGCCCGGATCGTCCACCCGCCGCTGACCGCGCTCAGCCGGGACACCTTCGCGCTCGGCGAGCAGGTCGCGCGCAGCCTGCTGGAGGCGCTGGACGAGGCCGGGCCGGGGCGGGACCTGCAGATGCCGACACCGCGGCTGACCGTGCGGGAGTCCACCTCGCCGCCGGGGGGTGGCGGAGCCGGTTCCGTGGCCTGAGCCGCGCGTCCGTCGCGGGTTCCAGCTCCGGTTCCTCCTCCGGAGTGGTTGCTGCGCGAGTCGTTGACAGCGATTCTGAACCGGTTTAGCCTCGCAGCGCCGAGCGGGCCCGCTCGGCGCGCTCTGCTCCGGAATCCTTCGGCCTTCCGGCACGCGTTTCCCGGCACGCGTTTCCTGGCACGCGTTTCCAGCACCGGCACCGCCCGCATGCACCCCGGGCCCCGTACGCGACGGCCGGCCCGCCCCCACCCCCTCCGCGCGATCGGAGCCCCGCATGTCACGACGCCTTCCTCTGCTGCTCAGCGCCGCCTTAACGACGGCGGTGCTGACCGCCACCCCCGCGGCCTGGGCCGCGCCGCCACCGGCCGCGGCTTCCGCGGTGGCGCCGACCGCCGCGGCCGGCCCGGGCAGCCAGCCCTTCGCCTCCTACTGGTACCCCGGCACCATCCTCACCTGGGACCCGGCCACCGACCCGGACGCCCGCTTCAACCGCTCCCGCGTCCCGCTCCAGCCGCGCACCAGCGACCCGGTGCTCAAGGCCAACCCCAACGCCCGTACCGGCGAAGGGAAGGTCGCCTCGCTGGTCTCCTTCGCCCCCACCTCCAACAACCCCTCGCAGGGCTCCGGCGACCCCAACTACTACGCCTTCGGCTACTGGCAGTACGTCGACAAGCTGGTGTTCTGGGGCGGCTCGGCGAGCGAGGGTCTGATCCTCGCCCCCAACCCGACGGTGATCGACGCCGCTCACCGCAACGGCGTCAAGGTCTACGGCACCGTCCTCTTCCCGCCCGCCGCGTACGGCGGCCAGCTCCAGTGGGTGCGCGACTTCGTCCAGAAGTCCGGCAGCCGCTACCCCGTCGCCGACAAGCTCACCCAGGCCGCGCAGTACTACGGTTTCGACGGCTGGTTCATCAACCAGGAGACCGGCGGCGGCGATTCGACCCTCGCCGGCGAGCTGCGCAACCTCATGCAGTACACCAAGGCGCAGAGCGGCACCGAGTTCATGTGGTACGACGCGATGACCACCTCCGGCTCGGTCAACTGGCAGAACGCCCTCACCTCCGCCAACTCGCCCTTCCTGCAGGACGGTTCGAAGCGGACCTCGGACTCGATGTTCCTGAACTTCGACTGGTCGGCCGGCGGCCTGGACTCCTCGCGCACACTCGCCCGCCAACTCGGCCGCAGCGAGTACGAGCTCTACTCCGGCATCGACACCGAGGCCAACGGCTACAACTCCTCGGTGGACTGGAACACCCTCTTCCCGCCCGGCAGCCCGCACACCACCTCGCTGGGCCTCTACCGCCCGGAGTGGACCTGGAAGTCCGCCACCGACCGCGCCGACTTCTACGCCAAGGACGCCCGCTACTGGGTCGGCGCCGCCAACGACCCGTCCCGTACGGATCTTTCGTCGAGCTGGCCCGGCCTGGCCGGCTACGTCGCCGAGTCCTCACCGATCACCGCCAAGCCCTTCGTCACCAACTTCGACACCGGGCAGGGCGACTTCTACAACGCGGCCGGCATCCGGGTCGCCACCGGCGGCTGGAACAACCTCTCGCTCCAGGACGTCCCGCCCACCTACCGTTGGGTGGTCGACTCCGGCGGCAGCAGGCTGACCCCGTCCGTCGACTTCACGGACTCCTACCAGGGCGGCTCCTCGCTGCGGCTCACCGGCACCCTGGACGCCGCCAACACCGTCCGGCTGTACGAGACCAAGCTGCCGGTCGCCGCCACCACCAAGCTGGACCTGGTCGTCAAGACCCCGGCCGCCGGGCCGACCAAGCTCAAGGCCGCCGTCGCCTTCACCGACGCGCCGAACAGCTTCACCACGATCGACGTCGGAGCGGACGCCGGCAGCGGCTGGGAGCGCCACACCCTCGACCTCTCCCCGTACGCGGGCCGCACCATCGCCCAGATCGCACTCCGGGTCGAGGGCTCCGACCCCGCGTACGACCTGCGGGTCGGCCGAATCGCCGTGTACGACGGCGCGGCGGAGACCCCGGCGGCGCCGAGCGGCCTCACCGTGCTCGGCGCGAGCGACGTGACGGCCGGCTCCAGCCAGTCCCTGCGGCTGTCCTGGACGGCGGCGCCCGGCGGCAACGTGCACCACTACGAGGTGTACCGGCGCAACGCCGACGGCAGCCGGACCTTCCTCGGCGCGACGCCCAACGACGCCTACTTCGTCGGCCGCCTCGACCGGGCCGGCGGCGAAGCGGCCACCACGCTGGACGTCGAGGCCGTGTCCACCACCTACGGACGCTCCAACGCGGCCTCGACGAGCGTGGGGTGGAACAGCACGCCGCCGACCTCCGCCAACCTGGCGCTCAACCGGCCGGCCACCGCCTCCGGCCAGTGCAACACCAACGAGGGCCCGGGCAAGGCCGTCAACGGCAGTGTGAGCGGTGGCAACAGCGACAAGTGGTGCACGCTGACCTCCGCCAAGTGGCTTGAGGTGGACCTCGGTTCGGCGAAGCAGCTGTCGAAGTTCGTGGTCAAGCACGCGTCGGCGGGCGGCGAGAGCGCCTCGTACAACACCCGTGACTTCTCCGTCCAGGTCCGGTCCGGCACGAGCGACCCCTGGACGACGGTCGCCACCGTCACCGGCAACACCGCCGGTACCACCACCCATCCGGTGAACACCACCGCCCGCTACGTGCGGCTGGTCGTCACCAAGCCGACCCAGACCACCGATCCGGCCGCCCGCATCTACGAGTTCGAGGCCTGGGGCGTATAGCCCCGCCCTGGTCTTCGGAAGTTCGATCTCCGGAAAGGACCACCCCCGTGCCGGTCACCATCACCGCCGTAGAAAGCACCGACCTGTTCGTCGGCCCCGAGGACGCCCCGCGCCAGCTCCTGCGGGTGACGATCGAGGGCCCGGCCGCCGCCCGGATCACCGTCAGCGGCCCGGGCGTCCGCGGCGAGGCGACCGGCACGGGGCCGGTCGAAGTCCCGCTGGAGATCGCCGCCGAAGCCCGGCCGGGCGACCGGATCCCGGTCACGGTCGGCTGCGAAGACGCCCGTGCGGAAGGGGTGTTGGAGGTTGCCGAACCGGGCTGGACGATGTTCCTGGTCTCGCACTTCCACTACGACCCGGTCTGGTGGAACACCCAGGCTGCCTACACCTCCCCATGGGACCTGCTCGCCGCCGACGCCACCACCCGGCCCCGCTGGGAGCGCAACGGCTTCGCACTCGTCGACGCCCACCTGGACCTCGCCCTGCGGGACCCGGTGTACAAGTTCGTCCTCGCCGAAGTCGACTACCTGAAGCCGTACTTCGACCAGCATCCCGAACGCCGCGCGACCCTGCGGCTGCTGCTGGAGCGGAGGCAGGTCGAACTCGTCGGCGGCACCTACAACGAGCCGAACACCAACCTCACCGGCGCCGAGGCCACCATCCGCAACCTCGTCCACGGCATCGGCTACCAGCGCGACATCCTCGGCGGCGACCCGCAGACCGCCTGGCAGCTCGACGTGTTCGGACACGACCCGCAGTTCCCCGGCCACCTCGCCGCGGCCGGCCTCACCGGCAGCGCCTGGGCCCGCGGCCCGTTCCACCAGTGGGGCCCGATCCAGAAGAACTTCCGCGAGGCCGAGGACGACGCCCGGGTGATGCAGTTCCCGAGCGAGTTCGAGTGGATCGCCCCCGGCGGCGAGGGCGTGCTCACCCACTACATGCCGCACCACTACTCGGCCGGCTGGTGGATGGACTCCTCGCCCGATCTCGCCACCGCCGAGCAGGCCGTCTACGCGCTGTACCGCAAGCTCAAGCCCGTCGGCGCCACGAAGAACCTGCTGCTGCCCGTCGGGACGGACTACACCCCGCCGAACAAGTGGGTCACCGAGATCCACCGCTCCTGGCCGGCCAAGTACCTCTGGCCCCGGTTCGTCTGCGCCACCCCGCGCGACTTCCTCGACGCCGTCCGCGCCGAACTCGCCTCGACGGGACGGCGACCCAGCCCCCAGACCCGCGACATGAACCCGGTCTACACCGGCAAGGACGTCTCCTACATCGACACCAAGCAGGCCCAACGGGCCGGCGAGGTCGCGGCGGTGGACGCCGAGAAGCTCGCCACCCTCGCCGCCGTCCACGGACTCGGCCGCTACCCGAGCGCGGCGCTGGACAAGGTCTGGCGCCACCTCGCCTACGGCGCCCACCACGACGCCATCACCGGCTCCGAGTCGGACCAGGTGTACCTGGACCTGCTGGGCGGCTGGCGGGAGGCGTACGACCTGGCCGCCGCCGTCCGGGACGCTTCGCTGGACGCGCTCACGGCGCGGATCTCCACGGTGGGGGAGGGGGCGGCCGTCGTGGTCACCAACACGCTCTCCTTCGACCGGAGTGACCTGGTGACGGTCGAACTCCCTGCCGGTGTACGGTCGGTGAGGGTCGTGGACGATGTAGGTGCGGCCGTACCGAGCGCCGTCGACCGGGGGACGCTGCGGTTCCTCGCTTCCTCCGTGCCGGCGCTCGGCTGGCGCACCTGGCGCCTGGTGGACGGCGACGCGGAGCAGCCCTGGACGGCGGTGGAGGGCGTCTGCATCACCAACCAGCGGTACCGGGTCACCGCCGACCCGGCGCGCGGCGGCGGGCTCTGCTCCGTCTACGACCTCCGGTGCGAGCGGGAGTTGATCCAGGACGGCCGGATCGGCAACGAACTGCGGGTGTACGAGGAGTACCCGCAGCACCCCGACTTCGGCGAGGGCCCCTGGCACCTGGTGCCGAGCGGCCCGGTCGTCGGCTCCGGCGATTCCGGGGCCCCGGCTGCATCCGTCCGCCGGGAGACCGGGCCGCTCGGCGAGCGCCTGGTGATCGAGGGGACGGTCGACTCCGTCCGGTACGCGCAGACCGTGACGCTGTGGCGCGGCCTCGACCGGGTGGACTGCCGCACCCGGGTCCTGGACCACTCCGGCGCCGACCGGCTGCTACGGCTGCGCTTCCCGGTCGACGTCCCCGGCGGCCTGCCGGTGAGCGAGGTCGCGGGCGCGGTCATCGGGCGCGGCTTCGCGATGCCCGAGGTGGACTCGGCGGAGGCGCCGTGGACGCTGGACAATCCGGCCCACACCTGGTTCGGGGTGGGCGCCACGGCGCGGGCCGTGCTGACCGACACGACCGGGACGGTGATCGGCTCGCGCGCCCTCGGCGTGGCGGAAGTCGTCGTCCCGACCCTGGACGAAGCCGCCGACGCCCGCCCGCTGGTGGTCGCCCTCGCCCGGGTCGGGGTCACCGCCACGACCTCGGCGGCGGACTGGGCCCGGTACGGCTGGCTGGCGGTGGACTCCAACCTGCCGGACTTCCGGATCGTCGTCGGTGCGCCCGAAGTCAACGACGTGGCACGGGAGTTGATCGAGCAGGCGGGCGAGGAGTGCGCGGCCGTGCTCAAGGCGCACGGCGCGGTGTGGGTGCCGGCGCTGACCCCGCTCGCCGAGGTCTGGCGGCCGGATGCCGACCTGCGCGACCTGCGGTCGCTGCCCGCGCTGATCGTGTCCGACCCCTCCTCGCTGGTCGACGACCTCGCCGACGCCCGGATCACCGTCGTCTGCCCCTCCGTCGTCCGCCCGTCCGCTGTCGACGACCAACTCGCCGACCACACCGTGGCCTTGCTCAGCTTCGGCCTGCCCGGCTTCGCGGTGGACACCACCGGCGCCCTGCACCTGTCGCTGATGCGGTCCTGCACCGGCTGGCCGTCCGGCGTCTGGATCGACCCGCCCCGGCGCACCCTGCCCGACGCTACCTCCTTCCAACTCCAGCACTGGACCCATGAGTTCAGCTACGCACTGGTGGGCGGTGAGGGCGACTGGCGGGACCAGACCCTGCCCGCGCAGGGCCAGGAGTTCAACCACCCGCTGTACGCGCGGATCACCTCGGCCCAGGACGGCCCACTCCCGGCCACCCTCTCCTGGCTGCGGGTCGAGCCGCAGCGCGAGGTGCTGCTCGGCGCCCTCAAACCGGCCGGAAACCCGATCGCACGGGGCTCGGCGGCCCCGGCCGGGTGTGACGGCAGGGGCGACCTCACCGTGCGCCTGGTCGAGTCCACGGGCCTCGGGCGGACGGCACAGCTCGGCGGCGCTCTGGGCCTGGGTGACCTGCGCTCCGCCGACCTGCTGGAACACCCGTACGGTCCAGCCGACTTGAACCTCCCCGGCTCCCGGATCGCCACCCTGCTCGCCGCGCCCAGCGTCACGGCACCGGCCGACGGACCGACGCTCGGACCGACCGCCGAACCCGCCCAGCCGGTCCATGCCCGCTACTGGCTGCACAACCGGGGCCCGGCACCGCTCGGCTACCTTCCGGTGTCCGTCGGGGCCTCGCCCGGGCTGCTGCGGACGGCGGGGGAGGCGGTGACGCTCTCCGTCGCCCTCTCCTCGCAGCTGCAGGACGCAGCCGTCGAGGGCACGGCCACCGTACTGCCGCCCGAGGGCTGGGCCACCAGCCTCGGCAGCCGCCCGTACCGGCTCGCACCCGCTGGGCACCTGCGCTTCCCGGTCACCCTCACCCCGCCGGCCGACGCCCAGCCCGGGCTGCACTTCGCCGCCGTCCGGATCGAACACGGCGGCCAGCAGATCGAGGACGTGGTCACGATCGCCGTCGGCGACCTGCCCGACCTGCTGCCCCTCCCCGGGGACGCCCCCGAGGACTGGACGGCCGCCCAGGGCACCAAGGCCACCACCGGACGTGCCACCGGCCTGGACGTCACCGTCTCCACCGAGACCGTCCGCGTCACCCCCGGCGGCCGATCCGTGCTGAGCCTCACCCTCACCAACCGCACCCGCGGCGAGATCCGCGGCGAGCTGCAACTGGTCTCGCCCTGGGGCACCTGGGAGGCTGTCGCCGACCCGGTCCGCGGCTTCACCGTTCCGGCCGGCTCCTCCACGGTGGTCGACTTCACGGTGTCCGCCGCCGAATCCGCAGAGCCCGGCTCGTTCTGGGCCCTCGCCAAGGTGATGTGGTTCGGCCGCTGCCAGTACGCCCCGACGGTGGCCCTGGTGGTGGAGGCATGACGGCCGTCCTCGGCCTGCTCGACGGCTACCCCCTCCCGCCCAGTGCCCCACCCGACGACCACGACCGCCACTGAGGCGCCGACGGTTTCAGCGGGCGGCGGCTGGCGGGTGCGCGGACGGCGGCGGGTGGCGGGTGGGCGGCCGCGGGTGGGGTCGTCAGCGGTGGGGGAGGGGGAAGCCGGCGGCACGGAGTTTGGCCTCGGTGAGGGCGGTGAGGCGGGCGGAGATGGGTGCCTGGGCTTCGCGGTGGTTGTTGATCAGTCGGTATTGGGCGGCGGCCCTGCTCCAGGCGCGGAGGCTGGCGGGGTTGCCGAGGAGGGCGGGGTTGGCGAGGTAGTGGTCGGCCATGGCGGTGGCGAGTTCTTCGATCCGCGGGTCGTCCGGTTCCCAGGACTCGGCTTCCCAGCCGCGTTTGGTCAGTTCGACGGACTCGGGGTCGTCGAGACGGTGTTCGAGTTGGGTGAGGAAGCCGTCGAAGCCCTCCGGTACGAGCGCCCGGGCGAGGACCAGGGCTTCGCGTTGGGCGGCCACGTAGTCGGGGCCGAAGCCGAGGCCGGGCATGCGTTCCAGGATGGTGCAGGCGCGGTCGGGCAGGAGGGCGCGGTCGCCGGCGGCGAGGCGGTGCAGGGTGTCGCGGCGTGCGGTGAGGTCGGCGATCCGTTCGGTGAGGCGCCGTTCGACGTCGGCGAGGGTGGCGGCGAAGTCGTCCGCGTCGGCGTCGAGGAGGGGCCCGATCTCGGCGAGTGGCACCCCGGCGGCGGCCAGCGTCCGGACCTGGACCAGCCGGAGCAACTCCTCCGAGCCGTACCGGCGGTAGCCGGAGCCGTCGCGCTCCGGTTCGGCGACCAGCCCGTGCCGGTGGTAGTGCCGCACCGTCTTCACCGTGACGCCGACGAACGCCGCCGCCTGTCCTATCGTGACTCCGTTGATCATCCGTTCAGCCTGCCTCGTGTTCGGCCGGTCCGCCACGGAAGACCTCGTTGACGAGGCGCTGCTGGGCCTGCTGGAACGCCGCGGCTATGGACACGTCGGGGTCGTCCACGTAGTTCAGCCCGGCGGTGAGGGTGGTGCGGCCGTCGGGCGTGCTGTACATCAGCGCGGCCGAGCCGATGGTGGCGCCGTTGTGGTGGAAGAGGGTGCCGCCTGCGCCCGTGTCCTGGACGAACACGCCCAGGCCGTAGCCGGCCTTCGCCTCCGGGGTGCGCATCTCCGCCAGCAGCCCGGCGGGCAGCAGCCTGCCGCCCATCAGGGCGGAGAAGTACGTGTGCAGGTCCCGGGTGGTGGAGATCATGTCGCCGCCGCCCGACACCCAGGAGGGGTTGTGACGGGTGATGTCGATCGTCCTCTGCTGCCCGGCGTCCTCGTAGCGGTAGTAGCCGTGGTGGTGCGGCTCGGGGAGCTCCGGGGAGGTGCCCGGCGCCACCGTGCCGGTCATGCCCAGCGGTCGCAGGACCAGCCGCCGGAACTCCTCGGCGAACGGACGGCCGGTGACGCTCTCGACCACCAGGCGGGCCAGCACGTAGTTGGTGTTGGCGTAGCTCCAGTCCGTCCCCGGCGCGAACCGCGGCGGCTTGGACAGCGACAGCCGCACCAGCTCCTCCGCCGGGTAGGAGCGGAACCGACCGTCCACCCACTCCTTGCCCCGCCAGGCGACCCCGGGCTCGAAGGTCCCGTCCGCGCCGAGCTCGCCGGTGTGGTTGAAGATGCCGCTGGTGTGCTGCAGCAGCATCCGCACGGTGATCCGCCGGTCCAGCCCGAACCCGGGCAGGTAGCCGTCGACGGGGGCATCGAGGCCGATCCTGCCCTCGGCCACCAGCAGGAGCACCGTGGTCGCGACGAAGCTCTTGGTGATGCTGCCGACCCGGAAGTGTCCCTCGGTCAACGGCGCGGAGGTCCCGCCCAGTTCGCGCACCCCGGCTCCGCCGACCCACTCGCCCCGCTCGTCATTCACCCGCAGCTGCACGCCGAGGAACCCCGACGCGACGATCTCCTCCATCGCCTGCCGCAGCTCCGGACGGTGCTGCCCCTGCACGGAAAGGGTGACGGTCATGATTGCTCCTCCAGGTGGGACGGTCCCGACTCGCTGTCGGGCCGTTGCGAGGAGCTTTCACCCTGACCCAGGGTCAACCTCAACTGTGTCCCGGCTCACAGCACCCGACCCCGACGGGGACCGGCACTGATCGGAACGGCCCGGCACTGATCGGTGCTGACCGGGCCTGCCACGGCCGGGGTGGAACTCCGGTCAGATCGAGGCGGTCGGGGAGCGGAAGGCACGGCGGTAGTCGGTGGGGGTGACGCCGACGCGGGCGGTGAAGTGGCGGCGGAGGTTGGTGGCGCTGCCCAGGCCGCTGCGTTCGCCGATCTGTTCCACGGGCAGGTCGGTGGCTTCGAGGAGGGACTGGGCGCGGGCGAGGCGCTGGTTGAGGAGCCACTGGAGCGGGGTGGTGCCGGTGGCGGCCTGGAGGCGGCGGAAGAAGGTGCGTGGACTCATCCTGGCCCGGCGGGCCAACTCGTCGGTGGTGATGGGGCGGTCGAGGTTCTCGGTGGCCCAGGAGAGGACGGGGGAGAGGCTGTCGTCGTCGGCCACGGGGATGGCGAGGTCGACGAACTGGGCCTGTCCGCCCGGGCGGTGGGCGGGCACCACCAGCTTGCGGGCCAGCTGGTTGGCCACGTGGGCGCCGAGGTCGCGCCGGACGAGGTGCAGGCAGAGGTCGAGCCCGGCGGCGACGCCGGCGCTGGTGAGCACGTCGCCGTCGTCGACGTAGAGCACGCCGTCGTCCACGGTGACGGCAGGGTAGCGGCGGGCCAGGTCGGCGGTGTGCGACCAGTGCGCGGTGGCCCGTCGGCCGTCCAGCAGGCCGGCGGCCGCGAGCGCGAAGGCGCCGGTGCACAGGGACACCATCCGTGCGCCGGCCTGGGCGGCGCGACGGAGTTCGGCCACCAGCGCGGGCGGCACCTCGCGTTCGCCGGTCACACAGGTGTCCGGGACGGAGGTGACGATCACGGTGTCGGCCCCGGCGAGCGCGTCCCAGCCGTACTCGGCGCGCAGCGAGAAGCCGAAGCCGCCGGGGGCCCGGGGCGGGGCCGGGGCGTCCGGGGTCTCGGCGCACAGTCGCAGTTCGTACCAGCGGTCGGCGAGCTCGGGCTGCGGGATGCCGAAGACCGCGCAGGCCATGCCGAGTTCGTACAGGTCCCAGAGCGGGAGCTCGGCATGGTCGAGGACGGCGACGGCCACGGTGCCGGGACCAGTGGCGGGGCCGAAGCCGGGACCAGCGGTGGGACCGGTGGTGGGAACGGACATGGCGGTGGATACCTCCCTGGCAGGAACCGTTCGGTAAAGGGCAATCCTGCCACTGTCGGCGGCGTTCGGCCATTGCGAAAGTAGGTGATGTCGATCAAGGCCCGGGCGCGCCCGGCCCGTTGAACCACCGGAAGCAGGAGAACACCATGTCGAACGAGCCGTCGAACGAGTCGTCCAACGAGCCGGCGCGTGAATCCGTCATCGTCCTCGGCCTCGGCGCGATGGGCACCGCGCTGGCGGGCGCCTTCCTCGCCGCCGGCCACCCGACCACCGTCTGGAACCGTACGGCCGCCAAGGCCGAGCCGCTGGTCGCGCGCGGTGCCGTCGCAGCCGCCTCGCCCGAGGCCGCGGTGACGGCCAGTCAGCTGATCGTCGCCTGTGTGCTGGACTACGACACGCTGCGCTCCGTGCTGGCCGGTCAGGAGGCGGCGCTCGCCGGGCGGACCCTGGTGAACCTCACCTCCGGCTCGCCCGAGCAGGCCCGGGAGATGGCCGAGTGGGCCGCCGGGCTGGGCCTGGCCTACCTGGACGGCGCCATCATGATCACCCCGCCCGGCATCGGAGGCCCGGACGCCACGGTGCTCTACAGCGGCGCACCGGACGTCCTGACCCGCCATCACGCGACGCTCGCCGCCCTCGGCGAGCCGGTGGAGCTCGGTCCGGACGCCGGGGTCGCCGGCCTGTACGACACGGCGCTGCTCGGCCTGATGTGGTCCGCGCTGAGCGGCTGGCTGCACGGCGTCGCGCTGGTCGGCGCGGACGGTGTCCGGGCCGCCGACTTCACGCCGGTGGCCAACCGTTGGCTGTCCGGCGCGGTGACCGGGTTCATCAGCCGCTACGCCGCTCAGACCGATGCCCGCAGCTACCCGGGCGACGACGCCAGCCTGGACATCCACCTGGCCGCGATGGAGCACCTGCTGCACGCCAGCCACGCGCGCGGCATCGACACCACCCTGCCGGAGGTCTTCGCCGGCCACGTCCGCCAGGCCATCGACGCCGGCCACGGGGCCGACAGTTACGCGCGCCTCATCGAGGTCATCGAGAAGTGAGCGCTCCTTCCACCACGCTGATGCCGGATACTGTTCGTATGCTCATCGAACCGTCAACTGTTCCTCCCCTGAATACCGTTGTTCCCGTTGCTTCCGTTGTGGGCGTCAGCGGCCCCGCTACCACCCCGCTCTCCCGGGCCGACTGGGCCGCGCTGGTGGTCGAGGCCGCCGCGACGACCACCAGCGTCCTCGAACGGGCCGCCGATGCCGACTGGACTCGTCACGCCGCCGGCAGCGACTGGTCAGCCCGGGCCATGCTGGACCACCTCGCGCTCGGCGTGCTGGGCTACGCGGGCCTGCTGACCGCTCGCCCCACCGACCGCTACATCACCCTGTTCGGCTCCCTGGACCCGGGCGCCCCGATCCCGCACTGCCTGGAGGGCCTGCGCATCGCGGGCAGCCTGCTCGCCGCCACCGTGCGGGACACCCCGCCGGAGGCCAGGGCCTGGCACCCCTGGGGCCACGCGGACGGTCCGGGCTTCGCGGCCATGGCCGTGGTCGAACTCCTCGTCCACGGCTGGGACCTGACCCAGGCATTCGAGCTCGACTGGCAGCCACCGGAGCACCTTGCGGGCCCGGCCGTGGCCAGGCTGTTCCCGGAGGCGCCGACGGGCCACGGCAACGCCGAGACCCTGCTCTGGTGCACCGGCCGGACCGCTCTCCCCGGGCACCCCCGTCGCCCGGCCGAGGGCTGGCAGTGGGACGGGCGGGTGCGCTGAGCCCGGGGGCTCCCCACGTCGACGTGCGCAAGCGACTCACCTCCTTGCGGGCCACTCCTTCGGCGGCCCCTGGTGCCCCTCACCCTCCCCCTTCCGCACGGTCCTCCGGTAGTGCCGATCGGCAGATCTCCGCCGCATGCGGGGGTGCCGATCGGCAGCCCCGGCGGACGCCCGCCCGGGCGGCCGGACAGAGCCGGCGGTCGGCCGCCCCTCCCCCCTGGGGGCGGCCGCCGTCCTGGCGGAGTCCACGACCCGGCCCCGGTCGCCCTGCGGGGGTTGCGGGCGACCGGGGCCGGGGGATCAGGGGTGACGAACCTGCGTTCGCCGGTGCCGTCAGTGCTGCAGGATCTCGCCCAGGTACCCGCCGCAGCCGTTGGTGGTGTACATCGACGCGACCCACCACCCTGCCGGGACCGTCGAGTTGGCGCACACGTTGATGCCGTTGAACAGGTTGTTGGTGATGATCTCCACCAGGTGCCCGCCGCAGCCGTTGCTCTGCTGCGCCGAGGTGATCACGTACCCGGCCGGGATCGGCGAGTCACCGCAGACGTTGATGCCGGGGAACGGCGTGTTGAGGTTCTCCGACAGGTGTCCGCCGCAGCCGTTGCTCTGCTGCGCCGAGGTGATGACGTAGCCGGCCGGGACGGTGGAGTCGGCGCAGACGTCGATGCCGTTGAAGAGGCTGTTGGTGATGGTCTCGGCCAGGTGCCCGCCGCAGCTGTTGGTCTGGTTCTCGGCGAGGATCACCCAGCCGGCCGGAACGGTCGAGTCGGCGCACACGCCGATCCCGGGGAACAGCTCGTTGCTGATGTACCCGCCCAGGTATCCGCCGCAGCTGTTGGTCTGCTGCTCGGAGAGGATCACGTAGCCCGGCGGTATGGGGGAGTCCATGCAGATGCCCATGCGCGAGGCGGCGATGTTGATCGTCTGGGTCAGGTGGCCGCCGCAGCTGTTGCTGGTCTGCTCCGAGGTGATCACGTAGGCGGGCGGGATCGGGGAGCCGCCGCAGATGCCGATGCCGTTGAACGGCGGCTGGACGGTCAGTTCCAGGTAGCCACCACAACTGTTGCTCGTGCGCTCGGCGGTGATCACCTGCCCGGGCGGGACGGGCGAGTTGCCGCAGATCGTGGCGGCCGAGGCGGGCGCGGCGAACGCCACCAGCCCGCCCGCGAGGACGGCCAGCGTGGCGACGATGCGTCCGAGCCACTGTGCGAGGGGTTTCATAGCGGTCTCCCGGAAGGGGTGTGGACGGTTCCCGGACGGGGCTGGTGGTGCACCTGTGAGTCCGGCGGTCCCGGTGCGCCCACCACAGTGGCGGGCCGGTCGGTCGTGGCCAACACCGTCGGGACTCGGACAAACAATCACGGAAAAAGATCAACCCCTGGTCACCGGGCAGATGGTTGCGGACAATTTCGTCCGGACAATCAATCAGCGCGAAGCCGCAGTACGGGGGAGGGCAGCACCGGTGGGCCGCAGACAACGGAGCCTGGACCCCGGCGCGGGGCCGGTCGCGGAGTTCGCCCTGCGACTGCGCGCCCTGCGCGAGCGGGCCGGCGACCCGACCTTCGCCACGATGAGCCGGCGCGTGCACCGCTCGACCACGGTCCTCTCCGAGGCCGCCGGCGGCGTGGACCTGCCGACCTGGGCGACGGTCGAGGCCTTCCTGGAGGCCTGCGGGGAGACCGACCCCGCCCCGTGGCGCGACCACTGGGAGCGGGCGCGCGACGCGCTGGGCGAGCCGGCCACCTCGGAGGACGGCTCCGTCCCCGCACGGCCCGCCGACGCCGGACCGCCCCGGCCGCCGGCCCTACGGCCCGTCTCCTCGGCCACCCCGCGGTGGTGGACCTCACGGCCCGCCACCGCGGCCGCAGCCCTCGTCGTCGGCCTCACCGCAGGCCTGCTGACGGGCCTCCGACTCCCGCGCGACACCGCTTCGGCCGAGGCCGGCCCCCAGCCGACACCCTCCCGGGCACTGCCCACCGTCGTCGTCGTCCCGCCGCCCGCACCGCTGCCCTGGCCGGCCGCCGGCTCCGGCTGCGACGCCCGCACCCACTGGGTCTACCAGTACGACCACAGCTACCAGGGCCAGGTCTACGCCCTGCTCGCCCGCCCCGACGGCAAGCCCGCCGACACCCCGGTGACCCTCACCTGGGGCGCCTGGCGCTGGCAGCACCCGGTGACGGTCCAACCGGGCACCCCGGCCCAGACCACCGGCGGCACCCTCCTCCTCTACACCAAACTCGACACCAGCCTGCGCGACCCCCTGGTCACCGTCGACACCGCCGACCCCGTCTGCGCCGCCTTCGGCACCGCCGGCCCCACCTCCGTCGCCCCCCTCACCACCGTCGACGCCAACCAGGGCTGGACCGGCGCCGAACCGACGGCGGAGACCCCGGACGCCGGCTGACGGTCCCCGGAACACGAAAGCGGCCTCCGCCCGTTCAGGGGGCGGAGGCCGCTTCTCCCACGGGCGTGTCGTGGTCCTACGGCAGTTCCCGGCCGGGTGGAACATGACCCAGTTCGCCGACCATTCGGAGATCCCGATCCCGCTCGTTCGCCAGGCGGTGAAGGCCGGCGTGAACGGGATGTCGGATGACGCACCAGGAACCTCCACTGTCGATGTCGGCCGAATAAGGCCGCAGTGGAGCTTACCGACACATTCTGCCGTGACAGAAAGTGCATGAACTCGCGAAGTTGAGAGGTATGCGGCCTGCAATGGACTGCCGTTAGCCATGCATAGTCAGTAAATTCCGACGCATCGTCAGCAAGCGCCCAGGCTGTTCGAAAACGTGACATAGTGCCTGCTCAGAACGGGTCGGAAGTTGGCGTAATGTCAGACTCTCTGGTTCGATGGCCCGGATTCCGTTGTGATCGCCGGGGGTGGCGAAGCGATCGTTCCGAGGTGTCCTCCGCCCCCCTTGACGCGCCGTCGAAGCGAGTCGGTTCGCCTGCCGTCCAGGTCGGTTCACCGCATTCCGAGGACCCGCCCAACGGGCAACACGAGATGAACGAAGAGGAATAGTCATGGCAAAGCACGTGTCCCGGTGGATCGCCGCCGGCGCCGTCGCGGTGGCGACCACGCTCGGCGCCACCGCGCTCGCCTCGGCCGAGGGCACCCCCGCGGACAACTCCACCGCACCGCCCGCGGTCGAGGACTTCACCTACCCCGGCCCGGCCCCCTACAGCAACGTCAAGCTGCTGCGCGGCGACGGCCACATCCTGCTGTCGGACTGCGCCGTCGACGACCAGATCAAGGTCCTGAGCATGGACCTGCCCAACGAGAGCGGCAACCAGATCTGCTTCCGCGCCACCACCAACACCGGCTACCTCGCCCTGGAAGTGCCGAACGTCATCCGGATCCGCACGGACGACTACGCAGTCAGCGCCAAACTCACCAGCGAAGGCGTCTCCCAGACCATCGACATCGCCAAGGGCCCCGGCGGCGCCAGCGTCGGGATCGGCAGCGGCACCGGCACCGGCAAGCCCGCAGCCCTCCTCGAACTGCGGATCATCGGCTGACCACCGCCGGCACCCGCTCACCCTCCCCCCAGGAGCCCAGGTGACCCACAACCCCCCGCGCACGGCGAAGACGACCGGCCGCACCACCGCCCGCCGATGGACGGCCGCCCTCGCCGCGGCCACCGCAGCCCTCCTCGGCGCGACCGCACTCGCCGCGGCCGACACCACACCGCCCGCCGACAACTCCGCCGCACCCCCCGCCGTCGAAGACTTCGGCTACCCCGGCGCCACAACCATCACCCGCGTCAAACTCATACGCGGCGACGGGCACATCCTGCTCGGCGACTGCGCCAAGCCCACCCAGATCCAGATCTGGACCCGCGCCCCGGGCAACCTGGACAACAAGATCTGCTTCACCGCCGACGGCACCACAGGCTCACTCACCCTGCAACTGCCCGACGTATTCGCCCTCCAGACCACCGGCCGCGCTATCCGGGCCGGACTCACCGCCGGCACCGCCACCCAGACCCTCGACGTCCCCAAGGACGGCTTCAAGGGCACCGGCGAAGGCACCGGCAGCGCCCCGACCAGCCTCGTCGAACTCACCGTCACCGGCTGACACCGCTCCCCGCACCCCTCTCTCACCCCCGGGAACCCAACCCATGCCTCGCAACTCCTCGCCCCGCCGCCGGGCCGGCGCACTGACCGCCGCTCTCGCGACCGGCGCACTGGCCACCTTCGCCACCTCCCCGGCCGGTGCCGTGGCCGGTGACGCCGCCGCCGACGGCTCCTACACCTCGACCGCCCGGCTGGTGATCGGGGACAACCTGCGAGGCTGCACCGGTGCGCTGGTCGACCAGTACTGGGTGCTCACCGCCGCCTCCTGCTTCGCCGACGACCCGGCGCAGCCGCAGGCACTGGCCGCCGGTGCACCGAAGTGGAAGACCACCGCGACCATAGGCCGTACCGACCTGACCACCCAGGCCGGCAAGGAGGCCGCGGTCGTCGAGCTGGTACCGCACCAGGACCGGGACCTGGTGATGGCCCGTCTGGCCACGCCGGTCGACGGCATCACCCCGCTGACGATCGCCACCACCGCACCGACCGCCGGGCAGACGCTGCGCGTTCCCGGGTACGGGCGCACCAAGGACGAGTGGACGCCGCTCAAGCTCCACACCGGCGCCTTCTCGCTGGACACGGTGAGCGCGGCCGGGATCGGCATCACGGGCACGGGCGGTGCGGCGGTCTGCAAGGGCGACACCGGTGCCCCGGCGATCCGGGAGGCCGACGGCAAGGCCGAGCTGGTCGCAGTGGCCTCGCGGTCCTGGCAGGGCGGCTGCCTGGGCACCCCGGCCACCGAGACCCGCACCGGCGCCTACGGCACCCGGGTCGACGACCTCGGCGCCTGGATCGAGAAGGTCCGGCACAGCACCCCGTCCGGGACCGTGGTGACCGGCTCGCCGTTCACCGTCGCCGACCCGGTCAGCGGGCACCTGGTCACCTTCGTCCAGGACAGCAAGAACCACCTGTGGTCCGTCGACCCGCAGAACGAGGGCTGGAACGACCTGGGTGGCTACGCCGCCACCCGCCCCACCGCGATCGTCAACCCCGCCGACAACCACGTGATGGTGTACGTCAACGGGCCGGACAACAAGCTCTGGTCCTACGACCGCACCACCGGCAAGTGGACGGAGTTCATCCGCACCACCGCCGGTACGGTCCTCGCCCCGGACGCCGTGCCCCGTACGGTGGTCGACCCGGCCACCGGGCACCTGGTGACCTTCGTCCGCGACACGGCGCACCACCTGTGGTCCGTCGACCCGCAGGGCGAGGGCTGGTACGACTACGGCCCGCTGGCCGCCACCGACCCCGTGCCGGTCGTCAACCCGAACGACGGACACATCGTGGTGTACGTCAACGGGCCCGACAACAAGCTGAACTCGATCGACCGCCGGGGCGCCGGCCGGGTCGAGTTCGTCCCGACCGCCGCCGGCACGGTGCTGGCTGCCGACGCCGTTCCCTCGACGGTCGTCGACCCCGCCACCGGGCACTTCACCACCTTCGTCCGGGACACCGCCCACCACCTGTGGTCCGTCGACCCGTACGGGCCCGGCTGGCGCGACTGGGGCGGGATGGCCGCCACCGACCCGGTCGCGATCGCCGACCAGGGCGCCCGGAGGGCCGTGGTGTACGTGAACGGCCCGAACAACCGACTGAACTCGCTGGACTTCTCCACCGGGAAGTGGACCGAGTTCATCCTCACCCCGGCCGGCACCGCCCTGGCCGCCGACGCCGTCCCGCAGACCGTCGTGGACCCGGTCGGCAAGCACCTGGTCACCTTCGTGCGCGACGGCAACGGCACCCTGTGGTCCGTCGACCCGCAGGGCCCGGGCTGGGTCCGCTACCACGGCGGCCCCTCCGCGCCCTGACCGGCATCCGGTCCACCCGGTCCATCCGATTCGCCCCCGGCATCCACGGGGCGCGACCGTCCCATACCTCCGAGGAGAGAACCCCATGAACCGCGAGACCAAGCCCCGCAACCGACGGGCGGGGGTGCTGGTTGCGGCTGCGGCGACCAGTGCGCTGGCCACCTTCTCCGGCGCTCCGGCCGGTGCGGTGGTCGGTGACGCTGCGGCCGACGGCTCCTACGCCTCGACCGCACGCCTGACGATCGGCGACAACCTGCGGGCTTGCACCGGTGCCCTGGTGGACCGGTACTGGGTGGTCACGGCCGCGTCCTGCTTCGCCGACGACCCGGCGCAGCCGCAGGCAGTGGCCGCCGGTGCGCCGAAGTGGAAGACCACCGCGACCATCGCGGGGAAGTCCGCCGAGGTCGCCGAGCTGGTGCCGCGTCAGGACCGTGACCTGGTGATGGCCCGGCTGACGGCGGCCGTGGACGGCGTGGCCCCGCTGGCGCTGGCCGGCACCGCACCGACCGCCGGGCAGACGCTGCGCGTCGCCGGGTTCGGGCGGACGAAGGACGAGTGGGCGCCGTTGAAGCTGCACACCGGCGCGTTCTCGCTGGACACGGTGAGCGCGACGGGCATCGGCACCACCGGCACCGGCGGCGCCGCGGTCTGCAAGGGCGACACCGGTGCCCCGGCGATCCGGGAGACCAACGGCAAGGCCGAGCTGGTCGCGGTGGCCTCCCGCTCCTGGCAGGGCGGCTGCCTGGGCACCCCGGCCACCGAGACCCGCACCGGCGCCTACAACAGCCGGGTCGACGACCTCGGCACCTGGGTGCAGCAGGTGAAGGCGTCGCGCCCCGGCAGCCGGCTGTTCGCGATCGGCGGTGACACCAAGATCTGGGGCAACGAAGGCTCGTACACCACGAACACCTGGGGCACCTTCGACGCCGTGCCGGACGGCAGCGGCATCCGCCAGGTCGCCGCCGTCACCATGGGCAGCACCGTACGCCTGTTCGCGGTCGGCAGCGACCAGCGGATCTGGACCACCAGCAAGGACGGCGTGAACGGCGCCTGGTCCACCTTCCAGCCGCTGCCCGACGCCGCCGGCATCCAGCAGCTGACCGCCGTCGCCATGGGCAACAAGGTCCGGCTGTTCGCGGTCGGCTCCGACCAGCGGATCTGGACCACCACCGGCGACTACACCGCCGGCACCTGGTCCACCTTCCAGGCGCTGCCCGGCGCCTCCGGGGTCAAGGAGGTGACCGCCACCGTCGTCGGCAACACGGTGCGGCTGTTCGCCATCGGCAGCGACCAGCGGATCTGGACCACCACCGGTGACTACACCGCGGGCGGCTGGTCCACCTTCGCGGTCATCCCCAGCAGCAGCATCCAGCACATCGGCGCGACCACCGTCGGCAGCACCGTGCGACTGTTCGCCATCGGCGGCGACCAGCAGATCTGGATCACCGACAGCACCGACAACGGCCCGTGGAGCGCTTTCGACGCCGTCCCCAACGCCAGTGGCGTCAAGCAGGTCGCCACCACCGCCATCGGCGACACCACCCGGGTGTTCGCCATCGGCAGCGACGACCGGATCTGGACCGCCGACAAGAAGGCCGACGGCAGCTGGACCACCTTCTACCTCGTCCCCAGCAGCAGCATCCAGGGCATCGCCGCCACCACCAACTGACGCACCCTTCCCCGGGAGCGGGTCGGTACCGGTGCGCCGGGACCGGCCCGCCCTGGGGGTTCCCACGCTGATCAAGACCCCAACTCGGCATCAAATCGCCTGCAGTAGGCTTGTGTTGGCGATTTGACCGTTGCTAGCGTCGCCGTGTGACCCAGGCCTACCGGTCCGTTCTCGCGGAAGTCCTGACGCGAGCCGATCACGATGCCGGCTGGCGCGTCCGCCATGTCGAGCCGTGGTGGATGGTGACCCCACCGCGCCACCAACCGCGGCGCCAGGGATGGAAGTTGCACGTCTCGGCGACCGTGGTCTCGGCGCCGCAGGTGCTGGAGCGCGCCGGCCGGGTGCTCGTCGCGCACGGCTGCGCGTTCAAGTTCGCGACCCGGCCGAAGGTCACCGCGGAGCTGACCGGCACCCGGGCCGTACGGGCGCAGTCGGGCAAGTTCCTGACCGCCTACCCCGCCGACGACGACCAACTCCGGCTCATCGCCGAGGAGTTGTCCGAGGCGACGGCCGGACTGCCCGGCCCCGCCATCCTCTCCGACCGCCGCCACCGCCCCGGCAGCCTGGTGCACTACCGCTACGGCTGCTTCGCGCGGCCCCGGCTGCTCAACGACGAGGGGTTCTACGAGGGCCGGCTGGTCGCGCCGGACGGCAGCCTCCATCCGGACGAGCGCAACCCCTGGTTCTCGCCGCCCCCGTGGGCCGAGGACCCGTTCGCCGCTGCGGAGCGGGTGCCCGCCGCGCCCCGGCGCGAGGGAGAGCCGCGCCGCAAGGGCGAGCCCGTCCTGCTGGCCGGACGGTACCTGGTCAAGGAGGCCATCCGGCACTCCAACCGCGGCGGCGTCTACCGCGCCGAGGACACCCGCAGCGGCGAGACCGTCCTGCTCAAGGAGGCCCGGCCGCACGTCGGCGTCGACCCGCAGGGCCGGGACGCCAGGGACCGGCTGCGCTACGAGGCGGAGGTCCTGGACGGACTCGCTCCCCGGGGCATCACCCCGCGGGTGCGGGAACTCTTCGAGGCCGGCGGTCACCTGTTCCTGGTCGAGGACCTGATCCCCGGCCGGAACCTCCAGCAGTGGACCGCCGAACACCTGGACCGGGGCGACGGGCAGGTCCCCGTCGCCGCGGCGCGCACGCTCGCCCGCCGACTCGTCGGGCTGGTGGGGGAGTTGCACGCCGCCGGGCTCGTCCTGCGCGACCTCAAGCCCGGCAACGTCATCATGACCCCGCAGGACCGGCCGGTCCTGGTCGACCTCGAACTCGCCGTACGGTTCGGCGCCACCGCCCACCCGGCCGGCACCCGCGGCTTCACCGACCCCGGGTACCTGGACGGTCCGTCCGTGGAGCCCGTGGTCGGGCCGGTTCCCGCGCCCGGCCCGGAGGCGGACTGCTTCAGCCTCGGTGCGACCCTGCTGCACGCCGTCGCCGGCATCAGCCCGGTGCTCGCCGCGGACAGCGCACCGGCCCGCCCGGCCGGCGAACGGCTCGCCGCACTGCTCGCCGCCGCCGCTGCGGACCTGCCCGCGCTGCGCGCCCTGGCGCCCCTGATCACCGGGCTGACGGCGGAGATGCCGCGGCGCTGGACGGTGGCCAGGGCGGCGGCGTTCCTCGACGGCGAGGCGGCGCCGGCCGCGCCCGCCGTGCCTACCGCTGGGTACCCGGCCGCACCGCCGACCGCCTCGCGCGTGACCGCCGAGCGCCTGATCGAGGACGGCCTCGCCCACCTCGCCGCCACCATGGACACCGCCGCCGAATACCTCTGGCCCGCCCCGCGCTCCCTCCCGAACGGCGACCCCTGCAACGTGCAGCTCGGCGCCGCCGGTCTGCTCGCCGTGCTCGCCCGGGCCGTCCGCTGCGGGTACGAGGCCGCCCGGCCCGCGCTGCGCGAGGCCGCCGACTGGCTGGACGCCAGGCTCGCCGAGCCCGACCGGATCCTGCCCGGGCTCCACTTCGGCCGCTCCGGCACCGCCTGGGCCCTGCACGACGCGGCGACCACCCTGGACGACTGCCGACTCGCCGACCGGGCCCTCGCCCTCGCCCTGCGCATCCCGCTCGCCTCGGGCAGCGCCGACGTGTGCCACGGCCTCGCCGGCGCCGGCCTGACCCAGCTCCACCTCTGGCGCCGCACCGACGACCGCCGCTTCGCCGACCGGGCCCGGGAGTGCGCGGACGGGCTGCTGCAGCTGCTGACGTCCGGCCAGTCCGACCAGTCCGACCAGTCCGGCGGGTCCGGTCAGCCCCGTCGGTCCGGCGTGGACTGGCCGCTCGGCCCGCGGTTCCGCGCCGAACTGGCCGGCTCCACCCACTACGGCTTCGCCCACGGAGTCGCGGGCAACGCAGCCTTCCTGCTCGCCGCCGGCCGCGAACTGCGCCGGCCCGAACTGACCGGGATCGCACTCGGCGGCGGCGACGCCCTGTGCGCGCTCACCGACTGGCGCGACGGCGCCGCGTACTGGCCCAAGGGCCCCGGCCGCACCGAACGCCCGGGCCTGAACTACTGGTGCCACGGTTCCTCGGGCATCGGCACCTTCCTGCTGCGGCTCTGGCAGGAGACCGGCGACCGGCGCCACCTCGCCCACGCCGAGGGCGCCGCGCTCGCCGTGCACCGCGACCGCCACCGCCTCGGGCCCGGCAGCTGCCACGGGCTGGCCGGCAACGCCGAGCTGCTCCTCGACCTGGCCGCCGCCACCGGCGACGACCGCCACCTCGCCCGCGCCGACGACCTCATCCAGGGCATCGCCCTGCGCGCCACGCTCCGCGACGGCCGCCACCTCGTCCCCGACGACACCCTGAGGGAGGTCACCGCCGCCTACAACGTCGGCTACGGCGGCGTGCTCGACCTCCTGCTCCGCCGCCTGCACGGCGGCCCCCGATCGTGGCTGGTCGACCGGCCGGCCGCGGACCCGCACCACCACCATCACCCGAGCCCCGGAGAGGGGGGATGACCATGGAGAGCACCGTCCTGGAGCTGCAGGAGCTGCCCGAGACCGAGGAGCAGCCGCTGGAGCCGATGATGTGCTGCGACACCGGCCACCACAGCTACGAGCCGACCGACCTCTGTCTCGACCCGGTCGACTGACGGCCCACCCCCGTGGTGCTGTGAGAGCCGCCACCGGCGCCTCACAGCACCCGATCATCACAGCACCCGATCATCACAGCACCCGATCATCAGAGCACCCGATCCTCAGAGCACCCGATCCTCAGAGCACCCCTATCGACGGAGTGGGGCCGTTGACCGGCGACTCCGGTAGCTCCTCGGGCCCGGCCTGGCCCGTCCTGCTCGACGGCCCCGCGGCCGATGCGGCCCGGCGGCTGGTCGACGCCGTCGCGGGCCGACCGCGCCCGGCGCCCCGAGCGGTGCGGCCCGACCTCGGCAGCGGCGGCGCGGGCCTGGCCCTCGCCTACCACCAGCTCGACCTCTGCCGCCCCGGTGAGGGCTGGCACGCGGTGGCCGTCGGCCACCTGGACGCCGCCGTCCGCGGCGCGGAGCGGATGCGCCTGCGCGCCCCGGGGCTGCTCGGCGGTCTCGGCGGGCTCGCCTTCGCCGCGGGCCGGCTGGGGCGACCGCTCACCCTCCGGCCGGACAACCACGCGGGGCCGGCCGACCGCCGGGGGTTGGACCTCAGCTCCGGCCTGACCGGGAGCGGCGCGGTCCTGCTCGACCGCACGCTCGACCGTCAGGACGGCCGTACGGAGGACCCGGCCGCCGCCGAGCGGCTGCACGCCGCCCTGACCGACCTCGGCCGTCGGGTGGCGGCGTTCCCGGGCGAGTCACCGGGGATGGCCCACGGCCCGGCCGGCCCGCTGGCGCTGCTCTCGCTGGCGCTGTCGGCTGGCGTCGAGGTGCCGGGGCAGCGCGCGGCCGTCCACCGGGCCCTGGAACGGCTGCTGGAGCACCGCCGGGACGACGACTGGGGCCCGGACTGGCACCTGACGGGGGACCGGGACGCTGGCCCTGACGGCCGATCCGTGCCCGCCTCCTGGTGCCACGGCGGTCCGGGCATCGCCCGCGCGCTCTGGCTGGCCGGCACCGCCCTCGACGACGCGCCCCTGCGCGAACTCGCCCGCGACACGCTGCTGGCCGCGCTGCGCCGACCGCCCGGGCTGCGGCGGGTCGACGGCCGGCCGGGCCTCTGCCACGGCCTGGCCGGCCTGCTGCTGATCACCCTCCGGTTCGCCCGGGACGCCGGGGAGCGGGGGGATCCGGTGGCCCCGGCCTTCCGGCAGGCCGCCGGGAGCCTGGCCGACCGCCTGATCGACCGCCTGGACGGCCCGGACGGCCCGGACGGCCTGGAACGCCTGGACGACCGTGACGCACGGGCCCCCGCGCTCACCCCGGGGCTGCTCGACGGCGCCGCCGGGGTGCTGCTGGTGCTGCTGGCCGCGACGACGCGCGTGCCACCCGGGTGGGACCGGGCCCTGCTGCTCTCCTGACCGGCGCAGTTGACCGGCTCAGCCGGTCGGCTCTCCTGACCGGTCGGCTGAGCCGAGGAGCCGCCGGGCCCGGCCCGTCACAGCCGCTCGGGGACGGGGTTCCCGACGGCCTCGATGGCCCGCCGCACCGGGACCTTCACCAGCACCGCGAAGCCGATCACGAAGAACACCAGCAGCGAGATGATCGCCGACCGGTAGCTGCCGGTGATCTGGTACGCGAGGCCGAAGACCAGCGGGCCCATCCAACTGGTGCCGCGGTCACTGACCTTGTAGACGCTGAAGTACTCCGCCTCCTTCCCGGCCGGGATGAGGTGGGAGAACAGCGAGCGGGACAGCGCCTGGCTGCCGCCGAGCACCAGCCCGATCATGCAGGCCAGGGCGTAGAACCAGAGCGGCTGGTGGGCGGGCATGAAGTAGCCGAGCGCGAGGGTGACGACCCAGCCGACCAGGGAGCCGAGGATGGTCCGCTTGGCGCCGTACCGCCGGGCGATCCGGCCGAGCAGCAGGGCGCCGCCGATCGCCACGACCTGGACCATGAGGACGGCGGCGACCAGCGAGGTCTGGTCCATGCCGAGTTCCTCGCTGCCGTAGAGCGAGGCCTGGGAGACGACGGTCTGGATGCCGTCGTTGTAGCAGAGGAAGGCCGCCAGGTAGAGCAGCGTCAGCGGGTGCCGGCGCATGCCCTTCAGGGTCCGGCCCAGTTCGCGCAGGCTGCCGGCGGCGGGCTCCTCGGAGGCACCGGACGTACCGGAGACACCGGACGTACTGGACGTACCGGAGGCACCGGACGTACGGGATGTGCCGGCCGTGCCCGGGGCGACGCCCGCCCGGGAGGGCAGCCGCAGCAACGGGACGATCGTGAACAGTGCCCACCACAGGCCCGCCGAGGCCAGGCAGATCCGCACGGCGGTGCCGGAGGACAGGCCGAGCGCGTCGTGGCCCTGGAACAGCGCCAGGTTGGCGATGAGCAGCAGTCCGCCGCCCGCGTAGCCGTACGCCCAGCCCTTGGAGGAGACGGCGTCCCGCTCGTCGGGAGCGGCCAGGCCCGGCAGGTAGGCGTAGGAGAGCGCGACCGACACCGCGTACGCGATGTTGGCGACCACCAGCAGCGCGCCCCCGAGCAGGTAGCGGTCGCCGTCGAGGAAGAACATCCCCATCGTGGCGACCGCGCCGACGTAGGCGAAGCCGCACATCAGCTCCTTGTGCCGCCCGGTGCGGTCCGCGACCGTGCCGGTCAGCAGCATCACCGCGACCGAGATCAGCACCGAGAAGGAGACGGTGTACGGGAAGTAGGAGCCGGCGCGGATCGACAGGCCGAGCGGGTGCACGTCACCGGACGCGTCGGCGGCGTTCTTGGCGACGGTGGTCAGGTACGGCCCGAGGAACACCGTCAGGACGGTGGCGGAGAAGGCGGCGTTGGCCCAGTCGTTGATGTACCAGCCGAACTGCACCCGGCGCAGGGCACGGCCGTCGTCGCCGCCCGTCGCCGCGGGGGCCGCCGGGTCGGCCGGTGGATCGTCCGGCAGGTGCTTCGCCGGGTTCGTGGTGCTCATGGGGTCCCCATCACCGTGCTGGAGCCGGTGCTGCCGTCGGTCCAGCAGCCGCGCTCGCCGAGGACGTCCCGCAGGACGTCGATGCGATCGGCCATGATGCCATCCACACCCAGGTCCAGGAGAGCCCTGATCCGTGTGGGATCGTCCACAGTCCAGACGTGGACCTGCAGGCCGAGGCGGTGGGCGGCCCGGACGAAGGCCCCGTCGACCACCCGCACGCCCCGGTGCCGCTCCGGCACCTGCGCGCACACCCCGGCGTACGGCGCCCCGCGTCCCGGCAGCAGCGGCCCGGCCAGCGAGCGCAGCCGCAGCCGGGCCACCTCGCGCGGGCCGAGCGAGGTGGCCAGGCGGGGGCCGGCGGCGGCGCGGACGGCGGCGAGCCGGCTGTCGGAGAAGCCGCCGACGCAGACCCGGTCCCAGGCGCCGGTCCGGCGGATCGCCTCGACCAGCGGTGCGACGGCCGGCGCGGCCTTGACGTCGATGTTGAACCGGGCCTCGGGGAAGGCGCCGAGCAGGTCCTCCAGCAGCGGCACGGGCTCGGTGCCGCCGATCCGGGCCCGCCCGACCGCCTCCCAGGGCAGCTCCGCGACGGCTCCGGCGCGGTCGGTGACCCGGTCGAGGCGGGAGTCGTGGAAGGCCACCAGTACGCCGTCGGCGGTGGCGTGGACGTCCGTCTCCAGGTAGCGGTACCCGAGGGCGACGGCGGCCTCGAAGGCGGCCAGCGAGTTCTCGGGGTGGCCGAGGTCGCCACCGCGGTGGGCGAAGGCCAGCGGCCCCGGGTGGTCGAGGAAGGGGTGCATGTGGTGCTCCGAGCTGCTGGGAGAGGACGCCGCGCAGCCCGGCTCCACCGCCGTCCCGGACCCGCGCGCGTTACAGTATTACGCACTCTGTCAAGCAGTAATGCCGCACCCTCCGCACTGCGCGGTGCGCCCGTCCCCCGGCGCCGTCGTTCCGTCGGCGTGACCGGCGGGAGATCGTACAAGAATTAACAGTTTGGCGATGTTTGATCGTTTTTGATCGTCAAGGCGCCTCATTGTTGTGACCTTTGCCACGACTTGACTTGCCGCCACGGCAAATTGATGCCGTTCACATGGCTGAAATACTTCGTGGTGGCCTGATGTCACATGACTATTCGTCAGTTGTTCGGATTTGATGGCAGTGTGTATGTAGCCGTACCACCTTCTGACCTGCTGCACACCGATCGTGTACATGATGACGAATGGCTGAACTGTGCGCCTGACCCGTTCGGATCGCAACGAAGCGACCACGCGGCCCCGCCTGACCGGCGAAAAGCTCACCACCCGGGAGTTCCGGGGGCTCGCCGGCACCGTCGGCGGCTACCCCTACGTGAAGATCGTGCTCGACCGCACCGAGTCGGTGCTCCACTTCATCGACAGCGCCGACGGCACCCTCCACGTCCGCTACATCGCGTGCGAGATCCTCGGCATGTCGATCGACGAACTGGCCCGCGGGCTCGATTCGTTCAATGACGACGTCTACCGGAATCCCGACCGCCGTTTCTGTCTGGGAACCCTCGCCCTGCACGACCGGCGCGGCTCCGCTTTCCTCTCCCTGGAAACCGTCGACGTCGACACCATGTCCCAGGACATGCTGCGCGCCTTCTACCACCGGGTGCGCGCCCACATCGACCCCGCGCTGCCGCTGCTCCTCAAGCCGGCCAACCACCGGCAGGAGGCCTACGTCGCCGGGATCCCGGAGAGCGAGATCCCGCGCGTCCTCTCCCACGAGCTCTACTCCACGGCCTCCTTCGTGCCGCTGAACGCCGGGGAGGCCCACGGGCGGCTGCGGGTGTTCCGCTCGGAGGCGGAGTACCGGGCCGACCCCGAACCGCTGGAGTGGCACGACATCGTGGTGATGCCCCGGGTGCCCGAGGACGTTCCCCGGGTGTCGGGCATCATCCACACCGAGCACACCACCCCGCTCTCCCACATCAACGTGATGGCCGCCGGGTGGCGGATCCCCAACGCCGTCGGCATCGACGCCGTCGACCGGATCGAGCGGGCCGGGCTGGCCGGTCGGTGGGTCCACTACCGGGTCGACGCCGACGGCTCCGACCTCCACCTCGAAGCCGCGCCGCCGCGGACCGAGGGTGCCGCGCCGACACCGCCGGCCGAACGCGTCACCGTGGACCGGCCCGACCGCACGCCCACCCCGGTCACCGCGCTGTCCGACCTGCGCGCGGGCGACCACGTCCGCTTCGGCACCAAGGCCGCCAACCTCGGCGAACTCACCCACCTCCTCCAGCAGGGCTCGCCCCGCTGGCTCGGCTTCTACCGCGTCCCCCGCCCGCCCCGGGCCGACCTGCTGCGCTACCTGGCCCGGCAGCTCGGCCTCCCGGAGCACGCCGACGAGGCCGAACTGGACACCGCTGCACAGCGGTTGGTGAAGGAGCACGCCCACGTGCCGCGCGGGATCGTGCTGCCGTTCTCGCTCCAGCAGCGCTTCCTCGACTCCTCGGCCGAACTCCGGGAAGCCCTCGACCGGCTCGACTCCGCGCTCCTGAACGGAACTTCGGGGCCGAGCACGGGGACGGCGGGGACGGGGGCGGATGCGGCCGCGGCCGCGCAGCTGGAAGAGCTCTGCCGCGCGGCACAGCAGCTGATCCGCGCCACCCCGCTGCCCGACCCGATCCGCACCGAGATCGACCGGGCACTCGACCGGCACCTGTACGGCGCACCGCTCGTGGTCGTGCGCAGCTCCTCCAACGCCGAGGACCTGCCCGGCTTCTCCGCAGCCGGACTCTACGAATCGGTGGCGAACGTCAGCGGCCCGGATGCCGTCCTCGCCGCGGTCCGGGAGGTCTGGGCCTCGCTGCTCTCGCCCCGCGCCGTCCTGCTGCGGCAGCAGGCGGGCATCCCGCTGGACCACTGCGGCATGGGCGTCATCGTCCAGGAGCAGGTCGGCGCCGCCGTCGGCGGTGTGCTGGTCACCTGCAACCCGCTGAGCCCGCAGGACTTCCGCGACGTCTACGTCAACATCTCGCCGCGCTCGGTGACCGAGGTCGTCACCGGTCAGGGCGCCCCGCTCCAGTACCTGTGCAACACCATGGAGGGCGGCAGCCGTACGGTCTCGCTGGGCACCGACGGCACCGACCTGGACCCCGCGACCAAGGACCTGGTGGGCCGACTGGCCCTGATCAGCCGGCTGCTGCAGTCCCACTTCTCGCCCGACGAGAGCTACGCCGACCCGGTCGACATCGAGTGGGCGATCGAGGGCGACCGGATCGACCTGCTGCAGCTGCGCCCCTTCCGCACCGCCGCCCGCTGACCCATGCGCGGCGGGTGCCCGGTGTCACCGTCCCCGCGTGCGCCACGGCCGAGCGAACTTCCCTCAGGAGAAAGCACGTTGAAGAGGATCCTGTACGTCTACGTCAAGGGCGGCGCCCCGCTGGAGTACGCCTTCCCGCGCATCGCCGCCTGCGGGGAACTGCACGTCCTCGCACTGGCCCCGCTGCCCACCACCGCGCAGGACGCGTGGCGGCCCAGCTGCACCAGCATCGAACTGGTGCCGGACGCGCCGCGCGGCGAGGAACTCGTCGAGCTGATCACCCGGTACGCGAAGGCGATCGGCGCCGACGCGGTGCTGACGCTCTCGGAGTTCGCGGTGCTGGCCGTCGCGCACGCCGCCCGCCGGCTCGGCCTGGCCGGGCCCGGCGAGGGGATCGTCCGCGCCCGGGACAAGCGGCTGATGCGGGAGGCGTGGGCCGCCGCCGGGGTGCCGATCCCCGGGTTCCGCCGGGTCGACAGCCTCGCCGACCTCGACGCCGCACTGGCCGCGTTCACGCCCCCGCTGCTGCTCAAGCCCGCCTGGGGCGCCGGATCGGTCGCCCAGATCGTGCTCGACTCGGCCGCGGACGCCGCCCCGGCGTGGGCCGAGATCGAGCGCGGCCTCCAGGCCGGCAGCCGGGTCGGCATGAACGAGCTCTACGCCGCCGACACCGACCGGGACCGGCTGGTCGAGGAGATCGCCCAGGGATCCACCGAGGGCTGGTACCAGGACCCCGGCTACGGCGACTACGTGAGCGTGGAGGGCATCGTCGCGGACGGCGTCTACCGCCCGCTGGCCATCACCGCCAAGCTGCCGACCGTCCCGTCCTTCGTCGAGGTGGCCAGCACCTCACCCTCCGTCATGGCCGTACCGCTGCAACGCCGGATCGAGGAGGTCTCGCGGCAGGCCGTCGACGCGCTCGGCCTGGAGAACTGCGGCACCCACACCGAGCTCAAGCTGATGAAGGACGGCGAGCTGGTGGTCATCGAGACCGCCGCCCGGTTCGGCGGCCTGCTGACGACCCGCCAGGTCCACGAGGTGTTCGGCCTCGACCCGATCGGCATGCTGGTCCGGCAACTGCTGGGCGAACCGGTCGACTACCCCGAGGCCATGCTCACCGACGGCATCCGCGCCGCCGCGTCGGTGGCCGTCGTCCCCGCCGACGCCTTCGGCGTGCCCTGGCGCACCAGGCCGGTCTGGAACCCGCAGGCCGTGGACTGGCAGAGCCTGCTGTCCCCGGGCAGCACCATCGAGGCCGTCCCCGCCTTCGCCATGCCGGCCGGACAGCCGGTGCCCGCCTTCGACCCCAACGCGGGCTCGCGCAACTGGCTCGGGGTCTACCTGCTGAGCGCCGTCGACGCCGCCACCCTGCAGCGCGACTGCAACGCCGTGCTGAACGGCCTGGAAGCCGCCCTGCACCGCGCCGCCGGCTGACCCCCTTCTTTCTGTCGTCCTCCCTACCGAGGTTCTTCGATGCGTGTACTGTTCGCCGGCGTGCCCGGCGCCGGCCATCTCTTCCCGCTGATACCGCTGGCCAGAGCGATGAGCGAGCTCGGCCACGAGGTCGCGGTGACCTCGATGGACGGTGGCGAACCGGTCGCCGCCTCCGGGCTGCCCTACCTGCCCCTCACCCCGGGCGTGGACTGGGGCCGGGAGATCCGGGAGGCCGGCCGCACCAAACGGCCCGAGCTGTTGCAGCGGACCATCGAGACCAATTCGGCCGACCGCGAGGCCTTCGTCCCCCTCGCCGCCCACGTCAACAGCGCGGTGGCCGACGCCGCCGTCGAACTCGCCACGCAGTGGCGGCCGGACCTGGTGGTGTACGACTACCAGTTCCCGGTGGCCCTGCTCGCGGCGACCGTCCTGGCCGTGCCCGCCG
Organism: Streptomyces sp. 1114.5; assembly: GCF_003635085.1. NCBI lineage: Bacteria > Bacillati > Actinomycetota > Actinomycetes > Kitasatosporales > Streptomycetaceae > Streptomyces > Streptomyces sp. 1114.5. Next base: position 4,210,089 of record NZ_RBXE01000001.1, read on the forward strand.
TCCAGCACGACCTCGGATTCGTCCGCACCCCCCGGTTGCGTGCGCTGATGCTCGCCGAGATGGCGGACACCTTCGCCCGGTACGGCGTCGACCCGCTGCCGCAGCCGGCGGAGACCATCGACCTCGCCCCGCCGAGCATGGCCGGACCGGAGCCGTACGGCTGCTTCCTGCGGCCCGTCGCCTACAACGGCGACGGCGCTCTCCCCGTACCCCTGGCCGCACCCGCGCACCGCCCGCGGGTGGCGGTCACCCTGGGCACCGTACCGCCCAAGACCGACGGCCTGACCAGGATCGAGCGGGTGATCGCGGCCGCCGCCGACACCGACGCCGACTTCGTCCTGGCCACCGGCGACCTCGACCTCGCCACCCTCGGCACCCTGCCCGACAACGTCCACGCCCACGGCTGGGTGCCGTGGCGCGCCCTGCTCGACACCTGCACGGCCGCCATCCACCACGGCGGCAGTGGCACCGCGCTCGCCGCCCTCGACGCCGGCATCCCCCAACTCGCCCTGCCTGACGGCTCCGACCGCCACATCAACGCCCACGCGGTCCGCGACCGCGGCGCCGGCCTCAGCGCCACCGCCGAGGAGATCGGCCCGGCCCTGCTCGACCGGCTGCTCACCGACACCGCCCTGGCCCGCACCGCCCGCGAGGTCAGCGCCGAGATCGCGAGGATGCCGAGCCCCACCACGGTGGCGAAGCAGCTCACCGCCCTCGCCTGACGGCAGGTCCTTCCCGCCGGCCAGGGCCTGTGCCAGGCTGCGGGAAGGACAAGTCCGTTACCGAGCCGGGCGCCGGCCCCGCGCGTGGAGGCGTGCGGCGGACAGCGCCGGGTTGGCGGCGACGCCGCGCAGCACGGAATCACTGAGGCGGGGAGGAGGTCATCCGCGCCTCCTCCCAGCGTCGGGGTGCGTTCCCGCTGGACATCAGCGTCCCTCCCCGGCGCCGTCGGCGGCAGCCTTCCAGTCCTCGAACACCCAAAGCCGCAGTCCGGATTCGCTGAAGTCCGCGAACCAGAGCAGCCAGCTGTTCTGCGCGGCCAGGGCGGCGCGGGCCGTCGCGTACCAGTCCTCGCGGTCGAGGAGGGCGAGGTAGGAGGCGAGGATCGCCTCGCGCTGCGCCTCGGTGCAGCCGGAGTACTCGGCGGATTCGGTGGCCAGGTGCAGCGCCAGGGTGGCCACCACGCAGAAGCGTTCGACGGTCGGTGGCGGGCCGCCGGCGTGGCGGGCGTGGGCGGCCAGGACGGTGGCGGCGTGCGGGTAGTGCCGCAGGGCCATGCCCATGCCGGCGCTGTGCGTCAGCATCCGCAGCAACTGCCCGGTGTGGTCGAGCAGTCCGCGGTCCTGCCCCAACTCGGGCAGCACCTCGTGGAGTCGGGCGGCGGTGGCGACCTTGCCCGCGAAGTAGCCGTTGAGGAAGTCGCCGTCGATCGCCTTGCGCAGCAGCCACGGGTGGGTCGCCGGGTCGTCGAGCCGGCACAGCGCCTCCACGACGTGGACCCGCCCCCAGCCCGTGACCCGGTCGGCCAGCCAGAGCAGGTGCGCCGCACCGCCCTCGGTCCGTTCGAGCGCGTGCGCCGCGAGCGGGCCGAAGGTGTCGGAGAGCAGGCCGATGGTCCGGATCAGCGGGGCGTCGTCCGCCGTCCCGACCGCGGCGAGCAGGGCGAGCCCCACCGTGACGGTGCTCTCCTCGTACCCGTGCCGCACGAGCCACCGCCCGGTGCGCCGGGCACGCTCGGGGGCGGCCCGGTGCGCGGCCCCGGCGATGTGCTCGTCGGGGTGGATCGGGACGTGGACCTCGCGGAACGCCTGCGCCAGCCCCCGGGGTTGGGCCAGCGGCTGCGCGAAGTGCTCGTCCAGGAGGCGTGCGACCGGGACGCCCGCCGTGCGGTAGTCCTCGGGCGGTTCGGGGCGGGGCCGACGGCCGCCGGGGTACGGCTTCCCGCCCCGGGGCAGCGGCCCGTCCGGTGTCCGCCGGTGCAGGCGCAGCGCGTGGTCGTACAGACCGCTCGTGGGTGCGGGCGCCCGGCGCCCGGACGTGGCGCTCACCAGCGGTCGGTGGGCTCGATTCTCGTGATCATGGCGCCGATGGTGGCACCCGAACTCCCGGCTTGGCAACTGGTTTTCCGATCGGGCTCCCTCCCTGCCCCCCGCAGGGGAGGGAGCCCGGCCGTCAGCCCTTGCCGCCGGCCTTCAGGACCTGGGCGGCCGCGACGCCGGCGGCGCTGTTGCCGTGGCCGCCGCCCTCGACCTCGGCGGCGACGGCGAGGTCGCCGCGGTAGGCGATGAACCAGCTGTTGGTGGCCTGGCTGCCGGCCTCGACGGTGCCGGTCTTGGCGCCGATCTGGCCGGACAGGCCGGACATCGGGGCGCGGGCGGTGCCCTGGGTGGCGGTCCTGGCCATCATCGCGCGCAGGTCCCGGGCGACGTCGGCGGGCAGCGTCCCGGGGGCCGTCACCCGTTTGGCGTCCTCCCGCAGGACGGGTTGACGGAAGGTGCCGTTCTGCACGGTGGCGGCGACGGAGGCCATCAGCAGCGAGTTGACCTGGATCTGGCCCTGGCCGATGTACTCGGCGGCCGCCTCGTCCTTGGTCCCCGGCACCGGGATGGTGGCGTCCCGGCTCGGGATGCCGATGTGCCACTCCAGGCCGAGGCCGAACTGGTCGCGGGCGACCTTGGTGAGGGTGCCGGGCGGCAGCTTCTCCAGGCCCTTGTCGATGAAGCCGGTGTTGCAGGAGTGGGTGAAGTCGTCGGTGAGCGTGTACGAGGGGAAGTCGCCGCTGTCGTCGTTGTGCCAGGCCCGCGGGGAGTAGGTGGTCTCCTTGCACGGCACCACGGTGTCCGGGGTCACCCCGGCCTGCAGCAGGGCGGCCGAGGTGATCACCTTCATGGTGGAGCCGGGCGGCTGGCCGCCCGCGACCGCGCGGTTGAACCCGCTCGGAGAATAGGCCATCGCGAGGATGTGGCCGGTACTCGGCTGGACGGCCACCAGGGAGGCGGGCTTGCCGCCCGCCGACTGCTGCTTGACCGCCTCCTCGGCGACCTGCTGGAGGTCGGCGTCCAGGGTGAGCTTGACCTGCGGCGCGCTCGGCGGGGTCAGCACGAACAGCTGCTCGGGCTCCTTGCCGGCGCCGCCCGAGACGACCACGGCCCGCCCGGTGACGGCCGTCGTGCCGTCGGCGGGCGCGATCAGGGGCAGGACGGCGCTCAGCGACGGGAAGCCGTCGAGCGGTTTGCCGTTGCGGTCGGTCGGCTTGGACACCGGGTCGGGCAGCGCCTTCACGGCGATCGTGCGGCCCGGGCCGAGGCGGGGGTGGATCACCGTCGGTGTCCAGTGCACGACGGCCCGGCCGTCCTGGGCCCGGACGACGCTCAGCGCGCTGTCGTACTCCCAGGCGCCGGTCGCGCCGTCGAACTCGGCCTTCGCGCGGAAGCCGACGGCAGGCGCGGTCGGTGCGCTCGGCGAGGTCGTAGCGGCCGGCGCGGCCGGTCGGCCCGCCGGGGCGGCCGGCGCGGGGCCGGTCCCGGTCAGCGTGAGCGTGCGGGCAGCGACCTGCTCGTGGAAGGTCGCCAGCGCGGCGCGGGCCGTCTCCGGACTGTCCGTCAGCCCGGCGGCGGCCGCGACGTCCCCCCGGCTCCAGGCCGCCAGGAACTCCGCTGACACCTTCTCGGCCTGCTCGGCCGTCGCCGGCTCCTGCGGGGTCTGCGCGGCGCCGGTGGAGCCCTGGTGGCCGGCGGCACCCGGGGAGCTGTTGCCGTTCGAGACGGCGTTCACGATGTTGTAGGCGCCGTACCCGCCGACGGCCAGCAGCGCGGCGAACACCCCGCCGGCCGTCACCAGCAGGATCCGCTTCGCGGCCGGCCGGCGCGGGGCCCGCTCCTGCGCCTCGTCCTCGTACGCGTCGTATTCCTGTTCGTCCTGCATGTTCGGTCCCCCCTGGTCCTTCTCCTGTCGCGGACCTGCCCCCTCCGGCATCCCGGCCCGCCGCGCCCGGACGAACCGTTCATGATCAGTTCGGGCGCGGACCAGCCTAAGCCGAGCGCCGGGATCGGTCGAGAGCGGGAGGCCCGCCGGCCGTGAAGACTCGGCCGGCGGGCCTCCCGGGGGAGGGCGGGGGTCAGGCCCAGGGATCGGTGAAGGAGCGGCCCGGGACGGGCTTGGCGATGAGGGCGATGGCGGTGAAGAAGTTGACCTGGCCGATGGCGATCATCAGGGTGGCGAGCGCCTTCTCCTCGTAGTGCCCGGCGACCTCGGCGTACAGCGCGTCGCTGACGCGTTCGCCGTCCGCGGCGGGCTGCAGGGTGGCTTCGACCAGGGCGAGCGCGGCGCGCTCGGGGGCGGTGAAGTACGGCGAGTCCTGCCAGGAGGAGACCGAGGTGATCTGCTCCTCGCTCACTCCGGCCTTGCGGAGGAAGCCGGTGTGCAGGACGGTCAGGTAGGTGTTGCCGGCGATCTGGCCGGCGCGCAGCTGGACCAGGCTGATGGTGCTGCGGGGCACCGAGCCGTTGCCGACGGCCTTGAACAACGCGGCCGAGACCTCGGCGAGTTCGGGGATGAGCTGCACCGGGTCCTGGGCCATGCGGGGGCGCTGCGGGATCTCGGTGGTGATCGATCGGGTGGTCAACGTGGTGTTCCTCTCGGGATGCCGTGATGTCGGCGTGATCAGCGGTGCTGTCACTGCTCCGACGGATCCCGAGGCACGGTTGTGACACCGCTGCCGAAAGGAGTTCCACCGCCCGTCGTCGGGGCCGATGGTGGTGAGCCGGGCGAGCCGGGCGAGCCGGGTGAGCCAGGTGAGCCGGGTGAGCCGGGCGAGCGGCCCGGCGGCGCGGTGCGCGCGGTCGAGGTCAGGGCCGGCCCGGGCCCGGGCGCAGGACGGCGGGTGTGGGCCCGTCCGGCCGTACGGTGATGCTGTAGGCGGCGCCCGTCGGCTTGGCGCGGAACTCCAACGGGCCCATCGGCAGCAGGAGTTCCAGCAGGGCCGTGGTCTCCCGGAGGGCGAACTGGGTGCCCAGGCAGGCGCGGGCGCCGAGGCCGAACGGGAGGTAGGCGCCGAGCTGGCGCGGGCGGTCCGCGCCGGGGGCGAAGCGGGCCGGGTCGAAGCGCTCGGGGTCGGTCCACAGGGCGGGGTCGCGGTGGGTGAGGTAGGGGCAGACCAGGACGTCCGTCCCGGCGGCGACGCGGTGGCCGGCGATGACGTCGTCCTCGACGGCGTGCCGGGGGAGCAGCCAGGCCGGCGGGTAGAGCCGCAGGGCCTCGCTGACCAGCGCCTGCGGGTCGGCCGTCCGGGCCTCGGGGTGCTCGTCGAGGAGCAGGAAGAGCCAGGTCAGCGTGGTGGCGGTGGTCTCGTGCCCGGCGACGAGCAGGGTGACCAGCTCGTCGCGGATCAACCGGTCGGTGTACTCGGGGTACTGGTCGCCCGCCTCCAGCAGCACCCGGAGCAGGCCCGGCTCCTCCACCGGGCCGCCCGCCCGCGCCGCGTCGATCGCCGCGTGAGCGACGACGTCGATTCGGGCCAGGTCCTCGGCGACGGCGTCCCGGGCGTCCGCCGTGTCGGTGGGCAGCTTCGGCATGGCGGCCACCACCCGTTCCACTGACCGGAGTTCGCGATCCGTCCGGTCGTCCAGCGGCAGCCCGGTGAGCGCCCGCCAGACGGTGTCCAGGGCGAAGCGGCGCATCTCCTCGGCCACGTCGAAGGTCTCCCCGGTACGCCGGTGGTGCTCCCAGCGCTCCGCCGTCCGGCGCGCCGCCGTGGCGATCCGCTGCTCATACCTGCGCATCCCGGTGCCGGTGAACTGCGACTGCAGCAACCGCCGTTGGCGCTTCCAGGGGTCACCGGTGGCGGACAGCACGCCGTCCCCGACGAGCATCCTGGCCCGGTGCGAGCGCTTGACGTACCGGTCCGGGTGGCGGCCCAGGACGTGCTGCACGGCGGCGGGGTCGGTGACCAGGACGGTCGGCCTCGGGCCGAGCCGGAACGCGGCGACACCGCCGACGCCGCGCTGTGTCCGGGCCAGCAGCTCGACCAGCTCGGCCTCCTCGGCCCGCCACTGCTCGACGATCTCGGGGCCCAACTCCGGTACCGGGCGGGTTTCCGTGCTCACGGGCGGGTTCCTTCCGGTCTGCTGACGGTTCGTCCGTTCAGACTCTATGCCAGCTCGACGGCCGGCCCGGCCGAGTCGGGCGGGCTGCGCCGACCGGGTGGCCGGCCGGGCCGGAGCCCGCGCGGCAACCCGCCGGGCCGTATGCGAACGGGTACCGTGCGGCGGGGCCGACCGGCCCCGGCTCGCTGCGCGGATGGGAGAGGGCATGCCCGTGACCCGGAACTTCGGAGGCGGCTGGACCCGCCGAGCGGCCCGGTGGCTGGCGGCCGCCCTGCTCGCCCCGGCCCTGGCGGCCTGCGGCGGCGGAGGCGGTTCCGACAGCGGCCAGGCCGACAACGGGCAGAGCAGCGGCCCGCAGCCCGACGACCGGCGAACCAAGGCGCGTGAGATCCAGGGCAGTTTCCAGAACGCCGGCGCGGTGTCCGCCAGCGCGCGCGGTTCCGGCACGAAGGCCGTCGTCATGTTGAAGAGCTCCTCGCCCACCCCGGCCGAGGCCGTCATCAGCAACGTGACCGACTGCACGGACAACGCCACGCCCGCCACCCCGAGCGAGGCCACGGTGACCGTGACCGACGCCGGGAGCGAACCGGTGGAGTTCACCCTCCCGACGTCGAGCGGGACGACTCGACCGGTCTGTTACACGGTGACCATCGACGGGGAGAGCCAGGACCTCCAGGCGACGGGAGCGGTCGCCGGCACGGCCGACACGGGCACGCCCGGCACCGGCGGGACCGGTCCGAGTGGCGGATCGACGAGCCCTGGCGGAGGCGCAACCTCGTACGAAAGCAGCGGGGGGACCGACACCGAGAGCGGGAGCGCACCCTGAGCCCTGCCAGGGAGGACCGGCCCGTGGAGGAGGGGGAACGGCCGTCCGACGAGGAACGGCCCGCCGCAAGCCCGTGGAGCGGCTGGATCGCCACGCTCACGGGCTGGATCGCCCCGACCACCTTCGTCACCGCAATGCTCTTCTTCTTCGGCTACGCCTACACCAACTCCCTCTACAGCTACTTCGGCATCGACGCCGCGACGATCGGCTTCTCCACCCAGGAACTGCTCCTGCGCAGCTCCTCGGCGCTCTACCTGCCGGCCGGGGTCGTGCTCAGCGGGGTGTTGGTGGCCGCCCTGGCGATCCCGCTCGTGTCCGGCAGAGCCCGTCGCAGTGCGGGGAGTTCCCGGGTACTGCGCCGGGTGTGCCTGGCTCTCGTCCTGCCGGTGGCCGCACTGCTGGTGCTCGGCCTGCTGGCCGGGATCGAAGCGATCGACGCGGGCCCGATGGGCACTCCGGTGCTGATCGGCGGCGCACTGCTGCTCGCCCTCCTGGCGCGGCTGCTGAATGTGCGGGGCACCGGCGCGGCGTTCCCCGCGGCGGGCGAGCGGGCGGCGTTGGGCGTCACGGTGGCGATCATCGCACTGTGTGCGTACTGGGCGGTCGGCAGCTATGCCCAGGAGAAGGGGGAAGCCGACGCCGAACAGCTTTCCCACAACCTCCATCTGCGCCCGGCGGTCGTGCTCGACACGTCGGAGCGGCTTTCGCTGGGCTGGTCCGGGGTGCGGGAGACACCGCTGCCGGCCGCCGAGGCCGGGGCGCACTTCCGCTACCGCTACGAAGGCCTGCGGTTGCTGGCGCAGGCGGGCGGCCGGATGTTCCTGATCCCGCGGCAGTGGACGTGGGAGACCGGGAACGTGCTGGTCCTCCCGGTCGGCGCCGACGTCCGGGTGGCCTTCCACGCCGGTTGAGAACCGGGCCCGCACAGACGGCTGCGCCGCGGTCCGTCCCCCTCGACGGACCGCGGCGCAGCGGTTTCAGGTGGCGTCAGAACGCCCCGGTCACGCTGGTCACACCGGCTGCCACAGGGCCGGGACGATCGGCGGCTCCCAGCCGACCTGGGCGGTGTGACCCTGGACGCAGACGTAGCTGACGCCGTTGTAGGTCACGGTGTCGCCCGCCTTGTAGGTGGTGCCGGGAGTCCAGGTGCCGCCGGGGTCGGGGTTCCCGTTGCCCACGACCAGGGAGAAGCTGGTGCTGTGGGTGGCGGAGCCGGTCCCGGTGAGGGTGATGCTGTAGGTGCCGGCCGCGGTGGAGGCGGAGGTCGCGACGGTGAGCGTCGCGGAGCCGCCGGACTGCACCGAGGAGGGGCTGAAGGAGACGGTGACGCCGGCCGGGGCGCCGGTGGCGGTCAGGTTGACCGTCTGGGCCGAGCCGGAGGTGGTCGCGGTGGCGACGGTCGCCGTGGCGGTGTCACCGGGCCGGACGGTGGCGGTGGCCGGGTTCACCGCGAGGGAGAAGTCGTTGGCGGGCGTGGTGCCGCCGACCGAGGTCTTCCAGATGGTGTAGGCCACGCCGTCGGCGCTGCGGTTGAGCACCGTTGCGTCGACGTTGCCGGTGGTGTCGCAGGACTGGTGGTAGCAGGAGTCGTACGAACGGCCCGCCGTGCCGCCCCACTTGGCGGCCTGGGCGGAGGTCTTGGTGTCGCTGGCGCCGGCCGCGTAGCCCGAGGTCGGGATGCCGGCCTGCTGGAAGGAGTAGTCGTCCGAGCGGCCCTGGCCCTCGACGTTCTCCTCCGGCTGGAGGTTGAGGGAGTCCCAGTAGGCCTTCATCGGCGCGGAGGCGGCGGAGGTGAGGTTGTTGATGAAGTAGCCGGCGTTGGGCGAGCCGACCATGTCGAAGTTGTAGTAGGCCTTGATCGCGGAGCGCTGGCCGGAGCCGAGCCGGCCGACGTAGAACTGCGAGCCCTGCAGGCCCTGTTCCTCGCCGGTCCACCAGGCGAAGCGGACGTGCCGGGTCAGGGACGGGTTCTGCTGGGCGAGCACGAGCGCGTTCTCCAGCAGGGTGGCCGAGCCGGAGCCGTTGTCGTTGATGCCGGGGCCGGCGCCGACGCTGTCCAGGTGGGCGCCGAACATGGTGACCTGGTCGGACGGGCCGCCGGGCCAGTCGGCGATCAGGTTGTCGGACTGGTAGGTGCAGGAGGTGCAGGTCTGCTCGCTGACGGTGTAGCCGGCCGCCTGCAGCTTGGCCTTGAGGTACGCCACCGACTGGCTGTGCCCGGCGCTGCCTGCCCGGCGGTTGCCGCCGTTCTGGTTGGCGATGCCGTTCAGCTGCGCCAGGTGGGCCTGGACCTTGGCCACGTCGATGTCGGGCGCGGGCCCGCCGGGGTTGCCCCCGCCACCGACGGTCAGGGTGTACTGGGCGGTGTGGGTGGCCGCGCCGGCGGTACCGGTGACGGTGATCACGTACGTCCCGGCCGCGGCGCCCGAGGAGGCGGACAGGGTCAGGGTGGCGGAGGAGCCGGTCTGTACGGAGGAGGGGCTGACCGTCGCGGTGACGCCGGCCGGGGAGCCGGAGACGCTCAGGTTGACGGACTGCGCGGTGCCCGAGGTGAGCGCGGTGTTCACAGTCGCGGTGGTCGAGGAGCCGGGCTGGACGGAGCCGGACGCCGGGCCGAGCGAGAGCGAGAAGTCGTTGGTGCCGGACGGCGTGCAGGTCGGGTCACCGCTCTGCGCGGACACGCTGACCGCGTCCCAGGCGGCCTTGGCCCGGTTGAAGAAGGTGCAGGACGGGTCGAGGTTCTTGGCCGCCGTCAGGGTGGCGGTGCGGTAGCGCTTGTACGTCATGCCGCTGGTCTTGAGCAGCATGCCGCCGTAGAAGACCCGGCCGGCGTCCTTGATGCCGATGCCGGTGACGGAGGAGTTGTTGCAGGTCGGGCTGGAGGGCTTGCCGCCGCCCGGGTTGGAGCCCTCGGCCAGCAGGTAGAACCAGTGGTTCAGCGGACCGGCCGCCGCGTGCTCCTCGGTCTGCGGGATGGACGAGGAGTAGCAGTTGGGATCGTTGTTGACCGAGGAGGGGTTGGACATGTTCCGGATCGGGCCGTTGCCGACCAGGTTGATCATCTCGCCGACGGTGTAGTCCGGGCTGTCGTACGGCCCCGGCTCGTTGGCGTAGGCCTCGGTGAGGGCGCCCATGATGTCGCCGGTGGCCTCGCCCAGGCCGGACTCGTTGTTGGCGCCGCCCGGGGTGTACTGGTCGATGCCGTGGCCGAACTCGTGGCCGACCACGTCGATCGCGGCGATCCACTCGTTGGACTGGCTGTGGCCGATGGATATCGAGCTGCCGTCCCAGTAGGCGTTGACGTCGTTGAGGCCGACCTTCACCGGCCAGCTGCCGCCGTTGCCGTTGTGCCCGTTGCGACCCAGCCAGTCGCGGAGCATGTCCCATTCCTTCTGGGCCGCGAACATCGCGTCGCCGCAGCCGGTCTCCTTGCTGGTCGGGCTGCCGGTGCCCCAGGAGTCACTGGACTTGGAGAAGACCTGCCCGGTGCTGTAGTCGGAACAGGACAGGCCGGGGCGGTTCGGGTCGCGCAGCGAGTAGGAGCCGCCCGAGCCGGTGGTGCTGATGGTGACCGGCGCGGGGCCGTTCCACTTGCTGTTGACGGTGCCGGCGCGGACGTCGTCGTAGCTGTCGATGACCTCGCCGGTGGCCGCGTCCACGAAGACGTGCAGCCGGCTCGGGGCGCTGCCCTTGCTGCCGCTGAGCACGGTCTCCCAGGCGAGCCGGCCGCCGCTGCCGTCCTTGACCCGGACGACGAGCCGGTTCGACTCCACCGTGTCCACGACGGGCAGCCTGGTGCGGGCGGTCCTCTCCGCCTTGTCCGCGCCGATCTGCGGGGTGACGGAGCCGCCGACCGGGCCGGTCGCGGCGGACTGCAGGCCGCGGACCTTGCCCTGCCCGTCGGCGAGCACCACCGCGTCGCCGCCGACCACCGGCAGGCCGCGGTAGCTGCGCTCGTACGCGACGGAGTAGAGGCCGCCGACCCAGGGGGTGACCGCGCGGCGCTCGTAGGTCTCGCCGGGGCCCTTGGCCAGGGCGTCCAGGCCGGCCGCGGCGGCGGCGTCGGCGGCGTTGACGGCGGCGGCCAGGGCGCTCGGAGGTGTGGGGGAGGGGGTGGGCGCGGCGGTGGCCGGCCCCGCGGCGGCGGCGATCATGCCGGCCAGCACGGTCAGGGTGGTCGCCGTGGTCAGCAACCGACCTGTGGAAACTCTGCGTTGCATCGAGGCTCCTCGCGTGTGGGGGTCCTCGACCGCGGACGGGCATGGCTGGTGGCGCACCGCAGGCCGTGCCTGGGGGACGGCCGTGCGGGCCGTCCGCGCTCGGGTGCCCGAACCCTCACATGGCGTCATGCTCGGGTCAATGGCCGGTGCAGGCGATGCATAGGGTTGGCAAATTCCGTCAAGCCGGCCCCTCCGCTTCGCGTCAAGCTGGGGTTTTCTTCAAGTGGTTGAGACCACGTCATGTACGGGGCGGGTGGCCATCGAGTACCGTCCTCGTCATCTGAGTCATCGGAGTCGTCGGAATCACTGGAATCGCCGACGGGCCCCGCGACCGGCCGGGGACGAACGGCGCACCCGGGGAGGCAGCCGTGCAGCGGAACCGTGTGGCCCCTGCGGCGGCGCTACCGGCGTCGCCGACCGGCCAGGGCCAGGGCGCCTGGCGGGAGTTCGGCGCCCGGGTGCGGCACTGGCGTCGCCGGGCCGGACTCACCCAGGCCCAACTCGGCGCCGGGATCGGCTACGACCACACCGCGGTCAGCAAGATCGAGCACGGCGCCCGCCGGGTCGCCCCCAGGACCGCCGACCGGATCGACGGACTCCTCGGCGCCGGCGGCGACTTGAGCGCCGCCTGCCTGCACGCCGAGACCGCCGAGCTGTCCGCGCTCGACTCCTTCTCACCCGCGCTGCTGCGCCCCCCGTTGCCCGCCGGGGCGCCGGCCGCCGTCCCACCCGCCGACGCCGTCCTGCCCGCCGCCGTCCTGCCGTCCCCGGCGCGGCTGCCCGACTACGGTCTGCTCTGCCCGCTGCACGGCGCCGAGGGCTGCGAGGTCCCCGGGCCCGCCGAACTCGCGGCCCGCTACGCCGAGTTCTGCTCACCGAAGGTGCTCGTCGACCCGGCCGCCGCGCCGCCGCTGGACGCCGGCACCGCGCACGCCCTCACCGGACTGCTCGCCGCCCACCTGCGGGCCGGCGAGATCGGCGGCCGCCCGGGCCTGGCCGCCGCCGTCGAACGCACCCTGCACGCCGTGCTCGCCCGGCTCGCCACCGCGCCCGCCGCCCGGCGCGCACCGCTGGCCCGGCTGGCGGCCGAGCACGCCCACGCCGCCGGCGCACTGCGCATGCAGGACGGCCGCAACGCCACCGCGATGGCCTGCTACGACCGGGCGCTGACCTGGGCCGGGCTGGCCGGCGACCTGGCCACCCAGGTCGGCACGCTCAGCGACCTGAGCATCCTGGCCCGGCTCGACGGGGATCCGCAGGCCGCGCTCGGCTACGCCCGCGAGATCGACCGCATCGCCCCCGGCCGGCCCTGGGCCGGGGCGATGGACCGGGTCAGCCGGGCCCGCGCGTACGCCCTCACCGGCGACGTCCGGGCGGCGGTCCGTCAGATCGGTCTGGCCCGGGCGCACCTGGAACACATCGGCACGCAGGACGAGGTCGACGTGCCCTGGCTCTCCATCGCCTCGATGCGGATGCGGGTCGAGTCCGCGGCGGCCGCCGCGCTGCGCGATCTCGCCGCGGCCGGGGACGACCTGCGGCTGGCCCGCCGGGCGCTGAGCGCCACCGAGACCGCGCTGAGTCTGCTCGGCCCGAACCAACTGCCGGCCAGTCGACTGCTGTTCATCGTCCGGGCGGCCGACTGCCATGCCTGCGCGCACGATCCGCGCACGGCCCTCGAAATCCTCGCCCCCGCCCTGGAGGCCGCTCCCGCGACCGCCCTGCCCGCGCTGGTCGAGCACGAGCTGCGCGGCCTGCGCGGACGCCTCGCGGCGCACGAACCGCGCGCCGCGCACCGGCTGGCGGAGCTGGCCCGGTCCTGACCGCGAGCGGCGTTCGGGACTCCCGACCCGTCAGGGGCGCATGGGAGGGCGTGCGACCAAAGAGGGGTGGTGAACAGTGGTGCCGCACGCCGATAATTCCTACTCCTGCCACAAAATGCGCCCCCTTCACGCCGTTCGAGCGTCAACTTCGTGCGCGATTCTTCCGCCGATCGGGTCATTCATGGCGTTAACACGTCGAATGACTTCCTGGGCTTGCGGCTCCCGCTAGAGTCTCTGACGTTTCCAGTCGTTAGTCCGCGAAGAACGGGGGGCGCGTGCTTTCAGCCCTTGCGCGCCGGCTCGCCCATCCGCTCCTGCTCCTGGGTGTCCTGTCCATTTCCGTTGCGACCCTGCACTTCCACTGGGCACCCGACCGGGTCTCCCCGCTCGTCCTGATCGCCGTCATCGGATACCTGGCGGTGCTGGAGCGGGTGATCCCGTACCGGACCGACTGGCACCCGAGCCGTCGTGAACTAGGCTGGTACAGCGTCTACTTCGTGCTGAGCATGGTCGGCGGCGGACTGGCCCAAGGGCTGGTGACGGCGCTGGTGGAGGTGCTCGGCCCGGCACACCCGGCACTGCCGTTCGCGGTGGAGATCCCACTCGCGCTGCTGGTCGGCTCGCTCGGCGACTACCTCGTGCACCGCTGGTCGCACCGGAACCGATGGCTCTGGCGGCTGCACGGAGTGCACCACGTCCCGGACAAGGTGAACGTCGCGAACAACGGCGTCAACCATTTCCTGGACGTCTTCGTCGCGCAGTCCGTGGTCCAGCTCTCGTTGGCGCTGATCGGATTCTCTGCGGATTCGGTGTTCGTGGTCGGAATATTCGTTCTGGCTCAGGGGTATTTCGTCCACGCGAACATCGACGTCCACCTCGGTCCGCTCGGCCACGTCCTGGCCGGCCCGGAGCTCCACCGCCTGCACCACAGCACCGACCTCGGCGAAGCCGGCCACTACTCCTCCGACCTCTCGCTCTGGGACCACGTTTTCGGGAGCTTCACCTGGCGTCCCGGCCGTGCGCCGAAGGCCGTCGGCCTCACCGATCCCGCTGCGTTCCCCGCCACCGGTGAACTCGGCGCCACCCTGCTGCACCCCTGGCGCCGGGCGAAGACCACCGAGCAGTCCGCCTGACCCGCCCACGCAGCCCCCTCTTGCCCGTGTCCACGGCGCCACGCCATCACCCTCGGATTGGATCATGACTTCCTCGCCCTTCGCCGTGCCCCGCGAGCCCATCGCGATCACCGGTATCGGCTGCCGCCTGCCGGGACACGCCAACGACCACCGGACCTACTGGCGCAACCTGATCGAGGGCCGGGACTGTCTCACCGAGACCCCCGCCGACCGGTACGACACCGGCACCCTGGGCAGTCGGGACCGGGCCAAGCGGGGCCGGCTGATCGGCGGCCGGGGCGGCTACATCGACGGCTTCGACACCTTCGACCCGGAGTTCTTCGGGATCAGCCCGCGCGAGGCCGAGCACATGGACCCGCAGCAGCGCAAGCTCCTGGAGGTCAGCTGGGAGGCGCTGGAGGACGGCGGCCTGCGCCCGGGCGAACTCGCCGGGCGCGAAGTCGGCGTCTACATGGGCGCCTTCACCCTCGACTGGAAGATCCTGCAGTTCGCCGACCTCGACTTCGCCACCATCGCCGCGCACACCGCCACCGGCACCATGATGACGATGGTGTCCAACCGGATCTCGCACTGCTTCGACTTCCGCGGCCCCAGCGTCTCGATCGACACCGCGTGCAGCTCCTCCCTGGTCGCGGTCCACCTCGCCTGCCAGAGCCTGCTCCGCGGCGAGACCGAACTCGCCCTGGCCGGCGGCGCGTTGCTGCACATGGCACCGCAGTACACGATCGCCGAGACCAAGGGCGGCTTCCTCTCCGCGGACGGCCGCTCGCGTGCCTTCGACGCCTCCGCCGACGGCTACGTCCGGGCCGAGGGCGTCGGCGTGGTCGTGCTCAAGCGGCTCTCCGACGCGCAGCGCGACGGGGACCCGGTGCACGCCGTCATCCTCGGCAGCGGCGTCAACCAGGACGGCCGCACCAACGGCATCACCGTCCCCAGCGCGGACGCCCAGGTCACCCTGATCGAACGGGTCTGCGCCGAGGCCGGAGTGGTACCCGGCAGCCTGCAGTACGTCGAGGCGCACGGCACCTCCACCCCGGTCGGCGACCCGATCGAGGCGGCCGCGCTCGGCCGGGTGCTCGGCATCGGCCGCCGCTCCGGGGACCGCTGCTACGTCGGCTCGGTCAAGACCAACATCGGGCACACCGAGGCCGCGGCCGGCGTCGCCGGGCTGATCAAGACCGCGCTCGCCCTCAAGCACCGCCGCATCCCGCCGCACCTCAACCTGGAACGCCCCAACCCTGGCATCGATCTCGCCGCGCTGCCCTTCGAGATCCCGACCGAGCCGGTCGACTGGCCCGAGCACCGCGGCCCGGCCCGCGCGGGCGTCAACTCCTTCGGCTTCGGCGGCACCAACGCCCACGTCCTGCTGGAGGAACCGCCGAGCCCCGGGCCCGCCGCGCCGGTCGCGGAGCCCGTGCGCACCATCCTCCCGCTGAGCACCAAGGACGCCGCCGGACTGCCCGAACTCGCCGCCGCCGTCCGGCAGGAGCTCGCCGCCGGCGCCTCGCCGGCCGACCTCGGGCACACCCTGGCCCACCGCCGCCAGCACCTTCCCGAGCGGCTCGCGGTGACGTACTCCACCCGGCAGGACCTGGACGAGGCACTGGCCGCCTGCGAGCGCGGCGAGGACCACCCGCAGGTGGTGCGGGGCCGCGCCCGGGAGCGCCGGCAGCGGCGCCTGGCCTGGGTGTTCACCGGCATGGGCCCGCAGTGGTGGGGGATGGGCCGCGGCCTGTACGAGACCGAAGCGGTCTACCGCGAGGCCGTCACGGCCGTCGACCGCGAGATCCGGGCGCAGGCCGACTGGTCGCTGCTGGAGGAGCTGGGCCGGGACGAGGCCGACTCCAGGATGGCCGGGACCTGGCTCGCCCAGCCCGCCAACTTCGCCGTCCAGGTGGGACTTTCGGCGCTTTGGCGCAGCCACGGACTGCGCCCCGACGCGGTGGTGGGCCACAGCACCGGCGAGGTGGCCGCCTTCCACGAGGCCGGGGTCTACGACCTGGCCGACGCCGTCCGGGTGGTGCTGGCCCGCAGCCGGCTCCAGCAGCGGCTGGCCGGCACCGGCAGCATGCTCGCCGTCGGCCTGCCCGAGGCCGAGGCGGAGCGCCGGATCCGCCCGTACCGCACCCGGGTCTCGCTCGGCGCCGTCAACAGCCCCTCGGCGGTGACCCTGGCCGGGGACACTGAGGCGCTGGCCGAACTGGCCGAAGAGCTCACCGCGCAGGGCGTGTTCGCCCGCCTCCTGGACGTCGAAGTGCCCTACCACAGCGTGCGGATGGACCCGATCCGGGACGAGCTGGTCGCCGCGCTCGCCGGCATCAAGCCGCAGGACGCGCGGCTGCCGCTCTACCTCACCGCGCGCGAAGGTCTCGCCAAGGGGCCCGAACTGGACGGCGAGTACTGGTGGCAGAACGTCCGCAACCCGGTCCGCTTCCGCGCCGCCGTCGAGCGGATGGCCGAGGACGGACACGCTCTCTTCCTGGAGCTCGGCCCGCACCCGGTGCTCGGCCACGCGATCCGCGAGTGCGCCGGGCAGGCGCACACCGTGGCGTCGATCCGCCGCCGCCAGGACGAGACCGCCTGCTTCACCCGCAGCCTCGCCGAACTGCACACCCTGGGCGTCGAGCTGACCTGGGACGCGCTGCACCCCGGCGGGCGCCCCGCACCGCTGCCCGGCTACCCGTGGCGGCGCGACCGGTACTGGGTCGAGCCCAAGCCGGTCGAGCAGGTCCGGCTCGGACAGGTCGACCACCCGCTGCTCGGCCGCCGCACGCCCAGCGCCCAGCCCGGCTGGACCACCGCGCTCGACCCCGAGCGGCTGCCGTACCTGAACGACCACCGGATCGAGGGCCAGATCGTCTTCCCGGCCGCCGGATACCTGGAGATGGCCGCCCAGGCCGTGCGTGCGCTCACCGGCGGCACCGAGGTCGTGCTGGCCGAGGTCGAGCTCAACCGGGCGCTGTTCCTCTCCGAGGCCGAGCCCGCCACCGTCCAGCTCGGCTACGCACCGGAGGACGCCCGGTTCACCATCGCCTCCACCCCGCCCGGCGGCGAACCCGTCGTGCACGCCGGCGGCCGGGTCCGCACCGGCCAGCGCCGCTCCTACGGCCCCGCGCTGGACGTCGCCACGCCGCAGGCCCACGGGCGCCACCTCGACGGCCCGGACTGCTACCGGCAGCTGGCCGAACGCGGCTACCACTACGGGCCCGCCTTCCAGGCCGTCCAGGAGGTGTGGACGGGCCCCGGCGAGGCCCTGGCCCGGATCCGGGCCACCGACCTGCTCGGCCCCGACGCCGCCGACCACCACCTCCACCCGGTGCTGCTGGACGCCTGCTTCCAGACCCTGCTCGCCACCACGCTGCACGCCCCCGAGGTCGGCAGCGTCCGGCTGCCGGTCTCCATCGAGGAGGTCCGGCTCGACGAGATCGGCGCCCGGCCGCTCTGGGCCCGCGCCACTGTCACCCGGGACAGCGGCGACGAGCTCGTCGGCGACATCGCCCTGCACAGCGAGGACGGCACCCCGATCGGCCGGATCACCGGCTTCCGGGTCGCCGACGTCGCCCAGGCCCCGGCCACGGTGGGGCTGGCCACCATCGACGGCTGGCTCACCGAACCCGCCTGGGTGCAGGCGTCCGAGGCGCCCGCCGACCGGACCCCCGGCGACCTGCTGCTCCTCGCCGACGAGGGCGGCCTCGCCGAACGGCTGGCCGCGCTGGCAGCCGAACGCGGCGCCCGCTGCCACCTCGTCCGGCCCGGCACCGAGTACCGCCACGAGGACGGGCACTCGACCGTACGGCCCGACTCGGCCGAGGACGTCCAGCAGCTGCTCGCCGACCTCGACCCCGGCTACGCCACCGTCGTCCACCTCTGGAACCTCGACCTGCCCGCGCTGGACAGCACCGCACCCGACCGGCTCGGCCCGCTCGCCACCCACGGCGCCTACTCCCTGATCGCCCTCGCCCAGGCCCTGCCCGCCGCCCGCCCCGACGGCCGGCTGCACATCGTCACCCGGGGCACCCAGCCCGCCGCCCCCGGCGACCGGGTCGAACCGCTCGGCGCCCCCGCCTGGGGCATCGGCCGGGTGCTCTGGCAGCAGGAACTCGTCACCCAGCGCGGCACCCTGATCGACCTCGACCCCGCCGTCGACACCCCCGCACAGGCCGAGGCGCTGCTCGCCGAACTCACCGCCCGGGACGAGCAGGAGATCGCCCTGCGGGCCGGCGCCCGCCTGACCAGCCGGCTGCACCAGGCCGAAGGCCTCACCCGGCCGCTGCCGCCCGTCCTGCGCCCCGACGGCAGCTACCTCGTCACCGGCGCCTTCGGCGCCCTCGGCCGGCTGCTCTGCCGCACCCTGGTCCGACGCGGCGCCCGCCGCCTGATCCTGGTCGGCCGCACCCCGCTGCCCGAGCGTTCCCAGTGGGCCCACACCGACCCGCAGACCCCCGCCGGGGAGCGGATCGCCTTCCTGCGTGAACTCCAGGCACTCGGCGCCGAACCGCTGCTCGCCCCGGTGGACGTCACCGACGAGGCCGCCCTCACGGCCTGGCTCGCCGACTACCGCGAGCGCCAACTCCCGCCGATCCGCGGCGTGTTCCACCTCGCCGGACAGGTCAAGGACACCCTGCTGGCGCAGATGGACCGCAGCTCCTTCGACGCCGGGTACACCCCCAAGGTCGTCGGCGGCCACCTGCTGCACCGGCTGCTGCGCGACGAACCGCTGGACCACTTCGTCCTGTTCGCCTCCGTCGCCTCGCTGCTCACCACCGCCGGACAGACCAACTACGCGGCCGGCAACGCCTTCCTGGACGCCCTCGCGCACCACCGCCGGGCCGACGGCCTGCCCGCGCTCAGCCTGGACTGGGGCCCCTGGGCCACCGGCATGATCGAGGAACTGGGCCTGGTCGCCCACTACCGCGACGCCCGCGGCATGAGCTCGCTGCCGCCGGACGCCGGGACGGCCGTCCTGGAACGCGTCCTCGGCCAGGACCGGGCCCAGCTGCTGGTCGCCACTGTCGTGGACTGGCCGACCTTCCTCGCCTGGTACCCGGAGCCGCCGCCGCTGGTCGCCGACCTGGCGGCCGACGCCGCCGAACAGGCCCCGGCCGAGACCGGCGGCTTCCTGGACGCCTACCGCACGGCCGACCCGCAGAGCCGCCGGGAGCTGGTCACCGAGCGGTTCACCGCCGCCGCCGCGGCCGTGCTGCGGACCGGCGCCGAACGGATCGATGCGGACACCAGGCTCGGCGCGCACGGCCTCGACTCGCTGCTCGCGATGGAGCTGCGCGCCCGGGTGCACGGCGAACTGGGCGTCGCCCTCCCGGTGGTGGCCCTGCTCAGCAACGGCACCGTCGGAGACCTGGTCGACCTGCTCACCGAAGGCCTGGCCGAACGGCTCGCCGACGGCGGCCCGGCCCGGGCCGAGATCGAGCTGCACACCGACGAGAGCCGCTACCCGCTCACCCACAACCAGCAGGCGCTCTGGTTCCTGCGCCAGCTGCACCCGGACGGCTTCGCGTACAACATCGGCGGCGCCGTCGAGGTGCGCGCCGTGCTCGACCCCGAGCTGGTGTTCGCGGCCTTCCGCTTCCTGGTCGCCCGCCACCCCGGCCTGCGGGCCGCCTTCACGGCGGAGGAGGGCCGGCCGGTCCAGCGCATCCGCGAGGAGGCGGTGGCCGACACCGGGCTGTTCGACGTCGAGGGCCGGCCGTGGGAGGAGATCCACGAGCTGATCGTCCGCGAGCACCGGCGGCCGTACGACCTGGCCGAGGACCCGCTGGTCCGGCTGCGGCTGTTCCGGCGCGGGCCGGACCGCTGGGTGCTGATGAAGGCCGTCCACCACATCGTCTCGGACGCGATCTCCACCTTCACCTTCATCGAGGAGCTGTTCGAGGTCTACGAGGCGCTGCGGCAGGGCCGCACCCCCGAACTGCCCCCGGTGGCCGCCCGCTACCTGGACTTCCTCAACCACCAGAACCGCTTCCTGGCCGGCCCCGACGCCCAGCGGATGCTCGACTACTGGCGCGGCCACCTGCCCGCCGAGATGCCGGTGCTGGCGCTGCCCACCGACAAGCCGCGGCCGGCCGTGCAGACCCACAACGGGGCCTCCGAGTTCTTCCGGCTGGACGACGAACTGACCTCCCGGGTCCACGAGTTGGCCCGGGCGAACGGCGCCACCCCCTTCATGGTGCTGCTCGGCGCCTACTACCTGCTGCTGCACCGCTGGTCCGGCCAGCCGGACATCGTGGTCGGCAGCCCCGTCACCGGCCGCACCCAGGAGGAGTTCGCCTCCGTCTACGGCTACTTCGTCAACCCGCTGCCGCTGCACATCAGTCTGGCCGGGGAGCCGACCGTGCCGGAGCTGCTGGCCCGGGTGCGGGAGAGCGTGCTCGGCGGGCTGGACAACCAGGAGTACCCCTTCCCGCTGCTGGTCGAGCAGCTGGGGCTGCAGCACGACCCGAGCCGGTCCGCGGTGTTCCAGGCGATGTTCATCCTGCTCACCCACAAGGTCGCCGTGGAGCGCTTCGGCTACCGCCTGGAGTACATCGAACTCCCTGAAGAAGAAGGGCAGTTCGACCTCACCCTGTCCGCCTACGAGGACCGGTCGGACGGCTGCTTCCACTGCGTCTTCAAGTACAACTCCGACCTCTTCGAGCCCGCCACCGTCCAGCGGCTCGCCGCGCACTACCGCAACCTGCTGGACGCCATGACCCGCGCCGCCGAGGGCGAGCCGGTCGGACGGCTGCGGATGCTGGACGCGGCCGAACGCCGGGAGATCCTCACCGCATTCAGCGGCGCCGAACGGCGGATCGACCACGACACCCCGGTGCCGGAGCTGATCGCCAAGGCCGCCGCCGAACACCCGGAGGCCGTCGCCGTGGTCGCCCCCGGCCGGGAGGAGACCCGGCGGCTGACCTACGGCGAACTCGACCGGCTCTCCCAGCGCACGGCCCTGCGGCTGCGCGAACTCGGCGTCGGCGAAGGCTCGGTGGTCGCCGTCTGCCTGGACAAGTCACCCGAGCTGATCACCACCCTGCTGGGGATCTGGCGGGCCGGCGCCGCCTACCTGCCGCTCGACCCCGGGCACCCGGCCGACCGCCTGGCCCACCAGCTCGCCGACGTCGGCGCCACCCTGGTCGTGGTCGACGAGCGGCGCCCGCTCCCGGCCGACCTGCCCGCCACGCCCGTCACCCTGGAGGAACTGGACCGGCCCGCCGCAGCCACCGGGCCGCTGCCCGCCGCCGACCCGGACCGCGCCGCCTACGTGATCCACACCTCGGGCTCCACCGGCCGCCCGAAGGGCGTCCGCGTCGACCACCGCAACCTGGCCGCCGTCACCGCCGGCTGGCGCGCCGAGTACCGCCTGGACACCGAGGCCCGGACCCACCTGCAGATGGCCGGCACGGCCTTCGACGTCTTCTCCGGCGACCTCGCCCGGGCCCTCGGCACCGGCGGGACCCTCGTCCTGGTCGACCGCGAACTGCTCTTCGACACCGCCCGGCTCTACCGGGTGATGCGCGAGGAGGCCGTGGACTGCGGCGAGTTCGTGCCCGCGGTGGCCCGCGCCCTGCTGGCGCACTGCGAACGCGAGGGCCTGCGGCTGGACTTCCTGCGGCTGCTCATCGTCGGCTCCGACTCCTGGAAGGCCGTCGAGCACCAGCGGCTGCGCGCCCTGTGCGGCGAGCGGACCCGGCTGGTCAACTCCTACGGCCTGACCGAGGCCAGCGTCGACAGCACCTACTACGAGGGCCCGGCCGACAGCCTGGAACCCGGCCGGATGGTGCCGATCGGCCGGCCCTTCCCGAACAGCGCGCTGTACATCCTCGACCCGTACGGCGAGCCCGTCCCGGCCGGCGTGCCCGGCGAGCTGTGGATCGGCGGCGCCGGCGTCGCCGCCGGCTACCCCAACGACCCGGAGCAGACCGCCCGGCGCTTCGTCACCCTGGAACTCGACGGCACACCCGTACGGCTCTACCGCACCGGGGACCTCGGGCACTGGGACACCGCCGGTACCGCGCACCTGCTCGGCCGGATCGACAACCAGGTCAAGGTCCGCGGCCACCGCATCGAACCGGGCGAGATCGAGGCTCACCTCACCGCCCGGCCCGAACTCGCCCAGGCCTGCGTGGCGGTCCGCCAGGACGCCGCGGGCGAGGCCGTGCTGGCCGCCTACGTCGTCCCCGCCGAGGGCACCGTGCTGGACCGCCGGGAGCTGCGCCGGCACCTCGCCGAACACCTGCCCACCGTGATGATCCCCTCCTACCTCACCGAACTGCCCGCCCTGCCGCTCACCCCGAACGGCAAGGTCGACCTCGCCGCCCTGCCGGAGCCCAAGGCCGACACCGCGGGCGCCCAGCACGAACCGCCCGTCACCCTCTACGAGATCCGGGTCGCCGAGCACTGGCGGAACCTCCTCGGCCTGGACGAAGTCGGCCTCCAGCACGACTTCTTCGAACTCGGCGGCAGCTCGATCCGGCTCATCGAGCTGATCCACCACCTGCAGACCGAGTTCAACATCAGCATCCCGGTCGGCCAGCTGTTCAAGGTCACCACCCTGCACGGCATGGCCCGCACCGTCGAGCAGATCATCACCGGCGAACTGGCCGGCGGCCAGCCCCACCTCTGGTTCAACCCCGAGGCGACCGAAGGCCGTACGGTCTTCTGCTTCCCGCCGGCCGGCGGCCACGGCCTGGTCTACCGGCAGCTCGCCGCACACCTGCCGGAACACCGGATCGCCGCCTTCAACTACCTCACCGGCGACGACAAGACCGCCCGCTACGCGGACCTGGTCGAGGAACTGCACCCGGACGGGCCGTACGTCCTGCTCGGCTACTCGCTCGGCGGAAACCTCGCCTTCGAGGTCGCCAAGGAACTGGAACGCCGGGGCCGCACGGTGAGCTCGGTGCTGCTGGTGGACGCCTACCGGGTCCGGGACGCCTTCGACCTCGGCGAGGAGCACGTGGCCGTCTTCGAGCGCGAACTCCACGAACACCTGCACCGGCACACCGGCTCGCGGATCGTCGCCCAGGAAACCCTCGAACAGGCCCGGGACTACCTGGAGTTCTGCAGCCGCACCCCCAACTCCGGCACCGTGGCGGCCCATCTCGACGTGGTCTGCGAACGGGAACGGCTGGCCGTGCACGTCGGCGGCGAGGAGGGCTCCTGGCACGGCGCCTCCACCACCGGCACCGCCGTGTACGCCGGCCACGGCAGCCACGCCGAGATGCTCGACGGCGAGCACGCCGCCCGCAACGCCGAACTGGCCGGCGCCATCCTGGCCGGAGGCACCGTCGATGGCCGCGACTGACCGCGGACCGGACTGGTCCGGCCGGGAGCGGGCCCCCGGCGGCCCGCCCCGGGTCATCGTGATCGGGGCCGGCCTGGCCGGCCTCGCCACCGGCTGCTACGCGCAGATGAGCGGCCTGGAGACCCGGATCTTCGAGAAGCACGTCCTGCCCGGCGGCTGCTGCACCGCCTGGTCCCGGCACGGCTACCTGTTCGACTACTGCATCGACTGGCTGATCGGCACCGCCGAGGGCACCGGTGCCCACCAGGTCTGGCGCGAACTCGGCGCCCTGGACGGCAAGTCGGTGACCCGCTTCGACACCTTCAACCGGGTCGTCGACGAACACGGCCGCGCCGTCACCTTCTTCGGTGACCCGGACCGGCTGGAGGAGCACCTGCTGGCCCTCGCGCCCGGCGACGCCAAGCCGATCCGGGCGTTCTGCCGGGACCTGCGCCGCTACGCCGCCATCGACCTGCCCTGGGACCTCACCCCGCCGCCGCTGCGCAGCACGGCCGAGCGGCTGCGCACCCTGCGCGCCGTCCTGCCCGCCTTCCGGCTGTTCTGGCGCACCGCCACCACCCCGATGAGCGGCTTCGCCGAGCGCTTCCAGGACCCGCTGCTGCGCCGGGCCTTCCCCAACATGTTCCTGCAGGAGCCCGCCGGCTTCCCGCTGCTGCCCTACCTGTACACCCTGGCCGCCGCGCACAACGGCAACGCGGGCTTCCCGCAGGGCGGTTCGCTCGGGCTGGCCCGCTCGGTGGAGGAGCGGTACACCTCGCTCGGCGGGACGATCGGCTACCGCTGCCGGGTGGAACGGATCCTGGTCGAGGACGGGCGCGCCGTCGGCGTGGAACTCCGGGACGGCACCCGGCACTTCGCCGACCACGTGGTCGCCGCCTGCGACGGCCCGACGGTGCTCGACCGGCTGCTGGAGGGCCGCTACTCCAGCCCCGCCACCGACCGGCTGTACGGCGAACTCCTGAACAAGCCGGGCAACCTGTACCCGGCCGTGGTCTCCGCCTTCGTCGGCATCGACGGCCCGCTGCCGGAGGGCGAACCGCACAGCACCACCTACCTGCTGGCGCCGGAGGACGGCGACCGGCTGCCCGGTTCGCTGCAGTGCAGCCTGGTGGTGCAGCTGCGCTCGGCCTACGCGGAGGGCTTCGCGCCGCCCGGCAAGTCGGTGCTGCACTGCACCTACTTCAGCGACTACCGCTCCTGGAAGGACCTGCGGCTGCGGGACCGCCGGGCGTACCGGGCGCGCAAACAGGAAGTCGCCGCGTTCGTCCGGGAGTTCCTGGAGCGGACCTACCCCGAACTCCGCGGTCGGATCGAACTGGTCGACGTGGCCTCGCCGGTGACCACCGAGCGGTTCACCGGCAACACCTACGGCAGCATCCTCGCCTGGCAGGCCTTCTCCGAGGCCGAGGACGCCGCCAACCGGCTGGTCAACCGGGACCGGATGCGGCTGCCCGGGCTGCGCGGCTTCTCCATGGCCGGGCAGTGGGCCTCGCTCGGCGGGCTGATCCGCGCCGCCACCAGCGGGCGGTACGCCGCCCAGTACCTCTGCCGGGAACTCGGCCGGCCGTTCCGGGCCTGGCCCAGCGACAACCAGGAACCCTGGCACGCGGGCAAGTGGGGCCGCCTGCCGCAACTCGACCGGGCCACCGTGGGAGTACCTGAGTGAGCGGGACGACGACCAGCAGCAGGCAGACCATGGTCATCATCGGCGGCGGGCTCGGCGGTCTGTCCACCGGCTGCTACGCGCAGATGAACGGCTACCGCACCCGGATCCTGGAGATGCACGAGATCCCCGGCGGCTGTTGCACCGGCTGGGACCGCGGCGAGTTCACCTTCGACTGCTGCGTCAGCTGGCTGCTGGGCAGCGGACCGGGCAACGAGATGCACCGGATCTGGCTCGAACTCGGCGCGCTGCAGGGCAAGCGGATGCGCAACTTCGACGTCTTCAACGTGGTGCGCACCCGGGACGGCCGGGCGGTGTACTTCTACTCCGACCCGGACCGGCTGGAGGCCCACCTGCTCGACCTGGCGCCCGAGGACGCCCGGCAGATCCGGCAGTTCTGCGCCGGACTGCGCAAGTTCCGGCTGGCGCTGGCCCGTTACCCCTTCCTCAAGCCGGTCGGGCTGATGGGCCGGCGGGAGCGGTGGCGGATGCTCGCCTCCTTCCTGCCGTACTTCAACGTCATCCGCCGCTCGATCACGGTGCTGATGAGCGACTACTCGGCGCGGTTCCGGAGCCCGCTGCTGCGCGAGGCGTTCAACTTCGTCCTGTACGAGAAGCACCCCAACTTCCCGGTGCTGCCCACCTACTTCCAACTCGCCTCGCACGCCGGGCAGTCGGCCGGGGTACCGGAGGGCGGCTCGCTCGGCCTGGCGCAGTCGATCGAGCAGCGCTACCGCCGGCTCGGCGGGGAGATCACGTACAACGCCAAGGTGACCGAGATCCTGGTCGAGCGGGACCGGGCGGTCGGGGTGCGGCTGAGCGACGGGCAGGAGGTGCGGGCGGACATCGTGGTGGCGGCCTGCGACGGCCGGACGACCATGATGGACCTGCTCAAGGGCCGCTACCTGAACGACACCTACCGCCGGCTGTACACCCGGACCATCACCGAACCCGGCATGGTCTTCCCCGGCTACGTGACCGTCTTCCTCGGTCTGCGCCGGCCCTTCCCGGCCGGCGACCCCTGCACCACCTACCTGCTGGAGGACGAGGTCGCCGCCCGGCTCACCGGCATCCGGCACCCGAGCATCAACGTCCAGTTCCGCAGCCGGCACTACCCGGAGCTGTCCCCGGCCGGCACCACCGTGGTGTACGCCAGCTACTTCTGCGACATCGCCCCCTGGCGCAAGCTGAGCACCGGCCCCGAGCAGACGCCCCGGCTGCGGCGCGGCGAGGAGCTGCACACCCTGCCGGTCGGGCGGGGCCGGGAGTACCAGCGGGAGAAGCGCCGGGTGCGGGACACCCTGATCGAGTACCTGGACGGCCACCACCCGGGCCTCAAGGAGGCGGTGGCCGTCAAGGACGTCTCCACCCCGCTCACCCAGGTCCGCTACACCGGCAACTACGACGGCACGGTGCTGGGCTGGCAGCCCTTCGTGGAGAGCGGCGAGACCCTGGAGGAGGAGATCAAGCGCAACGGCCCCGGGCTGCCCGGCCTCGCCAACTTCTACCTCTCCGGCGTCTGGGCGACCACCGGCGGGCTGATCCGGGCGGCGGCGGCCGGCCGGCACGTCGTCCAGTTCATCTGCCGGGACGACCGCAAGCCGTTCACCGCCGAGGTGGACGACAGCGCGCCGCCGCCCGTCCTGCTCATCGAACCGGTCGGGCCCGCGGACCGGCAGTTTGGAGTCACCTCGTGAGGATCGAGAAGTGGATCGTCCAGGAGCACGTGGACGGCGTGCCGGACGTCGAGCGGGTGTACCGGAAGGTCGTGGAGGAGGTGGACGTCCGGCTCGCCGAGGACGAGATGCTGCTGCGCACCCGGTACGTGTCGGTCGACCCGTACCTGCAGGGCATCGCGCTGGACACCCCGATCGGCGACCACATGGGCGCCGACTCGATCATGGAGGTGCTGGAGGCCGGGCCGGCCGCCCGGTTCTCGGCCGGCGACCTCGTCCAGGGCTTCGGCGGCTGGCGCACCCACCTGGTCAGCAACGGCGCGCCCAGGCTCTGGCAGACCGGGACCTTCCCGATGGTCTTCCCGGCCTTCCGCCGGCTGGACCGCGACCACTACGACGAGGCGCTGCCGCTCTCCACCGCGCTCGGCGTCCTGGGCGGGCCGGGGATGACGGCCTGGGGCACGGTCGAGAAGTTCCTGGACGTGCGGCCGGGCTCGACAGTGCTGGTCAGCGGGGCCTCCGGGGCCGTCGGCTCGCTGGTCGGGCAGCTCGCCAGGCACCGCGGTGCGCGGGTGATCGGCACCACGGCGACGCCGGAGAAGGCCGAGCGGCTGTGGGAGCTGGGCTTCGACGCGGTGCTGCTGTACCGCGACGGCGACGCCCCGGACCGGCTGCGCAAGGAACTCGCCGAGCTGGCCCCGGACGGCATCGACCGGTACTTCGACAGCCTCGGCGGGGCGCTGACCGACGTGGTCTTCGAAATGCTCGCGGTGGAGAGCCGGGTGGCCGTCTGCTGGCAGTGGGGGAGCCAGGTCGGCGGGGACTGGGCGGGCCCGCGGCTGCTGCCGCTGATCATGTTCCCGCGCACCACGATCCGCGGCATCTTCTCGCTGGAGTGGTTCACCGAGGAGAACTGGGCCGCGCTGCGGCGGGACCTCGGGGCGCTGGTCCGCAGCGGGGAGCTGCGCTACCAGCAGACCGTCCACCACGGGTTCGACACCATCCCTGCCGCCTACCGCGGGCTCTACCTCGACCGGTCGGCGATGCGGGGGAAGGTGCTGGTCGAGCTCTGAGCCACGGACTGCCCGGTGGGCCCCTCGGTGCGGGTGGCCGAGGGGCCCCGGTGCGCGGTCAGTTGAGGGTGAACCAGGTGCTGCGGGACTTCTTCCACTCGGGGTGGGTGAGGTCCTTGGCGGCGGTGCCGTCGTGGTAGAGGTCGGCGGAGCCGTCGTCGGTGATCAGCTGGGCGCGGGCGCCCGGGGCGTCCAGGTCCGGGACGTCGGGGACGGCCTCCCAGGCGCCGTAGTCGCCGGTCGGCAGGTCGACCAGCTTGACCGGCTGGGAGCCGGGCAGGCCGTTCCAGCGGTACAGGGCGTACGGCGCGGAGTTGTCCTCCGCGGCCCAGGAGCCGGCCACGATCAGGTACTGGCCGAGGTCGTTGCGGCGGATGTCGCGGACCGACAGCCCGCCGAGGTCCAGCTCGATCGGGTCGCCGAAGGTCGCGTGGGAGGCCGAACCGTCCAGCAGGGACGGGAAGTCGGTGACCGGCACCAGCAGCGCCCGGCCGCCGGTGACCGCCGGGGTGAGCGGCGCGCGGAAGCCCACGTAGGCGGTGGTGCTGCTGCCGGGGGCGAACTCCAGGCCCTCGACGTTGAACCCGTCGATCTGCTTGGGCACCTGGCCGTCGGCGGCGCCGGCCGCGAAACCGTAGCGGTCGCCGTTCGCGGAGTCCCAGTCGATCAGGTCGTCGCGCAGGCCGTGGTACTGGCCGGCGAGGGTGAGCTGGGTGGCGGCGCCGGAACCGGTGATCGTGGTGGCGAAGACGGTGTGCCGGTCCGGCTTGACCACGCCGTCCTTGTTGTTGCCCAGCGAACCCGTCCAGTAGATGGTGTTGCCGACCCGGGTGGCGGCCTCGATGTCGATCTCCTTGGAGACGCCGAGGGCCGTGCTGAAGTCCCAGCTGCGCACCGGCGCACCGGAGTTGTTGCGGTCGTACAGACGCAGGGTGTTGGACTCGTCGTCGCCGACCACGATGAAGCCGCCGCCCGCGTCCACCGCGGCCGAGGCGTCGCTGGAGCCCGTCAGGTAGCGGCTGGCGGCGGAGTACTGGACGGCGGCGGAGGCGGCGTAGTGCAGGGTGCGGGTGGCGCTCAGGCCGCCCAGGCCGGTGACCTTGACGGTCAGGTCGGTGTAGCCGACGCCCTGGGCGGCGACCGACAGCGTGCGGGCGGCGCCGGTGCCGGTCACGGTGACGTCGCCGGTGCGGGCCACGGTGCTGCGGGTGCTGGCCGTGGCGGCGACGGTCAGCGCGGAGGCCGAGGCGCCGCTCTGCGCCACCGTGACCGTCACGGTCGGGTCGCCGGTGGCACCGACCGCGCCTGAGAGGTAGCCGGCCGAGAAGGAGATCGTCGGGGTGCCGTACGACGCCGCCGAGGCCGGGACGGCGGGCAGGGCGGCGAGCACGGGCACCGCCGCGACGGCGACGGCCAGCGGCAGCAGACGGCGGGGGGAACGCGACACGGTGGCAGACCCTTCGACGCGGGGATGACGCGGGGGATGGCGCGGGGGAGTCGGGACGCTGCCAGCGTGGTGTGCTTCGGCGAACGCCGGCCCGCGGTCGGCGAACGGGGCGGCGAACAACAGGCTTCCGGTGGTCGTCGGGGCCGGGGCCGGTCTCCCCTCGGGCGGAAGTCCGCTGGGGAAGACCGGCGTTGCGGGGCTCGCCTACGCCCAGGCGCCGGCCGCCGCGGCGCGGGCCGCGTAGTCGGCGAGGCTGCGCGGCTCCCGCCCCAGGACCTGCCGTACCCCGTCGGTCGGTTCGGCGGTGTGGCCGTCGCGGTGCAGGGCGAACAGGGCGTCGAGCGCCCGTACGGCGGCCTCGGGGTGGCCGTCGGCCCGCAGTTCCGCCCGGTACTCCTCGGGCGTCAGCTCGACGTAGCGCATCGGCCGGCCGGCGGCCCGTGCGATCACGTCGACGGCCTCGTCGAAGGTCAGCGGCTGCGGGCCGGACAGCTCGTGCGTCCGCCCGCCGAGCGCGGTGAGGCCGTCGGGGGTGTTGGGGGCGTCGGGCGCGGCGGGCGTGTCGGGTGCCGGGCGGGTGAGCAGGGCGGCGGCGACCTCGGCGATATCCTCGGCGTCCACGAAGGGCTCCGGGACCGCGCCGATCGGCAGGGCCAGTCGGCCGGCGCGTAGCGGGGCGTGCCAGAGGTCCTCGTCGAAGTTCTGGTGGAAGTTGTTGGCCCGCAGGATCGCCCAGTCGACGCCGGAGGCCCGGACGGCGCGCTCGGCGGCGGCCATTCCCTGGCCGAAGTCCGGGCCGACCCGGTCCAGCCCGCGCCCGGAGAGCACGACGAAGCGTCGCACGCCGGCCGTCACGGCCCGGTCGACGAACCCGGGGACGGGGGCCGGGTCCTCCGGTGCGATCAGGTAGACGGACCCGGCGCCGGCCAGTGCGGTGTCCCAGCTGCCCGGGTCGTCCCAGTCGAAGCGGGTCTCGCCCTTGCGGGAGGCGGCCCGTACGCGCAGTCCGTGGTCGTGCAGTCCTCCGTGCTCGCGCAGGCGGCGGACGAGTCGGCGGCCGGTCTTGCCGGTCGCGCCCAGGACGAGGATCTCGTGGTGTTCGGTGGTCATGGCGGCAAGTCAACTCGCGGGCAGGGGGTGGGAGCCATGGGAGATCGTCCGGCGGGCATGTCCGTTCGTTCGCCTAGGGTCGGGGCATGGACGTGTTCGACGAGCTGTTGGGTGGGCTGCGGGCGGAGGGTGCGGTGTTCGGGCGGTCGGTGCTCACGCCGCCGTGGGCGCTGCGCTTCGCGGACGCGGCGGAGCTGACGCTGTGCGTGCCGCTGGCCGGGGAGGGCTGGATCGTCCGGGAGGCGGGCGCGCGGGCGGTGCGGGTGCGGGAGGGGGAGACGGCGGTGGTGCGGGGCCCGGAGCCGTTCGTGTTCGCGGCCGACCCGGCCGACGCCGGCCGTCCGGAGCTGCTGCGGGACGTCCGGTGTGCGGAGGCCGACGGGCTTCCGGGTGCGGAGGTGGACGGGCGTCCGGGTGCGGAGCTGGACGGGCGGACGGGCGGGGAGGCGGAGCGGGAGCCGGCCGGCGGCGCGGTGCTCATGGCGGGGGCCTACCGGGTGCGGGGTGAGGTGCCGCAGCGGCTGCTGCGGGCCTTGCCGCCGGTGCTGGTCGTCCCGGATGACGAGGAGGACCTGGCCGGCTGTGCGGCACTGCGGGACTTCTTCCAGGCGCAGTTCACGGCCGGGCGCCCCGGCCGTCAGATCGTGGTGGACCGTCTGCTGGACTGGCTGCTGGTCTGCACGCTGCGGGACTGGTTCGACCGGCCGGAGGCGGCTGCCCCGGGCTGGTACCGCGCGCAGGGGGACGAGGTGGTCGGGCCGGTGTTGCGGGCCATGCACCGGGCCCCGGAGCGCCCCTGGACGCTGGCCGGGCTGGCCGCCGAGGCGGGGGTGTCCCGGACGACGCTCGCCAAGCGCTTCACCGAGCTGGTGGGGGAGCCGCCGCTCACCTATCTGACGCAGTGGCGGATGGCGCGGGCGGCCGATCTGCTGGTGCGGTCGCCGGAGACGGTCGCGGCGGTGGCGCGGCGGGTGGGGTACGCGGATGCCTTCGGGTTCAGCGCGGCGTTCAAGCGGGTGCGGGGGGTGACGCCGAGTGCGCATCGGCGGGCGGTCGGCGTGGGTTAGGGCGCGTCCGGCGGATCTCGGCTCGGCGGGATCCGCCGGACAGGCCTCGGGGGGCGATGCGGGTGGTGGGGCGGGTGGTGGGGCGGGTGGTGGGGCGGCGAGGCGGCGCGGGTCACCTGTCCGGGGTACGCGGTGAAGGGGTGAGCGCGGTCAGCCGGTGGCGATCCCGGCGGTCCGCAGGCGGCGCAGGACGGCGTCCCACTCCGGGGCGACCGGGTCGGTGCGGCGGGTGCCGACGCCCAGGTCCTTGAAGCCGCTGGAGGTGGACACGCAGACCACCGGGCCGTCGGAGAGGTCCGGCTCGCCGAGGCTGCGCAGCCCGGCCAGGCCGGCCGCCGAGGACAGCTCGGCCCAGAGTCCGGCGCGGGCCAACTCCTGCTGGGCGTCGGCGAGTTGCCTGTCGTCCAGGGTGAGCGCCCGGCCGCCGCTCGCGCGGACCGCGACGACGCCCCGGTAGCCGCTGACCGGGGAGGCGATCGAGTACGCGGCGCTCGGGCCGACCGTCACGTGGGCGGCGGGGAGGCCGTCGGCGATCGCCCGGGCCAGCGGGCCGGAGGCGGCGGCCTCGCAGGAGTGGATGCGCGGCACCCGGTCGGTCAGGCCCAGACGGTGCAGCTCGGCGAAGCCCTTCCAGACGCCGAAGAGCAGTTCGCCGTACCCGGTGGGGACGAACACCGCGCTCGGCAGGCCGATGTCCCGGAAGATCTCGTACGCGACGGTCTTGTAGCCCTCGGGGCCGTACGCGTGCCCGGTGTGGGTGGGGGTGAGGTTGCTGACCGGGTGCAGGCCCAGGCGGTCGACCACCTGCCGCAGCAGCGGCCAGCGCGCCTCCCAGGGCACCGGGAGCACCACGGCGCCGTAGGCGTTGAGGAAGGCGTCGACGTTCGGGGGGAGGTCGGGGCCGGTGAACACGACGCAGGGCAGCCCGGCGCGGGCGGCGTAGGCGGCGGCCGAGGCGCCGTGGTTGCCGGAGGACGCGACCGCGATGCCGGGCGCGCCGACGCCGACGGCGGCGCTCGTGGTGCAGCGGTTCAGCCGGTCCTTGTGGCTCCAGGTGGGGTTGCGGGACTCGTCCTTGACGTACACCCCGGGCGAGAGCTCGACCAGCGGCGTGGTGCCCTCGCCCAGGCCCGGTGCGAGCAGCGGCGGCAGCAGTGGGGCCCACTGCTCCAGGCCGCCGCGGGTGGGCGCGGGGGCGAACAGGGCCGCCGGGTCGACCTTGTCGTAGGCGTAGTCGACCTCGACGGGGTAGGAGACGTCCTCGGTGCCGGTCCGGGGGCAGCCCGCGGTGAGCGGGGGCCAGAGGGGGTAGTCGAGGGTGGGGTCGCCGAGCGAGCGCTGACCGGTCGCGAGGGAGTCTGCTGGTGCCATGTAAGTAGCCTAATGGCATTTCAGGTACTACAGGGTGGGTTTGCGATTCCTGTGCGCGCGGGCACACTTCCCGGGTCGGTGGAGGTCGGACGAGGTCGGACGGGGAAGCGGGGAGCAATGGACAGCGAGATCGAGGCCATGGTCGAGGCGGTCCGGGCAGCCAGGACGAAGCTCCTGGAGGACGCACTGCCGAAGGCCCGGACACGCGGCAGCGACGTTCCGCCGAACGACGAGGCGGCGCTGCTCGGCGCCCTGGCCGAGTTGGTCGGGACGGCGGCGGAGCTCGTCGACGTCATCCACATGCGGATGACCCGTCCGGTGGGCCGGACCACCTACTACCTCGCGACCGGGCGGTTGCGGCACGAGGCCAGGAACCTGGCGGACGGCGCGCGGAAGGTGGCGGTCGAAGTCGAACCGGAGCCCGCCGGGCCGGCGAAGGCGCCCTGACCCGGCGGGGGACGGTCATGCGGTGAGGAGGGTCACGACGCGGTGAACAGGAGGGCGACCAGGCGGCCGTCGGCGTCGCGGGCCTCGTAGCAGCCGGCCGACTCGGCGTTGACCGGGAAGGCCAGGACGTTGACGCCGGTGCGCTCGTCCACCGTGACGTCCACCCAGGCGGGTATGCGGCCGGCCGCGTCGGCGGTGGCGAGCTCGGACTCCACGTGCGCCACGAAGGCGTCGAGGTCCGGGAAGGCGTCCGGGCGCGGGCCGTCGAAGCGCAGGGCGTCCATCGCGGTGGAGTCCCAGAGGAAGCCGTGGTCGGGGCCGAGCGGCTGGTAGTCCTCGATGGCGTCCTCGAACTCGGCCTCGGCGATCGCTTCGGGGTCGGCGAAGGGGATCAGCGCCATGGTGACGTGCGCCGACTCGCGGCCGCTCTCGGCGTCCTGTCGCCGGACCACGCCGATGTGCACGGGGTGGGTGCCGGCGGGCACGTCGTCGCAGCCGGACCACTCCTGGGCGTCGGGGCTGCTGAAGACCAGCGCCGAGACGACGGTCAGGCCGCCGATCTGGTGGAACTCCTGCGGGCGGTCACCGAGGTACTCGTCGGTGAACTCCTCGGCCAGCTTGTGCAGCAGCGTTTCTGTGTTCATGGCGGTCATGATGGCAGCCCCCGCCGACAGTCCGGCGGGGGCGGGGTGGTGGGGCTCGGTAGTGGGCCGGTAGTGGGTCGGCGGTGGGTCAGTGGCGGGTCAGCGGTGGGTCGGGAACTGGACGACCTGCTGGTAGGTCGGGCGGTTCTGCCAGGTGATCTTGGGGTCGGTGACGCCGCCCAGCGGGCGCTGGATGATGCTGTCGGCGCACCACTGGTCTCCGGCCGAGCAGTCCGCGTCGCCCGGGTAGACCTGGGCGGGGGTCTGGGCGGCCGCGCGCTTGAGGGTGTCCAGCAGGACGGATCGGCAGGCCGTGAGGTCGCCACCGCCGCAGAAGGGCCGGGCCAGCGGGCCCTTCACCTGGTCGCCGAGGACGGAGCGCAGGTCCTTGTCCAGGTAGCTCCACCAGCCGTACTGGAAGGCCGAACCCTTGTGCGGGATGCCCTCGTTGGCGCTCACCGGGCCGGTGGCCGGGCCGCTCTGGCCGCCGGAGGGGGACTCGTTGATCTGCAGGGCGCCGGTCAGCGCGCCGAACAGCTGGTCGCCGAGCCCGGGCCGCATCACACCCTCGGCCACCAGCGGCCACCAGGCGTCCATCACCCGGATCGCGGTCGCGTCCGCGTAGGTGTGGCTGCCGGCCGAAGTCTCCTTCCGCTGACCGCCATTGGCCAGCCAGGCCTCCAGCTGCTGGAGTGCCGTGAGGGTCGCCGGGTCGGTGACGGGCGCGCTGCGCAGCACCCGGATCAGGTCCGGCAGGACGTCCTCGGCCCGGAGGTCGGCGAGCGCGGCGCTCTCCATGGCCTGGGTGAGCGAGACCCGGCTGACCTTGCCACCGCCCTGGAGCAGCGACTTGACCCGGTCGTCGAGCAGGTTGCCGCGGTGTACCGAGCCGTTGCCGAAGCCGGCCGAAGTGAAGCCGTCGGCCTGCTTGTTGTTCCAGGAGATGTAGTAGTCCTGGTCGACGGACTGCGGGTGCTGGGCCGCCGGGGTGTACCGGGCGGTGTTGGAGGCGGGGTCGAAGTCCGCCCATTCGTAGGCTGGTTGGGCGAGTACGGGCAGTCCGGCGTCGACCCCCGGGGCGCGGACCGGGTTGCTGCCGGAGTTGTAGTACGCGATGTCGCGGGAGTCGGCGTAGAACCAGTTGAAGGTGTAGTTGATGTCCTGCGCGGCCTGTTGGAAGCTCGCCGCGTCGTGCACCGCGCCCGGGTCGTTGAGCTCCTGGAAGCCGATGATGGAGTCGGCCTCGTGGCGGTAGGTGGAGCGCAGCGAGGTGAAGGCGACGGGCGCGCCGCCGACCGTGCCGCGGGCGGTGACCAGGCCGTACTTGGAGCGGTACATCACCAGGGTGTAGGAGCCGGCCGCGGTGGAGTCGGCGGTGGTCGGGCTCCAGGCGTTCTTGCGGTCCAGCCGGTCGAAGGGCAGGCACTGGCCGTGCCACAGGTAGGAGTTGGCGGCCGTGGTGACCGGGGAGCCGTCGGTGGTGCAGAGCGGGACGGCGTAGGAGTCGGTGATGTCCTGCCCGGCGGAGGTGGCGCTCCAGGCGTAGTCCTGGCCGCGGCCGAGCTGCACGTAGAAGCTCAGGCCAGCGAAGGCGGCGCCGCGGGCGCTGATCCCGGGGCCCTGGATCTCCTCCAGCATCAGCAACTGCGGGGCGAAGTAACCGGTCTGCGGGCCGAACACGGCGACCGGGTGGCCGTCGTCGGTGTGCGCGCCGGAGACCAGCAGCGCGTTGGACATGCCGTGCTTGGCGGTGAGCAGGTTGCCGGGCAGCACGCCGTTCGCCTTGGTGGCAGCGGTGTTGCCGGATCCGGTGGCGTCGTAGATCATCCGCTCGGGCACCACCGAGCCGGGGTCGGGCAGGGCCTCGCCCTGCGGCTGGTCGGGCACGGTGGCGTACGGGAAGCTCTGCCCTTCGTGCAGGGTCTGCACGGCCTCCGGGTCGTCGGCCTCGCGCAGCGACTTCCACACCGCGTCCCCGGCGTCCTTGCCGTACCGGGCCTCGGCGGCCGACTTGACCTGGGCGGAGGCGAGTTCGTTGCCGCCGCCGGAGCCGAACAGTGCGCCGACCACGGAGGCGAGGGCGACCAGGTCGGTCAGCTTGAACGGCTCGATCGACCCGGCGTTGGTGATCGGGTCGATGTGTCCGGTCAGGTCGTACTCGCCGGGGAAGGTGCGGGCGTTGTAGGCCTCCTTGGCGTACTGGTTGATGCCGTCGAGGTAGGCGTTGGCGTCGGCGAGGGCCTGGGTGGCCCGGCCGCCGCGGGCGGCGATGGCGTCGATCTGCTGTTGCAGCTCCGTCTCGGTGTACGGCGCGGCCTGCCAGAAGCTCTGCTCCAGCTGGCGGTTGGCGGCGGCGCCGCCCGCGAAGCCGGACAGCTGGCCGCGGCCGACGTGCCGGAAGAGGTCCATCACCCAGAGCCGGTCCTGGGCGGCGGCGTAGCCTGCGCCGAACTCGGTGCCGTAGCGGGTGGTGCCGGTGATGTGCGGGATGCCGGCGGCCTTGTCGCGCACGATGGTGACGTCGGGGCGGGGGCTGGTGCTGCCGGCGACCTGGTCGGCGGGGACGCCGAAGGAGGCGTCGTTGAAGAAGTCGCGCAGCTTGGCGTCGGTGAGGCCGGGGTAGCCGGAGGCGAGTGCGGCGTACGGGCCGAGCTGGTCGTCGGTGTGGGCGGGGCGGGTGCCGAACATCCGGTTGAGCAGGATGTCTGCGAGGGTGGCGTTGCCGTTCTCGCCGGGAGGCAGGATGTCGGCGCAGTGGCCGCCGCAGTAGTCGTTGGCGGCGGCGGTTGTGGCGGCTGTGGTGGTGGTCGCCGACTTGGTGGGTGTGGTGGGGGCGGCGGTCGCGGTGGGGGTGGTCAGGGCGGCGGTGACGAGCAGGGCCGACGCGAGAGCGGCGGCCGGGAAGCGGAGGGGGTGGGGGCGTAGGCGCAAGGAGGACTCCTCCGTCGAAACCACGGGGGATCGACGGTAGGGGGGCTACTGGACGGTTGGCTAGTGGCGTGCATGCCATTTTCCTTGGGGTGGGGCGGAGTTGACGGGGCGGGAGTGGGGTGGGGCGTGGGTTCGGGCGGGCTTGGGTCGGGGGTGTGGGCGAGGGTGTGGGCGAGGGTCTGCGGGGGCCGGGCTCTGGGTCCGGGCGGGGGGCTGCGGGGGGCCGGGCCGGTTGTCAGTGCTGTCGGTTATGGTCGGTCGCGTCGGAGGCAAGATCGTCCGTCGAAGGCGGCGGGGAGGTAGGGGGAGGAATGGTGGAGACGAATGCGGGGGCGGGGGTGCCCCGGGAGCTGCCCGCCGGGCTCACCCACGGGCCGAGTCGCGAGCGCTTGGCCGCCGGGGGCCTGCCCGCCTCGTACGCGTACCTGGACCTGCAGGCGTCGTGGCACGAGCCGTTGCTGACGGCCGAGGCCTGGTACGACGACGGGATCCGGCTGGAGGGCGTCGAGGGCCTGATCGTGCTGGGCGAGACGCGGTACGGCGACTGCTTCGGCTTCTCCACTGCGGACGTCCTGCTCGACGGGGCCACCGGCGAGGTGTACCTGGCGTGCCTGGACGAGTCCGGCGCGCTGCTGCGGGACGTGCTGGCCAGCAGCCTGGACACGCTGGTCGCCCTGATGGTCGAGGTCGAGGCCGTCACGGTGGGGGCGGCCGAGCCGTACGAGCCCGAGGAGGGAGAGGAGTTCGAGCCGCGCGGCCCGGGGACGGTCGCCGAGGTCGCCGGGATCTCCCTGGAGCGGATGCGCAAGGCCGATCCGGAGCTGTTCCGGCGGACGGACGACCGGCCCGCGCACTGGGAGACGGCGCTGCGGGTCAGGGCGCTCGCCTGGGGCGCACTGCCCGGCGAGCCGGGCGGCCTGCGGTACGCCCTCGACGCGTCGCTGGTCGAGGACCTCGCGGCGCTCACCGACGGCACCGTACGGCGCTTCCACGAGGAGGACCTGCCCGCGGCCCTCAGCCATGCGCCGACCCGGCAGCTGCTCGGCTCGCTCGGTCTGCCGGTCTCCGACCGGGGGCTGCTCGGGATCGACCCGGTGGGTCCGTTCCTGACCATGGCGGAGACGTACCCGGACTCCTTCGGGTCGGAGAACGGCGAGGGGGAGAACGGCGACTCGGAGGACGGCGAGTCGGAGGACGGCGAGGGGGAGCACCACCGCGCCTACCAGGGCGGGTTCCTGGCCTTCGCCGACTGGCTGTACGACATGCCCATCGCGCTCGACGGTGCCACTGGGCGCCTCGAACTCCCGGCCTGGTTCGACGGGGCCGCGCCCGCCGCGTACCTGCACCAGGACGTCTCGGCGCTGCTCTACGTGGTCTGGACGTACGAGCGCCTGCGCGCCGACCGGCGGCCCTGGGAGCACCCGCACACCTCGGTGCCGTGGGCGGTCTTCCATCCGCGGGAGCTGCTGGACTGGGCGGCGGAGGGGGCCCTGCGCGGGCTGGATCCGGAGGCCTTCGCCTCCGAGGACCACTTCTGGCCGATACGGATCGAGGACGGGCACATGGGGAGCCTGCTGGAGTAGCGGCGGTCGGTCGGACGGTCGGCCGCGCAGGCGGTCGGAGGGGTCAGAGGGGGCGGTGAGCGAGGCCGGCGGCCAGGCGGGCGGCGGCGGTGGCGGCGTCCGTGACCGGCAGGCGTGGGGTGAGGTCGGCGAGGAGGTGGAGCAGGTGGGTGCGGATCGGGCCGGGTGAGGTGGCCACCGCGCCGGTGAGCACGAGCGGTTCGGTGGGCGCGACGGTGGCGCGGACGAGGTCGGCGAGGTGGTCCGCGGCGGTGCGGGCGATGGCGAGCGCGGCGGGGTCGCCGTCCGCGGCCAGTCGGGAGACCAGCGGGGCGAGGCCGGCGAGCCGCTGCGGCGGGCCGTCGTAGGCCCATCGCAGCAGTTCGTCGGGCGAGTCGGCGGCGCAGTGGGCGCGGACGGCGCCGCCGAGGGCGTCGGCCGGGTCGGGGTGGGCGTGGGCGTGTCGGAGCGCCTCGCGGCCGAGCCAGAAGCCGCTGCCCTCGTCGCCGAGCAGCCAGCCGAGCCCGCCGGCGCGGGTGAGCGTGCGGGTGCCGTCGAGGCGGACGCAGATCGCGCCGGTGCCGGCGATCAGCACGGTGCCGCGGCCGTCGGTGACGCCGCCGGAGGCCAGCGCCGGGACGGTGTCCGGGACGAGCCGAACCGGGCAGTTCAGGCTGAGGGCTGCGGCGAGTCGGCGGGCGAAGCCGTCCGGGTCGGGCAGCGCCCGGTACCCGGCGAGGCCGACCAGGCACGACCCGACCCGGCCCGGATCCCGGGGGCCGAGCGCGGCCGACACGGCGGCGGCCAGGTGCTCGATCGCCTTGGCCGGGTCGCGTCCGGCAGGGTTGGCGCCGCCGCTGGTGCCCCGACCGAGCGGCGCGCCGGTGGTGTCGAGCAGAACGGCGCGGGTGTGAGTGCCGCCGGCGTCGACGCCGAGGTGGAGGGTGGTCACGGGGCGGCTCCGGTGGGCGTTTCCGGCAGGGTGTCTTCGGTGGGGTTCCTCCGTGAGACGGAGGGGGCTTGGCGTGGTGGGCCGGGTCGGCGGTCAGTGTGCCAGGTGCAGGGCCACGTCCGCCGGTCCCTGGGCGAACCGGGTGAAGCGGACCTGCAGGCCGTCCCGTTCGGGGGAGGCGCAGAACGGTCCGGCTGACGCCGGTGCGGCCGGGGGCAGCGGCGAAAGTCTGACCGGGCGCCAGGGGCCGTCCTCGGAGCGGGCCCGGACCGTGGTCACCTCCGTCGCGCTGCCCGGCGGGAAGCCGGTGAGCAGCGCGTGCCGTCGTCGCGGACGAAGGCGTAGCTGGTGGTGCGCCAGAAGTCGGTGTGGCCGCGGGCGGTGACCAGGAGGTCGGTGCCGTCGGTCCTTGCCTGCTCGGGCTGGTGGAGCCGGCTGCCTTCGTGTCAGGCGATGTCGCGGGACGGGGGATGGGGGGCCTTCGGTCGGTGGTCAGCTCCTTCGGGGCGAGGAGGCGACGCGGGCGGGCGGCGCGATCCGCACCCGCTCGGTGGCGGGGGCCCGTTCGAGGTCGTCCAGCTGGGCGAGGATGGTGGCGCGCAGGGCGTCGTCGTCCTCGAAGTGGTGGTCGTTGAAGAGGGTGTGGCCCGTCCACATCAGGTTGGCGCAGACCCGGGCCGGCACCCGGCCGGTCTGGGCGCCCATGCCGACCAGCGCGACCGACCGTATGGAGCCCGGCTCCAGCTGGTTCTGCCGGTGGACCGCCTGGAAGGCGGCGGCGCAGGCCAGCGCGACGTTCAAGGTCTCGCTCACGTTCTGCGAGGAGGTCTGCATGGTGGGGGCCGAGATCAGGAACCTGGGAGTGACGGCCCCGGAGGGGACGCACACCGCGCTGCCGACCGGCAGCGTGCCGCCGTGGCCGTCGCGGATCGCCTTCTGTACCCGCAGCTGGATGCCCGCGCCCAGGTGCCGCTTGATCGCCGCGTCCGTCCCGCCGTCCATCCGGCCGCGGGAGTTGGTGGGGCTGACCCAGGCGTCGACCTCCGCGGTGAGGATCGAGGCGTGCCGGATCTCGATGCCGGGGGTGTCGGCGAAGGCGGCG
Source organism: Streptomyces sp. 1114.5 (assembly GCF_003635085.1). Taxonomy (NCBI): domain Bacteria; kingdom Bacillati; phylum Actinomycetota; class Actinomycetes; order Kitasatosporales; family Streptomycetaceae; genus Streptomyces; species Streptomyces sp. 1114.5. The sequence continues at coordinate 4,250,541 of NZ_RBXE01000001.1, forward strand.
CGCCACGACTCGACCACCGTTGCGTTGAGGTCGGTCAGCACCACCTTGAGCGGCGACTGCGTACGGTCCGCGGACATGGCGGGGCTCCTGTCGGTCGGTGCGGTTCCTGCTGACGGGGACGAAGCTAGCGCGCGCCACTGACAATCCGTCCGGGTGCCGGATCGGGCCTCCGGGCGGCTGTCGGGGCGGCCCGGATTGTCGGACCCGGCTGGTAGGACTGTGGTGTCCGCCAGGGGAAACTGACGGATCGTCATCTGCCATTCGTCTGCCACCCGTCCGTCCTTGGCACGGCCCCGACCAGCCGGAGTTGCACCACCATGAGTGCTGTCGACACCCCCACCGTCCCCCAGCCCGACCCGAACGACCCGCTCGCCCTGGCGGAGCTGTTCACCGGCGGCGGCGAGCCCTGGCTCCCGCTGCTGAAGCCGGTCATCGAGGCTCAGCCCGGCGCGGCCTCCTTCATCGGCCCCGCCCGCGGCCCGGACGTCGTCCCGGTCCGTGAGCTGACCTTCCAGGCGCTCAAGCCGCACGCGCCGCACAAGTGGAAGGTCGTGGTCTTCGGTCAGAACCCGTACCCGCGGCCCGAGAGCGCGACCGGCATCGCGATGTTCGACAACACCTTCCACGACTGGAAGGACAGCAAGTTCGGCCGGGTGGTGAGCATCCGCTGCATCATCAAGGCCGCGGCGATGTGGAAGTACGGCATCCCCAAGAAGACACCGATCGCCGACATACGGGCGCTGCTGAAGGAGCAGGAGACCGTCCAGCCGCCGGAGTGGTTCCAGGCGATGCTCACCCAGGGCGTGCTGCTGCTGAACGCGGCGCTGACCGCCAGCAGCGACGGCGCGATGGGCCCGGACCAGCACACCGCGTTCTGGCGGCCCGTCGCGGAGCGGATCGTCGAGGAGATCCTACGGGCCAAGCAGCAGGCCGCCGAGGAGGACCGCCACGTCGTCTTCGCCTGGTGGGGTGCGCACGCGCGCAACCTGAAGAGCGTCGTGCTGCGGCTGCAGAAGAAGTACCCCGAGGTCGAGGTCCGGCACATCGACCACGCCAACCCGGCCGCCCAGGGGGACATCTTCTGCGACGGCGAGCACTTCGGGACGGTGAACGCCGCCCTCGCCTCGCTGGGTGCCGAGGAGGTCGACTGGCTGCCCAGCGCCGGGTGGAACGCGCAGCCGGTCGAGGGCGGCGGGGCGGAGGGCGGGGTCGCCGAGCGGATGGGCGCCTTCATCGCCTCCACGATGGAGCTGCACCAGCTCTACCTGGACCGCCTCGCGAGCGTGAAGGACGAAGGCCTCGTCCTGCCCGCCATCACCGGGGTGTTCGACACCCCGTTGATGGGCTTCCGGGAGGCCGTCGCCCCGGTCGCGGAGCTGCTGCGCGGCCTGGACCGGCACGTCACGCTGTCGCACGACTTCGGGAAGCGGCGGGTGGACGAGGCGGCCGCTCCCGGTCTGTCCGCCGACGAGATAGCCGCGCTGTACCTGTACACCTGTGAGTCCGCGTTCTACCGGGAGATCAACGCGGTGCTGCGCTCGCCCGACCGCGCCCGGCTGGTGCCCTACCTCCCGTACCTGCGGCTGCTGTTCGCGGCGGTGTCGAGGCTGCCCGTCCGCACCGCGCCGCTCTGGCGCGGGGTGTCGCTGGACCTCCGCCGGCAGTACCCGCTCGGCAAGACGGTGACGTGGTGGGGCGTCTCCTCCTGCACCTCCGAGCTCGGGGTGGCGCAGGCCTTCCTGGGCAGCCGAGGCAAGCGGACGCTCTTCGAGGTGCGACCGGTGCGGGCCACGGGCATCCAGAGCTTCTCGGCGTTCACCGGCGAGGAGGAGTTCATCCTGCTGCCGGGCACGCAGCTGGAGGTCACGGACGTCCGGACCGAGCGGGGCGGGTTGTGCACCGTGACGCTGACCGAGCTGGCGGAGGCGCCATTGGTGTCCTGAGTCGAGCCTGCCGTCCCTTCCCTCCGGTGGCGCTCACCCGGCTCGCCCCCCGGGCTGGCGTAACCAAGTAAGAATATTGACTGGGTTCAGTTAAGCTGGTTCCAGACCAGTGAGTGAGCCCGCTACGGGGAAAGGGACGTGCACGATGACCTCGGAAATCCGGCGGCCGGACGCCGCGGCGCAAGCCCGGGACCTCGACGGCGAGCTGCGGCGGGAACGGGCCTACGTCGAGGTCTGCCGGGCGGCACTGGCCCGGCAGATCGAGGACGCGAGCCACCAGGTCGTCGCCGGAGAGGACGTCTCCGGCGACGGCGCCAGCGCGGAGGCGCTCGGCCGGTACCTGCGGACGCGCGCCAAGCAGATGAAGGAGCTGCCGGAGAGCCCGTCCTTCTTCGGCCGCCTCGACTTCGCCGACACCCCGCAGGCCGGGGAGCACCGGCGCCAGCGCTACTACGTGGGCCGTCAACGGATCTCCGAGGACCCGACCGTGCCGCCCCTGGTGGTCGACTGGCGGGCCCCGGTCTCCCGCGCCTTCTACCGGGCCAGCGCCCACGACCCGCAGGGGCTCGCGCAGCGCCGCCGGTTCGGCTGGGCGCCCTGGAGCCTCGGCGCGCCGGAGGAACTGACCGGGCTGGAGGACGAGTGCCTCGACGGAATCGGTCGGGGAGCGGCGGGGAACGGCGGAGCCGGGAGCGGTGGGGCGGGGCGCGGTGGGGCGGGGCGCGGTGGGGTGGGTGGGATTCTCGCCGCCGAGATCGAACGGCCCCGCACCGGCCCGATGCGGGACATCGTCGCCACCATCCAGCCCGAGCAGGACGAACTCGTCCGCGGCGAGCTGAGCGAGTCCGTGTGCGTGCAGGGCGCCCCCGGCAGCGGCAAGACCGCCGTCGGCCTGCACCGCGCCGCCTACCTGCTCTACAGCTTCCCGCAACGGATCCGGCGCAGCGGGCTGCTGGTCATCGGCCCCAACCGGACCTTCCTGCGCTACATCGCCCAGGTCCTGCCCGCGCTCGGCGAGATCGACGTCACCCAGAGCACCGTGGCGGACCTGGTCGCCACCCGGCCGGTCACCGCCGTGGACGACGAAGGAGCCGCCACGATCAAGCAGGACGTCCGGATGGCGACCGTGCTGCGCCGGGCCCTCTACGGGCGGATCCGAGCGGCCGGCGCGGAGCCGCTGGTCGTCCCCGACGGCTCCTACCGGTGGCGGGTGCCGCCGGAGGAGCTCGACCGGGTCGTCGCGGAACTGCGCGAGCAGGCGCCGCCGTACGCGATCGGCCGGGAGAGCGTCCGCACCCGCGTGGTGGCCCTGCTGCAGGACCAGGCCGAGCGGCGGGCCGGCGTGATGTCCGGCGCCTGGAGGGCGAAGGTCGGGCGCTGCAAGCCCGTCGCGGCCTTCCTGGAAGCCGCCTGGCCCAACCTGCGCCCGGAAGCCGTGGTCGCCTCGCTGCTCGGCGACCCCGCCGTACTGGCCGAAGCCGCCGACGGGGTGCTCAGCCCGGAGGAACAGGCGGCGATCCTCTGGCGGCGGCCACCACGCTCCGAGAAGAGCGCCAAGTGGAGCGAGCACGACCTGATGCTGCTGGACGAGGTGGCCGGGTTGATCGAGCGCCCGGCCGGCTTCGGCCACGTCGTCGTCGACGAGGCCCAGGACCTCTCACCGATGCAGTGCCGGGCGATCGCCCGCCGCAGCGCCTTCGGCTCCCTCACCGTCCTCGGCGACCTCGCCCAGGCCACCGCCCCCTGGGCCGCCCGCAGCTGGCCCGAACAGCTCGCCCACCTCGGAAAGCCGGAGGCCACCGTGGTGCCCCTGACCACCGGCTTCCGCGTCCCGGCCGCGGTGATGGCACTGGCGAACCGGCTGCTGGACGCGCTGGACGTGGACGTGCCGCAGGCCGTCTCGCTGCGGCAGGACGGCAAGTTGACCGTACGGCGGGTCGGCGAGGCCGATGGCGGCGACCTCGGCGACCTCGGTGGCGCGGCGGTCGCGGCGGTGCGGGCCGCGCTGCAACGGGAGGGATCGATCGCGGTGATCGCGGCGGACGGCGCACTGGCGGACGCCGTCGAAGCCCTCCGGACGGCCGGAATCCCGACCGCCTCGGCCGAACAGGTGGGCACCACGGCCCGGGTGACGGTGCTGCCGGCCTCGCTGGTCAAGGGACTGGAGTACGACCACGTGGTGCTGCTGGAGCCGGCGGCGATCGTGGCAGCCGAGCCGCGTGGCCTCCACCGGCTCTATGTCGTGGTGACCCGGGCGGTCTCCCGGCTGGACATCCTCCACACCCGGCCACTGCCCGCCCCGCTGGGAGGGTGAGACAGACCGGTAGCGGTGGAGGGGCCGCCCGGGTGGCTTTCGGGGGACGCGGAGCGCGGTGGGTCGGGATGAGGCGCGGGGAGGGCGCCGACCGGGCAGGGGAACGCGGGAGTGGGGGGTGCGGTGGGGCGGAGGGGTGGCGTCCGGTCCCTGCGGTGAAGGGGGGTTGAGCTGGGGGTTCGGGGGGCGCAGATCGCTCGGAGATCGGGTGTGGATCCCCGGTCGGGAAGATCGCTCCAGCGGTCGTCGGGCTGGACTCGGCGGCGTCGCGCCGGTCGGCGGGGCAGAGGCCGACCGGGCGGGAATGAGCGTGGGGAGACCATCATGGACGGGACTCAATTCGGCGAACTCCTCAGGGCCCACCGGAACCGGCGCGGGCTCACCCAGCGTCAGCTGGCCGACCTGGCGACGCTGAGTGTGCGCGCCGTGCGCAACCTCGAACTGGGGAAGGCGCAGCGGCCCCGGCAGGAGACGGTCCGGCTGCTGAGCGAGGTGCTGCGGCTGAACGACTCGCGTCGGGCCGAGCTGGAGTCGGCGGCGTACGCGCCGGTGCCGGTCGGTCGGCGGGGCATCGGCGAGTCGGTGGCCCCGCCCGCGCCGACCGCGCCGATGGTCGGCCGGATCGCCGAACTCGACGGTCTGATGCGGATGTTGACGGTGGACGGTCATCGGTCGCTGAGCATCGTCGGGCTCGGGGGTGTCGGCAAGACCCGGTTGGCGCTCGAACTCGCCGGGGCCGTCCACGCCGGGTGCGGGTGGCCGGTGCTGTGGCTGCCGTGGCAGGCCCTGTCGGGCCGGGAGGCGGGCGGCCGTCGGCTGGCGGACCTGCCGATCGGCAGGCTGCTGCCCGAGGCGGCGGAGGACCCCCGGCGGGCCCTGGCCGCGCTCGGTCCGCTGATCGGTGACGCGCAGCTCCTGCTGGTGATCGACGGATCGGATGCCGACGGTGAGCAGGCGGCGGCGGAGCTGGCGGGGCTGCTGCAGCGGTGCCCCCGGCTGCGGGTGGTGGTGACCTCCCGGGCGCCGTTGCGGACGGCGGGGGAGCAGGTCGTCCCGCTGGGTCCGCTGGCGGTGCCGGCGGAGCCGGTGGCCGGGGCCGCCGAGCTGGCCAGGATCGACTCCGTCCGGCTGCTGGTCTCGCACGTCCACCGGTTCCACCCCGGGTTCCGGCTGGACGCGGCGACCGCGCCGGCCGTGGCGGCGATCTGCCGCCGGCTCGACGGGGTGCCGAGTGCACTGGCGCACGCGGCCGAGTGGTTCCTGACGGAGGGCCCGGCGGACCTGCTGGCGCTGGCCACGCACAGTCCGCTGATCCTGGCCTCCTCCCCGAGCGGGGTGGGCCAGCACGCGGACGCCCGTCGCCACCTCGGCCGGAGCCTGGCCGCGCTGCCGGAGGCCGGGCGGAGGGTGCTGGAGCGGATGGGCGGGCGGGCCGAGCCCTGGACGGTGGCCGAGGCGGCCGGCCCCGCGCCGGACCCGGCCGGGTACGCGGAGGCCACGCGGGCCGTGCACGGGCTGCTGGTGCACGGTCTGCTGCGGGAGACCGCCGACGGGCTGCGGCGCCGGTTCACCGTGCTCAACCTGATTCGCGCACTGACCGCCGAGCGGCCGGTCGGGGCCGGCGTGCCGGTGCCCGTGGGCGGGGTCTGACGCGCCGGGGCGGGATTCGGCGTGGGGTCCGGGGGAGGGCCCGGGGCGGGGTTCGTGGCGTCGCAGCACGCGGCGGGAACCCCGCGGTGGGTCCGAAACTACCGCTCGGATGCCCCTGGGAGTGCCCTTCGGGGGCCGGGGCCGTCACTACGTTCGGCTCAGTCGGCAAACAGTCGACCTCAGCGAGCTCATCGAGACGTCAGATGCGACGCGAAAAGCGGCATCCCGGCGGAAGCGAACTATGGAAACAGAGAACACGCGCTCGGCCATCGCGAGAACCGGACTCGATGTCGTCGTCTCCGGAGTGATGTCCGACGCCCACACCTGGAACCTCGTCTACCTCCAGTTGCTGCTGGAGGAGTTGGGGCACCGAGTCGTCAACCTCGGCCCCTGCGTGCCCGGCGACCTGCTGGTCGCCGAGTGCGAGTGGCGCCGCCCGGACCTGATCGTGCTCAGCAGCGTGAACGGGCACGGTGCCCAGGACGGCCTGCTGGCGATCGAACGGCTGCGGGCCTGCCCGGAGCTGGCGGACTGCCCGGTGATCATCGGCGGGAAGCTCGGCGTGCGCGGCGCCGACGAAGGCGACCGCTCGGCCGAGCTGCTGGCAGCCGGGTTCGACGCGGTCTTCGACGACGCGGGCGGGGTGACGGCCTTCCGCTCCTTCGTCGGATCCCTGGAGAAGGCGGCCCTGCGAGCGGGGACGTCGGAGGCCGGCCTCGGAACGGCGCCGGCGTCGCTGGCCCTGGAAGCGGGAGGCGCCCGATGAACGGCGAGCCGGAGCGGACCGCCGGACCGGACCGGACCGCCCGACCGGTACGAACCGCCGATCCGGAGCGGACCGCCGAGGTCGCCCGGTCCGCCGCCCGGGTGCTCCCGGTCCGGCGGTCCGGCTTCGGCGAGTTCGTCGCCCGGGCGCATGCCCGCGGGCAGTTGGTCGTCCAGCCCCGGATGGGCTTCAGCGACCCCGAGGAGATGCGCGGCGGGCTGCTCGCGACCAAGCGGGCCCGGGCCACCACCGTCGGCACGCTCACCCTGGACAGCTACACCCGGGTCGGCGAGCACGACGCCGCCCGCCGGGCGCTGGCCGCAGGGGTGCGCCTCAACGGCTACCCGATCGTCGCCCACGGCACTGCCCGTACCGGGGCGGTCCTGGACGGGGCGCTGGACGAGGGCTTCCCCGTCCAGGTCCGGCACGGTTCGGCGCGGCCGCAGCGCATCATGACCGCCCTGGCCGAGGCCGGCCTGCACGCCACCGAGGGCGGACCGGCCTCCTACTGCCTGCCGTACGGCCGGGTGCCGCTGCGCGAGTCGGTGGAGAACTGGGTCGAGTGCTGCCGACTGCTGGGCTCCGTAAGGGACTTCGGCGAGGAGCCGCACCTGGAGACCTTCGGCGGCTGCATGATGGGCCAGCTCTGCCCGCCCTCGCTGCTGGTCGCCATCAGCCTCCTGGAGGGACTGTTCTTCTGCCAGAACGGGGTGACCGACGTCTCGCTGAGCTACGCCCAGCAGACCAGCGGCCCGCAGGACGAGGAGGCCGTGGCCGCGCTGCGCCGGCTGGCGGCCGAGTTCCTGCCCACGCCCTCCTGGCACATCGTGGTCTACACCTACATGGGCGTCTTCCCGCAGACCCCCGAGGGGGCGGCCGACCTGCTCGCCGCCTCGGCGCGGCTCGCGGTCCGCTCGGGCGCCTCACGGCTGATCGTGAAGACCTCCGCCGAGGCGTTCGGGATCCCGACCGTCGGGGAGAACGTGACCGCCCTGGAGCACGCCGCCCGGGTGGCAGCCGGGACAACCTCCCTACCGGGCACCGGGGTCGAGGAGGACAGCGAGGTCTACGCCGAGGCACGGGCCTTCGTGGAGGCGGTGCTGGACCTGGACGGCGTGGTCGCCCGCTCCCTGCCGACCGCCTTCGAACGCGGCTACCTGGACGTCCCGTTCTGCCTGCACCCGGACAACGCGGGCCTGTCCCGCAGCACCATCGACGACTCCGGCCGACTGCGCTGGACGGCGACCGGCTCGATGCCGCTCGGCCGCGCCGCCGTCACCGGGCTCACCCGGCCGCTCACCTCGGCCGGACTGCTGACCTCGCTGTCGTACGTCCAACGCGGCTACGACCGCGCGGAACTCGGCCGCGCCGCGGGCCGGTCGATCACCACTGTTCCTTCATCCACTCCAGAGAGCACGAGGCCCCAACCGTGAACACCCCCTTCGAGACGCCCGAACTCCCGCACCCCCGCCGGCACCTGACCTCCCCGGTCACCCGCGGCGCGCTGCGCATCCAGGGCGGCCTGCTGACCGCCGCCCGCCAGTTCCTGCGCGACAACGGCTTCACCGAGCTGCTCCCGCCGATCATCGGGCCGGTCACCGACCCGGGCAACCGCGGTGCCAAGCAGGTCGACATCGACTACTACGGCCACCGCTACAAGCTGATGACCAGCGCGATCCTGTACAAGCAGGCCTCGCTGCTGGCCTTCGACAAGATCTTCTACGTGGCGCCGAACGTACGCCTGGAGCCGGTGGAGACCGCCGGCACCGGCCGCCACCTCACCGAGTTCCACCAGCTGGACGTCGAGGTGGCCGGCGCCACCCGGGACGACATCCTCCAGCTGATCGAGGACCTGGTGCGCCACATGGCCCGCCACGTGGTCACCGAGCACGCCGAGGACCTGGAGCAACTCGGCCGCGACCCGGGCGCGTTCACCGACCTGATCAACACCGCCTTCGACCGGATCTCGCACGCCACCGCCGTCGAGCGGCTGCACGAGCTCGGCCACGGGCAGAGCCCGGACGCCGAACTCGACTGGCCCGGCGAGGCGTTGCTCTCCGGCAAGGCCAGCCGCCCGTTCTTCGTCACCGACTACCCCAAGGGCTCGCGGGGCTTCTACGACCGGGAGAACCTGGAAAACCCGGGCGTGCTGCGCAACTTCGACCTGATCGCGCCCGAGGGCTACGGCGAACTGTGCAGCGGCAGCGAGCGCGAGTCCGACTACGCGCGGATCGTCGCCCGGATCCGCGAGACCGGCGAGAACCCGGCCAAGTACGCCTGGTACCTGGAGACCGCCCGTGAGGGCATCCCGGCCAGCTCCGGCTTCGGCATCGGCCTGCAGCGCCTCACCCGCTACGTCGCCGGGCTGGACGCCGTCTGGCAGGCCAGCGCGTTCCCCAAGCTGGTCGGGACGGTGTCGCCGTGAGCGCCCTGCACGCCGTCGGCCTGCCGGAGGCCGAGATCCGCACCCGCGCCCGCACCGGCACCGCCGCGGCCTTCCCCTCGGTGGACGACTACGGCCACACCCTCTACGGCGACGACGGCCGGCCCGCCGCGGACCCGCTCGACCGGGCCCGGCTGGTCCCGCCGGTGTTCGTCCCGCAGCGGCTGGAGAAGCTGATCGACCTGGGCCGCGAACCGCTCTTCTCCGACGTCGAACTCGCCACCACCGTCGGCGGTTTCGCCTCCGCACTGCCGCTGTACGTGTCGGCCTTCGGCTCCACCCAGGTCGCCAGCCGCGACCTCGGGGTGGCCGCCGCCCGGCAGGCCGGCCGGCTCGGCCTGCCGATGGTGATCGGCGAGAACATCGTCCCGGTCCAGGGCTACGGCCGCGCCGAGACCGACGAACAGCGCGCCCTGCTGCGCAGGATCGAGGCCTATGCCGGTGAACTCCCGGACGGACTGGGCGGGTTGGTGGTCCAGCAGAGCACCGAGGACGCCGACGCCGAGGTCTGGAACCTGGTCTACAGCGACCCCGGCACCCGCGGACTGCTCGAATCCGGGCGCCTGGGCTTCGAGTTGAAGGTCGGCCAGGGGGCGAAGCCCGGCCTCGGCGGAATGACCGTCCTGCCGCGCGCCGAGGCGGCCCGGCTCGCCGACCGCTTCCAGCTCCAGGAGGTCTTCGGTCCGGACGATCCGCGGGTCCTGCGCAGCGGCAGCCCCGGCACCTTCACCGACGAGATCCTGCGCCAGCAGATCCGGCTGATGCGCAACAACTTCCCGCACGCCCGGGTCTGGGTGAAGCTCCCGCCGGCCCGGGACGTCGCCGCGGCCGCTGCGGTGGCCTGGGCGGCCGGCGCCGACGCGGTGACCGTGGACGGCGCCGAGGGCGGCTCCGGCTGGGCGCCCAGCGCCTTCCCGGCGCAGGTCGGCCTCCCGCTGCACGAGTGCCTGCGCCGGGTCAGCCCGACCGGCTGCCTGCTCGCGGCCGGCCGGATCTGGGAGGGCGCCCGGGCGGCCAAGGCGCTCGCCCTCGGGGCCACCGCCGTCGGCCTCGGGCGGGCGGCGCTGCTGGCCGTCGACGAGGACCCGCAGGACGGCCTGGCCCGCCTGGTGGAGTGCCTGGCGCTGGAGCTGCGGCTGATCACCAGCGCGCTCGGCGTCTACTCCACCGGCGCGCTGACCCCGGAGGACGTCTGGTTCGGCGCGGACCCCACGACGACCGCCACCGCCGAACATCGGGTGGGGAGCCAGGCGGAGGGCCACCTCCGTGGCTGAGGCCGAGACCCTGGTCCGCAAGGACGGCCCGGAGCCGCCCGGCCGGCCGGGGCAGCCCGGACAGCCCGAACCGCACGCCTACGGAAGCCCGTTCAGCCCCGGCTACCTCGGCTTCGTCGCCGCGAACGGCTTCTCCGCGGTCGGGAACTCCGCCTGGTTCGTCGCCCTCACCGTGGTGCTCACCGAGACCGCCTCCCCGACCGTGACCGGCGCCGTCCTGGCGCTCTGCTCGCTGCCCGCGCTGCTGGGCCTGCTGATCGGCGGGGCGGTGGTCGACCGGACCGGCCCGCGCCGGGTCATGGTCGTGGCGGACCTGCTGCGCTGCGCCGTCCAGGCGGCGGCCGCCGTCGTCGCCTGGCTCGGCCACCTGTCGGTGCCCGTCTTCGTGGCCGTGCTGCTGCTGACCAACCTGATGGACGCCTTCTTCATGCCGGCCTCCGGGGCGCTGCGCCCCCGCCTGCTGCCGCGCGAGCACCTGCTGCGGGGCAACTCGCTGTTCCTGCTGGGCGCGCGCGGCGGCCAGGCACTCGGCGGGCCGGTCGGGGCGCTGCTCATGGGCGTCGGCGGCGCGGCCCTGGTGGCCGGCTTCGACGCGGTCAGCTTCGCCGTCTCGGCCGTCGCGGTGCTGCTGCTGCGGGCCCCGGCCGTACGGCAAGCGGTACCGACAGCGGCACCGTCCCCGGGAAAGGCCGAGGACGGTGGCGGCCCGCCGCCGGAGGGCCTGCCGGCCCGGATCCGGGAGGGCCTGCGGTACATCCGCGGCCACCGCGACCTGTTCTGGCTGATCGTGCTGATCGGCCTGAGCGAGCTCGCCAGCATGGGGCCGGTCAACGTCGGCCTGGTGCTGCTCGCCGACCGCTACGGCACCCCGCTGGGCGTCGGGGCGCTGCTCACCGCCTTCACCCTGGGCGCCGTCGCCAGCTTCCTGATCTCGACGGCCTGGCCGACCCGCCGCCGCAGCGGCGGCATGGTGGTCGTCGGGGTGACGGGGCAGGGCCTGCTGCTGGCCGTCCTCGGCCTGATCGGGTCCTTCGGGCCGGCCGTGGCCGTCTACTTCGGGCTCGGCATGCTCTCCGGGCTGGTCGGCAACGTGCTCGGCTCGCTGGTACAGCGCTGGGCCGCGCCGGAGGTGCGGGGCCGGGTGATGTCCGTCCTCAACATGACGGCCTTCACGGCCGTGCCGGTGGGCAACCTGATGCTGGGCGTGCTGGTCAACGCCGTCGGGCTGCCCGCCACGATGCTCCTGCACGGCGCCCTGGCCGGGCTGGCGGCGCTCATCGCCGCCCTCCGGCCCGCCATCGGCAAGGCCCGGCTGGACTGAAGTGCCGCCGGACTGCCTCAGCGAGTGCCCCCCGGCGCTTCCCCCCGCTCGTACGGTCGTAGGCGTGGCCGCGGCGCGTGCGAATCCCCTGGTGACAGACCCCCGCAGCGAATCCCCCCGCAGAAACCCGCAGCAGAAACCCGCAGCGGACCCCGATACCGCAGTGAATTCCCGGACACAGGAGCCGACATGAGCAGCAACCCCTTCGAGAACCCGGACGAGTCGTACTACGCGCTGGTCAACGACGAGGGCCAGTACTCCCTCTGGCCGGCCTCGATCCCCGTCCCCGAGGGCTGGACCTCGGCCCACGGCGAGGACACCCGGGAGGCGTGCCTGGCCCACATCGAGTCCGCGTGGACGGACATGCGGCCCAACAGCCTGATCAACGCGTCGAACTGACCCGCCCCGCGCGACCCCTAGGAGTCCCCGTGATCCCGTTGTCCTACGCCCAGCGACGGCTGTGGTTCATCAACCAGCTGGAGGAGCCGAACGGCACGTACAACGTCCCCGTGGTCGTACGGTTCCGGGGACCGCTGGAGGTCGAGAGCCTGCGCGGCGCCCTCCACGACGTCCTGGTCCGCCACGAGGCGCTGCGCACCACGTTCTGCGAGCGGGACGGGGAGCTGTGGCAGGAGGTGGCGGACGAGGAGTCGGTGCAGCTCACCTTCGTCACCCGGGACTGCACGGAGGCGGAGCTGGAGGAGCTGGTCGACGCGGAGACCGCGCGGCCCTTCGACCTCGCGGTGGACATGCCGCTGCGGGCGCTGCTGCTCTCCGTCGACCCGGAGCAGCACGTGCTGGTGGTGGTGATGCACCACATCGCCAGCGACGGCTGGTCGATGGCCCCGCTGCTGCGCGACCTCGCCACCGCGTACGAGGCGCGCTGCGCCGGCCGGGCGCCCGCCTGGGAGCCGCTGCCGGTGCAGTACACCGACTACACCCTCTGGCAGCGCGAACTGCTCGGCGAGGAGGACGACCCGGAAAGTCTGCTGTCCCGTCAACTCTCCTTCTGGAAGCAGGAGTTGGCCGATCTTCCGGAGGAGCTGGCGCTGCCCGCCGACCGGCCCCGACCGGCGGTCGGCTCGCACCTGGGCGGCACCGTCCGCTTCGAGGGTGACGCCGACGTGCACCGCCGGCTGGCGCGGCTGGCCCAGGCCGACGGCGGCACGCTGTTCATGGTGCTGCAGGCGGCGCTCGGCGTCCTGCTCTCCCGGCTGGGCGCCGGCACCGACATCCCGCTGGGCACGCCGGTGGCCGGGCGCACCGACGAGGCGCTGGACGAGCTGGTCGGCTTCTTCGTCAACACCCTGGTGCTGCGCACCGACCTCTCCGGCAACCCGACCTTCACCGAGCTGCTGGCCCGGGTCCGCCGCAGCGACCTCGCGGCCTTCGAGAACCAGGACGTGCCCTTCGAGCAGCTGGTCCAGGAGCTCAACCCGGACCGCTCGCTCGCTCGCAACCCGCTGTTCCAGGTGATGCTGGTCCTGCAGAACGCCGCCACCGCGCGCCTGGACTTCGCCGGCCTCGACGCCGAGCACCGGATCGCCGCCAGCACCGGGTCGAAGTTCGACCTGACCCTGGACCTCGCCGAGCGCCAGGACCTCTTCGGCGGCCCGGCCGGGCTGAGCGGCACCCTGCAGTACTCGGCCGACCTGTTCGACCGCCGGACGGCGGAGTGGCTGGCGGCGAGCCTGCTGCGGGTGCTGGAGGCGGTGGCCGCGTTCCCGGACGCCCGGGTCGGCGAGCTGGACCTGCTCAGCGACGAGGAGTTGGCGCTGCTGGAGGAGTGGAACGGCCCGGCGGGCGTGCCGGTGGCGCAGTGCGCCCACGGGGTGGTCGAGGCCCGGGCCGCGGAGACCCCGGAGGCGACGGCCCTGGTCTTCCGCGACGAGCGGGTGACGTACGCGGAGCTGAACGCCCGGGCGAACCGGCTGGCGCGGCAGCTGCGCGCGGCCGGCGTCGAGCGCGGCCGGGTGGTCGGGGTGCTGTTGGAGCGCGGCGTCGACCTGGTGGTGGCGGTGCTGGGCGTGCTGAAGGCCGGCGCGGGCTACACCGTGCTGGACACCGACTTCCCGGCGGACCGCTGGAAGGCCGTCCTGGGGCAGGTGGACGCCGAGGTCGTGGTCACCACGGCCGAGTACGCCGAGCGGCTGCCCGAGCTGCGGGCGGTGCGGCTGGACGCGGATGCGGCGCGGATCGCCGCCCAGGACCCGGCGGACCCGGGCCTGAGCGTCGGCCTGGACGACGTGGCCTGCGTGATGTTCACCTCCGGCTCGACCGGCCGTCCCAAGGGCGTGGTGGCCTCCCACCGTGCTCTGGTGGCGACCCTGGTCGGCCAGGAGTTCGTCGGTTTCGGTGCGGACGAGGTCTGGCTGCAGTGCTCGCCCGTCTCCTGGGACGCCTTCGCCCTGGAGCTGTTCGGCGCGCTGTTCTCCGGCGGCACCTGCGTGCTCCAGCCGGGCCAGCGCCCCGAGCCGGCGGTGATCGAGGCGCTGGTCGCCGAGCACAAGGTGTCGACGATGCACGTGTCGGCGAGCCTGCTCAACTTCCTGCTGGACATGTACCCGGGCGTCTTCGGCTCGGTGCGCCAGGTGATGACCGGCGGCGAGCCGGCCTCGATGCCGCACGTGCGCAAGCTCCTGGAGCAGCGTCCCGACCTCCGGCTGGTGAACGGCTACTCGCCGGTGGAGAACATGATCTTCACCATGTGCCACACGGCGGTGCCGGCGGACGCCTCGTCGGTCTCGCTGCCGGTCGGCCGGCCGATCGCCGGCAAGCGGGTCTACGTGCTGGACAACTTCCTCAACCTCGTCCCGCCGGGCGTGGCCGGGGAGCTGTACATGGCCGGCCCGGGCCTGGCGCGCGGCTACGCGGGCCAGCCGGCGCTCACCTCCGAGCGCTTCGTCGCCAACCCCTTCGAGCCGGGCACCCGGATGTACCGCACCGGCGACCTGGTGCGCTGGCGCGCCGACGGCGTGATGGAGTTCCTCGGCCGCGCCGACCAGCAGGTCAAGATCCGCGGCTTCCGGATCGAACTCGGCGAGGTGGAGGCCGCGCTGTCGCGCTGCGAGGGCGTCCGGCAGGCCGTGGTGCTGGCCCGCGAGGACACCCCCGGCGACAAGCGGCTGGTCGGCTACGTCATCGGCGATCAGGGCCGGCAGGCCGACCTGGACCCGGCCGACCTGCGCGAGCAGGTGGCCGCCTTCCTGCCCGAGTACATGGTCCCCTCGGCCGTCGTGGTCCTGGAGGCGATCCCGCGCACGCCCAACGGCAAGCTGGACCGCAAGGCGCTGCCCGCCCCCGACTACAGCGCGGCGAGCACCGGCCGGGCCCCGCGCACCCCGCAGGAGGAGGTCCTCTGCGCGCTGTTCGCGGAGGTGCTGGGCCTGGAGAAGGTCGGCATCGACGACAGCTTCTTCGCCCTGGGCGGCCACTCCCTGCTCGCCACCCGCCTGATCAGCCGGATCCGCACCGCCCTGGACGCCGAACTGGGCATCCGCACCGTCTTCGAGGCCCGGACGGTCGCCGCCCTGGCCCAGCGGCTCTCCCGTGCCGGCAAGGCCCGCCCGGCCCTGCGGCGCCGGAGCAAGGAGACACCGTGAGCCGGCCCCCCGCACCGCCCGCACCCGGGCTGCCTGCCGCGGGGACGCACCCGGCCCCGGCCCCCGCGCCGCCCCTGGCGGCGTCCCACCCGGCCCCCGCGCCGCCCGCCCTGCTGCCGGAGCTGTTCGAGGCCCAGTCCGCCCGCACCCCGCGGGCCACCGCCGTGGTCTTCGAGGGCACCGTGCTCGGCTACGCCGAACTCGACGCCGCCGCCAACCGTCTCGCCCGGCTGCTGATCGAGCACGGCGCGGGCCCCGAACGGACCGTCGCCCTGGTGCTGCCGCGCACGGCCGGGCTGGTGGTCGCCCTGCTGGCCGTGCTCAAGTCCGGTGCCGCGTACCTGCCGATCGACCCGGACCACCCGGCCGGCCGGATCGCCCACGTGCTGGCCGACGCCGAGCCGACCCTGGTGCTCACCACCGAGGCCCTGGCCGACCGGCTGCCGCCCGGCGCGCTGACCGTCGACTCCGCCGCCACCGCCGAGGCCCTGGCCCGGCGCGCGGCGGGCGTCGTCACCGACGCCGAGCGCACCGCCCCGCTGCACCCGCAGCACCCCGCGTACGTGGTCTACACCTCGGGCTCCACCGGCCGCCCCAAGGGCGTCGTGGTGCCGCACGCGGCCCTGGCCAACCTGCTCGACGACCTCCGCCGGCGCTTCCCGCTCACCGAGCGGGACCGCTGGCCGGCGGTGGCCACCGTCGCCTTCGACATGGCCGTCCCCGAGCTGTACCTGCCGCTGGTCAGCGGTGCCCGGGTGGTCCTGGTGCCACGGCCCGTCGTCGGCGACCCGGCGGCGCTCGGCCGGCTGCTGCACCGCTCGGGCGCCACCGTCCTGCAGGCCACCCCCTCGCTCTGGCGCACCCTGGTCGAGCACGGCGGTGAACTGCCCCGGCTGCGCGTGCTGGTGGGCGCCGAGGCGCTGCCGGCACCGCTCGCGGCGGCCATCCGCCGCTTCGGCGAGGTCACCAACCTGTACGGCCCCACCGAGACCACCGTCTGGTCCACGGCCGCCCAGCTCGACCCGGCGACCGGCGACCCGACGATCGGCGCACCCATCGCCGGCACCCGGGTGCACCTCCTGGACGAGGCCCTGCGCCCCGTCCCGGACGGCGAGTTGGGCGAGCTGTACATCGCCGGTGCGGGCCTCGCCCGCGGCTACGCGGGCCAGCCGGCGCTCACCGCCGAACGCTTCGTCGCCGACCCCTTCGCGCCGGGCACCCGGATGTACCGCACCGGTGACCTCGCCCGCCGCGGGGCCGACGGCGGACTGCGCTTCGCGGGCCGCGCCGACACCCAGGTGAAGGTGCGCGGCCACCGGATCGAACTGGGCGAGGTCGAGGCGGCGATGCTGCGCCACCCCGGCGTCGCGCAGAGCGCCGTCCTGGCCCGCGAGGACCGGCCCGGCGACGTCCGGCTGGTCGGCTACGCGGTGCCTGCCCGCCCGGCGGCCGACCGGGCCGAGACCCAGGACGCCCGGCAGGTCGAGGGCTGGCAGGCCGTCTTCGACGCCGAGTACCGGGCCAGCGCCGGGATCCCCCTCGGTGAGGACTTCCGGCTCTGGCGCAGCAGTTACGACGGCCGGCCGATCCCGCCGGAGCAGATGGCCGAGTGGCAGGACACCACGGTCGCCCGGATCCGCGCGCTCGGCCCGGGCCCCGGCCGGGTGCTGGAGATCGGCGTCGGCAGCGGGCTGCTGCTGGCACCGCTGGCACCGCACTGCGCGTCCTACTGGGCCACCGACGTGTCGGCGGCCGCGATCGAGGCGCTGCGCGGAAAGATCGCCCGGGTGCCCGAACTCGCCGACCGGGTAAGGCTGTCGGTCCAGCCCGCGGACGCCGTCGCCGAGCTGCCGCTGGGCGGCTTCGACACCGTGGTGCTCAACTCGGTGGCGCAGTACTTCCCGAGCGGCGGGTACCTGCTGCGCGTGATCGAACGCGCCCTGGAGCTGGTGGCGCCCGGCGGCACCGTCTTCCTCGGCGACCTGCGCAACCTGCGCACGCAGCGCTGCCTGCAGGCCGCGATCCGGCTGGCCGGCGCCGAACCGACCGACGACGCCGGGGTGTTGCGCAAGGAGATCGAGGCCGCGGTGCTCGCCGAGGAGGAACTGCTCGTCGACCCGGCGCTGTTCACGGCGCTGCCCGGCCTGCTGCCCGAACTGGCCGACGCCGAGGTGTTGTTGCGCCGCGGCGGGCACCACAACGAGCTGACCCGGCACCGCTACGACGCGGTGCTGCGCCGCCGGACGGGTGGTGAGCAGTCCTCGGTGCCCGTGCCCGAACTACGCTGGCCCGAGGGTGGGTTGGATGCCCTGGCCCTACGGCTGGAGGCGCAGCGCCCAGCCCGGCTGCGGGTGACGGACGTGCCCAACGGCCGGCTCGCGCACGAACTCGCTGCCCTGCGGGTGCTGGAGGCGGACGGGACGGTCGCCCAGGCGCTGGCCGCCCACCGCGCCGGCCCCGGCACCGCCCCGGACCCGGACCCGGAGGAGTTCCACCGCCTCGGCGAAGGCTCGGCTACCGCGTCGCGGTCGGCTGGGCCCCGGCCGAAGCCGGCGCGCTCGACGTCCTGTTCACCGCATCGGAGGCCGCACCCGCCGCACCCGCCGCACCCGCCGCCCCGCGCACCGGGCCCACGCCGGTCCTGGCCGCCTGCACCAACGTGCCGGCCGGCTCGCGCGAACAGGCCGTCCTGGCCGGGGAAGTGCGCGCGCTCCTGGCCGCGCAACTGCCCGGATACATGGTGCCGAGCGCCATCGTGACGCTGGACGCCATGCCGCTCACCCCGAACGGCAAGCTGGACCGCAAGGCCCTGCCCGTCCCGCTCCTGCCGGTGGCCGGCACCGGCCGCGCACCGCGCACCCCGCACGAGAAGGCCCTCTGCACGCTCTTCGCCGAGGTGCTGGGCCTGGACGCCGTGGCCGGCGTCGACGACGACTTCTTCGAGCTGGGCGGCCACTCCCTGCTCGCCACCCGGCTGATCAGCCGGATCCGCACCGAACTCGATGCCGAACTGAGCATCACCACGATCTTCGAAGCCCGTACCGTCGCCGGTGTCGCGAAGCGGCTGGCCGGCGCCGACAAGGCCCGGCCCGCTCTGCGGCCGCGGTAGAAGGAGTTGCCGTGATACCCCCGTCTTCCGCGCAGCGGCGCCTGTGGTTCGTCTCCCGCCTGGAGGGCCCGAGCGACACCTACAACAGCTCGATGGCCCTGCGCCTGCGCGGCCCGCTCGACGTGCCCGCCCTGCGTGCCGCCCTCACCGACGTGGTCGGCCGGCACGAGTCGCTGCGCACCGTCTTCGTCGAGCACGACGGCGAGCCGTACCAGCACATCCTGGACCCCGACCAGGCGACCGTCGAACTGGCCGAGGCCGCCTGCACGCCGCAGGAGCTGGCCGCGGCCGCCGACCGCGCCGCGACCCACCTCTTCGACCTGGCCGTCGACCTGCCGCTGCGCTCCACCCTGCTCACCCTCGGCCCGGACGACCACGTGCTGGTCCTGGTCAGCCACCACATCGCCACCGACGGCTGGTCGATGGGCCCGCTGCTGCGCGACCTGACGACCGCGTACGAGGCCCGCACCGCCGGCCGCGAACCCGGCTGGGAGCCGCTGCCGGTGCAGTACGCCGACTACGCGGCCTGGCAGCGCGAACTGCTCGGCGAGGAGAGCGACCCGGACAGCCTGGTGTCACGGCAACTGGACTACTGGCGCCGCGTGTTGGCCGACCTGCCGGAGGAGCTGGCGCTGCCGGCGGATCGTCCCCGCCCGGCCGTCGCCACCTTCGCCGGCGGGGTGGTCTCCACCGAGGTCGACGCACAGGTCCACCGGGCGCTGAACGCCCTGGCACGGGACCACGGTGCAACCCTGTTCATGGTGCTGCAGTCCGCGCTGGCGGCCATGCTCTCCCGGCTGGGCGCCGGCACCGACATCCCGATCGGCATGTCGGTGGCCGGACGCACCGACGAGTCGCTGGACGACCTGATCGGCTTCTTCGTCAACTCCCTGGTGCTGCGCACCGACGTCTCCGGCGACCCGAGCTTCACCGAGCTGCTCGCCCGTGTCCGGGAGACCGACCTCGGCGCCCTCGACCACCAGGACGTCCCCTTCGAGCGGCTGGTCGAGCTGGTCAACCCGGCCCGGCTGAGTGCCCGCCACCCGCTCTTCCAGGTGCTGCTGCAACTCCAGAACACCGACGAGGTCCGGCCCGAGTTCCCGGGCGTCGAAGCCGACTTCGAGGACCTCGGCTGGGAGCGCGCCAAGTTCGACCTCGGCGCGGCCTTCTCCGAGCTGAGGGACGAGACCGGCGCGGAGGCCGGACTGATCGCCTCGGTGGAGTACTCCGCCGACCTGTTCGACCGGGGCACCGCCCAGTGGCTGTTGGACTGCCTGGTGCGGCTGCTCGGCACGGTCGCCGCCGACCCGGCGGCCCGGATCGCCGACCTCCCCCTGCTCTCGGACGCGGACCGCCGCGCCCTCGCCGAATGGAACGCCACCGACCACGCGGTCCCGGCCGGTGACCTGCACGAGCTGTTCGAGGCCCAGGTGGCCCGGACGCCCGAGGCCGAGGCGGTGGTCTTCGAGGACGAGAGCCTGACGTACGCCGAGCTGAATGCCCGCGCCAACAGGTTGGCGCGTCACCT
Organism: Streptomyces sp. 1114.5; assembly: GCF_003635085.1. NCBI lineage: Bacteria > Bacillati > Actinomycetota > Actinomycetes > Kitasatosporales > Streptomycetaceae > Streptomyces > Streptomyces sp. 1114.5. The sequence continues at coordinate 4,270,491 of NZ_RBXE01000001.1, forward strand.
GGTGGCGGCCGGGGCCGGTCCGGAGACCCTGGTCGCGCTCTCGTTGCCGCGGTCCGTCGACCTGGTGGTGGCCACCCTGGCGGTGACCAAGGCAGGCGCCGCCTACCTGCCGATCGACCAGGCCTACCCCGCCGACCGGGTGGCGTTCATGCTCGCCGATGCCCGCCCCGCCCTGCTGCTGACCGACCGTCCGACCGGGACGCCGGAGGACGTCCGCACCCTGCTACTGGCGGACATCGCCGCCGAGGTGGCCGAGCAGTCCGCCGACGACCTGCCGGCCGTCGGTGATCAGGCCCGGCCCGCGTACGTGATCTACACCTCCGGTTCCACCGGCCGCCCGAAGGGCGTGGTGGTCACGCACCGGGGCATTGCCAACCTGGCGGCGGCGCAGGTGGACCGGTTCGGGATCGTGCCGGGCAGCCGGGTGCTGCAGTTCGCTTCGCTGAGCTTCGATGCGGCGTTCTCCGAGCTGAGCACCGCCCTGCTCTCCGGTGCGACGGTGGTGCTGGCGCCGAGCGCGCGGCTGATGCCGGGCGAGCCGCTGGCCGCTCTGCTGGCCGAGCAGGCCGTCACGCATGTCACGCTGCCGCCGGCGGCGCTGGCGCAGCAGCCGGCCGAGGGCGGGCTGCCGGACGGGATGACGCTGGTGCTGGCCGGCGAGGCAGCCCCGGCCGAACTGGTGGAGCGCTGGCTGCCCGGCCGCCGGGTGATCAACGCCTACGGCCCGTCCGAGGCGACGGTCTGCGCCACCATGAGCCTGCCGCTGACCGACAGCGCGGGCGTCCCGCCGATCGGCGGCCCGATCTGGAACACCCGCGTCTACGTCCTGGACGGCCGCCTCGACGTCGTCCCGGTCGGGGTCATCGGTGAGCTCTACGTGGCCGGCCCGGGCCTGGCCCGTGGCTACCTGAAGCGGCCGGGGCTGACCGCCGAGCGCTTCGTCGCCGACCCCTTCGCTTCGGGGGAGCGGATGTACCGCACCGGTGACCTGGTGCGCCGCCGCCCGGACGGGCAGCTGGAGTTCGTCGGCCGTGTCGACCACCAGGTGAAGATCCGCGGTTTCCGGATCGAACTCGGTGAGGTCGAGTCGGTGCTGTCGCGCTGCGAGGGCGTCCGCCAGGCCGTCGTGCTGGCCCGCGAGGACACCCCCGGCGACAAGCGCCTGGTCGGCTACGTCGTGGCCGAGCAGGAAGGTGAACCCGGCCTGGACCCGGCCGCCCTGCGCGAGCTGATCGGCGAGCGGCTGCCCGAGTACATGGTGCCGAGCGCCGTCGTGGTCCTGGAGGCACTGCCGCTCACCCCGAACGGCAAGCTCGACCGCAATGCCCTGCCCGCCCCCGACTTCGCCGCCGGCAGCACCGGCCGCGCACCGCGCACCCCGCAGGAGGAGATCCTCTGCGCGCTGTTCGCCGAGGTGCTGGGCCTGGAAGCCGTCGGCATCGACGACGGCTTCTTCGAACTGGGCGGCCACTCCCTGCTCGCCACCCGCCTGATCAGCCGCGTGCGCACCACGCTCCACGCCGAGCTGAGCATCCGCGAACTGTTCCAGTACCCGACGGTCCGCACCATGGCCGCCGCCCTCGACCAGCAGGGCGGCGTGCGCACCCCGCTCACCCCGATGCCGCGCACCGGCGACATCCCGCTCTCCTCCGCCCAGCAGCGCCTCTGGTTCATCAACCGGCTGGACGGCCCCGACGGCACCTACAACAGCCCGGTCGTGCTGCGCCTGCGCGGCCCGCTGAACGCCCTCGCCCTGGAGCAGGCGCTGCTGGACGTGGTCGGCCGGCACGAGACGCTGCGCACCGTCTTCCCCGAGACCGACGGCGTCCCGCGCCAGCACGTCCTGGAGAACGTGGCCGGCCGCCTGCACCTCACCGTCCACGACTGCACCGCCACCGGCCCCGCCGAGGCCCTGGCCGCCGCCGTCGGCCGTGCCTTCGACATCGCGACCGACCTGCCGCTCGGCGCCGACCTGCTCCGCGTCGACCGCGAGGACCACATCCTGGCCCTGACCTTCCACCACATCGCCACCGACGGTTCTTCGATGGGCCCGCTGCTGCGCGACCTCGCCGCCGCCTACCGCGCCCGCTGCACGGGCCGGGCCCCCGCCTGGGTGCCACTGCCGGTGCAGTACGCCGACTACACCCTCTGGCAGCGCGAACTGCTCGGCGAGGAGAGCGACCCGAACAGTCGCCTGTCGCAGCAACTGGACTACTGGCGCGGCGTGTTGGCCGACCTGCCGGAGGAGCTGGCGCTGCCGGCGGACCGTCCGCGCCCGGCCGACGCCTCGCTCACCGGCGGGGTGGTCTCCACCGGGGTCGACGCCGAGGTGCACGGCGCCCTGACGGCCCTGGCACGCGACCACGGGGTCACACTGTTCATGGTGCTGCAGTCCGCGCTGGCCGCGATGCTCTCCCGGCTGGGCGCCGGCACCGACATCCCGATCGGCATGTCGGTGGCCGGGCGCACCGATGAGGCGCTGGACGAGCTGGTCGGCTTCTTCGTCAACTCCCTGGTGTTGCGCACCGACGTCTCGGGCGACCCGACCTTCGGCGAGCTGCTGGCCCGCGTCCGGGAGACGGACCTGGGGGCGCTCGACCACCAGGACGTCCCCTTCGAGCGGCTGGTCGAGCTGGTCAACCCGGCCCGGCTGAGTGCCCGCCACCCGCTGTTCCAGGTGCTGCTGCAGCTGCAGAACACGGCCGACGTGCGGCCCGAATTCCCGGGCGTGGAGGCTGACTTCGAGGACTTCGGCTGGGAACGCGCCAAGTTCGACCTCAGTGCGGTCTTCTCCGAGCGGAGGGACGAGACGGGCGGGCCCGCCGGGCTGGTGGCCTCGCTGGAGTACTCCGCGGACCTGTTCGACCGGGGCACCGCCCAGTGGCTGTTGGACTGCCTGGTGCGGCTGCTCGGCACGGTCGCCGCCGACCCGGCGGCCCGGATCGGTGCACTGGCCCTGCTCTCGGACACCGACCGGAAGGTGCTGGCGGGGTGGAACGCCACCGACCACGCGGTGCCGGCCGGTGACCTGCACGAGCTGTTCGAGGCCCAGGTGGCGCGGACGCCCGAGGCCGTGGCGGTGGTCTTCGAGAGCGAGAGCCTGACGTACGCCGAGCTGAATGCCCGTGCCAACAGGTTGGCGCGTCACCTGGTGGCGGCCGGGGCCGGTCCGGAGACCCTGGTCGCGCTCTCGCTGCCGCGGTCCGTCGACCTGGTGGTAGCCACCCTGGCGGTGACCAAGTCAGGCGCCGCCTACCTGCCGATCGACCAGGCCTACCCGGAGGACCGGCAGGCCTTCATGCTCGCCGACGCCCGCCCGGTGCTCCTCCTCACCGACCGCGCGATGACCGTCCCGGCACCCAGGACCACCACGAGGCTGGTCCTGGCGGACATCGCCGCCGAGGTGGCCGAGCAGTCCGCCGACGACCTGCCGGCCGTCGGTGATCAGGCCCGGCCCGCGTACGTGATCTACACCTCCGGTTCCACCGGCCGCCCGAAGGGCGTGGTGGTCACGCACCGGGGCATTGCCAACCTGGCGGCGGCGCAGGTGGACCGGTTCGGGATCGTGCCGGGCAGCCGGGTGCTGCAGTTCGCTTCGCTGAGCTTCGATGCGGCGTTCTCCGAGCTGAGCACCGCCCTGCTCTCCGGTGCGACGGTGGTGCTGGCGCCGAGCGCGCGGCTGATGCCGGGCGAGCCGCTGGCCGCTCTGCTGGCCGAGCAGGCCGTCACGCATGTCACGCTGCCGCCGGCGGCGCTGGCGCAGCAGCCGGCCGAGGGCGGGCTGCCGGACGGGATGACGCTGGTGCTGGCCGGCGAGGCAGCCCCGGCCGAACTGGTGGAGCGCTGGCTGCCCGGCCGCCGGGTGATCAACGCCTACGGCCCGTCCGAGGCGACGGTCTGCGCCACCATGAGCCTGCCGCTGACCGACAGCGCGGGCGTCCCGCCGATCGGCGGCCCGATCTGGAACACCCGCGTCTACGTCCTGGACGGCCGCCTCGACGTCGTCCCGGTCGGGGTCATCGGTGAGCTCTACGTGGCCGGCCCGGGCCTGGCCCGTGGCTACCTGAAGCGGCCGGGGCTGACCGCCGAGCGCTTCGTCGCCGACCCCTTCGCTTCGGGGGAGCGGATGTACCGCACCGGTGACCTGGTGCGCCGCCGCCCGGACGGGCAGCTGGAGTTCGTCGGCCGTGTCGACCACCAGGTGAAGATCCGCGGTTTCCGGATCGAACTCGGTGAGGTCGAGGCCGCACTCACCCGCTGCGAGGGCGTCCGGCAGGCCGTCGTGCTGGCCCGCGAGGACACCCCCGGCGACAAGCGCCTGGTCGGCTACGTGGTCGGTGAACCGGGCCTGGACCCGGCTGCTCTGCGCGACCTGGTCGGGGAGCGGCTGCCCGAATACCTCGTCCCCTCCGCCGTGATCGTCCTCGACGCCATGCCGCTGACCCCCAACGGCAAGCTCGACCGGAACACCCTGCCCGCCCCCGACTACACCGCCGGCAGCACCGCCCGCGCTCCCCGCACCGCCCGCGAGGAGATCCTCTGCGTGCTGTTCGCCGAGGTGCTGGGCCTGGAGGGCGTCGGCATCGACGACGGCTTCTTCGAACTGGGCGGCCACTCGCTCCTCGCCACCCGCCTGATCAGCCGGATCCGCGCCACCCTGGACGCCGAGCTGAGCATCCGCGAGCTGTTCCAGTACCCGACGGTCCGCACCATGGCCGCCGCCCTGGACGAGCAGGGGGCGGTGCGCACCCCGCTCACCCCGATGCCGCGCACCGGCGACATCCCGCTCTCCTCCGCCCAGCAGCGCGTCTGGTTCATCAACCGGATCGAGCGGACCGACGAGAACGCCTACTACAATTGCCCGTTCGCCCTGCGCCTGCGCGGCCCGCTGAACGCCGCCGCGCTGGAGCAGGCGCTGCTGGACGTGGTCGGGCGACACGAGTCGCTGCGCACCGTCTTCCCCGAGACCGACGGCGTCCCGCGCCAGCACGTCCTGGACGACGTCGCGGGCCGGCTGCGCCTCACCGTCCACGACTGCACCGCCACCGGCCCCGCCGAGGCGCTGGCCGCCGCCGTCGGCCGCGGCTTCGACGTCACCACCGAACTGCCGCTGCGCGCCCACCTGATGGTGGTCGGGCCGGAGGAGCACGTCCTGCTGCTGGTGATCCACCACATCGCCACCGACGGCTCCTCGATGGCCCCGCTGATGGGCGACCTCGCCGCCGCCTACCGCGCGCGCCGGGCCGGCCGGGCCCCCGGCTGGGAGCCGCTGCCGGTGCAGTACGCCGACTACACCCTCTGGCAGCGCGAACTGCTCGGCCAGGAGGACGACCCGGACAGCCTGGCGGCGGCCCAGATCGCCTACTGGAAGCAGGCGTTGGCGGGCCAGCCCGAGGAGATCAGCCTCCCGGTGGACCGGCCGCGACCGGCCGTCTCCTCGCACACCGGCGGCATGGTGCACGCCGAACTGGACGCGGCGGTGCACAAGGAGCTCGCCGGCCTCGCCCGGGCCGGCGGCGTCACCCTGTTCATGCTGCTGCACGCTGCCGTCGCCACCGTGCTGTCGCGGCTGGGCGCGGGCACCGACGTCTCGATCGGCACCCCGGTGGCCGGGCGCACCGACGAGGCGCTGGACGGCCAGGTCGGCTTCTTCGTCAACACCCTGGTGCTGCGCACCGACCTGTCCGGCAACCCGACCTTCCGCGAGCTGCTGGCCCGCGTCCGGGACACCGACCTGGGCGCCTTCGACCACCAGGACGTCCCCTTCGAGCGCCTGGTCGACGTGCTCAACCCGGCCCGGGTCGCCGCCCGCAACCCGCTGTTCCAGATCGTCCTGGCCCTGCACAACCACGCGATCGAGGAGGGCGAGTTCGCCGGCCTGCCGGCCGAGGCGGAGCCCGTCGAACTGGGGGCGGCCAAGCTCGACCTGAACCTCAACTTCACCGAGGTCCGCGACCAGGCCGGCACCGTGACCGGCCTGGCCGCCGCGCTGGAGTACTCCGCCGACCTGTTCGACCGCAGCACAGCCGAGTGGCTGCTGCGCTGCCTGGTCGACCTGCTCGGCGTGGTCACCGAGGATCCCGACGCGCGGATCGGGGCGCTCCCGGTGCTCTCCGCGGCCGGGCGGCGCGAGCTGGCGGCCTGGAACGACACCGAGTGGCCCGTCCCGGCGACCACCCTGCACGGGCTGGTCGAGGCCCAGGCGGCCCGCACCCCCGGGGCGGTCGCGGTCCGGTTCGCGGACACCGAGCTCGACTACGCCGAACTGGACGCCCGGGCCAACCGGCTGGCCCACCACCTGCTGGCGCACGGCGCCGGACCCGGCCAGCTGGTCGCCGTCGCCGTCCCGCGCTCGCCGGAGCTGCCGGTGGCGCTGCTCGGCGTGCTGAAGACCGGGGCCGCCTACGTCCCGGTCGACCCGGGCCACCCGGCGGACCGGATCCGGCAGATCCTGGCCGAGGCCCGGCCGACGGTGCTGCTCACCGACAGGGCCGGCGCGCGCTCCGAGTGGGCCACCCAGGTCGCCCCGGCCGCCCCGGTCGACCAGGCGTCCCCGACCAGCCGGGCCGACAGCGCCGCCCGGGTGATCGTCCTCGACACCGAGTCCACCCGGACGGAGCTGGCCGCCCGACCGGCCACCGCCCCGCCCCCCGTCCCGCAGGCCGAGGCGCAGACGGCCTACGTGATGTACACCTCGGGCTCCACCGGCCGCCCCAAGGGCGTCGTGGTCGACCACCCGGGCCTGGTCAACCTGCTGACCGAGCTGGCCCAGGAGCTGCCGATGGCCGTCGGCGACGTGATGCTCCAGCAGGCCACGGCCGCCTTCGACATCTCGGTGGCGGAGCTGTTCCTGCCGCTGATGCAGGGCGCTGCCACCGCGCTGACCACCCGGGAGGAGGTCCGCGACCCGGCCGTCCTGGCCGAACTGATCGGGCGCTACGGCGTCACGGTCTGCCAGGCCACGCCGAGCCTGTGGCAGGCGCTGCTGGACGAGCGCCCCGACGCCGTCCGGGGCCTGCGGATGATGGTCGGCGGGGACGCCCTCCCGCCGGCCCTGGCGGCCCGGCTGGCGGTGGCCGGCTCCCGGCTGGTCCACTGCTACGGGCCGACCGAGACCACCGTCTGGTCCACCACCGCCGAGCTGACCGCCCGCCCCGGCACCCCGCCGATCGGCCACCCGATCCGCAACACCCGGGCGTACGTCCTGGACGGGTACCTCAACCCGGTGCCCCCGCGGGTCGTCGGCGAGCTCTACCTCGCCGGGACCGGCCTGGCCCGCGGCTACCTCGGCCGGCCGGGGCTCACCGCCGAGCGCTTCGTCGCCGACCCGTTCGCAGCGGGGGAGCGGATGTACCGCACCGGTGACCTGGTGCGCCGCCGCCCGGACGGGCAGCTGGAGTTCGTCGGCCGCGTCGACCACCAGGTGAAGGTCCGCGGCTTCCGGATCGAGCTCGGCGAGGTCGAGGCCGTCCTGGCCGCGCACCCGGCGGTGCTGCAGAGCGCAGCGGCCGTCCGCGAGGACGGGCCGGGCGGGCAGCGGCTGGTCGGCTACGTCGTGCCGCGGCCCGGTGCCACGCCGCCGGCCCCGGAGGAGCTGCGCCGGCACGTCGGTGGCCGGCTGCCCGAGTACATGGTGCCCTCCGCGGTCCTCGTGCTCGACGCCCTGCCGCTGACCTCCAACGGCAAGCTCGACCGCACGTCCCTGCCCGCCCCCGCCTACGCGGGCACCGGGCGGGCCCCGCGCACCCCGCGCGAGGAGGTGCTCTGCGCCCTGTTCGCCGAGGTGCTCGACGTGGCCACGGTCGGCGTCGACGACAGCTTCTTCGACCTCGGCGGCCACTCCCTGCTCGCCACCCGCCTGACCAGCCGGATCCGCGCCGCCCTCGGGGTGGAGCCGGGCATCCGCGACCTGTTCGCGGCACCCACCCCGGCCGGCCTGGCCGCCGCGCTGGACGACGGCGGGCAGGGCGATGCGCTCGGCGTGCTCTTCCCGCTGCGCCCGTACGGCGAGGCCACCCCGTTGTTCTGCGTCCACCCGGTGGCCGGGGTCAGCTGGGTCTACTCGGGGCTGCTGCGCCACCTCGACCCGCAGGTGCCGGTGTTCGGGCTGCAGGCCCGCGGGCTCACCGAGCCGGGGGCGCTGCCGAGGAGCATCGCCGAGATGGCCGAGGACTACGTCGCCGAGATCCGCAAGGCCCGCCCGCACGGCCCGTACCGGCTGCTCGGCTGGTCCTTCGGCGGCCAGGTCGCCCACGCCGTCGCCGTGCGGCTGCAGGCCGAGGGCGAGCAGGTCGAACAGCTCACCGTGCTGGACGGCTTCCCCGTCCACCCGGAGGCCGGCCGGCTGCCCGCCGACGCCCCGGAGCCGCAGACGCTGACCGCGCTGCTCCACTCGCTGGGCCACCCGGTGCCCGACCCCGCCGAGGGCGGGGGAGAGCTGGACCGGGCCCGGCTGCGGGAGGTGCTGGAGCAGGCGGGCAGCCCGCTGTCCGGCCTCGACGAGGACCGGCTCGCGGCGCTGGTCGCGGTCTTCGCCAACAACGCCGAGCTCGTGCACACCGGGGTCTCCGGTGTCTACGACGGCGACCTGATCCACGTCACCGCCACGCTCGGCAAGCCCGCCGACGCGCCCACCGCCGAGGACTGGCGCCCGTACGTCACCGGGGCCGTCCACCGCCACGATCTCGCCTGCCACCACGGCGCCCTGACGCAGCCGGAACCGATCGCCGCCGTCAGCGCCGTCCTGGCCGGGCAGGCCCCGACCCCGAGGAGGACCACCGCATGAACGTCGAACAGGCCCGCGAGTTCTACGAGTTGATCGACACCGACGACATCGACGGCCTGATCGGGCGGTTCGCCCCCGAGGCCGCCTACCACCGGCCGGGCTACGACCCGCTGGTCGGCCGGGAGCGGCTGCGCCGCTTCTACGCCGAGGAGCGGGTGATCAAGGAGGGCCGGCACACCCTGGAGCGGGTGGTCGAGGCCGACGGACTGACCGCCGTGCACGGCAGCTTCCGCGGCACCCTGCACGACGGCCGCCGGGCGGCCCACCGCTTCGCCGAGTTCTTCGAGTCGACGCCGGACGGACTGATCGCCCGCCGCGACACCTTCTTCTTCACCTCGCTGGTCTGAGCACATCCGGCGGGTGCGCCGGGAACCGCCCGGCACACCCGCCCGCACCTACCGGAAACCCACCTACCGGAAACCCACCTACCGGAAACCCACCGAAGGAGCACCCGTGACCTCCGCTGCGCAGCGCAAGCCCATCGCGATCGACCCCGCCCGCGTCATCACCGACCCCGGCTACGGCGAGGCCTTCACCGACCACCTCTTCAGCATCGACTGGTCGCCCGAACTGGGCTGGCACAATGCCGAGTTGAAGCCGCTCGACAACCTCTCCCTGCACCCCGCCACGCTCGGCCTGCACTACGGCCAGGTCATCTTCGAGGGCCTGAAGGCCCACCGCCGGGTGGACGGCACCGTCGCCGCCTTCCGCCCCGAGGACCACGCCCGCCGCTTCCAGCGTTCCGCCCGCCGGCTGGCCATGCCCGAACTGCCCGAGGAGGTCTTCACCGACGCCATCGAGCAGCTGATCGAGCGCGACGGCGGGATGCTCTCGGAGGACCCGACGCACTGCCTCTACCTGCGTCCGATCATGTTCGCCACCGACGTCACGCTGATGCTTCGGCCCTCGAACACCTACCGCTTCCTGCTGATGGCCTTCGTGGCCGCCGGGTTCTTCGGCGACGACATCGAGTCGGTGTCCGCGTGGGTCAGCCACGACTACGTCCGGGCGTTCCCCGGCGGCACCGGCAACGTCAAGGTGGCCGGCAACTACGCCGGCTCCTTCGCCGCCCAGCGCCAGGCCCAGGAGGCCGGCTGCCCGCAGGTGCTGTGGCTGGACGCGGTCGAGCGCCGGTGGATCGAGGAGATGGGCGGCATGAACGTCTTCTTCGTCCGCGGCGAGGGTCCGTCCGCCGAGGTGGTCACCCCGCTGCTCACCGGCACCCTGCTGCCGGGCGTCACCCGGGACACCGTCCTCGCCCTGGCCGAGCGCCTGGGCCACACCCCGCGCGAGGAGCGGATCTCGCTGGCGCAGTGGAAGGACGAGGTCGAACGGGGCGTCATCACCGAGGTGTTCGCCTGCGGCACGGCCGCGGTGGTCACCCCGGTCAAGTCGTTCCACGACGGCGGCGAGGAGTGGGTGGTCGGCGACGGCACGCCCGGCCCGGTCACCCGCGCCCTGCACGGCGCCCTGGTGGACCTGCACCACGGCCTGAGCGAGCAGCCGCCGGCCTGGGACGCCCACCGCTGACCGGCCGCGGGCCCGCCCGCCGACCGCCCGCCGGTCGCCCGGGCGGGCCCGCCGCCCCGCTCGTCCCCGCCCGCGCCCGCACCGCCCGTACGCGTTGCCGCTGCCCCGCCCCGCCGCTGCACCGCCGCCCGTCCCCGCCGCACCGACCGGAGACCAGGACACACCATGCAGACCACGAAGACCGCGAAGACCACCCCCGCCCCCACGCTGATGGACGGCTTCCGTCCCGAGTGGACCCAGGACCCGTACGGCCTCTACCGGATCCTCCGCGAGCGCGGCCCGGTCTACTGGGACGACATGATGCGCGCCTGGGTGGTGCTCGACCACGCCGACATCAGCAAGCTGGGCCGCGACGAGCGGCTGTCCGGCGCCCGCGTGGGCGACTTCCACGCCTCGCTGCCGCCCGCCGCCCAGGCCGAGATGGAGCCGCTGGCGCACACCCTCTCGGACATGATGCTGTTCAACGAGCCGCCCAGGCACACCCGGCTGCGCGGCCTGATCAAGCCCGGGCTCACCCCGCGCTTCATCCGCTCCATGCGGCCCGTCATCCAGGACCTCGCCGACTCCCTGCTCGACCGGGTGATGGAGCAGGGCCGCTTCGACGTCGTCGCCGACTACTCCGAGCCGCTGGCCCGCGGCATGATCGCCTCGCTGGCCGGCGTCCCGGACGACGCGGCGCACCTGCTGGAGGACTGGCAGAGCCTGCTGCACGAGCTGTTCAGCCAGTCCACCCGCGAGTTCGGCCGGCTGGAGGGCCTGCGCACCGCCTTCGACCTGGTCGCCGAGCGCCGCCGGGCCGGCGTCGCCACCGACCGCTTCAGCGAGATGATCGCCGGTCAGATCGCCAAGGAGGACTTCACCGACGACGAGGTGTACGCCAACTTCCTGCTCCTGATCGACGCCGGACAGGCCACCACCACCCACCTGATCGCCAACGCCGTCCTCGCCCTGATCCGCAACCCCGACCAGGCGGAGCGGCTGCGCCGCGACCCGGAGCTGTCCGCCAATGCCGCGCACGAGTTCCTGCGCTACGACAGCTCGGTGCAGTTCACCACCCGGATCGCCACCGAGCCGATCGAGGTGGGCGGCGTGCGGATCGAGGAGAACCAGTCGGTCATCCTGGTCCTGGGCGCCGGCAACCGCGACCCGCTGCGCTACGAGGACCCGGACACCCTGGACGTCGGCCGCCGGGCCAACGACCAGCTCTCCTTCGGGCACGGCATCCACTACTGCCTGGGTGCGGCGCTGTCCCTCGCCGAGATCGACATCGCGATCTCCACGCTGCTGCGCCGCACCGAGGACCTGCGGCTGGTGAACCCCGAGGTGGACTGGCTCGACAGCATCAACTTCCGCTTCCTGCGCAACCTCCCGGTGGAGTTCCGGCAGAGCGGGGCCGGGGCCGGGGCCTGACGGAGTGCCTGGTCGGGACGCCCGCGGGCGGCCGCTATCCGCGCCCCCGCGGGCGGCGGTTATCGGGCGGATATCGGCGACTGCGACGCTCGTCACACCGCAGCACACCGGAGCACACCGACCCAGGAGAATGACATGAAGAGCGTCCGCAACCGCATCGCCGTCCGCCTGAGCGTCGTCGCGCTGACCGTGCTCGGCGGTGCGGCGGCCGTCGCGGCGGTGTCGGACACCGGCGCGGCAGCCCCCGCCGGGGTGACGGTCTCGGTCGCCGACGGCGCCTCCGGCGGCGGCACCCCGGCGCCGACCACCACCCCGCCGGGCACCCCCGGCGACGTCTGGAACAACACCTCCTCGGTCACCCCGCCGAAGGTCATCTCCTGACCCCGCCCTTCTGACCGGGCCGGCACCCCGCCCGGCTACCCGGCCGCCGACTCCGCGGCCCCCGCCGCGTCCAGGTCGGCCAGCAGGGCGCGGACCAGCTCGCCGTCGGGCAGCTCCAGCCGGTCGAACAGCGCCTCGGCCTCGGTCAGGTGCTCCCGCGCCTCCGCGATCCGGCTGCGGTCGGCCAGCGCCCGCGCCAGCACCACCAGCGCGTGCGCCCGGTCCCGGTCGGCGGTCAGCGCCTCGCACTCCGCCACCGCCTGCCGCGCCCCCGTCACCGCCTCGGCGCCGCGGCCCAGCCGGCGCAGGGTGTCCGCCAGCCGGTAGCGGGCCTGGGCCTCGCGCAGCGCGAGGCCCGCGGAGCGGCAGAGCTCCAGGCACTCCCGGAAAGTGGCCGCCGCCTCCTGGTAGGACTCGCACTGGTGGGCGGCGAGGCCCAGCACGAACAGCGCGTACGAGACCCCCGGCAGGTCCTCCTCGGCGCGCAGGGCGGGCAGCAGCTCCCGGCAGACCCGCGCCCCCTCGGCGGGCGCGCCGCCGCGCACCCGGGCCATCGCCGCGTTGAGCAGGGTGACGGTCCGCCCGGTGTGGTGGCCCAGCGCGACGGCCAGTTCGTGGGCCTCCTCGCACAGCCGTACCGCCTCGTCGAAGCGGTGCTGGAACTGGGCGAGGAGGCCGAGGTCGTTGAGCACCTGCTGGAGGATCACCCGGTCGCCGACCTCCCGGCAGGCCTCGGCCGCCCGGCGGCAGTGCTCGGTGGCCTCGCCCAGCCGGGTCGCCTGGACGGCGAGGTTGCCCCGGATGAACTCGGCCCGGCCCAGCGAGTGCCGGTCGGCCCGCCCGGTGGCGGCGGCGGAGACCGCCGCGGCGGCCACCGCCAGCCGCTCGTAGCGCGGGTCGGCGTCGAAGGGGCAGAGCGCGATCAGCAGGTCGGCGGCGGTCCGCAGGTCCTGCGCCGAGCCGTCGGGCGCCGTCGCGGCCTGCATCGCGGCGATCGCCGTGTCGAACTCCTCGCCCACCCAGCGGGCGGCCGCGCGCGGGGTGTCGAAGCGCAGCCCGGCCAGCGCCGGGGTGCGCAGCGCGGAGCCGATCGGGTCGCCGGGGACGACCTGCTGGAAGGCGGCGGTCGCGGTGGCGAGCAGGAAGTCCAGCTGCCGGCTGAGCGCCGTCGCGGAGTCCACCGCGTCGTCCGGCTCGGTGAGTTGGGATGCGAACACCCGCAGCAGCTCGTGGTAGCGGTAGCGGCCGGCGTGGGTCTCGCTGACCATGCCGGCGTCGACCAGGGCCTCCAGCAGGTCCTCGGCCCGGCGCTGCTCCACGCCCAGGACGACGGCCGCGACCGGCACCCCGATGTCCGGCCGGCTCACTGCGGCGACCACCCGGAACGCGGTCGCCTGCTCCGGGGGCAGCTGCCGGTAGCCCCATTCGAAGGCGCTGGCCACCGCGAGGTCGCCGAGCTGCAGTTCGGACATCCGGTGCTGTTCGGCGGCCAGCCGGTCGGCGAGCCGGGCCACCGACCAGGACGGGCGGGAGGCGAGCCGGGAGGCGACGATCCGGATGGCCAGCGGGAGGCGGCCGCAGTAGCGGATCAGTTCGCCGGCGGCCGCCGGGTCGGCGTCGATCCGGTCGTCGCCGGCGGCCTGCGCCAGCATGCCGGTGGCCTCGTCCACGCTGAACACGTCGAGGTCGACCTGGACGGCGGTGGCGAGCCCGAAGAGTCTGGTCCGGCTGGTGACCAGGACGGCGCAGCGGGCCGAGCCGGGCAGCAGGGGTCTGACCTGGGCCGCGTCCCGGGCGTTGTCCAGCAGGATCAGCACCCGCCGCCCGTCGAGCAGGGAGCGGAACAGCCGGGAGCGGTCCTCCAGGGTCTCGGGCACGGCGCCGGGGGCGACGCCCAGGGCGGTGAGGAAGCTGACCAGGAGCACGCCGGGCTGGGCCGGTTTGGGCTGGTCGCCGCGCAGGTCGGCGTAGAGCTGGCCGTCCGGGAACCCGGCGCGCAACCGGTGCGCGACGCGCAGGGCGACGGTGGTCTTGCCGACCCCGCCCATGCCGGAGATCGCCGCGATCGGCAGCACGGTGTGGCCGGCGGTGTCCTGGACGGCCTTGCCGAGCGCCGTGTGCAGCGCCGCCAGTTCGTCCTCGCGGCCGGTGAAGTCGGCGATGTCGGCGGGCAGTTGGGCCGGGACCGGGACGGCCGGGGCGGTTCCGGTGGCGGTCCGGTCGGTGGCCGAGGGCTCCGGTTCGGGCGGGGCGGCGGGCAGCAGCGAGGGGTCGTTGCGCAGGATCCGCTGGTGCATCGCCCGCAGCTCCGGGCCCGGGTCGATGCCGAGTTCGGCCGCGAGCAGCCGGCGGACCCGTTCGAACACGGCCAGCGCGTCGGCCTGCCGCCCGCTCTGGTAGAGCCCGCGCATCAGCAGCACGTACGGGCGTTCGCGCAGCGGGTGGTCGGCGTTCAGCTCGCGCAGCACCGGGACGGCGCGGCCCGGCACGCCCAGCTCCAGGTCCAGGCCGCACTTCTCCTCCAGCAGGCTGATCCGCAGGTCCTCCAGGCGAGCGCGGTGCTGCTCGGCGAGCGGGCCGGGGATGCCGGCCAGCGGTTCGCCGTACCAGAGGTCCAGGGCCTCGTCGAGCAGCTGCCGGGCCCGCGGGTGGTCCTCGGCCTTCCTGGTCGCGGCGAGCGCGGCGGCGGCCAGCGACTCGACCCGGACGGCGTCCACGTTCTCGGCGGGCAGCACCGTCCGGTAGCCGTCGCCCACCGAGGTGAGGACGACCGGTGCGCTGCGGTCGCGTTCGAGCGCCTTGCGCCAGCGCCAGGCGTAGGTGCGCAGCATGGCGGAGGCGCTGGCGGGTGCGGTGGGCCCCCAGACGGCCTCGATCAGCTCGCCCGCGCTGGCGGCGCGGCCGTCGCGCAGCAGCAGGGCGGCCATCATGGCCTGTTGCAGCGGCGAGCCGACGACCAGGCCCTCCTCGTCCCGGTGCGCCGCCATCGGTCCGAGCAGGCGGAAGCGGATGGGCTGGATCATGAGTGACAGTCCCCCCTAGAACTGATTCCCCTGAGCGGCGCGCAACCCCCGGTCGTCCTGACCTGCGCGGTTCCTCCGGTGCGGCAGCTGCTGCTGCTGCGCACGAGGAAGATAGTCGCTGCAAGAAGCCACGGACCGGAAGAGGTGCGGGTTCAGCTGTTCCGTGTCGCCCGCCCGGGCCGGGGCGGGGGAGGGGGATCCGGGGGCCGGTCAGGCCCCCGGCGGGTCCTCGCGGGTGGGATCCGCGTCGTCCTCGGCGAGGGCCGTCGCGCGGACCCCGTGGACGTAGCGCTCCACCAGGTGGCGCAGGACGGAGACCGTGGCGGCGACGTCCGACTCCGGGATGCCGTCCAGGGCGGCGGTGAGGCCGGTGATGTTGGCCTGTTTCAGGCGTCCGAGCAGCGCGCGCCCCTCGGCGGTCAGCTCGACCTGGCGGGCTCGCCGGTCCGCGGCGTCCGGGGTGCGCTCTACCAGCTGCTGGCTCTGCAGCCGGTCGATCTGCCGGGTGACGTGCGAGGACTTGACCAGCAGCCGGGCGGCCAGGTCGCCGACCCGGCTGGCGCCCTGCGTCTCGGCGAGTGCGCGCAGCAGGTAGACGTCCGAGCGGGCCGCCGTGATGCTGGCCCGGGCGGTCTGCCGTTCGTGCTCCTGGGAGCGGGTGAGCAGGTAGGCCAGCGAGGCCAGCACGGCCTCCAGGTCGGAGGTGGCGGTCCGATGATCGGTGGCGTCCGGCATGGGGGAACTGTAGCGATCCGGTGCGGGGTGCGGCTGCGGTGCCGACCGGTGACTGCTTTTCGGACAGATTCGGCCGTCACCCGGCAGGCCCTTTCGGCGCCACGGACCGCGAGTTAGCGTGACGGTGAGTTAGTTGCTTAGGGCATGTAAATGGTTCGGAACCGCTCCGCGAAGGGAGCCCCTGATGGCCACTGCCGCTCACACCCCCCGCTCCGCCCACCCCGTCCACCCCGCCGCCCGCGGCGGCTGCCCCTTCGACCCGCCGCCCGCCTACCGCCAGGCCCAGCAGGACGAGCCGGTCAGCCGGGTGACCCTGTGGGACGGCACCCCCACCTGGCTGGTCACCCGCCACGAGGACGTCAAGGCGGTGCTCGGCGACGCCCGCTTCAGCTCGGACTCCACCCGCGCCGGCTTCCCGTTCGTCAGCGCCGGCACCCGGCAGCTGAGCACCGGTCAGCCCACCTTCATCCGGATGGACGACCCGGAACACGCCCGGCTGCGCCGGATGCTCACCGGCGAGTTCATGATCAAGAAGGTCGAGGCGCTGCGCCCCGAGATCCAACGCATCGCCGACGACCTGCTGGACCGGATGACCGCCGGACGCACCTCCGGCGACCTGCTCCGCGAGTTCGCGCTCCCGCTGCCCTCCCTCGTCATCTGCCTGCTGCTCGGAGTCCCGTACCAGGACCACGACTTCTTCCAGGAGTGCAGCCGCGTCCTGCTCCGCCGCGACTCCTCGGCCGAGGAGGTCGAGGCCGCCCAGCGGAGACTGGCCGACTACCTGGTCGGGCTCACCGACTCCAAGCGGACCGACCCCGACGACGGCATCCTCAGCCGCCTGGTCGCCCGCGGCGAACTGGACAGCCGGGAGATCGGCGCGATGGGCCGCCTGCTGCTCGTCGCCGGACACGAGACCACGGCCAACATGACCGCGCTGTCCGTCCTCGCCCTGCTGCGCAACCCCGACCAGCTCGCCCACCTGCGCGCGCACCCCGAGTCCGTGGCCGGCGCGGTCGAGGAACTGCTGCGCTACCTGACCATCGTGCACTCCGGACTGACCCGGGTCGCCACCGAGGACGTCACCGTGGCCGGGGTGCGGATCGGCGCCGGGGAGGGCGTGATCTGCATGGTCAACACCGCCAACCGGGACGAGCAGGAGTTCCCCGACGGCGACGCCCTCGACCTGACCCGCGACGCCCGCCGCCACCTGGCCTTCGGCTTCGGCGTCCACCAGTGCCTGGGCCAGCCGCTCGCCCGCCTGGAACTGCAGATCGCCCTGAACACCGTCCTGCGGCGGCTGCCCGAACTGCGCCTGGCCGTCCCGTTCGAGTCCATCCGCTACCGCGGCGAGATGCTCGTCTACGGCGTCCACGAGCTGCCCGTCGCCTGGTGACCACCGGCACCCAGGACCCACCCGGGCCCACCCGGGCCCATCCGGCCATCGCTCCGAAGGGAACCGCCCCCATGCTCGTCCACATCGACCAGGAGAAGTGCTGCGGCGCCGGCAGCTGCGTGCTCGCCGCCCCCGAGGTCTTCGACCAGCGGGACGAGGACGGCATCGTCGTCCTCCTCGACGCCGAACCCCCGGCCGACATCCACCAGGCCGTCCGGGACGCCGCCGCGGTCTGCCCCGCCGCCGCGATCCGGCTGGAGGAGGCGTGAGCGCACTGAGCGCGGTCGCCGTCGTCGGCGCCGGCGCAGCGGGACTGCACACCGCCGAAGCGCTGCGCCGGGCCGGCTACGACGGCCGCCTCACCCTGATCGGGGCCGAGGCCGAGCCGCCGTACGACCGACCGCCGCTCTCCAAACACCTGCTCGGCGGGCAGTGGACGCCCGAGCGGCTGACCCTGCGGGCCCCGCAGGCGCTGGACGACCTCGACCTGGACCTGCGCCTGGGGGTCCGGGCCGAACGCCTCGACCGGCGGGAGCGGACGGTGCAGCTGTCCGACGGCGGGCGGGTGCGGTGCGAGGCCGTCGTCCTCGCCACCGGCGTCCGACCCCGCCGGCTGCCCGGCGCCGAGCAGCCGACAGCCGGCGCCCACGTGCTGCGCACCCTCGCCGACGCCCTCACCCTGCGCGCCGAACTCCACGCAGGTGTACGGCTGTTGGTGGTCGGCGGCGGCCTGCTCGGCGCCGAGGCGGCGGCCACCGCCGTCGAGCTCGGTGCCGAGGTGACCTGGCTGGTGTCCACCGCCGCACCCCTGGCCGGCGTCCTCGGCGCCGAGACGGCCGCGCTGCTGACCGGCCTGCACCGCGAGCACGGGGTGCGGATCCGACAGGGCACGGCCACGGAGCTCGTCCGGCACCGCGGCCGGGCCGCCGGCGTACGGCTCACGGACGGCACCGAACTCGCCGCCGACGTCGTCCTGATGGCCATCGGATCCGTGCCGGACACCGCATGGCTGGCCGACAGCGGCGTCCGGCTCGGCGACGGCGTGGTCTGCGACGTCCACTGCGCCGCCGGCCCCGGTGTCTGGGCCGCCGGCGACGCCGCCGCCTGGCCCGACCCCCGCACCGGGCGCCTGCGCCGCCTCGAACAGCGCACCAACGCCACCGAACAGGCGCAGTGCGTCGCCCGCAACCTGCTGGCCGGCCCGGACGGCGCCCGCCAGGCCTACGAACCGGTCCCGTACCTGTGGACCGACCAGTACGGGCTGCGCATCCAGGCCTTCGGCAGCCCGGGCGACGCCGACCGCTTCGAGCCCGTCGACGGCAGCCTCGCGGAGCGCCGCTACGCCGCCGCCTGCGTACGGGACGGGCACGTCCACGGCGCGGTGGGCATCGCCTCCGCCCGGGCACTGCGGCAGCTGCGCGCCCAGGTCGCGGTGCACGCACCGTGGCACGGCGCCCCGGCCTGAGCCGCGCCCGGCCCGAGGCGGAGTCCGGCCCGGTGCGGCGCGCTCACCCGAGTCGGCCAACCGGGTTCGCGGGTCCCCGGGCGCGGTGGGAGCGTCGTCGGTGGGTCGGCCGACCGTCGGCCCGATCCCCGGAAGAAGAGGACAAGAGCATGTCCAAGCAAGGCCTGAAGGTCTCCGTGCAGGGCGACCTGCCGCCGAAGACGATGGAGCGGATCGCGGACGCCGTGCGGCGCACGGTGCTCGACGAGGTCGCCGAGCTCGACCTCGCGCCCCCGCTGCGCGAGGTGGCTCCCAACGAGGTGGCCCCCAAGCCGGGCCCGCTGGGCGGCCCGTTCCTGGGAATCATCTTCGAGCCGGAGAGGTAGTGGCCGGGGGAGTGCCCGGGGCGGAGGCCGTCGGCGCGGACACCGGCCGTGCGGACACCGGCCGTGCGCAGGACAGGGGCGGCACGACCTGCCCCAGCAGCTCCTGCACCCCCGGCCACCTGCTGCTCGGCATCGTCCGGCCGGACGGCAGCGTCGCCGCGCTGCACCCGCCGCTGCCGGTGACCGCCGGGTTCGCCGAGCGCGCGGCCGCCCCCGGGCTGCGCCCGCCCGAGGCCCGGTTCCGCTTCGCCGGCCCGTGCGTCGAGTCGGCGTGCCGGCAGTGGGCGCAGGGCCGGTGCTCGCTCGGCGACGCGGTGTCGGAGCTGGGCCGGGCCGAGCGCGCCGAGGACGGCGCGCTCGCACCGCCGCCCTGCGCCGTCCGGCCGACCTGCCGCTGGTGGGCCCAGGGCGGCGCCGACGCCTGCCGGATCTGCCCGAGCATCGTGCACACCACGAAGACCGTGCACACCACGTAGGCGGCGCCCGCCCGTTGTCGGTTCTTCACTCAGGACTGAAGAACCGACATTCCCCCGCAGTGCGAGGAGAGGATCACTGCCGTGAGCGCGTTCACCATGGAGGACCCCGAGCGGATCATGCGCGACTGATCGACCAGCGGCTCTGCGTCCGCTCCTGACCCGGCCTCCGGCGCTCCGACACCGTCCGCCCCCTATCCTCACCAAGGGAGTCCCCGTGCCGTTGGCCGTCGGACCGGTCGCGCCGCTCGCCGCCCATGACCTGATGGTCTTCCTCCTCCAAGTGGGCCTGCTGCTCGGGCTCGCCGTCCTGCTCGGACGCCTGTTCACCCGGCTCGGGCTGTCCGCCGTCGTCGGAGAGCTGTTCGTCGGCGTGCTGCTCGGACCGTCGCTGCTCGGACACCTCGCCCCCGGCTTCTCCGAGTGGCTGCTGCCGCACGACCCCGCCCGCTTCCACCTGCTGGACGCCTTCGGACAGATCGGCGTCATCCTGATGGTCGGCGTGACCGGCCTGCAGATGGACCTCGGGCTGGTCCGCAAGCGCGGCGCCACCGCCGTACGGGTGAGCGTCCCCGGGATCGTCGTCCCGCTCGCCCTGGGCATCGGGCTGGCCTTTATGCTGCCCGACTCGCTGCTCGGCAGGGTCTCCGACCGCAGCACCTTCGCCCTGTTCGTCGGCGTCGCGATGGGCGTCAGCGCCATCCCGGTGATCGCCAAGACCCTGATCGAACTGGGCCTGCTGCACCGCAACATCGGCCAGCTGACCCTCTGCGCCGTCACCGTCGACGACATCGTCGGCTGGCTGCTGCTCTCGGTCGTCTCGGCGATGGCCACCGTCGGCGTCTCCGGCGGCCAGATCCTGCACTCGATCGCCAACCTGGTGGTCGTCGTGGTGCTCGCCCTGGTGCTGCGCCGCATCGCCAAGGCGGCCGGGCCCCGGCTCGCCAACGGCGCGGCCGGCCCGTCCGTCCTCGCCCTCCTGGTCGCCGCGCTGCTGCTGGCCGCCGCCGGCACCCAGGCGCTCGGCCTGGAGGCGGTCTTCGGCGCCTTCCTGTGCGGTCTCGCCCTGACCGGCACCCCGCTGGCCGACCCGAACCGGCTCGCCCCGGTGCGCACCGTCGTGGTCTCGATCCTCGCCCCGGTGTTCTTCGCGACCGCCGGACTGCGGATGGACCTCACCGCCCTCACCCGGCCCACCGTGCTGCTCGCCGGCCTCGCGGTGCTGGCGATCGCCATCATCGGCAAGTTCAGCGGCGCCTACCTGGGCGCGCGGATCAGCCGGATGAGCCACTGGGAGGGCCTGGCGCTCGGCGCCGGGATGAACGCCCGCGGCGTGATCGAGGTCGTGGTCGCGATGGTCGGCCTCAAGCTCGGCGTGCTGAGCCAGGAGATGTACACCGTCGTCATCCTGGTCGCCATCGTCACCTCGCTGATGGCGCCCCCGCTGCTGCGCCGGTTCATGGCGCGGATCGAGGAGACGGCCGAGGAGCGGCTGCGCGAGGACGCGCTCAGCCCCAAGGAACTCGCCGCCCACCTCTGAGCACTCGCCGCGCCCCCGCCGAACCCCGTCGATGCCCCGGCGGGGGCGTGCGCGAGCAACCGCCGGGCCCGGCACCCCTCTCGACAGGGGCGCCGGGCCCGACGGTTTGCGGGGGCTCGCGTCGGAGGAAGCAGGGGCGGTCCGGGCGCTGCAGTCCGGGACCGACGCCGGTCAGCCGCTGGGCACCGAGGATCAGCCGAGGCCCCGATCCCGGGGATCAAGCCGTGGTGTCGGCGGTGCGGCCGGTGGGAAGGTCCCGGTTGCCGCCGTACCCGTACCCGTACCCGCCCCGCCCTCCCGATCGGATGCCCCGCCTTGGACTCCCTGCTGCTCTCCCGCCGCGACCTCGCCTTCCTGCTGTACGACTGGCTGGACGTCACCTCCCTGACCAGCCGCCCCCGCTACGCCGACCACGACCGGGACACCTTCGACGCGGCGCTGGAGCTCAGCGAGACCATCGCGACCCGGCACTTCGCCCCGCACAACAAGAAGAACGACGCCGAGGAGCCCCGCTTCGACGGCGAGCGGGTGCACATCATCCCCGAGGTGAAGGAGGCCCTGCAGGTCTACGCGGAGGCCGGCCTGGTCGGCGTCTCCATGGACTACGAGGTCGGCGGCCAGCAGCTGCCCGTCGTGGTCGCCAACGCCTGCCGGGCCTGGTTCCAGGCCGCGAACATCGCCACCGCCTCGTACCCGCTGCTCACCGTCGGCAACGTCAACCTGCTGCTGGCGCACGGCAGTCGGGAGCAGATCGACACCTATGTGCCGCCGATGGCCGAGGGCCGCTTCTTCGGGACGATGTGCCTGTCCGAGCCGCAGGCCGGCTCCTCGCTGGCCGACATCACCACCCGGGCGGTGCCGGCCGACGACGGCAGCCACCGGATCACCGGCACCAAGATGTGGATCTCCGGGGGCGACCACGAACTCAGTGAGAACATCGTCCACCTGGTGCTGGCGAGGATCCCCGGCGCTCCGGCGGGCGTGAAGGGCATATCGCTGTTCGTCGTGCCCAAGTTCCTGGTCGAGCCGGACGGCACGCTCGGGGAGCGCAACGACGTGGTCCTGGCCGGCCTCAACCACAAGATGGGCTACCGCGGCACCACCAACACCCTGCTCAACTTCGGCGAGGGCCGCCACACCCCCGGCGGTGCCCCGGGCGCGGTCGGCTACCTGGTGGGCCGGGCCCACCACGGGCTGGCCTACATGTTCCACATGATGAACGAGGCCCGGATCGGCGTCGGCCAGGGCGCCACCGCGCTCGGCTACACCGGCTACCTGCACGCCCTCGACTACGCCCGCACCCGCCCGCAGGGCCGCCCGCTCGGGCACAAGGACCCGACCGCCCCGCAGGTCCCGATCATCGAGCACGCCGACGTGCGCCGGATGCTGCTGGCCCAGAAGAGCTACGTGGAGGGGGCGCTGGCGCTCGGCCTGTACTGCAGCCGCCTGCTGGACGAGGAGGCCACCGCCGAGGACGAGGCCGAGCGGGCCCGCGCCCACCTGCTGCTCGACGTGCTGACGCCGATCGCCAAGAGCTGGCCCTCGCAGTGGTGCCTGGCCGCCAACGACCTCGCCATCCAGGTGCACGGCGGCTACGGCTACACCCGCGAGTACGACGTCGAGCAGTTCTACCGGGACAACCGGCTCAACCCGATCCACGAGGGCACCCACGGCATCCACGGGCTGGACCTGCTCGGCCGCAAGGTCGTCATGGACGGCGGCGCGGGCCTGGCGCTGCTCCTGGAGACCATCGGGGAGACGGCCGCCCGGGCCGCCGAGGCCGGGGGAGAGGCGGCCGAGCTGGCCGCCCGCCTGGAGGCGGCCGCGGCCAGGATCGGGCGGACCACCGCCGCACTCTGGTCGACCGGCGATCCGGCGGCCGCGCTGGCCAACGCCACCGTCTACCTGGAGGCGGTCGGCCATGTGGTGCTGGCCTGGATCTGGCTGGAGCAGTTCCTCGCCCTCGGCGCCGGGACGGAGGCCTTCCACGAGGGCAAGCGGCAGGCCGCCCGGTATTTCTTCCGGGTCGAACTCCCGCGGACCGGCCCGCAGTTCGACCTGCTCGACGGCCTGGACCGGACGGCGGCGGAGTGCCGGCCCGAGTGGTTCTGACCGACTGCTGCCGGGCCACCGCTGCGGCCGGGGCTGACGCGGGTGCCGCGTCGGCCCCGGCCCTGTTCCCTGCGGCCCCCGGCCGGTCAGCCCACCGTGGCGGGGGCGGCTGTCCGCCCCAGGAAGCCGGCGAGCTCCCGGGGCATGGACAGGAACGGCGAGTGGCTGCCGGGCAGTCGGTGGACGGCCTCGGAGCGGGTGGCGAGCTCCTCCTGCCGGGCCGGTTCGAGGGCCCGGTCCCGGTCGCAGACGATGTAGGTGGAGGGGCCTCGCCGTCCGGAACGTCACCGAAGAGCACGGTCCGGGAGTCCTCGTACGGGCGGGGCCTGGCCCGTGCCGTCGTCCGGCACGGGTGTCCCCAGGAAGGACGCCATGCTCCGGCCCGCGTCCAGCCGGGACGCGGCGACGTACACCGCCCGCACCACGGGGCGGCGGACGGCGCGGGGATGCTCGGTGGGGCGCGCGGGGTTCTCGGGGCGCTCGCCTGGGTGTCCGTCGATCAGAGGACGAACATCGTGGCGTAGGGCGGGGTGATCCGTACCTTTCGCGCACCGAAGTCGACGACGACCGAGGCGTTGCCCTCGTCCTCGATTTCGATGACCCGGCCGAGGCCGTACCTGTCGTGGGTGACGCGGTCCCCGACGGCGAACCGCTTGGGCGGCGCGTCGGGCCTGGCCTTGAAGGGACTGGTGGGCAGGGGGCGCCGGACTGCCGGTGTTTTCCTCACCCTGGTCAGTATGCTCTGAAAATCGGGGGAACGGGGCGCCCTGGAGGGTGGAAAATCCGGCCGGGTCGGAGCGGGCCGCGCGTGCCGCGGCGGATGGCCCAACTGGCCCGCGGGGTAGGCCTGTTGCTGCCCCCGGCGGGCCGGTTGAGCCCCCTCCCGGTGCGGGGTGGAGAAAAAAATTCACCCGGAATTTCCGTCGGGGCGGCCCCGGGCCTGCTACAGTCGAAGCAGTTGCAGTAGTGGTTCCCATGAACTTTGTGTGCGCCTGCTGATCCTTGCAGGCGCATTTTTTGTTTCCGGCTCTTCCGGTGGGTTCTCATCGCGGCGACTCGAAAGTCTGCACGGTGCAGACTTCGCACAGTCTCGAAGGAGATTTCTCATGGCTACCGGTACCGTGAAGTGGTTCAACTCGGAAAAGGGCTTCGGCTTCATCGAGCAGGACGGCGGCGGCGCTGACGTCTTCGCTCACTACTCGAACATCGCCGCCAGCGGTTTCCGCGAGCTGATCGAGGGCCAGAAGGTCGAGTTCGACGTCACCCAGGGCCAGAAGGGCCCGCAGGCGGAGAACATCCGCCCGGTCTGATGTGACGCACGCCGGCTCCGTCCGGCGACGAGGGGCCCGCACCGTGCACTGCGCACGGTGCGGGCCCCTCGGCTTTTCCCGGGCCGCCCGGGTGTCACGGTGCGGGTGCCGGGGCGGTGGCGAGCGGGAGCCGGGCCCGGAAGGTGACCTCCGGGCCGGGGGTGTCCAGGACGGCGAGGGTGCCGCCGTGGAGGGTGGCGATGTCGCGGGCGATGGGCAGGCCGAGGCCGGTGCCGCCGTCGTCGCGGCTGCGGGCGTCGTCCAGGCGGGTGAAGCGTTCGAAGATCCGCTCGCGATCGGCGGGTGGGATGCCCGGGCCGTCATTGGAGACGTCCAGGACGGCCTCGCCGGTGGCGTCGTCCCGGTGGAGCCGGACGGTGACCTCCTGCCGGGCGTGGCGCCGGGCGTTGTCCAGCAGGTTGGTCAGGAGCCGGCCCAGCCACTGCGGGTTGCCGGGGACGGCGATGTCGGCCGCCGTGTGCACGGTGACGGGGCGCGGCTGCGGGCCTCCGGCGCGGACCGTGGTGTCGACGAGCTCGCCCAGATCGACGCGCTGGCCTGGGCGTTCCCGGCCGGTGGCGTCCAGGCGGGCCAGCAGCAGGAGGTCGGTGGCCAGCGCCTGGAGGCGTTCGGTGTCCTGGAGGGCGCCGGCGACGAGGTCGGCGCGGACGTCCGGGTCGGGGACGGCGAGGGCCACCTCCAGCTGGGTGCGCAGCACGGTCAGCGGGCTGCGCAGCTCGTGGGAGGCGT
Organism: Streptomyces sp. 1114.5; assembly: GCF_003635085.1. Lineage (NCBI taxonomy): Bacteria > Bacillati > Actinomycetota > Actinomycetes > Kitasatosporales > Streptomycetaceae > Streptomyces > Streptomyces sp. 1114.5. The sequence goes on from NZ_RBXE01000001.1 coordinate 4,295,763, forward strand.
CGGCGATGAAGCGGCGCTGGCGGGTGCCGGCGGCTTCCAGGCGTTCGAGCATGGCGTTCATGGTGTGGGCGAGCCGGGCGATCTCGTCGTCGCTGCGCGGCTCCGGCACGCGCCGGGCGAGGTCGCGGTCGCCGATGGCGGCGACCTCGGCGCGGATGGCCTCGACCGGGCGCAGCGCCCGGCCGGTGGCGCGCCAGGTGAGGACGGCGGTGGTGAGCAGCAGCAGCCCGCTGAGGGCGGCGAGGGCGGCGGTGGTGACGTCCTCGGCGGCGTCGACGGTGCGCAGCGAGACGCCGACGTGGATGGTGACCGGGCCGGTGGGGGAGGCCGCGGTGACGGTGGTGACGCGCTGGTGGCGTTCGGCGCCGAGCGCGTGGACGTTGTAGCTCCGGTGGCCGTCCCGGGTGCGGACGGGGGCGAGCGGGGGCTGGCCGGCGAGGTTGCCGCTGGCGGCGATGACGTGGCCGGTGGCGTTGACGACCTGGATGAAGTCGGTGCCGTGGCCGAGCGGCAGCTGCGCGGTGAGCTGGCGGTCGGCGGCGAGCCGGGCGACGGCCTGGGCCTGTTCGCGGGCGCCGGTCTCCACGGTGCGTTCCAGGTTGGCGCGCAGCAGCAGGAGGACGGCGGCGGAGGCGGCCAGCAGGACGACGGCGACGCTGGCGCAGGCGGCGAGCGTGGTGCGGGTGCGGACCGAGCGGGGGGCGAGCCGGTGGATCAGGGCGGTGGTGCGGGGGTGCCGGGTGGCCCGGCGCAGGGCGGCCCGGGCCCGGTGGCGCAGCGGGCGGGCCGTCGGCCGGTCAGCCACCGTAGGTCGGTCAGCCACCGTCGGCCGCCAGTCGGTAGCCGGCCCCGCGCACGGTTTGGACCGCGGCGCGCCCGAACGGGGCGTCGATCTTGCGGCGCAGCGCGCTGATGTGGACCTCGACGGTGTTGGGGTCGGCGTCGGGGCCGCTGTCCCAGACCTGGTCGAGGATCTCCCGCTTGGAGACGGCTTCCCCGGCCCGGCGGGCGAGGTGGTCCAGCAGGGCGAACTCGCGGGGGGTGAGGGGGATCGTGCCGCCGGCGCGGGTGCAGGTGCGGGCGGCGGAGTCGACGACCAGGTCGCCCAGGACCGTGCGGCGCGGGGCCCGGGTGCCGATCCGGCGGGCGAGGGCGTTGAGGCGGGCGACGAGGACGACGAAGGAGAAGGGCTTGGACAGGTAGTCGTCGGCGCCGGTGTCCAGGGCCTCGGCCTCGTCCCACTCGCCGTCCTTGGCGGTGAGCATGAGGATGCCGACGTCGCTGCCGCTGGCGCGCAGCCGGGAGCAGACCCGGTAGCCGTTGAGGCCCGGCAGCATGATGTCGAGGACGATCACGTCGTAGGCGTGGTCGGTGGCCTTGGCCAGGCCGGACAGGCCGTCGTGGGCGACGTCGACGGTGAAGCCCTCGGTGGTCAGTCCGTGCTGCAGGGCCAGGGCCAGACGGCGCTCGTCCTCTACTACCAGTACGCGCATGCCCTCCAGGGTGGCAGGTCGCGATGAGTGGCAGCTGAAGGCCCCCTCGGGTCTTCAGCCGATCTTCAGCAAGGGCCGGACATGCTGTGCCGACCGTGATCCGGGCACAGGGCCCGGACCGGGCCGGGATGCAAAGGGGTGGGCGCAGTGAGCGAGCCCATGGAGTTCGAGCAGGCACAGGGTCGGCAGCAGGGCCCGCAGCAGGGCCGGCCGGAGGAGCAGCCGGGAACGAAGCCCGTCGGCAAGGCGCGCAGAGCGCGGCGGTGGCTGCGCGGGCGTCCGGTGCGGTGGGTGGCGGCCGGTGCGGCGGTGGTCGTGGTGGCCGGCGGGGCCGCGGTGGCGGCGCACCACGTGGCCGGGCACCACGGCGAGCACCGCGGTGACCGCAAGGAGGTGGCCGCGGCCGACCACGGTCACGGTGGGTACGGCGACGGCGAGCGTGGCGAGCACGGCCAGGCCAAGCGGGAGCACCCCGGGAACGGTGGGAACGGCGGGAACGGCGGCCGGCAGGGCGGCGCCCGGGCCGTCGGCCGGCCGGCTCCGGCCCCGCTGCCGTCCACCGATGCGGCGGACGCGGTGGCGAAGGCCGCGGCGGCGGTGGCCGGCGGAAAGGTGGAGTCGCTGAGCCCGGTCACCGAGCAGGGCGGTGGCCGCGCCTGGCAGGCCGTGGTCCTCGGCCCGGACGGCGTGCGGCACCTGGTGACGCTGGACGGCACCAGCGGTGCGATCACCGGCAACACCGTCCTGGGCCGCTGACCCCAGGCTCCAGCCGATCTCACGAGCGCCGGCCTCAGGAGAGCCGGCCTCAGGAGAGCTGACCCCGAGAGAAGGGAGCGCCGCAATCGTGGGCGCCACCACGGTCCCGCGGGGGACCGACCACCGCCGGCCCGTCCCCGTAGGCCTGCTGCGGAGCAAGGTCCCGCAGGTGACGGCGGTGTTCTGGGTCGTCAAGATCCTCACCACCGGCATGGGCGAGACCACCTCCGACTACCTCGCCCGGGTGCTGGGGCCGGTTCCGGCCGTCGCGTCGGCGGGCCTCCTGCTGGCCGCCGCGCTGGCGGCACAGGCCCGGGCCCGCCGCTACGTGCCGGCCGTGTACTGGACGGCGGTGGTGATGGTCAGCGTGTTCGGGACGATGGCCGCCGATGTCGCGCACGTCGCGCTGGGTGTGCCGTACGCCGTCTCCACCGCCGCCTTCGCACTGGCCCTGGCAGCGGTGTTCGGCCTGTGGCGGCGGCTGGAGGGCACCCTGGCGGTGGAGTCGGTGGCCGGCGGCCGCCGGGAGGTCCTCTACTGGTCGGCCGTCCTGGCCACCTTCGCGCTGGGCACGGCGGTGGGGGACCTGACCGCTGCCACGCTCGGCTGGGGCTACCTGCCCTCCGGCCTGCTCTTCGCCGCCATGATCGCGGTGCCCGCCCTCGCCCATCGGCTGCTGGGCGCTCCGCCGGTACTCACCTTCTGGTGGGCCTACGTGCTCACCCGCCCGCTCGGCGCCTGCTTCGCCGACTGGGCCGGAGTCAGCCACCAGCGGGGCGGCCTCGACCTGGGCACCGGCCCGGTGAGTCTGGTCCTCGGCGCGGTGATCGTCGGCCTGGTCCTCCGGCTGAGCATCGACGACCGTCGTCGCGGAGGAGCCGAACGGTGAGCGGAGCGAGCATCCATGACTGTGCGTCATTCACCGCGGATGAGATCGGTGCGGCCGTCAGGTGGGGCAACCGGTCATGGGACTCGATCACCTTCCGTCCCGGGGGCAAGGACGTCCGGCCGGACATGCCCGACCGTGCCGCCCTGCGGGCCGCCGGATGACCGGGATTCCGGGCCGCGCGTGCCGGCGCCGGTAATGGCGGGACGTAGTCGATCCGCTCGTCGAATCGGATAGCCGGGCCGAGAGGTCCCCTCCGCCGTGGCTGCTGCCACGCGAGGGGGCCTCTCGGCCGTTGCGTCACACCGGATGGGGTCAGCGAATGCGTCTGACCGAATGGGATCGCGAATTCATGGTCTGGTCCTACGGATTCGGTCGTTCCAGGCTCCTGTTCCGCAGCGAGCCGAGGTTCGAGGCCGACGAGCGCATCGATGTCCTCTTCTCCGATATCCGGGACACGAGCATTTCGGCGGACCTGGCGAGCCTGTCGATCGACCGGATCGAGACGCCGGAGGAGGCGCGCGATCTCGGCATCGGCGCCGCCGTTCCGCCCGCACCCGAAGGGTTGTTCGCGCTGAATTCGGGTGCCGTTCACGTGATCGCGACGCACTGCCAGGGGAACGCGGATCACGAGTGGGTCGACGCGCGCGCATTTCGGGCCGTTCCGAGGGGGGTGAAATGACGCGTGGGGATTGCTGAACGGGGTAATGCCCCGACGAGGTGGACGCCCGTCGCGACGGTGGGTTCAGCCGGCTTCCGGGATGGCGGTGCCTCCGTTGAAGGCCGCTGCCCGGACGTCCAGGAGGGCGAGGAGGACCGGGGGGTCGAGGGCGCGGACCGGGCGCAGGCGCAGTCCCAGTGGCCGTACCGGTGTGTCCCGCCGGATTTCGAGGGGGCCGATGGAGCCGACGGAGACCTCGCCGGTGAGGACTTCGTCGAAGGAGGCGGGGACGGAGTGGGCGAGGAGGTACCAGGTCCCGGGGGGTACGCGGTCGAGGTGGAAGGCGCCGGGACGGGGGAGGACGGTGCAGGCCACGGGCCGGCCTTCGGGGATGCGGGTGGGGAAGAGTCCGACGAAGACGCGGCCGAGGTCCTCGGCGACGGAGGCCCGGATCTCGCCGCGGACGGTGGTGAGTTCCGCCAGGGGGCTCCGGCGGCGGGAGTCGATCTCGATGCTGGTGGTGAAGCCGCGTAACTGGCGGAACATGGTGGGGGAGGTGCCGACGCTGCTGGCGAACCGTGAGCTGAAGGTGCCGACGCTGTTGTAGCCGACGCGGTGGCTGATCTCGGTCACGGTGTAGGTCGTCTCGATGAGCAGGCGTTTGGCGGCTTCGATGCGGATGGCTGAGAGGAAGCGTCTCGGCGAGACGCCGGTCACCCGTTGGAATTCCCGGGAGAAGTGGAATTTGCTGTAGATTGCTGCCTGTGCCATGTCGTCTATGGTCAGTATTTCGCCGATGTTCTCGTGCATGACCTCGATGGCCCGAGCCACGGCCTGTTCGATAGCGGGCTTCAAAGCGACTCCAGGTTCTCCCGTACCGCTGGTCGACAGAGACTCGGCTCCGGTATCGAATTGTGGGACGCCGAGGTTTCGGATGTCCTTGGACCACCGGAGCCTGCGAGGTTTCTCACTCCTTTCCGTAATGAGTCGGTGACGCAGAGTTGCGTCACAATAACTGATGACCTTAGCAGGTGGGCATGACAAGTTCAACGGATGCCCAGTGCTTTCAATTGGCAAACTCCGGTGCGGGATACTGGCTGGTATATGTTTGAAATACCGCAGCAATTCAGAAGATGCACCGGAGGGGGCTGTTACGCCTGTTGTGGCCGGGGCAGGTGTTACGGGTGTTGCCGGTGGTCCTCCAGGCCCTCCAGGCCCTCCAGGTCCTCCCGCAGCCGTCGCGCCGACTCCGCCACCGACCCGGCGGCGGACTCCCGCACGTCGCCGACCCCGACCATCAGCCCCACCAACTGCGCCTCCAGCAGGCGGTCGGCGTCCCAGGGCTCGGTCAGGTAGCCGCCGAGCTCCAGTACGACCAAGCCGTGCACCGCCGACCACATCTGATGGGCCACCAGCTCGGCGTCCTGCGCGTGGAACCGCCCGGCCTCGATGCAGCGGGCGGCGCACTCGGCCACGCCGGCCAGCGTGTACCGGCCGTACTGCCGGTCCTCCTCGTCCAGCGAGAAACCGGCCAAGGAGGAACCGCCGAACATCACCGCGTACAGGTGGGGGTTGGCCAGCGCGTTGCACCGGTACGCGCGGCCCAGCAGGGCCAGGTCGCTCACCGGGTCGTCGCTGAACTCGACCCGGGTGAAATAGTGCTGGAGCCGGGTGAACCCCTCGTGCACCATGGCGCGCACCAGCCCGCGCATTCCGTTGAAGTGGGTGTACAGAGCCATCGTCGAGGTGCCGACCTCGCTCGCGATGCGGCGGGCGGACAGCGCCTGCGGGCCTTCCTCCGCCAGCAACCGGGCGGCGATGTCCACCAGGGTGGGACGGGCACTGGGATCCGATCGACGCGGACTCATCCCCCCAGTGAAGCAAAACGCCGTTATGGCAGAGCCGTTCGCGGTGCACAACCCCCTGATCCCCGCACGATGCGAGAAGCGGCGCTCCGGGTGCCACCCGTAGCTTTCCAGTCACCTGACGCAATGTTCCAGGGTCGGGCGAGGGCCGGAGCGAGTAGGTCGACGTCCCATCGCGCCGACCGTCACCCCGCTGGTCAACGGAGGCCGCCCTTGTCCACCAAAGCCCCCGGCAGGGCAACCGCCGCCACCCTGCTCCTCACCCTGGGCGGCGTGATCGTGCTGGTCTCCTCCGCAGTGGCCTTCCACCACTCCTTCGCGATGGATCCCGCGATGCCGATGGACCACATGCCGGCCGACCCGGGACGGAAGCTGCACGGCATGGCCCTCTCGGACATGCCGGAGATGTTCACCGCCCTCGCCGGGCTGCTGCTCGTCGTGGTCGGCGCCGCCCTGCGCGGACGGCCGCAGGCCGACCCGGCCGACGCGGCCGACACCCGGACCGGCCGACGCGGCCGGCTGCTGATCGCCGCCATCGGCACGGCCGCCCTGACCATCGACATCAGCAAGACCTCCACCCTGGGCTTCGTCATCCCCGGCATGCGGGCCGAGTACGGCCTCGATCCCCGGACGGCCTCCCTGCTGGCGGTCAGCGGACTGAGCGGAACGGCCGTCGGCGCCGTGCTGTTCGGCGTGCTCACCGACCGGATCGGCCGGCGCAGCTCCTACCTGATCGCCACCCTCGGATTCACCGCCACCAGCATGTGCGGCTCGATGCCCACCTTCCACGGGAACCTGGTGATGTGCGCCCTGATGGGCCTGGCGGTCGGCGGCCTCGCCCCGCTGCTGATCACCCTGCTCACCGAGACCGTCGGCGGACCGGTGCGCGGATCGGTGGTGGTGGCGCTCTCCGTCGTCGCCACCGCCGTCGGCTACCTGATCGCCGCCGGCTCGGCACTCTGGCTGGAGCCGGTGTTCGGCTGGCGGATCCTCTGGCTGATCGGCGCCCCCACCGGAGCCGCCCTGGCCCTGCTCACCCCCTTCGTCCCCAACCGCGGCTCCGCCCGCGCCCCCGCGGCCCGGCGCACACCGGTCGTCCAGCACCTCCCCAACTCCTCGCGGACCCTCACCCACGGCCTGCAGCGCGCCTTCGCCACCCTGATCGGACTGCTGACCTTCGGGCTCAGCACCTGGGTGCCGAGCCTGGCCAGGATCGGCGGGGTGCCGGTGCACACCGCCAACCTGATGCTCACCGTGGCGGCGGTCGCGATGATCCCGTGCGCCCTGCTGCTGATGGTGGGCTACCGCCGCTTCGGACCGACGTCCATGGCGGCCGGCCTGGCCACCGCCACCGCGGTGCTGCTGGTGGCGCTCACCGCCAGCGGCGCGGTGGCCAAGGTGGGCTGGATCTGCGCGGGCGCCCTGGTGGCGGCGCTGTTCTCGGTGAACTCGATGGCCGCGATCTTCCTCCCGATCGCCGCCGACCTCGCGGACCCGGAACGGCGCGGCCGGACCACCGGCCTGGTCTCCCTCTTCAACCGGCTCGGCGGCCTGACCGGGCCGCTGCTGCTGGCGAGTCTGGTCTCCTCGGCCTCCGCGGTGCTGCTCGCGGTCTCCGCGCTCGCCCTGCTCTGCGGGGCGGCCGCCTGGTACATCAGCCGGCGCAGCCGGCTCGCCGCCGTCACCCTGGCCCCGGCGGCCGATTAGGGCCGGTCCGGCACTGCCCACCACTCCCCGTCGGGACGCCGCCGCCGTGCGTGCGCCCTGGACGGGGAGTGGTCGTCGGGGGCGCAGAGCACGGACGGAGAAGCCTGCCGGTCGCCGGGCGGATGATACTGGATGTGCCCCGATTAACCGCTCTGGCTTGAGTGTTGACGGTGCATCAGATATCCGGATCCGCTCGACGGAAGGGAAGAGAGATGGCCGGCTCGCAGGACGTGATCTCCGCACTGGTGGCAGAGGGCGAGGCCGTCGAGGCCCTGGTGGCCGACCTCGCGGACACCGACTGGGCACGCCCCACCCCGGCGCCCGGCTGGACCATCGCCCACCAGATCGCCCACCTCGCGGCCACCTTCAAGCTGGCCGGAACGGCGGCGGGCGACCCCGAGACGTTCAAGGCACTGGCCGCGAGCATCGGATCGGACTTCGACGGAGCCGTGCAGCAGGCCCTGAAGCCCTACCTGGCGGCGAGCACCCCGCAGATCCTGCTGGAGCGCTGGAACGCCGAACGCCGCGCCGCCGAGCAGGCGTTGGCGGCCGTCCCGGCGGACCGGCCGGTGCCGTGGCTGGTCCGCCCGCTGACGGCGCCGATTCTCGCCGCCGCCGGGATGATGGAGCTGTTCGGCCACGGCCAGGACATCGCCGACACGCTCGGGGTGCGCCGCGAGCCCACCGACCGGCTCCGCTACCTGGTCGAATTCGCCGTCCGCACCTGGGACTTCGGCTACCAGGCCCGCAAACTCGCCACGCCCGAGACCGAGTTCCGCTACGAGATCACCGCCCCCTCCGGCGCGCGCTGGGAGTTCGGCCCCGCCGACGCGGAGCAGTGCATCAGCGGCCCCGCCGTCGACTTCTGCCTCCTGGTGACCCGGCGCCGGCACCGCGACGACCTCGCCCTGACGGCCCACGGCAAGGACGCCGACGCCTGGCTGGACATCGCCCAGGCCTACCGCGGCCCGGCCGGCCCCGGCCGCACCCCCGGCCAGTTCAGCTGACGCAGTTACGGCGTATCCGGAACCGAGAGAATCCGAGAGAAGGAGTCGTCATGGGCACCCGTACCGACGAATGTGCCGTGGTTCTCGGCGGAAGCATCGCGGGCCTGCTGGCGGCCAGGGTGCTCTCCGAGTCCTATCCCCGGGTCGTGATCGTCGAACGCGACAAGATCCTCGGGACCCGCGGTCCTCGCCGCGGAGTCCCGCACGGCAACCACGCCCACGGGCTGGTCGCCCGGGGCCACCAGATCATGGAGTCGCTGTTCCCCGGCCTCACCGACGAGCTGATCGCCGCCGGGGTGCGGCCGGGCGACTTCAGCGGCGACATCCGGTGGTACTTCAACGGACTGCGGCTGCGGCAGGCCCGCACCGGCCTGCCGTCCGTGCCCGCCACCCGGCCGGTGCTCGAACACCACCTGCGCGAACGGGTACGGGCGCTGCCGGAGGTGACGTTCCTGGAGGAGCACGACATCATCGCCCCGGTGGCCGATGCCGACGGACGCCGGGTCACCGGGGTCAGGGTGCAGCAGCGCACCCCGGGAGCCGAGGAGCGCACGCTCGACGCGCACCTGGTCGTGGACACCACCGGCCGCGGCTCGCGGACCCCGCTGTGGCTGGCCGAACTGGGCTACGACGCGCCGCCCGAGGAACGGATCGAGATCGACCTGGCGTACACCACCCGCCACTACCGGCTCGACAAGGACCCGTTCGGCAGCGAGATCGCGATCATTCCGGCCGCCACGCCCTCGCACCCGCGCGGAGCCTTCTTCTACCGGGTGCCCGGCGACGACAACCGGGTGGAGCTGTCGGTGACCGGGATCGTGGGCGACCACCCGCCCACCGACCCCGAGGGGTTCCACGCCTACGTGCGCTCGCTGCCCGCCCCCGAGATCCACGAGGCGATCCGCGACGCCGAACCCCTCGACGAGCCCCTGCGGTTCCGTTTCCCGGCCAGCGTCCGCCGGGACTACCACCGGCTGGAGCGCTTCCCCGAGGGCCTGCTCGTGATGGGCGACGCGGTGTGCAGCTTCAACCCCGCCTACGCCCAGGGCATGACCTCGGCCGCGCTGCAGGCGCTGGTGCTGCGCCGGCACACCGCGGGGCGCCGGCTGCCGCGCCACCAGGCCTTCTTCCGGGACGTCGCGCGGGAGATCCGCGCCCCCTGGTCCTTCGCCGCCGTGTCCGACCTGGGCTACCCGGGGGTCAAGGGCCGTCGGACGGTGCAGACCGTCCTGGTCAACCGGTACGTCGGGCTGGCCCAGCGGGCGGCGGTCCGCGACGCCCGGGTCACCGACGCACTGGTGCGGATCGCCGGGCTGGTGGCCTCCCCGCAGTCCCTGATGCGCCCGCGCACCCTGCTGCGCGTCCTGCTGGCGGCCCGGCGGCCGGTACCGCCCTCGGCCCTCGGCGGGCCGACGGCGTGACGCGGTGGCCGGCCGGGAGGCGAGTGGCGGGCCGGGAAGCGGTGGCGGGCCGTCCGGTTGGGCAAGCAAAAAGTTTTTCGCGACCATGTCGAGAACGGCGCCGCGGCGCCGACTGTGAAGTGGAGGGGGCGCAGCGGGCGCCTCTCGTCGCAAGGAGCGGACCATGAAGTACCTGATCATGATGTACCCGAACGCCGAGGTCCTGGACGCCCTGTCGGAGGAGGAGCGCAACGCCGTCTTCCAGGGGCACGGCGGGTTCATGGAGAAGATCAAGGCGACCGGCGAGTTCGTCGGCACCCTTGCCCTGGCCGGTCCCGACCAGAGCGCCGTGGTCCGGGTTCGCGGCGGTGTGCCGGCGGTGACGGACGGCCCGTACGCCGAGGCCAAGGAGTACGTGGGCGGCGCCTACATCATCGAGGTCGCCGACCTGGCCCGCGCCCACGAGGTCGCCGCGATGATCCCGGACGCGGCCGTCGAGGGCCTGGGCATCGAGGTCCGGCCGATCGTCTACAGCGAGGGCGCGTCCGCCTGAATCGCCTGACCGGTTGCCCGGGGGTCTCGGGGCCCCCGGGCTCCCCTCTTCCTCGGCACTCCCGTGCCGACTGCATCGAGAGGACGACCACATGGACGAGCACATCGACGAACACATCAAGGTTCCGGAGCTGCTGACCGACAAGGTCGTCGTCGTGTCGGGCGTGGGGGCCGGGCTCGGCCGGACGCTCGCCGTGCGGTGCGCCGAGGCCGGGGCCGACGTCGTGCTCGCGGCGCGCACCTCGTCCTACCTGGACGAGGTGGCCAAGGCCGTCGAGGAGACCGGGCGCCGCGCGCTCGCGGTGCCCACCGACATCACCGACCAGGCCGCCGCGGAGGCGCTGGTCGCCGCCACGCTCGACCGGTTCGGCCGGGTCGACGCCCTGATCAACAACGCGCTGGTGGAGCCGCCGCACACCGAGCTCAACGACACCGCGACGGAGGACATCCGCCCCAGCATGGAGGTGGGCGTCTACGCGGCGCTGCGGCTGTCGAAGCTGTTCACCCCGGCGCTGCGGGACAGCCGCGGCTCGATCGTCATGATCAACTCGTCGGTCCTGCGGCACTCCAAGCGCGCCTGCGGGGCGTACAAGATCGCGAAGGCGGGGCTGCTCGCGGCAGCCCAGGTCCTCGCCACCGAGCTGGGCCCGCAGGGCATCCGGGTCAACACCGTGGCGCCGGGGCCGATGTGGACGGAGAAGGTGAAGGAGTTCATCGGGGGGCTGGCCGAGATGCGCGGCATGTCGCTGGAGGAGGGCTACCGCGAGGTGGCCGCCGACATGGACCTGCGCCGGCTGCAGACCCCGGAGGAGACCGCCGACGTGGTGATCTTCCTCGCCTCGGACCTGGCGCGCGCCGTCACGGGCCACTGCCTGGACGTCAACTGCGGTGAGTACCACCACTGACCGAACACCACTGACCTGCAGGAACCTCGCGGACCTGACACCGGCTGCCGACCCGATCGGCAGCCGGTGTTCTCGTGTCCGGACCCCGGCCGGGGCCCGGGTCGGGAGTGGTCGATGCGGCGGTGGCAACCCCCGGGAAAAAAGTTCCGCGAAAAAGTTCCCCGGAGCGGCGCAAGAATCGGCCCGCTGTCTCGACAACGTAGTGAACGGCATTACGACATGAGCGAAGGGAAGCGACAGGCCATGTCCGTCACTACAGCGGAGACAGACCTCCCACGCACGAGCGCACGGCCCTGGCTCGCACTCGCGATCCTCGCACTGCCGACCTTGCTGGTCGCGCTCGACTCGAACGTCCTGTTCCTGGCGCTGCCCAGGCTCACCGCCGACCTCGGTGCCAGCAGCGTCCAGCAGCTCTGGGTCACCGACGCCTACGGCTTCATGGTCGCCGGCCTGGTGATCACCATGGGCTCGATCGGTGACCGGATCGGGCGCCGCAAGCTCCTCATGGCGGGCATGGCGGTGTTCGCCCTCGCCTCGCTGGCCTGCGCCTGGGCGACCAGCCCGATCATGCTGATCGTGGCCCGCGGCGTGCAGGGCATGGCGGGCGCGACCCTGATGCCCTCCACCCTCGCGCTGATCACCAACATCTTCCGTGACGACAAGCAGCGCGGGAAGGCCATCTCGATCTGGGCCACCTGCACCTTCACCGGCGCCGCCCTCGGCCCGGTGCTCGGCGGCGTGCTGCTGGTGCCGTTCTGGTGGGGCGCGGTGTTCCTGCTGGCCGTCCCGGTCGCGGCGGTGGTGCTGATCGCCGGGCCCGTCCTGCTCCCGGAGTTCCGCCCCGAGCACGCGAAGCGCCTGGACCTGGTCAGCGTCGTGCTCTCCCTGCTCGGGATCCTGCCGGTGGTGTACGCGATCAAGGTGCTCTCGCTCGGCAACGGCAGCCCGGTGCCCGGCCTGGTGGCGCTGGCGGTCGGCCTGGTGTTCGGCACCGCGTTCGTGCGCCGGCAGCTCAAGGGCGACGACCCGCTGCTGGACCTGCGGCTCTTCGCGAACAGCTCCTTCACGATCATGCTGACCGCCCTGGCGCTGGCCGGGATGGTCCTGGCGGGCACCGCGCTGAACGTCACCCAGCTGCTGCAGACGGTGCTCGGCTACTCCCCGCTGGCCTCGGCCATGTGGTTCGTCCCGATGGGCCTGTGCATGGCGGTGGGGACGATGTCCACGCCGGCCCTGATGCGGAAGATCACCCCGCGCACCGCGATCACCGGCGGCATGCTGCTCTCCGCGGTCGGCGCGGCGGTGCTGATCCTGGTGAACGGCGACCACGGCGCCTGGCCGATCGTGCTCGGCACCGCGATCATCGGCCTGGGCGCGGGCCCGATGTTCGCGCTCGGCATCGGACTGGTGGTGGGCTCGGTGCCGCCGGAGCGCGCGGGTTCGGCCGCGTCGATGGCGGAGACCGCGAACTACCTGGGCGGTGCGCTCGGTCTGGCCGTCCTCGGCACGATCGGCTCCGCGGTCTACACCAGCAACATGAGCGGGGTCGGCTCCGACCAGGCGCAGGAGACCGTCGCCGGGGCGGCCGCCGAGGCGGCGCAGCTCGGGGCCGACGCCTCCGCGGCGCTGCTGAAGACGGCGCACGCGGCCTTCGTGAGCGGGCTGAACACCGTCGCGGCCGTCTCCACCGGGGTCTTCGCCCTGCTGGCGGTCCTGGCGGGGATCTACTTCCAGCGGGCCGCCCGCAACAGCGCCGCCGCCGGTGCCGACAGCGGCGAGTGACCTGACGGACCGGGCAACGACGAAGCCGGCGCAGGACCTTCGGGTCCCGCGCCGGCTTCCGTTGTCGCTACCCCTCGATCAGGGACAGGGTGCGCGTCGGGCAGTCGTCGACCGCCGCCCGCGCGCCCTCCACCTGGTCGCCGGTGACCTGCTCGACCAGTACCACGACCGTCCCGTCGTGGTCGTTCTGGTCGAAGAGCGCGGGCGCGGCGAGGAAGCACCGGCCCGCGCCGATGCAGCGGTCGGCATCGGTACGGATCTGCATGGGTTCCCCCTTCACCAGGTGACCGGCAGCGTGTGCAGGCCGTAGTTGACGTGGTACTCCTTGAAGCTCAGCGCGTCGGCCGGCTCGGCCAGGCGCAGTTCGGGGACGCGGGTGAACAACGTCCCGAGGAGGACCTCCAGTTCGGTCTTCGCCAGGTGCTGGCCGAGGCACTGGTGGGCGCCGAAGCCGAAGGCCAGGCTGCGGTCGACGCGGCCGATGTCGAAGGCGTCCGGGTCCGGGAACCGCTTCGGGTCCCGGTTGGCCGCCACCGTCAGGCCGAGCACGCCCTCGCCGGCGGCTATCGTGACCCCGCCGATCTCGACGTCCTCCAGCGCCACCCGGGAGTTGGCGATCTCCGCGATGGTGAAGAAGCGCAGCAGTTCGTCGACGGCCGCCGGCCAGCGCGACGGGTCGGCGGCCAGCGCGCTGCGCAGCTCCGGGCGTTCGAGGAGCAGCATGGCGCTCAGGCCGACGACGTTGGCGATGGTCTCGTGGCCCGCCATGAGCAGCATGAACGCCATGCCCACCAGGTCGCGGTGGTCGGGGACGCCCGGCTCGCCGCGCCGCGCGGCGAGCCGGCCGAGCAGGTCGTCGGTCGGCACCTGCTCCTTGCGAGTGACCAACTCGTCCATGTAGCCCATGAGTTCACCGGTGGCCTGGCCGCCGGCCTCGGGGGTGGTGGCGTTCATCAGGATGAAGGAGGTCCGCAGGAAGAACTCGCGGTCGGCGAACGGGACGCCGAGCAGTTCGCAGATCACCAGCAGCGGCACCGGGTTGGCGAAGGCGTCGATGAGGTCGGCGGGGCGGGGCCCGGCCAGGAGCCTGTCGACGTGCTCGTCGGTGATCTCCTGGATCCGGGGCCGCAGCCGGTTGATGCTGCGGGGGGTGAAGTCCCCGGCCACCGCGCGGCGGGCCAGGGTGTGGTCGGGCGGGTCCATCCCGACCAGCGAGGTGGAGAACTCCGGCGGGGGGACCTGGTGGTCCATCATCAGCGGGTAGCCCGGGCGGCGCAGGTCGGAGCTGAAGCGGTTGTCGCCCAGCATCGCCTTGACGTCCTCGAAGCGGGCCGTGGCCCAGGCGAGTTTGCCGCTGGGCAGCCGGACCCGGCTGGGGGTCGGCCGCTCCAGGAGCTCGCGGTAGTCCTCGGGGAGCGTGTACGGGCAGGTCCGGCGGATCGGGTAGGACAGCGGCTCGGGGTGCTCGGTCGTCGTGGTCGTGCCGGTCGTGGCGGTCGTCGTGGCGGTCGTCGTGGTCTCGGTCGGCGTGGTCGTCGCGGACTGGGGGGACGAGTCCATGGCGGTCTCCGGTGGTGGGGGCGGTCAGGTCTGCGGCTGGGGTTCCGGTTTCGGGCGGTTGGCGGCCGGCCGGGGTGCCGGGCGGCTCCAGCGGCGCATGGCCGGGAGCTCGACGGTGTGGTGCAGCACCCAGGCGAGCGCGACGATCAGGACGTAGAGGCCGATGATGAACAGGACGGCGACGGGCGTGGAGAACGCGGTCGGGGTGTACGAGTGCGCGTAGCCCACCAGTTCGCCCTTGAAGGCCGCGTGCACCGCGAACATCACGGTGATGTGGATGATGTAGAAGGCGAAGGACAGCTCCCCGAGCCAGACCATGGGCCGGGTGCTGAGGATCGTGCGCTTGCCGGAGAGGTCCCGGGCGGCCAGCGAGCCGATCAGCAGCGCGGCCGGGACGGGGTAGAACGCCGCGATCCCGAACGGGATGGGCAGGTGGTAGAGCAGCAGGAAGGCGGCGAGGTTGAGCAGCACGGCCGGCAGGATCCGGATCTTCGGCCAGCGGCCGGAGGCGACGATCCGGGCGAGGAACATGCCGATCACGAAGTCGATGCAGCGGACCGGCGGGAAGAAGTACAGCGCCCACAGCTGGGGCCAGGAGCCCAGGGGGTAGAAGTGGCTCGGCGGGAAGCCCGAGAGCAGCGGGTAGCTGATCGCCGGGAGCAGGATGGCGGTCGCGCCGAGACCGATGATCCAGGACCACAGGGCCCGGGTGTCCAGGCGCCGGACGTAGCGCACCAGCAGCGGGAACATCGCGTAGCAGAGCATCTCCACCGCGAGCGTCCAGGTCGCGCCGTTGAACTGGTACATGATCAGGTCCTGGGAGGGCAACCAGTTCTGCACCAGGAAGAGGTTGGCGATCGCCGGCCCCCACCTGATCGTCTCGCCCGCAGCGGCGAACTGGGTCAGGGCGATGGCGCCGATCAGGACGTGGGAGGGCCCGATGCGCATCACCCGGCGCCGCCAGAAGCCGGTGGCCGTCTGGCCGGGCTTGGCGGACCAGGTGAGCACGAAGCCGCTGAGGACGAAGAAGAAGGAGACGGCGAGGAAGCCGATCCGTCCGTCTCCGGTCAGGGTGCTGAAGACGGAGAGCGCGTCCGGGTCCTTGAACGCGCCGAGGACGAGCGCGTGACTGGCGAAGACGAAGACGACGGCGATGGCGCGAAGTCCCTCCAGTGACGGCAGTGTTGCCGTACGGGTGGGTGCTGGTGAGCTCATGTGCAACCTCTCTCTCCCGGGGCGGGGAACGGGCGGTGGTACCTTCCGATCTTTTGCTGGGTGGCACGCGGCGCGGCGCCACTCGCCCGTAGGTCGGACCCGGACGGAGGGATTCGACATCGTCGTTTCTTCCAACGTGCTGCCCGCCGGAGGTTTGAACGGGGGCGAGAAAGGAGAACGGCTGTGGCCGGGGCGGAAGGCCCCGGCCACAGCCGTCGGTCGTCGGTTTTCGGTTTCCTACGGGTCGCGGGTCGCTGGTCGCTGCTGCTCAGCGGCGCCAGAACAGCAGGTGGGTGACGCCGCTCGGGCTGGGCACCGTGTCGAGGTGGAAGCGGTCGAGCAGTTCGGTGTGGCTGCGCCAGAGCCGTTCGCCCCGGCCGATGTCGACGGGGGCGACGGCGATGTGCAGGGTGTCGATGAGGTCGGCGTCCAGGAACTCGCGGATGGTGGTGACCCCGCCGCTGATGCGGATGGTGCGGTCCCCGGCGACCTGCTTGGCCTGGTCCAGGGCCTCGGCGGGCTTGGCGTCGATGAAGTGGAAGGTGGTGTCGGCCAGCGTGAAGGAGGGGCGCTCGTAGTGAGTGAGCACGAAGACCGGCGCGTGGAACGGCGGGTTGGCGCCCCACCAGCCCTTCCAGTCGTGGTTCTCCCAGGGCCCGCGCTGGGGGCCGAACTTGTTGCGTCCCATGATCACCGCGCCGGGCGGGCGGGCGTGGTCGCGGGTCAGGTAGTCGTCCAGGCCGCGGGTGCCGCCGGGGTCGGTGCGGTTCACCCAGCTCGCGGTGGCACCGGCCCAGGAGAAGAGGGGGGAGGGGTCCGCATGGCCGAAGGGCCGTTCCAGCGACTGCCCCTCACCGGCGCCGAACCCGTCCCGTGACACGTTGAAGCACTGCACCGACACCAGCTGCGTCATGCCTTCCACACCTCTCCTCGGGGGTGGGCGCGTCCGGCCGTCCGTACCGTGGTCATCCGTGCGGTGGTCATCCGTACGGACGGGCGCCCGCCCTCCCAACGACGGTCCTCGTGCCGGGGCACGGCGGCGTCGGCCGTACGGGTGAGCGGGCGCTCCCGGCCGGTAGCACGTGGCCGGCCGGTGGGCGGCCGGTGCGCGGAAACCGGGACCGGGCGGCTTGATCTCGGCTTGGATGTCGAGGGCGGGCCGCCCGCGGCGACGTCTCAGGTAGAGAACAGTCTCAGGTGGAGAGCACCTGTCGGCCGCGCAAGGGATCAAGGAATGATGAGATGAAGTACATGCTGCTGATCCACATGGACCCGGTAGTCTGGGACGGCCTGTCCGAGAGAGAGCGCAACGCGGTCTTCTCCGGACACGCCACGTTCCAGCAGAACATCCTCGACTCCGGTGAGATGGTGATGACCCAGGCCCTCGCCGACCCGTCCGGCAGCGCCACGGTCAGGCTCCGCGGCGGACGGCCCGCTGTCACCGACGGCCCGTACCTGGACGCCAAGGAATTCATCGCCGGCTACTACCTGGTCGACTGCGTCTCCAAGGAACGCGCCGTCGAACTGGCCGGCCAGATCCCCGACGCCCGGTACACCGGCATCGAGGTCCGCCAGGTCGTCTTCGAAGCCGATACGGAGAGTTGAGCAGATGAACCCTGACGCCCGGGTCGAGGACCTGCTCCGATCGCTGGCACCGCAGGTCCTCGGCGCGGTCGTCCGGCGCTACGGGCACTTCGACGCCTGTGAGGACGCCGTCCAGGACGCCCTGCTGGCGGCCGCCGTCCAGTGGCCCGACCAGGGCGTCCCCGGCAACCCCAGGGCGTGGCTGATCACCGTGGCCGCCCGGAGGGTGATCGACGCGCTGCGCAGCGAGCAGGCCCGCCAGCGCCGGGAGGCCACCGCCGCCGCGCTCACCCCGACCGACGAGACGGTGACGCCGGGCCCGGGCGAGGAGCCCAAGGCGGCCGAGCAGGACGACATGCTCACCCTGCTCTTCCTCTGCTGCCACCCCTCGCTCACCCCCGGCTCGCAGGTCGCGCTCACCCTGCGGGCCGTCGGGGGCCTCACCACCGCGCAGATCGCGCACGCCTTCCTGGTGCCCGAGTCGACCATGGCCCAGCGGATCAGCCGGGCCAAGCAGCGGATCAAGAGCACCGGGCTGCCGTTCCGGATGCCGCCCGAGAGCGAGCGCACCGAACGGCTGGCGGTCGTGCTCCAGGTGCTCTACCTGATCTTCAACGAGGGCTACACCACCACCAGCGGCCCCGACCTGCAGCAGCCCGAACTCGCCTACGAGGCGATCCGGCTCAACCGTGAACTGCACCGGCTGCTGCCCGACGAGGGCGAGGTCGCCGGCCTGCTGGCGCTGATGCTGCTGACCGACGCCCGCCGCCCGGCCCGTACCCGGCCCGACGGCAGCCTCGTCCCGCTCGCCGAGCAGGACCGCTCCCGCTGGGACCAGGCCGCGCTCAAGGAGGGCCTGGCGCTGATCGCCGAGACCCTCCCGAAGGCGGTGGCCGGGCCGTACCAGGTGCAGGCGGCCATCGCGGCCGTGCACGGCGAGGCCGCGCACGCGGACGACACCGACTGGCCGCAGATCATGGCGCTGTACGAGGTGCTGGAGCGGATGTCCCCCGGCCCGATGGTGACGCTCAACTACGCGGTCGCCGCCGCGATGGTGCAGGGCCCGCAGTTCGGGCTCGACCTGCTGGCGACCCTGGAGGCCGACGGCCGGCTCACGGGCCACCACCGGCTGGCCGCGGTCCGTGCCCACCTGCTGGAGATGAGCGGGGACCTGGAGGCGGCCCGGAAGAGCTTCCGGGAGGCGGCCAAGCGCACCGGGAGCATTCCCGAGCGCCGCTACCTGGAGAGCCGGGCCGACGGGCTGGGGAAGAGCTGACGGATCGTCAGTTCGCCAAACCCTGGAGTTTCAGGAGGAGTCGGGAGACATCGGTGGCGTTGATCGCGCCGGTCGCATCCAGGACGGACTGCCAGGCCGGGTCGGAGCAGATCAGCACGGGGCCGTCGGCGGGGGAGTCCGGCAGGCGGCCGTGCGAACCTCGGACCCAGGACGGGTCCAGCGGGACGACGTCCATGGCGTAGCGCAGGCCGAGCTTCTTGCGGGCCAGGCCGAGCACGGCCCTGGCCCTGGCCATCGGGTCCGCCGGGTCGAAGAACAGCTCGGCCGGGTCGTAACCGGGCTTGCGGTGGATCTCGACGGACCGGGCGAAGTCGGGGGCGCGCGCGTCGTCCAGCCAGTAGTAGTAGGTGAACCAGGAGTCGGGGGCGGCCACCGCCACCAGTTCGCCGGCCCGGGGATGGTCGAGCCCGTGGCGGGCCTGGTCGGCGCGGTCCAGCACCTCGGCCACGCCCGGCAGCCGGAGCAACTGGTCGCGCACCTTGGGCAGATCGGACTCGTCGGGGACGTAGACGTGCGCGATCTGGTGGTCGGCGACGGCGAAGGCCCGCGAGGTCCACGGGTCCAGGTACTCCATGCCGGCCTGGGTGTACACCTCCAGCAGGCCCTCCCGGCGCAGCTCGCGGTTGATGTCCACCGGGCGGCTCACCGGGGTGATGCCGTACTCGCTGAGCGCGACCACCGTGGCGCCGGCCCGTTCGGCCTGCTCCAGCAGCGGTGCCAGTTCGAAGTCCACCGCGCGGGCCGCGAGCATGGCCTGCGAGGAGTCGGGGCCGTAGCGCTGCAGGTCGTAGTCCAGGTGCGGGACGTAGACCAGCAGCAGATCGGGCCGTTCGGTGCGCAGGATCCGGCGGGCCGCCGAGACGATCCAGTGGCTGGAGGCGATCCCGGCGGTCGGGCCCCAGTACTGGAAGAGCGGGAACGGCCCGAGCGCGTCGGTGAGTTCGTCGCGCAGCGCCGGCGGCCGGGTGTAGCAGTCGGGGGACTTGCGGCCGTCGGCGTGGTAGACCGGGCGCGGGGTGACCAGCAGGTCGGTGGAGGCGCCCATGGCGTACCACCAGCAGACGTTGGCGACCCGGTAGCCGGGGTGCAGGGCGCGGGCGCGCTCCCACACGCTGGGGGCCCGGACCAGCCGGTTGTGCTGGCGCCAGAGGTGGATCTCGCCCAACTCCCGGAAGTACCAGCCGTTTCCGACGATGCCGTGCTCGGCCGGGAGCCGGCCGGTGAGCAGGGTGGACTGCACGCTGCAGGTGACGGCCGGCAGCACCGTGCGCAGCGGGGCGGACCCGCCCTGCTCGGCCAGCCGGGCCAGGTTCGGCATGTACGGCAGCAGGCGCGGGGTCAGGCCGACCACGTCCAGCAGCACCACGGGCTTCACCGGACCACCCCCTCGCCGATCAACTCGCGTTCCGCCCAAACCAGTTCGGCGGCGATGCCGGCGGGGACACCGGCCGGCGCGCCGGCCGCGGCGCCGGGCGGGGTGCCGACGCTCTCCCCGGGCAGTACCGGCCAGGTGTAGGTCTCGACCTCGATCACCGTGCGCTCACCGACCGCTGCCACCGCCCGGCGGAGAACGTCGGTGGTGGCGCGCAGCGGCGCGGGCGGGCGGGCGTGCAGCGGCACGTGGAAGTGCACCCGCCAGGGCCCCCGGCCGGGCAGCCGGTCCAGGGCCTCCGGCAGGTCGTCGGCGGTGAGCACCCGCCCGGACCCGTCCAGCTCCCGCACCTGGTGGAGGTAGCGGGGTTCGGCGTACCGGGCGAGCAGCCGGCGCGCCTGCGGGTCGCCCGGGTCGTCCAGGTGCAGGGCGGCCGAGGCCTGGATCCGGACCACCCGCAGGCCGGCCCGCTCGACCTCGGCCACCGTCCGCTCCGGGTCGGCGAAGGAGACCGCCAGATGGCAGGTGTCCAGGCAGAGGCCGACGAATTCGAGGTCCGCGCGGGGGGCGAGCCAGCGCACGGCGTCCGAGACGCTGTCCAGGACGCAGCCCGGCTCCGGTTCGACGGCCAGCCGGATCGGCCGGCCCGCCCGGCCCGAGACCGTGCGCAGCACCGCCGCGGTCCGCCGCAGCGCCTCCTCGGCGGCCCGGTCCGCGGCGGCGGACCAGGGCCGGCGCCAGCCGAGCGGCAGGGTGGAGATGCTGCCGCCGTCGGCGTCGTCGGGCAGCAGCCCGGCCAGGACGGTCGCGCAGTCGGCGGTGTAGCGGGCGCGGTCGGGCTCGGTCCAGTCCGGCCGGTACACCGCGTGCTTGACCACCCGCTGGTGGAAGCCCCCGTACGGGAAGGCGTTCAGGGCGAGCACCGCCAGCTCCCGGGCGTCCAGTTCGGTGCGCAGCCGCCGGAGCAGGGCCGGGTCGGCGGCCAGTTCGGCGGCGGCGTCGGCGGCCAGCCACAGGCCCAGTCCGAGCCGGTCGAACCCGGTCCGCTCGCGCACCGGCACGGCGCAGGTGTCGAGTTGGCGCAGGATGCCGGGCAGGTCCTCGGCCGGGTGGACGTTGGTCGAGTAGCAGAGCCGGTTCGCGGTTCGGCTCACGGCTCGGCTTGCGGTCTGGCTCGCCGGGCGGTGGGCGGTCCGGTGCGCGGCCGGGTTCACGAGCCGCCCCGCAGCACCGAGTTGCCCTCGAAGGAGGCCGCGCCGGTGTCGGCGGCCCGCAGCTGCTCGTCGAGGATCAGCCGGCCGCTGCGGCTGTAGAACTCGACCGGGTTGCGCCACAGGACGGCGTCCACGTCCGCCTCGGAGAAGCCGGCCGCGAGCATCGCCCGGCCGACCAGGTGCGGCTTGAGCGGGTCCGAATTCCCCCAGTCGGCCGCCGAGTTGACCAGGATCCGGGAGGTGCCGTACTCCTTCAGGACGGCGACCATCCGCTGCTCGTCCATCTTGGTCTCCGGGTAGATCGAGAAGCCCATCCAGCAGCCGGAGTCGGCGACCATCGCCACGGTGACCTCGTTGAGGTGGTCCAGCACGACGGCGCCCGGGTCGATGCCGGACTCGCGGACCACGTCCAGGGAGCGGCGGGTGCCGGCCTGCTTGTCCCGGTGCGGCGTGTGCACCAGGGCCGGCAGGTCGTGGTCGACGGCCAGCGCCAACTGGTGCGCGAAGACCTCGTCCTCGGCCCTGGTCATCGAGTCGTAGCCGATCTCGCCGACCGCGACCACGCCGTCCTTGCCGAGGTAGCGCGGCAGCACGTCCAGCACCTCGACGCAGCGCGGGTCGTTGGCCTCCTTGGGGTTCAGGGCGATCGTGCAGTTGTGGCTGATCCCGAACCGGGAGGCCCGGAAGCGCTCCCAGCCGAGCAGGGTGTCGAAGTAGTCGGTGAAGGAACCGGGGTTGGTGCGGGGCTGGCCGAGCCAGAAGGCCGGTTCGACGACGGCCCGGACGCCGGCCTCGTGCATGTTCCGGTAGTCGTCGGTGGTGCGGGCGGTCATGTGGATGTGGGGGTCGAAGATCCTCATGACCGGCAGTCCTCCGTGCGGCAGTCCTCCGTGCGGCAGTCCTCCGTGTGGCAGTCCGTCGGCCGGGAGTGCTCCGCTGCGCAGTCCTGCGGTGCGTGGTCATCCGGGAGCGGGGGGACCAGGGAGAGCAGTACGGTCATGCCGAGCAGCGCCCGCAGGTCGGGGCCGATCTCGCGGTCGGCGGCGCGGCGCTCCGCGGCCAGGTCGTGGGCCATCCGCAGCAGCTCGGAGTCGGTCCGGGCGACCAGGTCCGCCACCGCCCCCAGCGTCACCCCGGTGAACAGGCACTTCAGCACGCCGTGGCGCCACTGGTGCTGACCCAGGTGCCGGGCCGCGAACGGGCCCATCGCCGCCGCGACCAGCCGCGGATCGTTGGTGCGCAGGCCGTCGGCGACCAGCTCCAGGCCGAGCCGGCGCGCGCTGTCCGGCAGCACCGGCAGGGCGCGCAGCACCCCGCGCCGCTCGGCGTCGTCGCCGTGCCGGTACAGCTTCTCGACCTCGGCCGCCAGGACGGCGCCGGGCAGGGAGTCGGCCAGCGCCGTGAGCAGCCGCTCGCGGGCCCGGTCGTCGACCGTGCCGTGCACCAGCCCCTGCGGGTCGGCCTCCGGTCGCACCGGCTCGCGGCCGACCATCCGGCCGGCCAGCGGGAACTCCTGGTGGATCGTGCCCGGCCACTCGCGGACCCGGCGCTCGGCCTCGGCCAGCCAGTCGGGCGGCGGCTCCGGCAGCGTCTCCGGCCGGCTCCCGCCGTAGACGCTGGTTTCGAGCCAGGGGTGTTCCTGTTTGTACGCCATCACGGGAGGTCTCCGATCGTGGACGACGCCGGCGCGCCCGTGTGCACCGGCGGAACGGAAACGGTCTTCATGGCCCGGCGGATCGCCGCCAGGGCCGTGCGTGCGGTGTGCGGTGCGGCGTGACTGTGCCGGGGCAGCTCGACCGCCGCGACACCGGCGTAGCCGATGCCGTCGAGGGCGGCCAGGGTGGCGGCCAGGTCGAGCTGTCCCTGCCCGAACTCCAGGTGTTCGTGGACGCCCGGGAGCATGTCGTCCAGCTGGACGTTGACCAGCAGCCCGCCCGCGTGCCGGATGCAACCCGCGGCGTCCACCGGCTCCACGGCGACGCAGTGCCCCACGTCGAGGGTGATGCCCAGGCAGTCGGGCCCACCGAGCTCGCGACGCAGGTCGAGCGCCTGGTCGAGGTGCTGGACGACCATGCCGGGCTCGGGTTCCAGGCCGAGCCGCACGGAGCGGCGCTGCGCCTCGGCCAGCACCGGGTCGAGGTGGCGGACCAGCCGCGCACGATTCGTCGGGCCGTCCACCCCGGGCTCGCGCACCCCGGACCAGAAGGACAGGCAGTCGGCCCCGAGCGCTTCGGTGATCCGCAGGGCGCGGAGCAGGAAGTCGATCCTCGGCCCGGCCTCCCCGGACACCAGTGTGGGGTGGTGCTTGCGGTACGGGTCGAGCAGGTAGCGCGCGCCGGTCTCGACGACGCAGCGCAGACCCGAGGCGGAGAGCAGCGCCGCGACCCGGTCGGTCTCCCGGGCCAGGTCCGGGCCGAAGGGGTCGAGGTGGTGGTGGTCGAGGGTGAGGGCGACCGACGTGTAGCCCAGGTCTGCGATGACCCGGATCGCGTCGGGCAGCCGGTGGTTGGAGAACCCGTTGGTGCCGTACCCGATGGCGAGGGCGCTCATGTCGGGCTCCGGCGGGCCGACAGCCGCCGGGCGAGCGGCAGGGCGGTGAGCACCAGCGCCGCGGCCGGCAGCGAGCCCAGCCGGGCGGCCAGTCCGGCCTGCAGCGGCAGCATGCCGTGGATGCCGGCCACGGTGGCGCGCCGGACGGCTGCCGCGGCTCGGGCGGTCCGGGCCGATCCGGGCTCGGCGTCGGACCCGGGCTCGGCGTCGGCCTTGGGCTCGGCGTCGGCCTTGGCCTTCGCCAATTGCTGCTGCCCGGAGGCGAGTTGGGCGCTTCCGGTGGCGGCCGCGTACCCGAGGGTGCAGAGCGCCCCGGCCGTCCGGTGCCGTACCGAGGCGGCCCGGCCGGTGCCGGCCAGCAGTGCGGTGGAGACGGTGGCGGCCAGGGCGATCCGGCGGTCGGTGGCGCGGCCGCCGTCCACCTCGCCGCGGGAGAGCGCGGTCACCCCGAGGGTGTGGGTGGCCAGCGCCAGGGCCGGGGCCCCGGCCGCCCGCCAGTGTGCGGCTCCGGCGCCGAGCAGGACGTCCAGGCCGCGGCAGGCCGCCATGCCCAGCGGCGCGGCCGGGGTCGGCTTCAGCACGGTGTCGTAGGCCCAGACCGCCGCGGTGAGCGGGACGGCGATCCGCAGCGCGTCGGCGCCGCCCGCGAGGCCGGCCAGGGCCAGTCCGGTGAGGCCGAGCCCGGCGGCCGTCGCGAGCGCGGTCTCGGGTTCGATCCGGCCGGAGGGGATGGGGCGTTCGGGGCGCTCCCGCGCGTCGACCGCCCGGTCCGCCCAGTCGTTCAGCGCCATCCCGGACCAGTAGAGGGCGACCGAGGCGAGCGGCAGGGCCAGCCGCCGGCCGCGCAGCGGACGGCCCGCCGCGACCGCGCCCGCCACGGTGTCCCCGAGGACGGTGAGCGCGGCGGGTGCCCGGACGAGGTCCAGCCAGGTGCGTGCGGTGACGCTCATCGGGCCACCGCGATCCGCCGCGCCCAGGACGCCAACTCCTGCTCCTGCTGGGCGAGTCGGTGCTCCTCGCTGCCGAGCGGGTCCTTGAAGAAGAAGGCCAGCGCGCCGAGCGGCCCGCGCTGTCCGGCCGCGTGGGCCCCGGCCACCAGGCGGGCGAGGTCGAGGACCAGCGGCGCGGCCAGCGTCGAGTCGTAGCCGTCCCAGCTCAGTTGGAGGCTCATCGCGGTGCCCAGGAAGCCCTCGAAGGAGACGTGGTCCCAGGCGACCTTGCGCTCGCCGAGGTCCGGCACGTGGTCGATGTGCAGCGGCGCGGTGACCTGCTCGCCGAGCAGCGCGGCCAGCCCGCGCGACTTCGCCGCCAACTTGCCCTGGGCGCGGCCCTCCTGGCCGAGGTTGGCGCCGTCCCCGCCGCCGAGCAGATTGGTCCCCGCCCAGGACCGCACCCGCAGCCCGCGGGCGATGAACATCGGTGCCAGCGCGCTGCGCAGCAGGGTCTCGCCGGTCTTGCCGTCGCAGCCCGCGTACGGCAGGCCGCGCCGGTCCGCGAGTTCGGTGACCGCCGGGATGCGCAGGCCGGGCGACGGGGTGAAGTCGACGTACGGGCAGTCGGCCGAGAACGCGGCGTACGCGGCGAGGGCGGACGGGCCGAGCACCCGCCGTCCGGCCTGGGCGAGGGCCGGTTCGAGGGCGGCGAGGTCGGCGAGTTCGGGGGCCGGCGGGAGCGGGGGCTCGGTGGAGGACACGTTGACCACCACGACCCGCTCCAGGCCGTGCGAGCGCCGGAACTCCGCGATGTCGGCGGCGAGTCGGGCCGCGGCCTCGGCCTGGGTGGGCGGCTGGTCGGCCGGGTCGGCCGGGTCGTAGCCGCGGCGGATCTCCCGGTCGGCGGCGTCGAGTTCCTCGGCGACCGCCGACGGGAGCCAGCCGGGCAGCACACCGGCGGCGGCGAGCTCCTCCGCCCGCTTGCCCAGCGGCGTGGGGACGAGGTCATGACCGCCGGTGACCAGCTCGGACCAGCCGGGGAAGACGGCCGGGTCGAGGCCGAGCCGTTCGCTGACGCTGCCGGTCGCGGGAACGAGCCCGGCCCGCAGCGCGGCGAGGCCGCAGACGGCCGTGGTTGCCACCGATCCCCTGCCGCCGATCAGCCAGAGTCCGCTTCTGCCTGCCATGGTGCAACTCCCTTGTCGTCGAACGGAGATGACACGCTTCAGGCCTGGTCCCAGCCGGTCCAGCGCCAGAGCCGGCCGGTGCCCTTGCGGGCCTCGACGCCGTGGTCGGTCATCTCGAACTCGCCGAAGTCCAGGATCAGCAGCGCGTCGTCGCCCGGGGCGAAGCCGACGTCGATCGGCCGGTGCAGCGGCGGGCCGGCGGGCAGGCCCCGGGTGGACCAGTCGGCCGGGTCGACCAGCAGCAGGTCGCGGCCGAGCTGCGGACCGCCCGGCGGCAGGGTCATCGGCGCCTCGTCCCCGAACAGCGTGACCACCAGCTGCCCGGCCAGCGGCGACCGCGGCGGGGCCACGGCGAACTTGGTGGCCGCGACGTGGGACTCGAAGTCGAGCACCGGCCGTTCGGGGGCGGGGAGTTCGTCGTGGTTGGCGAGCAGGAAGGTCGGCTGCGGGCCGCGGGTGGGCTTGAATGCCGGGTCCGTCACCGGGATGCCGCCGACGAAGTCCGGCCAGCCGTACCAGGCACCCTCGCGGACCTCGAACAGCAGGTCCGGGGCGTTGCCGATCGGCCGGCTGCCGCGGTCGTCGGCGCCCTGGTCGACGGCCAGCAGCCGGCCGTCCGGCAGGAAGCCCAGGCCGAAGGCGTTGCGCATGCCCCAGGCGACCAGCTCCAGGTTGCCGCCGTCGAGGTCGCAGCGGAGCACGGCCGCGCTGCACGGCAGTCCGGCGGGTATCCGCTGCCCGGGGGTGGTCGGGGTGCCGAACGGGACGAACGCCCCGGTGGTGGTCTTCGCGCCGGGCCGCCCGGCCAGCGGGTCGTCGGTGGTGACGTTGACGCCGGTGAGCACCACGTCGAGGCCGGGGACGTCGTAGGAGTGCGGAAGCCGTCCCAGCCAGCCGAGTTCGTAGGCGTCCAGGCCGATGATCCCCAGGTTGGACATCGCCCCCTGGGCGAAGTACAGCTTCCCGTCCTGCCCGGCCACGGCCATGTCGATGTGGTAGTTGCCGGGCCCCGGCATGCCGTCGACGATGACCGTCCGCCCGCCGTCCGGGCCGATCCGGGTGATCCGGCCGGCACCGCCCTCGGAGACGTACAGGTGGCCCTGGTGCCAGAGCAGCCCGGTCACCGGGGCGGCCAGGCCGTCGGCGAGCAGCGTGCGCGCGGAGGTGTCGGTTCCCGGTTCCAGACGCCAGATCCGGCCGCCCGGGGCGGCGCCTCCGAAGGGGAGTCCGGACTCGGCCAGGTAGACCCGGCCCTGGTCGTCGAAGGCCAGGCTGGTCGGGAAGTCCAGTCCATCGGCCATTACGGTCGGTGATTGCACCACGGCTCCTCCACGGTCGTGCCCACAGAAGATCAGCCGCCTACGTGCGGTCGGCGACGGGTCGATGTGTAGCAGCGTCCGGAAAGCATGGTCAAGAACCGTCCGAGGCCGCGGGACAGGCCGGACGATCACCGGTTTGACCCGGGAAAGCACAGGTCGGACCGTGTACGGAGGCCATTCGGAGGCTGCCGGATCGGGCCTGTCGGGGCCGCTGTGCACCGCACGACGAGAGAAGGCCCGGGGGCTTGCGCCAGCGGTGACGGGCCTCGGGCGGACACCGTCCGCGGGCGCTCCGGGGGCCGGGCTGCGGGCGTCCGGTCACTCTCGGTGGTCCCTGTTGGGCTCCTTTGCCGGGGGGCGGCGGAGGACGGCGGTCGCCGGGGAGGGCGTCCACTCCTTCCCCGACGACCGCGCGGTGTCGAGGCACGGGGTCCTCGACCGCCGGGGTCCGAGCCCGGCACTTGGTAGACGGAGCCGGGCGGCGCGTCTCGACATCGGGCGGGAGAATTTTTCGGAGATCTTCCGACGGGCCGTCGTGCGCGAGGGCTTCGGGCGGGCGGGGCGTCCCCGGGACGCACGCACGACGGCCACCGGCGCGGCGTGGGACGCCGGGCCGGTGGCCGTCTGACAGCGATCAGTGCAGCGATCAGAACAGAGATCAGTGCGGGGATCCGGAGGGATCAGGAGAGGGTCAGAGCGAGTAGGCGATCAGCTCGAACTGCGAGGAGCCCGAGAGCCCGGGGGCGCCCGCACCGACGAACAGCGTGTTCCCGCTGATGGCGGGGAAGGAGATGATGCCGGCCGGCGTCTTGTCGCACCAGAGCGTCTTGCCGGTGGCGGTGTCGAAGGCGAAGACCTGGCCGTCGAAGGTGGAGGTGAAGACCACGTCGTTGGCCACCGTGGCGGCCCCGAGCGCCATCTGCGGCAGGTCCCGCTTCCAGAGCACCTTGCCGGTGGACACGTCCGCCGCCGTGAGGCCGCCGCGGCCGACGCTGTAGTCGGGCAGTTGGAGCCCGCCGGTGGCGGTGAGTGTGCTCGGGGTGTCGACCCACGGCACGAACAGCCGGCCGCGGGAGAGCGCCATCGGGGTCTCGACGCCGCCGAGGATGCCCGGCATGACGACGGTCGGGGTGTCCGGCAGCGGGCCCTCGTCGTTCATGTGGGTGCCGACCGACAGTGTCCACAGCGGGGTGCCGTTGTCGGCCCGGTAGGCGAAGACCTTGCCCATCTTGCCCGCGGCGAGCACGACTTCGGTGCGCACGCCGTTGACCTGGGTGGTGGTGACGATCGGCGGGTCCTGGAGGTCGTAGTCCCGGATGTCGTGCGGCGCGGTCGCCTGGTACCAGAGCAGCTTGCCGGTCCTGCTGTCGATGGCCAGCAGGCAGTTGGTGTAGAGGTTGGGGCCCGGCCGGCTGGCGCCGTTGGGGTACTCGGGAGTCCCGGGGAGCGGGGCGGGGTTGGCGATGGTGACGAAGAGCCGCCCGTGCGAGTCGAGGGCCGGGGCGTACCAGGTGCCGCCGCCGCTGTTGATCTCCGGATGGCCCCAGAGGTCGCCGTCCTTGATGGTGTTGAAGTTCCAGCGCTCCTTGCCGGTGGCGGCGTCCAGCGCGTAGATGGTGCCCATGGCGCCCGGCACGTACTTGCCGAAGGTGTTCGGGACGGTGCTGACCACCACGGTGTCCTCGTACACGTGGGGCGCGACGTCGATGCCGCCCTGGCCGGCCGGGATCAGTTCCCGCGTCCAGACCGTCCGGCCGGTCGCCGGATCGAGGGCGAAGACGCCGGTGAACGTCGTCCCGAAGAGCAGGCCGTGGGAGTACGCGACGCCGTTCGGCCCGACCGAGGGGCTGTCGAAGACGCGCTTCCAGCGGACCTTCCCGGTCTCCTTGTCCACCGCGGTGACGTCCGAGTCCAGATTGATCAGGTAGACGGTGTCGCCGACCACGATCGGATTGGAGGCCATGACGCCGGCGAAGGTCGGCTTGCCCTCCAGTGGCAGCCGCCACTTGACCTTGAGGTCCTTGACGGTCCGGGAGTCGATCGCCGTCCGGGTCACGTTGCGGGTGTTGGTCAGATCGCCGTTGGAAAGGGGCCAGTCCCGTGCGTGGGCCCCGCGGCCGTGGCTCTCCGCGACGGCCGCCGGATCGGGCGCGGCCTCCGGCCCTGGGGCGGCCATGCCGGGTCCGATCGCCAGCACGAGGGCTGCCAGCGCGGTGAATCCGGCCCAGCCGGGGGTGCGGCGCCCGCGGCGCCCGACGCCGCGGGTCCTGAGGATGATGGACAAGTCGACTCCCTTTCTGATCGGTACCGTTGGAGTGGTTTCGGGAAAGCCTCAGGGGAGTTGGCGCACCTGGCGGGCGAAGGCGCGGACGTCGCCGACGAACAGCTCGGGTTCCTCCAGCGCCGCGAAGTGCCCGCCGCGGTCGAACTCGGACCAGTGGGTGAGGGTCGGCAGGATCTGCTCGGCCCACTGGCGGATCGGCCGGACGGCGTCCTCGGGGAACACGGCCACCCCGACCGGCGCGGCCAGCGGCCAGGGGCCGGCCCAGGTGCGGATGAAGTCCACGTCGAGCCGGTTGGACTCGTAGTAGAGCTGGGCGCTGGAACCGGCGGAGGCCGTGAACCAGTAGATCGCGGCGTTGGTCAGCAGGCGGTCGCGGCTCACCGCGTCCTCCGGCACCGACTCGGCGGCCGTCCACTCCTTGAACTTCTCGACGATCCAGGCGAGTTGCCCCACCGGAGAGTCGGTCAGACCGTAGCTGAGGGTCTGCGGCCGGGTGGACTGGATCTTCCGCCAGCCGGCCCCGTCCTGCTCGAAGTGCGCGGCGAACTGCAGCCGGGCCAGGTCCGAGCCGGCCAGCTTCGCCAGTTCCGCCGGATCCTGCGGCGGGAAGGTGGCGAGCATGTTGAGGTGCACGCCCGCGACGTGCTCCGGATCGGCCAGGGCGAGCTGGAGCGAGACCGGCATGCCCCAGTCGCCGCCCTGGACCAGGTAGCGCTCGTAGCCGAGCCGGTGCATCAGCTCGGCCCAGGCCCGGCCGACCCGGGCGGTGTCCCAGCCGGTCTCCTGCGGCCGGCCGGAGAAGCCGTACCCGGGCAGGGCGGGGACGACCACGTGGAAGGCGTCGGCGGCGTCGCCGCCGTGTGCCCGCGGGTCGGTCAACGGCCCGATGACGTCCAGGAATTCGGCCACCGAGCCGGGCCAGCCGTGGGTGATGACCAACGGCACGGCGCCCGGCTCCGGCGAGCGGACGTGCAGGAAGTGGACGTCCACGCCGTCGATCTCGGTCAGGAACTGCGGGAACGAGTTCAGGTGCTCCTCGGCCTTGCGCCAGTCGAAGCCGGTGCGCCAGTACTCGGCCAGCTCCTTCAGGTAGCCGAGCGGCACCCCGCGCTCCCAGCCCACGCCCGGCAGTTCACCGGGCCAGCGGGTCGCCGCGAGCCGGCGGTTCAGATCGTCGAGGGCTTCCTGCGGGATGTCGATACGGAAGGGACGCATACCGGGTCCTCTCGGTGGGCCGACGGGTCGGCGGGACGGGCGGGGGCGGGAGGTGCGGACGGCGTGCCGGGGGCTGCTGCTTGCGGCGCTTCAGCCGGCGATCGGGTCGTTCAGCCGGCGATCGGGGTGTTCTGGTACGAGGCGATCCGCCAGTCGTCGCCCTGCTTGGCCAGCACCCAGGTCGCGCGGATCGCCCGCTCGGCCGTCACCTCGGTGTCCCCGGGGGCCAGCACGCCGCCCTGGGTGACCAGCACGGCCACGCCGTCGGCCAGCGCACGGATCGACGTCGGCTGCCCGGTGACCCGGGTGCCCTTGAACGGGCCCGCGAAGGCCTGCGTCATGAAGGCGCGGATCGCCTGGCGGCTCGTCAGGTAGATGTCCCCGGGCAGGATCAGGGTCGCGTCCTCGGTGAACGCCTCGGCGAAGCCGTCGGCGTCGTGCTGCGCCCAGGCCGCGACGATCTGCTCGGGGACGGCGCGCAGGGCGGCTTCGGTGGTCTTGGACGAGGGAGTGGCGGACATGGTGTTCTCCTTCTCCGGTGGTCCCGCGGCCGCGATCGCGCAGGCCGGGGTGGCGGCCAGCCTCACACCTGGTCGGGAGGTGCGACAACTCCTTGATTGCGCTGGTCGGTTGACGCGAATACCGGTAGTGGGGCCGCCCGGCGCGCCGCAATCAGGGAGATGCGAGCACCCCGCCCGGGTGTCAGCCTCGACAGGGCCGATCAACGACCAACGGTCAACGACCAACGACCGCGGCCCGGACGGTCAGCCGTCCGCTGCGGGCCGCGCCACCTCGGAGGAGCCCCCGGATGACAGCCAAGGAATCCCCGTCGAGGGAAGAACTCGTCAGCCGCGCAGCAGAGTTGGTGCCGCTGCTGCAGAAGAACGCGGTGTGGCACGAGGAGAACCGCCGACTGTCCGACGACACCCTGGCCGCCCTGGCCGACTCCGGGCTGCTGCAGCTGCGGGTACCGGTCCGCTACGGCGGCTACGAGTCGGACATGCGCACCGTCGTGGACGTGATCGCCGAGCTGGCCCGCGGCGACGGCTCCACGGCCTGGGTCATGTCGGTCTACGCGATCAGCTCCTGGATGGCCGGCCTCTTCCCGGACGAGGTGCAGGACGAGATCTTCACCGCCCCCGGGGTCCGCGTCAGCGGCATCCTCAGCCCGACCGCGGTCGCCGTCCCGGCCGAGGGCGGCGTGCTGCTCAACGGCAAGTGGTCCTTCAACTCCGGTGCCCTGCACAGCAGCTGGAACACCAACGCGGCCGTGCTGATGACCCCGGAGGGGCCGCAGCCGATCATGGTGGCGGTGCCGCTCGCGGAGCTGGAGATCGT
Source organism: Streptomyces sp. 1114.5 (assembly GCF_003635085.1). Taxonomy (NCBI): domain Bacteria; kingdom Bacillati; phylum Actinomycetota; class Actinomycetes; order Kitasatosporales; family Streptomycetaceae; genus Streptomyces; species Streptomyces sp. 1114.5. The sequence continues at coordinate 4,327,844 of NZ_RBXE01000001.1, forward strand.
CGACGACTGGCACACCGTCGGCCTGCGCGGCTCCGGCAGCGTGACCACCATCGCCACCGACCTGTTCGTCCCCGAGGCGCGGGTGCTGCCGATGGTCCCGGTCCTCCAGGGCCGGCACCGCTCCGCCGCGAACGCCGAATCCCCCATCTACCGGGCGCCGTTCATGCCCACCGCCTGTGCCACTGTGGCCGCGCCCGCCCTCGGGCTGGGCCGCGCCGCCCGGGAGGCGTTCTTCGAGCGGCTCCCCGGCCGGAAGATCAGCTACACCGACTACACCGAGCAGTCCGAGGCCCCGGTGACCCACCTCCAGGTGGCCGACGCCATCACCAGGATCGACGAGGCCGAGTTCCACGCCCACCGCGCCGCCGCCCTGATCGACACCAAGGGCCCCACCGGCGAGGAGTGGACGCTGGAGGAGCGGGCCAGGATCAGGCTCGACCTCGGCGGGGTCTGCGCGCGCACCAAGGAGGCGGTGGACATCCTCAACACCGCCAGCGGCGGCTCCTCGATCTACTCCGCCGTCCCGATCCAGCGCATCGAGCGGGACGTCCAGGCCCTCAACCTGCACGCCATCCTCCACCCGAACACCAACCTCGAACTCTACGGCCGGATCGCCTGCGGCCTCGGGCCCAACACCCTGTACCTGTAGGGCGATACCCCTGCCGGGCAGGGCCGCACCCGCGGCGGCCCTGCCCGTGCTCCTGCCTGCCCGCACGCCCGTCCGTACCCCTGCGCGCACGAGCGCACGGCCGCACGCCCGTCCGTACCCCTGTCCGTCTCCCGCACCGACAGCCCGGAGGCTGCCATGGAAAACCCCGCCCCCGTCGTCCTCGACCCCGCCGGACGCGACATCCACGGCGAGGCCGCCCGGATCCGGGCCAACGGCCCGGTCGCCCGGATCGAACTGCCCGGCGGCGTGCTCGCCTGGTCGATCGCCGACCAGGAGCTCGCCCGGCAGGCCCTGTCCGACCACCGCCTCTCCAAGGACCCGCGGCAGCACTGGACGGCCTTCGCCGAGGGCCGGATCGGCGAGGACTTCCCGCTCATCGGCTGGGTGCTGATGGACAACCTCACCACCCGGTACGGCGCCGACCACACCCGGCTGCGGAAGCTGACCGCCGGCGCCTTCACCCCGCGTCGCGTCGAGGCGCTGCGGCCCGAGGTGCAGAAGGCCGTCGACGAGCTGCTGGACGAACTCGACGGCTGCGCACCCGGCGAGGTGGTGGACCTCAAGGCCCGCTTCGCCCGCCCGATGCCGGCCCGGGTGATCTGCGACCTGTTCGGCGTGCCCGCCGAGGACCGCGTGCAGATGCTGCGCGGCGGCGAGGCGAACATCGACACCACCCTCACCCCCGAGGAGTCGGCCGCCAACGTCGCCCAGTGGCACCGGGAGATGGCGGAGTTCGTCGAGTCCAAGCGCCGCGACCCCGGGGACGACCTGACCAGCGACCTGGTCCAGGCCCAGGCGGAGGACGGCTCCCGGCTGAACGACTCCGAACTCGTCGGCACCCTGCACCTGTTGCTCGCCACCGGCACCGAGCCGGTGATGAACCTGCTGGCCAACGCGACCCGCGCCCTGCTCACCCACCCCGAGCAGCTGGCGCTGCTGAAGAACGGCAAGGTGACCTGGGCGGACGTGATCGAGGAGACGCTGCGCGCCGAGGCGCCCGTCGCCCACCTGCCGTTCCGCTTCGCCGTCGAGGACATCGAGCTCGGCGGTGTGGTCATCGCCAAGGGCGAGCCGGTTCTGATCAACTTCGCGGCGGCGGGCCGCGACCGCACCGTCCACGGCGACAGCGCGCACACCTTCGACGCCACCCGGCCGAACAAGGAACACCTCTCCTTCGGCCACGGCATCTACCGCTGCATCGGCATGCCGCTGGCCCGGATGGAGGCCGAGATCGCCCTCGCCGCGCTGTTCCGGCGCTTCCCCGACCTCGAACTCGCCGTCCCCGCACAGGACCTGTCGCCGCAGGTCACCTTCATCATGAACGGCGTGGAGACCCTCCCGGTCCGCCTCACGCCGCAGAGCCGCTGACCGGAAGGGTGGTCCGAACCATGTGGGCAGCTGTCGTACCCGAGGCGAAGGCGCGCTGGGAACTGCGCGAGATCCCCACCCCGAAGGCCGGGCCCGGTCAGGTGCTGATCCGGGTGCACGCCTGCGGGGTCTGCCACAACGACCTGTGGGTCAGCCAGGGCGTGTTCCCCTTCCCGCCGCTCGACCCGGTGGTGGTCGGGCACGAGGCCGCGGGCGAGGTCGTCGAGGTCGGCCCGGGCGTGACCACCCGCCGGGTCGGTGACCGGGTGGGCACCACCTGGGTGCAGTCCACCTGCGGCCGGTGCGAGTACTGCCGGCTCAACCTCCCGCTCACCGGACAGTCCGGCATGAACTGCCCGGAGTCTGTGATGAGCGGCCTCACCGTCCAGGGCGGCCACGCCGAGTACGTGGCGGTCGCGGCCGACAGCACCGTGCTGCTGCCGGACGCCCTCTCGTACGAGAACGCCGCGCCCGTGCTGTGCGCCGGGTACACCGCGTGGAGCGCGCTGCGCGCCGCGAACCCGGAGCCGCACGAGCGGGTCGCGGTCCTCGGGATCGGCGGACTCGGCCACCTCGCCGTGCAGTTCGCCCACGCCGCCGGCTTCGAGACGGTGGCCGTCACCAGCTCCCCGGACAAGCACGGCCTGGCCCGGACGCTCGGCGCGGACCACGTGGTCGCCGACGGGGAGCAGCTGCGGGCGGCCGGCGGCGCCGACGTCGTCCTGGTGACCGGCACCTCCTACCGGGCCGCCACCGACACCCTGCAGGGCCTGCGGCCGAACGGCCGGCTCGTGCTCGCCACCATCGACCCGGTGAACTCCTTCACGATTCCGCCCACCAGCCCGTTCTGGGCGCAGCGCCAGCAGGTGATCGGCGCCACCCACAACGGCCTCGACCAGCTCACCGAAGCCCTCGACCTGGTCGCCTCCGGGGCCGTCACCCCGATGGTGGAGACCTTCGCCAAGGAGCGGGTCGCCGAGGCGCTCGACCGGGTCGAGCGCGGCGAGGTCCGCTTCCGCGCGGTCGTCAGCTACGCCTGACGCCCGGACCGCCGTCCCGCACCACCGACCGAACGACCTGGGGAGGACACCCTGTACAGGCGACGATTTCTGGGCCTCGCGGGCCTCGCCGCCGCCACCGGCGTGGCGCTGCCGGTGAGCGCACTGGCCCTCGGCGACCCGGAGCCCCCCGGACAGCCCGGCCGGGGGAGCGCCAAGGGGCCGTTCTCCGTACGGATGCCGGTGCCACCGACCCTGCGTCCGGTGGCCCGGACCGAGGACACCGACGTCTACCGGCTCGACATCCTGCCCGCCGACCTGGAACTGCAAGCCGGCGTCCGGACCCCGTGCCTGACCTTCGGCGGCAGCTTCGTCGGCCCGACCATCCGGGCCCGGGAGGGCCGCCGCGTCCTGGTCACCTACCGGAACAGGCTGCCCGAGACCGCCAATGTGCACCTGCACGGCGGCCACGTCCCGGCCGACAGCGACGGCCACCCGATGCAGGTCATCGACCCGGGGGCCGAACGGCGCTACGAGTACCCGAACCGGCAGCCCGGAGCCACCCTCTGGTACCACGACCACAGCCACCACCTGGAGGCCGAGCACGTCTACCGCGGCATGCACGGCTTCTACCTCATCGAGGGCGAGGACGAGAGCCGGCTGCGCCTGCCGAGCGGCGAGTACGACGTCCCGATCGCCATCCGCGACGCGCAGTTCGACCCGAACGGCGGCCTGGTGCACGGGGATCCGGCGGCACGGAACGTCATCCTGGTCAACGGCCGCTCGAAGCCGTGGTTCCCGGTGGCCGCGCGCAAGTACCGCCTCCGGGTGCTGAACAGCTCCACCCTGCGGTACCTGAAGCTCAACTTCGGTTCCCTGCCCGTCCACCAGATCGGTTCGGACGGCGGCCTGCTGCCCGCGCCCGTCGACCGCACCGGGACGGACTTCCCGCTCGCCGCCGGCGAACGGCTGGACCTGGTGGTGGACTTCTCCGGGCTGGCCGTCGGCAGCAAGGCGATGCTCACCAACCAGGGCCAGTTCACCGGCGACGACCGGATCGAGCCGGTGCTCTGCTTCACGGTGGACCGCAGGGAGCGCGACCGCAGCCGGCTGCCCGGCACGCTGCGCCCGCTGCCCGACCTGCCGCCGGCCACCGTCCACCGCGAGCTGACGCTCTCCTTCGACCTGAACGGCACGCCGGTCGGCCTGGTCAACGGCCTGCCGTTCGACGCGGACCGGGTCGACCAGCGGATCCGGCGCGGCACCACCGAGATCTGGACGGTCACCAACGGCGACACCGCCACCAAGTACGGGCCGATCCAGCACTCGTTCCACCTGCACCTGACCGAGTTCCGGGTGCTCGACCGGGACGGCCGGCCGCCGCTGCCCGGCGACATCGGCCGGAAGGACACCGTGCCGGTCCCGCCCGGCACCTCCGTGCGCCTCCAGGCGACCTTCGACGACTACCTCGGGCGCTACATGTACCACTGCCACATGCTGGAGCACTCCTCGGCGGGCATGATGGGCCAGATGGAGATCGTCGACTGACCTGCTGATCCTGCTCGAAGCGGTTCCGCACGGAGCGGCGGGCCGGGCCCTCGGTGGCCCGGCCCGCCGCTGCCGTTCACATCTCCAGGCCCTGGTCGAACATCACCTGACGGACCTCGACCCCGGTGTGCCGGGCATCCGGGATCAGCCCGGCCAGCTCGATCGCCCGCTCCCTGGTCTCGACGTCGACCAGGTAGAAGCCGCAGACGAAGGCCGGGCCGGCCAGGTACGGGCCGTCGGTGCGCACCGGGGTGTCGTCGCGGACCCGGACGGTCGTGGACTGTTCCGGCACCGCCAGCGCGTGCGTGGTGACGAGTTCGCCGGACTCCTTGATGAGCTTCATGAAGTCGCCGTGGCCCGCGTGGACCTCCTGCTGCTCGTCCACGGACAGGCCGTCCCACAGCGCCGAGTCCATGTGCATCACGAGCAGGTACTTCATGATTCTCACTCCTTGGACCGTGACCGCCGGGCGTCTCCCGAGGCCTCCACAGGAGACGTCGGAGCCGACGGCCCGTTCTCGACGTTCCGGCGCCCGTCTTCGGTGCGGGCCAGAGTTGGGCCGGGACACACGTGCGCGGCCGGCCGTGAGGGTTCACGGCCGGCCGCGGACGGGGTGGGACGAGGTCAGCGCACCAGGTGGGCCGCCCGGGGGCCGGTCCGCTCCAGCCACCAGTGGGCGACCAGCAGATTGAGCACCCAGCCCGCCCAGTTGGCCACGTCGAGCAGGGTCGGCAGGTCGATCTTGAAGCCCGGGATGTGCGCCATCAGCTCGACCACCACCCGGCCCCAGCTGGTGCCGAGGGCCATCGCGAAGCTGTAGACCATCCAGCGGCGGTGGTCGACGAACCGGCGCTGCAGAGCGGCCCTGAGCCCGAGCACGGTGGTGAGCAGCCAGAGCACGCCCATCATCGCCAGCCCGATCTGGCCGCTCGGCGCCGTGGAGTACGGCAGCAGCACCAGGGCCAGCAGCCCGCCCGGCAGCGCCCCGGCGAAGATGTACACCCGGCCGCTCACCCGGTGCACCCGGGGGTAGTGGCGGCGGATCCACGGGAGGGCCTGGAGGAAGACCGTCACCAGCGAGATGTTGCCGAAGACGACGTGCCCCACCAGGACCGCGTAGTGCGCCGGGAAGGAGGGGTCGAGCGGGATCCGGGCCTGTCCCGGCCCGCCGGTCAGGTAGCGGGGGAAGGCGTACAGGAGGTTGAACACCACGAGGACGGCCAGTGCCGCCACCCATGGGCTCTGCCACCAACTCGGCCGGGCCGCAGCCGCCTTGGCGGGTCTCGCGCGCCCCGGTCCGGTGGCCAGCGCCCCGGACGGCTCCGTGTTCTGTGTCACCGTTGCTCCTCGACTTCCCTGTTCGGTCCGGACGGTCCAGTGGTGGCAGTGGCGCCAGTGGTGGCAGTGGCGCCAGTGATGCCAGTGGCGCCAGTGGCTCTCGGTGGGGTCAGTGGTGGTACTCGCCGGCGTTGACGTCCAGGCAGTGGCCGGTGACGGCCCGGGAGAGCGGGGAGAGCAGGAACAGCACGGAGTCGGCGACCTCGTCCGGCTCGGGCAGCCGGCCCAGGTCGAGGGTGGCCGCGACCTCGTCGTAGATGTCCTGCACGGTGACCTCGCGCTGCTTCGCCCACTGGCCGAAGCCCTCGCGCAGCGCGTCCGCCCAGATGTAGCCGGGGGCCACGGTGTTCACCCGGATCCCCTGCGGGCCGAGCTCGGTGGCGAGGCTCTGGGCCAGCGACAGCAGGGCGGCCTTGCTCATCTTGTAGCTGCCGAACAGCCGCTTGGAGTGCCGGATCACCGCCGAGTTGATCATGACGACCGATCCCCGGTGCTCGGCCAGCGCGGGGGAGAAGAGCCGGGTGAGCCGCAGCGCCGCGTAGACGTTGGTCTCGAAGCCGGCGCGGACGTCCGCGAAGTCGACCTCGCCGAGGTCGACCAGCGGGGGCACCGCGAAGGCGTTGTTGACCAGGGCGTCGACCCGGCCGAAGGCGTCCGTCGCGGCCTTGACCAGGGCGGAGGCCGACTCGTCGTCGGTGATGTCGGTCGGCACCGCCAGCGCCCGGCGCCCGGTGGCCTCGACCTCGCGGGCGATCTCCGCGATCCGGGACTCGGTCCGGGCGGCGAGCACCACGTCCGCCCCGGACTGTGCGGCGCGCAGGGCGATCGACCGCCCCAGACCGGGGCCGACCCCCGAGACCACGACGACCTTGTCCTCAAGCATCCTGATCCTCCAGCAAGTCCGGCTTTTCGTAAGGTGGTTGGATCGACAGTGCGTGGCGGAACACGTTCCGGGGGTCGTACGTGTGCTTGACCTGCTGCAGGCGCGGGTAGTTGGCGCCGTAGTAGAGCGCCGACCAGGGCACCCCGGAGGTGTTCCAGGCCGGGTCGGCCAGGTCGCTGTCGGGGTAGCCGATGTAGGCGCCGTCGGTGCGCCCGTCGCAGACGGGGACGCCGCCCGTCCCGGCGTGCACCTCGCGGTAGAACTCCCGGACCCAGGCGATGCAGGCCTCGTCCTGGTCGGCGGACTGCCAGACCCCGCCGCCGTAGAGCACCTTGAGGATCGAGTCCCGCTGGGCGGTGGCGGTGGCGTCGGAGGGGACGGTGTTGACCTTCCCGCCGAAGCCGGCGACCACCAGGCAGGACGTCGGGTTGCTGTGCGCCGGGTCGCTCAGGTACCGCCAGATCACCGCGAGTTGGTGATCGGTGAAGCCCTTGCGCAGGTAGGCGGCCTTGTCCTTGTAGCGGCCCTTGGGGTCGTTCGGGAAGCTGTACGAGGGCAGCCAGGAGCTCAGCCAGGGGACGACCTCGACGGTGTGCACCGACGGCTCCACGCCGACCCCGGCGGTGACCGACTCGTAGTGCTCGGCCAGCACCTTCTCGGCCTCCGGCCCTTCCTGGTCGATCACCACGACCATGCCGAAGGCCTCGGAGTTGCGGTGGGTGACGATCAGGTTGCTCCACAGGCCGGCCGCCGGCGAGACGGCCTCGTTCTGCTCGTACCAGGTGCAGTAGTTGCGCAGCAGGGTGGTCAGGGCCTGCTCGGTCATCTCCGCCCAGGGCCACATCACCAGCCGCTTCCACACCCGGGCCGGGGCCCTGGGCAGCAGCTCGGCCGGGTCGGCGGAGTCGGCCCCCGGGGTGCGCAGCCAGTACCGGGTGACCACGCCGAAGTTGCCGCCGCCGCCGCCGGTGTGGGCCCACCAGAGGTCGCGGTGCGGGTCCTCGGGGTCGGCGGTCGCCACCACCGCCCGCGCCCGGCCGGACTCGTCGACGACCACCACCTCGACGGCGTGGAGGTGGTCGACGACCAGGCCGTCACGGCGCGAGAGGGGGCCGTAGCCGCCGGCCGCGATGTGCCCGCCGACACCGACGTCCAGGCAGGTGCCGGCGGGGATCGTCACGCCCCAGCGCTTGAAGAGCGTCCGGTAGACGTCCCCGAGCAGGGCGCCGGAGCCGACCTCGATGGCGCGGCGCCCGGGATCGTAGGAGATGCGGTTCAACTGGGAGACGTCCAGCAGCACTTGGACGTCCGGGGAGGCGGTGAAGTCCTCGAAGCAGTGCCCGCCGCTTCGGACCGCGATCCGCCGGCCGGCCGCCACCGCCTCGTCGACGGCGGCCACCACGTCCTCGGTACTGGTCACCAGGCGCACCTGGTCGGGGCGTCCGACGAAGCGGTGGTTGTAGCCCTGGACGAGGTTCTCGTACCTCGGGTCCCCGGGCGTGATCACCACCGGGCCGGTCGGGTCAACGGTCGTGTCGGTCATGCTCGTTCGTCGCTACTCGGCCGTCGGGGCGAGGGCGGCCGTCTTGGCGAACAGCTCGGGCGCCACGTCGCGGGCCATCGCGGTGGCGGACTGCCAGCCGAGCTCGTGGGCGTTGCCGACCCCGCCGCAGAGCAGCACGAAGCGCCGGAAGCCGCCGGCCACCAGGGCGTCCAGCTTGGCCCGGACCGTCTCGACCGATCCGACCAGGGCGAAGGGGTTGCGCAGGTAGGAGTCCGCGGGCGCCTCGAACACGCCCTGCACGCCGGTGTCGCCCTCCTTCGCCAGCTGCTCCAGCGGGCTGTCGTCGGGTGCGGCCCCGGCCATCCGGGCCAGGAAGCCGCCGGCGGCGGAAACGTGCGACATGAAACCGTCGCGCACCAGCTCGGCGGCCTCGCGGTCGGTGTCGGCGATCACGGTGAAGCAGCTGGCCGCGGTGTTGGCCATGGACAGCTCGTGGCCGTGCTCCTTGCCGACCTCGAAGTAGCGGTGCAGGCGGGCGACCATCTCCTCCACGCTGATCTTGGACATGCCGCCCGCGGCCGGGTCGAGGTTCAGACCGGTGAAGACGTTCCAGCCGCGGCGGGCCGCGGTGGCCAGCGACTCGTCGGTCTCCGCCGCCACCCAGAGCGGCACCTGCGGCTGGACCGGCCGGGGCCAGACGGTGACCTTGGCGACCTCGGCCTCCTGGAGGAAGGCCGACGTGGTGGGCGTGAGGTCGGCCGGCGCGACCGGGTGGTCGATCCGGTTGACGGCGCCGTCGATGATGTCAACGTTCTTCTCGAAGAGGGCACGGTCCCCGCGTCGGCCGAGGCCGATCTCCAGCCGGCCGCCGGAGAGCACGTCGATCATGTTGAACTGCTCGGCGAGGTGGAGCGGGTGGTGCAGCAGGGCGAGGTTGACGCCGGAGACGAGCCGGGCCCGGGTCGTCCGCGCGGCGAGCGCGGCCAGCATGACGTTCGGGTGCGGGGACAGCGAGGACGGGCCGAAGTGCTCCGGCACGCTGAGTCCGGCGTAGCCGAGGCGTTCGGCCTCGACGCAGTGGTCGAGGTAGCTCTCGTAGAGCTTGGCCCCGAGCTTGGGGTCCCACTCCTCGGGCGCGCGGGATCCGGGCGGCGCGTAGGTGAGGTTGTCCCAGTAGACGAACTTGACGAGGTCCGGGTCCTCGGAGAGTGTGCTCATGCCGGTGGTTCCCCTCTGTTCGCAAGGCTCGCAGTGGATGTGCATCAATCTAGCCAGGCCTCGTGGGCATGCCATCTTCCAGATTGCCCGGACGGCCCGGTAGTTGACGGTGCGTCAGGTACGTCAGATGCGTCGGGTGCGTCAGACGCGTCGGGTGTTTCGGGGTGCGTCAGGTGTTTCGGATGCGGTTCAGGAGGCGTCCGGTGCGTCCGGTGCGTCGGGTCGCTCCAGGGAGCGGGCCAGCGCGACGGCGTCCGCGCGCACCTGCCCGCCGAGCCGGGGCCGTTGGCCGGTGTCGGAGTACTGCCGGGGCCGGCTGCCGGCGGTGCGCCGCAGCACGGTCATGCTGTTCTGCCGGAGCTTGCGGCTCTCCAGCAGGTTCAGCACCTCGAACTCGCCGGGCTTCAGCCGCTGGGTGTCGGCGATGTACTCCAGGATCGCCTCGCCCTCGGGGTAGGTCATCAGGTAGTGCATGACCACGATCCCGCCGTCCGGGTCGATCAACTCCCAGAAGTTCTCGAAGAAGTAGAGGCAGTCCCAGGCGTCCACCCAGGCGAAGTCGATCGGCCGGAACTCGGCGGGCAGCCGCCCGACGGCCCCGCGCATGTCGGAGTTGACGACGGTGACGCGCTCGGCGAGGCCGAGTCCGGTCAGCGCCTCGGTCACCCGGCCCGCCGAGGAGTCGGGGTCGGAGAGGTCGTCGATCGCCACGAACCGGGGCCGGTACGGCTCGTGGTAGGCGGCCGGCAGCAGCAGCGCGGGCTCGCTGTCGATCCACGCCTCGTCCAGCTCCCAGCCCTTGGCGAGGTACGGCTGGGTCTTGCGGACCAGCGCGGCGGCCTCGGCCTCGGCCAGCTCCTCCGCCTCCGCCAGCGCCTTCGCCAGGAACGGGGTCGTGTACCCCATCCCGACCTCCAGCACCCGGCGCGGCCGCAGCAGGTGGACCAGCTGGGAGAGCAGCGGCGCCACCACCTCGGTGCCCATGCCCGGGACCCGCAGCCGCTCCACCGCGGCCCGGAACCGCCCGTCGGCGTCCACGTCAGACGTCATCGCGGCCACCCCTGCCCTGGTTGTGCTCGACGGCCTCGTACAGCGCCTTGATGTTGCCGCTGCCGAAGGTGCGGGCGCCCATCCGCTCGATGATCTCCAGGAACAGGGTGTTGCGGGGGTGCACGGAGCGGGTGAAGATCTGGAACAGCTGCCCGTCGTGGTCCTCGTCGATCAGGATGTTCAGCCGCTCCAGCTCCGGCGCCGCGTGCCGCAGCGGGGTGAGCCGGCTCGGCAGCAGCCGGTAGTACGCCTGCGGGGTGCCCAGGAACTCCACGCCCCGGGCGGCGATGCCGCCGACCGAGCGCACGATGTCGTCCGTGGTGAAGGCGATGTGCTGCACGCCCGCGCCGCCGTGGTCCTTCAGGAAGGAGTCCAGGTGGCCGCTGACCTTGGACTGGTCCGGGGCGATCAGGGTGAGCGTCACCGTGCCGCTCTGCACCACCTTGGTGATCATCACCTGGCCGTCGACCTCGATGTGCTCGGTGAAGGTCGGCTCGAAGTCCAGGACCTCGCGGTAGAAGGTGATCGCGGGGTCGATCTGGCTCGGCTCGACGCAGATCGCGAAGTGGTCGACCTCCAGCAGGCCGCAGTCCGGCTCGGTCGGGCCGGTGCCGGTCGGCGACAGGCCGGGCAGCAGCCGGTCGTCGCCCCCGGCGGGGCGCTCCACGAAGGTGTGGGCGATGTCGCCGACGCCCATGATGGTGGCGGTGACCAGCCCGTCGTGCGCGACCGGCGCCGAGACCGGCCGGGCGCCGCGCCGGACGGCCGTCGCGAAGGCCGCGGCGGCGTCCGGGACGCGCAGCGCGATGTCGGCGACCCCGTCGCCGTGCTTCTCGACGTAGGCCGCCCCCGGGTGGTCGCCCACCAGGGGCTGGCTGAGCAGCACCCGGATGCCGTTGCGGCCCAGTGCCACCGAGCGCAGCTCGCGCGACTGCGGGGGCGAGGCCGCGTACACCTCGAAGCCGTAGCCGCCGACCAGCCAGTCGGTGGCGGCCGCCAGGTCGGCCACGTAGCACGCGATGTGGTCGAGGATCATGTCGCCGAAGGTCGTCGCCTGACTCGCGTCAAGGCTCATGTCCAGACTCCTCGTCAGTTGTCGGGCTGCCCCGGCGGGCGCCCGCTGAGGCGGTCGGGCCGCCCCAGGTCGGTCCAGTGCACGTTCACGTAGGTGAGGGAGGCGGCCCGGTCGGCCGGGCCGTGGGCGGTCGTCCAGCCCGCCGGCACCGGGAGGGCGGCCGGCCAGAGCGAGTGCCGGCCCTGCGCGTCGACCAGGACCAGGAACTCGGCGTCCTCGACGTCGAAGGGGTTGGTCGTGCCCGCGCTCGTGCCCGCGGGTGTTCCTGCGGTCGTTCCCGCGCTCATTCCCGGGCTCCTTCCGGCCGGTCCAGCAGGCCCTCCAGGGCCGCCACCGACGGGACGTCGAAGAACTGGGTGACGGTCAGCTCGACCTCCAGCGCCGCCCGGATCCTGCTGACCAGCCGCATCGCGGTGAGGGACTGCCCGCCCAGCTCGAAGAAGCTGTCGTCGACGCCGACCTCGGGCACGTCGAGCACCTCGGCGAAGAGCGCGCACAGCTGCCGCTGGCGCTCCGTCGCCGGCGCCCGGCGGGTCGAGCCGGTCACCGGCTCGGGCAGCGCCCGCCGGTCCAGCTTGCCGTTGGGCGTCAGCGGCAGGGCCGGCACGGCCACGAAGGCCGTCGGCACCATGTACGCGGGCAGCAGCTCCGTCGCGTGCGCCCGCAGCGCCCCGGCCTCGATGCCCTCGGACTCCGGGACGTAGTACGCCACCAGGCGCCGCTCACCGGACTCCGACTCCCGTGCCACGACGGCGACATGGGCCAGGCCGGGGTAGCGCGCCAGCGCCGCCTCCACCTCGGCGGGCTCCACCCGGAAGCCCATCACCTTGAGCTGGTCGTTGGCCCGGCCGAGGTATTCGAGCCCGTCGTCCCGGCCGACCCGGACCAGGTCCCCGGTGCGGTACATCCGCTCGCCCGGCCCGTCGAAGGGGTTGGCCACGAAGCGTTCGGCCGTCAGGTCGGGCCGGCCGAAGTAGCCGCGGGCCAGGCCGCGTCCGGCGATGTACAGCTCGCCCACCCCGCCGGCCGGCACCGGCCGCAGCCCGGCGTCCAGGACGTGCAGCCGGACGTTGTCCATCGGCCGGCCGACGCCCACCGCGCCCTCCGCCCGGTACGGGGCCGTCATCGGCGAGCTGGTGCTGAACAGGGTGGCCTCGGTCGCGCCGTACATGGCCCGCACGGTCAGGCCGGGGTTGTGGTCGAGCACCTGCCGGACGGCCGCGGGCGCGATGACGTCGCCGCCGGTGAGCACCTCGCGGACCCCGGCGAGGCAGCCCGGGTCCTCCTCGGCGAGCACCCGGAACAGCCCGGCGGTCAGGTGGATGCCGGTGATCCGCTCCTCGGCGATGAGCCGGCGCAGGGCGTGCACGTCCAGGTCGCCCGGCGGGGCCACCACGATCCGCCCGCCGTGCAGCAGCGGCACCCAGAACTCGTAGGTGGAGACGTTGAAGGCGTACGGCGCCACCATCAGCACCCGCTCGTGCCGGCCGTCCGCCCAGATCGAGTCCAGGGCCAGGCCGAGCGCGTCCCGGTGGGCGATCGCGACGCCCTTGGGCTCCCCGGTCGAGCCCGAGGTGTGGATGACGTAGGCGAGCCGGTCCGGGTCGTCGGCGAGGACCGGGGCCGTCGCGGGGAAGTCCGTGAGGCCCTTCTCGCCGTCGACGACGACCACCTCGGCGCCTTCCGGCAGTCCGTCGCGGCGCATCGTCTCGTCGGTCAGCAGCACCGGCGCCGCGCAGTGCTCCAGGATCCACTGCTTGCGCTGCAGCGGGTAGGCGCTGTGCAGCGGGAGGTAGCAGCCGCCGGCCTTGAGCGCGGCCAGGACCGCCACCACCAGGTCGGCGGAGCGCTGCATCAGGACGGCGACCGGCGACTCCTCGCGGACGCCGAGCTCCCGCAGCCGGTGCGCCAGCCGGTTCGCCCGCTCGTCCAACTCGCGGTAGCTGAGCCGGACTTCGCCGGACGACACGGCGATCGCGTCCGGTGTCCTGAGCGCCTGTTCCGTGAAATGCCCCTGAAGGGAAGGGGAAGCCACCATGCCCTCCGATCCTCATCGATGTGGTTGACCGCTGGTTGTCGGCTGCCAGTCGGCTGGTCGTCGGCCGGTTGCCGGCCGGTTGTCGGCGCCGGGGATCAGCTGTCGAGCAGTCCTTGGACGGAATCCCGCAGGTCCGTGAAGGAGGCGAGGTCGGGTACGGTCCACCCGTTCAGGTCGTACTCCGCCAGGCACTCGTCGACCAGGCCCTTGTAGGAGTCCAGCTGGCCGTTGGCGAGCTGGGCGAAGAGCAGTTCGATCCGGGTGTTCTCGTGGTTCCCGGCGTAGTTGCGCTCGTACAGCTCGTGGCGCCCGCCGAACTCGCTGCCCACGGCGTCCCAGAGCAGCTTCATCACCTTGACCCGCTCGACCGCGTCGACGCCGCCGGAGCCGCGGAGGAACCGGTCCAGGTAGGGCCGGATCTCCGGATTGTCGAAGTCCTTGGCGCTGGAGTTGGTGTAGATCAGTCCGCTGGCCACGTCCTGCAGCACGATCTCCCGGATCCGCGGGTAGCCGGTCTGCATGAACCACCGGTAGGCCAGCCCGTACTGGGAGTTGGGCAGCACCGCGCCGTTGCGCCAGGCCACCGGGTTGCGGGCGGCCGCGTCCGACAGCCCCCAGAACAGGTTGCGCCAGGCCAGCACCTCGCCGAGCCGGCTCTGCACCCCGCGGAAGTCGCCGGTGCCGGTGATGTCCAGGGCCTTGGCCAGCAGCCCGGCGATGAACTCCAGCTTCACCGCGAGCCGGGTGCAGCCGTGGAAGGTGAAGCGCTCGATGAACCCGGACTGACCGGTGAACATCCGGATCTTCTCCGGCTGCCCGTAGATGAAGACGTTCTCCCACGGGATGAGCACCTTGTCGAGCACCAGGATGGTGTCGTTCTCGTCCAGGCGGGAGGAGAGCGGGTAGTCGAAGGGGCTGCCCATCGCCGCCGCCGTCGCGGTGTAGGACGGGCGGCAGATCAGCTTCATCCCGGGTGCGTTCATCGGCACGGTCGCCACCAGGGCGAAGGTGCGGTCCTTGATCGGCAGGCCGTGGTGCGCGATGAAGTTGTAGTGCGTCAGCGCGGAGCCGGTCGCGACCACCTTCGCACCGGACACCACCAGGCCGGCGTCGGTCTCCTTCTCGGCGTGGATGAAGACGTCGGCCACCTGGTCCGGCGGCAGGCTGCGGTCGACCGGCGGATGGACGATCGCGTGGTTCCAGTACAGCACCTTCTCCTGCGAATCGGCGTACCAGCGCCGGGCGTTGTCCGCGAACGGCTCGTAGAAGTCCGCGTTGGCGCCGAGCGTGCCGAGGAAGGACGCCTTGTAGTCGGGGCTGCGGCCCATCCAGCCGTAACTCATGCGCGCCCAGGCGGCGATGGCCCGCTGGTCACCGACCAGGTCGTCCGCGCTGCGCGGGGTGGTGAAGAAACGGTGCGTGAAACCCTCCCGGCCGCTGTCGGTCGGGGTGGTCAGCACCTCCTGGTACTGCGGGTCGTGCAGGGCGTCGTAGAGCCGGGCCGTCATCCGGACCGGATTGTGGAACGCCGGGTGCGCGGTGACGTCCTTGACCCGGTCGCCGTAGAGGAAGATCTCCCGGTCGTCGCGAAGACTCTCGATGTATTCGGAACCGGTCAGCGGGCGGGTCCCGCGTGGTTCGCCGGCGGAGGTTTCGGGGGCTTCGGCCATCAGAGACGCCTCTCCTTGCTGGCGGTTCACCGGACGAACCGAGCCTGACAGTCCGGCCCCGGTGGCCGCTTCTCACGGCTTGCGCGCTTGGTCTTCCACCGGCTACCGGACTCAGCAAGAACGGAGGTGCCCCGGCCCGGCCGCCCCCGGAGCATGAGCATCTGGATCGCCCGGCCCGAGGAAGGAATCCGGAAATGAGCAAGCGAATCGACATCG
The DNA here is from genome assembly GCF_003635085.1 of Streptomyces sp. 1114.5. NCBI lineage: Bacteria > Bacillati > Actinomycetota > Actinomycetes > Kitasatosporales > Streptomycetaceae > Streptomyces > Streptomyces sp. 1114.5. The sequence goes on from NZ_RBXE01000001.1 coordinate 4,343,420, forward strand.
ACATCGTGGTGCCGCTCTACCCGTTCATGCCCTACTTCCTGGACCGGACCAGGGAGTTGGCGGAGACGTTCACCGCCGCCCACCCCGAGTACCGGATCCACGTCACCGGCGCGGACTGGCTCTCCGTCCCGCAGGCCGTGGCCGACGCCGCCCTGAAGGACGGCGCGCCGACCATCGCCCAGTACTTCTACACCTCGACCCAGGACGCCCTCGACGCCCGGCGGCCCGACGGCTCACCGCTGTTCACCTCGGTCGAGCGGGCGATCGCCGGCCGGACCGAGATCCTCGGCGAGCCGGTCGTGCTCGGCGACGTCACGGCCACCGCCCGGCAGTACTACCGCCACGACGGCGCGGTGGCGGCGATGCCGCCGCTCACCTCCACCACCCTGCTCTACGCCAACACCACCCTGCTGGAACGGGCCGGGATCACCGAGGTCCCGCAGACCTGGGCCGGGATCGAGGCCGCCTGCCGGGCCGTCGCCGCCCTCCCGGACGGGCCGGCCCACGCCATCACCTGGCCCAACCACGGCTGGTGGTTCCAGCAGTCGGTGGCCCAGCAGGGCGCCCTGCTGGCCGACCACGACAACGGCCGCTCCGGCCGCGCCGAGCGGGTGTACCTCGACTCGGACGCGATGCTCGCCTACGTCGAGTGGTGGCGCGGGCTCCACCGGGCCGGCCTGTACCGCTACCACCCCAGCCGGGTGAACAGCGAGGTCGACTGGGACGGCAACTTCCGGGCCTTCGCCGACCGGCAGGTCGCCTTCACCCTCACCACCTCGGTCGAGGCCGCCCGGATGGCCCAGGCCGGCCGGGACGGCGGCTTCACGGTGCAGACCTGCCGGATGCCGTACAACGACCGGGTGCCCTACGCGGGCAACGTGATCGGCGGGGACGCGCTCTGGCTGGCCGCCGGGCTGGACGAGGCGACCCAGGACGGCGCCCTGGCCTTCATGCAGTACCTGAACTCCCCGAGGATCGCCGCCGACCGCCACCGGGAGACCGGATTCATCCCGGTCACCGGCGGGGCGATCGACCTGCTGGAGCAGGAGGGCTGGTTCCGCGACAAGCCGCACTTCCGCACCGCGCTGGACCAGCTCGGCGCCAACGCCGGCACGCCCGCCGCCCAGGGGGCGCTGCTCGGGGAGTTCGCCGCGATCCAGGACGTGCTGACCACCGCCATGCACGACGTCCTGGTCACGGAGGTGGACCCGCGCGTCCGCTTCGCCGAGGCGAACGCGCAGGCCCAGCAACTCCTCGACCACTACAACGAGGCCTGCCGGGGGCTGCGCCCCCGGGGCCCCGTCAGGGTCGGCTGACCGGCGTCGTCACGAACGCTCGGGGCGGAGCTCCAGCGGCGCGTCCGGCGCGCCGACCAGCTCCCGCAGCACCGCGCGGAAGCGGTCCACCTGCTCCGCCACCGAGCGCTCGTCGTAGAGGTTGCTGTTGTACTGGATGCCCGCGACCACGTCGCCGGCCGGGTCGAGGTTGAGCGTCCACAGCGCGCCGTTGGGCACGTCCGAGCCCACCGGCTGCGAGGTGAGCCGGCGCCGCACTTCGGTGTACTCCAGGTCCCCGATCAGCTCCGCGTCCAGCAGGAACGGGAACGGGAACACCTGGAAGACGCAGGCCGCCCGCCCGTCCTCCAGCGTCGGCAGCATCAACTCCGGTGCCTGGGCGAGGATCTGTCCGAACGGGATGTCATGGGCGTAGGCCTCCAGGCTGGTGGTGCGGATCCTGGTCACCACCTCGGCGAAGTCCCGGGCGCCGGACAGATCGGTGCGCAGCGGCAGGAAGTTGAAGAACGGCCCGACGGTGTGGTGGAACCGGTCCTCGCCGCGCCCCGGCGAGAAGGTCGGCACCACCACGTCGGGGTTCCCGGTGTCGCGCGCGACCATCACCGCGAACGCGCCGAGCAGCACCATGAAGGGCGTGCTGCGCAGCGCCTGGGCGATCTCCACGGCCCGGGCGGTCAGTTCGGCGTCGACGGTGAAGCGGTGGACGGCGGTGGACTCCGGCAGGCCGGTGGACTTCGGCCGGTCGGTGGGCACCGAGAGGATCCGGGCGCCGGCCAGCTGCTTGCGCCAGAACGCCCGAGCCCCCTCCAGCGCCGGATCGGCCGCGAACTCCCGTTGCCAGGCCGCGAATTCACGGTAGGGCAGGGCGGTCGGCAGTTCGGGCTGACGGTGCCCGCGGCGCTCGGCGTAGCGGACGGCGAGATCGCGGATGATCAGCCGGACCGACCAGCCGTCGGCCGCGGTGTGGTGCACGACCAGGGCGAGGACCGCGTCCTCCTCGTCGAAGCGGAGCAAGGTGCCCTGGATCAGCGGGAGTCGGCGGGCGCTGATGGTGCCCGACTCGACCTCGGTGATCAGCTCCTCCACCGCCCGGTCGCGCGCCGCGGAGTCCGCTCCGGCCAGCTCCCGCAGCTCCAGCCGCACCGGCGCGGCCGGATGGATCTCCTGGTGGCGCTCGCCCTCGCCGCGGACGATGGCGGTGCGCAGCGCCTCGTGCCGCACCACCACGTCGTCCAGCGCCAGTTGCAGCGTTTCGACGTCGACCTTCCCGCGCAGGCGCCAGCCGTGCACGATGTGGAACCGCGGGCCGAACGGCCCCTCCTCGTCACCGCGGTCGAAGCCGCAGAGGAACTCCTGGTTGAAGGAGAGCGGCCGCCTGATCACCGGGCCGTCGGAGGAAGGCTTCGCATCGGGACTCATCGGGAATTCCTTTCGCTGGATCCAGCCGGAATTTCGCCCCGGAACCGTAGCAACTGCCCTGCCAGGGCGGTTCTTCGATCGTGCTGGCAATCGGGGAGGTGCGCGGCGGCCCGCCCGCGCGCGAGGCTGGCCGGGACACTCCCCAACGCCCGGTCGAACCGCAGAGGAGCTGTGCCGCCATGACGGTCGCCACGAATGTCGCAGGGTCCGGCTCGCCGCTGCCGCCCGAGTCCGCGCCGACGCCGAGCGAGCTGATCGCCAGGGCCGAGGCCATCGCCCCGCTCCTGGTCCCCCGGCAGGCCGAGACCGAACAGCGCACCTACTACGCCGAGGACACCCACCGGGAGTTCGCGGCGGCCGGCTTCTACCGGATCCTCGTCCCCAAGCGGTACGGCGGGTACGAGCTCGGCGTCGACACCTTCCTGCGGGTGGCGACCATCCTCGCCCGGGGCTGCCCGTCGACGGGCTGGATGTACTGCCTCGGCGCCACCCACGCCCTCCCGGCGGCCTCGCTGTTCGGCGAGCAGGCGCAGGCCGAGCTGTTCGCCGGCGGCGACTTCATCTGCCCCGCCACCATCGTGCCGAACGGCTCCGCCGAGCGGGCCGAGGACGGCGGCTGGCGGGTCGACGGCACCTGGAACTACTGCTCGGGCTCGCCGTACGCGACGCACTTCATGGGCCACGTCCCGATGCCCGGCGCGGAGGGCGAGCCGCCCGCGCCGATGCTGTTCGTCGCCCCGCGCAGCCAGTTCCGCCGGCTGGACGACTGGGGCGGCCAACTCGGCCTCAAGGGCAGCGGTTCGCACAGCATCGTGATCGAGGGCGGCCACGTCCCGGACCACCTCACCCTGCCCGGGACGCACATGAGCGAGGTGGTCGTGGAAGGGGGCACGCCCGGCTACCGGCTGCACGGCAACCCGGAGTACGGCGGCGGCTCGCTCAGCTTCATGGTGCTGGAGGTGGCCTCGCTCGCGGTCGGCATGGCCCAGGGCGCGCTGGACGCCTACGGCGAGCTGATGCAGAGCCGCACCACGCTGTTCCCGCCCGTGGTCACCCGGGCCGAGGACCCGGACTACCAGTTCTGGTACGGCGAGGCGGCCGGCATGATCGCCACCGCCGAGGCGGCCGTGCTGCACGCGGTCAAGCAGTGGCAGGACCTGTGCGCGCAGGGGCCCGGCGCCTTCACCCGGGAGGAGGACCTGCGGATCGCCACCATCTGCCGCGAGGTGATCCGGCTCTGCTGGCACGCCGTGGAGGGGCAGTTGTTCCCGACGGCCGGGTCGAGCTCGGTGCGGCAGGGCGAGCGGATCGAGCGGGTCTGGCGCGACCTGTCCACGCTGCACAGCCACGCCGGGATCGGCGTCTTCCTGTCCGCGGTGACCACCCGGGAGCTGGCCCGAGCCCGCTTCGGCGTCAAGTAGACCGCGTACCCCCAGGTAACCCGAGTATCACCAAGTCGCCTAGCCAGAGCGGGAGTTCGAGCCATGACCGAGAGCGAGCAGGCCGTCGCACTGCCCGGGGAGCCCGCCTTCGCCGCCGCGAGCGCCGTGTTCAACCTGGCGGCGCCGGTCCGGCCCGCGGCGGCGGTGACGGTCCGTACCGTCGAGCAGGTCCGGGCGGCACTGCGCCACGCGGAACGCCTGGGGCAGTGGGTCCGGGTGCACACCACCGGGCACGCCTCCTCCTCGGCCCGCCCGATGGACCGCAGCCTGTTGATCCGCACCGAACCCGCGGGCCCGGTCGAGGTCGACCCGGTGGCCCGCACCGCCCGCATCCCGGCCGGCACCCGCTGGGGCGAGGTGGTCGAGGCGGCGGCGAAGTTCGGACTGGCCGCCCCGCACGGCTCCTCGCCGACCGTCGGCGTGGTCGGCTACCTGCTGCGCGGCGGGATCAGCTTCTACGGCCGGCGGGCCGGGCTCGCCGTCAACAGCGTCCGGGTCGTCGAACTCGTCACCCCGGACGGCGAGTTCCGCCGGGTCTCGGCGAGCGAGGACCCCGAGCTGTTCTGGGCGCTGCGCGGCGGCGGGGGCGGCCTCGGCATCGTCACCGCGATCGAGCTCGGTCTCTTCCCGGCCGCCCGGGTGGTCACCGGCGCGGCCTTCTGGCCCGCCGCGCACGGCCCCGAGCTGCTGTCCCGCTGGCTGCGCTGGAGCCGCGGCGCACCCGAGGCCGTCACCACGGTGTTCCGGGTGATGAACCTGCCGAAGGTGCCCGAGATCCCGTCGGCGCTGACCGCAGGACCGGTGGTCTGCGCGGCCGGCGTGGTGCTCGCCCCGGCCGAGGAGGACCTGACGGACGCCGAAGGCCAGGCCGCCGACCTGCTCGGCCCGCTGCGCGCGGTCGCCGACCCGGTGCTGGACACCTGGTGCACCACCACCCCGCCCGCCGTGGTCCGCACGCACATGGACCCGACCGATCCGGTGCCCGTCCTGGGGGACCACCTGCTGCTCTCCGACCTGGGGGAGGAGGGCGCCGAGGCCTTCCTGAGGGTGCTCGGCGAGGGCTCGGGTTCGCCGCTGGTCAACGCCGAACTGCGGCAGCTCGGCGGGGCGCTCGCGGTGCCCGATCCGGACGGCGGAGCGCTGAGCCACCTGGACGCCGCCTTCGCCTTCACGGCCGGCGGGCTGGCGCTGGACCCGGCCGCCTCGGCGGCGGTCCGGGCGCACTGCGCCAAGGCCCGGGCCGCGCTGGCGCCCTGGGACACCGGGCGGACGGCGCCGACCCTGGTCGAGCGCCTGGAGCAGCCGCAGCGGCACCTGTCCGCCGCCGAGGTCGAGCGGGTGGACGCCGTCCGCCGTCGGGTGGACCCCGCCGGGCGGCTGCGCCACGACGTCCCGCCGGGGGCCTGCGCCCTGTACTGAGCACGGCAGGCGACTCCCCTGTGAACTCCCTTCGAAACGCCCTCCGCAGCACCTGCGGGGGGCGTTTCCGCATATCCAACCCCCCACATTGACCGTGCATTTGCACGGGAAAACTCTTGGCAAAATCCGCGGTGGGCCGCTGAGCAATGTGAGAGAAGCCGTTTCGGGTGCCCGGCGGCCATGCTCGTGGGGTAGACCTGCGCGTGAAGTGGGATTCACCGACGCAATTCGAGAGCGCGGATTCCAGGGCCCGGGACTTTCCTGTCCGTCGGAGCCGGCCGCGCCATGGAACTCGAATGCGATTACAGGGTCGTATGCGATCTGTCGAGAGGGGAACGCGGTGGCATTCCGTGAACGATTCCGCAGACTGATACCAGGCCTGGTGGTGGTGCTGGTCGCCGCCTCGCTGTTCTTCGCCGTACGGAGCTCGGTCGCGGTGGCCGGGGCGGAGGAGGCGGCGAAGCAGTACGGCTTCAAGGAGATGCCCATCGCGATGCCGCCGGGCTACGACCAGAAGCCGATGAGGACGGTCCGGGACGTCAACCCGGCCTACCAGAAGATCCGTTCGTGGATCTCCTCGGTCGGCGCCAGCATCGCGATCAACGACCTCACCGGGCACGGTGTGGCCGACAGCATGTGCATCGTCGACACCAGGACCGACAGCGTCATCGTGACGTACACGCCGACCGCCCGGCCGGCCGACCGGTTCACGCCCTTCGTCCTGGACGGCTCGCCGCTGCCGATGGACTCCACCATGGCGCCCACCGGCTGCACGCCCGGCGACTTCAACGGCGACGGCCGGATGGACCTCCTGGTGACGTACTGGGGCCGCACGCCGATCCTGTTCATGGCCAGGTCGGACGCCGCCGAACCGTCCCCGAGCGCCTACGCGGCGCGCGAGCTGGTGCCCTCGGAGTCGCTGGACGGCAAGTACCACGGGCCGCGCTGGAACACCGACGCCGCCTACGTCGGCGACCTCGACGGCAGCGGACACCCGTCGATCGTGATCGGCAACTACTTCCCCGACTCCGACGTGCTCGACCCGCACGGCCTGAACAACGTGGTGATGAACAACTCGCTGTCCAGCGCCAAGAACGCCGGCGGTGACCACGTGCTGCGCTGGCAGCAGGCCACCACGGGCCCGGCACCCACGGCCTCCTACGTGGAGGAGAAGGGCGCCATCCCGTGGGACGCGTCGACCGGGTGGACGCTGGCGATCTCCGGCGCCGACCTGACCGGTGACACCCTGCCCGACCTGTACATCGCCAACGACTTCGGCCACGGGCACCTGCTCTACAACCAGTCCACGCCCGGGAAGATCAGGTTCACCGAGGCCAAGGGCGAGCGCACCCCGACCACCCCCAAGTCCTTCGTGCTCGGCAACGGCTCGTTCAAGGGCATGGGCGTCGACTTCGGCGACCTCGGCCACGACGGCAAGTTCGACATGGTGGTCAGCAACATCACCGTCGCCTGGGGCCTGGAGGAGAGCAACTTCGTCTGGATCAACCGGGCCAAGGACGAGGCCGACATGCGCAGCAAGATGGAGCAGGGCGTCGCACCGTTCACCCAGGAGGCCGAGGAGTACGGCATGGCCTGGACCGGGTGGGGCTGGGACGCCAAGATGGGCGACTTCCTCAACAACGGCGACCTGAACGTCCTGCAGGCCACCGGCTTCGTGAAGGGGAAGATCGACCGCTGGCCGTGGCTGCAGGAGATGGCCATGACCAACGACGACCTGCTGTCCAACCCCGCGATGTGGCCCAACGTCCAGCCGGGTGACGACATCGCCGGCGACGAGGCGATCGCCTTCTACGCCAAGACCCCCGGCGGGAAGTACGCCAACATCAGCTCCCAGCTGGGCATCGCGGTGCCGACGCCGACCCGCGGCATCGCCACCGGCGACACCACGGGCACCGGCGCGCTGGACTTCGCGGTGGCCCGCCAGTGGGGCCCGCCGGCCTTCTACTGCAACACCTCGAAGGACCTGGGCGACTACCTCAACCTGCGGCTCTACCGGCCGACCGGCGAGGACACGGCGGGCCAGGGCCTGGTGAACACCGGGGCGCCGGCCTACGACGCCAAGGTGAGCATCACCACCCCCGAGGGCACCCAGGTCTCCCAGCTCGACGGCGGCGGCGGCCACGGCGGCTACCGCAGCTTCGACGTGCGCTTCGGTCTCGGCTCCTACCACGGTCCGGTCAGCGTCCACCTGACCTGGCGCGACGCGAAGGGCGAACCGCACGAGACGACCAAGGAGTTCACCCCCGGCACCCACTCCCTCATGCTGACCAGCGACGTCCAGGAGGTCCCCAACCGATGAGCGTGACCGCGCAATCCAGGCCCGGCGCCGCCCCCGCGGCGCCCGCGCCGGCCGCCCCCGCGAAGCTGAAGGACCCGCGCTACCTCGCCCTGCGGAACTTCGCGATCTCCATCAGCGTGTTCAACACCTTCGGGTACACCCTGCTCGGCTTCGAGCAGCCCTGGCTCTGGGCGTTCATCGCGGTGTTCACCGCCTACGCCTGTGAGATCTGCTTCGAGCTGATCAGCGCCTGGGCGCAGCGGCGCGGGCCGCGCTTCCTCGGCAACGGCATGCGCGGGCTCTACGAGTTCCTGCTGCCGGCGCACATCACGGCGCTCGCGGTCAACATGCTGACCTACGGGAACAACCAGCTGCTGCCGGTGATCTTCGGCGTGGTCATCGGCGTCGGCGGCAAGCACGCCCTGCAGGCGCCGGTCGCCGGCCGGATGCGGCACTTCATGAACCCGTCCAACTTCGGGATCACGATGTCGCTGGTGTGCTTCGGCTCCTGGTTCAGCATCGCGCCGCCGTACCAGTTCACGGAGAACGCGAACACCTTCTTCCGGATCATGATCCCGCTGATCATCGCCACCGCGGGGACGGTGATCAACGCCCTGCTCACCAAGCGGACCCCGCTGATCGTCGGCTGGCTCGGCGCCTTCGCCATCCAGGCCTTCGTCCGGCACTGGATCTGGGACGTCGCGCTGTTCTCCGCCCTCGGCGCGATGACCGGTGTCGCCTTCGTGCTGTTCACCAACTACATGATCAGCGACCCGGGCACGACCCCGATGAAGGCCTGGCCCCAGTTCATGTTCGGCTCGGCGGTCGCCACGGTCTACGCGGTGCTGATGGTGTTCAACGTGGTCTACACCCTGTTCTTCGCCACCACCATCGTCTGCGGCCTGCGCGGGCTGGGCTGGTGGGTCGCGCACTGGATCAAGCGGTCCCGGGAGGCGGGCGGCGCGTACACCCCGGGTGGGACGGGCGCGCAGCAGCAGGCCGGTGGCGCGGGCGCCGCCCCGCTCGGCACCCCGCGGCCGGCCGGGGCCCCGACACCCGGCGCGTGACGCCGGGCGCCTGACATCCGGCGCCTGACATCCGGCGCCTGACACCGCAACGGCTCCGTGGCGCTGCCCCGTTCGGGCAGCGCCACGGAGCCGTTTCCCGCGCCGGCTACCCCTCGACGGTGGCCTCGACCGGCACCGTCGGCGGGTGGAACGGCCCCCAGGTGAAGGCGGGCAGCCACGGCTCCGGGGCGGCGCTCCAGGCCAGTTCGGCGATCTGGGCGAGCGAGCGCCGGCCGGTGAGCGAGCGGAGCAGGTCGTGGCGGTGACCGCGCAGGACGGCGGCCGGCTCGCCGTCGCCGGCCGTCCAGGCGGCGCCCGGCGCCTCGATGCGCAGAGCGGGAAGTCCGTGCGTGCGCACCGCGTTGGCGAAGCCCCGGACGACCAGGTCAAGCGAGGAGGGGTAGGACGCGTGGTCCCTGACCACCGGCACCCCGAGCGCGCCGCGCAGGTCGAGCTCATGGGTGAACGCGTCCATCATCAGCATCGTGTGCCGCAACTGCGGTGCCGTGGTGACCACGTGCTCCACCCGGACGTCCAGCTGCGACCACTCGGCGAGCAGGCCGCCGAGGCCGCCACCGGGGCCGTCACCGACGCCGTCGGCGGAGTCGGCGGCGGGCTCGGCGTGCGGGACCTCCCACAGGTTGCCGGGCGCGTCGGCGGCCACCGTCCGGCAGACCTCCACCAGGTGGCCGACCACGTCCCGGACCGTCCACCCCGGACAGGCCGGAACGGGCACGCCGGCCACGTCGGGCCGGTCCTCCAGCAGGCCGGTGATGTTCTCCCGGGAGCCGCGGTAGGCGAGATGGTCGGGCGCCCGCTCCCAGAGCGACCCGGGCGCTGCCTCGACGTGCGGCCGATGCGTAGTCATCTGAGCTCTCCTTCGGTTGGACGGGTCGGACGGCCCTGCCGGGAGACGGACCGACGCCGCCGGGCCCCGGGCCGTACGGGCCGGTCCCATTCTGGTGCCGGTCCTGCGGGCGGCGGTCCGCGAGACCGCGGGCGCAGCACGTCCGAAGATGCCCGACGGGCGGAGGTTTTTGAAGACGGCCCAGGCCCGGCCCGGGCAGGCCCGGGGACAGGTCCCAGGACGGCAACCGCGGAGATGCGGGCCGTGACGGCGCCTCACGACCATGGAGGGACCGTCATCCGGGACTTGAGGCAGGGGAGTGATCGTGCCGACGACCTTCGGATCGCTGCGCAGGCTGGTACTGACACCGTCACTGGCATCGGTGACCTTCGCCGGGCGCGGATTCCCGGCGGAGCCGACGGAGACCACCGAGCGGCTGGAGGCGGTGCCCCGGGCGGTGGTCTGCGGCTTCGAGTGGGGCATCGACGCGCGGAGCCAGTGGGAGGTCGAGCGCCGGCTGGCCCTGGTCGACCCCGAACAGCGCGGATTCGCCTACGAGGGCGCCACGATGGCCTTCACCGTCCTGGACGCGATGGGCCGGGGCCGGCGCACCCGGGACCTGCTGACCGGGTCCGGGCAACCGCACATCTTCCTGGCGTACATCGGCATCGGCTTCGCCATGGCGCGGCTGCCGCGCCCGCTGTGGACCAAAGTGCTGCCGGACCTGACCGGCACGCCGTACCACCCGACGATGAGCTGGCTGGCGGTCGACGGGTACGGCTTCGACCTCGCCTACTTCCACACCCGCCGCTGGGTGGACGAGCAGCGCCGGCCGAAGCCGTACCCGTGGCAGGGCGCCCCCGAGTACTTCCAGCGGGCGGTCGACCAGGGCATCGGCCGGGCGCTGTGGTTCATCCACGGCGGCGCGCCGCGGCAGGTCGCCGCCGCGGTGCGCCGGTTCGCCGCGGACCGGCAGGCCGACCTGTGGGGCGGCGTGGGGCTGGCCTCGACCTTCGCGGGCGGCAGCCCGTCCGAGGGCCTGGGCGTGCTCTGCGAGGAGGCCGGCCCGTACCGGGCGGAGCTCGCCCAGGGGTCGGTGTTCGCCTCCAAGGCGCGCGCCTACGCCGGTTTCGTGCCCGGGCACACCGAGGCGGCCTCGACGGCGCTGACCGGCCTGTCGGTCGAGGCGGCCGCGAAGCTGGCGGACGAGTGCGCGCCGGAAGCCGCCGGCCCGGCCGGCGCCGGCTCCGGTGGGCTGCCGCCGTACGAGCTGTGGCGGGCGAACGTGCGGGCGCACTTCCGCGACACCGGGGACCTGCTCCGGCCCGCACCGCGCCCGGTGGCCCAAGGGGCCCAGGCGGCCCCGGTGGGGAAACCGGTCCAGAACGCCGCACCGCGCCCGGCGCCACCGGTGAAGCGGCCGCGGCCGGAGAAGTGACCGCGGCCGAGAAATGACCGCGACCGGAGGAGTTCCGGGCCGGACCGGTCCGAAGACCTCCGCGGGACGGATCGGCCGTCCCGCGCAAACCCGAGAGGAGAATCGCGTGGCCAGCGGATGGCGGTCGCTCCGACGTCGTGTGCTCACCCCGAGCACGACCGAAACGCTCCTGGAAACCCGTGGTTTCCACCGGAAGAACCCCGAAGCCCAGCACCTCCTGGAGACGGTCGGCGCACGGTTCCTGGAGGGCTACGCCCACGCCGTGGAGGCCCGGTACCCGGCGGACGCGGAGATCCCGCTGGACCGGATCCCGGTCCAGTTCCGCGGCTTCGCCTACGAGGGCGCCGGCATGGGCTTCGCCATGCTGGACGGGCTGAGGCTGAACCGCCGCGGCGGCTCGGTGGCCCGCTTCCTCAACGGCGGGGGCGCCGAGCACAACTACATGGTGTACGTCGGCGTCGGCTGGGCGATGGCCCGGCTGCCGAGGTTCTGCTGGCCCGACATCGACGCGATGGACCCGCTGCTGCGCTGGCTGGTGCTCGACGGGTACGGCTTCCACCAGGCGTACTTCCGCACCGCCAAGTACGTCCACGAGCAGTACCGGGACCAGGCCTTCCCCTGGCCGGCCCATGACACCCCGTCGTACACCGGCCGCGCGATCGACCAGGGCATCGGCCGGGCGCTGTGGTTCGTCGGCGGCACCGACGTCGACCTGATCGCCACCATGATCGAGAAGTTCCCGGAGTCCCGGCGGTCCGACCTCTACGGCGGGGCCGGCCTGGCGGCCACCTACGCCGGCGGTGTGGACGAGTCGGAGCTGTGCGCCTTCCGGGACCGGGCCGGCGCGCACCGCTCGATGGTCGCGCAGGGCAGCGCGTTCGCGGCCGAGGCCAGGATCCGCTCCGGACTGCTGATCCCGCACACCGAGCTGGCCACCAGGGTCTTCTGCGGCATGCCGCCCGCCGAGGCGGCCGCCGTCACCCACGAGGTGCGGCCGACCGGGTTCGCGCCGGCCGGCGCGCTGCCCGCCTACGAGGTGTGGCGCCAGGCCATCGCCGAGCGCTTCACCGCCGTCGGGGGGTGCTAGCCGTGGCCGCGAACCGCCGGGTGCCGCCGGGCCCGCCGCGCCGGGCCGCCCCGGTGCTGCTGCGCCGGCTGGTGGGGGACCGCCTGGAACTGATGCGCTCCGCCGCGGCGGAGTACGGCGACGCGGTCCGGATCTCCATGGGCCCCAAGACGCTCTACTTCTTCAACCACCCCGACCACGCCAAGCACGTGCTGGCGGACAACGCCGCCAACTACCACAAGGGCATCGGCCTGGCCCAGGCCCGACGGGCGCTCGGCAACGGCCTGTTGACCAGCGAGGGCGAGCTCTGGCGCAAGCAGCGCCGGGAGATCCAGCCGGTCTTCCAGCACAAGCGGATCTCCCAGCAGGCGGGCGTCGTCGCCGAGGAGGCGGCCAAGCTGGTCGGGCGGCTGCGGGCGCACGAGGGCGGCGGACCGGTCGACGTGGTCGGCGAGATGACGGCGCTCACCCTCGGCGTGCTCGGCCGCACGCTGCTCGACGTCGACCTCAGCGCCTTCGAGGCCGTCGGGCACGACTTCGAGGCCGTCCAGGACCAGGCGATGTTCGACATGGTCACCATGGGCATGGTGCCCGGCTGGGTGCCGCTCGCCAAGCAGCTCCGGTTCCGGCAGGCCCGGCAGTCCCTGCAGGGCGTGGTCGACCGGCTGGTGGCGGAGCGGATCTCCCGCGACGGCGAGCGGATCGAGGGCGACGACGCGCTGTCCCGGCTGATCGTCGCCACCCGGCAGGAGCCCGACCAGCGGGTCGGCCGGCAGCGGATGCGCGACGAACTGGTCACGCTGCTGCTGGCCGGCCACGAGACCACGGCGAGCACCCTCGGCTGGACCTTCTACCTGGCCGACCGTCACCCCGAGGTGGCGGAGCGGCTGCACGCCGAGGCGGTCGAGGTGCTGGGCGACCGGATGCCCGAGTTCGAGGACCTGCACCGGCTGCGCTACACGGCGCGGGTGGTGGAAGAGGTCATCCGGCTCTACCCGCCGGTGTGGATCCTGCCGCGGCAGGCCCAGGCCGAGGACGAGGTGGGCGGGTACCACGTGCCGGCCGGCGCCGACGTCCTGATCTGCCCGTACACCCTGCACCGGCACCCCCGGTTCTGGGACGCCCCCGAGCAGTTCGACCCGGAGCGCTTCGATCCGGACCGGGCCACGGACCGGCCGCGCTACGCCTACATCCCGTTCGGGGCGGGGCCGCGCTTCTGCGTCGGCAACCACCTCGGGCTGCTGGAGGCCACGTTCACCATCGCCATGGTCGCCCGGGACCTCCGGCTGGCCAAGGTGCCCGGGTACCGGGTGGTGGCCGAGCCGATGCTGTCGCTGCGGGTGCGCGGTGGCCTGCCGATGACCGTGCACTCCCGCTGACGGCCGGTCCGAAGGACCCTCCCCACGAGCAGAGCCCCCGCGGTGGACGTCGCGGGGGCTCTGGGCCGTCGCCGGGTCACGCGCTGTCGGTGACCGCGGTCCGCTCGCTGAGCGCGATCGTCCGCGCGTCGAGCAGGGCCAGCAGGACGGGCGGGTCGAGGACGCGGGCGGGGCGCAGCCGCAGTTCGATCGGCAGCAGCGGCACGGTCGGCCGTACCTCGATCGGTCCGACCGATCCGACCGAGACCGCGTGGTCACCCGTCAGCACCTCGTCGAAGGCGGCCGGGACGGAGTGGGCCAGCAGGTACCAGGTGCCGGCCGGCACCTGGTCGAGTAAGAAGACCCCGGGGCGGGGGAGGACGGTACAGGCGGCGGGTTTGCCCTCCGGCACCCGGGTCGGGAACAGGCCGACGAAGACCCGGCCGAGGGCGCCGCCGGCCGGGGGCCGGATCTCGCCCCGGAAGGTGGAGAGTTCGGTGCTGCGGACCAGGCCGCGGAGGTCCACTTCGATCCGGGTGGTGTAACCCCCGAGCTGACGGAAGACGGTGGGAGGGATGCCGACGCTGCTGGCGAAGCGCGAGCTGAAAGTCCCGACGCTGTTGTATCCGACCCGGTGGCTGATCTCGGTCACCGTGAACGAGGTTTCGACCAGGAGGCGTTTGGCGGTTTCCAGGCGGATGGCGGAGAGAAACCGCCGCGGGGACACCCCGGTCATCCGCTGGAATTCCCGGGAGAAGTGGAATTTGCTGTACATGGCGGCCTGCGCCATATCGTCGATCGTCAACAGTTCGCCGATGTTGTCGTGCATGGTCTCGATGGCCCGGGTCACGGCTTGCTCGATGGCAGTTGTCATGACTGACTCCAGCTTCTCTGTTGCACCTGCGGATGAACAGAAATTCCACCTTGCGATGATCGGAAACGATCGGAAACGAAGGTCGCGGCCGTACGTCCAGGCCGGTGGTCAGAAGTGCCAGGGCGAGCGAAGGGAGGTACCCACCCTTCGGAAAGGCGAAGCTGAAATGTGTCGCCGCCATAGCAAGTGACGACCGTAGCAGCAGGAGCATGTCACCCGCAATGGTCTGGTGGCACGTGCCGTTGGCATGCCCGGTGAAGAGATACCCGGGGATTCGCGTTTGAACGGCCCTCCAAGGCGCTCAGCAACACAGGAGATGCAGAGGAGGGCGCATTACGCGGACGATGCCAAAGTCGTGCATGCGAATCGTGGTCGGCCGATCTGCCGGACCCGATTTTCGACGAGTAGCTAGGAGACGCCGATGGGCTCACCTACCCCCGATGGAAACGAATACCGGACCATGACGCTGGAAGCGTTCGCGGACACGATCGTTCCGGGTGAGAAACGCTCCCCCGACGACCGGGCCGTGGCCGGCGCCTCGACCGGAGGCGGCGCCGTGCAGGCAGGCGCCATCGAGCTGCTGGAGACACCCGCGACCGGCCTGTCGAACGCCCTGGACGACTACCAGCAGGCGCTGAACGCCCACGCCGGCGCGTACGCCGCCGAGCACGGCCTGCGCCTCGACGACTCGGTGCCGCCGTTCGTCGCCCTGCCGTTCGCGGACCGCACCAGCCTGGTGCAGTCCCTGACCGGGACCGGCCACCAGGAGCGCGAACTCTGGGTGCTGCTGGCGCTGTTCGCCAACATGGCCTTCGACACCGCCGCGCACCTGCACACCACGGACGCGCTCGCGGCAGGCCACCCGGGCCTGACCATGATGGGGTTCATGCAGCCGGGCGACGACGGCCTGTGGCGGTTCCCCGAGTACTCGTACGGCAAGCAGCTGGCCGATCCCCACCCGGGCACCACCTCCTCAGGGAGCCCCGAATGACGAACACCGAGAGCACCGACGTCCTGATCGTGGGCAGTGGCTTCGGCGGCGCGATCGCGGCCTACCACCTGGCGGCCGGCGGCGCGCGGGTCACCGTGCTGGAGCGCGGCCCGTGGCTGGAGGCCAACGACTTCGAGCACGACTTCCTGCTCGGCTCCTCGTACACCCGGATCTTCGACTTCGTGGTCGGCGACGGCATGAGCCTGCTGGGCGGGAACTGCGTCGGCGGCGGCAGCGTGGTGTACTTCGCCGCCATGCCGCGCGCGCCGCGGTTCGTCTTCGACCGCCGGGGCAGCATCGGCCGGCGGATGTGGCCGGCGGCCATCGACCGGGACGTCCTCGACCCGTGGTACGACCGGGTGGTCGAGGCGCTGCCCATCACCCAGCAGGACTGGAACGACGTCACCTACGCGGGCGGCCTGTTCGCCGCCGCCTGCGAGCACGCCGGACGCACCGCCAACCCCGTCCCGGCCGCCATCGACCGGGCGAAGTGCACCAACTGCAACTGGATGATGTCCGGTTGCCGGTTCGACGCCAAGCGCTCGCTGCTGCTGAACTACCTGCCCGCGGCCCTCGCGCACGGCGCCGAGATCCGGCCGCTGCACGAGGTGCAGCACCTCTCCCGCACGGACGGCGGCGGCTACCGGGTGCACTACAACGTCATCGACGACACCGACTACCGGGTGCACGTGGGCAGCGGCACCATCGACGCGAAGATCGTCGTGCTCGCCGCCGGCGCCGGCGCCACCCCGGTGATCCTCCAGCGCTCCGAGGCGACTCTGGGCACCATGCCGCACGCCGTCGGCCGCTACTTCTCCGGCAACGGCGAGCGCCTCAACACGGCCGTGGTGAACGAGGACCGGGCCCGGGACCTGCTGGGGCTCAAGCGTGGCGACGGCCGGGCGTTCCGGGCCAACCAGATCGGCAAGGGCCCGGTCGTGGCGAGTTGGGACAACCTCGACGGCTCGCTGCCGGAGCACTCCCGGTTCTCGCTGGAACAGCTCTACTTCCCCCCGGGGTTCGGCACCATCCTGGCGCAGGTGCCCGACGCCACCGGCCCCAGCTGGTTCGGCGTGGAGAAGAAGGAACTCGTCCGGCAGTGGCAGTCCTGGCTGACCGTCTTCACCATGGTCGAGGACGACAACGAGGGCGTCTTCGGCCCGCCGCCGCCCACCGGCAACGCGGCGCGCATCTCCCAGCAGATGCTCGGGCGCGGCACGATCAGCTACCGGCCGACGGCCAACACCCTGCGCGGCTGGGCCGAGTCGGACGCCGTGGTGAAGGACATCCTGGAGCGTGACGGGCTGGCCCGCGTCATGCCCTGGACCAACGACCTGGTGGGCGCGTACACCGTGCACCCGCTGGCCTCCTGCCGGATCGGCGACGACCCGCAGACCTCGGCGCTGGACGACCGGCAGGAACTCCGCAACCACCCGGGCATCTTCGTCACCGACGGCTCCGCCGTCCCCGGGGCACTCACCGTCAACCCCGCGCTGACCATCTCCGCGCTCGCCGAACGCGCCATCCCCGGCATCGTGCGCGCCGCCCAGGAGCGCGGCGTCGACGTCCGGTACGGCGCGCCCTCGCCGGACGGCGGAACCAGCGGCCGGCGCGGGGTGCAGGCGCAACTGCCCGGCCTGATGCGCCGGTAGGGGCAGCTCATGACGACAACGCTGTTGCGGCCCGCGCTGCGCCGGGCGCTGGCGCAGATCCGCCGGGTCGCCCCGCCCCGGCCGGCCGGGGCGGGGAAGGAGGTGGCCGGCGTCTTCGCCGAGGCCGAGCGGGAGTTCGGCATGCTCCCGCCGCCGATCGCCCTGCACGCGGCCGCGCCCGAGGTGCTGGCCGCCTCCTGGGTGATGCTGCGGGAGACGCTGGTCGCCGGCGGGCGGGTCGACCGGGCGACCAAGGAGGCGGTGGCCGCCGCCGTCTCGGCCGCCAACTCCTGCCCGTACTGCGTGCAGGTGCACGGTGCGACGCTGGCCGCGCTGCTGCCCGGGGCGGCCGGGTCCGCCCCGGGCCGTCCGGGGGCCAGGGCAGGGGCCGGTGCGGAGGCCGAGGCGACCGCCGCCGGGGTGGCCGACTGGCTCCGGGGGGCCGGGGGCGCGCGCTTCCCCGCGCAGGCGGCTCCCGAACTGGTCGGGGTGGCGGTCACCTTCCACTACCTGAACCGCATGGTCAACCTGTTCCTCGCGGAGAGCCCGGTGCCGCCCGGGCTCCCGCCGGCCGCGCGCTCGGCGGCGCTGGCCGTGCTCGGCCGGCTGATGCGCAGGGCCGCGCGCGGCGCCCCGCCGGCCGGCACCTCGCTCGACCTGTTGCCGTCCGCGCCCCTGCCCGGGGACCTGCGCTGGGCGGCGGGCACCCCGAGCGTCGCGGGCGCCTTCGCACGGGCGGCCGCCGCGGTCGACGCGGCGGGGGCCCGTGCGGTGCCGGAGGGCGTCCGGGCCCTGGTGACGGCCGAACTGGCCGGGTGGAGCGGTGAGGCGCCCGGACTGGGCCGCGCCTGGGTGGAGGAGGCCGTCTCGGCCCTGCCCGAGGAACAGCGTGCGGCGGGCCGGCTGGCCCTGCTGACCGCCAAGGCCTCGTACCAGGTCGACGACCGTCTCGTCGCCGAGTTCCGGCACGGGCGGCCCGGCGACACCGCACTGATCGAGCTCACCTCCTGGGCCGCCCTGACGGCGGCTCGGGAGCTGGGCTCCCGGCTCGCCGAGCGCGTGACCACGGCCGGCCACAGCTGAGCAGGTAGTCGCCCGCACACCCGAGGCTCCCGCCACCGGCGGGAGCCTCGGCGCGTTCCCGGCCGCACGGACCGTGCCGATCGCAGCGATCGCACCGACCGTTCCGGCCGGGAACGCTTTATTCGGCATTTAATCACGGCGTTATCGAATAACGACGTTATCGAATAACAGCGTGATGAAATCACACCGTTATGTCAAAACCGCGGCCCCGGCCGAGCGCAAAGCAAACTCGGAGAAGACTTCCGGACGTGCCTCGATGCACCCTTGACCAGTGCAGGTCTGTCGAGTCGGCGAAGAGATTCGACGTCAATTCATCTCCACGGGCGGTGAATACATGAGCAGTGAGCGGATCGCTATCGTGGGAATCGGCCTCCGATACCCGGATGCCAATTCGGCGAGCGAACTGTGGGAGAACGTCCTGAGCGGCCGGAGGGCCTTCCGGAGGCTGCCGGACGAGCGGATGAACCAGGCGGACTACTGGTCCGCGGACCGTGGCGCACCCGACCGCCACTACACGACGAAGGCCGCCGTCCTGCGGGACTACGCGTTCGACCGGATCAAGTACAGCGTTGCCGGAAGCACCTACCGGGCGACCGACCTGACCCACTGGCTGGCCCTCGACGTGGCCGACGAGGCACTCGCCGACGCCGGATTCCCGGACGGTTCGGGACTGCCCCACCAGTCCACCGGCGTCGTGGTCGGAAACAGCCTCACCGGGGAATTCTCGCGGGCCAACATCATGCGGCTGCGGTGGCCCTACGTCCGCCGCACGGTGGCCGCCGCACTGGCCGGCCGGGGCTGGTC
This sequence comes from Streptomyces sp. 1114.5, assembly GCF_003635085.1. Classification (NCBI taxonomy): domain Bacteria; kingdom Bacillati; phylum Actinomycetota; class Actinomycetes; order Kitasatosporales; family Streptomycetaceae; genus Streptomyces; species Streptomyces sp. 1114.5. The sequence goes on from NZ_RBXE01000001.1 coordinate 4,362,474, forward strand.
CCCGGAGGAGGCCGCGACGTTCCTGACGGAACTGGAGCCCCAGTACAAGTCCGCCTTCCCGCCCATCGACGAGGACTCGCTGGCCGGCGGCCTGGCCAACACCATCGCCGGCCGGATCTGCAACCACTTCGACCTGCGCGGCGGCGGGTACACGGTCGACGGCGCCTGCTCCTCCTCCCTGCTGTCCGTGGTCACGGCCGCGAAGGCGCTGGCCGACGGCGAGCTGGACGTGGCCCTGGCCGGCGGGGTGGACCTGTCCATCGACCCCTTCGAGGTGATCGGCTTCGCCAAGACCGGCGCGCTGGCCACCGGCGAGATGAAGGTCTACGACAAGGACTCCAACGGCTTCTGGCCCGGCGAGGGCTCCGGCATGCTGGTGCTGATGCGCGAACAGGACGCGCTGGCCCAGGGGCGGCGGATCTACGCGAGCATCAGCGGCTGGGGCGTCTCCTCGGACGGCAAGGGCGGCATCACCCGCCCCGAGGCGGGCGGCCACCGGCTCGCCCTGGCCCGCGCCTACGGGCGGGCGGGCTACGGCGTCGAGACCGTCTCGTACTTCGAGGGCCACGGCACCGGTACGGCCCTCGGCGACGCGACCGAGATCGAGGCGCTGTCCTCCGCCCGCCGCAACGCCGACCCGACGGCCGCCCCGGCCGCGCTCGGCACCATCAAGGGCAACTTCGGGCACACCAAGGCCGCGGCCGGCGTCGCCGGGCTGATCAAGGCCGCCCTCGCCGTGCACCACCAGGTGATCCCCCCGGCGACCGGCCACGTCGACCCGCACCCCGGCCTGCTCGGCGACACGGCCACCATGTACGTGCCCCGCCAGGCGGAGCTCTGGCCGGCCGACCAGCCGGTCCGGGCCGGGGTGTCGGCCATGGGCTTCGGCGGGATCAACACCCACGTCACCGTCGCCCAGGCGCCCGGCGCCACCCGCCGCGAGGCGCTGGACGAGCGCACCACCCGGCTGGTCGCCGGCCGCCAGGACGCCGAACTCCTGCTGCTGGACGCCGCGGACCCGGCCGCGCTGCGGGCCGAGCTGACCCGGCTGCTCGACCTGGTGCCCAAGCTGGCACAGGCCGAACTGGCCGACCTGGCCGGGACCTTGGCCGACCGGCTCACCGCAGGCCCGGTCCGCGCCGCCGTCGTCGCGAGCTCCCCGGAGGACGCCGCCCGCGCCCTCGAAAAGCTGCTCGCCCTGCTCGACTCCGGGGCCCGGGAGGCCTTCTCGGCCGGCGAGGGCATCTTCCTCGCCCGGGCCAGGACCGCCCCCCGGATCGTCTACCTCTTCCCGGGCCAGGGCTCCGGCCGCGGCGCCGTCGGCGCCATCCGGCGCCGCTTCGCCACCGCCGAGGACGTCTTCCGCGCCTTCCCGCTGCCCACCGGCGGCGACCAGGTCGCCACCCAGGTGGCCCAACCGCGCATCGTCACCGGCTCGCTGGCCGCCCTGCGGGTACTGGCCGGCCTCGGCATCCGGGCCGACGCCGCCGTCGGCCACAGCCTGGGCGAACTGACCGCGCTGCACTGGGCCGGCGCGATGGACGAGGAACAGGTGGTGCGCCTCGCGACGATCCGCGGCCGGGTGATGGCCAGCGCCAGCCACGGCGGCGGCGCGATGGCGGGCCTGGCGGCGACCCCGGAGCGCACCGCCGAACTGTCCGCCGGACAGGACGTGGTGATCGCCGGCTACAACGGGCCCCGGCAGACCGTGATATCCGGCCCCGCCGAGGCGGTGGACGAGGTCTGCCGCCGAGCCGCGGCCGAGGGCGTCCCGGCGACCCGCCTGAACGTCTCGCACGCCTTCCACTCTCCGCTGGTCGAGCCGGCCGCGGTCGCGATGGCGGCCGAACTGGCGGCCTTCGAGCTGAGCGAGCCGGTCCGTCCGATGGCCTCCACGGTCACCGGCCGCCTCCTCGACCCCGGTACCGACCTGCGCGAGCTGCTGCGCCAACAGGTCCTGCTCCCGGTCCGCTTCCACGAGGCCGCCGGTGCGGTCGCCGCCGACGCCGACCTGCTGGTCGAGGTCGGGCCGGGCCGGGTCCTCTCCGGCCTGCTGGCGGAGGTCGCACCCGGCGCCACCACCCTGGCGGTCGACACCGACAGCGCCTCGATCGGCGCGCTGCTCCGGATCGTCGGCGCCGCGTACGTGCTCGGCGCGCCGGTCCGCACCGCCGCGCTGTTCGAGGACCGCCTGGTCCGCCCGCTGCCGGCGGACGGGGTGATGACCTTCCTGGCCAACCCCTGCGAGGCAGCTCCGGCCATCGGCGCGGACCTGCTGCCGCCACAGGACGGACACCGCCGGGCCGACGGCCCCGGCCAGGACGAGCAGTCCGTACGGCCCGCACCCGCCTTCGCGTCCGGGCCCGCGTCCGCGGACACCGCCACCGAGGCCGCCGACACCCTGGAACTGCTGCGCCGGCTCGCCGCCGAACGGGTCGAGCTGCCGCTGGACTCCGTCACCGCGCAGACCCACCCGATGGACGACCTGCACCTGAGCTCCATCACCATCGGCCAGATCGTCAACGACGCCGCCCGGGCGCTCGGCCGCCCCGTGCTCGCCGCCACGCCCAACTACGCCACCGTGCGCCTGGGCGAGATCGCCGAACTGATCGACCAGCTGGCGGACACCGCGCAGGAGGGCGCCGCCCCAGCCGGCGAGGTCCCCGGGGTCGCCCCCTGGGTGCGGGCCTTCGCCGTCGAGCACCTGGACGCCGCGCTCCCGGCCCGGCCGCAGCCCGCGCCCGGGACCACCGACGGCGACTGGACGGTGCACAGCACCCCCGGCCACCCGCTGGCCGAACCGCTGCGCGCCGCCCTCGCCCAGGCGGGGATCGGCTCCGGCGTGCTGCTCTGCCTCCCGGCCGAGTGCGGCCCGCAGGACACCGAGCTCTTCCTGACCGCCGGGCGGGCAGCCCTGGCCGGCCCCGCCGGCACCCGGCTGGTCGTGGTCCAACACCGGCTCGGGGCGAGCGGGTTGGCCAAGACCCTGCACCTGGAGCACCCGTCGGTGCCGACCACGGTGGTCGAACTGCCCGACACCGCCCCCGAGGGAGCGGCCCGCGACGAGGCGGTGGCCCGGGTGGTCGCCGAGGCGGCCGCCACGGCCGGCTTCGCGGAGGTCCGCTACCAGCAGGACGGCCGCCGCACCGTCCCGGTGCTGCGCCCCCTGCAGCCCCGCCCGGCCCCGGCCGGCGCCTCCCCGCTCGACACCGGGGACGTCCTGCTGGTCACCGGCGGCGGCAAGGGCATCACCGCCGAGTGCGCCCTGGCGATCGCCGAGGACTCCGGCGCGAGCCTGGCCCTGATCGGCCGCGCCGACCCGGCCGACGACCGCGAACTCGCCGACAACCTCGCCCGGATGGACGCCGCCGGCCTGCGCTACCGCTACGCCCGGGCCGACGTCACCTCGCCCGAGCAGGTCGCCGCCGCGGTGCGCCTGCTGGAGGGCGAGCTCGGCCCGGTCACCGCCGTCCTGCACGGCGCCGGCCGCAACGAGCCGGCCGCCCTGGACGCCCTGACCGCCGAGGACTTCCGGCGGACCCTGGCGCCCAAGACCGCGGGCCTGGAGGCCGTGCTGGCAGCCGTCGAACCGGACCGCCTGAAGCTGCTGATCACCTTCGGCTCGATCATCGGCCGGGCCGGCCTGCGCGGCGAGGCGCACTACGCGACCGCCAACGACTGGATGACCGAACTGACCGTCCGCTTCCAGCAGCAGCACCCGAACGCCCGCGCCCTCGCCCTGGAGTGGTCGGTCTGGTCCGGCGCCGGAATGGGCGAACGGCTCGGTGTGGTCGAGGCGTTGATCCGCGAAGGCATCACGCCGATCTCCACCGAGAACGGCATCCAGGTGCTCCGCGACGTCCTCGCCGACCCCACGGCCGGGCCCGTCCTGGTGGTCAGCGGCCGTGCCGGCGGCCTGCCCACCCTCACCACCGCCCAGCGGGAACTGCCACTGACCCGGTTCGTGGAGCGCGTCGTCGCACATCACCCGGACATCGAGCTGATCACCGAGGCCGAACTGACCGAGGGCGGCGACCCGTACCTCAGCGACCACCGGCTCCAGGACGACCTGCTCTTCCCGGCCGTGATCGGCATGGAGGCGATGGCCCAGGTCGCCGCCGCGGTGAGTGGGCACCAGGGCCCGCCGCTGCTGGAGGACGTCGAGTTCCGCCGCCCCGTCGTGGTGCGTCCCGGCGGCTCGACCACCATCCGGATCGCGGCGCTGGTCCGCAGCCCCGAGACGGTGGACGTGGTGCTGCGCAGCGAGGACACCGACTTCGCCGCCGACCACTTCCGGGCCACGCTGCGCTACCCCCGGCCCGAACTGCCCGGCACCCCGGTGCCGGCCGGCTTCGGCCTGCCGCCGGTGCAGGTGGACCCGGTGACGGAGCTGTACGGCAGCGTGCTCTTCCAGGGCAAGCGGTTCCAGCGCCTGCTGGAGTACCGGCGGGCCAGTGCCCGGCACGCGCTCGCGGAGATCTCCACCACCGCCCAGACGCCGTGGTTCGCCGCCTTCCTGCCGCAGGACCAGCTGCTCGCCGACCCCGGCACCCGGGACGCGATGATGCACGCCATCCAGTGCTGCGTGCCGGACGCCACGCTGCTGCCGGAGAGCATCGAACGGCTCTGGCTGGCCGACCGGGCCGACCAGGACGCCGAGTACGTGGTGCTCGACGCCCGGGAACGCTCGCAGGACGGGGACCGCTACGTCTACGACCTCGACGTGCGCACCCCCTCCGGAACCGTGGTCGAGCGCTGGGAGGGTCTGACCCTGGTCGCCGTCCGCAAGCGCGACGGGGCCGGCCCCTGGGTGCCCGCGATGCTCGGCTCGTACCTGGAGCGCAGCCTGGAGCGGGTGCTGGGCGGCAGCCGCGCGGTGGTGGTCGAACCCGCCACCGAACCCGCCGTGGAGGCCGCGGTGGAGTCCGCCGGCGCGCTCGGTGACCGCCGGACCCGCACCCGGACGGCCGTCGCCCGGGCCCTGGGCCGCCCGGTCGAGCTGCGCCACCGCCCGGACGGCAAGCCCGAACTCGCCGGTGCGCCCGGACGCGAGGGCTGGACGGTCTCGGCCTCGCACGGCGCCGGGATGACCATGGCGGTGGTGGGCCGCGGACGGCTCGCCTGCGACCTCGAAACCGTCCTGGAGCGCAGCGCCGAGGACTGGCAGGCGCTGCTCGGCAGCGGCCAACTCCCGCTGCGGGACCTGCTGGTGACCGAGGCGGCCGACACCCCGGCGGTGGCCGGCACCAGGGTCTGGAGCGCGCTGGAGTGCTTGCGCAAGGCCGGCGCGACCAGCCAGGCGCTGACCCTGGACCGCGCCCACCCGGACGGCTGGGTCGTCCTGTCCGCCGGTGACGCGACCGTCGCCACCTGGGTGACCACCGTCAACGACCGGACGGAGCCGGTGGTCTTCGCGGCGCTCGTCGGGAAGGAGAACTGATGTCGGCCTACTACGAGATCCGCCACACCGTGGGCTTCGAGGAGACCAACCTCGTCGGCAACGTCTACTACGTGAACTACCTGCGCTGGCAGGGGCGTTGCCGGGAGATGTTCCTCAAGGAGAAGGCGCCGGGGGTGCTCGCCGAGCTGCAGGACGACCTGAAGCTGTTCACCCTCAAGGTGGAGTGCGACTTCATCGCCGAGATCACCTCCTTCGCCGAACTGTCCGTCCGGATGCGGCTGGAGGAGCTGACCCAGACCCAGATCCAGTTCCGCTTCGACTACCTGCGCATCGACGGAGGGCAGGAGAGCCTGATCGCCCGCGGCCGGCAGCGGATCGCGTGCATGCGCGGGCCGAACTCGGCGACCGTCCCGGCCCGGGTACCCGAGGAACTGCGCCTGGCCCTGGCGCCGTACGCCGACGACCCGGCGACCGTCCGGTCCCTGGCGGCGGGGAGGGCGCAGTGATCGAGAACGGCAGGGCCCTGGTCAACACCCAGCCGCCGGCCCCGACGCCGACGGCCACCGAGCACATCACCGTCCTCCCGGGCACCCTGCGCGAGACGATGGCCCGGTTCGCCACCGGCATCACCGTGCTGACCACGGGCGGCGAGTACGTCCACGGGATGACCGCCAACGCGTTCACCTCGGTGTCGCTGGAACCGCCACTGGTGCTGTGCTGCGTGGCCCGAAGCGCGACCATGCACCAGGCGATCACGGCGACCCGCTCCTTCGCGGTGTCCGTGCTCGCGGACGAACAGGAGCCGCTGGCACGGTACTTCGCGAACAAGAGCAGGCCGCGCGGCGCCGGCCAGTTCGACAGCGTCGACTGGCAGCCCGGCCCGTTCACCGGCGCCCCGCTGCTCACCGGCTCGCTCGCCTGGCTGGAGTGCAAGCTCGCCGAACAGTACGACGGCGGCGACCACTCCATCTTCCTGGGCGAGGTGCTCGCCTCGGTCTGGGCCGAGAACCGGCAGGCGCTGCTGTTCTACGGCGGCGCCTTCCACCGGGGCGTCGGCGGCGCCGGCGGGGCGAGCGCCGGCCGGGCGAGGGGGTGACCCGATGCTGGTGAGCGTGACCGGCGGCACCGGGTTCGTCGGCATCCACTCGGTCGCGGAGACGGTCCGCCGCGGACACCGGGTGCGGATGCTGGTCCGCGACCCGGCCGCCGCCGAACGGGCCCTCGGCCTGCTGGAGGTGGACCGGGGGAGCGTCGACCTGGTCGTCGGGGACGTCACCGACGAGGGCGACGCGGCCCGCGCCGTACGCGGCGCCGACGCCGTGCTGCACGCTGCGGGCGTGTACTCCTTCGACAGCCGGCAGTACGCGGCGATGCGCCGGACCAACGAACGGGGAACCGAGGTGGTGCTGGCCGCCGCCCGGCGGTCCGGCGCCGGCCGGATCGTCCACGTCTCCAGCATCGTCGCCCTGTTGCCCTCCGGGGGGCGCCCGCTCGCGGAGCACTCCCCGGTCGGCCGCCCCCGGGATCCGTACATGGCGACCAAGGCCGGCGCCGAGCGCATCGCCCGCCGCCACCAGCGCGAGGGCGCGCCCGTGGTGATCAGCTACCCGCCCGCGCTGCTCGGCCCGCAGGACCCGCGGGAGGGCGACCAGAACGCCCGGCTGCGCAACACGCTGCGCGGGCTGATGCCGATCTGGCCGCTCGGCGGCTACCCGGTCGGCGACGTCCGCGACACCGCGCGCCTGCACGGCCACCTGCTGACCGCGCCGAGCACGGCCCCGGACCGGCACTTCGGCCCCGGCTTCCACCTGGAGACCCGGCAGTACCTGCGGATCCTGCGGGAGGTCACCGGGCGGCGGCTGCCCGCGGCCTTCCTGCCGGCCCGCGCCATGCTGCCGGTGGGCGCGCTGGTCTCCCTGGTCCAGCGCGGCTGGCCCTGGCACATCCCCGCGGAGTTCGGCGCCGTCTACACCTGTGCCTGGGCGGCGCCGGTGGACCCGGCCGCGAGCACCGGCGGGCTGACGCCGAGGCCGACCGCCGAGACCATGGCCGACACGGTGCGCTGGCTGCACCGGCAGGGGCGGCTGACCGACCGCCAGGCCGGGCTCCTCGCGGGGGAGAAGGGGGAGTAACAGACCGGCGGTCCCGGTGTGCGGGCGGAGCGCACACCGGGGCCGCCTTCACGCGCGTGGTCAGCCGGTGGACTCCATGGCCCACTCGGCGTCGTGCAGGAACGCCGGCAGAGCGTCGGAGAATCCCGGACCGAACTTCTGGCAGTTGTACCAGCCGGTGTCGGCGCAGATGATCCAGTCCTGATTCGTGTTGTTGACCACGGAGGCCGCGTGGCCACCGACCGTGACCCCGTAACCGGAGCCGTTGCCCCAGTTCCGGAACTGGTAGTTGCCGAGATTGCCGTAGCTGCCGGGGGACCAGTGCTCGAAGGAACCCCAGCCGAACTGCGGCGAGTTGAAGTACAGGCAGAGGCTCCCCGAGGGGCACGCCTCGGCGCCGCCCGGCCCCGCGGCGTACGCCGAACCCGTCATCCCGCAGAGCGTGGCCACTGCGGCCGCCGCCACGATGCCGGCGGCGATCTTCCGATTCACGCGATTCTCCGTCCCGTCGTCAGTTGTACATCGACCACTCGGCGTTGTAGAGCCCGTTCGGCAGGACACCCGCGTAGCCGGGGCCGATGTAGCCCACGACCGACCCGTGGCCCCACGTGCCGTTGTAGATGGTGAGTTGGTTCCCGGTGTTGTTGACCACCGACGCGGCGTGGCCGCCGACGCTGACCCCGTAGCCGGAGCCGTTGCCCCAGTTGCTGAAGGTGAACTCGCCGAGGTCGCCGTACCCGCCCGGGCTCCAGTGCTCGAAGGCACCCCAGCCGTACTGCGGGGAGTTGTAGTACAGACAGATGCTCCCGCTGGGGCAGGCCTCGGAACCCCCGGGCCCGGCGGCGTACGCCGAGTTCGTCGTCACGCCGAGCGTGGCGGCCACGGCCGCCGCGACGATCCCGATCGATGCGATGCGTTTCATCGGTCCTCCCGGTGCGTGAGGGCCCCGGACCGGCCGGGGCGACTTGGCCGGACCCATGCTTCACAGCCGCCACCGTGGTGACCAGGCAGAAGGCACTGGCAGAAAATCCGGCAGTTTCGCCCGAAGCCGCCATGTGCTGTACTCGTCAATCGGCGGAGTGGAGATCACACGGGGGGTGTGGTGGACGCGGCAGAGCTCGCGGCGGCGCTACGGGACCGACGCATCGAGGCGGGACTGACACAGGAACAGCTCGCCGAGCGGTCCGGGCTGAGCGTGCGGGCGATCGGGGACCTGGAACGCGGGAAGGTCGCCCGGCCCCACCGGAAGTCCATCCGGCTGCTCGCCGAGGCGCTGGGCCTGGACGACGAGGGCCGCAGAAGCCTGATGTGCCTGGCCGGTCGCGAACCCCCGCCCCCCGGTCGCGAATCCCCGCCCCCCGGGCCGGCCGAGCCTGCGAGCCCGGACGGCGACCCCGTGCGGCCCGCCGCCGCACCGCCCCCCGGCCGGCGGGCGACGCTCGTGGCCGTCCTCGCCACCGCGATCGCCTTCCTGGCGACCGTCCTCGCCGCGTACCTGTTGGTGATCGCCGACCGGCACCGGACGGACGGTGTGAACCGTGCGTGGGGAGCCTTCCGGATCCATCGGTGAGGTGGCGAACGGATGGTGTCGGTCAGTCGGTCAGTCGGTCAGTCGGTCAGTCGGGTCCTTCGGTCTCCTCGGCGACTTCGGCGATGAGCAGGGCGACGTCGTCCTCGTCGTCCCGGTGCCGCAGGTCGGTCAGCAGCCGGTCGGCGGTGGCCTCCAGGGGCAGGGGCGGGCCGGTGAGGAGGGCGAGGAGGTGGTCCAGGCGGGCGTCGATGGGCTGGTCGCGGGTCTCCACGAGGCCGTCGGTGTACAGCAGCAGGCGGTCGCCGGTGCGCAGGTCGAGCTCGGTGGTGCGGAAGGCGGTGTCGCCGATCCCCAGGGGTGTGCCGGTCGGCAGGTCGAGCAGTTCGGGCGGGCCGGTGGGCCGCAGGTGGACGGGGGGCAGGTGGCCGGCGAGGGCGATGCGGCACTGTTGCCGGTGCGGGTCGAAGACGGCGTAGACGCAGGTGGCGATCACGTCGTCGAGGTCGGCGGTGGTGCGGTCGAGGTGCCGCAGCACCTGGGCCGGGTCGAGGTCGAGGCCGGTCAGGGTGCTGGTGGCGGTGCGCAGCCGGCCCATGGTGGCGGCGGCGTTGATGCCGTGGCCCATGACGTCCCCGACGACCAGCGCGGTCCGGTCGCCGCCGAGCGGGATGGCGTCGAACCAGTCGCCCCCGGCCTCGGAGGCGGCGGCCGCCGGCTGGTAGCGGTAGGCGAGCTCCAGACCGGCGGCGTGCGGTGGCGGGCGGGGGAGCAGGTGGCGCTGGAGGGTGAGGGCGGTGTTGCGCTGGCTCTGGTACCAGCGGGCGTTGTCGATGCAGACGGCGGCGCGGGCGGCCAGCTCGCCGGCCAGGACCACGTCGTCCTCGTCGAACGGCAGCGGGTTGTCGGTGCGCTTGAGGTCCAGGGCGCCCAGCACCTCGCCGCGGGCGATCAGCGGTACGGCCAGGTAGGAGTGCAGGCCGGCCTCGGCGAGGAGGGCGGCACCCGCCTCGTCGCGGGCGATCCGCGGCAGGGCCTGCTCGCGGACGCGGGCGACGAGCACCGGGCGGCCGGTCCGGACGCTCCGGGTGACCAGGCGGTCGGCGTCGTACTTGGCGATCTCCCCGGGTGGGTCGGCGGCCTGGACGGCGGCGCCGGGGCGGGTGGCCCGGACGGCCAGGGCGCGGAAGGTCGCCGGGCCGGTGCCGGGCCCGGCGCTGGTGCGCGGTTCCAGGACGGAGTCGAGGACGTCCACGGCGGCGACGTCCGCGAGCTCCGGGACGACGAGGTCGGCCAGCTCCCGGGCGGTCCGGTCGAGGTCGAGGGTGGTGCCGATCCGGGTCGAGGCCTCGGCGATGAGGACCAGCCGCCGCCTGGTCTTGGCGGCCTCGGTCGCCGCGAGGTGGCTCTCGGTGACGTCCAGGACGGAGGTCGCCAGGCCGATCACCCGTCCGGCCGGGTCGTCCAGGCGGTAGTAGGACACCAGCCAGGCGTGGTCGTGGTCCGGGTCGGCGGGTGTGCGGCCGGTCGTGTAGTGGTCGAGCCGGGGCGTACCGGTGGCCAGGACCCGGCGCATCACGGCCTCGACGTCGTCCGCGTCGAGGAAGGGCAGGGTCTCCCGGACGGTGCGGCCGAGGTGGTGCGCGGCCGGCAGCCCGTTGATGCGCTCCAGCGCCGGGTTGACCAGGACGAACCGCAGCTGCGGGTCGAAGACGGCCAGCCCGATCGGGGACTGGGCGACCAGCCGTACGGACAGGGCCAGATCGCGTTCGACGCCGCGCAGCACGCCCATGTCGGTGGCGAGTCCCAGGGCGTAGAGGCCGCCGTGCGCGTCCTGCAGACGCATGTTGCGGAACTCGATCAGCCGGGTGCTGCCGTCCTTGTGCCGTACCGGGAAGACCCCGGCCCACGGCCCGGCACCGCCCATGACCTTCGCGAACAGTTCGAGGACCTGGTCGACGTGCTCCTCGCGCACCAGCAGCTTCGCCGCGTACCGGCCCAGCGCCTCCTCGGCGCTCCACCCGAACAGGTCCTGCGCCTGCGGGCTCCACAGGACGATCCGCCCGTCGGCGTCCAGCACCGCCGCGGCGACACCGAGCAGATCCAGCAGCCCGCCGGGCCCGGACGGCGTCAGCGGCGCACCGGAGGAAGCATCGGAGGAAGCAGTCATGCTCGGCCTCCTTCTGCCGGGCGCGGGCGGCGCAGCCGCTCCCGAGCCGGTGTGGCGGGTTGCCTCCTATCCTCCCCCCACACCCGCCCACCCGGCAGCCTCGGGCCGAAGGGCCTGTCTTCGAACCCCTCGGTGGGCAGGCCCGGTGGCCCGGTGGCCGTGGGTCAGACGCCGGCGGTGGGCCGTTGTGCCGCCGGGCGGGGCCAGTGGTCGTGCAGGTGGTCGATGACGAAGTCGTGGCCGTGGCGCCAGCCGTCCGGGGTGGGGCGGGCGTCGGCGAGGTGCGGGTGGCCGGCGGGCAGGTCGTGGTGGAGGTGGCCGAGGCTGGTGGGGTCGCGGCGCGGCCAGACGGCGGTGGCGGCGATGCTGCCGGCCAGGGCGACGGCGCCGAGGACGAGTGCGGTCGCGGGCAGGCCCGCACCGGCGGCGAGCCAACCGGCGAGGGGGTAGGTGAGCAGCCAGCAGCTGTGGGAGAGGGAGAACTGGGCGGCGAAGGCGGCGGGGAGGTCGGCGTCGGCGGCGGAGCGGCGGATGACCCGGCCGCCGGGGGTGAGGACCGCGGAGGAGGCGGCGCCGATCGCCGCCCAGGCCGCCAGGAGCGCCGTCCAGGTCCAGAGGTCCGCCGTTGCCGCGGTGACGGCCGCGACGGCGGCGAGCACCAGCGGCAGCGCGTACGCGGCGGGCAGCATGACGGCGCGGTCGCCGCGTCGTCGCAGTACCCGGGGCAGCAGCAGCGCGGTGACCATCGACCCGGCGCCGTACGCGCCGAGGGCGAGGGAGACGGCGCCCGCGCTGCGGTGGAAGTGGCCCTGGACGAGGACGACGGTGTTGACGAAGACGATGGCCCCGGCGGCCGCGACCGCGAGGTCCAGGGCGAGCAGGGCCCGTAGCCGGGGGGTGGCCCAGAACAGCCGGGTGCCGAAGGCGGCCCTGGCGTGGACCCCGCCGGTCCGCTCGACGGGTTTCGGCTTCGGCAGGGCGGCGGAGACGACGAGGGCGGCGGAGGCGAGGAAGCCCGCCGTGGTGCCGGCGAACAGCCAGCCGTAGGAGACCAGGGCGAGCAGGCCGGCGGCGAGCGCGGGGCTGAACAGGCTTTCCAGGTCGTAGGCGAGGCGGGAGAGCGAAAGCGCGTCGGTGTAGTCGCGTTCGGCGGGCAGCACCTCGGGGATGGTGGCCTGGAAGGTGGGGGTGAACGCGGCGGAGGCGGCCTGGAGCAGGAGGATCAGCAGGTAGATCTGCCACACCTGGGTGACGAAGGGCAGCGTGGCGGCGACGCCGGCCCGGGTGAGGTCCATCGCGACCATGAGGGCCCGGCGCGGTATTCGGTCCGCGAGCGCGCCCGCCAGCGGGGCGATGGCGACGTAGGCGACCATCTTGATCGCCAGCGCGGTGCCGAGGACGGCCGAGGCGTCGTTCCCGGCGATCCGGTACGCGAGCAGGCTCAGTGCGACGGTGGCCAGCCCGGTTCCGACCAGGGCGACGACCTGGGCGGTGAACAGGTGGCGGTAGGTGCGGTTGCGCAGTACGGCGAGCATCGGGCCCGTCCCCGGTCGGCGGTGCGGTGAGACACCACCAGCCTAGCCAACATGTGCGTACTTGTGCACCCATTGTCTGGTGATCACCCCCGGTGCGGGGCGACCCGTACGGTCAGTCGTGCGGCGGCAGCGCGCCGATCTGGTGGTCGGCGACGCTCAGCGCCTCGTCGACCAGCCGGCGCAGGTGGCCGTGGCGCAGCGAGTACACCACCCGGCGGCCGTCCTTGCGGGTCGCGACCAGACCGGCCAGCCGCAGCTTCGCCAGGTGCTGGCTCACCGAGGGCCGGGCCGCGCCGCTCATCTCGGTCAGGGTGGTGACATCGGCCTCGCCCTCGCCGAGGCGCTGCAGGAGCGCCAGCCGGGTGCGGTCCGCGAGCAGCGCGAGCACGGCGGCGGCGACCTCCAGCCGCTCGTCGGCCTGCTCCTGCGAATCGTGCGCACCTGCCAGGTGCGTGCTTGCGCTCATGTGCACATCGTAGGGTACGGGAATTCCGTGCAGCGGACCGGAATTCGGGTCGGTAGTACAGTGATTCCCGGAAAACCCCGAACCCCTGAACCGACCGTTCTCCTTTTCGTGAGGTCGACCCATGAGCCTGAGCATTCGGAACCAGATCCCGGGGACGGTCACCTCGGTCACCACCGGCGAGGCGATGGCGACGGTCAAGGCGCGCCTGGACGGCGGCCAGAAGATCACCGCCGCCGTCACCGCCGACGCCGTGCAGGACCTCGGCCTGGCCGAGGGCAGCTCCGTGCGGGCGGTGGTCAAGTCGACCGAAGTGGCGCTCGCCACCGGCCCGGTGGGCGGCCTGAGCATCCGCAACCAGCTGCCCGGCACGGTCACCGAGGTGTCCGCGGGCGCCGCGATGGCCACCGTCAAGGTCGCCGTCACCGGTGGCGAGCTGACGGCGGCCGTCACCAGGGAGGCGGTGGCCGAGCTCGGCCTGAGCGCCGGATCGTCGGTCGTCGCCCTCATCAAGGCCACCGAGGTGGCCCTGGCCACGGACTGAAATGCGCCCGCCGAGGGCGCCGGCGCAGCCGATGGAAATGCGGCCGGAATTCCCGCTGCCCCGGCGTTTCCCCGGAATTCCCCCGTTCCTCCTGGCATTCCGGGGGCGGGCGCGAGAAACCGCCTCGCAGCTGCGAGCCCCGCATTCGGGGAGACGGACGGGACCGACGCCATGACGACGGCCGTGGTGGTCGGCAGCGGGCCGAACGGGCTCGCCGCCGCGATCCGCCTCGCGCAGGCGGGCGTCCGGGTCCGGGTGCTGGAGGCGCGGGAGACGATCGGCGGCGGCACCCGGTCCGGTGAGCGGACCCTACCCGGGCTGATCCACGACGACTGCTCCGCCTTCCACCCCACCGGCGTCGCCTCGCCGTTCCTGCGGTCGCTGGGCCTGGCGGAGTACGGCCTGCGCTGGCGCTGGGCCCCGGTGGAGCTCGCCCACCCGCTGGACCCGGGCGCCGCCGGAGTGCTGTGGCGCGACCTGGACCGGACGGCCGGGCAGATGCCTCCGGCAGACGCCAGGACGTGGCGGCGGGTGTTCGGCCGCCTGTCGCGCCGCTTCGACCGGCTCGCCGACGACGTCCTCCGCCCCGTCCTGCACCTGCCCGCTTCGCCGCTCGCCCTCGCCGAGTTCGGCGCCCAGGCCCTGCTGCCCGCCTCCTGGACGGCCGGGAGGTGGAGCGGCGACCAGGCCCGGGCCCTGTTCGGCGGGGCGGCGGCCCACGCCTTCAGCTCGCTGCGCACGCCGTTCAGCAGTGCCATCGGCCTGATGCTGATCGCCGTCGGCCACGCCCACGGCTGGCCGGTGGCGGAGGGCGGCTCACAGGCGATCACCACCGCGATGGCGCGGCTGCTGGCACGGCTCGGCGGCACCGTCGAGACCGGCGCGGAGGTCCTCGACCTCGAACAACTCGACCGGCCCGACCTCGTCCTGCTGGACACCGGCCCGCACGCCGCCGCCCGGATCCTCGGCGATCGCCTTCCGCCCCGCACCGCCCGCGCCTACCGGCGTTACCGGTACGGCCCGGCGGCCTTCAAGGTGGACCTGGCGGTCGAGGGCGGCATCCCGTGGACCGACGAGCACTGCCGGTCCGCGGGCGCCGTCCATCTCGGCGGCACCTTCGAGGAGGTCGCCGCCGCCGAGGAGGCGACCTTCCGCGGCAGGATGCCCCGCCGGCCCTTCGTACTCGTCGGCCAGCAGTACCTGGCCGACCCGTCCCGCTCGGCCGGGGACCTCCACCCGGTCTACGCCTACGCCCACGTCCCGCACGGCTACCGGGGCGACGCGACCGAGGCGGTGCTGGACCGGATCGAGCGCTTCGCCCCCGGCTTCCGGACCCGCATCCGCGCCCGGGCCGTCCGCACGGTGGCCCGGCTGCAGTCGGAGAACGCCAACCAGGTCGGCGGCGACATCACCGGCGGAGCCAACACCGCACGCCAACTCGCCCTGCGCCCGCGCCTCTCAGCCGACCCGTACGCCACCGGCGTGCCCGGCGTCCACCTCTGTTCCGCCGCCACCCCACCGGGCGCCGGCGTCCACGGCATGGCCGGCTTCCACGCGGCCGAATCGGCCCTGAGGTGGCTCGCGAGCCGCTGACGGACCGGCGGGCCACGGAACCCGCCGTGGGCGAGGTCAAAGTTCGGTAATGATTTTCATATTTGCTTAAACAGGCTGGTGATGAAAACCGTTTCCATCTAGTGTGTGGCCTCGTCTCCCCCTCTCCCATCCGCGAGGAGCGCCCCACCATGCGTACTGCCCTGCCTGCCCGTTTCGTCAGACTCGCCGCCGTCGCGGTCGCCGCGCTGGCCGCCACCAGTGCCTGCTCGACCGCGCCGGCCAAGAGCACCCCGGCCCAGGACACCGCCGGCGGCTCCGGCAAGGTCGTCCAGGTCGCCGCCGCCGAGAGCTTCTGGGGTTCGCTGGCCGCCCAACTCGGCGGCGACCACGTCAAGGTGACGAACATCATCAGCAACCCCGACGCCGACCCGCACGACTACGAGCCCACCGCCGCCGACGGCCGCACCGTCGCCGGCGCGCAGTACGTCATCACCAACGGCATCGGTTACGACGCCTGGTCCGACAAGTTGATAGCCGCCAATCCTGCGCCGAGTCGCGCCGCCCTCAAGGTCGGCGACCTGGTCGGGGTCAAGGAGGGCGGCAACCCGCACCAGTGGTACTCCCCGGAGAGCGTCCACAAGGTGGTCGACCGGATCACCGCCGACCTCAAGAAGCTCGACCCGGCCGACGCCGGCTACTTCGACCAGCACAAGACCGACTTCCTCGGCAAGACCCTCGCCCCGTACGACCGGCTCATCGCCGACATCAAGGCCACGTACGCCGGCACCCCGATCGGCGCCTCCGAGTCGATCGTCACCCCGCTCGCCGAGGGCCTGGGCCTCAAACTGGTCACCCCCGAGGGCCTGCTGGACGCCGTCAGCGAGGGCACCGACCCGACCGCCGCCGACAAGGCGACCGCCGACGAGCAGATCAAGAGCAAGCAGATCAAGGTCTACGTCTACAACAGCCAGAACGACACCCCGGACATCAAGGCCCAGGTCGAAGCCGCCAAGGCCCAGGGCATCCCGGTCGCCACCGTCACCGAGACCCCGACCCCGGCCGGCGCCGCCTTCCAGGACTGGCAGATCACCGAACTCCAGGGCATCGCCGACGCGTTGAAGCAGGCGACCGGCAAGTGACCATCGCACCGGTCGAGCACGCCGTGGCCACCGAGGCCCCGGCCCCCACCCCCGCTCCGGTCCTGGAGCTGCACGGCGCGGCCGTGCGGGTGGGCGGCCGAACGCTCTGGTCGGACGTCGATCTCACCGTCGGGGCCGGGGAGTTCACCGCCATCCTCGGCCCCAACGGGGTCGGCAAGTCCACCCTCGTCAGGACCCTCCTCGGCGCCCACCCCGCCGCCGCGGGCGCGGTGCGTGTCCCGGCCCGCGCGGACATCGGGTACCTCCCGCAGCGCCGCAGCTTCGACCCAGGCGTCCGCATCCGCGGCATCGACGTCGTGCGCCTCGGCCTGGACGGCCACCGCTGGGGCGTCCCGCTGCCCGGAATCCGCCGCGCCCGCCGCCGCGCCGAACGCCGACGCATCGACGAGGCCATCGCGTCGGTCGGCGCCACCGGCTACGCGCACCGGCCGATCGGGCAGTGCTCCGGCGGCGAACAGCAGCGGCTGCTGCTCGCCCAGGCCCTGGTCACCCGCCCGCGCCTGCTCCTGCTCGACGAGCCACTGGACAGCCTCGACCTGCCCAATCAGAGCGCCATGGCCGCCCTGCTCGGCCGGATCTGCCGCGAGGACGGCGTCGCCGTCGTCATGGTCGCCCACGACGTCAACCCGATCCTCCACCACCTGGACCGCGTGGTGTACCTGGCCGAAGGACGGGCCGTCACCGGCCGGCCCGAGCAGGTGATCACCTCGGACACCCTCAGCCGCCTCTACGGCGCGCCCGTCGACGTCCTGCGCACCGCCGACGGACGGCTCGTCGTGGTCGGCGTCCCGGAGGACTGCAGGAGCTGTGGCCCGTGCTGCTAGCCGACACCGCCTCACCGGCCTTCTCCTGGAACCTGGTGACCGACTTCCAGCAGATGTGGGCCTACCCCTTCATGGTCAACGCCTTCCGGGCCGGTGCCGTCGTCGCCGTCGTCGCGGCCGCCGTGGGCTGGTTCATGGTGCTGCGCCGCCAGACCTTCGCCGGCCACACCCTGTCGGTGGTCGCCTTCCCCGGCGCCGCCCTCGCCACCCTGCTCGGGATCTCCACCACCTTCGGCTACCTCGGGGCCTGCCTGGGCGGCGCGTTCGTCATCGCCCTGCTGCGCGACCGGGGCCGGGCCGGCGTCGTCGAGGAGTCCGCCGGGACGGGCACCGTGCAGGCCTTCGCGCTGGCCTGCGGGTTCCTGTTCGTCACCCTGTACAAGGGGCTGCTCGGCGGCCCGCAGGCGCTGCTGTTCGGCACCTTCCTCGGCATCACCACCGAGCAGGTCATCGTGCTGAGCGTCGTCGGCGCGGCCGTGCTGGCCCTGCTGGCGCTGATCGGGCGGCCGCTGCTGTTCGCCTCGCTCGACGGCGAGGTCGCCGCCGCGCGCGGAGTGCCCGTGCGGCTGCTGGGCTTCGGCTTCCTGCTGCTGCTCGGCGCGGCCGCCGCCGAGGCCGGCCAGATCACCGGCAGCCTGCTCGTGTTCGCGCTGCTGGTCATCCCGGCCGCCACCGCCCAGGTGCTCACCGCACGTCCGGCCCTCGGCCTGCTGCTCGGGGTCCTGCTCGCCCTCGCCGCCTGCTGGCTCGGCCTGATCGCCGCGTTCTACCAGCCCTACCCGCTCGGCTTCTTCGTGACCACCTTCGCCTTCGCCGGGTACCTCCTCGCCCACCTCGCCCGCGCGGTGGCGGGCTTCCTCGGCCGCGCCCCGCTGCCGACAGGAGCACCCGCATGACCAGCGTCCTCCACCAGGCCTTCTTCCAGCACGCCCTGCTCGCCGGCACCGCGATCGCCCTCGCCTCCGGCCTGGTCGGCTACTTCCTCGTGCTGCGCGCCCAGACCTTCACCGGCGACACCCTCAGCCACGTCGCCTTCACCGGCGCGATGGCGGCCCTCGCCGGCGGCTACGACCTGCGGCTCGGCCTGTTCGCCGCCACCATCGGCGTCGCCCTGCTGCTCGGCCTGCTCGGCCGGCGCGGCCGGCCCGACGACGTCGTCATCGGCACCCTGTTCTCCTGGATCCTCGGCCTCGGCACCTTCTTCCTCACCCTCTACACCACCCATCGCAGCACCACCCAGGGCAACGCGGGCATCAGCGTCCTGTTCGGCTCCATCTACGGCCTGAGCGGCGCCCAGACCGCGATGGCCGTCCTGGTCGCCGTGGCGGTCAGCGCGGCCGCGCTGCTGATCGCCCGGCCGCTGCTGTTCGCCACCCTCGACGAGGCTGTCGCCACCGCGCGCGGGGTGCGGACGGGCGCGCTCGGCCTCGGTTTCCTCGCCCTGGTCGGTGCCTGCGCCGCCGAGGCCACCCAGGCGGTCGGCTCCCTGCTGCTGCTCGGCCTGCTGGCCGCGCCCGCCGGTACCGCCCTGCGCCTGACCGACCGTCCGTACCGGGCCCTCGCACTCTCCGCCGCCCTCGCCGTGCTGGAACTGTGGGCGGGTCTCGCACTGAGTGCCGCCGCGCCCAGACTGCCGCCGAGCTTCGCCATCATGGCGATCGCGGCGGCCTGCTACGGCGCCTCCGCCCTGGTCCGCCCGGCCGTCCGCCGGGCGACTCGCCGGGCCACGGCCTGACCGGCGGAGGGACGACGTGACGAGGACCCGACGGACACCGGTGCCGGCCTGGCGGTCGACACCGCAGCAGGCGCTCGTCCGGAAGTCGCTCGCCGCCAGCCCCGGCTTCGTCAGCGCCCAGGTGCTGCACCGGCGAATGGTCACGGAGGGCGGTGCGGTCGGTCTGAGCACCGTCTACCGGGCCCTGGCCGCACTCACCGGAGCCGGTCTCGCCGACATCGTCCGGGACGACTCCGGCGAGCGCCTCTACCGTCACCGGCCGGAGGCCCACCACCAGCACTACCTGGTCTGCCGCCGCTGCGGTCGCAGCCTCGCGGTCGACTCCGAACAGGTCGAGGCCTGGGCCGCCCGGATCGCCGAGGAGTCCGGCTTCAGCGACGTCCACCACACCGTCGAACTCGCCGGCGTCTGCGCCGGCTGCACCACCGTCGACTAGGAAAGCGAACCGAGTGACCACCATCCACCGCCCCCTGCCCGTCACCGTCCTGTCCGGCTTCCTCGGCGCGGGCAAGACCACCGTGCTCAACCACG
Organism: Streptomyces sp. 1114.5; assembly: GCF_003635085.1. Taxonomy (NCBI): domain Bacteria; kingdom Bacillati; phylum Actinomycetota; class Actinomycetes; order Kitasatosporales; family Streptomycetaceae; genus Streptomyces; species Streptomyces sp. 1114.5. The sequence goes on from NZ_RBXE01000001.1 coordinate 4,382,030, forward strand.
TCCTGCACAACCGCGCGGGCATGCGGGTCGCCGTGATCGTCAACGACATGAGCGAGATCAACATCGACGCGGCGCTGGTCCGCGACGGCGGAGCCGCGCTCTCCCGCACCGAGGAGCGGCTGGTCGAGATGACCAACGGCTGCATCTGCTGCACCCTGCGCGACGACCTGCTGGAGGAGGTGGACCGGCTCGCCCGGGACGGCCGGTTCGACTACCTGCTGATCGAGTCCAGTGGGATCTCCGAGCCGATGCCCGTCGCCGCCACCTTCTCCTTCGCCCGGGACGACGGCGCCACGCTCACCGACGTCGCCGCCCTGGACACCATGGCCACCGTGGTCGACGCCGCCAACTTCCTGCCCGAACTCGCCCGCGGCGACGAGCTGGCCGCGCGCGGCCTCGACCAGTACGAGGACGACGAACGAACCGTCAGCGACCTGCTGATCGACCAGGTCGAGTTCGCCGACGTCATCGTCCTGAACAAGCTCGACCTGGTGGGCGAGGAGGAAGCCGTACGGCTGCGGGCCGCCCTCACCCGGCTCAACCCCGCCGCCCGGATCGTCCCGGTCCGGCACGGCCGGGTGGACCCGGCCGAACTGCTCGGCACCGGCCGCTTCGACGTCGAGCGCGCCCAGCAGGCCCCCGGCTGGGTCGCCGAACTCAACGGCGACCACATCCCCGAGACCGAGGAGTACGGCATCTCCAGCACGGTGTTCCGCGCCGAGCGGCCCTTCCACCCCGGCCGGCTCTGGGAGTTCGTCACCGAGGACCTGGAGGGCGGCGCCTACGGCACCGTCCTGCGCTCCAAGGGCTTCTTCCGCCTGGCCACCCGCCCGCACGTCACCGGCCTCTGGTCCCAGGCAGGCTCCGTCGCCCGCTTCGAGCCCGCCGGCGTCCACGCGGACGGCCAAGGCCAGGAACTGGTCTTCATCGGCACCGCACTGAACGCCGACGCCCTGCACGACCGGCTCACCGCCTGCCTGCTGGCCGACGGCGAGCCGATTCTGCGGGATGAGGACCCGTTCCCCGCCTGGGAGGCGCACGGCGACTGCCCCGTTTAGGCCTACTGGTCCGCGGGCGGGATGTCCCGGTAGGGGGCACGTGGCTGGGGGACGGCGTGCTGTTCGGTGACATCGATCCGCGGCGCGGCGGTGGCGGGCGCGTCCGGGGTGGGCTTCCAGGTGCCGGTGAGGTCCACCCAGCTGTCGGCGGCGGGGGCCGGGCCGGAGGCGTGCACCAGGACGCGCAGCCTCCTGGCGTCGGCCGCACAGCAGCTGACGACCAGCCGGTTGAGGTACCACTCGCCGGGCTGCGCGCCGGGGGAGACGAAGCCGGTCAGGCGGACCTTGCGGCCGGCCAGGCTCTTCTGCGGGTCGCGGCTGCGGCCGATGAACTCGGTCAGCGACATCGGCGTCGGCAGCGTGACGGAAGCACCGGAGGCACCGGCCGCGCTGCCCGGGGCGGCCGGCTGCTCGGACAGGTCGGTGTACCTCGCCGGCTCGACGACGGCGTCCGTGCCGTCCCGGGAGGCGGTGAACGAGCCGAGCGGGGGCGGGGTGAAGCAGAGCAGCAGCACGGCGGGGACGGCCAGCAGCCAGGCCACGCGCGGGCCGTGGTCGTGATCGTGCCCCTTCCCGTGTCCGTGTCCGTCGTCCGTGACGGGCCGGAGCCAGACCGCGTTGCCCTCGGCGTCCCGCCCGAACCGCATCACCGGCTCCTGCCGGTTGGCGGTCACGCGGCGCACCACGCCCGCGATCCCGAGCCCGAGCAGCACGATCCCCGAGGCGATCAGCGGGATCCGCAGGCCCTCCTTGACGTACTGCAGGAACACGTCGCTGCCGACGGTGATCCGCAGCAGGGCCGCGCCGACCAGCGCGACGAGCAGGGACGGGGCGAGCCCCCGGACGGTGGCCTTCACAGTGGCGGCCTTCACAGCGCGCCTCCGATCACGATGCTGGCGAGGACGGCGACCAGGAAGGTCGCGCTGGAGAACCGGAGCGCGAAGGCGCGTCCGAACGCGCCCGACTGGAGGGCGATCAGCTTGAGGTCGACCATCGGGCCGACGACCATGAAGGCGAGCCGGGCGGTGGGGGAGAAGCCGGTGAGGGAGGCGGCCACGAAGGCGTCCGCCTCGGAGCAGACCGCGAGGATGACGGCGAGGAAGGCGAGGACGGGCACGCCCAGCCACGGCGAGTCGGCGAAGATCCGCAGCACCGACGGCGGGACGAGCACGTTGAACGTCGCCGCGGCCGCCGCGCCGACCACCAGGAAGCCGCCGGCGTGCAGGAAGTCGTGCTGCAGCCCGCGCCGGAACTCCTCCAGCGGGTTGCGCGCGCCGCCCTCGCCGTGACCGGCCGAGCTCTTCGGCAGCCGCAGCCACTCCGGCCGGCCGAACGCCACCCAGAGCCAGCCCATCACGACCGCGGTGGCGAGCGAGGCCAGCAGCCGGGCCAGCACCATCTCCGGCTTGCCGGGGAAGGCGATCGCGGTGGCGACCAGGACGACCGGGTTGATCGCGGGCGCGGAGAGCAGGAAGGCCAGGGCGGCTGCCGGGGCCACTCCGCGCCGCATCAGGCTGCCGGCCACCGGGACGGACGCACACTCGCAGCCGGGCAGGACGGCGCCGGCCACCCCCGCCACCGGCACGGCGAGCGCCGGGTTCTTCGGCAGCACCCGGGTGAACACCCGTTCCGGGACGAACGCCCCGATCGCGGCCGACACCACGGTGCCCAGCACCAGGAACGGCACGCCCTGCACGACGATTGCGACCATGACCGTCCGCCAGGTCTGCACACCCCCCGCGTCCCACACCGTTACCAACGCGGCCGCCGCCACGACCGCCGGTACTCCGATCAGCAGCGCCGACCTCCAGCGTGGTGGCGGGGTTTCCGCCGGTGCCACCGGGAGGTGCCGGACGCTGCCGAGACTCGTCTCCACCAAGGTGACCGCCCCTCAGCCCACTCGCCGCCGATCCGCCGACGAGACCTGTCTGCTCACCGTCATGTCCGGGGAGCCGGGGACAGAGTAGCGGTGATAATCATATTCATCTAGGTCTTCCGCGCCGTTCACCCGATCGGTAACCTGCGTGCACGGGTGACGTCCGGGGCCTGCGTGACCTCGGCAGGTGTCGTTCCCGGCCGTGCGACGGCCCCGTGCTCGGCGCGTATATGAGACGTAGATGGCGCCCTGCGATAGTCGGTCGCAGAACAACTCGCACGCCAGGTGTCACCCACGGGCTCCTGGACGAACAGACAGGGATCTCCCGTGCAGCGCATCCAGAAGTCCGTCCCGCACCGTCTGGCCTTCCTCGTTCCCGCCGCCCTGGCCGCCGTCCTGGCCGTCCTGGGAACCGTGGCCGACACGGGCCACTCCGGTGACACGCGACCGGCTTCTTCGGCCGAGCGGTCCGACAAGGGGACCTCGGAGTTCAACACCAAGGCCTGACGGCGTCCGGACGCCGCCCGCTGCGATCTCCGGCTCAGACCGCCGGAAGCGGGGCAGCGGCGGTGTCCACGATCAGGCGCGCCTGCGCGGCCTCGGGCAGTCCGGCCCGGGTGAAGACCTCCAGCGCCTCGCGGGAGTGTGCCAGCGCGTCGTCACGGTGGCCGGCGTCGAGCGAGATGCGGGCGTGGATCAGCAGGGCGTAGCCCTGGTCCCGGTAACGGTCGGGCACGGTGCGAAGGTGGGCCACCGCCTTGGCCGCCGCGTCCAGCGCGGGCTCGGTACGGCCGAGAGCGTTCAGGGTGTCCGCGTACCGGTAGCGTGCCTGTGCCTGCTGGCCCGGTATCCGTACGGTCTCGCAGAGGTCGAGGCACTCCTCGTAGGTGGCCAGCGCCTCGTGCAGGCGGCCCAGTTCGTGCAGGGCCTGGCCGCGGACGCACAGCGCGTGTGCGACACCGTGGTGGTCCGCCAGCGCGCGCAGCGCGTCCAGCGCCTCCTCGCAGGCGGGCAGCGCCTCGGCGGCGCGACCGCCGCGGATCCTGGCCAGTGCGGCGTTGAGCGTGATGGTCAGTGCGCCCGAGCGGTGCCCCTGCTCCCGGGCCAGGGCGAGCGCCCGGTCGAAGCACTCGGCCGCGTCGTCGTAGCGCTGCTCGAACTGGGCGATGACGCCCAGGTCGTTGTACGCCTGCTGGAGGATGGCGCGGTCGCCGGCCCGGAGGCACGCCTCCACCGCCAGGTGGGAGTTGGCGCGCGCGTGGGTCAACCGGGTGGCCTGGAGGGCCGCGTTGCCGCAGATGAATCGGGCGCGTCCGGCCGCACGGTGGTTCCCGCTCAGCGCCGCGGCCCGGGCGAGTGCCTCGGCGGTGACGGCGATGCGTGCGTACGGGATGTCCTGGCCGAACGAGCTGAGGGCCACCAGGAGGTCGGCGGCCACCGTCAGCAGCTCCGATTCGGCGCCGTCCTGCCGTCGGAGCGCGAGCTGGACGGCATGGAGCGCGAAGTCGAACTCCGCGACGACCCAGGCCCGGGCCTCGGCCAGGTCCCCGAGCCGTTCGTCGCCCGGCTCCGCAGTCGTGGCGGTGAACGTGCTGTGCACCGGGTCCCCGGGCACGATCCGCTGGAAAGCCTCGGCGGCCATGCCCATCAGGTGGTGGAGCAGGCGACGCTGCACCACGCTGTCGTCCTCGTCCGGGAGATCGGTGTGCGGCCCGGTCAGGTTCAGCGCGAAGTCCCGGCCGAGTTCGTGATGCCGGTACCGGCCGGGTTCCGGCGATTCGAGCAGCGCGGCGTCGACCAGCGCTTCCAGCAGTGTCTCCGCGTCGGCCTCCGCCAGGTCCAGCGCCGCGGCCGCGGCGGCCAGGCCGATGCTCGGCCGGGCCACGGAGGCCAGCCGGCGGAACACCTCCGCCTGTCGGTCCGTCAGCTGGCGGTAGCCGAGTTCGAAGACGGCGGCGACTGCCAGGTCGTCGGCCCGCAGTTCGGCCAGTCGTCGCCGTTGGTCGGCCAGCCGGCCCACGAGGTGTGCCACCGTCCAGCCCGGCCGGGCCGCCAGCCGTGCGGCCACGATGCGCACCGCGAGCGGCAGTTGGGCGCACGCGCCGACGAGCGCGGCCGCGGCGGGCCCTTCCCGGTCGATCCGCTCCGGGCCCACGATCTTCCTCAGCAGGCCCAGGGCTTCCGCCGGGCTGAACTCCGTCAGCTGGACGTGGCTGCCCGACAGCAGGCCGGCGAGGCGGGCCCGGCTGGTCACCATCACCGCGCACCGGGCGGACCCCGGGAGCAGGGGTTTGACCTGGGCGGTGTCGCGCGCGTCGTCGAGCAGGAGGAGCACCCGGCGTCCGTCGAGGACCGTCCGGAACAGCCGGGCCCGGTCGTCCAATGAGCCGGGTATCTCCCGCCGAGGCACTCCCAGGGCGGCGAGGAGACTGGCCAGGACCGTTCCCGGATCGGCCGGGTCCGTGCCGGTGCCGCGCAGGTCGGCGTAGAGCTGGCCGTCGGGGAACTCCTCCTTGACCTGATGCGCCACCCGCAGGGCCAGCGCGCTCTTGCCGATGCCGCCCATCCCGCTGACGGTGGCGACGGCCAGGGCGGTGCGGTCCCGGTCGGCGAGGGCGTCCGACAGGGTGGCGAGTTCGGCGGTCCGGCCAGTGAAGTCGGCGATGCGGGCGGGGAGTTGGGCCGGGCGGACGAAGGGGGGCGGACCCGCTTCCCGGGCGTCGCCGGCCTCCGCCCGCGCCGACGCCGCCCCGGTGCCGGCGGGTGCCGGTGCCGGGCCGGCCAGTTCGGGGTCGCAGGCCAGGATCCGGCCGTGCAGCGCGCGGAGTTCGGGGCCCGGGTCCAGCCCGAGTTGGTCCGCCAGCACCTCGCGCGCCCTGGCGAACACGGCCAGGGCGTCGCCCTGACGCCCGGCGGCGTACAGCGCGCGCATCAGGAGCCCGTACGGCCGCTCGCGCAGTGGCTCCTCGTGGATGAAGCCGGTCAGTTCAGGGACCGCCTGGGCGTGCCGCCCCCGCAGGACGTCGAGGTCGAAGCGCTCCTCCAGCAGGTGGAGGCGCAGCTCGGACAGGCGGGAGCGCTGGTTCTGCGCGAACGGCCCCGGTACCCCCGCCAGCGGCTCTCCCCGCCACAGCGAAACGGCCTCGGCCAGCGACTCGGCGGACGCGTCGTAGCGGCCCGCCTCGCGAGCGCGCGCCGCGTCGGCGGCCAGCTGTTCGACCCGGGAGGCATCGACCGACGCCGGCGGCACCGTGAGCCGATAGCCGTCGTTCGCGGACGCCAGCACCTGCGGATCGAGGCCACCGGCCTCCAGGAGCTTGCGCAGCCGCCACACGTACGTCCGCAGGATCATCACCGCGGAGTCCGGTGCCGCCTCGCCCCACACGGCGGTGATCAGTTCGTGGAGGGGAACCACATGGCCCGAACGGAGAGCCAGCGCGGCCAGGGTCGCCTGCTGCTGGGGCGGGCCGGCGGAGACGACGGGCCCGCCGATGCGCATGCCCACAGGTCCGAGCACGAAGAATTCCACAGTCCCCCCGAGGCTGCACAGCTCTCACCGGCGGCTGGTCTCCAGTTCTGGGTGCACGCCGGTGTCGTCATCCTAAGGGGCAAGATCATGACATTGACACGTCACCCGTCGGGTGGCTCCTGCTCACGGGCCGGGAACGGTCAGACCCAGCCGAGCCGGGCCGCGCGCAGGCCGGCCTCGAAGCGGCTGCGGGCGCCGAGCCGCTCGATGATCGACGCCATGATCCGCCGGGCGGTGCGGGCCGAGATGTGCAGTTGGCCCGCGGCCGACTCGTCGGTGTGGCCCTGCGCGAGGAGAGCCAGCAGACAACGTTCCTGCTCGTTCGGCACGTACGAGGCATCGGACGTGTCGCTGCCGAGTGGTACGGCCGCTCCCCACTCCCGCTCGAACAGGGCGAGCAGCGGGGCGATCATGCCCGGTGCGGAGAGGAAGAGCGCGCCCTTGCGGCTGTCCCCGGGATCGATCGGCACCAGGGCGTACGCCCGGTCGACCACCACCATGCGGGTCGGCAGCGCGGCGGCCGTACGGAACTCACCGCCCCGCTCGACCAGGGCGCGGGTGTAGCGCAGGGTCGCGGCGTCGCCGCGGACGGCGTCCAGGCCGATGGTGCGGATCGCCACGCCGCGCTGCAGGACGAGGGCGTCGTTGTGCAGGGCGGCCTCCAGCGAGGCAGGGGACTGGGGCCCGCCGGGCATGAGGGTCAGGATCTCGTTCCCGGCCTCCAGGGCCAGGCGCTCCAGCCGCCGCTGCACCGCATCGAGTCCGGCCAGCCGCTCGACGCCGTCCGCCTGCTGGGCGCCGCCGCCCGCGCCGGCCAGGATCCTGATCAGGGCCTGCTGGCTGCCCGCCGCCTGGCGGTGGCTCCGGACCAGTTCCTCGTGCTGCTGCTCCAGCAGCCGCTGCATCCCGAGGACCGGGTCCACGACGGTGAACCTGCTGGGGGCCTCGAAGGACGCCTGGACCAACTGCAGCGCGAACAGCCTGTCGAGGCAGTCGCGGATGCGGTCGGGCCCGACGTCCAGCTTGGCCGCGAGCTCGTCCACGCCCAGCGCCGTGTGGCTGAGCATCTCCTCGTACACCGTCTGGTCCAGCGTCTCCAGGCAGAGCGTCACGGACACCGCCTTCCCTCCTGTGGTCACCCGGTGGATCCGCGTCCAGCCTGCCCGCCGGGCATCTACGAGCCATACACGGCCAGGTCTACGCAGGTGAGCGGGTGTCACAAAGCGGCCTGGACGGTTTTGCCGGTCCTGCACCCGTTCCCCCGGAGGAGTCCGGGCGGCGAGGATGGACACGTCGCTCCGGCCGGTGCCGGGCGCCCGCCGGGGGCTCACCCGGCCACCTCTCTCCCACTTCCGATGAGGGCACCGCCATGACTTCTCGCATCCACGTCGTCCGTGCGGCCTGCGCCGCTGCCATCGTCCTGGCGACCGCCGTCGCCGGGCAGTCCGGCGGGCAGCCGGGTGGGCAGGGGCACCCGCAGGTGCGCGCCGCGGGGGCGCTCCACGCGGCAGGACCGGCCGTGGCCGCCGACGGCCTCATCTGGGACTGACGCAGCCCGGCGTGGAGCTGACCCTCATCGCGCTCACCCCCGCCGACCCGGTCGTGGTCCGCCCGCCGGACCGCCGCCGGATCATCGATCTGCTCTGGGCCGCGGCAGCCCCCGGGGAACGCCTGGAGCACGTCAGCGTGCAGGTTCGCCCGCACGGCATCCGCCTCGGGATGTTCACCGTGGCGACGCCCGGACTGACCGCCGGAGACGCCGCGCTGGCCATCTGCCGCCGCGCGCTCGCGATCTCACCTCCGCTCAGCGGCTGGCGCATCGCCGGCGACCCATCCCTTCGACACGACGTCATCCGTCACACGACGCAAGAGGAGCATCCGTGACCAACCCCTTCGAGGACGAGGACGCCACCTATCTCGTCCTGGTCAACGAGGAGAACCAGCACTCCCTGTGGCCCGCCTCCCTCGCGGTCCCCCCGGGCTGGACGGCCACCCACGGCCCGGCCGGACGGCAGGACTGCCTGGACCACATCGAGAACACCTGGACCGACCTGCGCCCGGCGAGCCTGATCGCCGCCCTCAAGGAGGCGTGATCCGATGCCGATCCAGCGCACCGCCCGCCCCCGGCACTACCTGATGTGCCGCCCCTCCCACTTCACCGTCGACTACCGCATCAACCCGTGGATGGATCCGGCCAAGCCGACCGACACGGCGCTGGCCGTCCTGCAGTGGGAGCGGCTGTACGCCCTCTACCAGGAGCTCGGTCACACCGTCGAACTGGTGGAACCCGTACCCGGCCTGCCCGACATGGTCTACTCCGCCAATGGCGCCACGGTCCTGAACGACCGGGTCCTGGTGGCCAAGTTCCGGCACGCCGAACGCGTCGCCGAGGCGCCCGCCTACCAGGCGTGGTTCGAGCAGCACGGCTACACCGAGGTGCACGCCCCCCGCCACGTCAACGAGGGCGAGGGCGACTACCTGGTCGTCGGCGACCGGATCCTGGCCGGCACCGGCTTCCGCACCGACCCGGCCGCGCACGCCGAGGCCGAGCAGGTGCTGGGCGCCCCGGTGGTGAGCCTGACCCTGGTGGACCCGCGCTTCTACCACCTGGACACCGCGCTCGCCGTGCTCGACGACGACGAGATCATGTACTTCCCGGGCGCCTTCTCGCCGGAGTCCCGCGAGATCCTGCGCTCGCTGTACCCCGACGCGCTCCTCGCCACCGAGGCCGACGCCGAGGCCTTCGGGCTCAACGCGATCTCCGACGGGCGCCACGTGCTGCTGTCCCAGACCGCGCGCGACCTCATGGCCCGGCTGGCCGAGCGCGGGTTCGAGCCGATCGGCGTCGACCTCTCCGAGCTGTTCAAGGGCGGCGGCAGCGTCAAGTGCTGCACCCTGGAACTGCGCCACTCCGCACCGGCCCCGGACGGTGCGCAGTGACCGGCGTACCGACGGACAGCTCACCGGTGAGCGGAGCCCCCCGGGGCGGCGCCCTCGACTGGCGCACGGAACCGGGTGCCCCCGCCACCGTCCAGGCACCCGAGCTGGCCGACGCGGCCGAAGCCCGCGCCTGGCTCGCGGACCACCACGACGACCTGCGGGCCGGACTGCACCGTCACGGGGCGGTGTACCTGCGCGGGCTGCCGGTCCGCAGCGTGGAGGACTTCGCCCTGGTCCGCGACGAGCTGATCCCGCGGGCGACCCCGTACCGGGAGAAGGCCACTCCGCGCAGCGACTTCGGCGGCGGTGTCTTCTCCTCCACGGACCTGCCCGCCGGACAGGCGATCAGGCCGCACAACGAGAACAGCTACACCCTGACCTTCCCGGGGCTGCTGCTCTTCGGCTGCCTGACCGCGCCCGAGGAGGGCGGCGCCACCCCGGTCGCCGACTGCCGCGAGGTGCTGCGCACCCTTCCGGCCGAGCTGGTCGAGCGGATGCGCGCGTCCGGCTGGATCCTGACCCGCACCTACTCGGAAAGCCTCTCGGTCGCCTGGCAGTCCGCGTTCGGGACGGAGTCCCCCGAGCAGGTCGAGAAGTACTGCGCAGAGAACCACATCTCCTGCGCCTGGGATGCGGACGGCCGGCTGCGCACCAGCCAGCTGCGGCCCGGGGTCGTCCGGCACCCGCACACCGGAGAGGACGTGTGGTTCAACCACCTGGCGTTCTGGAGCCGGTTCTCCCTGGACGACGAGATCCGCGAAGTCCTGTTGGACGAACTCGGGCCGGACGGGCTTCCGTTCGACACCGGGATCGACGACGGCATCCCGCTCACGGCGGCGGACCTGGAGAGCATCAACACCGCGTACGAGAACGCCACCGTGCGCCGCGCCTGGCAGCCGGGCGACCTCCTGCTGGTCGACAACGTCCTGACCGCGCACGCCCGCGACCCCTTCCGGGGCGAGCGCCGGATCGTGGTCGCCATGGGCGAGCCGGTCTCGGTGTACGACTGCGCACCGATCGTCGCCCCGCGCGCGACCGCCGCCACGGCGGTGTCCCATGGCTGACCCGCAGGCCCTGGTGCGCCGGTTCGTGCAGAGCGCCCGGTCGTTCCCGGACCGGGCCGCCGTGCACGGCGCCGACGGGACCCTCACCTTCGCCGAACTGGGCGAGCGCACGGCCCGGCTGGCCGGGGCGCTGCGCGCGCTCGGCGTCGGCCCTGGCGACCGGGTGGGGGTGAGCGTGCCCAGGGGAACGGACTGGGTCGTGGCCCCCCTGGCCGTCTGGCGGGCGGGCGCCGCCTACGTGCCGCTCGATCCGGCGTACCCCGATGACCGGCTCGCCTTCGTCGCGGCCGACGCCGGACTGCGCGCGGTGATCTCGGACACCGGCCGGCCCCCGTGGGCGGACGGCCTGCCGGTGCTGAGCCCCCACCAGCCGGGCCGGCCGGACGAGGAGCCGGAGGAGGCCGTGGGTGACTCGTCCGCCCCGGCGTACGTCATCTACACCTCCGGGTCGACCGGACGTCCCAAGGGGGTGGAGGTCGCGCACGCGGGTGTCGCCGCACTGGTGGCGGGCCTGGAGGAGCGCGGCGTCTACCCCACCGGGCACCGGGTGGTCGGATGGAACGCCAGCCTGTCCTTCGACGCGTCCGTGCAGCAGTGGGTCAGGGTCTGCCGGGGGGACACCCTGGTCGTCCTGACCGACGAGGACCGCACCGACCCCGGCCGGCTGGACGCGCTGCTCGACGAGCACGCCGTGACGGACCTCGACTCCACCCCGTCCCACTGGCAGCTGATCGGTCCGCGGCTGCGGCCCGGCCGGGCCCTGCGGCTGCTGCTCGGCGGCGAGCCGGTGCCCGAGCAGCTGTGGCGGTCGCTGGCCCGGTCGGAGTCGCCGGAGGCGTGGAACCTCTACGGCCCGACCGAATGCACCGTCGACGCCACCGCGACCCGCATCACCGGGGACGCCCCACGCCTCGGCGCCGGCCTGGCCCACGTGCGCGCCCATGTGCTCGACGGCGCGCTCAGGCCCGCCACCAGGGGAGAGCTGTACCTGGCGGGTCCGGCCGTGGCCGTCGGGTACGTCGGACGGCCGGGACTGACCGCCGAGCGGTTCGTCGCGGATCCGTTCGCCGCCGACGGCACCCGGATGTACCGCACGGGGGACGAGGTCCGGCGCCGGCCGGACGGCGCACTGGAGTTCCTCGGCCGCACCGACCGCCAGGTCAAGATCCGTGGGTTCCGGGTGGAGCCCGGCGAGTTGGAGGACCGGCTGCGCGCGCACCCCCACGTCACCGCGGCCGTTGCCGCGCCGCGCTCGGGCCCGGACGGGGACACCTTCCTCGCGGCCTACTACGTCGAGGCACCGGGAGGGAGGGTGAGCGGTGAGGAACTGCGTGCCCACTGTGCCGCCACGCTGCCCGGGCACCTCGTACCGTCCGTCCTCGTGCGGATGGACGTGCTGCCCCTGACCCCGAACGGCAAGGTGGACACCGCCGCGCTGCCCGCCGTCACGTCGGTGCCGAACACCGCCGCCCAGCCTCTCCGGACCGAGCTCGAACGGCTGATCGCCGACGTCTGGGCCGATGTGCTCGGCCGCGAAACCGTCCACGCGGACGAGAACTTCTTCGCCCTCGGCGGCCACTCGCTGGTGGCGCTGCGGGTGGTCTCCCGCCTCAAGCGGGAGGCCGGGATCGTGCTGCGGACCAAGGACGTCTACCGGTTCCCCCGCCTGAGCGACCTGGCCCGCCACGCGGAGTCGGTCCGTGCGGGGGCGGTCTCGTGAGCGCCCCGGACACCACCGTGGTGCGCCTGAAGCACAGCCGTGACCCGGCCCGCACCCTGGTGTGCCTCGGCTTCTGCGGCGGCGGCACCGCGACCTACCACTCCTGGATCCCGGCGCTGCCGCACGACGTGGACCTGGTGGCGATCTGCTACCCGGGGCGCGAAGGCCGCTTCGCCGAGGAGTACGCGCAGACCTGGACCGAGCTCGCCGCGGACGCCGCGCAGGGCGTCGCCTCGGTCGCGGCGCAGGGACCGTACGTCCTGTTCGGCCACAGCATGGGCGGCTGGATGGCCTTCGACGTCACCGCCCGGCTCGCGGCGGCGGGCGTCCCCGCGCCACAGGCCCTGGTCGTCTCCGCCTGCAACGCCCCGGACCGGGGGGTGACCGACCGGGACCGCTTCCTGGCCCAGGGGCAGCGCGACGACGAGCTGCTCGACTGGATGCGCACCCACGGCCTGCTGCCAGAGCACGTCCTCGATGAACCCGAACTCACCGAGATGGCAGTGGAGTTGATGCGTGCCGACCTGTGCGCCCGGGACACCTTCCGCTACACCCCGGGGACCCGGATCGACGTGCCGCTCCAGGTGTTCTCCGGCGACCGGGACCCGGTGATCGGGGACGACGTCGCCTCCCGCTGGGCGGGCCTGACCAGCGGTGCGTTCCGCCACGACGTCCTGCCGGGAGGTCACTTCTACACGCCCGAGACCTGGCGCGACCTTCCGACCCGGATCGCCTCGCTCACGTCTCCCGCCACCGCCGCCCTCTGACGAACGGCCCAACCATGACCTTCTCTCCCGCATTCGGCATCAGCCATGTCGAATTCCACGTCGCCGACGTCGACTCGGCCGCGGCCGAGCTGACCGACCGCTACGGCTTCCGCCCGGTGGCCCGCGCCTCATCCGCCGAGGCGAGCTCCCTCGCACTGCGCCAGGGCCGCATCGTCCTCGTCCTCACCCAGGCACGCTCGCCGCACCACCCGGGAGCCGGCTACGTCCTGGCGCACGGCGACGGCGTCGCCGACATCGCGCTGACCGTGGCCGACGTACCCGCCGTCTTCGACGAGGCGGTCTCCCGCGGGGCGGTGCCGCTCGCGGTGCCGCGCCGCCACCCCGACGGCCGGACCACGGCGGTGCTGGCCGGATTCGGCGACGTGGTGCACACGCTCGTCGATCCCGGGCCCACCGCAATCCCGCCGGGCTTCACCGGGCTGCCGGACGCCGCGCAGGACCGCGACGACGAACTCCTGGAGGAAATCGACCACTTCGCCGTCTGCCTGCCGTCCGGGGAACTGGAGCGCACGGTGGACTTCTACACGCAGGTGCTCGGCTTCCGCATGATCTTCCAGGAGCTGATCAGGGTCGGTGCCCAGGCCATGGACTCCAAGGTGGTGCAGAGCGCCTGCGGCGAGGTCACCCTGACCCTGATAGAGCCCGACACGAGCGCCGAGCCCGGCCAGATCGACCGCTTCCTGGCCGAACACGGCGGCGCCGGCGTCCAGCACGTGGCCTTCGCCTCCCGCGACATCGTCCGGGCCGTCGGCACGCTGCGCGAGCGCGGCGTCGAGTTCCTGAGCGTCCCCGACGCCTACTACACGATGCTCGCCGACCGCCTCGAACTGACCCGGCACAGCACCTCCGAGCTGCAGGGGATCAGCGTCCTGGTCGACGAGGACCACGACGGCCAGCTGTTCCAGATCTTCACCCGCTCCACCCATCCGAGGCGCACGCTGTTCCACGAGGTGATCGAGCGCTTCGGCGCCCGCACCTTCGGCAACGGCAACATCAAGGCGCTGTACGAAGCCGTCGAGGCGGAGCGCCTGAGCACCGGGGCGGTGCCGCGGTGAGCGCTCACGGCACGGGCCGCGACCCCGTACGGCTGGAGGAGTTCGCCGAACTCGCCCGCCGGACACTGCCCCGGGAGGTCTGGGACTTCATCGAAGGCGGCAGCGGCGAGGAACTGACCCTGGCCGCCAACCGCTCCGCACTGGACCGGATCGGGATCGTGCCCCGGGTCCTCGCCGGCGCGGCGGTCAGCGACACCGAGGCCGAACTCCTCGGCGCCCGCGCGGCCCTGCCGGTCGCCGTCGCACCGATGGCGTACCAGCGGCTGGTCCACCCCGAGGGCGAACTCGCCACCGCCCGCGCGGCCGCGGCCGCGGGCGTGCCGTTCACCGTGAGCACGCTGAGCAGCCAACCGGTCGAGGCCGTCACCGCGCTGGGCGGCACCACCTGGTTCCAGCTCTACTGCCAGCAGGACCCGGCGGCCACCACGGAGCTGGTCCGGCGCGCCGAGGAAGCCGGCTGCGCGGCGCTGATGGTCACCGTGGACGTGCCCTCGATGGGCCGGCGGCTGCGCGACCTGCGCAACGGCTTCGCGCTGCCCACCGACGTGGCGGCCGTCCACCTCGACCCGGCCGGTACCCGCCGGGCCCGGGAGCGGCAGCCCGGTGTCTCGGCCGTGGCGCAACACACGGCCGAGACCTTCGCCCGCTCCCTGGGCTGGGACGATCTCGCCCGGCTCCGCGGCGAGACGCGGCTGCCCCTGATCGTCAAGGGGATCCTCGATCCGGGCGACGCCGCCACCGCGGCCTCCGTCGGCGCCGACGCCGTCGTCGTCTCCAACCACGGCGGCCGCCAACTGGACGGCGCGGTGGCCAGCGTGGACATGCTGCCCGCCGTACGCGAAGCCGTCCCCGCCCGCTGCCAGGTGCTGCTGGACAGCGGGATCCGCGGCGGCACCGACGTCCTGAAGGCCCTGGCACTCGGCGCGAGCGGCGTCCTGCTGGGCCGCCCCGTCCTGTGGGGCCTGGCCGCCGACGGCGAGAAGGGGGTGAGGCGGGTCCTGCGCCTGCTGCGCACCGAGCTGCACTCCGCCCTGGAGCTGTCCGGCTGCACCGGCCCGGCCGACGCACCGTGGCTCTCGGTCCGGGGGGCGGCCCGATGACCGCAGCCGTGGTGCTGGACCGCGCGGATCTGCACGCCTCGCTCGCCGACCCGGCCCTGCTGTCGATGAACTTCCTCAACGAGGTGGCCGGGCGCTTCCCCGAGGCGGTCTCCTTCGCCCCCGGCCGGCCCACCGAGGACCTCTTCGACCCGGCCGATCTGCACCGCTACCTCGACACCTACTGCCGCCACCTGGCCGAGCACAAGGGCTACGACGAGGCCCGGGTGCGGCGGGAGCTGTTCCAGTACGGCCGCACCAAGGGAATCGTCCACGAACTCATCGCCCGTCAGCTCGAACGGGACGAGGGCATCACCGTGGACCCGGAGGCCATCGTGGTCACCGTGGGCGCCCAGGAGGCCCTGTGGCTGGTGCTGCGCGCCCTGCGCGCAACCGACCGTGACGTCGTGCTCGCGGTGGACCCCACCTACGTCGGCCTGACCGGCGCCGCCCGGCTGGTGGACCTGCCCGTGCGGCCGGTCCACGAAGGCCCCCGGGGTGTCCGCCCCGAGGACGTGCTGGAGCGGATCCGGGAGGTCCGCGCGGCGGGTGAGCGGCCCCGGGCGCTGTACCTGGTGCCCGACTTCTCCAACCCCAGCGGCCACTCCATGGACGTGCGGACCCGTCACCGGCTGCTGGAGATCGCCGCCCAGGAGGACATCCTGCTCCTGGAGGACAACCCCTACGGCTACTTCCGGGCAGCCGAGAGCGGCAGGCCCCCGACGCTGAAGGCGCTCGACACCGGGCAGCGCGTGGTCTACCTCGGGTCGCTGGCGAAGACCTGCTTCCCCGGCGCCCGGGTGGGATTCGCCGTGGCGGACCAGCGCGTCGTGGGCTCGGAGGAGACCCTGCTCGCCGACGAGCTGTCGCGGGCCAAGAGCATGGTCACCGTCAACACCTCACCGGTGAGCCAGGCCCTGGTGGGAGGCATGCTGCTGGAACACGGCGGCAGCCTGCTGCACGCCAACCGGCGCCAGATCGGCATCTACCGGCGCAACCTCGGCCGACTCCTCCAGGGCCTGCACCGACGCTTCGCCGAACTGCCCGGGGTGCGCTGGAACACCCCCGCGGGCGGCTTCTTCGTGGTGCTCACCGTGCCGTTCCCCGTCACCGACGAACTGCTCGAACACGCCGCCGTACGGCACGGCGTGCTCTTCACCCCGATGCGCCACTTCAGTGACAACGACCGCACCCACCGCCAACTACGCCTGTCCTGCAGCTCCTTGACCCCCGACCAGATCGAGACGGGGCTGGACCGGCTGGCTGCCCTGGTCGCCGAGTGCACCTCGACGCCGGGTGCCTGAGCCCGCGACGGACACGACCCGAGAAGGGACTTGCATGTACACCGAAGCGAGCGGTTCACGGCGGTCGCTCATCCGCCCCCTGCTCGCCGCCGTCCGCCGCCACCATGCCTCGGTGGCGGTCGTCGACCGCGGCGTCCGGCACACCTACGCCGAACTCGACCGGCTGTCCGCCGAGATCGCCGGCGGCCTCGCCGCCCGCGGCCTGGGACCGGGCCACGTCGTCGCCGTCCACGGCCACCGGTCCTGGGCACGCTGCGCCGCCGTGCTCGGCGCCTGGCGGGCCGGGGCCGGCGTGGTCTGCGTCGACCCCGGCATGCCCGCGCCCCGGGCCGCGAAGATCACCCGGTTCAGCGACCTCGTGCTGCGCGCCGACGACGCCGGGCCGACCGGCCCGGGCGGCAGCGAGCACACCGTCGACGAGGTGCGCGGCAACCCGCTGGAGGTACCCCGCGAAGGACCGGTCGGCTACGTCATCCCCACCTCGGGATCCACCGGCGAGCCCAAGTCGGTGGCCGTGCCGCCGGGAGTCCTGGCCGCCCTCGGCGACTGGCACCTCCGGCACTGGTCCTACGACCGCCCGCCGCACACCCTCCAGGCGGCGTCCATCGGCTTCGACGTGGGATACGAGGAACTCGTCGCCACCTGGCTCGCCGGAGCCCGGCTGGTCGTCGTGGACGACCACCAGCGCCAGGACCCCTTCACGCTGATGGACCTGATCCGCGAGCACCGGGTGGCCCGGCTCTTCCTGCCGGTGGTCGGCCTGCACGCGCTGGCCACGGCCGCCGCGTTCGAACCGGACGCGATGCCCGACCTGCGGGAGATCGCCGTGGCGGGCGAACGCCTGGTCGTCAACGCCGAGGTGCGCAGCTTCTGCGCGTCGGGCGGCATCACCCTGGTCAACGAGTACGGGCCCAGCGAGACCCACGTCGTCACCCAGCACCGGCTGACGCCCCACCAGGCCGCCGACTGGCCCGACCACCCGCCGATCGGACGCGCGGTCGCCGGAGCGGAACTGCTCCGCCACGCGGACGGCGCACTGCGGCCCTTCGCCCCGGGCGAGGAGGGCGAACTGATCGTCGCCGGCGACAGCGTAGGCCTCGGCTACCTCGGCGACCAGGAGCTCACCGACGCCAGGTTCCGCACCCTGCCGCACGAGGACGGCACGGCGCGCCGCTGCTACGCCACCGGCGACCTGGTCCGCTTCGACGGCACCGACTTCCACTTCGTGGCCCGAGCCGACGACCAGCTCAAGGTGAACGGCTACCGCGTCGAGCCCGGCGAGGTCGAAGCGGTCCTCAACGCGCTGCCGGGCGTGCGCCGCGCCGTGGTGGTGGCCGTGGAGGTCGCCGGCTCCCGCCGGCTCGCCGCCGCATACACCCCGACCACGGCCGACGGCACGCAGCCCGAACTGCTCGCCGCGCACTGCGCCGCGCACCTGCCCGCGTACATGGTGCCCAAGCACTTCCACGCCCTGCAGGAACTGCCGGTGACCGCGAACGGAAAGGTCGACCGGGCCCGGCTGCGCACGCTGTTCGGCACGGTCCGCACCGCCTGACCGGCCCGCGACAGAACGAGAACGAGCGAGAACGAGGCAGACAACGATGGAGAACGACGTGACGACGCCGGAGCAGATCCTGTGCGGCGTACTGGCGGACCTGTTCGCGATACCGCAGGTCCGGCCGCAGGACGGCTTCGTCCGGCTCGGCGGCGACAGCATCATCGCCGTCCAGGTCGTCGGTGCCGCCCGCCGGGCCGGACTGGCCCTCACCGTCCGCGACGTGCTGACCCAGCCGGACGTGGCCTCGCTGGCCGCCACCGCCCGACCGCTGGCCCCCGCCCGCCGGAGCGGCCAGGACGACGGCATCGGGCCGATCCGGCCGACACCGATCATGCACTGGCTGCGCGAGCGCGGCGGACCGGCCGACAGCTACTACCAGTTCCTGGTGGTGCGCACCCCGGCGGAACTGACCGAGGAGGCCGCCCACTCGGTGCTGCAGGCCGTCCTCGACCGGCACGACATGCTCCGGCTGCACACGGTCGACGGAGTGCCGCACACCCGGGCGGCCGGCACCGTCCGGGCCGAGGACTGCCTCCTGCGGGTCCGCACGGACGGCGCGGACACCGCCGGCGAGGTGGAACGGGCCGGCGAGGTGGAACGGGAGGTGCACGCGGCCCGGGACCGCCTGTCGACCGCCGACGGCGTGCTCCTCCAGGCCGTCTGGTTCGACGCGGGCCCGGCCCGGCCCGGCTGCCTCGCCCTCGTCGTCAACCACCTGGTCGTCGACGGCATCTCCTGGCGGGTGCTGACCGGCGACCTGGCGCAGGCATGGGCGGCGGTCACAGCCGGCCGCGCGCCACGCCTCGACCCCGTGCCCACCTCCTTCCGGCGCTGGTCCGAACTGCTCGCGGCGGAAGCCGCCGACGACCGGAGCGCCGCCGAACTCCCGTACTGGAGCGAGGTGCTGCGCCCGGGAGCCGACACCCTGGGCCGCCGCCCCCTCGACCCGGCCCGCGACCACGAGGACCTGGCCGCACACCTCGCCCTGAGCCTTCCCGCCGCCACGGTCGGACCGCTGCTGACGTCGGTGCCCGAGAGGCTGGGCGCGGACACCAACGAGCTGCTGCTGACCGGCCTCGCACTCGCCCTGGCCCGCTGGCCGGTCTGCGGGCCGAGCCTCCTGGTGGACCTGGAGGGGCACGGCCGCGAGGAGATCCCCGCCGAGGCCGACCTCTCCCGCACGGTCGGCTGGTTCACCACCCTCTTCCCCACCCGCTTCACGCTGGACGGACTGGACGCACCCGACGCCGCGCACGGCGGCCCCACCATCGCCCTCGCCCTGCGGAGGACGAAGGAACAGCTGCGCGCGATCCCCCGCAAGGGGCTCGGCTACGGTCTGCTGCGCCACCTCGACCCGTACGCCCGCCAGGTGCTGGCCGCCACGGACCCGGCGCAGCTCGGCTTCAACTACCTCGGCCGCTTCGGCGCCGCGGCCGACGCCGACTGGCAGCTGCTGCCCGAGTACGGTGCCCGGCTGGACGCCCCCGGCCCCGGCATGCCCATGGCGCACCCCGTCGAGGTCAACGCGTTCGTCCTCGACTCGGCGGACGGGCCCGTCCTGCACGCCGTCTGGGCCTGGGCGCCGGGCGTCCTCGACGAGCCGCAGGTACGCGCACTCGCCGAGTCCTGGTTCCGGATGCTCGCCGCCCTCGTCGCCCACGCCGACCGCCCGGACGCCGGCGCCGCGGTCGCCGCCGATCTCACGCTCTCCACGATCGACCAGGACGAGCTGGACGACCTCGCAGCCTCCCTCGACGTCCTCTGACCCTCGACGTCCTCTGACGCACTCCAGAAAGCGAACCCACCCCATGAACACCAGCCAGCCGGCGATCGAGGACGTCCTGCCGCTCTCCCCGCTGCAGGAGGGCATGCTCTTCCACTCCGGGTACGACCCGGAGTCCAGGCACCTCTACATCGCGCAGTTCACCGTCGACCTGGACGGCGCGCTCGACCCGGACCGGCTCAAGGAGGCCGCCGACGCCCTGGTGCGCCGCCACGCCAACCTCCGGGTCGCCTTCACCCACCGCAGGAACGGCGACCCCGTCCAGGTGGTCCGCCGTGACATGCCGCTGGCCTGGCAGGAGCACGACCTCGGCGGCCTCGACGCACCGGCCGCCGAGGCCCGCGCCGCCGAACTGACCGAGCAGGACTGGGCCCTGGGCGTGGACAGTCGCCGCCCGCCGCTGCTGCGCTTCACCCTCGTCAGGCTCGGCGCCACACGGCACCGGCTCCTGGTGACCGCCCATCACCTGCTGCTGGACGGCTGGTCGTTCGGACTGCTCTTCCGCGAACTGTTCACCCTCTACGGGAACGGTGAACTGCCGCCCGTCCGGCCGTACCGCACCTACCTGACCCATCTGGCGCAGCGCGACCGCCCGGCGGCCGAGCAGGCCTGGCGCACCGTACTGGCCGGTCTCGACCAGCCCACCCGGCTCGCTCCGGGCGGCCA
Source organism: Streptomyces sp. 1114.5 (assembly GCF_003635085.1). NCBI lineage: Bacteria > Bacillati > Actinomycetota > Actinomycetes > Kitasatosporales > Streptomycetaceae > Streptomyces > Streptomyces sp. 1114.5. The sequence continues at coordinate 4,402,468 of NZ_RBXE01000001.1, forward strand.
GGTGTCGCCCGGGGCCACCCCGGAGGACGTGGTCCTGCACCTGGACGAGCAGCAGACGGCGGCCCTGACCGCCCGGGCCCGGGAGTGCGGCCTGCTGCTCACCAGCGTGATCCAGGGTGCCTGGGCCGTCCTGCTCGCGCGCAGCACCGGCCACGACGACGTCGTGTTCGGCTGCACGGTCAGCGGCCGGCCCGCGGAACTGGCCGGCTCCGACCGGATGATCGGCATGCTCATCAACACCGTGCCGGTGCGCGCCCGGATCGACGGATCCGCCCCGCTGCGCGAGACCTGCCGGGCGCTGCAGCACCAGCGCGCCGACCTGGCCGACCACGACCACCTCGGACTGACCGAGCTCCAGCGCCTGGCCGGTTCCCCGGCCGCCCTCTTCGACACGAACCTGGTCTTCGAGAACTTCCCGATGAGCGACTACGCGCTCGACCTGCCGGGCGTCGACCTGGACGCGCGGATCCGGTTCCGGGACACCACGCACTTCCCGCTCACCCTGGTCGTCGAGCCGGGCGCCTCACTCGGGCTCAGGCTCAGCCACCACGCCGAACTGCTCGACCGCGAGCGGACGGCGGAACTCGGCGCCCGGCTGGTACGGCTGCTGGAGCGGTGGGCGGCCGACCCCGACGCCCCGGTCAGCGCCCTCGACACCCTCACCGCCCAGGAGCGCGGCCGCGTCCTCGTGGACTGGAACGACACGGCCGCCGACTTCCCCGCCCAGGCCCTGCCCGAACTGATCGAGGCCCAGGTCGCCCGCACCCCCGAAGCCACCGCCGTCGTCTTCGAGGGGCAGCACCTGAGCTACCGCGCGCTCGACGAGCGCGCCGGCCGCCTGGCGTCCGTGCTGACCGCCCGCGGCATCGGGCCGGAGAGCCTGGTCGCAGTCGCGCTGCCGCGCTCCCTGGACCTGATCGTCGCCCTGTGCGCCGTGCTCAAGGCCGGCGCCGCGTACCTGCCCGTCGACCTCGGCCAGCCCGAGGCGCGCAACCTCGGCATCATGGCGGACGCCGCTCCGGCACTGCTGCTGAGTTCCGGCTGGCAGGCGCCGGGAACGCCGACCCTGCGCCTGGACGCGCCGCTCCCCGAGGCCGAGCCCGCTCCCCGGCCCGTCCTCGACCCCCGCCACCCCGCCTACGCCATCTTCACATCGGGCTCCACCGGCCGCCCCAAGGGCGCCCTCGTCTCCCACGAGGCCATCGTCAACCGGCTGGAGTGGATGCAGCGCACCTATCGGCTCGGTCCCGACGACCGCGTGCTGCAGAAGACGCCGTGCGGCTTCGACGTGTCGGTGTGGGAGTTCTTCTGGCCGCTGCTGACCGGCGCCACCCTGGTGGTGGCCCGGCCCGACGGCCACCAGGACCCGTCGTACCTGGCCGAGCTGATCGAACGCGAGTCCGTCACCACCGCGCACTTCGTGCCGTCCATGCTGGACGCGTTCCTCAGCGGGCCGGACGCGTCGCGGGCCCGCTCGCTGCGCCGGGTGATCAGCAGCGGCGAAGCGCTCTCCCCGCACACCCAGGAGACGTTCTTCCGCACCCTCCCGGACACCGAGCTCCACAACCTCTACGGCCCGACCGAGGCCGCCGTCGACGTCACCCTGTGGGCCTGCCGGCCCGGCCCCGGCCCCGTCCCGATCGGACGGCCCGCCGCCAACACCCGTGCGTACGTGCTCGACGGCCGCCTCGAACCGGCCGCGCCCGGCACGGCCGGTGAGCTCTACCTAGCCGGCGTCCAGCTGGCCCGCGGCTACCTCGGCCGGCCCGGCCTGACCGCCGAGCGGTTCGTGGCCTGCCCCTTCGCGCCGGGCGAGCGCATGTACCGCACCGGTGACCTGGTGCGCTGGCGCCCGGACGGCGTCCTGGAATACCTGGGACGCACCGACGACCAGGTGAAGATCCGCGGCTTCCGGATCGAGCTCGGCGAGGTGCAGAACGCCGCCGCGGGCTGCGAGGGCGTCGCCCACGCGGCCGTCGTCGTCCGCGAGGACCGGCCGGGCGATCCTCGGCTGGTCGCCTACGTGGTGCCCGCCACGGGCGCCGACCCGACGCCCGCCGCGCTGCGCCTCGCCCTGGCCGCCGTGCTGCCGGAGCACATGGTGCCGGCGGTGGTCGTCCTCGACGCCCTGCCGGTGACGCCGAACGGGAAGCTCGACCGACGGGCCCTGCCCGCACCCGGCCACCGCACGGGCGGCCGCACCGGGCGCACCGCCCACGAAGAAGTCCTGGCAGGCCTGTTCGCCGCGGTGCTGGGCCTGCCCGAAATCGGCGTGGACGACGACTTCTTCGACCTGGGCGGCCACTCCCTGCTGGCCATGCGCCTGGTGACCCAGGTGCGCGGCGCCCTCGGCGTGGAACTGGGGGTCCGCGAGGTCTTCAACACCCCCACGGTCGCGGGCCTCGCCGCCCGCCTCGGCGGCGCGGGCGGCGCCCGCCCGGCGCTGCGGCCCGCGCAACGCCCCGCCCGGCTGCCGCTGTCCGCCGCCCAGCGGCGGCTGTGGTTCCTGGACCGCCTCGACGGGCCGAACCCCGCCTACCACAGCGCGGTGGCCGCCCGGCTCAGCGGCCCGGTCGACGTGCCCGCGCTGCGCGCGGCGCTGGCCGACCTCGCCGAACGGCACGAGATCCTGCGCACCGTCTACCCGGAGGTGGGCGGCGAGCCGTGCCAGCGCGTGCTGCCCGCGGCCCCGTTGGAGCTGGAGATCCTCGACGCTGCCCGGGCCGACGTCGCCGAGGTCGCGGGCCGCGCCTTCGACCTGGCCGTGGCCGCCCCGGTCCGTGCCGCCCTGCTGACGGCCGGAGCCGACGAGCACACCCTGGTCCTGGCGCTCCACCACATCGCCACCGACGGCGAGTCCTGGGGACCGCTGCTCGGCGACCTCGCGGCGGCGTACGCGACCCGGCGGGAGGGCCGGGAGCCGGACCGCGCACCGCTGCCGGTGCAGTACGCCGACTACACGCTCTGGCAGCGGGACCTGCTGGAGGGCGTGGCGCAGGAGCAGCTCGCCCACTGGCGCGAGGCGCTGTCCGGGCTGCCCGAGGAGCTGGCACTGCCCACCGACCGCCCCCGCCCGGCGGTGGCCGGCCCGGCGGGCGACGCGGTCGCCTTCGACCTGGACGCCGCACTCACCGGCGAGCTCGAAGCGCTGGCACGGGAACACGGCTGCACCCTGTTCATGGTGCTCCAGGCGGCGCTCGCGGTGCTGCTGTCCCGCCTCGGCGCGGGCACGGACATCCCGCTGGGAACGGTGGCCGCGGGCCGCTCGGACGAGGCGCTGGACGACCTGGTCGGCTTCTTCGTCAACACCCTGGTCCTGCGCACCGACGTCTCGGGCGACCCCGCCTTCGGCGAGCTGCTGCGCCGGGTACGGGAGACCGACCTGGCCGCGTTCGCCCACCAGGACGTGCCCTTCGAACAGGTCGTCGAGGCGGTGAACCCGCGCCGCTCGCTGGCCCGTCACCCCCTCTTCCAGGTGGCGCTGACCCTGCGGCGCGCGGCGTCCACGGCCGCCGTGGAGCTGGCCGGGCTCACCGCCGACACCACCGAAGTCGACATCACCGAGGCCGAGTTCGACCTCGCGTTCCAGTTCACCGAGGAGCACGGCCCGGCGGGCGGGCTGCGCGCCGTGGCCAAGTACCGCACCGAGCTCTTCGACCGCGACACCGTCCGCACCCTCGGCGCACGGCTGCGCACGGTCCTGGAGTCGGCGGTCTCCCGGCCGCGCGCACGGGTGTCGGAGCTGGAGCTGCTGCTGCCCGGGGAGCACACCCGGCTGGTCGGGGAGCGGCCGGCCGCCGCGCCCTCGCGCCCGGATGCCCCCGCGGGAGTCCACCTGGCGTTCACCCGCCAGGCGGCCCGCACCCCTGACGACGTCGCGCTCAAGGCCGGACCGGTCGAGCTGACGTACCGCGAGCTCGACGAGCGCGCGAACCGGCTCGCGCACCGGCTGACCCGGATCGGTGTCGGCACCGAGACCCCGGTCGGCGTGCTGATGGGGCGTTCCCCCGACGTGGTCGTGGCGATGCTGGCCGTCCTCAAGGTCGGCGGCGCCTACGTACCGCTGCACACCGGACACCCCGCCCCGCGCATCCAGCGGATCCTCGACGACGCCGGCTGCCCGGTCCTGCTGGTGGACGAGCGGTTCCACCGGCTGGGACTCGACTGCGGGCAGACCGTCCTGGTGAACGGAGCCGAAGCCGACGGCGCGGCCGGAACCGGCGACGGCGACCCCGCCGCCCCGCCGGCGCGGTGCCGACCCGACCAGCTGGCCTACCTCATGCACACCTCGGGCTCCACCGGCGAACCCAAGGGCGTCGCCGTCACCCACCGGGACGTCCTGGACCTGGTCGCGGACCGCGGCTGGCACACCGGTGGACCCCAGCGCGTGCTGTTCCACGCCCCGCACGCCTTCGACATCGCCGACTACGAGCTGTGGGTGGCCCTCCTGTCCGGCTGGCAGGTGGTCGTCGCCCCCGAGGGCGACCTCACCGTCGCCGCACTCGGTGCACTCATCCGCGACGAGCGGATCACGGCCGTCCACCTCACCGCCGGACTGTTCCGGGTGGTCGCCGAGGAGCACCCCGGCATCCTGGCCACCGTGCGCGAGGTGCTGACCGGCGGCGACGTGGTCAGCCCCGCCGCGGTACGGGCGGTGCAGGCCGCCTGCCCGGCCACGGCCATCCGCCACCTGTACGGCCCGACCGAGGTGACCCTCTGCGCGACCTCCCACCTCGTCACCGGCCACGCCGACGGCCCGGTGCCGATCGGCCGGCCGCTGGACGACACCCGCGTCCACGTGCTCGACGACCGGCTGCGCCCGGTGCCGCCCGGCACCCCCGGCGAGCTGTACGTCGCCGGTGCCGGAGTGGCGCGCGGCTACCACCGGCGGCCGGCCGCGACCGCACAGCGATTCGTCGCCGACCCCTTCGGCGCACCCGGGACCCGGATGTACCGCACCGGCGACCTGGCCCGCCTGCGGACGGACGGCCTGCTGGAATTCCTCGGCCGGGCCGACGAGCAGGTGAAGGTCCGCGGCTTCCGGGTCGAGCCGGGCGAGGTCGAGGCCGCGCTCGCCGCCTGCCCGGGCGTACGCCAGGCCGTGGTCACCGCCCGGGCGGCCGGGGACGGCGAGAAGCGGCTGGTCGGCTACGTGGTCGGCGCAACGTCCCGGTCCGACGTGCGCGCCCGCCTCGCCGGCCTGCTGCCGGACTACATGATCCCCGCGCACATCGTCGTCCTGGACGACCTGCCGCTGACCGTCAACGGCAAGGTGGACTACCGGGCCCTGCCCGAACCCGCGCCGTCCACCGCAGGCGGCCGCCCGCCGCGCAACCCCCGGGAGGAGATCCTGGCGGGTCTCTTCGCCGAGCTCCTGGGCCTCGACACCGTCGCCGCCGACGCCGGCTTCTTCGACCTGGGCGGCCACTCCCTGCTCGCGACCAGGCTGGTCAGCCGCGTCCGCACGGCCCTGGGCGTCGAACTGTCGCTGCGGGACGTCTTCCGGGCGCAGACCGTCGCCGCGCTGGCCGAGCTGGCGGGCCGCGCCGGGCAGGCCCGGCCGTCACTGCGCCGGACACCGTGGGCGCAGGAGCCCCCGCTGTCCTTCGCCCAGCACCGGCTGTGGTTCGCCCAGCAGGCGCAGGAGCAGTCGGCGGATCACAACGTCCCCTTCGCCTACCGGCTGCACGGCCCGCTGGACGTGGCCGCCCTGACCGCGGCACTCGGCGATCTCATCGCCCGCCACGAGGTGCTGCGGACCCTGTTCGACGAGATCGACGGGGAACCCCGGATCCGGCTGCGCACCGCGGCACAGGTACCGGTGACGCTGCGGTGCGAGCGCCTCACCGAGGCGGACCTGCCCGGGGCCGTACGCGAGGCGGTGGGCCACCACTTCGACCTCGCGCAGGACCTGCCCCTGCACGCCCGGCTCTTCGAACTGGGCGGCGACGCATGGGTGCTGGTGCTGGTGGTGCACCACATCGCCACCGACGGCTGGTCCTGGGCGCCCCTGCTGGGCGACCTGGCGACCGCCTACGCCGCCCGGCGTGAAGGCCACGCGCCCGACTTCGAGCCGCTCCCGGTGCAGTACAGCGACTACACCCTGTGGCAACGCGAGCTGCTCGGGGCGGAGCACGACCCGAACAGCCTGATCCGCCGCCAACTGGACTTCTGGAAGAAGGAACTGGCCGCTGCCCCGGCCGAGTTGGCCCTGCCCCACGACCGGCCCCGGCCGGCCGTGGCGAGCTTCGCGGGCGGCTCCGTCCCGGTGGAGCTCGACGCGGACCTCCACGCCCGCCTGCTGGAACTCGCCCGGCAGCACGGCTGCACCCTGTTCATGGCGCTCCAGGCCGGCCTCGCGGTTCTGCTGTCGCGCCTGGGCGCGGGCACCGACATCCCCATCGGCACCGTGGTCGCGGGCCGCTCGGACGAGGCACTGGACAACCTCGTCGGCTTCTTCGTCAACACCCTCGTGCTGCGCACCGACGTCTCCGGCGATCCCACCTTCACCGACCTCCTGCACCGGGTGCGGGAGACCGACCTCGCCGCCTACGAGCACCAGGACGTGCCCTTCGAACGGGTCGTGGTCGACCTCAACCCCGAACGCTCCCTGGCCCGCCACCCCCTCTTCCAGGTGCTGCTCCAGGTGCAGAACGAGCCCCCGGCCCTGCCCCGACTGGCAGGCCTCGACGCACAGGCGCACCCCGTCGAGTGGCAGGTGTCGAAGTTCGACCTGGGCCTCGACCTCGGCGAACAGCGCGCGGCGGACGGCAGCCCGCTCGGCCTCACCGGCGAACTCACCTACGCCACCGAACTGTTCGACCACCGGACCGCCGAGCGGATCGCGCAGGAGCTGGCCGCCGTGCTGCGGCACCTCGCGGCCGACCCCGGGCAGCCGGTGGGCACGCTCGCGCGACTGCCGCACCCCGCCCAGGACCGGCCGTCCGAGAACGCGGCCGCACCGGACACCGGCGACGGGACCGAACAGCGGGTCCGCGAGCTGTACGCGCAGGTGCTCGGCAAGGAGTCGGTCGGCCCCGACGACAACTTCTTCGCCCTCGGCGGCCACTCGCTGCTGGTGACCCGCCTCATCAGCCGGATACGGGCGGAGCTGGGCCGCGAGCTGAAGATCCGCGACCTGTTCCAGAACCCCACGCCGGCCACCACCGCCGCCCGACTGGCCGCCGCACCCCTGGCGCGCCCCGCACTGCGCCCCACCAAGTCCTGAACCCGCCCGTCGCACACCCGCACGTCGTACACCCGCACGACCCAGGAGGTCCTGTGTTTCCCGTTTCGTTCGCCCAGCGGCGGCTGTGGTTCCTCAACCAGATGGGCGAGACCGGCTCGGCCTACAACTGCCCGCTGGCCACCCGACTGCACGGCCCGCTCGACGTGGCCGCCCTCGACGCGGCGCTCGGCGACCTCGCCGCCCGCCACCACGTGCTGCGAACCGTGTTCCCCGAGGCCGACGGAGAGCCCGTTCAGCAGGTGTCGGACCGCCTCCCGCACCTTCGGGTCACCCCGGCGACGGAGGCCGGCCTCGCGCCCGCCCTCGCCGAGGAGGCCGGGCACGTCTTCGACCTCACCGCCGAACTCCCGCTTCGAGCAAGGCTGTTCGACCTGGGCGGCGACGAATGGGTGCTGCTGCTGGTGGTGCACCACATCGCGACGGACGGCTGGTCGTGGGCGCCCCTGCTCGGTGACCTGACGGCCGCCTACGCGGCCCGGCACGAGGGCCGGGCGCCCGACTTCGAGCCGCTGCCGGTGCAGTACACCGACTACACGCTGTGGCAGCGGCAGGTCCTGGGGGAGGAGGACGACCCGGACAGCCTGATCACCGGCCAACTCGACTTCTGGAAGAAGGAGCTGGCAGGAGCCCCCGCAGAACTCGCCCTGCCCCACGACCGGCCCAGGCCGGCCACGTCGAGCTTCACCGGAGGATCGGTCCCCGTCACCCTGCCCGCCGACCTGCACGCGCGGCTGCTGGGCCTGGCCCGGGACCACGGCTGCACCCTGTTCATGGTGCTCCAGGCGGGCCTGGCGGTCCTCCTGTCCCGCCTCGGTGCAGGCACCGACATCCCCGTCGGCACGGTCGTCGCGGGCCGCTCGGACGAGGCACTGGACGACCTGGTCGGCTTCTTCGTCAACACCCTGGTGCTGCGCACCGACGTCTCCGGCGACCCCGCCTTCACCGAACTCCTCCACCGCGTACGCGAGGCCGACCTCGCCGCCTTCGAGAACCAGGACGTCCCCTTCGAGCGGGTCGTCGGTGCCGTCAACCCCGAACGCTCCCTCGCCCGCCACCCCCTCTTCCAGGTGATGATGACGCTGGAGAGCGGACACGACCCGGCGTTCACCCTGCCCGGCACGCGCTGCGCCGAGCAGCCGGTCGGCTGGGACATCGCCAAGTTCGACCTGACGGTGGACTTCCACGAGCAGACGGACAGCGACGGCACCCCGGCCGGGGTCACCGGAGCACTGGAGTACGCGACGGACCTCTTCGACCGCGAGACGGCCACGGACCTGGCGGCCGGCCTCGCCCGCGTACTGGAGCGCCTGGCCGCCGACCCCGGCGTGCCGCTCTCCCACGTCGACCCGCTCTCCGCCGAACAGCGCGAGCAGGTCCTGATCCAGTGGAACGACACCGCGGCCCCCGTCCCGCCGCAGACCCTCCCGGAGCTGTTCGAGGCGCAGGCCGCCCGCACCCCCGACGCAACCGCCCTGGTCTTCCAGGACACCGCCCTGAGCTTCGCCGAACTCGACGCACGCGCCAACACCCTGGCGCACCGCCTCGCCGACCACGGGGTCGGCCCCGAGCACCGCGTCGCGCTGGCCCTGCCCCGCTCCGCCGTCTCGGTGATCGCACTCCTCGCCGTACTCAAGGCCGGCGCCGCGTTCGTCCCGGTCGACACCGACTACCCGCCCGAGCGCATCGCCCGCCTGCTGCGCACCACGACCACCGTCGTCACGGACCTCGCCACCACGGCGACCCTCCCCGACACCGGCGCCACCCACGTCCTCGCCGACGCCCCCGGCCACTACCCGGACACACCCCTCGGCCGCGAGATCCACCCTCACAGCGCCGCCTACGTCATCCACACCTCCGGATCCACCGGCGAACCCAAGGGCGTGGTGATCGACCATGCCGGACTGCGCAACCTGTACGCCTTCCACCGAGCCGGCGTCATCTCCCGCGCACAGGAGATCGGCGACGGCCGCAGGATGCGCATGGCACTCACCGCCGCGCTCTCCTTCGACACCTCCTGGGAGGGCCTGCTCTGGATGGTCGCGGGCCACGAACTCCACCTGATCGACGACGACACCCGCCGCGACGCCGCCGCCCTGGTCCGGCACATCGCCCGCGCAGGCATCGACGCCCTCGACGTCACCCCGACCTACGCCGAGCAACTGGTCGAGGAGGGACTGCTGGACGACCCCGCACACCGACCCCAGGTGCTGCTGCTGGGCGGTGAAGCGGCGGGCGCAGCCCTGTGGACCCGGGTCCGCGAGGCCGACGGGATGCTGTGCCACAACCTCTACGGCCCCACCGAGTGCAGCGTCGACACCCTGTGGTGGGACGCGGCCCACAGCGAGCAGCCGCTGGTGGGACGACCGATCGCCAACACCCGCGCCTACGTGCTCGACGACCGGCTGCGCCCGGTCGCCCCCGGCGTACCCGGCGAGCTGTACCTGGCCGGCCCGAGCCTGGCCCGCGGCTACCTCGACCGCCCCTCGCTCACCGCGCAACGCTTCGTCGCCTGCCCCTTCGAGGCCGGCGGCCGCATGTACCGTACGGGTGACCTGGTCCGCTGGGACCGCGAGGGCCGCCTCGAATACCTGGGACGCGCGGACGACCAGGTCAAGATCCGGGGCTTCCGGATCGAACCCGGCGAGGTGGAGGCCGCGCTGCGCGGCTGCCCCGAGGTGGCCCAGGCCGCGGTGATCGCCCGGGACACCGGCCCCGGCGGAAAGCGCCTGGTGGCGTACGTGACCGCGGCAGCGGGCCGCACCGTGGAGGCCGGCGCCCTGCGCAAGCGGCTCGCCGCCGGCCTGCCCGACCACCTGGTGCCCTCGGCCATCGTGGCCCTGGAGACGCTTCCGATGAACCGCAACGGGAAGCTGGACCGCGCCGCGCTGCCCGCGCCGGACTTCACCGCGCAGATCTCCTCGCGGGGGCCGCGCGGCCCCCGCGAGGAGATCCTGGCGGAACTCTTCGCTCAGGTGCTCGGCCTGTCCGCCATCGGCGCCGACGACGGCTTCTTCGACCTCGGCGGGCACTCCCTGTTGGCCACCCGCCTGCTCTCCCGCATCCGTGCGACCCTCGGCGGCGAGCTCGGCATCCGGGACCTCTTCCAGCACCCCACCGTGGCCGGGCTCGCCGCCCGCCTCGGCGACCTCGACGGCCCGGGCCGCGCCCGCCCGGCCCTGACCCCGGCCGCGGACCGCCCGGACACCCTGCCCCTGTCGCCCGCCCAGCGCCGGCTGTGGTTCCTGAGCCGCGCGGGCCAGGGCACCGGCTACCACTGCCCGTTCGCCCTGCGGCTGCGCGGCCGCCTGGACACTCACGCGCTGTCCCGGGCCCTCGCCGACGTCATCGCCCGCCACGAAGGACTGCGGACGGTGTTCCCGGAACAGGACGGCGAGCCCTACCAGCAGGTGCTGCCGGCCGACGTCGCGATACCCCTCGACGTCGTGCCGTGCGGCCCCGAGGGCACCGCCGAGGCCCTCGACGCCCTGGTGGCCCGTCCCTTCGACCTGGCCGGGCGCCCGCCCGTGCGCGCGGCGCTCCTGGCCGTCGGCGCGGACGAGTGGGTGCTGGTGCTGGTGGTCCACCACATCGCACTCGACGGCTGGTCCTGGGAGCCTCTCTTCCGTGACATGGCCGACGCCTACCGGGCCCGGACCGAGGGACACGACCCCGACTGGTCGCCGCTTCCGGTGCAGTACGCGGACTACACCCTGTGGCAGCGGCAGGTCCTGGGCGAGGAGGACGACCGGGAAAGCCTGGTCTCACGCCAGCTCGCCTTCTGGCGCGAGGAGCTGGCCGCCGCACCGGCGGAACTCGCCCTGCCCTATGACCGGCCCCGTCCGGCGACGGCGACCTTCGCGGGAGGCTCGGTGCCGGTGGAACTGGACGCCGACCTGCACGCGCGGCTGCTGGGCCTGGCCCGGGAACACGGCTGCACCCTGTTCATGGTGCTCCAGGCGGGCCTGGCCGTCCTCCTGTCCCGCCTCGGTGCGGGCACCGACCTCCCGATCGGCACCGTGGTCGCGGGCCGCTCGGACGAGGCACTGGACGACCTGGTCGGCTTCTTCGTCAACACCCTGGTGCTGCGCACCGACGTCTCCGGCGACCCCACGTTCGGCGAACTCCTCCGCCGCGTACGCGAGGCCGACCTCACCGCGTACGAGAACCAGGACGTCCCCTTCGAGCGGGTCGTCGAGGCGCTCAACCCCGAACGCTCCCTCGCCCGCCACCCCCTCTTCCAGATCCTGCTCCAGGTGCAGGACGGCGCCGAGGACGCCGCGCTCGAACTCGCCGGACTCGACGTCCGCAGTGAACCCTTCCGCTTCGACGTCGCGCAGTTCGACCTGACCGTCGACGTCCGGGAACGCCGCGCCGCCGACGGTACCCCCGCAGGGATCGGCGGCTTCCTGGAATTCGCGGCCGAACTGTTCGACCACACCACGGCCCAGGACATCGCCGCCGCCCTGGAACGGGTGCTGCACCTGCTCGCGGCGCAACCCGACCGGCCCGTCGGCGCGGCCGACCCCCTGACGCGGGCCGACCGGCAGCGTCTGCTGACGCAGTGGAACGACACCGCGCTGCCGGTGCCGCCCGCGACCCTCCCCGAACTGTTCGAGGCCCAGTGCGCCCGCACCCCGCAGGCCACCGCCCTCGTGCACGGCGCCACGAAGATCACCTTCGCCGAGCTCGATGCCCGGTCGAACCGTCTGGCCCACCGCCTCGCCCGGGCCGGCGCGCGCCCCGAGCAGGTGGTCGCGCTCGCCCTGCCCCGCTCGCCCGCAGCCGTGTGCGCCCTGCTGGCCGTCCTCAAGGCGGGCGCGGCGTTCGTGTTCGTCGACCCGGACCACCCCGCCGAGCGGATCGCCCACATCCTGACCGACTGCGCCCCGGCGCTCCTGGTCACCGACCGCGAAACCACCCACCGGCTCCCGCTGGACGCGGCCCCGCACATCCCCCTCCTCCTCATCGACGACCGGAACGCGACCGCGGCCGAGCCCTGCGAGAGCCCCGCCCGCACGCCCCGCCCCGCCGACGCCGCGTACCTGGTGTACACCTCCGGCTCCACCGGCCGCCCCAAGGGCGTCGTCGTCGACCACGCGGCCCTGCGCAACCTCCACGCCTTCCATCGCGCCCACACCATCCCGGCCGCCGAACGAGCCGACGACACGAGGCAGTTGCGGGTGGCACTCACCGCCGCCCTGTCGTTCGACGCCGCTTGGGACGCCCTGATGTGGATGGTCGCCGGGCACGAACTGCACCTCATCGGCGACGACGTCCGACGTGACGCCGCAGCCTTCGTCCGGCACATCGGCGACGCAGCTCTCGACGTCGTCGACGTGACCCCCACCCACGCCGCCCAACTGGTGGCGGAAGGCCTGCTCGACGCCCCGCCGCGGATGCTGCTCATCGGCGGCGAAGCAGCCGACGAACAGCTCTGGAGCCGGCTGCGCGGCACGCCGGGAATGCGCTGCCACAACCTCTACGGCCCCACCGAGTGCACGGTCGACGCCCTGTGGTGGGACACCGCCCGCAGCGAACACCCCCTGGTGGGCGGCCCCGTCGCCAACACCCGCGCGTACGTCCTCGACGCGGCGCTTCGCCCGGTGGCGCCGGGCGTGCGGGGCGAGCTGTACCTGGCGGGCGCCGGACTGGCGCGGGGCTACCACCGCAGGCCGGGGCTGACGGCCCAGCGGTTCGTGGCGTGCCCGTTCGAGGAGGGCGCCCGGATGTACCGCACGGGCGACCTGGTGCGCTGGGACCGCGAAGGGCGGCTGGAGTACCTCGGCCGCACCGACGACCAGGTGAAGATCCGCGGCTTCCGCGTCGAACTCGGTGAGGTCGAGGCGGTGCTCGCAGCCGCCCCCGGCATCGCCCAGGCCGCCGTGACCCTGCGGTCCGACGGTCCGGGCGGCGGCAAGCGGCTGGTCGGGTACGTGGTCCCGGCCCAGGACGGTGCCGCGGTGGAGCCCTCCGCGCTGCGCGCCCACGTGGCCGGGGCCCTGCCGGCCCACATGGTCCCGTCCGCGGTCGTCGTGCTCGACGCTTTCCCGCGCACGCCCAACGACAAGCTCGACCGGACGGCGCTGCCCGCACCGGATCCGGCCCACACGGCGGGAGCGGCGCGACGGGCACCCCTGACCCGGCGGGAGGAGGTCCTTGCGGGCCTGTTCGCCGAAGCGCTGGGCCTGCCCCACGACTCCGTCGGCGCCGAGGACGGCTTCTTCGACCTCGGCGGACACTCCCTGCTGGCAGCCCGGCTGATGTCCCGGGTCCGGAAGGCCCTCGGCGAGGACCTGGGTGTCCAGGACCTCTTCGCGGCCCCCACCGTCGCGGGCCTCGCCGCCCGCGTACCGGAGCGTGGCACCACGGAGCCCGGCGGTACGGACGACGCGCTCGCCCCCCTCGTCACCCTGCGGTCCGGCGCCGACGGCGAGCCCGCCCTGTTCTGTGTCCACCCGGGCGCCGGCACCGGCTGGGTGTACCGGGCCCTCCTCGACCACCTCGATCCGGAACGGCCCGTCCACGCGCTGCAGGCCCGTGGTCTCGGCGAGCCGGGGTCGCAGCCCGCGAGCGTCGCGGAGATGGCCGACGACTACGCCACCCTGATCCGCACGGTCCAGCCGAGCGGCCCCTACCACCTCCTGGGCTGGTCGTTCGGCGCGCTGGTCGCCCACGCGGTGGCGGTGCGGCTCCAGACGGACGGCGAGGACGTGGCGCAGCTCGTGCTCCTGGACGGCTACCCGGCCACCGGGACGCAGCCACAGACCGGCTCGGCCGCGGCGGACCCCCTGCGGGACCTGCTGGACTCGCTCGGCTACCCGGCACAGGAGCCGTCCTGCGCAACGGGGTTCGCCCCGATGACCCTCACCGACCTCCTCCGCGCGGCCCGGACGGCGGACGGCCCGCTGGCGGCCTTCGACGAGGGGACCATCGCCGCGCTGGGGGAGGCGTACGTCCATCACGACACGCTGGCAGCGGCCCACCGTCCGGGCGTCTTCCGGGGTGACCTCACGCTCGTCGGCGCCGCGCACGAGGCCGACGCACCGGGGCCCGGGACCTGGCAGCCCTACACCTCGGGCCGCATCGACCACCACGAGGCACCGTGCACGCACGGCGAGATGATGGCCGCGAAACCGGCCTCGCAGATCGCCGCGCTCCTGGGCGAAGGCGTGGCCCGTCGATGAGCACGCCGACGAGTACGCCGACGAGCACGACGACGAGCACCACGACGAGTACGACACCCCGCGCCCTGCGCCGGCGCGACTTCCGCCTCCTGTGGGCCGGCGAGTCCGTCAGCCAGTTCGGCAGCGCGACCACCCGCGTGCTCCTGCCGTTGATCGCGGTGAACACACTGGACGCAGGCTCCTTCACCATGGGCCTGCTGGGCGCCGCGGCCTGGGTGCCGTGGCTTCTGCTCGGCCTGCCCGTAGGGGCCTGGACCGACCGGATGAGACGCCGACCGGTGATGATCGTGTGCAACACGGTGTCGGCGGTGCTGATGTTCTCCCTGACGGCGGCGCACTGGCTGGGCCTGCTCACGACCGGTCAACTCCTTCTCGTCGCCCTCCTGTCCGGCACCGCCGACGTGTTCTTCCGCGCGGCCTACAGCGCGTACGTCCCCGCCCTCCTGCCGCAGGAGGAACTGGCGGACGGCAACGCCAAGCTCCAGACCAGCGAGTCCGCCGCCGAGGTCGCGGCCCCGGGGGCGGGCGGCGTGCTGGCCCAGACGGCGAACGCGGCCCTGGGCTTCCTCGCCGACGGCCTGAGCTTCCTGATCTCGGCCGTGCTGCTCACCCGGATCCGAGCTCGCGAGAGCCCGCCCGGCCGCGAGGAGCGGGCGGGAGCCGACCGGTC
Organism: Streptomyces sp. 1114.5; assembly: GCF_003635085.1. Classification (NCBI taxonomy): domain Bacteria; kingdom Bacillati; phylum Actinomycetota; class Actinomycetes; order Kitasatosporales; family Streptomycetaceae; genus Streptomyces; species Streptomyces sp. 1114.5. The sequence goes on from NZ_RBXE01000001.1 coordinate 4,417,571, forward strand.
CCTGGCCGCCGAGATCCGGGAGGGCATCGCGTTCCTCGCCCGGGACCCGTTCCTGCGGACGATCCTGGCGTGCGACGCGGCGATGAACCTGTTCCTGGCCGGCGCCCAGTGCCTGGCGATCGTCTTCCTCAGCCGGACGGTCGGCGTCGGCGGCGGTGTCATCGGCGTCCTGATCGCCCTGACCGGCCTCGGCGGTGTCCTGGGCGCAGTGATCTCGCCCCGCCTGGCCCGCCGGTTCGGCACCGCCCGTGCGGTCATCCTCTGCGCCTTCTGCAGCGGCCCGTTCGGACTGCTGATCCCGCTCACCACGGACGGCACGGGCCTACTGGCCTTCCTGGTCGGCGACTTCTGCCTGATGACCGGGGTCGTCGCCGGAAACGTGATCATCGTGAGCTTCCGTCAGGCCTACTGCCCCCCGGACATGCTCGGCAGGGTGAGCTCCAGCATCCGCTTCGTGATGTACGGGACGATTCCGATCGGCAGCCTCCTCGGGGGAACCCTGGGCACCGTCCTCGGCGACCGGGGCGCCCTGTGGCTGCTGTACACGGGCAACGCGCTCTGCGCCCTGCTCCTCCTCACCGGCCCCCTGCGCACCCGACGGGAACTGCCGGTGCCGTGAGGCGAAGCGGCGGTGCGGCGGCACCCGGATGCGCCCAGGTGCCGCCGCGGAAGGAAGGCGATCCGCCGCAGTGCTTCCGCCGGGTCCACGGCCGCGACCGCCTCAGGGCACCGCGAGGGTGAGGGCCGCGAGCTCGTCGACCACAGCGGTCAGCCGGCCGTGGCGGCGCAGGGAGCGCCGCTGGCGGTCGGCGCCGGTGCCGTGCCGGTGGATCCGGGTGAGGGCGGTCTCGACCGCGGTCAGGTCACCGGCGGCGGCCAGGCCCGGGGTGGCCCGTTCGAGGAGGCGGTCGGCCAGCGCGGCCATCGGGGCGTACCGTCCGGTGCGCGGGTCGACGCCGTCCCCGGACAGCCCGCTGCGGGCGGCCTGCCAGTGGGCGGCGCGGACCAGTCCGGCCGGGCAGGCCGGGGCCGGTCGGCCCTCGTCGATCTCCTCCAGCAGGACGGCGCTGAGCCCGCGCAGCAGCGCCGCGAGCAGCAGGACGGTCCGGAGGTCGGCGTTGACGTCGGCGACCCGTACCTCCAGCGTCGGGACGTGCTCCGACGGCCGGGCGTACCAGTAGACCATCCGCCGGTCGAGCAGTACGCCGGAGCGCACCAGGTCGGCCACCAGGGCCTCGTACTGCTCCTCGTCCAGCACCGGGGCCGGGCCGACGGTGGGCCAGCGCGCCCACCGGACGGTGCGCCAGCTCGCGAAGCCGCTGTCCCGGCCGTCCGTGAAGGGGGAGTTGACCGCGATCGCCTGGACGACCGGCAGCCAGGGGCGCAGGTGGTTGCCCAGCGCCAGCGCCCGTCCGCGGCTCACCGTGCCCAGGTGGACGTGGCAGCCGCAGAGCGCGCCGGCGTAGCCGTCGACCACGCCCTCGTAGCGGGCCGCCATGTTCCGGTAGCGCGGATCGTCGGTGACCCGGCCCGGACGCGGGTCCTGCAGCACCGGTGTGCCCGAGGCGACCAGCAGGCAGCCGGCCTCGGCCGCCGCGGCGGCGACCACCGAGCGCAGGTGGAGCAGATCGGCGCGCAGCTCGGTGAGCCGGGTGGCGGGCAGGGTGCACACCTCGACCTGGACGGCGAAGAACTCGGCCTGCACCTGCGCGCCCAACTCGCTCCTGGCGTCGGCGATGACCTGCGGCGCGCGTTCGGCGAGCAGCCGGGTGCGCCGGTCGACCAGCAGGAACTCCTCCTCCACCCCGACGGTGGGGAGGGCGGGCCGAGAGGTGTTCCCGGGCATAGCGGCTCACCGCCCCGGGACGGGGGAGGGCGGGGCGACAGCGGCGCCCCCGAGGTCATGAAGTCCGGGCCCGGGGCGGTGAGCCGCGGTACGGGGGCCCGGAATCAGGTGGATCCGCATGACGGGCGTCTTGCCGCGCAGGCGGTGTCGAAACGTCCCGACGCCTGCGGGAGGGGCACCTGCAGGACACGCCCCGGAGCGGATCGGACCCGGGCCGTCCGCATGGCCGTCCGGCCACCGGGTACCCGCCCTGGTCCGCGGGTGACGGGCACCGGTGCACCCCGCCGGTGCCCGTCGCCGAGAAACCGACCAGGAGGAAACATGACCCGGCAGACCAAGGTCCTGGCGATCGTGATGAACGACGGCGTCGAACAGGACGAACTCCTCGTCCCCGTACGGCACCTGCGTGACGACGGCGTGGAGGTCGACATCGCCGCGCCCGACCGGGACGACATCCGCACCCTCGTCCGGGACAAGGAGCCCGGCGAGACCGTGCGGCCCACCCTCACCCTCGACGAGATCGACCCCGCCGAGTACGACCTGCTGCTCATCCCCGGCGGCACGCTCAACGCCGACAGCCTCCGCATGCGCCAGGAGGCCGTCGACACGGTGCTCGCCTTCACCACCTCGGGCCGCCCGGTCGCCGCGATCTGTCACGGACCGTGGCTGCTGGCCGAGGCGGGCGTCGCGTACGGCAAGCGGCTCACCTCCTTCCCGTCGCTGCGCACCGACCTCGCGAACGCCGGCGCGACCTGGGCGGACGAGCCGCTGGTCACCGACGACGCCAACGGCTGGCGGCTGCTCACCTCGCGCAACCCGGACGACCTGGAGCACTTCCTGCGCGGCATCGACACGGCGCTGCGCAGAGGCGTCGCGGCCGTCGGCTCGGGCTGAGCAGTGTGCCCGGCGATGTGTCCGGCGGCGGCCGTGCGCCCGCACGGCCGCCGCCGGACACGCCCCTAACGGGACGGGAAGCGGTGCTGCTCGATCATCCCGGCGAACCCCTCCCACAGGGACGGCCCGAGCGGCTCCTCGCCCCCGTGCACGGTGACGCCGGCCAGCCCGCCCGGGTCGCCGAAGCCGGCCGTCCGGGAGAGCTCCACGCCCGAGCCGAGCAGTGCGACCGGCTTCCCGTGCCGCAGCGACTCGGTGAGGAAGCGGACGGCGTCCGGATCGGCGGGCAGCGTCCGCTCGCAGCCGTCCGGGACCACCAGCGCGTCGTACAGCACCGAGGCCGTGGTGGGCAGCGCGCGGTCCACCGGCAGCTGCGTGCCGTCGGCGGCGAGCACGTGGCCGCCCTGCGCGGCCAGCACCTCCACCGTGGCGCCCTGCGCGCCCAGCTGCTCGCGCGCGGCCCGCACCTGCTCGCCGGCCACCCCCGGGGCGGTCAGGACCGCGACCTTGCGGGTGCGGATGCCGGGGGCCCGCAGGTTGTCCAGGCTCAGCGCGGGGGAGACCTGCGGCCCGGCTCCGGCTGCGGACTCCGATGCGGCCCCGGCCCCGGCCGAGGGTTCCGGCTCGGCTTCGGGCTCGGCTTCGGGCTCGGGGAGGCCGATCCGCCGGGCGACCTCCGCCGCCAGCCCGAGGTCGACCTGCACCAGGTTGCCGACCATCCGGCGGCGCACCTCCGGCCCCCCGACCTTCCCCAGCTCGAAGGAGAAGGCCTCGACGATGTGCCGCTGCTCCCAGTCGGCCATGCTGCGCCAGAACAGCGCGGCCTGGCCGTAGTGGTCGGCGAAGCTGGGGCTGCGGCGGCGGATCGCGGCGCCGTCGATCCGCTCCTGATAGTGCTCGAAGACGCCCTCGGGCAGTCGGCCGCCGCCCATCGCCGCCGGGCAGCCGCCGCCGACGGAGTTGGGCGCGTAGCTGGTGCCGGGGTGGACGACCTGCTGGCCGTAGCCGTCGCGGTGGTTGTTCCGCACCTCGGCCAGCGGCCGGTTGACGGGCAGCTGCGGGAAGTTGGGGCCGCCCAGGCGGATCAGCTGGGTGTCGAGGTAGGAGAAGTTGCGGCCCTGCAGCAGCGGGTCGTTGGTGAAATCGATGCCGGGGACGATGTTGGCGGTGTGGAAGGCGACCTGCTCGGTCTCGGCGAAGAAGTTCTGCGGGTTGCGGTCCAGGACCATCCGGCCGACCGGACGGACCGGCACCAGCTCCTCCGGGACCAGCTTGGTCGGGTCCAGCAGGTCGAAGGGGTAGGCGAACTCGTCCTGCTCCGGGATCAGTTGGACGCCGAGCTCGTACTCGGGGAAGTCCCCGGCCGCGATGGCCTCCCACAGGTCCCGGCGGTGGAAGTCGGGGTCGCGGCCCGCCGTGATCTGCGCCTCGTCCCAGACCTGCGAGCAGACCCCGAGCAGCGGGCGCCAGTGGAACTTCACGAAGGTGCCGCGCCCGTCCGCGTTCACCAGCCGGAAGGTGTGCACGCCGAAGCCCTGCATCATCCGGTAGCTGCGCGGGATGGCCCGGTCGGACATCACCCACATCAGCATGTGGGTGGACTCGGGCTGCAGCGAGCAGAAGTCCCAGAAGGTGTCGTGGGCGGAGGCGCCGGTCGGGATCTCGTTCGGCGGCTCGGGCTTCACCGCGTGGACGAAGTCCGGGAACTTGACGGCGTCCTGGATGAAGAACACCGGAATGTTGTTGCCCACCAGGTCGTAATTGCCGTGCCGGGTGTAGAACTTGGTGGCGAAGCCGCGGACGTCGCGCACGGTGTCGGCGGAGCCGCGCGGGCCCTGCACGGTCGAGAAGCGGACGAACACGGGGGTGCGGCGGCCGGGCTCCTGGAGGAAGTCGGCGCAGGTGAACTCGGCCAGCGACGCGTACGGTTCGAAGAAGCCGTACGCGCCGGCGCCGCGGGCGTGCACCACCCGCTCCGGGATGCGCTCGTGGTCGAAGCGGGTGAGCTTCTCGCGCAGCTGGAAGTCCTCCAGCAGGGTGGGGCCGCGGTCGCCGACGGTCAGGGAGTTGTCGGTGTCGTCGATCCGCACCCCCTGGTCGGTGGTGAGCGCCCCGTCCGGGTCGGGGGCGCGGAAGGCGTCCAGCGCGGCGTCCTTGGCGTCGCGGGTGCCGGGCGCGTCGGCCTTCGGTGCCTCGGGGGCCTCAGGGGCTCGGTCGTCGGGCTCGGCGTCCGGGCGAACACGCCCGCCGGCCCCGGCGTCCCGGTCGTCGGACGCCGGCGCGGGGCCGAGCCCGGGCCCGCGCGGCTCGCCGGCGGGGGGAGTGTGGGGGCGGTACTCGGGGGGGCCGGGGTTCACGGTCATCGTGCGTTCTCCGTCCTGGAGTCGGAGCGGGGGCGGGGTGTCACGGGGGAGTTCAGCGCCGGAGCAGCAGGTCGGCGGCCAGCTCGGGATCGTCCGCGGTCCGGCAGATGGTCAGGGTGCACGGCGGGCAGCCGGTGTTCGTCCGCGGCGCGGCCACGGGCAGCCGGATCGCGTGGGCCCCGGCCGCCATCGCGGCGGTCGCCACCTCGTCGCTGCACCCGATCACGGTGACCCGTGCGGGCGGCAGACCGAGCGCCCGGCAGGCGGCCGTCACCAGCGCCGGAGCCGGCATCCGGCAGCCGCAGTCCTCGTGCGAGCCGTGCGGACAGACCGCCCAGACGTCGAGCGGGCCCAACAGGGTCTCGGCACGCGCCTGGACGGCCTCGACCTGGTCAAGCCCGATCAGACCGCGGGCCACGCCCGGCTGGTTGCTCACCACGCCGAGCGCGAAGCCGGCCGCGCGCAGCGCCGCGAGCGCGGCCCGGACGCCCGCCATCGGGTGGACCATGGCGGGGTCGCCGTTGCAGGAGACGTCCTGGAGCAGCGTCCCGTCCCGGCCGAACAGCACCGCGCCCGCCGGGGCGCCGGCGGCGTCCGCGCCGCGGTGGTCGAACAGCCACGGGCCGGGCCGGTCACGGTGGTCGGACGGACGCGGCTGCGGGACGGTCGGGACGGGTTCTCCTAGGTACGCCATACCTCTGCGGGTTGCCGAGCCGGGGAGTGTCAAACGGCCTGCGGCGAACGGAGCGTGAACCGTTCCCGCGGCGCGGGCCGCGCCCTACGGCGAGTGCCGGTCGCCGGACGTACGGTGCCCGCTGACGCCGTCCCGCAGCGCGGCGATCGCCCCGGCCCCGGGAGGCAGCCCCCAGACCGGGCCGCCCGCCCGCGGCGCCCGCGCCTCGCGCATCCGGCGTTCGCACCGGCGCAAGTCCTCCGGCGCGCCGCCGACCCGCAGGGCGGGGAACAACTGCTCCTCCTCCCCGCGCAGATGGGAGCGGACCACGACGACCAGCACGGACATCGCGTGGCGCCGTTCGGTGGGGGTGAGGCGGCCGTCGTCCGCCCGGTCGAGCAGCCGGCGGATCGCCGTGTGGGTGTGGACGGCCGCGTCCGCGAGCGCTTCGCCGTTCGGCAGGGCGCGGCGGGCCAGCGGGTACAGGTGGTCCTCCTCGGCCGCCAGGTGCGGTTCGAGGAGCCGGCGCAGCGCGTCCAGCAGGCGCAGCGCCTCGTCGTCGGTGCCGCGGCGGGTGGTGATCCGGTCCAGCTGCCGGAGCAGAGCCTCGATGGCCCGGTGTTCGGCGCACAGCCGGCTGGGGAACCCTTCGGCACCGTTCATGGCGGTCTCCGTCCGACGGCGGGAGCGGTTGAACGGGGGCGCCAGCCCGTTTTGCGCGGGGGCAATCGTCCGGTCCTGCCTCACCGGTGGACCCGCCGTCGTGGCGCGCATCGCCGACCCTGCCTCTTGATGACGTTGGCCGTCCCGGTGGTCGTTTCCGTAACCGGGACGTGCCGGGCGGATGCCCCGGGCCGACACCGCTACACCTCCCGGCGGGGCGCGTTTGGCCGGGTGCCCGCCGGGGAGACGTCGGGGCGGCCCCGGCCGCGGGGGCTTCCAGCGGAAGGGTCGGCATCTGGCAGGCCCGGCCCGGACCGGCCCCCGAAGACCCGGTGCCGCTGCCGACCGGCCCCGAGTGAGCCCGCGGCGCCGGCCCGGATTGGCCCGCCGCGGGCCGGGCACGCGCGAGGCGAGGAAGCGACCGGCGTACGCGCCACGAGACGAGGAGGCAGTCGTGGACGAGATCCCCCAGGGCGGTGCGGGCGGCGTGCCGCTGCACCACGATCCGCAGGACGACAGCCCCGATCCCCGCGCACCGGGGCCGGTCGGGAAGGCCGGCGGCCGGGAGGACGGGCCACACGGGCCACACGGGTCCGAGGACCCCGCCGAGGCTCCCTCGCAGGAGCAGGGGGACGCGACCACCGTCGAGCCCGGCCGGGCCCGTCGGCTCGGCTCGGACGAGCGGGACGACGGTCCAGGACCGGAGAACGGTTCCTGAACCGGACGGCGGCGGCTGATCCGTTCGATCCGTTTCCGCCCGGCGCCGGCATACCTTCGCGGAAGTCGGGGACACGCGAGGGCGGCGGTGCCCGGCCCCGGGCCGGGCACGCCATTCCATCCACTCCGAGAACGGGAGCAAAGCCCATGGGACACGGCGGCAATGTGATCATCGAGCTGATGACGGACCACCGGGAGGTGGAGGAGCTGTTCGCCCGCGTCCAGGCGCTGCCGGCGGGCGACGAACGGCGGGGGGAGATCGCCGAACGGTTCACCATCGAGCTGGTCCGCCACTCGGTGGCCGAGGAACAGCACCTGTACCCGGCGGTGCGCGAACACGTCCCCGGCGGTGACGCCCTCGCGGACAAGGAGATCGCCGACCACGAGATCGTGGAGCGTCTCCTCAAGCAACTCGAAGGCGTGGACTGCGGCGACGCGCGATTCGACGTCCTGGTCGACCGGGTGGTCTCCGAGGTCACGGCGCACGTCCAGGACGAGGAGCGGAACCTGTTCCCCGCCCTGGCCGAAGCCTGCCCGCCGGAGCGGCTCGACGAGCTCGGGGAGCAGGTCCGGCGGGCCAAGAAGCTCGCGCCCACCAGGCCCCACCCGAACGCCCCCGACAACAAGCTGATCGCCGCGGGCGCCGGCCTGGTCGACCGCGCTCGGGACTTCGTGACCGGGCGGGGCGGTTCGGACTGACCCGCCGAGGTTGGCCGTCACCGTGTGCCGACACCGTTTGCCGACGCCGTCCAACGGCCCGGGACGGTCGCCCTGACGGCTCTCCCGGCCGATCCCCACGAGGAAGGAGTTCGCCATGAGCGTGCCCGACCGGAACGACACCCTTCAGCCCGGGACCCCGCAGCCAGGGACCCCGCAGCCCGGGACCCCGCAGCCCGGGACCCCGCAGGTCGAGGCTCCGCAGATCGACGAGCAGACCCGGGAGCGGTCCTCGGAGCAGCGGAACATCACCGCTCCCACGCCCCCGGACGTCCGGGCGAAGGGGGACGACGAGGACGACGAGGAGCCCGAGCCGCCCGCGGCCGACGCCTGGGCCCCGTGACCGACCGACCGTGGGGCGGACGCCCCCGCGTCCGCCTGCGCGGACTTCCGGCTCGACCCGACCGGCCGCCGGGTGCTGGGGGAGCACGTCCGGGGCCTGCGCCGCAATCCGGCGCGGCTCAAGCGCGGCTGCCGGCAGGTCGGTTGTCGCCGCAATCGAATTCTGCGGTGACGGGCGCATGGTCGGACCAGCGCTCGGCGTGGGGTGGGCGGGGATTTTGCCTCACGGGCCGGCCACAGCACGGCTTGCCGTCACCGCCGCCCCTGCGCGGTCGGGCAGGGGCGGCGGCGCGGGGAACTGCGCCGCGGCGAGCAGCCGATGGCCGAGCGGTGTGCAGCTGTGGCGCACCGCCCGACCGGCCCGTACCGTGCTCACCAGCCCGGCCCGCCGCAGCGTCCGGGTGTGCTCGGAGGCGCTGGCCACCGAAATGCCGAGCTCACGGGCCAGCTGACTGGTGGTCGGCTCGCGCAGCGTCAGCCGGAGGACCGCTGAGCGGGTCCGGCCGAGCAGTGCTGCCACCGGTTCCTCCGGCGCCGCCCCCGGCGCCGGTGCCTCCTCGGGAAGGTGGGGCAGCGGGGTGAGCGCCGGGTAGACGAGCAGCAGCGGTCCGTCCGGCAGAGGTCCGCACAGTGGTTCCCCGGTCCACTGCGCGGACGGCAGCAGCAGGACGCCGCCGCCTTCCAGGCGGAAGTCCAGCTGCCTGGCCACCGCGATCTCCAGCGTGCTGCCGCGCCATCGGCTGCCCGGATAGAGGCCGGCAAGCATCCCGCGCAGCCCCTGCTCGCGCTGCACCTGCCCGCGCCAGGCGAGGTCGATGTCGAAGCCGGTGCGCAGCCTCGGCCAGACCGCGTCGATCAGCGCCGAGTGGGAGGTGCGCAGGCTGTCCTCCAGGTACCGCCAGGCCTGCCGGTCCGCGTTCGCCAGGCCCCGCATCAGCGGGGTGACGGGCAGTCCGTTGCGGCAGATGCGGTCGAGCTCGCTGCGAACCACCTCGTTGGTCGACGAACGAACCAACTCCAGCCCGTGCTCCAGGTCGACACTGAGCGGATCGAGGAAGAACGGACCCGCACCGGTCGCCGGGACCAGCTCGGTCAGTGGCACGACGGAACGGGAGGCCGCGGCGCCGAGCAGGCGGTTTCGCCGGGCGAACGCGGGGTCCACGCCGGGCCGTTGCAGCATGGCGACGGTCAGTTCGAGCTCCAGCAGTGGCGCGGGCCCGTCCGCGAACCGGGTGCCGAGCAGGTCCTCGGCCGTGAAGTGGATCCGCAGCACCACGCTCCGCCCCTCCCGGCGTGCCCGGGCTTTCGGCTCAGGCCGAAAGCGTCGCGCCGGCGCCGCCCCGGTCCGACGATACCCAGTGCACGGCCGCGGCGGCAGTGGGCTTCCAGGCGGCCGTTCGGTCCCGACCCGACACCCAGGAGGCGTCCATGCGCATGCCGCCGTACCTCACCCGACCGGCCGCCCTCGCCGCGGTCCTGGCGACGGCCGTCCTCATGTCGGCGGCCCCGGCCGCGCAGGCCGACGGCGATGACGGCTGGCAGCCGTACCACGGCCAGGACTACGACGCGCCCGCCGGGACGCTCTGCCCGTTCCACCTGCACATCACCGACCTGCTCGACCAGGAGGAGACCAAGACCGTCGCCCGCTACCCTGACGGCTCTCCCGAGAAGGTCCTCTGGCGAGGGCCGCTGATCCTGCGGTACACCAACGTGGACACCGGCGCCCAGGTCGACCGAGACCAGAGCGGTCGAGCCACCGAATACCGCCTGCCGGACGGCAGCACGCTGTGGGACGTTCCGCGGTCTTCGCACATCTCCGCCAAGGTTCACCCCGGAAACCCGTACCACGCGGTCGGCGACTACGTGTTCAGCGGAGGCGCGGTGCTGCTCGTGCACTCGGACCAGCAGGTCGAGGTGCTGGTCCAGCATCAGGTGGAGAACCTCTGCCAGACCCTCGCCTGACCGGTCCCCCGGGTCCGCGGACGGTCCGGCTCCCGTCGGACCGTCCGGGCCGTCACCGGTCGGACGGCTACCTGACCGACCCGCCGTCGCCGGCTGCGGTGGCCGCGGGCGGGACTGGCGGCTCCGGGACCGGCACGTCCGCCGTCCTGGTCGTGCCGACGCACAGCGCCCAGATGACGAAGGCGTCGATCGCGATCAGCACCAAGGCCCAGAACGGGTAGTAGGGCAGCCACAGGAAGTTGGCGATCATGCTCAGTCCGGCGATGAGGACACCGACGACCCGCGCCCATGCGGCCCCGCTGAACAGGGCCACACCCGCCAGGACGACGACGATCCCGAGGATGAGGTGGACCCATCCCCACCCCGAGGTGTTCATCGAGTACACGTAGTGGCGGGTGACGACGATCAGCTCGTCCTTGAGGATGGCGGAGATCCCCTGGAAGATCGCCATGGTGCCGCCGGCGATCAGCATGATCGCGGCGAAGACGGTCCACCCGGTTGCGAAGCGCCGCCGTTCGGGTTCCTGGCCGGTGCGGCCGGCTCCGGTGACACTGCTGCTCATGACGTTGACTCCTTCGTTGGCGACCGCCGCGCGGCGGGAGGGACACCGGGGAGGGTGCACCCGTCCGGCTTGCGATCCGGTGCGGACGAGCCGTGGGGGCCGGCCCCGGTCACGGGCGACGCGGTGGAGTCACCGAACTCGGCAGTCGCCCTAAGGTCCACGGTAGGGCCGGGCCTGCGTCCTGTCCTGGGGCGCCCGGCCCCCGTGCCGCCCGGAGGCGGCAAGCAGCGCCAGTACGGCCAGCACCGCGAGGAGGACCAGGACGAGCAGCAGCACTGTCAGCACGGTCGGGTGGTTCCACAGGGCGAACACCAGAGCCAGGACCAGGACCACCGCGAGGGCGAGACCGCGGCGGTGGGCATCGGTCCAGGTACCGGCCCGGCCGGTGGTCACGCCGTGGGAGCCGCCCCAGCGGGCGGCGGAGTCCGCGACGCGGTCGGCCCGACCGCGGACGGCGCGCGGCAGCCGCCCCGCACCGGAGAGGTAGGCCCCGAGCGCCACCACCACACCCAGCACGATCGCGGTGCGCAGGCTGATCCGCAGGAAGTGCAGCAGCGTGTCGAAGACGGCCGCCGCGGCGGCCGGGGACTGCACGGCGCGCGGCAGGTGGTCGAGGTAGTAGTGGCGGGCGATCACCAGGGCGATCGCCACCACGAGGCAGGCACCGGCCGCGCCCAGGGCCGTGGTGACCAGCGCCCGGCGCCGGCGCCGCGCCAGCAGCACGCCGGCCGCGCCGACCAGCACGGTGATCACCGGCATCCAGTTGCCCACCACGTCCAGGGCGTGCGCCCCGCCGCGGATCTTCGCCAGTTTGTCGGACTGGAACAGCACCAGTTGCTTGTTCACGTCCGGAATCTTCTCGGCCGGCGTGAGGCCCGCGGCCACCAGTTGCTCCTTGAGCCCGTCGACGACCGCCCCGAGGTCGAGGGTGACGGTGCCGTCCTCGACCCCGACGGCGCCGCGGCCCTCTCCGGTGAGGGCCTGGACCACGGCCGCGTGCGCGGAGCGGTTCGCCTGCGTCCAGACGGTGGGGAAGGCGTCGCTCTGCACCACCCCGGTCGCGACCTTGGTCACCACCTGGTCGACCGCGTCGTCGAGTTTGGGACCGAGTGACTTGACGGCGGCCGCGGCCCTGGGCGGCAGCCCCTGGGACTCCAGCCACCCGGCCAGGTCGGAGGCGACCGCCGAGCCGTCCACCTTCACGTCCACCGCCTGGCTGATCCGCTTGACCGCGGCGTCCTGGATGGCGGGATCAGTGGCCAGCGGCGCGACCGTCGAGACGTACCGGTCGGTGTCCAGGGCGATGTCGTGGACCCAGACGGTGAGCAGCGAGACCGGCACCAGGATGCAGGCCAGCGTGATCAGCACGGCCGAGACGGTGCTCATGACGATGCCCACGGCCCGGGAGCGGTGACGCGGCTCCGACGGAGGTCCCCCGGTGTCCGGTGTTTCGGAGGGGGGCTCGGACGGAGGGGGTGCCACTGGCCCGTTCAACGGTCCTCCAGGGTTCGGCACGCGGCCGGATCACCGCTGTTCCCCATTCACTCCGCTCCGGCGGCCACTCGGCACGCCGGGCTGGGCCGCCCGGAGCAGGAAGCCCCGCGACGTGGTGACGCCCGGCGGCCCGCGTCCCGAGACACCGACGAGGGAATCGGCTGTTCTCACCCCGGGCAGGTGATCCGCAGGGGGACGGCCGTCCCTAGGGTCGAACCGTCGAACCGTCGAACCGTCGAACCGTCGAACCGTCGAACCGTCGAACCAGTGCCCGGGCCCGTGGGCCGGGCGACCGACACCACGTGGAAGGAGTATCGCCATGGCCGATGACGACCTCGTCGAGACCGGGCCCGTCGACTACCTGGTGGTCGAGTTCCCCGGAAACCGCATGACCGGGGAAGGGCTGCCGCTGCTGATCGACCTGGTGGACCGGGGTGTGATCCGCATCCTGGACTTCGCGTTCGTGCGCAAGGACGCCGACGGCACCGTCGCGGCGATGGAACTGGCCGACTTCGACGGTGACGGTCGACTGGACCTGGCCGTCTTCGAGGGAGTCGGCTCGGGTCTGGTCGGCGCCGACGACCTGGCGGAGGCCGCCGGAGTCCTTGAGCCCGGGAACTCGGCCGGGGTACTGATCTACGAGAACACCTGGGCCGCGCCGTTCGCCACGGCCTTGCGCCGGGGCGGCGCCCGGGTCGTCGCCAGCGGCCGGATACCCCTGCCGGACCTGCTGCAATCGCTGGACGACCTGGAGGGCATCGCCGCGGCGGACCCCACGTACGGCTCCGTTCCCGGACCGTCCCCCGCCGGCTGACGGCGCGCACGGCACAGCCGCGGAGAGAAGGAGAGACGAGACATGCCTGGACTGCTGCGCGGTATCGCGCGCACCGCCGTCGTCGCCGGCACGGCGACCGCCGTGTCCAACCGGGTCTCCCGCCGTCAGGCGGGCCGCTGGGCCCAGCAGGACATGGAGGCCGAAGCGGCGCCCCCGCCCCCGCCCCCGCCCCCGGCACCGGCACCGGCCCCGGCCGCGCCTGCGGCACCGAGCATGGAGGACCGAATCGCCCAGCTGCAGCAGTTGGCGCAGCTGAAGGACCAGGGAGTCCTCACCGAGGAGGAGTTCGCCACGCAGAAGCAGCGGCTCCTCGCCGGCTGACGCCGCCGGCGCCGGCCGCCGTCCGCGCGGTGGTGCCCCGTCCCGGTCCGGCGTCGGGACGGGGCACCACCGCATCCGGATCGGATCCCCCGGGACCCGTCGGCCGGATCAGTGTCCGACCGCCACCTTGGCCGCCACGATGATCAGGCCCAGCAGGAGGTTCACCACGCCCTCGACGACCACCTGGCCGGTGGGGACACCGGCCCGACGGGCGCCCAGGGTCGCCCAGCCCACCTGCTGCGCCACGGCGACGCCGAGGGCCAGCCAGGCGCTGTTGCTCGTCCCGAGCCAGGGGCTGACCAACACCGCCAGGGCCGGCAGCGCCGACGCCTCGACGAGCGGCCACTCCTCCCGGCCGACCTCCCGCACCCGGCTCCACCGGACCCGGCGGCCGACCTCGCGCTCTCCTGCCAGGTGGGCGTAGACGTGGGCGACCCAGAAGACCAGCCCGGTGACCACCAGCAGCACGATGAGCGACAGCCGCGGGCGGGTTTCGTGCACTCCGGAGGCCGCGATCACGGAGGCGGCCAGCATCGAACCGTAGACCGCTCCGGCGTAGTCCGTCCGGTGGGCGGTTCCCTCCGGGGCCGGCCCGCGCGCGGTGGGGGGACGGCTGCGGGGCGTGGACACGAGGCGCCTCCTCCCGTCCCCGGCCGGGGACGGCCGTTGAACCCGGCTCAGCCCATGATCGCCCGTTCCCCGGCGCGCCGCCTCCCTCCGGCAGGTGAGCGGGCCCCGTCGCCGCCCGCCGCAACGCCGCCCACGGCCCGCGCGGAGCCCTGCCGCCCGGCGCCGCCTCTCACCCCGACCGGGTGATCCGCCTCCCGTACGCCGTTCGTACCGTGACCGTGAAGGCCCGTGACCGTCGTGGCCGTTCCCCCGCCCATCCGTTTCCCTAATCCACCGGGGAGCACATCGTGATTCCGTATCCTCCGATCGCCGAGCACGGGGTCATCGGCGACCTGCAGACCGCCGCCCTGGTCTCCACCGATGGCGACCTCGACTGGTGGTGCACCCCCCGCTTCGACTCACCCAGTTTCTTCGCCTCCCTGCTGGACCACGCCAACGGCGGCCGGTGCCGGCTCGCGGTCGACCGGGACGAGGTGCCGGAAGCCACGGTGAAGCAGCTCTACCTGGCCGGTACGGCCATCCTGATGACCCGCTTCCTCGCCCCGCAGGGCGTGGCCGAGGTCGTCGACTTCATGCTCCCCGACACCTCGCCGTCACCGAGCGACCGGCACCAAATCCTGCGCACGGCCCGGGTGGTGCGCGGACGGCTGCCCTTCGTGCTGGAGTGCCGGCCCCGCTTCGACTACGGCCGGGCCACCCACCGGCTCTCCCTGCCGGACGAACGCAGCGCGGTGCTGCAGGGTCCCGGCCAGGAACTGCACGTCCAGGCCACCGACCAGGTCGTGCTCCGCGCGGACGGTTCCGACGTCACCGCGCGGTTCACGCTGGACGCGGGGGAGATGGCCACCGTGGTCCTCACCACCCAGGCCCCGGGGGCCGCTCCGCCCGCCGCACCGGGCGGCGCAGCCGCGCTGGCCGCTTTCGACGGCTGCCGGCAGTTCTGGTACGGGTGGCTCAAGTCCTCCACCTACCAGGGGCGTTGGCAGTCCATGGTGGAGCGCTCGGCAATCACGCTGAAGCTGCTCAGCTACCATCCGACCGGCGCCCTGATCGCCGCCGCAACGATGGGGCTGCCGGAACAGATCGGCGGCGAGCGGAACTGGGACTACCGCTACACCTGGATCCGGGACGCCTCGCTGTCCGTCCACACCCTGATCAGCCTCGGCTTCCGCGACGAGGCGCTGGCCTTCCGCCGGTGGGTCCGGGACCGGATCGAGGCCTCCGCAGCCGAGCGGGAACGGCTCCAGATCATGTACCGCATCGACGGTGACCCGCACCTGACCGAGGAGTCCCTCACCCATTGGGAGGGCTATCGCGGCTCCTACCCCGTTCGCGCCGGGAACGCCGCCGCCGACCAGCTCCAACTCGACATCTACGGCGAAGCCGCCTACGCGTTCACCGCGGACGAGAGCGACATGGGGGCCCTGCGCGGCTGGGACGCGTTCCGCCGGCTCGTGGACTGGCTGAGCGAGCAGTGGGACCGCCCGGACGAGGGCATCTGGGAGACCCGGGGCGGGCGCCAGGACTTCACCTACAGCCGCCTGATGTGCTGGGTGGCCTTCGACCGCGCCGTCCGCATCGCCCGGAAGTTCGCCCGCCCCGCCGACCTGGGGCGCTGGAGCGCGGAACGCGACGACATCCTGCGCCAGATCGTGCAGCGCGGATGGAGTCCCAAACGCGAGGCCTTCACCCAGCACTACTCGACCGAGGTCCTGGACGCCTCCCTGCTGCTCATGCCCAAGGTCGGATTCATCTCCCCCACCGATCCGGACTGGCTCTCCACCCTGGACGCGATGGACCAGGAACTCGTCGAGGACAGCCTGGTCTACCGCTACGACCCGGCCGCGTCCCCCGACGGACTGAGCGGCTCCGAAGGCACCTTCAACCTCTGCACCTTCCTCTACGTCGAGGCGCTGGCCCGGGCCGGCCGGATCGACCAGGCCCGCTACGCGTTCGACAAGATGCTCACCTACGCCAACCACGTCGGCCTGTTCGCCGAGGAGATCGGCCCCTCCGGTGAGCAACTGGGCAACTTCCCGCAGGCCTTCACCCATCTCGCACTCATCGATGCGGCCCTCGCCCTCGACCAGGAGCTCGACCGCCACGGGGCTGCCTGAGCCTGCCGCAATCCGAGGCCGAGACGGGCCTTCGGGACGCGTGAGGACACGTGGTGCACGGGGCGGGTCCACCCGCCCCGCGTACCAGGTGACCTCCCCAGGAAAGGAAACCCGGCATGACCGGCACGATCGCCGCCCCCGCCGCGACCGGGCGCAGTGTCCTGATCCCGCTGGCGCTGGCCCAGTTCATCTGCAGTTTCGCCGGCTCCAGCATGAACGTGATGATCAACGACATCAGCGCGGACCTCGACACCAGCGTCCAGGGCGTCCAAGTGGTCATCACCGTCTTCCTGTTGGTGATGGCCGCGCTGATGATTCCCGGCGGCAAGCTGACCGACCGCTGGGGCCGCAAGCTCTGCCTGAGGGTCGGTCTCGTCACCTACGGCGTCGGAGCCCTGCTCAGCGCCGTCGCGCCCGGACTCGGCGTCCTGATCGTCGGCAACTCGATCCTCGAAGGCGTCGGAACGGCCTTGCTGATCCCCCCGGTCTACATCCTGACCACGCTGCTGTTCACCGGTACCGCCGCCCGGGCACGCGCCTTCGGCACCATCATGGCCCTGGGCGGTGTCGGCGCGGCAGCCGGTCCGCTGCTCGGCGGCCTGCTCACCACGGCGATCAACTGGCGTGCCAACTTCGGCTTCCAGGTCGTGATCGTGGCCGTGATCGTGTTCCTCACCCGCAAACTGGAGGACCCGCTCCCCGCCGACCGCACCCGGCCCTTCGACACCGTCGGCGCCGTCCTGTCAGCCGGCGGACTGATCCTGCTGGTCACCGGCATCCTCGCCGCGGACAACAACACCTGGCTGATGATCGCCCTCCTGCTGGCCGGAGCCGCGGTGCTGGGCGGCTTCTTCCGTTGGATCCGCCGCCTGGAGGACACCGGTCGCGAACCCCTGCTGGCCTCCAGCCTCTTCCACAACCGCACCTCGAACCTGGGCCTGGTCACCCAGAACGCCCAATGGCTCGTGCTGATGGGCGTGTCGTTCACTGTCGGTGCCTACCTCCAGGTCGTCCGCGGCTACAACGCCATCTCCACCGGAGCGGTGTTCACCTCCGCGACGCTCGGACTGCTCGCGACCTCGCTCGCCGCCGAACGCCTGGCCGAGCGACGGTCCCAGCGCTCCCTGATCATCACGGGCTTCGCCCTCACCACCGTCGGCATCGTCGTGCTCCTGCTGCTGGTGCGGGCCGTCGACTCCGTCTGGGCGTTCACCCCCGGACTGCTGCTGATCGGACTGGGCATCGGCCTGATGCTCACCCCCTCCGTCAACATCGTGCAGTCCGCCTTCCCCGACAGCCGTCAGGGCGAGATCTCCGGCCTCTCCCGCAGCGTCTCCAACCTCGGCTCCTCGATCGGCACCGCAGTCGCCGGAACGATCCTGGTCTCCGAACTCACCCGGAACAGCTATGCGGCGGCCATGGCAGCCCTCGCGCTCTGCGGCCTCATCGGTCTCTGCGCCGCACTGTTCCTGCCGCGCGACCGGACTTCCACCGCGCCCCCGCCGGCACCGGCCGGGGCCGGTGAGGCCCGGCACAGCACGTGAGAGAAGGACCCCATGCGCTACGAGTTCCGTATCGCCGGGGCGATGTCAGGACTGACCGTCCGCGAGGCCTTTCCGGAGCTGGAGAGCGTCTTCGTTCCGGACCAGACGTTGCTGTTCGGCCCCGTCACGGACGAGGCCCACCTCTACGGCCTGCTCAGCCGGTTCCAGGCGCTCGGGTTGCACGTCATGGAGCTCCGCCGGCTGCCCGAGCCGGAGGCGCTCCGCTGGCCGGGGAGCTGAACACCCCCCGCGCCGGGACGGGCTGCGCCGGCCACGCCGGTTGCGCCGAACGGCGGACCGCCCGGGGTGCCGCCCGGCGCCCCGTCGGCCAGGCTGGGACGGTGGCCGGCCCGCCGCCCCGGACCCGGGCGGCCGGCGACCGGCGACGGGCCGCGACTCGGCGGCCCGGCCGCCGGCATCGACCGAGGGAGAGCGGAGTGGCGCAGCAGCGTGGTGAGCCGACCCGCACTGACCGGTTCCGCGCCAGGTCAGCCTGGCTACGGGGGCGCACGGCCGACCTGCGCGACGCGCCGTTCCTGCGTCGGCTGGCGGCCCAGCTGATCCACATCCACGTCCTGGACACCGCCACCCGGCTCGCCGCGCAGGCGTTCCTGACGGCCATCCCGGTGCTGTTCGTGCTGGCCGCCTTCCTGCCCCAGGAGGCGCGCAGCAGCGCCGCCGACTCGCTGCGGACCGTACTCGGCCTCCAGGGCAGCTCGCTCGACGACGTCAAGCGGGCGCTCCAGCCTGTCGGCCGGGAGGCGACCACGGACGCCTTCGGCGGCATCGGCATCCTGGTGACCGTGCTCTCGGCCACGAGTTGCAGCCGCATCCTGCAGCGCCTGTGCGAGCGAACCTGGCACCTGCCCCACCTTTCCGGGCGGTTGGCGGCGTGGCGGTGGCTCGCCTGGCTGCTGGTGTGGATCGTTGCCCTGGTCCTCCAGGGAAAGGTGCGGAGCGGATTCGGCGCGGGCGAGGCCCTCGGGGTCGTCCTCTACCTGATCACGGCCGGTCTGCTCTGGCTGTGGACGCAGCACCTTCTGCTCGGCGGGCGGGTCTCCTGGCTCCCGTTGATCCCGGGGGCCGTGCTGACCAGTGCCGGCCTGACCGCGCTCGCCTGGGTGTCGAAGCTCTACGTTCCCCGCTCGCTGAACCGCAGCATCACCCAGTTCGGCCCGCTCGGACTGGTCTTCACCCTGCTCAGCTGGCTGATCGTGGTGTTCACTGCCGTCACGCTCGGCATCGGCATCGGCTACGTGGTGGCCGGCCAGGGCCGGCTGGCCAGGCTCCTGGGCACCCCCGAGCCGACCGGGGAGGACGACGGCTAGAAGGCACGAAGGCCGGGCGGCCCCCTGAACGGGACCGCCCGCCCCCTTTGCCGAGCCGGAGGAAGTCGGAAACGATGGGAGTCGTCAGACATCCGCGTTGTCGGCGCGCCATGACTCCCCCGAGGTGACGACCATGGCCTCCAGCCCAGCGGCCAGGACGGGGGCCACCTGGTGGACGGTTTCCGCGGTGACGCTGGGCCGTCGTCCCGGATACCCGGCGGCGACCCGGTGCTCGCGGCGCGGTTCGCGGTGCCCGCGACGCCGGAGACCTTCGTTCGCCGGCAGCGCCTGGTCGACCGGCTCGGCGACGGCCTGCCGACGTCCCTGCTGTTGGTGAGCGGACCGGCGGGTGCCGGGAAGACCCTGTTCGTCGCCGACTGGGTGGCCACGGCGCGACTGCCCGGTCCGGCGGTCTGGCTCACCGTCGAGCACGAGGACAACGCGCCGGGGGTCTTCTGGGCCTACCTGCTGGAAGCGCTCCGGTACCACGGCGTCGCCCTGCCGGCCGGCATCGGCAGTCCGGCCCGGGCCAACGAGGTCGACCACTCCCTGCTGGCCCGGCTGGCCGCCCACCTGAGCGTCCGGGACGAGCCCGTGATCCTCGTGCTCGACGAGTTCGAGCAGGTGTCCTCCGCGGAGGTGGCCTCCGGTCTGCACTTCCTGCTCGGCCACGCGGGTGCCGGTCTGCGCCTGGCCCTGCTCAGCCGGACGGAGCCGCTCCTGCCGATCCACCGCTACCGGGCGTCCGGCAGCGTGACCGAGATCAGGGCCGCCGACCTCGCCTTCCGGCCCGAGGAGGCCTCCGTGCTGCTGCGCCGGCACGGGCTCGCGCTGTCCGCCGGGAACGTGCGCGCGCTGACCGAGCGGACCGGCGGCTGGGCCGCCGGCCTGCGGCTGTCGGCACTGGCCGCCCAGGGCGCCGCCGATCCCGCGGCGTACCTGGCGGAGTTCGAGGCCGGGCAGAGCACGGTCGCGGACTTCCTGCTCGCCGAGGTCCTCGACACCCAACCGGTCGAGACCCAGGACCTCCTCCTGCGGACGAGCGTCCTGGACCGGATCCACCCGGACCTCGCCGACGCCCTGACCGGTCGCCCGGACGGCGCGCGGACCCTGGCCGCCCTCTCCCGGGCCAACGCCTTCGTGGAGCCCGTCGGACACTCCTGGTACCGGTGCCACCCGCTGTTCTCCGAGATCCTGCGCATCCACCTGGGAGCCCGGAGCCCGGGGCTGGAACGGGAACTCCACCGCAAGGCCGCCCGGTGGCTGGCCGGGGCGGGGCAGCTGACGGAGGCGCTTCCGCACGCCGCGGCGGCCGGTGACTGGGAGTTCGCCGCGTCTCAGGTGGTCGATCAACTGGCCATCGGGCGGCTGTTCACCGGCCGGGATGCGGAGCGGTTGGACCGGCTGTTCGCCACGATGGCCCCCGAGGCCCAGGGGCCGGCCGCCGAACTGGTCCGGGCGGCCTGTGACCTCACCCGGCACGACGTGGACAAGGGTGCCGAACACCTCCGGCGCGCGGAGGCACTGCTCGCCGAACACCAGGGCGAGGACGACCCGGCGGCCCTGTTCACCCTGGCCCAACTGCGGGTGCTGGCGGCTCGGCTGGCCGGCTCGGCCGACCAGGCCCGGGCTGCCGCCGAACAGGCCGAGCGGCTGGAGGAATCGGTACCGAAGGCCCTGGTGGCGGGGCACCCGGAGCTGTCCACGCTGCGGCTGAACGACCTCGGCTCGGCGCTGCTCTGGGAAGGCAGTCTCGGCGCCGCGAGTGCGGCGCTCGCGGCGGCAGCGAGGACGCCCGCGGGGGCCACAACGGCCGGTCCGCGCCACGAGGCGCTGGCCTGCCTCGCCCTGATCGACCTGCTGGACGGGCGGCCGGGGCGGTCGGAGGCCCGTCTTCGGAGGGCCACGGCCGAAGCCGAACTCGCCGGCTTGCCGCCGGTCTCCCGCACCGGCGTCGGTCAGCTGGTGCTCGCCATGCTCGCCGTCGACCGGGACGACCTGCCGACGGCCCGCGCGGCGCTCGACCGGGCGGCCGGGTCGGCCGCGGCCCGGCACGATCCGGCGGTCGCCGCCGTCCTGGCGATCGTCCGGGCGAGAATCCTGCTGGCCGACGGCCGGGCCCGGGCAGCCCTGGACACGCTCGACCGGGTGGACGACGGCCGTCCTCCGGCGGCCGGACCACTGCCGGCCTGGGTGACGGAGGGCGCGGCCGTGGTCGGTTCGGCCGCGCACCTCGCCGACGGCGATCCGGCCGCCGCCCTGGCGGTGCTGGACCGCGACGGTGCCGGGGGCCCGGACTGCGCCGTCGCGGCGGCCCGTGTCCATCTCGCGGCCGGGGACGGCCCGAGCGCCCGCCGGGCCCTGGACGCGATCCCCGACCGTGACTGCCACGGGCCGGCGGTCACCGCCCGGGTGTTGCTGGCCAGGGCACAGGTCGCAGCGGCCCTGGGTGACGAGGCCGGCGCCCGGCGGCTGCTCACCCGCGCCCTCACGGTCGCCAGGTCCGAGCAGGTGGTCCGACCGTTCCGGGAGGCCGGGCCGTGGCTGCGGCAGCTGCTACGGGCCCGGCCGGCGCCGGTGGACGACCACGACTGGCTGCCCCCCGACCTCCTCCCGGGGCCGCCGGCGGCGGGCGGAGACGACGCGGTCCCGGACCCGCCCGTCGAGCCGTTGAGCGACCGGGAGATCGAGGTCCTGGAGAGCGCCGCACGGCTGCTCTCCACCGAGGAGATCGCCGCCGAACTGTTCCTCTCGGTGAACACGGTCAAGACGCACCTCAAGAGCATCAACCGGAAGCTCGCGGTCTCCGGGCGCCGCAGGGCCGTCCGGCGGGCCCGTGAACTGCGGCTGATCTGACCGTGTGAATCGGGGGGGGCGGACGCAGCCGGGTGCTCAGTGGCGGGAGCGCAGCCAGTGCCAGCCGGCCACCACCGCGCCCGCACCCAGCAGGACGAGGAACACGGCGAGCCAGGAGTTGCCGGCGACCCGAGCTCCGGTGAGCAGCACCACGAGCACCCCGCCCACCGTCGCCGCGCACGCCCCCACGGTCCGCAGCACGACCAGGAGCAGGCCGGGGCGCAGCACGGACCGGTCACGGTCACGGTCACGGTCCCGGACCGGCACGGGCCCGCCGCCCTCCGACCCGAGCAGGGCGAGGGTACGGTCCGCGAGCCGGTCGGTGGCGCGACGATACATCTCGCCGCAGGCGGGCACCCAGACGAACGGCACCACCGTTCCGATGACCAGCAGGGCCCCGATGCCGGCCCAGCCGAGCCACTTGCGGATCCGGCTCCGGGCCGGGTCGTCCGGGGCCAACAGGCCGATCAGGTAGGCCTGCCGACGGACGACGTCGAACCAGGAGCCCTTGCCGCCCTCGTCGACCGGACCCCGGGACGCCTCCCGCAGGGCCGCCCTGGCCTCCGCACGCGTCGGATGGACGCCCTGCACCAGCAGGATCTCCACCGCCGCCTCCTGGTCACACGGATCGCGGCCGGCCAGGGCGCCCAGCTCCAACACCATCCGCAGCTGGGCGAGCAGTGCGCCGATGAACGCGACCGGCAGCAGGAGCACGAAGGGACCGCCGAGGAACGAGCCTTCCACCACGGAGCGGCGCACGCCCCGCCCGATCACCGCCTCGACGCTCTCGCCCCGCGGGGTCCCGGTTCGTTCCGCTTCGCGCGCCCGCACCACCGTGTCGGCCGCCTGGGGGCCCAGGAACTCCACCGTGAAGGCGGCCAGCCGCTCGGGCATGCGGGCAGGGTCCGCCCGGACCGTCCTCAGCAGGTCGCCCAGGCCGGGCCGTCGCCGCTGTGCGCGCTCCGCTCCGCCCATCAGTCGCAAGAATAGCCCCGCCGCTGCGGAGCCGCCCCGGGCGCGGAACTCACCCGGCGCGGGTGATGCCCCGCCGGGCCGCAGCCCGGTACACCGGCAATAGACCGCGTCTGCCACGGCGTTCGGGGCAGACCATCGATGTCAGGAGGCCCCCGGTGGACTACCCGTTGCTCAACATCTTCTTCACGACCATGTGGATCTTCCTGTGGATCATGTGGTTCTTCCTCCTGTTCCGAGTCTTCGGCGACCTCTTCCGGGACGACGCCCTGAGCGGCTGGGCCAAGGCCGGCTGGAGCGTGTTCGTGCTCGTCCTGCCGTTCCTCGGTGTGTTCGTCTACTTGATCGCCAGGGGCAAGGGCATGGGGAAGCGCGAGTACCAGGAGGCGGCCGAGGCGGAGCAGGAGTTCCGCACCTACATCCGGGACGCCGCCGGCACCACCGCCGCGCCCACCGACCACGTCGCCGAACTGGCGCGGCTCGCCGAGCTCAAGAACCACGGCGACATCACCGAGGACGAGTACCAGCGCGCCAAGGAGCTCGTCCTCACCTGACGCGCCCCTGGACAGCGCCCCGGCCCGGTGGCCCCCTTCCCGTCGGTGCTCCAGGAGTGGTTCAAGGTCGAAGACGGTGGTCACCTGGTCGCTCCAGCGCTCGGCGTGGGTGGCGGCGCGTTCGGCGTAGGCCTCGACGGCCTCGTACCCCGTGGGCAGCACGACGCTTGCGCCGGTTCGAGCAGTGCGGTCTCGAAGGAGTGGGAGATCGTCGGATCGGCTCGGCGGCGGGCGCACGCCTGAGCCTGACCCGGTCACCTCCGAGGCCGTGCGCCACAGCGGAGGGCGGTGATCATCGAACGGGGGCGTCAGCCGGTCACGGCCTGCTCCAGCAGGTCGAGGGCGCTCAGCAGGGTGAGCGGGCCCGCGATGCCCTCCGGGTGGTCGGAGCGGCGCCAGCCGGGGCCGGTGACGAGGACCAGGGCGCGGTTGCGGGATCCGCGGGCGCCCCAGGCGGTGCGGACGACCTGCCGGACCAGCTCGGGGTCGGTGGTGTGCGGGCTCTGCGACCAGAGCATCACGGCGCCGGGGCCGAGCCGGCGCACGGCGTCCAGCAGCGCCCGGGGCGGGACGGCCGCGCCCAGCATCCGGAACGGCAAGGTGCGGCCGGTGAGCCCGGCCGCCACCGCGTCCAACGGGAGGGTGTGCTCTCCGGCTGCTCGCGCAGGGCGACCCGTACCTCCCGGTCGTGGGCGGCCCGGGTGGCGCGGACCCGGTCGACGGCACGGCGGTGGGCGATGGTGAGCACCCAGGGCAGCACGGCGCCCCGGTCGGGCCGGTAACCGGCGGCGGTGCGCCAGACCTCCAGGAGCACCTCCTGGGTCACCTCCTCCGCGAGGGCGGGGTTGCGCAGCGTCCGCAGCGCGATCCCGTACACGGCGGGGGCGAGCGTCGGGTACAGCTCGGCGAGCGCGTCCTGGTCGCCGCGGGCGACCGCTGCCATCAGGTCGACCGGACTCGCCGCAGGTGCCGGGGCGCCGGGCTGCGCGAGAGGCCGTTCGCAGGTGGTCTGAGTCACGCTGTCACTGTGCGGCGGCCGTATCGATGCGGGCGACTCGCATCCATTGTGCATCGTTTTGAGCACCGGTTGAACCGGCGCAATCCGGTACGCGGGTGGGCTCCGAACATCCGGGCAGACGCCCGAGGGCGGGCCCGACGCACCGATCAGAGCACCCGACGAACCCCCCGAGGAACACCGATGACCGTCTCTGTCGCTCTGTTCACCCAGGACCTGAGACTGCACGACAATCCGGTCCTGCACGCCGCCTCCCGGGCGGCGGACCAGGTCGTCCCGCTGTTCGTCCTGGACCCGGCCGTGGAGGCGGTCGGTTTCGCCGCGTCCAACCGGCAGGCGTTCCTCGCCGAGTGCCTGGCGGACCTGGACGCCTCGCTGCGCCGGATCGGCGCTCGGCTGGTGGTCCGCCGGGGCGACCCGGCGGGGCAGGCCGCCCGGGTGGCCGCCGAGGCCGGCGCCGACACGGTGCACGTGGCGGCGGGCGTCAGCGCGTTCGCCCGGCGGCGCGAGGCCCGGCTGCGGGAGCGGCTCGGCGGCCGGCTGCACGTGCACGACGGGGTGCTGACCGTGCTCCCGCCGGGCCTGGTCACTCCGGCCGGGCGGGACCACTACGCGGTCTTCACCCCGTACCACCGGGCCTGGCAGCAGGCGCCGCGCCGGTCGGTGCTGGGTGCGCCGCGGAAGCTGTCCACTCCCGACGGCATCGACGGTG
This sequence comes from Streptomyces sp. 1114.5, assembly GCF_003635085.1. Taxonomy (NCBI): domain Bacteria; kingdom Bacillati; phylum Actinomycetota; class Actinomycetes; order Kitasatosporales; family Streptomycetaceae; genus Streptomyces; species Streptomyces sp. 1114.5. The sequence continues at coordinate 4,442,688 of NZ_RBXE01000001.1, forward strand.
TCGCACTGCCGACGGCCAAGCCGGTGTCGCCCGCCCTGCCAGAGGGCGGCGAGACGGCGGCCCGTGAGCTCCGGCGGCGCTGGGACATCGACTCCTACGCCGACCTGCACGACGCGCTCGCCGCCGACGGCACCTCCCGGCTCTCCCCGTACCTGCACTTCGGCTGCCTGTCGGCCAACGAGCTGGCGGCCCTGGCGTCGAAGCACGGCGGCGAGGGGGCGGCGGGCTTCGTCCGGCAGTTGGCCTGGCGGGACTTCCACCACCAGGTGCTCGCCGCCCGTCCGGACGCGGCCCATCAGGACTACCGCACCCGTGAGGACCGGTGGCACCGGGACGAGCGCGAGGCCACGGCCTGGCGCGAGGGCCGCACCGGCTACCCGATCGTCGACGCGGGCATGCGCCAGCTCGCCCACGAGGGCTGGATGCACAACCGGGCCCGGCTGCTGACGGCGAGCTTCCTGGTCAAGACGCTGCACCAGGACTGGCGGATCGGCGCCGCGCACTTCCTGGAGCTGCTGGTGGACGGCGATCTGGCGAACAACCAGCTGAACTGGCAGTGGGTCGCCGGCACGGGCACCGACACCCGGCCCAACCGGGTGCTCAACCCGCTCCGACAGGCCGACCGGTACGACCCGGACGGCGCGTACGTCCGCCGCTGGGTGCCCGAACTCGCCCACCTGCCGGGACTGTCGATCCACCGGCCGTGGCTGCTCGCCCCCGACTACCCGGCCCCCCTGATCGCGCCGGAGGACCTGTCGGCCCGACTCCGTACCGCCCGAGCCCTGGACTGACCGGGAGGCCGCCATGACAGCACCGCTCACCTGCCTGGTCACCGGCGCCACCGGCTACATCGGCGGCCGCCTGGTGCCCGAACTGCTCGCCGCCGGCCACCGGGTGCGCTGCCTGGCCCGAGACCCGGGACGGCTGCGCGACCAGCCGTGGCGGGCCCGGGTGGAGGCCGCGCGCGGCGACGTCACCCGGCCCGAGACGCTCGCCGGGGCGCTGGACGGCGTGGACGTCGCCTACTACCTGGTCCACTCGCTGGGCACCGGGCCCGGGTTCGAGGCCACCGACCGGCAGGCCGCCCGGGACTTCGGTGCCGCCGCCCGGGCCGCCGGGGTGCGCCGGATCGTCTATCTGGGCGGGCTCGTCCCGCGCGGCGTCCCGCTGGCCCGGCTCTCGCCGCACCTGCGCTCGCGTGCCGAGGTCGGGCAGCAGCTGCGCGACAGCGGCGTGCCGACCGCCGAACTCCGGGCGGCGGTGATCATCGGCTCCGGATCGGCCTCCTTCGAGATGCTCCGCTACCTCACCGAGCGGCTCCCGGTGATGGTCACCCCGCGCTGGGTGAACACCCGGATCCAGCCGATCGCGGTCCGTGACGTGCTGCGCCACCTGGTGGCGGTCGCCGACCTGCCGCCCGAGGTGAACCGGAGCTTCGACCTCGGCGGCCCCGACATCCTGACCTACCGGCAGATGATGCAGGGCTACGCCCGGGTGGCCGCCCTGCCGCCCCGGCTGATCCTGCCGACGCCGCTGCTCACCCCCTGGCTCTCCAGCCACTGGGTGGGTCTGGTCACCCCCGTGCCGAACTCCATCGCCCGGCCGCTCGTCGAATCGCTGCGCCATGAAGTGGTCTGCTCCGAACGCGACATCGCCCTGTATTCGCCCGACCCGCCCGACGGCCCGGTGGGCTTCGACCGTGCCGTCGAGCTGGCGCTGCGCCGGATCCGCGACGCCGAGGTCTCCACCCACTGGTCCTCGGCCAGCCTGCCCGGTGCCCCCAGCGACCCGCTGCCCACCGACCCCGACTGGGCCGGCGGCAGCCTCTACCAGGACGTGCAGGAACTCCGGGTGCCCGCCCCGCCCGAGACCGTGTGGCGGGTGGTGGAGGGGATCGGCGGCGACAACGGCTGGTACTCCTTCCCGCTCGCCTGGGCGGTGCGCGGCCGGCTCGACCGCCTGGTCGGCGGCATCGGGCTGCGCCGCGGCCGCCGCGACCCGGCCCGGCTGCGGGTCGGCGATCCGCTGGACTTCTGGCGGGTCGAGGAGGTCGACTCCGGGCGGCTGCTGAGGCTGCGCGCCGAGATGCGGCTGCCCGGACTCGCCTGGCTGGAAATCTCGGTGGCCCCGGACGGCAACGGCGGCACCCACTACCGCCAGCGCGCCCTGTTCCACCCGCACGGGCTCGCCGGACACGTCTACTGGTGGTCGGTCGCCCCGTTCCACTCGGTGGTCTTCGGCAACATGGCACGCAACATCACCGGACAGGTCCCCACCGACCGCCGACGGAGGCAGCCGCGATGAACCGCCCCCTGCCCAGGGCCGTGGGCGCTGCGACGGCGGTGTCCGGCGTCGCCGTGGCGGCCCGCCCGGTGCTGCTCGCCGCCCCGTCCGGCCCCGACGGCACGGTGCCCCGGCCGGTGGCGACCTGCCTGCGCCCGCTCGCGCTGCGGGACGCGGCCTGTGGCCTGGCGATGGCCTGCGCGCCGGACGACCGCAGCCTGCGCACCGCCACCCTGCTGCGGATCGCCTCCGACCTCGACACCTGCTGGCGCACCAGCTCGACACTGCGGCAGGCCGAAGCCCGGGTACGGGTGGCGACGGTTGCACGCGGGCGGCGTCAGAAGTGCAGGACGCCGATGTCGCGGACGGTCTGGGCGAGGGCCCGGACGAGTTCGTTCTCTCCGTCCCTGCGCCACACCAGGGCGTAGGGAATCGTCCCCATGTCGGGGACGGGAATGAAGCGGACGTGGGACATGGACCAGTAGCGGGTGACGTGGGAGGGGAAGGGGTGAACGATCTCGCCGGTGCTGACGAGGTGGATCAGTTCGTCGGCGTTGGTGACCTGTTCGACGCGTTCGATCGGCTTCCCCCGGGCCGTGTGGAACGACAGGTAGGCGTCTTCCCAGTAGTCGGGCATGTCGGGTGGCATGGCATGGGCGAAGTCGGCCAGGGCCTCGAACGGGACGGAGTGCCGTTCGGCGAGCTCGTGGTCTGCGGCGACGGCCAGGACGCGGGGGTCGCGGAAGAGGATGGGGCCGACGGTGAGATCGGGCTCGTCGACGGGCAGCCAGGTGAGGAAGACGTCCATGTCGCCCTCGCGCAGCCTGGCGAACGGGTCGAGGTAAGGCGCCCGGCGCAGCTGCAGTTCCCACTGGGGATGACGGGAGCGGAAGGTCTCCCAGTAGGGGTACATGTCGGGCACGTTGAACGGCAGCATGCCGACGCGCAGGCGTGCGGTCTTGCCGCGGCTGGCCATCCGGGCGCGTTCGAGGCTGTCGCGCAGGTTCGCGTAGACCGGCCGCAGGTCGCTGCGGAGCTGCTGGCCGAGCGGGGTCAGGCGGATCTGGCGGCGGTTGGAACGGTCGAACAACAGGCCTCCCAGTCTTCGCTCCTGGCGTCCGATCACCTGGCTGACACGAGCCTGCGTGAGGTGCAACCGGGCGGCCGCCCTGCCGAAGTGCAGTTCCTCGGCCAACGTCAGAAAGATCTCGATGTCGCGTATTTCCACCTGTGCCGCCCCCGTCATAAGTCTCAGTTATCGGATCTTACTGATCTTCGACATTGATGGGCGCGGTGGAGAGTTGGAAGATCGACAGCGGCCGGAACCGCCGCGCGGTGGTCCGCGGGCGGTGCGGCGCCCGTACCGGTGACACCGCACCGCCAGGAGGCCCGCCTGCGGCCGCCGACAGCGTGCCTGACGGGAGACCAGCTGTTGTCCCAGGGCGCCCGGCACACCCGCACCCCCAGGAAGGACACCCTCATGAAGCCCCTCGCCGCCGGCGTCACCGTTTCACAGGAGGAGATGCGCGCCGTCGTCACCCTCGTTGCCCAGGTCGTGCACGCCCGGCGAAACGGCCTGCCGGACGCGTTCACGGAGCTGTCCCGTTAGGACGCGACCCGCTGACCGGCCTGGGAGAGATCTGCGCCTTCGCCCACCGAGCTCTGCCCGGCACGACCCGTCAGCCGCCGACCGTCACCTACGAAGCCGAGTCCATCGTGGTCATCCGGCCCGACCTCGCCGTGATCAAGATCCGTCAGCGGCCGATCAGCCCTACAGACCGGAGTACCACCATGACCATCGTCGATTCCGCGACCGTTTGCACCACCGACGCCGGTGAGCGAACACCCCTCACCAGGTGGCTCGCCGTCGTCGCGATGGCGGTCGGAACGTTCGCGCTGGTGACCGTCGAGTCCCTGCCCGTCGGGCTGCTCCCCTTCATCGGCAGCGCGATGGACGTCTCCGAGGGGACCGCTGGACTGATGGTGACCGTGCCCGGCCTGGTCGCCTCCGTCACGGCACCGCTGCTCCCGGTGGCGATCCGGCACCTCGACCGGCGGGTCGCCCTGATCGGCCTGATCACCCTCATGGTGCTGGCCAACGGCCTGACAGCACTGGCACCCAACTTCGCCGTCCTGCTGGGTTCGCGCTTCCTCGTCGGCATCAGCATCGGCGGCTTCTGGGCACTCGCCGCAGGTCTCGCCGTGCGGTTGGTGCCGGAGCGCTCCATCCCCCGGGCCATTTCGATCGTCTTCGGCGGCGCGACGGCCGCCAACGTCCTGGGCGTACCGGCCGGGACGCTGATCGGCGGGCTCGCGGACTGGCGGGCGGCGTTCGTGGCCGCGGGCGCACTGGGTCTCCTCGTGCTGGTGGCCCTGCTCCTCCTGCTGCCTCCCATGCCCGCCCAGCAGGTCGTTCAGCTGCGTACGCTGCCGCAGCAGTTCCGCCACCCCGTGGTACGAGCCGGCGTCCTCGCCACCTTTCTCCTGGTCGGCGGTCACTTCGCCGCCTTCACCTTCGTCAGCCCGATCCTCCAGGCCACCTCCGGGATCGACGAGGCGATGATCGGCCCGCTGCTGCTCGGCTTCGGCGTCGCTGGCATCCTCGGCAACTTCCTCGCCGGCGCGGCTGCGGAGCGGAACATCAGCGCGACCATCATCACCATCGGCGGCGTGCTGACCGTCGTCCTCGGGCTCTTCCCCCTCGCCGGTCGCACCCCGGTCAGCGGCGCGCTCCTGCTGATGGCATGGGGGCTGGCCTTCGGCGGCGTACCGGTCGCCGTCCAGACCTGGATCCTCAAGGCCGCACCCGAATCGACCGAGGCGGCCACCGCCCTGAACACCTCCGTCTACAACCTCGCCATCGCACTCGGCGCCCTCCTCGGTGGAATCGTCGCCACCCACCTCTTCGTCAACGCCGCCCTGACGACCGGGGCCCTCTTCACCCTCCTCACCTCCCTCGCCGTATGGAGCGCGCGCAGGAGCTGACCGGCGGACCGGACACGCCTGCGCACGCACCGACACACGCACCCGAAACTCCCACACCCGAGACCCCGGCGGACCGAGCCCCGGGCGTCTCGTCCCTCAGACAGGAGTGCCGCACATGCACGTCTCAGCCGACACCACGAGCCGCGTCTGGTTCATCACCGGCGCCAGCCGGGGCCTCGGCCGCGCCTTCGCCGAGGCGGCGCTGACCGCAGGCGACCGCGTCGCGGTCGCCGCCCGCACCACGGCCCCGCTCGACGAACTGGCGGCCGCCCACCCCGGACGGGTGCTGCCCCTCGGGCTGGACGTGACCGACCGCGACGCGGTGTTCGCCGCCGTCGCCGAGGCGATCGCCCACTTCGGTCGGCTCGACATCGTCGTCAATAACGCCGGAATGCTGTCGATGGGCATGGTCGAGGAGTTCACCGAGGCCGAGGCCCGGGCCCAACTGGACACCAACTTCTTCGGCGCCCTCTGGGTCTCCCAGGCCGTCATGCCGGTCCTGCGTGAACAGGGCTCCGGGCACCTCGTGCAGGTCTCCAGCATCGCCGCCCTGGGCGGCTTCCCCAGCACCGGTCTCTACAGCGCCAGCAAGTTCGCCCTGGAGGGGCTCAGCGAAGCCCTGGCCGCGGAAGCCGCCGGCTTCGGAGTCAAGCTGACCATCGTCCAGCCCGGCGGCTACTGGACGGACCTCTACACCGCCATGCGCAACACGAGCCCCCTGGAGGCGTACGCGCCGCTGCGGGAGGAGTTGGCCAAGCAGTTCGCCGAGGGCTCGGTCGACAGCGACCCGAAGCTCGCCGCGGCCGCGCTGCTCAAGCTGGTCGACAGCGACGAGCCACCGCTGCGCCTCCTCCTCGGCAGCATGGTCTACGACCTCGCGTTCGACATCGTCCGCACCCGCATGGCCACCTGGGCGGCGTGGGAGAAGGTCAGCCGGGCCGCGGAACACGCGATCCCCGGCCCTGTCACCGCGGACGCGGCGGCCGAGCCTCGCGAGGAGAACCCGTGACCGACCGTTCGTGGGACTGCTGAGAGGTGCGGCATGTCGTTCCGTACCACGGCCGAGGTCGTCCACCGTTTCAACCGGGTCTTCCTCGACCATGACACCTCGCCACTCGCCGAGCTGATCGCCGACGACTGCGTGATGGAGGCGAGGGGGCCGGCCCCCGACGGAGCCCGCTACGAAGGGCGCGCCGAGTGCCTGGAGTTCTGCCGGGCCCTCGCCGAGGACCGCGCGGGCCGGTTCGAGTCGGAAGCCGTCGTCGTCACCGGTGAACGGGCCACGGTCCGCTGGCGGTACTACTTCGGTGACGAACCCACCGACTCCGTCCGCGGCGTGAACCTCATCCTCGTGCAGGACGGCCGGATCGTCGAGTCCCTCGGCTACGGCAAGAGCGCGGGCGACGCCACGCCGGCCGGGGCCGAAATCCATGGAAAGCAAAGGAAATCCTGAAATGCGTGTGTTGTTGGTGGCGTACGGTTCGCGAGGGGACGTCGAGCCGATGCTCGGGCTCGGGGCGGAACTGCGGGCGCTCGGCGCGGAAGTGCAGGTGTGCGCTCCGCCGGACTTCGCGGAGTTGCTGGACGGTGCCGGCATCCCCCTGGTGCCGCTCGGCCGGTCGCTGCGCGCGATGGCGACCGGGGCCGTGACCGGGACGGGGAAGCCGCTGCCGGCGGAGAGCCTGTCCGAGCGTGCGGCCCGGATGGTCGCCGAGACGTACGAATCCGCCGCCGCGGTGGCCGAGGGATGCGACGTCGTCGTGGCGACCGGCTTGATCCCGGCCGCAGCCGCCGCGCGGTCGGTGGCCGAGAAGCTGGGCGTCCCCTACGTGTTCGTCGCCTACTTCCCGACCTACCTGCCGTCGCCGCACCACCCGCCGCTCGCGTGGCCGGGCCGGCCGCTCCCGCCGGAGGTGACCGACAACCGGGTGCTGTGGGACCTGAACACCGAGCACATGAACGCGCTGTTCGGCGAGGCGATCAACACCCACCGGGCCGCGATCGGCCTGCCCTCGGTGGAGAACGTCCGCGACCACGTCTTCACCGATCGCCCGTGGCTGGCGGCCGACCCGACCCTGAGCCCGTGGCCGCAGCCGGCCGACCTCGACGTGGTGCAGACCGGCGCATGGATCCGGCCGGACGACCGCCCGCTCCCGGCCGACCTGGGGGCGTTCCTGGACGCCGGCGCACCCCCGGTGTACGTGGGCTTCGGCAGCATGCCCGTCCACGACGCGCAGAGCGTCGCCCGGACGGCCGTCGAGGCGGTCCGCGCGCAGGGCCGGCGGGTCCTCCTCTCCCGCGGCTGGGCCGACCTGACCCTGACCGACGACCGGGACGACTGCTTCGCCGTCGGCGAGGTCAACCAGCAGGCACTGTTCACCCGGGTCGCCGCCGTCGTGCACCACGGTGGCGCGGGCACCACGACGACGGCCGCCCGGGCCGGCGCGCCGCAGGTGGTGGTACCGCAGATGGCGGACCAGCCGTACTGGGCGGGCCGGGTGGCCGAGCTGGGCATCGGCGTGGCACACGACGGTCCGACCCTGACCTACGAGTCCCTGTCGGCCGCACTCAAGACGGCCCTGAACCCCGGGACCCGCGTACGAGCGGCTGCCGTGGCCGACACCGTCCGCACCGGCGGGGCGACGGCGGCCGCGGAGCTGCTGCGCGACAGGGTCGGCCGGGGAAGGCAGCACGTGTCCGCCCCGCACCCTGCAGTCGGGGAGAGGGTATGAAGACGAAGGACCACCGGGTGCCCGGCGAGCGGAACCTGATCGCCGGGATGCTGGTGGACGCAGTGGGCACCGGCATGTACGTGCCGTTCAGCCTGGTCTTCTTCCAGCGGATCACCGGACTGCCACTGCCGACGATCGGCACCGTCCTGACCGTCGCCGGACTGCTGGCGATGGGCGCCATGCCGGTCGGCGGCTGGGCCGTCGACCGGTTCGGTGCCCGGCGGGTGCGGCTGGCGCTCTACCTGGTCCGCGGCCTCGGCTTCCTGGCCTTCCCACTCGGCACCACCCTGCCGGTCTTCGCCCTGGTCGCCACCCTCACCGCGGCCGGCGCCCAGGCGTTCCCCGCGACCCAGCAGGCCCTGATCGGCGAGCTCGCCCAGGGGGAGCACCGGGACCGGCTGATGGCACTCGCCCGGAGCGTGAACAACGCCGGCCTCGGCGCCGGCGGTCTACTCGCGGCCGGACTGGTCCAACTCGGCGGGGACCACGGCTTCCTGGCGGTCGCCTGGCTGAACGCGGCCACCTTCTTCGTCGCGGCACTGTTCGCGCTGCGGATCAGGACCCCCCACTCGCTCCGCCCCGCAACCGCCCGACAACCGGCCGGCTACCGCACCGTCCTGCGCGATCGCCCGTACGCAGGGCTCACCCTGGCCAACTTCCTGATCGCCCTGGGTTATTCGGCGCTCAGCGTGCTGCTGCCGGTGTACGCCGTGAGCCAGTTCGACCTGCCCGCCTCGGTGGCCGGTCCGCTGTTCGCGGTCAACACCGCGCTCTGCGCGTTCGCCGGCGTGCCGGTTGGCAGGCTCGGCCGGCGCTTCGCCCGGCGTACGCGGGTGGCCGCGGTCGGCGCCCTGGTCTTCGCCACCGCGTTCCTCGGCTACGCCCTGTTGGGCGGCATGCCCCGCCAGGGCGTGATGGCCGGCCTGGTCGGGCTGCTGGTCCTGTACACGATCGGTGAACTGGTGCACAGCCCGAGCGCGGGCGCGCTCTCGGTGAGCGCCGCTCCCGCCGAGGCGCGCGGCCGCTACCTGGCCACCTACCAGCTGTCCTGGGCGCTGTCCCAGACCCTGGCGCCGTCACTGTTCACCGGCCTGCTGGCCGTCGACGGCCGGCTGCCCTGGCTGGTGCTGACGGCGAGCTCGACCGCGGGGGCCGTCATGCTGCTCGCCCTGGAGCAGCGGCTACCGGCCGAGGCGGTGTACACCACGACGGCCGAAGCCGTGCCGCCCGCACGCTGCGAGACCGCCGAGCCGAGGAGGCTCAGCCGGGGCCGCGCCGGCTAGCCGGCCAGTACTCGGCAGCGTTCTGCCGTCCGGCCCGGTCGGACTCGGGTCAGCCGGATGATCGGAAAGCAGGAACGGCGCATCGGCGATCATCGGCGCCCACCTGATCGGGCCCGACGCGACCGCGCTGACGCTCGCTGAGTGGTGAGAGCTCACCGCCCACGAGGCGGCCCGCAGCGTGCACGCCCATCCGCCCCTGGGCGAGGCGGTCGAGGAAGCCGCGCACGGCCCGGCCGGACACATGACCAATCCCTGAGGCGAAACCCTGCGCACACCGCGCAGCTTCGAAGCACATCACCATCCCATCGAGCGAGACCTGACGTCTCGCTCTCAAGAAAGGAACGTCATGAAGGTTCTGCTCACCGGTGCCACCGGGTACATCGGCTCCGCCGTCACCGAGCACCTCACCGCCGCCGGCCACCAGGTCGTCGCGCTCACCCGTGACGCCGAGCCGCAGGCCGGCCGGGCCTGGCACGCCCAGCTGGTCGGCGACACCGCCGACGCGGCCTCGCTGGCCGGTGCGGTGACCTCCGAGATCGAAGCCGTGATCCACCTGGCTCCCCCGAGCGGCGACGCCGACGTCGACACCGCCGTCATCGAGGCGCTCGCCGCCCCGCTGCGCGGCACCGGCCGCCCCTTCGTCTACACCAGCGGCGTCTGGGTGCTCGGCGCCACCGGCGACGCGCCCCTCGACGAGGACGCGCCCACCAACGCCATCGCCATCGTCGGCTACCGCCCGCGGATCGAGCAGCGGGTGCTGGCCGAGGTCGCCGAGGACGTGCGCGCGGTCGTCGTGCGGCCCGGCATCGTGTACGGCCGCGGTGGCGGCATACCCGGCCTGATGACCGACTGGGCACGCGAGCACGGCACCGGCCGGTACGTCGGCTCGGCCGCGAGCCGCTGGCCGATGGTGCACGTGGACGACCTCGCCGAACTCTTCGTACTGGCGGCGACAAAGGCCGACGCGGGCAGCGTGCTGCACGGCGTGGCGCACGAAGCGGTGCCGGTCGCGGCACTCGCCGCAGCCGCCGACATCGCCGCGGGTGGCACCGGCCGGGCCGAGCCCTGGCCGATGGAGCAGGCCGCCGAGGCCGTGGGCGGCCCGTTCGCCGAGGCCCTGGGCCTGAACCAGGTGGTCTCCGGCCGACGCGCCCTCGCCGAACTCGGCTGGCGGCCCAGCCGCCCGTACGTCCTGACCGAGCTGACCGGAGGCGACCGTGGCTGACCTCACCGGCACCACGCTGCCCGTCTGCCGCACCTGCGGCACCCAGTTCGCCGCCCCGCGCCCCGACTGCCCGGTCTGCCTGGACGAGCGCCAGTACGTCGGACGCGACGGCCAGCAGTGGACCAGCCTGGCCGAGCTGCGAGCCGACGGCCACCGGGGCCGCTTCGAGGAACAGGGCCCGGACATCCTCGGCATCGGCAGCACCCCCGATTTCGCCATTGGCCAGCGCGCCCTGCTGCTGCGCACCGCCGCCGGCAACGTGCTCTGGGACTGCGTGCCCTACCTCGACGACGCGGTCGTCACCGAAGTGCGGGAACTCGGCGGCATCACCGCGATCGCCATCAGCCACCCGCATTTCTACTCCGCCATGGTCGACTGGGCGCACGCTTTCGACGCCCCCGTGTACCTGCACGAGGCCGACCGGCAGTGGGTGGGCCGCCCCGACCCCGCCCTGCGCTTCTGGAGCGGGCGGACCCACCGGCTGACCGACGAGCTGACGCTGATCAACCCGGGCGTCCACTTCCCGGGCAGCACGGTCATGCACTGGAGCGCCGGCCAGGGCGCGCTCTTCACCGGCGACATCGTCAACGTCGGCCCGGACCCCCGGTGGGTCAGCATCATGTACAGCTACGCCAACCACGTCCCCGAGCGCCCCGACGCCGTGCGCGCCGCCGGCGAACTACTCGGTGGCTACCGCTTCGACCGGATCTACGGTGCCTGGTGGGACCGCGTGGTCACCGCCGGCGGCAACGAGGTGCTGGCCCGGTCGGTCGAACGGTACCTGCGCTTCGAGCAGGCCCGGCCGATGAGGAGCGGCTCCTGACCGGGTGGTGCCGGACGGGAGAGTGAACCGGCGCCAGCGATACGGAGCCGGCGCCGGACCGTGCGCGCGCCGCGCACTCCGAGCCCCCGCTGCGCCCGGGGCAGAGTCCCGGGCGCGGCGGGGGCGGTCGTCTGCGGTGACGACCAGGCAGGTCCGGTCCGGGGCGGCGGCCAGGGTTGCGGTGTCTTTCGTCCTGGCGATGTGCCTGTTCAGTGGGTATGGCAGCTCGTGCCCGTCGGGATATCGCTCGGTCATGGGCAGCCTCCTGACAGGTCTGCACCGCCCGTGCCGCCGCAATGGATACACCCCTCCGACCGGTTCCGCACTGACCCAGGCCCGCCAGAGGCTCGGCGTTGATCCGCTCAAGGCGCTGCTCGACCGAGGACCTAGAGCTCCAGCCGTTCGAGGCCCCCGATGGCACGGCGGCGGCAGCGGAATCCCGCCCGGCGTCCTCGCCGACGTGCAGGTCTACACGACGAACGCCAATCCCCGGGTCCAAGGCGAGAGACGCTCCCCGTTCTGCCTGAACTCCCGGGAACGCGGCGTCGTCGCCAGCGACGCCCTGCTGACGGTCGCCGACCTGCTCGACGACGACGGCTACGACTGGTGCAGCAAGTGCCAGGGCTACGCAGTCCGCCCGACCGATCCCAGCTGTCCTGCTATCGCGCCGCCCCCGGATCCACGACATCGCGCAGGAACTCGACCTCAGTCGAGGCAGCCATGACCGGCCAGGGGAGACCGGCACGGGGTACTTGATTCGGAGCACCGACTGGACGGACGGGGCCGAGTTACGTCCACGGCCCGTGACCCGCCTCCTCCACCTATCGCACACACCACGGACCCAACTGCTTCCCGTGCCCGTCCGTACAACCGCACCCCCGGTAGACCAGGCCCCGCCGCGCACGCTGTCCCATGAGCTTCCCCTTCTCCCAATCGGGTGATCCTGGGACCAAGAGTCGCTGCCTGGTCGGGCGTGGCGGCAGAGCGTGAGGGACGGTGCGCGAGGCACGTCAGAACCACATGGCGACGACATGCTCAAGACGACACACCGTCCGGAAGATCACTATCCGCACCTGGTGGAAGCGGACCGCTTCGTCGGGGGTCCAGGTTCGGCGTTCGGGCGTGGGTGGTCGGGGGATGACGGATCCTCTCGGTGTCCGCCCAGGGCGTGGTGCGCGGCATCCACTTCGCGGATGTGCCGCCCGGGCAGGCGAAGTACGTGACCTGCGTGGGCGGTGCGGTGCTGGACGTGGTGGTCGACCTGCGGGTCAGTCCGCCCAACTTCGGTCAATGGGAAGGAATCCGGCTGGACGCGGTCGAGCGGCGCGCGGTCTATCTGTCGGAGGGAGTGGGACACGGCTTGATGACGTCCCGCCGAGCGGTGTAGCAGGGATCTTGACGTAACCCCTGGTCGGAAAGGAGCCATCGCGCAACTCTCCGAGTAGGCATGCTCGTTGAGTGAGAGGTGCGCTATGGCCTTGTCCCAGTCTGACCTACTCCGCCTCATGGAGTCACTGCGTACGGCGGACGGAATCGAGTTGATCAGGAGCCTCGCCCAGCGGCTCCTGCAGGAGCTGATCGAGGCCGAAGCCACCGCCCGGATCGGCGCCGAGCCCGGCGAGCACACGGAGACTCGCACCACCTGGCGCAACGGCCATCGCGACAAGACCCTGACCACGCAGGCCGGCGACCTGGAGCTGACCGTTCCCAAAGTCCGCTCGGGAAGCTTCTTCCTCAGCCTGCCGGAACGCCGGCGCCGCATCGACCAGGCCCTCTACGCGGTCATCATGGAGGCCTACGTGCTGGGCGTGTTCACCCGCTCGGTCGACGACCTGGTCAAAGCCCTCGGCGCGGACACCGGCATCTCCAAGAGCGAGGTCTCGCGCATCTGCGCCGATCTGGATGACCAGCTGACCGCCTTCCGGACCCGGCCGCTCGACCACACCCGCTTCCCCTACGTCTACCTGGACGCGACCTACTGCAAGGCCCGCGTGAACCACCAGATCGTCTCCCGGGCCGTGGTCGTGGCCACCGGCATCACCGAGGACGGCGGCCGGGAAGTCCTGGGTCTGATGGTCGGCGACAGCGAGACCGAGGTGTTCTGGGCCGAGTTCCTGCGCTCCCTGCGCGAACGCGGCCTGACCGGAGTGCGAAGCCGCGGTCCGTGCCCAGCTGGACACCGTCGCCGAGATGCTCGGCAAGCAGTTCCCCAAGGTCAGCCAGATGCTCCTGGAGGCCAAGGACGACCTGACCGCTTTCGCGGCCTTCCCCGAGCGCCATTGGAAGAAGATCCAGTCCACCAACCCGCTGGAGCGGATCAACCGCGAGATCAAGCGCCGCACCGACGTCGTCCAGGTCTTCCCCAACGACGACGCGCTCCTACGGCTGGTCACCGCGGTGCTCTTCGAGATGCACGACGAATGGATCGCCTTCCCCCGCCGCTACCTACCCGAGGCCAGCATGGAGAAGATCTACCCCAACGAGCCCAACCGGAGCGAACTCCCGCCTACTTCATGACCGTTTGCCTACGACCACTACACCACTTCATGGGACACGACCCACGGCTTCTGTGCACTCGCCTCTGACGCCACGATCAGTCATCTGTGCTCGACGGCGTACCGGCCGGCCGGCGAGCACGCGGTGCACCCGGTGGACCCGGAGTTGGGCATTGCGTGGCCGGTCGGGGAGCCGCTGCTCTCAGCCAGGGATGCGATGGCACCGTCGCTGGCCGAGGCACTGGAAAGGGGGCTGCTGCCTTCGTACGCCACCTGCCTGGGGTACGGCGCGCTCCCGGGTGGTAGTGATTCCACTCATCGTTTCATCGTCGAACTTGTTTCCGACGCCTCCAGGCGGGTGAATGGCAATCAGTTCCGCCAGCGTCTGTGAGCGTCGCGGGATTGATGTCGTTCGTGTGCGACCGTGATCGGCGAAAGGATCCCCGCTGATGTAGGTCTGCACGAAAGGAAGCCCATGACGACACGAGGCATCACAGGCGCCGTCCGCAGGATCGCTGGTCGATCCAGGCCGGCGGCGTTGGTTCTCACGTGCGTGACCAGCGTCCTGATCGGTGTGGTCGGACCCCTGAGCACGAACGCGAACGCGGGCGCGAGGGTGGTCACGCCGCCCGTCTCACTGGGTACCGCCGCCGGCTTTGCGGTTCTCGCCGCGTCGACCGTCACCAATACCGGCGCCACCGTGATCAACGGCGACCTCGGACTGAGCCCGGGCACTTCGGTGACCGGGTTTCCTCCCGGGCGGGTGAACGGCACCCAACACGTCGCCGATGCTGCCGCGGTGCAGGCTCAGAACGATCTGACGGCCGCCTACAACGACGCCGCGGCGCGCCCGGCCACCGCCACCGTTCCCACGGAACTCGGCGGCACCACCAAGACCCCCGGCGTGTACGACTCCGCGGCGGGCACGTTCGGGATCACCGGAACGCTGACGCTGGACGCCCAGGGCGACCCGAACGCCGTGTTCATCTTCAAGGCCGCGTCCACGCTGACCACGGCATCGGCGAGCAGTGTCGACCTCGTCAACGGCGCGCAGGCATGCAACGTCTTCTGGCAGGTCGGCAGCTCCGCGACACTTGGAACCAGTTCCACGCTGCGGGGAAGCGTTCTGGCGCAGGCGTCGATCACCGTCACGACGGGCGTGACAGTGGACGGTCGGACGCTGGCCCGCACCGCCGCGGTCTCACTGGACACTGACACGATCACCCGCCCGGCCTGTGCCGCATCGCCGCACCATGCCTACGTCACCAACCTCTTCGACGGCACGGTGTCGGTGATCGACACGGCCACCGACGCGGTCACCGCCACCGTCGCCGTCGGCGACGGTCCGCAAGGAGTCGCCGTCACCCCGGACGGGACGCACGCCTACGTCACCGACGAATGGGACGGCACGGTGTCGGTGATCGACACGGCCGCCAATGCCGTCACCGCCACCGTCGCCGTCGGCAGCGGCCCGTTCGGAGTCGCTGTCACCCCGGACGGGACGCACGCCTACGTCACCGACGAATGGGACGGCACGGTGTCGGTGATCGACACGGCCGCCAATGCCGTCACCGCCACCGTCACCGTCGGCAACAGCCCGCATGGAGTCGCTGTCACCCCGGACGGGACGCACGCCTACGTCACCGACGAATGGGACGGCACGGTGTCGGTGATCGACACGGCCGCCAATGCCGTCACCGCCACCGTCACCGTCGGCAACAGCCCGCATGGAGTCGCTGTCACCCCGGACGGGACGCACGCCTACGTGTCCAACAGCGGGGATGGCACGGTGTCGGTGATCGACACGGCCACCAACGCCGTCACCGCCACCGTCACCGTCGGCAACGGTCCGCAAGGAGTCGCCGTCACCCCGGACGGGACGCACGCCTACGTCACCAACCTCTTCGACGGCACGGTGTCGGTGATCGGCACCGCCGCCAACGCGGTCACCGCCACCGTCGCCGTCGGCAACGGTCCGTTCGGAGTCGCCGTCACCCCGGACGGGACGCACGCCTACGTCACCGACGAATGGGACGGCACGGTGTCGGTGATCGACACGGCTACCAACGCCGTCACCGCCACCGTCACCGTCGGCTTCTTCCCGGTCGGAGTCGCCTCCTCGTAGGGCAGGTCGCTGCCCCGGTGGCGCACTGCCACAGGCGCGGTCAGCGGACCCATGTCGGGAGCTGTACGCGCGGGAGTGCCTTCTGCGCTGGGGCAGTGAGGCTTGCTTCAAGTGTCGCGTTGGTCCGGCAAGAGGCACGTTGCCGGACCGATCGCGCGCCGATCGCAGCCGCGGAGCCGGGTGCGATCCCGCTTGGTCGGTGCCTGAGGAGGCGCCCGTGGGCAGCGGCGAGGCGATCGGGGGCGTTGCCTGTGCGGCGGGGAGCGTCGGCGCCCGTGAGGTGGCCTGGCGCAGGTGGCCACCACGACCACCTGCGACCTGTGAGGTGGTTCTGACTCCGCGGCCGGTGGCGAACTGGAGTCTCGAAGTCACACGCCGGCTTCCCCGGAGAGCTGATCGGCTGTCATGGGATCGTGTGCGGCCGAGAAGCGGCTTGACGCGCCACGAGCCCTCGGGGCGGTGAGGTCGCGCGGGCCCGTGACGTCGTGGCTATTGGGGTGAAAAAGCGGCGAAGCAGGGCGAATTTGGTATAGGTGAAAACGTTTGATCACATACTTATACGGCCTGACGAACGGTGTGGTTCATCCCTCAGCACCCCCTGGTTGGTGCACTTCTGCGTGTTTGCTTTGAGTTCTTCCGGAGGCTCGAGAATGAACCGTAAGTCTCTTCGCAGGTCGTGGGTTAAGACGGCCACGATGCTCTCCGCAATGAGCGCTCTCGCCCTGGCTGTCAGCCTGTCCTCACCGTCGGCGTCCGACGCCGGCGCGATCGAGAAGTCCGTCGTTGGTTACGTTCACTCAGTGCCCGGCCCGAATGGCGCCCTGAGCGCCGCGTTCACCCCTCGCACACGAGCGATGCTCAACGGCGGCGCGGAACCCGGCGATGACGGCGGTGGTCCCCCTGAGAACGGCGGCGGGGCCGGGGATCATGGCGACGGCGGCGAATCTCATGGGCACCACGGGCACCATGGTTCCCAAGGACCACAGGGGGACCAGGGGCCACAGGGGCCTCAGGGAGACGAGGGGCCACAGGGTCCCCAGGGGGACCAAGGGGACCAAGGGGACCAGGGGCCCCAGGGCGCGCAGGGCTTTCAGGGCGGCACGGGGGCGCAGGGCAGCCAGGGCACCGCTGGTGCGCAGGGCACGCAGGGTGTCCAGGGCTTCCAAGGGAGCACCGGCAGCCAGGGCAGTCAGGGCACCGCCGGCGCGCAGGGCGCGCAGGGCTTTCAGGGTGGCACGGGGGCGCAGGGCAGCCAGGGGATGCAGGGCAGCCAAGGCACCCAGGGCACACAGGGATCGCTCGGCGGAGCCGGCGCGCAGGGCAGCCAGGGCGCCGCTGGCGCCCAGGGCAATCAGGGCGACATCGGTGC
The DNA here is from genome assembly GCF_003635085.1 of Streptomyces sp. 1114.5. NCBI lineage: Bacteria > Bacillati > Actinomycetota > Actinomycetes > Kitasatosporales > Streptomycetaceae > Streptomyces > Streptomyces sp. 1114.5. The sequence goes on from NZ_RBXE01000001.1 coordinate 4,460,008, forward strand.
CCAAGGGTCTCAGGGCGGGACCGGAACCCAAGGTACGCAGGGAAACCAGGGCGGTACCGGCAGCCAGGGCAGTCAAGGTGGGGCCGGAGTCCAGGGCGCCCAGGGCAGTACCGGAGCCCAAGGCGGCGCGGGCGCCCAGGGCTCCCAGGGCTTGCAGGGCGGCCCTGGGGTGCAGGGCGCCCAAGGCGAGGCCGGCGCGCAGGGCAGTCAGGGTGGGAACGGTGCCCAGGGCGGTGCCGGCGCGCAGGGCAGCCAGGGCACGCAGGGCGCCACCGGGACTCAGGGCTTCCAGGGCGGTGCCGGTGTGCAGGGCAGTCAGGGCGGCCCGGGCTCGCAGGGCTTGCAGGGCGGCACGGGTGCCCAGGGCACCCAGGGCACCCAGGGCGGCGCGGGCGCCCAGGGGAATCAAGGCGGCAGCGGTACGCAGGGCTTCCAAGGCGGGACCGGCTCGCAGGGTTTCCAGGGTGGTGCCGGTGCGCAGGGGAGCCAGGGCGACCAGGGCTCGCAGGGGTTCCAGGGCAGTACGGGTACACAGGGGAACCAGGGCAGCCAGGGCGGCACCGGCAGCCAGGGCAGCCAGGGCGGCATCGGTTCGCAGGGTTTCCAGGGCGTGGCGGGTTCGCAGGGGAGCCAGGGGGTGGCGGGTTCGCAGGGGAGCCAGGGTGGTTCGGGGGCCCAGGGCGCGCAGGGTGGTACCGGCAGCCAGGGCAACCAGGGGAGCACCGGTGCTCAGGGGAGCCAGGGCTCCCAGGGCTTCCAGGGCGATACCGGCGCGCAGGGCAGCCAGGGCGACACCGGTGTCCAGGGCGGCCAGGGCAATCAGGGCGTTCAGGGTGGTACCGGGAGCCAGGGGTTCCAGGGTGGCACGGGCGGTCAGGGTGTCCAGGGTGTGACCGGTGCTCAGGGTGCGCAGGGCAACACCGGGGCGCAGGGCTTTCAGGGGAGCACCGGGGCGCAGGGTGCCCAGGGTCCTTCGGGTACCTGTGTCGGCTGCCAGGGTGGTACGGGTGCGCAGGGTGCTCAGGGCAGCACGGGTGCGCAGGGCGCTCAGGGCAGCACGGGTGTGCAGGGCCCTCAGGGCAACACCGGCGTCCAGGGGGTTCAGGGTGGCACCGGTGCTCAGGGCAGTCAGGGTGGCACGGGGGCGCAGGGCAGCCAGGGCGACCAGGGCGCGCAAGGTTTTCAAGGCAGCACTGGCGCCCAGGGCGCGCAGGGGAACCAGGGCGAGACCGGGACTCAGGGCGCACAGGGCACGCAAGGCGGCACCGGAGCTCAGGGCAGCCAAGGTTTCCAAGGCGCCCAAGGTGGTATCGGGAGCCAAGGCACTCAGGGCAGCACCGGCGCTCAAGGCAATCAGGGTGACCAGGGCGCCCAGGGCATCCAGGGATTCCAGGGCAGCACCGGCGCGCAGGGCAATCAGGGCGCCCAGGGCTTCCAGGGCGGTACGGGCGCCCAGGGCAGTCAAGGTGGCCAGGGCACCCAGGGCTTCCAAGGCAGCACCGGCGCCCAGGGCTTCCAGGGCGGTACGGGCGCCCAGGGCGCTCAGGGAAGCCAGGGCAGCCAGGGTGTTGGAGGCGGCACCGGCGCCCAGGGCGCCCAGGGCAGCACCGGCACGCAGGGCGTGCAGGGCGCGCAAGGCGGCCCTGGGGCGCAGGGCTTCCAAGGCAGCACCGGCGCCCAGGGCTTCCAGGGCGGTACGGGCGCGCAGGGCACGCAGGGCTTCCAGGGTGGCGTCGGCGCGCAGGGCAGCCAGGGCAGCCAGGGCAGCCAGGGCAACGCCGGGGCCCAGGGCGGCACGGGGACGCAGGGTACTCAGGGCTCTCAGGGCTCTCAGGGCTCTCAGGGTCTCCAGGGCGGCACGGGTGCTCAGGGTGTCCAGGGGTTCCAGGGCGGCACGGGCGCGCAGGGCAACCAGGGCAGTCAGGGCAGCACCGGGGCTCAGGGGACCCAGGGCAATCAGGGTGGCCCCGGGGCTCAGGGCGCTCAGGGCGGCACGGGGGCGCAGGGCGGTACCGGCGCCCAGGGGACGCAGGGTGTCCAGGGCTTCCAAGGGAGCACCGGCAGCCAGGGCAGCCAGGGTGGCACCGGCGCTCAGGGCGCTCAGGGCTCTCAGGGTTTCCAGGGCGGCACGGGTGCTCAGGGTGTCCAGGGGTTCCAGGGGGTCCAGGGCGTCCAGGGCGTCCAGGGCGTCCAGGGCAGCCAAGGGAGCCAGGGCAGTCAGGGCAGTCAGGGCACGCAAGGTTTCCAGGGCGGCGCCGGTACGCAGGGTGCCCAAGGTTTCCAGGGCGGCGCCGGCACGCAGGGTGCCCAAGGTTTCCAGGGTGGTACTGGCACCCAAGGTGCGCAGGGCACGCAGGGCGGCACCGGCGCGCAAGGCAGCGTCGGCACGCAGGGTAACCAGGGCTTCCAAGGGGGCGCCGGGGCTCAAGGAGCGCAGGGCTTCCAGGGCGGCACGGGTGCCCAGGGCACCCAGGGCACCCAGGGCAGCACCGGCACCCAGGGCCCTCAGGGCAATCAGGGTGGCCTCGGGGCTCAGGGCGCTCAGGGCGGCACGGGTGCTCAGGGGTTCCAGGGGACGCAGGGTGTCCAGGGCTTCCAGGGGAGCACCGGCAGCCAAGGCAACCAGGGTGGACCCGGCCCTCAGGGCAGCACGGGCGCGCAGGGCGGTACCGGCGCCCAGGGGACGCAGGGTGTCCAGGGGACTCAGGGGACTCAGGGGGCTCAGGGTGATATCGGCGCCCAGGGCACCCAGGGCGGTACCGGCGCTCAGGGCGGCACCGGCGCGCAAGGAGCGCAAGGCAACACCGGTGCCCAGGGTTTCCAGGGCGGTACCGGCGCTCAGGGCGCGCAGGGCCTCCAGGGCGGCACCGGCGCGCAGGGCAGCCAAGGAAACCAGGGAACTCAAGGCTTCCAGGGTGGTGCGGGCGCCCAAGGCAGCCAAGGCAGCCAAGGCAACCAGGGCACGCAGGGCACTCAGGGCACGCAGGGCGGCACCGGCGCGCAAGGCGCGCAGGGCAGCCAGGGCGGCACAGGCACCCAGGGAAGTCAGGGCGACCCGGGGACTCAGGGGGCTCAGGGCGGTACCGGCGCCCAGGGCACCCAGGGCTTCCAAGGCAACACCGGCGCCCAGGGCAGCACGGGTGCGCAGGGAACCCAGGGCTTCCAGGGCAGCACCGGCGCGCAGGGCTTCCAGGGCAGCACTGGCGCGCAGGGCCCCCAGGGCTTCCAGGGGGCTCAAGGGGACGTTGGGACACAGAGCGTCGTCGTGACCAGTACGCTTGCCGGCCCTCAAAGTGGCACAACTCTCAACACCGTTTTGTGTCCCGCCGGCAAATTTGCCACCGGTGGCGGCGCGTATAACTTCAACACACTAACCGGACTGTATTTCCCCCTCCAGGGTGCTGCCTATCCAATCGGTTCGCCTCCCACCGGCTATCAGGCACAAATCGGAGGCGGCGTTGGCGTATCCACCACCACCACCGTTTACGCGATCTGCAGGGCGTGAGGGCCGCTGGCTTGGTCGCGGTGTACGCGCCGTGCCCATGGCGCCGTAGCCGCGGGCAGTCGGCCCGCGGCTACGGCGCGCCGGTGCCACAGCGCCCGCTCCTCGAGCGATAGCGTCCGTTTGGCTCCACGTTCTCGCCTCCTGTTGGTGGCCGTCTCCTTCGCTCTCACCAGATCCAAGAGGTAAAGCGCAGTGAAGAAACGAGTGCGGTTGTGGACGGGACTCGCCGTGACGGTCGTAGTCGCAAATATGGCGGCCGGTTGGGTCGAGCTGTCCAGCGAGCACCCCACGGCCAGACCCGCGTCGGCGCCCACGGTGTCCACGGCTGCAAACGCCTCCGAGGCGGGGGTGGCGCTCCAAGCAGGTATCAGGCAAGGGGAAAGCCACGATTTCCTTGCGGCGACGGAAAGCTTCAGGCAGGTTCTGAAGCTGGATCCTGCCAACAAACTCGCCTGGTACAACCTCGGCGTCATCGCCCAGGACGACAACAGGACGGCCGAGGCCCTCTCGGATTACGACAATTCTCTGAAGATCGATCCGGATTTCGAGTCGGCCCTTTACAACAAGGCGCTCCTGCTCGAATCGAACGACACCGATCAGGCGATCGCGATCCTGCAGCACGTCGTGAGTGCCGACCCGAAGGCGTCCACGGCCTACCTCCACCTTGGGCAGGCCCTGGCGAAGAAGGGCAGCGACAGCGAGGCCAAGGACGCCTTCGGGCGCGCCGTCCACGCCGACCCGTCGCTTCAGCCGCTCGTGCCGGAACGCTTCCGAGATGCCGCGAGCGCAGCACCGACACCGCAACCGACAGTCCCTCAGGCAGGTACCAGCAGATGACTTCTCCCTGCACGCCGAAGTTCTCGGTTTTCACCCCCAGCCACCGGCCGCGCTTCCTGGACGACTGCCTCGCGACCCTGCAGGCGCAGACGCACTCCGACTGGGAGTGGATCGTGCTCCTCAACAGCGGCGCGCGATGGCGGCCGGAACACCCCGACGACCGTGTCCGGGTGGAGATCGCGGACGACATCCGGGGGGTCGGCGCGGCCAAGCGGCGCGCTTGCGAACTGGCTCGAGGAGAAATCCTCGTGGAGCTCGACCATGACGACCTGCTGACGAAGGACTGCCTGGCGGAACTGGCGCGGGCCTTCGACGAGAACCCCGACGTCGTCTTCGTCTACAGCCACACCGCTCAGGTCACCGAGGACGGACGCCGGGACGACACGCGGTTCAACGAGGCGAACGGCTGGCAGTACGAGGAGGTGGACGTCGACGGCCGGCGGCTTCTGCAGGCCGTGTCCATGGCGCCGACGCCGCACAACGTCTCGTACATCTGGTACGCCCCCAACCATGTGCGCGCGTTCCGCAGGGACGTCTACCACCAGGTTGGCGGGTACGACGCCACGCGCGTGGTGCTGGACGACCAGGACCTGATGTGCCGTCTGTTCCAGGCGGGCGACTTCCACCGGATCCCCCGCTGCCTCTACCTCCAGCGGATGCACGCCGACAACACCCAGCGCGACACGGAGATCAACGCGCACATCCAGCGCGAGACCGTCGCGCTGTACGACAAGTACATCGAGGCCAACGCGCTCGCCTGGACCAAGCGGCGCGGACTGCTCGCGCTGGACCTCGGCGCCGCGCATCGCAAGCCGCCCGGTTACCTGGGTGTGGACCAGCACCCCGGGGAAGGCGTCGACATCGTCGCGACCCTGCCCGGGAAACTGGACCTCCCGGACGACTCGGTCGGCCTGCTCCGCGCGGTGGACTTCCTGGAGCACGTGTCCGCGAAGGTCCCGCTGATCAACGAGCTCTACCGACTGCTGGCACCGGGCGGTATGCTCCTCACCCTGACGCCCAGCTCGGACGGCAGGGGCGCGTACCAGGACCCGACACATGTCGCCTACTACAACGAGAACTCGTTCTGGTACTACACCGACAACCAGTACCGTGCCTTCGTGCCGGAGATCCAGGCCAGGTTCCAGAGCTCACGGCTGGTCACCTACTACCCGACCGACTGGCACTCCAGGAACAACATCTCCTACGTGCAGGCCAACCTGATCGCGATGAAGGACGGCGCGGAACGGTGTGGTGGTCTCCTGCTGGTGTGATGGGGTCTGTACGGCGACCGGCTCTGTTTCGTCATCGGTGGTAGCGCTATGTAGGGCACTGTCACGTTGTTGGGGGTGCAGGCGTCTGGCGGGGCGTCAGGGCGTGGTGGTGGTCGGGTGCGGTGCGGTTGTGGCGGCCCGGTCGGAAGTGGGGTGAGATGCCGCTGAGGGCGGTCAGGAACCTCTGGGCTCCGCCGACGCTGCGGAAGCGCTTCATCGCGCGTTCGCGTTGCCTGGTCGGCTGGTGCGAGTTCTCTGTCCAGTTGTTCAGTCCTTTGTGTGAGCGGTGCTCCACCGAGGGCATCACCTCGCGGTCGGCGGCGCCGTAGGAGCGGAGCTTGTCGGCGACGACGACCCGCGGCACGAACCCGGTCTCCTTGAGGAGTCTGCGGAAGAAACGCCTGGCCGCGGCCTTGTCACGGCGGTTCTGGACCAGGAGGTCGAGCACGTTGCCGTCGGCGTCGACGGCCCGCCAGAGGTACTTCTGCTCCCCGTCGATCCTGATGAAGATGCTCGTCGAGCTGCTCGCGCAGGGCGTCGGGGTCGAGCAGGAGGCCGTCGGTGACGTGCAGGGCGTGGCGCACCAGGCCGGTGACGGCCTCGGGGGGGCGTCGATGAGGCCGAGGACGAGGGTGGGGGTTCCTGGACGACGTGGACGGGGTCGTGGCCGGAGGTATCGGCAGTGACTTCGGCCGCGGCAGCGAACCAGAGTTCGTGGAGGGCTCGGCCGATGCGGTACGCGGATTCGATCAGGCGGCTCGGCTACGGCCAGTCCGGCCGCCCGCCGGCCCTGGTGATCGTCTCGGGCCACTCGCGGATGATCACCGCTCGGATGCTGCCGTCGCGGCAGACCGGGGACCTGATCGACGGCCACTGGACACGCCCTCGGGCACTCAGCGACTGGGTCTGTCGTGATGGTGTGGGGTGTCGGGCGGTGGTTTGCGGGTGTCGCGGGGTTCGGGGTGGGGCTCTTCCTCGGGTGGGTGACCGGCTTCGATCGCGCGTCCGCGTTCCAGCTCGAAGTTGAACTCCAGGCCCAGCAGGATCGCGACGTTGGAGACCCACAGCCAGAGGAGGAAGAGGATCACGGCTCCGATGCTGCCGTAGGTGCTGTTGAGGCTGCTGAAGTTGGCGACGTAGAGGGCGAACGCGCCGGAGGCGATGATCCACAAGGCTACGGCGACCAGGCTTCCGGGCAGGATCCAGCGCAGCTTCGGTCGTTTGGCGTTGGGCGCGGCCCAGTAGAGCAGGGTGACCATCGCAGTGACGATGATGACGAGGATCGGCCATTTGGCGATGCCCCAGACCTGTACGGCGTTTTCGCTGACTCCGAGGATCTTCCCTGTCTTGGTGGCCAGGGTGCCGGTGAAGACGACACCGGTAGCGGTGAGGGCGAGGAGCACGACGAGGACGATGGTCAGGGCGAGTCGTGTGGGCAGGGTCTTCCAGAGTGGGCGGCCTTCGTCGATGCCGTAGACGTGGTTGGCGGCGCGCATGAAGGCCGCGGTGTAGCCGGAGGCGGACCACAGGGCGAGGATGATTCCGATGGCCAGTGCGATGCCTGCCTTGCCCTGGGCGTTCTGGAGTTGCTGCACGACGGTGGTGAGGATCTGGCGGGCGGACCCGGGGCCGAGGTCACGAATGTGGTCGAGCAGCGGTTTGGTGGCGGAGCTGCCGATCAGCCCCAGGATCGACACCAGCGCGAGCAGGGCGGGGAAGATCGCCAGCAGGCCGTGGTAGGTGAGCGCGGCTGCGGCGTCGCTGAGGCTGTCGGCCTTGAACTGTTTGGTGGTGCGTTTCAGGACTCCCCACCACGACCTCGTGGGCAGGTCGGTCGGGCTCTCGGCTGGGCCGGCGCCACGGGTGGCGGGCCTGGTCTCGTCAGCTGTGCTTGTGTGCCGGTGTTCGTTCTCGTGTCGTGACATGGGTGCCAACCCGGCGTGCGGAGTACCTGTGTTCGGGGCGGGGCCTCAGTCCTTCACCACCTGGTAGATGCCGTAGATGACCCCGGGCACGTGGCCGCACAGCTGGAGGAGGAAGGCCCAGAGCACCTTCATGCTCGGCCCGTCCTTGATCAGCACTGCCAGGAACGGCAGGACCAGGCACAACAGCACCAAAAGGACCTTGACCATGATCATCCCTCGTTTCGAGGTGCGATGGCCGGCGGCACGGTAGCCGCTTCTTCATCGTCTCACCGCTGGCCGCCCGGCGGGGAACCGGCTGAGCTGGAACGGCGGGTACACGTGCGTGGACGGAGATGCACGGCGCTTCGGTGCGTGGCCTGCCCAGCCGGGTCGGTGAACGTGTCCGGCTCGATGGCGAAGGCGACGGCGTCCGGGTGCTCTCAGCGCGCGGACGGTGAGGCCATCGGCGGGTCCTGGATCCGTGCCGGAAGGCCGGCTTTGAGTGGGAAGCTGCCGCACCGGCCGCCCGTGGGCACACCGCGCTGGAACGGACGGCGCAACCCCGCACATCCGGGGGTCCCGGTGCGACGGCTCCGGGGCCCGAGCCAGCTGCCCTGGTTGACGAGGTCGCGGGCGCGCATGGCGATGCGCAATTGGTAGCGGGCGTAGCGGCGGTGTGCGCCGTCGGAGCGCAGTGGGGTGATGAGGCGGTGTTCGCCGAGGGCTCGTAGGTAACCGGGGGGTGGTGCCGGTCATCTCGGCGGCGCGGCCCATGGTGTAGGCGGGGTAGTCGTCGTCGAGTTTGTCGGGTGTGTTGGAGCTGGTCGTTGTAGTCACTGCACCTCTCTGGTTCTCGGGGAGAACGCGTCGAGGGGCCCCGGGGCCGTGTCGGTTCCGGGGCCCCGAAGGGTAACAACGCCATCTACCTACCGGCGTTGGCCGGTCCTGTTACTTCCGCACTGCCCCGGGGGTGTGCGGGGATCGCGTATGCGTGACCGGAAACCACCGTCCTTGCGTTGGGGTCTGCGGTGTCCGCCCGGGTGAGTGTTCACGGCCCGGGCGATCCTGATGGCGCTTGCGCCCTCCATTCATCCTCTGTACTGAACTGTCACTTTCGTACTGCTGGTACTGCTCTCACTGAATTGCGTAGTGCTAGGTACCGCTGGTGGCGGCCCCTGATCCCTGCGGGCCGTGTCTGGCCGGTATCGCCGACTCCTGTCTACGAGAGAAACATTAGACCCGTCCGCAAGGAATGTCTGCTCCAGCAAGCATAGATTTTGCAGCATCCGGGTGTGAGGTAATCGCCGCTGCGCGGCGGCGGCAACCGAACCGTCCGCCGGCTGCTGGCCCGCTTCGCCGAACTGGCCACCATCGCCGACCTGTACGCCCTGCGCGACGCCCTCGACACCGCCCTCCCATCCAGCGTCCACGGGTAGAGGTGACTCCCACCAGAACGCACTCGCGACCCTGCCCGACCAGGCGTTCAGGTCGACCCTGCACCTGGCGTGGTGGCCGCTGCGAATGCGCGGTGCTGCCCGTTGGGCGACGCACGGTACTGGTGACGGCCATCGCCTGGTCCGAGTCAAGCCGCGGTGGCGTCGGCGCGGCCGAACAAGGGCGCGTAGCCGCGGGGAAGGTCGGCGAGGAGAGGTCGTGCTCCGCCGTCCGGTTCCGGCACGGGGGCCCATTCGCGCACCGCTGACAGCCGGGCAACCGCCGCCGAGGGCCTGCGGTTCGCTCTGAACCGGATCGCCGTCAGTACTCGGAGCCGCTTCGCAGGTAGGTGCCCGCGACCTGGAGCCACGCTCCGGGGCTGAAGCACGCCTCGATCCGGTGTGGCGTGTCCTCGAAGACCCGCAGGACGCGCAGTGCGCCGCTCGGGTGCAGGTCGTACTCGAAGGTGACGCCGTCGTCCGTGTGGTCCTCGTACTGCAGGTCCAGCGGTCCCTTCGACGGCTCCGCCGGTGCCCGGGCGTCGGCCGAGAGTTTCACGTAGACGGACATCTCTGCGTCCCGCCTTTCCTGTCTGCCCGAGGAGCCCGGCCCACGAGGCTGTCCCTCAGGACGCTTCGGCCGGTGGCTCGAGACCGGTGCCGGTGGCGATGAGGATCTGCCGCGCGGAGTCGGTTCCGTCGGCCTCGACCGCGCGGGCCATCGCGGCCAGGGCCGCTTCCTGGCTCGCCTGCGGGGGGACGACGAGCAGGCTGAAGTGATCGCGGTCGCCCCGCGTGATGATCACGGTGTCATCGCCGACCGGGTACCGGTCGATGTGCACCGACCGGCCGTCGACGACCAGGCGGGCCGGGATGTCGTCCCAGGCTTCCGTGTCCAGGCCGACGCTCGCGATGGGCCCGAGGTGTTCGGTCAACGCCCTGACCAGACCGGGAAGTTCTGCGCGGATGTCCCGTGAATGGGGCCACCACGCGCCGTCGAGCGCACCTTCGCGTGACTGGGTGGTCTCCAGGCGCAGCAGGACCGTCCCCGGCTGCGCGGCCTGCCGGAACCGGTCCGGCAGAAGCCCGTGGTGCGAGGCACCGGCTTCGTCCGACATGGCTCGCCACCTGTCCGTGGACGCGGGCTGAGCCCGCTGAGCGAGACCCGCCCCTCAGGGCGCGGCGGCTCGGGCCGCCCCGACATCTCCACGGTACTCCGCCCGCGCCGGACCGATCCGGCCGCTCGGGAGAGCCGCGGCGGGGGTGCGGGCGTCTCAGCGCCACTCGATCAGGAACAGGGTCGCGTCGTCGCTCGTACGACCGCCCCGTTTTGACACCTCGGGTGCTCGGCGCCGCCGCTGTGCTACACGTGGAACGGGACGGTCGTGACGACGACCTTCGGCAGGGGGCGCAGCGCTCTCCGTAGCCTGGCCGCGAGACGGTTGTGCAGGAGGCGGTGGCGCCAGTGCCGTACGACGATCTCCGGGAGGATGACGGTCAAGGTGAGGTCCGGGCGCTGGTGGTGCAGCGACTCGATGTAGTTGACCAGCGGTGCGACGATCGCGCGATAGGGGGAGAGGACGATCTTCAGGGGTAGGTGGTCGCCCCACAGGTTCCAGTACGCGCGGAAGCGTTGGGCCTCGTCCGCGCTGGAGCTGATGTGGAGCGCGAGGACCGGCTGCTGGAGCGAGGCGGCGTAGGCGAGGGCCCGCATGCCGGCCTGGTCCAGGGTGGCGATCGGCACGATCGACAGGGGGTGGATCTCCTCGGGAGTCTCCTCGCTCTCGGCTTCAGCCGTGGTCTCGAACGTTGCTCCGGGCGCGGTGCCGGGTGTCCGTGCGGTGCCTCGTGCCGTGCGCTCCTCCGAACTCGGCGGTGTGACCGTACGGCTGGGGACTTCGACGGCATGCGGATGCAGGGCGGTCGCCGCGCCGACCGTGTCGTAGTGGTGCCGGATGCGTGTCGTGACCAGGACGAACAGTCCCACCGTGAGCACGGCGAACCAGGCGCCCTCGGTGAACTTGGTGATGCCGGCGGTGATGAGGACGACCGCCGAGAGCAGGGCGCCGGTGGCGTTGAAGGCGAGGCTCTTGCGCCAGTGGCGGTCGCGCAGGCGCCACCAGTGAACGACCATGCCGGTCTGCGACAGAGTGAAGGCGAGGAAGACGCCGACGGCATAGAGCGGGATCAGAGGGCCGGTCTTGCCGCCGAACGCCGCGTAGATGGCGGCCGCGGCGACCGAGAGCAGGATGATCCCGTTGCTGAAGGCCAGACGGTCGCCCAGTCGCAAGAAGATCCTCGGTGCCTGGCTGTCACGGGCCAGCAGGAACAGGACGCGGGGGAAGTCGTTGTAGGCGGTGTTGGCCGCGAGGAGCAGGATCGCGGCGGTGGAGGCCTGGGTGAACACGTAGCCGAAGCCCGAGCCGAAGGTGCGATGGGCGAGCTGCGACAGGACCGTCTCCCGTGAGTTCGGGACGATGCCGTCGAGGTGGACGAGTGTGACCGTGCCGGCGAACAGTGCGACGAGCAGGCCGACCATCCAGGTCAGTGTCGTGCGGGCATTGCGCCACTCGGTCGGCTGGAAGGCCGGCACCGCGTTGGAGATCGCCTCGATGCCTGTCATCGCCGTCGAACCCGAGGCGAAGGCACGCAGGACCAGAAGCAGGCTGACGCCCTCGGTCGCGGTCAGCTGTGGTGTCGCCGCCGGGTGGAAACCGCGGCCGACCGCGTCGGACAGACCCACGGTGACGAGTGCCAGAAGCGCGATCACGAAGGCGTAGGTCGGCGCGGCGAACAGTGCACCCGCCTGCCGCACACCGCGGAGGTTCCCGGCGAGCAGCACGGCGATCACGGCGACGCCGATCGGCACGACGTCGCCTTGGAGGGAGGGGATCGCCGAGGTGATCGCCGCCATGCCGGAGGCGATCGAGACCGCGACCGTGAGAATGTAGTCGGTCATCAGTCCGGCAGCGGCCGCCAACCCGGGAACGCGGCCGAGGTTGGCGGTGGCGACGATGTACGAACCGCCGCCGTGCGGATACGCCCGGATCGTCTGACGGTACGACACCCCGACCGCGAGCATCAGGAAGACGATCGTCACGGCGATCGGCACCGAGTACCGCAAACCCGCAGCACCAGCCAGGACGAGGACGCCGAGCATCGCCTCGGGCCCGTACGCGACCGAGGAGAGCGCGTCGGCGGAAAGCACCGGCAACGCCACCAGCTTGCGCATCCGCTCATGCGCGATCGCGGTGCTCCTCAGCGGAGCCCCGAGCACCACGTGTCGCACCCCGGTACCGACCCGGCCGAGCCGGGAAGTCCGTGTGTCCTCGCTGGTCGCCTCAACCGCAGGCGGTCCTCCGCCAACCGCGGCGACCCGCACGAAACGACCGAAGCGGACCGGCAGGATCTCCGAAGGAGCGGGATAACGACCGAGATCCGGATCCACCGGCAGCGCATGCCGCCATGCCTGCGGATCCCCGGCAACCCGACCCCACTCAAGCCCCACCCGGCGCAACACCCCGAGCTGCTCCGCACCGAGCGCCGAAAGCAGGGCGTCGGGGCTCGGTGCGCCGCCCTCGCCGCCTCGACTCGTATCCGACACGGCACACAGTGTTACGCATGGCGTCCCCTGCCGGGGGCAAGGCGCACGCAGGCTGTCTCGTGCTCGGAGCGCAGGGCCGTGCCTCGCTCGCCTCACCCGGTTCCGACCGGCGGCCCCGACTCGGCGTGTCGCAGGCACCTACTGCGAAGCGGTCCCCCGTACTGGCGGACTACCGGCGGGTCTCAGCGGTTGGAGGAGCGGCCGCCGTGCCGGAACCGGACAGCGGAAATGGCCACGGCGATGATCAGTACGGCAATGCCGATGAACAGCAGGTAGATCAGGCCGTGGATGGCCACGCCGACGATGCCGAGCACGATCGCCAGGATGATCAGGAACAGGACCAGTGCCATCGTTCGGGCTCCTTCGATGCGTGCGCGGGTATCGGAGTGCCAGGCGGCGGTCACCGCTCGTGAACAAAGACCAGGCGGCGGCGTGTGGGCAGCCCGACCGTGACGGTGGCGAGCGCCGGCCGATCCGTCGCGGTGTCGACGTAGACGGGTTCCAGCGTGCCGATCTTGTGGCGGTCGGCATCCACCGCGTCGAGGGCCGCGCCATTCCCGGATGTCAGCCGCTTCGAACATCGGCAACCTCCGATGTCGGTGGGTACTTCCCATTCTCCCTCCGGCGTGTGCCGCCGCCATCTGCCCGGTGTGCCGGCAGGGCGACTCGGTACGGCCACCGGTCGGCGATCAGGGTCCGGGTCCGGGAGGGGCAGCACACGGTCGGCGAGCCCCAGGCCAGGACCGAGTGGTCACGCAAGTAGCCGGAGCAGCCCGCAGCCGGCCGGGGGAGGAGGGCCGGGGCCGACGATGGTCGGTGTGGTGTGTCCGTTGGTGAACGGAGTCACCCGTCTGCCCGCGGGTCTGCGGTCGGCGCGCCCGCGGCTGTCAGGAGGTCGGTGCCGGTGCGCGTGTTGGCCGGGTCGGACGCCGCTGTCATCAGCCACTCGGCGGCGGAGGCTTCGGCCTCCGGGGGAATCACCAGGAGCTCCAGGCGTAGAGGGGTGAAGGAGCACACGATCACCTCGTCCGCGTCCTGCTCCTGTTCGAACCACCCGACGTGGATGACGTGGCCTGCGACCTGGACGCGTCGGGGGATGACCGGCCAGTGCGTCGGATTCACGGTGACACGGGTGACCTTCCCCCACGTGGGGTCCAGTGCTGCCGCCAGCGGGGGCAGCTCGCGCAGGAGATCGTGCGAGCGCGGCCACCATGCTCCGTCCAGCCGGCCGCGCGTGGCGCCCTCGGGTGTCAGTGACAGGCGGACCGTCGGCCCCGGCCCAGGTGGCTGGGTGGCGGTGGGATCGGGGGTCGCGGTCATGTCGAGACACCTGCCTCGGGCTCGTTCGTGGACGGCCTCGTGCTACCGCCAGGACGACGCAGAAGTCTGCAGCTCGTGGACGGTGCGCTCTTCCACCGTACTCCGGCCGCAGCCCCGCCCTCCGGGGTGAGCAGAGGTGGTCGATGGGCGGGGTGAGCAGGGTGGTCGATGGGCGGGGTGAGCATCGATGGGTCGCCGCTGGTCGACCTTCGTCTCGAACTCCGCCACGCACCCCGGTCTGCCCGTAGCGGTCCTCTCCGTCGGCCGACTTCATCGCCTGGGCCCACGCGGATCGGCGTACGACTCACCGGCACTTCGCGACACCTCGGCCAGGGTGGATCCTGCGACTGTGAGGCGAGGCGCAGGAAATCTCTCGAGTGGAATTTCTGGTCAAACGCCACGCGGAGGAATTTTCAAAAATTAACTTATGTGCATGGTGGGATCGAATTCTCGCAGTAAGGAGTATCCTCGAAAGTGCCGGGAGAAGTTACCGGTAGGACGATCGCGAGGAGGCGAATATGCAGATCACTGAGGCAGGATCCCTGGCTCTGCGACCCGTGATCGAAAAAATGTCCGCCTTTTCGGCGGGAAAGATCACAGGGTGAATGGGGGTCAGGGGGGTGCAGATTCAGATCCTGCTGCCCCGGTCGGCGCTACGCTCATGCAGGCCGGAAGGCCGTTCCCCGCAGGAATGCGGGGAACGGCCTTTTTCTGCGGCGGGGCCGCGTGTCATGGTTCGGTGGAGGACCGCCTTTACCGGCGTCCGGTGGCGACTGCTCTGCGGGCATCCCGGCCGGCAGGGCGTCCTCGGCCAGCACACCTACGCGTCCCACCGGCTGCGGTTCGCGATCAAGGGCGTGGAGAACCTGGCCGACTTCGAAACACGGATCGGGAAGGACGCACAGGCCGAGGACGACGGAATGACCACCCCGGAAAGTTCGAGGGTGACAAGGCCTGGCTCGTCGGCTCCGAGAACCGCAACCGCGGCTCCCTGCCCGCCGACATCTGGCGCGGCACCGCGGCCGGACTCGCCGACCGCGGAGCCCTGGCGGTCTACCCGACCGGTGGTTGGTGGAAGTCCCGCAACAGATCCGACCGCGTCGGCCAGTCAGCCTCCTACGACCTCCTCGTGTCCCTCACGACACCTGAGATCGAGACGGACCTCTACACACCGGCCGCAGTACGGCTCGATGTGCCGATCCCGACCGACCTGGTCGCGCGAGTGGAGACGACCTCCGGAATCCCCGTGCAACTGCCCCTGACCTGGTAGACGACGGGAGATCGGTCGATCCCGTGCCCCAGACACCGCCGGGCAGCTCATGTCTACGCTGCCCGGCGCACTGGTGGGTCCCGCCCTGCTCACGCCGCCTGTCCGAAGTTGCGACCGACGGCGGGGTCCGTCTGGCGGGCTGCCTGGGCGTCCGCGTGGTCGAGGGCGGCGGAGAGCGCCTTGACGGCTTCGCCGGCGGAGTCCTTGAGGAGGTGGCCGTAGAGGTTGATGGTGATGGCGAGGGTGGAGTGGCGCATCGTCTTGGAGACGACGGCGACGGGGATGTCGGCGGCGATCATGATGCTGGCCGCGGTGTGGCGCAGGTCGTGGGTGCGCCGTGAGGCGCGGTGGTTCGAGTGGAGGTGAGAGACCTTCGCCGCTGATCCTGTCGCAGCAGGGCGGTGGAGCTGGGGGCAGCCTGATCCGGGTGACGCCGGGGAGGGCAGGAATAGGGAGCCCTTCCTGACTGGGGGTCAAGGGGTTGCGGGCGGTGGCCATATCTAGAGGGATGTTCGGATCTGGATCGTCGGGGGAGCTGATCTGGGGCGGACGGGTGCTTCGCTTGTGGAAGCAGGGTCACGTAAATCGCTTTGTTGAAAAATCCACTCCGGGAGTGCCGTGCGACTTCCTTCGCCGCTGGCGTATTTGCTGCCGAGAGGCAGCCCCGACGTGTGGAATGCCCCGCGTCGGGGCCGCCTCTTGATTCTGTTGAACTACCCCTCTCTGCGGACTAGTTGTGCAGATCGAATACCGCTGTGACGGGCGCGTGGTCTGACCAGCGTTCGGCGTGGGAAGCTGCTCGTTCGACGTAGGCCTCGACGCATTTCTCAGCGAGGTTTCTAGTAGAGACAACTAGGTCGATCCTCCAGCCCGAGTCGTTGTCGAAGGCGCGGCCGCGGTAGGACCACCAGGTGTAGGGGCCGGTGCGGTCGGGGTGGAGGGTGCGGACGACGTCGACGTAGCCGGCCTCGTCGTAGACGCGGGAGAGCCAGGCGCGTTCTTCGGGGAGGAAGCCGGCGGACTTCTGGTTGGACTTCCAGTTCTTGAGGTCCTCGGGGCGGTGGGCGATGTTCCAGTCGCCGCAGACGACGACCTCTCGGCCGTCGGCGGCGGCGCGGGTGCGCAGGGCGTCGAGGTGGACGAGGAATTCCGCCATGAAGCGTTCCTTTTCGTCCTGGCGCTCGGTGCCGACTTCGCCGGAGGGGAGGTAGAGGCTGGCGATGGTCAGTCCGGGCAGGTCGATTTCGACGTACCTGCCCGAATTGTCGAATTCCTCGGATCCGAATCCGATCGCGGTGCGTTGCGGCTCCGCCCGGGACAGGATGGCGACGCCGGCCCGGCCCTTGGTGACGGAGGGGGCCCAGACCGCGTGCCAGCCGTCCAGGTCACGCAGTTCGACGGGCAGTTGCTCGGGTTCGGAGCGCACCTCCTGGAGGCAGATCACGTCCGCCTCGGTGCCGGCCAGCCATTCGACGAAGCCCTTCCTGGCTGCGGCCCGGATTCCGTTCACGTTCACACTCGTCACCACGATCACTCGGGCAGCCTACCGACTGGCCGTACCCGACCCGAATCGTGACGCGCGGTGCGGGTCGACCGGTGGCAGGTGTTGACAGTGGCTGACACGAGCTGTCGTGAACGCGGCATGAATATGTGCGGCGGTCGCATCAGGCCGCGCCATTGGTCTTGACCATCTCCGGAGGGAGCCCCTAGGGTCGCTTACTGCAAGGACCTTTAATAAAGAAGGACGGATAAAGGCTCGCTCTCCCACCTGCCGCAACAGCGGACAGCGGGCCCCGGGATCCGCCCTCCTGGTCGCAGGGCGGACAGAACAACAGGTGGAGGACGCGGTGGGGACGACAGGACAGCTTTCTGCGGTGCCGGAGCCGAAGTACTGGCACCTGCGCACCGTGCTGCTGCGGGCCATCGACTCGGAGTTCTCCATCGGTCAGGTCCTGCCCAACGAGCGTGAGCTGGCCGCCCGCTTCGGTGTCGCCCGGGCGACGCTGCGGCAGGCGCTCGACCAGCTGGAGCTGGAGGGCCGCCTGGTGCGCCGCCGGGGGATCGGCACCCTGATCGCCGCCCCACGGGTCGGCGTCCCGGTCAACCGGCAGGAGGAGGGCTGGCCCGGCACCGCCCGCAGCCAGGCCTGGCGCACGGTCGACTGCACCACCGCCCCGGCCTCCGCGCAGCTGGCGAAGGGCCTCGGCATCGCCGAGGGCGCCACCGTGCACACCGTCCGCCGGGTCCGTCTGGTGGAGGGACGCGCGATGGCCACCGAGTCGCTGCACGTCCCCGCTGCCGCGCTGCCGCACCTGCCCGGGTTCCGCGCCGAGAGCGACCGCGCCCGCTCGGTGCTGCGCCAGCTGGAGCGCCTGGAGGTGGACGGTGAGTCGCGCTCGGTCGAGCTCGGCGTCGCCGAGGCCGAGGAGGCCGCCCTCCTGGAGCGCCCGCCCGGCTCCCCGGTCCTGGTCATGACCACTCAGTACGCCGCCGCCGGCCGCCTGGTGGCGCTCGCCGTCTCCACCTACCGCGCGGACACCTGCAAGCTGACCTTCGGCGAGGCCGGCCTGGTGGAGGTCACCCCGGTCACCGCGACCGCCGCGACCACCGAGGTCCGCGCCTCCTGAACCACCTGCGGGAAAGAACCACCCGCCGGAAACCACCCGCCGGAAACCACCCGCCGGAAACCACCCCCGGAAACCCTCAGGACGAGGCCCGGACGCCCGAGTGGCGTCCGGGCCTTCGTCGTCGGAGCCGCGAGGGGGACGGAGAAGGGGCTCAGGCCCGGGGCGGGTCCACCGCGAAGAGCTGGTCCTCGACGTGGTCCAGGGCCACCCGCAGGGCGCCCATCGCCACCACCTCCGACCCCAGTGCCGCCAGGGCGACTTCGGGGGCGCGCAGCGTGAACTGGGCGAGGCGTTCGCGCAGCGGGTCCAGGACCCCGCCGAGGCCGGCCGCCCAGCCGCCGATGACCACCAGCTGCGGGTCGATGGCCAGGACGAGCGCGGCGACGCCCTGGACGAGGCGGGTGAGGAAGCGGTCCATGGCGACCTTGGCGACCTCGTCGCCCTCCCGGGCCAGCCGCAGGACGCGGGCGACGGCGGCCTCGTCCAGCGGGTTGAGCGGCTTGCCGGTGGTGGACAGCAGGCGTTCGGGGGTGACCTCCTGGCCGAGCAGGTGGAGGGCGCCGATCTCGCCGGCTGCACCGCCGTAACCGCGGTGCAGCCGGCCGTTGATGAGGGAGCCGGCGCCCGGGCTGAGGCCGGCCATCACGAAGACGACGTCGTCGGCGCCGACGGCCGAGCCCTGCCAGTGTTCGGCGATGGCGGCCAGGTTGGCGTCGTTCTCGATCAGGACCGGGCAGCGGAAGGAGCGCCGCAGCCGGGCGCCGAGGTCGAGGCCGGTCCAGCCGGGCATCGCGGTGCCGAGCCGGATGGTGCCTTCGCGGTCCACGATGCCGGGGGTGCCGATGCCGACGGCCCAGAGGTTGTCGCGGGAGATGCCGGCCTTCCTCAGCACCTCGGCGACGGCGGTGCGGACGGCGGTGAGCCGGTCCTCGGCCTCCAGGGTCTCGTCCACCGGCTTGAAGTGACTGCCCACCACCTCGCCGGTGAGGTCGGCCAGGATGACCCGGATGTCGTGCACGCCGATCTCGATGCCGAGGATGTGCCCGGCCTCGGCGCGGAAGCGGAACCAGCGTGCCGGGCGGCCGCGGCGGCCGGGCCCCGGCTGGCCGTCCTCCCGGGGCTGCTCGACCTCGGCGACCAGACCGGTCTCGACCAGGCCCTCGATCACGCCCTCGACGGTCGGGCGGGAGAGCCCGGTCTCGCCGACGAGTTGGGTGAGGGTCACGGCGTGGCCGTCCCGCAGCGCCCGGAGCGTGACCGCCGCGTTGATCCGCCGCAGCAGCGAGGAGTCTCCTCCGGTGAGCCGATCCGCCAATGCGATGCCCTTCGCCGTTCGCGCGACTGCCCTGGCGCGCGGTGTCGAGTGCGCGGTGCCCACCGAATGGCCCGCGGGGGTGTGTCCCCGGAACGCGGCACGGGCGGCGGGGGCCGCCTGCGCGAGGGCCGGAGGACAAGCGGAGCCTACCCGTGGGCGGGCCCGGGCGGCGAGGATCCTCGCAGCTCATCCAGGCTTCGGTATCGAAATGGTACGGACCGGGTGGCCGTGCGTGACCCGGGATTCACCGCACGTCCACGGATGCCCCGGGACCGATACCGGGCCGGGGCCGGACACGGACCCGGCCCACCGCGCCGACCCCCGGAAGCGCCGACCGGCGCTCAGTCCACCCGGGCCGCGAACAGCCGCTGCCCCAGCAGCCCCATCGGGTGCCCGTCCTCAGGCAGGGCCAGGACGGTCGGGCAGCCCGCCGCGGTGAGGGCGGCCCGCCACTGCTCCTCCGGACGGGCGCAGTGCTGAGGCCGGGCGGGCCCGGTGATCAGCAGGTCGAGCTGTTCGGCCGTCGGCGCGAGCAACAGCAGCCGGCCGCCGGGGGCGAGCAGCGGGACGAGCGCCGCGGACTCCTCCTGCGGCGGCCGGGTAGCGGCGGCGACGACGAGGTCGTAGCGCCCGCCGTCGGGGGAGGGGTGGTGTTCGGCGTTGGGGCGGGGCCGAGCGGCGAGGGCCCGGCTGACGGTGGTGTCGGCGCCCTCCGGGTCGAGTTCGAGGACGCGCAGCGGCGCCGGCCCGGTGTGGGCCTCGGCGGTGGCGCGGACCAGGGTGCCGAGGGCGGCGCCGAGGTAGCCGCGGGCGGCGTACCAGCGGACCGGGGCGGAGGCGGGGTGGGGCGTCGCCTCACCGGTGATCAGCCGGGGCAGCTGCAGCGCGCCGCGCCGTACCCGGTCGAGCGGGGCGGCCGGGCCGAGGCCGTCGGCCCAGGCCTCGACGGCGGGGCGCCAGGCGTCGCGGGCTTCGGCGGCGCCGAGTTCGGGCCCGCCGGCGTGGAGCGGGCCCTGGGCGCCGCCGTCGTGGCGGGTGATCAGGCCGTGCCGGGCGAGCGCGTCCAGCCAGCGGCTGACCCGGGGGCGCTGGGCGGGGGCGACCATGGCGGTGGCCAGGATCTCGGCCTCGGAGTGTCCGCGTTCGGGGTCGGTGAGGACGCCGCGCTGCTGGAGGGCGTGCAGCAGGGCGCGGAGGACGGCCCGGTCGAGGTGGGTGCCGAAGTCGTGGACCTGGTCGGCGGTGATGCCGATGCTGTGCTTCCAGGCGGCGGCCGTGGCGGCGTCGGCGGCGGCGCGCAGTCGGCGGTCGGCGGTTTCGGCGTTGCTGTCCGGGGCGCGGACGTGGGCGAGGACGGCGCCGAGCGCGTCGACGGCGGCGTACACGTCCTCCTGCCGGGGTTCGGGGCCGACGTGCAGGACGAGGCGCAGCGCGCCGAGGTCGTGGCCGGCGAGGTCGGGCTGCCGGCTGAGGCGCCAGAGCAGGGCGGAGGGCAGGCTGAGGTGGGTGGTGCCGTGGGCGGCGACGGCGGCGAGCTGCCGGTCGGGCTGCTGGTCGGGGTCGCCGCAGTGGACGGTGCCGCCGGCGAGCAGGGTGGCGAGGGCGAGTTCGACGGCGAGCTCGGTGACGGGGTGCAGCACGGTGTGCCGGATCGGCGGCGGGCCGAGGACGCCGGCCCAGTAGCGCAGCCGCTGTTCGGCGGCTCGGGCGGCGGAGGGGGCGAGGGCGGCGTGCTGGGCGACGCGTTCGGCGAGTGCTCGCGGGAGGCCGCCGGGCGGGGAGACGCCGAGCAGCAGGCCGATGCCGCTGATCGCGCGCCCGTCGGCGACGACGGCGGGCCGGTCGCCGAGCTCGCGCAGCGCGCTGACCAGGGCGGGAGTCGTGGGCACGGTTTTCACTTTCGAGTGCGGGGGAGAAACCGAACTACTGAACCATGCGGTCGGGTCGGGGGAGGCCGCCCCCGGGTCAAAATTCTGTAATGATTTTCATATCGGCCAGCCAAACGGGTGGGACGAAGTCGGCGCGAAGGTGTCGGAACTTCGCATTCCGGAACTGCTGCGCGATCCCTTGACACTCGGTACGGGTCCTGGATTACTTGGGCCTGAGTGCGCCTGACCGAACGATCGGTAGGTGCTCCGGAACGGCCCACCGCAGGCACTCCGGAACGGCCGACCGCAGGCGGCTCCGGAACGGCCGAGCAGCGAAGGAGCGACGATGACCGGCACCGCACCCGTCCCGCCCCGGCACCTCGGGGAGCCGATCCCGCCCGCGCTCCTGGACGCCGGCGAGCGGATGGGCCCGGACGAGCTGCGCGCCCACCAGCTCACCCGGCTGCGGGCCACCCTGCGGCACGCCTACGACAACGTCGAGCTCTACCGCCGCAAGTTCGACGCGGCCGGCGTCCGCCCCGAGGACTGCCGCACGCTCGCGGACCTCGCCCGCTTCCCCTTCACCACCAAGGCCGACCTGCGCGAGGCCTACCCCTTCGGCATGTTCGCCGTCCCGATGGAGCAGGTCCGCCGGATCCACGCCTCCAGCGGCACCACCGGCCGCCCGACCGTGGTCGGCTACACCGACAACGACCTCTCCATGTGGGCCGACGTCGTCGCCCGCTCGATCCGCGCGGCCGGCGGCCGGCCCGGCCACAAGGTGCACATCGCCTACGGCTACGGGCTGTTCACCGGCGGCCTGGGCGCGCACTACGGCGCCGAGCGGGCCGGCTGCACCGTCATCCCCGCCTCCGGCGGCATGACGGCCCGGCAGGTGCAGCTGATCCTGGACTTCGAGCCCGAGATCATCATGGTCACCCCGTCCTACCTGCTCACCCTGCTGGACGAGTTCGAGAAGCAGAGCATCGACCCGCGCACCACCTCGCTCCAGGTGGGCATCTTCGGCGCCGAGCCCTGGACGGAGGAGATGCGGCGCGAGATCGAGGACCGCCTCGACCTGCACGCCGTCGACATCTACGGCCTCTCCGAGGTCGTCGGCCCGGGCATCGCGCAGGAGTGCGTGGAGACCAAGGACGGGCTTCACATCTGGGAGGACCACTTCTACCCGGAGGTCGTCGACCCCCTCGGCGACGAGGTGCTCCCCGACGGCGAGGGCGGCGAACTGGTCTTCACCTCGCTCACCAAGGAGGCGCTGCCGATCGTCCGCTACCGCACCCGCGACCTCAGCCGCCTGCTGCCCGGCACCGCCCGGCCGGCCTTCCGGCGGATGGAGAAGGTCACCGGGCGCAGCGACGACATGATCATCCTGCGCGGGGTGAACCTCTTCCCGACCCAGATCGAGGAGATCCTGCTGCGCACCCCGGACGTCGCGCCGCACTTCCAGCTGCGGCTCACCCGGGAGGGGCGGCTGGACCGGATGGCCGTCCGGGTCGAGGCCCGGCCGGAGGCCTCCGCGCAGCGCCGGGAGGCGGCGCGGGCGGCGATCGTCCGGGCGGTGAAGGACGGGATCGGGGTGACGGTCACGGCCGAGGTGGTCGACCCGTACACCCTGGAGCGCTCGGTCGGGAAGATCAAGCGGGTGGTGGACGAGCGCGGCTGACCGCTGCGCGAGGAGGGCGGCTGACCCGCTGTCGGACGAGTGGGGCAGGCGCCCGCTCCGGTCATTCCTCCTACCCGTTCGGCTCACCGGGATCGTGGGCGCGGCCGATCCTTCCCAGACTCGGAGGGCAAGGGGGTGGACTCAACCGGAGAGGCTTCCTCATGAGCATCGGGCTACGCCGCGTCCTCGCGGTCACCGCCGTGGTTTCCCTGGGTCTGGGCGCGGCTTCGTGCGGCAGCGCCAAGCAGTCGTCCGGCGGCGGTTCCTCGGGCAGTGCGAACGCTAGCGGCGGCGCCTCCGTGGGAGCCGTCCGGATCGGTCTGCTGCTGCCGGAGAGCAAGACCACCCGCTACGAGCAGTTCGACCGGCCGTTGATCGAGCAGCGGATCAAGGAGCTGGCGCCGCAGGCGCAGATCGACTACTACAACGCCAACCAGGACGCGACGCTCCAGCAGACCCAGGTGGACACCGCCCTCACCAAGGGCGACAAGGTGCTGATCCTGGACGCGGTGGATGCCAAGTCGATCCAGTCCTCCGTCCAGAAGGCCCACGACGCGGGCGTCAAGGTGCTGGCCTACGACCGGCTCGCCCAGGGCCCGGCCGACGCCTACGTGTCCTTCGACAACCACAAGGTCGGTGAGCTGCAGGGCAAGGCTCTGGTGGCGGCGGTGGGCGACAAGGCGAACGCCGGCTCGATCATCATGATCAACGGCTCGCCCACCGACCCGAACGCGGCCGACTTCAAGGCCGGTGCGCACAGCGCGATCGACGGGAAGCTGAAGATCGGCAAGGAGTACGACACCCCGAACTGGGATCCGAACAACGCCAACCAGGAAGCCTCGGCGGCCATCACCGCGATCGGCGCGAACAACGTGGTCGGCGTCTACTCCGCCAACGACGGCATGGCCGCGGGCATCGCCACCGCGCTGAAGGCCGCCGGCCTGAGCGTCCCGCTCACCGGCCAGGACGCCCAACTCGACGCCATCCAGCGGATCCTGGCCGGCACCCAGACCATGACGATCTACAAGCCGTTCAAGCCGGAGACCGACGTCGCCGCCAGGATGGCCGTCGCGCTCGCCGGCGGCAAGCCCCTCGACTCCAGCCTTGCGCCGACGACGGTGACCAACGGGAGCGGCCACAAGGTGCCGGCCAACCTGATCACCCCGATCGTGGTCGACAAGAACAACGTCAAGGACACGGTGGTCAAGGACGGCCTCTACACCGTCGCCCAGATCTGCACGCCGGACTTCGCCGACGCGTGCAAGGCCGCCGGCCTCGAATAGCCGGCGCCCCCTCTCAACCCCCTCTCAACCCGAACAGGCCCCGCCTCCACGACCGAGGCGGGGCAAGGGAGTTGGTCACCGTGGCAGGCGAGACCGTACTGGCCCTGCGAGGGGTCTCCAAACGGTTCGGCGCCGTCCAGGCGCTCACCGACATCGAACTGGAGGTGCACGCGGGCGAGGTGGTGGCCCTGGTCGGCGACAACGGCGCCGGCAAGTCGACCCTGGTCAAGTCGATCGCCGGGGTGCACCAGCCCGACGACGGCGTCATCGAGTGGCAGGGCAGGCCGGTGACCATCCACCGGCCGCAGGAGGCCCAGCAGTTGGGCATCGCCACCGTCTACCAGGACCTCGCACTCTGCGACAACCTCGACGTGGTCGGGAACCTCTTCCTCGGCCGCGAGATCCGGCGCTTCACCATCCTCGACGAGGTCGCCATGGAGAAGCGCTCCCGGGCGCTGCTGGACACCCTCTCCATCCGCATCCCCAGCGTGCGGATCCCGGTCGCCTCGCTCTCCGGCGGCCAGCGCCAGGTCGTCGCGATCGCCCGCGCGCTGATCGGCTCGCCCAAGATCGTGATGCTGGACGAACCGACCGCGGCCCTGGGCGTCGAGCAGACCGCCCAGGTGCTCGACCTGGTCGAGCGGCTGCGCGATCAGGACCACGGGGTGCTCCTGATCAGCCACAACATGGCGGACGTGATGGCCGTCGCCGACACCATCGCGGTGCTGCGCCTCGGGCGCAACAACGGCGTCTTCGACAAGCGCTACACCAACCAGGAAGAGATCATCTCGGCCATCACCGGGGCCACGGACAACGCCGTGACCCGCCGGAAGGCCCGTGGCCAGGAGGGTTCCCCGTGAGCGACCACACCCCCGGGAGCGCCCCCGGCGGCGAACCCGAGCGCCCCCACACCCGGCTGCCCGAGGACAGCATGCCCACCGGCGGCGTCAATGCCCCCGTCCCGGTGGCCCCCGAGGCCACGCCCGCGGTCGACCCCCGGCTGATCGTCCGCCAGGAGGGCATCAAGGGCTACCTGGGCGAGTTCCGCCGCCGGATGCGCAGCGGCGAACTGGGCTCGCTGCCCGTGGTGCTGGCCCTGATCGTGATCTGGGCGGTGTTCGGCAGCCTCAACAGCAGCTTCCTGTCCGCGCAGAACCTCTCCAACCTGTCCCAGCAGATCGTCGGCACCGGCATGATCGCGATCGGCGTGGTCTTCGTGCTGCTGCTTGGCGAGATCGACCTCTCGGTCGGCTCGGTCAGCGGCCTGTGCGCGGCGATCTACGCGGTGCTGAACGTGACCAACGGCGTCAACGAGTGGGTCGCGCTGATCACCGCGATCGTCGGTGGCGCGATCGTCGGCGCGATCCAGGGCATCTTCTTCGCCAAGGTCGGCGTCCCGGCCTTCGTCGTCACCCTCGCCGGTAACCTCGGCTGGAACGGTCTGATGCTGCAGATCCTCGGCGCCAGCGGCACCGTGAACCTCTCCGGCAAGGACATCGTGTCCAGGCTCTACAGCACCATCTACGGCCAGCAGATCGCCGCCTACGGGGCGGCCGCCGTCGGTGTCCTGCTGTTCCTGCTCGCATCCCTGGTCGACGCCCGCCGGCGCCAGGCCGCGGGCGTCCCGTCCAGGCCGGTCACCGACATCGTGGTGCGCACCGTGCTGCTGGCGATCGTCGCCTTCCTGGCCGCCTACACGCTCAACCAGTACAAGGGGCTGCCGCTCGCGCTGCTGATCTTCCTGATCTTCATCGTCGTGCTGGACTTCGTGCTGCGCCGCACCTCGTACGGCCGGCAGGTGTTCGCGCTCGGCGGCAACATCGAGGGCGCCCGGCGCGCCGGCATCAACCTGTCCTGGATCCGGATCAGCGTCTTCACCATCTGCTCCACCATGGCGGCGGTCGGCGGCCTCTTCCTGGCCGCGCAGATCCAGTCCGCCAGCCAGACCTCCGGCGGCGGCAACCTGCTGATGAACGCCATCGCGGCGGCCGTCATCGGTGGCACCAGCCTGTTCGGCGGGCGCGGCAAGACCTGGTCGGCGCTGCTCGGCGCGCTGGTGATCGGCTCCATCCAGTCCGGGATGAACATCGAGGGGCTGAGCAACGCCATCCAGTTCATGATCACCGGCGCGGTGCTGCTCGCCGCCGTCGTGGTCGACTCGCTGGCCCGGCGCACCCAGAAGGCCGCCGGACGGGCCTGAGTGCACCGGACGGCCGCCGGGCGGGCGTGAGCACACCGGATGGCCGCCGGGCGGGCGCCGGCACGCCCCACCCGGCCCTACGGCGGATCCGAACACGCCCCACCTGGCCCTATGCTGCGGGCATGCCGAACGAGCTGCGCACTCTTCAACCGGCCGAGGACCTCGCCTTCATCCGGCGCGAGACCGAGCTGACGCCCGTCCCCTTCGTCCCCGAGATCAGCCTGCACATGGCCGAGGACGCCATCGCCCTGTGGGAGGCCACGGAGCGGATGCGCGGCGAGATCGGGCTGGCGCCGCCGTTCTGGGCCTTCGCCTGGGCGGGCGGGGTGGCCGTCACCCGCTACGTGCTGGACCACCCCGAACTGGTGGCGGGCCGTGCGGTGTTGGACATCGCGGCCGGCTCCGGACTGGTCGGGGTGGCCGCCGCGCTGCGCGGGGCGGCGTCCGTGCGCGCGGCCGAGATCGACCCCTACGCGGTCACCGCGATCGGCCTCAACGCCGAGGCCAACGGGGTCCGGGTGGAGGGCTCCCTGGTGGACCTGGTGGACGGGGACGGCGCCCCGGCCGAGGTCGTGCTCGCGGGCGACGTCTTCTACGAACGGGCCATGGCCGCCCGTTTCCTGCCCTTCCTGGAGCGGGCCGCCGCGCGCGGCGCCACCGTCATCGTCGGAGACCCGGGCCGGGCCTACCTGCCCCGGGACCGGTTCACGGCACTGGCGGCGTACCAGGTGCCGGTCGTCGCCGACCTGGAGGACACCGCTATCAAGACCACCACGGTGTGGCGCCTCGGCTGACGACGGGGCTTGTTCGGGGCCGGGCTCGTTCACGGGGCGGAATTCCCGGCGGCGGCCTGGCGGCGACTGCTAGACAGGCGGGCATGACCGACCAGACAGCCCCGACCGACCAGCTCGCCCTGCGCCCCGCCACCCCCGAGGAGATCCCTGCCCTGCTCGCCCTCTGGGCCCGGGCCGCCAAGGGCACCAGCATCACGGACGACGAGGCGGGCGTCGCCGCCCTGCTCGCCCGCGACCCGGAGTGCCTGATCGTCGCCACCCCGGCGGATGATCCGACGGCTCTGCTCGGCACCGTGATCGCCGGCTGGGACGGCTGGCGCTGCCACCTCTACCGCCTCGCCGTCGACCCCGGGCACCGCCGCCGCGGCATCGGCGCCGCCCTGCTGGCCGCCGCCGAGGAGCGCTTCGCCGCGCTCGGCGGCCGCCGCGCCGACGCCATGGTGCTGGACGACAACGCGCTGGGCCACCGCACCTGGCAGTCCGCCGGGTACGAGCCGCAGCCGCAGTGGAGCCGTTGGGTCAAGCCGCTGCCCGCCTGAGCCTGCCGGTCCCGGTCCCGGCGCGTGATCTTCCAGCGCGCGTTGGCGGTGAACCGGATCGCCTGCCGGGTGTCCTTGCGGGACTTGAGCCGGGGTGCGCCCGTCTTCGGGCGGTTGCCCTTCAAGGAGTCGAAGAATTCCGGTAGGCGGTGTCCAGGTCCCCGTCCGCCACGTCGGTGCGGCACCCGGGGCAGTGTCCCCGGGTGCCGCATCCTTGGTCGGGTGGTCAGCCGCGCAGGTCGGCCAGCCAGGCCTCGACCTCGTCGGAGCGGCGGGGGAGGGCGGCGGACAGGTTCTCGTTGCCGTCCTCGGTGACCAGGATGTCGTCCTCGATCCGCACGCCGATGCCGCGGTACTCCTCCGGCACCGTCAGGTCGTTCGGCTGGAAGTAGATGCCCGGCTCGACGGTCAGCACCATGCCCGGCTTCAGCGGGCCGTCCACGTGCAGCTCGGTGAGGGAGTGGGCGCAGTCGTGGACGTCGATGCCCAGCATGTGGCCGGTTCCGGCCAGGGTGAAGCGGCGGTGCAGGCCCAGCTCGTACACCTTGTCGGCGGTCAGGTCGCCGAACAGGCCCCAGGCGGTGAGGTGTTCGGCGAGCTCGCGCTGGGCGGCGTGGTGGAAGTCGCGGAAGTCGGCGCCCGGCCGGACGGCGGCGATGCCGGCCTCCTGGGCGGCGAACACGGCGTCGTAGACCTTGCGCTGGAGAGCGGTGAAGCGGCCGCTGACCGGGAGGGTGCGGGTGATGTCGGCGGTGTAGAGCTCGTTGGTCTCCACGCCCGCGTCCAGCAGCAACAGGTCGCCGGGCTTGGCGTGGCCGTTGTTGCGCACCCAGTGCAGGGTGGTGGCGTGCGGGCCGGCCGCGGCGATGGTGCCGTAGCCCACGTCGTTGCCCTCGATCCGGGCCCGGACGAAGAAGGTGCCCTCGATCAGCCGCTCCGGCGTCTCGGAGTCGGTGCCGAGCACCCGCACCACGTCCTCGAAGCCGCGGGCAGTGGCGTCGCAGGCGAAGCGCAGCTCGGCGATCTCGAACTCGTCCTTCACCAGGCGCAGTCCGGACAGGAAGACCTCGAACTCCTCGTCCCGCCCGGCCTCCGCCCGACTTTCGAGGGACTGCTCCACAGCTGCGTCGTGGCGGCGCAGCACCCGCACCGGGCCTTCGCCCGCGCGCAGGTCGGCGTGGATGGTGCGAACGTCCCGGCAGGGCAGGCCGAGCAGCTGCTCGCTCTCGGTGAGGCTGTTGCGGCGGCCGTCCCACAGCTCGCCGTGGCCGTCCAGCCAGAACTCGCCGCTCTCGATGTCGGAGCGGTTGCGCAGGTACAGCACGGCGGTGTGGCCGCTCGCGCCGGCGGGCTCCAGCACCAGGACGGCGTCCTGGGACTGGTCGCCGGTCAGGTAGACGTAGTCGGAGGAGGGCCGGAACGGGTAGTCGGTGTCGTTGGCCCGCACCTTGGGATTGCCGGCCGGGATCACCAGCAGCTCGCCGGGGAAGGCGGCGGACAGCTCGGCCCGGCGGCGGGCGGTGTGCCCGGCCTGCGGGATCGGCTCCAGGGCGGTGCGCTCGGTGTCGGCCCAGCCCTGCTTCATGTGCGCGGCGAGTTCGTCCGTCACGCCGCGAGTGAGGCCGTTCTTCCGGTACTTGATGGTGGCGGTGGGCTCGGCGGGCTCGGTCACTTCGGTCTCCTGGTGAGGGTGGGGGAGGCGAGGTGGTTCGTTACGCTGCCCCGTCCGTCGGCGTGCGTACCGTACGGTATATCGAACAGTGTCGGGAGAGAAGAGGTCGAGCGTGAACGATGCCGGTGAATCCGTCCGGGGCGTCCTCGCCGCCAACCTGAAGCGGGTCCGGGCGCAGCTCGGGCTGTCGCTGTCCGAACTGTCCCGGCGGGCCGGGATCGGCAAGGCGACGCTCTCCCAGCTGGAGTCCGGCGCCGGCAACCCGACCCTGGAGACCGTGCTCGGCCTCTCCCGGGTGCTCGGCGTGCCGATCTCCGACCTGGTGGAGGCGCGGCCGGCCGACGAGGTGACGGTGGTGCGGGCGGCCGAGGCCGAGGTGCTGAGCGGCCGCGGCGTCGACCTGCGGCCCCTGCGCCGGATCGAGTCCGGGGACGCGGTGTTCGAGGTCTACGACCAGCAGGTGCGCACTGACGGCACCCAGATCTCCGGCGGGCACATCGGCACCGAGCACACCATCGTCCAGTCCGGCCGGCTGCGGGTCCGGGCGGGCCGCCGCGAGGTCGAGCTCGGCCCGGGCGACTACATCGGCTTCGACGCCGCCCTGCCGCACTCGTACACGGCCCTGGGCGGCGGGACGGTCCGCTCCGTCCTGCTCCTGCAGTACCGCGCCGACCAGCGCCTGCACCTCACCGACCCGGCGGGGTCCCCGGCTGCCGGGCGGTCCGTACTGGACCAGGAGCACTGAGCGGAGCCGTTCGGCATTCGGAGAGTCGTTCGGTATACCGAATGGACGCCCGCCGTGCCGGCTCGCGCGGCGCGCTCCGGACACCTGCTCCGGCCCCCACTCCCCTCGTGGTGGGGGCCGGAGCGGGCGTCCGCACTGCCGACCCGGGAGAGCATGCCAACCGCGGCGGCCGAATGGCCATGCATTAGCCTCTGGGCCTAATAGTCAAGAACGCGCCAGGTCAGGGCGGCTGTGAGGAGCCGGAGGTAGGTTCGTGATCGCACTGAGGTTCGGGGTCGCGGACCTGGCGAAGACCCGGTTCGTCATCTCGCCGCTCGACCACCTGATGGCCGGTTCGGCCCGGGTGGGCGTGCACCAGAGCGTCGGGTCGCGCAGCGAGCGCTGGTGGCGGGATGCCCGTCGGCACGTGCCCCACCAGGCCAGGCGCTTCCTCGACGTGGTCAACGCGAGTCCGATCGGCGTCCCCGACTTCATGGTGGCCGACCTCGACGCCGTCCGCCGGCAGCTGACCGACGAGCTCGACGCGCTCCTCGCCGTCCCGCAGCGGGCCGTCGAGGAGGACGTCGCGATGTTCGGCAGCGAGCCCGAACTCCCCACCGCCCTCGCCCGGTTGCGCGATGACGGCACCCGGGGCCTGCGCGAGGTCAGCGACGGCGCCTGGGCACTGTTCCGCACCTGCCTCGCCCCCGACTGGCCCGACATCCGCCGCGCCCTGGAGGCCGACATCGCCGAGCGGGCCCGCACCGTCGCCCGCGCCGGGATCGGCGCGATGCTCGACTCGATCCACCCGAAGGCGGTTTGGCGGGAGGAGGGGGTGCTGGAGTGCACCCTCGGCGAGCTGGAGGGCTCCTTCGAGCTGGGCGGCCGAGGGCTGGAGCTGCGGCCCAACTACTTCGTCCAGCAGGGCATCAGCCTGCTGGCCGGGCCGGACCGCCAGAGCCTGCTGCTGCACCCGCTCGCCGCCCCCGCCGCCGAGCCACCCGCCCGGCCGCCGGTCGCCGACGGCCTCGCCGCCGTCCTCGGCCCCGCCCGGGCCCGCGTCCTGCGCACCATCGCGGGCGGCCCCTGCTCCACCACCGAACTCGCCCGGCAGCTCGGCGTCACCCCGCCCTCCGCCTCCGCCCACGCCGCCGCCCTGCGCGCAGCCGGGCTGATCGTCACGAGGCGCCAGGGCAAGCAGGTCCGCCACACCCTCACCGACGTCGGCCACGACCTCCTGCTGGACAACCCGGAGCCCTCGCTGACCGTCGCGTAACGGCCGGTGGGGCGTCGGCGGGTCCGTCCGTCAACCTGCCTCCGCCGATCCCACCCACCCCTGTGCACGAACGGTACGAAAACGGGCCGTGAATTGTTCTCCGGCGGGGGCGCCGCCCGATCGGGCGCCGCGACGGCGAAGGTCGGGGTGCCCGGGATCCGGGAGAAGCGGGGCGTCGGCGGGCCCGGTACCGGGTTCCACCTGCGTACGGGCGTTCCGTGGGCGGGCGGCGCCGGTCGGTGGCAGGGCGGGAACGGCGGGTCGGTCATCTCTCGGCGGACCGGGACACCGCCCGGCGGGTGACCGGCGCAACGCCGATACTCGGCGCCGGTGTCGGCATCTCCGGGCATCATGGGCCGCGACGGGACGTCGCGGAACAGGCGGAACAGGAGTCGACCGATGAGAAGGCCGATGATGGAGTTCGGCTGCGCGAAGTGTTACGGAGAGGACGCGCAGGCCGTGTGGCGGGGGCAGCGGGAGCGGTTCGAGCACGAGGCCGAGGTCGTGGACGGCTCGCACTTCTCCGTCGCCGTCCGGCGCTGCCGGGACTGCTCGCAGCGGTTCGTCTGGATCTTCACCGAGTTCATCGACTGGATGGGCGGCGACGACGCCCAGTACGTGACGGTCATGCCGCTCACCGCCGCCGAGGCCACCGGCCTGGTCACCGGCGCCCTCCACCCCCTGGACCTCGGCGCCCTCGGCCGGGACCGCCGCCGCCTGGACCACGACTGGCCCACCGGCGGGCCGGCGGCCCTGCAGTGGAATTCCGGGCCGTTCCTGGTCCGGGAAGGGCGCTGAGGCGCCGCAGGGGAGGCGCCGCAGGGGTCGGAGCGGGGGGATCGGGGTGTTGATCGGCTGTCTACCGGCTGCTGTGAGCATGTGGTCGTCCGGTCAGGCAGGAAAGCAAGGAGCGTCAGCAGTGTTACGAACGTTTGGTGTCCGCGCGGTGGTTGCCGGGGCGGCCGTGCTGGCCGCGGGGGTGGGCGCCTTCGCCCTGGGCACGGGGGATCCCGTGCGGCACGGCACGCCGACCACGCCGCCGAGCCAGGTCTGCGGCGGGTCGGAGGACGTGCAGTGCCTGTCCGGGAAGATCGTCTGGAACGGGACCGGCCTCGTCGTCGTCAAGCCTCAGGGGGTGTGACGGGCCGGGCGGTGGCGGCCGGCTCGGTCGGTGCGGTCGGCAGCAGCGTTGCGACGGCGGACTCCCCAGCGCTCTGCGGGCCGAGCAGCAGGTGCGCCTGCTCCTCGTGCTGCCGCGCGGCCGCGTGATCACCGCGGGCCGTCATCGCGTTGGCCAACACCAGGTGGGCGAGGGCGCGTTCGCGCTGTCGCCCACCCTTCGTTGCGAGAGCCAGGGCCCGCTCCGCGTGCTGCACGGCCTCGTCCACCCGTCCGAGCAGCCGCAGGACGTCCGCCAGCCGGCTCCGGGCAGCCGACTCGCGGTCCAGGTCCCCGGCCGGGCCGGCGCGGTCGATGCAGGAGCGCAGCTGCGCCGCGGCGTCGTCGAGCCGGTCCAGCACCTGGTAGGCGAGGCCGAGGACGTAGTGCACGTACGCGGTCATCCCGGCGTCGGCGGTGGCGGTGGGGTTGTCTGCGGGTTCGGCGAGGAGCCGCCGGCAGGTGGCCGCCGCCTCGGCGGCGTGGCCGCTGCGGATCCGGGACAGGGCCGCGTTCGCGGTGCTCGCCACCTCGCCCGAGCGGTGGCCGAGTCGGCGGGCGAGAGCCGCCGACTCGTCGAAGGCGGCGATCGCCTCCTCGTGCCGCCCCTCGGCCTGGGCGATCAGGCCCAGGTCGTTCAGGGCCTGCCGGAGCACGGCCCGGTCGCCCGCCTCCTGGCAGGCCCGTGCCGCCCTGCGGGCCTGGTCGCCCGCCTCGTCGAGCCGGGCCCGGGCCAGCAGAACGGTTCCCAGGAGGAAGCGGGAACGGCCCTCCGCGGCACGGTCGCCGCGCTCGACCGCGGCGGCGATCAGCAGCCGGGCCGCCTCCTCCGCGCGGCCGCCGAAGGCGCCGAGGCCGAGCGGGCTCAGGGCGATCAGGAGGTCGATGGCGGAGCGTAGTTCGGCCGTCTCGGTCGCTTCAGCCGTATCGGGCGTCGGCGCGGTGGGCGCGTTCGCGTTCGCTCTCGCGTCCGTGGCGACGGCGGCCGCGAGGGCGATCGCTGCGGGGGTATCGGTTCGCGCCCACCGGCGGGCGTGCGGCAGATCCTTGAAGACCGGGCGGGCAGGCAGCGCCCCGCCGAAGACCTCGGCCACCGGGTCGCCGGGGACGGCGAGGGCGAAGGCCGTACGGGCCCGGCCGAGCAGCAGGGTCAGCAGGCGTTGGCGAGCGGCGGCGCGTTCGGCAGGGCCGCGCCGCAGCGACGTCCGGCGGGCGAAGGCGCGGACCAGGTCGTGGAAGCGGTAGCGGCCGGGGGCCGTCGACTCCAGGAGCGCCTGGTCCACCAGCGACTCCGCCAGGCGCTCCGCCTGGTCGTCGGGCAGCCCCAGGACGGCGGCCGCCGACGCCAGGCCGATGTCCGGCTCCACCCAGGAGAGTTTGCGGAAGGCGGTGGCCAGGGGCGGTTCGAGCAGCAGGTAGCCGAGCTCGAAGACCTGCTCGATGGCGACGGTCCGGGTGCGCAGCGCGGTGATGCCCACGCGGTCGTCGGCCAGGCGCCGGACGAGATCACCGATCGGTCGGTGGGGCGCCGAGACGAGTTGGGCTGCGGCGATCCGTACCGCGAGCGGGAGCCGGCCGCAGGCCTCGACCAGCAGCTCGGCCTGGTCGTTCTGGGCGGCCCGGCGTGCCGTGCCGATGACCGAGTCGAGCAGGCTGATCGCTTCGTCCTTGCTGAACACGTCCAGGGCGAGGTGCAGGACGGACGGCACGCTGCTGAGCATCGTGCGGCTGGTGACGAGCACCGCGCAGTCGGGGGAGCCGGGGAGGAGTGGCTGGACCTGGGCGTCGTCGCGGGCGTTGTCGAGGAGGAGCAGCAGCCGTTTGTCGGCGGTGGTGGTCCGGAACAGTGCGGACCGGCCGGGGAGGTCCTTGGGGACGGCCTCGGGGCGCACGCCGAGGGTGGTGAGGAAGTCCGCGAGGATGTCGGACGGGCTGGCGGGCACCAGGTCGGCGCCGCGGAGGTCCGCGTGGAGACGGCCGTCGGGAAAGTCCGGGCGCAGGGTGTGGGCGGCCTGCACGGCGAGGGTGGTCTTTCCGACTCCGGCCATGCCGGTGACGGTCACCAGGCTGAGGCCGGGGCGGGTTTGGCCGGTCAGGGCCTGGTGGATGCGGGCGACGTGGTCGTGTCGGCCGGTGAAGTGCGGGAGCTCTGGGGGGAGTTGGTCCTGCTCGTCCAATTCGGCCCGCAGGGCGGCGAGTTCGGGGCCGGGCTCGATGCCAAGGTGTTCGACGAGGCGGGTGTGGAGGGCGTCGTAGACGGCGCGGGCCTCGTCAGTGCGGGATTGGCGGTGCAGGGCGCGGATGAGCAGGCCCTG
Source organism: Streptomyces sp. 1114.5 (assembly GCF_003635085.1). Lineage (NCBI taxonomy): Bacteria > Bacillati > Actinomycetota > Actinomycetes > Kitasatosporales > Streptomycetaceae > Streptomyces > Streptomyces sp. 1114.5. The sequence continues at coordinate 4,494,604 of NZ_RBXE01000001.1, forward strand.
GAGGCGTTCCCGGAAGGGGTGGTCCGCGGCGAGGACTTGCAGCTCGGGGAGGAGTTCGGAGGGGGCGGCGAGGGTGACGTCGAGGGCGAGGCGTTCTTCGAGAAGGGTGAGGCGGAGTTCCGAGAGCCGGTCGCGCTCGCGCTGCATGAGGGGCCCGGGCAGGCCGAGGAGCGGTTCGCCGCTCCAGAGCGAGAGGGCTTCATGGAGGTGATGTCGAGCCTGTTGAGGCTGCTCGACGGAGTGCCTGCCCGCGAGCTCGCGGAGCTGCTTGACCTGCCAGACGTCCACGTGAGAGGGGTCGATTGCAAGACGGTAGCCACCCGCCTGGGAGACCAGGACGATGGGGGATTCGCGGGCGGGCTCCAGCAGTTTGCGCAGTTGGGAGATGTAGGAGCGGAGGGTGACGGTGGGAGACCCGGGCGGTTGCTCGCCCCACAGGTCGACGATCAGCTCATCGACTGTGACCACCGAGTTCGGCCGCAGGAGAAGAGCGGCCAGAACGGCCCGCTGCCGTGGCGCACCCAGTTCGATGGCAGTGTCGGCGTGCTGCACCCGCAGCGCGCCGAGTAAGGAGAAGCTGAGTGGATTCGGGCGATCGGGTAATCGCAAGGAATCTCCCCTAGTTGGTAGATGAGCAGATCAGACGGTGCCGAACTCGTCGGCCTTGATTCCGGCGATGAACGACCGCCAGGCGTCCGTGCCAAAGGCGAGCTGCGGGCCGTGGGGGTCCTTGCTGTCGCGGACGGGAAGGACACCCGGGAGTCCTGGCGCGACCTCGACGCACTGGCCACCGCCGTCGCTGTACGAGGACTTCAGCCAGGAGGTGGGCTTCACCGTCGCGATGGGGAACATGGCGTGGAACTCCTTGAGACGGGTGCGGATGAGCATCAGAGAGTCCGCACATGACAGCGCTTGGGCCTGGAGCCAATCGTAAGCCTCCGCCAGGGAGCGGATCTTGTCCTTGTCGTCTCGTTCGACATAGCCCCGCTGGAGGGTTTCCAGGTAGGCCATCCATGTCCCGTCCGGGGCGGTCAGGAGCGTGAACGCCTTGCTCGCGGGGAGGTTTTCGCCGAGGCTGGACGGGGCGATCTGCAGCATGACGTGCGGCAGGCCGGCCACGCTCTCCAGCCGACGAAGCTGTTCGGCCATGACGAAGGGGCCGCCAACGGGCCGCAGGCAGCTCTCCTCCATGACGATGTGGACTGAGGGAGCGGGTTCTCGGTACAGCATGGCCTGCCGCGCCATCCGGACATTCAGCCGTTCGATGGCCTTGTCTTCGGGGACTTCACCTCGTCTGGCCGAGGCGTTGATGAGCGCGGAGGCGTAGCCCCGGGTCTGGAGCAGCCCGGGAATGACGTTCAGCTCGTAGATCTTGAACGCCGAGGCTTTGGTCTCGTGTTCGATGTAGGCGGGGAATCCGCCGATCAGCGTGCTGCTCTTCGTGCTCCAGTACAGGAGTTCAAGCGCTCCGCAGGTGTCGAGCACCTTGTCGGCCCGCCTGAGGAGGTTCAGCGGAGCGGGACGGTCGCCGTTCTCGATCATGGAGATGAGCGAGTCGCTGTAGTTGATCAGCTTTCCGAGCTGAACCTGCGTGAGCCCCCGTGCTATGCGGAAGCGTCGAAGCTGGACGCCGATGGCGGCGTTGGGGGATGAGATGGGGTCAAGTTCCTGCTGGGGCACGGTGATCACCCAATTCCACAGAACGTGCTGTCAAAGTGAATTCCTTCCGATGCTAGCCACGGCTGGCCACTCTTGGTGAGGGGATCTCAACAGAGAGGAGCTATTCAGTGGATATGACGAACGCACAATCTCCCGAAAGCCTTATCTTGCGGCGGAACTTCCCGCCCTGCCGGTGTCCGCAGTGCGGGGATGCCGTGCCCGAGGCGCGACTGAGCGCCAATTCCATCGCCCCGGCGGCGCCGACCGCCCGGAGGGTGGCGCCGCCGTCCTCCCCCTACCGGCCCTCCACCATCGGGGAGCGGGTCTTCGACGTCCGCTCGGGGTGCTGGGCCGCCTTCATGGGGTGGCAGCACGGGTTCGCCTTCCTCCGGCCGCTCACCGGCGGCGTGGAGTGGGAGACCGAACCGCGCTGGATCACGAACACCGAACTGTGAGATGCCTCATGAGCAGCATGATCGACAAAATGACGGCCGAGGACCGTCGCACCGCCGCGGACATCCTCGACGACCTCCAGGCCGTCCTGAGCGCCGCCGACGTCAAACTCCCCTCCCTGGGTATCGACTGGCGCTCGGCGAAGGCCACCGGCGTCGTCCTGATCGACCTCGGGGCCGCCCGGCCGGACGTCATCGAGCGGCTGGTCGTCGTCCTCCGCAGAGGTATGCGGCCGTAGTCGGCGCCGGCGTCATCGTCGTCGGGGGGCTCGTGATCGCGGGTGCCGTCCTCCTCGCGATCCCCGAGGGTGTCCCCACCTCCGCGACGGCGCTCGCCTTCGTCCTCATCTTCCTGACCGCATCAACGGGCGGATTCGCCCTCGCCGCAGGGTGGATAAGGACACGGCCCTAGCCACCAGCGCGGGCTTCGAGAACCTCGAAGCCCGCGCCGCGTTAAACCCGCGCGACTCCGGCGGTCGTCCCCGCGACAATGGTCGCCATGGAAGAAGTCGAGCTCGTCGTCGCCCACAACGAGCGCGCGACCCTCCGCGTCGGCGACGTGTTCCTGAAGGTCGACGCCGACCAGGCCCGCACCGACATCGAGGTCGAGGCGATGGCCCTGGCACCGGTCCCGACCCCCGAAGTCCTGTGGCGCAAACCGCCCGTGCTCGCACTCGCCGCTCTCCCCGGCACGGCGCTCGGCCGCCTCGGCGAGCCGTCGACCGCCTCGCCCGCGGCGTGGGCGGCAGCCGGAGCCGCCGTCCGGAGGCTGCACGACGCGCCGCTGCCGCCCTGGCCCGGTCGGAGTGTTGACGAGCTCGCCTCGGGCCTCGACGACGAATGCGCCTGGCTCCTGGCGAACGACGTGCTCCCGGCCGACCTGGTCACCCGCAACCGCCGCATCGCCGGGCGTGCGCTGCGCCCGTGGACACCGGCGTTCATCCACGGGGACCTGCAGGTCGCCCACATCTTTGTCGCCGGTGACGAGGTCACCGGCGTGATCGACTGGTCCGAAGCGAGCCGGGGCGACGCCCTCTTCGACCTCGCCGTCCTGACCCTCGGGCACCAGGAACACCTCGGCGACGTCCTCGCCGGCTACGGCACCGATGTCGACCTCGACGTGATCCGCGCCTGGTGGTCCCTGCGCAGCCTGCTGGCGGTCCGCTGGCTGATCGAGCACGGCTTCGACCCGAACTCGCCGGGCTGCGAGTTCGACGTCCTGAGATCCCAACTCTGAGACGGGCGGCCTACACCGTGGGCGTGGTCCGCTTCGAGGAGGGGAAGCGGACGAGGCCGTAGACGAGGCACGCGGCTCCGAACAGGTAGGTGTACACGCCGGAGCTGATCGTGCCGATGCCGTGGCGGCTTGCCAGCATGCTGAAGAAGAGGACGATGATCGCGGTGTTGACGACCGCCGCAACACCGTGCAGGTACCGGGGCCAGCGCGGGACGGGGCGCGTGCGTCCGCGGCGCGCGAAGTAGAGCGCTGTCGCACAGGTGGCGGAGCCGAAGGCGGCGGCTGCGACGTACGGCCAGGAGCCCCGGGCCATGCTCGTGATGGCGACCGACGACCCCACCGTGGGCGGAAGGAACATGGCGAGGGCCAGGGCCGCGATGGCCAGCCAGAAGGGGAGGACGGAGGGCCGACGGGCCGGCGGAAGAGCGGGCGTCGGCGCGGCTGCGCTCGGCGGGGCGATCGCCGTGCCGGGCAGGGCGCGGGCGACGGGGGTGGGGAGCCAGGCCGTCGGCTGCGGGGCGTCGACCTCGGTGGGTGTCCGGTTCTCGACCGTCACCAGGGCGAGTTCCTGGATGAGGGCGGTCACCGTCGGCCGCTGTGCGGGGTCCTTGGCCAGGCAGCGGGCGATGATCTCCAGCCCCTGCGGTAGCTGCGAGAGGTCCGGTTCCTCGTACGCGATGCGGAAGTTGAGGGCCTGGGCCGAGCCGGTGCCGAACGGGCCGGTGCCGGTGGCCGCGTAGGCCAGCACGGCGCCGAGGGCGAACACGTCGGTGGCGGGGGTGACGGGCGCTCCGGTGAGCTGTTCGGGGGCCATGAAGCCGGGGGTGCCGACGATCATCCCGGTGCGGGTGAGCGCGGTGGCTTCGGCGGCCACCGAGATGCCGAAGTCGACCACCCGGGGGCCGTCCGGGGCGAGCAGGACGTTGGAGGGCTTGAGGTCGCGGTGGACCAGGTCGGCGGCGTGGACGGCCTCCAGCGCCTCGGCGAGGCCCGCGCCGAGCGCCCGTACGGAGTCCACCGGCCAGGGGCCGTGGGTGGCTATGGCCTGGTCCAGGGGCATGCCGGGGACGTAGGCGGTGGCGAGCCAGGGGGTCGCGCCCTCGGGGTCGGCGTCGACCACGGCGGCGGTGAAGAAGCCGTTGACCCGCCGGGCGGAGGCCACCTCGCGGGCGAACCTGCGGCGGAACTCCGGGTCCTGAGCGAGTTCGGGCCGGACCACCTTCACCGCGACCGCCCGCCCGCTGGGCGACTGCCCGAGGTAGACCCGGCCCATCCCGCCGGCGCCCAGCAGCCCGGTGATCCGGTACCGCCCCACCTGCCGCGGGTCGGTCGGCTGCAGCTCGTCCACCAGGCTCTCCCCTCGCCCCGTGCATTCCGGCTCAGCGTGATTACACACCAAGGCGGCTCGCATGCGCACCCTGTCGGCGGGTAGACGTGGGTGCCGGCGCGGCAACCAGCGCGGGATCCAAGGGGGTTCTCGGAGCCCGCGCCGAAGTGGCCGGTTCTCAAACGCCGTTGAGGGCGTAGCTGCGGAAGGTCGCGAGGAGCGGCAGGACTTCGGTCTTGCTCGGGTCCTCGGTGACGGCCCGCATCGCGTCGATCACCGTATGGGCGATGATCTTGGTGACGCCGAGGTCGTCGGGGGCGGCGACGGCGCCCCAGGCCTTGAGGGTCTGGGTGAGCAGGGCGCTCATCCTCGCTCCGATGTTGGAGCTGACCGCGTCGGAGATCTCGGCGATCTCCTCGTCGCTCATGCTGGAGCGCAGGCCGAAGGCGAGCGCCATCAGGGTGTCCATCGCGTGCTCGCCGTACGCGGCGACCAGCGCCGGCAACGGCTGTTCACCGGTGCTGCCCGCCGCAAGGGCGGACAGTGCCTCGTCGTCGTCCTTCCACGCCGCCTCCAGGGCGGCCAAGGCCCGCAGGGCCTCGTCCACGGTCAGCCCGTCTGTCATGGAAGGAACGGTATTCAGCCACCGGCACCCATGGCCATGCTTCGGACGGAGATCACACCTTCGAGCGAAGCGGGGTGGGTTCGGGCCGATGGACGTGGGCGAAGTGCTCCGCGTCCCAACTGCCGCCCAGTTCGGGGGCGAGCGAGGCGGCGGCGAGGGCGGCGAAGTCCTCGGCCTGCCCTGCCCGTTCCGGCAGGGCGCCGAGCAGCGGGGCCCCGGCCGAGCGCGGCAGGTCGGCCAGGTTGCAGCGTTCGGCCAGGCCGGGGGCTGCGGGCCAGGAGCCGACCACGACACCGGTGAGGGGGAGCCGTCGGGCCGCCAGCGCCTCCGCGGTGAGGGCGACGATGTTGAGCGTGCCGAGCCCCGCCGAGGCGATCAGCAGGACCTCGGCCGGCAGCCCGGCGTCGAGGACGGCCCGGGCCTGGTCGGCGAGGGTGCGGCCCTCGTCGTCGTAGCGGACCAGCAGGCCGCCCGCGCCCTCGACCAGGACCAGGTCGTGGCCGGCGGCGAGTTCGGCGACCTCGGACACCACGTCGGCGGGGGAGAGGTACGGCAGTCCGGACCGCCGCGCGGCGGTGTCGGGCGCCAGCGGATCGGGGTAGCGGGCGAGTTCACGGATCGTCAGCTGGTCATCCGTCAAGGCGCCGGTGAGGCGCCGGACTTCGGCCGCGTCGCCGGGCCCCTCGTCGGTCACACCGGTCTGCCCCGGCTTGAGGACGGCGACCTTCCGGCCCGCGCGCAGCGCCGCCGAGGCGAGGGCCGCAGTGGCGACGGTCTTGCCGACGTCGGTGTTGGTCCCCGTCACGAACAGGATGCGGGCCGCCGTCCCGGCATCGTCGTGCGAGGTCGTCCCCCGGTCCTGCGCGCTCATCCCGCCACCGCCGCGGCGGTCACGGCGGCGGCGATCCGTGCCACGTCCGCGTCCTCCGTCACATAGGGGGGCATGGTGTAGATCAGGTCCCGGAAGGGCCGCACCCAGACGCCCTCGCGGGCGGCGGCCTCGGTCGCCGCCGGCACGTCCACCGGGTGGTCCAACTGGACGACGCCGATGGCCCCTTGGACCCGTACGTCGTGCACGCCCGGCAGGCTCGCGGCCGCCGCGAGGCCGTCGCGCAGCCCGCCCTCGATCCGCTTGACCTCCACCGCCCAGTCCTGCCCGAGCAGCAGGTCCAGCGAGGCGTTGGCGGCGGCGCAGGCCAGCGGGTTGCCCATGAACGTCGGGCCGTGCGCGAGCACCGGCATCTCGCCGCGGCTGATCCCGTCGGCGATCTCGCCGGTGCACAGCGCGGCGGCCAGGGTCAGGTAGCCGCCGGTGAGGGCCTTGCCGAGGCACATCACGTCCGGCGAGACGCCCGCGTGGTCGGCGGCGAACAGGGCGCCGCTGCGGCCGAATCCGGTGGCGATCTCGTCGAAGACCAGCAACACGCCGTGGCGGTCGCAGAGTTCGCGCAGCATCCGCAGGTAGGCGGGGGAGTGGAACTGCATCCCGCCCGCGCCCTGGACCACCGGTTCGACGATGACGGCGGCCAGCTCGTCCGCGTGACGCGCCATCAACTCCTCGAAGCGGGCCGCGTATTCGGCGTCGAGCGGGGCGTCGAACCCGGCCGGCGGCTGCGGCGCGAAGAGCTGCCCGGGCAGCACCCCGCCCCACAGGTGGTGCATCCCTCCGTCCGGGTCGCAGACCGACATCGGGTGGAAGGTGTCGCCGTGGTAGCCGCCGCGCCAGGTCAGCAGCCGGCGCTTCTGCGGCCGCCCGGTGGACTGCCAGTACTGCAGGCACATCTTCATCGCGACCTCGACCGCGACCGAGCCCGAGTCGGCGAGGAAGACGTGCTGCAGCGGCTCCGGGGTGATCTCGACCAGCCTGGCGGCCAGCCGGACGGCGGGCTCGTGGGTGAGCCCGCCGAACATCACGTGGCTCATCCGCCCCAGCTGCTCGCGCACCGCCTCGTCCAGGACGGGGTGCCGGTAGCCGTGGATCGCCGCCCACCAGGACGACATCCCGTCGACCAGCTCGCGCCGCCCGCCCGCGACGGGCTCGGCCAGGCGCAGCCGGACGCCCGAGGCGGACTCGACCACGTACGGCGTGACGGTGCCGGGCATCGGCCCGTACGGGTGCCAGACGTGGGCGCGGTCGAGGGTGAGCAGCGTGTCCGCGGACAGCTGGGGCATGGTGGGCGACTCTCCTGAGTGGTGGAACGGTCAGGCGTTGGGGGCGAGTTCGGTGCCGGCGCCGCGGCGGCGGACCTTGACCAGGTCGCTGCGCAGCTCGCCGCCCTCTGCGGCCTCCGTGGCCTCTTCGACCGACGCGACCGACGCGGCCGACGCGGCCGACGCGGCCGACGCGGGCGCGGCGTGCGCGTGCCCGCCGCACGGGCCGCAGCCGCCGCCGCTGCCACAGGCCGAGGCCGAGGCCGCGCTGCCGCAGCCGCCACCGGCGTGGGCCGCCTGGGCGGCCTCGGCGAGGTCGGCGCGGTGGCGCGGCAGGGTGGCCTCGCCGGCCCCCTCGACCTCGAAGCCGGCGTCCTTGATCATGTCGAGGTCGGCCTGCCCGGCCTGGCCCTCGCTGGTCAGGTAGTCGCCGAGGAAGATGGAGTTGGCGATGTGCAGGCCGAGCGGCTGCATCGAGCGCAGGTGCACCTCGCGGCCGCCGGCGATCCGCACCTCGGTGTCCGGGTTGACGAAGCGGACCATCGCCAGGATGCGCAGGCAGCGCTGCGGGGTGAGGTTCCACTCCTTGGCGAGCGGGGTGCCCTCGAAGGGGATCAGGAAGTTGACCGGGACGGAGTCCGAGCCCAGCTCGCGCAGCGCGAAGACCACGTCGACCAGGTCCTCGTCGCTCTCGCCCATGCCGGCGATCAGGCCGGAGCAGGCGGACAGGCCCGCACCGTGCGCCTTCTGCACGGTGTCCACCCGGTCCGCGTAGGTGTGGGTGCTGGTGATGGTCCCGTAGGTGCCCTCGGAGGTGTTGAGGTTGTGGTTGTACGCGTCGGCGCCCGCCGCCTTGAGGCGTTCCGCCTGGTTGTCGGAGAGCAGGCCGAGGCAGACGCAGATCTCGACCTGGGGGTCGGCCTCCTTGATGGCGGCCATCGTGTCGGTGACCCGGTCGATGTCGCGGTCCGTCGGGCCGCGGCCGCTGGCCACCAGGCAGACCCGCTTGGCGCCGCCGGCCACCCCGGCGCGGGCCGCGTCGGCGGCCTGGTCCGGCTTGAGCCACGTGTACTTGAGGATCTCGGCCTTGGACCCGAGCCGCTGCGAACAGTACGAGCAGTCCTCCGGGCAGAGCCCGCTCTTCAGGTTCACCAGGTAGTTGAGCTTGACCCGGCGGCCGAACCAGCGGCGGCGCACCTTGCCGGCCGCGGCGACCACGTCGAGCAGCTCGTCGTCGGTGGTGGCGAGGACGGCCAGGGCCTCCTCGCGGGTCGGGACTTCGCCGCGCAGGCCCTTGGCGGTGAGGGTATCGAGCAGATCCATGGGGTGATCCTGCCTGGTGGTGATCGAGCGGCGCCAGAGCAAACCCGCCAGAAGATCGGCGTGAGGATGTGCCGATTGCCACAGTGTCGAAGCTCACGGCGTCGGCGCTGGTCACGCGCTTGACGGTGGCCGGGGGAGGCGGTTACCGGCGGGTAGGTATCCGGTCGGTCCGAGGGGGCGCAGGGTGAAGATCGACAACCCCCGACCCAGTGATCCAGACCACCCGGGCGGTGCTTAGAATCTGCGCCATGACCACGCAGGGGGAGCGCACCCCGACTCCGGGAGAAGGCCGGGAAGGCCAGGCAGGACAGCGGACCGGCGGGGGCGCCGACACCGGCGGGACGGCCGCCGGAGCCCCGGGCCGCAGGCGGGGCCGACGGCTGACGGGCCGCCGGGCGGCGGGCTGGATCGTCATGGTCGGCGTGGTCGCCGCCGGCGGATGGCTCATCAGCCGCCCGATGCCCGGCGACTACATACCCGGGCTCGGCCCGTCCACCAAGGACTCGACCAAGACGCCGCCCGTGGTCGGCTCCGCGCCGCCGCGCACCGACCCCGAAGCCCTCAACGTCGACAACATCTTCCCCGCCCAGCGGCCCGTCGAGGTCGGCGCCTACAAGGCGCGGCGCAACGGCGCCCGGCAGGGCGAGAACTGCGCCGAGGTACTGCAGGACCGCACCCAGGACCCGCTGAAGGAATCCGGCTGCCAGGCCTACCTGACCGTCAGCTTCACCGGCCAGGACCGCCCCGTCCTCAGCAGCGTCACCCTGCTGCGCTTCCCCGACCAGGCCTCCGCCGCCAAGGCCGCCGACGCCCTGCGGGCCAAGCCCGGTTCGGTCGCCTTCATCCTCGCGGACACCACCATCGCCCCCGCCCAGCCCGCCGGCGCCGCGAAGGCGGTCGGCGAGGCGCGGGTCGAGGCGGTCGGGCACTACGTGACCGTCACCAGCTCCCGCACCGGCGACGGCCGCACGGCACCCGGCACCCCGACCGGCGCGGGCGCGCCGGCCGCGACCGGCCCGACGCCCACCGCCACGACGCCCAGCACCGAGCAGATGCTGGACGAGGCCACCCGTGCGCTCTCCTACGCGGCCGGCTCGCCGTTCGTCTGGATGTAGGACGGCTGGACGCCAGACGGCTGGATGCAGGACCCCTGGATGTCAGGCCCCTGGATGTAGGACCGCCGGATGCGAAACCCCGGCGGTGAACGCCCGAGGGGGCCCGGCAACGCCGAGCCCCCTCACCGTGATTGACGCCCGGTCAGCCGCCCAGCCGGTCCACCGCGGTCACCCGCAGCACCGCCCGGCCCTCCTCGTCCGAACCGAACAGGTCCACCTCGGCGCTGATGCCCCAGTCGTGGTCGCCCTCCGGGTCGTCGAAGATCTGTCGGACCTTCCAGGCGGAGTCCTCCTCCTCGATGATCAGCATCTTCGGGCCGCGGGCGTCCGGGCCGGTGCCGAGGTCGTCGTACTCGTCCCAGTACCCGTCCATGGCGTCCGCCCAGCGGTCCGCGTCCCAGCCGTACTCGCCGTCCAGCTCACCGAGTTCGTCCCAGTGCTCCAGCGCGCACAGCTCGACCCGGCGGAACATCTCGTTGCGCACCAGCACCCGGAAGGCGCGCGCGTTCGCGGTGACCGGCGCCGGCTTGTCGTCCAGCGTGACCTCCGCCGTGGCGGCCTCGGTCGGGTTGGCCAGCTGCTCCCACTCGTCCAGCAGGCTGGAGTCGACCTGGCGGACCAGCTCGCCCAGCCAGGCGATGACGTCCTTGAGGTCGTCCGTCTTCACGTCCTCGGGGACGGTCTGCTCCAGCGCCTTGTACGCACCGGCCAGGTAGCGCAGCACGATGCCCTCGGTGCGGGCCAGCTCGTAGAAGCCGACGTAGTCCGAGAAGGTCATCGCCCGCTCGTACAGGTCGCGGACCACCGACTTCGGCTGCAGCTGGTGGTCGCCGATCCAGGGGTGCGCCCGGCGGTACACCTCGTAGGCGTGGGTGAGCAGTTCCTCCAGCGGCTTCGGGTAGGTGATCTCCTGGAGCCGCTCCATCCGCTCCTCGTACTCGATGCCGTCGCGCTTCATCTCGCCGACGGCCTCCCCGCGCGCCTTGTTCTGCTGCGAGGCGAGGATCTGGCGCGGGTCGTCCAGGGTCGCCTCGACGACGGAGATCACGTCCATGGCGTACGAGGGCGAGGTCGGGTCGAGGAGTTCGAAGGCGGCCAGCGCGAAGGTGGACAGCGGCTGGTTGAGCGCGAAGTTCTCCTGCAGGTCCAGGGTGAGCCGGACGATGCGGCCCTCGGCGTCCGGCTCCGGCAGCCGCTCCACCACGCCGCCCTCCAGCAGCGAACGGTAGATGGCGATGGCCGTGCGGATGTGCCGGCGCTGCGCGGTCTTGTCCTCGTGGTTGTCGGTCAGCAGCTTGCGCATCGCCTCGAAGGCGTTGCCCGGGCGGCCGATCACCGACAGCAGCATCGCGTGGCTGACCTTGAACCGGGAGACCAGCGGCTCCGGATCGGCGGCGATCAGCCGCTCGAAGGTCTCCTCCGACCAGCCGACGAAGCCCTCCGGCGCCTTCTTGCGCACCACCTTGCGCTTCTTCTTCGGGTCGTCCCCGGCCTTGGCGATCGCCTTGTCGTTCTCGATCACGTGCTCCGGCGCCTGCGCCACCACCTGGCCGACGGTGTCGAAGCCGGCCCGGCCCGCCCGGCCGGCGATCTGGTGGAACTCACGGGCGCGCAGGATGCGCACGCGCTGTCCGTCGTACTTGGACAGCGCGGTGAACAGCACCGTGCGGATCGGCACGTTGACGCCGACGCCGAGCGTGTCGGTCCCGCAGATCACCTTCAACAGGCCCGCCTGGGCGAGGCGTTCGACCAGCCGACGGTACTTCGGCAGCATGCCCGCGTGGTGCACGCCGATGCCGTGACGCACGAAACGGGACAGGTTGCGGCCGAACTTGGTGGTGAAGCGGAAGTTGCCGATCAGGTCGGAGATGGCTTCCTTCTCCGCCTTCGAGCACATGTTGATGCTCATCAGCGACTGCGCCCGCTCCACCGCCTCCTTCTGCGTGAAGTGCACGACGTAGACCGGCGCCTGGCCGGTCTGCAGCAGCTCCTCCAGCGTGTCGTGCATATTGGTGCGGCGGTAGTCGTAGAAGAGCGGCACCGGGCGGGTCGCGTTGCGCACCACGGTCGTCGGACGGCCCGTCCGACGGGTCAGGTCCTCCTCGAAGCGGCGCACGTCGCCGAGCGTCGCCGACATCAGCAGGAACTGCGCCTGCGGCAGCTCCAGCAGCGGCACCTGCCAGGCCCAGCCGCGGTCCGGCTCCGCGTAGAAGTGGAACTCGTCCATGACCACCTGGCCGATGTCCGCCCGCGCGCCGTCCCGCAGCGCGATCTGGGCCAGCACCTCGGCGGTGCAGCAGATGATCGGCGCCGTCGGGTTCACGCTCGCGTCGCCGGTCATCATGCCGACCTGCTCGGTGCCGAACATCTTGACCAGGTCGAAGAACTTCTCCGACACCAGCGCCTTGATCGGCGCGGTGTAGAACGTCCGCTGCCCCTCCGCCAACGCGGCGAAGTGCGCCCCCGCGGCCACCAGGCTCTTCCCCGAGCCGGTCGGCGTCGCCAGGATCACGTTGTTCCCCGAGACCAGCTCGATCAGCGCCTCCTCCTGCGCCGGGTACAGCGTGATCCCCCGTTCCTCCGCCCAGGCTGCGAACGTCTCGTACAGCGCATCGGGCGTGGCGGGCTTCGGCATCAGATCAAGGAGGGTCACCCGGCTATCTTGCCTGCTCGCCGCCACCCCGGGCAAAGCCCGGGGTCACTTGGCGGGGACGACGGGGGCACGCTCGACCAGGTGGACGTCGGGGCAGCCCTCCTGGCGGACGACCTCCCGGGCGGTACGCAGCGCGAGGTCGGCATAGTCCTGGACGACCTCCCGGGTCGGCCGTCCCGACAGCGTGGTGGCGCCGGAGACGACGATCTCGCGGTAGACGTTGTCCGCGGGTGACTGCCGATGGCTGTCGCACCGGAAGAGCACGCGTGGCGCGGCGCCGCGATAGATCCAGCCGCTCGTCCCGGTGCCGAGGTCGAGCGTCGTCGTCCCGTTGTTCGCGGCCACGGCGGAGGTCATCGATCGGACCTCCGACTGGTAGGTGGACTCCAGCACCTGCGTGACCTCGATCTCCACGGCGAACTCACCGGAGGCGGGGCGCCACGCCACCCCGCACCGCACCGTCTGGCTGCCCCCTGACAGGTCGCCTCCCGAAGAGATCTCGTGGGCCTGGCCGTCCGCGCCGACCAGGGGCCTGATCTGGTCGCCGGTGAGGAGCCCCCAGCACGCACTGGCCGGGACATCGACCGACTGCCAGGGCTTCCACACGTAGAGCCCGCCGCCCACCGCCGCCGCCACCACGAGGGCGACGGCGGCGTGCCAGGGGCGGACCCGGGACGGCCGCCGGGGCGGGTCGTCCGGGGACGGCGGGATGATGTGGGCGACGTCAACCATGTCTCAACACTCTCGGTCGTGGTGGGAGGTACGGCTCTTCCGGATGCCGGTCCTACTTGCGGAAGGCCGTGCCGAAGCTGTCCCTGCCGCTGGTGTAGCCGGTGTTCTCCTCCTGGGCGGCCCGGCGGGCCACGTCGTCGAGGTAGTTGGGGTCGACGCCTGCGGTGCGCCCGGCGTCGCGGACCGCGTTGACGATCGCCTGCTGAGCGTTGGTCTCGGCGTTCTGCTTCGCCGCAACGGCCTCGTCGCTCGCGGCGTTGTGGGTGTCCACCTTGTAGCCGGCGGCGACGTTGTCCATGATCTGGTTGGCCACGTTGTCGACGCCCTCGCCGATCAGCGGTGCCCGCTCCTTCAACGCGTCACCGGCGAACGACCAGAGCTGGCCGGCGAGTTCCCGTTTGGTGTCGATCGCGGCGTTGTACTCGGCGTCGCTGGCGGCGTGCTTGTTGTACACCTCGTCGACCATCGCGCTGGTGATCAGGCCGTTGACCTGGCCGGCCGGCTTGGCGAGGTTCTCGACCGCCATGGCCATGTCCTTGTGCAGCTCGGGATGGGCGAAGACGTCCTGGATCTGGGCCGTGGTGTAGGCCTGCTGCCCGGCGGCGATCGCCGCGTAGGCGTCCGGGTTCCGGCCGAGCGTGCCGACCAGGCGCGTCACGGCGCCCTGGTCGAGGAGCTTCGACGTGCCGCCCGCCCCTTCCAGCGAGTCCTGGACGTCGCCGATGTAGTTGGCGGTCATGTTGCCGAGGCTGCCGTTGAGGTTCGCGAACTGTCCGCCGTTGAGGAGGTCCGGACCGTCGCCGGTACCGAACCTGTTCACGACCTGCTGCATGACGGACTTCATGTCCGCCGTGTGCTGCGGGAACTTGCCGTGCACGTCGTCCCACGCCCTACCCGTGGTCGCGGCCTCCAGGGCGTGGCCGAGGGAGGTGACGTCGAAGGGGTCGGCGGTGCCCGGGTTCGGTCGCGGCGGGTACTGCTGGTCGAGCAGCAGGGAGCGGGAGCCGCTGTCGGTGAGCATCTTGAGGTAGGTGTTCTCCCCGCCGGTGCTCTTGACCGTGCCGTCCGGGTTGTAGGTGGTCGGCGCGTCGTGGAAGAACTTGGTGGCCGCCTCCGGGCTGTGCCCGAGCGCGTCCAGGATCGAGGACATCGGGTTGATGCCCCGGATGTTGCCGTCCTTGTCGGGCACGCCGATGAACTTGAGCTCGGTGAACGGGTACGTGGCCTTGGAGGCCGCCTCCCAGCGCATCGGGTTCTCGTTGGTCAGCTGGGTCACGTGCTCGGCGATCGGGTCGAGGAAGTGCGCGTCGTACTTCCCGTTCCGCAGGACGTTGGCCAGGATCTGGTAGCCGTACGGGCTGTGGGCGGGGTCGGCGCCCGCGGGGACGGGGATCTGCTTGGCGCCGGCGGCGCGCAGCCTGGTCTCCCAGTCGTCGGAGACGTGTGGCACCTGCTTGGAGTCGGTCGCGGTGGCGAGGGTGAGGCCCAGGTCCTTCTGGATGCCCTTGACCGCGGCGCTGCGGGCGGAACTGCCGCCGTAGTCCGCGCTCTGCGCCATCGCGCCGTACTGGGCGAGGAAGGTCGCCGGGTCCTGCTTGCCGTAGAAGGAGGTCGCGAAGCGAGGGTCGCCGTTGTGGTGGTCCAGGATGCTCTGGAGGTGCTGGAGCTGGGCGTCGCCGGCGTTGGCTCCGAGGCCGAGGATGTAGGTGGCCTCCTTGGCCTCCTCCTCCGGGATGCCGCCGACCGGGGTGGCGTTGAACGTGCCGCTGTCGCTGCCGGTGTCGGTGCCCAGGGCGTTGGTGGCGGCGATGTCGGCCTCGGTGGCGCGGTCGAGGGCGTCGCCGATGGCCTTCGCGGCGGTCTCGGCCTTGGCCTTCCAGCTCTTGGCGTACTCGGGGTCGCGCTTGTCCTCCTGCGTCGTGGGCGGCGGCCAGTGCACCGCGCCCTCGCCGTCGACGGTGAGGCCGTCGGCGGTGGCGTTGTGCACAGCCGTGTCGAGGTCCTTCTTGGCGGCGGTGATCTCGTCGTGGGCGTCGCGGAGGGTCCTGGCAACGCCCGAGGCCTCCTCGAAGGCGGCGTGGATCTGGTCGCGGCCCCAGGTGAGCTTGGCGGTGGCGAGGCCCGCGGCGTCTCCGTGCCAGCCGGACTGCTGGACGGTGCCGATGACCTCGTTCTGCATCCGCCGGGTGAGGTCCCAGTTGCGGACGAGGGTTTCGAAGTCGCCCGCCGCCGAACCGAGGCTGCCGAGGTCGACCTGCTGGAGCTGGTTGAACGTCACCATGTCTTCGTCGTGTCCCTGCTTCGCGCGGCCGTCAGGCCTTCGCACCCTGCTGGAAGCCGGCGCTGACGTCCGACTCGGTCTTGGCGTAGCTCTGCGAGGTGCTCTGGAGCCGGTTGCCGATGTCCTCGATGCTGCTGCGCAGGCCTTCCGCCTGGGCGGACCACGTCATCCACAGGCCCGTGAGCCCGGTGCCGAGGGACCACCCCTTGAGCGCGCCGGCCGCCGCGTTGACGTGCTCGCCGGGCTGGGACAGTTCGGTCTTGACCGAGTCGCGCAGGGCGAAGGCGTTCTGCGCCGCCTGCTGGAGCACCGCCGGGTTCGCCTTGACGGTCTGGCCGCCGCCCAGCGAGACCGGGGCGTCGTTGGCCCCGGCCAGGTCCGGGAACTGCTTCTTCGCGTCCGCGGTCAGGTTCCCGTTGGCGTCGAACAGCCACGGATTCATCCGGCGCTCGAATTCGAGGTCCGCCACTTCTCATTCCCCCCGGTTGAAGATCGACAAGGAGCGTAGCGAACGGGTGAGGACGACTTCCCCCGGTCTTTGCAAGAGCGTGATGAATTTTTTGCGCAATCAGAGGTTTGGGTGAGTTGAAAGTGGAATACAGGTTAAATCCAAGTGAATCAAGCGGGGATTCGCCACGATGTGCCCCCCAAAGCTGTGCCGAGCGGCACATTGCCCGGCCGGCGACGACCGTGCCAGAGTGCCGGTCATGAGCCACCCCCTCGCGTCCGAACCGCGCCCGTCCGTCCTCGCGCCCGAGAGCGTCTTCGACTGGCTCGACGAGGCCGCCGCGCTGCGTGCCGACGCCGGGCTGACGCGGACGCTGCGCAGCCGGGCGGCGGAGGACCCGGTGCTGGACCTCGCGGGGAACGACTACCTGGGGCTGACCAGGCATCCGGTGGTGGCGCAGGCCGCGGCGGACGCCGCACTGCGGTGGGGCGGCGGGTCGACGGGCTCGCGGCTGGTGACCGGGACGACCGCGCTGCACACCGAACTGGAGCAGGAGCTGGCCGAGTTCTGCGGGGCCGAGGCGGCGCTGGTGTTCTCCTCCGGGTACACGGCCAACCTCGCCGCGCTCACCGCGCTCACCGACCCGGACACCCTGATCGTCTCCGACGCCTACAACCACGCCTCGCTGATCGACGGCTGTCGGCTCTCCCGCGCCGACGTCCACCGCGCCCCGCACAGCGACCCGGCGGCGGTGGCCGAAGTGCTCGCCGGGCGGTCCCAGCGGCGGGCGCTGGTCGTCACCGACTCGGTGTTCTCGGTGGACGGCGACGCCGCCCCGCTGCCCGCCCTCTCCGAGGCCGCCCGCGCGCACGGCGCGGCCCTCCTGGTGGACGACGCGCACGGACTGGGCGTGCTCGGCCCCGGCGGCACCGGCGCCCTCGCGGCGGCCGGGCTCGCCGGGCGGCCGGACACCGTCGCCACCGCCACTCTCTCCAAGTCGCTCGGCTCCCAGGGCGGCGCCGTCCTCGGCCCGCGCCGGGTGATCCGACACCTCACCGAGACCGCCCGCACCTTCATCTTCGACACCGGCCTCGCCCCGGCCGCCGCCGGCGCCGCCCTCGCCGCGCTGCGCCTGCTGCGCGCCGAGCCCGCCCGGGCCGAGCGCGCCCGCGAGGTCGCCCGCACCCTCGCCCGGCAGCTCACCGCCGTCGGCCTGCACGCCTGCGAGCCGGAGGCGGCGGTGGTCTCGGTGCGGGCCCCCGGCCCGGAGGCCGCCGTCGCCTGGGCCGCCGACTGCCGCCGTGCGGGCCTCGCGGTGGGCTGCTTCCGCCCGCCGTCCGTCCCGGACGGCATCTCCCGCCTGCGGCTCACGGCCCGCGGCGACCTGACGGACGGCCAGATCGCCGACGCGGTCCGGATCATCGCCGCCCTGGCCCCGACGGGCGCCCGGCACGGTTAGGGCCTGTCCGGGCCGTCCGGCGAGACCTGGTCCGCCCGAGCAGACCGCCCTACGGCTGCCCCACCACCAGCAGCGCCTCCGCGCCGACCGGGCGGTAGCCGGCGGCCTGGAAGGCGCGGACGCTGGGGGCGTTGCCGGGGGCCTGCTGGGCCCAGACGGCGGCGCCCTCCGGCAGCAGGTGGCGGGCGGCGGTGGCCAGGGCACGGCCGAGGCCCCGGCCGGCGGCCCGCGGCTCGACCTCGATGGCGCACTCCCAGCGCCCGGCCACCCCGCGCCCGAGGATCAGAGTGCCGCCGTCGGTGGTGAACACCCGGACGTCCTCGCGGTAGCACAGGGCGCGGACCACCCGGGGGTGCTCCCGGTCCTGCACCTCCGCCAGCGGCAGCGGCGGCCCGCCCGGCAGACGGCCGGCGACCGACAGCAGGTCGATGTTGTTGACCACCCGCCCGGTGCGCTCGGCGAAGGCGGTCAGGAACGGCGGGCAGAGCGGCGCGGACAGCGGGTCGCCGGGGTCGGCGGCCAGCGCCGCGCGCACCCAGGCAGGGTCCTGGTCGGTGAAGACGACCGCGTGCGCCGCGAAGGACACCACCCCGACGTCGCGCGGCGAGGCCTGCGGCACCACCGTCACCGACCCGTCCGGCGGCGGGAACACCCCGCCCGCCGCGTCCGCCAGGATCTCCGCCAGCCCCCGAGCGCCCATCACGCGTCCCCTCCCAGCCCGTCGCCGGTCCGTCGAAGGCGCCAGCCTACGGCCTGTTCTTCGCCCGGCTCGGCTGGACCCTGGTCGGCTCGCCCGCCGCCTTGGGGTGGTCGGGCGGGTAGGGGAGTTCGCCGAGGCCCTCGTCGTGCACCTGCTTCTCGTAGAGCTCCAGCAGGCCTTCCAGCCGGTACGCCTCGCCGTCCATCCCGGCATTCAGGTCGCCGAGTTCGGCGAACCGGGCGGGGACGGTCCGCAGGTCGAAGTCCTCGGGGGAGGCGTCGTCCAGCTCCTCCCAGCGCAGCGGGGCGGAGGCGGTGGCGCGGGGCCGGGCGCGCAGCGAGTACGCGGAGGCGATGGTGCGGTCGCGGGCCATCTGGTTGTAGTCGACGAAGATCCGCTCGCCGCGTTCCTCCTTCCACCACGCGGTGGTGACCTTCCCCGGCATCCGCTGCTCCAGGACGCGCCCGAGCGCGATCACCGCGTGTCGTCCGTCGGTGAAGGTCCATTCGGGCGCCAGCGGCACGTACACGTGCAGGCCGCGCCCGCCGGAGGACTTGGGCCAGCCGCGCAGCCCGTACTCCTCCAGGAGGGCGCGCAGTTCGTGGGCGGCGCGGACGGCGTCGTGGAAGTCGGTGCCGGGCTGCGGGTCGAGGTCGATGCGCAGTTCGTCGACGTGGTCGGTGTCGGCGCGCCGCACCGGCCAGGGGTGGAAGGTGAGGCAGCCGAGGTTGGCCGCCCACAGGACGGCGGCCGGCTCGGTGGGGCAGATCTCGTCGGCGGAGCGGCCGCTGGGGAAGTTGATGCGGGCGGTGGGCAGCCAGTCCGGCAGCCCCTTGGGGGCCCGCTTCTGGTAGAAGAACTCGCCGTCCACGCCGTCCGGGAAGCGCTGCAGGGTGGTGGGCCGGTCGCGCAGGCCGCGCAGCACCCCCTCGGCGACGGCCAGGTAGTACTGCGCGACGTCCAGCTTGGTGAAGCCGCGCTCGGGGTAGTACACCTTGTCCGGGTTCGACAGCCGGACGGTGCGCCCGGCGACTTCCAGTTCCACGGCTGAGCCCATGCCCCTCACGCTAAGCGCCGTACGGCCGCCGCGCGCCCCGAGCCGGTTGGCCCGAGGCTGGGACCATGGACCTGCCCGTGATGCCGCCGGTGGCGCCGATGCTCGCCAAGTCGGTGGCCAAGATCCCGCCCGGGATGCAGTACGAGGCCAAGTGGGACGGCTTTCGCACCATCGTGTTCCGCGACGGCGCCGAGGTGGAGCTCGGCAGCCGCACCGGCAAACCGCTGACCAGGTACTTCCCCGAACTGGTCGAGGCCCTGCAGCGGGAGCTGCCGCCGCGCTGCGTGCTGGACGGCGAGGTGGTGATCGTCCGCGAGGGCCGGCTGCGTTTCGAGGAGCTGCTGGAGCGCATCCACCCCGCCGCGAGCCGGGTGAAGCTGCTCGCGGAACGGACGCCGGCCTCCTTCGTCGCCTTCGACCTGCTCGCCCTCGGCGACGACTCCCTGCTGGACGAACCGCTGTCGGTGCGCCGCCCGGCCCTGGAGGCCGCGCTCGCCGACGCCGCCGACCCGGTCTTCACCGCCCCCGCCTCCACCGACCGAGGCCTCGCGCAGACCTGGTTCGCCGAGTACGAGGGCGCCGGGCTGGACGGGGTGGTGGCCAAGCCGCTGGACCAGCCGTACCGGCCGGGGGAGCGGACCATGTTCAAGATCAAGCACGAGCGCACCGCCGACTGCGTGGTGGCCGGCTACCGCGAGCACAAGAGCGGCCCGGTCGTCGGCTCGCTGCTGCTCGGCATCCACGACGCGGACGGCAGGCTCCAGCACGTCGGGGTCTGCGCGGCCTTCCCGATGGCCCGCCGCCGCGAACTGGCCGAGGAGCTGGCCCCGCTCAGGATGGACGACCTCTCCCGGCACCCGTGGGGGGCCTGGGCGGAGGAGGCTGCGCACGCCGAGGGCCGGCTGCCCGGCGCGGTCAGCCGCTGGACGGGCGGCAAGGACCTCTCCTGGATCGCGCTGCGCCCGGAGCGGGTGGTCGAGGTGGCGTACGACCACATGGAGGGCACCCGCTTCCGGCACACCGCGCAGTTCCGCCGCTGGCGGCCGGACCGCACCCCGGAGAGCTGCACGTACGAGCAGTTGGAGGAGCCGGTCTCCTACGACCTCGGCAAGGTGCTGGGGATCTGACGGCACGAGGCGAGGGGCCCGACCCGGTCGAACCGGGTCGGGCCCCTCGCGTCGTGCCGTGGTGGTGGTCAGGCCCGCACGGTGCTGGAGCTGTTGCCCGTCGGGAGCGAGGGCGTACCGCTGCCGGAGACGGTGGCCGAGGGCAGGCCCGAGGGGGAGCCCGAGGCCGGGGCCGACGGCGAACCCGAGGCCGACGGCGGGGCGGTCTCCGCCGGGAGGGCGTAGACGTTGTTCGGCGAGATGATCTTGGTGATCTCGTTGGCGAACAGGGTGGACGGCTCCTGGCCCTGGGAGATCACATCGGTGTTCAGCAGCAGCACCATGGTGGCCTGGGCCTCCGGCATGTACACCGCCACGCTCTCGTAGCCCGGCATCGAGCCGTTGTGGCCGATCCAGCCGGCGTTGTTGAACACCCCGAAGCCGTAGGTGACGCCAGGGTCCGGGGTCGGCAGGAGCTTCATCCGCTCGGCCTGGGTGGCCGGGCTGATGATGGCGCCGGTGGCCATGGTCTTCGCCCAGCTCTCCAGGTCGGCGAGGGTGGTGATGACGGCCCCGGCGGTCCACGCCCAGGACGGGTTCCAGTTGGTGGCGTCCTGGACCGACCCGTCGGGCGTCTGGTTGGTGTAGCCGCGGGGGTGCGGGTCGGGGAGGGCCGAGTCCGTGGGGAAGCTGGTCTTGCCCAGCGAGGCCGGCGTGAACACCTGGGCCTTGAGGAAGTCGCCGGCCGACTGCCCGCCGACCTTCTCGATCAGCTTGCCCAGCAGGATGTAGTTGCTGTTGTTGTACTGGTACTCGGTGCCGGGCGGGGACACGGCGGGGTGCTTGTAGCCGTAGGCGAGCAGCTGGTCCGGGGTGAACACGTGGTTCGGGTCGTTGATCAGCGTGCTCACGAAGTCCGGGTCGGAGCTGTACGGGAACAGCCCGCTGCGCATCTCGCCGAGCTCGCGGACGGTGATCCCGTCGCCGCCGGGGACGCCGTCCACGTACTTGGAGATCGGGTCGTCCAGCCCCACCTTGCCCTGGTCCACCAGGCGCAGGACGGCGGTCGCGGTGAAGGTCTTGCTCTCGCTGCCGATGCGGGTGTACATCCCGACGTCCATCGGCGCCTTGGTGGTCTTGTCGGCGACGCCGAAGGCCTTCTGGTAGGTGCCGCTCGGGGTGATGATCCCGACCGAGATGCCGGGGACGCCGTTCTGGCTGAGCACCCGCTGGATCGCGGCGTCCAGCTTGGCGGTGACGGCGGAGGTCAGCGGCACCACCGCGTTCGAGGACGCGCTCCCCGAGGTGCCGGGGCTCGCGGACGGGCTGAGCGCGGCCGGTTCGGCGGTGACCGCCGGGTCGGCGGCCTGCCGGGTGGTCGAGTCGCCGGAGCAGGCGGTGGCGGCCAGCAGGCCGGTCAGCGCGAGGGCGGCTCCTGCGGCCAGCCGGGCGGAGCGGGGAGCGGCCGGGCGGGGCCGTCGGGTGTGGGTCATGGGGCGGGGCGCCTCTCTGCGGCGAAGCGGCGAAGGGCCCCGGAGCGCCTGCTCCACGGGGCCACGGGGGGACCGTCGCCACCGTAAGCACCGCCCTCGAACCCCCGCGCGCCGGTGACGGCCGGGCTGGCCCGAACGGACCCAAGGCCCACCCGAGTGGCCCGGTCCCGCTCGCGGCGTGTTGTCAAGTACCGGCGCGCGGCGGACGGTTGGTGTCCCCACCGGTGCCCCGCGCTCGGCCGACCGGGTGAGCCCCGGCACGCCGCAACCGCCCCCGACCGCTGCTCGGGCACGATCGTTTAGCCCAGCTGTGGCCGCCCTTAAGAATTCCTCGATGGACCGCACCCCCTCCCACCAGGCAGATTTCTGCCTGCCCGGAGTGCGCCCGTCAGGAACGGCCGAACCGGGCCGCCTCGGCCTGCCCGACCCTCGAAGGCCGTCCCCCCGCACGTCAGGAGCCGTCGCCCGTGAAGGCACTCGTCAAGCAGAAGGCCGAGCCCGGCCTCTGGATGATCGACGTCCCGAAGCCCGAGATCGGCCCCGGCGAGGTGCTGATCAAGGTGCTGCGGACCGGCATCTGCGGCACCGACCTGCACATCCGCAAGTGGGACGGCTGGGCGCAGCAGACCATCAAGACCCCGATGACGATCGGCCACGAGTTCGTCGGTGAGGTCGCCGAGATCGGCGCCGGCGTCGCGGACATCGCGATCGGCGACCTGGTCAGCGGTGAGGGCCACCTGGTCTGCGGCAAGTGCCGCAACTGCCTGGCCGGCCGCCGCCACCTGTGCCGCAACACCGTCGGCCTGGGCGTCAACCGGGACGGCGCCTTCGCCGAGTACGTGGCGCTGCCCGCCTCCAACGTCTGGGTGCACCGGGTGCCGGTCGACCTGGACGTGGCCGCGATCTTCGACCCCTTCGGCAACGCCGTGCACACCGCACTGTCCTTCCCGCTGGTCGGCGAGGACGTGCTGGTCACCGGCGCCGGCCCGATCGGCATCATGGCCGCCGCCGTCGCCAAGCACGCCGGCGCCCGCAACGTGATGATCACCGACGTCTCCCCGTACCGCCTCGACCTGGCCCGCGAGGTCGGTGTGACGCTGGCGCTCAACGTCGCCGAGCACACCATCGAGGAGGGCCAGCAGAAGCTCGGCCTGCGCGAGGGCTTCGACGTCGGCCTGGAGATGTCCGGCCGCCCCGAGGCGATGCAGTCGATGATCGCCAACATGACCCACGGCGGGAAGATCGCCATGCTCGGCCTGCCGGCCGACGACTTCGCCGTCGACTGGGCGCGCATCGTCACCTCGATGATCACCATCAAGGGCATCTACGGCCGCGAGATGTTCGAGACCTGGTACGCGATGTCCGTGCTGCTGGAGGGCGGCCTGGACCTCAGCCCGGTGATCACCGGCCGCTACGCCGCCACCGACTTCGAGGCCGCCTTCGACGACGCCGCGGGCGGCAACTGCGGCAAGATCATCCTCGACTGGACCGCCTGAGCCACCCCGCCGACGCCAAAGGAGCCTGTTGTGTTCGACAACGTGCGCGCCGACATCGCCACCACCCTCGACGAGATCCGCGAGGCCGGCCTGTTCAAGCCCGAGCGGGTCATCGGGACCCCGCAGAGCGCCGCCGTCACCGTCACCGGCGGCGGCAAGCCCGGCGAGGTGCTGAACTTCTGCGCCAACAACTACCTCGGCCTGGCGGACCACCCCGAGGTGCTGGCCGCGGCCAAGGACGCCCTGGACCGCTGGGGCTACGGCATGGCCTCGGTCCGCTTCATCTGCGGCACCCAGGACGTCCACAAGGAGCTGGAGGACCGCCTCTCGGCCTTCCTCGGCCAGGAGGACACGATCCTCTACTCCTCCTGCTTCGACGCCAACGGCGGTGTCTTCGAGACCCTGCTGGACGACCGCGATGCCGTCATCTCCGACGCGCTCAACCACGCCAGCATCATCGACGGCATCCGGCTCAGCAAGGCCCGCCGCCACCGCTACGCCAACCGCGACATGGCCGACCTGGAGAAGCAGCTCCAGGACACCCAGGACGCCCGCCGCCGCCTGATCGTCACCGACGGCGTCTTCTCCATGGACGGCTACGTCGCCCCCCTGCCGGAGATCTGCGACCTGGCCGAGCGCTACGGCGCGATGGTCATGGTGGACGACTCGCACGCCGTCGGCTTCGTCGGCGCGGGCGGCCGCGGCACCCCCGAACTGCACGGCGTGATGGACCGAGTGGACATCATCACCGGCACCCTCGGCAAGGCCCTCGGCGGCGCCTCCGGCGGCTACGTCGCCGCCCGCCGGGAGATCGTCGCGCTGCTGCGCCAGCGCTCCCGCCCGTACCTGTTCTCCAACTCGCTGGCCCCGGTCATCGCGGCCGCCTCGCTGAAGGTGCTCGACCTGGTCGAGCGCTCCACCGAGCTGCGCGAGAAGCTGGCGGCCAACACCACGCTGTTCCGCACGAAGATGACCGAGGCCGGGTTCGAGATCCTGCCCGGCGACCACCCGATCGCCCCGGTGATGATCGGCGACGCGGCCGAGGCCGGCCGGCTCGCCGAACTGCTGCTGGAGCGCGGCGTGTACGTGATCGGCTTCTCGTACCCGGTCGTCCCGATGGGCCAGGCCCGGATCCGGGTGCAGCTGTCCGCGGCGCACTCCACCGAGGACGTCGAGCGCGCCGTCGCCGCCTTCGTGGACGCCCGCGCCGCGCTGAAGTAGCACCCCCGACGGGCCCGGCAGGGGCCCGCACCGAACTGCCCGTGGGCCGGACCGCTCGGAACCGGACCGGCCCACGGGCTCACGAACGCCGTGCGGCACGGGCACTTCACTGCGCCCGCGCCGCACGGCTCACCAACCACCTGCCCCACCCTCCCGCTGCGGGGGCGGGACGCCGGCCCGGCCGACGTCCCGCCCCCGTCCGCGGTTTCCGGGGCGGGCCGGATCAGTCCTCGTTCGGGTCCCCGTTCTCGTCCTGGTCCTCGCCCTGGTCGTCGCCGAGGTGCCGGGTGTTGCGGGCGAAGACCTGGTAGTCGCCGGCCGCCGGGCCCGCGGAGCCGGCGACCAGGTTGCCGCTGGTCGAGCCGAAGACCACCGTGCGGCCGTGGGCGTCCACGAAGGGGTCGACCGAGGAGCCGTTGCCGAGCGAGCCGTCCGGCGCGGTGGCGACCCGCTCGGTGCGGCCGGTACGCAGGTCCTGGCGGTAGACGTCCCAGCCCGGGTGCTGCGGGCCGGGCACCAGGTTGTCGGCGGCGGAGGAGAAGTAGATCCAGCGGTTGTCGGCGGTGACGCTGCCGTGGTCGGAGGTGCCGACCGAGGTGGTGCCGGGCAGGCCGCCGCTGACCTTCGTCACGGTGCCCTTCCTGAGGTCCCGGACGTACAGCACCAGGTGGTACCGGTGGCCGTTGGTCGAGCCGCCGGGCTCGGGCAGGGCGTAGACCGCGCGCCGCCCGTCGGGGCTGATCGTCGCGTCGAAGCTCGCGGAGCCGAGCTTGCCGTCGAGGTCCAGGCTCGCGGCGGCGATGCGGCCGGAGTGCACGTCGTAGGTGTAGTAGGCGCCGGTCGTCGGCCGGGCCAGGTTCGCCTTCGCCTGGCCCTGCCGGGCGTTGCGGGGCAGGGCGGACGCGGTGCCGGGGGCCTGCTCGACATCGGCGACACGTGCGCCCGGGGAGGCGAGGGCGGTCTCGGCGCGGGCGGGGGTCCGGGCGGCCGGCAGCAGGTTCCCGGCGAAGGAGGTGAAGCCGATGGTGCGGCCGTCCGCGCTGATGGTCGGGTTGAGGGACATGCTGTCGCCCGGCCTGCCGTCCGCGCCCAGGGAGACCAGTCGGGTCGTTCCGGTCCGGCGGTCGAGGACGTAGATGTTGTAGTCCCAGGTGTACGGCCTGGTGAGCGACGGGGCGTCGGCGCCGTCGCCGACACCGCCGGGCAGGGCCGGGACGAGGTCGGTCCGGGAGGACACGAAGGCCACGTAGCGGCCGTCGGCGCTGATCGAGGGTGCGTACGAGGCGTGGAACCGGTCGGTGTCGGCGCTGGTGAGCCCGCCGCTGACCAGTTCGGTGCGGCCGGTCCTGCGGTCGCGCAGGTACACCTCGGTGCGGCCCTGCACCTGCATGCCGGGCAGCACGTTGTCGGCGTCGCTCTCGAAGGCCACGTAGCGGCCGTCGGCGTTGATCGCGACGTAGTCGGTGAAGCCGTTCAGCGCCGAGCCGTCGTCGGCCAGGTTGACCCGCTCGGTGCGGCCGGTGCGCAGGTCGCGGACGTAGGCGTCGCGGCCGCTCTTGGCGGGCTGCTCCACCAGGTTGGTGGCCCAGGAGGTGAACAGGGCGTAGCGGCCGTCGGCGCTCACCCCGTGGCTCTGCGACTGGTTGTTCGGCGCGGCGCCGTCCAGCCCGACGCTGACCCGGACGGTGCCGCGCGGCGCCGGGTCGGCCTGGGCGGGGGCGGCGGTCGCGGCGAGCACGGCGACGGCCGCCAGGACGCTGCCGCCGCCGGCGAACCAACGGGTGCGGGCGGTACGGGTGTTGGGTGTCATGGGCGGGTTGTCCTCCCCTGTGATCGCCCCTGCGCCGGGCTCCCTCCCGGCGACGGGCTCGGGGAGAGCCAATCGCCGGGAGGGGCGGTGGTCAACGGCCGGGGGTGATCTCGGCGGAAAATACGTCAACCACCGTATTCCGCACGGGAGTCGGACCGTGTGAGCCGTCTGGTCAGGCCGGCGGCCCGTCAGGCCGTCAGAGACGACGCCGGAAGACGTCCGTGACGTTGTTGGTGTCGCCCGGGACGAGGTCGCCGTCGGTGGCGTCGAAGACCACGGTGTCCCCGAAGGCGTCCACGGACGGGGTGAACGACGAGGCCGTGCTCTGGGATCCGTCCTGGGTGAGGCTCACCCGCTCGGTGCGTCCGGTCCACAGGTCGCGGCGGAAGACGTCCGACTGCTGGTTGGTGTCGTCCGGCACCAGGGTCTCGACGTCGGAGGTGAAGTACACCCACCGGCCGTCGTAGGTCGTGACGGGCTCGTAGGAGGAGAGGTTCGTCGTGGTGCCGGCGAGCGGGGTGCTGACCTGGGTGACGGCGCCGGTGGCCAACTCGCGGGCGTAGACCACCAGGTGGACCCCGTGCGAGCCGGGCCGCCCGCCGGGCTGGGGGACGCTGTACACGGCGTAGCGGCCGTCCGGGCTGATCCGGCCGTCCTGGCCGGTGGGGCGGAAGGCCCCGGTCTCGTCGTAGCTGGCGCCGCTGATCCGGCCGGTGCGGGCGTCCCAGACGTAGTAGGGGTAGAACCGGGGCACCGCCAGCCGGGGCCGGGCGCCGGGGGCGGTGGCGTCGTCGGTCGGGTCGGTGGGCGAGGAGCCGACGGAGCTCTCTGCGGGCTCCTCCGCGGACGGGAGCAGGTTGCTCGCCCGCGAGGTGAAGCCGACGGTCTGCCCGTCCGCGCTCAGGCTCGGCACGGAGGAGTGCTGGTCGGCCGGCGTGCCGTCGGCGCCGACCGTGATCAGGCGGGTGGTGTGGGTCCAGCGGTCGGTGACGTAGACGTTCGCCTTGCCGCGCTTGACCGTCGCCCCGAGGTCGGTGCGGTCGGAGGCGAAGGCCACGTAGCGGCCGTCCCAGCTCAGGCTGGGGTTGCTCGCCCGGCGGATCGACTGGTCGTCGGTCGTCGGGCCGGTGCCGGCGCTGATCAGCTCGGTGCGGCCGGTCCACCGGTCGTGGACGAAG
Organism: Streptomyces sp. 1114.5; assembly: GCF_003635085.1. Classification (NCBI taxonomy): domain Bacteria; kingdom Bacillati; phylum Actinomycetota; class Actinomycetes; order Kitasatosporales; family Streptomycetaceae; genus Streptomyces; species Streptomyces sp. 1114.5. The sequence continues at coordinate 4,522,127 of NZ_RBXE01000001.1, forward strand.
ACGTCGGCCGCGTGCTTCTGCTGCCCGGGCACCACGTTGGTCGCGGCGGTGCTGAACGCCACGTACCGGCCGTCGCCGCTGATCGTGCCGTCGGCGACGCCCGCGTCCAGCCGGGAGCCGTCGTCGGCCAGGTCGACCTGCTCGACGTGCCCGTTGCGGAGGTCCTTGACGTAGAGGCCCTCCGAGCCGTCGGCGTGACCGGGGGCGAGGCCGGTCGCGGTCGAGCTGAACAGCACCGAGCGGCCGTCGGAGCTCACCCCGAGGCCGTAGGAGTCGCCGTTCAGCGCCTCGCCCTTGGGCCCCTCGCTGACCCGGGCGGTGTCGCCCTTGGGCGGCCGGGCCTCGGCGGCGGGCATCACGGCGCCGACCGCGGTCACGGTGGCCAGGACGCAGGCGGTGCGGGCCAGCCGACGGCGGGTGCGTGCGGTGGTCATGGATCATCCTCCCCAGATGACGGATCACAGGTGGTGTTCGAGGCTGTGCCTGACCCACGACCCCCGCGGTCCGGCTGGGCACGAGCCAAGCGTCGTACGGCCCGGCGGTCAACGAAGTGAAGCGATCTCGTCCGGAAATACGCCACCGGTGGTACCTCCGGCCGAAACCTCGCAGGCCCGGAGCCCGTCCGGTCCGCTCCCGCGCGCTGGCAGAATTGGGGCTGTGATCGACGCACGACGGCTGCGGACCCTGCGGGCCGTGGCGGACCACCGCACGGTGACCGCCGCGGCGGCCGCCCTCTACCTGACCCCCTCCGCGGTCTCCCAGCAGCTGGCCGCCCTGGAGCAGGAGACCGGGCACCACCTGCTCGCCCGAGAGGGCCGGGGCGTGCGGCTGACCGCCGCCGGGGAGATCCTGCTCGGCCACGCGGACGTCGTGCTCGCCCAGCTGGAGCGCGCCGAGGCCGACCTGGCCGCGTACCGGGCGGGCGTCTCCGGCGAGGTCACCGTCGCCTCCTTCGCCACCGGCATCGCACTGGTGCTCGCGCCCGCCATCGGTCTGCTCGCCGAGCGGGCGCCGGGGGTGCGGCTCAAGGTGCTGGACGCCGAGGGCGACGCCAGCCTGCCGATGGTCCTGGAGAGCCGGGCCGACCTCGCGGTGGCCGTCGAGTACCGCGGTGCCCCGCGGGCCGACGATGCCCGCCTCACCCGGGTGCCGCTGTACGCCGAGCCCTTCGAGGCCGTCCTGCCGCTGGACCACCGGCTGGCCGCCGAGGACGGTCCGCTCGCGGTCGCCGAGCTCGCCGACGAGCCGTGGATCGGGCCCTACCCGGGCAACCCCTGCCACGACGTGGTCCTGCTGGCCTGCGAGCACGCCGGGTTCCAGCCGCGCCTGCTGCACTCCTCGGACGACTTCCGGGCGGTCGTGGCGCTCGCCTCGGCGGGGGCCGGGGTGGCCCTGGTGCCGCGCTCGGCGCTGCGCGGGGTCGACCTCTCCCGGGTGGCGGTGCGCCCGGTCGACAGCGAGCTGGCCACCCGCCGGGTCTTCGCCGCCGTCCGGGCGGGCGCCGACGGCCACCCGCTGATCCGCCCGGTCCTGGACGCCCTCGCCGACGCGGCGGCCGCGAGCGCGTAGGGCCTGTCCGGCGTCGTGCGCCCGGCAAGATCCGCCGGACAGGCCCTGGCTCCGGTGAGACGGGCCCGGGCACCCGGAAACGGTTGTGCGGCTGCGCGGCGTCCCGGGTCGGGCGGCCGCGCCGTGTGCAGGTGGCGTGGCGTCCCGGCCCGGGCGGCCGTGCAGCCGCAGGTCCATGGGATGGCGGTCGGGTCATCCGACCACCGGGGTCACCACGCCTTCGTGAGGGTGATCAGACGGACGGCCGGGGCGGAGACCACCTGCACCCTGCCGGTGTCGGGGATCCGCAGCTTGACGAAACCGCCCTGGAACGCCACCAGCGCGCGGGGCACCGAGGAGACCATCCAGCCATCGGAGCCCAGCACCTCGTAGCCGTCGACCAGTTCGACGGAGGCCTCGGCCCAGTCCTCGTTCATACGTCCCCCCGCTGTGCGACTGTCCCCGAAACGGTACCGATCGGTTCCGTTCTGACGTCGAAGACGGTACCGATCGGTGCCGTTTGGCGTCAAGAGCGGCTAGGATCGCTTTCCATGGCAGTCAACGCACGGGCGCGCCTGCTGAGCACGGCAGAGACCCTCTTCTACGCCAACGGGATCCACTCGGTCGGGGTGGAGCGTATCCTCGCCGAGTCCGGTGTGGGCCGGGCCTCCTTCTACCGGCACTTCGCCGGCAAGGAGGCGTTGGTGACGGCCGTCCTGGAAGGCCGCGACGCCCGGTGGCGGGCCTGGCTCTCCGAGCGGGTCGCGGCCCACGGCGGCCACCCGCTCAACGTCTTCGACGCCCTCGCCGAACGGTTCGCCGCCGAGGACTACCGGGGCTGCGTCGCCATCAACACCATGACCGAGATCGCCGACCGCGCCAGCCCGGCCCGCGAGATGGCGGCGTTGCACAAACGGCGCGTCATCGAGCTGGTCGAGCAGCTCATGCGGGACGCGGACATTCCCCAACCCGCCGACCGGGCCAAGCAGTTCGCCCTCCTGATGGACGGCGCCATCGTCACCGCGCTGCGCGAGGGCACGCCGGACGCCGCCTGGCGGGCCCGCACCATCGCGGAGTCCCTGCTGGCCGCCTGAGGCCCGAAGCGGCGGGAGCACCGGTGCTGCCGGTGCGGGGGTCCCGCCGCCGAGCGCGGCAACGGGGCGCCACCGGCGGGCCACGTACGGCCGAACGGCGACGTGACCGGGCTGCGTATGCTGGGTCCGTGACGGCGAACGAGGGACGGGGCCCGGTGCTGCGGGCGGACGCCGCGCGGAACCGGGCGCTGGTGCTGCGCGTCGCCAGGGAGCAACTGGCCGCCGGGGACGACTCCCTGCAGCTCAACGTCATCGCCCGGCTGGCCGGGGTCGGGGTCGGAACCGTCTACCGGCACTTCCCCAACCCGCAGGCGCTGCGCGAGGCGCTGTTGGTGGAGCGGTTCCGGGGGCTGGTCGACGAAGCCCTCGCCGCCGCCGACCTGGAGGATCCCTCCAAGGGGCTGCGCCGACTGCTGCGCTCCACGCTCCTCATGGCGCTGCGCGACGACGGTCTGGGGGCCGTTCTCGAATCCGCGAGCGATGCCGAGGCACAGACCTCCGCCCTGAAGGCCGAACTGGACGGGGCCGTCGCGAGCCTGCTCGACCGGGCCCGGCTGGCCGGCGCCGTCCGCGGCGACATCGGGCCCGGTGACGTGCGCCGACTGCTCTGCGGGATCGAGCACGCGCTGCGGAGCGGCGACCAGAGCCCCGCGCGGGTCGAGACCTACCTCGGTGTCCTCGTCGAGGGGCTGCGTCCCCCGCGCTGACCCGGCTCGGTGACGGAGGTCGGGCGCGCGAGCGGCGCCGACCGTCCAGGTGACGTCGGGCTGCGCCGCGGCCGTCGCCGGATCTTACAGATCGCGAACATCCTTGCCCGGCAGGGCTGTTGCCGCTGTACGGCGGATCGGGCGCTGCCTACCGTGGCGTCCACCCGCCGTCGCGACCGGCTAACCGGATAGGTATCCGTTCGTGCTAGCGTGTGGGACTCCAACCGGATAGTCATCCGGTTAATGCGCCGCAGGGGAGAAGGGGCGAAGCTGATGGAACGCCAGGCAGTGGTGACCGCCGCGACGGGCGGTATCGGACTCGAAACGGCGCTGGGCCTCGCGGAGCGCGGGTACGCCGTCACCGTGATCGGCCGCGACGAGGAACGGGGCCAGGGCGCCGTGGACCGGATCTCGGCCGTGGCGACGGGGAGCCGGCCGAGGTTCATCGCGGCCGACCTGTCCTCGCTCGGTGACGTGCGGCGCCTCGCCCTCGACCTGGCCGTCGTGGGCCCGCTGACCGTCCTGGTCAACAACGTCGGCGCGATGTTCGCCCAGCGGCAGCGGACCGTGGACGGCATCGAGGCCACCTTCGCCGTCAACCACCTCTCGCCGTACCTGCTCACGGAGCTGCTCCTGGACCAGCTCCGGGCCGGCGGGCCGAGCCGGATAGTGAACGTGAGCTCCGGCGCGGTCGCCCTGGCCAAGCGCACCTTCGACGCCGTCGAACCCCCGGGCGGCTACTACGGCTTCCACTGGTACGGCCGGGCCAAACTGGCCAACCTCGCCTACACGCTGGACCTGGCCGACCGCCTGCGCGGCAGCGGCGTCAGCGTCTTCGCGGCCGACCCGGGCGGCGCCGCCACCAGCATGACCAACGGCACCATGACCTCGCCGAGGATCGTCTCTCCCGGCCTGCGCCTGCTGTGGCCGCTGGTCCGCAGGCGCTTCGAGCGCTCGACGGCCGGGCCCGCCTCCGAGGCCGCCCGCTCCTCGGTGTTCGCCGCCACCGACCCCTCGCTGGACGGACGGACCGGTCTGCTCATCGGCCCGGACGCCCGGCCCGTCCCGGCCCACCCGGCGAGCACCCACCCCGGCCTCACCGCCGACGTCCTCCGGCTCAGCCGCGAGCACACGTTCCGATGGGCGCTCGCCTGAGCGGGCCCTCTCCGGGCCGTCGGCCTCCGACGCCCGCAGCGCACGTGGGCATGATGGCTGCGGCCGGTCAGTGGCCTCCGGGGTGTCCGGGGTGTCCGGGGCGGAAGCCCGGGCACGACGGCGGCGCCGGAACGCCCGGTCGGGTCGGCGCCGTTCGGCGGCCCGCCGGGCCGGGGGCCGGGCGGCGAGCAGGGAGCGCAGGCGAAAGGTTGGTGGGGTGCGGGGCTGTGCATAGGGTGGGGGCGATGCTGTCGGCGTGCGTATGGAGAATCCGATGAGTTCGACCGCTGTTCCTGAGGGCCACCTCCCGGTCGGGGTCATCGGGCTCGGTGACATCGCGCAGAAGGCGTACCTGCCCGTGCTCGCCGCGCTGCCCGGGCTCGACCTGCGGTTGATGACCCGGGACGGGGCGAAGCTGGGGCGGATCGGTGAGGCGTACCGGGTCGGGGAGGGCAAGCGGTTCACCGACCTCGGCGCGCTGATCGGCAGCGGCATCCGGGCCGCGTTCGTGCACGCCGCCACCGACCAGCACGTGCCGATCGTCGAGCAGCTGCTCACCGCCGGGGTGGACGTCTACGTGGACAAGCCGCTCGACCACACCGTGGACGGCGCCCGCCGCCTGGTCGACCTCGCCGACCGCACCGGCCGCTCGCTGATGGTCGGCTTCAACCGCCGCCACGCGCCCGGCTACGTGCAGGCCAAGGAGCGCCCGCGCGACCTGATCGTGCTGCAGAAGAACCGCGAGGGCCTGCCCGAAGCCGCCCGCACCCTGGTCTACGACGACTTCATCCACGTCGTGGACACGCTGCGCTTCCTCGTCCCCGGCGAGATCGAGCACGTGGACGTCCGGTCCCGTACGCGGGACGGCCTGGTCGAGCACGTGGTGCTCACCCTCGGCGGGGAGGGGTTCACCGCGCTGGGCATCATGAACCGGGTCTCCGGCTCGACCGAGGAGGTGCTGGAGGTCTCCGGCGGCGACTCCAAGCGCGCGGTGCACAACCTGGCCGAGGTGATCGACCACCGCGGCCAGCCGACCGTGCGGCGCCGCGGCGACTGGGTGCCGGTCGCCCGCCAGCGCGGCATCGAGCAGTGCGTCCTCGCCTTCCTGGACGCCGTCCGCGCCGGGCGGACCTTGGACGCCCACGACGCGCTGCGCACCCACGAGCTGTGCGAGCTGGTGGTGGAGCGGATCGGGGATTCCTGGGCGTCCGCTGGGAGCGCCCTGTGAGAAGCCTGTGAGCTGGGCGGATTGACCGTCCGTCAAGTCACCGGGGCGGAACCGACAGTTCACCGACGAGGTCTTGTCGGGGCATTTTCTACGCGCGTATCTTAGGGGCGCCGCGGGGGGCGGGCGTCCGTCCCCTGCTCTTCCTCTACGCGAGTAGCGCGCTCGAAGCGCGCCTCCGCCCGGACCGCCGTGCCACGACCGTGCCGCACGACGGAGCTAGGAGTCCTGCCCCGGTGACCACCGCTTCCGCTCCCCGCCCCCGCAGAGCCCTGCTGCGCGCCGCTCTGATCCCGGCCTCGCTGGCCGCCTCGCTCGTGCTCGTCCCGCTGCCCGTGGCGAACGCCGCCGGCGCCGCCGCGACCCCCGCCCCGACCGAGACCGGCCCGCTGCGGATCCACGACATCCAGGGCACCACCCGGATATCCCCGCAGGCCGGCAAGCCCGTCACCGGTGTGCCCGGCATCGTCACCGGCGTCCGCGCGTACGGCAGCTCCAAGGGCTTCTGGCTCCAGGACCCGAACCCGGACGCGGACCCGGCCACCAGCGAGGGCATCTTCGTCTTCACCGGCGGCAACCCGACCGTGAAGACCGGCGACTCGGTGCTGGTGAGCGGCAAGGTCACCGAGTACTACCCCGGCTACTCCGGCGGCTCGCAGTCCGTCACCGAGATCTCCGCCCCGGCCGTCACGGTCCTGTCCTCCGGCAACCCGCTGCCCGCCCCGGTCGTCGTGGACACCCGCAACATCCCCGGCACCTACACCCCGGCGGCCGGCCCGGACGGCACCATCGACGCCGTGAAGCTCGACCCGGAGAAGTACGCCCTCGACTTCTACGAGTCCCTGGAGGGCATGCTCGTCCAGGTCAAGGACGTCCGGGTGGTCCAGGCGACCGACAAGTACAACGAGCTGTGGGTCGCCGCCGACCGCCAGGACCAGCGCAGCAAGCGCGGCGGCGTGCTCTACGAGTCCTACCGCGAGCCCAACGTCGGCCGTCTGATGGTGCAGCAGCAGGCGCCGGCCTCCCAGCAGCCGTTCCCGGTGGCCAACGTCGGCGACGAGCTGACCGGCACCACCACCGGCCCGCTGGACTACAACCAGTTCGGCGGCTACACCCTGGTCGCCGGCACCGTGGGCACGCTGAAGGACAACCACCTCCAGCGCGAGGTCACCGCCCAGGCCGGCGAGCGCGAACTCACCCTCGCCACCTACAACGTGGAGAACCTCGCCCCGAACAACCCGGACAGCAAGTTCGCCGAGCTGGCCCAGGGCGTCGTCACCAACCTGCGCTCGCCCGACATCGTCGCCCTGGAGGAGATCCAGGACAACAACGGTGCCAAGAACGACGGCACCGTCGACGCGAGCCAGACCGTCGCCAAGTTCATCGCGGCCATCAAGGCGGCCGGCGGCCCGGCCTACGACTGGCGCTCCATCGCCCCGCAGGACGGCAAGGACGGCGGCGAGCCCGGCGGCAACATCCGCCAGGTCTTCCTGTTCAACCCGCAGCGGGTCTCCTTCACCGACATCGCGGGCGGCGACGCCACCACCGCCGTCGGCGTGACCGGCACCGGCGCCGCCACCGCCCTGACCGCCTCGCCCGGCCGGATCGAGCCGAACGACGAGGCCTGGACCAACAGCCGCAAGCCGCTGGTCGGCCAGTTCGTCTTCCGCGGCCAGAAGGTCTTCGTCATCGCCAACCACCTCAACAGCAAGGGCGGCGACCAGGGCATCGACAGCCGCTTCCAGGCCCCGACCCGCAGCTCCGAGGTGCAGCGGATCAAGCAGGCCACCGTCGAGCAGGCCTTCGTCGCCAAGCTGCTGGCCGCCGACAAGGAGGCCAGGGTCGTCTCGCTCGGCGACTTCAACGACTACCAGTTCTCGCCCGCCCTGGCCGCGCTCACCAAGGACGGCGTGCTGCGCGACCTGGTGAACGAACTGCCGGAGACCGAGCAGTACTCGTACGTCTACCAGGGCAACTCCCAGGTGCTGGACCACATCCTGGTCAGCCCCGAGGTCGGCTACGCCAAGTACGACGTGGTGCACATCAACGCGGAGTTCGCCCAGCAGGCGAGCGACCACGACCCGCAGGTGGTCCGCATCAAGCCCTGACCCGAGCTGCGGTTATGCTGCCTCCGCCGCCGGTGACCGCCGGAGGCGGAGGCAGTGCCGTACGGCGGCTCGTACGACGGCTCGTGCGGCTCGTGCGGCTCGTGCGGCTCGTGCGGCTCGTACGACGGCTCGGGCGACGGCTCGGGCGACGGGGGAGACGATGGAGTACCGGATCGAGCGGATCGGCCGCGAGGACTGGCAGCTGCTGCGGAAGGTCCGGCTGGCCCAACTCCTCGACACGCCACTGGCGTTCGGCGAGACCCACGAGTACGCGAGCTACCAGGGCGAGGGCAACTGGCGGGCCCGGACGAACTGGGTCAACGAGCCCGACAAGATCGGCCTGGTCGCGGTGGCCCCCGACGGGGAGTGGGTCGGCACGATGCTGTCCGTCCCGAGCAAGGGGCAGGCCGACGCCGTCGACCTGATCGGCGTCTGGGTCGCCCCCGAGCACCGCGGCCGCGCACGCGGCGTCGCGGACGCCCTGCTGGACGCGGTGCTCGCCTGGGCCCGCGGCCGGGGCGCCGCGCGGATGCTGCTCGGGGTGCACGAGGCGAACCCCCGCGCCGCCGCCTTCTACCAGCGGCGCGGGTTCGCGTACACCGGGGGAGAGACGCCGTACGTGCTGGACGCCTCGGCGCGGATCCTGGAGATGGCCCTCCCGCTGGACTGACGCCCCCAGCGCTCGGGAATCCGCTAACCGACGTACTCCGCCAGGGCCTTGCCGGTCAGGGTCGAGCGGGCGGCGACCAGGTCGGTCGGGGTGCCCTCGAAGACCACCCGCCCGCCGTCGTGGCCGGCGCCCGGGCCGAGGTCGATGATCCAGTCGGCGTGCGCCATCACCGCCGGGTGGTGCTCGATCACGATGACCGACTTGCCGGACTCGACCAGCCGGTCCAGCAGCCCGAGCAGCTGCTCGACGTCGGCCAGGTGCAGCCCGGTGGTCGGCTCGTCCAGCACGTAGACGCCGCCCTTGTCGGCCATGTGGGTGGCCAGCTTGAGCCGCTGCCGCTCGCCGCCGGAGAGCGTGGTGAGCGGCTGGCCGAGGCTGACGTAGCCGAGCCCGACGTCCGCCAGCCGCTCCAGGATCCGGTGCGCGGCCGGCAGCCCGGCCTCGCCCGAGCCGAAGAACTCCTCGGCCTCGGTCACCGACATCGCCAGCACCTCGGCGATGTCCCGGCCGCCCAGCCGGTACTCCAGCACCGCGGGTTGGTACCGCTTGCCCTCGCAGTCCTCGCAGGTGGTGGCCACCCCGGCCATCATCGCCAGGTCGGTGTAGACCACGCCGGCGCCGTTGCAGGTCGGGCAGGCGCCCTCGGAGTTGGCGCTGAACAGGGCCGGCTTGACGTCGTTGGCCTTGGCGAAGGCCTTGCGGATCGGGTCGAGCAGCCCGGTGTAGGTGGCCGGGTTGCTGCGCCGGGAGCCCTTGATCGCCCCCTGGTCGACCGAGACCACGCCCTCGCCGGGCGGGATCGACCCGTGGATCAGCGAGCTCTTGCCGGAGCCGGCCACCCCGGTCACCACCGTGAGCACCCCGAGCGGCACGTCCACGTCCACGTTCCGCAGGTTGTGGGTGTCGGCGCCCCGGATCTCCAGCACCCCGGTGGGCTTGCGCACCGCCTCCCGCAGCGGCGCCCGGTCGCCCAGGTGGCGCCCGGTGACGGTGCCGCTGCCGCGCAGCCCCTCGACGTCGCCCTCGTAGCAGACCTGGCCGCCGGCCGTACCGGCGCCCGGACCGAGGTCGACCACGTGGTCGGCGATCGCGATGGTCTGCGGCTTGTGCTCCACCACCAGCACGGTGTTGCCCTTGTCCCGCAGGCGCAGCAGCAGCTTGTTCATCCGGTCGATGTCGTGCGGGTGCAGGCCGGTGGTGGGCTCGTCGAAGACGTACGTGGTGTCGGTGAGCGAGGAGCCGAGGTGGCGGATCATCTTGACCCGCTGCGCCTCGCCGCCGGAGAGCGTGCCGGAGGGGCGGTCCAGTGAGAGGTAGCCGAGGCCGATCTCCACGAAGGAGTCGAGGGTCTGGCGCAGGGTGGTGAGCAGCGGCGTCACCGAGGGTTCGTCGAGCCCGCGGACCCAGTCGGCGAGGTCGCTGATCTGCATCGCGCAGGCGTCGGCGATGCTGACTCCCGCGATCCGGGAGGAGCGGGCGGCCTCGCTGAGCCGGGTGCCCCCGCAGTCGGGGCAGGAGGTGAAGGTGACGGCCCGCTCCACGAAGGCCCGGATGTGCGGCTGCAGCGCGTCCTTGTCCTTGGCGAGCATCGACTTCTGGATCTTGGGGATCAGGCCCTCGTAGGTGAGGTTGACGCCGTTGACCTTGACCTTGGTCGGCTCCCGGTACAGGAAGTCCTGCAGCTCCTTCTTGGTGTACTTGCGGATCGGCTTGTCGGGGTCGAGGAAGCCGGAGTTGGCGTAGACGCCGACCGTCCACCAGCTGTCGGTCTTCCAGCCGGGGATGGTGATCGCGCCCTCGGAGATCGACTTGCTGTCGTCGTAGAGCTGGGTGAGGTCGATGTCGGAGACGCTGCCGCGGCCCTCGCAGCGCGGGCACATGCCACCGGTGATGCTGAAGCTGCGCCGCTCCTTGACCGTCCTGCCCGCGCGTTCGACGGTGACGGCGCCCGCCCCGCTGATCGAGGGGACGTTGAAGGAGAAGGCCTTGGGGGAGCCGATGTGCGGGGTGCCGAGGCGGCTGAAGAGGATGCGCAGCATCGCGTTGGCGTCGGTGGCGGTGCCGACGGTGGAGCGCGGGTCGGCGCCCATCCGCTGCTGGTCGACGATGATCGCGGTGGTCAGGCCTTCGAGGACGTCCACCTCGGGGCGGGCCAGGGTGGGCATGAAGCCCTGGACGAAGGCGCTGTACGTCTCGTTGATCAGCCGCTGGGACTCGGCGGCGACGGTGTCGAAGACCAGCGAGCTCTTGCCCGAGCCGGACACGCCGGTGAACACGGTCAGCCGGCGCTTGGGGATGTCGACGCTGACGTCCTTGAGGTTGTTCTCGCGCGCGCCGTGGACGCGGATCAGGTCGTGGCTGTCGGCGGCGTGCGGCGCGGCCGGGTGCGCGTCCGTCCTCTTGGGCATGGTCTGGTCTCTCCCTGTCGATCGGGCGGGCCCGTCCCCGCGGTCACGGTCGGCGGTGGTTCCCTTCGATCCAACCAGAATCGAACGGGATCCGGTCCGGTCCGGCCGGTTCCGCGGGGGCGGGCCCGGTGGGCTTGCTCGGCTGAGGCCGGGGGCGGCTCAGCGCACCTCGTTGAAGCGGATCAGGTTGCCCGCCGGGTCGCGGAAGGCGCAGTCGCGCGCGCCCCACGGCTGCTCGGTCGGCTCCTGCACCAGCTCGGCGCCGCCGGACTTCAGCCGGTCGAAGAGGCCGTCCAGGTCGGGGGTGCCGAGGACGAGCCGGGCGTAGGTGCCCTTGGCCATCATGTCGGTGATCGTCTTGCGCTCGTCCTCGGTGATCCCGGGGTCGGCGGCCGGCGGCTCCAGCACGAGGGAGACGCCGGGCTGGCCGGCCGGGCCGACGGTGATCCAGCGCATCGGGCCGCCGCCGACGTCGTTGCGGACCTCGAAGCCGAGCAGGTCGCGGTAGAAGGCGAGGGAGGCCTCGGGGTCGGTGTGCGGGAGGAAGGTCCAGTGAATGGTGATGTCGTTCATGACTGCAACGCTAGGCGCGGGTCCGGGCCGGGCGCTTCTCGAATCCTGATCGGTCTCTCCGACGTTTCGTGGGAGGCCCGACCTTTCGCGGGAGGCGCCCGGCGGGCGACAGCGGCCCGGTGGGGGCGGCTCAGGCCCGGACGAGTGCTTCCCACTGCTGTCGGGTCGGGCCGTCGTGCCGGGGTACGAAGTCCGGGCGGGCGTCCAGCCAGGCGGTGACGTGGCGGTCCACCTCGTCGGTGCCGTAGGCGGCGTCGGCGGGCCGTACGAGGTGGCGCACCTGGGCGCGGGCCCGCATGACCACCGGGTCGTCGAGGGCGCAGGCGGCCAGGGCGGCGGCCCGGCGGTCCGGGAGCGGCGAATCCTCGGTGAGGCGTTGCTCGTTGGCGCGGTCGGCCGCGACCTGGGCGTCGAACAGCGGGCGCAGGGCCCGGTTCGTCCAGGCGTGGTAGCCGGCGGGGTCCGCGGCGATCCGGTCGACGTGGACGGCGATGTGCTGGGCGGCGCGCATGCCGAGGGCCACGCCGTGGCCCAGGGTGGGGTTGGTGTGGACGAGGCTGTCCCCGGCGTTGACGAGGCCGGTGACGACCGGGCCCTGGCCGTCGGCGAAGGAGGTCCAGCGGTTGTCCAGACCGGCCATCGCCAGGACGGGCGAGCGCGGCTCGGGAGCCAGGGCGAGCCAGGCGGCGGTGGCCGGGAAGCGGCGGGCGGCGGCCTCGAACACGGCGGGGTCGGTGAGCGCGCCGCGGGTCGGGTCAGCGGTGGAGAGCACCAGGTTGACCGCGAAGGTGTCGTTGTCGGACGGGAAGACGCCGGCCAGCGCGAACGCTGCGGCCGAGCCGTTCTGCACCTGGCCGGGGTCGCGCGGGCCGTCGGCCCGCAGGCGGTACCAGCGGCACAGGTAGGCGATCCCGGCGCGGTGGCTCTCCACCACGGGCGGGCGGCAGCCGGCCTCGACCAGCCAGGCGGGGACGGGCGAGCGCCGGCCGGAGGCGTCGACGACGAGGTCCGCCCGGTGGGTCTGCTCGCCCGCCTCCCCGTGGCCCGTCTGCCCGTCGTCTGCCTGCCCGCGGCCCGTCTCCCCGCCGCTCACCTGCACGCCGGTGACCCGGGCCGGGCGGCCCTCCTCGAAGGTGAGGGCGCGCACCCGGCAGCCGCGCCGCACCTCGACGGTGGGTTCCCGCCGGACGGCGGTGGTCAGGGCGGCCTCCAGCACGATGCGGCGGGTGCGCAGGGTCACCAGGTCCTCGTCGCCGGCCCGGTACGGCGGATGCTCGCCGAACCAGTCGAAGTCGTGGTACTCCCGGGCTCCGAGCGCCAGCAGGTCCGCGTAGACGTCGGGGGCCTCGGCACGCAGCACCGAGCGCACGGGTGCGAGGAACGAGTGCGGCTGGACGGCCTGCGGGACGCGGGGCCGGTTCCAATGGTGGAAGTCCCGGTTCAGGTCCTCCCCGGCCTGCCGGGTCTCCTGCTCGAACACCGTGACCGCATGGCCCCGCCTGCCGAGCATGACGGCCGTCGCCAACCCGCTGATACCCGCACCTATCACCGCAACCCGCGCCACTGAGCTCCCCTTTGCTTCGCGCCGTGTTGCGAATCGACCCTACCGCCAAATGATCTTCGACCGCGAACCGGCTCCGGGTCGCCCGCCACCGGAAGCCTCTGATGGGGAGGCCCGTCTCAGCCGGATCCGGCCTGCGGGTACGGCTGGTAGTCCTCGCGGCGGGCCACCTCCTGGCCCGTGACGCGCCAGGAGACGCTGTGGCGGGTCAGGACCCACCACTCGGGCGCCCTCCCCGCCCGATCCACCCACTCCCGGAGCTCGGGGAGTGCCTGCTCCCGCAGGAGGCCGCGGGCGTGGGCCCGTTCGCCGGCCGGCAGCGGGGTGATGGCGATCCGCACCCGCGACTGCTCGGCGGGAAACCGGTTGTACCCGTAGTTCGAGGTGATCGAGGGGTTCCAGGTGGCCCGCAGGAGCGTGCCGTCGTGCTGAGGAGGCTCGTCGAAGCAGAGGTGGACCTCGTCCATCAGGGTTTCGCCGAGCACCGTGCGGAGGTCCGTCGGCGTGAGCGGCCACGACAGGTGGCGCGGCAGTCTGCGGTTACGAGCTGGCATGCGCCGGAGAGTGGCACATCCCCTGGCGAGCCGCATGCGAATTTCGACGCCACGGGGTCCGTCGTGTGACGGGAAGTCATAGTCGGAGGTCGGGTCCGTGGTTCGGGCCGGCGAAGGGAGCCCCGCTCCGCACGACATCATCCCGGGGGATGACTCCGGATGGCTCCGGTACCTCGCGGAGGCTACGAACGACACCGGAATGTTTGCATCCGTGGGCCGATTCGACACGGAGCTGCGGAACCTGGCGTCGAGCCCATGAAACGCACTCGCCGTATCAGCGCTGTCTCGGCGCTGGCGCTCGCCGCCCTCGTCACCGGAACCGGCACCGGGTTCGCCGCCACGACCACACCGTCGGCCACACCGGTGACCACGCACGCCTTCGACGGCGCGGCCGCAGCGCGGCAAGCATCCGCTGGTGGTCCTCTCACCCGCGTACGAGGACCCGCGCGTGACGCTCACCTCGCTCGCGACCGCCGAGCTGGACCCGCCCAAGGTGCTGGTGCTGACGACCTTCGACGACGACGAGTACGTCTACGGCGCTCTGCGCGCCGGCGGATTCCTGCTCAAGAGCATGGCCCTGGACGCGGTCCTGGACGCGATCCGCGTGGTGGCGGCCGGCGACGCGTTGATCGCGCCGAGCGTCACCCGACGGCTGGTCGCCGACTTCGCCGGAACCTCCACCACCCCCGCGGTCCCCGCACCGGACACCGAGGCCGCTGCGGACTCAAGCCTCATCGCGAGGATCACCGACCGGGAGCGCGAGGTGCCGGCACTGGTCGGACGGGGACTGTCGAACGGTGAGATAGCCGAGCGGTTGGTGATCAGCGTGGCGACGGCGAAGACCCATGTCGCGCGCCTTGGTCGCCAAGCTCAAGGCCCGGGACCGCGTCCACCTGGCGATCACCGCTTTCGAGGCCGGACTCGCGCTGGGTGGACGGTAGGGCAGGGTGAACCACACGTCACACCGTGGTGAAAGGACAGCCCTGCCGGGATGACCGAAAAACAAGCAGGCATGATTGCTTTTTTCCCGGGGCAGTGCCACGCTGCTGCCCGACGGCGCCCGGTGCGGGGCCGTCGCCAACTCACCGGCAGGGGAGGCGTATTGGTGCGCGAGGGCGCGGTACTGCGGATCGGCAATGCCTCGGGGTTCTACGGGGACCGCTTCTCGGCGGTGCGGGAGATGCTCACCGGCGGGCCGCTGGACGTGCTCACCGGGGACTACCTGGCCGAGCTGACCATGCTGATCCTGGCGCGGGACCGGCTAAAGGACCCCTCGCTCGGCTACGCCCGGACGTTCCTGCGGCAGATGGAGGAGTGCCTGGGCCTGGCCCGCGAGCGCGACGTGAAGGTCGTGGTGAACGCGGGCGGCCTCAACCCGGCCCGGCTCGCCGACGAACTGCGCGAACTGGCCCAGCGGCTGGGCGTCGAGGCGGCCGTCGCCCACGTCGAGGGCGACGACCTGCTGCCGCGTAGGGACGAACTCGGCCTGCCCGACGGCTTGTTGGCCGCCAACGCCTACCTCGGCGGGTTCGGCATCGCGGCCTGCCTGGCCGGGGGTGCGGACGTGGTGGTCACCGGCCGGGTCACCGATGCGGCTCTGGTCGCCGGCCCCGGGATCGCCCGCTTCGGCTGGACGCCCGACGACCTCGACGCCCTCGCCGGCGCGGTGGTCGCCGGTCACGTCCTGGAGTGCGGCGCCCAGGCGACCGGCGGCAACTACGCCTTCTTCCGCGAGCACGACGTGACCCGCCCCGGCTTCCCGATCGCCGAACTGCACGCCGACGGCTCAAGCGTGATCACCAAGCACCCGGGCACCGGCGGCGTCGTCACCCTCGGCACCGTCACCGCCCAACTCCTTTACGAGACCTGCGGATCGCACTACCTCGGCCCGGACGTCACCGCCCGGCTGGACACCGTCCGGCTCACCGCGGACGGCCCCGACCGGGTCCGGATCGACGGCGTCCGGGGCGAGGCCCCGCCGCCCACCCTGAAGGTGGGCCTCAACCGGCTCGGCGGCCACCACAACGAGGTGGTCTTCGTCCTCACCGGCCTGGACATCGAGGCCAAGGCCGCCCTGGTGCAGCAGCAGTTCGCCGAGGCCCTGCCGGTCGCGGCCCGCCCCGCCGAACTGCGCTGGACGCTCGCCCGCACCGACCACCCGGACGCCCCGGACGAGGAGTCCGCCTCCGCCCTCCTGCGGCTGACCGCGCGGGACCGGGATTCGGCCAAGGTCGGACGCGAACTCAGCAAAGCCGCCGTGGAGTTGGGGCTGTCGGGCTACCCAGGCTTCCACCTCACCGCCCCGCCCGGGCCGGGCGCGCCGTACGGGGTGTTCACCGCCGTATCCGTCGACGCCAAGGCCGTCGAGCACACCGCCGCCCTGCCGGACGGCCGCCGGATCTCCGTCCCGGCCGTCCCGGCCGCGCCGCTCGCCGCCCAACCCCTGGACGTGGTGCACGAGTTGCCCGAACCGCTCCCCGCCGGCCCGACCCGCCGCGCCCCGCTCGGCCTGCTCGCCGGCGCCCGCAGCGGCGACAAGGGCGGCGACGCCAACCTCGGCGTCTGGGCCCGCACCGAGGACGGCTGGCGCTGGCTCGCGCACGCCCTCACGGTCGAGGTGCTGCGCGAACTCCTACCCGAGGCAGCGGAGTTGCCCGTCACCCGGCACCTGCTGCCGAACCTGCGCGCGGTGAACTTCACGATCACCGGCCTGCTCGGCGAGGGTGTCGCCGCCCGGCACCGCTTCGACCCGCAGGCCAAGGCCCTCGGCGAGTGGCTGCGCTCCCGCCACCTCGACCTCCCGACCGCACTCCTCGACCCTCCGGTCCCGCCCGTCCGCTCTCCGGCCGCGCCCCAGAACCCCCGACCGCGCCCCCAGACAGCCCGACCGCGCTCCCCGACAGCCCGGAGGCCCAGCCGTGACCGTCCTGCCCACCCGCATCGATCCGGCCGGGCCCGAGCACGCCGAGCACCGCGCCGCGATGCTCGCCAAGCTCGCCGACCTGGACGCCGAGCACGCCAAGGCACTGGCCGGCGGCGGCCCCCGGTACCTGGAGCGCCACCGCAAGCGCGGCAAGCTGCCGGCCCGCGACCGGATCGAGCTGCTGGTCGACCCGGACTCGCCGTTCCTGGAGCTGTCCCCGCTGGCCGCCTGGGGCAGCGACTACCCGGTGGGTGCCGCGCTGGTCACCGGGATCGGCGTGATCGAGGGCGTCGAGTGCGTGATCACCGCCAACGACCCCACCGTGCGCGGCGGCGCCAGCAACCCGTGGACGCTGCGCAAGGCGCTGCGCGCCAACGAGATCGCGCTGCACAACCGCCTTCCGCTGGTGAACCTGGTCGAGTCGGGCGGCGCCGACCTGCCCAGCCAGAAGGAGATCTTCATCCCCGGCGGCGCCCTGTTCCGCGACCTCACCCGGCTGTCCGCCGCCGGCATCCCCACCGTGGCCGTGGTGTTCGGCAACTCGACGGCCGGCGGCGCGTACGTGCCCGGCATGTCCGACCACACCGTGCTGGTCAAGGAGCGCGCCAAGGTGTTCCTCGGCGGCCCGCCGCTGGTGAAGATGGCCACCGGCGAGGAGGCCGACGACGAGTCGCTGGGCGGCGCCGAGATGCACGCCCGCACCTCCGGCCTGGCCGACCACTTCGCGGTGGACGAGGCGGACGCGCTGCGGATCGCCCGCCGGATCGTCGCCCGGCTGGACCACCGCAAGCCGGGCCCGTCCCCGGACCGGTCCGCCGAGCCGCCGAAGTACGACGAGGAGGAGCTGCTCGGCATCGTCCCCGGCGACCTCAAGGTGCCCTTCGACCCGCGCGAGGTGATCGCCCGGATCGTCGACGGCTCCGACTTCGACGAGGTCAAGCCGCTGTACGGCACCAGCCTGGCCACCGGCTGGGCCCGGATCCACGGCTACCCGGTCGGCATCCTGGCCAACGCGCAGGGCGTGCTGTTCAGCCAGGAGTCCCAGAAGGCCGCCCAGTTCATCCAGTTGGCGAACCAGCGGAACACTCCGCTGCTGTTCCTGCACAACACCACCGGCTACATGGTCGGCAAGGACTACGAACAGGGCGGCATCATCAAGCACGGCGCGATGATGATCAACGCTGTCGCCAACTCCACGGTCCCGCACCTGTCCGTGCTGATGGGTGCCTCCTACGGCGCCGGCCACTACGGCATGTGCGGGCGGGCGTTCGAACCGCGGTTCCTGTTCTCCTGGCCGAGCGCCAAGTCCGCGGTGATGGGCCCGCAGCAGCTCGCCGGGGTGCTGTCGATCGTCGCCCGCCAGTCGGCCGCGGCGAAGGGGCAGCCGTACGACGAGGACGCGGACGCGGCGATCCGGGCCATGGTCGAGCAGCAGATCGAGTCCGAGTCGCTGCCGGTGTTCCTGTCCGGACGGCTCTACGACGACGGCGTGATCGACCCGCGCGACACCCGTACGGTGCTCGGCCTGTGCCTGTCCGCGGTCCACAACGCGCCGGTCGAGGGCGCGCGCGGCTACGGCGTCTTCCGTCCTTGAGCGAGCCCCTGTGATGGAGCCACCGATGACTTCCACGACCATGATCGGCAACCTGCTGGTCGCCAACCGGGGCGAGATCGCCCGCCGGGTCTTCCGCACCTGCCGGGAGCTCGGCATCGCGACCACCGCCGTCCACTCCGACCCGGACGCCGGCGCCCCGCACGTGCGGGAGGCCGACGGCGCCGTCCGGCTGCCCGGCGCCGCGCCCGCCGACACCTACCTGCGGGCCGACCTGATCGTCCGCGCCGCGCTCGCGGCCGGTGCGGACGCCGTCCACCCCGGGTACGGATTCCTGTCCGAGAACGCCGAGTTCGCGCAGGCCGTGCTGGACGCGGGCCTGGTCTGGGTCGGGCCGCCACCGGCCGCGATCGCCGCGATGGGCTCCAAGACGGCTGCCAAGCAGCTGATGGCCGAGGCCGGGGTGCCCGTGCTGGGTGCGCTCGCCGAGCCGACCGAGGCCGATCTGCCGATCCTGGTGAAGGCCGCGGCGGGCGGCGGCGGCCGGGGCATGCGGGTCGTCCGCAGCCTCGCGGAGCTGCCCGGCGAGCTGGCCGCGGCCCGCGCCGAGGCGGCCAAGGCCTTCGGCTCGGACGAGGTGTTCTGCGAGCGCTACCTGCCCACCGGGCGGCACGTCGAGGTCCAGCTGCTGGCCGACGCGCACGGTACGGTCTGGGCGGTCGGCGACCGCGACTGCTCGCTGCAGCGGCGCCACCAGAAGGTGATCGAGGAGGCGCCCGCCCCCGGCCTGTCGGCGGACGTACGGGCCGAGTTGCACGCGGCGGCGGTGACTGCCGCCCGGGCGATCGGCTACGTCGGCGTCGGCACCGCCGAGTTCCTGCTCACCGAGGACGGCCGGTTCTTCTTCCTGGAGATGAACACCCGCCTCCAGGTCGAGCACCCGGTCACCGAGGCGGTCACCGGACTGGACCTGGTCGCGTTCCAACTCGCCGTCGCCGAAGGGGAGAAGCTGCCCGGGCCCACCCCGCCGCCGACCAGCGGCCACGCGATCGAGGCCCGGCTGTACGCGGAGGACCCGGCCAGGGACTGGCGGCCCGCCACCGGCACCCTGCACCGGCTAGAACTCGCCGTCCAGCACGAGGAGTTCACCGACGGCGCGGTCCGGCTGGACTCCGGCGTCGAGTCCGGCAGCGAGATCAGCCCGCACTACGACGCGATGCTCGCCAAGGTGATCGTCCGGGCCCCGACCCGCGCCGCCGCCGCCCGCCGGCTGGCCGACGTGCTCGCTCGGACGCGGGTCCACGGGCCCGCCACCAACCGGGAGTTGCTGGTCCGTGCGCTGCGGCATCCGGACTTCCGGGCCGAACGCCTGCACACCGGCTTCCTCGCCGAGCACGCGGCCGAGCTCACCGCCCCCGACGCCAAGAGCGCCGGCCGCGCCGCCCTGGCTGCCGCCCTCGCCGACGCCGCCGCCCGCCGCACCGCCCTGCCGTCCGGCTGGCGCAACCTGCCCTCCCAGCCGCAGCTCAAGCGCTACCGGACGGAGGACGGCGGCGAGTCGGAGGTCCGCTACCGCCTGACCCGCACCGGCCTGCAGGCCGATGACCACCCGGACGTCGAACTCGTGGACGCCCAGCCCGACTTGGTCATCCTGCGCGAGGGCGAGGTCCAACGCCCGTACACCGTCGCCCGTTACGGCGACCGGGTGTACGTCGACACTCCGTTCGGCAGCACCGCGCTCACCGCCCTGCCGCGCTTCCCCGACCCCACCGTCCGCACCGCTCCCGGTGAACTGCTCGCCCCGATGCCCGGCACCGTGGTGCGCACCACCGCCGCCGTCGGCGACACCGTCACCGCCGGCCAGCCGCTGCTGGTGCTGGAGGCGATGAAGATGGAGCACCGCGTCACCGCTCCCGCGGACGGCGTCCTGGTCGAACTGCGTGCGATCCCCGGCCGGCAGGTCGAACTCGGCACCCTGCTCGCCGTCGTCAAGTCCCCCCGAGAAGCCCCGAAGCAGCCCGAGCAAGCCCCCCAAGAAGCCTGAGCCCGCCCCCGAGAGCCCTGAGGAAGGACCCCGCATGTCCGCCATCGGCAGTCAGCTCCTCGAAACCCCCGAACGCCGCGCCCTGCGCCAGGCCGTCGGCGACCTCGGCCGCCGCTACGGATCCGCCTACTACCTCGCCAAGGCCCGGGCCGGCGAGCCCGCCGACGAACTGTGGGCGGAAGCCGGCAAGGCCGGCTACCTCGGCGTCAACCTGCCCGCCGAATACGGCGGCGGGGGCGGCGGCATCACCGACCTCGCCATCGTGCTCGAAGAACTCGGCACCGCCGGCTGCCCGTTGCTGCTGCTCATCGTCTCCCCGGCGATCTGCGGCACGGTGATCGCCCGCTACGGCACCGAGGAGCAGAAGCAGCGCTGGCTGCCCGGGCTGGCCGACGGCAGCCGCAAGATGGCCTTCGGCATCACCGAGCCGGACGCCGGCTCCAACACGCACCGGATATCCACTGTCGCCCGCCGCGACGGCGGGGACTGGCTGCTGACCGGCCGCAAGGTGTTCGTCTCCGGCATCGACCACTCCGATGCCGTCCTTTTCGTCGCCCGCACCGAGGACGCACGAACCGGGAAGCTGAAGCCCTGCCTGTTCGTCGTCCAGCGCGACACCCCCGGCTTCGAGTACCGGCCGATCCCGATGGAACTCGTCGCTCCCGAGAAGCAGTTCCAGGTCTTCCTGGACGACGTGCGGCTGCCCGCCGAGGCCCTGGTCGGCGACGAGAACGCGGGCCTGCTCCAGCTGTTCGCGGGCCTCAACCCGGAGCGGATCCTCACCGCCGCCTTCTCGCTGGGCCTCGCCCGGCAGGCCCTCGGCAAGGCCGTCGAGTACGCGAAGACCCGCACCGTCTGGTCCACCCCGATCGGCGCCCACCAGGGGCTGGCCCACCCGCTGGCCCAGTGCGCGGTGGAGATCGAGCTGGCCCGGCTGATGACCCAGAAGGCCGGGCTGCTCTACGACTCGGGCGAGGACCTCGCCGCCGGGGAGGCCGCCAACATGGCCAAGTACGCCGCCGGCGAGGCCGCCGCCCGGACGGTCGACCAGGCGGTGCAGACCCTCGGCGGCAACGGCCTCACCCAGGAGTACGGGCTGGGCGCGCTGCTGGCCGCCACCCGGGTCGGCCGGGTCGCCCCGGTCAGCCGCGAGATGGTGCTCAACTACGTCGCCCAGCACACCCTCGGCCTGCCGAAGTCGTACTGATTCACCGCGCCGAGGACAGGTGGGCGAAGACGACGGTGTTGGACTCGTACCCGGTCTTCCGGTCGAACTTCCCGCCGCAGGTGATCAGCCGCAGCTCGGCCCGGTCGGGGATGCGTGCCTCGTACACCAGGGCGTCCGGGAAGTCCGCCTTCGGGAAGACCCGGACGGAGTCCACGGTGAACACCGCGGTGTGGCGGTCCTTGCGGGCCACCTCGATCGGGTCGCCCGGGCGCAGCAGCCCGAGCCGGTAGAAGACCGCCGGCCCGCTGCGGTTGTCGGCGTGCCCGACGACGATGGCGTTCCCGGCGGCCCCGGGCGCGGTGCCGTCCCGGTACCAGCCGGTGAGGTTGCGCTGGTCCATCGGCGGGGTGGCCAGCTGCCGCGCGGCGGTCAGGCCGAGGCCGGTCACCGGGGCGTCGACCTGGATCGAGGGGATCCGGATCCTGGTGGGCGCCGAGGCCGGCATCGGCGGGGCAGCGGGCACCGGGGGCGGTGTGGGCGCGGCGGCCGGTGCAGTCACCGACGTTGCGGCAGCGGGCGAGCCGGCGGCCACCGAGGGCGCGGGCGGCAGCGGCGGCCCGTGCCGGCCGGCGGCGCCGTCGTGGACCAGCCAGACGCCGCACATCGCGAGCGCCAGCGCGGCGACCCCCGCCCGCCAGGGGAGGGGGCCGCCGCGCGGCGCGCGGTGCGGACGGTCAGGACTCGGCATTGCGCCCGGGACGGCGCCGCATCGCGCGGATCGCGATGCCGCCCGCGCCGACGACCAGCGCGAGGCCGCCCACGACCTGGGCGGCATCGGGTCCGGAGGTGCCGCCGCCACCGGTGCCCACGCCGCCGTGCGGGCCGGGCTTGGGCGAGTGGCTGGGGGAGTGGCTGGGCGACGGGGAGGAGGTCGGCGACGGCGAGTTGGTGGGCGAGGGCGAGGGCGAGGGCGACGAGGTGGGGCAGGAGACGTCGAAGACCTTCTGCTTCGCGGCGCCGTTCTCACCCACGAACGTCCATTCGAGCTTGTAGTGCCCTTCCGGCAGGGTGAGGTTGCCGGTGTTCCCGGTGCCGTTCACCAGGGTGATCGATCCGGCCAGCACCTGGGCGGTGCCGGTCGGCGGCTGCTGCGAGATCGTCCAGTTGACCTGCTGGACGGTGTCGAAGTTGAAGGCGTCCAGGTAGAAGACGCAGACCTTGGGCTGGTCGCTCTGGTCGGTGACCGGGGTGGTGCTCTCGTGGATCTTGACGTCGCCGTTGTCGCCCGGCGCGGCCAGCGCGGCCGGGGCCACGCCGAGGGTGAGCGCGAGGGCGGCGCCGGTGGCGGCGAGCAGTCGCCGGGCCGGTGGCAGGGGAGGGGAGACGGGTTTCACGGTGGGTGCTCCAGGGTCGGGGCCGCACCCGGGGACGGGCGGCCATGGTGCTACACCGTCCGGGCGGGCGCCCCCCGGAGCAACTGTGCCACGCGCGCTCCGCCCCCGGTTCCTCACAATGGCCCAGCCTTCCCCCCTGACTGTCCGTATGCTCCTGAACGCGCCTCGCACCGACCCACCCCAGGTTTTGTTGTCGCGTCAACTTCCTTACTGGAGGCTTACCTTGGTGTTCCGAAGCGAATTCCCGGACGTCCCAGTGGTCGACCTTCCGGTCCACGAGGCGGTGCTCGGCGCCGCGGCCCGCCACGGCGACCGACCGGCCCTGATCGACGGCCTCACCGGCGAGCAGGTCAGCTACGCGCAGCTCGCCGCCGGCGTCGAGCGGGTCGCCGCCGGGCTCGCCGAGTCAGGCGTGCGCCGGGGCGACGTCCTCGCCCTCTTCAGCCCCAACTCGATCGCCTACCCGATGGCGTACTACGGCGCCACCCGGGCCGGTGCCACCGTGACGACCGTCTCCTCGCTGGCCACGCCCACCGAGCTGGCCGGCCAGCTGCGCGACAGCGGCGCCCGCCGGCTGATCACCGTCTCCCCGTTCCTGCCCGCCGCCCGCACCGCCGCCGACCTGCTCGCCGACCAGGGCCACCCGCTCACCGAGATCCTCGTCCTGGACGGCGCCGAGGGCCACCGCTCGCTCGCCGACCTGCTCGCCGCCCCCGGCCCCGCCCCCGAGGTCGTCATCGACCCCGGCGAGGACGTCGCCGTGCTGCCCTACTCCAGCGGCACCACCGGCCTGCCCAAGGGCGTGATGCTCACCCACCGCTCGATCGCCACCAACCTCGCCCAGGTCGATGCCCTCTACCGCCCCACCGAGGGCGAGCGGGTGCTCGCCGTCCTGCCGTTCTTCCACATCTACGGCCTGGCCGCGCTGCTCAACCAGCCGCTGCGCTGCGGTGCCACAGTGGTCGTGCTGCCCCGCTTCGACCTGGAGCAGTTCTGCCGTGCCGTCGAGGAGCACCGGGTGCAAGCCCTGTTCGTGGCCCCGCCGATCGCGCTCGCCCTGGCCAAGCACCCGGCCGTGGACCGCTTCGACCTCTCCTCCGTCAAGTACCTGCTGTGTGCGGCCGCCCCGCTGGACCACGCGCTCGCCGACGCCTGCGCCCGGCGCCTCGGCCTGCCGCACCTGCTCCAGGGCTACGGCATGACCGAGCTCTCCCCGGTCACCCACGTGGTCTCGCCGACGGACGACGCCCCCTCGCGCGGCTCGGTCGGCCGGATGGTCCCCTCCACCGAGCTGCGGATCGCCGCCCTGGACGGCTCCGGCGACGACCTCGGGCCCGGCGAGCGCGGTGAGCTGCTGATCCGCGGCCCCCAGGTGATGAAGGGCTACCTCGGCCGCCCCTCCGAGACCGCGGCCGTGATCGACGCCGAGGGCTGGCTGCACACCGGCGACGTCGGCTACGTGGACGAGCGCGGCTACCTGCACATCGTCGACCGGGTCAAGGAGCTGATCAAGTACAAGGGCTACCAGGTCGCCCCCGCCGAGCTGGAGGCCGTCCTGCTCGGGCACCCGCAGATCGCCGACGCCGCCGTGATCGGCGTGACCGACGCCGAGGGCGGCGAGTGTCCCAAGGCCTTCGTGGTCCGCGCCCCGGGCAGCGGGCTGACCGCCGAGGAGGTCACCGGGTACGTCGCCGGGCTGGTCGCCCCGTACAAGAAGGTCCGCGCGGTGGAGTTCGTCGACGCCGTCCCCAAGTCCGCGGCCGGCAAGATCCTCCGCCGCGAACTGCGCGACCGCGAGGCCCTGCGCGCCACCGCCGACTGAGCGCGCACCCGCCTCTGAGTACGCACCCGAGCGGGCACGCCCCCGGCGGACGGCGGCCGGCGCCCGTCTGTGAGGATCGACCCGCCGCGGGGGACCGGCCCGCCGCGCCCGCACCGGAACAGGAGCCGCCCGCAGCCATGACCAGCCACCCCGCCGCCCGCACCCCCCGGCAGGACCGCAGCCGCGCGACCAGGGCCCGGCTGCTCGCGGCGGCCGTGGAGTGCCTGGCCGAACTCGGCTGGAACGGTTCCACCGTCACCGTGGTCGCCGAGCGCGCCGGCGTCTCCCGGGGCGCCGCCCAGCACCACTTCCCGACCCGCGAGGACCTGTTCACCGCGGCCGTCGAGCACGTCACCGCCGAGCGGCTGGCAGCCGTCCGCGCCCACGCGGACGAGCTGCCGGCCGCCGGCCCCGACCGCACCCGGGCCGTGGTCGACATGATCGTCCGCCTCTACACCGGCCCGCTGTTCCGCGCCGCCCTGCACCTGTGGACCGCCGCCGCCACCGAGGAGGGCCTGCGC
The DNA here is from genome assembly GCF_003635085.1 of Streptomyces sp. 1114.5. NCBI lineage: Bacteria > Bacillati > Actinomycetota > Actinomycetes > Kitasatosporales > Streptomycetaceae > Streptomyces > Streptomyces sp. 1114.5. The sequence continues at coordinate 4,547,154 of NZ_RBXE01000001.1, forward strand.
GAGCGGATCGTCGCCCTGGAGGGCCACGTCGGCCGGGAGGCCCACCGGGCCGCCGTGGAGTTCCTGGACGCCGACGAGAGCCACCCGGGCGTGCGGGAATCCGTGCAGGCCACCCTGGACCTCGCCCGCGGACTCGGCCTGGCCAACCTGCTCACCGACGACAGCCTCCGACGATCCGGAGTGATCCGGCAGTGGGCGGGCGTTCTGGAGAGTACGCTGCGGCCGGTACGCCCATGACGCCCGTACACCCGGAGCGGCCGGACAAGCCCTGACCAAGGGGTCGCCCGGCGGCCGATGTCCGTGCAGTCTGGAGAAGAACCCCGGCCGGCACGGACCGCGAGGCCCACCCGGCCGGGCACGAGCCGAACCGGGGTGCTGCCTGATCATGCACGGACACGAGTGGGACGCGACCGACGCCGCCGGCCCGGCACCGGGCCGCCGCCCGGAAGGCGCGCGCCCCGAAGGCCACCGGCTCGTCCCGCTCGCGACGGCCCTGCTCCAGCACGACGGACTGATCCTGCACTGGAGCGAGGACGCCGAGGCCCTGCTCGGCTACACCACCGAGGAGGCCGTCGGCAGCTACGCCGCCCAGCTGCTCACCGACGGCGGCGACCGCACCGAGGTGCTCGGCCTCTTCGAACGGATCATGAGCGGCACCGGCTGGTCCGGCGTCTTCCCGGTCCGCCACCGCGACGGCCACACGGTCGACCTGGAGTTCCGCACCTACCCGATCGCCGGACCGGCCGGCACCCTGCTGCTGCTCGCCACCGCCTCCGACACCCGCGCCCTGCACGCCGTCGAAGCCGACCTGGCGGTGCTGGACGGCATCTTCGGCCGCTCGCCGATAGGCATGGCGGTCTACGACACCGACCTGCGCTACATCCGGATCAACGAGTCGCTCGCCCGGATGAACGGCGTTCCGGTCGCCGCCCACCTCGGCCGCCGGATATCCGCGGTACTGCCCGGCATCAACGGCACCGAGATCGAACAGACCATGAGACAGGTGCTGAAGACCGGCAAGCCGGTCGTGGACGCCCGCTCGCACGGCCGCGTCCCCGGCGACCCCAAGCGGGACCGCGCCTGGTCCGCCTCCTACTTCCGGCTGGAGGACTCCACCGGCCGGGTGTTCGGCGTCTGTTCCTCGATCATCGACGTCACCGAACGCGCCCAGGCCGAGGCCCGCGCCGCCCGGGCCCAGGAACGCCTCGCCACCATCGCCGAGGCCACGGCACGGATCGGCACCACCCTCGACCTCCAGCGCACCGCCGAGGAACTGATCGAGGCCGTCGTCCCCCGGTTCGCCGACTTCGCCACCGTCGACCTGCTGGAGCCGGTGCTGCGCGGCGCCGAACCCACCGCGATCCCCACCGACCGGCCCGTCACCCTGCGCGCCGTCGCCGTCGGGGAGTCCTACGAGTCCGGTCTCGCCCATGCCGTGGACGTGGTCGGCGAGACCTCCGAGTACGCCCCCGACCGCAGCTACACCCAGTGCCTGCGCAGCGGGAAGCCGCTGCTGCGGGCCCATGTGAACGAGGAGGTGCTGCGCGGACTGGTCTCCAGCGACGACCGGGTGGCCCCCGGGATGGCGGCGGGCATCCACTCCTACCTGATGGTGCCGATCACCGCCCGCGGCATGGTGCTCGGCGGTTCCGAGTTCATCAGGATGCGCAACCCCGAGCCGTTCACCGCCGCCGACGTCGCCCTCGCCGAGGAGCTGGTCGCCCGCACTGCGCTCGCCCTGGACAACGCGCGGCTCTACCGGCGCGAGCGGGAGACCGCCCTGACCCTGCAGCGCAGCCTGCTGCCGCAGGAGGTGCACCGCACCCTCGGCCTGGAGATCGCCTACCGCTACCTGCCCAGCAGCGTGGTCAGCGAGGTCGGCGGCGACTGGTTCGACGTGGTCCCGCTGTCCTGCGGGCGGGTCGCCCTGGTGGTCGGCGACGTGATGGGCCACGGCATCCGCGCCGCCGCCACGATGGGCCAGCTGCGCACCGTCGCCCGGACCCTCGCCACCCTCGACATGCCGCCCGAGCAGGTCCTCACCCGGCTGGACGAGACCGCCTCGGGAATCGGCGAGGGCCAGTTCGCCACCTGCATCTGCGCGGTCTACGACCCGCTGGAGCGCACCGTCCAGGTCGCCTCGGCCGGGCACCTGCCGCCGGTCCGGATCGCCCCCGACGGCAGCGCCGAGCGGGTCGACGTGCCGCCGGGGGTGCCGCTGGGCGTCGGCGGGGTCGCCTTCGAGTCGATCGAGTTCACCATCCCCGAGGGCGGCATGGTCGCGCTCTACACCGACGGCCTGGTCGAGCGGCGCGGCCAGGACCTGGACGCCGGGATCGACCTGCTCGCCCGCACCCTCGCCGGGCCCGGCCGGACCCTGGAGGAGAGCGCCGACGCCGTCCTCGCCGCGCTGGTCACCGACGGCACCGAGGACGACATCGCGATGATCATGGCGCGGGTGCTGCCGCTGCCCGCCGACCGGATCGCCACCCTCCCGCTCAGCGGCGGCGGGCGGCTGCCCGGCCGGGCCCGCCGGTTCACCCGCGCCACCCTGGAGGCCTGGGGCCTGTCCGCGCTCACCGACTACGCCGAGCTGCTGGTCAGCGAGCTGGTCACGAACGCCCTGCTGCACGCCGACGCCCCGCGCCGACTGCGGCTGTTCCGCGACCGGGTGCTCACCGTCGAGGTCTCCGACGCCGGCGGCCAGACCCCGCAGCTGCGCCCGTTCGCCGAGCAGGACGAGGGCGGGCGCGGGATGTTCCTGGTCAGCGAGCTGGCCCAGCGCTGGGGCAGCCGGCTCACCCGGGACGGCAAGGTGGTCTGGGCCGAGCTGGAGCTGCCCTTCGGGGCGAAGTAGGCGACGCACCGGCCGGAAATGCCGGAACGGCCGTTCTCCTCAGGAGAACGGCCGTTCCGGCATTTCCGTAGGGCGGGCCCGGGAGCGGGTCACGCGTGGACCTGCTCCTGGGTCTGCTCCGCGGGCGCCGCGGCGGCCTCGGCGGCCTCGGCAGCCGCGTCCCGCCCGGACAGCCCGCGCAGCAGCCGCCAGGCCGTCAGCGCCGCGCCGACCAGCAGGACGGCGGCCAGCAGCCCGGCGGTGTTCATGCCGCTGACGAAGCCCTCCTTCGCGCTCGCCAGCAGCGGCTGCGCCACCTCCGACGGCAGCCCCTGCGCCGCCTCGACGGCCGAGCCCAGCGACTCGCCGGCCCGGGCGGCCACCGCCGGGTCCGTCCCGGCCGGGACGGACAGCCCGTTCGCGTAGATCGAGCCGACCACCGAACCGACCAGGGCGATGCCGAGCGCGGTGCCCAGCTCGTACGCCGTCTCCGAGACCGCCGAGGCCGCCCCGGCCTTCTCGGCCGGCGCGGCGCTCAGCACCAGGTCGGCGCCGAGCGTGTAGACCACGCCCTCGGCCGTCCCGACCAGCAGGAAGGAGGCGGCCAGCAGCAGGTAGGTGGTGTCCTGCTCCAGCCAGCCGAGCACGCCGATGCCCAGACCCATCGCCAGCAGACAGGCCGTCAGCGCCGTGCGGGCGCCGAAGCGCCGGGCCACCCGGGCGGTGAGCAGACCGCCGGCCACCGAGCCCGCGAAGGCCGGCAGCTCGGCCAGGCCCGCCTGGAGCGGCTGGTAGCCGCGGACCAGCTGCAGGTACTGCGAGACCACGAAGATCACGCCGGAGAGTCCGACCAGGGAGACCAGCGAGGCCGAGACCGCCGCGGTGAACCGCCGGTCGCGGAACAGCCGGACGTCGAGCAGCGGGGTCTCCAGCCGCAGCTGGCGGCGGACGAAGACGGTCAGCGCGGCCGCGCCCAGCACGAAGGCGACCGGGACGTCCCAGCGGCCGACGCCGTGCGCGGCGGCCTCCTTCACCGCGTACACCGTGCCGATCACCCCGGCCATCGACAGGACGACGCTCAGCACGTCCCAGCGGCCCGGCTTCGGGTCCTTGGACTCCGGCAGCAGCCAGGCGCCGAGGACCAGCAGCAGGAGCAGCACCGGGATGTTCATCAGGAACACCGAACCCCACCAGAAGTGCTCCAGCAGCGCCCCGCCGACCACCGGCCCGAGCGCGGCGCCGGCGGTGGCGGCCGCACCCCAGATGCCGATCGCGGTGGCCCGCTCCCGGTCGTCCGGGAAGAGGCCGCGGATCAGCGACAGGGTGGACGGCATGATCGTCGCCCCGGCCACGCCGAGCAGCGCACGGGCCAGGATCAGCCAGCCCGGGCCCGGCGCGTAGGCAGCCAGCAGCGAGGCGGCGCCGAAGGCGGCCGAGCCGGCCAGCAGCAGCCGCTTGCGGCCTATTCGGTCGCTCAGCGCGCCCATGCTGACCAGCAGGCCGGCCAGCACGAAGGAGTAGGAGTCGCCGATCCAGAGCAGCTGGGTGCCGCTGGGGCGCAGCGTCTCGCTGATCGACGGGATGGCGAGGGAGAGGACGGTCGCGTCGAGGGCGACCACGGTCACGGCCAGGACGAGGACGGCGAGGCCGGTCCAGCGCTGGCGGGCGGTCAGGGTGGTCATGGCGTATCGGTGTCCTGGCTGTGGGCCGAGGTGCTGTGGGCCGGGGGGAGGTCGGTGGCGGGGGCGGCGGTGGTCGGTCTGCGCAGGGCGCCGCCGAGGAAGAGCTCGGTGAGCGAGAAGGCGGCGTCGCGCGGGGCGAGCCGGCCGTCCTGGATCGACCAGCCGACGCCGGCGACGAGGTCGAAGAAGGCCTCGCTCAGCCAGGCGGCGCTCAGCTCGATGCGGAACGCGCCCTGCTGCTGGCCGCGAAGGAACAGCGCGTGCAGCCGGGCGATCTGGAGCTCCCAGAGGTCGTTGATGTCGTCGTTCTCGTAGAGCTGGTTCTCGCCGGCCAGGAAGGCGCAGAGCGCGGCGTCCGGGACGGCGGCGTCCACCAGGCGGCGCAGCGCGGCCTCGGCGTCGCCGTGCTCGACCCCGGCGGTGTCCAGCGCGGCGGCGAAGCGGCGCAGGCCGAGCATGCCGACCTCGCGGATCAGCGCCTCGCGGCCCGGGAAGAGCCGGTGCAGCGTGGCGCGGCTGATGCCGGCGGCGCGCGCGATCTCGTCCAGGTGCGCGGTCGGACGGCGGGAGAGCACGCCGACGGCGGCTTCGAGGACGGTGTCGCGGTCGGTGGCCATGAGCCGAGTTTAGCTCAGATGAGACATGGATGTCTCAGAATTATTTTCCGAGTCTCAGATGATGTAGCAGCCTTCGGAGGTCGGGCAGCAAAAACCGGGGACGGCGGGTGCCGTCCCCGGTCGGGGTGCCGTGTGCCGCGGCCTGGCCGCGGGCCGGGCTCAGCTCTGGTTGTAGAAGCCGGTCTCGTCGAGCGGCCGGTCGATCACCATGACCTCGACGTCGGCCGGGGTGAGCAGGAAGACCCGGCGGGCGATCCGCTCGATGCCGCCCCGGGTGCCGAAGATCAGCCCGGAGGCGAAGTCGACCATGCGCTTGGCCTCGGCCTCCTCCATCTCCGTGAGGTCCATGACCACCGGGATGCTCGCCCGGATGTGCTCGCCGACCGTGCGGGCCGCCTCGAAGCCCGTCGGCCGCAGGGAGACGATCTTCGCGGGCGCGGCGACGGACGGAACCGTCTCCTGATCGACCCACTCGTCGTCGTACACCGCGGCCGGGTAGTTCCCCGAGGGCATCAGCCACCCGTTGTGGTGCTCGTCGCGAAGTGCTCCCATGCCGCGCCTCCCTGTCTCGTCCCGTCCTGGTCCCCCGGGGGTGCGTGTCGTTTTTGACACGTCATCCACTCGTCGGAACTGTCCGAGTATCGCACTGTTCACCGGTCCCGTGCCCGCTCGCGGCCCCCGTAGGAGTCGCGCCGCGCCGGAAACCCGGGCGGACCCAGGCAAAACCAGCAGACGCGGCTCGGCGCCGTACGGTTGCGCGCGTAGACCATATCGGTAGCGGCCACCGCGCAATTGACCTTCTGTCAACGATGCGGAAACGATTTTGCCCGGCCGCTCACTCGCCGGTCGAGCCGTCCACCAACTCGCGCAGAAGATCGGCGTGGCCGTTGTGCCGCGCGTACTCCTCGACCATGTGGGCGAGGATCCAGCGGAGCGTCACTTCCCGGCCGCGGCGCGGCCGCTTGCCGACGGTCTCCAGCGGCAGACCGGCGGCCGCGCGGCGGGAGGCCTCGACCTCGGCGCGCCAGGTGGCGAAGTCGGCCGCGACGTCGGCGGTGTCGACGCCGTCGAAGTCGGCGTCCGGCTCGGCCTGGGTCCAGTAGTGGCCGGTGGCGATCTCCTCGCCGAGCAGGACGCCCTGGAACCAGTACCGCTCCACCTCGGCCATGTGCCGGACCAGGCCGAGCAGCGAGAGGCCGGACGGCGGGACGGAGCGCAGCCGCAGCTGGTCGTCGGTCAGCCCCGCGCACTTGAGCGCGAGAGTGCTGCGGTGGTAGTCGAGGAAGGCGGTGAGGGTGGCGGTCTCGTCGACGGCCATCGGCGGGTCCACCCGCGGGTCGAGTTCGGTCATGCGGGCCATCCTGGCCCCGGGGCGGGTACGGGCGCGATCGATTTCCGGGACCGGCCGTGTTCCGGGACCGGCCGTCCGGTCTCAGCCGGCCGCGGCCCGGCGGCGGTTCCGCGCCGTCCGCCAGAGGCCGACCACGGTGCCCACGCCGAGCAGGGCGATCACGCCGGCCGACAGCAGGAACGCCGCCGAGCCCGGGCGGTCCGCGCTGGCCGCCGCCGTGACGTACACCGCCGTGGTCGGCACCACGCCGATCGCGGTGGCGAGCAGGAAGGGCGTGAAGCGAACGCCGGAGAAGGCCGCGCCGTAGTTGGCCGCCTGGAACGGCATGCCGGGCAGCAGCCGCAGCACCAGCACGCTGCGGAAGCCCTGCTCGGTGAAGCGCCGGTCCAGGGCGCCCAGCACCTTGCCGCGCAGGTACGGGCGCAGCGCCTCCCGCCCCAGGCCCCGGCCGAGCGCGAAGGCCAGCGCCGCCCCCAGCGTGGTGCCGAGGACGGCCAGTGCCACGCCCTGCTGGATGCCGAGCAGCAGCCCGGCCGCCGCGTTCAGGGCCGGCCGGGGGACGAAGGCGAGCGTGCCCACCGCGTACACCAGGGCGAACAGCGGTCCGAACCAGTACCCGGGCAGCCGGTTTGCGAGCCCTCCGGACAGCAGCTCGGTCGGGCTCCACAGCAGCAGCGAGCCGGCCGCCGCGACGAGCAGGACGATCAGCAGCGCCAACCGCCACCAGGGCGAACGCGGCGCGGCGGATGGTGCGGGGGCGGCATCGGGCTCGGACACCGCCCGAGCGTAACCGGTGCGCCGGGGTGCCCCGCCGCCCGCCCCTGCACGGTCTGGACGGCCCGTCCGCTCAGCTGTACGGGTCGTTCTGCGGGTTGTCGTGCCGGAACCGGCCCTCGGGGGTGGGCGCGAGCAGGTGGGGGAGCGGGTTCGGCGGCTCGCCGAATTCCGCTGCGGTCACGTTCCCGCCGGCGGACTTCCCTTCGGAGGAGTTCTGCGCACCGGAGTTCCGTCCGGTCGAGGTCCGTTCGGACAGGCGCAGGGCTCCGGCGCTCAGCACCAGGGCGAAGGCGAGGGTGGTGACCAGCCCGAAGGAGACGGTCAGCGAGGTGGCCTGGGCGAGGGTGCCGATGACCGCGGGGGCGACCAGGCCGGAGGTGTAGGTGACGGTGGCGACGCCCGCGATGGCCTGGCTGGCGTTGCCGCCGATCCGTCCGGCCGCGGCGAAGGCGAGCGGGACGATGACGGCGATGCCGATGCCGATCAGCGCGAAGCCGGGGATGGCGAGCGCCGGGCGGTCGGCGGCGACCACCAGCAGGCCGCCGGCGGTGGCGACGGCGCCGCCGATCCGAGTGGTGCGGACGGCGCCGAGGCGGCGGACCGCGGCGTCCCCGGCGAGGCGGCTGACCGCCATGGTGAGCGCGAAGGCGGTGTACGAGGCGGCGGCGACGGTGGCCGAGGAGCCGGTGACGTCCCGCAGGTAGACGCCGCTCCAGTCCATCGAGGCGCCCTCGGCGAAGACCGCGCAGAAGCCGACCAGGCCGATCATCAGCGAACTGCGCGGCGGCAGGGCGAAGCGCGGCGGCTCCTCCGCGTCCGCCGGCGGCCGCAGGTCCGGCAGGCCGCGGCAGACCGGCTGGGCGAGCGCGAGCAGGACCAGGGCGGTGACGGCCAGCTGGAGCCGGGCGTCGAGGTCCAGGTGGGCGGCGAGGATGCCGAAGCCGGAGGCGAGCAGGCCGCCGGCGCTCCACATCCCGTGCAGGCCGGACATGATCGAGCGGCCCAGCCGTTCCTCGATCTCCACGCCCTGCGCGTTCATCGCGACGTCCGCCATCCCGGCCGCGGCCCCGTACACGAGCAGTGCCGCGCAGAGGGTCGGCAGGGAGGGGGCGAGCGCGGGCAGGGCGAGCGCCAGGCACCAGAGCGAGATCAGCCCGCGCACGGCCGCCCGCCCGCCGTGGCGGTGGACGAGGCGGCCGGACAGCGGCATGGCGAGGGAGGAGCCGATGGCGGGCATGACCAGGGCCAGGCCGAGCTGGCCGGCGGAGAGGTCGAGGCGGTCCTGGATCCACGGGATACGGGTGACGAAGCTGCCGCTGACGGCGCCGTGCACGGCGAAGACCACGGCGATGCTCGCCCGGGCCCGGCGCGGGGCGGTCAGTGGTTCCGGCGGTGGTGCGGTGGTCCGGTTCATCGGCGTTCCCTCCCGGTCGCGCGGTGCGGGGCGCGACGGTGCCCGGTGGATGGCCCTGCTGGCAGTCAAGCGCAGCCGTCCCTGGGCTGCGCGGTCTCGTCCGGGGTGCACGGCCGGACGGTTCGATAAACTATCAGGAAGGGACCCTGATAGAAACAGGGCGGCCGGAATGGAAGGATGAGCGGCCATGACCACCGCGCGTACGGCCACGCCGAGCACCGCCCGGGCGATCAACGACCGGTTGGCGCTCAACCTCCTGCTCGAACAGGGCCCCCTGACCGCGACCGAGCTGCGCGACCTCACCGGCCTGTCCAGGCCGACCGTCGCCGACCTGCTCGAACGCCTCCAGCGCACCGGCCTGGTGGCCGTCGTCGGCGAACGCGGCGAACAGCGGCGCGGCCCCAACGCCCGGCTCTACGCCCTCGTCGCCTCCCGCGCGCACATCGCCGCCTTCGACGTCCGCTCCGGCGGCGTCAGCATGGTCGTCGCCGACCTGGCCGGACGCACCCTCGCCACCGCCGAGGTCCCGGTCGAGGGCGACGGCGCCCCCGGGACCGCCGCGGAGCTCACCGCCACCCTCCTGCGGACCGCGCGCGGCGCCGGGGTCGAACGGCTGCACACCGTCGCGGTCGGCGCCCCCGGACTGGTCGACCCGGCCACCGGACGGCTGCAGAGCACCGGCAACCTCCCCGCCTGGCACGCCGAACTCCTCGCCGAACTGCGCGGGCTGCCCGGCACCGAGGTGATCCTGGAGAACGAGGTCAACCTCGCCGGACGGGCCGAGCACCGGGTCGGCGCCGCCCGCGACCGCGACACCTTCGTGCTGATGTGGCTCGGCCACAGCGTCGGCGCCGCCGTCATCCTGGACGGGCGGCTGCGCCGCGGCTTCTCCGGCGGCACCGGCGAGATCTGCTTCCTGCCCGTCCCCGGCACCGTCGGCCTCCCCAGCGCCGACAGCTGCGAGGGCGGCTTCCACGACCTGGTCGGCAGCGCGGCGATCTGCGCACTGGCCCGTGCCCACGGGCTGCCCGCCGACCCGGCCGGCGACGCTCTCGCCGCCGAGGCCGTCGTCCGCGCGGCGCAGGCCGGCGGGGCGGGCGGACGCTTCCTGGACGAGCTGGCCGAGCGGATCGCCATCGGCGCGGCCGGCGTCTGCGTGGTGCTCGACCCCGGCTGCGTGGTGCTCGGCGGCGAGATCGGCCGGGCCGGCGGCGCCGAACTGGCCGGCCGGGTCGAACGGCGGCTGGCCCGGCTCTCCCCGCTGAGCACCGAGGTGCGGGCCGGTACGGCCGGCGGCGGCGCGGTCCTCGCCGGGGCGGTGCTGACCGCCGGGGACGCGGTGCGGCGCGACCTCTTCGGCGAGTTCTAGCAGCTTTCGTTCTCCCTGCTTTTCCACCGCCGTCCCCGGTACGGCAGGATGGCGGCCGGGGGGCGCGCACCACCGAGACCGAAGTCCCTCGAACCACCGTCAGGAGTCGCCCATGGACCGGCCCGAGGCGCCCGCCAACCCGTACCGCATCGGCGAGGCCGCGGCCCTGCTCGGCGTCAGCGCCGACACCATGCGGCGCTGGGTGGACGCCGGGCGGGTCGCCGCGGCGCGGGATGAGCACGGCCACCGGATCATCCCCGGTGCCGAGCTCGCCGCTTTCGCCCGGGAGCTGGCCCGGCCGGAGAACGCCGAGGCCGAGGGCCGCCCGTCCTCGGCGCGCAACCGCTTTCCGGGCATCGTCACCCACGTGGTGCTCGGCGACGTGGCCGCCCAGGTGGAGATCCAGGCCGGGCCGTTCCGGGTGGTGTCGCTGATCAGCCGGGAGTCCGCGGAGGAGCTGAACCTGGTCCCCGGTGCACCCGCCACCGCGGTCATCAAATCCACCAACGTGATGATCGAACGGCGCTGACGCCCCACCGACGAGTCCGGAACCGACAGTCCCGGAACCGAACGAGACCCGGGCCCGACGAGTCCCGGAACCGAACGAGACCCGGGCCCGACGAGTCCCGGAACCGAACGAGAGGCCCGGACGATCCGATGAGCACCGACCGCAGCCCCCGCGTACTGGCCGTCGCCCACCGGGGCGACCCGTACCGCCACCGCGAGAACACCCTGGCCTCCATCGAGTCCGCGCTCGCCGCCGGCGCCGACGCCGTCGAGGTGGACGTCCAGCTCACCCGCGACCAGGTGCCCGTCCTGCTGCACGACCGCACCCTGGAACGGCTCTGGGGAGACCCGCGCAGCATCGACCGGGTCACCGCCGAACAGCTCGACGAACTCCGGCAGGGCCCGCTCGCCGTCCCCACCCTCGCCGAGGCGATCAAGGCCGTGACCGCCGTCCAAGGCCGCCGGCTGCTGATCGACCTGGACGAACCCGGGCCCGCCGCCGCCACCTGGGACGCCGTCACCGGGCTCGGCGCCGAGGCACAGGTCGCCTTCTGCGGCCCGGTCACCGCCATGCTCGCCGTACGCGAGCTGACCCCCGACGCCGAGATCGCCCTCACCTGGAAGCAGCCCAGGCTGCCCGTCCGCGCCCTGCTGGACGACCTGCGCCCGCGCTACCTCAACCCGCCCTTCGGGCTCGTCACCCCCGAGTTCGCTGCGGCCGCCGCGGACGCCGGGCTCGCGGTCTCCACCTGGACCGCCGACCTGCGCCGCACCATGCGCCGGCTGCGGGACACCGGCGTCGCCTCCATCACCACCAACCGGATCGGCGTCCTGCGCTCGGTGCTGGACGGCCGCCGGTGACCGAGCCCGTGCTGGGACGGCGGGCGCTCGGACGGGCCCTGCTGGCCCGCCAGCACCTGCTCGCCCGTACCCGCCTGGCACCCGCCGCACTGATCCACCACCTCGGCGGACTCCAGGCCCAGGCCGCACCCCAGCCGCCCTACCTCGGGCTGCTCGCCCGCCTCGACGGCTTCACCCCCGACCGGCTGAGCACCCTCATCGAGCAGCGGGCGGCGGTCCGGATCGCCCTCCAGCGCGGCACCATCCACCTCGTCACCGCCGAGGACTGCCTGACGCTGCGCCCGCTGCTCCAGCCCGTACTCGACCAGGCGCTGCGCACCACCTACGGCAAGCGGCTCGCCGGGCTCGACCTCGACGCGCTGGCCACCGAGGCCCGCGCCCTGGTCGAGGCGGAGCCGCGCAGCTTCCAGCAGCTCGGCGCGCTGCTCGCGGCGACCCGCCCGGAACGGGACCCGGCCGCGCTCGCCCAGGCCGCCCGCTGCCTCCTGCCGCTGGTGCAGGTGCCGCCGCGCGGACTGTGGGGGCGCGGCGGTCCGGCCGCGCACACCACCGCCGAGGCCTGGCTCGGCCGCCCGCTCGACCCGGCGCCCTCGCCGGACGATCTCGTCCTGCGCTACCTCGCCGCCTTCGGGCCGGCCACCGTCGCCGACCTGCAGAAATGGTGCGGGCTCAGCCGGCTCGCTCCGGTGGTCGGGCGGCTCGCGCCACAGCTGCTGACCTTCCGTGACGAGCAGGGCCGGCTGCTGTACGACCTTCCGGAGGCACCCCGTCCGGACGAGGCCACCCCGGCGCCGGTGCGGCTGGTCGCGCCGTTCGACAACCTGCTGCTCTCGCACGCGGACCGCACCCGGGTGCTGCCCGAGGAGTACCGGGGGCGGGTCATGACCCAGAACGGGATCGTGCTCGGGACGCTGCTGGTGGACGGGCTGGTCGCCGGCTCCTGGCAGCTGACGGGGGAGCAGGACGTCCTGGTCCGGCCGTTCGCGCCGCTGCGGCGGGCCGACCGGCAGGCGGCGGAGGCCGAGGCGGAGCGGGTGCGGGCCTTCGCGGGCGGCGGCGGGACCGTACGGATCGAGGCCGGCGAGTAGGCCGCCGTCAAGCAGGCGAAGCAGGCCGGGCAGGTGCAGTAGGCCGTTCGGGTGCTTGGCGGTGGCTCGACGGGCGCGTCGCGGGGCGCTCTGCTGAGCTGGGTCGGTTCGGACCAGACGACCCCCGGCGGAGGTGACCGTGTCGGTGGAGCGCCCGCCCGGTGGACAGCCCGACCAGCGCAGGCCGTACCTGATGCTGCCGCCCGCACTGCGCCAGGCGGCCGCCTGGTCGGCGGCGGTGATCCTGCTGATCGCCGTCGCCTCGCTGGTGGTCTTCGCGCTGGTCGAGTTGCGGGCGGCGACGGTGCCGCTGGTCCTCGCACTGCTCGGCGCCTCGCTGCTGTACCCGGTGGTGCCCTGGCTGGTGCGGCGGGGCGTGAGCCGCAGCCTGGCGGCCGGGCTGACCTGCGCGGTGCTGGTGGTCGCGGTCGGCGGGGTGATCGCCCTGCTGGTCAACTCCCTGGTGCACAGCGCCCCGCAGATCGCCACCTCGCTCCAGGAGTCCGGTCAGCGGCTGTCCGAGTGGCTGGGGCCGGTCGGGGCGAAGATCCGGCACGGCCTGGACAACGCCAAGGGCGAGACCAACTCGCTGGTCTCCACCCTGACGAACGGCGTGCTGTCCGGGCTCGGCCTGCTCACCCAGCTGGTCACCGGCGGGGTGCTGGCCCTCGCCCTGGTGTTCTTCTTCCTCCGGGACGGCCACCGCACCGGCGACGCCATCCGCTCCTACCTGCCCGGCCGCAGCGCCGAGACCGTCATCGCCTGCGCCGAGCGCGCCTTCGAGGCGATGGCCGGCTTCATGCGCGGCACCACCCTGATCGCCCTGATCGACGCGGGCTTCATCACCATCGGCCTGGTCGCGCTGGGTGTCCCCGGCGCCCCGGGGCTGGGTGCGCTGGTCTTCATGGGGGCGTACATCCCGTTCGTCGGGGCCTTCCTGTCCGGCACGGCGGCGGTGCTGGTGGCGCTGGCCGACGGCGGGCTCGGCACCGCCCTGTGGGTGCTCGGGGTGGTGCTCACGGTGCAGATGATCGAGGGGAACATCCTGCAGCCGGTCATCCAGAGCCGCACGGTCGAGCTGCACCCGGCCACCGTCATGGTCGCGGTGGTCGCGGGCTCCGGCATCGCCGGCATCATCGGCGCCCTGCTGGCCGTCCCGGTCTGCGCGGCGGGCATGGGCGTGGTCTCGGTGCTGCGGGGGCGGGCGGGCGCGCGCGGATAAGGCGGTTGCCCTCGGTGCGGCCGGCATGGGAGCATCGCTAATGCGACGGAAGTCGCGATAGCTCTGGAGGGGTGCGGGTGGAACTGTTCGAGGTGTCCGAGGCGGGCGCGGGGCCGTACGGGGTGGCCGTGGGGCCCGACGGCGGTGTGTGGTTCACCCTCATCCACGCCGGGGAGATCGGGCGGCTGGCAGCGGACGGGACGGTCGAGCGCTTCGGCCTCCGGTCGACCAGGTGCGGACCGTCGGTGATCACCGCCGGGCCGGACGGGGCGCTCTGGTTCGCCGAGATGAACTCCGGTCGGATCGGGCGGATCACGGTGGACGGCGAGGCGTCCTCGTACGCGCTGTCGGCGGTGGACTGCGGGCCGTGCGGGATCACCGCCGGGCCGGACGGCGCGCTCTGGTTCACCGAGGTGAACGCCGGCCGGGTCGGGCGGATCACCGTGGACGGGGAGGTGACGGAGTACCCGATCCCGCTGGCCGGGGCCTTCCCGGGGCACATCACCGCCGGGCCGGACGGTGCGCTGTGGTGCGCGCTCAACCAGGCGGACGCGATCGCGCGGATCAGCCTCCAGGGCGAGGTGACCGTCCACCGCCTGCCCACCGGGGGCAGTGCGCCGGTCGGGATCACCGCCGGGGCGGACGGGGCGCTCTGGTACGTCGGCATCGGCGGCGGGCTGGTCGGGCGGATCACCGTGGACGGCGAGGTGACGGAGTACCCGCTGGCCGACCGGGCGGCCAGGCCGCACGCGATCACGGCGGGGCCGGACGGCCGGCTCTGGTTCACCGAGTGGGGCGCCGGCCGGATCGGGGTGCTCACCCCGGACGGGCGGCTCGACGGCCACCCGCTCCCGGGCGAGGGCGCCGAGCCGCACGGCATCGCCGTCACTCCGGACGGCAGCGTGTACGTGGCGCTGGAGCGTGGGCAGATCGCCCGGCTGAGGGGCTGAGGGGCTGAGGGGCTGAGGGGCTGAGGGGCTGAGGGGCTGAGGGGTCGCGCTCGGCGCGGTCGCGACCCTGCTGTCGGGCGGGGAAGTGAGCGGGCGCAATGGGGCCGTTCGGCCCTGGGGCCCGGCCGTCCGGTGGGCGATGATGCCCTGGGGCCCCGCCGGGAGTGCGCGGGGGTGACGAAGGTGGAGCCGCACGATGGCGACCAAGACGGAGGGTGCCGGGGCCCCGGCACCGGTCCGGGTCTTCCTGCTGGACGACCACGAGGTGGTCCGCCGCGGGGTGCACGACCTGCTGGGGGGCGAACCGGACCTGGAGGTGGTCGGCGAGGCGGCGACCGCCGAGCAGGCGCTCGTCCGGGTGCCCGCGCTGCGGCCCGACGTCGCCGTGCTGGACGTCCGGCTGGGCGACGGCGACGGCGTCACCGTCTGCCGTGAACTGCGCTCGCAGATGCCCGGGTTGGCCTGCCTGATGCTCACCTCCTTCGACGACGAGGAGGCGCTGCTGGACGCCGTGATGGCGGGCGCCGCCGGGTACGTGCTCAAGCAGATCAGCGGCACCGACCTGGTCGCCGCCGTCCGCACCGTCGCCTCCGGCCGCTCCATGCTCGATCCTGCCGCGGCCACCCGCCTGCTCGACCGGCTGCGCAGCGACGCCGAACCCGCCCGGCCGGTCACCACCGGGCCCGCACTGACCACGCGCGAGCAGGAGGTGCTGGCCCTGATCGGCGAGGGCCTGACCAACCGGCAGATCGGCGAGCGCCTCTACCTCGCCGAGAAGACGGTGAAGAACCACGTGTCGCGGCTGCTCGCCAAGCTCGGCGTCGAGCGGCGGGTCCAGGCCGCCCTGATCGCCACCGAGCTGCGCCGGGCGTCAGGGCGTGTCTGACCTGCGGCCGACTCGGGCTGACCAGGACACCGGCCGTCCTCACGCTCGACGCCAGGGGCGGGCGGTGGTCCGGCCGTACGGTGTCGTGGCGCGGCGGAGTTCCCCGCGTACGGTGGCCGCTCAGGAGCCGACCGGGGCCTCCCAGGTCAGCCGGGTGCCGCCGCCGTCGGCCGGGGTCACGGTGAAGGCGCCGCCGACCTGGTCGGCGCGTTCGGCGAGGTTGCGTAGCCCGCTGCGGCGCCCGCCCTCGGGCACGCCCACGCCGTCGTCCGTGACGGTCAGCGCCACCCGCCCGGCTAGGGCGCGCAGCGTCACCTCGACCCGGGAGGCGCGGGCGTGCCGGGCGGCGTTGCTGAGGGCTTCGGCCAGGACGGCCACCACGTGCGCGGCCAGTTCCTGCGGCACGTCGGTGTCCAGCAGGCCCTCCATGCTCAGCCGGGGTGCGAAGCCGAGCGGGCCCTGCGCCTCGGTGACGGCCCGGGTGGCGCGGGCGCGCAGGCCGTGGTCGGGTTCGCTGTGGGCGCGCAGGCCGAAGATGGTCGAGCGGATGATCTTGATGGTCTCGTCCAGGTCCGCGACCGCCCGGGCCACCCGGTCCGCGGCGGCCGGGCTCTCGATCAGCCGACCCGCGCTCTGCAGCGTCATGCCGGTCGCGAACAGCCGCTGGATCGCCAGGTCGTGCAGATCGCGGGCGATCCGGTCGCGGTCCTCCAGCAGGGTCAACTGCTCGGCATCACGCCGCCGTTCGGCCAATTCCAGGGCGAGCGCGGCCTGGTCGGCGAAGCCCAGCAGCGGGCCGGTCTCCTCCGGGCCGAAGGCCGGCTGCCCCTGCGCCCGGGCCAGCAGCAGCACGCCCCGCCCGTACCCGGTGCCGGTCCCCAGCGGCACGGCCACCGCCGCGCCCAGCCCGTCGAAGCGGCCCGCCGGGCCGGCCGGGAACCGGGCGTCGCAGGCCAGCTCCTCGCTGGTGACCGGCGAACCGGAGGCGTACGCCGCGCCGGACAGCGTGCCGTCCACCGGCACCGTCACCCCCAGCCGCGCGGACGGGGTGCCGCCCAGCGCGACCTCGACGGCCAGCTCCTCGGCCCGCTCCTCCGGGCCGGCCAGCGCCACCGACACGTCCGCCAGCTCGGCGCCCGCGATCTCCCGGGCCCGCCGGGCGATCAGCTCCACCACCTCCAGGCGCGGCGCGCCCGACAGCAGACTGCGGGTGATCTCGGTGCTCGCCCGCAGCCAGCGCTGGCGCAGCTGCGCCTCCTCGTACAGCCGGGCGTTGTCGATCGCCACCCCGGCCGCGACCGCCAGGGTGGCGATCACCGCCTCGTCGTCCTCGTCGAAGTCCAGCCCGCCGCGCTTGTCGGTCAGGTAGAGGTTGCCGAACACCTCGCCGTGCACCCGCACCGGCACCCCCAGGAAGGTGTGCATCGGCGGGTGGTTCGGCGGGAAGCCCGCCGAGGCCGGGTGGTCCGACAACACTGGGCAGCGCAGCGGCTTCGGCTCACGGATCAGTTCGCCCAGGATGCCCCGGCCGGCGGGCGGCGGCCCGATCCCGGCGATCTCCTCGGCGGACAGACCCACCGTCAGGAACTGCGACAGCGAATGCCCGTCCGGCCCGATCACCCCCAGCGCGCCGTAACGGGCGTCCACCAGGTCGACCGCCGCCTCGACGATCCGGTGCAGCGCCTGGGCGAGGTCCAGCTCGCGGCCGACCGCGAGCACCGCCTCCAGCAGGTGGTGCACCCGGTTCTGCGTGCCGCGCGCCGCGTCGATCCGCCACTGGAGCTCCTCCAACAGCTCGTCCAGGCGCAGCCGGGGCATCCGCGCGCCGCCGCCCGCCGCGCTGCCGTCCGCTCCGCCCACCGCTGTCCTCCTCGTGACCTGCCCGACCGGCCTGCCCCGACCGGACCCGACCGCCGGCGCGGTCCGGCCAAGGAGCCGTCCGACCAGCGGGATCGCCCTGTGAACGGTAGTGCCCACGTGTCGGCCGGGTGCACGGCGGGGTCGGCCGTAGGCTCCCCCGACGGGCCTTTCGTCCCGTGGCCGAGGGCCCTGCGGCCCCTGTCGCCGGGCCGGTCGGGACTGCCAGGGTGGGGGAGGAGCGGACGGGGCGTCAGTGCGTCCCGCCGCCGAACAGCCGAAAAGCCGAACTGCCTGACTGCCGGACCGTGGAGGAACGCGATGAGCGAGCGGAGCGAGCTGAGGTCGACCGTGCTGGCCGGAGTGGACGGATCACCGCAGAGCACCGCCGCCGCCCGGTGGGCGGCAGCGGAGGCGGTGCGCCGTGGCGCGTCGCTGCGCCTGGTGCACGCGTGGCCGTGGCTGACCGACGGCGTGTCCTCCTACGCGGAGCCGGACGACCTGCCCGAGGCCGCCCAACGGACCCTGGCCGAGGCGGCCGAGGCCGTCCGCGCGCGCCACCCCGAGCTGGCCGTGCAGACCGACGCGGTGCTCGACTCCCCGATCGACGGCCTGGTGGCCGCCGCCGCGGACGCCGAGCTGCTGGTGCTCGGCTCGCGCGGGCGGGGCGGCTTCACCGGGCTGCTGCTCGGCTCGGTCAGCATGTCCGTGGCCGGGCGCAGCGGCGTGCCGGTGATCGTGGTCCGGGAAGCCGTCGAAGCGGCGGACGGCGCGGGCGGTGCGGGCGAGGTGGTGGTCGGGGTCGACGCCCACGCCCCGGAGGAGGAGGTGCTGGCCTTCGCCTTCCGTGAGGCCGCGCTGCGCGGTGCCCGGGTACGGGCGGTGCACGGCTGGGAGCTGCCGCCGCTGTTCGGCTACGCGGGCGGCGCCGTCCCGGCGGCCGAGGTCGAGCAGTCGGAGGCCCTGGAGGCGAAGCTGCTCTCGCTCGCCCTGGCCGGGCCGCGCGAGCGGCACCCGCAGGTCGCCGTGGTGGAGGACGTCCGGCTGGGCGCGGCCCGCGCGCTGGTCGAGGCCTCGGCCGGGGCCTCACTGGTCGTGGTCGGCCGGCGCCACCGCTCGTTCGACCTCGGCCCCCGCCTCGGCCGGGTCGCGCACGCCGTGCTGCACCACGCCGAAGCGCCGGTCGCCGTCGTCCCGCACCCGTGAGGTGACCAACGGTCCTGCGCCCCCCGGGCATGCGACCCTGCCGCCCGCCGGGCGCGGCACGCATCCTCGGAAGCGGTCAGGACCCCGACCCCACCCGATCCCTGTCATGCCGACCCGCCACGTCGGTGCACCACGGGATACTCGACGTCATGGTGAAGCGCGTAGCAGTCCTCTCCGACATCCACGGTGTGCTGCCGGCCGTCGAGGCGGTCCTCGCGGAACCCGATGTCCGAGCTGCGGACCTCATCGTCCTCACGGGCGACATCGCGTGCGGACCGCAGCCCGCCGCGGTGTTGGACCTGCTGACAGGCCTCGGCGACCGGGCGGTCTGGATCCGGGGCAACGCCGACCGTGAACTGGTCGAGTACCGGCGCGGGTTGCGGGACTCCATCCCCGATCCGATCGGCCCCTCGGCCACACGCGGCCTGCGCGAGGACCAGGTCGACCTCCTCGAACGGCTGCCGACCTCGGTCACCCTCCCGGTCGAGGGGCTCGGCACGGTGCTGTTCTGCCACGCCACCCCGCGCGACGACGAGGAGGTCCTCCTGGTCGACAGTCCCCCCGAACGATGGGCGCAGGCGTTCGCCGGCGTCGACCCCGACGTCACCACGGTCGTCTGCGGGCACACGCACATGCCCTTCACCCGCCTCGCGGCCGGCCGTCTCGTCGTGAACCCCGGCAGCATCGGCATGCCGTACGGCAGACCGGGCGCCCACTGGGCCCTGCTCGGCCCGGACGTCCAGCTGCGCCGCACCCTCCTGGACGTCCCCGCCGCCACGGCCCGCATCGCCGTGGACTCCTCCTTCGAGCAGGCGGCGGAGTGGGCCGACTACTGCCTGAACGCCCGGTGCACGGAGGGCGAGGCCCGCGAGATCCTTGGCCGGCTGACCGGGTGAGATCCCGCAGCCGTCGGATGCATCGAGCCGCCTGCGTGACCCGGCCGAGGGGCCGGGTCACGCCGTTCTGCGGGTCGGCCCCGCACGGGTTCAGCGCGGCCGGTCGGCCGGGGCCAACACCTGCGCCCTGAGCCGCAGTTGCGGGCTGTGGCGGAAGGTGAGGGTGAACTCCACCCACTGGCCGGCCCGCAGCGGCGGCGGGGCGGGGATCATCAGGTCCGCGTCCTCCGGGGACATCACCAGCTCGCCACGGCCCGGTACGGGCAGTGCGGCCACCGGCTCCCAGCTGCCCGCCGCGCCCTGGTGCAGGTGCCGCTTGGGGATGATGTGCCCGCCGAACTCCCAGCTGGCGCCGGTCAGTTCGTCCGGTATGTCGCCGGGGTTGCGGACCGTGAAGAAGGCCGCGGTGGCCGAGGCCGCGCCCGCCGTCGGCAGCAGCACCCAGCCGGGCCCGGCCTCCACCGGGCGGGAGCGGCCGGCCCCGCCGAACGCCGTCCACCCGGTGAGCAGCACCAGCGCCAGCGCCGCCGCGCCGACCGGCGGGCCGACCACCTTCAGCCGTTCCAGCCCGCTCATCGCCGGGCCCCCTTCCCGTGCACCGGGGATCCCCCGCGCCCCGGCTCCCAGGTGCGCAGCCGCAGGCTGTTGCCGACCACGAGCAGCGAACTGAGCGACATCGCCACCGCCGCCAGCATCGGGTTGAGCAGCCCGACCGCCGCCAGCGGGATCAGCACCAGGTTGTACCCGAAGGCCCACAGCAGGTTGGCCCGGATCGTCCCGAGGGTCTGCCGGGCCAGCCGCACGGCGTCCACCACCGCCTCGATGTCACCGCGCACCAGGGTCAGCCCGGCCGCGCCGATCGCCGCATCGCTGCCCGAGGCCAGCGCCACCCCGAGGTCCGCCGAGGCGAGGGCGACCGCGTCGTTGACCCCGTCGCCGACCACCGCCACGGTCCGTCCGGCGGCCCGCAGTTCGGCCACCACCTCGGCCTTGCGCTCGGGCGAGGCCGAGGCGTGCACCTGCCCGATGCCGAGTTCGGCCGCCACCGCCCGGGCCGCGCCGGGGCCGTCCCCGGTCAGCAGCACGGTCTCCAGGCCCAGCCCGCGCAGCCGGTGCACCGCCCGCCAACTGCCCGAGCGCAGCGTGTCGCCGACCGCCAGCACGGCCGCCGCCCGCTCGTCCAGCTCGACCACGACGGCGGTACGGCCCGCCTCACCCGCCTGCGCCACCGCCCCGGCCAGCGCCGGGGGCAGCTCGGCCCCGTCCGGCCGGACCACCCGGACGGCCCGGCCCTCGACCGTCCCGGACACCCCGAACCCGGCGACCGCCGCGAAGCCGTCCACGGCCGGCAGGGCCCCGCAGCGCTCCCGGGCCGCCACCGCGACCGCCCGGCCGATCGGGTGCTCGGAGCGGTGCTCGACCGCCCCGGCGAGCCGCAGCGCCTCGTCCGCCGCGAAGCCGTCGGCCGCCGTCACCGCCGCCAGTTCCATCCGTCCGGTGGTCAGCGTGCCGGTCTTGTCCATCACCACGGTGTCCACCCGGCGCAGGCTCTCCAGCACCTCCGGGCCGCGCACCAGCACGCCCAGCTCGGCGCCCCGCCCGGTCGCGGCCAGCAGCGCCGTCGGCGTGGCCAGCCCGAGCGCGCACGGGCAGGCCACCACCAGCACCGCGACGGCGGCCGTGACCGCCGCCTGTGGGGCCGCGTCCGCGCCCAGCCAGAAGCCGAGCACGGCGGCCGCGACCGCGAGCACGCAGGGCACGAACACCCCGGCCACCGCGTCCGCGAGCCGCTGCGCCCGCGCCTTGCCGGCCTGGGCCTCCGCCACCAGGGCGGTGATCCGGGCCAGTTGGGTGTCCGCGCCGACGGCCGTGGCCCGGACCACCAGCGCGCCGCCGACGTTCACCGTGGCACCCGCCACGACGTCCCCGGGGCCGACCTCGACCGGCACGCTCTCCCCGGTCAGCAGACTCAGGTCGAGCGCCGAACCGCCCTCCACCACCACCCCGTCGGTGGCCACCCGTTCGCCCGGCCGCACCACGAACTCCTGCCCGGGCAGCAGCAGTTCGATCGACACCAGACGCTCCTCGCCGTCCGCCCCGCGCAGGCACACCTGCTTGGCGCCCAGCTCGGCCAGCGCCCGCAGCGCCGAACCGCTGCGCCGGCGCACCCGGCCCTCCAGCAGCCGCCCGGCGAGCACGAACAGCGGCACCCCGACGGCCGCCTCCAGGTACACGTGCGCCGCGCCGCCGCCGTCGGCCGTCAGCGAGAACGGCATCCGCATGCCCGGATCCCCGGCCCCGCCGAACACCAGCGCGTACGCCGACCAGCCGAAGGAGGCCACCACGCCCAGGCTGACCAGGGTGTCCATGGTCGCCGCCGCGTGCCGCAGGCCCTGCCATGCCCGGCGGTGGAAGGCAGCCGACCCCCAGGTCACCACCGGGACGGCCAGCGCGAAGCAGACCCACTGCCAGGCGGTGAACTGCAGGGCGGGCACCATGGACAGGAGCAGCACCGGCACGGCCGGCAGGGCGGTCACCAGCAGCCGCCACCGCTCGTCCGGCCCCTCCTCCTCGCCCGGACCGACCGGTGCCCCGGCGGCCACCGGCTCGGCGGTGTAGCCCGCCCGCTCGACCGCGGCCACGAGCTCGGCGACCGGCACCTCGCCCGGGTGCAGCACCCGGGCCCGGCCGGTGGCCAGGTTCACCCCGGCCGTCACCCCGTCGATCCGGGCCAGCCGCTTCTCGACCCGGCCCACGCACGCCGCGCAGGTCATCCCGCCGACCGCCAGATCGGTGGACACCAGGGCGCCGGCGTCGGCACCGGGCCCCGCGACCGCGCTCATCGCATCCCGCCCATGTCGTGCCCGCCCATCCCCGGCGACTCCGCGCCCCCGGTGCCCGGCCGCAGCCCGGGCGCCACCGGCCCCACCTGTCGGCCCACCCCGTAGGCGACCACGAACACCACCACCAGCAGCAGGGCGAACCCCGCCAGCACACTCAACGGCCGGACTCCCGGCGACTTCGCACTCACCCACCAGCAGTCGGACGGGCAGCGCGGTTGGTTCCCGTACGTTCCGACGTCCTCCTGAGGTCGGAGATCCCGCGGGCGGCGCCCCGTGCCGTCGGTTCGCCGCCTACGATCGCTTCGTGTGCTTTCTGTGTCGAAGAGCGGCACGGGGGCAGCAACACATGGACGCGTGAACAGACATGGGGGAACCATGCAGCGGACGAAGAAGCGCAGGATCGTCGCGACGGCGGCGCGGTGACGGCACGCGCCGGGATGGACGGCCGCGACGAGCCGCCGGCCGCGACGGGCGGTCGGTCCCGGTTCAGCGCCGGACGCTCCGCGGGCCCGTGACGGCGGCGCCCAACGCGCCGACCCGGCCGCGCAGTTCGCGGTCGGCGGTGACCACCAGGCAGGCCCGCTCCGGGTCGTCGGCGCGGGCGGCCCGGACCAGCTCCACGATCCGGTCGTCCCCGCTGCCGCTCGCCTCGACCACCCGCACCTCGGGCAGCCCGGCGACGCCCCGGGCCGCGCCCTCCACCACCAGGACCACCTCCAGCGGGCCCGGGTGGTCCGGCACGCCCCGGGCGGCGACGGCGACCAGCGCGTCCCGCAGCCGCTCGGCGGCGCCCCGCCGGTCCCGCCACCAGCCGTCCGGCACCGAGCCGACCACGTTCGCACCGTCCACCACCAGCAGGGGCGGGACGGCCTCGTTCTCTCCCATGACCGCCAAGCGTGCCACCCCGGGCCGCCCCGAGCCGTACCGGCGACGGGCAGCCGCGTCCGTCGGCCTCAGCTGAGCGTGATGCGGATCCCGACGGTGCCGCGCTCGCCGCGCCGCAGCCGGCTGCCGAGCAGCGTCAGCACGCCCATCAGGCCGTACTTCTGGCGCAGCAGCGTGCGGTAGGCGGCGGTGCGCTCGGGGCCGAGGATCTCGGCCGTCGCCGGGTACTGCTCGCCGGTCGGGCGGCCCTTGACGTGGCACGGGCCGACCAGCACCTCGGCCCGGTTGCGGATCCGCTTGACCTTCCAGGAGTCCGTGACGGTCCAGATGCCGAGCGCCTCCCCGTCCCGGACCACCCATACCGGGGTCGGCACGGCGGTGCCGTCCTTCTTGTACGTGGTGACGAGCAGGTAGCTCCCGGAGGAGAGCCGGACGATCCGGGCGAGCCGGTCGGCGGCGGAGGGGTCGGGCGTGGTCATGGGCGGAATTCTAGGGGTCTCACGGTGGTACGGACGTCACCGGAAACGGCCCGGGCAGCCGGAGTCCACGGCGGCCGGCTCCGGTCAGCGGTGCTGACGGGTGCGTACGGAGCGGGTCGAGCGGGCCGAGTGGACCAGGGCGCGGGCGCGGCGGGCGAGGCGGCGGTGGCTGCGGCCGCCGACGCCGCTGGAGCCGCCCGCGGCGCGCGCACCGCCACGCTGGGGGGCGGAGACGGTCACGGCGGGTGCGGCGGCGGCCCGGCGGCGGGCGCCGGCGTGGGCGGTGGCCCAGGCGGCGAGTGCGGTGGCCAGGACGGCGCCCGTCCAGAGGGCCGGGGCGAGGCCCGGGGTGTCACCACTGGCGACGGGCGGCCGGCCCCACGGGGGAAGCTGGGAGGCGGCTGCCGCCTCCGGGGCCGAAGAGGCCTTCGCGGAGGCCGAGGAGGACGCCGCGGCGGAGGCCGGCGGGGCGGTGTCCTCGACCAGCTGCCCGACCGGCTGGACCTTTCCGGCCGCCGCGAAGCCCCAGTCGAGCAGGCTGGCGGCCTCGTCGTAGACCTTGCCCTGCGCCTCGGGGTGCATCACCGTCACCAGCAGGGTGCGGCCGTCGCGTTCGGCGGCGCCGGTGAAGGTGGCGCCCGCGTTGGTGGTGTAGCCGTTCTTGACGCCGATCAGGCCCGGGTACTTGCCGAGCAGCCGGTCGGTGTTGGCGATGTCGAAGCTGGTGCGCTGACCGGTGAGCTGGTCCAGCCCGCCGGGGAAGCGCGCGGTGCGGGTGGCGCAGTAGGAGCGGAAGTCGGCGTTGCGCAGCCCGGCGCGGGCGAACAGCGTGAGGTCGTAGGCGGAGGAGACCTGGCCGTCCATGTCGTAGCCGTCGGGGGAGACGACCTTGGTGTCCTTGGCCTGCAAGGTGCCGGCGCGGGCCTGCATCTCGGCGACGGTCTGGGCGATGCCGCCGTTCATGTGGGCGAGGACGTGGACGGCGTCGTTGCCGGAGCTGAGGAAGACGCCCCGCCACAGGTCCTCGACCCGGTACGGCAGGTTCTCCTTGACGCCGACCAGGCTGCTGCCCGCGCCGAGGTTGGCGAGCTCGGCCGGGGTGACCTGGTGCTCCAGCGAGCGGTCGAACTTGGGCATGACGGTGTCCGCGAACAGCATCTTCAGGGTGCTGGCCGGGGGCAGTTGCAGATGGGCGTTGCGGGCGGCGAGCACCTCGCCGGTGGTGGCGTCGGCGACCAGCCAGGAGCGGCCGGACAGTGCGGAGGGCAGGGCGGGGGCCCCGGGCAGGGGCGCGACCTGGACGTCCGGGCGGGCCAGCCGCTCCCCGCCGACCGGGCCGGCGGCGTCCTGTTCGAGGGCCGCGAGGGCGATCGGGGTGCCGACGGCGAGCACCAGCGCCGTGGCGGCGGCGCCGGCCGCGGCCCTGGTGACGTACGGGGACTTCTGCTGCACGCGCTTGGGAGGCACACGGCGAACGTACCCGGGCGGCCGCCGGGCCGCCGTGCCTGCTACTCCGTCCGGTGCCGCGGGGGCTCGTCCTCGGGCACGACTTTGGTGGTGCCCGGTCGCGCCGAAAGTCGGATGTCCGGGCGGTGGCGGATTCCTAGGCTCGGGGGTATGAAGACGCTGCTCGGCTACCTCGGTTTCGTCCTGATCCTCGGCGGCGCCTCCGGCCTGCTCTCCGGTTGGCTCGGGGGCTTCCGGCTGTTCGGCTTCGTCCGTCTCCTGGTGCCGGACGGCCACGAGACCGTCGGGTACGCCACCCTGCTGGTGCTCGGCGTCCTGCTGGCGATCCCCGCCGCCCGGCGGGGCTGACGGCGGGGATCGACGGCGGGGATCGACGGAGTGGTGCGGCGGGGTGGTGCGGCGGGGTCAGAAGGTGAGGTTCCAGGCGTCGATCGTGCCGGTGTCGCCGGAGGCACCGTCCTTCACCCGG
This sequence comes from Streptomyces sp. 1114.5, assembly GCF_003635085.1. Lineage (NCBI taxonomy): Bacteria > Bacillati > Actinomycetota > Actinomycetes > Kitasatosporales > Streptomycetaceae > Streptomyces > Streptomyces sp. 1114.5. The sequence continues at coordinate 4,572,816 of NZ_RBXE01000001.1, forward strand.
AGCTTCCAGGTGCCGTTGGCCGCGCTCGCGCCGGCGTTGACGGTGTAGGTCTTGGCGACGTTGTCGGTGCTGTCGTTGTTCGGAAAGTCCTCCAGGAGGTAGACCGTGCCGTCGGGGGCGACGAGGGAGAGGACCAGGTCACCGCGGTAGGTGTGCTTGATGTCCACGCCGACCTTGAGCGTCGTGGGCGCGTTGCCGGTGACGCCGGTGACGGTGATCGGGCTCTCCACCGTGGTGTTGTCGGGGATCGCCACGTCGGTGAGGTTCTCGAAGTACTTCCCGGTGGGCGGGGTGGCGCCGCCGACCGCCTTCAGCGCGTCGACCTGGCCCTCGCCGAAGAAGGAGTTGACGGCGGTGGTGCCGGTGCAGCGGCTGTCCGAGGCGGGGCAGGCCAGGTCGTTGGCCTGGGCCGCCAGGCGGGCCCGGATGTCGGCCGGGGTGAGCGTCGGGTCGGTGCTCGCGATCAGCGCGGCCACCCCGGTGACGTGCGGGGAGGCCATCGAAGTGCCGCTCTTGGTCCCGTACTTGCCGCCGGGCAGGGTCGAGTAGACGCCGGTCGCGCCGTCGCCGCCGGGCGCCGCGACGTCGATGACGCCCCGGCCGAAGTTGGAGTAGGAGGCCTTGCCGCTGCCGCTGCCCGTGGCGGCGACGGTCACCACGCCGGGCAGTTCGGTGGGGATGTCGAGGCAGGCGTTGCCGATGGTCCGGGTGACCTTGGTGGAGTCGTCCGGGCTCTCGGTGTCGGTGGTCTTGTTCGCCAGGTCGTAGTCGGCGTTGCCGGCCGCGGCGACCTGCAGCGAGCCCTTGCCCTCGGCGTACTCCTGGGCGCGCTTGACGCCCTCGATGATGGCCGCCTGGTCGAGGTCGTCCGGGCAGTTGAACTGCCAGGGGTCGGTGTAGTAGCTGTTGTTGGTGACCTTGAAGCCGTGGTCGCCGGCCCAGACGAAGCCGCAGACCGTGTTCTCGGGGTAGAAGAGGGTGCTGGTCGGCTCGGCGATCCGGACCGAGGCGATCTTCACGCCCGGCGCGACGCCGATGACGCCCTTGCCGTTCTTCGCGGCCGCTATGGTGCCGGCGACGTGGGTGCCGTGGGTGTCCACGTCGCGCCAGGCGCCGCTGCGGGTGTCGGGCTTGCCGTACGCGCAGGAGACCGAGTCGGCGGCGTCGAAGTTCGGCGCGAGGTCCTGGTGCTGGTCGTCCACGCCGGTGTCGAGCACGCCGACCTTGACGGACGGGGAGCCGGTGGTCACGTTCCAGGCCTGGTCGGCCTTGATCTGGGTCATGTCCCAGCGGTTGGACTCGGTGAGCGTGGTGGCCGCCTGCGCGGGATTGGCCGGCAGGGCCGGGCTGTAGGCGTCGGCCGGCACGTCGGAGGTGCGGGTCGCCCCCACCTGCTGGATGCCGGCGACGGTCCGCAGCGCGGCGGCGAACCCGGTGGCGGTCGAGTGGGCGACGACGACACCGATCGCGTCGTAACTGGCGAAGACCGTACCGCCCTTCGCGGCCACGGCGGCCTTGGCGGCGGCGACGTCGGCGGGGGCGCTGATCACCAGGTAGGCCCGGGTGCCGGCCGTCCACCCGGCCGCGCTGCCCGCGGCCGGAGCGGCAGCCGCCGGGGCGGCGGGCGCCGAGACGCCGCCGGGGACGGTGGGGGTGGTGGTCGTGGGAGCGGCGGTCGCCGACGCCGTGGGGATGGCGAGCGCCATGGCCGAGAGCACGGCGAGCGCCGCGGCCGGGCGGCCGAGCCGCCGGGATATCAGGGGTGACACGTGTCCTCCGATTCGGTCCGTGCGAGAGGGGGAGCGCGGGGATCGCACGGGAATTGAAGGAAACATGCCAGATAGACCGGGGCTTGGGGAAGGCTTTACGCCTGACGACTTTTCACGCAAGCATTACAGTTTCGTTTCCGCGCGCCCCGGCCCACTCTCGCGCTGCGCCGCCGGAAGGCCCGCCGGTCCGACTGACGCGCGTCAGGCTCAGCCGCCGGTCAGGCGGAGGCGGGCGGAGCGGCCGCCGTCGCCGCCACGCCGTCGAGCAGGACGGCGAGGCCGGTGCGGAACGCCTCCCGCCGGCCGGCCTCGGGGGCGCCGCCGGTGGCGCCCTGCAGGCCGGTGAGCAGCGGGAAGCGCGACGCGAAGTCCGGTGCCAGCTCGGCCAGTCGGGTGGATCGGGCGATCCACCAGTCCTCGTCGGAGACGCCGGTGGCGGCGGCCGCGGCGCGGGTCTCGGCGGCGGTGGCGGCCAGGCCGCGGACGAACTGCCAGAGCGCGGTGACCGCGCCGCGCAGCCGCTGCGGGTCCAGCCCGGCGGGCTTCAGGGCGCGCAACAGGGTCTCCATCGCGGCGAGTTCGGCCGGGCCGAGGACGGGGCGGGCCTGCGAGATCCGGAGCACCCAGGGGTGGCGCAGGTAGCAGGCGTACAGGGCCTCGGCCCAGGCGGTGACGGCCGCCCGCCACTCCTCGGGCGCGACCGGTCCGGCGGGCGGTTCCGCGGGCGGTCCGACAGGCGATTCGACGGGTGGTTCGGCGAGTTCGGCGAGTTCGGCGAGGGCGCGGTCGTGCATCAGGTCGAGCAGCTCGGCCTTGCCCGGGACGTACGTGTAGAGCGCCATGGCGGTGCGGCCGAGTCGTTCGCCCACGGCCCGCATCGACAGCGCGTCCATGCCCTCGCTGTCGGCCACCGCGATTCCGGCGGAGACGATCGCGTCCACACTCAGGCCCGGTTTGGGGCCACTGCGCCCGGTGCGCGGTTCCTCGGGTGCGCCCCACAGCAGGGCGAGCGAGCGGCGGGCGTCGCCCTGTCCGGCGTAGACGGTCATCCCGGCATCTCCTTATGGCGTAAAGTATCGCCCCCACGGCAACTCTTTATGCCGTAAGGTTACCAATCGAAGGGGTTTCGCGATGACACTGCCCGTCACCTTCGTCGAGGTCGTGGAGACGCGCCGGATCACTCCGCGCACCGCCCGGATCACCTTCGCGGCCGAGGCACTGGCCGACACCGTCGGCAGCGCGCCCGACCAGCAGCTCAAGCTCTGCTTCCCGCGCCCCGGGCAGGCCGAGCCGGTGCTGCCCGCGGTGCAGGACGACCCGATGGGCTGGTACCGGGCCTACCTGGCGATCCCCGAAGCCGAGCGGCCCCTGATGCGCAGCTTCACCCTGCGCCGCCGGCGCCCCGGCACCCGGCTGGTCGAGATCGACTTCGTGCTGCACGGCGACACCGGGCCGGCCGCCACCTGGGCGCTGCGCGCCGCACCGGGGGACCGGCTCGGGATGGTCGGCCCCTCGGCGCTGTACGCCCCGCCCGTCCCGTTCGCCGAGGCCGCCGCGGCGGCCGACTGGGTGCTGCTGGCCGGGGACGAGACGGCGCTGCCCGCGCTCGCCACGCTGGTCGGGGCGCTGCCCGCCGGGGTGCGGGCGCTCGCGTACGTCGAGGTCGCGGACGAGGCGGAGCGGCAGCCGCTGGAGAGCCGCGCCGAGCTCGCCGTGCACTGGCTGCACCGGGACGGCGCCGCCCCCGGGGCGGCGCTGGTCGGGGCGGTGCGGGCCGCCGAGCTGCCGGCCGGCACGCCGTTCGCCTGGCTGGCCGGGGAGGCCGGCGCGGTCCGGGCGCTGCGCCGCCACCTGGTCGAGGAGCGTGGGGTGCCGAAGCCTTCCGTCGACTTCACCGGGTACTGGCGTCACCGGCTGACCCAGGACGATGCGCCGACCGCCGAGGACCTGGCGGACGTTCAGGAGCGGCTGGCCGGGTACTGAACCCGGCGCGGGGCCTCGTTTCCCGTGCGGGCCCCGTTTCTGGCGCGGGACCTCGTTTCCGACGGAGACGACGCGGGAAGGGAATGTCGTGGTGTCGACAAAGCGGCCGACCGGTGGCGGGTTTTCGCCAGTGTCCGGAGTTCGCCACCGGAATCGCCGGCGCGGGGGCGGTCGGGGTGGCGCAGGGCCGATCGGCTGAAAGATGTGGATTCGGTCCGATTTCCGCCGTGAATTTTACTGAGTGATGGTCAACTTTACTTTCTGATGGGGATTTACCCCCTTGTCGTGATCGCGTTCAGGTGCGTTGGATTGCGTCAGCCATTCATCAGACGAAAGGATGTCCATGATCGGCTGGCGGAAAACCCAGCTAGCAGCTGCCGTCACGGTCACCGCCGCGTCCATGGTCCTGAGCTTCGGGACCGGCGCCAATGCAGCCCCGACCCCGGACCCGCAGAACGCCCAGGCGTCCGCGGACGGGACCCCGGTGCCGGTGATCGTGATCCTGAAGGACCAGATAGCGGACGCCCCGGCCGACCACGGCCACCTGGGCGCCCGCCAGCAGAAGACCGCCGACTCCCAGGCGCCGCTGCTGAACAAGGTCAAGGCCGGTGGCGGCACCAACATCAAGAGCTTCGTGGTCGGCAACGCCTTCTCGGCCACGGTCAGCCCCGCCCTGCGCGCCCAGCTGCAGGCCGACCCGGCCGTCTCCTCCGTGGTGGCCGACACCCAGGTCCAGGTCGCCCCGGCCGGCAAGGCCAAGACCGCCAAGGACGCCGCCGACACCGCGGCCGCCTCCGGCGCGAAGGCGCCCAAGGCCGCCACCGCGCAGGCCGTTACGGGCAGCAACGGCCAGGGCGCCGAGGAGAACGCGACCAACACGGTCTGCCCCTCCGACCCGAGCAAGCCCCTGCTGGAGCCGGAGGGCCTGTACTCGGTCCGGGCCTACACCGGCAACGGCAACCCCGGCGTGGAGAACCTGGCGACCGGCAAGGGCGTCAAGGTCGCCTACATCGCGGACGGCCTCGACCCCAACAACCCGGACTTCATCCGGGCCGACGGCTCGCACGCCGTGGTCGACTACAAGGACTTCGCAGGCGACGGCTGGGACGCGCCGACCGGCGCGGCCGAGGCCTTCGGCGACGCCTCGGCGGTCATCGCCCAGGGCCGCCAGACCTACGACGTCTCGAAGTTCGTCAACGCCTCGCACCCGCTCCCGGCCGGCTGCAACATCCGCATCCGCGGCCTCGCCCCGGACGCCGACCTGGTCGCCCTGAAGGCCGGCGGCGAGCTGATGTCCAACTCGTCGATCCTGCAGTCGATCGACTACGCGGTGCGGGTCGCCCACGTGGACGTCCTGAACGAGTCCTTCGGCGGCAACGTCACTCCGGACAGCGGCGCGCACGACACCATCTCGCTCTTCAACGAGCAGGCCGTCAAGGCCGGTGTCACCGTTGCCGTCTCCTCCGGCGACGCCGGCATCAGCGGCACCATCGGCACGCCGTCGACCGACCCGTACGTGATCTCGGTCGGCGCCTCCACCGACAACCAGAACTACCAGCAGACCGGTTACGCGGCCTCCCAGTTCTCCAACAAGACCTGGAACAACAGCCGCATCTCCGCGCTGTCCTCGGGCGGCTTCACCCAAGCCGGCCGCACGGTCGACCTGGTCGCGCCGGGCGAGTCGGACTGGGCGCTGTGCACCCCCGACGTCACCAAGTACACCGAGTGCACCGGCTACAACGGCCAGCCCTCGGGGATCCAGCCCTTCGGCGGCACCAGCCAGGCCGCCCCGTTCGTCACCGGCGCCGCGGCCCTGGTCATCCAGGCCTACCGCGACACCCACGGCGGCGACTCGCCCACCCCGGCGTTGGTGAAGAAGTTCCTCACCGGCACCGCCAGCGACCTCGGCGTCCCGGCCGAGGAGCAGGGCGCGGGCCTGCTGAACGTCCGGGCCGCCGTCGAGGCCGCCCGCGGCTACGACGACGGCGACGGCACCGAGGGCGCCCGGACCGTCGTGGTCAACACCGGCCAGGTCGACATCGCCGGCGCCCCCGGCTCGACCCACACCACCGACGTCTCCGTCACCAACACCAGTGACGAGCCGCAGACGGTGAGCGCCGCGACCCGCAACTTCGCCCCGCAGTCCAGCAACCAGCAGACCGTCCAGCTGGACGCGTCCTCGAAGGACACCTTCAAGTACGCCACCAACGGCACGGACTGGGTGCAGAAGCAGGTCAAGTTCACGGTGCCGGCCGGCGCCGACCGCCTGGCGGCCTCGATCGCCTGGCACGGTGCGCCCAACCCGGTCACCAACGGCCCGGTGGTCCGCATGACGCTGCTCGACCCGTCGGGCCGCTTCGAGACCAACACCCGTCCGCAGGGCGGCGCCACCCCGGCCGACTTCGGCCTGGTCGACGTCCCGCACCCGGTGGCCGGCGAGTGGACCGCGGTCCTCTACACCCCGGCGGGCAAGGGCTTCACCGGCCCGGTCCAGCTGGGCACCGCCACCCAGCGCGCGGTGCCGGCGGGCGCCGTCAGCCCGAGCAGCACCGAGCTGCAGCCCGGTCAGACCAAGACCCTCAAGGTCCAGCTGACCACCCCGGCGACCAGCGGTGACTCCAGCGAGGCGATCGTCGTCTCCAGCTCGAACGGCAACACCACCAGCGTCCCGGTCGTGCTGCGCAGCCTCGTCCCGGTCACCCAGGACAAGGGCACCTTCACCGGCACCATCACCGGTGGCAACGGCCGCAGCGCCTCGCCGACGCAGAGCTTCACCTACGGCTTCGACGTCCCGAAGGGCCAGAAGGACCTGCGGGTCGGCGTCACCGTCGGCAAGGACTCCAACCTGCTCATGCAGGGCGCGCTGATCAGCCCGAACGGCACCCCGATCGACATCGAGGGCAACGGCCTGTTCGACGCCCAGGGCAACCTGACCGGCTCCGCGGCCGGCGTCTCCGCCACCACCGTCAACCCGGCCGCCGGCCGCTGGCGGTTCGTCCTGAACGTGCTCGGCCCGGTCAGCGGCCAGCAGCTCGCCCAGGACTTCACCGGCACCGTCGCGTTCAACCAGAACCAGGCCACCGCGGCCGGCCTGCCGAACGACGCGCACACCAAGCTGGCGGCCGGCAAGCCGGTCACCGTCCAGGTGAACTACACCAACAACACCGTCGCCACCCAGAAGATCGCGGCCGACGGCCGCCTCGACCGCCGGGTGGACGTGCCGCTGGTGCCGCAGGGCACCTCGGCCACGCTCAACCTGCCGCTGAGCCTCAGCTCCTCGGTGCCGGGCTTCCTGGTGCCGCCGGGCACCGACCAGCTCAAGGCCGTCGCGGCGTCCTCGACGCCGGCCCAGATCGAGATCAGCGGCACCACCGGCTCGCCGGACCTGTTCGGCGACCTGAAGAAGGCCCAGAACGGCTCCGCCGTCTCGGTGGTGACCGACAACGGCACCGCCGAGCAGCCGATCGTCCCGGGCAACTGGAGCACCTTCGTCCAGCAGATCGGCCCGTTCGGCAACGGTGGCGCCCCGACCGGCACCACCACCATCACGGCGACCGCCCACACCCAGGCCTTCGACCCGGCGCTGGCCTCCAGCACCGGTGACCCGTACGCCGCCTCGGTGAACGCCTCGGCCCAGGCCGCCAACCCGGTGACCGTCGCCCCCGGCGCCACCGGCTCGCTGCAGGTCACGCTGACCCCGACCGGCCCGAAGGGCAGCACGGTCAAGGGCGTGCTGTACCTGGTGTCCGGCCCGACCGGGGTGGCCACCGCCAACAACGTCCTGGGCACCACCGGTTCGGTGCTCGCGGCGATCCCGTACAGCTACACGGTGAACTGACGACCCGTCAGTACGCTGTGAGGCCGAGGCCGTCCCGGATTCCCGGGGCGGCCTCGGCTGCTTCACGGGCCGGACGGGCCGGACGGCCCGCGCGCCCCGGGGTTCCGGGGCCGGTCGGCTGGGCACGTACGGATACGGACGTGTGTTCCTTGCCGATGTTCCTTACCGAATGGGGAGTTCCGTGGCGTACGAGGCGATCAAGCACAGCGAGATCGAGGTGAACGGGGTGCGGCTGCACCTCGCCGAGCAGGGGGAGGGGCCGCTGGTCCTGCTGCTGCACGGCTTCCCGGAGAGCTGGTACTCCTGGCGGCACCAGTTCGCGCCGCTGGCCGCGGCCGGCTACCGGGTGGTGGCGCCCGACCAGCGCGGCTACGCCCGCAGCGAGCAGCCCGAGAACGTGGACGCGTACAGCCTGCTGCACCTGGTCGGCGACGTGACCGCGCTGATCCGCGCGCTGGGCGAGGAGCAGGCGGTCGTGATCGGCCACGACTGGGGCGCCCCGGTCGCCTGGGCCACCGCCGCGCTGCGCCCCGACCTGGTGCGCGGCGTCGCCGGGCTGAGCGTGCCACCGCTGCCGGTCGGCGGGCCGCCGCCGCTGCAGGCCGCCCGGGCGGCCTTCGGCGAGGGCTTCTACCAGATCTACTTCCAGGAGCCCGGCCGCGCCGACGCCGAGCTGGCCGCCGACGTGAAGTCCAGCCTGCGCCGGATCCTGTCCGGCAAGCAGCCGGACGGTGTGCCGCGGCCGTGGATCGTCCCCGCGGGCGGGAAGCTGCTGGACACCATCCCGGAGCCGGAGCGGCTGCCGGACTGGCTCACCGACGCCGACCTCGACGCCTTCACGGCCGAGTACGACAGGCACGGCGAGCGCGCCTTCACCGGTGGGCTGAACTGGTACCGCAACCTCGACCGCAACGCCGAACTGCTCGCCGCCTTCACCGGGTTGACGGTCGAGGTGCCGGCGCTGTTCATCGTGGGCGAGCAGGACCTGGTGAACGCGATCGTGCCGCCCGAGGTGCTGACCCACCTGCTGGGCCGGCTGCCGAAGCTGCGCGGGCACGTCCGGCTGCCGGACACCGGGCACTGGACGCAGCAGGAGCGGCCGGCCGAGGTCAACGAGGCGCTGCTGGGCTTCCTGAAGTCGCTGGACTGACAGCCGGGTTCCTCGGGCGGCCGGCGCTCCGGCCGCCCGGGGGCTACACCGGCAGGAGGCGGGTGATCAGCTCGCCGAGGCGGTGGGCGTTGCGGCAGGGGTGCATCTCGACGACGCCGGCGTAGGCGAGGGCGGCGGAGTCGCCGGTGGGCCAGAGCGCGGGCTGTTCGGGGTTGAGCCAGAAGACCCGGCGGGCCCGGACGTCGATCCGGCGCAGGGCGTCCAGGTTGGGGTCGCGGTGGTTGGTGCGGGCGTCGCCGAGGATCAGGACACAGGTGCGGGGGCCGACGGCGTCCAGGTGGTGGTCGGCGAAGTCGCCCAGGGCGGAGCCGTAGTCGCTGTTGCCGTGGTAGCCCATGACCTTGGCCTCGCTGAGGATCCGGGCGGCCAGGCGGGCGGGGTCGTCGCCGTGGCGGAGCAGGTCGGTGACCTCGGCGGTGCGGTTGACGAAGGCGAACACCCGGACCTTGCTGAACTGTTCGCTCATCGCCTGGACCAGCAGCATGGTGAAGTCGGCGAACCCCGCCACCGAGCCGGAGACGTCGCACAGCAGCACCAGCTCCGGCCTGGCGGGGCGGCGCAGCCGGTACGCCGGGCGCAGCGGGACCCCGCCGGTGGTGAGCGAGCGGCGCAGGGTGCGGCGCAGGTCGATCTGCCCGCGGGCGGCGCGGCGGCGACGGGCGGCCAGGCGGGTGGCGAGCTTGCGCGCCAGCGGGTGGACGGTGCGGCGCAGTTCGGCGAGCTGGTCGCGGCCGGCGTAGAGGAAGTCGATCCGGTCGGGGGTGGGGGCGACGGCGCGTTCGGCGATCCGCTCGGGGCCGCGCAGTTCGGCGACCCGGCGGCGGGCCTCGCCGGCGACGAGGGCGCGGAAGTCGCGGATGCGGCGGCGGATCTCGTCGGCGAGGACGCGGTCGGAGAGGTCGCGGTCGAAGAGGTCGCGCTCGGCGCCGTCCGCGGTGCCGGGACGTTCGCGCAGGGTGGCCAGGATCCGGGCGAGCAGGGTCTCCGGGGAGAGCCGGCCGAGCGCCTGCTGGGCGGACCAGCCGTCGGAGCCGGGCGTGCTGCCCGTGCCGTAGCGGCCGAAGGCCTCCACCACCTCGCCGGCCAGCCGGGCCTGGGCGGCGCGGTCGTCGGCGGCGAGGGCGGCGGCGAGGCGGTCGCGCAGGTCGTCGCGGAGCGGGTCCGGGCGGCCGAAGCGCGGTGGCTCGGGGTCGTCGGGGACCGGCGGCGGGTCGGCGCGGACGGCTTCGGGGGTGCCGACGCCGAGCGGGAAGAACAGGTCGAAGGTCGCGTCGAAGACGGTCCGCTGTCCGTCGGAGCGCAGCAGGGCGGCGGCCAGGCCGGCCCGCACCTGTTCGCGGTCGGTGAAGCCGAGGACGTCCAGGACGGCGGCGGCGTCCACCGTCTCGGCCGGGCCGATCCGCAGGCCGTGCCCGCGCAGGGCGCGGACCAGACCGGTGAGGCGGGCCGCGGTGTCGGCGCGGGCGCGGGTGTCGTTGGGGGCCGCGGTGTCGGCGGAGGCCCGGGCGGTCATGCGAGGGTCAGCCTGTGGGCGGCCTTGCGGACGTCGTCCTGGTGCTTGAGGATCACCCCGAGGGTGTCGCGGACGACCGCCTCGTCCAGGGTGTCGGCGCCGAGGGCCAGCAGGGTGCGGGCCCAGTCGATGGTCTCGGCGACGGACGGGGCCTTGCGCAGGTCCATCGCGCGCAGCGCGCCGACGATCCGGACCACCGACTCGGCGAGGGCGTCGTCCAGGCCGGGCACCTTGAGCCGGACGATCCGGCGCTCCAACTCGGCTTCCGGGTAGTCGAGATGGAGGAAGAGGCAGCGGCGGCGCAGGGCCTCGGAGAGTTCGCGGGTGGCGTTGGAGGTGAGCAGGACGAGGGGCCGGCGGGTCGCGGTGATGGTGCCGAGTTCGGGGACGGTGACCTGGAAGTCGCTGAGCACCTCCAGGAGCAGCGCCTCCACCTCCACGTCGGCCTTGTCCATCTCGTCGATGAGCAGCACCGTCGGCTCCTCGCCGCGGATGGCGGTGAGCAGCGGGCGGGTGAGCAGGAACTCCTCGCCGAAGATGTCGGTGCGGGCCTCCTCCCAGCCCTGGTCGCGGCCGGCGGTGATCCGCAGCAACTGCTTGGCGTGGTTCCACTCGTAGAGCGCGCGGGCCTCGTCGATGCCCTCGTAGCACTGGAGGCGGACCAGCCGGGCGCGGCCGATCTCGGCCAGGGCCTTGGCGAGTTCGGTCTTGCCGACGCCGGCGGGGCCCTCGACGAGCAGCGGCTTGCCGAGCCGGTCGGCGAGGAAGACGGTGGTGGCCACGGCGGTGGAGGCGAGGTAGCCGGTGGCGGCGAGCCGTTCGGCGGCGTCCGTGACCGAGGTGAAGAAGCCCGTGCCGTCGCCGTTCCCGTTGCTGCCGCTGGTCATCCGCCTGCCCCGTCTCCGCGTCGCCGTGTCCGTGCGGCGCCACCCTACCGGCCGGTCACTTCGGTGTCTCGGGGGTGGCGGCGGCGTCGGTGGGCACGGGGGAGCGGCGTACGGCGTTGTGCCGGTGCCGTACGCCGTTGGGACCGGACGTTGCGGTGGGCCGGGTGCGTCAGTTGACGACGAGGACCGGGTTGCCGGCGACGGAGCTGTCGGTGACCGGGCCGTAGGTGGCGCTGAAGTAGCCCGTGGAGAAGCACAGGCCCGGGCCGGAGGCCAGGGCGAACGGCTGGGCCGAGAAGCCGATGGTGTTGCCGGTGTTGGAGGTGGTGCCGTTGATCCCGGTGGAGTTCTGGTAGTTGCAGGTGACGCTGCCCAGGATGGTGCTGAGCACCACAGTGGTCCCCATGGTGCCGGCCGCGCCGGGGGTGAGCTTGACCGGGCTGCCCGGGCCGTCGCTGACCGTGTTGGTGTACGGCAGGTTGGTGACGGTGATGCTCTTGACGCCCGTGACGCCGAGGACGTTGGAGGTGCAGGAGCCGAAGGTCTGGGTGTTGAGCTGCTCGACGGCGCTGCCCGGGGCGGCCGGGTTGGCGGTCACCGTCGCCGAGAAGGAGGAGGCGGCACACTTGATGCCGCTCGTGCCGGTGGCACTGCTGTAGAAGGTCGCGTAGCTGCCGGAGACCAGGTTGGCGGTCAGGACGTCGCCGACGGCGACGGCCGGGCCGCTGGGGCTTCCGGTGGTCAGTACGGCGGAGGCGGCCTCGGCGGGTGCCACGGCCGCGCCGGTGAGGGCGAGGGCGGCCAGGGTGGCGGTGGCGAGGGTGCGGCGGATGCGCATGAGGGTACCTCTCTCCGTCCGGGGGACGGGTGGGGGAATCCCCGTGTGCGGGTGTGGTGGTGTGCACGACGGGGGAGGTGCATGGCGTACCGGGGGCTCCGGCGGGGCCGCGGGTACGGGCGCGCCGCGGGTACGGACGGGCCCGGCGCCACGGGCCCGCTCGTGCGGTACGGAGATGCGGCGGCTGCCACCGCCGCGGGCCGGCAAATGCGCCGTGGTCCCGTGGTCCGGGCGGCTCGCCCGGGCGTGGGAGCCCCTGGAGGTCGGCCCGGTGGGGGCCTGCTCGCCCACCGGTTGGAAACCTGCCAGTGTTGTAAACCCGGCGTTACGTCAATGTCAATACAGGACACAGGAGTTGGTGATGGAACGGAACTACCTCCGGAGTGCCGACGTGGTCCTGCTGCCGGGTGCGCGGACCGGCCGCGATCCCGCCCGGTCGATCAAGCCCGGCCCGCGCCGGCTGCCCGCGGGCGTGGTGGCCGCGACCCAGCGCGAGCGGCTGCTGGACGGGCTGGTGCAGACCGTCGCCGAACGCGGCTACCAGCATGCGACGGTGAGCGACATCTGCCGCGCGGCGGGGGTGACCAGGCCGGTCTTCTACGAGCTGTTCGACGGCAAGGAGGACGCCTTCTTGGCCGCGCACCGGTACGGCACCGGGGTGGTGATCCGGCGGATGTCGGCGGCCTTCGCGACCGAATCCGACTGGTGCCTGGGAATCCGCAGATCGCTCGGCGTGCTGCTGCAACTCCTCGCCGGGACACCGGCGTTCGCCACCATGGCGGTGATCGAGGTGGAGGCGGTCGGCCGGGCCGGGCGGCGGGAGCGCGAGCAACTCCTCAGGAAGTTCCGGGCGTTCTTCGCCGAGGTTCCCCAACTCCCGGGCGGGGTCGCGGTGCAGGAACTCGTGGACGCCGTGGTGGGCGGCGTCTACAGCGCGCTCCACCGCTGGGTCGACTCCGGGCGGACCGAGCAACTACCGGACCTGCTACCGGTGTTGAGCCTGTTCTGCCTGGCACCGTTCCTCGGCCCGGCGGAGGCGGCCGCACGGCTCGGGTCGGGGCTCGGGTCGGGAATCGGGCCGGAGCTCGGGCCGGAGCTCGGGTCAGGGAGCGGTTCGGGGGCCGGCTCGGGGATTGGTGAAGATCCTTCGTGCACCCGTATTGACCCGGCCAATACCGGGCAGTAGCTTCCCAGTTACTCACCGCGTGCCGACCGGATCCGCCCCGCTGCCGAGGGACGGAAGGACCCGGCCGGGCCGCGGGACGCTGTCCGCGCCAGGGCAACGTGCCAGTGCCTGCACACCCAATCCACCCACAGGGAGCACACATGGCCATGTCCGAGGACGCCGCTGCGGCGGCCGAGACCGAGCAGGCGCCGACCGCGCCGAGAAGAGGCCGGGTACGGCTGAAGCGCACCGTCCTGATGGCCGTCCCGGCCATCGCGGCCGGGGGCGTCCTGATGGCGCTCACCGCCCAGGGCGTGCTCGCCGCCCAGTTCTCCATCTCCGGCATGCCGTTCACCATCACCGCCGACGAACTGAAGGGCGACGGCTTCGCCCAGTTCGGCGCCCTGGACTCGATGATCCCGGACAGCCCCAACGCCGGCTCCACCGGCGGCCAGGTGCTGGTCGCGGTGTCGGCGATCAGGAGCGCCGAGATCACCAACCTGTGCCAGAGCGTCGACCTGGGCGGCGTCAACCTGGTGATCCACGCGGGCGACCGCGGCACCCCCGTCACCGCCACCAACCTCACCACCGACTCCGATCTGCTGACCGGTGACTCCGCGGAGTTCACCAACATCGAGATCGGCGGCGACGCCAGCACGTACACCAAGGCCGGACCGGTCGGCAAGGGCAACCCGGGCGTCTTCGGGCAGCAGGCCGACACCGTCAAGATCACGAAGGTGAACCAGCACAACTACGCGAGCACCGCCGTCGGGTTCAAACTGCCCAACCTGCGGCTGAGCTTCAGCTCCACGGGCTGCTGAGCATGACGGAGTCCGTACCGGAGCCGGCGGCCGGAGCCGACGGGAGCGGCGCGACGGGGGCCTCGACCGGGGCCGCGGAGGTGGCGGCCCAGGGGACGGCCGCCGCACCCGGAGCCGTCGCCCAGACTCCCGCCACCGGGCCCGCCGCCCGCCCGGCCAAGCGCGACTGGCGGGGCCGGCGACCGTTCTGGGGCGGGCTGCTGGTGGCGCTCGGCGGCGCCGAGATCCTGTTCACGCTGAAGGCCCCGCTGCCCGTCATCCTGCACATCGGGATGGAAGGGCTGGCCGGGTACCTGGTACCGGCGGTGATGGTGCTGTGCGGCCTGCTGATCCTGTTCAACCCGGCGCAGCGGCTGTTCTACTCCATCCTCGCCGTCCTGGCCTCGCTGGGCAGCTGGGTCACCTCCAACCTGGGCGGCTTCCTGATCGGGATGCTGCTCGGGGTGGTCGGCGCCTGCCTCACCTTCGGGTGGGTGCCCGACCAGCCGCTGCGCCCGGGCCGGCAGCGGCGGCTGGACCGCCGCGAGGAACGGCGGTCGGCCAGGACCGCCGGCGCCTGACGAGCTCCGCCCCGCGTTCCGGTGACGGGAGAGCACCGGGACGCGGGGCGGGTTCCCCAGGACAGGCCCTGGGGTAAGGCGGACAAGGCCGATCAGATGGTCGAGGCGTCGATCACGAAGCGGAACCGGACGTCGCCGTCCAGCACCCGCCGGTACGCCTCGTTGATCTGCTCGGCCGCGATCAGCTCGATCTCGGCGGTGATGCCGTGCTCACCGCAGAAGTCCAGCATCTCCTGGGTCTCCGGCAGTCCGCCGATCATCGAACCGGCCAGCGAGCGGCGCCCGATGAGCAGCGCGTGCGCGTTGACCGAGACCGGCTTCTCCGGCGCACCGACCTGCACCATGGTGCCGTCGACCCGCAGCAGCTGCAGGTAGGCACTGAGGTCGAGGTCGGCCGAGACGGTGTTGACGATCAGGTCGAAGCTGCCCGCGAGCTCGGCGAAGGTCGCCGGGTCCGAGGTGGCGCGGTAGTGGTCGGCACCGAGCTTCAGGCCGTCCTCGCGCTTGCGCAGTGACTGGCTGAGCACGGTGACCTCCGCACCCATCGCGTGGGCGAGCTGCACGCCCATGTGCCCGAGGCCGCCGAGGCCCACGATCGCGACCTTCTTGCCCGGGCCGGCGCCCCAGTGCGCCAGCGGCGAGTAGAGCGTGATGCCCGCGCACAGCAGCGGCGCGGCGGCGTCCAGCGGCAGGTTGTCGGGGATCCGAAGCGCGTACGCCTCGTCCACCACCAGCTCCGCCGAGTAGCCGCCGTACGTCGGCAGGCCGTCCTTGCCCGTGCTGTTGTAGGTGAAGACGGCGCCGCCCTCGCCGGTGCAGTACTGCTGGAGGCCGGCGCGGCAGTTGTCGCACTCGCGGCAGGAGTCGACGAAGCAGCCGACGCCGACGCGGTCGCCGACCTTCCAGCGGGTGACACCGGGGCCGACCTCGGAGACCACGCCCGCGATCTCGTGGCCCGGGACCATCGGGAAGATACCGGTGCCCCAGTCCTCGCCGACCTGGTGGATGTCGGAGTGGCAGATGCCGGAGTACTTGATGTCGATCACGATGTCCTGCTCGCCCACGGCCCGGCGGGTGACCGTGGTCTTCGCCAGCGGGGCGTCGGGCTGCTGCGCCGCGTAGGCGGCGACGGTGCGGGTGGTGCTCGTCGTGCTCGTCGTGCTCGTCGGGTTGGTCTCGTTCGTCGTCTCGTTCGTCATGCCCCAAGGCTGCGCCGGGACGATCGGGGCAACCAGACCAGAGATCATCGTACGAGCGGCGGACCTAGGCGGGCCGAACGTAGGACCCCGCAACGTACGCACGGCGGTATCACCCTCGCCCGCCGCCGGGCAGCCGATCGCCCGCATACTGCAGACATGGACCAGCGCACCGAACTCAGCGAGTTCCTCCGATCCCGCCGCGCCCGGCTGAGGCCCGAGGACGTGGGTCTGCCCGACACCACCACCCGGCGCCGGGTGCCCGGGCTGCGCCGCGAGGAGCTGGCCCAGCTCGCCGGAGTCAGCACCGCCTACTACACCCGGCTCGAACAGGGCCACGGCGAGAACGTCTCCACGGCCGTGCTGGACGCCATCGCCCGGGTGCTGCGGCTTACCGCCGCCGAACGCGACCACCTCGGCCGGCTCACCAAGCCCGCCCGCCGCCGCCCCGGCCGGGCCGCCACCCGGGTGCAGCGGATCCGCCCCGAACTGCAGCAACTCCTCGACGCGATGGAGGGCGTGCCCGCGTACGTCCTCGGCCGGCGCCTCGACATCATCGCCTGGAACCGGCTCGGCACCGCCCTGCTCGGCGACTTCGCCGTGATGCCGCCCGAGCAGCGCAACATGGCCTGGCACCTCTTCCTCGACCCGGGCGCCCAGGAGCTGTACGTGGACTGGGAGGGCAAGGCCTCCGACGTCGTCGGGATGCTGCGCCTGGACGCCGGACGCGACCCGGACGACCCCAGGCTCGCCTCGCTGATCGGCGAACTCTCCCTCAAGAGCGCGGAGTTCAGGCGACTCTGGGCCGCCCACGGGATCCAGGACAAGGGCCACGGCACCAAACGGCTGCACCACCCGGTGGTCGGCCGGCTCAGCCTGCAGTACGAGACGCTGCGCCCGGCCGGGGACGCCGACCAGGTGCTGGTCACCTACCACGCCGAACCGGGCTCGACCTCCGCCGAATCGCTGCGCCTGCTGGCCAGTTGGGCCGCCACCGAGTTCCGGGCCGCGGCGGCCGAGGAGTCGGCCGGGTCGTCCGCCGCCGAACAGGCCCGGTAGCGGCGCGCGCCGGGCGGGGTCGGGAGCGCGGCTCAGGAGGGGCCGACGTCCGGTACGACCGGGCGCTGCACCGGTGACGGCTCAGCGGAAGCAGTACGAGTCCGAGGAGGCGTCGCCGCCCGCGAGATGGGTCTGGTGGACGCGCAGGCCCCGGAAGTCGGCGCCGTGCGGGAAGAAGCGCTCGTCGATGCTCAACCCGCCGGACACCGGGTCGGCGTCCAGCTTGACCATCCACGGCTCGATCCCACCCGGGTAGAACTGGTCGTCCCAGGCGCCGTAGAGGGAGTTGGTGAGGTACAGCCGCCGGCCGTCCCGACTGATCTCCACCATCTGCGGCGCCCCGCTCAACGGCCGCCCCGGGTCGGCCGGGTGGGGCGTGCGGGCGGTCACGCCGCCGAGCCGCACCGAGGAGGCGAGCCGGGGGTGGAACGGGTCCGAGACGTCGAACCGGAACAACTCGCCGGTGCCCCAGGCCGACACGTACAGCCAGCGGTCGTCCACCGACAGGTTGATGTCGGTGACCAGCGGCGGCACCGCACCGAACGGCTGCAGGGCCGGCGGCAGGTCCTCCGGCTTGGCCGGCTCGGCCGGGATCTCGATCACCTTGCGCACGGTGAACGCCGCCCCGTCC
The DNA here is from genome assembly GCF_003635085.1 of Streptomyces sp. 1114.5. NCBI lineage: Bacteria > Bacillati > Actinomycetota > Actinomycetes > Kitasatosporales > Streptomycetaceae > Streptomyces > Streptomyces sp. 1114.5. Next base: position 4,590,247 of record NZ_RBXE01000001.1, read on the forward strand.
CGGTACCAGAGCCAGACCGAGGAGGAGAGGTCCTCCACGTTCGCCACCACCCCGGCGAACCCCCACTCCGCCTGCGGGTCGTGCGCCGGGCGCAGCTCCAGCACCATCTGGTACTGGTCGCCGAGGTCGACCCGCTGGAGGTGCCGGCCGGAGTCCAGCTCCCAGAAGTGCAGGGCGTGCCCGTACTTGCGGCCCAGCAGCAGCTCCGGCACCACCCCCTCCTCGACCATCCACGGGGTGCCCCACTCGCTGGTCACCCCCACGTTGGTGCCCAGGTGCCACCACACGTCGTACGCGAGGTGCTGCGGCCCGCGCTCGGTCTCCCAGGCGCGTAGCACGTCGAAGCTCGTGTGGTCGAGGATCGCCACCCCGCCCGGCCCGTCGGAGCCCTCACCGGAGCCCAGGCAGGAGAGGAAGACGCCGTCCGGGCCGCAGTGCAGGGTGTGCGGGCGCGAGTAACCGGCCTTGGCGGCCAGCTCGTCCGCCTCGACGGTCTTGACCAGCCGGGGCCGCACCGGATCCGGCCGGGTGTCCATCACGTGCAGCCGGGAGGAGCGCAGCCCGGGCAGCAGCAGGTAGCGCCGCTCCGGGTTCTCGTGGCAGGCGTGCGCCAGCGCGCTGGAGCAGGCGTTCCACCCGAAGTGGTGCAACTCGTCGCCCAGGGTGGGCAGTTCGGCGAAGTTGAGCACCTTCCCGTAGCTCGCCGACGCCGGATCAGTGTCGACCGTGAGCAACGCGTCCGGCCGCTGCCCCGCCCGGTCGAACCCCGCGACGTACGCCAGCCTCTCCGGCGGCGCGGCGATCGCCTCCGCGGCCGACCGGTAGAGCGACGGATCGCTGTGCCCGTGCTGCATGCAGACTCCCCAACTCGCCTGGTCCGTCCGGGAAGCGTTCCACACGAGCCCCGGCGCACAGCAGGCGCACGGGGAGTGCCGGGGCGCACGGGGAGTCCGCCACCGGTGGTCACCGTGGCGGCCCGCCGCCGAAAGCATTGCGAGCATCACATCGCGCCAGGTCATCGCTGCCGTGGCCGGAGACGGCCGAGCCAGTACAGTCAGGCCCATGGAGTTTCGGGAAGACATCCTGGGGGCGCCCTACGAGGCGGCGGAGCTTGCACTGCGGTCGGACGCCGAGGGGGAGGTGTGCGCGACGCTCGTCCGGCGGGTGGTGCCCGGGGCGGAGCGGGCGGTGCTCTACATCCACGGGTACAACGACTACTTCTTCCAGACCAATCTGGCGGACCACTTCGTCGCGCTCGGGTTCTCCTTCTACGCGCTCGACCTGCGCAAGTACGGGCGGTCGCTGCGGCCGCACCAGTCGCCGAACTTCGTCCGGGACCTCGTGGAGTACGACGAGGAGATCGACGAGGCGGTGCGGATCATCCGCGAGGTGGACGGGCACCGGCAGCTGCTGCTGAACGGGCACTCCACCGGCGGCCTGGTCGGGGCGCTGTGGGCGGGTCGCCGGGCCGGGCGCGGGGTGGTGGACGGGCTCTTCCTGAACAGTCCGTTCCTGTCGATGCCGGCCGCACCGGCGGTCCGGACGGCCGGCGGGCCGGTGGTGACGGCGATCGCGCGGCTGGCGCCGACCCGCGTCCTGCCGTCGTCGCTGAACCCGCACTACACCCACAGCCTGCACAAGGACCACAAGGGCGAGTGGGACTTCGACCTCACCCTGAAGCCCGCCGAGGGCTTCCCGCTGTTCGCGGGCTGGCTGTCGGCGATCCACCAGGGGCACCGGCGGCTGCGGCGCGGGGTGGGCATCGACGTACCGGTGCTGCTGATGGCCTCCACCCGGTCCATCGCCACCACCAAGTGGCACAACGCCCTGCACCACGCCGACGGCGTGCTGCGCGCCGACGACATCGCGGCGCAGGGGCCGCGGCTGGGCCGGCACGTGACGATCGTCCGGATCGAGGGCGGCATGCACGACCTGGTGCTCTCCGGCGAGAACGCCCGCACCCAGGTCTTCGCCGAGCTGGACCGCTGGCTCGCGGCGTACCTGGACGTGCGGCCGGTCGGGGAGAGCGCGTGACGGACGGCGCGGCGGCGGACGAGCCGGTGCACGACGGGCCGGTGCCGGACGAGCCGGTGCCGGTCGGTCGTCGGACCGACCTCGGCTTCGCCAAGCTGATGCCGGACCTCGACCGGGACGGCGGCTGGCTGCTCACCCTGGACGGCACCCCGCAGTCGTACGTCGACCTCGCCGACCCGACGCACCTGGAGTTCGAGTACACCCGGCGCCTCGGCCACCTGGCCGACGCGCTGGCCCCCGCCGAACAGCCGCTGGACGTGCTGCACCTGGGCGGCGGCGCGCTGACCCTGCCCCGCTACCTGGCCGCGACCCGGCCCGGCTCGCGGCAGCGGGTGGTGGAGGTGGACGGCCCGCTGCTGGAGCTGGTCGCCGAGCACCTGCCCTGGCCGGGCCCGGATCCGGACGGTGCGGGGATCGCCGCGACGGTCGGGGACGCCCGCGCTGCCCTCGCCGAACTCCCCGCGGGCTCGCGGGACTTGGTGATCGCGGACGTCTTCCACGGCTCCCGCACCCCGGCGCACCTGACCTCGGTGGAGTTCGTCCGCCTGGCGGCGGCCGTGCTGCGCGAGGGCGGCTGCTACGCGGCCAACCTGGCGGACGGCCCGCCGCTGGCCTTCGCCAGGGCGCAGGCGGCGACGGTACGGGCGGTGTTCCCGTACGTCTGCCTGGTCGCGGAGGCCTCCGTGCTGCGCGGGCGCCGGTACGGCAACGTGCTGCTGGCCGGTTCGACGGCGCCGCTTCCGGCGGCGGAGCTCGCCCGGCTGTTCGCGGGCGACATCTTCCCGGCCCGGCTGGTGGCGGAGGAGGACCTGACGGAGCTGGTCGGCCGTACGGCCCCGGTCACGGACGCGGACGCCACCGACTCCCCGCCCCCACCGGACGGCGCCTTCAGCGTCGGCTGAGACGTGTCGGCTCGCAGCGGTGCCGAGCGGGGCACGGGAAGTCGGCCGGTCCGACTTCCCGTGCCGGCGGAGGCCCGGCGCGTCGGCGGATCGGGCGGCCCGGACGGGGTGTCAGAATCGGCGGGTTCATGCCCGAGCGGGGAGCACGTCGAAGGAGCGAGCGATGACTGACGGCGCGGAGCGGCCCGAGCTGGGAGCGGTGCCGGAGACGGCGCTGTGGACGCTGTGGCACCGGGCGGTGGAAGCCCGGCGGCCGGACACCGTGCTGGCGGATCCGAAGGCGGTCGAGCTGGTGGACCGGATCGACTTCCCCTTCGAGGCGCGCTTCGGGAGCAACGCGCTGGTCAGCCAGCTGCAGGCGCTGCGCGCGGCCTGCTTCGACCGCGAGGTGACCGACTTCCTGGAGCGCTGCCCGCGCGGCACCGTGGTCGGGCTCGGGGACGGGCTGGAGACGCAGGCCTGGCGGGTCGACAACGGGCGGTCGACCTGGCTGTCGGTGGACCTGCCGGAGACGGCCGCGCTGCGCGAGCGGCTGCTGCCGCCGGACGAGCGGCACCGGATCCTCGCCCACTCGGCCACCGACCCGGGCTGGATGGACGGCGTGGACCCGGCCAACGGCGTGCTGATCAGCGCCGAGGGCCTGCTGATGTACCTGCGGCCGGAGGAGGTCCGGGCGCTGATCGCGGCCTGTGCCGAGCGCTTCCCCGGCGGCTCGCTGGTGTTCGACACGGTGCCGCGCTGGTTCAGCCGCCGGGCCGTCGAGGGCAAGCTGAAGAACCGCCACTACCAGGCGCCGCCGATGCCGTTCGGGATGGACGCGGACGAGCGCGGCAAGCTGGCCACCGCGCACCCGGCGGTCACCGACGTGCGCGAGGTCTACCCGGAGGGCGGGCGCGGAGCGCTGCGCGCCCTGCTGCCGCTCGCACGCCGGGTGAAGGGGCGGCCGTCGGTGGTCGCCCTGCGGTTCGCCGAGCGCTGAGCGCTGCGAGCTGAGAGTGGCACCGGGCGACTTTGCCTATTCTTGAAGAAAGGCCGCTCGAACTGGAACCATCGCCCGGGGGCGTACGTCGTAACCACAGGTGATCGGCCGGGGGGACAGGCCGCCCGGCACGTTAGGCTGCCCTGAGGGGGCGCGGCCTGGGTGTCGCCATCGGACCACAACTGACGGGACGGGCCCGCGGCTCCACGGAGCCGGGCCCGTCCTGCTCCTGCCACGGAGGTACTGGCCTTGCACATCGACGCCTGGATCGAGGGCATTCCGCCGACCGCGGTGTACGCCGTCGTCGGTCTGATCATCGGCATCGAGTCCCTGGGCATCCCGTTGCCCGGCGAGATCGCCCTGGTCACGGCGTCGCTCATGGCCGTCAAGGGCGTGGTGAGCCCGTGGGGCGTCGCGGCCTGCGCGGTCGCCGGCGCCATCATCGGCGACTCGATCGGCTACTCGATCGGGCGCAAGGGGGGCAAGCCGCTCTTCGAGAAGCTGGGACGCAAGTTCCCCAAGCACTTCGGCCCCTCCCACCTGGCCACCGCCGAGCGCTCCTTCCAGAAGTGGGGCATGTGGGCGGTCTTCTTCGGCCGGTTCATCGCCCTGCTGCGCATCTTCGCCGGTCCGCTGGCGGGTGCGCTGAAGATGCCGTACTGGAAGTTCCTGATCGCCAACGTGCTGGGCGGCGTGGTCTGGGCCGGCGGCACGACGCTGCTGGTCTACAAGGTGGGCAAGAGCATCGAGCCGTGGCTGGCCCGCTTCTCCTGGGCCGGTCTGGCCGCGGCCGTGGTGATCGGCGGGCTCTCGGCCTGGATCATGAAGCGCCGGGCCGCGAAGACGCACGCCCGGATCGAGGCGGAGGAGGCCGCCGCGGCCGCCGCCGCTGCGGTGAAGGCTCCGGTCGCGGAGTGACGACGGAGTGGGACTGCGGTGACACCGGACTGACCGGGCGCGGCTGACGGCCGCCCCGGAGTCATCGGGCCCTCGGAGTAGCATCGGCGGAGTACCTGTCGATCTTGCACTCTGGAGGGCCCGATGTCGTCACAGCCGACCTGGGATGCCGTGGACGCGTACTTCTCCGAGCAGCTGGTCGGGCACGACCCGGCCCTGGAGGGCGCGCAGGCCGCCGCAGACGCGGCCGGACTGCCGAAGATCGCGGTGGCCCCCAACCAGGGCAAGCTGCTCCACCTGCTGGCGCTCACCCAGGGCGCCAAGCGCATCCTGGAGGTCGGCACGCTCGGCGGCTACAGCGCGATCTGGCTGGCCCGGGCGCTGCCCGCCGACGGCACCCTGGTCACGCTGGAGATCGACCCCCGGTACGCCGAGGTCGCCCGGGGCAACCTGGCCGCCGCCGGGCTGGCGGGCGTCGCCGAGGTGCGGGTCGGCCGGGCCGCCGACTCGCTGGCGGCGCTGGTGGAGCAAGACGTCGAGCCCTTCGACCTGGTCTTCATCGACGCGGACAAGCCGAGCAACCCCGAGTACTTCCGCCGGGCGCTCCAGCTGACCCGGCCGGGCTCGCTGATCATCGTCGACAACGTGGTGCGCGGCGGCGCCGTCGCCGACCCGGACAGCACCGACCCGGCGGTGCTCGGCACCCGGGCCGTGCACGAGCTGATCGCGGCCGAGCCGAGGGTCACCGCGACCTCGGTGCAGACGGTCGGCAGCAAGGGCTACGACGGGTTCACGCTCGCCCGCGTCCAGGGCTGAGCCGTCCGGGGCTGAACCGTCCGGGGCTGAACCGTCCGGGGCAGAACCGGCCGGGGCAGAACCAAGGAAAGACGAGGAACGGAGACAACGTGCGGATCGGACTGCTGGGCACCGGCCCCTGGGCGGAGCGGGTGCACGCGCCCGTGCTGGCCGAACACCCCGGGATGGAGTTCGCCGGCGTCTGGGGCCGGTGCCCGGAGGCCGCCGAGGCGCTGGGCGCGGCGCACGGCGTGCCCGGGTACGCGGACCTCGACCGTCTGCTGGCCGAGGTGGACGCGGTCTCCATCGCGCTGCCCCCGTCCGTGCAGCCGGGCCTCGCGGTCCGGGCCGCCGAGGCCGGCTGCCACCTGCTGCTGGACAAGCCGGTCGCGCTGACCGTGCCGGACGCCGCGGCCGTGGCCGAGGCGGTCAGCAAGCACGGGGTCGCCTCGGTGGTGTTCTTCACGGTGCGCTTCGGCGGCCCGCAGATCCCGTGGATCGAGGAGCAGGCGGCGCTGGGCGGCTGGTACACCGGCCGCTCGGACTGGCTGGGCTCGGTGTTCGCGCCGGGCAGCTCCAGCCCGTACGCGGCCTCGCCGTGGCGCCAGGAGAAGGGCTCGCTGTGGGACGTCGGCCCGCACGCGCTGTCCGTCCTGCTGCCGGTGCTGGGCGACGTGACCCAGGTGACGGCGGTGGCGGGCCCGCTGGACGCCGTACACCTGGTGCTGCGGCACTCGGGCGGCGCGTCCAGCACGCTGGCGCTCAGCCTGACCGCGCCGGCCGCGGCGGGCGGGACGGGCATGGAACTGCGCGGCGAGCACGGCGTGGTCCACCTACCGGAGCGCGGCGAGGGCCCGCTCGCGGCCCTGCACCGGGCGCTGGGCGCCCTGCAGTCCGCCGCGGCCTCCGGTGAGCCGCACCCCTGCGGGGCGGACTTCGGCCTGCGGGTGGTGGAGATCCTCGCCGCGGCCGAGCGCTCGCTGGCCGTCGGCGGACCGGTGGAGGCCTGAGCGTTCCGCGAGGGGCGACTCCGCGCGTGGTGACAGCGGGGTGACACGACGCCGGGCGGGGCACTTCGGTGCCCCGCCCGGTCAGGTCGGCGGTAGGGGAGGCCGGGCCGGGCCCGGGCGGCGGTCGGTGGGGCGGGCCGGGGGGATGACGGCGGCTCGGAAGTCGCGCGGGCCGGTCCACAGGGCGGGGACGGCGTCGCTACGGCGCGCCAGCTCGTACGCCACGGCCTCGTAGTTGACGCGCCAGCCGTGGAAGTGCGGCCAGGCGTCCTCGACCGGGCGTTCGCGGGGGAAGCCGGCCGCGCTGATCATCGCGACGGCGCCCAGGTACTCGGCGTAGGTCAGGCGGATCGGCACGTCCGGGTCCGGGTCCGGGTCGAAGTCGATGCGCAGTGACCGGGCGATGTCGCGCATCGCGGTGAACCCGGCGCGCAGCACCAGCCGGGCCTCGGGCGGGGCCGAGCGCGGGCACAGGGCGAGGTGCATGGCCGCGGCGTCCATCACGGCGATCAGGCCGACCACCCAGCTGCGGTTCGGCTGCGGGGATCGGAAGGAGAGCAGCACCGGGTAGTTGGAGTGGCTCTCGCCGATGTCGGCGGCCAGGCGTTCCCAGTCCCGGTAGAGCTGGGGAAGCGCGGTCTCGGTGTCGACCAGGGACTGGCGGGCCAGCAGTTCGGGGCCCCAGGCGGGTTCGCCGGCCCGGGACTGGAGCAGGGTCACCTCGGTCTCGCGCCGCTGGTACGCGGCGTAGAGGGTGGGCAGGTAGGAGATCTGCAGGGCGATCACCAGGGGGCCGCTGGCCGCGGCCATGAAGTCGATCGCGGACAGCTGCAGCCGCTCGCCGCTCGCGAAGCCGAGGGTGAAGAGGCTGGAGCCGGCCTCCCGGATGGCGATCGTCCAGCTGAACTCCGAGGTGCCGTGCAGCAGCAGGGTGTACGCGAGCAGCATCCCGCTGAGCCAGACCGTGAGCATGCCCAGCAGGACCAGCGGCGCCAGCCAGGTCAGCGCCCGGTCCTGTGCGCGGTAGCCGCCGATCGGCGCGGCGGAGAGCCGCAGCACCGTCCGCAGCACCGCCCAGAGCCGGTTCACCAGGGACGAGTAGAGCCCTCGCGGGACGACCAGCGTGCGCAGGATGCTGCCGACGACCATCAGGAGCAGCAGCGCGCCGAGCACGGTGTGGATCAACCTCATGGCGCCCATTCTGACGGTCGTTCGGCGTGGCCGTGGCGTCGGGCACCCGGCTCGGCGGGCGCCGGTCCGGTAGGCCTCGGAGTGTCGCACCGAATCCGGCGGCGATGGGCCGCGGCACTGCCGGCACTGCTGGTGCTGCTGCTCTGTGCCGCCTCCGGGCAGGCCGTCGCCGTCGACGGCGACCCCGCTCAGGTCAGCCCCGGCGCTTCGGCCCCCGGGCGCGCGGGCGGGGACCGTTCGACTGGCGCTCCGTCAACCCCGGGGGCGCGCGTTATTCGGTGGCGGGCGTATTCGCCCGGCGGTGATGATCACGGGATGCCTGTCTTCCTGGAAACCGGGCGGCTCGTGCTGCGCCCGTTCGCCGACACCGAAGCCGACGTCGACGGCCTGTTCGCCCTGGACAGCGACCCCGAGGTCATGCGCTTCATCAACGGCGGCAAGCCGACGACCCGCGAGGCGATCCGGGCCCGTACCCTGCCGCGGCTGCTCCACGACCACCCGTCCATCGGCACCCGCGGCTTCTGGGCCGCCGAGGAGAAGGCCACCGGCACCTTCCTCGGCTGGTTCGAGCTGCGCCCGCTCACCGAGGACGGCCCGCTGGAGGTCGAGCTCGGTTACCGGCTGAATCGCTCCGCCTGGGGCAGGGGCTACGCCACCGAGGGGGCGCGGGCGCTGATCGACAAGGCCTTCACGGACCTCGGGGTCCAGCGGGTCACCGCGAACACGATGGCGGTGAACACCCGGTCCCGGCGGGTGATGGAGAAGTCGGGCCTGTCCTTCCTCCGGAGCTTCACCGGAGACTGGCCCGACGCGATCCCGGGATCCGAACACGGCGAGGTCGAGTACGACCTCCTCCGCACCACCTGGGAGCAGCGGTCGTAGCACCCTCGACACCTCGCCGAAGAGCAAAGCAGTAGCCGGCGATGCTCCCCGACGACCCTCCGAGCCGGGTGGCTCGGGGGGTCGTTCCATTGACAGGAGGGGTGGCTCCGCTGGATTCTAAGCAAGCGCTTAGTCAACGAGACGGAACCGAATCGACTTCCGAGGAGCCGCCCGATGTCCGAGACCCCCGCCGCCCCGCCCGGGGTGGACCTGGCGCGGCTGCGCGCCCACCTGGAGCGGGAGCTACCCGGGGTCGTTCAGGGGCCGCTGCGGGCCGAGCTGATCGAGGGGGGCCGCTCGAACCTGACCTACGTCCTGTCCGACGGGGTCTCCCGCTGGGTGCTGCGCCGGCCGCCGCTGGGGCACGTGCTCGCGACCGCGCACGACATGGGGCGGGAGTACCGGGTGATGTCGGCGCTGCGCGGCACCGGGGTTCCGGTCCCCGGGATGCTGCTGCTCGACCAGGGCGAGGACGTGCTCGGTGCGCCCTGGTACCTCATGGAGCACGTGACCGGCACCGCGCACCGGGACGCCGCGCCGCTGGCCGCGCTCGGTGCGCAGCGGGTCGCCGCGCTCGGGCGGCAGCTGGTCGAGACCCTGGCCGAGCTGCACCGGATCGACCCGGCGGCCGTCGGCCTCGCCGACTTCGGGCACCCCGAGGGGTACCTGGAGCGCCAGCTGCGCCGCTGGTCCAAGCAGCTCGCCGCCTCCCGCAGCCGTGACCTGCCCCAGCTCGACCGGCTGCACGCCGCGCTCGCCGAGCGGCTGCCGGCCTCGCCCGCGCCCGCCCTCGTGCACGGGGACTACCGGCTGGACAACGTCCTGGTGAACGAGAACGCGGACGGGAGCGACACCATCACCGCCGTCCTCGACTGGGAGATGTCCACCCTGGGCGACCCGCTCACCGACATCGGCCTGCTGGTGATGTACACCGAGCTGGCCGGCGTCGGCGGGGGCATCATCCCCTCCGCGATGACCGCCCCCGGCTTCCCCAAGGCCGACGAACTGGTCGCGCACTACGCCGAGTCGACCGGCCGGCAGGCCGCCGACCTGGACTGGTACGTCGCCTTCGCGTCCTTCAAGCTGGCCGCCGTCGCCGAGGGCATCCACTACCGCTTCCAGCAGGGCCGCACCCTGGGCGCGGGCTTCGAGCGCGCGGGCGAGATGGCCCCGATCCTCGCCCGGCACGGCCTGAGCACCCTCAAGGAGAACTGACCGATGGACTTCGCGTACGACGCCCGGACGAACGAACTCCGCGAGCAGCTGCTCGCCTTCATGGACGCGCACGTCCACCCGGCCGAGGCCGTCCTCGCCGAACAGCTCGCCGACCCGGCCCGCGAGCGCTGGGCCGTCCCCCCGATCGTCGCCGACCTGCAGGCGGAGGCGCGCAAGCAGGGGCTGTGGAACCTCTTCTTCGTGGACCAGCACGGCTTCCCGGGCGAGCACGGCGCCGGCCTGACCAACCTGCAGTACGCTCCGCTCGCCGAAATCACCGGCCGCAGCCCGCAGTTGGCCCCGGCCGCGCTCAACTGCGCGGCCCCCGACACCGGCAACATGGAGCTGCTCGCCCAGTTCGGCAGCGCCGAGCAGCGCGAGCGCTGGCTGCGGCCCCTGCTGGACGCCGAGATCCGCTCCGCCTTCGCGATGACCGAGCCCGAGGTGGCCTCCTCGGACGCCACCAACATCGCCACCCGGATCGAGCGGGACGGCGACGAGTACGTGATCAACGGCCGCAAGTGGTACATCACCGGGGCGATGAACCCGCAGTGCCGGATCCTCATCGTGATGGGCAAGACCGACCCGGCCGCCGAGCCGCACCGCCAGCAGAGCATGGTGCTCGTCCCGCGCGACACCCCCGGCGTCACCGTCAAGCGCGGCATGACGGTCTTCGGCTACGACGACGCCGACCACGGCGGCCACGCCGAGGTGCTGTTCGAGGACGTCCGCGTCCCGGTAGGCAACCTGATCGGCGAGGAGGGGACGGGCTTCGCCATCGCCCAGGCCCGGCTGGGCCCGGGCCGGATCCACCACTGCATGCGCGCCATCGGCATCGCCGAGCGGGCGCTGGAGCTGATGTGCCGCCGGGCGGGGGAGCGGGTCGCCTTCGGCAAGCCGCTCGCCGAGCAGGGCGTGGTCCAGGACTGGATCGCCGAGTCCCGGGTCCGCATCGAGCAGCTGCGGCTGCTGGTGCTCAAGACCGCCTGGCTGATGGACACCGTCGGCAACCGGGGCGCGCACACCGAGATCCAGGCGATCAAGATCGCCACCCCGCGTACCGTCGAGTGGATCCTGGACAAGGCCGTCCAGGCCCACGGCGCCGCCGGTGTCAGCCAGGACACCCCGCTCGCCCAGCTCTGGGCGGGCAACCGGACCCTGCGGCTGGCCGACGGCCCGGACGAGGTGCACAAGCGCTCGCTGGCCCGCCGGGAGCTGAAGCAGTACCGGAGGTGACGGAAGTACTAGGGGTGTCATACCTGGGTATCCAGGGGCCGGTTGGCTCCCCGGTATGACGGCTGCGGCACGTCCCCACCCGTAGTGTCCTGCGTGTCCGACCGATCGGAAACGAGGAGACAGAACATGGGCAGTGGGGGACGGGCCGTGGCGGCGGTCCTGTTGGCGGCGACGGCGGTGCTGGGCGGCGCGGTCGGTGCGCCCGGGGCGGTGGCGGCGGCGCCGGAGGGCGGCAACACCGGGAAGCAGGCGCGGGCGTGGCTGCCGGAGCCGAGCGGGCCGTACCCGATCGGGACCACCGCGCTGCGCCTGACCGATGCCGCCCGGGAGGACCCGTGGCAGCCCGGGCGCCGGCGCGAACTGATGGTCAGCCTCTGGTACCCGACCGCCCGCCCGGCCGGGCCCACCGACAGCGTGCCGTACATGGCGCCCGCCGCCGGAGAGCACTTCGGCGGGCCCGCCGGTGTCGGTCTGATCAACTACGGCACGGCGCCGGGCCGCACCGACTGGTCGGCGATCCGCACCCACGCCCGCGCGGACGCCCCCGCCCTGCCCGGCGGCCCGCGCCCGGTGGTGCTCTACTCGCCCGGCCTGGGCGACCCGCGCACCTGGGGGACGGCGCTCGTCGAGGACCTGGTCTCGCGCGGCTACGTCGTGGTCACCGTCGACCACACCTACGAGGCCTCCGAAGTCGCCTTCCCCGACGGCGAACTGGCCACCTCCGTGCTCCCCGGCATGCTCGGCCAGCCGGACCTGGACATCGGCGCCGTGCTGCGCAAGCTCATGGCCACGCGAGTGGACGACACCCGCTTCGTGCTGGACCAGCTGGCCGGGCTGGGCACCAGGGCGGACCTGCCGAGCGGCGTGGCCGGGGCGCTCGACCTGAACCGGATCGGCATGGTCGGCCACTCGGCGGGCGGCTTCACCGCCCTCCAGACCATGCACGACGACCGGCGGATCACGGCCGGGATCAACCTGGACGGCCAAATGCACTTCCCCGGCCCGGACGGCCACACCGGCGTCCAGCTGCCCAGCGTCGCCGAGGACGGCCTGGACCGGCCCTTCCTGCTGATGGGCACCCGCAGCGACGACTCCGGCAGCTACCACCAGCAGCCCGGCTGGGACGCCCTCTGGCAGCACAGCACCGGCTGGCACGCCGACCTCACCCTCGAAGGCTCCCGGCACGGCTCCTACACCGACGGCCAGTCCCTGCTGCCCCAACTCGCCCGACAGGGCGCGCTCACCCCGGACCAGCTGCGCGCGGACGTCGGCACCATCCGGCCCGGCCGCGCCGAACTCGCCACCCGCTCGTACGTCGCCTCCTTCTTCGACCGCTGGCTGCGCGGCCACGACGACCACCTGCTGGACGGGCCCTCGCCGCGCTTCCCGGAAATGTCCTACGAGCGCTAGCGATCGGGCGACCTTTTGCCCCGGGGCCGGGGCGGGTCGGCCGGTGAAATTCCGTCAGGGAAAGGTGGGCCGGAGGGGGTTGCGGGGAATGCGGAACAGTATTCCGATCCGTATTCAGTGAATGGCTACGCGCGTTGTTTTCCTTCCTCCGGGGGTGCCTTTGCCTGCACGGACGCCCTCCTTAATCATTCCTTACCCTTCGCCGTTGACCAGTGTTCATCAGCTCTGATTTCCTTCATGCCCAGGCAGCGAAAAACCGACGGGCAGTCAATTTCCGGGTGTACGGAAGAATCCGAACCGGAGTCGACTCCCCGTCGGAATCCGCCGCCATCCCTTCCCCACAAAGGGATCGTCCGCGGCACCCCGAAGCCGCGGACGATCGGCAGCAGAGAGGGCACCCTCACCCATGGGTCACTCCCGAAGGATCCGACGCGCGAAGTACGCAGCGCTCACCGGCATGGCGTCGCTCGCGCTCGCCGCCGCCGGCCTGGCCGGCGTGGCCGGCCCGGCCTCCGCGCAGGACATCTCCGGCTCGACGGGCAGCGCCGGCAACGAGTTCAACCCCTGGAGCCCGCAGACCGGCCACCCCTACCGGCACGGCGCGGTACCCGGCATGTCCCAGCACGAGAACTACAAGAAGTGGCTCGCCGAGCACAACCAGGCCGCGGCCACCGGCCAGCAGACCCTGTCCTACGGCGGCGGGGTCGACGGCATCGGCGTGCAGAGCGGGCACTCCAAGGTCTACCTGATCTTCTACGGCAACCAGTGGGGCACCCAGACCACCGACGCCAACGGGAACGCCAAGTTCTCCGGCGACTCGGCCGGCGCGGCCGGCGCCACCCAGCAGATGTTCAAGGGCATCGGCACCAACGGCGAGACCTGGTCCGCCGACCTGACCCAGTGGTGCGACGGCCCCAACGTCGCCACCGGCGCCGTCAGCTGCCCCTCCAACGCCAACTTCATCCCGTACCAGAGCGGCGGCGTCCTGTCCGGCGTCTGGTACGACAACGCCGCCGCCTCGCCGAGCCAGGCCACCGGCAACCAGCTCGCCCAGGAGGCCGTCAAGGCCGCCGGCCACTTCGGCAACACCACCGCCGCCGCCAACCGGGACGCGTACTACATCGTCCTGTCGCCGCACGGCACCAACCCGGACGACTACCAGAACCCGACCACCGGGTACTGCGCCTGGCACGACTGGAACGGCGACACCACCCTCACCGGCGGTGCGGCGAGCTCGCCCTACGGCGACATCGCCTTCTCCAACCAGCCGTACAACATCGACGCGGGCGCCAACTGCGGCGTCGGCTTCGTCAACTCGCCCGGCACGCTGGACGGTTGGACGATGACCCTCGGCCACGAGTGGCACGAGATGATGTCCGACCAGAACCCGGCCGGCGGCTGGACCAACCACGTCTCGGGCAGCAGCTACAACGGCCAGGAGAACTCCGACGAGTGCGCCTGGATCAGGCCCGGCAGCACCGGCGGCGCCGCCAACATCTCCTTCGGCTCCTTCGGCAGCTACGCCGAGCAGGCCAGCTGGTCCAACGACACCAACTCCTGCGCGATCTCGCACACCATCCTGACCCACGGCAACACGGTCACCGTCACCAACCCGGGCAACCAGTCCGGCACCGTCGGCACCGCCGCCAGCCTGCAGATCGCGGCCACCGACTCGGCCTCCGGCCAGACCCTCACCTACTCGGCCACCGGCCTGCCGGCCGGCCTGTCGATCAACTCCTCGACCGGCCTGATCTCCGGCACCCCGACCGCCGCCGGCACCACCAGCGTCACGGTCACCGCGACCGACACCACCGGCGCCGCCGGCAGCACCAGCTTCAGCTGGACCGAGTCCACCACCGGAGGCGGCGGCAACGCCGTCACCAACGGCGGCTTCGAGGCCGGCAGCCTGACCGGCTGGACCGCCGCCGGCAGCACCTCCGCCACCACCGGCGCCGCCCACACCGGCAGCTACGGCGCCATGGTCGGCTCCACCAACCCGACCGGGGACTCCTCGATCGCCCAGACCTTCACCGCGCCGACCGGCTCCAGCAAGGTGTCCTTCTGGTACAGCAACACCTGCGACGACACCGTCACCTACGACTGGGCCACCGCCACCCTGAAGGACAACACCACCGGCACGACCACCACGGTCCTCGCCAAGACCTGCACCACCACCGGCACCTGGACCAACAAGACGGCGACCGTCACCCCGGGCCACTCCTACACCCTCACCCTGAGCAACCACGACGACAACTACCCGGGTGACCCGACCTACACCTACTACGACGACGTGACCGTCTCCTGACGATCACGACGCCACAACGCACCGGGGTGGGCCCAGCGCCCGCCCCGGTGCCGTTTTTCTGTCGGGGGGACAGGGGGGATCCGAATCGGCTGCCGGAACGTCCAACCGGCACCGCTCGCACAACGGCAAAAGGAACCACCGTGACCACCGTGAACCCGAGAAGATCCGCCGTCCTGGCGCTGGCCGCCGCCCTGCTCGCCCTGACCGGCTGCGCCTTCACCGGAACGGGCCCGTCGGCGACCACCACCCTCAGCCCGGCCGTCCCGAGCAGCCCGGCCGTCCCCAGCCCGGCGGTGGTGACGGTGGACGAACACGCCGACCACACCACCGTGAAGGCGGCCGTCGGCTCGACCGTCTCGGTCGGCCTGCACAGCACCTACTGGTCCGCCGCGACCAGCTCCGCCCCCGACGTCCTCGCACCGAGCGGCACCCCGACCACCGCCCCGTCCCCCTCCTGCCGCCCCGGCGGCGGCTGCGGCACCGTCACCACCACCTTCACCGCCCACGCCCCCGGCACCGCCCGGCTGACCGCCACCCGCACCATCTGCGGCGAGGCCCTGCAGTGCCCGCCCGAGCAGGGCAGCTACGAGGTGACGGTCGAGGTCACCGGCTGAGGCCGGTTGAGGCCGGGGAGGTCGGGAAGGCCAGGAAGGCTGCTACCTGATCTCCGAGCCCGGGTTGGCCTCGTCCCACGCGTGACGTGAGGTGACGATCGCGTCGTGGTGGTCGTAGGACCAGTCGGCCATCGCCCGCACCAGGTGCGTCAGGCTGTGGCCGAGCGGGGTCAACTCGTACTCCACCTGCGGCGGGACGGTCGGATGGACGGTCCGGGACACCAGGCCGTCCCGCTCCAGGCGCCGCACCGTCAGGGTCAGCATCCGCTGCGAGATCCCCGGCAGCGCCCGCTGCAGCTCGCGGAACCGCCGTACGCCCTGGGCGAGTTCGACGATGGTGAGGACCGACCACTTGTCGCCCAGGCGGTCCAGCAGGTCGCGGATCCCGCAGTCCACGCCGTCCTCGCACCAGACCACCGGTCGGGAGGTGGTTACCGCGCTGTGCCCTGCTGACATGAAAGTGCCTCCTTATGCCGAACGCCCAGGCTATCGAGGATGGTCAGGTCGCCGACCGTCGGCCATCCGACCACCTTTGGAGGAACGTTCATGCTGCTCGTCACCGGTGTCAACGGAGGTCTGGGCACGCTCGTGCTGGAGCGCCTGGCCGGCCGGGAGGAGGTCGTGGCCGGCTCGCGCACCCCGGAGCGGGTGCCGGCCGGGGTGCCCGCCCGGCTGGTGGACTTCGACCGGCCGCAGACGCTGGACGCCGCGTTCGAGGGCGTCCGGACCCTGCTGCTGATCTCGGCCGGCGCCGCCGAGGACGACGTGGTCATCGCCCGGCACGGCGCGGCGATCGCGGCGGCGGAGCGGGCGGGCGTCGAGCACGTCGTCTACACCAGCCTGTCCGGCGACGGCGACCACCTGCCGTACGCCCTCGCCCACCGCTGGACCGAGCGGCGCCTGCGCGAGTCGCCGAGCCTGCGCTGGACGGTGCTGCGCAACGGCCTGTACGCCGAACTGCTGGGCGCGATCGCCGCGCCCGGCCCGGACGGGGTGATCACCGCGCCGCTCGGCGACGGAAAGCTGGCGGCGGTGGCCCGGGCGGACCTCGCCGAGGTGGCGGCCAGCGTCGCCCTGGCGCCCGCCGAACACGCCGGCCGGACCTACGAGTTGGTGGGCGAGCGGGCCCTGGGCGGCGCGGAGGTGGCCGGGGCGCTCGGCGCCGAGTACCGCCCGGGCCGGCTCGCCGACGCCCGGACGGCGATGGCGGCCTCGGACGCGCCGGACTTCCAGGTGCCGATGGTGGTCGGCACCTACTCGGCGATCGCCCACGGCTTCCTGGCCGGCCCCGGCGGGCCGGGCGACCTCGCGGCCCTGCTCGGCCGCGAGCCCCGCCCGGCCCTGGAGGTCATCGCCGCCGGGAGCCCGGACGCCCGCTAACGTGCCGCCTCCGCGTCAGCCCGGGCGACCCAGTCCGGCAGCGGCTCGCGGCAGGCCAGCCAGGACGGCGGCACGTCGGCCAGGCCGGTGCGGGCGGCGACCACGCCGCCGGTGATGGCGCAGGTGGTGTCCACGTCGCCCAGGCCCTCCGCCGTCGTCCACAGGGCGTCGGTGAGACTGTCCAGGTGGTGCGCGGCGGACCACAGGGCGAAGGGGACGGTGTCGCTCGCCCGGATCTTCTGCCCGTTGCCGAGCAGGTCGGCCGCCCGCCAGGGCTCGGTGCCCGCGGGCAGCTCGGCGGCGCGGTGCAGCCCGTTGCGGACGGCGCCCTCCGGGGTGCGGGCGGCGACCTCGGCCAGCAGCTCGGGCCCCGCGGGGGCGGGCCCGGAGCGTGGTGCAGAAGGTCGGGCGCGGGCGGCGAGCGCCGCCGCCAGGGCGACCGCGACCGCCCCGGCGACGCCCTCGGGGTGCGCGTGCGTCACCTCGGCCGACAGGGCCGCCTGTTCGGCCGCCTCGTCCAGGTCGGTGTGGAACCAGGCGCCCAGCGGGGCGACCCGCATCGCCGCGCCGTTGCCGAGGCTGCCCTGGCCGTCGAACAGCTCGCGCGCCGCGGTGCGCCAACTCCCGGGCTCCTCGGCCAGCTTGGGGAGCAGCAGGTGCATGCCGTGCCCGTAGCCGCGGCCGGTGTCGGCCCGGTAGCCGGCCCCGAAGGCCTGGGCGAGGCGGTCCTGGTGCACAGCGTCGTAGGCGGTGAGGACCCCGTACACCGACAGCGCCATCGCGGTGTCGTCGGTCCAGTGCCAGGGGCCTTCCTCCGGCGTCCGCCGGGCCCGGATCTGCTCGAACGCGTCCTTCGGCGATCGGAAGAGGGGAAACCAGCGCTCCCCGAAGCCGTCCCCGAGGGCCAGGCCCTCCAGCGCGTCGCGGGCAGCGGAAAAGGTTGTCATCCCGGCATCCTGGCAGCCGCGATTCCCCTGCCGCAGCCGGTTTTCCCGGCTGCGGCAGGGGGCGCGTCCAGGGCCTGTCCGGGGGACAGGCCCTAGTCGCCCAGGACGGCGATCCGGCCGGTGCTCAGCCCGTCGGCGACCCGCTGGACGGCGTCGGCCGCGCCGGCCAGCGGCACCCGGGCGCTGACCAGGGGCCGGACGGCGCCCTGGTCGGCGAGCTTGGTCAGCTCCTCGTGCGCGGCGCGGACGGCCTGTGGGTCCTGAGTGTTGTACAGGCCCCAGTGCAGGCCGAGGATCGAGTAGTTCTTCACCAGGGCGTGGTTGAGCGCCGGTGCCGGGATCTGCCCGGCGGCGAAGCCGACCACCACGATCCGGCCCTCGAAGGCGACGCACTTGGTGGAGCCGGTGTAGGCCGCGCCGCCGACCGGGTCGAAGACCACGTCCGCGCCGCGCCCGCCGGTGGCCTCCTTGACGGCGGCGACGAAGTCCCGCTCCGTACGGGCCACCACCACGTCGGCGCCGAGCGCCCGGGCCGCCTCCGCCTTCGCCGGGCCGCCGACCACCGCGATCACCCGGGCTCCGGCGGCCCGGCCGAGCTGGAGCGCCGCGCTGCCGACACCGCCGGCCGCCGCGTGCACCAGCAGGGTCTCCCCGGCCCGAAGCCGGGCCCGGCGGTGCAGCGCGAACCAGGCGGTCTGGTAGCCGATGTGCAGCGCCGCCGCCTCGGCGTCGTCCAGCGCCTCGGGCGCGGGGAACGCGGCCGCGGCGTCCAGCAGTGCGTACTCGGCGAAGGCGCCCTGCGGCAGCAGCGGGTTGCCGATCAGCCGCTCGCCCCGCCGGGGCCCGTCCGCGACCTCGCCGCACAGCTCCACCCCGGGGGTGAACGGCAGCGGCGGGCGGACCTGGTACTGCCCGCGGACCATCAGCGCGTCCGGGAAGTTGACGGCGGCGGCCCGCACCCGGACCAGCAGCTGCCCCGGGCCGGCGACCGGCCGTGCGACGTCCTCGGCGAGCCGCATCACCGCGGCCGGCTCGCCGAGCTCTCCCACCTGCCAGGCCCTCACAGCGCCGCACCCTTCTCCAGCCCCTGCTGGAGCCGGTTCATCCCGGCGATCCAGCGGTCCGGTTCGGTGGCCCGGACCCGGTAGTACTCGGCGACCTCGGGGTGCGGAAGGATCAGGAAGCGCTCCTCGCCCAGGGCGGCCAGCGTGGCCTCGGCGACGTCCTCCGGGTCCAGCGCGGTCGGCGCCAGCAGCGCCTCGCCGACGGCGCCGGTCGAGGCGAGCATGTCGGTGCGCACGCCCTGCGGGCAGAGCGCGTGCACCCGGACGCCCCGGTGGCGGTAGGTCGCGGAGAGCCATTCGGCGAAGGCGAGCGCGCCGTGCTTGCTGACCGCGTACGGGGCCGACCCGAGCATGGTGAGCAGCCCGGCGGCGGAGACGGTGGCCAGGAAGCGGCCCTCGCCGCGCTCCAGCCAGCGGGGGAGCAGCAGGTCGGCGGCCCGGACGTGCGCGAGCACGTTGACCTCCCAGGCGCTCTCCCAGGCGGCGGCGGGCGCGTCGGCCCCGCCGACCGGGGCGACGCCCGCGTTGGCGCACCACACGTCGATCTCGCCCAGGGCGGCGCGGGCCTGCCCGACCAGGGCGGCCAGGCCCTCGGCGGAGGCGGCGTCCCCGGGCAGGGCGGTACCGGAGCAGTCCTTGGCGACGGCGTGGGCGGCCTCGGCGTCCAGGTCGTTGACCACCACCCGGGCCCCGGCGGCCGCGAAGGCCCGGGCGAGCGCGGCCCCGATGCCCCGGCCGGCGCCGGTCACCACCACGCCCTGGCCGGCGAACCGGTCGGCGAACGCCCCGGCCGTCACATCCCACCGCCGAGGGTGACTCCGCCGTCGACGACGAGGGTCTGGCCGGTGATCCAGCCGGAGTCCGGGGAGAGCAGGAAGGCGACGGCGCCCGCGACGTCCTCGGGGACGCCGAGCCGGCCGAGCGGGTACGCGGCGGCGACCTTCTCCTCGCGGCCCTCGTACAGCGCCTCGGCGAACTTGGTCTTGACCACGGCGGGGGCGACGGCGTTGACCCGGATGCCCTGCGGGCCCAGCTCGGCACCGAGCTCGGTGGTGAGCCG
The DNA here is from genome assembly GCF_003635085.1 of Streptomyces sp. 1114.5. Classification (NCBI taxonomy): domain Bacteria; kingdom Bacillati; phylum Actinomycetota; class Actinomycetes; order Kitasatosporales; family Streptomycetaceae; genus Streptomyces; species Streptomyces sp. 1114.5. Next base: position 4,610,168 of record NZ_RBXE01000001.1, read on the forward strand.
GATCAGCGCGGCCTTGCTGACGCCGTACATGCCGATCCCGGCGGAGGCGCGGATGCCGGCGACGGAGGCGACGTTGACGATCGAGCCGCCGTGCTCGCCCATCCACGCGGCGTGCGCGCGGCGGGTCCAGGCCAGCGGGCCGAGCACGTTGACGGCGAAGATCTTGGCGGCGGCGGCCTCGTCGGTGTCCAGGACCGGGCCGTACACCGGGTTGATGCCGGTGTTGTTGACCAGGTGGTCGAGCCGTCCGAAGGCCTCCAGGGTGCGGGCGACGGCCTCCTCCTGGTGGGCCGGATCGTCGGCCTTGCCCGCCACGGCGATCGCGTTGTCGGGGCCGCCCAGGTCCCGGACGGCCTCGGCCAGCGGCTCGGGGTTGCGGGCGGTGAGGCAGACCTTGGCGCCGCGGGCGACCAGCTCGCTCGCGATGCCCAGGCCGATGCCCCGGCTCGATCCGGTGACGACGGCCACCCGGCCCTTGAAGGAGTGCACCACGGAGCGTCCTGCCTTTCCCACGGGGATCTCGTCTGCGACCGCCCGTATGACGTGTGCGGCCGCCGGGCGACCTCGGCGACCGCCGGTGTGACGTGTGACGTGCTGACTAAGCGCTTGCTCAGCATGGTGTCGGTGCGGGAGCCTGTCAACAGGCCGCCCGCGTCCGCCGGGCCGCCGACGAGAAAGCCTGTACGAGTTCCGGCACGACTTCTCTGCGAGGATGGCGCCATGACCAGCACTCCGATCGCCGACCTCTGGCCGACCCTGCCCGGCGCCGACACCCGCCCCGAGGCGGCGTACCGGCTGCTCCAGGCCGCCGCCGAGTCGTTCGCGGAGCGCGGCTTCCACGCCACCACCACCCGGGACATCGCCACCGCCGCCGGGATGAGCCCGGCCGCGCTGTACATCCACTACCAGTCGAAGGCCGCACTGCTCGCCGAGATCAGCCAGGCCGGGCACGCCGCCACGCTCGCCCTGGTCCGGGCGGCCGCGGCCGGCGAGGGCGGCCCGGCGGAGCGGATGCGGCGGCTGGTCGAGCAGTTCACCGCCTGGCACGCCCGGGCCCGTACGGTCGGCCGGGTGGTCAACTACGAGCTGCACGCCCTGCCCGAGGACGCCTACGCGGTGGTCGCGGCGCTGCGCCTGGACATCGAGCGCGAGGTCAGCGCGCTGATCGAGGAGGGCGCTGCGGCCGGGGAGTTCCAGGTCTCGGAGGTGCGCACGGCGGCCCGCGCGGTCACCTCGCTGGGCATCGACGTCTCCCGCTGGTACACCGACCGCTCGACCGAGGCCCCGGAGGAGCTGGGCCGCAGATACGGCGAGCTGGTGCTGCGGATGCTCGGCGCCCGGGTCTGAGCCCAGGGGCGCGGGGGCGGCGGGGGCGGGCGGCCCGGACCGCCCTTGACCTGTCCACGGAGTGCGAGCAGACTCGTATACGAAGTACGTGTGCCTCGTAGGCGTACAGCGCAGGGACCGGCACGCAGGGTGGCAGCGAAACCCCGACACCGCGGGCCCCTCCCCGGCGCACTCCCACCGCAGCCTCCGACACTGCGGATCGAAGCAGAACCACCTCCCACGGCGACCACGCCCCCGACCGGCGGCGCCGACGGGGAGCGACCCCCGACCCGGGCCGGCCCGGCCGGGTCGTGCCGCCGCCACGGCGCGGCGGCACGGGAACGGCGCGCGCTGCGTCACGGCGCGGCCCGGGCGGTTGGAGAAGGGGTGGCGCAGTGATGCCCTTCCGGCAATCGCGTCCGGTCCGGCGCCGCTTCTGGCTGGAGACGGCCCTCGGCGGGCTGTCCGGACTGCTGTTCCTGCTCACCCTGGTGTGGCCGCAGTGGATCGAGACGCTCATCGGCATCGACCCGGACGCCGGCAGCGGCGCAGCGGAATGGCTGGTGGTCGCGCTGGCGGCCGCCGTCACCGCCGCCTGCCTGCTCGGCGCCCGGATCGAGTGGCGCCGGGCGCGCCCGTCCTCGGCCCGTGCCGCCCGCTGACGGGCGAGGAGGACCGTCATGTCTGACACATCATCACCCGGTGTCGCCCCCGAGCGGCTGACCGAACTCGTCCGGAAGGCTCCACTGAGCTTCGTGGGCACGGTCACCAGGGTCGGCGGCACCTCGCTCGCGGCCTTCCCGGCCGACGCCCGCAACGAACGCACGACCGTGGTCCGGGTGGACCAGGTGCTGCACGCGCCCGAGGCCTTCCGGCAGCTCGCGGGCAGCGAGGTCACCGTCCAACTGGCCCCGGACGACGACCTGTTGGCCGTCGGCGACACGAGGGCGTTCTTCACCCAGGGCCTGGTCTTCGGCGAGACCCTGGGCGTCACCGAGGTCGGCCGGCTGCCGGCCGAGACCGTCCAGCGGCACGTTTCGCTCGCCGCCACCACGGCCGACGAACTGCCGTTCTCCGCGGTGCAACGGGAGATCCGCAACCAGGACCTGGCCGCGCACGCCGCGGAGGCGGACGCCGTCGTCGTCGCCACCGTGGCCGGCCTGGAGGACCTGGGCCTGCCGTCGTACTCCGAGCACGCCCCGCACTGGTGGCGTGCCACGCTCGACGTCTCGCACGTCGAGGCCGGCGCTGTCGAACCCGGGCGGATCAGCGTCCTCTACCCGAGCAGCGAGGACGTCCGCTGGCGCCACGTGCCCAAGCCGCTGCCCGGACAGCCGGGCCTGTGGCTGCTGCACGGGACGTCCGGCGAGCTGGCCGCGCACGCGCCGTACCGACTGCTCGACGCCGACGACTACCAGCCCGCCCAGAAGCTCGCCGACCTAAGGGAACGGAGGTGAGCCCAGATGCCCACCATCAAGGTCGTCGACATCACCCCCAAGTCGCTGAGCGGCGAAACGAAGCTGGACAATGAGCCCAGCATCGCGGTCAACCCGGAGAACCCGAACGAGATCGTCGCGACGGCATTCACCGCCGCCCCGCTGGGCAGCCCCTTCGCCCCCGTGTACGTCTCGACCGACGGCGGGAACACGTGGGTGCTGAACCCGGTCGTCCCGGGCAACGGGGGCCTCGGCACCGGGGACATCAGCGTCGGCTTCGCCTCGCAGGGCGGTCAGCTCTACACCGGAATCCTCAACGGGCTGACCGGCGACCTGCAGATCCTGCGCGCACCGACGATCACCTCGGCCACGCCGATGAGCGTGCTCGTCGACCGCAGCGACGTGGACCAGCCCTGGGTGGTCGCCATCACCGTCTCGGTGAACGGCCACGACAGCGACCGGGTGTACGTCGGCAACAACGACGCCGCCTCGCCGACGGGGAGCGCCACCGTGGACGTCTCGGGAGACGCCCGCACCGGGCCGGCTCCGGCCGGGTTCGGCCCCGTCCGGCTCGACCGGCGCCCCGGCACGCTCTTCGACGGGCCGCCGGTGCGGATCGCGGCGCACCCGGACGGCACGGTCTACGTCGCGTTCCAGAGCTTCACCGCCGAAGACCCCGTGGACAAGGCCCAGATGACCTTCGACGTCGTGGTCGCCCGCGACGACCGGGGCGGCATCGGAGCGAAGCCCTTCGAGGACCTGCTGGACTCGGCCGACGGCGAGGTCGGCCAGCGCGTGGTCACCGGCCGGAAGGTCCGGTTCAACTCCAAGCAGCGGACGCTGGGCCAGGAACGCACCGGCGCCGACCTGTCGATCGGGGTGGACCCGACGGACTCCGACAGCGTGTGGATCGCCTACTGCGACAACCTCGGCGGAACCGCCCCCACCGACTACGTGCTGCACACCCGCCACTCGAAGGACGGGGGGCACACCTGGTCGGCGGCGCGCCCGGACGTGGTCGGCGGCAAGAACCCGTCGTGGGCGGTCAACTCCGACGGGCTGGTCGGCCTGGTCTACCAGCGGCTGGCCGACAACCAGTGGTCGACGGTGCTGGAGCTGACCGGTGACGGCTTCGCGACGGTGGAGAGCCACGTGCTGCACCAGGCCCCAGGCGACGTCCCGCCGGCCGGGAGGCAACTGCCGTACCTCGGCGACTACATCCGGATGGTCGCGGTAGGGAAGGACTTCTACGGGATCTTCGCCGGCAACAACACCCCGGACCGGGCCAACTTCCCGGTGGGCGTGACGTACCAGCGCAACGCCAACTTCACCACCCACCAACTGCTCGCCCTGGACGCGTTCACCACGGTGCCACCGTCCATCGACCCGTTCTTCTTCCACCGCGCCGCCTAGCGCTTTTCACGTCGCCACGCAGCGCTTCTCGCGCCCGGGCGCCCGCCACGGTCGATCGTGGCGGGCGCCCAGCTGTCGGGCACTGTGGCTTCGGGGGTGTTCGGTTCGGGGGTGTTCAGGCGGCGGCCAGGCAGAACTGCACCAGCCCGGCGTCCACTTCGAGGACGATCTCCTGCATCTCCGCCCACGGCGGGTGGAACGCGGTGCCCCACTCGACGGTGAAGCCGAGCACCTTCTCCCGGTCCGGGTTGACGAAGTGCCGGGAGTAGACGTAGTCGTCGCTGGTCCCGCTGGTCGGGTAGAGGTGGAAGCCGGACATCGGCTTGTACGTCACGCCGCGCACGCCGTGGACGCCCAGGCAGAACGCCTCGGCGAGCAGCACGGCGGCGTCCTCGTCGCCCTTGGGGATGTACTCGGCGTACGTGAGGTCGCCGGGCAGGCCGCGCTTGCCGTCGAACGCGTGGTTGCGGAAGTTCATGGCGGGGTCGACCGACTGGTTCTCGTCGTCGCCCCAGTTGTAGAGCATGTCCTTGGAGTAGCTGTGCACGTCGACGAACCACCGGGTCCGCGGGAACCGGTCGAGCAGCCAGCGGACGTTGCGGGTCTCCGGCTCGGAGAACGCGCTCGGGCCGGCGTAGACGTACCGGTCGCAGGGGTTGGTCGACACCTGGGGGTGTGCGTTCGGGTCGAAGGCGGTGGTGAAGTCGAAGAGGAAGTCGTAGTTGCGGTTGAGGTCGACGCCGACGCAGGCCGGGTCCGACTGGCTGCCGTTGTTGTGCGGGTTGCGGTTCTTGCGCCACATCGGCTTGACGGTCTGGCTGTAGAGCCGGCCGTCCGGATTGACCAGCGGGAAGATCACCAGGTCCAGGCGGCGGAGCAGGCTCAGCACCTGGTCGGCGGTGAAGGTGGTGTCGTGGTAGCCGAGGCCGGTGCCGTTCTGGTGGGCCTCCAGCAGGTCGGCGGCGAGGTGGACGAGGATCTCGCAGCTGCCCCACTCACGGGCATGGACGCCGCCGATCATCATCACGCACGGCTTGGGGATGCCGGCGGGGGCGCCGATCTTCAGGGCGTGGGCGGTGCGGCCCTCCCAGGAGGGCTCGGGCAGGGTGATGAGTTCGGTGAGCCCGGGGTAGGCGGTGGCCAGGCTGGTCACGGCGGACTCGACCTCGGTGATGTTCAGGTACGGCATGGCGGGCCTCCCGGGTCAGCCGGCGAGCTTGGCGGCCAGGCCGTGCGGGACGGCGTCGGCGGCGGCGAACCGGTCGCCGGTGCCGACCTCGGCCTGGGCGGCGCGTCCGGCCTCGCTGGCGTTGCCGGTCCGGGTGACCGTGACGCCCTCGCGTTCGAGGGCCGGGATCTCGGAGGCCGGGGCGTAGACGTCGATGCCGATACGGCCGTCCGCCTCGACGTGCGGGCGTCCGCCGACGTCGGGACGGGTCTCGTGGAGCAGGGTGCGCAGGGTCTCGCGGTCTTCGGCGATGACGTGCAGGCGCAGGATGTCGTCGTGGGGTGCTTCGTTCGGAACGGCGGACATGGGGGACTTCTTCCGGGCGCCGCCGGCGCTTCGGGGAGTGCTCGGGGGAGCTGGTCCTCGGGGGAGTGCTTCGGCGAGCGGGTCCTCGGGGAGTGCTCGGAAGTACTCCGGGGCTTGCTCGGCGGTGCCGATCTGGGCGGATATGTCCGACGTGTACCTCGTATCCTCAGGATGCGTCGCCGCCGTAGAAGGCGTCAAGGGGCGGCGAAGGCATCCCGTCCAGCAGGGCCTCCAGGCCACTGAGCATCTCCGCCTCGTCGTCGAAGTCGGCGAAGCGGGGCACCAGGGCGCGCAGCCGCGGGTACTCGGCGGCGGGCAGCCGGTGCAGGCCCAGCCGCAGCGCGGGGTCCGGCTCCTCCGGGTTGTCGACCACCTGGCGCTTGTCCACCAGCAGGCAGCCGAGGTTCCAGGCGACGAAGGTGCGGTAGACGGTCAGCGCGGTGGCGTCGTCGAAACCGGCCCGGCCGAGCACGGCGAGGATGTGCTCGGTGAGTTCGAGCACCGGCGCCGGGCGGCGGGTCATCGGGACGCTCAGCGGCCGGGTCGCGACCAGCGGCAGGATCTCGGGGTGGGCGTGCGCGGCGGCGGCGAAGGCCTGGGCGATCCGGCGCAGCTCCTGGCGCCAGCCGGGCTCGCGGGCGGCGTCGGCGCTGGTCCGCAGCCGGTCGTTGACCTCGGTGAAGTAGGCCTCGATCAGGCCGTCCAGCAGGGCTTCCTTGCCCGGGGTGTAGCGGTACAGGGCCATCGACTCGACGCCCAGCTCGGTGGCCAGCCGGCGCATGGTCAGTGCGCTCAGGCCCTCGCGGTCGACCAGCGCCACGGCGGCGGCGAGGACCAGCGGGCGGTTCAGCCGGCCCCGCTTCTCGGTGCCGTCCCGTTCGACCATGTCCGCACTCCTCAGGAGGCAGCGGTGGGTGTGATGCAGCGGATGTCACGCAGCGGATACAGAACCAGGATACAAGGTATGAATCGGGCGTAAACGGGTGAGCCGCTTTCGATCGGCCGAGGCGGCGAACTCGCTGGTCAGCCGACCAGCAGCCGGACGGCGAGCCCGGCGACCAGGGTGGAGGAACCGAGTGCGGTGAGTAGTCGGCCGCGCGGCCCGGTCAACGCCCGGCCCAGCAGCGCGCCGCCGGAGGCGAGCAGCAGCTGCCAGCCGGCCGAGGCGGCGAACGCGGCGGCCGCGAACACCGCCCGGGCCAGGGCGTCGGAGGCCGCACCCTCCCGGGCCCCGCTGCCGAGGACCAGTGCGGCGAAGTAGAGCACGGTGAGCGGGTTCAGCAGGGTGATCCCGAGCAGGGTGAGGAACGCCCGGGCGGGGGAGGGCGGTTCCCGCTCCGGCGTCGCGGCGGCCCCCGGGCGGCTGCTGCGCAGCGCGGAGCGGGCCGTGCGGGCGGCCAGGGCCAGCAGGACCACGGCAGAGGCGATCCGCAGCGGCCCGGCGAACGGTGCGAGCAGGGGTGCGAGGCCGGTGCCGCCCGCCGCCGCGAGCAGGGCGTACAGCCCGTCGGCGGTGGCCACGCCGAGTGCGGCGCAGGCGCCGGTGCGCAGCGAGGTCCGGGCGGTGAGGGCGACCAGGTAGGCCCCGACGGCGCCCACCGGGACGGCGACGCCGAACCCGGCGAGCAGCCCCGCGACCAGGGCGGCCCTCACGCGCGGGCGGCGTCGCGCCTCCGGGGCCGGCCGGGCTGCTGCTGACCCGCGGCCGGGCGGGCGGCGGAGGTCACGGGCAGCGGGCGGGCGGGGGAGTCGGTCATGGGCCGATCCTGGCGGCCGGGCCGCGGCGACGGCAACTGCTTTTCGCGGGGCGCCGGGTAGCGTGGGGGCCGTCCTGTGATCGAAGGCCCCGAGGAGAGCCGATGGACAGTCAGAACGACTCCGTGCGCGAGCTGTTGACGCAGGCCTGGTCCTCCTGGGCGGAGCGCGGCGCGGCCCTGGACGCCGAGGACTGGGACCGGCCGACCCGGCTGCCCGCGTGGACCGTCCGGGAGCTGTACGCACACGTGGCGCCGATGCCGGAGATGTTCGCCGGGCTGCGCGCGGCCGTCCTGGCCGGGCCGGCCGAGGTGACCAGCGGCGCCGGGATCCTACGGGCCTACAACCGGCCGGGCGGCATCGCGCACACCGCGGCCGGGCAGGTCGCCGAGGCGGCGAAGCAGTCCGCCGGTTCGCTCGAACCCGCCCTGCTGATCGCCCGGTTCGGGGTCGAGGGCCCGGCCGCCCTGGCCGGCCTCGCGGACCTGCCGCCGAGCATGACGGTGGCGCACCCGCTGCTCGGCAGCGTGACGGTCGGCGCGCTCGGCGAGGTGGCGCTGATGGAGGCGACCGTCCACCTCCTCGACCTGATCGCGGCCGTCGGCGGCCCGCCGCCCGCCGACGCCGCCCTGCACGCGACCCGCGCGCTGCTGGCCGAGGTCGCGGACCCGGTGGCCTTCATCGAGGCGGCGACCGGGCGCAGCTCGGAGGCGGTGCTGCCGGTCGTCCGTTGAGGCGCCGCTCCCGGCCGCCCGCCGAGCTGCCGCTCCCGGTCGTCCGTTGCGGCCCGTCGTTCGGCGGGGGCCAGGTAAGTGCTGGTCAGCAGTATGATCAGCGGCTGGTATCGGCCCGATCGGGGGAGAGTCAGTGGACCAGGTGCTCAACATGTGGTGGGTGCTGCCCGTCGTCCTGTACGGCAGCGGGTGGATCGTCAAGGACGCCCGGCAGGCGTTGAAGGTGCGGCACGAGCGGAAGATGGAGCTGCTGGCCGCGACCGAGCGCCGGCAGGCCGCGCTGGAGGCGTCCAACCGCGCGCCGGAGCCGGTCTGCGGCTGCACCCACCACCTGGCCAAGCACGACAAGCAGGGCCGCTGCCACGAGGACGTCGAGGCCCCGACCGCCTGGGACGCCGACCGCCGCCCGCTGCAGTACGAGGCGCGGCGCTGCAACTGCCAGCAGTACATCGGTCCGGAGCCGCTGGGCACGGTCTTCGCCCCGGAGCTGGTCGACCCGCGCTGATCCTGCGTGTACGGCCCCTCGGAGGTGGAGGCCGGTGCGCTGGCATGACCCTTTCAAAGGCGCGGGTTTGCTGTCACGCTGCTGCTCCCGGCCCGCTCCCCACGAGAGGTTCCGATGAGAAGACTCCTGCATGCCCTGACCGGCGCCGCGCTGTTCGCGGCGGCCGGCCTCACGGCGCTCGCCACCCCCAATGTGGCGAGCGCCGCGGACTGCACAGCCACCCAGGTGGTGGCCAACGGCGGTTTCGAGTCAGGCAGTTCGCCCTGGACGGCGCCGAGCGGCGCGATCACCTCCGACACCGGCCAGAGCGCGCACTCCGGCGGCTCCTACGCCTGGCTCGACGGCTACGGCTCCACCCACGCCGACACGCTCTCGCAGTCCGTCGCCCTCCCCGCGGGGTGCGGCACCGCCACGCTCGGGTTCTGGCTGCACGTCGACACCGCCGAGACGACCACCAGCACGGCCTACGACAAACTGACCGTCAAACTCGGCTCCACCACCCTGGCCACCTACTCCAACCTGGACGCCCGCGACGGGTACGTGCACAAGACCGTCGACGTCTCCGCCTTCGCCGGACAGACCGCGACGCTCGCCTTCACCGGGACGGAGGACTCCAGCCTGCAGACCAGCTTCGTGCTGGACGACGTCACCCTGGACGCCTCCGGCGGCACCACCCCGCCCCAGCCCGGCGACCCGACCCGCACCCCGGCCGCGCCCGGCTACACCGTCAACCTCACCAGCGACGCCTCCGGCGGCAGTTGGACCGGGCACGAGAGCGTGACCTTCACCAACGCCTCGCCCACCGCGCTGAACGAGGTCTACCTACGGCTCTGGGACAACTGGCACGGCAGCTGCCCCAGCACCCCGATCACGGTGACCAACGTGACCGGCGGCACGCCCGCCCCGCTCTCGGTGAACTGCACCGCGCTCAAGATCACCCTGCCGGCGCCGCTCGCGCAGGGCCAGAGCGGAACCGTCGGCTTCGACCTCGGCATCACCGTGCCGAGCGGCGCCGACCGCTTCGGCCGCGACGGGGCGTTCAACTTCCTCGGCAACGCCCTGCCCGTCCTGGCGATCCGCGACGCGGCCGGCTGGCACCTCGACCCGTACACCAACAACGGCGAGTCCTTCTACTCGGTGGCCGCGGACTTCACCGTCACCCTCGACCACCCGACGAGCCTGCTCGTCCCCGCGACCGGCACCTCGGTGGACACCCCCGGCACGGCCGGGCGGACCGTGACCAAGGCGACCGCGAGCAAGGTGCGCGACTTCGCCTGGGGTGCCGGGCCGTTCACCGTGGTCTCCGGCACCTCGCAGGCCGGGGTGAAGGTCAACGTCTACTCGGTGGCCGGGATCAGCGCGGCGGACGCCAAGTCGATGCTCTCCACCGCGACCTCCGCGGTCGACGCCCACGCCCAGCGCTTCGGCGCCTACCCGTACGGCGAACTGGACGCGGTGATCGACAACAACTTCTGGTTCGGCGGCATGGAGTACCCGGGCTTTGTCCTCGACCTGGTCAGCACCACGGCGCTGACCCACGAGATCGGCCACCAGTGGTGGTACGGCATCGTGGGCGACGACGAGTACAACGGCCCCTGGCTGGACGAGGCCTTCACCGACTACGCCACCGATCTGGCCCTCGGCAAGACCGGCAACGGCTGCTGGAACAGCGTCTCCTGGGCCTCGTCGGCGGAGAAGATCACCAACTCGATGGCGTACTGGGACGCCAACTCCTCCCGCTACTCCACCGTGGTCTACGGCTACGGCAAGTGCGCCCTGCACGACCTGCGCCGCACGATCGGCGACACCGCGATGACCACGCTGCTGCGCAGCTACGCGCAGGCGCACTGGTACGGGGTGTCCACCACCGCCGAGTTCAAGGCCGCGGCCCAGGCCGCCACCACCGTCGACCTGACCTCCTTCTGGAGCCAGCACCGCATCGAGGGCTGAGCACCCGAGTACCTGAGCACCTGAGTACCTGAGCACCGCAGCACCCGAGTACCTGAGCACCGCAGCAACCGAAGCTCCTGAAGGCGCCGCCCCCGTTTTCGGCCGGGGGCGGCGCCCCTTGACTGCGCGCGCCGTGCGGCGGACGCTGTCCGTATACGGCATAAATGTCCGCCGTCCACGGACAGCCGAAAGCAGTCGAAAGCACACGACCCACCGTCGCGAGGCTCCCGGCGCTGAACCCCCGACCGCTGGAGCGATCATGTCGACCCCGACCACCCCCTACGTGGCGCTGCCGGACAGCTCCCGCGTTCCGCTCCGCGGAGCGCGGGTCATCGGCCCGGCCGACCCACGGGCTCCCCTCACCGTCACCGTCTACCTGCGGCGCGACCCCGCTGCGCCCGAGCGGCCGAACGTGTACGAGCTGGCGCTGCAGCCGCCGACCCGCCGCACCGTCCCCACCGACGAGGAGTACGCCGCCACCCACCGCTGGCGCGACACCGACCTGAAGGCCGTCGAGGCCTTCGCCGCCGAGCACCGGCTCGCCGTCTCCGACGAGAACGCGGCGGCCCGGAGCATCGACCTGACCGGGACCACCGAGGACGTCGCGAACGCCTTCCGGGTCACCCTGGCCCGCTACCGCTACCGGGACGCCAACGACCGACCCCGGGTCTACCGTGGCCGGGAAGGCCAGATCCACGTACCCGCGGACCTGCGCGACATCGTCACCTGCGTGTTCGGCCTGGACGACCGGCCGATCGGCGACCGCCTGCTGCTCCGGCGGGCCGCCAACGGTATCGCGAAGGCGGCGCACACCACGCTGCAGAAGCCGCCGGGCACCTTCTTCCCGACGGACCTGGAGGCCCCGTACGCCTACCCCGCCGGCACCGACGGCGCCGGGCAGTGCATCGCCGTGCTCGCCTTTAACGGGGAGACGCCACCGGGCGTCCCCTCCGGGGGCTACTCGATCGACGCACTGCGGAACTACTTCGTCAACGTCCTGAATCTGCCCATGCCGGACATCAGCAACGTCGTGATCCCGGGTGTCGGCAGCACGGGCAACGACCCGGGCCAGGATTCCGACCCCGACTCGCCCGACTCCAGCGGCGAGATCATGCTCGACCTGGCGGTCGTCGGTGCCCTCGCGCCCAAGGCGAAGATCGTCGTGTACTTCAGCAAGTTCACCGAACAGGGCTGGGTCAAGGTGATCACCAGGATCGTCAACGACACCGTCAACCGGCCCTCGGTGATCTCCGGAAGCTACGGAAACTCCGAACCGGTGCTCGGCAGCCGGTGGACCGCGGCAGCGGTCGCCCGGGCCGACGCGGCCTTCGCCAACGCGGCGGAGAAGAACATCAGCATCTGCTGCGCCTCGGGCGACGACGGCTCCCGCGACGACGTCCTCGACGAGCGCGCCCACGCCGACTTCCCGTCCTCCAGCCCGCACGTGCTCGGCATCGGCGGCACCCGGCTGGTGCTGAACCACGGGGCGATCGTCGAGACCGTCTGGGACGACGGCCCCGGCCGCCGCACGGGCGGCGGCATCAGCGCCGTCTTCCCGGTGCCGCCCTACCAGAATGACGCCCACGTCCCGCCGTCCGTCAACCCGCCGTTCGCGGCGGGCCGCGGCGACCCGGACGTCTCCGCCCTCGCCGACCCGGTGACGGGTGTGGTCGTCCCGAGCGTGGACGGCGTGCACTTCGGCGTGGTCGGAGGCACCAGCGCGTCCGCCCCGATGTGGTCCGCCCTGCTGGCCCGGATCAACGAGGGGCTCGGCGCCCCGGTCGGCTTCCTGAACCCGCTGCTGTACGCGAAGTTCGCGACGGGCGTCCTGCGGGACGTCACCCAGGGCAGCAACGGCGCCTACGCCTCCGGGCCCGGCTGGGATCCGTGCACCGGCCTCGGCAGCCCCGGCGGGCAGCAGCTGCTGGACGGCCTCAAGGCGCTGTAGACCCGCTCCTGTTCGGTTCTCTTCGGTCCGCACCGGTCGGTGCGGGGACCGCCGCGGCGGCCCCCGCACCGACCGTCGTGTCCGTGGGCGCTGTCGGTTCCGTCAGCGCCGTCAGCGCCGTCAGCCCAGGGCGAGGGCGCTCAGCCGGTCGGTCGCGCCGTTGAAGTAGTCCTGGTCACCGGGGAAGGTGCCGGAGTCCGCGTACTGCCAGAAGGTCTGGTAGCCCCAGCCGTTCGGCAGGGTGCCGACGGTGGAGGCGTAACGGGCTATCCAGAGCGGGTTGGTGGCGCCGAAGCCGCCGTAGTTGCCGGTGCACTGGGTCCACCAGTTGGTGGTGGTGTAGATGGTGGGGTAGCGGCCGGTGCGCGAGTGGACGGTGTCGCTGAAGGAGCGGATCCAGCTGACCATGGCGCTCTGGCTCAGGCCGTAGCAGGTGGCGCCGTAGGGGTTGTACTCGATGTCCAGGGCCGGCGGCAGGGTCCTGCCGTCGGCGGACCAGCCGCCGCCGTGGTCGACGAAGTAGTTGGCCTGGGTGGCGCCGGAGGAGCTGTTCGGCAGCGCGAAGTGGTAGGCGCCGCGGATCAGGCCGGAGTTGTAGGAGCCGTTGTACTGCTGGGCGAAGTACGGGTTGGTGTAGCCGGTGCCCTCGGTGGCCTTGACGTAGGCGAAGCGGGCGCCGTTGGCCGCCGCCGAGGACCAGTTGACGTTGCCCTGGTAGCTGGCGACGTCCAGCCCGGGGGTCTGGGTGACCGCGAGGGAGGCGAGGGGCGCGGCGCCGCGGCCCTCGTGGGCGGCGACGGTGGAGCCGGCGAAGTCGCGGTCGGGGTGGAAGCCGGGTCGGCCCTCGACGGTCGGGGCGATGGGGGAGGCGGAGGCGGCTGGGGCGGCTGCGCCGGCGACCAGCGCGGTGGTGGCGAGCGCGGAGAGGACGGACAGGACAGACCGGACGGGCAGGCGGCGGGGGCGGGCCGGTCTGTCGGGCCCGGTGGCGCAGGCGGTGCGGGCGGCGCGGGAAGAGCGGGGCATGTGCACTCCTCTGATCCGGTACGGACGGGTCTGATCCGGTGTGCGCGTGCGGCCCAAGAGGCCTGGTACGACCGGGGGTTGGCCCGGCCGTACGGCAGAGTAGCCATGTACCCGCCAGCAGCGCCAGGCATCTCGGACCACATCCTGAACCGGCGCCCCAGGTGCCGGACCGCCACCACCGGCAACGCGGGTTGCCGGTCCTGCTGGTTCTGCCGGTCCTGCGCGTCCTGACCGTCCTGGCCGTCCCGGCCCTCCCGGTGGTCTTCGCCGATCGGCGGCCCCGGGGGCGGGCCGCGGGCTGTGACACGATGCCGAGGTGCCTGCCGTACGGGCGGCACCCGGCACGGAGGAGAGGACCAGCCATGATCGACAACGCCACCGGCACCGCCCGGCCCATCGGGGAGCCCGCCTTCCGCCCCGCCACGCCCGCCGACGTCCCGGCGCTGGTCGAGCTGGTCGAGTCCGCCTACCGGGGCGACGCCAGCCGGGTCGGCTGGACCACCGAGGCCGACCTGCTCGGCGGGCAGCGGACCGACCCGCAGGCCCTCACCGAGGCCATCGGCAACCCCGGGGTGCTGGTGCTGCTGGCCGAGCGCGACGGCGAACTGGTCGCCTGCTGCCAGCTGGAGCGGCGCGGAGGGAAGGCCTACTTCGGCATGTTCTCGGTGCGCCCCGGCCTGCAGGGCGGCGGGGTCGGCCGGGCCGTGCTGGCGGAGGCGGAGCGGGTGGCCGGCCAGGAGTGGGGCGTCGGCGCGATGGAGATGGCGGTGATCACGCAGCGCGCCGACCTGATCGCCTGGTACGAGCGGCGCGGCTACCGGCGGACCGGCGCCTTCAGCCCCTTCCCGTACGGCGACGAGCGCTTCGGCATCCCACTGCGGCCGGACCTCCGGTTCGAGCACCTGAGCAAGGAGCTGAAGGCCTCCTGACGGGCCGGTCGGAGGGGCCGGTCGGAGGGGCCGGTCGGAGGCGTCGGTCGGAGCGTCGGTCGGAGGCGTCGGTCAGGGCTGGTGCGGCTCGGTTCCGGGAGGTGATCCGGCGTCAAGTCGCCGAGCTGGGGCGATGCGGAGATGTCATACCTCGTTCACGATTGGTCTAGGCCAATGTGAGAAGCTGAGGGCGAACGGCCACGTTCCGTCCGCTGCCCAGGGGGGCCATTTCCGCATGCCCGCACTCCATGGCACCGCCATGCCCGCGCCCGACGCCGGTCCGCGCCCGACGCCCCCGGACCCCGACCTCCGACTGCCCCGCCCGCCCGACGACGAGGAGCTCTACTGGTACTTCGGCCCGCAGCGCCGCTGGGTGCTGCTCTGCGCCACCCTCTCCTACGCGGGAGCCACCGCCACCCTCGGCTTGTTCGCCCTCAGCAAGCCACTGCTCTGGCCCTTCCTCCTGCTCACCGTCCTCAACGCGGCCACCTGGCTGCTCTCGCTCACCGACGGCCAACGCGCCCGCCGCTACACCCGCGACTCGCACGACCTGCTGATGCGCGCCTGGCAGCCCGCCCACCACCCCGGCGTGGACCTCCTGCTGCCCACCGCCGGCGAACCGCTGGCCGTCCTGGACAACGCCTACCGCCACACCGCCGCCGTCCGCTGGCCCGGCGAACTCACCGTCCTCGTCCTCGACGACGCCGACCGCCCCGAGGTCCGCCGACTCGCCGAGTCCTACGGCTTCCAGTACCGCGCCCGCCCCGACCGCGGCCGCTTCAAGAAGGCCGGCAACCTCAACCACGGGCTGGCCGAGGGCAGCGGTGAGATCATCGCCGTCCTCGACGCCGACTTCTGCCCCCGCCCCGACTTCCTGCACCACCTGGTGCCCTACCTCGACAACCCCGGGGTCGGCATCGTCCAGAGTCCGCAGTGCTTCGACACCGACGCCGACATGTCCTGGCTCGAACGCGCCGCCGGAGCCACCCAGGAGATCTTCTACCGCTGGATCCAGCCCTCCCGGGACGCCCAGGACGGCACCGTCTGCTGCGGCACCAACGCCCTCTACCGGCGCGCCGCCCTGCAGCGGATCGGCGGCTTCGCCGAGATCGACCACAGTGAGGACCTCTACACCGGCCTCGCCCTCGCCCGCGCCGGCTGGGCCACCCGCTACGTGCCCGCGCTGGTCGCCAAGGGCATGTCGCCCACCGGCCTGCCCGCCTTCATCAGCCAGCAGTACCGCTGGTGCCTCGGCTCCCTCGCCCTCGTCCGCGACCCCGGCTTCCGGCGCGGTCCGCTGTCGAAGTCCGCCCGGCTCTGCTTCTGGAACGGCATCCTCGGCTACGTCACCAGTGCCGTGAACGTCTTCGCCGTACCGCTGCCCGCCCTGATCATGCTGTTCTTCCGGCCCGCCGAGATCGCCCCCTGGCAGGTGCTCCCCTTCCTGCCGCCGATCTGGGTCGCCCTGGTGCTGCTGCCCGCGATGTCCCGCACCCGCTGGCGCTTCGAGGTCACCCGGGTCCAACTCCTGGGCGGGCTCTGCCACATCGTCGCCATCGCGCACGCGCTGCGCCGCCGCTCCGCCGACTGGGTGCCCACCGGCGCCGTGTCGGGCGGCAGTTCACTCGCCCGTGCCGTCGCCCGGATCGGGGTCGGCTGGCTCGGATTCGTCGTCCTCGCGGGCGCCGCCGGACTCGTCCGGGCCGCACTGCTGCACGGTTGGCGGCCGTACTGGGCGCTCGCCGCACTGCTGGCGCTCACCGCGTACACCATGATCCCGCTGATCAGGGCCCTGTGGCCGCTCCTGAACGGTGCGAACGGCGGCAAGAGTGCGAACGGCGGCAAGGGGGCCGACGGCGGCAAGGGCGCCGCTGTCGGAGAGATCGCCGCGCCCGCCCGGGGCCGCTCGAACCTCGGGTTCGGACGGGCCGAAGCCGTCGCCGTCACCGCCGTGCTGCTGCTCTGCGGGCTGCTGGCGTCGGGCTGGGCCGATCCGCTGATCTTCTGACGTTCCGTCAAGTCGCGCTTTCATTCCGTCTGTTGAGTTCAACTGCGCGTCGCCCCACCGGCGCGGACTCCGCCCGGCCGCCCCATCGGCCCGGCGGCCCGACCACCGCTGCCAGCCTGCAAGGAGCGCCGCCGTGTCAACGGCCGTCCCGCCTTCGAACGCACCGTCCCGACCCGCCACGGCCACCGCCGACGACCTGCTGCCCGAGGTCGTCCGGGTGGACCGAGAACCGGCCGCCCCGAAGGGCGCCACCGCCGCCACCGTCGCCACCGCCGCCACCGCCGCCACCGCCGTCACTGGCGCCACCGTCGCCGAGAGCGGGCCACCCCGCCGGCGCACCGCCTTCCGCCCCGACATCGAGGGGCTGCGCGGCATCGCCGTGCTGTCCGTCCTCGCCTTCCACGCCGCCGTACCCGGCCTGACCGGCGGCTACGTCGGCGTCGACATCTTCTTCGTCATCTCCGGCTACCTGATCACCGGGCTGCTGCTCGCCCGACCGCTCGGCCTGTGGGACTTCGCCGCCCGCCGGGCCCGGCGCATCCTGCCCGCCGCCGCCACCGTCCTGGTCGCCACCGCCGCCGCCGGCGGCGCGCTGCTCGACCCGCTGCGCGGCACCGACCTCGCCCGCGACCTGATCGCCGTCGCCGGCCAGTACGCCAACTGGCGCTTCGTCGGCCAGCAGACCGACTACCTGGCCGCCGACCGCGACCCCAGCCCGCTGCAGCACTTCTGGTCACTCGGCGTGGAGAACCAGTTCTACCTGCTCTGGGGCATCCTGCTGCTCGGCCTCGCCCGCCATCTGCACGGGCGGCTCCGCACCCTCGCGATCACCCTCGCAACCGTCACCATCGGCGCCCTCTCGCTGCTGCTCTGCCTGCGCTGGACCCACACCTCGGCGCCGCTCGCCTACTTCTCCACCGGCAGCCGGCTCTGGGAGTTCGCGGCGGGCGCCTGTGCGGCCCTCGCCGGCGGCGCGCTCGGCCCCCGTACCGAACGGAGCCCGGTGCCGTGGGTCCGGTGGGCACTGCGGCTGCTCGGCTGGCTCGGCCTGGCCGCCGTCCTCGCCCCGATCGCCCGCTACGACCGCGACACGCCGTTCCCCGGCGCCGCCGCCCTGCTGCCCGTCCTCGGCACCGCCGCCGTCCTGCTCGCCGGACACGGCCCGCTGCGCGCCGTCGACGCCGGACGCCTGCTCGCCACCCGTCCGCTGCGTGCCGCCGGGCGCCTCTCCTACACCTGGTACCTCTGGCACTGGCCGGTGCTGACCATCGCCCAGGCCCGGTACGGCGCCCTGCCCTGGCCCGTCCTGGTCGCGCTCACGGCGGCGAGCGCGCTGCCCGCCTGGCTCACCCTGCGGCTGGTCGAACAGCCGCTGCGGTACGGCAGCAGCCCGGCGCCCCGGCGCGGGCTCGCGGTCGGCGCCAGCGCCCTCGCCATCCCGCTGATCGCCGCCCTCACCCTCGGCGGCGGCACCGTACGCGCCCTCGGCGACGCCCCCGCCGGACCCACGGCCGCCCCCGCCGGAGCCGCCGACGGCCCAGGCCTGCTCGCCCCCGGCACCCGGGTGCTCGCCCTCACACCCCCGCTCGCCCGCGCCCGGCAGGACTTCCCGCCCGGCAAGGGCTGCGAGATCCCGCTCAACGCCGACAGCAGCCCCCGCTGCCTCTTCGGCACCGAGCACAGCCCCGACCGGATCGTGCTGCTCGGCGACTCCCACGCCGGCCAGTGGATATCCGCCGCCCTCGCCATGGCCGACCAGCGGCACTGGGCGCTGGAAGTCCTCGTCAAGCCCGGCTGCCCGCTGGCCACCCTCACCGTGCGCAACACCGTCCTCGGCCGAACCTTCGACGAATGCGACCGCTGGCGCGAGAACACCCTCACCCGGCTCGCCACCGGGCCCAAGCCGCGCCTGGTCCTGATGGCCGGCCTCAACCGCTACGGCAGCCAGGAGGAACGCACCGAGGGCTGGACCCGCACCCTCGACCGGCTCACCGCGCTCGGCACCCCGCTCGCCTACCTCGGCGACACCCCGATGCCCGGCAAGGACATCCCGACCTGCCTGGCCGCCTCCGACGGGCGCTCCGACGCCTGCTCCTTCCCGCGCGACACCGCCTTCGAGCCCGACCCGATGCTCGACGGCGGACTCGCCGCCCGGTACGGCGTCCGGACCCTCGACCTCGGCCCGCTGCTCTGCCCCGGCACCGGGCCCTCCTGCCCGGCCGTGCTGGAGGGCGTCGTGCTGTACCGGGACACCGGGCACATCACCGACACCCTGGCGCGGGTGCTGGCGCCCCGGCTGGACCAGGGGGTGCTCGGGGCGTCCGGCGGTTTCTAGTGGGGGGCTTCCGGTGCTTCGGCGGCTCAGCCGTAGACGCCGCGGCAGAGCCGGGCCTGCTCCGAGCCGGCCGGCCAGCGGCCGACGCGTTCGGCCTGGTCGCAGATGGTGCCCGGGCCGACGCCCGGCATCGCCGCGCCCGCCCCCGGGCCACCCGGGGCGGGCGCGCCCGACGCCCCGTGGGCCGGTGCCGTGGCGTGCGGGCTGTGGCCTGGCCTCGGCCGCGCACTCGCAGAGCCGTGCTGGGCGTCCGCCACCCCGGCCTCGGGCGTGGGGGCCGCGGTCTCCGCCGTCTTCGCGTCACCCGGCCCGCCCGTGGCGCCGGAGGCCGGGACGGGGGCCGGCAGGGGCGAGGGCGCGGGCGTGGCGGGCGGCGGGGAGACCGGCAGCAGCCGAGCGGCCGGGTCCGAGGCCGGGCCGGAGGCCGGGTCCGAGACGGACGGGGAGGCCCCCGGCATCGCCGTCACCTGCAGGTCGTCACCCGAGCCCGGCCCGCACATCACCAGGACCGACGCCAGCACCGCACCCGTCCCGACCGCCGCGGCCGCCCAGGCCTTGCGCGAACGCCGCGGCGGCCGGGCCAGTGGGGGCGGCGGAGGCGGAGGAGTCATCGGGACGGGAGGCGGCTGCCACGCGTCCCGCGGCCACTGCCACTGCCCTCCGGTGGGCTGCCCAGTCATCTGCTCGTCCTTCCCGCGGCCCCCCGGCGTACCTTTCCGGTGCTCAACGAGCGCGCCGACGCCGGGACATGACCCGGAAGAGGGGTCTGAGCGGGCGCTGATTGCCACCGCACCACATGCTTGGGGTCATGGAGACCAACAGCACGTCCGCGCCCCTGGTCGAGGTGGCCGAGTTCCGGACCGACAGCCGCTACCGCCTCGTCCACTTCGAGGGCCACGGCTGGGAGCCGCTCGCACCGGAGGAGTTCGAGCCGCGCGTCCACCAGCTCTTCCCCGACCTCGACCCGCACGACCCCCAACGGGTCCAGTGGGCCGACCGCCCCTGGGAGTGGCCCGCCTGGCACCCCGGCGAGGCCTGAACGCAGGCTCCGCAGTAGTCCCGGCACCGTTAGGCTGAGCGGGTGAGTGTGGATCACTTCTGGTGTCGTCTGCCCGGGCAGGCCCTGGACAGCTGTTCGGCCGCGGAACTGGGCGACCTCGTGCCCCGGCACCGCGACGGCCGGTACGACCGGATGGCCGCCGCCGGGCTCGCCCTCGGCGTCCGGCGAACCGCCGTCCTGATGGAACTCGCGCTCACCGAGAACGGCCTGCACCCCGACCCGGCCGCCCGGCTCCCCGTCTACGGCGGGGCGCGGCGCGAACCCGGCACCGCGATGCCGGTGCTGCGCCCCGAACAGGTCACGGCGGCCTCCGCCTTCCTGCGCGGCTCGGCGCTCGGCGAACTGGTCCGGCAACAGGACACCGTGCTCGCCCGCACCGTCGAGGACCTCGGCTACCCGACGCCCTGGTCCGAGGCCTGGGCCGCCGCCGTCGTCAACGACCTGCGCGAACTACGGGACTTCTTCGCTGCGGCGGCCGCCGCCGGGGACGCGGTGGTCGTCCGGGAGGCCGAGTGACCACCCCGGCCTTCCCGGCCGGCACGGCCATCCCGGCCTTCCCGGCCGGCACGGCGGGCTACGGCGAAGAGGCCGAACAACTCGCCGTCCAGTACGAGAGCGTGAGCTTCGCCGAGGTCCACCGCGAACTGCTGCACCACTACCCGGCGCCACCCGCCGCCGTCCTCGACATCGGCGCCGGCACCGGCCGCGATGCCGCCGCCCTCGCCGCGCTCGGCCACCGGGTGGTGGCCGTCGAACCGACCCCCGAACTCCGCGCCGTCGGCGCACGGTTGCACCCCGGCGTGGACCTCCGCTGGATCGCGGACGCGCTGCCCGGGCTCCCGCTGCTCCGCGCCGAGGGCGAGCGCTACGACCTCGTGCTGCTCACCGCGGTGTGGATGCACCTGACCCCCGCCGAACGCCCGCCCGCGATGGCCAAACTCGCCGCTCTCCTCACCCCCGGCGGCCGCCTCGCCCTCACCGTCCGCCACGGCCCCGTCCCACCCGGCCGCCACATGGTCGACCTCCCGCCCGAGCACACCACCGACCTCGCCGCCGCCTGCGGCCTGCGCCTCCTGCACCACGGCCACCGGCCCGACCTGCACGGCCGTGCCGGGGTGCACTGGACCTCGCTGGTGTTCGAACTTCCCGGCTGAGATCCGGTACGTTCGGTGGTGCGGTCCAACACGTCGCTGCCACAGAGGAGTTCGGGGTGCAGGCTTCGGGCGGGGGCGTCCACAACGAGATGTCGGACGTGACGGCCCGGGTCGCCGTCCAGGCGCAGGTCGCGAACTTCATCACCGTGGCGCCCGGGGCGGCGGTTCCGGAGCAGGTGGAGCGGTCCGAGGAGACGCAGCAGGTCGTGCTGCCGGACCTGCGGCGCTGCGCGGCGGCCCTCGGCGTGCCGCCGGGGGAGGTCGAGGCCGTGGCCGACTGGCTCGGCCGGATCGCGGCCGGCGACGCGCCCCGGCAGCCCTGCCCGGTCGCCCTGCCTCCCGACACGGCGAGGGAACTGGAGGCGTTCGCCACGCACCTCGTGCGCTTCGTAAGGCCGGAGCTGATGGTCACCGGGCGGAAGGTCTACCTGAGCAGGGGCAAGCTCGACGACATGTACGGCCTGCTCGCCCACCGCCTGGGGGACACGGACGATATCCGGCCGATCGTGCTGGAGGCGTACGATCCCCGAACCGGCTGACGAGCGAGGGGTTGCCGTGGATCCGGCCCGATGCCGGCGGAAGTTCGCGCTCCCTTCCGTGGATGAACCGGTGTGGCAAGGGTGTTGGGTGTGGTGTCAGTCCACCGGACCGCCACTGAAAGGCCCTTCTCATGTCCGTGTTGCGCCTCGGTGTCTCGCTCCAGCCACGCTGGCCGGTCGAGGACGGAACGGCCGTGCTCCGTGCCGCCTCGCAGGCCGAGCAGCTGGGCTTCGACCACGTGGCAGTCGGCAACCGCCTCCTGGACAGCGGATTCGGTCTCGACACCGACCCGCTCGTCCTGCTCTCGGCCGTCGCCGGTGCGACGACCCGCCTGCGGTTGCTGACGTCCGTGCTCGTCGCGCCGTACTATCCGGCGCTGGTGCTCGCCAACCAGGCGGCCACGCTGGACGTCGTGTCCGGCGGCCGCCTGATCCTGGGCGTCGGCACCGGGTGGAACCCTGACGAGTTCGAGGCCGTCGGCGTGCCCTCCCGAGAACGAGGCGCCCGCACCGACGACCATCTCGCAGCCGCCAGGGCCCTGTGGACGAATCGTCCCGCCGACTTCGAGGGGCCGTTCACGACCTTGCGCGCGGCCCGCCTGGGGGTGCCGCCGGTGACCCGAGGCGGCCCGCCGGTGTGGGTCGGCGGCCACAGTGACGCCGCGCTGCGCCGCGCACTGCGGTTCGGCGACGGCTGGTACGGCACCGGCGTCGACGCCGCGGACCTCGCCGACGTACGGCGCCGTCTCCGTGAGCTCGCCGAAACCGAAGAGCGAGCCGACCGTCTGACGCTCGCTTCGGCCGTGTTCCTCACGCCTCCCGGGATTCCTGCGGTCGTCCCGCCGCCGGGGCAGCCCCTCGGCGGCCTTGCGCCCACCGCGGCGACCGTCGTCGACGCTTTGGGGAAGCTCGCGGAATCGGGTCTCGCCGTCTGCACCCTGTGGCTTCCCGTGGCGGCTGACCACGTGGAACGGGCGATGCAGTGGATCGCGTCCGCGGTCATGCCGCAGCTCGGCTGATCCACGGCGTTGTCGTCGCCGACGGAGTGGACGAAGCAGTGGCTGTGGGAACTGATGCGCAGGAAGTCGGGCGGGCCGACTTCCTGCGCAAGGTCCGGGAGCAGCCTCACTTCGTGCCGAAGTCCTCCTCGACCAGGCGGGTGGCCCAGCGGGTGAGGGCGGGGGCGACGGGTGGCTGGGTGAGGCCGGCTGCGGCGCTGAGGTGGTCGGCGGAGGTGGTGTCGTAGCGGTCCTCGGAGAGGAAGGTGAGGGTCTCCGGGTCGGCGCCGGTGAGGGCGCGGGGGAGACGGCGGACGAGCGGGACGGGGACCAGGCCGCGGGGTGGGCGGACGCCGAGGTGGGTGGCGAGGAGGGCGATCAGCTCGGGGAGGAGGGGGGTGTCGGGGTCGAGGACGGTGTGGGCCTGGACGGGGGCGCGGTCGTGGTCGGGCACGACGGCGAGGAAACGGGCCAGGTGGTCGACGGTGACGACGGGCAGGAAGGTGCGCCGGGTGCCGGGCAGCAGGGGGAGGCGGCCGCGGTGGAGCCGGCGGACCAGCTGGGCCAGGCCGAGGTACTGGCCGGCCTCGCCGGTGCGCGAGTGGCCGATCACGCTGCTCGGGTTGACGGTGGTGAGGGGGACGCCGAGGCGGGGTGCGGTGACGCGGACGGCGGCGTCGCCGAGTTGCTTGGACGCCTCGTACGCGCCGAGGCGGGTGTAGAGGGCGGCGGTGGCGCGCTCGTCCAGCGGATGGCGCGGCTGGGGGTCGCGGCCGACCCGGTAGCCGGACAGGTGGACCAGGCGGCGCAGCCGGGGACGGGTCGCGGACCACTCCAGTGCGTGCAGGGCGCCGTGGACGTTGGCGGGCTCGGCCTGGGCGCGGGTGAGGCCGAAGTCGTAGCGGGCGGCGAGGTTGTGGACGTCGCGGACCTCGGTGAGCCGGGCGTCGTCCTCGGGGGAGAGGCCGAGGCCGGGGCGGGTGAGGTCGGCGGCGACGGTGGTCAGGGCGGCGTCGTCGGCGTCGTGGGCGCGCAGCCAGTGGCGGAGGGCGGCCGCGCGGTCGCTGTCGCGGACGGCGGCGGCCACGGGCTCGCCGCGGAAGAGGAGTTCGAGGAGGAGCCAGCGGCCGAGGAAGCCGGTGGCGCCGAGGACGAGGGTGCGGGGCGGGGTGCGGGGTGGGAGGGGCGCCATGCGGTACTCCAGGAGTCGGGAATCAGTAGACCGG
This sequence comes from Streptomyces sp. 1114.5, assembly GCF_003635085.1. Taxonomy (NCBI): domain Bacteria; kingdom Bacillati; phylum Actinomycetota; class Actinomycetes; order Kitasatosporales; family Streptomycetaceae; genus Streptomyces; species Streptomyces sp. 1114.5. The sequence goes on from NZ_RBXE01000001.1 coordinate 4,634,044, forward strand.
TCTGCATATTTTTTGGGCGCACGAGGACGGGTGCGCCGCTCGGTGTGCGGCGCGCCCGTCGGCCCCGTGCCGCTACTTGATGCCGAGCAGGTGCCGGACGGCGTGCCGGGCGTGGTCCAGGGGCTCGCGGCTGCGTCGGACGGAGGCGAGCAGGACGGCGCCCTCCAGCAGGGCGAGGGTCTGGCCGGCGGCGGTCTCGGCCTCGGCCGGGCCGAAGCCTTCAGCCTCCAGGCGGGCGGTCAGGACCTGCTGCCAGCTCGCGTACACCTCGGCGCAGACGGTCCGCAGCGCCTCGTTGGTGCCCGCCGTCTCCAGGGCGACGGTCGCGATCGGGCAGCCGCTGGCGTAGTCGGACTGCGCCAGGCGCTCGGCGAAGGCCTCGATGAGGCGGTCGGCGAGGGTGGCGGTGTCGGCGCCCTCGGCGGCCAGGGCGGCGATCAGTGCCTCGACCTCCTGGCCGGCCTCGGTGAGGGCGGCCGCCACCAACTGGTCCTTGCCGCCGGGGAAGTGGAAGTAGAGCGAGCCGCGCGGTGCGCCGGTGCCGGCCACGATCCGGTTCAGGCCCGTCCCGAAGTAGCCCTGTGCCTCGATCAGTTCCCTGGTGCCGGCGATCAGCCGGGCCCGGGTCTCCTCGCCCTTGACTCCCATGCGGCGATAGTAGACCGGTCTGCATATTTTTGTCGACGGGGCGTGGACAAGGTCTCGGCAGGCGCCAACAGGAGTCAGCAGGCCTCGAACAGGCCTCGAACAGGCGCCGGCAGGCGTCAAAAGCGCAGTGCGGCCGGGAATCCGGTCCAGCGCAGCTCCTCGGGCAGGTGGCCCTGGTCGTTCAGCAGCAGGACGGACGGTGGCCGGCCGGGGGCGTACCGCAGCACCGTCAGGCCCGCGTTGGCGACGTTGAGGCCGAGCCAGCGCCAGGCCGGGGCGTCCAGGGCGTGCCGGACCAGCCAGCCGACCAGGAAGGCGTGGGTGACGACCAGTTCGTGCCGCTCCTCGCCGCCCGCCACCGGCCCGGTGAACCGCTCGACCGCGCGCGGCGCCAGCACCGCACCGCTCGCGCACTCCTCCGGGGTGGCGTGCGACAGGAAATCCAGCAGGAACTCCGCACTGTCCTCGGGAAGTTCGGCCCGCTCGGGCAGGTACGGCAGGTAGTCCCCGGCCTCCTCGCACACCGTCGGGAGCACGCCGTCCAACTGCTCCGCGACCAGCCGCGCGGTCTCGGCGGCCCGGGGCAGCGGGCCGTGGTGCACCGCCGTGATCGGCCGGCCCGCCAGCCGCCGGCCCAGCAGGGTGGCCTGCCGGCGCCCGGCGGCGGTCAGCCCGCCGCCCTCGGTGTGCGCGGCCTCGCCGTGGCGGGCCAGGTAGAGGTAGCGGGTGGCGTGGTCGGTCATGCCCCGGGACTCCTCGGCGATCATCGGTGCCTTGTCGTCCCGGAGCGACGCACCACGAGCCTCGGCCGGTTCCGGCTCGGTCGGCGTGGGCCCGACCGGTCGGTGTCGGTTCAGCCGGCGTGGGCCTCGTCCAGCAGGGCCAGTTCCTCGGCGGTCAGCCGCAGTTCGCCGGCGGCGATGTTGTCCTCCAGGTGCGCCACGTCGCCGGTGCCGGGGATGGCCAGGACGTGTGGGCCCCGGTGCAGCGTCCAGGCCAGCCGCACCTGCGCGGTGCTGATCCCGCGGGCCTCGGCCACCGCCCGTACCTGCGTGGGTTCGGCCTCGCTCGCGCCGCTCGCGCCGCCCTCCCGCCCCGCGCCGGCGATCGCGTAGAAGGGGACGAAGGCGATGCCCTGCTCGCCGCAGAGCCGCAGCAGCTCGTCCTGTTCGGGCGAGGCGCCGATGCCGTACGGGTTCTGCACGCACACCACGGGGGCGATGGCCTGCGCCTCGGCGAGCTGGTGCGGGCGGACGTTGGAGAGGCCGAGGTGGCGGATCAGCCCGGCCTGCCGCAACTCGGCGAGGGCGCCGAAGCGTTCGGCGACGGAGTCGGTGCCGTGGATCCGCAGGTTGACCAGGTCGAGGTGGTCGCGGCCGAGCTCGCGCAGGTTCTGCTCGACCTGGGCGCGCAGCCGCTCGGGGGTGCGGGCGTGCTCCGCCCACTCGCCGTCGAGGCCGCGGGCCGGGCCGACCTTGGTGGCGATCACCAGGTCGTCGCCGTACGGCGCGAGCGCCCGGTTGATCAGCTCGTTGGCGGAGCGGAGCCGGGAGAAGTAGAAGGCGGCGGTGTCGATGTGGTTGACGCCGAGTTCGACCGCGCGGCGCAGCACCCGCAGGGCCTGCTCGCGGTCGCGCGGGACGGCGTGCGGGACGAGCGCCGGGCCGGTCTGCGGCAGGCGCATCGTGCCGAAGCCGATGCGGTGGACGGTGCGGTCGCCGAGCGTCCAGGTGCCGGAGGCGGCGGCGGTCACGGGGGTGGCGGCGGTCACGGGGGTGGTGGTTACGGGGGCGGTGGGGGTGGTCTCCGAAGTCATGTCGATCATGATCGGCAATGAACTAGCCTGACCGCCAATGATTCGAACATGTCTGAATCCACGGGGGTGCGGGCTTGGCGGCCGAACTGCTGTTCACGGCGGGTGACCTGGCGCGGATGCGCTTCGCCGTCTGCCCGATGTGGGAGGTCGGCCCGAGCCTGCGGCTGCTGGGCTCGGGGCTCGCCCACCCCGTCCACCGCCCCTGGGCGGAGCAGGTGCGGCCACGGCTGGCGACGCTCGGCCCGGCGTACGCCCTGCTCGCCGAGCTGGTCCCGCCCGCCGGGTACGTGCCGGACTTCCTCAACCCCACGCCCGCCGGGCCCGCCCCCACCCTGGATGAGGAGCTGGCCGCGATCCGGGCCACCCCGACCGGGCAGGTCCGCCGCGAGCTCGACCGGCTGCAGGACGACCGGCGTCAGGAGGGCCGCGGCGGCCTCGGCCCCCGGCTGCGCGCCCTGTACACAGACCCGGCCGCAGGGCTCGGCCGGCTCACCGAAGCGGTCGAGGCGTACTGGGAACTCGCGCTCGCCCCGTACTGGGCGCGGATCCGCGCCGTCCTGGATGCGGACGTGCTGCACCGCGCCCGCCAGGCCGCCGAACACGGCGCGGCGCACGCCCTGAACGACCTGCACACCGAACTCCGCTGGACCGAGGACACCCTGCGGCTGCGTCACCGCACCCGCCCGCTGCCGGGCCGCACCGCCGGGGCGGGCCTGCTGCTCGTCCCGTCCGCCTTCACCGGGCCCGCGCTCTACACCCGCCTCGTCCCGCCCGACCCGCTGCAGCTGGCGTACCCGGCCCGCGGCATCGGCAGCCTGTGGACCACGACCGCCCCGGTGGCGGGCACCGAGGCGCTGGCCGCCGTCCTCGGCCGCTCCCGCGCCCGGCTGCTGACGGAGCTCGTGGCCCCGGCCTCCACGACCGAACTCGCGCAGCGCACCGGGCTCTCCGCTTCGGCGGTCTCCCAGTACCTGACGGCCCTGCGGGACGCGCACCTGGTCAGCGCCCACCGGGCGGGGCGCTCGGTGCTGTACGCACGGACGGCGTCGGCGGAGGCGCTGCTGGCGCCGCTGGGGGAGAGATGACGATGTGTTCGTCCGCCTACCGTAATGTCGGCCGGGCGGCCCGGTGTCGTCTGGCCGGATCCGGCCGACGTCCGTAGCGTTCGATACATGACACCCAGCCGGCACCCCCGCCCCCGCCGGAGCGCCCTCGTCGCCGCCCTGCTCGCGGCCGCCTTCGGCACGGTGGCGCTCACCGGCGCCCCCGTACGGTCGGCGGTCCCGCAATCGGCCCCGCAGCAGGTCCCGCAGGCGGCAGCCGCGACCGGCGGGTGGCTCCGGCCGGCCGGTGCGCCGCCGACCGTCTTCGCCCACCGCGGCGCCTCCTCCGCCGCCCCCGAGAACACCCTGGTGTCCGACGAGGTGGCCCGCCGGGCCGGCGCCGCGTGGATCGAGGACGACGTGCAGCCCAGCAAGGACGGCGTCCCCTACGTCCTGCACGACGAGACCGTGGACCGCACCACCAATGGCACCGGCCGGATCCGCGACCTGACCGCCGCCCAGCTCGACGCACTGGACGCAGGCTCCTGGTTCGCCCCGGCCTACGCGGGCACCCGGCTGCCCACCCTCGCCGCCCAGCTGGAGGACCTGCGCACCCGGGGCGGCAAGCTGCTGCTGGAGATCAAGGGACCGCACACCCGCGACGAGGTCGCCCGGATCGTCCGCGAGGTCCGCGACCACGGCATGACCGACCGGGTCTTCGTCCAGAGCTTCGAGGTGGACGCTCTGCGCCACACCCGCGAACTGGCCCCCGAACTGCCGCTCGGCCTGCTGCGCTCCGCCCTGGACGCCGACCCGGTCGCCACCGCCCGCGAACTCGGCCTGGCCGCCTACAACCCCTCGGACGAAGCACTCTCCGCCCGCCCCGGAGCCCTCGCGGACCTGCACGCCGCCGGGATCGCCGTCAACGTCTGGACGGTCGACCAGCCCGCCCGCTGGAAGGCCCTCGCGGACGCCGGTGTGGACGGCATCATCACCAACCGCCCGGCGGAGCTGGCCGGTTGGACCGCGGCCTGGTCGCCGCCCGGAGCCGCCGGTTAGGCTGCCCGGCGTGAACGGCGACAGCACGAAGGGCACGAAGGGCACGAAGGGCACGACGAGCACGGAGAACACGAACGGCACGGACGCCACGCAAGGCACCCTGACCGCCTTCGACGGCCGCCTCGTCCTCGACCTCGACGCCCGGACCGCCACCGTGGACGGCCGCGAGGCACAACTCACCCGCCAGGACGCCAAGTTGCTGCGCGGCCTGATCGAGCTGGGCGAGGGCGTGCACGCGCCGGACACGATCCTCCTGCGGGTCTGGGGCGTCCTGCTCAACCCGGTGGAGCTCAGGTACCCCATCTCGGTCCTGAGGTTGAAGCTCGGCCGGCCGTCCTGGATCGAGCGGACCGAGGCCGGCTACGCCCTGCGGCCCCCGGAGCGCGAGCAGGAATAGGTGGTTCCGGTCCGACCTGGGACGATGGGGCGGTGACGGGGCGGGAGTCGCCCGGGTCCGTTCTGACGGGGGGGTCGGCGATGTCGCCGCACGAGATCGGGTTGTACGCGAGCGCGGCTGTGGTGGTCGGCGTGGGCCTGCGGACGCTGGTGGTGGCCGGGGCCGGCCCCGACGGTCCGGCGGGCGGTGGCGCGGGAGCCGGTGGCGCGGCAGTCGGTGGAGCGGCGGCCGGCGGGCCGGGCGAGGTGCTTGCCGTCGTCCGCGGCGCCCTGGCGCGTCGGCCCTGGGTCACGATCGCGCTGTTCGCGGTGATGGCGGTGATGGCCGTCGTCCAGTACGCCGTGCCCGCCGCGGTGGACGACCTGATGCGGCAGCCGGGTGCGCTGTCCGACGGGCAGTGGTGGCGGGCGGGGACGGCGCTGCTGGTGCAGTCCTCGGGCCTCGGCCAGATCGCGTTCAACCTGCCGGCCCTGCTGGTGATCGGGGCCGTCGCCGAGACCGTCCTGGGGTGGTGGCGGACCCTGGCCGTCTTCCTGGTCAGTGGCGTCCTCGCCCACGTGGTGAGCCTGGCCGGCTGGTCGCCGCGCGGCGGCGGCGACTCGGTGGCCGTCTGCGGTCTGCTGGGCGCCCTGGCCGTCGTCTGCCTGCTGCGCGGGAACGTGCGCGGAACCGTGCCCGGCCCCGGACTGAAGGCGCACTGGTACCTCCTGCTCGTCCCGGCGGCCGCCGTGTTCCTCTGTGCGCTGCGCAACAACCACGGCGCCGGCCTGCTGGTGGGCTGCCTGCTCGGGCTGGTCCTGGTGCCGCGGGCGAGCGCTGCACGTGACGGGGGGACCGCCGCGGCCTGACCGCGACGTCCGGCTGTCGTGCCGGAGCGGGCCGCATACTGACCCCGTGACGAGCGGAGACGGCGCAGACGGCGGACGACCGACCGCGGACCGGCGCGGGGTGCTGCGGGCGGGCGCGGCGGCGCTGCTGCTGGGCGCGGCGGGGTGTACGAGCGGGGGCAACCCGCGGTCGGCGGGCACGAGTCCGAGCCCGCCGACGCCCGAACCACCGGGCACCCGGACGCCCACGCCCACCCCGACGCAAACCCCCACCCCGCTGCCCGAGCCGCCGCTCTGGCAGCCCGGCCCGGCCGAGATCCAACCCGACGTCAAGCGCCGCGCCGTCGAACTGGTCGCCGCGCTCGGCGCCTGGCCGCCCGGCGGCCAGGGCGTGGAGCCGGCCCGGGCCCGGGTGGCGGCGCTCGGGCTGCCGCCCGCGCTGGCCGACCAGGCGGGTCCGCTGGCCCCGGCGGCGCCGGAGGCGAGCCTGGAGGTGGTCGTCGCCCAGTACGGCGGGATCCTCGCCGATTCGGCGAGCGTGCTGGTGGTGTGCCGGCAGTGGACCCGGGGCCCGGACGGTTCGGTGGCCGAGGGCGGCACCACGGTGGACGTCCGGCTGAGCCGGGCCGAGCCGCGCTGGACCGTCACCGAGCTGCACCCGGGGGTCGCCGGCCCGGCCGCCGCGGCGCCGACCTCGGCGGTGGCCCGGGTGCTGGCCGAGCCGCGGATCGAGCTGCCGCCCGAGGCGGCGGCCGACCTGCGCAGCGGTACCGTCCACGACAGCGTGCCGGAGGCGATGCTGCGGTTGGCCGGCCCGTACACGCTGTCGGTGAGCGTGGTGCGGACCGGCCACCCGTTGGACGTGTTCGGGACGTCCCGGCCCAGCGACCATCCGCTGGGCCGGGCCTTCGACGTCTGGCGGATCGACGGCATGGCCGTGGTGGACCCGGCCACGCCCCGGCAGCTGGTCGAGTCCTTCATGCGGGACGCGGCCGCGGCCGGTTCGTACAACGTGGGCGGGCCGGTGGCAATCCCGGGGGCCGGGAACCGGTTCTTCACCGACGACACCCACCACGACCACTGCCACGTCGGGTTCACCTTCTGAGGGCTCGACCACGAGCGGCCGTACGTCAGTTGACGTTGACGCCGCTCCAGGCCGCCGCGACGGCCTTGTACTCGGTGCTGTTGAGGCCGTAGAGGTCCTTGGCCGCGCTCAGCGAGGCGGCGCGGGCGCCCTTGTAGTTGGTGGTGGAGGTCATGTAGACGGTCAGTGCGCGGTACCAGATCTTGGCGACCTTCTGGTTGCCGATGCCGGTCACCGTGGAGTTGTTGCAGGTGGGGCTGTTGTAGGTGAAGCCGTTGATGGTCTTGCTGCCGCTGCCCTCACTGGCCAGGTAGAACCAGTGGTTGCCGACGCCCGAGGAGTTGTGCACGTCCAGGCGGCCGACCGAGCTGCTCCAGCAGTCCGCCGAGGAGCCGTCCAGCGAGGGCTTGTCGAAGCGGCGCAGCCACGGCGGGGTGGACTGGTCGCTGAAGAGGTAGTCGGGGGTGTCCACCTTGTTGTTGGCGTACCACTCCACCATGGTGCCGAAGATGTCGCTGGTGGACTCGTTGAGGCCGCCGGACTCGCCGCTGTAGCGCAGGTTGGCGGTGGCGCTGGTGACGCCGTGGGTCATCTCGTGGCCCATGGTGTCGAGGTCGACCTGCTCGGGGTCGGTGGTGCCGTTGCCGTCGCCGGTCATCATGCAGAAGCAGCTGTCGGACCACTGGGCGTTGTCCCAGTTGGTGCCGACGTGGACGAAGACGGTGGCGCCCTTGCCGTCGTTCTTGATGCCGTTCCGGCCGAAGGTGTTCTTGTAGTAGTCGTACGTCCAGGCGGTGTTGGCGTGGGCGTCGACGGCCGCGGTGGAGCGGTCGGTGGAGAACTTCTTGCCGTCGCCCCAGACGTTGGTGGTGCTGGTGAACGCGGTGCCGGAGGTCGCCTTGACCGAGCTGGAGGAGAGGTTGTGGGCGTCCTTGGTGACGGTGCCGCGGATCGGGTCGGTCAGGGTGTAGCCGCCGGAGGTGGCGGTGGTGTCGATGCTGACCGTGCCGGTGTACTCGGAGTTGCCGGTGCCGGTGGCCTGGTGCTCGGCGTCGTAGGCCTCGATCTGCTCGCCGGTGGTGGCGTCGGTGACGACGATCCGGCCGGCCGGCTGGCCGTGCTCGCCGGTGCCCTCGACGGTGGTGCGCCAGGCGAGCCGGGGCGTGCCGTCGGCGGCCCAGACGACCAGTTCGGGGGTGCTGACGGCGTCCTGGACGCCGGGGGCGGCGGAGAGCGCATTGGCGGCGCCGGACTGGGCGGGCACCTTGGGGACGGTGGACTTCACGGCGGCGTCGTGGGCGGCCGCGCGGGAGGTGTCCTTGAGCCGGCCCTTGGCGTCCTGGTGGACGACCAGGTCGCCGCCGACGACGGGAAGGCCCTGGTAGGTGCGGTCGAAGCGGACGTGCGAGGTGCCGTCGGCGTCGATCACGACGTCCTTGACCACGAGGTCCTGGCCGGTGCCGAAGCCGAACACCGAGGTGTTGTGGGCGACGTTGGCGCGGGCCTGGGATATCGCGGCCTCGCGCGGGTCGGTGGCGGCGGAGGCGGTGGCGGCGGGGACGGTCGCACCGGCGAGGGCGGCGGCGACGACGGCGGCGGCCGCGGCCACGCGGGCACGGCGGAAGGAGGACGTGGGGGTCACTCTGAACTCCAGTGGGGGTTAGCTGCAGGGAAAGGAGCTGGCTCAGAGATTGACGGCGATCAGTCACGTCCAGCTAGGGGAAAGGTCATAACTTTGCCAAGTTGTGTCCTTGGACTGTCAAAAATGATCGGAAGTTAACAAGGCGTCCACAGTGCCGTCGTGATGGACGGATAGCACCATCGCTGCCCCGCCCGACGCCCCCAGGCCCTAGGCTTCCGCCCCATGGACGGATGGGTGGGGGCCTGGACCGGCGGCCGGGCGGCGGTCCACGTGGGCGACGTCGCGGACTTCAACGCGCAGTTCTTCCCGAGCGGCATGGACGCGGCCCAGCGCCTGCGCCGGCTGCGGCAGGCGCACCACTACGCCTGCCTGGCCGTCTGCTACAGCCCCGAACCGGCCCTGCTGGTGCTGCCCGGCGAGGTCGCCCCCGAGTGGACCGACTGGCTGGCCCGGGAGTTGGCCTGGGGCCCGGTCGAGGTGCACAGCGGGGTGGCGCCCGACCGGACGGTGGCCGAGGCGCTCGCCGCCCGCCCCGCGCTGGCCGCCCGGATCGCCGACTCCGGCCACCCGGTGGTCGGTTGGGGCCGCAACGCCGCGCAGGGCGAGGGGCCCGAGCTGGCCGCCGTACGCCGCTACGAGTCCAAGGCCGCCGCCCACGGCCTGTTCACCGCCCTCGCCCCCGGACACCCCGGGATCACCGTCCCGCAGCAGGAACGCGCGGACGGCCGCCGCCGGGCCGCCCGCCGGCTCACCGCCCGCGCCGCCCGCGGCCGGACCACCGTGCTGAAGAGCCCGTACGGCGTCGGCGGCTACGGCACCGTGGTGGTCGAGCCCGCCGAACTGTTCGCCGCGGGCGGCGGCGGGGCCCTGCTGCGGCGCCTGGTGCGGGCCGAGGTCCTGCCGCCCGAGGGCGAGTTGCTGCTGGAGGAGTACGTCGACCCGGGCCCGGCCGCCCGGCTGCGTGACCTCACCTACGACGCCGTGGTCGGCCCGGACGGCACCGTCCACCCGGTCGGCGCGGGCGTCATGGACGTGGCCGGCACCCGCTACCAGGGCGTCACCGTCGGGCCCGGCGCGGTGCCCAGGGACGCCGCCGAGACGGCCCGCGGGTTCGCCCTGGCCGTGGGCGAGCGGCTGGCCGCCGAGGGCTACCGCGGCTGGTACGACGTCGACTTCGTCACCGACCGGCAGCGCCGGCTCGCCCCCACCGAGATCAACCTGCGGCTCACCGGCCCGGCCGTCGCCTTCGTCCTGCGCGCCCGTCTCGACCGGGTGCGCGGCCCCGGCCACCTGGTCCGCACCCTGGACGGGATGCCGCTCGGCGCCCGGCTGGCCCCGGCGGCGCTGCACGACCACCTGGAGCGGCTGCGGCCGCGCTGCGCCCGCCTCGGCGTCACCCTGCTGCCGCTGATCCCGACCGCCTGCCACGAGCCGGAGCCCGTCGTCGGCCTCGCCCTGGCCGGGCCCGACACCGAGGCGCTGGACGCGGCCGAGGCGCTGATCGCGGCCGCGAACCAGGGGCTGGCGGGGATGTTCGAGGCCCTGAGGTGAGCGCCGGTCAGCCCTTCCCGGCGCGCGGCCTGCTCAGCAGGAAGACCACCACGACGGTCGCCGCCAGCATCAGCGGGATGTTGAAGACCAGGACCATCGTCGTCTCGCGGGACCAGTCCGTGGGGTCGGTGAGCCGGTAGAGGTTGTCCTGCGGCCACCAGGAGGCGAGCAGCCAGACCACCGCCACGTAAGTGCAGACGGACAGCCCGAGCGAGCGGCCCTGCCGCAGCACCGCCGGGAGGCCGAAGAGCAGGAAGGCCGCCCCCGCGCCGAAGGCGAGGTTCTCGCACAGGTAGAGCAGATCGAAGCCGAGGTGGTAGCCGGCGGGCACCCCCGAGAGGTCCGTCGAACCGGGGAAGAAGAAGTCGGTGGTGACCCAGGCGAAGAACGCCCCGAGCACCACCACGGCCACCGCGAAGCAACTCGTCGGGCCCTCCGCGCCACCCCCGCCCCCGGCCTTGCCGCCGCCCTTGCGGGATCCGGCCGGCCGGGACCCGGCCTTGCCCGAGCGGGCCGGGGCGGCGTGCTGCGGCGGGGCCGGCAGCGGCAGGGCCGCGCGGTCCAGCTTGCCCGCCCGGGTGCGCGGCAGCTCCGGCAACGGGACGACCGCCGCGGGCACCTCCCCGGCCGGCAGCTCCGCCGTCAGGTACTGCGAGAGCGACCAGCCGTCCGCGCCGTCCGCCGCCGGATCCGTCACCGCGTAGCCGACCTCCCTGCGCTGCCCGGGCCGCACGTCCACCTCCACCACGACGGCCTCCCGCACCGCCGGGTGGGCGCGCAGCAGGCCCTCGGCCCGGGCCGCCGCCACCACCCGGGAGACCACCGACGCCTTCCGGGCGTGCGGGACCGGCCCGAGCACGTTCGCGGCCCGCGCGGTGAACTCCAGCACGCCGTCCGCCCGCAACACCCCGAGGTCGCCGGTCAGCAGCACCCGCCCGTCCGGGTCGAAGTCCGCCCGGACGAAGCGGCGGGCGGTGTCCGCCGGCCGGCCGAGGTAGCCGCGGGTCAGCCCCGCGCCGCCGATCGCGATCTCGCCGGTCGTCCCGTGCTCGACGGGAGTGCCGTCCGGCCCCAGCACGTACACCCGGGTGCCGGGGAAGGGCCGGCCGACCAGCGAGACCCGCTCGGCGCCCTCCGCGGCTGCGGTGCCCTGCGCGTCGAAGTAGGTGCTGTCCACGGTGGCCTCGGCCAGCCCGTACACGTTCAGCACCCTGGTGCCCTCGCCGAGCAGCCGCTGCAGGCCCAACTGCTCGTCCAGGTACCACTTCTCGGCGCCCACGGTGAGCAGCCGCACCCCGGGCACGCCCCCGCCGCCGGCGGCGAGCAGGGCGGTCAGCCGGCGCGCGGTGCGCACGTTCAGTTCCAGCACGGTGATCCGCTCGGCGGCGACCAGGGCGGGCAGCGCCCCGAGGTCGGCGGTGCGGTCCAGGGTGAGGTTGAACGGGGTGACCACCAGCGTCGCGCCGGTGCACAGCGCGCGCACCCAGTCGGCGGTGAAGACGTCGAACTCCAGGCTCGCCGTCTGCAGGATCCGGTCCTCGGCCGACAGGCCGTACACCTCGCGCCAACCCTCGTACGCGGCCAGCAGGTTGCGGTGCTCGACCAGCGCTCCGGCGGGCAGGCCGGTGGACCCGGAGGTGTAGAAGACGCAGGCCAGGTCGGACGGGCCGACCTCCGGCGGGGCGAACGGCGCCCGTGCGGGCGCGGCCGTGTCCACGCAGACCAGCTGCGCCACCCGTGCCACCGGTGCGACCTGCGCCCCGACCGCGTCCGCCAGCCGGATCCGGTGGGCCTCCTCGGTGACCACCACGTCCGGCGCCGCGTCCGCCAGCACGTGCCGCAGCAGCGCGTCGGGCGCGGTCGGCTCCACCGGGACGTACGCGGCCCCGGCCTTCAGCACGGCCAGCAGCGCCACGTACACCGCGGTGCCCCGGCCCAGCGCGACCGCCGCCCGCCCGCCCGGGGCCAGCCCGCGCTCGGCCAGCACGGCGGCCAGCCGCTCCGCCCGCTCGTCCAACTGCCCGTACGTCAGCTCCTGTTCGCCGCAGCGCACCGCCACCGCCGTGGGCGTGCGGCGGGCGTGCCGCTCGATCAGCCCGTGGAGCGTGCCGCCGGCCCGCTCCCCGCCCGCCCGCTCCCCGTCCGCCGTCGTCTCCGCAGTCATCGAGTCTCCCCCCTCGTCCCCGCCGGAAAGGGCACCATCCTCCTCCCAACTCCCGCAGCGCAACAGGGTTCTGGCACGTCCGCCCCTCGGACGCCCCGCACCCGTCCCGACCGACGGTTGTACTCTGCACGCGGACGGCCGCGCCGGGCCCGTCCGGTGCCGTGATCGGAGACCCGCCACCCATGAGCCAGCCCCTGGACGGCCCGCTGCTTCGTACCAAGGACGTGGACGTCGTGCGCGACGGCCGGCACCTGCTGCGCGCGATCAGCCTGGAGATCCGGCCCGGCCAGCACTGGGCGCTGCTCGGCCCCAACGGCGCGGGCAAGTCCACGCTGCTCGCCCTGCTCGGCGCGGTCTCCCACCCCACCCGCGGCGAGGTGGACGTGCTCGGCCACCGGCTCGGCCGGGTCGACGTCCGCGAGCTGCGCGCCCACCTCGGGCACGTCAACCCGCGCCACCCGCTGCGCTCGCCACTGACCGTGCGCGAGGTGGTGCTCACCGGGCACACCAACACCATCGAGCCGGAGTGGCACCGCAAGCCCGGCCCGGAGGCACTGGAGCGGGCCGAACAACTGATCGGGACGCTCGGCATGACCGCGATGGCCGAGGCCCCGTGGACCACCCTGTCCCAGGGCGAGCGCGGCCGGGCCCTGATCGCCCGCGCCCTGATGCCCAGCCCCCGGCTGCTGCTGCTCGACGAGCCCGCCACCGGCCTGGACCTCACCGCCCGCGAGCTGCTGCTCGACAGCCTGGACCTGCTGCGCCACCAGCACCCGGAGCTGGCCAGCGTGCTGGTCACCCACCACCTGGAGGAGTTGCCCGAGAGCACCACCCACGCCCTGCTGCTGCGCGGCGGCGAGTGCGTGGCGGCCGGGCCGGTGGACGAGGTGATGACCACCGCACTGATCAGCGAGACCTTCGGCCACCCGATCCGGATCAGCCGGCACGAGGGCCGCTGGACGGCCCGCGCCGCCGCCCGCCGCACACCGGGTCGATAACGGTTCAGGGGGTGGGTGTGGACGCCGTGGCGTCCATACGTAAGGTATGCCTTAGCTAATTCAGGGGCGCCGGCCCGCCGGTCCCCCTACCAGCCCAGGCACACCCATGCCCTTTTCCGTTGGAGCCCGCATGTCCGCCCGTCGCCGTTCCACCGCAGCCGCGCTGCTCACCCTCGCCGTGGCGACCGCAACCCTGGCCGGCTGCTCGTCCAAGAAGGACGACAAGGCAGGCTCCTCCGACGCCGTCAAGGTGAACGCCACCGACACCGCGTGCGAGGTCTCCAAGACCAGCTTCCCGGCCGGGCACGTGGTGCTGGACATCAGCAACAAGGGCTCCAAGACCACCGAGGTCTACGTCTACGGCGACGGCGACAAGATCGTCACCGAGCGCGAGAACATCGGCCCCGGCACCAAGGCCAGCATCAACGCCGAGATCAAGGCCGGCTCGTACGAGATCGCCTGCAAGCCCGGCATGGTCGGCGACGGCATCCGCCAGAAGATCACCGTGACCGGCGAGGGCGGCAGCGCCGCCCCGGCCGACCCGCGCCTGACCGCCGCCGTCGACGCCTACCGCACGTACGCCCAGCAGCAGGCCGACGCCACCATCCCGGCCGTCCAGGCCTTCGCCGACGCGATCAAGGCCGGCGACCTGGAGAAGGCCAAGTCGCTGTACGCGCCCTCGCGCACCGGCTGGGAGCGCACCGAGCCGGTCGCCGAGAGCTTCGGCGACGTCGACCCCAAGACCGACACCCGCGAGGACAAGGTCGAGGCCGGCCAGCAGTGGACCGGCTGGCACAAGCTGGAGAAGTCGCTCTGGGCCGACGCCAAGATCGGTGACGACGAGAAGAAGCTCGCCGACCAGCTGGTCGCCGACCTCACGGACTGGCAGAAGAAGATCCCCGCCGCCGAGATCACCGCGACCAGCATGGCCAACGGTGCCAAGGAACTGCTGGACGAGGTCGCCACCAACAAGATCACCGGCGAGGAGGACCGCTACAGCCACACCGACCTGGCCGACTTCCAGGCCAATGTCGAGGGCGCGCAGAAGGCCTACGAGCTGCTGAAGCCGGTCGCCGCCGAGAAGGACGCGGACCTGTCCAAGACCCTGGACTCCGAGTTCGCCGCCATCAACGCCCTGCTCGCCAAGTACAAGCAGGCCGACGGCACCTTCACCCCGTACGACAAGGTCACCGAGGCCGAGCGCAAGACCTTCTCCGACGCGGTCAACTCGCTGGGCGAGCCGCTGTCGAAGCTGGCCGCCGCCGTGGTCGCCAAGTAACCGACCACCGCTTCCCGTTCCACCCACCCCACCGACGCCGTGGCGGCCCGACACCGGCCGCCACGGCCTCCGTGAGTCAGTACAGAGAAGGGCCCGCCCGCCGATGGACGCCCAGCACGAGCAGCAGCAGAACGAGACGCCGGCCGCCGCCGACGCCACCGCGACCAGGAGCGCGGTCAGCCGACGCGCCGTCATCGGCTGGGCCGGCGCGGGCGTCGCGCTCGGCGCCGCCGCCGTCGGCTCGGTCGCCGCCGCCACCCGCCAGGACGACCCCGCCCCGGCGGCCGCCGCCCCGGCCGGCGCCGAGGTGCCGTTCTACGGCGAGAACCAGGCCGGCATCGCCACCCCGGTCCAGGACCGGCTGCACTTCGCCGCCTTCGACGTCTCCGACAAGGCGACCCGGGAGTCCCTGGTCAAGCTGCTCAAGGAGTGGACCAAGGCGGCCGCGGCGATGACCGGCGGCCGCGAGGTCGGCACCGGCGCCGCCACCGGCCTGCCCGAGGCGCCCCCGGACGACACCGGCGAGGCCCTGGGCCTGCCCGCCTCCCGGCTCACCCTCACCATCGGCTTCGGCCCCAGCCTGTTCGAGAAGGACGGCGTGGACCGCTTCGGCCTCAAGGCCAAGCGCCCCGACGCCCTGATCGACCTGCCGGCCTTCAAGGGCGACAAGCTCGACCCGAACCGCAGCGGCGGCGACCTCTGCATCCAGGCCTGCGCCGACGACCCGCAGGTCGCCGTGCACGCGATCCGCAACCTGGCCCGCATCGGCATGGGCACCGTCAACATCCGCTGGTCCCAGCTCGGCTTCGGCAAGACCTCCTCCACCACCCCGGACGCGCAGACCCCGCGCAACCTGATGGGCTTCAAGGACGGCACCCACAACATCGCGGGCACCGACACCGGCAAGCTGGCCGACCACGTCTGGGCGGCCCCCGGCGACGGCCCGGAGTGGATGACCGGCGGCTCCTACCTCGTCGCCCGGCGGATCCGGATGCACATCGAGACCTGGGACCGCACCTCGCTCAAGGAGCAGGAGGACGTCTTCGGCCGCACCAAGGGCGAGGGCGCCCCGTACGGCAAGGCCAAGGAGCACGACGCGCCCGACCTCAAGGCGATGCCCGCCGACTCGCACGTCGCCCTCGCCCACCCGGACGCCAACAGCGGCCTGATGATCCTGCGCCGCGGCTTCTCCTTCACCGACGGCACCGACGGCCTCGGCCGCCTGGACGCCGGCCTGTTCTTCCTCGCCTACCAGCGCGACACCCGCAAGGCCTTCGTGCCGCTGCAGACCCGCCTGGCGTCGAGCGACAAGCTCAACGAGTACATCCAGCACGTCGGCTCCGCCCACTTCGCCTGCCCGGCGGGCGTGCGCAAGCCGGGGGAGTGGTGGGGCCAGGCCCTGTTCGGCTGACCCGCCAGATTCCCCCCGTACCACCTCACCCCCAGGAGCCCGCGTGTTCGGCAACTACCTGATCGGCCTGCGCGAAGGCCTCGAAGCCAGCCTGGTCGTCTGCATCCTGATCGCCTACCTGGTCAAGACCGACCGCAAGGACAAGCTGCCGCCGGTCTGGCTCGGCGTCGGCGCGGCCGTGGTGCTCTCGATGGCCTTCGGCGCGGTGCTGCAGTTCGGCTCCTCGCAGCTCACCTTCGAGGCCCAGGAGGCGCTCGGCGGCTCGCTGTCGATCATCTCGGTCGGCCTGGTGACCTGGATGGTGTTCTGGATGCGGCGCACCGCCCGGCACCTGAAGACCGAACTGCACGGCAAGCTGGACGCGGCCCTCGCGATGGGCACCACGGCCCTGGTGGTCACCTCCTTCCTGGCCGTCGGCCGTGAGGGACTGGAGACCGCACTGTTCATCTGGTCCGCGGTACAGGCCACCGACGACGGCTGGAACCCGCTGATCGGCGCTGCGCTCGGCCTGCTCACCTCGGTGGTGCTCGGCTGGCTGTTCTACCGGGGCGCGCTGAAGATCAACCTGGCCAAGTTCTTCACCTGGACCGGCGCCATGCTGGTCGTGGTCGCGGCCGGAGTGCTCGCCTACGGCGTGCACGACCTCCAGGAGGCCGGCTGGCTGCCCGGCCTGCACAGCGTGGCCTTCGACATCTCCAGCACCATCCCCAAGGACAGCTGGTACGGCACGCTGCTGAAGGGCGTGTTCAACTTCCAGCCCGACCCGACGGTGCTGCAGCTGGTGGTCTGGCTGCTCTACCTGGTCCCCACGCTGGCCGTCTTCTTCAACCTCCTCGGGGGCAAGGCGAAGCCCGTCGCGGCCAAGCCGGCCGCCTGACCGGCCCGCCCCCTCGCACCCCGCCCCGCCCCGTCCGGCCTCCCGCCGGACGGGGCGGTGGCGTATCCGGGCCCGGGGCGGGGCGGGGTGTCGACCGGCCAGTCCTCGACCGGTCGGTCCTCGGCGGGTCAGTCCTCGGTGGGGGCGGCGAAGCGGATCGAGTAGCGCCGCTCCAGCTCGGCGATCCGCCCGGGCAGGGCGTCCCGCACCTGGGCCAGCTCGGCCGCGTGCTCCCGGACGAAGGATTCCCGCAGCGCGGCCCGCAGCGGCTCGCGGGCCGCCTCGACCGGCTGCATGCAGGTGGCGTAGGCCGCGCCCAGGCGGCGGTCCTCGGCGCTCGCGGCCTGATCGGTCGCGGCGCCCTGGAGGGTGCGGTCCACCTGGTCGAAGAAGTGCTGCTCGCTGTCGGCCCGGACGCCCTGCGCGGACAGGCAGTCCGGCAGCCCTCGCCGGGCGGCGAGCACGGCGGCGTCCTGTTCCACCGCGGCGAGGCCGCTGAACCACCGGGACTGCAGCGGCCCGTAGCCGGACTGCAGGTCGCCGGCGGCCTTCGCGCCCTCCTGGTCGCAGCGCCGCTGGACCGCGGGATCGGCGGACGTGGCGGCCGGAGCCGGCGCGGTGGTGTCCGGGACGGTGCTGGCGCTGAAGCCGTGTCGGGCGATGTGGGCCAGGTCGGGGATCTCGAACTGCCGGATGAACATCGGGGGCGGGGCGTCGGGCACCCGGACGCGGGCGGCGTCCAGGCAGGCGCGCGTCGCGCGCTCCCGGACCAGGCTGGTGAAGCCGTCGAGCCCCTGGGTGAGCCGGGTGTCCGGGCCGGAGGCCGGCAGCAGCACGGGGGTGAGGTCCGGCGGCAGCCCGTAGGCCACCGCGGCCGGCGCGGCGGCGGGCGGCGGGGCGGACACGGCGGACGGGGCGGACGGGGCGGCGGGGCCCGGGTCGGCGGCCGAGCACCCGGCGGTCAGGGCCAGCACGGCGCAGAGCAGTCCCGCCGCCGCAGGGTGCGAGGCGGTGGAGCGGCGCGAAGGCCGGTGGACGCGGGGCATGGGCGGAGGACTCCGGCGGAGGAGGCGGACGGGACCGGGGGAGCGAGCGGCACCGTGGCCCCGCCCGGAGTCGGGCGGGGCCACGGACGGCGTCAGTGGACGACCGTGACCTGGTCGCCCGGGTTGCGGCTCAGAATGCCGAACTGGGTGCCGGGGGCCACGTCGGTGATCAGGGCGAAGTACGAGTCGTTGATGTCGTGGTAGCCGTTGAACATCTGCACGTACCCGCGCGAGGCCGGGGTCCACGAGCCGCCGGGCCGCCGGTAGACGCCGGTGTAGCCGGAGAACTCGCCCTGCGGGTTGTACGACCAGGAGACGTTGACGTCGTGGCAGGGCGAGTTGGCCTTGGTGACGACCGTGATGTTGTTCGTCGTGGCGCCCTCGCTCCGGATCCAGTTGGACACGCAGCCGGAGGCCGAGGCGGTGGGCGCCAGCGCGACCACGGAGCCGGCGGCCGTGGCGGCCACGGCGAGGGCGGTGAAGAACTTCTTCATGAATGACTCCCCGGGGGAAAGAATGGGCGGCGGGAAACCCGGCAGGGTGCCGCCCGGAACGCCGTAACGCTAACCCGGCAACCGCTCTGACCTGGGCGGATTGCTGTCTCACAGGCCCTTCGCGCTGTCTCACGATTGTGTTGAAACAGTGTGGGACGCGGCGGAGCCCCGCACGGTCGGGACCGTGCGGGGCTCCGCGGGGTGGAACCGAGGGGTTACGCCGTCTCGGCGGAACCGCGTACTACTCGCTCTTGATCGCGCCCAGGATGTCCAGCTTGGCCGCCTTGTGGGCCGGCCAGAGGGCGGCCAGCAGGCCGATCACGGCGGCCGCGAGCAGGAAGCAGGCGACCTGGAGCGGCGGCACCACGGTGCTGATGCCCTTGAGGTCGTCGGCCAGCGTGCGGACGCCCGCCCAGGCGACCAGGATGCCGAGGCCGACCCCGACCAGTCCGCCGAACAGCGCGATCAGCAGCGACTCCAGCCGGACCATCCGGCGGATGCCGAGCCGGTCCAGGCCGATCGCCCGCAGCATGCCGATCTCCCGGCGGCGCTCGAACACCGACATCGCCATGGTGTTGACCACCCCGAGCACCGCGATGACCACGGACATGCCGAGCAGCCCGTACATCATGTTCAGGAGCCCGTTGAGCATCCGGCGGTTCTCCGCCTTGATGTCCTTCTCGCCCTTGACCGCGATCAGCGGGTTGCCGCCGGTCGCGTCGCGCAGCGCCTGCTTCAGTTCCCCGGTCGGGCCGTTCGCGCCCTTGACCAGGACCTTGTCCAGCCCGGAGCCGGGCAGCGCGTGCGGGCCGACCACGGCGTCGGGGGCGACGACCCCGGCCAGCACCGAGTTGGGCTCGATGACGGCGCCGACGGTCAGTGAGCCCTTGCTGCCGTCCGGGTAGGTGACGGCGAGGGTCTCGCCGAGCCGGTAGCGGCTCTGCCCGGAGGTGCCCGCGTTCACCATCAGCTTGCCCTGCTTGAGGGCGTCCGCGCTGCCCTCCTTGACCTTGACGGTGACCAGCTTGTCGATGGTGGCGTCGACGGCGGTCAGCCACTCGCGGTCCGAACCGTCCGCGCCCGTCTCCACCGGGACGCTGCGCACCACGCTCGTCGCGGCGACGCCGGGCGCCTTGGCGATCTGGGCGGCCGCCTCGGGGGCGAGCATCGAGTAGTTCTCCATCGTGACCGCGTAGTCGGCCTTGAGGTCGTTCGCGGCAGCGTCTTCCACGGCCTTGTTCACCGAGGCGCCGATCACCGTCAGCGAGGTGATCAGGGTGACGCCGATGGTCAGCGCCGAGGCCGTGGCGGCGGTGCGGCGCGGGTTGCGGATCGCGTTCTCCTTGGCCAGCTTGCCCGCGGTGCCGTACAGCGCGCGCAGCAGCGGGGCGAACAGCGCGATCAGCGGCCGGGACAGCAGCGGGGTGAGGACGAACACGCCGATCAGCAGCGCGCCCGCGCCGAGGCCGACCAGCTTGACCTCCTTGCCGGCCACGCCGGCGGCCAGCCCGGTGGCACCGGCCAGCGCGAACAGCAGGCCGAAGGTGTTGCGCAGCACCAGGCTCTTCTGGGTGGCGGGCTGCTCGACCGAGCTCATCGCCGCCACCGGCGCGATCCGGGAGGCCCGGCGGGCGGGCAGCCAGGCGGCCAGCACCGTCACCAGCACGCCGACCGCGATCGCGGCGGTCACCGTGCCCGGCGCGATGATCAGCGGGCCGTCCGGCAGGTTGGCCTCCATCGGGCCGTTGAGGAAGGCCCGGAGGCCGACGGCGATCCCGACGCCGGCCAGCAGGCCGGCCACCGACGCGGTCAGGCCGACCAGCAGCGCCTCGATCAGCACCGAGCGGGTGATCTGGCGGCGGGTGGCGCCGACCGCGCGCAGCAGGGCCAGTTCCTTGGTGCGCTGGGCGACCAGCATGGTGAAGGTGTTGGCGATGATGAAGATCCCGACGAACAGCGCGATGCCCGCGAAGCCCATCAGGAAGGTGCTCAGGGCCCGGGTGCTCTGCTTGATCATCCGGTCCTGCTCGGCGGCGAGCTCGCGGCCGGTCCTGGACTCGATGGTGTCGCCCTGCGGGACGGCCTGCTTGACGGCGGCGAGCAGCGCGGTGTCGTCGGTGCCCGGCCTGGCCTTGACGTCCAGCTCGGCGAAGCGGCCCGGGCTCAGGTAGAGCTGCTGGGCGGTGGCGGTGTCGAAGGCGGCCAGGGAGCCGCCAGCCGTGACGCGCGGGTCGTTGGTGTGCAGGGTGCCGGTGAGCTTGAGTTCCATCACCGGGCCGTTGACGGCGACCCGGACGGTGTCGCCGACCCGGTATCCGCCCTTCTCGGCGGTCCTGGTGTCGAGGGCGATCTCGGTGGCGTTCTTCGGGCCCCGGCCGGAGGCCAGCGGGTAGCGCGGGTCGGTGCCGTCGGCGCCCGGGACGTAGTTGGCGCCGGTGGTGGAGAAGCCGTTGCCGATCAGCGCGCCCTTCTTGTCGGCGATGCCGGCGAAGCCGCTGACCACGCCGCGCACCTCGGCGGCGCCGGGCAGCGCGGCGACCTTGGTGCGGGTCTCCTCGGTGAGGGCCGGGCCGGTGGTGGCCCGGCCGCCGTGGTCATAGCCGCGGCTGCCGGCCTCGCGGTCGCTGACGGTGACGGCGATGTCGGTGTAGCTCTTGGAGTTCTGGGTCCTCAGACCGTCGCCGAGGGTGTCGGAGAAGATCAGGGTGCCGGCCACGAAGGCGGTGCCGAGCATGACGGCGAGCGTCGTCATCAGCAGTCGGCCCTTGTGGGCGAGCACGTTGCGCAGTGCGGTGCGGAACATGAGGGGGTGTCAGTCCTGGGGTGCTCGGGGGACGGGTGGCGTCGGGGCCGGTCGGCCGGGCGTGCGGCGTCGGCCGGGCCTTCAGCTGGTGCGGCCCTTGGCGTCGAAGCGGCGCATGCGGTCCAGGACGGTGTCGGCGGTGGGGGTGTGGAGTTCGTCGACGATGCGGCCGTCGGCGAGGAAGACGACGCGGTCGGCGTAGGAGGCGGCGACGGGGTCGTGGGTGACCATGACGACGGTCTGGCCGAGTTCGCGCACGGAGTTGCGCAGGAAGGAGAGGATCTCGGCGCCGGAGCGGGAGTCGAGGTTGCCGGTGGGTTCGTCGGCGAAGACGATGTCGGGCTTGCCGGCGAGGGCGCGGGCGCAGGCGACGCGTTGCTGCTGGCCGCCGGAGAGCTGGGAGGGGCGGTGGCTGAGGCGGCCGGAGAGGCCGACGGTGTCGACGACGCGGTCGAGCCAGGCCTGGTCGACCTTGCGGCCGGCGATGTCCATGGGGAGGGTGATGTTCTCCAGGGCGGTCAGGGTGGGGAGCAGGTTGAAGGCCTGGAAGACGAAGCCGATGTGGTCGCGGCGCAGTTGGGTGAGTTGCTTGTCCTTGAGGCCGACGAGTTCGGTGTCGCCGATGGTGGAGGAGCCGGAGCTGACGGTGTCGAGGCCGGCCATGCAGTGCATGAGGGTGGACTTGCCGGAGCCGGAGGGGCCCATGATGGCGGTGAACTCGCCCTGGGGGAAGGCCACGCTGACGTTGTCGAGGGCGACGACGCGGGTCTCCCCCTCCCCGTAGACCTTGTTCAGGCCGGTGGCGCGGGCGGCCGCCCGGCCGGTGCGGACGGCGGTTGCGGGGAACGTCACGGAGGTCTCCTGGAGGATGAATCGGATATTCCTACCGCTTCATCCTTCCAAGAGGTGACAGCACGATGCGTATGCCGAACAGACGGACGGCCCCCGCCGACCCGATGGTGCGGCGGGGGCCCGTCTCCTCCTCAGGTATGACGTGCCCGGAGGACCGAGGTCCTTCCTACTCCACGGAGACGCCGAAGGCAGTCGCCAGCCCCGCCAGGCCGTCCGCCACCGCACGGCCCGACGGCTCGAACCGCCAGCCGCCCTGCGCCCGCCGGAACGCGCCCAGCACCATCGCCGAGTCCGGCACGCCCCCGTTGGCGCCCGGCCAGCGCGCAGGCCCGTCCGCGCCCGGACCGTACGACGCGTCCACCGCCAGCCCGTACACCTGGCCGAGCGGCAGAGGCGCGGGCCCCTCCTCCTCGGTGGAGACCGCGACCACCACCTCCTCGACGGCCGCCGGCAGCCGGCGAAGGTCGACGCTCAGCCGGGCCTCCCGGACCGGCTCGCCCGGCACCGAGCGCGTCGGGTGGAGGCGCGCGGCGCCGTCCGGGTCCTGCGGGTTGTTGAAGAAGACGAAGTGCTCGTCGCTCAGCACCCGGCCGCCCGCGCACAGGAAGGCCGTCACGTCCAGCTCCACCGCGCCCCCGGTGGCGGCACGGCTCTGCCAGCTGACGGTCAGGGCGCTCTGCGCGTCCGCCTCCGGCGCCTGCTGCGGCTTCTCGGAGACCGGCGCACCGCCGCCCAGGCGCCCGCGCAGGCCCTGCTCGGCCAGCAGGTCCACCAGCTCCGGGCCGGTCACCAGTGTCAGCGGCTTGCCCTCGATGTAGGTGTACGAGCCCCGGCCGAAGCCCGCCGTGGTGACGAGGATGCCCTTGATCGCGCCGTGGTGGCGCACGGTCGACTCCAGGTCGCGCACGGCCGTCGGCGGCACGGTCTTCCGGTACCGCTTCGCCTGGATGACGATCTTGCCGCCCGTCACCGGGTCCAGGTCCTCGGCCACCACGTCCACGCCGACGTCGCCGCTGCGGGCCGTGGTCATCACCCGGAACCCGCGCAGCCGGAACAGCTCGGCGATCAGCTCCTCGAACTCGATCGGGTCCATCTCGAAGAGGTCCGGATCGCCCTCCCCGCCCTGCCCCGCCACACTGCCGCCCACCTGCTCCGGCAGCCGGCCCGGCTTCACCTCGTCCAGCCGCTCCGGGCGCGAGGACAGCTTGCCGCCCAGGCCCAGCAGGCACTCCACCGGCGCCACCCGGTCCAGCGCCAGGGCGGCGAAGTCCGCGCGGGAGGCGGTCAGGGTGGACAGGAAGCGCTCCGCCTCCCGGCCCGTCGCCGGATCGATGCCCCGCACGAAACCGTTCAGCACCACCGAGTCCAGCAGGCCGTCCCGGTCCGCCCGGAACAGCTCCGCCGCCACCCGCAGCGCCGACTGCGCCAGCACCTCCCGGTACAGCGCCTTGCGCTCCGCAGCCGGGCGGGCCACCTCCGCCTCGCGGTCGTCCGACTTCACGTACCGCACCCGGGCCGCCGCCGGCACCACGTCCGGGCCCGGCAGCTCCCAGTTCACCACCAGCTCCCGGTTCGCCGCGTCCCAGGCCGCCTCCAGGGCGTGCGGGAAACCCTCCGGCCAGGCCGCCGAGGCGTACAGGCCCGCCGTGAAGTACTCCTGGACGGCCTCCGGTTCACCCGCCCGCAGGCGCCGCAGCAACTCCTCCGTCCCGGCCCCGCGCTCCGCCTCCTCGCGGCGGACGCGGTCCGCCCACGCCAGGTACTCCTGGTGGTAGGCGGCCAGCCGCTGCTGGCGGTCCGCCTCGCGCGCCTGCGCGGCGTACCAGTCCCGCTCGAACTCGGCCCGGGCCTGGGCGAGGTACTGCTCGTACTGGCGCCGCACACCCGCGTTACGGGCCTGGGCGGCGTCCGGCGGGGTGACGTAGTACTTCGGATCGCGCTGGTCCGGCATCGCGACGGCCACACCCAGCGGGCCCGGATCGAAGGGCGCCACCGGGCGCGGGGCCAGCAGCACCTGCGGCCCGAAGGCGGGCGCCGCCAGACCGGCGGCCAGCAGACCGCGCAACTCCTCGACCCTGGCGTCCAGTTCGGCCGTCCGCTGGGCCGCCTCCGCCTCCCGCGACTGCTGGTAGGCCGCCTTCGCCTCCCGCTCGTTGCGGGCGGCCGCCCGCTGCGCCTCCCGCTGCGCGCGCTCGTGCCGCCTCAGCTCCGCCGCCTCGGCGCGCCAGCGGGCCTCCTCCCGGCGCTGCTGCTGCCGCTGCGCCTCCGCCCAGATCGCCAGCACCCCGCTGTTCCGCCGCCCCGCCACCGTCCACCCCTTCACGTCACCGCGCTGTCGCGCGACGGCCACAATAGAACGCCCGGTGAACCCGCCGCGACCTGCGCTTCCCACGAAGGGAGTGGACACCCGCACCGGGGTAGGTGAGGATCGCCAACACACCTGCTTCCGGGGGAGAGTTCATGAAGCACACCGCCCTTCGCCGCCTCGCCGTGGCCGCCGCCGCAGCCGCCGCGATCGCCGTCCCGACAGCCGGTACGGCCCACGCGGACTGGCCCAGCGGAAACAGCGCACCGACCGCCTACGGCTCGGACACGGGCAACACCTACGGGGCCTTCACGACGGGCGAGCGGGACTTGCCCTGGGTCGGCAACCCGGTCTAGGCGCCCCGCGCTGTCAGTGCCCCGGGGTAGCCTCGATCCCTTCGACGGGCTCGACGCGAGGGAGAGGCGTGACGATCGGGGCGCAGCGTGCGGGGTGGATGTCCACCGGGCTGAGCTGGCACGAGGGCCGTGCCCTGCTCGGGGCCGTGTCCGGTGCCCGGGTGCACGAGCGTGCGGTGGAGCCGGGCGTCGAGGTCGGCTGGCTGCTGCACGGCCCACGCCGGTGCACGGGTGCCTGGCTGGCCGGGGCGACGGAGCGCACCCCCTGCCCGCACCACGCGGTGATCGATCCGGACGGCGGCCCGACGCAGTGCCCGGCCTGCCAGAGCGTGGACCGCGGCCTCGCCCTAGCGCGGGACCAGATCCTCGACGACGGCCGCACCTACCTGCTGTACCTCGCCTGGTTCGGCGAGGGCCTGCTGAAGGTCGGCCTGACGGCGGAGCAGCGCGGCGACAGCCGGCTGCTCGAACAGGGCGCGCTGGCCTACGCGTTCACCGCCCGGGGCGGCCTGCCCGCCGTGCGCCGCGCCGAACTCACCGTCGCAGCCTCGGGCCTGGCCCGCGAGCGGTTCAAGTCCCGGCTGAAGACCGAGCACTGGTGGTCGCACGGCGATGCGGCGCACCGCCGTACGGTGCTGACCGCGGCCCGTGCCCAGGCGCACTGGCTGCTGGAGGGCCACGCCGTGGAACGGCTGGCGGACCGACCGGTGGTCGACCACGTGGAGCGCTACGGCCTGGCCGGCGGCGCCCCGGAGGCCTACCGGGAGATCGCCGGGCTGGCCGACGGCGCGGTGGTGGCGGGCCGGCTGCGGGCGCCGATCGGCAAGCACCTCTTCCTGGACCAGGCGGACGGCTCCGGCCCGCTGCTGCTGGACACCCGGCGGCTCACCGGCTGGACGCTCACGCCCGTCTCCGGCCGCCCGTCCGAGGGTCTGGCCCTGCAGGAGCGGGTCCGTCCGCCGGAGCCGGACACCCAGGAGGCGCTGTTCTGACCCTGCTCCGGCTCGGGCGGACCGCCGCCGACCAGCCTGCAGGGCCACGTGGACAAGCTGGAGGCCCAGGTCGCCCCTGGTGCTGCACGACTTCGGCGGTCCGGTCGGCATGGGCCCCGCCGTCCGCTGCCCGCCGCCCGCGTCTGGCTCCGGGCGGCGGCCGGTCGGTCAGCCGCTGAGCAGGGCGAGGAGCTGGTTCGCCAGCCCCAGTGCGGGCGCGGCGGCCTCGCCGAGGCTCTGGGCCACACCGGCCAGCAGGAGCAGGGTGTTGCGCCGCCTCCTCGGCTCCTCGGTGGCGGGGCTGGTCAGCACCGGCAGGGAATCGGCCAGACTCTGCCGGTCCGCCTCCTGGAGCCGGCCGTCCCGGGCCAGCTCGGTGACCACCGCGGCGAGCCGGGCGAAGAGCGCGACGACCTCCGGCGGCAGGGCCTGGCCGGCGCCCGGGCCGGTGTTGTGCTGGACGCCGATGTTCCCGCTGCCGCCGTGGATGGTGACCCGGTCGCCGTACTGGATGTTCGGACGCTCGTCGTTCACTTGCTGACCCCCGTGTTCCCCTGGCCGCCGTAGATGTTGACACTGTCGCCGAACTGGTACTGCCGTAGGTCGACGCTGATGCTCTGGACGATCTGCTGGAACTCGGCCTGCGGGTTCTCGATCGCGCGGGTGATGGTGGCCTGGAGCTCGAACGCGGGCTGCGGGATGCGCCAGGCCAGCACCGCGGTCGGCGGGCCCGCAGTGTCCACGGTCAGCACGTGCAGGTCGGGTCGTCGCAGCACCGGCCACGTGAAGATCAGGAAGTAGACCGCCACGGTGATCACCGCGCCGAGGACCGGACCGGCCCCGGAGTCCGAGGACGAACCGCCGTCGTACAGGCTCGACGAGCTGCGGGTGGCCAGCGAGCTCACGTACGCGAGCACGATGACGGCCAGGGTGAAGCCGAGCAGTCGTAGCAGCGCGCGGCGTCGGCCGGGCACGATCAGGGTGGTGCCGACCCGGGCGACGTTGGCCAGCGGGTACGCCGCCTGTCCGACCCAGAGGATGCGGTTGGTGACCGCGACCCGGATGCTGGCCGAGCCGTCGGCGGAGGCGCCGGGGGCGGGCGGTGGCGGGACGGCGGGTGGCAGCGGACCGAACGGCGGCGGTGTCGGCGGCCCGCCGGGTGGTGGCGGAACGTACGGGATGTGGCCGGTCCGGCCGGAGTCGGTGCGGTGGGTGGGATCGGTCGGCTGCATGGTGCTCTCCCCGAGGCTGCGGAAACGCGCGACGACCAATGAACCAGCGCACCGGATCCGGCACAAGTCGTTTGCGCCACATCATGTATGACGTGGCGTCAGTTCCGGAAACCAAACCACTCTGCGGAATGACAGCGAGTCAGCCCAGCCTGCTGCGCACCCCGCCCGGGCCGGACCGGGCCCGGCGGGAGAGCGGGGGGCGGGACGGGCGGACGTCGGGGCGCGCAACAGGCTCGACCGCTTCGGCGGCCCGGCGGGCGAGCGCGGCCCGGGCGGCGGCCAGCGCGACCCGGGCGTGCAGCGGGTCCTCCGCGACCCCGGCCGCCTGCTGGGCGCGCTGGCAGGCGGTGCACCAGAGCGGCGAGGCCGGCCCGTCCGGGTACACCATGCTCTCGGGCGGCAGGTAGTGCCCACCGCACTCGACGCACTCGAAGACCAACCTCATCCGACGATCACCGTCCCGGATCCGTGGCACCGACCGCAGGGCGACCAGAACTCGTGGATCCTGGGCACCATGCTTCCTTCCTCGTCCAGCTCGACCGTGGCCTCGGTCTTCTGGGTCCCCCCGGACCCGCCGCAGCCGGCGCAGGACTGAACCTCGGGCATATGCCGTCCTTCCGTGGCGGAGGACCACCGTAGCGCGATTTCCCGTCAGGAAGCACTGCACGCGGCGATCCACCACCCTTACGGGGAGCGCGAGATGCCCGCGCGCACGCCCTCAGGTCGTCCATCGACGGAAGCGAACGAGCGTCGAGATGTCACCCGCGGGAGGCGTCAACCACGGGCGGCCCGCAGGAACTCCCGGTTCATCGCCGCGATGCTGGGCAGCGGGATGCCCTTGGGGCAGGCCGTGGCGCACTCGCCGGTGTTGGTGCAGCCGCCGAAGCCCTCGGCGTCCATGGCCGCGACCATGTCCCGTACCCGGGAGGCCCGTTCGGGCGCGCCCTGCGGGAGCACGTTGAGGTGGACCACCTTGGCGGAGGTGAAGAGCATCGCCGAACCGTTGGGGCAGGCCGCCACGCAGGCGCCGCAGCCGATGCACTCGGCGTGCTCGAAGGCGGTGTCGGCGGCCTCCTTGGGCACGGGGGTGGCATGCGCCTCGGGGGCGCTGCCGGTCGGAGCGGTGATGTAGCCGCCGGAGCCGATGATCCGGTCGAAGGCGGTGCGGTCCACCACCAGGTCCTTGACCACCGGGAAGGCCGCCGCCCGCCAGGGCTCGACGTCGATGGTGTCGCCGTCCCGGAAGTGCCGCATGTGCAGCTGGCAGGTGGTGGTCCGTTCCGGGCCGTGCGCCTGGCCGTTGATGACCATGCCGCAGGCGCCGCAGATGCCCTCGCGGCAGTCGTGGTCGAAGGCGACGGGCTGGTCGCCCCGGGTGATCAGCTCCTCGTTGAGGGTGTCGAGCATCTCCAGGAAGGACATGTCCGGGCTGATCCCGCCGACCTGGTAGGTGGTCATCGACCCGGGGGCGTCCGGGCCCGCCTGGCGCCAGATGCGCAGGGTGAGGTTCATGCGTAGCTCCGCTGGGTGGGGTGGACGTACGCGAAGTCGAGGGCCTCGCGGTGCAGGACGGGTGCCTCGCCGGTGCCGGTGAACTCCCAGGCGGCGGCGTAGGAGTAGTCCTCGTCGCGCCGGGCGGCCTCGCCGTCGGGGGTCTGGCTCTCGGTGCGGAAGTGGCCGCCGCAGGACTCGGCGCGGTGCAGCGCGTCCAGGCACATCAGCTCGGCCAGTTCGAAGTAGTCGACGAGCCGGTTGGCCTTCTCCAGCGACTGGTTGAGCTCCTGCCCGCTGCCGGGCACCTTGATCCGGCGCCAGAACTCCTCGCGCAGCTGCGGGATCCGCTCCAGCGCCCGGGTCAGCCCGGCCGCGTCGCGGGCCATGCCGCACTCGGCCCAGAGCAGTTCGCCCAGTTCGCGGTGGAAGGAGTCCGGGGTGCGGTCGCCGTTCACCGCGAGGATCAGGTTGAGCCGGTCCTCGGCCTCGGCCGCCACCTCGGTGAGCACCGGGTGGTCGGCGGGCACGGCGGGCAGCGGGTTGCGGGCCAGGTAGTCGTTGAGCGTGGGCGGCAGCACGAAGTAGCCGTCGGCCAGGCCCTGCATCAGGGCGCTGGCGCCGAGCCGGTTGGCGCCGTGGTCGGAGAAGTTGGCCTCGCCGACCGCGAACAGGCCCGGGACGGTGGTCTGCAGGTCGTAGTCGACCCAGAGCCCGCCCATCGTGTAGTGGATCGCCGGGTAGATCCGCATCGGCACCCGGTACGGGTCCTCGGCGGTGATCCGCTCGTACATCTCGAAGAGGTTGCCGTACTTGGCCTCGACGGCGTCCCGGCCCAGCCGGCGGATCGCGTCGGCGAAGTCCAGGTAGACGCCCTGGCCGCCGGGGCCGACGCCGCGGCCCTCGTCGCAGACGTTCTTGGCGGCCCGGGAGGCGATGTCGCGCGGCACCAGGTTGCCGAAGGAGGGGTAGATCCGCTCCAGGTAGTAGTCCCGCTCCTGCTCGGGGATCTCGGCCGGCGGCCGGGTGTCGCCCTGGGCCTTGGGCACCCAGATCCGGCCGTCGTTGCGCAGCGACTCGCTCATCAGGGTGAGCTTGGACTGGTGGTCGCCCGAGCGCGGGATGCAGGTCGGGTGGATCTGGGTGAAGCACGGGTTGGCGAAGTACGCGCCGCGCCGGTGCGCCCGCCAGATCGCGGTGGCGTTGGAGTTCTTGGCGTTGGTGGAGAGGTAGAAGACGTTGCCGTAGCCGCCGGTGGCCAGGACGACGGCGTCCGCGGTGTACGAGCGGATCTCGCCGGTGACGAGGTCGCGGGCGACGATGCCGCGGGCCCGGCCGTCGACGACCAGCAGGTCCAGCATCTCGGTGCGCGGGTGGATCTCCACGTTCCCGGCGGCGATCTGCCGGGACAGCGCCTGGTAGGCGCCGAGCAGCAGCTGCTGCCCGGTCTGGCCGCGGGCGTAGAAGGTGCGGGAGACCTGTACGCCGCCGAAGGAGCGGGTGTCCAGCAGGCCGCCGTACTCGCGGGCGAAGGGGACGCCCTGGGCCACGCACTGGTCGATGATCTCCACCGACACCTGGGCGAGCCGGTGCACGTTGGACTCGCGGGCGCGGAAGTCGCCGCCCTTGACGGTGTCGTAGAACAGCCGGCGGACGGAGTCGCCGTCGTTGCGGTAGTTCTTGGCCGCGTTGATGCCGCCCTGGGCGGCGATGGAGTGGGCGCGCCGCGGGGAGTCCTGGAAGCAGAACTGGACGACGTGGTAGCCCTGTTCGGCGAGGGTCGCACCGGCCGCGCCGCCGGCCAGGCCGGTGCCGACCACGATCACGGTGTGCTTGCGCCGGTTGGCCGGGTTGACCAGCTTGGCGTCGAACCGGCGCTGGTCCCAGCGCTGTTCGATCGGCCCGCCGGGGGCCTTGGTGTCGGCGACGGGCTCGCCGACCGAGTAGTCCAGGTAGCTCACTTCACCACTCCGGTCATCACGGCCACGGGGACGGACAGGAAGCCCACGGTCAGCAGCAGCGCCAGGCCGTTGGCGGCCAGCTTCAGCGCCCTGTCGCGGCGGGCGTTGTTGGCGCCGAGGGTCTGGGCGGCGCTCCAGAAGCCGTGCCGGATGTGGAAGCCGAGGGCCACCACCGCGAGGATGTAGAACACGTCGCTGTACCAGCGGCCGAAGGTGCCCACCACGTTCTGGTAGACGTGCCCGTGCTCGGCGACCGGGTTCACGGTGAGCGTGGTGAGGTCCAGGATGTGCCAGACGATGAACAGCCCCAGGATCACCCCGCCCCAGCGCATGGTCCGGGTCGCGTAGTCGGCGCGCCGGCGCCGGTGCACGTACCTGCTCGGCCGGGCGGCCAGGTCGCGGCGGCTCAGCTGGTACGCGGAGACGCCGTGCAGCACGACGGCGGCCAGCAGGCCGAGCCGGGCGATCCACAGGAACCACTCGTGGCCCAGGAACGGCTGGCCGATGGTGCGCAGCCAGGCCGCGTAGCCGTTGATGTCGTCGGGGCCGAAGAAGACCTTGAGGTTGCCCAGCATGTGCGCGACCAGGTACAGCAGCATGACCAGTCCGGTGACGGCCATGACCGCCTTCTTGCCGACGGTCGACCGCCACAGGGTCGCCAGGGTGGACGGATGCCGGCCCGTCCGCGTCGCGGTTGTCATGTCGGCAACGGTAGGGACGGCCGCCGGGGTGCGTCCAAGACATGCTGCGGCTCGCGGCGATAGGCACCGGCTATCGAAGCGGATTAACCTGGCCCTGTGCAGCTCCAGCAACTCCGCTACTTCCTGGCCGTCGCCGAGACCCGCCACTTCACCCGGGCGGCCGAGGCAGCGCATGTGGCACAGCCGTCCCTCTCGCAGCAGATCCGTTCGCTGGAACGGGAGTTGGGCGCCGAATTGTTCCACCGCACCCGGGGCAACATCGCCCTCACCGACGCCGGGGACGCCTTGTTGCCGCTGGCCCGGCGCATCCTCGCGGACACCGAGAGCGCCCGGCTGGCCGTCCAGGAGACGGTGCAGCTGCGCCGCGGCCGGGTGCGGCTGGGCGCGCCGCCGAGCCTGTGCACCAGCCTGGTGCCGGACGTGCTGCGGGTCTTCCGGGACCGCTACCCGGGCGTGGCACTGGTGGTCCGCGAGGGCGGCTCGCGCGACCTGGTCCGCTCGCTGGCGGCCGGGGAGCTGGACCTCGCGCTGATCATCACCCCGCCGAGCGGGGAGCAGGCGCCCGCCCTCGCCGTCACCGAGCTCCTGCACGAGGAGCTGGTGTTGGTCTCCCCATTGGTCTCCACCGAGCGGCGGGCCCGGCGCAGGGCGCGGGTGGCGGAGCTGCGGGGGCGGCCGCTGGTGATGTTCCGGGAGGGCTACGACGTCCGCGAGGCGACGCTGGCGGCCTGCCGGGCGGCCGGGTTCGAGCCGGAGTTCGCGGTGGAGGGCGGCGAGATGGACGCGGTGCTGGGCTTCGTCCGGGCCGGGATCGGGCCCGCGGTGGTGCCCGGCATGGTGGCCGCCCGCTCGGGCCTCGCGGTCACCCCCTTCGCCGGGCCGGGCCTGGGCCGGACGATCGCCGTCGCGCACGGCCACGAGGTGCCGCTCACCCGGGCCGCCGAAGCCCTGCGCGCCACCCTGCTGGCCCACCTGCACGACGCCGCCCGGGACGGCGAACTCCCGCCGGGGACGCGGCTGTTGCTGCCGTGAGCGAAGGGCGCGGGCCCCGACCGGCTTCCGGTCGGGGCCCGCGCAGCACGGGATGGCTCCGGTGCTCAGCCGCCGCCGTAGGTGGACTGGGTGACGGCGAAGACGTTGCGTCCGCCCGTGGTCTCCTGCAGCGACCACAGCAGGTCGGGGCCGGTGGCGTCCTCCCAGTAGGAGATGCTCTCGCCGCCGCTCACCCAGGCGAAGGTGGCGGGCCCGGCGGTCGGGGTCCAGTAGTAGAGCTTCTTCTGCCCCGAGGAGTTGAACCACCAGCGGCCGTTGTGGGAGGCCACGCCGTTGAGGTTGTACCAGGGCAGTTGGAGGGCCTGGCCGGCGGTCGTCGTCGCGGCGAAGGTCGTCGCGCCGGAGGCGAACGGGAAGCGGACCGCCCTCGGCGGGCGGTTCGGGTAGTCGGTGCAGCCGGACTGGCAGGTGTACTCGGCCATCACGATCGACTTGCTGACCCGGTCGAGCGAGACCGAGGACCAGACCAGCTTGTCGGTGCTGGTCGTCCGTGCCGTGACCGTGCCGACCTGGGGCAGCACGTAGGCGTAGTTGTGGGCGTAGTAGGCGCCGTCGGACTGGCGGCCGATCTGGTCGGAGGTGCCGCCGGTGGAGGTGTTGAGGATCTTCCGCAGGTCGAAGACGCGCATGCCGCGCCCGGTGTCGGCGACGTAGAGGTAGTCGCCGTACCAGGAGACGCCGCCGGCGTGGATCGGGATGTCCTTGAAGTCCGGGGCGGCCGTGGTGCCGGTCGGCTCGACGAGGAGGACCTTGCGGTAGGCGTTGGGATAGGTGGCGTCCCAGTCGACCAGGGTGATCCGGCTGCGCTGCTGGGCGCCGTCGCAGCCGTCCTTGGTGTACCAGCTCACCAGCACGAGCTGGTGGCCGTCGTAGTTACCGCTGTCGGCGGTGCCCACGGCGTCCCGGCTGGTGGTGATGCCCTGGGGGACGCTCTGGCAGTCGGAGTTGTCGCCGTCGTCGAACCGGAAGCCGGTGGACAGGCCGGCGACGGAGAAGGACGAGGGGAGTGCCTGCCGGTCGTGGTTCGCGTGCTCCATCACCGTGTGCACGGCCGAGGTGCCCAGCGTGGAGACCAGGGCCGAGTCGAGCGCGTCGAACTGGTGGTAGTCCGCGGTGAGGGTGTAGTCGGACGCGGGCAGGGTCGTCGGTGCCGCGGCGGCGGCGCTCGTCGGTGGTGCGCCGACGAGCGCGCCGGTGACGAGTAAGCCGGCCGCGAGCAGCGTGCGTGCCGCCGTTCTGACGTGACGGATCATCAGGTGGGCCTTTCCGCAGGAAGTGGATCAACGGAGGCCCACGCTAGGTGCGCGTCGTGCGTGTCCGCAACATCCCGAGGGGGACGGGAGCGCGTGCGAAGGCCCGGAGCGCGGGGTGCGCTCCGGGCCTTGGGGAGGCTGTGGCGTCAGGCCGGGAGGACGGCCTCCAGGGCGGCGAC
Source organism: Streptomyces sp. 1114.5 (assembly GCF_003635085.1). NCBI lineage: Bacteria > Bacillati > Actinomycetota > Actinomycetes > Kitasatosporales > Streptomycetaceae > Streptomyces > Streptomyces sp. 1114.5. The sequence continues at coordinate 4,667,558 of NZ_RBXE01000001.1, forward strand.
CAGCTCGTCCGACTCCGGGTCGACCCGGGGGCGGATGCGGGCGGCGACGGTGCCGTCCGGGGAGATCAGGAACTTCTCGAAGTTCCAGGAGACGTCCCCGGCCTCGCCCTCGGCGTCGGCGACCTGCGTCAGCTGCTGGTAGAGCGGGTGCCGGTCGTCACCGTTGACGTCGATCTTCTCGAACAGCGGGAAGGTCACGCCGTAGGTGGTGGAGCAGAACGTCTGGATCTCCTCGGCGCTGCCCGGCTCCTGCCCGGCGAACTGGTTGCAGGGGAAGCCCAGCACGGTGAAGCCCCGCCCGGCGTAGCGCTCCTGCAGCCGCTCCAGCCCGGCGTACTGCGGGGTCAGACCGCACTTGGAGGCGACGTTGACGATCAGCAGGGCCTTGCCCTTGTACTCGGCCAACGAGGTCGGCTCGCCGGCGAGGGTGCGCAGGGGGATGTCGTACAGGCTCACGGTGGTGGTCCTTTCGGCAGGTCGGCAGCGGGTCTTCGCCCGGGCACACGGTAGCGGCCCCGGACGGCTCAACCGTGCCGGTGCCGCCGGTGTTCCCGGTCAGAGGGGGCGTACGGAGCGGCTCGTACGCCCCCTCTGACCTGGTCAGAGCGCGAGCGGCTTGATGGCCGTCGGCGCGTGCTCGGGGAGGGTCGCGAGCTCCTCGAACTCGTTGACCTTGTCGATGTCGTTGCCGCTCATCGAGATGTTGGTGACCCGCTCCAGGATCGCCTCGACCACGACCGGCACCCGGAACTCGGCGGCCAGCTTCTTGGCCTCCTCGAAGGCCGGCAGCAGGCCCTCCGGCTCGGTGACCCGGATCGCCTTGCAGCCCAGGCCCTCGGCGACCTTGACGTGGTCCACGCCGTAGACGCCCAGCTCCGGCGAGTTGATGTTCTCGAACTCCAGCTTGACCTGGAAGTCGATGTCGAAGTTGCGCTGCGCCTGGCGGATCAGGCCCAGGTAGGAGTTGTTCACCAGCACGTGGACGTACGGGATGCGGTGCTGGGCGCCGACCGCCAGCTCCTCGATCATGAACTGGAAGTCGTAGTCGCCGGAGAGCGCGACGACCTGGCCCTCGGGGTCGGCGGTGGCGACGCCCAGCGCGGCCGGGATGGTCCAGCCGAGCGGGCCGGCCTGGCCGCAGTTGATCCAGTGCCGCGGCTTGTAGACGTGCAGCATCTGGGCGCCGGCGATCTGGGAGAGGCCGATGGTGGTGACGTAGCGGGTCTCCGGCCCGAACGCCCGGTTCATCTCCTCGTAGACGCGCTGCGGCTTGAGCGGCACGTTGTCGAAGTGGGTGCGGCGCTGCAGGGTGGCCTTGCGCTCCTGGGTGGAGGCGGCCCACGCGCTGCGGTCCTTGAGCTGCCCGGCGGCCTTGAGCTCCTTGGCGACCTGGACGAACAGCTCCAGCGCGGCCTTGGCGTCGGAGGCGATGCCGAGCGCCGGGGCGAAGATCTTGCCGATCTGGGTGGGCTCGATGTCGACGTGGACGAACGTGCGGCCCGCGGTGTAGACGTCCAGGCCGCCGGTGTGGCGGTTGGCCCAGCGGTTGCCGATGCCGAGGACGAAGTCGGAGGCGAGGAAGTTCTCGTTGCCGTAGCGGTGCGAGGTCTGCAGGCCGACCATGCCGGCGTTCAGCGCGTGGTCGTCCGGGACGATGCCCCAGCCCATCAGGGTCGGGACCACCGGGACGCCGGTGAGCTCGGCGAACTCCAGCAGCAGCGCGGAGGCGTCGGCGTTGATGACGCCGCCGCCGGCCACGATCAGCGGGCGCTCCGACTCCTGGAGCAGCGCGATGGCCTTCTCGATCTGGATCCGGTTGGCGGCCGGCTTGTAGACCGGGAGCGGCTGGTAGGCCTCGGGGTCGAAGTCGATCTCGGTGAGCTGGACGTCGATCGGCAGGTCGATCAGGACCGGGCCCGGCCGGCCGGAGCGCATCAGGTGGAAGGCCTGCTGGAACACGCCGGGGACCTGCGCGGCCTCCAGCACGGTGGTGGCGGCCTTGGTGACGGGCTTGGCGATCGAGGCGATGTCGACGGCCTGGAAGTCCTCCTTGTGCAGCCGGGCGACGGGCGCCTGGCCGGTGATGCACAGGATCGGGATGGAGTCGGCGATCGCCGAGTACAGGCCGGTGATCATGTCGGTGCCGGCCGGGCCCGAGGTGCCGATGCAGACCCCGATGTTGCCGGCCGCGGCCCGGGTGTAGCCCTCGGCCATGTGCGAGGCGCCCTCGACGTGCCGGGCGAGCGTGTGCCTGATGCCGCCGGAGGCCTTGAGGGCGGCGTAGAACGGGTTGATGGCTGCGCCCGGCACGCCGAACGCGACCTCAACGCCTTCGAGCTTGAGGATCTCCACGGCCGCGCGGGCGGCTGTCATACGAGGCATCGGGTCTCTCCTGCGTCGGCCCGCAGTGGCTCGGAGGGCTCATCTCCTGAATTCCACCATACGGAAGAACGGTTTCTGTATGTGGAAACAAGGTAGGGCGGGCTCCGTCGGGGCGTCAAGGGGGACTTCAACAGAATGTGTCAGTCCGCGCCGGGGTGGAATTGGCGGCTCGACCAGGAGGAACCCGTACGAACAGGCGATGTTCGTGCAGGTGTACGGGGGGAAGCGGACGCTCCGCAGCGGGAAGCGTGCCCGGTGTGCAGTGCCCGTGAAGGGACGGTGCCCGAGGTTGGCCCGCCTCGCCGCCCTGGGTACCGTCGGTGGCACGCCGGGCCTGTGACGTCCAACTGAGGCCGCGGCAGGGGGGTTTGGGAGCGCCGGGCAACGGGGGGAACGTCGCCGGCGGCCCGTCCAGGACCAGCGGGCCCGGTCCGCCGCACCCGAGCGGGGACCCACCCCTGACCGCACCGACCCGACACCCGCCGCCGTCCCGCGGCACCGCGGTCCCCTGCTCCCGCCCCCGCCACCCCTCCGTCTCCCTCCCGCCCTGCAGCCTCCGCCCTGCAACGGCGTGCCCGCGGCGTCGGGCGCGCGGAAGGAACGTCCCCATGCGCTGCTGTACCCCTGCCCGACCCCCGGCGGTGACCGGGTGAGCCGGCCCTCCCACCGGAGCGAGAGCCCGCCGGGCCGCCCCCGCAAGAACGGCCCGCCGGGCCGGCCCCGGCCCGCTCTCGCCGCGCTGCGCGCCGTCCCCTGGCGCCACGACCTGCCCGCCTCGCTCGTGGTCTTCCTGGTCGCCCTCCCGCTCTGCGTCGGGGTGGCCGTCGCCTCAGGTGTCCCGGCCGAACTCGGCCTGGTCACCGGCATCGTCGGCGGCCTGGTGGTCGGCGCTCTGCCCGGCAGCAGCCTGCAGGTCAGCGGGCCCGCCGCCGGGCTGACCGTCCTGGTCGCCGACGCCGTCCAGCGCTTCGGCGTCGGCGCGCTCGGCCTGCTGGTGCTCGCCACCGGCCTGCTCCAGCTGGCGATGGGCGCGCTGCGGCTCGGCCGCTGGTTCCGGGCGATGTCCGCCTCGGTGGTGCACGGCATGCTGGCCGGCATCGGACTGACCCTGGTGTTCGGCCAGCTCTACGCCCTCGCCGACCGCCGCGCCCCCGCGACCGGGCCGGAGAAGATCACCGGACTGCCCGCCCTGCTGACGGACGTCCTCAGCGCCGCGGCCACCCCGAGCGCGGTCGCCCTCGGCCTCGGCACCCTGCTGGTGCTGGTCGGCTGGAAGTACCTGCCCGAGCGCGCCGCCCGCGCCGTCCCCGCGCCGCTGGCCGCCGTCGGGCTGGCCGCCGCCGTCACCGCCGTCGCGGACCTGCCGGTGGCCCGGGTCCGGGTGGCCGGGCTGCTCGACATCGTGCAGCCGCCCGACCGCGACGCCCTGACCGCCCTGGCCGGCGCCGCCGGGCTCGGCACGGTCGTCGCCTTCACCCTGATCGCCTCCGCCGAGACGCTGTTCAGCGCCGCCGCCGTCGACCGGATGCACCACGGCCCGCGCACCGACTACGACCGCGAACTCACCGCCCAGGGCGTCGGCAACGCGGTCTGCGGACTGCTCGGCGCGCTGCCGATGACCGCGGTGATCGTCCGCAGCGCCACCAACGTCCAGGCCGGCGCCCGGACCAAGGCCTCCCGCCTCCTGCACGGCGTCTGGCTGCTGCTGTTCACCGCGCTGCTGCCCGGCTCGCTCGGTTTCGTCCCGCTGACCGCACTGGCCGCCGTCCTGGTCCACGCCGGCGCCAAGCTCGTGCCGCTGCGCCGGATGGCCGCGCTCTGCCGGGAGCACCGGGGCGAGGCGCTGGTGCTGGTGGTGACGGCGGTGGCGATCATCGCCACCGACCTGTTCGAGGGGGTGCTGATCGGTGTCGGCCTGGCGGTGGCCAAGTCCGCCTGGCAGACCTCACACCTGCAGATCGCGGTGGAGGAGCTGACGCTGCCGACCGGCGAGGCGCTGCACCGGGTCCGGCTGAGCGGCAACGCCACCTTCCTGCGGCTGCCCCGGCTGCTGGACACCCTGGAGCGGCTGCCGGACGACCGGCCGGTCGAACTGGACTGGTCCGGGCTGCGCCACCTGGACCACGCCTGCACGCTCGCCCTCGCCACCTGGGCCGACCAGCACCGGGCCCGCTCCACCGCACCGCTGGCCGTCGACCCGCCGCTGCCCTCGGTGGTCTGACGGCCCGCAGGGCCGGTCCGTCTAGCCTGGTCGCCGGTTCGGGAGAGAGTGCCCGGACCGGCGACCAGTGCCGTCGACAACAAGGAGCGCAGAGCCGTGATCGCAGCCTTTTCGGTGACCCCGCTGGGGATCGGCGAGGACGTGGGCGAGGCGGTGGCCGCCGCCGTCCGGGTGGTCCGGGCGAGCGGACTGCCGAACCGTACCGATGCGATGTTCACCAGCATCGAGGGGGAGTGGGACGAGGTGATGCCGGTGATCCGGGCGGCGATCGAGGCGGTGAAGGCGCACAGCAACCGGGTCAGCACGGTCATCAAGATCGACGACCGGGCCGGGGTCACCGACGGCCTCACCGCCAAGGTCGCCTCGGTCGAGCGGCACCTGGCCGAGGGCTGAGCCCGGCGAGGGCCGAGCCGATCGAGGGTTGGGCCCGGCCAGGGCTGAGCTCAGCCCGCCGAGGTCGGCTGCGCGGCCGCTTCTGCCGGTTCGGCCGTCGCGGCCGCCGACTCGCGGCTGAGCAGCCGGTCCAGGGCGTACGGGCCGGAGCCGAGCACCGCGATGGCGAGGAAGGCCCAGCAGAACAGCACCGAGGCCTCGCCGCCGTTCTGCAGCGGGAGCAGTGCGTGCTCCTGGTGGACGGTGAAGTAGGCGTAGGCCATCGAGCCGGAGCAGAGCAGGGCGGCCGTCCTGGTGCCGGCGCCGAGCAGCACCAGGACACCGCCGACCAGCTGGATCAGTGCCGCCCACCAGCCGGGCCACTGGCCGACCGGGACGGTGCCGCCGCCCTTGGCCCCGCCGAGGACGCCGAAGAGCGAGGCGGCGCCGTGGCAGGCGAAGAGCAGGCCGATGACGATCCGAAAGGCCGTCAGGACCAGTGGCCTGGCGGCCTCGACGGCCTGGCGGGGGGTGGTGAGGACGTTCGAGGACATGGGGAAGCGCCTCCTGGGCGAGCAGGGAGGGGGGACGAGGCGGTAAGGCTAGGCTTCGTTTTGTTTAATTGTCAATGGACTGTCAGAAGTCGTCATAAGCCGTCAAGTTCGTCGATGCCGCGGCCGAACCCAAGGCTTTTCTTGACCGATCGATCTCGAAAGCGCTAGCGTCTGCGTCATGGCGCGAACGAAGGAATTCGACCCGGACGCGGCGTTGCAGGCGGCCCTGGAGCTGTTCTGGCGCCGGGGCTACGAGGCCACCTCGATGGCTGACCTGGTCGAGGGGCTGGGCATCGGCCGGGCCAGCATCTACGCCACCTTCGGCAGCAAGCACGAGCTCTACCTGCGCGCCCTGGAGCGCTACGCCGAGCAGGTCGACCCGGGGCTGCTGGCGGAGCTGTCCCAGCCCGGCCCGGTGCTGCCGGCCGTACGGGCGCTGGTGCGGCGGTACGCGGCGCAGTCGGCGGGGGAGGGGAGGGAGCGCGGCTGCTTCGTCACCAACACCGCCGTCGAGCTCGCTCCGCACGACCCTTCGGCAGCCCGCCGGGTGGCCGCCAGCCTCGGCCACCTGGAGACGGTGCTGACTGCCGCCCTGGTGCGCGCCGAGGCGCAGGGCGAACTGCCCGTCGGTCGGGAGCCCCGGGCGCTCGCCCGGTTGCTGCTGGTGCTGCTGCAGGGCATGCGGGTGATGGGCAAGACCGCCGACGGCGCGGCCCGGGTGGGGGACGCCGCCGAACAGGCGCTGACGCTGCTGGAGCGGGACTGACGGCCGATCCGGTCGACGGGTCTGCATCGCTGTCGCGATTCTGGACCGAACGGTCATTATAAGGAGAGGGGGGCTTCTCATGAGCGTCACCACGGCGGGCCGGTCCGGCTTCGCACTGCTGGGCGTCATCCAGGCGGTGCTGATCCTCACCATCACGATCCTCACCGTGCCGTTGCCGCTGGTGGCCCGGGAGTTCGGGCTCGGCCCGTCCGGCGTGCTGCTGCTGAGCGCCTCCTACGGACTCACCTTCAGCGCCCTGTTACTCCTCGGTGGCCGGCTGACCGACCGGCACGGGGGACGTCGGACCCTGCGGGCGGGCCTCACCCTGCTCGCCGCCGCCTCGATCGTCTGCGCCCTCGCACCCGGCTACCCCGTCCTGCTCGCCGGCCGCCTCGTCCAGGGCGCCGGCGCCGCCCTCACCGCCCCGGCCGCGGTCGCCGTGGTCCGGGTGCTGTACCCCCGACCCGCCGCCTACCGCAGGGCGATGGCCACCTGGGGCGGACTCTCGGTACTCGGCGCCACCGTCGGCAGCGTGCTGTCGGGCGCGGTCGCCGCCGCGGTGTCCTGGCGCTGGCTGTTCGCGGTGCCCGTCCTGGTCGCCCTCGCCGGCCTCGCCCGCTCCGGCGCCCTGCCCGCCGCCGAGCCCTCCGGCCGCCGCCCGGCCCCGGACCTGCTCGGCGCGGCCCTCGCCACCGCCGGTGTCTGCGCGGCGAGTTACGGCCTGGTCGGGTCCACCGACCGCGGCTGGGCCGACCCCGGGACGTACGGACCGCTGCTCGCCGGACTGGCCCTGCTGCTCGCCTTCGCCGCCGCCGAACGCCGCGCCACCGACCCGCTGCTGCCACCCGGCTTCCTCGCCGACCGGCACCGTGCCACCGCGCTCGTCGCCGTCATGGCCACCGCCGCCGGCACCGCGCTGACCTTCGTCCTGCTCTCGCTCTACCTCCAGCAGGTGCGCGGCTGGAGCGCCGCCGCCACCTCCGCCGCCTTCCTGCCGTACGCGGCCGTCCTGCTGCTGTCCGGGCGCCTGTCCGGCCCGCTGACCGTCCGGTACGGGCCCGGGCCGGTCACCGCCGGCGGGCTCGCCGTGGCGGGCGCCGGAACCGGCCTGCTGGCCGGCCTCACCCCCGACAGCGGGTACGCCCTCGGGCTGCTGCCCGGGCTGCTCCTGCTGCCCGCCGGAGCCGCCGCGGCCTTCGCCGGAGCGGCCGTCCTCGCCACCGGCGGGGTCGCCCCCGAACGGACCGGCCTGGCCGCCGGGGTGTTCAACACGGCCATGGAGCTCGGCCCCACCGCCGGACTGGCCGCCCTGATGGCGCTCGCCGCCACCCGCCCCACCATCGTCGGCGGCTACGCGGCGGCCTTCGCCGCTGCCGCCGCCGGGCTCGCGCTCACCGCCGTCGCGGTCGCCGCACTGCCCCGAACGACCACCACCGCACCACCGGGCACCACCACAGCCCCGGAACGCACCACCTCTGCACCAGAACGCACCACTCGAATCAAGGAGTTCAGCCCATGACCACGCGTTTCGCCGACAAGTCCGTCCTGGTCACCGGCGGCGGCAGCGGCATAGGCCGGGCCATCGCGCTCGCCTTCGCCCAGGAGGGTGCCCGGGTCGCGGTCGCCGGCCGCAGTGCCGCCCCGCTCGCCGAGACCGTCGAGCTGATCGAGCAGGCCGGCGGCAAGGCGGTCGCACTGACCGGCGACGTGACGAACGGCCAGGATGCCGCCCGGCTGGTCCGCGAGACCGTCGAGGCCTTCGGCGGCCTGGACGTCGCCGTCAACAACGCCGGCGTGTTCGGCGCCGCCGGCCCGGTCGCCGAGATCGACGAGGCCGACTTCCAGCGGGTGTTCGACATCAACGTCACCGGCACCCTGCTCGCGATGAAGCACCAGATCGGCCACCTGCGGGCGAACGGCGGCGGCGCGATCGTCAACGTCTCCTCCAACCTCGGCGCCCACAAGCGGCTCGCGGGCGTCGGCGCCTACGCCGCCAGCAAGGCCGCCGTCACCGCGCTCTCCAGGGCCGCCGCCCTCGACCACATCCGCGAGGGCGTGCGGATCAACACGGTGAGCCCAGGCCCGGTGGACACCCCCATGTCCACCCGCCCCGGCGAGAACGCCGCCGACAAGGCCGAGCGGATGAGGGCGGACCTCCCGGTCGGCCGGGCGGGCGCGGTCGAGGAGATCGCCGCCGCCGTCCTCTACCTCGCCTCCTCCGAGGCGGCCTTCACCGTCGGCGCCGACCTGGTCCTGGACGGCGGCGTCACCGCCTGACCACCGGGCACCGCCTGACCACCAGGTAGCTGACCGCCGGCCGTCACCTGACGACCCGCCGAAACCTTGCGCACGCCCCGTTCCGCCGTCCGGGCATGCGCAGGGTTTCGGCCATTTGCGGCCCGGATGCCGAATTCCGTTTCGTCCACCCGCGCACCGTACGGCCCCCTGCCGACGGCGCGGCGACCGCCCGGGCCCGGCAGGGAGCCCGGCCGGGCACGATCGGCCGGATCTGACGCGAACGCGTAATCCCGGTGACACCCGCCGATCACCCCGGGGTTCCCATCGCGTCGTGTGGGCAAGACACGGTTTCGGCCGGAACCGACATCACGAAAGGCGGACGCGCACCCCATGCCGACCGCACCGCACGCCGGGCCCCGGGTGGGCCCCCGCCCACCAGCACCCCGGCGGGGCCGCTGGGGCGAACACGGGCTCGCCTGGGCCTTCCTGCTGCCCTCCCTGGTGGTCTTCGTCCTCTTCATCGGCTACCCGCTGGGGCGGACGATCTACCTGAGCGGACACGCCAACGACCTCTTCGGCGCGCCCTCCCGCTACGTCGGGTTCAAGCACTACACCGACCTGCTCACCTCGGCGGACTTCCGCCGAACCCTCGTCACCACGGCGCTGTTCACGCTGCTCACCGTGGTCCCCGGGGTGCTCGGTGCGCTGGTGCTGGTGCTGCTCCTGGAGAACCGGATCCGCGGCGTACGGCTGCTGCGCTCCGCCTTCGCGCTGCCGTTCGCGTTCTCCGTGGCCAGCGCCTCGGTGGTCTTCGCGGTGTTCTTCAACCCCGCCAGCGGGGTGCTCAACGGCCTGCTCTCGCACGTCGGCCTCGGCCCGGTCGGCTGGCTGACCGACTCCCACTACGCGCTGGTCTCGGTGGCCGTCACCACGGTCTGGATGAACCTCGGCTACAACGTGCTGGTGCTCTCCGCCGGCATCGGGTCGATCCCGGGGGAGATCGTCGAAGCGGCCCGCATCGACGGCGCGTCGGGCCTGCGGCTGGCCCGTTCGATCACCGTCCCGATGCTCGGCCCGAACCTGTTCTTCCTCACCGTGGTCTCCACCGTCCACGCGCTGCAGAGCTTCGGCCAGATCCACATCCTCACCAAGGGCGGGCCGGACGGCTCCACCCGGACCCTCGTCTACTCCGTCTACGAGAAGGCCTTCGCCTACGGCTCCAGCGACTTCGGCACCGCGAGCGCCCAGGCCGTGGTGCTGCTCGTGGTCGTCCTCGCCTGCACGGCCGTCCAGTTCGGCGTCCTGGAGCGGAAGGTGCACTACGCATGACCACGATCGCCACCGAAGCCGAGGCGCCCGAGGCGTCGAAAGCACCCCGCCCGCGCACCCGCGCCCTCGCCGGGCGCTCCCCGCGGGACCTGCTCGGCCGCGCCGCCGTCTACCTGCTGCTCGCCGTCGCCCTCGTCACCGTCGCCTTCCCGGTGTACTACGCGGTCGCCGGCGCCTTCATGGGCCCGTCCGAACTCTCCTCCTACCCACCCGCGTTGGTGCCGCACACGGTCACCGGCCGGAACTTCTCCGGCGCCGTGGACGCGATCCCGCTGGCCCGCCAGTACGCCAACTCGGCGATCACGGCCACCGCCATCACCCTCGCCCAGCTGTTCACCTCGGTCCTCGCCGCGTACGCCTTCGTCTTCCTGCCGCTGAAGGCGCGGGCCGCGGTGTTCGGGGTGTTCCTGGCGACGCTGATGGTCCCGTGGGAGGCGATCATCATCCCCAACTACCTGACGCTGTCCGGCTGGGGGCTCGGCAACACCTACTTCGGCCTGGTGCTGCCCTTCCTCGCCTCCGGCTTCGGCACCTTCATGCTGCGCCAGGCCTTCCGTCAGCTGCCCGGCGAACTGCGCGACGCCGCCCGGATCGACGGCGCCGGCCACTGGCGCTTCCTGTGGCGGATCGTCGTCCCGCTGAACAAGCCGGCGCTGGCGGCGCTGTCGATCTACGTCTTCCTGTCCGCCTGGAACCAGTACTTCTGGCCGCTGATCATCACTCGCACGGCGAACATGCAGACCCTGCAGATCGGTCTCACCTCGCTGCGCGATTCGGAGATGGCCGACCCGGGGCTGATCCTGGCCGGTGTCGTGCTCTCCCTGCTGCCCACCCTCGCCCTGGTGGTCTTCGGTCAGCGGTTCATCGTCCGCGGCCTGACCGCGGGCGCCGTCCGCTGACCGCTCACCGCGGGCGCCGTCCGCTGACCCGCTCCCCCCGGCCCGTCCCTCCCCACAGAGAGAGAACCCTCGTGAAGAAGAGTGCACGCGCGCTCGCGGCCCTGCTGGTGGCCGGCCTGACTCTGACCGCCTGCAGCTCCTCCGGTGACTCCGGTTCGGCCTCCGGTGGCTCCTCCGACGCCGCTGCGCCCGGCGCCCAGGCGCTCGACCAGGCCTCGGGCGTGACCGGTGTCGAGTTCTGGCACTCGATGACCGGCAAGAACGCCGAGGTGCTGACCGGGCTGGTCGACCAGTTCAACGCCGCGCACCAGGGCAAGATCGAGGTCAAGGCCCAGTTCCAGGGCAAGTACGACGAGCTGGTGACCAAGTACAAGGCGGCGGTGCAGCAGAAGGGCACCCCCGCGCTGGTCCAGGTCTACGACATCGGCACCCGGTTCATGATCGACTCCAGGCAGACCGTCCCGGCGCAGGCCTTCGCCGACAAGGACGGCTACCCGCTGGACGACCTGGACGCCAACATCCGCAACTACTACTCGGTCGGCGGCAAGCTCCAGTCGATGCCGTTCAACTCCTCGATGCCGCTGCTCTACCTGAACACCGACGCCTTCAAGGAGGCCGGCCTCGACCCGGCCCAGCCGCCCAAGGACCTCAACGAGCTGGGCGAGCTGGCGAAGAAGCTGACGAAGAAGGACGCCGACGGCAAGACCGTCCGGTACGGCTTCGGCGCCGCCATCTACGGCTGGTTCGTCGAGCAGCTGCTGGCCGAGTCCGGCACCATGTACTGCGACAACGACAACGGCCGCAGCAACAAGGCGGGCAAGGTCGTGTTCGACTCCGCCCAGGGCGCGCAGATCGTCCAGTGGTGGGCCGACCTGGTCAAGGGCGGCTACGCGGCCAACACCGGCCGCACCACCGACGACGCCCAGGCCGCTTTCAAGGCCGGCACGGTCGCCATGCACCTGGAGTCCACCGGCGTGCTGCGCGGCTACACCGAGGCCGCGAAGTTCGGCGTCGGCACCGCGGCCTTCCCGAAGGTCACCGCCGCCGACCAGGGCGGCCCGGTGATCGGCGGCGCCTCGCTGTGGATCAGCGGCCCCGGCCACTCCGACGCCGAGAAGCGTGCCGCCTGGGAGTTCGAGAAGTTCGTGACGGCGCCCGAGCAGCAGGCCGCCTGGCACACCGGCACCGGCTACTTCCCGGTCAACCGGAAGTCCCTGGACGACCCCAAGGACAAGGAGTGGGTGGCCAAGTACCCGCAGTTCCAGACCGCGATCGACCAGCTGAAGGCCACCAAGCCCACTTCGGCCACGGCCGGCTGCCTGCTCGGCGTGATGCCGCAGGCCCGCAAGGGCGTGGAGACCGCGATCGAGCAGACCATCGCGGGCGGCAAGACGGCCCAGCAGGCGCTGGCCGACGCGGCCAAGGAACTGCAGCCGGCGATCGAGAACTACAACAGCTCGGTCGGCTGACCCGCCGGACCCCTGGTCAGGCCGACGGCCCGCCCCGCGCCGCGTGCGCAGGGCGGGCCGTCGCCCGTCAAGCCGAGAGTGCTGCGCCGTGCTCGCCGTCCTCCGGCAGCGCACAGGCGCCGGCCAGCTCGTCCAGGGACAGGTCCAGCGCGAAGGCCAGCGCCGCGATGGTGAAGAAGGACGGCGTCGGCGCCCGGCCCGTCTCGATCTTGCGCAGCGTCTCCGCCGAGACACCGGCCACCGCCGCCACCTCGACCATGCTGCGCTCACCACGCGCCTCGCGCAGCAGCGCCCCGAAGCGCTCCCCACGCTCGCGTTCCCACGGGGTCAGTGGAGTCCTCACCATGGGGTCGAGTCTAGGGCCTCGTCTCTCTACAGCGCGGGCCAGCTGGGCAGCGGGGCCGGGCCGCCGGGCCGGTCGGCGTTGAGGGCCAGGCAGAGGACGACGATGGTGCTGCGGCGCTCCTCGCTGTAGGAGCCGAAGACCTCCTCCGGCTCCGAGTCGCACGCGTGCTTGGCGTCGCCGTCGTGGACGACCTTGGTGACCTTGAAGTCGGCGGTGGCCTTGGTGCAGTCCACGATCTCCATCTTCGGCTTGGACCCGCCGCCGCCGAGGTCGTGCACGCAGTCACCGGCCTTCGCGGCCTCCGGGTCGGACTTGCCAGCCATCCCGGCGACGACCAGGCCGCCGATGATCAGCGCGACCAGCAGGAGCGGCCCTCCGACGCGGCGGCCGATCCGGCGGAGCCGCGAGGGCTCGGCGGGGGCGGGGCGTCCGGCACCCCAGGGCTCCTGGGCGAGCGGTTCGGCAGGGGTCGGGGTTTCGTCGACGGGGGCGGTCGGCGGGGTCGTCACGTGGATTCCTTGCAGTCAGATCATCAGCTTGCGCCGCCGAACACTAGCGGATCGCGAGCCGACCGAGCGCCACAAATTCCCTGGTCGGCAGCGTGCGGCCGCCGCGTCCCTCCCCGAAGGCGACCCTTCGCCGGTCCTGCCGGGTGGTGATTTAACACCATCGACCGTGATACAAATACCGGTATAAGAATTGGATCCAGGGGAGTGATTGACCATGGTCGAACTCAAGTCGGACGCCGCCCTCGACGCGATGCGCGAAGCCGGGCGGGTGGTGGCCGACGCGCTGGCCGCCGCGGAGGAGGCGGCGGCCGTCGGAGTCAGCCTGTTGGAATTGGACGAGGTGGCGCGGGGCGTGCTGACGGCGGCCGGGGCGGGATCGCCGTTCCTCGGCTACCGGCCGTCCTTCGCGCCCGTCCCGTTCCCCGCCGTCATCTGCGCCTCCGTCAACGACGCCGTCGTGCACGGCATCCCGGACGGCTACCGGCTGCGCGACGGTGACCTGGTGAGCATCGACTGCGGTGCGGTCCTGGACGGTTGGGCCGGTGACGCCGCCGTCAGCTTCACCGTCGGCACCGCCCGCCCCGAGGACACCGCCCTGATCGAGGACACCCGGCGCGCCCTGGAGGCCGGCATCGCCGCCGCCGTGGTCGGCAACCGGATCGGCGACATCGCCCACGCCATCGGCACCGTCGCCCGCGCCGGGCGCTACGGCATGCCGGAAGGCTACGGCGGGCACGGCATCGGCCGCAGCATGCACGAGGACCCGCACGTGCCCAACGAGGGCCGCCCGGGCCGGGGTTACCCGCTGCGCCCGGGCCTGGTGCTGGCCATCGAGCCGATGCTGATCGCCGGCGGCCGGGACCAGTACCGCACCGACCCGGACGGCTGGACCCTGCGCACCAGTGACGGCAGCCGGGCCGCGCACGTCGAGCACACGGTGGCCATCACCGAGGACGGCCCCCGCATCCTCACCCTCCGCTGAACGTCCCGTCGCCCGATCCGGGGATCGAAGGCGCCGCTGCCGGCCGCACTGCCGGAGCGACGTCGTGCAGTGACGTCCCGCAGTGACGTCCCGCAGTGACGTCCCGCAGCGACGCATCGGGGTGACGTCCCGGGGGTGACGCAGGACACGAGGTGGCGCCCCGCCGCCCGGAGTACCGTGCGGGGCATGAACGATCAGGACTTCACCACCCGCATCACCGTCCGCGGGTACGAGACCGACACGCAGGGCCACCTCAACCAGGCCGTCTACCTCCAGTACGCCGAGCACGCCCGCTGGGAGTACCTGCAGGCGGCCGGGATCCGCCAGGCCGACCTGGTCGCGAAGGGCGTGGGCCCGGTCGTCCTGGAGACCACGGTCAAGTACCTGCGGGAGCTGCGCGCGGGCGACTCGGTGGACGTCAGCTGCTCGTTCGCCTGGCGCGACGGCAAGACCTTCCAGGTGGTGCAGCGGCTGGTCCGCGAGGACGGCGTGCTGGCCGCCGAGATCACCGGGGTCGGCGGCATCCTCGACCTGGCCGAACGCCGGCTGGTCGCCGACCCGCGCGAGCCGCTGCGCGCCCTCGCCTCCGACCCGGCCGTGCTCGGCCTCTGACGTCCCGTCCAGACGCTCCCACCCGCCGGAGGCCGCACCCGGATGCGGCCTCCACCCGGCGGGCGGGGGATTACCCCACCCCCGACCGGCCCGCTGCCCGGATGGGTCCAAGTCCCCTGCCCCGGCAGACTCTTGGGCATGCCGAAGAACACGATCACCGCAGCCGCCGCCACCGCGGCCGCCGCCCTCGCCGTCACCGCGCTGACCGCTCTGCCTGCCGCCGCCGACGCACCGAACCCGGCCAAGGACCGCCTCGCCTGGTCCGCCTGCGAGGGGAACGCCGACCCGCGCCAACAGTGCGCCACCGTCACCGTCCCGCTGGACTACCGCGACCCGCACGGCGAGCAGATCACGCTCGCGATCTCCCGCATCCCCGCCGCGAAGCCGAGCCTGCGCCACGGCGTCCTGCTCACCATCCCCGGCGGACCGGGCGGTTCCGGCCTGGACATCCCCGGCAACGCCGCCAAGCGCCTCCCGCAGTCCGTGCTCGACCGCTTCGACCTGGTCGGCTTCGACCCGCGCGGCGTCGGCCGCTCCACCCCGGTCAGCTGCGAGCTCGACCGCTCCGACCTGGCGATGGTCAAGCTGCGCCCCTGGCCGGCCGCCGACGGCTCGATCGACGGGAACCTCGCCTACGAGCGCCGCATCGCCGAGACCTGCGCCCGCAACGGCGGCCCGGTGCTGCGCAGCATCTCCACCGCCAACGAGGCCCGCGACATCGACAGCCTCCGCCGGGCCCTCGGCGAGCGCCGCCTCTCCGCCTGGGGCACCTCGTACGGGACCTACCCAGGCGCCGTCTACGCCACCATGTTCCCCGAGCGGACCGACCGGATCGTGCTGGACAGCAACGACAACCCGGACCCGACCCGGGTGGAGCGCAACTGGCTCGCCGCCTTCGGCCAGGGCGTCGAGGACCGGTTCCCCGACTTCGCCACGTGGGCCTCCGCGCCCGGCAATCCGGACCGGGTCGCGGACACCCCCGAGGAGGTCCGCCCGCTCTTCCTCGACCTCGCCACCCGCCTCGACCGCACGCCGCTGCCCTGGCCGGGCGCCGATCCGGCCGAGCTGAACGGCAACGTGCTGCGCGAGACCATGCTGCAGAGCCTGTACGCGGACGCCAAGTTCCCCGACCTGGCCCGGCTGATGCTGGCGGGCCTCGGCCGCCGCCCGCTGCCCGCCCCGGCGGCGCTGCCCGAGCAGGCCGTGCCGGCCGTGCAGAACACCGTCGCGGTCTCGGTCGGCACCCTGTGCAACGACGTCACGTGGCCCGCCGACCCGGCCGGGTACGCCAAGGACGTCGCCGCCGACCGGGCCGCCCACCCGCTCACCGCGGGCATGCCGGTGAACGTGATGCCCTGCGCCTTCTGGCCGTTCGCGCCCGCCGAGCCGGCCGTGCCGGTGACCGACCGCGGCCCGGCGAACGTCCTGCTGGCCCAGAACCTGCGGGACGTCGCCACCCCGTACCGGGGCGCGCTCAAGCTGCGCGCCGCGTTCGGGGACCGGGCCCGGATGGTGACGGTGGACTCCGGCGGCCACGACGTCTACCGCGCCAACGGGAACGCCTGCGGCGACGCGGTGGTGACGGACTACCTGGTCACCGGTCGGCGCCCGGCCCAGGACGTCTTCTGCCCGGCGGAGTGAGCGCCCACTGAGCGTTCTCCGAGTACCGGTTCGGAGTACCGGTGAGGAGTGCCGGCCGGGGGCGCCACGCGGCACGCGGGGGCAACAGGCCGTGGACGAACGGCCCTTGCTCCTGCGTGCACGTCCGTTCGACCCTCGTGAATGAGTCGAATCTGTCGCGATTTTGTGACAATCCTTCGCCAACACCCGCCCCACGCAGGGTGTTCACGGCCGTAATGTTCGATCTATGTCACCGAAGAGCCGCATACCCGCCCCGGATCCGGGCGACACCTGGGTGCCCCGCCCGAGGCGCCGTGAGACTCCGCTCGGATTGCTGGGCCACGCGGCCAAGTTCCTCGGTGCCAGCGTGCTCGGCGGGGTCCTGTTGGCGGGCGTGGTCCTCCCGGCGGCCGGCGCGGTCGGGCTCGGCGCCAAGAGCGGCGCCGAGGGCTTCGAGAACATCCCCGACGACTTCAAGACTCCGCCGCTCACCCAGGCCACCCAGATCTTCGACGCCAAGGGCGGCCTGATCGCCAAGGTCTACGAGCGCGACCGCACCGTCCTCACCGCCGAGCAGATGTCCCCGCTGATCCGCCAGGCGCAGGTGGACATCGAGGACGCCCGCTTCTACGAGCACGGCGCCGTCGACCTCAAGGGCATCCTGCGGGCCGTCACCAAGAACGCCGAGAGCGGCGCCACCGTGCAGGGCGCCTCCACCCTGACCCAGCAGTACGTCAAGAACGTCAACGTGGAGAAGGCCGGCGACGACCCGGAGGCGGTGCGCGAGGCGCAGCGCAAGACGCTCGGCCGCAAGATCCAGGAACTCCGGTACGCCATCAAGCTGGAGGAGGACCTGACCAAGGAGCAGATCCTCACCAACTACCTCAACATCACCTTCTACGGCCACCAGGCCTACGGCATCCAGGCCGCCTCCCAGCGCTACTTCAGCAAGGACGCCAAGGACCTCACCCTGCCCGAGGCGGCGATGCTCGCAGGGCTGGTGCAGAACCCGTCGCAGTACGACCCGAAGCTGCACCCGGTGGCCGCGCAGAAGCGCCGCGACACCGTCCTCGACAAGATGGTGGAGAGCAAGCACATCACCGCGGCGCAGGCCAAGGAGGCCAAGGCCGCCCCGCTCGGCCTCAACTACCGGGACCCGCAGAACGGTTGCATCACCGCCAAGGCCGGCATGGGCTTCTTCTGCGACTACGTGCGGCACGTGGTCAAGCAGGACCCGGCCTTCGGCAAGAGCGCGGCCGAGCGCAAGAAGCTGTGGGACACCGGCGGCCTGAACATCTACACCACCCTGGACCCGGACAAGCAGGCCGCCGCCCAGAACGCCGTCTCCACCCAGGTGTTCGTCACCGACCCGGTCTCCGCGGCGATGACGATGGTCGAGCCCGGCACCGGCGACATCCTGGCGATGGCGCAGACCCGCCCGTACGGCCTGGCCAAGGAGAAGAACGAGACCGTCGTCAACTACAACGTGGACGCGGCGATGGGGGGTGGCATCGGCTTCCAGCCCGGCTCCAACTTCAAGCCGATCGTGGCCGCCGCCGCCCTGGAGGCCGGCCTGCCGTCCACCCAGCGCTACGACTCGCCCAACCGCATGGACTGGCCGACGATGAAGACCTGCGACGGCACCTGGAAGAACCTCAGCAAGGGCAAGACGGGCGGGACGATCCCCAACGAGTCCGAGAAGGAGAAGGGCCCGTACGAGCTCAAGCAGGCGATGGCGCTCTCCGTGAACACCTACTTCGTGCAGATGGAGCAGGAGATCGGGCTCTGCGCGGTCAAGCAGATGGCCGACAAGCTGGGCGTGGCCGGCAAGGCGGACGGCTCGCCGCTGCAGGAGGTGCCCGCGCTCGGCCTCGGCACCCAGGAGGTCAGCCCGCTGACCATGGCCAACGTGTACGCGACCTTCGCCGCCCGCGGGACCTACTGCGCGCCGGTGGCGATCAGCCGGATCAGCACGGTGGACGGCAAGGACGTGCCGGTGCCGCCGGCCCGGTGCAGCCAGGCGATGTCCGAGGACACCGCCGACGTGATCAACACCGTGCTGCTCGGGGTGACCGAGAAGGGCGGCACCGCGCGCGACCTCGGCCTGGACGACCGCCGCCAGATCGCGGGCAAGACCGGTACCACGGACGAGAAGAAGTCGGCCTGGTTCACCGGCTACACGGGCAACCTGGCCGGCTCGGTCTGGCTCGGCAGCCCGGGCACCAAGGTGCCGATGCGCAACATCCGGATCGGCGGCAAGTACCAGGCCGAGGTGTTCGGCGCGACCGGCCCGGGGCCGATCTGGCAGCAGGCGATGAGCGACGCCGTCCGGGACTTGCCTGAGAAGGACTTCGCCACCGTCTACATCCCGGACCCTCCCAAGCGCGACCCCAACTGCACCACCGCCGGCGGCTCCCCGAGCTCGGTCACCTGCACCGGCGCCCCGGCCACGGGCGGCCCGGGCACCAACGGGAACACCGGCCGGCCGCGCGGCACCGACACCACCGGCCGCTCCGCCCCCTCCACCCCGGCGGACCCCGAGGACCAGTGAGCCCGGGGGACCGGTGAACTCCTCCTGACGGCCCCGCCCGAGTACCCGTACTCGCGCGGGGCCGCACCCGTCTGCGCGCCCCCCTGATCGGTGCGAGCACCGGGCGGAGCGTCACCCGATCGGTGCGCCGCCCGATGGAGCCACGAGATGGCTGCCCCCGAGACCCCGACCTAGCGTGGGGCGGAGCCCGCCCCTCGCAGATTGGGAGCCCCTATGAACCGGTCGGCCAGAGCCAGGACGCGCTGCGTCCTCGCCTGCCTGGCAGTCCTCGCCGCCCTGGGCGCCATGACCCTGGGCCCCGTGGCGGGAGCGGCGACCGCCGCTCCCGCCTCCCCGACGCTGCTGGTCCCCCGTGACTTCCCGACGATCCAGGCCGCCGTGGACGCGGCCGCCTCCGGCAGCACCGTCGTCGTCCAGGGCGGCACGTACACCGAGCAGGTGGTCGTCAGCGGCAAGGACCTCGAACTCGTGGGTGCCGACGCGCCGACCGTCAAGGCGCCGGCGACGCTCACCACCTTCGGCACCAACACCCGCACCGGCCAGCCGGTGGGCGCCGTCGTGCGGGTCGCCCACGGCGCACACGTACGGATGGTCGGCTTCACCGTGTCCGGGCCGATCCCGTGCGGTCCCGAGGTCGGCGGCATCACCGCGCTGCAGGCCGCCACCCTCGACCTCGCGGACGTCCGGGTCACGGACATGCAGCCCCCTCCGTCCTGCCCCGCCGACCAGGCGGGCGGCCGGGGCGTCGTCTACGGCCTGCCGCCGTTCGTCCAGGTCGAGGGCGCCGAGGGCAGCACCGCCTTCGGCCGGGTGAGCGGGGTCCGGATCGCCCGCTACCAGTTCGACGGCATCAACCTGGCGGGCCCTCCAGGGGCCGTCCCGCCCACCCGGGTCACCGTGCTGGACAGTGAGATCACGGGCGGCGCACAGATCCCGGTCGAGCAGTTCGGCATCGCCATCGGGGAGGCGGTCGCGACGGTGACGGGCAACACCGTGGCCGACTCGGTCTGCACCGCCCCCGGTTGCGGCCCGGACCCGATCAACGACCTGCAGTCCGGCGGCATCTTCGCCGGCTTCACCCCGGCCGGCACCAGCATCACCGGCAACCACGTCTCCGGTGCGGACATCGGCATCTACCAGTTCGCCGCTCCGAACTGCTGCCGGATCACCGCGAACGTCCTCACCGACAACCGCCTCTTCGGCGTGGCCATCCAGGACGGCGACGGCGCGACCCATCACAACGTCATCACCGGCGGACAGGTCGGCATCGGCGTCATCGCCGACGCGGTCGACACCACGGGCACCCTGCACGGTGACGTGATCAGCCGGACGACCGTCGCACCCGTCCGCGAACTCCAGTGCTGCGGCTTCAGGGCGACCGCCGTCGTCAAACCGGACTGAGCCCCCGACAGCCGTGCACCCGCCGCGCGGGAAGTCGGCCCGGCCGACTTCCTGCGCGCGGCCACGCACCCGACACGCCTGCGGCCCTACCGGGCCTCGACCGGCTCGCCGCTGTCCTGGTCGAGGTTGAACACCCGCCGGTAGGAGTCCGTCACCACGGTGATCTGCTCCCGGCCGGTCCAACTCGCCTCCACCAGCCGCGCGTCGTCCGCACCCCCGCCGATGTCCGCCAGCGACCAGCGCCGCGCCGACCAGCCCTCGCCGGTCTCCAGCAGCACCTGCCAGTGCTCGCCCGGCGCCGGCCCGGTGGCGTACGAGCGGTGCACCACCACCAGCGCCCGCTCGGTCCCGGCCGGTGCCGTCTCCCGGCTGCGGGTCTCGGCCGCCGCGACCTTGTGTGCGGCCAGCACCCCGAGCACGAACACCACCCCGGCGGTCACCGTGACCGTCCGGGTGGCCGTCCGCAGCGCCGCGGCGCGCAGGTCGCCCAGCCAGGCGGCCGCGATCAGCGCGCCCAGCGCCGCCCCCAGCAGCAGCTCCGGCCGGTTGAGCAGGTCGGCGACCACCATCCGCCCGCCCGAGCGGCTCTCCCACTGCCCCTCGGTGTACAGCAGGACGGCGGCCAGTCCGCAGGCCGCCAGCAGCCGGACCACGATGCGCCTGGTCCGTGACCTCCGCTTGTCCATCGTCCCCCCGTTCACGGTGTCACAGCTCGGCGAGCAGCTTGCGGCCCTCCGGCCAGTCGCCCAGTCCGGAAGCCGAGTTGAGGTGCCCGAAGGCACCCGGCTCGATGTAGCGGGAACCCCAGGCCGCGGCGAAGGCGCGGGCCCGCTCGGGGGAGACCCACGGGTCGTCGGTCGAGGAGACCACCACGGTCGGGAACGGGAACGGCTCCAGCGCCACCGGCCGGAAGTCCACCAGCTCCGGGACCTCGGCGGTGTCGATGTCGGCCGGGGCGACCAGCAGCGCGCCCCGCACGGCGGCGGTCCGCTCGGCGGGGGCGGTGGCCACCCACCGCGCGGCCGTGATGCAGCCCAGGCTGTGGGCGACCAGCACCACCTCGCCCTCGGCGGCGGCCGCCGCCACCGCCGCGTCCACCCGGGCCACCCAGTCCTCCCGCTCCGGGTGGTCCCAGTCCGCCTGCTCGACCCGGCGGAAGGTCTCCGGCTCGGCGGCCTCCCAGCGGGTCTGCCAGTGCTCGGGGCCCGAGTTCTCGTAGCCGGGGAGGACGAGGTAGGTGGTGCGGTCCGGCATGGGTTCCTCCGGGTGGCGGTAGGTCGTGGGCAGCAGGAGTCTAGGCCGCGCCCCGCCGGGAGCCGCAGCCGGGCGGGCTGCCCGGCGCACTCTCCGCGCAACCGGCGCGCATGCCTCCATATGCGCCGCCGTACGCCCGGTGCGCCCTGTTGCCAACCGTGCGGCGGGTACGGGAGGTTGGACCGGGCCCCGGCCGACCGCCAACGCCCGGCGCCCACAACGGACCTGAGGCTCGACCACGTGGAGGGATGTCGGCGATGACATCGAAGATCCTGCTCGTCACCGGGGACGCCGCCGAGTCGCTGGAGGTGTTCTACCCGTACCAGCGGTTGCGCGAGGAGGGCTACCAGGTCGACATCGCGGCCCCGACCAAGAAGCGCCTGCAGTTCGTGGTGCACGACTTCGTCGACGGCTACGACACCTACACCGAGAAGCCCGGCTACACCTGGCCCGCCGACCTCGCCCTCGCCGACGTCGACCCGGCCGACTACGTGGCCCTGGTCATCCCCGGCGGCCGCGCCCCCGAGTACCTGCGCAACGACCCGGACGTGCAGCGGATCGCGCAGCACTTCTTCGCCGCGGACAAGCCCGTCGCGCAGATCTGCCACGGCCCGCTGATCGCCGCCGCCGCCGGTGCCCTGGACGGCCGTCGCACCTCCGCCTACCCGGCGCTGGCCCCGGACATCAAGGCCGCCGGCGCCGAGTTCGTCGACGGCGAGGCCGTGGTGGACGGCGTGGTCGTCTCGGCTCGCGCGTGGCCCGACCACCCGGCGTGGCTGCGCGCCTTCATCGAGGTGTTGCGCAAGCACGCCCCGCTCGCCTGACCGGCCCTGCCCGATCCGACCCCCGGAGCCGTACCCCGAACCGTCTCGGGGTACGGCTCCGGGGCGCGTCGGGGTCACGGACCGGCCGCAGGGTGGACGACCGCCCCCCGAAGGTCTGGCATGGTGTCAGGAGCTCGACCCCGGAGTCGAGTTGACCACCATCATCCCGACCCGGGAGGACGGCATGACCACCCCGACCACCCCGACCGCCGGGCCCCGCCGCCCGGTCCTGCGTGTCGCCGTCGCGGTCGCCGTGGCAGCGGGCCTGCTCTCCGCGCTCGCTCCGGCCGACCTCGCCGCCGCCGTCGCCCAGGGCGCCGACCGCCCGGCCGCCGCCGGCTGCGACGATCCCCGCGGCCGCACCGCCGTCCGCGTCGCCGCCCCCGACAGCCCCGGCAGCCACGACGACTGGAAGGCCGCCGACGCCGCCCTGGCCGGGATGACCGACCCGGGCTACTCGACCTCCGCCCTCGCCGCCGTCCGCCAGGACGGCCGGCTGGTCTGGCGCAACGCCACCGGCGTCGCCGACCTCACCACCGGTGAGCCCGCCGACCCGCGCGGCACCTTCCGGATCGGCAGCGCCACCAAGACCTTCGTCTCCACCACGCTGCTCCAGCTCGTCGGCGAGCACCGGCTGGACCTCGACGACCGGCTGGAGTGCCTGCTGCCGGGCATCGTCCCGAACAGCACCGAGATCACCGTCCGGCAGCTGCTCGACCACACCAGCGGCGTCGCCGACTACACCCAGGACCCGGCCTTCGACGACCGGCGCCCGGAATGGCTCGACGGCGGTCGCTTCAGGCACTACGGCCTCAAGGACCTGGTCGACATCTCCCGCCGGTACCCGCCCGCGTTCCGGCCCGGCGCGGACTGGCAGTACTCCAACACCAACTACGTCCTGATCGGCATGATCATCGAGAAGCTCACCGGCCGCAGCTGGAACGAGGAGGTGACCCGCCGGATCATCCGCCCGCTCGGCCTGACCAGCACCTGGATGCCCGCCGACTCGCCCGTCGTCCCCGGCCCGCACGCCCACGGCTACGAGAAGACGGACACCGGCCCGGTCGACGTCACCCTGCTCAACCCCTCGATGGCGGGATCCTCCGGCGCCGGCATCTCCACCACCGCCGACCTGACCACCTTCCTCGCGGCCCTGCTCGGCGGCCGCCTGCTGCACCCGGCCGAACTCGCCGCCATGCAGCAGACCACCGACCACGGCGCGGGCCGGTACTACGGCCTCGGCCTCCAGCGGGTGGACACCCCCTGCGGCACCTTCTGGGGCCACGCCGGCGGTTTCCCCAGCTACGTCACGATGATGCTCGGCTCCGCGGACGGCAGGCGCCAGTTCGCCGGCAGCACCACCCTCTACGACGTACCGGACCAGCAGGCTGCCTACGCCGCCTGGACCAAGGTGATCACGACGGCACTGTGCGGCCCCCAGCCCGGGACGGCCGCGCCCGCCACCGACCCCCTACGCTGACCGGCGGGTCGCACGGGCGTGCGGCCGACCATCACCAGGAGGACGAGACATGGCAGAGCCGCTGATCGCCGCAGTCGGGGGCCGGGTGCCCGCCGTCGACCCGAGTGCCTTCGTCGCGCCGAACGCCGTGGTGGTGGGGGACGTGACCGTCGGCGCGGGCGCGAGCGTCTGGTACGGCGCGGTGCTCCGCGGGGACGCCGAGTCCATCAGCGTCGGCGCGGGCAGCAACATCCAGGACAACTGCACCCTGCACGCCGACCCCGGCTTCCCGCTGGTGGTCGGCGAGCGGATCTCGGTGGGCCACAACGCGGTGCTGCACGGCTGCACGGTCGAGGACGACGTGCTGGTGGGGATGAACGCCACCGTGCTGAACGGCGCCCGGATCGGCGCCGGCTCGCTGGTCGCGGCCGGCGCGGTGGTCCCGCAGGGCATGGTCGTCCCGCCCGGCTCGCTGGTCGCGGGCGTCCCGGCCAAGGTCCGCCGCGAGCTGAGCGAGGACGAACGGACGGGCATCAAGGCCAACGGCGAGGGCTACCAGCTGCTGGCCGGCGCCCACCGGGAGATCACCGGGAACTGACCGGGGCGGCGGGCCCCGGGGGAGCGCCCGGCGGACGAATTCGTTCGTCCGGCATCCTCATCCGGTCGGATTGCCGCCCCGTGAGGTCGGCGTGACGACCGGGGGTCGCCAGCGGGGCCTGCGCGCGCGAGACTGGGGGCATGTGCCGCAACATCAAGACGCTGCGACCGCCCGTCACGCCCGACGCCGACGAGGACGACTTCCACGCCGCCGCGTTGCAGTACGTCCGCAAGGTCTCCGGGTTCCGCGCCCCGGCGGCGCACAACCGGGAGGCCTTCGACCGGGCCGTGGACGCGATCGCCGAGGCCACCGCCCGGCTGCTCGGAGAGCTGGAGGTCCGCGGCTCGCACCCCCGGGCCGTCGAGGTCGTCGAGGCGGCCGGGTAGCGCCGTCGGACGCGGACAGCAGGGAGCAGGGAGCAGGAGATGAACCCCGCCAATCGTTACGCCCTCACCTTCCCCGGCACCCCCGGCACCCAGGCCCCGCAGGACGTCGTGGTGGTCACCCGGACCAGCGCGACCGGCCCCGGCGGCCACCCGGTGTACGAGGACGAGAGCGGCATCGTCCGCGCCGAGATCAGCGACTCCGGCGAGGTCCGGATGCTCGCCAGCGGCGGCCACCAGACCCCGCACCTGCCGGTCCACGCGCACCCGCTGCCCTGACGCACCGCTGCCCCGACGAACTGCTGGCCACGGCGCGCCCGCCTCGGGCACAATCTCCACATGATCACAGCGAGTTGGCAGGGCGTCGTCATCGCCGAGAGCGAGGACACCATCGTCGTCGAGGGCAACCACTACTTCCCGGTCGAGTCGGTCCGCGCGGAGTACCTGCGGCCCTCCGAGACGACCACGGTGTGCAGCTGGAAGGGCACCGCGGGCTACTACACCCTGGAGGTCGACGGGCAGACCAACCCGGACGCCGTCTGGTTCTACGCCGACCCGAAGCCCGAGGCCGAGCACGTGCGCGGCCGGGTGGCCTTCTGGCACGGGGTGGAGGTCACCGACTCGGCGGCGGTCACCGCGTAGCCCGCCGGCCCAGGGGGTACGTGATCCCCATGGCAGTCTTCCGCAGGCCGGGGCGTTCCCGGCCGACCCCCGAACCGGACCTGGGCGAGCAGCTCGCCGAACTCGTCGAGGAGTCCGAGCACCCCGAGCAGCCCGGGCGCGGCGGCCCGCTCGCCGCCCGCGCCGGGCAGCGGGAGGGCCGCGGCCGCGCCGTGGTGCTGCACGCCGCCCGGCTGCTCGGCCACGGCGGGCGGGCCACCGCCCGGGGCGCCGCGTACGGCGGCAAAGCCCTCGCCGAGCAGCTGGTGCAGGCCGCCCCGCGGATCCCGGTGCGAGGCCTCGCCACCCTGCGGGCCCAGCACCCGGGCGCGGCCTCCCCGGAGCAGTTGGCCGACCTGCTGGTCACCGGCGCCGTCCGGGCCTCCGGCGCGCTCGGGGCAGGTGTCGGCGCGGCGGCGATGATGCCGGTGCCGCCCGCGATGCCGGTGGAGATCGCGGCCGAGACGCTCGCTGTGGCAGCCGTGGAGATCAAGCTGATCGCCGAGCTGCACGAGGTCTACGGCTTCCCCGCGCAGGGCAGTGTCACCCAGCGGGCGGGGGCCTACCTCGGCGCATGGGCCAACCGCCGCGGGATCGACGCGACGCTGCTGGTCCGGCCCGCCGGCTTCGCCGCGCTGGCCATCGGCGCGGAGGTGCGCCAGCAGGTGCGCCGCCGCCTCACCCGCAGCTCGCTGCGCCACCTGCCCGCGCTGATGCCGCTGCTGGTCGGCGCCGGCATCGGCGCCACGATGAACCGGCGTGAAACCCGCCGGCTGGCCGAGGAGGTCCGGGTGGACCTGCGCTCCCGCCCGCCGGCGGACCGCGCCTACTGGGCCGCGGCCGCGCCGGTGGTGAAGGGCGGGAGACTGCCGGAGCCCGGGGACACGCCGGAGCCCGGGGACGCGACGTAGGACGGGCCCTGGTCAGGGCGCCGGCGGCGTCGGGGCGCCCGCGCCCCGGCCCGCCTTGACCCCGTTCACCATCGCCTGGTGGATGGCCCGCGCGGTGGTCTCGTCGGCCGCCGGCACCGGGCTGCCGGCCACCGTGTACCAGTCCAGGGCGCCGGTGTACTGCACGGTCAGCCGCGCCTCGCCGTCCACCCAGGTGGTGTGCACGGTGAGGTCGCCGGAGATCGGGCCGACCTCGCTGGTGGTGACCCCTCCCGGGCCGCTGATGATCGACTGCGTGGTCCAGGTCGCCCACGACGCGCGCGGGTCTGCGGGCGGCCGGGCCTGCTGATTGCCTTGGTCGTGTTCGGTCATGCGCCTATCCTCCCCCGCCGGTGAGCCGCCGCCGGAGCAGCGACACCTGCGGTCGCGGCGACCGCCCGGTCCCACCGGGCGGTCGAGTACGGACGTCAGTGGTCGGCGGACGGTCAGTCGAGTTTGCCGGGTTCGTCCAGCATCGCGTCGCCCTCCGCCTGGGAGGTGTCCTGCGCGTGCAGGTTCTGCATCGACGTGATGCCTTCCTCGGGGTCGGCGGCGCGGACGTCGTCGTCGCTGTCGGTGCTCACCTCGAACCGTTCGCTCATGTCGGTCATCGCGGGCTCCGTCTCCTCGGTCGGTCCGGGCGCGCCGGGCGCGGGCGCGGCGGGACCGGGTGGCTCTTTCGCCCTTCCAGCCTGCCCCCGCCCCGGCGCCGGGGCCAGCCGGGTGACCACTGCGTGACCGCCGGACCAGCGCCGGACCACGGCCGGATCTCCGCCTGGATGACCACCGGGTGCCGCCGCGTCGCGGGCCGGCACCCGGTGGTCATCCAGGGTGGGGTCACCAGGTGACGGACAGCGACCGCATGCCGTAGATGAACGAGTCCGTCCGGAACGCCGGCTCCTCGCCGGGCCTGCTCAGCCGCAGCCCGGGCAGCCGGCGGAACAGGGTGGCCAGGGCGATCTGCAGCTCGGCCCGGGCCAGCGGCTGGCCGAGGCACTGGTGCACGCCGAAGCCGAAGGCCAGGTGCCGCCGGGCGTCCCGGTCCAGGTCCACCTCCTCGACGGGCCGGTGGCCGGCGCCGCCGAACACCGCCTCGTCCCGGTTGGCGGTGGAGAGCATCGCGATCACGCCCTCCCCGGCCTTGACCGTCGTCCCGCCCAGCTCCACGTCCTCCAGGGCCACCCGGGGCAGCCCGGTGTGGACGATGGTGAGGTGGCGCAGCAGTTCCTCCACCGCGCCGGGCACCGCGGCCGGGTCGGCCAGCCTGGCGACCTGCTCGGGCCGGTCCAGGAGCAGGGCGGTGGAGAGCGAGATCATGTTCGCGGTGGTCTCGTGCCCGGCGATCAGCAGCAGGATGCCGGTGTTGGCGGCCTCGCGCAGGGTGAGGTCGTCCCGGGCGGCGAGCCGGCTGAGGATGTCGTCCTCCGGCCGCTCCCGCTTGCGGGCCGTCAGCCCCTCCAGGTACTGCAGCAGCTCCTCCTGGGCCTTCTGGAGCCCCTCGATCGTGCCGGTGTTGCTGAGCAGCGTCCGGCTGATGCTCTGGAAGAACTCGCGGTCCTCGTACGGGACTCCGAGCAGCAGGCAGATCACCAGCGAGGGGACGGGCAGCGCGAAGTCGGCGACCAGGTCGGCCTCGGTACGGCCCTCGGTCATCCGGTCCAGCGTCTCGTCGACGATCTGCTGGATGTCCGGGCGCATCGCCTCGACCCGCTTGACCAGGAAGTCCCCGGTGACCATCCGGCGCAGCCGGGCGTGCTCGGGGTCGTCCAGCCGCAGGAAGCTCGGGTTCTTGGCGATGACCTCCCGGCGGCCGGGCAGCAGCAGCGGGAAGTTCGGGTGGCGCACGTCCGCGCTGAAGCGGCGGTCGGACAGGATGGTGCGGACCTCGGCGTAGCCGGTGGCCAGCCAGCAGGACTCGCCCCCGGGCAGGACGGCCCGGGTCATGGTGCCGGCGGCGGCCGCCTCGGTGTAGGCGGGCGGCGGGGCGAACGGGCAGCCGGCCGAGTGCGGGGCCGGCATCGGGACGGCGGGGGCGGTGGGTGTGCTCGTCAAGGTGGGGTCTCCTTGCGTGGCGGTGCTCTCCGGGTGGGGGTGTCGGTGGTGGTGCTTCAGTCCGCGACCGTGGCGGGCTCGTCCTCGGTGACGGTGATCGCGCCGCCCGGGCAGAGCTCGGCGGCCAGCCGAAGGTCGGCGAACTGCTCGGGCCTGAAGGTGGTTTGACGGAGTCTCACCAGGCTGTCCCGATCGTCCTGGTCGAAGACCTCGGGAACGTTCGTGACGCACATTCCGGAGCTGCAGCAGCGGTCCCGGTCGACGCTCACCTGCATGGTCGGGCACCTCTCGCCAGTGCGCCGCCGGCGGCCGGCGGCGGCCTCTCGTTGTCATTGCCAACCTAACCGCCGCTGCTCCGTCCACGGAGTGGGCGGTGGCGGGATTGTCGAGAATGGCCGATAACGTCCCCGTCGCAGCATTCGGGCGGTGCGAGGAGGTTTGAATTGACGCCACCCCGCCAAACGGCCCCGCTCACGGCCCCCACGGCCCCCTCACAGCCCCTCGGCGGCGGCGATCTCCCGTACGGTCGCGACGGTGTCGGCCTCGGCGGCGCCCTTGTCCGGCCGGTAGCGCACCACCCGGGCGAACCGCAGGGCGAGCCCGGCGGGGTAGCGGGAGCTGCGCTGCAGGCCGTCGAAGGCGATCTCGACCACCAGTTCCGGGCGGACCCGCACCGTCCAGTCGTCCCGCTCGGTCTCCCGGGCCAGCAGTTCCGCCGTCTGCCAGGCGAGCGTCGCGTCGGTGAGGCCCTTGAAGGTCTTGCCGAGCATCACCCACGGGCCGAGCCCCGGCTCGCCCGCCGCCCGGGCGCCCAGGTGCAGGTTGCTGAGGAAGCCGCGCCGCCGCCCGCTGCCCCATTCGGCGGCCAGCACGACCAGGTCGAGCGTCAGCCGGGGCTTCACCTTGATCCAGCCGATTCCGCGCCGCCCGGCCGCGTACCCGGCCGCCGGGTCCTTGACGAGGACACCCTCGTGGCCGAGCGCCAGCGTGTCGCGGAAGAAGGCCAGCGCCCGCTCGTGGTCCCCGGTCTCGGTGCGGGCCACCCGCAGGCGCGGCGGGACCACCTCGGCCAGCGCCGCCCAGCGCTCCCGCCCCGGACGGTCCACCAGGTCCTCGCCGTCGCGGTGCAGCAGGTCGAAGAAGTAGGCGTCGAGCGGGACTTCGGCGCGCAACCGCTGCGGATCGCGCCGCGAGGCGGTGCGCGCGGCGGTCTCCTGGAACGGGCGCGGCCGCCCGTCCGGGCCGAGCGCGATCGCCTCGCCGTCCAGCACCGCCGAGCGCAGCGGCAGGGCGAGCGCGGCCTCGGCCACCTCGGGCACGCGCGCGGTGATGTCGTCCAGGCTGCGGGTGAACACCGCGACCTCGTTCCCGTCCCGGTGCACCTGCACCCGGATCCCGTCCAGCTTCCACTCCAGCGCGGCCGGACCGGTGCGCTCCAGCGCCGAGGCCACGTCCGGCGCGGAGGCGGCCAGCATCGGGCGCACCGCCCGCCCCACCTCCAGCCGGAACGCCGCCAACGCTGCCTCCCCGCCGGTCAGCGCCGCCTCCGCCACCGCCCGCGCCGAACCCCGGAACATCAGCGCCCGTCGCACCGCCGCCGCGGGCACCCCCGCCGCCTGCGCCACGGCGTCCCCGACCACCGCGTCCAGCGCCCCCTGCCGCAGGTCCCCGACCAGCACCGCCCGCAGGAAGCCCTGCTCCACCGCGGTCGCCCGCACGAACAGCCCGTCCAGCAGCCGTCGCCGCTCCGCCTGCGCCCCGGCCCCGTGCACCCCCGCGATCCGCTCCAGCTCGCGTTCCACCTCCCGCACCCCGAGCGAAGGCTCCGCCGCCGGCCCGGGCAACCCGCGCAGCGCCGCCGGCCCGATCCCCGTCCGCAACCGCTGCGACTCCCCGGACAGCAGCGCCACCGCCGCCGGCCCCTCCACGGGCCCCAACTCCCGCAGGCACCCGGCCAACAACCCCGTCTTCGCCCGCCGCCCCGGCTCCGCCGCCACCTCCCGGGACACCACCGCCAACCGCCACAGCCCCGCCACCACACCACCTCCTCCACCCCCAGCATCCGCGCCCACCCCACCCGCCGCACGCCCTGACCGCCCCCGGGCGCGGTACCGCCGCCTCCTCCTCCGCTCGTCCCGCGCACCGCGGCCCCGCATGCTGGGCGCAGGCCCGTACCCGTCCGTGCGGCGGCAGGCCCTGGCGGCCAGGTGCCGGAGTGGAGTACGGGGCTGCCGTTGTTGGCCGGGGTGGAGATCGGCCGGGGGCCGACGGGGCGTCATGCTGAGGCCATCACGACGTCCTGACCCTGAGGGAGACCGAGATGAGCGACACCCCCACCGCCCGCTGGAGCGTCGGCGCGCCCGAGGCCGGCGACTTCGCCGCCTGGCGTGAACTCTTCGACAGGTACTGCGAGTTCTACCGAAATCCGGGTCCGGAGGGGAAGGCCGAGCTGGTCTGGTCCTGGCTCATGGATCCGGCCCATGAGCTGGCCGGGCTGCTGGTCCGGGACGGCGAGGGGCGCCCGGTCGGGCTGGCCCACTACCGGCCGTTCTCCCGGCCGCTGCACGGGGCGGTCGGCTGCTTCCTGGACGACCTCTTCGTGGCGCCGCAGGTGCGCGGCGGCGGCGCGGTGGACCTGCTGCTGGCGCGGCTGCGGGAGATCGCCGCCGAGCGCGGCTGGAACACCGTGCGCTGGATCACCTCCGAGACCAACTACCGGGCCCGCGGCAAGTACGACCAGGTCGCCACCCGGACGGCGTTCCTCACCTACGACATGGCGCCGGACGCGCTGTCATCCTGAGGCCGTGACCGAGCCGCCGGACATTCGTTCGGACTTTCTGTTATCGGCGCGCCGCCGGGGGGTCTCCCAGGTGTCGGCACCCGACCAGCCGGCCCGGAAACAGAAAGCGTGACCACGTGAACAGCGACGACAGGACGACCATCCTCCCGGCGAGCGGAGGCGACGACGGTCCGGGCGCAGCCCACGGCCGCGCCGGTGGCCGGGCCGCACGGCGGGCCGCCGAGCGGCACGCCGGCCGGGGGCGTCGGGCGCGGCGGCGCGGCGCCCTGGTGCCGGTCACCGCGGTGGTCGCGGCGGTGGCGGGCACCGGGCTGATCGCCGCGCTGGCGGGTGCCGGGTACGCGGCGTACGGCGGCAAGCAGACCGACCGGGACGTCGTGGGCCAGGCGCTGGCGGCCGACGCGCTGATCGCCGCCGAGGTCGGGACGCACGAGGGCATCCAGGTGCCGGGCGCCGGGGTCGCCGCCCCGGCCGCCCCGGTGCCGTCGGACGGTCCGGCGTCGACGGACCCGGCCGCCGCCGCGAGCGCCGCGGCCACCCCGTCCGCCACCGCCCCGGCCTCCCCGACGGCCGCGGCGAGCGCCACCCCGTCCCCGGGCGCCTCCGACGCCGCCGCCAAGGCGACCGCGAGCGCAACCCGGACCGCCGCCGCGGCCCCGACCACCGCCCGGCGGACCGCCGGCGCGTCGCCCACCCCGGTAGGCGGCGGCGCGTCCCCCTCGTACGCCCAGCAGGTGGTGGACCTGGTCAACACCGAGCGCGCCAAGGCCGGTTGCGGACCGGTCAGCGCCGAGCCCCGGCTGGCGAGCGCGGCCCAGTCGCACAGCGACGACATGGCCGACCGCAACTACTTCGACCACGCCAGCCCCGAGGGCTTCCACGCCGACCACCGGATCGAGGCCACCGGCTACCGCTGGAGCACCTGGGGCGAGAACATCGCCCGCGGCCAGAAGGATCCGGCCGACGTCATGGACGCGTGGATGAACAGCCCCGGCCACCGCGCCAACATCCTGAACTGCGCGTTCAAGCAGCTCGGTGTCGGCGTGCGGACCGGTTCCGGCGGCCCGTGGTGGACCCAGGTGTTCGCTGCTCCGGCCTGACCCGCCCTCGGACGAGCCCCGCCCCTGACCCCACTCCCGACCCCCGACCGCTCTCCCGCCCGTGCCGGCGCCCCGATCCGGCCGCCGAACCGGGCCGATTTTCCGATTCCGCGCACATTGTTGTTATCTGATCACTCCCCACGGGTCTCCGAGGAGGCAGCGGCGGACGGAAACACGGCAATTCGGAGTGCGGACCATGAACGCTGATGTGCAGAACAGGGCCGGAACGACCCTGGTACTCGCGGCGCAGGCAGGCGACCGGCAGGCCCAGGAGGCGCTGGTCGCCGCCTGGCTGCCGCTCGTCTACAACGTGGCCGGCCGCGCCCTCGGCGGCCACGCCGACGTGGACGACGTCGCGCAGGAGACCATGATCCGCGCCCTGGACGGGCTGGACGGGCTCCGCGACCCGGAGTCGTTCCGCTCCTGGCTGGTCGCCATCACCATGAACCAGGTCCGCCGCCGGCACGCGGCCGGCCAGCAGCAGCCGACCGTCGGCGGGCTGGACGAGACCTGGGAGGTCGCCGACCCGCGGGCCGACTTCACCGACCTCACCATCCTGCGCCTGGGCCTCTCCGGCCAGCGCCGCGAGGTCGCCGAAGCCACCCGCTGGCTCGACCCCGACGACCGTGAACTGCTCGCCCTGTGGTGGATGGAGGCCGCCGGCGAACTCACCCGCGCCGAACTCGCCGAAGCCCTCGACCTGAGCCCGCAGCACACCGCCGTCCGCGTCCAGCGGATGAAGAAGCAGCTCGAAGCCGGCCGCGTCGTCGTCCGCGCGCTCGGCGCCTACCCCCGCTGCCCCGGACTGACCGAGGTCACCACCGGCTTCGACGGCACCCCGAACTCGGTCTGGCGCAAGCGCATCGCCCGTCACATCCGCAGCTGCGCCTCCTGCGACGGCCTCGGCCGCGACCTGTTCCCGGCCGAAGGGCTGCTGGCCGGCCTCGTCCTGGTCCCGATCCCGCTCGACTCGCCCCTGCTGCTGCACTTCCAGCACACCGCGGCCACCGTCGCGGCCCAGAGCGCCGCCGGGGCCGGCACCGGAGCCGGCCTGGGTACGGGCTCGGGCGCCGGAGCCGGTGCGCACGCCGGTGCGGGAAGCGCCGGAGGTGCGGGAGGACACGGCGGGTGGGCCGGCACCGCCGCCCGCAAGGCCGTCCTGGCGAGCGGCGCGGCTGCCGCGGTCGCGGTGACCACCCTCGCGCTGGTCTGGCCGCAGCACACCGAGGCGCCGCAGGAGGCGGCGCCGGAGCCCAGTGCGCCGGCCGCCGTCCTGGACACCCCGACGGTCGTCGCCGCCCCGGTGGCGACCGTCCCCACGCCCGTGGCGACACCGACGCCCACGGAGACCCCGATGCCGACGCCCACGCCCACGGCCTCGCCGACCCCGACCCGTACGGTCACGGCAGCTCCGGTGCCCAGCCCGGAGCGCCAGCTGGTCGACCTGGTCAACGCCGAGCGCGCCAAGGCCGGTTGCGCCCCGCTGCGGATCGACCCCCGGCTGCACACCGCCGCCCAGAAGCACTCCGAGGACATGGCCACCCGGGGCTTCTTCGACCACGTGAACCCGGACGGCGTCCGCACCGACGCCCGGATCACCGCCGCCGGCTACCGCTGGTCCCAGTGGGGCGAGAACCTCGACCGGGGTCCGACCGCCCCGGCCGCGGTCTTCGCCCGCTGGATGGACGGCGGCATCCACCAGTCCAACATGCTCGACTGCGGCTTCAAGGACGTCGGCGTCGGTCTCGCGACCAACCCGGCCGGCACCCCCTACTGGACCCAGGACCTCGGAGCGCCGATGTCCTGAGCGGGGCCCTGTCCCGGGCCCGAGGCGCTTCCTCAGGCCGGCGTGACCGCGACCAGCCCGTCCGCCGAGCCGGTCACGAAACCGGTGGCCTGCCCGACGACACCGCCCGCGTCGCCGACCTGGCCCGGCACCAGGTCCGGCGCGGTGCTCAGCGGTCCGGGCAGGCCCTCCTGCCCGCCGACGGCGCTGGCGTGCGCACTCGGCGCGGTGAGGGAGGCCAAGACGCCCACGGCGAGCGAGGCGACGGCGAGCATGCTGCGCTTCTTCATGGCCGGTCCAACGAGACTGCGCCGGAAGGGTTACGGCGCCGGCCGCGGGCGAAGGCGTGAGAAGACGCGGGAGGACGCGAGAACGTTGGACGGCCCGCGAGCCGACCGGGACTCAGGCCGGGCGGCGGGCGGGCCGTGGGAACCACCATGGCCCCACCCGCCCCTGCCGGTCAGGGGCGCACACGGGGCGGTCGGACGCAAACCGGCGCGCCGGGGCGTGCACAGGCAGTCCCAGCGGCGCCCTCAGAGCGTCCCGGAGCCCCGCGCCACCCCTGCCCCGGCCGCCTCGGCCGCCCCTCCCACCGGCCCGGCGAGGGCACGATCCGCCCGGTCCCCGGCCCGACAACACACCGTCGTCCCCCGGACGGCTCACGGTGATGGCGCGCCCCCCGCCCGCCCCCTACTGTCGGAAGTGCTTCGTCCCCTGACGGACGAGCCACGGCTGCCGGATCTGGCCAGGTCCGGCGGCCGTACTTTTTTGCCCGGGCGCACCGGCCCCGGCGCCCCTCGTCCGGCACGCCCCGCCCGGGGTCCCTCGTCCGGCGCACCCCGTAGGCTGGCGACCGAGAGCACGCCCGCGTACCGGATGCCAGGAGCCGCCGTGACCAGCCCCGTTCCGCCCGTTCTGGTGATCGGTGAGTGCGTGGCCGACATCGTCCGTTCGGATGGCGTCCCGGACCGGGTGCACCCCGGCGGCAGCCCCGCGAACGTCGCGTACGGCCTCGCGCGGCTGGGCCGCCCGGCTGTGCTGCTCACCGAGCTGGGGCGGGACGCCAACGGCCGGCTGATCCGCTCGCACCTGGAGTCGGCGGGTGTGCTGGTCCGGGCCGCGGAGGTCGCCCGCACGCCCTCGGCCGTGGTGCGGCTGGACGGCGAGGGCCGGGCCCGCTACACCTTCGACATCGGCTGGACGCTCCCGCCGACGGAGCTCGCCGAGGCGCCCGCCGCGATCCACCTGGGCTCGATCGGCGCGGTCACCGAGCCGGGCGCGGCGGCGGTGCTGGCGCTGGTGGAGCGGTGGCGCGGGCGGACGCCGGTCAGCTACGACCCCAATGTGCGCCCCGCGCTGATGGGGGAGCGGGCGGCGGCGGTCCGTCGGGTCGAGCGCTGTGTGGCGCTGAGCGACCTGGTCAAGGCGAGTGACGAGGACCTGGCCTGGCTCTACCCGGGCGAGCGGCCGGAGGCGGTCGCCGAACGCTGGCTGTCGCTCGGGC
This sequence comes from Streptomyces sp. 1114.5, assembly GCF_003635085.1. NCBI lineage: Bacteria > Bacillati > Actinomycetota > Actinomycetes > Kitasatosporales > Streptomycetaceae > Streptomyces > Streptomyces sp. 1114.5. The sequence continues at coordinate 4,703,158 of NZ_RBXE01000001.1, forward strand.
CCTCCGTGGTCGCAGTGACCCTGGGCGCCGGGGGCGCGTTCGCCCGCACCGCCGAGGGCGGACGTGCGCAGGCCCCGGCCGTCCCGGTGCCGGTCGCGGACACCGTGGGGGCCGGGGACTCCTTCATGGCCGCCCTGCTGGACGCCCGCGCGAGCGGCGCCGACCTCCCGACCTGCCTCACCCACGCGGTGACGGCCGCCGCCTTGACCGTCGCCCGCCCGGGCGCCAACCCGCCCTCCGCGGCCGAGCTGGCGGCTGCCCTGACGGACGGCCGGGAGGCCCGCACCGGCGCGGTGTAGGCCGGCGGGCCGGCGCACCACCCGCGGGATCAACTCACCGGCTGAACAAGGGTGGTGAGCTCCTTGCCGTACCAGATCTCGGCGTACGGGCCGCCGTTGTAGGCGGGGATCTCCCGGTAGCCGTTGCGGAGGTAGAGCGCGCGGGCCTCGACCAGGTCGAGACGGGTGTCGAGGACGATCCGCTCGGCGCCGAGGGTGCGGGCCGCCTCGTCGACGGCGGCGAGCAGGCGGGCGCCGCCGCCGGTGCCGCGCAGTTCGGGGCGGACGTAGACGCGGGTCAGCTCGACGGTGGTGGCGTCGAGCCGGCGGAGCCCGGCACAGGCGTGGGCGGTGCCGTCGTGACGGCCGATCAGGAACTGGCCGTCGGGGGCGGCGAGGTGGTCGCTGGGGGAGTCGGCCAGCCCGGCTTCCAGTTGTTCGGGGCTGCCCTCCCGGCCGAGGTGCAGGCGGTAGTAGCGGTTGGCCACGTCGTAGTAGTACTCGCGCAGCAGTTCCAGGGCCTCGGGCGTGGTCACATCGGCCGGGGTGACCGTCCAGAGGTCGGGGCGGCGGGGCGCGTTGTTCGTCATGCGCGCATGATCGACGCGCTGGTCAGCGCGCCGCAATCGATTTTCGGGCGGCGCGAGCCGCCGGTGCAGCCGGTCGACGGGCGCGGATGGCAAAGGAACGGCAAGGCGTCCGGCGTGCCGTTGCCCCGGGTGGGTGACGAGGGGATTGGCGGGGGTGCACGGCGGGGGAGCAGTGCAGCTATGGACAGACCATCAGCTTGTCAGATTAACGGGGGTTTGAGGGGGAGTCAGCAGCGCCGGGGCGGTGCACGGACCGCTCTGCTGGCCGCCGTCTGCCTCTCCGCCGTGGTCGCCGGCTGCGCCGGTCCGGCCGGCCCCGCCGGTTCAGCCGGTCCGAAGGCGGCCCCGGTCAAGGCGGAGCCGGCCAGGGCGGGCGCGGCCCCCGCCGCCGCGCCACCGCTCCTGCCCGGCCTGGCCCGGCAGGAGGAGGAGACCAGCAGCGAGGCGGTCTCCCGTCAGGAGGCCAACGCCAGGGCCGCCCTGGAGACCGCCCAGCGGTGGGGCGTGGACCGTCCCCCGCTGAAGGCCCTGCCGCGCCCGGCGACCAGGGCCCAGCTCACCCCCGTGCAGGGCGTCAAGCTCGCCGAAGGCCGCCCGCCCGTGGTCTACCGGGTGCCGACCGACGACAAGGTGGTCTTCCTCACCGTCGACGACGGCGCCGAGAAGAACCCGGAGTTCTCCCGGATGGCCGAGGAACTGGGCGTCCCGTTCAGCGCCTTCGTCTCCGACTACCTCGTCCGCGAGAACTACGGGTACTTCCGCGACATGCACGCCCAGGGCGTGGAGATCAACAACCACACGATCAACCACCGCAACCTGAAGGTCCTGGACTACGAGACCCAGCGCCAGGAGATCTGCAACCAGCAGGACCAGCTGGAGCAGCAGATCGGCGTCCGCCCCCGGCTGTTCCGGCCGCCGTACGGCGAGTACAACGACGACACGCTGCGCGCGGCGGCCTCCTGCGGGGTGGAGGCGGTGCCGCTGTGGAACGAGGAGGCCTTCCCGGACCACATGGAGTGGCGCTACGACGACCGCCAACTCCACCCGGGCGACATCATCCTCACCCACTTCCGCGGCCCCGACATCTGGAAGGCGACCATGCCGGACCTGCTGCGCAAGGTCGTCAACGACGTCACCGCGGCCGGCTTCACCCTGGGCCGGCTGGACGACTACCTGTAGGGCTGCTCAGCCGAGCGAGAGGGCGTCCAGGTACACCCAGGCGCCCTCGTGCCGCACGAAGCGGCTGTGCTCGGTGAGCACGCCCTCCTCGCGGCCCTCCGTCCAGTACGCCCGGAACGCGACCGTGCCCTCCGCGTGGAACGCCCCGCCCTCGCTGGTGGAGACCACCTCCAGCCGTGTCCAGCGCAGCGCCGGGTCGAAGCCGACCTCGGCGGGCCGGGTGTCCGGGTGCCAGGTGCGCAGCAGGTACGCCTCGTCCTGGGCGGCGAAGGCGCTGAACCGGGAGCGCATCAGGGCCTCGGCGGTGCCGGCCGCCGCCTGGCCGCGGTGCAGCCGGCCGCAGCAGTCGCCGTAGGCGGCGGGCAGGCCGCACGGGCAGGGGGAGGAGGGCAGCAGCCGGGGAGCGGCGGCGCGGGGCGCGGAAGGACGTCGGGACATGGGTCCATTCTCCCCCACCCCCCGGGCGGGCTCCCACCCGCCCGGGGCCCGGCGGCGGCCCGCGCCGCCCGCCGGACCCGGCCGCGTCACGCGGGGCGGCGGAAGGAGTAGTTGAACTCGGCGTCGCCGAAGTGCCGCATCATCCGGAGCCAGAACGGCATCAGCATCTCCATCGCCCGGGCGGCCGAGACGTCCCCGAGGTCGATGATCCACTCGGCCGGCCAGCCGAACTCGCCGAGCAGTGCGACGGTCTCGGCCTTGGCGGCCGCGTCGTTCCCGGCGACGAAGAGGTTGTGCTCGCCGGTCAGCCGGCCCGGCTCCACCATCAGCTCGCAGTTGACGGTGTTGAGCGCCTTGACCACCCGGGCCGCGGGGAACTCGCGCTGGATCCGCTCGCCGACACTGTCGGTGTTCACCGGGTCGAGGGTCACCTGGCCGTCCGGGGCGAACACCAGCGGGTTGGAGACGTCGATCAGCAGCTTCCCCGCGAGGTTTTCCGCTCCGGCGGCCCGCAGCGCCTCCAGCGCGACCGTCCCGCCGGTGGCGTTGAGCACCACCTCGCCGAAGGCGGCCGCGTCGGCGAAGGTCCCGGCGTGGGCGTCGGGGCCGGCCTGTCCGGCCCAGGCCGACCCCTTCTCGTTGTCCTTGCTCCGGGAGCCCAGCGTCACCTGGTGGCCGAGCGCGACCAGCTTGCTCCCCAGCTTCTGCCCGACCATGCCCGTGCCGATGATTCCGATCCGCACCGTTTCCCCGTTTCGTCAGGTGGAGGCCCGCCCCTGCCGGACGTGCCGGCGACGACCCTAGTTGACGGAGCGTCGGACGCGGGGGAACCGGTGGCGCACGTCCCCACGTCCCGATCCCGTCGGCGGACAGGGTGACCGGGGCGACCTCAGGCGCGGGGGTCGCCGAACCAGGTGCGCAGCGCCCGCCTCAGCCCGTCCGGGTCCGGTTCGCCGACGGCCGAGGCCCAGACCACGTAGCCGTCCGGGCGCAGCAGCAGGGCGCCGGCCGGGGGCTCGGCGCAGTCGGCGGCCACGGCGTCCACCCGGTCCGTCCAGCCCGCCGCGTGGTCCGGGTCCTGCCCGCCGGTGAGGTCGAGCAGCAACGGGCGTCCGCCACGGGTGAGTTCGGCGAGTCGGACGGGCCCGTTGGCGGTGCTGAGCGCGAGGTCCGGTGCGAAGCGCCCGGCGAGCGGGTGCGGGCAGTCGGTGTCGTAGCGGATGTCGCTGCCGGCCATCAGTGCGGCGATCCGTCCGAGGTTGTCCTCGTGGGACAGCAGTTCGCCGAACAGGGCGCGCAGGGCCGTGGTGCCGGGGCCGGGGGCCATCAGGGCCAGTTGGGCCTGCGAGTGCATGAAGACCCGCTCGCCGATCGGGTGCCGTTCGCGGTGGTAGCTGTCCAGGAGGCCAGGTGGGGCCCACCCCCGCAGTTCGGCGGCGAGCTTCCAGCCGAGGTTGGCGGCGTCCTGCAGGCCGAGGTTGAGGCCCGGGCCGCCGGTCGCGGCGTGCACGTGCGCGGCGTCGCCGACCAACAGGACGCGGCCCTGCCGGTAGCGCTCGGCGAGCCGGGTGTTGTGGCCGGCCTGGCGGCGAGGAGTGAAGGGGCCGGCCGTCGGGGCGGGGACGAGTTCCAGGTCGGCGCCGGTCACCCGGCGGATGCTGGCGCGCAGTTCGTCCAGGGTGAGCGGTGTCTCCTCGTCGGCCGGCGGGCCGCCCCACTCCATGGTGGCGACCATGACGGCCTCCGGGTTGAAGGGCGCGAGGACGAACACGCCGTGCTCGGTGCGGGTGTGGGTGAAGGGGCGGAACGGGATCGGGCAGCCGGGCAGCAGGACGTCGCCGTCCTCGGTGAGCCGGGCGCCCTCGGGCGGCCGCACGTGGGCGATCCGCGAGACCGGGTCGGGCGAGGTGACGCCGGGGAAGCCGATGCCGGCGAGCTTGCGGACGGTGCTGCGGCCGCCGTCCGCGCCGACCAGGTAGCGGGCGTGCAACTGCCCCTCGCCGTCGGGGTCCTGGTAGTCGACCGTCACCCCGGACGGGTCCTGGGTGAACCCGGTGACCTCACAGCCGCGGCGCACGGTGACGCCCAGTTCGCGGGCGCGCTGCTCCAGGACCTCCTCGATCCGGTGCTGGGGCACCGGTACGGCGTACAGCGGGTTGGGGTCGAGCCGGTGCAGTTCCAGCGGGAAGGCGCCGAACACGAAGCGCGGCACGGGCTGCGGCGCGCCCGGGGCGCCGCTGATCGGCTGGTGGAGGCCACGGTGGTCGAGCAGCCGGATCACTTGCCCGACCAGCCCGTTGGCCTTCTGCGCGCCCGAGCGCGCGGGCAGCCGGTCCAGCACCTCCGGCCGGACCCCGGCCAGCGCCAGTTCGCAGGCCAGGAACAGCCCGACCGGGCCGGCGCCGACGATGACGACATCGTTGACCATGTCGAATCCCCCTTGGACGAAGCGAGTTCAGTGCGCCGACGGATCGGGCAGCCCGGCCGTGAGTTGGCGGAGTGCCTCGGTGAACACCGGCAGGAACGGAACCACCGGGTCGGCGGTCAGGTAGTGCTCGTTGGCGACCTGCAGCGCGGAGAGCGCGGCCGAGGCGACCAGTTTCGGGTAGAGGTCCCGGTCGGCGTCGGTCCCGGTCCGGGCGGCGACCGCCGCCGCCAGCTCGGCCCGGGTCGCGGCGCTGCCGCGGACCAGCTCGGCCTGGAGCGCGGGTTCGCGCAGCAGCAGCCGTACGGCGGCGACCCACTGCGGGTCGGGATCCTCGGTCGCGCCGTCGAAGGGTGCGGCGAGGGCGCGGGTCAGCGCCTCCCACAGCGGCTCCTCCGCCGGGCGGGCCCGCAGTGCCTCGGCGGCCTGCAGGACCCGGTCGCGGTGCCGGAAGACGATCGCCTCGGCCTTGCTGGAGAAGTAGTTGTTGTAGGTGCGCGGGGAAACTCCGGCCGCGGCCGCGATGTCCTCCACCCGGACGTTCTCCAGCCCCCGTTCCACGGCCAGGCGCAGCGCCGCCCAGCTCAGTGCCTCCCGCGTCGCGGCCTTCTTCCGTTCCCGCAGACCGGGCCGATCCGTCGTCATGGCCACTACTCTCACCAAAAAATGCGTGACGCGCAAGAGTGCGCGGCACGCAAGTTTTTTCGGCCGTACGGGCCGGTGGCGAGCCGCCTGCCACCTGCGGTTCGTCGCTGATAGTAGTTGCCTGGTCGCGCGGCGCATCCGCGCAGGGGCCCGTCCCCGCAGGTTTTTTGCGGCCGGAGGGCCCGACGGCCCGACGGCAGACGAGGAGCGGTCATGGGTGGCAGACAGCGTCCGCCGAGAGCGCGGAACCCGCGCCGGGGCCGGCCGGCCGGGAGCGGCGGCCGGGCCGGTTCCCGGGCGGAGTTCGCCCGGATCGAGGGCTACCTGGCCTGGGAGGCGGAGGTCGCGGCGGCCGAGCGGGACGCCCGGGCCTTCGCCGGGCAGTTCCCCTGGCTGCCCGACGCCGAGCGGGAGAGCCTGGAACTGGCCTACACCGCCGACCGGCTGCGGTACGCCGAGGAGGTCGTGGACCGCGCCGTCGAGCGCTGTCGCCGACTGGCCGCCCGCTACCGCAGCGAGTGCCGCCGGTTCTGTACCCGCTGGGCCGCGCTCTGCCTCTCCGTCACCCTGGCGGCCGCGCTGTTCGCGGTCGTCCCGGCCGCCCTGCGCAGCTGAGGCCGCACCCGGAACACGGCTGAGGGCCCGCCGCGCCGGCAACGGCGCGGCGGGCCCTCGTCGTGCCCGGAGGCGGGATCAGTGGTGGCCGTGGCCGCTGGTGACCTCGGTGTGCTCCTCCGCGGTGGGCTTGGCGATCTGGCTGTCCTGCCCGTAGAAGCCGCGGGACAGCTTGACCCGCGCGCGGGTCAGCAGCCCGGCCTTGCGGACCACGCCGTTCTCGTCCACCTCGGGCGGCAGCACCGTCGGCTGCGGCTGGTCGTGTGCCGTGAGGGTGTGCAGCCGGGCCTGCGGCAGCGGCTCGTGGATCTCGATGAACTCGCCGTGCTGGAGCCGCTTGATGACACCGGTCTCCCGGCCGTGCAGCACCTTCTCCTTGTCCCGCCGCTGGAGGCCCAGGCACCACCGCTTGGTGATCACGAAGACGATCACCGGCAGGGCGAAGAAGCCGGCCCGCACCGCGTAGGTGATCGCGTTGATCGAGAGGTGGAAGTGGGTGGCCAGCAGGTCGTTGCCGCCGCCGGCCAGCAGGATCAGGTAGAGGCTGACCCAGGCCGCGCCGAAGGCCGTACGGACCGGGGCGTTGCGCGGCCGGTCGGCGATGTGGTGCTCCCCGCGGTCCCCGGTGACCCAGGCCTCCAGGAACGGCCAGCACCAGATGAGCAGCAGCACGAGCGGGAAGACCATCAGCGGGATGAACACCCCGAGGTTCAGGGTGTGGCCGCCCCAGACGCTGATCTCCCAGCCGGGCATCACGCGGATCAGGCCTTCGGAGAAGCCCATGTACCAGTCCGGCTGGGCGTCCGTGGAGACCTGGTCGGGCCGGTACGGGCCGTACGCCCAGATCGGGTTGACCGTGGCGATCGCCGACATCGCCGCGACCACGCCGAAGACCAGGAAGAAGAAGCCGCCCGCCTTGGCCATGTAGACCGGCATAAGCGGCATGCCGACCACGTTCTGGTTGGTCCGGCCGGGCCCGGCGAACTGGGTGTGCTTGTGGTAGAAGACCAGGATCAGGTGGGCCACCAGGAGCCCGAGCATGACCCCCGGGATCAGCAGGATGTGGACGGTGAACAGTCGCGGGATGATGTCCTGCCCGGGGAATTCGCCGCCGAACATGAAGAACTGCAGGTACGTGCCGACGATCGGGATGGCGAGGATCGCGCCCTCCATGAAGCGGATGCCGGTGCCGGAGAGCAGGTCGTCCGGCAGCGAGTAGCCCATGAAGCCGTCGAACATGCCGAGGAACAGCAGCAGCGCCCCGAAGATCCAGTTGATCTCGCGGGGCTTGCGGAACGCGCCGGTGAAGAAGACGCGCAGCATGTGCGTGAACATCGAGGCGATGAAGACGATCGCGGCCCAGTGGTGGATCTGGCGCATCAGCAGGCCGCCGCGCACCTCGAAGCTGATCCTCATCGTGGACGCGTAGGCCTCGGACATCGGGATGCCCTTGAGCGGGACGTAGCTGCCGTCGTAGACGACCTCGCCCATGCTCGGGTTGAAGAAGAGGGTCAGCCAGACGCCCGTCAGGATGATGATGACGAAGGTGTAGAGCGCGACCTCGCCCAGCATGAAGGACCAGTGGTCCGGGAAGATCTTGCGCAGATTGGACTTGGCCAAGGCGTAGATGCCGAGCCGGCCGTCGGTCCAGTCGGCCAGCGCCTCGGCCTTGTTCGCGGGCTGGGCGCGCGTGCTGGTCACCGGTCCCGGCTGCGACTGCTGGTCGGTTCTCACGACGGGCTCCCCGGCGTCCTCGGCGCGGCGTGCTGGAGACCCGCCGGCGGGAACCCCGGCCGGCGAAGTGTTGTGATCATGGGACCTCTCGATACGGGTCCGCCGGCCGGACCGGCGCGCGGACCGGGCGGTCTGCTGGACCCGTTGCTCAGGGTGATGGAGCGCTTACTCTGTCATGCTGTCGGCAGGGGGCCGACTGTGCACGTCCATCGGTCCGTCCGGCCGCTCGTGTCGGGCCGGACGGGGGTTCCTGACGCCCGATCGGCTGGCCGCCGGTCGGCCCAACGGTGGGCGATGCTGCGCTCGGGTGCCGCTGAACCGTTTCGGCGCGCGCCGCGTCCGGGAGTCGCACGACCCACGGCCTACGCTGCGCCAATGGTGGATCACCGTGAACTGTTCGAGCACGTCACCGAGGCCCTGGCCCGCGCCGGGTTCGACACCGCACCGGGCCTCTCGCCGCTGCGGATCGGCCATCACCCCGAGGGCGTGGTGGTCGGCTGGACGCCGGGCGCGGAGCCGGACGGGCCGCCCACCCGGGAGGCGCGGGCGGCGCTGAGTGGCGCGGCCGCCCTCGTGCTGCGCGAGTGCGGGTACCTGGTCGGCGAGACGGAGGCCGGCGATCTGCTGGTGCGCTCCGCCGAACCGGTGACGGTCCCGGCCGAACCGGAGCCGGTGCCGGAGCAGTGGTGGGGTTGACGCGTCGCCCGCGCGGTCGGCAGTGCCCGGGTGGGCCGCGCTGACGCGCGGTTTCGGGGGGCACCCGGGGGTTCCCATACCGAACCCTTACCTTGCGTAGGGGTGCAGTTGACCAGCGCGGCTCTAAGGTTTGCCTAAGCTAATCCGAAGCGCCCTGGACCACGACGTCCGGGGCGTTCGGCTTGCCGCTCCACCGCCACCGCGGCGGAGCGAGGACCGGTGACGACCCGGGACGCCCCGGGGGAGGAGCCCGCTGCATGTGGGATGAGGCGTTTCCCAGCTTCCTGATCGGGCTGCGCGAGGGCCTGGAAGCCGGACTGATCGTGTCGATCCTGATCGCCACACTGGTCCGGGCGGACCAGAAGGCCCGGCTGCCCCAGGTGTGGACGGGCGTCGCGGCGGCCCTCGCACTCAGCCTGAGCTTCGGCGCGGTGCTCACCTTCACCGCGGCCAACCTCTCCGGCCACGCCCAGGAGGCGTTCGGCGGCGTGCTCAGCCTGATCGCCGTCTGCTTCGTCACCGCGATGGTGTTCTGGATGCGGCGCTCGGCGCGCACCCTCTCCGCCGAACTGAAGGAGAAGGTCCAGGCCTCGCTGGCGATCGGCGCCGGCGCGCTGGTCCTCACCAGCTTCCTGGCGGTCGCCCGCGAGGGCCTGGAGACTTCCCTCTTCCTGTGGACGAACGTGCGCACCGCCGGGGAGACCACCGGGCCGCTGATCGGCGCGGCCGTCGGCCTGGTGCTCGCCACCGCGCTCTGCTGGGGCCTGTACCGGCGCGCGCTGAAGATGAACCTCACCCGGTTCTTCACCGTCACCGGCGCCGGTCTGATCGTCGTCGCGGCGGGCGTGCTCGGCTACGGGCTGCGCGACCTGCAGGAGTCCGGCCTGGTCGGCGGCGGGGGCACGTACGCCTTCGACCTGAGCGGGCAGCTGGACGCCTCGTCCTGGTACGCCACGCTCGTCCAGGGGACGCTCAACCTGACCGTCACCATGACGGTCCTGCAGGTGGTGGGGTACGTCGCGTACCTGGGCGTGGTGATGACGATGTTCGTCGAGGGTGTGCGGGGTGGTGCGGTGCCCGCTTCGGCGCCGGCGCCGGCGTCGGGTTCGGGTTCGGGTTCGGGTCCGGCTGAGGTGAAGGGCGGGGACGGGGCGGGGCGTTCGGGCCGTCCGCGCTGGGTGCTGCCGACCGCGCTGGTCGCCGTGCCGGTGGTGCTGGCCGGGGCCGTGATCGCGGTCGGCGACGGCAAGCAGGACAGCGCCGCCACCGTGTCCGTCTCCGAGCAGGACTGCGGAAAGGGCTTCGCCGCCCCGCAGCCCGGCCAGCAGGTGTTCCAGATGCACAACACCGGTGACAAGGTGTCCGAGGTGTACCTGGTGAACCCGGGCACCGGCGCGGTCTACGGCGAGATCGAAGGCCTGGCACCCGGCACCACCCGGGCCCTGACCGCCACCATCGGCTCCGGGGACTACGCCTGGCGCTGCGTGCCCACCGGCGGGAACGCCGTCACCTCAGCTGCCGTGCACATCACCGGCGGCAGCGAGGTCAAGGCCGTCAAGCCCGTCTCCGAAGACGACCTCAAGGGCCCGCTCGACGCCTACAAGGACTACGTCACCCAGGGCCTGACGACCCTCATGACGCAGACCCAGAAGCTGCAGACCGACGTGCACTCCGGCGACCTCGCCGCCGCCAAGGCCGACTGGCTCGCCGCGCACCTGCAGTACGCCTCGCTGGGCGCCGCCTACGGCACCTTCGCCGACCTCGACGGCAAGATCGACGGGCGCGCGGACGGCCTCGCCGACAAGTACCAGGACAAGGGCTTCACCGGCTTCCTGCGGCTGGAGTACGGTCTCTGGCACGGCCAGTCCGCCGCCGACCTGACGCCCGTCGCCGACGAGCTGGCGCAGAACGTCGCCAAGCTGGTGCACGACTTCCCCACCCAGGACTTCGCGCCGGGCGACCTGCCGCTGCGCGCCCACGAGATCCTGGAGAACACCCTCCAGTTCGAGCTCACCGGCGACACCGACATGGGCAGCGGCACCAACCTGGCCACCGCCCAGGCCAACCTGGCCGGCACCCAGGAGCTGCTGACGCTGCTGCAGCCGCTGCTCGACGAACGCGACCCGCAGGTCCTGGTCCGGGTGAACGCCGGGATGAAGCGGCTCGGGGACCTCGTCGCCGCCGCCCGTACGCCCGAGGGCTGGACCCCGGTCGACCGGCTCCCCGCCGACGGCCGCCGCCGGATCAACGGCGCCACCGGACAGCTGCTCGAAGACCTCGCCCCCATCCCCGCCCTGCTCGAAGTCCGGAAGGCCGCCTGATGACCGACCACACCGCAGCCGCCGGCTCCTGCCCCTTCCCGCACTCCGCCGCCGACCCGGCCGAAGCTTCCGCTGCGCAGGGCGGGTGCCCGGCCGGGCCGGCCCGGCGCGGGTTCGTCCGGGCCGCGCTCGGGGCGGGCGCCGGAGCGGCCGTGCTCGCCGGCGGCGCCTTCACCCTCGGCGCCGGTCCGGCCGCCGCCGGGGACGGCCACCAGGCCAAGAGCGGCGCGGTGTCGTTCCACGGCGACCACCAAGCCGGCATCACCACCCCCGCCCCCGGCCACGCGGCCTTCGTCTCCTGCCAGGTGATCGCCCAGGACCGCAAGGGCCTCGAAGAACTCCTCAGGATCCTGACCGAGCGGATCCGCTTCCTCACCGCCGGCGGCACCCCGCCGGACCTCGGCGTCGGCGCGCCGCCCTCGGACAGCGGCATCCTCGGGCCGACCGTCCCCACCGACAACCTGACCGTCACCGTCGGCGTCGGCGCCTCGCTCTTCGACGACCGCTACGGACTGGCCAAGGCCAAACCGGCCAAGCTGGCGCCGATGAAGACCTTCCCCAACGACAACCTGCAGGCCGCCGAACTGCACGGCGACCTCTCGCTGCAGATCTGCGCCGACCGCCAGGACACCGTGCTGCACGCGCTGCGCGACATCACCCGGCACACCCGGGGCGCGATGCAGATCCTCTGGCGGATCGACGGCTTCCAGAACCAGTCCCGCCCGGACGGAGCCCAGCGCAACCTGCTCGGCTTCAAGGACGGCATCGTCAACCCGGACACCACCTCCTCGCGCGAGATGGACCGGCTGGTCTGGGTCACCGACGGGCAGGGCGAGCCCGCCTGGGCGACCGGCGGCAGCTACCAGGTGATCCGGATCATCCGGATGCTGATCGAGTTCTGGGACCGCGTCAAACTCAGCGAGCAGGAGAAGATGTTCGGCCGCCGCCGCGACACCGGCGCGCCGCTGGACGGCCGTCAGGAGACCGACGCGCCGGACTACGCCAAGGACCCGGACGGCACGGCGATCCCGCTCGACGCGCACATCCGGCTCGCCAACCCGCGCACTGCCGACACCGACGCCTCCCGCATCCTGCGCCGGGGCTTCAACTACGACCGGGGCGTCGACGCGGCGGGCAACCTGGACATGGGGCTGGTGTTCTGCTGCTACCAGCAGGACGTGGTGCGGCAGTTCGAGGCCAGCCAGACCCGGCTCATCGGCGAGCCGCTGGTGGACTACATCTCGCCGACCGGCGGCGGGTACTTCTTCGTCCTGCCGGGCGTGAAGGACAACGCCGACTGGCTCGGGCGGGGGCTGCTGGCGGCCGTCTGACGTGCTGACGTGCTGAGGTGATGTGCTGAGGTGATGTGCGGGCGGGCCCGGCGCGTTGCTGCGTACCGGGCCCGCCGTGTCTGCTCATGGCCTGCTCGGGTGTCTGCTCGGGCGTCTGTTCGTGCGCGCGTCCGCGAGGGTCAGGGGCCGAGGGTGAAGCCGATGGCCGCTCCGCCGCCCTCCCGGTTGGCGGCGAAGGCGGTGCCGCCGTGCGAGCGGGCGACCTCGTGCACGATCGCCAGGCCCAGCCCCGAACCGGGCAGGCTGCGGGCGGCGGTGGCCCGGTAGAAGCGGTCGAAGACCCGGTCGAGATCGGCCTCCTCGATGCCCGGGCCGCGGTCGCGCACCTCCACCCGGGGGCCGCGCACCACTATCTCGATCGGGCCCGTCCCGGCCGGGTCGAACTTGGCGGCGTTGTCCAGCAGGTTGCCCACCGCGCGGGCCAGCGCGTCCGGGTGGGCGGTGACGACGGTGTCGTCCGCGTCCACGGTGATCTCCCGGTCACTGCGCCGCCGGGCCTGTGCGGCGGCCCGCTGGACCAGCTCGGCCAGCACCACCTCGACCGGTTCCCCGTCCGCCTTGCGGTCCGCCGCGAGCGCCACCAGCTCCTCCACCAGTTGGGTCAACTCCCGTGCTTCCTCTGCCAGATCGGCCATCAGCGCAGCGCGCTCCGAGGGCGGCAGCCGGTCCAGGGCGGGCAGCACCGAGAGGTTGGTGCGCAGGCTGGTCAGCGGGGTGCGCAGCTCGTGCCCGGCGTCCTGGACCAGACGGCGCTGGTTCTCCTTGGCGGTGGCGAGCCGGACCAGCATCCGGTCGAAGGCGCGGCCGAGCCGGCCCACCTCGTCCGTCCCGGCAGCGGGCACCGGGACATCCAACCGCCCGCTGGCGGCGACCAGTTCGGCCGCGTCGGTGAGTCGGACCAGCCGGCCGGTGATCCGTCCGGCGAGCAGCCAGCCGGCCGAACCCCCGATCAGCACGACGGCGGCCACCACGGCCACCATCTGCCGGCGCAGCTTCTCCAACAGCTCCTCGATGTCGCCGAGTTGCTGCACGATCTGGACGGCGCCGCGGCCGCCGCCGAGCGAGACCACGCCCACCCGGCAGGTGTTGCGGCCGAGCCGGCGCATGTCCGTCACCGTCCGGGCGGGGGTGTCGGCGCGGGCGAGCTCGCGGTCGGCCGCCGTGGTCGGGACGTCGAGGTGGGCGCTGCCCGGGAGGACGACCCCGTCGCTGTCCAGGGGCTGCGCGGTGACCCGGATCGGGTGCAGCAGCTGCTCGCCCAGTCCGCTCGGGCTGCTGAAGTCCCCCGGGTACAGCCTCTCGCGCTCGACCTGGCCGCTCACCGCCCGTACGGCCGAGGTGAAGTCGTCCGTCTCGTCGTCGCGGATCAGGTGGGCAGCCGCGCGGTAGCCGAGCAGGCCGATCACCACCGCGACCAGCGCCGCCATCGCGGCGAAGGCGAGCGAGAGGGTGGTGCGCAGCCCGGTGCGCGGCAGGCGCGGGCTCCGGGGCGCCGCCGGGCCGGTCACTGGCGGCGCAGCGTGTAGCCGACGCCGCGGACGGTGTGGATCAGCGGGGGCAGACCGGGGCGGTCGAGCTTGCGGCGCAGGTAGCCGATGAAGACGGCGAGGTTCTTCGAACCCGGGCCGAAGTCGTACCCCCAGATCCGCTCGTACAGGGTCGCCTGGTCGAGGACGGCTCCGGCGTGCCGGGCCAGCAGCTCCAGCAGGTCGAACTCGGTGCGGGAGAGTTCGAGCTCCTCCCCGGCGCGCCAGGCCCGCCGGGCGGGCGGCTCGATCCGCAGGTCGGCGACGGCAAGGACCTCGGCGGCGGGGGCGGGCGGGTTGCGGCGCAGCAGGGCGCGCAGCCGGGCGAACAGCTCCTCCACGTCGAAGGGCTTGACCAGGTAGTCGTCGGCCCCGGCGTCCAGACCGGCGATCCGGTCCGGGACCTCGACCCGGGCGGTGAGCATCAGCACCGGGGTGCGGTCGCCGGCCTCGCGCAGCCGGCGGCAGACCTCCAGCCCGTCCGGCTCGGGCATCATCACGTCGAGCACCAGGACGTCCGGGCGTTGCTCGGCGAGGACGGCCAGGGTCTGGGTACCGTTCGCGGCGATCCGCACCCGGTAGCCCTGCAGCATCAGCGCGCGGCCGAGCGAGTCGCGGATGGCCCGGTCGTCCTCGGCGATCAGCACGGTGTGGGTCATGACGAGGATTCTCCCTGGCGTGCTCACGGCGGTTACCGGCGGGGCCGCGGGTCGTCCCGGCGGTCTCGTACGGCTGTCCTGGCGGGCTCCTGCGGCTGCCCCGGCGGGCTCGTCCGGCCGCCGCTTTCGCGCGCTGCTCCGTGGGCGTACCGTGGCCACACCGGGCGTACGGCGCCGGCGGCCACCCGCTGCCGCGGCCGTCGGGCGGACCGCCCGGTCCGTGTCGGCACGTCCTGCCGGAGGCCGTGATGGCAGACCGGAAGGCCTTTCCAGACCAGATGGCGTTCCTCACCACCCCGCGCGCGGAGCGGGCGCGGCGGGACGCGCGGGAACGGCTGGCGGACCGGCGGGAGGTGTACCGGCCCGGGGAGCTGCTGCCGATGGTGGGCGGGCAGGCGGAGCGGTGCATGGACTGCGGGCTGCCGTTCTGCCACAGCGCCTGCCCGCTCGGGAACCTCGTGCCGGAGTGGAACCGGCTGGTGGCGGCCGGGGACTGGCGGGCCGCGGCGGACCGGCTGCTGGCGACCAACAACTTCCCGGAGTTCACCGGGCGGCTCTGCCCGGCGCCCTGCGAGAGCGCCTGTGTCCTGGCGATCGACGGGGCGGCGGTGGCCATCAAGAACGTGGAGCTGGCCATTGCGGACCGGGCCTGGGAGGAGGGGTGGGACGGTCCGCGGCCGGCCGAGCGGGGCGGCGGGGGACGGCCGGGCGGTGGCGGGCGTGGTGGTGATGGGTCCGGCGGTGGCGGGCGTGGTGGTGGCGGGCGGGTCGCGGTGATCGGATCCGGTCCGGCCGGGCTGGCCGCCGCCCAGCAGCTGACCCGGGCCGGGCACGCCACCACGGTGTACGAACGAGCCGACCGCCCCGGCGGGCTGCTGCGCTACGGCATCCCGCCGTTCCGGTTGGAGAAGCACCGGCTGGAGCGGCGGCTCGACCAGCTGCGGGCCGAGGGCACGACGTTCTGCACCGGGGTGTGGATCGGCCGGGACGTCGCGGGCGAGGAACTGCGGGCCGGGTACGACGCGTTGGTCGTCGCGGTCGGCGCCACCGCCTGCCGGGAGCTGCCGGTGGCCGGGCGCGAACTGCCCGGGGTGCACCCGGCGATGGAGTACCTGACCTGGGCGAACCGGGTGGACGAGGGCGACTGCCCGGTCTCACCGGTCTCCGCCGAGGGCCGCCACGTAGTGATCGTCGGTGGCGGGGACACCGCGGCCGACTGCCTGGGGACGGCGCTGCGCCAGCACGCCGCCTCGGTCACCCAGTTGGACATCAACCCGCGCCCGCCCGAGCGTCGGGCGCCCGGGCAGCCCTGGCCCGTCCACCCCAAGGTGTACCGGGAGACCACCTCGCACGAGGAGTCCGGTGCCGTCGGGGCCGGGCCCCGGCTGTTCGCGGCGGCCACCGTGGCCTTCGAACCGGGCCCGGATGGCCGGCTCGCCGCCGTCCGCTTCGCCGAGGCCGAACCCGCCGACCGCAGCCCGCGGGCGGGCACCGAGCAGCGCCTGCCGGCGCAACTCGTGCTGCTCGCCCTGGGCTTCACCGGGCCGGAGCCGGACCAGCGGCTCTTCGCCCAACTCGGCCTCGCCACCGGCCCGGAGGGCACGCTCGCCAGGGACGACGGCTTCGCCACCACGACGGAGGGTGTGTTCGTCGCGGGCGACGCCGGGCGCGGGCAGTCGCTGATCGTCTGGGCGATCGCCGAGGGACGGGCGGCGGCCGCCGCGGTCGACCGCTACCTGCGGGGGAGCACCGAACTCCCGGCGCCGATCCGGGCATCGTCGCGGGCGCTCACGGTGTGAGGGGTCGGTCGAGGGTCGCGGGGTGGGGGACGGGGGCTGAGAGCTTGCGGGCCGGGGGCTCGCGACCTCGCTGGAGCTCGCCCCGGCCTCGGTGGAACTGGACTTCCCGCGTCCGGGCGAGGTCGTGACGGCGGACCGGTTGCGGCTGGATCGGGGATGATCCCGCGGGGTGTGATCCTGCGTGGGTGGCCTCGACCGGGTCAGCGGCCGTCGGCGGTACGTGGTGCTGTGCGCGGTGCTTCGTGTGGAGACGGGTGCGGTGTTGTGTCCCGCGTTGCGTGTAGGGCGTCGCGCAGGTGGCCGTCCGCGGCGGTGAGGAGGCGGGCGGCGGTGGGCGCGTCCACATCGGCGAGCAGGACGAGGACCGCCTCCTTCGCCCGGCCGTCGGTCGCGGTGAGGGCGTGGCGGACGGCCTCCTCGTCAGCGCCGGTGGCCTCGGCGACGATCCGGCGGGCGCGCTCGCGCAGTTTGGCGTTGGTGGCCCGGACGTCGACCATCAGATTTCCGTACGTCCGGCCGAGGCGGACCATCACGGCCGTGGACAGCATGTTGAGCACCAGCTTCTGTGCGGTGCCCGCCTTGAGCCGCGTCGACCCGGCCAGCACCTCGGGGCCGACCTCCACCTCGATGCCCAGCTCGGCGGCGGCCACCAGCGCCGAACCGCGGTTGCACGCCAGGCCGACCGTCAGCGCACCGGTGGCCCGCGCGGCCCGGACGGCCGCCACCGCGTACGGCGTCCGGCCGGACGCGGAGACGCCGACCAGCGTGTCGGCGGCGGTGAGGCCGAGCGCGGCCACGTCGGCCTCGGCGAGGTCGGAGCGGTCCTCGGCGCCCTCGACGGCCTCCGTGACGGCCGTCCGGCCGCCCGCGATCAGGCCCACGACCAGCGCCGGATCGGTGCCGAAGGTCGGCGGGCACTCCGCGGCGTCCAGCACACCGAGCCGCCCGGCCGACCCCGCGCCGGCGTAGACCAGCCGACCGCCGCGTGCCATCCGGGCGGCCACCGCGTCCACCACGGCGGCGATCCGCTCCAGCTGCCCGGCGACGGCGGCGGGCACGGCGCGGTCCTCGGCGTTCATCAGGCGGAGCAGCTCGGGGGTGGGCAGTTGGTCGATCGCGGCCCAGTCGGGGCGGATCCGCTCCGTGGGCGGCACGGGGGCGGCGTCGGGGGCGCGGCCGGAGCCGGGGGTGTGGGGCGTGGTGGCGGGCTGGTTCATGTCGCGAGCGTCCCCGGGTGCGGGCGGCCTGAATCCGGGCAAGCGTGGGTGGAGGAGGTGGAGGTCATGGAACCCACCGTTTCCGAGCTGCTGGACAGGTTCGGCCGCACGTATGCGGAGGAAGCCGGAATCACACTGCGGGACAAGCCCTCGCCGCTCTACCGGCTGCTCGTCCTGACCGTCCTGTGTTCGGTGCGGATCAGTGCGGACATCGCCACGGCGGCGGCCCGGGAGCTGTCGGCGGCCGGCCTGCGGACGCCGCGCGCGATGGCGGACGCCCGGCGCGGCACGCTGATCGCCGCGTTCGGCCGGGCCCACTACGTGCGCTACGACGAGAGCACCGCCACCGCGCTCGGCCAGGGAGCCGAGCTGCTGCTCGACCGCTGGCACGGCGACCTGCGGCGGTTGCGGGACGAGGCCGGGGGCGATCCGGAGCGGATCGGAGCTCTGTTGCGGGAGTTCCCCCGGATCGGGCCGGTCGGGGCGGGGATCTTCCGCCGCGAGGCGCAGGCGGTCTGGCCCTCGCTGCGGCCGTTCTTCGACGAGCGGGTGCTGGAGGAGGCCCGGGTGCTCGGTCTCCCGGGGAGCCCGGAGGACCTGGCGGGGACGGTCGCGGCGAAGGACCTGGCGCGGCTGGCGGCGGCGCTGACCCGGGCGAGCCTGGCCCACGTCGGGGCGGGCTGAGCGTCGGGGCGGGGCCGGGGGCCGGGGGCTGGAGAGGACGGGGCCGGTGCCGGGGTGACGGGGTGACGGGGTGAGGCGGGAGCGTCAGGCCATCCAGAAGAAGACGGCCGTCATCCGGCGCTGCGCCAGCTCGTCGCCGTAGTAGGTGGTGGCGCTGTGGATCAGGTTGGCGTGGTAGAGCAGCAGCTGGTTGTAGCGGTTGGGGACCCGGATGTCCTCGACGAAGTGGTCGGCGGGCACGCGGCGGGTGCCGAGCGCCTCGACCAGGTTGTTGTGCGGGGCGTTGACCAGGTTGCCGCCGAGGCGGCCGCCGGGGAACTGCTGGCGGTAGAAGCTGGTGCCGGCGTCCTTGGGCGCGCCCGGGCTGAGGTAGAGCACGGCGGCGTAGCGGCAGAGCGCGCGGGAGTCGGTGTGCGGGCGGGACTCCGACTCTCCGGCGCCGACGACCTGGACGCAGTTGTGGTTGAGCGTGCCGCCGTCCGGGGTGCCCTGGACCCAGAGCCGGGAGGCGCCGGTGGCCTTGCGGACCAGGGCCTCGACGCGGGCCAGCTCCTCGGGCTCCAGGCCCGGCATGGTGCGCAGGCCGGGCCAGGCCTCGGGCCGGTAGGGGTAGCCCTCGGTCCAGTCGCCGCGTGCCAGGCAGCGCTCGCGGACGGCGTCCGGATCGGGCAGGACGTCGTTGATGACCCAGTAGTCCCGGCCCCGGGTGGGCTTGCGGTACGGCAGGACCGGCAGAGCGGTGGGCCTGATGGGCTGTGAGGGCATGCGCCGACCATAGGGGCGGTGATCGCCAACGTTCTGCCATGAGCAGGCCAACCTTTCGTCAAGGCGCCAAGGACGGGCCGGCCGTCAGGCCTCCCGCACGGCGAAGCCTCCCAGGGCACCCTCCAGGCGGTCGTAGGCGCTGATCGCCGAGGGCCGTACCGCGGCGGCGATCGCGGCGTGGTCCTCGTCGGCCAGGGTGCGGCGGAACACCTCGGCGACCAGCGCCCGGTCGACGGCGGCGAGCAGTGCGGCGGCGACCCGGCACTCGAAGCCGACGGGTCTCTCGTGCACGGCCTCGGCCAGGGCTGCGGCGAGGGCCGTCTCGCCCTGCTCGTGCAGCTCGCGCAGGCGGGCGGTCAGGGCGGGGCTGTCCGCGACCGTGCGGGCGAAGGCCGGGCCGGAGAAGCCGAGCCTGGGGTCGTGCCGGTCGATCCCGGCCAGGCAGTCGCGGCGCAGCGCGGCCAGGGCGGACTCGCCCGGGGCGCGTGCGGCGACGGCCCGGGCGAGCCGGCCGACGATCTCCTCGTGCAGGTCGAAGAAGAGGTCCTCCTTGCGCGGGAAGTGGTTGGTGACGGTCATCTTGGCGACGCCCGCGGCGGCCGCGACCTCGGCGATGGTCGTCCGGTCGAAGCCCTGCTCGATGAAGAGCCTGGTGGCGGCGTGCGAGATCGCCTCGCGGGTGCGGCGCTTGTTGAGCTCGCGCAGGTTCGGCGTTGTCCCGGTCTCGGTCATGGCGGGAGCCTAGCGCAGTCCACTGGGTCGAGCACAGGAATTATGCTTGACCTAATCACTGGGTTCGTCCTAAGTTCTTCTCGGGCGGCCGGGGAGGCCGCCGGAGGGGCCGCTGCACGGGCGGTTCACGGGATGTCACAGGGGAGGGCGCATGACCACGGAAGCCACCGCGAAGGGCCGGCGAGGGGAAGTCCCGGCCGGGAGTCCGGAGGCGATTCCGCCGGGCCTGTGGAAGATGGGCGCGGTGCTCGCGCTGGGCCCGGTGCTCGCGCTGCTCGACGCCACGATCGTCAACGTCGGCATCGACTCCGTCGCCCGGGATCTGCACAGCTCGCTCGGGGCGGTGCAGTGGGTGGCCACGGGGTACCTGCTGGCGATCTCGCTGACCATGCCGCTCTCGGGCTGGGCGGCCGGCCGCTTCGGGGCCCGGCGGGCGTGGCTCGCCTCGGTCGTCCTGTTCGTGCTCGGATCGGCGCTGTGCGGCCTGGCCTGGTCGACGGGCAGTCTGATCGCCTTCCGGGTGCTGCAGGGGATCGGCGGCGGCATGGTCCAGCCGCTCGGCCAGGCGATCATGGTACAGGCGGCCGGGCCGTCCAGGGTCGGGCGGGTGATGGGCACCCTCATGCTCCCGATCAGCCTGGCCCCCGTCCTGGGGCCGATCCTCGGCGGGCTGGTGCTGGAGCACCTCGACTGGCGCTGGATGTTCCTGCTGAACGTGCCGGTCGGGCTGCTGACCCTGCTGCTGGCGGCCCGCTGGCTGCCGGCCGACGAAGCCTCGGACGGGCCGGGGCCCCGGCTGGACGCGACCGGCCTGGCGCTGCTCTCGCCCGGCCTGACCGCGCTGCTCTACGGGCTCTCGACGGTCGCTGACGGTGGAACGGCCGGCTGGGTCGCCCTTGTGGCCGGTGCGGTGCTGGTGGCGCTCTACGGTGGGCACGCCTTGCGGGTGGCCCGCGGCGGTGCCCGGACACCGCTGATCGACCTGTGGCTGTTCGCCCGGCGCGGCTTCGCCGTGGCGACGGCGAACAGCTTCCTCCAGGGCGCCGTGCTCTACAGCTCGATGTTCCTGGTGCCGCTCTACTACCAGCAGCAGAGGCACGCCGGGGCGGTGGAGGCCGGGCTGCTGCTGGCGCCGCAGGCCCTCGGCACGGCGGTGACCGCGATGCTGGCGGCCCGAATAACCGACCGCTTCGCGCCGCGGCCGCTGATCATGATCGGCATCGCCTGCTCCCTGGTCGGCACGCTCGCCTTCACCCAGCTGGGCAGCGGTTCCGACCCGGCCGACTGGCTGATCGCCGGCTCGCTGGCGCTGCGCGGCGCGGGCATGGGGATCATCGCGATCCCCGGCCTGGCGGCGGTGTACGGGAGCGTCGAAAAGGCCCAGGTGCCGGCGGCGGCCGGTGCGGTGAACGTGCTGAACCGGGTCGGCGGGGCGCTCGGCACGGCGGTGCTGACGCTGGTCCTCCAGCAGGCGCAGTACGGCCGGCCGGAGCAGCCGGGCGCGGCGTTCGGCGAGACGTTCTGGTGGGTGCTGGCGCTGTCCGCGCTGGCGATCGCGCCCGCCTGGCTCTACCCGAACACCCGTAAGAACGCGGCCTGACCGGCCGTCGGCCCGCAGGCGTCCAGCCGGCGAAGCCTCGAAACGGACCCATCGAACGACCGAATCATCCGATGACAACCACGGAGGTATCCATGTTCACCAAGCACCCCGGCGGCCTGCGCCTGCTCACCGTGCACGCGCACCCCGACGACGAGTCCAGCAAGGGCGGGGCCACCCTCGCCCGGTACGCCGCCGAGGGCGTGGAGGTCCTGGTCGCCACCTGCACCGGCGGCGAGCGCGGCTCGGTGCTCAACCCGGCCCTGGACCGGCCCGAGGTCCGGGCCGACATCGCCCGGATCCGGCGAGAGGAGATGGCGGCCGCCCGCGAGATCCTCGGAGTGCGCCAGCACTTCCTCGGCTTCGTCGACTCCGGAATGCCCGGTCCGGACGAACCGGTGCCGGAGGGCTGCTTCGCCGCCCAGCCGGTCGAGGTCGCGGCGGCGCCGCTGGTCGCACTGATCCGGGAGTTCCGCCCGCAGGTGGTGGTCACCTACGACGAGACCGGCGGGTACCCGCACCCCGACCACGTGATGACCCACCAGGTCACCGTCGAGGCCTTCGAGGCCGCCGCCGACCCGGCGCGCTACCCCGAGGCGGGCGAGCCCTGGCAGGCGTCCAAGCTCTACTACCACCTGGCGCTCTCCCGGGCCTGGTTCCAGACCCTCCACGACGCCATGACGCAGCGCGGGGTGCCCTCCGGCATGGGCGAGTTGCTCGCCGGATGGCCCGACACCCCGCCCGCTCTGGCCACCACCACCCGGATACCGTGCGCCGAGCAGTTCGTCGTACGGGACGCGGCGATGCTGGCGCACGCCACCCAGGTCCAGCCGGGCGACGCGTTCATGGCCCACCCGCGGGACATCGAGCGCGAGGTCTGGCCGACCGAGGACTACCACCTGGCCCGGAGCCTGGTGCCTGCGCCTGCGGTCGGTGGGGCGGCCGGTGCGGGAGCCGTCGAGACCGACCTGTTCGCCGGGATCAGGTCGGGGGAGGGGGTGGGGTGAGCCGTCGGCGGGGCGTCGCTACGCCGTTGGGCCGTCGCTCGGTCGGTTCCGGCCTGGCAGGTCCTTGCCCGGCCGGCCGCCGGTCAGCACTGGCTGTCGGCGAGCACGTAGTAGCGGGGGCCGGTCTGCTTCAGGGTGTGGGTGACGAAGGTGTTCCAGAGCCCCATGTTCTGGCCCGAGCCGAGGGCGTAGGCCAGTCCACCGCTCTGGGTGGCGCGGCCGGCCAGGACCTGGTCGTAGTTGCTGGCGGTGAAGCACTGGGGAGCGCCGCCCGGGGTGGTCGCCGTGACCGTCGCGGACCGGGCGCCCACCGTGCCGGAGGCGTCGACGGCCGCCACGGTGTAGCCGTACGTGGTGCCGGCGGTGAGTCCGGTGTCGGTGAAGGCCGTGCCGGTGGCACTGCCGACCTGAGTGCCGTCGCGGTAGACCCGGTAGGAGGCCGCGCCGCTGACGGACTGCCAGCCGAGGGAGACGGAGGTGGCAGCGGTCGGCGTCGCGGTCAGCCCGCTCGGGGCGGGCAGGCCGGGGGAGGTGGGCCCGGTACCGCCGTCGAGGCCCCAGAACTGCGCGGTGTAGTAGCTGGAGCAGATCGTGTCGAGGAAGTAGGCGCCGGTCGCCCCGCACTGGTCGGTGCCGGAGCCCGGGTGGACGGCCAGTCCGTGGCCCATCCCGCTGACCGTGAACAGCGCCACGGCGGGCCGCCCGGACGCGTCGGCGTAGAGCTCCTGGGTGGTACTGCCAGGAAGGCTCCGGGTGCCGGTCGGCCGGCGGTCGACGCCCTGGACGTTCGTCCACTGGTCGCGCAGTTCGGTCGCGTTCACCGGCCGGACGGTGGTGTCGGCGCTGCCCTGCCAGATCGCCACCCGGGGCCACGACCCGGTGTAGCCCGGGTACGCGGCCCGGACCTTGTCGCCCCACTGCGCCGGGGTGAGCCCCTGGTCGGTGTTCTGGCAGCCGGAGGCGGCGCTCTGGGTGGTGGCGCAGTGGGCGGGCAGGCCGGAGTCGATCGCCCCGCCGGCGAACACATCGGGGTAGTCGGCCAGCAGGTCGGCGGCCATCCCGCCACCGGCCGAGAGCCCGGTGACGAACACCCGCTGGGCGTCCGAACCGTACAGAGCCTTCGCCTTGGTCACCATCTCGGCGACCGACTCCGCCTCGCCGACGCCCCGGGCGTCCTTGCCCGCGTCGAACCAGCTGAAGCAGGAGAGGCTGTTGTTGGCGCTGCCGGTCTGCGGGAACACCACCGCGAAGCCGTACTGGTCGGCGAACTTGGTCCAGCCGGAGTTGCGGTAGTAGTCGGTGGCGCTCTGCACGCAGCCGTGCAGTGCCACCACCAGGGGAGCGCCGCCCGGCAGTCCGGCGGGGGTGTAGGTGTACATCGCGAGGTTGCCCGGGTTGGCGCCGAAGCCGGTGACCTGCTGGAAGGTACCGCTCGGGGTGTCGGTGACGGCGGCGGTACCCGCAGCGGGGGCGCCGGGGGCGGCGGCTGTGATGGCAGCGGTGGCCGGTACGGGCGCGGCGGTGGCGACCGCCAGGGCGGCGGCCGTCAACAGCGCGGCGGCGACGGGGCGCAGAGGCATCGAGACTCCTGGGTGGGGGAGGAGTGGGGGCGGATGCCGTGCAGCGTGGCGCGCCGCGCACCGCTGAGCCATGTGGTGGTCATCCGAGGCCCACCGCCCGGGCATGGCGCGGAGCACCATACGGCCGTGCCCCGTAGGGCACTTGAGACCTGTCAGCGGACCGGGCAGGTTGATCCCATGACGACTTCTGAGATCGACTCCGGCGAGCAGCAACCTTCGGCCGGCCTGGAGCAGCGCACCCGGACCCACACCTGGACGGCCGGTCCGCCGATCGCCGAGTACACCCACCTGACCGGGGAGGAGATCCTGCTGGAGTGGATCGCCGGGCGCATCCCCGAGCCCTCGATCTGCAGCACCATGGGCTTCCACCTGATCGAGGTGAAGCCGGGAACGGCGGTGTTCGAGGGCCACCTCGGCGACCACCTGCAGAACCCGATGAACACCGTGCACGGCGGGTACCTGGCCACCCTGCTCGACTCGGCGCTCGGTTGCGCCGTGCTGAGCAGGCTGCCGGCCGGGGTGGGCTACACGACCACGCAGTTGAACGTCCACATGCTGCGCCCGCTGTTCGCGGACTCGGAGCCGGTGCGCTGCGAGGGAGAGGTGCTGCACCTGGGCCGGACGATGGCGACCGCCGAGGCGCGGGTGGTCGGGGTGGCGGACGGCAAGCTCTACGCGCACGCCACCACCACCTGCGCGATCCTGACGCCCCGCCCGGCGGTCTGACGGGGCGGCCCCGGCCGCCTCGGCGACCGGGGCGCGAGGCCGGTCGAACGCGGTGAACGCGGTGAACGCGGTGAACGCGATGCACTGCTGAACGCGGTGAACCCGGAGGCGTGGGCAGGGAGGTTCAGAGGGCCGCGAGCAGCCCGAAGAACGCGAGCAGGCCGCAGATCCCGAAGTTGACGAGCTTGTGGGAGAGGAACACCGCCGCGAACTCGCGGATGGTCGCGCTCGGCCAGTAGTACCTGGCGGTGGGCGAGCCGAAGACGTGTCCGTTGACGCCGGTCTTGCGGGCCATCAGTGCGGCCCGGAAGGCGTGGAAGTTGTTGGTGACCACGACGCAGCGGTAGCCGGGCTTGGCCCGCTCCATGATCGCCTTGCTGAGGAGCAGGTTCTCCTCGGTGGTGCGCGAGCGGTCCTCCCGCTCGATGTGCTCGGCCGGGAAGCCGCGTTCGACCAGGTAGTCGGCCATCGCGTGGGACTCCGGCAGCTTCTCGTCCGGGCCCTGGCCGCCCGAGGTGATCAGCACCGGCGGGTTGCCGCGCGCGGCCTGCTGCTCGTACACCTCGCGGCCCCGGTTGAGCCGGCTGGCCAGCAGCGGCGGGACGCGCTCGCCGCCGATCAGTCCGGAGCCGAGCACGACCACGAAGTCCACGTCCCGGCGCGGCCGGTGGCGGCCGTAGAGGAAGGCGTAGCCGACGAAGCAGACGAAGAGGAAGGAGACGTAGAGGACCACCAGAAGGGCGGTGCCCGCCAGGACGGCCAGTCGCCGGGAGCCGGTCACGAGGGCGGCGAGCAGCAGCACGTTGACGGCGATGATGCCGAGCCCGGCGAGCAGCGACAGCAGGTTGGCCGGCCGCATGCCCTCCTTGCGGATCATGGTCATGCCGTTGGAGAGCAGGAACCAGATCAGGGCCAGCGTGCCGACGGCCGGCAGCAGGAAGATGGCCGCCGCCACGATCTCCACCACCAGGGTGGGCGCCTTGCGGAGTTCGGCGAGCAGGGCGAGGGAGAGCAGCGAGACGGCGATGCCGAGGAGGACGGCGTTGCTGAACTGGCGACGGTCGCGCAGTACCCCGACTCCGAACAACAGGAAGAACAGGGCGGCTGGGGCATAGGCGATCATGCTTCGTATCGTAGGCGGTTCACGCGAACGGCTCACTGGTACGAACGATCCGGTGCCGGCCCTCCAGGCGGCTGGCGCCCGGGCCTCGGTGGCCGAGATCGGCGACTGTTCCTGCAGGACGAAGCCCTGGACAAAGGAGCTCCGAAGGAGCTCAGCAGGTAGGTGGTCAGCGCCGCACCCGGCTGTTCCGCCTCGGCCTCGCCCTGTCCACGCTCGGCTCCGCCGTCGCCGCGCTCGCCGGGGCGATCGGCATGCTGGCCGGCGCCCGGATGCTCCAGGGCGTCGGCGCCGCGCTGCTCACCCCGGGCGGCCTCGCCCTGCTGCGTCACGTCTTCACCGACGAACGCGAGCGCGCCGAGGCGATCGGCACCTGGTCGGGGTCTCCGCCGTCCTGGTCGCCGTCCTGCTCGGCGGGACCAGGCCGGTCGCCCCGCCGTCCGGCGCCGCCGGCCCGCGGCCGCCGCAGCGGGCGGAATCGAGAAGGTCGGCGGGGTCGGTGGAGCCGACGGAGCGGGCCGAGGCGCGCCCGCCCGTACGGCCCGCCGAGCCTGACCGACCGCCGTGGTGGCCGCCGTGGTGGCGGCCGGTCAGTGGATCCCCTCGACCGCCGCCTGCGCCGCGCGGGCGAGCTCACGCCGGGCGCCGGCCCGGGTGGGCTGTGGGGTGGGCGGTGGGATCGGCGGCAGGAAGGTCACCTCGGCGACCAGCCCGCGCGCCGCGACCACCCGGGCGAGCGAGGTGAGCAGCCCGTCGTCCCCGATGAAGGCGGGGACGCTGGTCGGGCGCCCGTCGGCCAGTCGGTAGCGGATCGTCACCGGCTGGACGAAGGCGCCCGCCGCCACCGCGGCCTGGAACAGTGCGGGCCGGAACCGGCCGCTCTCCCGCCCGCACCAGGTCGAGCCCTCCGGGAAGACGATCACCGGGTGCCCGGAGCGCAGCACCTCGGCCACCGCCGCCACCGTGTCCGGCAGCGTCCGCAGTCGGTCGCGGTCCAGGAAGACGGTGCCGCCCCAGGCGACCAGCCGCCCGAGCACCGGCCACTGCCGGACCTCCGTCTTGGCCAGCGACCGGCCCGGCCGACCGGCCGCGAGCAGCGGGATGTCCAGCCAGGACACGTGGTTGGCCACCACGAGCACCCCGCCGCCGCCCGGGCCGCCGCCCGACCCGGTGAGCTGGACGGTCACCCCGAGGGTGCGCAGCACGAGGCGCGCCCAGAGCCGGACCAGCCGGTCCCGGCCGCCCTGCGGGAGCAGCCGGGCGGGGAGGCTGAGCACGACGCCGGCCAGGACGGCCGCCAGACAGGCCGTCAGCCGCAGCACCCGCCGGGGGTGGGAGACCTCGGGCGACGGTTCGGCCAGGCAGGTCTCGGGCCGGCAGGGCGCCGTCGGCAGCCAGACGCTCACGAGGCGGCGCCCAGGCCCGGCAGCCCGGAGAGGAAGTGCCGCAGGTAGCGCGGGTCGGTGCGCTCCAGCGACAGCAGCACGTACAGGTCGGCGCAGTCGAAGTCCGGGTCGTATGCGGGCTCGCCGCAGACCCAGGCGCCGAGCCGCAGGTAGCCGCGGAGCAGGGGCGGCAGGGCGCCGCGCTCGGCGCGCGGCACGCCGGTGGCGTCCCAGCGGCGGTGCGGGGTGACCCGGTACTCCTCGGGGGCGAGGTGCTTGGCGCTGACGGTGTCCCAGACCCGGGCGGCGGTGGCGCCGCCGTCCTCCAGGCCGATCGAGCAGCAGCCGCCGACCCAGGTGTTGCCGGTGTCGGCGAGGTAGCGGGCGATGCCGCCCCACATCAGGTTGATGACGGCGCCGTTGCCCCGATGGTCCGGGTGGATGCAGGAGCGCCCGAGCTCGACCAGGCCGGGGCGGACGGGCGCCAGGGCGGAGAGGTCGAACTCGCCCTCCGAGTACAGCCGTCCGGCCCGCCGGGCGGCCGCGGGGCGCAGCAGCCGGTAGGTGCCGACGACGGTGCCGTGCTCGCCCTCGCGGACCAACAGGTGGTCGCAGTACTCGTCGAGGGCGTCGATGTCCAGGCCGGCGACGGGGCTGTGCAGGACGGCGCCCAGCTCGGCGGCGAACACCTGGTGGCGCAGCCGCTGGGCGGCCCGGACCTCGTCCTCGTCGCGGGCGAGGGAGACGGTGTAGGCGGCGGGCGCCGCGGTCGGGGTCGCGGCCGGGGTCGGGGCGGCGGGGCGGGGGGCGGGGACCGCCGGGGCGTCGTGGGTGGGGGCGACTGCGGACGGAGCGTACGTGGGGACGGTGGTCATGGCGGACCCTCCAGGGCAGCACGATCGGCGGTGCCGTGGATCGCCAGGGCACCGTCCCGGTCCGCAGGCGGTTGGGCGTGGACGCGAACCGGTCGAGGTATGTCTCTCCGAGTCGGTTGGCATCCACGTTGCGGCACGGCGGAGCGCAGATGTGCACCTGTTGAATGGGACCACCCGTGGCCTGCCGGTCATCTGCCTGGCACCGGGCGCTCGTTCGCAGGGGGTGGACAACGGGGGCGTGCGGATGCACCGCACGCCCCCGCCCCGTTGTCCCGTCCCGCTCCCGTCCGGTCCGGGTCAGGCCCCGTCCCGGTTCGGGAAGCTAGTACGCCCGCCAGCCCTCCGGGTCGAGGCCGCCCGGGACGGCGGCCTCCGGGCCGTACGGTTCGCGGGTGTAGACGAAGGAGCCGATGTCGAGGTGGCCGACCGTGCCGTCGGCGGTGCGGACCACCCGCAGGGTCTCCCCGGCGTAGTAGTTGTCCAGGCCGATCCAGGTGCCGTCCGCCTCGGGGCGGAAGCGCGAGCCCCGGCCGGCGCCGGAGAGCGGGGCGAGCTCCAGGACGCGGTCGGCCCGCAGCCGCAGGACGTTCGGCGCGGCGCCCCAGTACCAGGGGCCGGTCAGCGCCGTCAGCTCCGGGTCCACCTCGGGCAGCGGCCGCCAGGGCGCGGGCAGCCGGGGCTCGTGCGCGGCGGTGAGCGCGATCAACTCGGCCGCCAGGGCGGCGTTGACGCCGCTGGTGGCGTTGGCCAGGGTGAACGCGGCCAGGCCGTCGGCCTCGCTGATCCACAGGGCGGCCGTGAACCCCGGCATCGAGCCGGTGTGTCCGTACAGCAACCGGCCCTCGTGGCGGCGCAGTTGCAGGCCGAGGCCGAAGGTGTTGGTCCACTCGGCGTCGTCCGGGGCGACGGCGGGGCGGCGCATCTCGGCGAGGGTGTCGGCGGACAGCACCTTGTCGTCCCCGGCGGCGAGGAAGACGGCCCACCGGGCCAGGTCGGCGCCGGTGGACCAGAGTTGGCCGGCCGGGCCCATCAGACCGGTGTCGGTGAGCGGTTCCGGCTGCATGACGTCCGCCCACGGGTGGACGGCGAAGCCCCCGGCGTGCGGGAGCGCGGGCAGCAGCGTGGTGCGGTCCATGCCGAGCGGGGCCAGCACCTCCCGGCGCAGCACCTCGCCCCAGGGCTCCCCGCGCAGCTTCTCCACCAGGGCACCGAGCAGCGCGTAGCCGGGGTTGGAGTAGTGGTGGCGCCGTCCGACCGGGTGCTTGAGCGGGCGTTCGGCCTCCAGGAGGTCGTCGAGGCGGGGCCGCAGCGAGCCCTCCGTCCGCTCCCACCACGGGCCGGGGGTCTCGGCGGCGAGCCCGGCGGAGTGCGAGAGCAGCTGGGCGATGGTCGCGCCGTCGGCCGGGGTGCCGGGCAGGTGGCGGGAGAGCGGGTCGGCGAGGTCGAGCAGGCCCTCGTCGCGCAGCCGCAGCACCAGCACCGCGACGAAGGTCTTGGTGATCGAGCCGATCCGGTACTGGACGTCCGGGGTGGGCGCGTGGCCGTCGACCATGCTGCGGGCGCCGCTCCACACCGGTCGCCCGTCCCGCACCAGGCCGGCGACGAGCGAGGGCGTACGGGCCTCGGACTGGGCGACGGCGATCCGGTGCAGCAGGGCGCGGCGGGTGGTGGGGAGCAGGTCCGCGGGCAGGTCGGTCATGTGGTCTTCGAAACTCATCGACATGTGGACGGACAGTAGTCCAGCCCGGCGCCGGGCCCGGGCCGATTTTCTCGCGGGGTGACGACCCCTCGGCCCGGTGGCCCCGTCAGCCCCGGCGGTGGCAGCTACGGCAGTTACGGCAGCGGCGGCAGCTCCGGCCGTTCCAGCCAGGCCTCGAAGAGCGGGCCGAGCGGCGCCGGGGTGTAACGGGCGGCGTGCGCCCGCAGGTCGGCGGTGTCGACGACGCCGTGCCGGTGGATGCTCGTCCAGTCCCGCAGCATCGCGAAGAAGGCCTCGTCGCCGAGCGCCCGCCGCAGCGCGTGCACGAGCAGGCCGCCGCGCTGGTACAGCCGGTCGTCGAACATCAGCTTCCGGCCCGGGTCGCCGAGGTTCAGGTCCTGCGGCAGCCCGGCCAGGAGGTGGTGCGCGGCGGCGGCGTGCACCGCCGCCCCGGGGCCGCCGGTGTGCTCCGACCAGAGCCACTCCGCGTACTTGGCGAAGCCCTCGTTGAGCCAGATGTGCCGCCAGTTCGCGATCGTGACGCTGTTGCCGAACCACTGGTGGGCCAGCTCGTGGGCGATCAGCCGCTCGCGCTCCCAGCCGCCGCCGAGGTGGTTGGTGCCGAAGGTGGCGACGCCCTGCGCCTCCACCGGGACGTCCAGCTCCTCGTCCGCGACGACCACCGCGTACTCGCCGAACGGGTACGGCCCGAACACCTCGCCGAAGTACGCCGCCATCTCCGGCTGCCGGGAGAAGTCCCGGGCGAAGCCGGTGGCCAGGCGCTCCGGCACGTACCCGGTCTGCGGCACGGCCGGGCGCGCGGCCAGCGGCACCGCCCGGTAGTGCCCGATCGACACCGTCACCAGGTACGTCGGGGTCGGCGCGCTCTGCTCGTACACCCAGGTGGTGCTGGACGCGCGGGTGGTGCGGGTCAGCAGCCGGCCGCTCGCCACGACCGTGAACGGGGAGGGCGTGGTGACCGCCAGCTGGTAGGTCGCCTTGTCGGCGGGCCGGTCGTTGCAGGGGAACCAGGACGGCGCGCCGACCGGCTGGCTGGCCACCAGCGCACCCTCGGTCAGCTCCTCCCAGCCCAGGCCGCCCCACGGGCTGCGCACCGGGCGCGGGTTGCCGGTGTAGTGCACTTCGACGGTGAAGGCCGCGCCCGCCGAGAGCGCCTTCGCCGGACGGATCCGCAGCTTGCCGCCGCGGTGGGTGTAGCGGGCGGCCCGGCCGTCGACCAGCACCCGGCCGATCCGGAATTCGGCGAGGTCGAGCGCGAACTCGGCCAGGGCCGCGTCCGTCACCGCGCTCAGCCGGGCCGAGCCGGCCAGCCGGTTGGGCCCGGGCCGGTAGTCCAGCGCCAGCTCGTAGCGGTGCACCCGGTAGCGGTGGTCACCGCTGTTCGGGAAGTACGGGTCCGGGGCGCCGGCGGCGGCCGGGGCGTGCTTGGGCTTCACGGGGACGTGCGCTTCCTGCGGGCCGGGACGACTGCTGGTCGGGGTGGTGCTGCTCGTCGGGATGGTGCTGCTGGTCGGGGTGGTGCTGCTCGGCGTGGTCATGACGTGACCTGCCACGCCTCGATGGGGTTGCCCAGCCACCGGGTGTCGGCGGGGACGGACTCGGCACGCATCACCAGCGAGGCCGGGCCCAGCGTGCTGCGCGCGCCCACCGTGCTGCCGGGCAGCACGATCCCGCCCGGGCCCAGGGTGGCGCCCTCGCGGAGGACCACAGTATCCATCCGCATGATCCGGTCGTGGAAGAGGTGGGTCTGCACGACGCAGCCCCGGTTGATGCTCACCCCGTCACCCAGGGTGACCAGGTCCGCCTCCGGCAGCCAGTAGCTCTCGCACCAGACCCCGTGCCCGACCTCGGCGCCGAGCGCCCGCAGCCACAGGTTCAGCACCGGCGTGCCCGGCACCGCGCCGACCAGCCACGGCACCGCCAGCATCTCCACGAAGGTGTCCGCCAGCTCGTTGCGCCACACGAAGCCGCTCCACAGCGGGTGCTCCACCGCCCGGAAGCGTCCGACCAGCAGCCACTTCGCCGCCACCGCCACCAGGCAGGCCACCGCGCCGGCCGCCAGCAGCACCGCACCCGACAGCAGCGCGGCGCCCAGCGGCGAGCCCGCGGCCAGCCAGGACAGCGCCGCCACCGTCAACAGGCCCAGCGCGCCCGAGGCCAGCACCGGCACCACCCGGCCCAGCTCGACCAGCCCGCGCGCCCACAGCAGCCGGGCCGGCGGCTCGTACGTCAGGCTCTGGTCGGCCTGGTCCGCCGAGCGCGGCAGCCGCATCGGCGGCATGCCCAGGTACGAGCCGCCCTTCTTCGCCTTCGCCGGCGTCGCCGACAGCACGCCCACCAGGCCGCGCTTGGGCACCGAGCGGCCCGGCGCGGTCATCCCCGAGTTGCCCAGGAACGCCCGGTCGCCGACCTTCGCCTCGCCGAGCCGCACCCAGCCGCCGCCCAGCTCGTACGGCGCCATCAGGGTGTCGTCGGCCAGGAACGCGCCGTCACCGACCGTGGTCAGGCTGGGCAGCGCCAGCACCGTCGACACCTCGGAGCCCCGGCCGACCCGCATCCCGAGCGCCCGCAGCCACAGCGGGGTGACCAGTCCGGCGTACAGCGGGAACAGCACCTCCCGGGCCCGGTCCATCAGCTGGGTGACCATCCACGCCTGCCAGCCGACCCGGCCGTGCAGCGGATGCACCCCGGGCACCAGGCCGACACTCAGCAGCCGGACCAGGGCGAGCAGCTGAGCTGCGTACACCGCGCCGTACGCCAGGGTCGCGGGCAGCAGGCCGAGCAGGGCCCCGCCGAGCGCCGGGCCGAGCTGGTCGCCCTGGTGGACGAAGCGGGAAAGTACGGCGAGGGCGGCGAGGGCGGGCAGCGCCGGGAGCAGGCCGAGCACGGCACCGCCGGCGCCGTACATCGCCGCCCAGCGGGCCCGGCGCCGGGGGCGCTCCTTGGGCCAGGCGCGCTCGGCGCGGCCCAGTTTGGCGGCGGGCGCGCCGCCCCAGCGCTGGCCGGTCGGGACCTGGCCGGTGACGGTGGAACCGGCCACCACCTGGGCGCGCTTGCCGACCCGGGCGCCGGGCAGCAGCGTCGAGCGGGTGCCGACCACGGCGCCGGAACCGACCTTGACCTGGCCGATCAGGAGCCGGTCGCCGTCCAGCCAGTAGCCGCACAGGTCCACCTCGGCCTCGACCGCGCAGCCGCGGCCCAGCTTCAGCAGCCCGGTGACCGGCGGGAGCGAGTGCAGGTCCACCTCGGGTGCCACCTTGCAGCCCAGCGCGCGGGCGTATCGCACCAGCCAGGCGCCGGACAGCGAGGTCGCGCCGCTGAGCTCGGCGAGCCGCTCGGCCGCCCAGAGCCGCAGGTGGACGGCGCCGCCGCGTGGGTGGCTGCCCGGGCGAAGACCGCGCAGCAGCAGCCGGGCGCCGCCCGCCGAGACCGCCAGCCGGCCCGCCGGGGTGTACAGCGCGAGCGCCCCCGCGCCCACCCACCACCAGGAGGCGGCGGGCGCCCACGGGTGGTTCCCGAGGTGGGCGAGCAGGTTGCCGGCCGCCAGCAGGGCGACCGTCCAGCGCAGGCCGACCACGGTGAACAGCGGGACCAGCAGGAGCAGCTGCAGCAGCTTGGCCCTGGTCGGCACCAGGGAGACGGTCCGGGCCTCGACGCCGTCGGCGGCGGTGCTCTCCAGGTGCCGGGCCAGCTTGCGCAGCGTCGGGTGCTGGTAGATGTCCAGCACGGCCGCGTTCGGGTAGCGGGTGCGCAGCAGGGTGGTGAGTCGGGCGGCGGCCAGGCTGCCGCCGCCGACCGCGAAGAAGTCGTCGCGCGGGCCGCCGACCTTGACGCCGAGGATCTCGGCCCACTGTTCGGCCAGCCAGGCCTCGGTGCCGTACAGCTGCTCGCTCGGGCCCGCGGCCTCCAGCTCGGGCAGCGGCCAGGGCAGGGCCGCCCGGTCGACCTTGCCGGAGGTGCGGGTGGGCAGCGTGTCGACGGCGGCGAGCAGCGGGACGAGGGCGGCGGGCAGTTCGGCGCGCAGCCGCTCGACGGCCTGCTCGCGGTCGAAGTCCTCCTGGGCCACCAGGTAGCCGACCAGCAGCTGGTTGCCGCCGCGGGCGGTGCGGACGGCCGCGGCCGCGCCCGCCACACCGGGCAGGGCCTGCAGCGCCGCGTCGACCTCGCCGAGTTCGATCCGGCGGCCGCCCAGCTTGATCTGCTCGTCGGTTCGGCCGAGGAACAGCAGGCCCGCCGGGTCGGCCTGGACCAGGTCACCGCTGCGGTAGGCGCGCTCCCAGCCCAGCGAGGGCAGCGGGGCGTACTTCTCGGCGTCCTTCTCCGGGTCGAGGTAGCGGGCCAGGCCCACCCCGCCGATCACCAGCTGGCCGGTGCCGCCGGGGGCGACCGGCTCGCCGGCCTCGTCCACCACGGCGAGGTCCCAGCCGTCCAGCGGCAGGCCGATCCGCACCGGGCCCTCGCCGGTCAGCAGGGCGGCGCAGGCGACCACGGTGGCCTCGGTCGGGCCGTAGGTGTTCCAGACCTCGCGGCCCTCGGTGACCAGGCGCTGCACCAGCTCGGGCGGGCAGGCCTCGCCGCCGAAGATCAGCAGCCGCACCTCGTTGAGCGCCTCGGCCGGCCACAGCGCGGCCAGGGTCGGCACGGTGGAGACCACGGTGATCTCCTGCTCGGCCAGCCACGGGCCGAGGTCGGCGCCGCTGCGCACCTGGGAACGGGGGACGGGCACCAGGCAGGCGCCGTGCCGCCAGGCCAGCCACATCTCCTCGCAGGAGGCGTCGAAGGCCACCGACAGTCCGGCCATCACCCGGTCGCCCGGGCCGATCGGCTCCTCCTGGAGGAAGAGCGCGGCCTCGGCGTCCACGAAGGCGGCGGCGTTGCGGTGGGTGACGGCGACGCCCTTGGGCTTGCCGGTGGATCCGGAGGTGAAGATGATCCAGGCGTCGTCGGCGGGGGTGGGGCGGTGCTCGGCGGCGGCCTGGCGTCCGGTGAGGGTCTGGCGTTCGGTGGCCGTGCCGAGGGTGCACCCGGCGCCGAGCACGGCGGCGACGCCGGCCTCGCCGAAGACCAGCTCGGCGCGCTCGTCCGGGTCCTCCGCGTCCACCGGGACGTAGGCGGCCCCGGCGGCGAGCACGGCCAGGATCGAGACGTACAGGTCGTTGGTGCCGGAGGGCACGCGCACGCCCACCCGGTCGCCCGGGCCGATCCCGGCGGAGGCCAGTCGGCGGCGCAGCCGGGCGACCTCGGCGGCCAGCGCGCGGTAGCTGAGCACGGTGCGGCCGTCGTCCAGGGCGGGCTCGTCGGGGTGGGCGCGCACGGTGGCGTCCAGCACGTCGACCAGGGTGCGCGGTGCGGCGGCCGGACGGCCCGGGAACAGGGCCGCTGCGGTCGGACGGCTGGGCTCCGCCGGCCGGCTCGGTTCGGTCGGCTGGAGCGGTTCCGTCGGCTGGTCCGGTTCGGTCCGCTGACTCGGTTCAGCTGTCATGGCAGCGCCTGCGCTCCTCGTCCTCGCCCCGGTCCCGATCGATGCCCGGCCCTTGGGGGCGGTGGGAGCACTCGCCGTAACCGGGTGACCCCACTCCGGGGCCGGAGCGGACAACCTGACCGATGGTAGCCCCGGGTGACGGACGGCGTACGGGGCGAATTTCGACCCAACTCGGCGAAGAGTGACCGAATCTGACACGTTGTCAGGTGACAACTACAGTCTTGTGGAATTGATGTGACGGAACATCAGTCGAATTGACGGATCGTCAGGTCGAATCCCGGATCGTGATCCATGCCACAGCGAATACTGCTCCCTTCGGGTGGCAGGCCCGGTGTTTCGGCCATTTCGCGGCTCGGGCGACGGATTCGCGTGCTCCTCGACGCCGAGCCGGACGCCCGCCGCCCTGGGCTCGGTCCAGGGCGGCGGGCGCCCCGCCGGGACGGGCCCCGGCTCTCTCCTGGTAGTGCTTTGCCAGGTGGTGTCGTAGGGCTGCCACGGGGCGGGTTGTCGGCAGGTGGGGCCGTGGCCGGTCCAGGTGGCGATGAGGTGTTGGAGGAGGTCCAGGGCCCGGCCGAAGGTCAGGCCATCGTGGAGTCCACCGAGATGTCCCAGTCGATGTGCACCCGGCCTCGTCCGGCTCGTTGTCCAGACTCGCCGATCCGTCCGGCTCAAGTTGGCCCTCCGGGTGCCCGAACGAGGCTCGCCGGGCGCCGGGCGGGCGAATCGCGGACGGACCGTAGCGGGCGCGCCGCGCACGGTGCATGCCGGGCGGGGAACGGGGAACCCGGGCATCCGTGGGCCGCCATCCCGGCGGCGTCGGGGGAGCGAGGGCCGGAGGCCGAGGAGGAGGACGGCATGGGACGGATCGAGGAGTCGGTCGAGATAGCGGCGCCGCGCGGCGAGGTCTACGAGCGCTGGGTGCGGTGCGAGGAGTTCCCGCAGTTCATGCGCGGCGTGGTGAGCGTCGACGTGTCCGGGCCCGGGAACAGCAGTTGGGTGGTCGTGACGGCCGGCGGCCGCCGGGAGTTCGAGGCCGTGACCACCGAGGTCGTGGAGGGCGAGCGGGTCGCCTGGGACGGCGGGACCGGCCCGGTGCGCCACAGCGGCGTCGTCACCTTCCACCGGGTAGACGACCGGACCACCCGCGTCATGCTCCAGCTGGAGATCGAGCCGCACGGGCTCTGGGAGCACCTCGTCGAGGCGCTCGGCTTCGTCGACCGCCGCGTCATCGACGACCTGAACGACTTCAAGCACCACGTCGAGCGCGCCGCCGCGGGACCGGCGTCGTCCGCCTGAAGGCCCGGACGCCGGACGCCCGGACGCCGGGCGCCGCGGGCGGTTCCCGGATCCGTCGGCATGAAGCGCGGCATCCGGGGCAACCGACCCGTCACGACCAGCCGGGCCCGTACGACCTGGGCCCGGCCCGTGATGAGACGAACGGAGGCAGTCATGAACGAGCGCCGTGACATCTGGGAGTTCCGCACCGTCGCCGGGCACTCGGCCGGCACCGACCTCATCGGCTTCCACGTGGAGGCCGTCGACGGTCCGATCGGCAAGGTCGACAAGCTGTCCGAGGCGGTCGGCGAGCAGTACCTCGTCGTCGACACCGGCCCGTGGATCTTCGGCCGGCGCGTGCTGCTCCCGGCCGGCACCGTGACGCGGATCGAGATCGCCGAGCAGAAGGTCTACGTCGACCGGTCCCGGGACGAGATCAAGAACAGCCCCGACCTCGACGACGACGGCCCGGACGGCGCGCCGGACGGTGACTACGACGCCCGCCGACGGTTCGGGCCGTACTACGACGCGTTCTACGGCGGCCGGATCTTCTGACTCGGTGCGCCGCCCCACTCGGTACCGCCGGACGCGCCGGACACCACACACGCACGGGCCGGGACAGCCTGCGGCCGTCCCGGCCCGAACGAACCCGGGAAAGGGGAAACGCCCCGTGGAATGCCCGGCCACCCGGATCACCATGCGACTGATGACCGGCGACGAACGCAGCCGACTCCTGGAGGTCGGCTGGTCCCACCAGGGCGCGTTGTCTTTTCCCCCTTTGGCGCGGCTGGTGCCGGGGGTGGGTCGGTGCAGGCGCCGGCCAAGCAGATCAGGCGACAGTCATATGATCGGCCGGACAGTTCCTAGGCGGCCCGGGGAGCGATCCGGGGCGGCGCCCAGTCGGCGTGCTTCAGGACGGTCCGGACCATCACGCCGGGCGGGGTGAGCCGGATCGCGACGTTGCGCAGCCCGACCGCCAGGGGGTTGGCCAGCTGCTGGCCCATCCGGCCGGCCCGGCGGGCGTCCCGGGCGACGGTCTGGCTGCGCGGCCGTCGGGTCGCGTCGTACTCGGCGAGCGCGGCCTCGACCGTCCGCGCCCCGGCGAGCGCCGCCGCCAGGGTCACCGCGTCCTCCAGGGCCTGGCAGGCGCCCTGGCCGAGGTGCGGCGTCATGGCGTGCGCCGCGTCCCCGAGCAGGGCGATCCGGCCCGCGACGAAGGAGGGCAGCGGGGTGGCCAGCACGTTGACGTCGTGGTGCAGCACCGCCTCCGGGCGGGTGGCGGCCAGCAGTGCGGGGATCGGGTCGTGCCAGCGCGCGAAGCGGCGGCGGACCTCGGTCAGCGGATCGCGGTAGCGGACCCCGGCCGGGGCGTTGAGGACGGCGTGCCACTCGGCCGTGCCGTCCGGGAAGGCGATGTGGCCGAACTCGGCGCCGTGGCCCCAGGTGAGCTCGAAGTCCGCTGTCAGGCCGTCGACCGGGCGCTCGGTGATCGCCCGCAGGACCGTCGAGCCGCTGTACGCCGGGCCGGGGTGAGCGGGGAAGAGGAGGCGTCGGAGGCGGCTGTTGATGCCGTCGGCCGCCACGACGAGGTCGGCGTCCAGGACGGTGTCGCCGTGGCGGACCCGGACCCGGGACGGGTCGGTGGTGTCGACCTCGGTCACCTCGGCGCCGATCACCAGGGACTCGGCGGGCAGGGCGTCGCGCAGGATCCGGTGCAGGGCGGCGCGCGGGATGCCGACGATCGGCGCGCCCAGCTCCCGCTCCAGCGCCGCCCCGTCCATCACCGCGAGCCGACGGCCGTCGGGGGTCCGGGTGCCCCCGGTGTACTGGCGGCGCGCGGCCACCTCGATCGCCTCGCCGACCCCCAGCGCGGCGAGCGCGCGCATCCCGTTGGCGGCCAGCGAGATGCCGGCGCCCGCATCGTCCAGGACGGCTGCCCGCTCGACCACCGTCACCTCCCAGCCCGCCAGCCGGAGTCCGATCGCGGTCGCCAGCCCGCCGATCCCGCCGCCGACCACCACCGCGCTGTTGCTGCTCATGCCCGGTCCTCCCGTGTTGCCGCGCTGTTTTTCTACAGCTGTAGAAGGTGCTGTGGGGGGAGCGTACTACGGGCTTATCGGCGGCCGTCCGCCCGGGGGCGGGTGGTGGTGGCAGCGGTGGTGGTCGGCGTCGGGCAGGCGGGTCTTCGGCCCGGGCGTCCACCGGCCTGCCGCTCCCGGGCCGGTTTCCCGGTGGCGGGGATGGTGCCGGTAGAAAGGGGGGATGCGGCGAGATGAGGAGCAGGGGCGGCCGGACCGGCGGACGGTGCTGGCGGACGCGGCGATCGGGGTGCTGGCGGACCTGGGGGTGCGCGGGCTGACCCACCGGGCGGTGGATGCGGCGGCGGGGCTGCCGGTGGGGACCACCTCGGCCTACCTGCGGACCCGGCAGGCGCTGCTCACCGCGCTGGTGCGGCGGCTCGTGGAGCTGGACCAGGGCGAGCTGCAGACGATGGGGGAGCAGGTGCCCGTCCGCTCGGCGGAGGAACTGGCCGACGGAATCCGCGCGCTGATGCGGCACCGGCTGACCGGCGAGGGGCGGCGGCGCTCGCTCGCCCGGTACGCGTGTGCGGTGGAGAGCGTGCGCGATCCCGAGCTGCGGGAGATCCTCGTCCCGCGTGAGAACGCGGGACGCGCCGCCGTCCGTGCCTTCCTGGCCGAACGGGGCGTGCCGGACCCGGACGGCCGGACCGGCACGCTACTCGCCTGCGTGGACGGTCTGGTCTTCGACCGGCTGGTGGGCGAAGGGGAGCCGGAGGCGGACGAGATCGAGGGGCTGGTGGCGGCCGCCCTGCGCGGGGCGAGTGCCGGTTAGGGCATGGCCGGTCGGGGGAAGGCCGGTGCCCTGTTCGGTGGACCTGGCGCGCGGCTCGGCGGTGGTCCGGCCGCCGAAGGCCTCCTGGCTGCCGGCTCGGTCCCCTTCTCCCGGATCGGCGGGCGGGTGCCTCCCGGCCTCTGGTGTCCAGGCCGGGCGGCCGGCCGCGTACCCGTCATGGGCCTCCGTGCTCGGCATGAGCCAACTCGGCGGCGTAGCCGGCGAGCAGGATGCGGAGCGTGCGGTGGAAGCACTGCTCGGAGTCGAGGCCCTCGCCGGTGGCGAAGGCGCGGGCGAGGTGGGGGTAGGCGGTCTGGTCCAGGGCGGCGAACTGTTCGGGTCGGGGCTCGGTGCCCTCGTGGTGGGGCGTCTCCCCGACCTCGCCGAGGGTGTGCCCGATGGTCCACCGGACCACGGAGTTGAGCACGTCGAGCGCGTCACCGAGCGGGACACCGCCGTCGTGGAGCACGGCGATGCCGCGTTCCAGTAGGGCGAGGGCGGCCGGGGTGGCGGCCGGGCGGGTGGCCAGGACGGTGAGCATGGCGGGGTGGGCGAGCAGGAGGCGGCGCAGCTCGACCGCGAACTCCCGGACGACCTCGGTCCACGGCCCCTCGGGCTCGGCGAAGAGGGCCCCGGCCGACAGCTCCAGCAGGCGCTCGACCATGCCGTCGAGCAGGGCGGCCTTGCTGGGGACGTAGTAGTAGAGAGTCATGCCCTCGACGCCGAGGGCCGCGCCGAGCTTGCGGTTGGAGAGCGCGGCGAGGCCGTGCTCGTCCACGTAGGCGAGAGCGGCGTCGATGATCTTCTCGCGGGTCAGGCCCGACCTCGGGCGTGTGCGTCGGCTCGGCATCTGCTCCTCCTGAGCCCCGGGTGTCACCGGGGCGGTTCCACCGCGGTCTTGACAACTCTTGCAGTGCAAGAAAACAATACTCGACGTCAACTTCTTGCACTGCAAGAAACATGCTGGGGAGGACGTCATGCAGCTCGTCGCCGTCATGGTGCGCAAGCTCAACGAGGGTGTGGAGTACGGGGAGTTCCGCAAGGCCTGGATCCCGGACGAGGTGTTTCCGGACGACCCCCGCACCCGGGTGATCAGTGCCACCGCCCTGGAGGACTCGCGGGAGATCATCACCATCGCGCTGATCGAGGGCGATCACGGTCCGGAGTCCATGCAGGCCTGGATGGAGCGGCTCGCCCCGGTCGAGGAGCGTCGCTTCGAGCGGATCAAGCACCTCGTCGGCCCGCCGACCCTGAACACGGTCTACCAGGTGGTCGCCGAGGACAATCTCTCGCAGCCGATCGCGGAGTGAAGACGCGCTCCGGCTGCCGGCCCGCCGTCGGTCGGGCGTCGAGCCGGCGCCGGCCGGGCTTCGGGGGAATGGCCTGCGAAGGGGCGAAATCTGGCGAAACCTCAGGGCAATGAACCGTCAAGTCGGTTCATTAACAGAATATTCCGCCGTGCACAGAATCGTCCGCGGAGAATTTCCGCTGCACCGAGGTCTTCACACGGAGTTCTCCGGCTGACAGGCTGGGGCCGCCCTTTTCAGTACGGAGGAGGTTCCTTGTCCCGCATATCCACGTTGGCCGGAGCAGTCACCTGCGCCCTCGCCCTTGTCACCGGTTCCGCCGTCGCTGCCTCGGCGGCCCCGGTGGACCAGGCCCCGAGCCTGGCCGAGGCGAAGGTCGACCCTGTCGCCTGGACCCCGTGCAACCCCGATCCGAGCAAGCCGGACCCGGGCATTTACGACTGCGCCGTCTACCCCGTGCCGCTGGACTACGACAATCCGTCGGGTGAGAAGATCGGCATCGCCATGATGCGGCGGCGGGCGAGCGATCCGTCGAAGCGGATCGGTTCGCTCTTCCTCAACCCTGGCGGCCCGGGCGGCAGTGGCTACCTGTGGGCGACGACCAGCCGTTTCGGCCCCGAGGTGCAGTCCAAGTTCGACCTGATCGGCTTCGACCCGCGCGGCGTGGCCCGGAGCAACCCGCTCAAGTGCTTCAAGACCCAGGAGGACGCCGACGCGGTCAACAACCGCATGGTCGGCGTGCCGGTCACCAAGGCCGAGGTCAACGAGACGCTGGACGCGGACCAGGACTACACCGACGCCTGCAGCAAGAACGCCGGCCCGCTGATCGAGCACATGTCGACCATCAACGTGGTGCGCGACCTGGACCGGATGCGCCGCGCCGTCGGTGACTCCCAGCTCAGCTTCGCCGGGTTCTCCTACGGCACCCTGATCGGTTCGACGTACGCCAACATGTACCCGAACAAGGTCCGGGCGATCATCATCGACGGCAACGTCGACCCCAACCTGCGCCTGCACAACGGCCTGGAGTACGACCGCCAGCGCGCGGGCGGCTTCGAGCTGGCCCTGGACGAGTTCCTGAAGCGCTGCCAGGCCGCCGGCGCCCCGCGCTGCGCCTTCGGCGAGGGCGACACCCGGGCCAAGTTCGACCAGCTCCGCGACCACCTGCGGACCAGCCCGATCACGCTGGCGAACGGCTCCAAGGTGACGCTGAGCAGCTTCACCAGCGAGGTCGCCAGCGCCCTGTACTCGCAGGCCAAGCTGGCCCCGCTGGCCAAGTCGCTGCAGGCGACCTACCAGGCGCTGCAGAAGCCGAACGCCGCCACCCTGCTGGCCCCGAAGGCGAACGTCGCGGACGAGGACGCCAACGTCCTCTCGGTGGACGTCCCGCGGGCCCTGCGGGAGGCCCCGGCCGACTCCGAGTACACCGCCGACGACTCCTACCTGGGCGTCAACTGCCAGGACAAGCCGTACCCGTCGAACGACCGGGTGTTCGCGAACGTGGCCAAGAGCTGGGAGCAGGAGTCTCCGACCTTCGGCCGCTACCAGGCCTTCGACGCGCCCGCGTGCGCGAGCTGGCCGGCCCCGGCCCGGGACGCCGAGCGCTTCTCCGGCCCGTGGAACAAGAAGACCTCCAACACCGTGATGGTGATCGGCAACCTCTACGACCCGGCCACCCAGTACAAGTTCGCCCAGCGGATGCAGCAGGAGCTGGGCAACGCGGTGCTGGTCAGCGTCGACTCGATCGAGCACTGCGCCGTCGGCCGCAGCAAGGCGCTGAACGAGCTGGTCACCCGCTACCTGGTGGACGGCACCGCGCCGAAGCCCGGCCAGCTGCTGAAGCCGGACGCGGAGATCTTCCCGGCGGTCTGACGGGCCGGCCTCCGGGCGCCTGACGGACGAGCCAACAGTCGTGGTGGTCGGCGGCCTCGCCGGCCACCGCGATCGTGCTTTCCGGCCGAATGTGCGGATCGCCCGGACAATGCGGCAGAAGATCGTCATCGAACCTCCTGTGCAGTGGATTCCCCCCAGTCGTCGGCGACCATAGCCGATGCCACTGACAATGGAGTCGGGAAGTTCGACGGAGATCACGGCCGGTACTTCTCAGCGGAAATGGCGGGGATGCGGGGATGCGGGATGGCATCCCCGCATCCCCGCCATTTCCGACCCCCGCGCCCGCTCCCGCTATGCGGCCTGTTCGGCCTGCTCCTCGATGACCCGCCCGTCCCGGAGCTCGATCACGCGGTCGGCGAGCCCCATCAGCGTCGGGTCGTGGGTGGCGACCAGCACCGTGACGCCCTCGCTGCGCACCACCGCGCGCAGCAGCTCCATGATCGAGCGGCCGGTCTCGGAGTCCAGCTGACCGGTGGGCTCGTCGGCGATGATCAGGCCGGGTTCGTTGGCCAGGGCGCGGGCGATGGCCACGCGCTGCTGCTGGCCGCCGGAGAGCTCGCCGGGGCGCTGGTTGGCGTGGTCGGCCAGGCCGACCAACGCCAGCAGGGCGTGGGTGCGTTCCTCGCGCTCGGCGGAATCGACCTTGCGCAGTCGCATCGGCACGCCGACGTTCTCCGCGGCGGTGAGCATCGGGATCAGCCCGAAGGACTGGAAGACGAAACCGATCCGCTCCCGACGCAGGGCGAGTCGGCCGTCCTCGTTCAGTCCGCCGAGTTCGGTGCCGTCGATGGCGATGCTGCCGCCGGTCGGGGAGTCCAGGCCGCCGACCAGATTGAGCAGGGTCGTCTTGCCGGAGCCGGACCGGCCCTTGAGGGCGGTGAGTTCGCCGCGGCCGACGGTGAAGGAGATGCCGCGCAGGGCGTGCACGGTCCGCTCGCCGGTGCCGAAGCTGCGTCGGAGGTCGGTCACGGTGACCATCGGCTCGGTGGCCGTGGTCCCGGCCGCGGCCGGGCTGGTGGCTGAGCCGGCGGCGGTTGCGGCCTGATCCGGTGTCATGCGGCGTCCCCCTGTGGGCGTGGTGAGCCGGTTCCCTTCGATCTCTACGGATACGCGAGCTCCGCTGGTTCACGTTCCCGGGGAGAAAACGAGAGGGCGGAGTTCGTCGGCCAAGGGAGAGCGGTGGAGCCGGATTTGTGAAGTGTGCATGGCATTTCAACGGGGCATCCCCGGCGGGATGTTATCCAATGAAAGGAATTTGCTCACTGGTTACTTGATTCGCGCAAGTCCCTTCCGTTCCTGGATGCTTTCTGACAGCA
The DNA here is from genome assembly GCF_003635085.1 of Streptomyces sp. 1114.5. Taxonomy (NCBI): domain Bacteria; kingdom Bacillati; phylum Actinomycetota; class Actinomycetes; order Kitasatosporales; family Streptomycetaceae; genus Streptomyces; species Streptomyces sp. 1114.5. The sequence goes on from NZ_RBXE01000001.1 coordinate 4,746,949, forward strand.
TCGTCCGCTATCCGGTGATCGAATGCCGGTGATCCATGCGCCGGTGTGCTCTCGAAGTGTCCATCTGTGGCCGATTTGTGCCCGGGTCGGATCGGTGAGCGGGACCGGTTGACGCTACCGGGGACGTAGTCACGGGGGAGGAACTCGATGCTCGGCTTCGTCGTGCGCAGACTGCGCGGGCGACTGCCGCTGGCTGCTGCCGTCCTGCTGACGGTGCTGATCGCCACGGCGGTGCTGACCGCCCTGGTGACCTTCAACAGCGGCGTCGGTCAGGCAGGCCTGCGGCAGGCGCTCCAAGGACCCGGCCATCTCCGGACCACGGTGGTGGTGACCGCCGAACACGGCGCGGACCAGCGGGAGAAGGACGAGGCGGCGCTCGCCGCCTACCGTCAGAAGCTCTTCGGCGAGCTGCCCGTGCGCACCGACAGCCTGCTGCGCAGCCGCTCCTACGGCCTGCCGGTCGCCGGCACAACGGGCACGGCGGGCACGGCCGGCACCGAGGGTACGGCGGCTCGGGCCACCGGGGACAAGGCGGACCTGACGGTCCTCGCCGACGTCGACCGCGGCCGGACCCGACTGGTCGCCGGCGCCTGGCCCGCTGCCGTCGCCGGTCCCGTCCGGTCCGCCGCTCCCCAAGTCGCCGTCCCCCAGGCCGTGCTGCCGCGCCTCGGTCTGACCGGGCAGGCCCTGCCCGCCGACGTACCGCTCGTCGACCGGCTCGACGGCAAGCCGCTGACCGTCCGTGTCACCGGCGTCTACCAGGCGCTCGACCCGTTCGACCCGTACTGGCGGATCGACCCGGTCGGCGGCCACGAGGTCGAGACCGGCGGCTTCACCACCTACGGCCCGATGATGGTCGACCAGAGCGCCTTCAGCACGGGCGGCCTGACCCAGAGCAGCCGCGGCTGGCTGCTCGACGCCGACTTCGCGACCGTCGACCAGGCCACCGCCCAGGCGCTCGGCAACCGCGTCCAGGCCCTGACGGACGACGCACGGAAGACCGCGTCCCTCGGCGTGAACACCGAACTCTCCGACGTCATCAAAGAATTGACGGCCGGAATGGTGGTCGCCCGGTCCACCCTGCTGATCGGCGCCCTGCAGCTGGCCGTGCTCGCCGCGGCCGCCCTGCTGCTCGTCGTCCGCCTGATCGCGGCCCGCCAGGAGCGGGAGAACGAACTGCTCGCCGCCCGCGGCGCCTCCGGGACCCGCCTCGGCGGCTTCACCGCCCTGGAGCTGCTGCTGCTCGCCGCCCCCGCGGCGGTCTTCGCGCCCCTGCTCACCCCGACCCTGGTCCACGTCCTGGGCGGCCTCGGCCGGGCCCACCGGGTGACCCTGGACACCGGCATCGGCTGGACGCTGTGGCCCGTCGCACTGGTCTGCGCCCTCGCCTCCGTGGTGCTGGCCGCCGTGCCGAGCCTGCTGCGCGGCGCCGGAGCCGCCCTGCGCCGCAGGACCGGTCGCCGTCAGGCCCTGGTCTCCGGCGTGGCGCGCAACGGCGGCGACCTCGCCGTGCTGGTGCTGGCCGTCCTCGCCTACCAGCAGCTCGACCAGTACGGGGGCGGGCTGTCCGCCGACTCCTCCGGGGAACTCGGCATCGACCCGCTGCTGGTCGCCACCCCCACCCTCGCGCTCTGCGCGGGCACCTTGATCGTGCTGCGCCTGCTGCCGCTCGCCGCGGTCCTGGGCTCACGGGTGGCCGCGAGGGGGCGCGGCCTCGGCCCGGCCATGGTCGGCTGGCAGCTGGCCCGTCAGCCGGCCCGCGCCAACGGCCCGGTGCTGCTGCTCGTCCTGGCGGTGGCCACCGGCGTGCTCGCCCTCGGCCAGCACGCCACCTGGACCGCCTCCCAGCGCGACCGGGCCTCCTTCGACACGGCGGGTGGCCTGCGCATCTCCGCCGCGAACAGCCCGCTGATGGGCCAGGGCGGCCGCTACGGCGCCCTGCCGGGCGGGGACCGGCTGCTCCAGGTGGTGCGCTGGGAGCAGGCGCTGCCGGGTGGCACCGGGCAGATGCTCGCCACGGACACCACCGCGCTCGCCGACCGCGTCCCGGTCCGCGAGGACCTGCTGGCAGGGAAGACGCGCCAGGAGCTCTTCGCCCCCCTGGCCGCCCCGCCCAGCCCGGCTGCCCCCGCTGCGCCCGCCGCCCCGGTCGCCCCCGCCGCCGAGGGGGCGCAGACCGAGGTCCCGCTGCCCGGCCACCCGCTGCGGATCGACGCCGACCTCTCCATCCGCCAGGAGTTCGACGCACAGCAGGTCGTGATCGGTGGCCGGTCCCTGAGGCAGTCCCCTCCCGAGGTGACGCTCCTGCTGCGGGACCGCTTCGGCTACATCCACAAGGCCCCCTTCGCCGGCCTCCCGATCAGCGGTGACCTGCTCGCCTCGGCCTCGCTGAGCGACCTCACCGGCGCCCCGGCGGGCTCGGCCGCCACCCCGCTCAGCGTGGTCGGGGCGACGGTGAGCTTCAGCGACCGGGCCGCCGGCGAGCTCACCATCCACCGGCTGGCCGTCTCCGACACCGCCGACGGGGCGGCCGCCCCCGTCGCGGTGCCGGCCGGCCTGTCCTGGAAGGCCGCCGCGCTGCCCCGGCCCACGAACGGGAAGCCCACGGCCGTCGTCGCTCCCGGCCCGGCGCAGGACGACCGGCTGCTGAGCGTCAGCTACGTCTTCGCGGACGGCACCGGAGAGTCCCTGCGGACCGTCGTCGGCCCGGCCGGCCCGTCCGTAGCGGCGGCGCCGTCGATCCTGTCCGGCGTCGCCACCCGCGGCTACCTCGCAATGGTCGGCGCCTCGGTCGGCGACACCATCCGGGTGCCGGTCTCCGGCACCACCCTCTCGGTCAAGATCACCGGTGTGGTCGAGGCCGTACCGGTGGCCGGCCGCGACGCGCTGGTCATCGACCTGGCCACCACCGCCCGGCTGCTGGCCGAGGACGGCCGCTCGCTGTCCGGCCGCGCCGAATGGTGGCTGCCCGCCTCCGGCCCCGGCGACCGCACTCCGGCCGAGGCCGCCGCCGCCCTGCGTTCCGCCCCCGGGGGCCAGGACGTCCAGGTCTACGACGAGGCCTCCGAACGCCTCCTCGGCGACCCGGTCGGGGCCGCCCCGCAGAGCGCGCTGATGGCGATCGCGGTCGCCACCGCCGTGCTCGCGGCGATCGGCTTCGGCGCCGCCGTGGCCGGTTCCGCCCGGCAACGCACCCAGGACTCCGCCCTGCTGCTCGCCCTGGGCGCACCCCGCCGGGTGGTGCGACGCGCGACCACGGCCGAGTACGGCCTGCTGATCGGGCTCGCCAGCGTCGTCGGCGTCGTCCTCGGAGCCCTGCTCGTCCACCTGATCGTGCCGTTCATGGTGCTGACCTCCGCCGCCAGGCGGCCGCTGCCCGAGGCAGTGATCCGGTTGCCGGTGGGTCAGGTCCTGCTGCTCACGCTCGCGATCGCCGTTGTCCCGCTGCTGTCGGCCTTCCTGATCGGACGCCGCGGTCGAAACGTGGCCTCCCGGCTGCGCCTCGTGGAGGAGATGTGACCACCAAGGCCGACACCCCCGTGTCCGCGCACCGGAACCAGCGCAACCACCACCGCAACCACCACCGCAACGACCGTCGCAACCACCGGGACGACCACCGCCCCGCACGCTGGGTCCGCACCCGCTTGGGCGCGAACCCGCTCGCAGCCCTGCTCATGGCGGCCCTCGCGTTCGTCACGATCTTCCTGGCGGCGGCCTTCCCCCGGCTGGCCGACCGGGGCGCGGACGCGGCGCTGCGGGATTTCGTGAGCCAGCGCGGCCTCACCGCGACCAGCCTGCAGACCACGTCCAGGCTCAGGCCGGAGGACGCCGGCCCCGTCCTCGACACCGTCCAGAAGGTGCTCCTGGAGCGGGTCGGTGCGAAGCTGCCGCTGGCCGTTGCCGGACAGGCCCACGGTGCCCGCAGCACGGGCTACGGGCCGATGAACAACCCGAACTACACCCGGGTCGGCGACCGCAACCCGCCGGGCCTCTCCCTGGTCTACCTGCAGGGCCTCGCCGACCGGGTGACGCTGGTCGAGGGGGCCTGGCCGGGCGCCGCGGACCCCGGTGCCCCGCTGCCGATCGTGGTGAGCCGGCAGGCCGCCGAGGCCATCGGCATCAAGCTCGGCGACCACGTCGACAACGGTGCCGACGTGACCGGCAAGCCGCTGGTCAGCGTGGTGACCGGCTTCTACCGGGTCAACGACCCGCGCGACCCGTACTGGGAGGACATCGGCTGCCCGGACCGCGCCTGCTTCCAGGCCGGGAACAACGGCAACGACTTCCTGAAGACCACCGGCTTCCTCGACGGCGGGAGCCTGCGCACGCTGGCCACCTGGGGCTGGACGGTCGACGACTTCTGGCGGCTGCCCGTCGACGTCGCCGCGCTGCGCGCGGACCAGCTCGACCGGACCCGCAGCACCCTCAACTCCTTCGTCTCCGGGCCCGACGCCGCGCTCCTCGGTCGGGTGACCGGCCGCGCCGACCTGCACACCTCCGCGCTGCTGAGCTCCATCCTGACCAGCGCGGACACCCGCCTCCAGGCCGCGCGGCCGCTCAGCGGGATCGGCCCCGCCGGGGTCGCCGGCGTCGCCGCGGTGGTGCTGTTCCTGGCCGCCGCGCTCACCACCGACCGGCGCATCGCCGAGATCCGGCTGCTGCGGGCCCGCGGCGGCTCGCTCCTCGGCGTGCTGCGGCGCCTGCTCGGCGAGGGCCTGGTGACGGTCCTGCCCGCCGCCGTGCTCGCGACCGCGCTCGCCCTGGTCCTGCTGCCGACCCCGCGGTGGGGCGACGCGGTGCTCGCGGCCCTCGCCGCGACGCTGCTCGCGCTGCTGGCCTTCCCCGCCCGGGCCGCGCTGCTGTGGTCGCGCGAGCGGGCCGGCGGCGGCCGGCGCCGGCTGGTCGGCGAGCTCGTCGTCCTGGCGGTCACCGTCGCGGCCGTGGTCGAGGTGCGGCGCCGCGGCGTCGGACAGGCCGGCGCCGCTCCAGACCCGCTGCTGGTCGCCGCCCCGCTGCTGCTCGCGGTGACCGGTGGCCTGCTGCTCGCCCGGATCGAGCCGCTGGTGGTCGGCCGGCTGGCGGCGCTGGCCGGCCGCGGCCGTGGTCTGGTCGCCTTCCTGGGTCTGGCCCGGGCCGCCCGGGACTCCTCGGGCCGCCGGAGCCCGTCCGTGCTGCCGCTGCTCGCGCTGCTGATCGCCGTCACCACGACGGGATTCGGCGCCACCGTGCTCGACACGGTGGAGCAGAGCCGGACGCGCGCCGCGCAGGTCATGGCTGGCGGCGACGTCTCCGTCACCATCCCCGCGTACGGGAAGCTCTCGGAGGAGTTCACCAAGGCGGCCGGCGAGTTGCCGGGCACCCGCGCCGCGACCGCGGCGTGGGTGGAGCCGAAGGCCACCTTCATCGGCGGCGACCAGGACTACACCCGGGCCTCCCTGGTGGTCGTCGAGCCGAAGGCGTACGCCGAGATCGCCCGCACGCTCGGGATCGGCGAGTTCGACCCGGCGAAGCTCGCGGGCACTCCCGGCGGCCCGGACACCCCGCTGCCCGCACTGTTCAGCAGCGACCTGGTCAAGCGGCTGAGCACCGGCGCCGCCAAGGTGCGCACGCCCAACGGCAACGAGCTGCGCACCAGCGTCGCCGGGATCGTCGACGCCACCCCGGCGCTGCCGGACCCGGGCCTGCCGTTCGTCGTGGTGGCCGCCGGGCCCGCGGCCGAACGCCTGCCGGAGAAGGTGCAGGTGAACAGCTGGTTCGCGGTCGGCGACCTCGACCCCGAGCAGGTCAGGACGACCCTGCGGGAGAAGGGCCTGACCCAGCCGACCGGCCTCGCCAAGCGGCTCGCGGACGAGGCCGCGGCCGGCGGCCGGGGCACCCACGGGCTGCCCGCCGGGTACAACGTGCGCAGCAGCCGGGAAACCTCGGCCGCGCTCGCCGACGACCCGCTGCAGCACGCCGCCGGACGGCTGTTCTGGTACGCGGCCGCGGCCGGCGCCGGATTCGCCGTGCTGGCCGTCCTGCTGACGCTGTTCCGGGCCGCGCCCGAGCGCACGGCCGTGCTCGCCCGGCTGCGGACCATGGGCCTGCGCCCCCGGCAGGGGCTGGCGCTGATCGTCGCCGAGGCGATGCCGCAGGCCCTGGCGGCAGCCGTCGGAGGCGGCCTGGTCGCCACGGCGGCCGTCGGACTGCTCGGTTCGGCCTTCGACATCTCCACCCTGGTCGGCGCCAGGGTCGGCGACGTGCTCGCCCCGGCGCTGCTGCCGGTGCTGCTGCCCACGGCGGGCCTGGCCCTGCTGGTCGGCCTCGTCGTGGTGCTGGAGACACTCATCGCCGGCCGGCGCCAGATCGCCACCGAACTGCGCGCGGGGGAGCGGCAATGACGCGGAAGCCGGGTGCAGGAGCCGGGCGGGCCGTGGCGGTGCCGTGGCGGCGGGGAGCGGTGGGAGCAGCGGGATGAGGCAGCGCCGGACGAGGCAGTGCGGGACGAAGCAGACAGTCGAGACAGGAGACGAGCGGTGAACAGCACCCCCCAGGGGCAGACGGTCGTCGAGGCCCCCAGCCTGCAGGAACTCCGGCAGCGGGCGCTCGCGGCCGCCGCGCCCAAGGCGTACGGCGAGGGCGCGGCCATCGTCTGTGACCGGCTGGTCCGGATCTTCAGCGCCGAGGGCGTCGAGGTCCAGGCCCTCCAGGGGCTGGAACTGACCATCCAGCAGGGCGACCTGGTCGCCCTGGTCGGAGCCTCCGGCAGCGGCAAGTCCACCCTGCTCACCATCCTCGCCGGGCTGGACGTGCCGACCGCCGGCACGGCCACCGTGGCCGGCTGCGACCTGCTGGAGATGTCCGCCAGGGAGCGGCTGCGCTACCGCCGTGAGGTGGTCGGCTTCATCTGGCAGCAGACGGCCCGCAACCTGCTGCCCTTCCTCACCGCCGCCGAGAACATCGCCCTGCCGATGCAGTTGCGCGGCCGCCGGTCGAGCACCGGCGGGGCGAAGCGGCAGGCGGCCCGGGTGGCCGAGTTGATGGAGGCGCTGGAGATCGGCGCGCTCGCCCACCGGCGCCCGGACGAGCTCTCCGGCGGTCAGCAGCAGCGGGTGGCGATCGCGGTGGCGATGGCCAACAACCCGCCGGTGCTGCTCGCGGACGAGCCCACCGGCGAGCTGGACTCCGAGACCGCGGGAGTGATCTTCGAGTCCTTCCGCACCGTCAACCGGGAACTCGGCGCGACGGTCGTCATCGTCACCCACGACCCGATGGTCGCCGGCGAGGTGCGCCGCACGGTCGCCATCCGGGACGGGCGGACCAGCAGCGAGGTGTTGCGCCGTACCGTCACGGACGAGCACGGCGAGGAGTCGGTCAACGAGCGCGAGTACGTGATGCTGGACCGCACCGGGCGGGTGCAGTTGCCGGTGAAGTTCCTGGAGGCGCTCGGCATGGAGCACCGGGTGGCGGTCGACCTCGCGGCCGACCACATCGAGGTCCGGCCGGACGACATCGCCGGGCACTGAGCCGGCTCGGGAGGCCTGGGCGGCGCGAGTGGTGCGGGCGGAGCGGCTGGTGCAGCGTCAGCTGTCGCCGCCGCCCATCCGCTGGAAGAGGCCGCTGCCCTCGGCGTCCGTCCGCAGGTCGGGCGGCGGCTCCTCCCGCGCGGCGCGCTCGCCGCGGGCGGTGGCGGTGCAGAGGGCGAAGACGAGCAGGGCACTGGCCGCCACGGCGAGGATGCCCAGTGCGGTCAGGACGCGTAGCCAGGTCAAGGTAGTGCCTCCTGGGGACGGTGCGGGGTACCTCGCCGCGGGATGTATCGGCAGGTCGGCCCGCACGGTCGAGTGCCCACGGACGGTTCTTCCCGCCGGGGGCCGCGCGAGAGGTCGCCCGCATGGGCGCTCGAAGCACTGGCAGGGCGCGTCACACCCCGTCGCGCGCCCCTGCGACGGCGGGGGCCCGCCCGGTCCCGCCGTCGGTCCGCCCGGCCTCGGCGGCGGCCACCAGGGCGCGCAGTACGGCGACGTCCGGCTTCCCGAGGCCGGTCAGCGGGATCGCGGGCAGCAGGAGGACCGTGTCCGGGGTGCACCGGGCGTGCCCGTGTTCCCGGCTCCAGCGCCGTAGCTGCTCCGCGGTCGTCCGGGAGCCGGGGGCCAGGGCCACCGCGGCGTGCACCCGCTCCAGCCGGTCCGGGTCGGCGGTCGTGAACATCACCGCCTCGCGGACGTCCGGGTGGGTGCGCAGTGGCTCCTCGATCTCGCGGGGGAACACATTGTGCCCCTCGACGATCGCCATCGGATCCCGCCGGCCCGCCACCGTGAGGTAGCCGGCCGCGTCCAGGCTGCCCAGGTCGCCGGTGTCCAGCCAGCCGTCCCGCAGCACCCGCGCGGTCAGCTCCGGATCGCGCCAGTACCCGGCCATCGCCGTCGGCGTGCGGACCCAGAGCTCCCCGGTCCGGCCCGGCGGCAGCTCCGTGCCGTCCCCGTCCAGGACGCGCACCCCGGTGTCCGGGTACGGGCGGCCCGCGGTGGTCAGCAGCCGCGGGTCCAGGTGCTCGTCCGGGCTCAGCCGGGCGACCGGCCCGCACTCCGTCAGGCTGTACGTCTGGTGCAGCACCCGGCCCAGCCGGCGGGTCGCCTCGGCCAGCCGGCGGGGCGAGGGAGGGCAGCCGGTGTAGCCGACGCGGCGCAGGCTGCCGGTGTCCGTCGCCGACAGCAGCGGATGGTCCAGCAGCCGGTAGAGCAGGTGCGGCGGCAGGTACGTCCGGGTCACCCGGTACCGCTCGACCGCCGCCAGCACGGCCCCCGCGTCGAACCCGTCCTGCAGCACCACCGTGCCGCCCGCCGCCAGCGCCAGGTCCGCCGAGCTCCCGCCGCCGTGGCAGAGCGGGGTGCACAGCAGGAACGTCGAGGCGGACAGCAGCGCCGGGCGCGGCGGCCGGGCGAACCGGCGCAGCACGCCCTTCGGCCGTCCGGTGGTGCCGCCGGTGAACCGCACCGCCATCACGTCCTCGGGCCGGTACTGCGGTTCGAAGGCGGCGGGGGAGCAGTCGGCGGCGGCCTCCAGGAGGTCCGTGCCGAGCCCGAACGGCGCCGGGCCGAGGGCGAACAGGACGGCCCCGGGCAGGGCGTGCGCGATCCCGGCCGCCGCGGCCGAGCAGCGCCGGGGGTCGAAGACCAGCGCATCCGTCCCGGCGAAATCCGTCAGCGCCACCTGCTCCGCCGGCGGTGCGTCCGGGTACGGCATCGCCACCCGGCAGCCCAGCAGGTTCGCGGCCAGGCGCACCAGCAGTGCCTCCGGCCGGTTCCCGGCCAGCACCGTCACCCCGTCCCCGCGCCCCAGCCCGGCCCGCTCCAGCGCCCGGGCCAGCCGGTGCACCGCGTCCAGGCAGTCCTGCCCGGTCAGCGCGTCGCTCCCGGAGCGGATCGCCACTCGCCCCGGATCCCGGGCCAGCCCCTCCAGCACCAGCCCGGTGTACGTCGGACCCGCTCCAGCCATGGCCTGCCTCCTGTTTGACGGTGCGTCAGCCTAGTGGACGGGTTCCCCTGGGGTGCACGGCGGTGCGCCGCCGCCCCACGCGCACCGGCGGTCACGAGGCGGCAGCCGGTGGTCAGCAGCGGTCGGCAGCAGTCATCGGCGGTCGCCGGCCGTCGGCGAGCGCGCGGCCGGGCGTTGTTGTTAGGGTTCCCGCTCGGACGTGAACGGGGGGCCGGTGGGCAGCAGCGTGGATGCGGTGGTGGCGCCGCGCGGGGTGGTCGACCTGCGGGGCGAGGCCGGGGCGGAGTTCGTGGCGGCGTACCCGGCGGACGCCGTGGTGGTGGTGTCCGGGCTGCCCGGCGCCGGGAAGAGCACCCTGTTGCGCCGCTGGTCCGGGGCGGCGCGGGTGCGCACCGTCGACCCGCGCACGGTGCACGAGGCCTGCGAGGCGGTGATGCCGGCCGCCCTGCCGTACGCGGTCTACCGGCCGTGGGCGCGGCTGGAGCACTTCCGGCTGCTGCGCTCCTCGGTGCGGCGCGGCGGGCCGCTGCTGGTGCACGACTGCGGCAGCCGCGCCTGGATGCGGCGCTGGCTGGCCCGCGAGGCGGCCCGCCGGGGCCGCGAACTGCACCTGGTGCTGCTGGACGTCGGCGCCGCCACCGCGCTCGACGGCCAGCGGGCCCGCGGACGGCACGCCAAGGCCCGGGTGTTCGCCCGCCACCGCCGGGGCCTGGAGCGGCTGTTGGCCGCCTTCACCCGGCACGTGCGGTCCGGCGGGCCGCTGCCGACGCCCGAGGCCTCGTCCGTGCTGCTGCTGGACGCCGTCTCCCGCTCCCGCGCCCGGTCGGTGGAGTTCGGCGCCGAAAACGCGACGCGCTGACCGACCGGCAGGGGCCGGCACACACCGGAGGGGTCCGCGTGATCACCACAACACCCCGCGGCCGCGCCCGCGCTGACAGACTGGAGGCAGCAGAGTCCGTCACGGAGAGAGGTCACACCCCGCATGCCCAGCAGCGCTGCCGTCGACAGCCCGTGGTTCCGCCGGTTCAACCCGTCCGACTCCGCGCCCGCCCGGGTCGTGATCTTCCCGCACGCCGGCGGCTCCGCCAGCTACTACCTGGAGTACGCCAACGCGCTGGCCCCGTACGCCGATGTGCTCACCGTCCAGTACCCGGGCCGGCAGAACCGGTTCCTGGAGCAGCCGATCAGCTCGGTGGCGGGCCTCGCCGACGAGCTCTACCGGGAGCTGCAGGACTGGACGGACCGTCCGCTGACCTTCTTCGGCCACAGCATGGGCTCGGCCGTCGCCTTCGAGACGGTCCGGCGCTTCGAACGCGACGAGGTGAAGGGGCCCGAGCGGCTTCTCGTCTCGGCCGGCCGCGCGCCCTCGCTGACCCGGGACAGCTCGGTGCACAAGCTGCCGGACGACGAGCTGCTGGCGGAGGTCGTCAGCCTGGGCGGCACGGACGAGCGGATCCTCACCGTCGACGGGCTGCGCGAGCTGGTGCTGCCCGCCCTGCGGGCCGACTACACGGCCATCGAGACGTACGGCTGCACACCGGACGCGACCGTGTCGGTGCCGATCACCGGCCTGGTCGGGGACGCCGACCCGAACGCCACCGTCGAGCAGGTCGCCCAGTGGGAGCGGCACACCACCGGCGACTTCGACCTGCAGGTCTTCCCCGGCGGGCACTTCTACCTGGCGGACCGCACCGAGGAGGTCGTCCGGGCGCTCACCGCCCACCTGCCCGGCTGAGCCCCGCCCGGCCCGCACCGGCCTACCCCCTCCGACGGCCTGTCCGACGGCCCGTTCGGTGTCCGTACCGGTGACCGCGCCCCGCCCGCTGGGCTACTGTCCTGCATGACCGGGGCCGTGTATGACGGGCCGTCAACAGAGCATCGGGAGGCAGCATTGCGCCGGATCGCCGTCGTCGGAGCGGGCCAGGCCGGTCTGCAGCTCGCGCTCGGGCTGCAGGCGGACGGGTACGAGGTGACGCTGGTCGCCGAGCGCACCCCGGAGCAGGTGCGCGGCGGGCGGGTGCTGTCCACCCAGGCGATGTTCGGCCCGGCGCTGCGGATCGAGGCGGCGGCCGGGCTGGACCTCTGGGCGGACCGGGCCCCGGCGGTCTCCTCGGTCGAGGCCGTACTGGCGGCGCCGCCGGCCGTGCGGGCGCTGGAATTCACCATGACGCTCGACGAGCCCGCCCAGTCGGTCGACCAGCGGCTCAAGCTGGCTGGCTGGCTGGAACTGCTGGCCGAGCGCGGCGCCCGGGTCGAGTACCGCTCGCTGGACCGGGACGGCCTGTACGAGCTGGCCCGCCGGCACGAGCTGACCGTGGTCGCCGCCGGGCGCGGCGGACCGGACGGGGTCTTCGCCCGCGACCCTGGCCGCTCGCCGTTCGACCGGCCGCAGCGGGCGCTGTCCTGCCTGTACGCGCACGGTGTCGGGTCGCCCGACCCGGCCGCCGAGCCCCGGGCGCGGATGCACGCCCTGCCCGGCCTCGGCGAGCTGTACCTGCAGCCGGCCCTCACGCTCTCCGGCCCCTGCGCGATCCTGCTCTGGGAGGCGGTGCCCGGCAGCCCGCTGGACGTGTTCGGCGATGCCCCGCCGCCGGACGTCCAACTGGCCCGGATCCGCGCACTGTTGGGCGAGTACCTGCCCTGGGAGGCGGAGTTCTGGGCGCAGGCCGAGCCGACCGACGCGGGGGCCGGGCTCTTCGGGGCGGTCACCCCGACCGTCCGGCGCACGGTGGCCGAGCTGGGCTCCGGCGTGGACACCGTCCACGTCCTGGGCCTCGGCGACACGGTGGTGGTGAACGATCCGATCACCGGGCAGGGCGCCAACAGCGCCGCCCGCGCGGCCGACGCCTACCGGCGGGCCGTCGTCGAGCACGGCGACGCCCCGTTCACGGCCGACTGGATGTGCCGCACCGCGGAACGGTTCTGGCAGCAGCACGCCCGCCACACCGTCGAGTTCACCACCTCGATGCTGACCATGCCGGACCACCTGCAGGGCGTCTTCGCGGCCGCCGCCGAGCACGAGGAGGTCGCCCGCCGCCTCGCCAACACCTACGCCGAACCGAGCGACCACGCCGCCTGGCTGGCCACCCCCGAGCTGACCGCCGCCTACCTCGCCTCGGTGGCCGCCCCGCGGTAAGGGGTTTCTTGCCGGGGCCCGACCGGGCCCCCGGGAGCGCCCTCCGGGGGGCCGAGCCCGGCCGCACTTGCCCCCGGCCCGTCCGCGGGACGAGGCTGGAAGGAAGACGACAACGGGTGCGGGAGGCGTCGCCCGTGGACGGACGCGAGCCCGCGGACCGGTCCGGCAGCGGTTACCGGAGCGTGCCGCACACGGCGGACCTGCGGGTGGAAGCCTGGGCGCCGACGGCCGAGGGCTGCATCGGCGAGCTGGTGCGTGCCGTGGTCGACAGCTTCGCCGACCTGAGCGGCGCGCGGATCGTCGGCGAGCGCGGCTGCACCGTCGTCGCGGTGAGCGACACGGACCTGCTGGTGGGCGTCCTGGAGGAGGTCATCTACCGGATGGACGCCGACGGCCAACTGCCGGTCGCGATGGCGATCGGCCGGATCGAGGGGCTGGACGGCGCCCGGACGGTGGCGGTCCGCTTCCGGATGGCCGACGCCGCCACCGCCGCCCTGGTCGGCGCCGTCCCGAAGGCCGTCTCGCTGCACGACCTGGACCTGCGGGCCGGGCCGGACGGCTGGACGTGCCGGGTCACCGTGGACGTCTGAGCAGACGAACGAACAGCCACGAATACCACGAGCACACGAACGGGGCGGGCGAGGTGAGCGAGGTGGAGATCGCACTGACCGAGGCCGGCCGCCACCGCTGGCGGATCGAGCCGCGCCCGCCGATGCGGGTGCCCGGCGTGGTGTTCGCCAGCAGTGCGCTGCTGCCCCAGGCCGTCGGGGACAAGGCGCTGGAGCAGGTGGCGAACGTGGCGACACTGCCCGGGATCGTCCGCGCCTCCTACGCGATGCCCGACGTGCACTGGGGCTACGGCTTCCCGATCGGCGGGGTCGCCGCCACCGACGTCGACCGGGGCGGGGTGGTCTCGCCCGGGGGCGTCGGCTTCGACATCTCCTGCGGAGTCCGCCTGCTCGCCGCCGGCGTCCAGCGCGACGAACTCGACCCCGAGCGGATCCGCCGCCTGATGGACCTGCTGGACAGGACCGTCCCGCGCGGCCTGGGCCGCGGCGGCCTGTGGCAGCTGTCCGGACCGGAGGAGCTGGACGACCTCCTGCTCGGCGGCGCGCGCTACGCCGTCGAGCACGGCCACGGCGTCCCGCGCGACCTGGAGCGCTGCGAGGACCGCGGGGTGCTGGAGGGCGCGGCCCCCGGCGAGGTGAGCACCCGGGCCGTCGAACGGGGACTGCAGCAGGTCGGCAGCCTCGGCTCGGCCAACCACTTCCTGGAGGTGCAGGCCGTCGACCGGGTCCACGACGAACGGACCGCGGCCGCGTTCGGCCTGCGGCCCGGCCAGGTCTGCGTCATGATCCACTGCGGTTCGCGCGGCCTCGGCCACCAGATCTGCACCGACCACGTCCGCGCCATGGACCGCGAACTGCACCGCTACCGGATCGACCTCCCGGACCGCCAACTCGCCTGCACCCCGGTCGACTCCGCGCGCGGCCGCGCCTACCTCGGCGCGATGACCGCCGCCGCCAACTACGGCCGGGCCAACCGCCAACTGCTCTCCGAGGCCGCCCGCCGCGCCTTCGCGACCGCGCTCGGCATCGGCCTGGAACTGGTCTACGACGTCTCGCACAACCTCGCCAAGCTGGAGACCCACGAGGTGGACGGCGTGCCCCGGACGCTCTGCGTCCACCGCAAGGGCGCCACCCGCGCCCTGCCGCCCGGCGACCCCGACCTGCCCGACGACCTGGCCGCGGCCGGGCAGCCGGTGCTGGTCCCGGGCACGATGGGCACCGCCTCGTACGTCATGGTCGGCCTGCCCGGCAACGAGGCCTTCCGCTCCGCCTGCCACGGCGCCGGGCGGGTGCTGAGCCGGCACCAGGCGCTGCGCACGGTGCGCGGCGAACGCCTCAAGAGCGACCTGGAGGCGCGCGGCATAGCCGTCCGCCCCGCCTCGTGGCGGGCCCTGGCCGAGGAGACGCCCGAGGCGTACAAGGACGTCGACGCGGTGGCCGCCGTCACCGAGGCCGCCGGGCTGGCCCGGCAGGTCGCCCGCCTGGTGCCGCTGGGCGTCTGCAAGGGCTGAGCGGCCGCCCGGCCCGGACCTGTCCCTCCCGCCGGAAACCGACCCGGCCGCGTCCCTCGACTCGCCCGGCCGGCCGCGCTTTGATGTCGGACGCGCCGTACGCATCCGCCGCAGCACGCCCATTCACGCATTCGCACGTACGCCCATGCGCACGTACGCCCGTACCAAGCACCAGGAGCAGGAGGTGGTCATGCCCGGGAACGGCGACCCCCACGGGCCGGAGGACGGCACCGGCCCGGTGATCGAGCTGCGCTCGCTCACCAAGCGCTACGGCGACACGGTCGGCATCGAGCAGCTGGACGTGTCCGTCGCGGCCGGGGAGGTGTTCGGCCTGCTCGGCCCCAACGGCGCCGGAAAGACCACCACCCTGCGCTGCCTGGTCGGCCTGCTCAGCCCCAGCGACGGACAGGTCCGGGTGCTCGGCCTGGACCCGGTGGCCGACCACCGCCGGCTCGCCCCCTCGATCGGCTACCTGCCGGGGGAACTGCGCCTCTACCCCGAACTCACCGGTCAGCAGACCCTCGACCTGCTCGCCGCCCTCCAGGGCGCCCCAGTCCCGCGCCAACGCGAACTGTGCGAGCGGCTGACCCTCTCCCGGGCCGACCTGGCCCGCCCGGTGGGGGAGTACTCGCGCGGCATGAAGCAGAAGCTCGGGCTCGTCCAGTCGCTCCAGCACCGGCCGCCCGTGGTGGTGCTGGACGAGCCGAGCGAGGGGCTGGACCCGCTGGTCCAGGAGACCTTCTACGAACTGCTCGCCGAGGAGACCGCGGCCGGGCGGACCGTCCTGCTCTCCAGCCACGTGCTGCCCGAGGTGCAGCGGACCTGCGGCCGGGTCGCCATCGTGCGCCACGGCCGGCTGGTGACCGTCCGCTCGGTGGCCGAACTGCGCCAGGCTCGGGCCCGCCGGGTCCGGCTGCTCTTCGCCGACGGGCTGGGCGCCCGCCCGCTCGGCGCCGCCGAACGGTGGTCCCCGCGCTGGGACGGCCCCCGGGTCGAGCTGCTGGTGCCGCCGGACGAGGTGGTCCCGGCCGTCCGCACCCTGCTGGCCCAACTGCCGGTGGCCGACCTGACCGTGGAGGAGGCCGGACTGGACGAGGCCTTCCTCGACCTCTACCGCTCGAACGACGACCGGCTGCCGACGGAGCTTCCCCTCCCGACGGAGGATCGCCGACCGGATACCGCCACCGAGGAGCGCCCGTGACCCCGAGCACCGTCAGCCGCCGCCTCCCACTGGTCTGGCTCGCCCTGCACCGGCGCCGCCGGATGCTGCTCTCCCTGCTGCTGGGCGTGGTCGTCTTCGAGACCCTGATCGTGGTGATCGCCGGAACCGTCCCGCCCGGCGACCTGTTCGGCGCCGCCCGCCGCAACCCGCCCGGCGCGTTCCGGGCGTTCAGCGGCTCCAACGGCGACGTCTCCATCGCCAGCTACCCCGGCCTGCTCGGCGCCGGGCTCACCCACCCGTTCTGGATCGCCCTCCAGCTCACCGTCATCGGCTCGCTCGGTGCCGCCGCCGTCGCCTCCGACGTCGAGTCCGGCACCATCGAGCTGCTGATGACCCGCCCGGTCTCCCGGCGCCGACTGCTCGCCGAACGGGCCGGTGCCCTGATCGCGGCCTCGGTGGCGCTCAACGCCGCCGCCACCCTCACCGTCGCGCTCGGCGTCGCCTTCTCGCCGAAGCTGCGCGAGGCAGTCCCGGAGAGCGCGGTGTTCACCGCCGGCCTGCTCGGCTGCGCCCTCGCGTTCTGCCTGACCGGGCCGGTGCTGGCGGTGTCCGCCGTCAGCCGGCGGCGGGCGTACGTGGTCGGCGCGGCCGTCGTCTTCGGCGCGGTCGGCTTCGCGCTCAACTTCGTGGCCCTGGCGTGGTCCCCGGCCCGGCCGCTGCGCTACCTCAGCCCGTTCCACTACTACGCCCCGGGCGACGTGCTCGGCCACGGCGGTGTGCCGTGGGCGGCGCTGGGCGTCCTGACCGGCGTCGGGCTGCTCGGCCTGCTGGCGGCGTTCCGGTTCCTGGACCGCCGCGACCTGGCGATCTAGCCGTACGGCACCGTGCCCGCGTCGCGGACCCGGCAAAGACCCGAGACACCCGCCGGCGGCCGTGGCAGGGGCCGCCCGGGACCGGTCAGGAGCAGGCCCCGTCCCCGGTCGCGCAGCCCGCGCGGGCGCGGACGGGGCCTGCCGCCGTGCCGCCGTCAGCCGAGGTCGTAGGCGGTCAGCGGGTGCCCGGCCCAGATCTCGCGGGAGGCCTGCTCGGGGTAGCGGACGGTCTCCGAGCGGGCGTCCAGGACCCGGGTGAGCTGCTGCTCCGGGTCGAAGGCGGCCCAGCCCGGGTCGCCGGTGGTGACGAACCGGACCCAGCCCTGCTGCAGCTCCCGGGAGAGCCGGACGGCCTCCGGGGCGGGCGGCTCGCCCAGGAAGTGCCGGCCGATCGGGCTGTCCAGGCTGCCGAACGCCAGCGGGACGTCGAGGCCGTGGCAGGCGCCGAACAGGCCGCCCATCGCGGGGGCCGGGTAGGCGAGTTCGACCAGGTACGAGGTGCCGCCGGCGGCGGAGTTGGCCTCGGCCAGTCGGAGCGAGGGCATCCGGAAGAGGGCGTCGGAGCTGACCGTCTCCAGCAGGTCCGAGGCGGTGGCCCCCGGGTGCGCGGCGCGGTACCGGTCCGGCCCGGACGGCGCCGGGGCGAGCAGGTCCAGCGCGAGGCCGGCCTCCTCGTCGGTGAAGGTGCCGTGCCGGCCGCTGAGGACGCCGAACAGGCGGAACTCGTCGCGGGTGTGACCGACCAGCAGGTCGACGCCCGCCACCCGGCCGGAGGCCAGGACGGACCAGGGCGCGCCGGGCAGGACCTCGCCGTCGACCACCGGGACGGTGGCGATGCCGGCCTGTGCCAACCGTCCCCAGCGCGCGAGGTGCCGGGGGAGTTCGGCGCCGAGGTCGGTGACCGCCGCGGCCAGGGTCCAGGGGGCGACCTCGGCCAGGGCGGCGGCCGTGGGGGCGGTGCCGACCAGCTTCGCGAGCTCGGCGGTGACCTCGGCGGCCAGGGCCGGGGTGCAGAGGTTGCCCGGGACGCTGTGGGCGATGGCCCGCCGGAACAGCCCGCGTGCCTTGTCCATGGTCAGTAGCGCGGCGACCGACCCGGCGCCGGCGGACTGCCCGGCGATGGTCACCCGGTCGGGATCGCCGCCGAACCGGGCGATGTTGCGCTGCACCCACTCCAGGGCGGCGATCTGGTCGAGGAAGGCCCGGTTGGCCGGGGCGCCCTCCAGCAGGGCGAAACCCTCCGCGCCCACGCGGTAGTTGATGCTCACCACGACCAGCCCGTGCCGGGCCAGCTCGACCGGGTCGTACAGCGGGTCTGCGGCGGTGCCGGACATGTAGCCGCCGCCGTGGATCCAGACCAGCACCGGCAGCCCGGTCCGGTCGGGGTGGGGGGTGCAGACGTTGAGCGTGAGCCAGTCGGTGCCCCGGCTGCCCTCGGCCGCTTCGGCGGGCAACGGGCCGGACTGCGGGACGGTCGGGCCGAACTCGAAGGCCTCGCGGACGCCGTCCCAGGGCTCGGGAGGGACGGGGGCGGCGAAGCGGAGCGGTCCGA
Organism: Streptomyces sp. 1114.5; assembly: GCF_003635085.1. Lineage (NCBI taxonomy): Bacteria > Bacillati > Actinomycetota > Actinomycetes > Kitasatosporales > Streptomycetaceae > Streptomyces > Streptomyces sp. 1114.5. Next base: position 4,765,228 of record NZ_RBXE01000001.1, read on the forward strand.
CCGGCGGCTGGGCGTAGCGGATGCCGCGGAAGACCGCGAGCCCCCGGTCCAGGAGGCCGCGGACGGTTCCCTCGGTGGTGTGGGCGACGGGATGGACGAGCATGTGGAGTCTCCTCCCTCGGAATGCCACCAGCGTTATAGGTCAGTTGTATTATGTCAAGCGTATGGGAAACTGCTCCGGGACGGATGTGGAACAGGCTCGGAGGAGTGGCAGGCGATGCCCAGGCAGGTGGACCACCGGGAGCGCCGCGAGACGATCGCGCGGGCGCTGTGGCGGGTGGTGGAGCGGCGCGGCGCCACGCACCTGACCATGCGCGAGGTCGCCCAGGAGGCGGGCATCTCGCTCGGACAGCTCCAGCACTACTTCACCTCCCGCGCGGCGATGCTCACCTTCGCGATGGACTTCGCCGGCGAGCAGACCGCGCTGCGGGTCGGCCGGGCGCTGGGGGAGCTGGGGGACCCGCCGCACCCGCGCGAGGTGCTGCGGGTGATGCTGGTCGAGCTGCTGCCCCTGCACGCCGACGCGCGCGCGACCAGCCGGATGAGCGCCGCCTACGTCCTGGAGGCGCTGCACGACGAGCAGGTCCACGCGCGGGCGCGGGACGGGCTGCTGCAGGGGCGGGCGACGGTGGAGCAGGTGGTCCGGCAGGCGATCGCCGACGGGCTGATCGCGGCCGACCGCGACCCGGCCGTGGAGACGGACCTGCTGCTCGCGCTCAGCGGGTTCACCACGCTGCTGGAGCTGGACGTGGTCGAGCCGGCCGCCGCGCTCACCGCCGTCGACCGGTACCTGGACCGGCTGTTCGCGGCCGGGGGGAGCGGCTGACGGGGGCGGGCCGCACGGGTCGGTAGCGGTAGGCACAGGGCGGGGCGGGCGGCGTGGCAGGCTACCGGGGTAGCACCGCAGCCCGTGACCAGGAGCACCGCCATGGACCGACCCGCCGACCCGCGCCCCGCCGACCCGCGTCCCGCCGCCTTCCGCCTCGACGCCACCGCCTCCGGGCACCCGGCGGGGATCCTGGACGCGGCCGAGCAGGCCGAACGCCGGGGCATGGACCGGCTGGTGGTCGCCGAGACCGCCTACGACCCGTTCCTCCAGCTCGCCCGCGCCGCCGACCGGACCTCGCGGATCGAACTGGCCACCGGCATCGCCGTGGCCTTCGCCCGTACCCCGATGACCCTGGCCTACCAGGCCTGGGGGCTGCACGCGGCCTCCGGCGGACGGGCCGTCATCGGGCTGGGCTCGCAGGTCAAGCCGCACATCGAGAAGCGCTTCGGGATGCCCTGGGACCGTCCGGCCGCCCGGATGCGCGAGTACGTGCACGCGGTGCGGGCGATCTGGCACAGCTGGCAGACCGGTGAACGGCTGCGCTTCCGGGGCGAGTTCTACACCCACACGGTGATGACGCCGGTCTTCTCGCCCGACCCCGTGCCGTCCGGGGTGCCGAGGATCCTGCTGGCGGGCGTCGGACCGCTGATGACCCGCACCGCCGGTGCGGTGGCCGACGGCTTCCTGAGCCACCCGTTCACCTCCACCGCGTACCTGGCCGAGCAGGTGCTGCCCGGCCTGACCGAGGAGCGGGCGCGGGCCGAGGCGGAGGGGGCCGGGTGGACGGAGCGGCCGTTCGAGGTGGTCGGCAACGTGCTCACCGCGACCGGGCGCACCGAGGAGGAGCTGGCGGCCAACCGGGCCGCGACCCGTGAGCGGCTCGCGTTCTACGCCTCGACGCCGGCCTACCGCCCGGTGCTGGCGCAGCACGGCTGGGAGGGGCTGCAGGAGGAGCTGCACGCCCACTCGGTGCGCGGGCGCTGGGCGGAGATGGCCGCGCTGATCGACGACGAGGTCTTCGACACCTTCGCGGTGTCCGGGCCGGTCGAGGAGGCCGCCCGGGAGATCCACCGCCGGTACGCGGGCCTGGTCACCCGGCTGTCCGTCAGCCTGCCCGAGGACGCCGACCCGGAGCTGGGCCCGGACGTGCTGGACGCGGTGCGCGCACTGGGCTGAGGGCCGGGCCGATGGCATGCCGTGGCTCGGCTCGGCTCAGGCGTTCGGCACCGGCGGTGCGGCGCGCCGCTCGCGCAGTGTCCGGAGCATCCGGCGGGTCGCCCTGGTGGCGACCGGCGGCAGCAGGTCCAGCGCCAGCCGGCGCGAGGTCGAGCGCTCGACCGGCGGCTTGACCTGGTAGTTGAGGCGCACCACGGCCGATCCGGCGATGGTGTCCTCGTCCACGGTGTAGCCCCCGGCCCGCCAGTCCCGCCGCAGCAGGACCTCCCGGACGGCCGCGGCGTCGCCCCAGGTGCCGTAGAACTTCATCGGGGTGAGCAGGACCGGCCGCAGCCCGCCGGTGAAGACCGCCTCCCAGACCGCGGCCGAGACGCCGGGGGTGTGTTCGGAGCGGTAGTCGTCCAGGGCGACCAGGCCGTCCTCGGCGAGCGCGGACCGGGCGACGGCGATGTCCCCGGCGACGTGCTCGTACAGGTGGGAGGCGTCGACGTGGACGAACCGGCAGCTGCCCGCCGGGATCCGGCCGTCGGCCAGCACCGAGGTGGGCGCCTGCACGATCTCGGGCAACTCGCGGTGGAAGGCGAGGTAGTTGGCCTCGAAGGCGCTGCGGGTGAGGGTCTTCCGGTAGGACATGGCCATCTCGGCGGCGTTGTCCGCGTCGCCCGCCTCGGAGTCGAACAGGTCGCAGACCGTCAGCCGCTCGCCCGGCTGCAGGTGGTCGCCGAGCAGGACGGCGCTGCGGCCCAGGTAGCTGCCGAGCTCCAGGATGTCGCCGGTGACGCCGGCCGCGCTCTGGGCGGACAGCAGGTGCCCGAACGCGGCCCGGTCCAGACTGAAGAACCAACCGGGGATATCGTCCCGCTTCACCGGTGCGGGGCGGGCGGCTGAGGTCTCGGCATTGGGCACGGCGGCCTCCAGGGGGACGGCGGGGCGCGGTGGCGGGTCACGCCGCGGAGGGGACGCCGAGGACGTGAGGCGGATCATCATAGCCACGCCGGGGCCCGGTGGAACCAGGACCGGAAGGGCCGGATTCCGACGGCCCGCCCCCGTGCCGTTCGGGTCGGACGGGTCAGTCCGCTGCGCCGGGAGGGGTGAGCCGTTCCAGGTCCGCGATGGTTCCGGTCAGCCAGCTCCGCTCGGCCGTCGAGGAGGCGCGCGCGACCAGCAGCATGCCGCGCCGGAAGGGGTTCGGCTCGCGCTCCGCGGTGACCGGATGGCCGTCGCCGTCGTAGAAGAAGCTGCTGGGCGCGGTCAGGAAGGCCAGTCGGCGGCGCAGGACGGCGGCCTGCCGGGGCGGGTCGGCGAGGTGGTGGAGGAATGCGGCGAGGGTGAAGAAGCGGATCTGGTCGGTGATCTCGGCCTGTTCCGGGTCGGCCAGCCGTCGCAGCAGCTCGGCCCGGCCCTCCCCGGTCAGCTCCAGGGTCTGGCGCGGTGCGGCACCGGTGCCGGGCTCGGTGCGGCGGGACAGCAGGCCGGACTTCTCCAGCCGGGCGATGGCGGGGTAGAGCGCGCCGTCGCTGACCGGGCGGACGTGGCCGGTCAGGCCGGTGATCCGGGACTTCAGCTCGTAGCCGTGCAGCGGCTGGTCGTACAGGAAGCCGAGGATCGCGAGGGTCAGCACGGTCGAAGCCCTTCCGTCGGAGTGCGCCCCGTGTGGTGCGCGCGGTGACGTGCGCCCCGTTACTGCGCCCGGTGACGTGTGCCGGGTCGTGTGCGCCTGGTGCCGGGGTCATGTTACCTCTTGTCGATGTGCCTCGAAGCGAGGTATCTCTATTCGAGGCTGCCGTTCGGGACCGGGCACGGTCGCGCCCAAGGCGGGGGAACAGCCGGATCAGGGGAGGAAACATGCGCGGGCATCTGCCCCGACTCACGGCGCTGGCCGTACCCGTCTACGCGGAACTGCTCTCAGGGGTGGTCGCCTCGGTCATCGGCACGCTCTGGGTGGCCGGCCTCGGCGGGGCCGCGGTCGCCGCCGTCACACTGGCCGGCACCGTCGAGAACCTGCTCCTCGGGCTCGTCCTGGTGGTCGCCTCCGGGACCAGCGTCCGGCTCGCCCGCGGCCTCGGCGCAGACGACCCCGCCGAGGCCGCCCGCACCACCCGGGCAGCCTGGCGGCTCTGCGCCGCGGGCAGCCTCGCGCTCGCCGTGCCCGGCTTCCTGCTGCGGGACCGGCTGGCGGGCGCCTTCCTGGACGGCGAGGCCGCCACCCGCGCCGCCGAGTACTTCACCGTGGCCTTCCCGGCCTTCGCCCTGTTCTTCGCACAGCGCGTCGCCGACGAACTGTTCAAGGGCACGGGCGACACCCGCACCCCGATGCGGATCGCCCTGCTCTCCAACGCTCTGCTGCTCGCCCTCGACCCCCTGCTCATCCTCGGCTCCGGCCCGCTGCCAGCCCTCGGCGTCCCGGGCGCCGCACTGGCCCTGGCCCTGTCACGCGCGATCGCCCTCGCCGTCACCCTGCGGCTGCTGCGGCGCCGCCGCCCGTGGCAGCCGGCCGACGGCAGCGCCAGAGGAGTGTTCGGAACCGGGGGAGTGGGCGGCGCCGCGGCCCGGATCCTGCGCGCGGGAGCACCGTTCGGCCTGGACTTCACCGCCCGGATGGCCGTCGGCACCGCCCAACTCGGGCTCGTCGCGGGCTTCGGCGTCGCGGCGGTCGCCGGGTACGGGGTCGGCTACCGCATCTTGCTCGTCGTCACCATGGCCTTCTACGCGCTGCGCCAGGCCGGCGCGATCGAGGCGGCCCGCCTCACCGGCGCCGGAGACGGCGCCGCGCTGCGGACCCTGCGCCGCGACACCGGACGCCTCGCCGCAGGCCTCGGTGCGGTGGCGGCACTGCTGTCCGCGGCGCTCGCCGCCCCGCTGACCGCGCTGTTCACCGACGACCGGGCGGTGGCCGCGCAGTCCGTCGGCTTCCTGCGGATGGCGGCGCTCTACCTGCTCGCGTACGCCCTGGTGGTGGCCCTCGGCGGGGTCCACCAGGGGGCGGGGGCCGGCCGTCCGCTGGTGCTCTCCGTCCTGCTCGGGCTCGGCGTCCAACTCGCCGCCTCCGCAGCCCTGTCGGGGCCACTCGGGATCTCGGGCGTCTGGCTCGGACCGGCCGCCGGTGCTGCCGTGCAGCTCGCGCTGCTCGCGCTCCTCACCCGCCGCCCGCGGCCGTCGGCACAGGCGCAGCCACCGGCGCACTCGCAGGCAGAGGCGCAGGAACAGGCGCAGGAACAGGCACAGGGGGACGCGGCACGGGCACTTCGGCCGGTCGAATGACGTACCGCGTCGCAACCCTCCCCAACTCGCCTTCGTGACGCAGGTGGAGACGCCGAGGCGACCCCGCTCGGCCCGGTGCGGCAGGTGGTCGAGGCCGAACGCCCGGGGCCCCAGCGGCTGTCCGCCGGCCGGGACGTCCCACCGGCGTACGGCGCGGACGTCCCGGCCGGCGCGGCATCACCGGCGCGGGGCGGACTCCGGCGCCGGCACACCGGCGCGGCCCGGCAGCCCCGCACCGTCCCGGCCCGGCAGCCGTGCCGCGAGCAGCGTCCCCGCTGCGGCCACCGCGGCCATCGCCAGGGCGGCGGGCGCCAGTGCCGCGCCGGGATCCGCCCGTCCGGCCGTGGTGGTGGCGAGGGCGATGCCCACGGCCGGGCCGATGTTCATCACGGTCTGCTGCAGCCCGCCCGCGACGCCCGCCTCGGCGGTGGACGCGCCCCGCACCACCGCTGCGGTGGCCGTGGCCATCACCGCGCCGAAGCCGGTACCGAGCAGCAGGAAGCAGACGGCGATCGCGAACGTCCCGGTACCGGGCCCGAGCCGGGCGGTGAGCAGGACGCCCGTGGTGAGCAGGCCCATCCCCGACAGCACGACGGCGCGCTCGCCGTGACGTTTCGCCAGCCGGGCCGCCCCGACCGCGGAGAGAATCATCGCCACCGCGAGCGGGGCCGCCCGCAAACCGCTCCGGAAGGCGTCGAGCCCCAGGACGTCCTGCAGGTAGTAGGTGGCCGGGAACAGCACGCCTTGGAGCGCCGCCGAGGCGGCCAGCAGGACGCCGAGCGGCGCCGCGACCGTCGGTGAGCGCAGCAGGGAGGGCGGCAGCAGCGGGTGAGCGGTGCGCCGCTCGTGCCGGGCCAGCGCCAGGGCGAGGAACCCGGCCGCCACCAGGCCGAGGAACGTCGTCGCCGACCAGCCCGTGTCCGGCAGACCGATCAGCGTGTGCACGAGGCCGGCCAGGGCGAGTGCGAGCAGGGCCGCGCCCGGCAGGTCCAGACCGCCGTCGCGAGCCGAACCGCCGTCGCGCGCGGAGCTCCCGGGGTGCGCGACTGCGGAGGGCACGGCGAGGGCCGACAGGAGGGCGGCCGCGGCGGGCAGGACGCCGAGCACGAAGACCGACCGCCAGCCGAAGTGCGCGGTGAGCGCGCCGCCGACCAGCGGCCCGGCCGCACTCGCGAGCGCGATCGCGGCGGTGCGCACGGCGATCGCGCCGGACAGGCGGTCCGCGGGCCAGACGGCGCGCAGCATGCCGAGGGTGGCCGGCTGCAGCAGGGCGCCCGCCACGCCCTGGACCACGCGCAGGGCGATCACCCAGCCGATGCCGGGCGCGAACGCGATCCCGGCGGAGCTCGCCGCGAATCCCGCCACCCCGAGGGCGAAGACCCGCCGGTGCCCGTACCGGTCGCCCAGCCGGCCGGCAAAGACCAGCAGGGCGGCGACGGTGACGAGGTACCCGGAGCCGGCCCACTGGACGGCCGCGACGGAGGCGTGCAGGTCGTGCTGGAGGACGGGGCGGGCGACGGTCAGCACCGTGCCGTCGAGGGCGACCAGGACGGCGCCGGTGATGCTCGCGGTCAGGGTGAGCCGTTGGTGGCGGCGCGCCGTCACCGGGCGGCCCGGCCGAGGTCGGTGTCCAGGATGCCGAGGTGGGTGTCCAGGACGGCGCGCAGCAGCGGTTCGATGTCCTCGCTGCCGGTGATGAGCTGCAGGCTGCCCCAGGCGCGGAGTTGGGCGAGGCCGTGGAGGTTGGACCAGAGGGCGGCGGTGGCGGCGGTCGGGTCGTCGTGCTGCGGGTGGACCTCGGAGACGAGGCCGGCGAAGGTCAGGAACAGCGGCATCGAGGTCCGGCGCAGGTCCGTTCCGCTGCCCTCCAGCAGGTCGTGGCGGAACATCAGCTCGAACATGCCGGGGTTGGCGGCGGCGAAGCCGAGGTAGGCGCGGGCGAGTGCGTCGATGCGGGTGCGGGCGTCGGCGCCGGTGGCGGCGGCGAGTGCGTCGGCGCCGGCCAGGGTGTCGGTGAGCCGGCCGAAGCCGTGCCGGGCGATGGCGGCGAGCAGTTCGCGGTGGGTCGGGAAGTAGCGGCGGGGGGCGCCGTGCGAGACCCCGGCGTGGCGGGCGATCTCGCGCAGCCCGAGCGCCTGGACGCCGCCGGTGGCCACCAGTTCGACGCCGGCGGCCACCAGTCGGGCCCGGAGGTCCCTGTCGTCATCGGTCATGGACACTGTCTACCAGTCGGTCGTAGACAGTGTCTACTCGCCTCCTCCGCGGGCGCCCGGGCAGAATCGGGGCATGGACGAAGGCGGCGAGTCGGCCTGTCGGCTGGACCGGGTGTGCCCGGAGTGCGGGCGGCTGCGCGAGTGGCCCGGGCCGGGGGAATGCGAGAACTGCGGCGCCGGCGAGGACACGGCCCCCGAGCGCACGGTGCCGGAAAGCTGAACCCCGGCCCGGCCGAACGGCCGGACCGGGGCAGCGGGCAGGGGAGCGGGTCGGGTCGCGGCCCGACGGCGGTCGGCTACTGCGGCGGCTCGTCGCGGAACTGGTTCTTCAGCTGTTCCTGAGTCGCGTCCACCTGGCCGCTGTACTTGCTCTGGGTGCGTTCGTCGACGGCGTCTCCCGCCTTGTCGACGGCCTTGTCGGCCTGCTCCTCATGGCCCTTCAGCAGGCTCTTGAGCTTATCCATCATGGACATGTGGTCACACTCCCGGATGAGACGGCCCCACCCCTCCAATATCACCGCGCATCCCCCGACGCGCATCCCGCAGGGCGTGCGGCGGGCTTGGCAACGCGATTCCGGTCCTGTCAAATCGGGAGTTCACGGCCCGTCGGAAGGAGTCGCCTTGAAGTTGCGCAGCCGTCGCTCGACCTCCCCGTTCGACCGCCCCACCCCGTTCGACCGCCCCACCCCGCTGGACCGTCCCACCCCCGGACCGCGCCCGCGCACCGCCGTCACCCGGCGCACCGCGGGCGCCGCACTGACCGTGGCCGCGCTGGTCGCACCGTTACTGCTGGCCGGTGCGGGGAGCGCCGCCGCCGACCCGGATCCGGCACGCAAGGCGGCCCGGTTGGCCGCCCGGTTGGTCGAGGCCAGCGACGCCGAGACCGCCCACGACACCCTGGCCGCGCTGCAGCGGATCGCCGACCGCAACGGCGGTACCCGGGTGGCCGGTTCGAAGGGGCACGACCAGTCCGCGCAGTACGTCTACGAGCAGGCCCGGCGGGCCGGACTCAAGGTCTCCAAGCAGGAGTTCGAGTACACCTTCTTCGAAGCCCGTGCGCAGCGCCTCGACGTGCTGTCCCCGAAGGCCGAGTCGGTGCCGGTGATCGCCATGACCTACTCGGTGGGCGGCCCGGACGCGGGCCTCACCGCCGAGTTGGCCGTCGTCCCGGTCGGCGCCACCACCGGCTGCGCAGCCACCGACTACCCGGCGGGCGCGTTCGCCGGCAGGATCGCGCTTATCCGGCGCGGCGGGTGCAGCTTCGCCCAGAAGCAGGCCGCCGCCGCAGCGGCGGGCGCGACCGGCGCGCTCATCTACAACAACGCCGACGGCGACCTCAACGGCACCCTCGGGGACCCGACGGCCGGGAAGGTCCCGACCGGCGGGATCACCAAGGCCGCGGGCGAGGCACTGGCCGCCGAGGCCGCCACCGGGCCCGTCCGGGTGACCCTCGACATCCGCACCTTCATGGAGCCGCGCAAGACCTGGAACATCATCGCGGAGACCCGCGGCGGCGACCCGGACAACACCGTGATGGTCGGCGCGCACCTGGACTCCGTCCCGGCCGGCCCCGGCATCAACGACAACGGCTCCGGCTCGGCCGGCATCCTTGAGGTCGCGCAGAACCTCGGCGTCCACCCGGTGAAGAACAAGGTCAGATTCGCCTGGTGGTCCGCCGAGGAGTTCGGCCTCAAGGGCTCCGAGGCGTACGTGAACTCACTCTCCGAAGCGGATCGGAAGAAGATCCGGCTCTACCTCAACTTCGACATGATCGCATCCCCCAACTACGCGCAGTTCGTCTACAACGGCTCCGGCAGCGCCGGCGGCGGTGCCGGCCCCGCGGGCTCGGCACAGATCGAGCGGGACATCACCGGCTACCTGGACGGCCTCGGCCTGCCGCACGACCCGACCGCCTTCGACGGCCGCTCCGACTACGGTCCGTTCATCGACGCGGGCATCCCGGCGGGCGGCACCGACACCGGCGCCGAGAAGATCAAGTCCCCCGAGCAGGCGGACCGTTACGGCGGCACGCCGGGCAGCGCCTATGACTCCTGCTACCACAAGGCCTGCGACGACCTGGCCAACATCGACATGGACGCCTTCGACGTCAACATCGACGTGATCGCCCACGCCGTCGGCACGTACGCCTGGGACCTCTCCTCGCTGCAGCAGCCCGTACCGGCCCAGCGCCCGGCCGCTCCGGCACCGGCCGCTCAGGCACCGACCGGGACCGGGGTGAGCGGCCACGCCCACGGGGTGACGGCCTGACGCCCGGGTGGGCCCGCTGCCGTCCTCGGGCGGCGGGCCCACCCGCCCGCCGTACACGCACCGCCTGCCGCCGTACGTGGTGCAGCCATCCGCTCCTCCCTCCCCTCCGTCATCGCCCCTGGTGGGCGCCGGTGCGGTCACCGTAGCGGAGACCCCTGACAATCCGGCCCCGGGGCCTGTACGGTCGCGCGGAGCGCTTCCGCCGAGACCCGGTGGGTGCGCTGAGCGCGGTCCTGCCACCATGGGACCGAGATCACGAGACCGTGACACCCTCGGAGGAGTCAGCAACATGAGCACGCACTACGACGTCGTCGTCCTCGGCGCGGGCCCCGGCGGCTACACCGCCGCCGTCCGCTCGGCACAGCTGGGCCTGAAGGTCGCCGTCATCGAGGCCAAGTACTGGGGTGGCGTCTGCCTCAACGTCGGCTGCATCCCCTCCAAGGCCCTGCTGCGCAACGCCGAGCTGGCCCACATCTTCACCAAGGAGGCCAAGACCTTCGGCATCAAGGTCGAGGGCCAGGTGACCTTCGACTTCGGCGAGGCGTTCCGCCGTAGCCGCTCGGTGGCCGACGGCCGGGTCAAGGGCGTCCACTACCTGATGAAGAAGAACGGCATCACCGAGTACGACGGCTGGGGCACCTTCGTCGACGACCACACCCTCCAGGTCGCGCTCAGCGGCGGCGGCTTCGACGTGGTCACCTTCGACCACTGCATCATCGCGGCCGGCGCCACCACCCGCCTGCTGCCCGGCACCAGCCTGAGCGACCGCGTGGTCACCTACGAGGAGCAGATCCTCACGGAGCAGCTGCCGGAGAGCATCATCATCGCGGGCGCCGGTGCGATCGGCGTCGAGTTCGCGTACGTGCTGCACAACTACGGCGTGAAGGTCACCATCGTCGAGTTCCTGGACCGCGTGGTGCCGCTGGAGGACGTCGAGGTCTCCACCGAACTCGCCAAGCAGTACCGCAAGCTGGGCATCGAGGTGCTGACCTCCACCCGGGTCGAGTCGATCGACGACAGCGACCCGAACGCCAAGGTCCGCGTCACCGTCACCAAGGACGGCGAGCAGAAGGTGCTGGAGGCCGACAAGGTGCTCCAGGCGATCGGCTTCGCGCCGCGCGTCAACGGCTACGGCCTGGAGAACACCGGGGTCAAGCTGACCGACCGCAACGCCATCGCGGTGGACGGCCGCGGCCGCACCAGCGTCGACCACATCTTCGCGATCGGCGACGTGACGGCCAAGCTGATGCTCGCGCACGCCGCCGAGACGATGGCCGTGATCGCCGCCGAGACCATCGGCGGGGCGGAGACCATGGAGGTCGACTTCGCCATGATCCCGCGCGCCACCTACTGCCAGCCGCAGATCGCCTCCTTCGGCTACACCGAGGCGCAGGCCCGCGAGCTGGGCTACGACGTCAAGGTCGCCAAGTTCCCGTTCACCGCAAACGGCAAGGCGCACGGCCTCGGCCACCCGATCGGCTTCGTCAAGGTCATCAGCGACAACAAGTACGGCGAGCTGCTCGGCGCCCACCTGATCGGCCCCGAGGTCACCGAGCTGCTGCCGGAGCTGACGCTGGCCCAGCAGTGGGACCTGACCGTCCACGAGGTCGCCCGCAACGTGCACGCCCACCCGACCCTGGGCGAGGCCGTCAAGGAGGCCATCCACGGCCTCGCCGGGCACATGATCAACATGTGACGCACCGGAACCGGAACCGGCGCCGGGCCTGACACCGGAACCGGTACCGCACCCGGCGCCCGGACGGGCCGGGCCGTGCCCCGTCGAGCAGTCGCTCGGCGGGGCACGGCCGGACAGGCCCTGGGTCAGGACAGCTGGGTGCGCAGCCAGGCCTCGACCTCGGAGGTCACCGGGTCGGTGAGGTCGCCGAACTCCTCGTGCTTGAGGAGGAACTTGGCGACGTACGGGCAGACCGGCACGATCCGCTTCCCGGCGGCGCGCACGTCGGTGAGCGCCTCCTGGACGAGGACGGAGGCGAGGCCCCGGCCAGCGAAGGCCTCGTCGATCTCGGTGTGGTAGAAGACGCGCTGCTCCTCGTGGTCCCGGTACTCGGTGAAGCCGGCGAGCTCGCCGTCCACGAGGATCTCGTACCGGTTCCGGTCGTCGGCGCGCTCGACGACGGTGCTGGCGGAAGTGGTCACGGTGGGGGGCCCTTCGGTCGTCCGGGGTGTCGTGTCTCCGACGTCGGTCATCGGCATCCTGCCAGGCCGCTCCGGCCCTGGTCACCCCCGGTCCTGGTCACCCCCCTGGCGCTGGTCCCCCCGCCCCCGGTCCTGGTCACCGCCGTCGTCCTGGGCGCGGAGCTCGCCGAGCACCGCCCAGGCGACGGAGACCACCGGCACGGCCACCACCGCGCCCAGGATGCCCGCCAGTACGGCACCGCCGGCCACCGACAGGGCGATGACCACCGGGTGGATCCGCACGGACCAGCCGAGCACCAGTGGGTGCAGCAGGTGGCCCTCGATCTGGCCGATGATCACGATCAGGGCGAGCACCAGCAGCGCGGTCACCGGCCCGCGGGCGGCCAGGGCGACCACGGACGCGACGGCCAGGGCGATCGGCGAGCCGATCAGCGGGATGAGCGCCGCCACGAACTCCAGCACCATCAGCGGCAGGACCAGCGGCACCCGCAGGACGGCCAGCGCGATGCCGACCAGCGCGGCGTTGCTGGCCGCCACGATCAGCACGCCGCGGGTGTAGCCGGCGAAGGTCCGCCAGGCCGCGCGGCCGGTGCGGTCCCAGACGGTACGGCTGTCGCCCGGGAGCTGCCGTTGGGCCCAGGTCCACATCCGGTCGCCGGAGTGCAGGAAGAACACCGAGCAGAACACGGCGAGCGCCAGCCCGGTGACCAGTTCGACGACCCGGCCGGCGCCGCTGAGCGCGGTGCTGACCAGGGTCGAGCGGTGGGAGGAGATGAAGGCGCCGATCTTGGCCCGCAGGTCGGTGACGGTGCCCGGGCGCAGGTGGAAGGGGGCGCCGGTGAGCCAGTGGTCGATCCGGCCGAGGCCGCCGCGCAGCTCGTCGCTCAGCCGGCCCCACTCCGCGGCGACGGTCGTGCCGACCAGCGTCAGCACCCCGGCGACGACCGCGACGGAGCAGAGCAGGGCCAGCGCGACGGCGAGCGAGCGGGGCGTGAGCCGGGCGCAGAGGTCGACCAGCGGGCGCAGCACCGAGGTGATCACCAGCGCCACGAACAGCGCGACGACCGGCACTTCGAGCCGGGCGAGCACGTCGACGACCAGGTAGGCGCCGAGGCCGAGCAGCCCCAGCCGCCAGGTGTAGCCGGCCGCCGTCCGCAGCCCGGAGGGCACCCGTTCGGCGGACGGCGCCCGCCGCCCCCGGGCCGGCCCGGGGCCGGTTCGCCCCGGTGCCGCCCGGGGACGGCGGCTGCCGAGCGGTACGGCCCGCCGGGGAGGTCGTGCCGGAGACCGCGCCGGAGGTCGGGCCGGAGGTCGTTCCGGACCGCCGCTAGCCGGCACTGGCCGCCAGGGCCTCGCGCACGGTGACCAGGCAGGGGTCGCAGTACCGGTCCGGCCCTGCGGGGTCGGCGCCGTCCCCCGCCGGGATGACCCGCTGGGACGGTTCGAGGAACCGTCCGCACAGCGATGACGTCGAGTCGTCCTTCGCCACCACGTGCCACACGACGGCGGGCGGGGACACCGCCGGGTCGTGCTCGGCCCACATCTCGTACACGGCGCTACCTCCGGATCGCTGGGGCTCGGTCAGTCCATGCAACCGCGGCGGCTCCCGGTCGGCCACCGGGCCGGGCCCGGTGGGATGGTTGTGGCCGGCTGCCCTCACCGCTGGACCCCGGCGAACGACCCCCGACAGGCGGGCACCGCCGGGCCCGGGGGAGGGCCCGGCGGTGCCGGTTGCGTCAGGTGTGTCGGTGCGTCGGGTGCGCGCCGGGCGGGCTGTCAGGCGCGGCGGCCGCGCCTGCGGCGGGCGAGGAACACCGCGCCCCCGCCGACCGCCAGCAGCCCCACGGCCGCGGCCGCGATCGGCAGGGTGCCGGAGTCCGCGCCGGTCACGGCCAGGGCCGGGCCGGTCGCGCTGCTGCTGGGCGCCGCGACGGCGCTGCCGGAGCCGTCGGCCGGGCCGGCCGGGGCGGCGGAGGAGCCGCCGGAGGAGGTGGCGGGACCGGTCGGGGTGGCCGCGCCGGCCGGCTGGCCGGTGGTCGGGTCGAGTACGAGGGTCGCCGGCTGCGGGTTCTTGAAGTCGAACATGCCCTCGATGGAGCCGGCGTGCTCGTCGAAGGAGGCGTCGCCGATCCGGCCGGTCTTCCAGTTGTCCTCGACGAAGCGCAGCAGCGAGGTCTGGTCGGTCTGGGCGTGGTCCACGAAGTTGGCCTTCGCGTACGGCGAGAGGACCATCAGCGGCAGTCGCGGGCCGTAGCCGCAGCGGTCGGCGTAGCCGCCCCAGCCGGCGTCCTTGCCGCACTGGCCGGCGCCGTCGAGGCTGTCGTTGGCGGCGTCGCGGGAGCCGTTGACGGGCTCGGCGAACTTGTGGTCGTACCAGCCGTCGGAGTCGTCGTAGGCGATGACGACGGCGGTGGAGGCCCAGTCCTTGGACTTCTGCAGCTTGTTCACGGTGTCCACGACGAAGTGCTGCTCGTCCAGCGGGTCGGAGTACCCCGCGTGGCCGTCCTGGTAGTTGGCGGCCTTGAGGTAGCTGACGGCGGGGAGGTTGCCGTGCTGCAGGGCGGTGTCGAAGTCGGTCAGGTCGTACTGGTGGTTGGCCTGGCCGGCGTGGCCGATCTCGTCCGCGTCCTTGGGAGCCAGGTGCTTCGGGTTGGCCGTGGACTTGTAGTACTGGAAGGGCTCGTGGTGCGGGTTGTAGTCGGTCTGCTGGGCGCCGACGATGTTGGCGTGGGCGGCCCCGCAGACGGCCTTGCCGTCCTTGTCGCCGGTCGGCTTGAAGCCGCCCTGGAACCAGCCCCAGCTGACGCCCTTGTCGTTGAGCAGGTCGCCGACGTTGCGACCGGTCATCACCAGCTGGTTGTGCTGGGGGTTGGAGCAGTCGTCGTAGCCCGGGTCGGGGTCGTTGATGACGGTGCCGACGCCGTTGGCGTCCGGGGAGGACACCACGTAGGCGTCGGTGGTCTTCTGGCCGGTCTTCGGGTCGACCGGGTAGCCGCCGTGGGTCTGGCCGGTGACCAGGTTGAGCGCGCCCGGGGTGGAGGGACCGTAGTTGGTGCCGAAGAAGTTGTCGCTCATCGCGAAGCGCTGGGCGTAGTTCCAGTAGGCGGTGACGGTGTTGCCGTCGTAGTAGTCCATCACCAGCCCGGGCTGGGTGAACATCGGCGCCTTGCAGTTCTCGACGTCCGTGTGCTCGACGAACTTGTCCATCTTGCCGCCGTCGAAGGCGAGTTGTTCGTCCTTGTAGGTGTGGTCCTGGTCGCAGGTGACGGCCTGGGCGGGGCTCAGCCGCTTCGGGTTGGTCCCGTTCGGGTTGTGGTGGAGCAGGTCGTCGGAGAGGCCGTCGACCTTCGGAGTGCCCGGCTTGGCGGTGAACTTCACCTTGTCGTCGGCGGTGTTGGCCGCGTTCGGGTAGGTGCCGAAGTAGTGGTCGAAGGAGACGTTCTCCTGGAATATCACCACCAGGTGCTTGATCGGGGTGGCGGTCTGCGGGCCGTCGGCGGCGAAGGCCGCGGGCGCGCCGGCGAAGGCGGTCAGCGAGACCGCGCCGGCCAGGGCGGCGCCGTGGCGCAGCCACCGGGTGCGGGCGGGTACTGCGTGCATGGGGTGTACCTCGAACATCGGGTCAGGTGTGTCGGAATCAGGTGCCCCACCTGGTGGATCTCCGGCGGCGGGGCGGCATGAAGCTAGACAAGCGAGGTGAACGCTATTTGCATGTACACGTGAACACAAGGTAAATCGGGGCGGTCCGAGGCGGAGCCCTGCGGCTTCCGAACGGTTCGAGTGCGTCGGACGGCCGACGGCCCGTCAGCCGAGGAGGGCGGCCTCGATTCCGGCCGGCCCGGCCGCCGGGCCGAGCTCGAAACCCTCGTCGCAGTCCCGCAGCCTGTCGGCCCGGGAATGGGGCGTGTACGGCCTGTCGCACTCCGTTTCGGGAGGGTGAGCGGGGGTGTCGGGCGTTCATGGAACCATCACTCCGGGTAGTTGATCAGCGGCAGAGGGTGGAAGGGGGTGGGGTCAGGGAGTCGCGATGTCGGAACAGGATGAGCTCGGCGCGCCTGCCGGTCCGCAAGACCGTCCGAGGCGGTCCGAGCGCGTGCCGCAGCAGGCCCCGGCACCCGAGGTCCCCATCGACGGCGACCGGCCGGGGCCCGCCGACGGCGACGCCGAGGCCCCCTGGCCCGACCGGATGCTGCCGCTGCTGCGCACCCCCACCGCCGACCGCCGGCTGGCGCCGGCCCCCTCCGGCGCGGAGCCGCCCGGAACCGCCGAGCCGGCTCGGGTCCTGGAACTCGCGCTGCTGGTGGGCGAACTGCTGCTGGCCAGCGGCGAGGCCGCGGAGGACGTCGAGGCGGCCATGCTCGCCGTCGCCCGGGCCTACCGGGTCCATCCCTGCGACCCGCAGGTCACCTTCACCCGGGTGTCGATCTCCTATCAGCCGGGCTCCTCCGGGCCGCCGCTGACGGCCGAGTGCTCGGTCCGCCGCCCGGCCGGGGACTACGCGCGGCTGGCCGCGGTCTTCCGGCTGGTCACCGAGATCACGGCGGGCGGGATCGCCGTCCGCGACGCCCATGACCGCCTGGTGGCCGTGCACCGGCGCGACCGCCGCTACTCCGTCCGGGTCCTCCTGCTCTGCTGCGGCCTGCTGGCCGGGGCCGCGACGCTGCTGGTCGGCGGCCGCACCGACGCCCGGGCCTGGCTGGTGTTCGCCAGCGCCGTCGTCGCGGCCCTGGCGGGCGACCGGCTCTCGGCGCTGGTGGCGCGCCACGACCTCCCGCCCTTCTACCAGTTCGTGGTGGCCGCGGCCCCGGCCGCCGTGATCGGCATCCTGCTCTCCTTCAACGGCCTGCACCTGCGCGGATCGGTGGTGATCACCGGCGGGCTGTTCGCCCTGCTGCCGGGCTGGCCGATGGTCGCCGCGGCCCAGGACGGCCTGGCCGGCTTCTACCTCACCGCCGCCGCGCGCCTGCTCGAAGCGCTCTACCTGATGGCCGGCGTGGTGATCGGGGTGATGACGGTGCTCTACGTCGGCGTCAACAACGGCGCGGACCTGGCCGCCCAGGACGTCCCGGCGGCAGCGGTGAACCCGCCGCTGCAGCTCGCCGCGGCCGTGCTGCTCACCCTCGCGTTCGCGGTGCTGCTGAACACCGAGCTGGGCACGCTGCCCGCGGTCATGCTGAACAGCGCGGCCGGCTGGACGACGTACGGGGTGCTGGCCAACGCCGGCGTCGAGCCGATCCTGGCCACCGGCCTCGCCGCCGGGCTGGTCGGCCTGTCCGGCCAGCTGATGGCCCGGTGCCGGGGAAGCTCCGCGCTGCCGCACGTCACGGCGGCGCTGGGGCCGCTGCTGCCCGGATCGGTGCTGTACTTCGGGATGCTCGCCTTCGTCCGGGGCCAGCCCGAGACGGGGCTGAGCGGCATCGGGCGCGCCGCGGCGATGGCGATGGCCCTGGCCATCGGCGTGAACCTGGGCCGCGAGCTGGCCCGGCTCTTCCTCCCCGCGTCGCGTCCGGCGCCGCCGCCCCGTCGCCAGGGCGGCCGTCACCGGCGGTGAGGGGGGCCTCGTCAGGGGCAGTCCTCGTGCAGCCCGCAGAGCCAGGCCAGCGCCTGGTGGGCCCCGAGGACGTACATGTGGTCGGCCTCCTGCGCCAGCGCCCGGCGCAGGCCCACCGCGGCGGCCTGGCACTCGGCCAGCAGCTGCGCGCGGCACGGACCGTTCGCGCCGACCGCGGCGACGGCGGTGACGGGCGCGGCGACCTGAGCGCCGGCCGCCCACCGGTAGGCCCCCAGTACGCCGTGCTCGAAGCCCGTCCACGGCCGGGGCCGTCGGTTGGCGGTGTCGATCGCAGCGAACACCTCGTCCAGCGGGCGCACTCCCACGGCCGGGATCGTCTCGTCACTGGTCATGTCCGCAACCTACGTCCGCCCGCCGCCGTCCGCTCCCGGCGCGGGCACGCTGGGTGACGACCGCTCCCGTTCCACCCGACCGGCGGAGGAGGGCCGCCCGGTGAGGGCCCGGCGGGGGAGCGGCGCCCGGCCCGGTAGTCTGACCAGGTCGTGCCCGGTCGGTGAGGTGGCCGGGCCGGATGAACGGTGCGGGCCGATCGCCCGCTGGTGGAGATCCCTGATGACTCGTCGTTTTGACTGCTCGGACCCGTCCGAGCGCGCAGCCGGGCTGCGCGAGGCCGTGGCGGCGGTGCGCCGCGGCGAACTCGTCGTGCTGCCCACGGACACGGTGTACGGAGTGGGTGCGGACGCCTTCTCCCCGGAGGCGGTCGCCCGCCTGCTGGCGGCCAAGGGGCGGGGCCGGAACATGCCCTCGCCGGTGCTGGTCGGCTCCCCGGACGCCCTCGACGGCCTGGTCGAGGTGACGGCGCGGGCGCGCGAACTCGTCGCCGCGTTCTGGCCGGGCGGACTGACCCTGGTCGCCCGTCACCTGGCCTCGGTCGAGCTGGACCTCGGAGAGACCCGCGGGACGGTCGCCGTGCGGATGCCCGCGCACTCCGTCGCCATCGAACTGCTGGACGCCACCGGGCCGTTGGCCGTCTCCAGCGCCAACCTGACCGGCCACGACTCCCCGCAGGACTGCGACGCCGCCCAGGGCATGCTGGGCGATTCGGTGGCCGTCTACCTCGACGGCGGCCCCACGGCGGCCGCCGTGCCCTCCTCGATCGTGGACATCACCGGCGAGGTGCCCGTCCTGCTGCGGGCCGGCGCGATCGGCGCCGACCGCCTGCGCGAGGTCGTCCCGGACCTGCAGGAGCGCTGACGGATCAGGACCCGCACAGCCGGTCGAGCGTCGGGACGTCCGTGTTCGCCTGGCCGGCCGCATCCCGGGCCGGCCAGGCGCGTTCAGGCCTCCAGGGCCTGTCCGGGCCTACGCACCGGCGGCCGCGGGCCGGGCCAGCCACTCCTGCCAGGAGACCTCGCTGCCGATCAGGCAGGGCCGCCGGAAGGGCCACTCCTCGGCGATCCAGGTGGGGACGAGCGAGTCCAGGGCCCGCTCCAACTCGGTGCCGACCCGGTCGTCCACCACCCACCAGGAGATCTCGGCGTCCGAACCGGCCTTCTGCGGCGGGTCGATGTAGACGCAGCCGAGCAGGGCCGTCTCCGCCGCGTCGAACAGCGCGTAGTTGAACGACACGTGAGCGGCGATCTCCCGCTCGTGCCGGACCAGGTCGTCCAGGTCCTGCTGGTACGTCATGGTGGCGGCGGGCCAGCCCCAGGCCTCGCCGTAGATGGCCCAGAGCCGTTCCCGGGAGCCCATCACCGCCGGGTAGTCGAGCTCGGTGTCGGCCCCGGAGATCGGACGCAGGTGGTAGCCGCCGCCCGGCAGCGGGACGTGGACGGGATGGACGAAATCCGCAGGCAGCCAAGTCATGGGCGGGAGAGTAACCGAGGGCGGCTCCGACCTGCAGGGATTAATGCTGCGGGGATCAATCCTGCAGCGCCCGGCCGTCCTCGCCCGCGGTCTTGTCGAGCGACAGGCGCGGCCGCTCGGCCGTCTCCACGGCCTCCGGCGCTTGCGGGCCGCTCTGCTCGATGCGGCCCAGCAACCGGGCGACGGAGTCGGTGCGTTCGCGCAGCGTGGCGACGTGCCCGGCCCGGCCCGGTTCGGTGGCGGGCTCGGCGGGCAGTACGGGGATGCCGCGCTTGCGGGCGGTGGCGACCAGGCTTTCGCCGGCCTGGGCGGTGACGACCAGTACGGCGGCGGCGAACACGCCCGCGTCCAGGGTCCGCGGGCGCCCGAGCAGACCGCGGTGGACGATCCGCGCCGGGACGGTCAGCTCGTCCAGGCGCTGGTCGACCGAGCCGCGTTCGAGGGCGGCGAGGACGATGGTGGCCAGTGCCTCGCCGGCCTTGGTGACGACCCACTTGCGGCCGGGCACCGGCGGCAGGAACTCGCGGACCCGGTCCACCTCCTGCTCCAGGGCGGTCGTGGTGAGCACCTCGAAGGCGTTGCGGGTGCGGATCTCCACGACCTTGTCCCAGGCGATCTCCTCGCCGTCGAAACCGACCTCCGTCGGCCCCAGGTGGACGGCGCCGAGGCCGTCGAGGAGGCCGAGCAGCTTGTGCACCACAGTCGGCGTCCGCGGGTGGCGGCCGATCAGGGTGCCCACCGACAGCTTCCACGGGTCGGTGGCGGGAACGGACGGCGGCGGGACGGAGCCGAGGGCCGTGAGCGCCCAGCGCCCGCCCGCCGCCGCCCGACCGCCCCGCAGCACGGCCTGCCGCCCGGCCTCGCCCAACTCGGCCGCGGCCCCCGCCGCCGCTCCGGCCGCCGCTCCGACCAACCGCCCCAGACCGCCCACCAGCTCGCCCCCGCGCACGTGTTTCGTTCCTCTCCACACACCGTCGTTCCGAAGGTCGCCATGGTACGGGCCGTGCGCTCCGCGCCTCCTCCGGCCGTCGCCGGTGACGTTTGTCATGCGGGTCCGGCGACAGAACTCACTGACACCGGGTCGGCTGCCTGCGGCAGGCTCGACCTCGACGGGGGACGAACACGGAGAGGGACAGGGGAGCGGACATGAAGGTACTGGTGGCCGGGGCCGGACTCGGTGGGCTCTGCCTGGCGCACGGGCTGCTGCGGGCCGGTGTGGACGTCCGGGTCCACGAGCGGGAGGACGGGCCGGACAGTCGCTACCAGGGCTTCCGGATCGCCCTGAACGGGCACGGCCTGGCAGCCCTGAACGCCTGCCTGCCGGAGCGGCTGCACGCCCTGCTGGCGGCCGTCTCCGGGCCGATGGCGGGCGAACGGCGGGCCGTGGACCACCTGCTCGGGGAGGTCCGCAGCCTCGGCCGCGCGGACGAGGGCACGGCCGCCGACCGGTACGTGCTGCGCCGACTGCTGCTGGCCGGGCTCGGCGACCGCGTCGAGTTCGGCAAGCCCGTGGTCGGCTACACCGAGCGGGCGGACGGCACGGTCGAGGCGCACTTCGGGGACGGCGGCAGCGCCGTCGGCGACCTGCTGGTCGGCGCGGACGGCGTGGGCTCGGCGGTGCGCCGCCAACTGCTGCCCGGCGCCGAGGCGGTCACCCTCCCCGGCCACGCCGTCCTCGGGCGCACCCCGCTCACCGAGCGGTTCGCCGCGCTCGTCCCGGGCTTCGGCACCGTCGTGCACGGCCCCGGCGCGAGCATGCTGCTCGGCCGCATGGAGTTCCGCCGGCCGCCGCGGCTCGCGGCCGCCGAACTCGCGCCCGACGTCCGGCTGCCCGACACCGGCGACTACCTGCGCTGGGTGGTGATGCCCACCGACGACCTGCCCGCCGGGCCACGGCCCTGGGAGGCCGTCCGCGGCGACCTGCTCGCCCTGCTCGACGGCTGGCACCCGGACCTCGTGGACCTGGTCCGCGCGGCCGACGTCGTCAACAGCTCTCCATTGACGGTCCGTTACGCCGAGCCGGTGCCGCACTGGGGCGGCAGCCGCCGGGTCACCCTGCTCGGGGACGCGATCCACGTCATGCCGCCCAGCGGCGGCCAGGGCGCCAACACCGCCCTGCGGGACGCCGCGCTGCTCGCCCGCTCGCTCACCGCCGTCCAGCGGGGCGAGGCCGAACTCCCGGCCGCCGTCGAGCGCTACGAGCAGCGGATGCTGGAGTACGGCTTCGCGGCCGTCGCCGAAAGCCTGGAGCGCCTGCCGGACTTCACCCCTGCGCGCCGGTGAGCCGACGGGCGGCGCGGGCGGTGCGGGCGGGGGTGCTGCTCCGGATCGGCCGACCGGCTCGGTGGGCCGGATCCGGATACGCTGAGCGAGATGGCCCCGGACCGGCCGGGGCTGCCGGAACAGGTGGGATCAGGCCAGGTCAGAGCGGGTCAGGCCGGGTCAGACCGGGTCTTGCGGGGTCTTGCCCGGTCTTGCCCGGTCTTGCCGGGTCGGAGGTGCGCGGTGCCGGAGCAGAGCAGGTCGTGGCGGGACGGGCGGTCCGGCGGGTGCCACCCGCGCGGCGGGCCCGCGCGCGGCGACTGACCGGGCACCGCGACCGTGCGCTCCGCCGACGTCGAGGTGGTCGTCACCGTGCCCAACCACGGCATCGGCCTGTGGATGGTCGGCGCGTTCGTGCTCACCTTCGTGGGCACCCGGGTGATCACCCGGCTGATCCGGGCCGGCCGCGGGCCCTTCCGCAACGTCGAGGTCGGCGGCACCCACGTCCACCACCAGGTGTACGGGATCCTCGCGATGCTGGTGGCCGGCGCGATGGAGTTCGCCTACCGGCCGGACACCCCCGGGGCGCAGATCCTGGCCGCGCTGTTCGGCACCGGTGCCGCGCTCACCCTCGACGAGTACGCGCTCTGGCTGCACCTGAAGGACGTCTACTGGACGCGGGAGGGCCGAAAGTCCGTCGACGCGGCGTTCCTGGCGGTGGCGGTCGGCCTGCTGCTGGTGGCCGGGGTCAACCCGTTCGCCGACACCGGCCAGGGCGCCACCGCCCACCTGGAGTTCGCCGTGGTGCTGCTGATCGACCTGGTGTTCACCGTCGGGGCGATCCTCAAGGGCAAGACGGCGCTCGGGGTGATCGGGCTGCTGGTGCCGCTGGTCGCCCTGGTCGCCTGCCTGCGCCTGGCCAAACCGGACTCGCCGTGGGCCCGCTGGCGCTACCGGCCGGGCTCGCAACGGGCCGAGCGCGCGCTGCGCCGCTACCCGCCCGGCCGGCGGACCCGGATGGACGCCCTGAAGGACTTCGTCGGGGGAGTCCCCTGGCGCTGAGGCCCGGGAGCCTGCTGTCGTGGCCCCCGTGGTCAGGCCAGGAAGCGGTGCAGCGAGTCGGCCATGGCCCGGACGAAGCGCTCCCGTGTCGCCTCGGGGACCAGATCGAGGGACAGGTAGGGATTGAGGTCCTCCAGTTCGACCATGAGCAGGCGCCCGTCCGGCGCCCGGCAGGCGTCCACCCGCTGGATCCCGTGGTCGAGCGTGTTCCAGTCGACGAAGCGCCGCGCGAACGCGAGATCGGCCGCGCCCGGCTCGTACGGTTCCAGCACCCAGCGCCGGGCCGGGTCGGGCGCGTACAGGGCGTACTGGAAGGCGTCGTCCACGAAGTAGAACGAGACCTCGTACCGGAAGTCGATCCGTGGCTGGACCAGCACTCCGCCCCAGTCGAGACCGTCCAGCTCCGCGCGGGGGAGGAAGCGCAGGCCTATGCTGTCGGCGCCCTCCTTGGGCTTGACCGCGTAGGCGTCGGCGGCGGGCAGCCGGGGGAGGTCCTGCGGGCGGTCGACGGTGGGGATGACCGGTTCGCCGGCCTCGGTCAGGTCCAGCAGGTACTGCTTCCCGGCCATGTCCCCGCGCCCGGTCAGCGGGTTGTAGACCCGCACGCCGTCGGCCAGGGCCCGGGCGCGGAAGCGGGCGTACTCCTCCCGGTAGTGCAGCACCGGTCCGCTGTTGCGCACCACGACCGCGTCGAAGCGCTCCATCAGGGCCAGGGCGTCGAGCGGGTGGCAGAGGGCGAGGTCGAACCACTCCCGGAGGCGGGAGGTCAGGAGGACGTCCTCGTCGCCGTAGCGGCGCCCTCGGGCCGGGTAGGCGAGGTCGGTCACGTACAGCAGGCTGGGCCGGTCGGGCACGAAGACTCCCTGGTCATCGGTGGTGTGGGGGTGAATCTACCGGGTTCTTCGGGGCTGCCACGATGCAGCCCGGAGCCGGCTGCTGCGGGCCCCGCGAGGAGGTGGCGGTCCGGCGCGGATGCGCGGTGGGCCGTCGGAGTGCAGGGTGGACGGGTACGGTCCGGGACCGGGGGCGACCGTCCGCCGATTCGAGGAGGCGCCATGCCCACCAGGAAGTTCCTCCACCGGGCGCTGGCCCTGGCCGCCCTGGCAGCGCTGCCGGCCGCCGCGTTCACGGCGCCCGCCACCGCGGCCACGGTGGCCTCCGCCCCGCAGGCGGTGGCCGCGGCCGCGCCGACCTCCTTCGTGGACCTGGCGGCCCGTCCGCTGCCGTCCGACCACCTGGCGCACCGGATCACGGTCACCTACCGCAACGACTCGGGGGCGGACCGGACGATCGCGCCGCAGATCCTGGTCGAGTCACCGGACCAGGGGCCCTTCCTGGCGCCGGCGGACGTCAAGCTGGAGGTGCTGAGCGGCGGCCACTGGACGCCGGTGCGGCTGGCGAGCCAGACCGGCACGCTGTACACCGACCTCACCCGGGCGAAGCTGGTCCTGCACAGCCACCACACCTTGACCCAGTACTACCGGCTCACCGTCCTCAAGGCGGGGCCGGGGACGATCCAGCCCAGGGTGGCGCTGTACGGCTGACGGCCTGCAGCGGCGAGTTCGGGCGGTTCGCGGTTGTCCGCCGCGGGCCGCCGAACTCGGTCTCCCGGGGCCGGAGTTCGGCCGTGTGGCGGCCGGGGCCAGGGGGCTTGCCTTTCGGTGTCGCGTGGCTAGGCAGCGGTTCCCCGATGTGCTGACATAGGCATGTCAAGTCGGGGCCGGCGTCCGACGGGCTCGGACCCCGCCGCGCCGCCTCCGACTCCGTGCACGTTCGAAGGGGAAGCCCATGCTGCTCCGTGCGCTGGCCGCCGCGGCCGTCGCCGCCGCCACGCTGTCCGGCCCGTCGGCCTTCGGCCTCGACTCGCTCCCGACCCCGCCGGACCGGATCGTCATCGACGTCGCGACGGTCAACGGCTCCGGCTGTCCGGCGGGAACGGCCGCCGTGGCCGTCTCCCCGGACAACACCGCCTTCACCGTCACGTACAGCAGCTACCTCGCCCAGGTGGGGCTGGGGTCGAAGCCGACCGACTTCCGGAAGAACTGCCAGCTCAACCTGCGGGTGCACGTCCCGCAGGGCTTCACCTACGCGATCGCCTCCGCCGACTACCGCGGCTACGCCCACCTGGAGAAGGGCGCCGGCGGCACCCAGCGGGCCGGCTACTACTTCCAGGGCCTGCCCGACACCTCCTACCAGAACCACCGCTTCGACGGCCCGAAGGACGACAACTGGCAGGCGACCGACACCGTCGACGTCCAGGCCCTGGTCTTCGCCCCCTGCGGCGAGGAGCGGAACTTCAACATCAACACCGAGCTGCGGGTCAGCCCCGGCAGCTCGGACCCGACCCGCACCACCAGCTTCATGACCATGGACTCGACGGACGGCGACATCGACACCGTCTACCACCTCGCCTGGAAGCACTGCCCCTGACCCGCGAGCGCCGACCCCCGGCGGGGTGGGTGGCGACGGACGGGCTCAGAGCCCCAGGCCCCCGCTGGCGTCGATGACCTGGCCGGTCACCCAGCCCGCTTCGCGGGAGACGAGGAACGCGACGACGGCGGTGACGTCGGCCGTCCGGCCGACGCGGTCGAAGACCGACCACGCGGCGGTGCGAGCCCGGGCGGCGGCGTCGCGGAGGGCCGCCTCGGTCAGGTCGGTCTCGATCACGCCGGGGGAGACGGTGTTGACGGTGATCCCGCGTGGACCCAGCTCCTTCGCCAGAGCCAGGCCGAAGGTCTCCAGCGCTCCCTTGGTCATCGCGTAGACCATCCGCTGCGGATAGGCGACGCGGGTGGCAACCGAGGAGACGTTGACGATCCGTCCGTCCTCGCGCAGCCGGTCCAGGCCCTCGCGTACGACGAAGAACGGGGCCTTGACGTTCACCGCGAACACCCGGTCGAACTCCTCGGGCGTGGTGGCGCGGAGGTCGCCGGAGGTGACGCCCGCGTTGTTGACCAGGATGTCGACGCCGCCGGCCAGCCCCAGCGCGGCGAGCCCGGCGTCCACGCCCGCCCAGAGCGTCCGGGCGTCGCCAGGCTCGCCGAACCGCGCCCGGACCGCGAAGGCCCGGCCTCCGGCGGCGCGGATCCGGCGGACCGTCTCCGCGGCCGCCGACTCGTCGGTGCCGTAGTGCACGGCGACCACTGCGCCCTCGGCTGCGAGCCGCAGTGCGATGGCGCGGCCGATGCCCCGGCCGGCGCCGGTGACCACCGCGGTCCTGCCCTCCGGTCCGGTCACCTGGCCGCTCCCCGTGAGGACGCCGCGGCGGTGCCCGGCACCGGCGGCTCGCCGAACCAGCGGGAGAGCGCGGTCCGCAGGGCCTCGACGTCCTCCCCGACGACGAGCGGCCGGTCGGTGGCCCAGGCGACGAAGCCGTCGGGGCGCAGCAGCACGGCGGCGGGGAGCGGATCCTGTGCCTCCACGCGCAGGTGGCGCACCCGGCCGGACCACGGCTCCGCGGCCGGCGCCAGCCCCGGGGTCGCACGGCACTCCAGCAGCAGGCCGCGCGCGGGGTGGAGCAACTCAACCAGTCGGGTCGGCCGGCCGGCGACCGTCAGCGGGCGGTCCTCGGGGAAGGACCCGACGGCGGGATGGTCGCCGGGCCCGGCCGGGTAGCGGAGGCCCACACCGGTGATCTGTTCGCTGATCATCGCGTTGACGGCCGCGAAGTCGGTGAGCAGCCGGCCGAACAGTTCGCGCAGCGCGTCGGTCTGCGGCCCGGGCCGCATCAGGGCGCTCTGCGCCCGGGTGTTCTGGACGACGGCGGCCCCGACCGGGTGCCGTTCGGCGTGGTAGCTGTCCAACAGGCCGGGCGGGGCCCAGCCCTGGCAGGCCGCGGCCAGCTTCCAGCCCAGGTTCATGGCGTCCTGCAGGCCGAGGTTGACGCCCTGCCCGCCGACCGGCAGGTGGATGTGGGCGGCGTCGCCGGCCAGGAACACCCGGCCGTGCCGGTACCGTTCGGCCTGCCGCGCGCTGTCGCCGAACCGGGACATCGTGCCCGGGTCGTGCTCGGTGACGGTGACGGACCGGCCCAGGACGCGCTCGATGCTCGCCTGCAGCTCGGCGGTCGTCATGGGCAGCTCCGGATCGGGCGGCGGCTCCCATTCGTAGGTCATGATCCGGCCGAACGGCAGGCCGGCGATCCACCCCGAGGGGGTGCGGCGCCAGCCCATCTCGACGGGCGGATCCACCTCGATGCGGATCATGCCGAGTCGGGCCGTGACCGAGGCCTCGGTGCCGGGGAAGCCGATGCCGGCCCGGCGGCGCACGAGGCTGCCGCCGCCGTCGCACCCGACGAGGTAGCGCGTCCTGATCAGCTCCGGGGCGCCGGTGCCGGTGGTTCCGTCGGTCCCGGGGGTGCCGTCGAGCCGGACGATGAGCCCGTCCGCGGTCTCCGTGTAGTCGACGAACTCGCAGTGGTAGCGGACCGGTTCGTCCGGTACGGCCAGCCGGTGGCGGTACACGGTGCGGATGAACTCGCGTGACATGCCCAGGCCGTGCGGCTGCTCGGCGGCCGGATCGTCCTGCCCGAGCAGGAAGATGCCCGCGTAGCCGCCGCGGAACCGGGCCAGATCGGGCTCCCCGGCCTGCGCCTTCCGGAAGTCCTCCAGCAGGCCCCGGCGGTCGAGCATGGCCAGGGTGCGCGGGTGCAGCCCCATGCTGCGCACCGGGCCGACCCGCCCCGCACCGTCGACGACCAGCACCGTCACGTCGTGCAACCGGAGTTCGTACGCCAGGGCCAGCCCCACCGGCCCGGCCCCCACGATCAGCACGTCGACGTCCGGGCCGTTCACCGGACCGTCCAGGGGACCGCTCACCGGACGGTCACGGGCAGCGAGCTCAGTCCGCGCAGGGTGGCGGTGGGCCGCCGCACCGGGGCGGCGGCGAGCTTCAGCGGGCGGGGCAGCGAGACGACGGCGGTGACCAGGTCCTCCAGCAGGCCCTGGGCGACGGCCCGGCCGATGCAGGCGTGGGTGCCCCAGCTGTAGCCGAAGTGGTCGTTCGGGGTGCGGTCGAGCACCAGCTCGTCCGGCTTCGGGAACCGGTCCGGGTCGTGGTTGGCGGCGGCGTACAGGCAGAGGACGCCGTCACCGCGCCGGATCGACCGGCCGCCGACCGTCACGTCGACGGTGGCGAAGCGCGTCGTCCCGGTGACCGGGCTGTCGAACCTCAGCAACTCGTCCACGCCGGTGCGCAGCAGGCGACGGTCCCGCAACTGCTGCGCCGCCGTCGGGTGGGAGAGCAGCGCGGCGACGAGGTTGCCCATGCACGAGGACATCGCCATGTAGCCGCTCATCAGCATGACGCGCACGGTGTGGTGGATGTGGTGCTCCGGGATGTCGCCCGCCGCGGCCGGATCGAGGACGTGGGACAGCAGGCTGCCGGGTACCGGGTCGCGCAGCCAGGAGCCGATCAACCGGTCGAGCCGCGCCCGTGCCTCGGCACCGCGCCGGTAGACCTCCGGGGCCCGGTGGGCGTCCATGGCGAGCACGATGGCGTCGGCGTCCTCGGCGAACCCGGCCGGGTCCGGCGCGGGGACCCCGAGCAGTTCGCAGCTCACCAGGAGGGAGAGCGGCACCGCCACCGACGGCACGAAGTCGAACCCGGGCGCGCCGTCGGTCGTTTCGGGCAGCGCCGCCTGCGGTGCCGTCAGCAGGGCGGTCAGCAGGGCCGACAGCCGCTGCCCGAAGTGCTGTCGCAGCGCGGTGGCGTCGAACCGCCGCAGGGCCGCCAGGTACAGCCGTCGCAGCGGGATCTGCTCCGGCGGGTCCAGGGTCTGCAGGCTCTCCAACGCGGCCGGCAGCTCCGCACCGACCCGGCGGCGGTCGCGGGCGAAGCGCTCGTGGTCGTGGACCACGGCCAGGCAGTCGTCGTAGCGGGTCAGCACCCAGCAGTCGAGGGCTTCGTGCCAGTGGACGGGAGCGTGTCGGCGGAGCCGGGCGTAGACCGGATAGGGGTCGTGGAGGGTCGATGGATCCAGCGGATCGTAGGGGAGGTGTTCTGGCACCGGTTCTCCTTGGTCGGACGGTCCGTCGGGGGATCAGCCGCGGCTGCGGGCGGAGGACCGGCGGGGGGACCGGTCGGGGAATCGGTCGGGGGATCGGACAGGCGGGAGGGGAGTCCAGTAGCTGCGCACCCGCGGACCGCGGGAGCGGCGCAGCGGATCGCGGACCAGGCGCCCGACGAGGCCGACCGGCGTGACGACGAGGAAGTAGACGACGAACAGCAGGAGCCTGCGCACGGAAGCGTCCTCCGGTGGTGGTTGGGGTCGGGCCGGCCGGTCAGTCCAGCGGGATGGCTTCGCGCCACTCGCCGTCCTCGCGCCATGGCGGCTGCTCGCCCTTGAGGAGGAGGAAGCGGCCGAGCGCGAGGACGTCGATGCCGGTGCGCATGAAGCAGGCGTACGCCTCGGCCGGGGTGTTGACGATCGGCTCGCCGCGGACGTTGAACGAGGTGTTCACGAGGACCGGGCATCCCGTCAGGCCCTTGAACGCCGAGAGGAGCGCGTGGAAGGCGGGATTGGTGTGCTCGTCGACGGTCTGCACCCGGGCCGACAGGTCGACGTGGGTGACGGCCGGCAGCGTGGAGCGCCGCACCCGGAGCAGGTCCAGCCCCGTCAGGCCGGCGTCCGCATCGGCGGGGTCGAGCTGCTGCGCCGGGGCGAGCGAGGCCACCAGCAGCATGTAGGGGCTGTCCTGGTTGAGCTGGAAGTGGTCCTTGGCGTCCGCGGCGAGGACGGCCGGCGCGAAGGGCCGGAACGACTCGCGGAACTTGATCTTCAGGTTCATCTCCGACTGCATGGCCGGGTTGCGGGGGTCGCCGAGGATCGACCGGTTGCCCAGCGCCCTGGGCCCGAACTCCATCCGCCCCTGGAACCATCCGACGACCTGCCCGGCGGCGAGCTGCGCGGCGACCTGCTCGACCAGCTGCTCGTCGGTCAGCCGGTGGTGCGGTATGCCCTCGCCGTCGAGGTAGTCGGCGATCTGCCGGTCGCTGTACGAGGGGCCGAGCAGGGCTCCCGCCATCGCGTCCGTGCCGGTGCCGGTCACGGTGCTGCTGCCGGTGCCACTGCCGGAACTACGACCGGTCCCGGTGCCGAGGTGCGGGCGCGGTGCTCCCCGCGCCACGCCGACCGCGAGCGCGGCGCCGAGGGCCCCGCCCGCGTCGCCCGCCGCGGGCTGGACCCAGATCTCCTCGAACACCCGCCGGTCGGCGAGCCTGCCGTTGGCCACGCAGTTGAGCGCCACCCCGCCGGCCAGGCAGAGCCGGCTCTCCCCGGTCAGCCGCCGGGCGGTGCCCGCCAGCTTCAGGACGACGTCCTCGGTGACCTGCTGGACGGAGGCGGCCAGGTCGAACTCGCGTTCCGTGAGCGGCCCTTCGGGCTGTCGGCGGGGCCCGCCGAAGAGCTTCTCGAACCGCTTGCCGGTCATGACCCGCCCGCGCAGGTACTCGAAGTACCCCAGGTCGAGGCGGAACGAGCCGTCCGCCCGGACGTCGATCAGCTTCTCGCGGATCAGCGGGGCGTACCGCGGCTTCCCGTAGGGCGCCAGGCCCATCAGCTTGTACTCCCCGGAGTCCACCTTGAATCCGCAGAAGTAGGTGAACGCGGAGTACAGCATGCCCAGCGAGTGGGGGAAGGCGATCTCGGCGACCTGGCGGAGCTCGCGGTCCCGGCCGTGCCAGATCGTGGTCGTCGCCCACTCGCCGACCCCGTCGATGCAGAGCACCGCGGCGGACTCGTACGGACTGGGCAGGAAGGCCGAGGCCGCGTGGGACTCGTGGTGGCGGCGGCAGACGATCGGCGGCACCGCTCCCGCACCGAGCGCGGCCAGTTCCCGGTGGACCACCTCGGTGGCCCGCCGCTTCCAGGACAGCCACTGCGGCAGTGTGGAGCGGAAGGAGGCGAAGCCGTACGGGGCGGCCCCGGCGAAGGTCGCCAGCACCCGCCGGAACTTCAGTTGCGGGTCCTCGTAGTAGGCGACCGCCGAGACGTCGTCCAGGCGCAGGCCGCCCTCGTCCAGGCAGTACTCCACCGCCCGGGCAGGGAACGCCGAGTCGTGCCGGTGCCGGCTGAACCGCTCCTCCTGGGCGGCTGCCAGCACGGTCCCGTCGGAGGTCAGTGCCGCGGCACTGTCGTGATAGAAGGCCGATATACCGAGTACCGGATCGGGCATGGGCGTTCTCCTGATCGAGGCAGGGCTGCCGTACGGGTGGGAGCGGTCAGAACAGCGGGTAGATGGAGTCGTCGTCCCTCCGCTTCGCCCTGCGCGGCCCGAGCCTGCGCAGGAGGGCGGACAGCGCCCGGATGATCTTCGTCATGGCGTTCCTCTCGTGAGGGGTGGCGGGACGGCAACCGCGCTCAGCGGAGCCCGAGTTCGTCGGCGACGACCCGACTGGTCAGGTCGTAGCCCCGGTCGGTCATGTGGCCGCGGTCGATGTAGAGCCAGTCGTGTTCGGTGGCCTCGGCCCGGAGCAGCGGGGTCAGGTCCAGGAAGTCCACCCGGATCCGGGCGCAGGCGCGGCGCATGGCGGCGGAGAAGGAGGCTCCGGTCTCCATCGAGGACAGGGCGCCGTACCGGGCGTCCCAGCTGCCGCGGCGTGAGGTGCGGTCCTGGTCGGCGAAGAGCAGGCGCTCCTGAGGGGCCGGCTGCTCGCGCAGCCAGGTCGCCGGCGGGTGGAGGACGTAGGTGAGCCGTGCGCCGGTGCCGGCGAGCAGCTGCTGCCAGGAGGCCAGGTGACGGGCGGTGAGGTCGACGGCGGTGGCGATCGTCCGGGCGAGGGTCGGCGGCTCCTCCTCGGCGTCGGCCCCCGGTCCGGTCGGTCCGGGGGATCCGGGGGGTACGGCAGGTCCGGCAGGGGCGGTACGGGGGCGGCGGCGGCCGAACCCGAACCGGCCGACGTGCCGCGCCCGCAGCGCGTCCATCTGCTCGTAGTACTCGCCGCAGAGGTAGAAGGCGCCGTGCTCGTTCTGCTGCCGGGCCGGCAGCCGGGCCAGGTGCAGGGCGTTGAAGCCGGAGAACACCAGCACCTCGCCCAGCTCGGGGAGCAGGTGGCGGTGCAGCAGGTAGAGCAGGACCTCCTGGGCCGGGTTGTACCGGACCGCGCCGAAGTTCAGCCACGGCGTCGAGGGCGCGTAGCGGGACCAGAGCCGGGACGGGATGGTGGCCTCGTCCCGGCCGGCGCCGATGCCGAAGCCGATGGACGCCCCGGCGACCAGGTTCACCCGCCCCGTCGGGCGCCGGTGGGCGACCGAGGCGACCGCCGCGCTCCCGTGCGAGAGGCGGAATCCCAGCCGGTCGGTGTTGACCACGGGGGACCGGAAGTCGGTCCGGTGGAAGTACATCAGGTACGGCTGGTAGTTGCGGTGAGCCGGATCGTCGAACTCGTCGTACACCGCCATCTGCGGGGTGAGGAGCTGGACCTGGTTCGGTGCAGGTGGCTTCCTCATCCGCCCGAGCCTCCGGTGACGGCGGCGCGTTCCGGTGCCGGGGAGTCGGACGGCTCGGCGTCGACGCCCAGCCGGCGGACCGAGACCAGGGTGATCGGCAGCAGGGCGACCACCAGGAGGAGCAGTCCGCCGACGAGCGCGACTCGGGTGGTGCCGAACAGGGTGGCCAGCGGGATCACGGCCAACTGTCCGACGGGGATGGCGGCGAAGGAGCCGAAGTCGTCGTAGGAGGTGGCGCGCGACATCATCTCCGGGGGGATGTGCTGGTGGCGCATGGTGTCCCAGACGACGCCCATGAACCCGGTGCCCAGGCCGGCGACGAACGCGCCGACGCCCAGCCACCAGGCGTCCGATCCGGCCCCCAGCAGGATGAGCGGCGCCGCCGCCACGGACATCCAGACCAGGCCGGTGACGAGCGGTCGGCGCACCGTCAGCTTGATCAGGACGGCGCTCATCAGCAGCAGGCCGACGGCCTTGGCGCTGAGCACCGCGCCCCACGGCCCCGGCCCGATGCCCTGCTTGGCGATCACGGGACCGAGCACCTGCCAGACGCCCATCTGGACGGCGTTGATCACGGTGAAGGCCGCCGTGACCGACCAGATCCACGAGGTGGACCTGAAGTACGTCCAGCCCAGGCGCAGTTCGTGCAGCAGGCGACCGTCGGGCCGGGCCGCCCGGTCGGGCAGCGAGACCCGGGTCAGGCAGGCGGCGCAGACGAAGAAGGACGCCGCGTCGATGGCGATCGCCCAGCCGCCGCCGACGGTGGCCACCAGGACGCCCCCCAGGGTGGGGCCGAGGACGGCGGCGGCGTTGCGCGAGGTCGCGAGCAGCGAGTTCGCCTGCTGGAGGCTTTCGGCGTCCACGAGTTGGGGCACGATGCCGCTCATCGCCGGGCCGTTGAAGGCCTGCAGGGCGCCGTTGACGAAGGCCAGTGCCATCAGGTACCCGATGGGCCGGCCGGTGAACACGCACAGGGCGACGGCCGCCTGGGCCAGTCCGGACCCGAGGCTGGTGAGGCGCAGCAGGGTGTCCCGGCGCAGCCGGTCGGCGACCCCGCCGCCGAGGATGATCAGCGCCACCATCGGCACCATCGCGGAGGTGAGGACGAGGCTCAGGTCCTCGGGCCTGCCGGTCAGTTGGAGCACGGCGAAGGCCAGTGCCACCGGCGTCATCGTGCCGCCCATGACGGAGACGACCCGGCCGGCGAAGAACCAGCGGAAAGCGGGTCGGCGGAGCGGATTCCGTCCCTTCTCCGGCAGGCGGGCGGGCGGCGGGGGGTTCGGTGGGGGGCTCATGGCGTTTCCAGTTCCACACTCTTGTGGGCGGTCGCGACAGGATTGCGGGCGAATCGGGCGCTTCGCACCTGGGAAAGGGATTTCGCCGGTGGAAGTCAGTGCCGGCTCCGGGGGCAATCCATTCCCAGCGGTGGGGAGGTGAAACTCCGCACTCGCCCCGGTCGATGTGATGCGCATCACGTCGAGGCTATTGAGTGTGCCCCGGGTATTGTCCCGGGCGAAAGTCTTGTTGTTGTCGTGGGCATGAGTTAGCGTGACCGGGCTTGTTCGAGGTGGGGGAGTCGATTTCGGCTGCCATTGCGCGGACGGCGCACATATGTCCGTGTCCGGCCCGGGCGCGGATCCGTCGCATTCCCGGGAGAGGGGGGTTCGCCATGAGCTACGACTACTGATCATGAGAATCCGGGTGGGGTCCGGACTCCGGACCCCACCCCCCGCTCAGGGAAGGTGAATCCGCTTGAGAATTCTCATTGGAAACTCGGATGACGACCTCGTCTTCCCCCGGACGGACCACCGCGCCTGGGCCCAGCGGATCCTGTGGCTCGCCGGCGACGGCGACACGGTCGTCCTCCCGTGTGCACCCGACGCCGCGTTCCTCGGGCACCTGGCCGGGCTGACCGGCGTCGACCCCTCCTCGTTGGGCATCCACGTGCCGCCCCCCGGCAGGTTCGGCGACCGGTGCATCGACCCGCGCAGCCTCCTCGACGAGGCCTTCCTCGCCCGGGTGGCCGGCGGGCTCGGCGAGGTGACGGAGATCGTGGCGCTGTGGCCCTCCCCGTACGTGTCCCGGTTCGCCGCGCGACTGGGCCTGTCCGACCGGTTCCCGGCGGCCGGGTTCTTCGCCCAGGACGGCGCCAACCTGACGAACAGCAAGGCGAACTTCCGGGCGCTGGCGGCCGCCTGCGGGGCGCCGACGGCGGCCGGCGAGGTCTGCCAGACCGCCGAGGAGGCGGTGTTCGCGATGACCGCGCTGCTGGACGACCCCGGCCGGTCCGGGGCGGTCATGGTGAAGCAGGCGCGCAATGCCGCCGCCTCCGGGAACGAGCTCGTGCTGCGCGACCACGACGGTGGCAGTGGCGGCGACGGCAGCGACCGCGAGCCGGCGGTCGGCCACGCCGGCGCCCGCTACCTCCACCGGCTCGCGCCCGGCCCCGAGGGCGTACGGGACTACTGGGCGCAGCGGTGGGAATGGGCCTCGGCCGGAGGCAGCTCGGCGGTCGTGGTCGAGGAGTTCCAGCCGCGGGCCGAGACCGTGTACGCCGAGTTCGACGTCCGCGATGCGCAGGTCGATCTGCTCGCGGTGGGAGCCCTGGAGTACGTGGACCGAAGGCTCGCCAACGAGATCATCCCCTACCGTCCGATCGCCGACCCCGTCCGGGAGCGCCTGGTGGCGGCGGGCCGGAAGCTCGCCGAGACGTACCGATCGATCGGCTACCGCGGGCCGCTGTCCGCCGACGCGGTGCTCACCGAGGACGGGAACTTCGTCTTCACCGAGGTCAATGCGCGGGTGTCCGGCGCGACGCCGGTCTACTGGGCGATCGCCCAGGGCATCGTCGGCGTCGACAAGGAACCGCTGCGTTCCGTGGCGCAGTGCCTCGCGCCGGCGAGCTGGCGCATCGACGGAATCGCGGAATTCCTCCGGGTCTGCGACCGGATCGGCTGCCGCTACGACCCGGTGAGCCGGACCGGTGTCATCGTTTCGCTGCCGGTCGTGCCGATGGCGGTCATGTTCTGCATCGTCTACGAGAGCGAACGGGACCGCCGGGAAATCCACCGGAAACTGGAGCGGGAATTCCGGCGGGATTAACCCCCGGAGGCCGGACCGGGAAACCGGGCGGGAAGCCGGACAGGAAACCGGGTAGGGAAAGGAGGAAAGCGCAGACTTGGCCTCCGCTTTACCGGACTAAGGGTCGCCGTTCAGCCGCTCGAAGACCAGCCGAGGAAGAGAGAGAACTCCTTTGCAACTGCACACCTACGACGATTTCACCCCGCTGCGCGAGATCATCGTCGGCTCGGCGGAGAACTACCTGTCGCACGACCGCGACGTCACCTTCGAGCTGTTCCACCACGAGAACCTGACCGGGTTCCGCTCCGACTGGGCCTACCCCCGGCTGGCCGTCGCCGACGACCCCGCGGTGGAGAGCTGGCGCATCCGGCGGCGGTACACCGAGGAACTCCACGAGGACGTCGAGGCGTTGGCCGACACGCTGCGGCAGGCCGGCGTCCGGGTGCACCGCCCGCTGCCGCTGCCGCCGGACGCGGCCCCGATCGCAGGCCTGGGCTGGCAGGCCGCCCCCACCCCGGCCCTGAACATCCGGGACAACACCCTGATCCTCGGCGACGAGATCATCGAGACCCCGCCGGCCATCCGCTCCCGGTACCTGGAGACCAGGCTGCTCGCGCCGGTGTTCAGCCGCTACCACCGGGCCGGTGCCCGGTGGACGACCATGCCGCGCCCGGTCCTGACCGACCTCTCCTTCGACCTCTCGTACGCGCGGCACGCCACCACCACGCTCGGCGGGCCGACCGAGCCGATCTCCGATCCCCAACCGTCGCCGTACGACGTCGGGTTCGAGATGATCCTGGACGGTGCCCAGGTGCTGCGGCTGGGCCGCGACCTGGTGGTCAACATCGCCACCGAGAACCACCGGATGGCGGTCGACTGGCTGGAGCGCCACGTGGAGGGCCGCTTCACCATCCACCGGGTGCACCGGATGGCGGACAACCACATCGACAGCATGCTGCTGGCCCTGCGGCCCGGCGTCTTCCTGGCCCGCCACGACGGCATCCGCGAACTGCTGCCCGAGCCGCTGCAGTCCTGGAAGTTCATCGTGCCGCCGGAACCGGACCCCGGCGCGTTCCCCAGCTACGACGAGCGCGACCTGGTCCTCACCAGCCCGTACATCGACCTCAACGTGCTGTCGCTCGACCCGGACACCGTCCTGGTCAACCAGGACTGCCCCGGACTGCGCAAGACCCTCGACAGCGCGGGCTTCACCACGGTGCCGGTCCGGCACCGGCACCGGCGCCTGTTCGGGGGAGGATTCCACTGCTTCACGCTGGACACCCGGCGTGACGGGGGCCGCGAGGACTACCTCGGATGACCGGGCACCCGACGCACCGTCGAACAGGGGAGAGCGCCATGGAACTGCGGACCGTCGAACGCCCGGCCGGGGCCTTCCAGCAGTCGGTCGGCGCGGGGGAGATCCAGGCCGTCTGCGCACGGGTCTTCGGCCTCGACGCCCGGGTGGTCTCGGCCGTCGAACTGGACGGCGGGATGTACAACAACACCTACCGGCTGACCGTCACCGGGCAGGACCGGCCGGTGGTGCTGCGCGTCGCGCCGGAGCCCGCCCGGCAGTTCCGGTCCGAGCGGCAGCTGATGCGCAACGAGTACGCCAGCCTGCCCTGGCTGTCGCCGATCGCCTCGCTGATGCCGAAGGTGATCGCGGCCGACTGGTCGCACGAACTGATCGGCCGGGACTGGATGGTGCAGACCCTGCTCGACGGCGCGGCGGCCTTCGGCCCGCGCGGGCTCATCGCGTACCCGCGGGAGTCCTGGACGGGCTTCTTCCGCCGGCTCGGGGCCATCACCAGGCAGGTCCACGCCGTGCGCGGCCCGCACTTCGGGCCGGTGAACGGGCCCGGGTACGCGCGGTGGAGCCAGGCGGTCGCCGCGTCGCTGGCGGACATCGCAGCCGACCTGGACGGGGCCGGACTGGACTCGGCCGACCTGCGCAAGGTCGCCGCCGTCGCGGCCGAGCGCAGCGAGGTCCTGGACCGGATCACCGAACCCCGCCTGCTGGCCGGCGACCTGTGGATCGTGAACGTCATGCTCGTCGAGGACGCCCCCGAACCGACCGTCAGCGGAGTCCTCGACCTCGACCGCACCCTGTGGGGCGACCCGGCCGCGGACTGGACCATCCGGATGGCCCACGCCAAGCCCGGCACCGAGCGGGACGCGTTCTGGGACGCCGACGGGTACGGCGCTCCGGACGGTTCCGCCGAGGCGCAGTGGCGCGGGCGCGTCTACGAGGCGCGCCACCTCGGCGCGATCCGGCTGGAGCATCACCGGCTCGGGGACGTCGAGGGCGTGCAGGGCACCTACGAGGACATGGCAGCGATCCTCGGCGACCTGACGAGCGACCCGGCGGGCGACCCGGCGGGCGACCTGTCGGGCGACCTGTCGGGCGGCCTGGGGTGAGGCCGATGCGGATCGTGCTGCTGGGCGCCCGCGCCGAACCGCTGCCGGCACTCACCGCCGCGGGGCACCGCGTCACGGTGCTGCACGAGCCCTGGGAGGCGGGGCGCGCCGCCGCCCTGCGGGACCGGGTGACGGCGTGCGTCCAGGTCGACTCCTACGGCTCCACCGAGGCGATGCTCGCCGCGCTGGCCCGCACCGGTCCGGCCGAGGCGGACGCGGTGGCCACCATCGCCGAGTTCGCGGTCGTCCCGGCGGCGCTCCTCGGCGCCGCTCTGGGCGCCCGCGCGCTCGACCCCGACGTCGCCCTGCACTGCCGGGACAAGGCGGTCCAGAAGGCCGCGTGGCGGGCGGCGGGCGTACCCACGGCGAACTGGGTGCTGGCCCCGCACACCGCGGCCGAACCGGAACGGGCCGTCGCCCTGGCCGTGGCGCAGGGGCTCACCGGGCCGCTGGTCGTCAAACCGGTCAGCTCGGCGGGCACCCGCGGCTGTGCCGTCGCCCCGGACCTGCGCAGCCTGGCGAGCGTGATCCGGGACCTGGCCCGGGACGACGACAGCCTCGACGACCTCGTGGTCGAGGAGTACAACCGGGGCGACGAGTGGCACTTCGACGGCGTGGTGCGCCGAGGCCGGCTGGAGGCCCTGCTGGTCTCGAAGTACCTGGCCCCGGTGATCGAGACCAGGGACGACCGTCCGATCGCGACCGCCACCTTCCCGCACCGGGCCCACCCGGGCCTCCAGCGGGAGGCCGCCGAACTCACCCTCGCCGCGCTGCGGGCGCTCGGGCTGACCGACGCCGCGTTCCACTTCGAGGCCTTCGGCGGCCCCGGCCGGTTCACCGCCGGGGAACTGGCGGCCAGGCCCGGCGGGAGCTGGATCAAGCACCTGGCCCGGCACGCGCTGGGCATCGACCTCTTCGGGGCATCTGTGCAGACGGTCACCGGCGACCCCACCGAGTTCCGGGCCACCACGGACCGCTCCTTCGGCTTCACCCACCTGCCCACCGTGCCCGGCCGGTGCAACCGGCTCGGGCCCGAGGACCTCCTCGCGATACCGGGAGTCCTGCAGGTGGAGCTGGGCGTCCCGTACGGCGAACCGCTGCCGGGCATGCGGGAGAGCGCCCTGGCCGGTGCGGGCCGGGCCCTGGTCGAGGCGGCGGACCGGGAGGCCTGCGAGGCGGTGCTCCGGGCGGTCGTGGCGCGGGCCCTGGAGGTCAACGCCGGTGGGTGAGTCGTGGTCGGTCAGGCCGGTCGTGGTCGAGCGGGCCGTCGTGACCGAGGGGGTCCGACGTGGTCCGACGCGGTCGAGGAGGCCGTTCGTGTCGAGGAGAGGGGTCGTGGTGGAGGAGGTCCGACGTGCGCATCCTGGTCCTCGGTGACTCCAGCAGTGCGGGCATCGGCGCTCCGCAGGTCGTCCATCCGGGCCTGCTCGCGGAACGGCTGCGCGGCCGGCACCGGATCGAGAACCACGCCATCCCCGGATTCACCAGCGCCGACGCGGCCCGGTACTACCTGCGGACGCTGTCCCGGCAGCGCTGGGACGTCCTGATCGTCTACCTGGGCAACAACGAGGCGGCCCGGTCGGCGCGTTACAAGGGCGCGTACCACCGTCGGCGGGACCTGTTCCGCCGAGCGCCCGAGCGCCCCGTACCGCAGCCGGTGGTCCGGATCCGGCCGCGCGAACAGCTGGTGCTGGCCGAGGAGGAGACCGCGCCGGCCATCGCCACCACCGTCCGGGACTTCCGCCGCAACCTGGAGGCCATCACCGACCGCGCGCGGCAGCGGGGCACCCGGGTGATCCTGGTCAACCCGGTCGCCAACGAGCGGTTCCCTCCGGGGCTGATGGGCGCCCACGCCCCGTTCACCAGGATCGTCGGCCTGGACTGGCGGGTGGCCGACCTCGCCACCGGCTCCGGGCCGGAGGCACGGGAACTGCTCGCGGCCCTCGGCGCCCACGAGCGCGGCGACCTCGACACGGCCGGGCGCCGCTACCGGAAGGCGGCGACGACCGGCTCGTTCGTCCGGCCCATCGCCCTGAACAACCTCGCCGTCCTGCTCGACCGCCGGGGCGCCGCCGCCGAGGCCGCCGAGATCCTTCGGCGGACGGCGCAGGAACGGACCCCGCTCGGTGCGATCGCGGCCTACAACCTCAGCCGCATCCTGGCCCGCCGCGGCGACCACCGGGAGGCCGGCCACTACGCGCACCTCGCGCTCGAAGGGGACACGAACCTCTACCGGGTGAAGAGCGCCTACCGCGAGCAGACGGCGGCCCTCGCGGCGGACCCGAATGTCGACGTCCTCGACCTGGCGGAGCTGCTGAAGCCTGCCGACTTCGTCGACTACTGCCACCCGACCGCAGCGGGCCACCAGGTCATCGCGACCGCCCTCGCGACCCGGCTGGCCCCGTACGACACGGGCGAGGAGCCCGACGCCGGGTACGTCTGCGTCCACCCGAACCCGGACGCCTTCTTCGACCTCGGCCCTGGCGTGGCCGACTACTACCGGATGGGCTTCGACGTCGATCCGCAGCAGGTGCGCAGCACCGCAGGGGAGTTGCTGCGCCGGGCGCGCGAGCTGGGCGGCGACCCGGTGGCCGGCACCGGCACCTGGCCCGTCCCCGACTCGGACCTCCAGGCTCAGGTCCTGGACACCCTGCGGCACGCGGCGCGGCACCCGTTGATCGCCTCCCTGGCGGACCTGGAACGCATGCCGCCGGCCCACGGATCCGAGATCGGCAGCTTTCCCGAGTTCTACGTCTCCCGGCTGCTGTGCGAGTTCGCGGCGGCCGCGGAGTCGAGCGGCACGGACGGATTGCCGGAGGAGGCGGCGGCTGCCTGGCCGTTGGACTCCGAGGTGCACCGGCAGCGGATCCTGTGGCGCGGGCCGGCCGGGCTGCCCGGTTTGCTCGGCGCACCCGGCTCGCCCGGCGAACCGGCCACCGACCGGGCGTACGGGCGGCGCATCCTCGCCAAGGTCCGGGCCCGGCTCG
Organism: Streptomyces sp. 1114.5; assembly: GCF_003635085.1. Taxonomy (NCBI): domain Bacteria; kingdom Bacillati; phylum Actinomycetota; class Actinomycetes; order Kitasatosporales; family Streptomycetaceae; genus Streptomyces; species Streptomyces sp. 1114.5. The sequence continues at coordinate 4,805,768 of NZ_RBXE01000001.1, forward strand.
CCGACCACACCGGCCTCTTCGCCGACACCCGGGCCGACCGGATCGCCACCATCCGGTACTGGTACCTGCGCGAGGCGTTCCGCTACGGCACCCACTCCCGCCCCAGCATGCTGTACCCGGCGACGGACCTGGACGCCCTCGCCGAGGGCCTGTACACCGCGGTGCTCATCGCCCGTACCCACCGGGACGCGCAGGGTGAGGCCGGTGCCCTCGCGCTGCTCACCGGTCTGACCCGCCTGCGCGAGGTGCACGAACGCCACGCGGTGGCCCTGGTCGAGGCCGAGTTCACCGTGACCGGCGCGGCCGGGGCCGACTACGCGGCGGAGCTGGCCGGGCTGCGGGCGTCCCTGACCGCGGGCGGCTGACGGTCCCCGGGGTGCGGCGGGAGGGGAGCGGGAGTTGGCTTGAGGTGTGGGGGTCGAGCCCCGTGATGGGCGTGTGAGCGCGAAGGAGCAGGGCCATGGCCGTGGTGATGTCGATGCATTGGGCCGGGACGACCCCGGAGCAGTACGACGTGGTGCGTGACGCGGTGCGCTGGGAGGACGTCGCGCCGGCGGGTGGCCACCTGCACGTGGCCTGGTTCGACGGGGACGGCCTGAACGTGACCGACGTGTGGGAGTCCCAGCAGGCCTTCGAGGCCTTCTTCGCCGACCGGCTGGCACCCGAGATCGGGAAGGCGGGCATCACCGGTGAGCCGACGGTCGAGTTCCACCCGCTCCACCGGCGGTTCGTCGCCCCCGGCGTCAGCGGCGCGGCGTAGTCCGGGGTGTCCGGGGCGGGCGGGGTGTCCGGGGCGGGCGGATGCTTGACAAACTCAACCTTTCATCCCTAGGGTCGCTATTGCTTCATGTGGTGAAAGTTCCATGTGTCAAGCGCCAATCACGCCTCAAGACCGCGAGAGCCTCATGAACGACAGCATCCCTTCTGTGGTCGCCCGCCTGCGGGCCGAGTTCACCACCGGCCGGACCAGGCCGCTCGCCTGGCGGCTGGACAAGCTGGCCGCCCTGCGCACCATGCTCACCGAGCAGGCCGAGGCGTTCCAGCAGGCCCTGCACGCCGACCTCGGCAAGAGCGTCACCGAGGCCTACCGCACCGAGATCGGCTTCACCATCCGCGAACTCGACCACACCGTGGCTCACTTGCCGCAGTGGCTGGAGCCGCGGCCGGCCGCCGTGCCGGAGGTCTTCCACCCCGCCGAAGCCCGGGTCGTCCGCGACCCGCTCGGTGTGGTGCTGATCATCGCGCCCTGGAACTACCCGCTCCAGCTCGCCCTGGCCCCGCTGGTCGGCGCCCTCGCCGCCGGGAACACCGCCCTGGTCAAGCCCAGCGAGCTCGCCCCCGCGACCTCCGCGGCCATCGCCGAACTGCTGCCGCGCTACCTCGGCGAGGAGGCGGTCGCGGTGGTCGAGGGCGCCGTCCCGGAGACCACCGCCCTGCTGGAGCAGCGCTTCGACCACATCTTCTACACCGGCAACGGGGCGGTCGGACGGATCGTCATGACCGCCGCCGCCAAGCACCTGACCCCGGTCACCCTGGAACTCGGCGGCAAGAGCCCGGTCGTGGTCGAGCCCGGCGCCGACCTCGCCGTCACCGCCCGGCGGATCGCCCAGGGCAAGTTCCTCAACGCCGGCCAGACCTGCGTCGCCCCCGACTACGTCCTCGCCGTCGGCGACGCCGCGCCCGGCCTGGAGAAGGAACTCGCCGACGCGGTGCGGGAGTTGTTCGGCGACAACCCGGCCGAGAACAGCGAGTACGGGCGGATCGTCAACGAGCGCCACTTCGACCGGCTCACCGCGCTGCTGGACGGCGGGCGGACCGTCGTCGGAGGCGAACACGACCGCGAGGCGCGCTACCTCGCCCCGACCGTCCTCGCCGACGTCCCCGAGACCGCCCCGGTGATGAGCGCCGAGATCTTCGGCCCGATCCTGCCCGTGCTGGCCGTCCCCGACCTCGACGCGGCGATCGCCTTCATCAACGAGCGCGACAAGCCGCTCGCCCTGTACGCCTTCACCGAGTCCGCGGACACCAAGCGGCGGCTGGCCGAGGAGACCTCCTCCGGCGCGCTCACCTTCGGCCTGCCGGTCTCGCACCTGGCGATGCCGGACCTGCCCTTCGGCGGCGTCGGCGAGAGCGGCATGGGGCGCTACCACGGCGAGTACTCGATCGACACGTTCAGCCACCTCAAGGCCGTGGTCGACAAGCCGCTGGGTTGAGTCCGGCCTTTTTCTTCCCCCTCCTTCCGTCCCGTCCTTTCGTCCCGTCCTTCCGTCCTGCCCTGGAGCGCCCGTCCATGACCCCGAACGAGCACGTCGCCGCCGTCTCCGCCGAAACCGCCAGGTTCGTCGCCGCGGTGCGGGCCGCCGATCCGGCGATCCCGGTCCCCAGCTGTCCCGGTTGGACCCTCGCCGACCTCGTCCGCCACGCGGGCAGCGTCCAGCGCTGGTTCACCGTCCTGCTCCGTCGGCGCATCCAGGCGCCGCCCACCAGCCGGGACGTCGAACTGAAGCTCCCCGAGCGGACGCAGGACTACCCGGCGTGGCTCGCCGAGTCCGCGGCCGAGGCCGACGCGACCTTCTCGGACACCGACCTTGATGCGCCGATGTGGGCGTGGGGCGCCGACCAGCACGCCCGGTTCTGGGTGCGCCGGATGCTCTTCGAAACCCTCGTCCACCGCGTCGACGCCGAACTCGCGCTGGGCCTGCAGCCCGAGCTCGACCCGGCGCTCGCCGCGGACGGAGTGGACGAGTTCCTGACGAACCTGCCGTACGCGGCCTTCTTCGCTCCGGGGACGGCCGAACTGCGCGGCGAGAACCGGACGATCCGCTTCACCCGCACCGACGGGGACGGCGACTGGCTGGTGCGCCTGCGCCCCGACGGCTTCGGCCTGGAGAGCGGTGCTGCGGCGGCCGAGCCGGCTGCCGACGCCACGGTCTCGGCCAACGCCGCCGACCTGCTGTTCCTCCTCTACGGCCGCCTCGACCGCTCGGCAGCCGAGGTCGCCGTGACCGGCGACGAGCAGCTGCTGGAGCTGTGGTTCGCCAACTCCGCCTTCTGAGCGGACCGCCGGCAGCGCAGACGCTCTCCTCGACGTCGCTGACCTGCGGAACGGCCGGCCAACGCCGCGCCATCGACCGGACCCCCCGGTCGACGGCGCGGCGTCGGCGCGTTCTCGCCCGGCCTATCCCCGCCACTCCTCGGCCAGCAGCCCGAGTACCACCTGGTCGGCGAACTCCCCGCACACCCAGGCCGATCGGCGCAGCGTCCCCTCGACGGTGAACCCGGCTGCGGCGGCGGCCCGGAGCATCGGCGTGTTGTCCGCGAGGGTTTCCAGCTGCAGCCGGCGCAGGCCGAGCACCGGGAAGCCGTAGTGGCACAGCACCCGCAGGACGTCCGTCGCGAGCCCGCGCCCCCGGTGGCCCGGCCGCAGCGCGATGCCCAGGTGGGCGTTGCGGTTGTGGGTGTCGATGCCCCACAGCAGGGCCTCACCGGCCAGCTCCCCGGAGGCCGTCACCACCACGGAGAAGCACGCCGACTCGTCGGACGGCCCGGTGACCGCGTAGGGCGACTGCGCCGAGCCCGGCGGGACGGGCCGCCAGGGCCGGTTGTCGGCCCGTGAGCGGGTGGCGACATCGTCGTACAACTCGGCCTGGAACACGGGGAGGTCGGCTTCCTGCCGGGCCCGAAGGGTGATCTGAGCGCCATGTAGCATGTCACATGGTTATCACCGTGGCAGAGCCCCGGCCACGGTATTTCCCCGGCGGTCCGTCGTACGGACGGTGACCGCGGGCGCCCGTGCAGGCACGGCACGGGCGCCCCGGGGCGGTGCGGCCTAGATGCCGAGTGCGGCGGCGGCCAGGGCCGTGCCCTCGACGCGGGCGCGGATCTTGGCGAAGGCGGTCTCGCGAGAGGTGGAGGTGTCGTCGGCGAACGGGGAGAACCCGCAGTCGTCGCAGGTGCCCAGCCGCTCGACGGGCAGGTGCCGGGCCGCGGCCAGGACACGGTCGCGGACCTGCTCGACCGTCTCCACCCGCGGGTCGATCGGGTCGGTGACCCCGATGAAGATCCGCGCCTGCGGGGGAAGGTGCTGGGCGAGGACGGAGAGCACGACGTCCTGGTCGGGCTCGCTGGCGAGCTGCACGTAGAACGCGCCGACCCGGAGCCGGAGCAGTTCGGGGAGCAGGGCCTTGTAGTCGACGTCGAGGCTGTGGGTGGAGTCCTGGTCGCCGCCGGGGCAGGTGTGCACGCCGATCCGGGCCTGTTCGGCGGGGGTGAAGCGGTCCAGGACCTGGTTGTTGAGCTCGATGAACTGCCCCAGCAGGCCGCCGCTCGGGTCGAGCTTCAGGGCGAGGCGGGCCTCGGTGAAGTCGATCTGGACGCGGTGCGCGCCGGCGTCCAGACAGCCGCGGATGTCGGCCTCGGCCTCGGCGGTGAGGTCGGCCAGGAAGGCCTCGCGCGGGTAGCCGTCGATGCCGTCCGCCGGGTAGAGCAGGCTGAGCGCCGAGGGCGCGATGACGGCCTGCTTCACCGGTACGGTCGCGTGCCGCTGCGCCGCCCGCAGGTACTGGTCGGCGTGGACGCCGTAGCGCAGCGGCCCGCCGGTCAGGCGGGGCAGCTGGCGCTGGTGCCCGTCGGCGAAGGGGATGACGACGCCGTCGCGGGCCAGCTGGTCCAGGCCGGTCAGCGGATAGGTGGCGAAGCTGGGCTTGGACTGCTCGCCGTCGGTGACGACCGGTGAGCCGATCTCCTCCAGGCGGCGGATGGTGTCCGCAACGGCACTGTCCTGGGCGGCGGCGAGCTCGGCGTCCCCGATCCGGCCGGCCGCGTGGTCGGCCATGGCCGTGAGCAGTTCGGCAGGCCGCGGAAGGCTGCCGATGGGCTCGGTTTCGATCACTGCCCTGCCGTTGGTGTCCACCATGATCCCCATCCGTGGAATGTGTTCATCCGGGGTGCCCAAACTACCCGACTCGGCTTCCTGGTAAGGCATTTGAACAAACAAAGGGGGCGCGCGAACAGCGTCGCGCGCCGGACGTGCGCCCCCCGTACGCTGGGTGCCCGGCAGGATCCGAGGAGTCGGTCCTAGGGGACACCCCCTTGGCCCTGTCGCAGCCCCGCCCACGGCTACCAGCGGTCGTGCACCTGCGGCCGGATGCGGCGGTCGTACAGGTCCCGCACCGCGTCGAGGGTGGCCGCGGGCAGGGGCTCCAGCGCGGCGGCCTCGGCGTTGGACCGGGCCTGCGCTACGTTGCGGGCGCCGGGGATCACCGTCGTCACCCCGGGCTGCTGGACGACCCAGCGCAGCGCTGCCTGCGCCGGGGTCGCGCCCTCGGGGGCGAGTGCGGCGAACTCCCGGGCCGCCTCGACGCCCGTCGCGAAGTCCACCCCGGAGAAGGTCTCGCCCTGGTCGAAGGCCTCGCCGTGACGGTTGTAGGTGCGGTGGTCGTCCGGGGCGAAGACGGTCCGCTCGGTGTAGCGGCCCGAGAGCAGCCCCGAGGCGAGCGGCACCCGTGCCAGGATCGCGACCCCGGCCGCCTCGGCGGCGGGCAGCACGCGCTCCAGCGGCTTGAGCCGGAACGCGTTCAGGATGATCTGCACGCTCGCGACGCCCGGGCGGGCGATCGCGGTCAGCGCCTCCGCGCAGGTCTCCACGCTGACCCCGTAGGCGGCGATCCGCTCCTCCGCCACCAGGGTGTCCAGGGCGTCGAACACCTCGTCCGAGGAGTAGACGGGTGTCGGCGGGCAGTGCAGCTGCACCAGGTCCAGCCGCTCCACGCCCAGGTTGGCCCGCGAACGGTCCGCCCAGGCACGGAAGTTGGCGAGGTGGTAGTGCTCGGGCCGCTGCTCGACCCGGCGGCCGAACTTGGTGGCGACGAACACCTCCGCGTCCGGGCGCTCCTTCAGGAAGCGGCCGATCAGCCGCTCGCTGCGGCCGTCGCCGTAGACGTCGGCAGTGTCGAAGAGCGTGACCCCCGCCTCCACGGAGGCCTCCAGTACGGCCAGGGCGTCCTCCTCCCGGACGTCCCCCCAATCCGCACCGAGCTGCCAGGTGCCGAGTCCGACGATCGAGACGGGACGGCCGGTACGGCCGAGTACGCGCTGTTCCATGGCGTGACCCTCTCACGAAGCGCCCGCCGGCGCCGCCGGGTCGGTTGCCGACCCACGCGATGGCCCACGCCGTCCCGTGGGTCAGGAGGCGGACCGGCGGGCCGCCAGGTCGTCCAGGATGGCGGCGGTGGCGGTCGCGCCGAAGCGTTCGGCGCCGGCGGCCACGAACTCCAGCATGCGGTCCAGGGTGCGCACCCCGCCCGCGGCCTTGACCCTCATGTGCGCGGGGACGTTCGCCCGCATCAGCCGGACGTCCTCCAGGGTGGCGCCACCGGGCGCGAAGCCGGTCGAGGTCTTCACGTAGTCCGCGCCCGCCAGTGTGCTGAGTCGGCAGGCGCGCAGTTTGGCGTCCTCGTCGAGGTAGGCGTTCTCGAAGATCACCTTGGTGAGGGCGGCGCCCCCCGCAGTGTCCACGACCGCGGCGATGTCCTGCCGCACCGCGTCGTCCTCGCCGCTGCGCAGCAGGCCGATGTTGAGCACCAGGTCGAGTTCGGTCGCACCCGCCGCCAGGGCGTCGGCGGCCTCGCCTGCCTTGGCCGTCGTGGTGGTGCCGCCGTGCGGGAAGCCGATGACGGTGCCGACGGCGACCGCGGTGCCGGCGAGCGCCTTGACCGCGAGGGTGACGTCCGCGGGGCGCACGCAGACCGAGGCGACGTCGTAGACCGCGGCGAGTTCGCAGCCGTGCAGGACCTCGGTGGTGGTGAGTTCGGGCCGCAGGAGGGAGTGGTCGATCATCTTGGCGAGCTGTCGGACGTCGATGCCGGTGGAGTCCATGAGCCTGTCCTAGGGGTGAGGCGTTGTGCGTCGCACCGCGCTCGGGGCGCGACCGCGCGGACGGTCCGACGGTAGCCCCTGCCTGTCTAGCTGTCTATACAGGCAGACGGGAGGTGGCGGCCGCCGCGCACCCGGCCCCGATGTGACGAGGATCACCCTGCACGCCTCTTGCCCTTGGTGTCTTTCGCCGCGGAATGTCCGGCTCTGTGCTGGTCTACGCTGGTTGACTAGACAGCTAGACGGCGTACTCTCAATTTCGGAGGCCCCCTTTTGGAAACGGATTTCGCGCCCAGGTACCACCGGATCGAGCAGGCGCTCCGGAATCGGATCGCCAAACACCGACCGCATGACCCGCTCCCCTCGGAGTCGGAACTGTGCGAGGAATTCGGGGTGAGCCGCATGACCGCACGGGCGGCCGTTCAACGGCTCGTCACGGAAGGTCTGGTCTACCGGGTGTCCGGGCGCGGGACATTCGTTGCGGAACCGCCGACGCACCGTCGCGCGGAAAACCTGGTCCGATTCAGCGAGGAAATGCGCAGACAAGGCCGCAAGCCCTCCTCGCAGCTGATTTCGGCGGAACTCCGGCCGGCCCTGCCGGAGGAGGTCCACCGGCTCCGGCTGCGCAGGGCGGCCCAGGTCGTGGAGGTCGACCGGGTCCGGCTGGCCGACGGGGTGCCGACCGCACTGGAGCGGGCGGTGTTCCCCGACGACCTCGCCGCCCTGCTGGAGATCGACTTCCGGACGGCCTCGATGCACGAGACGCTCGCCGGGCTCGGCCGGACGCCGACCCGCGGACACTCGTCCATCAGGGCCGCGACGGCCGGCGAGCGGGAGGCGGAGCTGCTCGCGGTGGCTCCGGGCACCGCCCTGCTCGTCGAGGAGCGACTGATCATGGACCAGGACGAGCGCCCCCTGGAACTCACCGAGACCCGGTACGTCGGCGACCGGTACGCCCTGGACGTCGCCTTCGAAGTCGACTCCTGAAAAGAACTCCGAGTCCTGAAAAGGACTCCGGCTCCTGAAGACGCCTGCTCCTGAAAGACTCCGACTCCGGAAAAGAACTCCGACCCGACCGCGCGGAAGGAATTTCCGACGGGGGACTGCAACGACCGGCGGGCGATCCGGCCCGCCGGTGCCAGCGGTGGAATCACATGAATGCGTGGAGGGAAAAACCGTGTACGCGTACCTCATGACCGCTCCCGGAGAAATCAACCGAACCCTCGTGCCCGATCCGGAATGTCGCGAGGACGAAATCCTGCTGCAGACCGAGGCGGTCTCGATCTGCTCGACCGACGTCTCCTACTTCCGCGGCCACCTCTTCGCCGAGGACTGGCCGATCATTCCCGGGCACGAATACGTGGGAAGGGTGGTCGAGGTCGGCAAACGGCTCCGGGACGACGTGCGACCGGGTGACCGGGTCACCTACTGGGGGCAGACCGACTTCGGCGGGATGGCCGAGTACCGGGCACTGCGGCCGCTCTTCCCGGGCCGGCGCGGCGTGGAGACGTCCTGGTACACCGGGCGGAACTTCTACGACGCCGACCAGGCCGCGGCGGTGGTCCTGCCGCCGCACGTGCCCTCGGACCTGGCCTCCGTGATCGAGCCGCTGACCTCCGTCCTGCGCTCCCTGCTGCTCAACCCGCCCAAGCCCGGCGACACCTGCGTCGTCCTCGGCTGCGGCCCCAGCGCCCAGCTGGCCGTCCAGGTGCTCCACCGCCACCTCGGCGCGGGCTCGATCACCGTGCTGGACCGCAACGGCGACCGGATGGACGTCGCACTGCGGCACGGCGCCTCCCACGCCTTCAACACCGACACCCAGGCGGCGGAGCTCGAAGCGTATGTGCGCGAGCACCACGACCACTACGCGGACTACGTGTTCGACGCCCTGCCGCACATCGCGGCGCCGGCCCGCACGGCCGGGCGGGACGACGCCCCGGACAAGGACATCCGGGAGATCGCGATGGGCCTGCTGCGCCCCGGCGGCTCGTACGTCATCTACGGCGCGACGGCCGTCCCGCAGCGGCTGAACACCTGGATGATCCTGGCCAAGGGCCTGAAGCTGCTCTCCACCCCCTTCGACGTCCGCTCGTTCCCGATGGCCCGCTCCGCGCACGTCACCGCCGTGGCCCTGCGGCTGGTCGAGTCCGGCCTGGTCGACCCCGCCCCGCTGATCACCACCCGGGCCTGCCTGGACGACGAGGCCGCCGTCCGCGAGGCGTTCACCGGGTACGGCCGGGGCGCGTCGATGAAGACCTCGCTGCTGGCGCCGTCCGTCCTCCTCGACCACGTGCGCCGCACGGCCGCCGCGACCATCCCCGCCGTCACCACCCCCACGGCCTCCGCCGCCACCGCCGCCACGGCCGCCACCGCCTCCGCCGAGGACTTCGCCGAGCAGGCCGGGATACCGGGGTGACCGGCGCCTCGGTGCCGGTCACCCGGGACCAGGGGCCCCCGGCCTTCGTCCGGGACCGGCTGACCGCCACGGCCTACGGCGGCCTGGCCGTCTACGCCTACGTCCTCTACGCGCTCGGCCCGCTGCTGCCGCTCCTGCGTCAGGACCTGCGGCTGTCCTACGCGCTGATGAGCCTGCACTCCACCGCCTTCGCCGCCGGCGCGATGCTCACCAACCTCCTGTTCCGCCGGCTGCGCACGCGCCTGGACCACCGGGTGCTCTTCTGGTCCGCACTCGCGGCCCTGGCCCTGGGATCGCTCCTCCTGGCGACCGGACTCTCGGCCACCGTCACCCTCGCCGCGGCGGTGCTGGGCGGGATCGGCGGGGCCCTGCTGCAGACCACGGCCCTGGCGGTGCTCGCCGAGCACCACGGCGGGCACGAGTCGCTGCGGGCGCGGGCCCTGGTCGAGGCCAACGCCGCCGCTAGCGTCAGCGCCCTCGCCGCGCCGCTGGTCATCAGCGGCCTGGAGAGTGCCGGGGCCGCCTGGAACTGGTGCCTGGTGCTGCCGGCCCTCGCGCTCGCCGCCCTGTACCCGGCGCTGCGCGCGGAGCCGCTGCGCCCGAACGCCACGCCCTCCGCCGGCACGGCCCCGCCCACCGGCACCGCTCCGGAGCCCGCGCAGGCCGACCGCCCGAGCGGCTCGTTCCCGCTCCGCGCCGCCCTGTGCGGCCTGGTCGTGGGCTTCGAGTTCTGCCTCGCCTACTACGCCGCGCCCCTGCTGACCGACACCGCTCATTTGACGGACAGTCAGGCATCCGCGGCCCTGGCCCTGTTCTACGGAGGCGAACTGGTCGGTCGGCTGGCGGGGAGCCGGCTGACGGCCGGTGCCCGCGCCGCCCGCTCGGCAGCCCTGGTGGCCGGCTCGCTGACCGTCGCCGCCACCGGGTTCCTCGCCCTGTGGCTCGCCTCCACCACCTGGGTCGCCCTGCTGGGCCTGGTCCTCGGCGGTCTGGGGGTCGCCAACCTCTTCCCGCTGACCCTCTCGCTCGCGGTGAGCGCGGCACCCGGCCGCACCGACCAGGCCACCGCCCGTGTCCAACTCGCGGTCAGCACCTGCATCATGCTCGCGCCCCTGCTGCTGGGCACGCTGTCCGACCGTCTCGGCGTGCGCTCGGCCTTCGGCCTCGCCGGCCTCCTGCTGCCCCTCGCCGCAGCACTGCTCGCCACCGGGCGACGGCGCCCGGCCCCCGTCGACGTGTCCCCCTCGGGAGTCACCCCGCATGTCCGTCACTGAGAGCTCCGCCCGGGCCCGCGACACCCTGGCCCGCAACCACCGCACCGGATTCTCCCGGGCGGCCCAGCGCCACTACGACTTCACCTGCCCCTCCCCGGACAGCTACCCCTTCCAGTGGGCCTGGGACAGCAGCTTCCACGCCATCGCCCTCACCCACGTCGACACCCGCCGGGCCCGGGACGAACTGCGCTCCCTGCTCAGCGCGGTCACCCCGACCGGCTTCCTGCCGCACATGGTCCTCTGGCAGGACGACCTGCGCCCACGTGCCACCGAGGACTTCAGGATCGACCTCTGGGAGGGGTGGCGGTCCGTCACCATCGCACCGCCCGTGGTGGCCCGCGCCGTCGAGCGGGTGTACCGGGCCACCGGTGACGACCTGTGGCTGCGCCGCGTCCTGCCGCCGACGCTCGCCTTCTTCGGCTGGCTCGGGGAGCACCGCACCAGCCCCGGCACCGGCCTGCTGGAGATCTACCAGCCCGACGAGTCCGGACTGGACAGCAGCCCCAAGTACGACGGCGCCCTCGGCATCGAGTCGGCCGCCGAGGATGCCGTGCACGCCGCCTGGCACGGCGCGATGCGCTCGCTGATCACGGCCTACTCCGCGCCCACCCGTACACCGGAGACCCCGCTGCGCGACCGGCGGCTGTTCGTCTGGAACGACGTGCTCGTCAACACGGTCTACGCGGACGGACTGGCCTGCCTGGCACGGCTGGTGCGGACGACCGGATCGAACGGGCGCACCGCGGACCGGCTGGCCGCGCAGTCCGAGGCGATCGGCGCCGCCCTGATGCGGCACTGCTGGGACGAGACCAGCGGCGCCTTCCACGACCTCGACCTGGTCGCCGGCAAGCGCAACGAGATCCTCACCGCCAGCTCGCTGCTGCCCGTCCTCCTCGACTCGGTGCCGGAATCCGCCGCCCGCCGGGTCATCGAGCAACACCTGCTGAACGAACGGGAGTTCTGGCGTCCCTACCCGGTGCCCAGCGTCGCCGCCACCGAGCCCTCGTACGACCCCACCTTCCGCACCGGGGCCATCTTCCGCGGCTCCAGCTGGATCAACCTCAACTGGTACCTGTACTGGGGCCTGCGCCGACGCGGCTACCGGGCCGAGGCCGACACGCTCGCGGCGCGCAGCTGCGCGCTCGTCGCGGCCTCGGACACCACCCGGGAGTGCTACGGCCCGGAGGACGCGGTCGGGCACGGTGCGCGCTCCTTCGGCTGGAGCTCCCTCGTCCTGGACCTGGCCGCCGCCACCGTCACCGCGACGGCCCCGGCAACGGCCACGGCGGCTACGGCCACGGCCCTGGAAGAAGGCTGACCATGGCCAACTGGGGATTCCTGGGCGCCGGTTCGATCGCCGCCAACAGCCTCGCGCCCGCCGTCCACGCGGCCGAACGAGCGCGCCTGCACGCCGTCGCCGCCACCGATCCGGGGCGGGCCCGGGCCCTCGACCCGGCCCGGGTGTACACCGACTACGGCGAGCTGCTGGACGACCCGGCCGTGGACATCGTCTACGTCGCGCTCCACAACAGCGCCCACCGCCCGTGGGTGGAGCGCGCCCTGCGCGCGGGCAAGCACGTGCTGTGCGAGAAGCCGCTCGGACTGACCGCCGCCGAGGTCGCCGCGATGACCGCCACGGCCCGCGCCACCGGACGGCTGCTCGTCGAAGCCGCCTGGAACCGCTGGCACCCGCGCACCCGGGACCTCGAAGACCTGGTCACCCGCGGCGCGATCGGCACCGTCCACACCGTCACCGCCCGCTTCGACGGCCTCGCCCCCGCCCCCGGCAACTACCGCCTCGACGCCGCGCTCGGCGGCGGCGCCCTCTACGACGTCGGCTACTACGCCGTCTCCGCCGCCCTCGCCGCCTTCGGCTGGCGCACGCCGAAGGTCGTCCGGGCCGAACAGGACCACTGGCGACCCGGCTCCGCCGACTCGGCCACCCGCTTCCTGCTGGAGTTCCCCGACCGGGGCACGGCCGAGATCGGCTGCTCGCTCGTCGGCGGGATGTCCGAGACCTTCACCACCACCGGCACGGACGGTTCGATCACCCTCACCCCGCCGGCCTTCTGCGCCGGCTCCGCCCCCAGCACGCTCACCACCACCGGCGGAGGACCCCACCGCCACTACCCGTCCCAGAACCCCTACCGGCTCATGGTCGAGTCGGTGGACTCCGCCGTGCACGGCGACACCGCGGCCCACCTCGTCCCCCTCGCGCAGTCCCTCCTCATCGCGAACACCCTGGACGCCGTCCGCAGCCGGCTGGCCCGAACCGACGGCTGACCGGCAGCCTCCCCGCAGCGCCGTAGCGCATCCGACAGCGCCCCGGGGGTGGCACGCGACCGCACCGAAGCGCCGGTGCGGTCGCGTGCCACCCCCGGGGCGGCTCCTCACCGACCTGCGGTGATCCTCGACCGGACCTTGCCGCGGGCCTCGGCGGCGTCCTCGGCGTGCAGGGCCAGCTCGGCGAGTTCGCGGCACTGCGCGAGGGTGTGGGCGGCCAGCGCCGCCCGCACCTCGGGGAGCGCGGCGGGCGCGGCCGACAGGCTGGTGATCCCGAGACCGACCAGCACCAGGGCGAGCGCCGGGTCGGCGGCGGCCTCTCCGCACACGCCGATCGGACGGCCGTGCGCGGCCGCAGAGCGCGCGGCGGCTGCGACCAGCATGAGCAGGGCGGGCTGCCACGGGTCGAGCAGTTCGGCCAGGGAGCCGAGCGTGCGGTCGGCCGCGAAGGCGTACTGCGCCAGGTCGTTGGTGCCGACGCTGAAGAAGTCGCAGACCTCGGCCAAGCGGTCGGCGCGCAGGGCGGCCGCCGGGACCTCGATCATCGCGCCGGCCACCGGCAGGCCGTGCGCGCGGACCCGGGCGGTGAACTCGGCGGCCTCGCGCGGGACGGACACCATCGGGGCCATCACCCAGACCTGCGCGGTCTCGGCCTCGGCGGCCTCGGCGATCGCGGCGAGCTGGGTCTCCAGCAGCCCGGGGTCGCGGACGGCCGTCCGCAGGCCGCGCACGCCCAGGGCCGGGTTCTCCTCGTCGGCGGCCGTGGCGAAGGGCAGCGGTTTGTCCGCGCCCGCGTCGAGGGTGCGGACGACCACCCGGCGGCCGGCGAAGGCCGCGAAGACCTTCCGGTAGGCGGCGGCCTGTTCGGCGCGACCGGGTGCCTCGGTACGGTCCAGGAAGAGGAACTCGGTGCGGAACAGGCCCACGCCCTCGGCGTCGGCGGCGGCCGCGCCGGCCATCTCGTGCGGCGCACCGAGGTTGACCAGCAGCGCGACCGGACGGCCGTCCGCCGTACGGCCCGGCCCACGGACCCCGGCCGCCAGCTCGTGGCGGCGGCGCTCCCGTTCGGCGGCCCGCTCGACCGCCTCCGGGCTCGGGTCCGGCTCGACCAGGCCGTCCGCGCCGTGCACCAGGACGGGCCGGCCGTCCGACAGCTCCACGGCGCCGGCGCAGCCGACCACCGCGGGCACGCCGAGCGCCTTGGCGAGGATCGCGGTGTGGCTGGTCGGCCCGCCGCGGACGGTGACCAGGGCCAGCACCCGGGCGGGGTCGAGCAGCGCCGTGTCGGCGGGCGCCAGGTCCTCGGCGACCAGGACGTACGGGTGTCCCGGGTCGGGCAGGCCGGGCACGGGCAGGCCGAGCAGGTGCGCCACCGCGCGGTCGCGCAGGTCGTCCAGGTCGGCGGTGCGTTCCGCGAAGTGACCGCCGGCGGCGGCCAGCGCGGCGCGGAAGCCGTCGAAGGCACCGGCGAGCGCGTGGGCGCCGTCGGTGCCCCGTTCGACCAGGGCGGCCGCCTCGTCGGCGAGGACCGGGTCGGCGGCCATCATGGCCTGCGCGGCGAGCACGTCGGAGCCGGGGCCGTGCACGCGCGCGGCCCGCTCCGTCAGGTCGGTGACGACCGCGGCGAGGGCGGCGCGGACCGCTGCCGCCTCGGCCGCCGGGTCGGTGACGGCCCTCGGGGCGGGCAGCGCGGGTGCGGGCGCCATCCGGGCGACCGGGCCCGCCGCGCTGCCGGTGCCGACGCCGATCCCGCGGATCGGACCGCTCATGCCGCTGCGTCGAGGTCGGTGGCGAGCAGCTCGGCGAGCGCCGTCAGCGAGTCCTCGGCCTGCTCACCGACCGCGGTGAGCTCCAGGGTCTCGCCGTGGCCGGCCGCGAGGGCGAGCACGGAGAGCAGGCTGCGGGCGTCGACCGGGGCCTGGCCCGGGCGGCCGACGGTGACCTTGGCCGGCTGACGGGCGGCGGCCTGGACGAACAGCGAGGCCGGGCGGGCGTGCAGGCCGCTGCTGGAGCCGACGGTGACCTGGATCGAGTGCATGGGAGGTCCTTGGAGGAGTGGATGAGGAGCCGCCGACCCGGGTGGGAGCCGGGTCGACGGGGGAGGGGTACGGCGGCCCGCGCGAAGGGGTGGAGCGCGGGCCGCCGTGGTCGGAACCGGCCTCCGGCGGTACGGGGGCAGTGGCGGGGGCCGGGACCGACCGTGGTTTCACGCCCGTTGGCGTGTTGTTTCGATTGGTTCTACGTCCGATCGCCGAGCGGTGTCAACACATTCGGGCAAATTCAAAGATCCCCGAAGATGCCCGCGAAAGCCCGTCCGACCTCTTGCTTTTCCGGCCGGAAGGCGTATGGTCGGCCTGAACCAAGCGTGAACAGACATGAAACGGACCCAAACCCACATGTACGCACCCGAGCGGCAGCAAGAGATCCTCCGCCTCGCCCAGGAACAGGGCAGGGTGGACGTGCCGACGCTGGCCGAGGACTTCGGCGTCACACAGGAGACCATCCGGCGTGACCTGAGCGCCCTCGACCGGGCCGGCCTGCTGCACCGGGTGCACGGCGGCGCGCTGCCCGCCGGCGCCCTCCACCTGGAGCCCGGCCTGGCCGAGCGCGACTCCACGGCCGCGGCCGAGAAGGAGCGCATCGCCAAGGCGGCCCTGGCCCTGCTGCCCAGCGAGGGCAGCGTCATCCTGGACGCCGGGACGACCGTCTCCCGCCTCGCCGGCCTGCTGCCCGCCGACTGCACGCTCACCGTCGTCACCAACGCCCTCCCGGTCGCCGCCCGGCTGGCCGACCACCGCGGACTCGCCCTCCACCTGATCGGCGGCCGGCTGCGGCACCGCACCCAGGCCGCCGTCGATGCCTGGGCACTGCGCGACCTGGCCGACATCCACGCGGACGTCGCGGTGGTCGCCACCAACGGCTTCTCCCCGGAGGGCGGCCTCTCCACCCCGGACCTCGCCGAGGCGGCCGTCAAACGGGCCATGCTCACCGGCGCCCGGCGGGTGGTCCTGGTGGCCGACTCCTCCAAGTACGGCGCCCGCCACTTCGCTCGCTTCGGCTCGCTGGACCAGGTGGACGTGCTGGTCACGGACACCGGGCTGACCGACGAGCAGACCGCCGAGATCGAGAACCACGGACCGGAAGTCATCCGCGCATGATCGTCACCATCACCCCCAACCCCAGCCTCGACCGCACCTACGAACTGGGCGTCCTCGTCCCGGGCGAGGTCAACCGGGCCGCGCACGACCGGCTCGACCCGGGCGGCAAGGGCGTCAACGTCTCCCGCGCGCTCACCGCCGCCGGCCACCGCACCAGCGCCCTCCTCCCCCTGGGCGGCCTCTCGGGGCAACTGCTCGCCGACCTGCTGCGCCGCCAGGGCATCGAGGTCGGCGCGGTCGCGATCGCGGGCGACACCAGGATCAACGTCTCGATCGCCGAGGACGGCGGCAGCCTCACGAAGATCAACGCGGTGGGCCCCGAGCTCAGCGCCGCCGAGTCGGCCGCACTGTTGGCGCTCGTCCGCGACGCCCAGAAGAGCGGACGGGGCGCCGGCAACGACGTGGACTGGCTCGCCTGCTGCGGCAGCCTGCCGCGCGGACTGGCACCCGAGTGGTACGCCGAGGTGGTCGCCCAGGTGCACTCGGGCGGCGCCCGGATCGCCCTGGACACCTCCGGCCCCGCGCTGCTGGCCGCGCTCTCGGCCCGCCCCGACGTGGTCAAGCCCAACCGGGAGGAACTCGCCGAGGCCGTGGGCCGCCCGGTCCACACCGTCGGCGACGCCGTGGCCGCAGCCGTGGAACTGCGCGAACGCGGCGCCCAGCAGGTCCTCGCCAGCCTCGGTGCGGACGGAATGCTGCTGATCGCCGAGGAGGGCAGCTGGTACGGCAGCGCGCCGGTAGCCGCCGTCCGCAGCGACGTGGGCGCGGGCGACGCCTCCCTCGCGGGCTTCCTCGGCGCCGGCGGCACCGGCCCCGGGGCGCTCGCCGCGGCGCTGGCGCACGGCGCCGCCGCCGTACAACTGCCGGGGAGCGTCATGCCGACCCCGGCCGATCTGGACCCGGCCGCGGTGGTCGTGACGGCGGACCTCCCGCTCGAACGACCGCTCCGCGGTTGAGAAACGGTCTCCGGCGTCCCGCGCCGGAGACCGCACCGCCCGACCGTGTGGGACGGGAAGGGCGCACATACCCGGGGGCAAGGGACACTGTCAGGAACCAGTCGAAGGACCGACACGATGAGCGACACCAGCGGACTGATCACACCCGCACTCGTTGACCTCTACCTCGCCCCCGAGGAGAAGAACGAAGCGCTGCGCGCCCTCGCCCAGCGGCTGGTCGCCGAGGGCCGGGTCACCGACCTCGACGGCTTCCTCGCCGACATCGCCGCCCGCGAGGCCCAGGCCCCGACCGGGATGGGCGACGGGATCGGTATCCCGCACTGCAGATCACCCCACGTCACGCAGCCGTCCCTGGCCTTCGGCCGCAGCGCCAGGGGAGTGGACTTCGACGCCCCGGACGGACGGCCCGCCGACCTGGTATTCATGATCGCGGCACCGGCCGGTGCGGACGACACCCACCTGCAGATCCTCGCCGCGCTGGCCCGCCGGCTCATGGACCCCACCTTCACCGGCGCCCTGCGCGACGCCGAGAGCCCGAGCGCGGTCGCGGCGAGGATCAACGGCGAGGAACCGCCGGCCACCGCTCCGGAGCCGGCCGCCGCCGCGGAGCCTGCTTCCGCCGACAGCGGGCTGCGGCTGGTCGCCGTGACCTCCTGCCCGACCGGCATCGCCCACACCTACATGGCCGCCAAGGCCCTGGAGCTGGCCGCCGCCCGGGCGGGCGCCCGGATCCAGGTCGAGACCCAGGGCTCGGCCGGGACGACGCCGCTCGCCCCCGAGGTGATCGCGGCAGCCGATGCGGTGATCTTCGCCCATGACGTCGAGATCCGGGACCGAGCCCGCTTCGCCGGCAAGCCGACCGTGGACGTGGGTGTCAAGGCCGGCGTCAACCGCGCCGACGAGCTGATCGCCCAGGCCGCCGGGCTGGTGGCCGACGCCGGCGGCGCACGTCCCGCCACTGCCCCGGCCGCCCCGGTGGCCGCACCGACGGGCGAGCACTGGGCCCAGCGGCTGCGCACCTACCTGATGACGGGCGTCAGCTACATGATCCCGTTCGTCGCGGCCGGCGGTCTGCTGATCGCGCTCGCCTTCGCCATCGGCGGCTACCAGATCGCCTCCGCGCCCTCCGTGCTGGGCCACTTCGACTGGACCTCCTCGCACAGCTGGGCGGCGATGCTGTTCCAGACCGGCAAGACCTCCTTCGGCTTCCTGGTCCCGGTCCTCTCCGGGTACATCGCCTGGGCGATCGCGGACCGGGCGGCACTGGCCGCCGGCATCGCCGGTGGCGCCGTCTCGGTGGCGGTCGGCGCGGGCTTCCTCGGCGGCATCGTGTCGGGCCTGGCCGCGGGCTTCCTGGTGCTGTGGATGATCCGCTGGAACGTGCCCCGGGCGATCAGGGGCATCATGCCGGTCGTGGTGATCCCGCTGCTGTCGGTGGCGGCGGTCGGCTTCCTGATGTTCGTGGTGGTCGGCTCGCCGATCGCCTCGGCGATGAGCGGCCTGACCGACTGGCTGAACGGCCTCTCCGGCTCCAACGCGATCCTGCTCGGCGCGCTGCTCGGCGCCATGATGGCCTTCGACATGGGCGGTCCGCTCAACAAGGTCGCCTACACCTTCGCGGCCGGTGCGCTCACCACCGCCGGGACCACCCCGGACGCCGGCAGCCTCAAGGTGATGGCCGCCGTGATGGCCGCCGGCATGACCCCGCCGCTCGGCATGGCCCTGGCGACCGTCGTCCGGCGCAGGCTGTTCACCCCCGACGAGCGGGAGAACGGCAAGGCCGCCTGGGTGCTCGGTGCCTCCTTCATCACCGAGGGCGCGATCCCGTTCGCGGCGGCCGACCCGCTGCGGGTCATCCCGGCGGGCATCGCCGGCAGCATGACCGCCGGCGGCCTGACGATGGCCTTCGGCTCCACCCTGCGGGCCCCGCACGGCGGGATCTGGGTGCTCCCGCTGATCGGCAGCCCCTTCCTGTACCTGGTCGCGGTCGCGGCGGGCACGGCCGTCACCACGGCGGTGGTGGTGCTGCTCAAGGGGATGCGCAAGCCCGCCGCCGAGCCGGCTGCGGCCTCCGCCGTCGCCGTGAAGCAGCCGGCCGCCGTCTGACCCGTCGGCTGTCGGGCGGCTCCCGGACCAGCCGACCGGCCGGAATCCGAACCGGCGTGGGGCGCCCGCTCGTTCGAGCGGGCGCCCCGTCGTGTCCGCCGAGTCGTGTCCTCCGAAGGACCGGGCCCGGCGGTGCCGGGATCAGGCCCGGCCGGCCAGGGCGGGTATCAGCCGGACGGCCTCGGGGGCGCTCGCGTTGTGGCGCTCGACCCAGGTGGTCAGCGCGGTCTGGCAGGCGTGGTCGAGATGGCGCAGCTCCGAGAGGTCCAGCTCCAGGACGCGGTCGGTCGGCAGGGCCTCCAGGGCGTCGAGGAGCTTGGGCAAGCGGAGGAAGGTGGCGTTGCCCGTCAGCCGGACCCGGATGGTGCCGGTGGGCAGCTCCTCCGTCTCCACGTGCAGCCGGGACGTCTCCCAGGCGGTCTTGACGATCGACAGGCCCAGACCGATCAGCACGCCCTCGAACATGTTGACCGTGACGATGGCCACCGCGGTGGCCGCGAGGACGAGCGCTTCGGAGCGGTGCTCGCGCCACAGCGGTCCGAGCTGCTTGAACGGCAGGAGCTTGAACCCGGCGTGCACCAGCACACCCGCGAGCGCCGCGACCGGGATGACGCCGAGGGCGGCCGGGAGCAGGGCGGCGAAGAGCAGCAGCCATCCGCCGTGCAGCACGCGGGACGCTTTGGTCCTGGCGCCGGCCTGCACGTTGGCGGCGCTGCGGACGATGACCGCGGTCATCGGCAGGGCGCCGAGGACGCCGCAGAGGGTGTTGCCCGCCCCCTGGGCCATGAGCTCCTTGTCGTAGTCGGTGCGCGGCCCGTCGTGGAGCCGGTCGACGGCCGCCGCACTGAACAGGCTCTCGGCGGAGGCGACCAGGGTGAAGGCCAGGATCGTGACCAGCAGCGCCGGGGTGACCTGGTCGAGCACGCCGCTGCCCGGCGGCTGGACGGCCTCCAGCAGGCCCTTGACCTCGACCTTCTTCACCGGACGGGGGAGCAGCCAGGCCGCGGCGGTGGCGAGCAGGACGGCCACCAGCGCGCCCGGGACGACCCTCAGCCTGGCCGGGAGCCGCTGCCACAGCACGATCACGGCGATGGTGCCGGCGCCGATCGCGAAGGAGAGGCCGGCGGCCGGTGAGGAGACGAGCCGGGCGAGGAGGCCGGGCAGGCCGAGGAGCTTGTCGATCCCGCTCGCGGGCGCCGGCCGGTCGGCCATCGCGTAGAGCTGGCCGGCGATGATCACCAGGCCGATGCCGGCCAGCATGCCCTCGACCACGGCGACGGAGATGGCACGGAACCACCGGCCCCAGCGCAGCGCGCCCAGCAGCAGTTGGAGCAGGCCGGTGGCGGCGACCACGACGCCCAGCGCCGGGAGTCCGAACCGCTGCACGGTCTCGGCGACCAGGACGGTCAGCCCGGCGGCCGGGCCGCTGACCTGGAGGCTGCTGCCGGGCAGCGCACCGGTCACCAGGCCGCCGACGATGCCGGTGATCAGGCCGAGTTCGGCGGGTACGCCCGAGGCGACGGCGACGCCGACGCACAGCGGGAGCGCGACGAGGAAGACGACGAGCGAGGCGGTCAGGTCGTACTTGAGTGCGGGAAAGCGCATGGGAGCCCTCATCCGGGGACGTTCGGGGGTGGCCGGCCGCGGGTCCACAGCGGGCCGGGGGTTCACGGCTGGTCGCCGTTTCACGGCGGGTCGCGGCGTCACAGCGGCAGGAAGACGTCGGTGCCGGGGCGGTGGGTGTGGACCGCGCCGGTGTGCACCTCGTAGAACCAGCCGTGCAGTCCGAGCCGCCCCTCGTCGATCCGGCGCGCGACGCTCGGGTGGGTGCGCAGCCTCTGGAGCTGGTCCAGGACGTGGCGTTGGACCGGGCCGGCCAGGTCGTGGCTCGGTTCCCCGTCCGGCGTCAGCGCGGTGCCGTCGGCGAGCCAGTCGCGCACCGCGGGCACGCCGGTGAGGTCGTCGCCCCGTACGACGGCGCCCACCGCGCCGCAGTGCGAGTGGCCGCACACCACGATGTCGGCGATCTCCAGGACCTCGACGGCGTACTCGATGGTCGCGGCCTCGGCGGACGGGACGTCCGGCCGGTACGGCGGGACGATGTTGCCGGCGGTCCGCATCTCGAAGAGGTCCCCGGGCCGGGCGCCGGTGACGGCGGCGGGGATGACGCGGGAGTCCGAGCAGGTGATGAACAGCGCCTGCGGGTTCTGACCGGCAGCCAGTCGCCCGAAGGCGTCCGAGTCCTGCGCGGCACGGCGGCGGAAGGTGCGGGCGTGGTCGATGAATGCTTGCATGTCGATGCCTCGGTCCTTTCGGAGTCGTGTCGGAATGAGACTTCGGGTTCGAGCCCGCTCGATGCGGAAGAAGGCAGCACGGAGCGCGGCGGCGGTGGCAGGGAAAATCACTGCCGTGAGCCGTCGTGAATCGCCGGGTGCGGGGGCGGCACAGTCGGGGTCCGCTGCCGTCGACGAGCGTGCGGGCGCGATCGGCGCCGATCAGCAGCGGAACACCTGGAGGGCCGCCGCTCTGCACCGTCTGAGCGCCCCGTGCGGCGCCTCGGGGTCACCGGCCGGGGACGGGTGGGTGACGGCCGGAGCGTCGTCGAGCAGGGCCGGGATCAACTCGGGCCGCCGGCGCGGGACTTCGACGGTCCGGGCCCGGGGCGAGCAGAGACCTGGCGCGATCTCGGGAGGTGCCGTCTCCTCGACGAGCTTCGCCTCCGCGGCCACGGACCGGCAGTTGCTCTCCCGGGTGAACGCGGCCACCGACTGGGACAGCGCCAGCAGGCCCAGCACGGCCACGAGGGTCACGGCGACGGCGCCGACCATCCTCGTGACCGGAGACATTGCCCGTTCCTTTCCCTGCTTTGACGCCCTCTTGGGACTCTCATGAATCCTGACGAGTTGTCATGTCGGGGAGTTCCGAAATTCCGTAAACAATATGTTAACTGTCTTGGCAGAACCGTTGACGATCTCCCGGAGATCATTCCGAATGCGGGAGAACGGTGAATTGTTTGTGATGCGGCAACGCCCGGGGAATCCACGACGGATTCCCCGGGCGTTGCCGCCGGGCGCTCCCGGGCGTCACCTCGTCGGGCCGATGTCCCCCCAGACCGAGGCCGGGCCGCCGGCCGACTGCGCGTCGACGCGGTAGCTGTCGCCGGCCGTGCTGCGCGCGCCGGTGGCGTGGTTGAACTGGTCGGCGAACTCGTACTGCCCGACCGGCACCGTGCGGCCCGGCTTGAGGACCCAGCGGTACACCAGCGCGCCGCCGGACTCCTGGACGGTGACGGTGAAGTCGT
Source organism: Streptomyces sp. 1114.5 (assembly GCF_003635085.1). Taxonomy (NCBI): domain Bacteria; kingdom Bacillati; phylum Actinomycetota; class Actinomycetes; order Kitasatosporales; family Streptomycetaceae; genus Streptomyces; species Streptomyces sp. 1114.5. Next base: position 4,828,135 of record NZ_RBXE01000001.1, read on the forward strand.
CGCCCGGAAGCGTGTGCCACTTGCCGGTGTCCCGGACCTCGCCGGTCTGGGCGACGCGCATCTCGACGGTGAGCGAGGTGAGCGGCTGGGTGGTCTTGAGCACCAGGTTGTCCTGGCCCCAGTAGATCGTGGTGTGCGGGTCGACCGAACCGTCCGACCACAGCGGACCGTTCTGGGGCCGGCCGCTCGCCGTGGGCGTCGGTCGCGGGCTCGTCGGAGCCGCGGTGGTCGGCGCGGCCGTGGGCGCCGGGGCGGCGGAGACGGGGGGAGCCGGCCGGGCCGGCGACGGGGTGGCCGTCTCGGCGGCCGTCGGGGAGGGCGCGGCCGGAGCGGTGGTGACGGTGTCCGACGGCGCCTGCGTCCCGACGATGGCGGCGACGGCGAGGCCGCCGGTCGCCAGGATGCCGGCGGCGGCGAGGCCGCCGAGGACGGCCCTGGGCCAGGACCGCGCGAACGGCGGGGTGCGGTGGCGGACGGGAGGGCCGGCCGCGCCGCGTTCGACGCGGGCCAGGATCCGTGCGCGGTCGGGCTGATGGGCTTCGGCGGCCTCGCGCAGCTGCCGGGTGATGTGGTCGTTCACCGTTATTTCCTCCTTCCTGTCGCCAGTTCGCCGACCGCACGTGCCCCGAGGACGCGCTGCAGTTCGGCCATGCCCTTCGAGGTCTGGCTCTTCACCGTACCGACCGAGACGCCCAGCGCCGCGGCGGTCTCCTTCTCCGAGAGGTCGAAGGCGTGACGCAGCACCACGCACGCCCGCTTGCGGAACGGCAGCCGGGCCAGCGCCGCACGGACGTCCAGCACGGCGGGTACGTCCGTGCCGTCGGTTCTCTCGGGGGCGCGGGACCAGAAGAGCAGGACCCGGCGCCGTTCGCGGACCGCGCTGCGGATCCGGGCCCGGGCCATGTTGGCGACCACCCCGCGGGCGTAGGCGATCGGGTGGTCGGCCGCGCGGAGGCGGTCCCAGCGTTGCCACAGGGCGATCAGGGCGTCCGCGGCGAGGTCGTCGGCTGCGTCCGCTTCGCCGGTCAGGAGGTGGGCGAAGCGGGCGAGTTCGGCGTAATGGCGTTCGAAGAAGTCGTGGAACTCCGCGGACGTGTCATCGAGGAGCATTTCCCCCGGTCGCCCTCTCCCTGCAATGTGAGCGTTAACAATAGGCGTGAGCCTAGCAGTGCCCGGATCCGGGCCGGGACGGTGGTCGCCCCGGAGCGGGACCACCGCCGAGCGGCGGGCGAGCGGCGCGATCAATGCCGGGCGAACTGGACGTGGGTGGGTTGGACGACGTCCGGCTTCACCGCGAGCCCGTCGACGGTCAGTTGCTCCCCGTAGACGTCGGTGACCCTGATCGATCCGCCGCACCCGCTGCCGTCGGGGGAGAGGAAGTAGTTGTAGTCGGTGCGGGTCAGCTGCCGCCAGCCGCCTCCGGCCCGGACCTCCAGGGTCGCCACCGGATTCCGGTGACCGATCGCCTGGATTCCGCACCACCACTGGCTGGACCCGGTCTTGTACCGGATCGACACGGCGGCGGGCGCCGAGCCGGGGCTCAGCTCCGTCCAGGTGATCGGGAGGCGGCCCACCGAGAGGTCGGCCAGCTTGGCGAAGGCCTCGTGGCTGAGATCGAGTTGGCCCGGAGCGCAGGGCAGCGGGCACTCGTTGACGATCCGCACCGTGATGCTCGCCCCGTTGGCGGCGCGGACCAGCACGGTCGCCCCGCAGGCCCTGGACGTCTCGTAGTCGGTGTGGTTCATCGCCGCGACCATGAGGTCGGCGGACGGGCCGAACGAGCAGGCGCCGTTGCCGTCGGCGGCGTCGTAGGAGGTCGCGACGCCCTGGTAGTTCGTCCCGGGCTTGATCCGCCCGGCCAGGGACGCCGTGGTCTGCGCGGAGCCGGAGCCGGAGCCGGAGCCGGAGCCGGCACCGTCGGCGGCGGCCTGGGCGGTCGATGGGGACGTTCCTGCCCTGCCGGCGGTCGTGGCGCCGGGAGCGGACGGCTTCGGCGTGGGGGTGGCGGACGGCGACGGGGTGACGGTGGCCGAGGGCGTGGCGCCGGCGGCCGACGGCGAGGCCGCCGAGGGCGTGGGATCGGTCAGGGCACCGGTGGCGGCCGGTGTGCTCGGCTCGGTGGCCGCGACGGAGGCGGCGGCCGGCTCCGCGGCGCCGGTGCCGCCCCCGCCGCCCGGCAGGAGGGCGAAGGCCAGGCAGACCAGGACCCCGACCGCGACCAGCGCCAGCGGTATGCCCAGGACCAGCCCGCGCCTGCGGTTCGGCGGTGGGGCGGCGTGCTTCGTTGCCTTCATTCGCGTCCGTTTCGGTAGGTCGACCTCGGTGGATCGACTCGACGTTGCGCTGACCAGTGGTCGCCGGAGCCGGAAAGGTTGCCGCTCCGGCACGGGTTTTTTCTTCGAGGCGCCGTGGGGGCGGTGGGCCCCGTGGGCGCCTCGCCCTCGGTGCCACCCGTCAGTTGCCGCCGCCGGCAGAAGGGTTGCCGCGTTCCGGGGGAACTTTTTTCGAGGTGCGTCCCGGCCCCGGGCGGCCGTCGTGCGGAGCCGGTGCGGTGGTCGCGCGCAATGGGCGGTCGTGGAGGAGAAGGAGTCGGTCGTGGGTGTCGAGAGCCGCCCGGTGACGCTGAGGGTGATCGCCGACCAACTGGGCCTGGACGTGTCCACCGTCTCCAGGGTCCCGAACGGTCCGACGGCGACGGACGGCGGGCCGCCTCGGGGACGGCGGGCCGCCGGGTCCGGGAGCTCGCCGACTCGCTCCTCGTCCACGTCCGCCGCCCCCGGCAGCTGGTGGTCTCGATCGCGGTTCACGCGGCCCGGGCCCGGACTTGACGGTAAGGACAGGGCCTGAACAAAATGCCGGTCCACGCTTCACCCGCACTCCGGCCCTGCCCGCTTCGGGCTCGCGCTGACGCGTAACATGCCCGCCATGTCCACAGTTGCCGTGATTGCGGTTGTCGCGCTCGCCCTCCTGCACGTCTACATCCTGGTCCTGGAGATGTTCCTCTGGACGACTCCGCGGGCCCGGGCCTCCTTCGGCACCTCCGCGGAGTTCGCGGTCTCGACCAAGGCGCTGGCCGCCAACCAGGGCCTGTACAACGGCTTCCTGGCGGCCGGGCTGCTCTGGGGCGCGTTCGCCGCCGACCCGGTCGGGTTCCAGACGCGGGTCTTCTTCACGTCCTGCGTCGCCGTCGCCGGCCTGTTCGGCGCGGTGACGTCCTCCCGGAAGATCCTGTTCGTGCAGACCGTGCCGGCCCTGGTCGTGCTCGTCCTGGTGCTGCTGGCCCGCTGACCCCGGACACGGCAGGACGGGCGCGGTGTTGGGAACACCGCGCCCGTCCTCGTACTACCGGTGCACGACCGGTCCGGGTCAGGAACCGGCCCGGCGCTTGTTGTAGACGTCGAAGCCGACGGCCGCGAGCAGCACCAGGCCCTTGATCACCTGCTGGTAGTCGGTGCCGACGCCCACCAACGACATGCCGTTGTTCAGAACGCCGAGCACCAGGCCGCCGATGATCGCGCCCATCACGGTGCCCACACCGCCGCTGGCGGAGGCGCCGCCGATGAAGGCGGCGGCGATCGCCTCCAGCTCGAAGTTGATGCCGGCCTGCGGCGTGCCGGCGTTGAGCCGCGCGGCGAAGACCAGTCCGGCCAGCGCCGCGAGGACGCCCATGTTGGTGAAGGCGAGGAAGACGACCCGCTTGCTCTTCACACCCGACAGCTTGGCAGCCGCCTCGTTGCCGCCGATGGCGTAGGTGTGCCGCCCGATGATCGAGTTGCGCATCAGGTAGCCGAAGCCGACCAGCAGCCCGCCGAGGATCAGCAGCACGATCGGCACGCCGTGGTAGCTGGCCAGCAGCAGGGTGAAGGCGACCACGGCCGCGGTGATCACGGCGAGCTTGGTCAGGAACAGCGGGAGCGGGAGCACCTCCAGTCCGTACGAGGCGGTCTGCCGCCGGCCGCGCACCTCCTGGAGGACCGCGACGGCCAGCACGCCGAGACCGATCAGCAGGGTGAGGTTGTGGTAGTTGGTGTGCGGTCCGACCTCGGGGAGGAAGCCGCTGCTGATGCTCTGGAAGCCCTTGGGGAACGGCGCCACCGACTGGCCCTGGAGCAGGATCTGGGTGCCGCCGCGGAACAGCAGCATGCCCGCCAGGGTGACGATGAAGGACGGGATCCCGAGGTAGGCGATCCAGAAGCCCTGCCAGGCGCCGGCGAGGGCGCCGATCACCAGCGCGACCAGCATCGCCACGGGCCACGGCAGGTGCTGCTTGACCATCATCACCGCGGCGGCGGCCCCGACGAAGGCGGCCAGCGAGCCGACCGAGAGGTCGATGTGCCCGGCGATGATGACGATCATCATCCCGATCGCCAGGATGAGGATGTAGCCGTTCTGCTGGATCAGGTTGGTGATGTTGAGCGGCTGGAGCAGGATGCCGTCCGTCCAGATCTGGAACAGCAGCACGATCAGCGCGAGGGCGACCAGCATGCCGTACTGGCGCACGTTGCCGCGCAACGCGCGGGCCAGCACGCCGCCGAGGGAGGTGCCCTGGCCGGCCTGCGGGGCCTTCGGGGACGAATCCGGGATGATCTCGGTCTGGGCCATGCCTCACACCTGCTCGTTGCTGGATGCGGTGCTCATGGTCATGAGCCGCATGAGGGATTCCTGGGTGGCGTCGGCACGGGCGACCTCGCCGGTGATCCGGCCTTCGGCCATGGTGTAGATCCGGTCGCACAGGCCCAGGAGTTCGGGGAGTTCGGACGAGATGACGAGCACGGCCTTGCCCTGGGCGGCCAACTCGGCGATGACCGTGTAGATCTCCGCCTTGGCGCCGATGTCGATGCCGCGGGTGGGCTCGTCGAGGATCAGCACCTCCGGCTCGGCGAAGATCCACTTGCTGAGGACGACCTTCTGCTGGTTGCCGCCGCTGAGCGTGCCGGTCCGGGTGAACACCGTCGGTGCCTTGATGTTCATGGTGCGCCGGAACGATTCGGCGACCTTGGTCTCCGCGTGCCGGTCGACCCGGCCGTAGCGGGCGACCTTGCCGAGCGCGCTCAGCGAGATGTTCCGGCTGATGTCATCGATCAGGTTGAGGCCGAGCTGCTTGCGGTCCTCGGTGACGTACGCGATGCCGTGCCCGATCGCCTCGGGCACCGTCCGGGTGCGGATCTCCCGGCCGTGCAGCCGTACCCGGCCCGCTGCCCACCGCCCGTACGAGCGGCCGAAGACGCTCATCGCGAGTTCCGTGCGGCCGGCGCCCATCAGGCCGGCGATGCCGACGATCTCACCGCGTCGCACGTTCAGCGAGGCGCCGTCGACCACCATGCGCTGCTGGTCGATCGGGTGCCGCACGCTCCAGTCCTCGACCTCGAAGGCGACCTCGCCGATCTCGGGGGTGCGTTCGGGGTAGCGGTGCTCCAGGTCGCGGCCGACCATGCCACGGATGATCCGGTCCTCGGAGATGCCCCCGGGGCCGATCGCGATGGTCTCGATGGTCCGCCCGTCGCGCAGGATGGTCACGGAGTCCGCGACCCGGGCGATCTCGTTCAGCTTGTGCGAGATGATGATGCAGGAGATGCCCTGCGCCTTGAGTTCGAGGATCAGGTCGAGCAGCTTGCGGCTGTCCTCGTCGTTCAGCGCCGCGGTCGGCTCGTCCAGGATGAGCAGCTTGACCTTCTTGGCCAGCGCCTTGGCGATCTCGACCAGCTGCTGCTTGCCCACGCCGAGGTCGGCGATCCGGGTGTGCGGGCTCTCGTCGAGACCGACCTGGCGCAGCAGTTCGGCGGCGTGGGTGAGCGTCCGGTGCCAGCTGACGATGCCGCGCGAGGCGTGCTCGTTGCCGAGGAAGACGTTCTCGGCGATGGACAAGTACGGCACCAGCGCCAGTTCCTGGTGGATGATGACGATGCCGCGCTGCTCGCTGGCCCGGATGTCCCTGAACCGGCAGGGCTCGCCCTCGAAGAGGATCTCGCCCTCGTAGGCGCCGTGCGGGTACACGCCGCTGAGCACCTTCATCAGGGTGGACTTGCCGGCGCCGTTCTCGCCGCAGATGGCGTGCACCTCGCCGGCGGCGACGGTCAGGTTGACCTCGGAGAGCGCCTTGACGCCGGGGAACGACTTGCTGATCGACCGCATTTCGAGAACGGGTCCAGCCATGGGTGTGCGTCCGTATCGTTCGGGGCGGTGCAGTGGGGGAGAGGTGGCCCCGGGCTCCGGGGAGCCCGGGTTCCGTGGGCCCCGGTCCGTGGGGCCCGGGGTTCCGCACCGCCGGTTCGGCGCGGGGCCCGTCGACCGGGCCCCGCGGGCTACTTGAGCTGGTCCGCGGTGTACTGACCGCTGTCGACCAGGACCTTCTGGTAGTTGTCCTTGTCGACGCTGACCGGCTGGAGCAGCTGCGCCGGAACGGTCTTCACGCCGTTGTTGTACTGGCTGGTGTCGTTGACCTCGGGCTTCCCGCCGGTCAGCACCGCGTCGCCCATCTGGACGGCGGCCTTCGCGAGTTGGCGGGTGTCCTTGTAGACGGTCTGGGTCTGCTCGCCCGCGATGATCGACTTCACCGAGGCCAGCTCGCCGTCCTGGCCCGTGACGACGGGCAGCGACTTGGCGGTGCCGTAGCCGACGCCCTTGAGCGAGGAGAGGATGCCGATCGAGATGCCGTCGTACGGGGAGAGCACGGCGTCGACGTGGGCGGAGGTGTAGGCCTTGCTCAGCAGGTTGTCCATCCGGGACTGGGCGACACCGCCGTCCCAGCGCAGCGTGGCGACCTGGTTGAACTCGGTCTGCCCGCTCTGCACGACCAGCTTCTTCTGGTCGAGGTACGGCTTGAGGACGCTCATCGCGCCGTTGAAGAAGAAGGTGGCGTTGTTGTCGTCCGGCGAACCGGCGAACAGCTCGATGTTGAACGGGCCCTTGCCGTCCTTGAGGCCGAGCTTGTCGGCGATGTAGCTGCCCTGGAGGACGCCGACCTTGTAGTTGTCGAAGGTCGCGTAGTAGTCGACGTTGGCCGTGCCCTTGATCAGCCGGTCGTAGGAGATCACCGGGATGTGGGCGTCGGCGGCCTTCTGCAGCACGTTGGTCAGGGAGGAACCGTCGATGGCCGCGATCACCAGCAGCTTGGCGCCCTTGGTGATCATGTTCTCCACCTGGGAGACCTGGTTCTCCACCACGTTGTCGCCGTACTGCAGGTCGGTCTTGTAGCCCTTGGCCTGGAACTCCTTGACCATGTTGTTGCCGTCGTTGATCCAGCGCTCCGACGACTTGGTCGGCATCGCGATGCCGACCAGACCACCCTTGGCGTCGCCCTTGGCGGGGCCGTCACCGGCACCGTTGGCGCTCTGGCCGCATGCCGCCAGCGAGAGCACCAGGCCCGCGGCGACGAGGCCCGCCGAAATCTTCCGCACAGTTCCTCCAGTGATGTTCCGCGACCGGGTCCGGCGCCCCTGCTGGGCGGCCGGGAGCGGTCGAGCGGGCCGGCCGGAGCGCTCCCTCGCGCTGTGGAACGTCGGGGCGGCAGTAGCTCTGGCCTGGCGTGAAATGAAGTGTTAACGCTAACAAGGGTGGCGTCAAGAGCCCTTGGATCACTGTTGGATAGCGGTGTGCGGCCGGTGCCCTGCACCCGGTGCGGCTGGACGCACTCCACCCGAACGGGAGGTCCGGCCGGGGTCCGGGAGGCGAGGGCGCGGTGAATCGTCGGTGAACGCCGGGTTCCGGTCGGGCCCGGAGTGGGTATGCGGCCCTCGGCCCCCGCCCTCGACGGTGTGACCCGGCCTCCGACGGTGTGATCCGGTCAACGGCCGGGAAGGCGTCGGAGTGTCGGGAGCAAGCGGGTCCGCGACGTCCGGACCGGCTCCATTTGGCGGTTCGGGCGAACCGGTGAGCGCTCACCTACCGCAATGGCCACATGTGGCCGGCGTGAACGGCTGGTAAGAAGGTAGCCGCCCGATGGACCGAGGGTGACGGATCGGCCCGGACCCGGTCGCGTACTGTGGTCGGCAGCCGAGGAGGGGACTACGCGTGGGAACCGAGAACGCCGGGACGGAACAGCGCCAGCCAGTGATGGCGGACGTGGCGAAACTGGCGGGGGTGTCCCATCAGACGGTGTCCCGGGTGCTCAACGGCGCCCCGCACGTCCGGCCGGACACCAGGGACCGGGTGCTGGCCGCCATCCGGGAGCTGGACTACCGGCCCAACTCCGCCGCCCGCGCCCTGGTCACCCGCCGCTCGCAGACCCTCGGCGTGGTCAGCTTCGAGTCGACGCTCTACGGGCCGGCCTCGATGCTGGACGGCATCGAACAGGCCGCGCGCAGCGCCGGGTACTTCGTGAGCGTGTCCAGTCTGCGTTCGCTGGACGGCCGTTCGGTCCAGGAGGCCGTCGACCGGCTGCGCGACCAGGGGGTGGAGGGCGTCGTGGTGATCGCGCCGCAGACCTCCTCCGTCAGCGCGGTGGCCCGGCTCTCCAGCTCGGTGCCGGTGGTCGCGGTCGGCTCGGGCAACCAGAGCCAGGTGCCCATGGTGTCGGTGAGCAACCGCTTCGGTGCCGGAGAGGCCACCGGGCACCTGCTCGACCTGGGCCACCGCACCGTGCACCACGTGGCCGGGCCGGCCAACTGGCTGGAGAGCCAGGACCGCGAGGAAGGGTGGCGCCGCACGCTGCTGGCGGCCGGAGCCCCCGTGCCGGAGGTGCAGCGCGGCGACTGGAGCGCGCGCTCGGGCTACCAGGCGGGGCTGCGGCTGCTGGAACTGCGCGACGTCACCGCCGTGTTCTGCGCCAACGACCACATGGCGCTCGGGCTGCTGCGCGCGCTGAACGAGGCCCGCCGGTCGGTCCCGGAGGAGATCAGCGTGGTCGGCTTCGACGACATCCCGGAGGCCGCCTACTTCACCCCGCCGCTGACCACCATGCGGCAGGACTTCGCCGAACTCGGCCGACGGGCCCTGGAGATGCTCGTCGGGGCGCTGGAGGGCACTGCGCCCTCCCCGGCCCATGTGCAGATCACTCCGGAGATGGTGCTGCGGCGCAGCGCGGCCCCCGTCTCCGGGCGTTGAACGGCCGTCGGGGCCGCCGACGGCGCTGCCGACGGGTTTAGCCGCCGCGCTCCTGACCCCCCACCCCCTCGCTCCGCAGGTGGCTGCTCGACCAGGGAACTTCTCTTGACATGGGTGTTGTTAGCGTTAACAATCCCTGTGAGCGTTAACAGAGACGCCTCCCAACTCCGCCGGCCGAGCGCTGACACCCGCTTCCCAGCGCTCGGCCGGTGGCCCCTCGTTCCGCCCTTCATGAGGGAGAGGTAGCGGAACGGAGCCTGTCGCCGGTGTGCTCCCCCCTGCCCCGGTCACGGACCACACCGGCGACGGGCGACACCATCTGTTCACGGCGTCAACGCCGTTCCCCCGTACGAAGGATGAGCACGTGACCGTCAATCCTGCCGCCCCCGAGCCGGACCGCTACGTCGTCGGCATCGACTTCGGCACCCTCTCCGGCCGCGCCGTGGTAGTCCGGGTGCGGGACGGCGAGGAGGTGGGCACCGCCGTCCACGACTACCCGCACGCCGTCATCGAGCGCGAACTGCCCGGCACCGGCCGGGCGCTCCCGCCCGACTGGGCGCTGCAGCACCCCGGGGACTGGCGCGAGGTGCTGCGCACCGCCGTGCCGGCCGCGATCGCCGCCGCCGGCGTCGACCCGGCGCAGGTCATCGGCATCGCCACCGACTTCACCGCCTGCACCGTCCTGCCGGTGCTCGCCGACGGCACCCCGCTCGCCGAGACGCCTTCCTGGGCGACCCGCCCGCACGCCTGGCCCAAGCTCTGGAAGCACCACGCCGCCCAGGGCCAGGCCGACCGGATCAACGCCCTGGCCCACGCCCGCGGCGAGAAGTGGATCTCCCGCTACGGCGGCCGGATCTCCGCCGAGTGGCAGTACGCCAAGGCCCTCCAGGTCCTGGAGGAGGACCCGGCGGTCTACGCCGCGACCGCCCGCTGGATCGAGGCCGCCGACTGGATCGTCTGGCAGCTCACCGGCGCCGAGAGCCGCAACACCTGCACGGCCGGCTACAAGGGCATCCACCAGGACGGGAGTTACCCGAGCGAGGACTACCTCGCCGCGCTCCACCCGGACTTCGCCGACTTCGCCCGCACCCGCCTGGAACACCCGCTCTCCCCGCTCGGCTCCCGGGTCGGCTCGCTCACCGCGGAGGCCGCCGAGTGGACCGGCCTGCCCGAGGGCATCGCGGTCGCCGCCGGCAACGTCGACGCCCACGTCGCCGCCCCGGCCGCCCGCGCCGTCGACAACGGCCGGCTCCTCGCCATCATGGGCACCTCCACCTGCCACGTCGTCAACGGGGCGACGCTCGCCGACGTCCCCGGCATCTGCGGCGTGGTCGAGGACGGCATCGTCGCCGGCTCCTACGGCTACGAGGCCGGCCAGAGCGCCGTCGGCGACATCTTCGCCTGGTGGCTGCGCCAGGGCGTGCCCGCCGACTACCTGGCCGAGGCCGAGGCCGACGGCGGGGACCTGCACAAGCTGCTCACCCGCAAGGCCGCCGCCCAACCCGTCGGCGCGCACGGCCTGGTGGCGCTCGACTGGATGAACGGCAACCGCTCCACCCTGGTCGACCACCACCTGTCCGGCGTGATCGTCGGCCTCACCCTGGCCACCCGCCCCGAGGAGGTCTACCGGGCCCTGCTGGAGGCCACCGCCTTCGGCACCCGCGTCATCGTGGAAGCCCTGGAGCGCGGCGGCGTCCCCGTCACCGAGTTCATCGTCACCGGCGGCCTCAAGAAGAACGCCCTGCTGATGCAGATCTACGCCGACGTGCTGCGCCGCCCGGTCTCCGTCGCCGAGTCGGAGCAGGGCCCCGCACTCGGCTCGGCGATCCACGCGGCCGTCGCCGCCGGGGCGTACCCCGACGTACGGACCGCGTCCGAGGCCATGGGCCGGCTGCAGCAGGGCGCCTACCGGCCCGACCCGGCCGCCGCCGACGTGTACGACCGGCTCTTCGCCGAGTACCGCGCCCTGCACGACCACTTCGGCCTCGGCGCCGACAAGCTCCTGCACCGCCTGCGTGACATCCGGAACGCCGCCCTCACCACCCCGAGCGAGGCCTTGTGAACGCGACCGAAGCGACCATCGACCTGATCCGCCGCCAGGTCAGCGACCTGCACCAGGAGCTGGTCCGCTACAACCTGGTGGTCTGGACCGCCGGCAACGTCTCCGCGCGCGTCCCCGGCGAGGACCTGCTGGTGATCAAGCCCAGCGGCGTCTCCTACGAGGAACTGACGCCGCAGAACATGATCGTCTGCGATCTGGACGGCAACGTCGTCGAGGGCGAACACGCGCCCTCCTCCGACACCGCCGCGCACGCCTACGTCTACCGCCACCTGCCCGAGGTCGGCGGAGTGGTCCACACCCACTCCACCTACGCCTGCGCCTGGGCGGCCCGCGGCGAGGCCGTCCCCTGCGTGCTCACCGCGATGGCCGACGAGTTCGGCGCCGAGATCCCGGTCGGCCCGTTCGCCCTGATCGGCGACGACTCGATCGGCCGGGGCATCGTGGACACCCTCAAGGGCCACCGCTCACCCGCCGTCCTGATGCAGAACCACGGCGTGTTCACCATCGGCAAGGACGCCAAGGCCGCCGTGAAGGCCGCCGTGATGTGCGAGGACGTCGCCCGCACCGTCCACCTCTCCCGCCAGCTCGGCGAGCCCCTGCCGATCGCCCAGGCGGACATCGACAGCCTCAACTTCCGCTACCAGAACGTCTACGGCCAGCCCCAGGGCCGGTGAGGAGCCACCCCATGAAGAAGCCACTGCCCGGCCGCCGGGTCTGGTTCCTGACCGGCAGCCAAGGGCTCTACGGCGAGGACACGCTGCGCCAGGTCGCCGAGCAGTCCCAGCGGATCGCCGAAGCCCTGAACCGGGACCTCCTCCTGCCGGTCGAGGTCGTCTGGAAGCCCGTCCTCACCGACGCCGCGGCGATCCGCCGGATCTGCCTGGACGCCAACTCCGCCGACGACTGCATCGGCCTGATCGCCTGGATGCACACCTTCTCCCCGGCGAAGATGTGGATCGCCGGCCTGGACGCCCTGCAGAAGCCGCTGCTCCACCTGCACACCCAGGCCGATGTCGAACTGCCCTGGCAGACCATCGACATGGACTTCATGAACCTGAACCAGGCCGCCCACGGCGACCGCGAGTTCGGCTACATCCAGTCCCGCCTCGGCGTGCCCCGCAAGACCGTCGCCGGACACGTCAGCGACCCGGCCGTCTCCGGCCGGGTCGCCACCTGGGCCCGCGCCGCCGTCGGCCGCGCCGAACTGCGCGACCTCAAGCTCGCCCGCTTCGGCGACAACATGCGCGACGTCGCCGTCACCGAGGGCGACAAGGTCGAGGCCCAGCTGCGCTTCGGCGTCTCCGTCAACACCTACGGCGTCAACGACCTCGTCGCCGCCGTGGACGCGACGGAAGACGGCGACGTCACCGCACTGGTCAAGGAGTACGAGGACCGCTACCGCCTGGTGCCCGAGCTGCGGGCCGGCGGGGAGCGCCACGAGTCGCTGCGCTACGCCGCGCGGATCGAACTCGGCCTGCGCGGCTTCCTGGAGCAGGGCGGCTTCCGGGCCTTCACCACCAACTTCGAGGACCTCGGCGGACTGCGCCAGCTGCCCGGCCTCGCCGTGCAGCGGCTGATGGCCGACGGCTACGGCTTCGGCGGCGAGGGCGACTGGAAGACCGCCACCCTGCTGCGCACCCTCAAGGCGGCCGCCACCGGACTGCCCGGCGGCACCTCCTTCATGGAGGACTACACCTACCACCTGGAGTTCGGCCGCGAGCTGATCCTCGGCGCCCACATGCTGGAGGTCTGCCCGAGCATCGCCGCGGCCACCCCCTCCTGCGAGATCCACCCGCTCTCCATCGGCGGTCGCGAGGACCCGGTCCGGCTGGTCTTCGACGCCGCGCCCGGCCCCGCCGTGGTGGTCGGCCTGGCGGACCTCGGGGACCGCTTCCGGCTGGTCGCCAACGAGGTCGACGTGGTCGAGCCGCCGGCGCCGCTGCCCAACCTGCCCGTCGCCCGCGCCGTCTGGAAGCCGCGCCCGGACCTGCACACCTCCACCGAGGCCTGGCTGACGGCCGGCGCACCGCACCACACCGTGCTCTCCGGCGCGCTCGGGGTCGAGGAACTGGAGGACCTCGCCGAGATGATCGGCGTGGAACTGCTGGTGATCGACGACGACACGAACATCCGCCGGTTCACCAAGGAACTGCGCTGGAACCAGGCCTACCACCGGCTCGCCCAGGGCCTGTGAGACCCCTGCCGGGCCGACGCTGCCCGCCGGCCCGGCAGGCGCCGCCCGTCCTCCACCGGCCCCGCAAGAACGGAGAAACCCCGTGCCGAGCGACGCACTCGTGTCCCCGGGCGAACTGACGGTCAGCCAGGAGGTCGCCGCCACCCTGCCGGACGGCCGGACCGTCACCCGCTGGACGATCGGCTCACCGGAGGGCCTGACGGCGGAGGTGCTCGACCTGGGCGCCCGCCTCCAGGCCCTGCACACGCCGGACCGGCACGGAAGGCGGGCGAACGTCGTCCTCGGCTGCGACGGCGTCGAGGACCTGCTCGGCGAGGCCGCCTACCTCGGCGCCACGGTCGGCCGCTACGCCAACCGGATCGCCGACGGCCGGCTGCCGATCGACGGGACGACGCACCGGCTGGTGACCCAGCCCACCGGCCACACCCTGCACGGCGGAACGGACGGCTTCGCCACCCGGCTCTGGGACGGGGTCCCCGTCCGGGAGGGCAGGCGGGCCGGAGTGCGCCTGCGGCTGCACAGCCCCGACGGCGACCAGGGCTTCCCCGGGGCGCTCACCGCCGAGGTGACGTACCTGCTCGACCCGGCCGGTGCGCTCTGGATCGGCTACCGGGCGACCACGGACGCCCCGACCGTCGTCAACCTCACCAACCACGCGTACTTCAACCTGGCCGGCGAGGGCAGCGGAACGGTGCTCGACCACCTGCTCCGGGTGGAGGCCCCCGGGTACCTGCCGGTCGACGGGGAGCTGATCCCGACCGGCCCGGTCGCCCCGGTCGCCGACACGCCCTTCGACCTGCGCGAGGCCCGACGGATCGGAGACCTGGTCGACGGCCCGGACCCGCAGCTGCGCCAGGCCGGCGCGGGCTTCGACCACAACTGGGTGCTCGACGGGAACGGGTTCCGCAGGGTCGCCGTGCTGAGCCACCCGGCCAGCGGCCGGCGGGTGGAGTGCCTCACCACGGAACCGGGGCTGCAGGTCTACACCGGGAACCACTTCGACGGCTCGCTGACCGGCCGCTCCGGCCGCCCGTACCGGGCCTACGCGGGCATCGCGCTGGAGACGCAGCACTTCCCGGACTCGCCCAACCGCCCCGAGTACCCCTCCACCGTCCTGCGCCCGGGGGAGGAGTTCCGCTCGACGACGGTCTACTGCTGCTCGGCGGAGTAGCGGACCCGCCGGCGGGCGGTGAACGGGGGGCGGTGGGCCGGACGGGGCCCGCCGCCCCCTTCGCGTTGTCGCTCAGCGCGCGCCGAGGAGGTGTTCGAGGGCGAGCTGGTCCAGCTGCTCGAAGGCCATGCCGCGCCGGGCGGTGGCCTCGACGTCGAACTCCTCGAAGGCGGAACGGTCGGCGAGCAGGCCGGCCAGGCCGTCCCCGGCCGTGGGCAGGGCCAGTTCGGGCAGCCGGGAGGCGGCGAGGGCGGCCTGCACCTCCGGGTCGGCCCGGAAGGCGCGCGAGCGCTCGGCCAGCAGCAGGTAGTTGCGCATGCAGCCGGCCGCCGAGGCCCAGACGCCGTCGAAGTCCTCGGTGCGCGGCGGCTTGAAGTCGAAGTGGCGCGGGCCGTCGTAGCCGGCCGACTCCAGCAGGTCGACCAGCCAGAAGGCCTGCCGGAGGTCTCCCGCGCCGAAGCGCAGGTCCTGGTCGTACTTGATGCCGGACTGGCCGTTGAGGTCGATGTGGAACAGCTTGTCGTGCCACAGGGCCTGGGCGATGCCGTGCGGGAAGTTGAGCCCGGCCATCTGCTCGTGGCCCACCTCCGGGTTGAGGCCGACCCGCTCGGGCCGCTCCAACGCGTTGATGAACGCCAGGGCGTGGCCGACGGTGGGCAGCAGGATGTCGCCGCGCGGCTCGTTGGGCTTGGGCTCGATCGCGAACCGCAGGTCGTAGCCCTGCTGCTCGACGTACTCGCCGAGCAGGTCGAAGGCCTCCTTCAGCCGGTCCAGCGCGGTGCGCACGTCCTTGGCGGCGCCGGACTCCGCGCCCTCGCGACCGCCCCAGGCCACGTAGACGGAGGCGCCGAGCTCCGCGGCCAGGTCGATGTTGCGGATGGTCTTGCGCAGCGCGTAGCGGCGCACGTCGCGGTCGTTGGCGGTGAAGGCGCCGTCCTTGAAGACGGGGTGGGTGAACAGGTTGGTGGTCGCCATCGGGACCTTCAGCCCGGCGGCGTCCAGCGCGGCGCGGAAGCGCTTGACGGTCTCCTCGCGGGTGGCGTCGTCCGCGCCGAAGGGGATCAGGTCGTCGTCGTGGAAGGTGACGCCGTAGGCGCCGAGCCCGGCGAGCCGCTGCACGGTCTCGACCGGGTCGAGGGCGGGACGGGTCGCGTCGCCGAAGGGGTCGCGCCCCTGCCAGCCGACGGTCCACAGGCCGAAGGTGAACTTGTGCGCGGGGGTGGGGACGAGCGGGTCGCTGGACATGGCACGGCTCCGGATCGGTGCGGAAGGGTGTTTGTCAGGGCTCTCAACAAATTAGTATGCCGGGACGTCAGAAGGAACCCCATCGGAGGAACGCATGGCTGAGCAGCGTGTCGTGATCGGCGTCGACAGCTCGACCCAGTCCACCAAGGCCCTCGCCGTCGATCTCGACACGGGCGCGGTCCTGGGCGAGGGCCGCGCCCCGCACACCGTCAGCGAGGGAGCCGGCCGGGAGAGCGACCCGGAGCAGTGGTGGCGGGCGTTCGAGGAGGCCACCGCGGCGACGGGCTGGGCCGGGCGCGCGGCCGCCGTCTCGATCGGCGGCCAGCAGCACGGGCTGGTCACCCTCGACGCGACCGGCGCACCCGTCCGCCCCGCCCTGCTCTGGAACGACGTCCGCTCCGCCCCCCAGGCCGCCGAGCTGCGGGCCGCCATCGGCGCGGCGGAACTCGCCGACCGCACCGGCAGCGTCCCCACCGCCGCCTTCACCGCCCCCAAGTGGGCCTGGCTGCGCGCCCACGAGCCCGCCGCCGCCGAGCGCGTCACCGCCGTCCGCCTGCCGCACGACTTCCTCACCGAACGGCTGACCGGAGAGGCCGTCACCGACCGGGGCGACGCCTCCGGAACCGGCTGGTGGGGGCCGGACGGCTACGACAAGGACGTCCTCGACCGCATCGGCCTCGACCCGGCCCTGCTCCCGCAGGTCCTCACACCGGGCGCGCCGGCCGGCGCCGTCCGCCCGGGGACGGCGCTGCGCCCGGGGATCCCGGTGGCCGCCGGAACCGGCGACAACATGGCCGCCGCCCTCGGGCTGGGCCTGCGGCCCGGGCAGCCGGTGCTCAGCCTCGGCACCTCCGGGACGGTCTACGCCGTCGGCCGGAAGCGGCCGACGGACCCGAGCGGCACCGTCGCGGGCTTCGCCGACGCCCTCGGCGGCTGGCTGCCGCTCGCCTGCACGCTCAACTGCACCCTCGCCGTCGACCGCTTCGCCGCCCTGCTCGGACGCGGGCGCGAGGAGGTCGAGGACGGCGGCACCGTCGTCGTCCTGCCCTACCTGGACGGCGAGCGCACCCCGGACCTCCCGGGCGCCTCCGGCCTGGTCCACGGGCTGCGCCACGACACCACCCCCGGGCAGCTGCTCCAGGCCGCCTACGACGGCGCCGCCCACGCCCTGCTCGCCGCCCTGGACGGCGTGCTGCGCGCGAGCGGCACGGACCCGGCGGGCGACGAACCGCTGCTGCTGATCGGCGGCGGCGCCCGCGGCCGCACCTGGCAGCGGACCGTGCTGCGGCTCTCCGGCCGGGCCGTCCGGGTGCCCGACGCCCGGGAACTGGTCGCGCTCGGCGCCGCCGCCCAGGCCGCCGCCCTGCTCACCGGCGAGCCCGCCGACGCGGTGGCACGCCGTTGGCGCACCGCCGACGGCCCGGTGCTGGAGCCCGTGGCCCGGGACGCGGCCGCGCTCGAACGGATCGGCGATACCCTGCGTCGGGCCGGGGCCTTGCAGGGAGCCCCGGCCGGGGACCGGTAGGAGGGGGCGCGCGTGACAGTGGTCGGCACAGCGAGGAACAGCCAGGGCGGCGGGCCCGCGTCGCAACAGGACATGCGGCGGCGCAACCTCTCGGTGGTCCTCGGCGCGGTCAGCGCTCACGACCCGCTCGCCCGGCCGCTGTCCCGCGCCGACGTCGCCGGCCGGGTCGGACTGACCAGGGCGGCCGTCTCCTCGCTGGTCGACGAACTGATCGGACGGGGTGCGCTGACCGAGGCGGAGACCGCGCCCGACGGACGGGTCGGCCGCCCCGGGCGTGCGCTGTCGGTGCGCGACCGGGGCCCGGCCGGCCTCGGTCTGGAGATCGGCGTCACGCACCTCGGCGCGTGCGTCGTGGACCTGCGCGGCGAACCCCGGGTCTGGCGCCGGGTGGACCGGGCCAACGCCGGCCGACCGGCAGAGCAGGTCCTGGCGGAGACCGCCGCCCTGGCCGCCGAGGCGGAGGCCGAGGCCCGCGACCTCGGACTGCGTGTCGAGGGCCGGGTCCTGGCCGTGCCCGGGGTGGTGCCGAACGGACCGGCCGGGCGGGTCGAACGCGCGCCCAACCTCGGCTGGCACACCGTCCGCATCGCCGACCACTGGTCCGACCCCGGCACCGTGCCCGAGCCGGAGAACGAGGCCAATCTCGGGGCGCTGGCCGAGTACTGGAACGCCGAGCAGGCCGAGCAGACCTTCGTGCACGTCTCCGCGGACGCCGGGATCGGGGCCGCCCTGGTCATCGACGGGCGGTTGTTCCGCGGCGCCCGCGGCTTCGCCGGCGAGCTCGGCCACGTCCCCGTCCATCCGGACGGCGTCCGGTGCGCCTGCGGCGCGCGCGGCTGCCTGGAGCAGTACGCGGGCCAGGCGGCCGTGCTGCGCGAGGCCGGCCTCGCGCAGCACGGCCCGGGCGCGGCCGGTCCCGCGGAGGCCGGCGACCCGGTCGCCCTGCTGGCCGATCGGGCCGCCGCCGGACATGCGCCGACCCTGGCGGCGCTGGACCGCGCGGGCCGGGCCCTGGGCCTCGCCCTCGCCTCCGCCGTCGACCTCATCGACCCGGACGGCCTCGTCCTCGGCGGCACCTACGCCGAACTGGCCGAGTGGCTGCTGCCGCCGGTCCGGGCCGAACTCGGCGAGCGGGTCACCGTCCGGCCCTGGGCGCCGGAGGCGCTGCGCCCGTCCGCCCTGGGTCGGCGCGGGCCCGTGCTGGGCGCGGCGCAGACCACGGTCCGCCGGATCATGGCGGACCCCACGCTGCTGCCGGTCGGCTGACCCGGGGCCGGGAGCGGGAGGCCCGGCGCGCCCGGGCCTGCTCCGCGCGCGGTCAGTGGTCAGGTCAGTGGTCAGTCGTGGTCGACCACGACCGCCCCGTACACCTCCATACGCTGTAACCCGTGCGGTTGGATCCACAAGAACTCGCGCAAGAGCCAAGCCGAGTTCGTCTCGGACAAATGCGATGAATTGCCTCGTGTTAGCGCCACCACGAGTCGGCCACCCGTCGGAAGTCGTTCCGAATGAGGTTGTGAGAACTCTTGACGAACCTTTCGATAGGGCGGCTAATTAATCCCCCGAGGGCGGCCTGGATCCTGTCCGGCGAGCAGCGCTACCGCGACTGGATCGTCGACTACGTCGGCGCCTGGCGGGAGCGCACCGAGGCGAACGGCGGTCTCATCCCGGACAACGTCGGCCCGGACGGGGTCGTCGGCAGCCGGCTCGAAGGACGCTGGTACGGCGGCCACTACGGCTGGTCCTGGCCGCACGGCTGGCACAGCGTGGGCCACGCGGCCTGCGTGGCGGCGCTCGCCGCCGCGGTGAGCACCGGGGAGGACGACTACCTCGCGATGGTCGGCACCTCGCTCGACGAGATCATCTCCCGGGCGAAGGTGATGCCCTTCGCCGAGGCGGACTCCAGCCTGCCGTCCAAGTGGGCGGTCGAACTCGGCCCGGACCGCGACCGGCCGACGCTCCACCTCCCGTTCCGGCGCAACGACTCGGGCTGGTTCGACTACAACCCGGTCACCCTGCCGGTGCCGATGGCGCTGTGGCACCACACCGCCTCGGACACCGACCGCGCCCGCATCGAGCGACTGCGCGAAGCGGACGAGCTCGACTGGAGCACGGTGCGCCCGTTCCGGGCCAAGGAGGAGTCCGGGCACGAGAAGGCCTAGGGCCTGTCCGGCGGATCTTGTCGGATCAGCGCGCGGCTCCCCCAGCCTTCGGCCGGGAGGTACCCCCACTTCGCGCCCGTCTGGGCGTGCGCCCGAATCGCCCTCGTACTGGGTGTACTTGGACGATTCGGGCGTGCGTCCAGGCGGGATGATCCGGCGTCGTGCGCCCGGCAAGATCCGCCGGACAGGCCCTAGTTCGCCTTCCTCGCCGGTGACGACCCCGGCTACCCCGAGCGGATCCTCGCCGCCGCCCAGGCGCAGGTCCGCCACCGGCTGCGGCGGATCGAGCGTTACCGCGACCTGGAGGTGGAGGAGGCCGACATCCACGTGTGGCAGCAGTGCAACCCGGTGGCCACCGAAGCCCTCGTCCAGCTGACCTGGGGCGGCCCCCAGGTGCTCTACAACGGCGGCCTCCAGCAGGCCCGGCTGCGCTACCACGACGCCGAGGCCCGCCGCGCGGGGCTGCCGCAGGACGTGGCCGCCCTGGTCACCTCCATCGACCCCGAGGCGACCATGGTCGAGTTGGTGAACCTCTCGCCAGACAAAGATCGGACCATTATCCTTCAGGCGGGCGCCTTCGCGGAGCACAGCATCACCTCGGTCCGGTACACGACGTGTGCGGACGAGGGCTGGATCGGCGACATGTACGACTACGGCCACACCGAGCCGGTGGTCGGCGAGTCGGAAGCCACCTGCCATGACGCCTACCTGACGGTGCGGATGCCCGCCTCCACCCGGATCCGGCTGACGCTCCGGCTGGAGCTGCGCACCCGGACCCCCGGCTATCGTTCGCCCTTCGGTGCCTCGGTCGAGGTGTCGAACGTCCAAACATCGGAGGAATCTGCATGAGGCGCTTCGCCCAGACCATCAGGCTCCGCCCCGAGCACCGGGAGAAGTACCTCGAACTCCACTCCGCCGTCTGGCCCGGAGTCGAGGCGGCCCTCCACCGGGCGCGGATCCGCAACTACAGCATCTACCTCCACGGCGACGTGCTGTTCGCCTACTTCGAGTACCACGGCGAGGACTTCGACGCCGACATCGCGGAACTGGAGGCCGACCCGGTGACCCAGGAATGGTGGAAGCTCACCGACCCCTGCCAGGAGCCCTGGCCCGACCGCGGCGACTCCCGCCAATGGACCGAACTCGCCGAGGTCTGGCACCTGGGCGAACCCGGCGAGCACACCGCCGGCTGACCAGACCCGCACCGGACCGACCACCCGAACCGGAGCCTCCCGTGACCACCCCGCCACCCCCGGGACTCATCGACGCCCACCACCACCTGTGGGACCTCGACCGGCGCCCGCAAGCCTGGCTCGACGACCCCGATCTCACCTCGATCCGCCGCACGTTCACCCCCGATGACCTGCGCGCCACCGCCACCCGGGAGGTGGCCGGACGCCGGCTGCACGGCACGGTCGTCGTGCAGTGCATCCCGGACGTGCCCGAGACCGCGGACCTGCTCGCGCTCGCCGCCCAGGACCCGCTGATCGACGCCGTGGTCGGCTGGGCGGACCTCAGGTCCCCCGCGATCGGCGACGAGCTCGACCGGCTGCTCGCCGGACCGGGCGGCGGACACCTCCGGTCGCTGCGGCACCTGGTCCAGGGCGAGTCGGACCCGCACTGGCTGCAACGCCCCGACGTCGAGCGCGGGTTGGCGGCGCTCGGGGACCGCGGGCTGGGCTACGACGTGCTCGTCCGCAGCCATCAGCTCGACCAGGCGATCCGGCTCGCCGAACGCTTCCCGGAGCTGCCCCAGGTCCTCGACCACGCCGGCAAGCCGGACATCGCCGGCGGCGAACTGGGGGACTGGGAAGGTCGGTTGCGGCAGCTGGCCGGGCACCCCCAGGTGGTCTGCAAGGTGTCCGGACTGATCACCGAGGCCGACCACGACACCTGGACCACCGCCGACCTCCGCCCCGTCTGGGACGTCCTGCTGAGCGCCTTCGGCGCCGACCGGCTGATGTTCGGCTCGGACTGGCCGGTGGCGAACCTCGCGGGCGGCTGGAACCGCTGGGCCGCCACCGTGGACGAACTGCTCGACGGGTGCTCCGCCGAGGAGACCTCGGCGATCCTCGCGGGCACCGCGACCACCTTCTACCGCCTCGCCCGTACCTGACCCACTTGCACCGAACCCCCACCGGCACCGAACCCACCCGCACCGAACCCCACCCGTTCCGAAGGGACCCGGGAACCACGATGACGCTTGCTGTGCGATACACGGCCGCCCGCACGCTGGACACCGCTCCGGTCGAACCGTCCGAGCCCGGCCCCGGCGAGGTGCTGCTGGCTCCCGCGTACGTCGGGATCTGCGGCACCGACCTGCACATCTTCCACGGCGACATGGACGCCCGGGTCGCCGCCCCGGCCGTCCTCGGCCACGAGATGTCCGGCCGCGTGGTGCGGGTCGGCGCCGGGGTGGAGGGTTGGCAGCCCGGGGACGCGGTGACGGTCATGCCGCTGCGCTGGGACGACAGCTGTCCGGCCTGCCGGAGCGGCCACCGGCACGTCTGCCAGAACCTGGACTTCATCGGCATCGACTCGCCCGGTGCGATGCAGCAGCGCTGGACGGTCCCCGCCGACACGCTCGTCCGGCTGCCGGACTCCCTCCCGCTGGACCGGGCCGCGCTGGTGGAGCCCACCGCCGTGGCCGTGCACGACGTCGGGCGGGCCCAGGTACTGGCGGGGGAGCGGGTCGTCGTCGTGGGCGGCGGTCCGGTCGGGATCCTGATCGCGCTGGTCGCGCGGTCGGCCGGGGCCGAGGTTCGCGTGGTGGAGCCGAGTGCCCACCGGCGGAAGCAGGCCGAGGAGTCGGGCCTCGCCACCTGGGACCCGGCCGCCGAGGACGTACCCGAGGCGGTCCGGCAGTGGACCGACGGCGCCGGCGCGGACGTCGCCTTCGAGGTGTCCGGCGCGGCGGCCGGGGTCGACACCGCGGTCGAGGTCCTGGGGGTGCGCGGCAGGCTGTGCCTGGTGGCGATCCACCCCCGGCCCCGCGAGGTGAACCTGCACCGCTTCTTCTGGCGTGAACTCACCCTGGTGGGAGCCCGGTTGTACGACCGCTCCGACTTCGAGCGGGCGGTGGCACTGGTCGCCGACGGCACGATCCCGACCGATCGGCTGATCAGCAAGGTCGTGCCACTCACCGAGGCGCCCGCGGCCTTCGAGGCCCTGGAGGGCGGCGGCGACGTGATGAAGATCCTGGTGGACTGCACCGGCGACACCCAGGAGGTCCCAGCGTGAACGCCTTCGACCTGACCGGCAGGCTCGCGGTCGTCACCGGCGCCCGGCGGGGCATCGGCCGGGCCATGGCCCGCGCCCTGGCCGAAGCCGGCGCGGACGTCATCGGCGTCAGCGCCAACCTGGAGGAGACCGGCAGCGAGGTCGAGAAGGACGTCCTGGCCGCCGGCCGCACCTTCGAGGCGCTGCGCACCGACTTCGCCGACCCGGACGCGGTGCGCGCCCTGGGCACGGACCTCGCGGGCCGCGAGCGGCCGGTGGACATCCTGGTCAACAACGCGGGCACCATCCGCCGTGCCCCCGCCGCCGAACACCCGGACGAGGACTGGGACCTGGTGCTCCAGGTCAACCTGAGCGCACAGTTCGCGCTGGCCCGGGCGGTGGGCGGCGCGATGGCGGCCCGGGGCCGGGGGAAGGTCATCTTCACGGCCTCGCTGCTCAGCTTCCAGGGCGGCATCACGATCCCCGGGTACACCGCCGCCAAGCACGGCGTCGCCGGTCTGACCAAGGCGCTGGCCAACGAGTGGGCCGGGCGCGGCGTCAACGTCAACGCCATCGCACCGGGCTACATCGCCACGGACAACACCGCGCCGTTGCGGGCCGATCCGGTCCGCAACGCGGCGATCCTGGAGCGGATCCCGGCCGGTCGCTGGGGCGGGGCCGACGACCTGGCCGGCGCCACCGTCTTCCTGGCCTCGGACGCCGCCGCCTACGTCCACGGCACCGTCCTGCCCGTCGACGGCGGGTGGCTGGGCCGTTGACCACCCCTGTTCCGCTGTCCAGTTGGGAGTCCTCTTGAAACTGCTTCGGATCGGCGACACGGGATCGGAGATCCCGGCGGTCCTCGCCGAGGACGGCCGGGTGTTCGCGCTGTCGGAGCTGACCGGTGACATCGACGGGGAGTTCCTCGCCTCCGGCGGGATCGACCGGGTCCGGGCGGCCCTGGCCGAGGGCTCGCTGCCCGCGCTGGACACCGCCGGTGCGCGGGTCGGGGCACCGGTCGCCCGGCCGGGCAAGGTGGTGTGCATCGGCCTCAACTACCGCGACCACGCCGAGGAGACCGGCGCCGCCGTCCCCGAGCGGCCGGTGGTGTTCCTGAAGGACCCGTCCACCGTGGTCGGCCCGTACGACCCGGTGCTGATCCCGCGCGGCTCGGTGAAGACCGACTGGGAGGTGGAACTCGCGGTGGTGATCGGCCGCGAGGCCCGCTACCTGGCGAGCCCGGACGTGGCACCGGCGCACATCGCGGGGTACTCGATCAGCAACGACGTCTCGGAGCGGGAGTTCCAGCTGGAGTACTCCGCGCAGTGGGACCTCGGCAAGTCCTGCGAGACCTTCAACCCCCTCGGCCCCTGGCTGGTCACCCCCGACGAGGCGGGCGACCCGCGGGCGCTCGGCCTGCACCTGGCCGTCAACGGTCGGACGAGGCAGAGCGGCGACACCAAGAACATGGTCTTCGACGTCGCCTACCTGGTCTGGTACCTGAGCCGGTTCATGGTGCTGCGCCCGGGCGACGTCATCAACACCGGCACCCCGGCCGGCGTGGCCCTCGGTCTGCCCGGCACCCCCTACCTGCGTGCGGGCGACACCGTCGAGCTGTCCATCGACGGCCTCGGCGCCCAGCGCCAGACCTTCGTCCACGCGTGAAAGGCACCCGTATGACGACGAAGGACCTCGCAGGCCTCTCGGCCGTGGTCACCGGCGGCGCGTCCGGGATCGGCCTGGCCACCGCCACGCTGCTCGCGGAGCGCGGCGCGCGGGTGGCCGTCCTCGACCTCGACCCGGAGACGGTGAAGGAGCCGCTGCTGGGCCTCACCGCCGACGTCGGCGACGACGCCTCCGTGCGCGCGGCGGTCGACGCCGCGGCCAAGGCGCTCGGCGGGATCGACGTCCTGGTCAACAACGCCGGGATCGGCGCCCTCGGCACCGTGGAGGACAATCCGGACGAGCAGTGGCAGCGCGTCCTGGACGTCAACCTGCTCGGCGTCGTCCGCACCACCCGGGCCGCCCTGCCCCACCTGCGCCGCTCCGCCCACGCCTCGGTGGTCACCCTCGGCTCGATCGTGATCACGACGGGTCTGCCGCAGCGCGCGCTGTACGCGGCCAGCAAGGGCGCGGTCCTGGCCCTGACCCTGTCCATGGCAGCCGACCACGTCCGCGAGGGCATCCGATTCAACTGCGTCAGCCCCGGCACCGTGGACACCCCCTGGGTCGGCCGGTTGCTGGACGCCGCCGACGACCCCGCCGCCGAACGCGCCGCCCTGAACGCCCGCCAGCCCCACGGTCGCCTGGTCACCCCCGAGGAGGTGGCCGCCGCCATCGCCTACCTCGCCTCCCCGGCCGCCGCAAGCACCACCGGGACGGTCCTGCAGGTCGACGGCGGCATGGCCAACCTGCGCCTGCGGGCGGAGGCCACCCGGTGAGCCCCCGCCTGCGGCCGCTGGGCCGGAGCACGGTGGCGGTCAGCGAGCTCGCCTTCGGAGCGGCGGGCATCGGCAACCTGTTCACACCGGTCACGGACGAGCAGGCGCGGGAGGCCGTCGACGCCGCCTGGGACTCGGGCGTGCGCTACTTCGACACCGCCCCGCACTACGGACTGGGCCTGTCCGAGCGGCGGCTCGGACAGGCTCTGCGGGGTCGCCCCCGCGGCGAGTACACGATCTCCACCAAGGCCGGCCGACTGCTGCGCCCGGCCCCCGAACCCCACGGCGACGACCTCGCCGACGGATTCGCCGTGCCCGCCACCCACCAACGGGTCTGGGACTTCAGCGCCGTGGGCGTGCGCCGCTCGATCGAGGACAGCCTGGAACGGCTCGGCCTGGACCGGATCGACATCGTCTACCTGCACGACCCCGACGACCACGCGGAGCAGGCCCTCACCGAGGCGTACCCGGAACTGGAACGGCTGCGCGCCGAAGGCCTGCTCGGCGCGATCGGCGTCGGCATGAACCAGGCCGAGCTGCCCACCCGGTTCGTCCGCGAGACCGACATCGACGCCGTCCTGCTGGCCGGCCGCTACAGCCTGCTCGACCAGCGCGGCCTCGCCGAACTGCTGCCGCTCGCCGCCGAGCACGGCGTCGGCGTCGTCATGGGCGGGGTCTTCAACTCCGGCCTGCTCGCCGACCCGAAGCCCGGCGCCACCTTCGACTACGCCACCGCACCCGACGAACTCCTCGACCGGGCACTGCGGTTGAAAGCCGTGTGCGAGAACCACAGCGTGCCGCTACGTGCCGCAGCGCTCCGCTTCCCGTTCGGGCACCCCGCCGTCGCCTCGGTGCTCGTCGGCACCCGCAACGCCACCGAGGTCCGGGACGCCGCCGCCATGCTCTGCCACCGCGTCCCGGACACGCTCTGGGCGGAGCTCAAGGAGAGCGGGCTGCTGCCGCCGGGCGTCCCCACCCCGCAGGAGGAGCGCTGATGCGCGTCGCGCTGCGGCTTGAGGGCGTTTCCGGCTGGGGCAGGGTGAACAGGCGGTGACTTGACCTCCCTCAGTGTCGTGCCAGCCAGGTCGCGATCTCGTCGACCACCGCCGGGTCGACGTGCCCCGGCCTGGCGTACTCGGCTGGGGTCGGATGGCCACTGCCGGGCAGGAAGAGGTGGTTGGCGTCCTGGTGGACCCGGATGGCTACCTTGGGATGGTGTGCCAGAGCCCGCTGCCAGAGTTCCAGATCGTCGGCGACGGTCACCTGATAGTCCCGCCCGCCCTGCAGGATCAGCATCGGGCAGGCCAGTGCGGCCGCCGTGGCCACTGGGTCGTAGGCACGCAGGTCGAGCCAGTAGGCGGCGGAGAGTCCCAGGGGCAGGAGTTCCGGCGCTGTGTTGGGAGTGAGTGCGGGGCCCGCCACCAACTCGGCCTGCCGGGCGAGCGCGGCCACCGCCCGTTCGGCACTCGGGCCGGGAGTGAGGTCCGCGAGATAGCGGGCCACCCGGACGGCCGCCTGGTGCATCGGCTGCGCGTCTGCGGCGAGCATCACCAGGCCCGCGATCGACGGATCGGCGGCGGCGATCCGAGGCGCCGCCTTGCCTCCCATGCTGTGGCCGAGCAGATGGATCCGGCAGGGGTCCACCTCGGGCTGCTGCCGCAGCAGTTGAACGGCGGCGAGGGCGGGCGGCAGGTACTCGTCGGTCATGGTGAAGTCGGCGGGCAAGCGGCCGGGATGCGCGAAGGTCGGCTTGTCGAAGCGCAGCACGGCCACCTGACGGGAGGCGAGACCCCAGGCGAGGTCCTTGAGCGGCTTGTTCGGGCCGATGCTCTCGTCCCGGTCGAACGGCCCGCCGCCGGCGAGCAGGACCGCGGCGGGCCACGGGCCGCCGCCGGCAGGCAGGGTGAGCGTGCCCGGCACCGCGAGCGGCCCGGTACCGAGCAGGACTTCCCGCTCGGCGAACCGGTCCTCCTGCGCGTAGTGCGGCGGATGCCACACGGCGCCACCGTACGGATCGAGTCGCAGCCCGTGCAGCAGACCGTCGCGACCGACCGACGTGACCACGGTGAAGCTCCCGTCGGCGCAGGTGATCGCGATGCGTACCCGGACCGGGTCCGTCCCGCCGTCCTCGATCTCCGGCTCCTGGACCGCCTGGATCCCGCCGTGCCCGGCGGCCTCGGCCGCCCAGGTCAGCCGCAGCGCCTCAGGGGAGACCGCAGCCCGCAGCGGGGGCGCGAAGAGCTCCACGATCTGGTCGAAACACTCTGCCCGCAGCAGCGCGGCGAAGCCGCGCGCCATCTCCAGCACCCCATTCCCATCCATTCGCATAATTGAGAACGGTAGCAGTTGTGAGAAGGTTTGGATGTGGACTCCCTGAAACTGCTGGCCCATCCCATCCGGCTGCGGATCGTGCATGCGATGGGCGGTGGACGGTTGCTGACCACCGCTCAGCTGTGCGCGCGAATCCCGGAAGCCTCCAAGGCCACCGTCTACCGGCACATCGATCTGCTGGTCGGCGGCGGGATCCTGGAGGTGGCCGAGGAACACAAGGTGCGTGGGGCGGTGGAACGGCACTACCGGCTGTGCCAGGAGCGGGCCGTCATCGGCGCCGAGGTGGTCCGCGCGCTCGCCCCCGAGGAGCATCGGCAGGCGTTCGCCACGGCGATGACCGCTCTCCTGGCCGAGTTCAACGCCTACCTCGACCGCGAAGAGGCAGACCCCGTAGTCGACCAGGTGGGCTACCGGCAGCATGCCCTCTGGCTCAGCCCGACGGAACTGACGGAGATGATCAGCGACCTGAGGAAGGCCATCGCGCCAAGATTGGCCAACCCGCCCAGCCCCGAGCGGACGCAATACCTGCTCAGCCCCATTCACTTCCCGGTGGAAGTTCCGCACCAGCAAACCGAGTGGCCGACGAGCGGAGCCGAGCAACCACCCCGTTGACGACTACGCATCGTGCGGACCGGCAGCAGGATCGCGAGGATCACGAGCCACCCAGATCGAGTGACCTGCCGGCGTCCTTGATCGTCACGGGGGCGGGGGTGGTTGGAGACGCCGAGCACCAGGGCCGTATTCTGCAGGAGGCGAGGCAGGCGCTGTGCTCAACCCTGACCCGGACGATGTTCCACTGCTGGTTGGCGCCGCCGTTGCTCGGCCACTGGATGACGCTCGCGCCGTCGGCGGTGGACCGGCCGGACACGTCCATGATCTGCCCGCTGTTGACGTTCTTGATCGTGTACAAGGTCGACGGGTCGGTGGTCGGCGCTCCGGTCGCGGCCGCCAGTGCCCCGCCCGCCTGCTGCACGCTGAAGTCGGCGAGGAAGAAGTACGAGCCGTCGGTCTTGGCGACGCGGACGTAGCGGAAGGCCTGGCGGACCTCGAAGTTGCCGCGGGTCTCGGGCTGGTCCACGTCCTGACGGGTGGTCAGTGCGAACTGGCCGAGCTGGTAGGACCTGCCGAGGTCTACCTGCCACCAGGCGGAGGTGTCGCTCCCGGTCGGAGACCAGCCGGTCGAGGCGTTGTTGTCGACGGCCTTCGAGGCCTCCCAGCCGGAGCCGACGACGGAGGACGAGGACGCCGGCTCGTCGGCGGCGAGGTTGGGTGTCGCGGCCAGCCACTGGTACGCGGATTCGAGGCCGGAGGCCTTGATCACCGGGCCGCCGGACGTCGTGTTGTCGGTGAGGGTGATGTGGCAGCCGTTGCGGTTCTGGTTGATGAACCCGTCGGTGTGCGACAGCACGTTGTTCGAGACGGTCATGCCGTCCGAGCCCTCGTCCAGGTAGATGCCGTGCACCGGCGAGCCGCAGGCGGCCGGGCTCCGCACCACGTCGTGGATGTAGTTGCCGTTGAGCACCGTGCCCGGGTCGTTCGAGAGGTGGTAGATGCCGGCGGAGTCGCAGAGCCGGTTCATCACGTTGCCGAGCCGGTTGAAGCTGATGCTGTTGTTGCCTTCGGCGTTGGCCGCCGACTGCCAGCCCCAGCCGAGGGAGATGCCGGCCCACGGAGTGTCGGGACAGGGATGGTGCCCGCCGGCGTAGGGCGCGGGGCCCACGCCACTCCCGTCAGCCGAGCGGCGATCCCGCTTCGCCGAGGGTGCCGCGGAGCCACTGCTCGACCCCGGCGACGTGCACGGTGGCCCAGGAGTGGGCGAGTTCCGGGCGGCGGCCGGCGATCGCGTCGAGGATCGCGCGGTGCTGCCGGTGGGTGTCGGTCACTGCGTTCTCCTCGGTCAGCCCGCGCCAGACCCGGGCCCGCAAGGTGGGTCCGGACAGGCCGTCGATCAGCGAGCAGAGCACGGTGTTGCCCGACCCGGCCGCGATCCTGCGGTGGAACTCCAGGTCGTTGGCGATGTGTTCCTCCAGCGACGCGTTCGCGTCCAGGCTCGCCAGCACCTCACCCAGGGCGGCGATCTCCTCGTCCGGCATGACCCGGGCGGCCATCGCGGCGGCGGCGGGCTCCAGGATGCGTCGGACCTCCAGGAACTCCAGCACCGTGTCGTCCTGGTGGAAGTCGACGACGAACCCGAGGGTGTCCAGCAGGATTTCGGGCTCCAGGCTGGTCACGTACGTGCCGTCGCCCTGGCGCACGTCGAGCACGCGGATCAGCGAAAGGGCCTTGACCGCCTCCCGCAGGGAGTTGCGGGACAGGCCGAGCCGCTCCGCGAGGTCGGCCTCCTTCGGGAGGCGCGCGCCGGGACGGAGCTCGCCGCTCACGATCATGGCCTTGATCTTCTCGATCGCCTCATCGGTGACGGGCACGGTCTTGCCTTCCTGGTCATCTGATCTTCTCAAGTAAACAGCACCCCAACCCGCTGCGGGGGCGGCCTTCCGACGTCCGGGTGGCCGCCCCCGCAGTGCGCGTATCGACAGGCGAGCCTCGCCCGGTCGGCCGTCCTGACGACGGTTCGCCGGTCGGGATGATGCGGTGGGCGTCGGCGGGTGCCTGCCAGTGGATCGCCGAACCCACCGGGCCACCATCACCGTCTCTCCACCTGCGTGAGTGACGGACCATCAACTTCCGTTCGGCGCAGGGGAATCAGAACATTCCGATTGAGGGGGAACCTCCACGGATGGCTTGTTCTACACCTGTGACGCCCCGGATGCGGACGGTAGCGTCGGCGCTCCGACCGCCCAGAAGGGACGATGGCATGGCCTCAACGACGCCCGACTCCGCGAAGGACCCGGCGAGCATGGCAACGGAGGTGTACGTCTTCGGATACCCGCTGGTCCTGATGGAGCTGACCCGCCGCCTGGAGACCAACACCGTGGAGGTGAGCTCGTCGGCGGCGCCGACGAACCAGCTCCTCCAACACGCCGCGCTGGCCACGCCGGAGACGAAGGAGGTGGTCCGGCCCAACGTCGACACCCTGTACACGCAGGCCTGGCTGGACCTGACGGCCGAGCCGATGGTGCTTGAGGTGCCGGTCATGGACGAGGGCCGCTACTGGCTGATGGAGATCCTGGACGCGTGGACGAACGTCGTCGGCGACCCGAGCAGCATCAACCCGCTCGCAGCGCCGGTCACCGACCCGGCCACGGGTGCCGAGGTCTACTCCTACGCGCTGACCGGCCCCGACTGGCAGGGCGAACTGCCGGACGGCGTCCATCAGTTGCCGATGCCGACCAACACGGTCTGGCTGCTCGGCCGCACGGAGGTGTTCGACGACAGCCAGGCCGAGATCCAGACCGTCAACGGCTACCAGGACCTGATGCGGCTGTTGCCGGTCAGCGCGTGGCCCAACGACGGCAGCTACGACCCTCCGGACGGTACCTACGACCCCGACCTGCCCACCGCACCGCCCTCCGACCAGCTCAACGTCACGATGAGCGGCCCCGAGTTCTTCAAGGAACTCGCCGCCCTGCTGACCCGCACACCGCTCAACCCGCAGGACCCCTGGATGTCCGCCGCCCTCCGGGACCTGGGCGTCTTCCCGTACGACCCCGCCAAGCTGCCCTCCGACGAGCGGCTGGAGCTGGCCAAGAACCACGGCCTCGTCCTGATCAAGAACCACAAGGCCTCCGAGCCGGTCAACGGCTGGACCTTCACCAGGACCGACATCGGGTACTACGGCCTCCACTACCTCCAGCGTGCCTACATCGCCGCGATCGGGCTCGGCGCCAACCTCCCCGAAGACGCCCTCTACCCCAGCATCAGCGGCGCGGCGGCCGACAGCACCGGAGCTCCGCTCCGCTACACCCTGACCTTCCCCGCCGGCCAACTGCCGCCCGTCGACGCGTTCTGGTCGCTGACCGCCTACGACTCCGACAGCTTCCTCGTCGAGAACCCCGACGACATCTACGCCATCGGCCACTACACCCCGCCCCTGGCCGATCCGGTCACGGGAGCGACCACCCTGTACGTCCAGGCCGAACCGCCCGCCGACGCCGCCCTGCAGACGGCCAACTGGCTCCCCATCCCGACCAGCGGGAACTTCTCGGTGACCCTGCGGCTGTACGCGCCGCGCACCGACGACATCCCCGCGAGCTGGCCCCCGCCGCTGGTGCAGGTCAAGGGCCGCCACCACTCGGCCTGACGGCCCGAAGGCACCGCGGCCGACGGCCCGCGAGACCGCCCGCCGTCCAGGCCCGCCCGGGATCCCCCCGGGCGGGCCACCCCGCGTGCGGGCCGGCGGTCTGCACGGCTCAGGGCCGGTCCGGGTGTCAGGTCGACTCGATGGTCTGCGCGCACCAGATGGTCTTGCCGTCGGTGGCGTGCCGGGTGCCCCAGCGCTGGGTGAGCTGGGCGACCAGCATCAGGCCGCGGCCGCCCTCGTCGAAGGCACGCGCCCGGCGCAGGTGCGGGGCGGTGGCGCTGCCGTCGGAGACCTCGCAGATCAGCGCGGTGTTGCGGATCAGCCGCAGCCGGATGGGCGGCCGGCCGTACTTGATCGCGTTGGTGACGAGCTCGCTGACGACCAGTTCGGTGACGAAGGCCGTCTCCTCCAGGCCCCAGACGGCCAGTTGGTCGGCTGCCAGCCGCCTGGCACGGGCCACCTGCTCGAAGTCGGGCTCGATCTCCCAGCCGGCGACGTGGTCCGGGTCCAGCGCCCGGGTACGGGCGAGCAGCAGGGCCGCGTCGTCGGTGCGGTGCTCCGGGAGCATGGCCTTCATCGCGGTGTCGCAGAGCGCCTCCAGCGAGGCGGCCGGTTCGCTCAGGACCCGGAGCAGGTCGGCGGCGCCCTGCTCGGCGTCGCGCTCGCGGCTCTCCACCAGTCCGTCGGTGTAGAGGGCGAGCAGACTGCCCTCGGGCAGTTCGACCTCGACCGCCTCGAACGGCAGCCCACCGACGCCGAGCGGGGGCCCCGACCGTGCCTCGACCGGGGTACGGGCGCCGTCCGGCGCGATCACCAATGGCAGCGGATGGCCCGCGCTCGCCATGGCGCAGCGGCGGGAGACCGGGTCGTACACGGCGTACAGGCAGGTAGCCCCGGCCTCGCCGGTCGACTCGAAACCGTCCTCGGGCCGGGAGTCGTCGGGGAGGTGGAGCACCAGGTCGTCCAGGTGGGTCAGCAGCTCGTCCGGCGGCAGGTCCACGTCCGCCAGGGTGCGGACGGCCGTGCGCAGCCGGCCCATGCTGGCGGAGGCGTGCAGGCCGTGCCCGACGACGTCGCCGACGACCAGGGCGACCCGGGCGCCGGACAGCGGGATGACGTCGAACCAGTCGCCGCCCACGCCCGCGCCGGCCCCGGCGGGCAGGTAGCCGGAGGCGACCTCGATCGCCTCCTGACGCGGCAGGCGCTGCGGCAGCAGGCTGCGCTGGAGGGTCAGCGCGGTCGTGTGCTCGCGCGAGTACCGGCGGGAGTTGTCGATGGCGACGGCGGCCTTGGCGGCCAGTTCCTCGGCGAGGATCAGGTCGTCGGCGGTGAAGGCCTCGGGCCGGTCGCGGCGGGCGAACGCCACGACGCCGAGCACGGCGCCGCGCGCCAGCAGCGGCACGGTGATCTTGCCGGTGAACCCCTGCGCGGCGATGGACCGGTCGATCAGCGGGAGTCCCGGCGGCCAGTGGGCGGGGTCGGCGGCCAGACCGGGACCGAAGGCCCATTCGCCGCCTTCGTCGGGCTCGCCGGCGAGCTGCACCAGGGACCGGCCGGTGGACATGCAGCGGGCGACGACGGAACCGGGCGCGTAGCCGACCGGCCCCGCCGGTCCCGGGGATCCTTCGGGGGCCTGCTTCGCGCTGTGCCGGGCGGCGCGGATGAGCGTGACGGTGCCGCCGGCGGCGACCGCGGCGGAGGCGGGCGGTTCCTCTGCGCGCAGCACCTCGTCGAAGAGGTCGACGGTGACCAGGTCGGCGAAGCCCGGCACCGGGGTTTCGGCCAGCTCCCGGGCGGTGCTGACCACGTCCAGGGTGCGGCCGATGCCCCGGGTGGCCTCGTTGAGGATGAGCAGGCGCTGGCGGGCCCAGTACTCGGCGCTCATGTCGAAGCCCCAGTTGGCGACCGCGCGCACCGTGCCCTCGGCGTCCCGGACCGGCCAGATGCTGGTGGCCCAGGCGTTCGCGTAGGCGCTGCCGAGCGGCTTGAAGATCGTGATGAGACGCGCGGGCACGCCCGTCCTGGCCACCTCGGAGAGCTTGTCGGTGTACGGGACGCCCTCCAGCTCGGGGAACAGCTCGCGGTACATCTCACCGCGCAGCTGCTCCTCGGTGTGCGCGATCACCCGGCACGCGGCGGCGTTCACCCAGAGGAACCGCAGGTCGGGGTCGTAGACGCCGAGGGCGAAGGGGCTCTGCTCGAAGGCCCGGTCGGCGATCACGGGGCGGCGGTCCCAGCGCTGGAAGGTCACCACCCGGTTCAGGGTCCGGCCGTCGGCGTCGCGCAGGGGTTGGGCCGTCACCACGGCGTCCAGCGTGGAACCGTCCCGGTGACGCAGCGTGATCAGGCCGGTGGGTCCGACGCCGTCGCTCCCGGGGAATCCGGGCGGGGGATCGACCAGCAGGTCGGCCACGGGCCGGCCGACGGTCTCCTCCGCCGACCAGCCCAGCAACAGCACCCCGCCCGCGCTCCAGCCGGTCACCACGCAGTCCGGGCCGACCGTGACAACGGCGGTGGGTGCGTCCTGCTCGCCGGTCGTCTCCACGCGCGCCTCCGTCCGGGCAGCCGTGCAGGCCGGAGTGACCCCGGCGCCTGGCTACAGCCTAGGTCCGCCCTCCGGGGCGCGCGCTCCCGAGTCCGGCCGCACCACGAACAGTCTGTTAACGCTAACAGAATCTTTGTGCAGAACCTGGCATGGCATCGTAAAACTGCAGGTCAGAAGCGTCATGGCGGTCTGTCGGCCGTGTTGACGCGCTCATTGTTCGCTCATACGCTCCGGGGCACCGGATCCCCGCGGCCGTCCTCCGAACGGAGCACCGATGTCCAAGCCCCGCCACCGCCATCCCTTCGTCCGCGCCGTCCTCACGGGCGCGCTCGGCGCGGCCACCGCGCTCGCCGGCCTGGTCGGTGCGCCGGCCGCGCACGCCGCCGCCGCGGGAGGGGCCTTCTCCGTGCTGACGTACAACGTCGCCGGCCTGCCGCAGGTGGTGAACAGCTCCTCGACCGAGCGGCAGAGCAGCACCACCGCCATCGGCAGCCGGCTCGCCCCGTACGACGTCGTGCACGTCCAGGAGGACTTCAACTACCACGCCGCGCTGTACGCCGCCGACTCCCACCCCAACCGCACGGCGACCAGCGGCGGGGCGGGCATCGGCAGCGGCCTCAACACCCTGTCCGCCCTCGCCTACGACACCGACGACTTCGAGCGGGTCAAGTGGAACGACTGTCAGCTGGACTCCGGTGACTGCCTCACGCCCAAGGGGTTCACCTTCATGCGGACCCGGCTGGCCGAGGGCGTCTACGTGGACTTCTACAACCTCCACGCGAACGCGGGCACCGAGCCCGGCGACGAGGCCGCCCGCGCCGCCAACCTGGCGCAGCTCACCGGCTACGTCAGGACCCACTCGGCCGGGAACGCCGTCGTCGTGATGGGGGACACCAACACGCGCTACACCCGCGCCGACGACACCATCGCCGCCTTCGCCGCCGACAACCGGCTGACCGACGCGTGGGTGCAGCTGAAGCGCGGCGGCGTGGCGCCGACCCGCGGCGCCGACCCGCTGCTGTGCGACCAGAACGCGCCCACCGACACCTGCGAGATCGTCGACAAGGTCCTGTACCGCAGCAGCCCGCTCGTCTCGCTGACCGCGACCTCGTACGCCAACAAGCACGCCGACTTCCTGGACGGCGCCGGAAAGATGCTCTCCGACCACGACCCGGTCGCCGTCGGCTTCAGCTGGAGCCGGAACCAGGCGTACCTGGCGAGCGATCAGTTCGGCGGCCCGCACGGCGACTTCTACGACGACATCGACCGCATCCCGGCCGGCGCCCGGGCCGCCACGGTCAGCCTGCGGGCCGGCAGCCGGGTCGACCAGGTCGGCCTGACCCTCGCCGACGGCACCACCCTCACCCACGGCGGCTCCGGCGGCACCGCCTCCTCGCTCACCCTGGGCAGCGGCGAGTACGTGAGCGCGGCCACCCTCTGCCAGGGCTCCTACAACGGGCACACCCGGATCTTCTACGCCTCGTTCAGCACCAACCTGGGCCGGTCCCTGGCCGGCGGCACCACCACCTCCGACTGCGTGACCCGCACCGCGCCCGACGGCTGGCAGTTCGCCGGGTTCCACGGACGCGCCGGCGACGAGGTCGACAAGCTCGGCTTCCTGTTCACCCGTCGCTGACCGCCCCTCACGTCCCCGGCCCGGGCCGCCACCCGGGCCGGGGACCTGCGTTCTCCCTCCCGCACACCGCTCCGCCCGCCCGGCACACCACAGCAGGAAGACCAGCAATGTACGAGCAGCCCACCCTGAACCGCCGCCGCTTCCTGCGCAGTTCCGCAGCCACCTCGGTCGGCCTCCTCACCGCGCCCACCGCCGTGAGCCTGCTGGCCGCCCCGCAGCGGGCCGCCGCGGCACCCGTCGGCCCCGTCCCGGGCGCGGCCTTCGTGGACTCCTACGCCACCAACACGATGGCCGACCTCACCCCGGAGGGGAACGCCGCGGTGCGCATCCTCACCGGGATGAACCGGATCTGGCACACCGGCACGTCCTGGAACGACGGTTCGCCGCTGATGGCCGACGTGCTGCGCGCCAACGTGCGCTACTGCGTGGAGATCACCACCGAGCGCACGGCGGACCAGGCCAAGGAGGCGTTCATCTACGACCGCCAGCACCAGGGCTACGCCGTCATCGCCGGCCTGGGCCCGCTCGCCGACCTGTACCGCACCGGTGCCCGGGCCGTCACCTCGATCACCACCGCGCCCGACTCCACCCCGCCCGCGAAGATCGACGACGCCGTCCCGGCCGGCGCGCCCGCCGGGTCCGCGATCGGCCCCGGGGCCGTCGACTCGGAGCTGGGGCAGGTGGTCACCCTGGTCAACACGCTGCGCGGACCGTACGCCTCCGGCAACCCGGCCAAGTACGCCTACCGCTACCCGCGCCCGTGGCGGATGAACGAGGACAGCGCGGTGGTCGACACCGGCGCCACCGACGCCCTCGGCTACCCGGTCTACGCCTCGGACGTCGTGGTCGCCCCGCAGCTGCTGCGCCAGCGCAGCAACTCCCCGGCGGACGACGGCGGCTTCGTGAGCGGTCACACCAACGCCTTCCACCTGTCCGCGCTGGCCCTGGCCTACGCGGTGCCCGAGCGCTTCCAGGAGCTGATCGCCCGGGCGTTCGAGCTCAGCCACACCCGGATCATGTCCGGGATGCACTCCCCGCTCGACGTCATCGGCGGCCGCACGCTCGCCACCGCGCTCGCCGCCGCCACCCTCGCCGACCCGCGCAACGCCACCCTCAAGGCCGCCGCCCGCAGCCAGGCCGCCGCGTACTTCCGGTCGAAGACCGGCAGCACCGCCGACACCCTGTACGCCTACGCCCACCGGGCCACCTCGGCCGAGGACCCGTACGCCGACCGCGAGGCCAACGCCGAGCAGGTCACGCCGAAGCTGACGTACGTCCTGCGCCGCAGCGGCCGGGACGTCCCGATGACCGTCCCCAAGGGCGCCGAGGTCCTGCTGGAGACCCGCCTGCCCTACCTGGACGCCGCCCAGCGCCGCGAGGTGCTGCGCACCACGGCCCTGCCCTCCGGCTACGTCCTGCTGGACGGCCCGGAGATGTGGGGCCGGCTCAACCTGTTCGCGGCGGCCGACGGCTACGGCGCGTTCGAGCGGGACGTGACGGTGGAGCTGAACGCCGCCGACGGCGGGTTCTGTGCGGCGGACGCGTGGCAGAACGACATCGCCGGCCCCGGCGGTCTCACCAAGCGCGGCACCGGGACGCTGACCCTGACCGGCACCAACCGCTACACCGGTGCCACCGTGGTGGCGGGCGGAGTCCTGGTGGCCGGGTCCCGCGACGCCCTCGGACGAGGCAGCGTCCAGGTCCGCGGCGGCACGCTGCGGGTGGACGCCGAGCGGGGTGCCGTCCGGGTGCACGGCGACCTCCTCCAGGCCGCCGGGACGGGCCTGGAGCTGACGCTGTACCACTGCCACTCCCCGGCACTGACGGTCGCGGGCCGGGTGACGCTCGGCCGGGGCACCCAGCTCCTCCTGCAACTGCCGGACACCCTCGACCCGGACGAGGACGTGGTGCTGCCGCTGCTCAACGGGCGTACGCTGCAAGGCGAGTTCGGCAGCATCACCGTCGACGCGGACGGGTACGAGGTGAGGCCGCTGTACTCCCACGACGGTCTCGCGGTGCGGTTGACCCGCTGCTGAGCACTCCTGTGCGCTGCTGAGCACACCCCGTGCGCTGCCGAACGGACCGCGTGCTCCCGAGACCGAGGAGGCACAACCCAATGACCGTCGCCGCGACCAACTGGGCCGGGAACATCACGTTCAGGGCCGAGCGGTTCCACGAGCCGCGCTCCGTGGCCGAGTTGCGGCGGATCGTCGCGGGCGCCCGGTCCGTGCGGGTCCTCGGGACGGGGCACTCGTTCAACGCGATCGCCGACACCACGGGCGACCTGGTGTCCGTCGCCGGCCTGCCCCGGGTGGTCGAGCCGGACGAGCGGGCCGGCACGGTCACGGTCAGCGCCGGGATGCGGTTCGGCGAAGTCGCCGGGGTGCTGGACCGGGTGGGGCTCGCGCTGCACAACCTCGGGTCGCTGCCGCACATCTCGGTGGCGGGCGCGTGTGCCACCGGCACGCACGGCTCGGGGAGCGCCAACGGCTGCCTCGCCACGGCGGTGCGCGCCGTCGAGCTGGTCACGGCGGACGGCGCCCTGGTGACGATCGAGCGGGGCGCCGCGGAGTTCCCCGGGTCGGTCGTGGCCCTGGGCGCCCTCGGCGTGGTCACCCGGCTGACCCTGGACGTGGTGCCGGCGTTCGAGGTCCGGCAGTGGGTCTACGAGGGCCTGCCGACGGCCGTGCTGCGCGAACGGTTCGACGAGATCATGGCGGCGGCGTACAGCGTCAGCCTCTTCACGGGCTGGCGGACGGACCGGATCGACCAGGTCTGGCTCAAGCAGCGGGGAGGCCCCGACGCCCCCGGGGCCTGGCTCGGCGCGGTGCTCGCCGACGGCCCGCGCCATCCCGTGCCGGGGTGTCCGCCCGAACCCTGCACGGGACAGCTGGGCGTTCCGGGCCGGTGGCACACCCGGCTCCCGCATTTCCGGCCGGACTTCACGCCGAGCAGCGGCGACGAACTGCAGTCCGAGTACTTCGTCGCCCGCACCGACGCCGTCGCCGCGTTCGACGCGCTGGACGCCGTCCGGGAGCGGATCGCGCCGGCCCTGCAGATCGGTGAGATCCGCACGGTGGCGGCCGACGCGCTCTGGCTCAGCCCCGCCTACCAACGCGACTGCGTCGCCTTCCACTTCACCTGGCACCCCGATCCGGTGGCCGTGGCGGACGCGGTCGAGGCGGTCGAGCAGGCGCTGTCCGCCTTCGCCGCCCGCCCGCACTGGGGCAAGGTCTTCCGCACGGCGCCCGAGGCGATCCGGGATTCCTACCCGCGGTGGGAGGACTTCCGGAGGCTGCTGGCAGAGTTCGATCCGGCGGGCAGGTTCCGCAACGGCTTCCTCGCCCGTCACTTCCCCGCCGGATAGTGCGCCAGGCGCGCAACCGGTCGGTCCTGAGCCGCCGTGAGGGCCCGTTGTGATGTTTTCAATTCTTCGCGCAGGTACGGATCGGAGCCGGTGCACCGAGAAGTGACGCGCAATCAGTCGCGAGGAGTCCTCAACTGCCGCAGAAGTGCGGGTTTCCCGGCAGCCGGGCGTCGGAGCCGTGCGCCCGTCGCCCCACCTCAGGAGCGCTCCGAGGTCTCGAACTCCCTTGGCACGGAAGGCTCCTGGCTTCGGCAGCCGTGCGTCCGCCGGTCGTAGTCCGCTTGATGCGCCCGGATCTCCTCCGTGTTGGCGAGGGCCCAGGCGTACAGCCGGCCGAACGGCTCGCACAGGGACTCGCCGAGTGGCGTGAGGGAGTACTCGACCCCGACGGGCGAGGTGGGCAGCACCCGGCGCATGATCATCCCATTGCGCTCCAGACGGCGCAGGGTCTGGGTCAGGACCCGCTGGGTCACGCCGTCGATGCGGCGCTTGATCTCGTTGAACCGCCGGGGCTCGTCGAGCACCGCCATGACCGTCATCGACCACTTGTCGGTGATCTGGTCGAGGATCGGGCGGGCGGCGCCATCGGAGCAACAGACGGGGTTTTCGGTGGTCATGGTCCCCCAACATCCACGGGACACGGCTGCAGCCTTGGGAGGATGCGAGTGTCCCAGGCTGTGCGTGATGTACGTGATGCGCATGATGCACGTGATGTACGCAAGATATGCGATGCGTGTGATGTGCCCATGATGTTCATGGTGATGAGGGCCTGTCAATTCCCGGCGGGCCCGGACCCGGACATGACCGGAACCCGCCGGGTGCCCCGCGGTCACGCGACGGTCGGCAGCTGGTTCGGCAGCTGGTCCGGGAGCGCGAACAGCAGGTCGTACAGCGGCCGGCCAGTACCGTGCCAGATGGACAGCGCATAGACGCTGATCGGGTAGTGGACCCAGCGTGGCGGCGCCCACACCGTGCCGCGCACGGTGTTCCCCTGGTTGCTCGTGTCGAGGCTCGACGGCACGTCGCCGGCCGCGACGAGCAGGTCCCAGCCCCGCCGCGGGACGGCGAACTCCGCCTCGACCAGGTCACCACGCAGACTCGCGCGCAGGATCGTCGTCGCCGCGAGGTCGAGGGTCAGCGCGCTGTCGACCAGGACGCGGTCGACCTCGAACCCGGAGCCGGCCAGCCGGCTGCACAGGTGGTCGACGGCTGCGTGGAGCAGATCGGCGGTGGCGCGTTCGGTGCGCACGGCCCGGCACAGCAGCGCCTGGTAGTGCACCTCCTCGGGCACCACGGCCTGGTTGCCGATGACGGTCTTCAGCAGCGCCATGTCCAGGGCGGACGGGTCCCGGTAGACGACGGCGACGTCGCGGGCGACGGCCCGCAGGAACGGGTCGGTGCAGTCGTCCAGCAGGAACGACCACAGGTACCGGCACAGTTCGACCATGCGGACGCCCGTGGTCGCGTGGAGGACGCGCAGTGCGCAGCGCAGCAGGATCTTCTGGAAGAGCGTCATGGACACCCGGAACTCCATGCCGCGCACCCACTCCTCGGCCGTCATGGCGGAGTGCCCGACGACGACGTCGGCGACGAGTTCGGGGTTGGTGATGTCGGCGGGCATCCAGCGCGTCCGCAGGGCGTGCTCGTCCTGGAAGGCCTCGCGCGAGTAGTCGGTGTTGTTCAGCAGCAGCAGCGGATAGATCACCGGGGATCCGCCTGCGGTCAGCACCTCCTCGATGCCGTCGAGGTACGAGTCGAAGGTCTCGCCGGGCAGGCCCCAGATCAGGTCGGTGTAGGTGGGCACGTCGAGTTCGCGGAAGCGGGACAGCAGCCGGCGGTAGTGGTCGGTGCGGATGTTGGCGCGGTTGGCGATCTTCAGGACGTCCGCGTCGAAGGACTGTGCGGACAGCGTGATCGCGCCGGTCAGCTCGGCGGCGTGGAGCATGCTCGCGATCTCCACGATGCGCTCGTTGCCGTTCTTCGCCCAGTTGGTGCTGACGATCAGGCGCTTGCCGTGGCGCCGGCTGAGCTCCACGATGTGCTCGGCGATCTGCCGGTCGCGGGCCAGGATGCCGAAGTTGGCGTCCGCGATGAACAGCGTCGCGTCCATGGGCATCAGCCGGATCAGCCGGTCCAGCTCGGCGAAGATCCGCTCCAGGTCGAACTGGCGGACCTTGGAGTTGGTCGCGCCGCCCCAGTAGCAGAAGGCGCACCCGTACGGGCAGCCCCGGTTGGTCTCGTAGACGATCATGGACGAACCGGTGATCTCCTCATCGGAGTACACCGGGGTGAGGATCGGCGAGACGACCCGGTCGAGGTCGGTGATGCGCTCCGCGTCCGGCGTGGTCACCACCGAGCCGTCGCGCCAGTAGCTGATGCCGGGAACCGCGGCGAGG
Source organism: Streptomyces sp. 1114.5 (assembly GCF_003635085.1). Lineage (NCBI taxonomy): Bacteria > Bacillati > Actinomycetota > Actinomycetes > Kitasatosporales > Streptomycetaceae > Streptomyces > Streptomyces sp. 1114.5. The sequence goes on from NZ_RBXE01000001.1 coordinate 4,869,672, forward strand.
TCCCGGTCGGTCAGGAAGGCGTGCAGCAGGTCGCGAAAGCGCAGTTCGCCCTCGCCGTGCACCAGTACGTCCAGCCAGGGTGCCTCGGCGAACAGCGGCTCCTGCTGGTAGCTGACGTCGTTGCCGCCGACCACGACGCGGCAGTTCGGCCAGCGCTCCTTGACCTGGCGGGCCAGCTCCAGGGACTGGGCGCGGTTCCAGAAGAACACGGTCAGGGCGACGACGAACGGCTCGTCCCAGGTGTCGAGCAGCTCCTTCGTGGCCTGCTCCCCGCCGCTCTGCTCGCGCACGTTGATCTCGAAGTCGCAGGCCGCGTCGAGGACGGGGTCGGCGACCGCGGTCGCCTTGAGGTAGCCGAGCGTGATGCTGTACCGGACCCCCTGCATCGCGGTGAACTCGACGAGCTGGACGGCCCTGCGCCCGTCGGGCACCGGTGCCGGCTGCTCGCCGACGTGGGCGGCGTCGTTCGTGTCGATGGTGGAGGTCATGACTACCCGTCCGTTTTCCTGTGCCGTTCACGTCGGCGTAAGGCCCCGGCTATTCGGGCTGCCGGCGGCTGCCAACATTTCCAGCGCCGGGCAGTGCCGTCAATAACGCACTCCCGGCACCGTAGGTATCCCCGGGGATACCGGTGCCATTTGAGCTTTATTTGAGGCTGGACCGCGAATGCAGGTCGTCATTGACGGCCCTGGGGGCCCGATGTAGCGTCAGCGGCGAAACACCCGGTGGCGTGCCGACAGGCCTCGGAGTGCTCGGGTGACGAACCCCCGGGATTCATCTGGTGGAAATCCGGCTGTTATGGGGAGAGTGGTATCGGTGCGCTTCGGGCTTTCTTTTCTTCCTGACTGCACTCCGGAGACGAAAACTCCGCAGGCCTATTTCAGCGATGCGCTGGAGTTGTCGGTCCAGGCGGAGGCGGGTGGTCTGGATTCGGTCAAGATGACCGAGCACTATCTCCACCACTACGGCGGCTACTGCCCCAGCCCGCTGGGCTTCCTGTCCGCGGTGGCCGCTCGGACGAGCTCGGTCAGGCTGATCACCGGATGCGTCCTCCCGGTCTTCCACCACCCGATCCAGTTGGCGGCGGAAGCCGCGCAGGTGGACGCGATCAGCGGTGGCCGGCTCGACGTGGGGTTCGCCCGGGCGTACCTGCCGGACGAATTCGACGCCCTGGGCGTGGAGATGGACGAGAGCGTCGACCGGTTCCGCGAGACCATCCGCGCGGTGCGGCGGATCTGGACCGAGGAGAAGGTCAGCGAACAGACCCCGTTCTTCTCCTACCGCGACGTGACCGGACTGCCGCGGCCCACCCAGCAACCGCACCCGCCGATGTGGGGCGCCGCGGTGCGCACGCCGGAGAGCTTCGGCTGGCTGGGCACGGAGGGACTGGGGCTGCTGATCACGCCGATGATCTCGCCGCACGAGTTCCGCGACCAGCTGACCCTCTACCGCGACGCCTTCGAGGCGGCGCACGGCGGTTCCGGGCTGCGGCCCCGGGTCACGGCCAGCCTGCCGCTGGTGGTCGCGGAGACCGACGAGCGCGCGGCCGAGATCGCCGAGACCTACCTGCGCCGTTACCTGGACGTGTGGGCGGAGGCCGTGAGCCCGTGGGACCGGAGGGAGTCCACCGCCTACCGCGGCTACTCCGGGTTCGGCTGGATGCTGCGCGGCATGCAGCCGCGCAAGCTCTACACCGAGGGCGGCGCGATCGTCGGATCGCCGGCCACGGTCGTCGACCGCATCCGCGCCTTCAACGAGTCCATCGGCGGCGTCGACCAGATCCTCTGGCAGGTCGATTTCGGCGCGATGCCGCTCCCCGAAGCTCGGCAGACCCTGGAGCTCTTCTGCGACCGGGTCCTGCCGGAGGTGAAAGCACTCTGACCCTCGGTGGCGGCCCCGATGTGGGTGTGGGCCGCATCGACCTGACGACGGAAGGGAGGTGAAAGACATGGAGGACTTCGACAACCTGGTGCTGGAGGACAGCGCCTTCGAGCTGGTGGACCTGGGCGAGGTGGTGCCTGCTTCGGTGACCGCCGGCTACGGCCTCACGGAGCTGTCCGCTTCCGGCGGCGCCAGCAGCTGCTGCTGCTGCTGCCCGTGCTGCTCCTGCACCTGATCCGGTGCTCGGCCACGACACACGCGCTTGTGACACGAGATCGGCGGAGGAGGTGAAAGACATGGAGGACTTCGACAACCTGGTGCTGGAGGACAGCGCCTTCGAGCTGGTGGACCTGGGCGAGGTGGTGCCCGCTTCGGTGACCGCCGGCTACGGCCTCACGGAGCTGTCCGCTTCCGGCGGCGCCAGCAGCTGCTGCTGCTGCTGTCCGTGCTGCTCCTGCACCTGATCCGGTGCTGATCCCCCAGCACATGTGCTCTAGCCGGTGCGTGTTCATCAAAGGGGACCGGGTGGCTCTCGGTCCTTCCTGCTGGCCAGTCATCAATGAGTTCGCAAAGAAGCGGTGGTCATGGGAGTCGATGTCGAGCGGGTACGGCCGCGACTGCGCGGGGACGTCTACGTCATGCGCGTTCCGGAGGGTGCGTACATCCGCAGCAACCTGGGCGGGTCGATGCTCAAGGGCGCGTCGACCTACGAGTTCATCCAGCGGATCGCGCCGATGCTGGACGGCACCAGGACGCTCGGCGAACTGTGCGCCGTCGTGCCGGAGCCGAGCCGCGCCGCGGTGGCGAAACTGATCACGCTCCTGCTCGCCAAGGGGTACGTCAAGAACGTGCTGGACGACCGTCCGCACACGCTGTCCGGCGAGCTGGCCGCCACCTACGCGGCCAACATCTCCTTCATCGAGTACTTCACCGACTCACCCGAGCTGCGCTTCGAGACCTACCGAGAGAGCCCCGTCGTGCTGGCCGGATCCGGCCCGCTGCTGCAGGCCCTGGCCCACTCGCAGCTGCGCGCCGGTGTGCGCACGGTCCCGCTCGCGCCGTTCGGCGAGTCGCCGTTCGACCGTGACCGCGTCGCGGAGCACCTGGACGCGTCCCGGGCGCAGGACCCGGAGCAGCGGATCGTCTACCTGGACGCCGACGCCCAGCGGCTCGACCGGGTGACCGCGGGCGCCGCCATGGTGCTGCACGTCGCCGACCGGCCGATGATCGACCGCGCCCGGCGGCTGCCCGCCGCCGCGGTCGCCGCGGGGGCCGCATTCGCCCAGGCGGTCGTCTCGGGTGACGAGGCCTGGGTCGGCCCGGTGATCGGCAGCAGCGACGACGCCACCGCCTGGGACTCGGCATGGCGTCGACTGTTCGCGCTCACACCCGACCTGGCCGGCGCGGATCTGCGGGACCACCCCGAGGCGGCCCCGAGCGAGTTCCTGCGCGGCCCCACCGTCGCACTGGTCGCCAACCAGCTGTGCTTCGCGGCCTTCCGCCACCTCACCGGCATCGACGAGGGCGCCGGGGCCGACCACCTGGTCCGGTTCGACCTGGAGACGCTGGAGACCTCGAAGCACGCGTTCCTGCCGCACCCGCTCGCCCTGCCCGTGGTTCCCGACGACCCGGCACGGCTCGCCGCCCTGGCGGCCGCGGCGCCCGTCGACGACGAGGAACTGGCCCGCCGTGCGGTGGAGTTCGTCGACCCGCGGACCGGTGTCTTCGCCGAGGTCACCGAGCGCGACTACGAACAACTGCCGCTGTTCGTCAGCGAGGTCGTGGTCTCCGACCCGGTCGGCCTGGCCGGCGGTCCGTTCCCCGTCCACGGTTGCGGCGAGAGCGTGGTCGAGTCCCGCCAGCGGGCGGTCCGGCAGGCGGTCGAGCGCTACGCGGCCGTCATGGTCGACTCCCGCAAGGGCGACCGGCTGCACGGCCTGGACGTGCTGACCGGTGAACCGGTCGCGGTCGACGCCGCGGAGGTCTTCCCCGCGCGGACCGCGGCCTCCGGGAACGACTGGTCCGACGCCGTCCGCGCCGCGGTGGTCGCAGCGGCCAACGACACCGTGGCCGCGGCACTGGCGACCGCGACCGGACCGCTGCCGCGGCTGGACCCGGCCGCCGCGGAGCTGACCCCGCGCGGTGAGCGCTACCGGAAGCTGCTGGAGATCGTCGGCCAGTCGTACCAGGTCCACGACCTGTCCGAACTGGTCGGGCTGCCCACGTTCGCGTTCACGACCCTGGCGGGCACGGTCGCGTACGTGAGCGACCTGGACGCCGCCGTGGCGCTGGAGCAGGGGCTGGAGCGGACGCTGCTCGCCTACCAGGCCCGGGCCACCGACCAGCCCGGCTACGCGCCGGCGCCCGTGCCCGAGCTGCCCGCGCACCTGCGCGGGCCCGCCGCCCCGGGTACGGCCGCCCCGGGTACGGCCGCGGCGCCGCTCCGTTCGGTGACCCTGGACGAGGTCGTGGGCAGGCTGGCGGGGGAGGGCGGCCGGGTGGTCGCGGTCCCGCTGGACCACGATGCCGCCCTGGCCCGGCTGTGTCCGTTCGTGGCGCGTGCCGTGGTCGTCCATGGCTGACCAGCCGCAGGTGCTCCGCGAACCGCAGCAGGTGGTCGTCGGGCCGTGGGCGCCGGGCTGCCCGGAGTGCCTGCGCACCCGACGCGCCGCCTCGGCCTCCACCGAACGCACCGCCGAGATGGCCGCCGGGACGGCCACCGGGACGCTCGCCGCGGCACCCGACCGGGACCTGCCCAGCTTCCTGGCCGACACCGTCGCCGGGCTGGCCTCGGCCCGGCCCGGGGCGCAGCGGTTCTGGATCGTCGACACGGCCACGCTCGCCCTGTCCCGCCACTCCTTCCTCACCGATCCGCACTGTCCGGCGTGTTCGGTGCTCCCGGCCGACACCGAGCAGGGCGCGAAGCCCGTCCGTCACGCGCGGCCCAAGCCGTCGCCCGGGTCGAGCCGCCTGCGCCCGCTGGACCAGGACGCACTGCGGGCGACCTACGTCGACGCGCAGAGCGGCCTGATCCCCTCGGTCACCTCCTACACCCGGCACGCCTTCCCGTTCACCGGGGCCGTCCTGGCCGTGCCCGGCGCCTCGACCGAGCCGGCCGGCTACGGCCGCACCCGGGACTTCGCGTCCGCGTGGTCCATCGCGGTGGCCGAGTCGCTGGAACGGCTCGCCGGGTACGGGCCGGCCAAACGGACCGGCGTCCGGGCCGGCTACGCCGACGTGGCCGACACCGCGATCGATCCCCGCACGCTCGGCCTGTACCCCGACGACCGGTTCCTGGTCCCGGACTTCCCCTACCGGGAGTTCACCGAGGACGCGCCGACCGACTGGGTGTGGGGCTACTCCTTCGGCCGCGACCGGCCGGTGCTGGTACCGGAGAGCTTCGTCTACTACCGGGCGCCGATGCCCGACGGCGAGCGCCGGTTCGCCTGCGAGATCTCCAGCGGCTTCGCGCTCGGCGGCTGCTACGAGGAGGCCGTGCTGCACGGTGTCCTCGAAGTCGCCGAACGCGACGCCTTCCTGATGGCCTGGTACGGGCGGACCCCGCTGCCCCGGATCGACCTCGCCACGGTCCCCGACCGCCGGATCCCCTTGGTGGCCGAACGCATCGAGCGCCAGGGGTACCGGGTGCACGTCTTCGACACCACACAGGACCACGGGATCCCGTCGTTCTGGACCCTCGCCGAGGACGTCAGCGGCACCGGACGGCCCAGGGCCGTGTCGACCGGCGGCAGCGGGCTGCGTCCGGCCGAGGCGATCCTGGCCGCGCTGCACGAACTGAGCCAGACCGTCGAGTACGTGACCGTCCTCGCGCTCGACCCGCAGTGGAGCGAGCGGGCCCGGCACCTGGCCGAGCACCCGGACGACGTCGTGTCGATGGCCGACCACCTGCTCTGCGCGGCCGACCCGGCCACCTTCGACCGGTACTCCTTCCTGCTCGACGACCCGGTGACATCGACCTGGCAGCAGGGACTCCAACGCTGGCACTGGCCGAGCAACGCCGACATCGGTGCGGACCTCGACGAGGCCGTGCGGCGTTTCGCCGCGGCCGGCCTGGACGTCGTCGCCGTCGACACCACCTCCATGGAACAGACAGCGGGAGGCTTCAGATGCGTCAAGGTGATGGCACCGGGTTCGGTGCCGATGACCTTCGGACACGCGGCGCGGCGGGTGACCGGGCTGCCCAGGCTGCCCGAGGTGCGCAATCCGCACCCGCATCCCTTCCCGTGATCGAGGCGACCGTGAACGATTCAGACCTGAGCCGGCACGGGGCCGGCGTCGGCCGGGAGTTCCTGCGGGTCAGCCTGGAGGACCTCGCCGAGGCGATGGAGACCCGGCAGTCGGAGTACGCCAACCCGGACGAGCCGCTGAAGTTCAAGATCTACCGCGGCCGGCCCCGGCGCCCGCTGACCACCAGGGTGCCCAGGGAGCTGGGCGGCGTCGAGGCGTTCGACGCGTCGGCGCTGTCGACGCTGCTGCACTACGGCTACGGCATCTCCCGGCAGGAGTTCGACACCAACGGGACCTGGCCCTACCACCGGATGGTCGCATCCGCACGCTGCCTGTTCGCCATCCAGCTGTACGTGTGCCTGGCCGACGGCGTCTACCACTACGACGCCCCGCACCACGCGCTGGTGCTGCTGCGCGAAGGGGACCACCGACAGCTGCTGTCCAGGGCGACCGGCACCGCGGGGGAGCTGCCGGAGGCCGTGTTCGTGCTCTCCGGGCTGTTCTCCAAGGCCGCCTACATCTACCGCGACTACGCCTACCGGCTGTGCACCCAGGAGGCCGGTCTGCTCACCGGGAACCTCGACCTGGTCGCGCGGCCCATGGGGCTGCGGGCACACGTGCACCACCAGTTCCTGGACGAGCCGGTGAACAAGCTGCTGGGGCTCGACCCCGACGAGGAGCCGGCGCTCGTGGTCCTGCCGCTCCACCTCGCCGGCACCGGTGCAGCTGCCGAGGCCGGAATCCGGCGCCGCGAGGGCACGGAGACGGCGGCGGCACTGGCCGCGACCATCGACCCGATCGAGCCGTCCGTGGTCCGCAGCGGACTGGACGTCGTGCAGGCCTGTCCGCGGCTGACGGCGGTCAACCGCGCGTCCTTCCGCACCGACACCGCGGGTTTCGCGACGGCCGAACCGCCGGATCCAGTTGTACCTGCCGTACTCGGTGCCGAGCCGCTCGCCCTGCCCGCGACCGAGGTGCCGGAGGTGAACCTGGCGGAGGTGCTGCGAGCCCGCGACTCCGGTCCCGGCATCTTCCGGCCGGTCGCCTCGCAGGTCGACGGCCTCGAACTGTGGGCGCGACTGGCCCGGCTCCGCACGGGGGTCAGCAGCGACGCCGTCCCGGCGGGCGCACCGGTGCCAGTGGAGGTCTTCCTGACCGTCGGTGACCTCACCGGCGTACCGGCCGGCTGCTACCGGCTCGACCGGCACACCGGCGCACTGCACCCGGTCGGCCCGGCCGACCCCGGCCCGGACGCCGTCACCGCGATCGAACGCGTCACCATCCCCGGCCCGGTCTTCAAGGACATGAACGCCGTCATCCATCTCGTCGTCGACCGCGACTGGGCCTTCGACACCTTCGGCGACCGCGGCTACCGGGTGCTCAACCAGGAGGCCGGACTGCTCGCGCACCGCGTGTGCGTCGCCGCCGCCGCACAGGGCCTCTCCGGCCGGATCGTCAACGCCTACCACGCCGAGGGCGTGCGCACGGCGCTCGGACTCACCGAGCCACGCCACTCCCCGCTCTTCCAGATCCTGCTGGCCAGGACCGGACCGGGCGGCCGCGTGATCGTGCCCGTCGAGCCGGAGGCGGCGGAATGACGGACGCACAGCGGGACGCACCGAGGGACGCCGGCTCCGAGCCGGCCCGGTACGTGCCCGGCCCGGCCGCCGTGGTCCGCCTCGCCGGCAGCCCGGTCGCCGCCCTGGAGGGACTGCGGTGCACACGGAGCTGGCGCACCGCCACCGCGCTGGTGCCGCTGCGCGCCGAGATCGCCGCCGAGGCCGACGAGCTGTCGAGGCTGCTGCACACGGCGATCGGTGCCACCGGAGACGGCGTGCTCAAGGCCCGGCTCGTCGCCGTGCGCAGGGCCGTGCACCGCGGCCGCCGGGTCGACCCGGCACGGCTGGCCGACGTCCCCGCCGACCTGGCGGCCCCGGTCCGGGCGTGGACGGCACGGGTCGCCGAGCGCGACCGCCTCATGGCGGCACTGCCGGAGCACCTCGAACAGGACTGGGCCGCGAGCTACGAGGCCCTGCTCGAAGCCGCTCGGCTGCCCGCCTTCCAACTCGGCCTCGTGCACGCCAACCCGGACGTGTTCCTGGCCCTGCGGAAGTGGTTCGACACCGGCCGCGCACCGCAGCGCCAGACCGTGCTGCGCCTGGCGCAGTACCTGGCCCGTTCCGCGGCGAAGACCAGCCCGTACTCCACGTTCACCAGCAGTGGCCTGGCCGCCTGGGGCCGGGCCGAGGAGATCGTCGAGCCGGCCGGGCGACCGGCCGCGGGGCGGCCCGCCGCGGTGACCGCGACCGAGGTCAGCGTCGGATCGCTGCACCGGATCGCGCGGGCCGTCGGCGAACGCCCGGAGCTCCTCGGCGGCTGCCGGATCCGGATCAACCCCAGCGCCACGGTCTTCGACGGCGCCCTGCTGTTCCTGGGCCGCCGGCCGGGCGAGTACGTGCACGGCCTCGCACTCACCCCGACCCTGCGCCGGGTGCTGCAACTGGCCGCGGACGGGAGCACCTTCGACGACCTGCGGGGCACGCTGCTGGCCCTGGCGGCCGAGGGGAACCAGGTCGACGTGTTCCTGCGCCGGCTGGTGACGCTGGGCCTGCTGGAGCTGGTCCCGCCGCTCGCCGACCAGTCCGCGGACCCGGTCGCCGACCTGCGCGCCTGGCTGCACCGGCGCCGCCGACCCGGTCTGGAACGGCTGGACCGGACCCTGCAGGAGCTGGCCGAGGCGCTGTCGAGCTACCCGACGATCACCGAACCCGGCGACCGGGTCGCCGTCCGCGACGCCGTGGTCCGCACCCTGGACACCGCACTGCGCGAGGTCGGCGACCACGCCCACGCCCACAACCCGAAGATGGCCCAGGAGTTCGGCCGGTACAGCTTCTACGAGAACGCGGTGCACCCCGGAACGGCAGCCGTGCTGGACCGGGAGAGCTGGCGACCGCTGCTGGACGACCTCGACGCGGTGCGCACCCTGCTCGGCCTGATCGGTCCCGACCTGCCGTTCAAGCTCACGCTCGGCTCGCTGTTCCGGAGCAGGTACCCGGCCGGCGCGCAGATCCCGCTGCTGGTTTTCTACCGGGACGTCCTGGCCGAGCAGTCCGCCGCCGTCCCGGGCCCGGCCGGGCGCGGCTCGCGCCTGGCGCACAGCCGGTTCGCCGACGCCGACAGCCCGGTCGAGGCCGTGCGCGAGCTGCACCGCCTGCGCACCGCCGGAAAGCGCCTGCTGGGCGAGCGGACGCCCGACCGGGACGGCGTGGTCCGCGTCGACCCCGAGGAGGTGCGCAAGCTGGCCGGGGAATGGCCGGAGTGGGTCCGCACACCGACCTCGCTCGCGGTCTACTGCCAGCTCGCCGACGCCGCGCACGGCCCGGAACTGGTGGTCAACAGCATCGGATGCGGCTTCGGCCGCGGCCGCAACCGGGTCCGGCAGATCATGGACGTGCTCGACCTGCACGCCGGCGTCCCGGACGAACCGGGGCCGGCCGCGGAGCACGACGGCGTGCTCTTCGCCGAGTTCGAGGCCGTGGCCCGCTCCGCCGTCAACGTCAGGAAGCCGGGAGTGCGGCTGGTCGTCGACTACCCCGGTGTGCGCAGCACGCGCGCGGACGAGGACCGGCTCCCGGTCAACGACCTCCACGTGGAGTGCGGCGAGGACGGGCTGCTCGCGCTGGTGTCGCGGCGGCTGGGCAGACGGATCTGCCCGGTGCACCCCGGCCTCGGCGCCGACCGGCTGCTGCCGCCCGCCGCACGGTTCATGATCGAGGCCTTCGGCGAGTCCAACACCTGGTTCGGTGCGCACACCGAGCTCAGGATGACCGCCGACCCGCGCACGGACGACGGCGTGCGCCACCTGCCCCGGCTGATGGTGGGCAACGTGGTGCTGCGCCGCGCCATGTGGATGACCCGCGCGGACCGGCTGCCCCGACGGGCCGACGCCGAGACCGGCGCGGCCTGGATGCTGCGGACGGCCGCCTGGCTGGCCGAACACGGCATCCCCGAGCGGTGCTTCGTCACCGTCCTCGACCCGGCCGCCCTGGGCGGGGGCGGGAACGGCCGGGGGCCGAGCAACGACACCAAACCGAACTACGTGGATTTCGCGAGCATGCTGCTGCTGCTCGGTTTGGAACGCCGGCTCGCCGAGCCGAACGCGATCGTGCAGATCAGCGAGATGCTGCCGGATCCCGGCCAGGTCCGCGGCGAGCACGTGGCGGAGTACATCGTGGAACTGAACGAGCCCGGAGTCACCTATGCCTGACACGTCCGAGATGCCTGACACGCGCGAGCTGTCCGAGACGACCGAGATGCCTGAGGTGCCTGAGGTGGTGTCTGCGCACACATGGGTCAGCGCCCACCTCTTCTACCACGGCGACCAGGACGCCGTGATCGTCGGCGCCGTGAAGCCCGCCGTCGAGCGGCTGGGCCGGGCCGGACTGGTGGACGGCTTCTTCTTCCTCCGCTACTGGGAGGGCGGCCCGCACGTCCGCGTGCGGTTGCGCACCCGGCCGGAGCACGTACAGGAGGTCCGCTCGGTCATCGAGGAGTCAGCCGCGGAGCTCTACCGCACCCTGCCGTCGACGTCCACGCTGACCGAACAGGCCTACGCCGAGTCCGCGGCCGGACTCGCCGCCCTGGAGCGGATGGCCGACTACGACGCGGTGCTGCACCCGGACAACTCGGTCGCGTTCATCGACTACGTCCCCGAGACCGCGGCGTTCGGCACCGGTCGGTCCCTGGAAGCCGTCGAGAAGCAGTTCATGGCGTCCAGCGTGCTGGCGCTCGAACTGATCGCCCGCGGCCGGACCCCGGGGCAGCGCGCCATGGACGCCTTCGCCATGCTGGCCGCCAACCGTACGGTCTTCACCGGCATCCTGCCCGAACTCGCCTACCAGGCACGGTTCATGGTCGAGAGCGGCGGCACCGCGGCCGAACTGCTGGGAGCGCCGGACTTCGAGCGGCACTTCGAGGCCAACAAGCCCCAGCTGCGCGCCTCCCTGGAGCAGGTGTGGGCGGCGACCAGGGGAGTGGCGCTGCCGGACGCGTCGGTGGCCGGCAGCTGGCTGCGGACCGTGCGCGAGGCCAACGACACCCTGGTGGAGCTGGAGTTGCTGGGCCGGCTGGACGCCTACCCCGACTTCGAGGCCCCGGCCGACGTGCTGCAGCACATCAACCACCTGGTCCCGCAGCTGATCGTGGAGCGCTGCACCCACCTGATGTGCAACCGCCTCGGCATCAGCCTGGCCCAGGAGTCCCACCTGCGGCTGCTGCTGACCAGGACCGCCTTCGACCTGTGCGCGGTGTGACCCCCATGAGCGACGAGGCGACCCGCTACCAGGAGAGCGTGCACACGCCGACCGAGGTGGCGAACCCGGAGGCGTACCCGCCCCGACTGGTCAAGAGCTACCCGGGCGCACCACGGCACCCGCTGCCCTGGCCGCCCGAGAAGTCCGCGCACCGGCTGGGCGGGCTGCTCGCCGAGCTCGGCGGCATCACCCGGTCCCAGTGGCTGACCCCGCTGGACATGCTGCCGTTCACCGACAGCTTCGAGGCCATCCCGGACGACGATCCGCTGCAGTGGCTGGTGACCCGGCGTCCGACGCCGTCGGGGGGCGCCCGGTACAGCGCCGAGTGGTACGTGATCGCCGGACCCGACTCCGAGGCCCCGACCGGCGTCCACTACTACGACCCGGCCCGGCACGAGCTGGTGCGCCTGCGGTCGGGCGACTACCTGGGCCGGGTGGCATCCCGCCCGGCCACCACCGTCCTGGTGCACACCAGCGTCTTCTGGCGGCTGGCCGCCAAGTACGGCGAGATGTACTACCGGCTCGCCTGCCTGGAGGCCGGCATCCAGGTGGCCCAGGCGCTCGTGGTCGGGGCCGACGAGGACGCCACGGCCCGGCTGTGCTTCCCCGACGCCGACCTCACCGAACTGCTGGGGCTCGACCCGAGGGCGGAAGGGGTGCACGCCGTCGTCGAACTGGTCGCCCCGGTGCCCGCCGCGTTCGAGGGCCCCTCGCTGGCCGCCTTCCCGCGCGCCCTCGCCGCGCACGCGTCCGTGCTCCGGCAGAGCCGGCCCGCCCCGCAACCACTGCCGTCCGCGCCCGCCGGAGAGGCGCCCGCCGGGGAGGCGCCCGCCGGGGAGGTCGGGCGGATCGCCCTGCCGCACGCGGCCGTGGACCTGCGCGCCGGCACGCGGACCCGCCACGCGGCGATGCGCGGCTTCAAGGGCGAGACCCTGCCGATCGGCAGGCTGGCCACGATCCTCACCGCCTACGGGCGGCAGGAACGCTGGGACCTGCCGGCCAACCTGGTCGAGTTCTACTGCGTCATCGCCGACGTGGCCGGCGTCCCGGACGGCGCGTACCGCTACCTTCCCGACGAGCACTGCCTGGAGCTGGTCTCCGAGGGCGACCCGCGCCGGCGGCTGCGCGAAGCCGCGCTGGCCGCGCTCACCCAGCAGGGCGCCCGCACGGCGAACCTGTGGCTGCTGCCGGTGGGCGACGCCGAGGCGGCCGAGGAGCGGTTCGGCCCCCGCTGGTACCGCGTGCAGCAGGCCGCCGCCGGCGCCGCACTGCACCGGGCCTGCCTCGCCGCCGCGGCCGTCGACGTGGCCGGCCGGATCCAGAACGACGTGCTCACCCACCTGCTGGACGCCTGGTTCGGCCTGGACGGGCGCAAGCGCAGCCTGCTGGTGGCGCAACTGGGCACCGAGCACCCCGCCGGGCTGCGCCCCGAGTTCCGGCTGACCTGGTGAGGGGGACCACACTCGTGAGCGACACCGTCCTCGGTGAGGGCCTGCTGGCCGACGCCATCGCCCGGCGCCCACCCTCGATGCTGGTGGTGGCGCGCGACGGCTGGGACACCGGCGACTGGACCGCGGCGCACGACCGGGGCGAGCCGTGGCTGCCGGTGTGGACCGAACTCGACCGGGTGGTGATCGGCCCGCTGGTCCGGCCCGGCGAGCGCGGCTGCGCCTGGTGCGTGCAGACCTGGCGGGCCGCCGCGCCCGAACGCACGCCCTGGACGGCCGAACTGCGCGCGGACGACCGGATCGCGACCAGCCCGTCCGGCTGGCTGTCCGGCTTCGCCGCCGAGGCCGTGTGCGAGGTGCTGCACTCCGGCATCGCCGCGGACTGCTGCTGGTACCTCGACCTGCGCGACCTGTCGCTGACCCGGCACGCGTTCCTCCCGGACCCGCTGTGCGCGGTCTGCGGCGCACTGCCCGAGGACACCGCGGAACGGGCCGTGATCGTGCCCGCCGCCCGGCCCAAGCCCCGGGCCCGCTCCAGCCGGATCCGCGAACTCTCCGAGTCCCGGCTGACCGAGCTCTACGTGGACGCCGAGACCGGGGTGGTCGCCCCGCCGCGCGGCATGCGCGACTCGATGGTCCCGCTGACCGAATCGGTCCTGGCCGAGTACGGCTACCGGGGCGAGGCGGGGTTCGGACGCACCCGGGACTTCGCCTCCAGCCGGGCCACCGCGGTCGCCGAGGCACTGGAACGGCTCGGCGGCCAGTGGCCCTGGGGCAAGCGGACCGTCGTGCGCGGCAGCTACGCGGAACTCGCCGGGGACGCCCTGGACCCGCGCTCGCTCGGCCTGCTCGCCCCGGAGCGCTACCTGGAACCGGACTGCGCCCACCAGCCGTTCACCGAGGACGCCGTGGTGTCCTGGGTGTGGGCCTACTCCTTCGGCCGGGCCCGGCCGGTGCTCGTGCCGGAGACCCACGCCTACTACCGGACGCAGTTCCAGCCCGGGGCCCGGGCGGACAAGCCGTTCACCTTCGAGATCTCCAACGGCTGTGCGCTCGGCGGCTGCGTCGAGGAGGCGGTCCTGCACGGGATCCTCGAAGTCGTGGAGCGCGACGCGTTCCTGATGACCTGGTACGCCAGGCTGCCCGTCCCCGAGGTGGACCTCGCCCGGGCACCGGACCCGCGCATCCGGCTGCTCGTGGAACGCATCGAGCGCACCGGGTGCCGGGCGCGGGCCTTCGACATCACCCTGACCGAGGGGATCCGCGCGTTCTGGGTCCTCGCCCAGGACACCACCGGCGACGGCACCCGACCGAAGGTCGTCTGCACCAGCGGCTCCGCGCTGGACCCGGTCGCCGCCGTGCTCACCGCCCTCGGCGAGCTGGCGCCGATCGTCGAACAGGAACAGGCCAGGTACCCGGCCGAGGCCGAACGGGCCCGGCGGATGGCCGCCGACCCCGAACTCGTGCGGATCATGACCGACCACTCGCTGGCCAACGCGACGCCCGAGGCGTTCGACCGCTTCTCCTTCCTGCTCGACGGCGACCGCCTGACCGGCTGGGACGAGGTGATCGCCAGCAACCCCTGGCCGCTCAACACCGACCTGCGGGACGACCTGACCGAGGCCGTCGACCGGATGCTGGCCGGCGGCATGGACGTCGTGGTCGTCGACCAGACCTCCCCCCTGCACCGGGCCGCCGACCTGCACTGCGTCAAGGTGATCGTGCCCGGCGCCCTGTCCATGACCTTCGGCCACCGCAACCGGCGCACCGCCGGGCTGCCCCGGCTGCGGGAGGTGCCCCACCGGCTCGGCCACGCGCCGCGCCCGCTGACCGAGGCCGACCTGAACCCCCACCCCCACCCGTTCCCATGACCGCCCACGCCACCACCTTCGCAGTACGCGTCGCAGGCCTGCCCGCGGACGTGGTCGACCGCCTGGTCGACCACCGGCTGCGGCGCGAGCTGGTCGCGCTCTCCCGCACGGCGGCCGAACTGACCGCCGACGCCGCCGCGCTGTCCGACCGCTGCCACGCCGTGATCGGCGCGCTGCCCGACCCAGCGGCCAAGCCCCGGCTGGTCGCGCTGCGCCGGACGGTCCACCAGCTGCGCGATCCGGCCCGGCTGCTCGCCGAACCGCCGGTCGCCTCGGCCCTCGGCGTCGAACTCACCGCGGACATCGCCGAGTTCGGCCGAAAGCTGGGCCGGTACCGCGCCGACCGCGCACAGCTGCCGACCGTACTGGCCGAAGCCACCAGGGCCGTCGACGCGGCCCTGCGCGAGATCGGTGCGGACCCCCGGTTCGACCAGGGCCTCGCCCACGCCAGCCCCACCCTGCACACGGTGCTCCGACGGCGGCCCGGGCGGGCGGAGTTGATCCGGCTGGCCGGCTACGCCGCGCGCGCCGCCGTCAAGACCAGCCCGTTCAGCACCTTCACCGCCGGCGGCCTCGGCCGGTTCGTCCCGGACGGTCCGGCCCTGCACTGGGCCGCGACCGAGCCGGCGCGCTCGATCGTCGAACTCGACCTGTCGGTCCTCACCCCGCTGGCCGCCGCCGCGACCGAGCCGACGGTCCGGGTCAACCCCAGCGCGCGCCTGGAAGCCGACACCGTCCGCTTCCTCGGCCCGGCACCGGCGGAGGACCTCCTCACCCTGCCGCTGACCCCACCGCTGCGGCACTGCCTGCGCGCCGCCGCCGGCCGTCCGACCCTCGCCGCGCTGGCGGCGGGCTTCCCCGCGCCGCCGGAGCAGACGGCCGGGTACCTGCGCTCACTCCTCGCGAGCGGACTGCTCCTGCTCCAGCCG
Organism: Streptomyces sp. 1114.5; assembly: GCF_003635085.1. Classification (NCBI taxonomy): domain Bacteria; kingdom Bacillati; phylum Actinomycetota; class Actinomycetes; order Kitasatosporales; family Streptomycetaceae; genus Streptomyces; species Streptomyces sp. 1114.5. The sequence continues at coordinate 4,885,361 of NZ_RBXE01000001.1, forward strand.
GACTTCGACGACCACGGCATCGATCCGATACGGCAGTTGGCCGAGCGGATCCCCGCCCTGGCCCCGGTCCGGGAGCAACTGCGGTCGTACGCCGGCGCGCAGGGAGCCGACCGCGTCCTGCTCGGGCAGGCGCTCCACGAGCAGCTGAACGGCCTCGGCATCACGGGCAAACTGCGGGACGTGGTGACCGAGCAGTCGGTCATCCCCGGAACCGTGGTCGAGGCGGGCCTGCCGTCCTGGCAGGAGGCCCTGGACGACCTGGCCCTCGCCTGCCGGCTGCTCGCGGTCTTCGACTGCACGCTGCCGTTCAAACTGGCGGTCGCCGCGTTCGTCCGCGAGCACTACGGCACTGGGGCGCGAGTCCCGTTCGACCGCTTCTACGCGGACCTCCTCCGCGACGGCGACGAGGTCCGACGGCTGCACCCCGCCGCGATCGCCTTCGACCCGACCCCGGCCGCGACCCTCGCGGCCGGCCCGGTCCCGGAGGTGCGCCGGCTGGTGGACCTGATCGCCGAGGTCCGGCGCGCGATGCCGGACCGTCAGCGGATCGAGAAGGTGCTCGCCACGCTGCCGGCCTGGGTGCGCCCGGTCGGCTCGGTCGCCGTCTACGCCCAGCGCGACGGCGAGGAGCTGATCGTCAACGCGGTGAACTCCGGCTTCGGCCGGGCCCGTTCGCAGCTGCGCCGACTGCTGCGCCACCTCTCCGACGACCCGCTCCCGGTCGACGTGGTGCACCCGGGCGCACCGACGTACGCCGAGTTCACCCAGACCCTCGCCACCTCGCTCAACCAGCGCGAACCGGCCCTGCCGGACCGGCTCGACTACCCGCCACCCGCCCGGCTGACGGTCGGCGTGGACGGCGACGGACTGCCGGCCTTGTTCGACGGCGGATCGATCGTCCGTCCGGTCCACGGCGGACTGTCCTACGAGCGGCAGCTCCCGCCGGTGATGGCGCTGCTGATCGAGGCGTTCGGCGAGAACCCCCTGCTGCTGCGGCCCGACCAGCCGCTCCAGCACGACGCGAGCGCCGGAACCGGGCAGGGCCGCCTCCTGCACGCGCCGCGGCTGAGCATCGGACGCGTGGTACTGCGGCGGGCCACCTGGGTGGCGCAGCCGGGCACACTGCCGCGCCGCGCGGCCGGCCAGTCCGACGCGGACTTCCTGCTCGCGCTGACGGCCTGGCTGACCGAACACGGCCTCCCCCTGCGGTTCTTCGTGTCCGTGCTGCGGACCGGCGCCTCCGGGGCCGGTCCGTTCGCGGGCGACCGCAGCCGCAAGCCGGTGTACGTCGACATCGGCTCGCCGCCGCTCGTCCTGGCCTTCGAGCGACTGGCCAGGGATCCGGCGAGCGCGGCCGTGTTCCAGGAGGTCACGCCCGGGCCCGAGACCGCACTCCTCGACCACCAGAAGGTGCCGAGAGTGACCGAGTACGTCATCGAGCTCAACTGCCGAGGAGACCAGGAATGACCGAGACCCCGTGGCGGACCGTGAACGTGTTCCACCACGAGCACGACCGCACCGCTCTGCTGCTCGACGCGGTCCGCCCGTTCATCGCGCGGGTGGCCCCTTCGGTGCAGCGGGTGTACTTCCAGCCGCACTGGCGGCGCGGGCCGCACGTCCGCATCCCGATCCAGGCGAGCCCCGAGGTCTTCGACGAGGTCGTCGCACCGGCCGTGGCCGGCGTGTTGGAGCCCTACCTGCGGGCGCATCCGTCGACGGTCGTCCTCGACGAGGGGGCGGCCCACGCCCAGCACGTCCGGCTGGCCGCGCAGGAGTGCGAACGCGGGCTGCTGACTCCGTGGGCGCCGAACAACACCGTCGAGACCGAGCCCCACGACCGGCGCGAGCACGTGCTCGGCAGCCCGGCCGCGGCAGACCTGCTCGCCGACTACTACGTCGACACCAACGACCTCGTGTTCGACGTCCTCGACTGGATCCGCGGCGGCGGCTCGAAGATGGCGCTCGCGGTGGACCTGTTCATCGCGGCGGCGAACCGGTTCCTCCCGCCGGTGACCTACGGCTACATGTCCTACCGCGGGCACGCCGACGCCTTCCTGGCGAAGATGCCCGACGGCCTGCGCGAACGCTTCGACGGGATCTACGAGGCCAACGCCGAGACCTTCCGGCAGCGGGTCGTCGAGATCACCGGCGCCGCGGACCACCACGAGGTCGTGCCGTTCAGCGCCCTCCTCGACACCCTGCTCCGCTACCGCAACCAGGCCGACGGGCTGATCGGCACCGGCGGGCTGGCGCTCGACACCGACCCGAACGGCGAGCCGGAGGACTGGGGTTCGAGCTGGAGCGCCTGGTCGGACCGCAGCCCGTTCCACCGGGCGCTCGGCAGCCACCGCCCGGCGGCCGACCAACTCGGCGGCTGGAACACCTTCAAGCAGTACCGGGTCGTCCTCAACTGGCTCTACCTCACCATGAACCGGATCGGCATCGGCGAGCTGGAACGCAACCTGATCTGCCACGTGGTCTCCCGGGCCGTCGAGGACGTCCACGGCGTGACCGCGATGGGCCGGATCGAGGACCTGATCGGTTTCGTCGACAGCGGCGGCCGCCTGTGACCGGCTCGCGCACCCGCGTTCAGAGCCAGCCGCGGGTGCGCGCGATCGTGGCCGCCTCGGTCCGGTTGCGCGCACCCAACTTGGCCATCGCACTGGACAGGTAGTTGCGGACGGTCCCCTCGGCCAGGCACAGGCGCGCCGCGATCGCGGCATTGCCGGCCCCCTCGGCGACCGCCCGCAGCAGCTCGCGTTCCCGCTCCGTCAGCGGATCGGCCGCGTCCCAGGCGGCCACCGCCAGTTCGGGCGCGACCACCCGCTCGCCCGCGTGCACCCGGCGCAGCGCCGCCGCCAGCTCACCGATCGGCGCGTCCTTGAGCACGTACCCGGCCACCCCCGCATCCACCGCGCGCCGCAGGTAGCCGCTGCGCGCGAACGTGGTCACGATCAGCACCCGGGTCGGGTCGCCCAGCCGGTTCAGCTCCACGGCCAGGTCGAGACCGGTACGGCCGGGCATCTCGATGTCGGTCACCAGCACGTCCGGCCGGTGCTCGCGCACCGCGAGGAGGGCGTCGTCGCCGTTGGTCGCGGTCGCCACCACCGTGATGTCCGCCTGGAGGTCCAGCAGGGACGCGAACGCGCCCAGCACCATGCCCTGGTCCTCGGCCAGCACCACCCGGATCATCCGGCCACCGCCTTCGGCACCGTGATGGTCAGCGTCGTCCCCGCCGACCCGGAGCGCTGCACCGCGCCGCCGAGGCGCGCGACCCGCTCCCGGAGCCCGGTCAGCCCCGTGCCCTCCGCGGCGTCGCCGCCGATCCCGTCGTCCGCGATCACCAAGCGCACCCTTTCCCCGTCCGTGTCCAGCCCGATGCGGCAGGTGGAGGCCCGCGCGTGCCGGGCCACGTTCGTCACCGCCTCCCGCAGCGCCAGCCCCAGTTCGTGCTCGGTCGCCGCGACCAGGGCCGGCTCCTCCGCGCAGCTCACCTGCAGGGCCACCCCGGTCCCGGCCAGCGTACGCCGGGCCACCTCCAGCTCCGCGCGGATGCTGGTCCGCCGCCAGCCGGTGACCGTGCTGCGCACCGCGGCCAGCGCCTCCCGCGCGTTGCGCTCGATCTCTTCGGCCTCGGCGCGCGCCCGCTGCGGATCGGCGAGCACCAGCTCCTTGGTGAGCTGGGCGCGCATCACCACGGCGGTCAGCGAATGCCCGAGCAGGTCGTGCAGGTCACGCGCGATCCGTTCGCGCTCCGCCAGCGTCGCGAGCAGTTCGACCTGCGAGGTCCGCAGCCGCTGGTTCTCCAGCTCCTGCCGACGGTCGCGCTGCTGGAGTTCGAGCAGCCCGACCACCCAGACCATGACGAGCGCCGACGCGAAGCCCAGCAGCCGGTAGAGGAGCGGCACCTGCGACAGCAGCGCCGTGACGCAGTCCAGGACGGTCAGCGCGGTGAACCACCGCCGCGCGACGGGCCACGGCAGCGCGTTGCCCGCGGCGGCCGCGGCGTAGATGAACAGCACGCTCGCGGCGGCGTTGAACGGCGTGGCCAGCGCGCCGAGCACGGCCATCGGGACCAGCGACGCCCAGAGGTTCCACCCGGACGGGCCCCGCAGCAGGGCCAGCGCGTACAGCAGGACCGTGGCCGCGCACACCGTGATCGTCAGCGGCCACTCCCACCACGCCGGGTCCGGCGAGAAGTACGGCTGCGCCGGCAGGAACAGCAGGTAGCCGAGGTAGATCCACTCCCAGGTCCGCAGCCGCTCGGCCACGGACCGGGCGGCGGTGCCGTCGAAGTCGCTCGTGTTCACGTCTCGTCCAGGTCGGTTCCGATGGTCGGGCCGGGTCGCATGGGCGTCACAGCCGCGCGTGCCGGTAGGAGGTCGCCGCCGCACCGGCCGCCACCACCGTGGTGACCACCAGGGCGAGCACATGGATCAGCGCGGTGCCGTCACCGAGCTGGGCGAGCCCGAGTTGGGCGAGGTGGTAGGTGGGCAGGAACTCGGCGATCTCCCGCACGGCCGAGGGCAGCAGCCGGATCGGGATCCACAACCCGGACAGCACCGCCAGCGGGAACAGCACCGCGTTGAGCAGCGCGATCGCCGCACCCGGGCGGAACCGGAAACCGACCGCCACGCTGAACAGCGTGAACGGGACGCTGCCGAGCAGGAGCACCAGCGCCACCCGCGCCAGCGCCCAGGGCGAGGCGTGGAGCGTGCCGAACGCCGCGGCCGCCACCCCCATCAGCACCAGCACGCCCACCCCGTAGAGGAGCGCGGCGGTGGCCTTGGCTGCGAGGCTGATCCAGATCGGCACCGCGGACACCCGCTTCATGCGCAGCCAGCCCAGGTCCCGGTCCTGGGCGACCCCGACCCCCGGCTGCAGCGAAGCCACCGTGATCACGCCGTAGGTGCCGAACGTGGCCACCATCGCCGTACCGGCCGAGAGGCCCTGCACGGCGTCGTGCCCGTACAGCAGGTTGAACAGCACGAAGAACCCGACCGGCATCAGGACGCCGAAGAATAACGAGGTGGGTTCCCGCACGATCGAGCGGAGTTCGTCCCGCAGCTCGCCAAGGAAGACCCGTCCCATCAGCACGCTCATGCCGCCCTGCCTTCCCGGGGGTTCTCCGACGGCTCACGGTGGTCGGTCAGTGCGACCACGGCCTCCGCCAGACCGACGTCCTGCACCCGCAGTTCCGACAACTCCGGATCCTGTTCCAGCAGCAGGCGCAGCAGCTGCTCCGGCGAACGGGTCTGGATCGTCACCAGATCGCGTTCCCGGCCGACCCGGAGCACGCCCGGCAGCCGCTCCAGTCCGTCCGGGTCGAGGGCGGTGCGGACGGTCACCGTGCGGTCCGGCAACCGGGAGACGAGCTCCTGCGGCGGAGCGTCCGCCAGGATCCGACCGCGGTCGAGCACCACCACCCGGTCCGCGACCGTGCCCGACTCCTCGATCAGGTGCGTGGTCACCAGCACGGCGGTGCCCTGCGCCCGGCGTTGGGCCAGGATCTGCCAGAAGTGCCGCCGGGCCTGCGTGTCCAGGCCGACCGTCGGTTCGTCCAGCACCAGCAGGGCCGGGTCGGTGACCAGGGCCATCGCCAGCTGCACGCGTTGCTTCTGGCCGCCGGAGAGTTTCGACGCCCGTCTGCGCGCCAGCTCGGTGAGCCCGAGTTCCGCCAGGACCGGGCCGGCCGCCGCGGCCCGCAGCCCGCCGCGGACGGCGGCGCCGCCCACCAGCTCGCTGACGGTCAGCGTGCTCGGGAATCCCAGGGTCTGCTGCGCCACGCCCAGGTGCCGGCGGGTCTTCGCGCGGCGCGGATCGCCGCCCAGGATCCGCACGGTGCCCTGCTGCGGTGCGAGCAGCCCGACCGCGAGCATCACCAGCGTCGACTTGCCGGCCCCGTTGGGTCCGAGCAGCGCGACGCACTCTCCCGGGTCGACCCGCAGGTCCACGCCGTCCAGCGCCACCGTCTCTCCGTACCGGTACCGCAGGCTTTCGGCCGTCAGCACCGCCTGTGTCGTCTCCATGGTCACCAGACTCCCGGCCGGTGACGGCGCTCGGCAGTGCCGCCCCGTCACCAGCCCGAGATGACAAATGTCAACCCCGGCCGGCCCGGGCGTCCTCGGGAGCGGCGATGGGGCGTGCCCGCACTATAGCGGGGGCTGGTGAACCCACAAGGGCCTGTCCGGTGCCGAGGACGGGGGAGGTGCCGGGCGCGTTCACCCCGAAGCCCGGACGACCAGCCGGGTGGGGAGCACCACCGATTCGCATGGTGCCGGGTTGCGCAGCAGCAACTCCAGGGCGCGGGCTCCGAGTTCCTCCACCGGTTGGCGCACGGTGGTCAGCCCCGGGCGGCAGCGCGCCGCGACGGGGGCGTCGTCGAAGCCGATCAGCGCCACGTCCTCGGGCACCCGCAGGCCGTGCCGGCGCAGGGTCCTGAGGGCTCCCGCGGCCATCTGGTCGGAGGCGGCGAACACGGCGTCCAGCTCGGGGCGCTGGTCCAGCAGCCACTGCATCGCGTGCTCAGCGGAGGCGCTGCTGAAGTCGCCGTACGCCACGGCGGGCCGGACCGCGGCCGACCCGGCCATCGCCTGGTGGTAGCCGGCCAGCCGGTCCGCCCCGGCGGCGGTGTCCGGCGGCCCGGCGATGGTGGCCACCGTCCGCCGCCCGGATGCGCACAGCCGCCGTACCGCCTCCCTGGCGCCGGTGAGGTTGTCCGCGTCCACGAACGCCACCGTGCCCGGCTCCGGCGGCCGGCCCAGCGCCACCACGGGGACCCGGGCGGCGTGCAGCAGCCGGATGAGCGCGGTGTCCCCCCAGGGGCCGACCAGCAGCACGCCGTCGACGTGGCCGCCGCACAGGTAGCGCACCAGCGGCGGCCGCCGGGAGCGCCTGGGCACCGTGAAGACGGCCAACTCCCGCTCCGCGCCCGGCAGGGAGCGCCGAAGCCCGGTCAGCAGCCGGACCGGGAAGGTGTCCGCGTGGTACTGCAGCGGATCGGCGAAGACCACGACGGCCACCACGCCCGTCCCCCGGGCACTGGCTGCCCGGCGGCGGACGTACGCCAACTCGCGCGCCGCCCGTTCCACCCGGGCCGCCACCTCGGCGGAGACCCGGGCGGAACGGTTCAGCACGCGGGAGGCGGTCGCGATGGAGACACCGGCCCGGCGGGCTACCTCGGCCAGGGTCGGAGCGGGGTCGGTGCTCGGGAAGGGCTGGGACACGGAGGCCGTCCTGGATCGATCCTCGACACGGGAACCGCACCCCGGACCTGCGCCCCACAGCAGGCCACCACGTGTGTCAGCTTGGTCGGTTGAACGACCCGCGTCAAGGGATCCGACGCCCTGAGCCGGTCAGGTCGGTCAGGCCGGTCAGGTCGGTCAGGTCGGTCAGGTGGGCGCGGTAGCCGGCGCCGAAGGCCGTCGGCGTGCCGTCGTAGGAGCTGATCAGCGCCGGGCCGCTGCTGCAGTCCCAGATGTTCCAGGTCCAGGCGAGATAGGAGACGCCGTGCCGGTCCAGCCACGGCAGCAGGGTGTCCAGATAGCCGTGCGCGCAGTCGTTCTCGCCCAACTCGCCGGCCACGACGGGCACCTGGGTTGCCAGCGGGCCGATCTGCGCGTCCCAGCAGGAGCCGGTGCTGCAGCTGTTGAAGTTGTACGAGTGCCAGGACGCGGCCAGGTTGTGCAGGGGATCGGCCGGCTGGTAAGCGGCCCACCGGGTGAGGTCGTTGGCGTACTCCAGACCGCCCAGCATCAGGACGTTGTCCGCGCCGGTCGAGCGCACTGCGTCGACCATCGCCTGCATGCCGGCGACTCGGAAGCCGATCCCCGGGCAGCTGCCGCCGTCCCGCCAGCAGGCCCAGCCGCTGTCCTCGCTCCCGGTGGCGCGTGACGGGTACGGCTCGTTGAACAGGTCGAAGACGGTCGCGTCGTCGCCCTTGAAGGTCCGCGCGACCGAGGTCCAGAACGGGAGCGCGCCGGCGGCGTCCGGCATCGGTTTCTGGCAGGTGGCGTCGGCGTCGGAGCAGCCCGCGGACGGGCCGGTGTACGCGCCGTCGGTCCAGTGCAGGTCGAGGATCGCCACCAGGCCGTTGCGGTGCAGCAGGTCGACGTAGCCGCGCACCGCGTCGATGTAGGCCTGGCCGGCGTAGGCGGGGTCGACGTTGGGGTGGCCGAGCCAGCAGTCCTCGTTGAGCGGGACGCGGACGGCGTTGACGCGCCAGGACTTCATCGCGGTGACGGAGGCCTGGTCGGCCGGGCCGTCGAAGATGCCGTGGCCCTGGACGCACATGAACTCGGCGCCGGAGCGGTTGACCCCGTGCAGGGTGATCGGGGTGCCGTCGGCCTTCGCCAGCGTGCTGCCCGAGACGTGCACGGCCGGGGCCGGGCCGCTCGGCGGCGGAGTGGGGGTCGGGGTGGGGGTGGGGCTCGGCGAGGGGGTCGACTGCGGCCCGCAGGGGGTGCCGTTGAGGGTGAAGGTGGTGGGGGCGGTGTTGGGGCCGGTGTAGGAGAAGTTGGCGCTGGTGGTGTAGCCGGTGCCGGGGTTGATGGTGGGGGCGTAGGAGGGGTTGGTGACGGTGACGGTGTATCCGGTCTGGGTCCAGGTGCCGTTCCAGCCGTTCTGGAGGGTCTGGTTGCCGGGGTAGGTGTAGCCGAGGGTCCAGCCGTTGATGGGGGTGGTGCCGGTGTCGGTGATGGTGAGGTTGGCGGTGAAGCCGCTGCCCCAGTCGTTGCCGACGGCGTACGTCACGTTGCAGGAAAGACCGGTGGCGGGGGCCGCCGAGGCGGCGAGGGGGAGTACGGCCAGGGCGGCGCACGCGGCGGTGGCGGCCGCCAGGGCGGCGGTGGTACGGGGAGGTGCGGTTCCGGGCATGCCGAGCTCCTCGGGGGTGGGCCGGGGCCGGGGTGGGGGCCGGGGCCGCCGGTGCGGCCCCGGCCGGGTGAGGTCAGCTCGCGGTGCAGGTCAGCGACGGAGCGGTGTTGCCGCCCGCGGAGGTCGCCTGGAAGCCGAAGCTGGTGGTGGCGTTCGGCGCCAGCGCGCCGTTGTACGACTGGCTGGTGGCCGTGACCGCGCTGCCGCTCTGGGCGGTGGTGGCGTTCCAGCTGTTGGTGATCTGCTGGTTACCGGCCCAACTCCAGGTGACGGTCCAGGACTTGGTAGCCGCGGTGCCGGTGTTGGTGACGGTCACGTTGGCCGTGAAGCCGCTGCCCCAGTCGTTGGCGACCGCGTAGGTGGCGGAGCAGCCGCTGCTGCTGCCACCGCCCGAGGTCGCCGTGGTGGCGGTCACCGCTGCGGAGGCGGGGGAGACGTTCCCGGCCGCGTCCTGCGCGGTGACGGTGTACTGGTACGCGGTGGCGGGCGAGAGCCCGGAGTCGGTGTAGCTGGTGCCGGTCACGGTGGCGACCTTGGCGCCGTTGCGGTACACCGTGTAGCCGGTCACGCCGGCCGGGTCGGTGGACGCCGTCCAGCCGAGCGAGACGCTGCTGCTGGTGGTGCCGGTGACGGTCAGGGCGCCCGGCGCGGTCGGGCCGGTGCCGCCGCCGGTGCTGCCGAACGCCGGGTAGGCGTTCTGCACCAGCTGCCGGAACTGCGCGGGGAACCACTGTCCGGCCGGGACGTTGCCGTCGGGCATGGAGTCGGTGGGGTAGGTGTTGCCGTTCCCGTCGGTCTGGGTGCCGTTGGGGTCGCAGTGCGGGTCGCCGTGCGGGTGGGTGGCGTCCGGGTAGTCGCCGTCCGACTCACCCGGCGGCTTGACCCACAGGAACGCGATGATCGGGCTGCCCGCGCCGTACGGCTGGGACTGCGGACGGGCGCCGATGCCCGCGCCGTTGACGTTGCACCAGTCGCCGCGGAAGGGCTTGCGGTCGACCCGGTTGGCCGCGACGTACGCGTCCACCGTGGTGGGGGAGGAGTTGAGCGCAGTGGGCCGGGCCGGGCCGCCCCAGCCGTTGCGCGAGGTGTCGACCAGCATGCCGATGGTGCTCGGGAACCCGTTGGACACCAGGGTGGAGTACATCGCGGTGTCGTAGTGGTACTCGTCGAACGCGGGGTTGTACTGGTAGAAGTTGGCCGACTTGAGCGGCTGTCCGCCGACCGTGAGCTCCGGGTCGGTGAGGAACGGCTCGGTGAGCGGCGTGGTGTTGGCGGTGTCGCTGATGAAGCCGTCGATGCTGGCGAACCCGGCGGTGGTGGCCTGGGCGACCTTGGCGTACTCCTTGCCCGCCGGCACCATGTTGGTGGACCAGCCGAGCCAGCCCGCGTGGCCGATATCCAGGTAGTTGTACACGTTGGGGATCGCGTGCAGCTTGTTGAGGGCGTACTCGATGCCCGTCTCGTAGTACGGGGTGGCGGTGGCGCAGGTCGGCTTGGACTGGTTGGTGACGGCGTTGGGCAGCGAGTCCGGCTCGATGATGGCCGCCACCCGGAGGCCGGCGTACTTCGGGTTGGCCAGGACGGCCGCGATCGGGTCGACGTACTGCGTCTGGTAGGTGGTCAACCCGGCGGCTGTGGCGGGGAGTTCGCCGTTGGAGGCGATGGCGGCGCAGTCCCGCCCCGGCAGGTCGTAGATGACGACCTGGAAGACGACCGGTGCGCCGGACTGCTGTTGCTGGGCGAGCGCGTGGTCCAGGTGGGCCTGGAGGCCGAGGTGGGTGGCGTCGCCGGCGATCGCGCCGATGTGGTCCATCCAGACGGCGGTGGGGTTGGCGGCGACCTGGGTTTCGAGTGCGCCCAGCGCGCCGCCGTCGGCGGTGGCCTGGGCCTTGACCTCGGTGGCGAAGTCGGGGTTGAGGTAGCCGGTCGCACCGGCGAACGGGTTGGTGACGTGGATGCCGGCCGCGGGGGCGGGAGCGGCGTGGGCAGGGGTGGCGGCTCCGATGTTCGGCAGCAGGCCGGTGGCGCCGAGCAGCGTGGCGGCCGCTGCCGTGCGCAGGCGACGCAGGACGGGATGGGACACGTCCGGGTCCTTTCGGCTGGGTGGGGAGTCCTGACGGGTTCGCGGAACGGGAGATCGCGGAACGGGTTCGCGGAACGGGCGCGCGGAACGGATCGCGGAAATCGGGTGGGAACGCGCCCAGTCGGGGCGCCGCGATCCCCTTCACATCAAGCCAGGGTGTGAGAAACGCCGTCAATAGATGCGGGAGCGCTCCCACAAGCCGCTGTAACTTACACGCCGTCGAGCCGGGCGGCCCGCCACCCCGGGACCGGGGGTCCGTGCTGGTCGCCGCCGTGCTCCCCTCCGGTGGACCCGTCGGGCGGCGCTGCCGAGCCCGACGGGCGCTTCCCAAGCCGGGCACGCCACCCCACGATGTCGCCACACCTCCGTCCGCCGCGCCTCCCCACCCGCGCGGCGGAACCCCACCCATCTGGAGGACGCGCATGCGACGCAACACCCTGCGGGCCAGGGGCAACCGGCTCACCATCACCGCGACGGCCACCGCGCTGGCCCTGACCGGCGCGGCGGGCGGCGCCCTCACCGTGCCCACCGCCTCGGCGGCCCCCGCCACCGGTCTTTCCTGCAACGTGACGTACGCGGTCGGCAACGACTGGGGCAGCGGCTTCACCGCCAACCTCACCATCACCGACACCGGCACCACCCCCATCAACGGCTGGACCCTCGGCTACACCTACCCCGGCAACCAGACCCTCCAGAACGGCTGGAACGGCACCTGGACCCAGACCGGACACACCGTCACCGTCACCAACCCCTCCTACGCCCCCACCATCAACCCCGGCACCGGCTACACCACCAGCGCCAACTTCTCCTACACCGGCCCCAACACCGCCCCCACCACCTTCACCCTCAACGGCACCCCCTGCCGCGGTGCCAACCAGGCCCCGACCGTCTCGCTCACCTCCCCGGCCGCCGGGCAGACCTTCACCCCGGGCTCCACCGTGAAGCTGGCCGCCACGGCGGCCGACGCGGACGGCACCGTCGCGAAGGTCGACTTCTACGCCTCGACCGGGGCCGGCAGCAACACCCTGATCGGCAGCACCGGCACCGCGCCCTACAGCGCCGACTGGGCGAACGTGGCGGCGGGCGACTACTCGGTCACCGCCGTCGCCACCGACGACGCCGGGGCGACCACGACCTCCGCTCCGGTCGCGATCAAGGTGGCCGGTGCGAGCGTCCTGGTCAGCCCGGCTACGCTCGCCGTCCAGCAGGGGAGCAGCGGCACCTTCACCGTCGCGCTCTCCCAGGCGCCGAGCGCCGACACCAAGGTGACGGTGGCCCGGTCGGGCAGCGACCCGGACCTCAGCGTCACCTCCGGTGCCTCCCTCACCTTCACCCCCGCCAACTGGAACGTCCCGCAGACCGTCACCGTCGCGGCCGGCACCGACGCCGCCCAGGTCGGCGGCACCGCCACCTTCACCGCCTCCGCGACCGGCTTCGGCTCCGGCGCCGTCACGGTGACCGAGGCGGCGAAGAGCTCGGGCTACGACCAGTACTTCCTGGACCTCTACAGCAAGATCAAGAACCCTGCGAACGGGTACTTCAGCCCCCAGGGCATCCCGTACCACTCGGTCGAGACGCTGATCGTGGAGGCTCCCGACTACGGCCACGAGACCACCTCCGAGACCTACAGCTACTGGCTGTGGCTGGAGGCCGACTACGGACGGGTCACCGGCGACTGGACGCCCTTCAACAACGCCTGGACGAACCTGGAGACGTACCTGATTCCCAGTCACACCCAGCAGCCCGGCCAGAGCACCTACAACCCGGCCAAGCCCGGCACCTACGGCGCCGAGAAGGCCCAACCCGACCAGTACCCGGTCAAGTTGAACAGCAGCGTGCCGGTCGGCACCGACCCGCTCTCCGGCGAGCTGAACAGCACCTACGGCACCCCGGACGTGTACGCCCCGGCCTGGCTGCTCGACACCGACAACAAGTACGGCTTCGGGCAGTGCGAGGACGGCACCAGCAAGCCCAGCTTCATCAACACCTTCCAGCGCGGCCCGGAGGAGTCGGTCTGGGAGACGGTTCCGCAGCCCGACTGCGACGTGTTCAAGTACGGCAGCAGCAGCTCCGGCTTCCTCAGCCTGTACAACGACGGCGGCGGGAACTACAGCAAGCAGTACAAGTACACCGACGCACCCGACGCGGACGCCCGGCTGGTCCAGGCCGCCTACTGGGCGGAGCAGTTCGCGAAGTCGCAGGGCAAGAGCGCGGCCATCACCGCGACCCTCGCCAAGGCCGCCAAGCTCGGCGACTACCTGCGCTACTCGCTCTACGACAAGTACTTCAAGCAGGCGGGAAACTGCCTCGGCTCCACCAGCTGCCCGGGCGGGACGTCCAAGGCGAACGAGCAACTCGGCCTGCTCACCTGGTACTTCGCCTGGGGCGGGGCCGCCGACGGCAGCTGGTCCTGGCGGATCTCCGGCTCCGCCGCCCACCAGGGCTACCAGAACCCGATGGCCGCCTGGGTCCTCGCCAACGACCCCGGGCTGAAACCGCTCTCGCCGAGCGGTGCCACCGACTGGGCGGGCAGCCTGGACAAGCAGCTCCAGTTCTTCCAGTGGCTGCAGTCCACCGAGGGCGGCATCGCCGGCGGCGCCACCAACAGCTGGGGCGGGAACTACGGCGACGACGCGGCACCGCCCGCCGGCGACCCGACCTTCTACGGCCTGTACTACGACTGGCAGCCCGAGTACCACGACCCGGCGTCCAACCAGTGGTTCGGCTTCCAGACCTGGTCGATGGAGCGGTTCGCCGAGTACTACTACGCCACCGGCGACACCCGGGCGAAGGCCATCCTCGACAAGTGGATCCCCTGGGCGATGTCCGTCTCCAAGGCGGACCCCGCCACCGGCACCCTGACCACGCCCGACAAGCTCTCCTGGACCGGTGCCCCCGACACCTGGAGCTCCACCAGCCCCGGCGGCAACGCGGGCCTCCACGTCACCGCGAGCGGCACCGCCACCGACGTCGGCGTGGCCGGCTCGCTCGCCAAGACCCTCGCGTACTACGCGGCCAAGTCCGGTAGCGCCGGTGCCCGGAAGTTCGCCCAGAACATCCTGGACACCCTGCACGCCAAGTACGCCGACAGCCTGGGCTACTCGGCCGCCGAGACCCGCACCGACTACAGCCGCTTCACCCAGGCGTACTCGCCGACCACCCACGCGGGGCTGTACGTGCCGCCCGGCTGGAGCGGCACGTACCCGGACGGCACCAAGATCAGTTCGGCGAGCAACACCTTCCTGTCCATCCGCCCCTGGTACACCGGCGACCCGCAGTGGTCCAAGGTGCAGAGCTACCTCGACGGGGGCGCCGCGCCGAGCTTCACCTACCACCGGTTCTGGGCCGAGGCGGACATCGCCACCGCCTTCGACACCTTCGCCCAGCTGTTCCCGACGGTGAACCCGGGCAGCTGAGCGGGGCACCCGCCCACGCCCACGCCCAAGCCCGCGCCCGGGCCCCGCGCACGCCTGCGGGGCCCGGGCGCGGGCGTCGATCCGCGTGCTGCCGAAAGACCTGCGAAACGGACCCTACGGCCCGTCCACCGTTCGCGGCGGGCGCGGCGGGGCAGTGCTGCTGCGCACGACCAGGCTGGTGGCCAGGTCCACCCGCAGCGTGCCGGGCCGCACCCCGCGGGCCAGGTCGATCACCAGGCGGGTCGCCGTCTCGGCCATCTCGGTCAGCGGCTGGCGCACCGTGGTCAGCGGCGGGCCCACCCAGCGGGCCAGCGGCAGGTCGTCGAAGCCGACCACGGCAAGGTCCTCCGGGATGCGCAGTCCCCGTTCCCGGGCGGCCTCGTACAGGCCGAGCGCCTGCAGGTCGTTGCCGGCGAACACGGCGGTAGGCCGGTCCCGCAGGGCCAGGAGATCCAGGCCGAGCCGGTGTCCGGACTCGTGGTGGAAGTCGCCTTCGCGGACCAACTCCGGGTCGTACGGGATGCCCGCCATGTCGAGCGCCGCCCGGTAGCCGTCGGTCCGGGCCCGGCTGCACATCATCCGGGCGGGGCCGCCGATCAGGCCGATCCGGCGGTGGCCGAGGTCGAGCAGGTGCCGGGTGGCGGCGAGGCCGCCGTCCCAGTTGGTGGTGCCGACGGCGGGCACGTCCTGGCCCGGGTCGCCGGCCGGGTCCATCACCACGAACGGGATGTCCCGGCGCGCGAGTTGTTCGCGCAGCGAGCGGTCCAGGTCGGAGAGCACCAGCACCACGCCGGTGGGGCGGCGGGCGAGCACCCCGTCCACCCAGGACTGGCCGGGGCCGTGCCGCTCGGCGGACTCGGAGAGCACGATGCTCAGCCCCTCCTCGCGGACCGCGTTCTCGACGCCGCGGATCACCTCCACCGCCCAGGCGCTCTCCAGCTCGTGGAAGACCAGCTCCAGCAGCGGGCTCGCCTGCCGGTTGCCGCGCCGCCGGTAGCCGTGCCGGTGCAGCAGTTCCTCCACCCGCTCCCGGGTGGCCTGGGCGACATCGGCGCGCCCGTTCAGGACTTTCGAAACAGTCGGTGCGGAGACCCCTGCCTCCTGCGCGATCTCGGCGAGCGTGGCCGCTCTGTCCACGGGTTCCTCCTGCACTGCCCCTGCTGGGCGAACTCCGTCGTGGGTGGCTGTCGTAGCGCAGCCGCGGGCGACCGTACCGCACGGATGCCGGCCCGCCGACGGGCAGGGGCGGATCCCCGCAGGAACCCTTGACGGGCCATCAGTCCGGCTCTAGGTTGCCCACAACATTCGGTAACGCGCTCGAAACATTCGAACGATGCGGCCCACCCCGGTCCACCCCGCCGGCCGACCGCATCCGACCGTCACCCCCACGACCTCCCTCCGGCCCCACCCCCCGAAGCGAAGGAACCCCTCCCGTGAACCGACCGATCCGCCGACTCTCCCTGCTCCTGGCCCCCGTACTGACCGCCCTGGCGGTCGTGGCCCAGCCCTCGACCGCCCTCGCCGTCGCGCCCGTCCCCACCCTGACCGACGGCTTCTACGTGGACCCGGACTCCAGCGCGCAGCAGTGGGTCAACGCCAACCGCGCCGACGGCCGCGCCCCCGCGATCCAGGCGTCGATCGCCAACGTGCCGACGGCGCGCTGGTTCGGCAACTGGAGCGGTGCCATCGGGACGGCGACCGGGGCCTACGTCGGCGCGGCCGCCGCCAAGGGCAAACTGCCGATCCTGGTGGCCTACAACATCCCCGACCGGGACATCTGCGCCGGCCAGTCCGGCGGCGGCGCGGGCAGCCCCGCCGACTACGCCACCTGGATCGCCGCCTTCGCCAGTGGCATCGGCAACAGGCCGGCGGTGGTCGTGCTCGAACCCGACTCGCTCGGCGACGAGAGCTGCATGAGCGCCGCCCAGATCGCCCAGCGCAACGCGATGCTGCGCAACGCCATCACGCAGTTCGCCGCCAAGGCCCCGAACACCCGGCTCTACCTGGACGCCGGCAACCCCGCCTGGCTGAGCGCCGACACCATGGCCCGGCACCTGGTCGACGCCGGGGTGAGCGGAGCCCACGGGTTCTCGCTGAACGTCTCCAACTTCGTCACCACCGCGCAGAACACCGCGTACGGCAACGCCGTCAACGCATCCCTGCAGTCGATGAAGGGGTTCACCAAGCCGTTCGTCGTCGACACCAGCCGCAACGGCAACGGATCCGACGGCGCCTGGTGCAACCCGGCCGGGCGCAGGATCGGCACGCCCACGCAGTGGGGCGGCGGCGCCGAGATGCTGCTGTGGATCAAGGCGCCGGGTGAGTCCGACGGCAACTGCGGCACGGGAGCCGGATCGAGCGCCGGACAGTTCCTGCCCGAGGTCGCCTACAAGATGATCTACGGCTACTGACGGCCACCGACCGAGGGCGCCACTACGGCCGGTCAGGCGGGGAAGGGATGGTCGCGGTGCCGGGTGCCGGTTCCGGCCAGACCAGCAGCACGGGACAGGGCGCGTGATCGACCACGAAACGGGTCGCGGGGCCGAGACTGTGCGGCCCGAGGCGGGTGCGGTCGCCGTCGCGCGCGAGGATCAGCAGTTCGGCGCCCTCGGCGGCCGCGACGACCTCGCGCTCGACCCGCCCGGTGCGCTCCGTGCGGGTACACGGTCGGCCCAGGCGCCCGGCCGCGGCGTCCAGGAGCTGCCGGGCGGAGACCGCCGCCAGGGCCTCCACCCGGGTGCCCGGGTCCCGCTCGCGGTGCCCGCGGCCGAGCAGGCCGGCGAAGGCGCCGTGCGCGACACCCGGCACCTCCTGGCCGCTGACGTGGAGCAGGACGAGCTCCGCGTCCTGCGGCGCGTGCGCGCGGGCGGCGTCCACACAGGCGGGCCAGGTGCCTTCGGTGATCCAGACGACGACGGTCACGGGCTCATCCTCCTCATGGTCCGGGTGATCCTGGTACCCGGCGGACCTGCTCGGAAGTCCTGGCTCGGACGTCCTGCTCAGAAGAGCTGCAGCGACCCCCACAGTGCCACCACGGACACGACCAGGGCGGCGGGCACGACGAGCAGCCCGAGCCGGGTGAACTCGCCCAGGCCGATGTCGGTGTCGTGCTCGCGGACGATGCGCCGCCACAACAGGGTGGCCAGCGAGCCGGCGTAGGTGAGGTTGGGGCCGATGTTCACCCCGAGCAGGACCGCCAGCACCGCCCCGGCGCCGGACGGGACGGCCAACGGCAACAGCACCAGGGTGGCGGGCAGGTTGTTGATGACGTTCGCCAGCACCGCCGCCAGCGCCGCCGTGCCGAGCAGCGCGGCCAGTGAGGTGCCGTGCGGGACGAGGTGTCCGAGCGCGGACGCCAGCCCGTTGTCGACGACGGCCCGGACCACGATGCCGAGCGCCAGCACGAAGGCCAGGAACGGCACCGCGGCCGAGCGCACGATCGCCAACGGGGTGGTGCGCCGCTGCACCAGCGCCCGCCCGGCCAGCGCGAGGGCTCCGGCCAGCGCCGCCCAGGCCGGATCGATACCGATGACCGAGGTGAGGACGAACCCGGCGAGTGTGCAGATCACGGTGACGAGCGCGAACAGCGGCATCTCCGGTGCCGTCACCGCGTCCCCAGCCGGGGCGCCCGCCTCCAGGTCGGCGGCGAAGAACCGGCGCAGCACCGCGTACTCGACGGCGATGGCCGCCAGCCACGGCAGTGCCATCAGCGCGGCGAACCGGGTGAAGCTCAGCCCGCTGGCGGCGAAGGCCAGCAGGTTGGTGAGGTTGGAGACCGGCAGCAGCAGCGAGGCCGTGTTCGACAGATGGGTGCAGGCGTAGACGTGCGGCCTGGGCCGGGCGCCCAGCCGGGCCGCCGTCACGAACACCACCGGCGTCAGCAGCACCACGGTCGCGTCCAGGCTGAGCACCGCCGTGACCACCGAGGCGACCACGAACACCTGCGCCAGCAACCGTCGCGGGCTTCCGGCGGACGTCCGCGCCATCCACGCCCCGCAGGCGCGGAACAGGCCCTCGTCGTCGCACAGCTGCGCCAGCACCAGGACGGCGGCGAGGAAGCCGATCACCGGCCCGAGCCGCTCCGCCTCGGCCACCGCGTGCGCCGGCGAGATCGCGCCGGTGGCGACCACCAGCCCGGCCGCGGGAACCGCGACCACCGCCTCCGGCCACCCCCAGGGCCGTACCACCGCGCAGACCAGCACCAGCGCCAGCAACCCGATGGACAGTGCTTCCGCGAACGACGTACTCAGGGGTCTGCTCCTTGCAGGCGACGGTGACGGGACACGCAAACCGACCGCAAGCGCCAGGTCACGGCCGGTCGGTGCGGGCCAACCGTACGCGCTGCCCACCCGGTGGACGCAAGGCGCTCCGAGCCGACGGCCGACCGGACCACTGCGCCGCGCCACCGCACGGCGCCCCGGTGCGGGCCCCGCACGGGGACGCGGCGCAGTGGCCGGAGGCGGTTCACGGGTGGTCGCGCTCCGTGGGTCGGGCGGCGTCACCGCTCGGTGGCGCGGACGGCGGGTGCAGCTCGCCGCTGCGGGCCACCCGGGTGTACCAGCGGGCGCTGGCCTTCGGGGTGCGGACCAGGGTGGAGTAGTCGACGTGGACCAGGCCGAAGCGCTTGTCGTAGCCGTACGCCCACTCGAAGTTGTCCAGCAGCGACCAGGCGAAGTAGCCGCGCACGTCGGCGCCGTCGGCCAGGGCGCGGTGGACGGCCGCCAGGTGGCCGTGGAGGTAGGCGGTGCGGTCCGGGTCCTCGACCGTGCCGTCCGCGCCGACCTCGTCGGGGTAGGCGGCACCGTTCTCGGTGACCACCAGCGGCAGCTGCGGGTACCGCTGGGCGAGGCCGGCCAGCAGCTGGTGCAGACCGGAGGGGTCGACGGTCCAGCCCATCGCGGTCCGCTCGCCCGGGGCCGGGTGGAACCCGACCAGGTCCGCCCCCGGCCAGGGCGAGGCGGTGCCGCCGCCGTGGCCGTCCTCGCGGGCGGGGGCGCTGCCCTCGGCGGTCGCGGAGACGACAGTGGGCGTGTAGTAGTTGACGCCCAGCCAGTCCGGCGGCTGGTGGATCTCCTTCTCGTCGCCCGCCCGGACGAAGGCCCAGTCGGTGAGGTGGGCCGTGTCGGCCAGCAGGTCCTCCGGGTAGGCGCCCTCCAGCATCGGGCCGAGGAACACCCGGTTGCCGACGGCGTCGATGCGGCGCACCGCGTCCCGGTCGGCGTCGGAGGCGGTGAGCGGGCGCAGGACGTGCAGGTTGAGCGACACGGACAGCTGGGCCCCGGCGGGCAGCACACCGCGCAGCGCCGTGACGGCCAGGCCGTGACCGAGGTTGAGGTGGTGGGCGGCCCGCAGGGCGTCCACCGGGTCGGTCCGGCCGGGGGCGTGGACGCCGGACCCGTAGCCGAGGAAGGCGCTGCACCAGGGCTCGTTGAGGGTGGTCCACTGACCGATCCGGTCGCCGAGGGCCTCGCCCGTCAGCGCGGCGTACTCGGCGAACCGCTCGGCGGTCGCGCGCTCGGGCCAGCCACCGGCCGACTCCAGTTCCTGCGGGAGGTCCCAGTGGTAGAGCGTGGCGACGGGTGTGATCCCGGCGGCGAGCAGTTCGTCGGCGAGGCGGCGGTAGAAGTCCAGGCCCCGCTGGGAGGCCGGGCCGCGGCCGGCGGGCTGGACGCGCGGCCAGGAGACGGAGAAGCGGTAGGCGGTCAGTCCGAGCTCGGCCATCAGCCGGACGTCCTCGCGGAAGCGGTGGTAGTGGTCGACCGCGACGTCGCCGGTGTGGCCCTGGAAGACCTTGCCGGGGGTGCGGCAGAAGGTGTCCCAGATCGAGGCGGTGCGGCCGTCCTCGGTGGTGGCACCCTCCACCTGGTAGGCGGAGGTGGCCGAGCCCCAGAGGAAGCCGGCCGGGAAGCGGGGCAGCGCGGCGTCCTGGGACGGGGCCTGGGGGAGCGGGCGGTCGGGGGGAAGGGACACGGGTTGCTCCTGACGACGAGCCGACGGCACACGTGGGAGCGCTCCCACGTCACACGCGGAAGGTTCCTGCCTCAGCTGATCCGGTGTCAAGGGAAGACGCCGAATTGCCCTCGGCCGCCCCGCTGTTGGCAGCTCGACGCCACCTCCCTCCCGATCAGGGATGCGACGTGGCGGCACCGGGTTCCGGCGATCTCAGAGCTGTTCAGCAAAGCGGTGCGCGTACAAGCGCCTGGAAGACTCGGGGCACCTCAAGCACCACGCCTCCAAAGCCCTGGCCATGCACATGGCCGACGAGGTGTGGAACGGGGTGCAGCGGCACCTGTTCGCCGAGGCACAGTCCGCAGCTCACCCCTTGGTGAATGACGGATCAAGTCTTAGGATGCGCAGCCGAGCCGGCGGGAGACCGAGGGCGGGAGGGGGCGTGGCGGTGGGCGGACGGCAGACCGGAAGACCGACGCTGGAGGAGGTCGCTGCCCGGGCCGGGGTCGGTCGGGGCACGGTGTCCCGGGTGATCAACGGCTCGTCGCGGGTGAGCGACCGGGCGAGGGAGGCGGTGGGCCGGGCCATCGCGGAGCTCGGCTACGTGCCCGACCGGGCGGCCCGGGCCCTGGCCGGCAGCCGGACCGACGCGGTCGCGCTGGTCGTGCCCGAGGCCGAGGCGCGGCTGTTCGCGGAGCCTTACTTCCTGGACATCATCCGTGGCGTGAGCGCCGAACTGGGCGCGGCGGACAAGCAGTTGCTGCTCACGCTGATCCGTACCGAGCAGGAGCGGCAGCGCTTCGAGCAGTACCTCGCCGCCCAGCGGGTGGACGGGGTGCTGCTGGTCTCCGTCCACCGGGACGACCCGCTGCCGGACCAGGTGCGCGCGCTGGGCCTACCGGCCGTGCTCAACGGGCGGCGCTCGCCGCAGGAGCCGGTGGCGTATGTCGACTCCGACAACGTGGGCGCCGGCCGCTCGGCCGTGGAGCACCTGGCCGGGCGCGGGCGGCGCCGCATCGCCACCATCACCGGCCCGCTCGACATGGACGCCGCCCAGGGCCGGCTCGCCGGGTACCGTGCGGGGCTGGCCGCGGCCGGACTGCCCGGGGACGAACACCTCGTCGCCACGGGGGACTTCACGGAGGACGGCGGCCGCCGGGCGATGCGCGAGCTGCTGGCGCGGTGCCCCGACCTGGACGCGGTGTTCGCCGCCTCCGACCTGATGGCAGTGGGCGCCCTCGCCGTCCTGCGGGCCAGGGGCCTGGACGTGCCCGGTGACGTCGCGCTGGTGGGCGTCGACGACTCGCCGGTGGCCCGCCACCTCGACCCGCCGCTGACCACCGTCCGCCAGCCGATCGAGCAGATGGGTCGCACGATGGCCGGACTCCTGCTGCGGCAGATCGCCGGCGATGGCGGCGCGGAGCCGTCCCGGCTGGTGCTGCCGACCGAGCTGGTGGTGCGGAAGTCCTCCTGACGGGCCCGTCAGGAGGCCCCCCGATCGTCCCCTGGTCTGTTCACGGGGAGGGAACCCCCAGCCGTGATCGGCTGGGGGTTCCCCGTGGCGGAGCTGGGAGGGCTCAGCGCTGGAGGGTGAGCAGGCCCGGGCGCCAGGGGAGCTGGTCGTAGGGGCCGGTGGCGGTGGGGGACTTGCCCTGGTAGAGGAGTTGGAGGTTGCAGGGGTCGATGGTCATGGTCTGGTCGGGGTTGTTGCGGACGAGGTCGCCGTGGCTGATGTCGTCGGTCCAGGTGGCGCCGCTGTTGGCCTTGCCGGCGAAGGGGGAGTTCTCGCTCGCGGCCTGCGGGGTCCAGGTGCCGCCCAGGCTGGTGGCGGTGAAGGAGCGGAAGTAGCGCTGCTCGTTGGCGCCGCGGGCCTCGACGATCATGAGGTACTGGTTCCGGTCCTTGACCTTGTAGACCTGCGGTGCCTCGAAGAGGTTCTTCACGGTGTCGGTCATGACGGTGGTGTACGAGGAGCCGAAGTTGCCCGGGAAGTTCCCGATCGGCATGCTCGCCCGGTAGATGCTGCCGTTGTCACCGGCGAAGAACAGGTACATGTTCTGGTCGTCGCCGATCAGGGTCTGGTCGATCGGGCCGGTACCGGAGTTGGGGATGGAGCCGGTGAACAGCGGCTGCGGCGCGGACCAGCCGTTGGGGTTCGTCGGGTCGCTGGAGGTGCGGTAGATGAACGGCCACGCACCCCACTGGTAGGCCAGCACCCAGATGTTCTTGGGCGCGAAGTAGAACAGCGTGGGTGCCACCGCGGCCTGGTTCATCCCGGTCTGGGGGGCCGACGCCATGTCCGACCAGTTGGTGAACGGGGCGAAGGCCATCGAGCCGTACGAGGAGCCGTTCACGTTCGAGGCGTAGACCAGGTGCTTGCCGTTGTACACCACGTCGGTGAAGTCCTTCACCGACGCCCACCCGTTGGCCGGCTGGGCCAGCGCGCCGGACGAGGACCAGCGGTAGGTCGACGGCAGGGCGCAGGTGCCGCCCGGCGGGGACGGGGACAGGCCGGTCCAGTTCTGGTTGCTGCCGCCGTTGCACGTCCAGATCTGCACCGCCGTGCCGTTGGCGGTGCCGGCGCCCGCGACGTCCAGGCAGAGTCCGGACTCCACGCCGACCACCGTGCCGTCGGCGTTCACTCGCCACTGCTGGTTGGCGCCGCCGCTGCAGGTCCAGATCTGCACCCGGGTGCCGGCCGTGGTGGCGTGGCCGGGGACGTCGAGGCACTTGTTGCCATAGACGGTCAGCTGGTTGGCGGACGTGGCCGTCCACAGCTGGTTGGTCCCGTTCGAGCAGTCGTGGATCTGCAGGGACGCGCCGTCGCTCTGACTGGCGTTCCGCACGTCGAGACACCGGCCGGAGCCGACACCGCGCAGGGCACCGCTGGTGGCCGCCTGGGCCGCCGGGCCGGCGACGAGCATCGCCGCCAGGGCCGCCACGGCTGCGACCACGGCGGTGAGCATCACGGACAGCCGCGGGCGGGACACCCGCGGGCGCCTCACTTGAAGCTCCAGTGCTGGTTGGCGCTGCCGGTGGAGTCCCAGACCTGGACGGCCGTGCCGTTGGCGGTCTGCCCGCCGGGGGTCTCCAGGGCGCGGCCGCTGGCGGCGTTGGTCAGGGTGTAGGTGCCGTCTCCGTTGCGGGCGGCCTTCCAGTGCTGATTGGCACCGCCGTTGGCGTCCCAGACCTGCAGCCTCGTGCCGTTGCCCGTCTGGCCGCCCGGCTCGTCCAGGACCCGGCCGCTGGCGAGGTTGGTGAGGGTGTAGGTGCCGTCGTTGTTGCGGTCGGCCCGCCACTGCTGGTTGGCGGCGCCGCTGGAGTCCCAGACCTGGAGCGGGGTGCCGTTGCCGTTCTGTCCCGCGGGCTCGTCGAGGACGCGCCCGGCGGCTGCGCCGGAGAGCGTGTAGGCAGCGCCGGAGACGATGTCTCCGCTCGGGGTGCCGCCGCTGCTCCCGTTCAGGGCGGTGAGTACCGCGCCGTAGGCGGCTTTCTTGTTGCCGTTGTTGTCGAACAGCAGCGGGTTCTCGCCGCTGCGCCAGGAGTCGCTGTCGCGGATGCCCCACACGGTGATGCCGGTGCAGCGGGCGGTGTCGAGGCAGGCCCGGACGGTGTCGGCGTAGGCGTTGGCGGGAGCCTGGGCGATGTCGAGTTCGGTGAGCTGGACGTCGACGCCGAGCGCGGCGAAGTTGGCCAGGGTGGTGCGGAAGCTCGCCGGGGCGCCGCCGTTGCCGAAGTGGCTCTGGAAGCCGACGCAGTCGATGGGTACGCCGCGGGACTTGAAGTCCTTGACCATGCGGTAGACGCCCTGGGTCTTGGCGTCGGACCAGTTCTCGATGTTGTAGTCGTTGTAGCAGAGCTTGGCACCGGGGTCGGCGGCGCGCGCGGTGCGGAACGCCTCCTCGATGAAGCCGTCGCCCAGCAGGTTCTGGAAGACGGAGCTGCGGTGGCGGCCGCTGCCGTCGTCGGCGAAGGCCTCGTTGACCACGTCCCAGGCGTAGATCTTCCCCTTGTAGTGGGTGGCTTCCTGGGTGATGTGGTTGTTCATCACGCCGCGCAGGGTGCCGGCGTCGTTGATGGACTTGACCCAGCCGGGCAGTTGGGAGTGCCAGACCAGGGTGTGGCCGCGCATCTTCTGGCCGTGTGCGGCGGCGTGGTTGACGATCGTGTCGCCGGGGCCGAAGTTGAACGATCCCCGGGAGGGTTCGGTGCTGTCCCACTTCATCTCGTTCTCCGGGGTGATCGTGTTGAACTCCCGGTCGAGGATGGTGGAGTACGTCGAGTCTCCGAGCCTGCCCGCGGCCACCGCGGTGCCGAAGTAGCGGCCGCTGCCGGCCGCCGCCGCGCCCAGCGTGCTCGCCCCGGCGCCGTGGGCCATGGGGCTCGCGGCGATGACCGTGACCGAGCTGACGGCGAGGCAGGCGGCTGCCGTCAGGACGTTGCGGGGACGTTTCTTTTGAGTGAGCCATGACATGACGGATCGTGCTCCTTTGGGTGGGGAACGGCCTCCGCGCCGGTGGGGGCCGGCGCTTCGTCCCGACGGGAGGGATCGTCCTGACGTGTCGACACGCCTGTGAGCGCTAACAATTCACGCGCAGGCGCGCCCTGACCGACATGTCCAGGCGGACCCTCAGGCAAGGCGATGCGCGTCGTCAGGAGGTGCCCGACGGCGTCGCGAAGGCGGTGCACGGAGTCGACCGGTCACCAACGCCGGTGACCCGACGGTGGTTTGGCGAACACGACCCCGATCCGAGGCCGCAGTTCGGACTTGTCGACGGCGACAGTGTTGGCCCGCGTCCGAGAGGCTGTCAACGCTTTCGGTCAAAACTTCGACAGGTTCGCCCCGGTCTCGCCCCGGCAAATGGGGACATTGGGCGGCGTCGGCCCTGGTGGCGGGGAGCGCAGGGGGTCCACGGGCAGGTCCGGCGGCAGGGCCGGCGTTTCGAAAGTTTCGGGGCCGAAGCCGCCGGGAAGGCCCGGGCCGTACCGGCTCGGCGCCCGGCCGGACCGTGCCCGGCTCAGCGCCGGCCGGGCGGCACGGTGCTGGAGCGCACCACCAGGGTGGTCGAGAGTTCGAGCCGGGTGGGTGTCGCCGGGGCCTCCCCGGTGCGCAGGGCGAGGATCAGGCGGGTCGCCTGTTCGCCCATCTCGCGCAGGGGTTGGCGGACGGTGGTCAGTGCGGGGCTGCTCCACTGGGCGATGTCCAGGTCGTCGTAGCCGACGACGGACAGGTCCTCGGGCACGCGCAGGCCGCAGACCCGGGCGGCCTCCATGACGCCGAGCGCCTGCAGGTCGCTGCCGGCGAAGATCGCGGTAGGCGGCTTCGGGAGCTCCAACAACCGCTTGGCGCGGGCGAATCCGCCCTCCGCGTGGAAATCGCCGAAGGCGGTCAGGGTGGGGTCGACCCGTAGGCCGGCCATGGACATCGCCGAGCGGTAGCCGTCCAGTCGGGCCAGCGAGCAGAGGGTGTCCGCGGGGCCGGTGACGATGGCGATGCGCCGGTGGCCGAGTTCGATCAGGTGCCGGGTGGCGGCGAGACCGCCGGCCCAGTTCGCCGAGCCCACCGAGGGCACGTCCGGATCGGGGTTGCCGGCCGGGTCGATGATCACGAACGGGATGGACCGCGCCCGCAGTTGGCGCTTCAGCTCGGGCGGCAGGCTGGAGAAGACCAGGACGACTCCGAGGGGGCGCCGGCGCAACACCGCCTCGATCCACTCCGCTCCCGGGGCGTGGCGTGAACCGCTGCGGGTGACCACCATGGCGGCGCCGTGCTCGCTCGCCACGGCCTCGACGCCGCGCAGGAGTTCCATCGCCCAGAGGCTGTCGAGCTCGTGGAAGACGATCTCGACCAGGGGCGCCTCGGCACTGCTGCGCGCGGCGCGCCGGTAGTCGTGGGCGCGCAGGATCCGCTCGACGCGGACACGGGTGGGCGCCGAGACATCGGTGCGGCCGTTGAGGACCTTCGAAACCGTCGAAACGGAGACCTCGGCCTCGCGCGCGATGTCGGCCAGCGTCACCCGCCCCAGTTCATCGCCCTTTTCCATGGACGCAGCATAGGACACGGGCGGCGCAGGGCAGTTGACGCATCACGCTTCAGTAACCCTCGGTACGAGGGATTGACCCGAAACGTCTCCGCAACCTAGCGTCCGGCGCAGCGTGGATTTCGAGAAGCGGATCGAAACTTTAGGAGACTGCTGATGAAGCGACGCACGTTAGTCGGTGCGCTCGGTCTGGCCGCGGCCATGGTGGGGATGACCGCCTGCGGCAGTGGCGGGTCCTCCGCCGGCGGGGACTCCGGCACGATCCACGTGCTGGTCTACGGGGACGCCAGCAACAAGGTCGAGAAGCAACTGGTCGAGACCTTCAACAAGACCTCGAAGGTCAAGGCCGTCCTGGACACCATCCCCGGCGCGGACTACCAGGCCAAGCTCAACACCGTCATCAACACCCCGCAGGCGCCGGACGTCTTCTTCAACTGGGGCGGCGGCAGCATCCAGCCCTACGTGAAGTCCGGCCTACTGCTCCCGTTGGACGACATGATCGCCGCGGACCCGGGGCTGAAGAGCAACTTCCTGTCCTCGGTGTTCAACACCGCGGTGATCGACGGCAAGTCCTACGGCATCCCGATGCGCGGCACCCAGCCCGTGCTGCTGTTCCACAACAAGAAGGTGCTGGCCGACGCCGGCCTGGGCGTCCCGAAGACCTGGGACGACCTGCTCGACGCCGTCCGGGTGCTCAAGGCCAAGGGCGTCACCCCGTTCGCCCTCGGCGGTGGTGACCAGTGGCCGACCCTGATGTGGTACGAGTACGTCTTCGACCGCGTCGCGGGCCCCGAGCTGTTCCAGAAGGCGCTGTCCGGCGACAAGGGCGCCTGGGAGAGCGAGGACGCCAAGAAGGCCCTGGGCATGCTCAAGCAGCTGGTCGACGCCGGCGCGTTCGGCTCGAACTTCGACTCGGTCAAGTTCACCGACGGCGGCTCCCCGGCCCTGCTCGCCAAGGGCAAGGCGGCCTTCGAGCTGATGGGCTCCTGGGAGTACGCCACCCAGCAGGACGCCAACCCCGACTTCGCCAAGGGCGCCCTCGGGTACGGCGGGTTCCCCGGCATCCCCGGCGGCAAGGGCGACCCGGCCAACGTGGTCGGCAACACCAACAACTTCTACTCGGTGCTGAAGAAGAGCAAGCACCCCGAGGCGGCGGCCGCCTTCCTGAAACTCATGTACTCCGACGAGTTCGTGAAGGCACAGCTGGCGATCGGCAACCTGCCGACCACCACCAACACCGAGCAGTTCCTCGGCACCGCGGCCAACCCCGACTACTCGAAGTACCAGTACGACCTGGTCAAGGCCGCCCCCTCGTTCCAGCTGTCCTGGGACCAGGCGTACCCGCCGGCCGCCAACGCGCCGATCCACACCGCCGTCCAGCAGTTCTTCGACGGCAAGCTCGACGTGGACGGCTTCGCCAAGGCCATGCAGGCCCTGCCCGCCTCCTGAGGGGAACCGCCATGAGTGCTTCCTCCTTCGTGTCCGCGTCCGGCCGCCGTCGGCGGGGCGCCGGACCGGTTCCCCGCCCCGGGCGGCGAGCCGGTCCGGCGTCGGGGTGACCCGCCCGGGCCTCGTCTGGGCCGTACCCGCGACGGTGTTCTTCCTGCTGTTCGCGATCGTGCCGCTGGTGCTGGTGGCGGTGCTCTCCTTCACCAGCTGGAACGGCGTCGACGCCCCCCGGTTCAACGGCCTCGCCAACTGGACCAGGCTGCTGCACGACCCGGTGATGACGCAGAGCGTCTGGCTGACCCTGCTGCTGACCGCGGCCGGCGTGGTCGTGCAGACCCCGGTGAGCCTCCTGCTGGGCGTGTGGGCGGCCGGTCACCAGCGCAACCGCGCCGTGCTGTCCGCGATCTTCTTCGTCCCGCTGCTGCTGTCCGCGACCGCGGTCTCGGTGGTCTGGCGCGCCATCCTGGATCCCAACTTCGGCGTGCCATCGGAACTGGAATGGCTGTTCGGCGACGGCAACCTGATGGGAAGTCAGGGAAGCGCCATCGCGGTGCTCACCTTCGTCGGCATGTGGCAGTGGACGCCCATGCACGCCCTGCTCTACCAGGGCGGCGCCCGGGCGATCCCGCAGGTGCTCTACCAGGCCGCGTCGATCGACGGCGCGGGCAAGGTGCGGCAGTTCTTCCACATCACCCTTCCGCAGCTGCGGAACACCGCCATCACCTCGGTGATCCTGATGGTGGTCGGCGGACTCACCACCTTCGACACCGTCCTCATCCTCACCCAGGGCGGTCCCGGCACCGACACCACCAACAGCGCCTACTACATGTACCAACAGGCCTTCAAGAGCTTCGACTTCGGCGCGGGCTCGGCGATCGCCCTGGTCCTCGTGGTGGCCGCCACGCTGATCTCGCTCGCCGTCGTGCGCCTGTCCGGCTACGACCGGATGCGCAGCACCACGGAGGGACTGTGATGCGCCGGCGCCCCAACCACCTCGCCGGGCTCGGCTCGCTGGTCTGGCTGGCCCTGGTGGGCTTCCCGCTGTACGTCCTGCTGATCTCCACGTTCCGGACCCGCTCCGACTACTCCTCGCAGGGCCCGCTCACCTTCCCCTCCGAGCTGACCCTGCAGAACTACCTCGACGACTTCTCCAACGGCTTCGGCCGGGACTTCCTCAACACGCTCGTGGTCACCGTGAGCGTGGTCGCCATCGTGCTGCTCGTGGTGCCCCCGCTCGCCTACGCCATCGTGCGGGCCCGGGGCCGGACCATCGGCACGGTCTTCCGGATCTTCCTGCTGGGGCTGGCGATCCCGGCGCAGGCCGTGATCGTGCCGATGTTCTACGTCATCAGCAAGGCCGGCCTCTACGACCACCTGATCGGCGTCATCCTGCCCACCGCCGCGTTCTGCCTGCCGGTGTGCACGCTGGTCCTCACTGGCGCCATGCGGGACATCTCCGGCGAGCTCTACGAGGCCATGGCCATGGACGGCGCCTCGCCGTGGCGGGTCTTCTGGCAGCTGGTGCTGCCGCTGTCCAGGGGCGGCCTGTCGTCCGTCGTGGTCTTCGCCGCCCTGCAGGCGTGGAACGGCTTCCTGTTCCCGCTGATCCTCACCCAGTCGGAGAGCACCAAGGTCATCACCCTCGGCCTGTACGACTTCCAGACCGAGCACGGCGTCGACGTGCCCGGGCTGCTGAGCGCCGTCGTGCTGTCGATGCTCCCCGTCTTCGTCGTCTACCTGTTCGCCCGACGTGCCTTGGTCCAGGGCCTCATGGGCGTCGGAGGGAAGTGACCGGCACCATGAACCTCGCCGCCCCGTCCGCTGAACCGACCGACCGCTGGCGCGACCGCGCGCTCAGCCCCGAGGAACGCGCGCACGCCCTGATCGCCGAGATGACGCTGCCGGAGAAACTGGCCCAGCTCGTCGGCGTCTGGGTCGGCGCCTCCGACGAGGGCGGCGACGTCGCCCCGCACCAACACGACATGGAGGAGGCACCCGACCTCGACGACCTGCTCCCGTCCGGACTCGGCCAGTTGACCCGGCCCTTCGGCACGGCACCGGTCGACCCGGCGCTGGGCGCGCTCTCGCTCGCCCGCAGCCAGCAGCGCATCGCCGCCGCCAACCGGTTCGGCATCCCCGCCCTCGCGCACGAGGAGTGCCTGGCCGGGTTCGCCGCCTGGGGCGCCACCGCCTACCCGGTGCCGCTCTCCTGGGGCGCCACCTTCGATCCGGACCTGATCCGGCGGATGGCCGCCGCCATCGGGCGCGACCTGCGCGCGGTCGGCATCCACCAGGGCCTGGCCCCCGTCCTCGACGTCGTCCGCGACGCCCGCTGGGGCCGGGTCGAGGAGACCATCGGCGAAGACCCCTACCTGGTCGGCACGGTGGCCACCGCCTACGTCCAGGGCCTGGAGTCCGCCGGGATCGTGGCCACGCTCAAGCACTTCGCCGGCTACTCCGCCTCGCGCGCCGGACGCAACCTCGCCCCCGTGGGCATGGGCACCCGCGAACGCGCCGACGTGATCCTCCCGCCCTTCGAGATGGCGGTGCGCGAGGGCCGCCCCCGGTCGGTCATGCACGCCTACACCGACACCGACGGCGTCCCCTCGGCCGCCGACGAGGCGCTGCTCACCGGGCTGCTGCGCGACACCTGGGGCTTCGAGGGGACGGTGGTCGCCGACTACTTCGGCATCGCCTTCCTCAAGCTGTTGCACGGCGTCGCCGGGGACTGGGCCGAGGCGGCGGCCCTCGCCCTGGCCAGTGGCGTGGACGTGGAGCTGCCGACGGTCAAGACCTTCGGCGAGCCGCTGCTGCGCGCCGTCGAGGACGGGACGGTGTCCGAGGCGCTGGTCGACCGGGCGCTGCGCCGGGTGCTGGTGCAGAAGGCCCAACTCGGCCTGCTGGACGGGGACTGGGACGCCGTCCCGGCGGCGCTCTCCGGCCGCCCGCTCGACGACCCGGCCAGGCTGCGCGGCTCGGTCGACCTGGACGGCCCGGAGAACCGCGCCCTGGCCCGGGAGATCGCCGAGCAGGCCGTGGTGCTGCTGCGCAACGACGGCACCCTGCCGCTGCGCCACCCCCGCCGGATCGCGCTGATCGGCCCCAACTCCGACACCCCGACCTCGGTGCTCGGCTGCTACGCCTTCCCGGTGCACGTCGGCGGCCAGCACCCCGACGTCCCGATCGGCATCGAACTGCGGACGCTGCGACAGGCGCTGGCGGCGGAGTTCCCCGGCAGCGAGCTCCGGACCGTGGCCGGGGCGAGCATCGACGGGGCCGACACCTCCGGCTTCGCCGAGGCCGTCGAGGCGGCCCGGAGCGCCGATGTCGCGATCGTCGCCCTGGGCGACCGGGCCGGCTTGTTCGGGCGCGGCACCAGCGGCGAGGGCTGCGACGCCGAGTCCCTGCAACTGCCCGGCGTGCAGCAGCAGTTGCTCGACGCCCTGCTGGACACCGGCACGCCGGTCGTGCCGGTGCTGCTGGCCGGCCGTCCCTACGCGCTGGGGCGCGCGGTGACCGAGGCGGCGGCCCTGGTGCAGACCTTCTTCCCGGGCGAGGCCGGCACCGAGGCGGTCGCCGCCGTGCTCAGCGGACGGACCGACCCCTCGGGCCGGCTGCCCGTCAGCATCCCGGCCCGCCCGGGCGTCCAGCCCTCCACCTACCTCGCCGCCCGACTGGCCGGTCCGAGCGAGGTGTCCAGCACCGACCCCACCCCGGCGTTCGGGTTCGGGCACGGCATCGGCTACACGACCTTCGCCTGGACCGACCTGGAGGTGGAGCAGGCGACCGCCGCGACCGACGGGGCGGTCGGCCTCGCCTTCACCCTGCGCAACACCGGCGACCGGACCGGCAGCGAGACCGTCCAGCTCTACCTGCACGACCCGGTCGCCAGCGTGGTCCAGCCGGTGCAGCGGCTGATCGGCTACCGGCGGGTCACCCTCGCCGCGGGCACGCAGACCCGGCTGCGGGTCGTCGTCCCGGCGGACCTCGCGTCCTTCACCGGACGCGACGGGCGACGCATCGTCGAGCCGGGGGAGTTGGAGCTGCGCGTCGCCGCCTCCAGTACCGACATCCGGCTCACCGCGACCGTCCGACTGGAGGGGCCGGTCCGCGTCCTGGACCACACCCGGCGCCTGCACCCGACGTTCCACTCCGCCTGACCCGAGTACCGGTGGAGGTTCCTCCGCGGTGGCGGCCGTACCCGGTGGCACCGCGGGTGGTGGCACCGCAGGTGGTGGCGCCCAGGACCTCCTTCCCACCCACGACACACTCGAACGGAGAGATCCCGTGTTCCGCTTCCGCTCGTTGACGTCCCGCTTACTGGGCCTGCTCGCCGCGGTCGGCCTCGCGGTCGGCCTGAGCCTGCAGGCGGCCCCGCAGGCCGCCGCCGCGTCGCTGACCCAGATCACGAACTTCGGCACCAACCCGACCGGGCTGCTGATGCACCTGTACGTGCCGAACAACGTCAGGCCCAACCCGCCGATCCTGCTGGCCCTGCACGGGTGCCAGGGGACCGGGCCCTACATGTACTCCAGCACCGACTTCGGGTCGCTGGCCGACCGGTACGGGTTCCTCGTCATCTACCCCTCGACGAACCCCAGCGGGAGCTGCTGGGACGTCTCCTCCGACCAGGCGCTGACCCGCAACGGCGGCAGTGACCCGGTCGGGCTGATGTCGATGATCACCTACGCGGAGCAGCACTACGGCGGCAACGCCGACGCCGTGTACGTGACCGGGGAGTCGTCGGGCGGGATGATGACGAACGTGATGCTCGCCGACTACCCCGACGTGTTCAAGGCGGGCGCGGCGTTCATGGGCGTGCCGTACCACTGCTTCTACACCGGCACCGTCCGCGGCTGGAACGGCCCCTGCGCCCAGGGGCAGGTCTCCATGACTCCGCAGCAATGGGGCAATCTGGTGCGTGGTGCCGATCGCGGCTACACCGGTCCGCGTCCGCGGGTGCAGCTGTGGCACGGGACCGCCGACACCACCCTCAGCCACAACAACCTCGGTGAAGAGATCAAGGAGTGGACCGACGTCCTCGGCGTGAGCCAGACCCCCTCGGCCACCGACACCCCCGCCGCGAACTGGAACCGCACCCGGTACGACAACAGCGCCGGCGTCACCCAGGTCGAGGCGTACAGCATCGCCGGGGCCGGGCACCAACTGCCGGTGCAGGGTACGGCCATGGCGGCCACTGCCGTCCACTTCATGGGCCTGGACGGGGGGACGTCCGGCGGCGGCACGACCGGTGCGCTGAAGGCGGTGGCCGCGGGCAAGTGCCTCACCGACGCGAACGGCACGACGCTCGGCACGCAGCAGCAGATCTACCCGTGCAACGGCGGTGCGAACCAGACCTGGACCCGTACGGCGTCGAACCAGCTGACCGTGACGGTGGGCGGCAGCACGCTGTGCCTGGACGCCGAGGCGCACGGCACCAGCCCCGGCACCAAGGCGATCGTCTGGTCCTGCAACGGCCAGGCCAACCAGCAGTGGCAGCTGAACCCGAACGGCACCGTCACCGGGGTGCAGTCGGGGCTCTGCCTGGACGTGGCCGGTCTGGCCACCGGCGACGGCACGCCGGTCCAGCTGTGGACCTGCAGCGGCGGCAGCAACCAGCAGTGGAAGCTGGGATGACACCGGGCGAGTGACTCCCCGCGCGCCCGGCTGTGACCGGTCGGCCGTGACGAGGTCCCGCCGCCGCCCGTTCCCGCCCCCCGGCCGGCTCCGGGAACAGGCCTGCCCGCCGCACCGTCACGGTGCGGCGGGCAGCCGCGCAGCCGGGGCGAACGCGGTGGCGCTCAGGAGCCGGAGCAGGGGAGCCCGGTGAATGGGAGCGCTCCCATCGTCGACATGAAGCCGGCCCGGCCATCGGGGCGTCAAGAGGCCGTAACAGACCGGAAATTGGCCAGGGCCTCGTCGCGCCGCAGGTCAAGATTGGATAACGGGCGGGGGCGGGTCTTGTCGACCCGATTGTTAGCGCTAACAATCTCGTCTCAAGTGCAACAGCGTCACCACCGCGCCCCGCTGGACGAGATGGTGTCGCGCCGCCCCCGGGCCGCACCTCGCCCCCCAGTCGTTTCGCCCCACCCCGTGAACGCGGGCCGTTGCCGCCGTCCGTGCGATCGACGATCCCGAGAGGAAGTCCCCACATGTCCAAGAGAGTTGCGTCGGTCCTGGTTGCCGGTGCGATGGTCGCCGTCCTCGCCGCCTGTGGTTCCGGCGGCGGAGGCTCGGCCGGCCAGGGTTCCGGCCACAAGCTCGTCGTGGGCTTCTCGCAGGTCGGCGCGGAGAGCGGTTGGCGCACCGCCAACACCAAGTCGATCCAGGAGGCGGCGAAGAAGGCCGGCATCGAGCTGAAGTTCTCCGACGCGCAGCAGAAGCAGGAGAACCAGATCAAGGCGATCCGCTCGTTCATCCAGCAGAAGGTCGACGTGATCGCCTTCTCGCCGGTGGTGGAGTCGGGTTGGGACACCGTCCTGAAGGAGGCCAAGGACGCGCACATCCCGGTCATCCTGACCGACCGGGCGGTGGACTCCAAGGACGAGTCGCTCTACGCCTCCTTCCTCGGCTCGGACTTCGTCGAGGAGGGCAAGAAGGCCGGCGACTGGCTGGTCAAGGAGTACGCGGCCGCCAGCGGTGACGTGAACGTCGTCCAGCTGGAGGGCACCACCGGTTCGGCGCCGGCCAACGACCGCAAGTCCGGCTTCGCGGACGCCGTCAAGGGCGAGCCCAAGTTCAAGGTGGTCGCCTCGCAGACCGGCGACTTCACCCGCGCCAAGGGCAAGGAGGTCATGCAGGCCTTCCTGAAGTCCCAGCCGAAGATCGACGTGCTGTACGCGCACAACGACGACATGGCGCTCGGCGCGATCCAGGCGATCGAGGAGGCCGGCAAGAAGCCGGGCACCGACATCAAGATCGTCTCGGTGGACGGCGTCAAGGACGCCTTCACCGCCATGAGCCAGGGAAAGATCAACTTCGATGTCGAGTGCAACCCGCTGCTCGGCGACCAGCTGATGGACCTGGCGAAGAAGGTCAAGGCGGGTGAGCAGGTTCCGCGCCGGATCAAGACGGAGGAGGGCACCTTCACCCCCGAGCAGGCCACCGCGGCCCTGCCGAACCGTCAGTACTGACCCACCCCGACCGTGCGGGGCCGTTCCTGTGCTCAGGCCCCGCACGGTCCGGACCGGACCGCCCGAGGGCGGGACGCGTCCGGGAGACGCGAAAGGCCCGGGAGGCACGAGGTGCCCGGGAAACACGAGAGGAGAACCGGGGTGCGGCAGCAACCGGTCCTGGAAGTCCGGGGGATCCGCAAGGAGTTCCCCGGGGTGGTGGCGCTGGACGGGGTCGACTTCCGGCTCTTCCCCGGCGAGGTGCACGCCCTGATGGGGGAGAACGGCGCCGGGAAGTCCACGCTGATCAAGGTGCTCACCGGCGTCTACCAGTCGGACGGCGGCGAAGTGGCGCTGGCCGGCGAGCCGGTGCGGGTCGCCGGGCCGCTGCAGGCACAGGAGGCCGGCATCAGCACGGTCTACCAGGAGGTGAACCTCTGCCCGAACCTGTCGGTCGCGGAGAACATCTTCATCGGGCGCGAACCCCGCCGGTTCGGCCTGATCAACTGGGCCGAGATGCGCCGCCGGGCCGCCGAGCTGGTCCGCGAGCTGGACCTGGACATCGACGTCAGCGCACCGCTGAACAGCTACTCCATCGCCGTCCAGCAGCTGGTGGCGATCGTCCGCGCGGTGGACGTCTCCGCCAAGGTGCTGATCCTGGACGAGCCGACCTCCAGCCTGGACCGCGACGAGGTGCGCCAACTCTTCGCCGTCATGCGGCGGTTGCGCGACCAGGGCGTGGCGATCCTGTTCGTCTCGCACTTCCTCGACCAGATCTACGAGATCTGCGACCGGATGACCGTGCTGCGCAACGGCCGACTGGAAGGCGAGTACCTGACCAGCGAGCTGAACCAGGTCGAACTCGTCTCCCGGATGATCGGCGCCGAACTCGCCGGACTCGACCAGCTCGGCGGCGGCAAGCGGCGCGAACGCACCGCGCCGGCTCAGGGCGGGGCGGCGTTCCTGGAGGCCGACGGGCTGACCCGGCGCGGAGCCGTCGAGCCGTACGACCTGGACATCCGGCCCGGCGAAGTGATCGGCCTGGCCGGGCTGCTGGGCTCCGGACGGACCGAGGCCGCCAGGCTGCTGTTCGGCGCCGACCAGAGCGACGGCGGCACCCTGCGGATCGAGGGCGCCGTCACCGCGCTGCGCAGCCCGCGTGACGCGATCGCCCACGGCATCGCGTTCTGCTCCGAGAACCGCAAGACCGAGGGCCTGGTCGGCGAGCTGACCGTCCGCGAGAACATCGTGCTCGCGCTCCAGGCCTCCCGCGGCTGGATCCGCCCGCTGTCGCGCTCCGCGCAGGACGAGTACGCGCTGCGCTGGATCCGCGCGCTGGACATCCGCCCCGGCAACCCCGAGGCGCTGGTGCGCAACCTCAGCGGCGGCAACCAGCAGAAGGTGCTGCTCGCCCGCTGGCTGATCACGGACCCCAAGCTGCTGATCCTCGACGAACCCACCCGGGGCATCGACATCGGGGCCAAGGCCGAGATCCAGAAGCTGGTGGCGAACCTCGCCGAGGACGGCATGGCGGTCCTGTTCATCTCCGCCGAACTGGAGGAGGTGCTGCGGCTCAGCCACCGGATCGGCGTGCTGCGCGACCACCGGATGGTCGCCCAGCTCGACAACGACGGCGCGCTCACCCCGGAGCGCGTCATGGCCACCATCGCGAGCGGAGCGCACCAGTGAGTACGGCAACGGCGGCGGCGAGCCCGGTGAAGGCGGTGACCAGGTCCCGGTTGTTCTGGCCGGCCGCGGTGCTGGTCGTGCTCCTGGTCGCCAACCTCGCCTTCACCCCCGACTTCTTCGCCGTCCACGTCCAGGGCGGCCACCTCTACGGCTCCCTGATCGACATCCTGCACTTCGGCGCCCCGTTGATCCTGGTGTCCCTGGGCATGACCCTGGTGATCGCCACCGGCGGCATCGACCTGTCGGTCGGTTCCACCGTCGCGATCTCCGGCGCCCTGGCCTGCCTGCACATCAGCGAGTCGTCCGACCCGGGCGGCCTCGGCACCGTGCTGACCGCCCTCGGCATCGCGCTGGGCACCGCCCTGGTGCTCGGCACGGTCAACGGGCTGCTGGTGGCCAGGGTCGGCGTCCAGCCGATCATCGCCACCCTGATCCTGATGGTCGCCGGACGCGGTGTGGCCCAGCTGATCACCGACGGCCAGATCATCACCGTCACCAGCGACCCGTACAAGATGATCGGCGGCGGCTACTGGCTGACCATGCCGTTCGCGATCCTGCTCAGCGCCCTCGTGGTGCTGGCCACCGTGCTGCTGACCCGCTCCACCGCGCTCGGGCTGCTGCTGGAGTCCGTCGGCGGCAACCCCGTGGCCAGCCGGCTGGTCGGCATCCGGGCGATGCGCCTGGTGGCCCTGGTCTACGTGTTCAGCGCGCTGTGCGCGGCGCTGGCCGGCCTGATGGTGTCCTCCAACGTCTCGGCCGCCGACGGCAACAACGCCGGGCTGTGGATCGAGCTGGACGCCATCCTCGCGGTGGTGCTCGGCGGGACCTCGCTGAACGGCGGCCGGTTCTCGATCGGCGGCACCGTGCTGGGCGCGCTCATCATCCAGACCCTCTCCACCACCGTCTACACCATCGGCATCCCGCCGGAGACCACCCTGGTGTTCAAGGCGTTCGTCGTGATCGCGGTCTGCCTCGTCCAGTCGCCCAAGTTCCGAGCCAAGCTGGCCGCCCGTGGCACGCGGACCCGGCGCAACACCGGGTCGCACACCGCGGCCCGCACCAACCGGGAGGTCGGCGCATGAACGCCAATGCCCTGCTGACCCGCCTGCGCGGCCAGATCCCGCTGCTGGTCACCGCGGTCCTGCTGGTGTCGATGTTCGGCGTCGGCTCGGCGCAGTACGACGGCTTCTTCTCCGGCCAGGTCGTGCTCAACCTGCTGATCGACAACGCCTTCCTGCTGGTCGTCGCGGTCGGCATGACCTTCGTCGTGCTGACCGGCGGCATCGACCTGTCGGTCGGCGCAGTGGTGGCGCTGTCCACCATGGTCTCCGCCTGGCTGGTCGAACAGCACGGCTGGCCGCCGTTGCTGGTGATCCCGCTGGTCCTGCTGATGGGCACCGCGGGAGGCTGGTTGATGGGCTGGATCATCCACGTGTTCGAGATCCAGCCGTTCATCGTCACCCTGGCCGGCATGTTCCTGGCCCGCGGCCTGTGCTACACGATCAGCGTCGAGTCGATCTCCATCACCGACCCGCAGTACACCGCCATGGCGCAGACCCGGATCCCGCTCGGTGACCTGTTCGTCTCGCCGAGCGCGCTGGTCGCCCTGCTGGTGGTCGCCGCCGGATTCGTGGTCCTGCACTACACCCGGCTCGGCCGCAACGTGTACGCGCTCGGCGGCAGCGAGCAGTCCGCGCTGCTGATGGGCCTGCCGGTGCAGCGCACCAAGACCACCGTCTACGCGATCAGCGGCTTCTGCTCCGCACTCGGCGGCGTCCTGCTCACCTTCTACATGCTGTCCGGCTACGGCCTGCACGCGGTGGGCCTGGAACTCGACGCGATCGCCGCGGTCGTCATCGGCGGCACCCTGCTGACCGGCGGCTCCGGCTACGTGCTGGGCACCCTGCTCGGCGTGCTGGTGCTCGGCCTGATCCAGACCGTGATCAGCTTCCAGGGCACCCTCAGCTCCTGGTGGACCCGGATCGTCATCGGCGCCCTGCTGTTCGTCTTCATCGTCCTGCAGCGCCTGGTCACCGCCCGCCGGCGCTGACCGTGAGGCGCCCTTGACCATCGTCGCCGCCCGGCCACCACGCGTGGCCGGGCGGTTCGCGCTGCCCGGAAGCGCGCTGCGGAGAATTACTTGACATCCTCAACTGTTCAGTCCTACCGTTTCGGTATTACTTAATGGGATGAACCATCGAGTGAGTCAATACTTCTTGCGAGGAGCACCACCCATGAAGGCCATCACCTACCGCAGCTACGGCGGACCGGACGTCCTGGAGTACGGGGACGTGCCCGAGCCCAAGCTCGGCCCGGACTCCGTCCTGGTCCGCGTGGCGGCGGCCTCGGTCAACCCGGTCGACTGGAAGATCCAGGCCGGTTACCTCGACGCCGCCATGGACGTGGTCTTCCCCGTGATCCCGGGCTGGGACGTCTCCGGTGTCGTGGAGCGGGTCGGCGTCGGAGTCACCGAGTTCACGCCGGGCGACGAGGTGATCGGCTACGTCCGCGAGGACATGGTGCGCCGCGGCACCTTCGCCGAGTACGTCGCCGCGCCCGTGCGCACCGTCGCCCGCAAGCCCGCCAACCTCGACTTCGCCCAGGCCGCCGGCCTGCCCCTGGCGGGCCTCACCGCCTACCAGGCGCTGACCCGAGCCCTGGAAGTCAAGCCGGGCGACACCGTCCTGGTCCACGCGGCCGCCGGCGGGGTCGGCTCACTCGCCGTCCAGATCGCCGTCGCCCTCGGTGCCCGGGTGATCGGCACCGCGAGCGAGCGCAACCACGACTACCTGCGCACCCTCGGCGCCGAGCCGGTGGCCTACGGCGACGGCCTGGCCGACCGCGTCCGCGCGCTGGCGCCGGAGGGCGTCGACGCCGTACTCGACCTGGTGGGCGGCGAAGCCCTCCGGATCTCGCCGGAGCTGCTCGCCGAAGGCGGCCGCCTCGCCTCCGTCGCCGACGGCGCCGTCCTCGGCCTCGGCGGCCACTACGTCTTCGTGCGCCCCGACGCCGCCGACCTCACCGCCCTGACCGACCTCGTCGAGAGCGGCCGGCTCACCGTCGAGGTCGCGGCGACGTTCCCGCTGGAGCAGGCGGCCGACGCCCAGCGCCTCAACGCCGCCGGCCACACCCGCGGCAAGATCGTCGTCACCGTCCCCTGACCCCTCCGCCCGAACCGCCCCTCACCAGGACCGTCCCGCACCACCCGGAAGGACCCTCCGTGTCCCTCGTCGTGATCACCGACTGGCTCGCCGACACCGGCGCCGAGCAGCACGTCGCCGACCTGCTCCCCGCCGTCACCGAGGCCGCGCTCACCGAGCCCGGCGTGCTCTCCTTCCGGGTGGTCCGCTCCCTGCGGGACCAAGGCGCCTTCGTCGTCTTCGCCGAGTACGAGGACGAGAACGCGCTGGCCGCCCACCGCGAGAGCGCGCCCTACCAGCGACTGGTCCTCGCCGGCATCACCCCGCACCTCATCGACCGCCAGGCCGAGGCCTACGCCCTCGTCTGACGCGAGCCGCCGACCCGAGGCTTTACCGCCGGGTCGGCTGCTGCACCACGGGATGCCTGGGGTGGTGGCTACGGGTGGGTGTTCTTGGTGGTGGGCTGGGTCTTCTGGTTGTAGAGCTCCTTGCCGTCCGCGTTGTAGGCGTGGACGTAGGGGGTCGGGGGGTGGGCGTTGGCGTCGGGGCCGGTGGAGATGGCCGCGGTGTAGGCGAAGGCGCCGTCTGCCATGACGGCCGGGTACTGGGTCGGGTCGTCGCCGTAGCTGATGGTGACCTTGGCGACCTCGGGTGTGTAGTGTCCGGCGCCCAGCGAGAGGTACTGCCCGGCACCGGTCGGGGTGCTGAAGCTGTCGAAGAACGAGATCAGGTGGCCGGTGCCCCACAGGCGGTCGTTGATGAACGTCGCGGGGACGGAGGTGCTGTGGCCCTTGTGGCCCTTCGACTCGCACTGCACGTACTGACCGGCGGAGTCGACGGCGATGACCACGCCGTCGGTGTCCGAGGAGGCGACGGGAGTGCGGACCGCGATCACCGCGTGGTACCGCGGCGCGTCGGACCCCAGGCAGGAAC
This sequence comes from Streptomyces sp. 1114.5, assembly GCF_003635085.1. Classification (NCBI taxonomy): domain Bacteria; kingdom Bacillati; phylum Actinomycetota; class Actinomycetes; order Kitasatosporales; family Streptomycetaceae; genus Streptomyces; species Streptomyces sp. 1114.5. Next base: position 4,926,047 of record NZ_RBXE01000001.1, read on the forward strand.
CCAGGATCCCGGCGACGGCCCCCGCATCGATCGGGGCCGTCGCCGTGCTGGTCACCGTGAAAGCCGCCGGGGGGCGGGGTGAAGCCGACGCGGAGGAAGCGGCTGTGGTGGCTGCTCCTTGCGGCGGTTCCGGTGAGGGTTGTGGTCCCGGCGAGTGCAGCGCGGACGGGAGGGCCAGGCACAGGGCTGCCGCCGTGCAGGCCGCGGTCGCGCCCAGGGCGCGCCGGCGGTGGCGGCGCCGGTCGGCGCGTCGGCGGATCTCCGCAGCGGGCAGGATCGGTGCGGGGACCTGCGTGCCGAGCAGCCGCAGCCGGTCGCCGAGGGTGTCGTGGTCGTGGTCAGACACGGAGCTTTCCTTCCTCGCTGGTCGGGGCCCGGTCGGCGAGTTCGGCCGCGAGCGCGGCCCGGCCGCGGGCGAGGCGGCTCTTGACAGCGCTGACGCTGGCGCCGGTCTCGGCCGCGACCTGCTCGACGGAGAGGTCGCACATGTGGTGCAGGACCAGGGCGCTCCGCTGCGCGTCGGGCAGCTCGCGGAGCGCGGCCACCACCATCAGGTGCTCCTCGGTGGGCGGCTCGACGGTGGGTGGTGCTTGGCGGTGGTGGTAGCCGGCGGCCAACTGCAGGCCCCGGGCCAGGCGTCGCCAGCGGGACAGGGCCAGCCGCCGGGCGGTGGTCCGGATCCATGCCTCCGGGGCGCTGTTCGGGTCGAAGCTGCGCCTTCGGTCCCACGCCCGGATGAAGGCTTCCTGGACCACGTCCTGTGCTTCGGACCAGTTGCCGGTGAGCGCGTAGAGCTGCCCGGTCAGGCGGGAGAAGGACGCCGCGTAGAACGCGTCGAACTCCTGTGGCGTCATCAAGGGCCTCTCCTCCGGGACTGTCCGTCAGCTCGCGGCACAGGCGGCCCGCGAGGAGGCACCACTCGGCCGCGGCGGTGAAGCCGTGCGTCCTGGGTGAAGCCTCCCGCCCTGTACGCACGGGCGCCGTCCCGAGGTTGCACCCACGGCCTATGACCTGGATCACGTGTGCGAGGTGTGACCTGACGGGCGTCGGGAGGCGTACAGGGGAGCCGGCGTCAACCGGACGCCCGCAGGAAAGGACACGGATTCATGCGTATCCGCCCGATCATGCTCATCGCCGCCCCCGTCGCCGCCGCGGCCATCGCGACCGCGGGAGGAATGGCCACGGCCGCAACCGGCACCTCCACCCCCACCCCCACCTCCACCCGCACGGCCACGCCCACGGCCCAGAGCAAGCCCGCCACCGCGCCGGCCTCCGGCAGCGGCTCGACCGCTACCGGTGTGACGGCCACCCCGGCGGCTTTCACGGTGACCAGCACGGCGACGGCCCCGATCGATGCGGGGGCCGTCGCCGGGATCCTGGGTTCCTGCCTGGGGTCCGACGCGCCGCGGTACCACGCGGTGATCGCGGTCCGCACTCCCGTCGCCTCCTCGGACACCGACGGCGTGGTCATCGCCGTCGACTCCGCCGGTCAGTACGTGCAGTGCGAGTCGAAGGGCCACAAGGGCCACAGCACCTCCGTCCCCGCGACGTTCATCAACGACCGCCTGTGGGGCACCGGCCACCTGATCTCGTTCTTCGACAGCTTCAGCACCCCGACCGGTGCCGGGCAGTACCTCTCGCTGGGCGCCGGACACTACACACCCGAGGTCGCCAAGGTCACCATCAGCTACGGCGACGACCCGACCCAGTACCCGGCCGTCATGGCAGACGGCGCCTTCGCCTACACCGCGGCCATCTCCACCGGCCCCGACGCCAACGCCCACCCCCCGACCCCCTACGTCCACGCCTACAACGCGGACGGCAAGGAGCTCTACAACCAGAAGACCCAGCCCACCACCAAGAACACCCACCCGTAGCCACCACCCCGTGATGCAGCGGCCGACCCGGCGGTAGCGCCCGCCGGGCTCGGGCGGCTACCGCCAGGGCGGTGCGGGACGGGGGCATCCGCTTCGACCGGAGTGCCGGCAGCGGATCCGCCCCGGTCGTCGGCCGAGAGGCCGCCGCGGGGACGCGCGGGGGCAGCGGGAACACGGGTGCACCTCGGGACGTGTGGGAACCCCGGCTGCCGGGGGCGGCAGCCGGGGCGGGGAGGAACAGGGGTCAGGAGGCGGTGCCGGTGACGGTGTCACCGGTCCTGGTGACGGTGTAGGTGACGGTGTCGCCGGTCCAGAAGCGGAAGGTGAACGTCGCCGGGACGCCGTCCTTGAGGGACTTGACGTAGTCGGGCTTGAGAGTGGTGGTGTCGGCGCCGTAGTCGGCACGGAGGTTGTCGAACGACTGGTAGGTGGTCCAGGACGCGGGGCCGGCCGCTGTGCCGTCGGCGTAGGTGGACTGGACGTTGGCCATCAGGGCGCCGTTGAACCGGGTGGGGATGGTGAGCCCGTCGAGCGTCCCGGTGGCGTTGGCCATGGTCGGCTTGTCGTACGAGCGCACGAAGAGCTTCCACGGGACGCCGTCGGAGTACCGGACTTCGAGGGTGGCGTTGACGCCGGCGGCGCGGTCTCCGGCGAGGCGGGTGAGGGCGTCGGCGGTCAGGGTGAGCTTGTCGTCGTCGAGGGTGTAGTCCATGAAGGGGATCAGCGGGCGGTCGCCCTGCCAGAGCCCGGCGAACCAGAGGCCGTTGCGGTTCAGGGTGATGGTCTGCGCGGCGATGGGGCCGGACTTCGGCACGAAGAGGTTGTCGGTGGAGGCGGTGCCCGAGCGGGTCCGCCAGGAGCTCTGGATCAGGGCCTTCATCTCGGGGACCATCCACTGCATGGTGGAACGGTTCAGGAAGTCGTTGTAGGCGTCCCAGACGGCGGAGGTCATGCCGTTGCGCCGCGCCTCGTAGTTGACGTGCTCGAAGTACTTGAGCATCTCGCCGCGCTCGACCACGCCGGAGTAGGGCGAGGTGAGCAGGCCGTACTCGCCGAGGTAGACGGGGATGCCCTTGGCGACGAAGGTGTCGTGCACGCGGGCGAAGCCCTCGGTGAGGTCCGACTGGGCCTTGGCGTCGTACGTCGGGTCGTTCGCGATGTTCACGCTGAAGGGGTACCAGCTGTAGTAGTGCACGGTGGCGACCAGGTTGCGGTCGTTCAGCGAGCTCATCGTGGTGGACAGGTCGTCCAGCCAGTGCTGGGCGTTGTTGGTTTCCTCCGAGGGCAGGACGAGCAGGCGGTCCTTGTTCCTGCCGCCGGAGTTGCGCACGATGCTGTGGAACGAGGTGTTGAGTTCCCGCAGGTACTGGGTCTTCTGGGCGTCGGTCGCGGCGTCGAACTGCGGTTCGTTGATGCTCTCCATGAGCAGCGTGCGCGGCTCGTCCTTGAACGCGGTGGCGATCTGCTGCCAGGTGGAGTCGAACCGGGCCACGATGTTGTCGTGGTCGGTGGACATGTACTTGATCCACTGCCACGAGTCGTGGTGGACGTTGATCTCGACGTAGAGGCCGTCCTCCAGGGCGAGGTCGACCACCTGCTTCACCCGCTTCATCCACACCGGGTCGATGGTGTACGGGGCGGTCGCGGACTGGTGCGGGTACCAGGTGACGGGGATCCGGACGCTGCGGAAGCCCTGGGCCTTGAGGCCGTCGAACGTCGCCTTGGTGGTGAGGGGATTGCCCCAGGAGGTCTCGTCGGGGATCGCGTCGAGGGTGTTGCCGAGGTTCCAGCTGGGCTGCATCTGGGCGACTGCGGCCATCGGGTTGTCGGGGACCCTGAGCCCGGCGGCCTCGGCCGTGGACGGGGCCCGGTCGGCGGGGGCGGCGACGGCGGTGCCGCCGCAGAGGGCGCCGGTGGTGACCAGGGCCACCACGAGGCCGGCCGTCCGGTGGAGCCGGCGGGCGAGTGGGCGGGCGGTCTGCTGTTCGTCGTTCACGGCATGTCCCTTTCGGGTGAACGGGTGGGGAATCCCCTGACGGGTGGTCAGGGAAGGAGGAGCGGCTCGTAGTCGAACCGGTCGAAGTGGACGGTGCCTTCGGCGGCGTACATGCCGATGACCCGGCCGGTGAAGCCGCCGGCCACCTCGGTGGAGAGGTAGCGCCCGTCGAGGGCGGCGAGCACGGCGAAGGTGCCGTCGGGCTCCTCGACGCCGAGGATGACGTCGTCGGGGCCGGTGCGCGGGCCGCGCGTCGGCCGGGGGACGACGTCGACACCGAGCACCACGGCTCCGGAGGGCACCGGACGGGAGGCGACCTCGGTGCGCAGCGAGCCGATCCGGGCGAGGACCTTCACCTCGCCGTCGGCCGCCTCGATCTCGTAGTGGTGGTCCTCGTCCATGCGGACGGCGAGGCCGCCGCGGCCCCCGGCGGGGTCGATCAGGGTGCGGGCCCGGCAGCCGAGGTGCTGCTGGCGCCGGCCGACGAACACCACGTCGTTCTCGTCCAGGGAGGCGCCCGCGGCGCGCAGGGTGAGCCAGCCGGAGCGCTCCTTCGTGGTGCACAGGTGCTCGGGGCGCTCGCGCACCGAGATCCACTGGGGGTGGAGCTCGGCCTGGTCGAAGTCGTCCCGGGCGGGGACTGCGGGCGCGGGGTGCAACGGCCAGGAGGGGGTGGGCAGTTCGGTGGTGAGCGGGCCGACCACCGGCCAGCCGTCCACCCACGCGACCGGGGCGAGGAAGGTCTCCCGGCCGAGCACGTACCAGGCGGGGGTGCCGCCGCGCGGCCGGACGGCGAGCAGCACCATCCACCAGGAGCCGTCGGGGGCCTGGACGAGGTCGGCGTGCCCGGTGTTCTGGATGGGACTGTCGATGCCGCGGTGGGTCAGCACCGGGTTGGCCGGGCACGGCTCGAACGGGCCCGAGGGCGAGGGGCCGCGGGCGATGGAGACGGCGTGGCCGCGCTCGGTGCCGCCCTCGGCGATCATCAGGTACCAGTACGCGCCGATCCGGTACAGGTGCGGGGCCTCGGGGGCGGTGGCGCCGGGCGCGCCGGACCAGATCCGCTGCGGCTCGCCGATGGTCTCGCCGGTGGCCGGGTCGAGGCGGACCTGGGAGACGCCGGCGACGGTGCACCAGCAGGTGCCGTCCTCGTCCCAGGCGAGGTCCGGGTCGATGCCGTGGACGCCGGGCAGCCGGATCGGGTCGGACCAGGGGCCTGCCGGGTCGGTGGCGGTGAAGAGCAGGTTGCCGTCGCCGCTGACGTTGGTGACGATCAGCCAGAAGCGGCCGTCGTGGTGGCGCAGCGTCGGGGCGTAGATACCGCCGGAGGACGGGGACTCGCGCGGCAGGCGCAGCTGGCTCGGCCGGTCGAGGGCGTTGCCGATCTGGGTCCAGTGGAACAGGTCGCGGCTGTGGAAGACGGGGATGCCGGGGAAGTACTCGAAGCTGGAGCAGACGAGGTAGTAGTCGTCGCCCACGCGGCAGACGCTCGGGTCCGGGTGGAATCCGGGGATCACCGGGTTGGGGAGGGGGCCGGTCGGCTGGGGCTGGTCTGACACGTGGTCGGTTCCTTTCGGGGGTGCGGGTCGGGGGTGGTGCCCCGGGCCCTTGGCCCTGGAGAGGTCCGGGGCCCGGGGCACCACCGGCTCATCGGGTTCAGCCGATCGCGCAGGGGGCGCCGTTGAACCGGAAGGCGGAGGGGTTGGCGTCACTGCCGGACCAGGTGGCCTTGAAGGCCCACTGGACGCTGCCGCCCTGCGGGACGGAGGCGTTGTAGGACACCTCGGCGGGAGCGGTGGCGAGCTGCGGGGCGGCGTCGACCGACACCGACAGGGTGCTCGCGGTGACGGCGGGCGGTGCGGCGGCGGCGTGCGGCCCCGCGACGGCGATCGCGCCGGTGACCGCGAGAGACAGGGCCGCCGCGGCGGCTATGACGTGATCATGACACGAATGGGCTGACCATTTCACTGCGTCCTTCCAGTGGGGTGGGGGTGCGTGGCGTTCGAGTGGGGGAAACGAACTCCCGCGTTCTGGACGGCAGGAGCCCGGTGCGGCTGCCTGGGTCGGGCCCGGACGCGAAGCGTGTTCCGTGTGGATGCGGGCCGGCGCGGTGGGCCGCGCGCGGACACCTGGGGCATCGTCAATCCCTCCCGGTCGGATTCCTGGTGAGGCGCAGCAGGACGGCGGACGGGGCCGCCGGCAGGGTCAGGGTGAGTTCGGCGGTGTCCGGGTGCCAGAGGGCGCGGGCCTGGCTGGATGCCGGGTAGAGCACCTCGACGCGGACCTCGGCGCCGGCCAGGTGGGGCAGACCGAGCTCCCTGACGTTCTCCTCGCCGGAGCGGCGCCAGGCGGTGAGGTAGGTGGTGGCCGGGGTGTGCAGGGCCAGGGCGATCCACGGGTCCTCCCAGCCCGGGAGGCCGAGCGGCCAGGCGGGCAGCGCCTGCGGCAGGTCGGCGCGGATCGCCTTGTGGACGGCTACCGCCTCGTGCACCAAGTCCCTGGCCTGCGAGGACAGTTCGGTGAGCCGACCGGAGAGGTGGATGCGGCCGAGGAGCGCGTTGGCCATGGTCAGGGCGACCTCGTCGGGGGAGTCCCCGGGCAGCGGGTAGGCCCAGACGGCGCCCTGCTCGGGCGTGACGGCGGTGGGGGCCGACGCCGCGATCGGCGCGTAGCGCAGCAGGTCCTGCTGGTCGCTGGTGGACTGCAGCTGGAGCCGGGAGAGCAGGGCGTGGTCCATCCGCATGCCGCCGGAGGCGCAGTTCTCGATCACCAGGTCCGGGTGCCGGTCCAGGATGCCGTCGAGCCAGGCGAGGTGGGCCCGGTTGTGGCCGAGCAGGCCGGCCGCCGGTGCCTCTCCCGGGTGGCTGCTGGTGCCGGAGCCCGGGTCGGTGTTGTGGTCGAGCTTCAGGTAGCCGACGCCCCATTCGCCGACCAGGCGGTCCACCACGCGGTCCAGGTGGGCGCGGGCGGCGGGGTGTCGCAGATCCAGGTGGTACCGGCCGCCGCCTTCCTCGACGCGCCGCCCGTCGCGGCGGAAGAACGCCTCCTCCGGCAGGGATCCGGAGACCGGGCTGTCCACGCCGACCGCCTCCGGCTCCAGCCACAGGCCGGGGACCATGCCCCGCTCCCGGATCCGGTCCAGGACCTCGTGGATCCCCTTCGGCCCGGGGAACCGGGAGGCCGACGGCTCCCAGGCCCCGACGGAGCTCCACCAGGTGCCGCCGTCGTCGTACCAGCCGGCGTCGACGACGAAGTACTCCGCGCCGGCCTCGGCGGCGGCGTCGACCAGGGGCAGTAGCTTCTCGGTGGTCGGATCGCCCATCAGGCAGTTCATGTAGTCGTTGAAGATCACCGGCAGCCGCCGGTGGTCGGGGTGCGGGCGTCGGGTGGCCCGGCGGTAGCGGGTCAGGGCGGCGAAGGCCCCGTCCGGGCCGCCGTCCGTGGCCAGTGCGAGCGCCACCGGCACGGTACGGAACTCGGCGCCCGGCTCCAGCGGGTGGCGCCAGCCGTGGTCGGCGTCGTTCGGGCCGTACAGCGCCGCGTACGCGGTGTCGTCGCGCACCCCGCACTCCCAGCGCCAGCCGCCGCCGTTGTGCTCGATCTGCCACAGCCAGGTACGGCCGGACGCGCGGTCCGTCAGGCCGCCCATCGGCAGGTGGCCGCAGCTGGACCACACGCCCTGACCGGCCACGACGCGGGTGCTGCGGCCGGAGGTGGTGTGGAAGCGGCCGCTCCGTTCGGGCGAGGACACCCGCAGCGGCTGGCGCTGCCAGCGGCATTCGGCGAACCACTCGTTCTCCGCCCACAGCAGGTCGGCGTCGTCCAGATCCACCGGGTCGCCCCCGGTGAGGCAGCCCGCCACGAGCGAGGCGACCGACTCCAGGTGCAGCGTCGCCGTCCCTTCGTTTCGCAGCAGCACCTCGCTGCGCAGCACCGGCAGGCCGGCCGGGGAGCGGTAGACCGCCTCGGCGGTCAAACCGGTCTCCGGGTCGTGGAGTTCGACGGTGAGCACGTGCCAGTCGCCGTCCCGGGTCGCCCGGTGCGCGCGGTGGCGCAGGCGCCCGCCGAGAACGGTGTTGACGAGGTGCCGGCCCGACCAGTAGCGGCCGAGAGCGGCGGTCGTCACCTCCACCAGCGGCAGCGGTACGGCGGGGCGGGGGGCGGTGGTCTTCTCGCCGGGGGCACCGATCCGGGTCAGGCGCGGAGTGTCGTGCTCGCCCAGGGTGATCTCCAGTTCCAGGGCGTCGTGGCCCCAGCGGATCGTCTCGTGCGGGTCGCTCATGGTGGCCTTCCGGGATGAGGCGGGAGCTCAGTGAGCGTTCACAACGCGCGCAGGACGGCGCAGCCGCCGGCGGGCAGCCGGCTCACGGGGCCGCCGGTGAGCAGGTCGTGACCGGGCCGCGGCAGCGGGACGGGTTCGTCGAGGTGGTTGATCAGGACGTGCCAGGCGCGGCCGTCCGGGGCGTGCCGGGTGACGGCCTCGACGCCGGCCGGCAGGCCGGGCAGGTCCGGGCCGACCCCGGCCTCCGTGAGCAGCCGGCCGACCAGGGCGGTGTAGCCCGCGTCGTCCAGGCGGGTGGACAGGTACCAGCCGTGGCCGGAGCCGAAGGTGTGCCGGGTGAGCGCCGGGCGGCTGGCGAGCATGCCGTGCGTGTAGGCGGCGACCGCCTCGGCGCCTTCGGTGCGCAGGGACTCGCTCCAGGAGGAGCCCGTCGAGCCGTCGGAGAGCGTGATCTCCTCGCCCTGCGCCAGCGGGCGGTGCTCTTCGACCCGGATGCCCAGCGCCTCGCGCAGCGGTGCGGCCGGGTAGCCGCCGAGCCGGGCGTGCAGGTGCTCGTCGACGATGCCGCCGAAGTGCTGGATCAGCAGGGTGCCGCCGCCCGCGACGTAGCGGCGCAGGTTCTCGGCGCCCGCGTCGGTGAGCAGGAACAGGGCGGGGGCGAGGACGACCCGGTAGCGGTTCAGGTCGTGCTCGGGGTGGGCGAAGTCGACCGTCAATCCGGCGTCCCACAGGGCCCGGTGAGCGCGGCGCAGCGCGGGGTGGTAGGCGAGCTCGCCGGACGGGAGGCCGTCGACGTTCAACGCCCACCAGGCGTCGGAGTCGTGCAGCACGGCGACGTCGGCCCGGACGGTGGAGCCGGCGAGCTCGCCGAGCCGGGCGATGGACTCGCCGGCCGCCGTGATCTCGCGGAAGGTGCGGCTGTCGGGCCCGGCGTGCGGGACCATCGCCGAGTGCCACGTCTCGGCGCCGGCCCGGGACTGGCGCCACTGGAAGAACAGTGCGCCCTCCGAGCCGCGGGCGATGTGGACGAGTGAGTGGCGAAGGATGTCGCCCGGCTCCTTGGGGAGGATGCGGTCGCCGGCGTAGACGGTGTTGGTGCCCGATTCCATCAGCAGCCAGGGGGCGCCGCCGGCGAAGGAGCGGGCCCGGTCGGCGTCGAAGGCGGCGTGGGCGGCGGCGTCGATGCCGGGTGCGCTGGGGTAGTGGTTGACGGAGACCAGGTCGACCTCGCGGCCAAACGCCCACAGGTCCAGGTTCTGGTAGTCGGGCACCATGAGGTTGGTCGTCACCGGCCGGTCGCTGTGGGCGCGGATCGCGTCGCGCTGCTCGCGGTAGGCGGCGAGGGTCTCGTCGGACCAGAAGCGGCTGTAGTCCAGGACGTGGCCGGGGTTGTGGTGCCACTGGGTGGTGCGGGGCGGGAGGACCTGCTCCCACGAGGTGTAGTGCTGGCTCCAGAACGCCGTCCCCCAGGCCTCGTTGAGGGCGTCCAGGGAGCCGTGGCGGGCGCGCAGCCAGACCCGGAACGCGGCGGCGGTGTGGTCGCAGTGGCAGGGGTGACGTACTCGTTGTGGACGTGCCACAGGGCCAGCGCCGGGTGGTCGCCGTAGCGTTCGGCGAGGGCGGCGGCGATGCGGCGGGCGGCCCGGCGGTAGGCGGGGGAGGTGAGGCAGTAGGTGTCCCGGCTGCCGTGGGTCAGGTGGGTGCCGTCGGGGCGGATGGTCAGGGCGTCCGGGTGGGCCAGGGTGAACCACGGCGGTGGGGAGGCGGTGGGGGTGGCCAGGTCGACGGCGACGCCGGCCGCGTGGAGCCGGTCGAGGTGGGCGTCGAGCCAGTCGAACTCGTAGCGGCCTTCTTCGGGCTCCATCAGGGCCCAGGAGAAGACGCCGACGGTGGCGAGGTTGACGCGCGCCCGGCGCATCAGTTCGTCGTCCTGCTTCCACACTTCGGCGTCCCACTGTTCGGGGTTGTAGTCCCCGCCGAAGGCGAGGCCGCCGAGGCGGTCGGTGAGCCGTTGCAGCTCCATCGGGGGAGCCGTCCTTCCGTGAGTGGTGTCAACTGCGGGGCGGGGCCGGGGCGGTGCTCTCGCGGACCACCAGTTCCGGGGGCATCAGCAGGAGCTGGTCCTGCGGCACGTCGCCCGCGGCGGTCGCGGCGATCCTCGCCATGACCTGCTCGACGGCGACCTGCCCGAGGTCCTTCTTCGGGCTGGTCACGGAGGTGAGCCGGGGTGAGTGCTGCTCGGCCATCGGGTTCGGGCAGATGGCGATGACGGAGGCGTCCTCCGGCACGGTCCGGCCGCTGGCGCGCAGCAGGCTCAGCAGCGGGCCGATCGCCGCCTCGTTCTGGACGACGAACCCGGTGGTGTCGGGCCGGTCGGCCAGGACGCGGGCCAGGGTGCCGGCGGTGCTCTCGTACGTGCCCTCGCAGGGCCGGTGGAGGAAGCGCAGGCCGCGCCGCTCGGCGCGGGCGCGGAAGCCCTTCAGGGTGCGCTCGGCGTAGCCGGCGTGGCGCCGGTAGACGCCGCTGCTGTAGCCGATGAAGGCGACGTCGCGGTGGCCGAGGTCGGCGAGGTGGTCGGCGCACAGGGCGCCGGCGGTGGCGAAGTCGTGGTCGACGCAGGAGAGTCCGGTGGGGTCGTCGGGCAGGCCGATGAGGGCGGCCGGGATGTCCTGGGCGCGCAGCACCGGGATGCGGTCGTCGTCGAGGCGGACGTCCATGAGGATGACGCCGTCGGCGAGTCCGGTGGCGGCGACCCGGCGGACGCCTTCGGGCCCTTCGTCGTTGGTGAGCAGCAGGACGTCGTAGCCGTGTTCGCGGGCGGCGACGGTGACGGCGATGGCGATCTCCATCATGGTGGGCACGTGCACCTCGGGGTGGAGCGGTACCACCAGGGCGATGATGTGCGAGCGCTTGCCGGCCAGGGCCCGGGCACCCGCATGCGGGTGGTAGCCGAGGTCGGTGATGGCCCTCTCGATGCGGGTCCTGGTCTCGTCGGAGATCGGGCGCTTGCCGCTGAGGGCGTAGCTGACCGTGCTGGACGAGACGCCGGCGTGCCTGGCCACATCGGCGAGTGTCACCATCGTTGGGATTCCTTCGTGTCGGTTCCGTTGAGGGCGTGTTCCCGGTCCGGTCGGGGCGCTCCGGGCCGGTGCGGACGGCTCAGCCCTTGATCGCGCCGGTGAGGACGCCGGTGCGCAGGTGCTTCTGTACGAACGGGTACACGATCACCAGTGGTACCAGGGTGAGGACCACGACCGCCATCTGCAGGGACAGCGGTGCGGTCTGGGTGTGGCTGTTCCCGAAGCCCGAGTTGAGGGAGCCGGGGAGGCCGTTGGCCCGGTTGACGTAGGTGAGCAGCACGTACTGCAGCGGCCACTTCTGACTGTCCGTCGGCATGTAGAGCATGACGTTGAAGAAGGAGTTCCAGTACCCGACGGCGTAGAACAGCGCGGTGACGGCGGTGACGGCGCGCGAGGTGGGCAGGACGACGGACCACAGGATGCGCCAGTCCCCGGCGCCGTCCATCCGGGCCGCGTCGATCAGCTCGGAGGAGGTCTCCTGGTAGAAGGCGCGCAGCACCAGGATGTTGAAGACGGAGACGGCACCCGGCAGGATCAGCGCCCACCACTGGCCGTAGCCGCCGAGGCCGGTGACGACCAGGAAGCTCGGGATCAGGCCGCCGCCGACGAACATCGTGACGATCAGCAGCAGCAGGACGAAGCGGTGTCCGAGGGAGCGCGGCCGGGAGAGGCCGTAGGCGCACAGGACGGACACGGCCATGGACAGCGCGGTGCCGGCCACGGTGATGCCCAGGCTCACCCCCAGCGCGGTGACGATCGTCGGGTCGCTGAGCATCTGGCGGTACGTCTCGGTGGTCAGGCCGTCCGGCCAGATCACCAGCCCGCCGGCCCGGTTGATGGCGCCGGGGGTGGAGAAGCTGGTCAGGACGATGATCCAGAGCGGGACCAGGATGACGGCGAGCGTCCCGCCGAGCGTGAGCCCCTTGGCCGCCTGGCCGACGGCCGTCGGTGGCTCCTCCCAGGGCGGGCGGGCGGAGCGGGCCCGGCGCCGGGTGGCCGCCGCCGTGCGGCGCTTCTCGCGGCGGGAACCGATGGTGAGTGCGTTCGTCATTTCCGGTACAGCCCGTCCTCGCCGAAGGCGTGCGCCAGCTTGTTGGCACCCCAGATGAGCAGGAGGGAGACCACGCTCTTGAAGAGCCCGGCCGCCGCGCCGTAGCTGTAGCCGCCGGTGGCGATGCCGTAGTAGAAGGAGAAGGTGTCCAGGACGTCGGCGGCCTCGTGGCCGACCGCGTCGCGCTGGACCAGGAACTGCTCGAAGCCGACGGACAGCGCGTTGCCGAGGCGCAGGACCAGCATCAGCACGATCACTCCGCGCAGGCCCGGCAGCGTGATGTGCCACATCCGCCGCAACCGGCCGGCGCCGTCGGCGGCCGCGGCTTCGTACAGCTCGCTGTTGATGGCGCTCAGCGCGGCGAGGAAGACGATGATCCCCCAGCCCGCCTCCTTCCAGATCGCCTGGGAGGTGACCAGCAGGGCGAAGGTGTGCGGGTTGGTCATGATGTCCCAGGTGCCGATGTCGTGCTGGCGCAGGAACTGGTTGAGCACGCCGGCGCCGCCGAGCATCTGCTGGAAGATCGTGACCGCCAGCACCCAGGAGAAGAAGTGCGGCAGGTAGACCACGGACTGGAAGAAGTTGCGGATCCGCTCGCTGACCACCGAGTTGAGCAGCAGGGCCAGGGCGATCGGGACGGGGAAGAAGAGGATCAGCTGGACGAAGCTCAGGTACAGCGTGTTCTGCATCGAGGCCCAGAACGCCGGGTCGCCGAACAGCTGCTGGAACTGGTCGAAGCCGACCCATTCGCTGTGCCAGACCCCGACCAGCGGGTCGTACTCCTGGAAGGCGGTGACGATGCCGAACAGCGGCACGTAGTTGAACACCAGGAGCAGGGCGACCGCGGGAACCGTCATCAGCAGGAGCGACTTGTCGCGCCGCAGCCTGATCCGCCAGTTGAGCCGCGCGGGGCGGGCCGGGCGCTTGGGGGCCGCGGTGCTCACTGACCGGAGCCGTACTTGTCGAGGACGTTGTCGGTCATCCACTGCTTGAGCCGTTCCCCGGGGCCGGAGCGCCAGCCGGCGATGGCGTCCTGCAACTCGGAGACCTTCTTCTTGCCGTGGTAGCAGTCCTTGAGGGTGTCGTTGACGCTCTGCGCTGCCCAGGCGGTGGCGATCGCCGACGGCATGCTGAAGTTCATGTTCCAGAAGGCCGGCTTGGTGAGGTACTTGACGTTGGCGCCGGACCAGGCCGCGTAGTCCCTGGTGACCTGCTCGCCGCCGGGGTTGCTGATCACGGAGGGGGCGGCGGCCAGGAACGGGTAGGTCGTCGCCTGGACGTCCTTCTTGCCCTCGTCGGTGAAGGTCGGTGTGCCGTTCACCCGGGTGTGGTGGACGCCCTCGACCCCGTAGGTGACCAGGGTGTACTCGGCCGTGCCGTAGGGGGCGGCGAGGTAGTTCGCGACGGCGAGCAGTTCCTCGATCTGCGCGGGCTTCAGCTTGGCGTTGAGGTAGCTGAGCATGCTGGCGCTGGAGCCCGTGTAGGTCACCGGTGTGCCCTTGCCGTCGGGGGTGATGCAGTTGAGCGCGCCGCGCCGGTAGTTCGGGTCCGCGGCGACGCCGGACTGGTGGTCGGACAGGTTCCAGGCGCCCAGTCCGCCGCCTCCGATGAGGCACTTGCCGCTGTAGAAGCGGGTGGCTCCGTTGGAGACGTCGCCGGCGAGCGTGTCCGGGTGCATGTAGCCCGAGTTGGCCAGGCGGTAGTGCCAGTCGACGGCCTCCAGGAACTCCTGGGTCTCGAACATGTGGACCAGTTTGCCGTTGTCGATCCGCCAGTTCATGGGGACGTTCCAGGTGAACTGGAGGTAGGTCCACACGTCGTCGAAGGCCCACACGCCCCGTTTGGCGTCGGTCAGTTCCTTGCCGAGGTTCATCAGGTCGTCGGCGGACTTGATCTGGTCGGCCGTGATCCCCCGGGCTTCGAGGATGTCCCGGCGGTAGAAGGTGGCACCGGGCATGCCGAAGCTGCTGGAGAAGCAGGGGATCCCGTAGAGCTTGTCGCCCCAGATCCCCATCTGCCAGGCACCGGTGGGCAGGGCGGCCAGGTTGGGGTACTTCTTGATGTTGTCGCCGGACAGGTAGGGGGTCAGGTCCGCGAGCTGGGAGCCGGTCAGCCCGCCGGTGTTGAAGTTGGCGTTCCACCAGGAGGGCAGGTTGATCCAGTCCGGCAGCTTCTCGGCGGCGGTCATCGTGGGGACGATGGTGTTGTAGTTGATCCCGTCCGCCGGCTTCATGGTCAGCTCGACCCCGAGCGCCTTGCTCATCGCCTGGTAGAAGGAGTTGCCGACCGGTGGGGCCGTGCCCCACAGCGGGGTGACCGCCGTGTAGCTGCCGCCCTTGCCCGGGACGCCGGAGACGCTGGTGGGCGGGGAGGCCGGGTAGGAGAGGTAGGCCGGATCGGTCGCGACGTCGCCTGCGCCTTGGACGGGGGCCATGTCCGGCTTGACCGCGTTGGGGTTCGGCAGGTAGGTCGGCAGGGCGGCCTTCAGACCCTCCCTGCTGTTCGCCCCGCCCTTCTTGGTCGATCCGCCGCCGCAGGCGGACAGCAGGGGCGCCATCGCGGCGGCCCCCGCGACCGTGGCGGCGGTGGTCAGAAAGCTCCTGCGGTTCAATCCGGATCTCATGGTGGCGTAGCCCCTCTCCGTCGAAGCGCGGCCCAAGCGTCAAAGAGCGTCGAAGCGTCGAAGCGCTTGGATGTTTCGGTGACACTAACGACGCGTTACAGGTTGAGCAAGAGGGTGAACAAATCCAAAGTCGTTTGTGTTCTGGGGAGTTGACACGGTCGATGGCGCGTGTCAGCGTCGAAGCGCTTCGATCAACGATCTCCGAGTCGAACCCGCCGAGGGGTGTTCCACGTGAGTTCCGTGCCCGACTCCGCTACCGGTCTGCCCGGTTTCCGCAATCCCACGCTTCCCCTGCGGGAGCGCGTCGACGACCTGCTGAACCGGCTCACGATCGACGAACGGCTTGCGATGCTGCACCAGTACTCGCCGGCCGTCCCCCGCCTGGGAGTCGCCGCCTTCCGCACCGGCAGCGAGGGCCTGCACGGCGTCTCCTGGCTGGGGGTGGCGACCGTCTTCCCACAGGCCGTCGGCCTCGGCGCCAGCTGGGACGAGGACCTGGTGCGCGAGGTCGGCGAGGCGGTCTCCACCGAACTGCGGGCCTTCCACCACCACCGCCCGCCGGCCGTCGGCAGCCCCGAGCGCGGGCCCAACTCCCTCCAGGCCTGGGCCCCCGTGCTCAACCTGCTGCGCGACCCGCGCTGGGGCCGCAACGAGGAGGGCTACTCCGAGGACCCGGTCCACACCGCGCGCATCGGTGGGGCGTTCTGCCGGGGCCTGACCGGCGATCACCCGGGCTACCTGCGGGCCGCCCCGGTGCTCAAGCACTTCCTCGCCTACAACAACGAGGACGACCGCTGCACCACCTCCTCCGCCCTGCGCCCGCGCGTGCTCCAGGAGTACGACCTCGCCGCCTTCCGGCCCGTCATCGCCTCGGGCGCCGCGACCGGCGCGATGGCCGCCTACAACCTGGTCAACGGCCGCCCCTGCCACGTGAGTCCGCTGATCGAGGCGGAGCTGCGCCGCTGGGTCCGGCCGACCGGGCACGAGCTGTTCGTGGTCAGCGACGCCGAGGCCCCCTCCAACCTGGTCGACCCGGAGCACTACTTCGACGACCACGCCGAGTCCCACGCGGCCGCGCTCAAGGCCGGCATCGACAGCTTCACCGACCACGGCGAGGACACCGAGACCGTGGTCGGCCGACTGCGCGAGGCGCTGGAACGCGGCCTGATCGAGGAGGCCGACGTGGACCGCGCCGTCCGCCGTCAGCTCGAAGTGCGCTTGCGCCTCGGCGAGTTCGACCCCGAGCTGGACCCGTACGCCGCCATCGGCCCGGAGGTGATCGACTGCGCCGAGCACCGCGTGCTGGCCCGGAAGGCCGCGGTCGAGTCGGCCGTCCTGCTCAAGAACGACGGCCTGCTGCCGCTCGACCCCGCCCGCGCACCGCGGATCGCCGTCATCGGCCCGCTCGCCGACGCGCTCTTCGAGGACTGGTACAGCGGCACCATGCCGTACCGGGTCGGCCTGGCCACCGGCCTCGCCGCGGCCCTCGCCCCGCACGGCGGAGAGATCGTTCGGGTGGAGGGCTGCGACCGGATCGCCCTGCGCTCGCGCACCACTGGTGACCGGCTCGGCAAGACCTCCTTCGACGTGACCGACTGGGGCGGCGGCGCCTCCACGCTGCGCGCCGTCGACACCGGCCGCTACCTGACCCTCCAGGACGACGAGGGCCTGGCCGCCGACCAGGACGTCATCAAGGCCTGGTTCGTCAAGGAGACCTTCCGCCTCGAACCGGCCGGCGAGGACACCGTGCTGCTGCGTAACGTGTTCACCGGCCGCTACGCCGCCGTGGATCCGACCGACGGCCGCGTGACGGTCACCGCCGAGACCCCGGACGCCGCCGAGCGCTGGCAGCGCGAGCTGCTGCACGACGGCCGCGCCGAGGCGCGCGAAGCCGCCGCGACGGCTGACGCCGCCGTCGTCGTCCTCGGCAACCACCCGATGATCAACGGCCGCGAGACCGAGGACCGCGCCGACATCCGCCTGCCCGAGGGCCAGGAGGCCCTGCTGCGCGCCGTCGCCGAAGCCCGCCCGCAGACGGCACTGGTGCTGATGAGCAGCTACCCCTACGCCGTCGACTGGGCCGACGAGCACCTGCCCGCCGTGGTGTGGACCTCCCACGGCGGGCAGGAAACAGGACACGCGCTGGCCGCCGTGCTGCTCGGCGAGGCCGAGCCCACCGGCCGGCTGCCGCAGACCTGGTACCGGGGCGACGACCCGCTGCCCGCCCCGCTCGACTACGACATCATCAAGGCGGGCTGGACCTACCAGTACCACCAGGGCGCCGCCCTCTACCCCTTTGGCCACGGGCTGTCCTACACCGACATCGCCTACCGCGACCCGCGACTGTCGCAGCCGTCGATCGGCCAGGACGGCGCGGTCGACCTCACCGTCACCGTGCAGAACCGCGGCCGGCGATCCGGTGGCGACGTCGTCCAGATCTACGTCCGGGCCCTGGACGCCCGCTACGCGGCGCCGCGGCTGCGCCTGGCCGACTTCCGCAAGGTCCGCCTGGAGCCGGGGGAGACCCGCGAACTGACGTTCCGACTGCCGGCCGAGCGGTTCGCCCACTGGGACGTCGCCACGGGCGCCTTCGCCGTCGACCCCGGCGCCTACCAGGTCGTCGTGGCGCGGTCGGCCGAGGACGAGGTCCTCGTCACGCCGCTCACCGTGACCGGGGCGGCGCCCGCTGCCCGCGCCGTGGTCGGACGGAGCGTCCGGGCCGTCGACTTCGACGACCACACGGACATCACCATCGTCGACGCCACCCGCGCCGACGGCGACGCCGTCACGCCCACCGATCCGGGGCAGCCCGCGACGCTCCTGTTCCGCGCCTCGGACGTGTCGGGGGCCGTCCGGGTCGAAGTCGAGACCGCCCGCGCGGACGACGCGAACGGCGCTGCCCGGCTGGAGGTCCGGGTCGGCGCGCGGCTGCTGGCCGACATCGCCGTGCCCGTGACCGGTGACCGCTACGCCTGGACGGGCACCACCGTCGAACTCGCCGCCGCGCTCGACGGCGTGCACGACGTGAGCCTGACCCTGCACGGCGACTTCCGGCTCACCGAGTTCCGCTTCGGCGCGGCCGACTAGAGCCTGTCCGGCGGCCCGTCCGGAGGGGCGACGGGCCGCCACCCGTTCCGGACCGGCTCATCGCCCAGCCGATCGCGCCCGTCACCCGGGCGCCGACCCACCGTCACCAGCCGCCCGGAGGCGGCCAGCAGGTCGCTCCTCACGCCCCGCCACCTCACCTCGAACTCGCAACACCCGGAGGAATCCCCCATGCCCGTCACCGACTTCGGTGCAGACGAACTCGCCGGCTACCGGCCCGAGTCGATCGCCCCGCAGGACTTCGACGAGTTCTGGCGGCGCACCCTCGCCGAGGCCCGCTCGCCCGGCGGCGCGGTCAAGGCCGAACGCGTCACCGCGCAGTACGGCCTGCGCACCGTCGAGGTCGACGACGTGCGCTTCCCCGGCTGGAACGGCGAGCCGGTGGCCGCCTGGCTGCTGCGACCGCGCGGGGTGGACGGGCCGCTGCCCGTCGTCGTCGGCTACCAGGGGTACAGCGGCGGTCGCGGGTTGCCCACCGAGCACCTGTTCTGGTCCGCCGCCGGCTACGCCCAGCTCGTGGTCGACAGCAGGGGCCAGGGCCACGACACCCCGGACCGGGGCACGGGCGACGGCACCCAGTGGGTCGGGGGCTTCATGACCAAGGGCATCGACTCCCCCGAGAACCACTACTACCGGCGGCTGATGACCGACTGCGTGCGCGCCGTCGACGCCGTCGCGCAGCTGCCCGGTCTCGACGCCGACCGGATCGTCGTGGCCGGCGGCAGCCAGGGCGGCGGCCTGTCCCTCGCCGTCGCCGGGCTCAGCGGGGACCGGGTGGCCGCCGTGCTGCCGGACGTCCCGTTCCTGTGCCACTACCGCGAGGGCGCGCAGACCTCCCTGGACGGCCCCTACCAAGAGCTCGTCAGCTACCTGCGCTGGCACAGTCGGGAGCGCGTGCAGCCGACCTTCGCCACCCTCGCCTACTTCGACGGCGTCCACTTCGCCCAGCGGGCCACCGCCCCGGCCCTGTTCAGCGTCGGCCTGATGGACCCGGTCTGCCCGCCCCGGACGGTCTACGCCGCCTTCAACCACTACGCGGGCGAGGACCGCACCATGACGGTGTGGCCGTTCGCCGACCACGCCGGCGGCTGCGGCTCCAACCCGCCCGTCCAGCTGGCCTGGCTGCGCGAGCGCGGGCTGGCACCGGAGCAGTGAGCACCGTGCCCTCCGGCGCCGGGACACCCGTGACCTCCCCGGCCTTCCCGGACCTGCCTGCCGGCTTCCGCTTCGGCGCCGCCACCGCCGCCTACCAGATCGAGGGCGCCCACGACGAGGACGGGCGCGGCCCCTCCATCTGGGACACCTTCAGCCACAGCCCGGGCCGCACCCTCGACGGCGCCACCGGCGACACCGCCTGCGACCACTACCACCGCTACCCCGAGGACGTCGCCCTGCTGCGCGGACTCGGCATCGACGACTACCGCTTCTCGATCTCCTGGTCACGCCTGCTGCCCGGCGGCACCGGCCCGGTCAACCCCAAGGGCCTGGACTTCTACGACCGGCTGATCGACGAACTGCTGGCCGCCGGGATCGCACCCACCGCCACCCTGTACCACTGGGACCTGCCCCAGGCCCTGGAGACCCCGTCGAACAGCGGCTCCGCCACGGGGGGCGGCTGGCGCGTGCGGGAGACCGCCGAGGCATTCGCCGAGTACGCGAACGTCGCCGCCGACCGCTACGGGGACCGGGTCGAGCGCTGGATCACCCTCAACGAGCCGTTCTGCTCCGCCTTCGTCGGCTACGCCGAGGGCCGGCACGCGCCCGGTGCCCGGGAGGGCCGCGGCGCCCTGGCGGCCGCCCACCACCTGCTGGTCGCCCACGGCCTGGCCGTCCGGGAGCTGCGCGCCGCCGGCGCCCGTGAGGTCGGCATCACGCTCAACCTCGACCGGCTGCACGCCGCCGCGGACCGGCCCGAGGACCTTGCCGCCCTGCGCCGGGCCGAGGTCCTGCACAACGAGGTCTGGACCGAGCCGCTGTTCGCCGGGCGCTACCCCGAGCACGAGGCCGAGACCTGGGCGGGGCTCGCGGACGGCCCGTGGCGACGCCCGGGGGACCTGCAACTGATCGGCGAGCCGCTGGACTTCGTCGGCATCAACTTCTACCGGCCGGTCACCATCGCGGCCGCCCCGCACCGCCAGGCCGACCCCGAACGGCGCACCGCCACGGACATCGGCGTCGAGGAGTCCGACCCGTACGGCACCCGGCTCACCACCATGGGCTGGCCCGTCGTCCCGTCCGCGTTCACCGAGCTTCTGACCGGACTCCACTCCCGCTACCCACAGCTGCCGCCGGTCTGGATCACCGAGAACGGCTCCGCCGAGACGGACAGCGTCACCCCCGACGGCCGGGTCCACGACCCGGAACGGATCGACTACCTGGCCCGCCACCTCGGCGCCGTCGCCGACGCCATCGCAGCCGGCGTCGACGCGCGCGGCTACTACCTCTGGTCCCTGCTGGACAACTTCGAGTGGGCCCGCGGTTACGCGCAGCGCTTCGGCCTGGTCCACGTCGACTACGCAACCCTGACCCGAACCCCCAAGGACAGCTACCACTGGTACCGGGGCCTGATCACCGCGCACCGCGCGCGGACGGAGGAAACCGCCCGATGAAGTTCACCGACGGCTACTGGCTGATGCGCCCGGGCGTCACCGCGCGCTACGCCGCCGAGGTCGCCGACGTCCGCACCGGCGAGGACCGGATGACCCTCTACGCGCCCGTGAAGCACGTGCGCGGCCGCGGTGACACGCTCAACAGCCCGCTGCTGACCGTGGAGTGCTGGTCCCCCGCCGAGGGTGTGATCGGGGTGCGCACCACCCACCACGCCGGTTCGGTGCGGGGCGGCCCCGAGTTCGCGCTGCCCGGCGCCGAGCAGGGCAGCGGGAAGGTGCGCCGGGACGGCGACGTCGTGGAGCTCTGCGCGGGCGAACTGACGCTGCGGGTGGACACCTCCCGGCCCTGGCAGCTGGAGTTCCGCGTCGGCGACCGGGTGCTCACCTCGGTGGGGGAGCGAGGCACCGGTTTCGTCACCGATGCCGACGGCCGGCACCACATGCTCGGACAGCTCTCGCTGGGCGTCGGCGAGCTGGTCTACGGCCTGGGAGAGCGGTTCACCCCGTTCGTCCGCAACGGCCAGGTGGTGGACATCTGGCAGGCGGACGGCGGCACCAGCAGTGAACAGGCCTACAAGAACGTCCCGTTCCACCTGACCAACCGGGGCTACGGCGTCTTCGTCAACCACCCCGGCAAGGTCGGCTACGAGGTCGGCTCCGAGTCCGTCGGCCAGGTGCAGTTCAGCGTCGAGGACCAGTCGCTGGAGTACTTCGTCGTCCACGGCCCGAGCCCCAAGGCGATCCTGGAACGCTACACCGCGCTCACCGGCCGCCCGGCGCTGCCCCCGGCCTGGGCGCTCGGCCTGTGGCTGACCACCTCCTTCACCACCGAGTACGACGAGGCCACCGTCAACCGCTTCGTCGGCGGCATGGCCGAACGCGGCATCCCGCTGAGCGTGTTCCACTTCGACTGCTTCTGGATGCGCGGGTACCAGTGGAGCGACTTCCGCTGGGACCCGGACACCTTCCCGGATCCGGCCGGCATGCTCGCCAGGCTCAAGGAGCAGGGGCTGCGCATCTGCCTGTGGATCAATCCGTACATCGCCCAGAAGTCCGAGCTGTTCGCCGAGGGCATGCGCGAGGGCCACCTGGTGCGGCGCCCGGACGGCAGCGTGTGGCAGTGGGACCTGTGGCAGCCGGGCATGGCCCTGGTGGACTTCACCAACCCCGCCGCCACCGCCTGGTACACCGACAAGCTGCGCGCCCTGCTGGACGTCGGTGTCGACTGCTTCAAGACCGACTTCGGCGAGCGCATCCCCACCGACGTGGTCTGGCACGACGGTTCCGACCCCGAGCGGATGCACAACTACTACACGCAGCTGTACAACCGGGCGGTGTTCGAACTGCTCCGCGAGGAGCGCGGGGACGGGGAGGCGCTGCTGTTCGCCCGCTCCGCGACCGCGGGCGGCCAGCAGTACCCGGTGCACTGGGGCGGCGACTGCGAGTCGCACTTCAACGCCATGGCGGAGTCGCTGCGCGGGGGGCTCTCCCTCGGCCTGTCCGGCTTCGGCTTCTGGAGCCACGACATCGGCGGCTTCGAGGGCACCCCGACCCCGGCCGTCTTCAAGCGCTGGACCCAGTTCGGCCTGCTCTCCTCGCACAGCCGGCTGCACGGCAGCAAGTCGTACCGGGTGCCGTGGGAGTTCGGTGACGAGGCGGTCGAGGTCACCCGCGAGTTCACCCTGCTCAAGCACCGGCTCGCGCCCTACCTCCAGCGGGCCGCCCAGCAGGCGCACGCCACCGGTGTGCCGGTGATGCGCGCGATGGTGCTGGAGTTCCCCGACGACCCGGCCGCCGCCAAGCTCGACCGGCAGTACCTGCTCGGCGACGACCTGCTCGTCGCGCCCGTCTTCACCGAGGACGGCACGGTCGAGTACTACGTGCCCGAGGGGGTGTGGACCAACGTCCTCACGGGCGATCAGGTCACCGGCCCGCGCTGGGTGCGCGAACAGCACGGCTTCCACACCCTGCCGCTGCTCGCCCGCCCCGACTCCGTCATCCCGCTCGGGGCGGACGACCAGCGCCCGGTCTCCGCCTGGGCCGAGGGCGTCGAACTGCGGGTGCACGCCTTCGCCGACGGCGCCGAGCGCACCGTGCTGATCCCGCGCAGCGACGGCCCCGGCGAGAGCGCCCGCTTCCACCTGCGCCGCACCGGCGACCGGATCCGGGTGACCACCGACAGCCCGCACGCCTGGCAGGTGCGGATCGGCGGCCCGGACGGCGCGCTGCACGTCAGCCCGGCCGGCACCCGGGAAGCCGAACTGCCCTACTCGGCCTGAGCCCGGCCCCGACGCGAGGTCACGCGCCACCGCAAGCCGTGGCGCGTGACCTCGACCGCTACCCCGAGGGACCGTCCGTCCATGCGCGATGTCTTGACGGTGTCCTGACGGCTGGCCATAGTGATGCCCGTTGCGGCACGGGAGGTGTCCGTGCCGTCCTCACGCGCGCCTCTTCCCGGCCGGAATTGTTAGCGCTAACAAAACTCGGGAGCCGCCCCTGGACCTGACGGGCGGCACCCCGAGCCGGGTCCGGTGGCCACGGACGGAGCCGAACCGGACCGCTCACTCCACACCCACCCCGTGAAGGAGTTCTTCATGATCAAATCGTCGATCCGCAGGGCCAGGCGGGCCCTCCTCGCAGTCGGTGCGACCGCCGCGCTCGCCGCCGGCCTGCTCACCGCCGCGGCCGGGACGTCGCAGGCGGCCACCCAGGGGCCGTGCGACCTCTACGCCGCCGGCAACACGCCCTGCGTGGCCGCGCACAGCACCACCCGGGCCCTGTACGGCGCGTACAACGGCCCGCTGTACCAGGTCAGGCGCGCCTCCGACAACGCGACCAGGGACATCGGCCTGCTGAGCGCCGGCGGCTACGCCGACGCCGCCGCGCAGGACTCCTTCTGCGCCGGCACCAGTTGCGTCATCACCGTCCTCTACGACCAGTCCGGCAAGGGCAACCACCTCACCCAGGCGCCGGCCGGCGGGGCGGCCGGCGGGCCGGACAACCTCGCCAACGCCGTCGAGGCGCCGGTCACCGTCGGCGGGCACAAGGCGTACGGCGTCTACGTCGCCCCAGGGACCGGCTACCGCAACAACCACACCAACGGCATCGCCACCGGCGACCAGCCCGAGGGCATGTACGCCATCTTCGACGGCACACACTTCAACGGCGGCTGCTGCTTCGACTACGGCAACGCCGAGACCAACAACCTGGACACCGGCAACGGCCACATGGAGGCCCTCTACTTCGGCAACAACAAGGTCTGGGGCTCGGGCAGCGGTTCCGGCCCGTGGGTGATGGCCGACCAGGAGAACGGCCTGTTCTCCGGCGTCAACCCCCGCTACAACGCCAACGACCCCACCGTCACCAACCGGTTCCTGACCGCCATGCTCAAGGGCGGGCCGAACCAGTGGGCCCTGCGCGGGGGCGACGCCCAGGCGGGCGGCCTGTCCACCTTCTACAACGGTGTGCGCCCCAACGCCACCGGCTACAACCCGATGCACAAGGAAGGCGCGATCATCCTCGGCATCGGCGGTGACAACAGCAAGGGGGCCCAAGGCACCTTCTACGAAGGGGTCATGACCCAGGGCTACCCGTCGGACGCCACCGAGAACGCCGTCCAGGCCAACATCACCGCCGCCGGTTACCACAGCGGCTCGACCGGCACCGGCACGCTGACGCCCGGCTCCCGGATCTCCCTGCAGGCCACCACGGCGCCCTGCTGCACCTCGCACTACCTGCGCCACGACGACGCCGACAACAAGGTCGTCATCTCCGGCACGAACTCCTCCAGCTCCGCCACCGACAAGGCCGACGCCACCTGGATCGTCCGCGCCGGCCTGGCCAACAGCTCCTGCCTGTCCTTCGAGTCCGCCAACAACCCCGGGCAGTTCCTGCACCACTACAACTACGAGCTCTACCTGGACTTCGACAACGGCGTCGGCTCCTTCGCCCAGGACGCCACGTTCTGCCCCACCGCGGGCAACAGCGGGACCGGCACCTCCTTCCAGTCCGTCAACTTCCCGACGAAGTACCTCCGGCACTACAACTACACGGCCTACATCGCGAGCAACGGCGGCTCCAACAGCTGGGACAGCAGTGCCAGCTGGGCCGCCGACACCAGCTGGCTGATCGCCCAGCCCTGGGGCTGATCCACCGGGGCAGCACCACCGCACACCGGCCCGCCACCGCCTCGCCGGCGGTGGCGGGCCCGGCTCGCGCCGGAGGAGCCGGAAACCGGCAGTGACACCACCCGACCGACCCCAGGAGCAGAGGAACCGACCCTTGTCCTACAGCATCCGTACGGGCGCCCTGGAACGGCACACCGCCGCAGAGATCCTCCGCATCGAGCCCTGGGGACCGGACGCCGTCCGGGTGCGGGCCTCGTCCGGGACCATCGACCCCACCGCCCCCGGTGCGCTGGAGAATCCGCGGCCCACCCCGCACGCCGAAGTGTCCGTGTCGGAGGACGGCAGTGCCCGCCTGGTCAACGGCAGCATCGCCGTCGAGGCCTCGGCGGACGGCCGGCTGAGATTCCGCCACGCCGTCTCGGGCCGCGAACTCCTCGCCGAGCGCAGCCCGCACGCGCTCCACACCGGCTCCCGCGTCCACGCGGCCGGCGGCCGGACGGAGCAGTCCTTCGAGGCCTACGACGGTGAGCGGCTGCACGGCCTGGGGCAGCACCTGCACGGGCGCCTGGACCAGAAGGGCTGTGTGATCGACCTCGTCCAGCGCAACACCGTCGCCGCCGTCCCCTTCCTGCACTCCTCGCGCGGCTACGGACTGCTCTGGAACAACCCCGCCACCGGCCGCGTCGAACTGGGCGCCGACACCACCCGGTGGACCGCCGACGGCGGCGGGCGCATCGACTACTGGATCACCGCCGGTGACACCCCGGCCCGGATCCTGGACTCCTACACCCGGGCCACCGGCCGCCCGCCCCTGCTGCCCGCATGGGCCTCGGGCTTCTGGCAGTCGAAGCTTCGCTACCGCACCCAGGACGAACTCCTCACCGTGGCCCGGGAGTACAAGGAACGCGGACTTCCGCTGTCCGTCATCGTCTGCGACTTCTTCCACTGGCCGAGGATGGGCGACTGGCGCTTCGAGGAGAGCGAGTGGCCCGACCCCGCCGCCATGGTCAAGGAACTGTCGGACCTCGGCGTGAAGCTCGCCGTCTCGGTGTGGCCCACCGTCGAGCCCGACAGCGACGCGTACGACGCGCTGCGCTCGTCCGGACACCTCGTCCGGGACACCGGCGGCGGTCTGCTCACCTTCCCGTGGCCGTCCCGGTACGGCGGGGAAGCGCTGATCCGCCCGATGGCCTACTACGACGCCACCCACCCCGGAGCGCGCGCCGCGCTGTGGCAGCAACTGAACGACAACTACCGTTCGCTGGGCGTGGCCTGCTTCTGGCTGGACGCCTGCGAACCCGACGTTCCCCCGGACCTCGCCGAGCGCGCCGTCTACGCGGCCGGGCCCGCCGCCGAGGCCGCGAACCTCTACCCGCTGGAGCACGCCCGCGCGGTGGCCGACGGCCTGCGCGCGGAGGGCGAGGACCGGCCGCTGTCCCTGGTGCGGTCCGCCTGGGCGGGCAGCCAGAAGCACGGGGCCCTGTTGTGGTCCGGTGACATCCCCACGACCTTCGACTCCCTCGGGCGCCAGATCAGGGCCGGGCTGAACGTCGCGATGAGCGGCATCCCGTGGTGGAACACCGACATCGGCGGCTTCTTCGGCGGCGACCCGGACGATCCGGCCTACCGTGAGCTGCTGATCCGATGGTTCCAGTACGGCACCTTCAGCCCGGTCATGCGGCTGCACGGGGACCGCGAACCCAACCACCCCGCCTTCGCCACGGACATGACCGGCGGGCCGAACGAGGTCTGGTCGTACGGGGAGCAGGCGTACGGCATCCTGCGTGACCACCTGTCGCTGCGCGAACGCCTGCGCCCGTACCTGCACAGCCTGTCCGAGGACGCCCACCGCACCGGCGCCCCGCCCATGCGCCCGCTGTTCTTCGACTTCCCCGAGGACGGACGCGCCTGGGAGGTGGACGACCAGTTCCTGCTCGGCCCCGACCTGCTGGTGGCACCCGTGTACGAGGCCGGTGTCCGGGCCCGCCGGGTGTACCTGCCCTCCGGCACCCGCTGGCGCGACCCGGCCACCGGCCGCGTGCTGGATGGCGGAACGACGCTCGACGCCGAGGCCCCGCTGGAGCGCATCCCGGTCTTCGCCCGGGAAGGCGCCGACGTCGCGGCCCGGCTCACACCGTCCGAGGCCTGACGGAGGGAGCAACGGCCGTGCGAGCTCTCCCGCCACGGTGCTGGTCGCTGCGGCGGGTGTCGGCGACCGCGCCGCCGGACGGCCACCACGGAGCGATCACCCTCGGATCAGACCGGTGGATTCGGGCTCGTGGACTCGGGCTCAACGAAGGGCCGTGCCGACCGCACTCACCAGCACGAACCCCATGAAGCCGGCGCTGAGGTACATGCCGAGCCGGATATAGCGGTACTTCGCCACGACCGTGCGGGAGAGGATCGAGAACTGGGACAGGTCCCGCTCCATCAGATCGGTCTGCTCGACCGTTGAGCGGACTTCGTCGAGCGGCCGTGCGCCGGCCGCGACATCGCCGAAGTAGTGCACCGTCCTCCTGTCACCGGTCCCTACCCGGGGCATCACGGCACCGGCGAACAGCACCAGTGCGGCCACCCCGCATGCGCAGGCGCCGAAAAAGGCCAGCCCGGCCCACCATTCCGACATGAGCGGGTCATAGTTCCCGGAACTCAGCGCGCCGGCCAACGCCGCCAGCGCCACCCCCAGGGCCGCGAGCAGCAGGTTCGCCTTCTGGTCGGCCTTGGCCAGTTCCTCGCGGGTCTCGGTGAGCAATATCCTCGCCAGTTCGGCCCCGCGCTCGCTTCCGTTCCCGCTTCCCCCGGCCGCACTTGTCGCCATACGACACCCTCCCCGCTCGCCCCTCCCCGAACTCTACTGGGGCGAGGCGGGTTTGATGCAACATCACTGTTGCCGGCGGCGTCGCCCTGGCAAGATGAGGCCCGCACTCGAGTGTCGGGGGGTCGGCACATGCCTGCGGCAACCTGAATTTTTTTGGCACGGGCACGCCGGGACGGTCATGAACAGTGGGAATGTCAATCACTACTACGTCATATCGAGCGACATCAAGGACTACAGGCGGCAGGTGAGTGGGGCGGCTCAGGCGGAGTGGCAGCGGACCCTCCGGGACTCCATCGGATCAGCCGCTGCACACATCGGGCTTCACTTCGACTACGAGGCGGAGAAGGCGGCCGGAAATATTCAGGCCGAGGGCGACTCGCTGACCTGGAGAATAGCCGGCCAGCAGGTCGACGGAGCCAAGCTGGCCATCGATTTCATCCTCGCTCTGGGTGAGCAACTGGAAAATCACAACAGAATCTCGGGGGACGAGCCGCTGCGGATACGGATCGCGATCGACAACGCAGCCCTCCCTTTGGGGCCGAACGGCTGGCTGGGCGAGGCGCACCGGGTCGGGGACATGCGGGACTGCACTCAGCTCAGGGACAGCCTCCAGGGGGCACCCGAGAACATCGCCGTGGCGGTGAGCGACCGAGTGTACGCGGACGTCAAGATCAGTGACGGCCCCTGGCGCCTGTTCCATGAGGTCAGCTACAAGTCGAAGTCCGGGAAAAGCGCCCCCGCTTGGATCTATGTCCCCGGAGCGATCCCGTGGAGCCCCTCCGAGAGGCGGAAGAAGAAAGCGATCTACTGGGGTGTGATTCCCGCCTCTGTGGTCCTCGCCGCAGCAGCGGCCTTCTGGGCGGCGAAAGCTCCCGAGAAGCAGCAGGTCGAGAGCCTGAAGACCCCTCCTGCTGTCCAGATGACGGCCACGGACAACTCCGCCCGGCCGGCCTTCGAGGCAAGTCGTGCGGGGCGCTACCTGGCGCTGACCGTATCCCTCCGAAATCCACAGGGTAACGTCAACGACTGTCTTCACCAGGCCACGCTCACGGTGGGTGCCTCCGCCAACTCGCCGGAGGTCCCCCTCGTCCCGGGGCAGCCCACGATCATCGACCTCGGGGCGCCGACGAATCTGGCTCACCCGGTGATCCGCCTGGCAGGGGTCCCCTCGAACTGCGTTCTCGTGTTGGGCTACGACGAGGCGGTCATGTCCGACTCCATCTCGCTCTTGAAGGAGCAGCCGTGAATCGACACCGGATCGGCATGTGCATGGTTCTGGCGGCCGTCCTGCCGCTCGTGTCCTGCCAGGGCGACACGGGCGGTCCGTCCGATCCCACGGGAACCTCTGCGGCGAGCCGCTCACCCGCGGTGCTCGACTCCGAAGCCGCGCCGGAGCCGTCCAGACCTCCGGGATCCCTCCCGCTCTTCGGCTCGAAGAAGCGGGTGCACATCTACATCGGCATGAAGAACGATCAACCTGGATGGACTCAGACCGTCGGCTACAAGGCGGCCGGATTCGACAACTCCGTGGCCGATTTCCTGGGCAAGGAGAAGGAGCTGAACTTCAGCTTCGACCGGGTCGACGTGCCGTCCGGCGAGCGTGACAGCAAGCTCGTCAACCGCGATGTCCAATTCGTCATTGCCACCTACTCCATGACGGACTACCGTCGAAATCTCGTCGACTTCCTCGGGCCCTACATGGCGACGCCGCAGGCCATCCTGGTCCGCGCCGACTCGAAGATCAAGACGACGGCCGACATCAAGAGCTCGACCCGGCTCTGCACCGCGAAAGGCGGTCTGCCGGCTTCCGCGAAGCCGACGATCGGAACGGTGGTCACGGAGGACGACTATTCGGATTGCGCGAAGAAGCTGCTCGACGGGAACTACGACGCGATGTTCACCGACACCGTGATCCTCTACGGATACGCGGACCAGAGCAACGGAAAGCTGGAAGTCCGACCGGACATCAACCTCGGAGACCCCACCGAGTACGGGATCGGCCTGCCCAAGGACAGCCTGAAGGATCCGGTGAACTGCGTCAAGATGTTCACCGCGCTGCACGATTTCCTGCTGGAGGGCTGGGAGGCCGCGTTCCGGGGCAGCCTGCCCGTCGCCGTCCAGAAGAATTCCAATTTCATCCAGAACTACCGGCCGGACCCGGAACGTGTCACGCCGGAGAAGAACTGCCCGAAGCAGGGCTGACAGGGGCTGTTCCGAACTCCCGGTGATCATCACGTGAGTCTGCGGATCGCGGCGATCAGCCGGTGGATTCGGGTTCGGCGGACGCAGGGCCCGGACAAGCGATTCAAGCCGTCCGGGTCCTGTCCGGGCTGATTTCTCCAGTTCGGGTGAGGGGGCGGGGAGCCCGGCGGTGGGCGGAGGGCTACGTCTGCGAGGCCGACGCCTGCGCCTGCGCCTGCGCCTCGACCACCAAGGCCTGCCCGGGCTGGTTGGCCAGGCCCGGGGCCGCCAGGCCGACCTGGGTCAGGTACCGGCCGGTGAGGGTGAGTGCGCCCGCCCGTCGTGCCCAGGCGGGCCAGGTGTGCTCGGGGGAGGAGAGTTCGGGGCGCACCCGCAGGACGTAGTGGCTCTCGGGGTCCAGACCCGGGAGGCGTACCGGCGCGCCGTTCTCGGCGACGGAGGTCTCCAGCTGGACGTACGCGAAGACGGCATGGGTCCGGTCCCGCGAGACGACGCCGTGCACCCAGGCGGCCGGGTCGGGGTGGTCGGTGCGGACGACGTCGCCGCCGTGCAGCAGCGGGCGCAGCTGCTTGTAGGCGTCGACCCACGCGGTGAGCGCGGTCAGGTCGTCCTGCGACCAGGTCGAGAGGTCGGATTCGATGCCGGCGTGTCCGAACAGGGCGGTGGCGCAGCGGAAGGCGAGCGTGGTGTCGCGGTGGCTGATGTGCGCGGGGGCGGAGCCGATGTGGGAGCCGATCAGCTCGTGGGGCAGGAGCAGCCCGGTCCAGCGCTGGATGGCCTGGCGTTCGATCGGGTCGATGTTGTCCGATCCCCAGATCCGGTCGGTGCGTTCGAGGATGCCGAGGTCGGCGCGGGCCCCGCCGGAGGAGCAGGACTCGATCTCCAGCCCGGGGTGGCGGCCGCGCAGTTCGTCCAGGAGCCGGTAGACGGCCGTGGTCTGCGCGTGCACGCCGGGTCGGCCGTCGTGGACGGCGTCGGCGAGGTCGCGGTTGTGGTCCCACTTGATGTAGTCGATGCCCACGTCCCCGACGAGGGTGCTGATCCGCTCCAGCAGGTAGGCGTGGGCGTCGGGGTGCGCGACGTCCAGGACGTGCTGGCTGCGCTGCTCGAAGGGGAGGCGGTCGGGGTCGGCGAGGAGCCAGTCGGGGTGGGCGCGGGCCAGGTCGGAGTCGGGGTTGACCATCTCGGGCTCGAACCAGAGGCCGAACTGCATGCCGAGCCCGTGGACGTGGTCGGCGAGCGGGCGGAGTCCGTCGGGCCACACCTTCTCGTCGACGTACCAGTCGCCGAGGCCGGCCCGGTCGTGGCGGCGGTGCCGGAACCAGCCGTCGTCCACGACGAAGCGTTCCACGCCGACCGCCGCCGCGGTGGTCGCGAGGGCGCGTACCCGTGCGGGGTCGTGGTCGAAGTAGACCGCCTCCCAGATGTTCATGGTGACCGGCCGGGCGGTGGCCGGGTGCTGAGGCCGGGCCCGGAGCATGTCGTGGAACCCTCGGCTGATTCCGTCCAGACCCGTGCCGGAGGTCGCGAAGTACACCCACGGGGTCCGGTAGGACTCGCCCGCCGCCAGCCGGATCTCACCGGCGTCCAGCAGTTCGCCGCCGCCGAGGACCGTCGTCCCGTCGGGCAGCCGCTCCGCGTACTGGACGTGGTTGCCGCTCCACGCGGGGTGCACGCCCCAGACCTCGCCGTGCCGGAAGCCGAAGCCCTCGCTGCCGGCGAGCAGCAGCCCGGCGTCGAAGCCCGTGCGGCCGCGCCGGTTCTCCCTCGACCAGATGCCCTGCCGCAGCGGGGAGCGCTGCGGGGAGCGCTCACGGGCCCAGCGGCCGGCGAAGTCCAGCAGTTCCGCGGCGTGGGCGGGGATCGGCAGCACGCACGCCAGCACGTCCAGGGTGTAGGTGTCCGTCGCCGTGTTGGTCAGGGTGTGGCGCAGCCGCACCACGCCCTGTTCCGTCATCTGCAGCTCGGTGTCCAGCGCGAGCCCCGCGCCGGGGTCCAGGGCCCGCACGTGGATGGTGCCGCCCCGGCCGTCCTGGGCGCGTACGGCGAGCGGTTCGGCGAGCTCGAAGCGTGTCGGGCGGACCCGGCCGTCTCGGTGCCCGGCGAGGGCCGGACGTCCGAACCAGCCCCAGCCCCGCCCCTGAGAGGGCATCAGGCTGCCGGTCTGGTGGCGCGAGGTTCGGCCCATGGCGTCGAGTACCTGCGCGGCGTCGTCGGCGCGGAAGCCGGGATCGACGCCCCAGTGCAGCACCCGGGGCAGCTCAAGTCCGGTGGCGTCGAGCGCGAGGGCCGTACCACCGGCCGACAGCACGACGAGATTCGCCTCAGTCAATTCGTCCTCGTTCGGGGGATGGGATGCACGCGCCCGTTCGTTCCGTCAGGGAGTTCGGTCAGCGCTCACACATGCCCTTGTCCGGCCCGTCCGCCGGTTCGGGCTACCTTCGTCGGCGGGTCGGTTCCGCACCCCCGCCCGACGGAGTGCACTCCAAGAGATAGCACGTTCGCCCTCGCACTGAACATCCCATGGCCAGGAACAGACGCAGAAGGGTTGATGACGGCGCGTCAGGTTCCCGGGGGGCCCGGTGGTTGGTCGAAAGTACCGCGTCAGCTGACCCGAAGACCGACGGCCAAGGTCAGCTCAAGGACCCGGTGTGGCGACGCCAGATCCGGAAACAGCTCCCGCAGCTGCGACATCCGGTAGCGGACTGTCTGGGGATGGACGAACAACGCCGCCGCCACCTCCTCCCGCCTGCCCTGGTGCAGCAGCCACGCCCGTAGCGTCTCCTCCAACCGCTGCGCGGTCGCGTCGGGCAAGGTCCGCAACGGTGCGAGGGCTCGGGCACGCAGGTCCGCGAACGCGTCCGCGTCGGCGCTCAGCACCAGCTCGGGCAGGTGGTCCTCGGTGTCGCGGATGTCAGCGGAGAGGGAGCGCGCGCGTACGGCTCGTGCGTACGAGGCGGACGCACGGGTCCACGGCCGGGTCGGCCCGACCACGGCGGTGCGGTCGGTCAGCTGCCGCAGGAGGCGCGATCGGTCGGCATCGGGAACGAGCAGCACACCGGTGGCGTCCGGCAGATCGTCGAGGATCAGGGTGCTCGGGTCGAGCGCGCGGTAGGCAGGCCGGGCCTGGACCGCGGGCAGCAGGACCACGGTCAGCGAAACCGGCGGCTGCCATCCGGCCCGTTGGGCAGAGGCCATCAGTACGTCCGGGTTGGCGCCGGCGAGGAGGTCGCGGGCCAGGTGTTCCAGATGGCGCTCGTGGGCCCTGCCCCGGGCGGCCAGTTCGTCGGCGTGGCCCGCGGCGCTCGCGGCGGAGAGCTCGTCGATGTAGGCGAAGGTCAGCTCGGCGAACTTGGCGACCTCGGCGGCGGGCAGACCCGCGGGTACGGCTCCCGCCGCCAGGCATCGCCAGGCCACGCGGGCGCCGACGCGGTAGGCGCTGAGCAGGGCGTCCATCGAACGGCCGTCGCGCACCTCGCCGCGACCCAGCTCGTAGGCCGCGTCACCGGCGTCGCCGCCTGTGGCGTTCCCGCTCGCCAGGTCCAGGTAGTGCCCCAGAGCAGTGCGGACGGCCCGGCGGATGGTGCCGCCCATGGGGCCCGAAAGGGCATTGGCATAGGGAGGGACCTCGTCGATGATCGCCTGGACGACCTCGTCGGCGGTGGTCGTCAGCGCGGCCCTGAGTGCTGTGACCGTCGTCTCATCCAGGGCCAGTCCGCTGGCCCTCCGGATTGCATGGCTCACGTTTTTGTTTCCTGCGAACAATTCAGCCGAGCAGTTTCACGTCCTACGGTCAGGACTTTACGCCCCGGAGCGCCGCAAGCTGGAGTCATGACGCGTGCAAGACTCCGCAGCAGGGCGTGGAAACTGCTGGAGATGGCCACAACGCCGCTGCTGCCCTCGGACTACCTCGACCTGGTCAGCCCGCTGCGCGCGGGCGCCGACCTGCGGGGGCGCATCGAGGCCGTGCACCCCGAGACGGGCGACGCCGCGACCCTCGTGATCAGGCCGGGACGGGGCTGGCGCGGCCACACGGCCGGGCAGTACCTGCGGATCGGGGTCGACGTCGACGGGCGGCGCCTGTGGCGTGCCTACTCGATCACCTCGCCGACAGACCGCCGGGACGGCCGCGTCACGATCACCGTGAAGGCCGTCCCGGACGGCAAGGTCAGCAACCACCTGGTCCGCCGGGCGACACCGGGCACGCTGATCCAGCTCGACCAGGCGTCCGGTGACTTCGTCCTGCCGCGGGCCAAGCCCGCCAAGGTGCTCTACCTGACGGCCGGCAGCGGCATCACGCCGGTGATGGGCATGCTGCGCGACACCGAGTTCGACGACGTCGTCATGGTCCACCTCGCCCCACAGCCGCAGGACGTGCTCTTCCGCACCGAGCTGCACGGCCTGGTCGCGGACGGGAAACTGCGCCTCGTCGAGGTGCACACCGCCACGGACGGCAGGCTCGACATCGCCCGTCTCGACGAACTCGTGCCCGACTGGGCCGAGCGCGAGACCTGGGCCTGCGGTCCCGCGGGCCTGCTCGACGCCGCAGAGAAGCACTGGAACGAGAACGGCGTCCACGAGCGCCTGCACACCGAGCGCTTCCGCCCGAGCGTCGTCGTCGCCGGGGACGGCGGGGAGGTCACGTTCGGTGCCACCGGCAGGACCGTCGTTGCGGACGGCGCAACGCCGCTGCTGGACATCGGCGAGGAGGCCGGCGTGCTCATGCCCTCCGGGTGTCGCATGGGCATCTGCTTCGGCTGCGTCTCGCCGCTCAAGGCGGGCGCCGTCCGTGACCTGCGCAGCGGCGAGATCACCGAGGCCGAGCCGGGCGTCCTCATCCAGACCTGCGTGTCCGCCGCGGCGGGCCCCTGCGAGATCGAACGGTAGGAGCACCTTGACCGCCATCGACCCCACCGTCCACCTGACCGAGGCGCAGATCGAGGAGCTCGGCCGCGAGCTGGACGCGATCCGCGACGAGGTCATCGCCGCCCGCGGCGAGAAGGACGCTGCCTACATCCGCAAGGTCATATCGGCCCAGCGCAAGCTGGAGCTGGCCAGCAGGGGCGTGCTGCTGTTCTCGCTCTTCCCGCCCGCGTGGCTGCTCGGCACCGCCGGCCTGTCCGTGGCGAAGATCATGGACAACATGGAGATCGGCCACAACGTCCTGCACGGCCAGTGGGACTGGATGCGGGACCCGAAGATCCACTCCACCAGCTGGGAGTGGGACCACGTCTCGCCGTCCGATCAGTGGAAGCACTCGCACAACGAGCTGCACCACACGTACACCAACGTGATCGGCAAGGACAACGACCTCGGCTACGGCATCATGCGCGTCGACGAGGACCAGAAGTGGCACCCGTTCCACCTCGGCCAGCCGCTGTGGAACTTCATCAACGCCTGCTTCTTCGAGTACGGCATCGCCGCGTACGACCTGGAGCTCGGCAAGAACCTGAGCAAGCGCCGCCGCAAGGACCCGGAGTTCCGCGCGCGGGCCAGGGCCGTGGGCCGCAAGATCCGCAAGCAGGTGCTCAAGGACTACGTGATCCACCCGCTGCTGTCGGGCCCGTCCTTCCTCACCACGCTCGCCGCCACCTTCACCGCGAACCTGGTCCGCAACATCTGGACCCACTCGGTGATCATGTGCGGGCACTTCCCCGAGGGGGTGCAGGTCTTCGAGCGTCAGTCGATCAAGGGCGAGACGCGCGGCCAGTGGTACCTGCGCCAGATGATGGGGTCGGCGAACATCAGCGGCAGCAGGGCCATGCACTTCATGACCGGCAACCTGTCGCACCAGATCGAGCACCACCTGTTCCCCGACCTGCCGAGCAACCGGTACGCCGAGGTCGCGGTGAAGGTGCGCGCGCTGTTCGAGAAGTACGAGCTGGAGTACGTCACCGGGCCGCTGCCGAAGCAGGTGTTCTCCGCGTGGCGCAAGGTCTTCCGGCTCTCGCTGCCGAACGGGAAACCGAGGGCCGCAACGCCGGACCGCGATCAGGTGCTCGTCGTGGCCTGATCCACGGGGAGGGCTTCTCCCGTCCGCAGGTGCTCGCTCAGCCACAGCGCGGTGTTGCTGACGTGCATCAACGCGGCGGCCTGGCTGAGGGAGGCGTCGCGGATCGACAGTGCCCGGAAGATCGCCTCGTGCTCGGCGATGGTCCGGTCCGAGGCCTGGGCGTCGACCACACCGCGCCAGGTGCGGGCGCGCAGCGTACGCCCGGAGATGCCCTCCAGGACCGTGACCAGGGTCTCGTTGCCCGTGGCCGCGATGACGGCGCGGTGGAACGCGGCATCATGGGCGTTG
This sequence comes from Streptomyces sp. 1114.5, assembly GCF_003635085.1. Taxonomy (NCBI): domain Bacteria; kingdom Bacillati; phylum Actinomycetota; class Actinomycetes; order Kitasatosporales; family Streptomycetaceae; genus Streptomyces; species Streptomyces sp. 1114.5. The sequence continues at coordinate 4,962,118 of NZ_RBXE01000001.1, forward strand.
AGCCGTTCCACGTCGTCACGGGCGTCGCGCATGGCGTCCAGGTGCCGTTCCACCTCGGCCAGCTGCTCGTCGGAGATCCGGGTGGCGGCCAGCGCGGTGGCGACCGGCTCCAGGAGCCGCCGTACCTCGATGAGGTCCTGCACCGCGGCGGAATCGCCCTGCAGCAGCTCCACCGCGCCGCCGAGTCCTTCCAGGAGCAGGCTCGGCTGCAGGCTGGTCACGTACGTGCCGTCGCCCCGCCGGACTTCCAGGACCCGGGCGACGGCCAATGCCTTCACGGCCTCCCGGGCCAGGTTGCGGGAGAGGCCGAGCTGGGCGGCCAGCTCGGCCTCCGGCGGGAGCTTCGAACCCGGTGGCAGCGCTCCGCTGCGGATCAGCTCGCGGATCTGCGCGATGGCCTTGTCCGTCAGAGACACCGCGCACTCCTTCCGGGCCCGTTCTCGAAGTGACGTTGATGATACTGGGACGGCTGTACGGGAAGGCGAGGACCTGGGCGTCAGAGCCGGGCCGTCCAGACCGGGCCGTCGGGGTAGGCGTACTCCTTGAGCGAGCCCGGGTGCATCTGTGCGCTCAGCCCGGGCAGGGTCGGCGCGAGATAGCGGCCACCGGAGACGCGGACCGGGTCGACGAAGTGTTCGTGCAGGTGGTCGACGTACTCGATGACCCGGTCCTCGGTGGTGCCGGAGACGGCCACGTAGTCGAACATCGACAGGTGCTGGACCATCTCGCACAGCCCCACGCCCCCGGCGTGCGGGCAGACCGGCACCCCGAACTTCGCGGCCAGCAGGAGGATCGCGAGGTTCTCGTTGACGCCGCCGACCCGGGCGGCGTCGATCTGCACGATGTCCACGGCGCCGGCCTGCAGCAGCTGCTTGAACACGACCCGGTTGGCGACGTGCTCGCCGGTGGCGACCTTGATGGGGCCCAGAGCCTCGCGGACGGCGGCGTGGCCGAGGATGTCGTCGGGGGAGGTGGGCTCCTCGATCCAGTACGGGCCGTAGGGGGCGAGGGCGCGCATCCAGTCGATCGCGGGTGCCACGTCCCATCTCTGGTTGGCGTCGACGGCGATGCGGACGTCCGGTCCGACCGCCGCTCGGGCGGCACGCATGCGCCGCACGTCGTCCGCCAGGTCCGCGCCGACCTTCAGCTTGATCTGGGTGAAGCCGTCGGCGACGGCCTCGTGGGCGAGGCGGGTCAGTTTCTCGTCGGAGTAGCCGAGCCAGCCGGGGGTGGTGGTGTAGGCGGGGTAGCCGCTCTCCAGCAGGCGGGCGATGCGCTCCTGACGGCCGGGCTCGGCGCGACGGAGGATCCCGAGCGCCTCCTCGGGGGTGAGGGCGTCGCTGAGCCAGCGGAAGTCGACCTGGGCGACCAGGTCCTCGGGGGACATCGCGGCGAGGAAGCGCCAGACGGGCCGGCCGGCACGCTTGGCGGCGAGGTCCCAGGCTGCGTTGACCACGGCTCCGGTGGCCATGTGGATGGCACCCTTCTCCGGTCCGAGCCACCGCAGTTGGGGGTCATGGACGAGAGTGCGGGCGAACTTTCCGAGGTCGGCGCAGACCTCCTCCACGGACAGGCCGACCACGTACGGGGCGAGGGCCGCGATGGCGGCGGCCTGGACGTCGTTGCCGCGTCCGGTGGTGAAGGCGAGGGCGTGGCCTTCCAGTCCGTCGCCGGCGTCGGTGCGCAGCATCACGTAGGCCGCGGAGTAGTCGGGCTCGGGGTTCATCGCGTCCGAGCCGTCCAGGTGCTCGGAGGTGGGGAAGCGGACGTCCAGGACGTCCAGCGAGGTGATGCGGGCGGACGAGGGCATGGCGGCAACTCCTGGGAGGGGCAAGGGTTTCGGCCCCACGGGCGGGGCGTGAGCGCGACGGCGGGCGGGCGGCGACGGCCGCGAGGGTCACTCCTGGACCTTGCCGCCGGTGATGCGGGAGATGGCGAGGGCGATCAGGATGATCAGGCCGTTGAGGGCGCCGATCCACTGGGCGGGGACGCCCGCCAGCGTGAGCACGTTCTGGATCATGAAGAGCAGCAGGATGCCGCAGAACGCGCCGAACATGGTGCCCTTGCCGCCGTTGAGGCTGATCCCGCCGATGACGGCGGCGGCGAAGACGGTGAAGATGTAGCCGTTGCCCTGGGCGGAGGCGACCGAGGCCAGGCGTCCGGACAGCATCAGCCCGGCCAGGGCGGCGAGTGCGCTGCCGCTGACGATCACGATCCACAGCACCCGGTCGGTACGGATGCCGGCGGCCTTCGAAGCGTCGATGTTGCCGCCGATGGCGTAGAGGGAGCGACCGAAGCCGGTCCAGCCGAGCACCACGATCGCGATCGCGAACAGGGCCAGGCAGGTCCAGATGGAGGCGGGCATCCCGAACCACTCGGCGGTGCCGAGGTAGAGCATCGACTCCGGCAGCTGGAAGAAGGTCTGGCCGCCGGAGACGCCGGTGAGGATGCCGCGCAGGACGATGAGCATGCCGAGGGTGACGATGAAGCCGTTGAGGCCGAAGCGGATGATCAGCAGCGAGTTGATCACGCCGACGAGTACGCCGACGGCCAGGGTGACGGGAACCGCCCAGGCGCCGGGAAGCAGGCCGAGCCCGTGTCCCGCACCGGCCGGGACGACCAGCCAGGCCGCGATGCCGGGCGCGAGGCCCATCGTGGACTCCAGGGACAGGTCCATCTTCTTGACGATCAGGATCATCGTCTGGGCGAGGACCAGCAGGGCCATCTCGGACATGGTCTGCAGGACGTTGACGAGGTTGTCGGCCTGCAGGAACACGGGGTTGACGATCTGCCCGACGATCGCGATGACGACGATCGCGGGGACGAGGGCGAGGTCGCGCAGTCGGGCCAGGGGTATCCGGCCGCCGAGCAGCGCCGTGCGCGCGGGCTTGGGCCCCACGGCCCCGGCGGCCGCGTCCGCGAGGACGGTTTCAGGCATCGAGGTCCACTCCTTCCATCGCGGCCACGAGCTCGTGGTCGTGCCAGCCGCGGGCCATCTCCGAGGTCACGCGGCCCTGGAACATCACCAGGACCCGGTCGCACATGCGCAGGTCGTCGAGTTCGTCGGAGGCGATGAGCACGCCCGTGCCGGTCCGCGCCGTCTCCTCGACCTTGCCGAGGAGGAACTCCTTGGAGCGCACGTCCACCCCCGCGGTCGGATTGATCAGCACCAGCAGGCGGGGGTCGTCCGCCAGTGCCCGGGCCATGACGACCTTCTGCTGGTTGCCGCCCGAGAGCGCGGAGACGGGCAGCCCGGGGCCGGGCGTCTTGATTGCGAGCTTCTCGATCATGTCGCCGGCGAGCCGGTCCCGCCGTGCACGGCTGAGGAATCCGTTCCGGCCGAGCCTGTGCGGCACGGACAGCGTGGCGTTGTCGGCGATCGACATGTCGGGCACGAATCCCTGGTGGTGCCGGTCCTGCGGGACGAACCCGGCACCCGCGGCGAGCGCGGCGGGAACGCTGCCGGGCCGGGGCCGCCGCCCGGCGATCGCCACCTCTCCCGCCCGGGCCGCCCGCAGTCCCACGACGGTCTCGGCGACCTCGGTACGACCGCTGCCGGCGGCACCCGCGAGTCCGACGATCTCCCCGGCGCCCACCTCGAAGGTGACATCACCGTAGGCAGCGCCGCTGCCCAGCGCCCGTACGGACAGGGCCGGCACGCCGGTGCGGTCGAGGCTGCTCGACCGCACCTCCGGCCGGTCGCCCGCCGCCTCGCCGGTCATCGCCGCGACCAGTTCGGTGCGGGGGAGTCCCGTGACCGGCGCGGTCACGACGTGCCGGGCGTCGCGGAACACCGTCACCATGTCGCAGATGTCGTAGACCTCCTGGAGATGGTGACTGATGAACAGGAAGGTCACGCCCTGGCGCTGCAAGTCGCGGATCCGGTCGAAGAGGCGGGTGATGGCCGCGCCGTCCAGCTGGGCAGTCGGCTCGTCCAGGATGATGAACCGGGCGCCGAACGACAGTGCCCGGGCGATCTCCACGAACTGCCGCTGTTCCACGGTCAGATCGCCGGCCGGGGTCTGCGGGTCGACGTCCACCGACCAGGTCGACAGCAGGTCCTTCGCTCGCCGGCGCACTCCCTGCCAGCTGATGAGCCGGCCACGCCCGTGTTCGTGGCGGTTGAGGAAGAGGTTCTCGGCGACGGTCAGGGTGGGGATGATCGTGGACTTCTGGTACACGCAGGCCACCCGCTGTCGCCAGGCGTCTCGGTCGGCCAACCGCGGCGCGGGGCTGCCGCCGAAGGCGACCGTTCCCTCGTCGGGGGCCTGCAGGCCGGTGAGGACCGACACGAGTGTCGACTTGCCGGCCCCGTTGCGGCCGACGAGCGCGTGGGTCTCGCCGGCCCTGATGGTGATCCGGGCGCCGTCGAGGGCCACCGTCGGACCGAATCGCTTGACTATGCCCGTCGCCTCGACGACGGGTGGGCCCGTCCGGGACCGTCCACCGCCCGCAGGGGCGGGCGCGGGGCTGACTGCTCGCTGCCCGTCGCTCATCACAACCTCCTTGCCATCGTTAGTTGTTGGGTCCTGACCGGGCAGGTCAGCCGTGGTTGTTGCCCCACAGGGAGGGGTCGTCGCTCCTGACGCTGGGAACACCGCCGAAGGTGGCGCCGTCGAGGGTGACCAGGGGAGCGGAGAGCTGGTCCTCAAGCAGACCCGGCCGGACCTGGATGATGGTGCTGTCGTGGTCGGTCTTGCCGGGCTGGAAGGTCTTCCCGTCGATGGCGGCCTTCAGGTACTGCAGCGCGTACTTGGCGTACAGGTCGGCCGGCTGGGAGACGGTGGCGTCGATCCTGCCCGCCGCGATCGACTTGAGCTCCTCGGGGATGCCGTCGTTGGACACGACGAAGACGTGCTTCTCGTCCGACGGGTCGACCAGCAGGCCCTTCTGCTTGAGGACCTGGAGCGTGCCGGCCAGGGCGAAGCTGGACTCCATGTAGACGCCCTTGATGTCCGGGTTGGCGGTCAGGTCCGTCTGGAGCTTCTGTGCGGCGACCGCGCCGTCCCAGTTGGTGGCCTCGCCGAACACCTTGATGCCGGGGTAGTTCTTCTTCATGCAGTCGTTGAACGCCTCGGTGCGGTCCCGGCCGTTGATGGAGTCCAGGCCACCCTCCAGCATGACGACCTTGCCCTGGCCCTTCAGCTTCGTGCCGAGGAACTGACAGGCCTTCTCGCCGTAGGCGCGGTTGTCGGCCCGCACCACCATGAACACCTTGCCGCTGTCGGGGCGGGTGTCGATGGTGACGACGGGGATCTTCTTCGCCTCCAGCTGCGCCAGCGTCGGCGCGACGGCGGCGGTGTCCTGCGGCGCCATCGCGAGCCCCTTCACCCCCTGGCTGATGAAGGTCTGCGCGTTGGCGGTCAGCTTGGCCACGTCGTTCTGCGAGTTCGTCGTCTTCAGCGACAGGCCCACCTGGCCGGCGTACCCGGGCGTGTACCTGATGTACGAGTTCCAGAAGTCGGTGTCCGAACGCGGGTAGTCGACGCCGACCAGCGGCGCGTCGCCCGACCCGGCTGAGGTGCCCGAGGTACTGCTGCAGGCGCTGAGCAGAGCCAGGGCGGACAGGGCCGAGACGGCGGAGCAGAGTGCGGTTCTGAGTCTCATCGGTACTTCCTCGCGCTGGTCCCTTTGAGCGGGAGAGAGTTGTGCCGGGCGGCAGCTGCGGTGGGCCGCCGCATCGGAGAGATGGGATGTATGTATAGGCGGCAGCGGGGACGATGTCCAGGTGCCGAGCCAAATCGCAAGGACAATGGGCCAGTTCGACGGGGGCGGTGTGACCGGCCGGGAAGAAAAATCCCATCAATCGCTGCACGCCCGTTGACTTCAGGGCGTTACATGGACGACCTTCGTGCGTAACCTCCCGGCGCCCCAGGGGTGTGCGCGTGTGCGCGTCGTACGTGCCCCCGGTCCGGCCCGTTCTCTCCGTCCCCCCAGCCCAGGGATGTCCTCATGGCGAGTTCACTGAACCGACGTCAGTTCCTCTCCGCAGCCGCAGGTGTGGCTGCGGCTGCCATGGCCGGCGGCGGCCTCGCGGCCGGCGTCGCACAGGCGGCACCGAGCACCTACACTCCCGACTGGAACTCGGTCGACCAGCACCCGGCGGCTCCGGAGTGGTTCCAGGACGCGAAGTTCGGGATCTACTTCCACTGGGGGGTCTTCAGCGTTCCCGCGTACCAGAGCGAGTGGTACCCGCGGAACATGTACAAGGCCGGCAGCCCGGCCAACCAGCACCACATCGCGACCTACGGCCAGCCGGCGGACTGGCCCTACCACAACTTCATCAACGGGGCGAAGGACCTCGCGGGCAACACCGTGCAGTTCGCGCCGAAGCTGAAGTCCGCGGGCGGGAACTTCGACCCCGACGAGTGGGCGCAACTGTTCGTCGACGCCGGCGCCAAGTTCGCCGGACCGGTCGCCGAGCACCACGACGGCTTCTCCATGTGGGACAGCCAGGTCAACGAGTGGAACTCGTTCGCCAAGGGCCCGAAGCTGAACCTGCTGCAGCTGTTCGCCACGGCGATCCGCGCCAAGAACCTCAAGCTGCTGGTGGCCATGCACCACGCCTTCAACTTCAACGGCTACTACGAGAGCGTCCCGGCGCAGTCGGACCCGAGCCTCAAGAAGCTCTACGGGCAGCTGGACAGGTCGCAGGAGAACCAGCTCTGGTACGACAAGCTGAAGGAGGTCGTCGACCGCGCCCAGCCGGACGTCCTCTGGCAGGACTTCGACCTGAACGCAGTCGACGAGGCGCAGCGCCTCGACTTCCTTTCGTACTACTACAACCAGGCCAACTCCTGGGGCCGTGAGGTCGTCGCCACCTACAAGGACGGCTTCGACAACAAGGGCGAGATCTTCGACTACGAGCGCGGCGGCCCGGCGGACCTCACCACCCCGTACTGGCTGACCGACGACAGCATCTCCAGCAGCAGCTGGTGCTACACGCAGGGCATCGGCTACTACAGCATCCAGCAGATGCTGCACTCGTTCATCGACCGGGTCAGCAAGAACGGCAACGTCCTGCTGAACATCGCGCCGATGGCCGACGGCACCATCCCCCAGGCGCAGAAGGACGTCCTGCTCGGCATCGGAGACCACCTGAAGCGCTTCGGCGAGTCGATCTACTCGACCCGCGCCTGGACGGTCTACGGCGAGGGCCCGACGAAGATGGGCGGTGGCTCCTTCACCAACCCGACGGCCGGCACTCCCCAGGACATCCGCTTCACCCGCAACAAGGCCGGCACCGTCCTGTACGCCACCGTCCTCGGCTGGCCCGGCAGTTCACTCACGATCAAGACCCTCGGCTCGGACCGGATCAACCTCTCGTCGCTGACCTCGGTGAAGCTGCTCGGCTCCACCGGCGGAACCACCATCGACCTGCCCGCACCGGTGCAGAGCCCCTCCGGCCTGACGGTCACCCTGCCGTCCTCCGCGCCGTACGGCGCGTACGCGTACGTCCTGAAGCTCTCCTTCTCGGGCACCATCCCGGTCGTGCTGCCGCCGGCCGGCGCCGTCGCCTTCAAGGACGTCAACTACACCGGCGCCTCCGCGGCGTTGAACGTGGGCGAGTACACCGCGGCCGACCTGACCGCGGCCGGTGTGGGCGCGGCCGCCATCTCCTCCCTCCGTACGTCCCCCGGCTTCCAGGTCATCGGCTACTCGGCGGACAACTTCACCGGAACCGCCTGGACCTTCACCGCCGACAACCCCGACCTCAGGGCCACCGGCAACAACGACCAGATCACCTCGCTGAAGGTCCAGTTCAACCCGTCGACGTACTTCCGGCTCACCAACGTCACCGACGGCCTCGCCCTGGACGGCGGCGGCAAGGTCGACTCCGGTTCCGACCTCAAGCAGTGGACCTGGGACGGCAGCAGCAACCTCCAGTGGCAGGCCGTCGACGTGGGCGGCGGCTACTACAAGCTGGTCAACCGCACCAACGGCATGGTCGCCGACGGCTGGGGCGCCACCGCCGACGGCTCCGCCGCCCGGCAGGCCCCGTGGAACGGCGGCACCAACCAACAGTGGAAGATCATCCCCCGGGGCGGGTACGGGTACTCGATCGCCAACCGCACCACCGGTCTGGTCCTCGACGGCGGCGGCAGCGTCGCGTCCGGCTCCGTCACCAAGCAGTGGACCTACAACAGCAGCTCCAACCTGCTGTGGACCTTCACGGCGCTCTGAGTGCCGCCCCGACCGGGGCCGGAGGTCGGCCGCCGGAGGCAACGGCGTGGGCGGCGTCCGTGTTGCCGTCCACGCCGTTCCCCACCCCGCTGGTCCTCCCGTGGCGCCGACCGGTCAGCGCGCGCCGCGTGAAGTTCTTGTGATCGCTCACGTTTTACATGACAGAAAACTTGACGCAACGCCGCAGTGGCCCAACGATGATGGCCATCGCGCAGCAGTCGCTCCGAGGCCTGAATTGTTAGCGTTAACATTCGGGCCTCCGCAGTAGGGGCGCCCCTGCCGGGCGGCTTCCACGTCGGCCGATCACGACCCCCGGCGCGCGCCGCCGGATTGCCACGCGCGCCAAAGCCGACAGAAACGCCGGCCGGCAGCTCCACCTGTTCACAAGGGAGATCTCGATGCACCGACAAGGTTCCAACCGCAGACCTGCGTCTGTGGTGTTGACGGCCGTGGTTGTCACCGTGGCGGCACTGGCGGCGATGCTCGTCGCAGCCCCGGCTCAGGCGGCCACCAGCGGCGCCCTGCGCGGTGCGGGTTCCGGCCGGTGTCTCGACGTGCCGAACGCCAGTCAGAACGACGGAACCCTCCTGCAGATCTGGGACTGCTCGGGCGGGACCAACCAGCAGTGGACGGTGACGTCCGCCAACCAGCTGACGGTGTACGGCAACAAGTGCCTGGACGTTCCGGGCCACGCCACCGCGGCCGGCACCCGGGTGGAGATCTGGTCCTGCACCGGCGCTGCGAACCAGCAGTGGCGGGTGAACGCCGACGGCTCGGTGGTGGGCGTGGAGTCCGGGCTGTGCCTGGACGTGTCGGGCGCCGGTACGGCCAACGGCACGGCGGTGCAGCTCTGGAACTGCACCGGAGGCAGCAACCAGCAGTGGACCGGCCTGTCCGGGACGGGCGGCACCACCTGTGCTCTCCCGTCGACGTACCGGTGGAGCTCGACCGGTCCGCTGGCGCAGCCGGTGAACGGGGGTGCCGCGCTGAAGGACTTCACCGACGTGGTCTACAACGGCAAGCACCTGGTCTACGCGACCTACTCCGACGGGGCGTCGTGGAAGTCGATGGGATTCGCTCCCTTCACGAACTGGTCGGACATGGCCTCGGCCGGCCAGACCGTGATGTCCTCGTCCGCGGTGGCGCCCCAGCTGTTCTACTTCGCGCCCAAGAACACCTGGGTGCTGGCCTCGCTGGGGTGGGGTACCGCCTGGCCCTTCACCTACCGCACGTCCAGCGACCCGACCAACCCCAACGGCTGGTCCGCGCCGCAGGCGCTGTTCACCGGCAGCCTCCCCACCGGTGCCCCGATCGACCCGACCCTGATCGCCGACGACCAGAACATGTACCTGTTCTTCGCCGGTGACAACGGCAGCATCTACCGCGCGAGCATGCCGATCGGGAACTTCCCCGGCAACTTCGGCTCCTCGTACACCACGGTCATGAGCGACACGGTGCAGAACCTGTTCGAGGCGCCCCAGGTCTACAAGGTCCAGGGCCAGAACCAGTACCTCATGATCGTCGAGGCCCGGGACGCGAACGAGCACCGCTACTTCCGCTCGTTCACCGCCACCAGCCTGAACGGCTCCTGGACGGCGCAGGCCGCCACCGCGAACAACCCCTTCGCCGGCCTGGCCAACAGCGGTGCCACCTGGACCAACGACATCAGCCACGGTGACCTGGTCCGCAACAACCCCGACCAGACCATGACCGTCGACCCCTGCAACCTGCAGCTCCTCTACCAGGGCAGGAACCCCTCCTCGGACGGCGCTCCCTACATCCAACTGCCGTACCGGCCGGGCGTGCTCACCCTGCAGCGCTGACCCGCCCGCTCCAGCCGGGAGCCGATGCTCAACGCCTTGAGGGACCCCGTCCGCGCGCCGGCCGGGGTCCCTCGTCCTGTTGCGCGTCCGGGTCAGAAGCCGCCACCGGGCTGCGCGGACGGGGCGGGGCCGGTACTGCCGCGCAGGGAGACCGGCGGGGTCAGCAGGATGTTGCGGAGGGGGCGGTGGGATCGGCCATGCGTTCGAGCAGGAGGTCCATGGCCTTGGTGCCGATGTCCTGGGCCGGTACGTCCGCGGCGGTGAGCGGCGGGCGGAACTCCTCGGCCCAGGTCCGGCCGACGACGCCGGTGATGGAGAAGTCCCTCGGCACCGTGCGGCCGGCCTCCTCCAGGCCCCGCTGGAAGCCGGGCAGCGCGGCTTCGTTGATCGTCGCGACCGCGGTGATGTCGGGGTGGTCGCGCAGGAGCCGGGTGGCGCATTCCAGTCCGGCGGCCGCGTCGTCCCCGCACTCCAGGTCGATGCCCTGGATGCCGCGCAGCGTGACGGCCTCGGTGAAGCCGTCGCGAGCCCGGTGGCCCGGCCCGTAGCCGGCTGCCATGAGTTCGACGGAACGGTTGATCAGCGCGATCCGGGTGTGGCCCAGGTCCGCGAGGTGGTGGACGCACCGGTTGATCACGGTGGTGTAGTCGACGTCGATCCAGCACATCTCGTGGGCGCGGGCGGTGTGTCCGATGCCGACGAACGGCAGCCCTGCCTGCTGAAGTCTGCGGACCCGGGAGTCCTCCAGGCGGATCTCCATGAGGATCACCCCGTCGACGCGCCCTCCGGACAGAAGGCGCTCGAACGACCGGTCGTGGTCGCCCCCGGAGGGGGAGAGCAGGACGTCAAGGTCGGCACGGGCGGCAGCTTCGACCACGCTGGCCACGAAACCCAGCTGCATGTGGGTCAGGTGTCGGCTGGCCGGAGGGATCACCAGGCCGATGGTCCGGGTCCGGCCCTCCTTCAGCGCGCGGGCGGCGGCGTTGGGCCGGTAGCCGAGCTCGTCGATGACGTCCTGGATGCGCCTGCGGGTGGCGTCCGAGACCGGGCGCTTGCCACTGAGTGCGTAGGAGACGGTGCTCCGCGAGACGCCCGCCCGGCTGGCGATCTCCCCGATGTTCATCGTTGTCCTCATGGAGATGGGTGGCCGTGGCCTGGTGATGTCGGTGGCGGTCCACACGTGTCGCCGTTGTCGAACCGATTCGGTAGACGGTAGTGCGCTTCCTCCCCTTGTCGCAACCCGCACGCCAGGGTTGCGGGGAGTCGGCTCGTGTTCCGGTCGGCCGCACCGAGGTGACGGATGTTCACCCGGGCTATTGACGGCCCCAGGGGCCGGTCCTATGTTCCTGTCGAACCGATTCGCGCAATCGATTCGACATCAGGCCGTAACACGGAGACGGCCTCCCCGTCGCCCTGCCTCCACCCCCCTCAGTGCCTCCGCAAGACCGAAGGGTTCGGTGTCATGAACAGATCCACAGGTCGGCGGCTCACCGTCGCCGCGCTCGCCGCCGTCGTCCTCGCCACCGCCGCCACCGCGTGCTCGTCCTCGTCCGGGACGGGCGCCGCCGGCGGGGGAGGCGACTCCGCCGGCGGGAGCTACACCGTCTGGGATCCGTACCCGCAGTTCGACGCCGGTTCCGCCTGGGCCAAGCTGCTGGACACCTGCGGTGCCCAGGCCGGTGTGCAGATCAAGCGGACCGCCTTCGACACCAGCGACCTGACCACCAAGGAACTCCTCGCGGCCCAGCAGGGCAACTCCCCGGACGTGCTGATCGTCGACAACCCGGCGGTCTCCACACTCGCCGAGGCCGGCGTGCTGAGCTCGACCAAGGAGAACAGGATCGACACCTCGGCGGTGTCACCCAACCTGCTCGCCGCCGGCCAGAGCGGCGGCGAGACCTTCGGCACCCCCATCGGCGCGAACACCCTGGCGCTGTACTACAACAAGGCGGTCCTGACGGCCGCCGGCGTGGACGCCGCCTCGATCAGGGACTGGGCGTCGCTGACCGCGGCCCTCACCAAGGTCAAGGCCGCGGGCAGGAAGGGCATCACCTTCGCCGGGATCGGCACCGAGGAGGGGAGCTTCCAGTTCCTCCCGTGGTTCTGGGGATCCGGTGCGCAGCTGACGCACCTGGACTCCGCCCAGGCCGCTTCCGCGCTGTCGCTGTGGACCGACTGGGTCAAGCAAGGCCTGGCCCCCAACTCGGTCATCAACAACACCCAGACCACCAGCTGGCAGGAGTTCGCCACCGGTGAGTTCGCCTTCGCGGAGAACGGCACCTGGCAGCTGGCCAACGCCAAGAAGGCCGGCTTCGAGTACGGGGTCATCCCGGTCCCCGGCATGACCGGGGGCACCGCCCCGGCCCCGACCGGCGGCGAGTTCGTCACCGTCCCGGTCCAGAAGAAGACGGACCGCTACGGCGTCTCGAACACGGTGGTGTCCTGCCTGACCAGCGCGGACAACTCCTACGCCACCGACACCACGCTGTCCTACATCGCCCCCACCCCCGCGGTGCAGGACAAGCAGGCCGCCGGGGACCAGGACCTGAAGCCGTGGATCGACGCGGTCAAGGGCGCCAAGGGCCGTACCGGCGACGACCTGGGCACCAAGTACCCGAAGATCTCCGAGCAGTTGTGGACATCGGTCCAGGCCGCCCTGACCGGGTCCACGTCGCCGCAGGCCGCGCTGTCCGCGGCGCAGTCGGCCGCTGCCAAGTAGGACCGCCGGCCGCGAGGACGACAGGACCCGCCCATGAACGACACAGCGCAGACACCGGTGGCCCGCTCCGTGCGCGACGGGGCCGGGCCGGCCACCGCGGTGCCACCCCGCGGGCGCACCGGCAACGAACGCACCGGCACCGGACGCCCCGGTACCGAACGCCCCGGTACCGAACGCACCAGGTCCCGCTCCCGGTCCCAGCAGTGGGCCGCCTGGGGATTCCTGACCCCGGTGGTGATCTACCTCGGCGTGTTCTACGCCTACCCCCTCTACCGCAACATCGACCTGAGCCTGCGCAACTACACGGTGCGCTCGTTCGTGAACGGCGATGCCCCCTTCACCGGACTGGCGAACTACCGCGCGGTCCTGGACGACCCCACGTTCCTGCCCGCGCTGACGCACACGGTGGTGTTCACCGCCGCCAGTCTGCTGCTGCAGTACGGGATCGGTCTGGCCCTCGCGGTCTTCTTCACCCAGCAGTTCCGCCTGGCGGCCACGCTGCGCGCCCTGTTCCTGGTGCCCTGGCTACTGCCGCTGATCGTGTCCGCCTCCACCTGGTCGTGGATGCTCAACAGCGGCTCCGGCGTCGTCAACGCCGCCCTGCACGCGGTGGGCATCGGTCCGGTCAACTGGCTCACCTCCCCGAGCTGGTCCCTGGCGTCGGTGGTGATCGCGAACATCTGGATCGGGATCCCGTTCAACCTGGTGGTCCTGTACAGCGGTCTGCAGAGCATTCCGGCCGCCCTCTACGAGGCCGCCGCCCTGGACGGGGCGAACGCCTGGCAGCGCTTCCGGCACGTCACCTTCCCGCTGCTGCGCCCGGTATCGGCGATCACCCTGCTCCTGGGTCTGATCTACACCCTCAAGGTCTTCGACATCATCTGGATCATGACCAGGGGCGGCCCGGTCGACTCCTCCACCACGCTGGCGACCTGGTCCTACCGCCTCGGCTTCGGGAACGCGCTGCCGGCCTTCGGCCACGGTGCCGCCGTCGGAAACCTGCTGGTCCTGATCGCCCTGTTCTTCGGCATGGTCTACATCCGCGTCCAGCGAAAGCAGCAGGAGTCATGACCAGACGACACACCTCCTGGTGGAAGACCGCGATCGGCGTCCTGCTCACCGCACTGATGCTGTTCCCGGTCTACTGGATGCTGAACGTCTCCTTCACCCGCGACCAGGACATGCGCAAGTCCCCGCCGGACTGGTTCCCGCTCCACGGCACGCTGGCGGGCTACCGGGCGGTCCTGGACCAGCAACTGCCCTATCTGGGCACCAGTCTGGTCATCGCCCTCGGTACCGTCGGGCTCACCGTGGCCCTCGCCGCACCGGCCGGCTACGCGCTGGCCAAGCTGCGCCCGCGAGGCGGCGGCGTCCTCGGCTTCGTCCTGCTGGCCGCGCAGATGGTCCCCGGCATCATCATGGCGATGGGCTTCTACACCATCTACCTCACGTTCGGGCTGCTGCAATCGGTGCCGGGCCTGATCGTCGCCGACTCCACGATCGCCGTCCCGTTCGCCGTGCTGATCTTCACGGCGTTCATGGACGGCATCCCGGGTGAACTGCTGCAGGCCGCCCGGACCGACGGCGCGGGAGCCGTGCGGACCTTCTGGTCGATCGTCCTGCCGATGAGCCGCAACGCGGTCGTCACCGTCTCCTTGTTCGCGTTCCTCTGGTCCTGGTCCGACTTCGTCTTCGCCGGCACCCTGGACGGCGGGGGCGCCCACCAGCCGATCACGCTGGGGATCTACCACTACATCGGCAACAACAACCAGCAGTGGAACGCCATCATGGCCACCGCCGTGGTCGCCTCGATCCCCACCGCAGTGATCCTCGTCCTGGCCCAGCGCCACGTCGCCGCCGGCGTCACCGCCGGAGCCGTCAAGGACTGATGCCGGCCGGTACCTCCCGTCCCCGGAAGCCCGGCCCGTCGGCAGATCCGCGAACCCGGCCCGCCGCACGGCCGCCGCACGGCCGGCAGAACGCGCCCCTCACCAGAAACGAGCAGCTTGCGATGACCGACGCCCCGACCGGCCCGGCCTTCAACATCCACCACATCCCCTTCAGCAGCCACGGCTCCTGGTTCGGCGTCTCACCCGTGACCTCCGAGCACGTCCGCTCCCGGGACCTGCACCTGGTCTCCCACCAGAACGGCATGCACCCCGTCCTGCGCTTCGTTCCCGTCGCAGGCACGCACGGCGAGCGGGTCGAGACGCGCTGGACCGCCACCGCAGGGCAGCTGACCTGGACCGGGCCGGACGGGCCGGACGGGCACATCGAGATGACCTACCAGTCGGCCGACACCCTGCGGCTGCGCGGCACCGGCCTGGGCCTGCGGATCTGCGCCTCGGCCGACCGGCTCACGCCGTTCAGCGGCACGTACTTCTACCAGGACCCGCTCGACGGCTCCCACGTCTTCACGTCCTACGAGTCCGGCCGTCGCTACCGCATCACCGTGCTCGCCGGGAGGGCGACGGACGTCCGCGGTGTCGAATCCCTCGGCGAGGCCGACCGCGGGCTGACGGTGACCGGCGACGGTGACCTCCCGTGGGAGGCGGCCGTCGAGGAACTCGACACCGCGCGACCGCCCTACGTCCCGTCGGACACGCACGAGCGGGCGGTCGAGCGGGCCGCCCGGGTGTTCACCGAGTTCGCCGATGCCGTCACTCCCTGGCGCACCCCGGACACGCCGGCCGCCGAACTCGCCGCCTACGTGCTGTGGTCCGCGACGGTGGCACCGGCCGGGTTCCTCCAACGCCCCGCCGTCCTGATGTCCAAACACTGGATGGACAAGGTCTGGAGCTGGGACCACTGCTTCAACGCCCTCGCCCTGGCCCCCGGAGCGCCGGAGCTGGCGTGGGACCAGTTCCGGATCATGTTCGACCACCAGGACGAGAGCGGCGCACTGCCCGACTCCGTGACCCACTCCGAGATCCTCCACAACTTCGTCAAACCCCCCATCCACGGCTGGGCCCTGCGCCACCTGCGAGGACGCCTGCCGCGCCCGCCGAGCCGCACCGAACTCAGCGAGGTGTACCACCGCCTCGAACGGTGGACCAGGTTCTGGCTCGATTCCAGGCGCGCTCCCGGCCAGACGCTGCCGCACTACCAGCACGGCAACGACAGCGGCTGGGACAACGCCACCACCTTCGACCCCGGACGCCTGCGGATCACCGCCGACCTCTCCGCCTTCCTGATCCTGCAGCTGCGTGAACTCGCCGATCTGGCCACCGAGCTCGACCGTGCCGACGAAGCCGCCGCCTGGGCGCACTCGGCAGAAGCCCTCCAGGCCGCCGTCATCCGGGAACTGTGGACGGGCGAACGCTTCCAGGCCCGGTCCCCGCACACCGGCGCGGGCACCACCAGCCTGAGCCTGTTGGACCTGATGCCCGTCGTCCTCGGCGAGCACCTGCCCACCGGGATCAGCACCCGGCTGGCCGCCCACATCGAGACCCATCTGACCGCCCACGGGCCGGCCACCGAGCGGCCCGACTCACCCCACTACCAGTCCGACGGCTACTGGCGCGGACCGATCTGGGCACCCGCCACCGTCCTGATCGAGGACGGCCTGCGCCGCGCGGGGCACGTGGACCTGGCCGACGAGATCAGTGCCCGCTTCCGCGCCCTGTGCGAGAACTCCGGCTTCGCCGAGAACTTCGACGCCCTCACCGGCGAAGGCCTGCGTGACCGCGCCTACACCTGGACCGCCAGCAGCTACCTCCTCCTCGCCGAGGCACACGCACACCGCGACAGCCGCTGACCGGCCGCCTCCGCAGCTCCGGGACCGCTCCGGTCCCGGCACCTTCACCGCACTCCCATCCAGAGGAGCCGCACCATGAGGTCACCCACCACACCTCCGAGGCCGACGACCCGCACCGGACGACGAGCCGCTTCGACCGTCGCCGTCCTGCTGGCCGCACTGGCCGCGAACCTGGTGTCCGCCGCGCCGTCACCGGCCGCCGACACCGCCGTCGCCGTCGACTTCTCCGCCGCCGGGGGCGCCCCCAACTACCGTGCCTCGGGCATGATCTACGGGCTGACCCCCGACGGCTCGCAGCCGCCGGACCACTTCTTCAAGGACATCAAGTGGCACTTCGAGCGGGCCGGCGGCGCGCAGCTCAACGGTGGCGGCTACGCCACCAGCCTCGCCGACTACCAGACCCGCTGGAACGCCACCCTCGCCCAGTACAGGCGCACCGTCGCCCTCGGCGGCACGTTCGTCATCCTGCCGCACGACCTGTGGGGCGCCGACGGCACCACCAGCCAGGGCTTCCCCGGCGACAACGGCAACTGGACGCAGTTCGACAACTTCGTCAACCAGCTGATCTCCGACGTCAAGGCCAACAACATGACGGTGGAGTGGGACCTGTGGAACGAGCCGGACCTCAGCGGCTTCTGGGGCCGGTCCCAGAGCCAGTACCTGCAGATGTGGTCGCGGTTCCACGCCGCCGTGCGGGCCAACCTCCCCGGGCAGCTCATCGTCGGCCCCAGCACGGCGAATCCGCCCGCTGCGTCCAATACCTGGTGGACCGCCTACCTGAACCACGTGAAGGCCACCAACTCCGCCCCTGACATCTACAGTTGGCACGCCATCCCGCACGACCCCGTTCCGGCCGTCGGCAACGCCAACGCGACCCTCGCCGCCGCGGGCCTGACCAACTCCCGCCCGTACCAGATCAACGAGTACGCCGGGCTGGAGCAGCAGAACCCCGGTGGCGGCGGCTGGTTCATCAGCCGCCTGGAGCGGGCCGGCGCCGACGGCCTGCGCTCCAACTGGGGAGGGGGCCCCGGCCTGCACGACTACGCGGCCAACCTGCTCACCAAGAACAGCTCCGGTCAGTACCTGCCGAAGGGCGAGTGGTTCCTCTACCGGTACTACGGCTCCCAGACCGGAAACATCGTGAACCTCACGCCCGGTACCAACACCGACGGGCTGGCGACCAAGGACAACACCGCGCGCAACGCGAAGATCCTGCTGGGCGACAACGGCAACACCGGCAACGTCACCCTCAACCTCAACCGCCTCGACACCACCTCGGTGGTGGAGAACGGCCGGGTGCGCGCGGTCGTCCAGCGCATACCGAACAACGGCGGCGGCGCGGTGACGGGGCCGGTGACGGTCTCCGACCGGACGCTGACCGTGGCCGACAACTCGGCCTCGGTGAGCGTGCCGTGGACGGACGCCGCGGACGGCTACACCGTCACGCTGCTGCCACCGTCCAACACGACCGTCTCCACCGTCGCGGTGGCACAGCACAGCGGCCAGTGCCTGGACGACACCAACCTCAGCACCACCGACGCCACGCAGTACCAGCAGTACCTCTGCGAGGGCGGCTACCAGCAGATGCTGGACCTCAAGCCGGTCGCCGGCAGGGCGAACACCTACACCGTGGTCGACGAGTACAGCGGCAAGTGCCTGGACGTCTCGGGAGCTTCCACGACCGACGGAGCCGCCGTCATCCAGTGGACCTGCAGCGGCGGGACGAACCAGATGTTCACGCTGCAGCCGGTCACCGCGCTGGGCAGCAGCCAGGACTACCAGCTCGTCGCGGTGCACAGCGGCAAGTGCGTCGACGTCAGCGGGGTCTCGACCGCGGCGGGAGCCCTCGTCCACCAGTGGACCTGCGACCCCGCGAGCGTGCTGAGCACCAAGAAGAACCAGATCTGGCGTCTGACCGGTAAGGCCTGACCGCCCTGGCCTGACCCGTGCACGTGTGAGCCCGGCCGGGGGAGGGGCCCGGCCGGGCTCCCACGCGTTCGGCTGCGGCACTCGGCGGGCCGGCTGCCCGACGGGCCGGCTACCCGACGGGCGGGTCTTCATGTGAGCGTTAACAGTGCGAAGCCTTGACGGTGTCTCGGCTCCTGGCCATAGTGATGGTCGGCGCAGCACGGCAGGGGTGTCATCGTCGCCCTGCATGCCGCCTTTTCGGCCATAAATTGTTAGCGCTAACAATATTGGACGCGTTCTTCCTTCCCCCCACCCGCGAAGGAGTTCGTTCATGACCACACCATCGTGGCTGCGCCGCGCCCGGCGGGCGCTGCTGGCAGCCGGAACGACCGCTCTGCTCGTCGCCGGCCTGCTCACCGGCGCGGTCACCGCCTCCGGGGCCGCCACCCAGGGCCCGTGCGACGTCTACGCCGCCGGCGGAACGCCGTGCGTTGCGGCGCACAGCACCACCCGGGCCCTGTACGGCGCGTACAACGGCCCGCTGTACCAGGTACGGCGGGCCTCGGACGGCACGCTGCAGGACGTCCGGGTGCTGTCCGCCGGAGGCGTTGCCGACGCCGCGGCGCAGGACTCCTTCTGCGCGGGCACCACCTGCACCATCACCCGCGTCTACGACCAGACCGGTGACGGCAACACCCTGGTCTACCAGGGGACCGGCGGGACCGGCGGCGCCGACACGGCGGCCGTCGCGAACACGGAAGCGCTGAGCGTCGGCGGCCACAAGGCGTACGCGCTCTACATCAACCCCGGCAACAGCTACTTCGCCTACAGCGCCGCCGGGGGAGTGCCGACCGGCAGCGCGCCCGAGGGCGAGTACATGGTCACCAGCGGCACCCACGTCAACAACGGCTGTTGCTTCGACTACGGCAACACGGAGATCGACCACAAGGCCGACGGCAACGGCGCCATGGACGCGATCAACTTCGGCACGGAGTGCTGGTTCGGCGGCTGCACCGGCACCGGACCGTGGGTGCAGGCGGACCTGGAGAACGGCCTGTTCTCCGGTGGCAGCAAGGCGTGGAACCCCGGCCAGGTTTCGCAGACCAGTCGCTTCGTCACCGCGATGCTCAAGAACGACGGCACCACCCGGCTGGCACTCAAGGGCGCCGACGCCCAGTCCGGGGGCCTGACCCAGCTCTACAGCGGCTCACTGCCCAGCGGATGGAGCCCGATGCACAAGCAGGGCGCCGTCATCCTCGGCAGTGGCGGCGACTGCTGCCAGACCAACCGCAACGCGAGCGCGGGCACCTTCTACGAGGGCGCCATGGTCAAGGGCTACCCCTCGGACGCCACCGACACCGCGGTCCAGGCCAACATCGCCGCGGCCGGCTACCGCACCACCATCCCCTTCACCCCCGGCGCGAAGGTGTCGCTCCGGGCCACCACCACCTGCTGCACCGGCGACTACCTGCGGCACGACACCAGCGACGACAAGGTGGTGATCGCGCCGGTGACCTCCGCCAGTTCCGCCACCGACAAGGGCAGCGCGACCTGGATCGTCCGGGCCGGCCTGGCGAACAGCGGCTGCGTCTCCTTCGAGTCGGCCGACACACCCGGCAGCTACCTCAGGCACTACGCGTTCCAGCTCCACCTCCAGCCGAACGCCGGCACCAGCCAGTTCGCCGCCGACGCCACCTTCTGCGCCCAGCCCGGAAACGGCGGCACGGGGTACTCGCTCCAGTCCTTCAACTACCCGGCCAAGTACGTCCGCCACTACCGCCTCGCCGGCTACCTCGCGAGCGACGGCGGTGCCGACGCCTGGGACAACCCGTCGTCCTGGGCCCAGGACACCACCTGGCTCGCGGCCGCCCCCTGGAGCTGACCGGCAGCCCCGCGCCGGGTCCCCTGCCGGGCCTGGTGCCGGGTCTCCTGCCGGGCCCGTGCCGAACAAGGCCGAAGCCGCAGCGTCCCGGTGACGTCCGGGCCACCCGCGCCGCCCGCACGGCCGGACACCGGGACGTTCGTCCACGCTCACCTCACCCACCCCGTGAAGGAGCTCCTCATGATCAAACCGTGGATGCGGCGCCTGCGACGGGCGTTCCTGGCGGCCGGCACCACCACCGTGCTCGCCGCCGGCCTGCTCACCGCCGCGGCCGGGACGTCGCAGGCGGCCACCCAGGGGCCGTGCGACCTCTACCGCGCCGGTGGCACGCCGTGCGTGGCCGCGCACAGCACCACCCGGGCCCTGTACGGGGCGTACAACGGACCGCTGTACCAGGTCAGGCGCGCCTCCGACAACGCGACCAGGGACATCGGCCTGCTGAGCACCGGCGGCTACGCCGACGCCGCCGCGCAGGACTCCTTCTGTGCCGGCACCAGTTGCGTCATCACCGTCCTCTACGACCAGTCCGGCAAGGGCAACCACCTCACCCAGGCGCTCAGGGGCCACTGGCCCGGGCCAGCCGACGGCGGGAACGACAACCTGGCCAACGCCGTCGAGGCGCCGGTCACCGTCGGCGGGCACAAGGCGTACGGCGTCTACGTCGCCCCCGGGACGGGCTACCGGAACAACCACACCAACGGCATCGCGACCGGCGACCAGCCCGAGGGCATGTACGCCATCCTCGACGGCACGCACGTCAACGGCGGCTGCTGCTTCGACTACGGCAACGCCGAGACGACCGGCAACGATGACGGCAACGGCACCATGGAGGCCCTCTACTTCGGCACCAGCAAGGGCTGGGGCTGGGGCAGCGGCAACGGTCCCTGGGTCATGGCCGACCTGGAGAACGGCCTGTTCTCCGGGTCAACCGCGGCTTCAACGCCAACGACCCCACCGTCACCAACCGGTTCCTGACCGCCATGCTCAAGGGCGGCCCGAACCAGTGGGCCCTGCGCGGGGGCGACGCCCAGTCGGGCGGCCTGTCCACCTTCTACAACGGCACACGCCCCACCGCCGGCGGCTACAACCCGATGAAGAAGCAGGGCGCGATCATCCTCGGCATCGGCGGTGACAACAGCAACACCGGCGCCGGCACCTTCTACGAGGGCGTCATGACCTCCGGTTACCCCTCGGACGCCACCGAGAACGCCGTCCAGGCCAACATCACCGCCGCCGGTTACCACAGCGGCTCGACCGGCACCGGCACGCTGACCCCCGGCTCCCGGATCTCCCTGCAGGCCACCACCGCGCCCTGCTGCACCTCGCACTACCTGCGCCACGACGACGCCGACAACAAGGTCGTCATCTCCGGCACGAACTCCTCCAGCTCCGCCACCGACAAGGCCGACGCCACCTGGATCGTCCGCGCCGGCCTGGCCAACAGCTCCTGCCTGTCCTTCGAGTCCGCCAACAACCCCGGGCAGTTCCTGCACCACTCCAACTACCAGCTCTACCTGAACGCGGACACCGGCAACAGCTCGTTCGCGAAGGACGCCACGTTCTGCCCCACCACGGGCAACAGCGGGACCGGCACCTCCTTCCAGTCCGTCAACTTCCCGACGAAGTACCTCCGGCACTACAACCACACGGCCTACATCGCGAGCAACGGCGGCTCCAACAGCTGGGACAGCAGTGCCAGCTGGGCCGCCGACACCAGCTGGCTGGTCGCCCAGCCCTGGGGGTGAGCCACTGGGACACCCGCGGTCGTGGGCAGCGCGGCCCCCCATGGGCCGGCCGGGGTGGGCGCGCTCGGGTGGCGGGCCGGCGCGGCGAGCAGAGGTCGGCGCCTCGGTGCATCCTCGACATCGCCCGGATCGCGCGACTAGGCTCACGCAGGAGCTATTCAATTTGTTGACTATGGAGCCCACGTGCACCCCTTCCGCGTAGCCGTCGAGGCCGGCGACCACGACGCCATCGAGGCCCTCCTGGCCGAGGACGTCGTCTTCACCAGCCCCGTCGTCTTCAAGCCCTACCCGGGCAAGGCCATGACCGCCGCGATCCTGCGCGGTGCCGGACGGGTCTTCGAGGACTTCCACTACGTCCGCGAGATCAACGACGACGGCGGCCGCGACCACGCGTTCGTCTTCAAGGCCACCGTCGACGGTCGCGAGGTGCACGGCTGCGACTTCCTCCACGTCGACGAGGACGGCCTGATCGACGAGTTGACGGTGATGGTCCGCCCCCTCTCCGGCGCGCAGGCGCTCGCCGCGGCGATGGGGGCGCAGTTCGAGCGGATCACCGCCGAGGCGCTGGGTGGGTCCGTGGCATGATCGCGACCACGGGATTCCGCCGCTACGTCGCGGTCGGGGACAGCCAGACCGAGGGCCTGGGCGACGGTGACGAGGCGGCCGGATGGCGCGGCTGGGCGGACCGATTGGCCGAGACGATCGCCGGGCACGAACCCGGCCTGCTCTACGCCAACCTCGCCGTGCGCGGCCGACTCGCCGGCCAGGTGCGGGCCGAACAGCTCGCCCCTGCCCCCGCGCTGCGACCGGACCTGGTCACCGTGGTCGCCGGGATGAACGACCTGATGCGGCCGGGCTTCGACGCGGGCGAGGTGGTGGCGGAGCTGGACGCGATGTTCGCCGCCTTCACGGCCACCGGGGCGCGGGTGCTCACCTTCACCTTCCCCGACATCGGCCGGATCGCGCCACTGGCCCGCGGGCTGCGACCCCGGCTCCTGGACCTCAACGCGCGCATCCGGGCCACGGCCGACCACCGCGGCGTCGCGGTCGTCGACTTCTTCCCGCACGAGGTGACGACCGATCCGCGCATGTGGAGCGCGGACCGGCTGCACGCCAGCCCGCTCGGCCACGCCGGGATCGCCGCCGCGGCGGCCGACACGCTCGCGCTGCCCGGCAGCGACCGCGGGTGGGCCGAGCCGCTGCCACCGCTCCCGGCAGCGGGGCTCCCTCGGCGAGCCGCCCAGGAGGCCGCCTGGATCGGCACCTTCCTCGGACCGTGGCTGATGCGCCGCCTGCGCGGGCGCTCCTCCGGCGACGGAAGGGTCGCGAAGCGCCCGGAACTGCGGACCGTCGGGGCGCCCCGCCCGGCGCCCTGAGCGGCCGCCCCCAAAGGCCGTCAGACCGGCCCCTGAGCCGGCCCCCCCGTGGTGCCGGCGCCGTGCGAGGGGTCGACGAAGCAGGTCATGAGGAACTCCCTGGTGTTTCCTTGGTGATGACGATGGCCGTGGCAGCGACGGCCTGGTCGACTGATCCCGCAAGCGACGCAGGGCCGCACGGTGCCGGAACAGCACCACGCGGCCCTGCGTACGGCTTGTCGGGTCAGCGGGCGGCCGGGGTCAGCAGTTGGGTGGCTGCCAGCTCGACCAACGGCGCGCCGAGATCCTGCACGGCACCCTTGAGTCCGGCCCGACCGCCGAAGGCGGCTACCGGGTCAGCCTGCGCATCCCCCTCACCACCGACGGCGGCTGAATCGAGGACACACCCGGGCCCGCAGCGGTTGGATCCGACGCGAAGGCCCACCGCCGTGTGCCCGCTTCACCGGTGCTCGTCGGTGGCAGCATCGGTTCGTGACCGACAATCAGTTCCGTACCCCGATCGCGGCCGACGGTCGGCTCGGCGCGGCCTCGGTGCATCCGGGGTTCGCCGATCCGGCCTACCTACGGCGCCGGCAGGCGATCGCCGCGCCGGCTCGCGACCACAGGGTGGGCAACCCGTCGCCGCCGGTCGCCTACAGCCCGGCCGAGCACCAGACGTGGCGCAGGGTTCACCGGGCGGTGTGGGCGGCGCAGGCCGAGCACGCTTGCCGGGCGGCTCTGGAGGCCAGGGAGCGGGCCCCGCTCCCGGCCGACCGGATCCCGCAGCACACGGAGGTCGGTGCGCGCCTGCGGGCCCTGACCGGCTTCGACTTCACCCTGGCGGGGGGTGTGGTCGCCAACAGGCGGTTCCTCGGTTCCATGGCCCACGGGTACTTCCACGCGGTGCAGTTCGTCCGCCACCCGGCGGTGCCGTTGTTCACGCCGGAGCCCGATGTCATCCACGACGTCCTCGGCCACGGCATCCATCTCGCGGACCCGCGGTTCGCCGACCTGTACCGGCTTGTCGGGCGGGCGGCGATGCGGATCGACAATCCGGACGTGCTGCAGATGATCAGCGACGTGTACTGGTTCACCCTGGAGTACGGGGTACTTGAGGAGCACGGCAGGCCCAGGGCCTACGGCGCGGCCCTGCTCTCCTCCTACGGCGAGATGCGTCAGCTCCACCGCTGCCGCATCCGCCCGCTCGACATCGACGCCGTGCTCGCCACCGAGTACACCATCTCCGGCTATCAGCCGGTGCTCTTCAGCGCCCGCAGCCTGGAGGAGGTCACCGACGTCCTGGCCGGCTTCCTGGACCGGCTCGACGACGACAGCGCACCCCTCCGGCGCACGAATCGATCCTGACACCTCAGCCGAGCCCGGGTGCGCACCCCGCGAGGAGCAGCGTCTGCCCTCCACCAGCCCCGAGCGGAAGAAGGAACTCCAGGCGCAGCAGGACGCGAGGTTCGCGCCCGTCCCCGTTCCTCCCGGGGCTCCGGAGCTGTCCCCGCCCGCGGTCCGGCCCGTGCCGGTGGGCTGAACACCGAGCGGGCCGTGGGCCCCATGTCCATGTCCGTGGGCATGGCGGCGGGCATCTGCATCGCCGCATGGCCGTGGGTCACGTTCTCGCCGGTGCACAGATACGCCTCGATCCCCGGGCCTTGGTCGGGCGGGGCCACGCTCGTCACGGCGATGGCCCGGGCAGGGCCGGACAGTCACTCCAGAGCAAGGTGCAGGGCGAACTGGGTCGCCGCGAGGACGGAGACCGTCACTTCGAAGGTGCGGCGTCCGGGCCCGTTGGGCAGCACCGCGCCGATCGTCGCGACGATGGCGAACCCTGCTGGCCGGCACCGCGATCGCCCTCGCCTCCGGACTGGTCGGCTACTTCCTCGTCCTGCGTGCCCAGACCTTCACCGGCGACACCCTCAGCCACGTCGCCTTCACCGGCGCGATGGCCGCTCTCGCCGGCGGGTACGACCTGCGGCTCGGGCTGTTCGCCGCGACCGTCGGCGTCGCCCTGCTGCTCGGCCTCCTCGGCCGGCGGGGACGGCCCGACGACGTCGTCATCGGCACCCTGTTCTCCTGGATCCTCGGCCTCGGCACCTTCTTCCTCACCCTCGACACCACCCACCTCTCCACCACCCAGGGCAACGCGGGCATCAGCGTCCTGTTCGGCTCCATCTACGGCCTGAGCGGCGCCCAGACCGCGATGGCCGTCCTGGTCGCCGTGGCGGTCAGCGCAGCCGCCCTGTTGATCGCCCGGCCGCTGCTGTTCGCCACCCTCGACGAGGCTGTCGCCACCGCGCGCGGGGTGCGGACGGGCGCGCTCGGCCTCGGTTTCCTCGCCCTGGTCGGAGCCTGTGCCGCCGAGGCCACCCAGGCGGTCGGCTCCCTGCTGCTCCTGGGCCTGCTCGCCGCACCCGCCGGTACCGCCCTGCGCCTGACCGACCGTCCGTACCGGGCCCTGGCCCTCTCCGCGGCGCTCGCCGTCCTGGAGATGTGGGCCGGACTGACACTCAGCGCGGCCGTACCCCGACAGCGCCCAGCTCCTGCACATCAGGATGGTCTCGGCGGGGGCCGCGGTCGGCCTGTCCACCGTCTATCGGACCCTCGCCGTCCTCGCCGCCGCCGGGCTCGCGGACGTCATCCGCGACGACTCCGGCGAGCGCCTGTACCGCCACCGTCCCGGCACCGACCACCGGCACTACCTCATCTGCCGCCGCTGCGGCCACAGCCTCGTGAGGGAGTTCGACCCGGTCGAGCACTGGGCAGAGAGGATCGTCGCCCAGTCCGGCTTCACCGACGTCCACCGCACAGTCGAACTCGTCGGCATCTGCGCCGCTTGTACCGGCGAGCCGAACGACGGTGAAACGTGACGGGTGACCACGGCGTCACCCAGTCCAACCCGTGTCGTGTTGCGCAGATGCGTCGGCCAATGGCACGGATCCGGAAGGTACGCGAGCGTGGTTGCCCCCTGCGGGATGACCAGGCCGGTGTCGGCGGCGACCGTCGGGCGTCGTGAGACCTCACGTACGGTGGCAGGCTGGAGCCGGTACGGCGGAGGCTTCCGCACGGTCGGTTCGCCTGCGGCCCGAACCGATCTGTCCTGCGTCTTCCGGGCGGAACGTGGTCGACCGCCCCCGGCCGGCTGCTGTCACCGCAGCCGAACCACGACACGGACTCCTTCGCCACGGTCCCTGGTGCATGGCGACCGAGCGGTGCCGGCCTCGACAGATGCGTCCCCGGACACGGGTGCCAAGGGCATCCTCGGGAGTCGGGAGCATCGCGCTCGGCGACCTGGCGCTCCTTTCGAGCGGTGGTCAACGACCATCGCGGCTGACATCCTGGAAAGGAGGGCACGCCGTCGTCCGCGACTGTCGGGAACGACGGGAAGAGGGCGCATCTTCCTGGTGAATACGCGGCATGCGGGCGGCAGGGTCCGGCCTCCGGCAGCCTGCGGTCCGCGTCGGCTGGGCTGGACTGGGCATGCGAAGCCCGGGATGGAGGAGATCGCCATGGCCACCGCGATCAACCGCGGCGAGATCGAGGCCGACATCAAGGAGACGCTGGGCCTCGTCCCACACTTCTTCAGCAAGATCCCCACCGAGCTGCTCGGCCCGGAGTGGGAGATCTTCAAGCGGATCGAGCTCGGGGAGACGCTGATCCCGAACAAGTACAAGGAACTGATAGGCGTCGGGCTGCACGCCGAGACGAAGTGCAAGTACTGCAGCCTGTTCCACACCGAGGCCGCGAAGCTCTTCGGAGCAACGGACGAGGAGATCCAGGAGGCCGTCCACTACGCCAAGGCCAGCCTCGGCTGGAGCGCCTACATCAACGGCATGCAGGAGGACTACGACCAGTTCGCCGCCGAGCTGGCCCAGGTCACCGACTACGTCCGGTCCAAGGCGGCGTAATGCAGCTGGAACGGGTGCGGCCCACGGTGCTGCGCGCCACCTTCCACGCGTACGAGCTGGCCGCCCTGACCGCCGCCGCCCGTTACGTGGTCGAGGCCGCACCCCCCGACATACCCGCCGAGTCGCTCCAGCAGTTGGAACAACTGCTCGCCGCGTACGACGACCAGGTCCGGAACCTGCAGAATCCCGCGCCACAAGGAGGCGCGTGACCGTTGCGCACCACCGCCAACCCCGTCGGTGGTCGTCCCGGCGCTCGCGGGAGCGACCACCGACCAATCGGGTGGGGTGGACTGCGCGTCGCCACCCCGACACGCACGAGATCGATGAGGGGCGTTCCGGGGGTGACGTGATCCCGGTCGCCAGTACCCCAGAGGGGCTGGCAGCCCTTGCCGACCTGCTCGGCGTCTCGCGCACCCGGCTGTCGGACCACCTGGCCTGCCTGCGCGACTGCGGCCTCGTGATCACCGTGCCCGACGGGCGCCGCACCCGTGACGAACTCGCCGACCCTCGCCTCGGCCACGCCCTGGACGACCTGCGCACCGCCGCGGTCGCCGTGGAGACCGACCGCACCTGCCCGGACGCCGAGGCGAAGGACTGCTGCTGACCATGGCCACCCAGCTCGCCATGTCCCTCGGCCCCTCGCTGGCCCGCCGCGACGCACTCGCCCGCTGAATACGGCCGCTGGTCGCCGCGACCATTACCTACACAGGGCGATCGAGGCCGTTGTCGCCCTCGCCGCCGGTGCCCTCGCCTCCTCATCCGCCCTGGTCGGCTTCGGCCTCGACTCGAACGCCCTAGCCTGTGCCGTTGCCTCGGGGTCGGCGGCAGGTGTGGGGGTGAGGCGGATCGTGCCACCGTGCAGGTCGACGTCGTCCGTCGCGGCATGGGCACCGTCTTCAAGGAGTGCGAGCACCCTGAGTCGAGGTGGAGCCGGTGCCCGCACGAGTACAAGATCCGGTACCGCAACGCGGCCGGGAAGCAGACCGAGGAGTCGGGCTTCTCCGCCCAGGACAAGGTGAAGGCCCGGCTCGCCGAGGTGTACCAGGCCCGGAAGAACGCCCCGCAGAGCCAGCGCAAGGCGGAGCGGATCCAGAAGTACGGGCCGATGCAGTTCGGGCCTTACGTGGAGGAGTGGAGGGCCAGCCAGCGTCACCTCGGCGCGGCTCCCTCCGGCACCCCGATTCGCTGCTGGAGCACCACCTCTACCCGGCCTTCCGCAGCCGGCGGATGGGTACCTTCGACCACAAGGTCGTCGAGGCCTTCATCCGGACCATGGAGCGCAACGGTGTCGGCCTGGCCACCCAGTCCAACGCCTTCGACAAGCTCAAGGCGATCCTCCTCGACGCCCACCGCCTCGGCCTCTACGACGAGAACCCGTTCGACGGCGTCAAGCCGCCCCAGTACGACCCGAAGCGCGCCGTCATCCCCTCCCAGGCCGAGCTCCAGGCGATACGCGCCGCCGGCGACGACACCTTCCGCCTGGTGGTCGACCTGATGAGCGGCTGCGGTCTGCGCAACGGGGAGGCCTTCGCCGTGAACCTCACCAACATCGTCGCCGACGACGTCTACCGCGTCACCGAGCAGGTCAACCAGACCACCAAGGACCACTCGCCCCTCAAGCACCGCAAAGTGGGTGAGTATCGCGACGTCCCGTGTGAGCATCGCTGCGAACAGCTCCTGCTGCCACCGCGCCCCATTCCCGTCCTCGGCGTCCGTCGAGGCCATCGCCCCGCGCAGTGCCGCCAGCCGGTCGGCCGGGGCCAGGCCCTCGTCGGCGAGCCGGAGTAGGCGTACCCGACGAGCCGGGCCTGGGCGCCCGGCGGTGGCCGGTCAGGCAGTGCCTCGCGGCGGCGTGTTGCCGCGAGGGAACATCCTGGCCGCGGAGGTGCCCAGGCCAGTGGGCCCGCCCAGGACCGGTTGTGTCCCGGTGGCCGCGGTGGCGCGCTGGGCCTGGTAGCGCTGCTCGGTCGACGGGTCCACGGGCTCGTCGCCGAACAGGCTGCTCAGCTGTGCGGACACGGCCGGCTGCACGGGGACGCGGCTGCCGAGGCGGCGTTCGTGGTAGCGCTCCATGATCGGCACGTACAGCAGGCCGGCGCGGCCGTAGTGCACCAGACTGTCGTGCGCCCCGCTCGCCACCAGGTCATCGATCAGATCGAGGTAGATCGAGTGGTAGGCCCTCTGCCGCCGGGACGCCAACTGCTGGTTGGCGGTGGGCTGGTGGACATCAAGGCGATAGACGTCCAGGGCGGACTTGGCCAGGTCCATGGAGATGGCGTCGGCGATGGAACTGTCCATCAGCCAGCTGAACGAGGCGGGGCCGGTGTCGCAGATGCGGGCCAGCCCGATGCTGCAGCCGTAGTTGTTGGCGGAGTTCATCCGGTAGACGCTGGCGTCCCATGCCGACGGGGAGTCGTTGAGCTGGGCGTGCAGGCCGACCTGCCCGTTGGTGGGGGCGTGGTCGAGTTTCTCGACGTACTGGAAGAAGTACTCCCGGACCAGGGCGAGCAGCGCGTGCACCGCGTCGTGCCCCCAGCCCTGCTCGTCCATGGCGGCGACGACGTCGGCGGCCGAACGGCCGTACATGCGGAAGTCGCCGCGCACCAGGTCCAACGGCGGGATGCAGATGTCGTCGCAGATCGTGCTCAGGGCGACGTAGTGCAGGACGGCCGGCTGGCTCGCGTACCGCTCGCCGCACCAGGTGGCCATCCACTGAAGGGTGTCCCGGCAGGCGTAGGCCACCACCTCCGCGGCCGTGGTGTCGCCCTTCTTCGCCCAGTCGGAATAGTCGATCCTCGTTCCTTCTCCGGCATCGACCCTGGCCACGACGGCTCGGAGGAGAGGCCAGAGGTTCGCCTCGTGGGACTTCGAGGTACCCGCCTCGTAGCCGCCACCTCCCATGAGGAGAAACAGGTTCGCAGTGTCCTTGTTGTACCGGGACCGCGCCGAACGGGGGACCGATGGCGCTGGAGTGCTCCTGGGGTAGTGCAGAAACGTGCACGCCACGGTCTCGCGGCAGGACGGGCCGCACCACATCAGGTGCGCCGAATCGAGCAACTCCGCTGTGGTGCGGGACCGGGCCAGCCCACGCAACGCCTCCGTCGCCGACTGCCGGTAGTGCAGGAGGTCCACGCACACCGGAGCGCGACCGCTGCCCACCGGCCCCACGACAGGCACCGATAGCGGGCGCACCGTCCGGGCGCCCAGAACGGTGGCGAACTCCGAGGCCGGAGGTGCCCCTTCCCAGAGCGCACCGACCCTGCCGGCCGAAAACCTCATCTGCTCATCGAGCATGCCCATGTTCGTCACCGGACCGGTCTATCGCCCAGGCTGCGCACACGGGGTGATCAAGTACTTTCCTCACTCGAACGAGCTAGTGTGATGCGGCCCTAGGTGTTCTGTCCCGTGAGGTTGGGGATGCGGCTGGCGGGTGGCTTGCCTGCGAGTGCGGTGTGTCCGCGGTGGTGATTGTAGGTGTGGAGCCAGGCCAGGTAGGCGTCGCGGCGTTCCTGTTCGGTGCGGTAGGGCCGTGCGTAGGCCCACTCGTCGAGCAGGGTGCGGTTGAAGCGTTCGACCTTGCCGTTGGTCTGCGGCCGGTAGGGCCGGGTTCGCTTGTGTGCGATGCCCTCGGCGGCGAGGGCATCGCGCCAGGCGTGTGACTTGTAGCAGGCGCCGTTGTCGGTCATCACCCGCTGGACGGTGATCCCGGCCCGGGCGAAGAAGGCGTTCGCCCGGGCCCGGAATGCGGCGGCGGTGTCCTTGCGTTCGTCGGGCAGGATCTCGCTGTAGGCCAGGCGGGAGTGGTCGTCGACGGCGTTGTGCAGGTAGCTGTAGCCGGCCCCGGAGCGAGTCCTGCGGCCGGCCTGGCGGCCCAGGGACCTGTGGCCGCCGCCGTCTGGGATGTTGCCGAGCTTCTTGATGTCGACGTGGACCAGCTCGCCCGGTGCGGCGCGTTCGTAGCGCCGCACCGGGCGAGCGGTGGCGCGGTCGAGGTGCGCGAGTCGGGCGAGCCGGTAGCGGGTCAGGACCCGGTGCACGGTGGCCGGGTTGAGTCGCAGCAGGTAGGCGATGCGGGCCGGTCCCCAGCGGCGCAGGACGCGGACCTTGACGATCCGCCGCTCGGTGCGGGACGGCAACCGGCGGGGGCTGCGGTGCGGGCGGCTGGAGCGGTCGCTCATGCCCGCCTCGCCGTGGGCGCGGTAGCGGTCGGCCCAGCGCTTGGCCGTGGTCGGTGAGACCTGGAAGCGCTCGGCCGCCCGCCGCAGTGGCCAGCCGTCCTCGACGACGCAGCGGGCCAGGCGCAGGCGTCCGGTCTCGGTCAACGGTGCGTTACGGTGTGGCATGAGGGCCTTTCTGGGAGCCGGTGCAGATGTCGCAATCCACACCGAGCCAGAAGGCCCTCACTCATTTCAAGATCACCACGCCGTGAGCCCCGTCACCAACCTCCGTGGTCAATACAGCTAGGGCATCGAGCGGCGCATAGAAGTCATTGCGCATGACCAAGAGCACAGTGACAGCGGCGGAAGAGCCGCCCAGCTCCACGAGCTGGTCTACCGCCCGTAGACGCCTGTCGTCGGCACGCTGGTGCGAGTCGAGGACAGGCTGTGTGAGGAGTTCCTCGAACTGGTCGATCACCAGCAGAAGATGGTCGTAATCGGGCTCGGCAGCCAGGCGGGACTCGGCTGCTGCAACCAGGCCGTCGGCGGCGGCACCTGGCAGCCCTGCGCTCTCCAGCTCTGTGAGAAGGTCCTGGCCCGGGCGGGCGCACAGGGGCAGCCAACGGTCGCTGCCCGGGATCGCTCCCTCAGCCAACGCGGGCAGGACACCCGCGTTGATAAGCGACGACTTCCCTGCCTGCTGAGAACGTGGCTCGCCGAGCGATCCGCCCGATGGCCCTCCACGACCAACCCCCACCTTTTGCTCAGTCGCCAGACCGCTGTGAACGACAGCAACGCTGCGCTGTCGGACCTGTCAACCAAGAAGCCTTTCATGTCAATTGGCGTACGAGCATCCGCGCTGCGGGCCGACCGGATCCTCGACGAGGCCAAGCACACCGCCGACCCGATCCACCTCATCAGAGCCTTCGGCATCGCGCCGAATACCGCGATGCACTACTTTCGCGCAGCTCACCCCGCCCAGTTCCGTCCCGACCCCATCGCGCCGTGAGCTGTACATCCGGGCTGAGCCAAGGCTGTGGTGGCTTCGGGCCCTGTCTTCGCCGCGGACTGAATTTGGCTCTGCCCGCAGTTCCCCAAACGATCTTGCGCCTGGTGTAATGCCACGGTGATGTCGAGCGCCGGGGATCGAGGTGGCCCGGTGCGAGCGGGGACGGGTGAGCAGATGGCGGAAGCAGAGCCTCGGAGTGCTGTAACGGAGCCGGCGCCGGTGGACTGGGAACTGATGCCCCTGGAAGGCGTCGGGCCGTTGTGCTTCGGCATGCGTGTCACGGAGGTCGCAGCAGTACTGCTGGGCATGACCGAGGTGCGTCGGTTCCAGGCTGACCCATCGTTTCCGGAGACCCTGGGCGTGGAGTTCGGCACGGGGCCCGCGGAGCCTGCCGTGTACGCCTACTTCGTCGGCGGCCGGCTCTTCTGCGTCGCGGTCGACGCGGTCCACGGACCCCAGGTGACGCTATGGGGAAGGGAGTTGACCGCCTGCGTCCCAGCCGACCTGGAACGGTTCCTTGCGCACGCTCATGACTGCGGGGTGATCAATGTGTCCTACGGTCCGCGAGGGAACCCCGGAGCCAACGGGCTCGGTCTGGTCGTGCGGGTCCAGGAGGTCGCTGGCGGCGACGTGGTGACCCGGCCAGTCATGGTAGGTCGGGCCTGGGCCGACCGGTGCACCGACGACTGGGAAGGCGCGATCCCGGAATGCGAATGGGTGGGCCGTCAGTGGACCTACCCAGGCCATTCAGAGCACTGGCCCCCGCCTGGCTACACGCCGAATTGGAATGGTTGGCAACCTCCCCGACGGATGTCTGCTGCAGGCGCCGGATCCTCGAGTACCGTGCGAACCCGCTGGTAACTGGCAGTTGCTGCCTCCAGGGCCAGCGGGTTCGTTGTCTCAGCCCTCCGGGATTCAGCGAACTGGTCGGATTTTGGGTTGGGTCGTCTCCCAGACACCAGGGGCAGCGTTCCACGTCGCCAGCGGAGGCGGCGACGGCCGGGGAGGTGAGCAGGCCTCGTACATTTCTCGACCACCAGGAGGTGCGGGCGCAGGGCCTCGACGGCGCGGGCCACGTGCAGCCAAAGACCGGATCGGGTTTCAGGGTTGAGCCCGGCGCGGCGGCCGGCGACCGAGACGTCTTTGACAGGGGAAGCCTGCCGTGAGGACGCACACCCGCGGAACGTCAGCCCAGTCGATGGTGGTGATGTCGCCCAGGTTCGGCACACCGGGCCAGTGGCGGGACAGGATCGCGGACGGGCCGGGTTCGCTCTCGGCGTGCCAGAGGACGGAGCCGCCGAACGAGGCCAGCACCCCCAGGTCGAGACCGCCGTACCCGCTGCACAGACTCCCGATCAGTGGGCCGCGGCCTGCAGCCGGGAATGCGAGCGTCATCGCAGGCTCCGCGGGCCATGAGCGGCAGGCAAAGGTGGTGTCGGCGCAGGGTTGGTCAATCGCACCGCAACAGGCGGGCGGCGGCAGATTGGCTCAGCGCGGCTTGACGGCGCAGGTCCTCGGATGGCGGCAGGAGATGCAGGGTGGCCTGGTCCATGGTGCGGGCACCGTGACGGAGTGGATGTGGTCGGGTGCGTGGCGGACGGCGACCCAGCGACAGGCGGCGGTGTCGCCTTCGGGGGCGATGCCGGTGGCGTGGACGATGCGGCGGGCGATGGTGGCCCACTCGGCGTCGTCAAGGTGGCGGTCACCGGGGGCGGTACGGACGGAGCAGTGCCAGATCCTGGTGACCGGGGCCTGCTTGCCGAGGGCCTTGACGGGCTGGTCGAGTTGGTTGGCGCGCTTGGCGACTTGGCGCCGTTCCGGGTTGGGGCCGGGGTCGGGTGCGAAGCCGTTCCAGGAGGCGACGAGGTGCTGGTCGGTGTGTTCCTCGTGTTTGCCTGGGCCGAAGAGGTAGTAGGTGAGGGGGAAGGAGCGGTCGGTGCCGGTGCGGAGCTTGGGGATCACCGGCGGACCAGCCAGTTGACCGCGTCGTCGACCGCGTCGATGGAGGCTTCGACGCGGGCCAGGAGGAGGCGCAGGTCGGCGCCCGCCTGGCCGCCGGCGTTGAGGAAGTGCGCTACCTGGTTGAGGTTGTTGCCCACCGCGCCGAGCTGGCGGTTGGACTCCATCAGTTCCTGGATGCCGCGCCGGTAGTCGGCGATGGCCGCGCTGGGGTCGCTGCTCGCGGCGGCGGCCACGGCGGCGGCTGCGGTGTAGCCGCCGGGGGTGAGTTGGGCTCGGGCGGCGGCGCGCTGCAGGAGGGACCACTCGGGGTCGCTGAATCGCGGGCAGATGCGGTTGGTGCGCGGCACGCTCTGGCGCAGGCGTCGGCGGGTGGCAGCACTGGGGGCTTCGGCGGTCGGCTGGGTCTGCTGCTTCTCCTCCTTCGTCGGCACCCCTGGGCCGACTCCCCGGTCGGCGGCAGGCCCCTCTGGGTCTGCCAACGACCGGGGAGCCTCCGCCCCCTTCGGGGCGGGGGCGGGGTAAGGACTCCTTACCCCACAACTTGCTCCGCCAGGAGCCTGATCGCGGTCACTGACTGGTCGAGCTGTGGTGGCGCCTGGGTGGGACGTGCTCATCGGCTGGCCTCGGTGTCGCGCTGGCGGATGTCGAGGAGGAGGTCCTCGACGAAGTCGAGGGCGAGGACGGGGTGGTGGAGGGTCCAGGGGCGGGAGTGCCGGCCGCGCTGGACGCTGCGGGCGCCGTCCGGGCCGGTTTCGACGCGGTGCAGGTGGCCGCGCTGGGTGAGGACGTCCCCGCCGCGCTGACGGAGACGGACGAGCAGCGCGCCGAGGTGCGGGCGTGGCTGTGGCGGGTCGTGATCGCCGACGGCACCCGCGCCCTCACCGCCGCCGGCCGCTGGACCGAGGCCCTGCGCCACATCGAGGAACACCGCGGCATCGGCCGGCGCCTTCTCGACGGCCGCCAGGTGCCGTCCTCGCGTGCGCCACCGCCGGCGACTTGCCCGGCGCCCTCGCGCTGCTGCAGGACACCGAGCCGGGCGACCCGTGGGAGCACGCGGTCACCGCGGTGCTCACCGCGCTGTGCCACCCCGGCGATCCGCGGGCAACCGACCGGGCGATCGGCCACAGCCTCGCCGTCGAACCGGACGAGGGCCTGGCCGTCTTCACCACCCGCCTGGCGCCGACCGCCCTCGACGCCGCCGATCCGGACACGCCCGCCGCCCGAAACCTCCTCGCTCACCTGACCAGCCGAACGGGTGCATCCGGCGACGGCTATGCGCTGCGCGACCTCCTCACCCACGAGGGCGTCCGACGCCGTATCGACCCGATCCAGGGCGCGGCACTCGAACGGGCTCTCGCCGCGTGCGCACTGGGCTCGGCCGCCCTGCCCGACGTCCTGCGCAACCGGCTGGAGGGGGCACTGGGGCAGGCCCAGGAGGTGCTCAACGGATCCCCGTTCGACCCAGCGCGCCCGGAGGAGATCCGCTTGGGCGGCACATCCGAACAGCCTTGGGCGCCAGACCTGTCGGTTACCGCTGGACCACAAATTTGACGATCCGTCAGGAAAGTCAGCAAGGGGTCAGCATCGACCCGACCAGACGCTGTAAGACGCGCTCAGACCTGAGACTCGACGAGCCTTCCGCCGGCATCGTTCCGGTGCTCGGCGCGGCCCCTCGTTCACCCCGTGTGCGACCGGCCGGGGTCCGGCCCTCCGAGTCGGCGGAAGCGGGCCCCGGAATGTTCGGAAGGAGCGTTACCGCAGGTCAGCGCGCCCGGCCGCGTGCCTTCAGCGGAATCGACGGAAGCTCCGGAGCCGGCAGGCGGTCGCCCGGGTAGCCCTCGACGGCGCCGAAGCGGTCGGGGTTCGCGGAGCTCATCCATTCCTCGCGGGCTCGGGTAACGTCTTCGTGAGAACGCCCGACGAAGTTCCACCACATGATGATCTGCTCCTCGAAGGGCGTGCCGCCCAGCAGCACGGCGCGGGCGTCGTCGTCGGTGGTGTTGGTGAGGGTGATGGTGGTGGGGCCGGGGGCGAGGTAGCCGAGTTCGGCGCGCCGCAGCGGGGTGCCGGCGAGGCGGATGTCGCCGTGGTCGACGAGGAGGCCGTGTTCGAAGGCGGGGTCGACGTCGAGGGTGACGGTGGCGTGCGGGCGCAGGTGGATCTCGGCGCCGAGCAGCGGGGTGAAGGTGGGAACGGGGGAGGTGTCCCCGGCGAGGGTGCCGAGGAAGACCCGGGCCTCGCCGCCGCCGTCCAGGGCGACCGGGGCGGGCGCGTGGTGGTGGAAGTCGCGGGCGGTGTGCAGGTGTTCCGCGGGCAGGGCGATCCAGAGCTGGACGCCGTGCAGGACGGTGGTGTCCGGGGTGGAGACCTCGGAGTGGGCGATGCCGTGGCCGGAGGTCATCAGGTTCACCTCGCCCGGGCGGACGTACGCGTGCACGCCGTGGCTGTCCCGGTGCTCGATCTCGCCGGTGAACAGCCAGCTGACGGTCTGCAGCCCGGTGTGCGGGTGCGGGGCGACGTCCATGCCGCCGGTGCCCGCGACGTCGTCGGGCCCGTAGTGGTCCACGAAGCACCAGGCGCCGATGAGGGTGCGGGAGCGTTGCGGAAGCGTCCGTCGGACGGTCATCGCGCGGGGGCCGCCGAGCGGGACGTCCCGGGCGGGCAGGACCTCCACCCGTGGGGCAGCGGCGGCGTTCGGCTCGGTGAGGTCGGTCTCGGCGGTGCTCACGGTCGGTCCTCCCATGGACAAGTAGTTCGATATTCAACTACTATGCCATGGCAGAGTGGCGGGCGACAGTGATCAGCCTAAGGAGTCCAGGTGAGTGACGTGACAGTGGTCCCGGCGGACCGGCGGGTGTTCATCGACAAGCAGAGCCCCCAGGCGTTCAAGGCGCTGACGGCGGCCGCCGAGGCGGCGCGCGAGGCCGCGGCGGAGGCCGGGCTGGACCGTCGGCTGGTGGAGCTCGTCAACCTCCGGGTGTCGCAGATCAACGGCTGCGCCTACTGCCTGAACGTGCACACCAGGGCCGCGCTGCGCGAGGGCGAGACCACCCAGCGGCTGGGCGTCCTCCCGGCCTGGCGCGACACCGAGCTGTTCACCGCCCGGGAGCGCGCCGCACTCGCGCTCGCCGAGGCGACCACCCACCCGGCCGACGCGGCCGCGCAGGAGACCGCGTACGGCGCCGCGCGCGAGGCGCTGAACGACGCGGAGATCTCGGCGGTGATCTGGGTGGCGATCACCATCAACTCCTTCAACCGGGTCTCGATCATGAGCAAGCACCCGGTCCGTCCGACGCCCGGTCAGTAGCCGTACGGTGACGGACGACGTGGTGCTGAACCTCTGGCGGCAGCCGCTCGGGGAGGTGCCGGCCGAAGTGTGGGACCGCACCGACCTCACCGTGCTCATCCTCGCCGAGACCGGAATTTCCGAACTCTCCACAGCCATCGGTCGGTTGACCGGGCTGCGGACCCTCGACCTCGGGCACAACCGGATCGCCGCGCTGCCCGCCGAGCTGGGAGACCTCACCGGGCTCGGCGACTTCCTCTACCTCCACGACAACGAGCTCACCGCCCTGCCCGACTCCCTCGGGCGGCTCACCGCGCTGCGCTACCTCAACGCCGGCGAGAACCGGCTCACCGAACTGCCCGCCGCCATCGGCGGGATGGCCTCACTGGTCGAACTCCGCGCGCAGCACAACCGGCTCGGCGCGCTGCCCGGGACGATCGGCGAGCTCGGCGCATTGCGCGAACTCTGGCTCCGGGGCAACGAGTTGACCGGTCTGCCGGACTCCGTGGCGCGGCTCGCCGAGCTGCGTGAGCTGGAGCTGAGGGAGAACGCCCTCGCCGAGGTCCCGGCGGTACTCGCCGGGCTGCCGCAGCTGCGCCGCCTCGACCTGCGCGGCAACCGGATCACCGAACTGCCGCACTGGCTGGCCGAACCGACCGCACTGCCCGCGCTGGAGAAGCTCGACCTGCGGTGGAACGAGGTGCGGCCCTCCGTGCGGCTGCTGGACGCGCTCGGTGCGCGCGGGTGCGCGGTGCTGCACTGAGCCGGCGGGCGGGGATCACCGGCAGAGGTCGCCGAAAGTCGCCGAAAGTCGCCGGAAGTCGCCGAAAAAAGATCAACAGGGCTGCCGTGGACCTGCTACCGTGGCACACATGAAGCGCGCTGCACTCGTCACGACGACGCCGGAGAGAGTCCCGGCGCGCTGACCGTTGAGCCAGTTCGAAGCCCCGGGGCGAGTGCCCCGGGGCTTCGCCGTTCCCGGACCCACTCGCCCGCGAATCCGAGTGGAGACCACACCGATGAACGAACACCTCCTGATCGACGGCCCGTTGAACGACGGTGCGCCGGCCGACGGCCCGCTGAACGACGACGCTCCGGCCGACGGCCGCGCGCACGAGCTCCCCGCCCATGACCACCGCAGGCTCGGCCGCGAACTCGACCTCTTCGACACCGATCCGCTGATGGGCTCCGGCCTGCCGTACTGGCTGCCCGGCGGCGCCGCGATCCGGCACACCCTGGAGGAGTTCATCCGCGGCGCCGAGCGCCGGGCCGGCTACCGTCACGTCTACTCCCCGGTGCTCGGCAAGCGCGAGCTGTACGAGATCTCCGGCCACTGGGCGCACTACCGCGACGACATGTACCCGCCCATGCAACTGGGCTCGGAGGAGATGGTGCTGCGGCCCAGCCTCTGTCCGCACCACGCGCTGATCTTCCGCTCCCGCTCCCACAGCTACCGTGAACTGCCACTGCGGATGGCAGAGTTGGGCGGCATGTACCGCTCCGAACTGTCCGGTGTGCTGGGCGGGCTGACCAGGGTCCGGGCGATCCAGCTGAACGACGCGCACGTGTTCTGCACCCCGGAGCAGGCCGCCGACGAGGCTGTCGCCGCACTGGAGTTGATCCGCGAGGCGCACCGGGCGCTCGGCGTCGTACCCGTCCGCTACCGGCTCTCGCTGCCCGGCGGGGGCGGCAAGTACGTGGCGGACCCGGCCCTTTGGGAGCGTGCCACCGCGCTGCTCACCGACGTGCTGGAGCGCTCCGGGGTGCCGTTCGAGGCCGCGGAGGGCGAGGCCGCGTTCTACGGGCCCAAGATCGACGTGCAGATCGCCGACGGCGCCGGGCGGGAGTTCACCCTCTCCACCGTGCAGATCGACTTCCACCAGCCCGAGCGGTTCAACCTGCACTACATCGGCCCGGACGGAGCCAAGCACCGCCCGGTGATGGTGCACCGCAGCGTGATCGGCAGCGTCGAGCGTGTGGTCGCCCACCTCATAGAGCTGTACGGCGGCGCGTTCCCGGTTTGGCTCGCGCCGGTCCAGGTCGTCCTGGTGCCGATCTCTGAGGCCGAGGTGCCACAGGCCGAACGGCTCCGGCAGCGCTGCCTCGACCTGGGGCTGCGTGCCGAGGTCACCGGGCCCGAGCACGGCACCCTCGGCGCCCGGATCCGGGAGGCCCGGCTGGTGCCCTACCAGGCGGTGATCGGTGCCAAGGAGGCCGTGGACGACCGGGTCGCGCTGCGGCTGCGGGACGGCCGGCGGCTGGAGCCGCTGGCGGCCGAGGAGGCGTGGGCGAGGATCGGCTCGCTGGTGGCCGCGTGCAGCGCCGAGCTGTGGGAGGACGGCGCCGAGGCCTGATCCGGCCCGCTGCAGTCCGCCGCTGACCGTCGGGCCTGGTGCCCGGCGGTCAGTAGGACTGCAGCTCGATCAGGTGGCCGTCGGGGTCGCGCAGATGGGCGCTGCGCAGGTTCGGCCCCCACTCCGGGCGGTCGGTCGCCGCGACGGCCAGGGTGCCGCCGTGGCGCAGGCAGAGGTCGAGGGCGGCGTCCACCTCGTCCACGCGGAAGACCAGCATCGCGGCGTCCTGCGCGGGTGCGGCGGGGAGGGCCGGCCGGTCCGTGGTGCCGAGGGTGGCGGCCATCGCGGCGCGGTCGTAGAGCACCAGGGCGGCCTGGTCGGCGACGTCCCAGTTGGCGTACGGGCCCTCGGGCGCGCCCTTGACCAGGGTGGCGCCGGTGAGCGGCGGGAGGACTGCGCAGTAGAAGGCGAAGCACTCGGCGAAGCGGGTGACGAGCAGGCGGGGGTACGGGGCGTCCACGGTCGAACTCCTGGGGTCGGTCGGCTTGGCCCGGAATTAGTGGGTCGAGACCCACTATAGGGAGAGTCCCTAGAATTCCGCCATGAGCTCCGAGACCCCGCCCGCCGAGACCCCGGCCCCCGATGCCCCGGTCGCCGATCTCCCACCGACCCTGCTGGACCTGAGCACCTATCTGCTCTCCCGGGTCGGCAAGGCGGCGCGCGGCCGGTTCGCCGAGCGGCTGGGCGAACGCGGCCTGCGGCTCCGGGACATGGCGGTGTTGGCCTCGCTCGCCGACTTCGGCCCGCAGGCCCAGCGGGACCTGGTGCGTCGGCTGGGCATCGACCCGAGCGACCTGGCCAAGGTCGTCGACCAGCTCGCCGCCGCCGGCCACGTGGACCGAGCCAGGGACCGGGCCGACCGGCGGCGGGTCTCGGTCTCGATCACCGACGCCGGTCGGGCGCTGCTCGCCGAACTCGACGCGCAGGCACGGGAGGTGCAGGACCAGGTGCTGGCGCCGCTCGACGAGGGGGAGCGGCGGGTGCTGCAGTCACTGCTGTTGCGGCTCCACCAGGGGCTGGGGGAGCGGCGCAGCGGGCTGTGAGCCCCGGGGGGGCTCAGCTCCTCGGCTGCCCAGTGGCCCGGGCACTCAGGAGATGGGTTGCCCGGGACGCCGGGCGCCCGCGAACTCACCCGCCCAGCGCGGGATTTCGAGCACGTTCTCGACGCGGGCCACCAGTGTCCCGGTGCGCTCGGCGTGGATCATCGCGCCGTCGCCGACGTGGATCCCGACGTGGTGCAGCGGCGCGTCGGGGCGGGAGAAGAACAGCAGGTCGCCCGGGGCGAGCGCATCGCGCGCCACCGGGGCGCTGCGGTTGAACTGGGCGACGGTGTAGTGACCCAGCTCGACGGTGCCTTGGCTGGCCCGGTACCAGCAGTAGAGCGACAGGCCGCTGCAGTCGAAGCCGACCGTCTTCTCGCCCAGGCACACGCCGTTGAGGTAGCCGTTCTCCTCGTCGCAGAACCCGAGGCTCGCGCCGAGGCGGTCACCGCCGCCCCAGGCGTAGGGCACGCCGAGCTGGGCCTCCGCGACGGCGGCGACCCGCAGGCCGAGGGCGTCGGTCGGTGACGCGGTCCTGGCGGGCGTCGCGGCGGGTGTCGCGTGTGCCGCCGGGGCGAGTGCCGGGACCAGCCCGGCCCCGAGCGCGAGGCCGAGCATGCGGCGCCGTCCGACGCCGAGGTCCTGACAGCGGTCCTGCTCCTGGCCATGGCCATGGTCGTGGTCACGGGCGGTCGGTCGTGCTTCCATGAGGCGGCTCCCGGGCGGCGGTCGAGACGGAGGCATGCGGACGGGCACCAGGGTTCCGTCCCGGCCGGGCGGTGCGCCATCACCCGCAACGGTGAATCGTGGGCGCACGGGCCCTGGAACGGCGGGAAGTTCGCGGGTAAATCGTTTGACGGTTGTTCAGGCGGGGCCAACGATGGGCGCGAACGTTCGGTCTGGCCATCGGAGGACCTCATGAGCAGCGCCGTCAAGCTGATCCGCAGCACACGGCTGACCCCGGCCGTCGACTACGCCTACGGGGCGGTGGTCGACGCCCCGGCCCGCTCGCTCTGGCTGGCCGGGGCCTGCCCGCTCGACGAGGACGGCGGGACGGTCGCCGTCGGCGACTACGAGGGGCAGGCCCATCAGGTCATGCGCAACCTGATAACGGTGCTGGAGGAGGCGGGCGCCGGGCTCACCGACATCGCCCGCACCACGGTGTACGTGGCCTCCAGCGACCAGGCGGACCTGGTGAAGGTGTGGGACGTCTACCGCGCGTACATGGCGGAGCACGACGCGCCCAGCACCCTGCTCGGGGTCTCGGTCCTCGGGTACTCGGACCAGCTGGTGGAGGTGGAGGCGGTGGCCGTGCTGCCCTGAGCCGCCTCGGCGCCCCGGCCCGTGCTGAACCGCCGGGCCCGCGCTGACCCCCGGGCCTGCCGGGGGCGGTGGGTGACCGGGTGCGTCAGGAGCCCGCGAGCAGGGCGTCCAGCTTGCGGTAGCCCTCGACCACCCCGTGCTCCATCCCGCTGGCCAGGATGGCGTCCCGGGCCGCCAGGCTGTCGACCACCGACAGCACGGTGACGCGGGTACGTCCTTCTCCGGCCGGCTCGAAGGTCGCGGTGTCCAGCGAGACGCCGTCCGGCACGCCCTCGAAGGTGAAGGTCTGGACGAGCCGGGTGGTCGGCCGGACTTCGTGGAAGGAACCGTAGAAGGCGGCGACCTCCTGCCCCTCGCGGTGCATCGAGTAGCGGTAGCGCCCGCCGGTGCGGGCCTCCCAGGTGTCGATCTTCATGTCGAGGTCCTGCGGCCCGAGCCACTGGGCGACCAGCTCGGGCTCGATCCAGGCCCGGAACACCCGCTCCTGCGGGGCGTCGAACTCGCGGACGATCCGGATGGTGGGCAGCTGCGGGTCCGCCTCGATCCGGGTCTCACGGCCGGTGGTGGACGTCATGACGGGACTCCTTCGTTGTGCTCGTGTTCGCCTTCGGTGCGTTCGGTTCGGTCGCTGTCCATGTCGCTGCCGGACTCGACCTCGGATTCGGTCTGGGACTCGACCTCGGATACGGCCTCGGACTCGGCCTCGGCCTCGGCGAGGTCCGCGAGGAGGGCGTCCAGGCGGCTGAACCGCTCCTCGGCCTGCCGCCGGTACCGCTCGATCCAGGTCGTCATCAAGTCGAACACCTGCGGTTCCAGGTGGCACGGCCGGCGCTGCCCGTCCCGGCTGCGGCTCACCAGCCCGGCCTCCTCCAGCACCTTCAGGTGCTTGGACACGGCCTGCATGGACATCGCATAGGACTCCGCCAGCTCACCGACGGTCGCGTCCCGGACCGACAGCCGGGC
Source organism: Streptomyces sp. 1114.5 (assembly GCF_003635085.1). Taxonomy (NCBI): domain Bacteria; kingdom Bacillati; phylum Actinomycetota; class Actinomycetes; order Kitasatosporales; family Streptomycetaceae; genus Streptomyces; species Streptomyces sp. 1114.5. Next base: position 5,005,499 of record NZ_RBXE01000001.1, read on the forward strand.
CACGATGTCCCGGCGGGTCGGATCCGCCAGGGCCACGAAAGCCCGGGACAGCTGGTCGACAGCCACCATGCACCCCTGTTCATCCTCAACCGATTGGTTGAGGACAACGCTACGCCGCCCCGCCTGCATGTTCAACCGTTCGGTTGAGGAAGTCCGGTCGCGCTGCTCTGCTGCTCCCCCTCGACCCCCGCCCCCGCCCCCTGGCGAAATGGTGTGAACCGGCGCCAAGGCGGTGTGGCAGGCTTGGCCGGTGATTCTGGAACTGGCCCCCCACAAGCTGAGCTGGGGCGAAGTGGACCCGGCCCGTCACCCGTTCGACGGCGGGTCGGTCGAGCAGGTGGTGCACGGACTCGGACCGGCTCGGCGGGTGCCCTGCGGGGTCGGAGTGCCGGAGGACAGCTCCGCGGACATCTCCGTGCGGCTCGCCTGGAGCCGGAACGTCGCCCGGCCCTGGGCCGACGCCATGTCGTACGCGCTCGCGGAGCACTACGGCCGCTGGATCGTCGGGTGGCGCTGGGCGGTTGGCGAAGGGGACTTCGACGGCGGGCCGGTTGCGAGCTGGTGCTGCCCGACACACTCGGTCTCGACCCCCGAGGAGACCCTGGAGCGGGTCGTCGCGGCGGTCCGCGAGTGGCGCCAGTGGCTGGAGAGCCTGGCCGAACTCTTCGACGCGCACCCCCTGGACCCGGCTGTCCTCGCGGATCAGCGGATCCTGTGGCAGCACGCCGCCCGGGACCTGATCCGGCACGTCGCGGACCGCACGGGAGGCGGCAGCGGCTGGTACGGGCACTGCCGCCAGGTGCTCACCTGGTTCCTCGACCGCTGGGGCGTCGCCTCCGACGTCGCTGACGAGTTGGCCGGGCAGGCGACCGACGGGCGGTTCAGCAGCTGGACCAGCCCCGACACCGTCGTGGTCGAGGACGTCGCGGAGCGGCTTGCCGCCTCCCTGCAGCCGTCCCACCTTGACGGCGACCGGCCCGCCGCCGACCTGCCGGACCACCTGGAGCGCTGGCTCGCCGTGCGCGCGGCCGTCGCCTGGCCGGAGCCTTCGGCCGACGCCGGGGGCGGGCCGGTGATCCCGACGCGCGACGGCGCCGCCGAGTCCGTCGAGGCCTTCGACCGGGCCGTCGACGCCGCCCGCGCAGACGGCCTGCTCGCGGCCCTCGCCCGGCTCCGCGCGGACGCCGCGCGCGGAGCGGTGCTCGACGTCGAACTGCTCCGCGGCTGGCAGCAGCACGTCCTGGGCACCCCGCAGCCGCCGCCGTTCCGCACCTTGCCCGCCTTCGCCAAGGGCGGCCGGGAGCGGTACGGCATCGCCCCCGACACCCGGGCCCGCCTCGACGCCTGCCTCGCCGAGAGCGCGGCCGGGGTTGCCGGCGGCGCTCTCGGCGAGGCAGGCGGACGGCCGCTCCCGCTGATCGCCCGCGCCGCGCGTGCCTACCTCGACGTCTGCTTCTTCCACCCCTTCGACGACGGCAACGCCCGTGCCGCCTTTCTGACCCTGGTCTTCGTCCTCGCCCGCGAGGGCGTCGCCCTCGGCGACGTCAGCCTCCTGCGCAGCGTCAGTTTCCAGGCCGACGAAGCGGAGGACCCGGCGATCCTCACCCGGTACGTCGACACCCACCTTCGGGAGACCCGCCGCAACGCCGCCACGGCGAAGGCTCAGGTCTGCTCGGAGTAGATATGAAACCGATCGTTCGGTTTCTTTGAGGGGAAAGCTCCGGCGTGATGGGCAGCGGATAGGGAGTGACCAGGCGATTCGCCGATCGCGCCTTGTCGCTTGCGGGCGCGGCGCAGCTAAGATACGGGGTGTTTGGTTTGGTTTTCCCGGGGCTCAGGGTGGGGTGGTTGCGGTGGTACGGCAGGAGCGGGCGATCCGGACACGGCGGCTGATCCTGGAGGCGGCGGCCGCGGTCTTCGACGAGTTCGGGTACGAGGGGGCGACCATCGGTGAGGTGGTCTCCCGGGCCGGTGTGACGCGGGGTGCGGTCTACTTCCACTTCGCGTCCAAGCGGGAGCTTGCGCAGGGCGTGGTGGAGGAGCAGTTCGCCCAGGACGGAGTCCCCGAACGGAACTGCAAGCTCCAGGAGTTCGTGGACACCGGGATGGTCGTCGCGCACCTGATGCCTCGTGACCCGCTGCTGAGCGCGGGCGCCCGGCTGTCGCTCGGGCAGGACGTCTCCGGTGACCTCGGCGGCGGCGCGATCCCGGGATGGATCAGCCGGATGGAGACGCTGCTCGTCGCGGCCGGCGAACGCGGGGAACTGCTGCCGCACGTGGTCCCGGCGGACACCGCGTGGCTGATCATCGCGGCGTGGACGGGAGTTCAGATCCAGTCCCAGAAGCTCTGCGGCCGGGCGGACCTGGAGCTGCGGGTGTCCGGTCTGTTCCAGCACCTGATGCCGAGCATCGCGGTGCCGGGCGTGCTCGGTTCGCTGCAGATGGGTCCGACGCGTGGCGCCCAGGTGGCCGCGGAGGTCGCGGCGACCCGGGCGGCGGAGCCGTCCGGCCGGGAGGACGGCGAGGAGGACGGCGGGGAGCACGGTGAGGCGCCGGTCGCGGAGTCGGGGGAGCCGCAGGCCGAGGGGCAGTCGACGTCGGACGCGCAACCGGGGTCGGGGAGGCGGTCGCGGGCGCGGGTCGGCGTGGGCTGATCGGGCCGCCAAGGCGTTGATGGGATTGTCTGATCATCCCCGCCCGGCGGTGCGGTAGGGTGGTCGGAGCCGATGATGACCGCGACTTGAGGGAGGTGAGACCCGTGAACGGAATGTCCGAGCGGGCGCTCCCGGAGCGCGGCCGTGCGGGCGCCCCACGCGCGTAGCGTGGGTGGCGCGCCGACGCGGTGTCGGCCCTTGCGGGAGCCCTGACGGAGTCGTTCCTCCTCCTTCGTCCGTCTCCTCCCGTCTTTCCTGAGGGGTTCTCTTGCCGGTCTTCTCCTCCGCCGCCCTCCGCTCCACCGTGATCTCCCGCCTGCGCGCCGCCGGTTGCGTGTTCGCCGAGGACGAGGCGCGGATCCTGCTCACCGCCGCCTCCACGCCCGCCGAACTGGCCGCCATGGTCCGTGCCCGCGGCGCCGGCCATCCGCTCGAACACGTCGTCGGCTGGGCCGAGTTCGCCGGTCTGCGGATCGCCGTCGACCCCGGGGTCTTCGTCCCGCGCCGACGCAGCGAGTTCCTGGCCGCCGCCGCGACCGCGCTGACCGGCCCGCCGACCCTGCGACTGCGGGGCCTGCCGGACGGGCCCGGCGGGCCCGGCGGGCCCGGCACGGTGGTGCTCGACCTGTGCTGCGGCAGCGGCGCCCTGGGCGCCGCCGTGGCGGCCGGGGCCGCGCACCCGATCGAACTGCACGCCGCCGACATCGACCCGGGCGCGGTCCGCTGCGCCCGCCGCAACCTGGCCGGGACCGGGGCGCGGGTGTACCAGGGCGACCTGTTCGCCGCCCTGCCCGCCGCACTGCGCGGGCGGGTGGACGTGCTGATCGCCAACGTCCCGTACGTCCCGACCGGCGACCTCGCCCTGCTGCCGCCCGAGGCGCGGCTGCACGAGGCCAGGCCCGCCCTGGACGGCGGTGCGGACGGCCTGGACGTGCTGCGCCGGGTGGTCGCCGAGGCGCCGCAGTGGCTCGCGCCGGGCGGGTCACTGTTGTTCGAGACCAGCGAGCGGCAGGCGCCGACGGCCCTGGCGGTCACCCGGGCGGCCGGGCTGGCGGCGGTGGAGGGCCGGCATGAGGACCTGGACGCCACGGTGGTCACCGCAACGCTGCGCTGAACCGCGCCCGCCGCCCCGGCCCCGCCGGCTCGGGCCCCGCCGCTCGGGCTCCCGCCTCGGCCGCCTCTCGGGAGGCCCGAAGTGATCGGAGCTCAGATGCGGGTGCCGTACACGTGGTCGACCGGGATGGTGAGGAGCACCCGGCGGTCGGAGACCATCGCCTCGCGGTACTCCGCCCAGTCGGGGTGCTCCCCGGCCGCGCGGCGGTAGTAGTCGACCAGCGCCTCGACCTCCGGGCCTTCCGGGTCGCTGCCCGGTCCGGTCAGGGTGGCGACGCCCTCGGCGGTGACCCAGGACCGTCCGTCCGGCGAGGTCACCTCCAGGCTGACCCGGGGGTCGCGGCGCAGGTTGGCCGTCTTGGCCAGGCCGTCCCTGGTGGAGACCAGGATGCTGTTCGTCTCGCGGTCGTAGAACGGCAGGACGGGGGAGAGTTGGGGCCGGCCGTCCGCCTTGATGGTGGCGAGGATGCCCAGGCGGCTCTGCGCGAGCAGCGCGTACGGGTCGAAAGATGTGGCGGTCATGGGAGCATCATCGGCCTTCACACCGGTGTGAAGGTCAAGGCGCGGCAGGTGTGTTGCGCGGAGGGCCGCCCACGACCGGCCGTCCTGGGCGGCGATGTCAGTGGTGGCTGGTACGGTCCGCGCATGAGCAAACGAGTGCCCTTCACGGGTGAGGAGAAGGAAAGCCTCCAGGCGGCGCTGGACCGGCACCGCGATGCGGTGCTGTGGAAGCTGGAGGGCCTGGACGACGAGCAGCTGCGCCGGCCGATGACGCCGTCGGGGACGAACCTGCTGGGGCTGGTGAAGCACCTCGGCGGTGCCGAACTCGGATGGTTCCGGGGGACGTTCGGGCGGGAGATGGGGCCGCTCCCGTTCGACATCGAGGCCGACGACTCGTCCGACATGCGGGTGGAACCGCACGAGTCGACGGCCGACGTCCTCGCGTTCTACGCCCGGGCACGGGCCGGGGCCGACGAGGTGATCCGGGAGCTCGCCCTGGACGACCTCGGGACGTCCTGGTCGGGCAACACCGTCTCGCTGCGCTGGGTGCTGATCCACATGACCACGGAGACCGCCCGGCACGCCGGACACCTGGACATCCTGCGGGAGTTGATCGACGGCGCGACGGGGGACCACGACCGGAGCTGACACGGAGCTTTCTCGGAGCTGACCGGGTCGCCTCGTCAGGTGAGGGCGTGGCCCTGAGCGGCGGTCAGGCCGCTCGGACCGGTCAGAGAGTCAGGCGGTCAGCTTCCGGACGGCCTGTGCCAGCGCCTCCGAAGCCCGCCGGACATCCGCCTCGGTGGTGCGCCAGTTGCTGAACGCCGCGCGCAGCGCGGGCCGACCGGCGTAGCGGGTGGGAGTGACGAAGGCCTCCTCGGCGAGCTCGGCGGCGAGCGCGGTAAGGAGCTCCGGCGTCGGGTCCGTCTCCAGGGTGAAGCAGACCACGTTCAGCCGGACCGGGGCGAGCAGGCACAGACCGTCGATCCGCTCGACCGCCGCGCCGAACGCCCGAGCGCCCGCCACACAGCGCTCCACGATCTCCCGGTGGCCGGAGCGGCCGTACGCGCGCAGCGTGAACCAGGCGGCGAGGGCGCGCAGCCGGTGGGAGTTCTCCGGGGTGAGGTGGACCAGGTCGGGGCGCTCGCTCAGCGGGCCGAGGTAGGCGGCGGCGTTCTGGAAGACCCGGGCCTGCAGGTCGGGGCGGCGGGTGAACTGCACGGCGCTGTCGTAGGGCACGTTGAGCCACTTGTGCAGGTCGATGCAGACCGAGTCGGCGAGGTCCAGGCCGGCCACCAGCTCCGCGTGCTCCGGCGTCAGCGCGGCGAAGGCCCCGAACGCGGCGTCCACGTGCAGCCAGAACCCGTACCGCTCGCGCAGACCGGCGATGGCGCGCAGGTCGTCGAAGTCCACGGTGTTGACGGTGCCCGCGTTGGCCACCACGATGCACGGCCCGTCCGCCGCGGCCAGCTCCCGCTCCAGGGCCGCCACGTCCACCGCCTCCCGGCCGCCGGGCAGGACGGGCACCGCCCGCAGCGCCGTTCGGCCCAGGCCCAGTACCGACAGCGCCTTGGAGACGCTGGAGTGCGCGCTGCCTGACAGCACCCGGACCCGGCCCAGCGCGGCCGCCCCGTCCTCGGCGACGTCCACGCCGAGCCGCTCGCCCAGCCACTCGCGGGCGATCGCCAGCCCGACCGTGGTCGACATCGTCGCGCCGCTCACGAAGGTCCCGTGGTGCGCCTCCGACAGCCCGAACAGCTCGCGCAGCCAGCCGACCGTCTCGCGCTCCAGGTGCTGACCGGTCGGGTCCAGCGAGGAGTTGGAGTTCTGGTCGAAGGTGGCGGTCAGCCAGTCACCCGCCAGCGCCGCCGGAGTCGCACCGCCGGTCACGAATCCGAAGTACCGCGGCCCGGCACTCGCCGACAGCCGGGGTTCCCACCGCTCGCCGAACTCCGCCAACGCCGCCCGCAGGCCGCCGCCCGCCTCCTCGAACGCCGTTGGCCCGAGGGCTCCGCCGCGGGGCGGGGCCGCCTGCGGGACGACGGGGCGCTCGTCGAGGCCGTCGAGGAAGGCGAGGGCCTGCTGCCGGGTCTCCTCCAGGAGTTCGGGCAACCGCGCGAGATCGGAGGCGAGTTCGGGGTGCATGCGGGTTCTCCGTTGATCGACTTCGCCCGAGACTAACCTGCGTCGGGCCCGCTGTCCCGGGCCAATCTGCTGCGATTGGCCTGGTGGCGAGGTGGAATCAGGCGTGGTCGGCGAACGGGAAGGGGGCTTCCGGGAGGTGTCGGTGCCGGTCGCCGTGGCGAAATCTGCCCGCGGATGTCCAGGAGTCCGGGTTGGAGCGGGAGTTCAGCGGGTGAGGGTCGGGACCGCGCCTCCGTCGAGGTGTTGGACGTGGACGCCGGGTAGGTGGCGCGACCAGGCGGTGGCGATCGGGGCGAGTCGGTCTGCGGTGAGTGGTGCGGGGCCGAGGCCGATGGGGAAGTGGGTACGGCCGTCGGGCGTCCGGTAGGGGTGGGGCCAGGCGTGCAGGTGGGTGCCGCCGGCCTCCTCCAGGGCGGCCAGCAGGGCGCGGAGGCGGCCGCGGACCAGGCCGACGGACTCCTCCTGGGCGGCGACCACGGCCCAGGAGGCACGGCGGCGGTGGAGCGGGGGAGGGGCGAGCAGGGCGGGCCAGGGGTCGGCGCTCTCCGTGGCGAGCTCCCAGGCGCGGTAGAGCTCCTCGGCGAGCAGGTCGCGGGTGTCGGCGCCGACCTGAGTGGTGCAGCTGCGGACGGGGGAGGAGGGAGTGAGGACGGCGAGCGAATCCTGGTGATCGACCACCGGATGATCGCCCACCGGATGATCGAGCACCGGGTCACCTGTGAGGGAGATCGGTTGGCGCCAGTCCCAGTCCGCCCAGGTCTCGGTGAACTGCCGGAACAGGTCGCCGCCGGTGTCACCGCCGCCCGTGTCCTCGGCGTCCAGGACCGTCCGTGCGGCCAGCACCGACCAGGCGAGCGAGGGGAGTTGGCCGAACGGGGCGGAGTCCAGGCCGCGCGCCCGGGCCCAGGATTTGACCTGGCGGGCCAGCCGGACGAAGCGGTCGTGCCGGTCGCCGAGTGCCGCCAGGATCGCCTCGGCGTCCGTGACCGCGCTCAGCGCAATGGCCTCCGCTTCGCCCAACTCGCCACGGCGGGCGACGGCTTGGGCCGGGTCGAGCGAGCCGGTGAAGACGACCACGAGGTCGACGGAGAGGCCGTCCGCCTCCAACCGCAGCCCCGGTACTCGGGCGCCGCGCACCTCCCGCAACTGCCGGGCGTCCGGCAGGGCGGCTGCCACCCGGGCGCGGACGCCGGGCAGGTCGCCCGGGCCGGGCAGAGCCGCGACCAAGTCCAGGTCGGCGCCCTCCAGTTGGCAGCCGAGCCGCCGCGAGCCGACGACCCGGACCGAGCCGTCCGGCAGCGCCGAGGCGATCCGCTCGGCCAAGCCTGCAGCGGCAGCCGTGCGTGGACCGGGCTCGGGTCGAGTCGAGACGGTGGACTCCTCGGGTACCTGGCGCACCTCGCCGCTCCCCAATGCGATCACCGCGCGCGGCCGCATCGGCTCGGAGCCCCGGCGGGAGAGCACCACCAGCTCGCCCACCCGGGCCGAGAGCCCGGTGAGCCGGGCCGCACAGTCGGCGGCCACCCGCTGCGGGTCGGTGCTGCGCCCCAGGGTCAGGTGCGGGGTGAAGCCCTCCGCGCGGCCACGGCAGCGGGGGAAGCGGGGTTCCAGCGCATGCCGCAGCGCCGCCCAGGGCTCGGCGGAGGCGGCGGCCGGGTCCAGCCAGACGGTGGCGTCCTCGCGGTGGCCGAAGGTGTGCACGCCGTCCAGCCGCGCGGTGAACGGGGACACCTCGGCGGCGGCCGCGCCCAGCAGCGGCAGCGCGCGGTCGAACTCGGCCTCCGGGACGAAGCCGAACAGCAGGTTGACGTGCGGCGGCCAGCGGTGCAGCTGCGGGTCGTGCGCGGCGCGCAGCCGCTGGATCGGCGGCCACAGCTCCTCGGGCGGCAGCCAGGCGACGGCGGTGCGGGCGGTGGGCGCGGCGTCGAGGACGTCCGGCGTTTCACCGGCGGCCGAGGCCGAGGCCGCGCTCGCTCCGCCGAGGGCGAGGTCCACCGCCACGCCGTAGTGGTCGGAGGGGTGCAGCCCGTCGGCGGTCGGCCGGTCGCCGAGCAGTACGGCGGCGGTGACCCGGAGGCCTTCGCTCCCGAGGCCGTCGCCGTCGCTGCCGGTGGCGTCGGCGCGGTACAGGACGCGGTCGATGCGGCCCGGGCGGCCGGTGAGCGAGGAGACCGCGGCGAGCGGGTTGGCCGTCGGATCGAAGGTGGGGGTGTCGTCGGACGGGCCGTGCACCTGCGTCCAGGTGTCCCGCAGGCCGAGCGCGGCGGCCGGACCGGCGGGTCCGGAGCGGGCGTCGTTGAAGTCGCCGAGCAGCAGGAGCTCGCCCTCGACGCCGGCCAATCCCTCGGCCAGCCGGGCGAGTTCGGCCGCACGGCGGGCCGGGCCGTCCGTCGAGTGGTCGCTGCTGAGGTGGACGGCGGCAACGGTCAGCGGCGCCCCGGCGGCCTGGACGGTGATCGCGGTGACGGCTTTGTGCGGGCCCAGTGCGTGCCGCCCGGCCTCCAGCACCGGCAGCCGGCTGAGCAGCAGCAGGCCGTGCTCGTCGACGTCCCGCCCGAGCGGATCGGTGCCGAGCGTGTACCCGGCGCGGACCCAGGGTGCGTCCAGCAGCAGGGCGACCAGGCCCGGCTCGACCTCCTGCAGGGCGATCACGTCGGCGTCGGCGGCCGCCAGGGCGGCGAGGAGCAGCGGGCGGCGACGGGCGGTGGCGATCCGGTCGGCGTCGTAGCGGTCCCACAGGGTGTTCCAGGTGACCACGCGCAGGTTCACCGCCGCCTCGGCCGCGCCCGGTACGGTCCGGGCCCCGGCGGCGTCACCGGCAGCACCGGCATCCCCGGCGTCGACAGCCCGCCAGCCGCCGTCCGGGCGCCAGGCGTGCGGGGCCGTCGCCGTGAAGAAGGGCGAGCGCAGGCGGCGCGGACGGGTGCGGCGCCCGGCCTCGGTGGTGTCGAGCAGGTCCACGCCCGAGTCGCGGTCCCAGACCACGACGCCGTCGGCCTCGACCCACCGCACCCGGTGCCAGGGGATGTCGCCGGAGGCGGCGAAGGCCTCCAGCGGGACGCGCTCGTGGCGGTCGTCGCGCTGGCGCACGCCCAGGGTGAACCGGGTCGGGTCGAAGCGGGCGTCCCAGCGGATGCGCTGGCAGATCTGTTCGATGGGACGCATCAGTCCTCCTCGGCGTCGAGCGTGCCCGCCGTGTCTTCCACGGTGCCACCGGCGCCGACGTACCAGGTGCGGTGCGCCTGGCCGGGGTAGGGCGGGCTGAAGCGGTGGAGCTGCGCGCGGAGCACGTCGGCCGGCACCGGGTGCGGCCGTACGACGTTGCGGCGCAGCAGTTCGTCCTCGTCGACGACCAGCACCACCTGGGTGATCAGGGCGTCGCGGCGCTGGGCGACGGCGTGGACCTGGGAGCGCTGTTGGCGGTTGAGCGAGGTGGCGTCCCAGACGACGACGGGCCGGCCGGTCCCGCCCGAGCCGGTGCCGCCCGAGCCGGTGCCGCCATATCCGGTGCCGCCAACCCCGCTCCCGTCCGGCCCGCTTCCGCCCGCCCCGGCGAGGGCGGCGTCCAGCCGGGCCAGGCCCTCGCGCAGCACCACGGCGTTGTCGCGCTGGTCGGCGCGCGAGCCCCGCGCGGCGCGCAGGTCGTCCAGGCTGATCCGGGCGCCCACACCGCCGAGCCCGGCTGCGAAGGTGCTCTTGCCGCTGCCGGAGGGGCCGCTCAGGTGGACCAGCCGGGGGAAGCGGCCGTCCCGCAGACGCCAGGTGGCCGCGACCGCCTCCTCGGCGGTGGAGATCCGGCCGAGCGCGTACGCCTCGCGGGCCTGCGCCCAGCAGCGGTCGGCGGCGTCCCGGTCGAGGTCTGCCAGCGCCTCGCGCAGGCCGGAGCGGAGCCGGGCGAGCGGGGCCTGCGGTGAGTCGTCGAGCAGCCCGGCGTCCTCGGCGTGCAGCGCGGACCAGGCGACCTGCTCGCGCTCCGCCCGCCCGGGGGCGGTCGCGGCGGCGACGGCGTGCAGCACCCCGAGGTCGGCGGCGCAGGAGAGCCGGACCAGCCCGGCGCGGCGGTCCTCGTCCGGGTACGGCTGGTGCAGGCCGGGATGCAGCCCGACCAAGTCGGCGACCCGGCGGGCCAGCGGCAGGCCGAGCGGCCCGGCCAGCCGCGCGGCCAGCGACGGTCGGCGTTCGGTGCGCAGGGCCGTGGCGAGCACCCCGGCCAGCCGGGCGTCCCCACCGCGGCCGAGCTCGTCCAGCCGGGCCGCGACCTCGGCCACCTCCTCCACCAGGGCCTCCGCCGACTCCGCGGGCGGGCAGCTGAGTTCGGGCAGACCCAAAGCGGCTGCCAGGGCGGGGAGTTCGGGTAGTGCGCCGGACCGTACGGACCAGAGTGCGGCGTTCGGGCCGAGCTCGTTCTCGGCCACGGCGGCGTGCATCCAGTGCGTGTCGGTGCGCACGTGCTGCGGGCGGACCCACTTGGCGACCCGCTCGCCGAACTCGGCCCGGGGGAAGCCCCGGACGGTCCGGACGACGTACCCCTCCTGCCGGTCCAGGTCCAGGTCCGACCGCAGGGCGCGCAGGGCCCGTTCGTCGTAGCGGCCGCGCCACAGCACCCGCGGCGCCGGGACGCCGAGGCGGCGCAGGAAGCGGACGGTGTCGTCCCAGTCCAGGCAGTGGTCCCGGTCCGTCCACACCGAGAAGCCGTAGAACCAGCTCTCCAGATCGGTGTACGGGATCGAGTGCCGGGCGAACAGGTTCTCGCCGCAGATCCGCCAACCGTCCGGGATCCGCCCGCCGATCCGGCCCTGCAGACCCTTCACCCAGGCGCGGGACGGGTGGTGGGCCGAGTCCAGCGAGCGGGCGTGCAGCCCGTCGCGGTAGAGGGTGGTGTTCTCGCCGTCGAGCTTCTCGGTGACGACGACCTCGGCACCGGCCAGCGCGGTGAGGTCCCCGGTCCGTACGTCGTCCGCCGCCGCACCCGGTGACCAGGGCAGATGCGGAGTCCGGGGGTAGTGCACGCGCATGTCCGGCTCCCGTGAACGTCAGTGATCCGGCGGACACTGTAGGAGCGTCCGCGCAGGCCGGGCCACCGAATAACCTCCCGGGCCGTCCTGCCGCCCCACACCCCCGGACGCGCGGCGATACTGAGGTACATGGCCGAATCGATCATGCCCCCGAACAGCCTCGGCGACTACCTTCGGGCCCGGCGGGCGCTGGTGTCGCCCGCCGAGGCGGGCCTGCCCGCGACCGGGCGCCGACGGGTGCCGGGGCTGCGCCGGGAGGAGGTCGCCGAACTGGTCGGACTCAGCACCGACTACTACGTGCGCCTGGAACAGGGCCGCGCCGACCGCCCGTCCGGCGAGGTGCTCGACGCACTCACGGCCGCACCCGAGGCGAGCACCGCAGCCGCCCCGCAGCCCTGGACGGGCCGGGCCGCGTCGACCAGCACCATCGACGGCGCGAGCGCGACCAGCAGCGACATCGCCCCGACCAGGGCGATCCCGGCCAGCAGCATCCGCCGCCGCCCGTACCGGTCGGCCAGGCTGCCGGCCGCGAGCGGCAGCGCGGCGAAGCCGATGTTGAAGGCGTTGAGCATCCACTGCGCGCTGCCGACCGAGGAGCCCAGATCGGCGGCCATGACGGGCAGGGCCACGGCAGCCCCGGTCACCGAGAAGGGCAGCATCAGCGCGGAGGAGGCGACGGCGATGACGGTGGGGCGGAAGCGCTGCCCGTCGCCGGCCGGGGGCGCGGGGGAGGCGGACGTACGGTCCGGGGAGGTGGTGGTCATGCCGTAGATCGTTCGCGAGCGCCGAGGCCACAGGAAGGGAACGCCGTTCCCTGGGAACCGCAGTCCCACCCTCCGCGCGCCGCACGCCACCCGCCCGCCGCGCCGCTCGCCCCGCCGAACGCGCCCACCGGGCGACACGCGGGCAGGAACGTCCCTGCGCCCGTACCGTCCGCCGACACGGTGCAATGTGCCCGCCCGACACGTCGTCAGAGGGAGGCCACCGGTGCAGACGAGGACGAGGGACGCGGACCCGGTCCGCGTACTGGACGTGACGAGTGCCGACTACCGCCGGGCGTTCGAACTCTTCCTCGCCGGGACGGACGAAAAGCCCGTCACCCACGCCCGGTTGAGCGAACTCGTCGCCGCCCTGCCGCGCCGCCGGGTCCTGCTGGACCTCGGTGCCGGCGACGGCCGCACCACCGCCCACCTGGCCCGTTCCTTCGACCGTACGGTGGCGGTCGAGCCCAGCGCGGCGATGCGCGAGAAGCTCGCCACCACCTGCCCCGAGGCCCTGGTCCTCCCGGACCGGCTCGACCGGGTCCGGCCGCCCGAGCCGGCCGACCTCGTCCACCTCTCCCACGTGCTCTACTACGTCCCCGAACCGGAGTGGCCGGCCACCGCCACCCGCGCCCTGGACTGGACGGCGCCCGGCGGTACCCTCCTGGTCGTCCTGCAGAACCCCGAGAGCCCCTGCATGCGGATGGCCGGCCACTTCACCGGCGTCCGCTACGACCTGGCCCCCTCGCCGAGCTCCTGCGCGAGCGCCACCCGGCCCACGACTACGCCCTCGAAACCCTCGACCTCCACTACCGCACACCCCACCTCGCCGAGGCGGTGGACGTCGCCGAGTTCATGGTCAACGTCGCCGACCTCGCCGCCCTCGACCCCCGCCCCACCCGCGCCGCCCTGACCGCCTACGTCCGGCAGCACTTCACCCGCCCCGACGGCGGCTACGCCATCGGTCACACCCAGGACATGCTGATCGTCCGCCGTTCCCCGTCCTGATCCGCCATTCCCCGTCCTGATCCGCCGCTCCCCGTCCTGAGCGGCGGGGACCCGGTCAGGGCACATCTCAGAGCACGTCCGACAGGAACTGCCGCAGCCGCGGGCTCCGCGGTGCGTCGAAGACCGCCTCGGGCGGGCCGGACTCGACCACCACTCCGCCGTCCATGAAGGCGACGGCGTCGGACACCGAGCGGGCGAAGCCCATCTCGTGGGTGACCACCACCATGGTCATGCCCTCGCGCCCGAGGTCGGCCAGCAAGGACAGCACGCCCTTGACGAGTTCCGGGTCCAAGGCGGAGGTCACCTCGTCGAAGAGCATCACCCGGGGCTCCATGACCAGGGCGCGGGCGATCGCCACCCGCTGCTGCTGTCCGCCGGACAGCCGCGCGGGGCGCACCTCGGCCTTGTGCCGCAGTCCGACGAGGTCGAGCCGGCGGCGCGCGGTCTCGGTCGCCTCCTCACGGGAGAGCCCCCGGAGCTTGCGGAGCGGAAGCGTGAGGTTGCGCAGGACGCTCAGGTGCGGGAAGAGGTTGAACTGCTGGAAGACCATGCCCACCTGTCGGCGCAGCAGGTCGGGGTCGCGGTGCAGGACGCTCTCGCCGTCCAGCAGGACGTCGCCGCGGTCGGGCTCCAGCAGCCGGTTGACCGTCCGCAGCAGCGTGGACTTGCCGGAGCCGGACGGGCCGATGACGGAGAGCGTGTGCCCCTTGGGGACGTCGAGGTCCACGCCGCGCAGGATCGGGGTGCCGCCGAGGGACAGGTGGAGGTCACGAGTGGCCAGGCTGACCGGCGAGAAGGTCCTCCCGGTCCCGGTCCCGGTGCTGGTGCCGGTTCCGGTGCGGGGGCCGGTCGGCGCGCTGTCGGTGGGTCGCGGGTCAGACACGCGCCGCTCCTTCGGGTGCGGGGGAGGAACCGGGCACCGACGGTGCCTCGGGGGCGGACGTCCCGGCGGTCCGTTCGCCGTCCCCGCGCCGCTCGTTCCGCGGTCGGCGCCCGTTCCTGAGTTGCCGTCCGTTCCTGAGCCGTCGGTCGATCACGTTGACCAGGTGCGTCAGCGGCACGGTGAGGAGGAGGTAGAACAGCCCGGCGAGCACCAGCGCGGACTCGTTGCCGGTGGTGGCGGCGGAGTCCTGGCCGATCCGGAAGAGGTCGCGCTGATCGGCTGTCAGGCCGAGGAAGTAGATCAGGCTGGAGTCCTTGATCAGGGCGATGAGCTGGTTCACCCAGGCCGGCAGCACCCGTCGGACGCCGAGCGGAATGATGATCAGCCGCAGCGCCGCGGCGTGCGAGAAGCCGAGCGCGCGGGCCGCCTCGAACTGGCCGGCCTCCACGCTCTGGATCCCGGAGCGGAAGATCTCGCCGAAGTAGGCGGCGGCGATCAGGGAGAGCGCGAGGACTCCCAGCGGGTAGGGGTCCGGGCCCCAGATCTGCATCCCCTGCGGGGCCAGCCCGACACCGATCAGCAGGATGGTGACCGCGGCCGGAAGACCGCGGAACACGTCGGTGTAGACCCGGGCCGGCCAGCGCAGCCAGCGCGTCCGGGCGATGCCGGCCACGGCCAGCAGCAGTCCCAGCACCGTGCCGATGACTGCCGAAGTCACCGCGAGGATCAGCGTGTTGGGCACGCCGGTGGTGAGCAGGTCGGAGATCGCGGAGCGCATCGATCCCCAGTCGAAGAACGTCTCCGCCAGCGTGCCCAGCTGGTCCACGTCGGCCTCCTTGTCGTCCGGGTCGTGTCGGTGGGTGGGGGAGTGGGTCAGGGCGTCGCGGAGGCGGCGGCCGGTGCGGCGCCCGTGGCCGGGGCCGCCGCCTGAACCGGCGGGAATGCGGTCGTGCCGCTGCCGGGCTTGAAGCCGTCCGGCACCGGCCGGCCCGGGTAGTACTGCTCCTGGAGGCGGGTCCACGTGCCGTCCGCGATCACCTCCTCAAGTGCCTTGTTCAGCGCGGCGAGCAGCTGCGGGCGGTCCTTGGCGACGGCGAAGGCGGTCGGTGCGGGGCTGAGCTGCTTCTGCGCGAGGACCACCTTGCCGCCGCTGTCCTGTGCGCTCTTCTCGCCGATCTCCGCGGGCGAGATCCAGGCCTCGGCCGTCCCGGCCTTGAGCTGGTTCAGCGCGCCGTTGTAGTCGGGCACCCGCACCGGGTTGAGGTTGTTCTTGGTGGCGTAGTCGTCCTGGACGGTTCCCTGGACGACCACGACGCGCTTGCCGGCGAGCTGGTCGAAGGCGGTGATCGGCGAGCCGGCGGGGACGTCGAGCCCGAAGTACCCGAAGTCGTACCCGTTGGTGAAGTCCACCGTCTTCTTGCGGGCCTCGGTCACGGTGATGGACGAACTGCCCACGTCGAACTTGTGGTTGGCGACCTGCGACAGCAGGGAGGAGAAGTCCGTCGAGGCGAACTCCACCTTGAGGCCGGTCTTGGCGGCGACGGCGGTGAACAGGTCGTTGTCGAAGCCGGTGAACTTGCCGTCCTTGAGGTACACGTTCGGCGGTGCATCCGAGAGGGTGCCGACGCGAATCGTCCCCGGCACCGACAACTGGTACGGATTGTCGGAGGACTTGGCCGCCGAGGAGGTCCCGCCGCAGGCGGTGAGCGAGGCGAGGGAGGCGAGAGCAGCGAGAGCGGTGACGAGAATCCGGCGCGGACGCATGGAGGCTCCAGACTTGGTGATGGTGAAGGGAAGCACGCCGACCGGCCGGGCCCCGGACACCCGGGAACGGGGCGGGGCGGGGGGCGGCGGGCAGCAGCGCACAGCCGCACGGATCGGTGCGGATGCGGAAGGCGACAAACAGAACGCGAACCGAACGCGAAACAGAACGCGAAACCGAACAGAGAACGAGAGAAAGACGCGGACGCCCGGCGTCAGAGCCGGAAGAGGGCGTGCGTCAGCAGCTGGGGCGACAGCTCATCGCCGTCACACGGCGCAGGTCAACGTGCCTGCGCGAAACGAGGTAACCAGCCATGCGGGCACTATGCGGGGTGATCGTCGGCGGAGTCAAATCGCTCACGACTCGAACACCGACCGCCGGCCCGGGCAAGCGGCAGTCTGCCCGGCCGGCCCCGCACCCGTCTCAGGGCCCGCCCGGCTCCCCCGGCCCGCCCGGCTCCGCCCGCGCGGCCCGCGCCGCCTCCGCACCGCGCTTCCGACGCTCGACGCGGGTGCCGGTGATCACGGCGGCGGTCAGGCTGGTCGCGATGATCGCCTCGGCCCAGAAGAACGCGACGTAGTCGATCAGCGAGCCGATCGGCGGTCCGCCCGGCGCGGCGTTCCGCATGCCGATCAGCGCGAACATCGTCGCCGCCATCCAGCCGAGGGCGGGCCACACCATTCCCAGGCGGCCGCGGTACAGCACCTCCGCGCCGCCCATGACGGCCAGCGCGAGTGCCCACATCGCGGCGATCATGAACCAGGCCAGGATCAGCGTGCTGCGCGCCCGGGTGGCCCGCGCGTTCAGGACCACGGTCCCGGTGGTCGGGCCGTCGGCGGTGGGGTGTTCGGCGGTGGGGTGGACGGCGAAGAACGGGTCCGCGTCACCGAAGACGAGGCCGACGGGCACGGCGCCGGTGGCGTCCGAGGCCGAGAAGCCGACGGTGAACCGGTAGCGGTCGAAGGGGTAGTCGGTCTCGGTGCCGCCGTAGAGTCCGGCCTGCACGAGTTGAGGTGCCGTCACCTCCCCGGGCGCCGTGCGCAGGACGGTCCTGGTGATCGCCCCGACCGTGATCTCCACCTGGCGGGTGAAGGCGGACGAGCCGGGGCCCTGGGCCAGGCCGCCGTGCGGAACGGCCACCACGAAGAGCGTCAGCTGAGCGCCCCCGGGGTCGAAGTCCTGGGACGCGACGTTCAGTTCGACCCAGTCGGCGGCGCTCGGCACCGCGAGCGCCCGGATCTGCTGCCGGGTTTCGCGCTCGTCGAGGTAGAGCGTGATGCCCGTCCCGCAGGCGAGGGCGAGCAGCACGACGGCGAGGACGAAGCGGTGGCCGCGCAGCCTGGCGAGGGCGTTCACCGGAAGGCCGGTCCGCCGGTCGCGCTTACGGCGCGATCTCGAACGCGGGAGGTTTGAGACCCGCGAGGCAACCGGTGTCCGGGGCGGTCGGAGCGTCGAAGAAGGACCGCGTGATCGACTGCGCGCAGGGCGAGTCGGCGAAGACCACGTGAGCGACGTAGGGGACCGTCACCTCCGTGGACCGGCTGAGCGTCCGGGCGGCGTACGGCCCGCTGCTCGGTGCGGTCTGGGCGTCGAACCCGCCGGACAGCACGAGGGTCGGGATGTCGCTGTCGGTCACGTCCCGGACCGAGTCCGGCGCCGCGGGAACGTCCCAGGCCCGGCAGTCCTTGTGGAGGAAGGCGAGCAGCGGGGCGTTGGCCACCACCGACCGGGGGAAGGACGGGAACGCGCGGTGCCCGGCCCGGATCACCTCGGCCTGACTCTCGAAGGGCGTCCACTCGCTGCAGAAGACGCCGTAGGCGAGCCCGTGGGAGGTTCGCCCGACGGCCTGCGGGCTGAGCTTGCCGCCCGCCCACTGTTCGGCGACCCGCTTCGGGTTGCCGTGCGCCAACTCGTCGATGGAGCGGGGTACTCCGGCCGCCAGGTGGGTGGCGGAGACCAGCCAGTTCACCAGGGCCCCGCCGTCCAGCACGACCTTCACCGGCTCGGGGTGGCCCGGGACGGTGACGGTGGTGCTGACCGGTTCGGCTTCCAGCTCCCGGACGAGGCGTGTGAAGGTGCCCTTCAGGTCCGGGTAGCGGTCGTCGCAGGCGGTCTGCTCCGCGCAGGCGTCGAACAGGCCGTCGAAGCCCTCGCGGGCGGCCTTCCAACCGACGGCCCCGCCCGCCAGGGACGGCGGCAGGACGCCGTCGATGCCGACCGAGCGGATGCCCTTCGGGTGCAGCCGCATGTAGAGCAGGGCCAGGTCGGTGCCGTAGGAGATGCCGAACACGTTCCACTGCTCGATGCCCAGGGCCACCCGCAGGTCCGCGTAGTCGGCGGCGCTCTCGGTGCCGTTGTACGCCCCGAGGTCGGCCCCGCGGCCCTCCAGCGCGTCGCGGCAGTCCCGGGTCGCCTCGACGTGCAGGCGCCCGGTGGACCGCGCGTCGTAGGCGAGGTCGAGGGCGCGGGCGTTGAACTCGTCGATGTTCGGGCAGGTGAGCGGCGGGTCGGCGGAGTAGGTCCCGCGTTGGGACATGAAGATCACGTCCCGGTCGTGGTTCAGGTGGCCGTTGAGGGCCAGTTGGATCTCGGAGACCGCGTCGTCGCCGGGCCCGCCGGCCAGCCAGACGATCGGGTCGTCGGCCGTCCGGTGCGTGGCCGGCACGATCGCGACCCCGAGGGTGAGCTTCCGCCCCTCGGGGTGGTCCCGGTCCTCGGGCACGGTGAGCTTCCCGCAGCGGGCCCCCTGCAGCCCGGGGGCCGGGTCGGCGGTCCGCGGGCAGGGGCCCGGCTCGTAGCGGGCGTGACCCACCGTCCGGGCGACCGTGCCGAGGGCTGAGCCGAGGGCCGTGCCGAGGGGTTCCTCGGTGCCGGATCCGGCCCGGGCGGGCACCGCGGCGGGGCCGACGGCGAGGCCGGTGACGAGGACGCCGGCGGTGGCCCCGGCCAGTGCGGTCAGGAGCCGTCGCGCGGTGCGTCGGCGCAGGGGCGGGCGGATGGACATCATGCGGACTCCGGTTCAGGGGTGATGGTGAACGGTTTGGGGGCGAGTCCGGCTGCGCAGGCGGTGTCCGGCGCGGTCGGATCCGCCAGGAAGGAGGCCAGGACGCGCTGTGCGCAGGGGGATTGGGGAACCACCCAGTGGCCGATGCCGGGGATCCGCACGGTGGTGGAGCGGGACAGCGTCCGGGCCGCGTACGGCCCCCAGGCCGCCCCGGACTTGGCGTCGAAGGTTCCGGAGAGGACCAGCGTCGGCACGTCGCTGACAGTGGCCACCCGCTGGACGTCGGTGCGGTCCGCGACGTCCCAGGCCCGGCACACCCGGTCCTCGAAGGGCAGCTGCGGCGCCTGGGCCAGCACCCGGTCCGGCCACCCGGGGAAGGCCTCTCGGCCCGCCTCCAGCAGGTCGCGCCGCGTGTACCCCGGCACCCACTCGCTGCAGGCCACCGACTGCGTCAGGCCGTGGGCGGTCTCGCCGACGGCGGTCCGCGCGCCCGCGGCCTGGGCCCGCGCGAAGCGTTCCGGATTCCCCCGGGCGAGTTCGTCGAGCGCCGCGGGGACGTCGACGGCCTTGACCGCATTGGCGACCAGCAGGTTCACCAGGGCGCCCCCGTCGAGGACGACCTCCACCGGGTCCCCTCCCGACGGCGGTTGCGCCGTCAGCCGCAGGGGGTGCGCCTCCAGCCGCCTCGTCTGCTCCGTCAGCGTCTCCGGGAGGTCCGGGAAACGGCGCCCGCAGACGGGCTGGGCGGCACACGCCGCGAGGACCGCCCCGATCCCCTCCCGGGCGCTGTCCCACGTCCACGGCAGGCTCACGATGTCCGGCGGCACGACCGAGTCGATCGCCACCGAGCGGATCCCCTCGGGGTGCAGGCGCAGGTAGGTGAGGGCCAGTTCGGTCCCGTACGAGTACCCGTAGACGTTCCAGCGCCCGATGCCCAGCGCCCTGCGCAGATCGGCGAAGTCCGCGGCGTTCTCGGTCGTGTTGTAGGCGTCCAGGTCGGTCCCGTCGGCCGCCAGACGGTCCCGGCACTCCCTCGCCGCACGCACCAGCCGCCGCCCGGTCGACGGCGCGTCGTAGCGCAGCCCGACGGCCTCCGCCGTGAACCGGTCGATCTCCGGGCAGAGGAGGGCCGGCTGGGAGTGGAGCGTGCCGCGCTGGGCCATGACGATCAGGTCGCGGTCGTGGTTCACGCCGGAAGCGACCAGGAACGGGATGCTCCCGAACGCGTCGCCGCCGGGGCCCCCTTCCATGAACACCACCGGATCCCCGGCCGGCTTCCCCGAGACCGCCGGGACGATCGCGACGGCCAGCCGGATGGTCCGTCCGCCGCGGTCGGCGCGGCTCTCCGGCACCTCCAGCATCCCGCAGCGCCCGGGGACCGGCTCGGAGGTCCGCGGGCAGGGCCCGGGCACGAACCGCGCCGGCGTCCCCGACCGGGGAGCACGGACGGGCGGCGACACCGCACCGGCCGGCGTCGGGCCGGCCCCCGCCACCCCCAGGACGGTCAGACCGGCCGCGGCGAGCGCCACCCCGGTGCGTGCTATTCGTCCTGACCTGCCGTTCCCGCCTGCCCCGCAGACGGACGGTCGGTACCTCGGACGGTCGCCTTGTCTCATCATCCGCTCTCGTCTCGCTCACGCCCCCGGAACGGGCGGCGCCGCGTGCCCCCGGCCGCCGCTGCACGGTTCGTACGGGGATTGCCCTGCCCAGCCTGGGCGCACCGGGCGCGCTCCACCACCCGTGAGCTCCACTCGGAGCAGCGACCGCTCCGCCCCCGTGGCGCCACGTTGATCGGTTGTCTACCAGCGGCTTCTACGGTCGGGCCATCGGCAAGTTCCGCACTGCTCAGAAGGATTCCCATGATCGACCCGGCCGCTTCCTCGCGCGGTGACACACCCTGGATCGGCGACGATCCGCGTTTCACCGAGTTGCGCGCCGCCTACCGCAGGTTCGTGTTCCCGGTGACGGCGGCGTTCCTGCTCTGGTTCCTGGCGTACGTCCTCTGCTCGGCCTACGCCCGCGGCTTCATGGCGACCAAGGTCGTCGGGAGCATCAACGTGGCCCTGGTCTTCGGACTGTTGCAGTTCGTCTCGACCTTCGGCATCGCCCTGGCCTACGGCCGGTTCGCCGCACGGCGCTTGGACCCGCTGGCCGCGGCCCTGCGGAGCGTGGCGCAGTCCCGTCCGCGCGTCCCGGCCGGCCGCGTCGGCGACCAGGAACTGCAGGAACTGACGGAGAAGCAGGCATGACACACCACCTGACACATCATCAACTCACCGTGTCCACTGCCCAGTCGGCCTCGAACAAGGGCCTGACCATCGGCCTGTTCGTCGCCCTGGTGGCGGTGACCCTCGTCATCACCCTCTGGGCCCGGCGCAGCACCCGCGGTACCGGCGGCTTCTACACCGGCGGCGGCCAGTTCTCCGCGCTGCAGAACGGGATCGCCATCTCGGGCGACTACCTGTCCGCGGCCTCCTTCCTCGGCATCGCCGGGATCATCGCGCTCAACGGCTACGACGGCTTCCTCTACTCGATCGGGTTCCTGGTCGCGTGGCTGGTCGCGCTGCTGATGGTCGCCGAACTGCTGCGCAACACCGGCCGGTTCACCATGGCCGACGTGCTGGCCGCGCGGCTGCGCAGCGGGCCGATGCGCACAGCGGCGGGTGTGTCGACCATCGTGGTCTCGATCTTCTACCTGATCGCGCAGATGGTCGGCGCGGCGACGATCGTGGGGCAGCTGCTCGACGTCAAGGGCGCCTCCGCGCAGATCTGGACCATCGTCGGGGTCGGTGCCCTGATGATCGTCTACGTCGTGGTCGGCGGGATGAAGGGCACCACCTGGGTGCAGATCGTCAAGGCGGTGCTGCTGATCGCCGGCGCGGCCGTGATGACCTTCTGGGTGCTGGCGAAGTACGGGTTCGACCTCAGCCACCTGCTCGGGGACGCCGCCACGGCCTCCAAGAAGGGCGACGCCTTCCTCCAGCCCGGCCTGAAGTACGGGGCGACCGACGGCTGGTCGAAGCTCGACCTGGTCAGCCTCGGCACCGCCCTGGTGCTGGGCACCGCGGCCCTTCCGCACGTGCTGGTCCGCTTCTACACCGTCCCGACCGGCCGCGACGCGCGCAAGTCGGTGAACTGGGCGATCGGCATCATCGGGGTCTTCTACCTGATGACCCTGGTGCTCGGCTTCGGCGCGGCCGCGCTGGTCGGCACGGCGACGATCAAGGAGAAGGACCCGTCCGGCAACACCGCCGCCACCCTGCTGGCCCAGCACCTCGGCGGCGGCGCGGGCACCACCGGCGGCTCCCTGATGCTCGCCTTCATCGCGGCCGTTGCCTTCGCCACCATCCTCGCGGTGGTCGCCGGGCTCACCCTGACCTCCTCGTCCTCCTTCGCCCACGACCTGTACGCCAGCGTGATCCGCAAGGGCAAGGCCACCGAGCGGCAGGAGCTGGTCACGGCGAAGATCGCCGCCGTCGTCATCGGCGCGGTCGCGGTCGCCCTGTCGATCTTCGCCAGGGACCTCAACGTGGCGTTCCTGGTGGCCCTGGCCTTCGCCATCGCGGCCTCGGCCAACCTGCCGGCGATCCTGCTGACCCTGTTCTGGAAGCGCTTCACCACCTTCGGCGCCAAGTGCGGCATCTACGCGGGCCTGATCAGCTCGATCGGCCTGGTGCTGCTCTCCCCGATCTGCTGGGGCGGCGCGAGTGGCACGGTCCACGCCGTGAAGTTGACGGCCGGCCAGGCGAAGGACTGCGGGGTGGAGGCGTCCAGCAAGCAGGTCGGCAACGCCACGGCGCTGATCTCCTGCACCACCACCGCCCCGGTCCCGCTGCAGAACCCGGGCGTCATCTCGATCCCGATCGGGTTCGCGGCCGCGGTCCTCGGTTCGCTGGCCGGCGGGCGCCGCCGTCGCGACGAGGAGACGGACGGACTCACCTTCAAGGAGCTCGAAGTCCGCGCGCTCACCGGTGTGGGGCGGTAGAGCGTGCAACCGCGCTCCAACCTCGACGAGTTCCTGTCCGACCTGACGCGCTACGCCGCCGCGGACGTGCTGACCGCCCAGCTCACCGCCGACACCCTGCGCAAGTACCTGCGCGCCGGGCTGATCGTTCCCGACGACCTGTGCACCGGTGACACCGACGGCTACGCACAGCGGCTGCTGCACGCCGGACGGACGCACTCCGTGGTGGCCCTGACCTGGCTGCCCGGGCAGTCCACCCCGATCCACGACCACGTCGCCTGGTGCGTGTCGGGGGTGGTGGAGGGCGTCGAGGTGGACGAGGCGTACCGGCTGTGGCGGCTGCCCCGGTCCGGCCGCAAGGTGCTGGTGCCGTCCGCCCGCACCACCTGCTCTCCCGGCCGGGTGCAGCTCCTGGTGCCGCCCGACGAGGACATCCACCGGGTGTCGAACGGCGGCACCGGACGTGCGGTCTCGCTGCACGTGTACGGCGCCGACATCGCGCGGAGCGGGGGCAGTTCGATCAACCGGATCTTCGGACAGGAGGTCGTGGACCGCCCGCCGGACGGGGCCCGTCCGGTGAGCTGGCGGAGCCCGGCCGACCTGGCCCCGTGACCGACACCGCGCAGACCGACACCGCGCGACCGACACCGCGCAGACCGACGGGCCGCCTCCTCCGGGCGGCCCGTCGGTCGTGTCCGGGCGGCCGTCAGCCCTTGCCGCGTCCGGCCCGCGTCCGGCCCGCCCCCTGCCCGAAGCCCCGTTCGGGTGACCTCCTACGATCATTCAGCATTCGTCGAGTCGTGCATCGAGGAGGAACGTCCATGCGAGCCCGGAAGATCGGTGCGGCCGCCGCGACAGCGGTGGCGGTCCTGGCTGCCCGCGACCTCATCCAGAAGAGGCACGCGCTGCTCCGGAACTTCCCGGTGCTCGGGCACGCCCGGTACCTGCTGGAGACGATCGGCCCGGAGCTGCGGCAGTACATCGTGACCTCCAACGAGGAGGAGCGCCCCTTCAGCCGCGACCAGCGCAGCTGGATCTACGCCTCGGCGAAGGAGGAGAACAACTACTTCGGGTTCGGCACCGAGGTCGACGTCGAGCACGTACAGGGGCACGCCTACGTCAAGCAGCGCACCTTCGCCGGCGCGCTGCCCGACACCCATGACCCGCAGGCCCCGCTGCCCTCGGCCAAGGTGCTGGGCGGCCCGCGCGGGCGGGCCAAGGCCTTCCGGCCGGCGAGCGTGGTGAACATCTCGGCGATGAGCTTCGGCTCGCTCTCCGGCGCGGCCATCACGGCGCTCAACAAGGGCGCGGCGCTGGCGGGCGCGATGCACAACACCGGTGAGGGCGGCCTCTCGCCGCACCACCGCAACGGCGGTGACCTCGTCCTCCAGCTCGGCACGGCGTACTTCGGCTGCCGCAACGAGGACGGCAGCTTCAACCTCGACAAGCTCAAGGAGGTGGTCGCCGGCGCACCCGTCAGGGCGATAGAGATCAAGCTCTCCCAGGGCGCCAAGCCCGGGCTGGGCGGGATGCTTCCGGGCGCGAAGGTGACCCCGGAGATCGCCGGGATCCGTGGCATCCCCGTCGGCAAGGACTGCGCCTCCCCGTCGCGGCACACCGCGTTCGGCGACGTCGACTCGATGCTCGACTTCGTCGAACTGCTCGCCACCGAGACCGGTCTGCCGGTCGGGGTCAAGAGCGCGGTGGGGGAGATGGGCTTCTGGCAGGAGCTGGCCGCGCTCATGGCGCGTGGTGACCGCGGCGTCGACTTCGTGACGATCGACGGCGGCGAGGGCGGCACCGGGGCGGCGCCGCGGATGTTCGCCGACTCGGTGTCGCTGCCGTTCCGGATGGGCTTCTCCCGGGTCTACGGCACCTTCGCCGAGCTGGGGCTGACCGACGAGCTGACCTTCATCGGCTCCGGCAAGCTCGGCCTGCCCGAGAACGCCGCGGTCGCCTTCGCCCTGGGCGTCGACATGATCAACGTGGCCCGCGAGGCGATGCTGTCGATCGGCTGCATCCAGGCCCAGAAGTGCCACACCGACAAGTGCCCCACCGGCATCGCGACCCAGAACCCGTGGCTGGCCCACGGCCTCGACCCGATCTCGAAGGCGACCAGGGCCGCCGTCTACCTGCGCACCCTGCGCAGGGAGCTGATGAAGGTCTCGTCGGCCGTCGGCGTCGCCCACCCGGCCCTCATCACGGCCGACGACGTCGAGATCATGAACGGCGACTACGAGGCCCGCACCCTGGCCGGTGTCTACGGCTACAAGGAGGGCTGGGGCGAGCTCGGCCCGCACCTCGCCGAGGAGATCACGGCCCTGGTCGCCGGCGCGCCCGCCTCCCCGCGGAAGCCGACCGTCTGACCCGTCGACCGGTTCCGTCGACCGTCTGACCCGTCGACCGGTTCCGTCCACCGGTTCCGTCGACCGGTCCGGCCGGCCCGGCCCTGGTGGCGCCGGTCCGGCCGCTCGACTCGGCTCCGCGCGCCCGAGTGCTTAGGGTGGAAATGCCCCGGGTCGGGGCCGGGCCGCAGGGTCGCCGCGGCCCGCAGGGACGGGAGGCGGGCGACGTGATCCGTGGGGTCCACCTGGAGGCGCAGTGGCGCCGCGAGGCGCTGCGGACCAACCTGTGGGTCGTACCGATCCTGGAGGTCGTGCTCGCCGCGCTGCTGTTCGTGGCCACCTGGTCCCTGGACCGCGCCGCCTACCGCGGGGACGTCACCCTGCCGTCCTGGGTCATCAGCGGCACCGCCGACGCCGCCCGGCAGACGCTCGCCGCCATCGCGGCGGCGCTGATCACCGTCGTGGGCGTGGTGTTCTCGATCATGATCGTGACCCTGACCCTGGCCTCCACCCAGTTCGGCCCGCGCATGCTGCGCACCTTCATCCGGGACCGCACCACCCAGCTGACCCTGGGCACCTTCGTCGGCACCTTCGTGTTCGCGATCCTGTCACTGGTCGTCATCGGCCCGGGCTCGCACGGCGACCTCGTCCCGCACCTGTCCATCACGGTCTGCATGGTGCTGGTGATGGCCGACCTGGCCGTCCTGATCTACTTCATCCACCACATCGCCACCTCCATCCAGCTGCCCAGGGTCATCGCCAGCATCGCGGCGGAGCTCTCCGCGGCGATCGAGGCGGGTGCGGGCGAACCGGCCCGGGCCGACGAGGTCACCACCGGGCCGTCGGCGGCCGAACTGCACGCCCGGCTCGACACCGCCGGCGCGGCCGTTCCGGCGCCGGCCAGCGGCTACCTGCAGTTCGTCCGGCACCGCACGCTGGTCCGGATGGCGGCGGACCTCGACGCCGTCATCCGGCTGGACCACCGGCCCGGGCACTTCCTGGTGCAGGGGCACCAGCTCGCCACGGTCTGGCCCGCCGAGGCGGCGTCCGAGGTGGCCCGGCGGTTCGCCCGCGCCCACGTCACCGGCTCGACCCGGACGCTCGCCCAGGACATCGCCTTCGCCGTCGATCAGCTGGTGGAGATCGCGATCCGGGCGCTGTCCACCGCCGTGAACGACACCTTCACCGCCCTGACCTGCGTCGACTGGCTCGGCGAGGGCCTGTGCCGGATCGCCGCCCGCTGGTACCCCGACCCGGTCCACCGGGACGAGAGCGGACACATCCGGGTGATGACCGCTCCCGTGAGCTACGAACGGCTGGTCCAGCGCGCCTTCGAGAAGATCCGCCAGGCCGCCCCCGGCATGCCGGCCATCCTGATCCGCCAGCTCGACGCCCTCGCGGAGATCATGTCGGAGACGAAGACCGAGCAGCAGCGTCAGGTGCTCCTCGCCCAGGCCGAGATGATCGAACGCCTCAGCCGCGAGTCGATCACCGAACCGTCGGACCGCGAGGACGTCCACCGCCGCTACCTGACCCTCCTCGCCGTCCACGCCGCCCTCACCCCGCGTGCCTGACGGCGCCCGAGCCGGAACGGGCTGCTCCCCTCGCCGGCGCCGCTCAGGTGCACCAGAACAGGAAGCGGTCACAGGTCGGAGTGACCACCGGGGTGGTCGGCGGCCGGGTGGTGGAGGGCTGCGGGTTCGGGCCGGTCGGACTCGGGGAGGGCTTCGCGGGCGGGTCCGCCGGACGAGGCGTCGGCGGGACCGGGACGGACGCCGTGGCCGAGGCGGTGCCGCCGGACGGCTTGGGGCGGGTGGTGGTGGCCGACGGCTGCGGGCGAGCCGTGGCGGTGGCCGCGGTGGTGGCCGGTGCCGGTGCGGTCGGGGCGCCGGGAGCGGCCGCGGCGCTCTGGGAGGGTGGCCCGGTGTCCGCGGAGGCCGGCTCCACCGCACCGTCCGAACTGCCGCCGGCCAGCAGGACGGTGGCCAGCCCGCAGACCACCAGCCCGGCCGCCGACGCCGCCAGGACCTTGCCGCGGCCACCCTGCCGCCGGGCCGAGCGCCCTGCCGAGCGCCCCGACGTCCGGCGGGGCGGTGCAGACTCGGGGGACGGGGCCTCGTCCGCTGGTACGGGGAGAGGGTCCGCCGTCTCCCCGGGAGCGGGTCCGGCAGCCCGGCCGCAGCCGGGGCAGGAGAGCGCGCCGTTGAGATGGCGTCGACACGGGGTGCAGTAACTCATCGGATCTTTTCCGTAGGTGCGGCATGACCGGGATCCCGGCGGAGACTGCCACGCCGCCCGGATGCCGGGCCGGATCGGATTGGATGCGAGCGTACGCACACCGGACCGCTTCGCGACACCCGGTCGGCGCGAGGCTTCTGCGCGGGTCGGGTGTGGTTCGTGTGACGACGCACGGTGGCGGGTGACGACGCGCGGAGCGGGACTTGGCCCCGGACCGAATTGGTCCAGACCTATTGACGGGCCTGCCCACCCCTCCTACGATCCCGTCCGGCACAGCCCCACATGTCCCCCCACCTCACCCAGAGCCGGGCGTCACGCCCCCACGCGTCGGTCATGTCCATGACGCCCGGCGGGAAGGGAGCACAGCATGGTCCGTCGGAGGTCACACACCCCACGCCCGCCGGGCGAGTCCCGCCGAGCCGAGCCCGGGCCGACCGTCCTGAGGCGCACCCTCGCCGCCGTGAGCGCCGCCGCCGTCATCGGCGCCGGCATCGCCGTGGTCGGCTCCGTCACCGCCGGGGCCGCCACCACCAACCTGGTGGCAAACCCCGGTTTCGAGAACGGACTCTCCGACTGGGCCTGTACCGGCGGCTCCGGCACGGCCGTCGGCAGTCCGGTCCACTCAGGCGCCTCCGCGCTCAAGGCCACGCCGACCGGCTCGGACACCGCCCAGTGCACCCAGACCGTCAGCGTCCAGCCCAACGCGCAGTACACGCTGAGCGCCTACGTCCAGGGCAGCTACGTCTACCTCGGCGCCACGGGCACCGGCATCACCGGCACGCCGTCCACCTGGACGCCGAACAGCCCGTCGTACGGCCAACTCAGCGTCGGCTTCACCACCGGGCCGAACACCACCTCGGTGACCGTCTACCTGCACGGCTGGTACGGGCAGCCCACCTACTACGCGGACGACGTCTCGCTCAGCGGCCCCGGCGGCAGCAGCCCCACGCCGACCCCGCCGACCACCCCACCCACCACCCCACCCACCACCCCACCCACCACCCCACCCACCACCCCGCCCACGACACCCCCCACCACCCCGCCGACCGGTGACACCTGCCCCACCAAGCCCAAGCCCGCGGGCAAGGTCCTGCAGGGCTACTGGGAGAACTGGGACGGCGCCGCGAACGGCGTCCACCCCGGCATGGGCTGGGTACCGATCACGGACAGTCGGATCGCCGCGCACGGCTACAACGTCATCAACGCCGCCTTCCCGGTGATCCTCTCGGACGGCACCGTCCAGTGGCAGGACGGCATGGACGCCAACGTCAAGGTCTCGACCCCCGCCGAGATGTGCCAGGCCAAGGCGGCCGGGGCCACGGTCCTGATGTCGATCGGCGGTGCCGCCGCGGGCATCGACCTGAGCTCCAGCGCCGTCGCCGACCGCTTCGTGGCGACCGTCGTCCCGATCCTCAAGAAGTACAACTTCGACGGGATCGACATCGACATCGAGACCGGCCTGTCCGGAAGCGGCAGCATCGGCACGCTGTCCGCCTCCCAGGCCAACCTGATCCGCATCATCGACGGCGTGCTGGCCCAGATGCCCGCGGGCTTCGGCCTGACGATGGCCCCCGAGACCGCGTACGTGACCGGTGGCAGCGTCACCTACGGGTCGATCTGGGGCGCCTACCTGCCGATCATCAAGAAGTACGCCGACAACGGGCAGCTGTGGTGGCTGAACATGCAGTACTACAACGGCAGCATGTACGGCTGCTCCGGCGACTCCTACCAGGCCGGCACCGTCCAGGGCTTCACCGCGCAGACCACCTGCCTCAACAACGGCCTGACCATCCAGGGCACCACCGTCAAGGTGCCCTACGACAAGCAGGTCCCCGGACTGCCGGCCCAGCCCGGCGCCGGCGGCGGCTACCTGGATCCGGGCCTGGTCGGCCAGTCGTGGAACGCCTTCGGCGGCTCGCTGAAGGGGCTGATGACCTGGTCGATCAACTGGGACGGCTCGAAGGGCTGGACCTTCGGCGACAACGTCAAGTCCCTCCAACACCGCTGACCTCCCGCCCGGCTTCCCGTCCGACGCCCCGCCCGGCCTCCCGCTGACGGGGTCACCGCCCTGGCCCTCCCACCGACCGGCGGGAGGGCCACGGCCGGTCCCGGGCCCGGGCCACCCACCGCCCGCGAGGAGCGTCAGTGCGCCGGGGTCGGACTCCGCCGGGCGGGCAGGGTGCGGGTGCGCAACGGCATCAGCCCGGCCAGTTCGGCGCTGGGCTCGACCCCCAGCTGCTCCCGCAGGGCCACCCGGCAGGTCTCGTACTGCCGGACGGCCTCGGCCACGTTGCCCTCGGCCAGGTGCGCCCGGATCACCGCCCGGTGCGAGCTCTCCCGCAGCGGCTCGGCCAGGACGGCGACCAGGGCGGCGTCGACCGCCTCCACGTAGCGCTTCTGGCGGCTCATCCGCGCGGACAGGGCCTCCAGGGCGTGCAGCCGGATCTGCCGGACCCGTTCCCGTTCCACCACCAGCCAGTCCTCGTACCAGTTCGGCAGCAGGTCCTGGGTGAACAGCTCCACCGGCGGCTCCCCGGCCCCGACGCCGGCCCCGACCGCAGCCCCGGCCCCGACCCCGGCCCCGCCGCCGTCACGCAGCGCCTGGGCGGCCGCGACCATCCGCCGGACGTCCACCCGGACGGCCGCGGCGAGCGCCAGCACCTCGCCGCGCGTCTCGACCAGCCGCTGACCGGCGGAGAGCCGCCACAGCGCGGTGCGCAGCCGGCCGGCCGCCGCGCCCTCGTCGGCCTCGGGCCAGAGCGTGCAGGAGACCGCCGCCCGGGCGACCGGTCCCCGCAGGGCCAGCAGGGTGAGGATCCGGCGGGCGGTGGGCGGCAGCTCGACGGTCCGACCGCCCAGGGCGAGCTGCCAGCAACCGAGCAGTCGGAGGTCGGCTCCGGGCGGCCGGAGGCACGCCCCGGACTGGTCAGGCGTCATCTGTTGCTCCCCACGGACGGACGCTGCCGACCTTGTCGGTCGGCCGACGCGCTGTCAACGCTCGCCGCCGCGCGTCGAGGAGCGGTGACCCGTACGAGGTGGCCCGCCGTTCCCCGGTGGACGCGCAGCTCACCCGGCTGTGGACGGCCCGGACGGCCTCCCGCCGGTCCCCTCCGGGTGCAGCAGCGCGGCCAACTCCTCGGCCGCCAGGGCCAATGCCTCCCGCCGGTCCGCGGCGAGCCGCGTGACGTCGCGCAGCGCCGCCGCGGCCGCGTCCCGGGCCTGTCCGGCGATCGCCTTCCGCGGCCCGCGCTTGGCACCGGCGGCGATCTCCCGGGCGAGTTCCAGCTGTTCCTCCAGCTCCGCGACGCGCCGCGCCAGGGTCTCGTCGATCCGGTCGGCTTCCTGCCGGAACAGCTGCCGGAGGTGTGCGGTGGTGCTGTCGTGCATGGTGCCCTTCCGTCCTTCCGTTGCGGGGGGGAGTGTGCGCGTGGGAGTGCGCGCGGGGAGCGCCACTACAGCGCGACGTTGATCGCGGCCCAGGGCGGCTGCAGGGCCTGGCCGCCGACCAGGAACGCGCCCTTGACGACGTTCCCGGTGACGGCCACGCGGTTGGCCGGGACGTCCAGCCGGACGGCGGTGAGGGCGCTCGTCTCCAGGTGGTTCGCCGAGACGACCGTGCTGTCCGCGGAGCCGTCCAGCAGGGCCCGCTGGTTCGCGTCACCCGGGTGCTGGTCGGTGCGGCGGATCAGGTTGTCGTTGACCAGCAGTGGCCCGGCCAGGACGCTCCGGACGGCGACGGAGTCCCCGTCCGCCTCGATCCGGTTTCCCCGGATGGTCGCGGCGGGCAGGACGGAGGCGTCCGGGGCGAAGACCCGGGCGGGGGTCACCCAGGCCAGGCCGTGCTTCAGCTCGGCGTACCAGCCGGTGCCGCCGAGGCGGGCCAGCAAGGTCGCGGCGTCGCCTGCCGGGTCGAGCGTTTCCCGGGAGGCCGGTGCCGGGAAGCGGGTGGTGTCGATGTGGTCGCGGCCGAGGAAGAGCAGCACGGCGAGGAGGCCGACGGCGCTGCGGTCGGGCCGTCCGCCGCTGGTGATGACGTTGTCCAGCACCTCGACTCGGCCGGAGCTGGTCACGGCGACCACTCCGGCGACGAGTAGGGCCGTCGCCCCTTCCGGGAGCCGCACGTCGAGGATGTTGTCCGTCACGGTGACGGAGCGGCACTGCTGGGGGAAGACGCCGACGACCATCAGCGTGGTCGGCTCGGTGGTCGCGGGGAAGAGGTCGTGGATGCGGTTGCCGCGCACCTCGCCGTCGGTCACGCCGGTCAGGAGGACGCCGACCATCGGCTGGCCCGGCTCGAAGGGGAAGTCGGGCCGCTCGGTCCGGGTGACCTCGTTGCCGCGGACGACCACCCGTGAACCGCTCGACCCGGGCCGCATGACGACACCCCCGGTGCCGCCGTCCAGCCGGTTGTCGGCGATCACGACGTCCTGCTGCGCGAGTTGCATGGCGATCGCGGGCCCCACCGTGGACAGGGTGCAGCCGGTGACCGACACCGCGGACAGGACCCCGGCCAGGCGGGGGGCGGTGAGGGCGATCCCGGTGCCGTCCAGCCGGAGCGGGGGCTGCTGCACGTCGCGGCCCCCGCCCGTGGTGAGGTCGCCGACCGGACGGGCGGTGATCACGCAGTCGCGGATTTCGCTGGTGGGCGCGGCGAGTTCGATCCCGGCGCCGCCGCCGTCGATCCGGCAGTCCCGGATGGTCAGGGCGGCGTTCAGGGATTCGGCCTGCCAGATCACGCCGGCGCCGCCGTCGCCGACGATCAGGTTGTCGCGCAGGGTGGCGCCGAGGGAGAGCTGCACGCGCTCGTCCAGCAACAGGCCGCCGTCCACCCCGTAGACCAGTGAGTCGGTGAGTTCGAAGCCGGCCAGCATCAGGAACGCCCCTCCGCCGAGCGGCTGCGGGCCGTCAGCGGCGCGCTCCCGCGGCCGGATGACCGCCGTGATGCCGAGATCGGCGAGCAGTGCGCAGTCGCGTACGGCGAGGCCCACGACCAGGCCGGACAGCGCGATCGCGGTCTCCTGGACGTCGCCCTGCCCCGTCCCTCCGCCCTCGGTCCCGCCCCGGTGGGACACGTCCCGGTCGGACACGTTCCGTCCGGTGATCAGGGCTTGCAGGAGCTGCGGCCCGTCGTTGCTCAGCAGGCTGGTCCGGGCGATGGCGCACCGGAGCAGGTCGACACCGGCCGAGCCCGCCACCGCGATGCCGATCGCGGGGAACTCGCCACCGCCCCCATCGCCCCCATCGCCCTCACCGCCCCCCTCGGTCGGACGCTCGACCGGATCGCCCAGGATCGCCAGATCGCTGACCGTCACCCCGCGACATCGCTGCAGCACCAGCGCCGGCCCGCTTCCCCGGTGCCGGAGCACCGTCAGCCAGCCGTGCCCGGAGAGGGTCACCGACTGGGCCCCGTTCAGGACCACCGGTTCGTCGAGCTCGTACTGGCCCACCGCCAGGCAGACCCGCCCGCCGGTCCTGCGCACCCGGTCGACGGCCTGTTGCACGGTCAGGGTGCCGTCGGCGTGCGACTCGGGGGTCACGCAGACCGTGCAGTCCCCGCACTCCGCGCAGGCCGGCGGCCAGACGCCCCGGCAGTCCGTGACCTCGTTCGGGAGGTCGATCACGGCGAGCCGGCCGTAGAAGCGGTGCGGGCCCTGCGGGGGTGCCTGCGTCAGCTCCTCGACCCGGCCGTCGGCCGAGCGGGCGGTGAAGGTCCAGTGGTCGCCGGTGCGCAGCGTGCCGCCGGCCGGGGCGTCGGAGAAGGTGATCCGGACGCCGTCCTCCAGTACGAGTCCGCCGGTGGCGGCGGAGACCGGAATGGTTCCGTCGGCGCCGACGAGCGGGCCGCTGTGGTCCCACTGCCGCAGCCTGGTCCGCCGACCGTGGTCGGCCGGGTCGAGGTCGGCCGGCAGCGCGGCCGAGAGCGTCACCTGCTGGGTGGGGTCGTCGAGCCGGTCGACGGTCACCACCCGGGCGAGGAAGCCGGGGGTACCGGACAGCTCCCGGTCGTCGTCCAGCACCTCCACCCAGGCGCCTTCCCGGATCCGCTGGACGTCGTCGCGCCCCGTCCGGGAGACGGTCAGTACCGTGCGGGTGTCGTCCACGTCGGTCACGGCGGCGGCCACGCTCGCGTTGTCGCGGGCCCACTTGAAGCCGGCCTGGGCGAGCATGCCGTCGTTGTGCACCTCGACCCGGTAGAGCCGGTTCTCCCAGCCCAGGTAGTCGGCGTCCGGCGGCACGCTGCACGGGTCGGTGGAGGCGGGGACGGCCACGCCCTTGGTGGAGAGCCGGCCGGCCGAGGGCGCGGTGGCCGCCACCCAGCCCGGGATGTCGGGGTCCTCCGTGCCGCAGTCGACGTCGTCGGCGTCCTTCGGCAGTACCTTCACCTGCCAGACGGTCTGCATCCGGGCGTCGGTCTCCACGCCGATGGCGGGATCGATCAGCTCGGGCCGTTCGACCGCGGTGACCTCGCGCTCCCAGGCCTCGACGTACACCAGGTGACGGCCGGGCGTCAGGTCCGGCGGGTTGGGCAGGTACGGCTGGTCGGCGTACCGGACGGGTGCCGCGGCCCGTAGGTCCTGCAGCCCCGGCTCGACGTGCGGGCCCGGCCCCTCCTGCGGGCCGACCTCGCCGTGGTTGTCGAGAGCCAGGCCGTGCAGGTAGAGGCGGCCGAGGCCGATGGTGAAGGACTTGCCGTCGGCGGTGGCCTCGATCCGGAACCCGGTCGCCTCAGGGGCGCCGCCGGTGTCGAGGTCGAGCGGCGCGGTGCACGGGCCGAGGACGTCCAGGGCGAGCGCCCGCAGGCGGTGGTCCAGGCCGTCCGCCAGCTCGTTGAGGTAGGCGTCCCGCAGCATCCGGCCCTGTTCGGCCCGGGGCCGGCTGTAGTCCGCGGCTGGGTCGAAGCTGAGGCGGGTGTAGTCGCCCGGCATGTACGGCTCCTTCGAGATCGCTGCATCGGTTGCCCGGCGCGCGCGGAGGACGCGCCGGGCGCGGGGCGGGCTCCCCGACATGCGTCGGGGCTCCCGGAGGACGGCGGCGGTCAGACGATGACGGTGATGCCGGCGGTGATGCCCGCCGGCAGGTACTCGTCCAGCCGCCGCCGCAGGTTGTCCAGCCGCTGGGGCTCCTTGACGTGGCAGTAGGCGCCCATCTCGCTGCCGTCCTCCGCGCCGGCGGCGATCTCCGCCGGACAGCGCGGGTCCAACTCCGCGAAGCCCGGGTCGTCGTAGTGGCGGGAGACCAGCACCGGGCGCACCCGGCGCTGCTCGGCGTCCACCAGGGCGGCGCGGGCGGCGCCGGTGGCCTGGGGGTCGGCGGCCAGCACCCGGGCGACGGCGAGGTCGGGCTGGCAGGCGAAGCGGCGGGGCGTGCGGCTGGCCTCGGCCGGGCGGGCCGGGTCGTCCGGCGGCAGGTAGCTGTACCGCAGACAGCCCTGCTGCGTGCGGGCGGCCACCAGCCGGGCGGTGAACAGGCATTCGCTCGCGTCGACCGTCCGGGCGGCGACGGTGCCCAGGAAGGTGGACCGCTCGGCCCGCAGCCCGGTCCCGGGCGCGCCGGCGCCCGCGACGGCCTCGGTGGCCCCGGCCGTGCCGGTGGCCGGGCCGGCGGCGACCACCGAGTCCAGCAGCAGCACCTCGTCGGCCGGGGCGTCCAGCAGGACGGGCCCGAGCAGGCAGAAGGCGAGCTGGATCCGGAGCGTGGGGGAGGGCCCGGCCACCGTGATGCTCGGCCCGTCCGCGACCGGTGCGCCGGTCTGGTCGCGCGGACCGCCGGGCAGCAGCGTGCAGTGCAGCAGCCGCAGCCGGGCGAGGGCCGGCCCGGTGGCGATCCGGCCGTCCAGCGCCACCCCGGACAGCGTCAGCGTGCCGTCGCCGCGAACGGTGAGGGTGCCGTCGGCGGGCGCGGGGCGCAGCACCGGCCGCTGCAGGTCGGCCGCCTCGATGACCAGGCTGCGCCCGGTGACGGTGATTCCGGCGGGCAGCGCGTAGTCCTCGCTGTCCAGGACCTGGATGACGGTGTGGCGGGCGGGGCCGGCGGCCCAGGCGGCCAGCGCGTCGGTCAGCGTGGTGTGGTCGGCGTCATGGGCGGCGACGGTGAGCAGCTGGTCGGGTTCGCCGGCGGCGAGCCAGCCGGAGCGGTCGTAGTCTCCGCCGCCGACCAGCCCGGCCGCGCCGTGGAAGAAGGAGCCGCGCAGCACGGCGGGCAGCGGGAGGGCGGAGCCCACCGCCACCCGACCGTTGCGCACGTCGACGGCGAGCACCGCGCCGTCCGGCCGGGCCGCCGGCCACGGGTCGAGCCGGCGGCTGAGCACGGTGGCGTGGACCTGCCCGAGGTCGGCCGGGTCGGCGGTGGGAGTGACGAAGCGGTCGTCGAACCAGACGCCGAGGCTCGCCGCCGGGGCGTTCGCCTGGTCGCCGACCGGGCCGTACAGCGTGGTGGGCGAGGGCAGCGGGCCGCCCGCCGCCGAGGTGTCGGGGTGGGCGAGCAGGTCGGCCTCGAACAGGGCGGGGCGCAGCGGAGCCGGGACGGCGGCGGCTTCGAGGCCGGGCGGCAGGTCGGCGGTGCGGTTCCCCCGGGTGAACAGCGGGCGGTCGAGGCCGAGCGGGTCCAGCCGGTAGCGCCACGGCTGGTCGGCCTCGCGGGCCGGCACCCGCTGGAGTGCGGCGGCGCGCTCGCGGTGGACGGCGACGGTCACGTGCGCCGGGTGGTACCAGCCGACCGGGCCGTCCGGGTGGCGCACGTCGACCAGCCGGGTGGTGCGGTCGAAGGGCGTGCCGGCCAGTGCGCTGTCCAGCCGGGTCGGCAGCCGGGTGGTGGTGAGGTCGGGCCGGGTGTGCCGCAGGTGCTGGGTCCAGGCCGTCCGGGCGAGGCCCTCGACCAGCCGCACCGGGAACCCGCAGGCGTGCTGGGCGACGTCGGCGAGCGCCGAGACGGTCCCCTTGCGCCGCCGTACGGCGATGGTCCGGGCCACGTCGGCGCGGGCGCTCGCCCCGGCGGAGGGGAGCAGGCGCGGGCCGCGCAGGTCGTCGAACTCGACCAGGGCGGTGGCGTCGTCCTGCGCGGTCGAGGCGTCGTACAGCGGGACGGTGCCGACCAGTCGGGCCAGGTACGGGACGTACTGGTCCTGGCAGGTCTCGATGAAGTGGTCCTCGTAGCCGCGCGCGATGTCGGCGGCGAGCGCGTCGGCCTGCTCGCCGATGACGGCCAGCAGGGCCCGCAGCGGCTCGCCGACCTCGGCGTCCCTGGCCCGGATGACGGCCGGGAGCCGGGCGTAGAGCTGGTCTGCGGCGGTCATGTGAGCCACCTCCGGGACGGTACGGGCGGGTGCGGGGGCGTCATGTCAGGCCGCCGGTGGTCGGTGCGGGCGGCGCCGCCGCCAGGGTGACGGTGAGCTGGTCGGGGGCGAGCACCGGCAGTTCGGCCGGCAGCACGCCGCCGCCCGCGCCGGCCCGGACGTCCAGGAGCCGCAGCCGCTCGGGCAGGTCGCCGTCGGCCGGGTCGGCCCCGTGGTCGGCGAGGAACGCCGCCCAGACGGCGTCCGGGGTCCCGGGCGGTCGGGCGAAGCCGAAGCGGGTGACGGTGACCGTCGCCGCCCCCGGCACCGCGGCGGCGGCGAGGTAGAGGTCGGACAGGTGCAGCGCGCGGGCGAGGTCGGTGCGGTCGAAGCCGAGCCGCCCGGCCAGGGCGGCGCGCACCCCGGCCAGCACGGTCTCGGCCTCGGCCGCCGGGCCCGGGGCGACGGTGACGGCGAGCACCAGCGGCACCGGGGTGAAGTCCTGGACCACCACCCGCCGGTAGGGCGGGCTCGCCGAGGCGACGGTACGGGCCAGCAGCCGACGCCCGGCCGGGTCGAAGGTGCCGCCGGCGGGGCCGGCCACCGTCACCGCGATCAGCAGTCCGCGGCCGTCCCACACGGTGGCGGCCCGGGCCTTGGCCACCTGGCCGGTGGCGACCAGCAGGTCCGCGCAGTCCGCCGCGCTGACGGCCCGGCCGAGCACCCGTACCGTCCCGGGGGCCCGCTCGCGCAGGGCGCTGCCGTCCTCCCGGTCGGCGCCGCCCTGGGCGGCGGCCGGGTTGGCCACGGCGTCGAGCCCGGGCAGCCGGTGCAGCGGTTGGGTAAGGGTGCCGGCGCCGACCCGGCCGGCCAGCCCGGCGCCGTAGCGGTAGTCGGCGACGACGTTGCCGGCGCCGCTGCGCGGGCGGGCGCCGTTCGTCCCGTCGCCGTACTGCACGACGGTCGAGCCGTCGGCCTCGGTGCGCAGCTCGTACACGACCTGGTCCGGCCCGGCGCCGAGCAGCTGCGGCACCTCTCGGGAGGCGAGCCCGCCGACCCGTACGGTCAGGGCGGTGACGGAGCCCTCGGGGGTGGCCGCGGGCACCCGGGTCAGCGGGCCGTGGGCGAGGGCGAAGCGCTGGAAGGCGGACGAGGCGTCACCGGAGCCGAGCACCTCGTGCGGGACGGTGACGCCGTGGCTCGCCGTCGCGGCGTTGCCCAGCAGGGTGGTGGCGGCGGCGTCCAGCGGGTCGGTGTCCTCGGGCTGTGCGGCGAGCGGCACCACCAGGTAGCAGGCGTCGCCGGCCCGGACACCCCCGGCGGCCGGGTCCGCCCCGGCCGGTTCCAGCCGGACGCCGCCCTGGACGGTGGTGGCGACGGCCCGCCCGCCGGGCGCCGCGAGCACCAGCCGCCGGCCCCGGGGCAGGTCGGCGGGGGCCACCACGGGTGCCGCGGCCCGGTCGGTGCCGGGCGGGCCGAGCACCTGCACGGAGTCGGCCGCCGCCCCTGCGTTGGCCTCGGCCTCGGCCGGGGGCGGCGGTGCGGTGGCCACCGCCAGGCCGGGGATCCAGAGCTCGTTGCCGAGCCGGTCCGGGTGGTCCAGGCCGAGCCAGCGGACCGCCTCCCCGTCGAGCTGGACGACCTGGACCTTGCGGCGGTCCGCGATCTTCGGCAGCTCGGGATCGACGGTCACCTCGGCGACCTGGCTGGTCGGCCCGGTGGCGCCGAGGAGCTGCTCGGTGCCGGGCGCGGTCTTCGTCACCCGGACCACGCGGGTGAACGCCCCGGGGTCGACCACCAGCAGCGGCGTCCCGACGGCCAGCGACTCGTTCTTGCGCTCCAGCGGCAGCGGCGCACCGGCCGCGATCTCCACCTCGCTCGCCTTCCCGACGTCCCAGGTGATCTTGTCGCCGTTCTTGGACATGATCGGCGGTGCGGTGTCCGGCACGTCGTGCCCGTTGACCAGCAGGGACCGCGCGGGCCGGTAGGCGGCCGCGCCCGCTGCCGCGGTCTGCGCGGCGAGCCGCAGCCGCAGCCCGTCCGGCCCGGCGTCCAGCGCGGCGACGGTGGTGCGCAGGACCGAGCCGGTCTCCCGCGTTCCGGAGCCGCCGATCTTGACGTGCGCCGACTCCGGCCCCTCGACCACGACCAGCATCGGGTCGCCCGGCCGCAGCACCCCGGCCCAGCGCGGCACGTCGGCGGGGTGGACCAGCGCGCCTTCGGCCCCGGCGAGCGGATCCACCGCGACCGGCTTCCCGTACGCGGGCAGGGCGTTGAGCCGCCAGTCGGCCGCGCAGCCCTCCAGCGTCTCGAAGGTCTGCGGCTGCTCGCCGGGTCCCGGCACGCTCTGCACCGGGAACCCGGCCGGCACGGTGAGCGCGGCGCCGGCGGCGAGCGTGAACGCGAGCGTCGCGGTGGCGGAGACGCCCGGCCGCGGCCGGTAGCCGATCAGCTCGACCAGCCGGTGCACGCTCTCGTCGAGCACCGCGGTGCCGAGGAAGTGCTCGTTGACGTACCGCTCCTGATGGAAGGTCAGGACGTCGCCGAGCGCGGCCCACTGCTCCAGCAGCGTGATCGCGTGGTCGTCCTGGTCCCGCGTGGTGAGCCCGGCGAGCTCGGGCTGCGCGGCGATCCGCTCCAGCATGGTCCGCTGGAACGAGGCGAAGTCGCCGATCCGGGCGCGCAGCGCGGGCAGGCCCGCCGGGTTGTCGACCGGCAGCGGCGTCTCGGGCAGGCCGCCGGGGCAGGTGCCGGGGGGTCTCAAGGGGTACCTCCGTCGATCTCCAGGTGCAGTACGCCGTGCTCCGGCAGGCTCGGGTCGTCGTCCAGGCGCAGCACCTGCCAGGGCGCCACATCCAGGCGCCCGGCGGCGAGTTCCCCGTTGTCGGGCGCGTCGTAGCGGCGCAGCGCCAGCGCCTTGACCGAGTCGACCCCGGGGACGGCGGCCACCGCCGCGTACACCTCGCCGAGCAGCAGCGGCCGCCCGAAGCCGAGCGCCGCCCCGGCGAGCAGTCCCGCCCGTCCGCCCGGCAGCCGCCCGGCGATCAGGGCGTCCCGTACGGCGCGGCGCAGCACGGCGCGGCTGTGCCCCGGGGCGGCGCACACGTGCAGCGCGAGTTCGACGGCGACGAACTGCGGCGGCCGGACGTCCACGTCCTGCCCGGCCAGCCGGACGGCGTCCAGGGCGGCCACCACCTCGGCCCGCAGGGCGGTGGAGAGCTCCTGGTGGCTGCCGCCGGTGTCCACCAGCGCCGTGGGATCGACGGGCAGCACGGAGACCAGCCAGGTGTACCAGCTGCCGGTCCAGCGCAGTGCGGCCACCGCCGCGCGCACGGCCGGCAGCCGCAACACGGCGTCGACGGCGTCCTGTTCGGTGACGGCGCGCTCCTGCCGGGCCCGGAAGGCGTCGGGGGCGAGGCGCCGGGCGTGCTCGATGCTCTCCGGCTCGGTGCCGCCGGTGGCCGGCACGGGGTTGCGGACGGTCTGCACCCGCTTGGCGTCGGCGTCGGGCAGGACGATGTGCGCCAGCGCCTCGGCGCCGATGTTGCCGGCCGTGCCGTTGCCGATCCGGTAGCGGGCCTCGAAGGTCTGGGCCTGCAGCGGCGGCCGCCCCAGCGGGGGCCGGCCGAAGCGGATCAGCCCGTGCCCGGTGTCGTCCACCTCGACGACCAGGTGCAGGTCGTTGGGCCCGCTGTCGAAGAGGTCCGGCACCGGCGAGTACACCTCGGGCGGGCCCGAGCGCGGCCGGGCGGTGACGGTCAGGGACGGGACGGCCGTCTGCGGCCCGCCGGACAGGTCGGTCCGCTCGGTGTCCGGCGCGCCCGCCTGATGGGTCAGCGGGGCGTCCGGCAGCCGCAGCCGGGGGTCGAGCGGCCCGCCGAGCGGCCCGGCGGCCGTCGGGTCCCAGCCCTCCGGGGTGACGTCGATCCCGTCGACGGTGAGGCCGTGGTCGGCCAGCACGGTGTTGCCCCGGCCGAGCGAGACGTCCTCCAGCACGTCGCCGTCGGTCTGCACGGCGCGGACGCAGACCGGCCGGTCGGGCGCCTCGGCGGCGGCCCACCGGACGGCGAGCAGCGGCAGTTGCGGGTCGGCGTCGTGGGTGCGCCCGGTCAGCCGCACCCGGCCGTCGGGATCCTTGGTGACAGCGGGCAGGTACGCCGGGTCGCTGCCGGGCTGGACGTCGGTCAGCCGGACGACCCAGCGGGCGGTCGGGTCGGCGTCGGCCGCCAGCCCCGTGCGCGGCGAGCGGACCTGCTCCAGGACGAGCAGGTCACCGGCCTTCAGCACCGGCTCGGCGGCGGTCGCGGGGTGCGCCGGGTCCTCGGCCCAGAGCCAGGCGGTGGTGGCGCCGGCCGGGAGCCAGTAGCTGTCCTCGCCCCAGTGGTGCAGGTGCAGTGTGTTGCCGAGCGGATCGGCGGTCAGCTTGTGGGCGGTCTCGAACACCACCGAACCGTCCAGCGGGGGCGTGGCCAGTGCCCGGGCGTCGACCAGTTCGGTCCGGATCCCGGGTGGCGGGGCGCCGGTCTGGCCGGCCAGCGGGTTCGGGATCGTGGTCAGCAGCCGGGTGCCGCGCGGCACGCTGATCGGCGCGGTGACGGCCAGGTGCACCGCGGTGGCGGCGTTGCGGCCCTGGTGCAGCGCGTAGTCGACCAGTCGGACGTGCCGGCGCACCGACACCCGGCGGCGGGCGAGCCCGAGGTAGCCCTCCAGCAGGGCCGCGTCCTGGGCGTAGGACAGCTGGTCGGCGTGGAAGGCCAGCAGTTCGAGCAGGGTGACGGCGAGGTCCGCCGGGTGCCGGTCGGAGAGCGAGGGGTGGCGCTGGGCCGCGAGGTCCAGCAGCATCCGGCGGAAGCCCGCGAAGTCCTTGGCGGTGACGTCGAGCAGCGGTTCGGGCCCGCCCGGGTCGGCCGGGCCGGGACCGGGGGCGCGGCAGTCCAGGTCGGAGGGGCAGGTGGCCATGAAGGAGAAGCCGATCCGGCGCAGCACCGGGTCGAGGTCCGGGACGGCCAGCTCCAGCTCGTACCGGCTGAAGTCGCCCGGCTCGTCGGTGCGCACCAGCAGGGTCCGCGCGTCGGTGACGGAGACCGCCACCACCCGGATGCCGCGGATCCGCTCGCCGCCCTTGACCAGCACCTGGTCGGGGCGGCTGACCAGCTTGAAGGGGTCCGCGCCGGCGGGCAGGTCGCGCAGCAGGCCGACGGTGAGCCGGCTGTGGTCGGCTGCATCCACCTCGACGTAGTCGATGCCGTTGCCCCGGTCCTCCTCGACCAGGAGTTCGGCCCGGCGCCGGGTGAGCGGGTCGGGCGGCAGGATCGCCTCGGTCATGCCGGCACCACCACCTGGACGACGCCGGCGCCGCGGTCGACCCGGCGGCGGTAGGCCACGGTGACCACCAGGGAGCCGTCCTCGCGGGCCACCGTGTCCACCCGGTCGACGGCCACCAGGTCGTCCGCCCAGGTGTGCAGCTGGGCCTTGATCAGCGCCTGGGTGGCCGTCGCCAGGACGTCCCCGAGCGGCGCGAAGACGAGCGCGCGCAGCCCGCAGCCGAAGTCCGGGCGCATCACCCGCTCGCCCGGCTCGGTCAGCAGCACCAGTTCGATCAGCTCGCGGACGTGCCGGTCCGGGTCGGCGCTCGCGGTGCGCCCGGTGCCGTCGACGCGCAGCGGGAAGGAGAGCGGCCCGGTCACGACGGCTCCCGGACGACGGGGGTTTGAGGACGGGCCGTAGGCCGGATTGCTGTCATCTGCGCTACTCCACCAGGTTCTTGACGCTGAGCAGGGCCGGTGTGGGCGGCGGCACCTGGGCGACCGGCGGGGTCGGCACCACGGGCACCGGCCCGGCGACCATGCCCGGGTGGATGTGGGTGTTGACGAGCGTGGCGAGCTGGGTCAGGTAGCTCAGCAGCTGGGTGCCGAGGACGGCCGGCTCGGCGGCCTGCCGCCCGTGGCTGACCAGCGGGGCCTCCAGGGTGACCTGGGTGAGCGCCTGCAGTGTCACCTGGCCGGAGTCCGCCTTGATCTCCAGCAGGTTCTGTCCGGTCAGGTCGCTGACCGTCAGGGTGTGGCCGTCGTCGTCCAGGCTCACCGTCAGGCCCGTCTCGCTGACCAGCTCGCGCCGGCCCGGGCTGGGCAGCGGCGAGGTCGGCGCGCCGGGCGCCTCCAGCGGCCCCCACCAGCAGCCGGTCCAGATCGGGCGGGACGGATCGCCGGCCTCGAACTCGACCCAGAGCGGGGAGCCGACCGGCGGCACGGTGTACAGGCCCGAGCGCTGCCCCGCGTACGGGGTGCAGGGCAGGGCCCAGCCGGTCTCGACGTCGCCGAGCACCTCGGGCACCTTGGCCTTCAGCCGCCCCGACTTCAGCGGGTCGTCGACACTGGTGACCTCCCCCCGGTACTTGCCGAAGTAGCGGTCGGTGCTCGCCCCGATCGCCAGCAGTGCGTGGTCCAGCACGGTCGTTCAGCCTCCCAGTGCGCCGAGCAGTCCCGAATCGCCCACCGCGTTGCGCACCGCGGTGAAGCGTTGGCTGTAGGCCCTGGGGGTGATCCGGTGCACGACCTTGCGGACCAGCCACGGCCCGCTGTAGGCGGGGCCCGCCCCGGCCAGCCGGATCGGGTCGCCGGGGCGCAGCGGTCCGACCGAGGCGTCCACCGTCCCCTCCGCGACGATCGCCAGGGCCGCCCGGTCGACCAGGGCCTGGGCCGCGGTGCGCAGGTCCCCCGCGCCGGTCAGGGCGGTGCCGGTGAG
The DNA here is from genome assembly GCF_003635085.1 of Streptomyces sp. 1114.5. Taxonomy (NCBI): domain Bacteria; kingdom Bacillati; phylum Actinomycetota; class Actinomycetes; order Kitasatosporales; family Streptomycetaceae; genus Streptomyces; species Streptomyces sp. 1114.5. The sequence goes on from NZ_RBXE01000001.1 coordinate 5,048,907, forward strand.
CCGGGTGACCGGGGTCGGGCTCAGCCCGGAGAGCACGCTGGTGCCGCCGATGGTGGAGCTGACGGCCGTCACCTCGGCGCTCTGACCGCTGTGCCGCAGGTCCATCGCGTCCGCGGTGACGGTGGTGGCGCGCAGCATGTCGTGGCCGATCCGCAGGTCGGTGACCCCGCTCGCGCTGCCGGCCCGTACGGCGAGCGTGGCGACCGGCAGGCCCTCGGCCGAGACCTGGTGGAAGTGGCCGACCTCGATGCCGGTGTTGGCCTGCGGCAGGGTGAACACCTCGAAGCCGTTGCGCCGGGCGAGCCGGCGCAGGAAGCGGATGTCGCTGCCGCGCTGCACCGTGGTGCCCTCGGGCTCGATCAGCACCGGACCGGTCGGCGAGACCTGGGGGACGAGCTTGTAGCCGGCGAAGATCTGGGCCGCGATCACGGCGTCCGGCAGGTTGGGCCAGGCCTGGGTGCGGTCCTGGAGGTTCATCAGGCCGGTGGCGTCGAGGCCGCCGACCTCCACCGAGGAGTCCCCGGCGTTCTCCCCGTACACCACGGAGCGGGTCGCCGCGTACCCGGCGAAGAGGAAGACCGGCAGGGGGACGGTGCCGAGGACGGCTCCGATCCGCACGCTCTGCCCGGCGGTGAACCGGTCGGCTTCGAGCAGCGGCCACTCGCCGCGCGGGGACAGCCCGGTGCCCAGTCGCAGCCGGAAGGTGCCGGGCGCGTCCAGGGTGGTCTCGACGACCAGCTCCTGCAGCGCGTCCAGGACCTCGCCCGGGGCGGGGGCGTTGTCGACCAGCAGGACGACGGTCACGGCCGTCACGACAGCGCCTCCGGCGAGACGGGCTGCGGCAGCTCGATCGGCGTGCCGGGCGGCTCCAGCACCGCCGCCGGGCCGGCGGACGCGGTGGCCGGGTTGGCGTCGACGATCCGCCACCAGGCACCCGGGTCGCCGTACGCCCGGTACGCGAGCAGGTCCAGCCGGTCGTGCGGCCGGGTCGCGCCGGTGACGGTCGGGCCGGTGGCCGGCGGTACCCGCAGGGTCACCCACGGCCGGGCCCGGCCCCGCTCGTCGACGTGCACCGCCGACGGGACGTCCCGGTAGCGGCTTCCGGGGTCGGACATCGGGCCTCCTGCGAAGGACGGGTAGGGCGGCTGCGGGCGGTCAGAGCGGAAGGACGGACGGCGCCTGCGCGGCGGACTGCGCGGTGTTCACGGCCGAGAACACCTCCCGGGCCACCGCGTGCACGTCGGCGAGCGCACTGATGAACACGGGAGCGGCCTTGAGCTCGTCCTGGCTGAGCGTGGTGAGCTGGAGTTCCGCGCGGGCGCTGATCGGGTTCAGCCTGGCGTCGAAGGCCTGCTCGGTGACGGACAGCCCGGCCACCTTGACCGGCAGCACCCGCCCCGCGCCCCAGACCAGCACCGTCCAGTTCAGCCCCTGCGGCGTGATGACGGCCAGCCCGATCTCCGCCTGGAGCTTCGTCAACTTGGCCAGCACGGTGGAGGGGTGGATCAGCTGCTCGATCGCCGAGATCACCGGCAGCAGCCCGCTGACCACCGTGACCGGATTGGCGGCCGGGTGCTCCAGCTGGTCGGCGGCGTCCAGCGCGAGCGAGACGGTCAGCGTCTCGACGGGCGTGGTCGCGGGAGTCTGCGACTCGCCCGCCCCGGCGGGCGGCTTCGCCCCGACGGCCTGCCCCAGGTCGAAGCGCCGTGCGAGGGAGTCCGGGTTCAGCGGGAACACGATCAGCTGCACCGGGACGGGCGCGACCGACCCGAACACCAACAGCGCCCCCTTGGTGAGCCGCGGCCGGCCGGGAAACTCGCTCATCGACAACCCCAATCCCGTGCATCTACAACTTCAGCCCGCTGCGGACCCGGTCGGTGATCTGCCCGGCCAGCGCCAACACGTCGATCTTCGGGGTGATCCACTGGATGTCCTTCGCCTCCGGCAGCCGCAGCGGCTTGTCGGACTCGTAGTCGAACGGCGCGATCAGCCCGAACTCCAGCCCGGTGTCGAACGCGTAGGCGGCGAGCTCGTACGGCCAGCTCTTCTCGCCCAGCAGCCGCGCCTTGGCCGTGATGTCCGCCGTGATGGCGAGGGTGAGCACCGGCTGTACCTTGATCTGCGCCTGCGCGTGGAAGGCCAGCACCTTCCGGGCGTACACCAGCTCCGCCTCCGCGTTCAACCCGCCCCTGAGCAGCACCCCGCCGGTGACGCTGATGCCGCCGGTGATGCTGGCCACGCCCGCCGAGAGGCCGGCCGCCGCCCGCAACCGCAGCTCCAGGCCCGCCTCGGCAGGGAGCACCAGCCGGGCCTTGGCCCCGACCTTCAGGTCGGTGTCGGCCTCCAGCGGGTTGAAGGCCGCCGAGAGCACCAGGTCCCTGATCTCGCCCGGCCCGAAGCTGTACCGGAACGCCGCTGCGGCGCTCAGCTGCGCCACCAGGCCGAGCGAGACCGGGCCGAGCGGCACGGCGAAGAGCGGGATCTCCGGGAACGGGATGTCGAAGATCTGGTAGCGGTTGCCCCGCGGTTCCAGGAACCGGTACGGCGGGAAGCGCAGCTCGCCCTCGACCCGCAGCAGCTGGTCGGGGGAGAGCAGCACGGCGGCCCGGCCGACCAGGCCGGGCCGGATCTGCAGCTCGACCTCGCCCTTGCCCGAGATCCGCCCCTCCCGGTCGAGGACGGCTTCGAGTTTCCCGCTCACCCGGTCGCGCTTGAGCTTGATCGAGCCCTTGCCGGTGAAGTGGCCCTCGTCGTAGCCGAGTTCCATCTCGCCGTCGAGGCCGAGGATGGTGAAGGTGGTGTGCCCCGAGCCGGTGACCCGCTCGCCGTCGTAGGAGGCCCGCAGGTCGAACGGGTTCAGGCCGGGCACGGTGACGGTGCCGTGCCCGGTGTAGACCAGGTGGTCGCCGCGCCTGGCCACCTTGAGGTCGATCGGGGTGCCCAGCACCGACAGGTTGACCTCCCCGCTCGCGCCCCAGCGGCCGCCCGCGAAGTCGACCACCACCGAGCCGCCGGTCACCAGCCCGGCGCGGGGCGTGGCCCGCAGGTCCAGCCGCCCGGTCACCCCGGTGTCCGGGCGGTACCTCACCTTGGCCTCGGCCCGGTCCAGTCCGGGGACGGTGGCGTGCAGCGTGCCGGTCGCGAACAGCCCGGCGGTGTCCGCCTCCGCGTTCAGGTCGCCGGTGACGACCCGGGCGAGTTCGAAGCCCAGGTGCCCGCCGGCCGTGAAGCCCGGCCCGAGGGAGATCGCCAGCGAGGTGTCGGTGAGCTTGAACGGCGGCAGCGAGAGCGCGTCCAGGGGCGGGCTCACCGAGGCGTGCAGCCCCTGGCTGTCCAGGGTGACATCGATCGGCCTGCGGTTCAGCAGCGGGATGCTCGGGGTGATCGCGCCCTTGCCGACCAGCCCCTCCTCGGCCATCCGCAGGTCCAGGTGGCCGGTGCTCAGGTACGGGTACGTGAACTCGATCCGCTTGCCCTTGTCAGGGAAAGCCAGCCGGCCAGCGGCGCCCGGGTCCACCACGTTCAGGAGGAAGTCGCCGCCGCCCTTGAGCGGGCTGACCGCCAACGGGAGCCGGGTGCCGGCCCGGACGTCCTCGAAGTTCGCGGTGACGGTGTCGTGGCGGTGGTCCACGGTCCGGTGCAGCGACTTCAGCCCCATGCCCGGGATCAGCTCGCGCGCCGCGTCATTGGCCTGGTCGCCGGCGATCGGGTCCGGTACGGTCGGCCGGATCTCGGGGGCCACCCGCAGCACCTGGGAGACGGCCCCGGCCGAGAGCGGGTAGGGAGTCCGGTCGGCGAAGGCCTTCTCCAGCCTGGCGACGTCGGCCTGGTTCGGCCGGCTGCCGGCCTGCAGGTCGGCCAGGGCGGTGTTGTGCACGGCGAGGGAGTTCACCGCCTGGCCGCGGCGCCTCGCGATCACCGCGTCCTGCTGCTCCGGTGCGACGGGCAGCGTCTCCAGGGCCGGCGCCTCGTAGGTGCCCTGCTGGACGACGTCGGAGAAGCGCAGGGTCAGACTGCGGGGCCTGAAGTCGGGGTTCTGCTGGTTGAGCGCCTTGACGACCTGGCTCGCGGCGTTGCGCAGATCGGTCCAGATCCTGCGCCCGCTCGCCATGTTGTCCTTGGCGTCGTGCGGCGCGAGGTTGTTCGGCAGGTTGGTGCCGCCCAGCTGGAGCTCGATGACGTGGTCGATCTGGGTCTTGTCGGCCTGCGACGCCGGCCGGAACTCCCCGGCGTCCTGCTTCTTCCCGCCCGCCTCGTACCACCACTGGCGGGCCAGCTCCGCGGGCCACTTGACGCGCTGAAGCCAGAGCGCGCGCAGTTCGTCGGTCGGTGCGCGCCTCTCCCACAGTTCGGCCCGGATGTACCTGCCGCTGACGTCGGTGACGGCCTGCAGGGCCCCGCCGTCCTTGGCGTTCATCGCGGCCAGCGCCTGGTACTCCTTCTGCCACGGGCCCTTCTCCCGGGGGAGGACGAAGGCACCCAGGTCCACCAGGACGACGGTCGGGTCCTCCGGCAGCTGCCGCACCGTCTCGACGGTGCGCTGCTGGCCCGCGTAGGTGACGGTGAAGGGCTGCCAGACGGTGGCGGGCGGCGGGTTCTCCTCGGCCCGGCCGAGGAAGGGCGCGGTCGCCCGCTGCCAGGACCAGCCGGGCGGCAGCGGGCGCTCCGACAGTGCCGCGGCGTGCTCGGCCTGCTGCTCCAACGCGGCCGAAGCGGCGGGCAGGTGGTTGCCGCCCGCGGCGAGCAGGTTCGGGGCGTGCGCGCGGCCGCCGTGCTGGGCGACGTGGGCGAGCTCATGGGCGATCAGCGCACGGCCGGGGGCGGTGAGCGGGTCGTAGGAGCCGTGCGCGAAGACGACGTCGTGGCCGACGGTGTACGCGCGGGCCCCCAGGGCGCGGGCGGCGGCGTCGGCCTCCGGGCCGGTGTGCACCCGCACGGGCGTGAAGTCGTGCCGGAGGTTGGCGGACAGTCGGTCGCGGGTGCCCGCCTCCAGTGGCCGGCCCCCTCCGGCGAGGCCGGGGCCGGCGGACGGGGAGGTCATCGCCGCACCGCCCTCGCCACGGCCTCCGCCAGCTCCCGCCCCAGCCGCTCGCCGCCCGGGCCCCGGACGGGGGACTCCGGGTCGTCCGGGCCCGGCACCCGGGCGTCGGTCACCGGGGTGCGCGGCGCCGCCGGATCGGCCAGCAGCTCCGCCAGCCGGCGGCGGAAGACCTCCAGCACCTGCGGCACGTCCGCCTCCCGCACGCCGCGCAGTACCAGGTGCTCGATCTCCACCTCGATCGGCGCGGTGGCGCCGCCGCCCGCCCACGGCCCGGCCGGAACACTCATTCCCACCCCCGCAACTCGTGCGGGGACAGCGGGCGCTCCAGCTTCTCGCACTCGATCCGCACCGCCTCGCGCACGTGCGCCATCCGTACCGGCTCGTCCGCGTCGGCGGCCAGGAACGCGGCGTGCAGGGCGAGTTGGGCGATCGTGCCGCCCGCCACGGCGACCTGCGCCAGCCGTGCCGGGTCCAGCCCGTCGACCGGGACACCGGGTGGGAAGGCCCGCTCCCAGAGCCGGGCCCGCTGCTCGGCGTCCGGGAAGGGGAAGGTGACCACGAACCGCATCCGCCGCAGGAACGCCGAGTCCATCGCCTCCCGGGTGTTGGTGGTGACGATGCAGATCCCGCCGAAGGTCTCCAGCCGCTGCAGCAGGAAGCTGACCTCCAGGTTGGCGTACCGGTCGCGGCTGTCGTGGACGGCCGTGCGCCGGCCGAACAGCGACTCGCCCTCGTCGAAGAGCAGCACCGCCCCCGCCTCGGCGGCGGCGAACAGCCGGGAGAGGTTCTTCTCGGTCTCACCGATGTACTTGCTGACCAGTTGGCCCAGGTCGGCGCAGACCAGGTCGCGCCCGAGCTCGGCCGCCACCGCCTCGGCCGCGGTGGTCTTGCCCGTGCCGCTCGGCCCGCTGAACAGGGCGGTGACCGCCAGGCCCCGCTCGCCCGGCCCGGGGTGCCCCCACTCGTCGTGCACCCGGCCCCGCTGGCGGACCTGCGCCAGCATCGCCCGCAGCGCCCGCTCGGCGGGCTCGGCCAGCACCAGCGAGTCGAGGCCGCGCCCGGGGCGGCACAGCCGCGCCAGGCCGTGCAGCGGCTGCTCGTCGGCGGCCCGGCAGGCCGCCACCAGGTCCGCCACCGGGACGGCCCCCGAACCGGGGGCGGCGAGCCGCACGCCCCGTTCGACACCCAGCGCGATCGCGGCCGGGGTGAGCGGGGTGCACTGCGCCAGCTCGGCGAGCTCGGCCGGGCCGGCCGACCGGCCCGAGTCCGCCAGGGCGGCGGCGAACAGCTCCCGCCGCTCGCCAGGGCCCGCGACCGGCAGCCGCAGGACGGGCTGCGCGGTGGCGCAGGCCGGCGGCTCGGCGAGCGAGAGGACCACCGGCACGCCGTACGAGCCCGTGTCCGCGGCCAGCCGCAGCACCGTCGGCGCCGGTCCGGCGAAGGCCGCCGGATCCCCGTCCGGGCCGTGGCCCGGGCCGATCGGCCGGTCCGGCGCCTCGATCAGCAGCAGCCGCCCGCCCAGCGCCGCCTCACGGGCGAGCAGCCGCCCGTACAGCTCGGCGGTGGGGGCGTCGGGCGGTACGTCCCCGGCCTCGGTCACCAGCGTGCTCAGCCCCAGCGCGCGGGCCGCCTGCACCGCGGCCTGGCGCCGGGTCAGCCGGTCCTCGCCGACCAGCGAGACCGGGCGGGGGAGCGTGGCCGGCCCGGACCGGCCGACCGGCCCTGGCGCCACCAGGGCGGCGAGCCGGCCGACGGCCGCCAGCTGACCGGGGGCCAGTCGGCAGAGGTCCTCGGCCGCCCGCGCCCTCCCGCGCAGCCGCTCGTCCAGGGTGTCCGCCCCGACCAGGGCGTGCAGCACCCGCTCGTCCACGGCGAGCGGCAGCTGGGCCAGGCCGCCGTACCGGCCGGGCGCGGGCTCCGGCGGCAGGTCGGCCAGCCGCCAGTGCCGCAGCGGCGCGTCCGGCAGCAGCGCGCTCCAGTGCGGGTCCGGGAGGGTGGCGAGCGCCCGGGAGAAGGTCGCCGGGCCGGTGGCGCAGGGCAGGCCGAGCTCGGGCGCGGCGGCGGCCAGCAGGACGTCCTGCTCGAACCGGGTGAGGCCGAAGAGCCGGGCGATCCGGTGCAGCGCGACCGGCGTGCCGGTGTCCGCCGCCACCTCGGCGGCCAGCAGCGCGGCGGCCCGCTCGGGCCGCTCGGCGTCGGCCGGGCGGCCGTCCAGCCGGGCGGCGACGGCCTCGGCGTGCAGCACCAGGTGCCGCTGGTTGTCCCGGGCCCAGACGGCGCCCGGGGCGGCCTGTGGCGGCGGGTCGGCCGGGTCGGCGGCGGTGGCCGGCCGCTCGTGTCCGACGGTGGTCACAAGGTCACCTCCTGCGGCAGGAACAGTCCGTGGAGGTCGAGCGGCGGCAGGCTCCGGGCGCCGTCGACCTCCAGCGTCACCCGGTAGTCGCCGCGCGGCGCGGCCGTCAGCCGGACGCCGAGGGCGGCCTGCGGCGCGGGCGTGACGTCGAGCGCGAGCGCCACGGTGGCGTCCGGGCGCACCCGGTCGAGCAGCAGCCGCACCCGCCGCTCCGACCCGGTGAGCGGCGGGAGGACGTCGGCGGTGAGGGTGCCGTCGTAGGCGCCCGCACCCGGGGCGGGCGTGGCGGTCACCGCGCCGAGGGTCGGCAGGACCGTGAACGCGACGGGCGCGCTCGCCAGGGCCGGGGCGGTCAGGGAGACGGTGGAGTCGAGCGGCGCGGTCAGGCGCTGGACCTGCACGGTGTGCTCGCCGGGCCGCACCCCGGTCAGCGGGACGGTCAGCTGCCCGGCGTCGACCACCGTGGCCGGGGCGGCGGCACCGTCGACCAGCACCTTGAGCGTCTCGCCGGGAAGCGGCGCGAGGGCCGAACCGAACAGCCGCAGATCCGGCATCGGGGCGGCGGCCCGGACCGGCGCGCCGGGGCCCTCCGGTCCGGCCACCACGTCCAGCCGGGGGCCGCTCAGCACCCGGGTGCCCAGGCCGGTCCGCAGCACTGGCAGCACGGTGCCCGCGGCCTCGGGGGACTCCACCACGACGGGCCCGGCGACGAACGCCAGGCTGAGGGCGAAGGCCCCGGGCTGGTAGAGCGCCCAGAGCCGGGTCAGCTCGTCGATGCTCAGCTCCTCCGGGCGCAGCCGCACCCGTTCGCGGGCCCGGGCCAGGTCGTTCCTGGCGATCTCCGGGTGGTCCGTGGCGGCCTGCTCGATCAGGGCCGGGAAGATCTCGGGGGTGGCGTGCAGGGCGGCCGCGCACAGCGCCAGCAGCTGCTCGCTCTGGAAGGCGCTCTGGCCCCGGAAGGTGACCAGGTAGTGCAGCTCCAGCGCCGTCCGCGGCACCTCGCGCGGCGCACCGCCGTACGGCGGGCGGGTCGGCAGGTCGTCCGCGGCCAGTGAGGCGTTGCGGCCGGTCCGGTACAGGTGGACCCCGACCAGCGGCAGGTTGGTGTCGTCCGCCAGCGTCCCGGCCTTGACGGTCGGGCGGGGCATGACGGACGCGGCGTCGATGCGCGACTGGAGAAGCGTCACCAGGGAGGCGGTGACGGTCGGAACGGCGAGTGCGTTGCTCATCCGGGCCACCCCCCGTCGTGCCGACGGTGGGCGGCGAGCAGGTCGGGGTGCCGAGCGGCGGCCGGCGCAGCCGGTGCGGCCGGGGCCGGTGCCGCCGCGGCGGGTGCCACGACCAGCTCCACCCGGCCGATCCGGACCACCACCGGGGCCGGTGCGGGCGCCTCGGCGGCCCGGCTGCGCCGGCCTGCCCGGCCCGGCACCGACGGGGAAGACGCGCTCGGCAGCGGGTCGCCCGGGCGGGGGCGCAGCACCACCGCCGGCGGCAGCGGCGGGGCGGCGGCCGGTTGCTCGGCGGTCCGACAGTCGGGGTACGGCCCGGGACCGACCGGCCGGGCGGCGCGGCCGGGGTCCTGCGGCCGGAGGCCGCGCTCCCGGCTCGGCCCGGCGTTCGGCGCGGGGTCGGCGCCCGGGGTGCGGCGGCGCGGCGCCCGGTGGGCCGGGGATTCCGCCTCGGGCTCGGCGGCGGTTCGCCCGGGCCCGTCCGGCTGCGCCGCCGGCGCACGGCGCTCCACCCGGAGCGGTGTGATCGGCAGGCTCTGGGGGCCGGCTGCCGGTACCGACCGCCGGAGCGGCGCCGGAGCGCCGGACGGCGACGCGTGCGGGGCTGTGGGCACCGGCCGCTCGCCGCCCTCGGCGCGCGACTCCCGGACAGCGGCGGGTGCAGCCGCCGGCCCGTCCTGGTCGGCGTGCGGCCAGGACGCGGGCCCGGGCGGATCGGCCGGGCGGGGTGCCCGCTCGGCCCGGAGACGGGCGCCGGCCGCGGCCCGGGCGGCGAACCAGGACAGGTGGGACTCGGCGGTGCTGGGCAGCAGCGGAGCGCCCGGCTCGGGCCGCGGCTGTGCCGGGCTCGGGGTGGCAGGTCCGGCCGTCATCGCGCGGGCGACGAGGCGGCGCAGCAGCCCTGTCGGGGCCGGTGCCGTCACTGGTCACCCGCCCAGGCTTCGCCGTCGGCGATCAGCGTCAGGTAGCCGGCCCGGCGCGGTGCGGGCAGCGCCAGCACCTCGGGCTCGGTCCAGCCGTACGCGAGGGCGAGGGCGTGGACGTCGGTCATCAGCCGGCGGTGCGGGGTGAGCCGCGCGGCCAGCTCGGCCGCCGGGTCGAGCACGGCCGGCACCGGGGCGGCGCAGGCGGCGCAGGAGAGCAGCAGCTCGATGTCGGCGAGCGGGTCGGTGGCCGCCATGGTGGTCTCGACGGCCGCGACGGTCGCCTCGTCCACGGTGTGCCAGGCCGTCACACAGCGGTCCAGCAGCAGCCGTCGGGCCTGCTCGGCCGGATCGTCGGCGGCCGGGTCGCCGACGGCGGGGCCCGGTACGGCCGGCAGCAGTTCGGCCAGTGCCTCCAGGTCCGCGCCGGTGGGCAGCCGGAAGGCGGGCAGTCCCGCCGGCGGGCGGGGCGCGGCGGGGGCGTGCGCCGCGTCGCCCAGCAGCTCCACCAGGTCGACGGCGGCGTCCAGCCGCTCGCCGCAGGACGGGCAGTCGAGCACCCACTCGACCAGCGAGCCGTACGTCGAGGCCACCAGTGCGAGCAGCAGCGCGTTGCGGTCGCCGACGCTGAGCGCCCGCAGTTCCTCGGGCTCGGGGCGGCTGCCGCCGAGCTCCGCGACCGCGGTGGCGAGCACCAGGGTGACCCAGTGCTCGCCGCCGGGGCCGTTCCCGCCGCCGAGGGCCGCCTCGTCGGCGCCGGTGAGCACGCGGACGGTGGCCGCCGTGGCGGGGCGCGTCGCCAGGCCGTGCCGCAGCTGTACCGGGCGCGCCGGGCCGATACCGAGTCCGGGGATCATAGGGAGAACGAGACCTCCTTGGGCTCGACCACGGCCGGATCCCGCTCCCAGCCCTCGTTCTCCAGCTTGATGTGGGCGAGGGCCACCGCGTTGGCGTTGGCGTCGAGGTCCGGCAGCGACTGGTACTCGCTCACCCAACAGCGGAAAACGTTGTAGGCGATGACGAGTTGGCCGGCCTCGTTGTAGAGCTCGATCACGATGTCCTTGCGGAAGTCCGCGAGGCTGACCTCCGCGCCGAGGGCGGCGCCGTGCTGCCACACCTTGGAGGCCCACGCCTCGAACTCCAGGTCGTGGGTGACCCCGCGTTCGAGGGTGATCGCCTCGTACTTGGTGCGGCCGGGTGAGCGGCGGGCGCTGGACGGGTCGCCGCCCTCGCGGAACTCGACCACCTCGGTGGTGCGTTTGAGACTGCTCACCTTGCTGACGCCCGCGACGTAGCGGCCGTCCCACTTGACCCTGAACTTGAAGTTCTTGTACGGGTCGAAGCGGTTGGTGTTGACGGCGAACTGGGCCATGAGTGGGCTCCCCTCAACTCTGCGTCTGGCCGGCGAGCTGCTGGACCCGGATGATCACGAACTCGGCGGGCCGCACCGGCGCGAAGCCCACCAGGACGTTCACCACGCCGAGCCCCTGGTCCGTGGTCGTCGTGGTGGTGGCGTCGCACCGGACGAGGTAGGCCTCCTTCGGCGTGCGCCCCGCGAAGGCCCCCTGCACGAACAGGCCGTGCAGGAACGAACCGATGTTCAGCCGGATCTGCGACCAGAGCGGCTCGTCGTTGGGCTCGAACACGGCCCATTTGAGGCCGATCAGCAGGCTCGACTCCAGGAAGTTGGCCAGCCGCCGCACCGGGACGTACTTGTAGTCCGTCGCGGAGGCGTCGCCGCCGGCCAGGGTCCGCGCGCCCCAGCAGACCTGGCCGTAGGCGGGGAAGGTACGCAGGCAGTTGACCGCGATCGGGTTGAGGGTGCCGTTCTCCGGGTCGGTGAGGTCGTAGGCCAGGTCCTGGACGCCGAACAGCTTGGCCTCCGTCCCGGCGGGGGCCTTCCAGACGCCGCGGGCCGCGTCGATCCGGGCCATCAGGCCGGCGATCGTGCCGCTCGGCCCGAACGAGCGGGTGCGGTACTGGCGGGTGGGGTCGGCGATGTCGAGCCGGGGGTAGTAGAGGGCGCTGTACTCGTCGCGGATGTTGCTGTGCTTCTGGAGCCAGTTGCGCAGCGCGGTCGGGCTCTGCATGGTGTTCGGCGGGTCGAGCAGCAGCAGGGCGCGCTTGCGGCGGCAGTAGGCGATCGCGTTGCCGACGGCCTTGCTGTAGTCGCCGTCCCGCGCGGCGTCGTCCGAGGCGTCGGGGGCGAAGCGGTCGCTGTCCGCGGCGGCCAGGTTGCCGAGGCTGGGCAAGCTCAGGAGCGTGAAGTCGGTGTTCTCCAGGGCGAACATGCCCGATCCCGTGCCGACTTCGCTGCCCACCAGCTCCTCCGCGCCGGGGTGGGCGCCGTCGCCGCCGCCGGCTAGGACGACGGCGCCGTGCTCGGACGTGACGCCGTTCAGGCCGAGATCGGTCGCGGTGTTGTCGCCGGCGATGTTGTCGACGGTGATGGGCAGGGCGGAGGCGGCACCCGGCAGGATCTGGAGCCGGCTCTTGCCGAAGTCGGGGCTGTGGGGGTCGGTGTCGGGGAGGACCACCCGAACCACGGCCTGGGACCAGACGGGCTTGTTCGCCACGGCGGTCCGCAGCGCCGACTGGAGGGTCGCGGCCAGCGTCTCGATGGTGTCCGGCTTGCCCGGGAAGGTGATCTTCCTCGCGGTGGCCCCGGCTCCGCCGATCGTCACGTCGATGTTCAGGGGGCCCGCCTGGAGCGTGGACGGATCGACCACGGGGGAGGAGAGGAGCCCGCTGGGGACGGGCTTTCCGGCCACGGAGCTCACGGTGACCAGCTCGGAGGCCGTGTTGACGGCCGTCGTGACGTAGAAGGGGTCGGCGGTCTTGGCGCTGTCGGCGGTCAGTCCCTGGTAGATCTCCTGGCGGGCGACGGTCGCGTCGGCGGTGTCGTCGCTCAGCAGGCTGACCACCAGGTCGAACCGGTCGGACTCGGTCGCCGCGAGGACCTGGACGCGCAGGTTGTTGCCCCACTTCCCCTCGTCCCGGGCCGTGACGGTGAACGCGGCGGCGCCGCCGCGTTGCGGGACGTCGGCGTGGGCCGTGCCGAGGGCGTCGCTGCCGCTTCCCGGGGCGGCGACGCGGACCACGTGGGCCCGGGCGCCGCCGTTGAGGAAGTACTGCTGGAGTGCGAAGGACGTGTCGCTGTCGGGGTGCAGGCCGCCGAACTTCCGCTCGACGTCGGCGAAGGAGAGGACCTCCTCCGCGCGGTTCATCGGACCGCGTGGGAACCAGCCGATGAAGGCTGCGATCGCGGTGGGCACACCGACGATCGGATGAACACCACTTGGCACCTCCTCGACGTACACGCCCGGGAACGTGGGTGCGGTGGGCATGGGCGCTCCTCTCGTCAGTGATCCCCCGCAGTCTCACGACGGTCTGTCACCGCGCCGTCCGATCCGGCGTCACAGTGGCGTCACACCGGGCCGGTTCACCCGAATGCCGCACGCGGGGCTCCCGCCCCACCGGTCCCGGCGGGAACGTACGATCAACGGGTGTCTGACATCACGGAAACCACGCCGGGCTGGCTCGCTCCCGAGGAGCTCGAAACCACCCGGGCGAAGATGCCGATCCTCTACGTCGAGGCCGTTCCGGTCCGCGTCGATGCCGCGGGGGAGGTCACCCAGGTCGGGTTGCTGTTGCGGATCGGCCCGGACGGAACGGTCAGCCGCACGCTGGTCTCCGGCCGGGTGCTGCACCACGAGCGGATCCGGGACGCGCTGGTGCGGCACCTGGAGAAGGACCTCGGGCCGGTGGCGCTGCCCCGGATCCCGGCCTCGCTGCAGCCGTTCACCGTTGCGGAGTACTTCCCGACCTTGGGCGCCACCGAGTTCCACGACCCCCGGCAGCACGCCGTCTCGCTCGCCTACGTCGTCCCGGTGGCGGGGGACTGCCGGCCCCGGCAGGACGCGCTGGACCTGGTCTGGTTCAGCCCGGAGGAGGCCGCCTCGCCGCTGGTGCAGCAGGAGATGCCGGGCGGCCAGGGCATCCTGCTCAAGCGGGCGCTGGCGCACGTCGGCCGGCTGGGCTGACGGGAACGAGAGGAAACGACGGGAACGACGGGAGCGGGAAGTCGGCCAGGCCGACTTCCCGCTCCCGTGTGGAGGGCTCAGGACCGGGCGGTGGTGCCGGCCCAGGCGCGGTTGCCGAGGAGGGTCTTGACGTCCGAGGCGAGCCCGTTGTCGGGGTTCACCAGGAAGCCGAGCTCGTAGAGGGTGTTCTTGTCCCAGTTGGTGGTCAGCAGCCGGACCGGGACGTCGCCGGGGTGGGCCTGGAGGGCGAGTTTGAGCTCGGCGACCACCTGGGGGGTGATCCGGGAGGCGGGCACGGTGATCTGGACCGGGGGTTTGGTGCCGAGCTCGGCGGAGGAGATGTCGAGCGTGGTGATCTCCTGGCCGAAGATGCTCAGCGATCCGTCGCGTTCGTTGAGGCGGCCGCGGACCGAGATCACGTTGTCCTCGACCATCTGCTCGGCCATCAGGTTGTAGGTCGCGGGGAAGAACAACACCTCGACGGAGCCGTCGCGGTCGGCGAGGGTGATGATGGCCCAGGCGTTGCCGGCCTTGTTGATCCGGCGGTCGACGGCGGTGATCAGGCCGGAGAGGCGGACCTCGCCCTCGGAGCGGCCGGAGCCGAGGAGTTCGGCGATCGAGGTGTCGCGGTTCTGGGAGAGGATGTGCTCGGCGCCGTCCAGCGGGTGGCTGGAGACGTAGAGACCGAGCATCTCCCGTTCCAGGGCGAGGAGTTGGCGCCGGGGCCACTCGTTGTCGGTGAGCTGGAAGTCGAGGCCGATGGCGGGGGCGCCGTCGCCGCCGTCGAGGGCGCCGAAGAGGTCGTCCTGTCCGATGGCCTGCTGCTTCTTCACGCCGGTGACGGCGTCGATCGCGCTCTCGTGGACGGTGCTGAGCGAGAGCCGGGTGTGCCCGAGGGAGTCGAAGGCGCCGGCCTTGACCAGGGAGTCGACGGTGCGCTTGTTGCAGACCACCAGCTCGACCTTGTCCAGGAAGTCGGCGAAGGAGGTGTACTTGCCGTTCTCCTGGCGGGTGTTCACGAGGGATTCGATGACGGGCACGCCGACGTTGCGGACGGCCTTGAGGCCGAAGCGGACGTCGCTGCCGACGGCGGTGAAGTCGACGACCGACTCGTTGACGTCGGGGGAGAGGATCTTGATGCCCATCTGCCGGCACTCGGCCAGGTAGACGGCCATCTTGTCCTTGTCGTCCGCGACCGAGGTGAGCAGCGCGGCCATGTACTCGGCCGGGTAGTTGGCCTTCAGGTAGGCGGTCTGGTACGAGACCAGGCCGTACGCGGCGGAGTGGGACTTGTTGAACGCGTAGCCGGCGAACGGGACCAGGACGTCCCAGACCGCCTGGATGGCCTCGTCGGAGTAGCCGCGCTCCTTGCAGCCCGCGTGGAAGGGGACGAACTCCTTCTCCAGGACCTCCTTCTTCTTCTTGCCCATGGCCCGGCGGAGCAGGTCGGCCTGGCCGAGCGAGTAGCCGGCGAGCACCTGGGCGGCGCGCTGGACCTGCTCCTGGTAGACGATCAGGCCGTAGGTGGGGCCGAGGACGTCCTTGAGCGGTTCCTCAAGCTCGGGGTGGATCGGGATGATCTCCTGCTGGGCGTTCTTGCGCAGCGCGTAGTTGGTGTGCGAGTTCATGCCCATCGGGCCGGGCCGGTACAGCGCCGAGACGGCGGAGATGTCGGCGAACTCGGTGGGCTTCATCAGCTTGAGCAGGGCGCGCATGGGGCCGCCGTCGAGCTGGAAGACGCCGAGGGTGTCGCCGCGGGCGAGCAGCTGGTAGGTGGTGGGGTCGTCGATCGGGATCTTCTCGATGTCGACGTCGATGCCCCGGTTGGCCTTCACGATCTTGATGCAGTGGTCGATGATGCCCAGGTTCCGCAGGCCCAGGAAGTCCATCTTGATCAGGCCCATGGCTTCGCAGGACGGGTAGTCGAAGCCGGTGATGATCACGCCGTCCTTGTCCCGCATGTGCAGCGGGATCAGGTCCAGCAGCGGGGTGGAGGAGAGGATGACGGCGGCGGCGTGCACGCCGGTGCCGCGGATCAGCCCCTCGATGCCGCGCCCGGTGTCGATGATCTTCTTGACGTCCGGTTCGTTCTGGTACAGCGCCCGGATCTCGGTGCCCTCGTTGTAGCGGGGGTGCTTCTCGTCGAAGAGGTCGGCCAGCGGCACGCCCTTGCCCATGACGTCCGGGGGCATCGCCTTGGTGATGCGGTCGCCCATCGAGAACGGGTAGCCGAGGATGCGGTTGGCGTCCTTCACGGCGGCCTTGGCCTTGATCGTGCCGAAGGTGTTCACCTGGGCCGTGTACGCGGCGCCGTACTTCTCGGTCACGTAGCGGACCATCTGGTCGCGCTGGCGGTCGTCGAAGTCGATGTCGACGTCCGGGGGGTTGATGCGCTCGGGGTTGAGGAAGCGCTCGAACAGCAGGTCGTGCTCCAGCGGGTCCAGCTGGGTGATGCCGGTCAGGTAGGCGACCATCGAGCCGGCCGCCGAGCCTCGGCCGGGGCCCACCGGGATGCCGTTGTCGCGGCCGTACTGGCAGATGTCGGCGACCACGAGGAAGTAGGCGTCGAACCCCATCGGGGTGATCACGCCCATCTCCAGCTCGATCCGCTCCAGCACCTCCTGGCTGGGGTTGTCGCCGTAGCGGTGCTGCAGGCCGGCGGCGATCTTCTGGCGCAGGTAGGAGGCCTGGGTCTCGCCCTCGGGCACGTCGAACTGGGGCATCCGGTCGACGTAGGTGAAGACCTCCTCGTACGACTCGACCCGCTCGGCGATCGCGAGCGTGTTGTCGCAGGCCTCGGGCAGTTCGCGGAAGAGCTCGCGCATCTCGGCGGCGGTCTTCACGTAGTAGCCGGTGCCCTGGAACTTGAAGCGGTTCGGGTCGTCCTTGTTCTTGCCCACGCCGACGCAGAGCAGGCTGTCGTGGGCGTCGGCCTGATCGGCGGTCACGTAGTGCGAGTCGTTGGTGGCCAGCAGCGGGATGTTCAGCTGCTTGGCGAGGCGCAGCAGGTCCTCGCGGACGTCCTGCTCGATGGAGAGGCCGTGGTCCATCAGTTCCAGGAAGTAGTTCTCCTTGCCGAAGATGTCCTGGTAGGCGCCGGCCGCCTTGACCGCCTCCTCGTACTGGCCGAGGCGCAGCCGGGTCTGCACCTCGCCGGAGGGGCAGCCGGTGGTCGCGATGATGCCGGTCGCGTTGGCGGCGATCAGCTCGCGGTCCATCCGGGGCTTCATGTAGTAGCCCTCCATCGACGCGAGCGAGGAGAGCTTGAAGAGGTTGCGCAGGCCGGTGGCGTTCTGCGCCCACATCGTCATGTGGGTGTAGCGGCCGCCGCCGGAGACGTCCTTGCCGCCCTCGCCGTCGGCGCCGGACGGGCGCTGGCCGCCGGGGGACCAGAAGACCTGCTTCTTCAGGAAGCGCGAGCTCGGCGCGACGTACGCCTCGATGCCGATGATCGGCTTGACGCCCGTCTTGGCGGCGGAGTGGAAGAACTCGTACGCGCCGAACATGTTGCCGTGGTCGCTCATCGCGATGGCGGGCATGCCCTGTCTCTCCGCCTCGGCGAAGAGCTTTCCGTTCTTCGCGGCTCCGTCCAGCATCGAGTACTCGGTGTGGACGTGCAGGTGCGCGAAGCTGTCGGACACGGCGCTGGGCTCCTCGGTCGGTTGTCGATCGGGCAAGCGGCCCAGGGTAGCCGGTCGGCGCCGGTGGCGGGGCCGGTGTTGACGGAACCCTGGCGGGTGCCCTACGTCCCGGGGCCTCCCTCAGGCCAGGAAGGCGCGCAACAGGGCGGCGGTGGCGGCGAGGTGTTCCTCGGTGGCGCGGCGGGCGGCGTCGCCGTCGCCGGCGAGGATCGCCCGGACCATGGCGCGGTGCTGGTCGGCGGCGTGCGCGATGTTGCGGTCCAGCATGGGGATGGCGTTGAGCAGGTCGTTGAGGCGCATCCTGGCCTCGGCGATGGCCGCGGCGAGGGTGGGGGAGCCGGTGAGTTCGCCGATGGCGAGGTGGAAGCGCGAGTCCAGCCGGCGGTACTCCTCCGCGGGGGCGCCCTCCAGGTCGGTCAGCCGGTCCTCCAGGTGGGCCCGCTGCTCGGGGGAGAGCGGACGGCGGGCGGCCGCCTCGGCGGCGCCGACCTCCAGCACCTGGCGGTAGGTCAGCGCGTCCTCCAGTGCGCCGCCGAGGTCGCGGGCCGCGCGGCGCAGGTCGGCGACGTCCGGTGCGGGCATCCGGTAGGTGACGAAGGTGCCGCCGTAGCGGCCGCGGCGGGATTCCACGCAGCCGGCCTGCTGGAGGGTGCGCAGCGCCTCGCGCAGGGTCTCCCGGCTGACGCCGAGCCGGGCGGCCAGGTCCCGTTCGGCGGGCAGCCGGTCGCCGAAGCCGAAGACGCCGAGCTTGACCGCCTGGAGCAGCCGCTCGACGGTCTCCTCGAAGGCGTTGCCGGTCCGGACCGGGCGCAGGATCGCGTCGGCCTGCCAGTCGGGCCGCGCCCGTTCCCGCGCTTCGTCCACGTCCACGTCCACGCCGGAATCGTACCGACATGCGGTTTCCCGGACACGTTGCCTCCTGTTGCCGCTCCGCTCTTGACGCGGCCCCGATCCAGCCGGAACGATGCTGCTCACCCACCCAATGGTCTGGTTCCAGACCATTGAAGAGCCGTCCGACCGTCGAACCCGCCGGAGCGAGCGCGCCACGCCGTCGTGGCCGCGTGCCCCCGGCACGCCCTCTACCCCCAGGGGTGCCCCATGACCGACGCACGCTCACCCGACCACCCTGCCCCCGCCGTGTTTCCGGAGGACACCGCCCCCGTTTCCGCCGACGAACAGCGGCTGCGCGAACTGGGGTACACCCAGGAACTGGCCCGCTCGATGTCGGGCTTCTCCAACTTCGCCGTCTCCTTCTCCATCGTCTCGATCCTCTCCGGCTGCCTCACCCTGTACGGGACGGGCATGAAGACCGGGGGCCCGGCCCTGATCGTCTGGGGCTGGCCGGTCGTCGGGCTGCTCACGCTCTGCGTCGGGCTGGCCATGGCCGAGATCTGCTCCAGCTACCCGACGGCCGGCGGGCTCTACTACTGGTCCGCCAAGCTGACCCGCACCCGCGGCCCGGCCTGGAGCTGGTTCACCGGCTGGTTCAACTTCCTCGGCCAGGTCGCGGTCACCGCCGGCGTCGACTACGGCGCCGCGTTCTTCACCAACGCCTTCCTCGACCTGCGCTTCGGCGTCGCGGCCACCCCCGAGCACACCATGGAGATCTTCGCGGTCATCCTGCTGGTGCACGGCCTGCTCAACACCCTCGGGGTACGGCTCGTCGCGGTCCTCAACAGCGTGTCCGTGTGGTGGCACCTGATCGGCGTCGCGATCATCGTGGGCGCGCTCGCGTTCCTCCCCGAGCGGCACGCCTCCGTGTCCTTCGTCCTCACCGAGTTCGTCAACCAGACCGGCTTCCACAACCAGCTCTACGTCGCGATGCTCGGCCTGCTGATGGCCCAGTACACCCTCACCGGCTACGACGCCTCCGCGCACATGACCGAGGAGACCCAGGACGCCGCCCGCTCCGGCCCGCGCGGCATCGTCAACGCCATCACCGTCTCCCTGGTGGCGGGCTGGATCCTGCTGCTCGGCATCACCTTCGCGATCCGCGACTACGACGGCGCGCTGAACAGCGACACCCAGGTCCCGCCCGCACAGATCTTCATCGACGCGATCGGCTCCGGCGGCGCCCAGGTCCTGCTGCTCATCGTCATCGGCGCCCAGTTCTTCTGCGGCATGGCCTCCGTCACCGCCAACTCCCGCATGATCTACGCCTTCTCCCGCGACGGCGCGCTGCCCGGCTCCCGCCTGTGGCACCGCATCTCCCCGCGCACCCAGACCCCGACCAACGCGGTCTGGCTGGCGACCGGCGGCGCCCTGCTGCTCGGACTGCCCGCGCTCTGGAACAACACCGCCTACACCGCCGTGACCTCCATCTCCGTCATCGGCCTGTACATCTCCTACGTCATCCCGGTGTACCTGCGGCTGCGCCAGGGCGAGGACTTCCCGCGTGGCCCCTGGCACCTGGGCCGGTGGAGCCGGCCGATCGGCGTGGTCGCCGTCGGCTGGACGGCGGTGATCACCGTCCTGTTCATGCTGCCCACCGCCAGCCCGATCACCGCCGAGAGCTTCAACTACACCCCCGTCGCCGTGCTCGTCGTGGTCGGCTTCGCCGGCGTGTGGTGGCTCGTCTCCGCCCGCCACTGGTTCACCGGGCCCCACACCGGCGCCGTGCCGTCCGCCCCCGAGGCCCCGGCCCCCGAACCGGAGATCCGATGACCAGCCCCCGGCCCACTCCCGGCACCGAACTGGAGACCCGATGACCAGCCCCCGACTCACCCTCGACGAGCTGCGCACCCGCGTCGCCGACCGGTCCGTCGACACCGTCGTGCTCGCCATGACCGACATGCAGGGCCGCCTCCAGGGCAAACGCGTCGCCGCCGAGTACTTCCTGACCGACGTCGTGCCCGGCGCCGCCGAGGGCTGCGGCTACCTGCTGGCCGTCGACATCGACATGAACACCGTCGACGGCTACGACATCTCCTCCTGGGAGAGCGGCTACGGCGACCTGACCCTGCGCCCCGACCTCGCCACCCTGCGAGCCGTCCCCTGGCACCCGGCCACCGTCATGGTCCAGTGCGACGTCACCCACCACGACGGCACCCCCGTCGCCGTCTCCCCGCGCCAGATCCTGCAACGCCAGCTGGACCGGCTGGCCGGCTACGGCTGGCAGGCCCAGGCCGCCACCGAGCTGGAGTTCATCGTCTTCCGGGACAGCTACGAGCAGGCCTGGGACAAGGACTACACCCGCCTCACCCCCGTCAACCAGTACAACGTCGACTACTCCATCCTCGGCACCGGCCGGATCGAACCCCTGCTGCGCCGGCTGCGCAACGACATGGCCGGCGCCGGCCTCACCGTCGAGTCCGCCAAGGGCGAGTGCAACCTCGGCCAACACGAGATCGCCTTCAAGTACGCCGACGCCCTCACCACCTGCGACAACCACGCCGTCTACAAGACCGGCGCCAAGGAGATCGCCGCCCAGGAGGGCTGCAGCCTCACCTTCATGGCGAAGTACGACGAGCGCGAGGGCAACTCCTGCCACATCCACCTCAGCCTGCGCGACGAGCAGGGCGCGCCGGTGTTCGCCGGCGACCGCCCGCACGGCTTCTCCCGCACCATGGAGCACTTCCTCGCCGGGCAACTCGCCTGCCTCGCCGACTTCGCCCTGCTGCTCGCTCCCACCGTCAACTCCTACAAGCGCTACGTGCCCGGCAGCTTCGCGCCCACCGCCATCGCCTGGGGCCGCGACAACCGCACCTGCGCCCTGCGCGTGGTCGGCCACGGCCCGTCGCTGCGCTTCGAGAACCGCGTCCCCGGCGGCGACGTCAACCCCTACCTCGCGGTCGCCGCCCTGATCGCCGCCGGCCTGCACGGCGTCGAACAACAGCTGGAGCTCGAACCGGAGTTCACCGGGAACGCGTACGCCTCCCAGGCCCCCAGGGTGCCCGCCACCCTGCGCGACGCGGTCGACGCCTTCGAACGCAGCGCCGCCGCCACCGAGGCCTTCGGCAAGGACGTCGTGCGGCACTACACCCACGCCGGACGCACCGAACTGGCCGCCTACGACCGGGCGGTGACCGACTGGGAGCGGCGCCGCGGATTCGAGCGACTGTGACCGGCACCGACCTGACAGGACGCGACGGCCGCCGCCGGCCGCTGATCGGCATCACCAGTTACCAGGACGACGCCGCCTGGTCCGTCTGGCACCAGCGCGCCTCCCTCGTGCCCCAGACCTACGTCGACGCCGTGGCCCGCTCGGGCGGCACGCCAGTGCTGCTGCCCCCGCAACCCGGAGGCGTCGGCCACCTGCTCGACGTCCTGGACGGACTCGTCCTCGCCGGGGGTCCGGACGTCGACCCGGCCCGCTACGC
Source organism: Streptomyces sp. 1114.5 (assembly GCF_003635085.1). Classification (NCBI taxonomy): domain Bacteria; kingdom Bacillati; phylum Actinomycetota; class Actinomycetes; order Kitasatosporales; family Streptomycetaceae; genus Streptomyces; species Streptomyces sp. 1114.5. Next base: position 5,070,456 of record NZ_RBXE01000001.1, read on the forward strand.
GGCCGCCGCCGACCCGCGCACCGGGCCGCCCCACCGGCCCCGGGACGACTGGGAGAGCAGCCTGCTGCACGCCGCCCTGGCCCGGGACCTGCCACTGCTCGGCATCTGCCGCGGCATGCAGCTGCTCAACGTCGAACTCGGCGGCACCCTGCTGCAGCACCTGCCCGACAACAGCCACCAGCACGTCCCCGCCCGCTTCGTCCACCACCGCGTCACCGTGACGGACGGCAGCCGGCTCGCCGCCGTCCTCGGGCCGGCCGCCGACGTCTCCTGCTACCACCACCAGGCCGTCGACCGGCTCGGTACCGGACTGCAGGTCACCGCCCGAGGTGCCGATGGAACCGTCGAGGCGCTCGAACTGCCGGACCGGCGCTTCGCGTTGGGTGTCCAGTGGCACCCCGAGACCGACCCCGACGACCCCCGCCTGTTCCACGCCCTGATCACCGCCGGCCACCGCACCGTCCACTGAGGGAGACCGCCCGATGACCGAACCGGACCTCCACGAGGTCGTCAACCCCGCCACCGAGGAGGTGATCACCACCGTCGAAATGGCCGGCCTCGCCGAGACCGACGCCGCCATCGCCCGCGCCCGCGCCGCCTTCGACACCTGGCGCACGGTCGCCCCCGCCGACCGGGCCCGACTGCTGCGGGCCTTCGCCGCCGCCGTCGACGCCGACCGCGAACACCTCGCCGCCCTGGAGGTCGCCAACGCCGGCCACACCATCGGCAACGCCCGCTGGGAGGCCGGCAACGCCCGCGACGTCATCGAGTACTACGCCGCCGCCCCCGAGCGGCTCTTCGGCCGCCAGATCCCGGTGGCCGGCGGCATCGACCTCACCTTCCAGGAGCCGATCGGCGTCGTCGGGGTCATCGTGCCCTGGAACTTCCCGATGCCGATCGCCGCCTGGGCCCTCGCCCCGGCCCTGGCCGCCGGCAACACCGTCATCGTCAAACCCGCCGAACTCACCCCACTCACCGCCCTGCGCCTCGGCGAACTCGCCCTCCAGGCCGGGATCCCGGAAGGCGTGCTGCAGATCCTGCCCGGACGCGGCCCGGTGGTCGGACAGCGCTTCGTCACCCACCCCGACGTGCGCAAGGTGGTGTTCACCGGCTCGACCCGGGTCGGCAAGGAGATCATGGCGGGCTGCGCCGCCCAGGTGAAACCCGTCACCCTCGAACTCGGCGGCAAGAGCGCCAACATCGTCTTCGCCGACGCCGACCTCGCCAAGGCCGCCGCCACCGCCCCGTACGCCGTCTTCGACAACGCCGGCCAGGACTGCTGCGCCCGCTCCCGGATCCTGGTCCAGGCGTCGGTGCTCGAGGAGTTCCTGGCGCTGCTGGAGCCCGCCGTCCGGGGCGTGCGGGTCGGCGACCCGGCCGACGAGAAGACCGAGATGGGCCCGCTGATCTCCGCCGCCCACCGGGAGCGGGTCGCCTCCTACGTCCCCGACGGCGCGGCCGTGGCCCTCCGCGGCACCGCCCCCGAGGGGCCCGGCTTCTGGTATCCCCCGACCGTCCTCGCGCCGGTACGGCATGACGACCCCGCCTTCACCGAGGAGATCTTCGGCCCGGTCGTCGCCGTCGTCCCGTTCCGCGACGAGCAGGACGCCCTGCGGATCGCCAACGCCACCGAGTACGGGCTGTCCGGCTCCGTCTGGACCAGGGACATCGGCCGCGCGCTGCGCGTCTCCCGCGGCGTCGAGGCCGGCAACCTCTCCGTCAACTCGCACTCCTCGGTCCGCTACACCACGCCCTTCGGCGGCTTCAAGCAGTCCGGCCTCGGCCGCGAGCTCGGCCCGGACGCCCTGGACGCCTTCACCCAGACCAAGAACGTCTTCATCTCCACGGAAGAGTGAGAGGAATGATCAGCATGACCCAGCGACTCGACGGCCGGGTGGCCGTCATCACCGGCGCGGGCAGCGGCATCGGCCTGGCCACCGCCCGCAGGTTCGCCGCCGAGGGCGCGAAGGTGGTCTGCGTCGACCTCGACGCCGAGACCGGCGCCAAGGCCGCCAACGAGGTCGGCGGCCTGTTCCTGGAGGCCGACGTCACCGACGAGCAGGCGGTGCAGGCGCTCTTCCAGCGAGCCGTGGACGAGTACGGCCGGCTCGACATCGCCTTCAACAACGCCGGCATCTCCCCGCCGGACGACGACTCCATCCTCACCACCGGCCTGGACGCCTGGAAGCGCGTCCAGGAGGTCAACCTCACCAGCGTCTACCTGTGCTGCAAGTACGCGATCCCGCACATGCAGCGGCAGGGCAAGGGCTCGATCATCAACACCGCCTCCTTCGTCGCCGTGATGGGCGCGGCCACCTCGCAGATCTCCTACAGCGCCTCCAAGGGTGGCGTCCTCGCGATGTCCCGCGAACTGGGCGTGCAGTTCGCCCGCGAGGGCATCCGGGTGAACGCCCTGTGCCCCGGCCCGGTGAACACCCCGCTGCTGCAGGAGCTCTTCGCCAAGGACCCGGAGCGGGCCGCCCGCCGGCTCGTCCACATCCCGCTCGGCCGCTTCGCCGAGCCCGAGGAGATCGCCGCCGCGGTGGCTTTCCTCGCCTCGGACGACTCCTCCTTCATGACCGCAAACACCTTCCTGGTCGACGGCGGGATCTCCGGCGCCTACGTCACGCCGCAGTAACCGCGGGGCCACCCCCGGAGGAGCCCGGCCGGGCTCCTCCGGACGGCCGACCCGCCCCGGCGGCGTCAGGGCCTGTCCGGCGGATCTTGCCGGGCGCCCGACGCCGCGCGCTGATCCGACAAGATCCGCCGGACAGGCCCTAGGCTGTGACGACCACATCGGTCCTCGCGGCCCCCGCCGTGCACCCAAGGGAGTGGGATCCGTGCCGGCCTCCCCGACCAGCCCCCCGACCGGCGTCCCCACCGGCTCCGGTGCGGGCGAGAAGGGCCTCAAGACAGGCGCCCTGGGACTGCTGTCCTCCGTCTGCATCGGCCTCGCCTCCACCGCCCCCGCCTACAGCCTCGCCGCGACCCTCGGCATCATCGTGGTCGGCGTGGGCCTCCAGGCACCGATCATCACCATCCTGGCGTTCGTCCCGATGCTGCTGATCGCCTACGCCTACAAGGAGTTGAACGCCACCGACCCGGACTGCGGCACCACCTTCACCTGGGCCGCCCGGGCCTTCGGCCCCCGCACCGGCTGGATGGGCGGCTGGGGGATCGTCGTCGCGGACATCATCGTGATGGCCAACCTCGCCCAGATCGCCGGGGTGTACGGGTTCCGGCTGGTCGGCCTCGACTCCTTGGCCGACGACAAGGCCTGGACCACCACGGCCGGCGTGGTGTGGATCGTCGTGATGACCGCGATCTGCTACGTCGGCATCGAACTCTCCGCCGCCCTGCAGCGCTGGCTGCTGGCCGTCGAGGTGGTCATGCTGGTCGTCTTCTCGGTCACCGCGCTGGTCAAGTCGTACGGCTCCGGCGCCCCCGCGACCGCCATCCCGGTCTCCGCCGCCTGGTTCAACCCGTTCCACATCCCCTCGACCTCGGCGTTCACCGCCGGCATGCTCGCCGCCGTCTTCATCTACTGGGGCTGGGACACCGCCGTCTCCGTCAACGAGGAGACCGCCGACTCGACGCGCACCCCGGGCCGGGCCGCGGTCATCTCCACCGTGCTGCTGCTCCTCATCTACGCCCTGGTGGCCACCTCCGCCCAGGCCTTCGCCGGGGTCGGGACGGACGGCATCGGCCTCGGCAACCCCGACCACTCGGGGGACGTGCTCTCCGGACTCGGCGACGCGGTGTTCGGCACCACCGGGATCGGCGCCGTGCTCAGCCGGCTGCTCATCCTGATGGTGCTGACCTCGGCCGCCGCCTCCACCCAGACCACCATCCTGCCCACCGCCCGCACCACCTTCTCGATGGCCACCCACCGGGCCATCCCGGCCGGCTTCGCCCGGGTGCACCCGCGCCACCAGACCCCGACCTGGTCGACGGTCGCGATGGGCCTGGTCTCGATCGCCTTCTACGTGCTGCTCACCGCGATCAGCGGCAACGTCCTGGCCGACTCGATCGCCTCCGTCGGCCTCGGCATCGCCTTCTACTACGGGCTGACCGGCTTCGCCTGCGTCTGGTACTACCGCCGAGTGCTCACCCGCAGCGTCCGGGACTTCCTGTTCAAGGGCGTGCTGCCGCTGGCCGGCGGCGTGATGCTGCTGTACTTCTTCGCCTACGGCGCCTTCGACGTCTACGCCGACCCGCACTACGGGGCCACCTCGATCGACCTGCCGGGCATCGGCGAGGTCGGCGGGGTCACCGTGATCGGGCTGGGCGCGCTGCTGCTGGGCGCGGTGCTGATGCTGGTGCAGTGGGCGGTCCAGGGGTCGTGGTTCCGGCACCCGGACGTGCCGGTCGGCGCGGCGGACCGGGAGACGGCGCCGCCGTCCTGACGTTCCCGTACGTGACGTTCCCGTACGTGACGCTCCCGTACCTGACGTTCCCGCACCTGATGTTTCCTGGCGTGGGCGGGAACCGGGCCGGTGGTGCGGGCGTTGCTGGCTGAGGACACCCGGGTTTCGGCGGCCGGTCGCGGCGCTGCGGGGTGGCCGGTCCGTACAGGGAAAGGAAATGGCACATGCACGTCACCCTCGCCGAGGAGCTGATGCTGCTCTCGCTGGACGACGAGTCCGGTGTGGCGAAGGACGGTTCGAGCGCCGGATGGGCGGTGGCGGGGAGCTTCCTCGCCGACCTCGCGATGGCCGGGCGGATCGCGGTGGAGGAGGGCCGGCTGGCCGTCACCGACCCGACCCCGACCGGCGATCCGCTGCTGGACGAGCGCCTGGAGCGGATCGTGGAGTGGATCGGGCGCAAGGCCCCCGGCAAGGCGAAGGCGTCGGAGTGGCTGACCAGGGATCACGCCACCGCGGTCCGTGCCACGGTGCTGCGGCTGTGCCAGCGCGGTCTGGTCGTGGAGGAGCGCCACCGGGTGCTCGGCCTCTTCCCGGTGCGCCGCTACCCGGAGGCGGACGGCTCCGTGGAGCGGGAACTGCGCGAGCGGCTGGCCTCGGTGATCCGGCACCACGCGGCGCCGGACGTCCGCACGGCGACCCTGATAGCCCTGCTGCACGCCGCCCGGCTGCACGGCCTGGCCTTCCCCGACCTCCCGCGCAAGCGGGTCGAGATGCGCTTCGCGGAGATCGCCGCGGGCGACTGGGCGGGCGACTCCGTCGGCCAGGCCATCCGGAACATGCACGTCGCCATCGCAGCCATCGCCGCGGTGACCGCCGCCACGGCTGCCACGGCGGCCGTCAGCTGACGGACCGACGGCCTGGGGACCGCACCCGACGAGGGGCGGGCCCCGGTCCAGGCCGCCTCGCGCAGCAGCCGCAGGCCGTTGAGGCCGACGAGGACGGTGGAGCCCTCGTGGCCGAGCACGCCGAGCGGCAGCGGGAGGGCGTCGACCAGGTCCCAGAGCACCAGGGCCGTGATGAACACCGAGGCGATCGTGAGGTTCTGGACGACGAGGCGACGGGCCCGGCGGGAGAGCGCCACAACCGCGGGGACGGTGGCGAGCTCGTCGCCGACGATCACCGCGTCGGCGGTCTCCAGGGCGAGGTCCGAGCCGGCCCGGCCCATCGCGATCCCGGCGTGGGCGGCGGCCAGCGCCGGGGCGTCGTTGACGCCGTCGCCGATGACCAGCACCTTGCGTCCGGCCTGCTCCTGCTCGCGGATGGCGGAAACCTTGTCCTGCGGCAGCAGCCCGGCCCGGACGTCGGGGATCCCGAGCTCGGCGGCCAGCCGGGCGGCGGCGCGCGGGGTGTCGCCGGTGACGAGCACCGGCGCGGTGCCGGTGAGCCGGGTCAGCGCGGTGACGATGGCGGCCGCAGCCGGGTCGTGGTGGCGGGGGCGAGGTCGAGCAGTCCGCGCACCGAGTCGGCGGTACGGGCGGTGGCCAGCGCCTCCAGGGCGCCGGAGGTGGCGAAGATGACGATCAGCAGGGCGCCGTCCATCACCTGCCCGACGGCGGCCGCGCCGAGTGCGGCGACGATCATCAGCAGGTCGACGTCGAGGGTCTTCTCGCGTCGTGCCAGCAGGCCCGCCCAGGCGGGCTCCCAGCCGCCGGTGGCGTAGGCCAGGGCGTACAGCGGGCCCCAGGCCCAGGCGGGGGCGCCGGTGAGCTGGAGCGGCAGCGCGACCAGGAAGAGCGCCGCCGCCACTGCCGTCCCGCCTGCTGATCCTCTCCCGGCTGTGCGAAGGCCCCTGTGCCGCCACCGAACTGGCCGCCGAGGTCGGCCTGGAGCAGTCCGCCTGCTCGCACCGGCTGCGCCTGCTGCGCAACCTCGGCCTGGTCGTCGGGGCGCGGCGGGGCCGTTCGGTCGTCGACGCGCTCTACGACAACCACGTGGCGGCCCTGCTGGACCAGGTGGTCTACCACATCGAGCACCAGCGGCTCGGGCTCAGCGACGCGGACGCGGACGCCGGCGACGTCGAGGGCGAGGACTGAGGGGCGGGGGTTCCGCCGTGTGCGGCCCCGGTGGGGCCCTGACGTTGCATCAAGTTACCTCAAGGTAATTAAATGGTGCCGTTCGGGTGAACCCTCCCCGGCTTTCTCATGAAGGATTCGTTCGTGTTCGAGCACCACCCCCGTGGTTCCGGCCGCCGTCTCGCCGGGCCCGCGCTGGCCCTCGTCGCCGCCGTCTGCGCGCTTCCCTCCGCACCCGCGTCGGCTGCCCCCGTCCCCGCTCCCGCGCCGGCTCCGGCCCCGCCGGCCGCTGCCACCCCGCACCTGGACGCGGTGGAGCAGGCGCTGCGTCAGGTGTCCCCCGGGCTGGCGGGAACGGTGTGGCAGCGGACGGCGGGCAACCGGCTCGACGCTCCGGCAGGCGACCCGGGCGGCTGGCTGCTCCAGACCCCCGGCTGCTGGGGCGACCCGTCCTGCACCGAGCGCACCGGCACCCGCCGACTGCTCGACAAGATGCGCGAGAACATCTCGCGCGCCACCCGCACCGTCGACATATCGACCCTGGCGCCGTTCCCGGACGGCGCGTTCCAGGACGCCATCGTGGACGGCCTCAAGGCCTCGGTGGCCGCCGGGAACGCGCCGCACGTGCGGATCCTCGCCGGGGCCGCGCCGCTGTACAACATCACCGCGCTCCCGTCGAAGTACCGGGACGAGCTGGTGGCCAAGCTCGGGCCCGCGGCCGGCCGGGTCACCCTCGAAGTCGCCTCGATGACCACCGCCAAGACGGCGTTCTCCTGGAACCACTCCAAGCTGCTGGTCGTCGACGGACAGAGCGTCATCACCGGTGGGATCAACAACTGGAAGAACGACTACCTGGACACCGCCCACCCGGTCACCGACGTCGACCTCGCGCTGAACGGCCCGGCCGCCGCCTCCGCCGGCGCGTACCTGGACACCCTGTGGGACTGGACCTGCCGCAACACCGGGACGTTCTCGGCCGCCTGGTACGCCTCCACCGGCGGCACCGCCTGCACCCCCGACCTGGAGAAGCGCCGCAACCCGCCGGCCGACCGGGTGCCCGCCACCGGCGACCAGTCGGTGATCGCCGTCGGTGGCCTGGGCGTCGGGATCCGCGCCACCGACTCCGCCTCCGCCTACCGCCCGGGCCCGGTGCCTGCCGCCGACGACGTCAAGTGCGGGCCGATCGGCCTGCACGACAACACCAATGCCGACCGCGACTACGAGACGGTCAACCCGGAGGAGGCCGCCCTGCGCGCGCTGATCGCGAGCGCCGGCAGCCGCATCGACATCTCCCAGCAGGACGTCACCGGCACCTGCCCACCGCTGCCCCGCTACGACGTCCGGCTCTTCGACCTGCTCGCGGCCAAGCTCGCCGACGGCGTGAAGGTGCGCATCGTGGTCAGCGACCCGGGTAACCGGGGCACCGTCGGCAGCGGCGGCTACTCGCAGATCAAGTCCCTGAACGAGATCAGCGACACCCTCCGGGCCCGCCTCACCGCCCGCCTCGGCGACCCGGCGCAGGCGAAGTCGGCGATGTGCAGCAACCTCCAGCTCGCCCCGTTCCGCGCCGCCCCGACCTCGACCTGGGCCGACGGCCACCCCTACGCGCTGCACCACAAGCTGGTCTCGGTCGACGGCTCCGCCTTCTTCATCGGCTCCAAGAACCTCTACCCGGCCTGGCTGGAGGACTTCGGCTACGTCGTGGAGAGCCGCACCGCCGCGGCGCAGCTCGACCAGCAGCTGCTCGCCCCGCAGTGGCAGTACTCGCAGAACGCCGCGACCTTCGACTACAGCCGCGGGATCTGCTAGCTGACCTCCGCCCTCCCGGCCCGCGGCGCCCGTCCGCGCCGCGGGCCGGCCTGCCCGCCGCTCCTGCGGATCGGTTGGTGATCTTGGACGGATAGGCTGCCGTGATGTCAGGTCCTCGCGACGGGGACGCAACTGAAGGATCGGTGGGTGTACGGACATGATGGGACCGGCGCATTCCTTGTCAGGCGCGGCCGCCTGGCTGGCGGTGGGAGCGGCGGCGGCCGGACTGGGGGAGCCGATGCCCTGGCCGGTCCTCCTCGCCGGGGCGCTGATCTGCGCGGGTGCGGCGCTCGCGCCGGACCTCGACCACAAGGCGGCCACGATATCCCGGGCGTTCGGGCCGGTCTCCCGAGCGCTCTGCGAGGTGATCGACAACCTGTCCCACGCCGTCTACAAGACCACCCGAGGCAAGGGCGACCCCCGGCGCTCGGGCGGCCACCGGACGCTGACCCACACCTGGCTCTGGGCCGTGCTGTGCGGGGCGGGCGCCGCAGCCGTGGCCGTGTACGGCGGCCGCTGGGGCGTGCTGGCCGTGCTGTTCGTCCACATGGTGCTCGCGATCGAGGGACTGCTCTGGCGTCACGCCCGGGTCTCCAGCGACGTCCTGGTATGGCTGCTCGGCGCGACCAGCGCGTGGATGCTCGCCGACGTCCTGGACCAGCCCGGCAACGGCTCCGGCTGGCTGTTCGACCAGCCCGGCCAGGAGTACCTGTGGATCGGGCTGCCGATCGCCCTCGGCGCCCTGGTCCACTGCCTCGGCGACGCACTGACCGTCTCCGGCTGCCCGGTGCTGTGGCCGATCCCCATCGGACGCAAGCGCTGGTACCCGGTCGGGCCGCCCAAGGGCCTACGGTTCCGAGCCGGCAGCTGGGTGGAGATCAAGGTGCTCACCCCGGTGTTCATGGGCGCCGGCGGCGTCTGCGCGGTGGGCGCGCTCGGCTTCTTCGGCAACGGCTGAGCCGCCCGCTGTGTCGCCGCCGCGCGGCCGGGGTGACCCCAAGGAGGGCTGGGCGCTGCTCGGCGAACGGGCCTGGCTGGACGGCCGGGAAGCGGCCCGGCACCGGCTGGGCGCCGACTTCGACCTCCGGGCCTGGCACACGGGCGTACTCGCCCAGGGCTCGCTCGGCCTGGCCGACCTGGCCGCCAGGCTCGCGCGCCCCTGAGCGGCCTGCCGTCGGTCGGGGAGCGGGGCCCCGGAAAACCGTCGGCCCGGGACCGGGGGTGCCGTTCCCGGGTCGACGGGGCGGCTCAGCGCAGCCCGGCGAACAGGTCGTTCTCGGGCAGGGCCGCGCCGGTGGTGTCGTGGACCCGGACGAAGGTCTCCACGCCCATCAGCTCGGTGAACCTCTCCTTGCCCATCTTCAGGAAGAAGATGTTCTCGCCCTGGCTGGCGTGCGCGGCCAGCGCGTCGAACTTCTGGCCGCCGAACTCGGTGGTGTCCACCCAGGTGGTGATCTCCTCGTCCGGCAGCCCGATCTCGGGCATCTCGGGCGTCGCGGGCGTCTCGGCGGCCTTCGCCGGGTCCTGCTCCGAGTCCGGGTTCGGCTCCTCCCAGTCCGCGCCGAGCTCGCGCATGACCTCCCCGAAGCGCTGCATCGCCGAGCGCGGCGCCGTCGTCCAGTAGACCTTCGGCGTCATCCCGGTGAGCTCCAGGGCGGCCATCGTGATGCGGTTCGCCTGGATGTGGTCGGGGTGGCCGTAGAAGCCGTTCTCGTCGTAGGTCACCACCACGTCGGGTCGGTACTGCCGCAGCAGTTCGGCGAGGCGGGCGGCGCCCTCCGCCACCGGGGTGCGCCAGAAGGACCCGGGCGCGTCATTGGCCGCCCAGCCCATCATCCCGGAGTCGGCGTACTCCAGGAGCTCCAGGTGCGAGACCTTCAGGATCTCGCAGCTCGCCTCCAGCTCCCGCCGGCGCAGGGCGGCGACGGCCGCCGGATCGTGCCCGGGGTCGCCCGGCTTGACGCCCCCCGGCCCGTCGCCGCAGCCGCCGTCGGTACAGGTGACGAGGACCGTACGGATGCCCTCCGCCGCGTACCGGGCGAGGACACCGCCCGTGCCGGTGGCCTCGTCGTCGGGGTGCGCGTGGACCGCCATCATCGTCAGGGGCCGGTCAGCCATGAAATCCATCCTCCGGTCGGAAAAGTGCTCGGCCTGAGTCTGCGCCACGAGGGCCGTCGGCCGCCCCGCATTATCGTCCCTCGGGGCCCGCCGGGAGGAATCGGTCCGGCCGGGTGCCGGTCGGCGGCGCCGTTGCCACCGGCCGGCATCCTGTGGAGGTGCTGCTAGCCGTGCGTCACGCAGGAGTTGGCGCTGTTGGACCAGAGGCCCTGGAGGTCGAAGGTGCCGGTGCTCAAGGTGACGTAGGCGTCCATGTTCTCGCACTCGTCGCCGATCTCACCGCCGCCGCCGTTCCAGCCGATGCTGGGCCAGAAGTCGGTCACGGTCTCGGCGTACTCGTGCGTCTCGGTGGACTCGATGCCGGAGAGCAGGCGGCCGTCCGTGAAGGTGGTGCAGGCGCCGGCGCCGAGGTCCGGGATGTACGGCAGGTTGGTGTAGGCCAGGGTGCCGTACGCGCTGCTCGTCTTGTCGTGCCAGGCGCAGAAGCCGGAGTTGGGGAAGCCGTCCGGGTGCGTGCCGGTGGCGGAGACGACCACGTACTGGGCGTTGAGGTTGGGCGCCTGGGTGGTGTTTCCGAAGTGGGCGGCGGCCTTGCCGGCCTCGGCGGCGAGCTGGGTGGCGGTCGCACTGCCGGGTGCGGCGGCGGAGTTGTCGAACCAGACGCCGGCCAGCGGGGAGGAGGCCGGGTGCTGGACGTGGGTGCCCTTGGTGCCGCAGGTGGTGGTGCCCTTGGCGACGCCCTCGCAGTACTGGTCGAGGACGGTGCCCCAGGTGTCCTGGCTGCCGTAGAGGCCGTTGAACATCTTCTGCAGGTCGGGCGCCACACCGGCCGGGTCGGAGGACCACTGCGAGCCCCAGAAGACCAGGTACACCTTCGGAGTGGGGGACACCACGCCCTGGCTGGCGCTGGAGCGGACCGACAGGGTGTTGCCGGCGCTCGCGGCCGTCCGCTGGGCGGCCCCGGAGTGGAGCGGCTTGGCGCCGAAGTGGGCTGCCGTGGGGGCGGGTTGGGCCTGGGCGCCGCCGGCCAGCGTGGTGGTGCCGAAGGCGGCCAGGGCCAGCGCGGCCAGGGTGTGGGCGGCGGCCTTGAAGGATGTGCGCATGCGTCTGCTCCCGAGTGTGAGGGTGTGGGAGGTCCGTACGTGCGGGTGAGCCCCGACACCACATCAGCCCGGCGGCCGGCCCGTCCAGGTGCGGGGAGGGGGCGGCGGGAAGTCTTTGCCGTGCTCATACCAAGCCCTTGTCCGGAAGCCGGAGCCGGAGCCAGCCGGAGCCGAGGGCGCGGAGGCCGGTACTACGATGCGCAGCGACACTTTCCAGCCGATCGACGGGGTAACGGGGAATCCGATGACGGGTCAGACGACGGGTCAGACGACGGGCCAGTGGCAGGAGCTGGGCACGCCCGGCGGGATCGAGGCGTACGTGCACCGCCCGGAAGGCGAGGTGCACGGCGCGGTGGTGGTCTGCTCCGAGCTGTACGGGGTCAACCCGTACCTCCGGGGCGTCTGCGCCGAGTTGGCGGGCCTCGGGTACGTGGCGGTGGCGCCGGACTTCTACTGGCGCAACGCCCGCCGCACCGAACTCGGGTACAGCGCCGAGGAACGGGAGGCCGGCCTGGTGCTGATGCGCGCCCTGGACCGCGACGAACTGGTTGCCGACGCCGCCGAGGCGCTGGCCGCGGCCACGGTACTGGCCGACGGGCACGGGGTGGCCTTCGTCGGGACGAGCATGGGCGGGCACATCGCGGTGCGCGCCGCCACCGAGCTGCGCTTCGAGCTGGCCGCCGTGTTCTACCCCGGCTGGCTGCTCACCTCGGGCTTCCCGCTGGTCGGCCCGGTGCCGCCGCTGGAGACGGCCGAGCGCATCGCGGCCAACGGCGTGTACCTGCTGGGCTTCTGCGGCGAGCTGGACCACATCCTCCCGCCGGAGGAGTGGCAGCAGGCCGAGCGCCGGCTTACCGAGGCCGGGGTCGGCCACGAGCTGGTCACCTACGCGGGGGCCCGCCACGGCTTCGCGGCCGACCGTCCGGCGGACCACGACGACGCCGCGACGGCCGACGCCTGGCGGCGCGTCCACCGGGCGCTGGCCGAACGGCTGTAGGCGAGGCCGGGCAGGACCGTACGAGGCACGCGGCCCCGTCGGACGGGCGATCGGGCCTGTCCGGCGGGGCCGTCGGCGTTCCCGCCACTGCCGTCGGTCCCTGCCGAGTGCCCGCGAGCGGAGGGACGGTCGACGCAGGACACGGTGTGTCCTATGGTGAATGTCGTGTCCTCGCCGCGCGGGGCCGTCAGCACCGGGACGTGAAGGAGAGCCACGGCATGACCGACACATTCGAGGCGGACAAGAGCGAACTGGTGGACCTCGCCCACCGCCGGATGCGGGAGGCGATCCCCGACAGCGGCTGGACGGTACGGCAGAAACTCGCCCTGACCTGCCGCATCCTGTTCGACGCAGGACACGACTCCGGCCTGGCCGGGCAGATCACCGCCCGCGCCGAGCGCCCGGGCACGTACTACACCCAGCGCCTGGGGCTCGGCTTCGACGAGATCACCGAGACCAACCTGCTGCTGGTGGACGAGGACCTGAACGTCCTGGAGGGCGACGGGATGGCCAACCCGGCCAACCGGTTCCACAGTTGGGTCTACCGCGCCCGCCCCGACGTCCACTGCATCATCCACACCCACCCGCTGCACATCTCCGCGCTGTCCATGCTGGAGACCCCGCTGGTCGTCTCCCACATGGACACCTGCCCGCTGTACCAGGACTGTGCCTTCCTGGAGAAGTGGCCCGGCATCCCCGTCGGCAACGAGGAGGGCGAGCTCATCGCGGCCGCGCTCGGCGACAAGCGGGCGCTCCTGCTGGCGCACCACGGGCAGTTGGTCGCGGCCGGCACGGTCGAGGAGGCCTGCACCCTGGCGCTGCTCTTCGAACGGGCCGCCCAGCTGCAGTTGTCGGCGAGCGCCGCCGGGAGGATCCGGGAGATCCCCGACCTGCTGGCGCGAGAGGCGCACGACTGGATCTCCACCCCCAAGCGCGGCCAGGCCAACTTCGCCTACTACGCCCGCCGCGCCCTGCGAGCCGGCCACGGCGACGCGCTGGACGGCACCACCTCCACCACCGGCACCTCCACCCCCGGCACCTCCGCCCCCGCCTCCGACCGGAACGGACGCTGACATGACCGACACCCCGCTCGAAGGGATCATCGCCTACCCGGTGACCCCGTTCTCCCGCACCGACGGCAGTCCGGACCTCGCCCGACTCGCCGAGCTGATCGACCGGTTGGTCGCCTCCGGCTGCCATGCGATCGCCCCGCTGGGATCCGCCGGCGAGAGCGCCTACCTGGAGGACCGGGAGTGGTACGACGCCGCCGAGGCCTCGGTCGCCGCCGTCGCCGGCCGGGTGCCGACCGTGGTCGGCATCGCCGAGCTCACCACCGCCGGCGCCGTTCGCCGGGCCCGCTACGCCGAACACGTGGGCGCCGACGTGGTGATGGTGCTGCCGCTGTCGTACTGGAGGCTGGACGAGCGGGAGGTCACCCGGCACTTCCAGGAGGTCGCCGGGGCGATCGGCATCCCGCTGATGGTCTACAACAACCCGGCCACCGCCGGGGTCGACCTCTCGCCCGAGCTGCTGCACCGGCTGGTCGACCGGGTGGAGAACATCACCATGGTCAAGGAGAGCAGCGGCGACCTCCAGCGGATGCACCGCCTCGCCCAACTCTCCGGCGGCGCACTGCCGTTCTACAACGGCTCCAACCCGCTGGCACTGGAGGCCTTCGCGGCCGGGGCGGCCGGCTGGTGTACGGCGGCGCCCTGCGTGATCCCGGAGCTCACCCTGGAGCTGTACCGCGCGGTACTGGCCGGGGACCCGGACACCGCCCGCCGGGTGTTCTACCGCCAGCTGCCGGTACTGCAGTTCCTGCTCGGCGGCGGGCTGCCGGCCACCGTCAAGGCGGGGCTGGCGCTGCAGGGCCTGGACGTCGGCGAGCCCCGGCGGCCGCTGCTGCCGCTGGACGAGGACGGCACCGCGCAGCTGGCGTGGCTGCTGGCCGACGCGGGTGCCGTCCCGGCGACGTGACCGCATCGGCCACGCACGCAGGCGGAAGCCGGGGACGTCGGCCCCGTCGGCCCCGTCGGCCCCGCCGGGCCTCAGGGCAGGGTGGGCACCCGCTCGGAGGGGCCGGCCGGATCGTCGTGGATGACCACCAGGATCTCGGCCGGCTCCGCGCCGGTGCTCCGACAGCGGTGGGGGAGCGCCGAGTTGAAGTAGACGCTGTCCCCGGGGCCGAGCCGTACGGTCCGCTCCGGGAACTCCAGCTCCGCGGTGCCCGCGTGGACGAAGAGGAACTCCTCGCCGTCGTGGGACTTGTACGGCGATCCGGTCGCGTCGGTCGGCGGGTACATCACGAACGGCACCATCTGTTTGCCGCTGAGGCCGGTCGCGATGCCCTCGTAGTGCGGGGCGCCGGGGCCGGCCCCGGCGGCGATCGGGGTGCGCTCCTCGGCGCGTACCACGGTGACGAGTTCGGGCTCCACCTCGTCCGAGAAGAGCCGCCCGACGTCCACTCCGAGCGCGCGGGCCAGCCTGAGCGCGGTGGAGATCGACGGGTCGGCGAGGCCGCGCTCGACCTTGGAGAGGTAGCTCTTGGTGACACCGGCCTGCTCGGCGAGCGCCTCCAGGCTGAGCCGGTTCTGCTTCCGCAGCACCCGCAGTCTGCTGCTCATGCGCCACCCCTCACCCGCGGAATCGTCCGGTCCAGTATCCCATCGCGCACCGGCGGCCGGTCACGGCCCGGGCCCGTCAGCCGGCCAGGTTGGCCCCCGTGACCATGGCGGTCAGCAACAGCCAGCAGGCGACGGGGATGCCGAGGACGAGGGCGAGCGGCCACTGCGCCCCCACGAAGATGAGGCTGCCGAAGAAGGCGGCGAGCACGAAGAAGCCGTACGCGATCAGCGGGAACTTCCAGGTGTCCCGGCGCAGGCCGCCCACACCGTAGACGGTGAGCGTCGCACCCGCGGCGACCACCAGGGCGACCTGGAAGGAGGCCAGCCAGGGGGTGTCCGGGTTCCGGGCGCGGTGGCCGTGGTAGGAGAGCTCGGCCACCCGGCCGTTCCACACCGTCAGGTCCACGTACGTGCCGACCGCGACGTCCTCGTAGAAGGCCGCGCCGACGTCGAAGAAGCCGCCGGTGACCGTCTCCCGGGCGACGGTCAGCTCGTACTCGGTGTCGTCGTTGCCGTTGACGATCCTCTTCGCCCTCACCGTGCCCGTCTCGTGGGCCGTGCAGGGCGCTCCCGGCACGGCGGCCGGGCTGCCGCACGCGGGTGCGCTGAGGTAGGCGACCGTTTCGCGGTGCGCGTCGACGAACCAGCCGAAGCCGACGGCGGCGACGGCCAGGCCGGCCGCCAGCAGCAGGGTCCGGGCCAGCACCCGGGCGGCCAGTCCGGCCACCCGCCGGGACCTGCCGGGCGGCCGTGCGTCCTCGATCCGTGCGTCCTCGATCCGTGCGTTCATCCGCACCCCCATCGGTCACGTCCCCGGCACCTCCCCGGTGCCCCGGCTGGATGATCTCAGGGACGCGGCCCGTCACGGGAGCAACCTGCACGCCTTGTAGCGCAGTTGTGGAAATCGGCCGGGTAAGGGCCGAGTAGATTGCCGGACATGTCGACCTCCGAACCGCTGAGCCCGGTGTCCCGCACCGCCCTGTCCGTCGCCCGGGTGCGGGCCTACGAGAGCGCGCGACCCGATCCGCTCTTCGTCGACCCGTACGCCGCCGCGTTCGTCACCGCCGCCCGGGTGCCGATGCCCACCGGGGGCCCGGGCAGCGACCTCGCCAAGGCCCTGGTCGTGCACAGCATCCTGCGTACCCGCCACTACGACGACCGCCTCCTCGCCGCCGGCGCCGACCAGGTCGTGCTGCTCGCGGCGGGCCTGGACACCCGCGCCCACCGGCTGGACTGGCCGGCCGGCACCCGGGTGTTCGAACTCGACCTGGAGCCGGTGCTGGCCTTCAAGGAGCAGGTCCTGACCGGGCTCGGCGCCGAGCCGAGGAGCCGGCGCACCGTCCTGCCCGCCGACCTGCTGGAGCCGGACTGGCCCGCCCGCCTGGTCCGGGCCGGCTTCGACCCCGCGCGCCGCTCGGCCTGGCTGGCCGAGGGGCTGCTGGTCTACCTCACGTCCGAGCAGGCCGCCGCGCTGCTCACGGCGGTCGCCGGCCTGGCCGCCCCGGGCAGCCGGCTGCTGCTGGAGAAGGGCGGCGACCTGAGCGCCGTGCCGCAGGACCCGGCGCTCGCCCACGTCACCGGGCTCTGGCAGGGCGGCCTGGGCCCCGACACCCACGGGTGGCTCGACCGGCACGGCTGGACCACCGGCCTCACCACCCTGGACCAGGTCGGGGAGGTGTACGGCCGCCCGCTGTCGGCCCCCTCCGGCCGGGGCTTCATCGAGGCCGTCCGGCGCCCGGGGTCCTGAGCCCCGCCGCCCGGTCGCCATGTCCATGCGCTGGTCGATCACCCAGTCCGGGCGCCGGGGGCTGGTGCGCGCGACCACTCGTTCCGCCTGGTCGGACGTTGCTTCAATCGCCGTGTCGATCAATCGAGGACGGTGAGGGTACGTGGACCTGAACACGGTGACGGAGCTGCGCGACGCGCGGCAGCGCGGGACGTGGCGCCCGGGGGACGCCTGGCTCGGCGGCGGGACCTACCTGTTCTCCGAGCCGCAGCCGCACCTGCGCCGGCTGATCGACCTGAGCCGGATGGGCTGGGAGCCGGTGCGGCTGACCCCCGCCGGGGACCTGGAGATCGCGGCGACCTGCACGATCGCCCAGCTGTCCCGCTTCGCCCGCGGCCTGGACCGCCCGGCGGCCCCGCTGTTCGAGCAGTGCTGCCGGGCCTTCCTGGCCTCGTGGAAGATCTGGCACATGGCCACCGTCGGCGGCAACCTGTGCAACGGCCTGCCGGCCGGGCCGATGATCTCGCTGACCGCCGCCCTGGACGGCGTCTGCACCGTGCTCTCCCAGACCGGCGGCGTGCGGCAGGTGCCGGTCGAGGCCTTCGTCACCGGCGCCGGGGTGAAGGACCTGCGCCCCGGCGACCTGCTCCGCTCGATCCTGCTGCCCGCCCGGGCCCTGCAGCGGCGCACCGCTTTCCGCCAGGCCTCCCTCTACGGGCTCGGCCGCTCGGGCGCCCTGCTCATCGGCACCCGCGACCCGCTCGACGGCGAGCTGGTGCTGACGGTCACGGCCTCCACCGTGCGCCCGATCCGGCTGCGCTTCCCGGTGCCGCCGAATGCGGAGGCGGTGCGCGAGGCCGTCGCGTACCGGATCGCGCCGGAGGAGTACTACGACGACATCCACGGGCACCCGGCCTGGCGGCGGCACATGACCTTCCGGCTGGCCGAGCAACTGCGCCGCGAACTGGTCGAGACGCCGGCCGCCATCGCGCACCGGAACGAAGCGACCGAGGAGGACGGACGGTGAGCTTCTCCATCCGGGTCAACGGCGAGGACTTCGACGCAGAGCCGCGCCCCGGCCAGTGCCTGCGCACCTACCTGCGCGAGCGCGGCTGGTTCGGGGTCAAGAAGGGCTGCGACGCGGGCGACTGCGGCGCCTGCACCGTGCAGGTGGACGGCGAGCCGGTGCACAGCTGCCTCTACCCGGCGCTGCGCGCCGAGGGCCGGGCCGTCACCACCGTCGAGGGGCTGGCCGCCGAGGGCGGCGAACTCCACCCGGTGCAGCAGAAGTTCCTGGACGCCCAGGGCTTCCAGTGCGGCTTCTGCACGGCCGGCATGCTGATGACGGCCTCCGCCTTCGACGAGGAGCACCTCGCCGACCTGCCGCGGGCACTGAAGGGCAACCTGTGCCGGTGCACCGGCTACCGGGCGATCGAGGACGCCCTGCGCGGGGTCCGGCACACCGAACGGCCCTGCGCCGGCCAGGCGGTGGGCCGCAGCCTCGGGGCGCCCGCCGGGCCGCAGGTGGTGACCGGCACCGCCCGCTACACCTTCGACCTCGACGTCGAGGGCCTGCTGCACCTGAAGCTGCTGCGCTCGCCGCACCCGCACGCCCGGATCGTCGCCATCGACACCTCGGCGGCCCTGCGGGTGCCCGGCGTGGTCGCGGTGTTCACCCACGAGGACGCGCCGCAGAAGCTGTACTCCTCGGCCCGGCACGAGCACCCGACCGAGGACCCGGACGACACCCGGGTGCTGGACGACGTGGTGCGCTTCGTCGGCCAGCGGGTGGCGGCCGTGGTCGCCGAGAGCGAGGGCGCCGCCGAGGAGGGCTGCCGCCGGATCGCCGTCACGTACGAGCAACTGCCGTACGTGCTGGACCCGGAGGAGGCCATGCTGCCGGGCGCCCCGGTGATCCACCCCAAGGGCCCGGAGTCCCGGATCGCCCGGGCGCAGGACAACGTCTGCGGCGAGGCGCACGGCGAACTGGGCGACGTGGTACGGGGCTTCGCCGAGGCCGACGTGGTCTACGAGGAGACCTTCCGGACCCAGCGGGTGCAGCACGCCAGCCTGGAGACGCACGGCTGCGTCGTCTACTTCGAACCGGTGGGAGAGGACGCGGAGACGGCGGGGGAGCGGATCGTGGTGCGCTCCTCCACCCAGGTGCCCTTCCTGACCCGGCGCGCCCTGTGCGACCTGTACGACCTGCCGATGGAGCAGGTCCGGGTCGTGGCGGGCCGGGTCGGCGGCGGCTTCGGCGGCAAGCAGGAGATGCTGACCGAGGACATCGCGGTGCTGGCGGCGCTGCGGCTGCACCGGCCGGTCAAGCTGGAGTTCACCCGCGCCGAGCAGTTCCACGGCGCGACCACCCGGCACCCGTTCACGATCACCGTCAAGCTGGGCGCCCGGAGCGACGGCACCCTGACGGCCCTGCAGTTCCGGGTGGTCGCCAACACCGGCGCGTACGGCAACCACGGGCCGGCGGTGATGTTCCACAGCATCGGCGAGTCGATGGGCGTCTACCGGGCGCCGCACAAGAAGGTCGACGCCTACTCCGTCTACACCAACGCCGTGCCGGCCGGCGCCTTCCGCGGCTACGGCCTCGGGCAGGTCACCTTCGCCGTGGAGTCGGCGATGGACGAACTCGCCCGCCGCCTGGGCATCGACCCGCTGGTGCTGCGGGAGAAGAACGTCATCGGCCCGGGCGAGCACATGGAGGGCCCGCTCGGCGAGGAGGAGGACCTGCACATCGCCTCCTACGGCCTCGACCAGTGCCTCGGGGTCGTCCGCGACGCCCTCGCGAACGACACCAGCGCCGGACTCGCCCCCGAGGGCTGGCTGGTGGGCCAGGGCTTCGCCATGGCGGCGATCGCCTGCGGCCCGCCCGGCGGGCACATCGCCGACGCCAGGGTGACGCTCCTGGAGGACGGGACCTACGACATCGCCGTCGGCACCGCGGAGTTCGGCAACGGCACCACCACCGTGCACAAGCAGATCACCGCGGGCGCGCTCGGCACCACCGTCGACCGGATCGCCATCCGGCAGTCCGACACCGACCTGGTGCGCCACGACACCGGCGCCTTCGGCTCGGCCGGCACGGTGGTCGCGGGCAAGGCGGTGATGAAGGCCGCCAACGCGCTCGCCGAGCGGATCCTCTCCTTCACCGCCGAGTACGCCCGCACCCCGCGCAGCCTGCTGCGGCTCACCGCCGAGGCGGTGGACTGCGACGGGCGCACGGTGCCGCTCAAGGAGGTGTTCGAGGCGGCGCGCGGCCGGGGCGTGGAACTCGCCGCCGACGGCCACTTCGGCGGCTCGCCGCGCTCGGTGGCGTTCAACTCCCAGTGGTTCCGGATCGCCGTGGACCCGGACACCGGCGAGATCCGGATCCTGCGCAGCGTCCACGGCGCCGACGCCGGGCGGGTGATGAATCCGCTGCAGTGCCGGGGCCAGGTCGAGGGCGGGGTGGCCCAGGCGCTCGGGGCCACGCTGTTCGAGCAGGTGCTGGTCGACGACCGCGGCGAGGTCACCACAGCCGCGTTCCGCCGCTACCGGCTGCCCGCCTTCGCGGACGTGCCGCGCACCGAGGTGCACTTCTCGGAGACCTCGGACGCCATCGGGCCGCTGGGCGCCAAGTCGATGTCCGAGAGCCCGTTCAACCCGGTGCCGCCCGCCTTCGCCAACGCCCTGCGGGACGCCACCGGCATCCGCTTCACCGAGGCGCCGTTCCTGCGGGACAAGGTCTGGCGGGCGCTCGACGCGCACCGCCGGCTCGGCGCGCACCGCCGGGACGTCGCGGCGCCCTGACGGGCGGCGTTCCACTGTCGGGACCACCGGACCGCGCCCCCCTCGCACACCCCGTGCTCAGGTGATCCCACAAGAGGAGAACCGTACGATGCTCCTTGTGTTTACGATGCCTGACACGCGTCAGCCATCGCATGTGCGAGACCCCACTCACGCATGGTGCACAAGGAGCACAGCATGATCGTCGGAGACCTCCTGGAGCTGGACGACCTCCACATCGAGGTCGCCTGGGCCGGCCCCCACCTGCTCGACCGCGAGGTGACCGGCGTGACCTCCACCGACCTCCAGGACCCGGCGCGCTACCTGCAGCGCGGCGAACTCGTCCTCTCCGGCCTCGTCTGGTGGCGGCCGGACGAGGGCCAGGCGGCGATGCGCTTCGCCAACGCGCTGCGCATCGCCGAGGTCGCCGCCCTCCTCGCCGGGGAGGGCACCCACGGCACCGTCCCGCCCGAACTGGTCGAGGCCTGCCGCCGGCACGGCATCCCCCTGCTGTCCGTCCCGGCCGGCATCAGCTTCCGCTCCGTCACTGACCGCGTCTACCTGCGGCTGTGGGGAGACCTCCAGGCGACCGACGAGGGCAAGGCCGCCCTGCCCGCCGCCGCCCGCCGCGCCCTGAGCCGGCTCATCCGCGCCGAAGCCGCCCTGGACGAAGTCCTGGAACGGGCCGTGGCCGACCTCGGACTGCCCGACTGCTCCCTGACCACCGGCGCCGGCCGGGTCCTGGCCTCCTCGGCACCGACCACGCCCTGGACCGAGCCCCGGACCTCACCGCGCAGCACGACGGCGCGCAGCACGACGGCGCCCGTCCCGGTCGGCCTGCCCGGCGACTCGCCCTTCGACGGCTGGCTGCTGCAGCCCCACAGCGAACCCGGCCCCACCGCGACCACCATGCTGCACGGCCTGGCCGAACTCCTCACCCCGCTCGCCACCCGCGCCCGGGCCACCGCCACCGCCCAGCGCCACACCGGCACCCGGCTGATCGAACTCCTCGACTCCGGCGCCGACACCGAGGCCGAACGCGGGCTCGCCCTCTCCGGTCTCCCCGCCCGCCGTCGGCTCACCCCGGTCGCCGCGCGGATCGACGGCCTCCCCGAGTCCTGGACGGCCGCCGCACTCGCCGAGGCGCTGCACGAACTGCCCGACCCCTTCGTCGCCGCCCCCGACGGCCGGGGCGGCGCGGTGGCCCTCTCCCCGGCCCCCGAGGAGCAGATCGCGCAGACCCTGCACCGCCTGCTCCCGCGCCTGGAAGCCGTACTCCCCAGCCGGCGGCGCCTGCGCCTGGGCATCGGCGCCACCGTCGAACCCGCCGCCGACGACCTCAGGGCCGCCCTCGTCCAGGCCCGCTACGCCCTGTACACCGAACCGCCGGGTGCGGTCGGCCGCTGCTCTCGGATCACCTCCCTGGAGACGCTGCTGCGGGGGGTGCCCGCCGAGATCACCGCCGACTTCCGACGCCGGGTCCTCGCACCGCTCATCGAGCACGACCGGACCAACACCGTCTCCCTGCTGGACACCCTGGACGCCTTCCTGCGCCACAGCGCCTCCTGGTCACGGACCGCGGAGGCGCTGCACCTGCACGTCAACACGGTGCACTACCGGATCAAGCGGATCGAGGAGCTGACCGGGCGCAACCTGCTGACGCTGGAGGACCGGCTCGACCTGTGGGCAGCCCTGCGCTGCGTGGGTTGACGGGTGATCAGCTCACCGCGGGCTCCGGGGGCCAGGTGTCGGCGGCCAGGACGCCGGTGGCGTAGGCGCGGGCGACCAGGGCGGTGCGGTTGGGCACCCGCCAGCGCCGGGAGAGCCGGGCGAGGTGGTAGTTCACCCCGTCCGCGGTGAGGCCGATCTCCCGGGCGATCTGCGCGGTGGTGGCGCCCCGGGCCGCCGCGGCGAGGATCCGCGCCTCGACCGGGCTGGCCTCCGCCCGCGGGCGCGGCGGCGGGACGTCCGGGACGGGCTCCACGGTGTGCAGCGAGAGCAGCAGGTTCGGGGTCTGCTCCGGGCTGTCGCTGACCAGGTCGACGGTCATCACGCCCTGCCGCTCACCGCCGCAGGCGGGCGTCCAGGACACCCGGGCCGGGTACCGCGAGCGGCGGTGCAGCCGGACGGCCTCGGCGAGCGCCTGCAGGGTGTCGCTGTCCCGGAGGGTGAAGAACTCCAGGATCTTACGGCTGCGGAACTGCCCCGGCAACAGCCCGAATTCGGCCGCCATCGCCCGGTTGACGATCAGCGTCCGGCCGCCGAACTCGACCACCGCGATCGGCAGCGGCACGTGGTCCAGCAGGCGCAGCGCCCGGTTGCGCCAGACCACAACGGCATGCTGCGGGTCCTCCGGCACGGGGCCGCACTCCTCGGTCGGTCGCATCGCTGGTTCTCCTCCCCGTGGCGCCCGCGCGCACCAGAGCTGACGGTCCGTGGGCAAGTCCGCGGACGCCCCCGGTACTACACAATCATGTAGTGACCGCGGGCGGGCCTCCCTCCCGGTGGGCGGAGAGTGGAGGGAGCCGCACATTTCCTGCTGTGGGAGGGACCACCACCGATGACCGACACCATGACCGAGGCGAGGAACGAGGCGAGGGCCGAAACCGCTGTCGAGGCGAGGAACGAGGCGAGGGCCGAAACCGCTGTCGAGGCGGAAGCGGGAACCGGAGCCGCCACCGCGACCCCGGCCGTCCCCCTGGTGGACATCTCCGCCATGCCGCCCGTCGCCGTCCCGGCACTGCGGACCATGGACCTGGCCAGAGAGCACGGCCCGGCCTTCGTCCAGCGGCTGCACGGCCGGGACAGCCTGATCGTCAGCGGCCTGGAGCTGGTGGAGGAGCTGGCCGACGAGACCCGGTTCACCAAGTCGATCGGCCCCGCGCTGGAGAACGTCCGCCAGTTCACCGGCGACGGCCTGTTCACGGCGTACAACGAGGAGCCCAACTGGGCGCGGGCGCACGACATCCTGATGCCCGCCTTCGCGCTCGGCTCGATGCGCACCTACCACCCGGTGATGCTGCGGGTGGCCCGCCGACTGATCGACTCCTGGGACGGCCGCTCCGCCGCCGGAGCGCCGGTGGACGTGCCCGGCGACATGACCCGGATGACCCTGGACACCATCGGGCTGGCCGGCTTCGGCTTCGACTTCGGCTCCTTCGACCGGGACGAGCCGCACCCCTTCGTCGAGGCGATGGTGCGCTGCCTGGACTGGGCGATGACCCGACTCACCCGCGACCCGGAGCTGGACCACAGCGAGCGCGACGCGGCCTTCCGGGCCGACGCCGACTACCTGGCCGCCGTGGTGGACGAGGTGATCGCCGCCCGCGCGGGGGAGAGCGCCCAGGGCCCTGCCGAGGACCTGCTCGGCCTGATGCTCGGCGCGGTGCGCCCCTCCGACGGCACCCGGCTGGACGCCGAGAACATCCGCAACCAGGTGATCACCTTCCTGATCGCCGGCCACGAGACCACTTCCGGCGCGCTCTCCTTCGCCCTGTACTACCTGGTCAAGCACCCGGCCGTGCTGCGGCAGGTGCAGCGGGAGGTGGACGAGCTCTGGGGCGATCAGGCCGACCCGGAGCCCTCCTACGAGGACGTCGGACGGCTGCGGTACACCCGCCAGGTCCTCAACGAGGCGTTGCGGCTCTGGCCGACGGCGCCCGCCTTCAGCCGCGAGGCCCGCGAGGACACCCTGCTCGGCGGCCGGATCCCGCTGCGCGCCGGGGAGACGGTATTCGTGTCGACCCCGATGCTGCACCGCGACCCGGCCTGGGGCGACAACCCCGAGCTGTTCGATCCCTCCCGCTTCGACGACGAGCCCGAGGCGGCCCGCTCCCCGCACGCCTTCAAGCCCTTCGGCACCGGCGAACGCGCCTGCATCGGGCGGCAGTTCGCGCTGCACGAGGCGACCATGCTGCTCGGCATGCTGGTCCACCGCTACCGGCTGATCGACCACGCCGACTACCGGCTGACCATCAAGCAGACCCTCACCATCAAGCCCGACGAGTTCACCCTCGCCCTCGCCCGGCGCACCCCCGCCCCCGCGGCCGCCGCCGCTCAGGCCGTTACCGACGTTCAGGGCGGAACCATCGCCGAGCGCCCCGGGCGGGTCCGCCAGGGCACCGGGCTGCTGCTCCTGCACGGCTCCAACTACGGCGCCTGCCGCGAGTTCAGCCGTCGGCTCGCGGAGGTCGCCGCGGACCTCGGCTGCGACACCGCGATCGCCCCGCTGGACGCGTACGCGGACGGCCTGCCCACCGACCGGCCGGTGGTGATCACCGCCGCCTCGTACAACGGGCAGCCCACCGACGACGCGGTCGCCTTCGTCCGCCGCCTCCAGCAGGAGGGCCGGCCGGACGGGGCCGCGGACGGTGTCGAGTACGCGGTGCTCGGCATCGGCGACCGCACCTACGCCGCCACCTACCAGCGCATCCCCGCCCTGATCGACGACCGGCTCGCCGCCCTCGGCGGCACCCGGCTGCTCGCCCGTGCCGAGGCCGATGCCTCCGGCGACCTGTCCGGCACCGTACGGCAGTTCACCGAGGCGCTGCGCACCGCCCTGCTGGAGCGGTACGGGGACGCCGACGCCCCCGCCGGGCCGCAGCAGGAGGCCGCGTACACGGTGACCGAGGTGGCCGGCGGCCCGCTGGACGCGCTGGCCGCCCGGCACGGCATGACCGAGCTGACCGTCACCGCCGTCGACAGCCTGACCGACCCCGGCTACCCCCGGGTCAAGCGGCTGGTCCGCCTCGCCCTGCCCGAGGGCACCGGCTACCGGACCGCCGACCACCTCACCGTGCTGCCGGCCAACGACCCGGCCCTGGTCGAGCGCGCGGCCGGGCTGTTCGGCGCCGATCCGGAGACGGTGCTCAACATCGTGGCCCACCGGCGCACCGGCCTGGCCGTCGACCGGCCGCTGACGGTGCGCGAACTCCTCACCCACCACGTCGAGTTGCAGGACCGTCCGAGCACCGCCCAGCGCGCCGCGCTGGCCGACCACAACCCCTGCCCGCCCGAGCAGGCCGCCCTGCGCGCCCTGCCCGAGGACGACCCGCGCACGCTGCTCGACCTGATCGAGGACTTCCCGGCCCTGCGGGGCGCGCTCGGCTGGCCGGTGCTGCTGGAGCTGCTGCCGCCGATCCGGCCCCGGCACTACTCGATCTCCTCCTCGCCCACCGGCGGGGCGGGCGAGGTGGACCTGATGGTCTCCGTGCTCGCCGCCCCGGCCCGCTCCGGCCGCGGCACCTACCGGGGCACCGGCTCCGGCCACCTGGCCCGGCTGGCCGTCGGGGACACCGTCCTGGCCCGGGTCCAGCCCTGCCGGGAGGCCTTCCGGATCGCCCACCGCACCCCGGTGGTGATGATCGCGGCCGGCACCGGCCTCGCGCCCTTCCGCGGCGCCGTCGCCGACCGCCGCGCCCTGCTCGCCGAGGGCGCCGAACTGGCCCCGGCGCTGCTGTACTTCGGCTGCGACGACCCGGACGCGGACTACCTGCACCGGGCCGAGCTGGAGGCGGCCGACCGGGCCGGCGCGGTCTCGATGCGGCCCGCCTTCAGCGAGCGGCCGCAGGCCGGGCGGCGCTTCGTGCAGGACCGCCTCGCGGCCGAGGCGGCCGAGGTCTGGGACCTGCTCGCGGCGGGCGCCGAGGTGTACGTGTGCGGCGACGGCGGGCGGATGGCCCCGGGCGTTCGGGCCGCCTTCCGCGAGCTGTACCGGCAGCGCACGCCGGGGGCCGACGAGCAGCGGGCCCAGGCCTGGCTCCAGGGGCTGATCGAGGGCGGGCGGTACGTCGAGGACGTGTACGCGGGCTGACGGCTCACCCGGGGGGGCCGACCCGACCACGGCCGCCGGCCCGCTGCTTCGTGCAGCGGGCCGGCGGCCGGTCGGTTCGGGGACCGCTCAGTAGGCCCTGTAGTCCCAGCTCGGACACCAGGGAACAAGTAACCCGCCGGTAGGTTCGGAGAGGCTTGGGCCTGCCGTTTCCTGCTGCTGGGGCGCCTCGTTGGGTTGATCGGATGAACCGACGGTTCGACGGCAAGGGGCGGGTGTGCGACAGGAGTGGTCGCCGGAAGACGTAGTGGCGTGCTGGACGCTGGTGGATGGCGACTGGGAGCTGGTGGCCAACAAGTCCGGCCCGACCAGGCTCGGCTTCTGCCTGATGCTCAAGTTCTTCGAGATCGAGGGCCGGTTCCCGGAGTTCATCGAGGAGTTCCCGCAGCCCGCCGTCGAGTACGTCGCCGGTCTGGTCAAGATGCCAGCGGCCGAGCTCGCGAAGTACGACCTGGCGAGCGCTAAGCGGCACCGGAAGCAGATCCGCGAGGCACTGGGGTTCCGGCCGTCGACAGTGGCGGACGAGGAACGGCTGACGGAGTGGATGGCGACGGAGGTCTGCCCGGTCGAGCTGGTCGAGGACCGGCAGCGGGAGGCCCTGCTGGTGCAGTGCCGTGTCGAGCGGATCGAGCCGCCGGGCCGGACCCGTGTGGAGAAGGTGCTCGTCGCAGCCCGCAACCGGTGGGAGCGGGCGTTCTGCATGCGGACCATCGAGCGCCTGGGCGAGGTGGGCACGGCCCGCTTGCTGGCGCTGGTGACTCAGGACAACGAGGACGGCGCCGCCCTGCTGGCCTCGCTCAAGCGCGACCCGGGCGCGGTCGGTCTGGACTCGCTGCTGACCGAGATCACCAAGCTGAACGACGTGCGCAAACTCGGCCTTCCCGAGGGGATGTTCGCAGACTACTCGGAGAAGATGGTGGCCGCGTGGCGGGCGCGGGCGATCAAGATGTATCCCTCGGACTTCCGCGACACCGCCAAGGACGTACGGATCACGCTGCTCGCGGCGCTGTGTTCCTCCCGCCAGGCGGAGATCACGGACGCGCTGGTGGAGCTGCTGGTGGCGCTGGTCCACAAGATCAACGCTCGTGCCGAGCGGCGGGTGGAGAAGCAGCTGACGGCGGAGCTCAAGAAGGTCCGGGGCAAGGAGGGCATCCTCTTCAAGCTCGCCGACGCGGCGATCGGCAAGCCGGACGAGGTGGTGCGCACGGCGCTGTACCCGGTGGTCGGGGAGAAGACGCTGCGCGACCTGGTGGCCGAGGCCAAGGCGAATGAGAAGGTCTTCAAGGCCAAGGTCCGTACCACCCTGCGCTCCTCGTACAGCTCCTATTACCGGCAGATGCTGCCACCGCTGCTGAGGACGCTGGGCTTCAGGTGCAACAACACCGCCTACCGGCCGGTGATGGACGCGATGAAGCTGCTGGAGAAGTACGCAGAGGTCGACGGCAAGATCCGCTTCTACGACGCCGCCGACGAGGTGCCGATGGACGGCGTCGTGCGCAAGGAATGGCGCGAGGCGGTCGTCGACGACAAGGGCAAGGTCGAACGCATCCCGTACGAGCTGTGCGTCCTGGTAGCACTGCGGGAGGCGATCCGGCGCCGCGAGATCTACATCGAGGGCGGTCTGCGCTGGCGCAACCCGGAGGACGACCTGCCCGGCGACTTCGAGGCCACCCGCACCATGCACTATGCCGCGATCCGCCAGCCCCAGGACCCCGCCGAGTTCATCACCGGCCTGAAGCAGCGGATGACCGACGGCCTGGACCGGCTGTCCGCCGCGCTCGCGGACGGCTCGGCGGGCGGGGTGAAGGTCACCACCCGCAAGGGCGAGCCGTGGATCACCGTGCCGAAGCTGGAGAAGCTGGACGAGCCCATCGGCCTGGCGGCCCTGAAGGAAGAAGTCCTACGCCGATGGGGCGTCCTCGATCTCCTGGACGTGCTGAAGAACGCCGACTTCACGACCGGCTTCACCGACGAGTTCGCCTCCGTCGCCGCATACGAGCGCATCGACCACGCCACCCTCCAGCGCCGCCTGTTGCTCGCGCTGTTCGCGCTGGGCACGAACATGGGCATCCGCGCCATCGTGGCGACCGGCGAGCACGGTGAGAGTGAGGCCGCGCTGCGGCACGTCCGCCGGCACTTCATCACCGTCGATAACCTCCGGGCCGCCGTCACCCGGCTGGTGAACGCCACCTTCGCCGCCCGGGATGCCGCATGGTGGGGCCGCGGCACGGCGTGCGCCTCGGACTCGAAGAAGTTCGGCTCGTGGTCCTCGAACTTCATGACCGAGTACCACGCCCGCTACGGCGGCAACGGCGTGATGATCTACTGGCACGTGGAACGCAAGAACATCTGCATCTACTCCCAGCTCAAGAGCTGTTCCTCCTCCGAGGTCGCGGCGATGATCGAAGGCCTGCTGCGGCACTGCACGGACGCCGAAATCGAGTCCAACTACGTCGACACGCACGGCGCAAGCGTGGTCGGGTTCGCCTTCACCGAGCTGCTCAACTTCCGCCTCCTGCCGAGGCTGAAGAACATCGGCAGCATCCGCCTGTACCGCCCGGACGACGACCCGCCCGGGTGGCCTGCGCTCGGCACC
The DNA here is from genome assembly GCF_003635085.1 of Streptomyces sp. 1114.5. Lineage (NCBI taxonomy): Bacteria > Bacillati > Actinomycetota > Actinomycetes > Kitasatosporales > Streptomycetaceae > Streptomyces > Streptomyces sp. 1114.5. Next base: position 5,099,478 of record NZ_RBXE01000001.1, read on the forward strand.
TCCCTGACCCGGGCCATCAAGTGGGACCTTGTCGAGCAGCAGTACGACCAGATGGTCAAGTACGCCACCGCCCTGCGCCTGGGCACCGCCGAGGCCGAACAGGTGCTGCGGCGCTTCACCCGCGGCGGCCCCAAGCACCCCACCTACGCCGCGCTCGAAGAACTCGGCCGCGCCGTCCGCACGATCTTCGCGTGCGACTACCTCGCCAGCGTCGGCCTGCGCCGCGAAATTCACGGCGGGCTCCAGGTCGTGGAGAACTGGAACAGTGCGAACACCGTCCTGCACTACGGCAAGGACGGCGCGCTGACCGGCCCGGACAAGGAGCACGCCGAGACCTCGATGCTCGCCCTGCACCTGCTCCAGTCCGCGCTCGTGTACATCAACACCCTGCTGCTTCAGCAGGTCCTCGCCGAACCGTCTTGGGCGAAGAAGCTCACGGACGAGGACCGGCGCGGGCTGACCGCGCTGTTCTGGTCGAACATCAACCCGTACGGCATCTTCCGCCTGGAAATGGACAAGCGCCTCGACCTGGGAGTCCCAGTCGTTATGCCCCGGCCTCGGACCATCGAGGTCACCATGGCGCCGCGAAGCTGATCAAGGCTCGTACCGCCCCTTTCGGAGGTACGAGCCTTGATCATATTTACTGGCCGAGCTGTATCAGCAGCCAGGCCACGACAGCCCGGGCAGCTCCGCCCAGGATGCCGACGAGTGCAGCACGGGCCAACGCCATCCGATCGCGGCGCGTCAGGTGAGTCTTGTGGTTCATCTTGGTACCTCCAGGCTCTGTCCGCCGGAACCGTCCGTCCGGGCGTGGTGATGCCGAGGGCACCGGTCCGTGTGGTTTCCGGCGATCGGGAGCATGCTGGAAGAAGGACATCAATGCTGGTCAACCCGGGGACAAGGAGGTTTCCGGTTCGTTCCGGTCCGGCAAGGGGGGCCGGGCGGAAGGTGCACGACCATGCCGTCATTCGCCGCGCGCTTGCGGACGCTGTACGAGCAGGCGGGAAAGCCGACGTACGCGACGCTGATCCGTCAAGCGGACCGTCAGGACCCGTCGGTGAAGCTGACCACGTCCTCGATCGCAGACTGGCTCAGAGGCACAAGCACACCGGCTGACGGCCGTCCATTCCGTTTTCTGCTGGCCTACCTGCGCAGCGCTGCAGAACGACGAGGTCACAGCGTCCCACCGGAGACGTGGTGGCTGGAGCAGCGAGCCGCAGACTGGAAGCAGGCGCACCCCAGCCGGGGCGGACGCCCGGCCAAGCAGAGCGGACCCACACCAGGGCAGAAGCCATTGGGGCGGTCGATCAAGCTGCTGACCGATCCGTTCGCCTTCGAGGTACACCCGGCAATCGCCGTCTCGGGGGAAGCTGAGCTGCCGGTGCTGCCGCCGTATGTGGAGCGCGAACACGATGGGCGACTGCGCGACTCCGTTCAGCGGGCTGCAGCCGGTCACAGCGGGTTCGCGCTCTTGGTCGGAGGGTCATCGACAGGAAAGACTCGCGCCTGCTGGGAGGCCGTTCAGATCCTCCCGGCCGACTGGCGACTGTGGCACCCCCTCGACCCAGGCCGCCCCGAGGCTGTCGCCGACGCCCTCGACGCGATCGGATCGCACACAGTGGTCTGGCTCAACGAGGCCCAGCATTACCTGCGAACTTCCGCCTCCGCGCTTGGTGAGCGTGTGGCCGCAGGACTGCGCGAGTTGCTACGTGATCCAGACCGCAGCCCGGTCCTCATCCTGGGCACGGTGTGGCCGGAGTACCTGGCCACACTCGCTACCCCTCCGACGCCCGACCAGGACGATCCACACGCTCAGGCCCGGGCCCTGCTGCTCAGCAGTACGGTCATCCTCGTCCCCGAGGCTTTCATCGATCCAGGAGCGAACGACCTGCGCGCTAAGACGGCCACCGACCCTCGACTGGCCCAGGCCCGAGAGCAGGCCGAAGATGGGCGGATCACGCAGTACCTTGCTGGCGCTCCCGTCCTGCTGGAGCGCTACCGCAATGGCCCCGCACCAGCAAAGGCGCTGATCGAAGCCGCCATGGACGCACGCCGTCTTGGCGCTGGCCTCGCCCTTCCCAAAGCCCTCCTTGAGGAAGCAGCCCCGGGCTACCTCACCGATACCCAATGGGACGCTCTCGGGGAGAACTGGCTGGACCAGGCCATCACTTACACCGCCACCCCATGTCACGGCATCCGCGGCCCTCTTACCCGTATCCGCCCACGCCCCCGCCAGCCCACCCCCGACCAACCTCACTACCGCCTCGCCGACTACCTCGAACAGCACGGCCGCACTACCCGCCGCACCGCCCAGGCACCGGCCGCGCTCTGGGATGCCCTCACCGCACATGCCCCCATTGATGACCGCCCCTCGCTCGCAAGCGAAGCCGAGAAGCGCGGTCTGCATCGCTATGCCTATGAGCTCGCCGCCCCTGCCGCAGAGGCCGGGAGCCCTGACGCTATGCGGGTGGCAGCAGACCAGCTGGACCGAATAGGCCGGACCGACGAAGCAATCAGCCTTTACCAGCGGACAGCCAAGCAGTCCGACGACATCAACTTGTCCAGCTACGCCTTCAGCGCGGCGGTGGTGCGGCTGGTACATGCAGGGCAGTTCGATGAATTGATCGCCTGGTTGCACGAGCTAGCCAACGCTGGCAATCCCGAGGCCGAGGAGGCATTGCAGACGTATGAGAACGACACTGCCGAAAAGATGATAGATCGGTATCAGCAGGCAGTGAAGGATGGTGACGCCGCGGCCATGCGGAACGTAGCCCTCTGGCTCTTCACCGACGGCCGTTTCAAGGAATCAAGCGACTACTTTCAGCAAGCAGCTGAAGCCGGCGATCCCTACAGCTTGCTGACCGCAGCGGGTGACCACGCAAGCGCTGGGCGCATCGATGAAGCGATCGCCTTCTATCGCCGAGCGGCCGAAGTCGGCGACACCGACGATCTACGGCAGGCGGCCGAGGGGCTGGCAGCGGTCGGCCGAACCGAGGAGGCGATCACTCTCCACCAGCGTTACCAGCGAGAGGCTGGAATCGGCTACAGGCCGGCCCTGTGGCAGGCAGTGGACCGGATGAAGCGCGCAGGCCGCACCGATGAGGCGATCGCCTGGCTGCGCGGCCTAGGCGAGGCCGGGTTCGCTGACGCGTTTCGGGTGGCGGCCCGCCAACTCGCGGACAGCGGCCGTATCGGCGAGGCCTCTGATCTCTATCGGCGAGCCGCCGAAACCGGTGACATTGAAGCCCTGCGGGAGGCCGCGAAGCGGCTCAATTGCGCAGGCCGCGTAGACGAAGCGACTGCCTTTTACCAGCGAGCGGCCGAAGCCGGTGAAAACCACCTCCTCGAAGTCGCGGCCAAGCGCATGGCTTCGGCAGGCCGCACCGACGAAGCGATCGCTTGGCTGCGCGGCCTGGCCGACGCAGACAATCCTGAGGCGAACACCGTGGCAGCCCGATGGCAGGAATGGGGTGAGTGGGTGACCCATACGGAGAGAACCATCACGTGGTGTGCGGCCCAAGCGGCGGCCGGGTTCGCCGATGCATTCCGAGTTGCCGCGGTCGAGCTGGCGGATGCCGGCCGCATCGAGGAGGCGATCACCTACTACCTGCGAGCGGTCGAGGTTGGCGAGACCAGCGCCCTGCTAAGGGCAGCGGAGACGCTGGAGTGCGCAGGCCGAGCCGATGAGGCCAAGCGGCTACGTCGCTTTGGTATCGAGCCCGGCGGCCGGATCGCTGACGAATGGTGAGTGAGCCTCCGTCGTCTCCAACGCCGCACAGGTCGCATGGGTGGCGTTCTGGGCATCATCCGCGCGTGATTCGGCCGCCGATGGCCACCCCGCCGGGCCGAAGGAGACAGGACCTCGGTCCGGCTCCATGTACACGCCCCTCCTGCGCGTGTCGACAAACGATCGTCTGCCGACACTCGACCCGGTGATCACGAACCCGCAGGTGGGCAGTGTCGGCAACGCGCGTCGGGAATCAACGTCGGTGAACGGTCCGGCCGATAGATTCCGACACATGCTCATCGGCTACTGCCGCACATCGACGGCCGACCAGAACCCCGATCATCAGATCGACGCACTTCTCCGCCACGGCGTGGACCGCGACAACATCCATGTCGACGTCGCCAGCGGTGCGAAGGCGTCCCGTCCGAAGCTCGACCTCGTCATGCAACTACTGCGCGAGGGCGACACGCTGAAGGTGACCCGGCTCGACCGGCTCTCCCGCTCCGTGCTCCACCTGGTGACCCTCGGCGCCGATCTGCGCGAGCGCGGGATCGGGCTGCACGTGATCGAGCAGGGCATTGACACCTCCACGATGGAGGGCCGCGCGATGTTCGGGATGCTGTCCGTGCTCGCCGAGCTCCAGCGCGAACTGATCGTGGCGAACACCAACGACGGGCTCGCCTCCGCGCGGGCCCGCGGCCGGGTCGGCGGGCGCCGACCCAGGCTCACCGACGACCAGGCCGCGCTCGCCCAACGGCTCTACGACGAGCGGGAGAAGACCGTCCAGCAGATCGCCGACATGTTCGGCGTGCCGCGATCGACGGTGTACGGGCACCTCGACAAGACCAAGACCGTCCCCCGTCAGCCCAAGAGGACCTCGGTCACGAAACCCTGACCGCTCGTTTGCGGCTGGTGACAGGGTTCTTACCGGCACCCCAAGACCGCCGCCGCGAAGCCCTGAAAGCTACCGGTGGGTTACTTGCTCCCTGGTGTCCGAGCTAGGACTACAGGGCCCAGTAGACGTTCACCCCGTACGAGGCGTAGGCGGCCAGCGCCGCGTTCACCGGCTGGTAGAAGGTCGTCCCGCCGAAGGTGCAGTCGCCGCTGCCGCCCGAGGTGAGGCCGAGCGCCTTGGTGCCGTCGTACAGCGGGCCGCCGGAGTCGCCCGGTTCGGCGCAGACGTTGGTCTGGATCAGGCCGGTCACGGTGCCGCCGTCGGTGTAGCGGACGGTGGCGTTGAGCCCGGTGACCTTGCCGCTGTGCGTGCCCGTGGTCGAGCCGGTGCGCTTGACCGACTCGCCGACCACGGCGTTCGGGGCGGAGGTGAAGCCACCGGGGTGGAGCAGGGCGCTGTTGTCGTAACGGACCAGCGCGTAGTCGTGGGACGGGAAGGTCGAGCTGACCGTCGGCCCGATCCGGTTGGTGTGGGCCGCCTCGGTGTACCAGTCGGGGGCGACGTTGCCGCAGTGTCCGGCGGTGAGGAAGTAGTAGGTCGAGCCGCTGACCACGTTGAAGCCGAGCGAACAGCGGTACTTGCCGCCGTAGACGGCGTCGCCCGCGGCGACCAGTGGGGTGAACGTCCCGGGGACGCGCTGGACGGTCAGCGCGGTCGAGTCGGGGCCGGCGGCGCTCATGATCTTGGCGAGCCCGGCCGGGGTCACGGTGCTGTCGACGGTCACCACGACGCGTCCGGCGGTCTGGTCGACGTACCACGCGCTGCCGTCGACCTCGGCGTTCAGGACGGCGTCGCTGAGCGCCGCGAGCCGTTCGGGTTCGGGGGCGTGGGCGGGGACCGGGGTGGGGGTGCGGCCGGGGGCGGCCGCGGCGCCCGGCACGGCGACCGCGGTGGCGGTCAGCAGGCCGAGGGCCACGGCGAGCAGGCGGGTGCGGCGTCGAGCGGTGCCGGGGCGGGGGGTCCTGCGCTTGGTCCTCACCGATGTCCTCCGGGAGTGAGAGGCCCCCGGGGGGTCGGGGGCCGTGAGGCGCGGTCAGGCGGTGGGCGGATTCCGGCCGGTGCCGTCCGGGAGCACGACGGATGATCTGCCCCTGACAGGCGCTGACCGGAAGTATGGGGAAACGGACCTTTCGGTACAAGCTTCCTGACCGGGTGTCGGCGGACCCGCGCGCCGTTGGACCAGCGCGCCGATCCGCCGTCCGGGCGGGCGCCTCCGGGCCGAGGGTCCGTCCGGGGGATCGATCGTCAACTCACCTGCCGGTGGGGAGATCCGAAGAAATTGTTATCGGGCTCGCCCAGGGAGGTCTCCGAGGCGTGGGAACGGACGCACGAGGTCGCGGGTGAGGGTCCGCGGCTGGGCAGCGGGGTTCGAAAGGGGCGCTCCGCGCGGAGGCAAGGCCTTCGCAGCGTCCGTTCCCCGGCGCCGCCGGATCGTCCCGTCCGGCCGGGCGCGCCCGGCGGTCCGCGTGCCTCCCCCACAGCCGCGGACCGCCGGGGTCACCCCGCGGCCACCGCCGAGGCCCCACACCGGGCGCGGGTCAGCCGCCAGACCAGTTCCTCACCGCTCTCGGCCGGGGCGGCCACCTCGCGCGGGCGGCGCAGGTGCTCGGTGAAGCCGAGCCGGGCCGGGACGGCGCCGCTCGCGTGGTTGGCCGCGTCGTGGACGATCTCGACGAACTCCACGCCGGGGAGGCGGAAGGCCTGGTCGACCAGGGCCGCCGTGGCCCGGGTCACCAGACCGCGCCCGGTCGCGGACGGGCGCAGCCAGTAGCCGATCTCACGGACGTCGTCCGGGCTGCCCTCGCGCCGGTACAGCCCGCAGGCGCCCACGATCGCACCGTCCAGCACGATCGCGTAGGCGTGGTCCCGGCCGTTCTCCCACTGCTCGGACCTGGTCGCCAGGTACTCGGCGGTGGTGGCGCGGCTGTGCTCGGCGACCCAGGGCATCCACGGTCGCAGGTGCTCCAGCGATTCGTCGATCACCGCGAACAGCTCGGGCAGGTCGGCCTCGCCGGCGAAGCGGCGCAGGGTCAGCCCGTCCAGGACGATCACGGACTGCGGGTGTTCCAGAGGTTCCATGTCGGGATGATCGTCCGTACCCGGCTCACCCGGCAAACGGTTTCGGTGGCTGTGGCTGTGGCTGTGGCTGTGGCTGTGGCTGTGGCTGTGGCGGGAACGGCGGCTGCGGGGGCTGCAGCGAGGAGGCGCGGTGGGCGCGGAGGAGATGGACGGCGGCGCCGAGGCCGGCCGCCGAGCCCGCGACGACGAGGAGGGTGACGTCGGAGAGCCCGACGAGGGAGAGGTCGAAGCGCCCGCCGGTGGCGGCCGAGGTGAACTCCGGGTCGACCAGGCCGTCGGGGTCCTCGGTGACGCTGACCTGCTCACCCACCGCGTCCCAGGCACCGCACCGCACCGACCTGCCGCGCCCCGGGACGTCCGCGTAGCGCACGGCGCAGCTGTACGTGGTCGTCTTGCCGTGGCTGACCCGCACGCCGGTGACGGTGCCCGGGTGGGCGACGCCGTGCAGGCCGAGCACGGTGGCCTGGGCGGTGCTCATGCTCAGCAGCGGCACGCCGATCGCCGGGGCGAGCAGCAGCGCCAGGGCCGCCAACCGCAGCGGGCCGACCTGGCAGAGGCTGAACACGGCGTACACCAGGCCGACGAACCCGGTGAGGACCAGCGCCAGGGAGGGCAGCAGCAGCCACGGCCCGAAGGCGCCGAGCGCCCCGCCGACCGGCAGCAGGAGGGCTGCGGCCGGGATCCACAGGGCCGTCAGCAGCGGGCGGCGCGGCCAGGGCAGGTCGTCCTTCTTCCCCCGGCCGCGCCGCTGCCGGGGGCTGGGTGCTGGGCCGGGACCGGAGGTCCCGGGTGTCGCGCTGGATGCCATGGCGAGAGATCCTGCCAGGCCGCCCCGGGTGCGGCGCAGCCCGCCCCGGGAGCCGTCACCGCTCGGCGCTCCTGGGCGATCGGGCGACCGGGCGACTTTGGCCCGGGCCGGTCCGAGCAGGCATGATCGGGGCATGGTCGAACGAGTCATTGCAGCGTGTGACGGAGCAGCCAAGGGCAACCCCGGTCCGGCGGGCTGGGCCTACGTGGTGGCGGACGCCGCCGGGGCGCCCCAGCGCTGGGAGTCCGGAGCGCTCGGGCACAGCACCAACAACGTGGGCGAACTGACGGCGCTGCAGCGGCTGTTGGCGTCGACGGACCCGGCGGTGCCGCTGGAGGTCCGGCTGGACAGCACCTACACCCGCGACTCGGTGACCAAGTGGCTGAAGGGCTGGAAGCGCAACGGCTGGAAGACGGCGGCCGGCAAGCCGGTCGCCAACCAGGAGCTGATCCAGGCGATCGACGCGCTGCTGGAGGGCCGGGACGTCACCTTCGTGTACGTGCCGGCCCACCAGGTCGACGGCGACCCGCTGAACGCCATCGCCGACAAGGCCGCCAGCGACGCCGCCCGCACCCAGCAGGACGCCTCGGGCACCGCCGCGAACCTGCCCGAACCGGACCCGGCGGCCGCCACCAAGGCCCCCAAGGCCCCCAAGACGCGCAGCACCGGTACCGGTACCGCTACCGGCACCTCCCGCACCCTGGCCGCCCGCTACCCGGGGACCTGCCCGTGCAGCCGCCCGTACGCCAAGGGCGACAAGATCACCAAGGTCGGCAGCAGCTGGGGCCACCCCGACTGCGCCGCCGCCCACGCCTGAGCAGCAGGGGCGTTCCGTCCGTACCTCCCTGTGCGGGGGCCGGAGCGGAGCGGAGGTGAGCGCGGTGATCGTCTCGGAGACGGCGGAGTTCCACGTCGGGGACCGGGTGTGGATATACCGCGAGACGTCCTACGCCGCCGTCGAGAGCGCCGTCGTGGTGGACGTCCAAGCCGACCGCAGCCTGCGGTTGGAGTTCACCGACGGCCACCGCAGCCACCTCCGCTCCGGCCGGGTCGAGTTGTCGGCCCGGCGCCGCACGCGGGTGTGACAAGGCCGGAGTACGGCCGGAGAAAGGGCAGAACGGGCCGGAAATGCGACCGGCCGACCGCGGGTGGCGGTCGGCCGGTCGTGCCGGACCCGGAGGAGCGGGGCAGAGGAGCGGATCAGCCCTCCTGCGCGATCTCCTTGATGTCCTCGAAGGTCATGCCGAGCGTGTTGAAGGCGCGCGCCTGCTCCTCCGGGACGCCGAGCTTGGCGAGCTCCTTGAGCTGCGCGTCGGTCAGCGGTGCCGCGGGGGTGAGCGGCGGGGCGCCGCCCGCGTCCTTGGGGTCGAGGCCGGCGCCGGGGCCGGCGGCCAGGCCGAGCACCGCCTTCATCAGGTCGTCGCTGGTCAGCTTGGTCGCGCCGGCCGGGGCCTGGACGTCCGGGGCCGACTGGTCGAAGGCGAGCTTCACCGGGAAGTTGACGCCCGGCTCGACCTTGCTCTGCAGCTGGGCGAGGTCGAAGGTGGCCGAGGAGAGGGCGCCGTTCTTCAGGTAGAGGTCGACGCCGACCTTGCGGTCCGGCACGTCGGTCGGGGCCTGGGCCGGGAACTTCCCCAACTGCTGCGGGAACTTGTCCGCGACCGGCCTGACGGCCTTGAACAGCTCGTCCACCAGCTGGCGGGCCGGAGCGCTCATCCAGATGTGGTCGGCGCCGTCCTTGGTGCCCTTGTCCTCGTACGTGACGGTGCGGCCGAGCACGTCCTTGAGCGAGTTGAGCAGCTGCTTGGCGGCCTCCGGGTCGGCGCTGGGCACCGGGCTCGGCGCGGCCTTCCTGCCGTCGGACTTCTTCGCGGCGTCGGCGAGTTCCTGGAGGTCGAGCGCGACCCACTTGCCGGCCAGCACGTCCTTGACCGCGCCCAGGTCGGCGGGCAGGTCGTTGCCGGCGGCGTCCACCTGGGACGGGTCCTCGCCGGTCAGCTTGACCAGGCCCTTGGCGTCGACGTGCAGGTAGCCCTTGGCGTCGACCTGGCGGTACTCCAGCAGCGCGGTGCCGCTGCGGTCGGAGAGCACGTAGGAGACGCGCACCGACCTGTCGAGCGTCAGGTCGTTGCTGCCGCCGGAGCCCGCCGCGCTCTTGAAGGCCTCGATGTCCTTGAGCGGCTTGTCGGCGGAGATCGCGACGGAGAGCGCGAGCCCGGACATCGCCTTGGCGCTCTGCTCGTCCAGCCCGCCGCCGGAGCCCTTGCGGCCGGCGCCCTTTCCGCCCGTGGCCGTGCCGACGAGGCCCTTGTTCCCGGCTCCGGTGGCCTTGTCGAAGGCGAGGATCTGTTCGGGGGTGGCGTCGATGGAGAGCTTGAAGCCGGCCGACTTGCCGTCACCGACCTTGCCGAAGGCCTTGGACACCTTCTGGGCGGCGGAGAGCTGTTCGACGGTGCCACAGGCGGCGAGGCCGGTGGCGAGGACGGAAGCGGTGACGGCGACGGGCATCGCACCGCGGGCGGCCCGGCGGATGGCGGTGTTGATGGTGCACAACTCCTGTGTGACTGGGCCTGATCGGACGACCGGGCCTTTCCTCCCCTGTGGCTCGCAGCGCCACAGTGCATACACATCTGATCACATTATCGGCAAGGCTGCGCGCGAATTTTTGTCCCAGGCTTTAACCGTCCGGCGGCGATGGGAAAAAGGGGCAAAAGCTTTGCCTAAACGGGCTGTTCAAGGCCTCGTCACCACCTGCTAGCCTCAGCCGATTTTTCCGCCGAGCAAGGTCGGCGGACCCGACGGGCAAGAGGTACCGAAAGCATGGCAATACGCCGGGCGAAGCAGAAGGCCCAGGTCATCGAGAAACTCTCGCAGGTGGCACCACCGGGGGAGGCCTTCATCGCGTGCGTGCACGTGGAGACCGGCCCCAGCCCGTGGCTCAACGCGGTCTTCGACGAGGTGCCGCTGCTCGGCCTGATCGTCGCCCTGACCCGCCGGTTCTACTTCCTGACGCTCACCAACAGCTCGGTGGTCGTCAACACGGCCAGCCGCTGGACCAACCGGCCCGGCGACGTGGTCGCGGTCTACCCGCGCCACGCCTTCCCGGTCAGCCAGGTCAAGCGGGCCTCCCTCTGGAGCCGGATGTACCTGCAGCTGCCCGGCGAGGCCAAGCCGACCCGGCTGAACATCCACCGCTACTGGCGGGCCGAGATGGACCAGCTGAGCGCGGCCTTCCCGCCCGGGTCGATCGACCCGAGCTCGCAGCCCTTCGAACTCGCGCCGCAGGGGCAGCCGTACCCCCTGCAGCAGGCCTACCCGATGGCACCGGGCCAGCCCTACCCCCAGCCGCAGGGGCAGCCCTACCCGCCGCAGCAGGCGTACCCAGCGCCCCAGCATCCCTACCCGGCACCGCAGGGCCAGCCGTACGTGCCGCCGCAGGGCCAGCCCTACCCGTCCCAGCAGCCCTACCCGCCGCAGGGCCAGCCGTACCCGCCGCAGCAGCCGTACCCGGCGCCGCAGGGGCAGCCGTACCCGCCGCAGCGCTGACCTCGCCGCAGGCAGGCCGAACACAGGTCGGCCCCGGCTCCCGCACGGGGAGCCGGGGCCGATCGCTGTCCGGCCGGCGCGCCGACCGCGCTACGGCCCCTGCAGGATGACGACGACGATGACCCCGGCGGACAGCACGAGCCCGAGGATCACACCGAACACCGTGGGCGTCACCCGGTCCCGCAGCTGCTTCCCCGGCCGGCTGCGCTGCGTCGGGTCCGTGCTGAACTCCCACCAGTTCACCAGCCGTTGGAAGTTCACGTCGAAGTCCACGGCCGGGTAGATCGCGCTGGTCTGGAGGCCGGGCAGCGAGCGGCGCCGCCCGCGGGTGAGATGGATCCGCGCCGCGTAGGAGGTCGAGCCGTTGCCCTTGGTCTCCCGCACGTCGACCCACCGGACCTCGTGCCACGGGTGGGTACGGCCGCGCCCGACACCCCAGTTGATGGTGATGCCGTCGGTGCCGACCCGGCTCCAGGAGCGCCAGCTGATGACGAAGAGCGGCACGCCGAGCGCCAAGGTCCCGAAGACCAGCCAGAACGTGCCCACGGGGCCGAGCTTCCACGCACCGAGGCCGAGTTGGAGACCGAGCACCAGCAGCACCGGAATGAGGTTCGACCACGAGGGACGGAACAGGTCCTTCCCCCGGAAGATCAGTTCGTTCACACCGCGCACCCTACGCCTGCCTCCCCGGGCCCCGACAGGGGGGTGTACGCGCTTCATACGGCGCCCCGGCCGCCTCCCCTGCCGCCCGCCCTGGCACCGACCCTGCCTTCCCGGTCGGCCTTCTGACCCGCGGTCGCGTTCGGCTCCTGGAGCGTGCGCCGGGCCGCGCCGAGAGTGAGCAGGCCCCACAGCGCGGCGAGTACGGCGACGACGTAGACGCCGCTGCCTCGGAAGGAGAGGTCCTCGTCCGTGGGGGCGGGCGGGGCCCAGCCCGCCGGGTCGACCAGTACGGTTTCGGTGGTGTCCTTGGCCCGGGCCGAGCAGCCGAAGCCGCCGACCTGGCCGTGCGGCAGCGGCTGCCCGTCGGCCCGGCGGATGTCGCAGGTCCAGCTCACCCTCCCGCTCTTGTCCCGGGAGCTGTGGGCCGCGGTGACCACCACCTCGGTCTCCACCCCGCGATGGGCGATGATCTGCGCGCGGAGGCTCGACACCGGCAGTACCAGCAGCAGCACCCCGAACAGGACGGCCGGCCAGATGACCCAGCCGCTGGGCCGGACGAGGCCCAGGCCGAGGAAGCCCGCGACGAACACCAGGAAGGCGAGGACGCCGCCGAGGACCGCGTAGTCCGGGTTGGTACCGAGCGCCGCCAGTCCGATCATCAGCACCGGAGTGAGCAGCCCGACCAGCCATGCCGTGCGGCGGACGGCCCGCGGCGACAGCTTCGGCTCGGGTCGTCTGCGGACCCGTTTCGGGGGCCGGACGACCCCCTCCGCGAGCGGTCGCTTCTGCTTCTTCTTCCCGTTCTTCTTCCCGGCCATGGATCCCCCGTTCGGTGCTGTCGCTTTCCGTGCCTGCGACAGTGTGACGGCGGGCCCGGACGGCTGGGAACCCGGGTGGCCCGGCCCCGGGCCGGCCGTGGATCCGGTGTGAAGCTGACGTGGAGTCACCGTCGACGTTACCCGCGAGTTCACCCGGTGCTCGTCCGAGGTCTTGCGGACCGTACGGACAAGCACATTGGATACGTACCATCCCGTCGTCCGGCGGGTCCACGTCACATCCCCGCTGTTCCCCGCTGTTCCCCCGACCCCACGGAGCCCAGATGTCGCTCTCGTCCGTCCGCCGTGCCCTCGCCGCCGGTGCCGCCGCCACCGTGATCGCCACGCTCGGCGCGGCCCCCGCCTCGGCCGAGACCGCACCAACGACCGCGCCCCCGCTCGACGTGCTCACCTACAACGTCTTCCTGATGAGCACCAACCTCTACCCCAACTGGGGCCAGCAGTACCGGGCGCAGGCCATCGCCGCGGCGGACTTCTTCCAGGGCCACGACGTGGTCGTCCTGGAGGAGGCCTTCGACAACGCGGCCTCCGACGCACTGGTCGCCAAGGCCTCGGCCGCCTACCCGTACCACACGCCCGTGGTCGGCCGGTCCACGAGCGGCTGGGACGCCACCTCCGGCAGCTACAGCTCCACCACCCCCGAGGACGGCGGGGTCACCCTGCTCAGCAAGTGGCCGATCCTGCACAAGGAGCAGTACGTCTACAAGGACGCCTGCGGCTCGGACTACTGGTCCAACAAGGGCTTCGCCTACGCGGTGCTGGACGTCGACGGCCGCCGCACCCACGTGGTCGGCACCCACCTGCAGTCCACCGACTCGGGCTGCTCCAGCGGCCAGGCGGCGGACATCCGGGCCAGGCAGCTCACTGCCATGCGCACCTTCCTGGACGGCAAGCGGATCCCCGCCGACGAGCCGATCGTCCTCGCCGGCGACCTCAACATCGACTCCCACGGCTCCGAGTACCAGGCCCTGCTGACCAACGGCAACCTCGCCCCGGCCTCCGCCCGCACCGGCTGGCCGTACTCCTTCGACACCGCCGACAACTCGGTCGCCGCCTACCGCTACCCGGGCGAGCCCAAGGAGGACCTCGACTACGTGCTCTACCGCGCCGACCACGCCCGCCCCCAGCAGTACACCAACCAGGTCGCCCGGGTGCACAGCACGCCCTGGACGGTGAGCAGTTGGGGCAAGAGCTACACCTACACCGACCTCTCCGACCACTACCCGCTCGTCGCGCACTGACAGCCCGCCGGCTGCCCGCGCGCTGTCCGAGGGCGCACCGGGTGTGGGATGCGTCACCGCCACGGCCGGGCGGCGGTTCGGCCCCTTACGATCCTGAACGCCGAGGTCGGGCGCCGTCGCAACCCGTCGGCGCCCCGCCCGGCGCACCACGATCGGCCCGAGGAGAAGCGCCCGTGACCACCCCCACCACCGCGCCCGAGAGCTACTACCAGCGCACCGGCGAGCACAGCTACAAGCCCACCCCGCACGCCCAGGGTGCCTGGCACCCCGACGAGCAGCACTTCAGCCCGCTGGCCGGCCTGATCGTCCACGCCATCGACTGCCACCGCGCCGACGGCCACCGCGCCGACTCCCAGGGGGCCGACCGCCGACAGACCGGCGACAGCCTGGCGCTGGCCCGGATCAGCTTCGACATACTCGGCCTGATCGCCCTGGAGGAGTTCGAGATCACGGTGGAGACCGTCCGGCCCGGGCGCACCATCGAGCTGGTCGAGGCCACCGTGGTGATCGGGGAGCGCGCCGTCGTCCGGGCCCGCGCGTGGTTCCTCGCAGAGCTCGACACCGCCGCCGTCGCCGGGACGCACGACGAACCGATCCCGGCCCCCGAGGAGTTCGAGCCCTGGGCGATGAGCGAGCTGTGGGGCGGCGGTTACATCGCCTCGATCGACGTCCGCCGCCGCGAGCGCGCCCCCGGCCGGGCCGCCGCCTGGATCTCCACCCCGGTCGGGCTGGTCGCCGGCGAGCCCAGCAGCCCGCAGGCCTCCTTCGTCGCCCTGGTGGACACCGCCAACGGCATCGCCGTCCGGCAGAGCCCCACCGCGTGGATGTTCCCCAACACCGACCTGACGATCCACCTCTTCCGCCGCCCCGAGGGCCGCTGGACCGGCCTGGACACCAGGGTCAGCTTCGGCCCGGCCGGCCACGGCGTCACCAGCACCGTCCTGCACGACGAGCACGGGCCGATCGGCCGCGCCGAGCAGATCCTCACCGTCCGCCCGCAGCCAGTCGGTTGACCGGTCCGGGGATCGGGGCCGCCGCCGGTCGCGGTGGCGGCCCCGATCCCCGGTAGCGTCAGGCGGGCAGCGAGTCCATGAAGGAGCTGACCGAGAAGACCGCCTTCCCCGGGCCCGCCGGGCCGTAGCCGGGCGGGGAGGAGAGGCCGAACTCCTCCAGGGTGGCGCGGTAGGTCTGCAGCAGCCGGATGTGGTACTCCAGCGGCGCGCCCTGCGGGTTGGCCCTGCCCAGCGGGGTGGTCGGCTCGGGGCACCAGGTGGTGAAGCGCGGGACCACGCCGTGGGACATGAAGAAGCGCAGTCCCTCCTCGGTGGAGGCGATCGCCTCGTCCACCGTGGCGAAGCCGAAGGGCTCGGCCATCTCCACGCCCGCGACGAAGTTGGGGATCACTTTCTCGGGGCCGAACACCTCGGTGGAGTCCAGGATCCGGCGGTGCCACTCGTCGCGGCCGACGTAGCGCTCCTTGCCGGGGCAGTACAGCTCGAAGAGCCGCTTGTCCCACACCTCGAAGTTGGGGTGGTAGATCCGCACGCCGTAGTCGTGGAAACGCTGGACGTCCTCACGTGGCAGCGCCTGCGCCACCACCTTGCCGATCCAGCGGCCGGGGAAGCGCTCCTCGATGGCCTTGGCGTACTGCCCGTAGAAGTCGGCCTCGTCCCGGCCGCCGACGTGCGAGGTGATCGCGCCGCCGGTGAGGGTGTACGCCCGGGAGGCCCGGGCGGTGTCGTGCTCGTCGATCAGCGCCAGCGCCTCCAGCACCTCCTCCACCGGCTTGACCCCGGTGTACGGGCGGCCGGCGGCCTTGTGCTGACGCCAGTTGTGGTTGATGTCGCAGTACTGGCACTCCTCCTTGGCGCCGAAGTACTGGCAGACCCGGAACACCGTGAGGTAGATCAGGTATCCCCACTGGATGGTCGGGGCGACCTCCATCACCGACTTCCCGTTGGCCAGCGTGTGCCGGTAGTAGTCCGGCATCGGCGGCAGGCCGACATCGGCGATCCGCGTGCCGTCCAGGTAGAGGCCCAGCGTGCCGTCCTCCCCGGCACCGACCCGGTACGGCGAGTCCGGGTTGACCCGCACCGACACCACCGTGCGGCGCAGCCCGTACGGCCCGCCGGTCAGTACGACCTCCTCCGGCGGCCGGTTGAGCGCGGCAGCGCCCAGCTCGGGCAGGGTGCGGTGGTCGAAGGAGAAGATGAAGTACGACTTCGGTTTGACCTCGCCGCCCCCGTCGGCGCCGGCGCTGCCGCTGAGCGCGGACTCGTCGAAGGCCATCCCGCCGCGCAGCAGGTCCTCCTTGATCACCGCCTCCCGCGGCACGTCGGGATAGCGCTCCATGAGCTGCTCGACCAGTGCGGTGCGGCTGCGGGCCTGGCTCTCCATGCGCTGCTCTTCCTTCCTGGCCCCGATCCTCGCTCGGCGCCGCGCCCCATTCTTCTCCTCCTTACGTCCGTGGTCGGGACCGGCGGCGCGCTGGAAGATCACCCCGTCCATCCTGTGGGCGTGGCGTCGGGGTGCGTCCACGCGGCGAAGAGCGCGAAGTCCATCGCGCTGAACCGCTGCTCGTCCCAGACGGGTTCGAGCATTCCCATCGCGCGGACCCGGAGCAGGCTGTGTGCCCGCGCCGTCTCCGGACGGGGGTCGAGGCGGGCCGGCCACGGAAGGGAGAAGTCCGGCATCGAGATCGCTGCCACTGCGCGCTCCCTTCGAACGGGGCGAAGGTGTGACCAACACGTGGCAGCCGGCCGCCGGTTGAGCTCTTTTGTCTTCGAACAGTCGCTGCCACGACCGGCCCAACGCGGGTGGCGGGTGCGGGACACGGGCAATGGTCGCCAGGTTGACGCGGCAGGCGGGCAGACCGATGCATGACAGGGGCTCGCCCGGGCGCCCTCAGCATGAACGTTCACCCTATCGGGTTAAGAAGATCGTCCGTTGCGTTCCGGAACGCGGCTTCGCGCCTACGGTGGGGAACCGAGCGAGACGGGGCCCGCGTTCGGAGATCCCCTTCGTGGCAGACGGGATGACGACCCGTCATATCTTGCGATCCTTATCAGAGGAGGCTTCATGCCCCTGCGCGGCAGAGCGGACACGCCGCTCGACCATGCGCCCGCCGCGGTGGTGAGCGCGTGAACACCACCGCCCTGGACCGGATCCTGCGCGGGCCCAGCGGACTCGGCACCTCGGGCCTGCACTTCACGCCCCGGACCGAGGTGCCCGAGGCGCCCGCCCCCGAGCCGGCCGTCCAGGCGCAGCCGAACGTCCCGGCCGTGCCGACCGTGCCGGTACAGCCGGAGGCCTCCGCGCCGCCGAGCGGCGGCAAGCCCAAGGCCGGCGACCCGATCCCCGGCCTCTACCACCACCCGATCGCCGAGCCCGACCCGGCCCGGGTGGAGGCCCTCAGCCTGAAGATCAAGGCCTGGGCGATCGACGAGATCGAGCTCTACCCGCCGGAGTGGGAGAAGGACTTCGACGGCTTCTCCACCGGGCGCTACATGGTGGCCTGCCATCCCGACGCGCCCAGCGTCGACCACCTGATGCTCGCGGCCCGCCTGATGGTGGCGGAGAACGCGGTGGACGACTGCTACTGCGAGGACCTCGGCGGCTCGCCCGTCGGTCTGGGCAGCCGCCTGCTGCTCGCGCACACCGCGCTGGACGCGCTGCACACCACGCCGGAGTACCACCCGGCCTGGCAGGCCTCGCTCGCCGCGGACGCGCCCCGGCGCGCCTACCACTCGGCGATGGAGTACTTCGTCCGCGCCTCGACGCCCTCCCAGGCGGACCGCTTCCGGCACGACATGGCGCGGTTGCACATGGGGTACCTGGCCGAGGCCGCCTGGGCGGAGACGGACCACATCCCGGAGGTGTGGGAGTACCTGGCGATGCGCCAGTTCAACAACTTCCGCCCCTGCCCGACGATCACCGACACCGTCGGCGGCTACGAGCTGCCCGCCGAGCTGCACGCGCTGCCCGCGATGCAACGGGTGATCGCGCTGGCCGGCAACGCCACCACGATCGTCAACGACCTGTACTCGTACACCAAGGAGCTGTCCAGCCCCGGGGTGCACCTGAACCTGCCAGTGGTGATCTCCGAGCGCGAGGGCGTTTCGCGCAAGGAGGGCTACCTGAAGGCCGTCGAGGTCCACAACGAGCTGATGCACGCCTTCGAGGCCGAGGCGGCCGCGCTGGCCGTCGCCTGTCCGGTGCCGACCCTCGTCCGGTTCCTGCGCGGGGTGTCCGCGTGGCTCGACGGCAACCACTACTGGCACCAGACCAACACCTTCCGTTACACCCTGCCCGACTTCTGGTGACGATCCGTCCCGGCAGTCGTTTTTTGCTCGCCAACTGACCACCATGCGTGAGAATTCTGGAGCAGATCCATGTCCGTGACCGACGACATCACCACCGCCGGCAAGTCCATCCCCGGCCCGGCGACTCCCTACCAGGGCGACATCGCACGCTACTGGGACCACGAGGCTCGCCCGGTCAACCTTCGCCTGGGCGACGTCGACGGCCTCTACCACCACCACTACGGCATCGGCGAGATCGACCAGGCCGCGATCGGCGACCCGACCGACAGCGAGCGGGAGAAGAAGGTGATCGCCGAGCTGCACCGCCTGGAGTCCGCCCAGGCCGACGTGCTGCTCGACCACCTCGGCGACATCCCGGCCGACGGCCTCCTGGTCGACGCCGGCTGCGGCCGCGGCGGCTCGATGGTGATGGCCCACCAGCGCTTCGGTTGCCGGGTGGAGGGCGTGACCCTCTCCACCCAGCAGGCCGACTTCGGCAACAAGCGCGCCGCCGAGCTCGGCATCGGCGACTCCGTCCGCTCCCGGGTCGCCAACATGCTGGACATGCCCTTCGAGACCGGCTCGGTCGCGGGCTCCTGGAACAACGAGTCCAGCATGTACGTCGACCTGCACGACCTGTTCGCCGAGCACTCCCGGGTGCTGAGCGTCGGCGGCCGGTACGTCACCATCACCGGCTGCTGGAACCCGCGTTACGGGCAGCCCTCGAAGTGGGTCTCGCAGATCAACGCCCACTTCGAGTGCAACATCCACTCCCGCCGCGAGTACCTGCGGGCGATGGCCGACAACCGCCTGGTCCCGCAGGCCGTCATCGACCTGACCCCGGACACCCTGCCCTACTGGGAGCTGCGCGCCACCACCTCGCTGGTGACCGGCATCGAGGAGGCGTTCATCAACTCCTACAAGGACGGCTCGTTCCAGTACGTGCTGATCGCGGCCGACCGGGTCTGATCGGCGCAGCCCCGCTCCGGCGGCTCCTGCTCCGGCCGGCCCTGCTCCAGCCGGCCCCTGATCCGGCCGGAACGCCGAACGGCGACCTCCCTGCAGCTCGCAGGGAGGCCGCCGTTCGGCTTTCGTGCGACCCGGCCCGCTACCGCCGGGTGAAGGTGAGGTGGGTGACCCCGCTCGGGGAGGCCACCGCCTCGGTGGTGAAGCGCTGCTCCAGCCCTTCGAGGCCCGCCCAGAGCGGTTCGCCCCGGCCGAGCACGATCGGCACCACGACCACGTGCAGGTGGTCGATCAGGTCGGCCTCCAGGAAGGCGCGGACGGTGCGCGGGCCGCCGCCGATCCGCACGTCCTTGCCGCCGGCCGCCTCCCGGGCCTGGCGCAGCGCCTCCTCGGGCGTCGCGTCGATGAAGTGGAAGGTCGTGCCGCCGTCCATCTCCAGGCTCGGGCGCGGGTGGTGGGTGAGCACGAACACCGGGGTGTGGAACGGCGGGTTGGGGCCCCACCAGCCCTGCCACTCCTCGTCCTGCCAGGGGCCGCGCTGCGGGCCGAACTTGTTGCGGCCCATGATCTCGGCGCCGATGCCGTCGCCCCAGGTGCGGGCCATCGCGTCGTCCACGCCGGTGGCGCCGCCCTCCTGGCCCTGCAGCTGCCGGAACGTCCGGGTGTCGAAGAACCAGCGGTGCAGGTGGTCGGCGGCATGGCCGAACGGCGAGTCGAGGCTCTGCCCCTCGCCCGTGCCGTAGCCGTCGAGGGAGATCGAGAAATTGTGGACCCGGACCAGGGACATCGGCTTCCTCCGTGTCGCTCGGCGCCTCGGTGCGGACGGACCGCACCCTGTTCGCGCGCCCACGCTATCCCGTGACATCCCGTCACCACCGTTGGTGGGCGCAAGTGGCGGAAGCAGCGCAGGTGACGGAAGGGGAGGGGTGCGGGGGAGAAGCAGCTCAGCCGTCACGCTATTGTCGTGCCTTCTTCACACGAAGCACGCCCTGGTCGGCGATGCTTCGCCAGGTCGCCCGGAAGAGGGCGCCCTGGCACGTTCCGAACCTCGGGGGGTTCCCAATGACCGCACGCCGTACCCTGTCCGGATTCCTCGCCGCCGGCCTGCTCGCCGGCGCCGCCGCGCTGCTGGCCACCGTCCCCGCGGACGCCGCACCGGCGGGCGCCACCGCGAGCGGCACGGGCGACCTGCCGTTCGGCTCGGCCACCACCGTCGGCCTGCACAACACCTACGACCCGGCCGCCTTCCCGTACCTGGCCCAGGGGTTGGACACCGGCACCGGGATGATCGAGCTGGACCTCTGGCCGAACATCGTGACCAAGGAGTGGAAGGTCAGCCACTCCAACCCGCTCGGCAACAGCAACAACTGCACCGCCGCGACCACGCCCTCCCAGCTGTACAGCGGCGGCACCAACAAGAACCTGGAGAACTGCCTGGACGACGTGCGGGTCTGGCTCGCCGCGCACCCGGCCGCCGGGCCGCTGGTGATCAAGCTGGAGCTGAAGCCGGGCTTCTCCGCCAACCTCGGGATGGGCCCGGACCAGCTGGACGCGCTGATAGCCCAGCACCTCGGCTCCGCCGTGCTGCGCCCGGCCGACCTGCTGGCCAAGCCCGGCGGCGGCTCCTACGCCACCCTGGACGAGGCCGTGCGGGCGGGCAACTGGCCGAGCCGTTCGGCGCTGGCCGGGAAGGTTCTGCTGTACGCGATCCCGGGCACCGTCGAGCTGAGCAACCCCTTCGACACCCTGCACACCGACGTCGAGTACGGCCGCCACCTGCGCGACCTCGCGGCGGCGGGCCGGATCGGCCAGGCCCAGGTCTTCCCGTCGGTGCTCGGCGCCACGGCGGGCGACCCGCGGGCCCAGTACACCGGCGCGGACACCTCGATCCGCCCGTGGTTCGTGGTCTTCGACGGCGACGCCGCGACCTACGTCAACGGCATCGACACCGCGTGGTACGACGCCGCGCACTACCTGCTGGTGATGACGGACGCCCAGAACGTCGCGCCGCAGATCAGCGGCACCGACCCGACGGCCGACCAGGCCCGGGCCCGCGTCGAGCAGCTGGCCAAGGCGCACGCCGGCATCGTCTCCAGCGACTGGCGCAAGCTGCCGGACGTGCAGTCCCTGGTCCTGCCGCGCGGCTGACCCCGGACACCGGACGCACAGCGGTCCCGTGCACCCGGCCGGCGGGCCGGGTGCACGGGACCGTTCGCCAGGGCCTGTCCGGCGGCTCTTGCCGGGCAGGCCCTGGCGCGCCGCGGGTCAGTCCGTCGGGCAGTGCGTCCCCGCCGTCGGCACGGTTCCGTCCACCAGGAAGGCGTCGACCGAGGCGCGGATGCACGTGCTCGCGCCGTACGCGGTGTGGCCCTCGCCGTCGCGGGTGAGCAGGACGGCGTTGCCCAGCTCGGCGGTGAGCTTCTCGGACCACGCGTACGGGGTGGCCGGGTCGCCGGTGCTGCCGACGACCACGATGGGCGCGGCGGCGGCCGACGTGATGACGTGCGGCTTCTCGGTGGCGCGGAACGGCCAGATCCGGCAGTCCGGGTCGAACAGCGCCGCGAGCGGGTCGTGCTTGCTGACCAGCGGGGCCTTGGCGGCAAGGTCGGTCAGTGCGGCCTGCAGCTGCTCGCCGGCCGGGGCGTCGGTGGCGCCGTCGGCGCAGTGGATCGCGGTGTAGGCGTCCGCGGAGGGCGCGTAACGGCCGTCCTTGTCACGGCCGTTGTAGCCGTCGGCGATGGCGAGCAGGTCGTCGCCCTTGCCACGCACCATGGCCCAGCCGAGGGAGTTGCGCAGGCTGCTCCAGGCCTTCTCGCCGCCGTAGAGCCGGCTGATGACGCCGGTCCAGGCCGCGCTGGAGGTGAGGGTGCGGCCCTTGGTGGTCTTCAGCGGCTTGTCCTTGAGCCCGTCGAGGAAGTCGGCGAGCTTCTGCGGGGCGGCGCCGGCGTCGGTGCCGAGCGGGCACGGGTCCTTGGTGACGCAGTCGGCGGCGAAGGCCTTCAGGGCCCGCTCGAAGCCGGCCTGCTGCTCGATGTTGTGCTGCACCAGGGGCGTGGAGGGCGAGGTGGCGCCGTCCAGGACGAGCCGGCCGACCCGGTCCGGGAACTCCTCGGCGTAGAGCGAGCCGAGGTAGGTGCCGTAGGACATGCCGAGGTAGCTGAGCTTCTGGTCGCCGAGGGCGGCGCGCAGCACGTCCATGTCCCGGGCGGTGTTGCGGGTGCTGACGAAGGGCAGTACCTGGGCGTACTTGGCCTGGCAGGCGTCGGCGAGCTGCTTGCCGTGGTCGGCGCCGGGCGCGTCGGTGTCGAGCCAGTCGTCCCTGGCCTGGTCGTCGAGGCACTTGAGCGGGCTGGTGCCGGCCACGCCGCGCGGGTCGAAGCCGACGAGGTCGTAGCGGTCGTGCAGCGGGCCGTCGAAGCGTTTCGGGCCGTACGTGACCATCTGGACGCCGGAGCCGCCCGGGCCGCCGGGGTTGAGCAGCAGCGAGCCGATCCGCTGGTCGGGCTTGGTGGCGGGGTTGCGCACCACGGCGACGTCCAGGGTGCCGGTGGCCGGCGCGGTGTAGTCCAGCGGGACCTTGAGGGTGGCGCACTGCAGGGCCGAGGTGTCCGCGTCGTTCTGCGGGTCCTTCGGGCAGGCCGCCCAGGCGAGTTGCTGGCCGTAGAAGGCCTTGAGGGCCGGGTCGGCGGCGCCGGTGGGCTTGGCGGTCGGGGTGGGCGTCGGGGTCGCGCTCGGCGTGGCGGCGGTGGCGGCGGTCGTGGACGCGGCCTTGTCGCTGCTCCCGCCGGTGCAGCCGGCCAGCAGGGCGGCGGCGGTGAGGGCCGCGACGGCGGCGGGCAGGGCGCGCCGCGAGGAGTGGGTGATCATGGAATGCACCGCACACAAATATCACCAGGTGGTCACATCAGTCACATTGGTATTCCCGGGAGTTGGGCCGGGCCGGGCCGGCCGGTGCCGTCGGCCGATGCCGGGCCGACCGATTCCGCCGCGCCCCGAACGGTGCCATGCTGGGGCCATGACAGAAAGCAGTGCGGTCACCCCGCTCCGTGACAGCCCGGAAACCGGCGGCCGGCGCAGGGAGTTGGCGGCGGCCACGGTGGGCTCGGTGGTCGAGTCCTTCGACTGGAACATCTACGCCGTCCTCGCGCCCTACTTCGCCGCGGACCTCTTCGGCCACGGCAAGCACGGCATCAGCGGGGTCCTCGGCGCCTACGTCACCTTCGCGGTGGGCTTCGTGGCCCGGCCGGTCGGCTCGTACCTGATCGGCCGGCTCAGCGACACCCGGGGGCGGCGTTTCGCCCTGAGTCTCGGCATGGCGGTGATCGCCGCCGCCAGCCTGGGCATCGCCGCCGTCCCCGGCCAGCGCGCGATCGGCCTCTGGGCGGCCGTCCTGGCCGTCCTCGCCCGGGTGGTGCAGGGGCTCGCCTTCGGCGGGGAGGCGCCGAGCGTGGCCGCGTACGTGACCGAGACCGCCCCGCCCCGGCACCGCTTCGCCTTCAGCTCCGTCTCCTACGGCGGGATCATCCTCGGCTCGCTGCTCTCCTTCGGGGTGCTCACCCTGCTCATCCACACCATCGGCAAGTCCGGCCTGGAGAACGGTGGTTGGCGCTGGGGCTTCGTGGTGGCCGCGCTGCTCGGACTGGCTGCCGTCTGGGTGCGCCGGTGGGCGCCGGAGAGTGCCGAATTCCACCGCGCCCGGGCCCGGACGGCGGCGGCGGCCCGCCCGCCCTTCCTGCGGATGCTCCGCGAACACCGCTGGGCGGTGCTCACCGTCTTCCTCAACACCCTGGGCGGGACGGTCGGTTACTACTTCGCGCTGGTCTACCTGCCGCAGTACGCTGCCGCCTACCACGTGATCGACAAGGAGCAGGCGGCCTCCTTCATGACCGTGGTGCTCGGCGTGGTGCTGGCCACCATGCTGCTCACCGGCGCCGCCGCCGACCGCTTCGGCCTGCTGCCCGTCGCCCGGCTGGGGTTCGCCCTGCCGATCCCGCTGGTCGGGCTGCTGCTCGCCGGGCTGCGCCAGGGCTGGCTGCCGTTCCAGGTCGTCGCCGTCCTGCTCGGGATGCTGGTGGCGACGGTGCTCGGCACGCTCAACGTCTTCACCGGGCTGCTGTTCCCGACCGAGGTGCGGGCGGTCGGGCTCGGGGTGGTCAACGCGGCCACCATCGCCGCGTTCGGCGGCACCTTCCCGTTGCTCGCCGAGTGGCTGAGCGGCCGGCACTGGCTCGGCGTGATCCCCGGGTACGTCACCCTCTGCACCCTGGGCCCCGCCCTCGGCCTGCTGACGGCCGTCAAGGTGCCCTCCTTCGCCGCCGCCGTCCGGGAGGCGCAGACCGGCGCCCGCCGTTCACCGGGAACCGCCTGACGGATGATCATCGGCTGTGGTTGAGTGGTCCGGACAGACCGCCGAACGGGGAGGGGCGAGCGCGTGGACACCAATGCGCCGGACGAGGACGTACCGGAGTTCAATGCCGCGGACAGCTGGCTGACGGACGTCGGATTCGAGGAGCCGCCGCAGGTCGACCTGCGCACCGACCGGGCGCACTCCGCCCGCGTCTACGACTACCTGCTCGGCGGGAAGACGAACTTCCCGGCGGACCGCGAGGTCGGCGACCGCGTCCTGGCCGACCTGCCCGGCGCCCGCGCGGGTGCCACCGCCGCCCGCGCGGTGATGCACCGGATGGTCCGCCGGCTCGCCGAGGTGCACGGCATCCGCCAGTTCCTGGACGTCGGCACCGGAATCCCCACCGCGCCCAATCTGCACGAGATCGTCCAGTCCGTCGACCCCGCGTGCCGCGTGGTGTACGTGGACAACGACCCGATCGTGCTCGCCCACTCGCGCGCACTGCTCTCCAGCACCCCCGAGGGCCGCACCGCCTACGTTCAGGGCGACCTGCGCGAGCCCGAACAGTTCCTGGCCGACCCGGCGGTCGCCGCCACCCTGGACCTGAACGAGCCGGTCGCGCTGACGCTGATCAACATCGTCCACTTCCTCTCCGACGAGGCCGCGCACCCGCCCGTCCGCAAGCTGCTGGACGCCCTGCCCGTCGGCAGCTTCCTGGCGCTGACCGCCGGCACCGCCGACACCTCGCCCGACCGGGCCGCGATCGGCACCCGCCGCTACGCCGAGGCGGGGATCGAGGTGCACGTCCGCTCGCACGCGGGCGTCGAGCGCTTCTTCGCCGGGCTGGAACTGGAGGAGCCGGGCGTGGTCCTGATCAACCGCTGGCACCCGGAGCTCGGGGACGCCGCGACCCCGATCCTGGCCGACGAGGAGGTCTCGGTGTACGGGGGGCTGGCCCGCAAGCTTTAAGGGGTGTCTCGCCGTCTCCTTGCGGCCGGATTCGTCGAAACGATCGTCTTTACGCGTACATGTCATTAAAGTGACTGCCCGTCGAACCCCCCACTCGACAGGCGGAGCTTCCATGACCATTGCACGCAGGTCCATCCTCAAGGGCACCTCGGCGGCCGGAGCCGCCGCCCTGGTGGCAGCAGGCTCGACGGCGGCCGCGCAACCCGCGGCCGCCGGACCGGCCGACGACGCCCCCACCAGCCCGCTGTTACTGACCACCCCGCACCGCGCCGGAACGGCCGGAGTGACCGGCCTGCACCTGCAGTTCGGCACCGACGCCGGCACCGAGATGACCGTCTCCTGGCTCACCCCGCAGTCCGTCCGCCGCCCCCAGGTGCGCTACGGCTCACCGGACGGCGGCCTCGGCCGGGTCGTCCAGGCCGAGACCCGCACCTACCGGGACTCGCTCGACAAGGTCGAGGTGTACGTCCACCACGCCCGCCTCACCGGCCTGCGCCCCGGCACCACCTACCTCTACAGCGCCGGCCACGACGGAGCGACCCCCGAGACGGGCACCTTCACCACCGCGCCGCGCGGCCGGGCCCCGTTCACCTTCACCAGCTTCGGCGACCAGGCCGCCCCCAACCTGCGGCGCCTGGTCAACTTCCCCGACGGCATGCCCTCGCCGCTCGGCAAGTACCCGGTGTACATGAGCAGCCAGGTCGGCACCTCGGCCAGCGCCGACATCGTCGCCGCCGTCGAACGCGTCGGGCCGCTGTTCAACCTCGTCAACGGCGACCTCTGCTACTCCTCCTACGCCGGCCGGCACGGCCAGAGCCGCACCGCGACCTGGGCCGACTGGTTCATCAGCAACAGCCGCTCCACCCGGCTGCGTCCCTGGATGCCCTGCGTCGGCAACCACGAGAACGAGGGCGGCAACGGCCCGATCGGCGCCCTCGGCTACCAGGCCTACTTCTCCCTTCCCGACTCCTCGGCCTCCTCCGACGAGGAGACCCGGGGCATGTGGTACGCCTTCACCGTCGGCTCGGTGCGCTTCATCAGCCTCGCCAACGACGACGTGGCCATCCAGAACTCCGGCGACCGCTACCTGCGCGGCTACTCCGGCGGCGCCCAACAGCGCTGGCTGGAACGCGAGCTGCGCGCTGCCCGGGGCAGCCGGGCGATCGACTGGATCGTGGTCTGCATGCACCACCCGATGATCTCCAGCTCCATGCACGGCGCCGGCAGCGACCTCGGCATCCGCGAGACCTGGGGCGAGCTGTTCGACGCCTACGGGGTCGACCTGGTGGTCTGCGGCCACGAGCACTACTACGAGCGCTCCCACCCCGTCCGCGGCACCCTGCCCAACGACACCCGCACCCCGGTGCCGACCGACACCCGCAAGGACATGGTCGACACCGGGCGGGGCACCGTCCACATGATCATCGGCGCCGGCGGCAACGCCGCCACCACTCAGGACGACCTCTTCCCGCAGCCCAAGGGCCGAGTGGTCGTCGGCCTGGAGGACCCCAAGCCGGGCGCGCCCTACCGGGAGTCGGTCTGGCTCACCGAGGACGCGCCGTGGGCGGCCGTCCAGGACCGCGAACACGCCCACGGCTTCGCCGCCTTCGAGGTCGACCCCGGCGACCGGCGCGGCGGCACCACCACCATGAAGGTCACCTACTACACCTTCGACGGGCCGCACGGCGACCTCACCCCGGGGGACACCTTCACCCTGTACCGGCGCCGCACCGACGGGCGGGACGGGCGCGACGGCTGACGCCGCCGGCGCCCCCGGGGCCCTGGACGCGGACCGCTCAGCGCCGGAAGACGCCGGCCAGCACGGTCCACCAGCGGCGCCGCTGCGCCGGGACGGTCGGGGCCCCGGCCCCCTCCGTCCCGGCGGCGGCCCCGGCCGCCTCGATCCGGGCGGCCAGCGCGGTGTCCGCCGCCCGCTGCGCCTCTGCCGCCAGCTGGGCCGCCCGCTCCGCCTCGGCGACCGACACCGGGTCCGGGTCGATGTCGCGCGGGGTGAACTCCACCGGCAGCGCCGTCAGGTGGCGCGAGATCCAGGACGAGGTCCAGACCAGTTCCTCCTCCTCCACCGCGAGCCGCACGTCCGGCAGCAGGGTGAGCAGGATGTCGATGGCGGCCTCGGCGACGTGCCGCCCGATGTCCTGGCCCGGGCACTCGTGCGGCCCGGCGCCGAAGGACAGGTGGGAGCGGTTGCCGTACAGCGGGGCGGTCGGGTCGGGCCGCACCACTGGGTCGAGGTTGCCGGCCGCGAGCCCGAGCAGCAGCAGGTCCCCGGCCTTGATCTGCTGGCCGCCGAGCTCGGTGTCGGCCGTCGCCCAGCGGCCGGCCACCAGCGACATCGGCGGGGAGTCCCAGAGCACCTGGTCCAGCGCCTCGCCCAGGGTCATCTGGCCGCCGGACAGGTGGGCGCGGAAGCGCGGGTCGGTGAGCACCATCTTCAGCGAGTCGGCGATCAGGTTGACGGTGGTCTCGTTGGCGGCGAGCAGCACCACCCGCAGGTGCTCCATCACCTCGTCGTCGGTCAGCCCGGCCGGGTGCGCCAGCAGGTGGCTGGTCAGGTCGTCGCCGGGGTCCTCGCGCTTGATGGCGATGGTCCGGCGCAGACCGGCCACCACGTACTCGTTGCTGGCGATCGCCGTCTCGGTGCCCTTCATCAGGTCCCGGGCGGCGTCCACCAGTTGGGGCCCGTACTCGTCGGGCATGCCGAGCAGCTTGGTCATCACCAGCATCGGCAGGTGCTCGGCGAACTGGGTGATCAGCTCGGCGCGGCCGGTCGGCCCGACGACCTGGACGAGGTCGGTGGTGAACCGCCGGACGTGGCGGCGGATGCCGCGCCGGTCGAAACGGTTCAGGCCGTCCAGCACGGCTCCGCGCAGCCGGCGGTGCTCCTCGCCGTCCGCGAAGACGCAGATCGGCTGCCAGGCGATCACCGGCATCAGCGGGGAGTCGACCGGGAGTTCGCCGGTGCGGAAGGCCGTCCACAGACGGGAGTCCCGGGAGAACAGCGAGGGGGCGCGCATCGCGGTGATGTTGGCGCCGTGGCCGAGGATCAGCCAGGCCCGGTGGTCGCCGTGCAGCAGGACGGGGGCGACCTCGCCGTACTCGGCGCGCAGCTTCTCGTAGAGGCCCGCCGGGTCCGCGTCGGCGTCCGGACCGTAGAGGCGCCGCAGGCCGCCGGGGCCGATCGGGCCGATCGGTTCGGGGCCTCGGCCGTGGGCCGGGCAGCCGGGCGGCGGGGTGGAGGCGGCGTCGGGGAACGGGGTGGTCACAGGGTCTCCGGTCAAGGGGAGGGGGGACGGTTTCGGGCTGGCGAATGTGGGTGGTCGGCGGGGCGTCAGCCGACCCGCGGGGCGGCGAGTTCGTACAGGTAGTGCATCAGCGTCATCAGGGTGTCCCGGCTGGACTCGCGGCTGCGCGCGTCGCAGGTGACGATCGGCACCTCGGGCGGCAGGTCGAGCGCGCTGCGCAGCTCGACGACCGGGACGGCCGGCGCCTCCGGGAAGCCGTTGACGGCCACCACGAAGGGCACGCCGCGCTCCTCCAGCCGCCCGATCACTTCGAAGCTGACCTCCAGCCGGCGGGTGTCCACCAGCACCACCGCGCCCAGGGCGCCCTCGAACAGGCCGTTCCAGAGGAACCAGAACCGCTCCTGCCCGGGCGTGCCGAAGACGTACAGC
Organism: Streptomyces sp. 1114.5; assembly: GCF_003635085.1. Taxonomy (NCBI): domain Bacteria; kingdom Bacillati; phylum Actinomycetota; class Actinomycetes; order Kitasatosporales; family Streptomycetaceae; genus Streptomyces; species Streptomyces sp. 1114.5. Next base: position 5,128,608 of record NZ_RBXE01000001.1, read on the forward strand.
ACGAGCCGGTCGTTGATGCTGATCCGGCCGAAGTCCATGGCCACGGTGGTGGAGGTCTTCGCCTCGACCCCGGTCGGGTCGTCCACGCCGACCCCGGCCTGGGTCATGGTCTCCTCGGTGGTCAGCGGGCGGATCTCGCTGACCGAGCCGACCAGCGTCGTCTTGCCGACGCCGAACCCGCCCACGATCACCACCTTGACCGCCGTGGTCACGGAGTCCGGCAGCAGGTCCGCGCCGTCCGGGCCGACCACCGTGTCAGAGTCGCTGAAGTCCATGGATCACCGCCTCCAACAGGGCACGGTCGGGGAGTTCCGCCGTGGGCACGGCGGCTTCGCGGGCCTCGATCAGCCCGTCGTCGAGCAGGTCCGCCAGCAGCACGGTGACCACGCTCGTGGGCAGCTCCAGGTAGGCGGAGACCTCCGCCACCGAGAGCGGGGAGCGGCACAGCCGCAGGATCGCCGCGTGCTCGGGCTGCAGGGCGGGGGTCGGCTCGCCGCGGGAGACGATCAGGGTGACCAGGTCGAAGACCCCCGGCCCGGACGGCCCGCTGCGGCCGCGGGTGATCACGTACAGGCGGTCGGGCTCGGGGCCGTCCCAGCCGCCCTGGTCTGCCGTCATGCAAGCGCCTCACTGTGCTCGTTCATGTGCCCGCCCTGCCGTCGAGGCATCGGGCCGGGGGCCGGTTCACGCGACCACCTCGGGGTTGCGCGGCGGCGTCGACAGGTGCTCGCCGATCCGGGCGACCAGGTCGCGCATCTGGTGGCTGACCAGACCGGCGTCCACGCCCTCGTCGGCGAGCACCGCAAGGTAGGCGCGGTCCCCGGCCGTCATCAGGTAGAAGTAGCCGCCGTCCACCTCGATCACCACCAGCCGCATCGCGCCGTTGCCGTGCGGGAACTCGTGCCCGACGGCGGCGGCCAGGCTCTGTAGTCCGGCGCAGGCCGCGGCCAGGCGGTCGGCGGTGTCCGGGTCGGCCCCGTACTGGGCGATCCGCAGGCCGTCGGCGGACAGCACGATGATGTGGCGTACGTACGGGACGCTGTCCGCGAGGTCGTTGAGGATCCAGTCCATGTTGCTGCGGTGCGGAATCACTGCTCGCCCTTCCCTGCGGTCTCTTCACTGGTGGGTCCGGTCGGACCCGTGGCCGGGCCGCTGCCGCCGGCGGACGTCCCGGTGCCCTTGTAGCCGTCCATGAACGCCTCCAGCCACAGGCCCGGCTGCTTCGGCTCCTTGGCCGGGCGGGCCGGTTGCGCCGGTTGCGGCGGGTACGCCGGTTGGTCCGGGTGCGCCGTCGAGCCCGCCACCGGTCCCGCGGCCGGCCCGGCGGGCTGCGCGGTGCCGCGTGCCGGTGTGCCGAAGGAACGGCCCATCGGCACGTGGCGGCGGCGCTGCGGCAGGCCGTTGGCCGTCCGCTCGGTGACGATCACCTCGTCGTCCCCGCCCGCGGCGACGGAGGACCCCCACGGGTTGGTCGAGCCGTACGACGGCCCGACCCCGGCCGAGGTCGTCCGGGCGCCCCACGGCCGTGCCGCGTGCCGGGCCGAGTTCGCCGGGAGCGGGCGCGGGCCGGAGAAGGCGCCGATGCCGTGCGCCCGGCCGGTCGGGGGAGCGGTGGTGAGCAGTTCCTGCGGTACGACCAGCACCGCGCGCACCCCGCCGTACGCGGAGCGGCGCAGCGAGACCTGGAAGCCGTACGCCTGGCAGAGCCGGCCGACGATGGCGAAGCCCAGCCGGGGGACTCGGTCAGGTCGTCGAAGTCCTTGGAGACCATGGCCTCGCGCATCGCGCGCTCGGCGCGGGCGGTGGCCTCGTCGGTGAGGCCGAGGCCGCCGTCCTCGATCTCGATCGCGACCCCGCTCTGCACCTCGGAGGCGCTCAGGTGCACGTGGGTGTGCGGCGGGGAGTAGCGGGTGGCGTTGTCGAGCAGTTCGGCGACGGCGTGGATCAGCGGTTCGACGGCCGGGCCGGTGACCGAGATCTGGGTCACCGGGTGCAGGTCGACCCGCTGGTACTCCAGGATCCGGGACATGCCGCCGCGCAGCACGCTGTAGAGCGCGATCGGCCGGTTCCACTGGCGGCCGGGGCGGGCGCCGGACAGGACGGCGATACTGTCGGCCAGGCGGCCGGTCAGCGCGTTGCCGTGGTCCAGGCGCAGCAGGTCGTCGAAGACCGCCGGGTCGTTGCCGTGCCGGTCCTCCATCTCCCGCAGGTCCTTGGCCTGCCGGTGGATGATGGCCTGGACCCGGCGGGAGATGTTGACGAAGGCGCGCTCGGCGGAGTCGCGCCGGCTGACCTCGTCGTCGACGGCGGTGGCGATGCCGCGGGTGACGGCCACCAGGGACTTGCGGAACCGCGGGGAGACGGGCGCGTCCTCCTGCCGGATCGGCTGCAGCAGGATGTCCATCGAGTACCCGTACCGGGCACCGGCGACCACCCTGCGCAGCTCGACCTTGGCCAGCCGGTCGAGTTCGTCCTCCTGTCCGGCCAGCCGGCGCTCCAGGTCCTCCACCTTCCGGGTGTGGTGCTCGCGCAGCTCGCCCAGCGCACGCCCCCGGCGCGCCGACTCGGCGGCCACCACCGCCACCAGCACGGTGCCCGTCGCCCCGCACCACAGCACCCCGGCCCGGGCCCCGGCGGACACCACCGCCGCGGCGACCGCCACCGCCGCCGCCATCACGGCGGTCGGCAGCAGCCAGCCGAGCAGGGGCGTGGGGCGCCGTCTGGCGCGTGACGATCCAGCTCGAAGCATTCAGCAATCCTCAAACGATCGGAACAGTAGGGGGACGGACGGCGACCGGCTCCGGAGGCGTGGTGCTGCAGCATAGCCAAGTTCAGGACATTCCTGACCGAGACTCAAAAATACTGTCGCTCAACCGACTTGTGGCGACCTGCCGGACATGACCGACATCTCGCACACCAGTCCCGCTCGCGGCGGTCCGCCGTCCGGCACCAGGCTTCTCGCCCCGCCGCCCCCGCACCGCCAACCCGGCCAGGATTCGCTCATGCGAAGGGTTTCCGCCCCAAGTCCCCGCGTTCCGCCGGGAGTTCGTGCTAGGGCGGGTGTGCTCGGTCAAGGGGTGGCTCGATGATCACCCGTGCGGGGGATGGGGTGAGGTGGTGGGCAACATTTGTTGCCTGCAGAAGCAACGACAGTTGACGGGGCGCTGCGACTGCCCCTACAGTGCGGGGCCATGGAGACGAACGATCTTGGTCGGCGGGTGGCGGCGGAGGTGGCCGGTGCCGGCGGCATCGCGGGGCTTCGTCGGCTGTCGGAGGTGGTCGCGGCGCTGGAGGAGCGGCGGACGGAGCTGGTCGAGGAGCTGCGGCGCGGGCAGGAGGCCACCTGGGAGGAGATCGGGCAGGCCTGCGGGATGACCCGGCAGGGGGCGACCCGGCGGTGGGCGGAGCGGCTGCGGGCGCGGTCCTTCGGGGTCGCCGCCGCCTCCTACCAGCACGGGCGGCCGGGCTACCCCCAGGCGCTGATCGGCTCGGCGGTTCCCAGGCAGGCCCGCAAGGTGCTCGATCTGGGCGCCGGGACGGGCAAGTTGACCCGGCCGCTGGTCGACGCGGGCCTGGAGGTGGTGGCGGTCGAGCCCGACGCGGGCATGCGCGCCCAGCTGGCCGCGGCGGTGCCCAAGGCGGCCGTACGGGCCGGCTCGGCGGAGCACATCCCGCTGCCGGACGGGAGCGTGGACGCGGTCGTGGTGGCACAGGCCTGGCACTGGTTCGACCCGGCGCTCGCCGTCCCCGAGATCGCCCGGGTCCTCGCTCCCGGCGGAACCCTCGCCCTGGTGTGGAACGTCCGGGACGAATCCGAGCCCTGGGCCGCCGAACTGGGCGCACTGATGCACCGGTCGACCCGGCAGCGGATCGACACCGAGCCCGTGCTCCCGGCCCCCTTCGGCCCGCCCGAGCGGCTGGAGATCCGCTGGGAGCACGAGACCACCCGGGCCGGGATCATCGACATGGTCGCCTCCCGCAGCTACGTCATCGCCCTGCCGGAAGCCGAACGCGCCCGCCTGCTGGCCGACGTCGAGCAGCTGCTCGCCACCCACCCGGACCTCGCGGGCCGGGACGCCATCGCCCTGCCGTACCTGACGAGGTGCACCCGTGTCCGCCTCGGCTGAGCACATCACCGCCCGGGCGACCGTCACCATCCGCCCGCTGGGCCGTGCGGACGCCGAACCGTACCGGGCCTTCCGACTGGAGGCGCTGCGCGAGACGCCCACCGCCTTCACCTCCGGTCATGCCGAGGAGCGCGCCAAGCCGTTGGCGGCGACGCTCGCCCGCCTGGCCGAGGCCGAGCAGGGGCCGGGCGCCCTGCTCGGGGCCTTCGACGACACCGGCGCCCTGGTCGGCACCGCCGGGCTGAAGGTGTCCCGGCGCGGCCAGGAGCGGCACAAGGGCACGCTGTACGGCATGGCGGTGGCCCGCGCCGCCGGCGGGCGGGGGATCGGCCGCGCGCTGGTGCGGGAGGTGCTGCGGACGGCCGCCGAGGACGGGCGGCTGCGGCAGGTGCTGCTGACCGTCTCGGAGGGCAACGAGGCGGCGCTGCGGCTCTACACCGCCTGCGGCTTCGAGGTCTGGGGCCGGGAGCCGAGGGCCGTCCTGGTGGACGGACTGGCCGTCGCGAAGCTGCACATGGTGCGGCTGCTCGACGCGGAGCCCCAGCCGGCGCCGGCCGATCGACCCTGACACGTGTCGTGCCGCACCGGTGCGCGGGCACCCTGCCCCGCGCACCGGGCCCGGAGGGCGTCGGTCAGCCCAGGCGGAGCACCAGCTTGCCGGTGTTCTCGCCGCGGAACAGCATCTGCAGGGTCTCCGGGAAGTCGTCCACCGTGCCCTCCACGACCTGCTCCTTGACCTTGATCCGGCCGTCGCCGATCCAGCCCGCGATCTCGGCGGCGGCCTCCGCGTAGCGGCGGGCGTAGTCGAAGACCACGAAGCCCTCCATCCGGGCTCGCCGCACCAGCAGGGACAGGTAGTTGGACGGGCCCTGGACGGCGCTCTCGTTGTTGTACTGGCTGATCGCGCCGCAGATCACCACCCGGGCGTGCATGGCGAGCCGGGTCAGTGCGGCGTCCAGGATCGGGCCGCCGACGTTGTCGAAGTAGACGTCGATGCCGTCCGGGGCGTGGGTGCGCAGCGCCTTGCGGACGTCCTCGGCGCGGTAGTCGATGGCGGCGTCGAAGCCCAGGTCCTCGGTGAGCAGCGCGCACTTCTCGGGGCCGCCGGCGATGCCGACCACCCGGCAGCCCTTCACCTTGGCGATCTGGCCGACGATGCTGCCGACCGCTCCGGCGGCGCCGGAGACGACCACGGTCTCGCCCTCCTTGAGCGCCCCGACGTCGAGCAGTCCGAAGTAGGCCGTCATGCCGGGCATCCCGAGGGCGCCGAGGTAGGTGGACAGCGGCGCGAGCGCGGGGTCGACCACGAGTGCGCCCTTGCCGTCCGACACCGCGTACTCCTGCACGCCGAAGGCCCCGACGACGTGGTCGCCGACGCGGAACTTCGGGTGGTTCGAGGCGATGACCTCCACCACCGAGCCGGCCCGCATCACCTCGCCCAGCCCCACCGGCGGCAGGTAGGACGGCCGGTCGTCCAGCCATCCGCGCATCGCCGGGTCCAGGGAGACGTACCGCGTCCGCCCCAGGAACTCCCCGTCCCCGGGCACCCCGACCGGCTCGCTGGTGTGCGTCCAGTCCTCCGCCCGCACCTCCCCGACCGGCCGGCGGGCGAGGCGGATCTGGCGGTTGGCTCCGGTGTCTGCGGTGTCTGCGGTCATGACGTCTCCTGGGGGCGCGTTCGGCTCGGTTCGGGAACCCGACGCGCCCGATTCTAAGCAAGCGCTTATTCATCTGACCAGGGGATGCTCCGGAGCCGGTCGCAGGTGCCCGGTGGGCCGACCGGTCAGCCCACGCCGGGCGTCGGGGCGGGGCGCCAGCCGAGGGCCGGGCCAAGGCGGGTCGCGAGGTCGGTGAGGATCTGCACGTAGTCCCGGTGCTCGAAACTGAACGGCAGGGCGAAGGCGACCTCGTCGACCTCCCGGTAGCCGGCGTGGGCGTGCAGCCGCTCGACCAGCTCCTCGGTCGTGCCGACCAGGTCGGGAGCGAACAGCAGTCGGGCCGGGCCCTGCGGGGAGCGGGTGCGCGGGGTACGGGCGAGGGCGTACGCCTCGTACTTGGCGCGCTGCTCGGGGGTGGCGGTGTCGGTGGGGATGACCACCAGGCCCTGGGAGACCCGGGCGCGCTCGCCGTCGGGGTGGCGCTCGCGGAAGGCGTGGATGAGGCCGGCCTGGATCGCGGCGAAGTCGAGCGGGCCGTCCTGCTCCGCCTTGACCACGCTGCTGGTGAGCAGGTTGAGGCCCTGCTCCCCGGCCCAGCGGGCGGAGCGCAGGCTGCCGGCTCCGTACCAGAGCCGGGAGGCCAGGCCGGGGGAGTGCGGCTGGACCCGGCGGGAGTACACCTCGATGCCCTCGGTACCGGCGAAGTCGGAGGCGTCCTCGCCGCGGACGAGGGCCAGCAGCCGTTCGGCGCGGCGGGGGCTGAAGTCCTCGTGGTCGGCGGTGTCCGGGTACAGCGCGCCGCGCACGTTCTCGTAGTGGACGGGCGGGCCGACGCTGAAACCGGGGTTGAGCCGGCCGCCGGACAGGACGTCCACGGTGGCCAGGTCCTCGGCGAGCCGCAGCGGGTTCTCCCAGCCGAGCGGGGTGACGGCGGTGCCGAGCTCGATGCGGCTGGTGCGCTGGGTGGCGGCGGCGAGCACGGCGACGGGGGAGGAGATCCCGAACTGGAGGTGGCGGTGGCGCAGCCAGGCGCTGTCGAAGCCGAGCTGTTCGCCGAGGGTGATGAGGTCGAGGGTGGATTCGTGGCCCGGGCGCGGGTCCGTCTCGTCGAAGAGCCCGATGGTCAGGAAGCCGAGCTTCCGCAGCGGGCGGGGTTCCGTCGACATGGTGGGCGGCTCCGCGGGGTGTGAGGCGGGTGTGAGGCAGGGGCGAGGCGGGGAGCGGGCCGGCCCCGGAGGGCCGGGCGGCGTGCTGCCTCCCGACCGTAGGCGGCGCCCGCCCGCCCGGACAAGATCGGCGGGCGATCCGGACACCGGCCCGCAACGGCGCGCAACACGGCGCCACGTACGGAGGGGTCCGCGCCGGGGTGCGTACCCTCGCGCGGACCCTTCCGTACGGCCTCGGTCAAGGCCGTCGTACGGTCCTCGTCAGCAGCTGCGCAGCTCCGGGCTCTGGTTGCGGATCTGGTTGTGCAGCGAGGTGAACTCGCGGTACGCCTCGCTGTCCTCGGCGCCGGGGCGGAAGGCGGCGACGCGGTGGCAGTTGACGAAGGCGAGCTTCACGCCGAAGTGGTCCTCCAGGCTGCCCCGGATGGCGTTGCTGGCCAGCGCGCGCAGCAGCTGGGCGCGCTCGTCGTCGCTGGGCGTGGTGTTGTCGGTGGTGAACTCCTCGTCGCCGGCCGCGAGTTCGGTGCTGAGGCCGGCGACGACCTGGTAGGCGTAGGGGAGCGAGGTGCGGACGGTGTCGAGGAAGTCGGCCTGGTCGACGCGGCCCTCCCGGGCCTGGGCGAGGAGGGCGGGGGAGACGTCGAGCGACATGGGGGTCCTCTTTCGGGGGTGCGTGGGCTTCGGTGGGCGGCCGTCGGCGCAGCCGCCATTGCATGGTTATCGAAGATGAAAACCATTGCTGATAGGACTCTTCCGTCCACCCCGACGCCCTGTCAAGTGCCGTCCCCCGAAGGGCTGACGCCGGTCGGCACCGGTGGCCGGCGGACCTTGATGACGAGCGCGGCGATCACCACCGCGAGGCCCGCGAAGACCAGGCCCAGCTGGAAGGCACTGGCGATGCCGTGCACCAGCACCTGCGAGGAGTACGGCGCCGGCAGCTTGCCGGTCGCCTTGAACTGCAGCGCCTGCTGCGGGGTCGCCTGCCGCAGGAACGCCCCGACCTGCTGGCGGGCCTCGTTGCGGCTGGCCGTGCCGAACACCGTGACCAGGATCGACAGGCCGAGCGAACCGCCGACCTGCTGAGTGGTGTTGAGCATGCCGGTGGCGGCGCCGGTCTCGTGCGGGGCGACGTGGGAGACGGTGGTGAGCATCACCGGGACGAAGATCGAGCCCATGCCGAAGCCGAACAGCAGGGTCGGCCCGAGGATCCCGCCGACGTAGGTGGTGTGCAGGTCGATCCTGGTCGCCCAGGTGACGCCGGCCAGCACCAGGACCGAGCCGGTGACCAGGAACGGCTTGGGCCCGAACCGCAGTTGGTTGCGGGCGGCGAACTGGGCGGCGGCGATGATGGCCACGCTGATCGGCAGGAAGGCGAAGCCGGCTCGCAACGGGCTGAAGCCGAGGATCTCCTGCACGAACAGGGTGATGAAGAAGAAGATGCTGAACATCGCCGCGGCCACGCAGAGCATCAGCCCGTACGCGCCGGAGCGGTTGCGGTCGCGGAACAGGTGCAGCGGGGTGATCGGCTGCGGCACGCGGCGCTCGTTGACCAGGAAGGCCGCCAGCAGCACGACGGCGAGGGTGAACGCGGTCAGCGTCACGGCGTCCGTCCAGCCGTGGTCGGAGGCCCGGATGAAGCCGTACACCAGGGAGACCATGCCCGCCGTGGCGGTGAAGGCGCCGGTGAGGTCGAAGCGCCCGGGGTGCTGCTCGGACTCGTTGATGTAGAGCGGCGCCAGCAGGGCGATCGCGATGGCGATCGGCACGTTGACGAAGAACACCCAGCGCCAGGAGAGCCAGGACGTCAGCATGCCGCCGAGCAGCAGCCCGATGGCGCCGCCCGCACCGGCCACCGCCGAGAAGACGCCGAAGGCCCGGTTGCGCTCGGGGCCCTCCTTGAAGTTGGTGGCGATCAGCGCGAGCGCCGTCGGCGAGGCGATGGCGCCGCCCACGCCCTGCAGGGCCCGCGCGGCCAGCAGCCAGGCGGAGGACTGGGCGACCCCGCCCAGCAGCGAGGCGAAGCCGAACAGCAGGACACCGACGACGAACACCCGCCGCCGGCCGAGGATGTCGCCCGCCCGGCCGCCGAGCAGCAGCAGTCCGCCGAAGGTCAGGGTGTAGGCGTTGATGACCCAGGACAGGTCGGTGGTGTTGAACTTCAGCGCCTGCTGGATGTGCGGCAGGGCGATGTTCACGATCGTGATGTCCAGGACGACCATCAGCTGGGTGGCCGCGATGACGGTGAGGGCTACCCCTGGGTGCTGGCCCCGACGAGCGGTCGCGGGCGGAGCCGGGGCCAGGGCGCGTGAGGTTGCCATGGCAGATCCCCCAATGGCGTGGGGTCGAACGACAGTGGGTGAACGGAGTTCGTTCGCTACCACCGACCGTAGCCCCGGGAAGATAGGGAACACAACCGTTCATTACCGACAACTGTCTGTTTTCGGACAGTGGCAGCCCGGCGTGGCGGGGCGGGAGGACGTTCGCGATTCGTAAGGCCCGCTGTCCCGGTTCCGGCGCGGTCCGTTCCTACAGTTGCCGGGACGTTGTTCCCGAGAAGAAGGGTGGACCGGGATGACGGTCGACCAGGACCTCCTGCCGAGCGCCGAGGTGGGTGTGATCGGCGGCTCCGGGCTCTACGAGCTGCTGGACGAGGTGACCGAGGTGCAGGTGGACACGCCGTACGGGGAGCCCAGCGACGTGGTGTTCGTGGGGGAGGCGGCCGGGCGCCGGGTCGCGTTCATGCCCCGGCACGGACGCGGCCACCGGATTCCCCCGCACCGGATCAACTACCGCGCGAACCTGTGGGCGCTGCACTCCCTGGGCGTGCGGCAGGTGGTGGCGCCCTGCGCGGTGGGCGGGCTGCGCCCGGAGTACGGGCCGGGCACGCTGCTCGTGCCCGACCAGTTCGTCGACCGGACCTCGGGGCGCCCGCAGACCTTCTACGACGGGCTGCCGCTGCCGGACGGCACGGTGCCGGAGGTGGTGCACGTGTCGATGGCCGATCCGTACTGCCCGGCAGGGCGGCACGCGGTGACCGAGGCCGCCCGGGACGCGGCCTGGGAGCCGGTGGACGGGGGCACGCTGGTGGTGATCGAGGGCCCGCGCTTCTCCACCCGCGCGGAGTCCCGCTGGTTCACCGCCAACGGCTGGTCGGTGGTCGGCATGACGGGCCATCCGGAAGCCGTCCTCGCCCGTGAACTCGGGCTCTGCTACACCTCGGTGGCCCTGGTGACCGATCTGGACGCCGGCGTGGAGAGCGGTGCGGGCGTCACCCACGGCGAGGTGCTGAAGGAGTTCGCCCGCAACGTCGACCGGCTGCGCACCGTGCTGTTCAAGGCGGTGGAACGGCTGCCGCTGCTGCGTGAGTGCCCCTGCCCGCACGCCCTGGACGGGCTCACGACCGGCCTGCCCGGGGTGCCCGGCGCCTGACCGCCCGGTTCCGGTGCTTGACCGCCCGGACCCGGCGCTTGACCGCCCGGTGCCGGTCCCGGTGCCGCCACCGTCCGACGAACGCGACCAGCAGCGCGACGCCGGCGGTGGCGGCCAGCACCAGCAGCCAGTTGCGCAGGTACGGCAGCGGCAGCACCGACGGGTTGCCGTGGTCGTCGTCGGCGCGCAGGACGGCCGGAAGGCCGACGGCGGTGACGGCCGCCGCGACGACCAGCCAGCCGCGCAGCACGGCGCCGCGGGCCAGGAACGCGCCCAGCAGGCACACCAGCGGCACCCACAGCCCGTCGTGGACCACCAGCCCGCCGATCGCCCAGACCAGGACGCCCGTCGGGTCGGTGATGTACGGGTCACCGAGCAGCCCGTACAGGCCGTAGCCGATCACGGCGAGGCCCGCGGCCAGCAGCAGCGCGCGGATGCCGGCGGTCATCCGAGCACCTCGATGCGCGCGACCCACTTGGTCTGCAGGACACCGGGCCGGTTCGGCGCGATGACGCGTGCGGGGAAACCGTGGTCCGCGGCCAGGACCTCGCCGTTGACGCGCAGGGCGAGCAGACTGGCCGGATCGTCGACGTACTGCGCGGGCATCTCCATCACCCGGTACGGCCCCTCCGCCTCCAACGAGGTGACCCGCACCGCCGAACCGGGCGGAGCTCCGGCCCGTCGCACCAACTCGGCCACCCGGACCCCGGTCCACCGGGCGGTGGCGCTCCAGCCCTCCACGCAGGAGATCGGCAACGCGACCGAGTGCTGCGGGAGTTCGTCGAGATCGGCGAGGGTGAGCTGGTACGGCTGCGGCCCGTCCACCCGCAGCCGCCAGTCGGCGGGCACCGTCACCGTGCCGGCCTGGGCGGCGGTGCGGTTCACCGGCAGTCCCTGGGGGCCGAGGTCGGGGCGGCGCGGTGCCAACAGGTCCAGGGCACGCAGCCAGGGCACGCTCTGTCCGGCGGTGACGAGGGTGACCGCACCGGCAGCGGCGGTGGTCGCGGTCAGGAACGCGCGGCGCTGCGCCAGTGCGGGAACGGCCCGGCGCCACCAGTGCGCGGCGATGAGCGGGGCCTTGACGGACAGGTGGACCAGCAGTGCGCCGGTCGCCAGCCAGCCCAGCCAGAAGTGGGTCTGGCGGAACGGGAACGGCCACGGGTACCACTGCAGGGTGTTCAGCAGGCCGGTGAACAGCTCCAGGAGGACGGCCGCCACGAGGAGGGCGATGCCGAGGCGCTCCAGGGCGTGCAGCACGCTGCGCGCCGGCGGCCACTCGAACAGCCGGGGGTAGACCGCCCAGAGCTTCGCGCCGGCGAGCGGGATCGCGGCCAGACCGCTGATCACGTGCAGGCCCTGGGTGACCCGGTAGCCGTTCACCGGCCGTGCGGGCAGGTGCGGCGCGAGCCACCCGGGCGGGTCCTGGAGCAGATGGCTGGTCAGGCCGGTCAGGAAGCAGATCAGCAGGGCCGCGCCCAGCCAGCGGCCGACGACGACCACGGTGCGCGGTTCGTGCAGCGGTGAGGTGAAGGTCCCCGCGCGGAACGGCCCCCGGCGCAGGAACGCCGGGGGAGCGGGCAGCGGCGGGTCGTGACGGCGACGGGGGGCCGGAGTGCCGGAGTCGGCGGGTTCGGTTTCCACGCGTCCATAGAAGCGCCCCGGCGCCTCCCGCCGGTGGTCCGACGTGCTTACGGATTCCGAACGCCGGCCTCGCCACCCGCGGCGAAGGCGCGGTCCGGTGGGAGGGTGGGCGACGTGATCTCCCGCACCGTCCTGCCCTGCCTCCTCGCCCTCGCGGCCCTGGTCGCCGCCCTGGCGCTGACCGTTGCCCGGTGCGGCGCCCTCGCACTCACCGGCTGGTACCTCCTCGACGTCGGCCTGTTCGCCGTCGCGGTGCTGCTGCTGCGCAGGGTGCCCGGCCGCCAGGTCGTGCCGCTGGTCCTGGCCGGCGGCGTCGCAGTGGCCGCCGTCGGGCTGCTGGCGCCGCCGCGCAGCAGCGACGACGCCTACCGCTACGTCTGGGACGGCCGGGTCCAGGCGGCCGGGATCTCGCCGTACACCCACACGCCGGACGATCCGGCGCTGACCCGGTTGCGCGATCCGGGGCTTTTCCCGGTGGGGGACGGGTGCGCGGGCTGGGACGAGCGTCGCACGGTCGACGGGGACTGCACCCGGATCAACCGGCCGGCCGTGCACACCATCTACCCGCCGGTGGCGCAGGCGTGGTTCGTCGCGGTGCACCCGGTCGGCGGAGGGGTGCGCGGGGTGCAGGCCGGCGGGGCGGTGCTGGCGGTGGCCACCACCGGGCTCCTGCTCACAGTGGGGCGGGAGAAGTGGCGGGCCGCGCTGTGGGGGTGGTTCCCCGGGGTGACGGTGTGGGCGGTCAACGACGCCCACGTGGACACCCTCGGAGCCCTGCTCACGGTCGCCGGGCTCGGCTGCGCGGCGCGCGGGCGCGTGCTCCGCGGGGGCCTCCTGCTCGGCGGTGCGGTCGCGGCGAAGCTCCTGCCGGCCCTCGCCCTGCCCGGTGCGCTGTCGGGCCTGGCCGCCCGGCGTCCGACCCGCAACGACCTCCTGCTCGTCGTCTCCGTGCTCGGCACCTTCGCCCTGGCCTACCTCCCGTACGTGGTGGCCTCCGGCACCTCCGTCCTGGGCTACCTGCCGGGCTACCTGCGGGAGGAGGGCTACGAACAGGGCCACATCGACCGGTTCGGACTGCTGCGACTGCTGCTGCCCGACCCCCTGCTGGTGTGGGCGGCGGCCGCGGTCCTCGCCGTGGTGGTCGTTCGGGTCCTGCGCAGGGGCGACCCGCAGCGGCCGTGGTCCGGGGCACTCCTGGTGACGGGCACCGCGCTGCTGCTCCTCGCGCCCTCCTACCCGTGGTACGGGCTCCTGGTGGTCGCCCTGGTCGCACTCGACGGCCGCTGGGAGTGGCTGGCCGTACCGTGCGCCGGGCAGGCGCTCTACCTGACGGGAGGCCAGACGGCACAGCAGCTGTCCTACGGAGCTGCGCTGTGCGTCGTCCTCCTGGTCCCGCTGCTGCGGCACCGCCGTACGGCACGGACGGCGGTTGCGGTGGGCGCCGGGAAGTGACGGAATCCTGACGAACCGGCGCCGAGGACCCAACGGGTCGGACACGCCCCCGGGCCGCTCCTCAGCGGGGACGGGCCTCAGCGGGGACGGGCCGCCTTCCGGAAGGCGAGGAAGTGGCGGCCGTGGGAGGACCAGCGCTCGGTCTCCACGAGGCCGGCCCGGTCGGCGCGCCGGGCGGTGGCCGCCGCGCCGCAGCGGGCCCAGGCGAAGGGCGGCCCGACCCGCCCGCCGGGCCCCTCGACCCGGACGGTGATCCGTTCGTCGATCCCTCCCGGCTCGACCTCGACCAGCAACACGCCACCCGGCGCGAGCACTTCGGCGCTCCGTGCGAGCAGCAGCCCCGGGTCGCCGCCGATGCCGAGGTTTCCGTCGGCGAGCAGCGCGCCGCCCCAGCGCCCTTCCGCGGGCAGCCGGTCGAACACCGAGCGGTGCAACGCGGGCCCGCCGAGCCTCCTGGTGCGGGCCACCGCCGCGCCGGTGACGTCGACGCCCAGGGCCGGCACGCCCAGGGCGAGCAGGGCCGCGACGAGGCGGCCGGGGCCGCAGCCGAGGTCCACCACCGGCGCGGCCAGCCGGGTGCAGCGCAGCAGCAGCCCGTGGTCGGCCCCCGCGGCGGGTGCGCACCAGCGTTCGACGTCCAGTGGGATCCGGCGGCCGTCCTCGCCCCGCAGCCACAGCGGGCCGCGCCCGGCGCGGACGGCTTCGGCGAACGGGTCGTCCACCCACGCCTCGGTCGTGACGGTCACTGCGACACCTCCCGGGCGCTGTCGATCGACCGGAGGCAGGTGGCGAACCTGCTGTCCGGAGCCTCGGCGGCGACATGACGCGCGTCCCGGATGGTGTCCACGTCGGTGACCACCGGGAGGTGCCTGACCGTCAGGTCCTCCGCCGCCAGCCGGTCGAGCAGGGCCCGTCCGGTCTCCGGTGTGGACATCGGTACGCCCAGGAGCAGCCGTGCGGCCAGTCGTTCGGTCGGCCTGGCCAGCCCGAGCGCCCAGAACCCGCCGTCGCCGGCCGGGCCGTACCAGGCGTCGACGCCCGTGCGCCGCGCGGGGGAGAGGGCCTCGGCGAGGAGGGCGGCGTCCAGCTGCGGGGTGTCCATGCCGACCAGCAGGGCGGGCGCCTGCGGAGCGGTCCGGGCGGCGTGCGCGAAGGCGGCGGCGAGCCGGGCGTCCAGCCCGCCGTCCGACTGCGGCACGACCTGCCAGCCGGGCGGCAGCCAGTCGCCGACGGCACCGTCCAGGACGAGCAGCCGCCGTCCGGCCGGCATCCGGGTCAGGGCGGCGAGCGTGTCGGTGAGGGCGGCCTCGGCCAGTGCCGCCGCCTGCTCGGGCGTGCAGGGCGGGGTGAGGCGGGTCTTGACCCGGCCCGGGACGGGCGACTTGGCGATCACCAGCAGGGTCGGCGGCGGTGCGGCCAGGACGGCCCGCATGTCGCGGACGGCCTGCCGGGTGCCGCGCACGGTGCCGGTGACCTTGGAGCGGCCCGTGCGCGGCAGGTAGTCGACGGGCGTCTCGGCGATCCGCATCCCGGCCGCCGCTGCGGCCAGCACCGTTTCGAGCGGGTAGCCGGACCGGCGGTCGCCCACACCCAGCGCCAGCAGCCGGTCGCGGTGGGCGGCCCGCATCGGGCCGAGGTCGTGCAGTGGCGCCCCCGTCCTCGCGCGCAGCCGGTGGGCCAGGGCCGCGTTGGCCAGGCGGGCGTGCAACGGCCACGCCCCGGCGGTCGCGGGGCGGCGCCGGCCGAGCACCAGGTCCGCCGAGCCGGCGAGGACCGGCGTGGCGACCCGCGGCAGCTGGGCGGGGTCCAGCGAGCCGTCGCAGTCCATGAAGCAGACCAGCTCGGCGGTCGCGGCGAGGAGACCGGCGTGGCACGCGGCGCCGAAGCCGCGCTGCGGCTCCTCGACGACCGTCGCGCCCAACGAGCGCGCCAGCTCGGCCGAGCCGTCGCGGGAACCGTTGTCGACGACGATCGCCCGCCAGCCGGCGGGCACCCGCCCCAGCACCCAGGGCAGGGCCTCGGCCTCGTCGAGGCACGGCAGGATCACGTCGGCGAAGGGAAAGGGGGGAGTGGGAGAGATCACGTCAGCCACGCTAAGCGCGGGCGGGCCCGCGCGGCCGGACCGCGCCCTTACGAAACTCCTACGTCGGCCGTTCGGCCGGTCGGTGGGCGGCAGTCGGCTCGGTCGCGTTCCGCCGGGGCCGGCCGACCTTACGGAACACGAACGTCGACCCCGGCGCGGCTCCCGGCCGTGGCCGCGGCTCGTATCCTCGGCGAGGTGAACGACAGCCCCGCTTCCGCCGGACCACCGGACCCCGCCCGCATCCTGGTGGTCGACGACGACCCCACCGTGAGCGAGGTCGTCGCCGGCTACCTCACCCGGGCCGGGCACCGGGTCGACCGGGCCGGTGACGGCGCCCAGGGCCTCGCCCTGGCCCGCGCCCACCGCCCCGACCTCCTGGTGCTCGACCTCATGCTCCCCGGGATCGACGGTCTGGAGGTCCTGCGCAGGCTGCGGGCCTCCGAGGACGGCGCCGACCTCCCGGTGGTCCTGCTCACCGCCAAGGGCGACGAGGCGGACCGCATCCTCGGCCTGGAACTGGGCGCGGACGACTACGTCACCAAGCCCTTCAGCCCGCGGGAGCTCGTCCTGCGCGTCCAGTCCGTCCTGCGCCGCTCCCGCGCCGCAGCGCACACGGCGTCGTCCCCGTCCCCCGGACCGCTGGCATCCGGGGACATCACGCTGGACCCGCAGGCCCGCCGGGCCCACCGGGCGGGGAGCGAACTGCTCCTCACCCTCCGGGAGTTCGACCTGCTCGCGTTCTTCCTCCGGCATCCCCGGACGGTCTTCCCCCGCCAGGAACTGATGCAGCGGGTCTGGGGCTGGGACTTCGGCGACCTGTCCACCGTCACCGTCCACGTGCGCCGGCTGCGCGAGAAGATCGAGGACGACCCCGCCGCCCCGTCGCTGATCACCACGGTTTGGGGCGTCGGCTACCGCTACGACCCCGTGACGGACGAGAAGGACGGCCCCGCGTGAAGGACCTGCTGCTGATCGCCCTGTTCGCCGGGCTCGGGGCCGCCGGGGCCGGCCTGCTCGGCTGGGTCGCCGTACGGCTGCTGCGCCGGCGCTCGATGGCGCTCTCGCTCTTCTGCGTCGCCGTCGTCACCGTCCTCGCCGTCACCTCCGGGACCTTCGCCGTCGCCCAGGCGATGTTCCTGTCCGGACACGACCTCGGCGTGGTGATCACCGTCCTCGGCATGGCGTCCGTGGTCTCGCTGCTCACGGCCGCCCTGCTCGGACGCCAGGTCGTGGCCGGCAGCCGCGCCCTGACCGCCGCCGCCCGCACCGTCGGGAGCGACTCCGGGTTCACCGCACCGGAGCATCCGCTCGGGCTCGAACTGGCCCAGCTCAGCGAGGAACTCGCCGCCACCAGCGCCCGGCTCGCCGAGTCGCGCGGCCGGGCGCGGGCGCTGGACGCGTCACGGCGCGAGCTGATCGCCTGGATCTCCCACGACCTGCGCACCCCGCTCGCCGGGCTGCGCGCCATGGCCGAGGCCCTGGAGGACGGAGTGGCCGACGAGCCGGAGCACTACCTCGGACGGATCCGGGCCGAGGTGGAGCGGCTCACCGGGATGGTCGACGACCTCTTCGAGCTCTCCCGCATCCAGGCGGGAGCCCTGTCCCTCTCACTGTCCCGGGTGTCCGTCTACGACCTGGTCGACGACGCGCTGGCCGGCGCCCACCCGCTGGCCCGCCAACGCGGCGTCCGCCTGGAGGGCCGTCAGGTCGCCGCGGAGCCGGTCGAGGTGGACAGCCGCGAGATCACCCGGGTGCTCGGCAACCTCCTCGTCAACGCGATCCGGTCGACGCCCGAGGACGGCGTCGTCGCGGTCTCGGCCCGTCGGGAGGTGGACGAGATCGTCCTCTCGGTCACCGACGGCTGCGGGGGGATCCCCGAACAGGACCTCTCCCGCGTGTTCGAGACCGGCTGGCGCGGCACCGCCGCCCGGACGCCGCGGCGCGATCCCGGCGAGGGCGGGGACAGCGGAGCCGGGCTCGGGCTGGCCATCGTCCGCGGCATCGTCGAGGCCCACGCGGGCCGCGCCGAGGTGCGCAACGTCGCCGGAGGCTGCTGCTTCGAGATCGCGCTCCCGGCGGCGCGCGGCTAGGGCCTGTCCGGCTCCGGGACCCCTGGTCAGGCCCGTAGCGGCGCGGCGGCGAACTCGGTCATCCCGGCACGGAACGGCACCCGCGCCCGCCAGCCCAGCTCCTCGCGCAGCCGGGAGGAGTCGGCGGTGATGTGCCGGACGTCCCCGAGCCGGTACTGCCCCGTCACCACCGGGGCCGGCCCGCCGTAGGCGTCGGCCAGGGCCCGGGCCATCTCGCCGACCGTGCGCACCTCCCCGCTGCCGACGTTGTACGCCCGGGCACGGCCCGGTGTCCTGCGGCGGACGTCCTCCAGGGCGGCCAGGTTCGCCGCCGCGACGTCGTCGACGTGGACGAAGTCCCGGCGCTGGCCGCCGTCCTCGAACACCCGGGGGGCCTCGCCGCGGGCGAGCGCCGAACGGAACAGGGCGGCCACCCCGGCGTACGGGGTGTCGCGCGGCATGCCCGGGCCGTAGACGTTGTGGTAGCGCAGCGCCAGGACGGACCCGCCGCACGCGCGGGCCCAGGCGGCGGCCAGGTGCTCCTGGGCGAGCTTGGTCGCGGCGTACACGTTCCGGGGATCGCCGGGCGCGTCCTCCGCCACCAGGCCCGGCCGGAGCGGAGCCCCGCACACCGGGCAGGGCGGTTCGAACCGGCCGGCGTCGAGGTCGGCCGGGCGCCGTGGACCGGGCGCCACGCCCCCGTGCTCCGGACATGCGTACCGTCCCTCGCCGTAGACCACCATCGATCCGGCCAGGACCAGGTTCCGCACCCCCGCACGGGTCATCGCGGACAGGAGCACCGCCGTGCCGAGGTCGTTGCAGCCGACGTACGCGGGCGCGTCGTCGAGGTCGAGACCGAGTCCGACCATCGCCGCCTGGTGGCAGACCGCGCCCACCCCGGCCAGGGCGTGTTCCACCGTCTGCGCGTCCCGGACGTCACCGTGCCGGAACTCGACACCGACCGGCAGGTCAGGGGCCGCTCCCGACGGGTGGACCGCGGGCAGCAGGGCGTCCAGTACCCGGACCTCGTGTCCCGCCGCGACCAGAGCGCGCACGACGGCCGAACCGATGAACCCGGCGCCGCCGGTGACCAGAATCCTCATGGCCGGGACGCTACCGGCGAAGCCGTCCCGTGGACCGTCGCGACGAAAGGGTGTCAGCAATCCGTAAGGCGAACCCGGGCCCGGCGCAGCGCCCGCCCCATGTGGCCGGTTTGTGGCTGGCCCGCACCGCCGGGGTGGGGTTGGCTCGCGTACTGGCCGGCCTCGCAGGAGTGGCCGGGCAAGCTGCCCGGCGACGACGTCCAGTGCACCGCCGCCCATGAGGACCCTGATGCATCGACCCGGGAGGACCCCTTCGTGCTGTCCCGTCACAAGACCTTGCGATCAGGCGTCGTCGCCCTCGGCGCCGGCGCCCTCCTCGTGCTGTCCTCGTCCGTGCCCGCCTCCGCCGCCAACGAGGGCGACCACTGGATCAGGACGGCGAACTGCACCGCCGACCAGGAGATCCAGGTGCACTTCGTCAACGGTGGCTGGCACGACGAACAGGAGCTCAACCCCACGGTCGCTCCCCCCGGTTGTGAGTTCGTCCTGACGGACCACGGCAAGCGGATCTCCGACACCTGGGGCGCCGGCTCCGGCTGGTGGTACGACGGCCCGGAGCACTACATCTGCGCCACCGTCTACGACTACGGCGCCCAGTCCGCCGTCTCCGGCGTCTGCAACTGAGCCGAGCGGCCGCGCACCCCGGGTTGGGCCGTTCGGCTGACGGGGGGCGCGGCACGCCGGCGACCGGAGACGGCAGCGGGCCGCACCCCCTAGGGTCGGCGGGGCCGGTCAGCCCCCCACCACGGGAGAACGATGCCCAGGGTCGCCAGAATTCGCTCGCGGTGGGCGAGCGCCGTCGCCGGGCTGGCCGTGATCGCCTCCGCCCTGGTGGGCTGCGGAGGCGGCGGGCAGGGCGGGGCGGTGACGTTGAACTGGTACAACTTCCCCGACGACTCCGGGGCCCTCCAGCAGGCCGCCGACCGCTGCGGGCAGCAGTCCGGCGGGCGCTACACCATCCACTACAACAAGCTCCCCCGCGGCGCGGACGGCCAACGCCAGCAACTGGTGCGCCGGATGGCCGCGCACGACGCCGACGTGGACATCCTGGGCCTGGACGTCACCTGGCCCGCCGAGTTCGCCGAGGCCGGCTGGATCCGCGAGTGGACCGGCGCGATGCGCGAGCAGGGCACCGCCGACACCCTCGACGCGGCGGTGCGCACCGCCACCTGGCGGGGCCGGCTGTACGCCGTGCCGTACAACTCCAACACCCAACTGCTCTGGTACCGCGACGACCTGGTGCCGACCCCGCCCGCCACCTGGGCCGAGATGCTGGCCAAGGCGCAGGAGCTGGCCCGCGAGGGCAAGCCGCACCTGGTGGAGATCCAGGGGGCCCAGTACGAGGGACTGACCGTCTGGTTCAACACCCTGGTCGCCAGCGCCGGAGGCTCGATCCTCACCCCCGACGCGCAGGCGCCCGCGCTCGGGGCACCGGCCGTCGCGGCCGCCACGGTGATGCACGACCTGGCCACCTCGGTGGCCGCCGACCCCTCGCTGCCGAACCAGATGGAGGACCAGAACCGGCTCGCCATGGAGTCCGGCAGCGCCGCCTTCGAACTCAACTACCCCTTCGTCTACCCCTCGATGAAGGCCAACCAGCCGACGCTCTTCCCGCACTTCCGCTGGGCGCCCTACCCCGCGGTGACCCCCGGCCGCCCCGCCGGCGTCACCATCGGCGGCATCGACCTCGCGGTGGGCGCCTACAGCCGGCACCCCGACCTCGCCTTCGAGGCCACCCTCTGCCTGCGCGACCGCGACAACCAGCTCACCAACGCGCTCAAGGGCGGACTCCCGCCGTCCCTGCGCAGCCTCTACCAGGCGGCCGAACTCACCAGCAGCTACCCGTTCGCCGCCGACGTCCTCGCCGCCCTCGACTCCGCGAGCATCCGGCCGCAGACCCCGGCCTACCAGAACGTCTCCATCGCCATCTCGCACACCCTCTCCCCGCCCGCGGCCATCCGCCCGGAGCAGGACGTGGCCGACCTCCGCGGGCAGATCCAGGACGCCCTCGGCTCGAAGGGGCTGATCCCGTGACACCGACCACCGGAGCCCGCGGCACGACCGTACAGCGGCCCGCCGGGCCCTCGCGCGGCGCCCGCCAGGAGCGCCGACTGGGCCTGCTGCTGTGCGCCCCCGCGGTGATCGTGATGGTCGCCGTCACCGCCTATCCGATCGGCTACGCGGTCTACCTGTCGCTGCAGCGCTACGACCTGCGCTTCCCCGAGCAGGCGCACTGGGTCGGGCTCGCCAACTACGGCGCGGTGCTGACCTCGACCTACTGGTGGCAGGCGCTCGGCGTCACCGTGCTGATCACCGCGGTGTCGGTGGCCGTCGAGCTGGTGCTCGGGCTGGCGCTCGCCCTGGTGATGCACCGCGCCGTCTTCGGCCGCGGCACCGTCCGCACCGCCGTCCTGGTGCCGTACGGGATCGTGACCGTCGTCGCCGCCTACTCCTGGCAGTACGCCTGGACACCGGGCACCGGCTACCTGGCCGCCCTGCTGCCGGCGGGCAGCGCCCCGCTGACCGAACAGTGGCCCGCCATCGGCCTGATCATCCTCGCCGAGGTCTGGAAGACCACCCCGTTCATGGCCCTGCTGCTGCTCGCGGGCCTGGCCCTGGTGCCCGAGGAGACGGTCCGGGCGGCCATGGTCGACGGGGCCACCTTCGGCCAGCGGCTGCGCCTGGTGATCCTGCCGCTGATGAAACCGGCGATCCTGGTCGCCCTGCTCTTCCGAACCCTGGACGCCTTCCGGATCTTCGACAACATCTACGTGCTGACCGGCGGCTCCAACGGCACCGGCTCCGTCTCGATCCTCGGCTACGACAACCTGTTCACCGCGCTCAACCTGGGCATCGGCTCGGCGATCTCGGTCCTGATCTTCGTCTGCGTGGCGCTCATCGCGGTGCTCTTCGTCAAGCTGTTCGGTGCGGCGGCGCCGGGCGCCGAACCGGAGGGCCGATGAACGCCCACCGCGCCCGGACGCTGACCGGCTGGGGCGTCGCCAACCTGGTCGTCGTCCTCTACGCGCTCTTCCCGGTGTGGTGGATCGTGGCGCTCTCCTTCAAGGACCCGGCCACCCTCTCCGACGGCGACTTCGTGCCGAGCACCTGGACCTGGGCCAACTACCGCGGCATCTTCCGGACTTCGGAGTTCACCCGGGCCCTGGTCAACTCGATCGGGATCGCGGTGATCGCCACCACCGTCGCCGTGGTGCTCGGCACCATGGCGGCCTACGCGGTGGCCCGGCTGCGCTTCCCCGGGAAGCGGCTGCTGATCGGGGTGTCCCTGCTGATCGCGATGTTCCCGCCGATCTCGCTGGTCTCGCCGCTGTTCGACATCGAGCGGGTGCTCGGGCTCTTCGACACCTGGCTCGGGCTGATCATCCCGTACATGACCTTCTCGCTGCCGCTGGCGATCTACACGCTCTCCGCCTTCTTCCGCGAGATCCCGTGGGACCTGGAGAAGGCCGCCAAGGTCGACGGCGCCACCCCCTGGCAGGCGTTCCGGCTGGTCATCGCGCCGCTGGCGGCGCCCGGCGTGTTCACGACCGGCATCCTGGTCTTCATCTTCTGCTGGAACGACTTCCTGTTCGCGATCTCGCTGACCTCCACCACGTCGGCCCGGACCGTCCCGGCCGCCATCGCCTTCTTCACCGGAAGCTCCCAGTTCGAGCAGCCGACCGGCTCGATCGCGGCCGCCGCCGTGATCATCACGATCCCGATCGTGGTCTTCGTGCTGCTGTTCCAACGCCGCATCGTCGCCGGGCTCACCGCCGGCGCCGTCAAGGGCTGAGACCCACCAGAGACCCACCAGGAAGGCGGACCGTGGCCGAGATCGTCCTCGACGGCATCACCAAGCGCTACCCCGACGGCGCTCTCGCCGTCCGCGACGTCAACCTCACCATCGCCGACGGCGAGTTCGTGATCCTGGTGGGGCCGTCCGGCTGCGGCAAGTCCACCACGCTCAACATGATCGCCGGGCTGGAGGACATCACCGAAGGCACCCTGCGGATCGCCGGAGAGGTCGTCAACGACCGCGCCCCCAAGGACCGCGACATCGCCATGGTCTTCCAGAGCTACGCCCTCTACCCGCACATGAGCGTGCGCGACAACATGGGCTTCGCGCTGCGCCTGGCCAAGGTCGACAAGCCGACCATCGCCGCCAAGGTCGAGGAGGCCGCCCGGATCCTGGACCTGACGCAGCACCTCGACCGCAAACCCGCCAACCTCTCCGGCGGGCAGCGCCAGCGGGTCGCGATGGGGCGGGCGATCGTCCGCGACCCCAAGGCCTTCCTGATGGACGAGCCGCTGTCCAACCTCGACGCCAAACTCCGGGTCCAGATGCGCACCCAGATCGCCGCACTCCAGCGCCGCCTGGGCACCACCACCGTCTACGTCACCCACGACCAGGTCGAGGCCATGACGCTCGGCGACCGGGTCGTCGTCATGCGGGCCGGCGTCGTCCAGCAGGTCGGCACGCCCCAGCACCTCTACGACGAGCCGGTGAACCTCTTCGTCGCCGGGTTCATCGGCTCGCCCGGCATGAACTTCCTCGGCGCCGCACTGGAGCACAACGCCCTGCGCACCTCCCTGGGTGAACTGCCGCTGGATGACCGCACCCGGCGGGCCCTGGAGCGCGCGGACGCCCCGCGCGACCTGATCGTCGGCATCCGCCCCGAGGACTTCGAGGACGCCGCCCTGGTCGAGCACCCCGGCGGGGTCACCTGCTCCGTCACCGTGGACGTCCGCGAGTCGGTGGGCTCCGACGTCTTCGTCCACTTCGCGGAGGAGGGCGGACCGGCGCCCACCGAGGAACTCGCCGAACTCGCCGCCGACTCGGGCCGGGCCGACACCGGCATGCAGGAACACCGCGTCGTCGCCCGCCTGAACACCGCGACCCGCGCCGCCGAGGGCGGCCCGCTGGAGCTGTGGATCGACACCGCGCGGATCCACGTCTTCGACCCGCGCGACGGGGCCAACCTGACCCACCCGGAACGCTCGGCCACGCCTTAGGGACAGACGCTAGGGAGCACCGCCCTGCTGGCGGCCCATCCAGTCCATGATGGCCTGCTCGGTGCGGGCGAGGTCGGCGGTCGGGCTGAACTGCAGCAGCTCCGTGCCCTCGTCGACGTACGGCCGGTGCCCGGGCGGCTGGTAGAAGGCGTCACCGGTCTCGTACACCTCCTCCTGGTCCCCGGACACGAAGCGCACGCGCCCGGCGATGACGTAGCCCCAGTGCGGGCACTGGCAGGCGCCGTCGGGCAGCGCCTGCAGCGGGCCGTCGAGGTCGGCGTCGGCCGCGAAGGAGACGAACTCGACGGTGTAGCCGTTCATCTCCGCACGGCGGTCGGTCACCGGGCCGAACTCCTGGACCTGCGGTGCTGACTGCTTGGACACCTTCGGCATCGGTGCGGCTCCTCTCCGTGAGCCCCCGAGACTTCCCGTCGTGTCGAGTCGACCACCTCCCGGCGCCGGGCGCATCCGGGCGGACGCCGAAGCGCGCGCCGCCGCTCCGGAGGGCCTGGAGCGGCGGCGCGCGCGGGGTGGGGTCAGGCCGCGGCCGGGGTGGCCGACGGGCGGCGGGCGAGCGCGTCGGAGGCCTTGGCCGTGGCGTAGAGGGAGACGGCGAGGGCGATGACCATGGCGGCACCGGCGGCGAAGAGACTGCCCGAGGAGACGGCCTTGGCGCTGCCGGCCTCGGTGCGGGCGGAACCGGTGATGAACGGCACGACCGCCAGGACGGCGACCCCGAGGACGACCTCGCCCCAGATGACCAGGGGGAAGTGGCGCAGCGTGAGGTGGCGCAGCGAGGCGGTGTCGTCGGCGCGCCGGGCCCGGGCGATGCGGGGCATGAGCCAGAACTGGTTGACGGCGCCGGCGGTGACCAGGCCGAGGACCAGGGCGAGCTTGACGAGCAGGGCGAGGCCGTAGCCGGTCGTCCACAGCTGGGAGACCGCGCCGACGTGCTTCCAGCTGAGCCACAGGCCGGAGACGAGGACGGCGCCGACGCAGACCAGCGCGACGAGGCCGAAGCGGCGCCAGATGTCGGCCCACAGCAGGCCGGCGTCGGTGCCGAGGCGGCCGCGGGTGCCGGCGAGCCCGACGAGCAGGGCGAGGCCGCCGAGCCAGACGGTGCCGGAGACGATGTGGGTCTGGTCGAGGACGAGGTCGAGCCAGCGGTCGCGGTCGGCGGGGGCGGTGGTCGGGACGGCGGCGATCAGGGTGACGGCGAGGACAGCCGGCAGCACGGCGCGGACCACGCGGTCGGTGTGCCGCCGGACGGCCGGGAGGAACAGGGCGGTCATCGCAGCGGCCGCGGCGAGGAGCACCAGGTTCTGGACCAGGTAGACGGTGCCCTGGGCGATCCAGGCACCCTTGGCGGCCGGGGCCCGGAGGAAGTCCAGGATCCGGCCGGGTGCGAGGGCGTCCTCGAAGGGCATGCCCTTGCCG
Source organism: Streptomyces sp. 1114.5 (assembly GCF_003635085.1). NCBI lineage: Bacteria > Bacillati > Actinomycetota > Actinomycetes > Kitasatosporales > Streptomycetaceae > Streptomyces > Streptomyces sp. 1114.5. Next base: position 5,153,786 of record NZ_RBXE01000001.1, read on the forward strand.
GCCCGGGCGACGCGCGCGGCGAGCTGGAAGTAGCCGGCGACCAGCAGCACCACGCCCGCCCAGGCGAGGTGGGTGGCCGATCTGGATCGCAGCACCGCGGCGTCGGCGGTGCCGCCCGCGCGGCGCAGGGCGGGTCGGACCGTGGTGACGTAGGTGACGGTGGTGCCGATGGCGCCGCTGAGGCCGATGAAGTAGCCGGTTTTGGTGAGGACCCGCCAGAGCTGGGGCGCGGTGTATCCGGCCGTGTTCGCGGCCAACAGCAGACTGTTCATAAGGGAAGGCTAGCCTTAGCAAGGCTAGCCTTCCCTTATTCTTCAGTGCTTATTGTCCTATTGTCATCAACCCGTAACTCCACGGGGTGTCAGTCCTCGGTCGGCTGCGCCCAGTAGCCCGCGTGCACCGCCGCGGCCTCCTCGAAGAGGTCCGGCCCCGACACCTCCACGGTGTTCCCGCCGGCCGCGAAGACCTTGCGGCACGGCAGGTCGAGCACCGGCTCGTCCGGGTCGGCCCCCGCGATGACGTTCAACTGCGGTGCGGAGAGCGCGTAGACGACCCGGCGGATGCCGCTCCAGTAGATCGCCCCGGCGCACATCGCGCACGGCTCGGTGCTGCTGTACAGAGTGGCCTCGGTCAGCTGCGCCGGGTCCAGGGTGCGGGAGGCCTGCCGGACCAGATTGAGCTCGGCGTGGGCGGTCACGTCGCGGTCGATGAGCACGGTGTTCTCGGCGGTGAGCAGGACGTTCCCGGCCGGGTCGGTCAGCAGTGCGCCGAAGGGGTGGTTGCCGTGCGCGCGGGCGAGGCCCGAGAGGTCGATCGCGGCGAGCAGGTGGGCGCGGGTGTGATCGGCCATGGCGGGCTCCTCGGGGTGGTCCGGGTGGTGGCGTTAAACGTATAACGGTGCGGGGTGGCCGACGGTACGGGGCTGCCGCACCGGGCTGCCGTACGGGCTTGCGGCGGCCCGGGTCACCCGTACGGGACGACGGCGACCGGGCAGTGGGCGTGGTGGATCGCGGCGTGCGCCACCGGGCCGAGGTGGTGGTGGAGCAGCGGCATCCGGTGGTGCAGGCGGCGGCCGACGACGAGCAGCCGGGCCGTCGCCGCCGCGTCCACGAGCTCGACGGCGGCTTTGCCCCGGACCAGGTCGGCCGTCACCTGCACCTCGGGGTGGCGGGCCCGCCAGGACTCCAGGGCCTCGCTGAGATCGGCCCGCTCGTGGGCGGAGACCTCGCCCTCCAGCCCGCCGATGGCGCCGTACGACAGGTGCTCGGTGCCGGCCGGCGGCGGCCAGACGTGGACGACCCGCAGGGGCGCCGAGCGCAGCGCGGCCGCCTCGAAGGCGAAGGCCAGCACCGGGTCCGCCGGGCGCGCCAGATCCAGGCCCACCGTCACCGGCCCGGCCGCCTCACCCGCCTCGGCCCGGACCAGCACCACCGGGCAGACGGCCCGGCGCAGCACCTCCTGGCTCACCGAGCCGACCAGGAAGCCGCGCAGCGTCCCCAGCCCGCGCGAGCCCAGCACCAGCACGGCGGCGCTGCGCGCGGCCTCCTCCAGCGCCTCGACGGGGTCGGCGGACACGGCGGAGCCGGCAACCTCCAGCCCGGTCACCAGGGCGCGCAGTTCGGCCTCGCGGCCGGTCAGCCGCGCCAGGGCGTGCCGGTGGCTCTGGTCGCTGCCGACCACGTCCCGCTTCGGCCAGGGCCAGGCCTGGAGGACGTCCAGGCGCAGCCCGCGGCGCTCCGCCTCCCGGGCGGCCCACTCGGTGGCGGCCAGGCTCTCGGGTGAGCCGTCGAATCCGACGACCACGGATCCGGTCATGGCGTCCTCCTCGGTGCCGCGGCGGTCCGGGGCGGAGCCCTGCCGCCTCGGGTCCGGCCCCAGTATCGGCAGTGGCTGCGACCGGCGCCTCCCGGAGGGCGGGGCTGCGCATCCCCGTGCCCGCTGAGCAGGGGAAACGGCCTCCGGGAGCGGATATCCTGATCACATGAGCGACAACCTTCCCCCCTGTCCGCAGTGCGCCGGCGAGTACACCTACGAGATGGACGCCCTCATGGTCTGCCCGGAGTGCGGCCACGAGTGGGCGCCCGCCGCGGGCGGCGAGGGCGACACCGCCGGGGCCGGTGAGCGGGTCGTCAAGGACGCCGTCGGCAATGTGCTCAGCGACGGCGACACCGTGACCGTCGTCAAGGCCCTCAAGGTCAAGGGCAGTGCCTCCGGCATCAAGGCCGGCACCAAGGTCCGCGGCATCCGCCTGGTCGACGGCGTGGACGGTCATGACATCGACTGCCGCATCGAGGGCTTCGGCGCCATGCAGCTCAAGTCCAGCGTGGTCAAGAAGGCCTGACCCCCGGCCCTCAGGCAGCAGTTCGAGGCAGCAGTTCGAGGCCGGCGTCCGAGTCGGCGTCAGGCGCGGATCCGGCGGAAGACGACCACCAGGACGACCACGGTGAGCGCCACCAGGATGCCGGCCTCGACGAGTTGGATCGGCACCAGGTGGTCGGCCGGGTGGTACCGGAGCCAGGAGGCGGTGGCCCCCTCGCACCGGGCGCCGGCCCCGAGGGAGCGGATGCACGCGTCGGAGTCCACGCGGGTGCCGTCGGGCAGGATGACGCCCCGGTCGACGAGCCAGGCGTTGGCGGGCTGGAGGTAGGGGGGCTGCGCGCCGGGCGCCGGGCCCACCTCGTCCACGACGGGGTGGAAGTACGGCCGGGCCCAGCGGAACAGGCCGTGGGCGGTCGCGATCAGTGCGCCGGTGAGGAACATCGCGGGCAGCGTCCGGCGCAGCAGCAGGCCGACCAGGACGCCCAGCGACAGCGCGAACAGCGACCAGGCGATCGGCGCGACCCCGAGGGCCGGGTAGGTGAAGGACTGGAACGGCGGGTCGAAGGCGACCGGGCCGTGCACGATGTCCGTCCACCACACCCAGGTCATCAGCGAGGCGAGCACGCCGGAGACGGCCAGCACGGCGATGCCCGGCACCGCCAGGCGGACGGCCAGCCAGCGCACCGGGCCGACGGACTGGGCGCGGATCAGCCGGATCGTGCCGCGCTCGTACTCCTGGGCCAGCAGCGGTGCGCCGATGAAGACGCCGAACAGCAGCGGGGCGAGGGTGACCGCGGGCTGGAGGACGGAGACGAACCAGAAGTTCGGCCGGTCGATCGGCGCGAGGAGGGTCCAGCACCGGGTGTCGGACCAGGTCGCGGGGCTGTAGCAGCCGGTCCGCCGCAGGATGCCGGTGACGTGCCGGCAGGCGAGGTGGATCCAGGCCAGGTCGGCCACGACCAGGACGAGCAGGGCGGCCAGGGTCCACAGCACCACCCGGTGCTGGCGGGTCGCCAGCCAGAGCAGCCCGCGCAGCCCGGGGGCGGGGCGCCGGTCCGCAGAGGCGGGAGCGGCGGAGCGGTCGGTCAGGGCGTCCGTGCTCATGCGGCGGCCTCCTCGGTCCGGTGCCGGCCGCTCGTCGGGGCGGCGTCGGGCCGGGGGTCGGCCGGTGCGCGCAGGTAGCCCAGCAACAGGTCCTCCAGGTTCGGCCGTTCGCTCTCCCACGGGCCGTCCGGCGGCTCCTCGGTGCGCACCAGCGCTGTGGCGCGGCGGCCGGCGACGCGCTGCTCGACCACCTGCTCGGCCGGGAGCCCGGCGGCCTCGGCGGGCCCGGTGAGCAGCCGGTGTCCGTCCAGGATCTCCTCCAGGTCGCCGGCCAGCCGGATCCGCCCGCGCTGGACGAGCAGCAGGTGGTCGATGACGCCGTCCAGCTCGGGGAGGATGTGCGAGGACAGCACGATGGTGGTGCCGCGCTCGGCGGCGGTCGCCATCAGGGTGCCCATGAGCTGGTGCCGGGCGAGCGGGTCGAGGTCGGCCATCGGCTCGTCGAGCAGCAGCAGGTCGGGGAGCTTGCCGAGGGCCAGCGCGAGGGAGACCCGGGTGCGCTGGCCGCCGGAGAGCGAGCCGATACGTGCCCTGGGTTGCAACTCGCCCTGGTCGACGATCCCTTGGGCGGTCTCCTCGTCCCAGTGCGGATTGAGCTCGCGGCCCATTCGCAGCGTCTCGGCGACGGTGAGCCCAGGGTAGAGCGGCTTGTCCTGCGCCACGTACGCCACCCGGGCGCGCAGCTCCGGCCCGTCGGACGCCTCGCCGAGCACCCGCAACTCACCCTCGGTGGGGGCGAGTTGGTGGGCGGCGAGGGCGAGCAGGGTGCTCTTGCCGGCGCCGTTGGGGCCGACCGCCCCGCAGATCCGCCCGGCCGGGACGGTGAAGTCGCAGCCACGCAGGGCCCAGCCGCTCCGGTACTGCCTGCCGAGGCCGACGGCCTCCAGCGCAGGCGCCATGGTTGTCGGGTCTTCCACCCGGTCCCCCCAAGTGTTTCTCAGTTCGGTGTCGCCGGGGAGACCCCGGTGTCGAAGCGCTGCTCCAGGACGGAGGCCATCAGCGCGGCGATGTCCTCGCGCTCCAGCCCGGCCTCCCGGGCCCGGTCCACCCAGCCGACCAGGTCCGCGCGCAGCGGCCCGTCGGCCGCGGCCTCCGGCCGGGCGAGCGAGCGCCGGACGAAGGTGCCGAGCCCCGGGCGGGGCTCGACCAGCCCTTCGCGTTCGAGCTCGCGGTAGGCCTTCAGCACGGTGTTGGGGTTGATCGCGGTCTGCTCGACCACCTCCCGGGCGGTCGGCAGCTTGTCCCCGGGCTGCAGCAGGCCGAGTCGCAGCGCCTGCTTGGTCTGCTGCACGATCTGCTGGTAGGTGGAGACGCCGCTGCGCCGCTCGATGCGGTACTCGATCACACCCGTTTCGACCTTTCACTAGTTCAATAGTGGAATGGTGGCCCACTGCGGCGCGCGGGTCAAGCCGGACGGGGGAGGGGCCGGCGGGAGGGGCGGACTGATCGGAGGCGGGCTGGTCAGGGGCGTTCGAGCAGGACCAGGTCGTCCTGGTCGACCCGCTTCCGGTAGCCGAGTTCGTGGTACGCCGCGAGCACGCGGACGGTCTCGGCGAGCGCGCACGGGGACTGCACGCTCGGATCGCGCAGGTCGACGGCCACCCACTCGGGCCCGCGCCCGAGCGGGGCCCGGCAGACCAGGGTGACCTCCGTGCGACTGGTGAGCTGGGCCGCCAGCCGGTTGGAGGCGGCCACGGTGGCGCCGTCGGGTATCCGGTCCAGTGCCGCCCGAGTCGCGAGGAGCCGGGGCGGGGTGCTCCAGGCCTCGGGCATCACCACCTCGTGCAGCGGGTAGAGCGGCAGCGTCACGGCCGTCACCAGGGCGGTGGTGGCGAGCGCGTACCGGGCGCGCCGGGGGAGCCGGACAGGGGTCCGGGCGGAGCCCGGCGTGGCGCCGAGTGTGGTGCCGGAGCGGCGTACGGCGTCGACCAGGGCGGCGAGCGCGACCGGCATCAGCACCGCGCTGTAGTGGTAACTGACGCCCCAGTAGTGCGGGTTGGCCGAGAGCAGCCGCCAGGCCAGGGTGGGCAGGCAGAGCAGCAGGAGCGGTGAGCGCAGGCCGAGGAAGCCGGCGGTGGCGGCGAGCAGGAGGAGCAGCAGCCACTTCAGCGGCGGCCACGCCAGCCGTACGGGCAGTGCCCAGAGCGGGGCGTGCCCGCCGCCGTCCAGCTGCTGCCAGTAGTCGAAGCCGCCGCCCGTGTTGAACGCGGGGAGCACGACCAGCACGGTGAGCGCGGTCGCGGCGGTACCGACGGCGGCGAGGGCGAGCCCGGGCAGCGGACTGCGCCGGCCCCGGCGGGCCTGCCGGGCGATCAGCAGGCCGACGGCGGCGACCGTCAGCCCCAGGTCCTCCTTGACCAGCAGCAGCGGCAGCGACCAGAGCGCGGCGGTCAGCGGCCGGCGCCGGCCGAGCGCGACGGCGGCGAAGGCGAGCAGCGGGACGGCGAACGCGATCTCGTGGAAGTCGTCGGCCGCGGCCCGGACGATCCCCCAGGACGCCCCGGTGGCGCAGCCGACGAGCAGGGCGACCCGCGGGCCGGCCACCTCGTGGGCCCAGCGGGTGAGCGGGACGACGGCCGAGGCCATGAGCAGGGCCTGGGCGACCACCAGGGTGAGCGGGGTGGGGAAGGCCCGGTAGGCGGGGGCGAGGGTGGCGACCAGCGGGTGGAAGTGGTCCCCGAGCAGGTGGTAGCCGGGCCCCTTGAGCGGGACGATCGGGGCCCGGCCGTGCGCGTACGCCCGGATGGCCTGTTCGAAGATGCCCAGGTCGTAGGCCTTGGTGAGGCCGCGTCGGTGCCGGTTGACGCCGACGCAGGCGTAGAGCGCGGCGAAGCCCGCGGCCAGGCCCCAGGCCGGCAGGGCAGGGTGGCTGAGTGCCCGTCGGAGGCGGCGCGTTCGTCGCTGTCGGGCGGCGCCGGGGCGGGGTCGGAGGCGGGGCGGAGTGAGCGGGGAGGGGGCCAGGGGCATCGGCAAAGTACCCTTTCACTATTCGATTAGTGGAAGGGTGGTGGAAGTCCGAACGGGCGTCAAACCCGGTCCGGTTGTGCCGACCGGGCCTTCGCCGTGCCCTTCCCACGCCCGCTGCCGCCCCGTAAGGTCGGTCCCCGCCGACTTGTCGAGCCACCGTCACCACCGCGGGGATGACCATGAAGAGACTCGGAACGCGACTGCTCGCCCTGGCCGCGTGCCTGCCCGTGCTCGCCGTCCTGACGGCCGGCTCCGGCACCGCCGCGGCGCAGGCCGCCACCGTCACGGCCGGCCGGCCCGCCGCCGAACGGCTCGCCGCGTCGTGGACCGGCCCGCTCAGCACCCGCGGGCGGTACGTCGTGGACGCGAACGGCGACCGCTTCAAGCTGAAGGCCGCCAACTGGGCCGGGGCCCAAGGCACCTGGGAGGGCAACGGCGACCCGAACGACCCGGCGAACAACCAGGCCGGGCAGGTGTCGCACAACATCCCGCTCGGCCTGGACCGGGTGCCGATGACGCAGCTCCTGGCCGACTTCCACGACCTGGGCCTCAACAGCATCCGGCTGCCCTTCGCCAACGCGATGATCCACGACACCGTCCCGGTCCCGGACTCCGCCGTCGCCGCCAACCCGCAACTGCGCGGCCGCACCCCGCTCCAGGTCTACGACGCCGTGGTGGCGGCGCTCACCGCCGACGGCTTCGCGGTCATCCTCAACAACCACACCACCGGCTACCGCTTCTGCTGCGGCCTGGACGGCAACGAGCGCTGGAACAGCGGCCAGTCCACCGCGCAGTGGGAGGACGACTGGGTCTTCATGGCGAACCGCTACCGCGCCGACAAGCGGGTGGTCGGCGCCGACCTGCGCAACGAGGTCCGCCGCGACACCTGGGACGACCCCAACTGGGGCCTGGGCGACGCCCACGACGAGTACGCCGCCTTCGAGGAGGCCGGAAACCGGATCCTGCAGGCCGACCCGGACCTGCTGGTCGTCATGGAGGGCATCAACTGGTACGGCATCCCCGCCGCGCTGTTCAGCCACGGCCGGCCGATGCTCACCCCGGTCCGCACCCTCTCCCACACCCTGATCGACTCCGGCAAGCTGGTGTACTCCGCGCACTTCTACGCCTACACCGGCCCGGCCAACACCGGTGCGGGCAGCGGCCCGGGGGCGACGAGCGACCCCCGCTACGAGGACTTCACCCCCGACCAGCTCGCCCAGGTCGTCAACGACGAGGCACTGTTCGTGACCCGGACCGGACAGCACTTCACCGCCCCGGTGTGGATCAGCGAGTTCGGCGCGGGCGGCCGCGGCTCCACCGACGCCAAGGAACAGACCTGGCTGGACACCTTCACCGACCTCCTGGCGCGCAACGACACCGACTTCGCCATCTGGCCGCTGGTCGGCTGGGCCGACGCGAGCGGCCGCCCCCTGGACAGCTGGGCGCTGCTCTCCTACGACACCGCCGGCCGGCGCACCGGCCTCGGCGACCCCGGCGACTGGCGGGCCGCCGACTGGCACAAGCTGGTCGACGCCCCCGCACTCACCGGCCCCGTCGCCCCGGTCGCCCACTGGAACATGCTCGACCTCGACCACGGCGACCAGAACGTCTCGCGGCGGATGCTCGCCCTCCCGGACTGGAGCCCCGGCAACCGCAAGGGCAACTGCCCGGACGGCCAACGCCTGCTCGCCCTCGGCCGCAGCAGCAGCCGGGGCCTGTGCAGCGACACGGGCCAGCCCGTCACGGGCACCGGCGACTGGACCACCGTCACCGACGAGCGCTACGTCACCCAGGGCGACTGGGCCTCCGGCTACAACAAGCTGCAGTGCCCCGAGCGCACCTTCGCCGTCGGCTACAGCGTGCACGGCGGCGCCATGGCCGCCCTGCTCTGCGCACCCGCGGCCGGACCGCTGCCCTCCGGCGGCCGGGTCCTCTGGTTCGACCACGGAGACAACCGGCCCGCCGACGGAGGCTCGGTCGCCAGTGACTGGGCGCCCGGCTCCTACAAGGGTCAGTGCGCGGACGGTGAGTACGCGGCCGGCGTCGCCTACACCTGGCGGTGGCTGCACTACGGCGTCCCGGACGCCCTGCTCTGCCGCCCGCTCGGCTGACCCGCACGTGACCTGACCTGACCTGACCCGACCGGTCGCGAGCCCGTCCTGGCGTCCGTCCGGTCGGGGTGCGCCTCGCCGGGGCCGGTGCCTCATGTGCCCGGGACACCGGGTGCAGGACACTGCTGCCATCCCGTGGGGGCGTCGGCGAGGAAAGGGCGGTCATGGCGGCGGAGAGCGCGCGGAGAGCCCGGCGGCGGCCCCGGTCCGGCCCGGCGGAACGGCAGCTGGCCCTGGCCGGGCTGTGCGCCGCCGTCTGCCTGGTGGCCGGGGGCCTGTGGGTGGGCTACGTGGTGAGCCACCTGGGCGCGCCCGGGATCACGGTGCCCGCCCACCACCTGGCGGTCCTGGGCTCCGGGCTGGCCGCCGTGGCCGGCGGGGTGCTGCTGCACGCCCACCGCCCGGGCGTCCAGCTCGGCTGGGTGCTGCTCGTGTACGGGGCGGCGCAGATCATCCCCCTCGCCGCCCAGACCCCGGTCTGGGTCGAGGTGGGCGATCCGGGCGTGGTCGGGGCCGTGGTGGTCCTGGTGTCGGCCGGCTACGCCGTCAGCGGCCCGCTGTGGCACGCATTTCCGCTGTGGCTGCCGTACGGGACGCTGCCCAGCCGCCGGTGGTGGTACGCGATCGGCGCGGTGGCCGTGTGGATCCTGCCCCAGGCCTGCTACTACGTCTACCAGCCCACGGTCTTCGGCCGGCCCAACCCGCTGGCCGGCAGCACCGTCGCGAGCCGGCTGCGGACGTTCGACGACCGGCTGCACGCCACCCAGCTCATCGTGTTCGCCGTCCTGACCGTCCTGGTGATCCTGGTCCCGCTCGCCCGCACCCGCGGGGTGTCCCGGCGGCGCCGGCAGAACGTCCTGATCGGCCTCGGGGTCTACCTGCTGTGGGACTTCGCCGAACTCGGCTACTACTTCGACGGACAGAGCACCGCGGCGTTCATCGCCTTCACCTTCGCCTCCGCGCTGTGGACGCTCACCCTGGCCGCCGTCGTCGTGCGCGACGGCTCCTGGCGGCTGGACCTGGCGGCCCGCCGGGTGCTGGTCGGCCTGCTGGTGGCGACCGGGCTGGTGGTGGTGTTCGTCCTGGTGGCCTGCGTGCTGTCCACCATGCTGATGCCCGGGCGGCGCGGCGCCGGGACGCTGTTGCTGATCGCCGTCGTCTTCCTGCTCGCGGCCGGCCTGCCCCGCGGCGTCCAGTGGGCCTCCGGCGTGGTCGACCGCTGGTACTACGGCTCGCGCGCGCAGCCGTACCAGGTGCTGCGCAGCCTCGCCGGGCGGGTCAGCCAGACCGTCGACCCGCAGGAGGTGCCGGCCGTGCTCTGCGCCACGGTCAGTGACGAACTCCGGCTGCCCGGCGTGGCGTTGACCGTCTCCACCCGCGGCGGCGAACGCCCGCTGGCTGCCGTCGGGGAACGCTCCGGCAGTGGCGAGGGCTTCGCCCTGGTCCACCGCGGCGCCGAGATCGGCCGGCTCACCGTCGCCCCGCGCCCCGGCCAGCTGACTCTCGACGAGAGCGACCGCGACATCCTGCGCTCGCTCGCCGACCAGGCCGCGCCCGCCGTCGCCTCGCTCCGGCTGACCGAGGACCTGCGGGCCAGCCGCGAACAGATCGTCGCCGCCCGCGAGGAGGAGCGCCGCCAGCTGCGGCGCGACATCCACGACGGCCTCGGCCCGATGCTGGCCGGACTGCGGCTGCGGCTCCAGGGAGCGGCCGCGGTGGACGACCCGGCGCAGTTCTCCGGCGCGCTGGAGCGGGTCGCCGACGACCTCGCCTCGGCCGTCCGGGAGGTCCGGCGGATCACCGACCGGCTCGGGCCGACCGCCCTGGGCGACTACGGCCTGTCCCGGGCGCTCGACCGGCTCGCGGAGACCTTCAGCGGCGCCGACCTCACCGTCACCGCCAGGCTCCAGCCGGATCCGCTGCCGGACCTGCCCGCCGCCGTCGAGGTCGCCGTCTACCGGATCACCGCGGAGGCACTGAACAACGTGCTGCGCCACGCCCGGGCGCGCAGCGCCACGGTGTGCGTACGAGTGGAGGCCGAGCAGCTGGAACTCCTGGTCGAGGATGACGGGCAGGGCCCGGGCCCCGGCGATCCGGCGCGCCCGGGGGTGGGCCTGCGGTCGATGTCGGAGCGGGCTGCGGAGATCGGCGGCAGCTGCACCGTCGACGCGCTCGGCCGCGGTACCCGGGTGCACGCGGTGCTGCCGCGCCGACCGGCGTGCGGTTGAGCGCGGCTCCCGTGCGTCGAGGCCCGGGCCGGGGCCCGTACGACGCCCGCCCCCGGCGCGTCGGGCGGACGGCCGGGGGCGGGGATCGAAGGGGCAGCGGAACCGGTTCAGTTGCAGAAGGGCGGGTTGGGGCACGGCGGGCGGGGCGGACGGGGCGGGCCGCCGCCGGGGCCCGGCCCGGGGCGCAGGTGCCGCTTCGCTCTGCGGCTGCGCTCGGTGCCCGCGGCGCCCTCGACCGGACACCTGCAGGCCCGGACGGCCGCGGCGAGGCTCACGGCGGCGAAGACCGCGGCGGCGCCCGCCGCCACCAGCGCCGCACCGGCCGTTCTGTCGGTCATGGTGACCTCCACGGTGGGTTCCGCAGGCCGGGCGCTCCGACCTGCTCCTCCATGCCACCGCTGATGCCGCCCCGTCCGCATGAGGCGACGGTCCCGGGCCGGTCCCGCCGGGTGGGAGCACGGTCGCGGTGTGTGACGTCGACCGGGCGGTGGGAACCCCTGTTCGAAGCGTATCCGAGCGAACACCCGTCGCAACTCGGCGGCGGGCGCGCGGTTGGAAGCGGAACGCATTCGTTCACTAACATCGGAGGTGGTGGCGCGAGAAGGGGAACGCCGTCGCCGTGATCGAGGAAGGGCGAGTCGAAGAGGGTGCACAGCCATGACCGCTGACACGGACACCGGGCGCGGACCGGTGGCCGCAACGCCGCTGCGGCGGCGCGGCGAGGCGCTGGAGAGCGCCATCTACGAGGCCGTCCTCCACCAGCTCACCACCGACGGTTACGCCCGGCTGACCATGGAGGGCGTGGCCGCCGCGGCGCAGACCGGGAAGGCCGCGCTCTACCGCCGCTGGCCCTCCAAGGAGGAGCTGGTCATGGACGCGCTGCGGGCCAGCCTGCCGCCGGGCGGCCAGGCCCCCGACACCGGCAGCCTGCGGGGGGACCTGCTGGCGGTGGTGGAAAGGCTGCGCACGGCCATGTTCAGCGAGCTGGGCGCGGCGGTCCGGGCGATCATGAGCGAGCTCGACCACCGGCGGGCGCACGCCTTCGTGGCGATCGTGCTGGAGCGGGTGGTCGAGCCGACGACGGCGCTGATCGCCGAGGTACTGGACCGCGGCGCCGCCCGCGGCGAGGTCCGCCCGGGGGCCGTCACCCCGCTGGTCACCGACGTGGTGCCGGCGCTGATGCTGTACCGGATCAAGATGTGCGGCGGGGAGGCGGTGCAGCTCGATCCGGCGGAGATCGTGGACGAGGTGCTGCTGCCGATCGTCCGCCCGTGACGCCTGTCCGGCCCCGGTCGGGCGGACGACCGGCCCTGCCGGTGGAGGAGCGGCCCGCGCTCACGCCCCGCTGTGGCGCAGCATCTCCTCGCGTTCGACGACCTTGACCCGCTCGCGGCCCTCGGCCTCGCCGAGCGCGCGCTCGTGGGCGTCGAGCAGCTGCCAGCCCGCCCACGTGGTGTAGCGCACGCCCTGTCCGCGCAGGTGCTCCTCGACCGCCGCCGGGTCCGGCTCGGCGGCGCCCGGCAGGCGGCCGGCCGCGTGGTCGTCCAGCAGGCAGGCGACGGTCTCGTTGGCGTCACCCTTGGTGTGGCCGATCAGGCCGACCGGGCCGCGCTTGATCCAGCCGGTGACGTACGTCGCGGTGCGGTGCGAGCCGTCGCCGTCCAGCACCCGGCCGGCCGCGTGCGGGACGGTGCCCGAGACCGGGTCGAAGGGAAGCTTGGGCAGCTCGTCGGAGTAGTAGCCGACGGCCCGGTAGACCGCCTGGACGTCCCAGTCGGTGAAGCGGCCGGTGCCGCGCACGTTGCCGGTGCCGTCGTACTCGGTGCGCTCGGTGCGCAGCCCGACCACCCGGCCGTCCGCGCCCAGGACCTCGACCGGGGACTCGAAGAAGTGCAGGTGGACCCGGTGCGGGCGGTCCCCGACGTCGCGGATCGCCCAGTTCTCCAGGGTCGCCGCGACCAGGTCGACGTGCTTGACCGCGCGGCGCTCGGCGATCGAACCGGCGTCGTACTCGATGTCCTCGGGGTCGACGACCACCTCGATGGTCGGGGAGTGGTCCAGTTCGCGCAGCTCCATCGGGCTGAACTTGGCCTGGGCCGGGCCGCGCCGGCCGAAGACGTGCACCTCGCGGGCCCGGTTGCGGCGCAGACCCGCGTGGACGTTCGGCGGGATCTCGGTGGGCAGCAGCTCATCGGCGGTCTTGGCGAGGATCCGGGCGACGTCCAGCGCGACGTTGCCGACGCCGAGCACGGCGACCTTCTCTGCCTCCAGCGGCCAGTCGCGGTCCACGTCCGGGTGCCCGTCGTACCAGGAGACGAAGTCGGCCGCGCCGTGCGAGCCGTCCAGGTCGATGCCGGGCAGGCCGAGCGCGCGGTCGGCCGACGCGCCGGTGGCGAACACCACGGCGTCGTAGAACCGGTGCAGGTCGTCCAGGGCGAGGTCGGACGGGTAGTCGACGTTGCCGAACAGGCGGACCTGCGGCTTGTCGAGCACCTGGTGCAGGGCCGTCACGATGCCCTTGATGCGCGGGTGGTCGGGCGCGACGCCGTAGCGGATCAGGCCGAACGGGGCGGGCATCCGCTCGAACAGGTCGATCGAGACACCGGGGGTCCCGGCGGCGTCGGACTTCAGCAGGGCGTCGGCGGCGTAGATGCCGGCGGGGCCGGCTCCGACGATCGCGACTCTGATCGGGCGGGTCATGGCGGACGGTCCTCCGGTCGGGCGCAGCGGGAGGTGGTCTGGACCCTTGCAGCCAACCCGGAGGTGGGACGGTGGTGTAGTCGGTTCCGGTCTATGGGGTCATAGGGACGACCTATGGGCACGCGGCCGGATCGGGTGGGTGTCCCGGCCGGCCGCGTGGTGGGCTCAGCTCCCGTCGGCCGGGGTCTGCGCGGGGACGGCGGCCCCCTGGGCCGGGGCCTCGACGGCTGCGTCACCCGCATCGCCAGAGCCTTCGGCGGCGATCCTGACGGTCGAGGCGTCGAAGAAGCGCAGCAGCTCCACCGGGAACGGCAGCACCAGCGTCGAGTTCTTCTCCGCCGCGACCTCGACCACCGTCTGCAGCAGCCGCAGCTGCATCGCTGCCGGGGTGTCGCTCATCTTTGCGGCCGCCTCGGCGAGCTTGGCGGCGGCCTGGAACTCGCCGTCGGCGGTGATGATCCTGGCCCGGCGCTCGCGGTCGGCCTCGGCCTGGCGGGCCATCGAGCGCTTCATCGAGTCGGGCAGGCTGACGTCCTTGATCTCCACCCGGTCGATGTGCACGCCCCAGCCGGTGGCCGGGCTCTCCAGCATGACCTCCAGGCCCTGGTGCAGGTTCTCCCGGCCGGAGAGCAGGTCGTCCAGCTCGCTCTTGCCGATGATCGAGCGCAGCGAGGTTTGGGCGACCTGCAGCATGGCGAAGGCGTAGTTCTGCACGTCCACGGTGGCCTTGACCGGGTCGATCACCCGGAAGTAGAGCACCGCGTCGACGCTCACCGAGACGTTGTCCTTGGTGATGCCCTCCTGCGCGGGCACCGGCATGGTCACGACCTGGACGTTGACCTTGCGCATCCGGTCGAGCACCGGCAGCAGGAGGGTGACGCCCGGCTCGCGGACCCGGCCGCTCACCCGCCCCAGCCGGAACACCACACCGCGCTCGTACTGCTGGACCACCCGCACGCCGGTCACCAGCCAGAGCAGGAGCAGCACGGCGACGATCACCACAGCTGTCACGATTTCGACCTCCCCCGTCGCGGCGCAACCGGGCCGGGACCGGAGTGGCCCTGTCGCGCGGTGCGAGCCGCGCAGGACAGTATGCGCCCGGGGTGGCGAGCGGGACAGGCGTGTGCACGGGAGTCTTGACGGACCCTTAGCGGCTGACGGCCCGTTCGTGCTCCGGGGCGCTCGTGGCCGTCTCCGCCGCCGTGCCCGCTCGGCCTGGTCCGGGCCGCGCTCACCGCCGCCGTCCGGGCGGGCCACGAACTCACCCGGGGCGAGCCGACCGCCGAGCGCTTCGTCACCCTGCTCTGGCACCCGCGCCGGGAACAGGACCCGCTGGTGCGGCTGCTGCGCGAGAGCCTTCGCGCGCTCGCTGCGGAGCTCACCGGGCCGGGCGACGAGCCGCCGCACTGAGCTGCGGGGACGGGGACGCGGCGACCGACACGCACGGGGCCGGGCCGTTGCTCGACTTGCCGCAGGTCGGACGCTTGGATGGGTCCGCCCTGGTCAACTCGACGGGCCCGTACCGGATTGCGCCCCGACGCGGCCCGGACCCGGCCCGAACGCCCCCCGGCAAGCCGAGGAGTCACCCCGTGCACGACACCACCGACCCCGCCGCCGTGGCTCAGCGGATCGCCGAACGGTGCGACCGGCTGGGCATCACCGAGGACGACCTGGCCCGCCGGGCCGCGATGGCCCCCCGCTACCTGCGGCACCTGCTCGACGCCGGGCCCGACTTCGACCCGGGCGGGTTCGTGCGGATCGCCGCCGCCCTCGGCTGCAGCCGCGACGAACTGCTGACCGGCCGCGCCGACGCCCCGCCCGGCCACGGCGGCCCCGGCCCGCACCCCCGGCTGCAGAACCTCACCGAGGCCGAGTGCTGGGAGCTCGTCGGCACCCACGGCATCGGCCGGATCGGCCTGGCGGTCGAGCCGGGGCCGGTGGTCCTGCCCGTCAACTACGTGGTCGACCGGGCGTCCTTCGCCTTCCGCACCGGCGAGCACCACGCCGCCGCCCCGGCCGAGTCCGCCCCGGTCTCCTTCGAGGTCGACCGCATCGACGAGTACCTCGGGCGCGGCTGGAGCGTCCTCGTCCTCGGCCAGGCCCACTACGTGACCGACCCCGAGGAACTGCAACGCCTGGCCGCCCTCCCCGGCGCCACCCCCTGGGCCGGCGGCGACCGCCCCCGCTGGGTCCGGATCCGCCCCGACGAGATCACCGGCCGCCGCCTGATCACGGGTTGACCCACCCGGCCGGGCACCTCGCGCGTCGGCCCGGCGGCGCGGTCGACGCCGGTCAGGCCTGCTGGGAGCGGGGGGACGCGCGGCCCTTCGTCCGGGGCGGCGGCTGACGGTCCTCGGGGGTGCTCGGGGCGGTGCGGGGTGTGGCGGTGAGGTGGCGGGTCAGGGCGAGCATGGTGAGGAGGGCCAGGAGGGTGCAGACGCCCCACCAACCGGTGCGGGTCCAGACCCGGGTGCCGAGCCAGGAGCCCGTGCTGCCGCCCAGGTAGGCGCAGGTCATGTAGGCGCTCCTGAGGCGGCCGCGGGCTTCCGGCCGGAGCGTGTCGACCCGGGTCTGGTTGGCCACCATGCCGCACTGCATCGCCACGTCGAGCAGCAGGGTGCCGAGGGTCAGGGCGGTCAGGCCGAGCGGACCGCCGTGGCTGCCCGTCGCGAGGACGGCGGCCGCGGCGAGGACGCCGAGCAGGCAGACCAGGTTCACCGGGTCGGGGCCGTGCCGGTCCACCAGCCTTCCGGCGTACGGAGTGCAGAGCATGGTCGCCGCGCCCACCAGGGCGAGCAGGCCGACGGCCCGGGCGTCCAAGTCGTACGGCGGACCGGTGAGCAGCAGGGCCAGGCAGGTCCAGACGGCGGAGAAGCCGGCGAAGACGCTCGCCTGGTAGATGCAGGAGCGGCGCAGGTCCGGCTCGGTGCGCAGCAGGCGCAGGGGTTCGGCGAGCAGGGCCCGGTACGGCTGCCGGGAGGTCGCGGTGGTGGCCGGGACGGTGCGGGCCAGGACGGCGGCGAGGAGGAGGGTGAGCGCGGCGGCGACCAGGTACGGGGCCCGCCAGCCCAGCCACTGGCCGAGGGTGCCGCCGAAGGTGCGGGCCAGCAGCATGCCGCCGGTCGATCCGCTCAGCAGGGCGCCGATCACCGCGCCCCGGCGGCCGGCGGAGGTCAGGTTGGCGGCCAGCGTGCCGACGATCTGGGCGGCGACGGTGGTCAGGCCGACGGCGGCGCTCGCCGCGACCAGGACGGGCAGGTTCGGCGCGCAGCCCGCGGCGAGCAGGGCGAGGCCGGTGAGGGAGAGCAGGGTGACCAGGAGCGGGCGGTGGGGGAGCCGGTCGCCGAGCGGCACCAGGAGCACGATCCCGCCGGTGTACCCGAGCTGGGTGGCGGTCACGACGAGGGTCGCCGCGTCCGGCGGCACGTGCAGTCCGGCGGCGATCAGCGGGCCGACGGCCTGCGGGAAGTAGAGGTTGCCGACCGCGACGGCGCAGGTGACGGCGAGGAGCAGGACCAGGCGGCGGGTCACCGGTTCGCCCGTACGGGGGTGGGTGAGGTTTTGGTGGTCGCCGGTGCCGGGGCGGCCGGTGTCGGGTCGGTCGGTGTCATGGCGTCAGTGCACGGCATCGGCGGGGCGCCGCCAATCGATGTAGCGTGGGGCTTCATGATCAGCTTCGAACTCGGCGTCGAGGACCTCGCGGACACCCGGTTCGCGCTGTCGCCGCTGCACGAGGCGGTGCTGAGCCTGCGGGTGCTGCAGGACCCCGGGCTCGCGGCGTTGCACCTGCCGTGGCGCCGGTCGGCGCTCGGCCGGCTGGGGGCGCTCGACACCGAGCTGCTGCTGGCCCTGGTGGCGCGCCGGCGTACCGTCCCGGACCACCTGACGCCCGTTCCGACGAGCTTCGCGCCGGTCTTCGAGGAGGAGCTGGCCGTCGTGCGCCGGACCTCCTCGGAGCTGGTCCGTCGCGACCTGGTGCTGACGCACGCGCCGGATCCGGTGCCCGGGGCCCTGCGGGCGGCCGTCGACGGCGACGACGCCGCGGTCGCCGCACTGCGCGACGGCATCTGCGACCTGCTGCACCGGTACTGGCGGTCGGCGATCGAGCCGGAGTGGCCGCGGATGCGGCTGGTGCTGGAGGCGGACATGACGTACCGGGCCCGGCGGCTCGCGCTCGGCGGCGCCCGGCTGCTGTTCGCCGACATGCACCCGGACCTGCGGTGGCGGGAAGGCGTGCTGCACGTCGACCGGATGATCAGCCGGCACCGGGTCGCGGCGGCGGGGCGGGGGCTGTTGCTGATGCCGTCCGTGTTCGCGCACAAGCCCGCGCCGCCGCTCAGTCCGGAGGAGCCGCCCAGCCTGGTCTACCCGAGCCGGGGCGTGGCCACCCTGTGGGACTCCCCGCCGGGTGACGCGCCGCGGGGCGGCTCCCGGTCGGGTGCCGCTCCGCAGGCGCTGGCAGCACTGCTCGGTGCGCCGCGGGCCCGGCTGCTGGTGCTGCTGGAGGAGCCGACCGCCACCGTCGAGATCGCCCGCCGGGTGCGGGTCACGCCGAGCGCCGTCTCCCAGCACCTGCGCGTCCTGTACGCCGCGGGTCTGCTCGCCCGGGCTCGGGACGGGCGTCAAGTGCTGTACCGGCGGAGCGTGTTGGGCGACAAGCTGGTGGCCGGCGGGTAGCCGGGATCGCGGAGCGGGGCGGCCGGTGCGGGCTGTGAGCGGAAGCTCCGCCTCCGGCTCGACCCGGCCTCGAACTCTCCGCTGTCCGCTGTGCGGCCCGTGGACGGGCGCGCCGATGACTGGTATCCAGGCCACCGGGCAGTCGCGAAGTGCGGTCCGGCTGTGGAGTCGTGACGCACCACCAGGAGAGCAGGGGCGATGCGCAGAGTTCTGATCGTCGGTGCCGGGCAGGCCGGACTCCAACTGGCCCTGGGACTGCAGTCCCACGGTTACGACGTGACGGTGCTGACGGACCGCAGTGCGGAGGAGGTGCGCGCCGGGAAGGTGCTGTCCAGCCAGTGCATGTTCGACTCCGCGCTGCGCACCGAGCGTGAGCTCGGCCTGGACCTGTGGGCCGAGGAGGCGCCCCGGATCGAGGGAGTCGGGCTGTCGGTGACCGGGCCGGACGCGGCGCGGGTGATCGACTGGGTCGGACGGCTGGACGCCTACGCGCAGTCCGTCGACCAGCGGCTGAAGATGTCCACCTGGCTGGAGACCTTCGCCGGGCGCGGCGGCCGGGTGGAGCTGCGCAAGGTGACCGCCGCCGACGTGGAGCACCTGGCCGGCTCGTACGACCTGGTGCTGGTGGCCTCCGGCAAGGGCGCGCTGGGCTCGCTGTTCGAGCGCGACCACGCGCACTCGCCGCACGACCGCCCGCAGCGCGCGCTGGCCGCCGCCTACGTGCACGGGCTCGGGCCGCGCCCCGAGCACGACTTCCCGGCGGTGCGCTGCAACGCGGTGCCCGGCATCGGCGAACTGTTCGTGGTGCCGGCCCTCACCGTGTCGGGGCCCTGCGACATCCTGCTCTGGGAGGCCGTGCCGGGCGGCCCGGCGGACGCCTTCGACGGGCTGCGCGACCCGGCCGAACACCTGCGGGTGACCCTGGAGTTGATGAAGACCTTCACCCCTTGGGAGTACGACCGGGCCCGGGCCGGCGTCGAACTCACCGACGCCGGCGCCACCCTGGCCGGCCGCTTCACCCCGGTGGTGCGCCGTCCGGTCGGCGAACTGCCGGGCGGCGTCGCCGTGTTGGGCGTGGCGGACGTGGTCGTCACCAACGACCCGATCACCGGCCAGGGCGCCAACAACGCCGCCAAGTGCGCGGCCGTCTATCTGGCGGCGATCCTCGCCCACGGCGACAAGCCCTTCGACCGGGACTTCCAGCAGGCCGCCTTCGACACCTTCTGGGAGATCGCCGGCCCGGTCACCACCTGGAGCAACGCCATGCTCGCCCCGCCGCCCCCGCACGTGCTCGACCTCTTCGTCGCGGGGAGCCGGTACCAGGCCGTGGCCGACCGGTTCGCCAACAACTTCAACGACCCGGCAGACGTGGACCGGTGGTACCTCGACCCGGCGAAGGCGGCCGCCTACCTGGCCTCGGTCGCGTCCGAAAACTGAATGGTCAAAGTTTGACAAGTCGGCTGCGGCCGCGTGTCGATCGTGGTGGGTTCGTGGCACTCCCCTCGTCGAGGGGCATTGCGGCTCGGAACGACGAGCAGTGCGGACGTACGGACAACAGGAGACACGTGGTGGCGGTCGACGGGGGCAACATGGCCCAGGCTGTGATCGATACGGCGTACAACGAGCGCAAACGCCTGCACACCGGCCGCAGCCGGACCACCGCCGTGGTCGTCCTCGGCCTGCTGGCCGCGGTCGGCCTCTTCCTGGCGCTGGTGGTCGGGAAGTCGGACCCGAACTCCGCGCCGACCTGTGACGGCCAGACCATGACCCGGAACAGCGAGTGCCGGATCTGGTCCAACCACGGCGGTGGTGGCACCTACTCCTATGACGAGATGATCGACCGTCGAGAGTCCTCGAACGGGACCTGGCGGTTCGTCGGCTTCGGCGGTGCCGGCCTCGCCCTCGTCCTGATGGCGGTCTCGTACACCAAGCTGAACCCGAACCGCCCCTGGGGCACGCCGGTCGGCGCCGCCTGCCCGCGCTGCCGGGAGATGAACCTGCGGGAGAAGCACACCGTCCACAGCGTCACCAAGGGCCGCACCACCTACCGCTACAGCGGCATCGTCACCCTCTGCACGCCGGCCTGCGGGTTCTCCACGATCCGCCAGCGCTGACCGTCCCCGCTCGGGGCTGACCTTCCCGCTCGGAGTGCCCCCGGCGGCGGGGGGCTCAAGCGGAGCGTCCGGCTCCCACCGACTACGCTCGACACCAATCGAACAGATGATTGGGTGAAGCGAGTGAGCAGGTGGGAGCGGGCGCTGGACGCGGCCGGCGTGCAGGACCCGACACTGCGGGCCGACTACGGCCGGCAACGGCAGCAGGTCACCCGCTACAAGCGCGAGGTCACGCTCGCCGCGGCCCTGCTGCTGCCCGACCGGACCGTCCCGCACGTGATCGCCGCGGCCGCCTTCATGCACCGCACCGACACCCTGCTCGACAGCGGCCCCCTCGCGCAGCGCCGGGCCGCCGCCACCCGCTGGCAGCGGCAGGTCACCGAGAGCCTGGCCGCCGACCGCACCGACGATCCCGAGCTGCGCCCCCTGCTGAACAGCGTCCACGCGCACCCCGTCCTGCGGGACCGGGTCCTGGACTTCCTCGCTGCGGCGGAGGCCGACCTCGACTTCACCGGCTTCGCCACCGAGCAGGACTACCAGGCCTACGTCGACGGCTACTCACTGCCCGGCTTCATGGTCGTCGCCGCACTGCTCGGCCCCGGCGGCGACCAGAGCGCCTACCGGGCCGGCTGCCGCACCTTCATCGACGCCAGCCAGCGGCTCGACTTCGTCAACGACCTCGCCGAGGACCTGGCGGCCGGCCGGCTGACCATCCCCGAGCAGACGCTCACTACGCACGGCCTCACCCGGGCCGACCTGGAACAGGCCCGCGACCTGCCCGCCGTACGGGCACTGCTCGGTGCGCAGCTCGACCTGGTCGACCGCACCCTCGCCGAGGCCGGGGCCGTCGTCGACCTGGTACCCGCCGTCCACCGGCCGATGGTGCGGTGCATGGTCGGCGTGGACGAACTCACCAGCGCCGCCGCCCGCGCCGACCTGGGCGCCCTGCTCCGCCGCTCGGCGAGCCCGTCCAAGCCCGCCGCCCTGCGGCTGCTCGGCCGCGAGTACCTGCGGGCACGCCGACTGCGGGAGCGCCGTCTGCGGGGCGTCTGACAATTCGCGCGCCCGGCGGGATCGTCGGACACGCCCGGAGGGGCCGGTGGTGATGGCGGGGTCCGGCGGTATGTGAGGGCGTGCGGAGAAGGCGTCCACAAACGGAACCACCCTCCTGTCGTAGACGGGTTCGAAGATCCGTCAGAGTCCTGTCGCGGGCCGGTCGGGCCTGGCAGCATGAGCGGCCAACCGCAGGACCCAACGACCGGAATCACTGGGAGGAAACCCCATGAGCGCACTGGTAGCCGACATCCGCGACGCCGGACTGCTGGACATCGACGAGGACACGATCGTGTTCGAGGACGAGTTCGACGCGGACCTCGCGCCCGTCGCCTGTCTCGCCGACCCGTGGGTCACCTACGTCCCGACCCGCTTCCCCTGCGAGTTCAACGCCTGATCAGCCCGATCGGCCGGATCGTCCGGGATCGGCCTGATCCAGGACGGCTCGTAGGCAGGAAGACGTAGGAAGCGGACCCGGGGGAGGGCCCCTTGAGCACACGACCCGACCCCGGCTCCGCCGAGGCACTTCGACGCCGCGTCGAGGCGCTGACCGCCGCAGAGCCCGGCCCGCCCCGGCCACTGCGCACCGACGGGCAGTGGTGGTACCACCAGGACCCGCGGATGCCGGCCCTGGCGCACGGCTGGAAACTGCACGTGTCCACCCGACCCGGCGACCTGGCCGGGCTGCTGGACGTCGTGGTCCCGATCCTGCTGCGCCGCACCTGCGACTTCAAGTTCGCGCGCAGCGCCGCGGTGCTGCAGGAGCTCAACAGCGGCCGGCACGGCGCCGCCGCCGTGGGAAAGGCCGTCACGGTCTACCCGAGGCCGGACGAACTCCGCGCACTGGGCCTGGAGTTGGCACAGGCACTGACCGGATGGGCCGGCCCCGGCGTTTTGAGCGACCGCCGGATCCGACCGGAGGCCCCGGTGCACTACCGCTACGGGCCGTTCCGGGTGACGGAGGACGAGGCCGAGCGGGGAATGACCGGCCCCGACGGCACGGTCTTCCCGGGCCTGGCCGAGGCCCGCTACCGCCAACCCCCGTGGGCGGACGACCCGTTCACGGCGCACGGCGCCGCCGTCCGAACCGCTACCACCCGGGTCGGCGACGGGCGCTACCGGATCACCGCCGGCATCACCCGCGCGCCGAGCGGCCACGTCTACCGCGCGGTCGAGCTCGCCACCGGGCGCGAGGTGGTGGTCAAACAGGCCCGGGCCTTCGTCGCCGAGGACGGCACCGGCACCGACGCGCGCGGTCGGCTGCGGCACGAACGCCGGGTGCTCGCCGCGCTGGCCGGCGTCCCCGGAGTGCCGCCGCTGGTCGACTACTTCCGGCACGGCAGCGAGGAGTACCTGGTCAGCGGCGCCTGCGGGCATCGCGACCTGCGACGGACCGTGCTGACCTCCGGACCGTACCCGGCGGTCGGAGCTGCGGCTGCGGAGGGGCAGGACGGGTGGGAGCTGGCGCGCGGGCTGCTGCGGATCCTGGACGCGGTGCACGCGCGCGGCGTGGTGGTGTGCGATCTCAAGCCCGCGAACGTCGTGCTCGACCAGGACGGCCGCGCCGCGCTGGTCGACTTCGGGGTGAGCGCGCTGGCGGGCGAGCGCCCGCCCGGGGCCACCGCCGGCTACGGCCTGCCGGACGCCGGCGGCGAGGACCCCACCGAGGACTACTACGCGCTCGGGACCACCCTGCACTACGCCCTCACCGGCCTCGACCCCGTGGTGATCGACCCGGACCCGGCGACCGGCCGCGACCGGACCCTGGCCTGCCTGCGCGCCGCCCTCCCGGCGGCCGGACAGCGGATGGCGGACCTGGTCGAGGGGCTGCTGAGCTTCGACCCGGCGGAGCGCCGCGCCGCGGCCGCCCGCCTGCGGGGCGGTGGTCCGCTCCCGGACCGGGGCCGGGGGCCGCATACGGACCGGGACCCGGTGGAGCGCCCGGTGGAGCGCCCGGGCCTCGTGCGGAGCCGACCGGTGCGGCCGGCCCGGGCCCCGCTGGACGCGGCCCTCGACCACACCGTCACCACCTGCGTACGGATGGCCCGCGAACTGGTCGCGGCCGGCCCGGGCGCGGAACGGCCGCGCACCCGGCTCTCGCTCTACGACGGCGGAGCCGGCCTCGGCCTCGAACTCCTCCAGCACCCGGACCGCCCCGACGCCCGGGCCGCCGCCGCCGACCTGGCCCGCTGGACCGCGACCCACCCGGCCCTCGACCGGCTGGACGGCTCGCTCTACCAGGGCCGTACGGGCGTCGAGCTGTTCCTCGCCGAGGCGGCGGCCGTCCTCGGAACGGCGGCGGTGCCCGAACACCGCCTTCCGGAGGCGCCGCCCGGCACCGGCGAGGGCGCCGACCAGATCGCCGGCGCCGCCGGGATCGGCACCGGGCACCTGCTGCTCGCGGCCCTCGCCCCGGCGGTCGGCCCGGCCGGCGACCGGCACCGCGCGGCAGCCGCCGCCTGCGCCGTACGGCTGACCACCGGGCCGGTGGACGGCCCCGAGGACCCGCCCAACCCCGGCACGGCCGCACTCGCGGAGGGCTTCGCCCACGGCCGCGCGGGCGTCGCCCACTTCCTGCTCGCCATGCCCGACGAGGCGTCACAGCGCACCGCCCGCCGGATCGTCGACGGCCTCGCCGCCGACCTGCCCCGGATCGTGGACGCCGCCCGCCGCCCCGGCGCGACCCGCCGCTACCTCGCCTGGTGCCGGGGGCTGGCCGGACTCGGCAGCCTGCTGGTCCAGGCCGGTCTGCGCTACGACGACGAGCACCTGATCGCCCTCGCCGTCGAGGCGGCCGACACCTGCCGCACGCTCGCACCGAGGACCGCCCAGGTCTTCCGCTGCTGCGGCCTGGCGGGCGTCGGGGACCTGCTGGTCGACCTCGCGACCGCCACCGGCGACGAGCGCCACTGGACGGCCGCCGAGGACCTGGCGGCCCTGCTGCTCACCCGAGCCGGCGGCCCGCCGGACCGACCGGTCCTCCCGGGCCGGCAGCCGGACGTCGAGGCACGCGCGTGGGCGGTCGGAACACCCGGCGTCACCACCTTCCTCCGCCGCCTCTCGCGACGCGGGGGACCGGTGCCGGGGCTGCTGCCGCTGCGCTGAGGAGCCTCCGCCGAACCCGGGTGCGGCCCGGCCGCACGCGGGAGCTGACGTGCCGTCAAATTCCGTATGCAGATGGAGTGTTCAACTGGGAAGGGCAACTGGTGACCGGGGTGAAATCAGGACGTCTGTGGCGGATCGCCCGCGTGTCGCTGGACGAACGACGGCGATTCGCCGCCGGAACGCGGACAATCGGCCAATGTCCGTCCGGCCCATGCCGCCGGCGGTTGCCCGCGGCCTAGAATCACCGGAGGGCGGCGCGACGCCGGGGTCCGAGTGACCCGCGTCAGGCGCGCCCACGGGGGAGCCCGGCACATCCCGCAACACCCGCTTCGCAGACGCGTCCCGGATCGTCCGGAACGCCTGTCACGTCAAAGGGAGTTCGCCATGTCCGACATGTCCCGTACCGCCGCCACGACCGGTCTCGACCTCCAGGACCTCGACCTCAGCGAGCTGACCGTCACCTCCCTGCGCGACACCGTCGCGCTTCCGGAGAACGGCGCCTCCTGGGGCTCCTGCTCCTGCCAGGCCTCGTCCTCCTGTGCGCAGCCGCAGGTGATGGTCGACACCATCGGCTGACGTCTCGTCAGGGAGCACGTACCGACACCGCGTCGGGCAAATCCTGTCCGGCAATTCCCGTCCGAGAACTCGGGAGACCACCGTGTCCGACCACGCCCAGAGCGAGCTCGCGCTCGATGCGATCCTCGCCCTTGACGGCCTCGACCTGGGTGAGCTGACCGTCACCGCGCTGCGCGACACCGTCGCGCTGCCGGAGACCGGTGCCTCCGGCGCCCCCAGCTCGTCCTCCTGCGGATCGTCGTCCTGCGCGACGCCGTACCCGCCGGTGTACCCCTACTGAAGTAGGCGGTGACGTGCCGGAATCGACGTACCGGCACTGACGCACCAGCACCGATGACCCGGCGCGTCCGCGCGGACGCGCCGGGTCATCCCGTCCATCAGCAAGCCAGCAAGTCAGCAAGCAAGCCAGCCCGCCAGGTCCCAGGCCCCGTCGGAGGGAACGACCATGCCGAACCGTGCCCTGCCGCGAGTCCTGTACCCGGACCCGTCCCCGATCAGGGCTCGGGAAGAGCCGACGTCCGAGCCCGGGCCGGTTGCGGCCGAGCCCGGGCCGGCAGCGTCCACCGCGCGCCACGCGCTCGTGCGCGCCACCGTGGTCGCCCGGCCCGCGCAGTCCGCCGCCTCGGCGACGGTCCGGAGCCTGCTGGCCGAACTCGGTGCCGTCGAGGCCGCGGACACGGCCCTGCGGCCCGCCCTCTGCGACGACCTCTACGCCAGCCGCGCCGGGCACGACGAGGAGTTCCACCGCCGGGTCGTGCTCCCGCTCCGCCGCGACCTGCACAACGGGCGCCCGCCCCGCGCCGCGCTGCTCCACCGGCTCGCCGACCTGCCGCAGCGCGTCCCGAACCTCGCCGCCTGGCTGGAGCTGCGGCAGCGGCGCACCCGGGTGCTCGCCGCGCTCGCCGACACCCTCCCGCCCGCGCTCGCCGCCGAACGCGCCGCCCTGGCCGGCCTCTGCCGCGAACCCGCCTTCGCCCGTGCCGTCGCCCTCACCAGCGCCGACCTGCTGCGCGCGGTCGCCCGCGCGGCGCACGACACCGGTACGGCGGGGGAGCGGTCCGGCCGGGCCCGCAAGGAGGAGGCCGCCGTCCTGCGCCACGCCCTGCGGGCCACCGCCAAGACCAGCCCGCTCTCCTGGTTCACCTCGGTCGGCTGGCACCCGGCGGACTCGGCGGACCAACCGACGGACGAGCCGGCGGACGAGCCGGCGGGGGAGTCAGGGCCCCCGCGCGCGGTCGCCGTCGTCCGGGAGAACCGGACGCTGGTCGCCGCGCTCGTCCAGGCCCTGCTCGACGACCCCCGGCGCAGCCGTACCCTGCCGCACCGGATGGCCAGCGCCGCCCGCGTCGCCGACGGCCGCGCCCACTACGCGCGCAGCGAAGTGGTCTTCGCCGGCGGTCGCTACCTGGTCACCCGCGAGGAGGAGGTCGAGCTGGCGGCGCGGCCCGAACTGGCCCTGCTCGCCGAGCTCGCCGCCACCCCGGACACCCCGGACCGGCTCGCCGCCCGCCTCGCCACCGCCCTCGGCCGCCCGGACGACGACCCGGCGGTGCACCGCTTCGTCGGCCAACTACTCGCTGCCCGGCTTCTGGTGGCCGCCGACCCGGTCGACCCGCAGGACCGGCAGCCGCTGCGAAGCCTCGCCGCCTGGCTGCGCCAGTGGCCGGAGGACGCCCGCCTCGTCACCCTGATCGGCCGACTCGACACACTCACCCAGCAGTTGGCGGAGGAGCCGGGTGAACGCCGCCCCGCGCTGCTGGCCTCCCTCGCCGACACCTGGCGCCGGCTGCTGGCCGACGCGGGCCGGCCCGTCCCGGCCGACGCCGCACCGCTCACCGTCCTCAGCGAGGACGTCCACGCCGCCGCGCCGCCGCAACCCCGGCCGAGCGCGGCCGACCGCACCGCACTCGCCGAACTCACCGCACTGGCCGAGCTGTTCGACCACGGCCACCTGATGCGCCGGGCCGCCCGCGACCGCTTCGTCGCCCGCTACGGCATCGGCGGAGTGTGCGCCACCCCCTGGGAGTTCGGTGCCGAGATCGCCGACGCCTGGGCCGACACCGCCATGCCGGACGAACTCACCCTGCTGCGAACGGAGTTCTCCGCCCTGCCGGAGACCGGCGGGGAACTCGTGCTCCCCGCCGAGCGGGTCCGCGCCCTGGCCGCCAGGCTGCCCGACTGGACCGCCGCCCGCCCGCTCAGCTACGCCTGGTTCGTCCAACACGACGCTGCCGACGGCCTGTTGTGCGTCAACCACGTCTACGGCGGCTGGGGGCGCTTCACCAGCCGCTTCCTCGACGCCACCACACCGCAGGCCGCCGCCGACGTCGCCCGGCAGATCCGGCGCGGCCTGGGCGAAGGCGCCCGCGCCGCCCAGATCCGGCCGGTCGGCGGCTTCAACGCCAACCTCCACCCCCTGCTGCTCGCCGACGAGATCGGCCCCGACCGGCGCTGGACCAGCCTCGCCGAAGCCGACCTCGACCTCGTCCACGACCTCGCCACCGACCAGCTCCGCTTCCGGCTGCGCGACACCGGCGAGCTGCTGGACGTCCTCTACCTGGGCTTCCTCGCCCCGCTGATGCTGCCCCAGCGGCTGGCCCCGCTGCTCGCCGACCACCCCAACGGCGTGGTCGACTTCCGGCCCGTCCTGCCCCGCACCGCCGTCACCGCACCCGGTGGCACCGTCACCCGCACCCCGCGCCTGCGCCACCGCCACGTCGTCCTCGCCCGCCGCCGCTGGCACCTGCCGGCCGGCGTCCTCGACGCCCTGCGCGCCGACCTCGCCGCCGACCCCGGGCCCGAGGGAGTCCCGGCGGCCGCAGCCGCGCGCTGGCGCGCCCTGCTCGGCCTCCCCGAACAGCTCTTCCTCCACCCGGTGCCGGGCGCCACCACCACGGGCACACCGGCCGACGCCTTCGTGGCCCACCTGCGCGCCCCCAAGCCCCAACCCGTCGACCTCGGCAACCCGTTGCACCTGCACCACCTCGCCAAGTGGCTCACCCGGTACCCGAACGGTGTCCTGCTGGAGGAGGCGCTGCCGGCCGTCGCGGGGGCGGCGGTGCCGGTGCGGGCGGTCGAGTCGGTGGTGGAGACGTACCGCCCCGGCCGCTCCCGTCCTGCTCCTGCCCGTTCCGCGG
Source organism: Streptomyces sp. 1114.5 (assembly GCF_003635085.1). Lineage (NCBI taxonomy): Bacteria > Bacillati > Actinomycetota > Actinomycetes > Kitasatosporales > Streptomycetaceae > Streptomyces > Streptomyces sp. 1114.5. Next base: position 5,181,877 of record NZ_RBXE01000001.1, read on the forward strand.
CTGCCGGTTCCGCTTCTGCCGGTTCCGAGGCCGCCCGTTCCGCTCTCGCCCGTTCCACTCTCGCCCGTTCCACTCTCGCCCGTTCCGCCGCTGCACCCTCCGAGGAGACGCCCGATGAGTGACCCGGCCGACGGCCCGGAGGCCGTGACCGCCTGCGATGTGGTCCTGACGTACTACCAGCCGGTCAAGGCCCGCGCGCTGCGCGAAGCCGTGCTGCCGCAGGCCCGCCGGGCGGCGGCCGAGGGGCTGGAGGCGCACGTGGAGCGGCACTGGCGGTACGGGCCGCACCTGCGGCTGCGGCTGCGCGGCCCCTCCGCGCGGGTGGCTGTCGCGGCCGAGCAGGCCGCCGAGCAGTTCCGGGCCTGGGTGGCGGAGCACCCGTCCGTCGCGGACCGGACCGACGAACAGCTGCTGGCCGAGGCCGCCGTCGCCGGGCGGGTCGAGCTGATCGCGCCGCCGTACGGGCCGCTGGTACCGGACAACACCGTCCGGGTGGAGCCCGTGGACCCGGCCGCCGAACAGTCCCTGCGGGCCCTGCTCGGGGCCGAATCCGCCGATCTGCGCGACGAGTTGCTGCGCCTGGGGCTCCCGGCTCTCGGCTCGGGGTGCGACTTCCTCGGCGCACACGGCGACGCCCCCGAGGCGCGGGTGCAGCTGGTGGTGGCGGTGCTCGCCGCGCACGCCACCGCGCACCCCGAAGGGCTGGTCGGCGGGCACTACTCGATGGTCTCCCACCTGGAGGACTTCCTGGTCCACGAGGACCCGGACGGCCGTCTGCGGGCGGCCTTCGAGCAGCGCTGGGAGCGGGTCGGCGACACGGTCACGGCCCTGGTGGCCCGGATCACCGACGGCGGCGCGCAGGGCTGGGAACGGGACTGGGCGCACTGGTCGGCGACGGCCTGGGGCCTGGCCGAGCGACGGCTGGCAGCCGGGGCCGACCTGAGCGGCAGCCGGGACGAGTACCGGGAACGCGCGGCCGCCCTCGGCGACCGGACCACCGCCGAGCGCTGGAACGCCGAACTGCGCACCCGTTACAGCGAGTTCCACCAGCTGCTGCACCGCTCCGACCCGGACGGCACGATGTGGACCCGCCCGGACTACCTGATCTACCGGGCCTGCACCAACGGCCTCTACCGGCTGCTCGCGATCTGCGACATCCGACCGGTGGAGCGCTACCTGGCCGCCCACCTGGTGGTCCGCAGCGTGCCCGCGCTCACCGGGCACCGGTGGCAGGACCGGGTGGACGAGGTCATCGCCGTGGTGGAGGGCGCCGCGTGACCGCTGCCGAGCCGGCCGCGGAGGCGGAGGCGGAGGCGGAGGTCGGATCCGGTGCTGTACGGCCGCACCTGCGCCCCGGGGTGGCGGCGACCCCGCTGCGGGACGGGCTGCACCTGCGCGGGCGCGGCACCAGCCTGACCCTGGAGGGCAGCCGGGCGCTCCCCGCGCTGTGGAAGCTGCTCGCCGCCCGGCTCGCCCCGAGCACCACCCATGGCCCCGATTCCGCGACGCTGCCCGTCACCGAGCCGAAGGTGGCGGCGGCCCTGGCCACCGTCACCGCCCGGCTGCGCGAGCACGACCTGATCGTGGACCACCCGGACGGCGACCGGCTGCCGCCCTGGCCCGGCTCGGTGGCGCAGGCGCCCGGCGACACGGCGGCGGCCCTCGCGGCCGTCCGCCTGGTGGTGGCGGCCGCCGACCCGGACGGCCCGTTGGCCGCCGCGGTGGCCCGAGCCCTCGCCCGAGGCGGCACGGCCGCACCGGTGGTGGTCGCCGACCCCGCGCTGCCCGCCGGGCGGGTGGTCGCCTCGGCCGGAGAGCCGCCGGTCGCGGCGGCGGTCGCGGTCGCGGTGCAGTGCGGTGCGGACGGCGGGTTCGTCACCGAGCCCGCCGACCCGGCCCGGACCCGCGAGGACGCCGCCGCCTTGGCGGCCCGGCTGGGCAGCGCCTCCGGGGCCGGGCCGGGCGCCCTCCCCGCCCTGCTCGCCGCCGCAGCCGCCCAGCGGCTGCTCTGCGCCCTCGGAGGCCTGCCGGACCCGGGCGATCCGGCCGACGACCCGCGGCTGCTCGCCGGCCGCCCCGCCGTCCTGATCGCCGAGGCACGCCCGCCGCGCGCCGAGCACCACCCGTGGGCCGCCGGCCCCGGCGGCGCCGACCAGCCGCCCGAGGACCTTGCCGAGGCGCTGCGCCGGGTGACGGCGCTCGGCGATCCCCGGCTGGGCGTCCTCGACGCACCCGCCCCCGGCGCCCTGCCGCAGCTGCCCGCCGCCCTGGTCTCGTGCGGCACGCCGTCGGGCCTGCTGGTCGCGGGCGCGGTCCGGACGGACCTGGCCCGGCTGGCCGCCGCCTGCCGCTCCGCCGAACTCCACCTGGCCGCCGCGGACGGGGGAGCCGCGGCTGGGGGAGCCGAGGTGACGGTCGGCGCCGACCGGGACCACGCCCTCGGTCGGGCCCTGCGCCGGGCGGTCCTCACCCAGGCGGCGCCGCGAGGACGGGCCGTGGCCGAGGCGGCCTGGCAGGAGCACCCGCAGGCCGCGCACTGGTGCGGCGTCCTGGCCCGGCAGCTCGGCCGCCCACCGGAACTGACGATCAGTCAATTCGACGTCACAGCAGTGTTCATGGCCTCCGTCGAGGGGGCCCGCGCGGTCGAGGCCACCCCCGCCGACGCGGTCGCCCACGCCGCCCTGGTCGCCCTCACCCGGCTGCTGGCCCGCGACCACGGCCTCGCCGCCACCCACCACACCGCCCTCGACGGCTCGGCCGCCCCCCTCGCCGCGGCCGGCCGCCACCCGGCCGCCTGGACGGACGAGGGCTCGACGGACCGCTGGCTCGCCGGTATCGCCGAGCGCGAAGCGGACCTGCGCGCCGCCCTGGGCCGGCTGACCGGCCTGCGCACCACCCCCTGGCGGCCCACCGCCGTCGCCACCGCTGCCGCCCGTCAGCTCGCCAACGCCCTGGACGGCTGCGGCTTCACGGCCCTCGTCACCACCGGAGGCCGCCGATGAGTGCGCTCCCCGTCCTCACCCCGGACCAGGCCCTCGCCACCACCACCGGCACCGCCGTCGTCCACCTCACCGAGTGGACCCTCGGCCTGGCCGCCCGGCTCAGCCGCCACGCCCTGGCCCACCCGGTCCGGCTGGTGCCGGTGCGCGAGGACGGCGCCCTGACCCTGGTCGGCCCCGTCCTGCACCCCGGCACGCCCGCCTGCCTCGCCTGCACCGAGTACCAGCGGCTCGCCACCGCCGGCGGCCGGGTGCCCTGGCAGAGCCCGGAGCTGGCGCTCGCCGGCACCGGCACCCCGGCCTTCGAGGAGGCGGTCGCCGCCCTCGCAGCCGAACTGGCGGAAGCTGCAACGGACTCGGCCGCGGCCGAACCCGTACCCGCCCCGTCCGGAGCCGTCGTCCACGTCGTGAACGGTGCCCGCGCCACCTGGTCCACCCACCGGGTCCGTCCCGTCGGCGGCTGCCCGGTCTGCCACCCGCTGCCCGCCGACACGCCCGAAGCGGCCCGGCTGCCCGCCACCCCCCGCCCGCTGCCCGACCCGGCCGTCCTGCGCGGCCCCAACGACCGTACGGAAGCAGCGCAGTTGAGGGCCGAGCTGTACGACGAGCGGTTCGGCCCGGTCCGCCGGCTGTTCCGCACCGAGGACTCGGCCTTCGCCCTCACCTCCGCCTGGGTGACCGACGGCCGTGCGCTCGACGACGGCGGGTACGGGCGGGCCGCGGACTTCCGCTCCAGCGAGCGGGTGGCACTGTTCGAGGCCGTGGAGCGCTTCGCCGGGATGCGCCCGCTCGGGCGCCGCACCGTCCTGCGGGCCTCCTACGCCGCGCTGGAACGCGCCTCGGGCCCCGGCGCGGTCCTCGACCCCGCCCGGCTCGGCCTGCCCGACCCCGCCCACCACGGGCACCCCGCCGCCGCCACCGTCCCGTACACCCCGGACCTGGAACTCGACTGGGTCCACGGCTGGTCGCTCACCCACCGCCGCCCGGTCGCCGTCCCCGAACACGTCGCCTACTGGGACGTGCCGGACCGCGACCACCCCCGGGTGGTCTACGAGTCCTCCAACGGCTGCGGGCTCGGCAACAGCCCCCAGGAGGCCGCGCTCTACGGTCTGTTCGAGGTCGCCGAGCGCGACGCCTTCCTGATGGCCTGGTACGCGCGCACCCCGCTGCCCGGCCTCACCGTCCCCACCGAGGACCCGCAGGTCGCCGAACTCGCCGAGCGCGCCCGCCTGTTCGGCTACCGGCTCACCCTGCTCGATGCCACCAACGACCTCGGCATCCCCGCCGTGATCGCCCTCTGCCGCCACCGCGGCGGCCACCCCGACGCCCCCCGCACCCTCCTCGCCGCCGGCGCCCACCACGACCCCCTGACGGCGATCCGCTCCGCCGTCGCCGAGGTGGTCACCAACGTCCAGGAAGCCCCGCACCGCTCCACCGCCCCCGGCGGCCCGCGCGACCCGCAGCGCCTGCGGCCGATGCTGGAACAACCCGACCTGGTCGTCAGCCTGGAGGACCACGTCGGCCTCAACGCCCTGCCCGAGGCGCAGGGCCGGCTGGACTTCCTCTTCGCCGGCCCGCCCCCGGTGCCCTGGCAGCAGCGCCTGCCCGGCACCCCCGCCCCCGTCACCGACCTGACCGAGCTGCTGGAGCACACGGTCGCCCGGCTCGCCGGCGAAGGCCTGGAGGTCCTGGTCGTCACCCAGGACGAACCCGGCGTCCGCGACCGGCTCGGCCTGCACTGCGCCAAGGTCGTCGTCCCCGGCACCCTGCCGATGACCTTCGGCCACGTCAACCGCCGCACCCGCGGCCTGCCGCGCCTGCTGGAGGTCCCGCACCGGCTCGGCCGCACCCGGCAGCCCCTGCGCCACGACGAACTACCGCTGCACCCGCACCCGTTCCCCTGAAGGGCATGATGACGACCCACCAGCTGCCGACCGCCCCCGCCGTGCCGACCGCCCGCTGGCACAGCCTGCACCTCGCGCTGCCGCTGCCCGGCCAGGAGACGGACGCCTTCCTCACCGCCGACCTCGCCCCGCTGATGGACGGACTCGCGGACACCGACTGGTTCTTCATCCGCTACGGCGAAGGCGGCCCCCACCTGCGGATCCGCTACCGAAGCCCGGGCCGTCCACCAGGCGCCGCCGGACCCGCTCCCGCTCCCGCCCGCCTCGCCGCCGACCTCACCCGCCTCGCCACCCGCCGCACCCCCTCGACGGCCCCCGGACACCCGGCCACGGCGAGGTCACCGAGGTGCCGTACGACCCCGAGACCGAACGCTACGGCGGCCCGGCCCTGCTGCCGATCGCCGAGGAGGTCTTCACCCACTCCACCCGCACCGCCGTCAGCGCCCTGCACGCCCTCGGCGCGGCCCCCGACAGCCGCCTGCCGCTCGCCCTCGACCTCGCCCACACCACCGCGCACGCCCTCGGCCTCGACGAACTCGCCGCCTCGCGCTGGCTGCGCCGCCACGCCGCCTCCTGGCGCTGGGTCACCGAGTACCGGCCGCTGCCCGGCGCCGCCGTCCACACCCGGGTCAACACGGTGTTCGCCCGCCAACGGCAGGCCCTGGCCGGGCGCGCCCACACCCTGCGCGCGGCCCTCGACGCGGGCACGGCCGCGCCCTGGCTCGGCGACTGGGCCGCCCGCGTCACCGAGGCCGCCGCCCGGATGCGGGCCGCCGCACCCGCCGACTCCGCCGAACGGCTCGGCTGGGTCTGGGCCTCCCAGCTGCACATGCTGTTCAACCGGCTCGGCGTCGGCCCCGACGAGGAACGGGCGGTCTGCCGCCTCGCCGCCCGCACCCTGCTGGAGACCGACCGGCCGTTCACCTTCTTCCCCACCGACCACCACGCCCCGGACCACCAGTACCTGGAGCGCAGCAAGTTCCAGATCGGCCGCACCGAGGACAGCACGCTGCGCGACCTCCCGCCCGCCCCCACCCCGCAGCCCCGGCCCGGCGACCTCCCGCTGCCCGCCGACCCCCTGCCCGCCGTCACCCTCGCCGACGCGCTGCACACCCGCCGCTCCACCCGCGGCCCACTGACCGGCCCGCTCACCGCCGGCGCCCTCGGCGGCCTGCTCTGGTCCGCCTTCGCCGAGAACCCCGGCACCGGCCACCGCCCGTACCCCAGCGCGGGCGCCCTGCACACCGTCCGGATCCGCGCGGTCGCCCTCGCCGTGGACGGCCTGCCCGCCGCCACCTACCAGTGCCTGCCCGAACACCGCAGCCTGCGCCCGATCGGCCCGCCGCCCGCCCTCGACGACCTCAAGGCCCTCTCCTCCTACCTCTCCCGCCCGGCCGTCGACCCGAACGCCATCGACATCACCGAGGCCCCCGCCGTCCTCGCCGTCTACCTCGACCTCGGTCACCTCCGCCGCCGCTACGGCCTGCGCGCCCTGCGCCTCGGCCTCCTCGAAGCCGGCCACCTCGCCCAGAACCTCCTCCTCACCGCCGCCGCCTTCGGCCTCGGCACCACCCCCTCGGCGGCCTCCAGGACGACCTGGCCCACGAACTCCTCGGCCTGGACGACCTGGAGGAACCGATCCAGTACCTCCTCCCGCTGGGGCGACCGGTGCCGCGGCCGGCGTGAGTCGGCCACACCGACCGGTGGTGACCCGCCCGCCGCGGTCGTGCTGTGCGGACGGTGCGTCAGCGGAGGGTGAAGGGCGGTCAGTCCGCCAGGCCCAGGGGGTCGGGGGCGTCGGCGAGGAGGTCGGGGCCGTTGTTGCGGACGCTGTTGACGGTCGGGGGGACGGCGCGGACGCGGATCCTGCCGTCGGCGGGGCGGCGCAGCAGGTGGTGGAGTTCGACGGGATCGGTGTGGGCGGGGGAGAGCCAGGCGGGGAGGTCGTCGGGGGCGATGGTGAGGGGCATGCGGTCGTGGATGCGGCCGGCGCTGTCGGTGGCGTCGGTGGTGATGACGGTGGCGGTGGCGAGCCAGGCGAGCGGGTCGTCGTCGGGGCGGGTGCGGTCGCGCCAGAACTCGTAGAGGCCGGCCATCAGCATCACGCCGCCGGTGCTGAGGAAGTACGGCTGCTTGTACTTCTTGCGGTCGGCGGTGGCGGGGACCTCGCGCCACTCGTAGTAGCCGTCGGCGGGGATGACGCAGCGGCGGGCGGTGAAGGCCTTGCGGAAGGCGGGCTTGGTGTCGACGGTCTCCGAGCGGGCGTTGATCATGCGGGCGCCGCCGGACGGGTCCTTGGACCAGGACGGGACCAGACCCCAGCGGAGCGGGCGCAGTTGGCGCAGCAGCTCGCCGGTCTCCCGGTCGACGCGCTCCAGGACGGCCGGGACGGGGTCGGTCGGGGCGACGTTCCAGCTCGGTGCGAAGGTCTCGGCTGGATCCCAGCGGAGCTCTCCGAGCAGGGAGACGAGGTCCTGGGGCGTGGTGGTGGAGACGAAGCGGCCGCACATGCCCCCAAGCCTGCCACTCCTTCCGGACATCCGGGGCCGAAAGCGGGCGGTCAGCGCGGCGCGTGGGCGCGAGGGTCGTGGGCGTTCGGTGCGTGGCCGTGCGGTGCGTGGCCGTGCGGGGCGTGCCCTCCCGGGGTGTGGCCTCCCGGGGTGTCCGGATCCGACGGTTCGGGAGGCCGGCGGGCGGCAGCGCCCCGCAGCGGCTCGGGTCAGGAGCCGGGCGTCCAGCTCTGCCCGGCGGGCGGGTCGGTGGTGACGGGCGTGCCGGGGGCGGTGGAGGCGGCGCCGAGAGCGAGGCCGGTGGCGACGTTGGTGACGGTGAGGGTGCCGGTGGCCCGGTCCTGCGCCACCTTCCACTCCTGCCACGGGTTCCCCGGGGCGAGGTCGAGCAGGTAGGCGCTGTTGCCGGCGGAGGCCCCGGCGGAGAGCACGGTGTGGTGCTGGGTGGCGGTGTCGCAGCCGTCGGTGATCCGGACGGTGCCGTCGGGGTTGGTGGTGAAGGTCCACTGCTGCGCCGCGTCCCCGCCGCGCGGTGCTTCCAGGTCCGTGATCGAGGCGATCGGCGCGGCGCAGGAGCCGGAGAGGCTCAGCGCCAGGCCGCCCGTGGTGCTCAGCGTGTGGTACCGGTCGTCGTCGACGACGGAGGCCCCGCCGGCCGGCTGCGCGGCGAGCCGGTACAGGGCCGCGCCGTGCGGGGGCAGCGAGGCGGCGAGCGGCCCGTCGACGGTCGAACTGGCCCCCGTCCACAGCTCCTTGGCCCGGTAACCGGTGCCGGGGAGCCCGAGTTCGGCGAGGCCGGTGCCCACCGTGCGGGCGGCGGACGGGTCCTGGTTGAGCAGCAGGACGGCGGTGGAGCCGTCGGCGAGCTGCCGCTTGAGCACGACCGGTGCGTGCCCGTCGGCGGGCCGCTCGCCGACCAGGGTGGCGGGCCTGGCCAGGGTGTCCTGGTCGACGGCGATCACCTCCCGGTTGGTGAGGATGGCCAGGCTCGCGGCGTTGATCCCGGTGGACCAGGTGGAGCCGTCGGCGCTGTGCCGGGACTGCGCCGCGGTGCGCAGGTCGGCGCCGGAGATCAGTGGCGCGGCGAGCATGGCGAGGACGGAGGTCTCGGTGCGGGACTCGTCGTCGGTGTAGGGCTTGTGGCAGGGGCAGGTGTCGGTGGTGCCGTACAGGCCGTAGACGTCCTGCCAGCCGGTGAAGGACATGTCGAGGTCGTTCCAGCTGCCCGGGCGGACGTTGCCCGGGTACTGCAGCGCGGTCTGCAACTGCCCGTTCCAGAGCACGCCGTCGAGTTCGCTGTCCCGGTCGCCGCCGATCCGGCACAGGTTCGCGACCTGGCCGCACCACACGCCGGTCGGTGCGTAGCCGGGTGCCTGGAAGGGGGCCGTCCCGGCGGCCTGGACGACCGGATCGGTGCGGGCCGGGTCGTCGGCGGCGAGCAGTGGGGGGACGCCGGTGTGGACGGGCTGGGCGGAGACGCTGAGGGTGACCCTGGGGCGGCCCTGCGCGGCGGAGGCGGCGTCGAGGGCGCGCTGGAAGGTCTGCACCCGGGCGTAGACGGAGCGGGTCAGCTCCCTGCCCTCGCCCTGGGTGCCGTAGTCGTGGCCGTCCGGGCCGGTGATCGGCGGGCCGTACGGGCAGTCGTCGTACTTGACGAAGTCGACGCCCCAGGCGACGAAGTCGGCCGCGTCGGTGCTCTCGTGGCCGAGGCTGCCGGGATGCATCTGGCAGGTCAGGTAGGTGTCGGTGGCGTAGAGGCCGAACTTCATGCCCCTGCTGTGGGCGTACTGGGCGAGGTAGGCGATCCCGTTGACGGTACGGCCGTTGACGTCCCGGTCGGGGAAGTGGTCGGGGCGCGGGATCAGGTGGCCGGAGGTGGGGTCGTTACCGGTGCCGTCACTGCCGCCGACCGGGTGCCCGGCGGTGTCGTAGAGCTGCAGGCCGCCGTCGGCGTTGCGGACCAGGTCGGTGCTCTGGCCGTCGCGGTGCCAGAGCGACCAGCCGTCGTCGATGGTGACGGTGTCGTAGCCGGCCGCGACCAGCCCGTTGGCGGCCATGAAGTCGATGGTCTGGACGACCTGTTCCTGGGTGACCTCGGTGCCCAGGGAGTTCCAGGAGTTCCAACCCATCGGCGGGGTGAGGGCGTTGCCGTTGCCGAGCGCGTGGGCGGGGGCGGCGGTGCCGAGTCCGGCGGCGGTGAGGCCGGCGGTGGCGAGGGCGAGTGAGAGCAGGGATGCCGCCAGGCGGCGGGGAGTTCGGCGCATGAACGCGCTCCTGTCGGGGTGTGGGGGCGTTGCCTTCTACTGATCTGACGATTCGTCGGATCGATCGAGGGGGAGCCGCGGCCGGCCGGGTGGGGCCGGCCGGCCGCGGGTGGTGCGGTGTGGGGGTCAGCGGTGGGATGGCGGCGTGCGGCGGAGCCGGGGCTCAGTCGGTGACGGCCGCGGTCGCGGCGTGGCCGGGGGCGAGGGGCACGGTGGCGTAGGTGTACGTGACGCCGTCGACGGTCCTGGTGCGGGTCTCGCGCGACTTGCCGTCGACGGTGAGGTGCGCGTGCTCCCCGCGGAAGCGGGCCTCCCAGGTGAGCGTCCTCGTCCCGGTGTTGGTGACGGTGCTGGCCCGCCCGCCGTCGTGGCGGACGGTCACCGTGCCGCCGCCGACCGGGATGTCCGCCGCCTGGAGCCAGCCCATCGAGGCGGGCAGCCGGGAGTCGGTGACGAGGGTGCCGGCGGCGGCGTCCGGGTCGACGCCGAGCAGGCCCTGGACGGTCTGGGAGAGCAGGGTGAACGGCACCTCGGGGTAGTCGCCGTTCAGCATCTGCCCGCTCGCGTGCTGCGCGCCGACGCTCTCGTAGACGTACCGCATCCACTTCCAGGCGGTGGTGCCGTCGTGGTTGGCGAAGAAGGCGTCCGGCAGGTAGGTGTAGGCCTCCAGGTTGGCCGAGCGCTCCGGGCCGGAGTCGGCGGCGTCGACGGCGGCGAGGAAGCCGTCCCGGCGCGGCCCGGGGTCGAGCAGCTGCTTGACCGGCATCAGCACGCTCGCCTCGTAGCCCCAGCCGGTGATCGGCCTGCCCGTGGTGTCGTAGCCGTGCACCACCTCGCCGGGCTGCCGACGGTCCACGCTCCAGGTGGAGTTCACGTACGAGCGCAGCGCCTCGGCGGACTTGCGGTAGCCGGTGGCGGAGGCGGTGTCGCCGCGGGCCTCGGCGAGTCCGGCTGCGGCGAGGTAGGCCTGGTACTGGGCGCCGAGCGCGTCGCCGGCCTCGGCGTAGGTGCTGGTGGCGTTCTCGGCGTAGCTGGCGGTGCCGGCGAAGATGCTGCGGCTGGTGGCCTGCGGGATCGGCACGCCGCCGTTGTCCAGCGGGCCGGGGTGGCGGGTGACGAACGGGCCGAGGGTGTTGCGGACGTAGGCGCCGAGGGCCGGGTCGTCGGCGTAGTCGCGGTCGCCGGTCCACCGGTAGGCCTCGCCGGCCTTCTGGACGAGTTCGAAGGGTGCGGGCAGCTCGCGGACGAACCGGTTCGGGCCCCGGTAGTCGATGGCGCCGTACGTCCGGGCGTCGAAGTCGAGCGCCCAGACCGGGTAGAGCCCGTTGGCCTCGGTGGCGGAGGCGGCGAAACCGCGCAGCATGGTCTTGTTCTCGGCGTCCAGGCCGAGCAGGTGGGCACCGACCAGCTGGTGGGCGAAGTCGCGGCTGTAGAAGGCGGATCGGAAGGGGTAGCCGGCCCAGTAGGTGGTGGCGTAGGTGATGGTGCCGGTGCCGCCGGGGTGGTTCTCGTCCATGTCCAGGACGCCGGTGGCGCCGGCCTGCTGCACCCAGCTGTTGGCCTTGGTCTTCGCCCAGTCGAAGAGGGCGACGACCTCGGGGTCGGAGGAGCTGACGACCGGGTCGGCGGGGGCGGAGGGGGCGACGGCGGCGTCGTCCACGTTGACCCAGCCGGCGGGCGCGGAGCCGATGGTGAGGGTGAGCCGGTCCCCGGGGGCGACGCGGATCCGGGGGAGGGTGTACTTCGCGTAGACGGGCTGGTCGGGGAGGGTGAGGGTGCGCACCACGGTGTCGTTGACGCTGACCGAGAAGGTGCCGCCGGGGCCGCCCGTCGCGATCCAGGCGGAGAGGTCGTGGCTGCCCGCGGTGACGGCGGTCGTGCGCAGGCTCACCGCGTAGCCGGCGCCGGCGTCGAGGTAGGCGAGACGGGTGCCGCCGTGCGGGTTGTTGGTGGCGGTGCCGGTGTGCTCGGTGAAGGTCCAGCCGTCGGCGCCCTGTTCCAAGCCGGGGTTGGGGAGGACGAGGGGTTCGGTGCGGGTGAGCGTCCAGCGGTGGGCCGGGCGGGCGTCGCAGCGGTGGTGCGCGGCACCCTGAGCGGTGCCCTGCGTGGTGTTCCCCGGGGCGCTCAGGCAGGCGTCGATGCCTCGGGCCGTGAGGGTGTAAGTGCCCTGCGGGGCGGGCGAGACGGTGAAGCGCTCGGCGTCGGGGGACGTGCCGCAGTCGGCGGTGGCGGGGCGGCGGCCGGGCCCGTCGAGGGTGAGGCAGCGGCCGTCGGCGGCGTTGACGAGGAGGTAGTCGCCGCCGGTGCGGCGCAGCTGCCAGCGCCGGCTGAGCAGCCGCCCGCAGTCCGCGCCGACCACCGGGGTGCCGGCGGCGGCGCCGTCGTACTGCGGGCCGAGGCAGCTGCCGTCCAGGGCGGAGCCGAGGAGGTAGCTGCCGCCGTCCACGAGCGGTGCCCCGTCGGCCGTCCGGTCCGCCCCGGCGGCGAGCGCCGGGCCGGTGCCGAGGGCCTGGGCGGCGAGGACGGCCAGCAGCAGGAGACCGGACGGTAAGGCGCGGGAGCGGGCGGCGCGGGACGGCATGGCGGGGTCCTCTTCCGGTCGGGTGAGCTGGGGTGGACGGGCGGCGCTCTGCTGTGCTGTTTGAACGTTCAAATCGATGGGACGTGCGTCGCATGTGATGGGTGACATTTCACCTGTCTGTTCAAGTCCCGTCAACGGTCGGCGCAGAGCTATCTGTCCGCAGTCGGGGAGCGGAGCTTCGTCACGGGGCCGTCACAGCTGTGCGGCGGCGCTTGTCCGGGGCGAGCCGGGACCGCGAGGGTGGAACCGCGAGGGCGGGAGCACACGCGGACGACGGCGAAACGGGGGACGCACGGTGACGACGGTACGGCTGGCGCCCGTACGGCGCGTGGGGAACGCCGTCGGGGGCGGCTGCCTGGTGGCGCTGGGGGCCGTGATCGTCCTGAGCGAGACCGGCGCCACCGGCGTGACGGCGACCCTGCTGATCAGCGCCGCGATCGTCGCCGCAGTGGCCCTCGTCGTGCCCCGCACCTTCCGACTCCGGGAGGAGGAGCAAGGCCTCGTCATGGTCCGTCTGCTCGTTGCCAAGCGCCACCCCTGGCAGCAGATCCAGGGGCTGTCCATGGAGTTCGACGAGGACTCGGAGAACGGCGCCCACTCGGTCCGGATCCGGCTGCGCCTGGCCGACCGTCCGGGCCGGAACTGCGGCCCCCTCCTCGCCGAACTCCCCGTCACCGACGACGATTCGCCACGCGGCTTCGAACCCCGCGCCCTCGCCGAGCTGTTCGCCCTCTTCGGACGCCACGGCCTGCCCGTCGACCGCCCGGAGTTCGCGAACGCCGTGCTCTCCGCCCATGGCCTGCCGCTGCTCCCGAACTGACCCCGCGGCGGAAGTCCCGCGCCGCACTGGCCCCCGAAGGCGCTGCGCCGCACTGCCGAACGCCCCGTCCCCGCCTGGGCGTTGTCACCCCGTGTGACCGGCGGCCGAGCGGTTGATCCGTGACCGAAGCAGGCCTACGCTGAACGTAATTGAGGGCCGGAGGAGTCATCCCGGCCCGCGGGGCGTCGCCGTCGTCGATCGCCGCCGTCCACCTGCTGGGGGCACCCATGCAGAACCGCTCAGCCACGGCCGTGGCCGTCTGTTCCTCCGGGCCCGGACGGCTCGACCTCTTCGTCGGTGCACCGGACGGCACGGTACGGCACCGGGTGTTCGACCCCCGGGTGGTCGACGGGGCGTGGAGCGCATGGCGTGACCTCGGGCGTCCCTGGCCCGCACCGGGAGCGCCGGACTTCGACTGGCTGGCCGCGGCCTCGGCGGCCTCGGCGGCGTCGGCGACTTCGGCGGCCTCGGCGAGGCCGGAGGACGGCGGGCCGGTCGAGCTCTTCGCCCTCAGCGCCGCCGGGGAGCTCTGGCACACCCGCCTGCCGGGCGGGGACCGGTCCGGGGACCGGTCCGACCACCGGCCGGAGTGGGAGTCGCGGGGGATGCTCACCGAGGGGCGACCGGCGACGGGCCTCACGGCCGCGGCGACCCAGGCCGGCGACCCCCACGTATTCGCCGATGTCCTCGCAGACGCCTCCGACGAAGCCGCTGCACGGGAGCTCGTCCACTGGCGCCCGGTCAGCGGGCCGCTCCCACTGCGCCCCGAGGGCTGTACCCCCGGGCTCTCGGCGGCGGTGTCGGCTGCCCCCGGCCGGCTGGACCTCCTCGTCGTCGGCACCCGGGAGCGCGCCCGGGACGGCACCCGCGAACACCGCCTGTTCCGTGGCCGGTTGGCGGCCGGCCGCTCCGCGGAGTGGGAGGAACTGGGCAGCCTGCCCGACCAGGGTCGGGCGTCCTTCACCTGTCTCGCGGCCACGGAGCGCGACGTCTTCCTGGGCGGCGATGACGGTCTGTGGCACTGCGCGCTCGACCCCCACCCCGGCCCCGGGCCGCTCCTCTGGGAGAACCTGGGCGGGGACCTCAGCTCCGGAGCCGCCGACGGCCCCGCCCGCCCCGCCCTGGCCGCCGTGGACGCCGGGCACGGCCGCACCGACGTCTTCGCCGTCTGGGCCGGTTCCGCCCTGATGCACCGCTGGTTCGACACCGTCTGGTCCGACTGGCAGCTGATCGACCTGCTGGGCACCGCAGCCGGCGCGGCCGCCACCTCCCCCGGTTACACCGTGCTGCGCCCGGAGGACCTGGTCACCCTGACCGTGCGGACCGTCGGGCTCACCGAGCACGTCCAAGCCGACGGCTCCGTCCAGCTGGTGGCCGGTGCCGGCGGTGGCAGCCTGATCGCGGAGTTCCCGGCGCAGCACCTGGCCGAGACGGTCCCGGCCGCCGGCTCCTCGACCAGTCAGGGGTACCTCGCCGGTCCCTCGCGCCTCTGCTTCGCCGTCGGCGGCCAGGACCGGGTCACGCTCACCGTGGACGGCCTGCTCGACGCGATGAACCGCCTCACCCTGGTCACCGAACCGTCCTCCTCCTCCGGCGCCGAGGTGACCACCCTCGAACTCCCCTGGCGCCTGCTGCTCACCCTCGGCAAGGGCACCGGGTGCACCCACCGCACGCTGCCCGCCGCGAGCACGGGCGGCGGCGTCGAGCTGTGGCACAGCCGGCTCTCCGGCCCCGGCCCCGGCCCCGGACCCGGCCCTGGCCCCGGCCGCCCGCTGGTGGTGCACCCCGTCCGGGTGGCGCCCGGCGTCTCGGACCCGAACACCCCGCTGGGCGCCTGGCTGGACAAGATCGTCGCGACCGCGGCGCTGCACCCGGACCAGCCGCCGACGGTCGACCGCCTGGTCCTGAGCGCCTACGGGGCCCGGTTCACCGCCGCCGCGCACTGGCCCGACCTGGAGTGGAGCCATGACGCCGCGCTGGGCCGGGACTTCTACGTCCGGATCGCCGCCACCGGCGCCCTCTTCCCCTTCGGTCACCGGGCGGCCTACGTGGAGCTGATCGAGCGGCACTTCGACCGGACCGGCCCCGCCGTGGCCGCGCTGCGCCGGCGATCCTTCCTGATCGTCACCGAGCCGGTGCGCGAGTACGGCATCGGCGCGGGCGGCGCGTACGAGCGGGCATTCCCGTTCCAGCAGGTCACGATCGGCCCGGGCCAGGCCGACGAGCTGGACATCGCCTCCTGGATCACGCTCGACCCGGCGTCCTGCACCGCGCGGTGCTTCTGGCCGACCGACGGCGGCCGGCCCGTCGTGTTCACCCTGCAGGCCCGGGCGGGCGGCGCGTGGGTGGAACTGCACCTGCCGCTGCTGTTCGCCGAGCAGGCGGCGACCGGCGCCGGCTGCGCCGCGGCCCTCGACGGGGTGTACGGGCGCGGCCCCGGTACCGGGTTCCTGGCGGGCCTGGGACGGCCCGTCTCCGAGGTCGGCAGCCGCATCCCGCTGGCCATGGTGTCGCCGACGCAGGCCGCCGACGGCGCGGTGCAGGAGGTGCAGTCGATGACCTTCGGCGGCCTCGGGGTGGCGGTGCCCACCGGCGTGGGCTTCCACCCGCAGGTGACGCGGCTGGACGTGGGCCTGCCCGCGGTGCGCCAGCTCCTCGGCCCGATGCCGCCGGTCCCGGCGACGTTCGCGAAGGCGCTGCTCGACCCGCCGGCGGGGGCGCCGCCGGCCGACACCCTGCTCGACCTCCTCGAACCGAAGCCCCTCGACTTCGGCGCGGCCGGGGCGCGGGCGGGAACGCTGGCCGCCCCCAACCTGACGATGACCAAGGTCTCGCGCACGCTCGGCCCGGCCGTCGCCGACGCGCTCCCGACGGATCCGAAGAAGCTCTTCGCCGAGGACGCGACCCTGTTCGGGGTGGTCCCGCTGCGCGACATCATCTCCGTCGTCAAGGACCAGCCGAAGCTGCTGTGGACCGAGGACGGCGGCAACCCGTCGGCGAAACTGACCTGGCACCAGCCGCTGTTGACGGACTTCGCGCCGTTCTACCACGGGAACACCTCGGCGGTGGACCTCGAAGTGGTGTCCCGGCTCGTCGCCGGCAAGCCCGGACTGCACGCCACCGGCGTGATCAACGACTTCACCCTGGCGATCCCGCAGCGGGGCGACGCCGCGCTGGTCACCCTGGTCTTCACCTCGGTGACCTTCACCGCCGACGCCGGCCAGAGCCTGAACCTCGACGTCAAGCTGGCCGACGTCCGGCTCAACGGGAACCTGTCCTTCCTGGCGACGCTGGCCAAGCTGATCCCGCAGGCCGGGCGCGGCGGCCCGCGGATCGACGTGTCGGCCACCGAGGTCAGGGCCTCGTACGCGCTCGCCGTGCCCAGCTCCGGGCTGATGGTGTTCAGCCTGCAGAACCTCACCGTGCAGATCGGCGTCACGCTCTCCCTGACCAACCAGCCCGTCCTGGTGGACTTCGCCTTCGGCACGCGCGAACGGCCGTTCCTGGTCACCGTGTCGGGCTTCGGCGGCGGCGGGTACCTGGAGGTCGAGCTGAGCGCGGGCGGGGCGCACAGCGGCCTGCAACGGGTCACCGGCGGGATCGAGTTCGGCGCCGCCATCGTCATGGACTTCACCATCGCGTCCGCGGAGGTCCACGTCTTCGGCGGGGTCGTCTTCACCCAGCGCGGCAGCGACTGCGAGATCACCGGGTACCTGCGGATCGGCGGCAGCGTCTCGCTGCTGGGGCTGATCACCGTCTCGGTCGAGCTGACGCTCAGCCTGACGTACGACAGTCATTCCAATACGTTGAGCGGATCGGCCAAGCTCGTCGTCACGATCGACCTCACCTTCTGGTCCACCTCCGTGACGCTGGAGTGCCACAAGAGCTTCGGCGGGTCGTCCTCCCTCGGCTCCCCCGGCTCCCTCGGGCCGGGCGGGGCCGCGGCGGCGGTCGCCGGCCCCGCGTCGTCGGTGGAGACCGCGCTCGGGCCGCAGGGGCCGTCGTTCCCCTGGCAGGCCTACTGCCGGGCGTTCGCGGGCAGTTAGGGAGCGAACCCATGGACCCCACCGACCCCGGCACCGCCTCCGGCCCGACCTCCCCGACCGACCCCAGCTCCGCCTCCGGCCGCTCGTCGGCGGCCTGCCCGCCCGTGTCCGCCACCGGCCTGCAGCGCCAGTTCGTCTGGACCGTGATCCCGTCCGGCCGGGTGGTGCCGCCGACCGCCGGCCAGACCGAGCCGATGGCCCTGCTGTCGGTCCTGCTGACCCCGCGGCTGCTCGGGCCGGCCACGGGCCGGCTCACCGTCGCGGGCTTCGGGATGCAGGGCTGGCCGCAGCGGCTCGCCGCCGTCAGCCTCGGGATCCTGCGCGGCCAACAGCCGATCCCGGCGGTCCCGGTGCCGTACACCGCACTCGACAAGACCACCGTCCGGTTCACCCCCGCCGAACAACTCGCTGCCTGGAACGCCCTGTTCACCCCCGGCATGCTGGTCCGGCCCTACCACGCCACCTCCTACGACGGACGCGACACCCGCGCCTTCCCTGCCGGGGCGGCCGGTGCGGAGGTCCGCGGCATCTACACCGCCACCGCCCAGGCCCACGCCGCCCACGCCGTCCAAGCCGCCCAGGCCGGGCACCGGGGGCTCGTGCCCGAGGACGACCCCGCGCTGCAGGCCGCCCTGCAGACGATCAGCGAGCAGTGGCAGACCGGCCTGCGCACGCTCGACGGCGGGCCGGTGCCGGCCCCCGCCGACCAGCCCGCCCTCGCCCAGGCCTACGCCTTCTACCGGCGCACCGGCGCCGGCTTCACCCCGCTGACCAGGCACACCGAGGCCGCACCCGAGAGCGAGTTCCACGACACCGTCGTGCACCTCGCCGACCACCCCGTGCTGCTGCGGGCGCTCGGCCTGCTGATCGACCTGGCCGTGCCCGCCTCCCGGCTCACCCCGACCGCCACGAGCCCGGCGGAACTGCACGCCGTGCCGCACTGGCCCAACCCCGACCCGAACCCGCCCCCCGGCTGGACCGCCGCCACCCAGTGCGACCTCACCCCGGCCACCGCCTACACCCTCACCGGGACGCGCTTCGTTCCCGCGCCCGGAGCCGGCCCGGCCGGCACGGCCTTCAGCCAGGGACTCCTGCCGATCGACGGGGCCGGCCTGGCCCCCTCCCACAACGCCCGCTACGAGGTGATGACCTTCGACGTGGACGGCGCCGCCCTCCGCCTGGTCAGCGCCGCCCAGTCGGACGGCGCCACGGCCCCGGCCGGACGGACGAGCCCGCCCGGCGCACTACCCGCCCTGCACTCCACGGGCTTCGCGCTGGTGGACCGCGGCCGGGAGGACGAGCACCGCAAGCAGCTCCAGCGGGCCCAGCAGCGCGCGACCCCCGCCGGCCTGCTCGCCACCGCCCTCACGGCGGACGCCCTCCTCGGCGGCTACCGGATGGACGTGCGCCAGGGCCCGACCGGCCCGTGGCGCTCACTCTGCCGGCGCCGGCTGCACTACACGATCGGCGGCCTGCCGTTCGGCCCGGCGCCGTCCGCCGGCCTGCTCGACGAGGGCTACCTGCGGCCCGGCCCGGTCACCACCGGCGCCGGCCCGAACGACGCGCTGTACCTGCACCAGACGGTGGCCCGCTGGGACGGCTGGAGTCAGGTCGCCCCGAGACCCGAGCGGACCGTGGCCACCGGCGACGCGATGCCGGTCCGGGCGGCGCCGGCCCTCGACGCGGTGGTGGAGTGCGACCCCGGCTCGCTGCCCAGCCTGCGCTTCGGCGAGGACTACTGGCTGCGGGTCAGGATCGCCGACCTCGCCGGCGGCGGGCTCCACCCCGACGAGGCCGGGCCCACCGAGGCACAGACGGACAAGCTCACCTACCTGCGCTACGAGCCGCTGTCACCCCCCGAACTGGTCCCCACCCGGCCCTTCGAGGACGGCGACGGCCAGGACCGCATGGTCATCCGCAGCGACCGCGGCGTGACCCCGAGCGCCTACGCGGCCCTCCACGGCTACCGCCCCTACGACCTGCGCCACCTGCTGCCCCCCAAGTGCTCCCTCGCCCTGGCGATGCAGTACGACGGCGGCTTCGACACCGCCCTCGGCCCCGACGCCCCCGCCGCGGAGGTCAAGCGGCTCTTCGAGGTCGCCAAACGGGCGGACCGCGAACTCGGGGACGTCACCGGTGCACAGGTCATCGGGGCCGACCCGGCCTCCGGCGTGCCACAGCCGTACGTCACCGTGCCCGAGACCGAGGTCGTGCTGCCCTGGCTGGCCGACCCGAGCGGAGCCTTCATCGCCCTCAACGCCCAGCCCCGGCCGATCGAGGCGAACGGTCGGCCCGGGGAGATCGTCCCCCGGTACGGGCAGCCGGTGCTCGCCGCCTGGCAGGGCGCCTGGCCGGACCGCCAGACGGCCTCCGTACGGCTCACGGACGCCCAGGCCGGCTGCACGGTCAGCCAGCTGGACGCCCGGCACCTGGCCGTCGCCCTCGGCCCCGCCCAGCAGGTGACCTTCGACATCCCGTCCTGCCTGCCGTACAAGCACGTCCAGCTGTTCGGCATCGCCCTCTGGCTGGGCGTCGACCCGCAGGACCCGGCCACTTTCCAGGACATCGTGTTCGGCAGGAACCGGCTGGTCACCCCGCCGCGCACGGTCACCCTCGTCCACGCGGTGCAACGCCCGCTGAGCGACCCGACCGGGCAGCTGGCCGCCCAGCGCAAGGCCGGCGACCACGACACCGTGCTCGGGACGGACGGGCTGTCCCTGCACATCGCCAGCACCGGACGGATCGACCTCCACGCCGAATGGACCGACCACGAGGACGCCCCGCCCGCCGCACCGGCGGTCACCCGGCGGATGGCGCACGTCGGCTCCTACGAGGTGCAGCACCTGCCGCCCCGGCAGGCGCTCCCGGTCATCCGCCAGGAGTTCGGCGACACCCGCCACCACCGGGTGAGCTACGCCGTGACGGCCGTCTCGCGCTTCGAGGACTGCTTCGGACGCGTCCTCAAGGCCGACCCCGCCGCCTGCCTCGCCCGGGGAACGCTCGCCGACACCGACGTGCCGAGCTCCGCCCGGCCCCCCGCCCCCGCCTTCCAGTACGCCATGCCCACCTTCCGCTGGAGCCAGACCGTGGACGGACAGCAGACCCTCACCCGCCTCCGCCAGGGCGGCGGCCTGCGGGTCTTCCTCGCCCGGCCCTGGTTCGCCACCGGCGACGGCGAGGTGCTGGCCGTGCTCACCTACCCCACCGGGCTGGCCCCCGACGCGGCACTGCGCTTCGTCGGCGTCGCCGGGCGCGACCCGGTCCGGGACACCGGCTCACCGGTGGGCGTCCTCACCCGCGACCAGATCGGCGCACCCGACCGGGCCCAGGTCACCCTCCCGGAAGTGCAACGGCTGCTCGACGCGGCGCTGTACCCGGTCGAGTTCGACGCACAGGGCGACCGCTGGTACGCCGACCTCGACCTGTCCCCGCTGGTCGCCTCCTCCTACTTCCCGTTCGTCCGGCTCGCCCTGGCCCGCTACCAGCCGTACACCGTCACCGACGCCCCCGACGTGTCGCCGGTGGCGCTGACCGAACCCGTCCAACTCCCGCCGCACCGGCGGCTGTCCGTCACCCGCGCCGCCGGGCGGGCGACCGTCGTCCTGGACGGGCTCGGCCCCGGCGGCCCGGGCAACCTCGTCCGGACCGAACTGCAGGTCCGGGACACCGCGGCGGCCGCGGCAGCCGGCGTCTCCGGATGGACCACCCTCTCCGACAGCCGGGCCCTGCTCGGCCAGACCAGCGTCATCAGCATCCCCGACACCGGAGCACGGCCGCAGCGGCTCGTCGTCCGGGAGTTCGAGACCCAGCCCGTCCCCGCGACCGGGGACGGCACCGGCCGGCCGGTGTACGTCGACATCGTCCCGCTCGGGACGTGGTGAGCGGACACCCGGCGCGACCCCGGAAGAGCCCGCGGGCCGACAGAAGCCAGAGAAGGCAATCATGCAACCGACGTTCCAGATGTTCCCCGCCACCGGCCAGCTCAGGCTCACGACCCAGGCCACCAGCGGGCTGGTCCCCTTCCTCGTCGACCCCACGGTGAACCCCTGGTTCCTGCGCGTGGTGGCCATCGGCCCGAACTGCGCGGCCCTGCGCGGCCGGGCACCGGACATCGAACTCCGGGCGGACACGGGGCTGATCACGGCCGTCACGCCCGCTCCCGAGACGGCAACCATCCCCGACGGGAACGGCAACCCGGTCGCCAAGGCCTCCTGGGTCCGGGACGACACCGACGTGTTCACCGTGAAGCTGGACATCCTCAGCCTGGGCGTGGCCCACACCTGGCAGCTCAGGCTCACCAACACCGACCCTCAGGAGCTCGGGTTCGTCTGGACCTCGGCCGGAGACGTGGTGGACGCCACCCGGCCACGGCTGGCCATGGCCAACTCGGTCGAGGCGAAACCGGTTTCGGGCTTCGCCCCGGACGACGTCACGGTGCCCGTCGCCAACATCGGCCCCGGACCACTGACCCTCACCGACCCGGTCGGAACAAAGCTCGGCGCCGGCTTCGTCCTGAAGGTCCGCCCGGACACCGTCGCGCCCAACGCCTGCGACACGCTCGTGCTCGGAGTGGCCCCCATCGTGGGTGCCTTGGCCGGGCCGCCGCAGCACGCGACCTTCGTACTGGCCTGCGACGACCCGGTGAACGCGGAGAAGACGCTCCAACTCACCCGGACCGAAGTGGGCAAGACCCACGCGGACACCAAGAACGTGCACAAGGACCACAAGGACGACAAGGACGAAGTAGACATCACCAAGGGCCACGGCCCGCCCGAGGTCGTGCTCACCGCCGCTTCGCAAGCCCACTTCATCGGGTCGGAGCTGCGCCCCGACCTGTCGGAGAGCGCCCTGCGCGACGAGGACCCGGACCCGGGGGAGGGGGAGGGCCAGGGCCGGTGACCGTGCAACCCGTGTTCCACATGTTTCCTGACACCGGCCGGCTCAGGCTCGCGTCCCAGGCCACCGGCGGGCTGGTCCCCTTCCTCGTCGACCCCACGGTGACGCCGTGGTTCCTGCAGGTGGTGGCGATCGGGCCGAACTGCGCGGCCCTGGGCGGCCGGGCGCCGGACCTCGAACTGAAGGTGGACAAGGGGCTGATCACGTCCGTCCCGGCCGCTCCCGAGACGGCGCCCGTCAACGACGGGGCCGGACACCGGGTGGCCACGGCCTCTTGGACCAGGGACACCGACGACGTGTTCACCGTGGAGGTGGACATGGCGGGCCTGGGCGTCGCCCGCACCTGGCAGCTGAGGGTCATCAACACCGACCCCGAGGAACCCGGGTTCGTGTGGACCTCGGCGGGATCGGTGCAGGACGCGACCCACCCCCGGCTGGTGATGGAGCCCAGGGTCGAGGTGGAGGTGCAAGTGGGCTTCGCCGTCCCGGACGTCACGGTGCCCGTCGCCAACATCGGCACCGGGCCGCTGATCTTCACCGACCCGGTCAAGACGGACCTCGGGGCCGGCTACTCCCTGAAGAGCCGCCCGGACAGCGTCGCGCCCAACTCCTGCGACGCGCTCGTGCTGGCCGTGACCAAGGACTCCTTCCACGGGCCGTCACTCGTGGAGCCCTTCGTCCTGGACTGCAACGAGCCGGTGAGCGTGAACAAGACGCTCCTGCTCACGCGCCTCCAGACCCCGTTCGGTCCGCTGCTCACCGACCGGCCCGCCGTTCGGCCCACCGATCGACCCACCGATCGACCCACCGGCGAAGGGTAGGCGCCGCATGTGGCTCGTGCTCTGCGACCCGCGCGACCGGGCGGCGCTGTGGGCGTACGCCGGGCTGCGGGCGCGCGGGCTGGCGCCACTGGAACTGCTGTCCCCACAGGCCCTGGTCGGCTCCCCGCGGACGGTGCACCGCATCGACCGGTACGGCGCCCGCTTCGAGGTGGGCCTGCCCGACGGGCGCGTGCTGGCCAGCGATGACGTCGACGGGGTGCTCAATCGGGCGGTCGGCGTGGCCGTCGGGCCCGCGCCGCCCGGCACCGTGTCCGACACCTTGTCCGACACCTTGTCCGGCACCGAGGGGGAAACCAAGGACGACCGGGGCGAGGCCGGCTACGTGCAGGAGGAGTTGAACGCCCTGCTGCTCAGCCTGCTCACCTGCCTCGCCCCGGTCTCGGTCAACCGCCCCACCGCGAGCGGCCTGTACGGGCCCTGGCGCTCGGCGGCGGAGTGGACCGTGCTCGCGGCCCGGGCCGGGCTGGTGGTGTCGCCACTACGGCTGACCGACCGACCGGGGGAGGCCCCGCAACGGGCGGCGGCCGCCGTGACCGGGCGCGTGCTGGTGCTCGGCGGGCACGTGTGCGGCGCGCCCGCCGACGAGGATCCGGAGGCGTACGCCCGGCTCGCCCGGCTGGCCGGCACCGAACTGCTGGGCATCGACGTGGTGGGGCCCGAACTGCCGGGCACCGACGTGCCCCCCGACGGCGGCAACCACCGGACGGTCTTCGGCGGGGCGGACCCCCTGCCCGACCTCCGGGTCGGCGGCGAGGCCTTCCTCGACCGTCTGCTGGACCACCTCAAGGGGCTGTCCCCGGGCCCCCGATGATCGTCGTCTGCGGCATCGCCAGTGAGTCGCCGATCGCCCGGGTCACCGCAGCGCTCGACGAGCTCGGGCTGCCCCACACCATGCTCCACCAACGACGCTTCCTGGAGCTGCCGTTCGAGCTGGAGGTGAGCGGAACCGGGGTCCGGGGGCACCTGCTCGACCACGGCACGTCCGTCGACCTCGCCGCCGTCACCGGCATCTACACCCGGCTGACGGACTGGCGGGTACTGCCCGAGGTACGGGCGGCGGGCGAGGAGACCGTCCGCCGGTGCCGGAGCTGGCACCAGGCCGTCGGCACCTGGATCGAACTGGCCCCGGGGCGCGTGATGAACCGGGCGACCGCGACCATGTCCAACCTGTCGAAGCCGTACCAGGCCCAGCTGATCGCCCGGGCCGGGTTCCGGGTGCCGGAGACCCTGGTCACCAACGACCCCGAACTCGTCCACGAGTTCAGGGCGCGCCACGGCATGCTGGCCTACAAGTCGATCAGCAGCGTCCGCTCGATCGTCCGGATCCTCGACCGGGCCGCGCTCGACCGGCTGCCGCTCATCCGCTCCTGCCCGGTGCAGTTCCAGCGCTACGTCCCCGGCACCAACCTCCGGGTGCACACCGTGGCCGGTCGGCTGTTCGCGACCCTGATCCGGACCGACCGGGTGGACTACCGCTACGCCCACCAGGACGGCGGCCGGGCCGAACTCTCCGCGTGGCAGCCGCCCGAGGACCTGGCCGGGCGGTGCCTGCTGCTGGCCGAGGGACTAGGGCTGGACTTCGCCGGCATCGACCTGCTCCTGGGCGACGACGGCGAGGTCTACTGCTTCGAGGTCAACCCCAGCCCCGCGTTCAGCTACTTCGAGGCGCACACCGGCCAGCCGATCGCCCGCGCCGTCGCCCGCGCCCTCGCGGACCGCTGACGGACCGGCCCGAGACCGGCTCCGGCTACGGCCGCAACAGCCGCTCCAGCACCCGGCCGAAGACGAGCCGGCCCACGGCAGCGACGAGCGGATCGGCGAAGCGCGGCAGCCCGGCGATCAGCAACTCCTCCGCCCAGACCACCTCGCTGCCGCCGCCCACCGCCCGTACGCGCAGCACGGCCCCTCCGCGGACCGGGCGGCCGCGCTTGACCAGTCGGCAGAGCCCGTCGCGTCCGGGCCCGGGCGCGACCAGTTCGACGATCTCCATCGGATCGTCGAAGCGCAGCGGCCCGAAGGCCGTCCGGGCCAGGACCACGTCGCCCGCCTCCCGGCCGGTGCCCCGGGCCACCCCGACCCGGGTGAACGGCACCCGCTCCCCGTGCCGGGGCCAGGCGGTCAGCCGCTCCCAGCAGCGGGCGGGCGGCAGCGGCGAACGGCGGGTCAGGACGAAGCGGGCCATGGGCCCACCGTAGTGCCGCCCGGCCGACCCGCCGGGCGGCGGCTGCCTGGCTCAGCCGCGCGCGACGCCGCTGGGACTGCGACTCTCGCCCGTGAGCGAGGCCGAGGGCGCCGGGAGGTGCGCCTGCTGGTCCGGCGGGTAGAACTGCCGGGCCCAGTGCCGCATCGCGCCGATCGGCCCGTCGCCGGGGGCGAGCCTGGGCGGCGACAGGTACTTCTTGGTGGACCAGATCGGGAAGTCGGCGGCGGTGAATTCCAGGTTGCGCTTGAACATCGGCCCGGCCAGCATCGCGGTGACCGCGCGGCTGACGGTGCGGGCGAGGACCGGGGGCAGGCCGGCCGGCTCGCGCATGACGAAGCGGCTCGCCTGCCGCAGCTGCATCCGGCCGGGGGCGACCTGGGTGGCCATCACCAGCGAGCAGATCTCCAGGCCGAGCGAGGGCGTGCGGACGTCGGTGTGCAGCGCGGTGAGGCCGTACCCGTCGACCTCGACGTCGACCTGCCGCAGGCCGAGCAGCGGGAAGGTCTCCTGCACCCGCATCGAGATGTGGAAGCGGGTGCCGTCGAATTCCACCGGCGCCGCCAACTCGCCCTGGGGCCAACCGTGCAGGGTGACGAAGTGGCCCAGGTCGAAGGAGTTCTCCATGACGTCCTGGGCGTAGCCGGGCATCTCGAAGGAGGCGTGGCGCAGTGGCTGCCGGCCGTCGTCGAGGACGTGCCAGGACGGGACCTCCCAGTCCGGTTCCCGGCCGTCGTGGTGGCGCCAGACGAGGACCGCCTCGTTCACCTCGCGCACCGGCAGCTGTGCCAGGGCGGCCTTCGGCGGCGGGGTGCCGTATCCGGTGCGCACGCAGTGGCCGTCGGCGTCGAAGGCGAAGCGGTGGAAGGGGCAGACCAGGTCGTCGTCTTCCACCGCCGCCAGGCCGAGGTGGGCGCCCAGGTGCGGGCAGTACGGGCGGATGGCCCGCAGTCGGCCGTTCCGCATCCGGTACAACACGACGTCCTCACCGGCGAGTTGGCGGGTGAGAACGGTGCCGGGCGGCAGCTCGGCGGAGAAGGCGAGTGCGGACCAGCCGTCGGGGTAGGGCAGCGCCGGTGGCAGGGCGAGGTCGGCCGCGGTGGGGCGGTCGCTGACGGGGTGGACGTGCTTGTGGGACACGCGCATGAACTCTCCTGTCGGGGTCCGTCCGGCGCCGCCCCTCCCAGGCGATTAGCGCTCGAACAGAATGCATTTCAGATGCTAGCCACGGATCGTGAGCACGCGCACGTCCAACTTCCCCAGAGAGGTGGAAGTCTGATGATCAGTCAGATCCGGCAGTCGAATCGAAGCGGTCAAAGCTTGGTAAATTCCGGTCGACCCCCTGGATGTGCCATTGCACATGTCACATCATGCTCTCCATGAGAAAAGCCACCGCCCTGTTCGCGGCCGTCACGGCCGTCGCCGCCCTCGGCGGAACCTCCGCCTCCGCCGCCGGGCCGGACGCCACCGACCTGGTGGACACCGGCCAGGGAAAGCTCGTCTGGAGCTCCTGCAACGACGCCACCGCCCCCGCGCTGCAGTGCGCGATGCTCGACGTGCCGGTCGACTACACCGACCCGCACGGGCGGAAGATCAGCATCAAGCTGAACCGGCTCCCCGCCACCGCGCCCAAGGACAAGCAGCAGGGCCCGATCCTGCTCAACCCCGGCGGCCCCGGCGACTCCGGTCTCTGGATGCCCGCGTACATCTCCGGCCAGATCCCGGCGGACGTCGCCTCGACCTACGACTGGATCGGCTTCGACCCGCGCGGCACCAACGGCAGCGACCCCCATGTGGTCTGCGACGCCCACTACTTCGACGGCGAGCGCCCCGACTACCAGGTGAGCCAGGGCACTTCCAAGGTCTGGCTGAAGAAGGCAGCCGGCTACGCCGCCGACTGCGCGGCCGACTGGTCCTGGCTGCTGCCGCACATGAGCACCGTCGACAATGCCCGCGACATGGACAGCATCCGCCGGGCGCTCGGAGTCCCGAAGATCAACTTCTACGGCGGCTCCTGGGGCACCTCGCTCGGCTCCACCTACGGCCAGCTGTTCCCCTCGCACGTGCGCCGGATGGTGCTGGACAGCATCGTCGGACCGACCATCAGCTGGTACGACCACAACATCCTGCAGGACAAGGAACACCAGCGCCGCTTCGACGCCTTCGCCGCCTGGACCGCCAAAGCCGATTCCGTCTACCACCTGGGCACCGACGCCGCCGCCGTGGAGCAGGCCTACCACCAGGTCGAGGACGCCCTGCGCAAGGACCCGGTCGACGCCGCCCCCGCCCCCGGCAGGATCGGCCCGGCCGAGTTCGAGGACACCTTCTACGGCGGCGGCTACAACTTCCTGCGCTGGCCCCGGATGGCCACCGTCCTCTCCGCGTACGTCACCCAGCACGACACCCGCCCGCTGAACATCGCCTACAACCGGTACGCGGCCCCGGGCGCCGACGACGGCGCCTTCCCGGCCTACAACGCGGCGCAGTGCACCGAGAACGCCTGGCCGCGCGACTGGGAGGTCTGGAAGAAGGACCAGGCGAAGGTCGACGCCGTCGCGCCCTTCTACACCTACAACAACATGTGGTACAACGCCGCCTGCATGTTCTGGCCGTACCAGGGCAACCCGGCCGGCCGGCTGAAGATCACCGGTAAGGGCCTGCCCCCCGTGCTGCTCTTCCAGGCCACCGAGGACGCCGCCACCCCGTACGAGGGCGGCCTCGCCATGCACGACGCGCTGCCCGGCTCCAGGCTCGTCGTCCAGAACGGCGGCAGCTTCCACGAGATCCTCTTCCACGGCAACGCCTGCCTGGACGACACCTTCACCGCCTATCTGCGCGACGGCAGCCTGCCCCAGGGCAAGGGGCGGATCGCCAAGACCTGCGCGCCCGAAGCCGATCCGGCGCCGGTGTACGTGACCCCGCCGCCGGCGACCGCCAAGGCCGCGCCGCCGGCCGGGCTCGCCCCGACGGACCCGGAGGCCGTGCGCGGCGTCCTGCGGTAGCCGTCCGCGCCGAACCGGGGGGGCGGCCGCTTCCGTGAACCGGGGCGGCCGCCTCCGGCCAGTGGCACGGGCCGGGTGCGCCGGGGCGTGCGCCGGTGCGCCGGGTCGGTGACTTCACCCAATTCACCGGACGGGAAAGCGAGTTGGCGCCCGGCGTGGATGTGGTGGAGCATGGGCGGGGGCCCCGGTCCGTCGCGGCGCGCATGCGCCGCGGCCGAGGCGTCCTGCGCGTGCTGGGGGAGGAGGCGGGTCCGGTGAATCCGGTCGAACGTCCGTTTCTGGTCCGAGGAAGGGCGGTCCCCCTGGCCAGGTACCTGGCCGAGGAGGACATCGAGGGACTGGTGGCCTGCTCCTGCATCGGGAACGAGGTGAGCATCGAGCTCGCGGACACCCGGATCCTGGTGAGCCTGGTCGACGTGGCCGACGTGATGCGGCTCAACTTCCACATGGTCCAGGACGGCCCGGCCAAGCCCCGCTCCTGGTCGCGCCGGATGCCCCTCGGCACCACCCCGCGGGAGATCGCGGCCCGCATCGCGCTGGACGTCCGCACCCTGGAGCGCGAGTTGGCGCCGCTGCGGCGCCGCCCGCCGGTCGTCCCGTCGCAGCGCCGCCCGCACTGACCGGGCGCACCGGCGGGGCGCCGGCGGGGCGCCGGCGGCACGGTGGCTGCGCATCGGTGGGGTACGGCTCGGGCCCGGCAGCACAACCGCTGCCGGGCCCGAGCCGTACCCCGCCTCACCGCTCCGACGCGACGTGCGACGGGGGATCAGCCCGCCTGGCGCGTCACCGGCCAGGTCAGGCTCGCGGTCAGGTTCGTCCGCAGCGCCGGGTCGGCCACGTCCGGAGTGGGGTCGGTGGCGACGGCGGTGAGCAGGTGCGGCCGCCAGCGGGGCCCGGTCAGCTTGAGGTCGGCGAGCTCCAGCGCCGTGCGGTCGCGCAGTGCGACCAGCTCGCGCCCGTCCAGGTACCAGCGCAGCCGGGTGCCGGGCACGGGCAGGTCGACGGCCAGGCGGTCGGCGCCGGTGAGCCAACTGCCCTCGGCGGTCGGGCTGGTGAGCGGGGTGGCGTGGCGGTAGAAACCGGCGATCATCGCCTCGCGCCCGGGCAGGTTGAACTCCCGCCCCAGCGAGCGCATGATCGAGTTCTCGGTCGGCCGGTACAGCCCGGTCGGGTAGTAGCCGCCGCCCTCGTACGTGCCGACCGTGCCACCGTCCGGGGTGGCCTGACCGAGCCAGCGCGACCACTTGCTGCCCTGCTGCCGCATCCGGTCGGCGGTCAGCGTACTGATGTTGGGCTCGGCCGGCTCCGCGCCCTGGTACGTCCCCTGGCCGTCGTAGGCGTACTCGTCGGCGAGCTTGCCCAGCGAGTGGCCGGTTTCGTGCACCGCGATCTGCCCGGACTTCGCGTTCCCGCCCGCCACGGTGGCGATGCCCTCGTAGCCGAGCGGGGACTTGACGTCGTTGTAGCCGGCGCCGCCGTACTTGGCGCTGTTGGCCACCACGAGCACCAGGTCCGCCTGCGGGGCCTTGGCGGCGTACCGCTCGACCGCCTTCTCGTCCACGCAGAGCAGGCGCTCCACGCCGTCGCACCAGAAGTACGAGCCCAGCGCGGTGTGCCGCACCGTCGCCTGGTCCGGATCCCCCGTCACCCCCGACTCCGGCGAAACGGCGGACACCGCCCAGACGTTGAACAGCCCGCGGTACGTCGCGTACGGCTCGACGGCGGTCACCTCCCGCCACTTCTCGGCCGCGTCGGTACGGAACTTCTCCTGCTCCTGCGCGGAGTAGCCGTCGCCGATCACCACCACGTCCAGCTTCGTCGCCGGGTCGCCGTTGCGGACCAGCGGCGTCACGTCGCCGTCCCCCTGCACCGGGGCCACGCCCTGGGGGCGGACGGCGAGGAAGGGTGAGACGGCCGGGGCCTGGACGCGGGAGATGCTGCCGTCCTCGGCGAAGGCCTCCACCGGACGCGTGGCCGCCCCGGCGGACACGAGGTCGGCGGCCTGGTCGGTCGGCGCGCGGTCGCCCGGTGCGGCCCAGGCGGGGGCGGAGCCGAGGAGCGCCGCGGCCAGGGCGGCGGCGAGCAGCGCGGTGGTGGTTCTGGCGGCAGTGCGGTGCACGGGTGTCGTCCTCCCGGGTGAATGGCCTGTGGCCCGCCCCCTTCCCATGTCGAGGACCTGACAATCATTCACCGGCCGCCGACCGGTAATACGGCGGCCCGCTCCCGTGGTGTGGGGGCGGGCCGTTGTGGTGTCGGTGCGGGGTGGGTCAGTTGAGGGCGGCGAGGGCGGCCTGGTAGTCGGGCTCGTCGGCGATCTCGGGGACGAGTTCGGTGTGCAGGACGGTGTCGTTCTCGTCGAGGACGATGACGGCGCGGGCGGTGAGGCCGGCGAGGGGGCCGTCGTTGATGGCGACGCCGTAGGTGTCGTGGAAGTCGCGGCCGCGCAGGGTGGAGAGGGTCTTGACGTTGTCCAGGCCCTCGGCGCCGCAGAAGCGGGCCTGGGCGAAGGGCAGGTCGGCGGAGATGCACAGCACGACGGTGTTCTCCAGGGCGGCGGCCTGGGTGTTGAAGGTGCGCACGGAGGTGGCGCAGGTGGGGGTGTCGATGCTGGGGAAGATGTTGAGGACCTTGCGCTGTCCGGCGAAGTCCTTGAGCGAGGTGTCCGCGAGTCCGGCGCCGACCAGCGTGAACGCGGGGGCCTGGGCGCCGGCGGCGGGCAGCGCGCCGCCGACCTGGACCGGGTTCCCCTTCAGCGTGACCTGAGCCATGAAAAGCCTCCTACCGGCGGTGTACGGGAATGCAACGCCGCCGATCCTACTGCCCGGCCCCGCCACCCCCACCGGGTGACCACCGACCGGACACCCACCCCCCTACCCGCCGGGACAGGGCCTGTTCCGCCTCACGCCTGCGTGCCCGCCCCCGTGTTGGTGTCCGCGCCCGCGTCCGCGCGGGGGTCGGGGAGCGTGAAGCCCACACCCGTGAGCTCCTTGGTGGGGTTGTCGTTTCCTGGTTGTCGGTAGTGTGCCGGGCGCGGTGGTGTTCGTCGCCCTCCTTGTTTTGCTGGGGTGGTGTCGTGTGGTGGGGTGTTTGGGCTTCATCGGCGGGTTGATCGGCGGTACCCGGGGTGGTGTTCGGTTTGTTTTGTTGTCGGGGTTGTTCGGTGCAGATTCATGAGAATTGTCTGTGATCGTGTGCTGGCTGCGTCCGGTGCGGCATCGGTGGGGTCATGGTGGGTGGGCGCGTTTGCCGTCCGGTGACGCGTGTGCCGCTTGTTGTCACGGTCTGTTTGTGCTGTCGGTACGACCGGAGTCGAGGGAATCCCATCTGATGGACGCACGTGACGACTTGTCGGGTCCGGGCACGCTGGACCGCCCGTATCCGGGTCAGGCGGCGGGCTGGCCGTTGTCGCGGCCCGCGCATCCGCGTAGCTTGTTCGATGTCATTGCTGCTACTGCTGACGCCCATCCCGATGCGCTCGCGCTCGATACCGGCGAGGTCGTGCTGGACTATCGTGCTCTGCTCCGCCGGGTCGATGTCCTGGCCGCTTCGCTTGCCGCCCGTGGTATCGGTTGTGGTGACCGCGTGGGTGTGCGTATCCCTTCGGGTACGGCCGGCCTGTACGTCGCGATCCTTGCCGTGTTGCGCTGCGGCGCTGCTTACGTTCCGGTGGATGCCGAGGATCCCGACGAGCGCGCGGAGATGATCTGGCGGGATGCCGGTGTGTGTGCTGTCCTGGGCGCGGACGCTGTCCTGGATGCGGGGTGCGCTCGTCCGGGTGGGCGCCCGGCGTGGCCTGCGCCCGCTGACGATGCCTGGATCATCTTCACTTCCGGTACGACCGGCCGTCCCAAGGGTGTCGCGGTGACTCACCGTGCCGCTGCTGCTTTCGTCGATGCCGAGGCCCGTCTTTTCCTGCGCCATCGCCCCTTGGGCCCTGGTGATCGTGTCCTGGCCGGTTTGTCGGTGGCTTTCGATGCCTCGTGTGAGGAGATGTGGCTGGCGTGGCGTCACGGCGCCTGCCTTGTGCCTGCCCCGCGCTCTCTCGTCAAAGCCGGCAGCGATCTCGGCCCCTGGCTGGTGGAGCGGCGTATCACGGCGGTGTCCACCGTTCCTACCCTGCTCGCCTTGTGGCCGCAGGAATGTCTGGAGGCGGTGCGTCTGATCATTGTCGGCGGTGAAGCCTGCCCGGCCGAACTCGTCGAGCGTTTGGCCATCGGCGGCCGCGAGTTCTGGAATACCTACGGTCCTACCGAGACCACTGTCGTCGCCACTGCCGCCCGTCTGCTGCCCGGCCGTCCTGTGCGCATCGGTGCCCCTCTGGACGGCTGGGAGATCGCCGTCGTGGACCCGGCCGGAAACCCCGTGCCCTGGTACGGCAGTGGTGAACTGCTGATCACCGGCGTCGGTACCGCCCGCTACCTCGACCCCGTCAAGGACGCCGAGAAGTTCAGCGCCCACCCTGCCCTGTCCTCACCGCGCGTCTACCGCAGTGGCGACCTGGTGCGCAACGACCCCGAAGGCCTGGTCTTTCTCGGCCGTGCCGACGACCAGGTCAAACTCGGCGGCCGGCGTATCGAGCTCGGCGAGATCGACGCCGCCCTGCAGGCCCTGCCCGGTATCCGGGCCGCGGCCGCCGCCGTGCGCAAGACCCCCGCCGGCGCCGACCTGCTCGTCGGCTACCTCGTCGCCCGCCCCCACACCACCCCCGACCTCGCCGCCGCCCGCCGCCACCTCCTCGAACAGCTGCCCGCCCCGCTGGTCCCGGTCCTCGCCCTCGTCGACTCCCTGCCCACCCGCACCTCCGGCAAAGTCGACCGCGCCGCTCTGCCCTGGCCCCTGACCACCACCACCGGCCCCGCCACCACCACCACCACCGCCACCGCCGGAACCGCCACCGGCCCCGGCCTCGGCGGCACCGCCGGAACTGCGGGAACGGCCGGTCCCGGCCTCGGCGGCACCGCCACCGCCGCCGGAACTGCGGGAACGGCTGGTCCCGGCCTCGGCGGAACCGCCACCGCCGCCGGAGCCGCGGGAACGGCCGGTCTCGGTTTCGGCGGTACTGCCGGTCTGCTCGCCGGACAGTGGGAGCGGCTGTTGGGTAGCGCGCCTGGTCTCCGTGATGACTTCTTCGTCCTCGGTGGTTCCAGCCTTACCGCTGCCCGTCTTGTCTCGGAGCTGCGTACCCGTCACGGTGGCGTCTCTGTTGCCGATCTGTATGCCCACCCGGTCCTGGCTGACCTCGCGGCCTATCTCGACACCCTCACCCCCACCACCGCGCCCCCCGACACCGCCGGCACCGCCACCGCCGCGGGATCCGCGGGAACGGCTGGTCCCGGTTTCGGCGGTACTGCCGGTCTGCTCGCCGCGCAGTGGGAGCGGCTGTTGGGTAGCGCGCCTGGTCTCCGTGATGACTTCTTCGTCCTCGGTGGTTCCAGCCTTACCGCTGCCCGCCTTGTCTCGGAGCTGCGTACCCGTCACGGCGGCGTCTCTGTCGCCGATCTGTATGCCCACCCGGTCCTGGCCGACCTCGCGGCCTATCTCGACACCCTCACCCCCACCACCGCACCCCCCGGCCTCGGCGGCACCGCCACCGCCGCGGGAACCGCGGGAACGGCCGGTCCCGGTTTCGGCGGCACTGCCGGTCTGCTCGCCGCGCAGTGGGAACGGCTGCTGGGTAGCGCGCCTGGTCTCCGTGATGACTTCTTCGTCCTCGGTGGTTCCAGCCTCACCGCTGCCCGCCTTGTCTCGGAGCTGCGTACCCGTCACGGCGGCGTCTCTGTCGCCGATCTGTATGCCCACCCGGTCCTGGCCGACCTCGCGGCCTATCTCGACACCCTCACCCCCACCACCGCACCCCCCACCACCCCCGACACCCCCGACACCGCGGGAACCGCGGGAACGGCCGGTCCCGCCGGCACCCGCGACACTGCCGGCACCGCCGGCCCCGGCCTCGGCGGCACCGCCGACACTGCCGGCACTGCCGGCACCCGCGGCACTGCCGGTACGGCTGGCGGGCGGGCTGGGCATGGTGAGCCGGCTGCCGGTGTGCGGTGGCGCCCGGTGCGCGGTATCCCGCGTACTGCCGTGGTCTGGCAGAGCTTGCTGCTCTTGGTCATGTTCACTCTTGCCGGGCTGCGTTGGATCCTGGCGCTCATTGCTTTGGACAATCTCACCGGTAACCATCTTTCCTGGGCCCCGCACAGTTCCTGGTGGCCCGTTGCTGCCGGTCTCGTTCTCTTCTACAGTGCCCCCGGCCGTACCCTGCTCGCCGCCGTCGGCGCCCGCGTTTTCACGGCCGGTATCCGCCCTGGCAGTCATCCCCGTGGTGGTCATGTCCATCTGCGTCTGTGGGCTGCCGAACGCTACACCGCGCTGTTTGCTACCGCGGCGCTCGCCGGTACCCCTTGGGCGGTGCGCTATGCCCGTGCTCTGGGTTGCCGGGTCGGGGAGGGCGTGCGCCTGCACACTCTGCCTCCTGTCACCGGCCTCGCCCGCCTGGGTGCCGGCAGCTGTCTGGAACCCGAAGCCGACATTGCCGGCTGGTGGCTCGATGGTGACACTCTCCACCTGGGCCGCATCGACGTCGGTGAAGGCGCCCGTATCGGCCACCGTGCCACCCTCATGCCCGGCGCCCGTATCGGCGCCCGCGCCGAGATCGCCCCGGGCTCCTGCGTCACCGCCGCCGTCCCTGCCGGCGAACACTGGCACGGCTCCCCGGCCCGCCCCGCCGCCCGACCCGGCGCCTGCTGGCCCGCCGAGCCCGCCCCCGCTGCGCGTACCCGCAATCCCTGGAACCTCGCCTACGGTGCCGCTTTCGCCTTCCTGGGCCTCGTCCCGGTCATCTCCGCCCTGCCGGCCCTGGCCATCGTCTACCCCCTCATCGACACCGACCGCACCCTGGCCGACGCCCTCCTGCAGCTCCTGCCCGCCACCATTCCCCTCGCCGCTCTCACCCTGCTGTGCCACGCCGCGCTCATAGTGCTGCTCGTGCGCCTGTTCTCCCTGCCCCTGACGCCCGGCCACCACCGCGCCGACGGCCGTGTCGCCTTCTGCGCCTGGGCTGTCAGCCGCCTCAGCGACACCGCCCGCCGCACCCTGTTCCCCTTCTACGCCGGCTTGTTCACCCCCGTGTGGCTGCGCCTGCTCGGCGCCCGCATCGGCCGGCGTGTCGAAGCCTCCACCGTCCTGGCCCTGCCGGGCCTCATGCACGTCGACGACGGCGCTTTCCTCGCCGACGACACCCTCATCGCCCCCTACGAACTGCGCGGCAACTGGCTGCGTCTGGGCCCCGCCCACATCGGACGCCGTTCCTTCGTCGGCAACTCCGGCATCGTCGGCCCCGGCCGCCACCTGCCCGCGAACTGCCTTGTCGGCGTCCTGTCCGACGCCCCCCAGGGCGCCCCCGAAGGCTCCTCCTGGCTCGGCCGTCCCGCCTTCGCGCTGCCTCGCGTCGCCGACAGCGGCGCCGACGCCCGCACCTACAACCCGCCCCGGCGCCTGATGTGGGCGCGTGCCGGCGTCGAAGCGTGCCGGCTGCTGCCCGTCATCCTCGCCGCCCTCCTGGGCGACCTCGTCCTCGCCGTCCTGCAGGAACTGCGCGACGCCTACGGCCTGGGCACCGCCCTGGCCGGCGCCGGCCTCGTCCTCATCGGCGCCGCCGTCATCGCCTGCGCCCTCACCACCGCCGCCAAATGGCTGCTGGTCGGACGCTTCCGCCCCGCCGAACACCCCCTGTGGTCCACCTTCGTGTGGCGCAACGAGCTCTACGACACCTTCGTCGAGGAACTCGCCATGCCCTTCGGCGGCCACACCATCACCGGCACCCCCTACCTGAACGTGTGGCTGCGCAGCCTCGGCGCCCGCATCGGGCGCGGCGTGTGGTGCGAGACCCACTGGCTGCCCGAGAGCGATCTGGTCACCGTCGAAGCCGGCGCCAGCGTCAACCGCGGCACCGTCCTGCAGACCCACCTCTTCCACGACCGCGTCATGCGCCTGGGCCCCGTGCACCTCGGCGCCGGCTCCACCACCGGCCCGCACTCCATCGTCCTGCTCAACGCCACCCTGGGCGCCGGCGCCTGCGTCGGCCCCGCCTCCCTCGTCATGCGCGGCGAGAACGTCCCCGGCGCCACCCGCTGGCTCGGCAACCCCGTCGCCGCCTGGAACGCCGACCCCACCCCACCCCCCGGCCGGCGCGCCCAACACGGGCGCCGCCGCAGCACCACCCGCTGACCCGGGACCGGCCACCGCACACGGCCCCGGGACGGGGCACCGCACACGGCCCCGGGACCGGGCCCAGGTGCCGCCCGGACACCGGCACCCGCTCACGCACCGGCATCCGCTCACGCACCAGCACCCGCTCACGCACCGGCACCGAACACGGCCCCGGGACCGGGCACCGCACACGGCCCCGGGCCCAGGTGCCGCCCGGACACCGGGCACCCGCTCACGCACCGGCATCCGCTCATGCACCGGTGCTGCTCATGCACCGGCGCCCGCTCACGTACCGGCATCCGCTCACGTACCGGCACCGCACACGGCCCCGGGACGGGGCACCGCATACGGCCCCGGGACCGGGCCCGGGTGCCGCCCGGACACCGGCATCCGCTCACGTACCGGCACCGCACACGGCCCCGGGACGGGGCACCGCACACGGCCCCGGGACCGGGCCCAGGTGCCGCCCGGACACCGGCACCCGCTCACGCACCGGCGCTGCTCACGCACCGGCATCCGCTCACGCACCGGCACCGCACACGGCCCCGGGACCGGGCCCAGGTGCCGCCCGGACACCGGCATCCGCTCACGCACCGGCGCTGCTCACGCACCGGCGCTGCTCATGCACCGGCATCCGCTCACGCACCGGCACCGCACACGGCCCCGGGACCGGGCCCGGGTGCCGCCCGGACACCGGCATCCGCTCACGCACCGGCATCCGCTCATGCACCGGTGCTGCTCGTGCACCGGAGGTGCGGGCGCGCAGTTGGTAGTGGAGGTCTTCCCGGCGCCCGGCGCCCGGGCTGCGGTGGTTCCTCAGGCCGGCCCGGATCTCCTCCAGGGTCGCCGTGCCGCGTGCGTCGCCGCGCAGGGCCAGCGCGGCGGCGGCTTCCAGACGGGCGTCGACGTGAGGGTCCGCGAGGCGGGCCGCCAGCACGGCGCGTAGCGCCGGGGAGTCGGTGTCGCAGCGGGCCAGGCCGTGCAGCGCGCTCGTCCGGATGTGCTCCACCGGGTCGTCGGCCAGGCGCAGCAGGGCGGCCAGGCGTGGGGGCGCTGGGCCGTGAGAGCGGGCAGCGCCCGGGCGACGGCCCCGTGTACGTCCGGGGCGCGGTGGCCGGCGTGGGCCGGGACGGCCGCCGGTCCTCGCGCGTGCATGGACGCGCTCCTCGGGCTGAGGCCCGAGGATTGCGGCCCGTGCCGCAGAGTGCGGCACGACCGTGGCTATCCTGCTTCACCGACCTGTGCCGACGCTTGCGCTGGTCTTACCTGGTCTCCACAGGTCTTTCGAACCCGAGGGTTGCGTTCCCGCCCGTCCAGCGGTACCTGACCCGTCGGCGGTACCTGACGCCGTTGCGCCGTGACGGCGAAGCGGCTCTTTCTGACCCGCTGACGCGGGAAAGTCGGCTTCACCACCGCTGTGAACGGCGGAGCACTGCCGACGATCCCGGTAGCCGGTGAAGGGGGAGACGACGGCGGCTCGCAGGGCGTACGGGTCGCGTTCGGTGCCGGCAGCGGGCGCAGGAACGCGGCTGCCTCCCGGGCGTACGGCGGTTCGCCCTCGACCTCGGGGTTGAAGCCGTACCCCAGGAAGTCGATCGCGTCGAGCGCGAAGCGCCTACGGCCCAGCGCCCCGCCGCCGTCGCCGTCGCTGCCGCTGCCGTCGCTGTCGCTGCTGCTGCCGCCGTCGTCGCTGCCGCTGTCGCCGTCGCTGCCGCGTCGCTGCCGCCGTCGCTGCCGCTGCCGTCGTTGCCGCTGCTGTCGCCGTCGTCGCCGTCGTTGCCGCCGTCGTCGTCGTCGCTGCCGCTGTCGCCGTCGCTGTCGCTGTCGCTGCTGTCGTCGAGGGTGTCTTCGGCGGCCGCGCGGGCCCAGTCGAACATCTCCTGGCTCTGCGCAAAGGCGATCCGGCACAGCGACTCGTGCCAGTCGTCGTGGCCGGGGTCGGCGTGGACCAGGGCGCGGGCCATCAGCTCGTCCGGCGGGTGGTGGATACCGAGCCTCGCCTCCACAGCGGTGACGACCGCCCACAACGCCGACAGCCCGCACCGCCCCGGCCCGGGCCGCCAGGGCGGCCAGGGCCATGCGCAGCGTGCGCCGGTGCGGGCTGTCGGCGTCCGGCGGGTCGCGCACGGGGGGCAGCGGCGCGTCCAGGGTCCGGTAGGCGCCGTTCCCGGCGGCCCAGGTGACGGGGTCGACGGCGCCGGCCCAGGGGCGGGCCGGGTCGACGTCCCAGCGCACGACGAGCTCCCGGGCGGCCTCCGGGCGCCCGGCGTACGCGGCGGGCGCCGGCAGCGCGGTGCCGTCCTCGTCGGTGAACCCGCGCGCGTCCTCCAGCACTTTCGAAGACCGTGGTGTCGCCGCCGCGCTCGACGGCGGCCGGCAGCAGGGGAAGACCCGCCGGCCGATCATGCCCGCGCCGCGCCCATCCCTGGGCGAGCGCTTTTGCCGGCGACCGCCGGCCGTCCCTTCGGCGCCCGGGGTGCCGGACAAGGCCGGGGGCCGGGGCCGCCGACGGCACGATCGAAAGACGGCGGCCCCGGCCCCGGGTCCGGGTTCCGTACGGGCGGGGGCATCGACCGCGGACGTGCCCGTACGGGTGCGGTCGCCCGCCATTCGACAACTTCAACAGGACTTGAAGTCAAGCCCCCGCACCTCCCGGCAGGCCACCGGCAGGCCACCGGCACCTCCCGGCAGGCCCCGGCACCTCCCGGCAGGGCCCCGGCACCTGCCCGGCAGGGCCCCGGCCGTCCGTGCGGTCCCGGTGCCGGGTAGCCTCGCTCTGGGCAGGGCCTTGGGACGAGGCGGACAGGGCGGGCGGATGACGGAGCAGCAGCGCAGCTACTGGCGGGTGTCGGACGGTGCGGCCGTCAGCGCCTCCCAGGCACAGATCGTGTGGACCAGGGCGGCCTACCCCGCTCTGGTGGAGGTGGCACGCCGCTACCACGCGGTGATCACTTCCGCGGACCTGGCCGAGGCGGTCCAGGAGGCCTCCGGGGTGCGTACCCGGGTCAACCAGCGGCACTGGATCGGCAAGGTCCTGTCCCTGGTGGTCCTCGAAGCCCACCGGCGCGGCGACCCGCCGCTGACGGCTCTGGTGGTCCACGCGGCGGACGGCAAGGTCGGCGCCGGCTACCAGGAGGTGCTGGCGGTGGCCGGACAGCCGCCGCTCGCGCAGGAGATGGACCGCGAACAGCACGCCGCCGCCGCCCGCCTGGCCTGCTACCGGCACTTCGGCGCCGACCTGCCCGCCGACGGCGGCACCCCCGCCCTCGCCCCGCGCCTGCGCGCCGCACTGCAGCGCAAGACGGCCGCCACCACCACCCGCACCTCCGCGCACGCCGCCGCCTCCGTCTCGGCTGCGGCCGCTGCGCCGCGGCCGCCGGCGATCTGCCCGAACTGCTTCCTGGAACTGCCGGCCACCCGGGTGTGCGACTCCTGCGGGCAGAGCGTCGCACCCTGACCGCCCCTTTGGCGCAGGCGGCCGGTGGCCGGCCGTCACCGGGTGCCGGCCGTCACCGGTGGCCGGCTGTCACCGGGTGCCGGCCGGCGCGGGCATCCGCCCGGGCATCCGCCAGCCCTGGGCCAGCCGTGAGGGGGCCAGGCGCCGGCCGCCGCCGAAGAACTCGCAGAACTTCATGATCAGCGGGTCCCAGCCGAGCGGGTCCACGTAGTGGCCGGTGCCCGGCACGATCAGGCTCTCCTCGACGTGCGCGCGCACGACCGTGACCTCGAAGGCCGTACAGCCCTCGTTGCCCGCCATCGGCGTCGCCGCCTCCAGCCGGCACTCCAGCTGCACCGGGCACTCGGCCGCCCGCGGTGCCCGCACCAGCTCGCCCGCCACCTCGGTCAGCCCGGCCGCGGCGAACTTGCCCCGCTCGTGGCGGTAGCCCTGGCGCAGCCGGTACTCGGCGATGCGCGGGTTGGCGGTCAGCAGCGCCAGGGCGTCCACGGCGTCCACCTGCGCCGAGGAGGGCAGGTTCAGCACGCACTCGCCCTCGCGCCGCAGGTTGGCCGAGGTCTGGGAACTGTTGCCCAGCCCCAGCACGCAGGACTGCCCCAGCCACCACGCCGAGGACATCGGCGCGAGGTTGGCGCTGCCGTCCTCGTTGCGCGAGCCGATCAGCACCACCGGGGTGCCGAAGTACAGGACCTTGAGGTCGGTCACCTTGTGCACGGGAACTGCCGTCCTTGGGGGGTCGGGGGAGGGGACTGTCGTCGGCCACCGACTCTGCCCCCGCCCGCCCGGCGGCGCTGGCGGGGATCGGACATCCAGTTCCCGCCACCCGCCGCCCCGCCGCCCGCCGCCTGCCGCCCGCCGCTGACGGACCGGTCGGCCTGTCAGCTCACCGGTCCCCGGGCGGCGACCTGACGGGCCTGGCCGTCACGCAGCCGGTAGGACAGGCCCACCACCGCCACCGTGCCCTGGGCGACCTTCGCCGCCAGCGCCTGGGAACGCTCCACCAGCAGGTCCACCGTCTGACGGATGTGCTCGTCCACGATCGCGTCCCGGTCCTCGATGCCCGCCGCCTTCGCGGACAGCACGCTCGGCGTCACCCGCTCCACCACGTCCCGCACGAAGCCGCCCGGCATCCGCCCCTGCTCCAGCGAGTCCAGCGCCGCCGCCACCGCACCACAGGAGTCGTGCCCCAGCACCACCACCAGCGCACAGCCCAGCACGCTCACCCCGTACTCGATGCTGCCCAGCGCCTCCGCACCCGTCACGTGCCCGGCGGTACGTACCACGAACAGGTCGCCGAGCCCCTGGTCGAAGATGATCTCGGCGGCCAGGCGGGAGTCCGAACAGCCGAACAGCACCGCGAACGGCCGCTGCGCCGGCGCGAGCGCGGCCCGGCGCCCGGCGTCCTGGTTGGGATGCTCCGGGTTGCCCGCGACGAACCGGGCGTTGCCCTCCAGCAGCACCCGCAGCGCCTCGCCGGGGTCGGATATCGGATCGGGATCGGAGGCCGCCGTGGGGCCGGATATCGGTGTG
This sequence comes from Streptomyces sp. 1114.5, assembly GCF_003635085.1. Taxonomy (NCBI): domain Bacteria; kingdom Bacillati; phylum Actinomycetota; class Actinomycetes; order Kitasatosporales; family Streptomycetaceae; genus Streptomyces; species Streptomyces sp. 1114.5. The sequence continues at coordinate 5,223,139 of NZ_RBXE01000001.1, forward strand.
GGGATCATGCCAGCACCCTAGATCGTCCCAGGTCGGGCCCGCAGCCGGGGGCCGGGCGGGGGCCGGGCGGTGCCGGTCGGTGCTGGTCGGCCGCGGGCGGGTTGCCACGGGGCTGCGCAGGGCCAGGACGCCCGGTGCCCTGCTGTCCCCTGCGCCCGGCCGGCCGGGCCGTCCCCCGGGCCGTCCCTCGGGCCGTCCCCCGGGGTGGTCGGCGCGGTGGGGCGGGCGCAGGCGGGCCGCGCCGGACGGGGAGGCCCGTCTGTCACCGCCGGTGGGTACGGTGGCAGGCGTGTCCGCCCCCGAGCCCCGCCCGGCCTCCGAGCCCCGCCCGGCCTCCGAGCCCCGCCCGGCCTCCGAGCCCCGCCCGGCCTCCGAGCCCCGCCCGGCCTCCGAGCCCCGCCCCACCTCCGAGCCCCGCCCGGTTCGGGTGCCCGTCGCCGACCTCGTGCGGCTGCGCCGGGCCCGCGACCGGATGGACCGCGACTACGCGCAGCCCCTCGACGTGCCGGCGCTCGCCCGCACCGCGCTGATGTCGCCCGGCCACTTCTCCCGCAGCTTCCGCGCCGCCTACGGCGAGACCCCGTACAGCTACCTGATGACCCGCCGGATCGAGCGGGCCAAGGCGCTGCTGCGGCGCGGGGACCTGAGCGTCACCGAGGTCTGCCTGGCGGTCGGCTGCACGTCGCTGGGCTCCTTCAGTACCCGCTTCGCCGAACTCGTCGGCGAGAGCCCCAGCGCCTACCGGGCCCGCGACCACGAGGACGGCGCCGCGATCCCCGCCTGCATCGCCAAGATCCGCACCCGCCCGGTGCGCCGCCCGCAAGCCAGCGGCGGGATCCCTCCCGTAGCGTGAGCCCCATGAGCATCGAACTCGCGCAGTGCTTCATCGCCGTCGACGACCACGACCGGGCCCTCGCCTTCTACCGCGACGTCCTCGGCTTCGAGGTGCGCAACGACGTCGGCTTCGAGGGCATGCGCTGGGTCACCGTCGGCTCGCCCGACCAGCCCGGTGTCGAGATCGTGCTGGAGCCGCCGCTGGCCGACCCCAACGCCTCCCAGGACGACCGCCGGGCCGCCGCCGAACTCCTCGCCAAGGGCCTGCTGCGCGGCGTCATCTTCCGTACCGACGACTGCGACGCCACCTTCGAACGCCTGCGCGCGGCCGGCGCCGAAGTCCTCCAGGAACCCATGGACCAGCCCTACGGCGTGCGCGACTGCGCCTTCCGCGACCCGGCGGGCAACATGCTGCGCTTCAACCAGCCCCGCACGGCCTGACCGCCCACCGCCCCGGTCCGGTCCACCCCCGTGGGGCCGGGCCGGGGCAGCCGGCGCGCGGTCAGTGGTCAGTGGTCAGGGGCCCGGCCGGTGGGTGCGCAGGCAGGCCAGCAGGACCTGGGCCACCGTGAGGGCGGCAAGCACCGACCACGGCAGGAGCCCGGCCCCCGCGGCCAGGATCGCCGGGGCGAGGACGGGCCAGACGGTGGCCAGGCCTGCGCCCGGGTGCGGGTGCGGGTGCGGGTGACGGAGCATCATCGGTGCTCCTGCGGGCATCGCGGCGGGCGGGTCTTCGGGCGGGCCGGTGTGCGGGCCGGTGGCGGTCATGAGGCCTGGCGGGCCCGGTCGAGGAAGGTGCGCAGCGCGGCCCAGGCGTCGGCGGGGGCATGGGGGTCGCCGGACATCGCGGCGGGGTCCTCGCGCCAGGCGGTGCGCACGGCGCTCGACAGGGTGGTGTCGCCGCCGCTGAAGAGGCGGGCGAGTTCGTCGAGGCGTTCGGCGATGCGCCGCACCCGGGGGTCGGTGGGGGCGGTGCCGGCGGTGCGCAGGGCTTCGGCGCGCCGGTAGAGCTGGGGCCATTCGACCTCCAGCAGGTAGTGGGCGGCGGGGCCGAGGGCGGCGGCGTGGTCGGCGAGGGCGTGCAGCTGGTCGTCGTCGAGGTGGCGGCGCAGGGCCTCCTGGGCGGCGGGGCCGGTGGATCCGGTGGCGCCGGTGGCCCGGACCAGGCGCAGCAGGTCGGCGGTGTCGGGGGTGCGTGAGGCGGTGAGTTCGCCGTGCAGGTGGGCGAGGCGTTCGTGCAGGGTCTGCAGGGCGGTGAGGGAGGCCTCGGTGGCGGCCAGGTGCTCGCCCACCAGCCGCACGGGGTCGATGCCGGCGTCGAGGCAGGTGGCGATGGTCTCCAGGCCCAGGCCCAGGCGGCGCAGGGCGAGGACCTGGTAGAGGCGCACGACGTCCTGTTCGGTGTAGGCGCGGTGGCCGGAGGCGGTGCGCCGGGAGGGGCTGAGCAGGCCGATCCGGTCCCAGTGGTGCAGGGTGCGTACGGTCAGGCCGCAGGCCTCGGCGAGCGGGCCGACCTTCCAGGTCTGTTCGGTGGGCATGGCACGAGCATCCCTCCTCACGTCGCGTCAGGTGCAAGCCCGGGTGCCTCAGGCCCGGACCTCCCTATGCGAGAAACCCCCCCCGCCCGCCGCTTCGCCCCGGCCGTCGGCGCCGACGGGCTGCACTGCGCCGTGCGCCGCCCCGGCGTTCGGCCCCGAACAGGGCCACTGCCGCCCGTTCGGCGGCTGCCACGACCGGTCCACCGTCCACGACCCCGCGCTCGCCCGCGACCTCGACGGCTGGTTCCTGACGGACAACGCCCCCGGCGGCCGGGTCGCCGGCGCCCGCCCGTTGCGGCACGCCCGTTCCGCACGCCCGTTGCGGCCCGCCCGTTGCGGCCCGCCCGTTGCGGCCCGCCCGTTGCGGCCGTGCGGGCTCAGGGGGAGGGGGCCGGCGCCGCGCCGGGCGCGGCCTCGCCCGTCAGGGTGCGCAGCAGGTCCTCGCCCAGGGCGAGGCCGGCCTCGGACTCGTCGGGCAGGCCGTAGTCGCGGTACCAGTCGCCCGGGGCCTCCGGGTGCGGGCCGCTGACCGCCACCCGCCCGGCACCGTACGGGGCGACGACCACGGCCGGGCGCCCGCCCGGGTAGCGGGCGAGGACCTGGGTGCCGGGGCCGTCGACGTCGAAGTACGGCCCGTCCTGGAAGTACATCCGCTGCGGGCGCCCGCGCCACAGCACGTCGACCAGCCGGTCCCGCTCGTCGCTCACGCTCGCGCCCGGCGAGCGCACGTACTGCCCGGAGTCGCCCGGCAGCAGGTCGAAGCCCGGGTCGCCGGCCAGGTAACCGCCCATGCACAGCCCCAGGTACCGCCCGCCGCCGCGCACATAGGCCCGCACCAGCTCCGGGGAGAAGCCGCTCTCGCGCCCCAGCAGCTCCCACGCGGTGCTCACCTCCTGCCCGTTGCTGCCACCGGGCTGCACGTACAGCGCCACGCCCGCCAGCGCGGACGGGCCGAACCGCAGCCGCTCCCGCGGCCCCACGTAGCGCACCGCGAACCCGCCGTGCTCCAGCATCGTGCGCGCCGCCTCCGGACAGCCCTCGCAGGCTGCCGGCCCCCGGTACACCAGCGCCAGCGGCCGGCCGTCCGCCGGCTGCGCCTGCCCGTCCCCGCCGGGGGAGCCCCCGCAGCCCGCCGCCACCACCGCCAGCACCACCGCCAGCGCAGCCCGCACCCGACCACCCCGCACCCGCCCACCCCGCACCCGCGCCACTCCTCCCCGGGGCCGCGAACCGCCTGCCGCGACGACGCTACGTCCCGCCCGCGGCCCGCCGCGAACCCGGGCCACGATCGGGTGGGTCCGCCGCGCCCGCGTTGACGACCGGTCCGGCTGCCAACGGTGCGGGCAGGCAGGGCAGTTACCGGTTTCCGGGCAGGCAGCCCGCCACCGCCGGCAGGTCCTGCTCGGCGATCGGCGCATCCGCCGGCCGCACCTCGCGGGCCGGCTCCTGCAAAGCGCCCAACTCCCCGGCCATCGCCAGCACTTCACCGGCCACCGTCACCGAGGCGACGATCGCGCCGATCACCACCACCAGCTTCCACGCCGCCCCCGCCCCCGGCCCGCCGCAGCGCCGCACCCTGTCCGCCGCAGCGCCGCAGCGCCGCACCCTGCCCCGCTGCTCCAGGACGGGCTGCGCGCGGTCCGGGTCGGCGTCCTTGCCGCCCGCGGGGACCATCAGGTCGCCGGTGGCCGCCGGTCCCGCACTGCCGATCACCGGCGCATCCACCAGGGCGACGCCGTACGGACGTTGTGCCCGCAGCCCGGCGACGGCCCGCGGGCCGATCGAGGACATGTCGATCCACGGGTGCCCGGCGCCGGCTCCGGGGCGAACCGCCGGGCGTGGCGGCCTCGGTGACGCCCCCGGCCCCGAGAGCGGCCCCGAGAGCGGCCCCGGGAGCGGCCCCGGGAGCGGCCCCGGTGGTGGGGGTGACGGTGAGGGCGGCCCGGGTGAGGCCGTCGGCGCGGCCGGGGGAGCGGTTCCCCCGGTCCGCGATCTCCCGGCAGGTCGCCACCCGGGAAGGCGAGTCGGGTACCGCGCTGTTCGACTGCCTGGCCCGCGCAGTGCGCCTGACCGGACACGGCCGCACCCTGCTTCCGCACGCCGAGGCGATGCCGGAACGCCTCGGCGCCACCCGCAGCGACCTGGCCGCGCTCACCGAACTCACCGCCGGGTGCCTGCGGGTGGGCGCCTTCGACAGCGCCAACGCCGCCCTCGTCCCCGCCGCCTTCCGCACCGCACACCCGCAGGTCGCGATCAGCCTCACCGAAGGCCTCTCGGCCCACCTGCTGGACCTGCTCGACGACGGCGCGATCGACCTCGCGGTCGTCGCCTGCTACGCGCAAGCCGCCTACGACAGCGAGAAGTTCGCCCTGCACCCGCTGCCGCAGGACCCGGTGCCGGCCTTCCTGCCGCCGGCCCACCGCCAGGCCGAGGCCACCCTCCTCGCGGCCTGCCTGCGCAGCGGCTTCCAGCCCCGCATCGAGGACACGGCCGCCGCCTGGAGCGCCGAACTCGGCCTGGTCGCCGCCGGGTTGGGCCTCACCCTGATCCCCTTCCTCGCCGCCCGCGCCGCCCGCGCCGCCCGTGCCGCCCGTGCCGCCCGCGCCGCCCGCCCCGACATTGCCCTCACCCCCCTGCGCCCCGGCGGCACCCCTGTCCGCCACGTCCACACGGCGACGAGGAAGGGCCGGCGTGCGGCGCCGGCGGTGGAGGCGTTCACAGCCCTGCCGGGAGAGGCCGCAGGGGGAGCGGGCGGGGGCCGCTCCTACCGGCGCAGGGCGAGGACGCCGGCCAGGGTGCTGAGCGCGGGGCCCAGCAGCAGGAGCAGGCGGCGGGGCCGGGACTGCAGGGTCAGGCGCAGCCCGCCCACACGCAACTCCAGGAACGGGCGGGCGGAACGCTGCTGTCGGCTCACGTGGATCTCCGGGGATCGGGACAACTCGGTACGTCCCCCAGCACAATGGCCTGCACGGCAGTTGCGGCAGGCCGCAACCTCGACTTGCGGCGAACGGACGCACCATGCCGGCCGTGCAACACCGAGGAGGGCGTGCGTGACGCGGGAGCAGATGCCCGTACGGCGGGGGCTGGCCCCGCTGGACGAACGGCTGTCGGAGCCGGAGCGGCGCTGCGCGCAGCGCCTGCGGGAGCTGCGGGAGCGGATCGGCCTGTCCTCGCAGGAGTTGGCCGAGCGGCTGAGCGGGGACGGGATCCGCGTCGACCGGACCCGGCTGTCGAAGTTCCTCAACGGCCGGGAGGTGCCCCGCCGCGAGATCGCGCAACGGCTGCACCGGCTGGCGGCCGCGTGCGAGGGCGGGGAGGTCTCGCCGCAGGAGGTCGCGCAGACCCGGGCGCTGATGTACGCGGCGGCGTGCGAGCGGAGCCCGCTGCAGGCCCGCGAGTTCGAGCTCGCCACCGCCCGCGAGGACCTCTACCGCCACCGCGCCCGGGCCGTCCAGGAGTTGGCCGACCTCAAGCAGGAACTCCAGGACGAGCGCGTCCGGCGCCAGGACGCGGAGCAGGCCCTGGAGGACCTGGTCTCCCGCGGCCGTGAGGAGGCCCGCATGCTGACCGAGGAACGGGACGCCGCGCTTGAGCGCATAGCCCGGCTCGAAGAGCAGATCCGGCAGGCCAGGGCCGCGCTCAGGCTGCGGGAGCGGGCCGTCGAAACCCTCGACCAGCTCTCGTGCGCCACGGATGTCGAACTGGCCGTGTGGGAGGGCGGCGGCCCGGGGGGCCTGGCGGGGATCTGCGCGGCGGTCGTCCACCTGCGCGACGCCGACGAGGACGAAGCAGCCGAACGACTCATCGAACAGACCGTGCTGGGCTACGCCGTCCGGGACGTCATGCGTCTCGTCGAGGAGTTCGAGGCGATGCGCCGGGTGTACGACAGCACCAGCGTCGAGCGTGCGCTTGCCCGGCTGCGCAAGCCCGTCGACCTCTTCCACTTCCTCTCCCGGGAGAGCGGGGAGGCAAAGGCGCGCTCGGCCCTGCTGACGGCGGTGGCCTCCTTCGCGCCCGTCGAGCACCTCGTCAGGCTTCACAAGGCCTGTGTGGAGCACGGGAGTTCGGAGCTGGACAGCGCTCTTCGCCGGGCCATGCTCAAGGAGGGACGGACGGTCCCGCAGACCAGCGAAGGCATGTGGGCGATGGACCTCAGGAACGCACTGGGCGTCTGAACGGACGGGCGGGACCGGGGTCCGGCGCCGGCCCGACCGGCGTGAGCGGCCTTGACCTCAAGGCGGCTTGAGATCCTACGGTCGATCGCATCCAGGCGATCAGCGGCCGGACCGGACCGGCAGAAGGAGAACAGGACATGACGACGATCAACACGTACGCGCCGGAGGTCATCGCCGCCCAGCCCATCGGCGCCTGGAGCGGGCAGACCTACCGCCGCGTGGTGGGCGCCCTGCGCGAGCAACTCGCCGTGGAAGGCCTGACCCAGCCGCACTGGTGGACGCTCAACCACGCGGCCGGCCGCCCCGGCGGCTGGACCCGCACGGCCCTCACCCAGCGCCTCACCCCCTACGACGACCAGGACACCGCCTTCGACACCGTCTACGACGACCTGATCGCCCGCGGCTGGCTCACCGAGGACGCCGACGGCGCCTTCACCCTGACCGAGGCCGGCGAAGCCGCACGCCTGCGCGCCCGCGACCGCAACCTGCGCATCCACGAACGCGCCCACGAAGGCATCGACCCCGACGACTTCGTCACCACCATCAACGTGCTGCGCCGCATGGTGGCCAACATGGGCGGCAACGGGAACCTGCCCGACTGAGGCGCCGGACGGGGGAGCGGGGACACAGGGGAGCGGGGGAGCGGGGGCGGGAGAGCTGAGGCGCGAGGAGCGGGGGCGTCGGGGCACTGGGGGGAATTGACCCATGGAAACGGTCACCGATTGCCACCTGATCATGGGCCTTTCCGGCCGTAGGTTGATCACATGACGACGACGAACCCCGCCCCCGCCACCTCCGCCCAGGCCTGCGCCGCCGCCCCGGTCCTGACCCGCTGCGCCGAGGCCGAGACCTGCGCCGACCCCAGCTCCACCATGACCCTGCTCGCCGAGACGGACCCCGGCCAGGGCGGCTTCACCGTCTACCGCTCCAGCTTCGCCCGCGGCGCCGCCGGCGCCCCCTCGCACTTCCACACCCGGGCCTGGGAGCTGTTCTTCGTGATCGGCGGCTCGCTGGAGGTGCTGGTCGGCGAGGAGACCACCGTCCTGGGCGAGGGCGACTTCCTCGCCGTGCCCCCGCACACCCCGCACGCCTTCGCCGCCGCGCCGGGCGCCGAGGCCGACGTGCTGTTCGTGTTCACCCCCGGCATGGACCGTTTCGACTACCTGCGCCTGCTCGGCAGCGTCATGCGCGGCGAGACCGAACCCGGGGCGATCGCCGCCTCCGGCGAGCGCTTCGACAACCACTACGTCGACAGCCCCGCCTGGCGCGCCGCCCTGGCCGCCCGCACCTGAACACTGACCCCACGGCCCCCAGCCACTGCCCGGGCCGCTCGACGGGCCGGGCCGGGCCGGGTGTGGAACGGTGGAAGACCGGGGGTGCCCCGGTTGCGAGAGGAGTGGCCATGTCGTCGAAGCGCCGCCGCAAGAAGAAGGCCCGGGCCAGGCGCGGGGCCAACCACGGCCGCCGCCCCCAGTGCTGAGCGGCTGAGCGGCCGACCCGCGGCCGCCGGCGGACCTCCGCCGACGGCCGCACCCGGCCGCGTACCGAGCCCCGGGACGTCACCGTCCGTGGTCGCAGCAGCCGGTGTCCCGGGGAGTCGGCGGGCATCCGGCCGGGTGCCGGCCCCGCCACCCCACGGCAGTCAACCAACGATGGACGACGCGGCCCGGCCGCGTCGTCCATCGTTTGTCGGCCGGTGCGGCGCATCGTTCCTGGCGGCCCCGGCCACCGTCCAGGCCGCCCGGAGCACCACGGTCCACCTGGCCAACGGGAGCGGCTGTCATCGACGCCCGAGCCCCGACCCCCGAGACCGCCATCGCCTGAGCGACATCGAAGGCCCCCATCACACGATGGGGGCCTTCGCCTTGTCACAGCAGGTGTCGACCGTCATGGGTCCGGACACTTGGTGCGCTGTCGCCCCGAAGCGCGTCCAGGACGCGCACGGCATAGACCTCGGCCATACGTTCGGACACCTCGGCCGGTGTGAGCCAAGCGACCTCGACCGACTCTTCCGAGAGCCGCATCGCCTCGCTCTCCGGTCGGCAGCGGAAGACGAGGGCGACGATCCCCCGGCTCATGTTCTTGTAGACGCCGGTCAGCCGCTCGACGCCGACCTTGACCCCGGTCTCCTCGTAGACCTCGCGACGCACGCCGTCCTCAACGGACTCCGCCAACTCCAGGACCCCGCCCGGCGGTTCCCAAGCCCCGTTGTCAGCCCGACGAATCACCAGCACCCGCCCGTCCTCGCGCACCACCACCCCCGCGACGGACACCGAGTGGAGCGGCGTTGACTGGATCTTCCCGGCGCTGTTACTCATGTGCAGGAGGATAGGAGCCCTGAAGGACTATGGCGAACGGTGAGGTGGCCTCGTCGGCCACAGCGAAGTACCTGCAGATCGCGGCTGACCTTGCCGCGCAGATCAAGTCGGGCGCTCTCCCTCCCGGTGTGGTCGTGCCGAGCGAGGCCGAGCTCATGCAGCGGTACGGGGTCGCATCCGGCACAGTTCGCAAGGCTGTCGCCGAACTCCGAACGGCTCAGCTCGTCGAGACGCACCACGGTCGAGGCTCGTTCGTCCGTTCCCGCCCACCAGTACAGCGGAAGTCCACGGACCGATTCCGCCGCACCCATCGCGAAGCCGGCAAGGCCGCGTACCTCGCGGAGGCGGAGATCTCCGGCGGCATCCCGTCCGTGACCGTGCTGTTCGTGGGCCCCACAGCAGCACCTCCCGAGATCGCCGATCGTCTGGGTCTTCCAGCCGGCACCCAGGTACTGGCCCGCAAGCGCCGGTACTTCCGCGACGGGGTACCCACCGAGGAGGCCACGTCATACCTGCCGTGGGATGTCGTCAAGGACATCCCGGAAGTCTTCGCCGAGAACCCCGGCGGCGGCGGCATCTACGCCCGCCTCGAAGAACACGGACACTCCCTCGCCGAGTTCACCGAGTCCGTGCGAGCCCGGCTCGCGACCAAGCCCGAGACCAAAGCGCTCGCCCTGAGCCCCGGTGCGCCAGTGATCCACCTCGTTCGCGATGCCATTGCCACGGGTGGCCGCGTAGTGGAGGTGTGCGACACCATCATGGCCGCCGACCAGTTCGTTCTCGACTACCGCTTCCCCGCACGCGACTGACCGGCAATCAACTACCCGCAACCCGCCGCGAGATCCTTCTCGCGGCGGGTTGACTTATGTACAGGAGTCAGGCACTCTTCCGCCCACTGCTCATGTACATAAGTGCATGTGCATGGAGGCATCTCATCTGGAGGAAATGGTTGTGTCGTAGCGCGCGACCACTGGATGGCGCCGCAGCAGGAACAAGTGGCGCGACAAGTCTCTTCATCCGCACCTGACTTTCCCCGGGGTACTTCGCCATGCTCGTAACCTGCCACCCCCGCCCCCGCACGTTCGCCGCCCGCCTGGACTCGCGGACCGAATCCACGCCCCTCGCGCGGTACTTGCTCCGGGCCTACCTCGCCGCCCTGCCCGCCGGCGACCGCTACTGCGACGTCGCCGAACTCCTGCTCGGCGAGCTGTTCGCCAACGCCGTCCAGCACAGCGACGCCCCCGACGACCGCCTGATCGAGGTCCGCTTCGCGATGGCCAACTCCCGCCTGCGGCTGGAGGTCCACGACGCCGGCAGCGGCAGCCCCACCGTCCACACCGCCCAGCCCGACGACGAGCACGGGCGCGGCCTGTTCCTCGTCAGCGAGCTCGCCGAACGCTGGGGCTGCTGCCCGCGCGCCGGCGGCATCGGCAAGTTCGTCTGGGCCCTCATCGCCCCCAGCCACCCCACCGCCGCCACCGCCCACGCCGCCTGAAAGCACCCACCCCGATGCGCATCGCCCTCACCGCCAAACACCTCCTGGACACCGGCGCCACCCCCGCCCAGGCCTACGCCGCCCTCGCCCGCCGCACCCGCGCACCCCTGCGCTGCGCCCGCGCCGTCTGCACCGCCCTCGGCATCCCCGCCGCCGAAACCGCCCGCCGCCTGAACGACTGCTACGACGCCCTGCTCGCCAGCCCCCGCCCGAACAGCGAGGCCGACACCGGCGAACTCCTCGAAGCCCTCGGCGTCTTCGACGTCCCCAAACCCCTCACCCCCACCGAACTCGCCGTCATCGACCTCTTCCTGGTCGCCGTCGGCGCCATGGGCGGCATCCGCCCCGGCCACCAGCACGGCCTCCACCGCTGGTTCACCACCGGAAACCTGATCACCGCCTACCTCTCCCTCACCGCCGCCCGCCCCATGCCCCGCACCGGCGACCCCACCCTGTACTGGACCACCCTCATCCAGGCCGGTGAACTCCTCACCACCACCCCCAACCCCGACACCCGCCTCAAGTACGCCCTCCACCGCTGCCGCACCCACGCCACCCAAGAAGCCCAGGCCGCCCGCCCCTGACCAACACCCCACCCCTGCACAGGAAGTCGACCTCGCCGACTTCCTGTACAAGGGTCGGGTGTTGGTGCCGGGGGAGTCCGATCAGTCGATTGCGTCCACCGGCGCCGGCCGCCACGCCACCTGCGAGAGACCCGGTTCGGGTCGGGCGGCTTTCACCATCGGCCGAGGCCGAGCACGGTTCCACAGGTCACGTGCGTGCCGGTTGCCCTGGTAGGGCTTGATCATGGCCGGCGTCGAGAGGACTCGCAGAACACCCTCTCACGGCCGGTCGTCATGGGATTCCCGCCGGTGAGTGTCAGCAAGGCCAAGGAACTGTCCCCGCATCGACAACACGATCGGGTGGCGCCCTGACAGGCTCTCTGCGCAAAGCGGGTGTCGGACCGTGGCTGCGAGTCGGTCCGGTGCCGTTCGGGCGGGACGCGCCGAGCGGCGGCCCGCATCGAGGGGGCGAGCGGGACCCGGGGGCGTGGCGTGCGACGCGGCCGGCAGACGGAGTCGGGAGGGGACGTCCGTGTTGGAGGTACTGGGGCTGACAGCCGAGGCGACGGCTGTGTACGAGGCCATGCTCGACCATCCGGGCTACGGCCTGGACGACATAGCCGCCCATTGCGCCCTGCCCCCGTCGAAGGTTCACGACCACCTCGACGAGTTGAGTCGGCTCACCCTCGTCCGGGCCTGCGCCGAGCATCCCGGACGGATGCGGGCGGTGAGCCCCGAGGTAGGTCTGGCCGGCATGCTCGCTCTGCAGGAGGCCGAACTGGCAGCCCGTCAGGCCAAGCTCGCCGCTTCGCGCGTCGCCGTCACCCGTCTGGTCGCCGACCGAGCCAAGCACACCTCGGCCCACGGTGAACGGATCCTCGGCATGAACGCCATCCACAGCCGCCTCGAAGAGCTGGGCCGCACCGCCACCACCGAGGTCCTGAGCAGCCAGCCGGGCGTTCAGGAGCCCGAGGACCTGAACGCCAGCCGCCCGGCCGACGCCGATGCGCTCGGGCGCAACATCACGATACGGACCCTCTACCAGGACGCCGTCCGCAAGCAGCCCCATGTGGCCGTCTACGCCCACTGGTTACTGGGCCTGGGCGGCGAGGTTCGGACCGCTCCCACGATTCCCCAGCGCATGGTCGTCGTCGACCGCGCTCGGGCGCTGGTTCCGATCGATCCCGCCGACCACCGCAAGGGCGCCCTGTACGTCACCGAGCCCGGCATCCTCACCGCCCTCCTCGACTTCTTCGAGCAGGCCTGGAGCACGGCTGTCCCGCTGGGCGCCGTAGTGCCCGAGGATCCGCGCAGCGGCCTCACTCCTGCCGAGCGTGAGCTCCTGCGTCTGCTCGGTTCCGGTCTGACCGATGAGGCCGCGGGCCAGCGCCTGGGCATCTCCTCCCGCACCGTCGGCCGCCAGATGTCCTCGATCATGGAGCGGCTCGGCGCCGGCAGCCGATTCGAGGCGGGTATCAAAGCCGCGCAGAAGGGCTGGCTCTGAACCGCGCCCGTCCTCGGTCCTGACGGGCAGTGCGGGCTTGCCCGGGGCCTTCGTCCGGTCGACCGCGTGCCCCGGTCCCGCCGGGCCGTGACGGCACCGACCACGGTCCATCAGTCCTGCGCCGACCCCGACCCCGACCCCGACCCCGACTCCAACTCCGACCCCGATCCCGATCCCGATCCCGATCCCGATCCTGATCCCGATTCGGATTCCGACAGGGACCGCTGCCGGTGCTCGCGGGGTGAGAGCCCGTACGCGGCTTTGAAGGCGCGGCTGAAGTCCGAGGCGCGAGGGATGCCCCAGCGGGCACCGATGGCGTGGATCGGTACGGCGCGCTGCACGGGGTCCGCCAGGTCACGGTTCGCTCCCCGCAGCCGCTGGGCCCGGATCCACGCGGCGACGGTGTCGCCCTGCGACTGGCGGGCGAACAGGCGGTTCAGATAGCTGACGGAGATGTAGTGTGCGGCGGCGATCGCGGGCGGTGTCAGCCCGGGGTCGTGGAGGTTGCGCCGCACGTACGACCGCACGCTCTCCACCAGGACCCGTTGCCTTGCGCCGGGCGTCACCGCCGTCTCGACGTCGAGCTCCCGGGCCAGCCACACGGCTGCCAGGTCGAGCGCGACCGTTCCCAGGCGGTACCTCTCGTCGGCCCCCAGGACAGCGGCCTGCCGCTCCAGCCCGAGCAGGAACTCCGCCAGCAGCGCACCCGTCCCCTCACGTCCGGAAAGCCGCCGCCCCAGGAGGTCGCGCAGCCGGTCCGGGGACACCGACAGCAGCGACACGGGCAGGTCGATGCCCACGCCGGCGACCTGCGGCTCACCGCCACCGGACCCGTCGGCATCGAAGAACCGCCCGTCGTAGGGGTGCGAGCTGTCGATCAGCTGCAGGTCTCCGGTCCCGAACAGCTCCTTCTGGTCCCTGCCGCGCCTCAGGGCGCTGGCGCCGGCCGTCAGCAGCGTCAGGTGGTAGAACTCCTCGTCGGAGCTTCGGATCATGCGCTCGGTCCTGCGGAAGCGCGCCGACGGGAACGAGGTCCCCAGCAGGGCCACCGGTCCCAGGGCGGTGCGTCGCGCCTGTGCGGTGAAGGTGTCGACGTGCGCGCTGGTCGCATCGCACACCCGTGTCTGCCCGACCAGCTCCCGCCACTGGTCGAACTGGTCCGGCCCGGCCCGGTACTCGCTCCGGTCCGGGCTCTGCGTCCCCGCGGTCACTTTTCCACCCCTCCCCCCTGCCGGTCGGCAGGGCATCCCCACCGACATCATCGGGTACCGCGGCGGCCGGGCGTGCGGGAGGAGGGGATCGGACGGGATCGGACGGGATTCGTCGGAGGGGTATGCGGGTGCGGCCCCGACTCGGTCGAGTCGGGGCCGGCTGTCGGAGTCCTGGTGGTCCGTGGACGGAGGGGCTACTCGGCGGGGGTGCCGACGAACCCGGTCAGGTCGGTGGTGGCCCAGGCGCCGTTGGTGGGGTGGTAGGTCAGCTGCAGGTGGCCGTCGGCGTAGTTGCGGCTGTAGAGCACCAGGGTGCCGTCGGGGTTGAAGGCGGCGCTGAGGTTGGCGCCGTCGGTGGCGGGGGTGCCGGCGTAGCCGGTCAGGTCGATGGTGCTCCAGGCGCCGCTGCTGGGGCGGTAGGTCATCTGGAGGTGGCCGTTGGCCGCGTTCGCGGTGACGATGCCCAGGGTGCCGTCGGCCTGCTGGAACAGGGCGGGCGAGGAGCCGGCCGAGACCGGGGTGCCGACGGAGGTGGTCAGGTCGGTGGTGGTCCAGGTGCCGCTGTTGTTGGCGATGTAGGTGAGCTGGAGGTGGCTGTCGGCGGAGTTGCGGCTGTAGATCGCCAGGGTGCCGTCGGAGCCGGTGAAGGCGCTGACCGCGCCGTCGGTGGCGGGAGTGCCGACGTAGCCGGTCATGTCGGTGGTGGCCCAGGTGCCGCTGGGGGCGCGGTAGGTCAGGCGCAGGTGGCCGTTGGAGGAGTCGGTGGTGATCGCGCCGATCGTGCCGTTCTGCAGGGCGAAGGCCGCCGGGGCCTTGTCCGCGGTGGCCGGGGTGCCGGCGTAGGCGGTGAGGTCGGTGGTGGCCCAGGCGCCGCTGGTGGGCAGGTAGGTGAGCTGGAGGTGGCCGTCGGCGTAGTTGCGGCTGTAGATCGCCAGGGTGCCGTCGGAGCCGGTGATCACGCTGTAGGTGCCGTCGGTGGCGGGGGTGCCGACGTAGCCGGTCAGGTCGGTGGTGGCCCAGGTGCCGCCGGCGGAGCGGTAGGTGAGCTGGAGGTGGCCGTTGGCGGCGTTCGCGGTGACCGCGCCCAGGGTGCCGTTCTGCTGGACGAAGGCGGCCGGGGGGCCGCCGGCGGAGACGGGGGTGCCGGCGGTGTTGGTCAGGTCGGCGGTGGCCCACTTGCCGCCGGAGGGCAGGTAGGTGAGCTGGAGGTGGCCGTTGGCGGCGGAGCGGGTGAACGTCATCGACGTCCCGTCCGTGCCCAGCACGGTGCCCTTGTCGCCGCGGATCGCCTTGGCCGGGACGGCGGGCGCGGTGCCGCCGCCACTGCCGGTCGTGACCGGGGAGATGTAGCCGCTGATCCGCTGGCCCCACGGGGCGCTGCCCACCGAGTAGTTGGGCGTGGACTCCTGCTGGACGATGCCGTTCGGGTACCTGCTGTGGCCCTCGTTGCCGCCGGTCACGGTCATGGTGCCGTTGCCGACGGCGGTGACGATCGCGACGTGGCTGGCCCAGTCCCGGTCCGGGTTGTAGTCGTAGACCACCGCGTCCCCGGGGTGCGGGGTGCTGGACAGCGTCCCGTACCTGACGCCGTAGTCGTAGAAGCTGGCGGCCCCGTCGG
This sequence comes from Streptomyces sp. 1114.5, assembly GCF_003635085.1. Classification (NCBI taxonomy): domain Bacteria; kingdom Bacillati; phylum Actinomycetota; class Actinomycetes; order Kitasatosporales; family Streptomycetaceae; genus Streptomyces; species Streptomyces sp. 1114.5. Next base: position 5,238,395 of record NZ_RBXE01000001.1, read on the forward strand.
TCAGGTCGCCCAGGTGCTGGACCCCGCCGCCCTGGGCCCAGGCCCACCCGGCGAAGTCGGCGCACCAGGGCTGGAGGTTGGCGGAGCTGGTCTGCCCGGCGCCGTTGCTGTAACCGCTGCCGGGGCCGTGGTTGATCTGGCTCTGGACGGCAGCGACGATGCTGCCGGCGGTGTCGGCGTGGGCGGGGACCGCAGTCATGCCCGTGACGGCGGTTGCTGCGACGGCGATGGCGACGGCGGACTTCTTCAGACGGGTGAATGTAATGGTCATGACAGATCATCCTCGGGAGGTCGGTACGCGCGGGTGCACGGAGGCGTGCGGGGTGCCCGATCGGGCGCTCGGGCCGTCTCCGGCGGCGGCTGTCCTGCAGGAACAGCCGACCGGGGAAGGCCGGGGCGTGCGGAGGGAGCGGATGGAGCGGATGGAGCAGGGGTGGAGCCGGGTTGGAACCGGGATGGAGCGGGATGAGGCGCGTCGGCGCCGGCGTCGGCCGAGGGGAATCCGCCACCGCGTCCCGGCATCCGGGGCGGGGTCGGGAGTGGACGGCTGCCCTGCAGGAGCAGCGGTCGTCGGTCCTGCGTGCGCGGGGCCGCGAGAGCGAGCGGGGCGGTCGGCACAGGGGTTCCGGCGCGGGTCAGTCGATACGTGCGGCGGGTGCAGCCGGCGCGGCGGTCACCGGTCGGTGCAGTCCGTGGCCTCCGGCGGCTCCGGGGGCAGGTAGCACCGCAGGAGCATCGGCGATGTGCGGTGGCTGCGGGCGATCAGGCTGTGCGCGCGGCAGACGGCGTCGACCCGATCGGGCCGACCCGACGAGCCCGGCGAGCCCGACGAGCCCGACGAGCCCGACGAATCCGATAGGCCGGACGAGTCGGACGAGTCGCGGCTGAGCAGGTAGAGCAGGAAGTCGATCCGGTCGTCGGCGGGCTGTGCGCTGGCGTGCTGGAGGCCGTCGGCGGGCTCGGCGTGCGCCCAGAGGGCGTCCACGGCCGCGGCTGCCTCGGCCGCTCCGACCGCCTCGGCCGCATCACCGGGCCACCGGCGTTTCAGGCTGGCGTAGACGATGTCCATCCCGTGCTCAGCTGCCCCAGCCGAGGCTGGCCTGGGTGACGCCGCCCCAGCCGAGGCTGTCGGTGGAGGTGGGCGTGGTGGGGGTGGTGACGCCGCCCCAGCCGAGGCTGTCGGAGCCGGAGACGGCCGCGGTGCTGGCGGCCGCGGCGCTGGTGGCCGCGCAGACGCCCGGGGTCATCAGGAGGGCGGTGAGCGAGACGGCGGCGACCGCGGCGGCCTGGGCGATACGGGTGCGGATCATGACGGAGCCCTTCTGACGTTGACGGGAGAGGTGTGCCGGTCCGGTGGGGCGTCCCGCGGTTGACGCTCCGTTCGGCTGCCGTCCGGGCCGATCCCTGTCGGGCTTCCCTGGCGGCGATCACTACTTTCGTCGACCGCCGGCACCGCCGGAAGGCCTTCCGGCTGTCGCCCATCGGCCTGACGGGAACCGGACGCAGTGACACGTACATGTCAAGCTTGCGTGCTGTGCAAGGGCGCATGACGCCACCTGAACCGGATGCTCACGTTCATGCCACGCAGGACGTCGATCCCGCCGGCTTCCCGTGCAGTGTGCCGGGTGGTTCCCGCCGGCCCGTGGCGCCGGGTGCCTGCCGCGCAGTCTCCGGGAACGCAGAGAGACCGCCTCGGGCCACCAGGGCCGGGCGGTCTCTGCTGTCCGGGCGGGCCCATGCGCCAACACGGCCCGTGCCGATGTTCCCGAGATTTGTTGGAGTGAACAGCGCCCCCCGGGTTCCGGACCCGCAGGTCCTGGTGACGCTGCTGCAAATCGTCACATCCGGCCCGGAGGGCTTACAAGAGGACGCTGCACAAAGGCGCATCAAAATCCGGTTTCAAATCGCTGAACTGCCCCTTTCTGGTACGGCGTTCACGAGATCACGGGCGGGGGCCGGGACGGCCGCGCATCAATCTGCGCGATGTTCACCGAACCGATTGGGAATCACCCGTATGCCTGACAGAGTGTTCGCCTACGGGCACCCAGTGCGACGCCAACCGCGCGAAGTGCCCCTCCGTTGGAGTGGACAGTGATAAGGAGAACCCCCTCGATGACGAGGAAACGGAACAGGCGTGCCCGCATCCAGTGTGCGGCCGGCTCCCCCAACCCCGTGCGCCCGCGACCGCGACCGCGCCTGCCCTGGCGGCCCGCCGCCGGTGAGGCCGCCGTGGTCGTCGTGGTGATCGTCCTGGCGGCCGCCCTGGTGGCGACGGGCATGTCGGCCGGAGCAGCCCTCGAACTCGCCACCGGCGCCTGGCTGCTGGCCGCCAGACTGCGACGGGAGCGGGCCTAGCGGGGAGCGCCTGCCTGCGATGGGACGCCGGGAGAAGCCGATCGAGGCGACCGAGCCGGCACTGAGCCGACTCGCCGCCTGGCTGCGAGAACAACGCGAACGCGAGCAGCTGACCTACCGTCAGCTCGCTGCTCGGACCAACTACCACGCCACCACCCTGCAACGGGCCGCCAGCGGCCGCTCCGTACCGAGCTGGAAGGTCGTCGAGGCCGTCACCCGCGAATGCGGCGGCGACCTCAAGACCGCCCGGCGCAAATGGGTCCAGGCCAACTACTGGGCCCACGTGCCCCGCCCCTCCGGGACCCGGCGACTGCGGGCACCCCGGCGGGTCGACCCCGAACAGGTCGACTCCTTCGCCGACCTGCGACGGGCGATGCACGAGATGCGCCGCAAGGCCGACTGGCCCTCCCTGAAGGAACTGGACCGCCGGGCCCGTGCCAGGGGCAGACGCCTGCCCTCCAGCACCCTGGCCCTGGTCCTCAAGGGCGAGGCCCCGCTGCACAAACCCGTGTTCCTCACCTTCATGGAGGCCTGCGAGGTCCGGGAGGTCCGCCGCACCCTGTGGGCGGCGGCCTGGGACCGCACCAACAACGCCCGCACCCCGGTCCCGGTCAACTCGCGCACGCACCACGCCGAGTTCGTCCGGGCCATGCAGTCCTCCAGCGCCGGCACCTCGACGGACATCCTGTTCCGCCTGTGGGTGACGCTGCGCAACAGCCTGGCCGCCGAACGGGCCGACGACCCCGGCCACCCGGGCGCGCCGGGCCGCGAAGGCACCGACGACACCCCGCCGGTGCCCGTGTGACCGGGCCCGCGGACGGAGCGCGACACCCGCGCTCCGTCCGCGGACCAGCACCCACCCGCGCCACCTCGGGACACCACCATGCCGACACCACCACACCGACCGGCCGCCCCCGGAGCGGACCTGGGCCTGTGGGCGCTGCACGACCTCCACCTGCGCCACTACCTCGACTACGCCGCCCTGCTCCTGCCACCCGCCGACGCCCCCCTGGCCGTCCGCGACGCCTTCGAGGAACTCGGCGGCCACTGGCTCGACGCCCTGGCCACCGCGAGCCCGGCCGCCTGCGCCTGGCAGGCGGTCCGGCGCCGCGTGCGCACCCTGGCCGGGCCGCAGCCCTTCGGCCCGGTCGCCCACCTCACCGCCCCACAACAGGACGTCCTGCTGCTGCACCTGGTCCTCGACCTGTCCGCCGCCCAGGTCGCCGCCCTCACCGGCACCGAACCCGCCACCGTCCACGTCCAGCTCCGCTCCCTGGCCACCGCCCACCGCTGACCCCCCCCGCCGGGGCCGCACCGGAAGTCGACGGGGCCGACTTCCGGTGCGCCGCGGGCGATCGGCGCCGGGGGTGAGAGGTACCGGGCCGGCCGGCCTGAGCCGGCGGGTGGCCTGTGGCCGTAGACGTGGAAGGGGCGCCCTCTGCCGGAGTGGGCGCCGCGGCGTCAGGAGACAGGCATGCTCAGGTTCCACGGCGCGTGGCGGATCACCGTGGTCGGCCGCAGCGCCGACTTCGACCAGCGGGCGGTCGTGCGCAGCCCGTACGGGGCCCGGGTGCTCCCCGGGCGGGAAGGGGCGGTGCTGGACGTGGACGAGGAGAGCTGGACGCTGTCCCTGGAACACCACCTGTGGGGGCGCAGCTGGCAGCCGAACCTGCGCACCACCCCCGGGCCGCTCACCGAACGCGACGGCGTCCGCAGCCAGTTGCTCACCAGCAACGACTGCCACTGGCCGGGCAAGCCGCTCGACTACGTCAACTTCGTCCTGCGGCTGGACCAGGCGATCGCCCCGGCCACCGTACCGGGGCGCACCGCACGGGCGGCCGGTGCGGCCGGGGTGCCGATCGCCGCGCCGGTCCAGGCCGTCCGCACCTCGTCCTCGCACACGACGGCCCCCGGGCACACGACGGCCCCCGGCCGCACGACGGCCCCCGGCCGCACGACGGCCCCCGGGCACACGGCGGCCCCCGGGCACACGGCGGTCCCCGGCCGCACCGCTGCTCCCGTGTCCGAGCGGGGGCAGACCCTGCGGGCCCCCTGGTAGCCCGGCGGCGGGTGCGGGGGACAGCCCCGGGTCGCGGCGGCCCGCAGGCCACACGGTCCGGCGGGCCGCCCCCCGGGTCGGCCGGACGCATCCGCATCGGCCGACCCGAGAGGCCGTCACCGAGTAACCCGAGGATGCCCCGGCTTTTACCCCGGGGAGGGATCGGGTTTCCCGCGTAGCGGGTCAGGGAGCTGGTCGGCACCATCTCACGCCCGGGCCCGTACAGCGACGTGCCCGCCTACGCCCCCTGGATCCGCGCCGCGATCGCGGCCGGCTGACCGGCCGTGAGCGCAACCCGTGACCGCCGGCGGCCGCCGCCCCGCGGCTAGAGTCGCAGGTGATCACCGCCGCGCCCGAGGAGACCACGCCATGCCGACCGACCCCGCCGCCACCGCCCCCGCCCGCCCGCACCCCGCGCGGCTGGGCCTGGGCACCGCCGCCGTCGGCCGGCCCGGCTACATCACCCTCGGGCGCGACGCGGACCTGCCCGCCGAGCGCACCGTCGAGGCGCTGCGCGAGCGCACCCACGCCCTGCTCGACGCCGCGTACGCCGCCGGAGTGCGCTACTTCGACACCGCCCGCTCCTACGGCCGCGCCGAGGAGTTCCTCGCCCAGTGGCTGGACGCCCACCCCGAGGAGGCGCCCGAGGTGACGGTCGCCAGCAAGTGGGGCTACACCTACACGGCGGGCTGGCGCAGCGACGGCGTCGCCGCACACGAGGTCAAGGAACACTCGACGGCGGTGTACGACCGTCAGATCCGCGAGAGCCGCGCCCTGCTCGGCGAGCGCCTGGACGTCTACCTCGTCCACTCCGTCGTCCCCGCCAGCCCCGCCCTCACCGACCCGGCCCTGCACGAGCGGCTGGCCGCCCTCGCCGCCGAGGGCGTGCGGGTGGGCCTGTCCACCAGCGGCCCCGCCCAGGGCGACACCATCCGCGAGGCCCTTGCCGTCACCGTGGAAGGACGCCCGCTGTTCACCGCCGTCCAGGCCACCTGGAACGTGCTGGAGACCTCCGCCGCCCCCGCCCTCGCCGAGGCCCACAAGGCCGGCTGGCTGGTCGTGGTCAAGGAGGGCATGGCCAACGGCCGCCTGGCCGGACGCAACGCCACCGGAGCCGACACCGCCGCCCTGCGCGCCGTGGCCGCCCGCACCGCCACCACCCCCGACGCCCTCGCCCTGGCCGCGGCCGCCGCCCAGCCCTGGGCCGACGTCGTCCTGTCCGGCGCCGCCACCCTCGACCAGCTCGCCTCCAACCTCACCGCCGCCCGGGCCCGGCTGACCGCGCAGGACCTCGCCGCCCTGGCCGCCATGGCCGAGCCCGCCGAGGCGTACTGGCGCACCCGGGCGTCCCTGCCCTGGGCCTGAGCCGCCCTCGCGAACGCCACGGGTGGGACTGAGCGGCCGCGCCCGGCGGTCAGTACTGCGCGCTGGGCGCGGCCGTGGTCGGCCCGAGGTCGGGCTGGTCGCGCAACTCCACTGCCCGGCCGTGCCGTTCGAGTTCGAGGACGACCAGTTCGTTGCCGCCCGCCCGCCACAGGGGTGCGGGGGCGTAGAGGGTGCGCTGGGGGCCGGCGGCGCAGTAGCGGCCGAGCAGGAAGCCGTTGAGCCACAGCAGCCCGCGGCCCCAGCCGGGCAGGGCGACGAACGCGTCGGCGGGGGAGGGGAGCCGGGCGGTGAAGCGGTGGAACGCCGGTTCCCCGTCGCGTGTCTGCGCGTCACTGTGGGTGAAGCGCAGTGCGGACAGGTCGGTCAGCGGCAGCGGGCGGATCCGCCAGCCGAACAGTTGCTGGCCGCCGTGCCAGACGCCGCGGGTGATGCCCTTGCGGTCGTCCATCTGCGGGCCGTAGTTCACCCGGCCCAGGGCCTCGACCAGGATGTCCAGGGTGACCCCGCCGGCGTCGGTGGCCAGCGGCAGGCTCGCGCCGGGGGAGTTGCGTTCCAGCACGCCCAGCGCTCGCCCGTCGGCGAACACCTGCGCCCGGTCAGCCAACCCGTCGATGCGCAAAGGAAGTTCGGGGCGCGGCCCGGGCACGCGGGTGCGGTAGTGGATCAGGCCGCGGTCCTGGCCGAGGCGTTCCATGGGCAGCGGCGCGGCGTGCTCCACCGGCTGCGACAGCGGGTCCAGGTTCGCCAGCAGCGCCGCCCGCCCGTCGGCGCGTTCCAGGCGCTGCGGCGCCACCCGCGGCAGCGGAGCGGGCGGTTCGGCGCCGGGCAGGTCCGGGTCCGCCGGCGGCAGGTAGCGGCCGATGACCTCGCGCAGCGCGTGGAACTTCTCGGTCAGCTCGCCCGCCTCGCCGATCGGCGCGTCGTAGTCGTAGCTGGTGACGGTCGGCTCGTAGCCGGCGTCCTGCGGGTGGGCGCCGCTGTGGTTGGCGCCGGCCCACAGGCCGAAGTTGGTGCCGCCGTGCGCCATGTAGAGGCTGACGGAGGCGCCGGTGGCGAGCAGTTCGTCCAGGGCGGCGGCGCTCTCCTGGGCGTCGCGCACGTGGTGGGGCAGGCCCCACTGGTCGAACCAGCCGATCCAGAACTCCATGGCGGTCAGCGGCCCGTGGGGCTGGTGGCGGCGCAGCACCGCCAGGCGTTCGGGGGCGCGTGAGCCGAAGGTCGCGGTGGCCAGGTGGCCGGGCAGGGCGCCGCCCTGCTGCATGGTGTCGTGGGCGCCGTCGGTGGTGAACAGCAGGCAGTCCACGCCGCGGCGCACCCATCCGTCGCGCAGGTGGCGCAGGTAGGAGGTGTCGTCGCCGTAACTGCCGTACTCGTTCTCCACCTGCACGGCCACCACCGGCCCGCCCCGGCTGGCCAGCAGCGGCAGCAGTTCGGGCGCCAGCGCATCGAACCAGCCGTCCACCTCGGCCAGGAACGCCGGATCCGCGCAGCGCAGCCGCAGCCCGTCCACCGCCAGCAGCCGGGCCGGCAGCCCGCCGAACTCCCACTCCGCGCAGATGTACGGCCCGGGGCGCAGGATCACGTCCATGCCCAGCTCCCCGGCCAGCCGCACGAACCGCCCCACATCCCGCCACCCGGTGAAGTCGACCCGCCCGCCCGGCAGTTCGTGGAAGTTCCACGGCACATAGGTGTCCACCGTGTTCACCCCCAGCGCCCGCACCCGGCGCAGCCGGTCCTCCCACAGCCCGGGGTGGACACGGAAGTAGTGCACCGCCCCGGCCACCACCCGGTGCGGCACCCCGCCCCGGACGAACCCGTCCGCGTCGTACCCGAGCATGCGCACACCCGCCCTTCCCACAGGAGACCCCGGCACCGGCGAGCCTAGCGGCCAGCCGGTCGAGCAGGAATGGAAGCCCGCCGGACGCGGCAGCTCCCAGTCGCCGGGGGGCAAGTGCACCACCTGCCGCCGCCCCACCTCACCCGTACGCCCCGCCGTCTTCCATCCCGAGCCCCCCAAGCCCCTGTTCGACAAGACCGCGGCAGCCGTCCAGCGCCCCGCGCACCAGCTCGACTGGACCCCGCCGGACCCCCACCAGGCCCCCACCGTCATCGCGGCCTCCTACAGCTCCGCCGACCTCTCCGCCATGCTGACGGTCCAGCCCAACGTCACCCCGACCGTCGTCGCGGCCCCCGGCCCCCGGCCCCCAACCGGACCAGAGCACCGCACCGGACACCAGGCCGGAGGAGAAGGGCGGCCCCACTTGCCTGAACCGGCGTCCGATCGATGCCGACGACAACGGTGCGTCCGGTGGGTGGACCTATTACTCTCCGGTCAGGAGAGGAGGACAAGCCCTTGGTGCTACCGCGTGCATGTACGGAGCGACCGCGGACGGTACCCGAGCCGACCCCAACAGTCCTGGGATGGACGAGGCCAAGCTGAGGGCCAAGCGGCTCTTTCCGGGGGTGGACACGAAGTTTCTGGTCAACAGCTGTCACCTGATTCCGGATGCCCTGGGCGGCAGAGGGGTTCAGGCGAACCTGTCGCCGTGCTGGACCACCCCTGTAAATGTCGGGAAGATGACGGATGTCCAGACGATGGTGAATAGCAGCTGGCCAATAATATTGTGCAGATGTCAGTGGTGCCGGACTACCTGTACCAGGGCAGCATGATTCCCTTCAGGTATCGATTTGAGATTCACGTCTGGAATCCCAAGGGGGATCTCATCGATTATTCAGAGAGGGAGATCTACAACGAGAAGGGTGGACACAACCTTGAAGCGGCTTACTGAGGTTGTCGGGTGGTATTCCCATGCGTGACGCGGTGAGAGAGCTCGTGCGACTGTCTGGCTGGGTGGTTCCGCAAGGAATTCCTGAGATGCCGTGGGATGATTCCCTGGGGCTGGTCGGAATTCGGTTCCCCGCAGACTACCGGGAGTTCATCGAGACTTTCGGGTCCGGGGAGGTTCGAGGCGACCTCGGTGTTCTCGACCCGCTGCCGCGTCCCGGTGGGGTGACCGCGAACGGCGGGATGGCCGCCATGGTCCGGCGAACCGCGGAGGATATCGGTCCGCAGTTCAGGGCTATGCGAGAAGAGTCATCCGATCTCTGCCCGTACCGGATCTATCCTGAAGCCGGCGGCTTGTTGGCGTGGGCGGGAAACTATAATGGCGACTTCTGCTTCTGGTTGACGGAGGCGGAGGATCCGGACCGCTGGCCTGTCGTAGTCTGGCGCAGAGGGCGCTTTCCGGATGCCTGGAGTCGGCACGACATGGGCATGGCGGAATTCCTTCTTTTGGTAATTGCTGGCGAGGATGGCGAGCTGGGCGATCTGGCGTTCCAGAATTCTTCTGCACCCGTCTGGGTTCCTGAGCTCCACGCGCCGTAGGCGCGGTCATCTCGCAAGGTTGGCAGTACGTCGGAAAACTGACCACCTCGGACCACTGGATATGGTGTGGGCATGGAACTCGCACGCCTGTCACGGATCCTCGGTGAACCGACCGAACGGCCGGCCGTAACGCCGTGGGAGCGGTCCATCGGGGAGGTCGGGTTCGCGTTCCCATCTGACTACCGGGAGTTCGTGGATGGCTATGGAGGCGGGCGGATCAACGGCGAGCTCTCCGTGCCGGTGCCGACCCCAGTTCGGACCTCTTGTGTTGGGTGGTCTCGGACTCCCCTGCAGATTCGTGGCCGGTTGCCGTGTTCAATCGCGGGAAGGCTCGCTGGGGAATTTATGGATGCGGGATGGTCGACTTTCTGGTCGGTATCTTCCGGCAAGACTTCGATGAGTGCCCGATAGGTGAGGTCTCGCTCTGGGGGGCGCGTGAGCCAAGGTTCCTCAATTGGCGGGAGGAGAAGCGCTTGATCGCCGCGGGGATTCACCCATGGAAAGGTGGCCCCATACAGTCGTTCTGAAGGTCAGGTGGTCGACCACCAGGTGACCAGTGCGCGGCGGGAGCGGACGCCGGCCTCGCCGAGGATGGTGCCGACGTTCCGCTGGACGGTAGGCACGACGCTACGCAGGGCCTGCCGATACGTGACGGATTCGCCCGCCACCCCCGGCCCCTACCGTCGAAGACAGCGAACACCGCACCCACGAACCCAGGAGCAGCACATGAGCGCCTACGCGATCGCCCAGGTCCACTCGGTCGACTTCGGGCCCGACATCGTCGAGTACCTGGAGCGCATCGACGCCACCCTCGACCCCTTCGGCGGGCGGTTCATCGTCCACGGCGGCCGGTACGAGAGCGTCGAGGGGACATGGGGCACCGGCGGCACGATCGTCATCGAGTTCCCCGACTACGGGCGGGCCCGCGCCTGGTGGGACTCGCCCGCCTACCGGGAGATCCTGCCGCTGCGCACCCGGCACATGGCGGCCGACATCGTCCTCATCGAGGGCGTGCCGGCCGGCTACCGGGGCGCGGACTCGCTCAAGCACTGAGCAGGGGGCCATGGGCTCAGGGCTGCAGGCGCTCGCGCCACCAGGCGACCGTCGCCGCGACCTGCTCCTGCAGCGGGGTGGCCCGCACCGTGAACGCCGCCTCGTAGGCGGAGCAGTCCACGGTGAACGGCCGGTCGAACTGGTAGCGCACCTCCCGCAGTTCGCGCAGCAGCGGGGAGAACAGCCCCGCCGCGCCCAGCAGGACGGGGGACAGGCGGCGCACCGCGACCGGGCCGGTGCCGGCCTCCGCGGCCAGCAGGCCGACCATGGCGCGCACGGAAGCGGCCGGCACGGTGGGCACGTGCCAGGCCCGGCCCCAGGCCCGCTCCTCGACCGCGACCTCGGCCAACGCCCGTGCCACGTCCGGCAGGTAGGTCCAGCTGTGCGGGGCGTCCGGATCGCCGAGCACCGCGACGGGGCGGCCCTTGAACACGTTCGGCATCACCCGCGCCGCCAGGTGGCCCCCGTCGGTGACGCCCGGGCCGAAGAAGTCCGAGGCGCGCACCTCCACCGCCCGGATCCGCCCGGCCTCGTGCAGCGCCCGCGCCTGCTCCCAACCCGCCGCCCGCACCCGCCCCTTGGGGCCGGCGGCGGCCGGCGCCAGGTCCTCGGTCAGCGGGCGGGCGGGGCCGGCCTGCGGCCCGTAGCCGTACAGGTTGCCGAGCATGACCAGCACCGCGCCGCTGTCCTCGGCCGCCGCGCACAGCGAGGAGACCAGCGCCGGCCAGCGCGCCGCCCACTGCGGCAGCGGCGGCGCGGCGCAGCCGTGGAGGGCGACGGCCCCGCGCGCGGCCCGGGCCAGCGCCGCCGGGTCGCCCGCGTCCAGGGCCAGGTGCTCGACACCCTCGACGGCCGGGACCGCACCGCCGCCCGGCCCGGAGCGGGTGACGACCCGGACCTCGTGGCCCTGTTCGGCCAGCAGGCGGGCGGTGGCGGCCCCGGCGGGCCCGTGTCCGACGACCAGGTGAAAGCTCATCCGCCACACCTTAGGGCCTGCCTCCGAGCCCCCGTCAGCGGGGCGTGGGACCCGGCACGAACCCGGTGGCGCGAGGACGGGCCGGGGACGGCCCGTCAGCCCTCGGGCGCGGCGAACCGGCGGGCGATCCGCTCCCGCTCCCGGGCCGAGTTGCTGCCGTCCAGCTGCCCGGCGAAGGCCCGCCGCGCCGCCGCGACCAGCTCGGGCGACACGTCGGGACGGGCCACCTCGATCGCCCACAGCGCGTCCTCGGTCTCCATGTCCAGGCCCACGCAGGTGGGCACCCCGCGCCCGGCCAGGGCGGAGGCCAGCACCGCCTCGAAGACGGCCCGCAGCCGTCCCTGCTCCCGTTCCCGTTCCTGCTCCCGTTCCCGGTCCCGCTCCCGATCCCGCTCGTGCTGCGACACGCCTCAGTTCCCCCCGCCGCCCGAACCGCGGTGGCGGCGCCGGTTGCGCTGGTACCCGCGCAGCGCCTCCCCGGCACGGATCGTCAGGTCCGCGACCACGCGCGCCCAGGGCGGCCCGCCCCGGTCGGCCCACACCACGCACCCGCACCCGGCGAGGACCAGCACCAGCACCCCGACCAGCACCGCACCGACCACCACGGCCACCTGCCCTTCCTCCGCGAGCCCTGCACGGGCCCTTCGCGCGCCTCGGCAAGCCCTCCGTACGTTCCCGTACGGTCCGACGTGCGGATCCTTCCACCCGGTTCGGCCGCGTACTCACCGGCTGTGCCAGGATGCCGTTGCCGATCACCTGGTCACGCACCAGCCGTACCGACCGCACCGACCGTACCGACCGCACCGACCGTACCCGAGGAGTCCCCCGTGGCCACTGCCCGGTTCGCCACCCTGCACACCACCGCGGGCCCGATCCGCCTGGAGCTGTTCCCGTTCCACGCGCCGAAGACGGTCCGCAACTTCGTCGAACTCGCCGAGGGCACCCGCGAGTACACCGATCCGCGCACCGGGGAGCCGGGCAGCGGCCCGTACTACGACGGCACGCTGTTCCACCGGGTGGTCGCCGGCTTCATGATCCAGGGCGGCGACCCGACCGGCACCGGCACCGGCGGCCCGGGCTACGCCTTCGCCGACGAGTTCCACCCGGAGCTGTTCTTCACCCGGCCGTACCTGCTGGCGATGGCCAACTCCGGCCCGGGGACCAACGGTTCGCAGTTCTTCGTCACGGTCGGCACCCCGGCCCACCTCAACCGCAAGCACACCATCTTCGGCCAGGTCGCCGACGCCGCCTCCAAGGCCGTGGTGGACGCGATCGCCGCCGCCCCCACCGAGGGCGAGCGCCCGGTGCAGGACGTGGTGGTCACCTCCGTCGAGATCACCTGGTCCTGACCGCGATGACCCCCGGCACGGAGCAGAGCTTCCCGGCGCACCCGATCCGCGCGGTGCAGGCCCGCCACGTGCGCCAGAGCGGCTGCCCCTGTGACGTGGCGATCGTCACCGTGGACTTCGAGCCCGGGGCGCCGGGCGTGCGCCTGGAGGTGGCGCCGGACGCCACGGTGCGCGGCGACTGCGATCCGCACTACCTGGCGCTGTTCCACGCGGCGCTGGCCGAGGGGGTGCGCGAGGAGCTGGCCGAGCGGGCGCCGGGACGGGCGGTGGCGCTGGCGGTGGTGGTGCATTTCACGCTCGTGCACGAGGTGGACTCGCGCGAGCACTCCTTCCGGGTGGCCGGACGCCTGGCCGCGCGCGAGGCCCTGGCCCGGGAGCGGCAGCCCGCCTGAGGGGACGCGGACGGCCGCCGCCCCGGTGGAACGAGGGGCGGCGGCCGGTGAACTGACGATGCGTCAGGCGCAGGTGGTGAACGTCGGGCTGGTGTTGGCGATGTAGAGGGTCGCGCCGCCGCTCGGGTCGGAGGTGAGCGGGATGGTGATGGTGTCGTCGGCGGTCCACGGGATGCCGCGGGCGTCGAAGGTCCAGGTGCCGGTGACCTTGCGGGCGAGCTCGGCCAGGGTGACCCAGCCGTACTCCTGCGGCGGGACGTTGACGGTGACGCTGTTGTTGACGGTGGTCGAGCCCTGCCAGACGTTGCTGTAGTTGACCTGGGTGGAGACCTCCGCCTTGAAGACGTCCCCGGGCGCCGCGCCGCCGATGTTCGTCCCGATCTGGCCGCCGAGGGTGCTGGACCAGCCGCTCATGGTGGTGACCGCGAAGTTCTGCTGGGCGGCGCTGCTGGTGTTGTTGAACCAGACCGAGGAGACGCAGACCCGGGGCAGTGGTGCGGCCGGGGCCTCGCTCTTCACGGCCCAGGAGCAGGAGCCGGGGTCCTTCTGACACTGCTTGGCGGCGTGGTCGAGTGCCAGGCCGCGGGCGGCTGCCGGGAAGCCGGTGGCCCACTGCTGGTTGGCGGTGCCGTTGCAGGTGTACTGGTCGGTCCAGGCGTCGTCGTACTGCGCGCCGAGCAGCAGGTCCAGGCAGGTGTTGTCGCCGGCGTGGCGGATCATGAACGCGTCGCCGCCGCCGGGGGCGGGCTGCAGGAACCAGCGCTGGCTGGCCTGCCCGGCGCAGGTCTGCTGGCGCAGGCCCGGGGTGAACCAGGACGCCAGGTCGATGCACTTGCCGGTGTCGTTGTTGACGATGGTGAAGGTGTAGTCCGAGGTGTCGACGTTCAGCCGCCAGGACTGGTGGTAGCCGGGCGCGGAGTTGGTGACGACGTAGACCCCGTCGCCGGTGTTGCCGTTCTGGACGTCGAGCTGGCGCCCGTTGCTGAGCGACTTGATGGTCAGGCACTGCTGCGGCGTGGCACACGCGGCGGCCGCGGCGGCGTGCGCGGGCGCGGGCGCGGCGGCCAGGCCCAGGGCGGCACAACAGGTCACCAGGAAGGCCGCGAGCAGGCGCAGCCAGGGCGCCGTGCGGCCGGGGGTGGCGGTGGCGGGCACGAGGGATGTCCTTTCGTCGGAGGAACGGGGAACGGGGAACGGGGAATGGCGAAGCGGAGCGGCCCGGGCCTCAGGGCGCGGCGGCGAAGGCCGCCTCCAGGCGCGGCACGTAGTCCACGAGGTCCTGGGCCCAGCAGCCTGCGGTGTGGCCGCCGTGGCAGTCGGCGCCCCAGCCGGTGCCGTCGCCGTAGTCGACGTAGTGGTAGGGCAGGTGCAGGGCGTCCAGGCGGTCCTTGACGCGCTTGGCGGTGCCCTCGACCCAGAACTCCATGTCGGCGGGGTTGCCGTTGCCGTTGCCGGTGTAGAGGGCGATGCCGGTGTGGGCGAGCAGGCCCAGCCGGGAGGCCGGGTCGGCGGCGTTCCAGCGCCAGTCGGCGTTGAACACGGGGTACGGGGTGCCGAAGACGGCGTCGCTGGAGACGGTGGGCCCGAAGTCGTAGCCGCAGGGGTGGCCGTCGCTGGGGCCGCACAGCACGGTGCCGACGTTGGTCAGGGTCGCGACGACGGCGCCGCGCATGATCATCTCGTCGGTGGACAGGTCGTTGGCGCCGGACATGCTGAGGACCTGGCCGAACAGCTCGGGGCGGTCCTGGGCGTAGTGCAGGGCGCCGAAGCCGCCCATGGACAGGCCGCCGACGGCCCGGTGGGCGCGGTCGGTGCGGGTGCGCAGGTTCGCCTCGACGAACGGGAGGACCTGGCCCAGGTGGAAGGTCTCCCAGTTCTGCGCGCCGGCGGCGCTGCCCTGGTCGAGCCAGTCGGTGTACCAGCCGCGCAGGCCGCCGTCCGGGATGACCGTGATCATCGACTGGGCGGCGGTCAGCGCGGGGTAGGCCAGCGCCGCATCGCTCGGGTTGTCCGAGGCGCCGTGCAGGAAGTACAGCACGGGGTAGCGCCGCTGCGGGTGCTGCGCGTAGTCGGCGGGCAGCAGGATCCGGATGGTGTGCCGGCCGGCGACCTGGGGGGTGGTGACGGTGATGACGAAGTTGGTGGCGCTGCCGGTGGCGGTGCCGACCTGGGTCAGCCCGAAACCGTCCGTCAGCGGCGGCGGCCCGGCGGGCTCGGCGGGCTCGGCCCCGGCGGCAGTGGCAGCCGCGGGCACGGAGGAGGGCGTGGCGGCGGCGCCGGTCGCGGGCACGGCGAGCAGGAGCAGGCCGGCGGCCAGGGCGGCGACGGCCGTACGGGCGGCGCGCCGCGGCCGGGCGGGCAGGAGCCGGGCTGGGGTCATGGGGTCGTCCTCGGCCTTCGACGGGTCGGTCGCGACGGGTTGTCCCGACGTGGTGTCCTGACGGGCGGTCCGGATGGCAGGCGGTCCGGACGGCAGGCGGTCCTGGCACGGACGGCCCTGACGCAGGCGGCCCTGACGGACCGTCCCGCATCGCCTGTCTGAACATCGACAACTCTCGCCACGTGCCCCGCCCCCGCGCCAGTGCGCCCGGCGACGCACCTGGGCCACTGGCGCATGTGCGCCACCCGCCCGGGTAGGTTCCCCGCAGCCGCCACCCGGCGCGCCCGGGCCACCCGGTACGCCCGGGCGCACCGGCGGACGGCCGACGGGGGCCGGGGGCGGGACGACTTGGGGGGCGCCATGCACGACGTACTGGATCCGGACTCCGAACGCGGCCGCGTCTACCGCTGCCTGGTCGCACGGCCACGCGCCCTCGCCGCGGACCTGGCACACAGCGCCGGCCTGGACGAGGACACCGTGCTGGCCGTCCTGCGCGACCTCGCGGAGGAAGGCATCGCGGTCGCCGTCGACACCGCCGGCAGCACCGACGACCGCCACCACGTCTGGGAGGCACTGCCGCCCGGACGGGTCGTCGAGACGGTCCTGCAGCGCGACGCGCTGCGCCAGGCCACCGCCCGCCGGGCCGGCGCCGAACTGGAACGCCTCTACCGCTTCGCCCGCCGCGACACCGGCAGCTACGGCGCCCTGGACGTGGTCGAGGACCCGGCCGAGGTGCTCGCGGCCAGCCGCCGCCTGCAACTGGCCGCCCGTCACCAGGTGCGCGTCATCGACGTGCCGCCGTACTCCGGCAGCCCCGCCCACTACGCCGACCAGGAGGTGCTGCAGCGCCGCCGGATGGCCGCAGGCGTCGTCTACCGCGCGATCTACCAGGGCTGCGCCTTCGAGGACCCGGTGGCCGGGCCCAACATGGCCCGCATGGTCGAGGCGGGGGAGCAGGCCCGCACCCTGGACGAGCCGCCGCTCAAACTCGCCATCGGCGACGACGACCTCGCCATCGTCACCCTGCCCGCCGACGACCGCCCCGGCGTGGTCTCCCTGCTGGTGCGCCCCTCCAGCCTGCTGCACGCCCTGACCGCCGTCTTCGAGACCCTGTGGCGCCTGGCGGTCCCGGCCAGCGTCGCCGGCGTCGACCTGCGCATCGACGACCGCGACCGCCGCATCCTCACCCTGATGGCCTCCGGCGCCACCGACGACGCCATCGCCCGCCGCCTGGGCCTGGGCCGGCGCACCGTGGTGCGCCGCGTCTCCGTCCTCCTCGCCCACCTGGGCGCCACCACCCGCTTCCAGGCCGGCGTCCAGGCAGCCCGCAAGGGCTGGCTCTGACATCCTCCCCGTCCTGGAGGACGGGGATTCCTCCCGCGCCTGCGGCACGGACGCCCGTGAACCGCTGGTCGCCGAGGCGGGTTCCCCGTTCAACGGGCCGTGCCCGGCGCGGGATCGCCACACCGAGGCCGCCACGCCCGCTCGGCGGTCCCCTTCGCCGCCGTGATGACCTGCTTCTGCACGTCCGTGGACTCCGGGTACGGCAGACCGCCCTTGCGGGCTTCCTTCCGCCGAAGAGCCCTTCCGGATCAGGCGTTCACCACCGTGATCCCGAGCATCCGCGCCCCGCTCTCGGTGCGCGGCCGGTGCCGGCTGCCCGGCGCGAAGGTGACGTAGCTGCCCGCCGGGTGACGCTCCTCGCCCTCGATCACCTCGCCGCTCAGCACGAAGTACCGCTCCTCGGTGGCGTGCACGTCCACCTCCGGCCACCGGCTGCCCGGCGCGAAGTCGATCAGCCAGCCGCGCGCGTACCCGGTGGCCGTCAGCCGGCGCCGCACGATCCCCGGCGCGACCTCGACCGCCTCCACCTCGTCCACCAGCACCGACGTCTTGAGTCCTGCGTCATTTCCGTTCATGCCCCCCACTGTCGCCGCCCCGCACCCGCCGCCCCAGAGTCCGGAAAGACATCCTCGGGTACATTCCTGCCATGAGCGTCGCAGCCCCGGATCCCCCCGCCCCCGAAGCCCCCGAAGCCCCCGAAGCCCGCGAGAGCTCCCCCGTCGGGCGCCGCCACCGGGTGGTGGCCCTGCTCGGCGCACCCCAGTCCCCCTTCGAACTCGCCTGCGCCGCCGAGGTCTTCGGCACCGAACGGGCCGGGCTCCCCACCCACTACGACTTCGCTCTCTGCACCCGGGCCCCCGGCCCGGTGCCCACCACCCTCGGCGCCCCGCTGCTCGTCGAGGACGGCCTGCAAACGCTGGAGTACGCCGACACCGTCGTCATCCCCGGCTGGCAGCCGCCCGGCTCCCCGGTGCCGGGCGACGTCCTGGCCGCGCTGCGCACCGCCCACGCCCGCGGAGCCCGGATCGTCTCCATCTGCACCGGCGCCTTCGTCCTCGCCCAGGCCGGACTCCTCGACGGCCGCAGCGCCACCACCCACTGGGGCCGCACCGCCCAACTCGCCGCCGAATACCCCGCGTTGAGAGTGGACCGGAACGTCCTGTACGTCGACCACGGCGACGTCGCCACCAGCGCCGGCTCCGGCGCGGGCATCGACCTGTGCCTGCACCTGCTGCGCCGCGACCACGGCGCCGCCTACGCCGCCCGGGTCGCCCGGCACATGGTGCTGCCCCCGCACCGCGAAGGCAGCCAGCTGCAGTACGCCGACGCCCCGCAGCCGGCGGCCCGGGCGGACGAGTCGCTGGCGCCGCTGCTGGAGTGGGCCGAGGAGCGGCTGGGGGAGCGGCTGACCCTGGACGGCCTGGCCGCCCGCGCCGGGGTGTCCGGCCGCACCCTGGCCCGCCGCTTCGCCGAGCAGCTCGGCACCAGCCCCGGCCAGTGGCTGCTGGCCCGCCGGATCGACGCCGCCCGGGTGCTGCTGGAGCGCACCGCCCTGCCGGTGGAGGCCGTCGCCGCCCGCGTCGGCCTGGCCTCCGCCGTCAACCTGCGCCGCCGCTTCCACACGGCCCTCGGCACCACCCCGGGCGCCTACCGCCGCACCTTCGGCAACACCACCGCCGCCGAAGCGAATTGACGCGAAAGCCGATTCCCGACCGCCCCGGGTGCGACCACGGCCTTTCGGCGTGCCCGATTGCGGTTGGATCACGACGTGTCCGATTCATCGACCATTGGGCGAGAGTGTGGTGATTGATTTGGTTGGCAGTGGTCTCAGCGGGCTCTCATAATGCCTGCTGACACGCGTGACGGACGGTCCGGAGAACCCGCCGGGGGGAGTGGTTCCCACGAGGGGCCCCGCGCGTGCGAATTCCGCATTCTTATCCCTGGGGGGAATCCCTTGTCCGAGCCCGATCCCGAGCCCGAATCCGAGAACGAGAGCGCCGCCGCCGAACCACAGGCACCTGCCGAACCCCAGCCGCAGGCCGAACCCCAGCCGCAGCCGCCGGCCCCGCGCCGCCTGCCGCGCGCCGTCGGCGTCGCGCTGGCCACCGCCGGCCTGCTCGCCGTCACGGCGGCCAGCGCCGCGGTCACCGTCGCCGTCGGCAAGCCCGCCGCCCGCCCGGCCGCAGCGCCCGCGCCCGCCGCCGCCCCGACGGCGAGCGCGAGCACCGGCGCCACCGCGAGCGCGTCGCCGAGCGCCGAGCCCGTCCCGGTGCCGAGCGCCGTCCCGGCCGAGCCCGCGCCGGCCAGCACCGTCAAGGGCACGGTCAACGGCGCCAAGCACGAGGGCGACCTGCGCTTCTTCCTGCTCCCGATCCCCGCCGGCGGCGAGTCCTACGGCCCCGCGGACGGGATGACGATGAGCGACGAGGACGTCGCCGCCCTGTTCGGCAAGCAGGACGGCATCAAGGACATCCTCGCCTCCTACGGCTACAGGGAGGGCGCCAGCCGGATGTACCGGACCGCCGACGGCAAGGCCGAGGTGACCGTCACCCTGCTGCACTTCGGCTCCGCCGCGATGGCGAGCGAATTCGTCAAGGGCTACAAGATCAAGTCGCTGGACCCGATCGACGTCGACGGCGTCCCCGACGCCCACGGCTACCTGAAGAAGCCCAAGCAGCAGGCGTACACCGGCTCGATGACCGGCATCGCCAGCCAGGGCGACGTCCAGTACACGATCGACGTCGACGTGAAGGGGACACCGGACAAGGCGCTGCTGAGCGAGCTGATGAAGCGCCAGCGCGACTGGCTCGCCTCGGGCGGCTGAGCCCCGCGCCCGTCCTCCGACGCCACCCTTCTCTTCCTCCTCTGGAGCCACTTCCGTGACCACCGAACCCGCGGAGCCGGTACCCGCCGCGCCCGCCGTTGCGCCACAGCCCCCGGCACCGCCCACCGCTCTTCCGCCCACCGCTGTTCCGCCCGCCGCTCTTCCGCCCACCGCTGTTCCGTCCGACTCCCTGCCGCCCGTCGAGCCCGTCGAACCGGGCAGCCCCGTCGAACCGGGCGGCCCCGTCGGGCCGGGCGACCTGCCGGAGTCCGGCCCCGACCGCGAACCCCGCGCCCCGCGCCGCCCCCGCCCGGTGCGGCTGGCCGCGTACGCCCTGGTGCTGGGCACCGTGGCCGGCGCCGGTGTCGGCTACGCCGTGCAGGCCCAGCGCCCGCCCACGCCGCTGCCGCCGCTGCAGGTGGCCCGCCCGTCCTACCCGGTGGAGGCGGTCGACCCGGCCGCGCACGCCGCCGAGCAGCCCGCTCCGCTCGCCATCGACGGCGACCTGACCAAGCTGCTGATCACCGCCCCTGAGGGCAGCACCCCCTGGTCCGACTACCCGGACAAGCCCAGCTGGATCTCGGTCGGCGAGATCTCCGAGCGCGCCGGCGACGCGGCCTTCCGGTTCAAGGACCTCACCTCGCGCGGCTTCCGGCGCGCGGCCGAGGTGGACTGGAAGAAGGACGACGTCCGCTACCGCGTCTCGCTGATGCAGTTCGCGCCGGACCACTCCGACCAGGCGAAGTCCAACACCTGGGAGCCCTTCGCCGGCGACGGCGCCAACGGCGGCTACAAGGTGGAGAGTTCGCCCCGCTACTGGGCCGAGAGCACCGATCAGTACTACTACGGCCAGGCCGTTGCCAAGCGCGGCTCGCTGCAGATGACCGTCGAGGTCTTCGGCCCCAAGCCGGTGGACTCCGCCACCCTCAAGGACCTCGCCAAGCGGCAATGGGAGCGCCTGGTATGAACGACGACACCGTGACCGCGACCCCGGCCGCGCCCGCCGCCGAGCCCGAGTCGATGCCCGCCCCCGAGCAGCCCGCCGCCACCGGGCCCGGCACGCCCGACCCCGCCGACCCCGCCACCCCCGGCTCCCGCCGCCTGCTGCGCGCGGGCGCCGCCACGGCCGCGGCCGCGCTGGTCGGCGTGGCCATCGGCATCGGCATCATCAAGACCCAGTACGACGACCCGGCCCCGGCCACCGCCGCCGCCCCCTCCACCGCGCCCACCCCGACCGCGAGCGCCACCCCGTACGGCGCCAAGTCCAACGGCAGCCACTTCGGTTCGCTGCGCGACCTGCTGCTGCCCGTCCCGGCCGGCTACCGGCCCGGTCCGGACGACGGTGTCTACGGCAACGACACCGAGCTCAACGGCGAGCAGCTGTCCGCCGAGCTGGACGCCGAACTCCAGCAGATCCCCAAGGACAAGCGCGACAAGCTCCGCTCGTACTGGGAGGGCCTGCACGTCAAGGCCACCGGCGTGCGCACCTACCTCTCCACCGGGGACGACCTGGTGATCGGCCTGAAGCTGCGCCAGTTCAACCAGCAGGAAGTGCAGCGGATCAACGAGTACACCGCGGTCTTCACCGGCGACACCGGCCTCTTCCGGATCGGCCCGAGCATCCCGGGCCACCCCGAGGCGCACTGCTACCTGATGCCGGCGCCGCCGTCCGCGCCGATCGACTACCTGGAGTGCTCGGCCGCCGAGGGCGACCTCCTGGTCATCATGAACGCCGAGGGCGTGGCACCGCTGCCCAAGGACAAGATCGTCGCCCTCTTCACCCTGCAGCTCGACCGCCTCGCCCGCCCGGGAGCGTCCGCATGACCGACCACGCCACCCCGCCGCCGCCCGCCTCGGACCCGCTCCCGCCCCAGCCGCCCACGGCTCCGGCCACCCCGCCGGCGCCCGAACCGGCCATCGGGGCAGTGGAGTTCACCGATTTCGCCCCCACCCCCGAGGAACTCGCGCAGCAGCAGGCCCGCCGGGCCCGGCGCCGCAAGGCCGCCGTGCGCTGGAGCTGCGCCGCCCTGGTGTTCGCCCTGGCCGGCACCGGCACCGCCCTGGCCGTCACCGCCCCCGAGCGCACCGACATCCCGGGCCTGGCCACCGCGGGCGACGGCCGCTACACCTTCCCACCGCTGACGCTGCCCCCGCTGCCCTCCGGCAAGGCCGCCCCGGACGGCAAGGGCAAGGCCCTCCACTACGCGGACCTGCGCTACCTGCTGCTGCCCGCCCCCAAGGAGGCCGGCGGCACCATGACCGCGCCGTCCTTCCCGGCCCCCACCCCGAAGGCCACCGCCTCCGGCTCCCCGACGGCCTCCCCGACCGGATCCCCGGCCACCTCCCCGGCGGCGTCCGCAGCCCCCCATCCCGGCGCGGCGCCCGCCCCGGCCCTCGCCGACTGGGTGCCCTGCGACGCGATCCTCGCCGAGCAGCAGGACCCGGCCAAGCTGCGCGAACTCCTCCTGGAAGACGCCTGCCGCGCGGCCACCGTCCGGGAGTGGACGGCCTCCGACGGCACCCGCACCCAGATCCGGCTGCTGCGCTTCGGCTCCGCGGCCGAGTCCTGGGACGCCTTCTCCTCCCTGCGCTCCAAGGGCCGCACCAAGGCCGCCCCGGACACCAGGACCACCGCCCACAAGGACTGGGACACCGTCGACGGCGTCGACCTGACCGCGCTGGAGTCCACGGCGAACGGCCCCAAGGGCAACCCCACCGCCCGCGTCGCCTACCTCTGCGCCGCCGACATTCTCGCCGTCATCACCATGACCAACCCCGACGGCGTCCCCACCCCGCCCTTCCGCCAGGTCGCCACCCTCCAGTCCGACCTCCTGGCCGGACCGCCCGCCCGCCCGACCGTCTGACCCCGCACCCGCCCGCGCGCAGGAAGTCGGCCCCGCCGACTTCCTGCGCACCGCAGGCCGCGCACCCGCGTCGTCAGGCCGTGGCCGCCTCCCACGGCAGGCGGCTTCCCGCGGTGAAGCCGGCCTGAGCGGCGAGGGCCAGGGCGCCGGCCGTCCGCTGCTCCTGCGGATCGGCCAGAAAGGCCAGGACCGGCACCAGTTCACCGTCGGTCAGCCGCTGCTCGCGGGCGGCGGCCAGCAACTCCTCCAGCCGCCGGTGGAACCCCTCGACGTACGCCCACTCGTCCAGCTCCTCCTCCTCCGACTCGTCCTCGTCCTCGTCCGGCTCCGGAATCCGCTCCCAGACCCGGTCGGCCAGACGCTCCTCGACGTGCTCCACCGAACCGGTCAGCCGCATCCCGGGATCCGAAGCACCGGCCGCGCACCGCCAGCCCCCGCCGTCCGACTCCCACCAGAAGCAGAACCCGGCCCGCTCCGCCGGCGCGGGCACCCACGGCGGCGCGCCCGCCAGCAGCTGCGCCACCTCCCGCTCGGTGCTGTAGTCCACGTCGAACCCGCTGATCACCGCCCGCCCGCCCGGCAGCCAGGCCAACTGCCAGCCGTTGCCGCTCCCGTCGTCATGGCTCAGCACACCGCCGGGCCCCACCCAGTACCCGAGCTGTTGCCCGATGCCCTCCTGCAGCACGGCCGTCACCCCGCCCAGCAGCCAGGACTCGGCAGGCGACGGCGGCAGGTAGTCGGACACGACGGGCTCCTCGGGTGATCCGGACACGGGTACGCCTCCCCGGACGCCCACCCGCCCCGGAAGGTTCCCGGCCACCCCCGGCGCCGCAGCCTCCGTCCGCAGATCCCGCCCCGCAGATCCCGCCCGCAGATCCCGCCCCGCAGATCCCGTTGACGTCAGGCGCCCGTGACCGGCAGCAGGCCGCGTTCGGCGAACACCTTCTTGGCGACGAAGGTCGCGTTCAGCGCCTTGGGGAACCCGCAGTAGCCGGCGGAGTGCAGCAGGGCCTCGACGATCTCCTCGGGCGTGAGCCCCACGTTCAGGGAGGCGTTGACGTGGACCTCCAGCTGGGGCTCGCAGCCGCCGAGCGCGGTGAGCATCCCCAGGGTGACCAACTGGCGGTCGCGCGGCGCGAGTTGCGGGCGGCTGTAGATCTCCCCGAAGCCCCAGGCGACGATCTGGTGCCCGAGCTCGGGGCTGATGTCGCCCAGCGATTCCACCACCCGGACCCCGGCCTCGCCGTCGATGCGCTCCAGCACCTCCAGCCCGTGCTCGAAGCGCTCCCGGCGGGCCTGTGCGTCGTTCGCGGCCGTGCTCATGGCGGTCCCTCTCTCCCGGCCGCACCTGCCGGCGGCCACGTCCCGTTCAGCCCCGCCGGGCCGGCGGGGACTCACGGCAAAACCGTAGGACTTGGAGTGCGCTCCAACTCAAGCCCGACACCCGCGCCGCCCGGGTACGGCGTTGCGGGGGCACGGGTGCCACAAGGCCGGGGTGCCGGCGGGTCAGGCGCGGTGGTACTGGACGGGGGTGGGGACCTCCCCGTCGAGCGCGGCGGCGGCGCGGCGGGCCCAGTACGGGTCGCGCAGCAGCTCGCGGCCGAGCAGGACGGCGTCGGCGCGGCCGCCGGCGACGATGGCCTGGGCCTGGGCGGGCTCGGTGATCAGGCCGACGGCGGCCACGGGCAGGCCGGCCTCGGTGCGCACGGCCTCGGCGAAGGGCACCTGGAAGCCGGGCGCGGCCTCGATCCGGGCGTCGGGGACGATGCCGCCGGTGGAGACGTCGAGCAGGTCCACGCCGTGGGCCTGGAGTTCCTTGGCGAGGCGCACGGTGTCCTGCGAGGTCCAGCCCTCGCGGCCGTCCTCGGGGTTCTCGGTGAGCCAGTCGGTGGCGGAGACGCGGAAGAAGACGGGCAGGTCCTCGGGCCACACCGCACGCACCGCGTCGACGACCTCCAGCGCGAAGCGGATGCGGTTCTCGAAGGAGCCGCCGTAGCCGTCGGTGCGGCGGTTGGTGTGCGGGGAGAGGAACTGGTGGATCAGGTAGCCGTGGGCGCCGTGGACCTCGGCGACCTGGAAGCCGGCCTCCAGCGCGCGCCGGGCGGCGTCGGCGAACTCGCCGACGATCTCGCCGATCTGCTCCTCGGTCAGTTCCTGCGGGGCGCTGTGGGCGGGGGAGAAGGGCTCGGCGCCGGGGCCGACCGGCTGCCAGCCGTGCTCCTCGTCCACGGCCAGCGGGCGCCCGCGCTCCACCCAGGTCCGCTCGGTGGAGGCCTTGCGCCCGGCGTGGGCGAGCTGGATGGCGGCGACGGTGCCCTGCGACTTCAGGAAGGCGGTGATCCGGCGGAACGCCGCGGCCTGCTCGTCGTTCCAGATCCCGAGGTCGTACGGGCTGATGCGCCCCTCGGGGCTGACGGCGGTGGCCTCCGTGATGATCAGCCCGGTGCCGCCGGCGGCCCGCGCCGCCAGGTGGGTGAAGTGCCAGTCCGTCGGCACGCCGGCCGCCGCCCCGTCGGGCGCGGCGCTGTACTGGCACATCGCCGCCATCCAGATCCGGTTGGGGACGGTCAGCTCCCGCAGGGTGTACGGGCTGAAGAGAGTGGTGCTCATCGGATCTCCTTCGTGGCTGCCCCGGCGCCGGCGCGGGGGATACACCCGCAACTGATTGCAGCTGCAACTTATGCCCATCAAGATAGTTGCACACGCCGGACACTTGCAAGGGGGTGCCGCACCGGGGCGCGCGGCGCTCCACGGCCGGTGAACCGACGACGGCGCCACCCGGGACTCCCGGGCGGCGCCGCCACTGCGTCAAACGACGGCCGTCAGCACATCCGCCGTCAGCGCACCCGCCGTCAGCGCATTCGCCGTCAGCGCATTCGCCGTCAGTGCACCGGCCGTCAGCGCACCGGCTGCGGCACCCGCTGCGCCGGGACGCCCGGCGCCGTGCCCGCACGAGCGGGCGCGGTAGCCGGCGAGGCGCCGAGCGCCGTACCGCGGGTCTCCTCCGCCCACAGCACGCACACCAGTAGGCCCAGTGCCGTGGTGCCCGCGGCGATCAGCATCGTCGGGCCGGTGCCCAGTCCTGTCAGGGACAGCGGCAGCAGGTAGGTGCCCACCGCCGCGCCGATCCGGCTCACCGAGGTGGCCACGCCCACGGCGGTCGCCCGGATCTCGGTCGGGAACAGCTCGTTCGGATACGTCCAGTCGAGCACGTTGGGCCCGCCGCACAGGAAGGCGTACGCGCACAGCGCCAGCAGGGCGATCGCGGCCGGGGCGGTGGGCCACACGCCCAGCAGGGCCAGCGGCACGGTCATCAGCGCGAAGGACCAGATGATGACGGGGCGCCGGCCGCGGCTGTCGATCAGGCGCAGCGCCGGGTAGCAGCCGAGCAGGAAGACCAGGCTGATCAGCCCGGTGCCCAGGGTCTCCATCACGGTGCCGCCGGGCATGCCGAAGGAGGAGAGGATCTGCGGGCCGAAGGTGAGCATCGCGAACAGCGGGCCGACCTGGCAGAGGAAGAACAGGCCGCAGAACAGGGTGCGGCGCCGGTAGGGCGGGGTCATCAGCAGGCGCAGCCCGCCGGGTCGTGCGGCCTCGGCGGGGTCGGGCATCAGTTCGCGGCCGTCGACCCGGACCCCGAGGTGCTTCTCGACCACGCGCACCGCGTCCCCGACGCGCCCGTTGGCGGCGAGCCAGCGCGGCGATTCCGGCGAGCCGCGCCGGATCACCAGGAAGACCGCGCACAGCACCGTCGAGCTCGCCAGCATCCACCGCCAGCTGCCGGGACCTGCCAGCTCCAGGAACAGGTAGCCCACCACGTAGGCGAGCACCGAGCCGGCGTACCAGGCGACGATCTGCTGGCCGAGCAGGCGGCCGCGGTGCTTGGCGGGCAGCCACTCGGCGAGCAGCGAGGTCGCGATGGGGTAGTCGGCGGCCACGGCCATGCCGAGGACGAAGCGCAGCAGGGTGATCGCCCACACCGCGTCCACCCAGAAGGAGAGCACCGAGCAGGCGACCATGACGAGCAGGTCGGCGGTGTACATCACCTCCCGGCCGATCCGGTCGGTCAGCACGCCGAACAGGGCGCCGCCGACGAACATGCCGACCAGCGCGGCGGCGCCGATCAGGCTGACCTCGGCGGTGGACAGGCCGAGATCGGGGCGCATGCCGATCAGGGCGACGCCGACGATGCTGAGGATGTAGCCGTCCAGCAGTGGCCCTCCCGAGCAGGCGAGGGCCAGCCTGCGGTGGAAGGCGGTATACGGGGCGTTGTCGATCGTTCGGGACATGGGTCTGGGGGTCCTCCGGAGCGTACGGGGCCGCGCTTTTCACGCGCACCGTGCGCCGGGTAGACGGCAGGGTCGACGCCGCCCACCTCGGACGGCGCCACCGCCCGATCACACCGGGCGACCGTCCACGGTTGCCCGGGCCCGCACCGGTCACCACCGGGCCGAAGGTCGACCGGATTCATGCCCAAAGTCCCGAACCGGACAGGGCCTTCGCCCGTGCCGAACCACGCCCTTCCCAGTCCCCGCGGGCCCCACCGCCGTTCGCAGGCCCGCCGGCGCCCGCCGCGTGACCCTTCTCACGGTGAGACCCCCAGGCCCCCTGCCGGCGCCGTCGGTGTGACGGGCGTCCACGGGAGCGCAACGGCGCGGGCCCGCGCCGTTGCGCTCACACCGAGGTCAGGTCACGCGCGCCGAGCAGGTCCTGCGACTGCACGGCGCCGGCGGCGTCAAGGCCGTCACTGCCGCCACCACCGGCTGACCGTCGCGCCCACCCGGTCGCGCTGGTCCGTGCGTTGCGCGGCTTACTGGCCGCCGGGCTCGTGCCGGGCCCGGTGGCGGTGTTCCCGGGGGGAGAGGCCGTAGGCGGTTTTGAAGGCGCGGCTGAACTCGGAGGCGCGGAACATGCCGCAGCGGGCGGCGATGACGTGGACGGGCAGGTCCTGCAGCGCGGGGTCGGTCAGGTCGCGGTGGGCCTTGCGCAGTCGTTGGCTGCGGATCCAGGCGGCGACGGTCTCGCCCTGGGAGTGCTGGGTGAACAGGCGGTGCAGGTGGCTGACGGAGATGTGGTGGGCGGCGGCGATCGTGGCCGGGGTCAGGGCGGGGTCGTGGAGGTTGTGCCGGATGAAGGCCCGGATGTTCTCGACCAGGGCCCGGTGCCGGGCGTCGGGCGGGAGCTGGGAGGCGGCGTCGAGTTCCCGGGCGAGCCAGGCCGCCGTCAGGTCGACCAGGACGGTGCCCAGGCGGGCCGCCTCGGCCGGCTGCAGGACGTCGGCCTGCCGGTCCAGGCCGAGCAGGAACTGCGCGAGCAGCGCACCCGACCCCTCCCGCCCGGACAGCCTGCGGCCGAGCAGGCCGCGCAGCAGCCGCGGAGGGATCGGCAGCAGCGACACCGGGAAGTCGGCGCCCACGCCCTCGACCAGGGGCTTGCCGGGGCCGCCACCGAAGTACCGCCCGTCGTACGGGTCCGAAGGGCCGAGGAGCAACAGGTCTCCCGGTTCGAACTTCTCCGCCTGGTCCGCGCCGCACCGCAGCGTGTGGCCACCCGCCGTCAGGAACGTCAGGTTGTACAGCTCAGGACCGTGCGAGCGGCGCACCATGCGCTCGGTCCGCAGGAACCGCGCGGACGGGAACGACGTCCCCAGCAGGGTCACCTGCCCCAGCTCCGACGACCGCACCTGCGCCGTGAAGGTGTCGACGTGCGCGGTGGTCGCCTCGCACTCCCGGGTCCTTCTGATCACGTCCCGCCAGAGCTCGAACCGATCCCGCGCCGTCATGACGCCGTCCCCCAGCGTGCCCTCCGCACCCGTGCGCATCTCCGCCCCCCTTGAATCACGATCCCCCGCCGGGCCGGCGAGGCCTCCCCACCGACATCTTCGAGCCCGGCCGTGTCCACGCCAAGGAGGAGTTCGGCCAGCGCGCCCAGGACAGGCGCCGAAAACGATCAACGGGGGACCGGGGCCGGTGGGGCCCCGTCGGGCGCCGCCGTGCTACACCGTCGGATCGGCCGGGCGGTCTCCGGCCCATTGCGCCGTGGGGTGACGGGTGATCGGGTAGCCGATCTCGAACTCGTCGGCCCGCATGCGGGTGTCGTTGACCTCGACGACGCTGCCGTCCGGGCCCGTCGTGATGCGGATGATCCGCAGCAGCGGCGTGCCCTTGGGGACGTGGAGGGCGGCGCTCTCCTCCGGGGTCGGCATGCGGGAGGTGATGGTCTCGTGCCAGGCCAGCGGCCCGTATCCGAGCTCGCGTTCCAGGACGTCGTAGATGCCGCCGGGGCCGGTGTCCGCCTGGGCGAGCCGGGTGCCGCGCGCGACGGCGGCGGGCAGGTAGCTGGTCGCGAGCTGGGTGGGCCGGCGGTCGTCCGGGGAGCCCATGAGCCGGTCCCGGACCAGGACCTCCGCATCGGGCGCGAGGTCGAGCACGGCGCAGAGATCGCGCGGCGGCGGCGCCCAGGCGATGGTGGGCCGGCACAGGGCGACCCAGGGCTGGGCGGCGGGATCGAAGTAGTAGCCGCGTTCGTCCCGGAGCACCTGCCGGACGCGGGAGAGCCGCCGGCGCTGCGGAAGGCTCCGGACGACGGTGCCGCGCCGGCGGACGACCTCGACCAGGCCCTCGGCTTCGAGGACGGCGATCGCCTCGCGGGCGGTCTGCTTGGAGATGCCGTACTCCTCGGCGAGGTCGGCGATCCTGGGCAGCACCGTGCCGGGCGGGTACAGGCCGTTGACGATGCCGGTGCGCAGGTCGTCGGCAAGCTGGCGGTAGTGGGCGGGCGGCTTCTCCACGGAGCTCTCTTCCGGTCGGTGATTCGGCGTCAGGCCGATCTACTCATTAGTCCTAGCCTTATTGACAGGGCTTCAGCCGCGAACTGGTGCAGTTCGCCGGTACGAAGACGAGCGGCAGCCCGCACACGCCGGGTGAAGCGGGGCGGTTGTCAGCTGGCGTCGAGGACGCGGTCGGCGCGGTGGAGGAAGTCGGCGACGTCGGGTTCGGTGTGCCAAGGGCCGAGCGCGGTGGTGAGGGTACGCAGGTAGCCGAGGCTTCGGGTGGAGCGGACGGTGCTGAGGATGGTGAGTGCGCGCTCGCCGGCTTCGAGGCCGGGTTCGAGGTTGCGCTGCTGGAGGTGTGCGGTGGCGAGGACGGTCTGGCGGATGCCGACGGCGCGGCTGAAGTCTGCGGCGGGCATGGCCGTGGCCTGCTGGTTCCAGTGCAGTGCCTCGGCCGGGAGATTGAGGTCGCGGTAGATTTCGGTGGCGTCGGCGGCGACACGGGCGCGGGTCAGGTAGGCCAGCCAGGCGGGGTCGCGCGGGTCGGTGTCGGCGGCATCGACCAGGTGCTCGCACCGGCTGAGCGCGGCGGCCGCAGCGCGGGCGTCGCCGACGAGGCCGTGGGCGCGGGCCTGGGCGAGCTTGGCGAAGGCAAGCACGCGGACAGGGGCGTGATCCTTGGCGCACTCATAGGCGCCTTCGGCCATGTCGACGGCCTCGTGCGGGAAACCGCACAGGTAGACGTGCAGGGCCATGGTGGCGAGCACGTACGAACCGACGGCCCGGTCGCCGGAGGCCCGGGCGAGGCGCAGGGCCTGGACGAAGTGGGCCTGGGCGCTGGCGTGGTTGCCCATGTCGACGTCGTGCCAGGCGGCGACGCGGGCGAGTTCGGCGGTGGCGGCGAAGAGCCGGGCACCGATCCTGTCGGTGAAGGTGCCGCGCAGCAGGGGGGCGGCGCGCCGGGTGAGGCAGTCGGTGACCATGGAGGCGCGCCAGTTGCCGCCGCCGTACTTGGAGTCCCAGCGGCGGGCCTCGTCGGCGGCCGTGTGCAGTTCGAGGATGTCGGCGTGGCCGACGCGGGCGCCGGCGACGCGGGCGCGGGGCGGGTCGGCGGGTACGGCCATCCAGCGCATGGCTGCGGGGCCGTAGGCGGTGAGGGCGAAGGGGGTGGCCTTGACGAAGCTCCGGCGGTCCACAGTGCTCCAATACTCGGCCGCGAGGTTGAGGGCCTGATCGGGGTCTCTGTGGAAATTCAAGCCGGTTTCGAGGGTGGGTGCGGGCGTGTCGGCCATGCCCATCTCTTCGAGTGACACCGTACGGCCGAGCCGTTCGCTGAGCGCGAGGGCCAGAAGCGCAGGTGCGGGCGCGTCCGGGACCATGGCGCGGACGGTCCAGTTCCTGATCGAGGTATGCGTGTACGCGCGGTTGACGCCGGCGCGGGCGGCGAGTTCGTTGACGCGGTGGGCGAGGGCGGCGTTGCTGGCCTTGCTGTCCTCGATGAGCCGGGCGAGGCGGTGGTTCGGTTCCCGGCGTGGCGCCATGGCGACCCCTTGGGGTGTCCGATCTGACCGGTGGATTCCGGGGCGGATCTCATTGCCCTGGGCCGCTCTCCCGGGCCCCTGAGCGTATCCCAACCCCGGAGCGTATCCCCAACCCTGGCCCTGTGAACGGGGTTTCGTGATTGTGAGCCCCCATCGTGAGCCCTCCCTTTGGCATCGCCCGGAGGCGTTTGCTGGTTCTCCCCTGCTCACCGTCGACAGGAAGGGTCCAGCCATGGAAGAAGTGCTGATCACCGGGGGTGCGGGCTTTATCGGCTCGCATTTCGCCAGGCGTCTGCTGCGTGCCGAGGACGTGGCCCGGGTGACCGTGCTCGACGCCCTCACCTACGCGGGCAGTGTCGAGAACCTGGGCGAGGCGATGCTCTCGCCCAAGCTGACGTTCGTCCACGGCGACATCTGCGACGCCCAGCTGGTCGACCGGCTCGCCCGTGAGCACGCCGCCATCGTCCACTTCGCCGCCGAGTCGCACGTGGACCGCTCCTTCCACGACACCGGGAGCTTCCTGACCACCAACGTCCTGGGCACCCACACCTTGCTGGAAGCCGCCAGGAAGGCAGGTGTCCGCCGCTTCGTCCACGTGTCCACCGACGAGGTGTACGGGCCGCTCCTGACCGGCCAGGCCGCCGAGACGGACCCGGTGCGGCCCAGCGTCCCCTACGCCGCGTCGAAGGCCGCCAGCGACCTCGTGGCGCTGTCCTACTTCCAGACGTTCGGCGTGCCCGTGTGCGTCACCCGCTCCTCCAACAACTACGGGCCGCGCCAACACCCCGAGAAGATCGTCCCCCTGTTCATCACCCGCCTGCTGAAGGGCCACAAGCTCACTCTCCACGGGAACGGCCAGCACGTCCGCAACTGGCTCCACGTCGAGGACAACTGCCAGGGCATCGACGTGGTCCTGCGCGCCGGCACCCCGGGTGAGGTCTACAACGTCGGCGGTGGCACCGACCTGACCGGCAGGGAGCTGACCGGCCTGCTGCTGCGGATGTTCGATGCCGGGTGGGATCGGGTGGAGTACATCCCCGACCGGGCCGCCAACGACCTGCGCTACGCCCTGGACTGGTCGAAGGTCGCCGCTCTCGGCTACTGCCCCGAGCGCGGGTTGGAGGACGGTCTCGCGGAGACCGCCGAGTGGTACCGCCGTAACCCCGACCGGTGGGCGCCGCTCCTGTCCACGGCCCAGCCGGTCGCCAAGGCCCCCGAGCTCATCGACCACTCGGTGTGAACCCCCGCGACGAACGACGACGGAAGGAAGAAGGGTTGAACCCCACCACCCCTGAGTACCGGCGCAACGCGACCCCGTTCCTCTATGGAGGCGAGGCGGACGCGGTGGCCCGGGTCCTGAAGGCCGGCCAGTACGGGCACACGCAGGTCACCGAGGAGTTCGAGCGGAAAGTCGCCGCGTTCCTCGGCGTGCCCGACGCGGTGGCCGTCACCTCCGGCACCGCCGCGATGCACACCGCGCTCCTGGCCGCGGGTGTCGGCCCCGGCCATGAGGTGATCGTCCCCTCGCTGACGTTCTGGCCTGCGGCGCCGCGCCCCGCTTCATCGAGGTGAACCCGGGCACCCTGTGCATCGAGCCGGACGCGGTGATGGAAGCGATCACCCCCGACACCCGGGCCGTGATGCCGGTCCTGTACGGCGGCCGGGCCGTCGACCTCACCGAGATCCGCGACACGCTTGACCGGCGGGACATCGCCGTCGTCGAGGACGCCGCCCACGCCTTCGGCTCCTACCGCGGCTCCGTGCGGGTCGGCAGCACGGGCGACCTGACGTGCTTCTCCTTCGGGCCGATCAAGAACCTGACGTGCGGGCAGGGCGGCATGGTCATCCCCCGCACTCCGGCGGAAGCCGCCACGGTCCGCCAGCTACGGCTGCTCGGCGTCGTCGCATCGCAGGCGCAACGGCAGGCCGCCACCTCCTACCGCGTGGAAGGCTTCGGGCTGCGGTACCAGCTCTCCTCGCTCAACGCGGCGATCGGGCTGGCACAACTGCCTAAGTTCAAGACCACCGAGGTCAACCGCCAGGAACTGTGGCGGTCCTACCGCTGCGCCCTGCGCGACGTGCCGGCCGTGAGGCTGGTGGACGTGGACGTGGACCACTCGGTCCCGCACCTGTGTGTGGTCCGGGTCGCCGACCGCGAGGAGGTGTTCCGGCGCATGCTCGCCGCAGGTGTCGCGGTCGGCGTCCACTACCCGCCCAACCACCTCCAACCCGCCTTCGCCCCGTGGCGCCGGGTGTTGCCCGTCACCGAGCAGGCCGGCCGGGAGATCCTGACGCTGCCGTTCCACCAGCACATGACCGACGACGACGTGCGCCACGTCGCCGCCACGCTCAAGGCCGCGACCGGGGGCGGGCAGTGAGGCGCGCGGCGGTCCTTGGGAAGGGCGCCTTGGCCGCGCACGCCTGCGAGACGATCGCCGCGCTGCCCGGGACCGTCCTGGACACGGTGATCCCGAACGCGGTCGAGCCGGACTGGGACCTCCGCCTGTCCGACCACGCCGCCGAACACCACCCCGAGGCCCGCATCCTCCGCTCGGGCGACTGGCGGGACCTGGAACCGGGCCGCTGCGACCTCGTTTTCAGTGTCCTCTACGACAAGATCATCGGTCCGGAGCTCATCGACGCCACCAGTCACATCATCAACTGTCACCCCGGCCGCCTGCCCGGCTACCGCGGGGTGCGGCCGGTCAACTGGGCGCTGCGCAACCGCGAGCACTTGCACGGCATCACGATCCACGTCATCGACGCGGGCATCGACTCCGGCCCGATCCTCGCCGAGGCGGTCTTCTCCATCTGGCCCGACGTGGACGAGGTACGCGACGTCTGGGACCGGTGTATGCGCCACGGGCGGCTGCTCATCTCGGACACGCTGCCCCGCCTGGACCAGATCGTGCCCCGGCCGCAAGAGGCAACAGGAGCGGTGACCCATTTCAGCCGGGACAACGTCTCCCTCGGCGACCGGGGCGACTGGACGCGCGAGTCGTCCACCGGCCGGCTTGGGGCGTGAGGACACCGGGGCCCGAGGCGCGTCCGTGCCTCGGGCCCTGCTCCGTGGTCGCGCGTCAGTGCGCGACGGCGGAGAAGAGCACGTCCACCAGCCGGTCGGCGGCATCCGGACGGCCGTGAGCGCGCGCCCGCTCCGCCATGGCCCCACGGCGCTCGGCGTCGGTCAGCAGCGGGTCGACCGCCTCACGGAGGCGCCCCGCCGTCACCTCGCCGAGGAGCGCGATCGCCGCCCCGGCGTCGTGCAGGTGGCTCGCGTTGTGGGCTTGCTCGTTGCCGGCCGAACTGGCGAGCGGAACGAGGACCGCGGCCTTGCCCAGCGCCGTCAGCTCCGCGATCGTGCCCGCCCCGCTGCGGGAGACCACGACATCGGCCAGCGCGAGCACGTCCGGCAGTTCGGGGCCGACGAACCCGGTCAACAGGTACCGGGACGCCAGCTGCGAGGGAAGAGCCGCGGCGCGGGCCCGCAGGGCTTCGACGTGCGCCGGGCCGCACTGGTGGATCACGTTGGCGCCGGCCAGCAGCCAGGGCAGAACGTCCGCCACCAGTCCGTTGATCTGCTCCGAGCCCTGGGCGCCACCGGTGACGTAGACGGTCGGCAGATCGCGGCGGAACCCGTGCAGCCCGAGCGCCTGGACCGCCTTGTCCGCACCACCGGTCAGCACCTCGGGCCGCACCGGGTTGCCGGTGACGACCGCGATCGACCGGGATGCCTCCGGCAGCAGCGGCACGGTGGACTCGGAGGACACCGCGATGCGGGCAGCCCGTCCCGCGAGCGTCCGGTTGGCCAGGCCCAGGCGCACCGTCTGCTCGTGGACGACGAGCGGGCGACGACACAGCGAAGCGGCGATGCCCACCGGCACGGCGACGTATCCGCCCGTGGCCAGTACCACGTCGGGGTCGAAGCGGGAGACCACGGCGCGGGCCTGCGCTACCCCGAGCGGAACCCGCGCCATGTCCCGCACGTTCGCGGGAGAGACCATCCTGAGCGGGTTCCGGTGGCGTCGGATCTTCCCTGTGGCAACCGCAGCGAACTCGATGCCTTCGCTCGCCGCAACCCGGGACTCCAGGCTGTCCGCCGTGCCCACCCACAGGACGTCCAGCGCCCGGCCCGCAGAGGCGAGCCTCGCCCGCGCCGTGCGGACCGCGGTCAGCGCCGGATAGGTGTGACCGCCGGTTCCGCCGCCAGTGACGACGAGCCGCAAAGCCCGCTGCGGAAGACGGCCGACGGCATCGCTACTCACAGGAAGACTCCCAGAATCCGGGTGGCGGACAGGGCGGACGATAGCAGGGCACCGCTACGCCGAACTCCGCATGCCGACCGGACACTTCACCCGAACGAGTACATGCTCGCGCCATCCGGGAACGAGACACCCGGCCGCGCTGGTCCGTGCGTTGCGCGGCTTACTGGCCGCCGGGCTCGCAGCGGGCCCGGTGGCGGTGTTCCCGGGGGGAGAGGCCGTAGGCGGTTTTGAAGGCGCGGCTGAACTCGGAGGCGCGGAACATGCCGCAGCGGGCGGCGATGACGTGGACCGGTACGTCCTGCAGCGCGGGGTCGGTCAGGTCGCGGTGGGCCTTCTTCAGCCGTTGGCTGCGGATCCAGGCGGCGACGGTCTCGCCCTGGGAGTGCTGGGTGAAGAGGCGGTGCAGGTGGCTGACGGAGATGTGGTGGGCGGCGGCGATCGTGGCCGGGGTCAGGGCGGGGTCGTGGAGGTTGTGCCGGATGAAGGCCCGGATGTTCTCGACCAGGGCCCGGTGCCGGGCGTCGGGCGGGAGCTGGGAGGCGGCGTCGAGTTCCCGGGCGAGCCAGGCCGCCGTCAGGTCGACCAGGACGGTGCCCAGGCGGGCCGCCTCGGCCGGCTGCAGGACGTCGGCCTGCCGGTCCAGGCCGAGCAGGAACTGGGCGAGCAGCGCCCCCGAGCCCTCCCTAGCGGGCAGCCCCCGGCCGAGCAGGCCGCGCAGCAGCCGCGGAGGGATCGGCAGCAGCGACACCGGGAAGTCGGCGCCCACGCCCTCGATCCGGGGCTTGCCGGGGCCGCCACCGAACAACCGGGCGTCGTACGGGTGTGAAGAGTCGAGGAACACCAGGTCTCCCGACCTGTGTTTCTCCGTCCGGTCCGCACCGTGCCGCAGCGCTTGGCTACCTGCCGTCAGGAACGTCAGGTGGTACAGCTCAGGGCCGTGCGAGCGGCGCACCATGCGCTCGGTCCGCCGGACTCGCGCGGACGGGAACGAGGTCCCCAGCAGGGTCACCTGCCCCAGCGCCGACGACCGCAACTCCGCCTGGAAACTGTCCGCGTGGGCGCTGGTCGCTTCGCACTCACGCGTCTTCGCCAGCGCGTCCCGCCAGAGCTCGAACCGGTCCTTCCCCGTCATGACGCCGTCCCCCAGTGCGCTCTCCGCACCCGTGCGCATCTTCGCTCCCTTGAATCACGATCCCTCGCCTAGCCGGCGAGGCCTCCCCGCCGATCATCGAGCCCGGCCGTGTCCACGCCAAGGAGGAGTTCGGCCAGCTCACGGGGTGAAGGGTGGACGGGGCGGGAGGCCCAGCCACGGTCGAACAGTGACGAATCGTCAGTCGGATCCGGCGGCAGCCCCCCCTCGGGTGCTGCCGCCGCTCTACCCTGGAGCCGAGATGTGACCGCGCTGCTCGGAGGGAATCGCATGGCTGCTCGACCTGGCTGCCGCTTCGTGGGTGAAGTCGACGTACAGCCAGCAGGGCGGCAACTGCCTTGAAGTCGCACGCGGTTTTCATGAGTTGATGCCCGTCCGTGATTCCAAGGATCCGAACGGGCAGGCCTGGGCATCGTTCGTTGCCGCTGTTCGCAGCGGCGAGTTCGGCGACATCTGAGAGGAACACCATGATCCCTCCTGCAGACCTGGCCGGAGCCGGGTGGCGGAAGAGCACCTACAGCAACGGCGGGGGTGGCTGCATCGAGGTGGATGACGCGCACCCGGGCAGGGTTCGTGACTCCAAGGACCCCAACGGCCCGGCCCTGGTCTTCCGAGCTCAGGCATGGGAGGCATTCATTGCCGCTGTCCGCACTGGTGAGTTCGGCGACGTCTGACCCTGGCGTACCGAAGGCCCGGACCGCGTTCACGCGGTCCGGGCCTGTCCCTGTCGTCTTGATCAGCTTCCTCAGCCGACCGGGACCGGGACGCCCCGTACCAGGAGGGGGAGTCCGGCGCCGTGTTCCCAGGCGTCCCAGGCGTCCTCGACGCGCCGGTACTGGTCCTCGGTCATGGCGTCGCGCAGCCGGCCCTGGGGCACCCAGTGGAGGCCGCGGATCCCGTCCGGCGGCTGGTGCCGGCGGACGACCTCGGCCTGCCGGTGCGTGATCATCCCGCCCGCGTACACGAAGTTGAGGCCTTCGGGGAATTCGGCGGCGGGAACGTAGTCGACCGACAGGATGGTGCGCAGGGAAAGGACGAGCCCGGTTGCCGTCTCCAGGTGCCGGCGGGCCGCGAGGTGCGGCAGCTCGTCCTGCTCGGCGCTGCCGCCGGGCAGGGACAGCCCGTTGCGGTGGACGGAGTCGACGAGGAGGGCGGAGAACTCGTCCGGCTCGTCGGGGTATTCGAGAAGGACGAGGACCTGCTGGACGGATCGCCGCCCGGGGGGCCTGCTCATGAGGCGGGTCTTGCTCAACTCGGCTCCAGATGTGAGGAATTCGGCGGCCACGGCGGTCACAGCGGCCACCCGTCGAACGGCCGACGGTGCGGCTTCCCGCAGGTGCCGGGCGCGATCTCCCTCGGGTCGAGCGACCGGATCACGCCCAGGTCGACCCGACGCTCGGGACCGTTCGCTCCCAGCGGCCGGAGAATCGCCTTCCCGAACTCCACCTCCACGAAGACGCCCTCGCGCGGCTTCCCGTCCTCGGGGCGGCTGAAGTCCTGCACCACCTCGTTGAGTTGGAAGCAGGGGAAGGGGTACTGCGCGTCAGGCATGGGGGTCTCCGTAGGTTGCGCTGCGCTTCCGGCGGTTCACCGGGTGTAGCCATGATGGCGTGATCGCCCTTACTATCGGAAGGCTTTTCCACTTGACAGTTTCCCCTTGTGGTATTCGCGCGCGGCGGAGGTCTGACGATGCGTGAGTCTCGGCTGGATCCATCGGCTTCACCCCTCAAAGCGTTCGGGGCTCAACTGCGCAGGTTGCGCAAGGCGGCGGGGTTGACGCAGACCCGGCTCGGCGAGCTGACGAACCTGAGCGATAGTCAGATTTCGAACCTCGAAAGAGGGACGCGCAGTCCCACGCTCGACTGGGTTCGCAGTGCCGACAGGGCCCTTGATGCCGGTGGGTCACTGGAACTGACGTACTGGAGCCTCAGCGGGTCGTCGCTGCTGGAGGGGTTTTCCGAGTACGCGCAGCAGGAGGCGAAGGCTCAGGGGATCTCCCACTTCGAACTGGGCATCGTGCCTGGTCTGGCCCAGACGATGGAGTATGCCGAGGCCTTCGTGGCCGCAGCCGTTCGACGCGGCAGCATCACCGAGGAAAAGGCCGCAGGTCGACTCGACTTCCTTGCCGCCCGTCAGAAGCTGCTTGATCGGAGGCCGGCGCCTCGCCTGCATTTCGTCCTGGATGAAGGAGCTCTCCTGCGAACCGTGGGAGGGGCCAAGGTGATGGCGCGACAGCTGGCGCATCTCGAAGATCTCGCGAGCCGTCCGAACATCACCATCCAGGTGGCGCCGTTCTCGCTCGCGGAGGAACTGCCGTTCACCATGATGGTCACGCTGCTGACTCTGGCGGATCGGACGCTCCTGGCATACTCGGAGTGCCAGCTGCGTGGCTTCCTCGCGCGAGACACCGAGACTGCTCGGGCCTGGGAGCGGGACTACCATCAGCTCCAGGTGGAAGCGCTGTCGAAGGCTGCGTCACTGGAGATGATCCGCAAGCAAGGCGTGAGAGGAACGTCATGATCCCCCCTGTAGACCTGTCCGGCGCCCAGTGGTTCAAGTCCTCCTACAGCAACAACGGCGGGTCTTGCGTCGAGGTGGCCCCCAACTTCCCCGACCTTGCGCCCGTCCGTGACTCCAAGGACCCCCAGGGCCCGGCCCTGGTCTTCCCGGCCGAGGCCTGGAAGTCCTTCGTCTCCGCTGTCCGCAGCGGCGAGTTCGGCGACATCTGAAACGCCCGCAGGCCCGGACCGCCCCCACGCGGTCCGGGCCTGCGTCATGTCGGCGAAGCGCCGCCCTACGAGCCGGCGGTCGCGGCCTCCAGCGTCGTCGCCATCACCGGGCTGGTGAAGGTGTTCGTCGCGTCCCCCGTGGACTCGTGGTAGGAGCCCCACTTGAGGTAGTTCCGGTTGCCGTCCCAGGTCGTGCCCTTGAAGGTCCCCGACCCGGTGGTGAAGGTCTGCTTCTTGCCGTCGAACCAGAAGTCGATCGTGCCGTCCGTGCGCCCCAGGCGGATCTTCAGCGCGTACGAGTGCCACTGCCCGTTGGCGGTCGGCGCGGTCCACAGCGTGTGCGACACGTGCTTGGTGTCCCACTCCTGCAGCCGGATCCGCCCGTTGGTCGCGTCGATCTCGATCGGGTGGTTGGCCGTGTCCGTGCTCGGGTCGCACTTGAGCTGGAAGACGTAGCGGCTGTTGGCGTCCTTGATGTCCACCTTGGACGACCAGCCCAGGTAGAACGTGTCACCGTTCTTCAAATCCGGGCTCAGCGTCTCGCAGCGCTCCTGCCCGGCGGCCTGGTGGGCCCGCCACACCTTGCCCTTGGCCGCGTCGTTCACGACCTTGAAGTTGCCGGAGGCGCACTGTACGGCGGCGAAGGAGGACGCCCCCTTGTCGGTGCTCGGGGTCCACAGCACCTGCCCCGCCGCGCTGCTGGGCGTCACGGTGGCCCAGGAGAGGGCGAGCACGGTGACGGCCACGCCTCCGTAGGCGAGCTTGCGGCGGTCGGACGGAAGGGACATGCCTCTCCCCGGGTCGAATCGGGCACCGCATGGGCGCCGAACGGGCATCGTGGGTGTACGCGGCGATTCGACCACCTGCCGGGCCCGTGAACCAGGCGGAACGACCGGCGGAAGTAACCCGTTGGGCTACTTCCGCCGGTCCGCCTCACCGGACGTCAGCTACGGGCTTCGCCTTGCTCGTCGTACGAGGAGGTGCCCTCGTCCAGCAGCGGTTCCTGCACCTTGAGGTGCGCCGGCGCCAGCGCCCGCAGCGCGTGGTAGCCGGTGATGACGACCAGGGTGCCCAGCGCGATGCCGCTGAGGGTGAAGGTGTCGGTGAACTTCATCGTCACGTTGCCGATGCCGATGATGATGCCCGCCGCGGCCGGCACCAGGTTGAGCGGATTGCGCAGGTCCACCCCGGACTTGGTCCAGATCTGCGCGCCGAGCAGGCCGATCATTCCGTACAGGATGACGGTGATGCCGCCGAGCACCCCGCCGGGGATCGCGGCGACGACGGCCCCGAACTTGGGGCAGATGCCGAACAGCAGCGCGAAGCCGGCGGCGGCCCAGTACGCGGCGGTGGAGTAGACCCGGGTGGCGGCCATGACGCCGATGTTCTCGGAGTACGTGGTGTTCGGCGGGCCGCCGACCGCGGTGGACAGCATCGAGGCGACGCCGTCGGCGGAGATCGCGGTGCCGAGCTTGTCGTCCAGGTCGGTGCCGGTCATCTCGCCGACGGCCTTGACGTGCCCGGCGTTCTCCGCGACCAGGGCGATCACCACGGGCAGCGCGACCAGGATCGCCGACCACTGGAAGGACGGGCCGTGCAGGGTGGGCAGGCCGACCCAGTCCGCCTTGCCGACGCCGGACAGGTCCAGGCGCCAGTGGTCGGTCAGGTGCCCGCTCGCGTCCACCGAGTGGATCTTCCCGAAGATCCGGTCGAACAGCCAGGAGATCCCGTACCCGAAGACCAGCCCGAGGAAGATCGCCACCCGTGACCAGAAGCCGCGCAGGCCCACCACGGCCAGCCCGGTGAACAGCATCACCAGCAGCGCCGTCCACTGGTCCTGCGGCCAGTAGACCGAGGCCGTCACCGGGGCCAGATTGAAGCCGATCAGCATGACGACCGCGCCGGTGACGACCGGCGGCATCGCCGCGTGGATGATGCGCGCCCCGAACTTCTGGACGGCGAGGCCCACCAGGAACAGCGCGATGCCGACCACGAACACGGCGCCGGTCACCGTCGCGCTGGTGCCGCCCTGCGCCCGGATCACCGCGGCCACGCCGACGAAGGACAGCGAGCAGCCCAGGTAGCTGGGCACCCGGCCGCGGGTGGCCAGCAGGAAGATCACGGTGGCCACGCCGGACATCA
The DNA here is from genome assembly GCF_003635085.1 of Streptomyces sp. 1114.5. Lineage (NCBI taxonomy): Bacteria > Bacillati > Actinomycetota > Actinomycetes > Kitasatosporales > Streptomycetaceae > Streptomyces > Streptomyces sp. 1114.5. The sequence continues at coordinate 5,279,361 of NZ_RBXE01000001.1, forward strand.
TGATCGCGAGGTTCGGGTCGAGCCCCATCAGCACGGGCGCCACGAAGCTGGCGCCGAACATCGCCACGACGTGCTGGGCGCCCAGTCCGACCGTGCGGGGCCAGGAGAGCCGTTCGTCGGGGCGGACGACCGCCCCCGGCGCGGGCGTGCGCCCGTCACCGTGCAGCTTCCAGCGCACGCCGAGATCCATGGTGGGGGTTCGCTTTCTCTGTGGGTCATTTCCGAAAAGCATCATTGTGGTTGGTCACCGGCTGTCCCGACGAATCGCCCGCGTCCCGGCCGTGCGTTCCAGGAGCCCGGTATCCGCCCTGGTCAGAGCCCGTACGGGCATTCCAGCGTCCCTGACTGCCCGTGACGGCTGGCGGCCGGGACGGATCTTCGCGCAAGCTCTGCCCCGAGGCCGCCCGCCGACGGCGGCCCGGCAGCGGCAGCGGCCCGTACGAGCAAGGGCCGGCAGCGGTCCGTACGAGCGGCCGTCCGCCGCCCGCCGGTCACCGGGGCGTCGCCCGGACGACACCCTGTGATCGACGAGTCGCCTACTGTCATATGCTTGTCGCATTAATCGAGGGGCAGGTCGTGGATTTCCGATTGCTGGGCTCGGTGGCCGCCGTGGCCACGGACGGCCGGGAGCTGCCGGTCGGGTCCGCCAAACGCCGCAGCCTGCTGGCCATGCTGCTGCTCAACCCCGGCGCACCCGTCACCGTGGACCGCCTCACCGAGACGCTGTGGGACGAGGAACCGCCCCGCCACGCGCGCACCGTCATCCACAACCACGTCTCCGCCCTGCGCGCCCTGCTCGCCCACCACGACGCCCCCGCCGTCGGCGTCGAACTCGTCACCGACGGCGGCGCCTACCTGCTGCGCGTCCCCGAACTCGCGGTCGACACCGACCGCTTCGAACACCTCGTCCGCACCGCCCGCTCCCTGCCCGACGCCGCCCAGGCCGTCGAGGCCCTGCGCGAAGCACTCGCCCTGTGGCGCGGCCCCGCCCTCGCCGGCACCGCCCCCAGCGTGCCCCTGCAGTGCGCCGCACACGCACTGGAAGAGGAACGCCTCGCCGCCGTCGAGGAACTGGCCCGCGCCCACAGCGCACTCGGCGACCACGGCGCCGCAGCCGGCGTCCTGTCCACCGAAGCCACCATGAACCCGCTGCGCGAACCCCTGGTCGCCGCCCTCATGCTGGCCCTCGGCCGGGCCGGGCGCCGCTCGGAGGCACTGGACTGGTTCCACCGCACCCGCCGCGCCCTCGCCGACGAACTGGGCATCGACCCCGGCCAAGAACTCGTCGACGCCCACGACTGCCTGCTGCGCACCACCGCCGCGCCGCGGCCCGACCGGGTGCCGCCGCCGCGGGTGCCGACCGTCGGCGGCCTCGCCTTCGTCCCCGACCCGCACCCCGCCACCGCCCAGGCCCCCGTACCCACCCCCACGCCCGCCCCCGCCCAGGCCCCCGCCCAGGCCCCCGCGCCCGCGCCCGCCCAGGCGCCGCCATCACCCCCCGCCCGCCCCGCCGCCCCCTGGCCCTTCCCCCGCCGCCCCCGCGGCTTCTCCGGCCGCCAGGACGACCTGGCCGCACTCGACCGCGCCACCGCCGGCCCCGGACCGATCGCCGTGCTCACCGGCGGCGCCGGAGTCGGCAAGACCACCCTCGCCGTGTACTGGGCCCACCACCGCCAGGCCGACTTCCCCGACGGCCGGCTCCTCGTCGACCTGTGCGGCCACAGCCCGCTGCCCGAACGCTCCACCCCCGCCGTCCTGCGCGAACTCCTCCTCGGCCTCGGCCTGCCCGCCGAGCAGATGCCCGCGACCCCCGAGGCCATGGCAGCCCGCTACCGCGAACTGACCGCCGAGCGCAGGATGCTCATCGTCCTGGACAACGCCCGCCGCTCCGACCAGGTCCGCCCGCTGCTGCCCGACGGCGACGGCTGCGTCACCCTGGTCACCAGCCGCGACCGCCTCGGCGGCCTGGTCGCCTCCGACGCCGCCCGCCCCGTCCCGCTCACCCACCTCTCGCCCCCGCAGGCCGTCACCCTGCTCTCCGCCACCCTCGGCGCCGACCTCGTCGCCGCCGAACCCGAAGCCGCCCACCGCCTGGCCGGCCTGTGCGACGGCCTGCCGCTCGCCCTGCGCCTGGCCGCCGCCCGCCTGGCCACCGGACCCTCCCGCGACCTCGCCCTGCTCGCCGACGAACTGGCCGACGAACACAGCCGGCTGGGAATCCTGGAAGTCGAGGACACCAGCGTCGCCGCCGCCCTCGCCCTCACCGTCCAGCACCTGTCCGAACCCGCCCGCCGGATGTTCCACCGCCTGGGCGCGCACACCGGCACCACCCTCGACAGCCGCACCGCCGCCGCCCTCGCCGACTGCCACCGGAGCGAAGCCGCCGCAGCACTGGCCCAACTCGCCACCGCCCACCTCCTCGTCGAGATCGGCCGCGACGCCTACACCCTGCACGACCTGGTCCGCCTCTACGCCCGCAGCCTGCCCGCCGACACCGCCGACACCCAGGTCCTGCCACGCCTGCTCGACCACCTGCTGAGCACCCTGATCACCGCCTGCGAGGCCGCCGAACCCGGCAGCGAACCGTGCTGCGCCCTGCCGCCCGGCACCCGGCGCCCCGCCGACGTGCGCCCCTTCCCGGACCGGGAGAGCGCGCTCGCCTGGTACGCCGCCGAGCGCGACACCCTGCGCGGCGCGGTCGAGGCGGCGGTCACCGCGGGCCTGCACGACCGGGCCTGGCGCCTGGTCCTGCTGCAGTGGCCGCTGATCGTCTGGCAGGTCCGGGACGGCTGGGCGCCGCTGCTCGAACACGGCCTGGCCGCCGCCGAGGCCGACCGCGACCCGGGCGCCCAGTCCCGCGCCCGGGCGCTGCTGGGGTGGGTCCTGCTGGAGGAGGGCCACCACGAGCAGGCCCTGGCACACCTGGAACGGGCCCCCGACCTGGCCGCCCTGGCCGGGGACGGCACCGCGCAGGCCGTCGCCCTGATGAACCTGGCCGTCGCCCTGGCCCGCCACGGCCGCACCGCCCGGGTGCGCGGCCTGCTGGCCCGGGCCCTGGTCCTCGCCGAGCGGGCCGCACGCGCCGACCTCGTCGCCCTGGCCCGCCAGCACCTGGCCCACGCGTGCCTTCAGGCCGGCGCCCCCGAGGAGGCCGCCCAGCACGCCGCGCGCGCCCTGGCCCTGGCCGAGCACTCCTTCCCCGCCGCCCGCCGCATCGTGCTGCAGACCCTGTACGGCCGCGCCCTGGCCGCCACCGGCCACCGCGAGGAGGCCGCGCGCCACCTCGACGCCGCACTGCGGGCCGCCCGCGCCCACGGGTTCGCCGAGGGGGAGTCGGACGCCCTCGCGGCCCTGCACGCCCTGCCACCCGCCACGGCTGCCGCCACCGCCACCGCCACGGCGACGGCAACTGCTGCCGCCACGGCTTCCCCGGCCGGCCGGTAGAACCCTCCCGCACAGGGAAGGTGACGTCGCGTCAGTGTCGGCGGGGGCGGCACCGTACCCGAACGGTTCGTCCCCGCCCTCCCGCCCGCCCGAGGGAGCCGCGATGGCCACGCCGCCGCAACCGAACCGCTCGCCGCTGCCGGTCCAGTCACTCCAGTCACCCGAACCCAGCCGCCCGCCGCAGCCGAACCGTTCGCCGCAGCCGAACAATCCCGGCGAACTGCTGGAGCTCTACAAACTCGCCGTGGAGATGGCCGACCGGGTCTCCGCCCGCCGGGGCACCGCCAACACCTACTTCCTGTCCGTGCAGACCGCCCTGGTCACCCTCATCGGATTCGGCATACCCAAGCTCTCCGAGTCCCCGTGGTGGGTGCCGACGGCCGTCGCCCTGGCCGGCCTCACCCTCTCCGGCGCCTGGTGGATGCAGCTGCGCAGCTACCGGGACCTCAACGCCGCCAAGTTCACGGTCATCAACGGCCTGGAGGAGCAGCTGGCGGCACGGATCTACACCGACGAGTGGGACACCCTCAGAAACGCCTCCCGCAGCGGCCGCTGGCGCAAGCACTACACCGAACTGGGCACCACCGAGCGGGCGGTGCCGATGGTCTTCGCGGCATCCCACCTGATCCTGCTCACCGGCACCCTGGTCACCGGCACACTGGCCGCATGAGCCATCTCGATCCCATCGCCGACCTCATCCGCTCCTGCCTGCCCTCGGAGGCGAGACCTCCCACGGGCTCGGAGGACCTGTTCCGGATCTACGCCGTCCTGCTCCAGGCCAAGGGCGAGCAGGTCACCGACGAGGACGTCCACAACGCCTGGACGGCCTGGACCCAGGCCACCGACGACAGCCACCGGGCGCTGGTGCCCTTCGCCGAACTCGACGCCCGCACCCGCGCCCTGGACGCCCCCTACACCCTCGCCATCCGCACCGCCGCCCGCCATCTCAAGGACCCCCTGCACTGACGACGACCGCAGGCCCGCGGCCGGGGAGCACCACCGCCGCGGGCCGGTGCCGCGGGCCGGGCCCGAGCAGGCGCCCGGGACGGCGGGGCGGTTCACCCGTCCGCGCCCGCCCCCGCGCCGGCGCCCCGCCTGCGCCCGCGCCGTTCGTCCGCGCCCACCGCCCTCGCCCTGACCGCCGCGGCCGCCGCCGTCACGGCGCCCGCCGCCCACGCCGCCTCCGACTGCGGGCGGGCACCGGTGCAGTACTCCGTCGACGGCGGCGCCCACTGGACGAACGCCGCGACCATGCCCGCCGAGTCGGCGACCGTCCAGGTCCGCCTGGCCGGCGAACCGGCCGCCGGCTGCGACTACCACGTCTCCCTGGGCTCCTACGAAGCCCAGGGGCCGACCTGGGCGACCTCGGGCCGACAGGCCTTCCTCGGCTGGGCGACCGCCGCTGGCAGCGCCGCGATCCACGCCGCACGCCGCCGCTGACGGGGCACCCGCCCACGAGGGCCCGCCGGATCAGCCGGCGCCCAGGGCGGCGTCGACGGTCTGCCCGGCGGCGGCCTGCTCGACGCGCCGGGCGAGCATCGTCGCCATCTTCTGCAGCTGCGCCACGTCCGAGGAGTCCTCAAGCATGACGCCCGCGAAGGCGGTGCCCACCCGCATCAGGACGACGTTGCGCGGGCTGTCGTGGTACGTGCCGCTGTAGGCGACGGTCTCGTTCCCGGTGGCCGGCACCGAGAGCTTGGAGGACGTGCCGGCCTTCGTCTCGAACTCCTTGGCCGCCTTCGCGAGGTACGCGCTCGCCTCGCCCGAGGAGCCGAAGGTGGTGATCTTGAAGGTGGCCGTGACGACTCCGGCCTCGAAGTCGGCGGTGCCGTCGAGCTTGCAGCCCGGACACTCGTCGCCCGACTCCTCCGCGGTGGCGACCCGGTTGCGGTGCACCTCCCAGCCGGGCATGGCCGCCCGGCCCGGAAGGGTCTGCTTCAGCGCGACCTTGTCGGACAGCACGGTTCGGAAGTCCGGCCACTTCTGCGCGCCGGCGGCCAGGTCGCCCGAGATCGGGCTGGACCCGCAGGCGCTCAGCACCCCTCCCAGGACGACCGCCGCCATACCGATGCCCAATCCCCGTGCGGTGGTGCCGATCCGCGCGACCATGCCGAAACCCCGTTCCTAGCTTTCAAGATCAACAGATGATATGTCAGCTCAGCGGCCGCGCAGGCAACCCCCACTCCGCCCGCATCCGTCGTAACCTCCCACTCGCCGAACTCGCCGACAGCGCCCGGGCCCTGGCCGCCGCACGGCCGGAGCACCGGCATGCTGACACCGCGCCGGGCCGGCCGCCCCGACGGCTCGGACGACCCCCGCCGACCCGCTGGGCCCGCTAGGCCTTCTCGCCCTCGCCCTCCGCGTCGATGTGCGGCAGGATCCGGTCCAGGAAGCGCGGCGTCCACCAGGCCGCCGAGCCCAGCAGGGTCATCACCGCCGGAACCAGCAGCAGCCGCACGATCGTCGCGTCCACCAGCACGCTCACGGCCAGGCCCAGCCCCATGATCTTGATCACGATGTTGTCGCTGACGATGAACGCCGCGAAGACGCTGACCATGATCAGCGCGGCGCAGGTGATCACCCGCGCGGTGATCTCCAGCGCGTGTGCCACCGCGTCCTGGCTGCGCCCGGTGCGCAGCCAGGCCTCGTGCACCCGCGAGAGCAGGAAGATCTCGTAGTCCATGCTCAGCCCGAAGACGATCGCGAACATCATCATCGGCACGTAGCTCTCGATCGGGACCTTCCCCGCGACGCCGAGCGCCGGCCCGCCCCAGCCCCACTGGAACACCGCCACCACCACCCCGTACGAGGCCGCGATGGACAGCAGGTTGAGCACCGCGGCCTTGACCGCGACGAGCAGGCCGCGGAAGACCGCCAGGATGATCAGGAAGGCCAGCCCGACCACCACCGCGATGATCGGCACCAGCCGGCTGGAGACGATGTCCAGGAAGTCGACCTGGGCCGCGGTGTTGCCGGTGACGTAGGTCTTCGCGCCGCTGCCGCTCACCGCGTCGGGCAGGACGTGGTCCGCCAGGCGGTTGACCAGGTCGGTGGTGGCGCGGTCCTGCGGGGCGCCCGCCGGGATGACGGTGCCGAACAGTACCGCGCCGTCCGGGCTGGTCTGCAGCGGGGTGCTGCTGGCGGCGCCGGGCAGGGTGGTGAGGGCCTGCTGCACCGAGGTCTGCAGGCCGGCCCGGGCGTCGGCGGGCACCGCGCTCTGGTCGACGACCACCGTCAGCGGCGCGTTGGAGCCCGGGCCGAAGGCCTGGGACATCAGGTCGTAGGCGCGCCGGTCGGTGAAGTCGGTGGAGTCGGCGCCGTCGCCGATGTGGCCGAGCTGGATGGACAACAGCGGGATCGCCAGCACCGCCAGCACGACCACCCCGGCCACCAGGAAGCGCCAGGGGTGCGCCTCCACCCGGCGGGCGTAGCGGTGCCAGGTCCCGCCGGCCTCCGCGCCGCCCTCGCCCTCGGCGCCGCCGGCTTCGGCGATCGGGCGGCGCACGCAGAAGCGGTCCATCCGGCGCCCGATCACCCCCATCAGCGCCGGCAGCAGGGTGAGCGCGCCGAGCACCGCCGACACCACGGTCACGGCCGCCGCCGCGCCCAGCTTGGCCATGAAGGAGATGCCCGACACCGACAGCCCGGACAGCGCGATGATCACCGTGCAGCCGGAGACCAGCACCGCCCGTCCGCTGGTGGCCACCGCCTGCCCGGCGGAGGCCACCGGGTCCACGCCGTCCATCAGGTTCTGCCGGTGGCGGGTCAGCAGGAACAGGGCGTAGTCGATGCCGACCCCGATGCCGATCATCGTCGCCAGGGTCGGGGCGACGGTCGCGAAGGTGGACAGCGCCGCGATCAGCCCCAGCACCCCCAGGCCCACCACCGCCGCGAACAGCGCCGTCAGCAGCGGCAGCCCGGCCGCGATGAGACTGCCGAAGCCCACCAGCAGCACCACGACCGCCACCGCGAAGCCGATCGCCTCGCTGGCCCGGTCGTCCGGCGCCGGCCGGGCCAGCTCGCCCAGCGGACCGCCGTACTCCACCTGCACCCCGGCCTGGCGCAGCGGCGCGACCGCCTCGTCCACCCCGGTCAGGTAGTCGGTGCCCAGCAGGGCCGGCGAGGTGTCGAAGCGGACGGTGATGTACCCGGTCAGCCCGTCGGCGGCCAGCGGACCGCCCGGCGCCGGGGGCTGGCCCGGCGGCGGCAGCGGGCTCTGCACCGCGATCACGTGCGGCAGCTGCTGGAGCGAGGTGAGCGCCTGGGTGATCTGCGCCTGGAAGCCGGGCAGCTGCGCGGCGTCGTGCAGCACCACCTGGGAGCTGGTGCCCGCGGCGGCCGGCTCGTGCGCCTGCAGCACGTCGCGGCCCTGCTGCGCCTGGGTGCCGGGCAGGGAGAAGTCGTCCGAGTAGGTGCCGCCGACCGTCTTGTTGGCGGCCTGGATGCCGGCCAGGGCGACGATCCACAGCACGATGACGATCAGTGAGTGGCGTGCGCACCACTCGCCCAGGCGGCGCAGCGCGGCGCGTCGGGCCGGGCGTGCGGTGGCCGAGGGGGCGGGTCGGGCGGACGGCGGCATGGACGGCTCCCGGGTGTGTCGCGCGCGGGTGCGCCCGATCGGCGCAGTGTTCCCGGCGGGGCGGGGGCGGGCCACGGGTACCGGTGGGTAGTCGCCCTGCCGGCCCCGGCGTGGCGGGCCGGGGCCGGCAGGGCGCACGGGGGCTCGGTCAGGGCTGGGCGGGGCCGCCGAGGGCGGGGGTGCGGACGGGGGCGGCGGCGCCGATCAGGACGACCAGTTCGTGGCCGCCGGGGTTGGTCTGGACGGGGACGGTGCGCCAGTTGTTGGCCAGCCAGACGTTGCCGGAGGGGTCGATCTGCAGGCCGGTGTTGCGTTCCAGTGCGTCGCTGGAGTAGCCGGTGCCGGGCGGGGAGAGGGGCTGGCCGGTGCGGTGGCCGGGCGGGCAGGCGGTGAGGTCGGTGCCGCACAGTCGGGCGACGCGGTGGCCGCCGAAGTTGGCGACCCAGACGGTGTCGTCGCCGTCGACGGCGATGCCCCAGGGCAGGAACAGGCCGCCGTCCGTGAAGGGTGCGGGTGCGGGGGTGCCGTCGGGGGCGATCAGGGTGACGGAGGCGCCCGGGCGCGGGCCGGTGTCGCCGGCCAGGGCGGCGGTGGTGAGGTTGTCCGCGGTGGTGTCGGCGCAGGGGACGGGCAGGATGCCGCTGTTGCTGACCCAGGCGTAGCCCTTGCTGTCGGTGGCGAGGGCCAGCGGGCGGCGCAGGCCGCCGCCGGTGACGGTCCGTTCGGCGGTGCCGTCGGGGCCCAGGACCTGGACGCTGTCGTTGCCGTTGCCGCTGACCCACAGGCGCCCGTCGGGGTCGACGGCGGCGCCGAAGGGCTTGCTCAGTGCGGGGGTGGGGACCTCCCGGGCGCGGGTGGCGTCGCCGTCCGGGATCCGGGTCACCCCGCCGCCGCCGCAGTCGGCGGCCCAGACGGTTCCGGAGCGGTCGGCGGCCATGCCCTGGGGCTGGGCGATGCCGTGGCCGCGCCAGCCCTCGGGCGGGGAGAGCGGGGTGCCGTCGGGGGCGAACTGGGAAAGGCTGCGTTCGAGGTCGGTCGGGTCGATCGGGCAGCCGCGGCCCTGGAAGCCGAAGTTCGCGACCCAGGCGCTGCCGCGGGCGTCGACGGTGATGCCGAAGCCGGCCCCGTACAGGCCGCCGCCGGTGTAGGGGGCGCCGGGGGCGTCGTGGCCGGTGGGGGTGAACTTCAGGACGGTGCGGCCGCCGCAGACCGGGTGGGCGGGGTCGGCGTCGTAGCCGTAGTTGTTGCTGACCCAGGCGTTGCCGTCGGCGTCGAAGGCGATGTTGCCGGGGCCGTCGAGTTCCCGGCCGTTGCCGTCGTAGCGCAGGGCGACGGTCCAGGCGTCGGGGGCGGCGGGCAGCGCGGGCCGGTAGCGGGGGGTGGTGTCGGCGAGGGCGAACAGGGCGGCGGCGTTGTGGCCGGGGTCGTGGGCGATGTCCACGGCGGCCCGCAGGGTGTCGCGGGGCCGCTCGTGGCCGGGGCGGCGGGCCAGGTCGAACAGCTGGTCGCAGGCGTCGCCGGTGACGCAGGAGGCCAGCAGGTTGGCCAGGGTGTTGAACTCGGCCATGGTCGAGGTGAGGGCGCCGTTGGGCGGGGTGGCGAGCGGGGCGGCGATGTCGCCGGTGCCGGTGTCGGCCAGGTTGTGGGCGATGGCGGCGGCGTTCTGCAGTCCGGGGCGGGTGCCGGAGACGCCGGCGGGGCCGGTGAAGCGGGCCAGGGCGTAGGCGACGGCGACGGTGGTGCGCTCGTTGACGACCAGTTCGGGCGGGGCCCCGGCGCCGCTGAGCACGGCGGCGAGGGTGACCGGGCCGTCCGGGCCGTGCCGCGGGGGCCGGTCCTGCGGGGCGCGCTCCGGTGCGGCCGGGGCGCGGGTGGGGGCGGGCCCGAGGTCGGCGAGCACGTAGAGGACGGCGTTCGGGTCGCGTGGGCGGCGGTAGTCGAGGGTGAAGCGCCCGTCCTCGGCGCTGCGGGTGCGGGCCAGCACGCGCGGGGCGGCGCCGCGGCCGTCCCCGGCCTGGTAGAGCGTCACCTCGGCGCCGCCGAGCGGGGTGTCGCCGCTGCGGACCACCCCGCACTGGCCGGCCGGGTCCCACCCGGCGGGGGCGGCGGCGTGGGAGGGCCCGGCGGCGAGCTGGGCCAGGAGGGCGGCGGTCAGCAGGACGCCGTGGCGTCGGCGCATGGGGGCTCCGTTCGGTCGCAGGGGACGGCGGCCCGTGCGTGCGCCCGCTGCGGGGCGCGGCCGCCGTCCTCCTGCCTGCCACATCCGCCGCCCGCCCGCGCGCGACCGGCCGCGGGACGCGGCGGAAATTGCCCGGTACGGGCGAGGCGCGGAGCGTGGCGGCGGCGGGGGCGGCCCGGCGGGGGCGGGGCGTCAGCCGAGCTGTGCCAGGGCGGCGGTGGCGAAGGAGTGGTCCTGCTCGGGGGCGCCGCCGCCGATGCCGAGGGCGCCGATCAGGCGGCCGTCGCGGTGGACGGGGAGGCCGCCGGCGATGAACAGCAGGGGGCGCTCCAGCGCGGTGGGCAGGGAGTGGAACGGACCGTCGGGCTTGACCAGGTCGACCAGGTCGGCGGTGGGGGCGTTCAGCTGGAGCGCGGTGTAGGCCTTGCGGGTGCTGGTCTCGCCGGAGATCAGGACGGCGCGGTCGTCGCGGCGGAAGGCGAGCAGGTGCCCGCCGGCGTCCAGGACGGTGACGGCGACCGCGACCCCGGCTGCCTCGGCGGCGGTGCGGGCGGCCGCGACCAGGGCCTCGGCGTCGGCGGTGGTCAGCGGGGCGGTGGCGGTGGCGGTGCTCATGGCGGTTCTCCGGGAGGGGGATTCGGCGAGGGGATTCAGCGCGGCGGGTCAGTGCGGCGGGCCGGTCAGTGCAACGGATCAGTGGTGGACGGGAACGGGGGCGGGCGCCGCGGCCGCGGGGGCGGTCGTCCGGGAGGGGGTGCGGCGCTCCAGGGCGGCGGACCACAGGGCCAGGGCGAGGGCGGCGGCGGCGAGGGCGGCGCCGACCCAGTTCGGGGCGGTGTAGCCGAGGCCGGCGGAGATGACGGCCCCGCCGAGCCAGGCGGCCAGCGCGTTGCCGAGGTTGAACGCCCCGATGTTGACGGCCGAGGCCAGGGTGGGGGCGCCGTGGGCCTGGTCCAGGACCCGCTTCTGCAGCGGGGGGACGGTGGCGAAGCCGAGGGCGCCGGCGAGCAGGAGGGTGACGGCGGCGAGGACCTTGTCGTGGGCGGTGAGGGTGAACAGCGCCAGGACGAGGGCCAGGCCGCCGAGCGAGGCGTACAGCATCGGCATCAGCCTGCGGTCGGCGAAGCGGCCGCCGAGCAGGTTGCCGAGGAACATGCCGATGCCGAGCAGCACCAGCAGCCAGGTGACGGCGCCGTCGGAGTAGCCGGCGACGTGGGTCATCATCGGCGCGATGTAGGTGATCGAGGCGAAGACGCCGCCGAAGCCGAGCACGGTCATCGCCATCGCGAGCAGGACCTGCGGGTTGCGGAAGGCGGTGAGCTCCGGGCGCAGGCGGGCGCCCTCGGGGCGCGGCAGGTCGGGCACCAGGCGGGCGATGCCGAGCAGGCCGACGACGCCGAGCGAGGCGACGAGGACGAAGGTGGTGCGCCAGCCGACGGCCTGGCCGACGAAGGTGCCCAGCGGGACGCCGACGACGTTGGCGACGGTGAGGCCGGTGAACATGGTGGCGATGGCGCCGGCCTTCTTCTCGGGGGCGACCAGGTCGGCGGCGACGACGGAGCCGATGCCGAAGAACGCGCCGTGGGCGAGCGAGGCCACGATGCGCCCGGCCAGCATCAGCGGGAGGTCGGGCGCGAGTGCGGAGAGCAGGTTGCCGGCCGTGAACAGGCCCATCAGCAGCATCAGCATCGTCTTGCGGCCGATCCGGGTGCCGAGGACGGTCATCAGCGGTGCGCCGAGGACGACGCCGAGCGCGTAGCCGGTGACCAGCAGGCCGGCGTGGGGGATGGAGACGCCGTAGTCGTCGGCGATCCGGGGCAGCAGGCCCATGATCACGAACTCGGTGGTCCCGATCCCGAATGCGCCGATGGCCAGGGCGAGGAGAGCGAGAGGCATGGGCCCGACCCTTCTGTGATTGCTTGAGTGAGCGCCTTGCGTGCTCAGACAATAGTTGCAGACGCGCGATAAGTGCAAAAGCTGGTAGCGGGCACGCGCCGCGCGTGGGTCGGGTCGGTCGGCGGGGGCGGCCAAGCGGGGATGGCCGGCGGGGGCCGGGACATGCGACCGGGCCCGACCCCGTCCGCGCCGCGGTGGCGGCGGAACGGGATCGGGCCCGGTCGGTGATCGGTGGCCGGCGACGGCCGGCGGGGGAGTCGGGGAGCGGGGGAGTCGGGGAGCGGGGCCGGGTCAGCGCCGGGGGGAGGCGGCGTCCACGGCCTCCACCGCCCGCACCAGCGGGACCAGCTCGGGGTTGCCGGCGGCCTGCTCCAGCGCCTCGCGCAGGGCGGCGTCATTGGTCGGACGGGCCTGCGCCAGCAGCTCCAGGCCGGCCTCGCTCACGTCGGTGTAGATGCCGCGCCGGTCGGTCGGGCACAGGTAGCGCGCCAGCAGGCCGCGGTCCTCCAGGCGGGTGACCAGGCGGGTCGTGGCGCTCTGGCTGAGCACGACCGCGTCGGCGACCTGCTTCATCTGCAGGTGCCCGCCCTCCCCGTCGTGCTGGCGGCTGAGCACGTCCAGCAGCGAGTACTCCCGCACGCTCAGGCCGTGCCGGGACTGCAGGGCGCGCTCGATGTGCGACTCGATCCTGCCGTGCAGCAGGGACAGGGCGCCCCAGCCGCTGGCCAGCGCGGTGAGTGCGGGGTCCGTGGCGGTCATGGGCCGCCTCCTTCCCGAAGGGTTGCGCTCCCAGGATAAGCCATCAAGCAAAATACCAGCCAAGGCCCATAGACCGCTCATGCAACTAACTCGCCCGACTGGCTCGGGCACCGATCCCGGCGGCGCCATAACCCCCTCAGATCGATACATTGAGAACAATTCGGGACCAGTGCGTCAGGACAGGCCCCCCGACCCCGCGCGCCCACGCACAGAAGACCAAAACCCGCCCTCGGAAAGGCTCTCCATGCACCCCGCCCTCAGCCCCGCCGTCCTCGCCGAGCTGCGCCGGCCCCGGCCCTATCCGGCGGTGTCGATCCTGATGCCCACCCACCGCCGGGAGCCGGACGACGCGCAGGACCCGGTCCGGCTGCGCAACCTGCTGGCCGAGGCGAAGGAGAGAGTCCAGGCCGACCCCGACGTCTCCCGCGCCGACCGGATCGACGTGCTGGGACAGCTCGACCGGGCCCTGGCCGAAGTCGACCTGGTACACGCCGAGGACGGGCTGGCGATCCTCGCCGCTCCCGGCGAGCACCAGGTCTGGTCACTCGGGCGCACCGCCCCCGCCCGGGTGGTCGTGTCCGACACCTTCCTCACCCGCAACCTGGTCGCCGCCCACGCCGCCGAGCGCCCCCACTGGGTGGTCGCGATCGCCGCCGACCGGGTGGCGGTGTGGGGCGGCACCGAGGAGCGGGTCGCCGAGCGGACCGGCAACGGCTTCCCGCTGGTGCGCGTGAACGAGAACCCCGACCCCGAACGGCAGGAACGCATCGGCGACACGCCCAGCACCTTCCGCGACGAGGAGACCAAGACCTTCCTGCGCCGGGCCGAGACCGAGCTCGGCAAGCTGCTCGCCGACGACCCCCGCCCGCTGTACGTGGTCGGCGAGGCCGCCGCCCTGGCCCTGCTGGACGCCGCCGGGCCGATCGCCCGGGAGGCCACCGCGCAGATCCCGCACGGCGGCCTCGCCCAGGCCGACGCCGAGACCGTCCGCAAGGTGGTCGCACCCGCCGTGCGCGCCCACGCCGAACGCGAGGCCGCCGACGCCCTCGCCCTGCTCGACCGGGCCCGCGGCGGCAAGGCGTACGCGGCCGGCCTGGACGAGGTCTGGCAGGCCGCCGGCCAGGGCCGGGTCGAACGGCTGCTGGTCGAGGAGAACTACCGCGCCACCGTCCGCGACGACGGCGAGCACCTCGTCCCCGACGAGGCCGGCCGGCCCGGGGTCCGCGAGGACATCGTCGACGAGGTGATCGAACGTGCCCTCGACACCGGCGCCAAGGTCGCCTTCGTCCCCGACGACACCCTCGCCGACAGCGGCCGGATCGCCGCCGCCCTGCGCTACTGACCCACCCGGGGCCCGTTAAATCGCTTGGGCCCGCGCACCGGCGCCTGCTACGGTCAGCGCAGCCGTGAAGACGACGCGAGGAGGTGAGACCCATGAAGGCTGTATCCGTGTGGGTGCTCCCCCTCTCCACCACGGCGGGCGACTGACTCAGGTGTCGCCCGGGAGCGCCTCAGACCAGGCACTCCCGAAAGGCACCGCCATGAACGTTTCCCTTTCCACCCCGGGCACCGGCGGCCACCCCCTCGTGGTCACCCGACTCTCGGACACCCAGTGGCACGCCGTGCAGGACGACCACGTGGTCGGCCACGGCGACGCCGCCCACCGCCCCGACGGCCGGCTGTTCGTCAGCATCGACGCATGGCACGACGCGGTCTTCGACCGCATCGCCGCCACGATGACGGCCGACCTGCCGGCCCCGCTGCACGCCGTCACCGACGAGGCCGACCACGAGACGACAGCCGCCTGGCAGCGGGCCGGCTTCACGCCCGTACGCCGCGAGCGGGGCCACCTCGTGCCCACCGACCCGCAGGCCACCGGCCTCGACGCGGCACGCCCCCCGGCAGGGGTGACCATCGTGCCCGCCGGTGAGGCCCAAGAAGGCCCGCTGCGCGACCTCGACCGCGTCATCCACGCCGAGGTCGAGGCCGGCGTCGGCTGGCCGGCCATGCCGGCCCAGATCCCTCCCCGCCCGGCCGGTACCACCGTGCTCGACCCCTCGCAGTACGCGGTGGCCCGTCAGGACGGCCGGTACGTCGGGCTGCTGCGCATCGCGCCGCTGCCCCGCCAGCCCCGGATCGGGATGCTCGCCGTACGGGCCGACCACCAGCGCCGCGGCATCGCCCGGGCCCTGCTGGCCCACGCCCTGGGCGAACTGCACCGCAACGGCACCGCCACGGCCTGGGCCGAGGTGGCGGAGTCCAACACGGCCGCCACCGCCCTGTTCGAGGCCATCGGCGCCCGCCGCGCGGGCGCCACCCTCGAACTCGTCCACCCCTGACGCACCGTCACCACCGCTGCACCCCGCCACACCCCGCCGCACCCCCGACACGCCACGAACGAAGAGGTGAGAGACATGACCAAGACAACAGACGGCATCGAAGTCGAAGGCACCGTCACCGAGTGCCTGCGCAACGCCACCTTCCGGGTCGAACTCCCCAACGGGCACACCGTGCTCGCCCACATCAGCGGCAAGGTCCGCAAGAACCACATCAGGATCCTCCCGCACGACCGCGTCCTCGTGGAGCTCAGCCCCTACGACCTCACCCGCGGCCGCATCCGCTACCGCTACCGCTCCTAGCGCCCGCCCTCAGCGGCCCGCCCCGCCCCGGGGCGGGCCCGGACCATTGCAGAGCTGTTGCAGGGGGAGTGGCCCGGCTCACAGCCGTTCGGGCACGAAGCGTGATCGACTCGGCCGATGCGCCAGTTCGAGAAGCCCACCAGAACGCTGACGGCCCGCCGTCCCGCCCCGGCGGCCCCGGCCGCCACCGCCGTCGCCGCCCTCGCCGCCGTCCTGCTCACCGGCTGCGGCACTCAGACGGCCGGGACGAGCGGGACGAGCGCGCGGGCCGGGGCCGCCGGCGCCCCGACGGCCTCCGGCAGCACCGGGCCGTGCGGGGCGCCGCAGCCGGCCGGCCCCGCCCAGGACGGCGTACGGATCACCGCCGTCGGCCCGGCCTGCGCCGAGTACGAGGTGACCAACCCCGGCGCCGAACCCTCCGACATCACCGTGCTGTTCGCCCGGACCCCGGACCAGGCGAGCGGACCGGGCAACCTGTCACGGACCGTCACGGCACTGGCCCCCGGCGCCACCGAGAAGGGACGGCTCGACCTGACCGCACCCGGCCCCGGCCCCGCAACGGCCAAGCCGGGCACCGCACCGCAGGTGAAGATCCTCAAGGTCCGCAGCGTCCCCAGCGCCGAAGCCCCCCGGCCCGACGGCCCCTGCCCGCCCTCCGGCCTGCGCCTGTACGCGGACCAGGGCGACGCCGCCATGGGCCTGCGCGTGGTCGGCCTGCACCTGCGCAACTGCGGCACCACCACGGTGGCCCTCGACGGCTACCCGACCCTGCAACTCCTCGACCAGGGGCACCGGCCGGTCGACGGGGTCCGACTGCTCTCCGGCGGCGCCGAGATCGCCACCGGCACCGGCGCGGACAAGCCGCCGCAGAAGATCGCGCTGCGCCCGGGCGAGGGTGCCGGAGCCACCCTGGTGTGGCGCAACACCACCGAGGCCGGCACCCCGGTGAACGTCCCCTACGTCCGGGTCCGTGCCACCCCCGGTGCGGCTCCCGTGATGGTCACCCCGGAACTCGACCTGGGCACCACCGGCCGCCTCGGCATCGGCGCCTGGGCCAGGGAGGACGCCGCAGCACAGGCCCCCGCGAGCAGGCCGCCGGCCGCCGGCGGCTGATCCGCCTCCGCCTCCGGGCACCGAGACCGGCGGCCCGGCACGCTCCCCCGTGGCGTGCCGGGCCGCCGACCCGTCCCCCGTGGACGATGCCAGGCCGCGGCCCCGTCGTGTTGGCACTGCGTCGACACTCCCTTGGCAATGCGTCCACCGACCGTGGCTTCACCCGCGCCCGGCCACCCGCCCGTGCGTGCCCGTCCGCCCGTGCCCGGCTACCCGTTCGCGGCTACCCGTGCGCGGGCTCGCACAGCGCCCGGCGGCGGTGCTCGCTGGGCGAGAGCCCGTACGCGGCGCGGAAGGCGCGGCTGAAGTCGGAGGGGCGGGGGATGCCGCAGCGGGCGGCGAGCGCGTGGACGGGCACGGTGCGCAGCGCGGGGTCGGCCAGGTCGCGGCGGGCCTGGTCGAGGCGCCGGCCGCGGATCCAGGCGGCGACGGTCTCGCCCTGGGAGTGCTGGGTGAACAGGCGGTGCAGGTAGCTGAGGGAGACGTGGTGGGCGGCGGCGATCACGGCCGGTGTCAGTTCGGGGTCGTGCAGGTTGCGGCGGATGTAGGTCCGCACGTTCTCCACCAGGGCGCGCTGGCGGGCGTCGTCCGGCACTTCGGCCTCGGCGTCCAGCTCCCGGGCCAGCCAGGCGGCCACCAGGTCGACCAGCACCGTCCCCAGGCGGGGCGTCTCGGTCGGTCCGAGGAGGGCGGCCTGCCGGTCCAGGCCGACGATGAAGTCCGTGAGCAGCGCGCAGGTGCCCTCCCGCCCGGAGAAGCCGCGTCCCATCAGGTCGTGCAGCCGGTGGGGCGGCAGCGGCAGCGCGGACACGGGGAAGTCGACGCCCACCGCTTCGACCCGGCGCGGGCCCCGCCCGGCGGTGCGCACGCCGAGGCCCCGCACGTCGTAGGGCTGGGAGCTGTCGAGCACGTACAGCTCTCCCGCGCCGAACACGGCGGTGGGCTCGCGGTCGTCGCGCGCCAGCGACAGGCCCCCGTCGAGGACCAGGGTCAGGTGGTACACCCCCGGGTCCGAACGCCGCACCATGGCGGCGGTGCGCCGGAAGCGCGAGGGCGGGAACGAGGACCGCAGGAGGGTCACCGGCCCCAGCTCCAGCCGGCGCATCTCCGCCTCGAAGTGGTCGGCGTGAGCACTGGTCATCTCGCTGTCCCTGGTCCGCCCGATCAGCTCCCGCCAGCAGTCGAACCGTTCCTTCGCGGGCACGTCCTCGCCCCGGAACACAGTCGCCGTCCTCGCGCCCACGCTCCCTACTCCCTCCTGCGCGTTCTTCCTGCGGCCCGCCGCCGGGGCCCGGCCCCGGCGGCGCCGGGCGGCCCTGCGGCGACTTGCCAGAGCGTAAGGGGGCGGTGACGGTGCGACGGCGGGCAGGGGGGCGGCCGGGAGCGGGCCGGCCGCCGATTTCCGTCTTCCGATCATGGACTGGTACGTTCTTCCTGTCGGCGGGACAAGATCGCGAAAGCGGTCGGGGACCTGCCGGAGCAGGCGTCGGTGGTGCAGCGGTAGCACGCCCACTTTCAGTGGGAGGGGTTCGTTCGATTCGGGCCCGGCGCTCCGATTCGCAGGGGCGGAAGTCGATTCGACTTCCGCCCCTGCGGCGTTGCGGCCCCCTCAGGCGT
This sequence comes from Streptomyces sp. 1114.5, assembly GCF_003635085.1. NCBI lineage: Bacteria > Bacillati > Actinomycetota > Actinomycetes > Kitasatosporales > Streptomycetaceae > Streptomyces > Streptomyces sp. 1114.5. The sequence goes on from NZ_RBXE01000001.1 coordinate 5,297,587, forward strand.
CCTCAGTCGGCCGGCAGCGCGCAGACGAAGTCCTCCTCGACCGCGCGCAGGTGCGCCAGCAGGTCCGGATTGCCCGCCTGGTCGACCTGCGTGGTGACGGAGACGGTGAGGCTGCGGCGCCCGTCCGGGGTGCCCGCGCCCAGCTGGGTGTAGCCCGCGGTGTTGCCGGTGTGCCCGGCGACGAAGTCCAGGAGGCGGCGGGAGTCGAACACGTGGTGCGGGTCGGCGCGGATCAGGTCGACGAACCGCGGCGCGTCGCTGTAGTCCGGCAGACCGCTGGTGTGGTTCAGCAGCTGGCGCAGCGTCACCGTGCCCCAGGCGGCGGGCAGCGCGGGCAGCCGCTCGGCGAGCGTGTCGTCCAGCCCGAGCAGTCCGCAGTCCACCAGGCGCAGCGCGACCGCGCCGTTGAACGCCTTGGCGGCACTGGCCAGGCGCATGTGGCCGACACCCGCGGGAGACGGCCCCGGTCCCTCCATGACCCGGCCGGCCGACCTCCGCCCCGAGCCCCGCTGTTCCCGCCGGCCTCCCCGTGGTTGCGCCGACCCGGCCTGCCGGGCTGACGCCGCGTCAACCGGGCCGGGGACAGGGTGGCCGTCCGTCAGCCCCGGGGCAGGTGGTCGGCGACGAGGGCGGCGAACTCGTCGGGGGTGACGATCCGGATGCCGAGCTCCTCGGCCTTGGCCCGCTTGGAGCCGGCCTTCTCGCCGGCGACGAGCAGGGTGGTGCGCTTGGAGACGGACGAGGAGGCCTTGCCGCCCGCGCGCTCGACGAGCTCGTTCATCTCGTTGCGGGACAGCGCGGCGAGCGGGCCGGTCATGCTGCCGGTGACGACGACGGCCTCGCCCGTGAGCGGCCCGGCCGTCCCGGCCGGCGTCGGGCCTTCGCCGGAAGCGCCGCCAGAAGCGTCACCGGCGCCTGCGGGGCCGGGCGCCTGCGGGGCGGTGACGGCGGTGCCCACGCCCCGGGCCGCGAGCCGGTCCAACAGCGGTGCCAGGTCGGCGAGTTCGGCGACGATGACCCGGGCCTTCTCCGCCCCGATCCCGTCCACCGCGGCCAGCGTCTCGGCGTCGGCGGCGCGGATCGCGGCCATGGAGCCGAAGTGGGCGGCGATGCGGCGGGACATGGTGCGCCCGGTGCCGCGCACCCCGAGCGCGCAGAAGACCCGGTTGAGCGGACGGCTGCGGGCGGTCTCGATCGCGGCGAGCAGGTTGTCGGTACTGGTGTCGCCCATGCGCTCCAGGCCGAGGAGCTGCTCGCGGGTGAGCGAGAACAGGTCGGCGATGTCGGCGACCAGACCGGACTCGACGAGCTGGACGGCGCGGGTGCCGCCCAGGCCCTCGATGTCGAGCTGGTCGCGGCCGGCCGCGTAGACCACCGAGGCGACGGCCTGGCAGTTGCGCCCGCGGGCACAGCGCCAGCGCTGCTCGCCGGTGTCGATGGCGTCGCCGCAGCGGGGGCAGGACTCGGGGAAGGCGATGGGACGCTCGTCGCCGGTGCGCTCCTCGACGAGCGGGGCCTCGACGCGCGGGATGACGTCCCCGGCGCGGTAGACGAAGACCCGGTCGCCGAGCATGAGGCCGCGTCGGGTGATGTCGGCGGGGTTGTGGAGGGTGGCGTAGGTGACGGTGACGCCGTCGATGACGACGGGTTCCAGGACCGCGCGCGGGGCGATGATGCCGGTGCGCCCCACGTTCCACTCGACGTCGAGCAGCCGGGTGACCTTGTGCTCGGCGGCGAGCTTGCGGGCGACGGCCCAGCGCGGCGCGCGCGAGCCGGAACCGGCGTCGCGCTGGTCGGCGGCGGCGTCCGCCTTGACCACGACGCCGTCGATGCCGAACGGCAGGGCCGGGCGCAGCGCGGCGATCTCCTCGATGCGCTGCTGCGCCTGCTCCAGCGTGGCGCAGCGCAGCGGGTGGGCGGCGGTGGTGGCGGCGGTGTTGGCCCCGAGCGCGGCCAGGCGCTCCAGGAGGGCGCTGTGGGTGAGCTCGCCGTCCGGGCCCGCAGCGGTGTCCAGGCCCACGGCGGCGTAGCCGAAGAAGGTCAGCTCGACGCGGTACGGGCGGTCCTTGGCGCGCAGGGTGCCGGCGGCGCCGTTGCGCGGGTTGGCGAAGGGGACGGCGCCGTGCGCGGTGCGCACCTCGTTGGCGTGCTCGAACTGCTCGCGGGTGAGCAGGACTTCGCCGCGCAGCTCGACGTCGACGGGCTCGGCGAGCGCGGCGGGCAGGCCCAGGACGGCGTCCGCGGCGTGGCTGATGTCCTCGCCGGCGAGGCCGTCGCCACGGGTGATCAGTTGGTGGAGGCGCCCGGCGCGGTAGCGGGCGGCGACGGCCAGGCCGTCGAGCTTGGGCTCCACGCACCAGGCGTCCACCGGGCGGCCCAGGCGGCGCTCCAGCCCGGCCGCCCAGTCGGTGAGTTCCTCGGCGGAGAAGACGTTGTCCAGCGACAGCATCGGCACGCTGTGCGGCACGTCGCCCTCGACCGCGCCGCCGGCGACCTTCCCGGTGGGGGAGTCCGGCAGCGCCTGGCCCGGGTGCGCCTGCTCGTAGGCCGCGATGGTGTGCAGCAGGGCGTCGTACTCGTCGTCGCCGAGCGGGGTGGCGCCGTCGGTGTAGTAGGCGGCGGCAGCCCGGACGGCGGCGGTGACGGCGTCGGCGTAGTCGCCGGGGGTGAGCAGAGCGGCGTCGTTCATGGGCATCATCATCGCCACTCGCACTGACAATCGACCCTGGCGCCGGCGGCCGGTCCCGGCGCCGGCGGCGCGGGGGCCGGATGCCCGCTCGCGGTGGGTGCCCGCCCGGGGGCCCGGCGGGCGGGCCGGGCCCTTCGGGGGTGGTGGGTTCAGGGGAGGTAGCGCTCCAGGGCGGCGGCGCCCTTCTGCTCGATCTGCTGCCTCGCCCAGGCGACACGCTCGGGGGTGACGTCGCGGCCCGACGCCATCACGAGGTCCTCCGGGTCGAAGGGGCGCTCCGATCCGGTGTAGAGCTGTCGCCGGACCTCGGAAGCCGACTCCGGCACGTCTCCGCTCAACGGTTGCTGCATGTCCATCACCTCATCGCCTGGTGGCCCGCTCGCACGGTCCTTCGATGGTCTGCTGGAAGCGAGGGTACGGCGGGTGGAGCACGACAAAACTACTCCATCCGGGTTAATTCACCACCCCGCCTGCCCCCGTCCCGCCTCCTGGCCCGTCCCTGTCCTGCCCCTGCATTGCCCGCCGCCCGGTGCCCGGTGTTTAATAAATGAACAGCCATTTATTAACGAGGTGACGACGATGGGACGCCCCCGAGGGGTCGACGACGTGGTGATCCTGCGCGCGGCGGCACGGGTCATGGGCCGGGTGGGGCCCGCCGGGCTCACCCTGGCCGCCGTGGCGGGCGAGGCCGGGGTCGTCCCGGGCACCCTCGTCCAGCGGTTCGGCTCCAAGCGCGGGCTGCTCCTGGCGCTCGCCGACCAGTCCGTCCGGGACGCCGACGAGCTGATCGGGCGGGTGCGCCGCACGCCCGACGGTGCCCTCGCCGCCCTGGCGGAGCTGCTGACCGAGGCGACGGCGCAGCTGGCCACGCCGCAGGCCTTCGCCAACCACCTGGCCTTCCTGTGCGCGGACCTCGCCGACCCGCAGCTCCACGAGCGCGCGCTGGCCGTCCACCACGCCCAGGCACGGGCGATCGGCGACCTGCTGGCGCAGGCCGCCGACACCGGAGAGCTGCGCGCTGCAACGGACGTCCCGGCGTTGACCCGCACCGTGCAGGCGGTCACCGCCGGCGCGGGCCTGACCTGGGCCCTCGAACGCGAAGGCACCCTCGGGCAGCGGCTGCGCCGGGAACTCGACGCCGCGCTCTCCCCCCACCGCCCGCCCCACCGGCCGTCCCCCCGCCGCCCGTCCCACCCCTCGCCCCGTCTCCAGCCGCTCCCCGCCGACACCCCGGAGGATTCATGACGACCGACACGCGCCCGCTGGCCGGAAAGGTGGCCCTGGTCGCCGGAGGCACCCGGGGCGGAGGGCGCGGCATCGCCGTCGAACTCGGCGCGGCCGGCGCCACGGTGTACGTCACCGGCCGCAGCAGCACGGGCGCCCGCTCCGACCTGGACCGCCCGGAGACCATCGAGGAGACCGCCGCCCGCATCACCGGCGCCGGCGGCCTGGGCATCCCCGTGCGCACCGACCACAGCCGCCCCGAGGAGGTCCGGGCCCTGGTCGAGCGGATCGCGGCCGACCAGGACGGGCGCCTGGACGTCCTGGTCAACTCCGTCTGGGGCGCGGACCCGCTGACCGACTGGAACCACCCGCTGTGGGAGCAGGACCTCGACACCGGCCTGCGGCTGCTGCGCCAGGCGGTGGACACCCATGTGATCACCAGCCGGTACGCGCTGCCGCTGATGGTCGCCCGCGGGAGCGGCCTGGTCGTCGAGGTCACCGACGGCAACACCGCCCGCTACCGCGGCTCCTTCTTCTACGACCTGGCGAAGTCGGCGGTCATCCGCCTCGCCGTCGCCCAGGCCGCCGAACTCGCCCCGCACGGCGTCGCGGCCCTCGCGATCACCCCGGGCTTCCTGCGCTCGGAGGCCGTCCTGGAGCACTTCGGCGTCACCGAGCAGACCTGGCGCGAGGGCGCGGCACAGGACCCGGACTTCGCCCACTCCGAGAGCCCCGCCTACCTGGGCCGGGCCGTGGCCGCCCTGGCCGCCGACCCGAACGTCATGGCCAAGACCGGGAAGGCGCTGGCCACCTGGGGCCTGTACCGGGAGTACGGCTTCACCGACACCGACGGCACCCGGCCGGACTTCGCCGCCCACTGGGCCGAGAACCTGGAGGAGAGGTTCGGCCCGCTGGGGGACCCGCTCTGACACCGGCCCGCCCACCGCCTCCGCCCACCGGCCCGTCCGCCCGGCCCGTGCCCCCTCGGGCCGGGAAGGCAGCCGCTCAGCGGGGCCGGCCGGGCGGACGGCCGGTCAGCCGGGCCGGTGGGCGACGACGGCGAACATCGTCACCGACAGGTGAAAGGCGCCCTGTCCGGCCGCGGCCTCCAAGCCGGCGAGGAGCCGCTCGCGCTGCTCCTCGGTGATCAGGCCCCGCCCGAGGGCCGCCGCGCCGAGCCCCTGGACGATCGGCCGGCTGACGGTGCGCGGATCGTGCACGAGGACGTCGGCGCCGAGCTCGTCGACGGCCAGCCCCGCCCCGGCCAGCCAGAGCGCCAGGCTGCGCCCGGCGTCCGGGGTGGCGGCGGCGGCCCGGGCGACCGAGGCCAGCGCGGGACGGACCTCCGGGGCGGCCGGGTGCAGGACGAAGGTGGACCAGTCGGTGTCGAGCAGGGCGACCCGCCCGCCCGGGCGCAGGACCCGGGCGATCTCGGCGACGGCCCGCTCCGGATCGTCCAGGTGCTGCAGGACGCGCTCGCACCAGACCACGTCCACCCCGGCATCGGGCAGCGCCAGCGCGAGCGCGTCGCCGTCCAGGAAACGGGCCGGGCTGCCGGCCTCGGCGGCGCGCCGCTCGGCGACCGCGCGCAGGCCCGGGTGGGGTTCGAGACCGGTCGCGGTGCCGCCCGGGGCGACCGCCGCCGCGAGCACCCGGGTCTCCGAGCCGGTGCCGCAGCCGACGTCCAGCGCCCGCTCGCCGGGGCGCGCGGCGAGGCGTTCGTGCGCCCACGCGCGCAGCCGCCGCACACCGGGATTGCCGGCCTGGACGTCCAGCGCGGCGGTCAACCGGTCGGTGAGCGCGGGGTCGGCGTTGGCCGCGTGGAAGGCCGAGGTGGGGCGCGGGTCGGTCATGGCGCCCACTATAGGAAGACGCCTCCCACGCACGGGCGAAGCCGTTCACACGCGGTTGACGCCGTTCCCGTGCGGTTGACGCAGGACACGCCTGCTCCACCGCCCGGCAGGCTCGACGCCACTGCGCGTTCGCCCAACAGCCGTATGCTGTCCCTACATTCGGGCCACTGCCGGTGACGGCCGTCGGCGGCGCGCACCCGCCCGGTCCGTCCGGCCCGTCCGCCGCTTGAGCGAAAGGCCGTCCGATGGCCCCGCGCCTGTCCGTCGTCGTCCCGATCTACAACGTCGAGCGCTACCTCCGGGAATGCCTGGACTCGATCGCGGCCCAGACCTTCGAGGACTTCGAATGCGTCATGGTCGACGACGGTTCGACCGACGACGGCCCCGCCATCGCCGCGGCCTACGCCGACCGTGACCCGCGCTTCCGGCTGGTCCGCCAGGAGAACAAGGGCCTCGGCGCCGCCCGCAACACCGGCTGGCGCCACCTCACCCCCGGCACCGCCTACCTCGCCTTCGTCGACAGCGACGACACCCTGCCCCCGCACGCGTACGAGCTGATGATCGGCACGCTGGACGAGACCGGATCCGACTTCGCCACCGGCAACGCGATGCGCCTGCGCACCACCGGCCTCACCCCCTCCCACGCCCACCGCCGCCCGTTCCGCGAGACCCGGCTGCGCACCCACGTCAGCGAACTGCCCGCCCTGGTCACCGACCGCACCGCCTGGAACAAGGTCTACCGGCGCTCCTTCTTCGACGCCGCGGGCATCCTCTACCCCGAGGGCATCCTGTACGAGGACGCGCCGGTCAGCGTGCCCCACCACTTCCTCGCCGAACGCGTCGACGTCCTCGCCGACCCGATCTACCACTGGCGCGTGCGCGAGGACGGCGACCTGTCCATCACCCAGAAGAGGACCGACCCGCGCGGCCTCATCGACCGGGTCCGCTCGATGGAACTGGTCCGCGAATGGCTGCTCGCCCGCCCCGAGCCGGTGTTCGCCGACCACCTGCGCGCCTACGACCGCAACTGCCTGGTCGAGGAGATCCCGATGTTCTTCTGGACCGTCCCGGACGGCGACCGCGACTACCGCGAGACCTACCAGCAGCACGTCAGCCGACTGCTCCGGGCCATCGGCCCCGACCGCCTCGCCGGCCTGAACACCCAGCTGCGCCTCAAGTACCGTCTGACGCTGGCCGACCGGATGCACCGCTTCGTCGCCGTCCAGCGCCTCCACCGCCTCGCCCGCCGCACCCGCCAGGCCGCCGCCCGGGCCTGACGCCGCCCCGGCAGCCGGCGGCAGGGGGCACCGGCCCGGGCCCCTCCCCGTCCTCCACCGGGCTGCCGCCGAGCCGTAGTGAACGCTGTTCGTTTATGGAACACTGTTCGTCATGAAGCCGATGAACCACCACGCGGACACCGCCACCGCCACCGACACTGCTACGGGCACCGCCACGGACGTGGAGGTGACCGTGGTCGGAGCCGGGCCGGTGGGCCTGGTGCTCGCCGCGGAACTGGCGCTGTGCGGGGTGGGGGTGCAGGTGCTCGAACGGCTGGCCGAGCCCGACCCGGGCATGAAGGCGGGGGCGATCAACGTGCCGACGGCCCAGGCGCTCGACCGCCGCGGCCTGCTGCCCGCCGCCGAACGGGTGCACCGGGACCTGCTCGCCCGGACGGGGCCCTTCGCGAACCCGGCCGACGGCCCCCGCCCCGGTGCCGACAGCCTGCGCCCCGGTGCCGGCCGGCCGGCGGGCGAGCCGCGCTTCACCGGGCACTTCGCCGGGATGGTCCTCGACCCCGGCCTCGTCGACTGGACCGACCCCGACCTCGCCGCGCACACCGCGGTCGACGCAGCGCGGATGGTCCCGCAACGCGAACTGGAGGAACTGCTGGCCGGCCACGTCGCACGGCTCGGCGTCCCGGTGCGCCGCGGGGTGGAGGTCACCGGGCTGGAGGACACCGGCGACGCCGTCCTCGCCACCACCACCGCCGGCCCGGTGCACAGCCGCTGGCTGGTCGGCTGCGACGGCGGGCGCAGCACCGTACGCCGCCTCGCGGGCATCGCCTTCCCCGGCACCGACCCCGAACTCACCGGACACGCGGCGCTCGTCGACATCGCCGACCCGGAGAAGCTCGCCGACGGATGGACGTGGTCGGCCCGGGGCGCGTACCGCTGCGGGCCGCAGCCCGGGCGGGTGGCCACCGTGGAGTTCGCCCGCCCGCCCGCCGACCGTACGACACCCGTCACCCTCGACGAACTGCAGGCCGTCCTGCGCCGGGTCTCGGGCACCGACGTCACGCTGACCGCGCTGCGCGGCGCCGCGACCCGCTGGAGCGACAACGCCCGCCAGGCCGCCGCCTACCGGTCGGGCCGCGTGCTGCTGGCCGGCGACGCCGCGCACGTGCACTCGCCGTTCGGCGGCCAGGGGCTCAACCTCGGGGTCGGCGACGCGATGAACCTGGGCTGGAAGCTCGGCGCCGTGGTCGCCGGATGGGCGCCCGAGGGGCTGCTCGACAGCTACGACGCCGAACGCCGCCCCCTGGGCGCCTGGGTACTGGACTGGACGCGGGCCCAGACCGCAGTGATGCGCGGGGACGCCGCGTCGGCCGCCCTGCGGCAGGTCCTCGCCGACCTGCTCGCCACCCCGGACGGCGCGACCCACGCCGTCAAGCAGATCTCCGGCGTCACCCAGCGCGTCGACCTGCCCGGCAGCCACCCCCTGGTCGGCCGCTGCGCCCCCGACCTGTGGCTGGGGGACGGCTCCCGGCTGGCCGACCACGGCCACGGCGGCGGCTTCCTGCTGCTCGACCGCACCCCGGACGGCGCGCTCGCCCGCCTCGCCGAGGCCTGGAAGGGGCGGGTGAGCGCCGTCGCCGACCCGGGTGCCGCGACGCCGGCCGGCGTGCTGGTCCGCCCGGACGGGGTGGTCGCCTGGGCCTGCGACACCGGCCGCACCGCCGACGCGGCCGCAGACCTCGAAGCCGCCCTCCACCGCTGGGCCGGCGCACTCCCGAGCCCCCGTCCTCGCCCGTCGTGCCCCGGCCCCCGCGCCCTGGGGAACTGACGCCCCACCGGCCCGTGAACGGGGTGCTCCCAGGCGGAGCGGGGCGAGAGGAAGCCGACATGAATGCGATCATCAGCTTGGACCTGGCAGGTTTCGTCCCGCGCGCGCAGTGAGGATGCCGGCGGCGGACCGGGCGTTCTTCGACCCGGCGGCCGGGTCCGCGGCACGCACCAGCAGCGGGGCGGACCCGCGGCGGTGGGCGGAATGGGACCTGATGCACTCGCCCGTGCAGCTGGAGCACCCTCGTGCAGCAGCTGCTTCTGCCTGGATCCGGTCCGGGCGGCGGCCAGCCGGCTGAAGGTGCTGGAACGGGCGGCAGCAGAAGGGGAGTTGGTGATCCCGGCGCACTTCGCGGGAGCGGGTGCGGCGCGGGTCAAGCGGCAGGACCGCGCTCCCCGTCCCGCCTTGCCCCCGCTCCTCGCCGCCCTCGTCCGCCCCGCCCGCGTCCTGCCCACGCAGCCGGCGGCACGGGTGAACCCGTCGATTCCGGACGCCCGTCACCTCAGGTGAGGGGGCCGCCCGCCGGACGGGCGGCTTCGGTCCGTACCGACTGAGGAGTACCCGTGAAGAAGATCAAGACGGCGGTGGCGGCCGCCGTTCTCGCCGGTGTCGCGCTGACGGCGGCGCCCGCCGACGCGGTGGCGGAGCCGATGCACTGCGTCAGCCCCACCTGGGGCGGCGAGTACCTCTGCGGTGCCGAGTACGGTCAGCCCGGCATCGTGGAGTACGCCTACCGGGACGGCCGCCGGCAGGCCTTCGTGATCGGAACCGACCACGCCGTGTGGACGCGTTCGAGCAGCGCGTCCGGCAAGAAGAGTGCCTGGTCGTCCCTGGGCGGCTACCTGGTCGGCGGGGTCGGCATCATCGCCTCCGACGTGGGCCTCGGCCAGTTCGAGGTCGGCGCGAAGGGCACGGACGGCGGCCTGTGGTCCCGCTTCCACTCCGCGGACGGCAGCTGGAGCGCGTGGCGCCGGGTCGCCTGACACGCCACCGGCCGGGGGCCGGGCGGGCGCGCGGAATCCCCGCACGCCCGCCCGGCCCTCCTCGTTCCCCCCGGCCCTCCGCCCCCCGCCGTGCCCTCCGCCTCGCCGTACGGTCGCCCTGGTCGCCCTGGTCGCCCTGGTCGCCCCGCGTATCACCACTGCGACCCCGAGCCCCGCACTGCACCGCACCACCCCGCACGCCCAGATTTTTGCTCGCGCGGGCAAGTTCTTGCTCAGGCGAGCAAACTGCCCTAGAGTCTTGCTCAGGCGAGCAAGAGCTTGCTCGCAGGGGCAAGGAGGCGTGGGGATGGGTCGGACGTTCACCGAGACGGGGCGCCGGGCGCAGATCGTGCAGGCCGCCATCGAAGTGGTCGCCGAACTGGGCTACGCGAAGGCCTCGTTCAGCCGGATCGCGAAGCAGGCCGGGCTGAGCAGCACCGGGATGATCTCGTACCACTTCGCCGGCAAGGACGACCTGATGCACGAGGTCGTCGCCGAGGTGACCAGGGTGACCGCCGGCTTCATGGCGCCCAGGGTCGGCGCGGCCGAGGGCGCACGGGAGCGGCTGCGGGCGTTCATCGAGTCCAACGTCGAACTGCTCACGGTCTGCCCCCAGCACCTGAAGGCGCTGATCGAGGTGCTGCCCAACCTCGGCGGGGACGACCCGACCAACGTGGGCTACCAGGCCTCGGTGCAGCAGCTGATGGAGAGCCAGGAGCAGGCCGTCCGCGCAGCCCAGGAGGCGGGCGAGTTCCGGGAGTTCGACCCCCGGCTGATGCTCGTCGCGCTGCGCGGGGCGATCGACGCCGTGGTGATGCGCTGGGTGGGCGATCCGACCTTCGACGTCGCCGAGGCCGGCCGCGAACTCGCGGACACCTTCGACCGGGCCACCCGCGCCGAACCGTAGCGGCACACCCGGATCAGCAGGTCACACAGGACAGGGCAGAGGCAGTCATGGGAGGGGCGAGCGTGATGGGGGAGATCGTGAACAAGCAGGTCGGACAGGACACCCAGCAGGACACCGACCGGGAGACCGGCCCGCAGGCCGCCGCGTCCGCACCGGGCGCGGACCAGAAGGCCCACAAGTCCCGCGCCGCCAAGCGCGCACTGGTCAAGTCGCTGGTCTTCGAACTCGCGCTGCCGCTCGGCGGCTTCTACGTCCTGCAGGGCGTGGGCCTCAGCCAGTGGGCCGCGCTCCTGGTCAGCAGCCTGCTGCTGGTGCCGTGGCTGGTGCTCGGCATGGTGCGCAGCCGCCGGATCGAGGTGATGCCGGTCTTCACGCTGCTGATGATCGTCGTCGGTGCGCTGATGTCGATGGTCAGCGGCAGCCCCCGGGTGCTGCTGGTGCGCGACAGCTGGGTGTTCGGCGTGCTCGGGATCTGGGTGCTGGGCACCCTGGCCACGCAGCGCCCGTTCATGCTGACCGCGGCGCGTTCGATCGTCGCCGCCAAGATCGGCGAGGCGGGCGCCCAGGAGTGGGTGGGGCGCTGGGACCACGACGCGGCCTTCCGCCGCCACCTGCGGACCCTGACCGCGGTCTGGGGCCTCGGGTTCGCCGTGGACGCCGTGATCCGGGTGGTCCTGGCCTCCACTCTGCCGGTGGACCTGGTGCCGCTGGTGAACTCGCTGCAGTGGCTGGCGGTGCTGGGCGGGCTGTTCGCCTTCCACTTCTGGTACGTCACCCGCCACGGCCTGAAGGTCTGAAGGTCCGACCCCGTGGCCGACCCCACGGCCGCCCCGCAGACGGGCCCCGGCGGGCGTCCTGAGGAATCCTCAGGACGCCCGCCGGGGCCTGGCCGCCTGGTCGGGCAGGGCGGGTGACCGCTCCCGCCCGCCCGGTGCCGCGGTTTCGTCAGCCGTTGTTCCAGGTGGCGCCGGAACCCGTGAACGAGCCGGTGACTCCGTTGTCGTCGGCCAAGATCCAGAAGTCGGCGTGCGAGATGCCGTCGGGGCCGACGTGTGATTCGACCGCCGCGACGCCGGCGCCGTTCTGGTTCGCGGTGAAGTAGCCCTTGCCGAAGTTCGCGTCCAGGCCCTCCTGGGCCGAGGCCAGACCGGCGCAGCCGATCACGAGCGGGACGGTGAGAGCACTGACGGCCAGAACACGCTTGAGAGCACGCATGGGAAAGATCCTCCACGGATATCCAGGAAATGAAGCGGCGGCGCCGGTCGGCCTCGCCACGACTTCAGACAGCCATGCGCCGTCACCCCCCGCAAGCGCTGCCACCGCCCGAGCGGACCTCACAGCTCGTCAGACACACCGCGCCGACCTGCAGGGATACGGATCGTACGCTTATCGCCCGGGATCAGTCGGGCGGAGCAGGCTCCCCAGCCCCGGCCGCAGTCACCGGCCGCCGTCGCCGGCGATCACCGTCCCGCCGGCGCCGCGCCGATTCCTACGGGCCGGCAGCCGGCGGCCGACCGCGGCTTCCGGTCACCGTTCAGGCGCCGAAGACGGCGGTGGGGTCGCCGGTGAGCCAGCTGTTGTCGATGCGCATCCGGTGGACGAGCCAGCGGCCGCCGTCGCCACGGACCAAATCGACGGTGTAGGGGTTCTTGAGCAGGGCGTGGGTGCCCGAGCCGTCGGTGAGCAGGTGCTGGGCCTCGACGAGTGCGGTGAGGCGGGCGGTGTCCCCGTCGACGGCGATGCGCGGGTTGGTGACCTGGTGGGTGGTGTCCACCCGGCCGGTGAACATGGCCAGGATGGTGTCGACGATGGTGTCGCGGCCGGTCATCAGGGGCGGTTCGGCGCCCCAGCGGGCGGCGGCGGGGCGGAAGTCCAGTTCCGCGTCGGCGGTGAAGGCCGAGGCGAACAGCTCGCGGTCCTTCAGGTCCTGGCCGAGGGCGAAGCGGTGGAGGGCGTCGGTGATCTCGGCGCGGTCGCGCAGTTCGGCGACGACGGCGGCGGTGTCGCCGGGCTGCGCGGCCAGCGCCTGCAGGGGGTGGGCGGTCATGATGTCCTCCGCGGGGTGGGGGAGTTCGGCTTCGACGTCCCCCACTCTCCCGCCGTGATCGTTGGCGAACAACGGCCGTCTGCGCAATGATCGTGAACTCGGGCTTAACGACGGGGTGGCGTGTGATCGAGCGGTACGAGGTGGAGGCGTTCCTGGCACTCGCGGAGGAGCTGCACTTCGGGCGCACCGCCGAGCGGCTGCGGGTGTCCACCGCGCGCGTGAGCCAGACCATCCGCAAGCTGGAGCGGCGGGTGGGGGCGGCGCTGTTCGAGCGCACCAGCCGCCGGGTCGAACTCACGCCGCTCGGCCGCAGGTTGGCGCAGGAGCTGGGGCCGGCCTGGGAGGCGGTGGGGGCCGCGCTGCAGGGGGCCGTGGAGGCCGGGCGGGGCCTGTCCGGCACGCTGCGGGTCGCCTACGCCGGTGCCGCCGCCGGCCAACTCCTCGTCGGGGTGGTCGAGTTGTTCCGGGAGCGGGCGCCCGGCTGCGAGGTGGTGCTGCGGGAGGCGCGGATGACGGAGACGGTCCGCTGGCTGCGCGAGGGCGAGGTGGACCTGTCCCTCGTGCCCCTGTCCGCGCCGGGGCAGGGCATCGCCGCCGGTCCGGTCCTGGTGCGCGAGGCCCGGATGCTCGCCGTCCCCGCCGGGCACCTCTTCGACCGCCCGGACGGCGCCTCGGTCCGGGACCTGGCGGCGGTGCCGGTGGTACGGCTGCCGGACGGCGCCCCCGTGGAAGCGCCACCCGCGGACCGGGCAGGCCCGTCGGCCGACGCCGCCGCACCAGGCCCGTCGGCCGAGACCGTCGCCGAGGCGCTGACCCTGGTCGCCGCCGGGCGGGGCGTCCTGCCCGTCGGGGCCCACGCCCGGCGCTACTACCCGCGCCCGGATGTCGCCTACGTCCCCCTGCACGGCGCGCCGCCGCTCGAATGGGGCCTGATCCGCCGCGGCGGCGACCCCGCCGCCCGCGTGCGCGCCTTCACCGAGGCCGCCACCGCCCTGGTCACCGGCGCCGGCTGAACGAAGCAGCCCCGCCCCGGTTCGAGGGTCCGAAAAAATTCTCGGATCCCTCTGCAACCCGACGGGGCTGCGCGTCTTGGTCAGATGACAGGCGCGGAAGGGGGCCACCTTCCGGCGGGGCGATGCTCCGCCCGTGGACCGCAAGGGTTCACAGGCGCGCGTCCCGGCCGCTCACCGACTCGCTCACACACGTCATCCGTCCAGCCTTTCCGGCGCAGTCGAACCCCGAGTTTGGCTCGCTCGCCCTCCCGGCGCAGACGGCCCGCCGTTCCCGTCGCGCCGTCGACCGCCGCTGCCACGGCCTCCGCCCAGGCCCTGCACGACGCGCAGGCCGGGGCGCTGAGCGTCCAGGCGCCGGCGGCGGTCGGCTTCGCCGGGCAGCCGGTCGCGTTCACCGAGACCATCACCAACACCGGCACCGAGGACACCTCGTACGCGCTCCTGCTGCAGACCTCCACCGAGGCCGGCACGCCGCCGCACGCGATCACGATCGACTACAAGGACCCGGCGGACGGCATCTGGAAGTCGGTCCCGTTGGACTTCTACCCAGGCGGTGACCAGGCCACCTGCCACGGCATGACCGGCGCCACCGCGGTCGCGGCCGGCACGAGCGGGAAGCTGGACGTGCGCATCGGCGCCCCGATGGGCCTTGCGCACGCCGGCGCGAGCAACGGGGGCTTTCGCGCCATCACCCTGAGCTCGCGCCTGACCGTGCCGGGAACCGGGGGGAGAACCTGGGCGAGCAGGTCAGCACGATCACGGTCGACCCCATCGGCAGCTCGCTGGCCCACGTGCCCGCCACGGCGATCGCCGGCGGGGCGCCGATCGAGTTCGACGCGGTGCTGGCCAACCCCACCCCATCCGCGTACACCAACCTCGGCAACGTCCTGTTCGTCGACCCCACGCCACCGTCCAGGTCCGCCAGGCGGACGGCAGCTGAACCACGCCGGAGAAGGTCTTCGACGGGATCCCGGACGACAGGCCCGGCGTCTACCTGCAGGGCCGCGACTCCTCCATCGGCGCCGGGAAGACCACGGTGACCCGGGTGCGGGTGTCCTACGACGCGACCACGCCGCCGGGCGCGACCTCGATCGACCCGTGCCTGTTCGTCAACGGGGGCGCCACCCCGTTCCGCGGCACCACCACCCGCAGCCAGGGCAGCACCGTCAAGGTCGCCGCCGCCCAGGCCCCCGGGAACACCACCGCCAAGCCCGCCGCCGACACGGTGCCCGCCTCCGCCGCCCTCGGCACCGCCGCGCTCCCGCTCGCCCGCCGCCTGCGCCGCCAGTCCTGACCCGCCCACGGCCCGCAACGCGCCCCCGCCCACCCGCCCCGCGCCGCGCACCAGCGGCGCGGGCCCCGGTTGCACGGCGCGGGGCCCCCGGCGCCCCGCGCGGCATCACGCTGCGCTGCGGGCCGCAGGTCTGGACAGCAGTGTGAGGGTGGGCCAGTCTTCACCACCATGACGTTCCCCCAGCCCTCAGCCGGTGCCGCACGCACCGCGCTCTTCGAGGCAGTGGCCGCGGTCGGCGACGAGGCCCCCGCCCTGCTCGCCGGCGCCCACGGCGACATCCCGATACCCGGTGCCGAGTGGACGGTCGCCGAGGCCGCCGCGCACCTCGCGATGGCCAACGAGCTGATGGCCGCCCTGGCCGCAGGCGAGGAGCGGCCCTACGGGGACGGCACTGCCGGCTCGCTGGCCGCCGCGAACCAGGCCTCACTGGCCGAGCGGCCCGAGCGGCGCCCGGCCGTCCTCGCCGGGGAGATCGCCTACTGGGCACGGGAGTTCACGACCGCAGCCCGCCCGCGCAGCGGCACCGAACCGGTACTGACCCCGCTCGGCCCGATGGACCTGGACACCCTCGGCGCCTACCTGCTGACCCACATGCTCGGCCACCTCTACGACATCGCCGTCGCCCTCGGGCGGCCGCACCCGGTCGACCGCCACCGCGCCGGGCTGACGATGCCATTTCTGCGCACCGCCATGCCCAGGGTGGTGGACACCCGTGCCGCGGCCGGCCACAGCGCCTGCTACCGGCTACGGGTGCGCGGCCTCGGCGCCTTCGCGGTGACCTTCACCGACGGCGCCGCCGTGGTCACCCCGCAACCACCGCGCCGCCCGGACTGCACGATCCTGACCGAACCGGTGGCCTTCCTCCTCATCGCGCTGGGCCGCCACACCGCCACCGCCGCCCTCACCCGCGGCAAGGTCCTCGCCTGGGGCCGCCGCCCCTGGCTGGCCCCCACCTTCCCCACCCTGTTCGCCGCCCCCTGACCCCACCCACCCACCCACCCACCCACCCGCCATCGCCGAGGCCACCTCCATCCCGGGCACCGGCGACCGCCGGAGCCTGGCGGCTCGTCGTGCGTGCCCGTGCCCTCGGCCCCCGGTCGCCCCGGCCGTCGTTGCGGTGTCCGGCTGCAGGCCGGCGCGGCGATAGCCCGCCGTCCGTACCGGCCCCTCGCGCGCAGTAACGACGGGTCGGTGTGTCCGGGTGGGTGGAGATCCCGAACGAGGAAGAACGTTCCGGTCCTGACGCCTCTCCTCTTCAGGCCAATGCCATGCGCCTTCCTCGCACACGCTTGCCCGTGGGCTTGCCCGGCCCCCGAAAGGCGCAGGCAGGTGGCTTGCCCACCGGCTCGGGCAAGCCACCTGCCTGCCTGCCTGCCTGCCTGCTTGTCCTGTCCGGCTCGGGATCGGATCGGCCCTGATGCTTCGCCACCGGCCGGCCGCCAGGCAGGGTGGTTGCCGGGTCCCGGAGGTGCCGCCCGGGTACGACGCCGGGTTCCTGCTCCGGTATGGCTGAGCAAAATCTTCACGAGGACAACCGTGCTCCGGCCGCCAGCGTGCTTGCCCAGTGGATCCTCGTAGCCCGCCGGCGCCCCGAGCCAGGCCCCGCTGTTCCACCCTGGGGCGGTTCCGCAGGCCGACCCGGTCACAGACGATTCGCTGTTCCCCGTGTCGTCCGTCGCACCGCCGTCGTCCCGGCCTGCCCCGGGACCGGCGCCGAACCGCCGACACGGTGCCCGGGGGGTCACCACGCCGCCGCCGGCCGTCGCGGGCCGTCGCCGAGCCCCGACCGGCGCCCATGTCGCCCCGGAGAGAAGCGACAGCACCCGCCGTCACCGCCACTGCCCCGGCTGCCTGTTCCGCTTCACCCCCAGGGGACAGCACTCCCCTGCCGCCGGCGGCCGGGCAGTCCCGAGAGCCAGTCCGCTGTCGCCGGCAGACCACCCCCGGTTTCGTCTCGGCAATGCCCCTGTTCCCCGCGATGCCACGGGCCTGTCGGCCTGGTCGGCCCCCGCCCACCGACCGTGGCCCCACCGACCGTGGCCCCGGCGGCCGGGGCCACTCCTACGACATCGCCGACCTGCCGACCCCGGCGCGACGTGATCACCTCGCTGCGCGTCGACGTCCTCGCTTCCCCCGGCCCCCAGGGCCGCCACCGCTGACCGGGTCCAGTGTTCGGCAGCACGGGGGTGGTGGGCATGCTGACCCTGCGGAGGGGTTGCCTCCATGGGGTGCTGGACCGTTGCCTGGACAGTGGGCCGGGAGGTTGCGCCGTGCGTTGCACCGGAGGTTGTGACCGGCTTCCCCATGGGAGACGTCTGCGCAGGTCAGCACCGATGGGCAAGCGGTCGGCCCGATCGACACCTCTTCCTCGCGACAGCAGAGGAAGAGGTCGGTCAAAGTGCCGTGCCGACCGACCGTTGCGCCAGTCCGTCAGTGTCCGCTTGCGCGTTGGTGGTCGAAGCCGGCGAGGATCAGCGCCCGCACCCCGGCCAGGAGAACCTGAGCCGGAGCAAGGGCCTCCCGTACGCGGGGGCTATGTGCGGCGCAGGCGACGGCGGCGGCATCGATCCGGGCAGCGGGGTCGGTGGGCACCCCCGGTCAACGACCCCGCGCACAGCCCGGCCCCGGTCGCCGCCCGGGGCGGGCGTCGGCCTCGGCCTCGGCCCGTGCCCGGTCGGGCGGTGCGCGGGGCGGCGCCGTCGAGGGCTGCGAGCAGACGGGCGCGGACGTCGGCGGCGGCCTCGCGGGTGACCGGGTCCGCGCTCTCCAGCTGCGGGGTGATCAGCTCCGCAGCCGCGGCCAGGAGCGGGAGGGGCACCTCCGCCGTCCGCAGGTGGAGGAGCTGCGACGCCGCCCGCTCGCCGGGCGTGGCCGCGGCGGGGCGCCGGGGAACAGGGTAGTGATGCCCCGGGGGAGCCGGCTGTCGGTCACGCGCCCATTCTCGCGCGGCCGGACCGGTGGCGGTCACCGCGGTTGACGGTCCGGGGAGGTGAGCTTGAGGACCTCGGCCACGGCGGAGACGCTGTGGTCGCCGTGACCGGCCTCGACCGCCCGGCGCAGCAGGTCGTACAGCGGTGCCTGCCACCGCACGTCGAGGCCGGCTTCCCAGCCGAGTTCCTCGGCCGAAGGGGCTCCGGCGAGGAAGACGTTCACGGAGGACCCGGGCACGGCGTACTCGCCGCTGTCGATCTGCTCGGCGAAGAGGGGCAGCACCGAATTGATCATCTCGAACCACTTGACGCTGAACCGCACCATCGACCCGGCTTCCAGGCCGCGTGCCTGCAGCGCCGCGGCGCCCTGGAAGAAGCCGACGAGCGCGGGCAGCAGGGTGGCGCCCACCGCCGTCTCGTACAGGGCGGCGAGGTCCGGGTCGGCGCCGAGGTGGACGGTGTCACCGCCCAGCACCCGCAGCGTCGACTCGAACTCGGCGAAGACGTCGCCATCCCCGCCGTAGTACAGAAGGGTGTCCTCGGCGCCGACGGCGGACGGTACGTTCTTGACCGCCCCGTCGAGGTAGCGCGCGCCGTGGCCGAGCGCCCACGCGGCCGTCCGGCGGGCACCGGACGGCGAGCCGCTGTTCAGCGTCACGAGGGCGCGTCCCGCGAGCGCCCCGGCTGCGGCGGCCGGGGCGAGGGCCTCGACGGTGTCCCCGTACGTCGTCAGGCAAGCGACGACCAGCGGGCTCGCCGCTACCGCCACCTCGACCCCTGCCGCGTGGACGGCGCCCTTCGCCACCAACGGCGTGGCCTTCGACCCGGTCCTGTTCCAGACGGTGGTCGGGTGCCCGGCGTCGATGAACGCCGCAGCCAGTGCGCTGCCCATCGAGCCCAGTCCGATGACGGTCACGGGTGTGCGGTCGGATTGCCCGGTCATTCCTCTGCTCCGATCGTCGGCTGCCGAACTTCCCCGAATTCGGCAGGAGTTGGATACGGGCTCCATGCTGCGAGGACACCGGTGGATCCACAAGTACCTACAATTCTGTTGGGTACCGACAGAATTGTGCGGGCATGCGGGCATCGCGGGCACGGATCGGAGAGCGGATGACGAAGCGGAGCTACACCTGCGGACTGGACGCCGCCATCGACGTCATGGGAGGGAAGTGGAAGGGTCTGATCCTGTTCTGGCTCGGCGAAAGCCCGCTGCGCTTCGGCGAATTGCGTCGAACGCTCGACGGCATCAGCGAGAGGATGCTGATCCTGCAGCTTCGG